>NZ_KB467830.1 GCF_000344615.1 Janthinobacterium sp. CG3 | reverse complement strand
GTGAGGGCGCGGGGTTTCGGCAGGCGCTCACGGTAAGCAGGTACCCGTAGCCCCGGCTTGCCGGGGTGAGGCGGTAGCCCCCGCACCGGTAGGTGTGCCCGTAGGGCAGGGCGTATCCCGCCGAAGGTCTGCGAATCCGGCTGCTGGCCGTCGCGTTACGCGGGGGCCTTTTCCTGCCCCCTCAGGGGGCCTAGAGAAGTGCGACCTACACGCGTAAGCGTCGGGAGTAGCTTTTAAGTCCTTTTACGCTCCGAATTCCCTTTTAAATTCATGAGGTTGCAGACCTAACTATGACATTTTTCCGGTTAACTATGACATTTTTCCGGTTAACTATGACTCTAATTGACGTGTCATTTAAAGTCTGTAGAATGACATTTCCTGATAATGTCATTTGAGCCGTGATGAAGAAAACTGAGCTTGTCGTAAAGTCGAATCGCTTGATCGAAGCCAGCTACCGGCTGGGCTTGAACGAGCAGCGCATCATCCTGTACGCGATCTGCCGGTGCCGTGAGGAACAGAAGGGGTTGTTCCCTGATCTGCCGATCACGATCACTGCTGACAGCTTCCTAAAGCAGTTCCCTAGCGTGGAGAAGGGGAGCGTTTACGGCCAGCTCAAGGAAGCCATGAACGCCCTCTACAGCCGCAGTGTCACGATTCACGACACCGACCCGGCTACGAAGAAGGCGCGGGTGCGAGAGACGCGCTGGCTTAGCGAGAAGGCGTACATCGACGGCGCAGGACACATTCAGATCGTGTTTACTCCAGAGGTCATCAAGTACATCACGCGCCTGGAGGTTGAGTTCACGTCTTACCAGCTGGAGAAGGTCGGTCACATGACCAGCGCGCATGGCGTACGCATATACGAGCTACTGGCCCAGCACAAGGACGTGGGTACACGCACGCTTAACTTGGTGTGGCTGCGTGAAGCGCTCCAGCTGGAGCCAGGCGAGTACAAACTGACCGCCGATTTCATTAAGCGCATCATCGAGCCATCAGTCGAGCAGATCAACAAGCACAGTGACATCACAGTGAGCTACAAAGCCAAGAAGACGGGCCGCGCCATCACGGACTTTGTGTTCAAGATCAAGGACAAGGAACGTAAGGCCAAAGCTACCAGCACGACCAGCGATCAGGCCGTCAGGGAGAAGCTGGAGGCTAACGGCCAACAGCGTATCCCCACCACTACACAAGACGATAACGAGGATTTTTGATGCAATTCACCTATGAAATTCTCCCACGCCCGGTCGAGCTGGGCGGCGGCTGGCGGCTGCGCCTCCTGGAAGATGACGTCGAGGTCGGGGGCGGCGTGTTCCCGCCATCTGAATTCGCGGACAATGAAACTGACGCTTTGCGGCTTGCCCACTTCGATGCCGAAGAGGAGGCGTACGCCTGGCTTGATTCCAGGGACACGGTTGTGGCTGATCCAAATGCCCAAGAGCTTCAGCGCCGCCGAGCAGCTGTCGAATTCGCCCTTGCCAATGTGGGGCTATCTGGCTTCACGATATCGGAAGCAGAGCAGGATCGCATGCGCCGCTTCGTCGACGGTGGCATGGGCCTCGATGAGTTTGTCAAAGGCTTGCCGAGTCACGCCAAAGGGGAAACGTGATGGATGCCGAAGACCTGGGAGCACTGTACGGCATGGCGCTCAAGCAGCAGGAAGCGGCCACTGACGCACTAAACGAGCTTGCCAAAGAACGTGCACAGCTAAGCGCAACCATCGAGGCACTACAAAACACATCCAGGAGCATCCAGAAGGCCGCAGGGGACGCCGCAGCTAAGGCAGTGACAGAAACCCTTGCACAAGCACCCAAAACGGCTCAAACGGCCTTTGATGCGGCTACTGGTGCCCTCGATGTCGCCGCCGGCAAGGTGCGCACCGCCGGCGCCTGGCTCACCTGGCAGTTTGCCCTGGTGTTCATCCTGGTTGGCGCGGCCGCGGTGCTCACCAACTACGCGATCGGCTACTTTACGCAGAGCCAAATCACAGACCTGCGCGTGGAGAAAGCCGCGCTGCGCCTCGAGAAGGCCGAACTGGAGGCCAACATCGCGGATCTGGCCAAGCGCGGCGGGCGCATCAAGCTTTCCACGTGCGGCCCCGCCAACCGACTGTGCGTGCAGATCACACCCAAACAGGGTAGTGCACCGATACAATCAGACTTCCAAGGGGCATGGGTTAGCGAAGACAACAAAAACCGGTTTGTTATCCCGCTTGGCTACTGAATTCAATTGATCCGTAAATTACTTTCCATTCTGATGACATCAAAATCCACAACTGTCGATCACCGACTTGCCTTTTCTGAGCGGCTAAAATCTTCTTTGGAATCGGCTGCGGTCCCGGTTACCCCTACCGAGTTATCACGCCATTTCAACCATCGCTCCGGAGAGGCAAACAAAGTTACTGTTCACGCTGCACGGAAGTGGTTGATCAGTGAGGCAATACCAACCCAATCGAAGATAGTTTTACTAGCTTCCTGGTTACAGGTTAGCCCTGCCTGGCTTCGGTTTGGCGAGGATAGCGGCTATACCGGCAGAGATGAGTCAGGGTCCCTACCAGGTGAATTGCCAAGATCGGCCTTGGTCTTGATTCACGATATTTTGGATTTACCTGAAGCAATGCAGGTCGTAGTGCGAGATTTGGTAAAGTCACTGTCTCGTAGCGTTCATCAGTCTTTAGCGCGCTAAATTCACCGGCTAAAATCTGGCCCATCCTTCTTTGGTCCTGGCAGCGCGTCCCGCTGCCGCTCTTGGGCAACCTTTTCCAGTTCGACCTTGCGCCTGGCTTCGCCCTGGGCGAATTCCACAGCCTGGCGTACCAGCTCGGCGCGGCGCTCCGCTTCGGCCTTCGCTGATCGGTCGGCCATGAATTTCGCGTGGAAGTCAGCGGCCCCCTTGCTGAGCACCTCCACGGCGTTGCATTCCCGCTTGGCTGCGGCTAAGTCGCCCGATAGGTCGATGATGCTTCGATTGACTTGGGCCAGCTCGCGTTCCTGGATGCCCTGGGCACGGGCCTCAAGCAACCGGGCGGCCACCTCTTCCTCAATGCGCTTCCCCACTTCGGTTCTGACGCCACGCCGCTCCATGCTGGTGACGAAAATACCCAAGTGGCTTGTCGGTGTCCGGTCGATGCCCTGATCTTTCAGGCTGCGATGATCGACCTGCACGTCGATGCCGTTTTCTCGCAAGCGCTCATTTGTCAGCACGGCCCACCTGGTGCGGACTGCATCGAGGTCGGCGGCGCGGTTGCGCCCTGCCTTCTCGGTGTCGAGCTTGTCGGTCAATCCCTCTGACCCCACCTTTCGGGTGGTGCGAAGGATATGGGCGTGGTGGTTGCGGCTATCGCCCTCCTTACCTGGTGCGTGAATCGACACATCCACGGCGCAGCCTTCCGCATTCGCCATCTCCTTGGCGAAGTCCACCGCCAGCCGTCGCCGCTCGTCGGGCGACAGCTCATCAGGCAAGGCCACCTCGAACTCACGAGCCACGCACGCATCCTTGCGGCGCTCGGCAGCTTCGGCAGCGTTCCACACCGCTGACCGATCCGTCGCCCATTCTGGCGCACCATCTGGCAACACCATATCCGTCGAGGCGATGCCACCCTTACGGGTGTAATCATGGACCTCGCCGGTACGCTTGTCAGTAATCTCACACCCAGCGCGATAGGCGGCGGCGGCGGTCGAACTTCGACCGGCTGACCGCGATATCGCTTTTACGCTGAGGTGGTAGATTGCCATGTGGTATCGTTTCTTCCTTTGTCGCGTAGCGACCGCACGAGTTGGCGCAGCCAACTCCTAAGTGCGCCCTTGCTCTATCGCTTTCGCTATTCGCTGGGCTATTCGCCACCTCCATTATAGCTGGCTTTACGTGACATAATCCGCTGCTATAGAATGCAAGCTCAACCCCACACCGAAGGCCAGCATGACAACCGCCACCGAAAAACCAGAAACCAAGAACTTAACGCCAATCGAGAAAGCACAACAGCGCGTCAAAGACTTAGAAGAAAAACTCAAACAGGCTAAGGCGCTTAAGCAGAAAGCCGAAGCACGTGTAAAAGCCGCAGAGAGCAAGCAAAACCGGGCAGCTGACACCCGCCGAAAAATTCTTGTCGGTGCCGCTATTCTCGCCAAGGTCGAGCGTGGAGAATGGCCTAAAGACAAAATGCTCGAAATGATGGGTCAGCAACTTACTCGGACGGATGATCGTGCTCTATTTGACCTTCCCGTGAATGAGAAAGTCGCATCATGAGGGAATGTCCAACCCTATCAAGTGGGCATGCTATGGCGAGGTAGATTAATCGTAAAGACACAACCAATGCCCTCAATATTGTGGACTGTAAGGGTGCCTTTGTTGGCTTCGACAGTTTTTCTTGCGATGGTAAGACCTAATCCGATTCCTGTGCGATCTGTACCAACCTGGGAAAAAGGCAAAAAAATTGTCTCAGTAGTCCCTACCTTCAAACCACCGCAATGATCTTTTACGTCGATGAGTATTCGATCACCTTGCGCGTAAGCCGTTAACAACACTTCTGAACCTGGCTGTGTAAATTTGAAAGCGTTTTGCAGCAAGTTAGCTACAGCGGCGATTAGCAAATCCTGCGTACCTCGGACAGCCAGATCAATATCAACCGGAAGCATACGAAGTGAGCAACCGTATGCTTTTGCAGATAACGTAGCGCCGTCGTAAATTTTTGCGATGAACTCAGCAAGAGAGAAAGAGTCCAACGCCGTACCATCAGGTTCGAATATACGCACATCTTCTACTGTGGCCGTAATAAGCTTATGAAGGCTACTGAGACTACGCTTGAGGATCGAACCAGTAGCACCCGTCAAGCTGAGATTGCCTGCTTCAGCGGCTGCAAAAGCGAGTGAAGCCGTTCCTAGCAGATTTCGAAGCTCGTGGACGAAAAACCCCATCCGTCGATTATTTTCCTCTGCATTTTTAGCTACTTGAAGGGCATCTCTTTGAAAGCTAAATTCCGTCACAGCATCGGAAATGGCATTGTCCAAGCAGCGATTTAAAGTACGGAACTCATCAACGGAAAAAGGAGCATCACGCTCGACAGCTAGATCCGTGATTGACTGACAAAGATCACCATAGTCATGCACAACCTGATCCACAGTTAGTCCTAGTCCCAGCAAGTCTTTCCCGTGTTGAGCAGCTGAGGCACCCACTTCTGAAAGCGCAACGCCGCCACCCGCTGGGCCAGAAATCAACTCACTTTTGAGTGGTTCGGAACTTTGTTCAACTCGGAGGGTTCTGATCAATTGATCGATAAGTAAAGGAATACCGTCTTGAAGCTGTACTTCTGTCGCTGAACGACCGGGACGATTCCCTACCTTGTCACGACACCTTTTCGCCAGTTCGTCACGGTTGTTAGCCAAAAAGTGATGCAACATAAAAACACTCCTCAAGCATGAAACCGCAGATGTGCAAAGCAATCTTGACGATTCTTCATGATACATCAGGGACCAGCGGCCTGAGTCCAGGTATGGCTGCAAGCATGTTCCTCCCGTTTTCCCAATCGGGTGAAAACAGAACCGGCATCGACTTAGGACTCACAATCGCAAAGCAAAGTGTGAATGCAAACAGCGGGACACTGACAGTTGAAAATCTTCCTGCCATCGGCTGCATTTTCAAAATTAGCTTGCCTCGACACGCAATGCCAACCTAAGTTCATCACGCCAGGTTACATATCAACTTCGGTCTAGCCGGAGGGTACGTAGCAAGCTCAAAGGCCAACTCGACACCTTAGCGCGCGGGCGTCCCCGCTTGCTTGCGCACCGATGAAAAAGCCATCGGCACGCCCGGTTAACTTTTTACCCCGATAAATCGAAAACCGGAAAACCAACCCCAACAGCACTCCCCTGGCCGCTCCAAAATTTCGACATGTCGAAATTCTCACCTACCATCGACCTACAAGCAGGGGTAACGGACAGCTGCGCAGCCTGGTCAAGCCTGCTGCCGCGTCCCGTGAGGGCGCGGGGTTTCGGCAGGCGCTCACGGTAAGCAGGTACCCGTAGCCCCGGCTTGCCGGGGTGAGGCGG
>NZ_KB467829.1 GCF_000344615.1 Janthinobacterium sp. CG3 | reverse complement strand
GGATCTGCGGCGCCTTCACTTCCTGGTAGCCGTTGATCTGGTAAATGTTGCGCATGTATTGCTCGACCTGCTGCCAGATCGACCAACCCTTCGGATGCCAGAACACCAGGCCCGGCGCCTCGTCCTGGAAGTGGAAGAAATCGAGTTGCTTGCCCAGCTTGCGGTGGTCGCGCTTCTCGGCCTCCTCCAGCATGAACAGGTATTGTTCCTGGTCTTCCTTCTTTACCCAGGCGGTGCCATACACGCGCTGCAGCATTTCATTCTTGGAGTCGCCGCGCCAGTAGGCGCCGGCCAGCTTCATCAGCTTGAACACCTTCAGCTTGCCGGTCGACGGCACGTGCGGGCCGCGGCACAAGTCGGTGAACTTGCCTTCGGCGTACAGCGACACTTCCTGGTCGGCCGGAATCGAGCCGATGATCTCGGCCTTGTAGTTCTCGCCGATACCCTTGAAGTAGGCCACGGCCTCGTCGCGCCCCAGCACCGTGCGGACCACCGGCTCGTCTTTCTTGGCCAGCTCGGCCATTTTCTTTTCGATGACGACCAGATCTTCCGGCGTAAACGGACGCTTGTAGGCGAAGTCGTAATAGAAGCCGTTTTCAATCACCGGGCCGATCGTCACTTGCGCGTCCGGGAACAATTCCTTGACGGCGTAGGCCAGCAAGTGGGCGGTCGAGTGGCGAATCACTTCCAGCGCGTCGGCGTCCTTGTCCGTGACGATGGCCACGTCGGCGTCCTTGTCAATCAAGAAGGAGGTGTCGACCAGCTTGCCGTCGACCTTGCCGGCCAGCGCGGCCTTCGCCAGGCCAGTACCGATATTGGCGGCCACCTGGGCCACGGTCACCGGACCGTCGAACTGACGCGCGGAACCATCGGGAAGTCGGACTGTAAGCATATTGATCTCCGGGTAAAAACAGCTGAAATATTGAAATGGAATTCGAATGGGATGCGCAACGAAAACGCGGACGAAAAAAAACGCGGACTAGCCGCGTTTTTCTCCTTTTAGCAAGCAAAGAAAATCCAGTCGACTAGCGTCACTCCCAAATCCTGGTAGTAGTTCGCGGTGTCATAACCGATTCGCCTTTCTAGCTCTTACATATATTCTGGTGGGCGGTGAGGAATTCGAATCCCCGACCCCTTGGATGTCGACCAAGTATTCTAACCAGCTGAACTAACCGCCCGCAAATGCTACTAGAAACAACAACTTACAACAAGCAACTTCGTTGCCTGCCGCGCCAACCTGCCGCGCGGCGTGGCCCTACTTTGTCCTGGTGGGCGGTGAGGAATTCGAATCCCCGACCCCTTGGATGTCGACCAAGTATTCTAACCAGCTGAACTAACCGCCCGAAAAACTTTTTTTAAAACCACAACTGCTGCCAGTCGTTCGCGGCGTAAAACTACGATCGCTATCTTACTACACTGTTCTGGTGGGCGGTGAGGAATTCGAATCCCCGACCCCTTGGATGTCGACCAAGTATTCTAACCAGCTGAACTAACCGCCCGAAGACCAGCATTATAGGAAGGGTAGGCGGCAAATACAAGGGCTGATTGCAGGAAACTTTGACATGAATGAAAAGTGTTCGCAAAGCAGGCATTACTCGGCCGCCACGACGTACACGCTGCTGTAGCCATCGCTGTTGATCGCCGTCACGCTGCGCTTGGCTAAACGTCGGCCATCCACCACCAGGTCCTTGTCGCCAAAGTTGGCGATCAGTCGGGTGCCGTCGCTGTAACGGGTTTCCTGCAGCAGGCGGTCCGGCGACATCGCGCTGAACGCCGTCATCTGTTCGCCCGCCAGGCGCTGGTGCAAGGGACGGAAGAAGGCGTCCTGGCGCTTGATCAGCGGCAAGCGCTGGTCCAGCGTGTCGCCGCTCAAATGGTACAGCGGCGGCACGTTGTACAACAACTGCGTCAGCTCGTTGTCGCCGCGCACGTTGCCGAACTTCAAACTGTCGAACAGCCAGTGGTGGCTGCTGACCACGGAGCCGTGGAACACCGCCTGGTAGAGCGGCAGGCGCGTGGCCGGATTGAAGTGGATCGCCCTTAGCGACTCCTTCAAGGGCACCTGTTTGAAAAACACCGTCGGCTGCGAGGCGGGGAACCAGCTGCCGAGGAAGTGCGGCGAATTCTTATCCTTTTGCATATCCTTGTCGCCCCAGCCGATCACCGGGGTCTGCACGCCGTGGGCGAACAGGATGCCCTGCGCGGCCGGGCCGTGGCCGTCCTCCGAACCGGCCGGCATCTTCAGCGTATCCGAGATCCAGCGCGACGCCTCCATATTGCCGGCGGCATTCTGCGCCTGCGTCATTGGCGCCTCGGCGCGGTAACTGTCGAACACCATGCCGCTCGCATAGGCGTCCAGGAACCAGCTGTTGAAGCCGGCCTTCGCCGCGACCGCCTTGACGCGCGCCTGCAACACCGGGCGCACGCAGTTCGAATCGGTGTAGCGGCCCGATTTCTGGAAGCCGGCGCGGAACAAACCGCTCTTGAGCACGATCGCGCAATCGCGGTACACCTTCTCGCCCAGGTGCGCGGTGGCCCAGTCGGGATTGCTGCCCGGCTTTAGCGCCGTCTCGTAGGAATCGTAGGGCGCGACCAGATAGCCGGCCTCGACGCCGGCGGCGACCGCCTCCGGATGCC
>NZ_KB467828.1:2652-4876 GCF_000344615.1 Janthinobacterium sp. CG3 | reverse complement strand
CGACAGCAGCATCCCTTGGCCGGCGCGCAGCGCGGCGGCGTGCTCGGTTTTCAATTCGGCGCCGAAGCCGGCCTTGGCCAGGCGCTGGTTGTCGCTCTGGTGGCGCAGGTGCGTCGTTGCCGCGGTGCGCCTTGGCGTGGCGCCGCAGCGACGGGCGCGACCGGCCAAATGGGCTTTCAAACGTCCATGTAACGCCACACAGTCAACCCGTACGCGGAACCAAGGTTGAGCATCAATTCGCCTTGTTGGTACGATTTTACTTGCGGCGGAATATCAAGCGCTTCCCACCGGCCCGTCTTGGGGCACGGCTGACCCGCAGTTGCGCGAAGCTCTCCGTCTGGCTGCACCGGAGCGCCTGAGTGGGCCGGCTCAGCCTGTATGCTTCTGGCGAAATCAACCAAATCCTTCGGATAAAATTGCGCGTCGCGGAAGCTGCGGTCGTCAATGTCGAGCAGGTAGGTGATGGCGGCGGCTTCCCATGCCCAGTAACCCATGAAGCTCGTGCCTCGGGTATGGCTGTCGTGATATGGCTCGCGGCGGCTGGCATGGTACCAGTCGTCCAGGTATCCCGCCATCAACTCGGGACGTTTCTCCTTTGGGGCTACAAATATCTTTAGTGTCTTGAAATACGGCAAGTGACGCGTGCACTCGTCCGGCGGCGCGCCGCGACCGTCCACATAGAAGGCGAACAACCGTTCCAGCATACCGTCTCGCCGCGGGTTGTGATAGTCGATAATTGGCACCAGACGGGACAATAAATGGCCCCAGCCGAGAAGAATGCCGAGGCAGACTAAACGGTTGGCTTGATCAAAGCCATGTCCCAAGAGCGGAAGATGAGCCACGTAAGTACGAAGGCCCTCCGGAGTGGCATCGTATGCTTTGTCATATTTCGCATATTCTTCCCAGTATGCCAAGACGGTCGGGTAACAACACTGCAGAGCAGGGAGATCGATTCCTGCTGAATAGTTTATCGTCAGTAAATTAATCGAGTTCCATGCCCGAGATCGCGTCATTGTCATTAACTTCGCAGCGTCTTTGTCTGCCATCCAAACTGGATTTTCCATATTTCTACCGACGCGAGGAATTCTCATCGCCAAGTCTTGCACCAATTCTAGGTATACCGAATAATCGAAAATTATCTCTCGTTTTTTTTCTGAAAACTCTTTTAATGTAAAAATATTATTTATTTTATTTACTTAATAAGAATTGTGTCGGGAAGGTTCATTAATAATTGAATGTCATGTGTTGATCCGTTTGATTTTTTATGTTTACTTAATTGACGGCCAGTCACTAACGATATCCAACGTTGATATGGGCAATTTATCTCCCCTTCCTCATATTCAGTAATTAATGTTCTTAGTCGGTGACCAGGGGCTGTTAGTTTTTCTTCAGGTAAAACATATGAAATCCAAGCGTGGGTCATCTGAGTTGGTAGTCCAGTTGGTTCGCCATGCTTGTTTTTCCCTGGGGGATTGACACCACGCCGCACCGCCGTGTCATGATGGTCGGTATCACCAATAGACACGTCTTGGTTGGCATGTGCATCCCAATCCACCCAAGTTAGGGATTTTCCAACCTTTTAACATGGTTTTTGGATCATGTGCTTGTGCGGCTTCGGCCTGGTTTTGCGTGTTTTGGATAGATTTTCCCGATGGATGTGTGTCCGTTTCGCAATCAGGCGCAGCACCTCGCGCAGTAACTTCGCCACCTTTTTTCCGAGCAGAAGGGCCGGCAACAATGGTTTGAGGGCGGTATGCGCATAGGCGTGGTTGATGCGCTCGGCTGCGCGCAGGTCGGCGCTGTCGTGGGCTGTCAAGGCCGCCAGGGTTTGCAAGTTATCGCACATGATTTTGGCGGCGACGTCCTGCACCACGGCTTGCTGGGACAGGCCAGACACATGCTCCAAATTGAGNCGATGCTTGAGCCGCTTGAAGGCTTCCTCGATACGCCAGCGCTTGTGGTAGAGGTCGCCGAAGCCGTCGGCGGGAAAGCGCGCGCTGTCGAACAAATTGGTCATCAACACCCGCACCTTGCCGTTCGGCGCGACATGGCGGACGAGGCGCACCTGCTGGGGTTCTCGGGGGCATTCATAATCGTCGGCGTCGCGCCGGTCGGGCGCGCGCAGCATGACGAGCTGCTCGCTCAGACCGGAGCGCAGGAAGTCGCGCACGCAGGGAAAGCCGCCGTTGCCGGCCTTCTCGACGCGCATGCAGAACGCAATGTG
>NZ_KB467828.1:0-2552 GCF_000344615.1 Janthinobacterium sp. CG3 | reverse complement strand
GAAAATGCGGCGGGGTGTTCAATATGTCGGGCCGTCAGAAGGAATTCGACGGACTGCAAATGCGCGGCAAGATCGTTGAACAGTGCGGCAAGGGACATAGCGGCCAATGAGGTAAAAAATCTCACTGACCGCGCCCTACCTCACTGGCATGTCAAGCTTTTTATTGTATTTCGCTCTACTTTTAAAGAAAAATTCTTAACTTGGGTGGATTGATGTGCATCCCGGGCCTCGCTATCGAAGATGTTCGGCTTGCCGTTTTTCAGCGGAACGGCGGCCTCATCGGCCCTCAATACATTAAATTTCTCCTGCCATTCTGTTGGTAGTGCCGCCATCAGTTTGAACGCATCGAGGATACTTGACTTGGTATCGCCGACGACAAACGGTTTTGCTATATCTGTTGAGTTGGCCCACAGGTGGTCAATTCCGGTGTGCATGACACTTTTTTCTTCTGTGAGTTTTCCGTTGTTATTAACTTTATTGAAAATTGTGTGCTTCTTTTTTACAAAGTAATCTGTTAAGTGTTCGGCGATGACCGCTTGCTTGTTTCTGTTTCTGTTTTTTTGCGCGGCTTTTTTTTGGTCGACCTTCGTCGTATACGGCGTCACATGATTTTCTTTGACATCTCGATTTTTCTTTGCCAGCAGCCTTTTTTCTTTTTTCGACAGCGCGCGGGCCTGTTTTGTTGCGGTTGCGGTGACAACCTCCCGCGCTTCCACCTTGGCCGCTTTACCGCTGGTGCCAGCAAGCGCAGCCGTCGTGCCCGGCAGTTCATGCCCAAGCATTTTGGCATGCAAATTTTTGAGTTCGGCGAAAACCTCGTCGATCATTTTCGGCGCGCGCTGTTGCAGGCTCTTTAGTTCGCCGATGACTTCCTTCACCTGCGAGCGGCTGGTAAGCGCCTTCACGGCCCAACTGTCCAAGCCATCGATAAACGCCGCGAACGTCTTGTTGAGCAGTCCCTTGCATTCGCCGGCGAGGTTCTTCCAGTTGATATTGCGCATATATGCTTCAACATTGCCGCGCACTTTGGGCGAGACGGCTTCCAGGACGCGGCCGAAACTGTGGCCCTGCTGCATCAGTTTGAAGCTGACCTTCAACGTGTCGCCCGCACCCGGCACGCAGCCTATCAGTGTAATCACCAGCTCGATCCAGCCTATTATCGATGCCGGCGACTTGGCAACCAAGATGAGGCCGAAAATGAGGTCGCGCGCGTCCATCGCCTGGCCCAGGCCGGGAACTAAGCCGAGGACGCCGGTGAGGATGATTTGCGACGGCGACGTGCCTTTGCCGCTCACCAGTCCGCCCAGCCAGTCTCCGATGCCGTCGTCGGCCTGGCGCACGATGCGCGCGGCCGCCGCCGCATCGGCCGCGCCGTGCGCCGCCGTACCGCCAATGTTACTCATGACGACTCGCCTTCGCTGTCATGCAGTTGCCGGTAGTCTTTTTCCGCTTGCAGGTCTTCAGGACTTTCTTCGTCGGCATATTTATAGTCGTCATAATGGAAATCATAGTCGAGTTCGCTGATAGCGCCGTCCGCTGGCGGCTCGGCGGCCATCTCGTCCAGTTCGTCGGGGAAAAAATTGTCTTTGTAATAGGCCGCTTCCTGCGCCAAGTACTTCTCGAGGAAGGCTTCGGCCTCCTCCTGGGTGCGCGGCGCCACGCCGAAAAGCTGGTTCGGCTCCTGCTTCTGTCTAGGCACAGCATCGCGCTCATCCTCGCCGTAGGTCACGGTGGCGGAGCGATTGGGCGTATTCTCAAGGCGCGCAAAGCCTTTGGCGTCGAGCTTGCCTTCGATTGACGTGCCATTGTCAAACTTCACCATGTACGGCGCTCCAACCATCGGCTGCATGTCATCCCAACGGTAATTCAACTCGATGAAGTTATTCAGGTCGGCATGATTCGGCAAATAGGGTAGTTTCGGGCTGCTGCTGGCCGGCCCGGTCAACTCCTTCATACTGGCCTTGAAATCCATCTTTCCCGGCCCGTGAATCATGATATTGCCGCCCTCGAGCTTCAAATAGGCGCCTTGCGCCGTCATCAGCAGGTGCTCCTTCGCGGCGATGTTGACGCTCTGGGTGACGCTGGCCACGGTGACGGCCTTGTCGGCGGTGATGCTGGTCTTGTCCGATTGGCTCTGGCTGCTGACCTTGCCGGTCGCGGCATGCAGTTTGATGCCGGTTTCCTGGTTCGGCTTGTCTTTGTTGCCGGCCTTGCCGTAGGTGAACAGGCTGACGCCCGCCTTCACCAGGTAATAGCTGTTGCCCTGCGCGGCGAAGTTGATGTCCTGCCCGGCGGTGACGCTGCCGGTGTTGCCGGCGGCGAGGATGGCGTTCGCCGGCGTGGTCGCGGCGATGCCCGCCGGGCTAGACAGTTGCAACTGCGCCTCCGTGTAGGTCGTCACCGGAGTCTGCCCGCCGCCGCCGTCCGTGCCCTTGAGCACCTCGACGCTGTTGGCCATCTGGGCGATCGCCGGCAATGTGTCCGGTGCCGGCTCGGCCTGGCCCTTGTCGTCCTTGATGCCGGCGTTGTGCTTTTGCGCGGTGCCGGCCATG
>NZ_KB467827.1 GCF_000344615.1 Janthinobacterium sp. CG3 | reverse complement strand
AAGGCGAGCTCCTTATTGGCAATGACTAGCTCTGCCGCCCGCTTTTCTTTCTCTTCATTTTGAAAGGCGAGCTCCTTATTAGCAATGACTAGCTCTGCTACCCGCTTTTCCTTCTCTTTATTTTGAAAGGCGCGCTCCTTATTGGCAATGACTAGCTCTGCTACCCGCTTTTCTTTCTCTTCATTTTGAAAGGCAAGCTCCTTATTGGCAATGACTAGCTCTGCTGCCCGCTTTTCTTTCTCTTCATTTTGAAAGGCAAGCTCTTTAGTGGCAATGACGAGCTCTGCTAACTCCGACAACTTTTTCATATAGTTTTACCTCCGTTCCAGTCGTCCGCTGGGGACAAATAAAGTGGACGTACAAACCATTTCCTGAGCGCAGCCGAAGGGGCCCTGCCGAGATGATGGGGAAGTAATTTGAATCGAGCCTTGCTCATTTTTTTCACCTATTCAAGTAAAAGTGCAGAAGGTCGTGTTCCGATAGGGGAAACGGGAAAAATAGTACGCTAAGGCTGCGCCATAACTGGACAAAGGGAACGACGCCCTTGGCTGTTGCAAAAATCTGTTGCGGTTGCCGAGACTATCGCAACAGCTTTGTGCAATGATTTACGCCCGGCGAGCTATCAAAAACGTTGTTCGTGCACAAAGGATCGTTTGCGCACGACCTTATCCTCCCCCGGTCGCACCTTACCGCCTTGTTGACGTATCGCCTTACCTTTCCCCAACCACACAGTGGTGGGGGCGGTGTGTCAGATCCCCGGCCTCGCTTTGCTCGGTCGGGAGTTATCCACAGGGCGCTTCGCGCACGCGGATTAAAGAAATATTAAAGAACTATTAGCAAACCTAGCTCTCATAGGGGAAATTGACGTTTCCCGTATCCGGAACCACGTGCCAACGTATCCGGAACCACGTGCCAACGTATCCGGAACCACGTGCCAACGTATCCGGAACCACGTGCTATCTTCGCAGCCTGCCTAAGTGCTTTTTCTGGCTCAATGTCGGAATCTTGGAGACTCGAACTAGATCGTCATCGCCTATTTCCCATGCTGTGATGGCTCCTATTTTTTCCAGTTGGGCCAGCGCCAATTTCAACTTCTGCCGGAATTGAGGTAGTGCTGCCGTGCTGCCACACAGGTTTCTAATCGTTTCCACACGATATGGATGTGGGACTGCATGGGTGGCGTAGAAGCCATGCAGCCACTTGGCCAAGCTGTTCTTACCGAGAGCTTGCCGCTGCTCCCAATCGATATGGGAATAGCCTCCCTCATAGAGGCCGAGCATCTTTTGGTTAAAGATAACGACGTAGCGTTGCGTCGCTTCGTCACGGAAAAAATCAGTTACTAACGAACCGCCATACGTTCTTTTGTCTGCCGTCCAAGTGATCTCAATGAGCCCACTTGTCAGTCTGGCAATTTCCTCTTTGAGCTCTTCGTGATGCTTCCCTGAGGTCCCTCGGCCGAGCGCTTTCAGGAGGGAGTGGGCGCTGAATTCCACTCGATTACCAAGCGGCTGCTGTCGTCCCAAATGCAAAAGCATTTCCCATACATCGAGATCGGTTTGATTGAACCGCACACCCAAGAAGCGAATTTCTTGACCCTCTACGCTTGCGATTAGCTCACGTTTCTTGGAGCTCGTCCTGATCTGGCTGACGCTGAACACAGCTCCGCGCAGTACGGCGTTAGGGACGCCGCGCACGCTGTCAGGCCATAACTCTAAGGACATTTGCGGTGGTGGGCGCGCGGGTTCTTTCTTGGCGACCGTCTTGCGATTGGCGTTGAGCTTCGCCAGCGCGTCACTCAACGGTTTAAAATCTGATTTAGCCATGATTTGAAGCCCTATTTCAAGCTGTGGTTAGGCGTAGGCCGGGGTTGCTCCCCCTGCCTACGCCGCCTAAATGCTAATTCGACACACCGCCCCCTACCACTACGCGGCTGGGAAAAGGTTTAGCGGTACACCTCGCGGCGGTTGCCGATCTTCACCACGAGAACGCGCAAAGCGCCGTCCTCGATGCTGGCTATGATTCGGTAATCCCCTATGCGGTACTTCCAGAAATCACCCAGCTTGGAACCTTTGAGGGCTTCGCCAATGCTGCGCGGGTCGTCCAGCGCGGCAATACGGCCATGCAGGAAGGTAAGAATACGTCTTGCCGTCTGCGGGTCGAGTTTGTCTAGGTCGCGCTCTGCGGCGCTATCAAGCTCAACCTTCCAAGCCATAGCGCTTCATCACGTCTTCAAGCGGGATGGACTGAGATTTTCCTGCGCGGTTGGCAATCAGCCGCTGTTCGGAAAGATACAAGTCTTCGAGATCGTCGAGGTGCTCCCGAATGGCCTCGATCATGTAAAAGGTTTTGCTGCGCCCAGTGATTTCAGCCAAGCTATCAAGACGGTTTGATACGTCCTCTGGCAAACGGAGTGATACGGCGGCCATGAATGTCTCCTAAAATAAAATATGCGCTACAAGTATTGCACGCGGCAATAAGAAACGCTATCGACTTATGTCTGGGCCGTTGCGCTTCGCTTGCTGGGACTGCTCTTGAGCTTGCTCCTGCCGGTAGTGCTTCACCTCTGGGGCGTTCCACGCCTTTTCAGCCGTGCGCCTGGCATAGTCCTCGATGTGACCCGCCTTGCGGCTCTCCACGTTCGGAGAGCACTCCCGGATGCCCTTCTCGATGTCCTGCACGGTGAAGCGGCCACCCTTTGCCATGTCCTGCGCGATCATCCAGTCCATGCGTGAGAGGTCCGCGCCATCGCCATACTTCGCCATCAGGCGCTGCGCCTGACGCTGGTATTCCTTGGCGGGGTCATACTCGCCATATCCCGGCTTGGCCGTCTGGAGAGCTTCTAAGCGCCTCTGACGCTCTTTTTGAGCGCCTACCCTGTCCAGCTCCTGATCGACGCACTCCAAGAGCGCTGGAGCGGCTTTAGCGGCCTTGCCAGGGCATTCATGGGCAAGCACATACGGCTGTCGCCCATCGCGGGCGTGTTTGGGCTTTTGGTTCGTGAACCCGGCTAGCCGCCCGTAATGCTTGCTGTCGGCGCTGTTCAGGTCGCCGCCGTAGTGCTTTGCCAATGATCGCGCCGCTACAGTGCGCGCCTCGTCGGATATAGGCTTATCCGATAGCTTGACCCATGCCTGATAGTTTCCCGGCGAGGTTTCTATCGTTGCAGCGGATGGAAAACCATCCTTTGCCATGCGAGAAATTGTATCCGCCGTCAAGTCGTCAACCAGTACCAGCCCATGCTCTCCAGCCGGGCGGATATATACGTCGTTGCCCTTGGCGTTCATGCGTTTGAGCCATGCGGTGGACTGCTCCACCTCTGCGCGACTCCATTCCCGGTTAATCATTTGCCCGGTCTTGGCTTCCCGAATTCCAACTTCAAAGCGCGGTACGTCCAGCGCCTTTATTTGTTTTTGGAGCGCTTCAAGGCTTCGATCACGGCGGGTTTCAGATATTCCGCCACCGCTTGCGCGTCCAGACTGTTCTGGATTATGGGCGGTCTCAGCCAGAGCCAAAACGCGCTCACGAGCGCCGCTGTAAACAACCCCGTCATCAGGGCTAGGGCGTAATGCGTCCACTCCATTCTCTGGCCTGCCTTGTCCAAGCTCTTGGCGGCTTTGTTCGCTTCTTTCGCTGCGTCCTTGTAGCCCTCCACCGATTCCGTTAGCTGGCGCGTGAACGTCTCGCCTTGCTCCCGGCTCTTGCGCTCGATCTCGGCCAGCGTCTGCCGCGTCTCGTCGGCCAACGCTGCCATCGCTTGGGCCAGTGGCTCCAGCGTCGTGGCCAAGTCCTCCACGCTCTGGTGCTTGGCCTGCCTCAAGGCCTCGATCTGGCTCGCCAAACGCTCTAACCGTGTCTCGTTCGATACTGCTGCGGACTGCCGCAAAGTCTCTATCTTGCTCATACGTAACCCCTCGTTTTGCCAGCCCTGCCGGACTGTAACCCTTGCCCAGGTCGCTACCTTTCATGGTCATGCCATCCAGTCGATACGACAGGCCGGACAGCTTCGAACCCTCCAACTGGACGACTGGCACCAGCTCGACGCCCACGGCGTCCAGCCACTCCTGATACCCGGTATAGCTTCGGCAATTCTTAGCTGCTGCATCACAGAACTGCTGCAACTGCTGCCGGGTGGACGGCTCGCCAGTCCGTACGTGCTGCTCAATCTCGCCCTTGGTGGGCGCTTTACGCTCGGCCTCGATGCTCGACGCCACCCGTTGCAGCCCGTAATCCTTTTCCATCTCGCGCATGATGACCTCCTGCCGCTTGTAGTCGTGGCTGTCGCTGGTCACGCCGCCATCGAGGCGAATACGGTTCGCCAAAATATGGATATGCTCGTGTTCAGTATCAACGTGGCGGGTCATCACAAACTGGTTGTTTTCCAATCCCATGCCCTCCATATATCGCTTCCCAATCTCACGCCACTGGTCATCAGTTAGCGTTTCACCTGGAGCCGCGGATAAAGAAACGTGCAAAACGGCCTTGCCCAGGTTAGGTCTTAGCTTACGAATTTCGCCGAACTCTGCCGCAAGTTCTCGCGGTTTTTCACCCGCCATGTTCTTGTCAATGACGCGGCCTTGCTCCTTTGTGAGGTCGTATTCCAACGCACCACGGAAGCCTTTACCCTTCACCGCCTTGGCAATCATTCGCTGCCTTTCATGCCAATCAGTGCAAGCCGCAACTGATTAACTTCCGCACGCAGATTCTCAATAAGGCTGTCGCTTATCACGACATTCCGGCCTTCGTTTCCCGCTCTGGCTAACTGATTTAAATTTGCTGAAAGCCGCGCCAGGTCGGCGTACTCCTCACGGTTGATCGCCGGAACTGGCGGCGCCGGGAGACGACGCGATAAAGCGGCCTGGCGCAACCAATGCGCCGGCGTCACGCTCATGGCGTCGGCCTTGACCTTCAAGGCATCGAATTCGGAACGCGACACACGCACGCCGATGGTCACATCGCGGACGGTGCCGGGTTCATTTTTTGGACGGCCACCTCGCCCACGCCTGGGCGCGGCGGTGCCGTCTGGTTCTGGCTTTTGCTGTTGCATTTACAACCCTCCGAGCGCAGCGAGTGGGGGCGATGACCGCAGGGAAGAGGCTAGTTTTCGCTTGCGAAAACATGGCTTGCTACTAACCCGCTAATCTAGTCGATACCTATATCATACGTTACGTTAACGTGGGTGGGTGGCAGAACATCAATGGCAATAGCAAGCGCTTCTGCTCCAGCCAGTCATTCTGCCGCTTACGTATGTCAACCCTGCCCCAGTAACGCCTCAAACTGCTCAATCGGTACCGGCTTGCCAAACAGATACCCTTGGTAGTGAGTGCAGCTCCTGTTCAGCAGAAATTGTCGTTGATCTTCCGTTTCCACCCCTTCGGCAATAACGTCTATGTTCAGGCTGTGTGCCATGGCAATAATGGCGCACACAATCGCTTTATCGCTGCTATCCGTGGCGATATCGCGTATGAACGACTGATCGATCTTGATCTGATTTATCGGTAGACGCTTAAGATATTGCAAAGACGAAAAGCCAGTGCCAAAGTCGTCCAGTGCGAATCTGACACCGATTTCTTTCAATCCACTCATAGTTACAATGGCGCTCTCGATGTTCTTCAACAACAAGCTTTCGGTGATTTCTAGTTTGAGTCGCGTCGGGTTGATGGCATGGCTTTGCACGAGCGACTGCACTTGTGCCACGAAATCGACTTGGTGGAATTGCACGACACTAATGTTGACCGCCAAAATCAGATCGCAGGTTAGCGCATCTTGCTCCCATACCTTGAGACGGGTACAAGCCGTCTCAAGAACCCATTCCCCGATGGCAAGGATTAAACCAGATTCTTCCGCCAGCGGAATAAATTGAGCGGGAGATACCAAACCGCGATCTGGATGTATCCAGCGAATCAATGCCTCCGCGCCAAACGGACGGTGCAAACTGTCCACCTGAATTTGGTAATACAACTCAAATTCCTTGTTCTCAAGTGCTTTGCGTAAATCGCCCTCAATGGCGGTGCGGGCGTTAATGACGTCCTGCATTTCCGGGTCAAAGAATCTCAGGGTGTTGCGGCCTGCCATTTTTGCCTGATACATGGCCATGTCGGCTCGTTTCAGAAGTTCTTCCACAGACTTGGCGTTATCGTTAAAAAGGGTCGCACCGATACTGAGGGTGCTGTGGTGTTTGTGCGTGGCAAGGAGGTAAGGCTGATTGAGCGTAGCGAGAATTTTATCGCCGACGGCTTTTGCTTGTAATGCGGCTTTAATGGGTTGCTGACTCAGGTATTCCAGCACTACCACAAACTCGTCGCCACCCAGTCGTGCCACGGTGTCGGTTTTGCGCACACAGGACTCCAGGCGTTGCGCTGTCTGTTGTAGCAGTAAGTCCCCGAAGCCATGGCCGAGGGTGTCGTTGAGATCTTTGAACTTATCAAGATCAATGAACATCAGCGCACCGTCCCGACCACTACGCTGACTAGAGGCGAATGTGCGACGGAGCCGATCTAGCAAAAGCCGCCGGTTGGGCAGGCCAGTGAGCGTGTCGTAGAAGGCTAGGTTATTAAGCTCTTCCGCCCGCTTTTCTTTCTCTTCATTTTGAAAGGCAAGCTCCTTATTGGCAATGACTAGCTCTGCCGCCCGCTTTTCTTTC
>NZ_KB467826.1 GCF_000344615.1 Janthinobacterium sp. CG3 | reverse complement strand
CCCCCGCCGATGTTCGCTAATGCGACAGAACCTCCGCAAAGGTCAGTTCGAGATCGACGGCGCTGAGGCGATGTCGTTCGCCGACCAATTTTCTGCGATGGCAGGAGTGGTCCGTCCAGTTTGAGGGGAGCAGCTCCGTTTTCGGCCAATTTCCGCCGTTTGATCAACAACGCGACAGAACCGATTGCTCCGCTGGAGAGGCCAGTGCCGCCTCCTCACACAAACAGCTCCAGCTAAAAAACGTCCATTTCCGGGCAAGATTCCCGCCGCCTGTGTCACCCAAAACGGCCCGTTTTTGAACCACGCCCGTCACGGCACAGTTGAGCCAGCAGCGTCCCGAGCTCGGCGAAGTCTTTCGCGCCACGACTCTTGGGCGCGAAGTAACGGATCGGCTTTCCCGCAGCGAAGGCTTCTGCGAGACGGATGTCGCTGCGGATGGCAGGCAACAGACGGGAGGCGCCAAACTGGTGCGCGACGTCACCCGTGACGGTGCGCTGGATCCGGATATGGTCGTTGCCCATCATGGGCAGGAATCCGGCGAGCTTGAGCTGCTGGTTGGTGCCGGAGATGATTTTGAACAGCACCCGCATCAGCTGTTTCACGCCCTCACTCGACAGCGGATGGGGCACGAAGGGCACCACCACCCAGTTGGCCGCAGTGAGCGCATTGAGCAGCAGAATGTCCAGCGAGGGTGGCGTATCGAGGATGATCACGTCAAAGTTCGCCACGATCTCCTCTTCGGCCAGCGCCCGCTTCAACAAGCCCTCATCGCGCAGCCCCTCACCGTGTTCGAACAAGGGGTCGGCAGGTGCCAGCGACAGGTTCTCAAAGGCCGTCTGCTGCACGGCGGTGGCCAGTCGCGTGTCGGCGCGGCGAAAGATGTCATGCACCGTGGGGGTACCTTTGCTGACCTTGATGCCCACCCCCACGGCGCAATGGCCCTGCGAGTCCAGGTCAATGAGCAATACCCGCAGTCCTTGCGCGGCCAGTTCGGCGGCGACATTCACTGACACGGTGGTTTTGCCGGCGCCCCCCTTGCGGTTCGATACTACGATTGTCATGGCCATCAGTATTGTCCTCAGAAAAGCTCAATGGCGGGTCGTTCATTCTCCACGACAGTGGCTGCGCCGCCTACCACGGCGTGATGGGTCGCGTGCTGCGACTGCATGGTGTAGCTCACGCGCAAAGTTTCAATGACTGAGTCCAAGGGCTCGATATCCATCGGCGCCATCCAGTCGCCGGCCAAACCTTTCTCTACCTGAGTCATGCGTTGGCCGCACATCGCAAGCCCGTTCTGTACATGCTCGATCTGTTGTCGGGTAGCATCCTGGAACTGGGCCTGTCCCAGCACGTCGATGACCGCGTTGCGGATCGAACTGACGGCAGCATGGGTGTATTGGGTTACTCCGTCCAGTTCTCCCACTGCGGCCTGGAAGTCGCCGGACAAGCGGCTCATGGTGGAACCCAAGGTCGATAGCCATCTGGTTTCGTCTTCGTTTCGATGTTGCTCCACCATCGCGACAAACTTATCGTTCACTGTATCCGAGACTTGCCCGATGCTCTTCTCGATGTGCACAGCGGCCGTTTCGATCTGCTTGGAGAGATTTCGAACCTCGGCAGCCACCACGGCGAATCCTCTTCCGGCAGTGCCTGCCCGAGCCGCCTCAATGGCGGCGTTGAGCGCCAGCAGATTGGTCATCCTGGTGACCTCGCGAATCGCATACGTGAAGGTTTTAAGTTCTGCAACTTGTGCAACAATGCTCTGGATGGCGGCCCCCTCCTCCTGGACGCGCTGCACGCGCTGGCAGCGGTGGGTTTCCATGTCTTCGAGGTGCTGCGCGCTCTCGTTGATCAGCCCCTGGGCGTCGCCGTACAGCGAGGCAGCCCGGACCTTGCCGGCGTCCTGGATGACCAGTAGCCGCGCCGCTTCCGCCTCCACCTCAGTGAGCCGCAGCAGGATCGCCAGTGCGGCCGTTTCGGTGGTGCTGTTGGTTTCGGTAAGTTGCGCCTGCAAGATATCCGTCAGATGCGGCACAGAGGCCAGGAGCGCCTTTAGCCGCTTGATGTTTTCCTCTATGATGTGGGCGCCCTCCACTTTGTTTGCCGCCAGGCGGTAGACGCAGACCACCATCAACACGATGAAGCCCATGCCGAAGGAAGTCGAAAATCTCAGCATTCCTGGCGAATTACTGAACAACGCCACGAAAGCCGAGTTGAACCAGAAGGTAAGACCGAACGCGAGCAGGGACAGCGCGACGCCCGACAACCAGACGAGGAGATCGCGACGGGATTTCACGTAACGCAATTTCATCATCACGCTCCGGGCACCACTTGCTTGATGACCTTCACCAGGTCAGGGCCGGCAATCGGTTTCACCAGCCAACCGGTGGCGCCCAGCTTCTTGCCTTCGTCTCGCTTGGCTGCCTGGCTTTCCGTCGTCAACGTTAAAATCGGCGTGAAGCGGAACCCCGGAAGGGCCCTGACGTTCTTGATCAGTTCCAGTCCGCCCATGTTCGGCATGTTGATGTCGGTAATGATCAGGTCGGGCTTTACCCCCGCCTTGAGCTTGGTGAGCGCCTGCACGCCATCGCCCGCAGTTTCCACCCTGAAACCGTTCATCTCCAGGGTGGCCTTGACGCTCATCAACATGGTGACCGAGTCGTCGACAATCAGAATAGTTTTTGACATGAGAGTTCTTCCTTACTCAGATTTCAAAGCAGTGTCGAGCCAGGCGCGCAGATTCGCGTCGATTGGCCAGACGGCGATGCGGCTGCCGGCCGCCATCAGCACTTGCAGGTTGGCGGGGTGCAGATGGGTGCAGGCGCCCAGGTCGACCCGGGCGGCGGGCTTGTTCTGCAGCCATTCGAGCAGGCCTTCGGCTTCGTCCACGCTGGCCATGTCACGGAACACCGCGTGGTTCTTCTTGTATTCGATCGACATTAAATAATCTCCTTTACATTGAGCATCATGAGCACCGAACCATCACCCATGAGGGCCGAGCCGGAATAGGCCGACAGGCCCGCCAGCACACCGGTAAGCGGCTTCTGGATGACGTCCACAGTCTCGCGGAAGTCATCCACGATGAGGCCAATCGACTCGCCGCCCACCCGCGCCACCAGCACCGCCATTTCATCGTAGGCATTGGCTTGGGGTGCGGCGGGAAGTCCGAGCAAGGCGTTGAGGGCCTTCAGCGGGATGATCTTTCCCCGCAATACGATGGTCTGGCTGCGCTTGATGGTGCGGATGGCGCTGCAGGGAATCCGCACGGTTTCCACGACATGGTCCATCGGCACGCCAAAAATCTGTCGGTCGGATTCGACGATCATGGCCTGGGTCACCGCCATCGACAGCGGCAGCGAGATGCAAATGCGGGTGCCCTTGGCCACTTCGCTCTCGAGCACGATGGTGCCGTTGACCTTCTCCACCGCGGTGCGCACCACGTCCATGCCCACCCCCCGGCCGGACAGGTCGGACACCACTTCGACGGTGGAAAAACCGGAGGCGAACACCAGGTTGAGCGCATCCCGGTCGCTGATACGCTCCAGGGTGGCCTCGTCAATGACGCCTTTTTCATAGGCTTTGCGCTTGATGACTGCCGGGTCGATACCCTTGCCGTCGTCAATGATCTCGATCAGCACCTGGTCGCCTTGCTGGATGGCGCGGATCGTCAGGGTGCCCAGCGCAGGTTTGCCCGAAGCAAGCCGCAGATCCGGCGTTTCCAGACCGTGGTCGAGACTGTTGCGGACGATATGGATCAGTGGGTCTGCCAGCGACTCGATGATGTTCTTGTCCGCTTCGGTATCCTCGCCCTCGAGCACCAGTTGTACTTCCTTGCCGAGTTTGCGTGAAATATCGCGCACCAAACGGGGAAAGCGCTGGAACACGAAAGAGACCGGCATCATGCGCACTTGCATGATGGCATTTTGCATTTCCTCGGCAATGCGGTTGATGACCGCGTATTGCGCCTTGATTTCGCGCGCCAGTTCGCGCACGCCGAACTGCTCTTCCGCCCGTTGGGCAAGATAGGGCAGCGCATTCTTGGACACCACCATTTCGCCGATCAGGTTCATCAGCAGGTCGATCTTGGACTGATCGACCTTCAGGCTCGTGGGACCGGCATTGACGTCTTCGGCGCGGCGGGTAAATCTGGGACCTTCGTCCGCTATTGCCAGACGGCTTGCTGATAAGGGTTCAACCGGCGCGACCGAGGCAAGCGGTGTGGCGGAGTTGGCAACCAGTGCATCGCCAGTCGAGCTTGCCGCAGCGGCGGCCGGCGCTTGCCCGTCCGCGCGCCCGACCAGCCATGCCAGCAGCGGCGCGCTGTTGTCAGTCGCCAAGGCCAACTGGAGCGCTGTTTCGATCTCGTGCTGAGCCAGCTGATCGCCAGTGGCCTTGCAGCAATTGACCAACACCGCGCCGGCAGCCTTGAGCCGCCCCGGTTGCCAGGCTGGATGGTCGTCCAACAGCAGAACCTGACGCTGGGCGGCAAAGATGGCTTCCAGCGCGATGGCGTCTTCTTCAGACAGTGGCTTGCGGGGAATCATCGAAATGGGCGGCGCGCTGGCGCGCGCTTCCTTCGGCGCCGCAGCGCTCGCGGCAAGCGCTGGGTTTGCGGCGGCCCAATCCGGCGCCGTCAAGGTGAGTAGCGACTCGATGAGGCTGCGCAAGGCCGCGTGGTCGTCCGGCACGCTGCCGATCAACTGCAACAGCCATCGCAAGGCCGACGAGAGCCACAAGTCGGGGTTGCTAAGGTGCAGCATAGTCAGCGCTGCCTGCTTGAGCGCGGCAAGATCGCCAGCCTCAAGATGCTGCAGGGCATCGGCGACAAAATCGTCATACACCGGCCCGCCGTTAGGGTTGCCCTGGGGGATTACCACGAACCGTGCATCCACTGCAACGATGCCTACTTGATCCGGCACGTAACGGTAGTGCTCGGCCAGCTCCCCGCGGGGAGCGGAAGTCAGTAGCTGGAACTCGAGCACACTGCGGTAGGCATCGAGTTCGGCCAGCGGCAGCCAAGGTTCGCGGGCGACGATCCGGCCCCACAGGATATCGGGCGTCTGGCGGGCGGTGAAGAACGGATCGTCGCCCTGAAAGAAACATTCCTCCAGCGGGTGGTAGGTGATCCAGTGAACGGCATCGCCGTTCATCGCGCGCTGGTAAGCATCCAGACGGACCAGTTCCGGAATCGCGGCCAGCGGCAGCTGATCTGGCGCCGGGGTTGCCGGCGATGGTGCGTCAGCGGCCAGCTGGCTGTCCGCGGCGGCATCGGCCAGTGCGTGCAGCGCGCGCAACGCCACCGCCAGCATGGCTGAATCGGCCGCGCGCGCCGCATCGATACGCCCCGTCGATTCGATCTCGTCGCACAGGATCCCGACGAAATCCATGGCATCGAGCAGTTGATCGGCCAATTCCTGCGAATAGTCGATCCGGCCGTTTCGCACGGCATCCATCAAGTCCTCACCTGCATGTAGCACGCGGGTCATTTCGGGAAAATCAAACAGGCCGCTGTTGCCCTTCAAGGTATGCACCAGACGGAACAGCTCAATCATCAGGTCTGCGTCATTCGGCGCCTGCTCCAGTTGCATCAGCTTTTCGCCGATGCCTTGAAGAAAATCGCGCGCTTCAGCAAGGAATTGTGTGAGCAGCGGATTCATGGGGACACCTCGCCGAGCAGCAGCCGGACATGGGTTAACAGTTGCACTGGTTTGGCTGGCTTGACGAGGTAGCAGTTGGCTCCCGCCCGGTAGGCCGCGGTCTGGTCATTGCTGGCAGCTTCGGTCGACACCATGATGGCCGGTGCCTGGGGAAGGTCCTCCGCTCGCAACTGGCGCAGGAAGCCGTAGCCATCGAGCTTGGGCATATTGATATCGACAATGTACAGGTCGAACGGGTCTTGCAACGCTTTTTCCAGCGCCTCGATGCCGTTCACCGCCTCTTCAACGAGGTAGCCGGCGGCGCCAAGGATGTTGCGGTGATACATGCGCACAGTCGCAGCATCGTCAACGATCAGGATGCGTTTCATCGGGCCTCCAGGGGTTTTTGATAAATAATGGCTTCAGGGAATTTGCGCACCTTGTACAGCGAGGAGATGCGGCTCATCGATTCCGAATGGCCCAGGCAGATATAGCCGCCGGGCTTGAGGGCATCATAGAAAGTTTCAGCGGCCGCCTTGCGCGATACATCGTCGAAATAGATCAACAGGTTGCGGCAGAAGATCACATCGAAATTACGGTAAGGCCGGGTGTCGCCTGGCTCCGCGAGATTGACGCGGGTAAATTCCACCGCCTGCTGCAGGTCTTCGCAAATCTGGTACTCGTCACCGGTGCGGGTGAAGTATTTCGCCAGCCATGGCGCCGGCACATGCTGCACGGAACGCGTTGAATAGCGCCCGACGCGTGCCTTGTGCAGAATACCGGTGTCGATGTCGGAAGAAATGATCTCCACATCCCACCTGGCAAGGCCCGGCCAGCGCTCCATCAGGTACATCGCAACGGTGTACGGCTCTTCCCCCGAGGACGAAGGGATGCACCAGATGCGGATCGGACTCTTGTCGCTCTTGCGCTGGACGATCTCGGGCAGCACGGAATCGACCAGGCACTTGAACTGGTAGTCCTCGCGCAGGAAATAGGTTTCGTTGACTGTCATCAGGTTGGTGAGCTGTTGCAATTCCGCGCCCGAAGCCTGGAAGCGCAGCATGCTGAAGTAGCTGCGAAAGGTGTCGTTACCGGTGGCCTCGACGCGCTCTACCAGTCGCTTGTCGACGAAATAGCGCTTGTTCGTCTCGAAGTTGATCCCGGTCTTGCGGTAGAAATACTCTCGGAACTTCTGGAAATCATCGTCGGTGATGGCGATTTTTGTCATGGCGTGTCAGTCTTCATGGATGCGGCCGAGCGCCAGGTCTGCAGCAAACTGGATGTACGGCTCGTCGGCGAAGCGGTCCTTGAGCCTGGCCAGCGCCGCGACTGCCGCGGCGCTGCCGACCTCACTGAGCAGGTCCAGTGCGGTTCCGCAGACATTGACGTGCGGCTCCGTTTCGATGACGTCGATCAACCACGACTCGACGTCCGGGTGGCACAGCGATTCGAGGATATTGACAGCGAAGATGCGCACATCCGGGTCAGGGTCGGCCAACAGGATTTGCATGATCGGCGCCACTTCGTCGGGCAGCTGCTTCATCGCCTCGATCGCCTCGTTGCGCAAGGCCGCGTCCTCGCTACGCAGGCAATCGACCAGCCCGGCGACCGCCGTTGCATCGCCGAGACGGGTCAAGGTGGTGAGGATCACTTCCCGCACGGATAGATCGCCCTCGCGCTTGAGGCGATCGACCAGCGCCGCGGCGGCGTCCTGGCACTTGACGAGATCGCGTGCCGCCCAGCGCCGGGCGCCGGCGTTGCCGTCCTCCAGACCCGCAATCAGGTCCGGACATTCCCTCAGCTGCCTGCGATCTTCATGGGCGACAGACGCGGTGTCTTTTTTCTTGATGAATGCCATTTCATTTTTCCTTTATCGCCCGGCCCATACATTGAGCTGGGCGGCGATTTTCTCCGCCGCTAGAACCAGGCTGGCGCCGCGTTTTTCGATCAGTTCCCTGGGCATGCCAAACACCACGCAGGACGCTTCCGATTCGGCGATGGTGCGCCCGCCGCGTTGCTTGATCTCGGCAAAAGCATCGGCGCCGTCGTGCCCCATACCTGTGAGCATCACGGCCATCACCCGTGCCGGGTCGCAGTGCTCCAGCACTGAGCGACCGAGCAACTCTACCGAGGGGTGCCACAGGTGCTGCGAATTTTCCGGCTTGGGCAGCACGGTGAGCCGGTCGGCCCGCATCGCTACCACCATGTCGGCGCCGCCCTTGGCGATATAGACGGTGCCCGGCTCGACCGGCATCGGTGACGCGGCCTCGACGACCCGTAGCGCGCAGACCCTATTGAGCCGTTCGGCAAAGGATTTGGTAAACGCCGCCGGCATGTGCTGCGCCACCAGCACCGGCCAGGGGAAGTCGGCAGGCAATTCCGGCAATATCGCCTCCAGCGTGCTTGGCCCGCCGGTCGATACACCGACGACGACCAGGCCTTCCGCCGCGATGCTGCGGCGCACAGCCACGGGACGGGACGCGATCTTCTCGCGCTCTTCGCGCATGGACTGGGCCAGCCCCCTGACGGCGGATCCTTTACCCTTGATGCGCGCACGGGCGGCGGCACGCACCTTACCCACGAGCTCTTCCGTGATCTTGTCGATCGACAGCGAAATGGTGCCGCCCGGTTTGACGATGTAATCGACCGCCCCGAGATGGAGCGCCTCGAAAGTGGCGAGCGCCCCTTTCTCGGTCAGCGACGACACCATGACCACTGCCACCGGGCGCTCGGCCATGATGAGCGAGAGGGCCGTGAGGCCGTCCATCTCCGGCATATTGATGTCGAGCGTGACCACGTGCGGCTGAAATGCGCGGTTTTGCTCGACCGCCTCGCGGCCGTTTCTCGCCTGGCTGATCTCGAATCCGCCAGCTGCCGCGAAGATCTGCGTCAGCTGGCGCCGCATCAGCGCCGAATCGTCGACGATGAGAAGCTTGATCACGGCTTGCCCGCCCCCACGGTGGCGAGCGACGTCAAGTCCTCGCCTTCGACCAGATAGGCAGGTTCGAGCAACTGCACCATGCGCTTTTGCGGCTCCATGTTGGCCATGCGCGACAGTAGCCGCCCTTGTCCGCTCGACAGTTGCGGCGACGGTTCGATCATCGACTTGGGGATTTTCAGCACTTCGGCCACCTGGTCGACGATGAAGCCGGTACGCACGTCGGCAATCAAGAACACCATGATGCGCTGGTTGTCGGCGCGTTCCACCCGCGCCAGCCCCAGGCGCAGGCGCAGGTCGATCACCGGCAGCACGCTGCCGCGCAGGTTGATGACGCCTTCGACGAACGCCGGCGCCCTCGGCACATGGATCAGTTCTTCCGGCACGCGCACGATCTCCTGCACGCTGTTGATGGGTACGCCGAACTCTTCCTTGCCCAGGCGAAACACCACCACCTGTTCGTCGTCGTCCAGATCCTCATCCATGTCGGCCGCGTCGGCGCCGGTGTTGCGATCGGTATCGTTCACGGTAGTCAATGCCTCCTTGATGGCGGAATGGTCGAACAGGTTGCGCACGGTGATGATGGAGACCAGCCGCTTGCCATCGTCGAGCCGGCAGATATCGGAAATGTCGGCAAGGTCACCCTCCCTGGCGAGCAGGGCGGGCATGACGTCGACGCAGCTCTTGGCCACCCGCAGCACTTCGCTGACCCCATCGACCGCCACGCCGACCGACGTGCCGCCCAGGGCCAGCACGACGATGCGGTTTTTTTCGTCCAATGGCTGGTCGGGCAGGCCGAACATGCGGCGCAGGCTCACCAGCGGCAACAGCCGGCTGCGCAGCGTCATCACGCCGATGACGTGCGACTGCGCGTGCGGCACATGGACGATCGTGTCGGGCACCTGGACGATCTCCTGCACGTCCGCGATGGCGATCGCGTACTCCTGCCCGGCCACGTGAAAGCTCACCAGTTGCAGCTCATCGCTCGCCGCCGCTTCCTCGGTATCGTCGGCGCTGCTGGCCGTCAAGCCGGCGGCCATGGCGCTCCCTTTGGCGAGGCCGGCGATGTGCGCGAACTCACGCGCGATGAGCTTCTCGAAATCCAGCACCATGATCATGGCGTGGCCGCCCACACCCTTGATGAGTCCGGAAATCAGGTCGGTATCGACCGTGCTCCGAATCGAGCCAACATCCTCGATCTGGTTGGGCTCGACCCCGACCACGCTGGCCACCCGGTCGACCACGAACCCAAGCGGCTGCCCGACGTCGATCACCACCGCACGCGTGGTGTCGTCATGCTCCTTTTCGGGAAAACCAAACATGCGGCGCAGCGAGATGATGGGCAATACTTTGCCGCGCAGGTTGGCCAGGCCATCGAGCGTGGCCGGCGCCAGCGGCACCCGCACCACCTCGGGCAGGCGGATGATTTCCTGCACCGGCGCCATGTCCACGGCGAACACCTCTCCGCCAGTGATGAAGGTGACAAACTGCCGTGTCTCGGAGACCAGTTCTTCGAGACCATCGTCCCCGGCGTGCGACTCGGGCACCCGCTGTTCAATCGTTTCTGTTGTCATGATGGCGCCCCTTTACGCTGCGCTTTGCAGTTCGTCGGCCAGCGAGGAAATTTCCTCGATGGCGGAGGCCAATTCCTCGGCGCCCTTCGACTGCTGGGTGGCAGCGCCGGCCGCTTCGGTGGCGGCTTTCTCGGCTTGCTGGGAGGCGCTGGAAATCTGCTCGATGCCGCGCTTCGCCTGACCGATGGCAGCGGCAATTTCCTGGGACGCGGAGAGAATTTCTCGTGTCCCCTGGTCGACCACGAGGATGTCCGCTTCGATCTGAACCAGGTTCGCGGTCGAGGCTTTGGCCCCTTCCACTTCGCTGAGGGCGGACTTGACGATCCCGTCGAGATCGGCACTGACCGCAGCGATCTGATCCTGTACGGCCTTGACCAGGTCCTTGATGCGGTCGGCGTTTTCCGCCGAGTCGCGGGCAAGGTTGCGAATGTCGGTCGAGACCACCACGAAGCCCTTGCCGAATTCGCCGGCACGCGCCGCTTCGATCGAGCCGTTCACTGCCAGCATGTTGGTCTGGATCGACACGGTGGTGATCGCTTCGACAATCTTGTTGATGCGGCGCGACACCTGCTCCAAGTCCTTGACCTGCTTGATGCTGTCTTGCGTGCCCATGACTGAGGCGGTAATTCCGCGGATCAGCTCATCGACTGACGTCTTGTTGACGGCAAGGGTGGCGAGCACGTTCTTCACCTTTTCGCCGCCGTCCGTGGCGCGCTGCTGCGCCAGCTCGACACCGCGTTCGATCTGGGTGACCGCAGCGGCGGACTGTTCGCACGCCGCCGCCGAGGTTTGCGCGCCCTTCCGGATCTGCTCGATCGCGGCCATGATCTGAGCGCTGGCGCTGTTGATCTCCTGTACCGCGGACGAGAGTTCCTCCGCGGAAGAGGCGACTTCCTCGGCGCTCTTGGCCACATCGGTGGAGTTTTTTAAGTCTTCGGCCAGTTCGGCCATGGCCTGGGTGGCCTGCTCGGACTCGGCCAGCGCCTGGGATTGCTGCTGGACGGTCTTGGCGGTTTCCTCGGCAGCGGCCGATTGCTCCAGGGCCGCGGCGGCGATTTCCTCCGAGCCCTTCAAGGCTTGCTGGGCGGCGGCGTCCGACTGCTTGGCGCCGGTGGCGATTTCCGTGATGCCGCGCACCACTTCGATCACGTCGGTACGGATAGCCTCAAGCTGCAAGGTGATCACCTTGCCTTTTTCGACTTCGCCTTCGATCGCCTTGGCCGAGGAGTTGATGCCGTCGGCGATGGCCTTGACATCCACCTGGATATTGCCCACCAGGTCTTGGATCAGCTTGGCGCTCTTTTCCGAGGTTTCAGCCAGGGTCCGCACCTCGTCGGCGACCACGGCAAAGCCCTTCCCATGCTTGCCGGCACGGGCGGCCTCGATGGCCGCGTTCAGGGCTAGCAGATTGGTCTGGTCGGCAATCCGCGCCACCGCCTTGACGATGTCGCCGATGTTGGCAGCCTGTTTTTCCAGCTCCACCACCATCGCTACGGAGGCAATCTGGCGTTGCCCGGCCACGGCGACGTTGGTAATGAGGCTGGCAATGTCCGAACCGGTTTTGGTGACCAGGGTCTGAGCGACCTGCATTTTGGTCTGGCTGATGTCGGCATTGCGCAACTGGAGTGCAATGGCGCCAATGACCTGATTGAAAGCGGTCATCGATTCCTGCGCCGCGCCCGAGGCCTGCTCGGCGCCGGTGGCGATCTGGTCGGCAGCGCGCTTCAACTCCTCGGCGGCAGAGGCCGCCTCGTTGATGCCGGAAGACAACTGCCCGGTGGCGGCGGCGATGCGCTCGGCCGCCTGCTGCTGCTTGCCGAGCGTGCGCGCCCTTTTGCGCTGGACTTCTGCGTCGCGCGCGGATGCGGCGCTCGGTTTGCCGCTGTCACGCTCAAACGCGGCGGGGATTTTATTGGTAAGTTTCTTAACGATAGCCATGGAGTTATTCCTTGAGGTTGCTTGCAAACGACGAACGAAATGGATGTTGCACAAATAAACTGAGGCCGTAGAACCTCTTTCCCCCAGACGAATTTAGGGCGTACACACAGTCGTTCCCCGCCGCGCGACGCGGTTCAACAGTACGGGGCTGTTGGGGATACGCGTGACGCTTTCATCATCGCGCAACTCTTGGACATGCTGGTCATCGGGTCATCGAGGGGAATTCACGAGTGTCTGGCTGTAGTGTCATACCTTTTTTAGCCTACTTATGGTCGGAGATGTGGGTGGTCGTCAACGGCAATAAAGGACTTGCATCGATTGAGTCGGAGTTGTCGATTGCTGGCCGGCGGAACCGGCCGCGTCAGGCGTGTGTTGAGCTTGACGCTTGCGATGGTCATTGTCTCTTTGCCACTCGTTTCCTGAGCGCTCAATCTGTAAAATAGTCCAGAGTATACGTCCAAAAGAAAAAGTGTCATGTGGAAATATTGTACCATCCACGCAACGATCGTTTTTTTTGTATATGCGTAATCAGGGGCAGGCTGGCCAGGGCAGTTGCGCAGCGCGGCAAACGTGCTTCGGTCATGGTCAGCCCGAGTCGCACCGTCAGCGACTGGCCGGCATGGCGCGGCCAACTTCATGGGCCTCATTGACCGATGTCCACACCTGTCCGGGCAGCGACCGCAATTCGGCCCACAGCGCGGAGATCGACGACGCCCAACTGCTGCCGAGCCTGTTTGAACTGAAGGTGGGTAGCTTCTACATCGCGCTGGCGGGCGTACCGGACCGGTGCGCGTGCTCAAGATCATTCGCGAGCAACTCAAGCCCGGCGTGCGCATCTTCGTCGGGGTCGTCGCGCCGATCGATCCGCACATCAAGACGGCGCAAGAAGTGTGCGACTGCGTGTTCGAGGCGGCGTAGTACATCCCGCTGTCCCCAGCTCGGCAGCACCGACGATTACGGCTTCTCGCGGTGCTGCGACGACACCTCGACCACGCGCGACACCGCGCTTTCCAAGATATGGGCGCGCATCGACGGCACCGCGATGGCGGCCGAAATCCTCGGCGGCAGGCCGTGAGTTTCGCCGACGACGAAGAGCCGATGCCGCGCTCGGTAGTGCTGCAGAACGCGCAGAGCATCCTGCAGGTGCGCCAGCACAGCGACGATGCCCTGCTGCTGGCCAAGCGCGACCTCGAGTTCAATGCCGCGCAGCTGGCGCAATCGCTGGCGACCATGCGCGCCACGGTGGAGTCGACCATCGACGTCATCCTGGCGGTCGACGGCAAATGCCGGGTCAGCGCTTTCAATGCGCGCCTGGCCGACATGTTCGGGCTGCGCCAGGTGCTGGCGTCCGGCGCCGATCACCGCCAGCTGGTGCGCCGGATCAGCGTCCAGTTCAATGATGCCGAGCAGTTCCTGGCCAGACTGCAGGGCATCGATGGCTCGCCGCTGCCGGAAAGCTACGACCTGCTGGAACTGGCCGACGGCCGCGTGCTCGAGCGCTTCTCGCAAATCCATGTGCTCCCGTCGCTGCCCAAGGGCGGGTCGGGAGCTTCCGCGATATCACCGAGCGGCGCGACGCCGAGGTGGCCTTGCGCGCGCCTTCAAGCGTGCATCCTGTCGGCCAGTATGCGAGGCTATGTGTCATTTTCAGAAGGCGACTGCACCATTTTGCTGGCCCAGACGGCGACTGTGCACACGAGTCCTGACTTACTTTTGTCAGTAGCCGTCTTCGCCATCATCGTCTATGCTTAATACTCCTATGCACAGAAGTGAGGTGCGGGCGTGGCAACAGAAATACAGCGCATAGCCGAGCAAGGGGTCTTGACACTTCCTGATGCCGTTTGGGAGCGGGCGCGACAACGAATGGATGTCGTAGGGCCGCTTGGCAATCTACCGGACTTAACAGAATCTGACTTCAGCATGGCTTCTGCGTCATGGGCCTGTGTGGCTTCGACTGCTGGGGGCGGGGTTTGGATGCGCCGGGTCGGTGTCGGTAAGTGGCGCCCGCGATGAGTTCCATGAGCTGTTGGAGCTGTTGCGCAGCCGCCCTGCCCAGCAGTAGCGCCGGAAGCAGCGGCTTGAGCGCAGTGTGGGCGTAGGCGCGGTTGATACGATGTGTCTGTGGCAAGCCAGCTTGGGCGCGTGAAGCCGCCACCGTCAGTGCCTGCAGATTGTCGCAAACGACTTTGGCAGCGAAGTCCTGCAGCACCGCCAACTGGGACAGCCCGGTGACATGCTCCAGATTGAGGCGGTGCTTCAGGCGCTTGAAGGGGTTCTGTCGCGTTGTTGATCAAACGGCGGAAATTGGCCGAAAACGGAGCTGCTCCCCTCAAACTGGACGGACCACTCCTGCCATCGCAGAAAATTGGTCGGCGAACGACATCGCCTCAGCGCCGTCGATCTCGAACTGACCTTTGCGGATCATGTGCATCAGCTCTATTCCAGCCAGCACCGAACTGGCGGACCGGAACGATTTGAAGTTGAGCATGGGCCTGGTCATCCGCTTGATGGCGCGATGGTCCTGCTCGACGATGTTGTTGAGGTATTTGACTTGGCGCACCATAATCTGGACGTCGCGACCAGCGTTGACCTCGTCGATCGCCGCCTTGTTGGCACCGCTCTTGTCCATCGCGATCTTGTCGGGATCGCCGTTCGCCCCCATCGCCTTTTCGAAGAAGCGCTTCGCTGCAGCCATGTCGCGCTTGGCTGTCAACAGGAAGTCGACGGTCTTACCCTGCTTGTCGACAGCGCGGTAGAGGTATTTCCAGACCCCTTTGACCTTGATATAGGTCTCATCCATTCGCCAGCTGCCACCGACCGGGCGCTTGTGTTTCCGGGCCATCTTTTCGATGAGCGGCAGGAAACGAACCGCCCACCGGTTGATCGACGAATGGTCGACCGACACGCCGCGCTCTTCCATCATCTCCTCGAGGTGCCGGTAACTCAGCGGGTAGGCTGCATACCAACGGATGCAGACCAGGATCACATCGATAGGAAAGCGCATCCCTTTGAAATTGATCATATCGATTCGTCATGAGTTCGGGCGCCGCAGTTTACCTGATTGGTCAGTTGACGTTCGCTAATGCGACAGAACCCGATGCCTTCCTCAGTCGCCCACCGCAAGGCGGCGTCGAGCCCGGCGTCGCCTGTCACGTCCTTGCCGGCGTCGCGCACGGCGCTGACCATGCGCTTGCTGGCCTTGCCGATCCCGCCGAACTGGCTCAGGTAGGGCAAGGTCATCGTCAGCGGCTGGGTCAAGTTGACCATGGCTGACGCCACCGAGCCGCCCAGGAACTGGGCGAACATCAGGCCGCCCAGTTTGACGCCGGCGCTCTCCGGATTTTTGATGTGGTCGCGCAGTTGTACCGCCGCGTCCATCAGCTCGCCCTGCTGCTTGGGGATTTCTGTGACTGCGGCGTCGATTTCGCCGAGGTGCGCGTTGCCGGCCGTCAGGCGCGCGTTCGAATAGATGAATCCGGCGAGCACGCGGCCGGCATCCTCGCTGAAGCCGGCAATGCCCTTGCGTTGGATCAGACGTTTCATCGAGCTGCGGTTGTTCTTGGCCAGCTTCAGGTAGGTTTGGTATACCTCGGTGCTCTTGGCGTCGGCCTGGCTGTCTAGGCCCACCATCGAGCCGAACAACTCGATCGTCTCCGGCGAAACGCCGGCGAACATCTTGTATCCGTCTTCCGACACGGTGCCGTGGCGCACATCCGCGTCAGGGAATTCGGCGCGCATCTTGCGCGCCATCTTCGACGCCTCGAACTGGGATTCAAACATCCCGAAGTATTCCTGTTCGCCGTTCTCCTCCACATAGACGGTGTATTTGCCGAAGCGCGACAGCGGCGCGTAGCCGCGGGCCATCAGGTCGGCGCCCTTGTCGGCCACGTCCATGATCTGCTTGGCCGTGTCCAGGTGCATGTTGATCGTCTCCGGGTTGGCCCTGGCCAGCGCTATGAAGTGGTCGCGCAGCAGCTCGCCGGCGTTGCTGATATCGCCGGTGCCCACCGCCTTCTCTAGCATGCCCTTCGCGTCCTTGCCGCCCAGCTTCACCATTTCGCTGATCGACAGGTTGGTCAGGCTCTTGTCGGTCGCGGCGCGGAACTCGCGGTACTGGCCGATCTGCGCATCGGTCAGGCGGAACATCGCGCGCAGTTCGGCGCCGGACCAGACCAGACCGGTCTTGAGTTGCGTCTCGTTGAAGCGGCGAGTAATCGTCTCCTCGTAAAAATCGAGCGGGCTGTTGCGCCAGGCCTTGTTCTGCTCGTCGTCGATGATGCGCTTTTGCAGCAAAACCTGCGCCTTCTGGTCGACGGTCAGCAATGCCGCGCGGTCCTCCAGCTCCTTGACCTTGATCGGGTCGCCGTGCTCGTCGCGCGCCCAGACCAGCGTGCCCTCGAAGATCGGCGCGCCGATCGCCTTGGTGTCGGCGGCCGTCAGCGGCTTCTTGCGCGCGGCGCCGAAAATGTCGCCGACGTTCTCCAGCTTCGGCAGCAGCGTTGGCGCCAGGTCGGCCGCCACCACCGCATAGCGGGAGACGTCGCCGATGAAGCTTTGCACCGCCTCGTACACCTTCCCGAACGCCGGCGCGCGCTTGGCCAGGTTGTCCATGGTGCCGATGCTCTTGTGCCACCAGTTGAGCTTACCGGAATCGTTGAACAGGTCGCCAACGAGGTAATTGGCCGGCAGGCGCACCGCGTTGATGCTGTTGGCGGCGCCGCCCAGCGCGACGCCCAAGCCGGCGCGGCTAAAGCGGATATCCGCGCTGCCCGCGTCGAAGCCGCCGGCGTTGCCGATCGCGGATTTGACGGCAGAAGGGGAGAACGCAACGAGCTCCTGCGAGCCGTCTTCGAAATTGAGCGCCACGCCGTCGTAGCCCGCGGCCTTCAGGTCGTCCGTGAACTGCTCAATATCTGCGCGGCTCGCACGGCTCAGCTTGCTTTTGACCGCCGAAGTGGCGATAAATGGATTGCGCACGGCGATGAACAGCGGGGCTATATTGGGTTTGTCGGCGCCGTTTTTCAGGCTGGCGTAGCTGTGGGCCAGGTCGGCGTCCGTGGTGGCGTAGACGCCGGTGCCGAGCCAGCCGTGGTCCTTGCGGTCGCCATGGCTCAAATCGAAGGAATCGATATCGGCCCGGCTACCGTGGTAGTAGATTACCGGCTCTTGCGCAGCGCGCGCGTGCGCTCCTCCACCTGTTGCAGATTCTGGGCTTCCAAGCGCTCGAACGGGTCCAGACTGTCCGGGGAAGGTGGGGGGCCGTCCGGCAGGAACGTCATCACGGCCCGCGTGAACTCCTTCTGCGTCTTGGCTTTGCCGCTCGCCTTGATGAACTGCCGATTCGATTCCGTCCGCTGCATGTTCGTTCTCCCAGTGCCCATAATAATGTTTGAAGTTAGGCGTCTTGGTGATGATCCACTGCGGATAGCTCAGTAATGTCCCGCCGGCCGCCTTCAGTTCGCCATAAGCGGCGCGCCCACCGTATTGTAGTTCCGCGGCGGCGAATTGGCGAGCGGCATCCTGCTGGCGATCAAGGGCGGCCTGGCCGCCGCCAACGGGATCGCGGGAGAAAAGGGCGCGCTCGTCGACGGGCATGTCCTGCTCGACTCCTTGCACATGCTCGGCCCAGGTCGCCACCATGATGGCGCGCACGGCCGCCACGTCGCCAACCAGCGTCGCCACGTCAAAGCGCGAGCCGCGCAGGCTTCCAATCACTTGCGTGGCCAGCTGCATGAATTTGTAGGCGACTTGGCGGAACAGGTTGCGGTCCGCCTTGGCCATGTCGGACCAGAATACCGGATCGATCCACATGGCGCCGTTGATGTCGGCCAGCACTTCGCCTTCGGCTTTCCGCTCCGACACAGGCATGTGCCCGCTCTGGGCCTGCTCCTGCGCTTGGCGGTCCCGCACCACCCCGTCCTTCAGGTAGGTGCGGATCTGCGCGCGCAACTGCTTGCTCAACTCTGGATTGCCTTGTTCCAGGGCGTGCAGCGTTTCGTGGCCGGCAATAGCGAGTTCGGTATTGCGCATACCTTCCGCGATGTAGGCCACGCCCTTGTAGGCGACGCCTTCGAAGTCGTCGTTTTTGCTGACGTAATGCACTTTGATGCCGAATACGTTACCGATTTGGCGCGCGAGCGCGAAGCCGGCGCTGGGCGCAGCGCGCAGCGCGCGCACGGGGGCCATCCCGGCTTTCTCCAGCTGCTTGTTCAACATCTGCGTGTCTTTCATCGCTTGCAGCAGCTCCAGGCCGGTTAGCGCTGCCGGCGCCGTCGATGCGGCGCCGTCCTCGGCCTGCGGCGTCGGGGCCGCCGGCAGGTAGGTATTGTCGACATCGCGGAAATAGTCGGCGTCCCGGCTGAACAAGGGGACGTCGGCCGGCGCCGCCGGCACGCCGGTGCTGCCGTCGGCGTTGATCTGGACTGCGGGCGCGACGAAGGCGGCCGCCGCCTGTATGCCTTCGTGGTGCAGCTCTTCTTCGAGACGCTTCAGCTCAGCATACTTCTCGGCCAATTCTTGTTGATACTCGAAGGGCGCGCCCATTTTCTTCCGCAGGCGCACGATGTCCGTTTCATTGCTGGCCTTGCGTCGGCGGGCCTGTTGCAGCTCGGTTTCGACCCCGTTGATTTTGTTGACGACGCGGCGCGCCAGTCCGGTCGCGTCGACCTCGGCGCCCAGCCCCTCACCCATGGCGACGTGCATCTGCAAGTCGCCCACATGGATGGACAGCTCGAAGTTGCCTGTCAGTTTTTTTGACTCCGGCTCGCGCGAACCCTCCAACGTGACCACCAGCCCGTCGCCCAGGGTGGCGATCTGGCGTTCGTTCGCCGCGGCAGGGTGCGTCACCGCGTCGGCGGCCGTTTGGTTGAAGGCTGACTTCAGCGCCTGGCCAAACTCGCCCATTTTGTCGTATTCGGCGGCGCCCACTTTCGCGCTCGTGAACGTGAACAGCCGCTCGCCGACGATTTTGAAGGCGGCGCCGTAGGTGGCGACGGCGCGGTCGGCGCTCGTAACTTCCCATTCGGCGTTGCGCAAGGCGCTGCGCACGGCGATTTGTTCGTTGGCCTGGGCCGCCTGCAGGCGCTCGAAGCGTTCGACGTCCTGCTTCAAGCCGGCAAGCTGGATCGCGCGCGGATCGCCGGAGGCGACGGCGGCGGCCTGCTCGAACAACGAGGCTTCGCCCAAGTCGTCCATGCTGCGCATCGACTTGTCGCCCATGAACGCCTGGTCGATGAAGCGCTGCTTGCGCGCCACCATCTGCCACATCGTCGATTGGTAGGTGCCCTTGGTGGTGTACCACTCGATGGCCACCTCGTCGTTTTGATTGCCCTGGCGGATGATGCGCCCGTGCGGCTGCTCGACGTCGGCCGGGAACCACGGCGGATCTTGGTAGTGCAGCACGGCGAGGCGTTTTTGCACGTTCACACCGGTGCCCATCTTCTTCGCCGAGCCGATCAAAACGCGGATCTGGCCGCTGCGCATGGCCTTGAAGATCGCTTCCTTCTTGGCGTCGGTGTTGGCGTCCTCAAACCACGCGATGTGCGCGCGCGCGATGCCGCCGTCCGTCAGGCGCTTGGTGAACGCCGCGCGGGAATTGAAGCCGCGGTTCTTCTGCGATTGCTCGCCGAAGCCCAGGTTGTAGAACACCATCTGCGTGCTGCCCTTGGTCGGCTCGGGCTTGCCGGCCTTGTCCAGATAGACGTTGTCCTTGCCGGCATGGTAGCCGGCCACGACCTTGTCGGCCATGGCGGTGATGATGCTGGCGCCGCCCTCGTCCAGCTGGCCACCGAAGAAGCGCGGATCGATGGCGGCGAAGCGGCCGTCCGTGATGATCGCTACGATCGGATCGGGGTTGTTCGGCTGCTCCTTGCTCGGCTTCCACCTCTTCGATACCGCGATGCGGGTGGAGAGCTCGGTTTTCATGTAGGCGTCGAGCGCCGCGCTTGGCGCCACGACGTTCAAGTTCGGCTTGCCGCCGATCAGATCCGGGCGCTTCACCAGCGCTCCCAGGCTCTCCGACGTGAGCACGTCCATGAACTGGCGAACGCGGCTCATCAATTCCGGCACGTTGTCGAACTTGGCGAAGCGCTCGATCAGCTCGTACTTGCCGGCCGCGTTCGGCTCCAGCGCCGGCGAGACTTCGCCGAACTGGCGCGCCCAGGCGTCGAACGTCGAAATGCCCGCGCGGTCGAGTTCGTCGGCCGCGAAGAAGCGCATGATGGTGTACAGCTCGCCCATGGTGTTGGTGACGGGCGTGCCCGAGGCGAACACCATCGCGCGGCCTGGCCGCTGCTGTTCCAGCCAGCGCGTTTTGACGTACATGTCGAGCGCGCGCTTCGACCCGTTGGGGTCGATGCCCTTGATCTGCTGGGCGGTATGAAAGTCGAGCTTGCGGAAAACGTGCGCCTCGTCGGCGAAGACGAAATCGACGCCCATGTCCTCGAACTTGATGGTCGAGTCTTTGCCGCCGGCGGCGATGATGCGGTCGAAGCGCTGGGTCACGGCCTCGATCTGCTGTTCGAGCTGGCTGCGGCGCACGCGCGAATCGTTGTCCTTGGCGGTTTCCGAGAGCTCGATCTCCAGGTCGGCCAGGATTTCGTCCCGGATCGGGGCGACGGTTTCCTCTTTCACGCCGACGCGCTGGAAGGCGTCGTGCGTGATGATGATCGCGTCGGGGCCGTTCATGGTGGCCGAGGCGATGAACGCTTTGCGGCGCTCGGCGGAAAAATTCTCGTCGTCCGCCACCATGATGTTCGCCAGCGGGTACAGCTCCATGAATTCGTTGGCGAATTGCTCGAGCATGTGGTTCGGCACCACGTAGATCGGCTTCTTGATCAGGCCCAGCCGTTTTTGTTCCATACCGGCGGCGATCATCTCGATCGTCTTGCCGGCGCCGACGGCGTGCGCGAGGTAGGTGTTGCCGGTCTGGATCATGCGCCAGATCGCGCGCAACTGGTGCGGATGCAGATTGAAGCGCAGGCTCACGCCCGGCAACGTCAAGTGCGATCCGTCAAAGCGCCGCGGCGCGATATTGTTGAAGCGCTTGTTGTAACTCTCCACGAGCTCCAACGCCCGCTCCGAGTCGGTCCAGACCCATCCCTTGAACTTGTCCTTGATCTTCCTGAGCGCTTCGTTGGCGGCGGTGGTCGCCTCCACATCGGGGATGGTCTTCTTGTTCTCGTCCCGGCTGACAATCTTCACCGAGCGGCTGTTGAGCGCCGCCTCCAGCAGCTCCGACGGCGAGCGCATGGCGGTGCCGTACTCCGCGCCGGCGCGGCGCTGGCTGCGCAGATTGCCGCCGTCGACCTGCCACGTTTCTGTGGTCGGGTCGAACGTCACGGAGCCGGCCTCGATCTCGGCGGCGAACGCGTTGACGTGCGATACCGGCACCCACGAGGCGCCCAACTTGGCGCTGATCTGGGACGGGCCGAGTTTTTCCGGCTGCACCTCGTTCAGCGCCTCGATGTTGCGCCGCAATTGCGGATCGACCCGGACGGCGAGCTCGGCCTCTTCCAGCTTGGCCACGACGTCGCCGGCGAGGTATTCATCGGCCAGTTGCCATTGCCCGTCTGGGGTTTTGTAAACCTGCTTGTCGAGCGCTTCGACCGCTTCGGGGACGGTCAGGCCGATCCGGCCGGCCACGTCGGCCAGGTCGAGCACGCCGATCGCGTCCAGCGAGACTGCCAGGGCGTCGCCGATGCTCTTGACCTCGCGCGTGACCGGCTTGCCGATGGTGCGCCCCAACATGAACGGCGACTTGACGATCTCGCCGGCCTCGTTGATGGTTTCCAGCTGGGTGAGGATCGCGGAGTCGTAGTCCTCGCGGAAGCGGCGGCGGTTTTTGAAGACGCGCGATTCCGTTTCGACGACGTTGCCTGCTTCATCGGTCGATTTACGCACTTGGATACGGAAATCATTGATGGGGCCGTGCTCCTTGCGGAACGCGTCGTAGGCTTTGTTGAGTTTTTTGAGCGCCGGCGCCCACTCGCCGTCCGTGGCCTGGGCCAGGCGCGTCGCCTGCACCAGGTCGCGCAGGCCGACATAGCCCGCAAACCACGCCTTGTCGTTCTCACTCAGCTTGACGGCGCCGTCGAGCGCGCGGCCCACGCCGTTTTCGACGCGCATGACCGAGCCGTCCTTGGCCAGATAGACTACGCCTTCGCGCGTGACGCTGGGGTCAAAATCCACCTTGGCCGTTTCGCGTTTGACGCTTTCGGCCGACTGCGACAGCACGGAATAGACGTTTTCCGGCAGGCGCTCGACGGCCAGGGCGAATTTCTCGTCCAGCTCGGCCGGGGTCTTGTCGTAGGAAACGACGGTGTAACGCTCCCCGCCGCGCCCGTTGCTGTCGATGCGCCGGCCAATGTCGTCGGTGTTGCCGGACAGGCGCTGCTGGCCCAGCACCATTTCAGGATGCTTGGCAAAATACTCGTTGACCACGACCGGACCGTCCACCGTGTCAACGGTCTGCAGGCCGCCCCACGCGGCGCCCGCCGGCGCTTCGCCGACCTGGCGCTTGCGCAGGAAAATCACATCGGTGACGACGCTTGTGCCGGCGTTGGCCTCGAACGCCGTCGAGGGCATGCGGATCGCGCCCAGCAGGTCGGCGCGGTCGGACAGGTACTTGCGCGCCTTGTCGGTCTGCTTGTCCATCGTGCCCTTGCTGGTCACGAACGCCAGCAGGCCGCCCGGGCGCACGCGGTCGATGCTCTTCGCAAAAAAGAAATCGTGCAGCATGAAGCCGTTTTTCTCGTACTCGGCGTCGCCGAAAATCTTCGTTTGCGAGAACGGCGGGTTGCCGATCGCCACGTCGAAGAAGTTTTTCGGGAATTTGCGCTTGATGAAGTCGTCGTGGAGCACGTTCTGTTCCGGCGACAGCAGTTTCGCCACCAGCGCGGTCGGGCCGTCGAACTCGATCCCGGTGTAGCGGGAGGTTTGGCGCACCGCCTCGGGCATGAGCATCGAAAACGAGCCGATGCCCATGCCCGGCTCGAACACCTTGCCGCCAGTGAAGCCGAGGCGCTGCATGGCGCTCCACACCGACCGGATGATGCCCTCGCTGGTGTAATGGGCGTACTGGGAGGATTGCAGCACGGATTTTTGCCAGTCGCGCGGCAGCGCCTCCAGGCGCTCGGCCAGCGACTTCCAGCGGGCGTCGGCGACGTGGTTCGACCAGATCAGGCGCGAAGGCTCTGCCTGCTTGGCGTAGCCGGGGGGGATGGGGAAAATCTTATTGCGGATCTCGCCGGCGCCGAATCCGACGTACTTCGACAGCAGGGTTTGTTCGTCAGGCGTTGCCGGCCGGCCTTCCTTGTCGATCTGGATGGCCAGGTCGATCAGGTCGATATTGCGCTTGGCCGTCTCGTACCAGGAACCTTCGCGGGTCAGTCCACCGGAAGCGGGTCGGAAATCGGCGCCAGGAACTCGCTCGTCACTTCCTGCCACAGCGTCATTCTGTCCGTCGGAAACTGCGTCAGCCCGGCCGCCGTCCCCCACACGCCCGACGCCATCATCTGTTCTTTTAGCAGGTCTTCCCGATTTTCGAACGCTTCCATCATCAGCTCGTCCAGCGCGAGGGCGAGCCGGTCGAGCTCCGCGGAGGGGCGCATCGCTGCCAGCGGGTCGCAGTCCTGCATCCACCGCGCGATCGAGCGCAGGCGAACTGGTTGTAGCGGTGGAATCATTTTCTTGCTCCTTTTGTTCAGTATCGGTCTTTGTGTCTGATTTTGCAACATCGCCGCGCACCAGATGTAACACGGCATCGGCGTCGACGCCGGCGACGGACGCTTCGCTGTCGGTCCCCTCGTGGTATTCGGCGATCGCGTTATAGGCCGCCTTCCACTGGCGGGCGCTGATCTGGTCCATATGCGGCGCAATGGCGGCGTTGGCGCGCATGACCTTGGCAGACTGCGAGAGCGCGTCCGCCAGGGAGCGCGCGCCACGGCGCACCAACAGCTCAATGACCTTCGACAACGCCGGCAGCAAGGCGCCGGCCGTGTGCTGTTGGCCTGTGATGTTGAGCTTGGCGCCGAAGACGTCGCCCAGCACGTCGCCCAAGTGCGACAGCGCGTCGCTCAATTCGGCGTCGACAACGTCGGCCGGGTCAGCAGTCGGAATGAACTTGGTGCTGCGGTCGAGCGGTTTTCCGGTGTTTTGAGCGTGTTCCGGCGCAGTGCTGGCGTGCACAACAGCAGCCGGCGCCGCGACGTCTGGTGGCGCTACAGCAGATTCTACGGCCGCTGCTGGGGCAACCGGTGGCGTTAGCCCACGTTTTTCAATTTCCTTATCGATTTTTTTCGCGCGCGGCAGGCCGGCGAACATTTCCTTGGCCTGCAGGAGCTGGTCGGGAGTCATGTCCGTCACGTAGATCGCGTTGAGCTCTTGCTTGGTCAGTTTTGGCAGAGCGGGCGCGGCCGCTGTAGGTGCCGCAGGCTTTTTCCCAAACAAATGCGAGACGTCGTTGTCATCGGCAACCGTATGGCCCTTTGCCGCCGCATCCGCCAGTTCGCGCGTATGCTCCGCTTGGTCTGCGTCGGCCTGGCCCGCGCTGGTGAGCGCGTCGCCATCCGTGTCTTTAGCGATCGGCGATTGGCCGAGCCGTTTCAGCGCCACCTCAGCATAGCGCTTGGCCACCTTGTCGAGCAGGTAATAGCGGCCCAGCTCGACGTTGACCAGGGCGTATTTAGGGACAGGCGACTTTGCGATGTTCTGGATCGACTTGTAGCCCTCGGCAATCTGGCGATCGACGGCCTCCTTCCCGGTCACGATTGTGTCGTCGTTCGAGCCGGCCTTGAATTTTTGATTGCGCGCGCCCCGCTCGGCCGCTTCGTCATTATCCTGTTCCTCCTTGGCGCGGCGCGCGGCATCGGCGCGCGCCGTGACGGCCGCGTCTTGCTCGTCCGTTACGCCGGCCCATGCCTTCAATGCCGTCCAGGACGCACCTTGGGCTTTGGGCAACTTGGTGCCGGTGAACTCGGCAAAAACTTTCTTGCTCGTGTCGTTCATGCCATTGGTGATCCATTTCAACGCGTAAGCGTCTTTGGCCAGGAGGTCGCCGGCGAACCTGCGATGGAACTCCATCGGCGCTGGGCTCACACCTTCGCGGCGTTCGGCCAGTAGCGCAGCGTAGCGGGCCGCGATCGCATCGCGTTCTGGTTGAGCGGCTGGCGCCGCGGAGGGCTCATTCTGCGCACTGATCTGCTTTGCTTGGGCGGCAAAAGGCTTTTTGGTGTTGCCGTTGGACAGCCAGTCCTTGAAACCTTGGACGTCCGTTTCCGTGACCTCTTGGCCGCCGGCCCAGCCAGTGGCGTAGTTGGCCTGGTACGCCGCGCGCGCCTGCTCGGCGCTGTCGAAGCCGAGCATGACCTTGTGCTCGTCAGGCTTGCCGGTGGCCGGGTCGATCTGGTCGACCACGAACACCTTGTCGCTGGCGTGGTTGGCGCCGATGAAGGTGTCGATGTGGTCCTTGTCCATGCCCACGGTGCCCTTGATGTAGCCGTAGTGGTGCTGCATCTCGTTTTCCCACGCGGCGCCGTCCTTGTCGGTGCCGCTGCGCTTGGAGCCGACCGGGTTTTCGATCGAGATATCCAGGCCGTGCATGTTCACATGCGCTTTTTTGTAGTTGCCAGCCACTTTTTGGGCGGCGGTCGGCTCGGCCAGGTCGTTGTGGGGCGACGTCGCCGCCTCGTGCGCGGCGACGTCGAGCGCCTTGACCTCGGCCAACACGGTGCGGCGGCCGTCCGACTCCATCTCGGAGACGATGCCGGCCGCTTCCATGCTCTCCATCAGGCGCGCCGCGCGGTTGTAGCCGATTTTGAAATGGCTCTGCACGGTGGGAATGGACGCATCGCGCGAACTGAGCACCAAGGCTGCGGCCTGGTCGTACAGGTCGTCGGCGCCTGGCGCCGCCGGCGGCGCCATCTTTTTCTGGTAATACGCCTTTTGGGCGGTGCTCAGGCGGAATACCTTCGCCGAGCCCGGCTTGTGCAGGACGGCGCCGTTCGGCGTTTTCAAGCGCATGCCGGCGGCGATCGCGTCGTCGACTGCTTTGGTGTTCGCCTTGGCCGGCGCGGCGGGTGCCGGCTGGAGCTCCGGCACGACGTCGACCAGCTCGTTCGGCGCGCTCGGGATGGGAGCTGTGGCGCGAACGATTTCGGCTTGGTCGATGTCGGTCAACAGGACGTTGGCATAGCCTTCACGTCGCAATGCGGCTCGGAATGCCGATTTTTTCTGATCCGCCGGGATCGACGCATCGGCCAGCACATCGTTGCGCAGCGCCGCGCGGTTGGCTTCGGCGCGCACCTGGCGCTCGTGCTCCACGATGGTGTTGGTCGTTACGGTTTCTTGCTGCTCGAGGAGAGCGTCGGCGCGCGCCTTGGCCTGGGCTGCGGCGTGCTGCTGCTCTTGTTCTTCCGCCAGAAGCTGGCTCAACTGCGCATCTTGATCGACCGCCAAGGCATGGGCTACGGCTTCGTCACGCTGTTTCTGCTGCGCCGCGGCCTCCTCCTTCAGCATGGCCTCGAACTCTGGCCGCTGGTCTTCGGGAATTGCGGTGCGCGCGTTGTGCGCTTCCATCAGGCTCTTGAATTCGGCTTGCTCTTCGAGCGTGAATTTGCGCGCTTTGACCGATGGGATGGTGACGGTGATGCCGTTCTGGTCCGGCTCGCGGCGCGTCGGCGCGCCGCGGGCGATAGTGTCGAGCTCGGCGAGGCGGGCGCTTATTTCCTCGAACGACGGCAGTGCGGGCGCCGGCGTGGCGGCGACGGGATTTGCAGCGGCGGCGGCCTGTACAGCGTTGGCGGCGCGCGACAGCGGGCCGGTGTTCGGCAAGGGAACAGGCGGTGCTGGGGGCACTTCCGGCGCCTCGGCGCGGGGCGCGCTGTGGTTGCGCTGCATGGCGCCCATGCCGGCGCCCATCACGCCCCCAGTGACCAGGCCGGCGCCGGCCGCGCTGCCGACGCCTTTCATGCTGTCCTGCTCGCCCTGCGCGATGTTGGTGAAATACTGCTCCTGCGCCGATTGTGGCATTTCCTCCAGCACGCCCTCGCTGACAAACTCCCTGCCGGCGCGGGCGGCGATGCCGCCCTTCACGCCGGCTGAGCGCGCACCTGTGGCCAGCTCGGTCGCGGCGTCGCCCATCAGCTTGCCGGCGCCGTAGCCGATCCCACCGGTGATAGCGCCGGCGGCGATGGCCGGCAGCGCATAATCGGTGTAGTTCCGTCCTTCGGCTTGCGCAGCGTCGGCGATCTGTCCGGCGCCCTGAGCGCCCTCCGTCGCGGCGCCGGTGGCCATCAGCCTCGCTCCAGCGGCCTCGATCGCCCCGTTGGCCGCAGCGCCGCCGGCATCGGTGGCCAGCGCGGCTGTGGTGGCTTGCGCCGCAGTCTTGCCGGCCGCCAGTTCCGCCGCGCTGGCGGCAGCGCCCTCGGCGGTGGCCAGCGCGGCTTTGGTGGCGATGCCGCGCGCGATCGCGCTGGTGACGCCCATGCCGGCCAGCATGCCTGGGGCCGATTCGGCAATGCTGCCCACGATCGAGCGTGGGTTCTGGACCGATGCGGCGATCGAGTCGACGAAGCCGTCGGCTTTCTGGACTTGGGCGTCGGATGCCTTCTGGCTATCGCTCAGGTATTCGCCGAAGGCTTCGTTGGTCGCCTTTGGGTCGTATCCGATGGCGCGCATGCCCTTGCCGACCAGGCCGCCGGTGACGAGGCTACCCAGGCCGACGACGGCCGAGCCGAGGCCGACGGCGCCTTGGGCCAGCTTGATACCGACGTCGCCGGCTGTGCGGAGTACGCCGGCGCCGGCGCGCGGCTTTTCCTGCTCACCCTCCTGCTGGAGGGATGCGAGGAATGACTCGCCGGCGCCCCAGTTCGGCTGCTCTTCGGTTTGGCGCAGATAGGCTGGTGGCTGCTTATTTTTACTCATTGGGGTGAAATCCTAGATATTCTAATTTTGATTAAGTGCTTATCGAGCTGGTGCGCCCAATGGGCGCAGGCCGCCGGCAATGAAGTTGAGCGAGGGCCGGTTCGTCTGCGGCGCCTTCTTCGCGTTCCATGCGGCCCACTCTTTAGTGATGTAGCCCGGCATGCCCTCGACGTATTTGGTAGGCTCGTCCGATGCCGGTTCGCGGGCTCCAGCGGCGGGCGCGGCGTCTGCCGGCCGCGATGGCGCTGCGGCGGGGCGCTGTGGCGCTGGCCCCATCCGCGCCAGCTCGCGCTTGAGCGTTTCAATGTTCGCCGGGTCTTTTTCTTCCGATAATTCTTGCTCAATGATTCTTCGGCGCCCCTCGTCGCGCGCCGGCGCGCCCGCCTGGCTCGCGGCATTCACGGCGGCCCACTTGGCGTTGAGCGAGGTGCCGTTGCCGGCCGACGGGCTTGGTGCCGACGCGGATATTTTTTTGAGATATTCGCTGCGCAACTGGCGCAGCTTCGCCACGTCCTGCCCGGCGGCGATCTTGAGCCGGTTATCGACGTCGAATGCATAACCCAGTCCGGTCGTTGCGTCGCCGCCGTTGCTTCTGGCGCGCGACAGCGCCACAGCCTTGCCGAACTGGAGCCCGTCGCCGTCGACGGCAACAGCGCCGGTCACCGGATCTGCCGCCGTGTAGCGCTGCTTGAGGAAGGTGTCGGCCTTGTCGTCCCAAATCGGAGCCATGGCGGCGCCGGCCTTGGCATCAATCCCCCGTTCTTGCAGCCGGCGCTGGCCGCGCATGTTTTCCGCCTGGTCACGTCGGTAGTTTTCCTGCGTGTCCGCGTTCTGCTGCTGGATGGCGCGGTTGGCGGCGCCATCGGTGCGCCGGTCGTCCAGCTCCGTGCCCTTTTGGGCTTGCGTGATCATTTTGTCGATCTCTTGGTTCTGGATCATCGCCTGGGCGGTGTTAATCGTACGCACGGTGCCGTCGGCGTTCTTGACCGTGACGAGCTTGGTCGGCAGCTCGGTGCCGCCGTGCTTGAAAATCCCGTCGACGGACGATTGCACGGTCCATCCCTTCGATTGCCCGGTTTCGTTGTACGCGCGCATGGCGCCGTCGTTGTCGCCGCTTTGCAGCAGCTGGACCGCCATCGTCAGCCCTTCCTTGCGGTTGGCCTCCTGTAGCCTGTGCAGATTGATTACGCCGTCGCCTTTCCCGTCCGGTCCTTGCATGTCAATTTGTGCACGGCGCATCAAATAGTCGAGGGACTGGTTCATGCTGCGCATTTGGTTTGGCTGGACCGGCAATCCCGTTGGCGCGGCGCCTTGCTGCGCCGGGCCGGGCTGCGGGAACCCTCGCCCCGGCGCGACGGGGCCGGAATCGGGAATGGCCATCGGTGCCGCCGCTGCTGCTGGCGCCGCTGCCGCCGCCGGTGACGAACTCGGCGTCAGCTCCGTGGTTGGCGTTTCCACGGCGCTGGTTTCGGCCGTGGCGGGTTGCTCGCCAGGCGTTGGAGCGTTGACCGCCGCCGGCGCGCGTATGCCCAAGCCGGGCGCCGGCGTTGTTTTGGCTTCTTGGGGAAAAAATTCACTGTTCAGCGCAGCGATTTGCGCTTCGCGGTCGTCCTCCCGGTTCCACTTTTTTTCTTCGCGCGCGCGCGTCTTCCGCTGGAACGCGTCGTCTTCATCCCTACGTTTGATGTCCTTCGAGAATCCGTAGCCCTGCTGGAACCCGTCTATCAACCCACCGATACCGCCGAAATTTGCCATGATTACGCTCCCGCCCACATGCCGATGCCCTTGCCGACGGCGCCCATGGTGTTGTTGTGGTTTTCGCTCTGCACCTTATAAATTTGCATCGCCACGTTTTTGGCTCCGATCAATCCGCTGGTGGCGGTGCCGAACGACGTGTTAGCGCCGCTTAGCATGCCGGCGCTGGTTTGCCCAACGCCGTTGGCGGAATTGACGCCCGCCACAGCGTTGCCCACGGCGCTGTTGCCGGCGTTGATTGCCACGCCGGCGCTGGTCGCTTGCGAGCTGGCCAAGCCGCGGCCAAGGCTCGCCGCATCCATTCGTTTCGCGGCCCCCAAGGTTTTAACGGTTTGACGCGCGGCGTTCTCGGCCCCGGCCTCGCCCAGCGCGCCGGTGATCGCGGTTTCGTTTTGCGTCACGATCGAGCGGCCGGAACCTGGATTGACGCCCATGCGGGCCAGGGCGCGCGTGTTCGCCTCGGTCGCCTGCGTCACGTTCTGTTTGACGGCCGCCGATGCCGCGCCGGCAGCCCGTTCCTGCTCCTCGGGGCTGTCGAATTTTTTCGCTTCATCGACAATGCCTTGCTCCAGCGGGCGGAAGGTGGTGCGTTGGTAGTCGGCATATTCCTTGGAGAGCGCCTCGTTCGTCGCCATCGACGCCAGTTGCGCGCCGGATACCTTTTCCTGCAACGCATCCAGTTTCTCGGTGCGGATCTTCTGATCGGCGTCCTGCTTCTCCTGCAGGTCGAGCTGGCGCATACCGACGCGCTCCGACGATTGCGCGCTGGCGTTGATGGCGCCGCTGTTGTCGGGGGCGTCCGGCGCCATCATTCCGCCGACAACCGCGCCACCGATCATGGCGGCGGCCACGCAACAGTAGCGGCGGCCGACGCTCAGCACGGCATCATGCTTGCGCTCACTGCGAAGTTTTTTCATCAAGGGAACCTATGTATTTTGTATAAATCGTTTCGGTTGGGCTGTATCCCAGGAACTGAAGAACTTTCCCCTGGTCGAGGTGCCGCTTGGTGCCGGTGATGAGCTTTTTCACACCGAGCTTGCGCATGGCGACTTCCACGTACTTGAACAGGCGGATGCCGGTGAAACCCTTGCGGTACGCCGGCAGGATGAAATACACGTCCGTGATGCCGTGAACGGTGCTCAGGTAGTGCAGGTGCCCCGAAACGATGGCGACGTGGTAGCCGACCATGACGCCGTCATCGCGCACGGTCACGACGTGCAGGACGCCGGCGTCGCACATCGCCTGATAGCGATCGCGGGCGATATCGAGCGGCACTTGAGCATGGCCGAGTGCGATTTCATGCCAGTGCTGCACCAGGATCGGCTCCATTTCCGGCAGGGCGTCGCGCCATTTTTCCACTTGGAACGTAATCATTTGCGACACCATTTGAGAAGGGAGGAGATGTAGCGCGGCTCGGGCCGCGGCAACGCCGGCTGTTTCTTCAGCGCCGATTCCAGGGCGCGCAGCTTGTCGAGCGCGTCGTTATAGCCTTGGCGGATCGGGCCGGAGCCATGGGCTTGGCGTTTGCTTTCCAGCAATGCCATGACGTAGCTGACGGTGTTGATGTCGCCGGCCGTCATCTCGCGGTCCTGATGTCGACGACCAGGTGGATGCGGTCGTTGGTGCCCTCGTTGACCACCTCGTGGGTCTGCTTGTTGTCGAACCACCAGACCTCGCCGGCGCGCATGTTCACCTTCTCGTCGCCGGCCCGGAAAATGGATTGGTCGTTTGACTGGAGCACGATGTGGAAACGGCTGTAGTAGTCGGCATGCTCCGGCGTGTCGGCGTGCGGGAAGATGTGGCCGCCGGGCGCGATCTTGTTAATCATGCAGCGCCCCAGCCGCTCGCCGCTGACGCGCGACATCAACCACATGATGAGCGGGCGCGCGTCCGTCAGCGTTTTATAGGGTGGATAATCGACGTTCTCGTGCTGGTCGTACTTGCTGAGATGGTTTTGCACCTCCTCGATCGAGGCGTACACGCCCTTGGTCGGGAAGCGCAGCATGATGGTTTCGACTTCACCGAACGGACCCTGCGGGAAGTCCCGCAAAAAGGTGTCCTCGCGCCACAATTTCGGTTGCCGCTTGATTGCAAGCAAGAGTGGGGTGATGTCCATGTCGGCGGCGACAAGCTGGAAATTTTTCATGATGGGAAGTCCTGTTTATGTGTGCGCGGGAACAATATCACCGGTTTTCGAGATACTTGGAATTCTCCCAAGCCGCCATTTGGGCAAAAAAAACCGCCCGAAGGCGGCTTGTTGTTGATTTTTTTTACCCGGGCTTCGGGTACTTTTTCTTTACCTGGTCGCAGGCGTCAAAATACGACGCCATCTTTCCCGCGTCACCTTGCGACTGCCAGTAGAGCGCGTCGGCAAGCACCTCCAGCGGCGGATAATCCCGTCGCCGAAGGCTCTCGTAGTCCTCGGTATGGCTGATTTTCATGTGACCACCTCGAACGTCGCGTCCAGATAGGGGAAGGCGCGCACAATGATTTTATACGTCGCCGGGTAGGTGAATTCAAGATCAGCGACTCCTTCGTCGCAAGGATATTCGGCGCCGTTGATAATGACGAGGCAAGGCGTGGGTAGCCTCTCCAATTTGAGCCCGGTTAGAACGGCCGGGCTGGCCGGCCGCTGCACGATATGTTCATTCACCACATACTGCAACTCAGTATCGCCATGAACGCCAACAACCATCGCCCGCCCGCTATTCACGTAAAAATCGAAAGTTTCCTCGGACAACGTAGCGATGCAAGTGATACGGCCGGCATCATCGTATAGCGTGATTTCTTTTGTCATTTCATTACTTTCAGTACGTACATGGATAATACTCGTGCGGAGCCATCGCCATGATTTGCACCCATGTTGTAGAGCCCGGCTTCCAAGGTTCCGACGGCGATTACTGTTCCGATGGTATATCCTTGAATGTACCGTGTGTTTGTAGCTAGAATGACATTAACACCATCCTTGGACACGACAAAACCACCTGCCGAGTTACTGTCAACAGCGCAACTCGCTATCAGCAACACTTTGCTTTTTCGGCTAACGATAAAGGTTTCCGAAACAAAACCATTTGGGAATATATCGACACTGGATATACCGTCCGCGATGATGTTATCAGTGACGATTACTTCTTTTGCAGTGAGCGTGCCGCTGAATGTTCCGCCTGCGCCTGACAAGTTTCCGCGAAATTCGCCATTATTGGCATAAAGATTACCATTCCTCGCTAGATACCAGCCGGCTTTACCGTACTCCCAGTTATCGCTCCACATGTCTCCCGAAAATTGGGCATTGCTAATTTTCGCCATCGCAATCTGCGCTGTGGAAATATTAGCAATTTTCGCGTCGAAGGAACCAACTGCGATGCGTTCCGCTGACATGTAGCCGCTTGTGACCTTCGCCGCATCCAGGTTTTCGATTTGTGCGTTTTGAATTGTTACGTTGGCAATTGACGCGTTGTTAATCCTGGCTTTATCGATATAACCGGAGGTAATGACAGCCGCGCCAAGATTCGCAATCTTCGCATCCAGCGAACCGACACTGATTCGTGCCGCATCGATATAGCCTGTTGTAATCTTGCCGGCATCCAAGTTGGCGATTTTGGCGTCGTCGATGGCGGCGTTGCCGATCTTGGCGTTGCTGATCGCGCCGTTGGCAATGAACGCATCGGCCATGTAGATGCCGGCCGGGACGTTAACGCCGTTAATCGTCGACGCAGTGGTGCGCACGATAAATGGGATAGCCGTGGGCATGCCTGCGCCGCTGGGGGCGGCAACGAAGAAACTGTTGGCCCGGACCCCGAAATCGATTCGGCCGGTTAACCCGTCACCGGTGCCGATGATGCCGAAACCGCCGGCGACGCCGCCGGCTCCCACCTCGACCGCCCATTTGGCCTGGACCTTTCCAAGCGCCGTGGCGGTCGCCTCCGCAGTCATCTTGACGGCGGCGTACTTGTCGACCAGGCCGGTGGTAGGATCGGTAACGATGGCTTGCAGCTGCTCCGTCTTCGTTGCCATGGCGCCGTCCGCGTCCGATCGCGTTTTTGCCTCGGTCGCCATGCGGGCGCTGACCGACCCAGCCAGCGTGGGAGGGCCGTCGATCAGGTCGATGCGCGCGCCCAAGTCGCCGTAGAGCTGTTCCTGGGTAATCTGGTTGGTCATGACCGACAACAGATAGGCCGCGTCGATGCCAGTTTCGCCGCGGACGCCCGATTGCGCGTTGAACGGCCCCGGGATATTGGCGCGCGAAATGTACCTGATCCAGTAGTAGCGGACGGCGGCACCGCCGACGTTGTCCACGTAGATGCGGCCGTCGCCGCGGCCGACCAGCTGCGCCAGGCTGAAGTCATTCGTTTGGGCGCGCCAGATTTCGGTGTGCGACAAGTTGCTATAGGTCGTCGCATCCCAACTCAAGATGATGTTGGCCAGCGCGCCGCCGCTGCTCAGGCCTGTGGGGGCCGGCGGCGGCGTGGCGTCGAAGTCGTCGCCCGGCTGGAATGTGCCATCGGGATTGACACCCCGGATTAGCCCGCTTCGGCGCAGGCCGCCGATGGTGGCCACCTGGCTATCGCCCGAAGTGAAAGCGGTAAGAATGTCGCGCATAGGGCGCAACAGGGCGCTAATTTCGGCGGGTACCCGGGAAGATACGGAGGGGATACTTGGCAACTTAACCAATTTTCAATTCCTTTGGATTGTCCGCCAATCCGACCATGCGCACGCGCGCAGTGCCGGTCAGCTCGATTTCGACCTCGCGCGGACGGTAGCCGCCGGGGATTCTAAAAATGTCCTCGTCGGCCACCGCCTTGGTGTGTTTCAGCACGCCATCCGCGTAGATGTTGAGCGTGACGGGGTAGCTGTCGGCGTCGACGCGCGCGCAGGCGTACATGGGGCGGGCGAAGCGCTGGAATTTTTTCGAGCGCCAGGTATAGGTCTTGTCCGCACCGGCGTTGAACTTCCTGATCGATCCCCCGATCGACAGGTACAAGGCGTCGTTGATCGGATCGGAGTAGCCGGCCGTGACCGCCTCGTCAAATTTAGTCAGGCTTGTGTCCTCGATCGAATTGAGGATGAAGCCGCCGCCGGCATACAGCGCGATGTACTTTCCGTCATAAAAGTAGCCGTTGATGGTGCTCGGGTCGAGTGCCTGCCATTCCGCCCGGGTGTACAGGCCCGCCGTAACGACGCGTGAGCCGCCGGCGCCGACATACAACAGCCCGTCAGGCGAGGCGTACATCACTCCCCCGCCGACCGAGACGATGGACCGCTTCGAGACGCACGACTGGTCCAGCTCGATGCGCTCCATGCTCATGCCATCTGGATGCACGCCGGTGACGAGGTAGGGCGAACCCTTCGTGCACACCAGCAAGCTCGATCCGAACACCCCCAGGCCCACGATTTGAAAATCGGTGGTAAGCCTGTATTTCTCAGGCCAGGCGTAGGGAAGATACGGCTCGCAGAAGTACAAGTCGCTACCTGAGAAGCCGGCCATGATCCCGTTCGGCAATGCCACCAGTCCGGTCAACGACGCAGGCGGCATCGCGTAGTGCAGGGTCGAAAGTTCCTCGCCGAGCTGGGTACTCTTCAGGGTGTCGTTGTAGCTGGTGGTGGCATTGGCGATCTCTGCTACGAATTGGTAGATCGGGGCGCCTCCGGCCACTTGCTGGCTGCGGTAGATGCGCTTGGAGACGAGGTTGTAATTGCCGCCGGGCGCGGTGGCCAGCGCTGTGAGCTGAACGCTGCCGCCCTCCGTTACCGCAACGCTCCTGGGCGGTGACGGCGCGCCCTCCTCGCCCCACGCCGACACGTAGGTGAAGATATAGACCCGTGTTTCTGCCGGCGCGGTGCTGGCGTTTGGCACGCAGATTGGCGCCGCGGCCGGCGCAGGGACGCCCAAGGCGTAGGAGTTGACCGGGTAGCTCGTTCCCCCCTGTGTTGCCATTTGCAGGTTGGTCACTTTCGGCACGCCGTTGCCAGTGAAATAGGTCCGCTCGGACGTGTCGCCGGCGATCATGCCGCGCACGACGTCGACGTCCGTTGTCCAAGCCATCCAATATTGCGTTTCAGGAAGCGCCATGCCGATGCGGTAGATGCTCTTGATCGCACCACCGAGCGCGCCAGGGGTGACAACGGCCAGCGGGCTTTTCAGCGGCCGCAGGTCGCCGTTCCACAGCGTGCAATTCAGGGCCAGTTGCGCCGCAGTATCGGGCAGCATCGCCGCGTTGAGGCGCGGGATCATGCCGCCTAAATTTGAAATAAAGATCATGGCTTCCATAAATGAAAAAAGCCCGCTGGTTGCGGGCTTTGGATGGTTGGCAGGCGTGTTACGGGTTGACCGCGCGCCTCACGGCGTCGTACTGGTCGAGGCAGGCGTTGAGCGCGCGCACCGTGCTGTCTGCGTCGGCGGCGAGGTCGATAAGAGCGATAGCAGCCGATGGCAAAAGCTCGGCTCGCGCTTCTGGATCGCCAGCGGCGGGATCAGCACCGACGGGGCCTGGATCGTGCGCACGGGTGGCGATTGACAGGCGGAGAGCGCCATTGCGCACGTCAGTGCGCAAAGAATCGATAGTCGCGTTTGCATGGTCTTGCTCCTTAGTTCGTGCTTCATCAATGTTGAGGATGTTTTGACTCAGTTGGCGCTCGACCTCGCGCACGCGGCCGGTGGCGGTGGCCAGCTCCAGCTTGGCCGCGCTGTCGGCCGCCTGGCGCTGGGCGTTGCTGGCGCGGCTTTCGTGCCATTCGCCACAGAAAAAGCCGGTGAGTGCCACAAGCAGGATCGCCAACCACAGGCGCGGTCCCATGACCGAAATCACGACAGCACCCGCACGGCCACGTCGAACAGTGTCAAGCGCTCAGCCAGGCCGTTGATGCCGCCGTTGACGCGGCGCGTTACGCGCACCTGGTCGCCGGCGTCGGCCAGCTGGTTCAGCCCCTTGGTGTGCCAAAACCAGCCGGCCGAACGGCACGCCCCTTCCGGGGTTTCGAGCCAGGCCGCAATGCGATCCAGCGCAATGCCGAAATACGTGGCGCACGCCTGGTGGTTGCCGAGTCCGGTTACTTGAATCAGCCCATGGCCTTTCCAGCGCTGACCGTCGCCGTCGGCTGTGGGGGTGTTACCCAGGCGCTGGGCCAGGGCGCCGGTGTCGTAGGCGGCGCCGCTTGCGAGTTCGTGCGTGAACTGCAGGTGGCCGGACTCGTGACCGATTTGGGATAAAAACGCAGCCTGGCGCGCCTTGGTGTTGATGAAGAATTCGGTCATGGCCGCATTGAGCGGGGCCAAAAAAATACCCGCTCGGGGGCGGGCATACGGCATGATTTTTAACAGTTGTTCCAATGTCATAAAAAAAATCCCAAGGCAAGTATGGCGATAATGGAAAGACCGACCGTGCCGGCCGTTCGCGTCTGGAGCCTGCGATCGAGCACGCCCCATACGCAAACGGCTACCACGGCGCCGGCGGCGCATTGGGCAATCATTTGTCGGCCCCGAAGTAGCGGCGTTTCAGCGAGCCGATGATGTCGGCCGAATTGATTTCGGTGAACAGCTCGCGGCAGGTGGCCAGCGCGAACAGCCCGACCAGAAATTCCACACCGGAGTGGACCCGCTCGCCGCCGATGCTGAAAAAATCGATCAACGCCGGCGCGATGTAGACCGCGCAGGCGAAGCCGACCGCGAACGAGATCAGCTTTTGCGAAAAGCTGAGCCCGTCGCCAAGGAACTTCAGCGAGACGGCCGCGCCGGCCGCGCCCGGTAGGAATGCCACCGCTGATTTGATAACCGCAGCGCTGAGTGCCGCTAGGGTTGATACTGGCTCTGCCATGCAGACTCCCATGAAAAAAACCGCCGAAGCGGGTTGGTTTAAATACCGGATGATTTCCTGCAATGATTCTTGTCGATCCGGTCCAACAGCCGGCATAGAACGCACCCCCAGCGCCGCCCCTCGGACCGCGCCCTGTTCGCCCTGCTGCTGATCGTCTCGGTGTCGGCGCCGCCGGTCGCGGCATTCGCAAGACGGTCGAATGCCTTCGCCAGGCGCCAGCCCCGGCGAGAGCCGGCTACGATGGCCGCCAGCATCCAGACCGACGCGACAGCACCAGAGATCAGGCAGCCCACCCAGATCCCCAGCATGGCCAGGCGCGTCATTGGGCGGCCTCGGCGGGCGGCTCGGCCGGGGCCGCTTCGGTTGGCGCCGTCGCGGCGTCGCGCTCGATGGCCTTCGCCATCACGTAAGAATAGACCAGGGCGTACACTTCGGCGCCGGTGGCGCAGATGCCGACTGGCTCGTTGGTCATTGGGTCGAGGATGGGGAAGGCGTCGGCTGGACTGAACGGGAAATTCAGGTTGCCGACATCGCGCAGGATCTCGCCGGCCGCCAGCGAAATGACCTCTTGCTCGACGCAGACCACCATCGGCACTTGCAGCCATCCGTTTTCGATGGCGATGGAGCGGAATCGGCGCCAGGCGCTGCCGGTGACGGTTGTTTCTTTGTAGTCCATAAGTTCCTTGTGGCGGGTTAAGCGGCTGCTGCCGTGTCGTCCGAATGCCGGCGCCAGGCGCCGTTGGAGTAGTAAACTGGGATGCCGGTGCCAGCGGCCGCAGCCTCGCCAACCTTGCGGCCATTTGAGGCGTAGGCGGTCTTGCCGTTGGCGCCGGCCGGGAGTGTGGCGACGGTGAAGGTGCCGGGCTGGATGGTCGAGCTGACTGCAAGCGTGCCGGTGACGCCCGCGGCGCCAGGCGTCATGAAGATGACTTCGGCGGCGCCAAGGCGGATCGACCCACGCGCGGGGGTCACAGAGCCGGAAAAATCCAGCCATGCGATGCCGGACGCCTCCGTCGCCCCCATGAAGACGCCGGCGTTGTAGGTCGCGCCGGTGCGGCGGAAGCTGGCCACGCCGCCGTCCGATGTGGCCACGCCGCCGACGACGCCGACGACCTTGACGGCGCCCGTTACCTGAAACTGGTTCACACCGTCATCCACGGTGGTTCCGACAATCAAACGTTTCACGACCGGGTTCACCAGATCCGCGTCCAAGATAGTTTTAGCCATTGCGCACCCCCATGATGCAAATATTGTGATTGTTGAGTGGCGCCGCCGTGAACCCCACCGTCCACTGGTATCCATCAAAGGAAGTGGTGTAGTCGTTGGAGCTGCCGTCGCGCATCAAGACGCCTTGCTTGTAGACCGCGCCCGGCTGAAATCCCATAGTGAGGGGGAAGTCCGTCGCTACGCCGTCGCCGGTAGCCCAGATTGGCGCGGGCGGGGCGCCGAGCAAAGCGGGCGCTGCATTTTCACGAAGAAACGCAGATGGCTGCGTCACGCTCGCGCATGACGTCCCGCCCTGCAGCACGGAGCCACCGCACGCTGAGACGCCAGCAAGCGGGCCAATAGCCGTCACCTCGCTGCTCAATTGCGCCAGACCGCAGAACGCGTAGCGCACATTCGACACAGCGACATGCAGGGTTTCGGCCGCATCGTCCCATGACATCGCCGTCGGCGCCCCGACCATAGTGCATTGCGCACCAGGCTGGAAAAGGGCAAGTTCGTCTCGGTAGATCTGAGCGATCTGTTCATCGCTAGGAGCCGTAGCGCTAATTCGTACAAGTGCCAGTGACCCGTTGAACGGGGCGGCCCCGTTCCAGTAAGCGCCGATGCGGGAGGTCGCCGATGTGTTTGTGATATTCAGCGCTGCCGTCGTCGTAGTACCAACCAGTGCCCCGTTTACGTAGATGGACATTTGAGAGCCCTTGCGATACCCGACCACGAACGCCCATACACCTACCTGATAAAGGCCAGACATTACATACTGGCTCACCGGGGTGGCATCCGCCATGTAAAGCATGATTGCGCCAGAGACGTCTGTCCGAACCAGGAGGCGCGCCGTGGACCCCGCCGACGCTCTGTCGAACATCGCGCCGCCATGTAGCGACCCTGCCTTGAGCCAGCCCATCACGCATACGTCGCCGGCACCGAAGTCAAGGTTCGGGGTGTATGACTGATCGAGGTAGTTTGCAGCGCTGAACCCGGAATACGCCACCATCTGAGCGCCAGGCGCGGCGGCGGCCTTAGTGATCGCGCCACGAACGATCATGACGTTATTCTTTGGGCTGCGGTCAGCTTCGGCCAAGCGCACGTCGACGTTATCGACATCAAAATAATCGCCAGAAATCGCGGCGCTAGTGCCGGAAACCGTGATGTAGTGCGTCGCTTGCGTGGCCACGAAACTAACCAACATAAGCCCCAACTCGATGGTGCGCGTCAACGATGCGGTGTCATTCGCCCCCAGCGTCGTCCCCACCAGGACGGAAAAGTTTCCGGTTAAGGAGTCCGTTACCCACTGCACGCTCACTTGGTATATTTTCCCAATTACGCAAGTTACAGATGTGCGCGCCGACGGGCTGGAGGCGGTGGCCGTCACCCGCATTGCCCAGCCCGCAACCGAGAGCGTCGCACCTCCGCCCGAAGTCCAGCCCGCAGTGTCCACATCAAACGCGCCATTGGCCACCAAGTTGCCAGATGCGTTAGCAGTCTCGGCCGCCGTGTCGGACAACCACAAACCGCGCGAGTCCCCGACCTGCCACGCCCCGGGGTGGGTTGCACCGATCTGGGCCAGCATACCTTTCGTCGGCGCAGCCGGGTTGTCACGAAGCAGGTACATTGAAGTGAGAGCGCCAAGAGCTTTCATGCTGTTGGGCATGAGCACATGCAGACCAATCGAACCTGTTGCAGAGTCGGTGCCGCGGCGAGTCGGGATTGACGAGGCGTTGAACGAGTAGTCCACCGTGTTATCTGGCGATGCAGTTGGTATGGCGTTTTTGAACCAGCAACCATGCGCGACCCCGCCGCCGCCAGTGGCGAACATTCTCCCGAATTTGCTGATTGAAATAGAAAAAATTTGCCCAGCATTTGTCAGCCAGTTCGCCACCGTACCGTCGTGCCTGCAGATGCTGACGCCCGCCGCCGTGGCATACGCTACAGTTGCCACGGGCAAACCAATGCCAGGAGCAATTGGCGCCCCCTGCAGCACGACCATGCTCACGGCATGGATAGTGCCGTTGATGATGGCCTCGGCCGCCGACACACTGCCGGTTGCCGATACCCCGGTCCGCTCGCGCTCCACAACCGGAATCGGCCCGAAGCGGGGATCCCCGACCACCCGGCGACGAACGATGCGGGCATCGGCAACGAACGACATTTCGCACAAACCCGTAATGAGCAAGCCATCAAGGGCGGCAGTCGGACCAAAATTGTTTGATGCCACCATCCACATTGGCGACCCGGGGCGCGTCAGATCGTAGATTACCGTGCGCGCAGCTTCGCCCACGATGGCCACTTTCTCGGGAAAATCCCGGCGATTTCCGCGCACAACTTCCAGAGCGCCATACGCGCTCTGCATCGCGTAGAATTTGCCGTCGGTGGTTTTTTGGAAGTAGCCGCCCTCAAACATGCGGCTTGGGACATACGGCGTAGGAGCCGCGCCGGCGTTGAATTTGACGCCCCAAATGGCGACAGTCGCAACCTTGGCCGTTCCTTCGTTCCCGCGCAGGCGGATACGCACGTAATTAGCGCCGGCGACGGCGGCGACACTGGAAAGGCTAACCCGCTGCCATTCTGGCGTAGCGGTGAAACTGCTGAAGGCGCCATTGGGGAGCGTCATTGAAAAAACACTGGTGCCTCCGTCTAGCGTTCTTATATAAAACGAGCCAGAATTCATCCCGCTAGGGTATGTGATGCCCGGCGACTGCAACTGGCACAAATCGGCGGAGGTAGTCCCTGCGCCGATGTTGAATACCGCCTGATCCGCAGTCATGAAACCGTCGGGGTCGAGCGCAGCGTTTGGTGTAATCACTATGACCTGGCCGGAGCCGGTTACGCTCTGCGTCCACCCGGCGTTATCCAACTCCTCCGGGGCGGCAACCAGATTATCCCCGCCGCGCGCGGCAAGCTCGTTGGCGAAACGGCCAAGCCATGCTCCCGCAGGGGCCGGCTCGTTATACCAGCTCTTGCCGGCGCAACGCTTGCGCCAGGCGCCGCCGTCCGAGTCCCGCGTCGTGTCGTAAACCAGGGTGCGAACAACCGCTCCCGAATGTATCGTTTGTGTGAATTCCGGCAGCGCTTCCGAGTCTACGCGATCGCGCAGGCCGGCGAAATTTGCGTCGATTTCGTCATTGGTCAGCGGCGCGCCCTTGCCCGCCCGGGTAGTGATCGGCGTCGCCATTAATTCTGCGTCACAGTCCAGTTAATTTGCATGGTGTCGAGCGCGCCCTTGTTGATGACCGCGAAGACCGCACGGTTCAGCATGGTGCCGGCGGCGCCGGCGTTGAAGATCCCGGCCTCGGTGACGGCGCCCGTGCCCACGCCGGCGGCAAACGTTGAGGAGTAGGTGGCGACGTTGAGCGCGGATGTTTGCGAGGTCAGCACGGCGCGGCCCAGCTCGGCGCCAAGGGTCGTGTTGGCCGGCAACGGGGCGGCCGCGGTGGACCCGATTGCCATGTGGCTCATTGCCGTCGGCGTGCCAACGGCACGGGCGGCCAGCCAATTCAGGCCGGTTGTGACCAGCAGATTCGGGATGTTCCGCTCGTCTTTGAGCTGGCCGGTTGCATCGAACAGCTTGATGTTCAAGAAACCACTGGCCTTTGGCATTTCGTTCAGGTGCATTGTGCAAATTCCTTAAAAAGTGCGCGAACTGCCGACGTAATCGGCCGCGAAATATGTTATGTCTGCGTAATCGGTCATGAAAAGCAGGGCGGATTCGATTGCGCTTGCGGTATCGTTGATCGCTTTTGTGACCCCTGCTTGCACAGCGTCGGTGGCGGTGGCCGCGTCGGCCGCCGCCTTCGTGCTGGAGACGTTCAGGGCATCGGCGGCCGTCGTGACATCGGCCAGCGCCTTGCCCGTCAGCGTTGTGACGCTATCGCTGGCGGAACCTGTGTCAGCCAGTTCCTTGCCACTCGTTATCAGGGCCACATCGGTGGAACTGGCGACGTCGGCGAAGGCGCGGAAAAACTGCGCCACGATCGCCACCACGTCGGACGACACAGCAGCATCCTGAAAGACCTTGGACAGGATAAAAACAGGTATGGCATTGCTGGCCACCGCGATATCAGCCAACCGCTTCGTGACGGCGATCGTGGCCAGGTCAACCGCATTGACGCCGTCGAACAGGGTGCGGTTCAAGCTGCGGGAGTCGAGAGCGGCGCTGGCCGCCAGCACCACGGCGGATACGCCGGCGACCGGCACTTGCACGGAAACTTCGAGGGCCGGGTGTATAAATGTCAGCGTGAGCGCCATTAGTATTGCGCCCGGACCTTGAATTTGAGCGTGTCGAAAATGGTATGAATGCCGCCGTCGGCAAAGGTGATTTCGATTTCGCCTTCGTACTCCCCTTCCGTGTCCAGCGCGCCAGGCGTCCAGTCCATGAATGCCCGGCCGCCGACGCCAGGCGCCGCGTATATACCGGTGTAGTCGATGTTGCCCGAGGAGGTGAGTACACCGGCCAACTTGCCGCAGGCCAGCGTAGCCTTGATGTCCCTGACGCCCACCTTGCGCAACTTGAGAATGATCGATGTGCCCGGTGCGGACAGGTCGATCGGGAAGCCGGTAACGTCATCGGTGATCGACAGCACCAATTGCGGGCGGGTGTCGCCGGCCACCAGTTTTATCTTTTCTGCCACCATTAACCTCCGAATCTGCGTGGCGTCACGCGCGCGCTACCGGCGACACGGTCGTGGAAAATCTCTACCTTGGCGGCAGCGCAACCTGCGTTGAACTCGGTTTTGAAATAGGCGGCGAGCTGAGGGTTACTCCAGCCCTGTGCCGGCACAATCAGAAGGCGGTAAAGCGCGCCGGCCGCGATGGTTTGCAAATAACGGTCCACGAGAAAATTGGGGAGCGTGGTCGCCGCCCGGGTTGGTGCTAAAGAGGTGCGCACAGTCAAGGTACCAAGATCTGTGCCGTTTGGCGTTGGATAGACGCGCAGCTCATCCCAGTTTTGCTGGTTGTAATAGACTGGTTGACCCTGCGCGGTCTGCCAGTCTGGAATAAGCCCGGCAATTTCATGCATGGTTTTGGACACCAAACTGCCGCTTTTCGTCCAGACATTGCTGATGACGAGCGCCCGAGAGCCTTTCGGCAGTTCAAGATCGTAGGAGTGCGTTCCGTTGCTCATGTAGACGAAATCGAGTGTTTCGCTCCACGCGCCCGAGTAAGTGCAGAACTCGATCGCGGCTTCCATGATGGCGCTCCGAACGCTGAAATCTGGGCAGCCAATGACCGAGGGGAGAACGTGCGGGATGAATACATCAATGGATGCCGCCATGGTTATCGCACCGCTGCCGGGGTCTGACTCTGCGCCGCGAAGGGCAAGGCGGTCAGGTTGGGGTTGTTGCCGGTCAACGCCTGGACCTGCGCGTTCAGAGAGCTGGTGAACATGCTGGAGTAGGCAACCGCGTTGGGTTGGGACGACGCGAAGTCGGCGTCCTTCATGTAGGCGCGCGCCAGGATGTAGTTCGCCAGATCATCGACGTACTTGTCATCGACGGAAATGACGGTGGCGCTCGCACTGTCGGCGCCGTACAGCGGTGCGGCCACGGTTCCGGTGCTAGGAATGTCAACCGGATTGGCAAGGTAAGACACTTCGATCCATACTGCCGGCGCCGCACCAATTGCGGGGGTGACGTAAAAAACTTTAGGCGAACGCGGATCAAACACGAACTGGTCGACGCGGCCCGTTCCTACAATCGTGTGCCAGTCAGGATTTTGGCTATCGAGCACTTCCCGCGACACCACGCGCACGGCCCGGCCGGCGGTCAGACCATCGACGCCCATGTTGCGCACCACGTCGTTCAAGAAGTTGCCATAGACAGCCGCCGCCGGCGATCCGTCGCCTGGCTTGACGTCGGCGGGCGCGATCAGCTCGATCGATTGCTTGGTGCCGGGTTTCAGCTTGAGCGCATCGATGCGCGTGCAGGACGCCGGCAAAAATTTGGCGATCGCGCGCTGGCCGTCATTGAGCCACGTCACGAGCTCGCGCTCGTGCCAGCGGGTGAACTGCGGCGCGATGTCCTGCAACTGCGTCGAGACGCGGTAGAGCACTTCTTTTACTTTTGTGGATGGCATTGGTCATATCCAAGTGATGGTGTTGCTGGGGAAAGCTCGTGGAGTGCCCGCCGCGCCGGTCAGGGCCAGCAGTTTTAGGCCCGTGTTGGGCCGTGCACGGTGTAGTTGAAGCGCTTCAATTCGCGTGGGCGCATCTCGCCGTTTTTCAATGGTTCGTAGATCCGCTGCACGGCGTTGTCAAGCACATGCACCACTTCCACCGGCACGGAGACACGCATGCCGCGGGGGATCAGGTAGCCGACGCCGTTGACGCCGAGCGAAACGGCTTCGCTGCCCGCTTCGCCCTCTTGCTCAAACATCGTGATGTCCAGGCGATCGCCGCACATGGCGTCGTCGTGAATGGAGCCGGCTACAGCTGCGACGTCGCGCGAGGTGGAACCCACGGCATCAACTACGTCGTCTTCAAGAGTGGAAATGTTGGAGTTTTCGGACGCGGGTTTTTTATCGATTTTCATACTGGGATACCTTGAATTTGGAGTAGAAATAGGAAAGGCCCGCTGTTAAGCGGGCCTTCCACTGGCGCTGGGAGCGGAGGTTATGCCGTGGCGGCGCACTCGGCGCGCGCAAGCCAGAAGTCGTTCAGGATTACGGCTGTTTGCATGGCTTTCCATGCGGCGTGGCCGCGCTGTCCCATCGGATCGCTGTCCGACGGCTTGGGATTGACCACCATCGGGGTGACGGCGAACATGCCCTTCAGCGCCACGATGCCGTAGGCGTTGGCGGCGATATACAGGACCGGGTAGACGTCGGAGTTGACGCCGGTGGTCGACAGCGTCGCACCCTTTGCAGCGCCGGCATTGGCGAACGGTTCGAAGATCGTCGACGTCAGGTAACGGACGTCTTCAACCTTGCCGAGTTCGTTCTCGAACGGCGTCATCGAACCGTATTTTTCGGCCGGGACAAAGCCCACCAGACTGCGAATGTCGCTTTCCATGTCCGGGTGAGCCAGACCGATATAGCCTGGCGAGACGGTTTCGGTGCCCCATGCTGAAGTCGATTTGATGATGGTGGTGATGGGGCGTGCGTTCTGGCGCTTCAGGGTGCGGGTGGCCTTGCGCTGGGTAGCGAGGGTCAGCGCCGTATTGACGTCGGTGCGCAGCGCGCCGTTGTTGTACAGCACGTTGGTGCCGGCCTTGAGGACGCCGAAGCGCATCTTTTCGATCATTTGCGCCGCTTGCTCGCCCAGCAGACCGACGGACTCCATCAGGACCGGGTCTTCGTGGGTGTCGATAATCACGTCGCTCACCATGATGCGGCTACCGTACTGGGTCAGTGTCGCGGTGACATCGGTGATCGTCAGCGCTTGCGACGCCGGCGTCACACCCTCACCGAGGGCGGTCGGCGTGCTGTCGAGCGCGTTGTAGCGCCGGAATTTCATCGTCTTGGACGAGTTCTCAGGCAGCGGCTTGGATTGGCCGAATTTCTCCAGGATCAGGTAGGGGATGCCGCGTTTCAGCAGCTCTTTTGCAGCGAAGGCTGCGGTACGCGGGGAGATATCACCATAAACGGGCATTAGAATTTCCTTTAAAAGGATGCAAAATCGAATAGAAAAAATTGGGTTGCACAGTCGATTCAGCGCGGGACCGGGGGCACCGTTGGCCTGTCCGTTCACACCATGAAATTCGGGAACCAGTCGTATGCAGGCGCGACATGGCCGGCGGCGTCGTGCCGCGGCTATGTGTTGTTTGCGCTATGGTTGTGTTTCTGTGGCCCCGCCGATGACGCCGGCGGGATGCGACTTGCGAGACTGCGCAGGTGCAGTTACAGGTGGTTAATTCTCGTTCCAGGCGCTGGCGTAGTCGTCCTTACCGACGGGCGCGGCGGGCAGTTTCAGGCCACCGGAGCGCACGCCTTCGGCGGCGTCCAGCGCGGCAGTCATGTCATCGCCGCCGCTGGCTTCAGGCGCCGGCGCGGCCAGCGAAGCCTTGTACTCCTTGAGCATCGCAATGATTTCCTTGGCGTTACCCTCATTGACCACGCGCTCGACGTCGGCCTTGTTCTCCGGTTCCAGACCTTCGATCCAGGCTTTAAACTCGTCCGAGTTCGCAATGTCCATGAAGTCAGGATACGCGTCGACGATTTTTTCGTAGTGGGCGCGCTGTTTTTCGTTGTTCAGCTCAGCAATTACGTCATCGATGTCCTTGCGGTAGGGGGCCGTGTGTTCCTCCGCTGTTCTCTTGCAGATTTTTTTAACGATCGCGGTGATAAGCGCGACGAATTCAGGGCCGAAGTCCTCGGTCAGCGCCTTCTCGTCGGCATCGTCGTCGCCTTCTTCAGTCCCACCCGCTAGGGCTACCGACGTCTCATCAAGCGCCGCTGCCGTATTCGCTTTCGCCGCCAGCTCAGCCGCTTGGACTTTCAAGCGGCCTTCCCAGGACTTCAAGCGCTGGGTTTCCTTCTCGACGTCGAGCGCGGGGGCTGCGGCGTCGCCCGCAGGCGCCGCCGCAGCAGCGTTGTCGGCGCCGGCGGCGTCCGCATCTGGCGCGATCGTCACCGTCGGGGCGCTGCCGGCCGGAGTATTTGCGCCTGGCGCTTCGTCGGGCATGAGGCCGAATGCTTCGTCATCGCCGATGGTTTTTTTGACCGGCTGGTCTTCGTCGTAGCCGGCTGCAAAATCCTCGCTCGCTTTTTTCTGGTCTTCGTCGGTAGTTGCCATTACATCTCCTGTGGTTGGCTCATAAAAAAAGCCACCCCGAGGAGTGGCTTTGGCTGTCCTGCGTGAGCAGGGGTCAAAGAATCGTTAGCCGATTGGCCAGGTGTGAAGTCCCGCGTGGACAAGCGCCAGTCGGAGTGCCCGGCCCTGCGCAGCGGCGCCTTGCACATGCTGCACGCGCTCGAGCGGAGCGGTTAGCAGATCCTCCAGGTGCTCCGCATCGATTGCGTCGAGCAATTTGATGAACGCCAGATAGAGCGGCGCCCCCCGATATTCCTGCACTGTCGTGAGCGCTTCGCTCAGGTTCTCTTTCGTGCTCATTCGTCAATCCTTTGCGTCTCGATGCCGTCGTGCAGACCTGCGCCCGGGCCTTCCATTTGCGGAACTGGCGGCTGTGGCGCTGGTTCCCCCGCCGCGTCAGGTACTGGCGGGGCTGGGAGGTCGTTGCCGGCCGTTGGGGCCGCCACGGTGCCCTGTGGCGCTTCTGGCATAGCTTGCGGCTGCGCCGCATCGACCCAGCCAGAGGACCGAAGAATCTCGTCGGCGCCCGGCGCGATCGCGGCATTCTGTGCCGCCACCCCGCTCGCCTGTGTCGCGGCGTACACCGCGCCAACGTTTTTCGCCACCGCTTCGGCGTTCAGTCGGCGCGCATCTGCTAACGTGCGCTCGACCTTCGCCGTCAGATCGTTGAGGGTGGCCATCTGGATTTTCATCGACAGCTCATTCTGTTGCTGCGTCAACTGCTGCTGCTGCTTGGCCAAGTCGTTGTTCTGTTCCGCCGCGACTTCTTCTTCGGTCTTGACGACGTCGACCAGGTCGTGCGCCTCGGCACGCTGCCGCAGCAGGTGTTCGCGCTTGATGAATGGCGCATCCATGGGGTTGGCGGTCTGGGCGGCGAAGGCATCGAGCTGCTGGGACCGGATTTCTTTCGCCACCAGCGAGGCGCTGCCGCGCGCCTTGATGTTGAAGTCGCCCTTGACGGCATTATTGGTGTTGAACTGCATGTTCCACCGGTACAGCGCTTCGATAAATGGGGTCGTGATGCCCTCGTCGTAGCCATTGATCAAGTCTTTCATCACGATCGACGTGTTGCCCATCAGCATAGACAGGCCCGACGCGGTGCCGGCGGCGCCCTGCGTCGGGTTCTCGCCACCCATGTATCGCGGCACGGCAGTGACTTCATCGGCGTTCGTCTCGAACATCGCCACGATGGGGTACAGTTCCTCCAGCTTACCGGGAATGTTCAGCACCCGGATGGCCGGGCTTCCCGGCTCTTTACCAGTGCGCAGCCAGAGCTTGAACGGGTGCATGTCCTCCGCCTTTTCGGTCGGCGCCATCAAATCCATGTTCACTTCAAATTGCGGCCCGGCCGTAAGGGCCGCGTTGTCCAGAATCATCCGGGTTCCGGCGTTGATCATGGTCTGGTCGTCGCGCATGATGGTCGCCAGCCCCTCGGCAAATATCGACGTCTCGTCCTTGTCGAAGTAGTAGAGGTGGTAGGGCCAAGTCACGCCGTTGATCGGCTGCAGGGCGGCACGGATCACATCGCCGTTGGGGAGCAGCCAGACGTTGGCAAAAAACGTCTCGTGCATGCGCTCCAGCGGGACGTGGACGCCGCACGCGGCCAGCTGCGTCGCATCGACCCAGCCCCAGCGTTCCAGAATCTCGTACTGGCCATCGGTCGCGCCAAGTGCAATACGGTCGCCGATCTGGCGAATTTCTGCGTCGAAGCTCTTGCGCGCCTGGGTGCCGTTCGGGTTGCCCTGCACATAGTCGCGTATCTTTTTTGTATCGAAGCTTTTACGCTCGGCCAACGCCAATGTCGCCGCCTTGCCCATGACGTGCCGTTCGTACACGTAGCGGCAGTTCTCGAGCTCGGTCGCGCTCATGTCCGGGAAGAAGCGCCACAGCGGGACGTAGTCGACGAATGGGACGACATACGATTCTGTCTTCATCACCCACTTTCCCTCTTCCATCACGAAGCGGCTGCGAACCTTTCGCTCGATCAGCGGCGCTTTCAGGATGCCGGTGCCGTAGAGGTGCCCGGAGTGCATAACCTGGCGCGCGGCCTTCTTGTAGCGCGATTCGGTCAGCTGGTCGTCGATCGCGGTTGCCATTTCCTTTGCCGCCGCATCGACCATGTGCTTGACGGCCTGCTTGACTTCGTCCGGCGTCGGCGCTTTTCCCAAGGCCGCCACCAGTTGTTTTCTTATTTCGGCCTCGATTTCGGGTGCTACCGTCGGGACGGGAGTAGACTCCAACGACCAGTTACGGTCGGCGTTCGCGGGGAAAAGCAGGTCAAACACGCGGGAGTCAACGGTTTTAACCTTGACGCGGGTTTTACGCACGAACGCTTTGGACCGGGTTGCTCCCATAGCGGCCAGGACTTCGGGATCGTATTGGCCGCGATACTGGCGCAGATCCTGCAACCAACGCTCTTCCGTCGGGCGCCGGTCCTGCTCGGCCTGGCTGAACTCCGCAAGGAATATCGATCCGAGGCTGGCTAGCGTCTGGAATGGCGCCGCGCCAGGCTCGTCCGACTGCATCGCTTCGCGTGACGCCTGCTCGTACTCGCTCTCGTCGGCCTGGCGCTTGGCCGCGGCTGCGGCGTTGAGCATGGCATGCGCCATCGCGCCCAGCTGGCTATCGTCGTCAGGGGCGATGTTGTCGGTCATGTGCGTGCTCATAAAAAAGGCCACCGGCGAGGGTGGCTTGTTGGATTGGTGAATGCTTTGACATCCTCCCCGCCCTAAAGGACGGGGATTCCTACGGCGCTCAAACAAAAACTGCTTGAGTCGCTTTGGTGGGTTCCTGCTTCACAGAGCGGCCTGACTGCACCGATTCTCCACAGGCTAACAAGCGGTATCCCCGCTCTAAAACATTGATAGCGCCGACGACATCGGCGTTATTTTCATAGCCACAATCGACACATAAGAATTTCGCTTGTGTTTGCCGATTGTCCTTCGATATATGACCGCAGCAAGGGCAAGTGCGACTGGTGTTATGCGGCGGTACAGCAAGCAACATGCCGCCGTTCCATGCCACCTTGTAGTCCAGTTGTCTCCTGAACTCGCCCCAGCCCTGATCGAGAATAGCGCGGTTCAGGCCGGATTTCTGTTTCACCATCTTGCCCGGCTGTTCGCTGGTGCCCTTGGAAGACCTGGACATGTTCCGTACCTGCAAATCCTCAATACATACGAGTGCGTGGTTTTGGCTGATCGTCGTTGTGGTTTTGTGCAGGAAGTCTTTCCTGGCATTGGCGATACCGGTGTGAATCTTCTGGACACGGGCTTTCGCCTTCTTCCAGTTATTGCTGAACTTGACCTTGCGGCTCATGCGCCGTTGGTAGCGGGCAAGGCGCTGTTGATGCTTCTTGAAGCTGCCCAGCGGCGCGATGAACGTCTCGTCGCTCATCGTGGCGAATCTGGCAATGCCGACATCGATGCCGATCGCCGATGTTGCTGTTGGCAGTGGCTGTTCGACCTCGCGCTCGGTCTGAATTGACGCGAACCACTTGCCGCCACATCCGGAAACGGTGATGTTCTTGGCGACACCGACAATGTCGCGACTGTTGCGGTAGCGAACCCAGCCGAGCTTGGGCAAGAACAGGCGGCTGTTGCCCTGGTCGATTTTGAATTGCTTGGCGTCGGGGTAGCGAAAGACATCACCCATGCCCTTTTTCTTGAAGCGGGGGAAATCGGCACGCTTGGCGAAAAAATTGGTGTAGGCCCGCTCCAAGTCCTTGAGTGTCTGCTGTAGCGGGTGAACCGGAGCATCGCCCAGCCAGAGCGTGTCCGGGTCGTTGCGCCATCCCGTGAGCGCCTTGCATAGCCCGGCGTAGCCAAGCTTCTTTTCGCCCTGTTCGTACAGGGCTTTTTGCATCGCCAGCGCCTTGTTAAACACGAACCGGCATGACCCGGAAAAGCGACGCATGAGGCGCTGCTGTTCACCGTTCGGCTGAAGTTCGAATTTAAATGCTTGAAGGCGTTTCATGCTTCGATTATACTTTGGTCTATGAGTGATGACAACGAAATTCGTAAAGGTAGACACTGCGTTTTTAAGATGCATGTTCATTTGGTCTTTGTAGCGAAATATCGCCGCAAAGTGTTCGATGGCGATGCCATCGAACGTCTGCGCGGGATGTTCGCGAAGGTTTGCACCGACTTCGAGGCGAGCTTGGTAGAAATGGATGGCGAAAACGACCATGTGCATCTCCTGGTCGAATACCCGCCGAAGGTTTCCGTATCCTCCCTGGTGAACAGCCTCAAAGGCGCGTCCAGTCGGCGTCTGCGCACCGAGCGGCCCGACATTAAGGATCGGTACTGGAAAGACATTCTCTGGTCGCCGTCCTACTTCGCCTCATCCTGCGGTGGCGCTCCGATTAGTATCATCCGCCAGTACATCGAGCAGCAGCAAACACCACATTAGCTAACAAAAAATTTGCTGGCGAAAGGACGGCTTTGCCGTCCGCGCTATCCTTCCCCGCCCAAACTCGACGGCTTCGCCTAGAGGTTGCTGCGCAACCGATCGTTTGGACGGGGCTTGTCGCGCATCTGGTCAAAACCAATAAAAAGGATGTTTATGATGAATTCGATAATGCAGACCCAGGCGCAAAACGGCACCTGGTGCAATGTTCCAGCCGCACTGGTGGCCAACTTGAAATTGGCCGGCTACCCGCTCCGCTCCCCACTGTACGAGTCCCTTTCGGGCAAGCAAGAAGTGGCGGCAGCAAAATGAAACCCGGACGCAATACCCCCGATACAAATTCGGCGATTGCCGAGCGCGCGCGCTTCCAAAAGCGGCTGCTCCAAGCACTTAGGGATGCCGACTACACTCGGAGCCCCACCGCACTGGCGGCGCGATTCAACGCCAAATTCCCGGACGTCCAGATCACGGCCAACGCGGCAAGGAAATGGCTCTTGGGCGAATCGATCCCCCGCCAAGAAAAGCTGCGCATCCTGGCCGATATACTTGACGTCACCAGCGACTGGCTGCGCTTCGGGACGGAGGCTGCGGCCCGCGAATTTGCAACATCGCCCGGCGCTGCGATTATCGCAAACATCGTCGCTGATATCGAAACCATGGAAAAACCTCTGCAATGCCTGACGCGCGACATCATCCGCGCCTTGCTGGCCTTCGGGAAAGCCTATCCAATAGCCCCCGGCGCCTGCGAGGCCGCCAATGGGTAAGAGTAGCCGGATGAAACGCGAACGCCATGACCCTCACGGCCGCAGCGCAGCCGATCTCTTCGCGGGGGTTTCCCAAGCTCGCGCGGATGCCAACCTGTGCCGCCAGTTCAACCTGTTGGGGGAAGCGCTCCAGCTCGAGCAAGCACAACAGCGCATCGACCGCATCAACAACCTTCCGATGGGGCACCCTGAGAACGCGCACAAATTCGGCATCACGTTCGGCCCAATCCAAGCTTGGATGGACGCCATGGAGTCTTCCGGCGAAATCGATAGGCTTCAGGGGATGGCGGTGATGAGCCTTGAAGACGATCCAGAGCTGTTGATTCCGGTTGTCGGCAGCTTCCTTTCGATGTGCGACATCTACGAGCTGATCGCGGCCGACGCCGGCGTTCCAGATGAAACTGCTGGGCTGCGCCGCCTGGCGAAAATGATCGACGTCCACATGCCGGTGTTCCGCCGCGACTTGGAGGCCGCGAGAGCAACTACCGAGTGGATGGCCGGCATCACGCGAACGCTCACTCCCCAGCAGTTCAGCGATTTCAGCGTAGCGGTCCAGATCCGCGCCGAGCTGGCCAACCAGAAGGCCGCGGCATGATGGATTCCCGAAAACGGCGCAAGCCCTCCCCTCCTCAATGGCGGCCGGTGGCGCTGGAAATGCTCATCGTTTATGGCGCTACGGCGGCGGTCGTTTTTGTCGCTTTCCGGGCTTTTCAACAATGAGCCGCCCGGGCAGCAAGCCCACCGCCGCGACAGCGCTGGAGGCTGCGGCAAAACACCGCATCGCACTTTTGCAAGCGATGGAAAGCGCGAACCCGGTGCTCTACCAGGGCAAGCCACGCTTCATCCACACCCTGCACATTCAGCAACTGGGCGGCGGGCTCGATAGCACGATCTATTTGACGGGCTCGCCGATCGCCATCAACGCATCCGAAATTCAACTGCAAGCGAGAACGCAATGACAAAAAACAGCGGCGCCCAACTAAACCCTGCGGCGGCCGGGCCGCTCCTGGCCACAGAACGGCAGGTCGGCCTGCTGCACCACTCGCTCGGCATCAACGAACGCCGCCGCGAGCCGTGGCGCAACCACTTCGGCGCCGGGCCAGATGACCACTATCGCTATGTCCGCCCTGAGCACACCAGAGGCTGCTGGAAACCGCGCGTCGCTGGCGACTGGAAGCCGACGATGAAAGCGGCCAAGGCCAGCTACAAGGCCGCCTTGGCGGCGAACCAAGCCAAGCGCGCGAGTTGGAGCGCAGCATGAGCGCCGGGATTAAGAAGTGGCAGGACCGGCTGAAGGTGCACTTCTCGGATGAGGTGATAGCACAACTGCAATATAACAATCCGACTATGCAAGCAGAAATCAATGACTTGCGGACAGCACTGGCCGAGCTTGTCCGAAAAGTTGCTGCTTGGGAGCGCCTATTCGATAAGGCTTTGACATCCTCCCCGCCCTAAAGGACGGGGATTCCTACGGCGCTGCGCGATGATTTGCGAGTCGCTTCGGTGGGTTCCTGCTTCATCGAGCGGCCTGACTGCGCCATCTCTCCACAGGCTAACAAGCGGTATCCCCGCTCTAAAACATTGATCGCGCCGACGACATCGGCGTTATTTTCGTAACCACAATCGACGCACAAAAACGTTGCCTGCGTAAGCCGATTGTCTTTCGATATATGGCCGCAGCACGGGCAAGTGCGACTGGTGTTGTGCGGCGGTACGGCAAGCAACATGCCGCCGTTCCATGCCACCTTATAGTCCAGTTGCCGCCTGAATTCTCCCCAGCCCTGATCGAGGATGGCACGATTTAAGCCGGACTTTTGTTTCACCATCTTGCCGTGCTGTTCGTTGTTGCCCTTGGACGACTTGGACATGTTCCGTACCTGCAAATCCTCAATACATACGAGCGCGTGGTTTTGGCTGATCGTCGTTGTGGTTTTGTGCAGGAAGTCTTTCCGGGCATTAGCGATGCCGGTGTGAATCTTTTGAACTTTGGCTTTCGCCTTTTTCCAGTTGTTGCTGAATTTGACCTTGCGGCTCATGCGCCGCTGATAACGCGCAAGGCGCTGTTGGTGCTTCTTGAAACTGCCAAGCGGCGCGATGAAGCTGCCATCGTTCATCGTGGCGAAGCGAGCGATGCCGACATCGATGCCGACGGCTGTCGTCGCCGTGGGCAGTGGCTGTTCGACCTCGCGTTGAGTTTGAATCGACGCGAACCACTTGCCGCCCGACTGGATCACGGTGACATTGCGCACCTCGCCCAGCACGTCGCGGCTGTTGCGGTAACGCAACCAGCCGAGCTTGGGTAGAAAGATGCGGTCGTTACCCTGGTCGAGCTTGATCTGTTTCGAGTCGGGGTAGCGGAAAGCATCACCACCACCCTTGCGCTTAAATTTCGGAAAGTCGGCGCGCTTGGCGAAAAAATTCTTGTATGCCTGTTCCAAGTCCTTCAAGGCATGTTGCAAAGGGTGGCAAGGCGCATCTTTGAGCCACGGCGTGTCAAGTCCATTGCGCCATCTCGTGAGGTGTTTCGCCATCGCCACATAGCCGATGAACTTATTCCCCGCTTCATGATTTTCTTTTTGCAGCGCCAGTGCCTTGTTATAGACGAACCGGCACGACCCGGCAAAGCGGCGCATATCGCGCTCTTGCTCGCCATCTGGCATCAGTTCGTATTTGTAGGCTTGTAAGCGTTGCATGATTCAATTATAGTTTGGTCTATGAGTAATGACAACGATATTCGCCACGGAAGACACTGCGTTTTTCTAATGCATGTGCATTTGGTCTTTGTAACGAAATACCGTCGTGAAGTCTTCACAAAAGAGATCCTTGACGACCTGCGCCCGATGTTCGCCAGCGTCTGCACGGACTTTGAAGCGGAACTGGTGGAATTCGACGGCGAGGATGACCATGTACACTTGCTGGTGAACTATCCGCCCAAGGTTTCCGTTTCTAACCTGGTCAACAGCCTGAAAGGCGTTTCCAGCCGCATGATTCGGAAGAAGAACTATCCGAGCATCCGCAAGAAGCTATGGGGCGGCGCACTATGGTCGCCTTCCTACTTTGCCGGCAGTTGCGGTGGTGCGCCTATCGCTATTATCCGGCAGTACATCGAGCAGCAGCAGACGCCGCACTAGACGCACCAAACCGGACGGCTGCGCCGTCCGCGCTCTTGACCCCGCCCTGAAGGGCGAGGTTTGCCGCGCAACCGATCAAGCGCGCCGAAGCCGCAGAGAAAGACCGCGACCAGGCGCCGGGCCGCTTCATCGACGTCGATTTGGACACGGTAATTGACGCCGAGACGGCTATCGCAGCACCTCCCCCATGTACGTCGAACTGATCCGGCGGCGCCGCACCCAGATGCTGATCCACTCCTATGCCTACTACGTGTTAGACACGCCGATGATTTCGGACGATGTTTGGCAGCGCTGGGCCGACGAGCTGGTGGCGCTCCAGGGCGCGCACAGCCGGAAAAACGGCCACTACGATCGGGCATTTGAAGACTGGGATGGCTCGACAGGTATGCACTTGCCTAAAGATGAATGGGTGCGAGCGAAAACCCGGCAAGTCCTAGCTTTGTACGCAATGCCCGACGTCGCAATGGCGGCAGCTCCTCTGCCGCCGCTTACTCGGCCGGCAGCTCCAGCGCAAGGCAGCCTGTTCTAAACGACCAGGTCGATGTCCTCTACGCGCGGCGGATCAGTCCATGTCTCCCGGCCTCAGTAATCACTCTTGGACGTCTTTTTACCGAAAAGACGTTGCAAAGAGCCAAGTATAAATATATGATCCACCAAAGAAACTACCCCATGAACGACTACATGAGAATTTTTGCCGGCGTAAAGCCTAAATTGGCCTTGGAACTTTCGGCCTTTAATGGCTCGGCCAAGATGTTCCGCACTCGATTTCGTGACGCCGACGACAGCGCAACCAAGCTGTATTCTGCGGCACTAATTCGTGACATCCGCATGAAACTGCTAAACATCCCGGCCGATACTGTACGCCCGAAAACTATACCCCCCATTCTGGATGCCCGAATGGCAAAAGGCGGCGTCGGCAAAACCACTATCACCGGCAATGTCGCTAGCTGCATGGCGCTCTCGGGCTATAAGGTTTTGCTCATCGATGGCGATCCCCAGTCGTCGTTGACCGGCCTGTTCGGCATTAATTGGCTCGATGCCGATATTACACATATTGGTGAATTGATGCGTCGGGCATCAAAGGGGGAACCCGTTCATCCAGACAAGGCCATTTGGCCAGTCTACGGCGGCGGAATGCTCGATATCATACCCAGCGATATCACCATGGCAGACGACACCTGGTTGATGGGCACCATGAACAGGGAGCAGGCATTCGTTCGACTGATCGCAGCCGAGCTTGAGTTCTTCAGCCGGTATGACGTCATCATCATCGACTCGGCCCCGGGCTCGTCATTGTTGGCGACAACGTTCATGGTCGCCAGCAAAATGCTGCTGACAGTTGTATCGCCAGAGGGCCAGGCCATAGCTGCGCTCGACGTCCTGGCATCGAACGTTCAGGAAATCAATGGCGCATTCAAAGACGCCAACTTGGACGTTCACATAGTTGTCAATCAGTACAATCAATCAAAAAAACCGCACAACACGGCGCTTGCAAAACTGATCGCCAAATATCCCGGAAAAATTAACGATACCATCGTTCGTGATTTTGTCGGCTTCCTTCGAGAAACAGACCCGGATCATATCGAATCGAACGGCCCAGTTCTTGAAAAAGAACCCAACAGCGTCGGCGCCCGAGACATCATCGAATTGACGAAATCCCTCATCAAGCATTACGACATAAGGCTTGCGGGCACGACCCTGGCCGGCACCGAGGTCGCTCAATGAGTAAGCCGCCAGTAAAGGTATCCGGGCTGATTGCAGCCGGTAAATTATCCGCGGCGCAAGGCGTCCAAGTATCGACCGCTTTTGACGCCCCCGCAGAACAGACCAACTCAAGTGCACCGGCCCAGCCGGCCACTCGCCGCGTCCCGCTGCACTTGATGGATGACAGCCCATACCAACCGCGTCGACAATACGATCCACTCCATGTAGACGAAATTGGGCAGTCGCTCTTGACCACTGGGCAACGCACACCGGTCACGCTTCGAGTGTCGCCCACGAACCCAGAGCGGTTTGAAACGCTCAAAGGGCACTATCGTCGCAGAGGCGCTGCGAGTATTGGCTGGACGGACTTGGAAGCTCTTATCGTCGTGCGTAATGAGCGCGAGGCAAAGCTTGATACCCGGATAGACAATGAAGGCGCAAAGCTCAACGAATATGAGTACGCTCTCATGTTCAGAGCTGAGCTGGATGAGGAAGATTCGGCGGCGAAAACCCAAACCGTCGTCGCCAACATGTACCTTTGCTCGCAAGCTAAAGTATCAAACTGCCTATCCATGCTGGATCTACCGGAACCTGTCATTGCCTTGCTTAATAAAAATTCAGCTTTATTTGGAGCAAGAGCGGCAAAAGAGATCACAGCATTGTGGGCTAAATATCCAGACAATCACGCAACTATATTGGAAGCCATTGACCGCCTAAATCACGGTGCGGACCAAGGATCAATAAAAGGTTGGGTACTGCAAAAATTGACCACTAGCAAGGCTGCAAAGGGGCCACAAAAGCATGTGATCCCCTCTTCTGCCGGGGTTCCACGCTATGTCACTCAAACAAAAAAACGCGACATCATTGTCAGATTAGCAGACCCAACGATTGATATATCATCCGTTCAACTAAAAATCGACAAGATGCTGCGTGAGCTAGAAGAAGCAGCAGCAGAAGAGAAAAATATCAATTAAATCAATGAGTTACGGATTATTACTGAGTAATAATCCGTAACCCTACTTTCTAGAAAATTCAGGAAAACTAACACTATGAACGTTTAGGTGTACATAAACGAAAAAGCCCCAGCTTGCAGGCCGGGGCTTTTCCGTATTCTTTGAAATCGTTCCTCACGAATGGGGGAACAGGTGATGCGTCAGAAACCTCATCCTATACCCCCTTCGTGTGGTCGTCAAACACTTTGTTGCATTGTGATGCAACTAGGGGAGTCTATGCACGCCACTTTACTAGCAGTAAATGCAATCGCGGTTACGCCGTCTAAATCAAGAAATCTTCCCAACCGAATCCTGCGCGCCTACGACGCCGCGAAGCACGTCGCCGGCCTTCCCCGCAGCGTCAAGGATACGTTGGCCGAGCTGGTGCGCTTTGTCTCGCAAAGCAACCCTTTTGCCCCCGTCTTCGCCCACAAGACTACCATCGCGGAGCGCATCGGGGCCGACGAGAGGACCGTGTATCGCCATCTTGCTATGCTCAAGGCCCGCTTGCTGATCGAGACGCTGCCGCAGGCGCGCAAGAGCCGCAACGGGAAGTTCGCCGTCACGACGATCCGGTTGACGCGCAAGGCGGCGGCGCTGCTGGGCTTCATCAAGCCCGAGCCGGGCGAGTTTGACGACCCGGAAAATATGGTTATCCACAAGGCTCCGTCCGCTAAAATGTCATGCGGCCAGGGGTTAACTGAACCAACGAATGCAAAGAATCAACCGGCTCCCCGGCTGACGAACGGCCTCCCGTCGGATTTGAGTTGGCTGACTGGGAACGGGCTATCGAGGCCGGGAGTTTTTAAATTGATGGAATTGGCAACCCAGGCCAAGAAGCGCCTGTCGGACATCGTGGTCGCCACTAGCACCTACTTGAAGCCATTGAAAGGCGGACACCTGTACAGCTATCTCGCCAAGCTCATCGCCGGCCCGACCGACTTCACCATGGCCGCCGTGGAAGCGCGCGCCGTCGCCGCCAGCACGGAAGAGCGCGAGCACTACGAGCATCGCGCCCGCCTCTTCCGCGCCCGCTTCGGGCGCGCCGCGCTGGTCGACCGCAACTTCACGTGCCTGTACCGGTTCGACGAGAACGTCCGCTACGTCTCGGTGGCGGATGACGCCGGCGAGTCGTTCGCGCCGCTGAACGACTTGCGCACCTGGATCGCCGCCGTCGAGACGGGACGGCTGGTGCTCGCCACGGAAACAGCCGAACGGGCCGTGCTGGCGCGGCGCCGCGCGTGACCGAGCTGGAGCGCCTCGAATCGGGCTACTGGGGCTTTACCCCGGCCGGCATCCCAGTGCCCGGGTTCCTGCGCGAGCTGCCGCTGGCGAAGGTCGACCGGGTGTTGCTGACGGCCTGGCGGCGCGGCTTCGGCCCGCGCCAGGCGCTGGCGTCGATGATGATGGAAGCCCGGCACAGGCAAGCCCCCTTCGGCTCGCTGTGGGAGCTGCACCGCTGGTGCGACAGCACGCGCGGGACAGACCCGGGCGTGGCGCCGGAAGTTTTGGCGCTAGAGCGGGCGTTCATCGCGGCGCGGCGCGCCGGCGTCGAGGCCGAGCTGAAGGCGGCGCAGGACCGGGCGGCCAGGTCGGCCGAAGGACGGTTGCGGCGGGAGCTGGCCACCAAGGCGCTACCGGCCGGCAGGGACGAGAACCTGACCCTGATGAAACACACGCTGGGCATGTGAGGCCCGGCGCGCGCAATAGGGCTACAGCGGCTTGATGCCGGCGGCGTCAATGGTTTGGGCGTGGCGCGCCGCGTCGTCCTCGTGCAGGTAGCGCGACGTGGTGCTGATGTTCTCGTGGCCGGCGTTGAGCTGCACGGTTTTCAATGGCGTCTTGCCCTGCACCTGGTGCGTGAAGGCGGAATGGCGCAGCCAGTGCGGTGACGCCTGTTGCAGGCGGTCGGCGGCGGTGGCGTTGTCCAACTCGTGCGCGATGGCGCTGGCGCCGGCGAAGAGCCGCTTGAGCGCCTGGTAGATCGTGTCGGACGTGGCGCGCGCCGGCGCGCCGCGGGTCGTTAGCAGCAGCGGCAGCGCCTCGCGCGGCGCCGGCAGGGCGGCCAGACCGAAGGCGAGCCGGTAGCGCTGGAACTCGGCCAGCAGCGCCGCCGGCACGGGCACGTCGCGGCTGTTGCCGCCCTTGCCGGTGACGTGCAGCCACCACGCTCCATCGTCGGCCTGGCTGATCGCGCCCATGTCGGCGCCGACGCCCTCTTGCAGCCGGATGCCGGTCAAATAGTAGAGCGCGACCAGGAAGCGCGCGCGCGCGCGGCGCAGGGCGTCTGAAGGGCGCGCCAGCGGCATCCGCTCGGCGGCCTCGGCGAGGATCGATATCGCCGCGCGCGACAAGTGGCGCTTCACGGTTCCCTGTACCGTGACCTGCATCCGCCCGAGCAGCGTGCCCGGGTTGTCGTCCAGGTAGCGCGCTTTGCAGGCCCAGCTGAGCAGGCTGCGCACCAGCACGATCGCTTGCCGGTGCGAGTTGGCGGCGAGGGGGCCGGCGAAGGGGCGCCAGCGCGGGTCGGTGCGCGGCCATTTCGTGACGCTGATCCACTGCGGCGCCGGCTGCGGGTCGACGAGGAACGCCGAGTAGGCGGCCAGGTCCTCGAAGCGCAGGCCGCGCAAGTCCTTGCCGCCGGCGCGGCACCAGCTCAGGAAGCGGCGCGCCTCCTTGCCGCCGTTGCGCACCGTCCGCGGGGACAATCCGGGCCGGGCCAGCCAGGCGTGCACGAGCGCGTCGTCGTCGACGGCAGCGAGGCGGCGGGGGAGGGCAGGGGGGCTAACGCGCGGCGCGCCGGCGGCGGCCCCAGGGTCAAGCGGCGCGGTTGCGCGCCGCCCACCTGTGAGGGGGTATTGCTTGGGCATGGCGTCACTCAGGAGGGGATTGGGCGGGAGTCAGGGGAACCAGCCGGCGATGCCGTCCCACATGTGGTTGGTTCAATAGCTGTCGCCGCCGGCGGCGACGATCGCGTTGTTCAGGGCCAGCATCCCCTTGTAGTGCCCGAAAAAAGCGGCCGTCTGGCCGATCAGGCGGAAGCCGTCGAGCGCGGCCCGGACGCGGGCCTTGTCCTGCGGGGCGGTGGCCTCCCGGTAAGCGAGAAAGGTCACTTGCAGCTCGATTGCCTGGTGGACGATTTCCATGCTCTCCCGTTCGGCGGTGCGCGGGTTGTCCTTCACCTCGACGATGTTCTTTTTCTCCACGAGCTCCAGGACGACGCCGCCGTCCCACTCCAGCTCCGACCTGCGCGCCGCAATCGCGGCAGACGGCCTTTTCGCCGTCGTGGCCGTCGCCCTCCAGGCGCACGTTGCCGTGGGCCTGGCAGGCGCCGCATTGGTAGTGGTACAGCACCTTGCCGTCGCCGGCGTTCCCGTTGTCCATGCATCCCTACTCATGTTGGCCGCGCGTGCCGGCCAGCACGCCCGTCAATTCTACCAACGTTTCTCCGCTCAACAATGAACTCGTGATTACTTAACTAATCACGAGTTGAGCGCGCGCAAGGGCGGGGCGCGCCGCCGCCGTTAGCGGCGCGCGGCCAGCCAGGCGGTGCCCGCCCGCGCCCACGCCCGGAAGATATCGCATATTTCATCTGGAATATTTGGTATGGAATTGTCCATGTCGCCCTCGAGTTATCAGTCAGGTTGATAGTAGTGGGCCGCTTCCGGCCACTGATTGATATAGCTCATCGCGCGACAATATGTGAACTGAAAGTTATCTGGCAATCACAGGCTGAATGAGCGGAAGAGCAGGGCGCGGCACCGGCTGCGGCGGATAATATACAAAGCCGCCTACACCCAAGTGTTCGATTTTCCAAGGACGAATGTGGCAATAACGGCAGCGTATGCAGCAATACCAAGGGTCCAGAATTCGTTGGTGGTCATTGTTGACATCCTCCCCGCCCTAAAGGACGGGGATTCCTACGGCGCTCAAACAAAAACTGCTTGAGTCGCTTTGGTGGGTTCCTGCTTCACAGAGCGGCCTGACTGCACCGATTCTCCACAGGCTAACAAGCGGTATCCCCGCTCTAAAACATTGATAGCGCCGACGACATCGGCGTTATTTTCATAGCCACAATCGACACATAAGAATTTCGCTTGTGTTTGCCGATTGTCCTTCGATATATGACCGCAGCAAGGGCAAGTGCGACTGGTGTTATGCGGCGGTACAGCAAGCAACATGCCGCCGTTCCATGCCACCTTGTAGTCCAGTTGTCTCCTGAACTCGCCCCAGCCCTGATCGAGAATAGCGCGGTTCAGGCCGGATTTCTGTTTCACCATCTTGCGGCGGCATGTTGCTTGCTGTACCGCCGCACAACACCAGTCGCACTTGCCCGTGCTGCGGCCATATATCGAAAGACAATCGGCTTACGCAGGCAACGTTTTTGTGCGTCGATTGTGGCTACGAAAATAATGCCGATGTCGTCGGCGCGATCAATGTTTTAGAGCGAGGATATCGCTTGTTAGCCTGTGGAGAGTCGGCGCAGTCAGGCCGCTCGATGAAGCAGGAACCCACCGAAGCGACTCGCAAATCATCGCGCAGCGCCGTAGGAATCCCCGTCCTTTAGGGCGGGGAGGATGTCAAGCCAACCGATCCGTGCAAACCTTTTAACAAAACGACCCCGAACAGAATGGGGCCGCATTGCCTTAACGCGTTTGGGCCAATTCCTCCCGCACGGCCGCCTTCATGGCTTTCGGCGCCGTTTTCAGCGTGCGCATCAGCACGTCCTGGTGCATCGCCCGAACACGCTTGATCACCGCCGGCATACTGACCTTGATGGGCGCCTCCGGATTTTTGGCGTTCCAGTCGTCGCGCATTTCCCGGGCCTGCTGCACCGTGTTTTTGTCGCCGACGGCCAGCCCCTGCGCCCAATGCTCTTGGATCTGTGCCGAGCGCATCCGGTTCTGGGTAATCATGTTGAGCGCCTGGCCCTTGGCGTCCTGAATCGCTGCCGTGCTGTTCGGCTGGAAGCCCACGATCTTCATGGCGCCCTCGATCGCCGTTACGTCGTTGACCTTGTAGCCGCGGCTGTCCTTGTACGCGCCGCTGGCCAGCATGTCGACGCCCTTGGTCAGATTGCGAACCGATACTGGCGACAGCTCCAGCGCCGCGCCGGCCAGGTCGCCGCCGAGCGCCTTGCCGGCGCCGTTGAACGTGCGCTTGGCCAGGTCGGCGGCGGGGCCAGCCAGCTCGCCGATATCGTTTGCGTAGGATTCTTTTTTCGTGAACAACCCGGTGGCGGGGATCAGGTTGCCCATGCCGAAGCGTCCGGCGACGTCGATCGGCATACCCGGCAAACTGGAGATTCCCTTGAGCGCGAAGTCTGCGCCGCCTTCGCCCAACACGTCGGTAAGGAAGGCTTGCTTGGCACGCTTGCTGGAAAAGTTGAATCCCATCCGCTGCAAGATGCCGTCAATGACGTCCTCCAGGTCTTGTTCGAAGGGCAGGCCATCGGCCCCCGACATCAGGAACAGGACCGCCAGCATGTACAGAGCGCCGCGCCGGCCGGCCGCGCGCTCCGGCGATCCAGGCAGTCCAGCAAACGCCATCCGCGACAGCAGCTCGACGTAGGCAATCGAATATTGCTTGAACGTCAGGGCCAGCCCGCCTAGCGCACCGCGCGCCCAGACCGGCTTGTTGCCGGGGTTGTAGGTGCCCTGGGTTTGCGATACCGATTCCTGTGCAAAGCGCGCCGGGTCGGCCATGCCTTGCTCGACGGCGGTGCGGTACGCCGCGATGAACGTCACGCGGCGGTTGGCCAGCTCGGCCATCGCAAAGAGCTTGCCCCAGCCGACCATCACTTTCGACATCGTGTTGTTCAACGCGGCGCGCGTGTCGCCCACCTTCGTGCCGTCGCCCGATTGCAGCGCGCCGGTACCGGCCGCCTGCGCTTGCAGATAGTGCACCTCTTGGGGCGCGACGATGCCTGGTTCTGTCGCGTTGTTGATCAAACGGCGGAAATTGGCCGAAAACGGAGCTGCTCCCCTCAAACTGGACGGACCACTCCTGCCATCGCAGAAAATTGGTCGGCGAACGACATCGCCTCAGCGCCGTCGATCTCGAACTGACCTTTGCGGATCATGTGCATCAGCTCTATTCCAGCCAGCACCGAACTGGCGGACCGGAACGATTTGAAGTTGAGCATGGGCCTGGTCATCCGCTTGATGGCGCGATGGTCCTGCTCGACGATGTTGTTGAGGTATTTGACTTGGCGCACCATAATCTGGACGTCGCGACCAGCGTTGACCTCGTCGATCGCCGCCTTGTTGGCACCGCTCTTGTCCATCGCGATCTTGTCGGGATCGCCGTTCGCCCCCATCGCCTTTTCGAAGAAGCGCTTCGCTGCAGCCATGTCGCGCTTGGCTGTCAACAGGAAGTCGACGGTCTTACCCTGCTTGTCGACAGCGCGGTAGAGGTATTTCCAGACCCCTTTGACCTTGATATAGGTCTCATCCATTCGCCAGCTGCCACCGACCGGGCGCTTGTGTTTCCGGGCCATCTTTTCGATGAGCGGCAGGAAACGAACCGCCCACCGGTTGATCGACGAATGGTCGACCGACACGCCGCGCTCTTCCATCATCTCCTCGAGGTGCCGGTAACTCAGCGGGTAGGCTGCATACCAACGGATGCAGACCAGGATCACATCGATAGGAAAGCGCATCCCTTTGAAATTGATCATATCGATTCGTCATGAGTTCGGGCGCCGCAGTTTACCTGATTGGTCAGTTGACGTTCGCTAATGCGACAGAACCCCTCAGCATCACCCTCATGATTCCGTAAAGAATGTGTTCCATGGGTAACTTCTAGTGTATATTCAATGAACTTTACGCGCAAAGCGTCGCGCCTAAACCAGCATGTCGCTCAAAGCTTAACAAATCGATTTGTTAGGGACATTGCAAATGATGTTGCCCCCCCCCGCGATCAGCACTTAATCCTTCGGCCCAAACCGGCGGCATTTATCACGTTATAGCACCCGTTGAACTTTCGCTTGCCTCGACTATGGGCGCGTGCCATCGAGTGTTCAATGCAAATGCAGCACAGGAGAACTGCCATGCGGTGGATGGGCAGTCTCATACGAATTCGAATTCCCACAGAGCCGGGTTGGGCTTCGACGCGCGGCCCCGCCACGACACCGTCAGCGCCGAGCCTGAATCGATGTAAACGATTGATTTGCAGACTCGAACTCGAACTGCTCTTGCTATATCAATACATGACCCGCCCGCAGGTGCGTAGCGATCACCAGCACGAAATTTTTCAAACCAATCACCCTCAATGATAGGAACAATGATGTTTGCCACAGCGCCCGAAATCAAGACTGCCGGTACGGCACTCGCCGCACTGGAATTCCTCGCCTTTACTCTGGGCGACGAAGAGTACGGCATCGACATTCAAAAAGTGCAGGAGCTGCGCGGCTATGATGCCGTCACCCGCATCGCCAATGCGCCCGCCTTTATCAAAGGCGTGGTCAACCTGCGCGGCGTCATCGCGCCGATCATCGACATGCGCATCAAGTTCAATCTTGGCGACCCAACCTACGACCAATTCACGGTGGTCATCATTCTCAACATCGCGGGACGCGTGATGGGTATGGTGGTCGACAGCGTATCAGATGTGATTACGCTCACCGCCGAGCAAATCAAACCGGCGCCGGAGATGGGCGGCGCACTCGATACCGACTACCTGATCGGCTTGGGTACGCTGGACCAACGCATGCTGATCTTGGTCGATATCGGCAAACTGATGTCGAGTTCGGAAATCGGACTAATCGACAAGCTGGCTGCCTGAGCTAGGTTCGTTGAAGGCTCGCGCTGCTTGCGCTGGCTGTAAGACAAATCGGGCCGGCAGCTTATAGCAACACTAGTAAGACGATGGACAAGTAACCACCTACACGAACCATAGACAGGCCATTATGTTGAACTCATCACGCATCCAATCCATAAGCATTGCCAAAAAACTCGGCCTGCTCACCATGAACGCGATCATCGGCATCGTGGTCCTGACCGCGCTGTTCCTGTATTCGGAACGGACACTGATTCTGAACGAAAGACAAAGCAATGTGCGCCAAGCGGTGGAAACCGCATACGGCATTCTCGAGTATTACAACACACAGGCCGCCAAAGGCGTGCTGCCGCAGCAGGAAGCGCAGCAGAAGGCGATGGACAGCATCAAGGGCCTACGTTACAGCGACACCGAATATTTCTGGATCAACGACATGCATCCAACCATGCTGATGCATCCAATCAAGCCGGATCTGGAAGGCAAGGACTTGAGCGACAACAAGGATCCGACCGGCAAGCATCTGTTTGTCGAATTTGTGAAGATTGTTAAGGCTTCCAACGCCGGCTTCGTGTTCTACATGTGGCCCAAGCAAGGCAGTGACAAACCGGTACAGAAGGTGTCATACGTGAAGGGGTTCGCGCCTTGGGGCTGGATCATTGGCTCGGGTGTGTATATCGATACGGTTGATGCGACGATCTGGAACAGGGTGCTAAATTTTTCGCTCGCTTCGCTAATCCTGGGTGGCATCTTGCTGGCGGTCGGCGTCGTGATTGGACGCGGCCTGTTAAAACAGCTCGGCGGCGAACCGGATTATGCAGCCGGTATCACCCGCCGCATCGCCGAAGGCGATCTGACGGTGTCGATTGAGCTCAAGGGGAGTGACAACTCGAGCTTGCTGCATGGGATTAAGACCATGCGCGACAGCATCGCCAATATTGTCGGCCAAGTGCGCAGTGGCACCGACGCCATCGCTACGGCGTCCAGTCAGATCGCGTCCGGCAACCTGGACCTGTCATCGCGCACCGAACAGCAAGCCAGTTCACTGGAGGAAACCGCCTCCTCGATGGAAGAACTGACTTCCACCGTCAAGCAAAACAGCGACAACGCGCGCCAGGCCAATCAGTTGGCCATCTCCGCGTCGGACGTGGCGGTCAAAGGCGGTACAGTCGTATCGCAAGTGGTCGACACCATGAGCTCGATCAACGAATCGTCCAAGAAGATCGTCGACATCATCGGCGTGATCGACGGCATCGCGTTCCAGACCAATATTCTGGCGCTGAACGCGGCGGTCGAAGCGGCGCGCGCCGGCGAACAGGGACGCGGCTTTGCGGTGGTGGCATCCGAAGTGCGCAACTTGGCGCAACGCTCGGCCGCCGCCGCCAAGGAAATCAAGACGCTGATCGGCGATTCGGTCGAAAAAGTCGATGCCGGCAGCAAATTGGTCAGTCAGGCTGGCACGACGATGGACGAGATCGTCGCCAGCGTCAAGCGGGTGACCGACATAATGGGTGAGATCACTGCTGCCAGCCGCGAGCAGGAAGCGGGCATCAATCAGATCAATCAAGCCATTACCGAGATGGACACCGTGACGCAACAGAATGCGGCACTGGTGGAGGAAGCAGCAGCAGCGGCCGAATCGTTGCAGGAACAGGCCTGCAATCTAGCGGAAGTGGTTAGCGTATTCAAGTTGGATGGCTTGCAGATGACAGCAGCGGCGCCGACCGCCAAACCGCAACGTGCAGCAGCCGCGCACGGCATTATCAAGCCGCTCCGCAAGAAACCGAGTCCGGTCAGAATCGCAGCAGACAGTAGTGCGCCCCTCAGAAAGATCGGGAACGCGCCGTCAGGTACGAACGAGGAATGGGAGCAGTTCTAACCTTGGAGCCCACAGAAAACGAGTGTTGAAAGCTTAGCGTACTATTTTTTCCGTTTCCCTCGCCTTCCTTATGTGCTCATACAGCCTGCTCTGGCGGAATTTTCGGCGGTTCCGGCTTACACCCCCAAGCGGCCCAATCTACCGGACTTAAGCGCAACCCGAACTCAAAACAAAGCGCCACCTTCAAATAATTGTTGACAAATGAGCCGCTTCGCGCGGCCGCCGCCCTGCGGATGCGGGTCTTTTCGCGGCGGCAGGGCGGCGGCCAATAGGGTCTTTTTGACCTCATTGGCCGCCATGTCTTTGTCTTCCCTGTATGCCGCATTTGCGCAACACCTGCAATCGCCCCAATTCCATGCCCAGGCCCGCCATGCCGACCATCCAAACGCATTTTGCCGAGAACGCAAGCTACCTTTGCCCTGCCTGCTGGCCGCCATGCTCGGCGGTATGCGTAAGAGTGTGCGCGCTGAGCTTGGCGAGTTCTTCGGCCACCTCGAACAGCAGGCGCAACTGGTGCACCACGTTTCCGAACGCGCGTTCTCGCGCGCCCGCGCCAAGCTCGCCGCCACCGCCATTCCGTCTCTCAACGACTGGCTGGTCGCGCGCGCCGACGGCGCCGGCTTCGTGCCGCGCTGGCATGGCCTGCGCCTGGTCGCGGCCGACGCCTCGACCTTACGCTTCGGACTGCGCGCCAGCACCGTGGCCAACCCGGCCAGCGCCGACCAAATCGCCTTCGGCCTGTTTCTGCCCGGCGCCGAAATGATGCTGGCCGCTTCGCTTCATAGCGTCCACGAGAATGAGCGCCAGATGCTCTTCCAGCATCTCGACCGGCTCGGTCCCGGCGACCTGCTGCTCATGGACCGCGGCTACCCGTGCCGCTGGTTGCCTGCCGCGCTGAGCCAGCGCGGCGTCGGTTTCTGCATGCGTGTCGAGCGCGCCGGCAACGCCGGCTTCGCCTGCGTGCGCGAGTTCCTGCGCAGTGGCTTGGCCGAAGCCGTGGTCACGCTAAAAGCGCCAGACCGACGCGACTGCACCGACTACGAGTGCCCACCAGCGCGGCAAACTGTGCGCCTGGTCCGCCACGTCGCCTCGACCGGCAAGGTGCGCGTGCTGATGACCAATCTGTTCGACGTCATACGCTTTCCGGCCAGCGTGTTCGGCGACCTGTACCACCAACGCTGGCGCATCGAGGAGGCCTTCAAGGGTTCTGTCGCATTAGCGAACGTCAACTGACCAATCAGGTAAACTGCGGCGCCCGAACTCATGACGAATCGATATGATCAATTTCAAAGGGATACGCTTTCCTATCGATGTGATCCTGGTCTGCATCCGTTGGTATGCAGCCTACCCGCTGAGTTACCGGCACCTCGAGGAGATGATGGAAGAGCGCGGCGTGTCGGTCGACCATTCGTCGATCAACCGGTGGGCGGTTCGTTTCCTGCCGCTCATCGAAAAGATGGCCCGGAAACACAAGCGCCCGGTCGGTGGCAGCTGGCGAATGGATGAGACCTATATCAAGGTCAAAGGGGTCTGGAAATACCTCTACCGCGCTGTCGACAAGCAGGGTAAGACCGTCGACTTCCTGTTGACAGCCAAGCGCGACATGGCTGCAGCGAAGCGCTTCTTCGAAAAGGCGATGGGGGCGAACGGCGATCCCGACAAGATCGCGATGGACAAGAGCGGTGCCAACAAGGCGGCGATCGACGAGGTCAACGCTGGTCGCGACGTCCAGATTATGGTGCGCCAAGTCAAATACCTCAACAACATCGTCGAGCAGGACCATCGCGCCATCAAGCGGATGACCAGGCCCATGCTCAACTTCAAATCGTTCCGGTCCGCCAGTTCGGTGCTGGCTGGAATAGAGCTGATGCACATGATCCGCAAAGGTCAGTTCGAGATCGACGGCGCTGAGGCGATGTCGTTCGCCGACCAATTTTCTGCGATGGCAGGAGTGGTCCGTCCAGTTTGAGGGGAGCAGCTCCGTTTTCGGCCAATTTCCGCCGTTTGATCAACAACGCGACAGAACCGGTTGTCGGCACTGGCACCAGATACGTCCCCGTGGACGGACTCCTGTTTGAGCAAGTGATAGGGAACCTCCCGAGTGGTCTCCTTCGCTTGATTCTTGTTCACCCAGTCTAAAAATGGCATGTGTTCGGTTTTTCTTGGTTATAAAAATCGCCCGGTCTCGCCGGGCTCGCGTTTGAAAGTGGCCGTGCTCGCATTCGACGCCAATTCCGGCTCACGATAACTGCAAATGACGATAGGTGTGCTCACGCTATCTGCAAATGATAGCGGATTTCGTGGTCGCGGCTGAGGTTGCCGACGATGACGACTTTGTTGACGGATGCCATGATGTTCTCCATGTGGGTGAGCCGGGCGGGTCGTAGCGGCCGCCCGGCGATTGATTACGCGACCTTCGCGGCCCTGCGGCGCTTCGGCGCCTCGACCTGCTGCGCCTTTTTCTCCTTCTCTGGCTCGACGGTGGCGCCGTGATCCTGCTCCTGCTGCTCGGACTGCGCCTGCGCCGCCTGGTGCTTCTCGATGACGGAATCGACCAGAGACCGCACCTGGCGGTCGATCCCTTCGATGCCGAGCGCGCTCTTGTTCGCCAGGTCGTTGAAATCCGTGAACTGCTTCATCTGCGCCAGCGCCGCCGTCTGCTCGTCGCTCAGGGCTTTGCCGGTGCGCTGGTGTTCTCGGTATTTGTCTGGGGTCACTGGTTCCAGGTTGACCGGATAGCTGTTCTCGCCAGGCGCAAAGATCGGCATCATCAGCTTGCCGCCGACCAGCTTGGCCGCTTCCTCGGCCTTGCTGCGGCCGGGATTGGCGCCCTGGGTCACTTCCAGGTGCCGGTCGTCGTCGCCGGCAATCACGACCGGCTTGTCCGGAAACTTCTGGTGCAACGCCTGGGCCACGGCGGCCAGGTTGCCCGAGTCGAACGCCGATACAGTGGCAAAGCCGAGCGATTGTTTCAGGCTGGCGGCGGTGGCGTAGCCTTCGCCGATGACGATGGCCGGCGCCTTCGCCAGCTCGTCCATGCCGCCGACGACGTGGAAGCATCCTTCCTTCTTGCTGTCCTTGGCGAAGCGCTTGGTGCCGTCCTCCTTGATGTACTGCGTCGTCCATTGTTTGCCATCGACATCGGTGGCCGGCAGGTACGTCTTCTTGCCGTCCTTGTCGGTCAGGGCGCCGGCATGCGGCTCGATGCCCTTGGCCTGCATGTACGGCGTGGCCACCGTCACCGGCACCAGCTTGCCCAGCTCCTTGCCGACCCGCTTGGCGGCCTGCTCCTGCTGCTTGGACAGCTCGGCTTCGCGCTGCTGCAGCTTCTCGGCCGCCTGGGCGGCCAGCAAAGCCTTTTGTTCCGGATCGAGCGTGTAGCCCTTGGCCTTCCAGGTGAGGTCGTTGCCCGTCCGGTTGTTCTTCATATAGCCGGCCGGATGGCCGTCCATGTGGCCGACGTAGAAGCCTGACCCGGATTTTTCGCTGAACTTCTCGCCCTCGACAGTGATGCGGCGCTTCGTGCCGTCCATGATGGGATGCTCGCTGCCGGCAGGGACCACGCACCCAATCGAGCGCAGCGCATCGGCAAATTCTTCCCTTGGCGTCATCGCCGGTCCCTGCTCGGCCGGCACATTTTCCGGCTTCCACTTGTCCAGCTTTGCAAGGTCGGCCTTTGGACCCGCGTACCAGGACTTGGCCATCTTGTCCCATTCGGCGCCGGCCGCCTTGGCCGCGGTGCGTTCGCTATAGGGCACGGCGAGGTACACGCGGCCTTCTGCGGCCTTGGGGACTGCCGGCGTGTCAGCGGCCGTCACACGCGCTTGCGCCTCGCCTGCGGCCGTTTGGGCCGGTTGCTGCGTCCATTTTGCGAATGGGGCCGGGTCGACGTTTTGCGGAACGTACCAGGACTGTTCCTTGCGGTCCCATTTCGCCCCGAGCGCCTTGGCTTCCTCCTTTTCCTTGTACGGAACGGCGATCAGGTTTTTAGGGGCATCCTGGCGCGCTTCGGCCGGCGCTGCCGGCTGGGCGCGCTGACGCTCTTCAAATTCGATCCTGCGCTGCAGGTCGGCGTCGTTGGTGGTCGCGGCGAACTCGGCATTCTTGCGAGCGTCTTTAGCCGCTGAAATGTCCTCGTCGGTGCTGTCGGGGTTGCGGCGAACCCGTTCCTCGTTGACGCGGGCGAGTTTGGCCGCCTTTTCGTGTTCGCTGACGGTGGACCGGGCGTCGATCACGGCCAGGCGCTCGGCCAGCTCGTCGGCCTGCAGCTCGGTCGGCCTGTCGGCCAGGTGCTGATGGGTGCCGTCGCCGAGCTGGGCGTAGACGCCCCAAAATTCCGGCTTCTCGCCCCTGTTCGCTGCCGGCATGACAACCCATTCGGAGTCGTCAATGTACCGCTTGATATTGCCTTGCACCTGGACCCCGCCGGTCCAGTCGTGCGGGAGCGTGAAGCCAAGGTTTTGCTCGGCATCGCGGTCCATGGCTTCGCCGTCGCCGGCACGCTCCCGGCCGAAGGCCTGGCCGGTCACCAGGTCAAGCCGTGCGGCGGCAACGATGGCGTCGGCCTGGCGCACCGTCACCAGCTCCTTCGCGCTCTCGATCTTGTCGGCCAGCGCAGCTACGTCCTGCGGCAGCTCGTTGCGCTGCCAGAACGGATTGTCGGCCGACAGCGGTTCCATGTCGGCCAGGACTTTATCGACGCGCTTGAGCTGCGCCTCGCTGGCGCCGTCCAGGGCGCGCGCCAGGCTGTCCTTCTCGATGCGGGTCAGCGTCCAGGCCTCGGCCCGATCCTCGCTGGCTTGCTGCGCGGCCGTTTGGTCTGGAACTGCTGTCCGCGCAACGGTTTCCTGATGGCGCTCGGTCTGTACAAGCTCCTGGGCCTTGTCGGCGAACTCGCGGGCCAGTGCCTGGTGGTCGAGGCCTTCAAAATAGGCGGTGGCTGGTGCCGGGTTGTCGAGGTCAAATGCCGGGGCGAGGCGCGTAAGGGCGGTTTCGTGGAACAGCGTCGGATCGCTGCCAGTGACATCCTGCAGCGTGGCGAAACCCAAGCTCTTCACCTGATAAATCCGGGCTTCGACCATGGCAAGCTGTTCGTCCTCGATGTTGGACGTGTCGGTGTAGCGCAGCACCTGTTCGACTGCGACGTTAAGGGCCTCCGAGGTGGCCAGCTCCTGTTCGTGCTTCTGTTCCAGGCCCATGACGTACTCCTGAATTTTTTCGGCGTCGGCCGCTGCGCGGAAAATCTCGAGCGGATCATCTTCGAGGGCCTTGATCCAAGACCCGACATACGCGGCATGCTGCTCGGGATCGTGGCCGATGCCCAGCTCGTCGCCCAGGATCATACTGGCAATTTCAGCGCGCAGCTCTTCCTTTGCATAGCCTTCGCTGCCGAAGGGATGCACCAGGTCGCGGTCGAGCCGGGTGCCGTGGCCGGTCCAATGGCCCAGCTCGTGCAGGGCCGTCGCGTAGTAATTGTCCGCTGTCGGGAACTGGTCCTTTTCCGGCAAGTGGATGCTGTCGCTCGATGGACGGTAGAAAGCGCGGTCGTGTTCGCCATGGCGGATCGTCGCGCCCGAGGCCTGCAGTATTTGCTCGGCCCGCTCGACGGCGTTCCAGGCCTGCTGCGGGCGTGGCTGCTGCGGCGGCAGTCCGTCGATCTGCTCGGCGTTAAATACGGTGGCGAAGAACACCCTTGGCCGCTCAAGTTGGACGGTCTCTTTGACCGGATCGCCCTTGTTGTCGAGGATCGGCTTGCCGGCCGCGTCCGTCTTGTTCTGGTCTTCGCTGAATTTCCAGTATTGGATCGGCGTGCCTTTCTCGCCCTTGCGGACCTGGGCATCGACCGCCGCCGCCTGCTTGTACGTCATCCAGCGCTGGTCCTCGCGGCCCTCGCTCATGAGCTGCAGGGCATTGATGCCTTTGTAGCGCTTGCCCGTCGTGGGGTTGACGGGCATGTTGGCGCCGGCCTCGCCGGGTTCCCACGGCTTCTGCCACGGGGCGGTGCCTTGTTTCAATTGCTCGATCAGCTTTTCCGCGACGGTCTCGTGGAACGGCTTTTTTTCGTTTTCCATGTTGTCACCTCTTCGCATTTCGTAATCGGCCCAAGGGTGTTCCTGCGGCTCTCGCGTCTGTTCGCGCATTCCCTGGGCAACCATGGACGTGATATTGGTCAGGTCCCGTTCGGTCATTGGCCTGGTGCGTTCCACGCAGACCTCCCTGTACGACTTTTCTGCTTGAATCGGATCGACTGGTCTGTCCGGTCGGATCGCCTCGCATGTGAAGGCAAAGACCTCTTCGGCCCGGATGCGCTCGGGCCGATCCTCGTACAGCTTGTCAATCTTTCGCCAGAGACCACGCAAGACAGGCTGGTCGCGGGCCTCGACAATGGCCGTTAAGACTCCGGCTTTTTCGTCGGCGGTAAAGGTGTTGATTCCGAAGTGCCCGAGGACTTCGTGTCTAAGAGTTCCTTTAAACTCGTCCGCGTCACGAAAGTTGGAAGCGGCGAAGTCCGCTTGTCGTCGTTCGGGACAAAACGCACCGAGGATGGTGCCGGCTTTTTCTTTGGTGGCTTCTGGTCCATACAATTCCTCTTGGGTATTACGAATCTTGAATGCGACATGTGCCGCGACGGGGTAGATCGAGCAGAATTCAAGGACCATTTCCTTGCACTGCTCGATTGACAAGGCCACCCGCTTACTCCTTCACTGGCGTGTCGAGCGCGCCAGGAATGACCAGGCCGACGCCCTTGCCGGTGCGGGCCGGTGCAAACAGGGGGATGATTTCCGGCTCGCTGGCGAAGTGCGCCGTGTCGTGGGTGCTGGCGAGCGCGTCGGCCTCGCTCAGCGCGTCCTCCTGGAACGCGCCAGCCGCCTCGGCCTCGGTCGGGTCGAATTCGGCCTGGTAGCCAGGCGTGAGGGCATCCTGCAGCTTCTCGATGACGGGGCCGCTGCCGGCGCCGTCGGGCGCTGGCGGCTCAAGCAGCGCCTTGTTTTGGGTGGCGTCGGTCCCGAGGGGGAAAGTGATGGTTCCGATATGAACGGTCATGATGTACTCCTTGAAAGTTGATTACGCGGCGGCTGCAGACTTCGGCTTGCTGTAGTCGGGTTTGCCCTTGACATCGTTGTACGACTGCTTGCAGGTAGGGTAATCGCTGCAGCTCCACCAGAACGCGCCCTTCTTCTTGGGACTCGGGCGACGGGACAGGCCTTTTCCGCACGACATGCACTTGTGCAGCTCCGAGACCTTCGGCACTTCCTTCGGTACCGGCTTGCCCGCCTTGTCTTCGCACGAGTATTTGCAGCCATCGCTGTAGCCGCTGCAGCCCCAAAAGAATTCGTTCTTGTCCTTCTTCTTGATGCGCGCCAGTGGCTTCGCGCATGTCGGGCACGGGTGGATATCGACCTTGATGTCCAGCCCGTGATCCTTGACGCCGGCCACTTCGCCGGCGATGTACTCCATCAGTTCGGTGACGAACGACACCGTGTCGCGCTCGCCGGCCTTGATGGATTTTTGCTGCTCGTGCCATAGGGCGGTCATGTCCGGGAACTTGGCCTGGTCGGGCAAGGCGTCGTAGAACTCTTCCGCCGTTTTGGTCGGGACAATGTTCTTGCCTTGCTCGACCAGGTACGATCGGTCGAACAGCGTCTTGATGATGCTGTCCCTGGTCGCTGGCGTGCCGATGCCGCCATGTTCGCCTTCCTTGCCCTTGTCCTTGTCGAGCAGCAGCTTGCGCAGCCGGTCGTCGCGTATGTACTTCGCTACGCGGGTCAGGTCCGTCAGCAGGGTCGCCATCGTGTACAGCGGCAGCGGCTTCGTTTCCTGCTGGGCCGCCTCGGTGTCGGTGCAGGTGCCGGCCTGGCCGTCGCGCAGCGCCCGAATGTCAACCGCGACGGCGCTCTCGTCGCCCTCCAGGTCCTCATTGCCGGCGTCGTTCTTGTACAGGGCGAGCCAGCCGGCCCGCGTTGTCACGTCGGCACGGACCCCGAAACGGTGGCCGGCCACCTCGACCAGCACATCGGTGCGGTCGAACTGCTGTTTCGGCCAGAATTGGGCGATGTAGGCGCGAGCGATCAGCAGGTAGATTTTCTGCTCGCTTTCGCTCAGGTTGGCCAGGTCGGCGACAGTCTCGGTCGGGATGATCCCGTGGTGGGCTGATACCTTGGCCGAATTGAATGCCCGGCTCTTGATGGTCGGGTCGCCGCGCTGCGCGGCGGCGGCCAGGATCGGCGCGGTTTTCGCGATGGCTGCCAATACAGTCGGTCCTTCGGCGTGCATTTCGTCCGGAAGGTATTCGCAGTCGCTGCGGTTGTACGTAATCAGCTTGTGCTTCTCGCGCAGCGCTTGGGTAATGTCTTTGGTCTGATCCGGTTTGTACCCGTACTTGCGCGATGCGTCCGTCTGCAGCTTGAGCAGGTTGTAGGGCAGCGGCGGGTGTTTTTCCTCGCTCGTGGTCTTGGCACTGACAATTCGGGCCGGCTGTCCCTTGACAGCGGCGGCGATGCCCTGGGCGTGGGCCTCATTGGTGAGGCGGCGCTTCTCGTCCACGGGGTCGCCGTCAACGACCTGGTACCGGGCCGGGAAGGCCACGCCGGCCACGTCGAACTGCCCCGTGACGTTGTAGTAGAAGGCTTTCGCATGGGCCTTGAAGGCACGGGTGCGGCGCACCACCATGCCGACGATGGGGGTCTGCACGCGGCCGACACTCATGACGCCCTGGTAGCCCTTGGCGCGGGCGGCCAGGGTGTACGCCCTGGTCAGGTTGTAGCCGTAGAGCTGGTCGCCCACGCTGCGGGCTTCGGCGGCGGCCGACATGCCGGCGAACTCCTTGTTGTCCCGCATCGCGCCGAGCGCCTTTTTTACGGCGATAGGCGTGTTGCTGTTGATGAGGACGCGCTGCACTGGCAGGCGGCAATTCGCGTATTCCAGGATTTCATCGACCAGGAGCTGTCCTTCTTCGTCCGGGTCGCCTGCATTGACGACGCTGCTGGCCTGCTTGAGCAGGCCGGTGATGACCTGGAGCTGCTTCTGGCTGCTGGCGTCGCCGCTCGGCTTCTTGCGCCAGGGGATATGCGACATGGGCAGGTCGTCCATCGACCAGACCTTGTACCGCTCGTCGTAGTCCTCCGGATCGAGCAGTTGCAGCATGTGGCCGAAGCACCAGGCCACCTTGCTGTCGCCGCACTCGTAGTAGCCGTCCTTCCGACTCCCACCTCCCAAGCCTTCAACGATGGCTTTCGCCAGCTCCGGCTTCTCCGCAATGAACAGTTTCATATCGCCTCCTACCAGGTGAAGACCGGCACGATGACGGTCTGGATTTGGGAACGCAGGATCGGGCCGAAGTAGCGGCCGTCGAAAGACTTGCCGTTAACGTCGGACATGACCAGGACTTCGTTGTCGCTGATGGTGAATTTGGCGTGCTGGTAGCGCGGCAGCGGCCGGTCGAATTTGTCCATCACCATGGGCGCGCTGAGCGGCAGCATCGCGCCATTGACCGTCACGCCGGCATCGGTGATCGCAACGGCGTCGTCTTTAGCCGCTAAAATTTTCTTCATCATGTAACCGAGCTTGCCGGGGCAAAAACCGGTGGCGAGGTAGCCGCGCCGCTTGGCTTCCGCGATCACTTCGCCCGGTGGCGGGCAAAGCAGCACGTAGGCGCCCTTCTCCACCGGCTGGCTGCTGGTCCAGTACAGCCCGACCGGAATGCTCCTGGTGGTGTTGACCCGGCCGCCTGCTACGTAGAACAGCAGGCCGAGCGCGGTGATGGACAGGCCCGTAATGGCGGTCACGACGGTGATCCTGCGCAGGATGGGTTTCAGTTTCATATCGTGATCGCCTTTTCTTCTGTCGCGGCCGGGACGTTGCGTACCTTGTCGCTGTGTTTGGGTTCCTCGACGGCGGCGCGCGCCGTAAAGGTCTTGTCCTGGAAGTACAGCGGCTGGCGGCCGTAGATGGCCGGGAACCCTGCGACGTAGACCACCATGTCGCCGGCTTCCACGATCAGTTCGCCGTCCTTCTTCGGGCCTGGCATCCGCAGACATTCGTCGGTCGTCAGCAGCGGGCGCTGGACTTCCTGAATGGTCCGCGAGACCTGGCCCAGCATGCCGCTGGTGCGCCGGCCGCTGGTCGTGATCTGCTCCTTCGCCACCGTCGTCGTTCCCGTCAGTTTCGACAGGTGGTCGGCGGTCTCGACCCTGTTGGGCGGATACGCGTTCTGGACGTGGCAGTTCGATGTGATGGTCTCGTCGGGGCCGTACCCGGTCTCCCGGCTCTTGAGCTGGTTGATGTCCTGGCAGATCAGGTAGAACTTGATACCGTAACCGGCAACGAATGCCAGCGACTCCTGCAGGATTTCCAGCTTGCCGAGGCTCGGGAACTCGTCGATCATGCCCAGCAGCCGATGCTTGTAGCCCTTCTTGGAACGGATGTAGGTTTCGGCGGCCTGGGCGATGCCCGCCTTAGCGAGCAGCCGGCGCCACCAGGGCATGCTTGCCTGGATGCGCTCGAATTCCATTTTGTCGGCCAGCAGGCGCACGATCTGGTTCATCATGATCCGCACCAGCGGGCGCAGGCGGGCCTTGTCGTTCGGCTGCGTCACGATGTACAGGCTTACCGGGCTGTCATGGTTCATCAGGTCCTTGATGCGGAAGCTGGACGAACTCACATTGCGCGCCACGATGGGATCGCGGTACAGGGCCAGGTAGGACTTGGCGGTTGACAGGACGGAACCGGCTTCTTCCTCCGGGCGGTCCATCATGTCGCGGGCGGCGGCGCCGACCGCTGGGTGGTTCTTGCCGTTGACGTGGCTGTAGGTTGCCATTTCCATCCACAGTTCGGCCGTGCTGCGGTTCGGATCGGCCAGCATATGGTCAACGTAAGGCAGCGATGCCGGCGTGCCTTCGTTCTTCTTCTTGTAAAGCGCGTGCAGAATGACGCCGACCAGGAGCGCCTGGCTGGTCTTCTGCCAGTGCGATTCCAGGCCCTTGCCGTCCGGATCGACAATCAGGGTGGCCAGGCTTTGCACGTCGCCGACTTCGTTGCCGGTACCGATGCGGATTTCATCCATCGCATTGTGGAACACCTCGCAATTCGGATCGGCCGGTTCGAAGCGCAGCACCTTGTTTTTCGCGTACTTCTGCCGCCAGCCCGCCGTCATGGCCCACAGCTCGCCCTTGAGATCGGTGATCACGCAACTGTCGGGCCAGGACAGCAGTGTCGGCACCACCAGGCCGACGCCTTTGCCCGAACGGGTCGGCGCGTATGTCAGGACGTGCTCCGGGCCGTTGTGGCGCAGGTATTGCAGCTTGCCCTTGCTGTCCACCCAGGCTCCCACGTAGACGCCGTTGCTGGCGGCCGGTTGGGCGCCGCGCAGTATCTCGTGCCATTTGCGCGGACGCGGCAGCAGCCCCGCATCCTGAATGTCCTTCTTGTTCGCCCAGCGGGCCGAACCGTGCAGGTATTCATTGACCTTCGAGGTGTTCGCCATGACCATCTTGACGACGACCAGGCTGATGAGGCCGACGCCGGCCACGGATACACCGACGCTGCCGGCGCGCATGAATGCGTCCGGGTACTGCCCGTACCACTTGGCCGCCCACTGGATGATTCCCCACGGTGCGTAGAAGTGGTTGACGTTCGCGCCGAGTGCTTCCTGATAGCGCATGTCGTTTGCGAAGAACTGCGTTGCTGCCTGCAGCCCTCCCCCCAGCGACAAGGCGGCCAGGGCCGGGATGACTTTCCCCGGTCCTTGCTTCTTGGCGCGTACCTGCGGTCCTACCGCATTGTTGAACCGGTCGTTCATCTGCTTCGTCCTTTCGTTTTGATGGCACCCTTGGCCGTCACGCCGATCTGCTCCCCGACTGTCACCCGCTTGAGACGGCGGGCGGTCGCGTCGTCTACCGGCAAGACAATGACCTCTTCGCCCTGCTTGAGCAGGGCCAGGGCCTGCCCGTCGATTTGACGCAATCCGCCAAATAGCACGGTTGCATCATTAGTAAAATTGTATCTTATATGCTTCGGTATATCGAATACTTTCGCCCGCTTTTGTTCTCGCTCAGCGATATATTTGTCAGCGGCGGTATCGCCAGGCGATTTTTTATCCAATTCGAATATGTCGCGGCGAATTCCCGCCTCGGGGCGTGGCGCTTGCGGTTGCGCCGGCAGCAGTGCCGGTGCCGGGATCGGCGTTGCCGCGCCGCCGTGGTCGCCGATGCTGATGGCGCCGAGCTGCGACAAGGGCCGAAGGCGGTCCTTGCTCGCTGGCGGTGGCGCGGTGCCGAGCTTGCCGATCTTGGGTTTGCCAACGTGCGCCTTTGCGGCCGGGACCGGCTGGAAGGCACCGACCGGCTTTACTCTTCCTGGCCCACGTATATCCCGTCGCACCCAGTTATTTGGTTTTGCTCCTTGCTGCTCCACACCACCAGGTACATGACGCGGCAATAGCATTTCACCTCTTTCGGCGACGTGAACCACACCGAGTTCGGGCAAACCTCGCACAGCGTTCCGGGCTTGGGGCGACGGAGACTGTCCAGCTTTTCCAGTGTCGGGCTTAACGCTGTCGGCATATCCGCGTCGTCCTGGGCTTGGGGCGGCTGCGGCTCCCGCTGCGCCGCTTGCGGCGCGGCTGGCGGCTGCGCGGACGGCGGCCTGTCCAGCGCGTCCATCGCGTCCGCGATCAGCTCGTCCTCGGACTTGCCGCTTGTCGTTTCTGCTATAGCTTCCATGGGTGTTCTCCTTCGTGGTGTGGGGTTGGGTCAACTGCTGGCGGCGCGCTTCAAGGGCAGCGTCGGCAAAGTTGATGGGAAGGTTGGCGGCGGCTGCCACCCGTGCGATTTGTTCCTTGAACGCGGCGGCGCCGTTGACGGTGATGGTGTTGCCGTACCGCTCGGCCGCCATGCGCAGTGCCGCAAGCAGGGCCGCGTCGTCGGCGCCCCGCGACACGTTGAGCTTGTCGCCGTCGTCGCGCACGGCACTGGCGCCGACCTTGTAGATGATCGTGCCGCGCTTGGTGATGCTGTCATGCTGGGAAGGGGCCGCTCCGGCTTTTTGAGCGCCCTTCCCTGCCACGGTATTGCCTCGCAGTCCCGTTGACGCTTCGCGGGAACGCAGCGCTTCCAGGGCTTCCTGGTCGCCCACCGTGGCCTCTTTACGCAGCCAGTCGGCCCAGGCCAGACGCTGGTATTTCTCGTATATCGCCTGCCGCTCCTTCATGTACTCCTTGTTGATGGCGGCAATGTCGTCGCGCAATGTCTTTCTGGTGGCCGCGTACATGACCTTCTTGCCGATCCCCGGCGATCCGCTGATCTTGATTGCCGCCCGCTTCAATCGGCCGGTCCGCTTCGCATCCTCGATCAGCCGGTTCTTGCGTGCGATGGCCTTGGACCACTCGGTCGCCCTGCTGGCCGTGGCCGTTTGTTGTGCCTGTTTGTACCTGGCGTGCAGTTCGACGGTATTGGCCTTCGAGCGCATCGGCTTCTTCTCGTAGCGCTTCTTGGGGGTGCCCATGGCCGCCGCCTGCGACTTCGTGAAGCTGCCCAAGCGCCCTTCCAGGCCTTTCTTGGAAAACTCGCGATGCACCGAGCTGGCCTTCACGCTGATGCCGTTTTCGGCGCTGATAATCAGCCCGTTGGCATGCTCCCGGATTTCGAGTCCGTGGTCGCGCATGACCTCATGCAGCGACGACCAGGACTGCGCGCTGCGTATCTGGTCCTGGCATTCACGTTTGATCCAGCCAAGCAGGCTCTCCACGTCCGAATGCCTCTCCATGTCGGCGGCGCGATTCTCGCCGCGTCCTTTCGTCGGCGTGTGATTGTCTTTTTCCAGGCCGCAGTCGCTCTCCAGTTTTTCGCAAAGCTTCGCGAGCGTGTGATAGGCGTTGTACGGCTCATTGATGGTGTAGCGGGTAGGGTGAATCTTGTTGATGGCAATGTGGATATGCACATTGTCTGTGTCGTGGTGGACCGCGCTGATGCGTTGATGCTCGGCGAATCCCAGCGTCGCGCAAATGCGTTCCTCGATAGCTTTCAGCGTGGCATCGTCGGGCAGCTCGCCGTGGCGAAAGCTGACCATCAGGTGGTAGGTCTTGTCCGCTTCCGAGCGCTTGTTTTGGATTTGGGTGTTCAGCACTTCGAGCATGGCGATTTCGGCCTGCTCGGATTTGCAGTTCGTCACGGTGACGGTGCCGACGCGCTCGTTCTTGTTCTGCGGATCGGTCATGTACTCGACCAGCTCCCCGAAGTCGCTCTTCTGAACGGTCTCCATGGGGATGTGCTTGACGATCATGCCGCCCGCCCAAAAACTTTAGCGGCTAAAGTTTTCACCGCTGCGCCCTCGGAATCAGCACTTCGCGCATGACCCCGTGCATTTGGTCCTGGGTGGCTTCGATCTTGGAGAGTAGGGCGCGTATGGTCGCCTCGCCAAACTCGGCCGTACGGGCATCGTTCGTCAGCCAGAGTTTCAACAGACCGCCCAAGCGCCCGAGGTCGCCATTGATGCGCGCCAGTTCCTCCACGCGGCGATTGTCCAGGATGCTGCGTGCTTCGTAGCCTTGTCCGATTTTGCGCAGGAAGACCGCCACCGGGAGGTTGGCGGCCCGTGCGTTCTGCGCGATTAAGACTTCCTCATCTGGAAGCACCGGCACCCGAAGGTGCTTGTGCTTCCGAGTCACTTTTGTTGCCTTGTCCGTCATGCTGTTGTCCTTGTTCGCCGGCAGGCGATGGGGTTGGCGGCGGTAGCCGCCTGGCCTCGCAGAGCAGGAGTCCCGTTGAGCGCCGCAGGCGCGAATAAGGGAGCGTGAAGAGAGATATCCGGCCTGCCGGATAGCTATCTTCACCTATCCTGCCCGACTCAACGAGTCGATTACGCCAAGAAATGATACCACTCCATTTTCGATTTATCCTCTTTTATATCAATAAAACCCGTCTTTTTTGCAACGGATATGACGAAAGCCACCGTATACGCCATATAATCGTGCGTAGCCGGGTAAAAAACGGCTAAAAATTGACAAGAAATGGAACTTCCAGCAGATGAAAAATTGATATGGCGAAGTCTTATCCCGAGCAGCTTGCCGAGTGGGTGAAGCGGCGTGAATCGACAAAACGCGACAAGAACCTGGTCGCGTTTCTGGCCGTGCGCGATGACATAAAGCTGGCCGTGGACGCGGGATATGCGGTCAAAACGATATGGGCCAACATGCATGAAGAGAAACGCGTGGCTTTCGGATATGACACGTTTCTCAACTACGTGAACCGCTATATCCGCTTGAAGTCATCCAGGCCGGCCGATTCAGTGCCGGCCAAAACCGATCCGCAACCGGCCATCGAGCGAGGCCGGCAAGATCAGAAGATCGCTCCCAAAAGTCCGGCACCGAAGGTAAAGGCGCCGGACCGTACGACCGGCTTTTCATACAACCCCGAACCTAACGTTAAGGACTTAATATAATGGCAAAAATACACTTTATTCTGCAAGGGAAGGGCGGCGTTGGGAAGTCGGTTGTCGCCGCGTTTCTTGCCCAATTCATCAGCGATAAGGGCGCTCCACCGACCAATATCGACACCGATCCCGTCAACTCCACGTTCTGCGGCTACAAGTCGCTGAACGTAAAACGCCTTGAAATAATGGAAAACGAGGAAATCAATCCGCGCAGCTTCGACACCCTGGTTGAAATGATCGCGGCGGCCAATGGCGATGTCATCATCGACAATGGGGCAAGCTCCTTCGTCCCGCTGTCCCATTTCCTCATCAGCAACCAGGTGCCGGCACTGCTGGCCGAAATGGGGCACGAACTGGTGGTCCATACGGTTGTCACGGGTGGCCAGGCTCTACTGGACACGATCAGCGGCTTCAACCAGCTCGTGAGCCAGTTTCCGGCCGAGGCGCTGTTCGTGGTGTGGCTCAATCCATTTTGGGGACCGATCGAACATGAGGGCAAGGGATTCGAGCAGATGAAGGCCTACACGACCAACAAGGCCCGTGTATCCGCGATCATCCAGCTTCCGTCGCTCAAAAAGGAAACGTACGGCCGGGACTTGGGGGAAATGCTCCAGGACCGGCTGACCTTCGACCAGGCCATTGCGCAGGAATCGCTGACGATCATGACCCGCCAGCGCCTCAAAATCATCAAGGGCCAGGTCTACACTCAGATGGATAACGCGACGGTGCTGTGATGAGCGATCAATTGGAAGAACTCATCAAGGAAATCGCGAGCAAGCACGGGATCGCCGTGTCTCGCGACGATCCGATCCTTGTTTTGCAGACGATCAACAATCGGCTGCTGCAGGACAGCTCGAAGGCGCAGCAGGCCCAGCTCGACCAGTACAAGGAGGAATTGGAGGCGCTGGCACTCAGATGGGGGAATGACGCCAGGGAAAAAGCCGAACGCATCCTCAACGCATCCCTGTCGGCCGCCAAGGATGCCATCGACCAGCTCATGCAGGAGGGCGCACGCTCTACTGCTGCGGGCGTTGCAACGGAGATTGAAGCGGCCGTAGCGAAGTTTTCCGGCCCTGTTCGCGATGCCCATAGGATCGCCAGGCTGAATGTGTTTGCCGCTTGCGTGACGATGGCAGCGGCGGCCGTCGCGCTGTGGGCAGTCCTGCACTGAAACCAAGGCGCCCGTCGATGACACTGGCGCCAGATAGGACAAGCCCGGCAGAGCCGGGTTTTTTTTACGACCTGGTGCCGATGGCGAGAACGAGGGTTTGTGATGTCCCGAGTGTCTTGCCATTCGTGGCCGACTGTCGCTGCTCCATTTCTTTTTTGCGCTGCAGGGCCACGGTACGGCGCAGCTCTTCCTGGTGTTCGTCCCATTCGCTTGTTAGGCCCGGCTCCTGGTGGCGCAGCCGCCGCGCCGCCATTTCCTCGATGCGCGGCCCGTGGACACCCATGCCATCCTTGATTTCTCGGACAATCTCCAGGCGGCCCTGCAGGCGCTGCATTGTGCTCTGCTGCTGATGAATCTGCTGCTGCCATTTAGATTTCGTACTCGGCAACGCGATCAGGCCTGGCTGCTGCGAACGCGCTTGCTGCAGGCGGGACGACTGCTGCTCGATGAGGCTTTCGAGCCGGTCCTCGATGCGCTCTACCTGGTCGTGCTTGCTTTCGACCTGGGCGGCGAGGGCGGTCGCGTATTGGCTTTCAATGGATGGGGTGTCGAGCAAGGTAGCTTGCTCGGCCTGTTCGGCGTTGGCCCGCTCGACCAGGCTGTCGGCCTGGGATTCGGCGTCGAAAGAGGTGCTGATGGATTGCTGGGCTGCTCGGGCCTGCTGTTGTAGCTGCTCGCGCTGTTGGTTCATCACATGACTCCAAATTTTAGCCGCTAAAGTTCTTTAGGAAATTCCGCGCCCCAATTTCATTGAAGATGAGGCTACGGTCGCCTTCCCATTATCGTACTTTATGGTGGAATTGCTACCGATTTCAGGGAGTTTATCGAAATCGGCGCGGTCATGCTTGACAAAGCTCTTGCCAACTTGCTGGTACACATGTTCCTTGTCGGCATGGATGACGGGACCATCATGCGCCTTGGATTTGTCCGCTTGGGACGACAGGTGAATGTTATAGATTCCCGGCTTCACCGCGCCGGCTTTCTCTACCTTGTCGGTATTCCAGTCGCCGCCTTTTTCGCTCTGAACTAACCGCTGACCGTTCATGACAAGAAGGCGCTGCTTCATAGAATACTCCTGTTGGTAGATGGTCAAAATCGCATTGCCGTAAACATGGCTGCCATAGGGGCAGTGGCATGAAAACAACACTCATTTTAGCCGATTCATTTTCGATTTATCAGTTTAATTACTCTGATTTCGATCTAACTGTGCATATGCCGTGAGAATTGGTGAGTTTTCTACAACATTGCCATGGTGCGGCACAAACTATTGTTATGGAATCATTCCTTTTTGCTATTGGACGCGCCTTTTGCCTGCGCCGATTTGAGCGTTTGCAGGAGTTGCGAGTTTTGATCGGTGATCGCATCCATTTTGCCGCGCAGGTTGGCCGCTTCCTCGCGGGCCTGGGTCGCGGTCTGTACAGCCTGGTCGCGGTCGGTCTTCGCCTGGTCGAGCTGCTGGACGAGGCGCTGCAGCTCGGCTGCGGCCTGGGCGCGCTCCTGCTGCAGTGCGTCCTGGGCGGCGTCGGCCTTGGCGCGGGCCGTCGCCAAGTCAGTGCGCAACGCATCTGCCTTCGCAACCGCTTCATCTGAACGTGCCTGCTGGGCCGCCGTAGCAGCCCTCAGTGCCTCGACCTCGGCGTGACGGGCCTGGCGCAAGGCGGCCAGCTCTTCGCGCACCTGGGAGGCTTCCTGATGGGCGTGATCGAGTTCTGAACGCAGCTCGTCGGCGCGGCGCTTGATTTCCACGGTGCGGGCGTCGGCCGTGACGGTGGCCGCCTTGGCGGCCGTCAGCGCGACGGTGGCCGCTTCGAGTTCGGCCTGCAGGTCCTGGACCATCGCTTCGGACTGGTCAATACTCATCTTGACCAGCGCGGCATCCTGCTGGGCCGCATCGAAGGTGAGGGAAAGGGCCTCGTAGGCATCGCCGATCTGCTTGTTCAGGGTCTCGGCCTCGATGCGCTCGGCGTCCCAGCCGGCCTGCACGGCCCTCAGCGACTCGTTCGCCAGCTCCTGGGCCTCGTGCCACAGGTTCGCCAATGCGACGGCATTAGCGTGCTGTACGGCCTCCGGCACCTGCACGGCCACGGGCGCTGCCTGCGTCGCCTGAGTTCGGCGCCACTCCTTCATGCCAACGCTCGCATCGTTCATGTTGACCTTGGCGAGCTTGCGCACCGCGTCCACGGTCGGGAAATTGCCGGCACAGCCGGCCTGCTCATAGAGCGAATTTGCTGCAGCAAAAATGCGGTCGCGGGCTTCTTTGGCAATTCCCATGATGAACCTCCAATAGTAAGAAGATATGGTAACAGAATAAGAATAAAAATAGTAAGAATATTAGTAAGAATAATATTATTATTATCGAATTCGTGCAGCATTAAATTTAGCGGCTAAATTTCAGGCGGAAAAAAAGCCCGCTATTGCGGGCTTCTGAGCTGGTAGGGCGGGAAGGTCGGCGGCGCTTTAGCCTTCGAGCAGTGCGACAAGCGTTACGTCGCTCAAGCTTGCCTCGAACTCTGCGCCATCATCGTCATACTTCATCCAAGCGTAGCCCTCGGCCGGTGGGCGGCGGGTGAGAATCAGGCGGGCAGGGCGGCCGTCGTGTTCGACCTGAATGATCGCCTTTTTCAGCTTCTCGGGATCAGCTTCCTTTTCCTTCTTCGCCTCTTTGCCCTGTTCTTCGTTGCTGACTTCGTTTTCGGTCTTGCCGCTCACCAGGTCAACGGTATCGCCGTCACGGTCGCCCTGTTCGCTTGCCCGCTTGTCGTCCAGGAACTCGCGCAGCAGCTTAACCTCGCCCCGCGTCACTTCCTGGTTCTCATCTTCAAGCCATGCCCCGACTTCCTTCGGGTTCTTCTTGTAGGCCGTCACCAGCTCGCTAACGACCGTCACATCGTTGGCGCGGCCGGAGTTGAACACCTTGGCGATTGGCTCTGGCAAGTCCAGCAACGCGGCGTGCTGGGTGATGAAGGATGGCGACTTGCCGATCAGGTCCGCGATCTGCTTCTTTTTGAAACCCTTCTTCATCTTGCGGTCGATGTAGGCGGCGATTTCACGCGGCGTCATGTCTTCGCGCTGGACGTTCTCGATAACCTGGTCGTCCTCGTTATGGTTGTTGTCGAGGAAGCCCCCGACCTTCGACAGGCCCTTGAACTTCGCTGCCAGGTAACGGCGTTCACCATGGTTAATCATGAACTCGCCGGGAATCTCCGGATGGTCCCGCAGCGAGATAGGCGACTTGGGGCCGGTCGGGCCGAACGAGGCCGCCAGTTCGGCGATGCTCTCTGGCGAAAACCCTGGGTTTTCCTTGGACCTCGGCTGGTCCGGGTCAGGATGAATCCGGTCCATATCGAACAGCATTATTTCGCCTGTCTGCACTGGCGCCGCCGGCTGGTTCGATTCGGCGGGCGAAGATATTGCGCCATCGGCCGCGTCGTCGTTCAACAGACCGGACAGGCGGCTCTTCTTTTTCACGATGGTTTGTGGTGCGTTCATTATTTGATCTCCATTTTCTCGATTGCGTAGGCGGCCAGGGCGCGCATCTCTTGGGCGGCCTTGCGGGCGGAAGTTTTCTTGATCTGCCATACCGGCATCTGGTCGGCCAGCGCATCCGCGATGCTGCTGCGCAGCCCTATCGTCAAGGGAATCATCAGCTTGGGATACGCCTCCTGCAGCTCGGCCAGGTTCTGGACGTGGCTGGGGTTTCGCATATCCACCATGCTTGGCACCATGCCCATGAATTGCAGCTTGGTGTTTGTCTTGCGTACGTTCGCGATCACGGTAAGCATCTTCTTGATGCCCATGATGCTGTAATACTCGGGCTTGATCGGTGAAATCACGCTGTCGGCCGCATAGAGCGATGCCGCAAGGGTGGTGCCGAGGGAAGGGGCATTGTCGATCAGAATAATGTCGTAGCCGCTCTTGGCCAGCGCCTCGATGTTCGACTTAAAGCATTCCTTGGCCTCATCGAAATCCAGCTCTTCCATGTTGGCCAGGTCCTTGTCGGCCGCGATCAGGCTAAGCAAAGGGCCTTCCGACAATTCACCGAAGTGGGCGCTCAACTTGTCGGCGCTCTCACTGAACATGGCGCTAGCCGCGTAGCCGCTTGCAAACTGTTCGAGCGTATGGGAGGCGTTACCTTGGGTGTCCAGGTCAACGACCGCGACACGATGGCCACGCTCGAAGAAGTCGAACGCGAAATGCACAACGCTCGCCGTTTTCCCATCCCCGCCCTTTTGCTGCGCGACTGCCATGGTATGACTCATGCCTTGAAACCCCTTTTTTTGGCTGCTTCCTCTGCCCACTTCTTGACCGTGAACGCCTGGTGTTCCGGCAGAATTGCCGTTACCCGTTCGTACCCTTGAGGCAGATTTGAATTCTCGAATGCCGTCCACACGCGCTGCACTGCCTGGGACACTGCGCCCCTGGTCAAGCCGAGTGCGCTGACGAATCCCGCTTGCGGCTTGCCGTCCACCAGCACGGCCCGTGCTATCTCGATGGTTTGCTTCCCGACTTCCAAGTCTTTGATGCACGCTTGAAACTGTGCCTCGGTTAGCCTCTTTTTCATCAATCTCACCCATAGTCATTTGCTCCGCGCCTAGTTTTTGAAATGCCGGTGTCAGCCAGCGACAAGTAAAAGTTTAGCTAAACTTTGCGAAGCGGTCAAGCGTTTTCGGTAGCTAAACGAAAATAATTTAGCTAAACTATTTTGGTCCTGCAGGGTCAGAGACCCTTCGGTTTGTACAGCGACACGAAGTAGGTCAGTGCGACGAAGCCACCAAAGTGCAGCAGGAATCTGAAACCGGCAAAACTCCCAGGCGTGTTCCAGTGGTACATCATCCGCACCATCTGGTAGACGCAATCAAGCGCTACTATCCATTTCAGGAAGGGCCACAGCAGCACCGTGACGACCCATATCCCCTTGAGCAGGGCAGGGTCGCTCGTAGGCGCTGGAGCCTCGCGTGGTGCCTCAGTCGGCTGTTCCGGTGGCTCTTGTTTCGCACCTGGGAACTTCACAATGTTCGTCATAGCTTGACCCCTTGTCGCATTCCAGTTCAAATACTGGCTGCAGGTGTCCGCGCCTGGGCTTGAGTATGTCAGTACTTAGGCCAGGTTCCCCGGAGTGATCCGGGGAGCTTCCCACTCATCCAGAACACAGTTGTGCCTGCTCTATTTCCTTGATTGACCAATGCGCATTCGCATCGCCTTCCAGTTTGCAACCCTCCACGTAGGCCTCGGCCAACAGGTGAGCTGCGTTGTTCGTTGGTTCTGTCGCCTGCTCCATCAAGGCCGCGATACGATCACGTCGAGCTGGGAAATCGGTGGCGGTGACGTCATTCAACAGGTCAAGCCATGGCATGATTTTTTTCATCGGGAACTCCGGTAATTGACCTGGGCAATATGCCCGGCCTCACTTGCATACTAGGGCAAATTACCCTAGTATGCAACCGGAATATAGCTAAACATTGATATAAATTTAGCTGCTAAAATTTCCCTATGGAGTAAAACCGCTCTCGCTTTAGCCGTCTTTGCGCTTCCAGATGGAACCCAATCCGGCGAAGTCGCAAAGCAGCGCCCACGCGGCATAGGGGATCGAGGAATCGCCCCCGATCCAGCGCCGCACGGTGCGATCCCCTTTAGCGCCGAGGCCCAGCGCTTTTGCCGCCTGGCCGCCCTTAAAGCTCGCCAGGCGTAACACCTCGCGCACTTCTTCGCCGGTCGGCTGTTCCCACGATGCGGCCGGCTGCAAGCAGCCTTCCCTGATAAATGCCTCAGTCATTCCCTGTCCTTTTCGGTGATCCTGTTCGTATTCGTCACAGCGCCAGGTCGGCCGGCCTGGCCGCCCAGCGCTGGCGGTCGTTCTCTTGCCAGTCAGGATCAATGATAGCTGTTTCCTCGTCAACAACCTTGCTGATGGGGTCGGCCGCCCTGGGCGAGTCGAATAGGAGCGCGACGGTATCCACAATGCCCAAACCATACTTTTGCACCAGCAAGGCGGCCAGGCGGGGCCTTTCGGCCCCTCGTGCCACGTCCTGCTGCCGTCCCTGGGCATACTCACGCACCTTTTCCGTCAACAACGCAACCGCTGTCTGTTCATCCATTCCAGTCTCCAATGGTCAAATACGTTCGAGGGAATCCATGCTGTACACGGTTTGATCGCACCTCGGATCATAGTCAATAACCATACGCCCGTTTCGATTCTTCCGGTAGGTAAGAGGCCTATCGTCATGCGCGAAAACGCTACATTTTCCGGGGAAAACTTTCGCTATAACGACAATTTTCCCAAGCGATTTATCAAAGCAGGGATGGTGAACTTTGACGATCCTGTACCGCTGGCCAGGCTCGGGGTCGTCGGCCCCGGCTTAGTCGCCGCCGCCTTCGTCTGCCGCAGCGGCGGCAAGAGCTGGCTCCACGGGCGCCGATGCCGGCGACTTCTGCGCCTCACGCATTGCCGCTATGACCCTGGGACGGGCCGCCTCGGCCCATTTGCGGACGATGAAGGCCTGGCGGGCAGTCAACACCACGTCCACCAGGACGAAGCCATCCGGCAGCGCCTGTGCGTCGCACGGGGCCTCTCTGACGGCCAGCGAGCGCCTTGGCTGGACCGGGAGCGCCTTGATCCAGCCCGGCAGCTGGTCGGTCGCCAGGCTGTCCTGGTAAGAAGGCTCCAAATATCGCCTGTGCTTGCCCAGGAAGCCGGTGAAGATCGCCGCCGCCGCCGCATCCACCGCCTGGCCACGCACCACGCCGCAAAAATGCGAACGGTAGCCGGTTTCGGAAATGAACGGCCCGTCCAGGTCCAGGGCTTTGAACTCGAAATGACAGTTCAAGACCGAACCGAGACTGCCGCCATACTTCACCCAACACCGGATACCCTTCACATCGATGATGAATTGCCCCTGTTGCCCCCACATCGGCACCGCACCAGGTACAGCCTGGCAGTGCCGGCTGACAATCGTGCCGGCCGATTCATCGCCGGCATTGGAGCCGAAGAACGATCCGCCGTTGAGCTTCCAGATCGCGGCATCGTAGCGCTCGCTGATGACCAGGGCGGCAAAGTCGGCTCGGGACAACACAGCATGGGGGACGGTAAGGATTCCTTCGCAAATGAGTAAGAGGCAGTGCCAGAAAAGCGAAATCGAGGTCTTGAACATTGCTTTGATTTCCTCAATGAGTTTTCTTGCACTTTTCCCAGGCAAAGTAGCCGGATTTTTGACCACAAGATAAACGCTCGTTTTTCTTGCACTTACGGCGGAGCCTTCAACCACAGGGTTTTCCAAGATGTTACTCATTTACGCACGAATCCTTACCCTACCCCAGCATTGTTGTACAGCTCGACACACTCCTTCGCCACAGCAAGCAATCCGTCCTGGTCGACCGGCATCGAGGCGGCCACGGCTGCCGCCTCCGCGTCCCGCTTCGCGCCGCGCTCCGTATCCCGTTCAACGGCCGTCTTCGCCTTCTTGGCCGGCATTTTCGCCATTTTCTGCTCGCCGGCCGGCGCCGGATGCCCGGCCAGGTAGGTGTCGGCGCACTCAGGCTTTCGAAAAGGTTCGCACATCTTCAAGCCGTCGATGATGCAACACTCGGGCAGTGGGTACTGCATCCAGTATTCGGGCTTGGGGTAAGGGTGCAGCAGCTCCCCGCACTGGTGGCACTTTTCGGTTGCCGGGTCTGTCACGCTGGTGCCCATCAAGCGCCGCGAGTAGGTCGCCTCGTTTCGCAGATTGATTTTTTCGTTGTCTGTCATCGTCGTAATTGGCCCCGGCCTAGCGGCCAGGGCCAACCTCATCAGTCGATGGCCTGGAGGATGGCGCCGCCCTCGACATGTGAATCAGCAAACTCAAGTAGGTGATGGTAGCGGTCGATCAAAGGGCCGCATTCGTCCGGGTCCGTTACCTGGGCCGCAAGCTGGCTGATGGCGAACAGCGTGGCGATGATGCCGGCCGCGTCGGCGGACACACTACCGCTGTAGTAATTGCCGTGGACCTCGATGCGCAACGGGCCAGGCACGACCGGGGCCATGTAGAAGCCGCCGTTGCTCAGTTCAAAGAAATCCCACATGCCGCCGTCGTAGTCCACCGAAAGGCGATCAAGCCAGGCGTACACGAACGGCTCACCCAACATGAACGACCTGCCGAAGTACATGGGAAGGAAATTTTCGCGCTGATTATCCAGCACACGGGAAGCGGTTACGGTAAGGTTTTGTTGCGTATTGACCTTCGGAGTTCTCCGGTTATTGACCTGGGCAATTGCCCGGCCTTCAACAACAGTATAGGGCAAATTGCCCTAATCGGAAAGAGAATTCGTTAATGTTTAGCTAAATTTTCTGACCAGTCAACACCAAAAAGAGGCCAACTGGTTGCCTTGACAGCGCGGGCGTCCCCGCTTGTCTCCGGTCGAATTTTGCTTCGCAAAATCAAGCCCCTGCTTGCGCAGGGGTCGATCCGGCTGCGTTAAGGTTGATGCCGGATAAATCCGACCCCTAAACCCCTCCCGATGGCGCCAGCACCTGCTGGAATGCCCTGGTATCGACGCTTACAGGGCCGGCGTCAAAACCAGGCCCTCCCTTGGCGTAAACCCTACTGACCAGTGCACGCCGCCGGCTTTCAAACGGGCGTCGTCCGCCCGCAGCGTCGATTGCTTTTCTGTACGATAATCGAGTCATACTTTTGGCCTGTTATTCTGCAAAGGCATAGCGGGCCGCTCCAGGCCGCAGGATCGCGGGGCTTGCCCCGCAGGCCGTCGCGCAGCGGCGGGGCGTAGGGCGAAGCCCGAAGGGTAGGCGGCCTTGGTGCTGGCAATCCCATTGCGCAATTCTCTTGTTGGCCGTCGCATTCGTCGGGGGGGTTAGTTCATTGCCCCCTTGGGGGCCTGGAGTCGAATCACGCGCGTAGCGCTATGAGTGTTTCTGCGGGGTAGGAGATTTGTGTTTCCTGTTTTTTGTTTCAACTGTTTCTCTATTTAGAGAGAATCGGACATTTTTCGGGTTTCATCGGACTTTTCTCGGGCGAGTCGGACATTTTTCGGGTGTTCCACTCGGACATTTTTCGGGCTGGCAAGACGCCGGCATTCGGACATTTTTCGGGTTGTATGCATCGGCGCTATTCGGACATTTTTCGGGTTGTGGCTAATCGGACACTTGACTTTTAAAAGTCCTGATGCCTACAATCAGGGCAGTCATAGTTTCAAGTGCGAATACCACGGTGTGTGTCCGAAATCCAGTAACCCTTGCCAGTGAGAACCATGAAACTTCAACACGTCCACAAGCTCGATGCCGAACAGCCGTTAGGCGTTTTACAGGTCAACATGAGCAATGCCCTGACGCGCAGCGCTCACGGGCTGTCCCTGGCCGAGAAGCGCATCATTGCTGCGTGCATCGCCAAGACCGACCAGCTCCCGAACATGACGCAAGTGCAGCAGCGGGGGGCCTGGCAGGTACGGTTGTCGGCCGCCGATTATGCGGAGACGTTCAACGTTGACATGAACACGGCTTACGATCAGCTACAGTCGGCCTCCGAGACTCTGTTCGGCCGCTACATACGGACGCTTCGCAAAACGCGCAAGGGTGTGGAAGAGTACAAATTCCGCTGGTGCGGCGCCGTCCGCTACCACAAGGGCGAAGGTTGGGTCGAGCTGGACTGGTGGCATGAAGTGGTCCCGCACCTGATCGGGTTGCGCAAGGAGTTCACAAGCTACAAGCTCACCCAGGCCTCGGCCCTCCGGTCGGCATATTCGTGGCGCCTGTTCGAGGTCCTGCAGTCCTGGCAGGACACCGGGCGCTACCAGCCCTCGATAGAGGATTTCTGTGTCGCGATGGATGTACCCGATAGCTACAAGAAGGACTTCAAGTCGATCCGGACGCGGGTGATCGAACCTGCAGTCATTGAGCTGGTTGGGAAAAACAACATGTTCATCGAGTGGGAAGCTCAGCGGGCCGGCCGGAAGGTGATCGGCCTCGATTTCAAGTTCGGCGTCAATCCACAGCAGAGTTTGCTCTGACGGGGGGGCTATTCGGACATTTTTCGGGTTGGAGCTATGGTCGTCGAAACGCGTGCATTCGGACATTTTTCGGGCAAACATTGTTTATTTGCTACCTTTTTTAGCTCCAAAAAGCCGCATGCCTTCATAGGAGAACGTGTTTCCAGGGTATTCGGACATTTTTCGGGTTCCCTGGCCGCTGACGCGGCCGGGGTATTCGGACATTCTTCGGGCTGTTTTATGCCCGGTGGGTGAGAAGTGGCCTTTGCCGTTGGAAAGGCGCTGACAGCCCGAAGGGGCGAGACTCCGCTCTTGGAGGCTCGATGCGCAGCACACCATAGCCGGTTTTGGGGGTGTAAGCCCAAACCCCAGAAAATTCCCCAGCTTGCGCTACTGCATCACCAAACGCTCCCCGTTTGACATTGAGCAATCATGCCCCCCCTATTTACTCGACAGACAGGGGTATCCCGAATCGTGGTATCACAGGTAATATTGTCAAGAAATTGAAGCTAGAGAACGGTTGCTACGCGGATATATTGGCTTCGTGCATCTAATCTAGCTAAACAATTTCCTTGACCGGAACTTTAGCGGCTAAAATTCCGGCTGACTATAAAAACTAAATGGCCTCCCGTGTACAACCAGATTCTATTCACCAATATCTTGCGCCTGCTCGATGAACGGCACATGACAAAAAGCGAGCTTGCAGACAGGGCCGGCATTTCGGTCTCGTTTCTCTCGGACCTGACCAATGGAAAGGCGAATCCCTCCTTGAAAGTTATGGAGCAGATCGCGGAGGCGTTGCAAACCTCGCTGCCCGAGCTGCTGGAAATGACCGACTTGGACCGGGAAACGCTTGCAGCATTGGCTGGCGGCCAGGTGATCCACAGTCTTCCCGAGGGATATGTCCGATATACGGCCATCCTTACCGAGTTCCAGGCGTTTTCCGTAAGGCAATGGGATGAGCAGAACCGCAAGAAGCTGCTAAACCGAAGAGTTCGATAGGTAATTTCGAGTGACGGCAGGAAATCTTTAGCAGCTAAATTAGTTCATGCAAGTAGCAGGCACGCAACGTGTCTGCAGTCCGCCGTCGAGGCGGCTATGGTAAGCAAATTCCCCTATGAAGTACAGCGAAATTGTGATTTGATACACAACAACTCTCCTTCGGAAAATACGATAAATTTTTAATAATATTGTTCGAAACATGGTTTCGGTATATCCTTCGTCGTGTAGAATTGACGACATTGACCGGAGGAACACCATGAACGAATCAGAAGACGGGTCAGATATCAGCCTGGATCGAGCCAAGCGCAAGCTTGAGCGTGACATGGGGCCACTCCTGCTGGCGGCCCTGCACGATCCCAAAACGGTCGAACTGATGCTCAATGCCGATGGCAAGCTGTGGCAGGAGAAGCTTGGCGAAAAGATGAAGTGCATCGGCACGCTTCCACCAGCAAGGGGCGCCGCCATCATCAAGACCGTGGCGAGTTGCCTCAACAAGACCATCAATGCGAACGATCCCAAGATTGAAGGCGAATTGCCGCTCGACGGTTCCCGCTTCGCTGGCCAGCTTCCTCCGATTGTGACGGCGCCGACTTTCGCGATTCGTAAGAAGGCGCTCTTCATCTTCACATTAGAGCAGTACGTCGAGGCGGGCATCATGACGCAGCGCCACTATGAAGCCATCAAGGCGGCCGTCAAGAACCACCGCAATATCCTGGTCATCGGTGGCACCGGCTCGGGCAAGACCACTCTCGTCAATTCGATCATCAATCAAATGGTGCTGTGCGATCCGATGGAGCGCATTTGCATCATCGAGGACACGGGCGAGATCCAGTGCGCCGCCGAAAACTATCTGCAGTACCACACCACCATTGACGTGCCCATGTCGGCACTGCTGAAACTCGTTCTGCGCATGCGCCCGGACCGCATCCTGGTCGGCGAAGTGCGCGGGGCCGAAGCCCTGGACCTGCTCGATGCCTGGAACACCGGGCACGAGGGTGGCGCAGCAACGCTGCACTCCAATACGGCCAGCTCTGGCCTTGATCGCTTGGCGTCGCTTATCAGTCGTAACGAAGCGGCGCCGTCGAAGATTGAACCGCTGATAGGCGATGCGGTTCATGTTGTTGTTCATATCGCCCGCACCCCTGACGGCCATCGCGTAATACAGGAAGTCCTTGAGATTTCCGGCTACGCCGACGGCAAATACATCACCAAAACCATCTAGGAGCTTTTCACATGACCGCTACTCTCTACCCGCAACCAGGCACCCTCAACCGCTCCACGATGTTCTACATCGCCTTCGCGCTTGTCGTCGCTTACATCTTCCTGCTCCCGCAGGCCATGGCTTCTACCGGCACGGGCGGCGCGCTGCCGTACGAGGACTGGCTCACCAGTCTGCGTAACTCGGTGACAGGCCCCGTGGCTTTCTCGCTGTCGATTATCGGCATCGTGATCGCGGGCGGCGTCCTGATCTTCGGTGGCGACCTGAACGGCTTCTTCCGTACCTTGATGTTCCTGGTGCTGGTCATGGCCTTCCTGGTTGGCGCGCAAAACATGATGAGCACCTTCTTCGGTCGTGGCGCTGAAATTGCAGCCTTGGGCGATGCGGCGGCTACACAAGTGCAGTTCCTGGCAATGGCCGCAACGGGCCGGGTTGCATAGTTATGGCACTCCGCACGATTCCCATTCGTCGGGCCGGCAATCGACACAACCTGTTCATGGGTGGGGATCGTGAACTGGTGATGTTTACCGGGCTGATGGCATTTGCGCTGATATTTAGCGCACAAGAGGTCAGGGCGACGGTAGTCGGACTTGGGCTGTGGTTTGGGGCGTTGTACATGTTCCGGAAAATGGCCAAGTCCGACCCGCGTATGCGCCAGGTTTACATACGGCATCGCAAGTACAAGTCGTATTACCCGGCCCGCAGCACGCCCTTCCGTATCAATCCCACCAGTCAAGGGAAACAATACAAATGATTACCACCATAACCATCACCATCGCGGTCCTCGGGGCCGTGATGCTGCTGCTGCTCTTCCAGCGCATCCAGGCCGCGAACAACCAGTTGGAGCTGAAAAAGCACCGCTCCAAGGAGGCCGGCTTTGCCGACCTCCTGAACTACGCCGCCATGGTCGATGACGGCATTATCGTCGGAAAAAATGGCTCGTTCATGGCCTCCTGGCTGTACATGGGCGAGGACAACGCCAGCAGCACCGACGACCAGCGCGAAATGATCTCGTTTCGCCTCAACAAGGCGCTGGCCGGGTTGGGCAACGGCTGGATGATCCATGTTGACGCCGTGCGCCGGCCGGCACCGAACTACTCGCCGGCATCGGCGTCGAGCTTTCCCGATCCGCTCTCGAAGGCGATTGACGAAGAGCGGCGCCGGCTGTTCGAGGGGCTTGGCACTATGTACGAGGGCTTTTTCGTCCTGACCGTAACGTACTTCCCGCCGCTGCTGGCCGAGAAGAAGTTCATCGAAATGATGTTCGATGACGAAACGGACGTGCAGAACCACCGCTCGCGCACCCAGGGCCTGATCGACGCCTTCAAGCGCGATTGCGCCAACATCGAGGCGCGCTTGTCGGAGGCCGTCAAGACCACCCGCTTGCGCGGCCAGAAGATCGTCCAGGAGGACGGCACGACCGTCACGCATGACGACTTCCTGCGCTGGCTGCAGTTCTGCGTCACCGGCCTGAACCATCCGATCCAGCTGCCCAACAACCCGATGTACCTCGACACGCTCATAGGAGCGCAGGAAATGTGGTCCGGGGTCGTGCCGAAGATCGGCCGCAAGTTCGTCCAGGTGGTGGCCATCGACGGCTTCCCGCTGGAATCGACGCCCGGCATCCTGACGGCGCTCGGCGAGCAGCCATGCGAGTACCGCTGGTCGTCCCGCTTCATCTTCATGGACCACCATGAGGCCGTCGCCCATTTGGAGAAATACCGCAAGAAGTGGAAGCAGAAAATCCGGGGCTTCTTCGACCAGGTTTTCAATACCAATTCCGGGGCGGTCGATGAGGATGCCGTGTCGATGGTGGCTGACGCCGGCTCGGCCATCGCCGAGACCAATAGCGGCCTGATTACGCAAGGCTACTACACCAGCGTCGTCGTCCTCATGGACGAGGACCGCGACAAACTGGCGGCATCGGCCTCGATGATCGAGAAGTCCATCAACAGGATTGGATTCAGCGCGAGGGTTGAAACGATCAACACGCTGGACGCCTACCTGGGCAGCCTGCCAGGTCACGGTGTGGAAAACGTTCGTCGGCCACTTCTGCACACGATGAACCTGGCCGACCTCCTGCCAACCAGCACGATCTGGACCGGGCTCAATTACGCGCCATGCCCGATGTACCCGCCGAACTCGCCGCCCTTGATGAGCTGCGTCACCCACGGCGCCACCCCGTTCCGGCTCAATCTGCATTGGCTCGACCTTGGCCATACCCTGATGCTTGGGCCGACCCGCATGGGCAAGTCCACCAAACTGGCGCTGATCGCCTTGCAGGCGCTGCGCTACGAGGGCATGTCGATCTACTGGTTCGACAAGGGCATGTCCGCGTACCCGACAACCAAGGGTGTCGGCGGCGATCACTACGAGGTCGGGTCCGACGACAGCACGCTTGCATTCTGCCCGCTGCAGTACCTGGAGACCAAGAGCGACCGTGCCTGGGCGATGGGGTGGATCGACACTTGCTGCGCCCTCAATGGCCTCATCACCACGCCTGAGCAGCGCAATGGAATCGGCGAGGCCATCTTCAACATGAAGGAGAGCGGCGGCAAGACCTTGACCGATTTTGTCCTCACGATTCAGGACAAGTCGATTCGTGCGGCGCTGGAGCAATACACGGTGGCCGGCTTGATGGGCCACCTTCTCGATGCCGAGGAAGACGGCCTAAGCCTGTCGAAGTTCACGACCTTCGAGATTGAGAAGCTGATGAAGCTCGGCGAAAAATTCGCCTTGCCGGTCCTGCTGTACCTGTTCCGCCGCATCGAAGTTAGCCTGGTCGGCCAGCCGGCGATGATCCTCATTGACGAAGCCTGGCTGATGCTCGCGCATCCCGCGTTCAAGGACAAGATTGAGGAATGGCTGCGCTCGTTCGCAAAGTTGAACTGCGTCGTGTTGCTGTCCACGCAAAGCCTGGCGGAAGCTGCCAAGAGCGGGATTATGGACATCATTGTCGAATCCACCGCGACACGGATTTACCTGCCAAACAAAGACGCCAAAGCCGAAGCCGCCACCGCACTCTACAAGCAGACCGGCCTCAATACCAAGCAAATCGACATCATCGCAACGGCGCTGCCGAAGCGCCAATACTACGTCGTTTCCGAGGCAGGGCGCCGGCTCTACGAGGCCGCCCTTGGACCGCTGGCCCTGGCGTTCGCCGGCTCGACCGACAAGAAGTCGATTGCCAAGATCAAGGAGCTGGAAGCGGTCCACGGCGATAACTGGATACATGAATGGCTCGCCGTAAAGGGCCTCAAACTCAATAACTACGGGGGTACAGCATGAATATCGGGAACATGATTAAGGGGCTGATCTACAAGAAGCCAAGCGGCGGCGATGAGCGCCGGGGCGACGAAGACATTGAAGGAGGACGACGCCAGGGGGAAAATCCGAATCCTTACCTGAATGCGCGACGAACCTGGAATCACATCGGCGCCGCCAACATGGCGAGCCGCCAGATGGCCCAAATCCTGGGCGTGCTTGCCCTCCTGGTGGCTCTCGCTGCGGTAGGGGGCAATGTGTACATCGGCAGCCAGTCCAAGTTCGTCCCGTACGTCGTCCAGGTGGACAAGCTGGGCCAGCAGGCGGCGGTGGCGCCAGCGCAGCGCGCAGCGCCGGCCGATCCGGCCGTCGTCCACTCGTCGGTGGCCGCCTGGATTTCCAACATCCGTATGGTCACGCCCGATATCGCGCTGCAGCGCAAGGGCGTCTTCCATGTGTATTCGATGTTGTCGGCGAACGACGCGGCGACCGCGAAAGCGAATGAATACCTCAATGGCAACGAGGCGAGCAACCCGTTCAAGCGCGCCGAGACCGAGACCGTCAGCGTTGAAATCGACACGGTGCTGTTCCAGGCCGGCGAGACCTGGCAGGTTGATTGGGTCGAAACGACCCGCGACCGTCAGGGCGGGATGAAGGGCACGCCGCAGCGCTGGCGAGCGCTCGTGACGGTCTACACCATCGTACCGACAGCCGAAACAACGGAGCAGCAGATTCGTGACAACCCGCTGGGGGTCCATATCCGCGACTTCTCCTGGTCCAAACAACGTTAAAGGGGCACTTCCATGAAAAAACAGTTCGTAGCAATGATCTTGGGCGCGCTGCCCCTTCTCGCGCTGGCCGCTGACAAGCCGGCCGGCGACACCTCGGCCGAGGCCTTTTTCTCGAAGAAGAATCCGGCGCTGACCGCCCAAGAAAAAAACGCCATCGCCATCGCCCAAAAATGGCAGGCCAATGGTGCCGACGCTGCCGGCATGAAGCCGGTTGCCGGCCCTGGCGGGGTGGTGCGCTTCGTATTCGGCGTCCAGCAGATCAACATCGTGTGCGCTGTCCTGCAGGTGTGCGATGTGGAGCTGCAGCCGGGCGAACAGGTCAACAACCTGAACCAGGGCGATCCGCGCTTCACGGTGGAACCGGCCATCAGCGGCGTCGGTGCCGGCGAGGTGCAGCACCTCATCATCAAGCCGCTCGACGTGGCCCTGGACACGACGCTGATCGTCACCACCAATCGGCGCACCTACCACATGAAACTGCGTTCGCACCGGACGCAGTACATGCCGCGTGTCGGCTTCACCTATCCGGAGGATTCGGCGGCCAAGTGGGACGCGATCCGCACCCGCGAGGTCCGTGAAAAGGCCGAACAGACCATTCCGCAAACGAAGGAAGTTCTGAGCGAATTGAGCTTCAAATACGTCATCGACGGCGCGGTGGCCTGGAAGCCGGTTCGGGTCTACAACGACGGCGTGCGGACCGTGATCCAGATGCCGGCCGCGATGAGCCAAACCGAAGCGCCGACCTTGCTGGTGGTGCGCAAGGAGGGTGGCCTGTTCACCGACGACGAAACAGTACAGATCAACTACCGCGTGCATGGCGACCGCTACATCGTGGACACCGTGTTCGACAAGGCGATCCTGATTGCAGGCGTCGGGCGCGGCCAGGACCGCGTGACGATCACGAAGGGGAAATGACATGCAAAAGTCCGCTCTACTCGTTCTGCTCATCGCCGGCCTGGCCGGCTGCGCATCCACCCCGGCACCGGCCCCTTACGGCAACTTCGTCCAGGCGCCCGTGGCGACCGACGACAAGGCCATGGCCGACGATGTGGTGAAGAAGCTTGCGGCGCTGTACCCGCCAGCGAAGACCAGGTTCAACCTGCAGCATGCCACGCCTGACACCTTCGGCATCGCCATGGTGGAGACCATGCGGGCCAAAGGCTATGCACTGGCCGAGGTCAAGCCAGGGGCGCAGGCCCCGGCGCTGGCGGCCGGGGAGCAGGCGCTTGCCTACGTCATCGACCAGCCGCTCGATCCCGGCCTGTACCGCGTCACGGTACGGATCAACAGCCAAACCCTGTCAAGGGTCTACCAGTCGGCCGGCGGCGCGGTGACGCCTGCCGGCGCCTGGGTACGGAAGGAGTAATCAATGACCACCACCACCGAAGATGAAATGTCCCCGGATGCTTCGCCGGGCGAGCACTCGAACAAGCGCAGCGGTGTTCGACGCGTCAACAATGTGCCGCTTTATCTCCTGGGCGCCGGCCTGGGCGTGTTCCTGCTGATTATGATTCTCGTCGCCTCGGACCGGGCTGCGAAGCAGAATGAGCCGATGCAGGCCGTCGAGCATAAGAAGGCGGGCGACACGAACAATTTTGCCAAAGAGATTGCCGGCAACCAGAAGGACGGGATCGTGCAAGCCAAGGCAAAGCCGTTGGTCGTATCCGATCTGAACGCGCCTCCTGGATCGGTGGCCGTCGCTCGCCCGGCCAACCTCGATCTGCCGCCGACGCCGCCGCCAGGCGCAGCGTCGATGCAGCCGCCGTCGTCGCAGCAGCAGATGACCCAGCAACAGCGCAGTCCGGTCGATGAACAAGCCGAGCGCATCCGCCAGATGAAAGAGCAATTGCTGCTGGAAGCGATCCGGGCGAAATCGGGTGTCGCGTACGCGCCGCCGCGCAGCGCGGGATCAAGCCTCGGATCGGTGGGATCGTCCGCGCTCGGCTCCCTCGGCAGCGCTCCCGCCACCCGCGAGGAAGCCCTGCAGCGGATCGCAGCCGTGCGCCAGCAGCTTGACGCCGCCGCCCGCGACGACCCTACAGCGGCGTACAAGGCTCGCCTGCAGCAATTGCAGGCGGCCGGGATCGTGCCGGCTGGCGCAAGCGCAGGGCAGGGCGGCGGCGGCCTCGGCGGCGGGCCGCCAAAGCTTGTCCAGACCTCTGCAGGCCGCAACGACGTGGGCCAGTTCGCCGGATCGGGCCAGGGCGACCGCTGGCGCCTGGAGTCGGAGCCGGAAGCGCCGCGCTCGCCGTACGAGCTGCGGGCCGGCTTCGTGATTCCCGGACTGCTTATTTCCGGCATCAACTCGGAGCTGCCAGGCCAGATCATGGCGCAGGTTAGCCAGGATGTGTACGACACGCCGCTTGGTAAGTACAAGCTGATCCCGCAAGGCTCCCGCCTGGTGGGCAGCTACACCAGCGACGTAGCTTTCGGCCAATCGCGCATTCTAATCGGATGGCAGCGGATCGTGTTCCCGGACGGCAAAGCTATGGATATCGGCTCGATGCCGGGTAGCGACAGCGCCGGTTATGCCGGCCTCAAGGACAAGGTGAACAATCACTACTTCCGACTGTTCGGCTCGGCCTTCCTCATGTCCGCAGTTACGGCCGGCGTGGCGATGAGTCAGCCTGACCAGGCACCGACCAACAACCGCCCGACCGCGAGCAGCGCCGTGAGCGAGGCCCTGGGGCAGCAGTTGGGCAATGTGACAGCCCAGCTTATATCGAAGAATCTCAATGTAGCGCCAACCCTGGAAATTCGGCCGGGGTATCGTTTTAACGTCATCGTCACGAAGGACATGACTTTCTCGAAGCCTTACAAGGCTTTTGATTATTAACTCCAAGGAGAAACTATGAAACCGTTCACCCGCAAAGTTTTAGCCGCTAAAGTCGCCTTGATGATGGCCGTGTCCTCGATCCCTGGTGTCATCACACCGGCCTATGCCGGCGTGCCCGTCATCGACGGCGCCAACCTGGGTCAAAACATCATGAATGTGATCGAGAGCGTCGGTCACACCGCCAAGCAAATCCAGCAGTACCAGACCCAACTGCAGCAGTACCAGAACATGCTGCAAAACACGCTGCAGCCATCGACGGAGATTTGGGACGCGGCGCAGTCAACGATGCGGCAATTGCGCGGCTCAATCGATACGCTGAGCTACTACAAGCAGAACCTGGGCAGCATCGACGCCTACCTCGGCAAGTTCAAGGACACGGCCGGCTACCGGTCCAATCCGTGTTTTTCGCCAAGTGGTTGCACGCCCGCGCAGTGGGACGCGATGAAGGCGCAGGAACGCCTCGGGTCCGAAGCGCAGAAGAAGTCCACTGACGCGCTGTTCAAGGGACTCGAAAAGCAGCAGGACGCGATGGAAGACGATGCGTCGCAATTGCAGCGCCTGCAGTCGGCCGCTCGCGGCGCCGAGGGCCAGGTAGAGGCCATCGGTTACGCCAACCAGCTCGCGAGCAACCAGGCTAACCAGCTCCTGCAGATCAGGGCCTTGCTGATCGCGCAGCAGAACGCAGTCGCCACCCGCGACCAGGTTCTGGCTGATCGTGAGGCCAAGGAAGCGGCGGCTTCCGAATCCATCCGCAAGGGCACTTTTACGCCCACCCCCGTTTCCCGCACATTTTAAGGGCTGTCACTTATGAATCTGAAAAGCAAAGCGCTACTTGTCGTGGTGACGACAGCGGCTCTCGTTAGCGGCTGCAATCAGCGCGTGGAGGTTGCACCTACTCCAAGCACCTCGTGCGAGCAAATGGGAAAAACCAACGATCCAAAACTTGAAGCCGAGTTAAAGGAAAAGTGCGGACATGGTGGCCCGGAGTTCAAACCAACGCCAAAAACCAGAGAGTTTTAAGGAGCTGACATGAATAAGCCAGTCATCGCGATAAAACCCCTTCCGTGGTTGTTGTTCATATGGCTGGCGTTTTTTTCAGTTCAAGCCTTCGCAGCAGTTGATAGCACGGGGGTTTTAAACAACGTTCTCATCAAGTTCGAGACGGCAGCGGCCACTTGGAAAACGATCATGATAACCAGGGCGACCTGGCTGTTCTGGCTCCTGGTCGTGATCAGTATGGTTTGGACATTCGGGTTCATGGCCTTGCGCAAAGCGGACATAGGCGAGCTTTTCGCCGAGTTCATCCGGTTCACGATTTTCACAGGTTTCTTCTGGTGGCTGCTGTTGAATGGTCCGGACTTTGCGATTTCCATCATCAAATCGTTACGGATGATCGGCGCTCAGGCATCGGGATTGCCGAACGATTTGGGGCCATCAGGCATTGTCGATATGGGGTTCGACATCTTCTTCAAGGTGCTAGATCAATCGACTGTCTGGAAGCCGATGGACAGCTTGTTCGGCATGCTCTTAGGTGCCGCTATCTTGCTTATGTTCGCGCTGATAGGCGTCAACATGCTTTTGCTGCTTGTGAGCGGGTATCTGTTTGCCTATGCCGGTGTATTCATCCTCGGCTTTGGCGGCTCGAAATGGACCTCGGAAATGGCAATCGGCTACTACAAGTCGATTCTCAACATTGCAATTCAACTGATGGCAATGGTGCTCATCATCGGCATTGGCCGGTCATTCATAGACGAATACTACACAGCCATGAGTTCAGGTGTGTCGTTGAAGGAAATGGGTGTGATGGTAGTTGTCGCAGCCTGCATGTTGTTCTTGGTTGCGAAAATTCCCCCTCAGCTCGGCGCACTTGCAGGCGGCTCGACTGGCAGTCTCGGTTCCAACTTCGGTGCCGGCGCAGCGGTGGCTGCGGCCGCGATGGGGGCAGCAGCAGTCGCCTCGGCCGGCGCGGCAGTCGCTGCTGGCGCAGCAAGTGGCGCTGGCGGTGCCTCGGCGTTGATGTCGGCGTTTTCCAAAGCCAGTGCCGCCGAAGCTGCGGGAGGCGGGGGCGGTTCGAGCGCACTCATGGCTGCTGCTGGTGGTACCGGGGGTGACTCAGGTGGCAGCGGAAGCGGTGGGGGTAGCGCCCTCGGTGCCGCCATGGGCGATTCGACGGGGGGCGGTGGTGGTTCGACCGGCTCTGGCGACTCGGGCAGCAGCGAGAGCGGATCGAGCAGTGGCAGCTCCGGGAGCGGATCGGGCGGCGGAGAATCAACCAGCGCGGCCGGTGCGGACAGTCAGGCGGCCAGCTCGGGCGGCGCCGATAGCGGTACTGGCGGTGGTTCGGCGAGCGCGGATGGCGGGGCGAGCAGTCAGGCGTCCAGCTCGGGCGGCGCCGATATCGGTACTGATGGTGGTTCGGCGGGCGCAAACGGCGGGGCGGCCAGCCTGGCCAGCTCGGAAGGCGGTTCCGCATCGGGTGGCAGCGACACGGGCAGCTCGGCCAATTCCGAGTCCTCCAAATCAAGCTCGGGCGCGGGGAGCGGTTCCGGAGACAAAGCCGCTGGCGGCAAGGCAAGCAGGCTGGCTGCTGCGGCCGGGGCGATGGCGGCCAAGGCCGGCAGAATCGCTGCCGGCACCGCTACCAATTTGGCGCAAGGGTCGTATGACGTTGCCAAGGAAAGAGCATTGGAAATAAAGGAGTCCGCAAAAGAGCGTATTGCCGGCACGACTGGCGGCAAGATCGCGGCGGCCATTGATGCGCGCCGACAGGCCGCTGAAACGGCCGGCACCGCTCCGGCCACATTCGAAGGAAATAGTCTTGCCGGAGCCAGGTCGGCCGAGGCGGAAGAAGAAATCGCGGCATTCCGCGACGGTAAATCAAAAACCTCTTGAAGGAGTACATATGAAATTAAAAACACTCGTCGCGGCATCTGTACTCGCCGCTACCGCTTCGATGCCGTTCACTGCCAACGCGCAGGAGGCGCTGACCGGTGACACGAAGCTGGCCTGCGAGGCGATCATGTGCCTGATGTCGCCCACCAGGCCGGCTGAATGCACGGCTGCGATAACGAAATACTTCAGCATTTCCCTGCGCCGCTTCAGCAGCACGCTCAGGGCACGGAAGAATTTTCTGTCGCTTTGCCCTCGGGTCGATCCGAACACGGTCGACCAGGTCGTAAATAACAATCCTCCGGAGCCAGATCCTCCGGAAGTACCGGAACCAGTCCCCTGCAATCCGCGTGATCCCAACATCAGGTGCCAAGAGCGCTAACAGCTAATCCACAGACGGACCGCAAAAATGCCCATCGACCTACCACCGCATATGCAAGAACGTATTGCCTGCTCCATCGCGGCAGCGGCCAAATACGAGATACCCGCGAACATCGTACTGGCTGTTGCTGAGAAAGAGAACGGCAAGGTAGGGCAGTGGGTTCGCAACAGCAGCAACGGCAGCCACGACGTGGGGCCGTTGCAGTTCAACACGAATTATCTGCGCGAGCTGGCGCAGTACGGCATCGCGCCTGGTCACGTCGCCGCTGCCGGCTGCTATCCGTTCGACCTGGCCGCCTGGCGGCTGCGCAAGCACATCAAGAACGACAAAGGCGACCTTTGGACAAGGGCGGCGAATTACCATTCGCGCACACCAGAGTTCAACCAGGTGTACAGGGCCGACCTGATGGTACGCGCCGCCAGGTGGGCGGACTGGCTGGATAAGCGATACCAGACACACGACCTGGCCTTGCCTGGAAGCGCGCAAGCGACGGTGGCCAGCTCGGCACCGGCCAGCAGGCCGGCCAGCACGCCGGCATGGTCTTCCGCCACATACGTCCCGCGCCGTCTGGTCGTGAGCGCCAACCCCGCGCCGGCCGGGGATATGCGATGACCGCGCACATACCAGGCACTTCTACGCATTCGGCTGGCGCCCAAAGGGCGCTGCCAGTGCTAGCTGCAACCGATGGCGCGCTGGAGGCCATCAAGTGGCTTGCCCTGATTCTGATGACTGGCGATCACGTCAACAAATACCTGTTCAACGGGACCAAGGACTGGTTGTTCGATTGCGGCCGTATCGCCATGCCACTCTTCGTTTTCGTCCTGGCGTACAACCTCGCAAGACCTGGCGCGGTAGTCCGCGGTGCATACCATCGGACCGTTTGGCGCCTCCTGGTCGTCGGCTGCGTGACGATGCCGGTCTTCGTCGCGCTCGGCGGCCTGGTGGCCGGCTGGTGGCCGCTGAACATCATGTTCACGCTGGCGGCCATCGCCGGCATGGTCATGCTGATCGAACGGCGCACCCTGGCCGGCCAGATATGCGCTGCCGGCGTGTTCCTCGCTGCCGGCGCCATGGTCGAATTCTGGTGGTCGGCATTGGCGCTGGGCCTGGCCGTGTGGCTCTACTGCAGGCGCCCGTCCTGGATGGCGATAGGACTGGCTGCAGCGGCCCTTGCCGGCCTCTGGTACGTCAACGGCAACGCGTGGGCCTTGGCGGCCGTGCCGATCGTTCTGGGCGCTTCTGGAACCCGTCTGAACATTCCCAGGCTGCGCTGGGTCTTCTACTCCTACTACCCGGCGCACCTGGTCGTGCTCTGGCTGATCCGAATCCCAATGAGCAAGGCGGGATACCTATTCTTTTGACTGGAAATTTCATGCACAAATCAATTCATTTGGCCGCCGTATCCCTCCTGCTTGCAGCGGGCCAAGTCGCCTCGGCTCAGTCGGGCGAATACCTGGGGACGCCAGTGTCAACGACCGTGTTCGTATCCTTCGCCAACGGAAGCACGAGCTTTCGCCCTACGCCGGCCAGCGTCGAAACCTTGTTGAGCGCCAGGGATGCGGCCATGGTCACGATTCGCGGCCGAACCAGCACAAACACACCGACCGGCCGGGATGAGGCCTTGGCGCTCGCCAGAGCTACGGCCGCGCGCTCCTATCTGATCCGGCAGGGTGTGTCGCCTTTGAAAATCATGGTCAACTACGCTTCGGCGGCCGACTTTATCGCCGACAACAACACGCCGGCCGGCCGTCTGGAAAACCAGCGCGTCGAAATTGACCTGGTTCATGTCCCTCCCAATCCATAACCACGAAGGAACCGACCCATGAAATCGACTTCGATTAAATTGATAACCCTCAGCGCCGTGCTTGTCGCCACTGCCGTTCATGCGCAAATACCGGTGACTGGCGATACCCATCTAGCCAAGACCATCGAACAGGCCCAGGCAATGTATGAAAAGGCGTTCGGCAGCGGAACCGAATACGCCGCAACGTTGGCGTCGGCCGAACTTCTCAAGACGCTGTACGACGTGCCTGCGGAGAGGATAGCGGCCAAAGTGGTGCAGTCGCAGGGAAAATCGGCCACTGTCAAAGCGACGATGCCGGCGCGTGAGTGCGACTTGTCGCTCATGAAAAACGCCGACGCGAATAAATACGGATGGGTGGTGCAGACTCACTCGTGTCGTGGACTTTAGCCGCTAAAGGAGGGAACGTGGACATTCTCCGTGGACTGCTACTTTTCGGGGCCTGCCTGTTTGCCGCGTACAAGGTGATCAAGTGGCTCTGGCCGATCATCGAGCAGCGCAAGGACTTGACGGCTATCGAAATGGTAGAGCGGGCGATCATGGCGCCGGGCGAAGAAATGGAGCGCGAGGCGACGGCCTTCGGGTCGATCCGCAAGACCCAAGTGGTCGGCCTGGTCAATCTCGTCCTGGTGTGTGCCTGGGCTGGCCTCAGCATGCGCTTTCCCTGGGTGTTCTGGTGCGGAGTAGGGTATCAGTGCATCGGCCATACACTCATTACTACGATGCGCATCCAGATCACGCCGGCACCGGCCACCTTGAAATTCCATCAGCGGGTGTGGCTGCGCATGTTCTATGCGTGGTTCTGGCCGATTTACCTTGCCTACGGCCGCAAGTAGGCGTGCGCCAATCAATCAGGGAGCAGGGCGATGAATATTGTTGAAGCGAAGCGAATAATGGAGGGCGTCCCCAGGGACCAGGTTGGCGCGCTCGATGCGGCCTTGGAGCGCTACAAACGCTTCTCGGGCATCTACACGATGGATGAGCTGGCCGGCGAGCTGGCTGCGGATCGAGTCACGTTCCCGCACCTTCTGAAATTCAACGACGGCATGCCGGTCCTCAGCGACGACCGCTGCGTGGAATTCATGGTTGCGGTGTCTGGCCTACCGGCCGCCTGGTGCGCGGCCTGGAACGAGATTGATTTCATGGATGAGCATGCCGACCTGGTGTCGTAGGCGGCAATCGATTGACCACAGGAGGCAAAGCTATGCCAACGTTCGATGAAATCAAGCTGGCTCTCAATACCTGCATGACCGCCGAGCCGACCATTGACTTCATGCTCTCAAAGGATGCAAGCCAGCTCGAGACGGTCTTTGCTGAGATGATGTACTTCAAGCAGATCGAACGACCGCTTGAATCGCTCAGCCACAAACAGGTAAGCGCCTATCTGCATTGGACCGCACTCGCCCCCAAAATACCCAGCGTATAGTTATTGCAAAGTATCTCAGAACTATTGAGAAACTATGTTATAGTTTGTTCTCCGAAGGGACAAACTATAATGGAACTATATGGAACATCAAGAAGATGCTGTGTGTGTGTTGACCGCGAACGGCTTGGAAACACTTTTAGAAGAGGGTGGCTCCCAGGCTTGGGTGCTCGATGCCAAGCGTGCAGGTCAGTGCCTATATGTAGTGTGCATCCAGAACCGTACGCCAGCGACCAATCTAGGAAAGCCAACTGCCGATCACCACACGGCGTTCCTGGTTGCCAAGCTGGACCGGGTGGTACGCTCACAGGACCCCGGCAACGAGAAACGTTGGTTCCTGGGCTTTAGCGAGTATGCAGAATTGGATGTCACCGACGCTTGGCCGGGATATCGAAATCCCGTCTTCTACACGAATTTCAAGGAACATTTCGGTCTCGATATCGCCGACCTTGAATTCCACCCGATGCCGTCCGCTGGGGAAACCGGACAACAGGGGCCTACAACGAAGAATGGACTCACGATCCCTGAGGCGAAAGCGGGACTTGCACTTACGTTTGGCGTAAAGCCCTCGGACATCGAAATTACCATTCGGGGTTGACGCCACTACTGGCGATAGCTGACTCCCGTGAACTGGTCACGGGACCAGTTCGCCGGCCGTGCAGGCTCGATGTCCATACGTCGCGCTTCTCACAAACGGTCGTTTTCGAGAGTGCTGGCAGTTGATCGGATTTGTCCTTTTCAGAAGGCGACTGCACCATTTTGCTGGCCCAGACGGCGACTGTGCACACGAGCCCTAACTTCCTTTTGTCAGTAGCCGCCTTCACCATCATCGTCTATGCTGAATACTCCTATGCACAGAATTGAGGTGCGGGCGTGGCAACAGAAATACAGCGCATAGCCGAGCAAGGAGTCTTGACACTGCCGGATGCCGCCTGGGACTGGACCAGGCATGGTGGTCACGCTGGAAGCACCGTCCGTCGTCGCCGCTGGCCTTTTTCTGGCCCACGACGCCTGTGACAAACGCCGAGCTTGGAACGTCTGGACGTGGAAAAGGATTGGCCGATGAGCGGCAAGCCCAGTTGCACTGGTATCCGAGCCACTACAGTTACGTGTAGCGGCTCGCGTTTGAAACCGGTCATGCTCGCATTTGACACAGTTTTCGGCTCGAATTAACTGCAAGTGAAAACGGGCCCGTGCTCACGCTTTCTGCAAACGAGCTTGCATTTGTCGGAGCTGGCTCGCGTTTCATGGCGACGTGCTCGCGCTAACTGCAATTACCGGAAGGCCAAGGAATTCGTCTCGTTAAGGTCTAGACGACCGGGCGACGGTGTGTCGAATATGTTGGATCAACCCATGTGAGACGCGAAAACCGTCTCGATGGTAGAGCCTCACATGGGTGTACCTGTACGGTACAATTGAACGACACGACAGGCGGCTTTCGGCCAGCAGCAGACGTTCACACAACGTCCCGTCGTCTTTCGTCATACCCTTCGCGAAATTTCCCATAGCCACCACGGACGAAGTTATAATCTGGAAATTATTGCCCATCATTAATCCATGACCTCGACCCGCAATCTTTTCTGCAGCATTTTTAGCGCATCGGTTCTGTTGACCGGGTGTGGCGGCCAAGGAGTACAGTTGGGCGAATTTCCGGCGTTGAACAAGACCGAAGGCGATGCGCCATTCGCGATCACGCAACCTACCTCGAAAAGCCCGGCCTCTTTTTTCTATACCAGCAGCAACCCGATCGTTGCCACAATCAAAGACAATATGGTGACGGTCCATGCCGCAGGCACCAGTACGATTTCAGCCCAGCAGGGGAAATTCCAAAGCTATTACCCGACATCAACCAGCGCGTTGCTGACGGTGGCGGCATTGGTATGTCCGTCTGGCGCAGTAGCAATTCATGGCGTCTGCATTGCGGTTCCAAAATTTCCTTCGTTTTTGTTGCGGAACAAGATCACCTGGATGCCGACGGCGTTTCAGCTGAACTGGGCAGATGCCGACAAATTCTGCAGCAGCGTCAAGATCAATGATCTGTCGGGATGGAAGCTGCCGAGCCAGTCGGAACTTCTTGACCTAGCAGCCGACACCCGGCTCGACGTGCAGCGCGCTGGCCAGTTCTGGGCTCTAGCTGATACCTGGGCCGCAACTGCAGACAAAGCCGTGAATGCGCACTTCTCGGTCAACCTTGCCAGCGCGGCAACGGCCTCCCTTTCCGACGACCACATGGCCTACGTCACCTGTATTCACGACAGTTAAGTCACCGCAGACAAGGCTTCGACCTCTATCGGCATACCGCTGTTTCGGTCTTGAGTGTCCGCACTGGGGCGTAAGCAGCCTTTCAACCCGTCGGCTTCACTTGCAGTTAGCGCGAGCACGTCGTCGTCGAATGCGAGCTGGCGCGGTCGATTGCAAGCACGTTTGCAGATAGCGTGAGCACGGCCATATCGTCACTCGCAGTTAATTCGAGCCGGAAAACGCGTCGAATGCGAGCATGGCCGTTTTCAAACGCGAGCCGCTACAGTTACGGCTTGAACTCGAAGTTCGCTTTTGCAAACTTATGCAACACGGTATGGATTTTCGTCGTCGGAACTGCAACCCACCCCGATGCATCCGGGAGCTTGATATCTTTTGTTGAGTTTGGTGCGGAAACTTCGTTTGTGATGATCGTAAAATTTTTATTGTGCGCTGCGTGGGCGATTAACCATGCATCAGCCTTGTCGGCATTTAAAAATTTTGTTCTCGCTGCCATCTTAAAATTGCGGGCTGGGTCATTAGCTTCCATGCTTAGTTTTTTCCACACTGGCAGTGAGGATAGGCTAGGTTGAAAAAAACCTGAAAGGGTTGGTGACCCCGCCCAGTGGTGCAAGGGATCCTGCGGGCCATCAAGAAGCTCGCCCTTTACCTTGTCAATACTGAAAAAAATTCCCGCTTGGTGCCCAGCCGCGAGCCAACTCCAAAATGCCCCGCAGTAATTTGGATGATAATGAAACCGTGCCGAGGCGATGAGTACGTCCGAATCAAATAGATATCGCATTCCGCTTCTCGTACAGTTTTACTACATTATTTGGAGTGGTATTTAGCAGACGGCCCGCGTGACTGAGGGTGATCGATCCAGCAATGGCCAGGTCCGACACTTGCGCTGAGAAGTTCTTGCTGTTACGCACTGCTAGTGTTCTGAAAAAATCGCCACCTGTGCTTTTCTTGTCTTTCGAAGCATTCCGGGCCAAACGATAGATTGCAAAATAAACTTCCTTGCTAATCAGGTTAAGGTCATAAGCCCGTCGTGCAATTACCACCTTGCTTACCTTGAAAGTCCGGCGCGCAAAATCCATCCTTACATCGTCTGAAGCACCCTCGATCTCATTCCACACTTCCCTGAAACGCTTGGTTGGTACCAAAAATTCCCCTGCTACAGCATTACAGTATCGCTCTTCCACATTCTTTGCCGCAACTCCTGCGTCCGAAATGCCCGAGTGTCCAAGCCAGATGTGGGCGAGTTCATGTGCAAGGGTGAAGACCCATGCTGCCTGCGCATCCGCACCGTTTATAAACACTAGAGGACAGTACGGGTCCGCTATCGCGAATCCCCTGAACTCAACGACAGATAATGGTCGGCTGGTATTGTTTCCGACTATGCCATTTTTGAAAACGAAAATGCCGATTTTTTCGCATGCCTCAGCGAGAAATGAAAACAGTTCATCTGGTGTTCTGAGGCGCAATCTAGTTTCGTCGTTAAACCCGATCGTCTGACGCATTTCTACCGCAAGATCCTCGGGCGCGGGAAGTTTCTCAATGTATTTACCGACGAATGGCAGCGGATCAGCATCCTCGCTGATTAGGCGCTCCCTGAGCCATGCGTGCTTGAACTCGATATCATCAAACACCTCAAAAAAATCACGGCTCAGCGGCTGCGAGTCTTGGACGGTCCGAAAATCCGCTATTGGCGGTGCGCGAGGAACCGGCGGCTCATCTACGAAGAGGAAGCCTAGCGGCACTCCAGTCAGCTTCGCGTATTTTATAACTTGGGGGTAAGTTAATTGGCCACTAATTATTTTTTCTGCTGCTCGCTTCGACACTTTCTGGGCAACTTCACCTACATGCGACCCTGCTTGAGACGCAGCCCAGTCAAGCACAGCAGGGGAAAGTTCGATAAGTTCCATAGACGATAATTTTAGCACAACGCCAACTCTTAAAGGTTGCCAAATCGCAACAAAATTCGCAAATATACGTGCATCGTTTCTGCTCAAAAATCCGCAGTACCACCATCACCGTAGGAACCTATCTATGTACGAAAACGATCGTTTTCGTACATAAGGGGAATCACTGTACGAAATATAGCTACTATTAATATCGGACATGCCATATAATTAGTACTCCCATTTCGTACTAATTTTGTCAGCAAAATGTCTCGAACTTTCATTTATGCACGAGTGAGCACCGTCGATCAGAACACCGACAACCAGATCCTCGAAATCGAGTCCGCTGGATTCGCCGTAGACAAACGTCGGATCGTTCGCGAAAGCATTAGCGGTAGCGTCGCAGCCGCTAAGCGCCCGCAGTTTGCTCGCTTGCTTGACCGTCTCGAGCCTAGCGACGTGCTAATCGTGACCAAATTAGACCGGCTTGGTCGCAACGCCATGGATGTTCGGGCCACAGTCGAGCAGCTTGCAGCCGATTCCGTTCGTGTCCATTGCTTGGCGCTCGGCGGCGTCGATCTAACTAGTGCTGCAGGCAAGATGACCATGAGCGTGCTCGGTGCGGTGGCTGAGTTTGAGCGTGATCTGCTAGTAGAGCGGACCCAGGCAGGACTCGCACGTGCGCGTGCTGAGGGAAAGACGTTAGGACGTCGGCCAGCGTTGACAATAGCTCAGCAAGCCGATGCGATGGTACGACTCGGGGCTGGCGAGTCAGTGGCCAAGGTCGCCCGTGATTACGGTACGACTCGCCAGTCCATCATGCGAGTACGTGCAAGGCACACTTCAGTCGATGCAGTCGACTCCTGACATTCGAGCAGTCGCCTTCTGAAAGTGACACTATGGCTGCCGGGTCCGTCGGCATCGATGCGCGCGCGCTCCTGCGCCGAAAAGCGCGACAAGGCCATGTTGTTGAGGTCGATAAAACTGTTGAACAGGATGCCGGATGGGTCGATCTTGACCGCCAGCGCCCTTCCGTGAAGTCGATCTGCACCTTGTAGGGTTCGCGCGCGAGACTGCGCCGGATCTCCGTTTCGTGCTCGAGCAGCAGGTCTGCGATGAACTGCTCGCGCGGGTAGCCGGCGATGCCCTCGGCCGGATACATCAGGCTCAGCGCGGACGGCGAGATAATAGCCCGCTTGACCGGCACGGTCGCGTACGCCATGGCGACATCGAGGTAGCTGCCGGAGTAGCGCATGTAGCGGAACGGACCGGCGGTCAGGCGTGGCATGCGCCGCACATGGCCAGCCAAGAAAGGAATCTGAAATCCCGCGGCGTCCATGTTGGCCAGGCCATGCACGCAATAGGTCCAAAAATTATGGTACTTGCGCTGCTCGCCGTTGGTGATCACCGGCGAGCCGGTTGCCTCGAAGCGCACGATAGTGTCGCGGATCGCGCCATCGTAAGCATACCGCGGTTGGTGCGCGGGCGAACCGCGATCGGCACTCTCATCCTTATGCATTACCCGGCGGGAGACGATGAGAGGAATCTTGTTTCGAAGATTTCCGCCGGCACCGGTTTGCTGAACAAGAAGCCCTGCATTTCGTCGCAGCTCAGCAAGCGGAGCAGGTGTGATTGCTCCTCGGTTTCGACGCCCTCCGCCACTACCTTGAGCTTCAGCGAATGCGCCAGGCTGATGATGGTGGACACCAGCGCCAGTCCCTCCTGCCGGGCAGTCATGTCAATCACGAACGAGCGGTCGATCTTCAGGGTGTCCACCGGTAGTTTGGCGAGGTAGCTGAGCGAGGAGAAGCCGGTGCCGAAGTCGTCGATGGCTATGCTCACGCCCATGGCGCGGATCGCCTGCAGGACGGCGATATTGTACTCGACGTCTTCCATGATCAGGCTTTCGGTGATCTCCAGTTCCAGCCCCTCCGCCGCATGCGTGTCGATAGCGATGGCCTGTTCGATCTCGCTGATGAAGCCTCGATTGTGCAGTTGCAGCGCTGACACATTCACTGCGATGCGCACGACAGGCAAGCCCGCGCTACGCCAGCGCAGGTAGTCTTTGATGGCCTGGTGCAGCGCCCAGCGCCCCACTTCATGGATCAATCCGATTTCTTCCAGGATCGGGATGAACCGGCCCGGCGGCACCAGGCCGGTGTGCGGATCGTTCCAGCGAATCAGCGCCTCTGCGCTGGTGACCTTGCCGCTCACGAGGTTTACCTTGGGCTGGTAATGGAGCACGAATTCTCCGTTGTCAATCGCCTGGCGCAACTGATTTTCCAGAGTGAGTTTGCCGACCAGCGTGTCCGTCATTTTCTGCGTGTAAAACAGGTATCGCGCGCCACTCGTCTTGGCCTTTTTGAGCGCGGCCTCGGCGTTCTTGAACAACGTTTCGGCGTCGGTGCCGTCATCCGGAAATACTGCTACACCGACCTTGGCGGAGATCCGGAGCACGGCGTCGTTCAGGAGGAACGGATGGTTCACAAAAGCTTTCCTCATTTTCTCGACAAGCCGCGCCAAGTCGCCATCCTGCCTGACTTCCGGCAGCACCAGAGCAAAATGGTCCGCACCCACTCGCGCCAACAGGTTGGCGTCCCCCGCATTGCTCCTCAGCCATTCGGCCACCTGCCTCAACAGCGCGTCGCCGCACGGCCAGCCGAGACTGTCGTTGATGTTCTTGAACCGCTCCAGATCGACCATGAACACGACAAGCTTGTGCCCGCCGCTGACCGCGCTGCGCATGTACTGCGCCACCCGCTCGAGAAATAGGGTGCGGTTCGCGAGTCCGGTGAGCGCATCGTAGTAGGCGAGGTAATTGAGCCGCTCCTGCTTGTCGATGTGATCAATCGCGAACGCGATGTCGCTGGCGAGTTGCGTCAACAGCTCCATCTCTTCTTCATGGAAGAATTCACTCTCGCTGGCGTACAGCGTGAGCACGCCTACCGCTTCATCCGACACAATCAGCGGCAAAATTGCCATCGAGCGGACTCCGGATGCAGCGTATTTTTTGCCAAACACAATCCTGGGGTCCTTTTGCGAATCGTTTGACACGACGGCTTTTTTCTCCGCGATCGCCCTCGCAATCATCGTAGTCGACACACGCTCAGTCGATGACAACACGCCCTTGATGGTGGTCAGGAGTTTCTCATTCTTGCCCATCGAGGCGACCGGAACAATCGTCATCGCGCTCCGATCCACGATACATAGCAGGGACATGCGGAACCCGCCTTCCTCGACAGCGATCCGACAAGCCTCCTGGAACAGCTCCTCGCGATTACTCACGCGCACGATGAGCGAATTGATGCCGCTCAGCATGGCATATACGCGGTTGAGTCGTACGATCGTGCATTCCGATGCCTTGCGCTCGGTGATGTCCTGAATCATGCAGAGGTGGCGTGGATGAGCTGTATCTTCGACCTTCAATGGGCTAATCGTCATGTCGATCCAAACGACTGTGCCATCGGGGCGAACAAGACGTTTTTCCATCTGGAATCGGTTGATCTTTCCAGCGTTCAAAAGAGCCATATTCACCAGGCAGGCCTGCACATCATCGGGGTGAATGGTTTGTAACCAATCAATATTCGCCATCTCTTCCATTGGCCTGCGGGCAATCTCAGCATAGCGCGCGTTGGCTTGGTAGATATGTCCCGTGAGCGAATCGATCAAGGCGATGCCCAGCGGTGCCTGTACAAACATGGTTTTGAAGCGCTCTTCGCTAGCACGCAATGCCTGCTCTGCCAGCTTGCGTTCGGTGATGTCGCGGGTGATGCCGAGCAACGATTTCACTTGGCCCGACGCGTCGCGCAGCGGTGTGGCGTGGGTCTCCAGCCAGCGGCGCGCTCCCTTCAGGCCGATGGCCTCGAATTCAAGCATGCCATCCTCGCCACGCATGACTCGCTGATGGAGTACACGGTGAGCGTTACGGTATTCCGACGCGAAAAATTCCAAGAGTGGTTGTTTTTGGGCCTCCTCCAGCGAACCGGCTTGCAGCATGGCCAGCCCGGCCGGGTTCATTTCCAGCAACTGTCCCTCGCGCGAAACCATCTTCACACAGTCCGGCCCAGTTTGGATGATGGCGCGCAAGTGGGCTTCACTTTTGTGCAACGCCTCCGCTTGCGCGTGCAGTTCCGTGTTCTTCTCCTCCAGCTTGCTCACCAGCAGCTCGCTGTATTCCTTGAGGACTTCAATTTCCTGCGTTGCATGAATGCGGCGGGGCTGCCGGTAACGCGCCTCGGTCGTCACCTCGCGCACCGCTTCCACGAGGACCTGTGCCGAAGCTGGTTTGCGGAAGAACTTGTCCGCGCCGAGATCAAGGGCCAATTTCTCGTCGTCGGGCGAGATGTAGCTGGAGGTGTACATAATGAACGGCAGGTTTTGCAGCCGTTCGTGCTGACGCACCTCGAAGCACAGCCGGTAGCCGTCCATGCGCGGCATGAGGATGTCCGAGATGACGGCGTCAATCTTCTCCCGCTCCAGAACCTGAAGCGCCTCCATGCCGTCGGCGGCATCGAAGACGGTGATGCTCTCCGCCTCCTGGATCGCGCGGAGCAGCTTGAGATTGGTCGGATTGTCGTCAACGATGAGGAGGTTCATGGTTGGTTCAGTGCGATATTACCGTGGGTCATCCCGTTTCCAGTCACCACCGCGTTGATTTCATCCGGTAGCGTGCGCGTGTTGAGCGGTTTCAAGAGGTAGGCGTCGCACCCGGCGGCCAGCGCGTCGGCCTTGGAAAACATTTCCGGGAACGCGGTGACGGCGATGACCGGTATGTCGCGCGTTTCGGCGTTGGCCTTGAGCTTGCGCACCAGCGCAAAGCCGTCCATGCCGGGCAGGGCCAAATCCAGCAGGATAACCTCGGGTCGGTCTTTCCTTATGGCCATGGAAGCCTCTTCGGCGGTTTCAGCGTCTATGACATTATTGCCGGCGGCGCTCAGAACGCGATTGGCCAGTTTCAGTTGGGGGGGATGGTCTTCAATGACCAGGATTTTCCTTTCGTTATCCGCAATGGCGCCACTGATGCGCAGCAAAAAACCAGCGACCAGTTCGGGCAGCTTGCGCGTGTCAATCGGCTTGGTGACGTAGCCGTCACATCCGGCCGCGTGGGCTTTCACGTCGTCGCCCTTCATCGCGAACGCCGTTAGCGCCACGATGATGATGTGGCGGGTCTTCTCATCAGCCTTCAACTTGCGTGTGAGCGTCAGGCCATCCATGCCCGGCAGGGCGATGTCCATGAGAATCAAGTCGGGCGGCGCTCGTTGAATGACCAACTGCGCTTCCTCGGCGTCCACCGCTCTGAGGATGTGGTAGCCCTCAAACTCCAGCAATTCGGAGGCGAGCTTCAGATTGGTAGGATTGTCGTCCACCACGAGAATGCGCGCGGTGCTCATGGCTTCCCTTCCTGGGTGATGAGCGGCAGGACCACGCTGAACATGCTGCCTTGGCCGAATTTGCTCTCGACACCGATGCTGCCGCCCTGCAACTCCACGATCTTGCGCGTCAGAGTCAGCCCTAGGCCCGTGCCTTCGTAGCGGCGCGACGTGCCGGATTCGAGCTGCTCGAACTCGCGGAAGAGCCGCTTCATGTCCTCTGGCTTGATGCCGATGCCGGTGTCCCTGACCGAGAGTTTGAAACGGCGCGCGTCGAGCAGCGTGGCGGAAATCTCCACGCCACCGCCGTCGTCATTGAACTTGATGCCGTTCGAGATCAGGTTGTAGAGTACCTGCTTGAACTTCTGCTGGTCGAGCGTGACGCTGCCGAGTTCAGGCGCGACCTTGACGTTGACCTGAATGCGTTTATTCTGTGCCATCGGCCTGGCCACGGCGCAAACTTCGCCAATGGCGTGTGCGAGCGTGAAGCTCTCCGGGTTCAACTCCATCTTGCCGGCCTCGACCTTGGCGAGGTCGAGCACGTCGTTGATGAGCTGGAGGAGGTGCTTGCCGCTGTTCAGAATATCAAGCAGATATTCCTTTTGCTTAGCATTAAGCGCGCCCGGCTTGCCGTCAGAGAGGAACTCCGCGAAGCCGATGATGCCGTTGAGCGGCGTGCGCAGTTCGTGCGACATGTTTGCGAGGAACTTACTCTTCATCCGGCTGTCTTCTTGAAGTTTGTCCTTGTCTGCTTCAGCCTGCTTGCGCGCGGTGTTGTCGGTGCCAATCAACAGATAGCCGATGATGGCGTCTTGAGCGTCGCGCAACGCCGTGACCGAGACTACCGCCGGGAAGCGGCTGCCGTCCTTGCGGATGTAGGTCAGCTCGTAGATGTCTTCGATCCCGCGCGAGGCTTTGAACACCAAGGCCTCAAACCCCGGCGCAATCGGGGTTGCAAGCTCAAGGCTCAGTGTCTTGGCGCGCGCGATCACTTCCTGCGGATCGGAAATATCGGCCGGCGTGATCTTGTTCATCACTTCGGCGGCCGTGTAGCCCAGCATGCGCTCGGCACCGACGTTGAAAATCTGAATGACGCCCTTCGCGTCGGTGGCGATACTGGAAAAGTTGGCGCTATTGAAAATCGCGCTCTGCAAGGCCCCCGCCTTGATCTCGGTGCCAATCAGCAGATAGCCAATGATGGCGTCTTGAGCGTCGCGCAGCGCCGTGACGGACACCACCGCCGGGAACCGGCTGCCATCCTTGCGGATATAGGTTAGCTCGTAGATATCCTCGATCCCGCGCGAGGCTTTGAACACCAACGCCTCAAAGCCGGGCTCAATCGGGGTTCCGAGTTCGACGCTGAGCGCTTTGGCGCGCGCGATCACTTCCTGCGGATCGGAAATATCGGCCGGCGTAATCTTGTTCATCACCTCGGCGGCGATGTAGCCCAGCATGCGCTCGGCGCCGACGTTGAAGATCTGAATCACCCCATTCGCGTCCGTAGCGATGCTGGAGAAGTTGGCGCTGTTGAAAATCGCGCTCTGCAGGGCTCCCGCCTTGAGCAGCGCCTCTTCCGCACGCTTGCGCGCGGTGTTGTCGGTGCCGATCAGCAGATAGCCGATGATGGCGTCTTGAGCGTCGCGCAACGCCGTGACCGACACTACCGCCGGGAAGCGGCTGCCGTCCTTGCGGATATAGGTCAACTCGTAAATGTCTTCGATCCCGCGCGAGGCTTTGAATACCAATGCCTCGAAGCCCGGCGCAATCGGGGTTGCAAGCTCGACGCTCAGCGCCTTGGCGCGCGCGATCACTTCCTGGGGATCGGAAATCTCGGCCGGCGTGATCTTGTTCATCACGTCGGCCGCTGTGTAGCCCAGCATCCGTTCGGCGCCGACGTTGAAAATCTGGATCACACCCTTCGCGTCCGTGGCGATACTGGAAAAATTGGCGCTGTTGAAAATCGCGCTCTGCAAAGCCCCCGATGTAAGCAGGACCTCTGATCGCCTTCCCTCGGTAATGACATCCACCGTGCCAGCGGCCTCATCGATTGCGGCGGAAGCGAGATTTTTCTTAGTCATGACTCACCTCTTCCTAGTCTTATTGTGCAATCAGTAGTCCGACACATTTTCACATCAGGACCTCATAAGTTAATGACTCACCTCACTATTATGCGGCTAAACGGACGAAATGGATGTTGCACAAATAAACTGAGACCGTAGAACCTCTTTCCCCCAGACGAATTTAGGGCATACACACAGTCGTTCCCCGCCGCGCGAAGCGGTTCAACAGTGCGGGGATGTTGGAGATACGCGTGACGCTTTCATCACCGCGCAACTCTTGGACATGCTGGTCATCGAGGGGAATTCACGAGCGTCTGGCTGTAGTGCCACCCCTTTTTTTGAAGCCCGCTTATGGTCGGAGATGTGGGTGGTCGTCAACGGCAATAAAGGACTTGCATCGATCGAGCCGGAGTTGTCGATTGCTGGCCGGCGAAACCGGCCTCGTCAGGCGTTTGTTGGGCTTGACGCTTGCGATGGTCATTGTCTCTTTGCCACTCGTTTCCTGACTGCTCAATCTGTAAAATAGTCCCAAGTAAATTATATGCCAAAGAAAAAGTTCCGCGTGGAATTATTTGTATCGCTCTGACAACTGACGTCGTTTTTGCATATGCTCAATCAGAAGCAGGCTGGCCAGGGCAGTTGCGGCGGGTTCTGTCGCATTAGCGAACATCGGCGGGGTAATCAGGTAAACTGCGGCGCCCGAACCCAGGACGAAGGTTCTGTCGCGTTGTTGATCGAACGACGGAATTTTCCTGAAACGGCACTGTGCCGCTCAAGCTGGACGGACCAGTCCTGCCAACGTAAAAAACTGTTCGGCCAACGACATCGCATCCGCGCCATCGATCTCGAATTGACCCTTGCGGATCATGTGCATCAACTCGATTCCAGCGAGTACCGAGCCGGCAGACCGGAACGATTTAAAGTTGAGCATGGGCCTGGTCACCTGCTTGATTGCGCGATGATCCTGCTCGACGATGTTGTTGAGGTATTTAACCTGGCGCACCACGATCGGGACGTCGCGACCGGCGTTGATCGCGTCGATCGCCGCTTTGTTGGCGCCGCTCTTGTCCATCGCGACCTTGTCGGGATCGCCGTTACTTCCCATTGCCTTATCGAAGAAGCGCTTCGCCGCTGCCATATCGCGCTTGGCCGTCAGCAGGAAGTCAACGGTCTTGCCCTGCTTGTCGACGGCGCGGTAGAGGTATTTCCAGACGCCCTTGACCTTGATGTAGGTCTCATCCATTCGCCAGCTGCGATCGACCGAGCGCTTGTGTTTGCGGGCCATCCTCTCGATGAGCGGCAGAAAACGGATCGCCCACCGGTTGATCGACGAATGGTCGACCGACACGCCGCGCTCTTCCATCATCCCCTCGAGGTGCCGGTAACTCAGCGGGTAGGCTGCATACCAACGGATGCAGACCAGGATCACATCGATAGGAAAGCGCATCCCTTTGAAATTGATCATATCGATTCGTCATGAGTTCGGGCGCCGCAGTTTACCTGATT
>NZ_KB467825.1:570123-572308 GCF_000344615.1 Janthinobacterium sp. CG3 | reverse complement strand
AGTGCTGCAACCAGTGTGAAAGTAGGTTATCGTCAGGCTTGTTATATTAAAAAAGCCCCGCAGAGATGTGGGGCTTTTTTTCGTCCGCGTTTTTGTGGGCGTTAAACCAATATACACCTGCGCGTCGGTGAGAAGAGTGTGCGGAACGGGTAGTCGGCCCGGCCTGGAATCTGATATTCATTTCGGGAGACGCTGACACCGATGTGCGCGTCCTCGCTGGAGGCCGCGCTAGCGTAGCATGGCGACCTTGGCGCCGCCAGATTGTTGCATGCGGGGCCGGGCGGCGCGGAATGATGTAGCCGGCTCGAGCAACTTGCCGTGCATGGGTCAACCTGGGCCGCGGGCTGGATTCCGATACCCAGGATCTGATGTTGAGTGGCGCAGCGCAGGGCCACGGTGTGGTAATCGCCGATACCCGGCGGGCGGCCGAGGGGTTTGCCAACGGCGCGTTGACGACGCCGTTTTTGGAAGAGGTCGACAATGGCGCCTCGTACTTTCTGCTATGTCCGCTCAGCGCGCGCGGACGCCGGTCATGTATGCCTTGGCCGCCGCGCTGCATGCCTTGATCGCCAATCAAGACGACTAGAACAACTTCAAGCCTTTCAGCATGACGGCCAGGATCAGCAGTGGCGACACGTAGCGCAGCAGGAAAAATACCGCGCGCGCGACGCTTTTGTTTTGCAGCTGGCCGTCATTGCCCAGTGCGCGGCTGAACTTGTCGATGCCCCAGTCCCAGCCCACAAACAGCGCGATCGCAATGCCACCCGCAGGAAGCAGGACATTCGACGAGACGAAATCGAACAGGTCAAACATGGTCATGTTAAACAGCTTAAAGTCGGCCAGCGTGCTGTTGCTCAAGGCGCAGCAGGAGCCCATCAGTGCCAGTACCGCGATCGTCAACATGGTCGCCTTCGGCCGGGAAAAGCCGAGGCGCTCGTGGAAAATCAGCACCGGCACTTCCATGAGCGACAGCATCGCACCGGTAGCGGCGACGGCCGCCAAGAGAAAGAATACGACCATCAGTAACTGGCCCATTGGGATCTGTGAAAACACGGCCGGGATGGTGATAAACACCAGTGCCGGGCCGGCCGCCGGTTCGAAGCCGAAGGTGAACACCGCAGGAAAGATGGCGATACCCGCCAGCATCGACACGCACAGGTCGGCGCTCATCACGCGAAGGGTGGTCAGCGGGATATTTTGGTCATCGCGGAAATAGCTTCCGTAGGTCATCATCGTGCCCATGCCAATCGATAGCTTGAAAAACGCCAGGCCCATCGCCGTTAGCACGACCGACGCGGTGATTTTGCTGAAGTCGGGCTGGAACAGGAAGGCCAGGCCTTCTCGCGCCTTATCCAGTGACAAGCTTACGGCGCAGAGCATCAACAGCAGCACGAACAGCAGCGGCATCAATTTTTTGGTCAGCGCCTCAATGCCCTTGGTCACGCCCATCAGGAGGATGCCGCCAATAAAGATCAGCACGCCCCACTGCCACAGCAGCGACTGCAGGGGATCGCTGATCAGCGCACCGAAAGCCGCCTCGGTCACGCGGCGGTCGCTACTTAAGATGGTGCCCCCGATGGCCTTCACCACATAAGCGAAAATCCAGCCGACCACCTCGGAGTAAAACGACAGAATCATGAAGGCGGCGAGCATGCCGGCCGCACCGATCAACCACCACATGCGCCCCTTTGGCGCCAACATCTGCAGCGTTGAAATCGGATTGGCCTTGGCTTGGCGTCCCAGCGTGATTTCGACAATCATCACCGGCAGGCCGACCAGCAGCGTCGCGAGTAAGTAAATCAGCAGAAAGCTGGCGCCGCCGTTCGCGCCTGTGAGATACGGGAACTTCCATATATTGCCGAGTCCCACTGCGGAGCCGAGAGTGGCAGCGAGTACGCCGAAGCCGGAAGTGAAGCCGGGGCGTGTCGCGATGTTTTGAGCTTGTTTCATCTAGTGTCTTCTGAATTAATGCGTTGGGTGCCGCGAAAGGGCGAAATTGTAGCAGTTGGCCCCGGCGCTAACGCAGGAATGCGAGTGCCGCGCATGGCCCTCTCATATAGATAGAGAAAGACCTTGCAAGTGCGCTGCCCCTTTGCTATAGTTCGCCTCCCCAATGACAGGCACTCGATGCCGGGCAAAAAGGGCCGGTCGGAAACGACGGGGTAGCGAAAATAGAAGTTGACGA
>NZ_KB467825.1:563620-570023 GCF_000344615.1 Janthinobacterium sp. CG3 | reverse complement strand
TGGTTTTACAAGTTATGCCTGATGACCATAGCAAATTGGTACCACCCCTTCCCATCCCGAACAGGACCGTGAAACAATTTGCGCCGATGATAGTGCTGCAACCAGTGTGAAAGTAGGTTATCGTCAGGCTTGTTATATTAAAAAAGCCCAGTAGAGATACTGGGCTTTTTTTCGTCCGCGTTTTTGTAGGCGTTAAACCAGCCGTGCGTCCGGCCTAGCCGACGTGCGGCAGGGCGTTGCTGACGATTGTGGAGGACCCGCTTGCAGGCGCGCCAGCAATGCCTGGTCGGCCAAGGCGCTGCCGGCGTCGGGCGCGCCGGGTTGCGGCGTCGGCGGCTAGGGGGCCGGCGCGGGCACGGCGGTGTCGCCGAAGCCTTGCAATTTGCGCTCGTGCACGGCCAGCGCGAACACGTCACGGTAAAATGTTTGGCTTGCCGATTTTTTGTTACCCATCGCGAAAGATATGGTGTATGATTCGCCCCGGTCAGATTGATTGCTTGCTGCCCCGTTGTGGAGCAAGCGATTTACAAGTTATGCCTGATGACCATAGCAAATTGGTACCACCCCTTCCCATCCCGAACAGGACCGTGAAACAATTTTGCGCCGATGATAGTGCTGCAACCAGTGTGAAAGTAGGTTATCGTCAGGCTTGTTATATTAAAAAAGCCCCGCAGAGATGTGGGGCTTTTTTTCGTCCGCATTTTTGTGGGCGTTAAACCAGCCGTGCGTCCGGCTAGTTGGCCGATTTTTAATAGCATGCCGGGTTTCCTCCAGTGTTACGGCATCGTAAGCCATGCCGCAACGAGAGGGGCAAGCGGCGGGCGAAAAAAAACCCCTCGTTGTGGCGAGGGGCGAGGGACTGCCTGGCGCAGCGCCTACATCAAAAGCGGTAACTGGCTTTGAGGTTGACGAAGTTCACGCCGCTGTTCGGCTTTTTGTAGCCGCCGTTGGAGAAGTGTTGAATCTTCACGCCGAGTTCCCACTTGTTGTCGAAAACGTAGCCGGCGCCGATGTGGTCGCCGAACTGGAAGTGCGTCGACAGACGATTGTCGTCGTTGTCATACAGTTTCGAGAGGCCGTGCACGCCGATCCCGCCTTCCGCATAGAAGCCTTTTTTGTCATCGCGCTGGAAACGGAACACCGGCGTGAAGCCGATGTCGTACAGCGATTGCTTGGCGCCCTTGACGTTTTGGTAGTGGTTGCCGCGCCATGCACCGGCGCTAGTGTCCCAGTAGCCGCTCAGGTGCGTGCCGTTCGACTGGAACCAGCGCTGGCCCCAGTCCGCAGTGACGCCAACGCGCACCATGCGGACATGCGCGCCGATGGCGACTTCGGCATAGGCGCCGTCGATCAATGGGTCGTCGGCCGCATAAGCCAATTGCATGGCCAGTAAGGCCATGCCCGCGACGAGGGATTTCAATACTCGCTTCTGGAAGAACATATAATCTTTCATCGTAAAATTAGCCTCGCTACTGCCTCGGCCGCCAGAGTGGCAAGCCGGGCGTGTTAATTGCGAATATATAAACACATTCTTACAATTACTTGTATTTTAACAAAATCAGGAATTTCAATTGACACTCTCCACAAAAATCGCGTTTCTGGGTATCGGTCTGATGGGCGAGCCGATGGCGCGCCGTCTCTTGCAAGCCAAACATTCTGTCACAGTTTGGAATCGCACGCTGAGCAAGGCCGAGGCGCTGGCGCCGGACGGCGCGCTGGTCGCGAAGTCGCTTGCCGAGGCGGTGCGCGAGGCTGACATCGTCATCTCGATGCTGGAGGCCGGCCCCATCGTCGGGCAGCTGATCGACGCCGCGCTCGAGGCGCTCGCGCCAGACGCGCTGTGGGTCGACATGAGTTCGACCAAGCAAGCCGAGGCGCAGCAATTCCACGCCCGCCTTGTTGCGCGCGGGCACCGCTTCATCGACGCGCCGGTGTCCGGCGGCGTTGGCGGCGCCCAAGCCGGTACGCTGGCGATCATGGCCGGCGGCAGCGCGGCCGATTACGCGCGCGCGCAGACCGTGTTCGCCGCGATGGGGAGGGCGACGCTGGTTGGCCCGGCCGGCAGCGGCCAGGTCGCCAAATTGTGCAACCAGTTGATTGTCGGCGCGACCCTGAACGTCGTGGCCGAGGCCCTGCTGTTGGCGCAGGCGGCCGGCGCCGATCCGGCGGCGGTGCGCGCGGCGATACGCGGCGGTTTTGCCGAAAGCCGAATCTTGGAGGTGCACGGGCAACGCATGCTGGAGCGAAATTTCGTCGCCGGCGGGCAAGTGAAAAGCCAGCTCAAGGACATGCACAACATCCTGGCGGCCGCCGGCGCGGCCGGTGTCACCCTGCCGTTGACGCAACTCGTCACCGAGCGCTACGAAAGTATCGCCGCCAGCCACGCGACGGCGGACCACTCGGCCGCGTTGCTGGCGTTGGAGCTGCTCAATCCGGGCCGGCGTTTGGGCGACGGGCCGGATAAGTTGGCTTAGGGATGGGGTAGCGCGAGGGCCGGCAACGCTGAAAATCAAGCAACGGCAAAGAGCCGGGGTCAACCCTTCAGGTCCGACCCCGGGGGGGCGCCCGTGGTATTAGGCCGCTGGCGGCAGGCTCATTTCCGCCAGGCGCACCCAGAAACTGGCGCCGATCGGTAGCAACTCGTCGTTGAAGTCGTAGCTGCCGTTGTGCAGCACGCAAGGGCCGAGCCCATGGCCGCCATCGCGGTGCTCGCCTTCGCCGTTGCCGATGAAGATGTAGCAACCCGGTTTTTGTTGCAGGAAGAAGGCGAAGTCTTCGGCGCCCATGGTGGGCTCGACGTTGGCGTTGACCCGCTCGGCGCCGACCACCGAGCGCATCACCTCCAGCGCGAACGCGGTTTCGCGGGCGTGGTTCACCAGCGGCGGGTAATTGCGCTTGAACACGAAGTCGACCTCGGCGCCGAAGCCGGCGGCGGTGTGCTCGGCCACCGCGCGCATGCGGCTTTCAATCAAATCCAGCACCGGCGTGGTGAAGGTGCGCACCGTGCCGACCAGCGTGGCCTCGTCGGGGATCACGTTGGTGGCGCTGCCGGCGTGGATTTGCGTGATCGACAGCACGGCCGTGTCGAGCGGGCTCTTTTCCCGGGTGATGATGGTTTGCCAGCTCTGGGCGATCTGCACCGCGATCATCACCGGGTCGATACCCTTGTGCGGCTGCGCCGCGTGGGCGCCCTTGCCCTTGACGACAACATGGAACTCGTTGCTCGACGCCATCATCGGACCGGCCACCGCGCTCAGCGTGCCGGTCGCGGCGCCCGGCCAGTTGTGCATGCCGTAGATCGCGTCCATTGGAAATTGCGTGAACAGGCCGTCCTCGATCATCTGGCGCGCGCCGGCGCCGCCTTCCTCGGCCGGCTGGAACACCAGGTAGACGGTGCCGTCGAAGTCGCGCTGCCGCGCCAGGTGGCGCGCCGCGCCCAGCAGCATTGCGGTGTGGCCGTCGTGGCCGCAGGCGTGCATCTTGCCCGGGTGGCGCGAGGCGTGCGCGAAGGTATTGTTTTCCTGCATGGGTAGCGCGTCCATGTCGGCGCGCAGGCCGATCGCCCGTTCCGAGGTGCCGTTCTTGATGATGCCGACCACGCCGGTGCGGCCCAGCCCGCGCACCACCGGAATACCCCACTCGGTCAGCTTGGCGGCGACGACGTCGGCGGTGCGCCGTTCCTCGTAACACAGTTCGGGATGGGCGTGCAGATCGCGGCGTATCTGTCGCAGCTCGGCTTGAAACGCTATGATGGGATCAACTAGTTTCATCGGACTCTCCTGGAATTCGCAATGCGGGGTGCCGCTTCTGCCGGCGCGCGTGTTTGATCGAAAACATGCACGGTGAATAAGCCATTGTAGCCCTTGTCGAGCCTGCGGAACCAGCGCACCCACCAGCGCCGCGTACGCCGGCCGGGAATGGTTTACAGTATGGGCTTCCACAGCCGCTTTTATTGAGATTATCTGATGACGACGACACAAGTTCGCGCAACCTGCCCGCACGACTGCCCCGATACCTGCGCCTTGCTGGTCACCGTGCGGGACGGCGTGGCCACCGAGGTCAAGGGCGACCCCGACCATCCGACCACGGCCGGCGTGCTGTGCACCAAGGTGTCGCGCTACACCGAACGCACCTACCACGCCGAGCGCCTGCTCTACCCGCTGCGCCGGGTCGGTAAAAAGGGCGAGGGCAAGTTCGAGCGCATCAGCTGGGACGAGGCTTTGACAACCATCGCGGCGCGCCTGCGGGACATCGCCGCGCGGGCGCCGCAGGCGATCCTGCCGTACAGCTACGCCGGCACGATGGGCCTGGTGCAGGGCGAGTCGATGTCGTCGCGCTTCTTCCACCAGCTCGGCGCCTCGCTGCTGGACCGCACCATCTGCGCCTCGGCCGGCGGCACCGGCTACCGCTACACCGTCGGCGCCACCATCGGCACCGACCTCGAACAATTCCAGAACGCCAAGCTGATCCTGATCTGGGGCGGCAACCCGATCGCCTCCAACCTGCATTTCTGGACCCGCGCGCAGGAAGCCAAGCGGCGCGGCGCGAAACTGATCGCCATCGACCCGTACCGCTCGCTGACGGCGGAGAAATGCCACCAGCACATCGCCTTGCTGCCGGGCACGGACGCCGCGCTGGCGCTGGGCATGATGCACGTGCTGATCGCCGACGACCTGCTGGACCATGATTACATCGCCCGTTACACGCTCGGCTTCGACGAGTTGAAACAGCGCGCCGCCGAGTGGCCGCCCGAGCGCGCCGCCGAGGTCTGCGGCATCAGCGTGGCCGAGGTGGTCGACCTGGCGCGGCTGTACGGCCAGATGGCGAAGGACGGCGAACCCGTCGCCATCCGCGCCAACTACGGCGTGCAGCGCGTGCGCGGCGGCGGCATGTCGGTGCGCACCATCGCCTGCCTGCCGGCGCTGATCGGCGCCTGGCGCCAGCCGGCCGGCGGCATGCAACTGTCCTCGTCCGGCTCGTTCCCGGTCAACCGCGCGGCGCTGCAGCGGCCCGACCTGTTGAAGGGCAAGCCGCGGACGATCAACATGACCACCATCGGCGACGACCTGCTGCGCGAGAGTTCGCCCGAGTTCGGCCCGAAAGTCGAAGCCGTGATCGTCTACAACTCCAACCCGCTGGCGATCGCGCCGGATTCGTCGAAGGTGGCGCAGGGTTTCGCGCGCGAAGACTTGTTTACCGTGGTGCTCGAACATTTCCAGACCGACACCGTCGACTACGCCGACATCGTGCTGCCGGCCACCACCCAGCTCGAACACGTCGACGCCCACCTGGCCTACGGCCACCTGTACATGATGGCCAACAACGCGGCGGTCGCGCCGATGGGCGAGGCCAAGCCCAACACCGAGGTGTTCCGCCTGCTGGCCGCGCGCATGGGCTTTGACGACCCGTGCTTCCAGGACAGCGACGACGCGCTGGCCGCGCGCGCCTTCGACGCCGGCGACGCGCGCGCCGTGCATTTCGACTGGGAGTCGCTGAAGCAAAAGGGCTGGCAAAAGCTGGCCATGGCCGAGGCGCCGTTCGCCGCCGGCGGCTTTCCCACGCCGTCGGGCAAATGCGAATTCTATTCGGCGACGATGCAGGCCGACGGGCTCGACCCCTTGCCGACCTACATCGCGCCGTACGAGTCGGCCGCCAGCAACCCGGCGCTGGCGGCCAGGTATCCGCTGGCGATGCTGTCGCCGCCGGCGCGCAACTTCCTCAACTCGACCTTCGTCAACATCAAGAGCCTGCGTTCGGCCGAGGGCGAGCCGCATTTGGACATCCACCCCGACGACGGCGCCGCGCGCGGCATCGCCCACGGCGACATGGTGCGCATCTTCAACGACCGCGGCTCCTTCGTGGCCAAGGCGCGGCTCACCGACAAGGCCCGCGTGGGCCTGGTCGTGGGCCTGTCGGTGTGGTGGAAAAAACTCGCCGGCGACGGCAAGAACGTCAACGAAGTGACCAGCCAGCGCCTGACCGACATGGGCCGGGCGCCGACTTTCTACGACACCCTGGTGCAAGTCGAGAAAGCCGCCGCGCAAGGGGGAATTGCGCTAAGCTAAGGTGCCGGGTCCGAATTTGTCGGTTTTGTAGATACTATGAATGAAGGCGGGTCGGCAAAAGACGCAAATTAATCCTAAAGTGAAGGTTCGAAGAATCAACTTAGGAGAAAATCATGCAACCGACCCGCGCCAACGATTTTACGCCTGAAGTCGAAGTTTTTGCAGTGGCATTAGAGTTGTCGAGCAAGAGCTGGAAAATTGCCTTGCACGACGGAAAGAGAGAGAAGCCGGCGATTCAGACGGTTTCCGGCGAGACAGCGGCGGGGCGCCTCAACGAAACGGTGCAGGAGATTGAGAAGTTCAAGGCAAAGTGGGGCCTGGCCGCCGAGGTACGCACC
>NZ_KB467825.1:532874-563520 GCF_000344615.1 Janthinobacterium sp. CG3 | reverse complement strand
CGCCCTGTGGCGCTACCTGGAGCATGGGATCGTCCCCGAAGGGGCGCAGTTGAAACGAGCGGCATAAGGGAGTAAGGCGGCACGTTCAGTACCAGTAGTTGGCATTACGTTGAAGTACGCAGCAGCAAGGAGTAGGCAGGCCCGTAACCCGACCTGGTTGCCCATGGCAACCGACCCTAGTAGATGGGGCTTGCACGCATCAAGGTCACTAAGCGCAACGCGCATGCAGAATTAGGCTGGGGTAGCAAAACCAGCGGATAGAAGGTGGTGGGACGTGAAGTCTCACGCAATGATGACCGAGAGCTTCGAACTGGGCTGTACGAACGACGAAAGCAAAGCGCTGGCAATGAACGAAGGCNAAAACGAAACAGGTCGGCATGGCGCCAAGCCGCAATATGCGTCATGGCGCCATGGACCAGCATATTTCGGTATCGGCGGGGTCAAGGGTTCGCTTCGCCGGGCTTCGCCCGCCCTTGACCCCGCCGATACCGAAACAAGGGATTGGATAAATTTGCGAAAAACCAGTTGACTTGGAATTCATCATAGAAGGTCGGGTTAGCCCGCCGGGGCGCAACCCGACAACGTTGGACCGGAGCAGCGCCACGCTACCCGGTATCCTCAGCAAGGACGAGCAAGGCAATGAGCCGCATCCCATCCCGATTCTCTTGGCCGGCGCGCCTGTTGGTGGCGGGCGCGCTGGCGGCCGCGGTGGGCGGCTGCGCCCAGCTTAGCTACTACGCCCAGGCGGCGCAGGGACAATACTCGCTGTGGTCCGGCGCCCGCTCGATCGACGACTGGTTGGGCGATCCGGGCACCGACGCCAAGCTGCGCGCGCGGCTGGCGAAGGCGCGCGAGATCCGCGCCTTCGCCGTCAGCGAACTGGGCTTGCCCGACAACGGCAGCTATAAAAACTACGCCGCCCTGAAGCGCCCCTACGTGCTGTGGAACGTGGTGGCCACGCCGGAGCTGTCGCTGAGCCCGCTGCAATGGTGCTTCCCCATCGCCGGCTGCGTCCAGTACCGCGGCTATTACGGCAAGGAGGCGGCGCAGGATTACGCCGCCGAATTGCGCGCCGAACACTACGACGTGCAACTGGGCGGGGTGCCGGCCTATTCCACGCTGGGCTGGTTCGACGACCCCTTGCTGTCGACCTTCATCAACTACAACGACGCCGAACTGGCGCGCCTGATTTTCCACGAACTGGCGCACCAGCAGTTGTACGTGCCCGGCGATTCGCGCTTCAACGAATCGTTCGCCAGCGCGGTGGAGGAGGCCGGCGTGAAGCTCTGGCTGGAGCGTTTCGGCAACGCCGCCGCGCACCAGGCCTACCTGCAACACCAGGGGCGGCGCCAGGATTTCCTGGCCCTGTTGCTGCGCCACCGCGAGGCGCTCAAGGCGCTGTACGCCGGCGCGTCGACGGCGGCGCACAAGCGCGCCGAAAAGGCCCGCATCTTCGCCGCGCTGAAAGACGAATACCAGGTGTTGAAGACCAATTGGGGCGGCTACGCCGGTTATGACCGCTGGTTCGCCGAACCGTTGAGCAACGCCCACCTCGCCTCCGTGGCCACCTACAACGATTTTTTGCCGGCCTTCCAAAAACTGCTCCAAGAAAAAAAGACCTTTCGTGCTTTTTATGCTGCAGTGCACACGTTGGCCGAACGGGACAAGGACCAGCGCCACCGCGCTCTGCTGGAACTGAGCCGCCCGTAAAGGCAAATATTCTTCGGCAAGGCAGGAAAACGGCGATTGTCGGGAAGTGCGGCTATGCTGCATCGCAGCATAAAATACCGCTAGAGGGCTTACTCAAATAGCCGGAAAAGCGCTTGCGTTGCGCCGCGTCGATCGATAGCATCACATGCAGTAGCCGGCTAGCCTATGCGCAAAGCCGGCTATTCCGGCATGGTGCGCCGGCTCCCAATAAGCATAATCAGAGACGAGAGGCACAGCATGGACAAGATTTGGCTGAAGTCGTACCCGCCGGGCGTACCAACCGAAATCGATGCTGGCCAGTACCGTTCGCTGGTGCATTTGCAGGAGGAAGCCTTCCGCAAATACGCCGACCGCAACGCCTACGTCTGCATGGACAAGTTCCTGACCTATGCCGAAGTCGACGCCTACTCGAAAAAACTGGGCGCCTGGCTGCAAAGCCGCGGCTTGAAAAAGGGCGCGCGCGTGGCGCTGATGATGCCCAACGTGCTGCAATATCCGATCGCCCTGGCCGCCGTGCTGCGCGCCGGCTACGTCGTCGTCAACGTCAATCCGCTGTATACGCCGCGCGAGCTGGAGCACCAGTTGAACGACTCCGGCAGCGAGGCCATCATCATCCTGGAAAACTTCGCCACCACGCTCGAACAAGTGCTCGGCAAGACCTCGGTGAAGCACATCGTCGTCGCCAGCATGGGCGAGATGCTCGGCGGTGCCAAGGGCATGCTGGTCAATTTCGTGGTGCGCAACGTCAAGAAACTGGTGCCGGCGTTCTCGCTGCCGAACGCGGTGCGCTTCAAGCAGGCGCTGGCGCAGGGCGGCGGCATGAAGCTGACCCCGGTCGAGCTGACCCACACCGACATCGCCTTCCTGCAATACACCGGCGGCACCACCGGCGTGTCGAAGGGCGCGGCGCTGTCGCACCGCAACATCATCGCCAACATCCTGCAAAGCGAGGCCTGGTCGCAACCGGGGCTGAACAAGGCGCCGCGGGTGGAGACGCTGACCATCGTCTGCGCGTTGCCGCTGTACCATATTTTTGCGCTGACCGCCTGCGCGCTGTGGGGCACGCGCATGGGCGCGCTGTGCCTGCTGATCCCGAATCCGCGCGACATCGGCGGCTTCATCAAGGAACTCAGCAAGCATCCCTTCCACATCCTGCCGGCCGTCAACACGCTGTACAACGCGATGCTGAACCACCCGGACTTCGCCAAGCTCGACTTCTCCGGCCTGAAAATCGCCAACGGCGGCGGCATGGCGGTGCAGCAGGCCGTCAACGACAAGTGGAAAAAAGTCACCGGCATCGCCATCGTCGAAGGCTATGGCCTGTCCGAGACCTCGCCGGTGGCCACCTGCAATCCGAGCGACAGCGCGGTGTTTACCGGCACCATCGGCCTGCCGGTGCCGTCGACCGACATCGCCATCCTCGACGACGCCGGCCAGCCGGTGGCGCTGGGCCAGCCCGGCGAAATCGCCATCCGCGGCCCGCAGGTGATGAGCGGCTATTGGAACCGGCCCGACGAGACCGCCAAAGTGATGACGCCAGACGGCTTTTTCAAATCGGGCGACATCGGCGTCATGGACGAGCGCGGCTACGTCAAGGTGGTCGACCGCAAGAAGGACATGATCCTGGTGTCCGGTTTCAACGTCTACCCGAACGAACTCGAGGGCGTGATCGCGCTGCATCCGGGCGTGCTTGAATGCGCCTGCGTCGGCGTGCCCGACGAGCATTCCGGCGAGGCCGTCAAAGTGTTCGTGGTGCGCAAGGACCCGGCGCTGACGGCCGAGGCGCTGATGGCGTATTGCAAGGAACAGTTCACCGGCTACAAACGGCCGAAGTTCATCGAATTCCGCGACGAGCTGCCCAAGACCAACGTAGGAAAGATTTTGCGGCGCGTGCTGCGCGACGAAAAGAAGGTGGCGTAAGGGGGCGTCCCGCCGCCCTGGCGCGCCCGGCGCACGGCCCGACCGCTTGGCGGCCGGGCCGTTTTATTCACGAAGAGAGAACCGGGCGGCGCGCGCGATGCGCGCGCCCCCATACCAACGAGGCAATAGATGGACAAGATTTGGCTGAAGTCATACCCCGAAGGCGTCGCGGCGGAAATCGACTGCACACAGTACCGGTCGCTGGCGCACCTGCTGGAGGAGGCTTTCCGCAAATATGCCGAGCGCAACGCGTATGTGTGCATGGACAAGTTCCTCACCTATGGCGAACTCGACAAGTTGTCGCAGCAAATGGCCGCCTGGTTGCAGGGCAAGGGCTTGAAGCAGGGCGCGCGCGTGGCCATCATGCTGCCCAACGTATTGCAATATCCGGTGGCGATGGCGGCCATCCTGCGCGCCGGCTACACCGTCGTCAACGTCAATCCGCTGTACACGCCGCGCGAACTGCAACACCAGCTGAGCGACTCGGGCGCCGAGGCCATCGTCGTGCTGGAAAACTTCGCCACGACGCTCGGGCAGGTTCTCGCCAAGACCCAGGTCAAGCATGTGATCGTGGCGGCGATGGGCGACTTGATGGGCCTGAAGGGCGCGATGGTCAACTTCGTCGTGCGCAACGTCAAGAAAATGGTGCCGGCGTATGCGCTGCCCGGCTCCATCCAGTTCAAGAAAATGCTGGCCGAGGGCGCGCGCCAGACGCTGCAGCCGGTCAAGCTGGGCCATGCCGACATCGCCTTCCTGCAATACACGGGCGGCACCACCGGCGTCTCGAAGGGCGCCGTGCTATTGCACAGCAACGTCATCGCCAACGTGCTGCAAAACGAAGCCTGGTTGAAACCGGTGATGCCGGACGCCGCCACCGCGCCCCAGCTCGACTTCATCTGCGCGCTGCCGCTGTACCACATCTATTCGCTGACGGTCAGCGCGCTGATGGGCATGCGCTTGGGCGGCATGAACGTGCTGATCCCGAACCCGCGCGACATTCCCGGCTTCGTCAAGGAAATGGCGAAATACAAGATCGCCGTGTTCCCGGCCGTCAACACGCTGTACAACGCGCTGCTCAACAACGCCGACTTCGCCAAGCTGGACTTCTCCAGCTACAAGGTATGCAACGGCGGCGGCATGGCGGTGCAGCAGGCGGTGGCCGACCGCTGGCTGAAGCTGACCGGCTGCCCGATCATCGAAGGCTACGGCATGTCGGAAACCTCGCCGGTGGTGTCGGCCAACCGCTGCGACATCCAGGAATTTAGCGGCACCATCGGCCTGCCGCTGCCGTCGACCGAAATCGGCATCCTCGACGACGACGGCGAGCCGGTGCCGTTCGGCGAGGCCGGCGAAATCGCCATCCGCGGCCCGCAGGTGATGGCCGGTTACTGGCGGCGCGACGACGAAACCGCGAAATCGATGACGCCGGACGGCTTCTTCAAGACCGGCGACGTCGGCAAGATGGACGAGCGCGGCTACATCCGCATCGTCGACCGCAAGAAGGACATGATCATCGTCTCCGGCTTCAACGTCTACCCGAACGAGGTCGAAGGCGTCGTCGCCGGCCATCCGGGCGTGCTCGAATGCGCCTGCATCGGCGTGCCCGACGCCAACGCCGGCGAGGCCGTCAAACTGTTCGTGGTGCGCAAGGACCCGAACCTGACCGTCGAGCAGTTGCAGCAATTCTGCAAGCGCGAGCTGACCGCGTACAAGAAACCGAAATACATCGAATTCCGCGACGAGCTGCCGAAGACCAACGTCGGTAAAATCCTGCGGCGCCAGCTGCGCGACGAAAAGCAAGCCGCCTAGGCGGCCTCGGCCACTTCCCGGCGCCCGCGGCAAGCTTCAGGATTGCCGCGGGCCGGGCTGGCCGTCGCGCACGCTGAAGCTGGCCACGGTCGCCAGCGCCGAGTTGGCGTCGTGGACGTCGGCCAGGCCCTGGAACAGCGTCGTGGTGCGCGCCGGCGTCACCTCCAGCAGCATGAAGCCGCGCTTGTCGCTGCGCCCGTATTGGATGTGCGGGTTCATCGCCACGTACTGCTCGGTGCGCGCCTGCGGGCGCGACGGCGAGGTGATCGAGGTGCCGCAAAACTCCGTCGCCAGCACCGGGTTGCGCGCCGAGGGCGGGCGCAGCGGGTCGCGCCGCAACTCGGCCGCGTAAAAGGTGTGGACGTCGCCCGACAGCACCAGCGGATTCGCCGCCCGGCTGCTTTGCAGGGCGTCGAACAGGCGCTGGCGCGCCATCGGGTAGCCGTCCCAGCCGTCCGTCCAGAAGCGGCCGTCGCCGTCGCGCGCCACCGGCACCTGGCTAGCCTGCGCCATCAAGGTTTGCTGCGCCAGGATGTTCCAGCGCGCCGGCGACGTTCGCAGTCCCTCTTCCAACCACGCCTGTTGTGCGGCGCCGAGCATGCCGCGGCCGGTCTCGCGCAGCGCGGCGCAGTCGCGCGGGCCGACCGAATTCGAGCCGCCCATGCCGGCTTTCGGGCAGGCGTGGTGGGAGCGGTACTGGCGGTCGTCGAGCACGTGCAGTCGCGCCAGCCGGCCCCAGTCGTAGCGCTGGTAGATGCGCATGTGGGCGAAGCCGCGCCGGTCCGGCAGCGACAGCCGCACCGGCATGTGTTCGTAGAACGCCTGGTAGGCCGCGGCGCGGCGCTGCGGGAAGTCGGCGCTGAGGCGCTCGTCGCGGTCGTTGCCGTAGTCGTTGGCGACCTCGTGGTCGTCCCAGGTGACGATCCAGGGCGCGGCCAGGTGCGCCGCCTGCAAGTGCGGGTCGCTTTTGTATTGGGCGTAGCGGGTGCGGTATTCGGCCAGGCTGAAGCTCTCCGCCGTGCGCACCGCCGACGCCGGATGGCGCAACTGGTACGGTCCCCATTCGTAGATGTAGTCGCCGAGGAAGGCCACCAGGTCCGGCGCGGCCGCCGCGATGTGGCGGTGCGCCGCGTAGGCGCCGAACTCCCAGTGCTGGCACGAGGCCACCGCCAGCTTCAGCGCGCCCGGCAGGCTGTCGGGCGCCGGCGCGGTGCGGGTGCGCCCGACCGGGCTGACGGCGTCGCCCAGCATGAAGCGATACCAGTACCAGCGCCCCGGCTCCAGCCCGCCGACGTCGACGTGGACGCTGTGCGCCAGCGCCGGCGTGGCGCTGGCCACGCCCTTGGCGGCGAGGCGGCTGAAGGCCTGGTCGTGCGCCACCTCCCAGCGCACCGGCATGGCCAGCGGCGGCATGGCGGCGCCGTCCAGCGGGTGGTACAGGATGCGCGTCCACAGCACCACCGCGTGCGGCAGCGGCGAGCCGGAGGCGACGCCAAGGCTGAACGGATAGGCCGCCGGCCCGGCGCCCGCGGCGGCGCGCGCCGGGCCGCTGCCCAGCGCGGCCAGGCCGGTGCCCAGCGCGGCCAGGCCGCCGGCGCCGAGCAGGAAAACGCGGCGCCGCGCCTCCATCCGCGGCTTAGGAGATCAGCGTTTCAATCGGCGGCACCTTGCGCGGCTTGCGGTCGGAATCGGTGGCGACGTAGGTCAGCGTGGCCTCGGTGACCTTGACGACGCAGGCTTGCAGGCGGTTGCGCTCGGCGTAAACTTCCACGTTGACGGTGATGGAGGTGTTGCCCACTTTGACGATATCGGCGTAGAAGGACAGTAAATCGCCGACGAAGACCGGGTTTTTGAAAACGAAGGAATTGACCGAGATGGTCGCCACGCGGCCGTTGGCGCGCCGGGTGGCCGGCAGCGAGCCGGCGATGTCGACCTGGGCCATGATCCAGCCGCCGAACACGTCGCCGTAGACGTTGGCGTCGGACGGCGCCGGCATCATGCGCAGTTCAGGCATTTTCCCCGCCGGCAGACCGGAAGTGAGGCAGTTGTCGTACGGGGTTTGGGGGGTGGTCATCGTGAAATCTCATGAAAGGCTACAATTGCCCAGATTGAACCATAAAAAGCCGAGCTTCGCCATGCGCCGTTATCCCGATACCCCTCCCGCCCCCGTCAGCGGCGCCGGCAAGCCCGCCGCCCGCAGTGATTTCGCCACCCTGACAACCCTGCTGCCCTACCTGTGGGTGTACAAATGGCGCGTGCTGCTGGCGCTGCTGTGCCTGGTCGGCGCGAAGCTGGCCAACGTCGGCGTGCCGCTGGTGCTCAAGCAGCTGGTCGACGCGATGAGCATCACGCCGGCCCATCCGCAGGCGATGCTGGTGCTGCCGCTGGGCATCCTGGTGGCCTACGGCGCGCTGCGCCTGTCGACCACGGTGTTTACCGAGCTGCGCGAATTCCTGTTCGCCCGCGTCACCCAGCGCGCCGTGCGTACCATCGCGCTGAAGGTGTTCCGCCACCTGCACGCGCTGAGCCTGCGCTTCCACCTGAACCGCCAGACCGGCGGCATGACCCGCGACATCGAGCGCGGCACCCGCGGGGTCGGCTCGCTGATCTCCTACACGCTGTTCAACATCCTGCCGACGCTGGTCGAGATCAGCTTGGTGCTGGGCTACCTGGCGACGCACTACGACATCTGGTTTACCGTCATCACCGGCGTCGCGCTGGCGCTCTACATCGTCTTCACCGTCACCGTCACCGACTGGCGCACGCATTTCCGCCGCACCATGAACGACCTCGACTCGAAGGCCAACACCAAGGCCATCGACTCGCTGATCAACTACGAAACGGTGAAGTATTTCGGCAACGAGGACTACGAGGCGCAGCGCTACGACGAGGGCTTGAAGCGCTACGAGACGGCGGCCGTGAAGTCGCAAACCTCGCTGTCGGTGCTCAACACCGGCCAGTCGCTGATCATCGCCACGGCCGTCACGCTGATCCTGTGGCGCGCCACCGCCGGCGTCATCGACGCCAGCATGACGCTGGGCGACCTGGTGCTGGTGAACGCCTTCATGATCCAGCTCTACATTCCGCTGAACTTCCTCGGCGTGATCTACCGCGAAATCAAGCAGAGCCTGGCCGACATGGAGCGCCTGTTCTCGCTGCTGGACCAGAACCGCGAAATCGCCGACGCGCCGCAGGCCCGCGCGCTGGCCGCCGGCGGCGCCGAGGTGCGCTTTGCGCACGTCGACTTCAGCTACGAGGCCAACCGCAAGATCCTGTTCGACATCGACTTTACCATCGCCGCCGGCACCACCACCGCCGTGGTCGGCCACAGCGGCTCGGGCAAGTCGACGCTGGCGCGGCTGCTGTTCCGCTTCTACGAGGTCAACAGCGGCGCCATCACCATCGACGGCCAGGACTTGCGCGCGCTGACGCAGGCGTCGCTGCGCGGCGCCATCGGCATCGTGCCGCAGGACACGGTGCTGTTCAACGACACCATTGAATACAACATCGGCTACGGCAAGCCCGGCGCCAGCAAGGACGACATCGTCGCCGCCGCCAAGGCGGCCTCGATCCACGACTTCATCGAAAGCCTGCCGGACGGCTACGCCTCGATGGTCGGCGAGCGCGGCCTGAAGCTGTCGGGCGGTGAAAAGCAGCGCGTGGCGATCGCCCGCACCTTGCTGAAAAACCCGGCCATCCTGATTTTCGACGAAGCCACCTCGGCGCTCGACTCCAAGGCCGAGCAAGCCATCCAGGCGCAGTTGCAGGACATCGCCAGGAACCGCACCACGCTGGTGATCGCGCACCGCCTCTCGACGGTGGCCGACGCCGAGCAGATTCTGGTGCTCGAACACGGCCGCATCGTCGAGCGCGGCAGCCACCCGGCGCTGCTGGCCGCCAACGGCCTGTACGCCCAGATGTGGCAGCGCCAGCAGGCCCGCCAGGACGAGGAAGTCAGCGGGGCCGAGGCGGCGTGAGTTTGGCGCCGCGCCCGGCTGTCAAAAAAGCCACACTGTGGCCGGCGCCCGGTGTGGCAATTCGAATCAATTTTGCCTCCTGATGCAAATACAGGCTTTCATCCGCCAAAAATGAAATAAAATCCGTTTGGAATTGGTGTCGCCGTATCACCAGAACACAACGAGAAAACAATGCCGGGAAATTGCGCCGGTTTATCCGCCCAGGAGAGAATATGAAATTAGTCAAAATGATGGCCGCGCTGCTCAGCGTCGGTGTAATCGCCAGCATGTCCCAGGCCCAGGCTCAAGAGACCGGCACGCTCGCGAAAATCAAAAAAACCGGCACCATCACGCTGGGCGTGCGCGACGGCTCGATTCCGTTTTCCTACCTCGACGACAAGCAGCAGTACCAGGGCTACTCGGTCGACCTGTGCATGAAGGCCGTCAAAGCGGTGCAAAAACACCTGGGCCTGACCGAATTGAAAGTGGTGATGAACCCGGTCACCTCGGCCAACCGCATTCCGCTGATGGCGAACGGCACCATCGACCTCGAATGCGGCTCGACCACCAACAACATCGAGCGCCAGCAGCAAGTGGGCTTTGCGCCGACCATGTTCGTCATCGCCAACCGCCTGCTGGTGAAGAAATCGTCGAACATCAAAACGCTGGCGGACATGAAGGGCAAAACCCTGGTCGCCACCGCCGGCACCACGACGCTCAAGCAAATGACCATCCTGAACAAGGAAAAAGACCTGGGCATGACCATTCTGGTTGGCAAAGACCATCCCGAGTCGTTCCTGATGGTGGAAACCGGCCGCGCCGCCGCCGAGGCGAACGACGACATCTTGCTGGCGTCGCAACGCGCCAACGCCAAGACCCCGGCCGACTACGAGATCACCACCGAAGCGTTGTCGGTCGAGCCGTACGGCATCATGATGCGCAAGGACGACCCGGCCTTCAAGAAGGTTGTCGACGAGGCGCTGACCCGCGTCTACCAGTCGGACGATATCAAGCGCATCTACCACAAGTGGTTCCTGTCGCCGATCCCGCCGAAGGGTATCAACCTGAGCTTCCCGATGCCGCCGCAACTTGAAGTGGTGTTTGCCAAGCCGAGCGATTCGGGCGACCCAGCCGCCTACGCCGCCGTGCCGGAAGCGCAAAAAGTGGCCAGCAAAAAGAAGAAATAATCAGGCAGTCGATACACTAAAAACGTAGTAAAATGGGAGGCGTCAGCCTCCCGTTTCGTTTCCGGCCCCTTCTGGCGTTGGAAATGAAAGATACCCATAAAAAACAGATACCATACAGTTAGTTGCATTTTCGCGGCGGCGCGCTGTCATGAATCGGAAGGATATACATGAACTACCACTGGAATTGGCGCATTTTCTGGGAAATCGCCCCCGACGGCGTCGGCACGTACATGGACACGCTTTGGTCCGGGCTGATGTGGACGCTGGCCACCGCCGGCTGCGCCTGGATCATCGCGCTGGCGTTGGGCCTGGTGGTCGGCACCGTGCGCACGCTGCCCAACAAGTGGGTGGTGGCCGCGGCCAACGCCTACGTCGAGCTGTTCCGCAACATTCCGCTGCTGGTGCAAATGTTCCTGTGGTATTTCGTCATGCCCGAGCTGCTGCCGCAGGCGGCCGGCGACTGGCTCAAATCGCTGCCCAACTCGGCCTTCATCACCGCCGTGCTGTGCCTGGGCACGTTCACCTCGTCGCGCGTGGCGATCCAGGTGACGACCGGTATCCAGGCGCTGCCGCGCGGCCAGAAAATGGCCGGCACCGCGATCGGCCTGACGCTGCCGCAGACCTACCGCTACATCCTGCTGCCGATGGCCGGGCGGGTGATCCTGCCGCCGCTGACCAGCGAATTCTTGAACATCATCAAGAACAGCTCGGTGGCGCTGACCATCGGCCTGATGGAACTGACCGCCTCGGCGCGGGCGATCCAGGAATTCTCGTTCCAGGTGTTCGAGGCGTTTTCGGCCGCCACCATCATTTACGTGGTGGTCAATTTGCTCGTCGTGGTGCTGATGCACCTGATCGAGAAGAAAGTCGCGATTCCGGGCTTTATCGTCGCCGGTTCCTCGGGAGGACATTGACATGGGTAATTTCGATTTCGACGTCATTTCGCGTTCCTGGGTCTACCTGTTCCAGACCGGCATGGCTTTCACGCTGCAACTGACCGCGCTGGCGATGGTCGGCGGCATTTTGCTGGGCACCTTGCTGGCCATGATGCGCCTGTCGAGCAACCGCGCGCTGTCGCTGGTGGCGAGCAGCTACGTCAACCTGATCCGCTCGATCCCGCTGGTGCTGGTGATCTTCTGGTTCTATTTCCTGGTGCCGTATATCGCCGCCTGGGTCATCGGCGCGGACGAGCCGGTCAAAGTGGGCGGTTTCACGTCGGCGCTGATCACCTTCATCATGTTCGAGGCGGCCTATTACTGCGAGATCATGCGCAGCGGCATCCAGTCGATTCCGCGCGGCCAGGTCTGGGCCGGGCAGGCGCTGGGCATGAACTACTGGCAGAGCATGAGCAACATCGTGCTGCCGCAGGCGTTCCGCAACATGATCCCGGTGCTGCTGACGCAAACCATCGTGCTGTTCCAGGACGTGTCGCTGGTGTACGTGCTGTCGATCCCCGACTTCGTCGGCGCCGCCTCCAAGGTGGCGCAGCGCGACGGCCGCCTGGTCGAGATGTACGTTTTCGTGGCCGTGGTGTATTTCGTGCTGTGCTTCTCGCTGTCGCTGCTGGTCAAGCGCCTGCACCAGCGCGTCGCCATCATCCGCTAAGCCCGCGGCACCCTGCATACCAAATTACGGAGAAGAACAATGATTGAACTGAAAAATGTAAGCAAGTGGTATGGCCAGTTTCAAGTGCTGACCGATTGCAGCACCAACGTCGCCAAGGGCGACGTGATGGTGATCTGCGGCCCGTCGGGTTCCGGCAAGTCGACGCTGATCAAGACCGTCAACGGCCTGGAGCCGATCCAGAAGGGCGAGATCCTGGTCGACGGCATCTCGGTGGGCGATCCGAAAACCAATCTGTCGAAGCTGCGCGCGCGCATCGGCATGGTGTTCCAGAACTTCGAGCTGTTCCCGCACCTGTCGATCCGCGAAAACCTGACCATCGGCCAGATCAAGGTGCTGGGGCGCAGCGCCGACGAGGCCAACGCCAAGGGCTTGACATACCTGGACCGGGTCGGCCTGCTTACCCAGCAGGACAAGTTCCCCGGCCAGCTGTCGGGCGGCCAGCAACAGCGCGTGGCGATCGCCCGCGCGCTGTCGATGGACCCGATCGCCATGCTGTTCGACGAGCCGACCTCGGCGCTGGACCCGGAAATGATCAACGAAGTGCTCGACGTCATGGTCGGCCTGGCGCAGGAAGGCATGACGATGATGGTCGTCACGCACGAAATGGGCTTCGCCAAGCGCGTCGCCAACCGCATCGTCTTCATGGACCAGGGCAAGATCATCGAAGACTGCAGCAAGGACGAATTCTTCGGCAGCACGCGTTCCGACCGCGCGCGCGACTTCCTGGCCAAAATCATCCACTAAGGTGTCGTAGGTCGGATGCGGGGGCCGCCGAGGCGCACGCGTAATCCGACGCCGAGCCGCTGCCGACGCCAGTCGGGTTACGCCCAATGGGCTAACCCGACCTGCGAAAAGCGCGCTCACTGAACGCCAGTGGTGTTGTTGCATCCGTTGCATCCCAGCGCGCGGCGGCCCCGGCGCGCTGGTAAAATGGTGGATCCGTTCCACGAAAGCCGCCATGTCCATCATCGAAACTCCCCAAAGCCTTACCATCACCCGTCCAGACGACTGGCACCTGCATTTGCGCGACGGCGCCACCATGGCCAGCGTGCTGCCGCATAGCGCGCGCCAGTTCGGCCGCGCCATCGTGATGCCGAACCTGAAGCCGCCAGTGACCACCACCGCCGACGCCGCCGCCTACCGCGAGCGTATCCTGGCGGCGCTGCCGGAGGGCATGCAGTTCGAACCCCTGATGACGCTGTACCTGACCAACAACACCGCGCCCGACGAGATCCGCCGCGCCATGGACAGCGGCTTCGTGCACGCGGTCAAGCTGTACCCGGCCGGCGCCACCACCAATTCCGACGCCGGCGTGAGCGACCTGAAGCACTGCTACAAGACGCTGGAAACGATGCAGGAAGTCGGCATGCCCTTCCTGGTGCACGGCGAGGTGACCGACCCCGAGATCGACATCTTCGACCGCGAGGCGGTCTTCATCGAACGCGTAATGCGCCCGCTGCGCAGCGACTTCCCGGCGCTGAACATCGTCTTTGAGCACATCACCACCAAGCACGCGGCGCAGTACGTGGCCGAGGCCGACGGCCCGATCGCCGCCACCATCACGGCGCACCACCTGCTGTACAACCGCAACGAGATCTTCAAGGGCGGTATTCGACCGCACCTGTACTGCCTGCCGATCCTGAAGCGCGAAGAGCACCGCCTGGCGCTGATGACGGCCGCCACCAGCGGCGACGAGCGCTTCTTTCTCGGGACCGACTCGGCGCCGCACGCGCAGGGCGCCAAAGAGGCGGCCTGCGGCTGCGCCGGCTGCTACACGGCGCTGCACGCGATGGAGCTGTACGCCGAGGCGTTCGAGCGCGCCGGCGCGCTCGACAAGCTGGAGGCCTTCGCCAGCTTCCATGGTCCGGCCTTCTACGGCCTGCCGCGCAACAGCGGCAGCGTCACGCTGCGGCGCGAGCAATGGACGCTGCCGGAGTCGCTGGCGCTGGCCGGCGACAAGGTGATCCCGCTCAACGGTGGCGAGCGCATCAACTGGAAATTGGTTTAAGCTGTCGATGTTGGATGGCATAGATTGGACCCGTCCGTGGTACGCGTCCGTGCTGGACGTCGCCGGCGGGCTCGACCTGGCCGGCGACGGCGTGATCAAGGCGTTCAACGGGCGTGCCGCGGCGCTAGGCTTGCGTAACGATAGCGGCATGCCGCTGTCGTTCGTGCCGCAAAGCGCGCTGCCGGAGGGCACGGCGTACGAGGAGTTCATCGGTGCCACCGGCGGCGTACCGACGCGCGACAACCTGCACGATTTTTTCAACGGCCTGGTGTGGCTCAGCTTCCCGCGCATCAAGCGCCAGCTGAACGCGCTGCAGGCGGCGCAGATCGCGCTGGCCGGGGTGGGCAAGTCGCGCGGCCCGGCGCGCGACGCCGCCACGATTTTCGACGAGAACGCGGCCTTGCTGGTGGTGCGCGACTCGGCTGGCGGCGCGGCCCTGGTGGCGGCCTTGCGCGGGCATGACTGGCGCGGCGCCTGGCTGGCGCGGCGCGCCGATTTCCTGGCCGACGCCGAGCTGTGGTTGTTCGGCCACGCGTTGATGGAAAAGCTGGTGGCGCCGTACAAGGCGATCACCGCGCACACCCGCGTGGTGTTCGCCGGCGACGATTTTTTCGCGCTGGGGCACGCGGCCAGGCGCGCCTGGATCGACCAGCGGGTGGCCGGCGAACTGGCCGGGCGCGGCTTGAGCAAAGCCGACTTCACGCCGCTGCCGGTGCTGGGCGTGCCGGGCTGGTGGCCCGGGCAGGACCAGGTATTTTACGACGACACGAGCGTGTTCCGCCCGAAGCGGAGCGCGGCGCCACACTAGGCTAGGCCGCGGCTGCGGCGGAGGGCGGAGAGCATGGATAAAGTCATACGCTGGGGGATTTTGGGAACCGGGCAGATCGCCCGCGCGCTGGCGTTCGCGCTGCAAGAGGTGGCCGGCGCCAAGCTGGTCGCGGTGGCCTCGCGCGGCAGCGCCGGGGCCGACAAGTTCGGCCGCGAATTCGGCGTCGGCCGTTGCCACGCCTCGTACCAGGCGCTGGCCGACGACCCGGACGTCGATGTCATCTACATCGCCACCCCGCACGCGATGCACGCCGAGAACACGCTGATGTGCCTGAACGGCGGCAAGCACGTGCTGTGCGAAAAAGCTTTCGCCATGAACCGGCGCGAGGCCGCCGAGATGGTCGACCTGGCGCGGCACAAGCAGCTGTTCCTGATGGAGGCGATGTGGTCGCGCTTCCTGCCGGCCATCGGCGAGGTGCGGCGCATCATCGACAGCGGCGAAATCGGCAAGGTGGCGCAGATCCAGTCGGACTTCGGCTTCACCGCGCCCGAGGTCGGGCCGCAGCACCGCCTGCTGAACCCCGCACTGGGCGGCGGCGCGCTGCTCGACATCGGCATCTATCCGCTGTCGCTGTCGGCCTTTTTCCTCGGGCCGGTGGCGGCGGTGCAGGCGGTCGCCGAGATGGGGCCGACCGGGGTCGACCTGCAAACCGCGTTTTCGCTGCGCCACCGGGACGGCGGCGTGTCGTCCTGCGTGTGCAGCATCCGCGCCCAGTCGCCGAGCGACATGACGATTGCCGGCCCGCTCGGCCACATTCGCATCCACAACCGCTTTTTCCAGGCCCAGACCCTGAGCGTGGAAACGCTCGACGGCAACGCGCGCACGGTGGAGTTTCCGCACATCGGCAGCGGCTACGCCTACGAGGTGGTGGAGGTGATGCGCTGCCTGCGCGCCGGCCTGATCGAAAGCCCGCTGATGCCGCACGCCGAGACGCTGGCGCTGATGGGCGTGCTCGACACCATCCGCGCGCAGATCGGCCTGGCGTACGGCGCCGACCAGGTGCGGCCATAGAAATTCTCAAGGCGCCGCTGCTGTTAACCCGTTACGCGGCGCTCACATATAACGATAATCCGAGGAATCCATGTCCACCAACACCGGCGCGCCATCGCTGAAAACAGTGCTTCTCGCCAGCGGCGTCATCCTGACCCTGGCGATGGGCGTGCGCCACGGCCTCGGCTTCTGGATGCAGCCGATCTCGCAGGCCAACGGCTGGACCCGCGAGACGTTCTCGCTGGCGATGGCGATGCAAAACTTGATGTGGGGCCTGTTCGGCCCCTTCGCCGGCATGGCGGCGGACCGCTTCGGCACCATGCGCGTGGTGATCGTCGGCGCGCTCAGCTACATGGTCGGGCTGGTGTGGATGGCGCTGGTCACCCAGCCGACCCTGTTCATCGTCGGCACCGGCGTGTTCGTCGGGCTGGGGCTGGCCTGCACCGCGTTCGGCGCCATCAGCGGCATCATCGGCCGCACCGCGCCGCCGCAGCAGCGCTCGTGGGCCTTCGGCATGTCGTCGGCGGCCGGCTCCTTCGGCCAGTTCATGATGATGCCGGTCGAGCAGTACCTGATCGACGCGCTGGGCTGGCAAAACGCCTTCTACCTGCTGGCCGCGCTGCTGGTGCTGGCCATGATCCCGATGGCGTTTTACCTGCGCGAACCGGCCGTGGCGCAGCATGCCGGCCCGCAGCAAAGCATCCGCGAGGCCGCCAGCGAGGCCTTCCGCAACCGTTCCTTCCTGTTCCTGATGGCCGGCTATTTCGTCTGCGGCTTCCAGGTCGTCTTCATCGCCGTGCATCTGCCGGCCTACTTGAAGGACCAGGGCCTGATCAACCCCAACATCGGCGTCACCGCGCTGGCGCTGATCGGCCTGTTCAACATCTTCGGCTCGTACTACGCCGGCAAGCTGGGCGGCCGGCTGCCCAAGCGCTACCTGCTGTCGTCGATCTACCTCGGCCGCGCCGTGGTGATCGGCCTGTTCCTGCTGGCGCCGCTGTCCTCGTGGTCGGTGTACGCGTTCGCGGCGGCGATGGGCCTGATCTGGCTGTCGACGGTGCCGCTGACGAACGGCATCCTGGCGGGCGTGTTCGGCGTCAAGCACTTGTCGATGCTGGCCGGGATGGTGTTTTTCTCGCACCAGGTCGGCAGTTTCCTGGGCGTTTGGCTGGGCGGTTTCCTGTATGCGCGCCAAGGTAATTACGACACCGTCTGGGCCATCACGATCGGCCTTGGCGTGCTGGCGGCGCTGGCCAACCTGCCCATCGACGAGCGCGGCGTGGTGCGCGCCGAATTGAAGGCCGCGTGAAAATCTGGCTGATCCGTGTGGCGGGGGCGGCGTTGCTGGCGCTGATCTTCGCCGCCTACCTGCGCCCGAGTTTCATGCTGGACTTGGCGAACCGCTTCTTCATGTGTTTGTAGCTTGATCTGCGCGCGTTTTTCTTGCCATAATGTTTCCTAATTAAAATATTTGGAGTATGATGTCGCGGTGTCTTTTTAAGAGATACCCATAGTTAAACCGCGTCCGGTTTCGCTCCGCGCCACCAGGCCGCGGGGTTTTTTGACCGGCAGGCTCGCGCCCGCGGTCAAGGCTATTTGTCGGCCCCGATCCCGCCGCCATCCCCCACAGCATCAGCTGTCACGGTTCGTCACGTGTTCGCCCGCCGCCGATGCGGCGAGGGCTACGCCCGGCCGTCCGCACACACATCTATCGAGGAATAAAATGGGTTTTAGCAACATGAAAATTGGCATGCGCCTGAACTTCGCCTTCGGCCTGGTGCTGGCGTTCCTCGTCGGCATCGTGGCGTTGGGCACCAGCGGCCTGGCCGATTTAAACGCGAGCACGGACAAGATTATCAAACTGGACTGGGTCAAGGCGACGCTGGCCGCCAACGCGCTCGACAATGTACGCGGCAGCATGACGCGGGTGTTTCAACTCACCGGCAGCGCAAACGAGGCCGAAGCCAAGGCCGGGCGCGAACGCCTGGCCGCCAACGAGCTGGCGTTCACCGAGTCGCTGGCTAAACTGGAGCCGCTGCTGTACCGGCCCGAGGGCAAAGCCCTGCTGAGCAAAGCCCGCGGCGAGGGCGAGCAGTACGTGGCCTCCTACAAGAAGGTGCTGGCGCTGCTGGCCGCCGGCGACCGCGAGGGCGCGAACGCGCTGGCGCACGCCGAGACCTACGAGGCTTTACACAAATTCGCCGCGACGCTGCGCGACTTCAACGCCCTGCAGCGGCGTCTGGTGGACGAGTCGGGCGAGCATAGCGCCAGGCAGTTCGAGTTTTCGCGCACCCTGCTGATTGCGCTGGGCGGCATCGCCGTGCTGTTGGGCGGCGCGGCGGCGTGGTTGGTGTCGCGTTCGATCACGCGGCCGTTGGGCGAAGCCGTGCGCATCGCGCAGACGGTGGCGGCGGGCGATCTGACCAGCCGCATCGTGGTCGCGTCGAGCGACGAGACCGGCCAGTTGCTGCTGGCGCTGCGCGACATGAACGCCAGCCTGCAGAACATTGTCGGCCAAGTGCGCAACGGCACCGAGTCGATCGCCAACGGCTCGAGCGAAATCGCCAAAGGCAATCTGGACCTGTCGGCGCGCACCGAACAGCAGGCCAGCGCGCTGGAGCAGACCGCGTCGGCGGTGGAGGAGCTGACCTCCACCGTCAAGCAGAACGGCGACAACGCGCGCCAGGCCAATCAACTGGCCGGTTCGGCGTCGGACGTGGCGGTCAAGGGTGGCCAAGTGGTGTCGCAGGTGATCGAGACCATGGCCGCGATCAACGACTCGGCCAAGAAAATTGTCGACATCATCAGCGTCATCGACGGCATCGCGTTTCAAACCAATATCCTGGCGCTGAACGCGGCGGTCGAGGCGGCCCGGGCCGGCGAGCAGGGCCGCGGTTTCGCCGTGGTCGCGTCGGAAGTGCGCAACCTGGCGCAGCGTTCGGCCGCCGCCGCCCGCGAAGTGAAGGAACTGATCGGCGACTCGGTCGACAAGGTCGACACCGGCAGCAAGCTGGTGACGCAGGCCGGCAACACCATGGACGACATCGTCGCCAGCGTGCAGCGCGTCACCGACATCATGGGCGAGATCAGCTCGGCCAGCCACGAACAGGAAATCGGCATCGAACAAATCCACCAGGCGATCACCGAAATGGACGGCGTGACGCAGCAGAACGCGGCGCTGGTGGAGGAAGCGGCGGCGGCGGCCGGATCGCTGAACGACCAGGCGGCCGGCCTGGCGCAGGCCGTCAGCATCTTCAAGCTCGACGCGGCGCAGACGGCGCGGACGCCGGCGCCGCGCGCCAAGGCCGCCGTCGCAACGCCGGTGCGGCCGGCGCCCAAGCGCCCGGCTCTGGCGCCGGCGAAAAAAGCGCCGACGCCGGCCCGCGGCGCCGACGAGTGGGAAGAGTTTTAAGTTTGACCGTCCGCAAGGAGTAGACGCGCAGTATCGGGTTACGCTGGGCTAACCCGACCTGCGGTTGAGGTCTCATGCGGAGCCGGGTTTTTGCTGTTAGCCGGTCTACACCTTCAGGAATTCTTCGCGGCCGCCGAGCCAGCGCGCCAGGTGCGCTTCGACCGTGGCCGCGCTGTCGGCGCCGTTGGCGTGCAGCAGGTCGTGCGCGACGTCCCGGGCCTGGTCGACCAGCCACTGGTCGGTTTCCAGATCGGCGAAGCGCAGCATGGCCTGGCCCGACTGGCGCGCGCCGAGGAATTCCCCCGGTCCGCGGATCTCCAAATCCTTGCGCGCGATTTCGAAACCGTCGGTGGTTTCGCGCATCGTCATCAGGCGTTGCCGCGCCACGCCGCCCAGCGGGCCCTGGTACAGCAGCAGGCAGGCGCTGGCCGCCGAGCCGCGCCCGACCCGGCCGCGCAGCTGGTGCAGTTGCGACAGGCCGAAACGCTCGGCGTGCTCGATCACCATCAGCGAGGCGTTCGGCACGTCGACACCCACTTCGATGACGGTGGTGGCCACCAGCACGTGTATCTGGCCGGCGCTGAAGCCGTCCATCACTTCCTGCTTCTCCGCCGTTTTCATGCGCCCATGCACCAGCCCCACTTGCAGGTCCGGCAGCGCCTCGGCCAGCATGGCGTGGGTGTCGGTGGCCGTTTGCAGTTGCAGCGCCTCCGACTCTTCGATCAGCGGACAGACCCAGTACACTTGCCGGCCTTCCAGCGCGGCGGCGTAGACCCGTTCGATGACTTCGTCGCGCCGGTTCTGGTCGATCGAGCGCGTGACGATCGGGCTGCGCCCCGGCGGCAGTTCGTCGATCACCGACACTTCCAGGTCGGCGTAGTAGGTCATCGCCAGCGTGCGCGGGATCGGCGTGGCCGACATCATCAGCTGGTGCGGCACGGCGTCGGCGTCGCCCTTGTTGCGCAGGGTCAGGCGCTGGCCGACGCCGAAGCGGTGCTGCTCGTCGACGATCACCAGGCCCAGCCTGGAAAACTGTACCGCGTCCTGGATCAGCGCGTGGGTGCCGATGACCAGTTGCGCCTGGCCCGATTCGATCAGCGCCTGCGCCGCCAGCTTGTCTTTTTTCTTCAGGCTGCCGGTGAGCCAGGCCACGGTCACGCCGAGCGGCTCCATCCACGCGGCGATCTTGCGGAAGTGCTGGTCGGCCAGGATCTCGGTGGGCGCCATCAGCGCCGCCTGGTAGCCGCTGTCGATGGCTTGCGCCGCCGCCAGCGCCGCCACCACGGTCTTGCCGCTGCCGACGTCGCCCTGCAGCAGCCGCTGCATCGGGTAGGGGTGGCGCAGGTCGGCGCGGATTTCCTCCAGCACGCGCGCCTGCGCCCCGGTCAGTTTGAACGGCAGCCCGGCCAGGAAGGCGGCCGACAGCGCGCCCACCCGCGGCAGCGCGGCCGCGCCCTTGGAGCGGCGCGCCCGCTGCGCGCGCTTCAGCGACAGCTGCTGCGCCAGCAGTTCGTCGAATTTCATGCGCACCCAGGCCGGGTGCGAGCGGTCGCTCAGCGCGCTCTCGTCGACTTCCTGCGGCGGGTAGTGCAGCAGGCGCACGGCCGGCTCGAAGTCGCTCAGGCGCATGTCCTCGACCAGCGCCGGCGGCAGCGTGTCGTGCCAGTCGATGCGCGTCATAGCGTCGTTGATGGCGCGCCGCAGGATCGGCTGCGACAGGCCCTCGCCGGACGGGTAGACCGGCGTCAGCACGGTCGGCAGCGGCGCGCCCTCGTTGACCACCTTGTAGCCGGGGTGGACCATTTCGGCGCCGAAGAAGGCGTGCTTGAGTTCGCCGCGCGCGCGAATCCGCGTGCCCTCGGCCAGTTGCTTGACCTGGCTGCCGTAGAAGTTCATGAAGCGCAGCAGGAGGTTGCCGCTGTCGTCGGCGATGGTGACCAGCAATTGCCGACGCGGCTTGTAGCCGACCTCGCATTTAGTCACCACGCCCTCGACCTGCGAGGACACGCCGCCGTGCAGGCAGGCTTCGCGGATCGACACCACCTTGGTCTCGTCCTCGTAGCGCATGGGCAGGTGCAGCACCAGGTCCATGTCGGTGCGCAGGCCCAGCTTGGCCAGCTTGCTCTCGTTGCTGACTATTTTCTTGGCGGTTTTTGGCTTCGGAGCGGGCATATCGGAAGAATAGGGGCGGCTAGCGTAAAATAGAGGGTTGGCCCACGCGCAGCAACGCGCCGGGGCGGGCTGGTATTGTACGACCTGTATAGGCGCACAGTATAGTGCCTGCCCGCCGTTCGTGCATTCCTAATAATTCTTGAAGCAAACGCATGTATTCGCTCTCCGATTTCGATTTTGATTTACCTCCAGAAAATATCGCGCAACTGCCGCTGGCGCAGCGCAGCGCCTCGCGCCTGCTGCACCTGGACGGCGACGCCCTGGTCGACCGCGGCTTCGCCGACATCGTCGCGCAATTACAGGCCGGCGACCTGCTGGTCATGAACGACACCCGCGTGCTGAAGGCGCGCTTCTTCGGCGTCAAGGAAAGCGGCGGCAAGATCGAGGCGCTGGTCGAGCGCGTGCTCGACAGCCGCACCGTGCTGGCCCAGGTGCGCGCCTCGAAGTCGCCGCCGCCGGGCTGCAAGATGCGCCTGGCCGACGCCTTCGACGTCACCGTCGGCGCACGCGCCGGCGAGTTCTTCACGCTGCATTTCGACGCCGACGTGTTCGAGCTGATCGAGGCGCACGGCCGCCTGCCGCTGCCGCCGTATATCGAGCACGCCGCCGACGAGTTCGACGAAACGCGCTACCAGACCGTGTTCAACAGGGTGCCGGGCGCGGTCGCCGCGCCCACCGCCGGCTTGCATTTCGACCAGGCCCTGCTGGACCAACTGAAGGCCAAGGGCGTGCAGTTCGCCTACGTTACGCTGCACGTCGGCGCCGGCACCTTCCAGCCGGTGCGCGCCGAGGTGCTGGCCGAGCACAAGATGCACACCGAGTGGTATACGCTGGCGCAGGAAACCGTGGACGCGGTACGCGCGGCCCAGGCCGCCGGGCGCGACGTGGTGGCGGTCGGCACCACCAGCCTGCGCGCGCTGGAGTCGGCCTCGCAAAGCGGCACATTGGTCGCCGGCAGCGCCGACACGGCCCTGTTCATCACGCCCGGCTACCAGTTCAAGACGGTGACGCGGCTGATTACGAATTTCCACTTGCCCAAGTCGACCCTGCTGATGCTGGTGTCGGCCTTCGCCGGCTACGCGCAGATCCGCGCCGCCTACGCCCACGCCATCGCGCAGAACTACCGCTTCTTCAGCTACGGCGACGCCATGTTGTTGACGACGCAGTCGCGCGCGCCGCGCACCCCGGAATAATTTACGAAAGATTAAGAATGCTGGATTTTAAGTTACTCAAGACCGACACGAGCGGCCTGACCAACGCGCGCCGCGGCACGCTGACCTTGAACCATGGCGTGGTGCAGACGCCGATTTTCATGCCGGTCGGAACCTACGGCTCGGTCAAGGCGATGTCGCCGCTGGAGTTGAAGGAAATCGACGCCCAGATTATCCTGGGCAACACCTTCCACCTGTGGCTGCGCCCGGGCAACACCGTCATGGAAAAATTCGGCGGCCTGCACGACTTTATGGGTTGGAACAAGCCGATCCTGACCGATTCCGGCGGTTTCCAGGTGTTTTCGCTGGGCGCGATGCGCAAGATTACCGAAGAGGGCGTGCATTTCTCGTCGCCGATCAACGGCGACAAGCTGTTCCTGTCGCCGGAAGTGTCGATGCAGATCCAGCGCGGCTTGAATTCCGACATCGTCATGCAGTTCGACGAGTGCACCCCGTATGAAATCCAGGGCCGCCCCGCCACCATCGAGGAGGCGGCGACGTCGATGCGCATGTCGCTGCGCTGGGCGCAGCGCTCGAAGGACGAGTTCGTCCGCGGCGAGAACCCGAACGCGCTGTTCGGCATCGTCCAGGGCGGCATGTTCGAGCATCTGCGCGACGAGTCGCTGGCCGGGCTGGAGGAGGTCAACTTCCCCGGCATCGCCATCGGCGGCCTGTCGGTCGGCGAGCCGAAGGAAGACATGATGCGCATGCTGGCCCACATCGGGCCGCGCCTGCCGGCCAACAAGCCGCACTATCTGATGGGCGTGGGCACGCCGGAAGACCTGGTCGCCGGCGTCTCCAATGGCATCGACATGTTCGACTGCGTCATGCCGACCCGCAACGCCCGCAACGGCTGGCTGTTCACCCGCTTCGGCGACATCAAGATCAAGAACGCCCGTTACAAGGAAGACAAGGCGCCGCTCGACGAAACCTGCTCGTGCTACGCCTGCCGCAACTTTTCGCGCGCCTACCTGCACCATCTGCACCGCTCCAAGGAAATCCTCGGCGCGCGCTTGAACACCATCCACAATCTCCATTACTATCTGGACCTGATGCGGCAGATGCGCGAGGCGCTCGACGAAGAGCGTTTCCACGCCTTCACGCTGCAATTCCACGCCGAGCGGGCGCGCGGGGCTTAAGACGGGCTTAATTCGCGCCGGGTCTTGTAAAAAGATTTATACCCGCCACATAGGCGGGAGCGTCCGCGCGCTGCGGCCAGTGCTAGAATACAGCGCTAATTTTTCAAACTGACTAGAATCGGAGTTCCTGTGTTCATTTCCAACGCTTACGCACAATCCCCCCTCGACGGTCTCGGCCTGAGCAGCAATATGACGAGCTTCCTGCCGCTGGTGCTGATGTTCGTGGTCATGTACTTCCTGATGATCCGTCCCCAGCAAAAACGCGCGAAAGAGCAAAAGGCGATGATGGATGCGCTGGCCAAGGGCGACGAAGTGGTCACCGCCGGCGGCGTGCTGGGCAAGGTTGCCAAGGTCACCGACGGCTATGTCACCGTGGAAGTGGCGACGGGCACCGAAATCGTCGTGCAAAAGAGTTCCATCACGATGCTGCTGCCTAAAGGCACCCTGAAGGCGCTGTAATACCGTTTCGGGCCGCCACAAGCGGCCCGATGTGACGCCTCCGACGCACAACACTGAACGCTGAACCAAATATGAATCGCTACCCTGTCTGGAAATACATCCTTATCGCCGTCGCCGTGTTGCTGGGCGCCCTGTATACGGCGCCGAACTACTTCGGCGAGTCGCCCGCGCTGCAAGTGACGAGCGGCAAATCGACCGTCAAGGTGGCGAGCGAGCTGACGGCCCGGGTCGAAGCGGTGTTAAAGCAAGAAAATGTTGCATCGGAAGGCGTCAGCTTCGACAACGCCGGCACGCGCGCCTCGGTGCGCATCCGCTTTGCCGACCCCGACACCCAATTCAAGGCGAAACTGCTGCTGGAAAAGGGTTTGAACCCGGACGCCAGCGACCCGACCTACCTCGTCACCGTCAATCTGCAACCGAATACGCCGAAGTGGATGCAAAAGCTGCATGCCTTGCCGATGTACCTCGGCCTGGATTTGCGCGGCGGCGTGCATTTCCTGATGCAAGTCGACACCAAGGCGGCGTTGAGCAAGCGCGTCCAGGGCATCCAGGCGGCGGCGCGCAGCGCCCTGCGTGACAAGAACGTGCGCCACGCCGGTATCGAGCGCGTCGGCGACGTCATCGAGATCAAATTCCGCGACGCCGACACCCGCAACAAGGCGAAAGACGTGCTGGCCGGCCAGATGGCCGACCTGGCCTTCGCCGACAGCGCCGACGGCGCCGACCTGAAGCTGAGCGTGACGCTGAAGCCGACCGCGCTCAAGCAAACCATCGACGACGGCGTCAAACAAAACATCGCCACGCTGTCCAAGCGCGTCAACGAGCTGGGCGTGGCCGAGCCTATCATCCAGCAGCAGGGCCCGGACCGTATCGTCGTCCAGTTGCCCGGCGTGCAAGACGTGGCGCGCGCCAAGGCCATCATCGGCCGCACCGCCACGCTGGAAGTGCGCATGGTCGACGAAAGCGTCACCCCGGGTTCCGAGCTGAGCGCGGCCATTCCGTTCAACTCGGAACTGTTCACCGTCGGCAAGGGCGTGCCCGTCGTGCTGTCGAAAGACGTGGTGCTGACCGGCGACTATATTTCCAGCGCCGACGCGACGTTCGACCAGAACCAGCAGCCGGCCGTGTCGATCGACCTGAACGGCGACGGCGGGCGCAAGATGCGCGAAGCCACGCGCGAGCGCGTCGGCAAGAAAATGGCCATCGTGCTGTTCGAAAAGGGCAAGCCCGAAGTGCTGTCGGTGGCGACCATCCAGAGCGAACTCGGTTCGCGCTTCCAGATCACCGGCATGGGCGCGGCCGAAAATTCGACCGAACTGGCGCTGCTGCTGCGCTCGGGCGCGCTGTACGCGCCGATGACGGTGGTCGAGGAACGCACCATCGGGCCGCAACTGGGCGCCGAAAACATCAAGAAGGGCCTGTATTCGACGGTGTACGGTTTCGCCGCGATCGCCGTCTTCATGATCCTCTATTACATGATGTTCGGTTTCTTCAGCGTGCTGGCGCTGGCCTGCAACCTGTTGTTCCTGATCGCGCTGCTGTCGATGCTGCAGGCGACGCTGACCTTGCCGGGTATCGCCGCGATCGCGCTGGCGCTGGGTATGGCGATTGACGCCAACGTGCTGATCAACGAGCGCATCCGCGAAGAGCTGCGCGGCGGCGCCTCGCCGCAGGCGGCGATCTCGGCCGGTTTCGACCGCGCCTGGGCCACCATCCTCGACTCCAACGTGACCACGCTGATCGTCGGCCTGGCGCTGCTGCTGTTCGGTTCGGGCGCGGTGCGCGGCTTCGCGGTCGTGCATTGCTTGGGCATCATGACGTCGATGTTCTCGGCCGTGTTCGTCTCGCGCGGCGTCGTCAACCTCTGGTACGGCCGCAAGAAAAAGCTGACCTCGGTCGCCATCGGCACGGTGTGGATCCCGGGCCTGTCCAAGTAAGCAGCCAGTATTCAGCCAGTACCCGGCGCGCGGCGCCGGGTGCGCAATCAGAACTCAGAGGATTTCATGGAATTTTTCCGGATCAAAAAAGACATTCCCTTCATGCGCCACGCGTTGATTTTCAACGTGATCTCGGCGCTGACCTTCGTGGCCGCCGTGTTTTTCCTGCTGCACAAGGGCTTGCACCTGTCGGTCGAGTTCAAGGGCGGCACCGTGATGGAGGTGAAATACCCGAAAGCGGCCAACCTGGAGTCGATCCGCCACACGCTGGAAGGCATGGGTTACACCGAACCGGGCGTGACCAGCTTCGACACCGCGCGCGACGTCATGATCCGCCTGCCGGTGATCAAGACGATCAGCGGCGAGAACAGCTCGCAGATGGTGTTCGACGCGCTGTGCAAGGCCGAGCAGGGTTCCGCCAAGAAAATGGAAAGCGTCACCGAGAAGGGCGAGCATATCGTCAAAACCGGCTGCGCCGACGCCTCCGGCGCCGAATCGCTGGCGCTGCAGAAGGTCGAATTCGTCGGTCCGCAGGTGGGCGAGGAGTTGGCGCAAAACGGCTTGAACGCGCTGGTGATGGTGATCATCGGCGTGATGATCTACCTGGCCATCCGCTTCGAATGGAAATTCGCGGTCGCGGCGATCGTCGCCAACTTGCATGACGTCGTCATCATTCTCGGCTTCTTCGCCTTCTTCCAGTGGGAATTCTCGCTGACGGTGCTGGCGGCGGTGCTGGCGGTGCTGGGTTACTCGGTCAACGAGTCGGTGGTTATTTTCGACCGTATCCGCGAAAACTTCCGCAAGCAGCGCAAATCGTCGGTGCAGGAAGTGATCGACAACGCCATCACCAGCACGATTTCGCGCACCATCATCACCCACGGTTGCACCCAGATGATGGTGCTGTCGATGCTGTTCCTGGGCGGCCCGACCCTGCATTACTTCGCCATCGCGCTGACCATCGGTATCTGCTTCGGTATCTACTCGTCGGTGTTCGTCGCCGCGGCAGTGGCGATGTGGTTGGGCGTCAAGCGCGAAGATTTGATCAAGCCGATCAAGGAAAAAGACGAGACCGACGGCGCCGTGGTGTAAGGCAAGCTGGTTTCAACAAAAAGGGACAGCGCGAGCTGTCCTTTTTTTGTGCCTTGCTCAGAATATTCGCTGGAATCGGCCCGGCGATAGTTTGTTGGCATACTTATTTGAAAATATAGGTACTTATGTGGGCGAACGTACAGTACGCGGGTGGCGCTGCAGTTATAGTGGAGCTGTCTCTTTCAGGACATCCCTAGTTTTGGACTTGGCCCGCTCTCCAGCGGGCTTTTTTTTGTGCGCCCAGCATGGGCGCATTCTTGCGGGTGCAAGTCCCGTCGCGAGCTGACCACAGCGAGCGAAGTGAAGCGCAACTGCGGAAGGGCGACCGACCGTGGGGAGGAAGCGTGGATCGAAACTGCGAGCCGATGTACAAGAATCGGATAGAAGGCGCTGCCGAGCAGGACGAGCGGGCAAGAAACCGCGAAGTTGAAGCGGCGTAAATCCGGCGGTTGTGCAGTGAAGGAGTGCGTTCTTACCTGGGGAGATCTCGCTTCATGCCTGAAAGGGCGACGGTGGAAGCCGGAGCGAGAAGTCAGCAGAGGCCTTAGTAGCTGCCAAGAACGGGGCGAAGAGCCAAACGAGAAGGAGCGTTAAACCACCATGTCGATGAGAAAAGCCTTGCATCAGATGTCCGCGTCAGCGGAGCGGTGTGTGGCAGGTGGCGGTGAAGCCGTCGTCCAAGCACGCAGCGATGAAGCTGGTCCCACGCGGCATGGCACGGTGAGCGCAGGGCTGGGCCTGCTTGCGCAGGTGCTGGCGAGAGAGAACATGCAACGTGCGTGGAAACGCGTGAAGGCGAACAAGGGTGCAGCAGGCGTCGATGACATGGACATCTCCACGACTGGCCGCTATTTGGTGAGCGCATTGCCGAACATCAGGAGAGAATTGATGGCAGGCACGTACCGGCCCAGTCCGGTACGTCGCGTCGGCATTCCCTAGCCAGACGGCAGCGAACGGGAGTTGGGGATACCCACCGTAGTCGACCGGCTGATTCAACAGGCTGTTCTGCAAGTGCTGCAACCGCTGCTCGATCCTACTTTTAGTGAACACAGCCATGGCTTTCGTCCGGGGCGTCGCGCCCGCGACGCCGTGCTCGCTGCACAGCAGCATGTGCAACTAGGCTATCGGGTGGTGGTGGATGTCGACTTGGAGAAATTCTTTGATCGCGTCAACCACGATGTGCTGATGGACCGGCTGGGCAAGCGCATCGGNGACGCCGGCATGTTGCGGCTGATCCGTGCCTACCTCAACGCCGGCATCATGCATCAGGGCGTGGTGGNTGAACGCGAGCGGGGCACGCCGNAAGGCGGGCCACTGTCACCGCTGCTGGCCAATGTGTTGCTGGACGAAGTGGACCGGGAACTGGAACGGCGGGGCCATCGCTTCGAACGCTACGCCGACGACTGCAACGTGTATGTGCGCAGCCGGAAAGCGGGCGAACGGGTGATGGCGTTGCTCGGGCGCCTGTACGATAAACTGCGCCTGACGATCAATGCATCGAAAAGCGCGGTGGCCAGCGCGTTTGGCCGCAAGTTTCTGGGCTACAGCCTGTGGGCGGCTCCGAAAGGCGAGGTAAAACGTGCGGTGTCGTTGAAGGCGCTGGAAACGTTCAAGCAGCGGATCAGGCAACTGACCCGGCGCTCCTGTGGGCGCAGCATGCCCGAAGTGATCGAACCGTTACGACGCTACCTGCTGGGCTGGAAAGCCTATTTCGGCTTGGCGCAAACACCAAAAGTCTGGCGTAGACTGGACGAATGGTTGCGTCATCGACTGCGAGCGATTCACCTCAAGCAATGGAAGCGCGGCACGACGATGTATCGGGAACTGCTGGCCTTGGGAGCGTCTCCGAAAGTGGCGTTGCTGGTGGCGAAGAACAGTCGCTGCTGGTGGCGCAACAGTCGCATGGCACTCAATAGTGTGCTGACGATCGCCTACTTTGACCGTCTTGGCGTGCCTCGGCTCTCATAACCTCAACTACTCGAACCGCCCGGTGCGGACCCGCATGCCGGGTGGTGTGGCAGGGGACCGGCCAGTAATTGGCCGCTCCTATGCCGATTGCGCGCCGCCTTTGCAGTTTCGGGGACAGACCACGATTTCCGCAGTTTCGGGGACAGACCACGATTTCCGGGCAATATTGCCCGGAAATCGTGGTCTGTCCCCGGTATGTCGTTACAGCATCAGCACCGCGAGCAGCGACTGTACTTCGGCCGCCGACTCGGCCATGATGCTTTTCAGCGTGCCTTCGCCCATGTCGCAATCGATGGTGCGGGCCGCCTGCGGACTGGTGGCGCCGGGGCTTTCGTACAGCGGCGACTCCACCGGCGCCAGGTCGTTGGCCAGCAGCAGGGTGTCGCCCAGGGTTTCCGGCGGCAGCGCGCGAAAGCCGTCCCACAGCGATTCGACCGACGCCAGCACCGCTTCCGGAATCACCAGTTTTTTCAGTACACCGCGGCCGATCTCCTGCTCGCCATGTTCGAGCCAGTCTTCCGGTTCGCCGTCGAGGATGCCGGGAAAGTCGGGCGCGCGCGACAGCATGTAGAAGCCGCCGACCTCGTGCACGATGCCGGCGAACAGCGCCGTCTCCGGGTCGACCCGGGTGACGCGCCGGGCGATCACCTGCGCCAGCGCGGCGACGTGGGCGGTATGCTCCCACAGTTGCGCCAGCTTGACTTTGACCAGCGGGTCGGTGACGGTGCTGCCGATCTGCCGCACGATCAGGGCCGCCACCAGCGATTGCAGCGTGCGCACGCCCATGCGTTGCACGGCCGCGCGCACGCTGGAGATTTCGTTGCCGGAGCGGTTGTAGGCGACCGAGTTGGCGATCGCCACGGTGCGCGCGGCCAACAGCGGGTTGGCCTGCACCAGCTTGGCGGCGGTGTCGATGTGGCAGTCGGGGTCGCTGAGCACTTGCTGCAACTTGATCGATGCGGTCACGCTGGTGGGGAACGTCAGCTCACCGCGGCTCGCTTGAGCGGCGATGCTTTTAAAGGCGTCGAGTCTGTTCATCGAAAAAATTATACTCCCAATATCGGCGTAAATATTGCCGAGCGGGAATTTATTCGATGAATGTTAGTAGCCCGGTCGATACCGTTGAGCCCGCGCGTTTTCGTAGATACTATGAATGAAGGCGGGTCGGCAAAAGACGCAAATTAATCCTAAAGTGAAGGTTCGAAGAATCAACTTAGGAGAAAA
>NZ_KB467825.1:337620-532774 GCF_000344615.1 Janthinobacterium sp. CG3 | reverse complement strand
CGCCCTGTGGCGCTACCTGGAGCATGGGATCGTCCCCGAAGGGGCGCAGTTGAAACGAGCGGCATAAGGGAGTAAGGCGGCACGTTCAGTACCAGCAGTTGGCATTACGTTGAACTACGCAGCAGCAAGGAGTAGGCAGGCCCGTAACCCGACCTGGTTGCCCATGGCAACCGACCCTAGTAGATGGGGCTTGCACGCATCAAGGTCACTAAGCGCAACGCGCATGCAGAATTAGGCTGGGGTAGCAAAACCAGCGGATAGAAGGTGGTGGGACGTGAAGTCTCACGCAATGATGACCGAGAGCTTCGAACTGGGCTGTACGAACGACGAAAGCAAAGCGCTGGCAATGAACGAAGGCCAAAACGAAACAGGTCGGCATGGCGCCAAGCCGCAATATGCGTCATGGCGCCATGGACCAGCATATTTCGGTATCGGCGGCGTCAAGGGTTCGCTTCGCCGGGCTTCGCCCGCCCTTGACCCCGCCGATACCGAAACAAGGGATAGGATAAATTTGCGAAAAACCAGTTGACTTGGAATTCATCATAGAAGGTCGGGTTAGCCGGAACGGCGTAACCCGACAACGTTGGCCTGGAGCAGCGCGGCTCGCTTCGGCCAACATTGTCGGATTACGCTGCGCTAATCCGACCTACGATTGAGTGTATCGATATTGCTTATCAGGCGGCTTCGCTGAAGATGGCGTCGCAACCGTCCTGGGTCGAATCGGTGTCTTGCAATTCGTCGACCAGGCCCAGGTCGAACAATTCCTCGATCGCGTTCATGAAGCTGTTGTGCTTGGTCGCGCCGATCAGGCGATAGATCTCACCGGCCTCGTTGCGCACGCCGATGATCAGTTTTTCCTGGCGTACCAGGTCCGGTGTGCTGGCGTTGAGCAGCAGGTTGCCGATGATGTGTTTGTCGAAATGTGCCGGCTTTTTGCCTTCGAGCAGTGTCGTTTTCAATCTGTTTCCTTTGCTTGGGTGTGTGGAGGTGCGTGTGGCCTTAGCCGGGGTTGCTGCTGCCCGCGACGATGAGTTCCCTGAGCCCGGACAGGGTCCGCTCCAGGCTCGTGAAATCGGTGTCGCTGAAATGCGCGAACATTTTGGCGCCTTCCGCCGTGACCTGCGGAAAGACGTCGGCGAACACCTGTTCGCCGTTGCCGGTCAGGCGCACGAAGTAGGAGCGCTTGTCGTCGACGCTGCGCTGCCGTTCGACCAAGCCTTTTTGTTCGAGCCGGTCGATGACGCCGGTGAGCGTGCCCTTCGTGATCAGGGTCTTGCGACCGAGTTCCTTGTATGCCATGCCGGGCGTGTTACCCAGCGTGGCAATGATGTCGAACTGGGCATGCGTCAGGCCGAACCGGCGTACGCGTTCGCCCGACAGGCGCTCGAAGCCTTGCATGCATTCGGCCAGCAGCCGGATACTTTTTAAATATCGTTCACCCATAGCCGTGATTATAGCCTGCGCGACCGTTCGCAATTTATTGCGTGCGCGGGTAACATAGCGTTTATCGTTGGCGTTAGACCATCACATTGAGACTCCCCACATGACCCACCAGTTCCGCGGCATCCTGGCTTTGCTCGTCGTCACCTTAGTATGGGGCACGACGTTTCCCGCGATGAAGAGCCTGACCGCCTATTTCTCGCCGATCTGGATCGTTTTCCTGCGCTTCATCCTGGCCAGCGTGCTGATGCTGCCCTTCCTGCGGGGCGCCCGGCTGAAGGACTGTCGCACCGGCGCCGCCGTCGGCGTGGTGCTGTTCTTCTGCTATGTGTTCCAGGTCGAGGGGCTGGCGCTGACCACTTCCAACCGCAACGCCTTCATCACCGGCCTGAACGTGCTGGTGGTGCCGCTGCTGGGCTATTTCGCCGGCAAGAAGCCCGAGCGCCGCATCGTCATCGCCCTGGCGCTGGCGCTGGTGGGCCTGTTCGCCCTGTGCTCCGAGGGCGGCGCCGCCTCGTGGAGCCGCGGCGACACGCTGGCGCTGCTGGCCGCGTTCGCGTTCGGCCTGTACGTCAAGATGATGGAGGGCGCCACCCGCAAAGTCGACAATCTGATGACGCTAACGGCGATGCAGATCGTCACCGTGGCGCTGTGCTCGGCGCTGTGGCTGCTGGCGCGCGAAATCCCGCGCACGCAGATCGACGTCAGCTCCGACATGCTCAACTATTGGACCTACATCGGCAACGGCGTGCGCCTGTACGCCGTCAACTTCCTCTACCTGGGCGTGCTCTGCACGGCCGGCATTATCGCGCTGCAAACCTGGGGCCAGAGCCACAGCACGGCCAACGAAGCGGCCGTGATCTACGCCTTCGAACCGGCCGCGGCGGCGTTTTTCGCCTATTTCTGGTTGGGCGAGCTGATGACCTGGCAAGCCTGGATCGGCGCCGCGCTGCTGATCGCCGGCATGATCGTGAGCCAGTGGAACACCGAGCGCCCGGCCACGGCGCTGGTGCCCGAATAACCGGCCGTTTTGCGCCGATTCGTTCCGAATTTCCATCCGAACACTTGAAAACACCGCCGATGCCGCTCAGTACGCCCGATGTCCTTCGCTAATCTTTCCCGCATCGGACTGGACAAGCCGCTGCGCATCCTGCTGGTCAACGCCGGCGCGGCCGACGCCATCACCTGGGCCGGGCTGGTGCAGCCGCTGCGCCTGTGCGCCGCGGCGCTGGGGCCGGACACCTTGCAGCTCGACGTGCGCGGCCCGGAGCAGGTCGCCGCCGAGGCGGCCGGACATTGGCACGTGGCGCTGCTGGTGGCCGACGAAACCCAGGCCGCGCCGCGCCCGGAGCTGTGCCGCGCGCTGATCGAGCGCTGCCGCGCGGCGCCGTTCTGGGGCGGCGTCGGCGCCGCCGTGCTGTGGCTGGCCGACGCCGGCGTGATGGACGGCGTGCGCATCGCGCTGCCGTGGGCGCTGTACGCCGACGCCGAGGGCCGCGCCGAGCGCGCCGTGCCGACGCCGCACTTGTTCGAACTCGACGGCGCGCACCTGACCTGCTGCGGCGGCGCCGCCAGCATCGACTTCGCGCTGACGCTGATCGACACCCTGTTCGGCGCCGACGCCCAGGCCCACGTCAAGGAGGCGCTGTGCATCGACCACGTGCGCGGCAAGGAGGAGCGCCAGCGCGTGGCGCTGCAGGCGCGCTTCGGCGTGTTGCAGCCGAAGCTGTCGGAGGCGGTCACCTTGATGGAGGCCAATATCGAGGAGCCGCTGTCGACCGACGACATCGCCAACCTGGTCGGCCTGTCGCGGCGCCAGCTGGAACGCCTGTTCAAGCAGTACCTGGGCAGCCTGCCGTCGCGCTACTACCTGGAGCTGCGCTTGCAGCGCGCCCGCCAGTTGCTGCAGGGCACGCACAATTCCATCGTGCAGGTCGGCCTGATGTGCGGCTTCTCGTCCGGCTCGCATTTTTCAACCGCTTTCGGCGCGCTGTTCGGCCACACCCCGCGCGAGGAGCGCCAGCGCAAGCTACAGCCGGGCGGCGCCGGCGGCTAGTTGCGGTCATTGCGTCCGGCGGGCAAAAGTGAAAATCCCTGTCGCAGATTCAAAAGAGTTTTGGCATCCCAGTTTTTATAATGCAGTACACGCACGGCTGCCGTAGCCGTTGAGGTATTTAACATTGAGGAATGCTTATGAACGCCAAGCTTGATTCGTCCGTCACCGATCGTCCTGTCACCAGACAAACCTTCGACGAAGTCCTGGTTCCCACCTACGCGCCAGCGGCCATGGTGCCGGTGCGCGCCGCCGGGCTGGACTTGTGGGATCAAGCCGGTAAGCAATACCTTGATTTCACCTCCGGCATCGCCGTCGCCAGCCTGGGCCATTGCGCGCCGGTACTGGTGGAAGCGCTGACCAAGCAAATCAACACCCTGTGGCACCTGGGCAACGGTTACACCAACGAGCCGGTGCTGCGCCTGGCGCTGGCCCTGACCGAGGCGACCTTCGCCGACCGCGCCTTCTTCTGCAACTCCGGCGCCGAAGCCAACGAGGCGGCCCTGAAACTGGCGCGCAAGCACGCCCACGGCAAGTTCGGCCCGACCAAGTCGCGCATCATTTCCTGCTTCAGCTCCTTCCACGGCCGCACCCTGTTCACCGTCTCGGTCGGCGGCCAGGCCAAGTACACCGAAGGCTTCGAGCCGCTGCCGCAGTCGATCGACCACATCGTCTACAACGACATCGAAGCGGCGCGCGCCGCCATCGGCGACGACGTTTGCGCGGTGATCGTCGAGCCGGTGCAGGGCGAGGGCGGCGTCGTGCCGGCCGACGCGGCCTACCTGAAAGAACTGCGCGCGCTGTGCGACAAGACCGGCGCGCTGCTGATTTTCGACGAAGTCCAATGCGGCATGGGCCGCACCGGCGAGCTGTTCGCCTATATGGGCTACGGCGTCACCCCGGACATCCTGACCTCGGCCAAGGCGCTGGGCAACGGCTATCCGATCGGCGCCATGCTGACCACCAACGAACTGGCCGCCACGCTGAACGTCGGCACCCACGGCACCACCTACGGCGGCAACCCGCTGGCGGCGACGGTGGCCCTGAAGGTGTTGGAAACGATCAACACGCCGGCCTTCCTGGCGCGCGTCAAGCAAGCCAGCGTCAAGCTGGTCGCCATGCTGCAAGGCATGGTCACCGACTACCCGCAGGTGTTCGGCACCGTGCGCGGCAGCGGTTTGCTGCTGGGCCTGGTTGTTACCGACGCCTTCAAGGGCCGCGCCAAGGACATCCAGAAGGCCGCCGAAGCGCAGGGCCTGATGGTGCTGATCGCCGGCATGGACGTGGTGCGTTTTGCGCCGGCGCTGATCGTCTCGGACGAGCAGATCGCCGAAGCCGGCCGTTTGCTGCGCGCCGCCGTCGACGGTATCGTCAAGGCCGCGTAATACCGTAGAGTAGTACCGGCCCGTCGCAACCGCGGCGGGCTTGCAAGCATTTTAGGGAGTTCCCATGTATGTTGTCCGTCCGGTAGAACTTGCGGATATTGCGGCTCTGGAATCGCTGGCTGCAGTGAGCATGCCGGGTGTCCATACCCTGCCGAAAACGCGCGAGAAAATCGCCGCCTCGGTGGAGCGTTCCATCGCCTCCTTCGCCGCCCACGTCGACATCCCAAGCGAGGAGTCGTACCTGTTCGTGCTCGAAGCCGTCGCCGACAAACGCATCGTCGGCACCGCCGCGATTTTCGCCTCGGCCGGCTCGAACGGCACCTATTTTTCATTCCGCAACGACGTTATCCAACAAGTCTCGCGCGACCTGAACATCAGCCACAGCGTGCACGCGCTGACGCTGTGTTCGGAGCTGACCGCGTATTCCCAGCTGTCCGGTTTCTATGTGACCAACATGGAACAGGCCGGCCTGGAGGCGGCGCTGCTGTCGCGCGCCCGCCTGCTGTTCGCGGTGCTGGCGCCGCACCGTTTCGGCGACCGCTTTTTCGTGCCGTTGGCCGGTATCACCGACGCCGACGGCCAGTCGCCGTTCTGGGACGCGCTGGGCCGCAAGTTTTTCCAGATGGACTTCCTCGACGCCGAACGCGTCATCGGCGGCGCCCGCAACCGCACCCTGATCGTCGAGCTGATGCCGCACTATCCGGTCTACGTGCCGCTGCTGCCGGGCGACGCCCAGGCGGCCATGGGGCAGATCCATCCGAGCGGCGAACTGGCCTTCAACCTGCTGACGGAAGAGGGCTTCGAGGCCGACGATTACATCGACATTTTCGACGGCGGCCCGATCCTCCAGGCGCACAAGAATTCGCTGCGCTCCTTCACCGGCTCGGTGACGCGCCGCGTCGCCGAGGGCGCCGCGGCGAGCCGCAGCGGCCAGAAGGTGAATTACGCGATCGCCGCCGGCGTCGAGCAGAACTTCCGCGCCGTCACCTTCTCCTGCGACGCGCTGGAGGCGGCCGACGAGGTCGGCCTGCCGAAAGAGCTGCTGGCGGCGCTGCACGTGCGCGCCGGCGACAACGTGGTCTGCGTCAGAATCTAAAGTGAGAATATTATGCTAGTTGTACGCGCAATCAACGCCTCGGACCTGGACGCCCTGTACGGCCTGGCCAGCCAGGTCGGCACCGGCATGACCACCCTCAAGCCGGACATGAAAATGCTGGGCGACCGCCTGGCGATCGCCTGCGCCTCGTTCGCCGAGACCATTCCGGTCGAGCAGCGCGACTACATGTTCGTCATGGAGGACACCGACAGCGGCCGCCTGGCCGGCGTGTGCGCCATCAAGGGCGCGGTCGGCATGGAAGAGCCGTTCTATAACTACCGCATCGGCACGCTGGTGCATTCCAGCCGCGAACTCGACGTCTTCACCCGCATGGAGACGCTGTACCTGTCGAACGACCTGACCGGCAGCACCGAGCTGTGCTCGCTGTTCCTGCACCCGGACTACCGCCAGGGCACCAACGGCAAGCTGCTGTCGAAGAGCCGCTTCCTGTTCATCGCCCAGTTCCCGCACCTGTTCACCGAAAAACTGATCGCCGAAATGCGCGGCTACCAGGCGCCGGACGGCAGCTCGCCGTTCTACGAGGGCCTGGGCCGGCACTTCTTCAAAATGAATTTCGACCACGTCGACGACTTGACCAGCCTGGGCAAGAAGTCCTTCATCGCCGAGCTGATGCCGCGCCAGCCGCTGTACGTCGCCTACCTGCCGGAAGCGGCGCAGGAAGTGATCGGCAAGGTCCACCTGAGCACCGCGCCGGCGCGCCGGCTGCTGGAGCAGGAGGGCCTGCATTTCGAGGGCTACGTCGACATTTTCGACGCCGGTCCGGTGCTGCAGGCGCGCGTCTCCGAGCTGCGCGCGATGCGCGACAGCGCGCTGGTGGTGATCGACCCGCAAGCCGGCGCCGACGCCTGTGCCAGCGTGGCCGAGACCGAACCATACCTGGTCTCGAACACCGATTTGCAGGATTTCCGCATGATCGTCTCGGCCGCCAACCCGGTCAACGGCAAGATCGCCCTGTCGGACGACGAACAACAACTGCTGCGCTGCGGCGCCGGCGCGCCTGTGCGCACCCTGTCACTCAACTTGAGGAAGAATCCCCATGTCTAACCCATCCAACTTCATCAACGGCGAGTGGCTCGCCGGTAGCGGCGCCGAACTGGTGACGATCGACCCGTCCAACGGCCGCCAGACCTGGTCCAGCAACGAGGCCACCGCGGCCGACGTGGCGCGGGCCTGCGCCGCCGCGCGCGCCAGCTTCGAAGGCTGGGCCATGCGTCCGCTGGCCGAGCGCATCGCCGTGTGCACGCGCTTTCGCGACCTGTTGAAGGAAGACGCCGAAGAGCTGGCGCAGCTGATCTCGGAAGAAGTCGGCAAGCCCTTGTGGGAGTCGCGCACGGAAGTGGCGACGATGGCCAACAAGGTCGACATCTCGGTGCAGTCGTACGGCGCCCGCACCGGCGAAGCGCAAAGCAAAATCGCCGACGGCGACGCGGTCCTGCGGCACCGTCCGCACGGCGTGTTCGGTGTCTTCGGCCCGTACAACTTCCCCGGCCACCTGCCCAACGGCCACATCGTGCCGGCCCTGATCGCCGGTAACACGGTGGTCTTCAAGCCGAGCGAATACGCGCCGCGCAGCGCCGTCAAGACGGTGCAATTGTGGCAGCGCGCCGGCCTGCCGGCCGGCGTCATCAACCTGGTCAACGGCGGCCGCGACACCGGCATCGCGCTGGGCCAAAGCGAACTGCTGGACGGCGTGCTGTTCACCGGCAGCTGCCAGACCGGCATCAGCCTGCACAAGCAGTTCGGCGGCCAGCCCGGCAAGATGCTGGCGCTGGAAATGGGCGGCAACAACGCGCTGGTGGTGTGGGACGTCAAAGACGTCGACGCCGCCGTGCACCACGCGATCTTCTCGGCCTTCGTCTCGGCCGGCCAGCGCTGCACCTGCGCGCGCCGCCTGGTGGTGCAGGACACCCCGGCCGGCGCCGCCTTCGTCGCCCGCCTGGTCGAGGTCGCCTCCAAGCTGGGCATCGGCGCCGCCGACGCCCAGCCGCAGCCGTTCATGGGACCGGTGGTCTCGGCCGCCGTCGCCGCCCGCCTGGTGCAGGCGCAGGCCGACATGGTCGCCAAGGGCGGCAAAACGCTGCTGCAAATGCGCCACCTGGACGCCCGCAGCGGCTTCGTCTCGGCCGGTATCGTCGACGTCACCGACGCCAAGGGCATCCCGGACGAGGAATGGTTCGGTCCCCTGTTGCAGGTGGTCCGCGTGGCCGACTTCGACACCGCCGTGAAAGTGGCCAACGCCACCGAATTCGGCCTGGCCGCCGGCCTGCTGTCGGACGACGCGGCGCTGTGGAACAGCTTCCTGCTGCGCGCCCGCGCCGGCATCGTCAACTGGAACCGCCCGACCACCGGCGCGGCCAGCACCGCGCCGTTCGGCGGCGTCGGCAAATCGGGCAACCACCGTCCTAGCGCGTACTATGCGGCCGATTACTGCGCCTACCCGGTCGCCTCGATCGAAAACAGCGTGCTGGAAATGCCGGCCAAGCTGTCGCCCGGCCTGACCTTCTAAGGAACGCACATGCACACCGCACGCGAATACAACTTCGACGGCCTGGTCGGCCCGTCGCACAACTACGCCGGCCTGTCGTTCGGCAACGTGGCCTCGTTCAGCAACGTCAAGAGCGCCTCGAACCCGAAACAGGCGGCCCTGCAGGGCTTGGCGAAAATGCGCGCGCTGGCCGCGCGCGGCTTCGCCCAGGCGCTGTTGCCGCCGCAGGACCGGCCCAACCTGCGCCTGCTGCGCAGCCTCGGCTTCGGCGGCAGCGACGCCGACGTGCTGGCGCGCGCCTACAAGGAGTCGCCGGTGATCCTGGCCTGCGCCTACTCGGCCTCGTCGATGTGGACCGCCAACGCCGCCACCGTCAGCCCGTCGGCCGACAGCGCCGACGGCCGCGTGCATTTCACCGCCGCCAACCTGAACAACAAGCTGCACCGCTCCTTCGAGCACGCCCAGTCGGCGCGCACGCTGCGCGCGCTGTTCGGCGACGCGCGCCATTTCGCCGTGCACGACGCGCTGCCGGCGACGCCGGCCTTCGGCGACGAGGGCGCCGCCAACCACACCCGCCTGGGCGCCAGCCACGGCGCCGCCTCGGTCGAGATGTTCGTCTACGGCCGCGCCGAGTTCGACGCGCTGGCGCCGGCGCCGACGCGCTACCCGGCGCGCCAGACGCTGGAAGCGTCGCAGGCGGTGGCGCGGCTGCACGGCCTGGGCCCGGCGCGCACCGTCTACGTCCAGCAAAATCCCGACGTGATCGACCAGGGCGTGTTCCACAACGACGTCATCGCGGTGGGTAACGGCAACGTCTTGTTTTACCACGAGCAGGCTTTCGCCGACGAGCTGGCGAGCCTGGACCAGGTGCGCCGCGCCATGGCCGGCGCCGGCGCCGAGCTGACCGCGCTGCGGGTCGACACCGGCCAGGTGGCGGTGGCCGACGCCGTGACCAGCTATTTGTTCAACAGCCAGCTGTTGTCGAAGGACGACGGCAAGATGGCCCTGGTGATTCCGCAGGAATGCCAGGAAAACCAGGCGGTGGCGCGCTACCTCGACGGCCTGGTCGCCAGCGGCGGCCCGGTCGACGAATTGATTCATTTCGACCTGCGCCAGAGTATGCGCAACGGCGGCGGGCCGGCTTGCCTGCGCCTGCGCGTGGCGCTGACCGACGCCGAGGCGGGCGCGATGCACCAGGGCGTGGTGATGACCGAGGCGCTGTACCACAAGTTGGTGGCCTGGGTCGAGAAGCACTACCGCGACCGGCTTGAGCCGAGCGATTTGGCCGATCCGGCGCTGGCGCTGGAAATCCATGTTGCACTTGAAGAATTGACGAGTATCCTGCACCTACCGGGTTTGTACGATTTATAAGAGCGTTTGATTGGCGCGTGGTCGGTCGGATTCGCGCAAACGGCGTCATCCGACCATGCTGGCCGAAGCGAAACGCGCCGGCTCACCCGAGCTACACAACCTGGATAACTTAACGGAATAACGTATTTGGATGGGGTACCCCCTGTCTTTTGACACATTGTTGCCTCGTCGCCACAAGCAAATGCGGCAGCGATGGAATTCACATTACCGCGATGGAGATGCAAGATGAAACAAATGCCACAAGATTTGCGTACTCAAACCCTTGACCTGGTCAACGCCAGCAAGCCGGCCGCCGACAGCAGCCAGGTCGCCGCCTTGATCAGCGCCTGGCTCGGCTCCCTCGACGAGGAAGACTTGTCGGACATCGCGCCCGACAGCCTGGCGCCGGTGCTGTGGAACGGTTTCGCGCAAGCGGCCAAACGCGCCGGCAGCGCCTGCCAGATCGCCACGCTGCGCTACGCCGACGGCCGCGGTGGCATGGCGAGCGCCTTGCTGGTCCTGAACGACGACATGCCCTACCTGGTCGATTCCATCGTCATGGCGATGCGCAAGCAGCACGTCACCGTGCGCGGCGTGATGAACGCGGTGCTGTCGGTACGCCGCGATGCCGACGGCAGCGCCGTCGCGGTCGGCCAGGCCGGCGACGCCGCTGAATCCTATGTACTGTGCCTGCTGGCCGAAGACCTGGAAGCCGGCGACCTCGCCGCCCTGGTCGGCGCGCTGGAAATGGTCGCGCGCGACGCCGCCGTGGTGCGCCGCGACGCCGCCGCCATGGCCGAGCGCATCGGCGGCATCGCCGACGACGCCGCCACCCATGGCGCCGAAGGCCAGGAAGTGGCCGCCTTCCTGGAGTGGGTCAAGCACGACGGTTTTGAATTGTTCGGCTACGCCTACTACAGCGTCAAGCCGGGCGTGCGCGAACTGGAACGCGACATCCCTAGCCGCATCGGCGTGCTGCAAGACACCGGCCATCCGGTCTACGGCACCTGCCTGGCCAACATCCCGGGCGATTTCGACACGCTGGCCAAACGCAGCTCGACGCTGTCGATCGTCAAGGCCGACGTCGCCGGCACGCTGCACCGCGACCAGCACCTCGACTTCATCGGCGTGCGCCACACCGACGCGCAAGGCGCGATCCTCGGCGAGCATTGCTTCGTCGGCCTGTTCACCCGCGCCGCCACCGGCAGCCCGCTGGCCAGCCTGCCGTTCGCCCGCGGCCGCGTGGCCGAGGTGCTGAGCCTGGCCGGCGTGCGGCAGCAGGGCTTCCGCGCCGAGAAGTTCCGCGAAATCCTCGACTCGCTGCCGCGCACCGAAGCGTTGGAGGCCGACCTCGATTGGCTGGCGCAGGTATGCGGCGCGGTGGTGTCGCTGTACAAGCAGCCGCGCACCAAGGTGTTCGCCCGGCGCGACGTCTACGCCCGCCACCTGAACGTGCTGGTCTACCTGCCGCGCGAGCGCTACAGCGCCAGCGTCGCCGCCGCCCTGGCCAAGGCGCTGCAAGCGAGCTCCGGCGCCACCCACGTCAGTTCGCACACCCTGGTGGCCGACGGCCCGCTGGCGCGCCTGTACCTGATCGCCCACGCCGCGCGCTATCCGCTCGACCTGGAAACCGACATCCAGCAGCCGCTGCTGGCGGTTCTGGACGGCTGGCACACCAGCTTCGCCACCCTGGCCGACGCCGTGTTCGACGCGCCGATGCGCGCCAACCTGCGCAAGCTGGGCGCCACCCTGCCGCCTGAATACGTCGCCGCGACGGCGCCGGGCGTGGCCTTCCGCGACCTCGGCACGATCCTGCGCAACGGCGACCCGACCCGGGTTGCCGCGCGCGTCGAAGCCGGCGACGTCACCACCATCCGCCTGTACTCGGTGGACCGGGTGCCGGCGCTGTCGACCATCCTGCCGGCGCTGCACAACGCCGGCGTGGCCATCGACCGCGAACAGGCTTACTCGATCAACGCCGCCGACGGCAAGCGCCACTTCGTCACCAGCCTGACGGTGGACGCCGCCAGCGCCGCCAAACTGGCGCGCCCGGCCGTCGTGCCGGTGGCGCAGGAATTGTTCGCCCAGCTGTTCAACAACGAAGCCGAAGACGGCCGCCTGAACGGGCTGGTCATCGAAGGCGGCCTGAGCACCCGCGAAGTGCAACTGGTGCGCGCCTACATGAGCTACTGGCGCCAGACCGGCAGCCGCTTCTCGGTGCGCTACATCGCCGATTGCCTGCGCAAGCAGCCGGCGCTGGTCAAGCAACTGGTGCAGGCCTTCCTGCAGCGCTTCGACCCGAGCCTGGGCGACGAGCGGCACGCCGCCGCCAAGGAGGCGTTGATCGCGCTGAAGGCCAACCTGGCCGCCGTGAACCACGCCGACACCGAGGAAATCGTCGGCGCGCTGACCGACCTGATGCTGGCGACGCTGCGCACCAACTACTTCCAGAACGGCCAGCAGGGCGACAAGATCATCTTCAAGTTCGACACCAGCACGCTGTCGCTGGTGCCGGAGCCGCGTCCCTACCGCGAAATCTTCGTCTTCTCGCGCCGCTTCGAAGGCCTGCACCTGCGCGGCGGCCCGGTCGCCCGCGGCGGCCTGCGCTGGTCCGACCGCATGGAAGACTACCGCACCGAAGTGCTCGGCCTGGTCAAGGCGCAGATGGTGAAGAACGCCGTCATCGTGCCGGCCGGCGCCAAGGGCGGCTTCGTTTGCAAGATGATGCCGAAGGACGGCGTGCGTGAAACCATCGCCGCCGAGGGCGAAGCGGTCTACCGCCTGTTCATCGCCAGCCTGCTGGAAATGACCGACAACCGCGTGCTGGGCAATATCGTCGCGCCGGCCGACACGGTCTGCTACGACGCCGCCGACCCGTACCTGGTGGTGGCCGCCGACAAGGGCACCGCGACCTTCTCCGACATCGCCAACGGCATCGCCGTCAGCCGCGGCTTCTGGCTGGGCGACGCCTTCGCCTCGGGCGGCTCGAACGGTTACGACCACAAGAAGATGGGCATCACCGCCAAGGGCGCGTTCGAAGCGGTCAAGCGCCACTTCTACGAAATGGACCACGACCTGAACACCACCCCGATCACCATGGTCGGCGTGGGCGACATGTCGGGCGACGTGTTCGGCAACGGCGTGCTGCTGTCGCGCCAACTGAAGGTGCTGGCGGCGTTCGACCACCGCCATATCTTCCTCGACCCGGCGCCGGACGTCGCGGTGTCGTTCGCCGAACGCGAGCGCATGTTCGCGCTGCCGCGCTCGACCTGGGAAGACTACGACAAGGACCTGATCTCGCAGGGCGGCGGCGTGTTCCCGCGCAACGCCCGTTCGATCGAGCTGTCGCCGCAGATCCGCGCCGCGCTCGACATCGAGGAGACCGCGCTGGCGCCGGAAGAGCTGATGCACCGCATCCTGCTGGCGCCGGTCGACCTGTTCTACAACGGCGGCATCGGCACCTACATCAAGGCGTCGACCGAGACCCACGCGCAAGTGAAGGACCGCGCCAACGACAATATCCGCGTCGACGGCAACCAGATGCGCGCCAAGGTCGTGGCCGAGGGCGGCAACCTGGGCGCGACCCAGGCCGGCCGTATTGAATTCGCGCTGTCGGGCGGGCGCATCTTCACCGATGCGATCGACAACTCGGCCGGCGTGGACTGCTCCGACCATGAAGTGAACGCGAAGATGTGGCTGGACGTGGAGATGAACGCCGGCCAGCTGACCGAGGCGGAGCGCAACCGCGTGCTCAACGACATGACCGCCGACATCGAACGTCTGGTCCTGCGCGACAACACGCTGCAAACCCACCTGCTGGTGCGCGAGCTGCAGGCGCAGACGGACAGCGCGGTGCAGGACGGCTACGCCGCCCTGATCGCCAGCCTGGAGGAAGAGGGCGCGCTGTCGCGCGAACTGGAACAACTGCCGACGGTGGCCGAACTGGCGCGCCGCAAGAGCGACGGCCGCGGCCTGACCACGCCGGAACTGGCGGTGGTCATCGCCAACGTCAAGAACCGCTTCAAGCGCATCCTGTCGGCGCTGCCGCTGACCGACGCCGGCTGGGCCGAGCCGATCCTGACACCGTACTTCCCGGCGCTGCTGGTGTCGACCCGCGGCGCGCTCGAGCACCCGCTGGCGAACGCCATCCTGGCCACCGTGCTGGCCAATGAAGCGGTCAACCGCTGCGGTCCGCTGATGCTGCGCGACTTGGCGCTCGAGCACGCGGTGGACGAGTCCGACGTCATCCTGGCGTGGGGCCAGGCCTGGTCGGCGCTGAACCTGGCGCCGGTCTTCGAGGCGCTCGACGCCGACGCCTTGAACGTGGCGCGCGCCGTCTCGATCAAGGTCGACGCGCGCACCCGCGTGCTGCAAAAAGCCATGATCGAGGGCGTGCTGTCGGTGCCCGCCGAGCAGTTGCGCAGCGCCGGCGGCGTGGCCGAGCTGACCCGTCTGTTCAGCCTGCCGGAAACCGTCGAGCGGCTGATGCCGACCGACGGCCAGACCGACGCGGACCTGACGCCGGCGCTGCGTCCGGCCTTCGCGCACGCCTGGAAAGCGGTCGACGCCATCGAGGCGGTGGCGACGTTCGTCTTCTCGGCGCTGTCGGTGACGCGGCCAAGCGACATGGACCTGGCGGCCTTCCTGCAAGTGGGGATGGCGTTGCGCAACCAGGCCGGTATCGACACGCTGGAACGCGGCCTCAAGCTGGTCCCGCAAAGCAAATCGCAGGAACAGTTGCGCAACTACGCGCAGCACACGCTGCGGCGCACCCAACAGCGACTGCTGACCAAGGTGCTGGAGCGCGCGGCCGGCGGCGGCGACGCCGGCGCGGCGGTCGAGGTGGTGACCAACACGCTGGGCCTGTCCGGCTACGCGGTGGCGAGCGACCTCGAACAAGCGATGCTGGACGTCTGGGCCCTGTCGGAAGCGACAACGGCCGTGACGGCGTAAGCATATGACGACAGCCGCAACACTGGCTGCCACCTCCGCCACCGCAGCCGCGGTGTCGGAGGCGGTGCGCGCCTTGGCCGACGCTGATTTCAGCGCCGTGGCCACCTTGTTTTCCGACGCCGGCTTCGCTGTAGCGCTGCCGGCGCCGGGTATTTTGCAAATCAAATCGACAGTCGCGCAGCAGCGCGCCAGCGTGGTGGTCTCGGTCGGCGTGCACGGCGACGAAACCGGGCCGATCGAAGTGCTGGCGCACCTGCTCGACAAGCTCTCGCGCGACGCCCGGGCGCTGGCGGTGGACCTGATGGTCTGCGTCGGCAACCTGGGCGCGATCCAGGCCGGCAAGCGTTTCATCGACGCCGACCTGAACCGCATGTTCCGGGCCGAGCGCGGTTCGCTGGCCGACGCCGTCGAGGCGCAGCGGGCCGACGTGCTGATCGCCGCCACCGACGCCTTCTTCCAGGGCGCCGGGGCGGCGCGCTGGCACCTCGACTTGCACACCGCGATCAGGCCGTCGGTCTACCCGACCTTCGCCATCGTGCCCGACTTGATCGCCGACGACGCCAAGGCGGCGCTGGTGGACTGGCTGGGGCAGGCGGCGATTGGCGCCATCATCATGAATCCGCAGTCGGCCGGCACCTACAGCTACTACTCGGCCGAGCACTGCCGCGCCGCCGCCAGCACGGTCGAACTGGGCCGGGTCGGCACCCTGGGGCAGAACGATCTGAGCCTGTTCGACGACGTCTCGCAGGCGCTCGACGGCCTGCTGCGCGGCGCCGCGCCGGCGCCGGCCAAGGCCGCGCCGCACGTCTTCAAGGTGGCGCAGGAAATCATCAAACTGAGCGACGACTTCCGCATGGCCTTCGACCGCAACACGCAGAACTTCACCTCGCTGCCGGGCGCTACCGTCATCGCCAGCGACGGCGACACCGTCTACACCGTCCGGCACGCCGAAGAACTGGTGGTGTTCCCCAACCCCGACGTGCGGGTCGGCCTGCGCGCCGGCCTGATGGTGGTGCGCGTCGCCTGAATTGGCCCGGTTGGCGGCGGCGTTGCAAGCAAGCGCCTAAGCCCGGGCTCGGGCTGTTTGCCAATAATCGGCGCTGATCCGCCGGCGATCGCGGATAGAATGGCTGCATGAGCGACGATAAACAGATTGAGCAGTGGAACGCGGTGGCTGGCGCCGACATCGAAGTGGTGCGCGCGCGCATGGGCGTGTGCGGCCTGGGCGGCCACTTCCACGACCGCTGGTCGATCGGGCTGATCCTGCGCGGCGCGTGCCGTTTCAACAGCGGCGTGCGGCAATACCGGGTCACGCCGGCCGACCTCTTCATTATTCCGCCGTACGAGGTACACCACTGCGGCGCCGCCAGCGACGACGTGGTGTACCAGGTCATGTATCTGGGCGACGCGACGCTGGCGGCGCTGGCGCCGCACCTGAAGCGTTGCGTCGAGGGTAGCCACCTGCGCACCAGGCAGTTGCCGGCGGCGCTGATCGCCCGCTTGCTGCAAGTGACCGGCGCGGACGGCGACGCGGCGGCGCTGCGCGACAGCCTGCGGCGGGCCGACGCGTTCTTCCGCGGCGCCGCGCTGGCGCATCCGGCGCCAACCCCGCATCCGCTGCAACAGGCGCTGCACCAAAGCTGGGGCGAGGCGATCGACCTCGGCGCCGTCGAGCACAGCACCGTGTATAGCCGCTGGCACGGCGTGCGCACCTTCCAAAAGCAGATCGGGCTGTCGCCGCGGCTGTACCTGCGCCAGTTGCGGGCGTTGAAGGCGCGCTATCTGCTACAGCAGGGCAAGCCGCTGGCCGAGGTGGCGCACGCCTTGCACTTCGCCGACCAGGCGCATTTTTCGCGGGTGTTCAAGGGCGTGTTCGGCGTCTCGCCCGGCAAGTTGCAGCGCGTCATGCGCGGGCGCGCCGACGCGCAGGCGAATGCCTCAAGCGCCGGCTGATGCGCGGCGCCCGGCGCGGCCGTGCAGCGTCCTGAATTGAAGCGGACTCATACCTAGCCTTTCCTTGAACACGGCGCCGAGGTGGGACTGGTGCGCGAAGCCGCAGTCGGCGGCGATGGCGGCGACCGAGTCCGCGCTTGAGCGCAGTTGCGCGCGGGCGCGTTGCAGCCGGCGCTCGGTGATGTAGGCGTGCGGGGTGGCGCCGACGGCGCTGGAGAAGCTGCGCAGGAAGCGCAGCGGCGGCATCTGTGCGACGCGCGCCAGCTGCTCCAGGCCCAGCGGGCCATTCATATCGAGGGCGGCGTCGATGTATTCCAGCACGCGCGCATGCCGCGTGCGCTCCAGCGCATAGGCGCCGGGCGTGCGCCGCGGCAGCTTCAGGCGCGCCACGCCGTGCTCCAGCAGCAGCGCGACGTGTTGTTCGACGAGCAGGGCGCTCGGCTGCGGCGCCAGTAGCATGCGGCGCAGCTGCGCGCCCAGCAGCATGGCCCGCCGCTCGCCATGCAGCACCACGCGCGGCCGCTCCAGCGGGGTCTCCGGCGGCAGGCCGACGGCGTCGCGGGCGACGCGCACGGCCAGGTATTCGCCGCCGTGCGCCGACTCGGAAAAAATCTCCACGTTCGGCGAAGCGTAGGCCAGGTCGCCCGGCCAGGCGTCGAAGTCGCGGCGGCGCTCGCCGTCGATGCCGTGCACGCCCCGTTGCCGCTCGAACGCCAGGCCCAGTACGCACAGCGGCGACTGGTCGCGTACCGAGTACGGCGCCGACGCATACAACTCCACGTTCGCCCAACCGAAGTCCAGCCTCATCGCGCCACGCTCCGCATGAAATTTCTTGATAGCCCGGAAAAACACATCCAATTATAGTGGCCTAAGTGGACGGGTCGTTCCGGTCCCGGAGTGTATTTTTTACGAGGAGAGTATGTTGAAAACCATAGGCCTGATCGGCGGCATGAGCTGGGAATCGACCATTCCGTATTACCGTCAAATCAACCAGACCGTCAAGGAACATCTGGGCGGGCTGCACTCCGCCAAGATCATCTTGTACAGCGTCGATTTCCACGAGGTCGAGCAATTGCAGCGCGCCGGAAATTGGGACGCCGCCGGCGAGGTGATGGCCGCCGCCGCGCGCGCGCTGGCGCTGGCAGGCGCCGACTTCCTGGTGCTGTGTACCAACACCATGCACAAGGTCGCCCCGGCCATCGAGGCCGCCGTTGGCATTCCCTTGTTGCATATTGCCGACCCGACCGCCGCCGCGATCAAGCAAGCCGGGTACTCAACGGTCGGCTTGCTGGGTACGCGCTTTACGATGGAGCAGGATTTTTACCGCGAGAGGTTGCGCCAGCGCCACGGTTTGCAAGTGCTCACTCCCGACCAGGGCGGGCGTGACGTCGTACACCGGATCATTTATGAGGAGCTGTGCCTGGGCCAGGTGGTGCCGGCGTCGCGCGAGGCGTATCGCCGGGTTATGGCCCAGCTCGCCGTGCAGGGGGCGCAGGCGATTATTCTCGGTTGTACGGAAATTTCGCTGCTGCTCGACCAGGGGGACTCGGCGGTGCCTTTGTTCGACAGCACCGCGATCCACGCCCGCGCCGCCGCCGAGTGGGCGCTTACAGCAACAGGCTGAAGACGGACAACAGCAGCAACAGCGCCATGGCCCGGTTGAAGCGCCGGGCCAGGACCGGGTTGTCGAGCCAATTCCTGGCGCTGGCGCCCAGCAGCGCCCAGGCGCCGGTCGAGCCAAAGCAGATCAGCAAGAACAACAGGGTCATGCCGGCCACGCTGGCCTGGTAGGCCGCGCCGGGCACGGTGTAGGTCGACACGCCGGCGGCGGAAACGATCCAGGCCTTCGGGTTGAGCCATTGCGCCAGCGCGCCGTCCCAGAACGAGGGCGGCCGCGCCAGCCGGACGTCGGCGCCGTCGCCCGAGGCCAGGAACAATTTATAGGCCAGGTAGCACAGGAACAGGCTGCCGCCGATTTTGAGTGCGGCGAGTAGCCACGGCGCGGCCCGCAGCAACTCGCCCAAGCCCATGCCGACGGCCAGCATCAGCAAGGAAAAGCCCAGCGCCGCGCCGGTGATTTGCGACAGCGTGCGGCGCATGCCAAAGTTCATGCCGGACGACACCGCGACGATGTTGACCGGCCCCGGCGAGGCCGAGCACACCAGGGCGAAAAGCGCGACCGGCAGCCACATCGCTTGCAGGGTGTCTAGTTCAACGGGGGACAGGCTCATGGTGTTTCCTCAAGATGGGGCGAGACTGCCAGTGTGAGGACGAGCGGCGCCGCCGTCTTGAACGCAGTTGCGCTATTGCGTTTGCTTGACTGTAGTTCCCCTTACGTTAAAGTAGGGAGCAGTGACCGTTAGGCTGCAAAGATCGGTGGAATGCGTTTGTTGGTGGGACGCCGAGGTTTGCACCTTATACGTTACACTCGTCCGCGACGCGTTCAACCAACAGGAGTTTGTCCCATGGCTTTATCGATGTATCAAGCGTCCATTCCGGTGTTTTTGCGTGGCCTGGCCGTGCTGTCGACCTTGCTGGACAAGGCGCAGGCGCATGCCGAAGAGCATGGCGTCCTGCCAGAGGTGTTGCTGGGCGCGCGCTTGGCGCCGGACATGCTGCCGTTGACGGCCCAGGTGCAGCGCGCCAGCGATACGTCGAAATTGTCGGTGCAGCGTTTGAGCGGCGTGGCCGCGCCCAAGTTCGAGGACAGCGAGGTGTCGTTTCAGCAATTGCAGGAGCGTATCGCCAGTACCGTGGCCTACCTGAACGGCGTCGGCGCGGCGCAGCTGGAACTGAGCGAGGAGCGCGCCATTTCGCTGGACTTCGGCTCGTTCCAGCCGACGTTCAAGGGCGACGCGTATTTGCTGACGTACGCGCTACCGAATTTCTTCTTTCACGTCGCGACCGCGCACGGCATCCTGCGCAACAACGAGGTACCGGTCGGCAAACTCGATTATCTGGGCCCTTACGAGTAAGCCCGGTAAGCCGCGGCGATGTAGCCGTTAGCGTTGCGGTTCCGGCTGTTTCTGGATTTGTTTTTGGGCTTCGTTGCCCAGCATGCCGCCGCCGATCACGCCGGCGATCGTCGCCAGGGCCTTGCCGCGTCCACCGCCAACCTGGTTGCCGAGCAAGCCGCCGATGACGGCGCCGGTGCCGATGCCGATGTAATTGGTTTGCGCCGGCGCCGGTTGCTGTTGCGGCTGCTGGTAAGGACGCTGCTCGGCCTGTTGATACGAGCGCTGCTCGTCCTGCTGATACGCACGCTGCTCGTCCCGCTGATACGGACGCTCGTCGTACTGCTGCCTGTGCTGCGGCGCCTGCGCCACGTGAGTGGTGCGGGTGGCGTGGGGGGTGGGGGGGGTGTGGGTGGCGTGGGTGGCGTGGGTGGTGTGGCGCACGCGCGGCTTGTGCGCGACCGGCTCCGGGGCCGGCTCGGCGGCGGCGGGCTTAGGCGCGCTCGCTGCCAGGACCGCCAGCGGCGCCGCGGCCGGGGTCGCCGCCAGGCTGACGTCGCTCTGTTTGGCCTCGCCGTGAGAGTTCGGCAGCAGTCCGGCAATCGCCGCCGCGCCAACCAGGCTGAGGACGGTGATCGAAATCGCGGCGCCGGCCATCAAAGGGTGGATGCGGCCGGTGGTTTGAATGGGTGCGCTGGTCATGGTGGTCTCCTTGAATTCGTTTGCGTAATCGATGTGTTGAGATTAACGCTCTCGCCCCCACAGAGATAGCCGTTGGCTTGTATCAAAAGTAAGCAGGTGTAAGCCGGCCCCCGCCGCGCCGGCCTGCGCCGGCCCGCTTTACACGTCGAGCGCGTCGGGGCCGAAGACTTCGCGGTGCAGGCGCTGCACCGGCACGCCGGCGGCCAGCAGGTCTTGCCATTGCGCGCGCATGAAGCCGACCGGGCCGCACATGTACACATTCGTTTCGCCGCGCGGCCAGGCCGGCAGGCGCGCCACGTCCATCCGGCCCGACGCCGGGTCCGACTCGTAGAAGTTGACCACTTGCAGGTTCGGCATGACGGCCAGGGCCGCGGCGACGTCGGCCTGGTGCGCGTGGTGCGCGGCGTCGCGCGCGGCGTGGGCGAAGACCACCGGGCGGCCCGGGTTCACCTTGGCGATGCGGTTCAGCGCGGCGATCATCGGCGTGATGCCGACGCCGGCCGACAGCAGCACCAGCGGCTCGGACGACTCGGTGTCGGGCGCGAAGTCGCCGAACGGGTGGCTGACCTGCAGCACGCTGCCGACTTCGACGTGCTGGTGCAGCCAATTCGACACTTCGCCGTCCGGACCGGCGTCGTTGGCGCGCTCGCGCTTGACCGAGATGCGCAACGGCGCGCCCGGCGCGTCCGACACGCTGTACTGGCGCAGTTGGCGGCGGCCGTCGCCGAAGGTGACCGCGACGCTGACGTATTGGCCGGCGTGGAAGGCCGGCGCGGGCAGGCCGTCGGCCGGCTCCAGCGTGTAGGCGCGCACGTCGGCGCCCTGCTCGGCGACGGCGAACACGCGCATCGGCCGCAACGCGCCGGGCAGGGTGCCGGAGGCCGCGTACATGGCGCGCTCGGCGTCGATGAACAGTTGCGCCAGCGAGCCGTAGGCCTCCGCCCACGCCGCCAGCAGCGCCGGCGTGGCGGCGTCGCCGAGCACTTCGGCGATGCCGCCCAGCAGATAGCGTCCGACGATCGGGTAGTGCTCCGGCGTGATGCCGAGCGAGACGTGCTTGTGGACGATGCGCTGAATGACCGGCGCCAGCGCCGCCGGGTTGTCGATGTTGGCCGCGTAGGCGAACACCGCCGCCGCCAGCGATTGCTGCTGCGCGCCATTGGCCTGGTTGCCCATGTTGAACAGATTGGTCAGCTCGGGGTGGGCGGCGAACATGTTGCGATAAAAAGCCGTCGTGATGGCCACGCCGTGCTCGCGCAGGACCGGTACGCTGGCATCGATGTAGGGGCGGGACTGGGCTGAGATCATGTTGGGTTCCTAAAATGGTTTGATGGGTGCCTCGCACATTATACCTTAAAGATGTATATATTATGCTTGTTAAAGCACGCATCTGCCAAATTGCTGTGGTTATGCGCGATTTTCCACTGAATATGCAGGCTTATACGTGAACTAATACTGGCATATAGACCATAAGATAGTTCTTTTTATGGCGGCTGGTCCGGCCATGCATAACAAAAATTACTATTTCCTTGGAGAAAAGCATGTCGTTTTACGAAAAACTGAACGCCCTCAATATCGAACTGCCGGTGGTCGCCGCGCCGGTCGCCGCCTTCGTCATGTTCGTACAGAGCGGCAACACGGTGTTCTTGTCGGGCCATCTGGCCAAGCGGGACGGCAAGATCTGGGCGGGCCAGCTGGGCAAGGACGTCAGCGTCGACGAGGGCAAGCTGGCCGCGCGCGGCATCGCCGTCGAGCTGATCGCGACGTTGCAGGCGGCCTGCGGCGGCGACCTGAACCGCGTGAAGCGCATCGTCAAGGTGATGAGCCTGGTAAATTCGACGTCCGACTTCACCGACCAGCACCTGGTCACCAATGGCACCTCGGAACTGCTGGCCGAGGTCTTCGGCGAGCAGGGCAAGCACGCCCGCTCGGCCTTCGGCGTGGCGCAGCTGCCGCTGGGCGCCTGCGTTGAAATCGAACTGATCGCCGAACTGGCCTAAGGCCGCAGAGTCGGCGCTGTGCGGGCGATTAGCGCAGCGGCCACACGATAAGAAGATAGGGAGACATTTCAATGAAAGCGAGTGAACAAGGCCTGCAGCGCGGCCTGGGCGAGCGCCACATCCGCCTGATGGCGCTGGGCGCGGCCATCGGCGTCGGCCTGTTTCTTGGCTCCGGCAACGCCATCAAGATGGCCGGCCCCGGCATCATGCTGTCGTACATCATCGGCGGCGCCGTGATCTTCCTGATCATGCGCGCGCTCGGCGAGATGGCGGTGCACAATCCGGTGGCGGGCTCCTTCAGCCGCTACGCGCAAGACTATATCGGCCCGTTGGCCGGCTACCTGACCGGCTGGAACTACTGGTTCCTGTGGCTGGTCACCTGCGTCGCCGAAATCACGGCGGTGGCGATCTACATGGAAGTCTGGTTCCCCGACATGCCGCGCTGGATCTGGGCGCTGGCCGCGCTGGGGACGATGGGCGCGGTCAACCTGCTGGCCGTGAAAGCCTACGGCGAGTTCGAATTCTGGTTCGCGCTGATCAAGGTTGTCACCATCGTGCTGATGATCATCGGCGGCACCGGCATGATCCTGTTCGGCTTGGGCAACGACGGCGTCGCCATCGGTTTCTCCAACCTGTGGACGCACGGCGGCTTCTTCCCCAACGGCGCCCAGGGCGTGCTGATGTCGCTGCAAATGGTGATGTTCGCCTACCTCGGCGTCGAGATGATCGGCCTGACCGCCGGCGAGGCGGCCAACCCGAAGAAATCGATCCCCGACGCGATCAACTCGGTGTTCTGGCGCATCCTGATTTTCTACGTCGGCGCGCTGCTGGTGATCCTGTCGATCTACCCATGGGACCAGATCGGCACCCAGGGCAGCCCCTTCGTGATGACCTTCGAGCGGCTGGGCATCAAGACCGCGGCCGGCATCATCAACTTCGTCGTGCTGACGGCCGCGCTGTCGTCGTGCAACGGCGGCATCTTCAGCACCGGGCGCATGCTGTACAACCTGGCGCAGCAGGGCCAGGCGCTGCCGATGTTCGGCCGCACCACGCCCGGCGGCGTGCCGCGCAACGCGATTTTGCTGTCGATGCTGGCGCTGCTGTTCGGTGTGCTGCTGAACTACCTGGTGCCGGAAAAGGTGTTCATGTGGGTGACCTCGATTTCGACCTTCGGCGCGGTCTGGACCTGGGGCGTGATCCTGGTCACGCAAATCAAGTTCCGCCGGTCGCTGTCGGCGCCCGAGCGCAAGGCGCTGGCCTTTCGCATGCCGTTCTGGCCGTATGGTTCGTACATCGCGCTGGCCTTCCTGGCGCTGGTGATCGGCCTGATGGCGTACTTCCCCGACACGCGGGTGGCGCTGGTGGTCGGCCCGGCCTGGCTGGTGCTGCTGACGGTGCTGTATTACGCGATGCGCCTGGCGCCGGCGGGCCGCGAGGAGCCGCCGCAGGGCTATGAGGCCGGCCTGGCGAACGGCGCGCAATTGGCGCGCGTGCCGGCGCGCCGCAAGAGGTAGCACGCTGGCGCCGGACCGCGGCAGCGCGGCTCCGGCGCGGCAAAACACCACGGCGCAAGGCGTGTCGTGGGTCGGATCGGGGGCCGCCGAGGCGAACGCGTAATCCGACAATGTTGGCCGAAGCGATCCGCGCCGCTCCAGGCCAGCGTTGTCGGGTTACGCCCGTTGGGCTAACCCGACCTACGAAACCGTATTGCCCGCGTCACTCTTACGCTCCCCGCCCAACAAAGTTCTGCGTGAATAAGCGGTCCGAAGCCCTATAATCGCTCTTTTTTTGAAAACGGCGCTTTTGCGCTGTCATCGAGCCCGTGCGTCGCCTACGCCCGCAGCCGGCGCTATTCAATATCGTTTTAAAGGATTTCCCATGAATCAAACTCTGGGTCAGAAACTGACCCGCACCAAGCCGATCAACCCGGCTGGGCACCATGGGCATGGGCTCAACAGCGGCGCACTGGCGCGCACCGTCGGCCTGTTTTCGCTGACCATGATCGGCGTCGGCGCGACCATCGGCACCGGCATCTTTTTCACCATGGTCGAGGCGGTTCCGAAGGCCGGCCCGTCGGTGATCCTGTCGTTCCTGATGGCGGCCGTGACCGCCGGCCTGACGGCGCTGTGCTACGCCGAACTGTCGTTCCGCATCCCCGCGTCGGGCTCGTCCTATTCGTTTGCCTACGCCACCGTCGGCGAATTCCTCGCCTTCGTCATGGCCGGCTGCCTGCTGCTCGAATACGGCCTGGCGGCCAGCGCCACGGCCATCGGCTGGTCCTCGTACCTGAACAACTTCCTCGGCAACGCGGTCGGTTGGCAGATACCGGAGATGCTGCGCTCGCCGATGATCGTGCCCGGCGCGCACGGCGTCGAATTCCGGCCCGGCCACATCAACCTGCCGCCGGTACTGCTGGTCATCATGTGCGGCCTGCTGCTGCTGCGCGGCACGCGCGAGTCGGCCACCACCAACGCCGTCATGGTCGTCATCAAGCTGGCGATCCTGGTGTTCTTCCTGGTAATCGCCTTCTCCGGTTTCGACTCGGCCAACTTCTTCCCGTTCTTCAACACCGACAACAGCAAGGGCTTCGCCGGCATGACCGGCGTGACCGCCGCCGCCGGCACGGTGTTCTTCTCCTTCATCGGGCTCGACACGGTGGCCACGGCCGGCGACGAGGTCAAAAACCCGCAGCGCAACGTGCCGATTGGCATCCTGGCGGCGCTGGTCATCGTCACCGTGTTCTACCTGCTGGTGGCGGTGGCGGCGCTGGGCGCGCAGCCGGCCGCCAAGTTCGAGGGCCAGGAGGCGGGCCTGTCGGTGATCCTGCAAAACGTCACCGGCCAGGCCTGGCCGGCGCTGGTGTTGTCGGCCGGCGCGGTGATTTCGGTGTTCAGCGTGACGTTGGTGACGATCTACGGCCAGACGCGGATTTTGTTCGCCATCAGCCGCGACGGCCTGATTCCGAAATCGTTCCAGAAGGTCCATCCGCGCACCCAGGCGCCGGTCAGCAACACCGTCATCGTCTGCTGCGTGGTCGGGCTGGTGGCCGGCTGCGTCGACGCGACCTACCTGTGGGACATGGTTAGCATGGGCACCCTGACCGCGTTCATCGTCGTTTCGCTGGCCGTTCCGGTGCTGCGCCGCAAGGAAAAGGGCAAGGGCGTCAAGGGCTTCCGCGTACCGTTCGGCCCCTACGTGGTGCCGGGCCTGAGCATTTTCGCCTGCCTGTACATCATGCGCGACCTGTCGCGCACCACCTTCCTGGTGTTCTTCATCTGGATGACGGTGGCGGTGTTGACGTACTTCCTGTACGGCATCCGCAACTCGCGCCTGAACCAGCCCGCGGCCTAAGGCGCGCGCCGCCGGGCATGGCAGGCGTGTGGCGCTCGCCATGTTTGAAAGCGGCATAGAGATGATTCAGTTGAAGGCCATGGCACCGTTGCTGGCGCTGGCGGGCGCGCTGCTGGCCTGCGCGGGGAGCGCCGCCGCGGTGGCGCCGCTGCGCGAATACCGCAATGTGGCGCTGTCGGGCGTGGGCGAGCGCATCGTCGCGCTGGAGTCGTCCGACCCCGGCGGCTTGCCACTGCGCCCGCACGCCAGCGTGGTGGTGCGCGACGCCGCCAGCGGCGCCGTCTTGCACGAATACGACCCCTGCCCGACCTGCATCTACAACTGTCCGAGCTGGGCGCCGGATGGCAGCCGCGTCGCCTTCATCGGCGTCGACAGCGGCGCCGGCAGCGCCACCTTGTACGTCGCCGCGCAGGGCAAGGCCGAAGCCTTGCTGAGCCTGAAGGGCGTGGCCAGCACGCCGCGCTGGTCGCCCGACGGCGCCACGCTGGCGCTGCTGGCCATGGGGCCGGTCGGCCAATGAGCGATGCGGTGGTTTAACGGCTGCACGGTGCGGGGCCGGTCAACCGCATGCTAGCTTGCTCGCCGGCGCGGACGATAGCGTGCGAGCACGGCAGTGCCTAATCTACCGGAAGTAGAAACTGATTGTGTCTCCCATCGCCTTGCCCCCGCGTTGGACTGGCGCGCCAACCAGCGCCTGCTCCGTCAATAGCGGCCGGAAAACGTCGCGATGGAAAATGAGGTTGATTCAGTCAGTGTGTAATGATGGAGAAGATGGCTGCGCACGTGTAATCGTTGAAGGTAAATCATTAGTTCGACTTTTTGCTTGTCCGGTTGAGGGTAATTGCGATATGTCTTGGTCGATGGCACCTTGATTTAGACGAACCACGCGCCGCGCCATTGCAATCGTCTCGGGCCGGTGCGCGACACAGATACGGGTGATAGCGAGTGCGCTTATCGCTTCGTTGACTTTCCGTTCTCGGTCCACATCGAGATGGCTTGTTGCTTCATCGAGCACCAATACCTTTGGTAATTTGTACAGCGCACGCGCCAGAAAAACCCGTTGCTTCTGGCCACCTGATAGTGTTGTGCCCATATCGCCAGTTAGTGTGTGGTAGCCCATTGGCATCGCAGCAATGTCGTCATGCACCGCCGCAAGCCGTGAACACTCCTCAACACGAATTTGGTTGGCCTGAGGGTCGAAGAAACTGATGTTGTCTGCCATCGAGCCGGCCAGCAGTTGATCATCTTGCATGACAGCTGCAAGAGCCGTGCGATACGCTTGGTTTCCAAGTTGTTTGATTGGCACACCCCCATAGCGAACTTCTCCTTCGGTTGGTTGCCGTAAACCCAGTATTAGCTTGACCAATGTTGTCTTGCCGCAGCCGGAAGGGCCGATGAGGGCCACTGCTTCGCCAGCCTCAATCGTCAAATTCAGATTCCGTATAATCCAGGGCTCGCCATCGGCATAGCGGAAGCCTAGATTAATCAACTCGATTCGCGGGATTAGATTATCTAGCATCATATCGCTCAAGCTGGCGCCCTCCACAGGTTCCAGCACGATATCGGCCAAGCGCTCCGCATGTAGCGACAGCATTCTATATTCGATGAATTTATCGATTAGCGAGGACATCCTGCCACTGAATTGACCTCCATAGGAGGTGAACGCGAACAGCATACCGACTGTGAAGTCGCCATCCATGACCATGTGTGCGCCGAGCCAGAACACCAACAAGTTCTCAAGGCCAAAAACTGATGTGTTCGCGATGCCGAACCACAACATGATTTTTTGCGTACGTACGCCGCGATTGACTGAGTCCACCATCAAGTTAAGCCAGCGTCCCCGACGATCCAACTCGCGGCCAAATAGTTTGATTGCCTGAACTGCACGAATAGTTTCAAGAAAACAGCTTTGCTCCTTGGCCGACAATACCAGACTCTCTTGGCTGGCTTCCCGTAACGGCCGGTACGCGAGCGTGCGTAATAGCGCATACAGCAACACTGCTGCTAGCACCACCATCGACAAAGTAGTGCTATAGAGGATCATCATAGTCAATGTTGCGACTGCCATTAATCCGTCGAGCATTGCGGCAATGAAGCTAGTAGTCAAGGTTCGTTGGATCGCCTCGACCGAACTAAAACGTGACACGACATCGCCGAGGTGACGTTTTTCAAACCATACGATGGGCAAACGCAACAGATGAGTGAATACATTTGCGACCCACTGCAAATTAAGTTGCGTCGTCAAGTACATCATGGTCCATCCTCGCGCCAGGGAAATCAGTGTCTGCGTGACTAGCAACAAAGCGAAACCAATCACCAGTACATTGAGGAGGCCTCGATCGTGCGATGCCAGCGCCTCGTCTACAACCCATTGGTTAAACATTGGGGAGAGCAGCGCAAACGCCTCGAGCGCGAGCGCCATAACGAACACAAGGCCGAACGAACGCAGCAGGCCATCAACCTTGCCAAGCAAACTGAACAATGCAACGCGGCGTTGCTCGTTGGCCGGTTTGAATCCCGACGTGGGAGTCAACTCCAGCGCGACGCCTGTGAAATGCTTGCCTGCATCGGCATAAGTTAAACGACGAACCCCTACAGCCGGATCGTGAACGACTATACCTTTTCTGCTTGCGCTCTTGAGTACAACGAAGTGGTTCAGGTCCCAGTGCAGGATGCACGGCATCTTTAGATCGCCCAATTCCAGTACTTCAAGCCGCAATGCGCGCGCACTTAAATGCAGATCGTCTGCGTAATGGATAATTTGTGCCAAATTGGTTCCTTTCAACGACAAAGCGAAGCGGCCTCGTAAGGTTGGCAAGTCCGTACGAAAACCATGGTAAGACGTGACCATGGCCAGGGCCGCAAGTCCGCATTCGGCCGCCTCGGTCTGGAGTTGCATCGGCAGGCGGTTGGCGCCGAATTCTAGATGAAATGGCTGGTGCATGATCAAATCCTCCGGCTGGAACTAGCGTTTCATAAAGCTGATATCTCTGAACTGGTTTATTATTTTTGATTGCTTTGATATCGCGTGTGCAGCTATGTTGCAAAACCAACTTTTAAATAAAAAATAGATTGTATTTCTGTCGAAAAGTAAAATAAAACTATTTTTTTGTTATAGTAATGCCATGGCTTTCCAAGTTTTTAATGATTCCATCTGACCCCATAAGGTGGGAGGCGCCAACCGCAAAAACATAATTTTTACCAGAATTAATTTCCCGTAAAATTTTTTCGGAAAATTTATTATTTCTTCCAGATATAAAAAATTTATCTAGCTCTTTAACGTTTAATGTGGAGTAGCTATTATTTATCAATAGCTCTAGTCCATTTAAATCTCCATTGTTAATAGATTCAGCCATTTTTTTATAACTAATTTCTTGTAATTTTACACAGTCAGGGCGGGCAACGTATGCGGATATCTCTGCAAGATAACGGGCCCAAAATTTAGTGTTTAGTGGAGGTAGCGATGAAATTTGTTCATCAACAGTTTCTAATGCCATAATTGGTTTGTCTTCACTTGCTGCTAATATTGCAAGCTCCGTTTCCGTAGTGGATAGCTGGACTTCTGCCGCGCATAATGAAAATAATGCTCCGCCGATATTAAACGGATGGTTTTCTTCAAGAAGCTTTCTTGTGTCTGGGCCAAACATCGGTGTAAGCTGATTTTCTAAATAGGTAAATTGATTGCGGGAAATAGCATCGAATATGGTATTTCCTTTTTTGGCTGCATCAAATTTCTTTAAAAAATATTTCGGGTTTGTGATAAATTGAATTATCCCGATTTCGGTGAATAGACCGTCAGATTTTGAAATGACTTCTGCGACAAGCGTAGACGGTGGCGTGTCTAGTTCTTTCGGCAGTATATGGCTTACTCCGATTAAATGTCCCGAAATCTTATTGTTGTGTTTAATTTCATAAATTATTCCATTTTTTAAAGGTATCTCTTCTGCTAATGAATGGTTGCACATTGTTACGATTAGTAATGTGGGTAAAAATAGAATAATATTCATAGGTGTTTATGTCCAAATTTAATATTTATAAGAAATTGACTTATGTAAATTTGATGCTATAAATTATTTTTTGTTTTTAAATATTTTTGACAGTAATTTTATTAATATTGGTGATAATATTTCTAATCCTATCATTATGACTAAGCTTGGTATGATTTGAGATTTTAATATTGGAGAAAGGGAGTTCCAGTAAATATGTGATCCTGATTCGTAAAATTTATTCAGTAATTGCACTACTGATAACGACATCAGGAAATATGCCCACATTAAAAGAAACATAAATAGCCTGCGCATACAAGAACTCCCTTTTTATTCAGTTCTATAATTCTAAAATTTAATAATAAAAACTGCAGTATTTACTTTTTGCAGCAAGGCGCGCACCGAATGTTCCTCCCAATGGAGCCCCAAATGTTGCGCCTGCCTTGGCACCTTGACTGGCACCAGGCGGGCCGCCGACGAGAAATCCTGCTATCGTCCCTGCGGCTGTTCCAATTGTCGAACCAAAAAATGTACCGCTTGCTGCATAGGATGTTACAGCTCCTCTGCAGTTGGCGGCTGAATAGTCAGAATTTCCCGTGTAGGAATAATTGTCGTGTGGAATATTGCCCGGTGAGGAAAATGATCCTCCGCTTCCACCGTCAGTGTAAACTAAAAATGTTGGGTTTATTCCACCTCCTATCGAAACAAACATTTCCTCATCTTTAATTTCGTACATGTTATTTCTCCTTGGTTTGTTTGCAAATTGAACCATTCTAAAAGAATGGTTTATTTTCCCGTATGTTTTGTTGAAATCATCGCATACGTCCTTTCCAGCCAATTTCTGCCGGTATACTTAATTTAAAAATGCATTGCAGCTATACATAATAGGCGTTATGAGCCTTACGTCCATTTCGGCGCGATATCAAGTTACTCGATGTTATTTTTATGAGGAGGAACAACTGCCGGTGCTAAGGTGATCACTGTTTTGATTGTTAGCTTTCGTAAAAATTTGGCATAATTATTATTTTTAATAAACTATTTCGAGCTTTTCTCTGTGAAAATTTTTCTTTGTTTTATTTATTGTTATCCGTTGATAAAATCTCACCTTTCTAACTGGATTGTGGCTTCGCAGGGGTTTGATATCATTCCGCGTGATTTTTCGCGACGCTTACGATAGGATCGATAATCCATTCGATCAAACGGCGACGTTCTTGGCGGATGTCTGCCTCCAGTGTCATGCCCGCCCTAAACGGCAATTCCTTGCCATGCGCCATCACAGATTGTTGTTTCATTTGGACGATAATTCTGTAGACGGGTTCCTTAAGGGCGCCGCCCGCTGATACACCGGTTTCGCTCGCGTCGTTAATTGGGCTGCGTTCGACTCGCACCACTTTCCCCTTCGTCAGACCGAATTTTTGATAGGGAAACGCAGCCAATCGAAGCGATACATTTTGATTCGCTTCGATGAAACCGATCGAACGTGATGGTGCTAGTAAGTGCGCCTCTAAAGTGCTGCCTTCAGGAATGATGGTAGCTAGAGTGACTCCCGCTGGTACTGATTGCCCAGGATAAAATGCTAGCGCCGTTACTACACCGGCGGCAGGCGCTAAAATTTGATTCCCACTGCGCCCTTGATGCTCCGCCACTTCTTGATCAAGAGTTGCTATATTGCGGGCGGTTTGCGTTTCGTTCAAATGAATTTGAGAATTTGTTTCCCGAGCATCTACTTGCGCCTGAAGTAAGTCACGGTTCGACGCCAAACTAGAGCGTTCAAGGGTTAGGCGTCGCGCTAACTGCTCATTGTGATCGTTTTCTATTTGGCTGAACTGCAATTCGGACACGAATCCTTGCTGACGTAACGTCATGTAGCGCTTCAGTATTTTTTCTGCATTTAAGATATGATTCGTTTGCAATAAAAGTTCTTGTTCAGTCCGTTCCATTTCTGCTGCAATTAAATTTTGTCTAATTTTTAGCGATTTTTCGCGTTGCTTTAGTTGTTGGTCTTGTAAAAACTGTTCCTCTATCAAGAGCGCACGTCGAGATGCTAGTGATACATCGATACGAGATTCAATTCCACCATTTATATTGGAACGTTCTGCCGTCAGATCATACAGAACCTGTCCTTTGATTACAACGTCGCCTTCGTGGACTTTACGTTCATCAATTCGACCGAACTGTGGGCTGACAACTTTGATTGCGCCAGCGGAGGGAACAATTTGGCCGGCTATGACTACCTTGCGCGTATATTCTCCATAAGCTAGATAGAAAGACAGGGCCATCGTCATAATTGCAGCAAGACCTGCGGCAAGGCGCATCGACACTGGGCGAATCAGTAAAATGGCTCCGGCCGATTGCGTGGTTTTGGCAGCTATAACTTCTTTGCGAAAGAGCGGTATCTCCATCGAATTGCCGATAGGTTTGGCATTGTCAGAGTGAGTCTGTTTTTGTTTTTGCATGGCCGTCTTCCTCTGTGGAACACTGATGCGTTAAGTTGTTACCAGTTTGGTCTATTTTTTTGATGTGGTTGTTGATAGTTATCATTAAAATGTTTCCACGTATAAATATTTATTTTTTTGGGCACCGAAATTCATGGCGACTAAGTTATTTCAACGCAGAGTTGTCGGCTGTACATTTCGGCGCCTTGAACTGACGCACGCGCCGGCCTAACGCAAGCTGATGCTCGAAGCTTACGGCTTGCATCCCGACGCCTTCACCTCCAGCGTTGACGAACGCGCCAACTTGCCGCTGGCGTGGTGGCAGGCGCGCTTGGACCCGGTTCCGCTGGCCGGCGAAATGCTGTTTGTCGCCTTCGACGGCGACACCTTACTCGGCGTCGCCGGTCTGGCATTCGACCCGCTAAAAGGCGCGCCACAAGGCCAGCCTGCTCGGCATGTTTGTGCCGGGGAATTTGCGCCAGCACGGCCTCGCCTCCAGTTAGTGCGCGCGGTTCTGGCCAGCGGCGCCGCCTGTCGCGGGGTGAAGCTGGTGCAGTTGACCGTTACGCAAGGCAACTTGGCGGCGCAGGCCCTATACCAGCGCTGCGGCTTCGTGGCGTTCGGGTTGGAGCCGTATGCCGTCGCGGTCGGCGACGCGTATCTCGCCAAAGTCCACATGTGGTTCGAACTGGCCTGAACTGCGGCGGTGATTGCAGTCGGCGGCGCGCTACGGTACAGTGGTATTTGCACCGCCGGGCAATGAATTCGTGGAAAAATGCATGTCCTTGTGCGTCAAATTGATGCTGACGCTGCTTTTCACCGGCTTGGCGGCGGTCTTGATCGGCGGCCTCGCCTATATGCGGGTCTACTACAGGGGCGATTCGCTGCGGCGCAAGCAGGCGGCCTGGCACTTCCACAGCGCCGTCACCAGCTACCTGGGAAAATATGGCAGCTGGCAAGTGGGCCTGGCGACCGAACCGTTCAGCAGCTTCATGCGCGAGCGCAACAAGCCGCTGGCTTCGCGGCCCGGGCGGCGCGCAGCGCCCGGCGAGCCACCGTTCCGTTTCATCCTGACCGACCAGGACTTCACCGTGCTGCTTGGCGCCTGCGTGTACCGCGACGGCCGGCCGCTGCCGGAATCGGCGCGCGCCGACGCGTTGCCGGTGGTGGTGGACGGGCGCACGCTCGGCTACGTGTCGCCGCAAGGGGTGCTCACGCCCAGCAAGCAGGAGCTGGTATACCTGTCGGCCGTGCGCGAGGCCTTGTTGCTGGGCGCGGCCTGCGCGACGGTGCTGGCGCTGGGCCTCGGCCTGCTGCTGGGAAACGGCCTGAGCCGCTCGCTGAGCCGGCTGACCGAGGCCGTGCGCGCAATGCACGGCGGCTCGCTGCGCCAGCGCGTCGAGGTGCAGGGCAGCGACGAGGTGGCGACGCTGGCCACCGCCTTCAACCAGATGAGCGAGCAACTGGCGAAAAGCCACGCGGAATTGCAGGCGTCGCACGCGACGATCCTGGAGCAGGCCGGCCAGTTGCGCGAGCTGAGCGTGCGCGACGCGCTCACCGACCTGTACAACCGGCGCCACTTCGACGAGCAGGCCACCACGCTGTTCAACCAGGCCATGCGCCACGGCCGGCCGCTGAGCGTGGTGATGGGCGACATCGATTTCTTCAAGCGCATCAACGAGCAGTTTTCCCACGCCACCGGCGACGCCGTGCTGCGCCAGGTCAGCGCCATCCTGCGCGGCCACATGCGCCTGACCGACCTGGTGGCGCGCTACGGCGGCGAGGAGTTCGTCATCGCTTTTCCCGAGACCGGTTTGCCGCAGGCGGCGGCGCTGTGCGACAAGTTGCGCGAGCTGATCGAACAGTACCCGTGGCACCAGGTGCATCCGGATTTGAAGGTGACGATGAGCATGGGCGTGTGCGCCGATGTCGGCGCCGGCACCGCCGAGGCGATGCTGAAGCAGGCCGACGTGCTGCTGTACCAGGCCAAGGAGAACGGTCGCAACCGGGTGTGTTTCGCCTAAGACGTCGCGTACGAACCCTCCCGGGCGCGGCGGATTTTACGCGGATTTTTCCATCAGACGCCCGCCCAGCAGCACGCAGACCAGCGCCGCCACCACCATCGCGATACCGGCCCACTGCCAACCGCTGATGACGTCGCCCAGCACCAGCATGCCAGCGCTGATGCCGACCAGCGGCACGCCCAGGCTGAACGGCGCGACGCGGTTGACGGCGTGGCGTTTGAGCAGGCCGGTCCACAGCGCGTAGCCGAGGATGGTCGCCATCCAGCCCAGGTAGGCCAGCGAGGCCCAGGTGCTCCAAGGCGCCGCCAGCCAACGCCAGCGCGTCTCCGGCGCGTCGAACGCCAGCGACAGCAGGATGAAGGGAACAATCGGCAGCAGGCTGCTCCAGACCATGAAGGCGATCACGTCGAATTGCGGCGTGGCGCGCTGGGCCCGCCGCACCACGATGTTGGACGCCGCCCACATGGCAGCCGCCGCCAGGCACAGCGCGAAGCCGCCCGCGCTGGCGCCGGCGCCGGCCTGCGCTCCCAAGTAGTTCATGCCGAAACAGGCCAGTCCCAGCGCCGCCAGCGCCAGGCCGATTTGCAGCGGGCGCCCGACCCGCTCGCCCAGCGTCAGGAAGCCGAACAGCGCGGTGAAGAACACCTGGGTTTGCAGCACCACCGACGCCAGCGCCGCCGTCATGCCCATCTGCAGCGAGATGAAGAGCAGTCCGAACTGGCCGACCCCCTGGAATAGCCCGTACATGACGACCCATTTCCAGTGCAGCTTGGGCGGTTTGACCAGCAGCACCAGCGGCAGGATGGCGAACAGATAGCGACCGGCGCCCAGTTGCAGCGGCGTCAGGTCGCGCAGCGCGATTTTCATCGCGACAAAATTGGTACCCCAGATCAGCACGACAACCAGGGCGGCGAGCAGGTCGCGGCCGCTCATGGGATGTTGCTGTGTTGTGCTCATAAGTGGGATAGGCGGAACGGGTTCGGTTGGCGGCCGCGGGTGTGACTCGGGCTTTCATTATAGTGCCGCCCGCCAATTGCCGCATGGCAGCCGCAGCCGGCCCCGCTACGCCGCTTGGACAATGGCGGCGCTGTGCACGATGATTTTATCAGCGTCCGCCTGCAGCAGGCGGATGCGGCGCTGCACCGGCGGCCAGCCGGACCAGCCGGACCAGCCGGCGTCGTCGGCCCGCGCCAGCGGCGAGCTTCCCGGCGCGGCAGGGGCAGGCGCCGGCGCCGGCGCTGCCGTCGGCGCGGTCGGGGCCGCCAAGGCGGACGATAGCGTCCGGCAAACCGCGCCGTGGCTGCGCGCCAGCATGGCGTTGACGGCTTCCCGCGGCAAGGCCTTGGCGTGGCGCAACAGAATCGAGCGCAGCGCCGCCACGTGGGCCACCAGCAAGTAGTTTTGCACGATGAACAGGTTGATGTCCTCCACCGAGCGGCGCTTGCCGGCCGGCTCGTCGAGCATGCGCACCAGCGCCGAACTGAGCGCCGCCAGGCTGTCCATCAGGCGTTTGCGTTCGATACGGTAGGGGAAGTCGTTGCTGCCCTTGCCTTGCAGCAGCGCGAAGCTCGCCTCCATATAGCGCAGGTTGGCGTCGAGCACCTGGCGGATCAGGCGCGGCAGGCTTTGGTATTCCCAGCTGGCCAGCACGAAGCTGAAGACGGTCGCCACCGCCGCGCCGATGAAGGTGTCGACCAGGCGTTCGGTGATCAGGTTGGTGTTGCTCGGCGCCACCAAGTGCATTTGCAGCAGGATCATGATGCTGACGGCGATGGCGGCGTAGCGGTAGCGCAGGTAGATGAAGGTCGGCGTCGCCACCGTCGCCAGGAACAGGACCGCCAGGATCACCACCGGGGTGTCGAACCATGTGATGACGATCGCCGTCAGCACGCAGCCGACGATGGTGCCGATGATGCGGTCGCCGCGGCGCTGTTTGGTCATGCTGAAGGTCGGGCGCACGATGATGATGATGGTCAACACGATCCAGTAGCTGTGGGCGGCGTAGGGCAGCGCGGCGCCGACCAGCAGGCCGGCCGAGATCGCCATCGCCACGCGCAGCGCGAAGCGGAACACCGGCGAGTCCAGGCGCAGGTTGGCCAGCAGCATGGACAGCTCGTATTTTTGCTGCGACAGGAAGGGCGCCATGTCGGCGCCGCTCCAGAACGGCGTGTCAGCGTAGACCTTTTGGCTGGCCAGGTGCAGCTCGCCGATCTTGGCCAGGATCGCGCGGATCTTGTTGCGCTGCGCGCGCAGCACCGCCAGCGCGTCGCGGGTCGCCTCGCCGGCGGCGCCGCGGCGCTGCAGCTCTTGCAATTGCGATTCGATTATCTGCCACTCGGGCGCGTAGTCGACGCCCGCGTATGAGGCGCGCTTGCGGGTGAGCGCATAGGCCACCGCCTCGATGTCGCGGGCGGCCTTGAAGGCCAGGTTGCGCAGTGCCACCAGCACCTCGAAATCGGCCAGGTGGGCGCGCAACTCGGCGTAGTCGGTGTGGGTCGAGAGCACCATTTCATACAGGTCGAGCATGCACACGTGCACCTGCACGACGATGGCGTCCTTGCGGTTTTGGTGGCTGCGCAGGATCAGGTCGCGCGAGGCTTGCTGGCGGTCGGCCAGCACGCTCTGCTGGCGTACCAGCTTGTTGAACTGCTCGGCCAGGTTGTAGCGGGTGTCGTAAAAGTCGGCCTTGACGTCGAGGTAGGCGGCCAGCTCGAACAGCGCCTCGGCCAGCACCTGCTGCTTGATGCGGTGGCGCAGGAACCACGACACCGCCATCGCGTACGCCAAGTAGACCAGGCCGCCGAGCAGGAACAGGCCGGCGTTGATGAAGGACTGGCGCGGCGTGATGACGTGCTCCATCGACATGGTCATGATGAACAGCGCGGCCAGTTGCAGCGGCATCGATTTTTTGCCGTAGACCACCATCATGCTGGCCAGGAAACTGATCAGCACCAGCATCGTCAGCAGCAGCCAGGGGATCGGCCCGCTCAGGCTGACCAGCAGGGTCACGACGCTGCACAGCAGGATCGAGGCCGTCATTTCGTTGAGCTTGTGGCCCAGCGGGCTGGGCATGTCCATCAGCGCCGTGCACAGCGCGCCTATGCACACCGCCATCGCGGTGGCGCTGTCGCTCAGTTGCAGCGTGACGAGGGTGATGGCGATCAGGCCGACGCCGAAGCGCAGCCCGAGGTGGAAATAGTGGCTATACAAAAACGTGCGCGGATGGAGGGCGTAATGCATAACGGTATACCTTGATGGCGGGCGCGGGATCGCCGCGGCCGGGAAAAGACGCGCCGCGGCCGGTCGGCCGCGGCTGGCGCGTGGTGGCCGGCCTGTCAGACGATGGACAACACCGGGTAGCGGCGCCATTCCGGCTCGGCGAAGCGCTGGCAATGCTCGAAGATGAAATGCAGCACCTTGTCCTGGTCGGCCAGCAGTTCCGGGTGGTCGGCTTTCCACTGGGCGAAGCTGGCCGCCAGCGCCGGCTCGTCGCGCAGCAACTCGGCCGCCAAGTCCTCGAACACGTAGTCGGAAAACGCTTCCTTTTTCTCCAGCACGCTGTTGAAGAAGCCCCAGCGGAAGAAGCTGTCGTGGGCTTGCGGCTCCAGCGTTTCAACGGCGTAGCGGGCGTTCGGCTGGCGCAGCGGAATGTAGTAGTCGCCCGGGCGCAGTTGCACGCTGGCGTGGCGGGTTTCCAGCAGCATATCGTCGTGGAACATGTGGCCTTCGTAGGCTTGCGCGCGCGACGTGACCGATTGGATGTGGTAGTACCGCGCCTCCACCGTCGTGGCCGCCTCTATGCGGCTCATCTCGACGCCGTTCCATTGCAGCCGTTCGATCACCTGGCGCCAGGCCTGCGGCACCACGTAGGCGCTGGGCGCGCGCACCACGACGTCGGCGACGAAGTTGTTGTAGTAGGCGATCGGCCGTTCCCACGGTTCGCTGCGGTCGTAGGACAGGCGGGTGTAGTTGCCCAGCACGCTGGGCGCGTACTTGGCGGCGTAGCCCTTGAACAGGAAGGTCGAGGGATTGCCCTCGTCCATTTTCCAGCTGACCGGCCAGTCGCTGCGTTGCGCCGCCTGCGCGCGCGCGTCGCCGCGCAGGCGGCCGATCTGCGCGCCGTGCGCCACCGTGAAGGCCAGCGTCACCTCGACCAGCGCGCGCATCGACGCGTAGCGGTCGGCGAAGGGCTTCAGCATGTGGGTTTCCGGCATGAAGCCGATCACATGGTGCAGCGCCGCGAAGCCGGTCGAAAAGCGCGGCGTTTCCAGGAATTCGGCGATGCCATGGTCCGGGCTGTCCTTGACCGGGTTGACGTAGGGGCAGGTCGGCCAGCCGCTGCGCTCCATCTGGCTAAAGATGTGCGGCAGCATGGTGTGGCGCAGGAAATCGCCCAGCGCGCCGCCCAGCTTGTCGGCCTGGGTGTGGATCAAGGTCATCGTGTACGGGTAGTCGGCGCCGTTGGAGGTGTGGGTGTCGACCATCACGTCCGGGTCCCAGCTGGCGATGAGCTGGTTGAACACCTTCGCGTTCAGGCTGTCGCACTTGACAAAGTCGCGGTTCAGGTCGAGGTGGCGGCTGTTGCCGCGGAAGCCGAACTGCTCCGGGCCGTCCTGGTTCACGCGCGAGGTGTCGGCGCGGTTCAGGCAGCCGTCGACGTTGTAGATCGGGATAAACAGCAGCACCGTGCGGCCCAGCGCGGCCAGGCGCGCCGGCTCGACGCACAGGTCGCGCACCAGCGCCATGCAGGCGTCGACGCCCTCCGGCTCGCCCGGGTGGATGCCGTTGTTGTTGAAAAAAACAGGGCGGCCTTCGCGCTTGATCTGCTCGCGCTGGAACACGCCGTCGGCGCTGACCACGCCGGCGTGGATCGGCACGCCCGAGTCGGACACGCCGATCTGTTCGAAGCGCAGCACCTGCGGAAAGCGGGTCGCCAGCTCCTTGTAAAAATTGATGCATTCCAGCCAGGTCGTGGTCTGGTTCTTGTTACCGAGTTCGTAGGTCGTGCGGATGTCTGCGTGCATAGCTGTCTGGGGTGAGAGTGCTAGGACGGCGCGCTGGATAAGGGGCCGTCGAGGAGGCAATTGTAGCATCGACCTTGACGCGCTTCATGGGTCCGGCGGGCGGCCCGTGCTATGACTGGCTTGTGGCGAAAATACAGGGGGGACGCAATGAAAAAAGCCCAGATCGTGGACTTGTTTGGCAGGATCTTGTTGGTGGTATTGCTGGTGCTGGCGCTGCTGGCCGTCGACATGGCATTCGCCTGGGCCGCGCCGGCGTACAGGGAGGGGGAGTGCCGCCCAGTTAGCGGGCCGGCAACGCTGAACAGCAAGCAAAGTCAACGAGCCGGCGCCAAGGCGAAAAGGTCGGACCTTCAGGTCCGACCCCAGGGTTAGGCCCTTGGTTTGAATGCAGTCAACGACGATACCGCCTAAGCGAACCGAATTACTCGGCGCCCATTTCCTTGAGCAAATTATCGGCCTTGTCGATGTGCTTCATGTTCCACAACATGTAGCGCAGGTCGACCTGGATCGAGCGGGTGTTGACCTTGTTGTAGTCCCAATCCGAGATGATCGAATCGAGCGTGCCGTCGAAGGCCAGGCCGATGAACTCGCCCTTGGCGTTCAGCGCGGCCGAACCGGAGTTGCCGCCGGTAATGTCCAGCGTCGCCAGGTAGTCGACCGGCACGGTTTTCAGCTTGGCGTCGGTGTACTTGCCGAAGTCCTTGGCCTTGATCGCCGCCAATTGCGCCGCCGGGGCGTTGAACTCGCCGGTGCCGGTGGCTTTCGCGGTGATGCCGTTGACGGTGGTGAAGGCGTTCCAGCTGGTGCCGTCGGCGCCGCGTTCGCGCGCGGCGATACGCCCGAACGTCACGCGCAGCGTGCTGTTGGCGTCGGGGTAGACGGCTTGGCCCTTGCTCTTCATGTAGGCGATTTTCGCTTTCATGTAGTTGGCGTAGGCTTGCTGGATGTTGCCGCCCAGCTCTTCGTCTTCCGCTTCCAGTTTCAGGCTCGCGTCGTACATCGCCACGGCGGCCTGGATGAAGCGGTCCTTGCTGGCCTTGAAGTCTTCCGGCTTGCGTTCCAGCCATGCCGCGCGCTCTTCCTTGTCGTCCAGCTTGCTGCCGGCGTACAAGGCGTCGACGGCGGCGCTCAGTTCGGCCGGCGTCATGCCGTCCTTGACGCCGATGGCGGCGTCGAAGTGGGCGCGGCGCTGGCCGGCGGGCAGCGCCGCGTATTTGCCCAGGCTGTGCATGACCAGGGCCTTGTCGACTTTTTCGTCGTAGCTGCGCTCGACGGCGGCGACGCTGGCTTTCAGGCGCGGCAAATCGCGCACCTGGTAGCCGGCTTTGCGTTCGGCGTCCGGCTTGGTCGATTCATTGGCCAGGCGGTACATCATGCGCGCCGTGCCGAGCAGTTTCGGCTGCGCGTAGTTGAGCACGAAGTCGCGCTTGTTGTCGGCGTCGCGCTCGGCGATCAGCTTCTCGATCCGCTCGATGTCGGCGGCGAATTCCTTCTTGCGCGCCGGCGTGGCGTTGACCCAGGCTTTCAGCTCCTCGTGTTCCTTGGTCTTGCGCGCCAGGAAGTCGCTGCCGGCGTAGGAATCGAGCATGCCCTGGCGGTTCTTGTAGTAATTGTTGATGTTGGCGACCTGGGCCGCGTACTTCAGCGCGCTGTCGGCGTTGTCCTTGGTTTCGCGCGCGATGATCGCCAGGTTTTCGCCGGACGTCTTGACGAAGGCCGGGTAGGCCCAGTCGAAGGTGTACGCCACTTCCGACGGCAGGCGGTGGCGGTTGGTGCGGCCCGGATAGCCCAGCGCCATCACAAAGTCGCCTTCCTTGACGCCTTCCTTGGCCAGCTTCAGCGACAGCTTCGGCAGGTAGGGCACGTTGTCCTTGCTGAAGTCGGCGGCCTTGCCGTCCTTGCTGACGTAGGCGCGGTAGAAGCCGTAGTCGCCGGTGTGGCGCGGCCACATCCAGTTGTCGGTGTCGCCGCCGAACTTGCCCACGCCGGCCGGTGGCGCGTGCACCAGGCGCACGTCGCGAATTTCCAATTGCTTGATCAGGTAGAACTCCAGGCCGCCGTAGTAGGCCGACACGGTGCAGCGGTGGCCCTCGTCTTTTTCACACTCGGCGACAATGCTCTTCTGGTGCTTTTCAATGGCGTCGCTGCGCTGCTTGCCGGTCAGTTTGGCGACGTCGGCGGTAATGACCTTGTCGCTGACGTTGCTGACGTCCTTGGTAACGAAAATCCGGCTGCCCGGGCGCGCCGGCACTTCGTCGGCAAGCGTCTTGGCCAGGAAACCGTTGGCCAGCAAGTCGTTGTCCTTGGTCGAATTGTGCGCCACGCTGTCGTAGACGCAGTGGTGGTTGGTGGCGACCAGGCCTTGCGGCGAGACGAACGAGGCCGAGCAGCCGCCCAGGCTGACGATTGCGCCCATCGGGAATTCGGTCAATTTGGTCAGCGCGGCCGGGTCCAGCTTCAGGCCGGCGGCTTTCAATTGCTTGGCTACTTGTGGCAGCTGTTGCGGCATCCACATGCCTTCGTCGGCATAGGCGGCGTTGCTCAGGATGGCAAGCGTAATGAGTGTCTTTTTCATTCGAGTTTTTATCTTATGAATATGAGGGGCGGATAAGAGGGTTGCGCCCAGTGGTGTGATCAGCGGGCGACCTAGAGTATCCTTGCCGTTCTCGCAATAGTCAATAAAAAAAGAGCGAAAAAAAACGTACAAAAAACACGGGGCCGGACCCTAGGATCCGACCCCGGCATTGGCCTCGCCTGTTTTTCCAGGCAGGCCGACTCCGTCCGGCTGAGACTAGCGTACCTTGCCGCGCTTGAACAGATTGACGATCGCCAGCAGGACGATGGCGCCCAGCAGCGACACGAACAAGGACACCAGGCTGAAGTCGTCGGCGTTAATGGTGCCGGCGCCGAACAGCGGCGACAACAACCAGCCGCCCAGGAATGCGCCGACGATGCCGACCACGATGTTGAGAAATATGCCTTGTTGGGCATCGGTTTTCATAATCATGCTGGCCAGCCAGCCGAGAATGCCGCCAATTACAATCCAAATGATGAAGTTCATACTGTTCCTCCCGGGCGATTGATGGGTTCAACCGGCAGAAGGCCCGCCGGTGAGCAAATTCTAGGGATGGCCGGGCGTCGCGTCAGTGCGGCATCGAACATTTGACGAACCTTAGCATTGATATAGCGCAGAACGGGTTCCGGCGCGGCTATCTTATAACGCAAACAGCCCCTTTTTCCACCGCTTCGGCGGAAAAAGGGGCTGCAAAAACCGGCTGTAACGCGGTTTTAGTCGGCCTTGATGGCCTCGACCTGGATCGCCAGCTTGACTTCCGGCGCGAATGCCGGCGTTCCGTAGTTCAGGCCGAAGTCGGTACGCTTGAACTCGGCCGAGGCGTCGGCGCCGCACACTTCGCGCTTCAGGCGCGGATGCATGATGCAGCGGAACTTGTTGACGCTCAGCGTCACCGGCTTGGTCACGCCCAGCATGGTCAGCTCGCCGTCGACCGACACCAGCTTGTCGCCGTTAAACTTGAGCGCGGTGCTCTTGTAGCTGACGTCGGGGTATTTCTCAACGTTGAACATGTCGGGCGATTTGGCGTGGCTGGTCATTTTGTCGAAGCCGAAATCGATCGAGGCGGCGTCGATGGTGATGTCGAGCGCGCCACCGTTCTTGGCGGCGCGGTCCAGCGTGACCGTGCCCTTGGTCTTGCCGAACTTGCCGCGCCAGACCGACAGGCCCATGTGGTCGGCCTCGAAGCTCGGGTAGGTGTGGGTCGGATCGATGTTGTAGGTGTCGGCGGCGAAGGCCGAGGTGGCGCCGGCGGCCAGCAGTGCTACGACCAAGTGCTGAAGTTTCATGCGGGTCCTTTGTGGGGGGGGCGGTTAGATAATCAAGGTGCTGCGGTAACGTGGAACTTGATGGTCACTTCGTCGGCAACCATGCCGGTGTCTTTCCATTCGCCTTCGCCGATGTTGAAGGCGAGGCGCTTGATCGGCAATGCGCCTTCAAACACTTGCTTGCCGGCTTCGGTTTTGACCGTCAGCGGGAAGGTGACGTCGGCCGTCTTGCCCTTGATGCTCAGCTTGCCGGTGACGTTCAGCTTGCCCGCGCCGGCCGGTTTGATGCCGCTCGAGACGAAGCTGGCCTTGGGGAACTGGGCAGAATTGAACCACTCCTTCTTGGCCACTTCCTTGTTCATGTCCGCTTCGCCCAAGTCGAGGCTGGCGGTGTCGATGTCGACCGTTGCCTTGGCCGCGTCCGGCGTGGCCGGGTTGTAGTCGATGGCGATGTTGAATTTCTTGAACTTCGCTTCGACCGGCACGTTCATCTGCTTGAACACGGCCGAGACGCCGCTTTTGGCCGGGTCGGTTTTCAGCAGCGTGGCGGCGCCGGCGGCCAGGGACAGGCCGAGCAGGGAGGCGAGGAGGAGGCGTTGGGTAATTTTCATGGGGTTCCTGTTAGTGAGTGTTATGGCAGCATGCGCTTCAACACGCCATCCCGGTCGATGAAATGGTGCTTCAAGGCCGCCAACGCGTGGGCCAGTACCGCGGCCGCCATGGTCATGGTCAAAATATAGTGAACTTCTTTTAAGATGGGCTTAAGCTCCGGATTCGGGGCGATCAGCACCGGCAGCTCGACCAGGCCCAGGTAGACCACCGGGAAGCCGGCCGCCAGGGTGTAGAAGTAGCCGGACAGCGGCACCGCGAACATCAGGATGTAGAGCGCCACGTGCATGCCGTCGGCGGCTTTTTTCTGCCACACGGCCATGCTGGCGGGGTGCGGCGGCGGCACGTTGGCGCGGCGCCACAACAGGCGCAGGGCGGCCAGGCCGAGCACGGTTACGCCCAGCCATTTATGCCAGGAGAAGTATTTGAGTTTGGTCGGGGTGATGCCGGGCATGTCCGTCATGATCAGGCCCAGGCCGAAGGCGGCGATGATCAGCAGGGCGATCAGCCAATGCAGGAGCATGGCGGTGTGGGTGTAGCGTTGCATTGGCGGCTTTCTGGAATATAGTACGTATTAGAACTAATACTACCAAAGAAAAGCAATCTGCGCTTGTTGCTGGGAAACTACTGCGGGACTCGGAACGGCGTTCAGTTAGCGCGTCGTGGGCCGGATGCGGGGGCCGCCGAGGCGAACGCGTCATCCGACGATGTAGGCCGAAGCGAGCCGCGCCGCTCCAAGCCAACATTGTCGGGTTACGCCCGATGGGCTAACCCGACCCACGCAAACCGCGCGAGAACGGATTAAATCGCGCGCGCCAGTTGCGCGGCGATGCCGATGTAGTTCGACGGCGTCATCGCCAGCAGCAGGTCTTTGGCTTCCTGCGGAATGGCCAGGCCGTTGACGAACTCTTGCAGCGCGTCCTTCGAGATGCCTTTGCCGCGCGTCAGTTCCTTCAACTGCTCGTACGGGTTGGCGATGCCGTAGCGGCGCATCACCGTTTGCACCGGCTCGGCCAGCACTTCCCAGGTCGCGTCGAGGTCTTGCTGCATGCGCGCGTGGTTCACTTCCAGCTTGTTCAGGCCGCGCAGGCAGCTGTCGTACGCCAGCAAGGTATAACCCAGGCCGACGCCGATGTTGCGCAGCACGGTCGAATCGGTCAGGTCGCGCTGCATGCGCGACACCGGCAGCTTCTCGGACAGGTGCTTGAGCACGGCGTTGGCCAGGCCCAGGTTGCCTTCGGAGTTTTCGAAGTCGATCGGGTTGACCTTGTGCGGCATGGTCGACGAGCCAATTTCTCCGGCCTTGGTTTTTTGCTTGAAGTAGCCCAGCGAGACGTAGCTCCAGATGTCGCGGTTCAAGTCGAGCAGGATGGTGTTGGCGCGGGCGAAGGCGTCGAACAGTTCGGCCATGTAGTCGTGCGGCTCGATCTGGATGGTGTACGGGTTGAAGCTCAGGCCGAGGCGCTGCTCGATCACTTCCTTCGAAAACGCCGGCCAGTCGAAGTCGGGGTAGGCCGACAGGTGGGCGTTGTAGTTGCCGACCGCGCCGTTCATCTTGCCCAGGATTTCCACCTCGGCGATGCGCTTGACGGCGCGTTGCAGGCGGGCGACGACGTTGGCCATTTCCTTGCCCAGCGTGGTCGGGCTGGCGGCCTGGCCGTGGGTGCGCGCCAGCAGCGCGACGTCGGCGTTGGCGTGCGCCAGTTCGGTCAGGCGCGCCACCAGGGCTTGCAGCGCCGGCAGCATGACGCCGTCGCGCGAGGCTTTCAACATCATGCCGTGCGAGGTGTTGTTGATGTCTTCCGAGGTGCAGGCGAAGTGGATGAACTCGGAGGCCGCGACCAGTTCCGGCACGTCCTGGACCTGCTCCTTGAGCCAGTACTCGACCGCCTTGACGTCGTGGTTGGTGACCGCTTCGATGGCCTTGATGCGGGCCGCGTCGGCTTCGCTGAAGTCGGCCGCCATGTTGTCGAGCAGCGCAGTGGCTTCGGCCGAAAACGGCTTGATTTCGGCGAAACCGGCCTGCGACAGCGCCTGCAGCCACGAAATCTCCACTTTCACGCGGTGGTGCATGAAACCCGCTTCGGACAGGATGGGGCGCAGCTGGTCGGTCTTGCTGGCGTAACGGCCATCCAGCGGCGACAGGGCAGACAGCGTGGAGTAGGGAGTAGTAGAGGTCATGGGAGCGGACGCAAGTTAGGTAAAAGGTGGTCGTGTGGACGGCCGGGCCGGGCCCGATGCTGGCGGGGCGGGCGGCGCGGCGGGCCTGCAAAGCAGGATTTTACCATTGGAAAGGGGCGCAAACCCGCATCGGCTCAGGAAGAGACCGCCCCGCCCGTCTGCGTCCGTCTGCGTCCCTATCCCGCGCCGGGGCGCCGGTGCCGATGCTATACTCTTATTCAATCTCCTACTTTAAGCATCTATGAAACTGATCGGTTCCCTCGCCAGCCCTTATGTCCGCAAAGTCCGTATCGTGTTGGCGGAGAAAAAGCTCGACTGCGTGTTCGAGCTGGAAAACGTCTGGGTCCCGGAGACCAAGATCCAGCAGTCCAATCCGCTCGGCAAGGTGCCCTGCCTGATCATGGAAGACGGCAGCGCGATGATCGACTCGCGCGTCATCGTCGAATACCTCGACACGCTCACGCCGGTGTGCAAGCTGTTGCCGCCGCTCGGCAACAGCCGCTCGCGCGCCGACATCAAGTGCTGGGAGGCGCTGGCCGACGGCGTGCTCGACGCCGGCGTGCTGGCGCGCCTGGAGCGCACCCAGCGCCCGCCCGAGCTGCAAAGCGAGGCCTGGGTTGAGCGCCAGATGGGCAAGGTGCACCAGGGCCTGGCGGCGCTGTCGCTGCGCCTCGGCGAGGGCGTCTACTGCGCCGGCATCCACTACTCGCTGGCCGACGTCGCCGTCGGCTGCGCGCTGGGCTGGCTCAGCTTCCGTTTCCCGGAAATCGATTGGCGCGGCGCCCACCCGAACCTGGCCAAGCTGTACGACAAGCTGGCCGAACGCGCCTCCTTCAAGGACACCGTGCCGCAATAAGCGCGGCGCCGGCCTGTGCCTCAACACGACGTCGTGGAAACGCCGCGCCGCCCATCCGAGGCGGCGTTTTGCATCGGGAAGCACGCATGAACCAGACCCCCAACGACAAGGCGCGGCAGCGCCTGCAGATGGCCGACATCGCGCGCCTGGCCGGCGTGTCGACGTCGACCGTGTCGCGCGCGCTCAGCGGCAGCACGCTGGTCAACGACGAGACCCGCACCCGCATCCTCGAACTGGCGCGCTCGCTCAACTATTCAATCAACATCGGCGCGCAAAACCTGCGCATGAAGCAGAACCGCACCGTCGGCGTGGTGGTGCCGTACGACTCGCAGACCCGGCAGCACCTGTCCGACCCCTTCTTCCTGAGCATGCTGGGCAGCCTGGCCGACGCCCTCACCGAGCAGGGCTTCGACATGCTGCTGTCGCGGGTCGACGCCGAAACGCTGGACACGGCGGCGCAGCCGTTCGACAGCGGCCGGGTCATCGGCATCATCCTGATCGGCCAATGGCGCCACCACGAGCAGCTCAACCAGCTGGCGGCGCGGCGGGTGCCGATCGTCGTCTGGGGCGCGCAACTGCCGCGGCAGTTGTACTGCACCATCGGCAGCGACAACGTCGCCGGCGGCCGGCTGGCGACCGACCACCTGGTGGCGCGCGGGCGCCGCCGCATCGCCTTTTTCGGCGACGCGCTGTTGCCCGAGGTGGCGCAGCGCCACCGCGGCTATTGCGAGGCGCTGGCGGCGGCCGGCATCGAGGCCGACCCGCGGTTGCAGGTGCCGGCGTCGTTCCTGCCGCAGGGCGGCGGCGAGGCGGTGGCCGAACTGCTGCGCCGCGGCGCGCCGTTCGACGCGGTGTTCGCCTGCAGCGACTTGCTGGCCATGGCGGCGATCAACGCGCTGCGCCAGCACGGCCTGCGCATTCCCGAGGACGTCGCCGTGGTCGGCTACGACGACATCGAATTGTCGAGCTACTTCCACCCGCCGCTGAGCACCGTGCGCCAGCCCATCCGCGCGGCCGGGCGGGCGCTGGTGGCGGCGCTGCTGGCGCTGGTCGACGGCGCCGCCGGCGAATCGCGCCAGCTCGCCACCGAGCTGGTGGTGCGCGCCACCAGCGCCGCTTAAAGCGCGTCCAGGCGCGCCGGCAGGTCGCGCAGGAACGCCGCCTTGGCGCGCGGCCCGGCCGCGCCGGTTTGCCGCTGTGGGTCCTGCGCCAGCCGGGCGAAGACAATCGTGCGTCCGTCCTTTTTGGCCCAGCCGACAAACCAGCCGTATTGGTGCGCCTCGTCGTCCCTGCCGTCGGGCAGGACCGGCGACGCGGTGCCGGTTTTGCCGTGGACTTCCCAGCCATTTGCCAGGGTATCGGACTGCATGATGCGCAACGTCATGTCGTAGGCTTTCGCCGTCAGCGGCAGCTCGCGGTTCACCACGTTCCTCAGGAAAGCCACCTGTTCGACCGGCGATATTTTGAGGCTGGAACTGACCCATGACAGGGTCAGGCCGTTGTCCTTGCCGGCGTCGCCGGCGACATCGTGGTTGCCATAGTGGAAGTCCTTGACGTAGCGCTGGAAGCGCGCCGCGCCAAGTTGCAACGTGACTTGCTGGGCGTACCACAAGACCGAATTTTTGAGCCAGCTGGTCGGGTCGGTCGCGGCGCGCCATGACGGGTTCCAGTTGACATAGCCTGCGCGGTACGGCAACTTCGGCGTGTGCTCGTCGCGCAGGATGCCGCTGTCGTAGCCCATCAGGCTAACGGGGATATTGAACGTCGACGCCGGGGTGACGCGCTGCTCGCACTGGCCTTCGTGGACCAGCCGCTCGCCGCTGGCGGCGTCAACCAGTTCGGTGCAGCTGATCGTGCCCTGCGGCGTCGCGGGGGTGAACGGCCACAGCGCTTTGTCCAGCGCCGGGCCGGCGGCGGCGACCGGGTCGATACGCCACGCCAGCGCCGGCTGGAAGGCCAGGGTGGCGCCGACAATGCCGGCCAGGCCGGCGAGCGCCGCGCAGCGCCCCCACGGACGCCGCGACGCGGTGCCGGGCTGGCGGATCAAGGCGATTCGCTGCGCCAGGGTGCTGGCGCCGACGCCGCCGAAAGCCAGCGCCGCCGGCGTCGGGCCGCGCTGCATTCTGAGCTGCGCCACCAGCGCCGCCGCATACGCCTTGCGCTGCGCCTGCGGACGGCCGCGCAGCACGTCGCGGTCGCAACCGAGTTCCTGCGCCCACGACAGCTTGGCGCGTAGCAGCCGCATAAAGGGATTGAACCACAGCAGTGTCTGGAGCAAGACGCCGGCGCTCATCCAGTGCAGGTCGCGCCGCCGCAGATGCGTGAGTTCGTGCTCGACGATCATTTGCTGCTGTAGCACGTCGAAGCCGCGCAGGTGGCGCGGCAACAGCAAGCGGGGTCGGAAGAGGCCGAACAGCATCGGCGAAATCGGCGCGTCGACTTCGATAACGGCGGGCGCGCGCGCCAGCGTCGCGGCGAAGCCGTCATGCTGGTTCAGCGCGTCCACGCGGCATCCGGCGGCGCACAAGCCGTTTAATATTCGCCGGGCGTGCAGCAGCCTGGCGCCCGCATAGCCAAGGCCGAGCAGATACACCAGCAGCCAGGCTTGGGCGCCATAGGCAAGCCAGGGGCGCTCGATGGACCCGGCGACCGGCGCGCTGACAGCGGTGCTGGCGGCCGCCCGCGCCGTCGTCCCGCCTGCCGCGACAAGGCGCGCCGCCGTCTCGTCGGCCAGGTCGATCGGCGGTATCACCCGCAGTCGTTCACTGTGCGGCAGCAAGATCACCAGAAAGGTCGCCACCACCGTGATTTGGCTCAGCAGCCACATCGAGCGCTGCAGGGAGAATTCGGCCACGCAGCGGCGGCAAAGCGCCGTCAGCGCCCACACGCCCAGTCCGGCGACCACGCAACCGCAACTGGCCAGCAGAAAGCGCAACAGCCACAGGTCGAACGCGCTCATGCCGGTTCGCCGCGCTCTTCCGGCCAGTCGAGCAGTAATTGCTCCAGCTGCGCCAGTTCGTCCTCGTCGACGAGCCGGCTGCCGGTGAACATCGTGGCCGACAAAGGCGTGTCGATCTCCATTACGCGCTTGCCGAAGTCGTGCGCAAACGCCGCCAGGGTGTCGACCTTTTCAAGCGCCGCTTCATACACTTGCACGCCATGTAGCGTGGATTGGCGCACCGATCGCTTGGCCAGCATGCGCTCGAGCGTTTTGCGGGTCGACGAGTACGACCAGCCAAGTTCGCCTTCAACCTGGTCGTGGATTTCGCGGGCGCTGAGCGGTTGCCGCTTCCACAGTGACTTCAGCACAGTCAGTTCAGATATCGAGGGTATGGCCATGTCGGGACGCTCCGTTTGCGACTATTGCCACCATTGTGCGACGTTTGTCGCTTTGCAGTCAAGACAGCGTCAACAAATCGCGAAAATATTACAGTTGACAGGTGTGCGACGGTTGTCGCAATATGGTGATACTTGTCGCAGTACGGCGGCATCAATCTTTGAAGGAATTACCTATATGCCCCCGAAAACCATGCGTCTTCTGACACTGCTGTCGTCCTGTCTTCTGGCGGCCGCCAGCCATGCCGCCGACAATATGGATCCATCCGAGATCCAGGATACGGTGGACTCCGTGATCAAGCCGCTGCTGAAAAAATCCGCTATTCCGGGCATGGCGGTGGCGCTGACCGTGAATGGCAAAAACTACTTCTACAACTACGGCGTGGCGTCCAAGGAAACCGGGCAAACCGTTAGCAACGCCACCTTGTTCGAGATCGGCTCGGTGAGCAAAACCTTCACGGCAACACTGGCCGCTTACGCGCAGGTCCATGGTTTGTTTTCACTATCGGATAGTGTCAGCCAGCATTTGCCTTACTTGCGTGGCAGCAGCTTTGACAATATCAGCCTGCTTCATTTGGGCACGCATACGGCCGGCAACTTCCCGCTGCAAATCCCGGACGAGGTGAGCAATACCGAGCAATTAATGGAATACTACAAGAACTGGAAACCCGCGCACGCCGCGGGCACGAACCGGACTTACTCCAACCCGGGCATCGGCCTGCTTGGCATCGTCACGGCCAAGAGCATGGGCATGTCGTTTGCGGATGCGATGGAGAAAAGGCTGTTTCCTGAACTAGGAATGACGCACAGCTACGTCAACGTGCCGGCAGCGCAAATGCAGCATTACGCGCAGGGCTACAACAAGGAGGACGCGCCGGTCAGGGTGAACCCCGGCCTGCTGGCCCTCGAATCCTACGGCGTAAAAACCAGTGCGGCGGACTTGATCCGCTATATCGACGCCAACATGGGCCTCGTCAAATTGGATGGCAAGCTGCAGCGCGCGATCACCGACACCCATACCGGCTATTTCAAGTCGGCCGACATGACGCAAGATTTAATGTGGGAGCAATATCCCGGCACGGTGGATTTGTCGCGTTTGTTGGCGGGCAATTCCTACAAAATAATCTATGACACGACCAGTGTCAGCAAGCTCACGCCGCCGTTGCCGCCGCAAACCGATGTGCTGATCAATAAAACCGGTTCAACGGCTGGCTTTGCCGCGTATGCGCTCTATCATCCGGCAAAAAAAATAGGCATCGTCATGCTGGCCAACAGGAATTACCCGATCGACCAGAGAGTGACCGCCGCGTATCAAATATTGACCCGGCTGGGCAGCGTGCCGCGGCCCCCCAAAGCGCTCAAAGAGGGCAATTTGGCGAGCGTAAATACACAGTTTTGACATTCAAGGAAAACGCCCCGGAAAACCTTCAATACTGTCGCAAACCACCGCTTAACTCCGTTGATCGCGCGTTGTTCCCAAGCCGATAGAACCTTATCATGGTGTCTTTGCGGCCTGGGCCAGACAAATGAAGCAAATCATTGAAATCAGAGGATATAAACTCAAACTAGGCTCAGCGGATGCATTCCACCAGGTGATGCAGCAGCGTTCCGTGCCGCTTCTGCTTGCGGCGGGCACCGACGTCGTCGCCGCGCGCTCCTCATTGCATTCACCTGACGACTATCTGCTGATCCGGGCCTATCGGGACGTGTTGCATCGGCGCCGGAGCCAGGAGCGCTTTTATGGCAGTCAAGCGTGGTTGCAAGGTCCTTGTGACGCGGTAATGGCATGCATCGACAGCTACACGGCCGTGATCGAGGCGGATCAAGCCCTCATTGATAGCCTGCGCAGCCTGTCAATTTCAGTATGAACAAGGTGTTCCTTGACGCGCGCCGGCGTCAACGTCGTTGGACAATCACAATAAAGGACAGCGCCATGCTGAAAATGAAACCTAGCTGCGAATGCTGTGACAAAGACCTTCCCGCGGAGCAATCCGGTGCCCGCATCTGTTCATTCGAGTGCACCTTCTGCGAGGCTTGCGCGACGACTTTCGCGGCCAAATGCCCGAACTGTGGCGGTGAACTTGTCGCACGGCCCAGCCGATCGCTTGCCAAGCTCGTCAACAATCCAGCTTCCACCCACCGCGTGCACAATCCGGCTGGCTGTTCCAAGCTTTGAACTTACTGTGAAGGAGGCCAGACTCAATGACGCAACTTCTCTTTTCGTATGGAACGCTCCAGCAGCGTGACGTGCAATTGGCCACCTTTGGGCGCGAGCTTCAAGGTAGCGCCGACCAATTGCCGGGGTTTCATCGATCGATGGTGAAAATCGACGACCCGCAGGTTGTCAAGACAAGTGGCAAGAGCCACCATCCCATCGTTAAACAAACGGGCATAACGACACACCGCGTTGCCGGTACCGTTTTCGAGGTGACGGATGATGAACTCGCGCATGCAGACAAATATGAAGTATCGGACTACCAGCGCGTCTTAGCTCCACTGTCCTCCGGAAGAACGGCGTGGGTTTATGTAGACGCGCGCGCATAGTCAGGTCCGTACATCGAAGCGGACATTTATGCGACCGTATTGAACGACGCGACGACGTCGACAAGCTGCTGCCTGACCCAAATATGGGCAGGGTCGCGGTGGAAACGCTCGTGCCAGATCATAGCTGGCGACAGGGGCGCAAGCTGTAGCGGTAGATCCAGGATAGCGAGCGGGAGCTTTGTCGCAAGTAGGCGCGCCAAACGGCTTGGCAAGGTGAGAATCATGTCACTGTCCGCCACCAACATCGCACCCGCAAGGAAGTGGGGAACGCGCAGTGCGACGTGGCGGGTGAGTCCCAGTGTCGAGAGAGCGACGTCGACCGCACTTTCTCCCACGCCGGAAATGGTCACGGCAGTGTGACGCAAGCTCACATAACGCTGCAGACTGAGTCCGTCCGCCACACCGGGGTGATCGGACCTCGCCACGCACACCAAGCTGTCGGCGTAAAGGCCGCGTCGATGGAAACTGCCGGGCAGTGCCTCGAAAATTCCCAGTGCCAGATCCGCGCCCCCCTGCTCGATAAGCCGCACGTTGTCCCCAGCAGGCTGCGCGATATGCAGACTGAGCGCAGGCGCATGGCGCTCGAAGCGGGCGATCAAACCAGCAAGGACAATCAGGCTCAGGTGATCGTGAGCGGCGATCGTGATGCGCCCCGTTGCAGAGGCGGGATCGAAGACGGCAGGCGAGACGATGCCCCGGGCGTCGTCCAGTAGCTTGGCCACTGGACCTGCCAGCGTTTCGCCGCGGGGTGTCAGTTCCAGACCGAGCTTGCCGCGGACCACCAGGCGATCACCCAGCATCGTGCGCAGTCGCCCCAGCGCGCGGCTGGCGGCCGGTTGGCTCAAGCCCAAGCGGAGGCCAGCCTGGGTCACGCTTCGCTCCCGAACGAGTGCTTCGAACAGCTTTAACAAATTGAGGTCGACCGTCGATAAATCCACTTGGTGCATGGTGACTATGACTTTCATGCCATTTATGTATGTCGAGTAATCATGCACCATCCTGTTTCATCTGAATAGGAGATTTTTATGACTGCTGCCTCCCCCCTTCCTTACGTTGTATTCGGCGTGACCGGCCGTACCGGCGCCGCTGCCGCCGATGCGCTTTTGCGCTCCGGCCATCCCGTGCGCGTCGTGGTACGCGACCCGGCCAAGGGCCGGCCATGGGCCGAACGCGGCGCAGAGATTGCCGTGGCCGACCTGACAGACCTGGCCTCGATGACCAAGGCGCTCAGTCGGGTCCAGGGCGCCTATGTCGTCAGTCCGCAGCACTACGCCCGTGAAGACCTGTTCGAGAGGGCAGGCTTGATCGCCGATACCACGGCGCGCGCTGCGGTTGCGACGCACGTGCCCAGGCTTGTGGCGCTTTCCTCGGTGGGCGCCGACCGTGAAAGCGGAACCGGATGGATCAGGATGAACCGCATTTTCGAACAGCGTTTAGGCGAAACCGGTGTTTCCACCACCTTCCTGCGCGCCGCCTATTTCATGGAGAACTGGATGCCGATGGTCGGACAGGCCATGCGCAGCGGCACTCTGCCGACGTTTCTGGCGCCACCACAGCGCCCCCTCCCGATGGTGGCGACTGTCGATGTCGGTAGCACCGCAGCCGCTTTGCTGCAAGAAAAAACAACGGGGACCCGCATCGTCACTCTCTCGGGGCCCGCAGACTACGCCCCGGATGATGTCGCCGCCATTATTTCGGCCACGCTGCAGAAGCCTGTCGACGTGGCGGTCCTGCCGGAAGCAGAGTGGGCCAAAGCGCTGGCGGATGCCCATTTCTCAAGGGCCGCCCTGGCTGGGTTCGCCGAAATGACCCGTGGCCTCAATTGCTCGCATATCGGCATCAACAGCGATCCCACCGCGGTCGAATGGGCGGGAACGACTACGCTCGAACGAGTCATCGTCCAACTGGCACAGCGTCAGCGATAAAGGCCAGCAGTCCCCCCGCCATGCGGGAACGCAGCCGCGTTTCCGCACATCTCGCGCGTTACTTGGTTATTGCAACCGATTGCATAAATTCCAAATATTTCATTTATTTTTATGCTGCGGCGCAGCAAAGGGCGCGACGCAAATACGGAGGAAGAATCGCACTCTACATAGCTAATCGCCGCGTGAATTCATGAAAAAACAACGGAAATTTCCAGCTCAAATCCTCCATTGCAATCGATTGCAATAATTTCTTATTCGATGAATAATGGCGCACCTGCCCAGCAAACGCAGCGACAAAACGGACGGTTCGGTTTTGCGCGCGTCGGCGAGGGCTCAATCGTCGCCGCCCTTTCGCGGCGACCGACAAACTGGAGGAGACTATGGAAACACGTATCGCCAAACTCGGCTGCATGGCCGCAGCCGTCGCCGTCGCAGTGCTGCATATCGGCGCCGCCCACGCGCAAGAAACACAGGCCGCCGAGCCGGTCGCCGAAACCGCCGCCGAACCCGTCGCGAACACCGCGCAGGTCGCGCCGGCCGCCAAGCCCGCCGCCGAGGGCCTGAACCTGGAACGCGTGGTCGTCACCGGCACCGCCGGCGGCGCCTCGAAGATGAAGTCGAGCGTTTCGGTCAGCACCATGGAGCTGAGCACGATGCTGCAAACGGCGCCGAGCAGCGCCGCCGACGTGCTGCGCGCGGTGCCCGGCCTGCGCGCGGAGTCGTCTGGCGGCGAGGGCAACGCCAACATCACCGTGCGCGGCGTGCCGATTTCGGCCGGCGGCTCGCGCTACGTGCAAATCCAGGAGGACGGCTTGGCGGTGCTGCAGTCGGGCGACTTCAACTTCATCACGCCGGACAGCTACGTCAAAATCGACGGCACGCTGGACCACCTGGAAGTGGTGCGCGGCGGCTCCGCCTCGACGCTGGCGAGCAACTCGCCGGGCGGCATCATCAACTTCATCAGCAAGACCGGCAAGGAAAAGGGCGGCAGCATCGGCATCAGCCGCGGCCTTGGCTACGACCAGACCCGCTACGACTTCGACTACGGCGCGCCGATCTCCGAGCGCACCCGCTTCTTCATCGGCGGCTCCTACCGCAGCGGCGAGGGGGTGCGCAAGACCGGTCTCAACATGGAAGAGGGCGGCCAGATCCGCGGCAACATCACCCATGAACTGGACCAGGGCTTCATCCGCTTGTCGTTCAAGCACCTCGACGACAAGTCGCCGACGGCGCTGCCGGTGCCGGTCCAGGTCAGCAACCAGCGCATTTCGGACATGCCCGGCATCGACCCGCGCACGGTGTCGTTCTACTCGCCGTACTGGGTGCGCGACGTCACGCTCGACAAGAACAACAAGCACGTGTCGAGCGACGTCAACGACGGCCTGCACGTGACCAGCAACTCGCTCGGCCTGGAGGCCTCGTTCAAGCTCGGCGGCGGCTGGACCCTGAGCGAGAACTTGCGCAAGTCGGACAACGGCGGCCGCTTCATCGGCGTCTTCGCCGCCAACAACGGCGCGCTCGGCAACTATACCCTCGCCACCGGTCCGCGCAAGGGCCAGGCCTACAACGGCCGCGGCTTCTCGGCGGTGGTGTTCAACACCTCGATCGACGACGCCGGCAACACCCTCAGCGACACCAAGCTGGCCAAGACCTTCCAGTTCGACGGCGCCAAGCTGACCGCCACCGCCGGCCTGTACAACTCGCTGCAAAAGCTCGGCCTGACCTGGAGCTTCAACGAATACCTGATGCAGGCCAGCGGCGACAAGCCGGCGCTGCTGCAAACGGCCAGCGCCACGCCGGGGCTGGTCGGGCCGGCCTTCAACGCCTGTTGCACGCGCGCCGTCGACGTCGAATACACGCTGCTCTCGCCCTACCTGAACCTGGGCCTCGAACGCGGCGACCTGAACGTCGACGCCAGCGTGCGGCAAGACCGCCAGCGCGCCAGCGGCAGCTACAACAGCGCCGCCGGCGGCGTCCGCTTCGACCCGGCGACGGTGCAAACGGTCGACTATAAAATCAAGCACACCTCGTACTCGGTGGGCGGCAATTACAAGCTGGACCGGAACCTGGCCGTGTTCGCCCGCGCCAGCGACGGCGTCGCCTTCAACGCCGACCGCATCCTGTTCGGCACGCCGCTCGACGGCAGCGCGCCGGTCAACATCAACACCGTCAAGCAGCTCGAAGGCGGCGTCAAATGGCGCAAGGGGCCGTTCAGCGCCTTCGCCACGCTGTTCCAGGCCAAGACTAAGGAGAGCAACTACGAGGCCACCACCCAGGTCAGCACCGCCAACAGCTACGACGCCAAGGGCGTCGAGCTGGAGTCGGCCTACAGCGCCGGCGACTTCCACGTCAACGGCGGCCTGACCTACACCAAGGCGCACATCACCGCGACCGCGCCGGGCGGCGAGGCGACCATCGGCCACACGCCGCGGCGCCAGGCCGCCGTGGTCTACCAGATCGCCCCGACCTACGAGCTGGGCGACGCCCGCTTCGGCGTCAGCGTCATCGGCACGGGAAAATCGTGGGCCGACGACCGGCACAGCATCGTCATGCCGGCCTATCGCGTGGTCAACGCCTTCGTTAACTACCAACTGACGCCGCGGGCCCAGCTGTCGCTGAGCGCCAACAACCTGTTCGACCGCATCGGCTACACCGAAGTCGAAGGAAACGGCAGCGCCGCCCGCGCCATCGGCGGGCGCGCCGTCAAAGCCAGCGTCAAGTACTCGTTCTAAACCCCCCGCCGCGCGGCCGGGCCACCGCCCCGCCGCGCGGCGCACCACATCGGACGCACCACATTGAATATGATCGCCACTTTCCCCCCGCTACAGCGCATGCTGGCGGCGATGCCCGCCCACTTGCACGCCGACGCGGCGCGCCGCTACGCCCGCCACGAGCCGGTGTTGTACCAGCGCCTGGCCAGCCTGTACGGCGAGCGCGCCGATTTCGACGCCTGGTTCGGCGACCTGATGGAGGCGGTCGGGCGGCTGCACGCGGCGCGCCCGCCGGCGCTGCTGGCGCTTGACGCCGAGCGGGCCGAGCGGCCCGACTGGTTCGCCGGCCAGCGGATGCTCGGCTACAGCGCCTACGCGCAGCGCTTCGGCGGCACGCTGCGCGGCGTGGCCACGCGCATACCGCACCTGCGCGAGCTGGGCGTGACCTATCTGCACCTGCTGCCGTTCCTGCGCGCGCGCGCCGGCGAAAGCGACGGCGGCTTCGCGGTGGCCAGCTTCGACGAGGTCGAACCGGCGCTCGGCAGCAACGCCGACCTGGAAGACCTGACCGCGCAACTGCGCGAGAACGGCATCAGCCTGTGCTCGGACATGGTGCTCAACCACGTCGCCGACGACCACCCGTGGGCGCTGGCCGCCATCGCCGGCGCGCCCGGCATGCTCGACTACTTCCACACCTACCCGAACCGCAAAACCCCGCAGCGCTACGAGCGCACGCTGGGCCAGGTGTTCCCCCAGGCCGCGCCGGGCAACTTCAGCTACGTCGCCGCGCTGGGGCGCTGGGTCTGGACCACTTTTTACCCCTACCAGTGGGACTTGAACTACGCCAACCCGGCGGTCTTCGGCGCCATCGCCGAGGCGCTGCTGGGGCTGGCCAACCGCGGCGTCGAAGTGTTCCGGCTCGACTCCACCGCCTTCCTGTGGAAACGCGAGGGCAGCAACTGCATGAACCAGCCGGAGGCGCACAGCCTGCTGCAGGCGATCCGCGCCATCGTCGCCATCGCCGCCCCGGGCGTGCTGCTCAAGGCCGAGGCGATCGTGCCGACGCCGCTGCTGCCGGCCTACTTCGGCAGCGCCGCCGCGCCCGAATGCCACATCGCCTACCACAGCAGCCTGATGGCGGCGGCCTGGGGCGCGCTGGCCGAGCAGGACACCGAGCTGCTGCGCCGGGTGATCGCGGCGACGCCGCCGCTGCCGCCGCACGCCAGCTGGCTCAGCTACGTGCGCTGCCACGACGACATCGGCTGGAACGTGCTGCGCGGCGAGGCCGGCGGCGACGGCGCCGACGCCACCGCGCGGCTGGCGCGCATCTCCAACTTCTTCGCCGGCGCCGACGGCGGCTACCCGGCCGGCGCGCCGTTCCAGACCAGCGGCGCGCACGCCGCACACGGCAGCAATGGCATGGCCGCGTCGCTGGCCGGGCTGGAACGGGCCGACGGCGAGCCGGCGCGCCAGCAGGCCTTGCGCCGCCTGCTGCTGCTGCACGGCCTGGCGCTATGCTTCGGCGCGCTGCCGGTGCTGTACATGGGCGACGAGCTGGGCATGCTGAACGACTACGCCTTCCTGGCCCGGCCGGAACGGGCCATCGACAGCCGCTGGTTGCAGCGGCCCGACTTCGACGACGCCCGGCTGGCGCAACGGCACGACGGCGCCAGCCTGGCGGGCCGGGTCCACGCCGGGTTGCGGCGCATGATCGCGGTGCGCCAGCAGCGCCCGGAGCTGGCCGCCGGCGCGCCGCGCGCGCTGCTCGACACCTGGCAAGCGGCGCTGCTGGCGCTGGCGCGCGGGCCGCGCTTCCTCTTCCTCGGCAATTTCAGCGGCGCCGAAGTGCGCTACCAGCTGGCGGAAGGGCGCTGGACCGACTGCCTCGGCGGCGACGCCCGCTGCGGCCGCATCACGCTGCAGCCCTGGGCCATGCTGTGGCTGGAGCGCAGCGCCTAGTCCGGTAAAAAGCACATCGCCAGCATAATAACGACAACATAACGAGACCGACATGACCCAACACTTGCACAAGGCCGTAGCCACGGCGACCCGGCAGAAACCGCGGTTGACGTTTTGGCAGATCGTCAATATGAACATCGGTTTCTTCGGCATCCAGTTCAGCTTTGGACTGCAGCAAAGCAGCATGAGCCCGATCTACACATACCTCGGCGCCGACGAGGCCAGCCTACCCTACCTGTGGCTGGCCGGGCCGATGACGGGGCTGCTGGTGCAACCGCTGATCGGCGCCATGAGCGACCGCACCGTCACGCGCTGGGGCCGGCGCACGCCGTACTTCCTGATCGGCGCCATCCTGTGCAGCCTCGGGCTGGTCGCCATGCCGTTCAGCCCGACCCTGTGGATGGCCGCCAGCCTGCTGTGGATACTCGACGCCGCCAACAACGTGACGATGGAACCGTACCGCGCCTTCGTCAGCGACAAGCTCGACAAAAGCCAGCACTCGCTCGGCTTCCTGACCCAGAGCGCCTTCACCGGACTGGGGCAGACGCTGGCCTACCTGGCGCCGTCGCTGCTGGTGCTGCTGGGGATGGACAAGGACGCCGTCAACGGCAGCCACATTCCGCACATCGTCATCGCCGCCTTCATGATCGGCGCGGTGTTTTCGATCAGCTCGATTCTGTGGACCCTGAAGACCACGCCGGAGCACCCGTTGAGCGAGTTCGAACTGGCGCAGATCCGCGCCAAGCCGCCGGGCTGGCGCCACACGCTGGGCGACATCGGCGCGGCGCTGCGCGACATGCCGGCGACGATGAAGCAACTGGCCTGGGTCAAACTGTTCACGTGGTACGCCATGTTCTGCTACTGGCAATACATCATGCTGTCGCTGGCGGCGACCATCTACGGCACCGGCGACCCGGCGGCGCAGGGTTTCCGCGACGCCGGCCTGCTGAACGGCCAGATCGGCGCCTTCTACAACTTCGTCGCCTTCCTCGGCGCCTTCGCGCTGGTGCCGTTCACCCGCCGCTACGGTCCGAAAACCATGCACAGCGTCTGCCTGGCGCTGGCCGGCGCCGGCATGCTCGGCATCCCGCTGATCCACAGCCCGGCGCTGCTGCTGGTGCCGATGGTCGGCGTCGGCCTGGCCTGGGCCAGCATCATGGGCAACCCCTACATCATGCTGGCCGGCAGCATTCCGCCGGAGCGCACCGGCGTGTATATGGGTATCTTCAACATGTTCATTGTCATCCCGATGATTATCCAGATTTTCACGCTGCCGCTGTTCTACCGCGCCTGGCTCGGCGGCAACCCGGAAAACGTCATCCGCCTGGCCGGCGCGCTGATGCTGTGCGCGGCGGCGGCCGTGCTGTTCGTCAAAATCAAGCCCGCCCCTTCCGTGTCGTAGGTCGGGTGCGGGGGGCCGCCGAGGCGGAACGCGTCATCCGCGGCCGAGCCGCCGCCGACGCCAGTCGGCTGACGCCCCTTGGGCTAACCCGATCTACGAAACCCGGCCACTTTTGCGACTTGTTGTGCAATTGGTGCAAAAATCGCGTTAGACTGTTCCCCTTGCAATGATTGCCGCAGGCCAAACCGGTGGCCGCGCGCCGCCGTATCGAATTCAAGGAAGTGAGTGCCCGCCCGCGCCATGCCATTTACCAGTTTATCCACCCTCAAGCTTGAAGCGCCGTTGCGCATCCTGCTGATCAACGCCGGCGGCCCGTTTTCGGTGACGCTGGCGGGGTTGGCGCATCCGCTGCGCCTGGCCGCCAAAATCCTCGGGCCGCAACGCCTGCTGGTCGAGGTGGTGGAGGCCGGCGCCGCGCTGGCGGCCGCGGCGGAGCGCCAGCGCGAACGCTGGCACATCGCGTTGCTGGTGGCCGACGAGGACGCCGCCGCGCTGGCGCCCGAGCAGTGCCGCCAGTTGATCGAGCGCGGCGCCCAGGCGCAGTTCTGGGGCGCGGTCGGCGCGCCGGTGCTGTGGCTGGCGCGCGCCGGCGCGCTGGATGGCTTGCGCGTGGCCTTGCCATGGACCTTGTACCCGGACGCCCACGACATCGGCGCGCGGGTGATCCTGACGCCGAACCTGTTCGAAATGGACGGCAAGCGCCTGAGCTGCTGCGGCGGCGCCGTCAGCATCGACTTCGCGCTGACGCTGTTGCAAGCCTGCTACGGCACGCCGCTGCAATCGCAGATCAAGGAGTTGCTGTGCGTCGACCGCATCCGCGGCCACGCCGAGCGCCAGCGTTTCGCGCTGCAGGCGCGCTTCGGCACGCTGCAACCGAAGCTGTCGGAGGCGGTCATGCTGATGGAGGCCAACATCGAGGAGCCGTTGACGACCGACGACGTCGCCAACCTGGTCGGCATTTCGCGGCGCCAGCTCGAGCGCCTGTTCAAACAATACCTCGGCAGCGTGCCGTCGCGCTACTACCTGGAGCTGCGCCTGCAGCGGGCGCGCCAGTTGCTGATGGATTCCAGCCACTCCATCGTCCAGGTGGGCCTGATCTGCGGCTTTTCGTCGGGCTCGCATTTTTCGACCGCCTTCAGCGCGCTGTTCGGCATTTCGCCGCGCGAGGAGCGCCAGCGCAAGCTGCTGCTGTGAGGCCGCGTCCGGCCGCAAAGTGAAAGTCGCCGTCGCGCCGGCGCATGCGCCGGCGCCGGCGTTTTTTTATAATAGACACCCCGGCATTGGAGTTGTCCCATGTATATAGTTCGCCCCGTTGAAATGCGCGATATCGCGGCGCTGGAGTCGCTCGCCGGCGTGGCCACGCCGTGGATGCACACGCTGCCGAAAACCCGCGAGGCGATCGCCCGCTCGGTCGAGCATTCAATCGCCTCGTTCGCCACCCAGGTCGACATTCCCAGCGAAGAGTCGTATATCTTCGTGCTGGAGGACGGCGCCGACGGCAGCATCGCCGGCTCGGCGGCGATATCGGCGATCGCCGGCTCGAACGGCACCTACTTCGCGTTTCGCAACGACGCCGTGCAGCAAGTCTCGCGCGACCTCAACATCAGCCACAGCATCCATGCGCTGACGCTGTGTTCGGAGCTGACCGGGCATTCGCAGCTGTCGAGCTTTGCCGTGCGCGACTGGCGCAGCGTCGGCCCCGGGGCGGCGCTGCTGTCGCGCGCGCGCCTGCTGTTCGCCGCCGCCGCGCCGCAGCGCTTCGGCGACCGCTTCTTCGTCGCGCTGGCCGGCGCCACCGGCGCCAACGGCGCCTCGCCGTTCTGGGACGCGATCGGGCGCAAATTCTTCCAGATGGACTTCATGGAGGCCGAGCGGGTCGTCGAGGGCGCCCGCAACCGCACCCTGATCGTCGAGCTGATGCCGCACTACCAGGTCTACGTGCCGCTGCTGCCGTCCGACGCCCAGGGCGCCATGGGCCGCGTCCATCCCGAGGGCGAGGCGGCCTTGCGCATGCTGGCGCAGGAGGGCTTCGAGCCGGGCCAGCACATCGACATCTTCGACGGCGGCCCGATCCTGCAGGCGCACAAGAACGCGCTGCGCTCGTTCTCGTCGTCGATGCCGCGGCGCGTCGAGGCGGCCGGGCCGGCCGGCGACCAGCCCGGGCGCAACTACGTGGTCGGCAGCGTCGGCGACGGCACCTTCCGCGCCGTCATGCTGGCCTGCCCGGCGCTGGAGCACGGCGACAACGTCGCGCTGCCGCCCGAGGCGATGCGCAGCCTGGGCGTGGCCCCGGGCGCGCGCGTCATCTGCGTGCGCGTATAGCGCGCGGGGAACCCGGGGTTGGGGTCGGACCCTCCGGGTACGCCCTGGTTTTTTTCACCGCACACAGCAAAACCAAGCAAAAGCAAAGGCTGGGGGCCAGACCCCGAGGGGCCGGCCCCGTGCTCGCGCCGGCGTCGCAGCGTCGGCAGTTGTTTTTTGGAACGCAGGGCCGCCGCGCCGGCCGGCGCAACTGGCGGTGCGGGCCGAAAGGCTTTATCATCGCCGTCGATTTGTCTTATGATGGGTTGTCTATACCGGCGCGGCGCCCTGTCTGTGGCTGCGCCGCAACAGACGATCTTTTTTTTCGACGCCGTCGGGCCGCCGCCGCCGGGCGGGGGGGCAAGCGCCTCCCCCGTGCCGTCCGGCGGACCGCCGCCGGTGTCTCATTTTCGTAAGATGAGGTCGCGCCCATGGTTTGAGGACTTCCCGGTAGCTGTTGTAATAGCACCAGTAGTTGCTAATTGCAGGGAACAATCAAAACACAAGAAGTACACTAAAGTGTACTAAACAGCAATTCTTTCAGTAGGGGGGACATATGAAGAGTTTGAAAATTTTGGCAGTCGCTATCGCCAGTCTGGTCGTCGGCGCGTCCGCGCAGGCCCGCACGTATGACGAGATCAAGGCCGACGGCAAGATCATCATCGCCACCGAGGGTGCCTATCCTCCGTTCAACTATTTCCAGGGTTCCAAGCTGACCGGTTTCGAAGTCGAACTGGGCGACGCCATCGCCAAGAAAATGGGCTTGGCCGTCGAATGGAAATCGCTGTCCTTCGACGCCCTGCTGGCCGGCTTGCGCCAGGACCGCTGGGACGTCGTCATCGCCTCGTTCGGCATCACGCCGGACCGCGCCAAGGCCGTCACCTTCACCAGCCCGCACTATTGCAGCGGCGGCGTGATCGTCTCGAAAGACCCGGCCGTGCACAGCGTCGAGACGCTGGCCGGCAAGACCGTGTCGGTGCAGACCGGTTCGACCTACTTTGAAAACGTCAAGAAAGTGGCCGGCGTCAAGGAAGTGAAAAACTTCCCGCAAGATACCGACGCCCGCGCCGCGCTGGTCAACGGCCGCGTCGACGCCTGGGTCAGCGACCGTTTCGTGGTCAAGAACGCGCTGGCGACGAACGCCTCCGGCGGCCTGAAAATGGGCGACTACCTGTTCGTCGAAAAAGTCGCCGCCGCGATCAAAAAGGGCAACGCGCCGCTGGCCGCCGCCTACGACAAGGCGCTGGCCGAATTGATGGCCGACGGCAGCTACAAGGCGCTCTCCGAAAAATATTTGCAAGAAGACATTCGCTGCAAGTAAGCAACAAGTAACGCAGCGTTTATTGTCACCGTCAGGAGAGTCAGTTGAAATCAGCAAGCACATTTTTGCCTGCCGGCTGGTCGCGCGAGCGACGCAGCGCGGTCACCATCGCCCTGGCCATGTTCGCCATGGTCGCCTTCCTGTGGTTGATGGCCATTCCGCTAAGCTGGTTGCCTAGCCCGATCGGCCCGGCCGCGCAGCAGTTCGCCGAAGGCGCCATGGTCACGGTGCAGTTGACCGCGATCGCCGGCCCGCTCGGCATCATCATCGGCATCATCGTCGCGCTGGCCAAGCTGTCGCGGGTGGCGCCGTTGCGCTGGGTCGCCAATTTCTACATTTGGGTGCTGCGCGGCACGCCGCTGCTGGTGCAAGTGTTGTTTGCCTTTAACCTGGAAGTGTTCGGCATCCGCCTGTCGGAGTTCAACGCCGCCGTGCTGGCGCTGTCGCTCAACGTCGGCGCCTACAACGCCGAGGCGATCCGCTCCGGCATCCTGGCCATCCACAAGGGCCAGACCGAGGCGGCCCGTTCGCTGGGGTTGAGCCCGTTCATGACCTTCCGCGACGTGGTGTTCCCGCAGAGCTTCCGCATCGCGCTGCCGCCGCTGGTCAACAACATCGTCTCGCTGCTGAAGGATTCCAGCCTGGCGTATGTGATTGGCGTGGTGGAATTGTCCAACATCGGCAACCGGGTCCAGTCGGCCTCGTTCGAACCGATTCCTGTGTTCCTGACGACCGCCTGCATCTACCTGATCATGACGTCGATCATGACGCAGATTTCCGGCGCGATCGAACGACAACTCGATGTGGAGCGTCACTAAATGAGCGGAGATAAAGACATGAATCTGGCAGACACGGCGCAGTTGCGCCGCGCCCCGCGCAGCGACGGCAAGGAACCGCTGATCGTCGCGCAAAACATCAACAAGCATTTCGGCAAGTTCCACGTGATCAAGGACGTCTCGACCGAGTTCTACCAGGGCGAGGTGGCCGTCATCATCGGCGCCTCCGGCTCCGGCAAGTCGACCTTCCTGCGCATGCTGAACCGGCTCGAAACGCACGACGCCGGCCGCATCGTCATCGACGGCATCGAACTGAACGCCGACTTGAAGCACATCGACGCGGTGCGCCGCGAAGTCGGCATGGTGTTCCAGAGCTTCAATCTGTTCCCGCACCTGACGGTGATGGACAACATTACGCTGGCGCCGCGGCGCCTGCGCAACGTTACCCGGGCCCAGGCCGAGGAGGCCGCGCTGGTCTTGCTGGCCAAGGTCGGCCTGGTCGAGCAGGCGCGCAAGTACCCGCACCAGATCTCCGGCGGCCAGGCGCAGCGCGTGGCCATCGCGCGGGCCCTGGCGATGCAGCCGAAAGTGATGCTGTTCGACGAGCCCACCAGCGCCCTCGATCCGGAAATGATCAAGGAAGTGCTGGACGTGATGAAGGACCTGGCGCGCTCGGGCATGACGATGATCGTCGTCACGCACGAGATGGGTTTCGCGCGCGAAGTGGCGGACCGGGTGGTGTTCTTTGAAAAGGGACAGATCCTGGCCGAGGCGCCGCCGGAAGAGTTCTTCGGCAATTCGCGCAACGAACGCATCCGCGCATTCCTGGGACAGATCGCCAACTAAGCGACCGGCGCGGCCCATAGCAGCAAGCAGCACCACCATAAAATACTAATTCAAGGGGACTTTTAATGAATTTGAAACACACCAGTCTGAGCGCGTCCATCGCGTTGATGTTCGCCGTCGTCGCCGCGCCGTCGCAAGCCCAGTCGGCCAAGGATTTCGCCGACATGCGCGCCGAAATCAAGCGCCTCGGCGACGAGCTGAAGGAACTCAAACAAGCCAAGGCCGCCGCCCCGGCCGCGGCGCCGGCCCCGGCCCCGGCCATTTCGAACGCCGAGCTGGCCGAGCGCGTCGAGCAGGTTGAACTGCGCGTCAAGGACGCCGTCGTCGGCGGCGACATCCCGAATTCCTCGCGCCTGCCCGGTTCGGACACCTCGGTGCGCCTGTACGGCTTCGCCGAGCTGAACATGGTCAAGGAGTTCAAGGGCGACAACGCCAACAACGACTACTCGACCTTCGCGCCGTACGCGCCGTTGAACGATTCCGCCGAAGGCCGCCGCAAGGGTGGCAACTACCTGCACGCGCGCACCTCGCGCTTCGGCATCGAGGCCAGCACGCCGACCCAGTACGGCCCGCTGAGCGTGAAGATCGAAGGCGACTTCAACAACGACCCGCGCACCGGCAACGCCGCCGTCTACGGCGACATCAAGAACATCTACACGCAGCAAGCGACGAATAGCTACAATTTCCGCCTGCGCCACGCTTACGGCCAGTTCGGCGGCCTGCTGGTGGGCCAGACCTGGTCGACCTTCATGGACGTCGACAACTCGCCCGAGACGGTCGACTTCAACGGCACCATCGGCGGCACGTTCATCCGCCAGCCGATGGTGCGCTACACCTACCCGACCAAGGACTACGGCAGCTTTACCGTCGCCGCCGAAAACGCCTCCAGCTATGTGCTGGAAGACGGCGCGGCGACGCCGAAGGGCTTCGCCAAGGTGCCGGACGTGGTCGCCCGTTGGGACAAGGGCTTCGGCTGGGGCGCCGTCAGCGTGCGCGCCGTCACCACCGAACACCGCCTCGACGACGGCGCCGACGTCAACCTGTCGAAGCGCGGCTATGGCTTCGCCGCCAGCAGCCTGTACAAAACCTTCGGCAGCGACTTCCTGACCGTCGGCGTGACCGGCGGCAGCGGCATCGGCCGCTACTTCAACTACATCGAAGGCGCGCTGTACGACGCGGCCAACAAGCGCATCCTGACCGAGAAAGCCCTGGGCCTGGTGCTCGGCTACCAGCACAAGCCGTCGGACACGCTGCGCTTTAACGGCTCGGTCGGCTACCAGCGCAACTATGACAACGCCTACACCGACTACGCCCGCGCCAACGGCCTCGACAGCGGCCAATACGCGGTCAACAGCAAGGTATGGCAGGCGCATCTGGGCTTCATCTGGAACCCGGTCAAGGGTGTCGACTTCGGCGCCGAGTACATCCTGGGCCGGCGCAAGACGCTGGCCGGCGAAGAGGGCGACCTGAGCCGCGTCAACCTGTCGGCCAAGTACAACTTCAACTGATCGCCGGCTTGAACGCGTAAAAAAGGGCTGGTGCGCAGATGCGCACCAGCCCTTTTTAATTGGATCTCCGCTTCGGGGACAGACCACGATTTTCGAGAAATATTTCTCGAAAATCGTGGTCTGTCCCCGGTGGCCGGCTTACTCGGCCATCTGGCTTTGCAGGTAGTTTTGCAGGCCGACCTTGGCGATCAGGTCGATCTGCGTTTCCAGCCAGTCGATGTGTTCCTCGGTGTCGTCGAGGATCATCAGGAACAGGTCGCGCGTGACGTAGTCGCCGGCTTTTTCGCAGGTGGCGATGCCTTCCTTGACGGTGGCGTGGGCGGCGCGTTCCAGCTTCAGGTCGCATTCCAGGATTTCCGGCGTGTTCTCGCCGATCAGCAGCTTGTGCAGCGCCTGCAGGTTCGGCAGGCCGTCGAGCATCAGGATGCGGTCGATCAGTTTGTCGGCGTGTTTCATTTCGCCGATCGATTCCTCGTATTCCTTCTTGCCCAATTTTTCCAGGCCCCAGTGGCGGTACATGCGCGCATGCAGGAAGTATTGGTTGATGGCGGACAGTTCGTTGGTGAGCTGTGCGTTGAGTAGACGGATGACTTCTTTATCGCCCTTCATGATGGCTTCCTAAAGTGGTGTTGAAAAGGGGATCGCGCCGTGGGCGCCGCGGGCGGCCGGGCCGCGTTGTCGCAGGGCCCGCAGGCCTCCCCGCATTGCAAGCATGATAGCGCAGATCGCCGCCGTTCCGCCGCCGCGCCGGGTATTTCGCCGCGCCGCGGCGGCGCCACCGTGAGAACACATCCCATTCTCAGGGGTTTAACAACAGAATCCGTGAGAATGTGTGAGTTTTACTTGCCGTGGCGAATGAAAATCATTATCATTCGCGTTTAAGGTGGCCGCATTCCGGTGGCCGGCAGCCGATTCCGTTACCTAATTCCATGGAGAAGTTTTAATGAGCTATATCAAGAGCCGCAAGCATCAGCCGGTCGCGGCGGGCACCGCCTTCGCCGCCTTCGCCACGCTGGCCATGCCGCTGGCGCTGCACGCGCAAACGGCCGGGCAGGCGCAGCAGATGCCTGAAGTGAAAATCACCGGCGGCGCCGAGCGCACCCTGCAGGCGCCGGTGAAATCGGCCTCGAACAAGCTCACCGCGCCGCTGCTGGACACGCCCAAATCGATCACCGTGATCACCGCCGACGTCATTTCGCAGACCGGCGCCGTGTCGCTGACGGACGCGCTGCGCACCGTGCCGGGTATCACCGTCGGCGCCGCCGAGGGCGGCAACCCGGTCGGCGACAACCTCTTCATCCGCGGCTACAACGCGCAGACCGACACCTACATCGACGGCATCCGCGACACCGGTTCGCAGTCGCGCGAAATCTTCGCGCTTGAGCAAATCGAAGTGGTCAAGGGTCCCAACTCGGCCTACGGCGGACGCTCGTCGGCCGGCGGCAGCGTCAACCTGATCAGCAAGACGCCGAAGGCGGACAACTTCATCAACGCCTCGGTCGGCCTGGGCAGCGCGCAATACCGCCGCGCCACCGTCGACGTCAACCGCAGCATCGACGACAACGTCGCGGTGCGCCTGAACGTCATGGGCCACGACGCCCACGTCGCCGGCCGCGATTTCGTCAACGGCAAGCGCTGGGGCGTGGCGCCGTCGGTCAGCTTCGGCATGCAGTCGCCGACCAAGGTCACGCTGAGCTACTACCACATGGAGTCGAGCGAGCTGCCCGACACCGGCCTGCCGTTCAACAACCCGTTCGCCACCGTCGGCACCAACACCGCCAAGCGCGCCGACATCGCCCTGAACGGCAACGGCACCCCGGTTTCCGTGCCGCGTTCGACCTTCTACGGCCTGACCAAGCGCGACTTCCGCGACACCCAGTCCGACATCGGCACCATCGACGTGCGCCACGAGTTCGGCGCCGGCCTGGTGCTGCGCAACGTGACGCGCTACGGCAGCACCGGCAACGACTACGTCTACACCCAGCCCGACGATTCGAAGGGCAACACGGTCAAGTACGGCACCGTCTGGCGCCGCGCCAACTCGCGCAACGTCACCGTCGACGGCCTGGCCAACGCGACCAGCCTGAGCGGCGAATTCAAGGCCGCCGGCGTCAAGCACAGCTTCACCACCGGCGTCGAGCTCAGCCGCGAGGAATCGGACCGCACCAGCTACCTGTTCGCGCCGGGCACCAACAACCCGCTGACCAACAGCTTCACCTGCCCGACCTCGGGCGCGGCCACGCTGTACAACTGCGCGCCGTTGCTGAACCCGAACGCCAACGATCCGTGGGTCTACAGCCGCAGCGAATCGCCGTCCCGCACCAACGTCGTCACCAACACCCGATCGGTGTACGCGTTCGACACCGTCGAGTTCAACCCGCAATGGTTGCTCAACGTCGGCGTGCGCTGGGACGGCTACCGCAGCGCGTTGACGGTGCCGTACTCGGTGGTCGGCACCACCACCACGCAGGCCGGCCGCGCCGACGTCCATTCCAACTTCGCCAGCTACCAGGCCGGCCTGGTCTACAAGCCGGCCGCCAACAGCAGCGTGTACCTGTCCTACGGCACCTCGTCCACCCCGGTCGGCAACGACGGCGGCGACGGCAACGACGCGGTGACGGCGGCGCTGAAAAACCTCAAGCCGCAGGACAGCCGCAACTTCGAGCTGGGCACCAAATGGGAAATCATGGCGCGCCGCCTGTCGGTCAGCGCCGCCTACTTCCGCAGCGAGATGAACAACGCCCGCACCACGGCGCCGGACGGCCAGCAGCAAAACGTCGGCAAGAAGAACGTCAACGGCGTCGAGTTCGGCGTCAGCGGCAGCCTGAGCAACAACTGGCAGGTGTTCGGCGGCTACACGCACCTGAACGCGGTGATCGGCGACAACGGCTACCTGAACACCGGCACCACCGCCGCGCCGGTCTACACCAAGTCGCCGTTCGACGGCAACCGCTTCCCGGGCACGCCGAAAGACAGCGCCTCGCTGTGGACCAGCTACCTGGTGCTGCCGGGCCTGACCGTGGGCGGCGGCGTGAACTACGTCAGCCAAGTGTTCGGCAACATCAACAACAACAAGTCGGTGCCGGGCTACACCCGTGTCGACGCGATGGCCAGCTACGTCGTCAACAAGAACGTGACGATGCGGTTGAACGTGCAGAACCTGGGTGATAAGCTGTACTTCGACAAGGTGTCGTCGCCGCACTACGCCGGCGTCGCCGCCGGCCGCAGCGCCACGCTGACGGCCAACTTGAAGTTCTAAGTGTCCCGACGCGCGGCACGCCGCGCGTTGCAGACCGAAAGGCACCGCCTGCGCCCGCAGCTGGTGCCTTTTCGCATTTCTATTTGAGGGGAATCGAGCATGATGTTGCACATACCCGGCGTGCTGACGCCGGAACAAGTCGCCCAGTTTCGCCAAAAGCTGGCCCGCTCCGACTGGATCGACGGCCGCGCCAGCGTCGGTTCGCAGGGCGCGCAGGTCAAGCGCAACCGGCAGTTGGCGGAGGGCTCGCCGCTGGCGCTGGAACTGGGCCAGGCGGTCAGCCGCGCGCTCGGCGCGCACCCGCTGTTCATCTCCGCCGTGCTGCCGCTGCGCATCCTGCCGCCGTACTTCAACAGCTACGCCGGCGGCGAGCATTACGGCATGCACATCGACGGCGCCATCCGCACCGCGCTGGGCGGCGCGCCGATGCGCGCGGACGTCTCGACGACGCTGTTCCTGAGCCAGCCGGACGAATACGAGGGCGGCGAACTGGTGGTGCTGGACGCCTACGGCAGCCACGAGGTGAAGCTGCCGGCCGGCGACGCCATCGTCTACCCGTCGAGCAGCGTGCACCGCGTGATGCCGGTCACCGGCGGCGAGCGGGTCTGCTCCTTCCTGTGGAGCCAAAGCATGGTGCGCGACGACGCCAGGCGCGCCATGCTGTTCGAGCTCGACCAGAACATCCAGCACCTGCGCGGCGCCCACGGCGACGGCGAGGCGATGGTCGGCCTGGCCGGGCACTACCACAACCTGTTGCGGCTCTGGGCCGAGGTGTAGGCGGCATGGCGCCAACGCGGGTTTCGTACGCGGGTTGGCGGCGCTGAACATCAACCAAAGGCAAGGGCCGCGGTCCGACCCCGGGCTTACGCTGTTGGTGTTGATTTGGACGTAAAAAAATCCGCAGCCCCGGGCGGGGCTGCGGATGCGGGCGGCGCGACGCGCCCGTATTTAGCTCAGCTGGAAGTTCAGCGGCACGATGACGAACACCGGTACCGCCTTGCCGTTTTCGAACAGCGGTTTGAACAGCGCGCGCAGGGCGGCTTTGCGGCCGGCCTCGTCGAGGTTGGCGAAGCCCGACGATTTTTGCACCGTCACCTGTTCCGCCAGGCCGCGTTCGTTGATCAGGATGCGCAGCACCACGGTGCCGCTCTCGCCCAGGCGGCGCGAGATGCTCGGGTAGACCGGTTCCGGCGCCCTCACGTACTCGACGCTGGAGACGGTGCGCGGGGTGGCTGGCGCCGGCGCCGGGGCCGGCGGCGCGGCGACGGCGACCGGCGCGGCCGGGGCGGGCGCCACTTCGGCCGGCGGCTGCGCCACGGTAATGGTTGGCTCCGCCGGCGCCAGCGCCAGTTGCGGCAGCGGCGGCACGATCGCCCGCTGTTGCGGCGCGCTCAGTTGCAGCGTTTTCGGCGGCGCCGGCGGCGCCGGCTTCGGCGGCGGCGGCGGCGCGACGAAGCTGACCATCATGACTTCGGGCAGGGCGGCGTGCACAACCTGGCGCAGCATGCCGTTTTGCAGCGCGTAGAACAGGCCCACGTGCAGCACGATGATCGACGCCAGCGGGGCGAATTTGCGCCCCTTGAGCTTCAGGGTGGCCAACAGGTCCTGGTACCGGCCGCTGTCGGCGCGGGGCGTCATCGTCATCGTGTTCATTGCGATCCTTATGTCGTCATTGCCGGGCGTTGCAACACGCGCTCCTGCAAGGTGGTTTGACTGTTGATATGTTCGTGTAAAACCTCTTTGGCGCAGCTGTGGCATTTGCCGCAGCAGGTCGCCACGCCCAGGTCGCGGCGCAGTTCGGCCATCGTGTTCAGGCCCAAATCAACGGCTTGGCGGATTTCGCGATCAGATATGTTGTTGCAGACACATACAATCATCGGTGCACCTTCTGGCTAGATAAAGTCAAGGGAGAGTCGATGCCGCAGAGGCATTGTTGCTACTGTTTTAATGAGAATCATTATCATTACGTTTTGCATTGTCCCGCAATTGAAAAAATTTTGCAAGCGATTTTGATGCGTGCGGCCGGCGTCGGCGCGGGCCGCGCGTGGCCGCTGTTGTACGGGCGCAGCAGATTGTCCGGCGGGGCGGGCCGGCACCCGGTGCGGCGGTCCGCAAATAGAAACAATTCGCATTACCGTTTATAATAGCCACAGTTCGCTCCAGATGTTCCCGCTTGCCGGTTTTGCCGCGGCAGGCCATGGGTGCGCCCTCTATCCACTTAATGGAAGCTTCGCCCATGACCCTCGCGCCGACCCTGACCACCCTCGATGCCTTAGCGGCCGGCAAGAGCGGCACCGTGATCCACGTCGCGCCGACCGCGCCGGGCCAGCTCGACGACGGCGTCGACCTGGCGCGCCGGCTGATGGAACTGGGCTTCGTGCCGGGCGAGCGCATCCGCATGCTGAAACGCGGCATGCCGGGCGGCGACCCGCTCGCCGTCAAGGTTGGCAACGCCACCTTCGCGCTGCGCCGCTTCGAGGCGGCCTGTATCTCGATTCAACCGGAATAAGCATGGGCGCCATCGACAAAACGCTGCAGGCGGCGGCGCGGATGCCGCTGATCGCGCTGTTGGGCAATCCCAACTGCGGCAAGACCGCGCTGTTCAACCGCCTGACCGGCTCGCGCCAGAAGGTGGCCAACTACGCCGGCGTGACGATCGAGCGCAAGCAGGGTAGTTTCATCTCGCCGGCCGGGCGCGCCTTCAGCGTGCTCGACCTGCCGGGCGCCTACAGCCTGTCGGCCACCACGCCGGACGAGGCCATCACCCGCGACGTCGTCGCCGGCCTGCGCGCCGGCGAGCGCGCGCCCGAGGCGATCGTCTGCGTCGTCGACGCCACCAATTTGCGCCTGAACCTGCGCCTGGTGCTGGAGATCAAGCGGCTTGGCCTGCCGATGCTGCTGGCGCTGAACATGGTCGACGTGGCCAAGAAGCGCGGCATCGTCATCGACGCCGACAAGCTGGCGCAGGAACTCGGCATGACGGTCGTCGAGACCGTGGCGGTGCAGGGCGGCGGCGAGAAGTCGCTGCTGCGCGCGCTCGACGCGATGCTGCCGCTGCCGAACGCGCCCGCCAAGGCGCTGTCGGCGATCGACGCCGTGACGGTCGAGGAAACCCAGCGCGAGGTGCGGCGCATCCTGGCCGTGGTCAGCAACGACACGCGCGACACCGGCAACCTGAGCGAGAAAATCGACGACGTCGTGCTGCACCCGGTGCTGGGGCCGGTCATCCTGGCGCTGCTGATGTTCCTGGTGTTCCAGGCCGTCTTCACGTGGGCGGCGACGCCGATGGAAATGATCACCGCCGGCGTCGAGGGCCTGGGCGCGCAACTGGCCGCGCACATGTCCGAGGGCGTGCTGCGCAGCCTGCTGGTGGAGGGCGTGCTGGGCGGCGTCGGCAGCGTGCTGGTGTTCCTGCCGCAGATTTTGATCCTGTTCTTCTTCATCCTGGTGCTCGAGGATTGCGGCTACCTGCCGCGCGCCGCCTTCCTGCTGGACCGGCTGATGGGCGGGGTCGGCCTGTCCGGGCGCGCCTTCATTCCGCTGCTGTCGAGCTTTGCCTGCGCGATCCCCGGCGTGATGGCCGCGCGCACCATCCAGAACCCGCGCGACCGCCTGGTGACGATCATGATCGCGCCGTTGATGACGTGCTCGGCGCGCCTGCCGGTGTACGCGCTGATCATCGCCGCCTTCATCCCCGAGCGCGAGCTGGCCGGCTTCCTCAGCCTGCAGGGGGTGGTGCTGTTCGCGCTGTACTTCGCCGGCATTGCCGCGGCGATGGCGGTGGCCTGGGTGATGAAGCGCTTCATGGGCGGCGGCCGCCAGCATCCGCTGATGCTGGAGCTGCCCAGCTACCACTGGCCGCACCTGCGCAACCTGGCCGTCGGCCTGTGGGAGCGCGCCAAGATCTTCCTGACGCGGGTCGGCACCATTATCCTGACCTTGATGATACTGCTGTGGTTCCTCAGCAGCTTCCCCGGCGCGCCCGACGGCGCCACCCATCCGCCCATCTATTACAGCCTGGCCGGCCTGCTGGGCCGCGCGCTGGAAGTGGTGTTCGCGCCGATCGGCTTCAACTGGCAGATTTGCATCGCGCTGGTGCCGGGCATGGCCGCGCGCGAAGTGGCCGTCGGCGCCCTCGGCACCGTCTACGCGCTGTCGCAGACCGGCGACGCGCTGGCCACCTCGCTGGAGCCGCTGATCGCCCAGACCTGGTCGATGGCGACCGCGCTGTCGCTGCTGGCCTGGTATGTGTTCGCGCCGCAGTGCCTGTCCACGCTCAGCGTGGTCAAGCGCGAAACCAACAGCTGGCGCTACCCCTTGCTGATGGCCGGCTACATGTTCGCGCTGGCCTACGGCGCCTCGTTCCTGACCTACCGCGCCGCCCTGTTCTTCACCGGAGCCTAATATGTGGCAAGAAGCGATCGTCTGTTGCATCGTCGCGGCCGCCGCGCTGCACGCGGCCGGCAAATACCTGCCGGCCGCCGCGCGCCGGCGCATCGTCCACCTGCTGACGCGCTGCGGCGCCGACCAGGCGCGCATGGCGGCGCTGTTGAAGACCGCCGACAGCTGCGGCGACGGCTGCGCCAGCTGCGGCTCCTGCGGCGACGGCGCCGCGCCGGCGCCGCCGCTGGAAGCGCCGGGCAAGCACCGCGTCATCAAGCTGCGCGCGCAGTCGGGCCGCTGAGCGCCGCCGCCACCCCTCGGCGCCGCCCGCGGTTGACGGCGCTCACACTTGCACCTGAACAAGCGTGCGGCGCGAAATGGTAATATGTTTAGAATTCAATAATCTTCTATCTTTGCAATCGGGCGCTGGGCGCCGCTGCGGGGATGTCGATAATTTGTCGTGACGTTTAATTAAAAGGAAAAACACAATGGTTGACTTCAAGAAGCTTGCACTGATCGCCGCGCTGGGCGCCTCCCTGAGTGCTTGTTATGTCGTGCCCATTAACCAGACTCCGCAGGCGCAGCCGGCGCCAGCCGCCGTCGCCTACGTCCCGGCGCCGGTGCAACTGCCGGTGCTGACCGCGCGCCTGTATCCGACCAACGACCAGGCTTCCTCGATCGGGCGCCTGAGCGGCACCATCAGCCGGCCGGAACGCGGCCACGGCGTGTTCACGCTGATGGCGGGCAACGAAACCTATTCGGGCGAAGCCACCCGGGCGCAGAATTCGGCCAAGGGCAACGCCAACGCCGCCGGCAACCGCGGCGGCTACATCAAGTGCGACTATACGATGAGCAGCGCGACGATGGGCGCGGGCACCTGCGAGTTCTCCAACAAGGCGCGCTTCGACATGCATATCACCGAGTAAGCCGGTTGCCGCCGCCGCCCGTTCCGGCGCGGCCAGGCCCGACCCAGCGCCCGTTGATTCAGTCCGGGCGCTTTTTTTACGTCAGCGGGTGGAACGACTCGGCCTGGGCGATCGGCCAGTACAGGCCGAACACCGGCGGCAACTGCGCCAGCTGGCCGGGGTCGAGCAGCTCGCCCGGCTCCAGGTAGGGCAGCAGGGCCGAGGCCAGCTTGACCTGGTTCGGCGAGATGCGCCGCACCAGGTGGTGCGGCTTGAGCTGCGACGGGTGGCTTAGGCCGGCGGCGGCGATCAGCTCGGCCAGCGCCTTCAGGGTGTTCTGGTGGAAGTGCGCGACGCGGGCGGTCTTGTCGGGCACCACCAGCGCGCGCTGGCGCAGCCGGTCCTGGGTCGCCACGCCGGTCGGGCAGCGGTCGGTGTGGCAGTTCTGCGACTGGATGCAGCCGAGCGCGAACATGAAACCGCGCGCCGAGTTGCACCAGTCCGCCCCCAGCGCCAGCGTGCGGGCGATGTCGAAGGCGGTGATGATCTTGCCGGAGGCGCCGATCTTGATCTTGTCGCGCAGGCCGGCGCCGACCAGGGTGTTGTGCACCAGCAGCAGCGCCTCTTGCAGCGGCGTGCCGACGTGGTCGGTGAATTCGACCGGCGCCGCGCCGGTGCCGCCCTCGCCGCCGTCGACGACGATGAAGTCGGGCACGATGCCGGTCGCCAGCATGGCCTTGACGATGCCGAAAAACTCCCACGGGTGGCCGATGGCCAGCTTGAAGCCGGTCGGCTTGCCGCCGGACAGATTGCGCAGGCGCTCGATGAAGGCCAGCATTTCCAGCGGCGTCGAGAACTCGGCGTGGCGCGCCGGCGAGACGCAGTCGACGCCGGCCATGACGCCGCGGGTGGTGGCGATCTCGATCGTCACCTTGGGGCCGGGCAGCACGCCGCCGTGGCCCGGCTTGGCGCCCTGCGACAGTTTCAGCTCGATCATCTTGACCTGCGCCGTGCAGGCGTTGGCGATGAAGTGGGCCTCGGAAAAACTGCCGTCCGGGTTGCGGCAGCCGAAGTAGCCCGAGCCGATTTCCCATACCAGGTCGCCGCTGTTGCGGCGGTGGTAGGCGCTGATGCTGCCCTCGCCGGTGTCGTGCATGAAGCCGCCGACGCGGGCGCCGCCGTTGAGCGCCAGGATGGCGTTGGCCGACAGCGCGCCAAAGCTCATCGCCGAGATGTTGAAGACGCTGGCCGAGTAAGGCTGGGCGCGCGGGCAGTCGGGGTGCTTGCCGATGTCGACGCGGAAGTTGTGGTCGGCCACGGCGGCCGGCGCGATCGAGTGGTTGATCCATTCGTAGCCGGCCTGGTAGACGTCGAGCTGGGTGCCGAAGGGGCGCTTGTCGGTTTCGACCTTGGCGCGCTGGTAGACGATGCTGCGCTGGTTGCGCGAGAACGGCGTGGCCTCGGTGTCGTCCTCCAGGAAGTACTGGCGGATCTCCGGGCGGATGCTTTCGAACAGGAAGCGGAAATGCGCGAGGATCGGGTAGTTGCGGCGCAGCGCGCGGCGCGTCTGCAACAGATCGGCCAGGCCGAGGGCGGTGAGGGCGCCGCTGAGCAGCACCAGCCAGTAGGCGCCGGACAGGGCCAGCGCCAGCGCGCACACGGCGGCGCTGGTGGCCAGCGCAAGGTAACGGACGGAAAACAGGCGCATAAGCACTCCGGTGGGCGGCGAAACGCCGCAGCCGAGTGTACCGCTGTTTCCGCGTGGAAGCTATGGTGCGCGCCGGCACCGTCGCGCCCGGCGCAAGGCGGCGTCCGGCGACTTCAGCTTGCCTGCTCTATACTCGCAGTGTCGGCGCTGCGCGCCATCCACTCTCACACGGGGAAGTATCCATGATCGTTGTCCATCATCTCAACAATTCGCGCTCGCAGCGCGTGCTCTGGCTGCTTGAGGAACTCGGCCTGGAATACGAGGTCAAGCGCTACGAGCGCGACCCGAAAACCATGCTGGCGCCGGCCTCGCTGCGCGCCGTCCACCCGCTCGGCAAGTCGCCGGTCATCAGCGACGGCGACCTGGTCGTGGCCGAGTCCGGCGCGATCGTCGACTACCTGGTCGAGCGCTACGGCAACGGCCGCCTGCTGCCGGCCGCCGGCACGCCGGAGCGCCTGCGCTGGACCTACTGGCTGCATTTCGCCGAAGGTTCGGCGATGGGGCCGCTGTTGATGAAGCTGGTGTTCGACAAGGTCGAAAGCAGCCCGATGCCGTTCTTCGTCAAGCCGGTGGCCCGCGCCATCGCGCAGAAGGTCAAGAAAGGCTTCATCAATCCGAACATCAAGCAGCAGCTCGACTATATGGAAGCGGAACTGGGCAAGACGACCTGGTTCGCCGGCGCCGAATTTTCGGCCGCCGACATCCAGATGAGCTTTCCGCTCGAGGCGGCCGGCGCGCGCGGCGGCCTGGACGAGAGCCGGCCCAAGCTGATGGCCTACCTGCAGCGCATCCACGCGCGCCCGGCCTACCAGCGCGCGCTGGAGCGCGGCGGCCCGTACGAATTGCTGAAGTAAGCCGGCGGGCGGCGCCGCGGCAGCGGCATACGGTAAAATGCGCGATTCACCACGCCGATCCCCCCACCGTATGGCCAGACTACTCGCTATCGACGGCCTGAACATCGTACGCCGCGTCTACGAAGCCAGCCCCGAGCCGGATTCGGCCGAAAAGGCCGACATCGCCCTGCGCCACGCGCTGTCCTCGTTCAAGAACCTGATCAACGGCCACCTGCCGACCCACGTGCTGCCGGCCTTCGACTTCGGCGGCCCGACCTGGCGCCACGCGCTCTACGCCGGCTACCGCGAAGGCCGCGCGCCGATGCCGGGCGCGCTACGCGCGGCGCTGCCGGCGTTCTACGAGAAGCTGGCCGGCTTCGGCCTGCGCGTCGTCGTCATCCCCGAGGTCGAGGCCGACGACGTCATCGGCACCGCCGTCATGCGTTGGCTGCACGAGGGCAGGGGCGACGCCGTCGTCGCCACCACCGACAAGGATTTGCACGGCCTGATCGCCTACGGCGCGCTGGTGTGGGACCACTTCAAGGGCGAATGGCACGACCACGCCTGGGTCGAGCGCAAGTTCGGCGTGCCGCCCGAGCTGCTGCCGGACCTGCTGGCGCTGATGGGCGACGCCACCGACAGCATCCCCGGCGTGTCCAAGGTCGGCCAGAAGACCGGCGCCCGGCTGCTCCAGGCCTACGGCAACCTGGACGCGGTGATGGCCGGCGCCGGCATTTTGAAGGGGCCGCTGGGAGAAAGACTGCGGAAGGAACGGGATATACTGTATCTTTCTCGCCAATTGGTGCAATTGAAAACCGATGTGCGCCTCGGCGTGACGTGGAACATGCTGGCCTGGGACCGGCACCACCACTGACGGCGCGTCCACACAAAAACGATATTGGGGATTCTTTATGATGTTAAAAGCGGTTCTCATCGACAGCAGCGCCATTTCGCGCGGCCTGCTCAACACGGTCCTGACCGACGGCGGCTACGACGTCTGCGGCCAGGGCCACACCAGCGCGCTGGGCCTGGCCCTGATGGTCAAGCACAACCCGCACTTCGTCTGCATCGCCCGCGAGGTGGTCGAGGACGGCAGCAACGTGGTCGGCGCCATCCGCGCGCAGTGGCCGAAGGCGCTGATCTTCATGGTCTCGGCCGGCATCGACGCCGCCTCGCTGCAGGCGGCCCACGCCAGCGGCGTCAGCGGCTTCATCGTCAAGCCCTTCAACGCCGACACGGTGCTCAAAACCGTGCGCAACACCGTCATCGCGATGGTGCGCAAGCAGCAGGCCGCCAGCGCCGGCTCGAACTAGGCCGGTACGCCGGGGTCAAACCCGAGGGCCCGACCGCGGTCGAGCGCCGCGGTTGTTAGGCCAGGCCGGTGGCGCCGGCGATGATGCCGCCGCCCAGGCAGACGTCGCCGTCGTACAGCACCGCCGACTGGCCCGGCGTGACCGCCCACTGCGGGTCGCTGAAGCGCAGCGCGAACTCGCCGGCGCCGTCGGGCGCGAGCTCGCAGGCGACGTCGGCCTGGCGGTAGCGCGTCTTGGCCGACAGCGCCCGCGGCGCCGGCGCCGCGCCGGCGATCCAGCTGGCCTGGTCGGCCGTCAGCGCCGACGACAGCAGCCACGGATGGTCGTGGCCCTGCACCACGTACAAGGTGTTGTTGGCGATGTCCTTGCGCGCCACGTACCAGGCGTCGCTGCTGCCGTCGGCGTTCTGGTACGACTTGACGCCGCCGATGCCGATGCCCTTGCGCTGGCCCAGCGTGTAAAAGCTCAGGCCGACGTGCTCGCCGACGCTGGTGCCGTCGGCCGTCTTCATCGGCCCCGGCTTATACGACAGGTAGCGGTTGAGGAATTCGCGGAACGGCCGCTCGCCGATGAAGCAGATGCCGGTCGAATCCTTTTTCGCCGCGTTCGGCAGCGCCAGCCTGGCGGCGAGCTGGCGCACCTCGGTTTTCGGGATCTCGCCGAGCGGGAACAGCGTCTTCGACAACTGCGCCTGGTTCAAGCGGTGCAGGAAGTAGCTCTGGTCCTTGCTGGCGTCGACCGCCTTGAGCAGCTCGAAGCGCTCGCCGGCCTGGCGCACGCGCGCGTAGTGGCCGGTGGCGATCAGGTCGGCGCCCAGCAGCATGGCGTGGTCGAGGAAGGCCTTGAACTTGATCTCGGCGTTGCACAGCACGTCCGGGTTGGGCGTGCGGCCGGCCTGGTACTCGCGCAGGAACTCGGCGAACACGCGGTCCTTGTACTCGGCCGAGAAGTTGACCGCCTCGATGTCGACGCCGATCACGTCGGCCACGCTGGCCGCGTCGATCCAGTCCTGGCGCGACGAGCAAAACTCGGAGTCGTCGTCGTCCTCCCAGTTTTTCATGAACAGGCCGATCACCTCATAGCCCTGCTCCTTCAACATCCACGCCGCGACCGAGGAGTCGACCCCGCCTGACATACCGATCACGACTTTTTTCTTGCTCATCTTGCTTATCCAAATAAGTGTTCGTTACCCGTCGTTGAAGACGGAGGCGTGCGTATGCAGCAGCGCCAGCGGCGCGCGCCGCCCCTCCAGGTATTCGTCGACGCATTGCAGCATCAAGGGGCTGCGGTGGCGCTCCTGGCAGGCCGCCATGTCGTCGCGCGACATCCACAGCGTGCGGATGATGCCCTCGTCGAGCGGGCGGTCGTGCAGCTTGCCGACCTCGCCGCAGAAGGTGAAACGCAGGTACGTCACGTCCAGGCCGGTGCGCGCCGACTGGTAGCGCGACATGTACATGCCGACCAGCGCGGTCGGCGTGAAATCGTGCGCCGTTTCCTCCAGCGTTTCGCGGATCACCGCCTGCTCCAGCGATTCAAACGGGTCCAGGTGGCCGGCCGGCTGGTTTAGCCGGATGCCGTCGCTGGTTTCTTCTTCGACCAGTAAAAACAGGCCGTCGCGCTCGATGATGGCGGCGACGGTGACAGAGGGTTTCCAGATTCTCGGCATGATTCCATCCTTGAAAGAGCCGACATTTTATCTTGTTCTGGGCGCACGGTCCGCGCGTCGTGCAAGGGCTTCGCAGCGCGTTTGATTAATGACAATGTTTCAGTTAAAAATCTGTGGTCTATTGCTGGGCGGAAGCTCGGCGGCGCCGGCGCGGCCCGATTGATCGCGCGGATCGGGGAATCGGCCCAAAAAAACCATTTTATGTTGGTTTTTGGTGTCAGCGGCGCCGGGACGGGGCCGTTGCGGCGCTCGGCGGCGTGCGCGGCGCCGGCCGCCGACACCGGTTTGAGGGCGGCCGGCGCGCCCGATCGGCCCTTTTAGGTCGAGGGCGGTGCCGCTGTCAAGTAGTGGCGGCCCCCTAATAGTTGCCGGCTGAAAAAGGTTTTATGAAGCGATTTCCGTGTTAGATTCTAGTCAGTTTATCAATTTTTGGAGGCATTTCATGAGAATAGGCATACCGGCCGAAACGCGGCCCGGTGAAACTCGGGTCGCTGCAACGCCCGAGACGGTCAAGAAGCTCGCGGCCAAACATCAAGTCATCGTCCAGGCGGGAGCCGGCGTGATGGCCTGCGTGATCGACGAAGCCTACCTCGCCGCCGGCGCGCAGATCGGCAGCGCCGCCGACGCCTTCGCTTGCGAGATCGTGCTCAAGGTGCGCGCCCCTAGCGCCGACGAGCGGGCCCTGATGAAATCGGGCGTCGTCGTCATCGGCATGCTCAACCCCTTCGACGCCGACAACACGGCGGCGATGGCGGCGCACGGCCTGTCGGCGTTCGCCCTCGAGGCGGTGCCGCGCATCACCCGCGCCCAGTCGATGGACGTGCTGTCCTCGCAGGCCAACATCGCCGGCTACAAGGCGGTGCTGGTGGCGGCCAACACCTACCAGCGCTTCATGCCGATGCTGATGACGGCGGCCGGCACCGTCAAGGCGGCGCGCGTGCTGATCATGGGCGTCGGCGTGGCCGGCCTGCAGGCGATCGCCACGGCCAAGCGCCTGGGCGCCGTCATCGAGGCCTCCGACGTGCGTCCGCCGGTGAAGGAGCAGGTCGAGTCGCTCGGCGCGAAATTCATCGACGTGCCCTTCCTGACGGACGAGGAGCGCGAGATCGCCAAGGGTTCGGGCGGCTACGCGCGCTCGATGCCGGCCGACTGGATGCGCCGCCAGGCCGAACTGGTGCACGAGCGCGCCAAGCAGGCCGACATCATCATCACCACCGCGCTGATCCCGGGCCGCGCCGCGCCCGTCCTGATCTCCGAGGAGACCGTCAAGGCGATGAAACCGGGCTCGGTCATCGTCGACCTGGCCGTCTCGCAGGGCGGCAACTGCCCGCTCTCGGAGCTGGGCAAGACGGTGGTCAAGCACGGCGTCTACATCGTCGGCGAGCCGGACCTGGCGACGCTGGTGGCGGCCGACGCGTCGGCGCTGTACGCGCGCAACGTGTTCGACTTCATGAAGCTCATTTTCGACAAGGACGACGCGCTGCTGATCGACCGCGAGGACGAGATCATCAAGGCCAGCCTGGTCTGCCACGGTGGCGAAGTGCTGCGCAAATAAACCGCGCGGGTCACACACAACAGTGGGAGGGGCGGCCGCGGCCGGTCCCGCCCATGCAATCGGAGGAATCATGGAAATCAGTCACACCATCATCAATCTTATTATTTTCGTGCTGGCGATCTACGTCGGCTACCACGTGGTCTGGACCGTCACGCCGGCGCTGCACACGCCGCTGATGGCCGTCACCAACGCCATCTCGGCCATCATCATCGTCGGCGCCATGCTGGCCGCCGGCCTGACCACCGGCCCGGTGGCGCAAATCGCCGGCACGCTGGCGGTGGCGCTGGCGGCGGTCAACGTCTTCGGCGGCTTCCTGGTCACCCAGCGCATGCTGGAAATGTTCCGCAAAAAAGCGCCGAAGGCGGCGCCGGCGCCAGTTGCCAAGCAAGAGGTGAAAGCATGAACTTCATCACCATGAACCTCGTGACGATGATGTACCTGATCGCCTCGGTGTGCTTCATCCAGGCCCTGAAGGGCTTGTCCTCGCCGGCCACGGCGCGCCGCGGCAACGCCTTCGGCATGTCCGGCATGGCCATCGCGGCGCTGACCACGGTGGCGCTGATCCTCAAGCTGCAAGCGCAGCAGGGCGTCGGCGGCATGGGCTTCGGCCTGGTTATCCTGGGTATCGTCGTCGGCGGCGGCGTCGGCACCTACCTGGCCAAGACCGTTGAAATGACCAAGATGCCGGAACTGGTGGCGGCCATGCATTCGCTGATCGGCCTGGCGGCGGTGTGCATCGCGGTCGCCGCGGTGTCCGAGCCGACCGCCTTCGGCATCGCCCTGGCGGGCCAGCCGCTGCCGTTCGGCAACCGCCTGGAACTGTTCATCGGCACCTTCGTCGGCGCCATCACCTTCTCCGGCTCGGTGATCGCCTTCGGCAAACTGTCGGGCAAGTACAAGTTCCGCCTGTTCCAGGGCGCGCCGGTCAGCTTCGCCGGCCAGCACATGCTCAACCTGGTGCTGGCGCTGGTGATGGTCGGCCTGGGCCTGGTGTTTTGCTTCGCCGACGGCAGCGAACCGGCCTGGACGCCGTTCGTCGTCATGGCCGTCATCGCCTTCGCGCTGGGCGTGCTGATCATCATCCCGATCGGCGGCGCCGACATGCCGGTGGTGGTGTCGATGCTGAACTCGTACTCCGGCTGGGCCGCGGCCGGCATCGGTTTTTCGCTGAATAACTCGATGCTGATCATCGCCGGCTCGCTGGTTGGTTCCTCCGGCGCGATCCTCTCTTACATCATGTGCAAGGCGATGAACCGCTCCTTCTTCAACGTGCTGCTGGGTGGCTTCGGTGGCGCCCCCGCCGCCGCGGCCGCCGCCGGCTCCGCCGAGCAGCGTCCGGTCAAGTCGGGCTCCGCCGACGACGCCGCCTTCCTGATGAGTAACGCCGAAACCGTCATCATCGTGCCGGGCTACGGCCTGGCCGTGGCGCGCGCCCAGCATTCGCTCAAGGAGCTGGTCGAGAAGCTGACCCACAAGGGCGTCATCGTCAAGTACGCGATCCACCCGGTGGCCGGGCGCATGCCGGGCCACATGAACGTGCTGCTGGCCGAAGCCGAGGTGCCGTACGACCAGGTGTTCGAGATGGAAGACATCAACAGCGAGTTCGGCCAGGCCGACGTGGTGCTGGTACTGGGCGCCAACGACGTCGTCAACCCGGCGGCCAAGGACCCGAAATCGCCGATCGCCGGCATGCCGATTTTGGAGGCGTACAAGGCCAAAAGCATCATCGTCAACAAGCGCTCGATGGCTTCCGGTTACGCCGGCCTGGACAACGACCTGTTCTACCAGGCGAATACGATGATGGTCTTCGGCGACGCCAAGAAAGTCATCGAGGACATGGTCAAAGCGGTCGAATAAGAGCAAGCGCCGGCGCGAAAAAAAAACCAGCGGTCTGTCCCCCGCACCGCTGGAGGATTTTCGTAGGTCGGGTTAGCCCGCGAGGGCGTAACCCGACTGGCGTCGACGGTGGCTCGGCGTTACAAAAATTTAAACCAACGGCGTAACCCCCTGGGGCAGACCCTCCGCGCCAAGGCGAGAAGGTCTGACCCCGGCTCTTTAGCCAGCAAGGCCCCGATCTGTTTTCACCAAGCGTCCCGCCGCCGCGGCGGCGATGCGCTATCCTCGGGCTGTCTCCACCGCAGCAGCCGCCATGAAAAAAATCCTGTTGAGCACAGTCCTGGCGCTGGGCGCGCTGGTGTTTTACCTGGCGCTGGCGCAACGCGGCGAAGAAGCGCGCATGGCGCAGCCGCTAGCCGGCGCCGCGCGCGACCCCGGCGGCCCGGTCGACCTGCGCGTCCTGCTCGACGACGTGCGCACGCTGTCCTCGGACGCCTTCGAAGGCCGCGCCACCGGCACGCCCGGCAGCCGCAAGGCGCAGGCCTACCTGCAGGCGCGCTTCCGCGCCATCGGCCTGCTGCCGTTCGGCCGCGACTACGCCCAAGCGTTCGCCTTCAGCACCCACAGCGTCGGCAACATCTTCGTGCCGGGCCGGCCGTTCCGCGGCGACTATCCCGACGCCGCCAACATCGTCGGCTACCTGCGCGGCAGCGCCGCGCCGGACCAGTTCCTCGTGGTGTCGGCCCACTACGACCATCTCGGCATCGTCGACGGCAAGCTGTATCCGGGGGCCGACGACAACGCCTCGGGCGTGGCCGCGCTGCTGGCGATCGCCAGCTATTTCACAGCCCACCCGCCGCGCCATTCGGTGCTGTTCGCCGCCTTCGACGGCGAGGAGCTGGGCCTGCGGGGCGCGCGCGCCTTCATGGCCGCGCCGCCGGTGCCGCGCGCGCAACTGGCCGCCAACCTGAACCTGGACATGCTGGCGCATAACGACAGCAACGAGATCGTCGTGGCCGGCAGCCACCTGTGGCCGGCGCTGAAGGCGCCGCTGGAGCAGGCCGCCGGCCGCAGCGCCGTGCGCGTGCTGACCGGGGACGACCGGCCGGTGCTGGCGGCCGGGCTGGTCGAGCGCTGGGACGACAGCTCGGACCACGCCGTATTCAACGAGGCCGGCATCCCCTTCCTGTATTTCGGCGTCGCCGACCACGCCGACTACCACGCGCCCAGCGACACCATCGAACACATCAACCCGGCGTTTTTCGGGCGGGTCGCCAATTTGCTGGTGGACGTGGCGGCGCTCATGGAGCGTGACCTGGACAGGGTCGCGCGGTAGGTGCGCAGGGCTTCGGCGTTGAAACAATCAAAACCAAGGGCGTCACCCCGGGGCCAGACCTGAAGGTCCGACCCCGGCTCTTTGCCTTGGCTTGATTTTGGCGTGGCCGGCCCGCTGGTTTAACGGCGGCCGTACATCATCAGTTCGGCCAGCAGCTTGCGGGCCGGGTTGATGGCGTCGATCAGGCCGAGCGAGGCGCCCAGCAGCGCTTGCGCCGGGCCGGCGCCGGTGAAGGCGCGCGCCATGGTGTCGGTCAGGCGTACGGTCAGGCCGCGGTCCTGCGCGCGCAGCGCGTGGAACCGCGCCAGCATGGCCGGCGTGGCGTCTTGCGCCAGCAGGCGCGCCAGCACGGCGGCGTCGCGCAGGCCCAGGTTCAGGCCCTGGCCGGCGACCGGGTGCAGGGTTTGCGCGGCGTTGCCGATGGCGACCGTGCGGGCGCTGGCGGGGGCGCCGGCGTTCAGTCCGAGCGGGTAGGCGAAGCGCGCCGAGGTGGCGCTGAAGCGCCCCAGGCGGCTGCCGAAGGCCCGCTCCAGCTGCGCCAGGAAGGCGGCGTCGTCCAGCGCCAACAGCTGTTGCGCCCGCTCCGGGGGCACGCACCAGACCAGCGCGTAGGCGTCGCCCTGCGGCAGCAGCGCCAGCGGGCCTTCGTCGGTGAAGCGTTCATAGGCGCGGTGGGCGATCGGCGCGCTGGCGTGGATCTGCGCGATGATGGCGCTTTGCCGGTAGTCGCGCTGCTGCGCGCGTTGCGCCTGGGCGCCGAATAGGCCGCCCTCGGCCTGCACCAGCAGCGCCGCGCGCAGTTCGCGCGGCGCCGTCTCGCCTTCGCGAATCGTCAGCGCGACGCCGGCGCCGTCCTCTTTGGCGTCCCGCACCAGCGCCGGGCGCAGCGCCGTCACGCCGAGGCGGGCGCAGACCGCGCCCAGCGCCGCCACCACGTCGCCATAGCGCGCCACGTAGCCGAGCGCCGGCACCTGGTGGTCGGCGCGGTCGATCAGGCTGCGCCCGAAATGGCCGCGGCGCGAGACGTGGATCTGGTGGATCGCGGTGGCGGCGATGGGCCAGGCGCCGATTTCTTCGAGGATCTGGCGGCTGCCGTGCGACAGCGCGATCGAGCGCGGGTCGGCGCCGGCCCGGGCCAGCGTTTTCGCGTCGAGCAGGGCGACCCGCGCCGGCGCCACGCCGCGCCGCGCCAGCAGGGCCGCCAGCGCCATACCGACCGGGCCGGCGCCGCAGACGGCGATGTCGTATGTGTTTTGCCGGTTCATGCCGCGCCCCGCATCAGTGCTTCGATGTCGGCCACGCTCTTCGGCGCCGCCGCGCTCAGCACCGTGTGGCCGGCGGGCGTCACCAGCACGTCGTCCTCGATGCGGATGCCGGTGTGCCAGAAGCGCTCCGGCACGCCGGCGCCCGGGCGCACGTAGAGGCCCGGCTCCACCGTCAGCGTCATGCCCGCCTGCAGCGCGCGCCACGGTTTGCCTTCGCGCGCGCTTTCGCGGTAGGCGCCGACGTCGTGCACGTCCATGCCGAGCCAGTGGCCGGTGCCGTGCATGTAGAACTGGCGGTAGCTCTGGTTGGCGATGACGTCGTCGACGCCGCCCACCTGGTCGCGCGCCAGCAGGCCCAGGTCCAGCATGCCCTGCGCCAGCACGGCGACGGCGGCGTCGTGGATGCCCTGGTAAAGCCGGCCCGGTCGCACCGCGTCCAGCGCCGCCGCCTGCGCCGCCAGCACCAGTTCGTACAACTGCCGCTGCGCTGCGCTGAAGCGGCCGTTGGCCGGGTAGGTGCGGCTGATGTCGGCGGCGTAGCCGTCCAGCTCGCAGCCGGCGTCGATCAGCACCAGGTCGCCGTCCGCAACCAGGGCGTTGTTGGCGCTGTAGTGCAGCACGCAGGCGTTGGCGCCGGCCGCGACGATCGAGGTGTAGGCCGGGGATTGGGCGCCGTGGCGGCGGAATTCGTATAGCAGCTCGGCTTCGATTTGGTATTCGCGCATGCCGGGCCGGGTTGCGCGCATCGCCCGCGCGTGGGCCTGCCCGGAGATGGCGGCGGCGCGCGCCATGACGGCCTGTTCGCCGTCGTCCTTGAACAGGCGCATCTCGTCGAGCAGGCCGAGCACGTTGTGCACCACGGCGGGCGCGGTCACGCCGCTGCGGGCCTGGCTGCGCACGTCGCGCAACCACAGTTTGACTTGCGCGTCGAGTTCGTTGCTGCTGCCGAGCGCGTAGTAGATCGCCGGCGCGTCGGCCAGCAGTTTGACCATCTCGGCGTCCAGTTCGTCGATCGGGAAGGCGGCGTCGACGCCGCAGGCCAGGCGCGCGCCCTCGGGGCCGTGGCGGAAGCCGTCCCAGATTTCGCGCTCGCTGTTTTTGGCGCGGCAGAACAGGATGCAGCGGGCCGCCGCGCGCGGGCCGGCGGCCAGCAGCACCAGCACGCTTTCCGGTTCGGCGAAGCCGCTCAGGTAGTAGAAGTAGCTGTCGTGGCGGTAGGGGTAGTCGCAGTCGCTGTTGCGGGTCACTTCGGGCGCGGTCTGCAGCACGGCCACGCCGCCCGGCTGCATCTGGGCCAGCAGGGCGGCGCGGCGGGCCGCGAACGCCGTCATGGCGCGGTCCCGCCGTTCAGTTCGGCCAGCTGTTCGGCGGTGCCGACGTTGGCCCAGGCGCCGGCGTAGAGCTCGCCGCCGATCCGGCCCAGGTCGGCGTACTGGCGCAGCAGCGGCGCCAGCTTGGCGTGGCTGCCGGGCGCGACGGCGTCGAACATCTCGGGCCGGTAGACGCCGATGTTGGCGAAGGTGAAGCGCGGCGCGCCGTCGTTGTTGAGCGAGTACAGCGTCAAGCCGAAGTCGCCGTCCGGGTGGTAGGGCGGGTTGTCGACCAGGTACAACCAGGCGATGTCGCGCTGCTCGGCCGGGTAGGGGTTGCCCAGGATGTCCTTGTCGGCCAGCACGTCCTTGACTTGCTCGAAGTCGAAGTAGGGGATGTAGATGTCGCCCGAGACGGCCAGGAAGGGCTCGTCGCCGAGCAGGTGGCGGGCGTTGGCGATGGCGCCGGCCGTCTCCAGCGCCTGCGCCTCCGGCGAGTAGACGATGCGGGCGCCGAACTGGCTGCCGTCGCCCAGCGTGTCTTCGATCATCTGGCCCAGGTGGGCGTGGTTGACGACGATGTCGGTGATGCCGGCGCGTACCAGGTTCAGCACGTGCCAGACGATCAGCGGGCGGCCGCGCACTTTCAGCAGGGGTTTGGGGCAGGTGTCGGTGAGGGGACGCATCCGCTCACCGCGGCCGGCGGCGAAAATCATGGCTTTCATGGGGGGCACTCGTGGTTGGGTGTAGGGGGCTGGCGGGCCGGCGGCGCCGAAAAAAACCGGGGGCGAAGAGCCGCGGCCGGACCCCGAGGGTCTGAGCCCGGATCGGCGGCGCCCGGCGTGCCTAGAAAGTGTAGCCGACTTCCGGCGTCTTGTTTTCCAGCGCGTCGAGCAGGCGCACCAGCGGTTTCAAGTCCTTGTAGCGGTTGGCGGTCTTGCGCACGTAGTCGAGCACCGTCGGCAGGTCCTCCAGGTAGGCGGCCTTGCCGTCGCGGTGGTTCAGGCGGGCGAACAGGCCGAGGATTTTCAGGTGGCGTTGCAGCGCCATGAATTCGAAATCGCGGTAGAAGGCGTCGATGTCGGGGTTCACCGGCAAGCCGGCCTTCTTGGCCCGCTGCCAGTAGCGGATCACCCAGTCGAGCACCATTTCCTCGTCCCACTGGATGTAGGCGTCGCGCAGCAGCGAGGCCAGGTCGTAGGTGACCGGGCCGTACACGGCGTCCTGGAAGTCGAGGATGCCGGGGTTGCCCTCGTCCATCCGCATCAGGTTGCGCGAGTGGAAGTCGCGGTGCATGAACACCTGCTGCTGCGCCATGACGTTGCCGACGATGGCGTCGAACACGCCGTCCAGCTGGGCCTGCTGCGCCGCGGTCAGCGTGGCGTTCAGGTGGCGGCCGATGTACCACTCTGGGAACAGGTTCATTTCGCGCAGCGCGAAGGCGCGGTCGAATTCGGGCAGCACGCCGGGCTGGCTGGCTTGCTGGATTTTTACCAGCGCCTCCAGCGCCTCGCTGTAGAGGACGGCGGCGTTGTCGTGGTCGAGCGCCTGCAGGTAGGTCGTGTCGCCCAGGTCCGACAGCAGCAGGAAGCCGCGTTCGAGGTCGTGCGCGACGATCTCCGGCGCCGACGCGCCGGCCGCCTTCAGCAGGCCGGCCACCTTGACGAAGGCGGCGACGTTCTCGCGCTCGGGCGGCGCGTCCATCGCCACCAGGGTGGCGCCGTGGGCGGCGCGGCTGCCCGCCAGCGTGTCGAGGCGGAAGTAGCGGCGGAAGCTGGCGTCGCACGAGGCCGGGCGCGCCGACTCCGGCGTGACCAGGTTCAAGCCGCCCAGCCATGCTTGCAGCAAGGCCAGGCGGGCGTCGTCGGCGGCGGCCGCGGCGGGTAAAACGGGGGTGATTGACATAAAGCGACCTGTGGAATCCGGTTGATTGTGAAGATTCCCATATAATAAGGGATTGCAATCAAAAAATCGCCTGCCATGGTGTTTCACCTCTTCTTTTCATGAGCTGGTATACAGCCCCCCCATCGTCGCAGCGCTGGGCCTTCGCCCTGAGCGCCATCGCCGCCGCGTTCGCCGCGGTGCCGAGCCACGCCCAAACGCCCAAGCGCGCCGCGCACGTGGAAGACAAGAACGCGCCCACCCATTTGCGCGCCGAGCACATCAGCGGCCGGGCCGAGCGCGAGTTAAACCTCGAGCGCGACGCCGAGGTGGTGCGCGACCAGACCAGGATGACCGCCGACACGGCCTGCTACCAGATGGTCGAGGACCAGCTCGACGCCAGCGGCAATGTGCGCATGTGGCGCTTCGGCGACTACTACAGCGCCGAGCTGCTCAAGCTGAACCTGGAGACCGGGCGCGGCTTCGCCCTCAAGCCGACCTATAAAATCGCGGTCGGCAACGGCCAGGGCCACGCCGAGCGGATCGACTTCATCAACTCGGAAGAGGCCGACGTTGTCGACGGCACCTACAGCACCTGCGAAGGCACCAAGCCGGACTGGTATCTGAAGTCGAGCACCTTGAACCTCGACACCGGGCGCGACGTCGGCACCGGCGGCAAGACGGTGGTGTATTTCAAGGGCGTGCCCATCCTCGGCACGCCGGCGATCTCGTTCTCGCTGTCGGGTGCGCGCCGCTCCGGCTGGCTGGCGCCGACGCCGCGGCTGGACTCGAAGAACGGCCTGGAACTGCTGGTGCCCTACTATGTCAACATCGCGCCGAACCGCGACCTGACGCTGTACCCGAAATACATACAGCGGCGCGGCCTGCAGTTGGGCGCCAACGCGCGCTACCTCGGCGAAACGGCGGCCGGCGGCTACGCCGGCGAAACGTATATCGAGTACCTGCCCAACGACAAGGTGCGCGACAGCGACCGCTATATGCTGCACTCGGTCCACACCCAGGCGCTGGCGCCCGGGCTGTCGTACGGCTGGAACCTGCGCAGCGCCTCGGACAACGACTATCCGACCGATTTCTCGAAAACCGTCGCCACCAGCGCCGAGCGGCAGTTGCTGCGCGAGCTGCGCACCGATTACCGCGGCGAATTCTGGAACGCCACGGCGCGCGTGCAAAACTACCAGGTGCTGCAAGACCCGGGGGCGGAGAAAAATCCGGGCCTGTTCGTGCCGCGCCCGTACGACCGGCTGCCGTCGCTGAACCTGCACGCCGGCCGCTTCGACGTCGCCGGCGGCTTCGACTGGGCCGTCGACAGCGAGCTGACGCGTTTCTGGCACCCCGAGCAGGTACGCGGCAACCGCCTGGTGGCGGTGCCGCAGGTCAGTTATCCGTTCATGCGCCCGGGCTACTTCGTCACGCCCAAGCTGGTGCTCAACGCCAGCGCCTACCAGCTCGACAACAACAACGCCGTCGGCAGCGTCCAATACCGGGACACCGCGTTGACGCGCGCCGTGCCCACCGTGTCGGTCGACAGCGGCCTGGTGTTCGAACGCGACGCCAAGCTGTTCGGCCGCGCCGTCACCCAAACGCTGGAGCCGCGCCTGTTCTACGTGTATACGCCATACCGCGACCAGCGCGCCTTCCCGCTGTTCGACACCTCCGACGCCGGCTTCAGCTTCGCCCAGCTGTTCAGCGAAAACCGCTACGTCGGCGCCGACCGCATCGGCGACGCCAACCAGGTCACGGCGGCGCTGACGTCGCGCTTCCTCGACCCGAACGGCGCCGAGCGGCTGCGCTTGGCCTTGGGTCAACGCTTCTATTTCAACGAGCAGCGGGTGCAACTGGGTAGCGCCGCGGCCAACGAGGCGAGCCGCTCCGACGTGCTGCTGGCCGGCGCCGGCCGCATTGCCGATTCCTGGGGCTTCGACAGCGCGGTGCAGTACAATCGCGACGAGGGCCATTCGATGAGCTGGAACTACGGCGCGCAGTGGCAGCCGGCGCCGAAAAAGGTGCTGAACCTGGAGCACCGCTACCTGCGCGGCGTCAACGGCATCAAGAACGTGCTGGTGTCCGGCCAGTGGCCGCTGTCGACGCGCTGGTACGGCGTCGGCCGGGTCAGCTACTCGATGCGCGACCGGCGCGTGCTCGAGAGCCTGGCCGGCCTCGAATACAAGCAGGACTGCTGGGTGTTGCGGATGGGCGCGCAGCGCTTCGTGACGACTACCAAGAGCGTCTCGAATTCGATCTTCTTCCAGCTTGAGCTGATCGGCCTGTCGAGCAACCTCGGCTTCGGCAGCAACGCGCTCGATACGTTGACGAAGAGCATCCCCGGCTATCAAAGGCTGACGCCGTCCAGCCGTTAGGGATGGCAGTAGCACCGGAACTTTCGGCCGGCGGCGCGCCCTTACCAGCGCCGTGGCCGGCGGTTTTTTTATCCACCCGAACTCATGAGCGCTCTACACATTATGCGGAATGCCAGTATGCACCAACTGAAAATTGCAGCGGTTTTGCTGTGCGCGCTGTCCGGCGCCAGCGCCCCCGGCGCCTGGGCGCAGAGCGCCGCGGCCGCCGCCACGGGCAAGCCGATCGACTCGATCGCCGTCGTCGTCAACGACGACGTCATCACGCGCAACGAGCTGGCGGCCCGCATCAAGACCGTCGAACGGCGCATGAAGGCGCAAAACGTCGCGCTGCCGGAGCAGGCCGACCTGCAGCGCCAGTTGCTCGAACGGATGATCGTCGAGCGCGCGCAGATGCAGCTGGCCAAGGAAATGGGTATCCGCGTCGACGACTTGACGCTCGACCGCGCCATCGGCCGCATCGCCGAACAGCAGAAAATGACGGTGCAGGAGCTGCGCAACCAGATGGAGAAGGAGGGCACCACCTTCGCCGCCTTCCGCGAGGAGATCCGCAGCGAGATCGTGCTGCAGCGCCTGCGCGAGCGCGAGGTCGACGCCAAGATCCAGATCTCGGACGCCGAGGTCGACAATTTCATGGCGGCCGAACAGGCCGCGGCGCGCGAGCAGGTCGAGCTGAACCTGGCGCAAATCATGGTGCGCATCCCCGACAACGCCTCGCCCGAGCAGATCGCCGCGCGCCGCGCCCGCGCCGAGGAAGTGATGCGCCAGTTGCGCACCGGCGCCGACTTCGCCAAGATGGCCGGCACCTATTCGGAGGCGGCCGACGCGCTGAAGGGCGGCGAGATCGGCTGGCGCAGCCCGGAGCGGCTGCCGCCGCTGTTCGCCGAGCAGCTGGCCAAGCTGAAGCCGGGCCAGGTCACGCCGATCATCAAGAGCACCGGCGCCTTCCACATCCTGAAGCTGGTCGACAAGCGCAGCGCCGCCGACGCCCAGGCCAGCGCGGCGGTGCAGCAAACGCACGCGCGGCACATCCTGATCAAGGTCACGCCGACGGTGTCGGCCTACGACGCCAAGCGCAAGCTGGCCGAACTCAAGGAGCGCCTCGACAACAAGGCCGCCAAGTTCGAAGAGCTGGCGCGGCTGTTTTCGACCGACGGCGCGGCCGCCAAGGGCGGCGACCTGGGCTGGCTGTATCCGGGCGACACGATGCCCGAATTCGAGGCCGCGATGGCCGCGCTGAAGCCGGGCGAAATCAGCGCGCCGGTGGAAACGAGCTTTGGCTTCCACCTGATCGAGGTGCTCGAGCGCAAGAGCGACGACGTCTCGAAGGAAAAGCAGCGCAACCTGGCGCGCAACGCGCTGCGCGAGCGCAAGCTGGAAGAGGCCACCGAGGATTGGCAGCGCGAAGTGCGCGACCGCGCCTACGTCGAATTCCGCGCCGACGACAAGTAAGAAGACGATGAGCCCAGCCACCCCGGCGCGTCCCGGCGCCCGCCCGGCGCTCGCCGTCACCTGCGGCGAGCCGGCCGGCATCGGCCCGGAAATCTCGCTGCGCGCCGCCTGGGCGCTGCGCGACACGGTCAATTGCGTGCTGCTGGGCGACGCCGCCTTCCTGGCGCTGACGGCCAGCCTGATCGACCCCGGGATCAAGCTGGCGGCGCTGTCGCTGCAGGCACTGCGCAACGGCGGCCTGCCGCAGTTCGGCCCGGGCCGCGTCGCCGTGGTCGACGTGCCGCTGGCCGCGCACGTCGTGCCCGGCGTGCTCGACAAGGAAAACGGCCGCGCCGTGCTGGCCACGCTGGACGCCGCCGTCGAGGGCGTGGCGGCCGGCTGGTTCGACGCCATCGTCACCGCGCCGCTGCAGAAAAGCACCATCAACGACGCCGGCGTGGCCTTTTCCGGGCATACCGAATACCTGGCCGAACGCACCGGCACCGCCCAGGTGGTGATGATGCTGGCCGGCGAGCCGGGCGGCTCCGGCGCCGCCGCGCCGCTGCGGGTGGCGCTGGCGACCACCCACCTGCCGCTGGCGGCGGTGCCGGCGGCCATCACGGCGGCCGGCCTGGCCACCACGCTGGACATCATCGCCCATGATTTGCAAGAGAAATTCGGCGTCGCCGCGCCGCGCATCCTGGTGGCCGGCCTGAACCCGCACGCCGGCGAGGGCGGCTACCTGGGGCGCGAGGAGATCGAGACGATCGCCCCGGCCATCGCGGCGGCGCGCTCGCGCGGCATCGACGCGCGCGGCCCGTATCCGGCCGACACGCTGTTCCAACCGAAATACCTGCAAGAGGCCGACTGCGTGCTGGCGATGTACCACGACCAGGGCTTGCCGGTGCTCAAATACGCCACCTTCGGCAACGGCGTCAACATCACCCTCGGCCTGCCGCTGATCCGCACCTCGGTCGACCATGGCACCGCGCTCGACCTGGCCGCGCGCGGCCTCGGGCTGGCCGACTGCGCCAGCATGGAAGCGGCCATCCACACCGCCGTGCGGATGGTGCAAGCGCGCCGCCGCCACGGCGCCGGCGCCGGCTGATTGCGCCGCGCGTCCCACCCCACTGAAAACAAGAATATGAAACACATTGCCCGCAAGCGCTTCGGCCAGAATTTCCTGCACGATAAATACGTCCTCGACGAGATCACCGCCGCCATCGCGCCGCAGTCCGACGACGCCCTGGTCGAAATCGGCCCCGGCCTGGGCGCGATGACCGAGCAGCTGCTGAAGCGGCTCGACAAGATGCACGTCGTCGAACTCGACCGCGACCTGGTCGCGCGCCTGGAAAAGACCTTCAACCCGGCCAAGCTGACGATCCACGCCGGCGACGCGCTGAAGTTCGACTTCGCGACGATCCCCGTGCCCGAGGGCAAAAAGCTGCGCGTGGTCGGCAACCTGCCGTACAACATTTCCAGCCCGCTGCTGTTCCGCCTGGCGGAAATCGCCCCGCTGGTGCAAGACCAGCACTTCATGCTGCAAAAGGAGGTCGTCGAACGGATGGTCGCCGCGCCCGGCAGCAAGACCTACGGCCGGCTGTCGGTGATGCTGCAATGGCGCTACGACATGCACCTGCTGTTCATCGTGCCGCCGACCGCGTTCGACCCGCCGCCGAAGGTGGAGTCGGCGATCGTGCGCATGATCCCGCTGGCCGAGCGCCTGCCGTGCGACCTGGAAACGCTGGAGGCGGTCGTCATGAAGGCGTTCTCGCAGCGCCGCAAAGTGATCCGCAACTGCCTGGCCGGCATGTTTACCGAGGCGCAGATCGTCGAAGCCGGCATCGACCCGAGCATGCGCCCGGAGACGGTGGGCCTGGCCCAGTACGTCGCGCTGGCCAACCTGCTGAAGGCGCCGGCGTAAAGGCCGCGGCGGACGTCAAAAACCAGCGCCCCTTGCGCTGGTTTTTTTTACGTTCACCACCGCCTCCGCCACGAAAAGCCGGGCAAAAAAAAGCCCGCTGGTAAAAGCGGGCTAAATCCAATTCTTGGAAGAGTTGGAGGAGACAGATGCATTATGCTGTGGCGCCGCATATAACGCCAATTTATATTTCACATATCATTCATATGGAATTTGAATATCTGCCTTCCTATTTAGATGCAAGTGACCAGCACGTTGCTGACGGCGGCCGTGCCCATCACACCGGCGCCGTTGGCGACGCTGCAGGTCTGGTTGGGGGCGTTGGGTTGCGGCGGCACCACCACCACGCTGTACGGCGTGCCGTCGGCAACCACGGCGAACTGGAAGGCGACGCTGGCGGCGGCGGTGCCGGTCACGGTGATGGTTTCGATCTTTCCGTTCGCCAATTTCACGGTGTTGCCCACTTTTAAGCCCGTCACGCTGCCGCCCAACAAGCGGGTCTGGCGCGTGCAGACGACGGTCGCGGTAATCGAGGTGAAGTGGCCGGCGCTGCCGCTGCCGCCGGCGACGCTGCAATTCATGTGCGCCGGCTGGTTCGCCGTGATGTTATACGCGGTGCCATAGTCGATTTGCTTGGGGAACGTGAAGCTGGTATCGTCCTTCTTCGGCGCCACCGTGTCGCCGTTGTTCGTCAGCACCAGGTCGTTGTCGCTCACCCCGCTGAGCGTGCCGTTGACCTGGAACGATTCCTTGCCGCCGCAGGCGGACAGGCTCAGGACGATGGTCAGCGCGGCGAGGGTGCGCGGATAAGATAGTTTCATGTGTGTCTCCAGGGATAGATGGTGCCGGCGGCGCCCGGCCCGGCGTCGGTAGGGTTATTCGGGAACGCAGGTGACGGTCAAGCCGTTAAAGTCGGTTGTCGGCATGGTGCCGCCGCCGTTTGGCAGGCTGCACACCTTCCCGGGGGAGGACTTGAGCACGCTCACGCCGTAGTTATTGCCTTCGCCAACCGTGAAGGCGAAGGTGAAGGCGCCGCTGCCGGTCTGGACAAGCTGCTCCGGGGCGTTGATCAGGGTCACGCTTTCGCTAGCCGCGAGGCCGCTGACGGTGCCGCCCAGCTTGTGTTGCTTGGTCAGGCAGGAAATCACCACGCTGGTGATGTTGAAGTTGGACGCCTTGGCCTTGCCGTTGAGCACGGTGCAATCGGCGCCGGTCGGCTGTTTGTTGATCTGCACGTCGTAGTTCGACTCGGAGGCGATCCGCTCGGTAAACGCGAAGGTGCCGGCGTTGGCGGCCACGTCGAGGGTGGCGCTGCCGTTCTTCAGTTGCAGCCCGGTTTTCGAGAGGCCGACGACGCTGCCGCCCAGGCTCAGGTTGCCGTCGTCTTTGCCGCCGCAAGCGGCCAGGGTGGCGGCGCAGGCGAGCGCCAGCATCGAGCGCATATACAAGTTTTTCATACATTCTCCAAACGAATCAGGTAACGGGGCCGGCGCCGCGCGTGCGCGCTCGCGGCAGCTATTTTAGTATATCCGGCAACATCCGGGCTCCCCCTGTTGTATCTCCCTGTAACAATTTTCCCCTTGCGCGGCGGCGCGCCCGGCGCCGCGCACGCAGGCCGGCGGCGCCGATAAGTGCGACAATACGGCCATCCACAGCGAAGCCCCCGATATCCATGAAGCAGTTACGCCCGCCCCGCCCGAAAGCCATGCTGTTCGACCTCGACGACACGCTGTGGCCGATCGGCCCCGTCATCGCCCGCGCCGAGGTCGCGCTGCACGACTGGCTGGCGCGGCATGCGCCGCCGGTGGCGCGGCGGTTTTCAATCGCGCAGTTGCGCGCGCGCCGCCTGGCCCTGCTGGCCGAGCGGCCCGAGTTGCACATCGACCTGGGCGAACTGCGCCGCATCGGCCTGCACGCCGCCTTCGAGGAGGTCGGCGCCGACGCCGCCAAGGTGGCGCCGGCGATGGCGCTGTTCCACGCCGCGCGCAACGCCGTGACGCCCTACGACGACGTGCTGCCGGGGCTGGCGCGGCTGCAGGGCCGCATCTTGCTTGGATCGATTTCGAACGGCGTGGCCGACCTCGACAGCATCGGCATGGCCCACCATTTCACGGTGTCGCTGGCGGCCAACCGCTTCGGCCGCGCCAAGCCGGACCCGGCCATTTTCCACGCCGCCTGCGCGGCGCTGGGCGTGGCGCCGGCCGAGGCGGTCTACGTCGGCGACGATTTGCAGCTGGACGTGGTCGGGGCGCAAAACGCCGGCATGCGCGCGCTGTGGCTGAACCGCCTCGGCGGCGAGGCCCACCTTGAAGCGGGCGTGCGCCCGGACGCTATTTGCGCGACGTTTGACGAACTGCTGCTCTGGCTCGACGGCCATGCGGAAGAATGATGCACGGCGCGCCTGCCAGCGTGCATAATGGAGCCAAGTAACTAGCGCACCCCGCGTCTGCCGAGAATAGACTTATGCAACTCGATATCCGTGCCCAAACACTGCTCAAAGCCCTGGTCGAGCGCTACATCGCCGACGGCCAGCCGGTCGGGTCGCGCGCGCTGTCGAAGATCTCCGGGCTGGAGCTGTCGCCGGCGACCATCCGCAACATCATGGCCGACCTGGAGGAAATGGGTTACGTGTCGAGTCCGCACACCTCGGCCGGGCGCATCCCGACCCCGCGCGGCTACCGCATCTTCGTCGACACGCTGCTGACGGTGCAGCACATCGACGAGCACGCGGTCGAGTCGCGCATGCGCCTGCAAATCCAGCAGCCGCAGAAAATGATCGCCAACGCTGCGCAAATGCTGTCGTCGCTGTCGCAGTTCGCCGGCGTGGTGCTGAGCCCGCGGCGCGAATCGGTGTTCCAGCAAATCGAATTCCTGCGCCTGTCGGAAAAGCGCATCCTGCTGGTTATCGTCGGCCCCACCGGCGACGTGCAAAACCGCCTGCTGCTGACCGCGGCCGACTACACGCCGGCGCAACTGGTGCAGTCGGCCAACTACATCAACCAAAACTACGGCGGCCTGTCGTTCGACGACGTGCGCATCCGCCTGCAGGGCGAGCTGCGCCAGTTGCGCGACGATATGGGGCGGCTGATGCAGGCGGCCGTCGAGGCCGGCAGCGAGGCGATGGCCGACAACTCGGACGACATGGTCATCTCCGGCGAGCGCAACCTGCTCAGCGTCAGCGACCTGTCCTCGAACATGAGTTCGCTGCGGCAAATGTTCGACATGTTCGAGCAAAAGACCGGGCTGATGCAACTGCTGGACGTGTCGAGCAAGGCCACCGGCGTGCAGATCTTCATCGGCGGCGAGTCGAACCTGGTGCCGATGGACGAGATGAGCGTGGTCACCGCGCCTTACGAGGTGAACGGCAAAATCGTCGGCACCCTCGGCGTGATCGGGCCGACGCGCATGGCCTACGAGCGCGTGATCCCGATCGTCGACATCACGGCGAAGCTGTTATCGAGCGCGCTCAGCCAGCATTGACGCGGCGCGCCACATAGGAAAGACCCGCGGCGCGTAGCGTATTATGCCCGGTGCGGGCAAGCAACCTTGATGCAGTTGCCGTAGATCGCCAGCGCGTGCTCGGCAATCTTGAAGCCGCGTTCCTCGGCCACGCGTTGCTGGCGCAGCTCGATTTCCTCGTCGAAAAACTCTTCGACGCGGCCACAGTCGAGGCACACCAGGTGGTCGTGGTGCGAGCCTTCGTTCAATTCGAAGATCGCCTTGCCGGTTTCGAAATGATTCCGGTTTAGCAAACCGGCTTGCTCGAACTGGGTCAGCACGCGGTAGACGGTGGCCAGGCCAACGTCCATATTGTCGGCCAACAGGACCTTATACACGTCTTCGGCCGTCAAATGGCGTACCGGGCTGCTCTGGAAAATGTCCAGAATCTTTAGGCGGGGCAGCGTGGCTTTCAGGCCGCTGGCCTTCAGATCGCTAGGATTGTTACTCATGTTTTGCTCGCATATGGTTCATGTGCTTTATCATATAGCGTTTTAGCACTTCTGCTCAATCGAATTGAGGACACTTATGCGCGTAACCACGGCTTTATCGCCATCTTTGCTGCACCGTATTGCGTCAAGGACGCCACTGCTCGCCGGCCTGGTGTGCGCCGCGCTGGCGCTGTCCGGCTGCGCGGGCCGCAGCGTGCTCGGCGAGAAGCCAGCCGCGACCAAGGAAGGCGGCGCCGCCGTCGAACCGGCCAGCGGCGCGCAGACCAGCACCGTGACGCCGCTGCAAAAATTCCTGTGGGTGTTTTCGCCCTACCGTCCGGTGATTCAGCAAGGTAACTTTATTTCCGAGGAAATGCTGGCGCAGTTGAAAGTCGGCATGAGCCGCGAGCAAGTCCGCTTCATCCTCGGCACGCCCCTGCTGACCGACGTGTTCCACGGCGAGCGCTGGGACTATCCGTTCCGCCTGGCCAAGGGCAATGGCGAACTGACCACCAGCCGCGTGGTCGTCTTCTTCAAGGACGGCAAGGTCGAGCGCTTCGAGGGCGGCAACCTGCCGACCGAAAAGGAATACATCGCCCGCATCGCCGGACCGGCCCCGGCCTTGACGAGCGCGGCGCCGGCCCCGGCGGCGAAGCCGCCGACGCCCGCGCCGACGCCCGAAGTGACTAAATAATTCCTTGAGAATAGCGATGACTGAACTGAAAATTGCAATTGCCGGCGCCAGCGGACGCATGGGCCGTATCTTGATCGAAGCGATCGACCAGGCGCCCGACGCCGTGCTGGCCGGCGCTCTGGACGTGGCCGGCGCGCCCGGCATCGGCCAGGACGCCGCCGCCTTCCTCGGCAAGCCGGCCGGCGTGGCCATCGCCTCCGAGCTGGCCGAGGGCCTGGCCGGCGCCGCCTACCTGATCGACTTCACGCGCCCCGAGGGCACGCTGAAGCATGTGGCCTACTGCGCCGAGCACGGCATCAAAATGATCATCGGCACCACCGGTTTCGACGCCGCCGGCAAGGCGGCCATCGCCGCCGCCGCCGAAAAGACCGCGATCATGATGGCGCCCAACATGAGCGTAGGCGTCAACGTCACGCTCAAGCTGCTTGAAATGGCCGCCAGGAGCCTGTCCGAAGGCTACGACATTGAAATCGTCGAGGCGCACCACCGCCACAAGGTCGACGCGCCGTCGGGCACCGCGCTGCAAATGGGCGAAGTGGTGGCCGCCGCGCTCGGGCGCGACTTGCAGGAGTGCGCCGTCTACGGCCGCGAAGGCGTCACCGGCGAGCGCGACCCGTCGACGATCGGCTTTGCCACCATCCGCGGCGGCGACATCGTCGGCGACCACACCGTGCTGTTCGCCGGCATCGGCGAGCGCATTGAAATCAGCCACAAGTCGAGCAGCCGCGCCACCTACGCCCAAGGCGCGCTGCGCGCCGCGCGTTTCCTGGCGGGCAAGACCAGCGGCCTGTACGACATGCAGGACGTGCTGGCGCTGAAGCGCTAACCGCGAGCGCCGCCCGACGATGACCCCGACCCTCGACAACCATTTCAGCCTGGCGCGCTATTGGTCGCAGGGCGACGCGATCAGCCACGCGGTGGCCTACGTGTTGCTGGCGATGTCGCTGCTGAGCTGGTACCTGATCCTGTCCAAGGGCTGGAGCGCCTGGCGCATCCGCCGCAGCGCGGTCGCGTTGGACGCGTTCTGGGCCGCCCCCAGCATGGCCGACGCGGTCGCCGCGCTGACCCTGGCCGACCCGGAACAAGTCTACGCGCCGCTGGCGCAGCACGGCGCCGCGCACCTGGCGGCCGCTGGCGGCGCTTCGCTGGGCGCCGAGATGGAACCGGCCGAACAAATCACCCGGGTCCTGCGCCTGGCGATCCACCGCGGCGGCGCCCGGCTGGAAAGCGGCTTGACGCTGCTGGCCTCGATCGGCTCGACCGCGCCCTTCGTCGGCCTGCTCGGCACGGTCTGGGGCATTTACCACGCGCTGGCGGCCGTCTCCAGCGCCGGCGTGGTGCAGATCGACAAGATCGCCGGACCGGTCGGCGAGGCGTTGGTGATGACCGGCATCGGCTTGTCGGTGGCGATTCCCGCCGTGCTGGCCTACAACGGCTTGAACCGCGTCAACCGCCTGACCCTGGCCGAGCTGGACGCGTTCGCGCACGACCTGCACGCCTACCTGACCAGCGGCGCCCGCGCCCGGCGGCACTAACCGGCGCCCGCCGGCATTCGCGTAGAGGAGGAGGCACGATGTCTTTTGGCAGCTTCAACCACCACCGGCAGCAGCCGCTGATGGCCGACATCAACGTCACGCCGATGGTCGACGTGATGCTGGTGCTACTGGTGATTTTCATCATCTCGGCGCCGATGTTCACGCACGCGGTCAAGCTTGAGCTGCCGCGCGCCCAGGCCGCCGCCGCGCCGCGGAACCCCGGCGCCACCGTCACCCTGGCGATCGACGCCGCCGGCACCGTGTTCTGGGACAACGACGCGCTCACCCCGGCCGAGCTGGGGGCGCGCCTGGCGCGGGCCGCCGCCCTGCCGGCGCAACCGGAACTGCAGCTGCGCGCCGACAAGGCCACCCGCTACGAAGCGGTGGCGCAAGTCATGGCGGCGGCCCAGTCCAACGGCCTGAGCAAACTGAGTTTTGTCACCGACCCCAACAAAGAAAAGAAATAATATGCCAAGCGCCATACTCAACGGCAGTGCCATCACCGACTGGACCAGCTTCCACGAACAATGCAAGCGCGCCCTCGGCTTTCCCGAGTTTTACGCCGACACCATGGACGCCTGGGTCGACTGCCTGAGCTACCTGCGCGACGAGGACGGCATGACGCAATTCCTGCTCAAGGCCGACGAAACGCTGGAAATCGTGGTGCGGGACGCCGAGGCGATGCGCCTGCAAGTGCCGGACATCCTCGAGGAAGTGACTTTTTGCATCGCCGGCATCAACGAACGCTACGAGGACTACGGCGAAAAACCGGCGCTGAAGCTGGTATTGCGCTGAACCCCGCGAGATTTTCGTAGGTCGGCTTAGCCCATCGGGCGTAACCCGACTGGCGTCGGCAGCGGCCCGGCGTCGGATGACGCGTTCGGCTAATCCGGCCGACGATTCTCGATCAGCCCGACCTGCTTGCCGTACGGGTCGAGCAGCTCGGCCACGCGGATGCCTTCGCATAAATCATCGTGCGCAGTCCTTTGATCATCTCGTTCCCCGTTTGATGGTTGAAAACCCCACGCTGCCATCGAATCCGCGCAAGCAATTGGAAAATAAACAAGAGTGCGCCGGCCGCGGGGCGGCCAGCCAGGCATCGACCTGCTATCGGGGCGCATGAACCCAGTATAATGCTTGGTTCATATTCACTTTTGGCCGCACATCATGCAAGATAAATATAGTCCCGCCGACGTCGAACAAGCCGCCCAATCGCACTGGAAGGCGATCGACGCCTACAAAGCCGTCGAGCACGACCCGCGTTTCCCGAAGGGCAAGTACTACGCTTGCTCGATGCTGCCTTACCCTTCGGGCAAGCTGCACATGGGCCACGTGCGCAACTATACGATCAACGACGTGATGTACCGCTACCTGCGCATGAACGGCTACAACGTGCTGATGCCGATGGGCTGGGACGCCTTCGGCATGCCGGCCGAAAACGCCGCGATGGCCAACAACGTGCCGCCGGCGCAGTGGACCTATTCGAACATCGCCCACATGAAGCAGCAGATGGAGTCGATGGGCCTGGCGATCGACTGGTCGCGCGAAATGACCGCCTGCACCCCCGAATACTACAAGTGGAACCAGTGGATGTTCCTGAAGATGCTGGAAAAAGGCATCATCTACAAGAAGACCGGCACCGTCAACTGGGACCCGGTCGACCAGACCGTGCTGGCCAACGAGCAGGTCGTCGACGGCTGCGGCTGGCGTTCCGGCGCGCCGATCGAGAAGCGCGAAATTCCGATGTACTACGCCCGCATCACCGACTACGCCGAGGAGCTGCTGGCCTACGTCGACGACAAGCTGCCGGGCTGGCCGGAGCGCGTGCGCACCATGCAGACCAACTGGATCGGCAAGTCGACCGGCGTGCGCTTCGCCTTCCCGCACCAAATCGCCGACGCCGACGGCGCCCTGATCGGCGAGGGCAAGCTGTACGTCTTCACCACCCGCCCCGACACCGTCATGGGCGTGACCTTCTGCGCCGTGGCGCCGGAGCACGCGCTGGCCGCGCACGCCGCGCAAAGCAACCCGGCGCTGGCCGCCTTCATCGCCGAGTGCAAGCTCGGTAGCGTGATCGAGGCCGACATGGCGACGATGGAGAAGAAGGGCATGCCGACCGGCCTGTTGGTCACCCATCCGCTGACCGGCGCCCAGGTCGAGGTGTGGGTCGGCAACTACGTCTTGATCACCTACGGCGACGGCGCCGTCATGGGCGTGCCGGCGCACGACGAGCGCGACTTCCTGTTCGCCCAAAAATACGCGCTGCCGATCAAGCAGGTAATCGCCGTCGAAGGCAAGCAATACTCGACCGACGCCTGGCGGGAATGGTACGGCGACAAGGACAGCGGCGTCTGCGTCGACTCCGGCAAATACGACGGCTTGCATTACGCCGCCGCCGTCGACGCCGTCGCGGCCGACCTGGCCGAACGCGGCCTGGGCGAGAAGAAAACCACCTTCCGCCTGCGCGACTGGGGCATTTCGCGCCAGCGCTACTGGGGCACGCCGATCCCGATGATCCATTGCGCCGACTGCGGCGTGGTGCCGGTGCCGGAAAAAGACTTGCCGGTGATCCTGCCGGAAGACTGCGTGCCGGACGGCAGCGGCAACCCGCTCAATAAATACGAAGCCTTCCTGCAGTGCGACTGTCCGCAGTGCGGCAAGCCGGCGCGCCGCGAAACCGACACGATGGACACCTTTGTCGATTCGTCGTGGTACTACATGCGCTACACCTCGCCGGGCAGCAAGGACGCCATGGTCGACGCGCGCAACGACTACTGGATGCCGATGGACCAGTACATCGGCGGTATCGAGCACGCCGTCATGCATCTGCTGTACGCGCGCTTTTGGACCAAGATCATGCGCGACTTCGGCCTGGTCAAGTTCGACGAGCCCTTCGTCAACCTGCTGACGCAGGGCATGGTGCTGAACGAAACCTACTTCCGCCAGGAAGCGTCCGGCAAGAAGGTCTGGTTCAATCCGGCCGACATCGACCTGACGCTGGACGACAAGGGCCGAGCGCAAGGCGCGACGCTGAAGTCCGACGGCCAGCCGGTGCAGATCGGCGGCACCGAGAAGATGTCGAAGTCGAAGAACAACGGCATCGACCCGCAGGCGCAGATCGAGCAGTACGGCGCCGATACCGCGCGCCTGTTTACGATGTTCGCCTCGCCGCCGGAGCAGACGCTGGAATGGTCGGGCAGCGGCGTCGAGGGCGCCAACCGCTTCCTGCGCCGGGTTTGGGCCTACAGCTACGCCCAGGCGCCGCGCATTGCGATGGCGCTGGCCTCGGCCCCGGCGGGCGCCGCCAGCGACGCGCAGAAAACCCTGCGCCGCGAATTGCACAAGATCTTGCAGCAGGCCGACTACGACTTGAAGCGCATCCAGTACAACACCGTGGTGTCGGCCTGCATGAAGATGCTCAACACGCTGGAGTCGGCCAAGCTCGACGACGGCGCCGCCTCGGCCGCGCTGGTGGCCGAGGGCCTGGCGATCTTCCTGCGCCTGTTGAACCCGGTCGCGCCGCACATCACCCATGTGCTGTGGCAAGAGCTGGGCTACGCCGGCGTGCATGGCGACATCCTCAACGCGCCGTGGCCGCAGGTCGACCCGGCCGCGCTGGAACAGGCCGAGATCGAGATGATGATCCAGGTGAACGGCAAGCTGCGCGGCTCGATCACCGTTGCCAAGGGCGCCGACAAGGCCAGCATCGAAGCGGCCGCGCTGGCCTGCGAGAGCGTGCAGAAGTACATTGACACCCCGCCGAAGAAGATCATCGTCGTGCCGGGCAAATTAATCAGCATTGTGGTGTAGACGATGAGCGCTTTCATGACGATCCAACGGGCCCGCGTGGCGGGCTTGATGTTGCTGGCGGCGCTGGCGCTGTCGGCCTGCGGCTTCCACCTGCGCGGCGCGAACGGCAGCTTCAACCTGCCGTTCGCGACGCTGTTTATCACGCTGCCGAAATTGTCGCCGCTGGCGATCGACTTGAAGCGCAACATCCGCGTCAATGGCGGCACCGAGATCCTCGAGGCGCGCGACGGCGCCGACGGCATCATCGACGTGTTGAGCGATCCGGACACCACCCGCGGCAAGACCATCCTGTCGCTGAGCAACAACGGCCGGGTCCGCGAGTACCAGCTCAGCTACACCATTGTGTTCCGCGTGCTCGACCGCCAGGGCACCGAGTTGCTGGGGCCGACGACGATTTCGCTGACGCGGCCGATCAGCTTCAACGAGTCGCAACTGCTGGCCAAGGAAACCGAAGAGGCGCTGCTGTACCGCGACATGAAGTCCGACATGGTGCAGCAGATGATGCGCCGCATCGCCGCCGTCAAGCTGGCGCTGCCGGCGATGTCGGTGCCGCCGGCCGCGTCGGCGGCCGCGGCACCCGCCGCCGCGGTCAAGCCATAGGACGGCGCCATGCAATTGCGGGTTGAAGCGCTGGACGGCCATTTGGGCAAACCGCTGGCGCAGTTGTACGTGATCAGCAGCGACGAGCATTTGCTGGCGCTGGAGGCGGCCGACAAGATCCGCCGCGCCGCCCGCGCCAACGGCTACTCCGAGCGCGAGGTGCTGACCGTCGAGCGCAGTTTCAAGTGGGGCGAGCTGCTGGCGGCGAACCAGGCGCTGTCGCTGTTCGGCGACAAGAAGCTGATCGAGCTGCGCATCCCGACCGGCAAGCCGGGCAAGGACGGCGGCGCGGCACTGCAAAGCTACGCCAAGGACCTGAGCCCGGACAACCTGACGCTGATCACGCTGCCCAAGCTGGACTGGGCCACGCAGAAGGCGGCCTGGGTCGCCAGCCTGCAGCAGGCCGCCGTGTATATCGAGATCGCGCCGGTCGAGCGCGCCCACCTGCCGAACTGGATCGCCGGGCGCCTGTCGGCCCAGGGCCAAAGCGCCGAGCGCCACAGCATCGACTTTATCGCCGACCGGGTCGAGGGCAACCTGCTGGCGGCGCACCAGGAGATCCAGAAACTGGGCCTGCTGCACGAGCCGGGCAAACTCAGTTACGAGCAGGTGCAGGACGCGGTGCTGAACGTGGCGCGCTACGACGTCTTCAAGCTCAGCGAGGCGATGCTGTCGGGCGACCCGGCGCGCCTGGTGCGCATGCTCGAAGGCTTGAAGGGCGAGGGCGAGGCGCTGCCGCTGGTGCTGTGGGCGGTGTCCGAGGAAATCCGCACGCTGTTAAAATTGAAGGCCGGGATGGCGCAGGGCCGCCCGCTCGGCGCGCTGCTCAAGGAATACCGCATCTGGGGACCGCGCGAGCGCATGATGGACCCGGCGCTGCGGCGCATTTCGCTGCCGACGCTGGAGGCGGCGCTGCGGCAGGCGGCGCAGGTGGACAAGATGATCAAGGGGCTGCGCGCCAAGGCTTACGCCGGCGACGCCTGGGACGCAATGCTACAACTGGCGCTGAAGGTGGCGCGCGGTTGATGGACAATCAGCGCGAACAATCAGCGCGAAGGATAAGGCAATGACGATGAACATCACTGAGTACATGGAACAGGTCGGCCAACAGGCGCGCGCCGCCTCGCGGGCGATGGCCAAGGCCGACAGCGCCACGCGCAACCGCGCGCTGACGCTGATCGCCGCGGCGATCGTGCGCGACGCCGACCTGCTGCGCGAAGCCAACCGCCTCGACCTCGCGGCGGCGCGCGCCAACGGCCTGGCGCCGGCCATGTTGGACCGCCTGACGCTGTCGGACGGCGCCATCGCCACGATGGTGGAAGGTTTGCGGCAGATCGTCGCGCTGGCCGACCCGATCGGCGAGATCAGCGGTATGAAATTTCGCCCGAGCGGCATCCAGGTTGGCCAGATGCGGGTGCCGCTGGGCGTCATCGGCATCATTTACGAGGCCCGTCCGAACGTGACGGTGGACGCCGCCGGCCTGTGCATCAAGAGCGGCAACGCGACCATTTTGCGCGGCGGCTCCGAGGCGATCCATTGCAACCGCGCGCTGGCCAAGCTGGTCAAGGAGGGCCTGGCCGGCGCCGGACTGCCGGAGAACGCGGTGCAGGTGGTCGACACCACCGACCGCGCCGCCGTCGGCGCCCTGATCACCATGCCGCAATACGTCGACGTCATCGTGCCGCGCGGCGGCAAGGGCTTGATCGCGCGCTTGATGGCAGAGGCGACGGTGCCGATGATCAAGCACCTGGACGGCATCTGCCACGTCTACATCGACGCCAAGGCCGACCTGGCCAAGGCGCTGGCGATCGCCTTCAACGCCAAGTGCCAGCGCTACGGCACCTGCAACACCATGGAAACGCTGCTGGTGGCGCGGGCGATCGCGCCGCAGGTGTTGCCCAAGCTGGCCGAGCTGTACCTGGCCAAGCAGGTCGAGCTGCGCGCCGACCCGGAGGCGCACGCGCTGCTGGCCGGCTACCCGCACCTGGCCGCGGCCGGCGAGGCCGACTGGAGCACCGAGTACCTGGCGGCGATCCTGTCGGTCAAGGTGGTGGCCGGCATCGACGAGGCGATCGACCATATCGACGCGTATTCGTCCAAGCACACCGAGGCCATCGTCACCGAGGACTACAGCGCCGCCATGCGCTTCCTGCGCGAGGTCGATTCGGCCTCGGTGATGGTGAACGCCTCGACGCGCTTCGCCGACGGCTTCGAATACGGCCTGGGCGCCGAAATCGGCATCTCGAACGACAAATTGCACGCGCGCGGGCCGGTCGGCCTGGACGGCCTGACGTCGCTGAAATACGTGGTGTTCGGCCACGGCGAAGTGCGCACATAACCACGCGGGACAGCCATGCTCTGGATTAAAGCTTTACACATCGTTTTCGTCACCAGCTGGTTCGCCGGGCTGTTTTACCTGCCGCGCATCTTCGTCAACCTGGCGCAGGAAAGCGACACCGTGACCACCGAGCGGCTGCTGCTGATGGCGCGCAAGCTGTACCGCTTCATGGGCATGCTGGCGCTGCCGGCGCTGGCGCTCGGCCTGGTGCTGCTGTGGATGCAGTACGGCGGCGCCGCCGCCGGCATGAAGATGCCGGCCTGGATGCACGCCAAGCTGGCCTTCGTGGTCCTGGCGCTGGGCTACCACCACGCCTGCGGCGCGATTTTGAAAAAGTTCGAGAACGGCGTCAACCAGCGCAGCCATGCCTGGTTCCGCTGGTTCAACGAAGTGCCGGTGGTGCTGTTGCTGGCGATCGTCGTGCTGGTGGTCGTCAAGCCTTTCTGATCGGAGCAGCATGAGCAAAATTTGCCAGTATTTTTTCGCCCCGCAGTCGCCGTGGACCTATCTGGGGCACGCGCGCATGGTGGCCATGGCCAAGCGGCACGGCGTGCAAATCGAGGTGCGGCCCTTCGACCTGGGCAAGGTGTTCAGCCTGTCGGGCGGTCTGCCGCTGGCCAAGCGCGCGCCGCAGCGCCAGGCCTACCGCCTGGCCGAGCTGGCGCGCTGGTCGGCGTTCCTGCAAATGCCGCTGAATCCGCAGCCGAAGTTTTTCCCGGTCTCGCCGGACGCCGCCGCCAAGCTGATCATCGCCACCCGGCTGGCGCTGGGCGTCGAGGTGGCGCTGGAACTGTCGCAGGCGATCATGCGCGGCCTGTGGGCCGAGGAGCGCAACATCGGCGACGACGAGTCGCTGGTGCAGATCGCCAATAGCTGCGAGCTGGACGGGCGCATGCTGCTGAAGTCGTCGCAGACCGCCAGCGTGCAGGCCGAGTACGACCGCAACACCGAGGACGCCAGCGCGGCCAGCGTGTTCGGCTCGCCGTGGTACGTCTTCGACGGCGAAGGCTACTGGGGCCAGGACCGCCTGGACTTCCTGGAACGCGCCTTCGCCGGCGACGTGGACAAGTAATCTGCCCTTGTTTTGTTTTTTTTGATGTGCGGCGCAGCGTCTGGTCGCGCCCCGGTATTTTTTACCGCGGCAGTTTTTTGTTTTTTTGTTTTCAACGGATAAAAGGTACACCATGGCTTCATATTTTTGCCCATGCCCGCGCGGCATGGAAGCGGCGCTGGCCGAGGAACTGGGCGAGATCGCCCAGCAGGCAGGCGCGACCCTGAAGGTGCACAACCAGGTACCCGGCGGCGTGCATTGCTCCGGCGACCTGACCGACGCCTACCGCGTCAACCTGCATTCGCGCATCGCCTCGCGCGTGCTGATGCGCATGGCCCATGCGGGCTACAAGAATGAAAACGACATCTACGACCTGGCGCTGGCGCAGCCGTGGGAAGACTGGTTCGGCGTGCACCACACGATCCGCGTCGACGTCACCGCCGTCAAATCGCCGCTGCGCAGCCTGGAGTTCACCACGCTGAAGATCAAGGACGCGATTTGCGACCGCTTCCGCGACCAGTGCAACGAGCGCCCGTCGGTCAACACCAAGACGCCGGACATGCGTATCGTCGGCTTCCTCGACGCGCACACCTTCACGCTGTACCTCGACACCTCGGGCGAGGCCCTGTTCAAGCGCGGCTGGCGCGAAGAGACCGGCGACGCGCCGCTGCGCGAAAACCTGGCCGCCGGCCTGCTGCGCGTGTCCGGCTGGAAGCCGGGCATGGTGCTGTTCGACCCGATGTGCGGTTCCGGCACCATCCTGGCCGAAGCGGCGCAGATGGTGCAGGGCATTCCGCCCGGCGCCAGCCGCCAGTTCGCCTTCGAGAATTTCAACGGCTTCAAGCCGCAGCCGTGGCAAGACCTGAAAAACGCCATCAAGGCGAACCCGCTGCCGCTGGAACCGACCATTTTCGGCAGCGACATCTCGGGCGACATGGTGGCGATGACGCGCCACAACCTGCGCTGCGCCGGCGTGGTGTTCGAGGTTCCGCTCAAGCAGATCGAGGCGCAGGAAGTCAAGCCGCCGAGCGAGCTCGCCGGCATCATGCTGACCAACCCGCCGTACGGCGAGCGTATCGGCGTGCGCGGCGACAGCACGCTGCCGGAAGACGAGTTGTCGAGCGCGTTCTACTCGGCCATGGGCACCACGCTGAAGCAGCGCTTCGCCGGCTGGACCGTGTTCCTGTTTACCGCCGACCTGGGCCTGCCGCGCCTGCTGCGCTTGAAAGAGGCGCGCAAAACGCCGTTCTTCAACGGCGCGTTGGAATGCCGCCTGTTCCGCTTTGACATGGTGGCCGGTTACAACCGCCGCGAGGAAGCCAAACCGAAGGGCCCGGCCGCGGGCTGACGCCGTGGCGGCGCGGGCCGGGTCGGCAGCCCGGCCTGCCGCCGCCAGCCCCCCCATACCAGCGACCCCCGGCACGCCCGGCTTACCAGGATTCCCATGTTCCCCACTCCCACGCCGAACATTCCCGCCGATCCGGTGACGCCGGTGCCGCCGCCGCCGCCCAGCCACATGGCGCCGCTCAGCGGCGTCGCGCTGGCGACCATGCTGGCGCTGCTGGCCATGCTCGGGCCGTTCTCGATCGACACCTACCTGCCGGCCTTTCCGGCCATCCAGGCTTCGCTCAACGCCAGCGCCATCGAGGTGCAGCAGTCGCTCACCGTCTACATGCTGGCCTTCGCCGGCATGGTGCTGTGGCACGGCGCGCTGTCGGACTCGTTCGGCCGGCGCAATCTGATTTTGATCTCGCTGGCGCTGTTCGCCATCGGCACGCTGGGCTGCGCGGCCGCCAGCACCGTGCATTACCTGTGGGCGTTCCGGGTGCTGCAGGGCGTTTCCGCCGGGGCCGGCGTGGTGGTCGGGCGCGCCATTATCCGCGACCTGTATTCGGACGCGCCGGCGGCGCGCCTGCTGTCGATGGTGACGATGATTTTTTCGATCGCGCCGGCCATCGCCCCGATCATGGGCGGCTGGATCGTCAAGCTGCTGGACTGGCGGGCGATCTTCCTGTTCCTGTTCGCCTACACCCTGATCCTGCTGTGGTTTTGCTACAAGCGGCTACCGGAAACGCTGCCGCCGCACCTGCGCCAGCCGTTCAACCCGCACTACATCGCGCGCAACTACCGGCAGATCCTGAGCGCGCCGCTGTTCCACATGAAGGCCGGCGTCACCGCCTTCAATTTCGCCGGCCTGTTCCTGTTCATCACGGCCGCGCCGGTGATGCTGCCGCGGCATCTGCACCTCGGCCCCGACCAGTTCGGCTGGCTGTTCATCCCCGCCGTCAGCGGCATCTTCCTCGGCGCGCTGGCGGCCAACCGCCTGGCCGGCTCGATCACCTTGGTGCGGCAGATCGGCATCGGCTTCGCCCTGCTGCTGGGCGCCGCCGTCTGCAACGTCGGCTACCACCTGTTGTTCGCGCCGTCGCTGCCGTGGTCGGTCGCACCGCTGTTCTTCTACACCTTCGGCATGTCGCTGGTCACGCCCGGCGCGACGATGCTGGCGATGGACCTGTTTCCGCACATCCGCGGCACCGTCGCGTCGTGCCAGTCGTTCGCGCAGACGCTGCTGGGCGCGCTGGTGGCCGGCGTCATCGCGCCGTTCCTGTCGCACTCGGTGCTGTGGCTGGCGGCGGGCCAACTGGCCTGCGCGGCGATCTCGCTGGCGCTGTGGATCGCCTCGCGGCTGTTCCGCGAACGCTGGCGCAAGGACGTCGCGGCGCCGTTTTAACGCCGCTCGGCCAGGCTTGCGCCGGTCGGATTGGCAAAGCGTCGTCCGCCGCCGAGCCGCCGCCGGCGCCGGTCGGGTGACGCCCTGGCGGGCTAACCCGACCTGCGACAATCTTGGAGGGCTGATGTCCTTGGTTCGAGCCACTTCACGGTACGAATGGGTATAGGGAAATGCTCAACTAGTTTTTCTTATTTGCAAGTTATTCTGCGCTTTATGCTAATATCACTTTTTTGTCGAATCGGCTCGCACTAACAAAACAGCCGCTTCAGCTGAGTTCCAGAGTCAACCAACGTGGCTGCGCTGCGCCGTTCCAGCGCACCTCCGATCCGACCCTCTCTTTTGGCGGCTGTGCTTGATACGATGCATCATTCAGACCAAGATATTCGCAATCGCCTGCTGATTGCCCGCCTGCCGGCGATGCCCCAGATACTCATCAAGCTGATCGAGCACCTGCAGGCCGACGACGCCGGCATGCCGGAGCTGGCCGCGCTGATCGCCAAGGACGCCGGCATGACCAGCAAGATCCTGGCGGTGGCCAACAGCTCGGCCTACCACCGGCCCGGCCGCAGCGTCGGGTTGGAGCAGTCGCTGGTGTCGCTGGGCACCGACATGATCAAGACCCTGGTCATCAGCGAATCGGTGTTCCAGACCTTCAGCAGCTTCCCCCACTCCGGCAGCACCGACCTGCGCGGCTTCTGGAAAACCTCGCTGACGGCGGCCGTCATCGCCCGCGACATCGCCAAGGCGATGGACTACCCGCACGTCGAGGAAGCCTACCTGGCCGGGCTGCTGCACAACGTCGGCCGGCTGGCGCTGCTGGCCACCGCGCCCAAGGAATACGCCGTCAACTTCATGGCGCGCGACGACGAGGCGCTGTGCGCGGTCGAGCAGCGCACGCTGCAAATCACCCATTCCGAAGCCGGCGCCTGGCTCATCGAGCGCTGGCACCTCGACTCCTTCCTGGCCGACAGCGTGCTGTACCACCACGAACCGGCCGCGCGGCTGGAGTCGGCCCACCCGCTGATCCGCATCGTGCGCCTGGCGCATCTGCTGTGCTGCCACCGCGACGAGCAGGGCGCCATCGACGACGCCGTGCGCCTGTGCGGCCTGGACCGGGAGCGGCTGGCGGCGGTCGTCCAGACGGCCGCGCGGCAGGTCGCCAAGGCGGCCGACCAGCTTGGCATCGACCTGAGCGGCGCCGACGACGTGGTGGCGCCGCCGGCCTGCGCGGCGGCGCCGCCCGACCCGGTGCAGCAGCGCCTGTCGGAAGAGGTGCGCAACATGGTGCTGGTGTCGGAAATGGGCCAGACCTTCGCCCGCCAGCAGGGCGAGGCCGGGCTGCTGGACTCGATCACCCGCTCGGCGCGCATCCTGTTTGATTTCGACGCCACCGTGGTGCTGCTGGAAAACCCGACCGGCCACGCGCTGGTCGGCGCCGCCGGCGGCGAGCAGCAGCAACGCCTGGCCGAGTTCGCGGTGCCGCTGGCCGGGGGCGGGCCGCTGGCCGGCGCCGCGCTGCAGCGCCGCCTGGCCTGCGTCGGCCGCGGCGACGCCGCCCTGGGCATCGCCGAGGAGCAGTTGCTGCGCATCCTGGCCAGCGACACCCTGGTGTGCCTGCCGCTGGTGGCCGGGCAACGCTGCCTGGGTCTGCTGGTCGGCGGCGCGCGGGCCTGGCAGGTGCCGGGCTACCTGAAGCGCGAGCGCTTCCTGCAAGCGTTCGGCCACCAGGCCGCCGCCGCGCTGGAGACGGCGATGAGCGAGCGCGGCCACGCGCGCCGGCAACTCGCCCACGTCGCCGAGGAGTACCGCGAGGCGTCGCGCCGCGTGGTGCACGAGGTGAACAACCCGCTGTCTATCATCAAGAACTATTTGAGCGTGCTCGACAGCAAGCTGGCGCGGCAGGAGCCGGTGCTTGGCGAAATGGCCATTTTGAACGAGGAAATCGACCGCGTCGGCCAACTGGTCGGCGGACTGGCCGACCTGCAGCCGAGCGAGACGGCGCGCGCCACCGACGCGGCGCGGGTGGCGGCCGAGGTGCTGCGCCTGTTCCGCGCCACCGACTTCGTGCCCGCCTCGGTGCAGATCGTCGCGCGCATGCACGACCAGCCGGCCGAGGTCGAGGCCGACGCCGACATGCTCAAGCAGGTGCTGGTGAACCTGGTCAAGAACGCGGTCGAGGCGATGCCGGCCGGCGGCACGGTGGAAATTGCCAACCGCGGCCACGTCAACCGCGAACGCCGCCTGTACCTGGAACTGTGCGTCAGCGACACCGGCCCGGGCCTGTCGGCCGAGGTGCTGGCCAACCTGTTCGCGCCGGTGCGCAGCGCCAAGGACGGCGCCCACCACGGCCTCGGCCTGTCCATCGTGCACGGCCTGGTCAAGAAAATGCAGGGCATGATCAGCTGCCGCAGCGGCCGCAACGGTACCTCGTTTGAAATCCTGCTGCCCGCGCGCAGCGGCAACAGCCAACCGTCCGGCGTGCACACGCGGGCGATGGACCCAGTTTAAGGCCAGAATGAACGCGAACCCCGCCGGCGCCGCCGCCACGCACCCCGCCGCCGCGACGCCGCACGGTTTCGACACCGAACACTGCGCCCGCATCCTGCTGGTCGACGACGAACCGCGGCTGCTGTCCTCGCTCTACGAACTGCTGCGTGGACGCGACTACCAGCTCGTCACCGCCACCTGCGGCGGCGAGGCGCTGGCCGAGCTGGGCAAGCTGCGCTTCGACCTGATCCTGCTCGACCTGCGCCTGCCCGACATGAGCGGCCACGAGATCATGGACTACATGAACAGCCGCGGCATCGAGGGCGACGTCATCGTCATGAGCGGCGAGGTCGGCATCGAGGCGGCGATCGGCGCCCTGAAGCGCGGCGCCTACGACTACCTGCGCAAACCCTACAGCCGCGAGGAGCTGCTGAAGACGGTCGACAACGCGCTGCAAAAGCGCAAGCTGGCGATCGAGAACGAGCGCATCGCCTCGCAGCTGGAAAACTCCGAGCGCATGTACCGCTACCTGGTCGACAGCTCGCCGGACATCATCTACACGCTCAACCATGACGGGCGTATCACCTACGTCAACGACCGCGTCCAGCAATTGCTCGGCTTCAGCCGCGAGGAGCTGATCGGCAAGCACTATACGACCCTGGTGCACGACGAGGACCAGGAGCGCGCGCGCTATGCCTTCAACGAGCGCCGGCTCGACGAGCGCGCCTCGCGCAACGTCGAGCTGCGCCTGAAATGCCGCAACGGCAACGGCGCCGACCGCACCTTCAGCAATACCCTGATGATGATCGGCCTGAACGCCATCGGCATGCACGCGCCGCCGCTGGGCGCCAAGAAGGCGGAGCTGTTCGGCACCTACGGCGTGGCGCGCGACATCACCGACCGCAAGCGCGCCGAGGAGGTGATTTCCTACCAGGCCTACCACGACATCCTGACCGACCTGCCGAACCGCATGCTGTTCAAGGACCGGCTCGGCCTGGCGGTGATCCAGGCCAAGCGCAAGCTGAGCGAGCTGGCGGTGATGTTCATCGACCTGGACCGCTTCAAGCTGGTCAACGACACGCTCGGCCACGTCAAGGGCGACGAGCTGTTGCAGCAGGTGGCGCAGCGCCTGAAGGATTGCCTGCGCCGCGGCGACACGCTGGCGCGCCAGGGCGGCGACGAGTTCACCATCGTGCTGCCGGAGCTGCGCGACCGCGAGGACGCCAAGCTGATCGCCGACAAATTCCTCGACAGCCTGCAGCGGCCGTTCGACCTGGACGGCCACCAGGTGCATATTTCGGCGAGCATCGGCATCGCCATCTACCCGGGCGACGGCGAGGGCATCGACGAGCTGCTGCGCCACGCCGACATCGCCATGTACCAGGTCAAGGCGCTCGGCAAGAACGGCCACAGCTTCTACCACACGTCGATGCTGGACGTGTCGCACCAGAAGATCGCGCTGGAGCAAAGCCTGCGCAAGGCGCTCGAGCTGAACCAGCTGGAAATGTACTACCAGCCGCAGATCGACGTGGCGAGCGGGCGCATCATCGGCGCCGAGGGCCTGATGCGCTGGAACCACCCGCAGCGCGGCCTGCTGTCGGCCGGCGAGTTCCTGCCGTTCGCCGAGGAAAACGGCTTGATGCTGCCGATCTCCGACTGGATGCTGGGCGCGCTGTGCCGCGACCTGTTGCAATGGAACGCCGCCGGCGGCGAGGACATCCGCCTGTCGCTGAACGTCTCGCCGCAGTACCTGGACCGCGGCGACTTCTTCGAGAAGATGCGCGGCGCGCTGATACGCTACGGTATCTCGCCGGCGCAGATCGAAGTCGAGATCACCGAGAACATTTGCATCCGCAACCCGCAGTACGCGATCGAACAGCTCAACAAACTGTGCCAGCTGGGCGTCTCGGTGGCCATCGACGATTTCGGCACCGGCTATTCGTCGCTGTCCTACCTGCACCGCTTTCCCATCCACACGATCAAGATCGACCAATCCTTCGTCAAGGAAATCCACGACGAGCACGGCCACTTCCCGGTGATTTTGGCGATCATTTCAATCGCCCGCGGGCTCGGCCTGCACCTGATCGCCGAGGGCGTCGAGACCGAGGTGCAGGCGCGCTACCTGCAGGCCAACGGCTGCAGCACGATGCAGGGCTATCTGTACCACCGGCCCATCTCGCTGGACGATTTCATCGACGTCTTGCAGCAGCAGCGCCGACCCGCCGCCGCCGCCGCCGCCGCCGCCGCGGCGCGGCACTTGGCGGCCAAGGCTTAAGCGGCGATGCCGAACCCGAGCGCCAGCGTGGCCGAGGCCGCCGCCAGCGGCCACTTCACCGCCGAATTGCTGCGCGTCAAGGCGTTGGCCGAGCGCGGCGTCGCCAACGCCCAGCACAGCCTGGGCTTCATGTACTTCAACGGCCAGGGCGCGGCGCAGGACTACGCGGCGGCCGTGGCCTGGTACCGGCGCGCCGCGGCGCAGGGCTTGGAGCACGCCCAATACAACCTCGGCGTAATGTGCCAAAAGGGCCAGGGCGTCGAGCAGAGTTACGAACAGGCGGCGCACTGGTACGGGCAGGCCGCCGAGCAGGGTTACGCGGCGGCGCAGTACAACCTGGGCTGGTTGCACGCCAAGGGCCACGGCGTGGCGCAGGACAGCGCGCTGGCGATGCACTGGTTCAGCAAGGCGGCCGAGCAGGGCGACGCCGGCGCGCAAAACAACCTGGGCATGATGTACGACAACGGCAAGGGCGTGCCGCGGGACTTGAACCTGGCCGTCGCCTGGTACCGCAAGGCGGCCGAGCAGGGCCACGCGCGCGCCCAGTTCAACCTGGCGCTGCGCTACGACAACGGGCAGGGCGTGGCGCCAGACCGCCAGCAGGCCACGGCCTGGTTCCGCAAGGCCGCCGAGCAGGGTTACGCGCCGGCCCAGTTCAACCTGGCGCTGCGCCACGACAAGGGCGCCGACCCTCTGCTGGAACGGGACAGCGAGCAGGCGATCCTGTGGTACCGGCGCGCCGCCGAGCAGGGCCACGCCAGCTCGCAGTTCAACCTCGGCCTGATCTTCGACAACGGCCAGGGCGTGCCGCGCGACGAGTTCAAGGCGCAGCAATGGTATCGCCAGGCGGCCGGGCAGGGCCACGCGGCGGCGCAGAACAACCTCGGCCTGCACTACGAGCACGGCCAGGGCGTGGCGCAAGACTACGGCCAGGCCCAGCTGTGGTATCGCAAGGCCGCCGAGCAGGGCTTCGCGGCCGGGCAATACCACCTCGGCCTGCTGTACGAGCACGGCTACGGCCTGCCGGCCGACCCGCAGGAGGCGGTGTTCTGGTACCGCAAGGCGGCCGACCAGGGCCACCCGCGGGCCCAGTTCGACCTCGGCCTGCGCTATGCAACCGGGCAGGGCGTGCCGCGCGACGCGCGCCTGGCGCTGGCCTGGTACCGCCGCGCCGCCGAGCAGGACTACGCCGCCGCGCAATACATGCTGGCGCTGCTGCACGACCAGGACGACGGCCCGGCGCCGGACGGCGCCCAGGCGCACGCGTGGTTCCGCAAGGCCGCCGAGCAAGGCCACACGCAGGCGCAGTTCGCCCTTGGCCTGCGCTACGACAACGGCCAAGGTGTACCGCAAGACTACGCGGCGGCCCACTGTTGGTACCTCAAGGCGGCCCAGCAGGGGCACGCGCGGGCCCAGCTCAACCTGGGGCTGATGTACGCCAGCGGCCAGGGCGCGCCGGCCGACCCGCTGCAAGCCTACCTGTGGCTGTCGCTGGCCGACAAGGGCGGCGCCCACGGCGCCGCCAAGTTCATCCGGCAGGCGGCGGCGCGCATGGGCGCCGCCGAGCTGGCGCAGGCGCAGCAGCGCCTGGAACTGCTGCCGGGCTAAGGCTCAAGCGCGCGGCGCCGGCGCCAGCGGGCGCGGTTTGCCGAGCAGGAAGCCCTGGGCGAAATCCACGCCGATCGCCTTCAATTGCTGCAGCGTGTCCTGGTTGCTGACGAATTCGGCGATCGTGCGCCGGCCCATCAGGTGGCTGATCTCGTTGGTGAAGCGGACCATTTCAAAATCGACCTGGCTGCGCCCCATCGCCTGGATGAAGGAGCCGTCGATCTTCACGTAGTCGACCGGCAACTGCTTCAGGTAGGCGAACGAGGCCATGCCGGTGCCGAAATCGTCGAGCGCGAAACTGCAGCCGAGCGCCTTCAACTCGTTGATGAACGACAGCGTCTTGTGCAGGTTGGCGGCGGCGCCCGTTTCGGTGATTTCAAAGCACAGTTTCTGCGGCGGCAGCGACGACGAGCCGATGCGCGCGACCGCGTATTGCCGGAACGCCGGGTCGGCCAGCGTGCGCTGCGACAGGTTAATGCTGCACAGCTCCAGCTCGGCGACGTGCTGTGGATGCTGCTCCAGCCACGCCAGGCTGTGGTCGAGCACCCAGCGGTCGATGCTGGGCATGATGTCGTAGCGCTCGGCCGACGGCAGGAAGGTGCCGGGCAGGATCGGGCCGGCGCTGCCGTTCTTCATGCGCAGCAAGATTTCGTAGTGCAGGCCCCGCGCCGCGCCGCCGAGCGCCTCGATGGGCTGGTAGAACAACTCCAGCTGGTTGGCCCGGAAGGCGTCGCCGACGCGTGTGGTCCAGTACATGTCGTTGCGCCGCTGCACCATCTCGACGTCACCGCTTTTCTGAATGAAGACGCGGTTGCGGCCCGACTCCTTGGCGATGTAACAGGCGTGGTCGGCCAGCCGCAGCGCCTCCTCGACGCTGTCGGCGACGCCGTCGATGGGGATCAGGCCGATGCTCACGCCGAGCTGGAACGAGCGCTCCTTGCAGACGTAGCGGAAGGCGCGGGTGGTTTCAAGCAGCTTGTCGGCCACGCGCATGGCCTCGGCCTCGGTGCAATGCTCGACGATCAGCGCGAACTCGTCGCCGCCGATGCGCGCCAGCGTGTCGCGCTCGCGCACGTGCTGGCCATAGGCGTAGGCGAGCTGGCGCAGCAACTCGTCGCCGGCGCCGTGGCCGCAAGTGTCGTTGATGATCTTGAACTGGTCCAGGTCCATGTACAGCAAGGCGCTGTTTTTCTCGGCCGTCTCCTTGTTACGGTCGAGTGCGCGCTGCAGGCGCACGCTGAATTCGCGCCGGTTGACCAGGCCCGTCAGCGCGTCGTGGGTGGCCTGGTGGCTCAGGCTGTCGAGCAGCCCGCGCGCCTCGGTCACGTCGTGCAGCACCAGCACGGCGCCGTCGGGGCGGCCGTTGGCCAGGTGCAGCGGCGCGCTGGCGTGCTCGACCGAATAGCGGCGCCCGCCGCGCGCCAGCAGCAGCGCGTGGCCGGGCGAGCTGACCGCGCGGTTGTCGCGCAGGCACAAGGCGATCGGATCGTCGGGCGCGGCGGCGCCGTCGGCGTCGCGCAGCTCGACCACGGCGCCGACCGCCTGGCCGCGCGCCTGCGCCTCGCTCCAGCCGGTCATGCGCTCGGCGGCGGCGTTCATGCTGTCGACCAGGCCGTCGAGGTCGGTGGTGACGACGCCGTTGGTGATCGCCTTCAGCGTCACCTGGGCGCGCTCCTTTTCCGCCTCGAGCAGCTTGCGCAGGCGCGTTTGCGCCTCGATGTCGTGCATCACCGACACCGCCACGCGGGCGACGCCGTCGTCATCGTGCACCGGCGCGGCGCTGACGGAAAAGTGCGCCAGCGCGCCATCGGCCTGGCGCGCCAGCACTTGCTCGGCGCTGGCCGGCGCGTCCTGCGCGATGGCGCGCGCCAGCGGATGCTCGTGCGCCGGCAGCGGCCGGCCGTCGGCGTCGGCCAGCTGGAATTGCGCGTAGTCGCGGTAACTGGGCAGCGCAAGCGGCGGCGTGCCGAACAGCCGCTGCGACACATGGTTCTGGTACAGCACGGCGCCGCCCGGCACCTCGGCGAGCACGACCGACACCGGCATCTGGTCGAGGATCGCGGCAAAGCGGTTGCGCTCGGTTTGTATCTGCAGCGCCAGCGCCTCCCTTTCCTGCGACAGCAGTTTCCTGTCGTGGATGTCGACGTTCACGCCCATCAGCAAAAACGCCCGGTCGCGTTCGTTCCAGCGCCAGTCGGCGCGCATGTAAAACCAGCGCCACGCGCCGTCCTTGCGGCGCAAGCGCAGCTCGCACGCCAGCGGCAACGCCGGGCATTGCTGGCGCACCGCGGCGAGCTGCGCGCCCCATCCCGGCGCGTCGTCCGGATGCACCAGCTTGGCCCAGGCGTCGTCCTGTTGGCCCGGTTCGTGCTCCTGATAACCGAGCATCCCGAGGAAGGCCGGGGAAAATTCGATGTGGCCGTTGCCGACCTGCCATTTCCACGTGCCGGCCTTGGCCGCCTCCATGATGCGCTGGGTTTCCTCTTTTTCATCGAGGCATTGTTCGAGCATTTTGTGGGGCGTCAGGTCCAGCGTGACCTTGGAGAAGCCGAGCAACTGGCCGCCGTCGTCGCGCAGCGCGGTCAGGGCGATGTGGGCGAAAAACAGCGAACCGTCCTTTTTCTTGCGCCAGGTCTCTTCGCGGTAATAGCCGTGTTTAGCCGCCTCGCGCAGGTTGTGCGCCGGCCGGTCGCGGGCCACGTCTTCCGGCGTGTACAGGATGCCCAGATACTGGCCCACCGCCTCGTGGGCGAGGTAACCCTTCATCACTTCGGCGGCCCGGTTCCAGGTGGTGATGACGCCGTGCGGGTCCATCAGAAAAATCGCGCATTCCTCGATTTCTTCCGCCATCAGGCGGAACAGTTCCGCCGCCTCGTGCGGCACCGGGACGATGTCGTGTTTGGAATCGGATGTGCTCATAATAGTGGGCTGGCCTCGATACGGGGAAAAAGTGGACGTGGCGCAAGCTTGCCACGGGCGCAATTCGGCCGAATTCGGCCGTTACCGTATAGATCGTTTTTGCGCGCAAGCGTTCCCGCTTCGTCCACGGCGGCGGTTTTTCCACACCGTAGCAATGGCCTAGTCCGCCAACGTATTCACCAAGCCGTAGACGCTGTACCCGATCATATAAGGCAGCTGGTATTCGGGGAACGCGCTGGCGAAGCGTCCCTGTAGCGCCTGGTAATGCGCCTTGCTTCGCGCCGGGTCGCGCAATTCGCGCTTGCGCTGGCCCAGTTCATCGATATAGCCGGCCACCAAGGCCCGCGCCCGCGCCAGGTAGCGCTGCTGTTCACGCACGGCGTCGGCAACGGCGATTGCCTCGCCGCGTCCGCCATACAGCTTCGCCGCCGGTTTGCCGGCGGCCAGCGGCGGCAATTCGGCCACCGCGTCGGACCAGCGCCGCAGATCGGCGTGCGGCTTGCCGTCTACCAGGCCGCCTTCGAGCCACAGATGGGCCTTGGTATGCACCAGGTCGCCGACGAGCAGGTCGCCGGTGGCGTCGATGCGCACCACCACTTGGTGCGCCGCCACGCCGGGATTGTCGAGTTCGAACAAGGACAGCGTTTCGCCGGACTTCAGGCGAATGGTCGAGGACTTGGCAAACGTCGTCTTCACCTGCTCGAAGGCAGGGTAGGTGCCCGGCTTGAAGGCCTCGGCCACGTTCACCCAGAAGTTCTCCTTGTACGCATGCACCAGCGGCATGTCGGCGGCAACGGCCGCGCTGGTGATGGAGTCGACCCCGAGTTGGTGCAGGTAGGGCAGGCCATTGAACTTGTCCGGATTGGCGTGGGTGACGATGACGCGGGTGACGGGGGACGCGGTCTGGCGCTTCACTTGCGCCAGCATGGCGGCGGTCAGCGCCGGCACGAACTGGGTATCGATCAGCGTGACTTCCTGGCCGTCGTCATAATAATAAGTGTGGGTGTCGAAGCCGTTGGCGTCCGACGTGAACGTGCCCAGGGTGCCGGCGCACGCGGCGCCCGCCGCCAGTCCGGCGCAAGCTGCAAGCACCAGCGCGGCGAGCCGCGCCCATGCGTTTTTGCTGTTGCCGGCTGCAGCCGGGGCGCCGGTGGCAAACCGGCTTGCCGGCGCCGTTTTCTTGCCTATGATTGCGCTATGCATGTTCTCTCCTGTCGTGGTGGGGGGGCGGTACTGCTGGGTCCCAGTATGGTTGACAGTGCAATGGAGATAAACGGCGCCGCGCTTACTTAATTTGTAACCACCGGTTCGCAACCGACGGCTAGCCCAGCTTCGATGGATCTGCTTGGACGCGAGTGAAATTTGTCAACGATGTGCAAACTCGCGTAGAATGCGAGCTTCGCGGGTGTAGCTCAATGGTAGAGCAGAAGCTTCCCAAGCTTTAACATAAACCCAGCAAACATGCGGGTTCTGACCAGATTCCAGCACCGCAAAAAGCTAAATTCTTCGCGTTTTCTAGCCCTTGCCGCCGGCAAAATGCGCCTGTTTTGCGGAGCAAATTTAAGCCAGAATACGCGCCCCTTTTACTCGCGCGTAGGTCATGCGACGCCCTTGATTTTCTCGCCCGTCCGCATGGCGCCAAGGCCAAGCAAGGCAAACAGGATGGTTGACATTTCGGAGAAGTCCAATTCGGGCAAGTCAACAGGATGGCCTACCAAAGCCGCGCAGAACGCCAGCAGCGGCCCCAGGATGAATTTAAACGCGAGGGATGCCCCGCACACCCACCCGATGAACGGGCGCCAGCCAGCGACGAACAGGGACGTGCTAGCGGCCTCGGCGGCGTTGACGCCGATCTGCGCTTTCGCCAGGTCGGTCGCGGCGGCAAGCTGGGCCAGCTCGCCATTTTGCACCATCACCGCCAGTTTGAGTTGCGCGTCGGCCTGCGCCGCCGGGTCCGGCCAGACTCTGGTGATGACGCCCTTGATGATGTCGGCCAGCGGCCCGAGCAGCAGCGGGTTCACGCGGCCCCCAGCAGCAGGTTCGCGGCGATGCGGCGCGCCCAGCCCTTGCCGAACGAGGGCCAGACGGCCAACCCGGCCAGGTACTGCTGGCGGTACGCGTTGAAGCGCGCCATGACTTTGATCGGGTCGGTCGCCCGCAGCGCCCCGATGGTCTTCGCGCCGATCACGCCATCTTCGGTGGCGCCGACCGCGCGCTGTAGCCATTTCGCCGCCGGCCCACCGTTATACGCCGCGTCGAACACCTGGAACCCGAGCACCGGGCCGAGCTGGTCGCATTGAAATTTGTCCCAGTAGTCGGCGCGGGCGACGGTTTTGGCGAACGCCAGCGGCAGCGCGCGCATATCCCCGGCGTATCCGCGCGCGCGCGCCACGCGCTCGGTGACGCCGTACATCGTGGCGCCGCCGGTGTCGTCGGGGTGGTCGCTGTAGCCGCCCTCGCTAATTTGCAGCTCGTCGAACGCTTCGTCAAAATTCATTTCATGTGCTCCCTGACCCAGTTGAAGCCCTGGTACGCAGCGGTGCCGAGGCCCGATAGCGCGCTGATAATCATCCACCCGCCGACACTTGCCTTGATCTTCTCGGCCGTCTCGCGCTTGCGCCGCTTTTCATCGATGACCTCAACCAGATACGCGTGATGCTCGCGGTGCATGTCGTCGGGGATGCTTTGAGCGGCAACTTCCTCGCGCACAGCAACCACGACAGCTCGCACAAGGTCGTGCTGGCGATCTGGACGGCGGCGGTCCTCTTTCTGTAATTCTTGATTTGGCATGACGATCCTTTATTCCATTGATGTGACAACCGCACTGGTCGAATAATGTTCACAGTGGCCATGGTGACAACTTGATCACGAGTTGCGAATAGCTTCCCGTGATAGCCTTCCCGCTTACACCAGAAGAGAAAATATCAAGCGTGTCTCCAGCGTTACAGTACACGCGATATCCGCCTGCCATTAATGTCCGGGAAAGCGAGTTGCCCGAAAAATTGAATTCGGTCACAAGTACGGCGTTTTTTCTCAATTGGAATTGATAATACTCGGCGGTCGTGGCGCTAACCACGACGATAGAGAACGCAATGTCGTAGTACCCTGTTACTGGACAGGTAAATACGCCGGTCGCTGTGTTGTACAAGGTGGCCGCGAAAATCTGGAGGTTAACCGCTTCTTGCGTGCCGAATATTACGACTGCCCCCGCCGGAACGGTGGCCGAAGTGGCTTGGCCGATGTATTCCGGCAACGGGCGGCCCGGTATGCAATCGGACGACAGCCCGCCGTCTATCGCGCAATAATCGTAGCGGACATTGAAATTAGACGATGTGAATCCAACGTATTTATTCAGCGTAGCCCCGGAGTTATTTGAGTACGTCGTATCAACCACTCGGATATTTGTCGTGTTTGACGAATTTGCAATTACGAATGCATTACAAATCCCCGCCGTGTCGATTCGCACGTTGCAGTGGTCAATATGAACGCCGCCGACATTTGACCCTGCGCCATCCGGCGCGATGACCACGCCGCCTACGCTTGGGGTGAGCGATCCCGTCGCGTTCCGGTCGTTGAAAATGAAACGGGATTGTGAGATCGTGACGGTGGAACAATAGTCAAGTTTCACGTGAGCAAGGCGCGCAAAATCGAACTCACAGCCGCGCATGGTAATACGATTCGTGCCGCCGGCAATTGAGCCTATCTGGAGATGCGAACCGCCCGAACGTGCTACCCCCGCTGGCGAGTAGCCGCTTCCGACGAATGAGCAATCGAGGAATGAATTTCCCGCGCTGGCGATCGTCGCTCCCATGCCGCAGTAGCCGAACAGCACTTTTTCGAACTTCCACGACCACGCCCCGATTGCTCCGGTCTGGTTGACGCCTTGGCCAGCGCAATCCCACAGCCATGTGTCGATGATGTTGATGCTGGATGACGAGTAGTCGGCATTCGGGAATCCGGTATCGACCCATTGGCGCACGCCGTCGCGCGGGAACGTGGTGATATAGCAACCTACAATCTCGGCGTACTGCCAGCCCTGCACGAAAATGGCGTCCGATGTGCCCGTTGCGCTTTGCCCGTCAAACCGGATACCATAAATCCCGCCGCCGTTGAAAAACCGCGATCCGGTTCCGCCAGACGCGAAACTTTTCGTGCCACGGATATCGAAAACAGGACCATTGGCGATGAATGACCGCAGGATAGTGGCATCGCGCCCGTCCCCTACAAATGCAGTGCCCGGCTGGTCTGCACTGGTTGTGTTATTCCAAGTAATCGGCGCGGTGATTTTGAATGTGCCGGCACCGAACAGTACCCGTTTTCGCTTTTTCGTCACTGCGGCATTGATGGCCGATTGAACTGCCGCAGTGTGGTCCATCGCCATAGCCCCGGACTCAACGTCTGCAATCATGGCGCTCGACATAAATTCAAACACGCGAACATCTTGCCGCTGAAGCCAATTATCTACGGTTGCAGCAACCGCGCCAGTTGCAGCGCGGATTATCCCGATGAGGGATACGCCAATCGAAGCTGCCAGAACACGCTTATCGGCCGCATTGCCGACGTAGGTCACGCCCTCAGTTCCGGCCAGCAATGCCTGTAGCGCGCTCGCGCTCTGCGCTGCCGGCGCCACGGCGACCGGGTTGCCGGACGCATCGAAGCCCAACAGGTTATTAGCCCGCACCTGAGCGGTCGGTAAGTCCCCGTTGATCGTATCGGAGAACGCGAATTTCAGCGAGCGGCCTACTTGCTCGGCGAGCTGCTGCACCTCGATGGTGACTTTGTCCAAGCCGTCCTCAACGACCTTCGGGTAAAACCCGCCGTTGTTCGGAATGCTTTGCCCTTGCAGCGCCGGCACTCGGCTACCGAGGGTAAGCAAGTAGCCCACCGGCGGAGCCACCAGCATGGTCACGGTGCCGCCGGGGGTAGCGTTCTGGTCCGCGCTCAGCGTCACGGTGTAATTCGTCGTCAACGCCAGCGTTGTTTCCGCGCCGGCCGCGTCAGTCTGCACCACCAGCACATCGCTGGCCAGAAAGACCTTGTAGCCGAATGGGTAGGCGGTTTGGGCGCCGGTGCCGCTATACGGCCCTGCTTTGCGGGTGGTGGAAGAGATCGTCATGCGGGGGATTTTCCCCGCATGCTATTCGGTCACGCGCACCCGCCATCACTGCTTGCTTTGCGGGCCGGCCGCCCCTGTAACCGCGCCCCGCGCCATGTCGACCGGCCCTGTGGGGGCGATACGGCCGTCGGCGATGTCGGCCATGTAGCTTATTGGGCGCGCCATCGTCGATGCGGGCAGGCCGGTGGTGAGCGTAATGAGCGTGGCCACGTCGCGCACGGCCTTCGACGGCTTGGCGTCATTGGCAATGGCGTCGTAGACCGACACGGGCGAGCGGGCCGCGCTTTCGATCATGCTGACGGCCGGCGAGGTGGCCACCCGGTCATCATACGGCTTGCTGTTGGTCGCGTTGGCCACCGCGTTGATGCCCTGGCCAACGACCGGGACAAGCGCGGTGGCGGCGCGCAGCGTCCCCCAACCGAATAGCGCCGCCAACCAGTCATCCAGGTACTCGCCGTCCCGGTCCTCGTCCGGCGGCCCGCCACGGAACGCTTGCGCGATCAGCTCGGCGCACCATGCCGGCGCGAGGAAGCCGAACAGCAGCACGTAGAAGCCGCGCCCCAAGCCGTTGCGCAGTCCTACGTCTTCTCCTATTTTGGCGAACTCTGTGCCGAGAACGTTCGCTTGCATGTTGAAATACCCCGTGAACTGGGTGAACAGGCGCACGAATGCGTTGCCGGTTTCAAGCCGGCTGATGTCCTCGGGCAAGGTGCTGCCCTGGGTTTCGCGCACGGCCGAGTCGGCCAGGCGCCGAGCGTAGGTTTTTATCTGGTCATCGGTTGACCCGGCTGGCGCCGACTCCATCGCCTCGTTGTAGGCGCCCAACCACACCATCGGGCCGATTACGTTGTCCACCGCCGACTGCATAAAATACGCGTGCCGCGCCGCCCAGGCTTTCGCATTCTCGTACACGCTCGGGTTGAGCAGGATATCGTTGATGGCGCCGCTCATGTGCGCCACCTCGTTTTCCATCCGGCTGGCCATGTACGGCGACGCCGCGGCGACGGCAGCGGCCACCTGGCGCGGGCTGAGAATGAACTCGGCGGACGCGGCCAGCAGGTATTTTGGCTTGACCTTGAGCAGCGCGATCGATAGACCCGTCACCTGCTGTACGCTGTTCGACACGTTGGCGAACATGGCTGCCATGCCGGCGCGCGAGCGCGTCGCCGAGAAAAACCGCATCATGCCGTTCGATCCGCTTACCGGAGTTTCCACTTGCTGGCGCGCGGTGCGGTTCAACCAGGGCGTCAACAGGCCGTCGAACGCCGCCGGGTCAATCCGGTTTATCGCGTACGCCACCTCGCTTGACGCCAGCACGCGGCGCACGTCGCGGATGGGTTGCTCCAGGTGCGAGAACAACAGCACCTTGTCGATGTGGCCGGACAGGCTGCGCAGGTCCAGCAGCAGCGGCTTGTTGTAATCGACGCGGGCTTTCGTGAAGCCCTTGCCGGTCGAAGGAAACGACGCTTGCAACGTGCTGTTTTCTTCTTCGGCCAGCGCGCGGGTCTTGGCGTCGGCGACGATGCGCGAATCCGCCATCGCCGGGACGTAGCCCCCGGCGTAGCTGCCGAACTGGTTGGTGAAGGCGTCGGCCGTCACCTCGTCGAAGTACCGGCCGAACACGTCGCGGTGCGTTTTCTGCGCCTGCGGCTTCATCTTTTCAAGCAAGTCCCATACGCCCTGGGCGAAGTCGAAGTCTGCCTTGACCAGCCGACCTTCCGCGATCATGCGATCAACAAACGCGTCCCACCGCGAGGTGTCTACGGAGCCGTCTTCGTTCTTGCTCGCCCACTTGCGCCCGAGTAGCAATTTTGTCTTGTTGCTTTCGTTCCCGGTATGCAAGATCGCGTGCAGCAGTTCGGCCTTGCCGGCGCCGCCTTTGTCGTAGCCGAAGGTGTAGTTCAGCTCCGGCGCGGCGATCTTGCCCTGGGTGAGGGTGGGGGCCACGCCATCCAGCAGCTGGCGGTATGCCTTCAAATACTTGGCCTTGTCGACGCGGTAATTGTCGGCACCCTCCTTGACGGGGTTCCAGACGAACTTGCGGAACGCCCCCATTTTGTTAGTGCCGTCCTTGGCGCCAACCCACGACTCGACGCGGCGCGCGGCGGCGCGAAACGATTGCATCATCGACAGCCGGGTTTCGGCTTCGGTGATAGCGTGGCCTTCGCCGGGCGCTTCCGCTGGAATTCCAATTTCTTCCAGCCGCGCGCGCAACGCATGCTGCACCTCCTCGCGGTCCATCAAGTCGCCGTCGATCTCCATCTGGCGGGAGCGACGCGCCAGATACCACAGGCTTTCCACCTCGTCGCGTAAGGCGCGCATTTCCCCGACGGTCAGCTCGTCGAAGGGCTTGGCGCGCTCGGTTGCCGCCGCTACCTGGTCGCTCAGGATCGCATACATGCCCGGGTCGTTGGCCTCGACGAGCGCCAAGTACTCGAGTGCGCCCTTGCCCTGCGTCCCGACCCCGTAGGCGGCCAGGATAGCCCGGGTCGCCTGCACCATGTCCATATCGCGGGTCTTGGTGACGGTATCGGCCTTGCCGGTTGTCATCTTGCGGAAGCGCTCGGCGGTCTTACGCACCTCGTCGCGCGCCTCGTACGCGGCCTTAGCCGCGTAGCTGTTCACCAACTGGTTTTGCTTTTCCTGTGCGGCGGTGGCGATGTCGCCTTTTTTGAACGCGGCATCGGCGGCCTTCGCGGCCCGGCTGGCGGCGGCGCTGTACCGGTTCGGTTTGATATCGGCAACCCTGGTGCGCGCGATTGTCTGCTCGGCGTACAACTTGGCCGCTTTGACCAGCACGGTGCGGTTGCCGGCGGCCAGGTGCAACGCGTTCATTTCGGTGGCCACGGCGCGCAGGCGCATGTCGTTGTGCAGGGCGGCGTCCGCCGCGCGCCCAATGCTATCGGCGTCGGTGAGATCGCCGTAGCGCTCAAGCATGCGCTGGTCGGTGATCGCTTCGATCTTGTCGCGCGCCGGCTCGGCAGTCAGCAAATCGCGCACCATCTGGTCACCGGACGCGTAGCCAAGCATATCGGCCACCACGTCCGGCGCCAGGCCGTCCTTGGCCAACATGCCGAAACCGCCGTATCCAAGCGGCTCCCAATCGAGCAGTGCGAAGCGGTCGCCGTCGCCGCTGTACATTTCCTCTAGCGCGGCGATGCTGAGCTTATTTGGGCCGGCGAGCTTGTCGATCTCGCCGGCCGCGTTGACGAACTCGCCGCGCTTCAAGAGCTGGCGCGCGCGGTTGACCGGCTCGGCCGTTACCTCGGCCTGCACCTCGGCGCGTATGGCTTTCCGCTTGGCGCGCGCGTCGCGCTGCATGGATGAAAGCAGTTTCGACTTGGCGTTCGTCAGCCACTGCATGTCGCGCAGGCTGCGCGTCTCCAAAATGTGAATGGCACTCTGCGTCGCACCCAGGGTGTCGTCGCGGTACTGCCGCCATTCGTCATCACTCATGCCGTCCGGCTTGGACTCGAACAGGCCGGCATAGCCGCGAACGGCCTCGGCTTCCACGATAGTTTCCGTGGTCGCCAGCATGCGGTCGAACACGCCGCGCACGTCGGCGCTCAATTCGACGTTGAGGGCCTTGAGCGACTTGTAGACGTTTAGCATCCACGCGCGGAAGCGCGAGAACAGGTCTTGCATTTCTACGTTCGGCGCCTTGCCTTCGAACAGGTAAGCTTCGAAGCCGCGGGCGAACTGCTCGTGGCTTTCGCGCTTGCCTTCCAGATCAAGCGCATTCCAGGTCGTCAGGTCCGCCACGCCGAACCACTTCAGCACGGTATCCATGTCGTCGGTGATGCCGGCCGGCGCATCCGGCCGGCTGGCCATGTCAGCCATCACCTCAAGGAAGAAATGCCCCGACTCATGTAGGAAGGTGGACAGGTCCGCTTTCGCCAGCAGGCTGATCGTGTTCGTTTCAGGATTGAAGGAACCGCGATTGCCCTGTTCCAGCACCTTGCCCGGCGCCACGCGGTACATGCTTTCAGACGTGGTGAAAGCACGGTTTTTGCCTTTGTTCTCGATGAAGCCGAAACGCTTATAGAAGGCGGTGAGTCGCTTCTTATTGCCACCGAAGTCCGCCGATGGTGAAAGAACGACGTGCTTGCCGGCCGCATCGGCGTAGTCGATTAGCGCCTGCATCGCCGCAGTGCCTTTTCCGGCGCCGCGCGCAGCATCCGGGACGATGATCTGCGAAAGAGTAACCCGGTCGCTGGATTCGAAGATACCGTGCTTGATTCCGGCGCTATCCCATTGTTGACGCACATCGTCAAGTGTCGGCCCCTGATCCAACCTCGCCCCGCCCAGCACCTCGGCCGTCACCTTGAGCGGGTAGCGTGCCGCCATTTCCGTGGGGGTGATGCCGAGCTTTGCCGCCTGCACCGCGTAGAAGCTACCCATCATCGTGGCGTACGCGGTATTTACGTCGGGGGAGAGCCGTCCCGCCGCCGTCAACTGGCCCAGCACCTGCGCCGTCACCTCGTCGCGTGACGCTTTGAACGCCGCGTCGCCCTGTTGCTCAATCAGTGCCTTTGCCACCTCGGCCTGCAGGTCCGCGCCCTGGCTCTGCATGTACGCTTGCGCCTCGGCCTGCGACATGCCGCCCACGTCCGTTTTCAAGTGCGGCAGCATGGCGGCGGCAAAGTCGCTGCCGGCAATGCGCGCGGCGAACTCGTCGACCGGAATGCGGATATCGCCACCAGTGGCCGCCGCGTCGTTCATCTGCTCGGCCACTGCCGACGAGAGTTGCGCGAGGGCGGCCACGTCGACGCCGGACTGCGCCAGCGTGTTGGCGCTAATGTACACGTCCTGCACCGGCCCATCGGCCATCGCCTCCTTGATGAAGGTTTGGAAAGCTGCTGGATCGCGGGCGCGCAGCTTCGACGCGGCGGCCAGGTCGTTCATCGCCGCCAGCGCCGCCGCATCTCGTTCGGCGGCCTGCGCATCGCTGCCGCGCGCTTGCACCCGGCCGACGGCACCGCTCGCAGCAGCCATAACGCCGGCTTGGGTGATGGTGGCCACCAGCGTTTGGTACGCCGCGCCTGGGCGCTCTTCCAGATACTGCCCCCAGGTCTTGTCGGGGTTCGCTATTGCGGTATCCACCGCGTCCTGTGTCAGCGTTGCGAGCTGCTCGCTGGGAATCTCGCGCGCGAGCAGGCCGGCGAGGAAGTGGCCCGCGCCGGCCTTGCCGAACTGGTTCACCATGAAACTCATCGGTATCATTTCGGTGCCGACCTCGATAGCCCCCTCGCCCACGGCGCCGGCCAGCGCTTGGCCGGCGGTGGCGCCTCGCGCGCGGTACTTGCCGTACGCGTCGGCCTCGGTCTGGGCGCCCATCGTCGCCAGCAGCGGCGCCGGGGTGCGGGTGAGTAGCGACGCGGCCAGCCCTGGGATCATGCGGACGATGCTCTCTCCACCCCCGTAGACGCCGCGCAACGTCGGCGATTCGATCTCCGGGCGCCCTACATCCGCCTGGAGACTCGCCAGGCTGTATTTGCGCATGGCGTCGTCGCGCACCGCGTCGAAGCCGAACGCGTCCGCCAACTGCATTCGGATGCCTTCGCGTGCCATGCGCGCGCCGATAGGGAGCGAATTGGCGAGTCCGCTAAGGACGGACCCGAAGGAAGCCTTTGGCCCGCTGATAGGGCCAATGGTGCTTTCGATGTCAGCCAGGTTCTGCGTGTCGTCGTGCGCTACGGCCGCGTTTGCAGGGTCGGACAGGAACCGGGTAGTAGACGGGTATTTCTTGTTGAACTGGTCGATGCCCAGGGCATCGAGCTTTGCGCGCCGCTCCACGCCGGGTTGGTCGAGCCGCACCGCGTCGACGGGCAGATTGTACTGGCGGGCCAGCCCTTGAAGCCGGGCCTCCACGTCGGGCTGCTTATCGATCGACACTTGCATGGCGCCGCGCAGCGCGCGCGCGCTATCCTGCTCAAGTGTTTGCAGATAGGGGTTCGTGGCGGCCGCGCCGCCCGGCGCCGTGGCCGGCGCGGATTGATCCAGGGCCACCAGAAAGGGGTTGTCGACTGCCATTATTTAATGCCTTTGCTGAGCTTGTATAGGTCGAGAATCGAGTTTTCGTTGACGGGTTTGTTGCGCGCCCGAAGCGCGGCGATGACCTGCTCCCGATCCGCGCTCGGCACGGCAACCTTGTCGCCTTCGCCCAGCATCACAGCGGATTTCGTGCCATCAAACCACCAGGATCGGTTCACGCCGACTGTGGTGAAGAGCTTCGACAGAACGGTCGTGACCTCTTCCGACTTCAGTTTGCGCCCCGCGACTTTTTCGGCTTCGCTCAGTCGTTTTTCGACGGTAGACCAAATCTTGCCGACCGTCTTGGCGCCGGCAGCGTCGGTGTCTCGCGGCGTGGGGTCGATACCAATTTCCCGGATGTACTGGTTGACGACATCGTGCGTCGACCGCAGCCGCGTGGTGTCGCCCACTTTGCCGGTGAGCAGGTTCTGCTGCTCTTCCGTCAAGCTTTTGAATTCGGTGTCACCCAGCTTGTCGCGCAAGGCCATCAGGTTTGTGGCGCCCAGCACCGCCGTATCGGTTTTGAGCTTGTAGAAAAGCGCCCAGTCGGTTTGCACGGTCTGCCCCTTGCCAATCTTGTCGCCGAACGCCATTACCGAGTCCCATTTATCGGGCGCGTACTGCATCACGTCGGCTTTAATGTCCGGGGAGAGCGCCGGCACGTTGCCCTTGTTCTGCATCAGGGCTTGATACGCGGCCTGGGTTGCGTTCTCGCCCTGCACCTTGCGGTTGCCCATGAAGTCGGTGTACTGGCGCGTCCCCTCGGCCAGCGCGGCCTGTAGCAAGCGCGGATCGGGGTCGGCGCCGAGCTGCGCGCGGATGCGGTCGTGCACATCCTGCTGTGACGGGATAGGGGCGACGGTACTTTTCTGCATCTTGGCCACGTTGTTGGCGACGTACGCCTGCGTCTCCTTCGGCATCAGCACCAGCCAGTCGGCGCCGGTTTTTTTCGCGGTGGTCATCGCCGCATCCAGGGCGCCGGGGCCTGCGTTGTAAGCGGCCCATGCCTTGGCCGGGTCGCCGGCGTAGCGTTGCACCATCGTGCGCAGGTAGTCGCGTCCGACGCGCGCGCGCTCTTCCGGGCTGGCGTCGGCAGCCGGTTTGATGCCAAAGCCGGGATTGGTATTCGTGGCCGGCATCACCTGCATGATGCCTTGTGCGCCCTTGGGGCTAGTCACCGTTGAACCGTCCCGGTTCGTCTCGCGGCCACCGCTCTCGGCCTGCGCCGTGATCTGCACCATGCGGTCGCCGTCGGTCGGCGTCAGCTTGGCTTGCAGCGACTGCATGGCGTTCTGCGCGGTGTTGGTGGCGACGCGGGCGCGCATGTCGGTCTTGATCAGGCCGTTCGCTTTCAACAAGTCGTCGGCGGACATCTGGCCCTTCTTCGATTCGATGTAGGACAGGGCGTAGGCCGGCTCGTTGTTTTGCAGGGCGGAATCGATGACCCCGGAATGGATCGCGCTGGTGGTGGCCTGGATCTTGGCCTGGGTCAGGTTGGCCGGTTCTCCCGCGATCTGCCCCGCCTTCCACACCGCCGCCTGTGCGCTGGCGATCTGCGGCGCGAGCAGGTCCGGCTTGTTCCAGTTCAGTTTCGCGGCGTCGCTGGCCAGCTTGACGGTGCCCTGCTGCGTTTCCAGCCCGAACTGCCGGTATTCCTGGAGCATGTGGCTTTGCACCTGGCCGCCGAACGAGGTAGCCAGTGCGGTGGCTTGCTCGTTGAACACGCGGCGCTGCGCGTCGTTGCCCAGGCCGGCCGCCGTGGCGCTGATGGTGTCCTGCAGTTGCTCGCCGTACGACTGCGGCAGCGAGCGGCCCAGCAGGTCGGGGTCAAGCGCAGCGGCGCCCTTCTTGTTGGCGTAGCCGTTCTCCGGGTTATAGGTCAGGTCGAGCTGCTGCTGGCGCACCGCATTCAATGCCGCGTCGACGCGCACCTGATTGGCCATGCCCTGGGCGTTAACCTCTTCCTGCGTGAGTTGCTGGCCGACCTGTTGAAGCGCGGCGCCGAGCGCGGCCTGCTCGCGCACCGGCGCGCCGGTATCCACCTGGGCCGGCGCACGGTAGGGATTGGGGGCTTGCTGCGGCGCGACTTGCGCGCTGTCGTAGACGGGGACGCGGGGCATCAGCCATTCCCCCACATGCTGGACCACTTGTTTTTGACCGTGGTGCCGAAGTCGGCCGTGCCCTTCAGATTGGCCTTGGCGTCCCACTGGCTGGCAACGTTGGACGCGCCGGTAAGCAGGGAGGTGCCGGCCGCCATCCAGGGGCTGATGGTGTCAGCGGCGCCCTCGGCGCGCTGCGCGTCGACCACGTAGCTCGACGCCTGGGTGCGGTAGCCCCAAGCCTGCATCATGGCGTTGTCATGGATTTGCAGCGCGTCGCGCTCGCTCATAAACTTGGTGGTGGTCAAAATCTCGTTGGCGCTGCCACTGCCCAGGTCGACGCCGTTGGCGGCAAGTTGCGCCCGCTGGGCGCCGAACAAGGCGCCGGTTTTAAGGGCGTGGTTTTCCTCCGCAGTCTGGCCGGAGCGAACGGCGTCGGAGGCGCTGGCCTCGGCGAACGCCGCATTCGACTGTGCTACCGACGCCTGGTATTCCAGTGACGAACGTTGATTTTGTGCTTGCCCGTAGGCGGCGCCGGCGGACGAGATCGCGCCGGCTGCGGTGATGGCTAGGCCCATTGTGATCCTCCAGTATGCGGCGAGTGTGCCGGACACATGGCGCCTCACGCGCACCTAGCCGCCCGTCGCCACCTCGAGCGCAATCGACACTACGGTCAGCGGCAGCGGATCGGACTGGCGCACGCAGATTGCGCCGTCCGGCCCCCACGAAGGCGAAACCATCACCGATACCTCGCCCGACTTGAGCGCCGGCGGCGTTCCCCACGGCTCGTTGGTGCGCTCCTTCACCTCGATCAGGGTATCGAACGTAGGTCCGGCGAAAATGCCGCTGGAGCGCTGCACCCGCAACCACACCTTGTTCACGTTCTTCGGCTTGCCAACGCCGGCGGCGGCGTCGATCTGCAACGCCAGCGGCAGGGTTTGCAGATCGGCGGTGATCGGCAGGCCCACCTGCACCTTGCTGGCGGCGTTCTGTAGCGTGACGGCGCCGCCGGTGACAACTCGCTGCGGCTGCACGGCGCCATCGGCCAAGATGCTGACCGTCTGCCCCTCCAGCCAGGTCAAGCCGGAGATCGTCGTGGCCGCCGCGCCGGTGTAGGTGGCGCCGCAATCGACGAAGAACGCGTCGGCAGGCGTGGCGAAATAGCGTGTGTGCATCCGCTCGACGTACCGTTTCGTCACACCGCCAATGGTGCGGCGCACGACGGCGTACAGCATTTCCTCGCTGGCCACCTGGCCGGCCGGCGTCTCGGTGATCGTGCACACCGCCTCGAACGCGCCGTTGATCGTGTCGTGGCGGTGCCAGGCCGCCACCTGCTGCTCCGGCACGTAGGTCATGCCCAGCAAGTTGCCGTTGCTCGACACGCACCACAGCACCGGGGTGGGCGCCCGCGAGAACGCCATGTCGATGATGTTGTTGTAGTCGAACAGGTGCGGCGCCAGGATAGAAATGTCGTTCGCCTGGTAGCCGTTGGCTTGCCAACTGTAGGACATTTCCCGGATGCGGCCGCCGCGCGCCTGGGCGAACAACACGGAGTTGCCCACCAGGGCGGGGGTGACGTTGTTGCACCCGATGTACGACTGCGGCCTGACCTGCACCGAGGATGGCGTCAGAACGTCGCCGGCGGGGTTCACCCGCCATTCACACGACGGCGTCAGCAAGATCAAACTTGCCGCCGGCACGATGTGGCGGATGGCGCTGGCCTCGCGCGCGGCGATGCGAAACGCCACGCGGTTGTCGTCGCGCGTTGGGATCGAGTACGACATGTTCGACTCGGTACCCGACTTGGTGGCCCAGAAGTTTTGCGGCAGGTTGTTGGTGCCAGCGAAGCACCGGCGCTGCTCGAAGTAGCTCACCGCCCCCGGGTAATTACCGGCGGCATCGTTGAAGCCGGTATCGTTGATCGGCGGCGTGCGCGCCACGTCGGGGGTGATGTTGTTATCGACGAAGGACAGACTGGCCGCCTGGCCAATAAATCCGTACAGGCCGTTGGCCAGCTTGTATACGTTGTACCGGGCGATAGTGCCGGCCGGCGCTGCCCAGCTAATCGTGTTGTAGTGGCCCGAGATGGTCAGATCGTTGGTGATGACCGCCGACGCGCCGGACGCTACCGTCTCTTCCAGGTTGGCCGTGTTCACCGCAGTGACGACGTACTGGTATGGCGTGGCCCCTGCAAGCGTTGGCACGGCGGTGACGCCTGTAGGAACGTTGACCGGCGCCTGGAACGTCGGTGCCGTCAGCGTCCAGCTCAACGCGCCCAGCCGGCGCAGCTCTTGCACAGAATAGTTCGGATGAACGAGCGTCAGCACGTCGGCCGATTGCACGTAGTGGATATCGAGCAGGTCGGCGGCCGCGTACGGGTTCGCCACCTCGTACGGCACGCCGGCGGACAGCAGCGTCGCGCCGTTGGAGTGGAAGCGGAAGTAGCCGGCGCCGACCTCGATCGCCATGGTCTGCGTCACGCTGTAGGTAAACGGGATCAAGCGCGTGGCGACCGCGCTGTTCTTCACTTCGCGCACAAACTCGAAGCCGGCGCGGCTTTCCACCGGCCCGTGCGGCAGCACCTTGAAGTTGCGGCAAATGGCCAGCCCGGCCTGCAACTTGCTCAGGTCGATGCGGCCGAACAGTTCCGGCGTGAGTTCGCCCGCGGCGAACGACTTGGCGAGGGTGCGCTGGCTCATCGTCCAGCCATCCAGGATGTGCTTTGCTGCGCGACGTGGCGCTGCTGGTTGGCGTCGGATGCGGCGGCCTGGGCGAACCACATACGGAACTCTTGCATCATCGCTTTGGCCACGGCGCGCCCTTCGCTGCCCTTAATCACCGGCCCCGCCAGGCGAGCGGCCAGCAGCATGACAAGCGCCTCTTCGAACAGCGGCGAAAACTGGCTGCTGTCCGTCACGCGCGCGGTGTAGCGCAGTACCGCGCCTGCCTGGTTCGTCAGGATGATCTGCGCGCCGGCGCTGTTCGATTCGCAGGTAAAGGTTTGTGGTGTGTAGGCGATCGCGTTGCTCTCGTAGACATCGCCCCAGTTGGCGTAATTCGCGGCGCCGGCGCTGATGTCGTCCAGCGCGTCGGGAGCCAGCACCGCCAGCAAGTTGATGGTGTCGGCCGGCGCCGCGTATGCGTAGCGCCACGAGCTGGGCGGTGCTTCGGCCAGCAACGCCAGCGGGGCGCGCCTGGTGGTAAATCCCCATGAGTGCAATTCCAGCAGCGTATCGCGTGCCATGGGGTAGAAGCGCGCGCAATGGTCGGCTTGGGCGCTACCCTCGGGTGGGGACAGGCTGGCCACCGTGGCGTCGTCGCCCAGGCTGGCCAGCGCGGCATTGCACAGGTCTACGTCAGAACTCAAGGCGTTCTCCTAACAGAAAAGGGGCCGAAGCCCCTGGGTATTGCTACTTGGCGATGCGGGGCTGTTACACCAGCGGGTCGGCGTCGGCTGACTTGGAGTGCTTCGACGAGGGCTTCACCGGCTGCGCCATGGCCGCCGCGATGGCGTCGGAAATCATGGCTGGCATGGCTTGGAAGCAGGCCAGCATCTTGTCGACGTCCTCGCCGCTGTTGGCGGACGCCATGGCGCGCACGCGGGCCGCGTTCGACTCCAGGTATTCTTGATACTTGGCGCGGCCGGCGTCGCACGTCGGCTCCAGATTTTCGGCTGGCAGGCCGTCGTAGTCGACGAGCGCGCCGGCTTCGAACAGTTCGTTGCCGATCAGGGATTTTTCTTTTACGAGGTATTTTGGCATGGCGATTCTTTCTTGTTGAGGCGGGGGTCGAAGCCCCCGTCAGGGGCTTACAGGACCGCGAAGCCCGATTTGCCGTAGATGTTGGCGATGTCCGCGATGTTCTTGACGATGGCGGCGGTGAACGAGCCAGCCGTCAGCGGGCCGGTTGCGACGGTATATCGGAGGCCGACATACCGTCGCGGCGCCAGCGGGGAGGCGCGGTCAACGTGCAGCGCAACCAGCGCACCCAGCACCAGCGTGGCCTTGCCAATAGGGCCGGTGGTACAGATCACCTCCACGTTCGTAGTCAACGCGGCGTCGTCCGCCTGGATGTATTCGAACGTGACGGTGGCGGCGCCGGCGGCGGTGGCGGCCACGGTGACGCCGATGGCGATTTCCAATGGCTCGCCGCGGCCCAGGTCGTTGGGTTGGTTTGCGCCCAGCGTCAGCGGGTTGGTGTCGAGCGTGTTGGTCGACACGGCGGTCGCCGTCACGGCTTGGCCAGTCAGCGCGCCGGCGGCGGATACGCTGCCCGAGAGCAGCAAGAAGTTATCGAGAATCATGGTGTTGCGTCCTTGTAGAATGTGAGGAAGACGAAGTCGCCCCGCCGTGCTGGCCGGGGCGCGGGCGTTACACCACCCGGCTTTCGGTGTTCAGCAGCTGGTCGACCTTGCGCAGCGGCACACCCAGGAAGCGGGTCATCGAATACGGCGTCCCGAACTGGGTGTTGGCCTGCTCGATGGACAGTGCGTTTGCAGACTTGCCCATGGCAGCGACGCGCAACATGCTGTACACCGTGCGGTTCGCGTAGAACACCGCACGGCCCATCGACAGGCTTGGCACACGGTCCAGCGCGCGGCTCATCAGATTGATGATCTGCGTCGCGGCGGTGGCGGCCTGGGTGCCGGACTGGCCGGTCAGGTCGGTCACGTTGATGTTTGCGATGCGCACCACGTAGCGCCAGTCCTTGACGGCCACGCCATTTTTCCACTGGTACAGCGCGCGCATGGCTTGGAAGAAGTTGCCGTTCGCGTCCGGGACCGATTCTTCGCCCAGGTCTTGATGCATCAGACCGGCTTTGCTGCCCTTCGGGAATGGGCAGAACACAGTGTTCTCGCCCCACACCACCAGGTAGATGGAACAGTTGTTGGTGCCGGTACCGCCGGCGTCCAGGATGTTAGCGCCGTTTACCGCGCCCAGCGAGCTGTAACGGGTCTGCAAGCCCAGGAACTGGCGGGGGTCGGTTGCTGGGTTGCCATAGAACAGCGCGCCGGCCATGGTCTGGTTCATCGCCTCGATGAACGCCTGGTCCTCGGACAGGCGGAAGTCGGCGGTGTTGCCGTTCAGCTTGGCCAGCTCGACGTCAATATGGCTGCGGGCTTCCAGGATGCCGCACGACTCGTCCACCTGGGCAGTGACCGACTTGGAGGTCGGCACGCCCTGGTTGATCATGCGGTAGTAGACGACGGGCAGGCCGGTGCGGATGGTCAAACGGTGGCCGGTTGGCAGGTTTCCTTCGAGGAAGACGGCGTCCTCCAAAATTTCATTGGTCTGCGAAAGCAGTTCGGCCACCTTCGGCACTTGGCCGTTCGGGTCGAGGCGCTTAGCCCAGTCTGCCAGCGTCAACGCGCCAGTTGCGAGTAAAGCCATGATGGTTATCCTTTAGCTTGATTTGGGTAGAGTGTTGCGGCCGTGTTGCCCATGGAAGGGGAACCCCCGCCGGTGACGAAACTGGAGCCGCTGATTTTTTGCCCGGCCTTGTAGAGCATGCGGATCACCTCGGGGTGGTTGCCGAGACCGGAATCGTTGAGCAGTTGCGTCAGCGCCGGCGTGCCGAAGGCGTCCAACGCTTTCTTGGCGACTGACAGGTTCTCGGCAAATTTCTCGCCGCCGAATTCCTTGTCCGTCTTCGCGCTGTCGGCCCATTGCGTTTTCGCCTGTTCGATGCGGGCCAGTTGCGCCTTGGCGATCTGCGGCCCCATCTTGTCGAGGACGTTCTGCGCTGCATCCTGCGACAGGCCGAGTTCCTTGGCGACGCCTTCGAATTCACCCAGCACGGCCGGATCAAACTCGGCGCCATCAACGGCCTTGAATTCGTATTTCTCTGGCGCGGTGGGCTTGTCGGCGGCCTTCGGGGCTGCGTCTTCGGCCGGCTTGTCTGCGGGCGCGTCGGTTGGCGCGTCGGCAGGGGCGTGCTGCTCAGGTGCTGCAACTGCCGGCGGCGTAGCGGCAACGGTAGCCGCAGCGTCGGTAGTTGGTGTGTTCCCGGCGGTCAGCAATTCGGTTGTCATGTTTTTGCTTCCTGTAAGAGTTCGGCGTAGCGGTCGGTGCAATGCTCAGTGACCAGCGCAAACAGCGCGTTTCCCATGTTGCGGTTCCCTTCGTTGAAGGCCATTTGCAACGCGTTGGTGTGAAACGACAGGCGGAACACACCCGACTGCGACAGCAGCCGGTGCACGACGCGCCGGCCGCGCTTGCTAGCCATCAGCCACTTCATGTCCTCCACCTCGACGGCCAGCGCCAGCCGGTTACGCGCTTGCGATTCGTCGCGGGTACGGTCGTGCGCCTGGGTATCTGTGGGGTCGGTATTGCTCATAAGCCACGACTTTAGGGGCGAGGGTGAAAGTCACGCGCACCCTCGAACTCAACCGCCGTATAGCAGCGTGGCCGCGCTCGGGCCGTCATCAGCGCTGGCCACCTCCAGATCGGTGATCTGGAACGACAGGCACACGTCAACGCCGCCCTTGCCTTCCACTTCCGCCTCTTGCGCCACGCGGGTAACGACAGCCTGCGCGTGCAGCATCACTTTGGCGCCGGCTGCTGGGGGATTGGCGCGCAGCCCCAGCGCGTCCACTTGCGCCTCGGTCAGGCTTATTGACAGGCCGTAGCCGTACTGGTTCGGGCTATACGGCTCGCAGTTATTGCCGTCGGTTTTCATGTTGGTCATGGCCATGGCATTAATCCGCGTTAATGATGAAAAAATCGACCGAGGTGTTTACGGTGGTCGCGTTGTACACGTTTATGGTGAAACTACCCGCAGCCGGGATTACGTTTTTCAGGTAGCACGAAGGATCACTACTCGAAATAACCGCAAATACATGGGCCGCCGCAGTGCAATACGAATTTGTTACCGTGACAGTCGTGGCCCCCGCCGCGATATTTACACGCCCTGCGGCCTTATTGATGGTCACCGCCCCCACGGTGGCGGTATTCGTGTAGTCCACATACAGCTTCGTGAAGCCGACGTTGGCGTCGCCCAGGCCGCACGAGCCGTTCGTATACGGCCGCAAGTTGGCGCCCACGAATCCGGCGCGGCGGTTTGCGATGGCGCCGAACCCGCCGGTGCCGAACCAGATAGCATTGCTCGACCCGGTGCTGTCCGTGGCAATAACCATATCACCCGTTTTGCCTGCGCCGCTGGGCGCCGACCCGAACAGGTACGCCTCGTTGGGGCCGGTGATCGCATACGCCGCCTGGGCAAACGCGCTGGACGTGATACCGATGTCCACGAACCCGGTGAGGTCGCTGGCGGTGACGTTGTCGGGGTAGCAGATGTGGTCGGCGCTGGCGTTGGCCGTAGCCGACTTGTTTTGGGTACTTACCTGCGTGTAGTCGTTGACCGAGTGGGTCGTCTGTACGATAGGATTGGTCAGCGTGGCCGGCGCGCCGCCAAGGGTAACTGTCAATGCGCCCGCGATATTCGTGGCGCCCGCGGTGATTTGCATGGTCCCCTGCAATCCGGCGCTGTTCATCACCGCAAACGGCAACGCGTATTCGCGGCCGTCGCGGCCCAAGAGTCCCACCAGCGCGCCGGTGACGGGGTCGACAAGTGCGGGGATGACGGCGAGTGCGTATTTGCTCATTACATTTTCCTTATTGCGAGAACATGGACATAACGTCCGACGCGGCATTTCCGCCGGATGTCGGGGTGGCGCCGAGTTTTTGCGCCGTGTCGGCCGCGACGTTGTTTTGCTGCTGCTGCGCGGCCTGCGCCTGCGCCTGCGCGCGCCGCTGACGGATTGCCTGCACCTGGTCGTCGGGTACGATCAGGTCGGGCGAGACGCCCAGCATGTCGCTGTACTGGTCGGCCCATTTGTCGGCGTTGAATTTGTCGAGCACCTCGGGCTTGAACTGGGCGATGGAACCCAGGTTGCCGACGAAGCGGTCGACGCCGTTGGTGGCGATCGCGCGCTGCGCCTGCGCCAGCATGCTCACCAGTTGCACGCTCAGTTCCTGGCCCTGCAACTGGGGCGGTGGTGGCGGCACAATGCGCGATTCCAGCATGCGCTCGAACGTAATTTCGATCAGCGGGTCAAGCAGTTCATCCTGCAAGCGCTCCAGCACCGGCCCGAGCATCAGCATCTTTTCCTCATGGCGCTCGGCTACTTCGGTGGCCGTCATGCGCCCGTCGGTGCCGCTGGAAATCATCAGGAACAGATCGGCGTAGAAGCTGCCGCGCACGCGCTGGCGCACGTCCTGGATATCGTCAAGCAGGTAGGACAGGTTCAGGTTCACTTCGAAGGCCGACTTGATGCCTTGGCCCCCGCCGGCGTCGACGAAGGTGATACCGCCCGGCATGGTCTCCACGTCGCGGTTCTTCATGCTTGTCGGCACCTGCAGGGGCGGCTTGGTCATGTAGTCGATGCCTTGGGCCTTGCGCAACTGCTCGTGCTGCAACTGCTTGATGTCGCCCAGCGCCTCCATGCCCGGGCTGTTGCCGTAGATGTCGCCGCCCTCAACGTCCCATCGGGGGCACATGGCCGGGAAGCGCTTGAACCCGCTCTCGCGTAGCAGCTTGTCGTCGTTCCCGCCGATCTCGAAGTACACATCCTTCCACGCCATGTTTAGCGCGTCGAGCATACTGGCGTCGCGGTCGGCGCGTGGCTCGATGCAATGCGCGATCGTGATCCACTGGTCCAGCGCACCCCGGTCGTAGAGGTTCTGCACCGACGGACTGCACTTGTTGCGGCCGAACTCCTTCACCATCTGGCTCACCGTGAGCTGGAACTCGCGGTACATCGTGCAAACCTTGCCCTGGAAATCCGTGGCAATGCAGAATTCGCCGGTCGTCAGCGGGTGGCTGTGGATGATGTTGTCGAACGACGGCATGACGATATTGGCTGCCGTGCCGAACACCCCCAGCTCCTTGTAGACCTGGTGCAGCGCGCGGTAGGTGTTCGAGCGCTGGAACACGGTCAGCATGGTGTTGGTGCAGTCGTTCAGCCATTCCTTGACGGCAGGGTGTTTGTTCAACTCTTCGTCGGCGGTGGCCAGGCGGAACCACGGCCGGGCCGGCGAGGTCAATCCACCCATCAGCCCGGCGGCCAACGAGCCGAGCGCGCGCGTGCCGGTGTTGTCGTAGATGTTGTTGTGGCGCCGCCCGCCCTGGTTGCGGTCGGTGACGAAATACCGGCCCTGGCGCGGCGATAGGTAGTTCGACAGCTCTTGCCAATGCGCCATCCAACTGGCCCGCTCGGTTTTGAGCTGGCCCAACCGGTTGAACATCAATTGCCGTTGCGATAACTCGGCCATTTACCCGCCTAAAAGTGTGTTTTTGCCGAGTTGCAGCAGCGACGGGTCGACGCCGCTGGCGCCGGTGAGAAAGGTTTGTGCCGCCCCGGGCGCACCGCCGGCCTGGCCGGCGCCGGCTTGCGCGCCTTGCACGCTTGCCACCTGGGGTGCCTGCGACGCTTGCGGTTTGTTCGCCAGCGCGGTTTCGGACGCGTCCTTTTGCGCTTGCAGCGCTTTGCTGGCGCTGGATGATTGCTTGTTCGCGCTGTACGCGGCGGCGCCGCCGGCGATCAGCGCCGACCCGATCATTGCCAATCCCATGCTTAAAGCTCCTTCGTGTAGATAATTTCCTGAACCCGGCAACCGATGCGCGGCAGAATTTTGGACAGGTTGGTGTCCTCCTTGGCGTGCCACAACATGAGGCGGGCGCCGCGCGCTTTGCATGCGCGCTCGGTCTCGCGGATCAGCTTCAGCCCGAGCGGCGTGTCGCGGTATTTGGAGGCGACGAACAGCACATCGTTGTGCGCGCACATCAAGTCAGCGTAGTGAAGGTGGGGGGTGATGATGTTGACCGAGTAGCCGACCATGGCGTCACCGTCGTAGGCCACCAAGCCGACCAACACGCCCGCGGCTTCCAGGGCCTGGTACTGCGCCAGGTCCGGCTTGAGCACCATCAGGTGCTTATTGCGGGCGGACTCGTGCCAATGCTCGCCCAGCAGCGTGGCGGCTTGCTCGATCTTGTCGGCAATGGTGGTTTCGATGATGTGCATGGGCCGAATCGTAGGAGGGGGCCGCTACATCACGCGCACCCTAGTCTAGCGCGTAGGGGTCGTAATCGCGGTTCCGTTCGCGCTGGGCGCTGCGCAGCATGGCGCGTTTCGGCGTGTCGATCAGCGCCAGGCAGTAGGCGCTGGCCCAGTCCGGGCTGCGGCCGATGCGGTCAATGATCGCTTCACGGCCCTCCACCTGGACGGTGGCGCCGGACAGCTTCCACGTTGGCGCGCACAGATCGGCCAGCAACTGGCGGTCTGGTGGCAGCGCGATGCCGGTGTTGTTTGCCGGGTCCAGCGCCTCGCGCATCATCCACCACAGCTCCGAGCGCTGGTTGAAGAAGCGCAGCCGGCCCGACCTGTCGGTGGCCAGCGACTTCTCGCTGACGTTGACGCCCATCACCTGCTGGTTGTTCGAGTTGAGGAAATCGTAGGGCGACGCGCCCACGCCGATGACGTCGATGTGGATCGGTGCGTTGTCGCGCATCGCGGCCATGGTCAGGCCGGCCACGGTCGGGCCGTCCGGGGTCTGCGCCCCGGTGTAGGTCAGCGCCGTGTCGAACCACATGCCGTGGCGCCGCGCGATGATCGTGTTGTCGCGCCCGCCCCGCGCCACGTCCACACCCAGGCTGTCCATCGGCGCCAGCTTGGCCGGCCGGACCCAGCGCGCTTGCGCCGCCTCGACCCATGCTGTGGGGATGACCTGGAACGCGCTGTCTTCGGTGCCGGCCATGAAATCGCCGCGCAGCATTTGCGAGCGCAGCGGCTCGGGCAGGGATTGCAAGGTGGTCATGTAGCCTGTCCCGTAGAGGTGGGGGTTGTCCGTGATGCGCGAGGGGATGAACGTGCGCGACTTCGGGATGATGATCTCGTCGGGCGGGTAGTCGGACGCCGTGAACTCGTATTGGGGCGCGCCAGCGGCAAGCACGAATGGGCGCTGGTCGGCCACTTCCACGTCCTTGCCGCCGATGCCGGCGAAGTAGCGCAGCTCGCCTGGCTCGGCCGGGCGCGGATACTTCGGGTCGAGCCAAGGCGCGAAAAATTCGATGATCCAACGGCCTTCCGCGCTGGTCGGCGGGTTGAACGCGAGCAGCGCCTGGCAGTGCTGGCGTGGGTCCACGGACCGGAGCCAGCCGAGCAGGAACCGCACCTGCGATTCAAGGAAATTGCTGGCCTCGTCGAACACGAGCAGATCGTGCGGCCGGCCCTGGTATTTCGTCTCGTCGCCCAGGTGGGGCGTGCTGCCGAACTCGATTTGCAGCGGCAGGCCGTCGTGCTTGCGTGTGGTGCGCCAGATGCCCTTGGTTGAGTTGAACCCGTCATCCGATCCGATCAGCTCCACGAAACGGTCGGTGATGCCGGTCAGTTGGGTACCCTCGCGGCGCAGGATCATCACCTTGCGGTGCTGGGTCAGCGTCTTGCCGCAGGCCAGATCGGTCTTGCCGCCGCCGGCGGCGCCGCCGTAGCCGATGATGTCGGCCAGGCTGGTGTAGGCCGTGGTTTGCGGGCCTGGTAGCGGTTCCCAGATCGGGGCGCGCCGCTTGCGCTCGCGCAGCAGCAACAGCAGCCGTTCCTTGTCGGCGCGGGTGGGCATGGTCAAAAGCTAATAGCGGGCCGTGGTGGCGTTTTCACACCAGGTCGCTACCGTCGGGTGGAATTTCCGATTGGAGGGTGCCAGTAGTCGCTACGGCCCCCAGTTGGGCCAGTTCTTCGTCGATCTCTTCATCGGATAACTTGCGCAGCTCGAGCGAGCCGGACAGCTCCAGCTTGTTGCGCTCGCTGTAGTCGTCGGGGAACCGGGCCGACATGGACCGGGACCACAGCTGCGGGTTCAGCTTGACGCCTTCCGGGGATTGCCACATGCCGGCCTGCCCTTGGTCTTCCCACCAGGCCAGCGCCAAGTCTCTTGCGCACGCAATCGCGTCCCGAAACTCAGGGCGCTCGGTGCACCAAACGTCCAAGGTGTTGCGCGCAACGCCGATTGCAGCTGCAATCTGCGCTTTGCTTTTTCCCTCGGCGCCCATCGCCAGTGCGATGTCGCAATGCTCAGGTCTGTATTTTGTTGGTCGGCTCATGCACCGCATATTGCCGCCACGTCACCCGGTCACGCGCACTTCACCGCCGGTGGTCCGCACCAGCGGCGAAAAACGATTAGCGGGCCTTGGCGGCGTTCTAACCCTCGCTAAGCTACCCACCGTCGGAATTTCATTTTAAAGGGCGCCACCGCCCGCTAAAGCCATTTGCTGCGCCCTTCCACCACCAATCCCAGCGCCAGAACGCACTTCATCGCCGGCGGCCCGCGCAGATGTCGCGCACAGTGCGCTTGGCCACCTCGAACGTGTCCGCCAGCTTTTGCCACGTTGCACCCTCGTCGCGCATCTGGCGCAGTTGCTCAACCTCGTGGTCCGTGAGAACCGCGAACTGGTGATTTTCACCCAGTCGTCTTCCTTTTGCTATTTTTTGCATGTAGCCCTCTATTTGCTATTTATTACCTGTTGCGCCGCTCTGGGTTTGCCACTCATACCACTCCACCCACTCCCCCTAAAGGGGGAAGTGGTAAAAGTGGTAAAGGGTTGGTCGGTCCACAAAAGCCACAAGTGGGACGAAAGTGGTAAAAGTGGGATGCGACATGTTTGTTTTTGCAAGTTGCAAATAATTGCAATGTGCGCTGTAATTGGTGTTTATCTAACTGGCCGCCAATATGCGCATCTCTTTCTTCACAACCGCAGCACTCGTCATGGGGCTTTCGGGCTGCCAGGCGATGGTCTACGGCACCGCAACAGACTTCGAGAAGCTGTCGCTCGGCATGGACAAGGCACAGGTTATTCAGGCTCTTGGTTCCCCCGTTTCGGTGGCTGCCGACGGCGACAAAGGCGAGGAATACCTTGTCTACAAGCGCATGAAGCATGCCATCTCGGAGTGGCCCCGCACCTACCTGGTGACGCTGAAGGGAGGCATGGTGGTGCGCTACGGGGAACAGTACGAAGAGCAGAACGTCAACCGCTACTGACGGCCCCCGGGTGCGGCGGGTCATACCAGCCGCACCGTACCGTTGGTGAACACCAGGCGGCCGCTCTCGCGTAGTTTCTCCAGCGCGCGGGCCGCCATTTCGCGGCGGCGGTCGCGCTTGCCCGGATCTAGGATCATCTGGTTGACGCAGGCTTCGATCAGCACTTTGGCGGGAGTGTCCCCGCCGTCCAGGTCGGCCATATCCATCACGACCCGCAGCACCAGCTTTTCAACCGTGCCCGTCGGCTCCTTCTTGCGGTCGGCCTTTGGCACAGCTGTGGTGTGTTCTAGCACGCAACTGGTGATGTCTTCGCCGTCCTCGTCCTCGCCGATCGTCACGGTGTTCAGCTTGAAACCGAACTCGGCCCCTTCCTCGCCGTCCTTCATCTTGGTGACGGTGGCCGCGCGGTGGTCTTGTGCTCGCTCGACGGTGATCTCAACATCGGCCGCCGCGCGCAGGCCCGACCAGCCACGGGCGCCGCGCGCCGAGTCCTTGCCGACGTGGTGCACTAGCAACACGATGGCGCCGGTCAGCTTGTGGATGAGCTGGCAATGTTTGATCACCTTGCCGCCGTCGACACCGCCATTCTCGTCACCGCCCGGCATCACCTGGGCGTAGGTGTCGACCACTACCACGTCCAGCTTGCCGAAGGCGCGCAGGGCCGCGACGACGTCCTTGATATCCTCGGCTATCAGGAAGTTCGGCGCGTCCGGGATCACCCCCACGTCAAACGTGGCGCGGTCAATTCCATAGTGCTCGGTGTATGCCTCGACGCGGTTGCGGAAGCCCCCGGCGCCCTCGGCGCAGATATAGGCCACGCGGCCCTTGGCCACCTTGCGGCCGCGCCACTCGCCACCTTGGGCGATCGAACCGACCAGGTCCAGCGTCAGGAACGTCTTGCCGGAGCCGGACGCGCCGACCAGCAGCGCCAGCCCAGCGCGCGGCAGTACGCCCTTGATGATCCAGGATGCCGGCCGGCGCTGCAAGAACTCGTCGGCACGCTGCACCTTGAACCGCGCCTCTTTCACCGGGGCCAGGTTGCCGGCGCCCGGCGCCTCAACCGCCAGCACGTCGAAGTCGTCGGTGGACAGGGTGCGCAGCTCGGCGGCCCGGGCCTTGCCCTTGCAGCAGTGCTCACGCCAGACGTAGAGCAGGGCGCGGTCGTGATCCTGGCGCCGGTGGTCGAGCGCGATTTCCATCACATGTTCGTTGGTGGCCAGGATGGTGAACGCCTCGTCGTCGGCCAGGCCGGCGTTGTACAGCGCCACCGCCGCGGCGAACACGGCGCGCGAGCGGTCGCCGCTGTGCAGTCCCTCGGCCAGGAAGTCGCGCACTTGGTGCGGCACGTCCAGGTCGGCCACGCCGGGCAGCAGCAGGTCGTCGACCAGCTCGGGCATGTTCAAATCGATCACGTCGGCCTTACGCCGCTCCTTGGCGTAGCGCGTCTCCAGCGCCCTAAGCACGCCGTCGCGCGGCGCGCGCACGTCAACGGGCGAGCCGGGCAGGTGTTCGCCTGTAACCGTCAAGAAGCGTGCCTCGTTGCCGCCGTAGATTTCGATACCGACGTCGTGGTTCACCCAGTCCGTGGGATGATCGCCCGACGACAGCACGCGCAGCCCGGTGCCGGACGGGCTGATCTCGGTGTAGCTGTCGAGCTTGGCGATCACTTCGGCGGCCCAAGGCGCGATCTCGCCGCCATCGGTGACGCAGTGATCCAGGTCGACGCCAACGACGCCATGCGCGCCGGTCATCACGTAGCCGACGCCGGCCAGCATCTGCGGGTGCTTGCGGAAAGCTGTCAGCGCGGTGTCGTAGCTGAACCACTGGTCCGGCTTGGCGGTGGACAGGCCGTATTCGGGCCGGTCGGCGCGCATCGGGATTTTGTCGAACTTGTGCTTCTTCTTGTTCCATACCGCGCGCCACGGCGCCCAGCGCTTTTGATCCTTCAACACCTGGGGGATGCCGGCGCCGTCGAACGGGCGCAGAGCGGGGGAATGTTCAGCCATCATATTTTCCTTGTGTTTTTCTTTTAGATCAGGTCGGCGTAGCAGGGGCTGGTAACCCCCGCCGCCCTCGCAACCTCACGCTCGTGCGTGAAGTTGGCGCGAATCAGCGCTTCCGACAGCGGAGGGCAAACGGAATTTCCGCACATGCGCACCTGGGCCGACTTGGTCAGCGGCACGCGCGGCAGTGACAGTGGGTCCATCGTGGTCTGCTGGCCATCGACGAACAGCAGCGCCGGGTCCGGGATTTCGTTGATGATGTAGTCGCCCGGGAAGCCCTGGGCGCGGTACAGCTCGGCCGGCGCCAGCATGCGCAGGCCGATGTCCACGATCTGGTAGTCCTGGCCATGGATGGTGACCAGGCCGAAGCGATCGCGGCTGGTCACGGTGGCCAGCGGCCCGCCGATGCGAGGATCTTGATCGCTTCCGTAGTAGCTGAGCAGGAACGCGCGCACCTCTCCATGGTGCTGACCCTGCGCGCTGATCGTGCGCAGCGGCTCGTCCGCCGGCATCACGCGCTGGTTGCTCGCGTTGGCGTGCTCGTTTAGGAACGCGGTGACCAGCGCCGAGTTGCCGCCAGACGCGGTCACGGTTGGCAGTGGCGCTTCGATATCCCTGTGTCCTTTGCCCCATCGCTTGACGCCGGTCGGCGACACTTCGCCGTGGGCCGCATCAACCAGGGTGGCGATGGCCAGCGCCTTCTCGCCGCGGTGGGCGCCGGTGATGGTCCGGAATGGCTCGTTGATCGACTCGCTGCGGTCGCCGCCCTGATGCGTGACTGGGACGATACTAGGCACGCAAACATAGCCATCATTCCGCGTCACCAGCGTGTTCATCGGCGATGTCGTCGCGCGCGGCTCGCCAGCGCGGGCCGGGCCGCCGGCGCCGACGATGAATGGCGCGGCGGAATCGACCACGTAGCGCATGATGCCCTTGGCGATGCGGCGCATCGTGGCGTCTGCCAGTGGGCGCTTGCGCTCGAAGATTGACGGGCACGGAATCGAAAAATCAATGCACTCGGCGGCCGTCCGGTGCGGCAGCAGTTTGCCGGCCAGGACGCCCACGGACGTCGGCGCGCCGTGGGTTGCTGCCGGCCAGCAGATCGGCAAACCGTCGCGGCGCGCCACGAGAAAGAAGCGCTTGCGGATCGTCGGCGTGGCGTGGTCGCTGGCGCGCATTTCCTTGTAGTCGACGGTATAGCCGTGCGCGCGCAACTGGCGAATGAAGCTGTCGAAGGTCTTGCCCTTCTTGACCGGGTCCGGCTTGGCCGTGCCGTCGGCCGCGATCAGCAGCGGTCCCCACGTTTTGAACTCCTCCACGTTTTCGAGCATGATCACGCGCGGCTTGCACTTCGCCGCCCAGCGCAGCGTGACCCAGGCCAGGCCGCGAATCTTCTTCTCGACCGGCTTGCCGCCCTTGGCCTTGCTGAAATGCTTGCAGTCCGGCGACAGCCAGACCAGGCCCACCGGCTGGTTGTTCGTGACCTTGATCGGGTCGACGTCCCACACGCTTTCGCACAGGTGCTTCGTGTGCGGGTGGTTGATGGCGTGCATCGCCAGCGCTTCGGGGTCGTGGTTGATGGCGATGTCGACTGGACGGCCGAAAGCGCGCTCCAGGCCCGTCGACGTGCCGCCGCCACCGGCGAAGTTGTCGATGATAAGCTCGTTGCCCAGGTCGAGCTGCAGGGTGAAGACGCCGGCGGCCTTCACGAAGCCACCCGTACTTGGATCTCGCGTACGGCCAGTGGGTCGTAGCGAGTGACGGCTATGCCCTGGGACGAGCGCGTCAGGTGCCAGCCACCGCACACCGGGCAGATGTAGACGTACAGCGCGCCCAGGTTCCCGCGCGACAGTACCCGCTGCGCGGCGGCCCGCGCCGTCAGTTCGTCGGGGTGCCGGTGTTTGCCGGCACAGCACGCCTTATGGCCTTTCAGCGGCGGGGCGCTCACGGTGCGACATCCTGCGAGCCAAGCTTAGAAAAATGATCCGCCAACGCTTGAATCTTTGCGATGCCAGGGTCGGGGATGTAGCCGCTAGCGATTTTGCGCAGCGTCGAGATAGGCACGCCGGACGCTGCTGAAACGGCGGGCCAGCGGCCCCGCGTGGCGGCCAAATGGCGCTTTACGTACGAAAAAAGAGGCTCGGTGCTTGAGTTCATGGGAAGTTCCTTTATGGTCATTTTCAGAGTATAGCCATATAAGGTCTGTATGACAATCCGCAAATGGTCTTTAGATAGACCGCAAAAGACTTTTCAAATAATCCATAATTGGATAATGATGAAGCCAAGCACAAAAGAAATAGTCGGGCGGCAGCTCGACGCCCTGATGCGGGCAAGTCCCGCGCTAGGGACGCAGGAAAAACTGGCCAAGAGGACCGGCATAGGGCAGACCACGATTGGGCGAATCCGGCGAGGCGAGGTCAACGCGACGGCCGACAACCTGCGCGCGATCGCCGAGGCCTTCCACGTCTCCGTGGGCTACCTGTACGGGGAAGAGGAATCCCGAACACGCCGCGCGGCGGATGCCGAAGATTTCACGGCTCTGCGCAAGAGCGGCGCAGAACAGGCGAACACGGTGTCTGTCCCGACCAGAGGGAAATTGCCTCTCATATCCTGGGTGCAGGCCGGCGCCTGGGGCGACATCGTCAACAACTTTGCCCCGGGTGACGCGGAGGAGTGGATACCGTGTCCGTTCAACCACGGCCCCGGCGCTTTTATCCTGCGTGTTGTTGGTCACAGCATGTATAACCCCGGCGGGGACAAGAGCTATGCACCAGGCGAGTACATCGCGGTAGACCCCAGCGCCGAGCCTCTGAACAAGCGCATGGTCGTCGCACGCCTCGACCACGAAGAGAAAGCCACCTTCAAGCAGTTGGTCGTCGACCATGAAGGGACGATGATGTTGCAAGCGCTGAACCCAGGCTACGTGCCGCGCATCATGACAATGCCGCCCGGCTCGGTCATCGCCGGTGTCGTCATAGGGAAGTGGGTGCCCGAGTGAAAATCGAGAATGAAAAATACGAGAATCAGATCATCCAGATCGACGGGGTGAGCTACGTGAACTGCGTGTTCGCGCATTGCACCCTTGAATATTCCGGCGGCGCCCTGCCGTCCTTTGTGGAATGCACTCTGGTGGCTTCCAACTTCGCCTTTACAGATCAAGCGGCCAACACCGTGCAGCTACTCCAGTCCTTATATCACGGGGGGTTCAAGCCGGTTGTCGAAGCGACGTTCGTTAACATTAGGCGCAATCCGAAATCCGCCAAAGGGGAAGCATGAGCACACTCAGGATTGTAACCAGCGCCCTCGACGTGGACAGAGGAACTAGCACCCCGGTTGCGGACAGGGGAGAACCGCCGTATGATGGGGGTATGGAAGCACGCGTAGCCAAGCTGGAAGCAGACCTCACCGCCATCAAGATCGATGTTGCAGTGATCAAGGCCAATGGCGCGACGAAGTCGGACATCGCCGAGCTAAAGGGCGCAACCAAGGCTGACATATCGGATGCGAAGGCGTCGATAATCATGTGGGTGGTCGGCGCGATCTTCCTGGCACAGCTGCTGCCCGGACTCCTCAAGAAATTCGGCATGTAGCCGCGCACTACCCAACACAGCCCGCCACTGAGCGGGCTTTTTAACGCCCGCACAAACCCGCCCCGAGCGGGTATTTTTTCGCCTACCTGAAAAATAAGCCGTAAATGGCTTGACGTATTATCCATATATGGACTAAAGTGATAGCCATATTAGGTCTGAACAGCCTGATAGCAGCTCCCTTAGCCCACCTGGAGAAATACAAAATGTCACTTGAAAACGCAATCCTCGAACACGCTGCGGCGATCCGCGAACTGGCCGCTGCGATGCTGGGCCGTCCGGCCGCCGCACCGATCGGTAACGTCGGCGTGCAGGCAACCACCCCCGAGCGCACCGCCAAGGCTGACGATGTCGAACTCGAAGCCGCCGTCGACAAGGTCGTCGTTGACGCAAAAAAACAGAGCGACGCGAAGCCCGCCGCAGCCCCGGCGGAAGGTGCCACCAGCAAGGGCGAAGCCGAAGAACAGCCGGCGATCACCTACGAAGACGTGAAGAAATACATCATCGCATTGTCCAGAAAATCCCGCGAATCCGCCACCGGCATGCTGGCCAAGTTCGGCGCCGCCAAGGGTCCAGAACTCAAGCCGGAGCAGTTCGCCGAGTTCGTTACCGCAGCGCAATCTGAGCTGGGGGCCTGATCATGCAAATCACCAAAGAGATTCTTAAGGAATGGGACGATTGCAGCGCCGTCTACGCCTGGTTCATCGAGAAATTCCCCCAGGGCGCCGACGTGCGGGTGGTCGGCACCGCGCTGCGTGACGATAAGCGCTACGACGACGCCCGCTGGCTCACCAGCCACGTGTTCGATTCTTTCATCAAGGCGCCTGAACAGATCGCTGCCTACGTTGATGCCGACGTGGCCGGCACCCTGAAAGAGGTGGAGGGTTCCCCTAATTCATCGTCCGGCTATTCCAGCACGGCGGCATCGTCCGGCGATTCCAGCACGGCGGCATCGTCCGGCGATTCCAGCAAGGCGGCATCGTCCGGCGATTCCAGCAAGGCGGCATCGTCCGGCTATTCCAGCAAGGCGGCATCGTCCGGCAATTCCAGCACGGCGGCATCGTCCGGCGATTCCAGCACGGCGGCATCGTCCGGCAATTACAGCACGGCGGCATCGTCCGGCGATTCCAGCACGGCGGAAGCGAAGGGTGAAAAGACCATCGCTATGGTGGCGGGCTGCAACGGCCGCGCCCGGGCCGGTGAGAAAGGCGCGTTTGCCCTTGCCTGGCTGGACGGCGAGCAAATGCGCATCGCCGTCGGCGTGGTGGGCGAGAACGATATCAAAGCCGACATCTGGTATCGCGTCGATGCCGGCCATCTGGTGGAGGCCTGATCATGGCGGAGCATGCAAAACTATCACCATCCAGCGCGCACCGCTGGATGGTCTGCGCCGGCTCGGTAGCGCAGGAAGCCAACCTGCCAGATACGTCCAGCGCGTTTGCCGCCGAGGGCACCCTCGCCCACGCATTTGCCGCCATGCTGCTGGAAACAGGCAATAACCCCGACCATTTCGCATTCGGCTATGTGTTCGAATACCTGGACCACGGCGTCGACAAGTCCGCGCACGTCGACGACGACATGCGCGCGCACGTAAAGACCTACATCGACGCGATCCGCCAGTACGCCCAAGGCGGCGATCTGCTAGTCGAGCAGCGATTGCCGTTTTTCAGCGACGAGATCGACACCCCTGGGGAAACGTTCGTGGAGCCGCAGTTCGGCACCAGCGATGCGGTGATTCTACTAGGCGACGAAATTCAGGTGCATGACCTGAAGTACGGCCGGGGCGTCAAGGTTGATGCCGACAACAACAAGCAGATGATGTTGTACGCCCTTGGCGCACTGCGCGCCTTCGACATGCTGGGCGAGTTCAAGCGCGTGCGCCTGGTGATCCACCAGCCCCGCCTCGGCCATCTGTCGGAGTGGGATTGCCCGGTCGAGGATCTGTTGGCCTTCGAGCAGGAAGCACTGGCCGCTGCACGGCGCGCGTTGGCCATCGTCGACAACTGCGGCGGCACGACTTTCCTCACGCCGGGCGAAGAACAATGCCGGTTCTGTAAGGCGAAGGCAACCTGTCCCGCGCTGCGCACCAAGGTGCTGGCCACCGTGGCCGAAGGCTTCGATGCGCTGGACCCGGACACCGGTGAGATTGCCGCGCTGGACTTGAAGAAAGGCGAGATCGCGGTGTCCGAAGTGGACATCGAAAAGATCGTCGCGTTGGCCTACGGCGTTAAGCCGGCAGCCGTCACTGGGCCGGGCGGGGTGTTCGTTGTGAAGAAGCCGAGCCTGGCCCCGCAGCTGGCCGGCGCCGAGCCGCGCGTCGCATCGAGCGACGACGAGGACCTGGCGACGCTGGCCGACTCGGTCGACCTGATCGAGTCGTGGTGCAAGGCCGTGCGCGCCGAGATCGAACGCCGCCTGTTGGCCGGCGCCTTCACCGACCCGCGATACAAGCTGGTGCAAGGCCGCGCCGGCGCCCGCGCCTGGACGGACGACGCGGCGGCGGAAGCCTTGTTCAAGTCGTTCCGCTGCAAGCAGGAAGAAATGTACGACTTCAGCCTGATCAGCCCGACGTCGGCCGAGAAACTGCTCAAGGACGCTTCGCCGAAACGTTGGGCGAAGACCCAGGCGCTGATCGGACAGTCCAGCGGCAAGCCGTCCGTGGCGCCGGTGAGCGACAAGCGCCCGGCACTGGTCATCAAGCCGACGGCGGACGAGTTCGACGTGGTGGCCGAGTCGGAAGCGGCCCCCGCTGTTTTGAAGCCTGAAATTGCGTGGCCGTTTCCCACAAAAACCGAAACCGTGGACGACTTGGTATGACCGCGCCCGGAACCAGCGTGTTGCCACACGACGCAAGGGAGGCGCTGCAGCGGGCGGCAGCGACGCCCGCGATAGGAAACGCCCGCACCATCGCAATCGAAAAGGCCATGCGCGACGCACGGCTGAAGCACCCCCAATTTTTTAAACAGGAACCCCAATCATGAAAATCAAACTCTCCAACGTTCGCCTGGCGTTCCCTGCTCTGTTCGAAGCGCAAACCGTCAACGGTGAAGGTAAACCCGCGTTTTCGGCATCCTTCCTGATCGACCCAAAAGACCCCCAGGTGAAGGCTATCAACGCCGCCATCGAGCAGGTGGCCAAGGACAAGTGGGGCGCCAAGGCCGACGTGATCCTGAAAGCGGCGCGCGCCGGCGACAAGGTGGCGCTGCACGACGGCGACCTGAAAGCGCAGTACGGCGGCTTCGAAGGAATGCTCTACGTTTCGTCGCGTTCGGCCACCCGCCCGCTGGTAATCGACCGCGACAAAACACCGCTGCTCGAAGCTGACGGCAAGCCGTACGCCGGCTGCTACGTCAACGCCAGCATCGAACTGTGGGCGCAGGACAACAACTACGGCAAGCGCATCAACGCGAGCCTGGGCGGCGTCCAGTTCTTCAAGGACGGTGATGCGTTCGCCGGCGGCGGCGCGGCCAGCGAAGACGAGTTCGACGACGTCACCAGCGGCGCCGACGCGGAAAGCCTGGTGTAACCGTGGCGCTGATCGTTATCACCATCCAGGACACCTCCGGCGGCGCCGTTGTCAGCCTGGCCGCTGAGCCCGTGTTTGACGTGTCGGCCACGCAGGAAACCGAAGCGCAGCAGCTGGCCGTGGCCATGTTGAACGCGCTGCCGGTGAATGCCCCTTGCGCGGGTATCAGCCAAGCCGAGTAAGCCCGTCACCCCGCCTGCGGGCGGGGCTTTCACTAAAAAGGAGAACACCTTGCAAACGATTGAAGCCCTGCAAGCCGAGCTAGCGCACTGGAAATCAAACCACGCGAACCTAGCGCAGCGCTGCCAGTACCTAGCACAGCGCCTGGATTTGCCGGTCGACCGCATTCCGGCATATCTGGCGCACGTCGAGGAAATAAAAACGTTGGCCCTGGCGCTGCGGTTCAGCGACGCACTGCGCGCCAAGCTTCAAGCCGAGAACGCCGCGCTGCGCGCCGAGCCGTCGCCTTTGTTCACCCCGAAATCGCTATGGGAAGCGAACATCGCGTACGAGCGCCAGGCATTCGCACAGGGCTTGCACCTGGCCGCGCGGGGCGCTATTCCTATATTCACGGAGATCGGAAAACAGGCATGAGTTATTTCGACGACAACGAAGACCGGATTGTGTACGGCATCCGCCGCAAGCCGGCGCAGTGGCAGGCCGTCTGCAAGCGATGCGGTACGGGCGGGTTGAAGTGGCGCGATGACCGCTTTTACGAGGACGAGCGCGCCGAGCACAACCGGCTGAAGGAGCACCACTGCGCCGGCGCCCTTGACGACTTCGACGAGGTTCCAACGTGATGGCCGTCATGCGGAATACCCCGGCGACCGAGAACGAAATCGCGCGCTTGAAAATGTTACAGGCGTCGGGGAAATCCCCCGGCAATCCGAAATGGTACAAGCCGAACACGATCAGCAAGCCCGTGCACACGCTGTTGCCATGCCAGGGCGGCCCTTACGACGGCGAGGCGCTGGACGTGTCGCTGAACGGCGCCGGCAAGGGCGGCGGCATGACGCTGGTGTTTGCGCACAGCGACACCTTCGGGCGGTACGTGCTGGGCGTCTCGTGCCTGAACTGGGAGCGGGTATGACCTGCCTCTACCTCGATGACGAAACATACTGCGAGACGCCGATCACCGCCGGCACGCACCGCTACGCCGAGGGCGCCGAGGTGATGCTGCGTGCCTGGGCCATCGACGACGGGCCAGTGTCGGTCTGGGACGTGACGACGGGCGACGCTGCGCCGCGCGCGCTAGTCGCCGCGATCAACGATCCCGACGTCGAGGTGTGGGCGCACAATTCGCACTTCGACCGCACGGTCGAGCGCCACGCCGGCTACACGATCGAGCTACCGCGCTGGCGCGACACCATGGTCCAGGCGCTGGCTCACGGCCTGCCCGGTGCGCTGGGCCAGCTGTGCGACATCTTGGGCGTACCGACCGACAAGGCGAAGGACAAGGCCGGCAAGGCGCTGATCCAGCTCTTTTGCAAGCCGCGCCCGGCAACCGCGAAAATACGACGGGCCACCCGCGAGACGCACCCGGCAGACTGGCAACGCTTTATCGAATATGCGGCGTTGGATATCGACGCCATGCGCGAGGTGCGACGTCGGTTGCCAACGTGGAACTACCAGGGCGCCGAGCTGGCGTTGTGGCACCTGGATCAGCGCATCAACGACCGGGGCGTCGCCATCGACCTGGAGCTGGCCGAGTGCGCCGTGCGCGCCGTCGACGGCGCCCAGGTCGATCTGGCCGCGCGCACGGTAGAAGCGACCAACGGCGAGGTGCAAACGGCCACCCAGCGCGACGCCATGCTGCTGCATGTCCTGCAAGAGTACGGCGTCGATTTGCCAAACCTGCAAATGGCCACCCTGGAGCGGCGCATCGCCGACCCCGATCTGCCGGGCGGCCTGCGCGAGCTGCTGCAGATCCGCCTGCAAGCATCGACCACCAGCACCAGCAAGTACAAGACGCTGATGAAGGGCACCAGCAGCGACGGCCGGTTGCGCGGGCTGTTGCAGTTCTGCGGCGCGAGCCGCACCGGGCGCTGGGCCGGCCGCCTGTTCCAGCCGCAGAACCTGCCGCGCCCGACGCTCAAGCAAGAGCAGATCGATCAAGGCATCGACGCGCTAAAAGCCGGCTGCGCCGACCTGCTTTTCCCGAACGTCATGCAGTTGACCAGCTCAAGCATCCGCGGCTGCATCGTGGCACCCGCCGACAAGAAGCTGGTGGTGGCCGACCTGTCGAACATCGAAGGCCGAGTGCAGGCGTGGCTGGCGACCGAGCGCTGGAAGCTGAAAGCGTTCCGCGACTTCGACGCCGGTACCGGCCCCGATCTGTACAAGCTAGCCTATGGTAAGTCGTTCGGCATCAAGCCCGAGGATGTCACCAAGGACCAGCGCCAGGTCGGCAAGGTGCAAGAGCTGGCGCTGGGCTACGAAGGCGGTGTCGGGGCGTTCGTCACGTTCGCGGCCGCCTACGGCATCGACCTTGAGCAGCTCGCCATGCAGGCCGCCGGCGCGATCCCGGGCAACGTGTGGGGGCAAGCCCACATCATGCTCGAATGGCACCGTAAGAAGGGCCGCGATCCGGCCGCCGGCTTTGGCCTGTCCGAACGCGCCTGGCTAACCTGCGAGTCGTTCAAGCTGGCCTGGCGGGACGCCCACCAGAACATCGCCGCGCTGTGGAAGGAACTCGACGAGACGGTGCGCACGGCGGTCGACTGCCCAGGGCGCACATTCCCATGCCAGATGCTCAAGATCCGCCGCGACGGAAACTGGCTACGCATCGGCCTGCCGTCCGGCCGCGCCATCTGCTACCCGTCGCCGCAGATCGAAGACGGCAAGATCACCTACGTGGGCGTGAACCAGTACTCGCGCAAATGGTGCCGCCTGCAAACCTACGGGGGCAAGATTTTCGAGAACATTTGTCAAGCCGTGGCCCGCGACGTAATGGCCGTGAACATGCAACCGATCGAGGACGCCGGCTACGCCATTGTGCTGTCCGTACACGACGAGCTACTTACCGAAGTGCCGGACAGCGCGGACTTTAACGCCGAGCACCTGAGCAACCTGCTGGCGACCAACCCGCCTTGGGCGCCTGACATGCCGCTGGCCGCCGCCGGCTTTGAAACCACGAGATATAAAAAGGACTGATCATGATTTTTAAATTGAAAAACTATATGCGCCGGCGCCAGATGGCCAACCTGCAACGCGAACTGGAACGCGTGCGCATGATGCGCATGTTCCTGACGCAAAAAGAATTCAACCTGCGCGGGCGGATGGCCGTGTTGGAGGCCGCGTGATGTTCTGGATAATTCTCGGGGGTATAGCAGTAACCGGCCTGGCGGTCTACCTGATCGCCGAATTGAAAAACGACATGGAGGGGTGCTAGATGAGAGAGTCGACCATCGAAAAGCGCCTCGTCGCGCGCGTCAAGCAGATGGGTGGCGAAGTGCGCAAGGTGTCCTGGATCGGCCGGCGCGGCGCGCCGGATCGACTGGTGATGCTGCCGGCTCGCCGGCTGACCGACGCGCTGGACTGCGCCTGGTGCAACCCGGCCGGCGTCGCCATCTGGATAGAGCTGAAGGCGACCGGCAAGACGGCCGAGCCGCACCAGGCCCGTGAGCACGCCCGCATGCGCGCGATGGGCCAGCGCGTCGAGGTGGTCGACTCATTTGAACGAGTAGACGAGGTGCTGTCATGAGCGCCGCGACGATCGTGCTGCTGGTGCTGGCCTGGCTGATCGTGCTCACCGCGGCGCTGTGCTTCTTCGGCGGCGGCCAATCGTGTGGGGGTGACTGCGACCAAGGCCGCCGCCGCTGCGACTGCCGCACCAAGGGGCCGGACAATGGCTAGAGACTTCACCGCGCGCCCTTATGGCGGCCTGATCACCGACCACATCCTGGACGTGCCGCGCTGCGCCGTCTGGGCCGGCATGGGCTTGGGCAAGACCGTATCCACCCTGAACGCGCTGAACACACTGCAGCTGATCGACGACGCCCCGGTGCTGGTGCTGGCCCCGTTGCGGGTGGCGCGCAGTACCTGGCCAGACGAGGCGCGCAAGTGGGCGCACCTGCGCCATCTGTCCGTCATGCCGATTGTCGGCGGCGAGGCCGAGAGGCGCATGGCGCTGCGCCACGACGCCAACATCTACACCACGAACTACGAAAACCTGCCCTGGTTGGTTGAGCACTTCGGCGAGCGCTGGCCATTCCGCACCGTGGTGTCGGACGAGAGCACCAAACTGAAAGGGTTTCGGCTGCGACAGGGCACCCAACGCGCCAAGGCCCTGGGCCGGGTGGCGCACACCAAGATCGACCGCTTCATCGAGCTGACCGGCACGCCGTCGCCGAATGGGTTGATGGATTTGTGGGGGCAAGCGTGGTTCCTCGACGCCGGCGCCCGGCTGGGCCGCACGTTCGACGGTTTCAAGACGCGCTGGTTCCGCCCGTCGCATGACGGCTACGGCAGCCTGCCGATGGATCACGCCCAGCGCGAGATACAGGACAAGCTGCGCGATCTGTGCATCACCATTGACGCTAAGGACTGGTTCGACCTGCGCGAGCCGATTGTGAACAACCTCTATGTCGATCTACCGATCAAGGCTCGCCAGTTGTACCAGGACATGGAAAAGCAAATGTTCATGCAGCTGGAAGAACACGAAGTAGAGGCGTTCGGCGCCGCGGCGCGCACGGTGAAGTGCCTGCAGATCGCCAACGGCGCGGCCTACGTCGGCGAGAACTCGGCGGAGTGGAAGGAGATCCACGACGCCAAACTGCAGGCGCTCGAGGACATCGCCGAGGAAGCCGGCGGCATGCCGATCCTGGTGGCCTACAACTTCAAGTCCGATCTGGCGCGGCTGCGCGCGGCATTCCCGAAGGGCAGGCATCTGGACGCCAACCCGCAGACCATCGTGGACTGGAACGCAGGGTGTATCCCGATGCTGTTCGCGCACCCGGCCAGCGCCGGCCACGGTTTGAACTTGCAGGACGGCGGCAACATTCTGGTGTTCTTCGCCCATGACTGGAACCTGGAGAACAGGCTGCAGATCATCGAGCGCATCGGGCCGACCCGCCAGATGCAAGCAGGCCACGACCGCCCGATGTTTATTCACAACATCATTGCCCGCGACACTGTGGACGAGATGGTCATCGAGCGCGTCGAGACGAAGCGCGAGGTGCAAGACATTTTGCTGTCGGCTATGAAATTGAAAGGCTACAAATGAGCAGCCCAAGCGTGTTCCTGTCCGCCGAAGACGTTGCCACCTTGACCGGGCGCAAGGTACGAGCGAAGCAGATCGAGACGTTGCGCAGCATGGGCGTACCCTTCTACGTCAATGCCGTGGGGTGCCCAGTAGTACCCGCCGCCGCCGTGGAAGGCCGCAAGGCGCCGGCCCCGAAGCCTAAATCTAACTGGCGCACTAGCTGATCATGGGCCGCAAACCGAGCGCGAACGCCAACCTACCGCCGCTGATGCGCAAGCGCGCGCAGCGCAGCGGCAAGGTGTTCTACTACCTGGACACCCGGGGCCGGCCGCGTCGTGAAATTCCCTTGGGCGACGACTACATTCTGGCGCTGCGCAAGTACGCGGAGCTTCACGAGACGGCAGCCCCGGTGACGACGGCCTCGTTCGACGCGCTGGTCAGCCGCTACCTAAAAGAAATGGAAGACGGCACGCTGAAGCTTTCCCGAAACACAACCAAGACCCACACGTCGGATATGAAGCACTTGGTTGCCTTCTTCAATTGCGCGCCGCTGGAAGATATCCGGCCGATGGACATTAAGAAGTTCCTCGATAAGCACAAGGGCATCCCGACCACTGCGAACCGCTGCAAGCGCCTGTTTTCCACCCTTTGGAACCACGCGCGCGGCTGGGGGTACACCGATCTGGAAAATCCTTGCACCGGCATCCGGGGCCATTCACTTGAAAAACGCACGGTGTATGTCACCGACCAGGTGTTTGCCGCCGTGTACGCGCACGCGAGCGAGCCGCTGCGCGATGCGCTGGACATGGCCTATCTCACCGGCCAACGGCCAGGCGACGCGGTCAAAATGCGGGTGGACGATATCGAGGACGGCCGGCTGCGGATCACCCAGGGGAAGACGGGCAAGCGCCTTCGGGTGTCGATCACCGGCGAGCTGGCCGAGCTGTTGGCCCGGATCGCCGCGCGCAAGGCACAGCACACGACGCTAAGCGGGAGTCTGTTGGTCGGCAGCACCGGCAAGCCGTTGACCCTCCCGGCGCTGCGCTACCAGTTCGACCAAGCCCGCGCGAAGGCGGCAGCCGGCAACCCTGATCTGGACGAAGCGATCAAAGCCATGTGGTTCTACGACTTGCGCGCGAAGGCGGCGGATGACACGAGCGACGAGCGCGGGGAGCAGGCCGCTAGTGATTTGCTGGGGCATGACAACGTGAAAACAACGCAGCGTCATTACTTGCGGCGAGGTAAAATAGTCGTGCCAACCAAGTGATTTGCGGAGCGCCGCCATACTTTGCGGAGCAAGCTGATTGCGCTGATGGTAGTTTATCTTGTAGAATCAATACCTTGCGGGTGTAGCTCAATGGTAGAGCAGAAGCTTCCCAAGCTTACGACGAGGGTTCGATTCCCTTCACCCGCTCCATAGCGAGATTGCGTTCACAATTAGGCAATTCGTGCTCCACAAACTGCGAGCCGCTCCACAAAAACCTGCTAAATCATCGCCATGGGGCGTGGCCGCGAATCCTGACGTGGACTTGACGGCGCGTCTAAAAAAACGCTGCGCCTCCGAAAAATTTGCGCTATACTGACGCAAATGGATTGGGCGTACCCGGTCGGCGTCTAGCCTCGATGAACTCATCGGGGCTTTTCGCTTTCTACGGCCGGATAAATTTTTAGGCCCCAATTCTCGAATCCTTTCCCGACGTTCGCTCTGCCACCACTGCAGTAAAACTTAGAGCGCAGGACATCGAAGGCCCGGTTGTATTGGCCTCTCTGGACCAAGCTCAAGCCTACAGGCCGGGCAACTAGGTCTGCAAGCTGCAGCCCGGTCGAGTTCACTTTTTTGTCGCCGAAGATGATATCGAACGGCAACCTCTGTCCTAGCTTATTCGCACCATCGCACATGCGCCGGAACTCCAATTCAAGCTCATTGTCTTCTTTGTTCCCGCGGCGTTCAACAATGACATGAGTCGTGAGTTCTTCCTGACCTTTTTCGACGAGAAACTCGTAGAGAGTCTCCAGGCAGAACCCTAGCGCTATATGGTAAGGGTTCGAAGGGTTGACTTGTCTGGACTTGAGTTGTGCCTTGTCGATGATGCAGCTTATCAGTACGAAGTTGCTCGACTCGATGATGTCGGTCAGGTCAGACAAGAACTGCCCCTTCAGCTTGTGGTTCCTAAAACGTTTGAAGTCGCCCTTTGCCTTCCGAATCTCATGTTCGTGCAAGACGACTAGGTCATGTCCGAAATATTTAAACTTTAGATCTTCGATATCGGCGACAACTTTCTTCGTGTAGTGACGCTTGTAAAACACGCAGAATGCCAATACGAACACCGGGTACGCGGCATCAAGACTTTGCAGGCCGTGGTCCCCACTTTCGTCTACATACACGACAAACTTGCTGTATTTGCTTTCCGGCGCGCTTGCATCAGCGCTAGTTGCTGGCAATGGCTCTGCACTTGCCGAGGGCAAATCGGCAATTTCCTCGGCGCTGATTTCCGGACATGGGTTGTTCGCGATAAGTTCAGCCGGCTCGAATAGTGGGATTTGCTTCTGCATGATGCGGGGCGCCCGGCAAAGGGCCTTATTGACTGGAAGGGACGATTCTAGCCTGATTTATGGTCAACGCTACAATTCGCGAATCGATAAAATATGACTATTTCGTTGGATCTACAATCTTGCCTCGACGAAGATAGTGCCGCTGTGTGGTCTTCACACTGTCGTGCCCCAGTAGATCGCTTGCCGCCTGGTCGCCGCGTTCGTCACTCGTATCATCTGCTGCCTTCGCCCGAAGATCGTAGAACCAGAAGGCGCGGATTGCTTCCGCCAATTTCGGCATCTCCTTCGCGGCCTTTGTACGTGCATCGCGGGTGAAAACTTCTTTCCAAGTACGGCGAACAAGGCTTTGAAAAGTGCCTCAAGCGGTTCCGACGACGAAAATCGGAAGGTGCAGTTCAAAAAGTTGGTAATCGCCGCGTTGGATGCGAATTAGATACGCAAAGGTAGACAAGCAAAGGGAAGGGTACGTCACCGCCAGAGGGGAGGGCGAGGAAGACCTCGCCGGTCTCTGGATCGGCCACTGTCCATAACTTTCCCCCCGTATTACCAGACGGGGGGCTCGGCGCTCCAGCCTCCGGCGCGCCCGCTGGCGCGGTCGCACCGCATGCTTGCGCACCGAGTGCGTCGTCGGGAACGGGTTGAATTGTGCAAGGGGTATCCATAGCCCCTATGGTAGGGGTATTGGAAATCCCTTGTCAAGGGTATTTAATACCCCTTACCGAGATCCGTCGGGACTTGTTAGCTCGCGCCGATCCTCGATAGGCACATCGCCGCTGACTGCTTTCCAAAAATTGCCAAGGTCCTTAGCAACGCTGTAGCCCAGCGACCGCAAGGCGATAGGGCCTTCTTCGACGAAGAATTCGCGGATCGAAATGCCGAGGATTTCTTCATACTTTCGCACTGTACGCTTGTTGTGGATTAGAACCAACACTTTCCAACCCACGTAGTCGCCGAACATCAACATACCCATTGCTTTTTCTAACTCGTCGGCGCTTCCTGAGAATCTGTTTAACGCATCGTTTACAACAGCCGCGAGCTCAGCAACACGTTCGGGCGGGTGAACTTGGTGAACGGGCGGAGTAGGGTATTTATCTTTTCGTGCCATCGGGCTCTCCTCAATGGGTAGAGGATAGTCGAATAAGGGGTGACCAACAACCCTTTTTGTTGAAGGAGGCGGCCAGGTTACCCACCGCGTCGCACGCTCTTGCCCTGTTCATGCAATCCACCCAAGTTAGGGATTTTCCAACCTTTTAACATGGTTTTTGGATCATGTGCTTGTGCGGCTTCGGCCTGGTTTTGCGTGTTTTGGATAGATTTTCCCGATGGATGTGTGTCCGTTTCGCAATCAGGCGCAGCACCTCGCGCAGTAACTTCGCCACCTTTTTTCCGAGCAGAAGGGCCGGCAACAATGGTTTGAGGGCGGTATGCGCATAGGCGTGGTTGATGCGCTCGGCTGCGCGCAGGTCGGCGCTGTCGTGGGCTGTCAAGGCCGCCAGGGTTTGCAAGTTATCGCACATGATTTTGGCGGCGACGTCCTGCACCACGGCTTGCTGGGACAGGCCAGACACATGCTCCAAATTGAGNCGATGCTTGAGCCGCTTGAAGGCTTCCTCGATACGCCAGCGCTTGTGGTAGAGGTCGCCGAAGCCGTCGGCGGGAAAGCGCGCGCTGTCGAACAAATTGGTCATCAACACCCGCACCTTGCCGTTCGGCGCGACATGGCGGACGAGGCGCACCTGCTGGGGTTCTCGGGGGCATTCATAATCGTCGGCGTCGCGCCGGTCGGGCGCGCGCAGCATGACGAGCTGCTCGCTCAGACCGGAGCGCAGGAAGTCGCGCACGCAGGGAAAGCCGCCGTTGCCGGCCTTCTCGACGCGCATGCAGAACGCAATGTGACGATGTTTGAGCAGCGATACCAGCCATCGGGACGGGTAGCCCCGGTCGAGCAGCAGAAGATCGGTGCCGGAAAGCCGGTCCAGGTGTTCGACCAGCATTTGCCGCTCGCCGCAGTCCTCGATGCCGTGCAGCGAGGCCGCAAGCATCAACTCCGCGCCGGGAAGGAACAGGCCGAACAGGATTTGATCGGCCAGCGCGGCGCGCTTGACGTGGCTGGCGCGCAAGCCGAATCGCATGGTCGAAGCATCAGCGGCGACCAAACGCAGGCCGCGCCAGCGCGGCACAAATCCGTGGTGCTCGGCGCGTGCGACCAGCCAGTCGTTGAGCAGGGGAATGGCCGTCAGAGACAGCTTGGCGCGCGCCTGGGCGAACGCCTGCTCAGACACCTTGCGCACCAATTGCGCACGTTGCTGCAGATGGGCGAAGAATACGTCGAGCTCGGCTTGGACGCTCATGCGCATACCGGTAAGCATCAACGCGACCAGCGCCGGCAACGGCAATTTTCGCTGGCGGGAAAATGCGGCGGGGNGTTCAATATGTCGGGCCGTCAGAAGGAATTCGACGGACTGCAAATGCGCGGCAAGATCGTTGAACAGTGCGGCAAGGGACATAGCGGCCAATGAGGTAAAAAATCTCACTGACCGCGCCCTACCTCACTGGCATGTCAAGCTTTTTATTGTATTTCGCTCTACTTTTAAAGAAAAATTCTTAACTTGGGTGGATTGCCTGTTCATGGGGCGGCGAGCGACGCCGTGGATAACCGAAAGCAAGCTTGCTCATATTCAGCTACCCAACCTATAGTCTAATTTGGGCGGTTTAAAGAATCATGTCATCTGGAGGCCCGTCTGGATTGGCCTGAAGAAATTCACGAGAGTCAGCCGCGAAGTCATAGAGAAGGCCCCAGTGCCTTTTCGATGTGTCTATTCCTGCTGCGAAGTTCCGACCGGTCAGAGCACACGTAGCATAATAACCGAACATATAATGCGCCACGTCTTTGTTTATTTGACCGGATTTGACTAATAAGGCTATCTCTTCGAAGAACGTCAAAAACTTCCGCTTTTTGTCCGGCATTTCGTTGCCTGTGGCAAGCAAGACACTGTCATCATCGATTAAGCATAAAACAGAATACAGATCAACATTGTCGAACAGCCGGCGGTGTTGGTTCAGAAAAAATTCAGTACGTTTAAGCTTCGCTGCGTTTTCCTTATCGTAATTGTCCTTCTCGCGCTGGTCAACGAGGCGTTCGAGCTCTCGATAGACTTTATATAATCCGATTACACCAACAATGATCGTAAAGACGGTGGTCAAGGCTTGCCAATAGACCGCCCACTCAGCCATCGTGCGACACATAGTCGATCCGAATGCGCAATATAGATCAGGTGCGTTTGTCTTCAAGAATAAGCTCTACAATAGTTAGTCGTTTTAGATTCCCCAGAGAATTTCTTACAGCGTAAGCGCCGATTCGACGCCTTCCCCCAAGCTCATTTATTTGATCATCCATCGAAGCACTTGCAGCGCGTTGCGCGGAGATATTCTGCTTGAATCGATCAATCTTGAACGGAATAGTTTCGCCAATTTCTTCCAGATACGCCCTGCCATAACCCGAAAGGGAATTGTATTTTGTTACGTTTCCGTACCAATAGGTCAATTCAGGTTCTTGAGCCATCACGCTAACATACGCAAGGGTTTTTTTATCGAGGGTGACAGCATCATCTGATTTAGGCCGTGCAAACGTTATCGTTTTAGCCCCTTTGGACTTTATCGGCCGCTGCAATTTTTGTAGAGCATTTTCGAGCTCTTCCGCGACCTCTTCAAAATACGTTTCGTTCTTACCGACAATTTTTCTTACCATTGGCGTGCTTGGATCGTAAGGGTGACCTACAGCCGCAGAAACACTCGCAGTAAGAAAATCCCAGAAGTTATTGACGATGACGCTCGGTTTGATTTTTGCGACTGTATCGGCGTCAAAGACAACAGTAACAACTTCTTCAAAGCATCCTTTTTTTGCCGCCGAGAGGTACGTTTCCGCGCCTTCTGGCGCTGTTAAACGCTCGCGAATTTGCCCGTCGTTGGCGAAAGCATGCACGATAACGTTCACCACCCGAGCGATCCCGTCCAACGACTCTGCAGCTTGGTACAAGTTGAGCTGACCGGAGTCGGCGGTATTTCCGTCATACCTGATCACAATGTCGAGGTTTTTTTTGTCGCTCACGCGGACTCCAATGATAAGAAAGATCCATTATCTTACTATCATTTTTTCTTTTGAGCAATTTTTGGCGTTGGAACGTCGATTGTGGCGCTAGCAGGGACACTGCAGGAGAGAAAACTGTCATTTGCGTCACAGATCCGAAATATTTAAATCGGTGTTCCCCGTCATGTCCAAACGCCCGTCTATAGCAAGGTCTCGCCACGGATCGACGAACTGGCCCTCGTGCCAAAAGAACATCGGTGAAAAGAAGCATCGCTCATCTAATATAGGAAGCACCGCCCTTGGCGTAGCCGGCACAGTTGGCCCACAGTAGCGGAAGAGGCAAACGTTCGTTAGCCAATTTTCGAACTCTTCCAGGTACTTGTCCGGGTCTGACGGAATCGCGTGCTTCTCTTCTCCTTCTGCCTCATCGTCACCGCGGCGATACCAAGCCAGGATATCCTTTTCACAAAAATGAAGAGCTCTCCAATTGTCGACAAAGGAGTCGTCAGGAACCCAGTCGTCCATTGCATTTTTGACGTCGTATGCCACGAGTAGACCTGATCGATACGCTGTTTCGGTAGTCCGGTTTAGCTTCGCCTCACCGACCACCTGATGCCAGTTTTCGAATCTTTTTGATTTGGCGACTTGTTCAAGTGCCTGATGGTGAAGGAGATTAGTGGAACGCTTCAACGCCCGCGCTTCTTGCTTCCACCTACCGAACGCGAGTGAAGAAAATAGATACTGAGTCTGCATGAGATACTCCATTCATGCGGTATGTCCAGCGCCTACTACCGAATCCCGCAGTGAAGAGGAATCTCAGGAGATATTTGAATTGATCGTCCCGTCCGGGTGCGCAAGGTGGGCTGCCAGGCCTCGATCCGGCCAGTTGCTGATGTTACCTATTCGTGCCCGGTTGAGCAAGCGTGTGGTAGTCCGAAAAATTTCTTGGGTACGAAAAGCCGCTCCACAATTTCGTTTTTTCCAGCATGCGCAAGGGCTCGTGTCACTCGCGGATTTGCCTCATTTGTGGAGCGGTATTTACTGGTCGGATCGCACAGTTGCTGGATTTTCAAGATAGCTTCCCAAGCTTACGACGAGGGTTCGATTCCCTTCACCCGCTCCAATGAAAAACGGCGGAAACCTTCTTTCGCCGGCTCCACAAAACAAAACTCCACAAAGCGCTGAAATAGTTTTTCATGGTCGCGCATTTTTATTTTTTGCCAATAAATTTCCCACATTTCAATTGCCGAATCGGAAATTTATCCGAGAAACGCAGCGTTGTTTTTGTCTTTCGTCACATGAAAAACTTGCACTGCAAGCCCTCTACCCGACGGAAGTGTAGATAGCTCGACTTGTAATTTTGGGTTATTACACATGTGGCAGTCTAATAGCGGTCGTAAGTATATGATTTTAAGGTGTATTATCTTAAAAATTCAACTTAATACTTGACGCCATTTAAGAAGGGCAGGATCGCTGTGCCAGACTTCCGCCACTTTGACCTGAAGCTTTTAAATCCCTCGTTCGATTCGCCGCTTGTCGATGTTCTAACGGAACTAGAACACTTGCGGCGCCTGAAACTTGGCGGGACAACGCCCGCATCAACTTTCTTCCAGCTAAAGCATATTTTTCACATGCTGGAAAGTCTGGGCTCTGCACGAATCGAGGGCAACCATACGACTCTTGCCGACTATGTGGAGACTTCGGTGAAAGGGGGCACAAATGATAGCGACCAGGTACGCGAGATTTCCAACATCGAAAAGGCGATGCAATACGTCGAGGATGTGGTGACTGCGTATTCATCAGTCTCGGAACACTTCGTCCGAGAGCTGCACGCGCTGGCAGTGCATGACCTGGAAAGGGAGGGCGACCGCACGCCCGGAGCATATCGAACGGGAGCGGTCCGTATTGCCAAGTCAGACCATCTTCCGCCAGACCCTGTCCTTGTACCTGGCTACATGGAAGAGCTGATCGGATTCATCAATCGGGATGATGCTCCCAAGTATGCCTTGATCAAGGTTGCATTGGCACATCATCGCTTTGGCTGGATTCACCCGTTTAGCAACGGGAATGGGCGCGTCGTGCGTTTGATGACCTATGCCCTTCTGATCAAGTATGGTTTCCATGTCAAGACAGGCGGGCGGGTGTTGAATCCGATTGCTGTCTTTTGCATGGGTTTTAACGATATTGTCGACCGCGTCGCAGCAGACGTACGTATATCTGGTGGAGCAACTGCGCGAACTCAAGCTCGCCTACCTGCCCGTGGCCCTGTTCGGCACCAGCACCGGTTATCACGCGCTAATGCGGCCGCGTTTCGCCGGCGCCTTCCTTGCCAACCCGGACTTGCCCGAGCGCTTACGCCAAGGCGCGCCGCTCAATGCGCCGAACAAGGCTACGTTTTACTCCCCGGCGGCAACCGGCTATACCGACTACCCGGCCTTAAGCGCAAGCTAGGTTTTGGGATGGTTGTGGCGGCCTACAACGGGCCTGCAGCCGGCGCCTGCAGCGTCGCCGCCTTCAGCCAGCTGCGAAACGCCTGCAGCGGCGGATAGCTGGCGCGGCTGGACGGCCACGCCAGGTAGTAGCGCTCGGCGCTTTCGACCGGGCCGTTGATCGCTTCAACCAGGTCGCCGCGCGCCAGTTCGCTTTCGATGAGGAACCGCGGCAACAGCGCGATGCCCAAGCCCGAAATCGCCGCCTGCGTCGCCATGGCAAACTGGTCGACCAGCATGCCATGCACGTCGTCGGCCTCCACGCCCATGGCGCCCAGCCAGCGCCGCCAGGCGTCCGGACGGCTGACCATGTGCAGCAACGGCACTTTGACCAGGTCGGAGGCGGACGTGAATCGGTGGGTGGCCAGCAGTGCGCGGCTGCACGCCGGCACCACCGTCTCGTTCATCAGGAAGTCGAGTTCGGCGCCCGGCCATTCCGGCGGGCCGAAATGAATCGCCGCGTCCACCGATTCGAGGTTGAAATCGAATGGCGCCAGCCGCGTCGTCAGGTTGATGGTGATGCCGGGATTGTCGGCGAGGAATTGCGGCAGGCGCGGCGCCAGCCAGCGCGTGCCGAAGGTCGGCAAGATGGCCAGGTTCAAGGTGCCGCCCTGCGGATTGGCGCGAAAGCCCAGCGTCGCCGTCGAGATGCGCTTGAGCGCGCCGCGGATTTCCTCCGCGTAGGCTTCGCCGGCCTGCGTCAGCCGCACGGTCTGGCGCTCGCGCACGAATAAATCCGAGCCCAGCAACTCTTCCAGCGCGCGGATTTGGCGGCTGATCGCGCTTTGCGTGAGGTTGAGTTCGCTGGCCGCAGCGGTGAAGCTGTGGTGCCGCGCCGCCGCTTCGAAGGCGCACAGGACTGCCATTTGCGGAAGGAATCGACGGGGGATAGCCATACGGGTCATTCTACAATGGAATGATGTCAGGCGGCATTATCGTTTGACGCTGTCCAGCGTTGGCAACGATAATTTGGCTTGCCCCTAACGCCTTAGTAATGCTTCTTCAGCATGATGGCAGCGCTGCCGGCTTGATTGCGTGGCGGACTCAACCTCGGAAAAACACCATGTTCATGCACACACCACCATTCGTATCCACCGACGAGATCCGCTCTCGCTTTTCCAAGGCCATGTCCGATATGTACCGGCAGGAGGTGCCGCAATACGGCACCTTGCTGGAGCTGGTGACCGACGTCAACGCCGCGGTCATGCAGGGCAATCCCGGCCTCGCCGGGCAATTGGCGCAGAGCGGTGAGCTGGAGCGCCTGGACGTCGAGCGGCATGGCGCGATCCGCCTCGGCACGCCCGCCGAGCTGGCCAATATGCGGCGCATCTTCGGCGTGATGGGCATGTTGCCGGTCGGTTACTACGACTTGTCGGTGGCCGGCGTGCCGGTGCACTCGACGGCGTTCCGGCCGATCAGCGACGCCGCGCTGACGCGCAATCCCTTCCGTGTCTTCACCTCGCTGTTGCGCCTGGAATTGATCGACAACGCGGCGGTGCGCGCCGAAATCGAGGCGATCCTGAGCCGCCGCAACATCTTCACCGAGCGCGCGCTGGAATTGACGCGCCAGTTCGAAGCGACCGGCGGCTTGCTGTCGAGCGAGGCCGACGAGTTCGTCGCCGAGGTGCGCGAGACGTTCCGCTGGCACAGCGAGGCCACCGTCGGCGAGGATACTTACCACCGGCTGCACCAGGCGCATCGCTTGATCGCCGATGTCGCCTGCTTCAAGGGACCGCACATCAACCACCTGACGCCCAGGACGCTGGATATCGACGCCGCGCAGGCGGAAATGCTCAAGCGCGGCGTCGGCGCCAAGGACGTGATCGAAGGCCCGCCGACGCGCAAATGCCCGATCCTGCTGCGCCAGACCAGCTTTAAGGCATTGGAAGAGCGGGTCGCCTTCGTCGGCGCCGACAGTTCGGCGCAGGGCACCCACACCGCCCGTTTCGGCGAAATCGAACAGCGCGGCATGGCGCTGACCGGCAAGGGCAGGGCGCTGTACGACGAACTGCTGGCCGGCGTGCGCAACGCCGACCAGGCCGGCAGCGCCGGCGGCGACTACGCCCAGCGCCTGGCCGCGGCCTTCCTCGCCTTCCCGGATGAGCCGGAGGCGATCCGCCGCGCCGGCCTGGCTTTCTTCAGCTACGCGCTGACCGACGCCGGCAGCGCCGCCATCGGCAGCGGCAAGGACGCGGCCGCGCTCGACGAGCTCGTCGCCGGCGGCTACGTGCAGGCGCGGCCGATCACCTACGAAGACTTCCTGCCCGTCAGCGCGGCCGGTATTTTCCAGTCGAACCTGGGCGGCGCCGAGCAAAAAAGTTACGCGGCGAACGAGGCGAAAACCGCTTTCGAGGCGGCCTTGGGCGCCAGCGTGTACGACGAAATCGCGCTGTACCAGGCGCTCCAATCGCAGTCCATCGAGGCGGTCCGCTCGCAGCTGCGCGGAGACGCGAACCATGCATAAGCATACCGGCGTGGAGGGATTGGCCGGCGGCGCCGTCGTGCTGGCCGAGTTGAGCGCGATCGTCGGCGAGCGCGGCCTGCTGCGCGGCGACGACTGCCAGCCGTACGCGCAGGGCGCGCGTTACGGCAACGGCGTCGCGCTGTGCGTGGTGCGCCCCGCCACCACCGAGGAGGTCAGCGCGGTGGTAAAAGTGTGCGTCGCGCACCGGGTGCAGGTGGTCGTGCAGGGTGGGAATACCGGGCTGGTCGGCTCCAGCACGCCGGATAGCTCGGGCTTGCAGATCGTCTTGTCGCTCGGCCGCCTGCGCGGCGAGTGCGCGGTCGACGTCGCCAACCGCAGCGTGCGGCTCGACGCCGGCGTGACCTTGCAGGAGCTGAACGACAAGCTGGAGCCGCACGGCCTGTGGTTCCCGGTGGACCTGGGCGCCAACCCGATGATCGGCGGCATGATCGCCGCCAACACCGGCGGCACCCGGCTGATCCGCTACGGCGACGTGCGCCACAACCTGCTTGCCTTAGAGGTGGTGCTGTTCCACCCGGCCGGCGAAATCGTCCGCCTCGGCAGCGCGCTGCGCAAGGACAACACCGGCTACGACCTCAAGCAACTGTTCGTTGGCACCTCGGGCGTGGCCGGCGTGATCACCAAGGCGACGCTGGAAATCCACCCGCGGCCGAAACAGTCGGCCACCGCCCTGGTGGTGCCGGTGTCGGACGACGCCGTCGCCGAGCTGCTTGCCTCGCTGGAAGCCGAACTCGGCGATTTTTTCTCCGCGTTCGAGGGCATGTCGGCCAACGCCATGCGCGCCGCCATCGACCACGTGCCGAATTTGCGCAACCCCTTCGCCCCGGAGCCGATTCCCGACCTGGCCATCTTGATTGAACTGGAATCGAACGCCTCGCCGGCCTACACCGGCCTGGATCTGCAGGAAACGCTGAACCGCTTCCTGCAGGATAAATTCGAATCGTTGATATCCAACGCCGTCATCGGCAACGGCAAGGAACTCTGGCATTTGCGCCACGGCATCAGCGAAGGCGCGCGCAGCATCGGCAAGCCGATCGCCTTCGACGTCTCGGTGCCGCGTTCGCGCGTGATGGCGTTCCGCCAGGCGGCCAGCGCGCACGTGCAGGCCAATTTTCCGCATTTGCTGGTCGTCGATTTCGGCCACATCGCCGACGGCGGCGTGCACTTCAACGTCATCTGGCCGCACGCGGCCGCGTTGGCCTACGACCCGGCCATCGTGCAGCAGCTGCGCGACGACATTTACGCCATGGTGGTGGAGCGTTTCGACGGCAGTTACAGCGCCGAGCACGGCATCGGCCCGCACAACCTGGCGTATTACCGCAAATACGCCGGCGCCCGGGCCATGGCCATGGCCGGCGGCATCAAGCGGATGTTGGACCCGCTGGCGCTGTGCGGCACGGTCGACTTCGGCCAAGCCGAGTAAAAGCGCCGCCAGCGCTCAAAAGAACCAGCGGCCGGGCCGCCGGGGTCGGGCCCCGGGGTCCGCCCCCGGGCGTACGCTTTGGCTTTGATCATTTCAACGACAAGCCCGCCCGGCTCCCTCGCCGGCGCCCCGGCCTGTTAAAATATCGCCTTTGCGGAATCGCATTTACGCGCAAGTCGCCAGCGCCGTCGCGGTTCTCCCGCAGTTCTTTTACCCGTTACCCACTATTCCCATGTCCTCAGATACGCCCCAAAACAGCCCAGCGCGGCCAATGATGTACGATCCGACCGAACACCGCATCCGCAGTTTCGTCACCCGCGCCGGCCGCCTGTCGATCGCCCAGGCGCGCGCGCTGGAAACGCTGGGACCGCAATTTCTGCTTGAATTCAACAAGGCGCCGCTCGATTTCGCGCAGACCTTCGGCCGCGGCGCGCCGACGGTGCTGGAAATCGGTTTCGGCATGGGCGACACCACCTCGCACATCGCCAAGGGCATGCCGGAGAAGGATTTCATCGGCGTCGAAGTGCACACGCCCGGCGTCGGCAGTCTGCTCAAGCAGATCGGCGAGCAGGAGCTGGGCAATCTGCGGCTGATCCAGCACGACGCGGTGGAAGTGCTGAACCATATGATTCCGGCCAACTCGCTGGCCGGCGTGCACGTGTTCTTCCCGGACCCGTGGCACAAGGCGCGCCACAACAAGCGCCGCCTGATCCAGGCGCCGTTCGTCAAGCTGCTGACCGAGCGCCTGGCGCCGGGCGGCTATCTGCATTGCGCCACCGACTGGCAGGAATACGCCGAGCAGATGCTGGCAGTGCTGGGCGCCGAAAGCGGCCTGGCCAACACCGCCGAAGGCTACGCGCCGCAGCCGGCCTACCGACCGCTGACCAAGTTTGAGAACCGCGGTTTGCGGCTTGGGCACGGCGTATGGGATCTGGTGTTCGTCAAATCGTAGGTCGGATTAGCGCAACGCGTCATCCGACAATGTTGGCGCAAGCGTTTCGTGCCGGCTCGGCGCCAACATTGTCGGGTTAGGCCCCTTGGGCCAACCCGACCTAGCAAATTACGGGTACAGGCCGCGCACTTCGCGCGCTTCCAGCACGCGGGTGCACGCCAGGATGAAGGTGGCGGTGCGCATCGACACTTTCTTTTCCTGCGACACTTGCCAGATCGTGTCGAAGGCGTCGCGCATGATGCGCGTCAGGCGCGAGTTGATTTCCTCTTCGGTCCAGAAGAAGCTGGAGAAGTTCTGCGCCCACTCGAAGTAGCTGACGGTGACGCCGCCGGCGTTGGCCAGCACGTCGGGAATGATCAAGACGCCCTTGTCGGTCAGGATGTCGTCGGCCGCCGGCGTGGTCGGGCCGTTGGCGCCTTCCAGGATGATCTTGGCGCGGATCCGCCCGGCGTTGTCGGCCGTGATCTGCTGTTCCAGCGCGGCCGGAATCAGGATGTCGCAGTCGATGCCCCAGAACTGCTCGCGCGGCACGAAGCTGTCGGCGCCGGGGAAGCCTTCCACGGTGCCGGCTTCGGCCACGTGGGCCAGCAGGCGGGGAATGTCCAGGCCGCCCGGATGGACGACGGTGGTGTTCTGGTCCTGCACGGCCACCACTTTGGCGCCCGCTTCGGCGAACATGCGCGCGGCCACGCCGCCGACGTTGCCGAAGCCCTGCACGATGATCTTGGCGCCGGCGATCGGCATGCCGATCTTGGCGGCGGCGTCGCAGCCGACCACGTAGACGCCGCGGCCGGTGGCGTCGCGGCGGCCCAGGCTGCCGCCCAGCGAGATCGGTTTGCCGGTCACGACGCCGGTCGACATGTTGCCGCCGATCATGGCGTAACTGTCCATCATCCACGCCATCACTTGTTCGTTGGTGTTGACGTCGGGCGCCGGGATGTCTTTGTTCGGTCCGATGATGATGCTGATTTCACTGGTGTAGCGGCGGGTCAGGCGTTGCAGCTCGCCTTTCGACAGCGTTTTCGGATCGACGCGGATGCCGCCCTTGGCTCCGCCGTATGGCACGTTGACGGCCGCGTTCTTGACCGTCATCCAGGCCGACAGCGCCATCACTTCGGACAGGGTCACGTCCTGGTGGAAGCGCACGCCGCCCTTGCCGGGACCGCGCGACATATTGTGCTGCACGCGGTAGCCTTCGTAGTGGGCGATGGTGCCGTTGTCGCGCTCGATCGGCACGTCGACGGTCAGGATGCGCTTCGGACGCTTCAGCGTTTCGACCCAGCGCGACAGGCTGCCCAGGTAGGGCGTAACGCGGTCGATTTGTTCAAGGTAGTTGCCCCAAGGTCCCAGATCTTCTGGATTGAGATAGGAAGGCAGTTCGTGTTGACGAGTCATGCTTGATGCTCCTGACGATACGTTGGATGGCGCCGCGAAAAGGCGAAGCGCGGCGAGATCCGAATCGTAGGGGAAGCCGCCCGGGGGCGGCCAATGCTTTGTGCGCATTTAACTATGCGTAACTTGCATAGTTTTATTTTTTACGTTTTCGACGCCCGGGGACGGCGTTTTCCGGCGCGCGTTTTGCCCGCCTGGGCCAGGTATTGCCACAGCCTCTCAACCACCGCCTTGCCCGGCCGCTGCGGCGACGGCCGCTCGCGGTAGAGGCGGATTTCCATGTCGATTTCCCATTCCGGGGTGCCGTTGTCGGCGCGCGCCAGCAGCTTTTGCTTGAGTTCGCGCGCCACCGCCGACTCCGGCAGGAAGGCCACGCCGCGGCCCTCCAGCGCCATCATTTTCAAGCCCTCGGCCATGTCGGTTTCGTAGCAGGTTTCCAGGTGCAGCGGCTGCTTGGCGTCGGTCAGCATCAGTTCGACCATGCGCCCCAGGTAGGCGTTGTTGGTGTAGGACAGGAACGGCAGCGGCGCCTCGGGGCTGCCGGGCAGCGTGAACTCGGGCGTGCGCGCCTTGTCGCAGCGGGCGTAGGCGCGCACCGCCTCGTGGCCCAGCACCAGCATGTCGTAATTGCCCGGGTCCAGCTGCACCGGCAGGCGCGGGTGGTAGTAGCACAGCAGCAGGTCGCAGCCGCCGTCGACCAGTTGCAGCACCGCGTCGTGGACGTTGAGGGCCATCAGGCGGCAGTTGATCGGCGCGAAGCCCTGCCCCAGCGCCGTCAGCCATTTCGGCATGAAGGTCAGCGACAGGTTGTGCGGCACGGCGAAGTCGACGCTGGTTTGCACCGCCGCGCGCTTGCCGCGCAACAGCGCGCGCACGCCGTTGATCTGGCCCAGCATTTCCAGCGCCTGCTCGTAAAACACTGCGCCGGCCGGGGTCAGGCTGGTCGGGTAGGAGGTGCGGTCGACCAGGTCGGTGCCGAGCCAGTTTTCCAGCGATTGGATGCGCCGCGAGAAGGCCGGCTGGGTCACGTGGCGCAGCGCCGCCGAGCGGCTAAAGTTGTTGGTCTCGGCGAGCGAGATGAAGTCTTCAAGCCATTTGGTTTCCATGCGAGATCGTAACCGCCTTTGGCGGCAAATGCAAAACCGCTTTCAAACATTATGCAAATCCGGCATAGATCCATGCAGACAAGGCATTTGCCAGCGGAGGGCGAGGCGGCGTAGAGTCGCCGGATAAAAAATACAGGGGACATCATGCCGCATCATCGAACGCCACGGCTGCCGCGCATTGCGCTGCTGGCCACCGGCGGCACCATCGCCGGCACCGCCGCCAGCAGCACCGCGACGGTCGGCTACACCGCCGCCACCGTCGGCGTCGGGCAGTTGCTCGACGCCGTGCCGGAACTGAAGGCGGTGGCCCACGTCAGCGGCGAGCAGCTGTTCCAGATCGCCAGCGAGAACATCGGCGACGCCGAGTGGCTGGTGCTGGCGCGCCGCGTCAACGCGTTGCTGGCCAGCGCCGACGTCGACGGCGTGGTGATTTCGCACGGCACCGACACCATCGAGGAAACCGCCTATTTCCTGAACCTGGTGGTGCGCAGCGCCAAGCCGCTGGTGCTGGTGGGCGCGATGCGGCCGTCGACGGCGATGTCGGCCGACGGCCCCGGCAATCTGTACCACGCGGTGGTGCTGGCGGCCAGCCCGGAGGCGGCCGGCAAGGGCGCGCTGGTGGCGCTGAACGGCCAGATCAACGCCGCGCGCGACGTCACCAAGACCAACACCTCGACGCCGGACGCGTTCAAGACGCCGGAGCTGGGCGTGCTCGGGTATATGCACGACAACCGGCCGGTGTTTTATCGCCAGTGCACCCGCCGCCATACGCTGGAGAGCGAGTTCGACGTCGGCGCGCTGGCGGCGCTGCCGCAGGTGGAGATCGTCTACGGCCACGCGAATATGAACCGGATCGGGATCGACGCCTTCGTCGGCGCCGGCGCGCGCGGCGTGGTCCACGCCGGCGTCGGCGATGGCAGCATCGCCGCCCGCGTCATGCCGGCGCTGGTGGACGCGCGCCGCCAGGGTTGCGTGGTGGTGCGCGCCAGCCGCGTCGGCCAGGGTATCGTGGCGCGCAACGGCGTGGCCAGGGACGACGAGTTGGACTTCGTGGTGGCCGACACGCTGAGCCCGCAGAAGGCGCGCATCTTGCTGATGCTGGCGCTCAGCGTCACCGACGACACGCGCCAGATCCAGCGCATGTTTTACACCTATTAGGCGCGTCGCTTTGGTGCGGAGAAAGCCGCTTTGGCGCGGGTTTGCTTCTTTTTGAGGCGTTTGGGCCGATCTTGGGCGGGCGCCGATAGCGTCCAGCTTGGCGCGCGTCATGGCACGCGTCTTGCGGATAACTAAGCGGGGGCGCGGCAACGCCGCTGCCGGTCCAGATCGTTTAGTGTATTCACGGGGGTTCGTATGAAGACCAGCGCCAGATCCATCACCCCGCCAGGGGTTCCGTCCAACGCGCCGCACGGCGGCCGCGATGCCGCCATGGCGCTGCCGCCGCCGCGGGTGCGCGCCGCGGCCTCGGCCTACCACCAGCAAAACCACGGCAGCTCGCTCGAACCGTTGCGCCAGCGCCGCGGTTTCTAGCTGCTTTCGCCGGACCTTCCGCTTTGTCGTGGGGCGGCTGGGCGGCACGCGTAATCCGACGCCGGGCCGCGGCCGGCGCCGGTCGGGTTACGCCCTGGCGGGCTAACCCGACCGGCGAAAATCCTTCGCTGGCGGACCTAGATCATGTCGCCGATCATGGCGACGATCTCGTCGCCGTAGGAGGCTAGCTTCTTCTCGCCGACGCCGCTGACGCCGCGCAGCTGTTCCAGCGAGGTCGGTTGCGCCTTGGCAATTTCGCGCAGCGTGGCGTCGACGAAGATCACGTAGGCCGGCACGTTGTGGGTGCGCGCGGTTTCGACGCGCCACCAGCGCAGCTTGTCGAAGATCGCCTGTTCGCGCGTCGACAGGTCGGTTTCGACGTAGCCCTTGGAGGACGCGCCGGAGCTGCGTTTGGCCGCCTTCACCGGTTTCTGGTACTGGCGCAGCTGGACCTTCTGGCCGCCCTTGAGCACGGGGCGGGCGGCGTCGGTCAGCTTCAGCGAGCTGTATTGTTCGTGGTCGACCGTGACCAGGCCCAGCGCGATGGCCTGGCGCAGGATCGCCTTCCATTCCTGTTCGCTGCGCTCGGCGCCGATGCCGAACACCGACAGCGAGTCGTGGTGCCAGGTCTTGATGCGCTCCGATTCGACGCCGCGCAGCACGTCGATGACGTGGCCGCCGGCGAAGCGCTGGTCGACCCGGTAGATCGCCGACAGCAGCTTTTGCACCGGCACCGTGCCGTCGAAGGAGACCGGCGGCATCAGGCAGTTGTCGCAGTTGCCGCACGGCGTGGCCGGCTCGCCGAAGTATTCAAGCAGGCGCATGCGCCGGCAGCTCAGCGTTTCGCACAGGCCCAGCATGGCGTCGAGTTTGACGCCGAGCACGCGCTTGAAGGTGTCGTCGGCCTCGGACTCGTCGATCATGCGCCGCTGCAGCACCACGTCCTGCAGGCCGTAGGCCATCCAGGCGTTGGCCGGCATGCCGTCGCGCCCGGCGCGCCCGGTTTCCTGGTAATAGCCCTCGATGCTCTTGGGCAGGTCGAGATGGGCGACGAAGCGCACGTCGGGCTTGTCGATGCCCATGCCGAAGGCGATCGTCGCGGTCATGACGATGTTCTCCTCGCGCAGGAAGCGGGCCTGGTTGGCGCTGCGCTTGGCGTAGTCCATGCCGGCGTGGTAGGGCAGCGCGCGGATGCCGTTTTCGTTCAAAAACTCGGCGGTCTCCTCGACCTTCTTGCGCGACAGGCAGTAGACGATGCCGCAGTCGCCGCCGTGTTCGGTGGTGATGAAGTCGAGCAGCTGCTTGCGGCCGGTGCCCTTCTCGACGATCTGGTAGCGGATGTTGGGGCGGTCGAACGAGGAGACGAACTGGCGCGCGTCGCCCAGTTGCAGGCGCATGGCGATTTCGGCGCGCGTCTGCGGGTCGGCGGTGGCCGTCAGGGCGATGCGCGGCACGTCCGGGAACTGCTCGTGCAGCACCGACAGCTTGATGTACTCGGGGCGGAAGTCGTGGCCCCACTGCGATACGCAATGCGCCTCGTCGATGGCGAACAGGGCGATCTTCGAGGCCTGGAACAGGTCCAGGCAGCGCTGCGTCATCAGGCGCTCCGGCGCCACGTAGACCAGGTCGATCTGTCCGGTGCGCACCAGCCGCTCGATGCGGCTGGCTTCCTCGTAGGTCTGGGTCGAGTTCAGGAAGGCGGCGCGCACGCCGACCTCGGCGAGCGCGTCGACCTGGTCCTGCATCAGCGCGATCAGCGGCGAGACGACGACGCCGACGCCGTCGCGCAGCAGCGCCGGGATCTGGTAGCACAGCGACTTGCCGCCGCCGGTCGGCATCAGGACCAGCGCGTCGCCGCCGCCGGCGACGTGTTCGACGATGTCGCCCTGCTGGCCGCGGAAGGCCGGGTAGCCGAAGACGGTTTGCAGCTGGTGCAGCGCCTGCGCCTGGAGGTCCTGGTTGCTCATGTTAGTGCGCCCACACGACCCAGCCGAAATGCGCGCTGGCGATGACGACCAGGCCGAACACGATGCGGTACCAGGCGAAGAAGGTGAAGTCGTGCGAACTGATGTAGCGCAGCAGCCAGCGCACGCACAGGAAGGCCGAGGCGAAGGCGGCCACTGTGCCCAGGCTGAATAAGGGCACGTCGGAGGGCGAGAGCAGCGCGCGCGCCTTGTACAGCTCGTAGGCGGTGGCGCACAGCAGCGTCGGTATCGCCAGGAAGAAGGAAAACTCGGTGGCGGCCTTGCGCGACAGGCCGCTCAGCATGCCGCCGATGATGGTGGCGCCGGAACGGCTGGTGCCGGGAATCAGCGCGCAAGCCTGGGCGCAGCCGACCTTGAAGGCGTCGAGCAGGCTCATGTCGTCGACCGACTCGACCCGCACGGCGATCGGGTTGCTGTGGGCGCGCCGCTCCACCAGCAAAATGATGACGCCGCCGACGATGAAGGCCAGCGCCACCGGCACCGGTTTGAACAGCGCCGCCTTGATGAGCTTGCCCAGCGCCAGGCCGAGCAGCGCCAGCGGCAGGAAGGCCACCAGCAGTTTGAGCAGGAACATCTGCGCCTTGCGCTCGCTGAACAGGCCGCTGGCGACGCTGGCGATGCGCGCGCGGTATTCCCAGCAGACGGCGAGGATGGCGCCGGCCTGGACGACGATCTCGAACACCTCCATGACGTCGCGCGGCACATCGCCGCTGAAGTCCAGCAGGCTGCCGGCCAAAATCAGGTGGCCGGTCGAGGAGATCGGCAAAAATTCGGTGAAACCTTCAACCAGCCCCATGACGATGGCTTTTAGCGCAAGAATAAGATCCATATGTATTGTTCTGCTACGTACAAATAAGGTGAGTGGGGGAAATGGCGGCGCCGCTTGACGCCCGCGCGGGGTCGAAGCTTACCACGATAGCGGCGCCGCTTCTGATTCGGGCGCAAGCGCGGGCCGCGCGGCGCGCCGTTTGCCGGCGCCGCCCGGCGTTGGTATTCGTTGCGCACGCCTTGGGTATTCGCTTAGCCTGGTTGACCACGGCGCGGCGGCGCGATAGCATCATCGATGCCGTGCTTTGGGGCAATGACTTTCGTCCCGATATCGACCCCGCGTCCGGCCAACACACGCTGAAAGGAAGTACCGATGAGATTCAACGCAACCCTGCTGGCGCTGGCGCTGGCCGCCGCCTGCTGCGCCGCGCAGGCCGCCGACAAACACCCGCATTGGGCGTACACCGGACACGGCGGCCCGACCCATTGGAGCGAGCTCGACGAGGGATTCTCCGGTTGCAAGCTGGGCAAGGAGCAGTCGCCGATCGACATCCGCGGCGCCACCAAGGCCAGCCTGCAGCCGATCGCCTTCAATTACACCGCCGGCGCCGCCACCGTCGTCAACACCGGCCACACGGTGCAGGTCAACCTGGCCGCCGGCGGCTCGATCACGCTGCCGGACGGCGAATACAAACTGCTGCAATTCCACTTCCACACGCCGAGCGAGGAGAAGATCAACGGCATCGGCTTCCCGCTGGTGGCCCACTTCGTCCACAAGAACGAGGACGGCAAGCTGGCGGTGGTGGCGGTGCTGTTTGAAAAGGGCGCGGCCAACGCGGCGCTGAAGGACGTGTTCGGCGGCCTGCCGGCCAAGGAAAGGGACAGCCGCGAACTGGCCTCCTTCGACCCGGCGGCGGTGCTGCCGGAGCAGCGCGGCTATTACGCCTATATTGGCTCCTTGACCACGCCGCCGTGCAGCGAGGGCGTGCACTGGCAGGTGCTGAAACAACCGGTCGGCCTGTCGCTGGCGCAGTTGAAGGCGTTCCAGAAGCTGTATCCGATGAACGCGCGTCCGATCCAGGCCTTGAACGGGCGCACGCTGGAAGTGAGCGAATAGCGCTCGCCGGATGCGACGCGAGCGGGGGCGTGGTTGCGCAACGCCATCGCGCTGTCGTGTCACCCCGGCGGCGTGCGCGCGCTAGGAAATATGTCACGCAAGCGCGGCGCAATCAAGTAGAGTGGGGTATCCGGGGGCCGAGCCCGGCCCCGACCGCGCGCGAGGTATCCGATACCCATCATGGCTGAACTGGACCAACAGCGGCAACGCCTGACCGTCAAACTGGTCTATTACGGCCCGGCCTTGTCGGGCAAGACCACCAACCTGACGCGCCTGCACGACCTGCTGGCGGCCGAACTCAAGGGCGACATGATGACGCTCGAAACCGAGGGCGACCGCACCCTGTTCTTCGACCTGCTGCCGCTGGGCTTTACCGCGCCGTCCGGCCTGCTGATCAAATTCAAACTGTTTACCGTTCCCGGCCAGGTCGCGCACGACGGCACCCGCAAGGCGGTGCTGTCGCGCGCCGACGGCGTGGTCTTCGTCGCCGACTCGCAGCGCCACCAGGCCAGCAACAACGGCAGCTCGTTCGAGAACTTGATGGCCAACCTGGCCATCCTCGGCTTCGACGTCGGCGCGCTGCCGCTGGTGGTGCAGTTCAACAAGCGCGACCTGGCCGATATCCTCGGCGAGGACGAGATCCGGGCGCGCTGGTCGCAGGCGCCGTGGCCGCTGCTGTTCGCCAGCGCGCTGCAGGGCGGCGGCGTGTTGGCGACCTTCGCCGCGCTGCTCGACGGCCTGTACGACAGCCTGGACCGCCAATACGCACTGGGCGCCGCGCACGGCCTGAGCCGCGCCGCCTTCGGCGCGGCGCTGGGGGCGCCGGCGTGAGCGCGCCCGACCGCTTTGACCGCGACGCCACGCTCGACGAGCTGCTGCGCGCGCTGCCGCGCGGCCAACTGCCGGCCGCGCTGGGGCGCAGCCTGGGGCCGCACTGGGACCTGCTCGACGTGGACGGCGCGCCGCTGCTGGGGCCGGGCTTGGACGGCGCCGCCGCCGCGCCGCTGGAGGCGCCGCTGCGGCTGGGTATCGACACGCTGGGCCGGCTGCGCGCCGCCGGCGTCGACGCCGCGCAACTGGCCGGCGCCGCCGGCTGGGTCGAGCTGGCGCTGGCCGGCGCCGAGCGCTACCGCATGGCCTCGGAGCTGCACCTGGAGTCGGTGCACGCCGACTACCAGGCGCTGCACGTCCAGCACGCCGCGCTGCAGCAGTCGGAGGCGCGCTACCGCGTCCTGGCGGCCCAGCTCGAGCAGCGCGTGGCGGCCCAGGCGCGCGCCATCGAGCACGCCCAGCGGCAGTTCTTCCACACCGAAAAAATGGCCTCGGTCGGCACGCTGGCGGCCGGCATGGCGCACGAGATCAACAACCCGATCGGCTTCATTCGTAGCAACCTGAGCAGCGCCGCGCTGTACGTCGACAACCTGGCCGAGGCGTTGCTGGCCTACCGCGGCGGCGACGCGGCGGCGGCGCAACTGGCCTGGCAGCGGCACGACATCGACGCCCTGCTGCAAGACTTTCCCGGGCTGCTGGCCGAATCGGCGGCCGGCGCCGACCGCGTCGCCGACATCGTCCACAAGCTCAAGGCCTACGCCAGCGTCGACTGCGCCGTGGCTGTGCCGGCCGACGTCGCCGCGGCGGTGCGCGCGGTGGCCGCGCTGGTGGCCGAGCAACTGCCGGCCAACGCGCGCCTGCAGCTGGACCTGGCGCCGCTGCCGGCGCTGGTCTGCGACCCCGTGCGCATCCAGCAGATGCTGCTGGCGCTGCTGGACAACGCGCGCCAGGCGCTGGGCGGCGACGGCGGCCTGATCCGCGTGTGCGCCCAGGTCGCCGGCGGCGCCATCCAGCTGTCGGTCGAGGACGACGGCTGCGGCGTGGCGGCGGCCGTCGCCGCGCGCGTGTTCGACCCCTTCTTCACCACGCGCGACGTCGGCGGTGGTATGGGCTTGGGCCTGGCGGTGGCGCGCGACATCGCCAGCGCGCACGGCGGCAGCATCGCCCTCGACAGCGGCGGCGCCGGCGCCGGCGCCCGCGTCACGGTGGCGCTGCCGCTGCCGCTGCCGCTGCCGCTGGCCGGCCTGGCCGGGGCGCCGTGAGCGGCGGCTACGCCCACCTGTTTACCGGCGCGCCGGCGCCGCGGCCGGCGTCGGCGGACGAGGCGGCGCCGGCGCGCCACCGCATCCTGCTGGTCGACGACGAGCCGAGCGTGCTGGCGGCGCTGCGCCGCGTGTTCCGCCAGGAAAACTACGACGTGGTGCTGTGCAACGAGCCGAAGGAGGCGCTGGCGCGCCTGGCCGCCGAGTCCTTCCACCTCTTGATCAGCGACTACATGATGCCCGGCATGACCGGCGGCGAGCTGCTCAAGCAGGCCCGCGCGCTGCACCCGGACATGATCCGTATCATGCTCACCGGCCACGCCGACGTCAACGCGGTGGTCGGCGCGATGAAGAGCGGCGCGGTCTACAAGTTCATCCTCAAGCCGTGGGACGACGACGACCTGCGCGTCACCGTCGCGCTGGCGCTGGAGCAGCACCAGCTGATCCAGAAGAATAAGAGCCTGAAGCGCGACAACCAGGCCAAGAGCCACGAGATCGAGCAGCTGGCCAAGTTCGGCGTGTCCAACCGCAGCCAGTTGGCGGTGATGCTGAACAAGCGCGGCATGCTCAACAACGCCCAGGTGCAGGAGTTGATGCGCATCCAGCAGCAGCGCAAGGCGCCGATGATCAAGCTCATCGTCGAGCGCGGCTGGCTGACGGAAAAGGCGATGCACGACGTGATCGGCAAGCAATTGCTGATCCAGCAAGTCACGCTCGACGAGTACAGCGTCGACGCCGGCGTCGCCGCGCTGGTGCCGAGCGCGCTGTGCCAGCGCCAGCACGTGGTGCCGCTGGCCATCGACAGCCGCCGTCTGACGCTGGCGATGGCCGACCCGCTCGACGTCGGCCTGCTCGACGATTTGCGCTTCGTCACCGGGCTGGAGATCGCGCCGGTGCTGGCCTCGATGACGGCGATCCAGCGCAAGGTCGCCGAGGTCTACGAGTGCGGCGCCGAGCTGTCCGACGTGGCCGCCGAGTTCGGCTCGGCCGACCCGTACGAGGGCATCGAGATCCTGATCGAGGACGACGACGAGCAAAGCCTGGAGGAGTTGTTGCAGGGCACCGACGAGCCGCCGGCGATCCGCCTGGTGAACTCGATCCTGGTCGAGGCGATCCGCCTGGGCGCCTCCGACGTCCACATCCAGCCGCGCGCCAAGAACGTGATGGTGCGCCTGCGCATCGACGGCGTGCTCAGCGACAAGATCCAGATTCCGCACAATATGCACCAGTCCATCGTCTCGCGCATCAAGGTTATGGCCGAGCTCGACATCTCCGAGCGGCGCCGGCCGCAGGACGGCCGCCTGGCCGTGAAGACGCCCAAGCGCGTGGTCGACCTGCGCGTGTCGACGCTGCCGACCATCAACGGCGAAAAAATCGTCATGCGCATCCTCGACCGCAACGCCGCCGTGGTGCGGCTCGACGGGCTCGGCTTCGGCCCGGCCGACCTGGCCGGCATCAACCACGCCTGCGCCAAGCCGCAGGGCATCATCCTGGCCACCGGACCGACCGGCAGCGGCAAGACCACCACCTTGTACAGCCTGCTGCAAAGCAACGCCACGCCGGAAAAGAACTATCTGACCATCGAAGACCCGGTCGAGTACTACCTCGACACGGCCGGCCAGGTGTTGGTGCGCGAGAAGATCGGCATGACCTTCCCGTTGATCCTGCGCGCCATATTGCGGCAAGACCCGGACGTGCTGCTGATCGGCGAAATCCGCGACTTCGAGACCGCCGAGGTGGCCTTCCACGCGGCGCTGACCGGCCACCAGGTGTTTTCCACGCTGCACACCAACTCGGCGCTGGCGTCGATATCGCGGCTGTTCGACCTGGGACTCAAACCCTTCGTTATCGCCACCGCGCTGGAGGCGGTGATCGCGCAGCGCTTGGTGCGGCGCAGCTGCGAAGGCTGCCGCGCCGAGGTCGAGCCGGACGGGCACCTGCTGACCTTGCTGGGCGGGCGCTTCGCCAGCGGCATCACCAAGGCCTACAAGGGCGCCGGCTGCGCCGCCTGCCACGGCAGCGGCTACAAGGGCCGGCTCGGCCTGTACGAATTGCTGGTGCCGGACAACCACCTGCGCCACCTGATCGCCACCGTCGCGCCGGTCACCGAAATGGCCGACTACGCTGCCGGCCAGGGCTTCTCGACGCTGCGCGACGACGCCTTCAACAAGGTGCAAAGCGGCGTCACGACGCTGGAGGAAGTGCTGCGCGTGCTCGGCCCGGGCTAGCGCCGTCCGGGGCGGACGCTCGGGGTCTGGGCGCGGCTCTTTGCCGTGGCTTGATTTCCGCTATCGCCGGCCCGCTAACGGGTTTTGGCCGGGGCGCCGATGCGCGCGCTGGCCGCCACCAGCAGCAGCGCGCAGCCGAGTCCGGCAAACGCGACGTTCAGGCTGGTGGCGTGGGCGACGAAGCCGATCAGCGCCGGCCCGGCCAGGATGCCGGCGTAGCCCAGCGTGGTGATGGCCGACACGGCCAGGCTGGCCGGCATGGCGCGCTGGTTGCCGGCGGCGGTAAACAGGATCGGCACGATATTCGCGGCGCCTAGCCCGATCAGCACGAAGCCGAGCAGGCTGCCGTTGACCGACGGCGCCAGCACCGTCAGGAAAAACCCTGCGGCCGCGCACAGCCCGCCCAGCAGCAGCACGCGGCGGCCGCCGAAGCGGCGCACGATGTAGTCGCCGCTGAAGCGCCCGGCCGTCATGGCGATGGCGAAGGCGGCGTAACCGAGGCCGCCGCGGGTGGCGTCGACGCCGCGGCTGCCGGTCAGCAGCAGCGCGCTCCAGTCGAGGATAGAACCCTCGGCCAGGAAGACGATAAAGCACAGCAGGCCGAGTACGATCACCGAGCCGTGCGGCATGACGAACAGCGGCCCGTCGCGCGCTTCCTGCTCGGCGCCGCGCAGCAATTGCGGGCCGGCCGCCAGCAGCAACGCCACCAGCAGCGCGACGATCGCCACGCAGGCCCAGCCGGGCGCCACGCCCAGCCACAGCAGCAGCGCCACGCAGCCGGCGCCGGCGAAGCCGCCGACGCTGAACAGCGCGTGGAAGCCCGACATCAACGCGCCGCCGCTGGCCTTTTCAATGATCACCGCCTGGATGTTGATGCAAACGTCGAAGGTGCCGATGGCCGCGCCGAACAGCAGTAACACCAGGGCCAATTGCAGCGGGGTGGCGGCCAGGGCCAGGCCGGGCAGCGCCAGGCACAACAGCGCGCCGGAGGCCAGGATCACGCGGCGGCAGCCGAAGCGGGCCGCCAGCGCGCCGGTCAGCGGCATCGCCAGCAGCGAGCCGGCGCCCAGGCACAGCAGTAGCAGGCCGAGCGCGCCCTCGCTCAGGCCGAGGCGCACCTTGGCGTAGGGCACCAGCGGGGCCCAGGCGGCCATCGCCAGGCCGGCGGTGAAGAAGACCAGGCGGGTCGCGCGTCGTTGCAGGGGGCCGATGCTGTTCATAGTGTGTCTTGGTGGCTTGGCAAAATGGTGGCGGAGGCGGTTCAGGCGGCGTGGGCGCGCAGGATGTGCACGCCCAGCAGGGCGAAGGCGCCGAGCCGGGCCGGGTCGGCGTCGTGTTCGACGACCAGGTGGCCCAGGTGGGCGGCCGGCAGCACCGTGAACGGCGCGGCGGTGCCGAGCTTGGCGCTGGTGGCGGCCACCAGCACCGCCTTGCTCATGCCGGCGACGGCGCGCTTGAATTCGGCGTCCTCGTAGCTGAAGGCGGTGATGCCGGCGTCGGCGTCGACGCCGCAGGCGCCCAGGAAGCACAGGTCGGAGCGGATCTGCTCGGCGTCGCGCAGCGCCTTGACGCCCAGGCTGGCGCCGGCGCTGCGGTCGAGCCGGCCGCCGATCAGGATGACTTCGATGTTGGGCCGGTCGAGCAGGGCCACCGCGATGCCCGGCGCGTTCGTCGCCACGGTCAGCGGCAGGTCCGGCAGCGCCTCGGCGATCGCCATATTGGTCGAGCCGGCGTCGAAAAACAGCACGCTGTTGGCGCGCACCAGCGTCACGGCGGCCTGGGCCAGGCGCCACTTGCGGTCGGGCGCCTCGGCGCGGCGTTCGCTCAGCGTGCCGCCGGCGGCCGGCGCCAGCGGCAGCGCGCCGCCGTAGACGCGGGTGCACAACCCGGCGGCGGCCAGGTCGCGTAGATCGCGCCGGATCGTATCTTCCGAGACATTCAATTGCGTCGCCAGGTCCAGCGCCAGCACCCGTCCCTCGGCCAGCAAGCGTTGTTGAATCAGGGCGTGGCGTTCTTTCAGCAGCAGGTTCGGCGTGGGCATAGGTGGGGTAATCGTGCAGGAATGCGTACAAATATACGCAAACGTGCAAAAACAGTCAACCGATTCCCGCAAAAACATCTTTGTCCGCAGTCCGGCACTGCTAAAAACCAAGCAGAGGCAAACAGCCGCGGTGAAACCCTGGCGGTCTGACCCTGCGAACCGGTGCTGCGCAGCTTCCGGCCGCGTTGAGCGACGGGCTAGGGTCGAATTGACGCGTCCGGTGTCGGCGCGGTGGCGCGCTCCAGCGCATCCAGCCACTGCATCGCGTGTTCGCGGCTGGTGCCGCACATCTCGTCCGACGGCTGCAGTCCGGCGCAAAACGCGGGCCGTTCCGGCTTGCCGAAAATGCGGCAGCGGTTGTCGTCGCCCAGCTGGATACATCGCGTCCCTGCGGCCTTGCCATTGGGCATGCCAGGAATCGGACTGGTAATGGAAGGGGCGGTGCAGCACGCGCCGCAGTTGTCACGGCAATTCATGCAGCCCCTTGGGCGACGGCCGCAGGGTTTTCTTTGTGGCGCATTGGCAATTCCTGAAGCGGCGCCGCTTCCACATCGGAAGCCGGCCAGCCGCCAAGTATACACGCCTGCGTCAGCCGCCTGCTTTGCGGTTGTCGCGGCTGTATGCGCCGGCGCCGAAGGCGACCGTTGGCTCGCTTGGGTTGCCGCGAAGTAATGGAAAGCAAGGGTGTGACCCCGGCTCCTTGTCTTTGCTCGATTCCAGCGTTACCCGCGCGCCGGCTCACGGCGCGGCGCGGGCGGCGGAGCGCCGCGCCGTCCAGGTGAAGCCGACGCCGGCCGACCAGCCGCTGTGTTGCCGGAAAAGCGGGCTGGCGCGGTTGGCGGCGCCGGCGTAGTTGTCGTAGCGCAGCAGGCCGAACACGCGCCAGTCCGCATCCAGCCGGCGCCAGCCGCTGACGCCGGCGCGCGCCAGCAGCAGGCCGGCGTCCGCCTGGTAGGCCGGGCGCTGCGGCGTCGCGTACGCCGGATCCACCTGGTAAAAATAGGCGTGCAACTGGCGGTCGGCGGCCATCACGCCCAGGTTGCCGTCCAGCCCCCACACGCCGGCCCGGCCGGTTTCATAGACCAGCCGGGCTTCCAGCGACAAGCCCTGGCGGCGCGGACCGCGCGGCGCGAACACGGCGCGCAGCGGCAGTTCCAGCCGCAGGCCGCTGTCGGCGTCGACGCGGGCCAGTTCGAACTTCAGGCGCGGCCCGAATTCCAGCAGCCAGTCCAGGTCCGGCATGCCGCGCCGCGCCGGGATGCCGGCCGACGGCGCCGGCAGCGACAGCGCGAAGCCGATGTCGAGTTCGGTGTTGCCGGCGCGCAGCAGGCGGGCGTCGACGCCGGAGCGGTCGACGCGCAGCACCGGGCCGCGGTAAATAAGGAACGGCGCCATCAGCGCGCGGCCGGCGCGCCGGTTCGAACCGGGATAGGCCGGCGTCGACAGGGCGCCGCCCAGCAGCCCCACTTCCCACAAGGGCGGCGCGCCGGCGTCGGCCGCGTTGGCGCCGGCGGCGCCTGCCAGCAGCAGCATGGCAATCCCCGACAGATGGCGTAGTGGCGTCATGGGCAACCCGATCCGGTAAAGGTAGGGCAAGCGCCGGCGCCTTGCCTGATACAGTTGGACGCCATGGCGCCGAACTGGTTCATGGGTAGGCGGCGAGAGCATCCAGCGTCGCCTTCGTCTGTGCGGTTGCGCACATGGAGAGAAAATTTTGTCTGAAGAACCAACGAATTATGGTCTTTCTTATATTATGTCGACCGGTGCACTATCTTTATGACTGCAATCCATGACCACAGACACGCAAGACCACCCTTTTGCCGGCTTGAGTTCGCTCGGTTTGATGACCGACGCGCAACGCGGTTTGGCATTGGCGCATCCGCGCTACGACGAGGTCGCCTTCGATGATGACCTGGTCCGTCATCTGGTGTGGCTGGTATCGGTGGGCATCTTGTCGGAGCGGGCGCTGGCCGAAAAGGCGGCCGAGCGCCTGCTTGCCAGGCGCCAGGGCGAAGCGTTTGAGGAACGCAAGGCGGTGTTGGAGCAGACCATGAAGACCTTGCTGGCGCTGCGCCGCGAGGCCAACCGGCAGGCCATCGCGACACTGTGCGCCGAGGGCTTGATCAGCGTTGCCGAGCGCAGCGCCGCGACGCGGCGGGCGCCGTCGGAACGGGCGTTCGGCTCGCCGGCGGCGGCGCTGGCCTGGATGGTCATGAGCGGCTTGCTCGAACGCGCCCAGTTCGACCAGTTGCGCGCCCGCGTGCGCGCCGAACGCTCGGGCGCCGCCCGCGCCAGGTCGAAGATCGTCGAACAGGCGCGCGTTACGTTGCGCCAGGCGCGCCGCGCGCTGCTGGCGGCGTTCTGGCGCCAGGTCCTGCCCGGCTCGCCCTGGCTGTGGCTGGGCGGCGTGGCGCTGGTGTTGGGCGGCCCGCTCTGGTACCTGTTGATGCCGGTCGCCGTGCCCGCGTGCGACGCCGCGCTGACCGTCAACACGGTCAGAAACATGTTATTCCTGGCGCACGTCTCGGCGCGCCAGGACGCGCGCCTGGTCGAGGCGCCGGCCGGCGCGCCGTCGTTGGGCGAGGTGAGGGAGGTCGGTTACGCCAGCGGCCCGCGGCTGCGCGGCTGCGCCGCCAAGCTCGACGACCACGGCATTCGCACGCCGTACGCCTACACGATCGGGCCGGCGGCCGACGACAGCGCGCAGTTCGACATCACCGGCGCCGAGCCGGCCCTGGTGGCGGCGCGCTTCGGCCGGATCGACCCGGACGGCGGCTTCGGCAACAAAGCCGAGCCGGTCGGGCGCGACCAGCTGGAGCGCGCCTTCCGCGCCGGCGTCGACACGCTGCGGCACGACGCCACCAGCGCGCGCCACGCGCTGATGCTGGAACAGATGCGGCGCGCCTCGGCGGTGTCGCGTAGCGCCCGCGAGCGCCTGCGCGAAATCGCCGAACTCGAGCCGCTGGGCGCCTGCCGGGTGCTCAAGCCGGGCACCCAGTACGCCTGCCGCCTAATGTTCGAGCGCAACGACCCGCTGCTCGCCGCCATCGGCGTCGGCTCCTCCACCGTCTTGCAGGCCGACTTCACGTTTGAGCGCAGCGCCGGTGGCCAGACGTGGCGGGTGGCGCCGACGTTTGCCGAGGAATTCAGCAGGGCCGTCGGCGGCCAGCGCGGCGAGCCGCTGAAGATGGGCATGTCGCAGAGCGCCGCGCTGCCGCCGCAGCAGTAAGCCTGCGCATCAGAGCGCACAACGCCGCCGCACAGGTCCCGTCGGAATCGCGCTTAGCCGCGCCGGGCGCGTACCTTCTCGCATGAATTATTAATTAGATTTTTACTGTGATCAGAACGTGCGTTCGCATCGTCCTTTGTACGCTTTACCTGAGGTCTATACGAGTTTCCCGTATGTTCGCTGGCCTTTCCTTCGGCCCAAAGAATTTCTTCTATGCGCTTTGTTGGCCAGCTGGTTCATAAGCGGTGCGGTGTATGGGATATCTCCGGGGAATCTCCCAAAACACGAACTGACCTTTCGCCCTCGGCTTTTGTGATGTGTATGAAATTTTCACTTCTTGAATAGGAGTTCTACCATCACCGCGGCAGGTCGGGCCGGAAGGCACCTATACAAGATTCTTCCTCAAGCCTCATAATCGTCCAGTACCTTCTCAATTCCATCGAAGATGACTTTGAACTAGCTGAGATCGACCGTACTACCGCCACGACCCGGAAATATGATTCCACGAAGCTATGTACAAACTGTACGTACAGGGAGCTAGACATCGTTTTGGAACTCTTGGTCCGCGAGCTCAATTGATAGCTGCAACAAGGTGATGACGCGGTCCATCTTCTGGTCAATCCACCCAAGTTAAGAATTTTTCTTTAAAAGTAGAGCGAAATACAATAAAAAGCTTGACATGCCAGTGAGGTAGGGCGCGGTCAGTGAGATTTTTTACCTCATTGGCCGCTATGTCCCTTGCCGCACTGTTCAACGATCTTGCCGCGCATTTGCAGTCCGTCGAATTCCTTCTGACG
>NZ_KB467825.1:223164-337520 GCF_000344615.1 Janthinobacterium sp. CG3 | reverse complement strand
CACATTGCGTTCTGCATGCGCGTCGAGAAGGCCGGCAACGGCGGCTTTCCCTGCGTGCGCGACTTCCTGCGCTCCGGTCTGAGCGAGCAGCTCGTCATGCTGCGCGCGCCCGACCGGCGCGACGCCGACGATTATGAATGCCCCCGAGANCCCCAGCAGGNGCGCCTCGTCCGCCATGTCGCGCCGAACGGCAAGGTGCGGGTGTTGATGACCAATTTGTTCGACAGCGCGCGCTTTCCCGCCGACGGCTTCGGCGACCTCTACCACAAGCGCTGGCGTATCGAGGAAGCCTTCAAGCGGCTCAAGCATCGNCTCAATTTGGAGCATGTGTCNGGCCTGTCCCAGCAAGCCGTGGTGCAGGACGTCGCCGCCAAAATCATGTGCGATAACTTGCAAACCCTGGCGGCCTTGACAGCCCACGACAGCGCCGACCTGCGCGCAGCCGAGCGCATCAACCACGCCTATGCGCATACCGCCCTCAAACCATTGTTGCCGGCCCTTCTGCTCGGAAAAAAGGTGGCGAAGTTACTGCGCGAGGTGCTGCGCCTGATTGCGAAACGGACACACATCCATCGGGAAAATCTATCCAAAACACGCAAAACCAGGCCGAAGCCGCACAAGCACATGATCCAAAAACCATGTTAAAAGGTTGGAAAATCCCTAACTTGGGTGGATTGATCTTCTGGTACATGCCAATTGCCGAGAAATTAAACATATGGAAAAATGGAATTACAGAGATAATTACATATATGAATTCTTTTCCTTGGTCAAGTTTCGAAACCGCAGCGGCCAGTGCTGCCACAGTCGCCAATGCAGGGAACAATCCTATTCGATCGATTGAGCCAGAAAGCGCGGACCCACGGCGTTCCATACTGTTTCGTTCATTTTGATAATACGCGAGGACGGCTTGGCGCGCCCCTAAATCGCACATATGGAGCTTTTTTAGGTACTTCATATCACGCTCCAGAATTACGGTTACCGACTCCATGAAAGGCTTGTAGGGCGACCGAATAAACCGGTGCACTTTGGGGACCCCAGCGACAACTACTGCGCATACAACGCCCACCCAAACCAGCAATATTAAACAGTAAACAAATATTGTTAAGTAAAAAAATGTTTGCAGTTTCGAAATATAGGCAGTGAGGCCAAATATCAAAAATATCACCGCTAATCCGCATATGATTTTCGCGGCAATCGGCTCTTTCCTCGAGATTCTGTCAAAGAATCGTTCGATGCGCGTGGGACTATCCTCAGTATTATTTGATACTGTGCGTTTCATAGTGACTTCTGAAATTATCTGCAAAACGCCACGTATCTTTTCTCCGAACAAGATTGGTTCAGTTTGATCATCCATTTTATTCGTCTTTTCATATTGGAAAGGGATTGTATTATTGACTGAGGCCTTGATTTTTGTTACATCCATCTGCAAGGCGACTGCGCTATTGGAATTACTAATAATGAGCCAAGATAGCCGTGTGGAGAATAATCGAATTCGAAAGCGACGATCTATCTCCGCGCTAAACGTGGAGCTTGGTGCTGCGTGAACAAGTGGCGATTAAGGAAGGGATTTCGATGGCAGGTATGGATTGATAGCGCGCGGGCGGGTGTCCGTGCGAAGCATCCGCAGAGTTTACGCGACGCTTTTCCAGTTCACAAGAGGCGTACTGAACAAGCATCTCGTTGGCTCTGATATGTTCACCGCAAGTGACATTGCCAGCTGAACTTAGCTTACCGCTACACTGCCGCGTTCACCCACTGCCCGGGGCCCGGGTAAACGGTTGAGGTTCCGCGAACCTTCGGCAGCTAAGCGATCCTTTAGCCGTTGCGGTATCAAGCCGCCTTTCCAGCGCAAACTTATGTGTCGTCCAGCGCAAGCTCATCTGTCGCTAGCGCAAACTCATCTGTCGTCCAACGGCCGGCTTGACGCTGGGCACGCGTGCGTCTATATTAATGACTCAAGAGTAAGTAACTGGATAGACGCATATGGAAGTACCGAATGACACCAAGCCGCGCTGGGAGCGGCGCAAGGATGCCCGTCCGCAGGAGCTGATCGCCGCCGCGCTGGACCTGTTCGTCGAGCGCGGCTTCGCCTCGACCCGGCTGGAGGACGTCGCCAAGCGCGCCGGCGTCTCGAAGGGCACGCTGTACCTGTATTTCGAAAACAAGGAGGATTTGTTCAAGGCGGTGGTGCGGGAGAACATCGTCCAGGTCATCGGCCAGGCTGAGGACAACCTGGCCGCCGCCTCGGACGAGGCCAGCGCCGCGCTGCTGCGTTCGATCCTGATGGCGTGGTGGGAGCACATCGGCGCCACCCGGCTCGCCGGCATCACCAAGTTGATAATGGCCGAGTCTGGCAACTTCCCCGAACTGGCCGCGTTCTACAACGAGGAGGTGGTAACGCGAGGCTGCGCGCTGATCGCCCGGGTGCTCGAGCGCGGCATCGTTTCCGGCGAATTTCGCCCGGTCGATCCGACGTTGATGACCTCGATCCTGAGCGCGCCGGTGATCATGTTGATGATGTGGAAGAACTCGTATTTGCCGTGCGACATGAAGAGCATCGACGCGGAAGCCTATATGGCCGCGTTCATCGACGTCAGTTTGCGCGGCTTGTTGCCCGACGGCGCCGCCGCGGCCCCCGCGCCGTGAGGGCGGCGCGACCGTCTGGTTGCCGTTTTCCTAATGTTCACACCCGCCAAACTGCAGATCGTCGCAAATTGCTGCGATCGGCCGGCTTTGTCATTAACATGTGCTGCAAGTCAGTTCAGCGATAAAATGGCGGATTATTATTTTTCTCACCGAGTCCAAAGATGAACATCGAACAAGCCCGCTTCAATATGATCGAACAGCAGATCCGTCCTTGGGACGTGCTCGACCCGGACGTGCTGGACCTGTTGACGGTCGTCAAGCGCGAAGATTTCGTGCCGGCCGCGTATAAGAACCTGGCGTTCGTCGACACCGACATCCCGCTGCCGGGCGGCGAGGCGATGTTCACGCCGAAGCTGGAGGCGCGCATCCTGCAGGAAGTCGGCTTGAAAAAGCACGAGAACGTGTTGGAAATCGGCACCGGCTCCGGCTATATGGCCGCGTTGCTGGCCTTCAAGGGCCGGCATGTAACGAGCGTCGAGGTGTTGCCCGAGCTGAAGGCGCTGGCGGAAAAAAACCTGGCCGCCAACGGCGTCGGCAATGTCACGGTGGAACTGGGCAACGGCGCGCAGGGCTGGGCCAACGGCGCCCCGTTCGACGTCATCGTCATTTCGGCCAGCGTACCGGTGCTGCCGGAGACGTTCATGCAGCAGGTGAAGGTGGGCGGGCGCATCCTGGCCATCATCGGCGACGCGCCGGTGATGTCGGCGCACCTGATCACGCGCGTCTCCGACAGCGCCTACGATACCGTCAAGCTGTTCGAGACCAGTGTCAAGCCGCTGGTGTTGGCGACGACGCCGTCGCAGTTCAAGTTTTAAGCGGGCCGCCATGGACTACGTCAGCGCCCCCGAACTCGCCGCCTGGCTGGGTGACGCCGCCCGTCCGCGCCCGTTCCTGTTGGACGTGCGCGAGAACTGGGAATTCGAGACCTGCCGTATCGAGGGTTCGACCCTGATGCCGATGAACACGATTCCTGCCCGTATCGACGATCTCGACGAGGACGCGCACATCGTTTGCATTTGCCACCACGGCGCGCGCAGCATGCAAGTTGCGGCTTTCCTGGAGCGCAACGGTTTTGCCCACGTGAGCAATCTGACCGGCGGCGTGCACGCCTGGGCGGTGCAGGTAGACGCCGCGATGCCCAAGTATTGAGGCCGGAACGCCGCCCGGCCCCGGTCGCGGCGGCGCAATGCCCGGTGGACAAGCCAGAGTTGTAGCTGTGATTCAATAACCTTTTTTGACGACTCCAACGGAGAAATGCAATGCGGAAACCCCTTATCGCCGTGCTGATTGCCAGCGCTTTTGTTTCGCTCTCAGCACAGGCGGCCGACCTCAACCAGGTGTATCAGCAGGCTTTGGCCAACGACGCGCAGTACGCCAGCGCCCGCGCCGCGCTTGCCGCGGGTCGGGAACGGGTTCCGCAGGGGCGCGCCGGCTTGCTGCCGAACGTCGGGCTGAGCGGCAGCCACACCCGTTCGAATGGCGACTTTTCGCCGTTCAACGAAGGTCAGATGCAAGAGGGTTTGTTCGGCGACACCCTGGTCACCGGCAGGAACACCGACAACACCACCAACACCTACAACCTGACGCTGTCGCAGCCGCTGTTCCGCTGGGCCAACTGGCAGCAATACCAGCAAAGCAAGCTGGCGCAGGCCGCCGCCGAAGCCCAGTTCGCGCAGGTGCAGCAGGACTTGATCACCCGCGTGGCGCAGGCGTATTTCGACGTGCTGACGGCGCAGGACAACCTGGGCGCGACTCAGTCGCAGAAAACCGCGACGACCGAGCAACTGGCGTCGGCCAAGCGCAACTTCGAAGTCGGCACCCAGACCATCACCGACACGCACGAGGCGCAGGCGGCGTACGATTTGGTGGTGGCGCAGGAGTTCGCGGCAATTAACGACCTGGACAACAAGCGCGCGGCCTTGCAAACCATCATCGGCGAGGCGCCGGCCGCGCTGGCGCCGATGCGCGCCGGCGTGGGCATCGGCGCGCCGCAGCCGGCCGCCGTGGAGCCGTGGATCGCCTCGGCCGAGGAGCAGAACTATGGCGTCGTCACCGCCCAACTGGCGTTGGAGTCGGCCAAGCGCGACATCGAGCGCAACCGCGCCGGCCACTACCCGACCGTGGACCTGGTGGCCAACGCCAGCCGCAGCAACACCACCGGCACCGGCCGCACCAACAACAACGCCATTGGCGTGCAGTGGAACGTGCCGTTGTTCAGCGGCTTCGCCGTGACCAGCAAGGTGCGCGAATCGATTGCGTTGGAAGACAAGGCGCGCAACGACCTGGAGACGGCGCGCCGCACCGCGTCGCAGGGCGCGCGCCAGGCTTACCTGGGCGTCAACAGCGGCCTGGCGCAGGTGCGGGCGCTGGAGGCGGCCGAGGTGTCGAGCAAGTCGGCGCTGGAGTCGAACAAGTTGGGTTACCAGGTTGGCGTGCGCATCAACATCGACGTCCTGAATGCGCAGAAGCAGCTGTTTGCGACGCAGAAAGACCTGTCGAAGGCGCGCTACGACACCATTATCAACGGCCTGCGCCTGAAGTCGGCCGCCGGCACCTTGAAGGAAGCCGACCTGGCGACCGTCAACAGCCTGCTGCAGCACTAAGCGCGGCGCGGCGGCACCCGAACGGCGGTGCCGCCGATGCGCTCGACGTGCGTGGTCGCGTCGGCTCCGTCGGCTTACGCGCTGCGCGCTAAGCCGACTAAGCGGTCGCGCTGCGCGTACATTCGTCGCTATTTACAATCCGGCGCCCTGGCCGTCGAACTTGCGCTCGATCAGCTCGATTTTGTAGCCGTCCGGGTCGGTGATGAAGGCGATTACGGTGTTGCCGCCCTTGACCGGGCCGGGTTCGCGCGTGACGTTGCCGCCGCTTGCCTTGGCCGCCGCGCAGGCTTGGTAAATGTCGTCGGCCGAAATCGCCACGTGGCCGTAGGCGCTGCCGATGTCATAGCTGTGCACGCCGTAGTTGTAGGTCAGTTCCAGTTCCGCGTGGTCCGGGTTGGCGCCGTAGCCGACGAAGGCCAGCGTGTACTGGTATTCCGGGTTGTCGCTGGTGCGCAGCAACTTCATGCCAAGCACGGCGGTGTAGAAGTCGATCGAGCGCTGGAGGTCGCCGACCCGTAGCATGGTGTGCAGAATGCGCATCGTAATCCTTGGTGGTGTAGTGGCTGGAGACCAGGATTCTATGCGCTTTGCCGATTCCTTGCCGGGGCCGGCAGCCGGCTGTTTCCGCGTCAGCGCGGTTGCCCATGCAAACCAAGGGCGAAAGCCGGTTCAGACCCCGAGGGTCTGAACCGGTTCGCTGCCGGCGCCTTAGTTTTCCAGGCGGGCGTCGAGCGTGATGTGGGTGTTGAGCAGCTTCGACACGGGGCAGCCCAGCTTGGCGCGCAGCGCCGCCGCTTCGAACGCGGCCTGGTCGGCGCCGGGTATCGTCGCCACCAGGTTCAGGTGTACCTCGGTGATCGCGTAGCCGTCGTCCCCCTTGTCGAGGGTGACGGTGGCGGTGGTCATCAGGCGTTTGGCCGTCATGCCCGCTTCGCCCAGCTGGCCCGACAGCGCCATCGTGAAGCAGGCCGCGTGGGCCGCGCCGATCAGTTCCTCCGGATTGCTGCCGGGACCCTGTTCAAAACGGGTATTGAAGCCGTACTGGACGTTGTCCAGCGCCCCGCTTTCGGTGGAGATACTCCCTTTACCCTCTTTTAGGCCGCCACTCCAGACAGCCGTTCCTGATTTTTTCACGATGTGCTCCTGTTCTTATTAAGAATTCATCATGCGCCGGTTCAACTGCCGCTTCTGTACGATGTCGCACACAAAAAGCGCGACGCGGCCCGCCGTTACCGCGGCGCGGTCGGCGTGACGCGCCAGACGACGTTGCCGACGTCGTCGGCCAGCAGCAGCGCGCCGGCGCGGTCGACCGCCACGCCAACCGGCCGGCCGCGCGCCACGCCGTCGTTGTCGAGGAAGCCGGCGACGAAGTCTTGCGGCGGTCCGGACGGCTGGCCGTCGGCGAACGGGACGAAGATCACCTTGTAGCCGCTGTGCGGCTTGCGATTCCACGAACCATGTTGGCCGACGAAGGCGCCGCCCTGGTAGGTGGCCGGAAACAGCTTGCCGTCGTAAAACGCCAGGCCCAGCGACGCCGTGTGCGCGCCCAGCGCGTAGTCCGGCGCAATGGCCCGCGCCACCAAGTCGGGCCGCGGCGGCTTCACGCGGGCGTCGGCGTGCTGGCCGAAATAGCTGTACGGCCAGCCGTAGAAGGCGCCGTCCTTGACCGAGGTCATATAGTCCGGCACCAGGTCGTCGCCCAGCTCGTCGCGCTCGTTGACCGAGGTCCACAGCGCGCCGCCATGCGCTTGCCACGCCATGCCGACCGGGTTGCGCAAGCCGCTGGCGAACACGCGCGCCTTGCCGCTGGCGCGTTCCAGTTGCCAGATCGCGGCGCGGCCGGCCTCGGCCTCGACGCCGCGCTCGCCGACGTTGCTGTTCGACCCGACCGACACGTACAGAAAGGCGCCGTCCGGGCTGGCGACGACGTTTTTGGTCCAGTGGTGGTTGATCGGTCCGCCCGGCAAGTCCATCACCTTCACGCCCGGCGCCTCGATTACCGTCTGGCCTTCCTGGTAAGGGAAGCGAAGCAACGCGTCGGCGTTGGCGACGTACAAGTCCTGGCCGACCAGCGCCATGCCGAACGGCGAGTTCAAGCCCTGCAGGAACACGGTGCGGGTCTTGGCGACGCCGTTCGCGTCGATGTCGCGCAGCAGCGTGATGCGGTTGGCGCTGCCACCGGCCGCGCCGGCCTTTTTCATCTGGAACTTCATGATGGCGCCCTTGATGCCTTTGGCGTCGTCCGGCTTGGGCGGCGCGTTGGTTTCCGCCACCAGCACGTCGCCGTTCGGCAGCACGTACAGCCAGCGCGGATGCTCCAGGTGGCGCGCGTAGGCGCCGATGGCGAAGCCGGGCGGGACAACCGGCTTGGCCTCGCCCTGCCAAGGCTGGGCGGGTGCGACGTTAATGGTCGGAATCAGCGACTGCCGCGGCGACGGCAGCGCCGGGTTCGGGCCGAAACCGGGCGGCATCGCCGCGCCGCTCTGGGCGGCGGCGCCGCCGCACAGCGCGCACAGCGCCAGCAGCAGTGGCGCGCATCGGGTCGGGCGGGTGGGCGGCTTTGTCATGGCGGCTCTTTCGACGGGGGCTCAGCGGGCCGGCTTGGGGTGCAGCTTGGGATCGGGTATCGCTTGCCGCGGTTCGGCCGGCGCCACTTTCTCGACGCCGCGCTGGCCATGCAAGTCGGTGTCGACCAGGCCCCGTTCGAGGTCGCTCGCGGCCTGTTTCATGACGTCGCGCGGCTTGGCGTCGGGCGCGCCGGGCGATTCGTCGCGCTCGTGCGGCAGGCGTTTGCCGGCGTCCTTGTGGACCGGCTGCGTGGTGTTGACCTTGCGGTCTTCGGTGTTGTTCATCGGGCTGCCTTGTTGGTCGGTTGATGAAAGCTGAAACCCGATATTAGCGAAATGACTCCACCGCAGTCGCGCAATTGGATTTTTGCCCGCGGCGTCGCTGCGGCGGCGCAAACCGGGGGCGTCGTTCCGGGGGCAGACCCCGAGGCGCTGGCCCCGGCTCGGCGGCGCCGTTGGGCATGGCCAAAAAAATCCCGCCCGCAGCGGCCACTTTTGCCATACTCTGCTTGCTCCCGCCATTTTTTTGCAGGAGTCGTTGCGCGCCACTTGCAGCCGGGCGCCGTCCGCCATATACTGTGTATATATACAGTGTGTTGATGCGTAGACGCGCTTGCGCGCGGTCGCCGTCCCCGACAGGGACGACGCCGGTGGTGCGGAATTCGGCTTTTAGCTTTAGCAAGGTTGCATGATATGCTACTTTATCTAAATATTTCCACCAGCAATCATTTTTGAGATCCCTATGCCCGTCACGCCTGCCAAGTACAACACCATCGCGCTGGTCGTGCGCCAGCATACCGACGGCATCGAGGAGTCGGTGCAGACGCTGATCGACTTCCTGCGCGGCCTCGGCCAGCGCGTCGTGTTCGAGGCCGAGACCGCGGCCCACCTGTCCTTCCCGGGCGTGGCGGCGATGAGCGCGGCCGAAATCGGCGGCGCCGCCGACGCCGCCATCGTCATGGGCGGCGACGGCACCATGCTGGGCATGGCGCGCCAGTTGGCGCCGTACGGCGTGCCGCTGATCGGCATCAACCAGGGCCGGCTCGGCTTCATGACCGACATTCCGCTCGACCGCATGCTGCCGGTGCTGGCCGACATTCTGAACGGCAAGTACAAGGCCGAGCGCCGCACCCTGCTCGAAGGCAGCGTGCTGCGCGACGGCGTGGTGATCCACACCGGCATGGCGGTCAACGACGTCGTCGTCGCGCGCGGCGCCGGCGCCGGCATGGCCGAGCTGCGCGTCGACGTCGACGGCCACTTCATGTACAACCAGCGCTCGGACGGGCTGATCATCTCCACGCCGACCGGCTCGACCGCCTACGCGCTGTCGGCCGGCGGGCCGCTGCTACACCCCAGCCTGGGCGGCATCGTCATGGTGCCGATCGCCCCGCACGCGCTGTCGAACCGGCCCATCGTGCTGCCCGACACCAGCCGCATCGAGGTGCAGGTGGTGCGCGGGCGCGACATCAGCGTCAACTTCGACATGCAAACCTTCGCCAGCCTGGTGCAGAACGACCGCATCGTCATTACCCGCTCGCCGCACGCCATTACCTTCCTGCACCCGCAAGGCTGGAGCTACTACGACACGCTGCGCGAAAAGCTGCACTGGAACGAGTACCCGTCGGGCGAGGGCAAGTTGCACTAGCCCGTCCCCACCCATTTACCCCTTATAAAGAGCCCAAGCCGCCCATGCTCCGCACATTGTCTATCCGCGATTTCGTCATTGTCGATTCGATTGAACTGGAATTTTCCGCCGGCTTTAGCGTGCTGACAGGGGAGACCGGCGCCGGCAAGTCGATCCTGATCGACGCGCTGACGCTGGCGCTGGGCGGGCGCGGCGACGCCAGCGTGGTGCGCGAAGGCGCCACCAAGGCCGACATCACGGCCGACTTCGGCGTCGGCGCCCAGGCCCAGGCCTGGCTGGCGGCCAACGAGTTCGCCAGCGACGAGGGCGGCGCGCTGCTGCGCCGGGTGATCGACAACGCCGGGCGCAGCAAGGCCTACATCAACGGCATCGCGGCGACGGCGGCGCAGTTGCGCGAGTTGGGCGACATGCTGGTCGACATCCACGGCCAGCACGCCCACCAGTCGCTGCTGAAAAGCGAGGCGCAGCGCGCGCTGCTCGACGCCCAGGCCGTCAGCCGCGAGGGCGGCGCCGAGGCCGGCGTGCGCGCGGTCGCCGGCCTGTACAAGAACTGGCGCGCGCTGGTGCGCCAGCGCGAGGAGTTCGAAACCAACGCCGCCAACGTGCTGTACGAGCGCGAGCGGCTGGAATGGCAGGTCGGCGAGCTGGAAAAGCTCGGCGCCAAGCCGGGCGAGTGGACCGAGATTACCAACGAGCACAGCCGCCTGTCGCACGCCGCCAGCCTGCTCGAGGGCGCGCAGGACACGCTGGCCGTCATTTCCGAGCAGGAAGACCAACCGATCCTGTCGCAACTGTCGCTGCTGAACCAGAAGTTGGGCAAGCTGGTGTCGGTCGACGCCGGCCTGCAACCGGTGATCGACCTGATCGAATCGGCGCGCATCCAGTTGCAGGAATCGGTGTACGCGCTGAACGACTACCTGGACCGGGTTGAACTCGACCCGGAGCGCCTGCGCCGGCTCGACGCGCGCATGGAAGCGATCCACGGCATGGCGCGCAAGTTCCGCGTCACGCCGGAGGAGCTGCCCGACGAGCACGCCAAACTGTCGTCGAAGTTGCAGCAACTGGCCGAGGCCAGCGACATCGAGGGCTTGCGCCGGCAAGAGGAACAAATCATGGCGCTGTACCTGGAGCAGGCCGGCAAGCTGTCGCTGACGCGGCGCGTCGCCGCGCTGGAGCTGGGCGGCGCCGTCACCCGCGCGATGCAGGAGTTGAGCATGGGCGGCGGCAGCTTCGAGGTGGCGCTGAACCCGTGCGAGCCGAGCAGCAGCGGCCTGGAGCAGGTGGAATTCCTCGTTGCCGGCCACGCCGGCACGGCGCCGCGGCCGCTGGCGAAGGTGGCCTCGGGCGGCGAACTGGCGCGCATCGCGCTGGCCATTTCCGTTATCACCTCGAACGCGACGACCACCCCGACCTTGATCTTCGACGAAGTCGACAGCGGCATCGGCGGCGCCGTGGCCGAAGTGGTCGGGCGCCTGCTGAAACGCCTGGGGCGGGAGCGCCAGGTGCTGTGCGTGACGCATTTGCCGCAAGTGGCCAGCCAGGCCAACCAGCACTTCCAGGTGGCGAAAAGCACTTTGGCGAGCGGCAAGACGGCCTCGCGCATCGACATCCTCGACGCCAAGGCGCGGGTGGAGGAGGTGGCGCGCATGCTGGGCGGGTTGGAGATCACCGCCACCACGCGCAAGCACGCGCGCGAACTGCTGGCCTCCTGAGCTTAAGTTGGCGGCCGTAGCCCGCTAACTTGAGGGCCCGACAGCCAGGCCCGGCTTTACACCCAGCATTCGACGATGACGGCGTCGTCGCCGGGGGCGCGTTCCAGGCAGTTGGGCACGTGCGGCATGGCGTTGATGACGTTGCGCCGGATCAGCGTCAGCGAGGTCGCCGTCAATACCGTCTCGGTGGCCGTCGACGCGCCGTCGTACAAAAATTTGCGCGCCACGAAACAGTGCGGATAGTCGGCCGGATGGTCGTAAATGATCCAGATCGGCACGCTGTCGTCGACGGCGGCGGCGCCGGCGCCGGCGCGCTCGGCGCCGTCGATGCGCTCGCCCACATCGGCGGCGTCGACAACGCCAGCCGTTTCAGCGCTTTCATTGACCTCGCAACGGCGGCCCACCATGGCGCGCAGCGCGGCCGCCGCGGCGGCGTCGGCGCTGGCTATTTTCATCGCCAGCGTCGTGCTGACGCGCGCGTGGCCGGCAACGGCCTCGTTCCAGCACTGGTAGCGCTGCGAGTCGGCGCGCTCGCCGTCGCCAAACCATACCGTCGTCTCAAACAGCATCGGCTCGCCCTCGCCGAAAGCGCGGTGCTGGTCAATGCCGAGGAAAACGGTGCTGACCAGGTAGCGCTCGGTTTCATCGCGGGCCACGCGGTGCGCCGCCGGCTCCTGCCCCATCCAGCGCGCCCAGCGTGCCACGTCGGCGCAGGGGAGCGGCACCTTGTTTTCATCCAGAATGTATCCCTGAATCATAGACCCACCCTGCGCGCGCGGGCTTCGTATTGATTAAGTGTAATTGTCATGGTCGCCCAGGTTCGCAGTGAAAAATCGATCGGGCCGCCTAGTCGCCCGCCACTCCTAAAAAGCATCCCCGGCGGCCGGCTGCCGCAGCTGAATGCCGCCTCATTGCCGCCCACAGGCGCGGCTCTTCTAGTGCCTTACAGATAAATAATTCAAGAACATTTATTTTTAAGTATCATTGCTATAGACATATTGATTTGCATCAATAAGTTGCCGTTTAGACGTACAAATATTGCCAGATGCTGGCATTGTTCGTGCTCGCAAAATGTAGCTTTTTAGAATTTAAAACGTGGAGGGCGTGCGGTGAGTGTAGAAACAAAAGCGGTGATCAGAGTACTACTGGCCGACGACCATCCGATCGTCATGTCGGGGTTTGCGGTGGCGCTGGCCAGTTTTGGCATCGAGGTGGTGGGGCAGGTCAAAACGCCGCGCGAAGCCATTTGCAAGTATACCGAATTACTGCCGGACGTGCTGATGCTGGACATTCGCTTCGGCGACGGCGCCACCGGGATCGACGCCGCCAAGGAGGTGCTCAAAGCGCATCCGGGCGCCAGGATCATTTTCCTCAGCCAGTTCGACCAGGATAGCCTGATCAAGGAAAGTTACAAGATCGGCGCGCGCGCCTTCCTCACCAAGGACTGCGATCCTGCCGACCTGGCCAACGCGGTGACGCGCGCGCATGAAGGCGGCCTGTATTTCTTGCCCTTGATCGCCGAGCGTTTGGCCAATCTGTCGGTACGCGGCGATTATTCGCCGCAGTCGCTGCTCGACGAACGCGAGTTCGACGTCTTCATCCTGATGGCCAAGGGCATGACCAATCTCGAAATGGCGGAGCAACTCAAACTGTCGCCGAAGACCATCAGCAACCTCAGCCAGGCGGTCAAGGAGGCGCTGGGCATGACGCGCATGGCCGACATCGCCCGCCTGGCGATCAAACACGAACTACTCACGCCCTGAATGCCGCCTTCCGCTTCGCCGCGGAAGGCGGCGACAGCTTTTGCCCACCCGATCCCTTCTCTATAAAGTCCGCAATGAAAAATAATCTCAGCTTGGTTTGCGCGCTGGTCTTTGCCGCGAGTTCCTGCACCGCCGCGCACGCCGCCGCCGACAAGTCCGGCCCGGGCGAATGCCTGGACGGGCGGCGCACCGACTTCAGCGACGTGCTGGCCTGCTACCGCAAGGAACAGGCCAACCTGCCGCTGCAGTACAGCCACTCGGGCAGCAGCGTCACCGAGGGCGTCGAGAAACGCGCGTACAAGCTGGAGTCGCAGAACTGGACGCCCGGTTTTGTTGTCACCCCGGCGAGATGGTCGCATGAGGTGGAAATTTTCATCCCGGAAAACGCGCTGTCGCAACGCGCACTGCTGGTCATCAATAACGGCGTCAACGCCGGGGAAAGCGTTCCCGGCCAGGCGCCGACCGACTTTCCCGAGCAAGTCTTGCGCTCGGTCGCGCAGAAAACCCGCACCATCGTCATTTCCGTCAGCAATGTGCCGAATCAATACCTGACGTATGAAAACGACACCCGCGGCAGACGGGAGGACGACAGCGTCGCCCACAGCTGGAAACTATTCCTGGACGCCCCGGAAGCGCGCCCCTACGCCTCGCTGCACGTGCCGATGATGGCGGCCGCCGTGAAAACCATGGACCTGGCGGAAATCGAGCTGCGCCGCTGGGGCGTGCGCCGCTTCATCGCGGCGGGCACCTCGAAGCGCGGCTGGGCCGCCTGGCACACGGCGATCGTCGACCGCCGCGTCGACGCCATCGTGCCGTTCGTGTTCGACGGCCTGAACACGAAGAGGATGCTGGAACACACCTTCAAGGTGTATGGCGGCCATTGGCCGCTGGCGCTGACCCCGTATGTCAACGAAGGGATCATGGAGCGCCTGCAGACGAAAGAGTTCCGCAAGCTGATGGATATCGAAGATCCCTTGCGCTATTTGAACACGTCCTACGCGCACCGTCTTGCCATACCAAAATACATCGTCAACGCCAGCGGCGACGATTTCTTCACGCCCGACAACGCCAGGCTGTATTTCGATAAGCTTCCAGGCGTCAAGACCTTGCGCGTGGCGCCGAACAGCAACCACTACGGCATCAAGGGCTTTACCGAGGATTCGCTGGTGCCCTTCACCAACCGTCTGCAGCACGCCGTCAGGATGCCCAAGCTGCTCGCCGAAGTCGACCACGAGGATGGCGCCAGCATCCTGAACGTGCGCTTTTCCGAAGCGCCGGTGCGGCTGGTGAAGTGGGTCGCGCACAATCCGCTGTCGCGCGATTTCCGCTATGCCTGCGGCATCCGCTATGTCGCCAGCAGCATCGAGATGGAGCAGGACGAACGCGAACTGCGCACGCCGATCGACAAACCGGCGCAAGGTTGGGGCGCGACCTTCGTCGAAGCGCATTTCGCCGACGGCTTCACGGCCAGCACGCCGGTCTACATTTCCCCGGAAAAAGCCTACCCGGATAGCGCCCCGCCAAGCCCGGGGGCCGGTTGCGACATCCTGCCGTAACGGCCGGGCGCGGGCGCTTTCGCGCGCCCGCGCCCACCGCGGCCCGCCATCCCCCTTCCTCCAACCGGCCATCGGCTGGTACCCTGGACTGCTACTAATATGCCATTTTCCCTGCGAACCGCAGTATTGATCGCCGCGCCGGCGGCGCTGGCCGCCGCGTGGCCCTGCGCCGCCCTGGCCGCGGAAGCGGATATCGGCAGCGACATTCCAATGGTGCTGACGCCGACGCGCCTGCGCCAGTCGCTGGTCGACGTGCCGGGCAGCGTCACCATCATCACCGCCGACATGCTGAAAAAATTCGGCATTCGCAGCATCCCCGACGCGCTCCGGCTGGTGCCGGGAATGGCGGTGACGCGGGTCACCGGCAGCGACTACCGCATCAACTACCACGGCACCAACATCCTGGTTCCCAGGCGCATGAACGTGCTGGTCGACGGCATGTCCGTGTACGGCCTGCGCATCGCGCTGGTCGACTGGAACGCGCTGCCGGTGGTGCTGGAGGACATCGAGAAAATCGAAGTGATCCGCGGCCCCAACAGCGCGTCCTACGGGGCCAATTCCATGTTGGCAATTGTAAACATCATCACCAAGCATCCGAGCGAGGCCGACGGCGCGCTGCTGCGCGCCAACGGCGGCACGCTGCAGGAATTCGGCGCCACGGCGCGCTACGGCGGCAGGCTCGGCGAGCGCACCGCCTACCGGGTGACGGCGGAGCACCTGGGCGACAAGGGCTTCGATTATGCGTCGACGATGCGCGCCGGCCACGACACCAGCCGCCTGGCGCGCCTGAACCTGCGCGCGCTGACCACCCTCTCGGACGATGAAACGCTCGACCTGCAAGCGTCCGTGGTGCAGGGCGTCAACCAGATGGAATTCGTCGACGCCAGCCAGATACGCTTCCCGGACATTCGGGTGCGCGACTATTCCGTCAGCGCGACATGGAAAAACAACCTGACCGATCACCACGCGGTGCAGGTGCAAGCGTACGTGACGAAACAAAGCCGGGGCCAGGCCTGGCGCAGCTGCGTGCCCAGCGTGGCGCTGCTGCCGGAGCTGTACCGGTTGAGCCGCGCCAATCCGGTGTATGCGAACGAGGTGCTGGCGGGGCGCGTCGCGCCGTCCGGCAACGCCGCCGAGGATAGCTTGGCGACGGCGGCGCGCGCGGCCATCCGCGCGCTGGGCGCGCAGGCGCGCGAAAAAATCTGCGTCGACAGCAACCAGGACTTGTCCGAGGTGCGCTCCGACGTCGAATTCCAGGACATCGCGATTGTTTCCAGCGCCTTGAGGATGGTCAATGGCGTCGGCGTGCGCCGCGACAACGCGGTGTCCGACACCTATCTCGCCGGCAGGGTCGACAACACCACCTGGCGCGCCTTCTCCAACGTCGAATACAAGCCGGGCGCCGCCCTGAACGTCAACGCCGGCGGCTTCCTGGAGAAGAACACGTTAACCGGCTCGGCGTTTTCCCCGCGCATCGCGCTGAACGTCCACCTCGACGCCCACAGCAGCATGCGCTTCGTGCTGTCGAGGGCGGTGCGCATGCCGGACATGCTGGAGCAGCGCGCCGACTGGAGCTACCCGGCGAGCAACTTCAGCGCGCCGCTGAACGGCGCCGTCACGGGCCGCTTCTACCGCAACGCCATCTCGCCGGCCAAGCTGAGCGGCGAAAAGATCGTCTCGAAGGAAATCGGCTACCTGGGCAATTTTCCGCACTACGGCGTGCTGGTCGACGCCAAGCTGTTCGACGACAAGCTGACCGGCTTGATTTCCGAAAAGCTACAGAGCGCCTCGTTTCTGCCGACCAACGACAACTCGGCCAGGCTCAGCGGCCTGGAGATGCAATTGAACTATGTCCCCGCCGACAACTGGAGCATGTTTGCCGCCTATTCCTACCTCAACAACCACGCCTCGACCGTGTATGAACGAACCCAGTACGCCCGCCACAGCGGCGCCGTCGGCCTGGCCCGCACGCTGCGCGGCGGCTGGCGCTACGCGCTGGGATACTACGGCTATGGCCAGCGCACGCAGGGGCAGACGCCCTACGGCCGCACCGACCTGGTCTTGTCAAAATCCTTCCGCATGGAAAAAGACACCAGCGTCACGCCGTCCCTCTCGGTATCGCGCCTGCGCCATCGCGGCGCCGCCTACTTCGACGACATCGGCAAAATCCGCGAAAGCCGTTACAACGACGGCATGCAATACGTCTTTTCGCTGACGGTCGGTTTTTGAATGCCGATCCGTCTACGCCGCCTATATAAAAGCGCCGCGCGGGGCGCAGCGGCGCTAGGCGGCATCGTGCTGGCGCTGGCGCCGCTCTGCGGCGGCGCCGCCGGGGCCGCGGCGCCGCACAACCACGCCGTCCACATTGCCGTGTCGGACGACAGCGAGAGCACCCGCGGCATCGTTGCCGCGTTGAGCAAGGCCATGCCGGCGGCGCAGGTGTCGACGGACGCCGGCAAACGCCAGGCGAAAAGCGGCGCCATCTACATCGCGGTCGGACCGGCGGCCTTGCGCGCGCTGCTGCAGCAAAACGTCGACGGCGTCATCATCGCCGTGTACACCTCCGGCCTGGCCTACCGCGGCATTCTCGACGCCGCGCCCGGGCCGCGCGCCGCCGCCGTCACGGCGATCTACGCCGAGCCGTCGCCGGCGCTGCAGTTGCGGCTCATCACGTTGCTGTATAAACAAGCGGTGACGGTGGCGGTCATTTTGAGCGACAAGACCAGCTACCTGGAACCGCTGCTGCAGCGCGCCGCCGTCCAGGCCGGCAGCACGCTGCGCATCGAGCACTTCGCCGCCGGAAGCAAGCTGAACCGTGTGCTGAACCGCATCGCCGACGTGCCTACCCTGCTGGTGATGCCCGACGGCGCCCTCTACAACCCCGAGAATATCCGCAACATCCTGATGACCAGCTATCGCCACAACCAGTCCGTGATCGGTTTTTCGGCGGGCCTGGTCAAGGCCGGCGCGCTCGCCTCGATCTATTCCGACAACGACGACATCCACGCCCAGATCGAAGAGCTGATCGGCGAAGTCGACGGCACCGGAAAAGTGCCCGAGCCGCAGTACGCGAAATATTACAGCGTCATCGTCAACGACGACGTGGCCGAGTCGCTGAACCTGGTGGTCAACGAGAAGGCCCGGCGCCTGTCGCGCAAACCGCCGGCGCGGCAGCCATGAGGCCCGTCGGCTGGAAAAACTGGGGCATCGGCGCGCGCCTGGTCCTGATCACGATTTTGCCGGTCGTCATGATGTTCCTGACGGTCGTGCTGTGCTCCTACCAGGCGCGCCTGTCGGAGGTGGCCGAGGAACTCGACGAGCGCGGCCGCGTGATCGCCACGGCCCTGGCCGACAGCGCCGAATACGGCGTGGTGTCCGGCAACGCCGGCGATCTGCGGCGCATCGTCAACGGCCTGGTCAAGGCCGACAACGATATTTACCGGATCGAGATCCTCAACGCGCAACGCAGCGCGCGCCTGCACCTGGCCACCAATGTGCGCCGCGCGGCCGGCGACGTGGTGTGCGAGGCGCCCATCAACAAGCAGACCCTGGCCATCAGCGACTATTCGGACGGCGGCCCGCACGTGTCCGGCATTGCCGAAGGCCCGCCGAAGGTGGTGCGCGCCGACGTCATCGGCTATGTGCGGGTCACGATGTCGCCGTCCAGCCTGCAGGCCAGGCAGCGCCACCGCCTAGTCGTCGAATCCATCATCACCCTGTGCGTGCTGGTGGCAACGGTCGGCTTCGCGCTGTATCTGCGGCGCATACTCAGCAGGCCGCTGGCGTCCACCATTTGCGCCGTGCGCGCCATCATGGCCGGCCACTACCAGGTGCAGGTGCGGGTGACGACGGGCGGCGAAATCGGCGATTTGCAAGCGTCGATCAACGCCATGGCGGTCGGCTTGAGCCAGTCGAAGCAGAACCTGGAAAACAAGGTGCAGGCGCGGACCCGCGACCTGTTGAAGTCGCGCAACGAAGCCTTGAAATCGGACGCCGAAAAACGCAAGCTGATCCAAAAAGTCAATTCCGCCGTCGAGGACGAGCGCAAGAGCATCGCCATTGAAATCCACGACGAGCTCAACGCCACGCTGATCGCCGCGCGCCTGAACTCGCAGCGCATCCTCGCGCTGGCGACGGCCGCCGACAACAGCCCGGCCGTCGAGGAAATCAAGGAGCGGGCGCAGTCCACCATCGAGTTGACGTCGAACCTGTACGCCAGCGCGCGCAACATCGTCAGGCGGCTGCGCCCGGAGGTGCTCGACATGCTCGGCCTGGACGGCGCGGTCGAGGAAATGGTCAACAATTACGGCCGCGCCGGCGTCGGCCAGTTCAACTTCCAGTGCGTCGGCGACGTCAGCCGGCTCGACGGTTCGCTGGCCATCGCCGCCTACCGGCTGGTCCAGGAGGCGTTGTCGAATGTCGTCAAGCACGCGCGGGCGAGCAAGACCACGGTGACGCTGTTCTTGATCGAGGAAGACGACAACCTGCAAATTACCATCGCCGACAACGGCGCCGGCTTCGACGCCGGCGCCGCCAGCCAGGGCATCGGACTGATCGGCATGCGCGAGCGCGTGGTGGGCGTCGACGGGCGCATCGACATCGCCTCCGTCGTGGGGCGGGGCACCGAAATCACGCTGACGTTGCCGCTGCGCACGGAAGACGCCGCCGCCGCGTCTTTGCCGGACGGGCCGCCGCATTCCTATCTATAATGGCGTGCTGTTCCCGTTCACCGCCTCGCGAAGCCCGCCATGTCCTTCTTAAAAGAACCCCCCTATATCCACGGCAACGTCGACCGCAGCGCCGTCGTGCTGGTGAACCTGGGCACGCCCGACGCGCCGACGCGCTCGGCGGTGCGGCGCTATCTGAAGCAATTCCTGTGGGACCGCCGCGTCGTCGAAATTCCGCGTCTGCTGTGGTGGTGCATCCTGCATGTGATTATCCTGCCGTTCCGCTCGGGCCAGTCGGCGAAAAAATACGCGTCCATCTGGACCGGCGACGGCTCGCCGTTGAAGGTGCACACGCAGCGGCAGGCCATGTTGCTGCGCGGCGCGCTGGGCCAGCGCGGCCACGACGGCCTGACCGTCGCCATGGCGATGCGCTACGGTTCGCCGTCGCTGCCCGAGGTGCTGGCCAGGCTGAAGGCCGACGGCTGCGAGCGCGTCGCCATCCTGCCGGCCTATCCGCAATACTCCGGCACCACCACCGGGTCGATCTACGACGCCGTGTTCGAGCACTACGCGCAGGTGCGCAACGTGCCCGAGTTGCGCTTCGTTAAGAATTACCACGACCACGACGCCTATATCGACGCCCTGCGCGATAGCGTGCTGGCGCACTGGGAGGCGCACGGCCGCGGGCAAAAACTGGTGATGAGCTTCCACGGCGTGCCCAAGCGCACTCTGCTGTTGGGCGACCCCTACCATTGCCAGTGCCTGAAGACGGCGCGCCTGCTGGCCGCCAAGCTGCGCCTGGCGCCGCAACAGTACCTGGTGACGTTTCAGTCGCGCTTCGGCAAGGCCGAGTGGCTGCAGCCGTACACCGCGCCGACGCTGCAGCAACTGGCGCGCGACGGCGTCGCCAGCGTCGACCTGCTGTGCCCGGGCTTCACCAGCGACTGCCTGGAAACGCTGGAAGAGATCGCGATGGAGGCCAAGCACGACTTCGAGGCCGCCGGCGGCAAGCAATTCCATTACATCGCCTGCTTGAACGAGACGCCGGCCTGGATCGCCGGCCTGGCCGAAATCGCCGAGCAGCACATGATAGGCTGGCCGACCATGAAGACGGCGGCCCAGCGCGACGCCGACAACCGCGACGGCGCGGCGGCCCGCGCGGCGGCGCTGGCCTTGGGCGCCGCCAACTAGCCCGGTAGCGGACGGCGCCGGCGCGGTTTTGTCGCCACACCGTCCGGCGCCGCGCGCCGGCGCGTATCGCGCCAGTGGCGGGAGCGGCGGCGACACTGTTAAAATAGCCGGCTGTTGGAATAACTTGTCTGACAAACAAGCCGAGAAGCACGCCGAGAAGCACGCTGAAAAGCGGGCCGCGTCAAGGCAGCGTCAATTCGGTATAGCAGATCCACGCCGTGGTGAGGACGGCGTAGACCAGGACGGCCGCGGCGATGATGGAGGTTTTCATGATGCGCTCCCGGATTAGGGGGTGCTGCATGGCGCGCAGCGGGTCTTCCTTATCCATAGTAGACCTTCTGGCGCAAAAGGAAACATCCCGGCAGACGAAGTTTTGTAACGTTGGGATAGGGGCGGGCGGCGAGAATGCTTGCCGGTAATACCCCTTGAAACAGTAGGATATATCCCCATCTGGCTACAGTGCCGTACAGAAGTCAAGCCAAACTAATTTAAGTCATTGATTGTAGGAGTCTTTTAGATGCAAGATCAGGAAAACCAAGCTGTACCTAATGCGCAGGCCGAGGCCGCGCCATCGACTCCCGCCGAACCGACCCTGGAAGAGCAGCTGGCCAGCACCGAAGCGCGTCTTGCTGAAATGCACGACGCCTTCATGCGCGCCAAGGCCGATGGTGAAAACATCCGCCGCCGCGCCCAGGAAGACGTCGCCAAGGCGCACAAATTCGCCGTCGAGAGCTTCGCCGAGGCCATGGTGCCGGTCAAAGACAGCCTGGAAATGGCCTTGACGGTGGAAACGCCGTCGATCGAGTCGCTGAAAGAGGGCGTCGAGATGACGTTGAAACAATTGACGTCGGCCTTCGAGAAAAACCGCTTGCTGGAAATCGTCCCGACGCCGGGCGACAAGCTCGATCCGATGAAGCACCAGGCGGTGGCCGTGGTGCCGGCGGAGCAGGAAGCCAATACGGTCGTGGCAGTGTTGCAAAAGGGTTACATGATCGCGGACCGCCTGCTGCGTCCCGCCATCGTCACCACCGCGCAAGCAAAATAAGTACAAATAATAAGCCGTGCGGCATCAAGAAGATCTTGAAAGCACACAGTTTTTCCACATATAAGAACCATCTGAACTTCAGCAAATTAAGGGAAAAAAATCATGGGTAGAATTATCGGTATCGATCTGGGAACTACAAATTCCTGCGTTTCCATCATGGAAAACGGTCAACCAAAGGTAATCGAAAACGCCGAAGGCGCACGCACGACGCCGTCGATCATCGCTTACCAAGAAGATGGCGAAATCCTGGTTGGCGCGCCGGCCAAGCGCCAGGCCGTCACCAACCCGCAGAACACGCTGTACGCGGTCAAGCGTTTGATCGGTCGCAAGTTCGACGAGAAAGAAGTACAAAAAGACATCGCCCTGATGCCTTACCAGATCATGAAAGCCGACAACGGCGACGCATGGATCGGTGTGCGCGACAAGAAGCTGGCGCCGCCACAAATTTCCGCCGAAGTGTTGCGCAAGATGAAGAAAACCGCCGAAGACTACCTCGGCGAAGAAGTCACCGAAGCCGTCATCACGGTACCGGCCTACTTCAACGACTCGCAGCGCCAAGCCACCAAGGACGCCGGCCGTATCGCCGGTCTGGACGTCAAGCGCATCATCAACGAGCCGACCGCGGCCGCGCTGGCCTTCGGCCTGGACAAGACCGAAAAGGGCGACCGCAAGATCGCCGTGTATGACTTGGGTGGCGGCACGTTCGACGTCTCGATCATCGAGATCGCCGACGTCGACGGTGAAAAGCAGTTCGAAGTGTTGTCGACCAACGGCGACACCTTCCTCGGCGGCGAAGACTTCGACCAGCGCATCATCGATTACATCATCGAAGAATTCAAAAAAATCAACGGCCTGGACCTGAAAAAAGATCCAATCGCCCTGCAACGCATCAAGGCCTCGGCCGAGCGCGCGAAGATCGAACTGTCGTCGTCGCAGCAGACCGAAATCAACGAGCCGTACATCGCCATGGCGAACGGCGCGCCGGTCCATCTGAACCTGAAAATGACCCGCGCCAAGCTGGAGTCGCTGGTGGAAGAGCTGATCGCCGCGACGATGGAGCCTTGCCGCACCGCGATCAAGGACGCCGGCGTCAAGGTGTCCGACATCGACGACATCATCCTGGTCGGCGGTATGACCCGTATGCCGAAGGTGCAGGAAAAAGTCAAAGAGTTCTTCGGCAAAGAGCCGCGCAAGGACGTCAATCCGGACGAGGCCGTGGCGGTTGGCGCGGCGATCCAGGGTTCGGTGTTGTCGGGCGAGCGCAAAGACTTGCTGTTGTTGGACGTCACGCCTTTGTCGCTGGGTATCGAAACCCTGGGCGGCGTGATGACCAAGATGATCCACAAAAACACCACGATCCCGACCAAGTTCAGCCAGGTCTTCTCGACGGCCGACGACAACCAGCCCGCGGTCACGATTAAAGTGTTCCAGGGCGAACGCGAAATCGCCGCCGGCAACAAGGGCCTGGGCGAATTCAATCTGGAAGGTATCCCGCCGGCATCGCGCGGCACCCCGCAGATCGAAGTGACCTTCGACATCGACGCCAACGGCATTTTGCACGTCGGCGCGAAAGACAAGGCCACCGGCAAGGAAAACAAGATCACGATCAAGGCCAACTCCGGTCTGACCGAGGCGGAAATCCAGAAGATGGTGAAAGATGCCGAGCTGAACGCCGAAGAAGACAAGAAAGTCAAGGAATTGGCCGAGTCGCGCAACCAGGCCGACGCGCTGGTGCACTCGACCCGCAAATCGCTGCTTGAATACGGCGACAAGCTGGAAGCGGGCGAGAAAGAAAAAATCGACGCCGCCATCACCGACCTGGAAACGTCGCTGAAAAGCGCCGACAAGGCCGAGATCGACGCCAAGATTGCCGCGCTGTCGAGCGCCTCGCAAAAGCTGGGCGAGAAGATGTACGCTGACGCGCAAGCGCAGCAAGCGGCGGCCGGCGGCGGCGAAGGCGCCCAGCAAGCTGCTGGCGCGTCCGAGTCGAACGCCAAGCAAGACGATGTCGTCGACGCCGATTTCAAGGAAGTTAAAGATAGTAAGTAATCTTTAGCGACTTTGAGGTCGAGCGCTACGGCGCGGCAACGCGCCGCGCCGACATGCCGAGCCGAGCGACCGACTAACGCGGTACTCGACTCGGCTTTTTCGTGTAACTAGTACATCAGTAAGTTAGACTGCAAGGTGCCGACAACATGGCAAAGCGTGATTTTTACGAGACACTTGGTGTCGCGAAGAACTCTTCGGAAGAAGAGATCAAAAAGGCTTACCGCAAACTGGCGATGAAATATCATCCGGACCGCAATCCGGACAATAAGGAATCGGAAGAAAAGTTTAAGGAAGTCAAAGAAGCCTACGAAATGCTGACCAATCCGGAAAAGCGCGAAGCGTACGACCGTTACGGCCACGCCGGCGTGGACCCGAACATGGGCGGTGGCGGCGGCTTTGGCGGCGGCCAGGGCGGCTTCGCCGACAGCTTCGGCGACATTTTCGGCGACATCTTCGGGGGCGGCGGCCGCAGCCGCAACGCCGGCCCGCAGGTCTACCGCGGCGCCGACTTGCGCTACAACCTGGAAATTACGCTGGAGCAGGCGGCGCACGGCTTCGACACGACCATCCGCGTGCCGTCGTGGGACAAGTGCGACACTTGCCACGGTTCCGGCGCCAAGCCCGGCACGTCGCCGTCCACTTGCACCACGTGCGCCGGCCACGGCCAGGTGCGCATGCAGCAAGGTTTCTTCAGCATCCAGCAAACCTGCCCGAAATGCCATGGTAGCGGCAAGGTCATCACCGACCCGTGCGCGCCATGCGGCGGCGCCGGGCGCATCAAGCGCAACAAGACGCTGGAAGTGAAAATTCCGGTCGGTATCGACAACGGCATGCGCATCCGCTCGTCCGGCAACGGCGAACCGGGTACCAATGGCGGCCCGGCGGGCGACCTGTACGTGGAAATCCACATCAAGCCGCACGCCGTGTTCCAGCGCGAAGGCGACGACCTGCATTGCGAGATGCCAATATCGTTCACCAAGGCGGCCCTGGGCGGAGAGATCGAAGTGCCTACGCTGTCGGGCAAGGTATCGTTCACGATTCCCGAAGGCACCCAGTCGGGTAAAACCTTCCGCCTCAAAGGCAAGGGTATCAAGGGCGTGCGCTCCGGCTACGCCGGCGACCTGTTCTGCCACGTGGCGATCGAAACGCCGGTCAAGCTGACGGAAAAGCAGAAAGAGCTGCTGCGCGACTTCGAGAAGTCAACCACCGAAGGCGGCGCCAAGCACAGCCCGCAAAGCAAGACCTGGAAAGACAAAGTTAAGGACTTCTTCGAGTAATTTTGCCGACAGAAGTATCGGGGCGCGCAGGCGCCCCTGTTTGATGACCGTTGAATCGCTCCTTTGAAGAGTGGTTCGGCGGTCTTATTACGTGTGAATGGAAGATTATGAACGAACCGAAAAGCGTCTCGGCTCTGGCCTCACTGCTGCAAAACAACCGCGCGTGGGCCGATGCGATGGTGGCCAAGGAGCCGAATTTTTTTAAGAAACTGGAGTCGCAGCAATCCCCCGAATACTTGTGGATAGGCTGCTCCGACAGCCGCGTGCCGGCCAACGAGTTGCTCGGCCTGGCGCCGGGCGACGTTTTCGTCCACCGCAACATCGCCAACGTGGTGGTGCATTCGGACTTGAATTGCCTGTCGGTGCTGCAGTTCGCCATCGACGTGCTCAAGGTGAAGCACGTGATCATCGTCGGCCACTACGGCTGCAAGGGGGTGCACGCGGCCATGACGGGCACGCGCATCGGCCTGGCCGACAACTGGCTGCGCCACGTGCAGGACGTGCACCAGAAGCACGAGCGCTACCTGGGCGACGTGTTGACGAGCGGCCAGCGCGCCGACCGCCTGTGCGAGTTGAACGTTACCGAGCAGGTCGTCAACGTTTGCCAGACCACGATCGTGCAGGACGCCTGGGACCGCGGCCAGGAAGTCAGCGTGCACGGCTGGGTGTATGGCTTGCAGGACGGCTTGCTCAACGACCTTGAAATCACGGTCGGGGCGGCGCATGAATTGGCGCCGCGCATGAAGAGCCGGCTTGAGCGCTACGCCGCCATCGCCTGACGCCACGCTCTTGTCGGCAACGCTCGTCGTAGGTCGGATTGGCGGAACGCGTAAGCCGACGCCGAGCCGTTGCCGACGCCAGTCGGGTGACGCCCCTTGGGCTAAGCCGACCTACGAACATTGCGCTCTTCACTGCTCGGCCAGCTTGCCACGCGCCGGTCCGGCGGCCGTGTTGCACCAGCAGGTCGCGCCGACCGCTCCCGCGCGGTTCAGCGCGCACGATGTCAGCTGGGTCAGGCAGATATTGCTTTGACGTGAAGCGGACGCCGCGCTCGCCGGCGCCGGCGCCTCGCGCGCCCGGTGCTCGAGCGTGCTGCAGAAGTGGCGGATGCGCGCCTCGTTCATGCCGCCTTCCCGCATGTCGCGCCGGTCCCGCGCCGTGCAGTCGGCCAGCGCCGCGCCGCACCACAGGCCGGCGGCGCACAGCGCCATGAACAGTCGTATCGCCATCCTAGCTCCCCACCAACACCAATTTGTACGTATCGCCGTCGCGCACGAGCTGATATTTGTCGCGTGTTGTACCGCGATACGACACCTTGAGTTCCTTCGGCGTCGGCGGCGCCTCGCTGATCGCGCCCGCCTCGGGGTACAACTGGAGCCTGAAGATCTCGTTGCGGGCGAACGGCGTGGCGCGCACGATGACGAAATGGTAGTCGCGGGTGACGCGGCCAACGCCGGCGTCGCGTTGCACCGCCCGGTAGTACAGGTCGTCGTCGGCGGGGACGATTTGCTGGTCCCTTTCGAGTCCGATGATCACCCCCTGGAACAGATGGTCGTGCAACTGCGCGTACATCCACCAGCCCACCGACAGGAACACCAGCAGCAGGCCGGAGACGATCGACAGGCGGAAGTAGTTGCGGTAGTCCTGGCGTTCCTCGGCCAAGGCCGGCGGCGTCAGGCGTTCGTTGACGTGCGCGTAGTAGGAATGCGCGGTGCGCGTGACAACCAGCAGGAACAGGATCGAAAAGAAGAACGGACCCCACAGGAAACTGGCGTTGGCCAGCGATTCAATCCATTCGAACGGCTGCGGTGACGGCATGGCGGTGCTCCGGCAAAAAGCGATGGGCGCGCGTGACGCCATGGTCCACTGTCGCAAATCGGGCGGCGGCGGCTTTGTCCGCGCGCAAGGCCGGCGCAAATTGTCGCGCGCCGCCGGCTTGCGGAATGCGCATATTCATATCGGATATGCTTCGTTTGCAGACGGCGCGGCGCGGCATAGACTGGGCTTTTCCACCTTCTGTTTGCCGCCTATGTCAGCCGTCCTCGCCTCCGCCCCCGTCGCCCCCGGTTTCAGCATCGAACTGTTCGACGCGCCACTGGGCGCGCAAGTTATCGGCCTCGACCTGGCGCGGCCGCTCGGCGCCGGCGACTTCCAGCGCATCCACCACGCCCACCTGGACCACCACGTGCTGGTGTTCCGCGACCAGCGCATCACGCCGCGGCAGCAGATCGATTTCAGCCGTCGTTTCGGGCGCCTGCAGACCCATGTGCTGCGCCAGTTCCAGTTGCCGTTCTATCCCGAGATACTGCTCATTTCTAACATCTTCGAGAACGGCCAGCCGACCGGCCTGGGCGACGCCGGCCAGTTCTGGCACTCCGACCTGTCGTACAAGGAAGTGCCGAGCCTGGGCTCGATGCTGCACGCCCAGGAGTTGCCGCAGGAGGGCGGCGACACCCTGTTCGCGAATATGCACCTGGCCTGGGAAAGCCTGCCGGCGGCGCTGCGCCACGCGGTGCGCGGCGCGCACGCCGAGCACAGCTACCTGGCCCAGTACGCCGAGCTGCAACGGCGCAATCCCTTCCGCCCGAACCTGACCCAGGCGCAGATCGACGAGGTGCGCCCGGTTACGCATCCGGTGGTGCGGGTGCATCCGGAAACCGGGCGGCGCGCGCTGTTCGTCAGCGAGCATTTCACCACCCGCATCGTCGGCTTGCCGGACGACGAGAGCGCCGCGTTGCTGGCCGAGTTGTTCGCCCACAGCGTCAAGCCGCAGCACATCTACCGCCACAGCTGGCAGGCGCACGATCTGGTGTTCTGGGACAACCGCTCGCTGATGCACCTGGCGGCCGGCTGCCCGGCCGACCAGCGCCGCAAACTTTACCGCACCACCATCGAGGGCGACGTGCCGTTTTGATTTGCCCCCGCAGCATTTTTCGTTCCACCACCTTTTCTAAGGAGTGCCCATGTCCCTGATTTCCACGACCCCGAAACGCCTGCTCGCCGCCAGCCTGGCCCTGATGTGCGGCGCGCTGATGGCGACCGCGCCGGCCCGGGCCGAGGGCCGCATCCGCATCTCCGAGCAACACGGCGTCACCTATCTGCTGCTCAACATCGCCCAGGAGCAAAAACTGATCGAGAAGTACGGCAAGCGCGACGGCGTCGACGTCAAGGTCGAGTGGATCAAGCTGTCGGGCGGGCCGGCGGTCAACGACGCGCTGCTGTCGGGTTCGATCGACATCGCCAGCGCCGGCCTGGGGCCGCTGCTGACGATGTGGGACCGCACCGCCGGCAAGCAGAACGTCAAGGGCGTCGCCTCGCTCGGCAATTTTCCGTATTACCTGGTCAGCAACAACCCGAAGGTCAACACCCTGGCGGACCTGAGCGACAAGGACCGCATCGCGCTGCCGGCGGTGGGCGTGTCGGTGCAGTCGCGCATCCTGCAGATGGCGGCGGCCAAGCAGTGGGGCGAGAAGCAGTTCAACCGCCTCGACCGGCTGACCCAGACCCTGCCGCATCCGGACGCGGCGGCCGCCGTGATCGCCGGCGGCACGGAAATCTCCGGCCACTTCGGCAATTCGCCGTACCAGGAACAGGAGCTGGCGCAGAACCCGAACGCGCACGTCATCCTCAATTCCTATGACGTGCAGGGCGGCCCGAGTTCGTCGACGCTGTTGTACGCGACCGAGAAATTCCGCAAGGACAATCCGAAAACCTACCGCGCCTTCACCGCCGCGCTGGTCGAGGCGGCGCAGTTCGCCAGCGCCAACCCCGAGGCCGCCGCCGACATCTACCTGCGCGTCAGCAAGAGCGGCGTCGACCGCAACCTGCTGCTGAAAATCATCAAAAACCCGCAGGTGCAGTTCAAGATCGCGCCGCAAAACACCTACGGCATGGCGCAATTCCTGCACCGCATCGGCGTGCTGAAAAACCTGCCGGCGAACTGGAACGCGTATTTCTTTGACGACCCGGCCATCACGCAGGGGGGCTAAGCGCATGCATCCACCCACCCTGCAAATCGTCAGGCCGCCGCCGCCGCCGGCACCGCTGCTGCGCGTGCGCGACGTCAACCTGGAATACCGTACCGACGCGCGCACCGTGCGCGCCACCCACGAGGTCAGTTTCGAGGTCCACCGCGGCGACCGCTTCGTGCTGCTGGGGCCGTCCGGCTGCGGCAAATCGTCGCTGCTGAAGGCGGTCGCCGGCTTCATCGCGCCGCAGTCGGGCAGTATCGAGCTGGACGGGCGCGCGGTGACGCGGCCGGGACCGGACCGCATCGTCGTGTTCCAGGAATTCGACCAGTTGCCGCCATGGAAAACGGTGCTGGAAAACGTCATGTTCCCCTTGCTGGCGACGGGCCGGCTGGCGCGCCGCGACGCGCGCGAGCGCGCCATGCACTGGATCGGCAAGGTCGGCCTGGACGGCTTCGAGCAGGCCCATCCGCACACCTTGTCGGGCGGCATGAAGCAGCGCGTCGCCATCGCGCGGGCGTTGGCGATGCAGCCGGAAGTGTTGCTGATGGACGAGCCCTTCGCCGCGCTCGACGCGCTGACGCGCCGAAAAATGCAGGAGGAACTCGGACGGCTGTGGGAGGAGCTGCGTTTCACCTTGCTGTTCGTCACCCATTCGATCGAAGAGGCGCTGGTGGTCGGCAACCGCATCCTGCTACTGTCGCCGCATCCGGGGCGGGTACGGGCCGAACTCAACAGCCACCAGTTCGGCCTGCACAGCGCCGGTGGCGCCGAGTTCCAGGCGGCGACCCGGCGCATCCACGGCCTGCTGTTCGACGGGGCGGCGGAGGCGGCGCCGGCGCCCGGGCGCGCGGCGGAACCGGTCTACCGGGTGGCGATATGAGCGCGCTTTTGGAACCGCCGATCCGCCAAGAGTTTGACTACACGCCGGCGCCGCCCGGCCAGTTGACGCTGGAACGGCCGCTGCCGCTGGGGCGGCGCGTGTGGGCGCAGGGCTGGATGCGCAAGGCGGTGATGTTGCTGGCGCTGGCCATCATATGGGAGGGCCTGGCGCGCTGGCAAGACAACGACTTGCTGCTGCCGAGCTTTCTGCAAACGGCGCGCGCCTTCGTCGGCGGCGTCGCCAGCGGCGAGCTGATCGCCCGCGTCGCCGTGTCGCTCGGCGTGCTGCTGCAAGGCTACCTGGCGGGCATCGTCGCCGCCTTCGCGCTGACCTCGCTGGCGGTGTCGACCCGGCTCGGGCGCGACCTGCTGGAAACGCTGACGTCGATGTTCAATCCGCTGCCGGCGATTGCGCTGCTGCCGCTGGCGCTGCTGTGGTTCGGCCTGGGGCGCGGCAGCCTGATCTTTATTTTGATGCACTCGGTGCTGTGGCCGCTGGCGCTGAACACCTACGCCGGCTTCCAGGGCGTGCCGGACACGCTGCGCATGGCCGGCCGCAACTACGGCTTGAACGGACTGCGGCTGGTGCTGCACATCTTGGTGCCGGGCGCGCTGCCGGCCATTCTGTCGGGGTTGAAGATCGGCTGGGCCTTCGCCTGGCGCACGCTGATCGCCGCCGAATTGGTGTTCGGCACCACCTCGTCGGGCGAGGGCGGCTTGGGCTGGTACATCTTCCAGAACCGCAACGAGCTGTACACCGACAAGGTGTTCGCCGGGCTGGCCATGGTGATCGTCATCGGGCTGCTGGTCGAAAACCTCGGCTTTCGCACGCTGGAGCGGCTGACCGTGCGGCGCTGGGGCATGCAGCGCTGAGCGGCCGGCGTCGCATGGCGCAGGCCGGGCGCCGTCCGTGCCCAGCCCGCATGTCGGCAAGATTGCGGTATTACTCTATTTTTACATCGCCCCGATACCAATCATTGCCGACCTGGCGCAGATCGGCTTGCTGAACTGGCCCCGAGGCGCCGGAGCCGGTGTGATGATCCTCGATCGACGAGATTTTATCCAACTGCACCGTGTTGTCACTGTTGTAGGTCGTGCTGTGAAGAACCATCGTGCCGTTCGTCCAGTCGATGCTTTTTAGCAGGCCCTGTTCGCACTGCGCGTTGATCGTGTACGAACTGAATTTCCCCCATACCCTCAGATAGGTATTGCTTGGAATGGCGCTCAGTTGCTGTTTGATTCGTTCATCCATGTGGCATGCTCCAGTTAGTTTAAACCAAGATGAAATTCCCTGATAGCGGTCGATGGCGGCGGCTGCGACCTTACTTGGTAAGGGAATAAGGAGGACCCAGGCGGCCGCGCCATCTGCTCGACGCGGCGCTGGTTGCAGTACCTGGCGTTGTGCGCGTGCGCAGTCAACAGCGGTGATATTACGCAATATTTTTACGTGGAATTTGCTGTACGTTTGGGTATTGATATGGATCAAGGCGCTGCGGGGAGCGGGCGCAAAATCCGCCCCGCGGGCGGGGGCGGACGCATCGTTCAGCGGCGCGGCCGCGAATCACGTGGGCGTCGGTGGGTATGAGTAGTCGTGCAACCAGGCAGTAATCATTCAGCATCCGGCCTCCTATATCGCTTTGGCGAACGGGTGACTCATCATCGTCATAGTCAAGGCGGGCAGCCAGTCCCGTCCATGTTATCACCAAGCATGCGCCCGGCCGCGTTTTCTAGCAGGAGCGTCGAAGTGCTATTCTTGCCGCTTCGCTCATTGTAATCGGAGGACATTGGCATGGCTGAAAAATTGATTTTGGTCACGGGCGGCGGGCGCGGCATCGGCGCGGCTTGCGCCTTGCTGGCGGCCGAGCGCGGCTACACGGTGTGCGTCAACTACCACAGCGATGCGGGCGCCGCGGCCGCCGTCGTCGCCGCCATTGAACGCGCCGGCGCAAGCGCGCTGGCGATCCAGGCCGACGTGTCCAACGAAGCCGAGGTGCTGCGCATGTTCGGGCAGATCGACGAACGCTTCGGGCGCCTCGACGCGCTGATCAACAACGCCGGCGTCCTGGCCCCGCAAATGCGCGTCGAGCAGATGGACGCCGCGCGCATCAACCGTATTTTGGCGACCAACGTCACCGGCAGCTTCCTGTGCGCGCGCGAGGCGGTGCGGCGCATGTCGACCAGACACGGCGGCGGCGGCGGCGCCATCGTCAACATCTCGTCGCGCGCCGCCGTGCTCGGTTCGCCGGGGGAGTATGTCGACTACGCCGCGTCGAAAGCGGCGCTGGACGCGCTGACGACGGGCTTGGCGAAGGAAGTGGCGCACGAACAGATCCGCGTCAACGGCGTGCGCCCGGGCTTGATCCACACGCGGATGCACGCCAGCGGGGGCGAACCCGGCCGCGTCGGGCGTTTGCAGTCCTCGGTGCCGATGGGGCGCGGCGGCGAGGCGGCCGAGGTGGCGCGCGCCGCCCTGTGGTTGTTGTCGGCCGAGGCTTCCTACACCACCGGCAGCTTCATCGACGTGTCCGGCGGCCGCTGAGCGCCGGCCCGCCATGCTTCACAGGTGGCGCACCTCGGCCGGCGGCGTGTGCCAGTTGTCGTTGCGGCCGTCGAGGTAGGTGATGGGGGCGTTGGCCAGCTCCTCGTCGGCGACGCCGTCGAGGCAGCCGAGGTTGACGCCGTAGAACTTGCCCCAGCGCGGAGATTGGCCCTGTCCGAAGGGGTGCACGCCGCAGTGCTGGCAGAAGTAGTGGTGCTCGGTTTTGCTGTTGAACTGGTACAGCTTCAAGTCGCTCTGTCCCGACAGCAGGCGGAACGCCTGCGGCTGCACGACCGCCGGCCAGAAGCGGATCTTGGCGCAGATCGAACAGTTGCAGCGGAGGGTCTCGCGGCTCAGGTCGATGTCGGCTTCGAAGCGCACGGCGCCGCAGTGGCAACTGCCTTGGTAGGTTTTCAACATCGTCAACTCCATTGATCACATCACATTAAAGCAGGCGCTCGGAGACGGCGAGGAACTTCACCTGCGGAACCAGGAAGCATAGCGGCGCCCCGGCCGGCGGCAGGGCGGCCAGGAACGAGCATTGCGTGGCGGCGGCGCTGGCGTTGAGCGGCAGTACCCGGGCCACGTCGATGGGCAATTCAATTTCCGCGAAGGCGAGCCGGTCCAGCCTGTCGACGTGGGCCACCGCCGCGTCCTGGCAGCAGAGAAACTCGACCGCGTTTTCCCAGGAGCCGAACGCCGAGGCGAATGGCTCGCTCAGCTCCTTGCCGTCGGCAAGGCGGGCCGAGCAGCTCAGCGAGGGCGCGCTGCCCGAGCCGGACCCGATGGTGGTGTCGAATGTCTTGCCGTCGCCGCGGTGGATGAAGCTGGCGGCGAGATGGCTGGGCAGCGCATCGCTGAAGAGGCGCGTGCCGAGCGCGTAGGCGACGCTGCTCATGATGTTTTTCAGGAACAGCACGGTCCTGGCCTGCGTGGCTTGGTGGGGCGCCTCTTCAAGATAGAGCCGCCAGTTGCTTTGCATCGGAGACGGGAACAGTTTCCTGAGCGGACCCAGCATGGCCGGGCCGAAATGCCCGTGCCGGTAGGTCAGCACGGTGAACGGGGTCTTGCCGTCGCGTTGCCACAGCCGGGCGCCGGCCGGGACGAAGGCTTGCGCCGCCTCGGCGTCGACCAGCCAGGTCAGATAGACCACGTTGCTGACGTCGCTCTCCAGTTTCAGAAAGGGCAGGCGCGACATCAGCGCCTGGCGGGCGTTGGCCAGCGCGTGTGAATTCGCCAGCAGTTCCGCGAGGCGGCCAAGCAGGCCCGGGTGTGGATGTTTATAGTTGTTTTGGTTCACTAGGGGCGGCTTTTCGGTTGCGATGGCCGAGGGAGTGTAGCAGACGCGGCCATTGGCTGGCGGCCGTGCGCGGCGGCGAACGGGGCGGGGCCTTGTTCACACCAGCGGCGTCAACCCAGGGCGCGGACCCGTCGGGCCTGAGTCCGGCTCTTTGCGTGGCGCGCACCGCCCGCGCGCTCAGCCTGGCGGGCGGGGTGTCAGGCGCAGCCACCCCCCGCGCCGCCCGCCATACGCCGTGTTTGGTGCGAACCTTTGCATATCGAGCAATATTTCTAAATTTAAAAATCCGAATGCGTCCCGAGCCGGCATGGCAAGATCGCAAGCGCGGCGGCCGGCCGCGACGCCAGCGTTATGCCGCCGTGGCGGACTGGCGCCCGCGTTTGGCGATCTGCCCGCACAGGTAGGTCCAGACGAACGTCGAGGCGGCGTTGCTGGTCAGCTCGGCGTGGTCGTACGGCGGCGCCACCTCCACGCAATCCATGCCGCACCAGTTCAAATCGGCCAGCTCCTCGATGATCGACAGCACCTGGTTCGAGCTCAGGCCGCCCGGTTCCGGCGTGCCGGTGCCGGGCGCGAACGCCGGGTCCAGGCAGTCGATGTCGAGCGTCAGGTAGAGCGGCGGGTTGCCGGCCGCCGCCATGCGCGCGCGGATCTCGCCCAGCACCGGCGCCAGTTGCGCCGGGCTTTCCAGGCCGCGCAACTCGCGCGCCGTGTAGACCCGCCCGCCCATCTCGTTGACGTATTCGCGCGCCGCCCGTTCGCCCGACGAGCGGATGCCAATCTGCACCGACGCGCGCGGCAGCAGCAAGCCTTCCCGCATCGCCTCGTAGACCCAGGTGCCGTGCCCGGACGGTTCGCCGAAGTGGCTGGTCCAGGTGTCGCAGTGGGCGTCGAAATGCACCATCGCCACCGGCCCGCCGTGCAGCTGGTTCAGCGCGCGCAGCAGCGGCAGCGTGACCGAGTGGTCGCCGCCCAGCCAGACCATGTGGTGGCGCCGCAGCAGCTCGGCCGCCTGCGGCATCAGCGCCGCGCGCATCGCCTCGATGCCGGTGTTGGGCAGCGCCAGGTCGCCGGCGTCGCTGAGCAGGTCGAGCGGCGTGGTGTCGAAGTGCGGGTGGGTGGCGTCGCACAGCATCTGCGAGGCCAGGCGGATCGCCTGCGGGCCGAAGCGCGCCCCCGGACGGTTGGTGACGGCGCCGTCGAAGGTCAGGCCGGCCAGGCCGTACGGCGCGTCGTCGCGCCGGCCGACGTTCAGGTAGCTGCCGCTGGAGCGGTAGGCGAAGTCGTGCTGTGCCATGCTTATATCCCTCCCATGCAGATGTATTTGACGACCAGGTAGTCCTCGATGCCGTACTTGGAACCCTCGCGGCCCAGGCCGGACTGCTTGACGCCGCCGAAGGGTGCGATTTCGTTCGAGATCAGGCCGCTGTTGACGCCGACCATGCCGCTTTCGAGGCCCTCGGCGATACGCCAGATGCGGCCGATGTCGCGCGAGTAGAAGTAGGCGGCCAGGCCGAATTCGGTGTCGTTGGCCAGCGCCAGCACCTCGTCGTCGGTGCTGAAGCGGAACAGCGGCGCCAGCGGGCCGAAGGTCTCTTCGCGCGCCACCAGCATGTCGCCGGTGACGTCGGCGATCACGGTCGGCTCGAAGAAGCTGTGGCCGAGCGCGTGGCGTTTGCCGCCGGCCAGCAGGCGCCCGCCCTTGGCCAGCGCGTCGGCGATGTGCTGCTCGACTTTTTCAACCGCCTTGTCCTCGATCAGCGGGCCTTGCGTGACGCCCGGTTCCTGGCCGTTGCCGACCTTCAGCTTGGCCACCGCCGCCACCAGCTTCGCGGCGAAGGCGTCGTACACGCCATCCTGCACGTACAGGCGGTTGGCACAGACGCAGGTCTGGCCGGCGTTGCGGTATTTCGACGCCATCGCGCCCTCGACGGCGGCGTCCAGGTCGGCGTCGTCGAAGACGATGAAGGGGGCGTTGCCGCCCAGTTCCAGCGAGAGCTTTTTAATCGTCGGCGCGCACTGCTCCATCAGGATGCGCCCGACCCCGGTCGAGCCGGTGAAGGTCAGCTTGCGCACGGTCGGGTTGCTGGTCATCTCGGCGCCGATCTCGCGCGAAGAGCCGGTGACGACGCTGAACACGCCGGCCGGCACGCCGGCGCGCTCGGCCAGTTCGGCCAGCGCCAGCGCCGAGAACGGCGTCAGCTCGGCTGGCTTGACCACCATCGGGCAGCCGGCCGCCAGCGCCGGGCCGACCTTGCGGGTGATCATCGCGGCCGGGAAGTTCCACGGCGTGATCGCGGCGCACACGCCGATCGGCTCCTTGGTGACGACGATGCGCCGGTCCGGCCACGGCGACGGCATGGTGTCGCCGTAGATGCGCTTGCCCTCTTCGGCGAACCACTCGATGAACGAGGCGGCGTAGGCGATTTCACCCTTCGACTCGGCCAGCGGCTTGCCCTGCTCGGCGGTCATGATCAGCGCCAGGTCGTCGGCGTTTTCCAGCATCAGGTCGTTCCATTTGCGCAGGATGGCGGCGCGCTCCTTGGCGCTCTTCTTGCGCCAGGCCGGCCAGGCCGCGTTGGCGGCGGCGATGGCGCGGGCGGTTTCGGCGGCGCCCATTTTCGGGATGCTGCCCATGGTCTCGCCGGTGGCCGGGTTCTTCACCTCGGTGCGCTCGCCGCTGTCGGCGTTGAGCCACTGGCCGTCGATGTAGCACTGCTGGCGCAGCAGCGCAGGGTCTTTTAAGTTAAGCATGTCGGGCTTTCAAATAGTGGTGGCGGAGGCGGCGCTGTCGCGCAGTGCGGCTTCCAGGATCGCCAGCGCCTCGTCCATCAGCGCGTCGCCGATCGTCAGCGGGAACAGGAAGCGCACCACGTTGCCGTACACGCCGCAAGTCAGCAATAGTAGACCTTTTTGCAGCGCGCACGTTTGCACCTGCTTGGTGAAGGCCGCATCCGGCTCGTGCGTGCCGGGCCGGCAGAACTCGACCGCGACCATCGCGCCCAGGCCGCGCACCTCGGCGATCTGCGGCACCGCGCGGCGCAGGCCGGACAGGCGCTCCTTGAGGCGCTGGCCCAGCACGTTGGCGCGCTCGACCAGTTTTTCCTCGGCGATGATGTCGAGCACCGCGTGGGCCGCGGCGATGGCCAGCGGATTGCCGGCGTAGGTGCCGCCCAGGCCGCCCGGCGCCGGCGCGTCCATGACCTCGGCGCGGCCGCAGACGGCCGACAGCGGCATGCCGCCGGCCAGGCTCTTGGCGATCGTCATCAGGTCCGGCAGCACGTCGTAATGCTCCATCGCGAACAGCTTGCCGGTGCGGGCGAAGCCGGTCTGGATCTCGTCGGCGATCAGCAGGATGCCGTGTTCGTCGCACAGCGCCCGCAGCGCCCGCATGAACTCCGGCGGCGCGGCGTAAAAGCCGCCCTCGCCCTGCACCGGTTCGAGGATGATCGCCGCGACGCGCTGCGGATCGACGTCGGCCTTGAACAGCGTCTGCAGCGCGGCCAGCGAATCGGCGCTGCTGACGCCGTGCAGCTCGACAGGGAACGGCACGTGGTAAATCTCGCCCGGGAAGGGGCCGAAGCCGACCTTGTACGGCACCACCTTGCCGGTCAGCGCCATGCCCATCATGGTGCGGCCGTGGAAGGCGCCGGAGAAGGCCACGACGGCGCCGCGGCCGGTGGCGGCGCGGGCGATCTTGACGGCGTTTTCGACCGCCTCGGCGCCGCTCGAAAAGAACGCGGTTTTCTTGGCGTGGCTGCCGGGCGTGATGGCGTTGATGCGCTCGGCCAGTTCAATGTAACTGGCGTAGGGCACGACCTGGTAGCAGGTGTGGGTGAATTTGCCCAGCTGGCTTTCGATCGCCGCCACGATCTTCGGATGGCGGTGGCCGGTGTTGAGCACGGCGATGCCGGCGGCGAAGTCGATATAGCGGCGGCCCTCGACGTCCCACAGTTCGGAGTTGAGCGCGCGCTCCGCGTAGAACTGGCACATCACGCCAACGCCGCGCGGCGTGGCTGCATCTTTACGTTGTTGAAGATCGGCATTGAGCATGGCAGGGTCCTGATGTCGGTGGTGGTGGAATATCGATGAATTGATACTACACTGGCGGCAGGAGCTACGGATAGGGCCACAATCAGTATCTTGATGGTGCCACTTCCTTGTGCCACTGCCGCCCGACGCCGCCGCTTTGTCAACTTTGGTTGACAAAGCCGATATCGTCAACTAAAGTTGACGCATGACCAATTTGAAATCGCTGCCATCCCCCGACGACCCCGCCGCAGCGCTGGCGGCCGTCGCCGCCCTGCGCCTGATGGCCGACCGGCTGGAGCTGCAAGGCGTGCACGCGGCGCTGGCGCAAGGCTGGACGTGGTCGCAGATTGCCCAGGCGCTGGGCATTTCCAAGCAGGCGGCGCACAAGCGCTTCGCCGGCTCCCTCCCCGGGAAAAATTCTCTTTAGGAGCACTGATGTTTGACGCGATCAAAAAACGTTTTCAAGACATGGGCACCATCAAGGCACTGTGCCAGGGGGCCGAACGGCACGCCAACCTGGCGGGCCAAAAGGAGCCGGGCGCGGAACACTTCGTGCTGGCGGCGCTGGACCTGCCCGACGGCAGCGCGCGCGGGGTGTTCGAGCGCCTGCGGGCCGACCCCGACGGCTACCGCGCCGCCATTGCGCAACAATACGAGGATACCTTGCGCAACGTCGGCATCGCCGTGCCGCAAGGCGCCGCCGGATTCGGCGCCACCGCCGCGCCTGCCACCAGCGCGACAATATGCAGCGGCCAGCCGTCGGCCCAGGCCCTGATGAAGCGGCTGGCCGGGCAGGAGAAAAACGGCGCGCCGCTGCTGGGCGCGCACGTCATCTTGGCGGTGGCGGACAGTCAATACGGCGTGGCGGCACGCGCGCTCCAAGCGATGGGCCTGGCACCGGCGCAGCTGGCCCAAGCGGCGCAAGCGCAGCTAGAGGCGAGCCGCAACGCCTGAGTACGCCGTTGCGTCGTCAGCCGCCCCGGCTCAGGCTGCGCCGCGCCTCTTCCATGACTAGTTGGGTGATGTCGCGCGACAGCAGCGGTTCGGTTTGCCAGTGGTGCCAGTAGAGTTTGACGGGCACCGGGTGCGCGGGCGCCAGGTCGACCAGCGCGCCGCGGTCCAGCTGCGCCTGCACCTGCCGCGTCGGGACCATGCCGTAACCGGCGCCCATGTCGATCATGTCGAGCACCGCCGGCAGCGAGGGCGCGTAGTGTTTGGCGTAGCGTTCGATGCTGAAGCCGAACCGTTCCGCCAAAAAGATATCGTGCAGCGCGTCCTTGCGGTTGAGCAGGATGGCCGGCGCCGCCAGCACCGCCTGCAGCGTGATTCCGTCCGGGAAATGCGCCGCCGCGAAGGCGGGACTGGCGATGCAGCGGTATTCCATCTCCCCCAGCGGTTCGGCGACGAAGCCCTGCGCCGCCCGTGCCGCGCTGGAGACGCAGCCGATCACCTCGCCGCGCGTCAGCAGCGGGAAGGTGTGGTCGACGTCGTCGACGATCAGTTCGAGCGCGACGCGGCGTTGCAGCAGCAGCAGGCGGACCACCTCCATGAACCAGGTCGCCAGCGAATCGGTGTTGACGGCAATCGCCACGGCGACCGGCTTGCCCAGCGCCGGATCGGGCAGCAATTCCTGCAAGGTCGCGTCCTCCAGCAGGCGCAGCGCCTTGACGTGGCGCAGCAGCACCTCGCCGCGGCCGGTCGGCACCACCGGCTTGTCGCGCACCAGCAAGACCGTCGCCAGCGACTCTTCCAACGCCTTGATGCGCTGCGACACCGCGCCGCGCGAGACGTTCAGCACGCTGGCGGCGCGTTCGAAGCTTTGCTGTTCGACGACGGTGGCAAACGTCTCTAATTGATCGCGGTCCAAGAGCTATCCATCCTCGGCTAAATGGGCATTATTGCACGTCCGTCCGGCGTCGGAAACGGCGCCATGCTCAGCTTGCGGCGGCGTGGGCGGCAAGCGGCCTATCCTTGTACTGCGCCCACAAAATCGCCGCCAGCATGACGGCGAAACCGGCCATTTGCTGGCCCGACGTCGCCTCGCCCAGCATCAGCACGCCGCCGGCAACGGCGAACAGGGGTTCGAGGTTGAAGATCATCCCGACGGTGAAGGGCGCGACGATGCGTTGCGCCCAGGTTTGGATCACCAGCAGCAAACCAATCACGTAAAAGCCGCTGCCGAAGGCGACCAGATGCACCGATAAAGGGTAGTCCAGCAGCGCCGCCAGCCCGGTCGGCAGGAGCAACCAGGTCAGCGCCGCGCTGACGCATACCTGCACCGTGACGAAGGCCGGCCCGCTGGTCCGGTGCGCGCCTTTGGCGTTGGCCACGATGTGGATGGCGTTGAAGAAGGCGGCGGCCAGCACCAGCAGGTCGCCGGCGCCGATGCGCACCAATTCGCCGCTTTGCAGCGTATCCATCGACGCCCAGACCAGGCCGGCCATGGCCAGCAGGCCGCTGAGGAAAACCGCGACGCCGGGCCGTTCCCGCTCCACCATCGCGGTGACCAGGGGGATGAACACCACCGTCAGCCCGGTGATGAAGCCGGCCTTGCCCGACGTCGTGTGCGCCAGGCCGGCCGTTTGCAGGTAATACACCAGGAACAGCACGACGCCGGCGCCGAGGCCATACCACCATCCGGCGACCACCTCGCTGCGCGCGCGGCGGACAGCCGGGCGTTGCCGCCGCTGCCAGCACACCAGCGGGATCAGGAAACACAGGGCGTAGATGAAGCGCAGCAGCAGGAAGCCGGCGACCGGCGTCGTGCTGACGGCGAGCTTCACCGGCGCGAACAGCAGGCCCCAAGTCGCGGCGATCCAGACGAGTATGAGCACGGCCAGCTTGCGTGACGCGTCGGACGGGGCGGGGCGGGGATTGGCCATGATCGGGTGCTTTCAAAAGGTAATGCGGTTCGTTCAGTTAGCGTGTCGTAGGTCGGATTAGCCCACCGGGCGTAATCCGACAATGTTGGCCGAAGCGAGACGCGCGCCAGCTCAGGTCAGGTCAGCCATGCTAGCGAAAAAGCAGCCGCCAATACGGCGGTTTAGCAACTTTGCCGTGCGCGCATTCTTTTTAAACCCGCCAAAAAATAGCGTTTTTTCTTAACCCCTTTTGCGGCCGTGCCACGTTTAACTCTTCGACGCCGCCATGTCGCGCGGTCCGACGCAGCACTGAAAGAAGAAGGAGCAGCCTCCATGAACAAAATAATCGCCGCCGGCATCGCGCTGGCGCTGGCCGCCTTGCTGGCGGGGCCGGCGGGCGCGGCCGACACCGCGCCGAAAAAGACGCTGACCGCGTTTGCCAGCGACGCCGCGCTGCGCGACTTCATCAAGCGCTACGCCGACGAGCAGCGCGCCGCCCAAACGCGCCAGCGCGCCGGCGCCCAGGCCGAGTCGTCCGGCATGCCGCCCACGCCCATGCCGATGTACTCGCCGGCCAAGAGCGCGCCGGCGCCCGCGCCGGCCGGTGCGCTGGCCTCGGCGGCGGCCGACTCGGTGACCAACACCCAGACCGCCGGCGTCGACGAGGGTGGCATCGTCAAGGTGCACGGCAAGCACCTGGTGATGCTGCGGCGCGGCCGCCTGTTCACCGTCGACATCGGGCGGGGCCAGCTCAAGCCGGTGGCCTCGATCGACGCCTTCGCGCCGGACGCCGACCCGGCCGGCACCTGGTACGACGAAATGCTGATCTCCGGCGACACGGTGGCCGTGATCGGCTATAGCTACCGCCGCGGCGGCACCGAAATCGGCCTGTTCGACATCGACGCCGGCGGCGCGCTGGCCTACCGCGCCACCTACCACATGCGCTCGAACGACTACTACTCGTCGCGCAACTACGCCAGCCGGCAGATCGGCAGCAAGCTGGTGTTCTACACGCAGCTGTACCTCGACCCGTTCCAGCGCGAGCCGTTCGACGGTTTCCCGGCGCTGCGGCGCTGGCGCCCGGACGCGACGCCGGCCGACTTCAAGCGCATCGCCCCGGCCACGCGGATTTACCGCACCGACGACCCGCTTGAGCCGGGCGCCGGCCTGGCGCTGCACACCGTCACGGTATGCGACCTGGCCAGGCGCGAGATGAGTTGCGAAGCGAGCGCCGTGCTGGGTCCGCGCGGGCGCGTGTTTTACGTCTCGGGCCAGTCGGTGTACGTGTGGACCACGCCGGCGCCGCGTGGACGCGGGCAGGGCACGGGCGGCTCCGGCCTGTTCCGCATCCCGCTGGACGGCGGCGCGCCGAGCGCGCTCAAGGTGGCCGGCGCGCCGGTCGACCAGTTCTCCTTCCTCGAAAGCGGCGACGGCCACCTGAACGTGCTGGTGCGCTCCGAGGGCGCGGGCGAGGCCATGTGGTCGGCCGAGCGCGGCCGTGGCGAGCTGGCGCTGCTGCGCGTGCCGCTGGCGTCGTTCTCGGACGGCCGCGACGGCGCGCCCGCCGACAGCTACAAGGCGCTGCCGGGCATCGGCGGCTACAACGTGCAAAACCGCTACGTCGGCGCCTACCTGCTGTACGGCGGCGCGCAGCGTGGCTTTGCCGACGCCGACGCCGACGGCCCTCGGCCGCGCCAGCCGCTGCACGCGGTGCGCTGGGACGACGCTGGCGCCGCGCAAACGCTGGCGCTGCCGCACGGCGTCGAGCGCATCGAGGCGCTCGGGGAGAACGCCGTGGTGATCGGCTCGGCCGGCGCCGATTTGCATTTCACCAGCGTCAGCCTGGGGCGCGAGGCGGCCGTCGCCTACCGCTACGTGCGCGCCGACGCGGCGCAAAGCGAGTCGCGCAGCCACGGCTTCTTCTACAAGCCGGCCAGCGCCGACGAGGGCATGATCGGCCTGCCGGTGCTGCACGCCGCGCCCGCGCTGCGCGGGCGCGTGCCGGCCCAGGCGGCGTCCGTGCTCTACCTGCGCAACAGCGCCCTCAAGCTCGACGAACTGGGCGCGCTGCAGTCGCGCCCGGCCGGGCCGGACGACGACGGCTGCCGCGCCTCCTGCGTCGACTGGTACGGCAACGCCCGGCCGCTGTTCCTCAACGGACGCGTGTTCGCGCTGCTGGGCTACGAACTGGTGGAAGGGCGCGTGCAGGACGCGCGGCTGCGCGAGACGCGCCGCGTCAGTTACGCGCCGCCGCCGCGCGCGCCGCGCTGAGATGGCGCCGGCAGGCATGCCCGCGTTGTCGGGCCCGCGCATCTCGGCTACACTGGCCGGCATGCCTGCCACCCTATCGGATGAACATTTAATGCTGAGCTACCGCGCCGGCGACCCGCTCGCTTTTAAGGAGCTATACCGTCGCCACAGCCAAGGGCTGTACCGTTTCGTCGCGTGGCGCTGCCCGCGCCAAGCTTGGGTCGACGAGATCGTCCAGGACGCCTGGGCCAGCCTGCACGACGCCCGCGCCGCCTACCAGCCGCAGGCGGCGTTTCGCACCTATCTGTACCAGATTGCCCGCAACCGCCTGGTCGACATCCTGCGCAAAAAAGAGGCGTTGACGGCCACCGACATGGCGCAGCAAGACGGCCAGGCCGAGTTCGAACGTCTGGCCGACGCCGCCTACGAATCGCTGTCGCCGGAAGCGTCGCTGCAGCAGAAGCAGCGCCATGCGATCCTCCACGCGGCCATCCGCGCGCTGCCCGGCGAACAGCGTGAAGCGCTGGTGCTGCAGCAGTTCAGCGGCATGAGCATCGACGAGATCGCCGTCGTTACCGCCGCGTCGGCGGAAACGGTCAAAAGCCGGCTGCGTTACGCGATGCAAAAGCTGCGCGCCCAACTGCACAACCTGACCGGTGAAGGAGCACCCGCGTGAGCTCCAAGGAAAACGACCACATCGAAGACGCCGAACTGAGGGCGCTGCTGCACACGCTGCCGCAGGCGGGGCCGTCGGCCGAGTTGGACGCCGCGATCCTGACCGCCGCCGACAAGGCGCTGTACATCGAAGCGGCGCTGGACGCCGACACCGACCCGCGCGTCGGCAAAAGCCGGGTTTTCCACGCGCTGGCCGTGGAGAGGGAGGCGGCCAACGACGCGGCGATACCCCAGGCGGCGCCGCCGGCAAGGCCGGGCTTCCTGTCGCGCTGGAAAGTGCCGCTGGCGTTTGCCGCGAGCGTGCTGGTAGCCGTCAACATGATCGGCCCGCAGTGGTTCACGTCGTCGCCGCAGGAGTTCCCGGCGACGGTGGCGCCAATGCCAGCCGCCGCGCCGCCAGCATCAGCGCCGGTGCCGCCGCAGGCGGAGCCGGCGAAGGTTGCCGCCAGCCCGGTCCCGGTCCCGGCGCCGGCGGCCGGTTCCGCCGCGCGCGCACCGTTGGCCCGCCAGCGCGCCGCGCCGGAGCCAAGTCCGGTCGCCGCGCCGGTCATCGACTCGGTGCGCGAACAGCCAATGGCCGCCACGCGTCCCGAGATGGAACCCGCGCCCGCACCGATGGCCCAGGCGCGACAGGCGCCTGCCGGGAAGATGGCGTTTTCAATGACCGCCCCGGCCCCGGTGGCAGCGCGTTCCGAGGCAAGCGGCGACGCGCCGAAGAACCCGCAGGCATGGCTGCTGGAGATCGAGCGGATGCTCAAGGCCGACAGATCGAAGGACGCCGTCGACGAGTGGGAAAAATTCCGTCGCGCCTACCCCGACTACCCGGCGCCGCAAGAACTCACCGAACGGCTCCAGGCGCTGAAAAAATAAGCGCGCCCCCCGGACCCGAATTCGGGGTCAGACCCTTGGGGGTTGAGGTGTCCGGGGTTCCGCCGAACCGCCATCAGCCTGGATAATCAATCGGAAAATACTTGAAGCGTCCGGCCTCGCCCACCAGCTCGCCGGGTTTGGCCATCGACGACAGCAGCATCACAATATCGTCGCCGAGCGAGTCGGCCGCCTTGACGAGCAGGTCCGGCTTGCCGTCGCCATCGAGGTCCCCGGCCCACAACACATGGTCCTTGGCTTGCCGTGAATATTCGTCGTTAAATCCCACCTGCGGCAGCGCCTGGCGCTTCTCGCCGACTTGCAGCTCAAGCGACTGCGGCGGGCTTCCCTTCGACTTCGACGGCAAGGAGCGCAAGCGCATGGCGGTGCCGTCGGGCAGATCGACGGCCCACTCCGCCGCTGCGGTTTTCTTGGCCCGCGCAGTTGCGCCCCGGGCCGCCGGATAATACGTTTTGACCGGGCCGGCGGTGAACTTGATGGCGTTCGCCGGCGCCCTGAACGGCTTGAACATCAGTAGCGTGCCGGCGCCCGGCGTGGGCAGCCAGCGCAGCTGCTGGCCGGGCGTGGTCCCGGCCGGTGCCATCAGCGAATGCGCCTTCGAGGCGACCATCATGCCGGCCTCGGCGATCTGGCAACCGGCTGGGGCGCAACTCAAGGCCCACCAGCCCGCGCCGGATTTGAATTCGCGGCCGGGCAAATGCAGAACGCTGCTGGACATCCCGCTCAGCGCCGGTGGCAGCATGGCGACCGCGCCCGAGGTTTTCCGGCTGTATTCGTCTTGGGCCGCCGGCGCCAAGCCGCAGGCAAGCAGGGCGCAGGCGAACAGAGCGGATTGAAGCGATTTCATTTTCATCGTGTAAGGCCACCTTTCAAAACATCGGTCGCGCGCGCGTCCAATTCGGTAAAATTCCAGTCGAAAGGGGAGCGGAAAAATCTGCGGAAGTCATCCACCACCTGACAATCGCTCAATATAACAAAGGAACTCACAGTGGCGCTCAGTATTCGACAACACCTGCCTTGCGTCGTATTCGTCGCGGCGTTTCTCCCCACTGCGCAGGCGCTCTCGGCGGGACTGGATTGCGCCCTGGCCAAAACCGCTACCGAGAGCGCCATCTGCGTTGACGAGGAGCTGCAGCGCCTGGATAGCCGCCTGTCCCTGCTGTACGGCAAACTAGGCCGTGCGCAACCATTACAGCGCGAGGCGCTGCGGCAGGCGCAGTTGAGCTGGTTGAAAGCCCGTGACCGCTGCGGCGCGGATACGAGCTGCATTACGCAGCGGTATCAAGAACGGATTGACGCGACGAGCGCGCCGCTGCGCGCCGCCGTCGCCTACCAGCCCGACAGCGAGGACCGGCTGGCATTGGCGGAGCTGCGTCAGGCCGTCGACGCGATGCGCCAATCCGATCCCGAGTTCGCGCTTGAAAAAGTCTTGAGGCGCATGCGGATCAAGACGGGAACGACCTCGTTCTCGAATGTGGCGAACGACAAGGAGCAGGACGCCGGCAGGCAGTTTCCCAGGATTCGGCCGGCCGGCGTGACGCAGGACGAATGGCGGGCCTTGCTGGACTCCAAAATCGACGGCGGTGGCGAGAACGGCTCGGCGGGCTATACGCTGGTCGACCTCGACGGCGACGGCCGGCGCGACCTGGTGCTCGACTCCTACGTCGGCGGCACCGGTTTGTTTTCCTACACCAGCGCCCTGCGCCGCGACGGCGGCAAATTCACCGGCGTCCACCGGGGCGGCGAAGACGATGTGGACGCCGCCGAAGGGCCAGGCTATCTGTTCTCGACCAACGGCCGCGGCGCGAACCAGTCGGGCCACTGGATTCGCCTGCGCGGGCGCGTCTACGCGGCGTATCAGGTCGGCTATTACGGCGTAGACAACGTCTATTTGCTGCGGCCTTTGACGGTCGTCGGCAAGGTGCCGAAACTCGCGGTTCACTACCGCTATCAACTCGCCGTGCCAAAGATCCAGCGAAACGCAGAAAAAGGCACGACGACGGCGCTGGACGATGCCTTGCACGCGGCGTTGACGCGGGCGCTCGGCCTGGTGGGAAAGGAGCGGGCAAACGACGTCGGTAATGGGGAAAAACCGTTGTGCCCGGTCCCCGACGCCGCCGGCGACGACGAGCGCGCCGCGTATTCCAGTTACGGCCCCGCGCACTACACCTATGAAATCGCGGCGGACGTGCCGGTCTGGGTGGGGCGGCAGTGCTATCTCGGTCGCTTGGTCGACTGGTTTGGCGGCTATTCCGCCGAAGGGAAGTTGTACGCGCAGCTGTGGATGCGCAAGCCCGGCGAGGCCGGGGACGCGCAGCGGCAAACGTACGACGTCAAGGGCGTGCGCGCCGCCATTCGGCTGCAGACCTCGGTGGCCAAGGTCGAAGGCGATAACGGCGCGTAGCCACGGCCTCATTTGCCGGCTTGGGCAAGGTCGCCGCTGAAGTTTTTCCCGCGCTCCCACAGCGCGCTGGCGACGAAGACGGCGGCGCCCGCCCACATCACGGCGGGCAGGGCGTTGATGCCGGCCGACTGCATCAGCACGCCCGTCAGCAGCGGGCCGCCGCCGCTGGAGAGGCCCCAGGTGGCGTTGACGATGGCGCTCGCCGACGTCAGCGAGTGGCCGCTGAAGCGCTCGCCGCAGGCCACCAGCGAGAGCATGTAGATGGCGCCGGCGAACGCGCCCAGCAGCAGCAGCAGGGTCCACCACAGCCACGGCGTGCCGACCGCGAACGGCAGCAGCGGCAGCAGCAGGCAGACCATCACGCCGCAGGCGCTGTGCACGCGGGCGCGGCCGAAGCGGTCGGCCAGCCAGCCGAAGGCGAATTGCAGCGCGGTGTCGCCGACCAGGATGACGCTGGCCGACAGCAGCGCCAGCTCGGCGCCCATGCCGTGGCGGATCGCGTACAGCGGCAGCAGGCTCAGCGCCAGCGTGTCGAACAGCGCGAAGAAGGCCGCGCCGACGACGATCATCGGCATGCGCGGCAGCAGCAACTGCCAGCGCACGCGCCCGGCGTCCTCCTCGCCTCCCGCCCGCGCCGGGCCGCTATTGGAGATCAGCGCCAGTCCGGGCAGGGCGAACAGGAACAGCGCGCCGCAGGCGGCGAAGCTCCAGGCGATTTTGTCGTTGAACGCCGCCACCAGCGCCGGTCCGACCAGCTGGAACAGCGTGAAGCTGGTGGTGTACATGGCCACCACGCGGCCGCGCGAATTGTCCGGCGCCAGACGGTTGACCCAGGCTTCGCCGATGGTAAACAGCACGCCCATGGCGGCGCCGAAGACCAGCCGCAGCAGCGCCCAGGCGAGCAGGTTGTCGGTGGTTTGCATCAGCGCCGTCGCCAGCGCGCCGGCCCAGACCGCGCCGACCATCGTCGCGCGCGCCCCGAAGCGCGCCACCCAGCTGGAGACGAACGGCGACGCCGCCAGGATGCCGACGGCGCTGACGGCGGTGATCATGCCGATCACGTCGGTGCCGACGCCGCGCCGGTCCAGCGTGAGCGCCGTCAGCGGCATGGTCGCGCCCAGCCCCAGCCCGACCACGCCGATGCTGACGACCAGCGCGAAAAAGTCCTTCCACGGCAGGTTTTTCAACGCCGCACCCCGGACTGTATCACCGCCGCCAGCAGCTTGCCGTAGTAGGTGATTTTCTCCGGCGTGACGTAGGCGTAGCCGACCAGCAGGCCGCGCCGCACCGGCGGCGCCAGGTAGTAGGTCGACAGCGCCTTCACCAGGATGCCCGATTCGGCCGCCAGCGCGCTCAGGGCGACGTCGTCGGCCCAGTCCGGCAGTTCGACCACTAGGTGCAGCCCCGACTCCTCGCTGGAGATGGTGACGCTTTGGCTCAGCTGCGGCCCCAGTTGCGCCACCAGCGTGCGCCGCAGCATCTCGCGGCGGGCGCCGTAGATTTGCCGGATCTTGCGCACGTGGGTGGTGAAGTGGCCCAGCGCGATGAAGTCGGCCAGCGCCGCCTGCACCATCAGCTGGCCGGGCCGCTGCAGGTCGTACAGCGCGCTCTTGAACGGCGCGATCAGCGCCGGCGGCACCACCAGGTAGCCGACCTTGATGCCGGGGTATAGCACCTTCGAGAAGGTGCCCATGTAGACCACCCGGTTGTCGGTGTCGAGGCCCTGCAGCGCCGCCAGCGGCCGGCCGGTGTAGCGGAACTCGCTGTCGTAATCGTCTTCGAGTATCCAGGCGTTCTTGCGCACCGCCACGTCGAGCAGTTCGCGCCGGCGCGCCAGGCTCATCACCGCGCCGGTCGGGTACTGGTGCGACGGCGTCACGTAGATCAGCCGCGGCTCGGTGGCCAGGTCGCTCTCGTCGAGCGCCATGCCGTTGGCGTCCACCGTGATCGGGTGCAGCAGCAGGTCGCGCGCCTGGAACACGCGCCGCGCGCCCCAGTAGCACGGGTCCTCGACCCAGGCGGTGCCGCCGACGTCGGCCAGCAGTTGCGCGCACAGGTCGAGCGACTGCTGGGTGCCGGCGGTGATCATCACCTGCTCCACCGACACCTTCACCGAGCGCGAGATGCGCAGGTATTCGGTGATGGCCTGGCGCAGCGGCAGGTAGCCGCCCGACTGGCCGTAGTCGAGCAGGTCGGCGCGCGCTTCGCGCCAGACCCGGTTTTGCAGGCGCTGCCAGAGCTTGAACGGGAACGAGGAAAAATCGGCGTCGCCCGGCGCGAACGGCTGGATTTCAAAGCGCGCGCCGGCGGCGAAGGCGGTGATTTCCTCGCCGCGGCGCGACAGCGGCGCCGCCGCGCGCGCCGCGAAGGCCGCCTCGCTCAGGGCGCTGGCGCCGGCGCCGCGGTGCATGCTGGCGCTGAGTTCCTGCAGGTCGGCGACGTAGGTACCGCTGCCCAGCGCGGTGGTGACGTAGCCTTCCGCCGCCAGTTGCTCGAACGCGGCGATGACGGTGTTGCGGGCGATGCCGAGGTCGCGCGCCAGGTCGCGGCTGGACGGCAGGCGGGTGCCGGCCCCCAGCATATTCTGGTGGATCGCGGTCTTCGCCGCCTCGTACAGGCGGCGCTGCTGCGGCAGGCGCGGGTGGAATTCGGGCTGGGCCAGGGTGGCTGACAGCAGGTCGGCGGCGGGGGACATGGGCTTAAAGTGGTTCCATTGATTTTAAACAAGTGGCACTCGTAATAATACCAAATAACGCATATGATGAAATTACTTTCACTGATTCAGCAAAAAATGATAATTTAGCTGGGTACGGTGAAGTTTGAATAGTGGCTCTAGCTGGATGATCATTTGAGGGGGATCGCTTCCCCAATGATGGCTTCAATGTGTCAATAAACAACAATACGGACAAAACAACCACCATGCGCCGCCCCATCGTCATCGTCCCCGCCTGCGTCAACCAGATCGGTGCGCACGCCTACCACACCGCCCAGGACAAATATCTGCAGGCCGTCGTGGTCGGCGCCCAGTGCATGCCGCTGGTGCTGCCGGCGCTGGGCGAGGCGGCCGACCTGGCGGCGGTGCTGGCGACGGCCGACGGCATTATGTTGACCGGCTCGCCGTCGAACCTGCACCCCAGCCATTACGGCGAGGACGTCTACGACGCCAGCCTGCCGCAGGACGCCGCGCGCGACGCCACCACCCTGCCGTTGATCCGCGCCGCGCTCAAGCTGGGCATTCCGTTGATCGCCGTCTGCCGCGGCTTCCAGGAGGTCAACGTGGCGCTCGGCGGCAGCCTGCACCAGGCGGTGCAGGAAGTCGGCGGCATGCAAGACCACCGCGAAAGCGCGGGCCTGAGCCTGGATCAGCAGTACGGCCCGGCCCACCGCGTGGCGCTGGAAGCGCACGGGCGCATGGCGCGGATACTCGGCGGCGCCGCCGAACTGATGGTCAACTCGCTGCACGGCCAGGGCATCGCCCGGCTGGCGCCCGGCCTGGTGGTCGAGGCGCGCGCCGACGACGGGCTGGTCGAGGCATACTCGGTGGCAGCCGCGCCCGGCTTCACGCTGGCGGTGCAGTGGCATCCTGAGTGGCGCATCGCCGACAACCCCGATTCCATGAAGTTATTTCTCGCGTTCGGCCAAGCGTGCCGGAATTATCAAAACAAAAAACAGGGAGGCGTATGACAACCTACGAGCAGTGGGCGCGGCGTGTTCCTTAGCTATCCTCGCCAGCAAGCCGCCCAGCGCGCGTGCGGCCCTTCGGCCCCGCGTTTGATCTAGACAAATGAGAGAAATACATGGCAATTCGCGAGAACTTTACCTATACCGACATGGACCTGTGGCTGAACGAAAAACGGGTCACTGAAATTGAATGCCTGGTGCCCGATCTGACCGGGGTCGCCCGCGGGAAAATTCTGCCGCGCGGTAAATTCACCCAGGAGCGCGGCATGCGCATCCCGGAAGCGGTGCTCGGCATGACCGTGACCGGCAACTACCCGACCGACGACGCCGCCTACGACCGCGCCATCTCCGCCACCGACCGCGACATGATCCTGAAGGCCGACCCGACCACCATCACCATGGTGCCGTGGGCAACCGACCCGACCGCCCAGGTCATCCACGACTGCTATTTCGCCGACGGCGCGCTGGTCGACTTCGCGCCGCGCTCGGTGCTGCGGCGGGTCTTGAAGCTGTACGCCGACAAGGGCTGGAAGCCGGTCGTCGCGCCCGAGCTGGAGTTTTACCTGACGGCCAAGAACATCGACCCCGACCTGCCGCTGAAACCGCCGATCGGCCGCAGCGGCCGCGCCGAAACCAGCCGCCAGGTCTACAGCATCGACGCCGTCAACGAGTTCGATCCGCTGTTCGAGGACATCTACGACTATTGCGAGCTGATGAACCTGGACGTCGACACGCTGATTCATGAAATCGGCGCCGGCCAGATGGAAATCAACTTCCTGCACGGCGACCCGCTGGGCCTGGCCGACAAGGTCTTCTTCTTTAAGCGCACGCTGCGCGAAGCGGCGCTGAAGCACGATATGTACGCCACCTTCATGGCCAAGCCGATGGCCGGCGAGCCGGGTTCGGCGATGCACGTGCACCAGAGCGTGGTCGACGCCAAGACCGGCTTGAACATCTTCAGCAACGCCGACGGCTCCGCCGCCGCCATCTTCAAGCACTACATCGGCGGCCTGCAGCGCTATATGCCGTCGGCGATGGCGATCGTCGCGCCGTACGTGAATTCGTACCGGCGCATCGTCCGCCACACCGCCGCGCCGATCAACATCCAGTGGGGCCTGGACAACCGCACCGTCGGCTTCCGCGTGCCGGAGTCGGGCGTGCAGGACCGCCGCGTCGAAAACCGCATCATCGGCGCCGACGCCAACCCCTACCTGGCGCTGGCCGTGACGCTGGCCTGCGGCTACCTCGGCATGGTGGAGCAACTGGAGCCGACCCCGATGACGGTGGGCAGCGCCTACGACCTGAAATTCGAACTGCCGCAGGGCCTGCCGGAAGCGCTGCACGCGCTGCGCGCCGAGGACAAGCTGCGCGCCGTGCTGGGCGAGCGTTTCATCGACGTGTACGCGGCGATCAAGGACCTGGAGCACCAGGAGTTCATGACCGTCATCAGTCCGTGGGAACGCGAGCACCTTTTATTGCACGTATAAGCGTCCAGTCGCGTGACTGCTCTCTCATAACTAAGGAATACCCATGTCTTCAAACCCATTGGCGCCCAGCGCCGCATTGGTCGCGTCGGTCAAGCAGGCCGCCGCGCAACCGCAACTGTACGACACCGCGGCGATCCAGAAGCTGGACTCGGCCCACTACATGCACCCGTTCACCGACTTCCAGGATTTGAACGCCAAGGGCGCCCGCGTGATGGTGCGCGGCGAGGGCATCTATGTCTGGGACTCGCAGGGCAAGCGGGTGCTGGACGGCATGTCCGGCCTGTGGTGCGTCAACGTCGGCTACGGCCGCACCAGCATCTCCGAGGCGGTGTACCGGCAGATGGAGACGCTGCCGTTCTATAACAGCTTCTTCAACACCACCAACCTGCCGGCGGTGCAACTGGCAACCAAGCTGGTCGAGATTTCGCCGCCGCAGTTCAACCACGTGTTCTTCACCGGCTCCGGTTCCGAGGCCAACGACACCAACCTGCGCATGGTGCGGCGCTATTGGGACCTGCTCGGCTACAAGGAGCGCCACATCGTCCTGAGCCGCAAGAACGCCTACCACGGCAGCACCATGGGCGGCGCCTCGCTGAGCGGCATGGACGGCATGCACGCCCAGGGCGGCTTGCCGATCCCCAACATCGACTACGTCGGCCAGCCCAACTATGTCGAGGGCGGCCGCGGCATGAGCCCGGACGCGTTCGGCATCGAGGCGGCGTCGTGGTTGGAGGCGAAGATCCTGGAAGTCGGCGCCGACAAGGTGGCGGCCTTCATCGGCGAGCCGATCCAGGGCGCCGGCGGCGTGGTGATTCCGCCGGCCACCTATTGGCCCGAAATACAGCGCATCTGCGACAAGTACGGCATCCTGCTGATCGCCGACGAGGTCATCTGCGGTTTCGGCCGCCTCGGCAAATGGTTCGCCTCCGAGCTGTTCGGCATCAAGCCCGACCTGATCACCTTCGCCAAGGGAGTCACCTCCGGCTACATTCCGCTCGGCGGCGTGCTGGTGGGCGACCGCGTGGCCGACGTGCTGATCGAGAAGGGCGGCGATTTCAACCACGGCTTCACCTACTCCGGCCACCCGGTCGCCTGCGCCGCGGCGCTGGAAAACATCCGCATCCTGGAAGAGGAAGGCTTGGTGCGCAAGGTCGACGAGGACACCGGTCCGTACTTGAAGCAGCGCTTCGCCGAACTGGCCGACCATCCGCTGGTCGGCTACGCCGATAGTTGCGGCTTCGTCGCCGGCCTCAACCTGGTGCGCAAAAAGGCCGCGGTGGTGCACGACTGCGAGCTGTTCGACCCGGGGTTGGGCGTCGGTATGATCTGCCGCGGCTACATGTTCGGCAACGGCATGATCATGCGCGCCGTCGGCGATCGCATGATCATCGCGCCGCCGCTGGTGATGACGCGCGGCCAGATCGACGAAATGGTGGCGCTGATCCGTACCTGCCTGGACGCGACCCACGCCGACGTCAAGGGGCGCGGCTGGGTGGAATAAATATTGCTAAGTGATAAAGTTGGGATGCCGGGTTTTGCAGGTCGGGTTGGCCCTCCGCTGTTACGCGACGTGGCAAACCCGACTGGCGTCGGCAGCGACGCGGCGTCGGATGACGCTTGCCTCGGCGGCCCCCGCATCCGACCGACGAGACGCTTTGCGAGACAAAGATGTAGAAAAGCCAAGGCCTGCTTGACGGGCGTGCGGCGGGGCCGTATAAAACCGTATAAAAAGCGTGATGAATACAGGTAGTCAAACCACTCTGATTCGATAGGGGACAAAAAAAATGGTTGCAAATCCGGCTTTACAGTTGAAGAAACGCATCGCATGCGGCGTCACCAGGGCGTTGGCCGCGGCGGCCGTCGCGGCGGCGTTCGCCTCCCCCGCCATGGCCCAGGAAGAAAAGGTTCTGAATATTTATAACTGGTCGGACTATATCGCCGAAGACACGATCAAGAATTTCGAGAAGGAAACCGGCATCAAGGTGCGCTACGACGTGTTCGACAGCAATGAAGTGCTGCACGCCAAGCTGGTCGCCGGCAAGACCGGCTACGACATCGTGGTGCCGACCGCGCACTGGGCGCGCCTGCAAATCGACGGCGGCCTGCTGCGCGAACTCGACAAGGGCAAGCTGCCCAACCTGGCCAATATGGACCCGGCCCTGCAGGGCCAAATCGCCAAGCTGGACCCGGGCAACAAGCACCTGGTGACGTGGTTGTGGGGCTACACCACGCTGGGCATCAACGTCGACAAGGTCAAGGCCGCGCTGGGAAGCATGCCGATGCCGGACAACGCCTGGGACCTGTTCTTCGACCCCAAATACATCTCCAAGCTGAAGTCCTGCGGCGTCTCGGTGCTCGACTCGCCGTCCGAAGTGCTGCCGCCGGCGCTGCTCTACCTCGGCAAGCCGGCCTACTCGAAGGTCAGCTCCGACTACCAGGAAGCCGGCCGCCTGCTGCAAAGCGTGCGCCCCTACGTCACGCTGTTCAGCTCATCGGGCTACATCAACGACCTGGCCAACGGCGCCGTCTGCATGTCGCTGGGCTGGTCGGGCGACATCAACATCGCGCGCCAGCGCGCCCTCGACGCCAAGAACGGCAACACCATCCAGGCGCTGATTCCGAAGACCGGCGCCGCGCTGATCTTCGACACGATGGCGATCCCGGTCGACGCGCCGCACCCGAACAACGCGCACCTGTGGATCAACTACATCATGCGCCCGGAAGTGCACGCCAGCCTGACCAACAAGGTCTTCTACACCAACCCGAACGCCGCCGCGATCAAGTTCGTCAAGAAGGACCTGGCCGAGAACAAGACCATTTTCCTCAGCGACGAGGACAAGAAGAAGATGATCGTGCCGGAGCCGCTCAACGCCGACATCCGCCGCACGATGACGCGCGTCTACACCAAGTTCAAGACCGGACTGTAAGCATGCCGTTGGCCCTCCCGCCCGCCCAGCGCGGCCGGGAGTGGCCGCTGCATGCCCGTTTCACCGACCATCCGACTATTTTTTTACTGCTCCCATCATGACGCTTGCACCACCCGCCGCATCGACCAGCGATGCCAGTCCGCCCTTCCTGCTTATCCGCAACCTGGTGAAGGAATTCGACGGCGTGCGCGCCGTCGACGATATCTCCGTCGGCATCAACAAGGGCGAAATCTTCGCGCTGCTGGGCAGCTCCGGCTGCGGCAAGTCGACGCTGCTGCGCATGCTGGCCGGCTTCGAAACGCCGACCGCCGGCTCGATCACGCTGGCCGGCCAGGACATCGGCAACGTGCCGCCGTACCAGCGCCCGATCAATATGATGTTCCAGTCCTACGCGCTGTTCCCGCACCTGACGGTGTGGGACAACGTCGCCTTCGGCCTGCGCCGCGACGGCTTGCCGGCGGACGAGGTGGCCAGCCGGGTCGAGAAGATGCTGGCGCAGGTGCAGCTGTCGAGCTACGGCAAGCGCAAGCCGCACCAGCTGTCCGGCGGCCAGCAGCAGCGCGTGGCGCTGGCGCGCAGCCTGGCCAAGCGGCCGCAGTTGCTGCTGCTCGACGAGCCGCTCGGCGCGCTCGACAAGAAGCTGCGCGAGCGCACCCAGATCGAGCTGGTCAACATCATCGAACAGGTCGGCGTGACCTGCGTCATGGTCACCCACGACCAGGACGAGGCGATGAGCATGGCCACCCGCATCGCCGTCATGAGCGAGGGCCGCATCCTGCAGGTGGGCGCGCCGGGCGAGATTTACGAGACGCCGAACTGCCGCTTCGTGGCCGACTTCATCGGCAGCGTCAACATGTTCGAGGGCCGCATCACGGTCGACGAGCCGGACCACGTGGTGATCGCCACGCAGGAGGTGGCGCACTACGTCAACCACGGCATCACCGGCACCATGGGCATGGCGGTGTCGGTGGCGGTGCGGCCGGAGAAGATCGGCCTGCAGGTCGAGCCGCCGTCGCCGCAGCAGCGCGCCTCGGTCGCCGAGCACGACTACAACAGCGCCCAGGGCGTCATTGCGGCGATCGCCTATTTCGGCAACGAGACCCACTACCGCGTGCGCCTGGACGGCGGCATGGAGTTGAAGGTCACGCGCACCAACGCCGCCCGCCACCAGAGCACCCGGCTGGAGCGCGAGCAACGCGTGTACGTCTGGTGGGACGGCGCCGACATCGTCGTGCTGACCCGCTGAGGCCGCCATGGACAAACTCCTGCAATCGCTGCGCGCCCTGTTGACGCTGCGCTGGGCCACCGGCCGCAACTTCGTCATCGGCGTGCCCTTCCTGTGGCTGGCCGGCGCCTTCCTGGTGCCGTTCCTGATCGTGCTGCGCCTGAGCTTTGCCGAGGTCGACGGCGCCGGCAACCCCTTCGGCAGCCTGCTCGCCTTCGTCGAGGGCGTCGTCGTCGTCAAGGTCAAGCTGTCGAACTACTTCTTCATCGCCGAGGACGACCTGTATGTGCTGACCTATCTGAGTTCGCTCAAGTACGCCGCCATCACCACCGCGCTGTGCCTGTTCATCGGCTACCCGTTCGCCTACTTCATGGCGCGTTCCAAGCCGACCGTGCGGCCGGTGCTGATGATGCTGGTGATGCTGCCGTTCTGGACCTCGTTCCTGCTGCGCATCTACGCGTGGAAGGGCATCCTGGCCAACCACGGCATCGTCAACGAGCTGCTGCTGTCGCTCGGCCTGATCGCCCAGCCGCTGCACATGATGAACACCCCGTTCTCGCTGCTGATCGGCATGGTTTACGCCTACCTGCCGTTCATGATCCTGCCGCTGTACGCCAACCTGGTGAAGATGGACGTGCGCTTCCTGGAAGCGGCCGCCGACCTCGGCGCGACGCCGCTGCAAACCTTCTGGCGCATCACGGTGCCGCTGTCGAAGTCCGGCATCATCGCCGGCGCCATGCTGGTGTTCATTCCGGCCGTCGGCGAGTACGTCATCCCCGAGCTGCTCGGCGGCCCCGAGACGCTGATGATCGGCAAGGTGCTGTGGGACGAGTTCTTTACCAATAACGACTGGCCGATGGCGTCGTCGGTGACGGTGGTGGTGATCCTGCTGATCCTGGTGCCGATGGCGATTTTCAACAAGTACCAGGCAGACCAAGAGGCGCGCGCATGAACGGTTCCACTTTCCTCCAGCGCTGGTTCGGCCGCGGCTGGCTCTCGCTCGGCTACCTGTTCCTGTACCTGCCGATCGTCGTGCTGATCGTGTTTTCCTTCAACAGCTCGCGCCAGGACATGGTCTGGAGCGGCTTTTCGACGCGCTGGTACAGCGAGTTGATGAGCGACACCCAGATCATCGCCGGCTTCGCGCTGTCGCTGAAGATCGCGCTGCTGGCGGCCACCTCGTCGGTGGTGCTGGGCACCTTCGCCGCGTTCGCGCTGAACCGCTACCAGCGCTTCCGCGGCCGCACCCTGTTCTCCGGCATGGTCAGCGCGCCGCTGGTGATGCCGGAGGTGATCATCGGCCTGTCGCTGCTGCTGATGCTGGTGTCGGTGCAGAAGATGTTCGGCTTTCCCGAGCGCGGCATGTTCACCATCTGGATCGGCCACACCCTGCTGGGCATGGCCTACGCCGCCGTGGTGGTGCAGTCGCGCCTGCAGGAGATGAACAAGTCGCTGGAAGAGGCGGCGATGGACCTGGGCTGCCGCCCGCACCAGGTGTTTTTCCTGGTGACGCTGCCGAATATCACGCAGGCGCTGGCCTCGGCCTGGCTGCTGACGTTCACCCTGTCGCTCGACGACGTGGTGCTGTCGGCCTTCCTGTCCGGGCCGGGTTCGTCGACCATGCCGATCGTGATTTTCTCGCGCGCCCGGCTGGGGCTGGACCCGCGCGTGAACGCGGTCGCCGCGCTGACCATTTTGGTGGTGACGATCGCCGTCATCGTGTCCAGTTTGATGCTGGCGCGCGCCGAGCGGCTGCGCCAGAAGCAGATTTCCGCCGCCTTCAAGGCGGATACCGAGTAGTCGTCTACAACAACGAAAATAAGAGGGAGTCACCATGCACTTGCTGAAGAAAATCGTGGTCGCCGTCGCCATCGCCTACCCGGCCGTGGCCATGGCGCAAAGCACCAAGGAACTGAAGGCCGAACTGGAGGCGTTGAAAACCCACGTCAAGAAGCTCGAGGCGATGATCGAAAAGGTCGGCGCCCAGGCGCAGCAGGCCAACACGGTGGCGGCCGCCGCCAGCACCGAGGCGGTGCAGGCGACAGCGGCGGCCAAGGCCGGCAACGCCGGCGGCGAGTCGGTCGACGTGGCCGAGTTCAACCGCATCCGCATCAAGACCGAGGCGATCGAGGACGCCACCGAGGCCAGCGGCTTGAAGGGCTTGAAAATTTCCGGCTACGTCGACCCGACCTATATCTACAACCGCAACGCGCGCACGTCGAGCTTCGTTTTCCTCAACAATAACAGCAGCATCAACGGCTCCGGCGAGGCCTTCAGCTACGACAACACCTTCTTCGGCAGCGGCATGCTGAACGTCGAGAAGGAACTCGAGGGCGGCACCAAGTTCAAGATGACGCTGATGCCGAGCAAGAGCGCCGGCGCCGGCTACAACTTCGGCAACCTGGTGCACGAAGCGTCGGTGTCGATTCCGCTGGGCGACCTGAGCACGCGCCTGATCGCCGGGCAAATCCCGGACTGGGCCGGCTACGAGTACATCCCGTCGACGCAGAACAAGCTGATCACGCACAACCTGCTGTTCGACTTCTCGGCGGCGAACTTCTACACCGGCGCCGGTGTCGAACTGTCGCGCGGAAAGTGGCTGTCGAAGATCATGCTGGGGAATCTGAACCTGGCCCGCGTCAACACCGCCAAGCAACAGGCGCCGGGGCTGTTCTACCGGGTCGACTACGCCAAGGGCGAATACAACGGCTTCGGCTTCGCCGGCATCCATTCCGGCTTCGACGACAAGGCCCAGTTCGGCCGCCTCGACCTGCTGGAAGTGGACGGTTACTTCACCCGCGGCGACTGGAATGTGCAGGGCCAGTTGTCGTACGGCCGCCAGGGCGCGACCGCGTCGAACGGCTATAGCGCCGACAAGCAAAAATGGTGGGGCCTGTCGACGCTGGCCTCGTTCAAGGTCACGCCGCGGCTGGAAACCATCGCCCGTTTCGACTACATTAACAACAAGCGCAACGGCGGCGGCCTGTTCGGCTCGACCTACGGTTCCGGCGACAGCGTCAACGGCATGTGCCGCATCCTCAACGGCGGCCCCGACGACGAGGCCAACTGCCCGGACGGGCGCAACGGCTTCGGCTCCGGCATGGTGTTCGACGGCACCGGCTGGGTGCTGGCCGACCCGAGCGAGGGCAGCAACCGCTACGCGCTGTCGCTGGGCCTGAACTACGCGCTGATGCCGGGCGTGAGCCTGAAGGGCGAATACCGCTACGACCGTTCCAGCAGCAACGTGTTCAAGACCTCGGACGAGCAGTACCGCCGCGACAACCACGTGGTGGGCGTCTCGACCGTGGTGAGTTTTTGATTTTATTGGGGAGTCAGCATGACAACAACACTGTGGCATGAGCGCGCCAGCGCCCTGCAAATCGACGGCCGCGCCTTCATCGACGGCCAGCGCGTGTGGGCCAAATCGGAACAGCGCTTCGACGACCTGTCGCCGGTCGACGGGCGCAACCTGGGGCCGGTGGCGCGCTGCGACAGTGCCGACGTCGACGCCGCCGTGGCGGCGGCGCGCGCCGCCTTCGACGACCGCCGCTGGGCCGGCAAGTCGCCGGCCCAGCGCAAGCGCGTACTGATCAAGTTCGCCGACCTGGTGCAGCAATACGGGGCCGAGCTGGCGCTATTGGAAACCCTGGACATGGGCAAGCCGATCAAGTACAGCCAGAGCGTCGACGTCGGCGCCACCGCCAACTGCCTGCGCTGGTACGGCGAGGCGATCGACAAGATCTACGATGAAATCGCGCCGACCGCCGCCAACAGCCTGGCCCTGATCACCCGCGAACCGGTCGGCGTGGTGGCCGCCATCGTGCCGTGGAACTATCCGATGATCATGGCGGCGTGGAAGATCGCGCCGGCGCTCGCCGCCGGCAACAGCGTGATCCTGAAACCGTCCGAGAAGTCGCCGCTGACGGCGCTGCGGCTGGCCGAAATCGGCCTGGAGGCGGGCCTGCCGCCGGGCGTCTTCAACGTCGTGCCGGGCTACGGCCACGAGGCCGGTTCGGCGCTGGCGCTGCACATGGACATCGACTGCATCGGCTTCACCGGCTCGACCCGCACCGGCAAGCTGATCATGCAGATGGCCGGCCAGTCGAACCTGAAGCGCGCCTGGACCGAGTTGGGCGGCAAATCGGCCAACATCGTCTGCGCCGACTGCCCCGACCTCGACGCCGCCGTGCAGGCGGCCATCGGCTCGATCTACTTCAACCAGGGCGAGAGCTGCAACGCGCCGTCGCGGCTGTTCGTGGAAGAGTCGATCAAGGAGCGCTTCCTGGAGAAGGCGTTGGCGATGATGCCGAGCTTCCAGCCGGGCGACCCGCTCGACGAGGCCACCGTGATGGGCGCCATCGTCGACGCGACGCAGCTGAAAACGGTGATGGGCTACATCGACGCCGGCAAGGCGGCCGGCGCCGCCCTGCTGTCGGGCGGCGAACAGGTGCGCGGCGACAGCGGCGGCTACTACGTGCAGCCGACGCTGTTCGACAAGGTCGACAGCGGCATGAGCATCGCCCGCGAAGAGATCTTCGGACCGGTGCTGTCGGTGCTCAGCTTCAGCGACATCAACGACGCCGTCAAGCAGGCCAACGCCAGCCCGTTCGGCTTGCAGGCGGCGGTATGGACCGCCAACATCAGCAAGGCGATCCAGACCGCGCGGGCGCTGCGCGCCGGCACCGTGCACGTCAACCAGTACGACGGCGACGACATCACCGTACCGTTCGGCGGCTACAAGCAGTCCGGCAACGGCCGCGACAAGTCGCTGCACGCCTTCGACAAATACACCGAGCTGAAAACCACCTGGATACAGATCGGTTAGCGTTAAGTTAGCGTGTCGTGGGTCGGGTTAGCCCATCCCCGTTACACGGCGTGGCTAACCCGACTTGCGACAATCGCGCTCACTTAACGCCATCAGGGCTGACCCCAGGTTTTAATGCATCCAGCGCCCCGCTTTTAAAAGACGAGACCATGAGCACAGCGGAATCAGAAATAGCCCAGTACCAGGCCAGCCTCGCCGCCAGCGGCGTCAAATTCGTCTTCGCCCAATTCACCGACATCCACGGCGCCGCCAAGGGCAAGCTGATCCCGCTGGCGCACCTGGCCGACATCGTCCACCCGGGCGCCGGCTTTTCCGGGCCGTCGATCTGGGGCACGGGTCTGCCGCGCACCGGCGTGCGCTCCGAATATTACGGCCGCGCCGACCTGGCCACGCTGCAAGCGATGCCGTGGCTGCCCGGTTACGCGCGGGTGGCGCTGGACGGCCACGTCGCCGGCGCGCCGTTCGAGGTGTGCCCGCGGCAGATCCTGCGCAAGCAGGTGGCGCGGCTGGCCGAGCGCGGCTGGACCCTGAACGCCGGCCTGGAACCGGAATTCTTCCTACTGCAAAAGGGCGCCGGCGGCGCCGACGCCGAACCCGGCGACAAGCTGGAAAAGCCGTCCTACGACAGCAAGAGCCTGCTGCGCCGGCGCGGCTTCCTGGAAAAACTGACCGCCTCGCTGGACGCCTGCGGCCTGCAGGTGTTCCAGATCGACCACGAGGACGCCAGCGGCCAGTTCGAGCTCAACTACCACTACGCCGACGCGCTCAAGGCGGCCGACAATTTCATGCTCTTCAAGATGGCGGCGCACCACATCGCCGAGGAGGAGGGCATGCTCTTCTCGATGATGCCCAAGCCCTTCGCCGACCGCCCCGGCAGCGGCCTGCATTTCCACCTGTCGCTGGCGGACCAGGCGGGCCGGCCGGTGTTCGCCAGCGACAGCGACGCGAATAAGCTGGGATTGTCGCAGACCGCCTACCATTTCATGGCGGGCCTGCTGCACCACGCGCCGGCGCTGGCCGCCCTGTGCGCGCCCACCGTCAATTCGTACAAGCGCCTGATGTGCGGCCAGTCGCTGTCCGGCACCAGCTGGGCGCCGGCCTTCATCGGCTACGGCGACAACAACCGCACCACGGTGGCGCGGGTGGTCTACAAGCGCATCGAGTGGCGCCTGCCGGACAGCGCCGCCAACCCCTACCTGGCGTTGGCCGGCGTGATCGCGGCCGGGCTGGACGGCGTCGAGCGCGCGCTCGACCCGGGCCGGCCGGTGAACCGCGACGTGTACGAAATGACGGACGCCGAGCGCGCCGAACTGGGGCTGGCGATGCTGCCGCAGAACCTCGGCGTCGCGGGCGAGGCACTGCGCCGCGACGCGGTGCTGGCGGCCGCGCTGGGCCAGGCCTTCGTCGACGAATACGTGGCGCTGAAAAGCGCCGAGTGGATCGAATACAGCCAGCAGGTCAGCGCCTGGGAAACCGCGCGCTACCTCGAGCGCTTTTAAGGAGAGACGAGATGACCCAGGCCATGCGCGAGTTCCTGCGCGAGCACAACATCCACGAGGTCGAGTGCGTGATCGCCGACATGACCGGCATCGCCCGCGGCAAGATCCTGCCGAAGGACTTGTTCCTCAGCGAGGGCGAGATGCGCCTGCCCAAGAGCGTCTTGCTCAACACCGTCAACGGCGAGCAGCCGAACAATCTGCCCTACGTCGGCGCCACCGACCCCGACATGATCTGCGTGCCCGACCTGGCCACCATCCGGGTGGTGCCTTGGGCGGCGGAGTCGGTCGCGCTGGTGATCCACGACTGCCAGGATTTCGAGGGCAATCCGGTCGGCCTGTCGCCGCGGGCGGTGCTGCGGCGGGTCCTGAAGCTGTACGCCGAACGCGGCTGGCAGCCGGTGGTGGCGCCCGAAATGGAGTTCTACCTGGTGGCGCGCAACAGCAATCCGCACGAGCCGCTGTCGCCGCCGCTGGGGCGCAGCGGCAAACCGGAGTCGGGCCGGCAGTCGTACTCGATCGACGCGGTCAACGACTTCGACCCATTTTTCCTCGAACTGACGACGTTTTGCAAGCTGCACCAGCTCGGCGTCGAAACCCTGATCCACGAGGCCGGCGCCGGCCAGATGGAAATCAACTTCAGCCACGGCGACGCGCTGGAACTGGCCGACCGCGTGTTCCTGTTCAAGCGCGCGGTGCGCGAGACGGCGCTGCGGCACGGCATCTTCGCCACCTTCATGGCGAAACCGATGGAGGCCGAGCCGGGCAGCGCGATGCACATCCACCAGAGCCTGCTCGACAGCGGCAGCGGCGAGAACATCTTCAGCCGCCGCGACGGCAGCGCCAGCCCGTTGTTCTTCAACTACCTGGCCGGGCTGGAAAAATACCTGCCGGCGGCGACCCTGCTGCTGGCGCCGCACGTCAACTCCTACCGCCGCCTGTCGCGCTTCATGTCGGCGCCGACCAACGTGCGCTGGGGCTACGACAACCGCACCTGCGGCCTGCGCATCCCGAATTCGACGCCGGCCAACCGCCGCGTCGAAAACCGCGTGCCGGGCGTCGACGTCAACCCCTACCTGGCGATGGCGGCCACGCTGGCCTGCGGCTACCTCGGCATGATCGAGGACCTGACGCCGTCGGCGCCGACCGCCGACAGCGCCGAACACGTGCACGACGAACTGCCGCGCAACCTGGAGGACGCGATCTCGCGCATGCGCCAGTGCGGGCCGCTCAGCGACATCCTCGGCGAACTGTTCGTGCGCGCCTTCTGCGAGGTCAAAGAGCTGGAGTTCGCCACCTACAGCCGGGTCATCAGTTCGTGGGAGCGCGAGCATCTGATGTTGCTGGTGTGAGCGCCGGCGACGCCGGAAAAAGACCGCGGCGTGGAGCCGGGGCCAGCCCCTGGGGGTCTGGCCCCGGGGGACGCCCCCGGTTGACGGCGAGCCGGCGGCCCGCACAATCTATTCGACTGCATTTGGAGTGCGCATGACGCTGCGACACGGAGTGAACTGGGAGCGCGCGCTGGCGCTGGCCGGCGCCGAACGGGCCTTTTTCGAGCGGAACAACCCGGCTTCGCGGGCGCTGGCCGCGCGCGCCGCCGAGCACATGCTATTCGGCGTGCCGATGCACTGGATGCGCGACTGGTCGACGCCGTTCGCGTTGACGGTGGACGAGGCCGGCGGCGCGCGCTTCAGCGACGCCGACGGCCACGAATACGCCGACTTCTGCCTCGGCGACACCGGCGCCATGTTCGGCCATGCGCCGGCGCCGGTGGCGCGGGCGATCGCGCGCCAGGCCGCGCGCGGCTACACCGCCATGCTGCCGTCGGAGGACGCGGTGTGGGTCGCCGCCGAGCTGGCGCGCCGCTTCGCGCTGCCGTTCTGGCAGTTCGCGCTGTCGGCCTCGGACGCCAACCGCTTCGTGCTGCGCTGGCTGCGCGCCGCCACCGGCCGCGCCAAGATCCTGGTCTTCAACGGCTGCTACCACGGCACCGTCGACGACGTCTTCGTCGACCTGGTCGACGGCGTCGCCACCCAGCGCGACAGCCTGCTGGGCCAGGTGCACGACTTGACCGCGCACACCCGCGTGGTCGAGTTCAACGACCTCGCCGCGCTGGAGGCGGCGCTGGCCGACGGCGCCGTCGCCTGCGTGCTGGCCGAACCGGTGATGACCAACATCGGCATGGTGCTGCCGCGGCCCGGCTACTGGGAAGCGGCGCAGCGGATCCTGCGCCGCCACGGCACCTTGCTGGTGATCGACGAGACCCACACCATCAGCAGCGGCCCGGGCGGTTACGCGCGCGCGCACGGCATCGAGCCGGACGCGCTGGTGCTGGGCAAGCCGATCGGCGGCGGCGTGCCGTGCGCCGCCTACGGCTTCACGCGCGCGCTGGCCGGCCGGGTCGAGCGGGCCAAACGCTCGGCGCCGCCCGGCCATTCCGGCATCGGCACCACGTTGACGGCGAATATGTTCGCGCTGGCGGCGATGCGCGCCAATTTGGACGAGGTGATGAGCGAGGCGGCCTACGCCAGCATGTTCGCGCTGGCCGGCCAACTGGCGGCGGGCCTGCGCGCGGTGATCGCGCGGCGCCGGCTGCCGTGGTGCGTAACCCAGGTTGGCGCCCGCACCGAGTTCCAATTCGCCGCCGCCGCGCCGGCCAACGGCAGCGAAGCGGCGGCCATCCTGGACGGCGAGCTGGAACAGATCATCCACCTGTACCTGCTCAACCGCGGCATCCTGATCACGCCCTTCCACAATATGCTGCTGGTGTGCCCGGACACGCGCGCCGCCGACGTCGACCATCTGCTGCGCGTGTTCGACGACTGCGCCGCCGCCCTCATGACTGGTTAAGCTTTCGTAGGTCGGATGCGGGGGCCGCCGAGGCAGCGTAATCCGACGCCGGGCCGCCGCCGACGCCAGTCGGGTTACGCCCTGGCGGGTTAACCCGACCTACGAAAACCCGGCGGCGTCGGCCGAGATCGGCAGCCAGAAGCGGAAGCGGGCGCCTTGTCCGGGCGTGCTGGCCATCTCGAAATGGCCGCCGTGGCGTTTGACGATGCCGTAGGAAACCGACAGCCCCAGGCCGGTGCCCTTGCCGACCGGTTTGGTGGTGAAGAACGGGTCGAAGATGCGCGCCTGCACCTCGGGCGCGATGCCGCAGCCGTTGTCCTCGACCTCCAGCCAGACCCGCTCGGCGTCGACGCCGGAGCGCACCACCAGCTGGCCCTGGCTTTCAATCGCGTGGGCGGCGTTGACCAGCAAATTCATCAACACCTGGTTGATTTGCGCCGCGTTGCAGTGCACCGGCGGCAGTTGGCCCAGTTCGAGCCTGACCTCGGCCTTGTATTTGATCTCGTTGCGCACCATGTTCAGGGTGCTCTGGACCCCGGCGTTCAGGTCGGCCTCCTGCCATTCGCCCTCGTCGACGTGGGAAAAATCCTTCAAGTCCTGGACGATGTCGCGCACCCGCAGCAGGCCGTCCTGCGACTCCTGCAGCAACGCGGCGACGTCGCCGCGCAGGTAGTCGATGTCGGCGGCCTGGCGCGCGGCGGCGATGGCGCGCGCGGCCGGCGCCGGCAGCGCCACGCCGTCCAGCGCGTCCTGGTAGCCGTCCAGCAGCGCCAGCAGCTCGCCGACGTAGCGGCCGAGCGAGCCGAGGTTGGAGTTGACGAAGCCGATCGGGTTGTTGATCTCGTGGGCGACGCCGGCGGCCAGTTGACCGATCGAGGCCATCTTTTCCGACTGCAGCAGTTGCGCCTGGGCCGCCTCGAGCTGGCCGTGGGTTTCCTTGAGTTCGGCGTAATTGCGCTGCAGCGCCTGCTCGGTTTGCTTGAACGCGGTGCGGTCCTCGATGATCCACCAGGTGCCGCGGGTCGGGTCGGCGGGGTCGGCCACGTAGCCCGACAGGTTGCCCCAGAAGTCGCTGCCGTCGCGCCGGCGCAGGTACATTTCGCGGCGCACCGGCTTGCCGGTCGACAGCGCCGGCGCGACCTCGTCGGCCATGTCCTGATATTCCTCGTCGCTGCGGTACAGCGCCCGCCCGGGCAGGCCGACCACGCCGTCGTCGCTGTAGCCGAACATCGCCTCGAAGGCGGCGTTGCAGCGCTGTATCTTGCGTTCGCTGGTCAGTACGATGCCCAGCGAGGCGTTGTTCAGCACGCCCTGGTAGTCGCGCAGCGCGCTGTGCAACTGCTCCTGGGCGGCGCGCGGCGCGGTCAGGTCCTGGACGATCCAGACGGTGCCGCTTTCATTGCGCTCCGGGTCGAGCATTTTGGCGCAGACGTGGCACCAGACCATGCTGCCGTCGCGGCGCCGCAGTTCGCAGTCGATTTCGTAGGCGCGCCCGGCCGCCAGCGGCGGGTTGGCCCGCTGGCGCGCCAGTTCATAGCTGTCCGCGTCGGGGAAGATGGTGCTGGTGGGCAGGCCCTCGAGTTCGTCGACGCCGTAGCCGAGCATGGCCGCGACGTGGGCGTTGCAGCGCTGGATGGTGCGGCCGTTGGTGACGCCGATGCCGACGGTGGCGCTGTTGAAGATCTCCTCCCACTCGAACAGCGAGGCGCGCAGCAGGCTTTCGGCGCTCTTGCGCACGGTGATGTCGCTGACGATCCAGATGGCGCCCTGGTCCGGTTCGGCCGGGTTGGACGGGAAGCCCCAGGCGCCGCCCCAAAAGGTGCTGCCGTCCTGGCGCCGGAAGCGGATCTCGTCGTGGAATGACCCCTGTTCGAGCAGCTTGGCGTAGGCGTGCCGGCCGACTTCCTCGTAACTGGCCTCGGACGCGTACAGCGCGCGCGCCAGCTGGCCGACGCCGTTGCCGGCGTCGAAGCCGAACAGGCGGGCGAACTCGTCGTTGTAGCGCACGATGCGCCGCGAAATGACGAACACCACGCCGACCGGCGCGTTCTTCATGATGGCCTGGTATTCCAGCAGGGCCCGTTCGCGCCCGGCGAAGGCCTGGTCCAGGCCCGCCATCGGACTGACCGAAAAGATCCGCGGCGCGGCGGCGGCGGTCGGCACCCAGCGCAGATACACCGGCAGCTTGGCGTCGGCGCCGCGCAGCAAGGTGGCGATCTGGCTGGTTTTGGCGCCGTCGCCGGCTTGCGCCAGGAAGTCGCGGCAGTCGGCCAGCGGCAGCAGTTCGGCCAGCAGCAGCCCGGCCGCCGGCAGCGGCCCGAGCATGGCCGCCAGCGCGGCGTTGACGCGCAACAGCTGGCCGTCGGCGCCGACCATGCCCAGCGGCAGCGCAAAGCTGTCGAGCGACAGGCCGGTGTCGGCCGGGTCGCGCGGCTTGCTGCTGTCGGCTCGGTGCATGCTCACGTCGCGGCGCCTCTGCTGTCGTGGATAAAGATGTCCTACCGCAATTTACCACCAAGTGGCGCGCAAGGACAGGCCGCGATGAACGGCGTGTCCGGCGCGCGGCGGTGGCGCAGGTCGGATACGCGGCGGGCGTACTCCGACCAGCAAAACCTGGCTCCCCTAGAAGCAGTGTTCCAGCGCCGGGAAGCTGCCGTCCTTGACGGCGCGCACGTAGGCGATCACGGCGGCGTCGATGCTGCTCTGGCCTTCCATGAAGTTTTTGACGAAGCGCGCCTTGCGGCCCGGGAAGACGCCGAGCAGGTCGTGCATCACCAGCACCTGGCCGGAGCAGTCCGGGCCGGCGCCGATGCCGATGCTCGGCATCGCCAGCAGTTCCGTCACCTCCTTGCCCAGCTGCGAGGGAATCGCCTCCAGCACCACCAGCGCGGCGCCGGCGGCCTGCAGCGCCAGCGCGTCGGCCTTCAACTGCTCGGCGCTTTCAATGCTTTTGCCTTGCACCTTGTAGCCGCCCAGCTGGTGCACAGACTGCGGCGTCAGGCCGAGGTGGGCGCACACCGGCACCGAGCGCTCGGTCAGGAAGCGCACCGTGTCGGCCAGCCAGGCGCCGCCCTCGATCTTGACCATGTGGGCGCCGGCCTGCATCACCTGCACGGCGTTGGCGAAGGCCGTTTCGGGGGTGCCGTAGGCGCCGAACGGCAGGTCGGTGACGATCATCGCCGACTTGCTGCCGCGCGCCACGGCGGCGGTGTGGTAGGCCAGCTCGGCCACCGTCACCGGCAGCGTCGACTGGTGGCCGTTGCAGACCATGCCGAGCGAATCGCCGATCAGCAGCACCTCGACGCCGCAGCGGTCCATCAGCGAGGCGAAGCTGGCGTCGTAGCAGGTCAGCATGCTGATCTTCTCGCCGCTGGCGCGCAGCGCGTTCAGCGACGGGATCGTCACGGCCTTGGTGTGGACCGGCTTGGCCGGGGCGGGCGCCACTGGCGCGGCGGCTTTCCCGGCCAATTCTGTTCCTTGCAAATATGCTGACATCGGAATCCTTTAGTGAGTGTGTTGGCTGCCGGCGCGCGCGGCGAATCCGCCATTCTAACTGCGAACGGCAGCACCGGGGACAGACCACGATTTCCGAGAAAGTTTCTCGGAAATCGTGGTCTGTCCCCGGTGTTCAGTCGAGTTTGTCGATGGCTTGCGCGGCCACGGCGGCGCTGGCGGCCAGCGCGCGCGCCGGGCCCAGCCCGGGTACGACGATGGCCGGCGCCAGTTCCAGCAGCGGCACCAGGACGAAGGCGCGTTCGCCCAGGCGCGGATGCGGCACTTGCAGCGTGGCCGTGGCGATCCGCTCGTCGCCGTACAGCAGCAGGTCCAGGTCCAGCGTGCGCGGGGCGTTGCGGTAGGGCCGTTCGCGCCCGTGCGCGCTTTCAATCGCGTGCAGCGCCAGCAGCAGCTCGTCGGCCGCCAGCGCCGTGTCGAGGCGCGCCACGGCGTTGATGTAGTCGTCGCCGCCGGCGTCGATCGGCGCGGTGCGGTACAGGCTGGAGGCGCCCAGCAGCGCGCTGTCGGGCAGGCGCGCCAGCCGCGCCAGCGCGTCCCGCACGTTGCCGCGGGCGTCGCCCAGGTTGGCGCCGATGCCGATGTAGGCCGGTTGCCGCGCCGGCGCCGGGTGCGGCGAGTCGCTCATTCGCCGCCGGCGGCGCCGCCGGTGGTGCCGCTGGCGGGGCGGCTGCGCGGGCCGCGCCGCGGCGCGCGTTTTTTCTTCGCGGCGCCCGGCGCGGCGGCCGGGTTGGCGCCGCTGGCCACCAGTTCGTCGCGGTTCTCTTCGTCGCTTTCGTAGAAGTCGGTCCACCATTCGCCGATTTCGGCGTCGATCTCGCCGGAGGCGCAGCGCAGCAGCAGGAAGTCGTAGCCGGCGCGGAAGCGCGGGTGCTCCAGCAGCTTGTGCGGGGTCTTGCCGCTGCGCCGCTCGAAGCGCGGCTGCATGGCCCAGATGTCGCGCATGTCGGAGCCGATCTTGCGCTGCAGCGCCAGCTTCTCGGTCTGCGAGTCGAGCACGTCGTCGGCCGCCAGGTGCAGCGCCGGGATCGGGAATTCGCCGGCGGCGCGGTAGGCGGTCCATTTCTCCAGCACCTGGTGCCACAGCAGCGCGGCGAACAGGAAGCCCGGCGAGACCGTCTTGCCGGCGGCGATGCGGGCGTCGGTCGAGTCCAGCGCCAGCGTGACGAACTTGGCGCCCAGCGGCTGCTCCAGCACCACGTCGAGCAGCGGCAGCAGGCCGTGGTGCAGGCCCGATTTGCGCAGTTGCACCAGGCACGCCAGCGCCCGCCCGCTCATCAACAGTTTCAGCATCTCGTCGAAGACGCGCGCCGCCGGCACGTTGTTGATCAACGGCGCCATCACGGCGATCGGCGCGGCGGTGCCGGGCTCGATGCTGAAGTTCAGGCGCGCCGCGAAGCGCACCACGCGCAGCATGCGCACCGGGTCTTCGCGGTAGCGCGCCTCCGGCTGGCCGATGATGCGCAGCGTCTTGGCGCGGATGTCGGCGCTGCCGCCGTGGTAGTCCCACACCTCTTCGTTGGCCGGGTTGTAGTACATGGCGTTGATGGTGAAGTCGCGCCGCAGCGCGTCCTCGTGCTGCGGGCCGAAGGTGTTGTCGCGCAGCACGCGCCCGTGCTCGTCGGTCGGCGCCGAGTCCGCGCCGATGCCGCGGAAGGTGGTCACCTCCAGCAGGTCCTGGCCGAACATCACGTGGACGATCTGGAAGCGCTTGCCGATGATGAAGGCGCGCCGGAACAGGCGTTTGACCTGTTCCGGGGTGGCGTTGGTGGCGATGTCGAAGTCCTTCGGCTTGACGCCCAGCAGCAGGTCGCGCACCGCGCCGCCGACGACGAAGGCGTCGAAGCCGGCCTCCTGCAGGCTGCTGGTGACGCGGATCGCGTTCGACGACACCAGTCGCGGGTCGATGCCGTGCTCTTGCGCGCGCAGCACCACGGCCACGCTGTGGTCGCGCGCCGCTGCTTCTTTGACGCCGAGGATCTTGCGGATGAGTTTTTTAATCATTGAATAAATGGAGTAATGGCCAGCCGTGGGTCGACGCGTGCGCCGTCAGCGCGGCGTTGGGGTTGGTGGCGACGGGGTCGGTGACGACCGACAACAGCGGAATGTCGTTGTGCGAGTCGCTGTAGAAATGGCTGCGCGCGAAGCCCTCCAGGCGCTGCCCGCGCCCGGCCAGCCAGGCGTGGGTGTGGCTGACCTTGCCGGCGCCCTGGGTCGGCGTGCCGAGCAGCTTGCCGGTGACGTTGCCGGCGCCGTCGAACTCGGGCGTGGCGGCGATCAGGTGCGCGACCCCCAGCGCCCGGGCGATCGGCGCGGTGACGAAGGCGTTGGTGGCGGTGATGATGGCCACCAGGTCGCCGTTGTCGTGGTGCCGTTGCAGCAGCGCGCGCGCGGCCGGCAGGATCGCCGGCTCGACCACCTCGGCCATGAACTGGGCGTGCATGCGCTCCAGTTCCGGGCGCGGGAAGCGCGCCAGCGTGCCCAGGGCGAATGCGAGGTATTCGACCGGGTCCAGCGTGCCGGCCTGGTACTGGGCGAAAAAGGCGTCGTTGCGGCCGGTGAAGGCGGCGCCGTCGACGGCGCCGATGCGGACCAGGAACTGGCCCCATTCGTGGTCGGAGTCGATCGGCAGCAGCGTGTGGTCGAGGTCAAACAGGGCCAGATTCATCATTCTTTCGCTTCCGCCTGCAACAACTCGCGCAACAAAGGCAAGGTGATCGGGCGTTGGGTTTCCAGGGAGTATTGGTCGAGGGAGTCCAGCATCGTCGACAGCGAGCGCATGTCGCGCCGGAAATGCGACAGCAGATAGGGTAACACGCCCGGCGACAAGGTCAAGCCGCGGGTGGCCGCCGCGTGGGTCAGCGCCGCCACCTTTTCGTCGTCGGTCAAGCCGTGGATCTGGTAAATCAAGCCCCAGCCCATGCGCGTGCGCAAATCCTCGCGCACCGGCAGCACCGCCGGCGGCACCGCGCCGCTGCAGACCATGAAGGCGCCGTTGGCGCGGATTTCGTTGAACAGCGCGAAGGCGTCGATCTGCGCCACCGGCGACAGTTTTTCGCAGTCGTCGAGCATGTACAGGTCGACCTCGGGCGAGTAGACGAATTCCGACTCGATCGAGAACGGCGAGATGTAGCGGGCCGCAGCGGTGTTGCCCAGTGCCTGCAGCAGATGGGTCTTGCCGGCGGCCACTTCGCCCCACAGGTAGGCGAAGTGCTCGCGCGAGGTGCGCGCGGCGAACTGGCGCATCAGTTGCGCCACCTCGGCATTTTGTCCTACCTCGAAGGAATCGAGGCTGTGCGCCTGGTCTGCGCCTAAATCGAGCACCAGTTGTTTCATGGCGTTCGCCCTGTCCTAGTATTTTGCATAGCTTTATATAGACGCATTATAGAAGCTGCTGCTCAGGTAGTGGCGGCGAAGGTGCTTAAAAGCGACCATTAAGATGGCCGAGGCCGGCAAAGCGAGCAAAACGCCGACGAATCCGAACAATTGGCCGAACGCCAGCAGCGCGAAGATCACCGCCAGCGGGTTCAGGCCGATGCGCTCGCCGACCAGGCGCGGCGTCAGGAAGAAGCCCTCGATGACCTGGCCGCAGCCGTAGATGACGGCCACGGCGACGACCCCGCTCCAGTCGCTGAACTGCAGCACGGCGGCGATCAGCGCCAGCACCAGGCCCAGGCCGAAGCCGAGGTAGGGGATGAACACCAGCAGGCCGGTGATGATGCCCACCGGCAGGGCGACGTCGAAGCCGGCGATCATCAGCGCCGTCGAGTAGTACACGGCCAGCACCAGCATCACCAGCAACTGGCCGCGCAGGTATTGCGCCAGCAGCGCGTCGACCTCGTTGGCCATCGCCACCGTCTGGCCGACCCAGCGCCGCGGCACCGCGGCGGCGATGCGCGCCAGCATCGGGTGCCAGTCCAGCAGCAGGTAGAACAGCAGCACCGGGATCAGCACCACGGTGGCCAGCCAGCCCAGCACGGCGGTGCCGCCGACCCGCGCCGAGGCCAGCACGGCGCTCCAGATTTCGTCGCCGCTGGTGGTCATCTGCTGGGTCAGCAGGGTTTTCAGGCCGGCGCTGTCGAGCCGCACCTTGATGCCCATTTCCTGCAACTTCGGCCCCAGCAGCTCGTTGAGCTTGACCAGGAACAGCGGAATTTGCGCCTGCAGCAGCGGGATTTCCTTTTGCAGCACCGGAATGACGATCAGCGCCAGCGCCCCCAGCGCCAGGAAAAACAACAGCACCACGACCACCACCGCCAGCGGGCGCGGCACGTCGAAGCGGCGAAAGCGCAGGTGGTCGAGCCGGTCGACGCCGGGATTGAGGGCGTAGGCCAGGATGGCGGCGGCCAGGAAGGGCGTCAGCACCGGCCCCAACGCCACCAGCAACAGCAGAAACGCCAGCCAGACCGCGACCCAGAATGCCGTTTGTTTTTGTTCTAGCGTGAGGGGGAATGGCATGGATTGTCGAGTATGTATAAAAAATGGCAGGGTTGACGGGGCAGTTTGATAAAATAGCGGATTGTCCGGACTTGCACGCGCGCGTGCGCAATCGGTCTCCGCCCTCTATTTTACCGCCTCCGCTGCCACACACCATGACCCAAACAACTAATGTTTCCCTTTCCTACCGCGATGCCGGCGTCGATATCGATGCGGGCGACGCCCTAGTCGAAGCAATCAAGCCGTTTGCCAAGCGCACCATGCGCGAAGGCGTGATGGGCGGCATTGGCGGCTTCGGCGCGCTGTTCGAGATTAGCAAGAAATACAAGGAACCGGTGCTGGTGTCGGGCACCGACGGCGTCGGCACCAAGCTCAAGCTGGCGTTCGAACTGAACCGCCACGACACGGTCGGCATCGACCTGGTCGCCATGAGCGTCAACGACATCCTGGTGCAGGGCGCCGAGCCGCTGTTCTTCCTCGACTACTTCGCCTGCGGCAAGCTCGACGTGCCGACCGCGACCGACGTCATCAAGGGTGTGGCCAAGGGTTGCGAACTGGCCGGCTGCGCGCTGATCGGCGGCGAAACGGCGGAAATGCCGAGCATGTACCCGGCCGGCGAATACGACCTGGCCGGCTTCGCCGTGGGCGCGGTGGAAAAGTCGAAAATCATCGACGGCACCAAGATCGTCCCGGGCGACGTGGTGCTGGGCCTGGCCTCGTCGGGCGCGCACTCGAACGGCTACTCGCTGGTGCGCAAGATCATCGAGGTGGCCAAGCCGGACCTGGAAGGCGACTTCCACGGGCGCAAGCTGGCCGACGTGCTGATGGAGCCGACCCGCATCTACGTCAAGCCGCTGCTGGCGCTGATGGACGCGATGGAAGTCAAAGGCATGGTGCACATCACCGGCGGCGGCCTGGTCGAAAACATCCCGCGCGTGCTGCAAAGCCACCTGGTGGCCGAGCTGGACTCGACGGCGTGGACCATGCCGCCGCTGTTCCAGTGGTTGCAGCGGCACGGCGGCGTCGCCGACGCCGAAATGCACCGCGTCTTCAACTGCGGCATCGGCATGACCGTCATCGTCTCGGCCGAGAACGCCGACGCCGCCTTCGCGCAGCTGACGGCCGCCGGCGAAAGCGTCGCGCGCATCGGCACCATCCGCGCCCGCGTCGGCGACGAGCACCAGACCATCGTCGTTTAAGTTTTCCCCCCGCGGGAAAATGGCGGCCTGTCCTTGCGGACCGGCCGCCATTTTTTTATCCCGTGGCGCAGGCAGCCGCGCCGGGGCGGCGCGTGTAACATTTACTCACGCTATTTACCCTGACGTGCGGGTGTTTTGGGACATAAGGGCGTAATATTATTCCCAAGGAGAAATAACATGAATATAAATACAAAGAAAATCGCGGCGACCCTGATGCTGGGCGCGCTGGCGTTGGTCAGCTATGGCGCGCTGGCGGCGCCCGTTGACGTTGACGTCAGGATCATCTTGCCGGTTGCGCCGCAGCCGGTGTATGTCGCGCCCGCGCCCGTGTATGTGCAGGAACGGCCGATCTATGTGCAACAGCGGCCCGTGTATGTGCAACAGCGGCCCGTGTATGTGGAACAGCGGCCCGTGTATGTCGAGCATGACGATCGGTATTGGGATTGCAAAAAAAATAAGTGCAAGCAAAAGAAGGAAAAGCATCACAAGCACGAGCGCGACGACGACTGAGGCCAGCGCTAACGCGCGCCAACTCGATGCGCCGCCCGCGCCTTGGCGCGGGCGGCGCGTTTCAACGCGCGGCGTCGGTGCCGCGTCACGCGCGGCCGCTCGACTACCTGGCGTCTAGCGCTTGAGCACCTTCGGCACGGCGGCGGCGCGCAGGCGGAACGCGTCCGGCATGCCGGAACCCAGCAGCGGGCGCAGGTACAGGCGGAAGGCGTCGGTGACGTCGGTGCCGCTGGCGCTGATAAACTCGTCCTCCATCGTGCGCGTCTTGCCGGCCACCGCGCTCAGCTCCAGCAAGTCGTAGTCGACCGAGTAGTAGCCGGTGCGCTTGATCGCCACCGAGCCGCAGCGCTCGCCCCACATGGCGAACTGCACCGCCTTTTCGCCCACTTCGCGCGCCTCGCGCTGGTCGACGTCGGAGACGCAGCCGATGAAGGAGCGCTGCAGGTAGCCGAAGGTGTCGCCGCGCACCCGCTTGATGCCCAGCTTGGCCTTGATCTCGTCGCACAGCAGGTCGGCCAGCGCGCCGTTGCCCGACAGTTGCACGTTGCCGTGGGCGTCGCGCTCGACTTCCTTGGCCAGCAGGCTGGCGATCGGCTCGCCGCTGGCGTCGTGGATGCCCTCGGAGACGGCGACGACGCAGCGGCCGTAGCGTTGGTGTACCGCCTTGACGTCGGCGAGGAACTGCTCCAGCACGAAGGTGCGCTCGGGCAGGTAGATCAGGTGCGGGCCGTCGTCGGGGAATTTCTTGCCCAGCGCGGCGGCCGCCGTCAGGAAGCCGGCGTGGCGCCCCATGACGACGCCGACGTAGACGCCCGGCAGCGCCGCGTTGTCCAGGTTGGCGCCGGCGAAGGCCTGGGCGACGAAGCGCGCCGCCGACGGGAAGCCCGGCGTGTGGTCGCTGCCGACCAGGTCGTTGTCGATGGTTTTCGGGATGTGGATGCAGCGCAGCGGGTAGTTGGCCTGGCGCGCCTGCTCGCTGACGATGCGCACCGTGTCGGACGAGTCGTTGCCGCCGATGTAGAAGAAGTGTTCGATCTGGTGCGCCCGCAGCACCTGGAAAATTTCCTGGCAATACTTGGCGTCCGGCTTGTCGCGGGTCGAACCGAGCGCCGACGACGGCGTCGCCGCCACCAGTTCGAGGTTGTGGCTGGTCTCCTGGGTCAGGTCGACGAAGTCCTCGTTGACGATGCCGCGCACGCCGTGCAGCGCGCCGTAGACCCGGGTGACGTCGCGGAAGCGGCGCGCCTCCAGCGCCACCCCGGCCAGCGACTGGTTGATGACGGCGGTCGGGCCGCCTCCCTGGGCAACCAATATCTTTCCAGACGGCATGGCGTTCTCCTGAGTTGGCGAACCCCTAGCGTACCCCGAAAACGCCGCCGCCGTTACGGTTTGCCGATATGCCGCGCCAAAAATTTCTCGACCCGGCTCCAGAAGTCGATGCGGTTCTTCGGCAGCGTCCAGCCGTGGCCCTCCTCCTCGTAGACCACCCATTCGACGTCGGGGTTGCTGCCCTTGACGGCGTCGCGCAATTTAGTGCCGTGGTACAGGGGCACGCGCCGGTCGGCGGCGCCGTAGGCCAGCAGCAGCGGGCGCTGGATGCGGCTCGCCTGCTGCAGCGGCGAGGTGGCGGCCAGTTGCGCGGCGTCCTTGAGCGGGTCGCCGATCAGCTCCGGCATGACGTATTGTTTCCACGCGTCGCTCGTGTTGGAGCTGAAACTCCAGTGGCCGGTGTACAGCAAATTGATGTCGGTGACGCCGGCCCAGTTGACGCCGCACTGGTACAGCTCGGGGTCCTTGACCAGCCCCATCAAGGTGGCGTAGCCGCCATAGCCGGTGCCGGCGATGCAAATGCGCGCGGGCGCGGCGATACCCTGGGCGATCGCCCACTTGGCGCCGTCGGCGATATCGTCCTGCATCTTCAAACCCCATTGCTTCCAGCCGGCGCGGTAGTGCTTGTCGCCGAAGCCGGTGCTGCCGCGGAACTCCGGCTGCAGCACCGCGTAGCCGCGCGAGGCCAGAAATTGCACTTCGGGGTTCCAGCCCCAGGCGTCGCCGCGCACGTACGGTCCGTCGTGCACCAGCACCACCAGCGGCAAGTCCTTGCCCTTGCCGCCGGCCGGCAGCGTCAGCCAGGCCGGAATCGGCAGCCCGTCGCGGGCTTGGTAGTGCACCAGGTCGGCTTTCCCCATTTGCGCGGCGAGGATCGCCGGGCGCCTCTCGCCGACTTGTTTCAGGCTGCCTTTCTCGGTGTCGAACAGGGCGTAGCGGATCGGTTGCCGGTCCGAGTACGACAGCACCAGCAGGTTCGGCGTTTCCGGCCGCAGCGGCGGCGTGATCAGATTGACGGTGGACGGCAGCAGCGCGTCGACCTGTTTCTGCAGCGCCTGCATGGCGGGGGCGAACCAGGTCGTCGCCTCGGCGTCGCTCAGGTAGTGGACGCCGAGCAGGCGGTTCTTGTCGGAGACCAAGCTGCCGTAGAAATCGTAGCCGTCCAGCGACACCACCGGCGTGTCGACGATGCGCTTGGCGGCCAGGTCATAGGCGTACACCGCCGTGTGGTCGCGGCCCATGTTGCTGCGCACGTAAAAGGTGCCGTCCGGGCCGAAGGCGAGCGGCTCGAAGCCGTCGCGGCCGCCCTGATAGGCGTCGAATTCGGCCAGCTTGCGCCATTTCCCGCTGGCCGGCTCGCGATACCACACCGTCGCCGTCTTGCCGTCGAGCGTGGTGGCAATGCGCGGCTCGCCCTGCTGGTCGAGCAGCCATTGGCGCGTCTTGCCGGGGCGCTCGACTGGCCGGCCGATACCGCTGACGGTGTCCAGTTGCAGCAGGTTGACGTAGTCGAGTTCGCCGTCGCCGTCGTACTTGCGGCTGAGCACGTATACCGAGTTGCTGTCCTGGGCGCCGCTCTGTCCCATCAGGAAGGTATGCCAGGGCAGTAGCTTGCGCCGGCCCGAGGGTTCGGCGAGAGAATCGATGTTGTGGTCGGCCAACTGGCGCCACTCGCCGCCGTCCCGGTTGACCGCGTACAGGCCGGGGCCGAAGCGCACGTCGCCCTGGCCGATCCGCTGGTCGGCCAGGTTGAACACCAGGCGCTGTTCGCTGATCCAATGGAAGTCGCCGACGTCGGTGTCGGAAAACTGCGCCACCACCTTGATGCTGTCGTCGTTCAGGTCGACGACGGCCAGGCGTTGGCGCGCGGCCGGGCCGCCGAGGCGCACGGCCAGGAAACGCGCCGACGGCGACAGCGCCGCGCCGGTGAACTCGGGGTTGGCAAAAAAATGCTCGATCGGAGGCGGCGCCTGCGCGGCGGCGCCGCCTCCGGCGCTGGTGGCCAGCGCCAGCAGGGCGGCGCGGGTGAATCTGGCGATGCGGTGGGGCATAAGGGCTTTCGCGGCGCGTGGTTCGCCGAATGGATAAATATGCAACACTAGCATGGTTGTTGCTGTAAATCCACTATTCGGGGGCGCGGATATGCTCGACCAGGGCGGCGCTGCGGCGCCCCGGCGGCGGCGTCAGCCAGCTCACCAGCGCCGTCGCCGCCAAGCCGGCCGGCACGCCGAAGATGCCGGCCGAAATCGGCGCGATGTGGAACCACTGGCCGGCCGCGCTGCCGCCGAGCATCGGGTTGGTGTGCAGCATGTAGTACAGGCACACGCCGAAGCCGGCCAGCATGCCGGCGATGGCGCCCTGGTGGTTGGCGCGGCGCCAGAACACGCCCAGCGCCAGCGCCGGGAACAGCGTCGAACCCGCCAGCGAGAAGGCGGCGCCCACCAGCGACAGGATGTCGGCCGGCTTTTGCGAGGCGGTGTAGGCGGCGATGAAGGCCACCGCCAGCAGCAGCAGCTTGGAAATGGTCACCCGCTTCTGCGTCGACGCGGCCGGGTCGACCACCTTGTAGTAGACGTCGTGCGATAGCGCGTTGGAAATGGCCAGTAGCAGGCCGTCGGCGGTCGACAGCGCCGCCGCCAGGCCGCCGGCGGCGACCAGGCCGGAGATGACGTAGGGCAGGCCGGCGATTTCCGGCGTGGCCAGCACCAGCACGTCGGCGTCGATGGCGATCTCGGCCAGTTGCACCACGCCGTCGCGGTTGGTGTCGACAATGCTCATCAAGGGCGCCAGCTTGTCGACGTTGGCCCAGTACGCCACCCAGGTCGGCAGGTGGGCGTAGTCGCTGCCCACCAGCGCCGTGTAGATGTCGTACTTGACCAGCACCGCCAGCGCCGGCAGCGTCAGGTAGATCAGCAGGATGAAAAACAGCGCCCAGCCGACCGAGACGCGGGTTTCGTGCACCGACGCCGTGGTGTAGGAGCGCATCAGGATGTGCGGCAGCGCCGCCGTGCCCAGCATCAGGCAAAACACCAGTGCCAGGAAGTTGTTGCGCTTGACGTCGGAGGCGGCCCGGTCCGGCGCCGGGAACGGCAGCGCGTGCGGCACCGGCGGCTGCGCCCGCGCCAGGTTCAGCGCGCGCGCGGCGCGCCATTCCAGGCGCGCCTCGTCGGGGTTTTTCGGGTAGGCGATGAGCGCCCGCTCGGCGCCGCGGATATCGCTCAGGCTGGCGTTGCGGGCGCGCGCGGCGTCCAGCTGGCGCTGCGCCGCCAGGCGGCCCTGCTCCCACGACACCGGCAGCGCCAGCAGCCTGGCGTCGAAGCCGGCGGCGCGCCGCAGGAAGACGGCGCGCACCTGCAGCTCGCGCGGGTCGGCGTCGATGGCCCGCTCGCGCGCGCCCAGCAGCGGCAGCACCTTGCCGTAAGCCAGTTGCGGCAGCGGGTTGTCGGCGTGCTTGACCGCCAGCCACATCGCCGGGATCAGGAAGGCCACCAGGATGATGATGTACTGCGCCACCTGGGTCCAGGTGATCGCCCGCATGCCGCCGAGGAAGGAGCAGACCAGGATGCTGGCCAGGCCGAGGAAGATGCCGACCGAGAAGTCGACGCCGGTGAAGCGCGAGGCGATCAGGCCGACCGCGTAGATCTGCGCCACCACGTAGATGAAGGAGACGACGATGGTGGCGGCCACCGCCATCATGCGCACCGGGCCGCCGCGCCCGCCGGCGCCGCCGCCGTAGCGCGCCGCCAGGAAGTCGGGGATGGTGTACTGGGCGAACTTGCGCAGGTAGGGCGCGATCAGCAGCGCCACCAGGCAGTAGCCGCCGGTCCAGCCCATGATGTAGGCCAGGCCGTCGAAGCCGTGCAGGTACAGGCCGCCGGCCAGGCTGATGAAGCTGGCCGCCGAGATCCAGTCGGCCGCCGTCGCCATGCCGTTGAACATGGCCGGCACGCGCCGCCCGGCGACGTAGTATTCGGCGACGTTGGAGGTGCGGCTGAGCACGCCGATGCTGGCGTACAGCACGATGGTGGCCAACATGAACAGGTAGCCGATCCAAATGCGCGGCATGCCCTCTTGCTCAAGCACCGCCAGCGACAGCAGGAAGGCCGCGAAGCCGCCGCTAAAGAGCAGGTAGTAGCGCCGCAGGCGGCGCAAAAAGCGCGCCGCGGCGCTCACGGCGGCGCCCCGGCGGCGCGGTCGAGCCGCCGCATGCGCCAGGCGTAGGCGACGACGATGGCCAGGTAGACCAGCGACGAGCCCTGCGCCGCCATGTAGAACGACAGCGGCCAGCCGAACACGCTGTACTGGTACAGCTCGCGGGCGAAGAATACGCTGCCAAAGCCGGTGGCGAACCACAGCGCCAGCAGCAGCGCCGTCAGGCGGCGGGTCTGGCGCCAGTGCGCGGCGCGGCGCGCCGCCAGGGCGGGGCCGGCCTCAGGGGTGTTATCCATGCTTGCTCTCGGTGTCGGCGGGCGCGTCCTCGCCCTGCGGCGCGAAGCCCAGGCGGAACAGGCAGCCCGGCCATGTCGGCGGCCGGCCGCGCGGGTTGGAAAGGACCTCGACGTCGGCGCCGTGCTGCTGGGCGATTTCGCGCACGATCGCCAGGCCCAGGCCGCTGCCGTCGGCGTTGCTGCCGAGGATGCGGTAAAAGCGCTCGAAGACGCGCCCGCGCTCGGCCGCGGCGATGCCCGGGCCGGTGTCCTCGACCTCCAGCAGCGCCCGGCCGGCGGCGCCGTCGCGGCGCACGCGCACGGTGACGCTGCCGCCGGCCGGCGTGTAGCGCAGCGCGTTGTCGATCAGGTTGGAGAGCAGCTCGCGCAGCATGATGGCGTTGCCGGCGATGCCGGCCGGGCCGTCCGCTTCCTCGAAGCCGAGGTCGATGCGCAGCTTGAACGAGGCCGGCACCCAGTCGCGCACGGCGTCGCGCGCCAGCGCGTTCAGTTCGACCCGCTCAAACGGCGCGCCGGCCTGCGGCTGGTTCTCGGCGCGCGCCAGCGCCAGCAACTGGTTGACCAGGCGCGTGGCCGCCTCCGAGCTTTTCGCCAACTGCTGCAGCGAGCGGTGGATTTCCCGCTGGTCGGTTTGGCGCAGCGCCAGCTCGGACTGCATGCGCATGCCCGCCAGCGGCGTCTTCATCTGGTGCGCGGCGTCGGCGATGAAGCGCTTTTGCATCTCGATCGACAGCGACAGGCGCGCCAGCATGTCGTTGAGCGAGCCCACCAGCGGCGAAATCTCCTCCGGCACCTGGCCCGGCTCGATCGGGCTGAGGTCGTCCGGGGCGCGCGCGCGTATGCGCTCCTGCAACTGCGCCAACGGCGACAGGCCGCGCGCCAGCGCGAACCAGACCAGCGCCAGCACGATCGGCAGGATGATGAACTGCGGCAAAATGACGCCCTTGATGATCTCGTTGGCCAGGTGGGCGCGCTTGTCGAGGGTTTCGGCGACCTGCACCAGGGCGCGCCGCGGCTCGTCGGCGCCGGCGTCGGCCAGGTCGAGGTAGGTGAAGGCGACGCGGATCGGCGTGCCGTGCATGCTGTCGTTGCGAAACAGCACCCGGCCGCTGCGGAAGCGGTCCTCGTCGAGCGGCGGCGCCAGGTCGCGGTCGCCGTCGACGTATTCGCCGCGCCGGCCCAGGATCAGGAAGTAGACGCTGTCGACGTCGTCGGCGCGCAGCATGTCGCGCGCCGAGCCGGGCAGGCGCTTGACCAGCTTGCCGTCGACCTCGCGCACCTGCTGCGCCAGCACGGTGACGCTGTCTTCGAGCGCGTGGTCGAACGGCTGGTTGGCGATGGCCTTGGCGACCAGGTAGGTGATGGCGATGCTCATCGGCCACAGCAGCAGCAGCGGCGCCAGCATCCAGTCGAGGATCTCGCCGAACAGCGAATGCTGGACGCCGTCGTCGCGTTCGGCGGCGAACGGCTCGGCCCAGGCGGCGTCGGCGTCGTCGTCGGCCGGCTCGGCGTCGCGCTGGCTCACCGGGCGTCGGTCTTGCCGGCCGGGTCGCTGAATTTTTCCAGGCAATAGCCGAGGCCGCGCACGGTGACGATGCGCACGCCGCCGACCTCGATCTTCTTGCGCAGGCGGTGCACATACACTTCGATGGCGTTGTTGCTGACCTCTTCGCCCCATTCGCACAGGTGGTCGACCAGTTGTTCCTTCGACACCAGGCGGCCGGTACGGCCCAGCAAAATTTCCAGCAAGCCCAGTTCGCGCGCCGACAGGTCCAGCATCTGCTCGTGGATGTAGGCGCTGCGCCCGACCTGGTCGTAGCTGAGCGGGCCGTGCTTGATGACGGTGGCGCCGCCGCCGCCGCGGCGCGTCAGCGCGCGCACCCGCGCCTCCAGCTCGGAGAGGGCGAAGGGCTTGGCCATGTAGTCGTCGGCGCCCAGGTCGAGGCCGTTGACGCGCTGCTCGATCGAGTCGGCCGCCGTGAGTATCAGCACCGGCAGCGCCGCGCCGCGCCCGCGCAGGCGCCGCAGCACCTCCAGGCCGGACAGCTTGGGCAGGCCGAGGTCGAGGATCAACAGGTCGAATTCCTGGGTCGACAGGGCGGTGTCGGCCTCCTGGCCGTTTTTGACGCAATCGATGGCGTAGCCGGACTGGCGCAGCGAGCGCGTCAGCCCGTCGGCCAGCACGCTATCATCTTCAGCAAGTAAAATACGCATTGGGCGACATCCGGCGTCGAAAGTCTGTATTGTGTGGCATTTTGGGCGGGGTGGCGAGCGTTTGCGCCAAACGGCGCGAAACGACCGCACTGGTTGACCGGTTTCAAACAAATTCACGTGGCGCTTGCAATAACCACTGTTTTTTTATACAGTATCGCTTGTGACGAATTTAACCCACGCGCTAGTTCAGGCTGAAAGAACATAATGGACGATAGAAAAGCTGTAATACCGCCGGCGGAAAAGGCCAAGGCGCTTGCCGCCGCGTTGGCGCAGATTGAAAAGCAGTTCGGCAAGGGTTCGGTCATGCGCATGGACGCCAGCGCGCCGATCGAAGAAGTGCAGGTCGTCTCGACCGGCTCGCTCGGCCTGGACATCGCGCTGGGCGTAGGCGGCTTGCCGCGCGGGCGCGTGGTGGAAATCTACGGCCCTGAATCGTCGGGCAAGACCACGCTGACGCTGCAAACCATTGCTGAAATGCAAAAGTTGGGCGGCACCTGCGCCTTTATCGACGCCGAGCACGCGCTCGACGTCGGCTACGCGCAAAAACTCGGCGTCAACCTGCACGAGTTGTTGATCTCGCAGCCGGACACCGGCGAGCAGGCATTGGAAATTTGCGACGCGCTGGTGCGTTCGGGCAGCGTCGACCTGGTCGTCATCGACTCGGTGGCCGCGCTCACGCCGCGCGCCGAAATCGAGGGCGACATGGGCGACTCGCTGCCGGGCCTGCAGGCGCGGCTGATGTCGCAGGCGCTGCGCAAGTTGACCGGTTCGATCAACCGCACCAACACGCTGGTGATCTTCATCAACCAGATCCGCATGAAAATCGGCGTCATGTTCGGTAGCCCGGAAACCACCACCGGCGGTAACGCGCTGAAGTTCTACGCCTCGGTGCGCCTGGACATCCGCCGCACCGGCTCGATCAAGTCCGGCGACGAAGTCATCGGCAACGAAACCAAGGTCAAAGTCGTCAAGAACAAGATCGCGCCGCCGTTCAAAGAAGCCCATTTCGACATCCTGTATGGCGAAGGCACGTCGCGCGAAGGCGAGATCCTCGATCTGGGGTCGGATGCGAAGATCGTCGAGAAGTCCGGTTCGTGGTACAGCTACAACGGCGAACGCATCGGCCAGGGCAAGGACAACGCCCGCACCTTCCTGAAGGAGCGTCCGGCCTTGGCGCGGGAAATCGAAAACAAGGTGCGCGCCTCGCTGGGCGTGCGCGAACTGCCGCCGGTGCTGGAAGCGAAGGCCGACAAAGCCGAGAAGGCCGACAAGGCCGAGACGGCCGCCAAGTTGAAGGCCGTCGAGTAGGCGTCAAGCGGTAGTAGTAAATAGTAAATATCACCGTGCCGCGCCCTGCGGCCGGTGATTTTGTGTTTTCGGGGTAGGTTTCAGTGCGCTGACGCGCCGTGAAAGTCAAAAAAACCACAGGCTGGGCCCCGGGGTGACGCCCTTGGTTTGCACCGCCCCCCCCCCCCGCACAGCCACTGGAGACGCCGATGCCCCGACCACAATTAAGCCTGAAGGGCCGCGCGCTGCGCTTTTTATCGATGCGCGAGCACAGCCGCCTGGAGCTGGGCCGCAAGCTGGCGCGCCACGCCGAGGAGGGCGACGACGTCGAAGCCCTGCTCGACGCGCTGGAGGCGGCCAACTGGCTGTCGCAGGAGCGCTTTTCCGAAGCGTTGATCCACCGCCGCTCCGCGCGCTACGGCAACAGCCGCATCGTCGCCGAGCTGCAAAGCCACGGCGTCGGCGGCGAGGCCTTGCAGGAACTCAAGGCCGGCCTGGCCGACGGCGAGGCCGAGCGCGCCTGCGAAGTGTGGCGGCGCAAGTTTGGCACGGTCGCGGCCGACGCCGAGCAGCGCTCGAAACACATCCGTTTCTTGATGCAGCGCGGTTTTTCGCAGCGCGCGGTGTTCGCCGCCATCAAGGGCGCGCCCAACGAGGACGCGTTCGGCGACGACTAGGCGCGCGGCGTATTTGTTGCGCATTTTTCTACTATCCAAGGACGGCAATCGCATGTTGCAGCGCAACTTGTGGCGCGGTGTGCTACACTTTTGTGGTTTTTGCAGCGCCGCATGAGCGGTAGTTGTCCGTAGAAGCTACGGCAACGTGCGTAGGCACATGGCTGCTAACTATTACTGCCGCGATTGCGGCGCCGGTATTTATGCCCCTGTCACCCCCAGTTTCCCGACGTGCGTTGAGGCATACTCGCGCAATAGACGTCCAAGCGTATGCCCGCGACGACGGCTTGTGGGATCTCGACGCCCGTATAAGCGACATCAAGACTTTCGACACTACGCTGGCCTCCGGTGTGCGTGCCGGCGGCGCGCCGCTGCACGACCTGCGCCTGCGCCTGACCATCGACCTCGACATGACCATCGTCGCCGCCGAAGCGGCCTCCGACGCCGTGCCGTATCCGGGGTTCTGCGACACCATCGGCCCGGCCTACCGCGCGCTGATCGGCCTGAACCTGATGAAAAGCTTCCGCCACGAACTCAAACAGCGCGTCGCCGGCATCGCCGGCTGTACCCATTTGACCGAACTGGCGCAAATCCTGCCGACGGCGGCGATCCAGGCCTTCGCCAACGACGTCTGGTCGCCCAACGACAGCGCCGACGCCGACGCCGCCACCGCCCTGGTGCAACCGTTTCAACTCGATAAATGCCACGCGCTGCGCACCGACGGCGGCGCCGTGGCACGGTACTACCCGCGCTGGGCGGTCAAGGCAGGGCCGGCTTAGCGTCTTGTTTCACTTGTTTTTTTCGCAGTATCAACCGCATTTTACACATCAGCATCAGAAGGGAAGCCAGCATGAAAATCCATGAGTATCAAGGCAAAGAAATCCTCCGAAAATACGGAGTGACGGTTCCGCGCGGTATCCCGTGCATGTCCGTAGAAGACGCAGTCAAGGCGGCGGAAACTCTGGGTGGCCCGGTGTGGGTAGTCAAGGCGCAAATCCATGCGGGCGGCCGCGGCAAGGGCGGCGGCGTGAAAGTGGCCAAGTCGCTGGAGCAGGTCAAGGAATACGCCGACCAAATCATGGGCATGCAACTGATCACGCACCAGACCAGCCCCGAAGGCCAACTGGTACGCCGCCTGCTGGTCGAGGAAGGCGCCGACATCCAGAAAGAACTGTACGTCTCGCTGGTCACCGACCGCGTCAGCCAGCGCGTGGTGCTGATGGCGTCTTCCGAAGGCGGCATGGACATCGAAGAAGTCGCCGAGTCCCACCCCGAATTGATCCACCAGATCGCCATCGACCCGGCCGTCGGCCTGACCGACGCCGAAGCCGACGACATCGCCACCAAGATCGGCGTGCCCGCCGCTTCGCTGGCCGATTGCCGCACCCAATTGCAGGGTCTGTACAAGGCGTACTGGGAAACCGACGCCTCGCTGGCCGAAATCAATCCGCTGATCCTGACCGGCTCCGGCAAGGTCATCGCCCTGGACGCGAAGTTCAACTTCGACGCCAACGCGCTGTATCGCCAGCCTGAAATCGTCGCCTTCCGCGACCTCGACGAAGAAGACGCGGCCGAAGTGGAAGCGTCGAAATTCGACCTGGCCTACATTTCGCTCGACGGCAACATCGGTTGCCTGGTCAACGGCGCCGGCCTGGCCATGGCCACCATGGACACCATCAAGCTGTTCGGCGGCGAGCCGGCCAACTTCCTCGACGTCGGCGGCGGAGCGACGGCGGAAAAAGTGACCGAGGCGTTCAAGATCATGTTGAAGAACCCGGGCCTGAAAGCCATCCTGGTCAACATTTTCGGCGGCATCATGCGTTGCGACGTCATCGCCGAAGGCGTGATCGCGGCATCCAAGGCGGTTTCGCTGCAAGTGCCGCTGGTGGTGCGCATGAAGGGTACCAACGAAGATCTGGGCAAGAAAATGCTGGCCGAGTCCGGTTTGCCTATCATCGCTGCCGATACCATGGAAGACGCGGCCAAGAGCGTTGTGGCTGCCGCTGCCGGCCACGCTTAATTAAGGAATCACTATGTCCATTCTGATCAATAAAGATACCAAAGTCGTTACCCAAGGGATCACCGGCAAGACCGGCCAGTTCCACACCCGCATGTGCCGCGACTACGCGAACGGCAAAGCCGCTTTCGTGGCCGGCGTCAACCCTAAAAAGGCTGGCGAAGACTTCGAAGGCATCCCGATTTTCGCCAACGTCGGCGAAGCGAAAAAAGAAACCGGCGCCAACGTGTCGGTGATCTACGTGCCGCCGTCGGGCGCCGCCGCGGCGATCTGGGAAGCGGTCGAAGCCGAAATGGACCTGGCCATTTGCATCACCGAAGGCATTCCCGTGCGCGACATGATGGCCCTGAAGGACCGCATGGCCAAGTCGGGCAGCAAAACCCTGCTGCTGGGGCCGAACTGCCCGGGCCTGATCACGCCTGACGAAATCAAGATCGGCATCATGCCGGGTCACATCCACAAGCAAGGCCGCATCGGCGTGGTGTCCCGTTCGGGCACGCTGACGTACGAAGCGGTCGGCCAGCTGACCGCGCTGGGCCTGGGCCAGTCGAGCGCAGTGGGCATCGGCGGCGACCCAATCAACGGCTTGAAGCACATCGACATCATGCGCATGTTCAACGACGATCCGGACACCGATGCCGTCATCATGATCGGCGAAATCGGCGGCCCCGACGAAGCCAACGCCGCGTATTGGATTAAAGACAACATGAAAAAACCGGTGGTCGGCTTTATCGCCGGCGTCACCGCCCCTCCGGGCAAGCGCATGGGCCACGCCGGCGCGCTGATCTCCGGCGGCGCCGACACCGCGCAAGCGAAACTGGAAATCATGGAAGCATGCGGCATCACCGTGACCAAGAACCCGTCCGAAATGGCGCGTTTGCTGAAAGCCATGCTGTAATCACAGCGTTGCCAAGGCAGTCAAGGTGGTACCCAACGGGGAGCTTCGGCTCCCCGTTGCTATTGGCGCCGCCGACACGCGCGGCGCGGCCGATGCGGCCTGACAAAAATTGTCAAGCGGCGGCGCCGGAATGGCCGACTGACAATAAATGGCGCGCCGATTGACAAATATCGTCAACCGCCGCCGCGTAACATTGCGCAAATTTCATTCTTGGCGCCCGCGGCGGGCTGTTTTGCGCCTGGCACGCCAATTGCTCTTATCCCGGTGTGACACCACTTTTCGATACACCACCCAGGAGCGCTAAAATGAAATCGATGAAAATGATCAAGAAACAAGCACAAGCCGGCTTCACCCTCATCGAATTGATGATTGTCGTGGCCATCATCGGCATCCTGGCGGCGGTGGCGATTCCGGCCTACAGCGACTACACGGTCAAGGCGAAAGTGGCCAACGCCATGTCGGCGGCCGGCGCGATGAAAACCGCGATTGCCTTGTGCGCCCAGGAAGCCGGCGGCGAGCTGACCAACTGCAACACTGCGTTCGTCGGCAACACCCTGCCAGCGTTTACCGCGACCAAGGAAGTGGCAAGCGCAACCGTCACGCTGCTCGGCGTCATTACGCTGACCTTGAACGATATCGGCAAGGGCACGTCCGGCAAGACCATCACGATGATCCCTACCGTTCCGGCCGGCGGCAGCGCCATGACCTGGGCCAACTCGACCAACATCCTGGCCGCGGACAATCCAGCGGCGATCGCGGCGATTACCAAAAACAACATCTAAAACCGGCTTCGCCCGCCCGGAAAAGCCGCCTTTTGGCGGCTTTTCCCGTGCTACACGATCTTCTGGCGGTCGGCGATCAGCGCCTCGTAGGTCAGGTTTTGCAGCATCGTGTAATGGACCGGTTCGAGGTCGGTGAATTGGACGCCGTAGGTGAACACCTCGGTGCGCGCGCCGGCGGCCGGCTTGACGACGTTGACGTTCTGGATGGTGGCGCCGGTCTTCACGCGCACCTGGTGGTTGCCGGGCTGGGCGATCAGGGTGAACGACAGCGTCACGCTGGGCTCGTCCGGCGACAATTTCCTGGGCGACTCGATCAGCGCGCCCGACACGCTCAGATTGACCAGGAACACCGACACCGACGGGTGCTCGGCCGACGCCAGCTGGGCTGGAATGTCGACTTTCACGCGCATCGCCGCGCGCAGGCTGGTGCCCTGGATCGTGTCGGGGAAGGACAGGTGCACATAATGCAGCGGGCGGGCGAAAATGCGCATCACGGTGCAGGCGAACGAGCACACGGTGACGCCGGAAAACACGCGGATGGTCAGCTTGTCGCCGTCGTTGAGGGCGATCGGCGCGCCGGCCTCGTTGGGAATCTTGACGATCAGGTACTCGTCTTTGACGTAGCCGATCAGCGTCGAGAAATGCTGGATGGGTTTGATGGTGCGGTGCGTGATGAACTGGATCCTGCCGCCGACTTGCAGATTCATCGAGTCGAACTCGAAGGCCTGCACCTTGGGCGCGCCTGGGGGCTTGTTGCTTGTCATTCGTGAGGCCTTTTGGACATGCACTGCGGAAAGTATTTGATACTATACCAACAGTATTGGCCGTAAGCTACGAAAACCGCCCTCGCCACCGCAATCGCCGCGCGCCGGCGCAGCCGCGCGATTACTCCTTGTCGATGTCGGCGCGCCAGTCGCCGCTTTTGCCGCCGTGCTTTTCCAGCACGCGGATGTCGCCCATGACCATGCCGCGGTCGACCGCCTTGCACATGTCGTAGATTGTCAGCAGGCCGATCTGCACCGCCGTCAGCGCCTCCATCTCGACCCCGGTCTTGCCGAAGGTTTCCACCTGGGCGCGACAATGCACCTGGTGGCGCGCGGCGTCGGTGTCGAAGTCGACCGCCACGCGCGTCAGCGCCAGCGGATGGCACAGCGGCACCAGGTCGCTGGTGCGTTTGGCGCCCATGATGGCGGCGATGCGGGCGATGCCGAGCACGTCGCCCTTCTTGGCGTTGCCCTCGACGATGAGGGCGAAGGTGGCCGGCTGCATGCGGATGCTGCCGGCGGCGACGGCGACGCGCCGGGTTTCCGCCTTGGCGCCGACGTCGACCATGTGGGCCTGGCCGGCGCCGTCGAAATGGCTCAGTTGCGCTTCGGTGGCGGGGAGGGCGTCGCGGTCGTTTATGCTGGTCATGGATCGGTCGTATCGGGTGGCTTGCACGGGCTGGTAACAAAGTATTCCAACCGGCCGAGGCCGTGCGGAACCAGGCCGGTTACAGGGTATCATAGCACCGTGAACGCAAAACTCCCCCCCCAATCGCTGGTCGGCTTGAGCGGCGCGCGGGCGCCGCTCAAGCGCGCCGTGGCGCTGCTGGCCGCCGCCGCCCTGGCTTCGCTGGCGCTGGCCGCGCCGCTGTCGGCGGCGCAGACCCGCCCCGCCGCGGCCGCCGCGCCGAATTTACCCTTGCTGGGCGACACCGAACGGCAAGACCTGTCGCCGGCGATGGAACGCAAGCTGGGCGAGGAGATCATGCGCGACATTCGCGGCGACCGCGACTACCTCGACGACGCGCCCATCCTCGAATACCTGAACAACTTCGGCGGCGCGCTGGTGTCGGCGCGCCCCGAGGTGCGCGGCGAAAGCAGTTTCGACTACTTCTTCTTCGCGGTGCGCGACGGGCAGTTGAACGCCTTCGCGCTTCCCGGCGGCTACATCGCGGTGCATTCGGCGCTGCTGTTGGCGGCCCAGACCGAGTCCGAACTGGCCTCGGTGCTGTCGCATGAAATCGGCCACGTGGCGCAGCGCCACATCGCGCGCATGCTGGGCCAGCAGCGCCAGGACATGCTGATTCCGCTGGCGGCGATCGTGCTGGCCGCGCTGGCCTCGCGCGCCGGCGGCGACGCCGCCGTCGGCGTGTTCGCCGCCGGCCAGGGCCTGGCGATCCAGCGCCAGCTCAACTTCGGCCGCGACGCCGAGCGCGAGGCCGACCGGATCGGCTTCCAGATCATGGGCGAGGCCGGCTTCGACACCACCGGCATGGTGGCCTTCTTCGGCCGCATGCAATCGGCCAGCCGCTCCTACAGCGACCTGACGCCCGCCTATTTGCTGACCCATCCGTTGACCACCGAGCGCATCGCCGACATCCAGGCGCGCATCCGCGAGCAGCCGTACCGGCAGCGCAACGACAGCCTCGACTTCCAGCTGGTGCGCGCGCGCGCCCGCGTGCTGCAAGACGAGAGCACCCAGGGCTTGCTTGAGGCGACCGCCTTTTTCCAGATCCAGCTGGAGCAGCCGGGCCGTTTCCAGCAGGCCGCCGCGCACTACGGGCTGGCCCTGATCGCGCTGAAGAGGGGCGACACGGCCGCGGCGCAAAGCCGGCTCGACGCCGCGCTCGGCGCGAGCGTCGCCAAGGCGCCCGCCGCCGGCGCCTTCAGCGCCGCGCCGCGGCCGCTCGGGCCGAACGCGATCCTGACCAGCATGGCGCTGGAGATCCGACTGGCGCCGAAGCAGGGCGCGGCGGTGGCGCAGCAGGCGCTGCGCGAGGCCGAGGCCGCGCGCCTGCAATTTCCGCTGTCGCGCGGCATCGCCCGGCAATACGCGGCGGCGCTGCTGGGCGCCGGCCAGCCGGAGCGGGCCGCGCGCTACTTGCGCGACCAGGTGCAGTTGTACCGCGACGAACCCGGCCTGCACGACTTGCTGGCCAAGACTTACGCGGCGCAGGGCAAGATGGCGTTGCAGCACATGGCGCTGGCCGAGTCGTACGCGCTCAGCGGCGCCAGCCTGGCCGCGCTCGACCAGCTCGGCATCGCCCGCAAGGCCAGCGACGCCAGCTTTTACGAAATGGCGGTGATCGACGCGCGCGAGCGCGAGCTGCAGGAATACCGCCGCGAGCAATTGAAGGACAAGAAGTAGGCGACGTTGGGTTGGCGCGGCATAGGTCGGATTGGCGCAGCGGCGTCCGACCCTGTTGGCAAAAGCGCGCCGCGCCGCCGCTGGCCAACGTTGCCGGCTTGCGCCCGATGGCTTAAACCGAGCTACGCAAATCGCGCCACCTCAAGGCGGGCTGGGCGAACGTTCGAAGCCGAAGCGCGCCGCGACGGCGTCGTGGGCGAGCCGCTGCAGCGCCAGCGCGCGCCCCTGGTGGCGCAGGTACAGATTGCCGGCGCCGCCGTCCAGCCAGGCCATCAAGGCCTCGTCGTCGACGCCGCCGCCATCGTCCAGCTCCAGCGCGGCCAGCGTCTGGGCGGCGTCGCGGTCGTCGAGCTGGGCCACCACGTCGCCGCTGCGCAAGACCAGTTCGCCGCCCGGGCACAGCAACGCCTCGTCCAGCGGGCCCAGCGGCGCGCCGGTGTGCAGCACCAGGCCGAGCCCCGGGTCGGTACGGGCGATGTAGGGCGCCGCTTCGAGTTGCAGGTAGACCCGCTGCGGGCCGTTCTGGAAAAACCAGCAGCCGCGCTCGTCGTGTCCGTAGTTGCGCGCGATAAAGCCCAGCAGCGCGCCGTGCACGATGGCCTCGCCGGGCAGGCCGAGCGCCTGCGCGCGCTCGTCGCGCATGCGCCAGCGGCCGCGCGCGTCCAGGCCCAGCCAGCCATAGCAATGCGGAACGTCCGGCCATTTGGCGATGGCTTGTTTGACTAGTTCGTCCATGTCGATGTGCTCAGTGTGCGGGTTTAGGTGCCGGCAGTGTCGCACAACGCGGCGTCGCCGCGCGCGCCGCTGGCGGCGCCGTGTTCGAGGAAGTGCAGCAGGCGCCCGGGCAGCCAGTCGAGGTGGCCGGGCGGGCGGCCGGCGGTGAAGCCGGCGTGGCCGCCGTGGCGCGGATATTCCAGCAGCACCTGGCGCGAGGCGTGCCGCGGCAGATAGCGCGCCGGCAGGAACGGGTCGTTCTGGGCGTTCAGCACCAGCGTCGGCACGGTGATGTCGTCGAGCACGTGCTTGGCGCTGGCGCGGTCCCAGTAGTCGTCGGCGCTGCGGTAGCCGTGCAGCGGCGCCGTGACGACGGTGTCGAAGGCGTGCAGGTCGTTCGCCGCCAGCAGGGCCTGGCGGCAGAACAGGCCGGGGAACTGGTCGAGCTTGGCCAGGCACTTCGGTTTCAGCGTGTTCAGGAACATGCGCGTGTACATCCGGTTGACGCCGCGCGCCAGCGCCCTGCCGCCCTGCGCCAGGTCGAGCGGGGCCGACACGGCGCAGGCGGCGTCGACGATCCCGGCGGCGTGCTGCGACTCGCCCAGCCAGCGCAGCAGCGCGTTGCCGCCCAGCGAGACGCCGGTGGCGTAGAAGCGCCCGGCGGCGCGCCGGCGCAGGCGGCGCACGATCCAGTCGATCTCGCCGGCGTCGCCCGAATGGTAGAAGCGCGGCGCCCGGTTGCCGTGGCCGGAACAGCCGCGGAAGTGCGGCACCGCGCCGGACCAGCCGCGGGTGGCCAGTTCGGCCATCAGGGCGCGCGCGTAGTGGCTGTGGGACGAGCCCTCCAGGCCGTGGAACAGCAGCACGAAGGGGTGGCCCGGCTGGCCGTCGACGAAGTCGACGTCGACGAAATCGCCGTCGGGCGCGTCCCAGCGCTCGCGCCGGTAGGCCGGCGCCGGCGTGCCGACGCAGACGGCCGGATAGATCGTTTGCAGGTGGCCGTTGGGCAGCCAGAGCGGGGCGGTGTAGCGCATCTTGGCCGGGTGTGCCTAGTGCAGGATGGGCGCGTCGGCGTCGAACGGCGCTTCGCCGGGCGCCACCGAGACGTGGTGCAGCACGATGCGCCAGCCGCGCGGGGTCTTGACGTAGACGTTGGTGGTCAGCTGGTGGGCCGGTTCGCCCTCGCCGGCGCTGATGTCCTCGACGACCGTGTGCACCGAACTCATCAGGTTGTGCGTCTCGTGCAATTGCGACGGCCGGAAGTGCAGGTTGCCGGCGGCCAGTATGCCGGTCCACGAGGCGCGGATGGCGGCGTGGCCGATCAGCCGCGCGCCGCCCGCGTGGATGCAGACGATTTCCTCGTCGTCGGCCCAGAGCGCCATCAGGGAGTCGATATCGGCGCGGTTGAGGGCGTCGTAGAAAGCCGTTTCCACTTCGACTGCACTGCCATTTAACTGTTTGTCACGTTTCATGAACACTCCGGCAAAGACACGACGGTTGCTAGGTTGCCCCGACGGGCGCCGGGCGGGCACCCATCGAGGGGGGGGGATTGCTTGGTGCTTGCTGGCTTAGTGGTGGCCGAGCGTCGCGCCCGCTTTTAGACGGTAGGCGGTGCCGCAGTACGGGCACTTGGCGACGCCGTCGTGGTTGAAATCGAGAAACACGCGCGGATGCGAGGACCACAGCGGCATGGCCGGGTTGGGGCAGTGCGCCGGCAAGTCCTTGCCGTCGAGTTCAACGGCTGGCGTGGTGGGGTTGCTCATCTTGTTGTTCTCCGTGATGCGAATGGGGGGGGCTGAAAACCACGATTTTAACGGATTCGGGCAAGCAACAAAATTCATCGGTAAAATACCCCCTTAATAATCACCGGCCGGCCGCGTATTTTTCCGACGAAACAACGCGCGCGGCGACAACATGACCCCGTCCCAGCCTTTGTCCGCACCGCGCCGCGCCAGCGCCGCCGCCGCCCCTGTGGCGGGAAAACCACAGCGGTGGCGCGCATGAGCGATCCTTCCCGCCGCGCCGCCGCGGCCTATGGTGCGGAACACGACGAGGCGTCCTGGCGCGCCGGCCTGAGGACGGGCGCGCCGACCTTGTTCGGCATCGCCGCTTGGGGCTTGGTGGTCGGCGTGGCGATGGTCAAGAGCGGCTTGAACGTGCCGCAGGCGCTGGCCATGACCTTGCTGGTGTTCGCCGGCTCGGCGCAACTGGCCTCGCTGCCCCTGATCGCCGCGGGCGCGCCCATCTGGGTTATTTTCACCACGGCGCTGGTGATCAATTTGCGCTTCGTCATATTCTCGGCGTTGCTGGCGCCGCATTTCGGCCATTTGCCGTGGCGCCAGCGCTTCTTCCTCGGTTACGTGTCCGGCGACCTGGCGGTGCCGCTGTTCCTGCAACGCTATCCGAGCGACAAGCCGGCGGTCGGCAAAGTGTCGTTCCTGAAAGGGTTGGTGATTCCTAACTGGACCACCTGGCAAGTCGGCTCGATCGCCGGCATTTTCCTCGGCAGCGCCGTGCCCGCCGAATGGGGGCTGGGCTTTGCCGGCACGCTGGCGATTATCTGCATCATGGTGCCGATGGTGGCCGGGCGCGCCGCGCTGTGCGGCGTGCTGGTGGCCGGCGCCGTGGCGGTGTTGACGGCGGCGCTGCCATACAAGCTGGGCCTGCTGGCCGGGGTGCTGGCCGGCATGGTCAGCGCGATGGCGGTGGAAGAATTGTCTGGAAAACGGAAGGATAAATAATGGCTGAATGGGAAATCTGGGCCACCATCGCGGTGCTGGCCGTGGCCACGGCGGCCACGCGCAGCTCGTTCTGGCTGGTCGGCCACCACATCACGATACCGCCGCGCGTCAACGAAATGCTGCGCTTCGCGCCCAGTTGCGCGCTGGCCGCCATCATCGCCCCCGACTTGCTGCTGGAGGGCGGCCGCCTGCACCTCGACGTGTCGAACGTGAAGCTGCTGGCCGGCGCCGCGGCCATTGTTTTTTACCTGGCGCGGCGGAATATGTTGCAAACGATTGTATTCGGCATGGTGGTTTTCACCGGCTTGCGTTTGTTGCACGTTTTGTCATAAACGGCTTGGCCGGGCCGCCCTTGCGGTAAAATAGCGCACTTCCTTCCACCCATCATTTGGATCGCCATGACCGCTGTGCTCAACTTCATCCGTTTGCAAGACTTGATCGCGCAAGATGCGCTGCAGGGCAAGCGCGTTTTCATCCGCGCCGACTTGAACGTGCCGCAAGATGACGCGGGCAACATCACCGAGGACACGCGCATCCGCGCCTCGGTGCCGGCGATCCGCGCCGCGCTGGCCGGCGGCGCCGCCGTCATGGTCACTTCGCACCTGGGCCGTCCGACCGAAGGCGAGTTCAAGCCGGCCGACAGCCTGGCGCCGGTCGCCGCGCGCCTGGCCGAGTTGCTGGGCCAGCCGGTCGAGCTGAAGCGGGACTGGATCGACGGCGCCGGCCTGGAGGCGCTGGCCGCCGGCCAGGTGGTGCTGCTGGAAAACGTCCGCGTCAACAAGGGCGAGAAGAAGAACAGCGACGAACTGGCGCAAAAAATGGCCAGGTTGTGCGACGTGTATGTCAACGACGCCTTCGGCACCGCCCACCGCGCCGAGGCCAGCACCCATGGCATCGCCAAGTTCGCGCCGGTCGCCTGCGCCGGCCCGCTGCTGGCGGCCGAGCTGGACGCGCTGGGCAAGGCGCTGGGCGCGCCGGCGCGCCCGCTGCTGGCCATTGTGGCCGGCTCGAAAGTGTCGAGTAAGCTGACCATCCTGAAGGCGCTGGCCGACAAGGTCGACCACCTGATCGTCGGCGGCGGCATCGCCAACACCTTCATGAAGGCGGTTGGCTTGAACGTCGGCAAGTCGCTGGTCGAAGCCGACCTGGTCGAGGAAGCCAAGGCGATCATCGAGATGATGGCCGCGCGCGGCGCCCAGGTGCCGATTCCTAGCGACGTGGTGTGCGCCAAGGAATTCTCGCCGACGGCGGTGGCGACAGTGAAGGCGGTGGCCGACGTCGCCGACGACGACATGATCCTCGACATCGGCCCGCGGACGGCGCAACTGCTGGCGGCGCAAATCGCCGGCGCCGGCACCATCGTCTGGAACGGCCCGGTCGGCGTGTTCGAGTTCGACCAGTTCGGCGAAGGCACCAAGACGCTGGCGCTGGCGATTGCCGAATCGAAGGCGTTTTCGATCGCCGGCGGCGGCGACACGCTGGCCGCTATTGCAAAATACGCTATTACCGATAAAATTAGCTATATCTCTACCGGCGGCGGCGCCTTCCTGGAATTCCTGGAAGGCAAGACTTTGCCGGCGGTCGAGATCCTGATGCAGCGCGCCGCCAAGTAAGGCGGCAAACCAGCGGCGCGGGGCCGGGGTCGGACCCCGGGCGCCAAGGCGGCAAGGCCTGGCCGCGGATTCGCGGCCCTGGTTTACATATTGTCAACACCGGCGCACGTGCACTTGGACGCTGCGCTTTTTTACCTTGCCCTCCGGGGCCGTCGTCGCAATCCACGCACAAGGAATCCTATGTCCCGCGGTACCAAAATCGTTGCAACCATCGGCCCCGCATCCACCGATCTGGGCATTCTGATCCGCATGATACGGGCGGGCGTCGACGTGGTGCGCTTGAACTTCTCGCACGGCAAGGCGCAAGACCATATCGAGCGCGCCGCGCTGGTGCGCCAGGCCGCCGCCGAATGCGGCCGCGAAGTGGCCATCATGGCCGACATGCAGGGTCCGAAGATCCGCGTCGGCAAGTTTGAGCAGGGCAAGATCCAGCTGGAAAACGGCGACAAGTTCATCCTCGACGCCAAATGGGGCGAGAACGGCGAACTGGGCAACCAGGAGCGCGTCGGCCTCGACTACAAGGCGTTGCCGCGCGACTTGCACAACGGCGACGTGCTGCTGCTCAACGACGGCTTGATCGTGCTGGTGGTCGACAAGATCGTCGGCAGCGAAATCATGACCACCGTCAAGGTCGGCGGCGAGTTGTCCAACAACAAGGGCATCAACCGCCACGGCGGCGGCCTGACCGCGCCGGCGCTGACGGCCAAGGACATGGAAGACATCAAGACGGCGATGAGCTTCCAGGCCGACTACCTGGCGATCTCGTTCCCGAAAAGCGCCACCGACATGGAAATGGCGCGCCAGCTGGCCAATATCGCCGGCGAGCCATACCACCACAAGCCGATGATGATCGCCAAGATCGAGCGCGCCGAAGCCATTCCGGTGTTGCAGGAAATCCTAGACGCCTCCGACGGCATCATGGTGGCGCGCGGCGACCTGGCCGTGGAAGTGGGCAACGCGGCGGTGCCGGCGCTGCAAAAGCGCATGATCAAGATGGCGCGCGCCTCCAACAAGCTGGCCATCACCGCCACGCAGATGATGGAATCGATGATCGTCAACGCCGTGCCGACCCGCGCCGAGGTGTCCGACGTCGCCAACGCGGTGCTGGACGGCACCGACGCCGTGATGACCTCGGCCGAGACCGCCTCCGGCAAGTACCCGATCGAAACCGTCGAGATGATGGCGGCGATCTGCGTCGAGGCCGAACAATCCGAATACAACAAGCTCGACGCCGACTTCCTCAACGTGCGCTTCACCCGCATCGACCAGTCGATCGCCTACGGCGCGCTGTTTACGGCGCACCACCTGCGCGTCAAGGCCATCGTCGCCCTGACCGAGTCCGGCTCGACCGCGCTGTGGATGAGCCGCCACAGCATCGACACGCCGATCTTCGCCCTCACGCCGAGCATCGCCACGCTGCGCAAGGCCAGCCTGTACCGCAACGTGCGCGCCTACCATCTGCTGCAGAAGGACGACACCGCCGCCGTGCTGAAACAAGCCGAGGATTTGATGGTCGCCAACGGCATCGTCAAAAAAGGGGACATGATAGTCGTCACCTGGGGCGAACCGATGGGCCAGGTCGGCGGCACCAACGCCTTGAAGATCGTCAAAGTCGGCGAATTTGAATAAAGAATGAATAACAGCCGGCAAGCGGCGGCCCGTCCCGGCCGCGCTTGCCGCCCCCAGGTTTTTCTATTGTTTGGAGTATTACCATGTCTCTCGTATCGATGCGTCAACTGCTGGACCACGCCGCCGAACACGGCTACGGCCTGCCCGCCTTCAACGTCAACAACCTTGAACAAGTGCAAGCCATCATGGCCGCCGCCGACGCCGTCGGCAGCCCGGTCATCATGCAGGCTTCGGCCGGCGCCCGCAAATACGCCGGCGAGGCCTTCCTGCGCCACCTGATCGACGCCGCCGTCGAAGCGTATCCGCACATTCCGGTCGTCATGCACCAGGACCACGGCCAGTCGCCGGCGGTGTGCATGGGCGCGATCCGCTCCGGCTTCACCTCGGTGATGATGGACGGCTCGCTGGAAGCGGACGGCAAGAGCGTCGCCTCGTACGACTACAACGTGGAAGTGTCGCGCGAAGTGGTCAAGTTCTCGCACGCCATCGGCGTCACCGTGGAAGCCGAACTGGGCGTGCTCGGTTCGCTGGAAACCATGATGGGCGACAAGGAAGACGGCCACGGCGCCGACGGCGCGATGACCCGCGAGCAATTGCTGACCGACGTCGCGCAAGCGGCCGACTTCGTCGCCCGCACCCAGTGCGACGCCCTGGCGATCGCCATCGGTACCTCGCACGGCGCCTACAAGTTCTCGCGCCAGCCTACCGGCGACATCCTGGCGATCGACCGCATCAAGGAAATCCACGCGCGCATCCCGAACACCCATCTGGTCATGCACGGTTCCTCGTCGGTGCCGCAAGAGCTGCTGGCGATCATCCGCGAATTCGGCGGCGACATGAAGGAAACCTACGGCGTGCCGGTCGAGGAAATCCAGGAAGGCATCCGCCACGGCGTGCGCAAGATCAACATCGACACCGACATCCGCCTGGCGATGACGGCCGCGGTGCGCAAGTACATGTACGAGAACCCGTCCAAATTCGATCCGCGCGACTTCTTGAAGCCAGCCCGCGAAGCCGCTACCCTGGTCTGCAAGGCGCGCTTCCTGTCGTTCGGCTGCGAAGGCCAGGCCGCCAAGATCAAGGTCATCCCGATGGACAAGATGGCCGAGCGTTACAAGTCGGGTGAGTTGTCCCAGATTGTGAAGTAGAATTCTGTTTGGAATGGACTGATTCCCACAAAAATCAGTCCAAATCTCTTGACCGGCTAGCAAGGTTTTCCCTGCGCCGGTTTTCGCTTTTCTATACCGCTAGTCTATTTACCTCCCGCTATGAACAGCCTTTACCAAACCTCTATTACGTCCCTGCCACTCCTTGGCCATGGCAAAGTCCGCGACAACTACGCCGTTGGCGAGGACAAGATCCTGATCGTCACCACCGACCGCCTGTCGGCGTTCGACGTCGTCATGAACGAGCCTATCCCCGGCAAAGGCATGGTCTTGAACCAGATGAGCGACTTCTGGTTCGACAAGCTCGGCCACATCGTGCCGAACCACCTGACCGGCGTGGCGCCGGAATCCGTGGTGGCCGCCGACGAAGTAGAGCAGGTCAAGGGCCGTGCCGTGGTCGCCAAGCGCCTGAAGCCTATCATGGTCGAGGCGGTGGTGCGCGGCTACCTCATCGGTTCGGGCTGGAAGGACTACCTGGACACCGGCAGCGTCTGCGGCATTACGCTGGCGCCCGGTTTGCAGCAGGCGCAAAAACTGCCTGAGCCGCTGTTCACCCCGGCCGCCAAGGCCGACCTGGGCGAGCACGACGAGAACATCAGCTTTGCCGACATGGAAAACCGCATCGGCGCCGAACTGGCCGCCAAGATGCGCGACGTCAGCATCGCCCTGTACCAGGCCGCCTCCGAGTACGCGGCCACGCGCGGCATCATCATCGCCGACACCAAATTTGAGTTCGGCCTGGACGAGAACGGCGTCATGCACCTGATGGACGAAGTGCTGACCGCCGACTCTTCGCGTTTCTGGCCGGCGGACTCCTACCAGCCTGGCATGTCGCCACCGTCCTTCGACAAGCAGTTCGTGCGCGACTATCTGGAAACCCTGAGCTGGGGCAAAACCGCGCCGGCGCCGGCGCTGCCTGCCGACGTCATCGACAAGACCCAGGCCAAGTATTTCGAAGCCATCGAGCGCCTGACCGGCCAGAAGCTGAAGGCCTGATATGAGCGAGCAAAAGCAGTTGCACAATATGCCGCTGGTCGGCGTCATCATGGGTTCGTCTTCGGACTGGGACGTGATGCAGAACGCGGTCGCCATCCTCAAGCAGTTCGGCGTACCGTTTGAAGCGCAAGTGATTTCGGCGCACCGCATGCCCGACGAGATGTACGCTTATGCCAAGAGCGCGCGCGCGCGCGGCCTGCGCGCCATCATCGCCGGCGCAGGCGGCGCCGCCCACCTGCCTGGCATGGTGGCCGCGATGACCATCGTGCCTGTGCTGGGCGTGCCGGTGCCGTCGAAGTATCTGCGCGGCGAGGATTCGCTGCTGTCCATCGTGCAGATGCCCAAGGGCGTGCCGGTGGCCACCTTCGCCATTGGCGAAGCCGGCGCCGCCAACGCCGCGCTGACGGCGGTGGCCATCCTCGCCACCACCGACGCCGTGCTGGCCGACCAGCTCGAAGCATTCCGCCAGAGCCAAACCGATGCCGCCAAGGCCATGATCTTAGCGCTTGCATAATGAGTAATCCGCTTTCACCTCAGCTTTCCCCGCAGTTGCCAGCGCAGTTGCCTCCCCTGCTGCCTGGCGCCAATCCGCCCGCCTGGCTGGGCGTGATGGGCGGCGGCCAGCTCGGCCGCATGTTCGCCCAGGCCGCCCAAGGCATGGGTTATCAGGTGGCCGTGCTGGAGCCGGCCGATGACTGTCCGGCTGGCCAGGTCGCGCAGCGCCTGGTCAAGGCCGGCTACAGCGATGCCGCCGGCCTCGACGCGCTGGCCGCGCAATGCCTGGCCGTCACCACCGAATTTGAGAACGTGCCGGCTGACAGCCTGTCGCGCCTGGCGCAGCAGGTGTTTGTCGCGCCCAACGCGCATGGCGTGTCGGTGGCGCAGGACCGCATCGCCGAAAAACGCTTCTTCGTCGATTGCGCGCCCAGGTCGGGCGTGATGCCGGCACCGCACAAGGTGATTGCCTCGCACGAAGACATCGCCGCCATCGGCGACGAGCTGCTGCCTGGCATCCTGAAAACCGTGCGCCTGGGCTACGACGGCAAGGGCCAGTTGCGCGTGCGCAGCCGCGACGACGTGCGCGCCGCCTTCGACAGCATGGACGGCGTGACTTGCCTGCTGGAGAAGATGCTGCCGCTGGCCTACGAGGTTTCGGTACTGACCGCCCGTGGCGCCGACGGCGAATCGGTGGTCTATCCGATCGCCGAGAACGTGCACCGCGACGGTATCCTGTTTACCACCACCGTGCCGGGGCCGAACGTCTGCGCCGCCAGCGCCAAGATGGCGCAGCAGGCGGCGCAAGCCATCGTTGCCGAGCTGGGCTATGTCGGCGTGCTGTGCATTGAATTCTTCGTGCTCAGCGACGGCAGCCTGGTCGTCAACGAGATGGCGCCGCGGCCGCACAACAGCGGCCACTACACGATGGATGCCTGCGTCACCAGCCAGTTCGCGCAGCAGGTGCGCGCGATGGCGCGCCTGCCGCTGGGCGACGTGCGCCAGCATTCACCGGCCGTGATGCTCAACATCCTCGGCGACGTCTGGTTCAGCGACGACTCCGACGCGACGCGCGAACCGGCCTGGGACCAGGTGCTGGCGCTGCCGGGCGCCTGCCTGCACCTGTACGGCAAGGATGATCCGCGGCGCGCCCGCAAGATGGGTCACCTGACCTTTATTGCGCCGACGCTGGCGCAAGCGCAGCAGCAGCTCGACGCCGCCTGCGCCATCCTTGCGATTGACAAGGCGGCAGCGTGAAGCAGCCGGCTATGGGTCCAGCTGACGCTGGCCAGGACAGCACTGCCATCGCCACGGCGGCGGCGATCCTGGAGCAGGGCGGCCTGGTCGCTTTTCCCACCGAAACCGTCTACGGTCTGGGCGCGGACGCCGAAAACCCGGCCGCCGTGGCCCGCATTTACCAGGCCAAGGGCCGTCCGCTCGACCATCCGGTGATCGTCCATCTGGCGCCCGGCGCCGATCTCGACTACTGGTCCGACGACATTCCCGAGCAGGCCCGGCAACTGGCGGCGGCCTTCTGGCCCGGCCCGCTGACCTTGATCCTGAAACGCGCCGCGCGCATCCCCGACGCCGTCTCCGGCGGCCAGGACACGGTCGGCCTGCGCTGCCCGTCGCACCCGGTGGCGATCGCCTTGTTGCGCGCCTTCAAGGGCGGCAAGGGCGGCGTCGCGGCGCCGTCGGCCAACAAGTTCGGCAACGTCAGCCCGACCACGGCGGCGCACGTGCGCGACGAGTTCGACGCCGAATGCGACAGCGACTTCATCGGCGAGGTGCTCGACGGCGGCCAGAGCCAGGTCGGCATCGAGTCGACCATCGTCGACCTGTCGCGCCTGGCCACGCACGGCCCGGTGCTGTTGCGGCCCGGCCACATCAGCGCCGAGCAGATCGGCGCCGTCATCGGCCAGTTGCCGGCCGCGCCGGACGCGGCCGCGCCGCGCGCCTCCGGCACGCTGGACGCGCACTACGCGCCGCGCACGCCGGTGGCGATGCACAGCGGCGACGAGCTTGCCTGCACGCTCAACCGCTTGCTCAACGCCGGCCACCGCGTCGCGTTGATCCATTACTCCGACTTGCCGCCGGCCAGCGCCAGCGTGCGCCTGCCGGAGACGCCGGACGGCTACGCGCACGCCTTGTACGCCTCGCTGCGCACGATGGACCACGTCGGCGCCGAGCTGATTTTGGTCGAGGCGCCGCCGTCCGGCCCGGACTGGCTGGGCGTCAACGACCGGCTGCGGCGCGCCGCCTTCGGCTCCGCCGGCGTGTTGCAGCGTTTCCTCGACGAGTAAGTCCAAGGCCATCGGTCGGGTTAGCCGGCCCGGCGTCACCCGTCGGCCCGCCCGCTCAGGCGCAGGCCAGGCTGGGCAGGCCGCGGCCCTCGCGCAGCAGCTGCTCGAACGCCGCCGCCGGCAGCGGCCGGCTGAAGTAGTAGCCCTGCATCTGCTCGCAGCCGTGGGCGCGCAGGTAGTCCAGTTGCTCGGCCGTCTCGACGCCCTCGGCGACGACGCTCAGGCGCAGGCTGTGCGCCAGCGAAATGATCGATAGCACGATGGCGGCGCCCTCGGCGTCGTTGGCGATGTCGTTGACGAAGGACTGGTCGATCTTCAACACGTCGATCGGGAAGCGCCGCAGGTATGACAGGCTGGAGTAGCCGGTGCCGAAGTCGTCGATGGCGACGTGCACCCCCAGGCCCTTCAAGTTGCGCAGGATGGCGATGGCCTGGTCGACGTCGTTCATGACCATGCTTTCGGTCAATTCCAGGTCGAGCAGGCGCGCCTCCAGCCCGGTCTCGCCCAGGACGTCGGCGATCGATTGCAGCAGCCCCTTCTGGGTGAACTGGCGCGCCGACAGGTTGACGGCGACGCGCAGCTCGCCCAGCCCGGCCAGTTGCCAGGCGCGGGTCTGGGCGCAGGCGGTGCGCATGACCCAGGCGCCGATCGGGATGATCAAGCCCATTTCCTCGGCCATGCCGATAAACAGGCCCGGCGCGATCTGCCCCAGGCGCGGGTGGTTCCAGCGCAGCAAGGCCTCCATGCCGACCACGCGGCCGCTGTGCAACGCCAGCTGCGGCTGGTAGTGCAGCTCGAATTCGCCGCGTTCGAGCGCGTGGCGCAGGTCGCCCTCCAGGCTCAGGCGCTCCAGCGTGCGCTGGTTCATCGCCGCCGTGTAAAACTGGAAGTTGTTGCGGCCCAGCTCCTTGGCGCGGTACATGGCGATGTCGGCGTGCTTGGTCAGCGCCTCGGCGCTGGCGCCGTCGGCCGGGTAGATCGCCACGCCGATGCTACAGGTGAGGAAAAATTCGTGCCGCTCCAGGTACAGCGGCTGGGCCACCGCGTCCATGATGCGTTCGAGCACCGCCAGGCCGGCGCGCTCGTCGCTGTACTGCGGCAGCACCAGCACGAACTCGTCGCCGCCCAGGCGCGCCACGGTGTCGGCGTCGCGCGTGGCCGCCTGCAGCCGCCCGGCCAGGGTTGTCAGCAGCGCGTCGCCGGCCTCGTGGCCGAGGGTGTCGTTGACAATCTTGAAGCGGTCCAGGTCGACGAACACCACCCACAGCGGGTTGCCGTCCTGTTCGGCGGCGGCGATCGCCTGGCCCAGGCGCTCGCGCAGCAAGTTGCGGTTGGCCAGCCCGGTCAGGGTGTCGTGCTTGGCCTGGAACTCCAGCTCGGCCTCGAAGCGCATCACCGCCGTGACGTCGTACTGCGCCACGACGAAATGGCTGACGGCGTCGCCGCCCTCTTCGCGCACCGGGGCGATGAACAGGTCGCTCCAGTAACTGCCGCCGTCCTTGCGGTAGTTGCGCAGCAGCGCGTGGCCCTCGCGCCGTTCGCGCAGCGCGGCGCGCACCTCTTCCAGGTTTTGCTGGTCCGCCACGCGCCCCTGCAGACATTCGATGTTGCGCCCGAGCACCTCGGCGGCGCTGTAGCCGGTGATGCGCTCGAAGGCCGGGTTGACGTATTCGATCGGGTAGTCGGGCGCCGCGGCGCCGCAGATGACGATGGCGTTGGCCGATACCTCGATGGCTTTTTCGCGCAGGCGCAGCGCGCGTTCGTTGCTGGCGCGTACGGCGAGGTCTTCGGACAGGCGCAGGTTGGCGAACTGCAGCGCGGCGGTGCGCGCGCCGGCGACGCGCTCGATGGTGCCGTTGCGCGACACCAGGGTGTAGACGTGGGCGGCGGCGAACAGGCTCGACAGGATGCCGCCGAGCAGCGCGTACAGCGAGCCGTGGCGGCCGTCGGTAATATGCGCCGGCGCCCGCGCCACCTCGACGTACCAGGGTTGGCCGGCGACGTCGAAGGAGGTGCCCTGCGGCGCGCCCTGGTCCAGCCAGAGCCAGCGCGGCAGCGGCCAGCCGGCGCCGGCGGCGCCGGCGTCGCCGTGGCGGAACGCCAGCTGGCGCCGGTCGGCGCCGGCCGCGGCGTAGACGTCGACGCTGACCCCGGGGGCGTCGAGCAGGCCGCCGGCGCCGAGCAGGGTGTGGATCAGGCGGTCGACGCGGAACATGGCGGCGGTTTCGCCGACCACCGCGCGGCGCCGCGCGGCGGCCGTGTCGAGCGGCGCGCCGCGCAGGTAGACCGGGGCCAGCACCAGGAAGCCGGTGTGCCAGCCCTGCTGCTGGGCCAGCGACAGCAGGCCGGTGGCGGCCGGCCGGCCGCTGGCGCGCGAGCGCTCGCGCGCCTCGCCCTGTTCGCGCGCGACGGCCGTGTCGAGGCCGAAGGCGGCGACGTTGCCGGCCGGCGGTTCGAGGTAGTCGACGACGTTGTAGCTGTCGCGCACGCCGGCGCGGCGCAGGCGGCCGTCGGCCAGTTCGTTGATCTGGAAGTCGGGGAAGCGGCGCCGCATCGCGCGCTCGAAGGCGGCGCGGTCCTGGTGCCGTACCAGGCGCTGGAAGCTGAGCGCCTGGATCTCCGGGTAGCGCTGCAGCAGCGGCGCGGTGAAACTGCGGAATTGTTCGCGGCTGACCGGGTCGACGCTGCGGAACAGTTGGTTGAGCACCGTCAGTTGTTCGACCGCGTCGGCCAGGCCGCCGGCGACGGCGTTGCTGCGCAGTTTGGCGGCCTGCTGGAACTCCAGCGCGCGGGTGTGCGACTCGACTTTGCGCACCGAGGCGAACAGCAGCGCCGTCAGGCCCAGCCCGACCGCCAGCGTGATCAGCGCCGACACCGACACCGACACGCGCACCCGGCGAAATAGTTTGTCCATGCGTGACTCCCCGCAATCAGCGCGTGTCGGGATCGAACCAATGTCAAACCGGCATCAAGCTGTTGCCGACTATAGGCCGGCGCCCGCCACCCATACCTACGCTCGCGTACATAGCGGTGGCGACATCGCTATGTACGGTACCGAACAGACGGTGCTAGCCCGAGGGCAATACAGTCCGGGCGGACGGGCGCGCCTGTGTTACCCTGTCCTGTGGCGACTCTCGTTCGGACGCCTTCATCCTCTCCCCCCCGCTAGCTGACGACTGGAAGCAGGAATACCGATATATGGCACGTGCGCACGATCCGAATCAAAACCACATTCTGGCCGCCTTGCCGCACGCCGACTTCGAGCGTCTGGCGCCGCATCTGGAACTGGTGCCGATGTTGCTGGGCGACGTGCTCTACGAATCCGGCGGCAAGTTGCACCACGTTTATTTTCCCACAAGCGCCATCGTTTCGCTACACTACTTGCTTGAAAATGGAGGCTCGTCCGAGATCGCCGGCGTCGGCAACGAGGGCGTGCTGGGCGTGTCGCTGTTCATGGGCGGCGACACCACGCCCAGCCGCGCGGTGGTGCAAACCGGCGGCCACGGCTACCGCCTGAAGGCGCAGTTGCTGATGGAGGAGTTCAACCGCGCCGGGCCGGTGATGCGCCTGCTGCTGCGCTACACCCAGGCGCTGCTGACGCAAATGTCGCAGACGGCCGTGTGCAACCGCCACCACTCGGTCGAGCAGCAACTGTGCCGCTGGCTGCTGCTGACGCTGGACCGCCTGCCGACCAACGAATTGACAATGACGCAGGAATTGATCGCCAACATGCTCGGCGTGCGCCGCGAGGGCGTCACCGAGGCCGCCGGCCGCCTGCAGGGCTACGGTTTCATCAGTTACCGGCGCGGCCACATCACGGTGCTGGACCGGGCCGGCCTGGAGGGCGACGTCTGCGAGTGCTACGCCGTCGTCAAGAAGGAGTTCGCGCGCCTGCTGTCGGACGTGCGCCAGCGCCAGGCGGCCTAGGCCTAGTCAACACCAGCATGCCGGTGCGCCGGCATCGCGGCATTGCCGCCACCTTGTGGGAGCCGAGGCTTGCGCTCCCAAGCAGTTGATCAAGGTTACAATATGATGCAAACGAATCACACCATGCCGGCCGAGCGCCTATTGTCCATCGGCTTCGGCGCCACCTTGCTGGTGCTGCTGGCGCTGGGCGTCGTGCTGGCCTGCGGCGGCGCCGCATCGCTGCCGGTGCTGCTCGCCGTCGAGGCGGCCATCGCCGGGCTGCTGCTGTTCCTGGCGCTGCTGCACCGGCGCATCCGCCCGCTGCTGCTGCGCCCGGAGGTGCCGGTCTCCGAACCGTTGCTGAAGGCCGGCGCGTTGCAGGACGCCATTTTCAACAGCGCCAACTTCTCCAGCATCGCCACCGACGCCCAGGGCGTGATCCAGATTTTCAACGTCGGCGCCGAGCGCATGCTGGGCTACGAGGCGGCCGACGTCGTCGACAAGATCACCCCGGCCGGTATTTCCGACGCCCAGGAGGTGGTCGCCCGCGCCGCCGCCCTGAGCCTGGAACTGGACACGCCGATCACCCCCGGCTTCGAGGCGCTGGTGTTCAAGGCCTCGCGCGGCATCGAGGACATCTACGAGCTGACCTACATCCGCAAGGACGGCAGCCGCTTCCCGGCCATCGTCTCGGTGACGGCGCTGCGCGACGCCGAGGGCAAGGTCATCGGCTACCTGCTGATCGGCACCGACAACACGGCGCGCAAGCGGGTCGAGGCCGAGCAGGCCGTGCTCGACCAGCGCCTGCGCGACCAGCAGTTCTACACCCGTTCGCTGATCGAGTCGAACATCGACGCCTTGATGACGACCGACCCGCGCGGCATCATCAGCGACGTCAACCAGCAGATGGAGGCCTTGACCGGCTGCACCCGCGACGAGCTGATCGGCGCGCCGTGTAAAAACTACTTCACCGAGCCGGAGCGCGCCGAGGCGGCCATCGGCCGCGTGCTGCGCGAGGGCAAGGTCACCAACTACGAGCTGACCGCCATTTCGCGCGACGGCACGGAGACGCTGGTGTCGTACAACGCCAGCACCTTCCACGACCGCGAGCGCAAGTTGCAGGGCGTGTTCGCGGCGGCGCGCGACATCACCGAGCGCAAGCAGTTCGAGCGCACGCTGCAGGAAAACAACGTCGAACTGGAAAGCGCGACGGCGGCGGCCGAGAAGGCCAACCTGGCCAAGTCCGAGTTCTTGTCGAGCATGAGCCACGAATTGCGCACGCCGCTCAACGCCGTGCTCGGCTTCGCCCAGTTGATGGCGTCGGAGACGCCGCCGCCGACGCTGCCGCAGCAGCGCTCGATCGACCAGATCCTCAAGGGCGGCTGGTATCTGCTGCGCCTGATCAACGAAATCCTCGACCTGGCGATGATCGAGTCGGGCAAGGTCACCATGTCGCAGGAGGCGATGTCGCTCACCGACGTGCTGCAGGATTGCCAGGAAATGATCGAGCCGCAGGCGCAAAAGCGCGGCATCCGCATGCAGTACCCGTCGTTCGACCTGCCGCTGTACGTGCACGCCGACCGCACCCGGGTCAAGCAGGTGATGATCAACCTGCTCTCGAACGCCATCAAGTATAACCAGAACGGCGGCTCGGTCGCCGTCGAGTACGCGCTCGGCGAGACCGGCCGGGTGCGCGTGAGCGTGCGCGACACCGGCGCCGGGCTGGCGCCGGAGCAGCTCGAGCAGTTGTTCCAGCCGTTCAACCGCCTGGGCCAGGAAAGCAGCACCGAGGAGGGCACCGGCATCGGCCTGGTCGTCACCAAGCAACTGGTCGAACTGATGGGCGGTCAGATCGGCGTCGAAAGCGAAGTCGGCGTCGGCACCACCTTCTGGGTCGAGCTGGAGGCGTCCAGCGCGCCCGTGCTGGAGGCCGGCCACGCCACCGCGCCGCAGATGGCGCAGCAGGAGTCGGCGCTGCGCACCCTGCTCTACGTCGAGGACAACCCGGCCAACCTGGCCCTGGTCGAGCAATTGATCGCCCGCCGCAGCGACCTCAAGCTGTTGACCGCGATCGACGCCCACCTGGGCATGCAACTGGCGCGCGCCTACCAGCCCGACGTCATCCTGATGGACATCAACCTGCCCGGCATCAGCGGCTACGGCGCGCTCAAGCTGCTGCACGACGACCCCGTCACCCAGCACATCCCGGTGATGGCGCTGTCGGCCAACGCGGTGCCGCGCGACATAGAAAAAGGCCTGGACGCCGGCTTCTTCCGCTACCTGACCAAGCCGATCAAGGTGCTCGAATTCATGGACGCGCTCGACCTGGCGCTGCGCCACGCGACCGAGCACGGCCTGGCCGAGACCGACGAGGCCGGACGATAATGCCGCACACCACCCGTACACCGTTTTTTTTGGGAACACCGTAATGTTGCAAGCCTCCGAAATTCTGAACGCCAGCATCCTGATCGTCGACGACCAGGAAGCCAATGTCATGCTGCTCGAACAAATGCTGCACAGCGCCGGCTACACCCGCATCGTCACGACGATGGACCCGCGCGCGGTGCACGCCCTGCACACGGCGCAGCGCTTCGACCTGATCCTGCTCGACCTGCAAATGCCCGAGATGGACGGCTTCGAGGTCATGGACGGCCTGCGCGGGATCGAGCCGGACGGCTACCTGCCGGTGCTGGTCATCACCGCCCAGCCGGGCCACAAGCTGCGCGCGCTGCAGGCCGGCGCCAAGGACTTCGTCAGCAAGCCGTTCGACCTGGTCGAGGTGAAAACCCGCATCCACAACATGCTCGAGGTGCGCCTGCTGTACCGCAAGCTGGACGACTACAACAAGGTGCTGGAACAGACGGTGCTCGAGCGCACCGCCGAGCTGCGCGAGAGCGAGGCGCGCTTCCAGCGCTTCACCGAGCTGTCGTCGGACTGGTACTGGGAGCAGGATGCGCAGGGCAAGCTGACCAAGTTTTCCGGCCCGGTGCAGGAAATGCTGGGCATCGGCGCCGAGGCGGGCGACGCCGGCGTCATGGCCGGCCGTTGGAACGCCGACGAGCGGGCGCTGTTGAACGACAACATCGCCAACCGCCGGCCCTTCCTCGACTTCATCTACAGCCGCGTCAACGCCGACAACAGCATCCAATACCTGCAGGTCAGCGGCGAACCGATGTTCGACGCCGGCAGCCGCTTCGCCGGCTACCGCGGCATCGGCATGGACGTCACCGAACGGATGCGCCCGAACCGCGAGCAACTGCGCTTCCGCGGCGCCATCGACGCGCTCGAAGTGGGCATTTGCCTGCTCGACCCGGCCACGCTGCGGGTGGTCGACGCCAACGAGACCGCCTGCGCCATGTCGGGCTACAGCCGGCAGGAGTTGTACGCGCTCGACATGGCCGACTTAGGCGTCGGCGACGGCGCCCAGTTGCAGCAACGCTTCAACGCGCTGCTGGCCGGCGGACCGGTGCACCTGCAAAGCGCGGAGCTGCGCCACAAATCCGGCGCGATACTGCCGGCGGCGATCAACTGGCGCGCGGTGCAGAGCGGCGGGAAATGGGTCATCGTCGGCGTCATCGCGCGCGTAGGCGCGTAGGCGCGGCGGCGCCGCTTCAGGCCGAACGCGCCTGGCCGCGCGCCGCGCAGTGGGCCGCTATCGCCGCAGTCAAGGCGTCGGGGTCGACCGGTTTGACGAAATACCCGTCGAAGCCGGCCGCGATGGCGTCGGCGCGGTCTTGTGGTTGGCCGTATCCAGACAAGCCCAGCAGCAACGGCTGGCGGCCGCGCGCCGAGGCGCGCAGGATGCGCGCCAGTTCAATGCCGCTCATCTCCGGCATGCCGATGTCGCAAATCACGACATCGTAGAGGTCGTCTTGCACCATCGCCAGCGCGGCTCTGGCGCTGGGGGCCGTGCTGACCTTGTGCAGGTCCAGTTCGAGCAGCAGTTGCAGGGTCTCGGACGCGTCGGCGTTGTCGTCGACCAGCAGTATTGTGCAGGTCGGACACGCCGGGTGGGCGTCCGGCGCGGCCGCGCAGCCGCAGGGGGCGACCGTCGGCAGGGTGACCAAAAACACGCTGCCGCAGCCGGGGCCGGCGCTACCGGCCGTCACCGTTCCGCGGTGCATCTGCACGATGTTGCGGACAATGCTTAAACCGATGCCGAGTCCGCCTTCGGTGCGCGCCGGCGAGCGCGAGCCCTGGGTGAACAGGTCGAAAATATGCGGTAACAAGTGCGCGCTGATGCCGGCGCCATTGTCGCTGACCGCCACCTCGACGCGCTGCGCCAGCGCTGTCACGACAACGCGGATGCAACCGCCCTCCGGGGTAAATTTGGCGGCGTTGGCGAGCAGGTTCGAGAACACCTGCGTTAGCCGCACATGGTCGCCGTCGATGCCGACCGCGCCGGGCGGCGCCTCCAGGATCAGCCGCTGCCGGCGTGCGTCCAACGCCGGCTGGACGGCTTCGACGGCCCGCTCGAGTACGTCGGCCAGCAGGATCGATTGTACTCGCAGCGAGATCTTGCCGCTGTTGATGCGGGCCGCGTCCAGCAAGTCGTCGAGCAGGCGTGATAAATGGCCCGCCTGGCGGCCAATGATGGCTTGCAGTTGGCCGAGCTGGGGCGAGGCGTCGGGCGTCTTGCCGATCAGCGCGGCCGCACCGCTGATCGGCGCCAGCGGGTTGCGCAATTCGTGCGCCAGCATCGCCAGGAACTCGTTTTGGCGCTGGTTGCTCGCCTCGGCCTCGTCGCGCAGGTTTTGCGCGTTGATGGTGGCCAGCACCAGGTTCTGGTTCGCTTCGAGCAACTGCGCGATCAAGTCTTCGCGCGCGTCATAGCCGCGCACCGGCGCGCGCCGTTCGGTGATCTGGTCCCACAGCGCGGCTTGGCTGGTCCGCGGCCCAGGGCCGCCGCCGCTGTCAAGTATCGCGCCGCTGTCAAGTATCGTCATGGCGCTGTCGCTTAATCCGACGTTGTGCTTGCTCTGGGGTGGCCCGAGAGCAGGCCTTCGAATGGCATCGGTCGCTCGTCGATCTCGATGCCGCGGTCGGTGATGACGTAGTGGCGCAGGTCGGTGCTGTGGGCGCTGCCGCGCACCTTGACGACGGAGATCACTTTGCTCAGGCGGCCCTCGATCTCGACGTAGCGCATGGCGACGATGGCGTCGACCAGGAAGGAGGTGTCGGCCTGGCTGAAGCGCATGTCGGTGAAACGGTCCTCCAGGCCGATGGTCACCAGCACGGTGACGCCCAGATTGGCCAGCGTGGCCAGGATGCGAAACACCGACTCGCGGAAATCCTGGCGGCCTTCGGGCGCCAGGTACAGGCCCAGTTCCGACAGCGAGTCGATGACGACGCGGGTGGCGCCGGTGCGCACGACCTCCTGCACCAGCTCGTCGAGTAACTCTTCAACCGGCAGGTCGAGTGCGCGGCCCTGGACAACGCTGACGGCGTCGCGCTCGAGCAGTTGCGCCAGGCGGGCGTTGCGGACAATGGCGGAACCCTTTTCAAAGCAGGCCAGCACGCCTTTCTCGCCCAGGCGCGCGCCCTCGGCCAGGAAGGCCGCGCCGAGAATGGTCTTGCCCGAGCCGGACGGCCCCACCACCAGCACCGCGTGACCCAGCGGCAAGCCGCCGTCCAGCAACACGTCTAGCTGGGATACGCCCGTCGAGACGCGGCGGGTGTTCTGGTCGACCGGCAGGGCGCGGTCCCTGGCGGCCAGCGGCGGCAGCAGGCGTGGATAGATGCGTAAGCCGTCGCCGGTGATGCGGAAGGTATGCGAGCCAGACAAATGGGCGTGGCCGCGCATCTTGATGATGCAGATCTTGCGCACCGCCGAATTTTGCTCGACTTGCTGCGACAGCGAGAACAGGCCGTCGGCGACCGTCATCACCGGATTAGCCTCGACCTCGGCCGGCGCGTATTCGCCGATCAAGAACGTCGTCGCCTGCCAGCTGGTCATGCGCGTGCCCAGTTCCTGGACGAAGTGCTGCATGTCGGAGACGCCCTCGTTGCCGCTCTTGGCGGTCTGGATCACCGAGCGGAACGAGTCGACGAACACCAGCCCGGGGGCGAAGGTTTCGACCTCGCGGGTGATGCGTTCGAGCACGCCGCTGAAGTCGCCGGCGCGCAGGTTCTCGGCCAGGTTGACGTAGCGGATACAACTGTCGACCTTGTCGATGTCGAAAAACGCGAATTGTTGCTGGTAGCGTAGCATTTTCAGCGGCGGCTCGCCCAGCACGGTGAAGAACAGCGCCTTCTTCTGTGGGCTGGCGAGGCCGAACATGATCTGGTGCGCCAGCGTGGTCTTGCCGGTGCCGGGCGCGCCGGCGATCACGTTGAAGGAAAATTCGCTGAGGCCGCCGCCGAGCAGCGCATCGAGTCCCGGCACGCCACTCGGTTGGACTCCCAGGCTCACTTTGTCATTCATTTTTCTATCCTTCAGGCTCATCTGCCCATGCGGTGTTCAGAAGCCGAGTGGTGAGCGCCTCGCCGATTAAACCCGACAGCAGCCCGGTGAAGCTGTCGAGCAAAGCGAGGTTCGCGTTGTCCGCGCTGGCCGGGTCGATGGACGAGAGGTTTTCCTTCAAGCTCGAGAGGAGGGCGTCGATTGCCTGCGGCGACGGGCGGGGCGTCAACCCTGGATGCCTGTCGCCGACCAGACGCAGGGCCCGTCCATACAGCGCGCAGTAACCGGCCTCGCCGATCAACGGGCTCAAATGCCCCGCCAGCCGCGCCCAAACGCGCAACGCCCGGGCGACCGGATCGGCGCCGCCATTGCGCGCTACGACGGCCATCGCCCGCCGCACTAATAGTTGCGTGTCGTCATCTTTGTCCATTGCCGCTAGCTTTGCTGTGTGTATTGAACGCTACAGGCCCTGTTGCGCCACGCAATAGAGGTGAACTGGCTGCATTTAGTATAGCACCTTTACTATGGATAGCAGAAGTCATTTGTGTTTTAACTAAACACTTGGATGTGGACGATCCAATGCGGATTGGAAACTAAACTACCTTTTGGAATATAGCTATATTTGCCTAGTTTAAGACACCTCGTTATACACAACTCTTGAGCGCCCCCATTTCGCGTAGGGTGCGTATCGTTTCCGCCGCCACGTGAACATCCTTCAATCCAAGCCAGATCGTCTTGACGCCGGGCTCGCCATCGCTCTTGCGAGCGAGGAAGCCGCCGACGCAGGCGACTTGGCGCAGAACGTCGTTCAGGCGTGGCTTGTTCGGTGGCGTCTTTTTGCGCAGCAAATAGGCCGCTTGAATCTCATCCGGATCGAAGAACAGTTCCGCGTCCAGGTCCGGACAGGTCCGGCCCAAGCGCATCAAACGCGCAATGCGC
>NZ_KB467825.1:183784-223064 GCF_000344615.1 Janthinobacterium sp. CG3 | reverse complement strand
GTCCTGCAAGCACAGCACCACCGGCAGCGCGGCCATGCGTTGCTGTGTCTGCTGCCAATGCGGCGCCATAATCGCCTGCCAGTCCACGCTGTCGTTGTCGAAGAAGCGGTAGGCCGCTATCGTCTCGCCCCAGCCTTGGCAGGCCTTCGGCACGCTCGCCGTCGGGTCAGCCGCAAATCGTTCCATCAAGATCCTCGCTCGTTTGTTCAGGCGCGCATCGCCCAAGTCGAGTTGTTCAAATTCCGTCTCGGTCCAAGGTGCTGATGCTGTCGCCAATTCGTCCACGCAAAAGACGAGAGTAAACCTGAATAATGGCAAGTTTACAAGGGGCGCGTTAGTTTATTGAATGTAAACGTGTTTTCAAACCGGCTGGGCGTTGGTCCGGACTTGTGTATAACGAGGTGAGTTTAAGAATGACAATTATGTACTGTTTTCTTGGTTTGCGAGGTGCGCGAATTGTCCCGCTAACGGTGAATATGTTGGCTGCAAATGATTTTATGCGTATAATTAAATTCATCGTAAAATCAATGGCTTGGGATTTGGAAAAATGCATTTAAAGTTTCCTGGTGACATCTAAATAGTTTGGGCGGGAGCAATTTTTATAAGAGCTCTGCGCACAATCAGTGCGCTACCGTACAGACTTGCCATGGCCTTGAGCGCGATTTATTTACGGTGGGGTGGTTGAAAATATGCGGCAATCCGCAGCGGAATAGCAAGCTCTTCATTAGCAAAGCAAGCTCTTCATTAGAAAAGCAAGTCCATCATTAAAATATACCTCATCGGTGTACTCTTGCAGTGATTGAATATGCGCGAAGGATGGGGATTTATAAGGGGCGTTTATCATGATGATGCATCATTTTCTCAACCACAATCGCCTCGAATTGATCGAGCGTTGCCGGGACAAGGTTGCTTTGCGACCCTTGCGCGGCGCGACCCGGGAGCAGCTGGAACATGGCGTGCCCTTGTTCCTGGCTCAGCTCATCGAAACCCTGCAAATCGAGCAAACCGCGGAGCCGATGCGCAGCCGCGCGATTTCCGGCCAGGCGGGCGGCGATAAGCAGTTCTTGTCGGTCATCGGCGCAACGGCGGCGCAGCACGGCCGCGAGCTGTTGGGGCTAGGATTCACGGTGGACCAAGTGGTGCACGGCTACGGCGATCTGTGCCAGTCTATCGGCGATTTGGCCGCGAAACGGAACGAGGCGTTTGACGTGGACGAATATCGTACCCTCAACCGTTGCCTGGACAACGCCATCGCCGACGCCGTGACGGCATTCTCTGGACAGCGCGATGTCGTCGCCGCCGACCAGCAGGCGCTTGCCGTCAACGAACGCCTGGGCTTTTTTGCCCACGAATTGCGCAACTATCTGAACACCGCGACGCTGGCGCTGACCGCCATCAAAACCGGCAAGGTTGGCGTTTCCGGCACGACCGGAGCGGTGCTGGACCGCAGTCTGGTGGGACTGCGCAACCTGATCGACCGCTCCCTCACCGAGGTGCGCATGAGCGCGGGCATGTCTTTGCAAAACCGCCTGTATTCGCTCGCCGACTTGATCGCCGAGCTCAGGTGCGCCGCAACGCTGGAAGCGCAGGTGCGAGGCTGCATCTTTACCGTCCCCGCGGTGGACCCGTTGCTGGCGGTGGACGCCGACCGGGATTTGCTGTTCTCGGCCGTGGGCAACCTGCTGCAATACGCGTTCAAGTTCACCTTGCCGGGAACCGAGGTGACACTGCACGCCTACGCCGAAGCGGAGCGTATCTTCATCAACGTCAAGGATCACTGCGGCGGCTTGGCGCCGCATGTCGCGGAAAACATGTTCACGCCGTTTGCGCAGGGCGAGGCGGACAAGACCGGGCTTGGGCTCGGACTGTCCATTGCCCGCCGCAGTGTCGAGGCAAACGGCGGGCGTCTTAGCGTGCGCAATCTGCCCGGCTGCGGCTGCGTCTTTACCCTCGAGTTGCCGCGCCACGCGCTGGAACCGCCCTCCACGACGGAGTCGGTAGATTGATGCGCTGCGGGCCGGCGCGTCGATTAATTAAGCTTTTGTCAATCTAGCCGTTTTCGATGTACAATTTTCCCTGATTCAAGCCATGGCCCGCTCCGGCCGCTCCGGTTCGCGCCCGTGCCAAATGGGGGACGTTGATGCAACAACACATACTGGTCTATGCCGATTCTTTGTCCTGGGGCATCGTCCCGGCGACCCGCCGGCGCCTCGACTTCGACCAGCGCTGGCCGGGCGTGATGGAAGCCGCGCTGCTGGCCGGCGCGCGCCGGGTGCGCGTGCTCGAAGACTGCCTGAACGGCCGCCGCACCGTTTGGGACGACCCGTTCAAGGCCGGGCGCAACGGCCTGGCCGGCCTGGCGCAGCGCATTGAAAGCCATTCGCCGCTGGCGCTGGTCGTACTACTGCTGGGCACCAACGACTTCCAATCCACGCACCAGAACCACGCCTGGCACGCCGCCCAGGGCATCGCCACGCTGGTCGGGGCGATCCGCGGCGCGCCGATCGAGCCGGGCATGCCGGTACCGCCGGTCTTGGTGGTGGCGCCGCCGCCGATGCGCACGCCGCGCGGGGCGCTGGCGCCCAAGTTCGCCGGCGCCGAGCAGCGCAGCGCCGGTCTGGCGGACGCCTACCGCGCAGTGTGCGCCGAACTCGGCTGCGATTTCTTCGACGCCGGCGGCGTCGTCGCGTCGAGCCCGATCGACGGCATCCACCTCGACCTGGAGCAGCACGCGGTGCTGGGACTGGCCCTGGCCGACGTCGCCGCCGCGCTGTTGGCCAACAGGGGCGGCACATGATTGAACAACAAACCGCCCAAGCCGCCCGATGCCGCTACTGGTTTCCGGCCAAGTCCTACGGCTGGGGCTGGGGCTGGCCGTCGGCCTGGCAGGGGTGGCTGGTGCTGGGCCTGTTCGCGCTCCTGCAGGGCCTGGGCATACTGTGGTTTGCGCCGGCCCGGGCTGCGCTGGCCTACCCGCTCTACGTCGCCGCGCTCGTCGCCGCGCTGCTGGCGGCGTGCTGCTTGAAGGGCGAACCGCCGCGCTGGAGTTGGGGCAAAAAATAGCCCGTTTCCGCGCGGCCAAGGTTGTCGGATGACGCCGTTCCGGCTCATTGGCGCGCGCACCAGGGCTGCGGCCGCTGGATCGCGTAGCCCTGCGCGAAGTCGACGCCGATCTCGCGCAGCGCCTCCAGCGTGGCCTCGTCTTCGACGAATTCGGCGATGGTGCGGATGCCCATCACGTGGCCGATGTGGTTGATCGATTCGACCATGGCGCGGTCGATCGGCGCCTTCACCATGTCCTTGACGAAACTGCCGTCGATCTTCAGGTAGTGCACCGGCAAATGTTTGAGGTAGGCGAACGACGACATGCCGCTGCCGAAGTCGTCGAGCGCGAACTGGCAGCCGATGGCGCGCAATTCGCGCATCAGCGCGGTCGCCTGGACCAGGTTGGCGATCGCCACCGTTTCGGTGATCTCGAAGCAGATGCTGGCCGGGTCGACCGCCGATTGCTGGAACTGGCCGCGGATGAATTGCAGGAAGTCGTCGTCGCACAGCGTCGCGCCGGACAGGTTGATGGCGTAGACGGTGCCGGCCGCCCGCTCGCCGTCGATGCTGGCGCAACCGGCCAGCGCGGTGCGCACCACCCAGCGGTCGATGCTGGGCATCAAGCCGTAGCGCTCGGCGGCCGGTATGAACGCCATCGGCGGCACGATGGCGCCGTCCTCGTCGCGCATGCGGATCAGTAGTTCGTGGTGCGGCGCCGCGCCGGCGCCCGCGTCGAGCGCGGCGATCTCTTGCGAATACAGCACGAAGCGGTTGTCCTCGAGCGCCGCGCGGATGCGCGCCACCCAGCCCATCTGGCCCTGCCGGTGGGCGAATTCGGCGTCCTCCTGGCGGTAGACCTGGACCCGGTTGCGGCCCTTTTCCTTGGCCACGTAGCAGGCCGAGTCGGCCATGCCGAGCACGTCGCCGAGGGTCATGCTGTCGTTGCTGTAGGTGACCAGGCCGATCGTCACGCCGACGGCGAAACTCTTGTCCTTCCAGACGAAGCGGAAATCGTTGACGCTGGCGCGCAACATTTCGGCGATGCGCGCGGCGGCCGGCGTCGGGCAGCTGTCGAGCAGCACGCCGAACTCGTCGCCGCCCAGCCGCGCCAGCGTGTCGGTCTGGCGCAGCTTGCCGTTCAGCACGCTCGACAACTGCCGCAGCAACTCGTCGCCGGCGACGTGGCCGCAGGTGTCGTTGACGATCTTGAACTGGTCCAGGTCGAGGTACAGCAGCGTGTGCTCCTTGTGCTGGATCTTGCCCGTTTGCAGAGACAATTCGACGCGCAGTTCGAATTCGCGCCGGTTGATCAGGCCCGTCAGCGGGTCGTGCGTGGCCTGGTGGGTCATCTCGGCGGCCATCTTGCGCGCCGCGCTGACGTCGTGGAACACCAGCACCACGCCGATCATCTCGCCCTCGCGGCCGCGGATCGGCGCGGCCGAGTCCTCGACGGCGAAGCGCTGGCCGCTGTGGCGGTGGATCAGCACGGTGTTTTCCTCCAGCCCCGCCAGTTGCCCGCTGCGCAGCACGGCCTGGACCGGGTCGTGCGCCGGCTCCTGGGTGCGCTCGTCGATGATTTTGAACACCTCGGGCAGCGGGCGCCCGAGCGCCTCCTCGTCGGGCCAGCCGGTCATGCGCTCGGCCACCGGATTGAGGTAGGTGACCAGGCCGGCGGTGTCGGTGGTGATGACGGCGTCGCCGATCGAGTTCAGCGTCACGTGCAGCCGCTCCTTCTCGGCGAACAGCGCCTGCTCGGCGCGCTTGCGCGCCGTGATGTCGCGCACGATGCCGACGAACTGGCGCTGGCCGCCGACGCGCATGTCGTTGATGCTCAATTCCAGCGGGAACACCGCGCCGCCGGCGCGCAAGCCCGGCAACTCGACGCTTTGGCGCCCGACCACGCGCGCCGCGCCGCCCTGCAAATAGCGGCGCATGCCGCCGTCGTGCGGCGCGTGCATGTCGGACGGCATCAGCATCTTGATGTTGCGACCGAGCACGTCGGCGGCGGCGTAGCCGAATATCCTGCTGGCGGCCGGGTTGAACGATTGAATCGCGCCGTCCTCGTCTATCGTCAGGATGCCCTCGTCCACGCTGCCCAGCAGGGTGGCGATCTGCTGCTCCTTGTCGGCCGCCGCCGCCTCCGACCTGAGCAGGCGCAGCGCCAGCGGCTTCAACTGCGAGCGCAGCAAGGCGGCCCCCAGCGCGACCAGCGCCGTCAGCCACATCAGCAGCGACCTGAGCTGGTCGCGGATCACCGCGTACAACTCGACCGTGTCCTGCTTGAGAACCATCCCCAGGCCGGGCGCCAGCAGGCCGTAGGCCGCCACCACGTTCTTGCCGCGGTAGTCCAGCGTATTGACCACCCCGGCCGCGCCGCCGAGCGCCCGCGACATCGCCAGCGGTTGGCCGTACGTGCTGAAACGGCTGGGGCGATACAGCACGGGGTTGCGCGATTGGGGCAGGCACAGCAGGTTTTTGCCGGCGCCGACGCAGATGCCGGTTTCGCCGGTGGCGCCAAATTCGCCGACGTCGGTCAATTGCGCGTACAGCGCGTCGAGCGAGCGCTCGAGCACCAGCGTGCCGAGCGCGCCGGCGTCGTCGACGACGCGCAACGTCGTCCTTAACCACAAGCCGTCGGCCCACAACAGCACATTGGCGCCGCCGCCGGGTAGCGCGGCGGCGAAGGGCGACGAGGCGGCGAAGCGGCCGGTCCGCAACAGCTCGGCGCCGGCCTGGTCGTACAGTAGCGCGCCGCGGAAGCCCGACGCCAACAAGCTCTTGCCGATCGCCTCCAGGTCCGCGGCGGCGTCGGCGTTGGCCGGGTCGCGTCCGAGGCGGCGCGTGGCGTCGATCAGGCCGGGACGCCTGGCGGCGGCGGCGGCGCTTTCCAGCGCTTGCGCGATCGAGGTGCGAAACAGCAACAGGCGGTTGTCGAAATTCGAGGACAGGCGTTGCCGCAGGGTCTTTTCCAGCACCGCCTGTTGCGACACGAAGCCGATCAGCCCGGCGGTCATGGCCAGCACCACCAGGATCGAGCAGCCCATGAAGACGATTTTTTCATCTTCCTTGAAATGGCTGCGCGAGCGGTACCAGTCGGCCTTGTTCCAGCCCAGCCAGAGGGCCGAGCCCGCCAACATCATGCCGACGGCCGTGTGGATGGCCATCCGCGCCGAGCTGGCCCAGCCGTACAACAGGTCCGGCGCCAACGCGTACCCCACCAGGCCCGTCAAGCCCAGGGCCAGTACGCACACGGTCAGCACCTGGGTCGCCACGGCCCGCCGCTTGTTGCTCACGCGCGACATCAGCGCCAGCGCGGCGCCGATCGCCATGAAGGACAGCGCGGTGTTCGGCGCCATGCGCCCGGGACGCACATTGCCGTCGCCGATCCACAGGTGCAGCGAGGGCAGGTCGATGCCGAAGCTGACGTCGAACAGCATTTCCGCGAACGACAGCGCGCCCACCGCGAGCAGCAGCGCGCCGACGCCGTCCTGCAGCGCCGCCAGGGGTTTGCGCGTGACGCCCGGCAGGACGATGGCCGCGCCGACGCCGACAAAACACAGGGCGGTATTGAACACCATCGGCACGAAGCCGGGGCTGAAGCGCACCATCAGCGGATACTTCAGCAACCATCCCAGCAGCACCGTGGCGCCCAGCGCCAACAGGGCCGCGCCGATCAGGGTTCTGGGTGTGTCAGCTTGGCTCATGTGTGCGGGACTCTCATTGCGACGGCGTTGCGCGGACCCGGCGTCGACAAAACGCCGGGCGTTGCCGGAAGCTTATAACAAGACTTACCCGCCACCAAGCCATATTACTCAAGGAAATCATCAATCTTGTGCCCGGCGGCAACACACGCCGCGGCCCGCGCCATATGCCGCCGCCGCGCGGCACATGTGTTTCAAATGATGTCGGCGCGCGCCGGGAACGCGTATAATTGTCTTGCTGCCGAAAGGCGGCAACGCTAGGGGTCCTGCGCGTCGATGGCGATGCGCGGGTGAGAAATACCCTCCGAACCTGATCTGGATAATGCCAGCGAAGGGAAGCTTTAGGAAGCGCCGGCCACCGGCGTCGCCGAACCTCCTTAGCTGGCTCCAGGCTGCATTTTTAGCCCTACACGCCAAGCCAAGGAGCCACATTGAACGCCAATCCGACATTCCTCTCCGCCACCGCGACGGTCGACCAGGCCGCGATCGCGCCGCTGCCCAATTCGCGCAAGATTTACGTCGAGGGCAGCCGCCCCGACATCCGCGTGCCGATGCGCGAAATCAGCCAGTCCGACACCGAAGCCTCGTTCGGCGGCGAAAAGAACCCGCCGATCTACGTCTACGACACCTCCGGCCCGTACACCGACCCGGACGCCGTCATCGACATCCGCTCCGGCCTGGCCGCGCCGCGCCTGCCGTGGATCGTCGAGCGCGGCGACACCGAGGAGCTGGCCGGGCCGAGTTCGGACTACGGCATCGAACGCCTGGCCGACCCGAAGCTGGCCGAGCTGCGCTTCAACCTGCAGCGCAAGCCGCGCCGCGCGCTGGCCGGCGCCAACGTCACGCAGATGCACTACGCCCGCCGCGGCATCGTCACGCCGGAGATGGAGTACGTCGCCATCCGCGAAAACATGCGCCGCCGCGAATACCTGGAGGAGCTGAAGGGGTCCGGTCCGATGGGCCAGCGCCTGGCCGACCTGATGGGCCGCCAGCATCCGGGCCAGTCCTTCGGCGCGGCCATCCCGGCCGAGATCACGCCCGAGTTCGTGCGCGAGGAAATCGCCCGCGGCCGCGCCATCATCCCGGCCAACATCAACCACCCCGAAGTCGAGCCGATGATCATCGGCCGCAATTTCCTGGTCAAAATCAACGCCAACATCGGCAACTCCGCCGTCACCTCGTCGATCGGCGAGGAAGTCGAGAAGATGACCTGGGCCATCCGCTGGGGCGGCGACAACGTCATGGACCTGTCGACCGGCAAGCATATCCACGAGACGCGCGAATGGATCGTGCGCAACAGCCCGGTGCCGATCGGCACGGTGCCGATCTACCAGGCGCTGGAAAAGGTCAACGGCAAGGCCGAGGACCTGACCTGGGAGATTTTCCGCGACACGCTGATCGAGCAGGCCGAGCAGGGCGTCGACTACTTCACCATCCACGCCGGCGTGCTGCTGCGCTACGTGCCGATGACGGCCAAGCGCCTCACCGGCATCGTCTCGCGCGGCGGCTCGATCATGGCCAAGTGGTGCCTGGCGCACCACCAGGAGTCGTTCCTGTATACGCATTTCGAGGAAATCTGCGAAATCATGAAGGCCTACGACGTCTCGTTCAGCCTCGGCGACGGCCTGCGCCCCGGCTCGATCTACGACGCCAACGACGAAGCCCAGCTGGGCGAGCTGAAGACCCTGGGCGAGTTGACCCAGGTGGCCTGGAAGCACGACGTGCAGGTGATGATCGAGGGCCCCGGCCACGTGCCGATGCACCTGATCAAGGAAAACATGGACTTGCAGCTGGAGCAGTGCGGCGAGGCGCCGTTCTACACGCTGGGGCCGCTGACCACCGACATCGCGCCCGGTTACGACCATATCACCTCGGGCATCGGCGCGGCGATGATCGGCTGGTACGGCACCGCCATGCTGTGCTACGTCACGCCGAAGGAGCATCTGGGCTTGCCGAACAAGGCCGACGTCAAGGACGGCATCATCACGTACAAGATCGCGGCGCACGCGGCCGACCTGGCCAAGGGCCACCCGGGCGCGCAAATCCGCGACAACGCGCTGTCGAAGGCGCGCTTCGAGTTCCGCTGGGACGACCAGTTCAACATCGGCCTGGACCCGGACAAGGCGCGCGAGTTCCACGACGAGACGCTGCCCAAGGATTCGGCCAAGGTCGCGCATTTCTGCTCGATGTGCGGGCCGCATTTCTGCTCGATGAAGATCACCCAGGAGGTGCGCGAGTACGCCGCCAAGATGGGCGTCTCCGAGGTCGCCGCGCTGAAGCAGGGCATGCAGGTGAAGGCCATCGAGTTCGTCAAGAACGGCGCCGAACTGTATCGGAAGGTCTGAGGCCATGGTCGCGATTTTGCTCAACGGCGCGGCCCGCGAGGTGCCGCCGCAGCACACGCTGCACGACCTGATCGAGGCGCTCGAACTGGGCGGCCAGGCGCTGGCGCTGGCCGTCAACCGCGCCGTGGTGCCGCGCCAGCGCTGGCGCGAGCAGGTGCTGCGGGAGCGCGACCAGGTCGACATCGTGCGCGCCATCGGCGGCGGTTGAACGCCGGCGCGCACCGGCCGTACGTGAACGCAGCCTATCCACCCCAAGGGAAACGATTATGACTACCACTGACAACACCGACCTGCTGACCATCGCCGGCCAAACCTTTTCGTCGCGCCTGCTGGTGGGCAGCGGCAAGTACCGCGACCTGGCGCAAACGCGCGAGGCCACCGACGCCGCCGGCGCCGAGATCATCACGGTGGCGATCCGCCGCGTCAACATCGGCCAGGACCCGAAGGCGCCCAGCCTGCTGGACGTGCTGCCGCCGTCGCAGTATACGATTTTGCCGAACACGGCCGGCTGCTACAACGCCAAGGACGCCGTCTACACGCTGCAAATGGCGCGCGAGCTGCTGGGCGGGCGCAAGCTGGTCAAGCTGGAGGTGCTGGGCGACGAAAAGACGCTGTTCCCGCACATGCCGGAAACCCTGGTCGCCGCCGAGGCGCTGGTCAAGGACGGCTTCGACGTGATGGTGTATTGCAGCGACGACCCGATCCAGGCCAAGATCCTCGAGCAGATCGGCTGCGTCGCGGTGATGCCGCTGGCCTCGCTGATCGGCTCCGGCATGGGCATCCTGAACCCGTGGAACCTGTCCTTGATCATCGAGCAGGCCACGGTGCCGGTGCTGGTCGACGCCGGCGTCGGCACCGCGTCGGACGCCGCCATCGCCATGGAGCTCGGCTGCGACGGCGTGCTGATGAACACGGCGATCGCCGGCGCGCGCGACCCGGTGCGCATGGCGCGGGCGATGCGCCTGGCGGTGCAGGCCGGGCGCGAAGCCTTCCTGGCCGGGCGCATGCCCAAGCGCTTCGCCGCCGCGCCGTCGTCGCCGATGGCGGGACGCCTGGCATGACGCCGGCGCCGGTGCTGGTGTTCGCCGGCATCGACCCGTCCGGCGGCGCCGGCATCGCCGCCGACATCCTGGCCATCGCGGCCCAGGGCGGCCACGCGCTGCCGGTGGCCACCGCGTTGACGGTGCAAGACAACGACCGCGTGTTCGGCGTGCTGCCGGTCGACCCCGGCGTGGTGCGGCGCCAGGCCCAGGCGTTGATCGACAAGATCCGCGTGCGCGCCGTCAAAATCGGCATCCCCGGCAGCGCCGCCAACGGCCAGGCCATCGCCGAGTTGATCGCGCTGCTGCGCGAGCGCGATCCGCGGCTGCCGGTGGTGCTCGACCCGGTGCTGGCCAGCGGCAACGGCGACGCGCTCTCGCGCGACGACGCGGTGCGGGCGCTGGCGCCGCTGCTGCCGCTGGTGACGCTGATCGTGCCGAACCTGCCGGAGGCGGCGCGAGTGAGCGGCCTGGCCGGCGCCGCCGACGCCGACCTGGCGGCGCAGGCGGCGACGCTGCGCGCGCGCGGCTGCGGCCACGTGCTGATCACCGGCGGCCACGCCGGCGGCGCGCTGGTGCGCAACCGCTGGTTCGGCCCCGACGGCGAGCGCGACTGGCATTTCCAGCGCCTGCCGGGCGCCTTCCACGGCAGCGGCTGCACCTTGGCCAGCGCCATCGCGGCGCTGCTGGCGCGCGGCCAGGGCATGGCCGAGGCGCTGGACGGCGCGCAAACCTACTGCCACCGGACGCTGGCGAGCGCCTATCCGATCGCGCCGGGGCAGTTGATGCCGCGGCGCTTCTGCTGACAACCAAAGGAAACACCATGCGTGGACTTTATCTGGTCACCCCGAACTGGGACGACACCGACAAGCTGCTTGACGTCACCGAACAGGCGCTGGCCGCCGGCGTCGCGCTGCTGCAATACCGCCACAAGAACGCCGACGCGGCGCTGCGCCGGGAGCAGGCCGCGGCCCTGCTGGCGCTGTGCCGCAAATACGCCTGTCCCCTGGTGATCAACGACTTCGTCGAACTGTGCCAGAGCCTGGACGCCGACGGCGTCCACGTCGGCGGCACCGACGCCTCGGTGGCGCAGGCGCGCGCCGCGCTCGGGCCGGGCAAAATCGTCGGCGCCTCCTGCTACGGCGACATGGCGCTGGCGCGCGCGGCGGCGGCGCAGGGCGCCAGTTACGTCGCCTTCGGCGGCTTCTACCCCTCGCTGGTGAAGCAATACCCGGTGACGACGGCGCCCGACATCGTGCTGCGGGCCAAGGCCGAGATCGCGCTGCCCTGCGTCGTCATCGGCGGCATGACGCCGGCCAACGCGGCGCCGCTGGCCGGGCGCGGCGCCGACATGGTCGCCGCCATCAGCAGCGTCTACCTCGCGGCGGACGTGGCGGCGGCGGTGGACGAATTTAATCTGTTGTTGGCGGCGCCGCGGCGCGGCTAAGCGTGCGCACCGGCGGGATCGGCTTATAATACCTCGTCGACACTGTCCTAAGCCCCTGCCATGACCCTTCCTAGCGCCATCAAACGACTGATTATAATTGTCGATGACGATCAATTGCTGTTGGAGTTCCTCGGCGAAGTGCTGCGCCACGCCGGCTACGAGACCATGCTGGCCTCGTCGGCCGAGGAGGCGTTGCGGCAGATCGCCGTGCGCGAGCCGGACTTGGCCCTGCTCGACATCCACATGCCCGGCATGTCCGGCCTGGACCTGGCCAAGCGCCTGCACGCCGACACCGCGGTGCCGTTCATGTTCCTCTCGGGCAGCGGCGACAGCGACTCGGGCAAGCAGGCCGCCGCCTACGGCGCGGTCGGCTACGTCGTCAAACCGGTCGACGAGGCGCGCCTGATGCCGGCCTTCGAGGCCGGCCTGGCGCGCGCCGACGAGATCCGCCAGCTGCGGCGCACCGAGCTGAACCTGAACTCGGCGCTGGCCGCCGGGCGCGAGACCAGCCTGGCCGTCGGCCTGTTGATGGGCAAGTTCCAAACCGACCGCAACACCGCCTTCGAGGTGCTGCGCGACCACGCCCGTTCGAGCCGGCGCAAAATCAACGAGATCGCCAACCAGTTGCTGGCCGCCGAGGAAACCTTGAACAGCCTGCACGGCGCGTTCAGCGCCCGCCACAAATCGAAATAGCGCGGAAACCACGCAACGGCGAAGGCCGGGGTCCGACCCCGGGTTGACGCCCTGGTGCCGGTTTGAACTTGACGCAAGCGATTCTAATTGCTTTGCGGAAAAAATGATGTAGACTGACTGTGTCGCGGCCTAAGCCCCAACCCGCCTTGCGCGCATTGCGACATGCCCTATCCCGGCCGCCTTCCCCTCGCGGCCGCGCCATATTCCTCGGCCCAGCTCCGCCGTCCAGCATTGTGATGCAGCAGCTTGCGCGTCGCCGGCCACAACGGTCGCCGCGCCCGGGTTGGCGCGCAGACAGGGGAGTTCGCACATGACCACCACCACCACCATAGCCGCGCCGTTGACCGAAACCTGCGCCACCGCGGCGCGCGCGCCCCTGTCCGCCGTGGCGCCGGCCGCCGCCGCGCAACCGCGCGTGCTGCACATCGACGCCGACGCCGACGCCGCGCTGCTGCTGGCCGCGCTGCTGATGCCGGAGGCGCGGGTGACGCACGCGCCGACGCTGGCCGCCGCCACCGCCGCGATCCGCCTGGCCGACTACAGCCTGGTGGTGCTGGACCCGGACCTGCCGGACGGCGACGGCGCGGCCCTGCTCGACGTGCTGCAATGCGCGGCCACGCCGCCGGCGCTGCTGTTGTACGCGGCGCGCGACAGTATCTGGCGCGGCGCCGCCGACGCCGCGCTGCTCAAGCCGGCGACGTCGATGCGCCAGTTGGCGCGCGCGCTGACGCAATTGCTGGCCGGCGAGCGCGGTTGCGACGCCGCGCACGCGAGCGCTGTATCCACGCCGGCCGGCTCTTGATATGATGTGCGGGGCCGGCGCCTGCGTTGACAGGCCGGTCGGTCCGGCAACCCCATATCACAGGATAAAAACATGAAAACCAGAGCAGCCATCGCTTGGAAGGCGGGACAGCCGCTGACGATTGAAGAAGTCGAGTTGGGCGGCCCCCGCGAGGGCGAGGTGCTGGTCGAAATCAAGGCCACCGGCATCTGCCATACCGATTACTACACGCTGTCGGGCGCCGATCCGGAGGGCATCTTCCCGTCCATCCTCGGCCACGAGGGCGCCGGCGTCGTCGTCGACGTCGGCGCGGGCGTGAAAAGCCTGAAAAAAGACGACCACGTGATTCCGCTGTACACGCCGGAATGCCGCCAGTGCAAATTCTGCCTGTCGCAGAAAACCAATCTGTGCCAGTCGATCCGCTCGACCCAGGGCCGCGGCCTGATGCCGGACGCCACCTCGCGCTTCTCGATCGACGGCAAGCCGATCTTCCACTACATGGGCACGTCGACGTTCTCCAACTACATCGTGGTGCCGGAAATCGCGCTGGCGAAGATCCGCGAAGACGCGCCGTTCGACAAGGTGTGCTACATCGGCTGCGGCGTCACCACCGGCGTCGGCGCGGTGCTGTTTACCGCCAAAGTCGAGGCGGGCGCCAACGTGGTCGTGTTCGGCCTGGGCGGCATCGGCCTGAACGTGATCCAGGCCGCCAAAATGGTCGGCGCCGACAAGATCATCGGCGTCGACATCAACCCGGCGCGCCAGGCCATGGCGCGCAAGTTCGGCATGACCCACTTCGTCAACCCGAAAGAGGTCGAGAACGTCGTCGACAGCATCGTCCAGATCACCGACGGCGGCGCCGACTACAGCTTCGAGTGCATCGGCAACACCACCACCATGCGCCAGGCGCTGGAGTGCTGCCACAAGGGCTGGGGCCAGTCGATCGTCATCGGCGTCGCGGCGGCCGGCGAGGAAATCTCGACCCGGCCGTTCCAGCTGGTGACGGGGCGGGTGTGGAAGGGTTCGGCCTTCGGCGGCGCGCGCGGGCGCACCGACGTGCCGAAGATCGTCGACTGGTATATGGAGGGCAAGCTGAATATCGACGACCTGATTACCCACAGCTTGCCGCTGGAACGCATCAACGAAGGCTTTGATTTGATGAAGAGCGGCGAGTCGATCCGCTCGGTAGTGATCTACTAATAATAAAAACCAGTTGCGGCGCAGCGGGCCTGGCCCGCCGCGCCGCTTTTTTTTTTGCCGGTTCGCCGCGCAATAAAATACAAGACAGCCGCGCCGGCGCTGCTAGACTGGGGTTTTTGACGCGCACGGGAGGCGCCCATGGACGATACGGTCCGGTATCACCGGGTGGCCCAGACCCCGGGCCTGATCCTTAGCGAGGGCAGGTACCGCGAGCAGGCGTTCGAGCGCCATTACCACCTCGACTACCACATCGGCCTGCTCTGCGACGGCCTGCAGCGCCAGGAGTCGGGCGGGCGCCGCGTGCTGCTGGGGCCGGGCGCGATCTCGGTGATGCCGCCCGGTGAAATGCACGACGGCAGCGGCGAAGGCGACGCCGCCTTCACGCTGCGCACCTTCCGCGTCGAGCCGGCGCTGCTGCACGGCCTGGCCGGCGAGTTGGCCGGCGGCGGCCGCGCGCCGCAACTGGCGCCGCGCAGCATCGCCGAGCCGCGCTTGTTCCGCCAGTTGCTGACCCTGCACCAGGAGTTGCAGCACGGCGTGGATATCCTCGCGCAGGAGCAGCGCTGGCTCGATGTGCTCGGGCATTTGCTGCAGCCCGGCGCGGCCCAGGGCGATGGCGGCGGATCGTGCTTTTCGATGCGCGACTGGCAACGCCTCAGCGACTATTGCCACGCCCATTACGCGAGCAAGATCAGCATCGACCAGTTGGCGCGGTTGTGCGAACTGGGGCGTTTCCAGTTTTTACGCCGCTTCAAGAACACGGTGGGCATGACGCCGCACGCCTGGCTGACCCGGCTGCGGCTGGAGCGCGCCTGCGCCGCGCTGCGCCGGGGCGGCCGCCTGGTGGCCGACGTCGCGCAGGAAAGCGGCTTCTACGACCAGAGCCACTTCAACCGCGCCTTCCGCCTGGCCTACGGCGTGCCGCCTTCGCGGTATTGAGAGGGGGGGCGCTAGTCGAGCAGTCGGCGCGCCGTCTCCAGCAGGTGGTCGACGTCGTCCGCGCTGGTACAAAACGAGGTGACCAGGCGCACCACGCCGGCGCCCCAGCGCGAGTGGTAAAAGCTGAATCCGCGCGCCTGCAGGGCGTCGATGAGCGCCGCCGGCATCGCGCAAAAGACGATGTTGGCCTGCACCGGCCCCGGCAGCGTCACGCCCGGCAACTGGCGCAAACCCTGTGCCAGCCGCGCCGCCATGGCGTTGGCGTGGCGCGCGTTGTGCAGCCACAGGTCGTCGGCCAGGTAGGCCTCCATCTGCGCCGACAGCAAGCTCATCTTCGACAGCAAATGGCCGCCGCGCTTGCGCCGGTAAGCCATTTGCTCGCCCAGCAAGGGGTCGAACAGGACGATCGCCTCGGCCGCCAGCGCGCCGTTCTTGGTGGCGCCGAAGGACAGCGCGTCGACGCCGGCCTGCCAGGTCAGTTGCGCCGGCGTGCAGTCCAGCGCCACCAGCGCGTTGGCGAAGCGGGCGCCGTCCATGTGCAGGCGCAGGCCGTTGGCGCGGCACAGCGCGCCGATCTCGGCCACCTGGGCAACGCTGTAGATGCTGCCGAGCTCGGTCGCCTGGGAAATGCTGACGCAGGCCGGCTGGGTCGAATGGACGTCGCCGACCTTGCGGGCGGCGGCCGGCGCGAGCTGGCGCGGATCGATGCGGGCGGCCGCGCCGCCCAGCGGCACCAGCTTGGCGCCGCTGTAGAACTCGGGCGCGCCGCATTCGTCGTTGTTGATGTGGCTGTCGGCGTGGCACAGCACGTTGCCCCAGGGCGGCGTCAGCGCGGCCAGCGCCAAGGCGTTCGCGGCCGAGCCGGTCGGCACCAGGAAGACGCTGGTCTGCGTGTCGAACAGCTCCGAGAAGCGCTGCTCGACGCGGCGGGTGCGGGCGTCGTTGCCGTAGGGCTGGGCCGGGCCGGCGCCGCAGTCGGCGATGGCGGCCATGACGGCGGCGGCGGCGCCGGCGGTATTGTCGCTGGTGAAGCTCAGATTCGGCGCCCGGCGCCCGTTCGGATGGTTCTGCTGCATGGGATTGCCTGTCGCGGTGGTGGATCGGGGTGCCACTGTCGCATCCGCCGCCGCCGCTGCCTTGTAAAAAAGTGCGGGGCGCGGACGGCGCCAAATCCGCCGGCCCATCCCGGTATAATCACGGCATGCAAAAACTTCTTCACAACCTCAATCCCGAACAACTGGCCGCCGTCACCCTGCCAGCCCAGAACGCCTTGATCTTGGCCGGCGCCGGCTCCGGTAAAACGCGCGTGCTGACCACCCGCATCGCGTGGCTGATCCAGACCGGGCAGGTGTCGCCGGCCGGCGTTCTGGCCGTGACCTTCACCAACAAGGCCGCCAAGGAAATGATGACGCGGTTGTCGGCGATGTTGCCGATTAACACGCGCGGCATGTGGATCGGTACCTTCCACGGCCTGTGCAACCGCCTGCTGCGCACCCACCACCGCGACGCCGCCTTGCCGCAGACCTTCCAGATCCTCGACTCGCAGGACCAGTTGTCGGTGATTAAGCGCTTGTTGAAGGCGAACAACGTCGACGACGAGAAGTTCCCGCCGAAGACCTTGATGTATTTCATCAACAACGCGAAGGACCAGGGCTTGCGCGCCGACAAGGTCGACGCCTACGACGCCAACGAGCGCAAGCTGGTCGAGCTGTACCAAATGTACGACGACCAGTGCCAGCGCGAGGGCGTGGTCGACTTCGCCGAACTGTTGCTGCGCACCTACGAGCTGCTGTGCCGCAACCAGCCGCTACGCGAGCATTACCAGGCGCGCTTCCGCCACATCCTGGTCGACGAGTTCCAGGATACCAATAATTTGCAGTACAACTGGCTCAAGCTGCTGGCCGGGCACGGCGGCCGCGACGGCGGCGCGCTGTTCGCCGTCGGCGACGACGACCAGAGCATCTACGCCTTCCGCGGCGCCAACGTCGGCAACATGACTTCCTTCGAGCACGAGTTCCAGGTCAAGAACATGATCAAGCTGGAGCAGAACTACCGCTCGCACGGGCACATCCTCGACAGCGCCAACATGCTCATCGCCAACAACAGCAAGCGCCTGGGCAAGAACCTGCGCACCGACGCCGGCCACGGCGAGCCGGTGCGGGTGTACGAGGCCAGCTCCGACCTGCAAGAGGCGCAGTGGATCATCGAGGAATCGAAGAACCTGATCGCCGAGGGCGCCTCGCGCAGCGAGATCGCGGTGCTGTACCGCTCGAACGCGCAGTCGCGGGTGATCGAGCACGCGTTGTTCTCGGCCGGCATCGCCTACCACGTGTACGGCGGCCAGCGCTACTTCCAGCGCGCCGAGGTCAAGCACGTGATCGCCTACCTGCAACTGATGGACAATCCGCACAACGACTCGGCCTTCCTGCGGGTGGTCAACTTCCCCACGCGCGGCATCGGCATGCGTTCGATCGAGGCCTTGCAGGCCGCCTCCGGGCAGTACGGCATTTCCCTGTACGCGGCCGTGCCTTACGTGGCCGGCAAGGCCGGCTCGTCGCTGGCCGGCTTCGTCAAGCTGGTCGAGGGCGTGCGCTTTGAAACCCAGCAACTGGCGCTGCCGGAAATGGTGCGCGTGGTGCTGGAGGCCAGCACCTTGCTGCGCCATTACCAGAACGAGAAGGAGGGCGCCGACCGCATCGAGAACCTGGAGCAGATGGTCAACGCCGCCACCCAGTTCGTTTCCGAAGAGGGCTTCGGCCAGGGCGCGCCGGCGTACCTGGGGCCGGCGGCCCAGGCGCAGTCCGGCGTGCCGGTCACGCTGCGGGACGACATCGAGATCGTCGACGCCGACGCGCCGCTGCCGGCGGTGATGTCGCCGCTGTCGGCGTTCCTGTCGCACGCCTCGCTGGAGGCCGGCGACAACCAGGCCCAGGCCGGCCAGGACGCCTTGCAGATGATGACGGTGCACTCGGCCAAGGGGCTGGAGTTCGACAACGTCTTTATCACCGGGCTGGAGGAGGGCTTGTTCCCGCACGAAAGCAGTTCGAAGGAGGACGGCGGCGTCGAGGAGGAGCGGCGCCTGATGTACGTGGCGATCACGCGCGCGCGCCAGCGCCTGTACATGAGTTTTTCGCAGACGCGCATGCTGCACGGCCAGACCCGCTACAACATGAAGTCGCGCTTTTTCGACGAGTTGCCGGAGGAGTCGCTGAAGTGGTTGTCGCCGAAGGTGCAGGCGAACTGGTTCGGCAACAAGAAATCGGCCTGGGACACCGCGCCGATGAGCAGCGCCGGCTCCGACAACGCGATCGCGCAAAAGATCGCGCACAAGGCCAGCGGGCCGGGCTGGCGCATCGGCGAGTCCGTGGCGCACGGCAAGTTCGGCGAGGGCGTCATCGTCAACATCGAGGGCGGCGGCAGCAACGCCCGTGCCCAGATCAACTTCGGGCAATATGGCATGAAAGTGCTCGACTTGAGCATCGCCAAGCTGGAGCGTTTGGGCAGGTAAGCGCCAGGCGGCGCCGACCCGGGGGGCGGACCTGAAGGTCGGCCCCCGCCGGCGCTCACGGCGCGGGCTTGTCCAGCGAGACGCCCTGCGGCGCGCCGAAGATTTGCCGGTAGCTCGCGTAGAACGAGCAGTGCATGATCACCGTCAGTACCACCGACAGCGGCACCATCACCTGCATCGCCAGGTCGCTGCGGCCGAAGATCAGCAACAGGATCTGGCTGGCCAGCACGCTGATGCCGAACCAGGTCAGCGCGAACACGACGAAGGCCTTGAACGAGCGCAGCACGGCGAAAAAGCTGAAGAAGACGGCTTTGCCCACGCTCATGTTTTGCCAGTAGATCAACGGCGCGGCGAAGCAAAACCCCATCGCCGCCGGCACGTACAGCGCAATCGCCAGCAGGATCGCGGCGCCGATGTCGGACTCCTTGACGACGGCCGACTGGCCGTCGATCTGCCCGGTCATCAACTGCCAGAACACGCCGCCGTCGGCCAGCGACGAGGCGCCGATGGCCAGCACCGCCATGCCGATGTACAGCACGCCCAGCGCGAACAGCATCGGAAAGGCCGGCTTGCGAAAACCGCTCAGCAGCAGGTTCGGGAACACCCGCTGGCCCTGCTCGATGTGCCGGCAGCCTTGCAGGAAGGCGACCGAGAATACCGGTACCAGGATCACCGGCAACACCTGGCCGAGCAGCGGCACCACGCTGACGAGCAGCATGCAAAACATATAGCCGAGGAACAGCGTCGACATGCCGCCCGGCTGCTTGCGGAACAGGCCGAAACCTTGTTTGACCCAGAGCCAGCCTGTCATTGCGGGTAGTTTTTCCATCAGAACAGCACCGGTGCCGGGGTGGCGATGCGTTCGCGCAGTATCCGCTCGAAATGCGCCGGATCGTGCGGCGTCAACATTTCCGCCTCGCGCGGCAGGTGGAAGTCGTACAGGCGCGAGAGCCAGAAGCGCAGCGCGGCGGCGCGCAGCATCGGCTGCCACGCGGTTTGCTCGTCGTCGCTGAACGGGCGCACCGCGTGGTAGGCGTCGAGCAGCGCGCGCGCGCGGGCGACGTCGAGCACGCCGGTGTCGAGCGCGATGCACCAGTCGTTGACGGTGACGGCGACGTCGAACAACCAGCTGTCGCAGCCGGCGAAGTAAAAGTCGAAGAAGCCGGTCAGGCGCTCGCCGTCGAACATGACGTTGTTGCGGAACAGGTCGGCGTGCACCGGGCCGCGCGGAATCGCCTTGTAGGCGTCGCAACTGGCGAAGGCGTCCTGGAAGTGCATTTCGGCGCGCAACAGGTGGGCGTTGCTGTCGGACAGGAAGGGCAGCACCTCGGGCGTGGTGGCGTTCCACCAGTCCAGGCCGCGCAGGTTCGGCTGGCGCAGCGGGAAGTCGCGCGCGGCAAGGTGCATCTTGGCCAGCATGGCGCCGACGGCGGCGCAATGGACCGGCCGCGGCGCCATCTGCGAACTGCCGTCGAGCTTGCTGACGATGGCCGCCGGCTTGCCCTGCAGCGCGGCCAGCAGCGCGCCGTCGGCGTTGGCGATCGGCGCCGGCACCAGCACGCCGCGCTCGGCCAGGTGGCGCATCAGGTTCAGATAAAACGGCAACTGCTCGAACGTCAGCTTTTCAAAGATCGTCAGCACAAATTCGCCGCGCTCGGTGTTGATGAAAAAATTGCTGTTCTCAATGCCGGAGGCGATACCTTTGAGCGCCAATGGCTTGCCGAGGGGGAATTGGGTGATCCACTGGCTGACATCGTCCAGGCTGAGCGGGGTAAAAACTGCCATGAGGGAAAAGATAAAAGTGGGTGGGTCGAAAAAAACGCCGCCGCGGCGCCGCTTGCTGCGCCGCGGCGGGACGTCGGTGGCTTACTTGGCGGGCGGCGGCGGCGCGTTGTCGGCCGCTTCCTGTTCTTTCGGGTCTTGCTTTTTCTTGCCCGGGCCAAACTCCATCACCTTCCACTGCGGGCCGCGATTGGCGCTGCCGGTCAGGTCGCCGGGCACGGCGCTGCCGGCCGGGGTGTTCGGCTTGACGTAATACGTGCTCTTGCCGGTGGTGACCTTGACCTCGGTGACCTTGCCCTGCTCGCGCTTCTCGGTGATTTTCTTCTCGGCCGGGGCGGTGACGGTGATGGGCGCGTCGCCGGACTCGTCGAGCTTCTCCAGCTTGGGCGGGGCCGAGCTGGGCGTTTGCGCGCCGGCCGCGGCCGACAACGCCAACAGGGACAGGGCCAGGAATTGCCGGAATATGGATATGCGCATCATGATATGGTATCGCTTCAGTTGGACCGCAAAGAATGGCGTTGTGCTAGTCATTGTAACAAACCGCCACGCCGCATGTTTCAAATGCGTTGAATATGCGCAAAAGCGGCAAAACCGCCGCGCGCCGCGACAACCCTGGGCTCGGGTCGCTATATGGCGCTTTTTTTGCCAGCGAGAATGGGGCGCGGCGCGGGCGGGCGGCGTAAACTCTGCGATAATCGTGTCATTCCAGTACCTTCTTCCGCCCGCACCTTGCGCGGCACATCACTTTTCAATGGCATTATGCAAAAAACCCTGCTGTTAGTTGACGGTTCCAGTTACCTGTATCGCGCCTTCCACGCGCTGCCCGATTTGCGCGGCCCCGGCGGCGTGCCGACCGGCGCCATGCACGGCATGATCAATATGCTGCGCCGCCTGCGCGCCGATTTCCCGGCCGCCTTCATTGCCTGCGTGTTCGACGCCAAGGGCAAGACCTTCCGCGACGAGATGTATTCGGAGTACAAGGCCCAGCGGCCGTCGATGCCGCCCGACCTGGCGCTGCAGATCGAGCCCATCCACCAGGCCGTGAAGGCGATGGGCTGGCCGATCCTGATGGTCGAGGGGGTCGAGGCCGACGACGTCATCGGCACCCTGGCGGTGCAGGCCGCCGCCGCCGGCATGAGCGTGGTGGTGTCGACCGGCGACAAGGATTTGGCCCAGCTGGTCAACGCCCAGGTGACGCTGATCAACACGATGAGCAACGAGACGCTCGACGAGGCGGCCGTGCTGGCCAAGTTCGGCGTGCCGCCGAACCGCATCATCGACTACCTGTCGCTGATCGGCGACGCCGTCGACAACGTGCCGGGCGTGTCCAAGTGCGGTCCGAAGACGGCGCTGAAGTGGCTGGCGGCCTACGACAGCCTGGAGGGCGTGATCGCCAACGCCGCCAGCGTCGGCGGCGCGGTCGGCGAGAACCTGCGCAAGGCGCTCGACTGGCTGCCGCGGGCGCGCGCCCTGATTACCGTCAAGACCGACTGCGACCTGTCCGGCCACATGGTGTCGATCGCCGAGTCGCTGGGGGCGCTGGACGAGGACAAGGCGACCCTGCTGGCGTTCTACGAACAATACGGCTTCAAGTCGCTGCTCCGCGACATCGGCGCCGGCCAGGCGGCGGCCGGCTCGGCGGCGCTGAATTCGCCCACCGGCGACCTGTTCGGCAACGTCGACGCCGAGGCCGCCCCGGCGCAGTATGAAACCGTGCTCACCGAGGCCCAGCTCGACGTCTGGCTGGCGCGCATCGACGCCGCCGCGCTGACCGCGGTCGACACCGAAACGACCTCGCTGGAACCGATGACGGCGCAAATGGTCGGCATGTCGCTGTCGTGCGAGCCGGGCGTGGCCGCCTACATCCCGATGGCCCACCGCTACGCCGGCGCGCCGCAGCAACTGTCGCGCGACTACGTGCTGGGCAAGCTCAAGCCGTGGCTGGAGGACGCCAGCAAGCCCAAGCTGGGGCAGAACCTGAAGTACGACAGCCATATCTTCGCCAACCACGGCGTGGCGCTGCGCGGCATCGCGCACGACACGCTGCTGCAGTCGTACGTGTTCGAGTCGCACAAGACGCACGACATGGACAGCCTGGCGCTGCGCCACCTGAACCGCAAGACCGTTCCCTTCGTCGACGTGTGCGGCAAGGGCGTCAACCAGATCTGCTTCGACCAGGTGGAAATCGGCGTCGCCACCGGCTACGCCGCCGAGGACGCCGACGTCACGCTGTGCCTGCACAAGGCGATGTGGGGCCACGTCGACGGCGACGCCCACCTGACCACGATTTACCGCGACATCGAGATGCCGACCGCGGTGGTGCTGCAAAAGATCGAGCGCAACGGCGTGCTGATCGACGCCGAGCTGTTGAACGTCCAGTCGAACGAGCTGGGCAAGCGCATCCTCGAACTCGAGCAAAAAGCCTACGAGCTGGCCGAGCAGCCGTTCAACCTCGGCTCGCCGAAGCAGATCGGCGAGATTTTCTTCGAGAAGCTGAAACTGCCGGTGATTAAAAAGACCCCGACCGGCGCGCCCTCGACCGACGAGGAGGTGCTGCAAAAGCTGGCCGAGGACTATCCGCTGCCGAAGATCCTGCTGGAATACCGCGGCATGGCCAAGCTGAAGTCGACCTACACCGACAAGCTGCCGAAGATGATCAACGCCGACACCGGCCGCGTCCACACCAACTACGCGCAGGCGGTGGCGGTGACGGGCCGGCTGGCCTCGAACGACCCGAACCTGCAGAATATTCCGATCCGCACCAAGGAGGGCCGGCGCATCCGCGAAGCGTTCATCGCGCCGCCGGGCAGCGTCATCGTCTCGGCCGACTATTCGCAGATCGAATTGCGCATCATGGCGCATATTTCGGGCGACGAGGCGATGTTGCGCGCCTTCGCCGAGGGCGTCGACATCCACCGCGCCACCGCCGCCGAGATCTTCGGCGTGGCGGCCGCCGAGGTGCAGAGCGAGCAGCGCCGCTACGCCAAGGTGATCAACTTCGGGCTGATCTACGGCATGAGCGCCTTCGGCCTGGCCGCTAACCTCGGGGTCGACCGCGCCGCCGCGCAAAGCTATATCGACCGCTACTTCGCCCGCTTCTCCGGCGTCAAGCAATACATGGACGACACCCGCCTGCAGGCGAAGGCGCGCGGCTACGTCGAAACCGTGTTCGGCCGGCGCCTGTGGCTGCCCGAGATCAACTCGCCGAACGGCCCGCGCCGCCAGGGCGCCGAACGGGCCGCGATCAACGCGCCGATGCAGGGCACCGCCGCCGACCTGATCAAGCTGGCGATGATCGCCGTGCAGGGCTGGCTGGAAACGGACGCGCTGCAAACGAAGATGATCATGCAGGTGCACGACGAACTGGTGCTGGAGGTGCCGCAGGCCGAGCTGGCGCTGGTGCGCGAGAAGCTGCCGGCGCTGATGGCCGGCGTGGCGCAACTGAAAGTGCCGCTGACGGCCGAAGTCGGCGTCGGTAAAAATTGGGACGAGGCGCATTAATATAAACCAAGGGCGTAACCCCGGGGTCGGACCTGAAGGTCCGACCCCGGCTCTTGCCCTTGGTTTGACCTGATTCACCACCCACAGGAGGAAACGCATGGATGACTTGCTCAAGGATGGCCACAGTTTGCTCAGCGAGACCGGTCAAGCGGACGGGATCGACCGGCGCGACTTCCTGACAGTGGCGCTGGGCAGCGGTTTCGCCGCCGCCACCTTGCCGGTGGCGGCGCAAAGCCTGATCAAGACCGACGCCACCGGCTTAAGCGCCGGCACCGTCGGCGTCGTGGTGGGCGGCCAGACCGTGCCGGTCTACCGCGCCCAGCCCGACGGCAAAAGCAACTTGCCGGTGATCCTGGTGGTGTCGGAGATTTTCGGCGTGCACGAGCACATCGCCGACGTCGCCCGGCGCTACGCCAAGCAGGGTTATCTGGCGCTGGCGCCGGCATTGTTCGTGCGCCAGGGCGACCCGGGCATGGCCGCCAGCGTCGCCGAGGTGATGAAAGAGATCGTCTCGAAGACGCCGGACCGGCAAGTGATGGCGGACCTGGACGCGGTGGTGGCCTGGGCCGCCAACAACGGCGGCAACGTCGACAAGCTCGGTATCACCGGCTTTTGCTGGGGCGGGCGCATCACCTGGCTGTACGCGGCGCACAACCCGCGCGTCAAGGCGGGCGTGGCCTGGTACGGCCGCCTGGTCGGCGAGTCCAGCCCGATCACCCCGCGCCACCCGGTCGACGTCGCGCCGACCTTGACGGCGCCGGTGCTGGGCCTGTACGGCGGCAAGGACAGCGGCATCGCGCTCGAATCGATTGAAACAATGAAGGCGGCGCTGGCCAAGGGCGGCGCCAAGTCGGCCTTCGTGGTCTACCCGGAGGCCGGCCACGCCTTCAACGCCGACTACCGGCCCAGCTACGTCGAAACCGCCGCCAAGGACGGTTTCGGCCGTTCCCTGGCCTGGTTTCGGGAAAACGGCGTGATCTGACGAACGCGAAGTGCCGCCGGGCTGTAAAATGCCCGGTTTGCGTCGCCGTTTGAGCGCGCACAGCACAGGACAGGGGCGCCGCACGCATCGCGCCCCGGCATAAAAGGTAAGCAAAATCGATCCGATACTCATTTCCATTTTGCTCGCGACGACGATCGCGGGCGTGTTCAGTATTACGGCGGCGGCGATTTTTTCGTTCGCGCTGCTGTCGAAGATGGTCGAGCGCATGGTCAGCCTGTCGGTTGGCATCATGCTGTCGACCTCGCTGCTGCATGCGCTGCCGGAGGCGTTCGAATCGCAGGCGGACCCGCGCAGCCTGTTCGCGACCTTGCTGGCGGGCCTGCTGGCCTTCTTCATGCTGGAGAAATTCGCCATCCTGCGCCACTCGCACCACCACGAGGGCGACGGCCACCACCACGCGCACGGCCACGACAAGCACGAGGCCGGCAAGGCCGGCTGGATGATCCTGGTCGGCGACGGCATGCACAATTTCACCGACGGCATCCTGATCGCGGCGGCCTTCCTGGCCGACCCGAAACTGGGCCTGGTCACCGGCCTGGCCATCATCGCCCATGAAATCCCGCAGGAAATCGGCGACTTCATCGTGCTGCTCAACGCCGGCTTCTCGCGCACCCGCGCCTACGTCTTCAATTTGCTGTGCAGCCTGATGGCGGTGGCCGGCGGCCTGCTCGGCTACTTCACGCTGGACCACGCCAGCCACCTGATCCCGTACGTGCTGGTGTTCGCCTCGTCGGGCTTTATCTACATCGCCGTCAGCGACCTGATGCCGCAAATGCAGCGCCGCGCCACCTTGCGCGAAACCATCCCGCAGATCCTCTTGATCGGGCTGGGCGTGGTCATCGTACTGTTCCTGACGCGCCACAACCACGGCTGAGCGGGCCGGTCGTACGCGGCCGGCCGGACTGCGCATCGCGCCGGCGCGGCTTCCATGCGAATATGCATTTTCAAAAAAAGTTGTTATATTAAGTAATTTATGACTTACAATTAGTAACAAATAAACTTTTGGAGCTTTGCATGTTTTTGAAGAAAACCCTGTGTTGCGCCGCCCTGGCGCTGGCCGCCTTCAATGCCAACGCCGGTGCCGGTCCGCTGTCCATCCAGGACGGCAAGTTCTACAAGGACGGCAAGCCCTTCTACGGCGTCGGCGTCAACTATTTTGACGCCGTCATCCGCAATCCCGCTACGACGCCGACGACCTTGGAAGGACTTCAGATCCTCAGGGCTAACAATATTCCGTTCGTTCGCATCAGCGCGCTCCCTTTCTGGCCCCGGGACCTCAAAGCTGTGTTTAGCCCGACGGACCAAAAGATCTCGCTGGCTTACCATGCGCGCTTGAAGAAGTTCTTGGATGATGCGGCAGCCAATAACATCGGCGTGATCGTGGATGTGTTTTGGAATTGGACGGCAATTGCCGACATGGAAGACGAAGCCATCCCGAAGACGGGAGTCGCGGGAAGTAAAACAATGGAGCGGATGAAGAAGATCACGCTCGAGATCGTCGACGCATACCAGGGCCACAAGGCCGTGTGGGCGTGGGAGTTCTCCAATGAGGCGAGCAGCTTCATGGACCTGACCGAAGTCAAGGGTTATAACAACGGTCGTTATCTGCCGACAGACCCGGCCCTCGGTGCGCCAAATTATTCTCTGCCAATAGACCCGGCTGACAATAAGCCAAAAAGATTGGCAAAGGATAACTTTACCCCGACGACAATTACAGCCGCCGTGCAGCTCTTCGCCGAGACGGTGAGGACGCTGGATAAGACCACGCCTATTTTCAGCGGAAACAATATTCCCCGTGCGAACGCCTACCATATGCGCCACTGGCCAAATTCCTACGTTTCCGATTCCAAGGAGGAGTTTGGCAAGATCCTCGAGGAAAACGATCCGGCACCCGTCGACACCTTCTCCATGCACCTGTATCCGTACTCGGAAGGCACAAAGGAAAAGTATTTTGGCCTGGACGGCGCGACGATTGCGCAGATCATTGGCGCGGCTATGGAGCGTTCGAAATTGGCGGGAAGTAAGCGGCCGTTCTTTTTAGGGGAGTTTGGTGCGGATTCGAATACTATTGCGGCAGGAGGTTTGGGGCCCGACGCGGCGAACGAAAAATTTTTTAAGTTCTCGGAGGTGATCCTCGCTCAACAGGTGCAGATGTCCGCGCTCTGGGTGTACGATTTCAGCTACCAGGACAAGAGCTACAATGTAACCAACAAGCTGCGTAACAACCAGCTCTACGAATTGGCGCGGATGAATGGGCTGATGCGCACCTGGTAAGGGCCTTGCCGCGGCGGCTAGGCTGCCGGCCCGTGTCGCCAGGCGCGTCGCAATGCAGTTAAAAAAAGCTTCTCCGCGGGAAACCGCGCAGAAGCTTTTTTTTCGCCGTTGTCGCCCGCGGCTCAGGCCCCGCTGGCCACCGGCCGCGCCGGGTCGGCGCACCATTCGCTCCACGAGCCCGGGTACAGCGCGGCGCCGTGCAGGCCGGCCACTTCCAGGGCCAGCAGGTTGTGGCAGGCGGTCACGCCGGAGCCGCATTGCATGATGGCGTGTTGCGGCGCGTCGAACAGCGAGAGGAACGCGCGTTTCAGTTCGGCGGCGTCCTTGAAGCGGCCGTCGGCCTGCAGGTTGTCCTTGAAGAAGCGGTTCCGGGCGCCCGGGATGTGGCCGCCGACCGGGTCGATGGTTTCGTTCTCGCCGCGGAAGCGCTCCGGCGCGCGGGCGTCGACCACGGTGTCGGCGCCGCCGTGCAGGTTGGCCAGCACGGCGGCGACGTCGACGGTGCGGGTCAGCGTGTGTTTTTCGACGATGTTGCCGAGCGCGCGCGGCGCCAGCGGCGTCACCAGCGGCAGCTCCCGCGCCTGCCAGGCTGCCAGGCCGCCGTCGAGCACCGCCACCGCCGGGTGGCCGATCCAGCGCAGCAACCACCACAGCCGCGCCGCGAACATGCCGCCGTGGGCGTCGTAGGCCACCACTTGCGAGCCGTCGTTGACGCCCCAGGCGCGCAGGGTGGCGACCAGCGCGTTGCGCTCGGGCAGCGGGTGGCGGCCGCGGAAGGCGCCGTCCGGACCAAGCTTGGCGCCGGACAGGTCGGCGTCGACGCCGGCGAACTGGGCGTTCTGGATGTGGCCGGCGGCGAAGGCGTCGCGCCCGGCGTCCGGGTTCATCAGGTCGTGGCGGCAGTCGAGGATGATCCAGTCCGGGTCGGTCAAATGCTGCGCCAGCGCGTTGGCGCTGATCAGGGTCGTGTGCATCGGCAGTCTCCTTAAACTTCGCTTGCGATGGGATCGGTGCGGGCTATCGCGGCGCCGCGTTCGGTGTTGCGGGTATTGTAATAGGTCGCGGCGATGCCGGAGCAGAGTATCACGCCGATGCCGGCCCAGCCGTGCCAGTCGAAGACGTCGCCGAAGATCAGCACGCCCCAGGCGCTGGAGAAGACGATGCCGGTGTATTGCAGGTTGGCCACCACCAGCGTCTTGCCGAGGCGGTAGGCGCGCGTCATCGCCATTTGCGCCATCGTCGCGCACAGGCCGATGCCCAGCAGCAGCAAGCCGCCCTGCGCGGTGGTGTGGGCGTGCCAGGTCACCGGCCCCAGGCCGGCGCTGGCGATGTTGCCGAACAGCCCGGCGAGGAAGTTGACGATGGAGAAGTAGAAGACCACGCGGTATTCGGGTTCGCCCAGCAGGCCCAGCTTGCGCACCTGCAGGTAGGCCAGCGCCGACAGCATGCCCGACACCAGCGCGGTGAGCGCGCCGGACAGTTGCTGCGATTCGAACACCGGTTGCAGCAGCAGCGTGACGCCGACAAAGCTCATCGCGATGGCGGCCATCAGCGGCCACTCGACGTGGTTCCTGGCGTGCCACCAGCCGGCGCACAGCAGGATCAGGGCCATCCAGATCGGCGCCATGTAGTTGAGCGTCATCGCGGTGGCCAGCGGCAGGATGGCGATGGCGTAAAACCACAGCCACAGCGCGACCACGCCGACGATGCCGCGCCACAGGTGGCCGCCGACGAAGCGCGTTTTGAAGCTGCCGCCCTGGTACAGGATCATGCAGCACATCACCGTCATGCCGACCATGCCGCGGTACATGACGATTTCCGACGTCGAGTACAGGCTCGACGCCAGTTTCACACACACGCCCATGATGGCGAACATAAAGCTGGCAAACAGCATCCACAACGATTGCATGTGATCCTTAGGGGCGGGGTGGGGCGGCGGTGCGCGGCGCTTACAAATCGATCTTGCTGCGGTACCACTCATGGAAATGCTGCATGCCGTCTTCCATCGGCGACTGGTACGGTCCGGCCTCGCTGACGCCGCGGCGCATCAAGACCCGGCGCCCGGCGTCCATGCGCAGCGCGATCTCGTCGTCTTCGACGCAGGTTTCCATGTAGGCGGCGCGCTCGGCTTCGATGAATTCGCGCTCGAACAGCACGATTTCCTCGGGGTAATAGAACTCGACGACGTTGCGCGTCTTTTGCGGGCCGTCCGGCCACAGCGTCGAGACGATCAGCACGTGCGGATACCATTCGACCATGATGTTCGGGTACAGCGTCAGCCAGATCGCGCCATACGGCGGCGGCGTGCCGCCGCGGAACTTCAGCACCTGCTCCTGCCAGCGCTGGTAGACCGGCGAGCCGGACTTGAGCAAGCCCTTGTGCACGCCGACGGTCTGCACGCTGTAGTCGCCGCCGAATTCCCAGCGCAGGTCGTCGCAACTGACGAAGCTGCCCAGGCCCGGGTGGAAGGGCTCGACGTGGTAATCCTCCAGATAGACTTCAATGAAGGTTTTCCAGTTGTAGTTGCACTCGTGCACTTCGACGTGGTCGAACATGTAGGTCGAGAAATCCAGGTCCGGCGCCACCGACAGTTGCTTGAGCTTGTCCATGACGTGGTAGCCGTTCTGCTCGAACAGCAGGCCGTTCCAATTTTGCAAGGGCGTCTTCGACAGGTTCAGGCACGGCGTTTCGGCGAAGTGCGGCGCGCCGATCAGTTCGCCCTTCAAGTCGTAGGTCCAGCGGTGCAGCGGGCAGACGATGTTGTTGGCGTTGCCGCGGCCGTTGAACATCAGCGCCTGGCGGTGGCGGCAGACGTTCGACAGCACCTCGACGCCGTTGGCGTTGCGCACCAGCATGCGACCCTCGTGCTCGGAAGCGAGGGTGGCGAAATCGCCGACGTTCGGCACCATCAGCTCGTGCCCGACGTAGCGCGGGCCGGCTTGGAACAATTGCTGCGTTTCGCGCCGCAGTAGCGCTTCGTCAAAATAGACGTGGACCGGAAGTTGCGCGTTTGACGGCGCCAGCTTGGCGTGAGTTGCCAGATCGGACATCCCAACCCCCCTTCATATGTGCAACAGCCAGAGAGAGAAAGAATCCGCAAAGACCTGAATTCAATGTTTTTGAAACGGTATTTCGGACAGAACCGGCGATTATACCGCGTATCGGCGCTTGCTTTGTCAAAGCGGCCACGTTGCCGCGGCTTTGCGCAAAAAAGCCGGCCGCGCGCGCGCCAATCGGGGGCGCAGATGCGGGCGAATGCGATAAAATCCAGGCTTATTGCCACTTCCGGCCGGGTCCGCCTCGGCCGGCGCGCGCGTGGCGGCGGCGAAGTTTTCACTGATTAGAGTAGTTTGTTCTAAAATAACGTTCTACACTGCGCGGTTCCACCACCGTCGCCCCCTGTGCCGAGAAATTATCTGAGTGCTTATGTCAAAGAAAATACTACCCGTAACCGGCGCGCCGGCCTCGTTTGAAGAAGCGATGGCCGAGTTGGCGCAACTGGTGACGCAAATGGAGGCGGGCCAGTTGCCGCTGGAAGCGTCGGTCGCGGCCTACCAGCGCGGCTCGGAACTGGTCAAATATTGTGCCGCGCAACTCGATAAGGTCGACGCGCAGGTCAAGGTGCTGGAAGGCGATATGCTGAAACCTTTCTCCGACGCTAACGGCGACGAGGCGGCGTCGTGACGGCCGCGGCGGGTTTCGACGATTGGATGAAGACGGTGCAGGCGGGCGTTGAACGCAGCCTGGACGAATTGCTGCCGGGCGCGGGCGCGGTGCCGCACAAATTGCACGACGCCATGCGCTACGCGGCGCTGGGCGGCGGCAAGCGCGTGCGCCCGCTGCTGGTGTACGCGGCCGGCGCGCTGTTCGGCGCCGGCGCGGCGGCCCTGGCGCGGGCGGCGGCGGCGGTCGAGATGGTCCACGTCTACTCGCTGGTGCACGACGACATGCCGTGCATGGACGACGACGCGCTGCGGCGCGGCAAGCCGACCGTGCACGTGGCCTACGACGACGCCACCGCGCTGCTGGTCGGCGACGCGCTGCAGTCGCAGGCGTTTGCCGTGCTGGCCGAGGCCGGCGGCCTGCCGCCGGCGCGCCAGCTGGCGATGCTGGCGTTGCTGGCGCAGGCGTCGGGCACGGCCGGCATGTGCGGCGGCCAGGCGATCGACCTCGACAGCGTCGGCCTGAGCTTGACCCTGGCGCAGCTCGAACAGATGCACCAGTTGAAAACCGGCGCCCTGTTGCGCGCGGCGGTGGTGCTGGGCGCGCTGTGCGGCAAGGACTTGACGGCCGCCGAGCTGGTCGCGCTGAACGCCTACGCGCGGGCGATCGGGCTGGCCTTCCAGGTGGTCGACGACGTGCTCGACGCCACCGCCGATTCGGCCACGCTGGGCAAGACCGCCGGCAAGGACGCGGCGGCCAACAAACCGACCTACGTATCCATTTTGGGCCTGGAGCCATCCAGGGTCTTGGCAGAACAACTACGGCACGAGGCCCACGCGGCGCTCGCGCCGTTCGGCGACGCGGCGTTGCGCTTGCGCGAGCTGGCCGACCTCATCGTGCAGCGGAAGGCATAAATGAAACTGTTAGAAACCATCAATGAACCGGCGGCCGTGCGCAAGCTGGCGCGCTCGCAGCTGACGCCGCTGGCCAACGAACTGCGCCACTACCTGCTCGACTCGGTCTCGAAGACCGGCGGCCACCTGTCGTCGAACCTGGGCACGGTCGAGCTGACGGTGGCGCTGCACTACGTGTTCAACACGCCGCACGACCGCATCGTCTGGGACGTCGGCCACCAGACCTATTCGCACAAGATCCTGACCGGACGGCGCGAGCAGATGCACACGCTGCGCCAGCTGGACGGCATCTCCGGCTTCCCGCGCCGCAGCGAAAGCGAATACGACACCTTCGGCACGGCGCACTCGTCGACGTCGATCTCGGCCGCGCTGGGCATGGCGCAGGCGGCCAAGATCAAGGGCGACCCGCGCCACGCCATCGCCGTCATCGGCGACGGCTCGATGACGGCCGGCATGGCCTTCGAGGCGCTCAACAACGCCGGCGTGCAGGAAGACATCAAGCTGCTGGTGATCCTGAACGACAACGACATGTCGATCTCGCCGCCGGTGGGCGCGCTGAACCGCTACCTGGCGCGGCTGATGTCGGGCCAGTTCTACGCGGCCGCCAAGAACGTCGGCAAGTCGGTGCTGCCCGGCCCGATGCGGGAACTGGCCAAGCGCCTGGAGGAGCACGCCAAGGGCATGGTGATGCCGGCCACGATGTTCGAGGAATTCGGCTTCAACTACATCGGCCCGATCGACGGCCACGACCTCGACTCGCTGATTCCGACGCTGCAAAACCTGAAGCAGCTGAAGGGTCCGCAGTTCCTGCACGTGGTCACCAAGAAGGGCCAGGGCTACAAGCTGGCCGAGGCCGAGCCGGGGCTGTACCACGGCACGCCGAAATTCAACCCGGCCGAGGGCCTCAAGCCCGCCGCCGCCGGCAAGATCACCTACACCGAAGTGTTCGGCAACTGGTTGTGCGACATGGCGGCGAAGGACCCGCGCCTGGTCGGCATCACGCCGGCGATGCGCGAAGGCTCGGGCATGGTCAAGTTCGAGGAGCAGTTCCCCGACCGCTACTTCGACGTCGGCATCGCCGAGCAGCACGCGGTGACGTTTGCCGCCGGCCTGGCCTGCGAGGGCATGAAGCCGGTGGTGGCGATCTACTCGACCTTTTTGCAACGCGCCTACGACCAGCTGATCCACGACGTGGCGCTGCAAAACCTCGACGTCACGTTCGCGCTCGACCGCGCCGGGCTGGTCGGCGCCGACGGCGCGACCCACGCCGGCAATTACGACATCGCCTATCTGCGCTGCATCCCGAACATGGTCGTCATGGCCGCGGCGGACGAAAACGAGTGCCGCCAGATGCTCACCACCGGCTACCAGTACAACGGCCCGGCGGCGATCCGCTACCCGCGCGGCGCCGGCGTTGGCGCGGCGATTCACAAGGAATTCACCACGATCCCGCTGGGCAAGGGCGAAATCAAGCGCCACGGCGCCAAGATCGCCATCCTGGCGTTCGGCACGATGGTCGCGCCTAGCCTGGCCGCGGCCGAGCAGCTCGACGCGACGGTGGCCAACATGCGCTTCGTCAAGCCGCTCGACGTCGAACTGCTGCGCCAGCTGGCGCGCGAGCACGACTACCTGGTGACGGTGGAAGAGGGTTGCATCATGGGCGGCGCCGGCGCGGCGGTGGCCGAGGCGATGGCCGCCGAGGGCATCGTCAAGCCGCTGCTGATGCTGGGCCTGCCGGACAAGTTCATCGACCACGGCGACACCGCCTTGCTGCTGAAAAGCGTCGGCCTGGACGGCGCCGGCATCTGCGCGTCGATCAAGCAGCGCTTCGCCGGCGGCGAGCCGCGGCTGGTGGTCAACAACGGCTGACAAGCGTTTGTGGATTGGCAATAAAAAACGACGCCGTTGCGTCGTTTTTTATTTGGCGCCGGTATTGAACGCGCGCGTCGGCAATGCAAAAAAGTCCACCAGCGGCGCAGAGCCGGGGTCGGACCTGAAGCTCTGAGGCCAGGGTTACGTCCTTGGCTTTGCTACGCCGCCCGGGCGCGCGCGCCGCGGCACAGCAGCTCGGCGAAGCGCGCCGAGTCGATGTTCGAGCCGCAGACGATGAGGGCGACGCGCTTGCCGTCGAGCTTCTCGCGCAGCGGCCCCAGCAGCGCGGCGGTGGCGACCGCGGCGGCCGGCTCGGCCACCAGCTTGGCGTCGCGGAACAGGTGCAGCATGGCGGCGCAGATCGCGTCGTCGCCGACCCGCACCACCTCGTCGACGAAGCGGCGGCACACGCCGAAGCTGTAGGCCATCGAGTACGGCGCGCACAGGCTGTCGGCGACGCTGTCGACCCGCTCCAGCGTTTCCGGCCGGCCCGACTGGAAGCTGCGGTACAGCGCGTCGGCGCCGAACGGTTCCACGCCGTATACCGCGCAGTGCGGGTTGAGCTGTTTGACGGCGGCGGCGATGCCGCCGCACAGGCCGCCGCCGCCCACCGGCACCACCACCGCGTCCAGTCCGGGCACTTGCTCCATCAACTCCAGGCCGACGGTGGCGGTGCCCTGCGCCGTCAGCGCGCCGTCGTACGGGTGCAGCATGGCGCGGCCCTCGTCGCGCTCGATGCGCTGGCCGAGCGCGAACGCCTGGTGCATGTCGGGCATCAATATCACGTCGGCGCCGAGATCTTTGCAAGCGGCGATGCGGGCCGGCAGCGCGTGTTGCGGCAGCACCACCTTGATGCCGCAGCCGGCCAGTTTGGCGGCGTAGGACGCGGCGATGGCGTGGTTGCCGGCGCTGACGGCGACCACGCCGCGGCGCAGCGCCGCCGGGTCGAGCGCGGCGATGCAGTTGAGCGCGCCGCGCAATTTGAAGGTGCCGGTTTTTTGGAACAGTTCCAGCTTCAGCCACACCTCGCTGGCGGGGCTCAAAGCCTCTTCGACGATGCCGGTTTGCCAGCGCCAGACCGGCGTGTGGAGGATTTGTCCGCTCAGGCGGTTGGCGGTGCGGCGGATTTGTTCAAGGCTGGGATAGGCGAGTTCGGCCGGGCTTGGCGCGCAAGTAAGCATTGGTGTTCTCCATAGAATAGACGAGGGAAGGCGTCGACGACGCGTCGCTGCTCGGGGCGCCGAGCACCGGCGACGCCGTAGCTCAGCGACCCTGACTAATTCGAATAATGGAGACGGCGGAAACGCGGATGAAGGACACGCGCGCGCAGGCACGACCGCCGAACGCCGCTGCGCCAGGGCCGGTGGCGGCGCTGCGGGGGCGGTTCGAGACGGAAGAATTTGGCGTGTTCATGCGCCTAATCATGCCAAAGAAACAGCGCTGTGGCAAGCTTTATACAGGATTTCCGACCTCTGCCGGAGACCGTGGTTTATGCATCGGAAATGTGTGTATTCGCGTATATTGAGGCGGCCAGAACGTATATGATATTGCCATAAATAAATTCGAAAAACGCTGTTTCGGCCACGGGCATGAAGGTTGTTTTTTGAACTCGAACCATGTTTTTTTACATTAAGAGCCCAAATATGTTACTTACCCATCAAGAGGTTGTCTTCCGGGTTTTGATGGACCAGGAAGAGCAGTACGCCATCTGGCCGGAGCGCAAGGCCATCCCCGATGGCTGGACGGATATTGGTGTTACTGGATGCAAGCAAGACTGTCTCGACCATGTCGACCTGGCTTGGCTGGAATTGTGCCCGCACAGCGGCCTGCACTTCATGGAGCAGCGCGCGGGGACGCTGACGGCGCACTAAACGCCGAGCGCCGAGCGCCGAACGCCGGTGGCCTCGCGGCCACCGGCGTCTATTTTTTTCCTATCGGATCAGGGCGCCGGCGATCAAATCGGCGTAGCAACAACTTCCGCCCTACGACGCTTTTGGCGGGCTGCGCCTTGCGCTTTCTTTTGACTTCAAGGCGGTATCGAGCAACTTGTCGTTGCCGTAGATATCGTTGAAGAAATACACCTTGCCATCGTTCTTGGCGATCACGGTGCCGTAGGCGATCACCACCGGCAGCGGGCGCTGTAGCCGTATTGTGTGGGACTTGCCGCTGCCCATCGCGTCGCGGATGCGCTGCTCGGTCCATTCGGCTTGGTCCTGCAGCACGAATTTCGCCAGCGCGACCGGATCTTCGACGCGGATGCAACCATGGCTCAGGTCGCGCCGGTCGCGTTTGAACAGCGGCACCGCCGGCGTGTGGTGCAGATAGATGTTGTCGCTGTTGGGGAAGATGAACTTGATGTCGCCCAGCGCGTTCATCGGCCCCGGCCGCTGGCGGATGCGCAATTCGCCGCGCATCACGGCATCCAGGTTGGCCGCCGACAACTGCGGCACGGTGGTGCCGGCGGCGCTGACGAATTCCAGGCCCTGCTTGCTGAAGTGGGCCGGGTCGCGGCGCAGCCGCGGCACGGTTTCCGCCTTCGCGATCGACGGCGGAATATTCCAGTACGGGCTAAATTCAATGTTGAGCATGTCTTTGACGAACAGCGGCGTGCGCGTGTCGAGCGCCTTGCCAACGATGACGTTCATGCGCAGTTGAGCGCCGCCATCCTTCACCTCGTAGGCGCGCAGCACGAACTCCGGCACGTTGACGACGATCATCCGTTCGCCCAGCAGCAGCGGGGTCCAGCGCAGGCGTTCCAGCGTCAGTTCGATTTGCCGGATGCGCGCCGCCGGCGAGGTGTTGAGCTGCACCAGGGTGCCCTTGCCGACGACGCCGTCGGCGGCCAGGCCGTGGCGCAGTTGGAAGGCTTTGACGCCGTCGACCAGGGCGTCGCGGTACTGCGCGCCGCCTTTCGCGTCCGCCGGCAAGTCGCCCAGTGCGCTCAGCCGCCGCGCCAGGTCGGCGGCGCCGGCGTAGGCCTGGCCGGGTGCCAATTTGCCGCCGGCGGGGGCGGGCAGGGGTTGTTGCAAGGCCGGGTGCGCGCCCAGCGCGCGGTATTGTTGCAGCGCCTGGCGCAAGCCCGCGTACAGCGGCAGTTGCGGCGCCGCGGCCCGCACCGCGGCCGGCAGCGTGTGCGTGGCGACGGCGTCGGCGACATAGCTGGCCGGGTCCAGTTGCTTCGTCGGCAAGGCGAACGCGGCGTGGACGTCGCGCGGATTGATCCTGCCGAAATGCAAGTCGGAGACGTAGCGTTTCATGGCCGCGCTCAGCGTCCGCGCCAGGCTGGCCTGTTCCGCGCCAGTCAATGGCGCCGCGGCGCCCAAGGCGCGCGCCAGCATGTCGACCTGGTAATCGTCGGGATTGAGGCCGTCGGCCGGGGCCGATTGCAAAATCGCCAGCGCCTCGCCGGCCTCGGCGCTGGGACGGCCGTCGACAAACCAGGCCGCGCCGCCCTCGGCGCGCGCGTTGCCGGCGTTGGCCAGCAGGAAGGCGCTGAGTACCACCCCGGCGCCGCGACCGCGCCAACTGCGTAAATCCATTGCTTGTATCATTTTCACTCGTATTATTTACAGGTGCGCCAGCTTTACCAGGTGCGTACCCTGCCGATGTCGACGTGGACGAAGTCCGATTCGGGATAGTAGCCGACGCCGCCGCCTTGCAGGGCGATGGCGGCGCGGCGCACGTCGGCCAAGTCGCGGCCCGGCACGCGGACGTCAATCGCCAGGCCGTCCATGTGCAGGCTGCGCGTGGCGACGCCGCTGTGTTTGTTTTTCTTTTGCAGCATGGCGTTGGTGGCCGGCGAACGGTAGCCGGAAATGACCTGGAAGCGTTCCTGCGTGTCGAGCGCGGACGAGAGCAGGAACAGCAGGTCCAGCAGGCCCTTGTTCATGTCACCGACCTGGTTGGAGCGGTGGTCGCGCAGCAGGCGGCTGACTTCGCTCAACCCGTCCGGCTGGTAGATGCCGTCGGCCCAGTAGACGGTGTTCGATTGCTCGCCGGTGTGGGTGTTGTACAGGCGCAGGGTGCGTTCCGGCGCGTTGGACGGCGGAACGGCCGCCATCGCCTTGCCGCCCATGGCGCTGGCCAGCGCCATGCCGCCGGTTTGCAAAAACCGGCGGCGCGGCGGCGCCGGCGTGTCGAACGAGGCGGCGGCGCGCCGGTTTGGATTGAATATAGTCATCGTATTCCCCTTGGTGTGCACCCGGCCCGATAGCCCCGTGCGGTGCTTATCCGCGCTTGCGTTCGTGCTGCCACAGGACGTCGCCGCCGCCGCCGAAGCGGTTGAGTACGCGCGAGAGCACGAACAGCAGGTCGGACAGGCGGTTGACGTATTGGCGCGGGTGGTCGTGAATGGTTTCGGCGTTGCCCAGCGCGACGATGCTGCGCTCGGCGCGGCGGCAGATGGTGCGGCAGATGTGCGCGATCGACGCCGCCCGCGAGCCGGCCGGCAGGATGAACTCGGTCAGCGCCGGCAAGTCGGCGTTGTATTTTTCCAGCAGATCGTCGAGGCGGCCCACGTGCACTTCGGTAATTAACTGGTAGCCGGGGATGCAGATTTCGCCGCCGAGGTCGAACAGGTCGTGCTGGATACCCACCAGTTCGTCGCGCAGCGGCTCCGGCATGGTTTCGCACAGCAGCAGGCCGATGTGGGAGTTCAACTCGTCGACGTCGCCCATTGCGTGCACGCGCACGCTGTCCTTGCTGGTGCGGCTGCCGTCGCCCAAGCCGGTGCTGCCGTTGTCGCCGGTGCGGGTGGCGATTTTAGAAAGGCGATTGCCCATGCTCGATCCTGTTCGGTGGAAGAATGAAGCGAGGATACGTCAAATCGTCGGCCCTGTGGTGAATCCGGCTGCGGTGCAGGCCTTCCCCGGCCTGTCGACGGCGCGCTGTCGGGGCAATCCACCCAAGTTAGGGATTTTCCAACCTTTTAACATGGTTTTTGGATCATGTGCTTGTGCGGCTTCGGCCTGGTTTTGCGTGTTTTGGATAGATTTTCCCGATGGATGTGTGTCCGTTTCGCAATCAGGCGCAGCACCTCGCGCAGTAACTTCGCCACCTTTTTTCCGAGCAGAAGGGCCGGCAACAATGGTTTGAGGGCGGTATGCGCATAGGCGTGGTTGATGCGCTCGGCTGCGCGCAGGTCGGCGCTGTCGTGGGCTGTCAAGGCCGCCAGGGTTTGCAAGTTATCGCACATGATTTTGGCGGCGACGTCCTGCACCACGGCTTGCTGGGACAGGCCNGACACATGCTCCAAATTGAGNCGATGCTTGAGCCGCTTGAAGGCTTCCTCGATACGCCAGCGCTTGTGGTAGAGGTCGCCGAAGCCGTCGGCGGGAAAGCGCGCGCTGTCGAACAAATTGGTCATCAACACCCGCACCTTGCCGTTCGGCGCGACATGGCGGACGAGGCGCNCCTGCTGGGGNTCTCGGGGGCATTCATAATCGTCGGCGTCGCGCCGGTCGGGCGCGCGCAGCATGACGAGCTGCTCGCTCAGACCGGAGCGCAGGAAGTCGCGCACGCAGGGAAAGCCGCCGTTGCCGGCCTTCTCGACGCGCATGCAGAACGCAATGTG
>NZ_KB467825.1:170033-183684 GCF_000344615.1 Janthinobacterium sp. CG3 | reverse complement strand
CGTCAGAAGGAATTCGACGGACTGCAAATGCGCGGCAAGATCGTTGAACAGTGCGGCAAGGGACATAGCGGCCAATGAGGTAAAAAATCTCACTGACCGCGCCCTACCTCACTGGCATGTCAAGCTTTTTATTGTATTTCGCTCTACTTTTAAAGAAAAATTCTTAACTTGGGTGGATTGGCTGTCGGGGGCGGAAAAAGGATACCAACAAGCGTTTCCGCGTCCGCGCCGCCGGGTTAGATAGTTATAATTTTGTTACATTCGGATAGAATCTTGTCAAAAAAATAGCGTAGAATTATTGTTTGCATAAATACAACTATTATAATTGGGAAATCTAGCGGATATACCAATTAAGCGCGCAGAACGTTTTTCGCTACCCGTTTATCCCGAGCCGGCGCGCGCCAGGTCCGCAAAGAGTTGTCTGAGCTGGCATTCATTGGTTTATTTGTAAATATTTACTTTTAATCATGCAAGGGTTTCCCCATGTTATCTGAAAACGCCTCCGCTGGACTCGTGTATGAAGTCGTGGTGAACGACGAAGGGCAGTATTCAATATGGCCGGCTGACAAGGCCATCCCCTTGGGTTGGCATCTCGCTGGCAAGCGCGGAGTACGCGAATCCTGCCTGGAATATATCAATGAGGTGTGGCTGGACATGCGTCCCCTCTCGCTCAGAAAGCACATGGCTGCCACTTCACACACCGCCGGCGGGGTCGCCACCCTTGCTGCGATCGAGGAAGCCGAGGCGAGCCGCTAAGCTCGGCGTGCTTGACTTGCCGAGCTTGCCGAAGCGCGGACGCATGCCGTCCAGCCTTCCATCTGTTAGTCGACATTAACGAAATCCCCCTGCTGGGCTGAGTTGCACTCCGATACGTCGGGGTGTAGACGCGCGGCGGTCTTTTCTTGAGATGGGTTAAAGACTCCATGATTGATACAGAAGCTTGGGTGCTGCGTGCCGGTTCGGGTATTCCGGAGCCGGGCGTGCTGACGCGTGAAATTTTTTCATTCAAGCCGATCACCGAGCAGGAAGTGCTTGCCGAGCCGATTTATGGCTGCTGGGAAGGCAACATGGCGCATGCCATCAGCCGCTGGCCGCTCGACATCTGCCGCCAGCGGGGCGAACCGCGCGTGGTGCTTGGCAACGCCGGCGTCGTGCGGATCCTGCGGGTCGGCGCGGCGGTCGACAACGTCAAGGAGGGCGACCTGTGCGTCCTGGTCAGCGTCGATCTATGGGATGCGTTCGGCTATCCAGTCAAGATCCTCGCCTACGACGCGCCCGGCACGATGGGCGTGCTCGCCAAGCAAATGAAGCTCCACGCCAGCCAGGTTTATCCGCTTCCACGCAATTCCAAACGTTCGCTCCAGCAGTGGGCCAGCTTTCCCATCCGTTACGCCACCGCGTGGGATAACTGGAAAGTCGCGTATGGCGCCTTGCGTCTGCAAGTCGATGAAACAGAGGCGAAGTCGCCGCATGTGTGGGCGTGGGGCGGCGGCGTCTCGCTGGCCCAACTGATGCTGGCGAAGTCCCAGGGCTGCCGCGTGGCCATGGTCGCGTCCGACGACCGGCGCCTGGCGCTGTGCCGGAGCCTGGGCTTGACCGCGATCGACCGGCGGCAATTCCCGGACCTGATGTTCGACGAAAAAAAATTCAAGGAAGACCTCGACTACCGCAAGCGTTACGTGCGCTCGGAGGGGATTTTCCTGGATCTCGTCAAAGAACACACCGGTGGCGCCGGCGTGTCCATCTTTATCGACAATATCGGCGGGCCGGTGTTCCGCGCGACGCAAAAGTCGCTCGCGCGCCAAGGGGTGATCACCACCTGCGGCTGGAAGGAAGGATCGGAGCTGCAGGTCAATCGTGCCAACGAGTGCATCAATCGGCATATCCATGTTTACACGCACGGCTCGCGCAATACCCACGAGGCCCTGCTTTACGCGGAAGAACATGACTGGATGGTGCCGTGCACCGACGCGCCCTGGTCGTGGGACGACATTCCCGAACTGGCGCAACAGTACGCGGAGGGAAAGATCTCAAGTTATTTTCCGATTTTCAAAGTCAACGATCTGTAGCCTGGCGTGCGGGAGCCGTGACAGTGGATGTTAAAAACATTGGGGAAACAAGATGACGCTTGAGAATGCACAGCAACACGTGGACGGAAGAAATTTCCCTACCTTGGTCGAACTGTTGAAATGGCGCGCGCTGCACCAATCGCAGCAGGTGGCGTATACCTTTCTTGTCGACGGCGAGGACGACGCCGTGTCGATCACCTTTGGCCAACTCGACCGGCGCGCCAAGGCGATCGCGGCGCACCTGGCCGCACAGGGGGTAGGGGCGCAAGCGGTCCTGCTGCTGTATCCGGCCGGCCTCGAATTCATCGTGGCTTTCTTCGGCGCCTTGTATGCCGGCGCCATCGCGGTGCCCTTGTATCCGCCGCACCGCAACCGGCCCGACCAACGGTTGGCCGCCGTCATCGCCGATTCGGACGCGCGCTACCTGATGACGACCGCCGATATCCTCGGCGAGATGGCGCGCTATGTGGCGCAAACGCCGGCGCTGGCCGCGCTGCGCGGCATCGCCACCGATACCGATACCGATACCGATACCGCGGCGTGCGCGGCGCTGGCGCAGCCGGCGCAAACATTGCCGCATCCCTCGCACACCGCCTTCCTTCAGTACACCTCCGGGTCGACTAGTAGCCCCAAGGGCGTCATGGTCAGCCACCGCAACCTGATGGCCAACCTGGAACTGATCAGGCAGAGTTTTGGCCACACGGAAAAACTGAAAATGATCGGCTGGCTGCCATTGTTCCACGACATGGGGCTGGTCGGCAACACGCTGCAACCGCTGTACGTCGGCGGCCAACTGGTGTTCATGTCGCCGGTGCATTTCCTGCAAAATCCGATGCGCTGGCTGCGCACCATCTCGCGGCATCGGGCGACGACCAGCGGCGGGCCGAATTTCGCCTATGATTTTTGTGTCCGCAGATCGACACCCGAGCAACGCGCGGGCCTGGACTTGAGCAGCTGGGAGGTCGCCTTCAATGGCGCCGAACCGGTCCGGCTGGAAACCCTCGACCGCTTTGCGGCGGCCTTCGCGCCCCACGGTTTTCGCCGCGGCGCCTTCTTGCCGTGCTATGGCATGGCCGAGGCGACCTTGCTGTTGGCCGCGGGCGACCGCGGCCAACGGCCGGTCAGCCTGAGGCTGGACAGTGCGGCGCTGTTGCAGGACCGGGTCCGCGTCGCCGCCGACGATGCCGGGAAGGTCAGCCACAACGTCGGTTGCGGGCAGATTGCCGATGCCGAAAAAATCGCCATCGTCGATCCGCAAACCCTGTCGGCCTGCGCGCCGGATCGCGTCGGCGAGATCTGGGTGGCCGGCGACAGTGTGACCCAGGGCTATTGGAACCGGCCCGCGGAAACCCGGGAAAAATACCACGCGCGACTGGCCGGCAGCGACGCCACCTTCTTGCGCACGGGCGACCTGGGCTTCATTCATGGCAATGAGTTGTTCATCACCGGGCGCCTCAAGGATTTGATCATTATCCGCGGCGCGAATTACTACCCGCAAGACATCGAACGCAGCATCGAGGAAGCCCATCCGGCGGTGCGTGAAAGCTGCTGCGCGGCATTTTCGGTTGAGGTCGAGGGTGAGGAGCGCCTGCTCGTGGCGTTGGAAGTGGATCGGAAATATGTGCGTGCGCTCGATCTGGACGAATTGACGATGGCGGTTCAACGCAATGTGTTCCTGCACCATGAATTGCGCCCGCATGTGGTGTGCGTGCTGAAGCCGGGCGGCATTCCCAAGACATCGAGCGGAAAAATCCGCCGCAGCGCCTGCAAGGACGGCTTCTTGAACGGAAACCTCGACCTTTTGACGGATGCGACCATTCCCAAGCCCGACAGTAACACCAAAAATTTTTTGGAAACAGCTTGAGGAAGCGATACAAATGAAGCCCACGAGTATGCACGTCGACGCCGCCGGAGCGGATTTTGCCACCCTGCTGGATGTATTGGCCTGGCGCGCCGAGCATCAGGCCGACCAGACCGCCTACATCTTCCTGGCCGACGGCGAAACGCAAGAAATTCGCCTCAGCTATGGCGAACTGGATAAAAAAGCCCGCGCCATCGCGGCGCGCCTGATTGCGCTCGACACCGGCAGACAGCCCGTCGCGCTGCTGTATCCGTCCGGGCTGGATTTCATCGAGGCGTTTTTCGGCGTGCTGTACGCGGGCGCGATCGCGGTGCCCTTGTATCCGCCGCGCCGCAACCGCCCCGACGAGCGCCTGGCGAGCGTCATCAAGGATTGCGGCGCGCGCCTGTTCCTGACGACCCGCGCCGTCGTCGACGAGTTGCCGCTGTCGACGCAGCCAGCCTCGCCGCTGCACGGCATGCGTTGCCTGACCACGGACGATGTGCCGGCCGCGGCGGCAGGCGATTTCCCCGGCGTGCCGCGGCAGCCGTCCGCCACGGCCTTCCTGCAATACACCTCCGGTTCGACCTGTACGCCCAAGGGCGTGATGGTCAGCCACCGCAACCTGATGGCCAATTTGGAGCGCATCAAACAGAGTTGCGGACAGCCCGACATGCTGGTGGTCGGCTGGTTGCCGATGTTTCACGACATGGGCTTGATATCGAATACGCTGGAACCGCTGTATGTCGGCGCGACGCTGGTGTTCATGTCGCCGGTGCATTTCCTGCAACAGCCGATACGCTGGCTGCGGGCCATTTCGCGTTACCGGGCGAGCACCAGCGGCGGCCCGAATTTCGCCTATGAGTTGTGCGCCAGCAAGACCACGGCGGTAGAGCGCGCGGGCCTCGATCTTGGCCGTTGGAACGTCGCCTTCAACGGCGCCGAGCCGGTACGCCTGGACACCCTGGAGCGTTTTGCCGCCGCTTTTGCGCCCAGCGGCTTTCGCCGCAGCGCATTTTTCCCCTGCTACGGACTGGCCGAGGCGACGATTCTGGTGGCGTCGGGGCGCCGCGGCGAGCGTCCGGTCAGTATTGGCCTGGACGCCTCGCTGCTGTTGCAGGACCGGGTCGGCGCCGTGGCGGGCGGCGACGACGGCGTGCGCGTCAGCGTCGGCTGTGGCCAGATCGCGGACGAAGAAACGGTCCTGATCGTCGATCCGCAGACCTTCAGTGTCTGCGCGCCAGACCGCGTCGGCGAGATATGGGTCGCCAGCGAGAGCGTCGCGCAAGGCTATTGGAACCGGCCGGCGCAGACGCTGGAAACCTTCGGCGCCCGCCTGGCCGGCGGCGACAGGTCTTTCCTGCGCACCGGCGATCTTGGTTTTGTACAAGACAAAGAACTCTTCATTACCGGCCGCCTGAAGGACTTGATCATTCTGCGCGGGCGCAACTATTATCCGCATGATATCGAACAGACCATGGAGCAATCCCACCCGGCGCTACGGCATGGCTACGGCGCCGCCTTTTCGCAGGAGCGCGACGGCGAAGAGCAACTGGTGCTGGTGGTTGAAGTGGAACGGCAGCATGTGCGCCGGCTCGATGTCGAGGCCTTGTGCGCGGCGGTGCGCGACAGCGTCTTTCTTCAGCACGAAATCTGGCCGCATGCGCTCTACCTGTTGAAACCCGGCGGCATTCCCAAAACATCGAGCGGGAAGATACGCCGCCGTGCTTGCAAGGAAGCATTGCTGGACGGCACGCTCGATGTGCTGCACGCCTGGCGCGACGGTACGGCGGCGCCGGCGCCGGTTGCGCCAGTGGCAACGGCGGCGGCGCAGGCCGTGCGCGACTGGCTGAAAGCGCGCGTGGGCGAGTATGCCAAGCGCGCCGCCGCGGAGATCGATATTCACAAGCCGTTCGCCGAATACGGCATCGACTCGCTGACCGCCGTGCGCTTGTCGGGCGAACTGGAGCAACACCTGGGACGACGCCTGGCGCCGACCCTGCTGTACGACTGCCCGACCATCGACCTGCTGGCCAACAGCCTCGACGCGGCAGCGCGGGCGCCGACGCCGGCGCCGCTGCCGCCGCCTGGCGCCGGCGCCGCCGAGCCGATTGCGATCGTCGGCATCGGCTGCCGTTTCCCCGGCGCCGCCGGTGCCGCGGCGTTCTGGACTCTGCTGCGCGAGCAGACCGACGCGATTACGCAAGTTCCGCCGGAGCGCTGGCCGGTCGACGCCTTCTATGACGCGGCGCCATCGGTGCCGGGCAAAATGAATACGCGCTGGGGCGGCTTCCTGGAAGACATCGACCGCTTCGATGAAAACTTCTTTGGCATCTCGCCGCGCGAAGCGGTGACGATGGACCCGCAGCAGCGGCTGTTGCTGGAAACCGCCTACGAGGCGCTGGAGGACGCCGGCCTGCCCGCCGCCGGACTCAAGGCGTCGCGCACCGGCGTATTTATCGGTATCTGCAACAACGACTATAGCGCGCTGCTGTCCGGCTCCGGCGGCGCCATCGATCCGCGCTGGGCGACCGGCAACGCGTTCAGTATCGCGGCCAACCGGATTTCCTATGTCTTCGACTTGAAGGGGCCCAGCCTGGCGGTCGACACCGCCTGTTCCTCCTCCCTGGTGTCGGTGCACCTGGCGTGCCAGAGCTTGTGGAGCGGTGAATCGACGCTGGCGCTGGCCGGCGGCGTCAACCTGATCCTCAAGCCCGATGTGACCATCAGTTTTTCCGCCGCCGGCGGCACCAGCCCGGACGGGCGCTGCATGGCGTTCGGCGCCCAGGCCAACGGCATGGTGCGCAGCGAAGGCGTGGGCATCGTCGTGCTGAAGCCCTTGTCGCGGGCGCTGGCCGATGCCGACCAGATCTACGCGCTGATCCCGGGCAGCGCGGTCAACCACGACGGTTTAAGCAACGGCATCAGCGCGCCGAACCAGGCGGCGCAGGAGGCGGTCATCCGCGCCGCCTTCCAGCGCGCCCGGCGTCCGCTGGACCAACTCCAGTACGTCGAGGCGCACGGCACCGGCACCCTGCTGGGCGATCCTATCGAGGCGCATGCGCTCGGCCAGGTATTGCCGGCCGGCCGCAATTGTGCGATCGGGTCGGTGAAATCGAATATCGGGCATACCGAAGCGGCCGCCGGGATCGCCTCGCTGATCAAGGTCGCGCTGGCATTAAAGCATGGCCGGATACCGGCCAGCCTGCACAGCGCGGTACCGAATCCCTACATCCCTTTCGATCAATTGGGTTTGCACGTGCAGCAAACCGAGGCTGCCTGGAGCGACCAGGGCGGGCCGCACCTTGCCGGAGTCAGCGCTTTCGGCTTCGGCGGCACCAACGCCCACGTCGTGTTGGAACAGGCGCCGGCGCCGGGCGTTGCGCGGCCCGCGCCGGCGCCGCGCACGGCGAAACTGTTGCCGCTGTCGGCGCGCACGCCGGAGGCCTTGCACGAGCTGGTCCGCGCTTACCTGGACCTGCTGGAGCAGCCTACGGATGCGCTGAACCTGGACGCGCTATGCCACAGTGCGGCGCTGCGCCGCGACCACCACGCGTGCCGCTTGGGCATCGTGTTTGCCGACCGCGATGAACTGGTGGAGCGTTTGCGCGCCTTCCTTGCCGGCGAGATGCTGGCGGGCATGTCCTATTTGCCTCGGCAGCCCGGCGAACAGCCGAAACTGGCCTTTGTCTTCTCCGGCCATCGCGGCCAGGCTTGGAGCCTGAGCCGCGATTTCCTGGACAGCGAGCCGGTCTTTTTCGACGTCCTGAACCAATGCGCACAGTTGTTTCAGGAATACGCGGATTGGCCTTTGCTGGCACGCTTGTGTGGCGAGCAGGGCGGGGCGCTCGATCCGCAACAGCTCGACGTCTACCATCCCTGCCAATTCGCCTACCAGGTGGCGCTGGCCGCGTTGTGGCGCGCCAAAGGGGTGCAGCCGGCGGCCATTGTCGGCCACAGTTTCGGCGAAGTGGCGGCGGCCCATGTGGCCGGCGCGCTGAGCCTGGCCGACGCGACCCGGATTATTTTCTTGCGCAGCCGCTGCCTGCGGGACGGCGCGGCGGCCGCGGCCGGGCATGGCGCCATGGCCACCGTCGAAATGCCGCGCCTGGAAGTGCAGGCCATCCTCGACGCGGAAGCGGCGGACGTCGCCATTGCCGTCAACAACAGTCCGACTTCGGTGGTTTTGTCGGGCAATGCCGCGTCCGTGGCGAAACTGGTCGCGTCCTTGAAGGCGCGGCAGGTGTTCTGCAACATCCTCGACACCCCGGGCGCCGGCCACGATCAGAGTATCGATGTGGACGCGTTGACGCGCGCGCTGGCGGGCATCGCGCCGACGTCGGCGACGCTGCCGCTGGCGTCGTCGGTGCTGGGCAAGATGATCGACGGACGCGACATGGACGCCGCTTACTGGGCGCGCAACATCCGCGACGCGGTGCTGTTCGCCGATGCCGTCGGCGCATTGATCGACGCCGCGTGCGACACTTTTATTGAGATCGCGCCGTATCCGCCGGTGTTGTCCTACGCGATATCGCAATGCCTGCGCCATGCCAAGCGCGAAGGCGCCACGCTGCCGGTCCTGCGCCGTAACGCCGACGAGCAGATGCACTTGTTCGGCGCCTTGGGCGCCTTGTATGCCCAGGGTTATCCGCTGCAATGGGATCGCGTCTATCTGGCGCCGCAGCCCTTTGTCGCGCTGCCGTCCTATCCATGGCAGCGCAAGGCATTTTGGGTACCGGCCGCCGCCGCCGCCGCCGCGCCAGCCGCGCCGCCGTTGGCGCCGGGCGGCCATGCGCTGCTCAAGCAGAGCCGGCAATTTGCCGCCAACCCCGGCGTGCGATTTTGGGAAATCGCCGTCGATGTCGCGGCGTTTCCGTTTTTCGCCGACCACAAGGTCCAGGGCGCGATCATCCTGCCGACCACCGCCTACCTTGAAATGGCACTGGCGGCGGGCCAGCAGGTATTCGGCTGCAACAATTGCGTGCTGCAAAACCTGGTCATCCGCAAGGCGCTGTTCCTGCCCGAGCGGGACGCCAGAACGCTGCAATTGATCCTTACTGCCGGGCCGGAACAAAGCGCCGCTATCCAGTTTTTCAGCCGGCCCCAAGTTTGCGCCGACGACGCCGCCTGGACTTTGCATGCGAGCATAGAGCTGTGCCGCGCCCAGGATGCAGCGGCGCCGGCATCGGATTTTTCCGCCGCGACGCTGGCGCTGGATTATCCGCAGACGATTTCCAGCGGCGAGCACTACAAGGTGCTGACCCAGAAAGGGGTGGCGTACGGCCCGGCCTTTCAGGGCGTGATCAGCTTGTGGCTGCGCGACAGGGAAACGGTTGGCGCGGTGCAATTGCCGCCCGCCCAGGTGAACGACGCCTATCTGCTGCATCCGGCCCTGCTCGACGCCTGCCTCCAGGTATTGGCCGGGCAATTGCACGAGAATGAAAGCGCACTGCAGAAAAATGACCTGTTCTTGCCGGTCGGCGTAGGCAGTTTGACCGTCTACGCGCTGCCGCCCGCCGGCGCCGCATTGTGGAGCCGCGCCTTGCTGCGCTCGGCCGTCACGCCGGACATGAAGCGGGTGGAGGGCGACGTGCAGATCCTCGACCAGGCCGGCCGCGTGCTAGTCGAGGTGCATGGCCTGGCGTTGGAGCGGGTCGGCTTCGGCAAGGCATTGGCCTACCAAAACGCCGATGCCTGTCTGTATGAAGTGCAATGGGACGCGGTCTCGCGCGAGCACGCCGATGGCGCTTCCCAAGGGCTGCCCCCAACGCATTGGGTGGTGTGCGGCGACCACTTGCTGGGGCCGGAGATTGCGCGTGCGCTGCGCGGCCGCGGCGAAAGCTGCAGCCTGGTCCTTGCCGGCGCCGAGTTTCGGCGTACCGATGCGCACTGTTTCTGCATCGACCCGCTGGCGCCCGACCACTACGCGCTGTTGCTGCCGCGGTTGCTCGACGACGCGGGCGGACGGGCCATGAATATCCTGCATTTCTGGAGCTTGCTACCGGCATCCGCCGAAGCCGGCGCGGCCGATTGGTGGCATGGCCCCTGCGAATCCGGTTGCCTGAGCCTGCTGCAATTGCTGCAGGCCCTGGCGGCCGGGCAGACCTCGCAGCGCGTGAATCTGAGCGTGCTGACGCGCCAGGGCCAGGCGCTGCAAGGCGAAACGGTGGCGCCGCCGCAGGCCGCGGTATGGGGCCTGGGGAAAGTCATCGCATTCGAACACCCCGAACTGGCCTGCTCGCTGGTCGATGTGGCCGCCGACGCCGGCCTGGACGACGTCGCCGAATTGCTGGAAGAATTGCGCGCGGTGCAGGGCAAGGCGCTGCAGGTGGCGTTGCGCCGCCACGGCCGCTATGAACCCCGGCTGCGCCGCTTGTCCCTGGAGGCCGGCGCGCCGTTGCGCGGCAAGCACTTGCCGCCGGCCGTCAATGGGCGCGACGATGAAACGCTCGCGTTGCGGGCCGACGCCAGTTATCTAGTGACCGGTGGCCTGGGCGGCATCGGCCTCGGGATTGCGCAATGGTTGTGCCTGCGTGGCGCGCGCAATCTGGTGCTGCTGGGACGAAGCGCGCCGTCCGACGCGGCGGCCGCGGCGATCAAGGTGCTGGAAGCGGCTGGCGCGCGGGTGCATGTCGCCAGTGTCGACGTTGCCGACCCGGCACAACTGGCCGGCGTGCTGGCGCGGATCGCGCAGACGATGCCGCCGCTGCGCGGTGTCGTCCATGCCGCCGCGGTGGTCGATCCCGGTTTGCTGCAAAACCTCGACGCCGGGCGCTTCCAGTCGGTCATGGCGCCCAAGGCGGGCGGCGCCTGGAACCTGCACAGCCTGACCCTGGGCTTGCCGCTGGATTTCTTTGTGATGTTTTCCTCGGTGGCATCGTTGTTCGGTACGCCGGGACAGGGGAATTATGTCGCGGCCAATGCGTTTCTGGACGGGCTGGCGCATCAGCGGCGTGCGCTTGGCTTGCCGGCCCTGAGCATCAATTGGGGCGGTTGGTCGCAAGTTGGCCTGGTGGCGCGCCACGCCGGCGCGGCGGAAATATTCGCGCTGCGCGGGTTTGAAAGCATGACGCCCGAGCAGGGCTTCGCCATGCTCGAAAAGCTGCTGCGGCATGCGTTGCCGCAGGTGGCGGTGATGGCGACGAACTGGCGCCAGGTGTGCCAGACCTATCCACAGATCGGCAACATGCCGTTTTTCGCGGCCCTGTTGGCGGCGGAGCAGACCGGCGCTACCTCGACCGGCAAGCCCGTCTCGGTCTTGTCGCGCGGGGAGTTGCTGGCGATGTCGGCGCAGGAGCGGCAGCACTGCTTGCAAAGGCATCTGGGCGCGCACCTGGCGAAAAGCCTGGGCATTGCCGCGCATGATATCGAAGCGGCGCGGCCGATCAATACGATGGGCATCGATTCCTTGATGGCACTCGAAATCAAGAACCGGATCGAGAGCGAATTACAAGTAGCGCTGCCGATCGTCAAGTTTCTCGAAGGCGCGAATATTACCGAGATCGCCAGCGTGTTGCGCGAAGAAATTGAACGCGATCAAGTCGTGGCAAGCCAGCCCGAGCCGCCGGCAAGCGCTGCCGCCGCCGCGCTCGACAGCGTACAGGCCGCGCACATGTTGGCCAATATCGACCAGTTATCCGACGCCGAGGTGGACGCGCTGTTGGCCTCGATCGAACTCTCCGAAGGAAATGCCTGATGCACCCTGAAACAGCCCATACCGCCGCCTCCGTCGCCGAGCAAAAGCGCGCCCTGTTGAAGCGCAAGCTTGCGCAGGCGGCGATGACGGCGTATCCGCTTTCGCACGGGCAGCAGGCCTTGTGGTTCTTGCACACGATGGTGCCCGACAGCGCGGCCTACAACATCGCCTTCGCCGTCCGGATACGCTCGACCTTGGATGTGGAAAAACTGCGGCAGGCGTTTCAGACGCTAATCGGGCGTCACGCCGCCCTGCGCACCACGTTTTCGCTGAAGGACGGCGAGCCGGTGCAGGTGGTGCATGGGCATAAGGAATTCTCGCTGGAGCAGATCGACGCCGCCGGTTGGGACGCGCAGCAATTGCACCAGCAAGTCGTCGGCGCCTACCGCCGCCCTTTTAACCTGGAGTCCGGTCCGCTGCTGCGCGCCTATCTGTTCCAACTCGACCAACGCGACTGCGTGCTGCTGCTATCGGCCCACCACATCATCGGCGACGGCTGGTCGCTGTGGATGCTGCTGGACGAGTGGCGCACGCTGTATGAATTGGACGCGGGCGAAAGCGCCGGCTTCGCGCCGCTGAAACTGAACTACACCGACCACGTGCGGCGCCAGCAAGACATGCTGGCCGGCCCGCGCGGCGCGGCGCTGCGCGCCTACTGGCAGCGGCAACTGGCCGGCGAACTGCCGGCGTTGTCGCTGCCTGTCGACCATGCGCGTCCGGCGCAATTGTCGTATCGCGGCGCCTCCTGGACTTTCCGCCTGGCGCCGCAATTGACGCAAGGCGTTAAGGCGCTGGCCAAGGCCGAAGGCGTGACGCTGTACACCCTGTTGCTGGCGGCTTACCAGGTGCTGCTGTATCGCTATTCGCACCAAGAAAGAATCCTGGTCGGCTCGCCCATGGCCGGGCGCATGGAGAACGACCTCACCGGTGTGGTCGGCTATTTTGTCAATCCGGTGGTGTTGAGCGCGGACCTGTCCGCCGCGCTGACGTTCAAACAATTGCTGGTACAGGCGCGCGAGCGGGTATTGGGCGCGTTGGCGCATCAGGACTATCCGTTTTCCTTGCTCGTCGAACAATTGCAGTTGGAGCGGGACGGCAGCCGCAACCCGCTGTTTCAAGCCGCGTTCATGCTGCAGAAATCGCAGCAGTCGGACGAATTCATCGGCCTCATGTCCAGCGCGCAAGGCAGCAAGCGGCTGGAATGGAAAAACCTTTCGCTCGAACCGTACGAGTTGATGCAGCAAGAGGGGCAATTCGACTTGACGCTGGAAATGGCCGACGCGGGCGACGCCCTGGTCGGCGTATTGAAGTACAGCACCGACCTGTTCGAAGCGGCGACGATGCAAAGGATGGCGGGCCATTTGACGCGCCTGCTGGAAGCGGTGGTAGCCGAGCCGGGCATGCGCGTGGCGGACCTGCCGCTGCTGCCGCACGCCGAGCGGAATCAGTTGCTGCTGGACTGGAACGACACGGCGCGCACCTATCCCCTGGATACGCTGCACGGCATGGTCGAAGCCCAGGCGGCGCGCACGCCGGACCGTGTGGCCGTGGCGTTCGACGGGCAGGAACTCAGCTACGCCGAACTGAATGGGCGCGCCAATCAACTGGCCGGCCATTTGCGCGGCATCGGCGTCACCACGGAAACCCTGGTCGGCGTGTGCCTGGAGCGTTCGCTCGACCTGGTTGTCGCGCTGCTGGGCATCCTGAAGGCCGGCGGCGCCTACGTGCCGCTGGACCCGGCCTATCCGAGCGCCCGGCTGGCGTATATGCTGGAGCACGCGCATCCGCGCGTATTGATCAGCCAGGAGAGCCTGCTCAAGGGCTTGCCGGACTGTTCCGCCCAACTGTTTTGCATGGACCGCGACTGGCCGATGGCGGCCCGGCATGCCGGCGGCAATCCGGAGTATCCGGTAGAGGGCGAGCACATCGCGTATGTCATTTACACCTCGGGTTCGACCGGCAAGCCCAAGGGCGTGCAGGTGCCGCACCGCGGCGTCGTCAACTTCCTGCACACCATGCGGGAAACGCCCGGCGTCGCCGCCGACG
>NZ_KB467825.1:169059-169933 GCF_000344615.1 Janthinobacterium sp. CG3 | reverse complement strand
GCGCCGCCGACGACGTGGTGCTGAACGTCACCTCGCTGTCTTTCGATATCGCCGTGCTGGAAGTGTTTCTGCCGCTGGTGAGCGGCGCCCGCACCGTGCTGTGTCCCGGCGCCGTGGCGAACGATCCGCAACAGCTCGCCGCGCTGATCGAACGCGCGCAGGTCACGGTCATGCAGGCCACGCCAGTCACTTGGCGCATGCTTGCCGAGCATGGCTGGCCGCGGCAGGGACACCAGCTGAAGGTATTGTGCGGCGGCGAAGCCTTGCCGATCGATCTGGCCCGCCAACTGCTGACGCATGTGCCGGCCGTCTGGAATATGTACGGTCCCACCGAAACTACGGTGTGGTCGACGCTGCACTGCTTCGAACAGAACGCGGCAAGCCTGTCGATCGGCCGTCCCGTCGCCAACACGCGCACTTATGTGCTCGACGAGCACCTCAACCCGGTGCCGATTGGCGTGACGGGCGAATTGCACATCGCCGGCGAGGGGGTGGCGCGCGGCTATTTGAACCGTCCCGACCTCACCGGCGAACGTTTTATACCGGACCCGTTTTCCGCCAGCGGCAGCCGCATGTACAAGACCGGCGATTTGGCCAGGTATTTGCCGGACGGCGCGATCGAGTGCCTGGGACGGATGGATCACCAAGTCAAGATCCGCGGCTTTCGCATCGAGTTGGGCGAAATCGAAACGGCGCTCGCGGCGCAAGACGGCGTGCGCGAAGCGGTGGTGCTGGCGCGCGAGGACGCGCCGGGCGAGCCGCGGCTGGTGGCGTATCTGGTCACGCACGAGGACACGCAAGTTGCGGACACGGCGCGGCTGCGCGCCGCGCTGGCGCGCACCTTGCCGGACTACATGATTCCGGCGCACTTCGT
>NZ_KB467825.1:164579-168959 GCF_000344615.1 Janthinobacterium sp. CG3 | reverse complement strand
CATGATTCCGGCGCACTTCGTGCTGTTGCCGCGGATGCCGCTGACGCCGAACGGCAAGGTCGAGCGCAAGGCGCTGCCGGCGCCGGACCTCGGTTCCAGCGAGCTTGCCTATGTCGGCCCGCGCACGCCCGAAGAGGAAATCCTGGCCGGGATCTGGGCCGAGGTATTGCAACGCGGCGAGCATGAACAGATCGGCGTGCACGAACACTTCTTCCACATCGGCGGCCATTCGCTGCTGGCCACGCAAGTGATGGCCAAGCTGCGCGCCGCCTTCCAGCTGGAACTACCGCTGCGCGCGCTGTTCGACGCCACCACCATTGAAACGCTGGCGCAACGCATCGTGCAAGCGCGCCGGGAACAAGGCGCCGGCGGCGTTCCCGCCATCGCGCCGGCCGATCGGAACGCCCCGCTGGCGTTGTCGTTCGGCCAGCAACGCCTGTGGTTCCTCGACCAGTTCGAGTCCGGCAGCGCGCTCTACAACCTGCCCGCCGCGGTGCGCTTGAGCGGCAGCCTCGATGGCGACGCGCTGGAACGCAGCCTCAACGAGATTGTGCGGCGCCACGAAGCGCTGCGCACCCGTTTCGCCAGCGTCGACGGCACCCCGCGGCAAGTCATCGCCGCCGCCGGCGCCTGCGCGCTGGCGCACACCGACCTGAGCGGCCTGCCGCACGCCGAACGCGAAGCCAAGGCCCGCTGGCTGGCGCAGGACGAGGCGCAAACGCCGTTCGACCTGGACGGCGGCGCGCTGCTGCGCGCCCGCCTGATCCGGCTGGAGCCGGCGCAACATATTGTGCTGCTGACGATGCACCACATCGCCTCCGACGGCTGGTCGCTGGGCGTCCTGGTGCGCGAACTGGTCGCGCTGTACACGGCCTACTCGCAACAGCGGGCGTCGCCGCTGCCGGAACTGGCAATCCAGTACGCCGACTTCGCGCAGTGGCAGCGGCAATGGCTGCAAGGCGAGGCGCTGGAACAGCAAGTGTCCTACTGGAAAAACCAACTGGGCGGTGCGCCAACCCTGCTAACGCTGCCGACCGACCGTGCACGTCCGGCATCGCAAAGCTATCGCGGCGCCAGCCTGCCGTTCGTCATTTCGCAAACGACCACGGCGGGCCTGCACGCGCTCAGCCGGCAGGCGCGGGCGACGCTGTTCATGACCCTGGCGGCGGCCTTCAATGTGTTGCTGGCCCGTCATGCCGGGCAAAGCGACATCTGCATCGGCACGCCGATCGCCAATCGCCAACGGGCCGAACTGGAGCCGCTGATCGGCTTCTTCGTCAACACGCTGGTGCTGCGCACCCAGGTTGACGGCAACGCCGCGTTCAGCGACTTGCTGCAACAAGTGCGCGCCACCGCGCTGGGCGCGTACGCGCACCAGGACCTGCCGTTCGAGCAACTGGTCGAGGCCTTGAACCCCGAGCGCCACGCCAGCCATGCGCCGCTGTTCCAGGTGATGCTGGTGTTGCAGAATGCACCGTTGAGCGGACTGGCGCTGCCGGGCCTGACCCTCGAAGCGTTGCCAGCCGCGGAGGCGCCGGCCAAGTTCGACCTGACCTGGAATGTGCAGGAAGAGGGCGGGCAATTGCTGAGCGCGTTCGAATACAGCACCGACCTGTTCGACGCCGCGACGATAGGCAGGATGGCGGGGCGTTTGACGCGCCTGCTGGAAGCGATGGTGGCCGAGCCGGACATGCGCGTGGCCGACCTGCCGCTGCTGCCGGACGCCGAGCGGCGCCAGTTGCTGGTGGATTGGAACGACACGGCGCGCGTCTATCCCCAGGATACGCTGCACGGCATGGTCGAAGCCCAGGCGGCGCGCACGCCGGACCGGGTGGCCGTGGCGTTCGAAGGGCGGGAACTCAGTTATGCCGAACTGAACGGGCGCGCCAACCGCCTGGCACATTACCTGCGCGAGCAGGGCGTCGGCCCGGACCGCCTGGTGGGCATCTGCGCCGAGCGCTCGCTGGACATGGTGACCGGTTTGCTGGCGATCCTGAAAGCCGGCGGCGCCTATGTGCCGCTGGACCCGGGGTATCCCACCGAACGCCTCGCCACTATCCTGAAAGACGCCGCTCCAGTGGTGCTGCTGGGCGAGCGGCGGGTGCTGGAACGCCTGGCGCATGCCGGCCCGGCTTTCTGTCTCGACACCCAGGACACCGCGCTGGCCGCCTATCCGGCCGAGAATCCGCCGGCGCGCGCGCTGCCGCGCAACCTCGCTTATGTGATCTACACCTCCGGCTCGACCGGCAAACCGAAAGGCGTCGGCATCGACCAGGCCGGTATCGTCAACCGCTTGCAATGGATGCAGGAAGCCTACGCCTTGACGGCGGCCGACCGGGTCTTGCAAAAGACACCATTCAGTTTCGACGTCTCGGTCTGGGAATTCTTCTGGCCGCTGGCCCATGGTGCCACGCTGGTCGTGGCGAAACCGGGCGGACACCAGGAGCCGGCCTATCTGGCCGAACTGATCGAGGCACAAGGCGTCACGACGCTGCACTTCGTACCGCCGATGCTCGACGTGTTCCTGCAAACACTGGCAACGCCGACGCAGGCGGCGCGTTGCCGCAGCCTGCGCCTGCTCATTTGCAGCGGCCAAGCCTTGCCGCTGGCCTTGCAACAGCGTTGCCTGGCGCAACTGCCCCAGGCCGCCCTGCACAATCTGTACGGCCCGACCGAAGCCTCGGTCGACGTCACGTTCTGGCGTTGCCGGGACGATGCGGAACTGGCCTGCGTACCCATCGGCGCGCCGATCGCCAACACCCAGATCTATATCCTGGACCGGCAATTGAATCCGGTGCCGGCCGGCGTGGCGGGCGAGCTGCACATCGGCGGCGTCGGGCTGGCGCGCGGCTACCTCAACCGCCCCGACCTGACGGCCGCGCAATTCATTCCGCACCCGTTCAGCGCGCAGCCCGGCGCGCGGCTGTACAAGTCGGGCGACCTGGCGCGCTACCTGCCCGACGGGCAGATCGAGTACCTGGGCCGGCTCGACCACCAAGTCAAGCTGCGTGGCTTGCGCATCGAGTTGGGCGAAATCGAAACGGCGCTGACGGCGCAAGACGGCGTGCGCGAAGCGGTGGTGCTGGCGCGCGAGGATGCGCCGGGCGAGCAGCGGCTGGTGGCGTATCTGGTCGCGCACGAGGACAGGCCAGGGGCGGACGTGGCGGACACGGCGCGGCTGCGCGCCGCGCTGGCGCGCACCTTGCCGGACTATATGATTCCGGCGCACTTCGTGCTGTTGCCGCGGATGCCGCTGACGCCGAACGGCAAGGTCGAGCGCAAGGCGCTGCCGGCGCCGGACCTGGCTTCCAACGAGCTTGCCTATGTCGGCCCGCGCACGCCCGAGGAGGAAATCCTGGCCGGCATCTGGGCCGAGGTATTGCAACGCGGCGAGCACGAACAGATCGGCGTGCATGAACACTTCTTCCATATCGGCGGCCATTCGCTGCTGGCCACGCAAGTGGTGTCGAAGCTGCGCGCCGCCTTCCAGCTGGAACTGCCGCTGCGCGCGCTGTTCGACGCCACCACCATTGAAACGCTGGCGCAACGCATCGTGCAAGCGCGCCAGGAACAAGGCGCCGGCGGCGTTCCCGTCATCGCGCCGGCCAATCGGAACGCCCCGCTGGCGTTGTCGTTCGGCCAGCAACGCCTGTGGTTCCTCGACCAGTTCGAGTCCGGCGGCGCGGTCTACAACGTGCCCGCCGCGGTGCGTCTGAGCGGCAGCCTCGATGGCGACGCGCTGCAGCGCAGCCTCAACGAGATTGTGCGGCGCCACGAAGCGTTGCGTACCCGTTTCGCCAGCGTCGACGGCAACCCGCGGCAAGTCATTGCCGCCGCGCGCGCCTGCGCGCTGGCGCACACCGACCTGAGCGGCCTGCCGCACGCCGAACGCGAGGCCAAGGCCGGCTGGCTGGCGCAGGACGAGGCACAAACGCCGTTCGACCTGGACGGCGGCGCGCTGCTGCGCGCCCGCCTGATCCGGCTGGAGCCGGAGCAACATATTGTACTGCTGACGATGCACCACATCGCCTCCGACGGCTGGTCGCTGGGCGTCCTGGTGCGCGAACTGGTCGCGCTGTACACGGCCTACTCGCAGCAGCAGGCGTCGCCGCTGCCGGAACTGGCGATCCAGTACGCCGACTTCGCGCAGTGGCAGCGGCAATACCTGCAAGGCGAGGCGCTGGAACAGCAAGTGTCCTACTGGAAAAACCAACTGGGCGGCGCGCCGACCCTGCTAACGCTGCCGACCGACCGTGCGCGTCCGGCATCGCAAAGCTATCGCGGCGCCAGCCTGCCGTTCGTCATTTCGCAAGCGACCACGGCGGGCCTGCACGCGCTCAGCCGGCAGGCGCGGGCGACGCTGTTCATGACCCTGGCGGC
>NZ_KB467825.1:163646-164479 GCF_000344615.1 Janthinobacterium sp. CG3 | reverse complement strand
GCACCGTTGAGCGGACTGGCGCTGCCGGGCCTGACCCTCGAAGCGTTGCCAGCCGCGGAGGCGCCGGCCAAGTTCGACCTGACCTGGAATGTGCGGGAAGAGGGTGGGCAATTGCTGAGCGCGTTCGAATACAGCACCGACCTGTTCGACGCGACAACGGTAGAAAGGATGGCAGGCCATTTGACGCGCCTGCTGGAAGCGGTGGTAGCCGAGCCGGACATGCGCGTGGCGGACCTGCCGCTGCTGCCGCACGCCGAGCGGCGCCAGTTGCTGCTGGACTGGAACGACACGGCGCGCGCCTATCCCCTGGATACGCTACACGGCATGGTCGAAGCCCAGGCGGCGCGCACGCCGGACCGTGTCGCCGTGGCGTTCGACGGGGTGGAACTCAGCTACGCCGAACTGAATGGGCGCGCCAATCAACTGGCCGGTCATTTGCGCGATATCGGCGTTACGACGGAAACCCTGGTCGGCGTGTGCCTGGAGCGTTCGGCGGACCTGGTAGTCGCGCTGCTGGGCATCCTGAAGGCCGGCGGCGCCTACGTGCCGCTGGACCCGGCCTATCCGAGCGCCCGGCTGGCGTATATGCTGGAGCACGCGCATCCGCGCGTATTGATCAGCCAGGAGAGCCTGCTCAAGGGCTTGCCGGACTGTTCCGCCCAACTGTTTTGCATGGACCGCGACTGGCCGATGGCGGCCCGGCATGCCGGCGGCAATCCGGAGTATCCGGTAGAGGGCGAGCACATCGCGTATGTCATTTACACCTCGGGTTCGACCGGCAAGCCCAAGGGCGTGCAGGTGCCGCACCGCGGCGTCGTCAACTTCCTGCACAC
>NZ_KB467825.1:162892-163546 GCF_000344615.1 Janthinobacterium sp. CG3 | reverse complement strand
TGTACAAGACAAAGAACTCTTCATTACCGGCCGCCTGAAGGACTTGATCATTCTGCGCGGGCGCAACTATTATCCGCATGTGCCGGCGGTCTGGAATATGTACGGCCCCACCGAAACCACGGTGTGGTCGACGCTGCAATGCTTGAAGCCGAACGCGGCGACCCTGTCGATAGGCCATCCCATCGCCAACACGCGCATTTACGTGCTTGACGAGCATCTGAACCCGGTGCCGATCGGCGTCGCGGGCGAATTGCACATTGCCGGTGAGGGCGTGGCGCGCGGCTATTTGCACCGTCCCGACCTCACCGGGGAACGTTTTATACCGGACCCGTTTTCCGCCGCCGGCGGTCGCATGTACAAGACCGGCGATTTGGCCAGGTATTTGCCGGACGGCGCGATCGAGTGCCTGGGACGGATGGATCACCAGGTCAAGATCCGCGGCTTTCGCATCGAGTTGGGCGAAATCGAAACGGCGCTGGCGGCGCAAGACGGCGTGCGCGAAGCGGTGGTGTTGGCGCGCGAGGATGCGCCGGGCGAGCAGCGGCTGGTGGCGTATCTGGTCACGCACGAGGATACGCAAGTTGCGGACACGGCGCGGCTGCGCGCCGCGCTGGCGCGCACCTTGCCGGACTACATGATTCCGGCGCACTTCGT
>NZ_KB467825.1:162520-162792 GCF_000344615.1 Janthinobacterium sp. CG3 | reverse complement strand
CCGCTGCCGGAACTGGCGATCCAGTACGCCGACTTCGCGCAGTGGCAGCGGCAATACCTGCAAGGCGAGGCGCTGGAACAGCAAGTGTCCTACTGGAAAAAACAACTGGGCGGCGCGCCGACCCTGCTAACGCTGCCGACCGACCGTGCGCGTCCGGCGGCGCAGAGCTATCGCGGCGCCAGCCTGCCGTTTGTCATTTCGCAAGCGACCACGGCGGGCCTGCACGCGCTCAGCCGGCAGGCGCGGGCGACGCTGTTCATGACCCTGGCGGC
>NZ_KB467825.1:162083-162420 GCF_000344615.1 Janthinobacterium sp. CG3 | reverse complement strand
TGCTGGGCATCCTGAAGGCCGGCGGCGCCTACGTGCCGCTGGACCCGGCCTATCCGAGCGCCCGGCTGGCGTATATGCTGGAGCACGCGCATCCGCGCGTATTGATCAGCCAGGAAAACCTGCTCAAGGGCTTGCCGGCCTGTTCCGCCCAACTGTTTTGCATGGACCGCGACTGGCCGATGGCGGCCCGGCATGCCGGCGGCAATCCGCATTGCCCGGTCGAAGGCGAGCACATCGCGTACGTCATTTACACCTCCGGTTCGACCGGCAAGCCCAAGGGCGTGCAGGTGCCGCACCGCGGCGTCGTCAACTTCCTGCACACCATGCGGGAAACGCC
>NZ_KB467825.1:0-161983 GCF_000344615.1 Janthinobacterium sp. CG3 | reverse complement strand
AAAGCGACATCTGCATCGGCACGCCGATCGCCAATCGCCAACGGGCCGAACTGGAGCCGCTGATCGGCTTCTTCGTCAACACGCTGGTGCTGCGCACCCAGGTTGACGGCGATGCCGCGTTCAGCGACTTGCTGCAACAAGTGCGCGCCACCGCGCTGGGCGCGTACGCGCACCAGGACCTGCCTTTCGAACAGCTGGTCGAGGCGCTGAACCCGGAGCGCCACGCCAGCCATGCGCCGCTGTTCCAGGTGATGCTGGCGTTGCAGAACGCACCGATGAGCGGGCTGGCACTGCCGGGCTTGACCATCGAAGTACTGCCCGGTGCGGAGGCGCCGGCCAAGTTCGACCTGACCTGGAATGTGCGGGAAGAGGGTGGGCAATTGCTCAACACCTTCGAATACAGCACCGACCTGTTCGACGCGGCGACGATGCAGCGTATGGCGGGGCATTTGACGCGCCTGCTGGAAGCGGTGGTGGCCGAGCCGGACATGCGCGTGGCCGACCTGCCGCTGCTGCGGGACGCCGAGCGGGACCAGTTGCTGGTGGCGTGGAACCAGACCGGACAAGCGTATCCGACCGAACTGTGCATCGAGCAGCTGTTCGAGGCGCAAGTGGCGCGCACACCGGAGCGGGTGGCGCTCAGCTGCGCCGGCGTGGAACTCAGCTACGCGCAATTGAACCAGCGCGCCAACCGCGTCGCCCACCTGCTGCGCCGCCGGGGCATCGGCCCGGGCGCGGTGGTCGGGGTGTGCCTGGAACGCAACGCGGACCTGATCGTCGCCCTGCTGGCGGTGCTCAAAGCCGGCGCCGCCTACCTGCCGCTGGATCCGGACTACCCGCGCGAACGCATCGCCTTCATGCTCGAAGACGCCGGCGTGGCGCTGGTGCTGGCGCATGCGCGCTTCCAGGACTTGCTGAGTACCTGCCAGGCGCCCATCGCCCTGGTCGACGAGCAGCTCGGCCAGGCGGAAGCGGGCGACAACCCGGCGCCGCTGGCCGGCGCGCGCGACCTGGCCTACGTCATCTACACCTCCGGTTCGACCGGCCAGCCGAAGGGCGTGGCCATCGAGCACCGCGCCACCGTCACCCTGCTGCACTGGGCGCGCGACACCTTCACGCCGGAGCAACGCGCCGGCATGCTGGCCTCGACCTCGGTCTGCTTCGACCTGTCGGTCTTCGAAATCTTCGTTCCGCTCAGCTGGGGCGGGCGCATCTTGCTGATTGAAAACGCCCTGCACCTGCCGGCGCTGCAAGACAAGAGCGCCCTGACCTTCATCAACACCGTTCCCTCGGCGATGACCGAACTGGTGCGCATGGGCCAGGTGCCGGCCAGCGTCAAGGTGGTCGGCCTGGCCGGCGAACCGCTGCAAAACGCGCTGGTGCAAAGCATTTACCAGGCCGGCGTGGACAGCGTCTACAACCTCTACGGCCCGTCCGAAGACACCACCTATTCGACCTTCGTGCGGCTGGAACGGGGCAGTACGCAAGCGGTGTCGATCGGCCGGCCGATTGCCAACACCCGGCTGTATATCCTCGACGCGCGCATGGAGCCGGTGCCGCTGGGCGTGGCGGGCGAACTCTACATCGGCGGCGACGGGCTGGCGCGCGGCTATCTGCACCGCGCCGAGCTGACGCGCGAGAAATTCATCGCCGACCCGTTCAGCGGCGACCCCGCCGCGCGCCTCTACAAGACCGGCGACCTGGTGCGCTACCGCGCCGACGGGCAGGTCGACTTCCTCGGCCGGCTCGACCACCAGGTCAAGCTGCGCGGCTACCGCATCGAGCTGGGCGACATCGAAGCGGCGCTGCTGGCGCACGGGCAGGTGCGCGAAGCGGTGCTGCAGGTGCGCGAGGACCAGCCGGGCGACCGGCGTCTGGTGGCCTACCTGGTGGCGGCGACGGCGGAGGCGCCGGGCGCGGCCGAGCTGCGCGCCTTCCTGCAGGACAAGCTGCCGGGCTACATGATCCCGTCGGCCTTCGTGCCGCTGCCGCAGATGCCGCTGACGCCGAACGGCAAGATCGACCGCAAGGCCTTGCCGGCGCCGCAAGGCGCGGCGCTGGCCAGCGCCGCGCAGTACCTGGCGCCCGCCAGTGCCACCGAAAAGCAGGTGGCGGCGGTCTGGCAAACGGTGCTGGGGGTGGAGCGGGTTGGCGTACACGACAACTTCTTCGACCTCGGCGGCCATTCGCTGCTGGCGATTCAGCTGGTGGCGCGCCTGCGCGACGCGGTGTCCATCGACATACCGTTGCATACGCTGTTCCAGACGCCCAGCCTGGCTGAATTCAGCCAGCGCATCGACACCTTGCGCGCCCAGGCGGGCGGGCGGGTATCCGCTATCCCCCGGGTTTCCCGCGACGCGCCGCTGCCGCTGTCTTTTGCCCAGCAGGGTGTGTGGTTCATGCATCGCTTCGAAGGCGCCAATCCGGCCTATAGCATGCCGGCGGCGATCCGGCTGGAAGGACACCTCGACACGGCGCTGCTGCAACTGGCCTTCAATGAAATCATCCGGCGCCACGAAGTGTTGCGTACCACCTTCCCCGAGGTGGACGGCCAGGCGACGCAAAAAGTGGGCGTGGCGTTCAACCTGGACATCCCACTCGTCGACCTGAGCGGCCGGCACGTCGATGCCGCCCGGGACGCCATGCGCCAGGCGGTGAAGCAACTGGCGCTGCACCGATTCGACCTGGCCACGGGGCCGTTAATCCAAGTCGCCTTGTTCCGCCTGGGAGCGCGCGAGCATGTGCTGTTCTTGAATCCCCATCACATTGTTTTCGATGGATGGTCGATGCACATCCTGATTCGAGAGATGGGCGCGCTGTACCAGGCATTGCTGGAAAACAAAGCATCGCCGTTGCCCGAGTTGCCCATCCAGTATGGGGATTTTGCACATTGGCAGCGGACCTGCTTACAGGGGGAGGAGTGGGCCTCGCAGTTGCAATATTGGCAGCGGCAACTGGCACACGCGCCGGTGCTGTTGGCGCTGCCGACCGACCGGCCGCGGCCCGAGGTGCAAACCTTCGAGTCCAGCATGGTGCATTTCGAAGTCAGCGCGGAACTGTTGACGCGCCTCAAGAATATTTCACAACAAGCCGGGGTGACGCTGTTCATGACCCTGCTGTCGGCCTTCGGCACGCTGCTCTCGGTCTACAGCCGCCAGAGCGACATCGTGATTGGTTCGCCGATCGCCAACCGGGTCCGCACCGAGGTGGAGTCGTTGATTGGATTCTTCGTCAATACGCTGGTGTTGCGCATCGATCTGGCCGGCGATCCGCTCTTTATGACGCTGCTCGAACGTGTCAAACGGGTCACGCTGGAGGCCTATGCGCATCAGGACGTGCCGTTTGAAAAGCTGGTCGACGTGCTGCGGCCGCAACGTAGCGTCAGCCATACGCCTATTTTCCAGGTCTGGTTCAATTATCAGAGCAACGTCGACGTCAATTTGACGTTGCCGGATCTCCAGATGACCCCGCTGTACCTGGACGAGACCGTTGCGAAGTTCGATGTGATGTTGAATCTGACGGAAACCGGGCCGACGTTGACGGGTTCGCTGGCATGTAACGCGCAGCTGTTCGATGCCTACACGGTCACGCAGTTGAGTGTCATGTTCGGCATTTTGCTGGAAGAAATTGCCAACCGGGCCGAGCTTGCCGTCAGCGAGTTGGGAGCCGCGCTCGACAACAAAATGAGGGTAATCAATGCGGAGAAAAATACCCAACTTGCCAGCGCCGACAGAGAGCTACTGCATGGCTTGATCAATAAACGAAGGAACAAGCAAACTGTTGTTAAAAAATAATTCTATTACACAATTGATATCAATGTAATAATATGCAACATTGATTTTCAGGGAACAGCGAGACTGCCGCGGCTGCGCAATTTCAGCGCCAGGCACCTCAAGAACAATATCCGTACTAGAGGGTTTGGCCGATGATTGATAAGAAAATGGACGATATTCAAGAGGCGGGGGAGCTGTACGCCCTCTCTCCTCAACAAAAACATCTGTGGTCGATACAAGAAAATGGCAGTCCGGCCTATCGTTCCCAATGTGCGATCGAAGTCAGCGGCGCGGTGGATAAAGATCGGCTAAGGAAGGCGGTGCGCGACGTGGTCAGCCGCCATGAGGTGTTGCGCACCCGCTTCATCGCCTCATCCGGTACGCGGTTTCCGCGCCAGATGGTGGCGGACGAGGCGGCGTTTGTCGCGCAGGAATACGACTTTTCGCTCGATCTCCCATCTACCGCGCCCAGCCTGGAGGCGCTGTGGCAGGAAATGGCAACGCTGCATGTCGACCTTGTGGACGGGCCGGCCCTGCACTATGCGATCGCCATATTGTCCGAACACAAGAGCTTGTTCTTGCTGTGCCTACCGGCCCTGTATAGCGACAAAACCGGGCTGGAAACATTGGCCCGTGAGATTTGGCATTCCTACGCGTCGCTGTCGCAAGGCGCGCGGCGGCCCGACGAGCCGGTTCAGTATGTCGACCTGTCCGAATGGCTGAACACGCTGCTGGAGTCGGATGAACGGGCTGCCGGCCGCGGATATTGGGCGAAACAGGGACAGTATGTCGACCTTCCCTTGCCGCTTGATCGGACGCCGTATGCGGCGGCGGCGTTTCAGCCCCGCAGCGTCGACTTTGCCATTGACGCGTCCCTGATGGCACGCATTGACGACATCGTCGGCGAAAAGAATATCTCCGTGGAGGCATTTCTATTCTCGTGCTGGCAGTGCCTGATCGCACGCCTGACGCTGTCGCAGCATATTCCAATCCGGCTGGGATCGAGCGGGCGCCGGCACGCCGAAGTAGCGGAAGCGGTGGGCTTGCTTGGAAAATATGTGCCGGTCCATGCGCTGGTCGAATTTGATCAGCCGTTTTTGACGGTACTGATGGCGACGGCGCAGTCCTGTCGCGACGCCCACGAGTGGCAAGAGTATTTTCACGCCGCCGACGCCGCGCCGGGCGGCCGGACCTATCCGCTCTTCTTTGAGTTGACGACGTGGCCGCAAGACTTTCATGCCGCCGATCTGTCTTTTTCGTTTAAAAAACACTTCGCGTGTATCGACAGATTTAAAATCCTGCTGTCCTGTGCGCGTGCCGGGAAGCAGGTGAACGCGCAATTGGCCTACGATGCGCAGGCGTTTTCCGAGGATTACGTCAAAATTCTTGCGAAACAATACCTGGCCCTGCTGGCGAGCGCGCTCCAAGATCCGCATGCGCCGGTATCGACACTGGTGGTAGTCGGGGAGGATGAGAAGCGCAGCTTGCTGGTCGATTTTAACGATACGGATCGCGACTATCCAAGCGGACCATGCCTTCATCAGCTATTTGAAGAACAAGCCGGCAGAACCCCGGCCAAGATCGCGGTTAGTTGCGGCGACCAGCAGCTCAGCTATGCCGAACTGAATGGGCGCGCCAATCAACTGGCCGGCCATTTGCGCGGCATCGGCGTCACGACGGAAACCCTGGTCGGCGTGTGCCTGGAGCGTTCGCTCGACCTGGTGGTCGCGCTGCTGGGCATACTGAAGGCCGGCGGCGCCTACGTGCCGCTGGACCCGGCCTATCCGAGCGCCCGGCTGGCGTATATGCTGGAGCACGCCGGACCGCGCGTATTGCTCACCCAGGACAGCCTGCTCAAGGGCTTGCCGGCCTGTTCGGCCCAACTGTTTTGCATGGACCGCGACTGGCCGATGGCGGCGCGGCATGCCGGCGGCAATCCGGAGTATCCGGTCGAGGGCGAGCACATCGCGTACGTCATTTACACCTCGGGTTCGACCGGCAAGCCCAAGGGCGTGCAGGTGCCGCACCGCGGCGTCGTCAACTTCCTGCACACCATGCGGGAAACGCCCGGCGTCGCCGCCGACGACGTGGTGCTGAACGTCACCTCGCTGTCTTTCGATATCGCCGTGCTGGAAGTGTTTCTGCCGCTGGTGAGCGGCGCCCGCACCGTGCTGTGCCCCGGCGCCGTGGCGAACGATCCGCAACAGCTCGCCGCGCTGATCGAACGCGCGCAGGTCACGGTCATGCAGGCCACGCCAGTCACCTGGCGCATGCTGGCCGAGCATGGCTGGCCGCGGCAGGGACACCAGTTGAAGGTATTGTGCGGCGGCGAAGCCTTGCCGATCGATCTGGCCCGCCAACTGCTGACGCACGTGCCGGCGGTCTGGAATATGTACGGCCCCACCGAAACCACGGTGTGGTCGACGCTGCACTGCTTCGAACAGAACGCGGCAAGCCTGTCGATCGGCCGTCCCGTCGCCAACACGCGCATTTACGTGCTTGACGAGCACCTCAACCCGGTGCCGATCGGCGTCGCGGGCGAATTGCACATCGCCGGCGAGGGGGTGGCGCGCGGCTATTTGAACCGTCCCGACCTCACCGGCGAACGTTTTATACCGGACCCGTTTTCCGCCAGCGGCAGCCGCATGTACAAGACCGGCGATTTGGCCAGGTATTTGCCGGACGGCGCGATCGAATGCCTGGGACGGATGGACCACCAGGTCAAGATCCGCGGCTTTCGCATCGAGTTGGAGGAAATTGAAACGGCGCTGGCGCAGCACGCCGGCGTGCGCGAAGCGGTGGTGCTGGCGCGCGAGGACGCGCCGGGCGACAAGCGCCTGGTGGCCTATGTCGTGCCGCACACCGGCGATATGGCGGCGCCGGTGGCGGCCGACGACATCAGCTTCAGCCTGTTTTACTTCGGCGCGGATACTTATGCCGAGGACAATAAGTACCAACTGTATCTGGAGTCCGCTAAATTTGCCGACGAGCATGGGTTTGAAGCGCTCTGGACGCCGGAGCGGCATTTCCATCAAGTCGGCAGTCTGTACCCCAATCCGTCCGTGCTGAACGCGGCGCTGGCAGTGCTGACCAAGAACGTCAAGCTGCGCGCCGGCAGCGTGGTATTGCCATTGCACCATCCGGCCCGGGTGGCCGAAGAATGGGCGGTGGTGGATAACCTGTCGCACGGACGGGTGGGGCTGGCGATTGCCGCCGGATGGCACCCGCGCGACTTCGTCCTGGCGCCGGGGAATTTTGCGCCGGCCGCGCGTCTGGCGGCCGTGCGCGACGGTATTCAAACGCTGCAAGCCTTGTGGGCGGGCGAGGCGGTGACGCTGGCCGACGGAGCCGGGAAGTTCTCCGAGGTGCGGGTCTTCCCCCGTCCGGTGCAGCCGGAACTGCCGCTGTGGATTACCGCGGCCGGCAACATCGAGACCTTTCTGTATGCGGCCCAGATCGGCGCGAATGTCCTGACCCATTTGCTTGGCCAGACGGTGGAGGAAGTGGCCGAGAAAATCAAGCTTTACCGCACGGCCCTGCTGGCGCACGGGCACGACCCGGCCACCCGCACGGTGACGCTGATGGTGCACACATTTGTCGGCGGCGACTTCGAGAGCACGCTGCGGCAGGCGCGCGGGCCGTTCATGAATTACATGCGCGCGCACTTGGGACTGATGGAGTCCCTGGTCAAGAGCTTGAATATTTCAATCGACAATCCTAGCGCGCAGGATCTCGAACATGCGGTTGAATTCGCTTTTGAACGCTACTCCAGGAGCGCGTCGCTGATCGGCACGCCTGAGACTTGTCTGCCAGTGGTGCACCGGCTCAAGGATATCGGCGTCGACGAGATTGCCTGCATGGTCGACTGGATGGATACGCCCGATGTGCTGGCCGGCCTGGCGTCGCTGCAAGTGCTGCGCGAGCGCGCCCGCATGGCGCGCCCGGTGAGCGCCGGCGCCCTGCAGCGGCACTGCCGCAACAGCTTGCCGGACTACATGGTGCCAAGTGCCGTGGTTTTGCTCGACCAATTGCCGCTGACGCAAAACGGCAAGATCGACCGCAAGGCGCTGCCGGCTCCCGAGGTGGACGGCGGCGACGTCGAGTACCTTGCCCCGCGCACTGCATTGGAGGAAAACCTGGCCGCGATCTGGCGGCAGGTATTGAAATGCCAGCGCGTCGGCATCCTGGACAATTTCTTCCATATCGGCGGCGATTCGATCCTGGCCATTCAAGTCATCGCCAGGTCGCGACAGGGCGGCTTGCATTTCACGCCCAAGCAGTTGTTCCAGCATCCGACCATTTTCGAACTGGCGCCGGTCGTGGAATTTGCCGCCGTTATCTCGGCGGACCAGGGCCGGGTGGACGGCGCCGCTCCTTTGACGCCGATCCAACACTGGTTCTTCGCGCAGGACCTTGCCGCGGTGGAACACTTCAACCAATCGCTGTTTTTCACGGTGCGGCAGCGCCTCGATGTGGCCGTGCTCAAGGAGGCCTTGGAGGCCCTGGTCGCGCAGCACGACGCCCTGCGGCTCGGCTTCGCCCGCAGCGGCGATGGGTGGCGCCAGGCGCACCAGGACAGCGTGGCGGACAAGTTGCTCACCAGCGTAGACCTGGCGCATTTGAATTCGGCCGATCAATTGCTGGCCATGCAGGCCGGCGCGCAGCAAATGCAGGCCGAGTGCGACCTGGCCGCCGGCCCCTTGTTCCGGGTCGGCTATTTCCAATTGGGCGGGCAGGGCAGCCGCCTGTTATTGGTATGCCACCACTTGATCATCGACGGTATTTCCTGGCGCATTCTGCTGGAAGACCTCCAGACGGCGTACCTGCAACGGTTGAAGGGGCAGCCTATCGCCTTGCCTTTGAAGACCTCGTCGTTCAAGGAATGGGGCGAGCGCCTGACGGCCTATGCGGCCTCGGCCGCCTTGGCCGGCGAGGTCGACTTCTGGGCGGCGGCGTCGGCGCACACCGCGCTGCCGGCCGACGCCCTGGCCGACGCTCTGGCGGAGGTCGCCACCGCCGGGTCCAGCCGAACGCTATCGGTGGAATTGAACGAACACGACACCGGCCTGCTTTTGAGCAGCGTGCCGGCGGCATACCGCACCCAGATCAACGACGTGCTGTTGACGGCCCTGGCGCTGGCAATGACCGATTGGCTTGGAGGAAACGCGATCACCATCAGCGTGGAAGGGCACGGTCGCGAAGATCTGTTCCCGGATGCCGACTTCGGCCGCACCGTCGGCTGGTTTACCTCGCTGTTTCCGGTACGCCTGGAGCTGGGCGGCGGGCGCGATTACGGCACCGCCCTGAAAGCCGTCAAGGAACAACTGCGCGCGCTGCCCAACAAGGGCATCGGTTATGGACTGTTGCGCTACCTGGCCAATGAACCGGCGTTGAGCGGCCAGCCGGCCGGCTCCTTGTGCTTCAATTACCTGGGCCAAACCGGCCAGGAATTGGACGAGGCGGCGCTGTTCGAGCCGGCGTCGGAGCCGCACGGGTCGGAGCGCGCGCGGGCGAACCGCGCGCCGCACGATATGGAAGTGAATGCGATCGTGGTCCAGGGACGCTTGAGCGTGGGCTGGGACTATCGCGGCGAGCGTTTTGCGGCCGCCACCGTGGCGGCGCTTGCCCAGAACTATTTGGCGCATCTGCAAGGCTTGATCCGCCACTGCACTGAAGGCGCCGGCGGCTATACCCCTTCCGATTTCCCGCTGGTCAAACTGAAGCAGTCCTGGCTCGATGCGCGGCACGCGCAACACGACGCGCTGGAAGACATGTATCCGCTCACGTCGATGCAGCAGGGCGTGCTGTTTCACGCCATGATGGCGCCGGAATCGGGCGTCTACGTCCAGCAAATGCGCTGCACGCTGGACGCGTCGATGGATCTGGACGCGTTCGAGCAGGCGCTGCAGACCATGGTTGACCGGCACGCCGCCTTGCGCGCGGCGGTGGTCTGGCAAGACGTCGACGTGCCGATGACGGTGGTGCATGCCAAACGCGGCATCGCCATCGCCCGGCAGGATTGGCGCGGGCTGTCCGACGGCGACAGGCAATTGCAGATGGAGCGCTTCCTGGCCGACGACCGGCGCCAAGGCTTCGACCTGAGCCAGGCGCCGCTGCAACGCTTCGCCCTGATCCGCCTGGAGGACGAGGCCTACCACTTTGTCTGGACGTGCCATTATCTGTTGTTCGATGGCTGGTCATTTGCCGCGCTGTTGCAGGAACTGCTGGCCAATTACACCGGCCTGGTGGAAGGGCGGCCCCACACCCGTGAGCCGGTACGCCCGTTCCGCGACTATGTCGCCTGGCTGCAGCGGCAAGACCTCGCCAAGGCGGAAGACTATTGGCGCGCCGCCTTGGCCGGATTCGCCGCGCCGACGCCGCTGTCGATAGAGCGCCGCAACCCGCAGCGCTCCGGCTACGCCGAGCGCCAGCACAGCTTTGGCGCGGCCTTGACCCAATCGCTGTCCGCCCTGGTGCAGGGCCATGGCATTACGATGAACACCTTCACCCAGGGTGTGTGGGCCATTCTATTGAGCCGCTACAGCCAGCAAGACGATGTCGTGTTCGGTAGTACCGTGTCCGGGCGTCCGGCCGAGATTCACGGCATCGAGTCGATGATCGGGCTGTTTATCAATAGTTTGCCGGTGCGAACACGGGTGCCGCGCGAGGCCAATTTCATCGACTGGCTGAAACAGCTGCAAGTCCAGAACGTTGAAATGCGCCAATTCGAGTTCGCGCCGTTGACGCGGATTCAGTCCTGGAGCGAGATCCCATCCGGCCTGGCCTTGTTCGACAGCCTGTTCGTGTTCGAGAATTTCCCGGTCGACGAATCGCTGGCCCGGGCCGGCCACAAGCTGGCGATCAGCCAGGTGCGGGTGTCCGAGCAAACCAATTTTCCGCTGACCCTGACGGTGGTTGGCGGCGCCCGCCTGTCCGTCAGCTTCAGCTACGACCGCGGTCGCTTCGACGATGCGGCAATCGAACGCCTGGTTGAAAACTTCAAGACCCTGGTCGAGAGTATCGCCGCCTCGCCCAACGCGCGCATCGAAGAGTTCACGGTGTTGTCGCCGGCCGAGCGGGACCAGTTGCTGGTGGCGTGGAACCAGACCGGGCAAGCGTATCCGACCGAACTGTGCATCCAGCAGCTGTTCGAGGCGCAAGTGGCGCGCACACCGGAGCGGGTGGCGCTCAGTTGCGCCGGCGTGGAACTCAGCTACGCGCAATTGAACCAGCGCGCCAACCGCGTCGCCCACCTGCTGCGCCGCCAGGGCATCGGCCCGGGCGCGGTGGTCGGGGTGTGCCTGGAGCGCAACGCGGACCTGATCGTCGCCCTGCTGGCGGTACTCAAAGCCGGCGCCGCCTACCTGCCGCTGGACCCGGACTACCCGCGCGAACGCATCGCCTTCATGCTCGACGACGCCGGCGTGGCGCTGGTGCTGGCGCATGCGCGCTTCCAGGACTTGCTGAGTACCTGCCAGGCGCCCATCGCCCTGGTCGACGAGCAGCTCGGCCAGGCGGAAGCGGGCGACAACCCGGCGCCGCTGGCCGGCGCGCGCGACCTGGCCTACGTCATCTACACCTCCGGTTCGACCGGCCAGCCGAAGGGCGTGGCCATCGAGCACCGCGCCACCGTCACCCTGCTGCACTGGGCGCGCGACACCTTCACGCCGGAGCAACGCGCCGGCATGCTGGCCTCGACCTCGGTCTGCTTCGACCTGTCGGTCTTCGAGATCTTCGTCCCGCTCAGCTGGGGCGGGCGCATCCTGCTGATTGAAAACGCCCTGCACCTGCCGGCGCTGCAAGACAAGAGCGCCCTGACCTTCATCAACACCGTGCCCTCGGCGATGACCGAACTGGTGCGCATGGGCCAGGTGCCGGCCAGCGTCAAGGTGGTCGGCCTGGCCGGCGAACCGCTGCAAAACGCGCTGGTGCAAAGCATTTACCAGGCCGGCGTGGACAGCGTCTACAACCTCTACGGCCCGTCCGAAGACACCACCTATTCGACCTTCGTGCGGCTGGAGCGGGGCAGTACGCAAGCGGTGTCGATCGGCCGGCCGATTGCCAACACCCGGCTGTATATCCTCGACGCGCGCATGGAGCCGGTGCCGCTGGGCGTGGCGGGCGAACTCTACATCGGCGGCGACGGGCTGGCGCGCGGCTATCTGCACCGCGCCGAGCTGACGCGCGAGAAATTCATCGCCGACCCGTTCAGCGGCGACCCCGCCGCGCGCCTCTACAAGACCGGCGACCTGGTGCGCTACCGCGCCGACGGGCAGGTCGACTTCCTCGGCCGGCTCGACCACCAGGTCAAGCTGCGCGGCTACCGCATCGAGCTGGGCGACATCGAAGCGGCGCTGCTGGCGCACGGGCAGGTGCGCGAAGCGGTGCTGCAGGTGCGCGAGGACCAGCCGGGCGACCGGCGTCTGGTGGCCTACCTGGTGGCGGCGACGGCGGAGGCGCCGGGCGCGGCCGAGCTGCGCGCCTTCCTGCAGGACAAGCTGCCGGGCTACATGATCCCGTCGGCCTTCGTGCCGCTGCCGCAGATGCCGCTGACGCCGAACGGCAAGATCGACCGCAAGGCCTTGCCGGCGCCGCAGGGCGCGGCGCTGGCCAGCGCCGCGCAGTACCTGGCGCCGGCCAGCGCCACCGAAAAGCAGGTGGCGGCGATTTGGCGAACGGTGCTGGGGGTGGAGCGGGTTGGCGTACACGACAACTTCTTCGACCTCGGCGGCCATTCGCTGCTGCTGTTGCAGGCGTACAGCAAATTCGGCGAACTGGCCAAGAACGGCGCGACGCTGTCCCTGGTCGACCTGTTCGCCTATCCGACAGTCAGGGCGCTGGCCGATCACATCGACCAAAACCAGGGCGGCCGGCAAGTGACGGCGGAAAAAATCCAGCAGCAAGCGGCGAAGCAGAAGCAATCCTTGAGAAAAAATAGACAAAAACACAATGGATCACACAATGTTCGATAAAAACACAGACATGGAAACGCCGGCCGACGCGATTGCGATCATCGGTCTCAGCGGCCGGTTTCCGGGCGCCGCCAATGTGCGGCAATTTTGGGAAAACCTGCGCGCAGGCAAGGAGTCGATTCGCTTCTTCAGCGACCGCGACATGGCCGAGGCGGGCGTCGACGCGGCCCTGCTCAAGGACCCCGGGTATGTCAAGGCGGGCGCCGCGCTCGATGGCGCCGAGGATTTCGCCGCGTCCTTTTTCGGTTTCACGCCCAAGGAAGCCGAACTGACCGATCCGCAGCACCGCGTTTTCATCGAGTGCGCGTGGGAAGCGATGGAGGACGCCGGCTATGTCGCCGAGCATTTCCAGGGCCGCATCGGCGTCTACGCCGGCACGGGGCTGAACACCTATATGATCGCGAACCTGTTGCCGAACTACCGTTTGCTGGAATCGATGGGCGTACTGCAATTGGTGATCGGGAACAAAGCCGATTTCATGCCGACCAAGGTGTCCTACAAGCTGAACCTGAACGGCGCCAGCGTGAATGTGAACACCGCCTGTTCCACCTCGCTGGTGGCGGTCCACATGGCTTGCCGCAGCCTGCTCAACTACGAATGCGACATGGTGTTGGCCGGCGGCGTGACGATCGAAGTGCCGCAGCAGAAGGGCTATCTGTACCAGCAAGGCGGCGTCTTGTCGCCGGACGGCCATTGCCGCGCCTTCGACGCGAAGGCGCAGGGCACGGTCAGCGGCAGCGGCGCCGGCGTGGTGCTGCTCAAGCGCCTGGAAGAGGCGCTGCAGGATGGCGACCATATATACGCAGTGATCCGCGGCTCGGCGATCAACAACGACGGCGCGCAAAAAATCGGCTATACCGCGCCCAGCGTCGAAGGCCAGAAGGAGGTCATCGCGCTGGCGCTGGCCATGGCCGAAGTCGAGCCGGACAGCATCAGTTACGTGGAAGCGCACGGCACCGGCACCGCGCTGGGCGATCCGATTGAAGTGAGCGCCTTGACGCAGGCGTTCCGCATGGGTACCGATCAAAACAATTTTTGCGCGATCGGCTCGGTGAAAACGAATATCGGCCACTTGGACGCGGCCGCCGGCATCGCCAGCCTGATCAAGACCGCGCTGTGCCTGGAGCACCGTGAACTGGTGCCCAGCCTGCATTACGAGCAGGCCAATCCCAGCATCGATTTCGCCAGCACGCCGTTCTACGTCAATACCGCGCTGCGCCCGTGGACGGCGGGCCGGGACGGCGCGCCGCTGCGCGCCGGGGTCAGTTCCTTCGGCATCGGCGGCACCAATGCGCACGTGATATTGGAACAGGCGCCGCAGGGCGCGCGCGCCGACAGCCGCCGGCAATGGCAGTTGTTGCTGTTGTCGGCGCAGAGCGGGACGGCGCTGGAAGCGGCGACCGACAATTTGCAGCGGCATCTGCGCCACGGCCCCGGCGCCAAGCTGGCCGACGTCGCCTATACGCTGCAGACGGGACGCCGGGCCTTCCCGCACCGGCGCATGGTGGTGTGCAAGGACAGCGGCGATGCCGCCACCGCGCTGGAGCTGCGCGACCCCAAGCGCAGCCTGTGCGGCGTTGCCGCGGCGCGCGAGAGCGGCGGCGCCGACGTGGTCTTCATGTTCCCGGGCATCGGCGACCAGAGCGTCAACATGGCGGCCGGCCTGTACCGGGAGGTGCCGGTGTTTCGCGAAACCATCGACGCCTGCGCCGCCATCCTGCGCCCGCTGCTGGGCCTGGACTTGCGCGAGCTGCTGTATCCGCAAGGCGGCGCGCAGGAAGAGGCGGCGCACGGCACTATGGACCTGCGCAAAATGTTGAGCCGCCCGGCCCAGGGCGCCGCCGCGCAAGAGCCGGAGCGCGCCGGCCCGGCGTGGATGCGCAAGACCAGCCTGGTGCATCCGGCGCTGTTCATGGTCGAATACGCTTTGGCCAAAACCTACATCGATCTGGGCGTGCGGCCGGCGGCGATGATCGGCCACAGCCTGGGTGAATATGTGGCGGCCTGCGTGGCCGGCGTGATGTCGCTGGAAGATGCGCTGACGGTCGTGGCCCGTCGCGCCAGCCTGATCCAGGACCTTCCCGAAGGGCGCATGCTGGCCGTCGCGCTGGCGGCCGCGGCCTTGCAGCCGATGGTTGCCGACGGCCTGTCGGTCGCGGCAATCAACGGGCCGGCGGCGTCGGTCGTGGCCGGGCCGGGCGCGCTGATGGGCGCGCTGGAACGGCATCTGAAGAACCAGGGCATTGCGCACCTGCCGGTGCAATCCTCGCACGCCTTCCATTCCAGCATGCTGGCGCCGTTGCAGGCGCCGTTGCGGGCTTTGTTCGCGTCGATCGAACTGAAGGCGCCGCTGCTGCCCTACATTTCGAACTTGAGTGGCACCTGGATCAGCGCCGAGCAGGCCACCGATCCAGACTACTGGGTCAAGCATACCTGCCAGACGGTGCGCTTCGGCGACGGCATCCAGACGCTGTGCGACGGCGCGGCCGCCACCTTTATCGAAATGGGACCGGGCCAGACCCTGTCCAGCTTCCTGCAGCAACACCCGGCGGCGCAGGCGCGCGACAACATCGTCGCGCTGCCGTCCTTGCCCGGCGCGCACGGCGGCGCCGCCGACGCCTTCGTGCTGACGCACACGATCGGTACGCTCTGGTGCCTCGGCCATCCGATCGACTGGGCCAGTTATCAGCGCGATGAAACGCCGGCGCGCGTGTCCCTGCCGACGTATCCGTTCGAGCGCGAACGCTATTGGATCGACGCGCTCAACGCGCCGGCGCGCACCGGTGCGCCCGCGCCGCAACAGGGCGCGGGCTTGCTGTATCAGCCGGTCTGGTCGAGCAGCCGCATCGGCGCCGACGCGGCGCGCGCCGTCGAAAGGCGCCATTGGCTGGTTTTCCAGGACGAGGGGCCGATCGCCGCCGCGCTGGTGCAGCGGCTGTTGCAGCGCAATCAACTGGTGGTACTGGTCGGTCGCGGCGAGCGCTTCGAGCGCCGCGGCGACGCTTCCTATACCGTGCGCGCCGGCAGCCTGGACGACTACGCGATGCTGGCCGCCGCGCTGAAGGACGGCGCGGTGACGCCGCACAATGTGCTGCATCTGTGGGCGCTGGCGCAGCGGGACGACGTCGGCGAGACCTATGCCAGCCTGCTTTGCCTGGCCAGGACGTTTGGCGCCGCCGAAGCGGATGCCGGCGCGACCTTGCAGCTGGCGGTGGTGACGGAGGGGCTCCACGCGGTCACCGGGGAGGAACAGGCGGCGTCGGAAAAAGCGCTGCTGCTGGGACCTTGCCGGGTGCTGCCGCTGGAGTTTCCGAATATCCGCTGCTGCAATATCGACGTGGCGATGTCCGGCGCGGCGCAAGCCGGCGAACGGATGATCGACGGCGTCATGCATGAATTCGACAGCGGCCTGCCACGGGACATCGCGGCATACCGCGGCTACCTGCGCTGGACGCGCGCCTACCAGGCCCTGGCGCCGCTGGCGGCGGCGCCGCCGGTGCCGCGGCAAGACGCGGTCTACCTCATCGGCGACTATCGCGCCGGCGACCTGTCGCACCTGCTGGCCGGCTACCTGGCGCGGCAGGGCGGCGCGACGCTGCTGTTGATGGTGCAGGCGGCGTTGCCGCCGCGCGATGAGTGGGCGCGCCACCTGGCGGCGCCGCAGGAGCGGGCGGCGCTGTGCGAAACCATGCGCGGCGTGCTGGAAATCGAAAACCTGGGCGCGCGCGTCGAGCTGTTCGATGGACTCGGCCAGGGCGGCGACGCGGCGGCGTACCGGCAGGTCGCGGCGCGCCACCCGCGCCTGGCCGGCGTGCTGCACGCGCTGCCATCGTTCGGCTACGGCCTGATCCAGTTCGAGAACGCCGCGCTGGGGGCCGCCGTGGCGGCGCAAACGCAGCGCGCGCGCGCCTTGACGCTGGCGCTGGAGCAACTGGCGCCGGATTTCGTCGCGTTCTTTTCATCCAACCTCGGACTGGCCGGCGCCGCCGGCCAGCTCGACGCCTGCAGCGCCAACGCCTATATCCAGAGTTGCGCCGACCAGTTGTTCGCGGCGCGCCGCAAACCGGTCCTGTCGATATCCATCGACGTGCGGGGCCTGGGCACGGCGGACGACGCCTCGGCGGCCTTTCCACCGGCACTCTCGGGCGCCATCGAGGCGGGCCGGCAACGCTATGCGATCGACCGGGAACAACTGGACGCGGTGCTGGCGGACGTCTTGCGCGCCGGCAAAGCCCAGCTTGCCGTCAGCGCAAGCGAACTGGGCGCGGTGATCGACGGGCTGCGCGGCGCCACGCTGCCGGCCTTGCTGCAGCAGGTCAAGCAGGCCGGCGCCGTCCGCTCGCACGGCCAGCGGCCGCCCTACGCCGCGCCGCAGACGGATATCGAACTACAGGTCGCGGCGATCTGGGAAAACCTGCTCGGCTCGAAGCAGATCGGCCTGGACGACAATTTCTTCAACCTGGGCGGTAATTCGCTGCTGGCGGTGCAGTTCATTTCGCGGGTGCGCGAGGCGTATCAGATCGACCTGTCGCTGAAGAGCCTGTTCCAGGCCGCGACGGTGGGCGAAGTCTCCGGCGTCGTCGAAGGCATCCTGCTGCGGGAAATCGAAGCCTTGTCCGACGACGAGGTCGGGCGGCGCATGCGGCAAGCGGCCGAGCCGGCCGACGCCGAAGCCGACCGCGACCGCGACAGCGACCGCGGCCGCACCAGCGTCGAGCCGAGCCGCTACGAATTGCCGAACAAGCTGGTGGTGCAGCAATTCAACCAGGTGGAAACCGACCACTTCTACCATGACATTTTCGAGTCGAAGGTGTATTTCAGGAACGGCATCACGCTCGATGACGGCGCCGTCATTTTCGACGTCGGCGCCAACATCGGCCTGTTCTCGCTGTTCGCCCACCATCAATGCAAGGATGCGCGGATCTACGCGTTCGAACCGGCGCCGCCGGTATTCGAGCTGCTGCAAATGAACCTCAAGGCGTATGCGGTCAACGCCACCTTGTTCAAATGCGGCGTCGCCGATCTGAGCCGCAAGGAAAAGCTGACCTTCTATCCGCACAGCACCGGCATGTCGTCTTTCCACGCCGACAAGGAAGATGAAAAAGACGTGCTGCGCGCGATCATGCACAACCAACTCGACGAAGGCATGCCCGGCATGCAACAGGTGATGGCCCACGTCGACGAGATCCTGGAGGAACGCTTCAGGGATACCTCGTACGAATGCGAACTGGTCACCTTGTCGGACATCATCGGCAGCCATCGCGTGGAACGCATCGACCTGCTCAAGATCGATGTGCAGAAAAGCGAGCTGGAGGTGCTGGAAGGCATACAGGCGCGGCACTGGCGGATCATCCGCCAGCTGGTCATCGAGGTGCACGACCTGGATGGCCGCGTCGAGCGCGTGCGCGCCTTGCTGGAGGCGCGGGGTTATCGCGTCGTGGTGCAACAGGAACTGCTGTATCGCACCTCCAGCATTTCCAATCTGTATGCGATACGGGCATAAAAGTAGATAAAAGCAGTTGAACGTAGTCGATCGTTGAGCGTTTCAAGAACAATGGGAGAACGGAAGATGAATGTAGTCGGTGTGATAGGCGGCGGCGTGATGGGCGTGGGGGTGGCGCAGAACCTTGCCGAATCCGGTTTCGAGGTGATCTTGATCGACCTCGCCGACGCGGTGCTGGAGCGCGCCAGGACGGACATCAAGAACAACCTGCGTTTCCAGGGATTGTTGAACCAGTCCGGGCGTCGCAGCGACGTCGGCGAGACCATGCAAAGGATCGCCTTCACGACCTCGTACGAGGGCTTGGCGCGGGCCGATTTCGTGATTGAGAACGTGGTCGAGAAATGGGAAGTCAAGAAGCGGGTATATCCGCTGCTGGAACAGCATTGCCCCGCGCATTGCGTCTTTGCCGCGAACACCTCGGCGATTCCGATTACGCGCATCGCCGCGGTCACCCGGCGCGCGCCGCAGGTGATCGGCATCCATTTCATGAACCCGGTGCCGATGAAAAAGACCGTGGAAGTGATCAAGGGCTTTCATACGACCGAGGCGACGATCGAGATCACCGCCGGCCTGTTGCAGCGCATGGGCAAGGACTTCGTGTTGGTCAACGATTCGCCCGGCTTTGTTTCGAACCGCGTGTTGATGCTGACGATTAACGAAGCGATCAACCTGGTCCAGGAGCAGGTCAGCTCGGCGGAGCAGGTCGACCAGATTTTCAAGTCTTGCTTCGGCCACAAGATGGGGCCGCTGGAAACCGCCGACCTGATCGGCCTCGACACGATCCTGTATTCGATCGAGGTGCTGCAAGAGTGTTTCGCGGACAGCAAATATCGACCCAGTCCGCTGCTCAAGAAAATGGTCGACGCCGGCCTGCACGGGCGCAAGAGCGGGCGCGGTTTTTATCACTACCCTACGCACTGAGAGCCGCAATGGACGGTATTTATATGGAAGACGGAACGCACATGAATGAAATCAAGGAAACACTGAGAACGTTTATCGGCGGCTTTGTCCGCAGCAAACAGTTCAAGGACAGCGACAATATTTTCGAGGCCGGATTTGTCAACTCGATGTTCGTCATGCAATTGATCCTCTTCATCGAGAAGGAGTATGCGCTGGCGGTCGACAACGCCGACCTTGAATTGAAAAATTTCAGCAGCGTCGACGCGATGGGCGCCTTTGTTTCAAGCAAGCTGGGCACGCCACATGCCCAAGCTTCCTGAGGCCATGACCATGCTTGCGGAAAAGAGCGCACCGGCGCGGCGCCAGCACCTGCGCGAGGTCATCGCCAAGGCCGTCGGCGCGCAGGCCGGCCAATTCGACCTGGACCAGAAAATTCCGGCCGGCCTGATCGCCGAATTGGCGGCGGAGGGCATGCTGGGCGCCCATGTGCCGGCCGAGTACGGCGGCGCGCCGGTCGACGCGCGCCAGTTCGGCGAGCTGTGCGAAGACATCGGTTACGCCAGCGCCTCCGTGTTGAGCCTGCTGACCGTGCATACGATGGTGTCGGCGGCGATCGCCAAGTGGGGCAGTGCGGCCCAGAAAGACCGGTGGCTGCCGCGCCTGGCCAGCGGCGCCACCATCGGCGCCTTCGCCTTGAGCGAACCGAACGTCGGCAGCGACGCGAAAAACGTCGAAACCAGCATGCGCCGCGAAGGCGATGCCTTCATCGTCAGCGGCACCAAGAAGTGGATTTCCTTCGCCCAGATCGCCCAGCTGTTTCTGGTGATCGGCAATTGCGAGGGCCGGGTGACGGCGCTGCTGGTGGCGCGCGACACGCCGGGCCTGACGGTCGAGCCTATCCACGACATGCTGGGCTTTCGCGCCGCGATGCTGGGTCAATTGCACCTGGACGAATGCGTGATCGGCAAGGAAAACCTGATCGGCAGCCTCGATTTCGGTTACGCGCAGGTGGTCGGCTCGGTGCTCGATCAAGGCCGCTATTGCATCGCCTGGGGCTGCGTCGGGCTGGCGCAGGCCTGCCTGGACGCTTGCCTCGACTATACGGAGCAGCGCCAGACCTTCGGCCAATACCTGAAGGAGCACCAGCTGGTGCAGCGCAGCATGGCCGACATGATCACCAACGTCCAGGCCGCGCGCTTGCTGTGCGAGGACGCCGCGCGGCTGCGCGCCGGCGGCGACCCGGGCATGATCATGGCGACCGCCACCGCGAAGTACTTCGCGGCGCGGACGGTTGAAAGCGCCGCCAACGACGCGGTGCAGATCCACGGCGCGAACGGCTGCGGCAGCGAGTATCCGGTGCAGCGTTACTTCCGCGACGCGAAAATCATGAACATCATCGAGGGCAGCGCTCAGATGCAGCAGATTCTGATTGCCCAGCACGGCTATCGGCGCTAACGGCCGCGGCAAACCAAGCGAGAACCTTATGCAAAGAGACCAAATGGCGGCGCCGGACGCACGGCGCGGCAAAGTGAAGTGCCTGGTGTGGGACCTGGACCACACCTTGTGGCAGGGCGTGCTGTCGGAAGGCGACCAGGCCACGCCGGCGCCCGGGGTGGCGCAGATTATCGAGAGCCTGGACCGGCGCGGCATCCTGCAGTCGATCGCCAGCAAGAATGACGCCGCCTTTGCGATGGCGCGCCTGCGGCAACTGGGGCTGGCCGACTATTTCTTGTATCCGCAAATTAATTGGGGGCCGAAAAGCGCGTCGATCCAGCAAATCGCCGAGCGCCTCAACATCGGCGTCGACGCGATCGCCTTTGTCGACGACCAGGCTTTCGAGCGCGACGAAGTGGCGTTTTCGCTGCCCGCCGTGCTGTGCCTGGGCGCCGCCGACTTGGGCGGCCTGCTGGAACTGCCGGAATTGACGCCGCGCTTCCTGACCGACGAATCGCGCACCCGCAGGCTGATGTATGCGCACGACGCCGCCCGCGGCGTGGAGGAAGACAGCTTCGCCGGACCCAAGGAGGAATTCCTCGCCGCGCTGAACATGACGTTCTCGGTGGCGCCGGCGCTGGAAGTGGACTTGCACCGGCTGGAGGAATTGACGGCGCGCACCAACCAGCTCAATACCACCGGCTATATCTATTCGTACGAGGAACTGGATTTTTTCCGCACCTCGGACCGCCACGAATTGCTGGTGGCGGCGCTGGAGGACCGCTACGGGCCGTATGGAAAGATCGGTTTGACCTTGATTGAAAAATCCGACACGGTTTGGACCATCAAGCTGATGCTGATGTCGTGCCGGGTGATGTCGCGCGGGGTCGGGACCATTCTGCTGAACTCGGTGATGAACATGGCGCGCGCGCGCGGCGTCAAATTGCGCGCCGAAATGATCTTGAACGAGCGCAACCGCATGATGTACGTGACCTACAAGTTCGCCGGATTCCTTGCGCTGGAAAAGCATGGCAACACCGAGATTCTCGAACACGATTTGCAGGGGGTTGCCGCCGTGCCAGGCTATGTGCAGCTCCACTTGGCGCCGGCGCTGTCCGGAGTTTGATTAAAGAATCAGAACCCCACTATTGTAAAGACTATATGGACAAGAAAATTTTGCCGGCGGGCAGTGCCGCCGATATGCAGGCCAGGCGCTCGAATCTTTCCGACGAGAAGCGGAAACTGTTGGCGCTGCGCCTCAAGGGCGCGGCCGCGGGACCGGCCAAAGCGGCCGGCATCGCCCGGCGCGGCGCCAGCGGCCCCCAGCAATTGTCGTTCGCCCAGCAGCGCCTGTGGTTCCTGGATCAATTAATGCCGGGCAATCCGTACTACAACGTACCCTCGGCCCATTTCATCGAGGGCGCGCTGCGTGTTGCCGTCCTGGAAAAAAGCATCAACGAGATCGTGCGGCGCCACGAAGCGCTGCGTACCACCATCGTCACCGAGGGCAACGAGCCGCTGCAAGTGGTCCAGCCGTTCGCGCCGACCACGCTGGCGCTAGTCGATTGCCGGGGTCTCGGCGCCGATGAGCGCGACGCGCACATCGCCGAGCTGGTCCAGGCGGAAGCGGCGGCGCCTTTCGATTTGTCCCAGTCGGTACTGCGCGTCAAGGTGGTGCGGCTCGGCCCCGAGCTGCATCTGCTGCTGCTGACGATGCACCATATCGTCACCGACGGCTGGTCGAACGGCGTTTTCATGCGCGAGTTGATGGAACTGTACCTGGCGTTTTCGATGGGTCTGCCGTCGCCGCTGGCGGAGTTGCCGATACAATACGGCGACTTTTCACAATGGCAGCGCGAGCGCCTGCAGGGCGGCCTGGAGCAAACCCAGGTCGGCTACTGGAAACAGCAATTGCGCGACGCGCCGCTGCTGCTGCAATTGCCGATCGATCGCCTGCGCCCGGCGACCCAGTCCTTCCGCGGCGCGGTGCAGAACATCCGGCTCGACGCCGAACTGACCCGGGCCTTGCGCAGCCTGAGCGAGCAAAGCGGCGGCACGCTGTTCATGACGCTGCTGGCCGGTTTCAGCGCGCTGCTGTTCCGCTATAGCGGCCAGCGCGACATGGTGATCGGCACGCCGACGGCGAACCGCAACCACACCTCGATCGAGCCGCTGATCGGCTTTTTCGTCAACACGCTGGCCTTGCGCATGCAGGTCAGCGGCGAACTGAGTTTTTCGCAATTGCTGGCGCAGGTGCGCGACGTCACCTTGCAGGCCTACGACCACCAGGACGTGCCGTTCGAAAAATTGATCGACGAGCTGGGGCTGGAACGCGACATGAGCCGCAATCCGCTGATCCAGGCCACCTTCGCGCTGCAGAACGCGCCGGCGGTATCGGCGCAGGTGCCGAACCTGAGCATCCGGCCGTACGATACGCCGGTGGAAGCGGTGCGCTTCGACATGGAGGTGCACCTGTTCGAGGACGCCGGCGAACTGTCCGGCTGTTTCGTCTACTGCACCGATCTGTTCGACGCCGCCACCATGGCGCGCATGGTCGGGCATTATGAAAACCTGCTGCGCGCCGCCGTTGCGCAACTCGACCGGCCGCTGTCGACGCTGGCGCTGCTGAAGCCGGAGGAAAGAAAACAACTACTGAGCGACTGGAACCAGACCGACGCCGACTACCCGCGCGAGCACTGCGCGTACCAGTTGTTCGAGCAGCAGGTGCTGCGCACGCCGGCGGCGGTTGCCGCCGAATGCGCCGGCGCCACGCTGAGCTACGCCGAACTCAACGAGCGCGCCAATCGCGTCGCGCGCACGCTGCGGGCGCGCGGCGTCGGGCTGGAGAGCCTGGTCGGCGTGTGTTTCGAACGTTCCCTCGACCTGGTCGTCGCGCTGCTGGCGGTATGGAAGGCCGGCGCCGCCTACGTGCCGCTGGACCCGGCCCATCCGGCCGAGCGCCTGGCGTTCATGGTCAAGGATTCGCAATCGTCGCTGGTGCTGACCCAGGCTTCGCTGCGCGCCGCGCTGGCCGGCTGCGGCGTGCCGTTGTGGTGCCTGGATACCGAACGCGACGGCCTGGCCGACGCCGCCGGTGCCAACCTGGAGCCGCTGGCGCGGCCGGACAACCTGGCCTACGTGATCTATACGTCCGGCTCGACCGGCCTGCCGAAGGGCGTGGCGATCGAACATCGCGGACTGGTCAACTACCTGAGCTGGTGCGGCAAGGCCTACCACGTCGAGGCGGGGTATGGCGCGCCGGTGCATTCATCGATCGGCTTCGACGCCACCATCACCAGCCTGTACGCGCCGTTGCTGGCCGGCCGGCGTGTCATCCTGGTGCCCGACGGCGACGAAATCGCCGGCTTGATCGAGGTCCTCAACGCCGACCACCGCTTCAGCCTGATCAAGATCACGCCGGCGCACCTGGACTTGCTCAACCACGCGCACGGCTTGCGCAGCAAACAGCCGCAGACCTTTGTTATCGGCGGCGAGGCGTTGCTGGGCAGTACCCTGGCCACCTGGCGTTTGCGCGCCCCGGCGAGCCGCTTCGTCAACGAGTACGGCCCGACCGAAACCGTGGTCGGCTGCTGCGTCTACGACGTGCCGGCCGGCGCCGGGCTGAACGGGCCGGTGCCGATCGGGCGGCCGATCGCTAATACCCGGCTGTATATCCTCGACGGGCATGGCGAGCCGGTGCCGGTCGGCATCGCCGGCGAGTTGCACATCGGCGGCGACGGCGTGGCGCGCGGCTATTTGCACCGGCCCGAACTGACCAAGGAAAAATTCATCCCCGATCTGCTGAGCGGGCGCCCGGGCCAGCGCCTGTACAAGACCGGCGACCTGGCGCGCTACCTGCCGGACGGCACCATCGAATTCCTCGGCCGCCTGGACCACCAGGTGAAGATCCGCGGCTACCGCATCGAGTTGGGTGAAATCGAGGCGGCGCTGCTGAGTCATCCCGACGTGCTGGAGGCTGTCGCGCTGGCGCGCGAAGAGCGCGCCGGCGACAAGCGCCTGGTGGCCTATGTGGTGGCGCGCGATGTGGCGCAACAGTCCGGCGGACAGGCCCGGGGCGCCGTCGGCGGCGCGGCGCGCGACGAGATGGTCTTGCAATGGCAGCAGGTGTTCCAGGACAGCTATGGCAAATCGGCGGCGCGCGACCAGGCGGTGCCGGACTTCGCCGGCTGGAACAGCAGTTATACCGGCCTGCCGATCGCCGACGCGGAAATGCGGGAGTGGGTCGACAACACCGTCGCGCGCATCGCCGGCTTGCGGCCGGTACGCCTGATGGAGATCGGTTGCGGCACCGGTTTGCTGTTGAATAAACTGGCGCCGTCGTGCGACTACTACCTCGGCACCGACTTCTCGCGCGAAGCCTTGCACCACACCCAGCGCATGCTGGAAGCCTCGCCCGTGCGCGCGCACATCGAACTGCTGCACCAGCCGGCCCACGATTTCCGCAAACTGGAGGGCAAGTCCTTCGATACCGTGGTGCTCAATTCGGTGATCCAGTACTTCCCGAATCTGGACTATCTGCTGGACGTGCTGAAAAACGCCGTCGCCGCGGTCGCCGCGGGCGGCCAGATTTTCATCGGCGACGTCCGTAGCCTGCCGCTGCTGGAGGCCTTCCATGCGTCGGTGCAGGCCTTCAAGGCGAGCCAGCCCTTGAGCCGGGAGGAGGCCGGGGCGCGGGTACGGCAGCGCGCGGCGATGGAGGAGGAACTGCTGATTCATCCACACTTTTTCTATTCGCTGCAGCAGCAATTTCCGCAGATTAGCCACGTCCAGGTGCTGGTGACGCGCGCCCGCTACCATAACGAGCTGTCCAAGTTCCGCTACGACGTCGTGCTGCACGTCGCACGGCCGGTACAGCGGGTCGCGGCCATCGACTGGCTCGATTGGCGCGCCGCTCCGCTGACCAGCGACTATATTAAGCGGCAACTGCTGCTGGACCGGCAGCCGACCGTCGCCATCAGGAACATCGCCAACGCCCGTCTGCAGCACGAGGTTCGCCTGCTCGGCTGGTTGCATGGCGCCGACGCCGGCCAGCCGATGCCGGCGCCTGCGGCCAGCGGCGACGCGGCCATCGATCCCGAGCTGCTGTGGGCGCTGGGTAGCGAGCTGGGTTACCACACGGAGATTCGTTACGCCGCGACGGCAGAGGGCGAGTTCGACGCCATTTTCACCCGCCGCTCCGGGGAGGAAGCTTTGCTGTGCTTCGACGATGCCGTGGCGACGGCCACGCCGCCGGCCGGCGGCTGGTCGAACAATCCGCTGCAAAACGCCTTCAAACGGCAACTGGCGGTGGCGTTGCGGCAGCATATCAAGACCAAGCTGCCGGCGTTCATGCTGCCGTCGGCCTATGTCGTGCTCGACGCGCTGCCGCTCACGCAAAACGGCAAGGTCGACCGCGATCTGCTGCCGCCTTCGGCTGGCCTGGGGGGCGAGCCGGAGGGCGCGCATATCGCGCCGCGCACTGAAACCGAACGGGTCCTTGCCGCCCTGTGGTCCGAGCTGCTGGGGGTGGAGCGGGTCGGTGCGGAAGATAATTTCTTCGACCTGGGCGGACACTCCTTGTTGACCACGCAAGTCATTGCCCGCGTGCGCGACTTGTTCAAATTGAACCTGCCACTGAGCATACTGTTCCAGCAGCCGACCGTCGCCGCGCTGGCGCAGGTCATCGACGCCGCTGTGCGCGACGGCATCACCGACGTGCCGGCCCCCAACGCACGCGTCAACCTGGCCGCGGAAGTCGTGCTCGACGCGGCGATTCAACCGCTCTCGGCGTTGCCGCAGATCGCCAACCAGGCTGCCGCCAAGGCGATTTTCCTGACCGGCGGTTCCGGCTTCCTGGGCGCCTATCTGCTGCACGACCTGCTGCGCGGCAGCGACGCCCGCCTGTACTGCCTGATACGGGCGGACGGCGAGGAAGAGGGTTTGCAGCGGATCAAGGACAACCTGGCCACTTATGGCTTGTGGCATGCGTCGCTGGCCGCCCGTATCTGCCCGGTGCCGGGCGACTTGGCGGCGCCGCTGCTCGGCCTCACGCCCGAGCGCTTCGCCGCGCTGGCGCAGCAAATCGACGTCATTTATCACAACGGCGCATGGGTCAACTTCACCTTCCCGTATCAAAGCCTGAAGGCGTCGAACGTGGCGGGGACCCAGGAAGTGATCCGGCTGGCCAGCCAGACCCGCAGGAAGCCCTTGCATTTCATCTCGACGGTGTCGGTGTTCCCGGCAACCAAAGACGCCGCCCTCACGATGCTGGAATCGGACCCGCTCAACAATTGGGAAGGTCTTTCCAGCGGTTATGCACAGAGCAAATGGGTGGCGGAAAAACTCGTCAGCCTGGCGGGCGAGCGCGGGCTTCCGGTCAGCATTTACCGGCCCGGCACCATCACCGGCGACAGCAAGACCGGCACCTGCAATACCAGCGATCTGATTTTCCGGATGCTCAAGGGTTGCGTGCAGCTCGGGCTGGCGCCGCAGACCGACGCGATGGTGGGCATGGTGGCGGTGGACTACGTCAGCGCGGCGATCGTGCATCTGTCGCGCCAGCAGGCGTCGCTGTCGCGGGCCTTCCATATCGTCAATCCACGCTATGCGCCGTTGAACGAGCTGGTCGGCATCGTGGTTGCCCTGGGATATACGATCGACATGACGACGTACGCGCAGTGGCGCGCCGAGCTGCTGCGCCGCACCCGGCAGCCGGCCGACAATGCGCTGCATCCTTTCCTGCCGATGTTTACCGAGCAGTCGTCCGATGAACGGGAGCCGCAGTTCGATTGCCGCTACACGCTCGACGGGCTGGCCGGAACGGGTATTGCCTGCCCCGAGGTGGACGAGCAATTGATGCGGACGTATTTCCACTACTTCAATCAAAGCGGTTTCCTGAGCCGGGAGGGCGCTGCGGAGCCGCGCTAAGGAAAGCAGTCGAATCGGCTGCGGCGCACGCACTTGCCGCAGCCGCTAGTCACGTTCTGCCATCAAGACCGCAGATGTACTTGCCAGGCCAACACAGCACGCCAACTATGAAATTGCATTATGAAAATGATTAACTACCTGTTCCGCCAGTCTTGGAAGTTGCTGCTTTTCTCGACCGTGTGCGCGATCATCAGCGGTATCAGCGGAGCCGGGCTGGCCGCGGTGATTGGCAGTGAGATCAATGGCAACGTCCCCGGCGCAACGCTGGCATGGTTGTTTGTGGCACTGGGCCTGATCTCCTTGCTTACCAGAACCTGTTCCGCTTTTTCCTTGATGCATCTGGTGCAAACCGCGATTCTGCGGCTGCGCATAAATATCAGCGGCCGGTTGCTGCAAACCTCGTTTAAAAAACTACAGGAACTGGGCAAGCCGGCGCTGCTGGCGATTTTGACGAACGATATTAGCACCTTGATCAACGCGTTTCATTTGCTGCCGATTACCTTTGGCAACGCAATTCTGATCGTCATCTGCCTGGGATACCTGGCCTGGGTGTCGTTGCCGGTATTTTCGGTGATCGCGGTGATTCTGGTTACCGGTATCTTTCTTTACCATTGGCTCGAACGCAAGCCCTTGCAATCGATGGCGGAACTGCGCGAACACATGGATATCCTGTACCGAAATTTCCGCAGCCTGATCGACGGCAGCAGGGAGCTGCAATTGAATGCGCAGCGCGGCACCTTATTCGTTGACAAGGTCATCGCGCCGGCCGCGCTGGACAACAAACGCCTCTTCATCGCGGCAATGAAGGGCTATATATTCGCCGACAATATCGGCACCTTGATGTTTTATTGCGGCTTTGGCGCGCTGCTGTTCGTCGTGCCGTTTTGGATCGCGCCGGATACCGATACCCTGACCAAATTCACCATCGTCCTGCTGTTCCTTATCGGGCCGATTTCCCAGTTGATGGGGGCGCTGCCGGTACTGCGCAACGCCGAGATTTCCCTCAAGAAAATTCAGCAGCTGGAAGGCAGCCTGGCCGCCGAGAATATGCGGAAATTACTGCGCGACCCCTTCGCCCACGGCTTGCCTTTGCATCTGGAATTGCGTGGCGTCTGCCACCATTATTCCCTGGCCGGCGAGAGTAACCGTTTTATGCTCGGGCCGCTCGACCTGAGTATTCGGCAGGGCGAAACCTTGTTCGTGGTGGGCGGCAATGGCAGCGGCAAAACCACGTTGGCGATGCTGCTGCTTGGCTTTTACCAGGCGGAGCAGGGAAATATCCTGTTGAACGGGAAAGCGGTGAACGCGGAAAACCTGGGCAACTACCGCGAATACTTTTCCGCGATATTCTCCGACTTCCATTTATTCGAGCAATTATTGCTGGCGGATCAGGACGAGTTGAGCGAGCGCGCGGCGCACTACGTCAGGGAATTCGGCTTGGCGCACAAGGTCAACGTGGTGAATGGAAAGTTCACCACGATTGATCTTTCCACGGGTCAACGCAAGAGATTGGCCATGGTATCATCGTATCTCGAAGATCGCCCCGTATATCTCTTCGACGAGTGGGCGGCCGACCAGGACCCGGTGTTCAAACGGGTCTTCTACACCGAGCTGTTACCCGAGCTGAAAGCGCGCGGCAAGACCATCATCGTCATCACGCACGATGACACTTACTTCTCCTATGCCGACCGCGTCATCAAAATCGAACATGGACAAATTCAATCTATCGATAACGGCATGGCAATCCATGCAATGAGTGGGAGTTAATCTTGAAAAAACTGGTGTATAGCGGATTGGTCCTGACCGTGCTGGCGCTGGGCGCCGGCTTTGCCAACAGCAAATATCTGAATGCCGGAATCAAGGTGAAGACGGTGGCGGTCGAGCGCGGGGCAATCACGACTTTCGTGTCGGCGCCCGGCAACGTCATCAACCGTGAAGAATTGACGGTGAATACCCCGGTCGCGGCGCAACTGCTGAAGGTCCACGTCGCGGAAGGGGATAAGGTTGAAAAGGGACAGGTGCTGGCCGAGTTCGACGATCGCGAAAATGCGATCCAGATCGGCATGGCGCGCGCCACCCTGACCTTCGCCGAGCAAACCCAGGTGGAGGCGCGCGGCGCGCTGCTGCGCATCCGGCAGATATTCGAGGTCGGCGGCGAATCGCGCAACGCCGTCGAGGCGGCGCAACAGCGGGTTCAGGGCGCGCAGAAAGATATCGAGTTGGCCAAGGCGGAACTGCAAAAAATCCAGCTGCAGCGCAGCCAGCTTCAAATCGTTGCGCCCAGAGCCGGTGTGATCACCGCCAGCCAGGCCCGCGCCGGCGTCTGGAGCAAGCCCGGCGACAGCTTGTTCAAGTTGGCGCCGGACGGCGTGCGCGAAATAGAGATCAGGCTCGATGCGGCCGACGGCGCCGCCGCCACGCCGGGAAAAAGCGTCGCTGTCACCAGCGATGCTTTCGCCGATCGCGGCTGGAACGAGAAGGTTACCTGGGTGGCGCCGGTGACCAACAAGGACAGCATGGCCAATTCCCTGAGCGTGCGCATCAGTCTGGGCGCGGACGCCCCGGCGCTGGTGCTGGGCCAGCAAGTCGACGTGAAAATTTCCACCGCGACGCGCGGCCAAATCCTGAAAATACCCTCGGGGGCGATCACTTTGATGCAGGGCAAACCCATGGCGGCGGTGGTGGAGAACGACAGCGTGCATTTCGTGCCGATCGAGGTTGGCATCGGCGATATCACCCATACCGAAGTGGTGCGGGGTCTGAGCGCGGGACAGCGGATCATCTTGGCACAGGGCAAGCCATTGAAGGAAGGCGACAAGCTGCATCTGGATGCGGAGCGGGAGCGGCAATGATCGTTTTGCGGGATGTCTATAAGTCCTATATGTTGGGCGAAGTGCCGATTCCGGTCTTGAAGGGGATTTCCTTGCAGATAAAACGCGGCGAATTCGTCGCGATCATGGGCCCTTCCGGTTCCGGCAAATCGACCTTGCTCAATTTGATAGGCTGCCTGGACAACGTCGACCAGGGCGACTATACGCTGGCCGGCGTGCCGATCGCGGGGGCGTCCGAAGACGCGCTGGCCGAAATACGCAGCCAGCGCCTTGGATTCGTCTTCCAAATGTTCAATCTGATACCGCGCATCAACGCATTGAGGAATGTCGAACTGCCGCTGGTGTATTCCGCGACGCCGCCGACGCAGAGGAAGCAGCGCGCCAGGGAGATGTTGGAGGCGGTCGGCCTGGCCAACCGGGCCGACCATGCGCCGTCGCAACTGTCCGGTGGACAGCAGCAGCGCGTGGCCATCGCCAGGGCGCTGGTGAACCGCCCAGATGTGTTGATTGCCGATGAACCCACTGGCAGCCTCGATTCGCAAGCGGGGGAGGGAATCATGCAGTTGTTCGACCAGTTGAACCAGAGTGGTATCACCATCGTGATGGTGACCCATGAAGAAGATGTCGCGGCGCACGCCGGGCGCGTGATCCGCTTGCGCGACGGCGTGATTGAACAGGATGTGCGGCGATGAATATATTTTCCTCCAAACGCTGGCGCTTTTTCCTCGACGGTATTGGCCAGTCGAGCCTGGCACTGAAGGACAATCGCCTGCGTACGGTGCTGAGCATACTCGGCATTACGATAGGCATTGCCGCGGTGATGGCAATCGGCACCGTCAGCAAGGGCGGGCATTTCCTGGTGCTGAATGAATTGCGCACCTTCGGCTTGAATTCGGTCTGGATTTACCGCGCCAACGCCGAAAAAGATCCGAATCGTATCGTCCGCCAAGGCACCGGCATCGAAGTCGGGGACCTGAGCGTGCTGGGCGCCTCGTGCTGCTCGGCGGTGCGTCGGATTTCCCCGCTTGTCTACAATATCGGGCAGGTCCGCCGGGTGATCCGGGTCGGCAATCGCTTCAGCAATGCGGAGGTGTCCGGTGTCGGCGCGGAATTCGCCGCGATCAATAACGACGTCCTGACGGCCGGTTATTTCCTGCGGACGGAAGACGTCGCGCGCCGGCGCGCGGTGGCGGTGATCGGCACGACCGCGCGCGACGATCTGTTCGGTCCGGCGGCCGATCCCATCGGCAAGGAATTTCATATCGGCGATAAAAAATACACGGTCATCGGCTTGCTCGAACACAAGAAAAGGGATTTCCTGGCCAGCATTCGGTCGATCGAGGACGCCAACAACCGGATTCTCTTGCCGTATACGACGTTTCATGTGCTGAGAGGCAACCAGGATGTCCACGCGGTCCAGGCCGAAGCGACCGAACCGGAATATGCCGACCTGGCCGTGGCGCAAATTACCGGCGTGCTCGATCGCCTGCATAACCGCCGCTTCGCCTACAAATCGGAGACCATGGAAACGTATATCGGCACCACGGACCGTATTTTGCGGGGCGTCTCACTGATCGGTATCTTGGCCGCCTCGATTTCCCTGCTGGTCGGTGGCATGGGCATCATGAATGTCGTCAGCAATTCAGTTCTGGAGCGTACCAAGGAAATTGGCTTGCGCAAGGCCATTGGCGCTTCCCAGGCCCACATCATGTTCCAGTTCCTGATGGAGTCGGTGATCATTAGTACCATCGGCGGCGTGTTGGGATTAACGCTAGGGGCGGTGCTCAGTCTGATATTGACCTGGGTAACAGGATTGCCATTGATCCCCTCGTGGTCGCTGGTGATCACGGCATTGGTCGTTTCGATCATGGTCGGGGTGTTGTCGGGTTATTACCCGGCGCGCCGCGCGGCGCGCTTGCGTCCGGTGATCGCGCTGCGCTATGAATAGGGTATTCGGCGGCCGGCGCGCGCTTGGCCGGGATAGTTGACACAAGATGCTAGAACTCGACGTGGAAGATATTCATCTGTGGTGCGTTTTCTATGAGCAGATAAACGACCCGCTGTTATTGGCCCGGTACGACGCCCTGTTGTCGCCCGCTGAACGCGAACGCATGCAACGTTTTCATTTTGCCAAAGACCGGCATTGCTTCCTGGTGAGCCGTGTCCTGGTACGCACCGCGTTGTCGCGCTATTCGAGCGTCGCACCGCAACAGTGGTCGTTTCACGCCAGTCCCCATGGCAAGCCGCGGATCGCCAACGGCGAACTGGATGCGCAAGACCTGTCATTCAACCTGTCGCATACGCAGGGCATGGTGGTACTTGGACTTACCCGGCGGATGGCACTGGGCGTCGACGTCGAAAATATGGCCCACCGCACGGCCCCGCTGGATGTCGCCGAGCGTTTTTTTTCGCGCGCTGAAGTCGCCCAGCTGCATGCGCTGCCGGTCGCGCAAAGGCAGGAGCGTTTTTTTCGATTATGGACACTCAAGGAGTCGTATATCAAAGCGCGTGGCCTGGGCTTGTCGATTCCGCTGGACCGGTTCGGGTTTGATTTCACAGAGGAGGGCGTCGCGAAGATGTCGATTGATCGGGAATTAAACGATGATTCCGCCAACTGGCGTTTCTGGCAATGCCGGCCAAGCGCCGACCATCTGCTCGCAGTCTGTTCGGCACATGGCGGACGGGCGGGGCGGAAGCTGGTGGTAAAAAGTATAGTTCCCCTGACCGGGGCGGAGAGTTTGATCGCAATTGTATAGTTCAATGAAAACCACTCGGGCGTACCGAGCCAGATACCAACATGATGAATAAAAAAATACTGAGCAAACTTCTCTGCCTGAGCCTCGGCGCCGGCGCGCAAGGCATGGCAGGCGCGGCCCCCGCCATCGATTATCCGACCGGCTTTACCGATGCGATCCGGCTAGCCCAGGCGCGGCGCGTCGAGTTGAAAATCGCAGGAATCAATGTTGACAGCACGGATGCGCGGATCGACGAAGCCAAGGGAGCCAACTTGCCTTCGCTTAACGCCTATTCGACGGTTCAACGCATCAAGTCATACCAGGATTTTAGCGGGGTGGAGGTGGAAGCGGTGGTCAACAACGTTACCATTCCCGTGGACGTCAGGAGCGTCACTCCGGGATATCAGATCCATGCCGGCCTGGAACTGAGCCAGGCCCTGTATTCCGGCGGCTTGAATCAGGCGCGGATTGACGAGAGTTTGGCGGTAAAGCGCGGCGTCCAGGCGCAGCAAGAAATAGTTCGGAAAAAAATTGTCCTTGAAGTCAGCGGCGCCTATTGGGACTTGTATAAGGCGCAGCTCAAATATGCGCTGATGGAGCGGCGTGTCGAACACGCGAAGGAAGCGGTAACGTTGGCCCAGGATCAGCTCAGCAAGGGCCGGATTGCGCAAATCGAGCTAACGACCAAAGGCTTGTTAGTGGAAACAGCGGAAATCGAGCTGCGCAATCAGGCGCGCCGCATCAGCGACGGCCGGCGCCGCTATGTCCGTGCCGTGGGCGGGGACGCCGTGGCCGAGCGTAATGGCACTTCTCCGCCGCTGAATGGCAGAACGGAGGAGATCGAAGCGCTGCTTGCCGATTTTCGACCTGCGCCGTCGCCCGAAATGCTGATTGCCCAAGCCGACCTGGACGGCGTGAAAGCGCGCGCGCTGCAGGTGGAGTCGGAATATAAACCGACGATCGACCTGTTCGCCCGCTACAACGGTATCGGACGCGACAACGGCAACATGGGCGATGCGATATCCCGCTACGGCAGGGATAATTTGAGCATTGGGGTGCGCTTCAAATGGAATTTGTTCGATGGTTACCGCAGCAATGCGCGCGCTTTGAAGGCGTCCTTGGAAACCGAACAGGTGCGCCTCAAGTTGGAGCAGACCCGGCGCGAACTGGAGAACGATTTTCAGGACAAGCAGTCGCTTGAAGCGGAGCTGCAAGACCAGCTTTCACTTGCCATCAAACAAGCGGATGTGGCGCAAAGCGAACTCAAGATCGCCAACAAGCGTTGGGAAAACCGTCTGATTTCCATGGTTGACCTGCACGGCGCGCAATTGCGGGTAGAGGAGGCGCAGGATAAAATCAAGGTCGCACAGATCGACGTAATGATCGCGCGGCTTGCCGCCACGCTGGCGAAGACAAACTAGCGCATGGTGAAGTGGCTATGAGAATTGCACATTGCCTGCCTCTCAGAGTACAGGCAATGCGCATTAACCCGTGGTCGAACAGCGTTGTTCAGAATGTCATCAACGGTGGGGTTGCTTAATTCGATGCGAAGCGTTTTTCCGCGTGTTTTTCCGGCAAGCCGTCTTGAAACAGCGTATCGAACATGATGACCCTGGCCTCTAAGCCGGATATGAAATACTCGTCATGCGTTGAGATCAGCATGGTACGGCTAGTCCGCGAGGCTTTCACAAGGCCGATCAACACTTCGCGCGCCGCCAGATCCAAGCCATTGCTCGGTTCATCGAATAGCATGACGAGCGGCTCGCCGATCCACGCGGCGGCCAGCATGGTTTTCTTTTGCGTGCCAAGCGACATGTCCGAAATCCGGGTGTCGAGGTGCTCCGCCAAGCCGAGGCTTGCCGCGATTCGGAAAACCTCCGCGCTGATCTGGCATTGCTTGGCGTACGCGACAAACTTCAAAAATTCGCGGCCTGTCATGAACGGATACACCGGACATTCGTCGGGAACGTAAGACAGGCAGGCCTTGGCAAGCAGGGGGGAATTCCGCATGGAGTGCGGACCGATCTGAATTTTTCCGCTGTCTGGTTCGACTATGCCAGCCAACATGCTCAACAGTGTCGACTTACCAATTCCATTCGGCCCGCGTAGAGCGAATACGCCATGGCCTAAGCGATCAGTAGCGTTGTTCAGAACATGTTTATGTCCAAACGACTTACACAGCTTGTCAAAATGCAGCACGATTCGCCCCTAAAGATGCACAAATAATGTCAGCACGGCCCATAGCGCGGCGCTTACTGAGCTTAAAAAAACGGCTTGGCGTTCCGCATTGACTTGTGGCAAGCGGAGTATCCCTATCAGCGCGACGTAGGTTGCGCTGGCAAGGAGTACGGCGGCAAGCAATCGGGCGTGATGAAATACGATCACGCTGCCGAGCACCGCGGCGAAGGGCATGCCCAGCAGCATCAGTAGCGCCGTGTCAAACTTGCGTTCCCATTTGTCGGGCAGCGGAAGCGCGGCGACGATGGGCCTGGCGGCGCTATGCGCCATGTGCAAGTCGCGATACAAGCCGCTGATCACCAGCGCAATGCAGGCTAGCGCAATGACCGCCAACGGAACAATGCGTTCGTCATATTCCCACACTGCCATCAGTCCCAGCGCCAGCGCCGCGATGCCGATTGAGACGACGACTTTTCCCAGCGTTTCCGCAAGGGATTGGCGCAGCAGGAAATGTAATGGGATAAAGGCCGCCGGATGCACACGTGACAGTGACGCCATCGAGAGGGCTTTGAAAAAACTATTCTGCAAGGCGCGCACGAAGGGGATATGGGCGGGGGCCGGGACTACGGACTCCCACAGGCCGACACTGGCCAGTGTCAATCCCAGTAGGATCAACTGTGCCGTTGGGCTGCTGCCCGGTGCCCAAGCCAGCAAGATATTGGCGAATGCAATGCCGGTCCAGGCGGTATATTGTCGATGCAGGGCTTGAAGTTGGGTGATGGTCATCAGCACCAAAAAAACCAGGATGAACAGACAGTGCAGGAGCCATGCGAATGCGCTCTGATCCTGGACGAAGAACCAGCATATTGCCGCAATCGGCATGAGGAATAGGGGACTGTTTGCGGTCGACACGATGAGCAGGTCGACCGTGCTCCGCTGCTTGCGCGTCAACGGAAGGGACTGCGCGTACTGCATGAATTCGCCACCGCCGACTTGATCGCGTTGCATCATTATCCAGATCACCGCGAGCGCCTGCATGGTGCAGATATATGTATAGCGCCACGCAAAGCTATCTTCCGGCGACATTAACAGCAGCACCGGAAAGGCCAGCGATTTAACCTGGGATAGCAGCGAAACACCCATAGGCGCAAGTACGGCGAGAGTCAGCAGGAGTGCCTGCCAGCGTCGCAGCAACAGGCGGCCGGTAGCGAGGGCGTACCATCGCAGCCGGCTGCGCAAGAGAATTTCGATCATTTATTTGCGTGAGGCGGGAGGCGAAGGTGCTGTTCCAGCACTGGAGCGGATGGTGGCTTCATAGATGGCAATTGCGTCCGTTAGCGACTCTTTTTCTCTTCAGCGGCGAGATACTCGGCCAAATCGGCAATGGTTGAAAAATCCCAGGCCAGCGTCGGGGATAGTTTCAAATTCAATAAATCGGACAGTTCGCCGGAGAGGGTGAAGGCTTCAACTGACTCCAGGCCGAAGTCGGACAGTCGGTCGCTTACGCTGATCTTGCTGGGTTTCACTCCGAGCAAGCTAGCCGTGCGCTCGACAATCCAGGACTGAATCGATTCGACAGTATGCTCCAATGCGAGCGCGGTATGTACCTCAGCCATAGATCTCCACCATGATGTTTTGTAATGTGATGTGAAAGCGCGGGTGCTACGAAGGGTGTGGCATAGCTCTGCCGAAGGGCTGAACTATCTAATGTAATGATAAAAATGCATGGTATAGCAATTAACAACGCTGATCAAGCGAAATCCTGAGGCCGGCGGCGCGCTTCGCCGAAGGGAGATCAGCTTGTTGCTCATATTGAAATTGTTTACTATTATATAATATTCTCACATATCCGAGGCGGCAATTCGGTGAAAGAGTGAATGCTTGCTACAGTGAAATAAAATGTGCTAAGCCGCATGTCGATGCTGTCTGTAAGGCCATACAAGGGTGCAAATATGGAAAACAACGTGGTACATCGCGCGGCGGAAGACCTTGAAAAACACTTGGGCGACCCCCGACGGGAAGAGAATCCATTTTCTTATCGTCAGGCACTTCTTGACGATGAAAAGGAGAGCTTTCCTGAGGCGCTATACGAGGCGCTGAATACTTGGGGGATGGCTTCTTACTATATCCCCCCCGCCATTGGCGGCCGCCTGCACTCGTTTCAGGAGCTGGTCGCAATAGTGAAGGTCGTCGCCAGACGAGATCTGACCGCCGCGATTGCGCACACCGCGATTTACCTCGGTTCGGCGGCTGTTTGGCTGGCCGGTACACAAGCCCAGAAGGAGGGGCTGGCGAGAACTGTCCAGGGCGGCGGTCCGGTGGCCTTTGGCTTGACTGAAAAAGAACACGGCAGCGACCTCCTTGCCTGTGAAGTTAGCGCAGTAAGCGTGGACGGCGGCTTTCTGCTCTCGGGGCAAAAATGGTTGATTAATAACGCCCAACGTAGCGCGGCGATGGTGGTGTACGCAAAAACCTCCGCGCAGGGCGGGCCTAGAGGATTTTCCTTGTTTGTCCTGGATAAAGAGCAACTGGATAAAAATAACTACGAGTACATCCCTAAATTAAAAACCCACGGTATCCGCGGAGCGGATATCTGCGGAATCACGTTTGATCGCTGTTTTGTTGCATCGGATGCAATCATTGGAATGCCCGGGTCCGGGCTTGAGTTGACGCTCAAGTCATTGCAGGTGACCCGGACAATGTGCGCCGCATTGGCCCTCGGCAGCGCCAACACGGCATTGTTCACGACCCTCGATTTTTCCCTTTCGCGCGCTCTATACGGAGGCAGCATAACGGACATTCCAGCCGTGCGAAGAAAACTGGTGAATGCCTTTCTCGACATGCTGATTAATGACTGCGTGACGACTGCCGCGGCTCGCGGACTGCATATCGTGCCTGAGCAGTTCAGCACCTGGTCGTCTGTGGTGAAATATTTTGTTCCCGTTACGACTGAAAACATGATGCATGATTTGTCGTCGCTGTTGGGGGCGCGGTATTATCTCAGGGAAGGAAACGAGGCAATCTTCCAGAAAACCTTGCGCGACAGTGCGATCATTAGTCTTTTCGACGGAAACACGGCGGTCAATCTTCAAAATATCGCTTTGCAACTGCGTTTTTTGTTGAGTGGCTCAGGTGGGGGCAGCAAGGGGAATGAGGGACTCGCCGACCGTCTCGACAAGGTATTTTGCCTGGGGACCGAATTGCCGGCATTCGACGCCGCCAAGCTTGCATTGTTTAATCATGGGCAGGATGACGTGCTACAAGGCTTGCCGCGATGCGTAGAGCTTCTGCATACTCTTAAAGAACAATCCGTCGGCAACCGCCTACTGGTCGATAAGCTGCTCGGTTTCTCCGACCGGATCGCCCAGGCTCTTGCGTCGATCTTGAACAGAGTGCAGGACGAGGGGGTGCGATCCGATAGGGGCCGTTTGAAATCGCCTGTGGTATTCGAACTCGCCGAGGAATATTGTTCTTGCCATGCCGCCGCATCCTGCCTGCAAATGTGGCTGTACAATCGGGATATCCTGGATGCCTATTTCTCTCGCGGCGAATGGTTGCTCTTGGCACTAGCCAGGTTGTTGAAAGTGGAAAATTACTCCGTAGATTCGCCGTTGTTCGACAATGCGTTTGACAAATTAAAAGATATGCATGCAGCTGATCAATTCATTTCCATATTGCCGTTCAAGATGGCCGCGAAGTGAGCACGCTGCCGTCGAATTGATACGACTTTCAGAGCTAGTAACAGGTTTTAAGTAGCCTGGTTAAATCCAAATTCAACGTTTCCAGAACTTTTTCACTCTCGGTGTTGATGAAAAAGTGATCTCCTTCAAACCAGTTGAAATTGCATGCCGCCGCAGTCTCTTCCGCCCATCCGAAAATTTTCTCCGGTGAGACTTCTTTATCTAGTTTTCCGGCTAGTACGGTGATAGGGATGTCAAAATTATCGAACGGTTTATACTGAAAACTCTCAAGAAGAGAAAAATCGTCTCGGATGGGCGGCAGGAACAGTCCGATCAACTCTCGATTTTGCAAAATTTCGATAGGAGTGCCGTTATAAGCTTTGAGTTTTTCGATCAACTCGTCGTCGGCAAGGTCGGAGAATTTTTCTTTGAGGTCAAGTAATTGCGGCGCGGAAGAGGCGGAAAGGAATAGCATCGTTGGCGGCGGGATGCTATTTCTGAGGCAATGCCGTGCCAGTTCGAATGCAATTAAGCCGCCTAAGCTATGGCCAAAAAAGGCGAAGGGCAGGTCGCTATTGTCCTTGATCACATAGGCTAGCACTTCAATCAACTGGGGAAACGACCTGATTGGCTTTTCGTTAAAGCGCGCGCCGCGACCGGGCAGTCTGATTGCGCAAATCTCTATCTCAGGGGAGACCATGTCCTGCCAGCGCGAGAATATGCTGGACGAGCCGCCCGCGTAGGCGAAGCAAAACAATCGGAATTTTCGCCGCGGGCCGGTTGCCCGTCCTAACCAAGAGTCTGATTTCATCGTTCTTCTTAAAATATACAATCCAAGGCCGCACCGCCCCGTCCGGACTTGGGGGCGGCGGAATAGAACGCTATTGTCTCAGGAATGCGCTATGGCCGGCACTGTTTACGTGCAAATAAATCAATATTTTCCCTGCAAGGGGCGTGCGTGCTTAAGGGCTTGGCTGGACGCGCCAAGCGTTGCGAAATCCGCGCTGGCGGGGAAGTCAGGCGGAGGAAATGTCACCGATTGTCACTTCGGGACGGGCAATTATTCCGCTTGACTTGGCATTGTGATCACGCTATCTTTTACTTAAATGGAAAACAATTTTGCTTATTCAGCATTTTTGTTGGATGATTCAATTGGTGGCTATGCGCCGTCGCGAGCGTTGGAAGGCGGCTGCTATCGACAGTTCCGTGAGACTTAAGGACCCGGATGACAATGCTAAAGAATAGAATTAAGACCTTGGCCGGCTATGGCTTGATCGTGGCGCTGGGACTGGGCGCCGGCTATGGTTTGTCTCTGCTCCCGGCCGCTCTCAAGCCGGCCTATACCGAAGGCGACTACGCGGCTTACTTCCCCGACAAAAACGTCAAGGTGGTGTTGTATGGCACCACCCGCTGCGGCTTCTGCGCCAAGGCGCGCGCCCATTTCGCGGAAAACAACATTCCCTTTACCGATCTCGATATCGACCAATCGCCGCAAGCGAAGTCCGAGTTCGCCAAGTTGGGCGGCGGCGGCGTGCCGCTTCTGCTGATCGGCAACCGGCGCATTCAGGGATTCAATCCCGGCGCGATTGGCGCGGCCCTGAAAAAGTTAAGCGACTAATATCCGTGCGCTGGTTTTGATGGCGCGGCATGAACTAGACGCGCCGCTGCGGAAGAATCCTCCGGTGAGCCGCGTTTGTGCTTACAATCGTGGCATGACCACGCCTTTCCCACTCCAATGAGCAGTACCCCGTCCGGTGCGGCGTTCAGCGCGGCCCGTCAACAAGCCGTCGTGGCCGCTTTGCTGGCGGTGCTGCCGCAGCGTTGCGTGCTGGCCGATGCCGAGGACACGCGCCCGTATGAATGCGACGGTCTGGCCGCCTACCGGCGGTTGCCGATGGTGGTCACGCTGCCCGACGACGAGGAGCAGGTGCTGGCGGTGCTGAAGGTGTGCCGCGCGCTGGGCGTGCCGATCGTGCCGCGCGGCGCCGGCACCGGCCTGTCCGGCGGCGCGCTGCCGATCGCCGACGGCGTGGTGCTGTCGACCGCGCGCCTGAACCATATCCTGCGCGTCGACGCCTACGCGCGCACGGCGGTGGTGCAGCCGGGCGTGCGCAACCTGGCCATTTCCGACGCCGCCGCGCCGCACGGCCTGTACTACGCGCCCGACCCGTCGTCGCAGATCGCCTGCACCATCGGCGGCAACGTCGCCGAGAATTCCGGCGGCGTGCATTGCCTCAAGTACGGCCTGACCGTGCACAACGTGTTGCGCGTGCGCATGGTAACGATGGACGGCGAGGTGGTGGTGCTGGGCGGCGAGTCGCTCGACGCGCCCGGCCTGGACCTGCTGGCGGTGTTTATCGGTTCCGAAGGCATGCTCGGCATCGTCACCGAGGTCACTGTCAAGCTGATCCCCAAGCCGGCGACGGCGCGCGTGATCATGGCCTCGTTCGGCGACATCGTCACCGGCGGCAACGCGGTGGCCGACGTGATCGCCGCCGGCATCATCCCGGCCGGGTTGGAGATGATGGACCAGACCAGCGCGCGCATGGTCGAGCCCTTCGTCAAGGCCGGCTACGACCTCGACGCCGCCGCCATCCTGCTGTGCGAGGCCGACGGCACGCACGAGGAGGTGGAGGAGGAGATCGCGCGCATGACGGCGGTGCTGCGCGGCGCCGGCGCCAGCGCCATCTCGGTGTCCGGCTCGGAGGCCGAGCGCTTGAAGTTCTGGTCCGGGCGCAAGAACGCCTTCCCGGCGGCCGGCCGCATTTCGCCCGATTACTATTGCATGGACGGCACCATTCCGCGCAAGCGGCTGGCGCAGGTGCTCACCGGCATCGCCCAGATGGAGGTGAAGTACGGCCTGCGCTGCGCCAACGTGTTCCACGCCGGCGACGGCAACCTGCATCCCTTGATCCTGTTCGACGCCAACCAGCCCGACGAGTTTGCGCGCGCCGAGGCCTTCGGCGCCGAGATCCTGGCGCTGTGCGTCGAGGTCGGCGGCACCATCACCGGCGAGCACGGCGTCGGCATGGAAAAGATCAATTCGATGTGCGTCCAGTTCACGGCGCAGGAAATCACCGCGTTCACGGCGCTCAAGCGCGCCTTCGACCCGGCCTACCTGCTGAATCCGGACAAGGCGATTCCGACCCTGAACCGCTGCGCCGAATTCGGCAAGATGCATGTGGCCGGCGGTCAGTTGAAGTTCGCGCATTTGCCGCGTTTTTAAGATTTGGAGCGAGTGTGCAAGAGATGATCGAACAATTCAGGGCGCGCATCCTGGCGGCGGGCGCCACCGGCACCGCGCTGCGCCTGCGCGGCGGCGGCAGCAAGGATTGGTACGGCCAGGCGCCGGCCGGCGAACTGCTCGACACGCGCGCCTACGCCGGCATTGTCGACTACGAGCCGACCGAGCTGGTGATCACGGCGCGCTGCGGCACGCCGCTGGCCGAGATCGAGGCGGCGCTGGCGCAGAAACGGCAGATGCTGGCGTTCGAGCCGCCGCATTTCGGGCCGGGCGCGACCATCGGCGGCGTCGTCGCCAGCGCGCTGTCGGGGCCGCGCCGCGCCAGCGCCGGCGCGGTGCGCGACTTCATGCTGGGCGCGGTGCTGATGGACGGCAAGGGCGAGGTGCTGACCTTCGGCGGGCAGGTGATGAAAAACGTCGCCGGTTACGACGTGTCGCGCCTGCTGGCCGGATCGCTCGGCACGCTGGGGCTGATTTTGCAGGTATCGCTGAAGGTGCTGCCGCTGCCCTTGTGCGTGGCCAGCCTGCGCTTTGAAGCCGATGAAATCGCGGCGCTGCGCATGCTCAACGAATGGGCCGGCCGGCCGCTGCCGATCTCGGCCAGTTGCTGGCACGACGGCGCGCTGAGCGTGCGCCTGTCCGGCGCCGACGCGGCGGTGGCGGCGGCGCGGCGCGAGCTGGGCGGCGAGGAGTTGGCCGACGCGGCGGCGTTCTGGGCCAGCCTGCGCGAGCAGACCCACGCCTTTTTCGCCGACGCCGGCCCGCTGTGGCGCCTGTCGCTGCCGCCGGCCGCCAGCGCCATTATTTTGAAGGGCGAGCACCTGGTCGAGTGGGGCGGCGCGCAGCGCTGGCTGAAGGCCGGCGGCGACGCCGCCACCGCCGCCGGCATCCGCGGCAGCGTGGCGGCGGCCGGTGGCCACGCCGTGCTGTTTCGCGGCGGCGACAAGGGTGTCGGCGTGTTTCATCCCTTGGCGCCGGCCGTGGCCGGCATCCACCAGCGCCTGAAGCTGGCGTTCGACCCGGCCGGGGTGTTCAATCCGGGGCGGATGTACCCCGCCGTATCCGTTCAGCCGGATCTGTTAAGTTAGCCGACCATGCAAACCAATCTCGCCGATTTTATCAAACACACCCGCGAGGGCGCCGAGGCCGAAGCGATTCTGCGCGCCTGCGTCCACTGTGGTTTTTGCACCGCGACCTGCCCGACCTACCAGTTGCTGGGCGACGAGTTGGACGGCCCGCGCGGGCGCATTTACTTGATCAAGCAGGTGCTCGAGGGCGAGCCGGTGACGGTCAAGACCCAGACCCATCTGGACCGCTGCCTGACTTGCCGCAACTGCGAAACGACCTGTCCGTCCGGGGTGCAGTACGGGCGCCTGCTCGACATCGGCCGCAAGGTTGTCGAGCAGCGCGTGCAGCGCCCGCTGGCCGAACGGGCGATGCGTTTCGTGCTCAAGCAGGGCTTGCCGCGCCGGTGGTTGTTTACGGCGGCGCTGCGGGCCGGGCAGTTGGTCAAGCCGGTGCTGTCGAAGCCGATGCAGGACAAGCTGCCGCGCCTCGCCTTCGCCGGGCGCTGGCCAACGCGCACGCACGCGCGCAAGATGCTGGTGCTGGCCGGCTGCGCCCAGCCGGCGTTGGCGCCGAACATCAACGCCGCCGCCGCGCGCGTGTTCGACGCGCTCGGGGTGCAACTGCTGGTGGCGCGCAAGGCCGGCTGCTGCGGCGCGCTGCGGCACCATTTGAACGAGCAGGAGGCGGCGCTGGACGACGTGCGCCGCAATATCGACGCCTGGTGGCCGTATGTGGCCGGCGCCGACGCGGTCGAGGCGATCGTCATGACGGCGTCCGGTTGCGGCGTGATGGTGAAGGATTACGGCCATTTGCTGGCGCACGACCAGGCCTACGCCGCCAAGGCGCAACGCATCGCCGCGCTGACGCGCGACTTGAGCGAGGTGCTGCCGCAGTTCCAGGCGGAGCTGGCCGGCAAGCTGGCCGGCGGCGGCGCCGGCAAGGCCGCGCAACGGGTGGCTTACCATCCGCCTTGCACCCTGCAGCACGGCCAGCAGATCCGCGGCAAGGTTGAAGGCCTGCTGCGCGCCGCCGGGGTCGACGTGCGGCTGTGCGGCGACAGCCATTTGTGCTGCGGCTCGGCCGGCACCTATTCGATCTTGCAGCCGGAGCTGGCGTTGCAGCTGCGCGACCGCAAGCTGGCCGCTCTGGCCGACACCGAGGCCGGGCTGATCGTTTCGGCCAACGTCGGCTGCCAGGTGCATTTGCAGTCGGGCACCGAGACGCCGGTCAAGCATTGGATCGAGTTGATCGACGACGCGCTGGCGGCGCCGGCCGTTTGAGGCGCCGCTGTTTTTGAGCTTACGCGGCGTTGCGCCCGGCCACGGCGCGCCACGCCGGCGCCGGCGCGAACCCGGCCGCCCACTTCAGCACGGCGTCGGCCGGCATCGGCCGGGCGATGCCGTGGCCCTGCGCCAGGTCGCAGCCCAACGCCATCAGACGGGTGCCGTGCGCCACCGTTTCGACGCCCTCGGCGATCACCGCCAGGTTGAACGATTTCGCCAAGCCGATGACGGCGCTCACCAGGTGCAGGTCGTCCTGGTCGGAGAGCATGTTGCGCACGAAGCTTTGGTCGATTTTCAGGATGTTGGCCGGCAGCCGCTTCAGGTAGGACATCGACGAATAGCCGGTGCCGAAGTCGTCCAGCGCGAAGGTGATGCCGAGCGCCTGGCAGGCGGTCATCACGCGGCGCACGTGTTCGATGTCGTCGAGCGCCGACGATTCGAGGATCTCCAGTTCGAGCATGCTGGCGCGCACGCCGGGGAATTCGGCCAGGATGGCGTTCAGGCGCGAGACGAAGTCGGGCTGCTGGAAGTGGCGCGCGGCGATGTTGACGCTGACCACCCAGTGGCGCCCGGCCGCGGTCCAGCGCTGCATTTGCCACAGCGCCTGGCGCAGCACCCATTCGCCGATGTCGATGATCAGGTCGGTGTGCTCGACCATCGGCAGGAATTGCACCGGCGCCAGCACGCCGCGGCGCGGGTGCTGCCAGCGCAGCAGCGCCTCCATGCCGACCACGGTGCCGGCGCGCATGTTTACCTTCGGCTGGTGGTACAGGCGGAATTCGCCGGCCAGCAGCGCCTGGCGGATCTCGGTGCGCTGGTTGTGGTGGGTGCGCACCTCCTCGTCGAGGCCGGCGTCGAAGAAGTGGTAGCGGTTGCGCCCGCTCAGCTTGGCCTGGTAGACGGCGTGGTCGGCGTGGCGCAGCAGCGTCTCGGTGCTGCTTTCGCGCCCGGCGTCGACGGCGACGCCGGCGCTCAGCGACAGCGCCAGCGGCTGGCCGTCGCATTGGTAGGGCTGGGCCAGCTCCCGCAGCAACTGGGCGACGCCGCGTTCGACCGCGTCGAGCTCGCTCTGGCCGGCCAGCAGCAGGACGAATTCGTCGCCGGCCAGGCGCGCCGCATAGTGTTGCTGGCCGGCGAAGACGTGCAGCCGCGCCGCCACCTGCTTGAGGATGTCGTCGCCGGACTCGGCGCCGAAGCGGTCGTTGACGCCTTTGAAATGGTCGAGGTCGATGAGGCACACCGCCAGCAGGTGCTGGCGCTCGCGCGCCAGGAATAGCTCCTGTTCGAAGCGCGCCGCCAGCGCGGTGCGGTTCGGCAGCCCGGTCAGCACGTCGTGGTAGTTCTGCCACGACATTTGTTGCAGCGCGCTTTGCATCTGCACCGTTTGCGCCAATTGGTCGCCCAGGCTGGTTTCGCTGGCGCGCAGCGAGTTCACCAGGGTCTGCACCTGCGCGGCCATGTTATTGAAGGTGCCGGCCAGCGCGCGCGACTCGGGCGTGCCGCCAACGTCCATGCGCGCGCTGTAGTCGCCGTGCTGGAAGCGCTCGGCGGCCAGCGCCAGTTGCCTGAGCATGTGGCGGTTGGCGGCCAGGATCAGGCCTAGCAGCAAATAAATCAGCAAGATGCTGATGGCGCTGATGCCGGCCTGCTTGAGCAGGGCGTCCCAGATGCGGTTGACCGGCAGCGTCGGCGCGAAGCGCAGCGACAGCGTGCCGCTGCCGCCCGGCTGCAGCGCGACCGGGAAGCTGGTGCGCAGTTCGCCCAGGCCGGTCAGCGCGCCGAACCAGTCCGGGTAGAGCGGGCGCGGCGCGGTCGGGTTGTGGATGTCAAGGTGCTGGCGCGGGCCGTCCCAGCCGATGCTGGCGATGTCGCCGTTCAGCGGCAGCGCGCTGGTGAGGATGGCACGGAAGGCGGCGGCGTCGCGTTCGCCGGCGATCGGCACCAGCGTGGCGGCGAGGTATTTGCCGATTTGCTGCGCCTCGGCGCGGTAGCGCGCGCTGACGCTGGCCGTTTCGGCGTCGATCAGCAGTTTGTAGCGCACCGCCGAGACGGCGACGATGAGGAAGAAGATGGGGGTGAACAGGCGGGAATAGATTCCCATCCGCATCCATGCCTCTATGATTTTCCGCAATACTGGCATCGTTGTCTGGTCCGGTTCGGCACGCTAAATCTGCCAGCATTATCACCGAAAAGGCGGGTGAAAGGCGTGCCGAACTGCAAACGATTGCAAAAAAATACGCCGCCGACTGCTGCTTTACTGCGCCAACAGTTTTTCAATGTCGGCCACCAGCTCGGCCGGGGCGGTGGTGGGCGCGTAGCGCTGGTAGACGGTGCCGTCCTTGCGTACCAGGAACTTGGTGAAGTTCCATTTGATCGCCTCGGTGCCGAGCAGGCCGGGCGCCTGTTTCTTCAGCTGGGCGAACAGCGGGTGGGTGGCGGCGCCGTTGACGTCGATCTTGGCGAACAGCGGGAAGGTGACGCCGAAGTTCTTTTCGCAAAAGCTGCCGATGTCGGCGGCGCTGCCCGGCTCCTGCGCACCGAACTGGTTGCAGGGAAAGCCCAGCACCACCGCGCCCCGGTCTCTGAACTGCTGGTAGACTTCCTCCAGCCCCTTGTACTGCGGCGTGAAGCCGCATTTGCTGGCGGTGTTGACGATCAGCAGGACTTTGCCCTTGTACTGGTTCAATGCCACCGGCGCGCCGGCCAGGCTGTCGGCGCTGAGGTCCAACATGGTGTTCGCAGTCGTCATCAGATAATTCCCAGGTGTTCCGTTCCCGCCGACAGGTCGCGGGTTTGGGCGGCTTTGCCTTGCAGCTTGATCGACAGGCGCAAATCGTTGACCGAGTCGGCGTTGCGCAAGGCGTCTTCATAACTGATCTTGTCGTCTTCGAACAGGTCGAACAGCGACTGGTCGAAAGTCTGCATGCCCAGTTCGCGCGATTTTTTCATCAGCTCCTTGATCTCGTGCACCTGGCCCTTGAAGATCAGGTCCGAGATCAAGGGTGAATTTAACAGGATTTCGATGGCCACGCAGCGGCCCTTGCTTTCCTTGAGCGGAATCAGGCGCTGCGAGATCATGCCCTTCAGGTTCAGCGACAGGTCCATCAGCAATTGCTGGCGGCGTTCCTCGGGGAAAAAATTGATGATGCGGTCGAGCGCCTGGTTGGCGCTGTTGGCGTGCAGCGTGGCCAGGCACAGGTGGCCGGTCTCGGCGAAGGCGATGGCGTGGTCCATGGTTTCGCGGTCGCGGATTTCGCCGATCTGGATGACGTCCGGCGCCTGGCGCAGCGTGTTTTTCAGCGCCGTGGCCCAGTCGTCGGTGTCGACGCCGACCTCGCGCTGGGTAACGATGCAATTCTTGTGCGGATGCACGTACTCGACCGGGTCCTCGATCGTGATGATGTGGCCGTAGCTGTTCTCGTTGCGGTAGCCGACCATCGCCGCCAGCGTGGTCGACTTGCCCGAGCCGGTGGCGCCGACCATGATGACCAGGCCGCGCTTGCTCATGACGACTTCCTGCAGCACCGCCGGCAGGCCGAGCGCTTCGAGCTTGGGGATCTCGGTGGTAATGGTGCGCAAGACCATGCCGACGCAGCTCATCTGCACGAAGGCGGACACGCGGAAGCGGCCCAGGTCGCCCGGGCTGATGGCGAAGTTGGCCTCCTTGCTCAGCTCGAACGACGCGGTTTGCTTGTCGTTCATGATCGAGCGCGCCAGGTCGGTGGTGTGGGCCGCCGTCAGTACCTGGGTCGACACCGGCGTCAGCTTGCCGTCGATCTTGATGGCGGGCGGAAAGCCGGCCGTGATGAACAAATCGGAACCGTGCTTGCTGACCATCAGGCGCAGCAAGTCGAACATGAATTTTGAAGCTTGGTCGCGTTCCATGGTGTGGTCCTTGATGATTAACCCGGGAAATTGTCCGGCGTTTTGGCCGCCGAGCGCGCGGCCGCGGCCGAGATCACGTTGCGTCGCACCAGGTCGGTCAGGGTCTGGTCCAGCGTCTGCATGCCGACGTTGCTGCCGGTCTGGATCGCCGAATACATCTGGGCGATCTTGGCTTCGCGGATCAGGTTGCGGATGGCCGGCGTGGCGATCATGATTTCATGCGCGGCGACGCGGCCGCTGCCGTCCTTGGTCTTGAGCAGCGTCTGTGAAATCACCGCCTGCAGCGACTCCGACAGCATGGCCCGGACCATTTCCTTTTCATCGGCCGGGAACACGTCGACGATGCGGTCGATGGTCTTGGCGGCCGACGAGGTGTGCAGGGTGCCGAACACCAAGTGGCCGGTTTCGGCGGCCGACAGCGCCAGGCGGATGGTTTCCAGGTCGCGCAGCTCGCCGACCAGGATCACGTCGGGGTCTTCCCGCAGCGCCGAGCGCAGCGCGTTGTTGAACGAGAGCGTGTGCGGTCCCACTTCGCGCTGGTTGATCAGGCATTTTTTCGACTCGTGCACGAACTCGATCGGGTCTTCGATCGTCAGGATGTGGCCGTACTCGGTTTCGTTGACGTGGTTCACCATCGCCGCCAGCGTGGTCGACTTGCCCGAGCCGGTCGGCCCCGTCACCAGCACCAGGCCGCGCGGCTTCAGCGCCAAGTCGGTGAAGATGCGCGGGCAATTGAGTTCTTCCAGGCTCATGATCTTGGACGGGATCGTGCGCAGCACCGCCGAGGCGCCGCGCTCCTGGTTGAAGGCGTTGACGCGGAAGCGCGCCAGGCCGGGAATGGCGAAGGAAAAGTCGCATTCGAGCATTTCCTCGTAGGCCTTGCGCTGGCCGTCGTTCATGATGTCATAAATCATGCCGTGGACGTCCTTGTGCTCCAGCGGCGGCAGATTGATGCGGCGCACGTCGCCGTGCACCCGTATCATCGGCGGCAGGCCGGCCGACAGGTGCAAGTCGGAGGCTTTGTTCTTGACGGAGAATGCGAGTAGTTCGGAAATGTCCATTTATAATCCCTGTGCCTGCAGTGAAGGGGCGCAAGGCCCGGTCCTGTTCACCGGTATTGCTTTACATTACCCCGCAAAATGATTATGTCCACAATCGAGCAGAACTTGCAAGCAGTCCATCATAGTATCGTTGCCGCCGTTCGAGAGGCGCGCCGCGCGCCGGAAGGCGTCGCCCTGTTGGCCGTCTCGAAGACCTTCGGCGCCGACGCGGTGGTCGAGGCGGTGCGCGCCGGCCAATGCGCGTTCGGCGAAAATTATCTGCAGGAAGCGATCGACAAGATCGCCGCCGTCGCCGCCGCCGTGCCGCGGGCCAAGCTGGAGTGGCATTTCATCGGCCCGATCCAGAGCAACAAGACGCGGCCGATCGCCGAGCATTTCGACTGGGTCCACACGGTCGAGCGCGAAAAAATCGCCCAGCGCCTGTCGGAGCAACGCCCGACCGGACTGGCACCGCTGAATATTTGCCTGCAAGTGAACATCAGCGGCGAGGCCAGCAAGAGCGGCGTCGCGCCCGCGCAATTGCGCGCGCTGGCGCAGCAGGTCGCCGCGTTGCCGAACCTGCGTCTGCGCGGCTTGATGGCGATACCCGAGCCGGCCGCCGAGTTCGAGCGGCAACGCGCCGCGTTCCGCCAGTTGCGCCTGCTGTACGAGCAGTTGCGCGGCGACGGGCTGGCGCTCGACACCTTGTCGATGGGCATGTCGGCCGATATGCGCGCCGCGGTCGTCGAGGGCGCCACCATCGTGCGTGTGGGCAGCGCCATCTTTGGCTCGCGAGATTACTCTTAACCATACACAGCAACGGAGACGGAACATGAACACAGGCAACACTGAATTGAAAATCGCCTTTATCGGCGGCGGCAATATGGCGGCGGCGCTGATCGCCGGCCTGGCCGGCAAGCTGACCGCGGGCGGCAACATCCACGTGGTCGACCCGAACGCCGCCTCGCTGGCCAGGCTGAGCGGCCAGTTCGGCGTCACCACCGCGCCGGCGGCGGACGCGGCGCTGGGCGCCTGCGACGTCGTCGTGCTGGCGGTCAAGCCGCAAAGCATGCGCGAAGTGGCGGCGCAGCTGCTGCCGTTTTTGGGCGGCGCCAAGCGAGCGCTGATCCTGTCGATCGCCGCCGGCATCCGCGGCGCCGACCTGTCGCGCTGGCTGGGCGGCTACGCCGCCATCGTGCGCTGCATGCCGAACACGCCGGCGCTGATCGGCCTGGGCATCACCGGCATGGTCGCCAGCGCCGGCGTCGACGCCGCGCAAAAGGACGCGGCCGACGCCATCTTGAAGGCGGTCGGCGCCACCGTGTGGCTGGACGACGAAGCCTTGATCGACCCGGTCACGGCGGTGTCGGGCAGCGGCCCGGCCTATGTGTTTTACTTCATCGAGGCGATGCAGGAAGCGGCGGCCGAGCTGGGCCTGACGGCGCAGCAGGGCACGCAGCTGGCGCTGGCGACCTTCGTTGGCGCTGCGCAACTGGCGGCCCAGTCGGACGAGCCGGTGGCCTTGCTGCGCGAGCGCGTCACGTCCAAGGGCGGCACCACCTACGCGGCGTTGACCAGCATGGAGGACAGCGGCGTCAAGGCGGCGATCAAGGCGGCGGTGAGGGCGGCCGCGCAGCGCGGCAAGGAAATGGGCGAGGAGCTGGGCGGCGTTGCCTGAGCCAGCCGTGGTTTGTTGGGGCTATCGCGTGAAGCGGCTGGCGATGCGCTGCACCAGCGGCAGCGCGCCGCGGGCGCTTTTCCACAGCGCGGCGCCGGTCATCAGCATCGGCAGGATGCGTTTCGGGCGCGTCGCCAGCAAGCCCAGCGCGGCGCCACCGAGGATCAGCGGTATTTTCAGGCGCGCGCCCAGGGTCGCGCGCAGGTGGTCGCGGTCCAGCGGCGCCAGCAGGTTTCTCGCTTCGACCGCCAAGGCTTGGCGCTGCCGATCGCATTTGCCGATCAGCGCGTCGCGCCTGGCCAACAGCCGGCCGCTCACCGGGCCTCCCCCAGGCTTTTCATGCTCGCCACGTCCTTGTGCAACTCGGCCAGCGTAAACGACAGCAGTTTCGGTTTGTGGCGGAAGCTGGCGCGCACGCCCATGCCGATGATCAGACCCAGCGCGGCGAAGCCGCCGGCGGCGCCGACGATGGCGGCGATCCGGTGCGTGTCCCAGAACAGGACGATGACGAGGAAGGCCGCCAGCACGATGGCTATGGCCAGGCACAGCATCGCCAGCAGCGCCAGCGCCAGGTAGCCGAGGAAGCGTAGCGACTCCTCTTCCATTTCCACCGCCGCCAGTTCCAGCCGCGTCTGCACAATCGCCACCAGCGTGGCCGCCATCCTGCCCAATGTGTGTCCGATTGCCATGGAATACCTTTGTTTAGGCCGAGAGGCGCTGGCCGGTGTTAGCGGCGCGCAACCAGCAAACCGAACAAGATACCGACCGCCGCGCCCACACCAACCGATTTCCACGGATTGTCGTTGACATAGGTGTCGGTGGCCTGGGCCGCCAGCTTGGCCTTGGCCATCATGCTCGCCTCCAGCTTCATCAGGTCGGTCTTCGCCGTTTGCAGTGTGTGCTCGAAGCGTTCCTTGACGGCGTTGATTTCTTCGCCACTGCGCGTCCCCGTTTTGCCGAGCCAGTCCTCGGCGTCATGGATGACGTTTTTCATGTCGCTCATGAGCTTTTCACGGGCGTCGCCGGCGCCGGCGTGCGCGTTCAGGTCGGCGCCGCTGTCGCCGCCATTGCTGGTTTGGGTTGAATTCATGGATTACCTCATCGAAGAAAAAGGACAGGGAAAGATCAGTGTAGGGACCGGAAAAACCGGCGCTTTGCGCCATCTCAATCGCGCGGACCGGGTGCCGCGCGCCGTCTGAAATTGTACAGCGAGGCCCGGTTCGCCGCGCTGCCGGAAAATGCGCGGATTGTTGCAATTTCCGTCCGAGGCGACGTGAACGAGCGCGTCGGCGATTTTTTCTTCGCTGCGCCCTGCTTATCTTAAAATATTATATTTATATTACTTTTTCGAATTATAAATATTTATTCAATGCTAAAATTTTAGGTCTGCACCTGGTTTTTTTATCGTCTTCGTTCAAGCAAAGGGAACAATCGTGATCTCTGTTAAAAAAGCAATGCTTGTGTTTTTCGTCGCCCTCGGTTTCGCCGGCGGTATCGCACAGGCCCGTGACTTCGAATACTGCGAGCAACTGATGGGCGATTGCATCGAGGGCAATAGCGCCGCCTGTCTGCACTGGACGCGGGTTTGCCAAACGATCTAGCCCGCGGCAAAACCAATTATTCGAATATTGAATGCTTAATCAAGAATGCACTCTGCCGCACCACCGAGGTTTTTCGTCGATTCATTCACTTCCAAGGAATACCAATGATCTCTGTCAAAAAAGCTGTGTTCGTGTTTTTCGTCTCTGTCGGTTTCGCCGCCGCCTTTAGCGGCAGCGCGACGGCCCGGCCTAGCGATACCTATTGCGGCGACCTGTTAAGCGAGTGCGCGGACGGCGTTCCCGGCGCCTGCGATCGTTGGGAGCGGATTTGCGCGCTTTGGGGTTAAGCCGTCGTTGCGGCGGGCGCCAGCTGCGCCGGCAAAAAACGCCCCGAGGGGCGTTTTTTTACGTCCGCGCTAGGGGCGGAACGCGTAGTCGAGCGCGACTCCGGCGAACACGGCCGCGCCGAGCCAGTTGTTGTGGCGGAAGGCGGCGAAGCAGGGCATCCGTTCGCGCCCGCGGATCAGGGTGTAGTGGTAGAGCGCGCAGCCGGCCGCCAGCGCCAGGCCGGCGAGGTACCAGCCGCGCAGGCCGAGCTGCCAGCCGCAGGCCAGCCAAATCAGCCCGGCGGCCAGGTAGCAGGCCATGACGGCGGCGACGTCGTAGCGGCCGAAGGTGATGGCCGAGGTTTTGATGCCGATTTTTAAGTCGTCGTCGCGGTCGACCATCGCGTACTCGGTGTCGTAGGCGACGGCCCAGAACACATTGCCCAGCAATAACAACCAGGCCACGGACGGCACCGCGTTTTGCACGGCGGCGAAGGCCATCGGGATGCCGAAGCCGAAGGCGATGCCGAGGTAGGCTTGCGGAAGCGCAAAGAAGCGCTTGAAATACGGATAGGTAGCGGCGATGACGACGGCGGCCACCGACAATTGCTTGGTCAGCGCGTTGAGCGGCAGGATCAGCGCGAACGCCAGCAGGGCCAGCACGGCGGCCACGGCCAGCGCCTCCTTGCCGCTGATGCGCCCGCTGGTGAGGGGGCGTTCGGCGGTGCGCTTGACGTGCCTGTCGATATCCTGGTCGGCATAGTCGTTGACGGCGCAGCCGGCCGAGCGCATCAGGAAGGTGCCCAGCGTGAAAATCAGCAGCAGGCGCCAGTCCGGCGCGCCGGCGGCGGCCAGCCACAGCGCGCACAGCGTCGGCCACAGCAGCAACACCGTGCCGATGGGTTTGTCGAGCCGGATCAGGCGGAAATACAGCGCCAGTTTATTCTTCATGTGGTCGGTCAATTCGAGGCAAGGCGGCATTATCGCAAATCGCTTGCGTTATTTGGCGGCGCCGTTCAGGTGCGTCACGCCCGGCAGGTGGCAGGCGGCGACGGCGTCGCACAGCGCGTCGATGGCGGCTTTGCGGGTGAAGCTTTTGCGCCAGACGATGACCACGCGGCGCGACGGCGCCGGGCTGTCGAACGGGCGGAATTGCAGCAGGCCGTCGCGCGTGTCCATGTCCGGCACCGAGGCGCGCGGCAGCACGGTCAAGCCAATGCCGCTGGCGACCATGTGGCGGATGGTTTCCAGCGAAGAGCCTTCGAAGGTGCGCTGCATGCCGTTGCCGGGCGTGGAGAAGCGCGCCATTTCCGGGCACACTTCCAGCACCTGGTCGCGGAAGCAGTGGCCATTGCCCAGCAGTAGCATGTTTTCCGCCTTCAGGTCCTCGGCCGGAATGCTGTGGCGGGCGGCCCAGTCATGGCTTTTCGGCATCGCCACGACAAAGGGCTCGTCGTACATCGGCAGTATCGACATGCCGTGTTCGGGCAGCGGCAGGGCCATGACGGCCACGTCCAGCTCGCCCTGGCGCAGCAGTTCCAACAGGCGCACGGTGAAGTTTTCCTGCAGGATCAGGGGCATTTGCGGCACCTTGGCGATCATCGCCGTCACCAGCGGCGGCAGCAGCGACGGCCCGATCGTGTAAATCACGCCCAGGCGCAGCGGTCCGGCCAGCGGGTCCTTGTTTTGTTTCGCCAGTTCCTTGATGGCGGCGGTCTGCTCCAGCACCCGTTCGGCCTGGGCGATGATTTGCGCGCCCAGCGGCGTGACCGAGATTTCGGCGCCGCCGCGCTCGAACAACACCACGCCGAGTTCGTCTTCGAGTTTCTTGATGGCGACCGACAGCGTCGGCTGCGCAACGAAACAGGCTTCGGCGGCGTGGCCAAAGTGTTTCGCGCGCGCGACAGCAACAATGTATTTGAGTTCGGTTAGTGTCATAAAGTTATTGAAGCACAGGCTGAGCCGTAGCGCAACGATTGAAAGCAAGCTTTCAGCGGCGCCGAAAACGCCAAAATGCGGCGAAGAAAGGGTATTGTAGCGGAATAGGACGCCGGCCGGACCGAGGGGCGGCGGCGGCCGGCATCCCCACTGCCCCCTCGCGGAAAGGCGCGCATGTCATCCACGTTTGGCCCCGAAGAGGCGCTGGCCTACATCCACAAGCTGCTCAAGGTGATGCACCACATGGGCGGCTCGGACTTGTTCATTTCCGCCGATTTCCCGCCCAGTATCAAGTCGCAGGGCGCGATGAAGCCGCTGAGCCAGCAGCGCCTGAGCGGCGAGGTGACGCGGGCGCTGGCGCTGGCCATCATGAACGACAAGCAAAAGCGCGAGTTCGAGCAGGAAATGGAGTGCAATTTCGCCATTTCGCTGCCCGAGGTCTGCCGTTTCCGCGTCAATGTCTACGTACAGCAACAAAACGTCGCGATGGTGGTGCGCACCATCGCCTCGGAAATACCGAATTTCGAGAAGCTCGAGCTGCCCGAGGTGCTCAAGGACGTCATCATGACCAAGCGCGGCCTGGTGCTGGTCGTCGGCGGCACCGGCTCGGGCAAGTCGACCACGCTGGCGGCGATGATCGACTACCGCAACGCCAATTCGGCCGGCCACATCATCACCGTCGAGGACCCGGTCGAGTACGTGCACAAGAACAAGCGTTGCCTGGTCACCCACCGCGAGGTCGGCGTCGACACGCTGTCGTGGCACAACGCGCTGAAAAACACGCTGCGCCAGGCGCCGGACGTGATCCTGATCGGCGAAATCCGCGACACCGAGACGATGGAGCACGCCATCGCCTTCGCCGAGACCGGCCACCTGTGCCTGGGCACCTTGCACGCGAACAACTCCAACCAGACCATGGACCGCATCATCAACTTCTTCCCCGAGGAGCGCCGCGGGCAGTTGCTGATGGACCTGTCGTCGAACCTGCGCGCCATCGTCTCGCAGCGCCTGGTGCGCACCGAGGACGGCCAGGGCCGCAAGGCGGCCATCGAGATTTTGCTGAACACGCCGACGATCGCCGAGATGGTATTGAAGGGCAATTTCCAGGCGATCAAGGAAATTATGCATAAATCGCGCGAACTGGGCATGTGCACCTTCGACCAGGCGCTGTATGAACTCTATAATAAGGGCTATATCGGCTACGACGAGGCGATCCGCAACGCCGACTCGGCCAACGGCCTGCGCCTGCAGATCAAGCTGCGCGGCGACCGCAAGGAGCCGGGCGGCGCGGCGGCAGGCGCGGCCGACCAGTTCAGCATGCAGATCGACGCCGAGGACGAGAAGGAAGAACCGGGCCATTAACAAAGCGCCGGCCCCACCCACCCCAACCTAGATGAGCCATGCCCGAATTCGAAACCAAGATTTGCAGCCGTAACGATTTGCGGGAGCGCGTCGCCGCGCTGCCCAAGCCGGTCGTCGTCACCAACGGCGTGTTTGACATTTTGCACCGCGGCCACGTGACCTACCTGGCGCAGGCGCGCGCGCTGGGCGCCTCGCTGGTGGTGGCGATCAACACCGACGCCTCGGTCAAGCGCCTGGGCAAGGGCGACGACCGGCCGCTGAACGGCTGCGAGGACCGCATGGCGGTGCTGGCGGCGCTCGAATCGGTCAGCCTGGTGGTGCCGTTTTCCGAGGACAGCGCGCTCGAAGTGGTGCAGGAAACCCGGCCGCAGATCTACGTCAAGGGCGGCGACTACGACATGGCGGCGATCCCCGAAGGGCGGGCGGTGCTGGCCTACGGCGGCCAGGCGGTGGCGATCGACTTCGCGCACGACCGCTCCACCAGCAAGCTGCTTAGCAAGGTGCGCGGCGGCTAGATGCGCCGACAGCTTGTGTAGCTCGGGTTAGCCCAAGGGGCGCAACCCGACTGGCGTCGACGGCGGCCCTGACGTCGGATGACGCTTCGCTGATCCGACCTACCAGGCGCCAATTGGCTCGGCCCCGGCGCTTCGCCGCAAACGCCGCCTTACGCGCCGCCGGCGTAGCCGTTCTGCCGCCACGCCTCGAACACCACCACCGCCACCGTGTTCGACAGGTTCAGGCTGCGGTTGTCCGGGCGCATCGGCAGGCGGATGCGCTGGCCGGGCGGGAACGATGCGCGCAGCGCCGGGTCCAGCCCCTTGGTCTCGGAGCCGAACACGAACACGTCGCCCGGCTGGAACGCGGCCTGGCCGAACGGCGACGAGCCGTGCGTGGTCATGGCGAACATGCGCGCCGGGTCCGGCGACGTGGCGGCGATGAAGGCGTCCCAGTTGGCGTGCACCTTCATGGTGGCGTAGTCGTGGTAGTCGAGGCCGGCGCGCTTCATCTTGGCGTCGTCGAGCGGGAAGCCGAGCGGTTCGATCAGATGCAACTGGGCGCCGGTGTTGGCGCACAGGCGGATGACGTTGCCGGTGTTGGGCGGGATTTCGGGTTCTACCAAGACGACGTGAAACAATTCATTCTCCTTATTAAGTAAACACTAGTGCGGCGGCGTGCGCGCGAAGACCAGGTTGGTCACGCGCGCGGCGCCGTGGCGTTTCAACGTGGCGGCCAGCTCCCCCAGCGTGCGGCCGCTGGTGATGACGTCGTCGACGACGCCGACGTGGCGCCCGCGCAGCAGCGCGGCGGCGTGCGGCGCCAGCGCGAACGCCTGTTGCATATTGAGGCCGCGCTCGTGCGGCGCGACCCGGCTCTGGGCCCGCGTGTCATGGACCCTGGCCGCCAGCGCCGGGTGCAGCGCGACGCCGAGCGCGCGCGCCAGCGGCCGGGCGATTTCCAGCGCCTGGTTGAAGCCTCGCTCGGCCAGCCGGCGCGGCCCCAGCGGTACCGGGCAGAGCAGGGCGGGCAGCGCGACGTCGCCGCGTTCGAGCACGGCGTCGCGCAGCAGTCGCGCAAACAGCGGCGCCAGCGCCAGGCGGCCGCCGAATTTCAGCTGCAGCAGCAACTGGTCGACCGGCGCGGCGTAGTCGGCCGCCACCACGGTGGCGTCGAAGGCCGGCGGGCGCGCCAGGCAGCGCCCGCACGGGCCGCCGTCGGCGCCGCCGTCGTGCGGCAGCGGATTGGCGCATTGCCGGCAGCGCGGCCGGCGCCGGCCCAGGTACTGCGCCTGGCAGGGCGCGCACAGCGCGCCGTCGCAGCGCCCGCCGCACAGCGCGCAGGCGGCCGGCAGCAGCGCGCGCAGCAGGGCCGGCCCCAGCGCGCGCCATTCGAACGGCGCACGGTCTCGCATCGCTTGGCCTCGTTCCATGTACACTGCCGGCATTATCTCACCTTCATCCGATTCAACTATGACCCCGCCCAAAATGAGCGCGCCGATCGACACGGTGCGCGTGCGTGAACTGTTTTCGCGGCCGGCGCGCGTGCAGCCGTCCGATTTCCTGCGCCGCGAGATCGCCGCGCGCATGCACGAGCGCCTGACGCTGGTGAAGATCGCGCCGCAGCGCGTACTCGACGCCGGCTGCGGGCCGGGCCTGGACCTGGCGCTGCTGCAAAAGGACTTCCCGGCGGCGCAGATCCTCGGCCTGGACGCCGCCGCGGCGATGGTCGGCGCGGCCAAGGCGCCGGCCACCAAGCTGGCGGCGCTGAACCAGTTCCTCAGCAAGATGCTGCCGGCCAAGGCCGGCATCGACCTGCTGTGCGGCGACTTCTCCCAGCTGCCGCTGGGGCCGGCCACGCTCGACCTGGTCTGGTCCAACCTGGCGCTGCACTGGCATCCGCTGCCCGACCGCGTCTTCGCCGAATGGCGCCGCGCGCTGCGCAACGACGGCTTGCTGATGTTCTCCTGCTTCGGCCCGGACACCTTCAAGGAGCTGCGCGCGGCGTTCGCCGCGGCGGGCCTGGCGGCGCCGGCGCTGCCCTTCGTCGACATGCACGACTTCGGCGACATGTTGGTCGAGGTCGGTTTTTCGACGCCGGTGCTGGACATGGAAACCATCACCGTCACCTACCCGAACGCCGCCGCCTTGCTGGCCGACGTGCGCGCCTGGGGCGGCAATCCGCTGGAGACGCGCCGCCGCGGCCTGATGGGCAGGGCGGCCTGGGACCGCATGCTGGCGGCGCTGCGGGCGCTGCGCCGGCCGGACGGCACGCTGGGGCTGAGTTTCGAGATTATTTACGGCCACGCGTTCCGGCCGGCGCCGCGCACGACCCAGGCCGGCGAGGCAATTATCCGCTTCGATTTGCCGCGCAAACCGAAATAAACCGGACTGGGCCGATGCGGCGGCTCTACTATCGTTGCAAAGGGGTGTGAAAGGGGCGAATGCGGTCCCGCAGAGTGGATTATCCCTTGATGAAGTGTGGAATTCTTGATTATAATCGTTGACTAATTTTGTCAGCACTGGACGCGGCCCGAAAGCTCGGGCGGCCGGGGCGACAAACGGGCAAGGGTAAGCCAGCGTTCATGGGTGATATAGGTTCACCGGTGGCGATGTCAAGGTTCCAGCCGGACTTTTCGTGCGATGTGTTTTTGTCGCGCGGGGCCGGCATGGGACCTGTAGGTGTTTAGCGCAAGGCGGCAACATGGCCGTGGCGCAGTTAGCGGAGCGACGGCGGTTCGGATGGTCGAATCCCGGCGCCGTTTAAAAAAATATTTTTATTTTTGGGTGGTTGGGGAAAACATGAAACATGCAAAGCGACTTCAATCGTTGATGCTCGGGCTGTCGTTGACAGCGGCCGGCGTCCCGGCGTGGGCGGCCGATACCGCCGCGGCGGCGGGCAAGTATGCGGGCACGGGCGGACCAGTTCCGTTTGAAATGAACCTGCAACCACCGGCGACGCAAATCGCGCACGAGATCTACGATCTGCACACCTGGATGATGATCATCTGCCTGGTGATCTTCGTCGCCGTGTTCGGCGTGATGTTTTACTCGATCTTCAAACACCGCAAATCGCTGGGCCACAAGCCGGCCACCTTCCACGAAAGCACCACCGTCGAAATCGCCTGGACCGTGGTGCCGTTCCTGATCGTGATCGGCATGGCCCTGCCGGCGACCCGCACCGTGGTCGGCATGAAGGACACCTCGAACGCCGACATCACCATCAAGGCCACCGGCATGCAGTGGAAATGGGGCTACGACTACCTCAAGGGCGAAGGCGAGGGCATTGCCTTCCTGTCGAACCTGTCGACCCCGCGCGCGCAAGTGGGTTCGCCCGGCGTGCAGCCGAGCGAGAAACGCGGCGACAACTACCTGATCGAAGTCGACAACGAAGTCGTGGTCCCGGTTAACAAGAAAATCCGCATCGTCCTGACCGCCAACGACGTCATCCACGCCTGGTCGGTGCCGGCCTTCGGCGTCAAGCAAGACGCCATTCCGGGCTTCGTGCGCGACACCTGGTTCAAGGCCGACCACGTCGGCAAGTTCCGCGGCAATTGCGCCGAGCTGTGCGGCAAGGAACACGCGTTCATGCCCATCGTCGTCAATGTGGTCTCGGCCGAAGACTATAAAGTCTGGGTGGACGGCAAGAAGAAAGAAATGGCCGCGCTGGCCGACGATCCAAGCAAGACCTGGACCATCGACGAGCTGAAAACCAAGGGCGAAAAAGTCTACACCACCAATTGCATCGTTTGCCACCAGGCCAACGGCAAGGGCTTGCCGGGCGCCTTCGCCGCGCTGGACGGCTCGAAAGTGGTGAACGGTCCGAAGGCCGAGCAGATCAAGGTACTGTTGCACGGCCAGAAGAGCGGCGCCTACCCGTCGGAAATGCCAGCATGGAAGCAGTTGTCGGATACGGACATTGCGGCGGTGATCACCTACACCCGCAACAACTGGTCGAACAAGGCCGAAGAAAACATCGTTCAACCAGCCGAAGTTCTGGCTGCACGCAAGTAATTAGGAGCTTCATATGAGCACAAGCACAGTGGATCACGCGCACGACCACGGCCACGATCACGCCCACGATCACCCGCACGGCCTGCAACGCTGGTTGTTCGCAACCAACCATAAAGATATCGGTACCTTGTACCTGTGGTTCTCCTTCGTCATGCTGATGTCGGGCGGCGTTCTCGCCCTGCTGATCCGCAGCGAGTTGTTCCAGCCGGGCCTGCAGTTCTTCCAGCCGGAGTTCTTCAACCAGCTGACCACGATGCACGGCCTGGTGATGGTGTTCGGCGCCATCATGCCGGCCTTCGTCGGCTACGCCAACTGGATGATCCCGCTGCAAGTGGGCGCCTCCGACATGGCGTTCGCGCGCATGAACAACTTCTCGTTCTGGCTGCTGCCGCCGGCGGCGATCCTGCTGGCGACCTCGTTCCTGGTGCCGGGTGGCGCCACCGCCGCCGGCTGGACGCTGTACGCGCCGCTGTCGACGCAAATGGGACCGGGGATGGACATGGCGATTTTCGCCATGCATCTGATGGGCGCCTCGTCGATCATGGGTTCGATCAACATCATCGTCACCATCCTGAACATGCGCTGCCCTGGCATGACCTTGATGAAAATGCCGATGTTCTGCTGGACCTGGCTGATCACCGCCTACCTGCTGATCGCCGTCATGCCGGTACTGGCGGGCGCCATCACCATGACCCTGACCGACCGCCACTTCGGCACCTCGTTCTTCAACGCCGCCGGCGGCGGCGACCCGGTCATGTACCAGCACATTTTCTGGTTCTTCGGCCATCCCGAAGTCTACATCATGATTTTGCCGGCTTTCGGCATCGTCTCGCAGATCCTGCCGGCCTTCGCCCGCAAGGCGCTGTTCGGTTACGCCTCGATGGTCTACGCCACCGCGTCGATCGCCATCCTGTCGTTCATCGTCTGGGCCCACCACATGTTTACCACCGGCATGCCGGTGACCAGCCAGCTGTTCTTCATGTACGCGACGATGTTGATCGCGGTGCCGACCGGCGTCAAAGTGTTCAACTGGATCGCCACGATGTGGCGCGGTTCGATGTCGTTTGAAACCCCGATGCTGTTCGCGGTCGGCTTCATCTTCGTGTTCACCATCGGCGGCTTCACCGGCCTGATCCTGGCGGTGACGCCGATCGACATCCAACTGCAGGACACCTACTACGTGGTGGCGCACTTCCACTACGTGCTGGTGGCCGGCTCGCTGTTCGCCCTGTTCGCCGGTTTCTACTACTGGTCGCCGAAATGGACCGGCCACATGTACAACGAATTCCGCGGCAAGGTGCACTTCTGGGCTTCGCTGGTGACCTTCAACATCACCTTCTTCCCGATGCACTTCCTGGGCCTGGCCGGCATGCCGCGCCGCTACGCCGACTACCCGGCGCAGTTCACCGACTTCAACATGTGGGCCACCATCGGCGCCTTCGGCTTCGGCCTGTGCCAGGTGTACTTCCTGTTCTTCGTCGTGATCCCGACCATCCGCGGCGGCAAAAAAGCCGAAGCGAAGCCATGGGACGGCGCCGAAGGCCTGGAATGGACCGTGCCTAGCCCGGCCCCGTTCCACACCTTTGAAACCCCGCCGACGGTAAAATAATGGCGTTGACGGGCCGGAGCGTCATCCGGCCCGCACTTGATTGAACGAAAAGCAGACTGCCATGTCAGACCAGAAAAAACCGAACAACCTGAAGACCGGCCTGATCATCGGCTCGATCGCGCTGGTGTTCTTCCTCTCCGTCTTCGTCAAGCACATTTGGCTGAGCTGACGTGAGCGACGACGCGCAAGAAGTCAAAGGCTTGAACCGCAAGATGCTCGGCAAGTTGCTGGTCGTCGCGGTGTTGATGTTTGGCTTCGGCTACGCGCTGATCCCGGTCTACAAACAGATTTGCGAGGTGTTGGGCGTGAACGTGCTGACCCAACCGGACGGCACGGTCGAGTACGACAAGAACACCCAGGTCGACAAGAGCCGCACCGTCACCGTCGATTTCGACGGCAACGCGCAGGGACCCTGGCGCTTCCGCCCGGTGGTCAACAGCATGAAGGTGCACCCGGGCGAACTGGCGACGGTAATGTACGAAGTGGTCAACACCCAGGCGCGCACGGTCAACGCGCAAGCGATACCGAGCTACGCGCCGCAAAGCGCGACGCCGCACTTCAAGAAGGTCGAATGCTTCTGCTTTAAACAGCAGACGTTGAAACCGAACGAGGCGCGCCAGATGCCGGTGGTGTTCTTCATCGACCCGGCGCTGCCGAAGGACGTGAAGACCATCACCCTGTCGTACACGTTTTTTGAAATCGCCGGCCTGAGCCAGGCGCAGTGAGCATGACAACGGGGATGGCGGCATGAGCGAGTTGAAAAACCGGCCGAAGCAGGCGTCCTTCCTGTATTCGCTGAAGGCGGTGGTGTGGTCGTTCACCGGCCTGCGCCGCAAAAGCGATTTCGACGCCGACGCGGCCAAGTTGAACCCGGTCCACATCGTCATCGCCGGCTTGCTGGCGGTGGCCTGCCTGGTCGGCGTCCTGATCGGCATCGTCAAGTTTGTCGTGTTGTAAACATCAGTAAAAAAAATTAGCAGTTCACCGAATACAGATTGATTTAGGAGATGAAGATGAGTTCAACACACGCCGCCGCGCCGTACTACTTCGTGCCAGGCCCATCCAAGTGGCCTATGCTGGCCGGCCTGAGCCTGCTCTTGACGATGATCGGCGCCTCGGCGTGGGTCAACGACGCCGGCTGGGGTCCGTACCTGACGTTCGTCGGCCTGTTCGGCGCCATCGCGGTGCTGTACTTCTGGTTCGGCGACGCCATCGGCGAATCCGAAAAGGGCCTGTACAGCCAGCGCATCGACTACTCCTTCCGCTGGAGCATGAGCTGGTTCATCTTCTCCGAAGTGATGTTCTTCGGCGCCTTCTTCGGCGCGCTGTTCTACGCCCGCAGCATTTCGATGCCGTGGTTGGGCGATCTGGACCATAAATTCATCTGGCCGGACTTCGCCGCCCACTGGGGCAACACCGGCCCGGCCGGCGTGGTGCAGGAATTCACCACCATGGGTCCTTTCCCCATCCCGACCATCAACACCGCCCTGCTGCTGCTGTCCGGCGTTACGCTGACCATCTCGCACCACGCGCTGCGCGAAGGCCAGCGCGCCAAAACCGCGCTGTTCCTCGCCGCCACCGTGCTGCTGGGCGCCGTCTTCATGGGCTTCCAGGTGTACGAATACATGCACGCTTACAGCGAGCTGAACCTGAAAATGACCTCGGGCATCTACGGTTCGACCTTCTTCATGCTGACCGGTTTCCACGGCTTCCACGTGACCCTGGGCGCGATCATGCTGTCGGTGATTCTGTACCGCGTCATGAAGGGCCACTTCACGCCGGAGCAGCATTTCGGCTTCGAAGGCGCGGCCTGGTACTGGCACTTCGTCGACGTCGTCTGGCTCGGCCTGTACGTCGTCGTATATTGGTTATAATCTGCTTGCAATCGGCGGCGGGCGACCGCCTCGTTGAAAAGCCGCACGCTGGGGACCCCGCGTGCGGCTTTTTTCGTGGCGGCTTGTTTGGTTGTTATGGCAACAGTTAAGCCAAGCAATACCGGGGACAGACCACGATTTCCGGGAAATACTTTCCCGGAAATCGTGGTCTGTCCCCGGTGTTCAGCGGATGCCGGTGGGGGTGATGTAGCCGAGCTTGTAGCCGAGCAGGATCAGCAGGAACAGCGTGATCGACAAGCCGACGCGTAGGGCCAGCGCGTGCACCGTGCGGTTGCTTTTGCCCTTGTCGCGCATCAGGTAGAACAGCGCCGAGCCGAGGCTGCCGAGGATCAGGATGAAGGCGATGGCGACGACGATTTTCATGGATGGTGGTGGTGGTTTTGATGAGGACTCCATTGTAATGCGTATCCGTTTCCGTTTTAGGTGGATTCCCTTCGTCGCCACGCTGCTGGTGGTGGCGCTGGGCGTGTCGCTGGGCCAGTGGCAGGACCGCCGCGCGGCGCAAAAAACCGCGCTGCAGGCCAGGCTGGCCGCCGGCAACGCCGCCGCGCCGCTGGCGCTGGGGCCGCGGCCGTTGGCGCCGGCGCAGGTCGAGTTCCGCCGCGTCGCCGTCAGCGGCCAGTTCGTGCCGGGCTGGGCGCTGTACCTGGACAACCGGCCCTACCAGGGCCGCGCCGGCTTTTACCTGTTAATGCCGTTTAAAATCGCCGGCTCGGACCAGCACGTGCTGGTGGCGCGCGGCTGGCTGCCGCGCCACAGCGCCGACCGCGCCCGCCTGCCGGTCTACGCGACGCCGGCCGGCGTTGTCAGCATCGAGGGCATCGCCAGGCTCAACGCCGGCCACGTGATGCAACTGGGAACCGCCGCGCCGCTGCGCCCGGACGCCATCGTGCAAAACCTTGACATCGGCGAATTGGTCAAGGCCAGCGGGTTGCGCCTGCAGCCGTTCATCATCGAGCAGAGCGGCGCGGCGGCGGCCGGCGACGCGCTGGTGCGCGACTGGCCGGCGCCTGCGCTGGGCGTCGACAAACACCGCGGCTACGCGTTCCAGTGGTACGCGCTGGCGTTGATGGCCCTTTTATTTTTTGTTTTTACAGGATTTCGCCGTGGACCAAACTAAACCGACTACCCCGCAAGTGGACCAGCAGCAGCAAAACCGCGGCCGCTGGAAGCTGCTGATGGTGCTGGGCGTGTGCGCCTTCCCGCTGATCGCCTCCTACGTCACCTATTACGTGATCAAGCCGAGCGGACGCACCAACTACGGCGCGCTGATCGACCCGCGCGCCTACCCGATCCCGGCGCTGGGCGCGACCACGCTGGAAGGCAAGCCGACCGGCCTGGAAGCCTACAAGGGCAAGTGGATCATGCTGCAAAGCGGCCCGTCCGACTGCCAGCAGGCGTGCAAGAAGCAGTTGTTCGCCATGCGCCAGTTGCGCCTGATGCAGGGCAAGGAAATGGAGCGTCTGGAGCGCGTCTGGCTGGTCACCGACGGGCAGCCGCTCGACACCACCGTCATGCGCGAGTTCGACGGCACCCACATGCTGCGCGTGCAGGCGCCGGCCTTGAAGGCCTGGCTGCCGGTGGAGGCGGGCGGCAACGCGGCCGAACACATGTACCTGATCGACCCGCTCGGCAACCTGATGATGCGCTTCCCGAAGGACGCCGACCCGTCCAAGGTGAAGAAGGACATCGGCAAGCTGCTCAAAGCGTCCGCGATAGGCTAAACCATGCACCTGACCCTGGCCCAACTGGCCGTCACCGGCCTGCTGATCGCGCTGCTGCCGCTGGCGATGGTGTGGACGTCGTCGGACCCCCACAAATACCGCAAGCTGGTGTGGATCGCGGTGTTCCTGACGTTCGACCTGATCATGTTCGGCGCCTTCACGCGCCTGACCGATTCGGGCCTCGGCTGTCCCGACTGGCCCGGCTGCTACGGCCTGGCCAACCCCTTCCTGGCGCACCAGGAGATCCGCGCCGCCGAGGCCTTGATGCCGAGCGGCCCGGTGACGCTGGCCAAGGCCTGGATCGAGATGATCCACCGCTACCTGGCGATGGCGATCGGCGTGCTGATCGTGGCGCTGATGGCGCAGGCCTGGCGCCAGTGGCGCGCCAGCCGGCGCGCCGAATTCTCGCCGTGGCTGCCGACGGCGCTGTTCGTCTTCGTCTGCGTGCAGGGCGCGTTCGGCGCCTGGACCGTGACCTTGAAGCTGCAGCCGCTGATCGTCACCATCCACCTGCTGCTGGGCATGGGCTTGCTGGCGATGCTGGTGTGGCTGGGCGCGCGCCAGGACAGCGCGCTGGCGCCGCCGCCGCCGCGCACCGGGCCGCTGCCGGTGATGCGGCGCGTCCGCGCGCTGGCGCTGTTCTCGGCGCTGCTGCTGCTGGTGCAGATCGCGCTGGGCGGCTGGGTCAGCACCAACTACGCGACGCTGGCCTGCACCGACTTCCCGCTGTGCGCCGGCGCGCTGGTGCCGGCGATGGACTTCGAGCACGGCTTCACGCTGTGGCGCGAGCTGGGCAAGACCGCCGCCGGCCACTACCTGCCGTTCTCGGCGCTGACGGCGATCCACTGGGTGCACCGCAGCTTCGCGCTGCTGCTGCTGCTGGGCGTAGGCTACACCGCCCACCGCGCCTGGGGCCACCCGTCGCTGCACCGGCTGGCGCGCGGTATCGCCGCGGTGTTGGCGCTGCAGGCGTGCAGCGGCATCGCCACCATCTACTTCGACTGGCCGCTGGCCATCGCCGTGCTGCACAACGGCGGCGCCGCGTTGCTGGTGCTGCTGCTGACCATGTTAAACTACCGGGCCAAGCTGCAACTTGAGATTGCGCGCCGAGCCGCCTCCAGCGCCGCACCCACGCAATTTTCGCCTGTGAAACACCACCAATGACGACCCAGACCGCTACCCATAAATCCACCCACCGCATCGCCCAGTACTGGGCGCTGACCAAACCGCGCGTGACCCAGCTGGCGGTGTTTTGCGCCGTCATCGGCATGTTCATGGCCACCGACGAGCTGCCCGACTGGCGCGTGGTGGTCGCCGCCACCGTCGGCATCTGGCTGCTGGCCGGCGCGGCCTTCGCCGTCAACTGCCTGGCCGAGCGCGAAATCGACGCGCGCATGGCGCGCACCGCGCGCCGGCCGATGGCCATGGGCGACATTTCGGTGACGCAGACGGCGGTGTTCTCGGCCGTCATCGGTGGCGCCGGCATGTGGATCCTGTACGCGCTGGTGAACCCGCTGACGATGTGGCTGACCTTCGTCACCTTCGTCGGCTACGCCGTCATCTACACCATGATACTGAAACCGGCGACGCCGCAAAACATCGTCATCGGCGGCCTGTCGGGCGCCATGCCGCCGGCGCTGGGCTGGGCCGCGGTGGCCAACGACGTGCCGATGCAAGCCTGGCTGCTGGTGCTGATCATCTTCGTCTGGACCCCGCCGCACTTCTGGGCGCTGGCGATGTACCGGCGCGACGACTACGCCAAGTCCGGCCTGCCGATGCTGCCGGTGACGCACGGCCTGCCGTTCACCCAGTTCCACGTCTGGCTGTACTCGATCGCGTTGGCCGCCACCACGCTGCTGCCGTTCGCGGTGCACATGAGCGGCATGATCTACCTGGTCTCGGCGGTGCTGCTGAACGCCGTGTTCCTGCGCCACTCGTGGAAAATCTACCGCCACTACACCGACCTGATCGCCCGCAAGGCGTTCACCTATTCGATCGTCTACCTGTCGCTGCTGTTCGCGGCCCTGCTGGTCGACCACTACATCAAACTCTAAAACATGAAAAAAATCCTCGGCTCGACCCTGCTGGCCCTGGCCATGGCCTTGGCGCTGACCGGTTGCGGCCAGCAGGCGTCGGCGCCCAAGCTGGCATTCAAGAACACCGACCTGACCGGCCTCGATTACGCCAGGGACTTCGCGCTGACCGACCACACCGGCAAGGCGCGCACGCTGGCCGACTTCAAGGGCAAGCTGGTGGTGGTGTTCTTCGGCTACACCCAGTGTCCGGACGTGTGCCCGACCACGATGGCCGAGATGGCCGCCGTGATGAAGGACCTCGGCCCGCAGGCCGAGCAGGTGCAGGTGGCGTTCGTCACCGTCGACCCGGAGCGCGACACCCAGGCCCTGCTGGCCGAATACGTGCCGGCTTTCGATACACGCTTCCTCGGCCTGTACGGCGACGCCGCCGCCACCGCCAAGGTGGCCAAGGAATTCAAGGTGTTCTACGCCAAGGTGCCCGGCAAGACGCCCGGCAGTTACACCGTCGACCACACCGCCGGCAGCTACGTGTTCGACCGCAACGGCAAGCTGCGCCTGTTCGTGCGCCACGGCCAGGGCGCCGCGCCCATCGTCCACGACCTCAAGCAACTGCTGTCCTGAACGCCGCCGCGCCGGCCGGCCGATTGACTCCACCAGAAGGGTTGTAAGGCATGGAAAAACGTTTCGAGGCGGTGGTGCGCATGGCCGCCATCCTGTTTTTGCTGATCGGCTGCTTCTACGTGCTGCGGCCGTTCCTGGCGGCGATGCTGTTCGCCGCCTGCGTCAGCATCTCCAGCTGGCCGCTGTACCAATTCCTGTTGGCGCGGCTGAAGGGGCGGCGCAATCTGGCCGCCGCCATCATGACGCTGTCGCTGGTGCTGTTGATCATCGTGCCGCTGGCACTGGTGACCTACAACCTGGCCGACAACGTGGCGCGCATCTACGACCAGATCAAGCTTGCGCTCGACTCCGGCTCGCTGGCGGCGCCGGCCTGGCTCAAGCAGGTGCCGCTGGTCGGCGAGACGCTGGACGGGTATGTCAGCCGGCTGATCGGCAGCAAGGCTGAAATGCTGGAGCTGGCCAAGAACCTGCTGGAACCGGCGCGCCGCTTCGTGCTGGCCGGCGGCCTGCTGCTGGGCCGCGGCGTGGCGCAGACCAGTCTGGCGGTATTCGTCAGCTTCTTCCTGTACCGCGACGGCGAGGCGCTGCTGGCGGCGCTGTCGGCCGGCATGCAGCGCATCATCGGCGAGAACGCGGCGCAGGTGTCGCTGACGGTCAGCCGCACCGTGCGCGGCGTCATGTACGGCCTGCTGGGCACGGCGTTGGCGCAATCGCTGGTGGCGGTGCTCGGCTTCCTGATCGCCGGCGTGCCGGCGGTGGCGCTGCTGGGCCTGGGCACCTTCCTGTTTTCGCTGATCCCGGTCGGCCCGCCGCTGCTGTGGGGCGGCGCCGCGGTCTGGCTGTTCAACCACGGCCAGACCGGCTGGGGCATCTTCATGCTGGCCTGGGGCCTGTTCCTCATCAGCGGCGTCGACAACGTGGTCAAACCGATGCTGATCAGCCGCGGCAGCAGCCTGCCGTTCCTGCTGGTGTTGCTCGGCGTGCTGGGCGGCGTGCTGGCGTTCGGCTTCGTCGGCCTGTTCATCGGCCCGACGCTGTTGGCGGTGCTGTACGGCCTGCTGCGCAACTGGACCGGCATCCCGCCGGAGAAACTCTAGCGCGGTTGTAGTAGGTCGGCTTGCGCCGGCCTCGGCGGCCCCGGTGGCTAGTCGTGGGCGTGGGCGTCGGCGTCCGGCTCGTTCGGGTAGTTAAGCATGCCGGCGGCCAGGTCGGCGTCGACGTGGCGTTCGAAGATCGCCCTCAGCGTGCCGTCGGCGCGCATCTCGCGCAGGTGCTTGTCGAACAGTTCGACGGTTTCCAAGGGCACGCTCTGGCGCGACAGCACCAGCGCGCCCACCAGGGTGTCCCTGGGCGCCCAGTCCATGGCGCGGAACGCGTCGCTAAATTCGGGGTTTTTGAAGAGCTGGCCCCAGCTGGTGGCCAGGCTCAGCACCGCCTGCACGCGGCCGATCTTGAGCAGCTTGATCAGGGCGGTATATTCGGCGACGTCGTAGACCCGTCCCTGGGCGCGTAGTTTGTCGAGCCAGGCGTCGTAGGTCGGGCCGTGCTTGAAGCTTTTGACGACGCCGATCTTGTAGCCGGGGTCGGCCAGGAATTCGTCGAGGTTGCGCACTTTCGCCGCCACGCCCTTCGGCAGCAGCAGGTAGTTGCGCGCCGCCAGGTAGGGGACGAACCGCGCGTATTTATGCCGTTCCGGGGTGGCGATGCCCGACACCGTCATGTCCAGCGCGCCGCTTTGCAGCATGGCCCAGATGCGCACGCGCGATTCGGTCAGCGGGAAGAAGCGGCAGCCGCTGCGCCGCGCCAGTTCGTTGACGACGTCCTGGTCGATGCCGGTCCAGCCGCCCTCGGCGCCGCGGTAGTGCAGCGCGCCGTGGTCGTAGAAGCCGACGCTGAGCAGGCCGCAGCCGGGCGCGGCGGGCTCGCGCGCCTGGGAGACGGCGGCGCCGCCCAGCAGGGTGCAGCACAGGAGGAGGCGCTGTAGCACGTCGGTTTTCCCTCAAAGTTGCCACCACTCTAGCAGAAGCGCGGCCGCCTTCCAACAGGTTTAGCCCGGCGCAGCCGTTCAGTCCTGCTCGTCCGGCCCGTGGCGTTCGAGTTTCGGAATCACTTTGATGAGGACGATGCGTGGCCCGTTCATTTTCTTGACGACAATGTCGAAGTCGGCGAAGTCGATGCGCTGGCCCTGTTTGGGAATGTCGCCCAGCTTGACCATGATCAGGCCGCCGACCGACTCGACGTCGTCCAGGCCGAGTTCCTCGTTTTCGATGTCGATGCCGAGGATGCGTTCAAGCGAGAAGATCGGCAGGCTGGCCTTGCCGACCAGGGTGCCGTCGGGCTGGCGCAGCCAATCGTTCTCGTTGAGGCGGAATTCGTCGCGGATTTCGCCGACCATCGCGCCCAGCAGGTTGTCGAGCGTGATGAAGCCGAGCGGGCGCTTGCCCTTTTCGCCGATCAGCGCGAAATGCGGCGCGCCGTCGCGGAAGCGGCGGAACAGCTCCAGCGCCGGGGTGCGCGCCGAAATGATGTCGACCGGACGCAGGAACGGCGTCATCGAGGTGATCGGCTTGCCGGCCTGTTGGGCGAAGAACAGGTCCTTCAGGTGGATCACGCCGAGTACGTCGTCGCCGTTCTGGTCGAAATACGGATAGCGGCTGAAGCGGTTGCGCAGCACCGTCTGCAGGTTCTCTTGCAGCGACTTGGAGGCGTGCAGGGCGATCACCTCGTTGATCGGGCGCATCAGGTCCGCCACCGTCAGCTGCTCGAAGTCGAGCGACTGGGCCAGGATGTTGCGCTCGTCGCGGGTGAATTTTTCGCCCGGCTGGCTGGTGCGCAGGATCAGCTTCAGCTCTTCGGTCGAATAGTGCGAGTCGTGGCCGCCGGTGCCGGACAGGCCGGCCAGGCGCAGCACCGCGTTGGCGCTGGCGTTCAAGACCCAGATGGCCGGGTACATCGACCAGTAGAAGCCGTACAGCGGCAGCGCGCACCACAGGCCGATGGCCTCGGGGTTGCGGATCGCCAGGGTTTTCGGCGCCAGTTCGCCGACGACGATGTGCAGGAAGGAGATGACGCTGAAGGCGAAGGCGATGGAAATGCCGTGGATCAGTTGCTGCGAGGTCACGCCGAGCGCGCCGAACAGCGGTTCAAGCAGGCTGGCGAAGGCCGGTTCGCCGACCCAGCCCAGGCCCAGCGAGGCCAGGGTGATGCCGAGCTGGCAGGCCGACAGGTAGACGTCGAGCTCGCCATGGACCTTGCCCAGGATGCGCCCGCGCAGGCCCTGCGACCTGGCGATGGCGCGGATGCGGGTGCGGCGCAGTTTGACGATGCCGAATTCGGCGGCCACGAAGAAACCGTTGAGGGCGACCAGGAACAGGGCGAGTACGACCAGAAAAACGTTATGCATATGTGCCGTTATGGCTGTTAAAACAAGCATCATAAACGACGACGGCACAACAACGCGGATTTTCAATTCCACAGTTGCGCCGGGGTAAGCCCGGCGCCGGCCGTCGCGTCGGCCGGCGCCGCCGCCGGCCCGCCGCTGGCCGCGGCTACGGCGCCGCCGGCGCCCCGACGCGGCGCCAGAACTGCACCTTCGGCGGCAGCGCCGGCGACACCACGATGTTGACCTGGAGCAGGTCGGGGCCGGCCAGGCCCATCAGGCAATCGTAGCTGGCGTCGCGCTCGCGGTTGTAGATGCGGCCTTGCCACTGGCCGTCGGCGGCCGGGGCGAAGTCTTGCAGGATGCCCAGGCCGAGCAGCGGGCGCGCGTTCGCCGGCGGCGGCGCCATGGCCGCCGCCGCCGGCCCGCTCATCGACCGGTTGGCGATGACCTTGACGACGGTGCCGCACAGGGATTGGCCGCAGGCGGCGATGTCGACTTCGAGGTTGCCGCTTTCGGTCAGCCAGCGCCCGGCCGGCGCCGGGCTTTGCGCGGCGCTCCAGCCGGCGGCGGCCAGGCCGATTGCGGCGGCGATCAAGTGGGTAGCGTTCATGGTGTGTTCCTGGTAGGTTGGGTGGCAAGCGCCAGAACGTATTGGAACGCGGCGGGATTGCTCGCATGTGTCGGCGGGTGGGTTTTTTGTAATCCAGTGTATCCGCGGCGGCGGTGGAAACCTTGTGTTACAAAAAACGCCGACGCGGCGCGAAAATCGGCTATAAAGCGGTATGCAACACATAGATCACATCCTGGTCGTCGACGACGACGCGGAAATCCGCGAACTGCTGGCCGCCTACCTGAGCAGGAACGGCTTCCAGGTGACGACGGCGGCCGGCGGCCGCCACATGCGCGCCGCGCTGGCCGGCGCCGCCGTCGACCTGCTGGTGCTGGACCTGATGCTGCCGGGCGAGGACGGCCTGACCCTGTGCCGCGACCTGCGCGCCGGCGCGGCGGCGGCGCTGCCGATCCTGATGCTGACCGCGCGCAACGAGGAGGCCGACCGCATCGTCGGCCTGGAGATGGGCGCCGACGACTACCTGACCAAGCCGTTCGCGCCGCGCGAGCTGCTGGCGCGCATCCGCGCGGTGCTGCGCCGCACCCGCATGCTGCCGCCGGCGCTGCGCGCGGCCGAGGCGGCGCACGTGCTGGCGTTCGGCGCGTGGCGGCTCGACACCACCGGCCGCCACCTGCTCGACGCCGACGGCACCATGGTTTCGCTGAGCGGCGCCGAATACCGCCTGCTGCGGGTCTTCCTCGACCATCCGCGGCGGGTGCTCAGCCGCGACCAGTTGCTCAACCTGACGCAGGGCCGCGAGGCCGAGCTGTTCGACCGCTCGATCGACATCCTGGTGAGCCGGCTGCGCCAGCGCCTGGGCGACGACTCGCGCGAGGCGCGCTACATCAAGACGGTGCGCAGCGAGGGCTATGTGTTCTCGACCGCGGTGGAGGCCGGCGCCGCCGGCGCGGGCGACGCGTGAGCGGGGCGCTGCGGCGGCTGTGGCCGGGTTCGCTGTTCGGCCGCCTCAGCGCGATCCTCTGCCTGGGCCTGGCGCTGTCCTACGCGCTGAACCTGCAACTGCTGCGCTACGAGCGCCGCGAAACCGGCAAGAACATGATGGTGTACTACCTGGCGCAGGACCTGGCCGCGTCGGTCGCCATCCTGGAGCGGGTGGCGCCGCTCGAACGCGCCGAGTGGCGGCTGCGCTTCGCCCGCCAGAACTACCGCTATACCGACGCGCCGGCGCAGCCGGGCGCGCCGCTGCACTCGCCGCTGGCGCTGCAGGTCGGCGGCGCGGTCGCGGCGGCGCTGGGGCCGCGCTATCCGCTGGCGCTCAGCGCGCGCGACGGCCGCATGTACCTGCAACTGCGGCTGGCCGACGCCACCCCGCTGACGGTGGAACTGGTGGCGACGGAGATGGCGCTGTCGCCGTGGTCGCGGCTGCTGTCGGCGCTGCAATTGCTGATGCTGACGCTGTTCACCTGGCTGGCGGTGCGCTGGACGACCCGGCCGCTGGCGCAACTGGCGCGCGCGGCCGACGCGCTCGGGCCGGAGCAGCGCGGCGCGCCGCTGCCGGAAGACGGCCCGCTGGAAGTGGCGCGGGCCGCGCGCGCCTTCAACGACATGCAGCGCCGCATCGCCACCCACTTGGCCGAGCGGATGCACATCCTGGCCGCCATCTCGCACGATTTGCAGACGCCGATCACGCGCCTGCGCCTGCGCGCCGACATGCTCGACAGCGCGGCCCTGCGCGACAAGTTCCAGGGCGACCTGGACGCGATGCAGGTGATGGTGGAGGAGGGCATCGCCTACGCGCGCAGCACCGGGGGCGCCAGCGAAAAGCCCTGCCGCACCGACCTCGACGCGCTACTCGACAGCCTGGTGTGCGACTACCGCGACGTCGGCCAGCACGTGACGCTGAGCGGCAGGGTCGGGCGCGCGGCCAGCACCCGGCCGCACGCGCTGCGCCGGGTGGTCGGCAATCTGCTCGACAACGCCATCAAGTTCGGCGGCGCGGCGGCGGTGGAGGTGGCGGTGCGGGCGGCGCCCGGCGGCGGCGTGGAAATCGCCGTGCTCGACCGCGGCCCCGGCATTCCCCCCGGCGAGCTGTACGCCGTGCTGCAACCGTTCTACCGGGTCGAAGGCTCGCGCAACCGCGCCACCGGCGGCACCGGACTGGGGTTGGCGATCGCGCAGCAACTGGCGCTCGCGCTGGGCGGCAGCCTGGCGCTGGCGAACCGCGCCGGCGGCGGCCTGGAGGCGCGCCTGCTACTGCCGTTGGACGGGGTGTAAGCCGATGCCGACGCCAGTCGGCTTATCCTCGTCGCGTCACAGCGGAGGGCTACGCCGACCCGCGACCAGCGCCGGCCGGCAACGCTGACAATCAAGCCGAGGCAGGCAGCCGGGGTCGCGCCTTCAGGCCCGCCCCCTGGGTTACGTCCTTGCTGTTCAGTTTCGACTCATTTCGCCGCGCTGGGCCGCAGCCCCGGCGCGGTTTCGCCCGGCAGCCACTTGGCGTAGATGGCGCCGAAGCTGCCGTCGCGCTTCATGCCGTCCAGGCCGGCCTGCCACTGCTGCACCAGCGCGTCCGCGGTCTGGCGCGAAAACGCGATGTAGTACTGCGATTCCATGAAGGTGTAGACCAGCTCGGCGTCGCCGGCCTTGGCGCCGACGTTGAGCAGCAGCGCGTCGATGGTCAGGTTGTCGCCGACCATCAGCTCGCGCCGCCCGGCCATCAGCATGCGCACCATGATGTCGGGCCGGGTCACCGGTTGCAGGTTGGTGAAACCGTTTTGCAGCAGCACCTGGTGCGAATAATATTCGCGCGGCACCAGGATCGCGCCCGCCGACTTCGCCTGGGCCAGGCTGGCCACGTGCACGCCGGCGCCGCGCCTGGCGTAAAAGCCGGTCTTCACGGTGGCGATCGGGCCGACCCATTTGAACTGGGCTTCGCGCTCGGCGGTGCGCATGGTCGCGAACAGCGCCACGTTCGCCTCCTGCTGCAGGATGGCGTAGGCGCGCGCCCACGGCAGCACTTGCGGCGCGACGGCGCTCTTCAGGCGGCGCTGGATGGCGTTGACGACATCGCTGCCCAGGCCGGCGGCCTTGCCGTTTTCGCTAAACGAGATCGGCGGGTTTTCCTCTGTCAGCACCTGGAGTTCGGCGGCGCCCGCGCCGGGGCCGCCGCCCAGCAGCGCGAGGGCGCATAGCCAGCCGGCGGCGCCGCGTCGTCTTGTCATGCCAGCCATCGCCGTTTCCCTTGGTTTGTCCAGTTGCTTCAAAAAATTATACCCGTATTGTTTGTGTCGCGAGCGTCAAAGATGCCGTTTTGTAGATCGGGCTAGCCGGAACGGCCCGACCCGACCGGCGTCGTCGGCGGCGCGGCGTCGGATGACGCTGTCGCTCATCGGACCTACGCGACTTTATTCGGCGGCATCAGGCAACGACCCGGGGTTGCGCCGTTGGTTTGTCTCAAGCCGCCGGCGCCGGCCGCCGCATGCTCCATACCATCAGCGCCGACACCAATGCCGGGATCGCCACGACCAGGAAAATGGTGCTGTTGGGCCAGTTCAGGCGGATCAGTTCGCCGCCCAGCACCGGTCCGATGATCGAGCCGATGCGTCCGATACCCAGGCTCCAGCCGATGCCGGTCGAGCGCAGCGTGGTCGGGTAGTAGCTGGCGGCGAGGGCGTTGACGGCCGGCTGGCCGCCGACGACGCAAAAGCCGGCCACGCCGATCGTCGCGAACAGGAACAGCAGCGACACGTCGGGGCGGCCGATCAGCGCAATCGCCACGGCCGCCACCACGAAGCAGGGCAGCAGCACGCGGCGGAAGCTGGAACGGTCGATCAGCTGGCCCATGACGATGGTGCCGACGGTGCCGCCGACTTGCAGCGCGGTGCCGGCGAGCACCGCGTTGGCGGTCGACAGCCCGGCGTCCTTGGCGATGGTGGGCAGCCAGTTCGACAGGAAATACAGGTTCAGCAGGTTCATAAAGTTCATCACCCACAGCAGCACGGTCATCTTGGCGCGGCCCTCGCGGAACAACTGCAACACCGGCGCGCCCTTGTGCTCCTTTTCCTGCACCACGAAGCGGGTAGCGCCGTCGATGACGGCGTCGGGCGCGATGCGTTTCAGCCAGAGCGCCACCTGGTTGAGGTTCTTCTTGCGCAGCACCAGGAATTGCATCGATTCCGGCAGCAGGAAGAACATCAGGATGCCGATGATCAGCGGCGCCACGCCGCCGACGTAAAACACCGACTGCCAGCCGAAAGTGGGAATCAGGGCGGCCGACAGCAGGCCGCCGAGCACCGCGCCGACCGTGAAGCCGCAGGAGACCAGCATCATCAGCGTGACCTTCTTGCGCAGCGGACTGTATTCGCCGGCCAGCGCCATCGCGTTCGGCATCACCGCGCCCAGGCCCAGGCCGGTGACGAAGCGGATCAGCTGCAATTGCTCGATGCTGCCGGCCAGCGGCGTGAGCAGCATGCAGACCGCAAAGAACAGGGTCGAGCCGATCAACACCGGGCGGCGGCCAATCTTGTCGGCGGCCACGCTGAATAGCAGCGAGCCGACCAGCATGCCCAGCAGGCCGGCGCCGAACACCGGTCCCAGGTTGGCTTTGCTGACGTGCCAGTCGGCGATGATGGCCGGGGCGACATAACCCATCGCCTGGACGTCGAAGCCGTCCATGATCACGCACAGGCCGCATAGGACCAGCATGCCGGTCTGGAAGCGGCCGATTTTGCTGCTGTTGATCAGATCGGGAATATCGATCGTATTGCTCATATTGCTGGACTCCTGGGGTGGATTGCTTGGGCTGGCGGCCGCCATGCCGAATGCGGTGTCCAGTGCTGCATTACAATCGACTTCAATCTATTATTCAAACGGTATTTTCGAATGGATTTATCAGCTTTCCTTGTGAATCGGCGGCGCTCGGGCGCGCCGGCGCGGCGCCATGTATGTCGTGGCGCATATAGGGATCATCATTTTCCCGTTGCGTTGGCGCGGGCGGGAGCGGGTAAGCTGCAGGCAGCGCACGAACCGTGCACAGCATTACGCCGGCAGAATCGTCGATTCTGCACCTCACTCCATGGAGAATTGATGAAATTTGCAGCCTTGCACGAACCGACCGACATTAACGCCGAGATCATCCCGCTGGCCCCCGAAGTGGCGGCGGCGCGCGCGCCGATCGACGATTACCTGAACGGCCATATCACCGGCGAGGCCAGCTACATGCGCAAGGCCTTCCATCCGGACGCCCGCATTGTTTCCTTCCGCGACGGCAAGTTGCACGCGCTGACGGTGGACGAATTTTCCGCGCGCTTCCAGGGCCAGCCGGCCGCCGACGAGGCGCAGCGCACCCGCCGCATCGAGTTTTTCGAAGTCACCGGCAACGCCGCGACCGCGAAGGTGGTGCTGGAGTATCCGGAAGTGACGTTCACCGATTACATGGTGTTGCTGGAAATCGACGGCGAGTGGAAGATCACCAACAAGACCTTCAGCGCCGCGCCGGTGCAGCAGTAAGCCAGCCGGCGCGCCGTGACAGCCGCCATACACCAACGCCAAAGAACCGGGGCCGGACTTGACGCCCCGGCCCCGGGGCGACGCCCCGGGCGTTAACGCGCCAACCCCTCAATCCCGGCTGGCGCTGGCAAACAAGCCGTTGTGCACCGTCGCCAGGATCGCCACGACGGCCGGATGTTCGATCTTGCGCGCGGCCGAGATGGCGTAGAAGTGCTCGCGCAGCTCGGGCACGTCGCCGACCATGTCGGCGTTGAATTGCTCCTTGATGTCGTACTCCAGCGCGGCCGGCGCGAAAAACAGCCCGAAGCCGTTGCGCCCGAAGGTGTTGAGCATCGCGTTGTCCTCGAATTCCCCCACCACGTCCGGACGCACGCCGTGCGTCACCAGCCATTCGTCGATGCGCCCGCGCAGCGCGTTGTTGCGCGTCGGTAGCAGCAGCGGCGCGCCGTTCAGGCTGCCGGGAAAGCCGCCGCGGTAGCGCTGCGCCAATTCCTTCACGCCGAACAGCTTCATCGCGCTTTCGCCCAGCAGGTGGCTGAACACGCGCACCCCGGCGCCGCTCGGCACCGCGCGGTCGGTCAGCACCACGTCGAGCTTGTGCAGCGCCAGGTCGGCCAGCAGCGACTCGAATTCATCCTCATAGCAGGCCAGCTTGACCTGCACCGCCAGGTGCCGGGTCGGCTCCAGGATGCGGTAGGCGATCAGTTTCGGCAGCGAGTCGGAAATGCCGACCGTCAGGCGCATTTTCTCGGTGTCGGACTCGGCCAGCGCGTCCTGCAACTGCTCGCCGAGCAGGAATATCTGGTCGGCGTAACCGAGCGCCAGCCGGCCGGCCTCGGTCGGCACCAGGCGCCGCCCCTGCGGCGCCAGCAGCGACTTGCCGACCGATTGTTCGAGCAGCGCCAACTGGCTGCTGATGGTCTGCACCGCCAGCCCGAGTCGTTCGGCGGCGCGCGTGACGCCCCCTTCTTTCGCGACAACCCAGAAGAAATACAAGTGTCGCAAGTTGAGTCCGGTTGTTTTCATCTTCTGTTTTTCCGATGTGATACTTCGATTATCTCCTATTTTTAAATAATCCGATGTTGGTTACACTGCACTTCGTTGACTTATTTATGAAGGGGTTTCAATGAAACATTTTAGAATTTCTTTCCTGGTCACGGCGGTTTGTCTGGCCGTGGCAGGCTGGTGGGGTTACAGCCACAACGGCATGTCGGGCATGTGGTCGGCGCTGGGTATCGCCGCCATCCTGGGTATCATGGAAGTGTCGCTGTCGTTCGACAACGCGGTCGTCAACGCCTCGGTGCTGAAGACCTGGGACGATTTCTGGCAGAAGTTGTTCCTCGGCGTAGGTATCATCATCGCGGTGTTCGGTATGCGTTTGCTGTTTCCGCTGGTGATCGTGGCGCAGGCCGCGGACCTGGGCTTGATGGAAGTGTGGCACCTGGCGCTGAACGATCCGATAGCCTATTCGACGCACTTGACCAACCACCACGCGGAAGTGGCGGCCTTCGGCGGTATTTTCCTGCTGCTGGTGTTCCTGAACTTCCTGCTGGACGATGAAAAAGAAATGCATTGGCTGGGCCGCCTGGAAGAAAAGCTGGGCGCGCTGGGCAAGATTTCCTCGGTGTCGGTGATGCTTGCGCTGGGTACCTTGATGGCCAGCCTGTCGATGGTGGAAGAAGGCCAGAAACTGGTGGTGCTGACGGCCGGCCTGTGGGGCGTGCTGACGTATGTCGGCGTCGACGTGGTCAGCGGTTTGCTGGAAAAAGAGGACAGCGGCAGCAATGTCGGCGATCTGGTCAAGCGCGGCGGTATCGGCGGTTTCCTGTACCTGGAAGTGCTGGACGCGTCGTTCTCCTTCGACGGCGTGATCGGCGCGTTCGCGATCACCAAGGACGTGGTGATCATTATGTTGGGCCTGGCGATCGGCGCGATGTTCGTACGGTCGATGACGGTGTTCTTGGTGAAAAAGGGTACCCTTGACGAGTTCGTTTTCCTGGAGCACGGCGCGCACTATGCGATCGGTATCCTGGCGGTGATTATGTTGGCGAGCATGAAATTCCACATTCCGGAAATCTTTACCGGTCTGATTGGTGTAGCCTTCATCCTGGCGTCGCTGTGGTCGTCGGTACGTTACAAACGCAAACAGGGCGGGCTCGAAGTGGCCGCCTAACGAAGCCTTAAGTATCACAGTGCAGTATCAGTGCGGCAATCGATGAACACCGGTTCGCCGCCGGCAGTACCCAGGCGCCAGTGCCGGCTCCGCAAGGCGGAACGGCGGCGGCGCCAGGTGTTCATGAAGCACAGCAACACTTTTTCATCACATAGGAGAAACACATCATGGCAATCAGTCTGCAAAAAGGCGGCAACGTTAATCTGAGCAAAGAAGCGCCGGGCTTGTCGAAAATGGTTCTTGGTCTGGGTTGGGATGCGCGCGCCACCGACGGCGCCGCGTTCGACATCGACGGCTCCGCGTTCCTGCTGAAGGTCGACGGCAAAGTGCGCGCCGACCTCGACATGATTTTCTATAACAACCTGAAGTCGAGCGACGGTTCGGTCACCCACTCGGGCGACAACCGCACCGGCGCCGGCGACGGCGACGACGAAACCGTCTCGGTCGACCTGGCCATGGTGCCGGCCGACGTCGACAAGATTTCGGTCTGCGTGACGATCCACGACGCCGAAGCGCGCAAGCAAAACTTCGGCATGGTACAGAAGGCGTATGTGCGCTGCATCAACGCCAACGGCAATACCGAAATCGCCCGCTTCGACCTGTCCGAGGACGGTTCGGCGGAAACCGCGATGGTCTTCGGCGAGATCTACCGCAACGGCGCCGATTGGAAATTCAAGGCCATCGGCCAAGGCTACAAAGGCGGCCTGGGTCCTCTGGCGGCGTCGTTCGGCGTCGGCGTGTAATACGCGCCTGGCCGCGGTCCGCGTGGCGGGCCGCGGCCAGCTTGGATGCATTCGCAGGCCTGCTTTCAGGCGACAAGGAAAGTTCAAATGCCAGTTTTTAGCATCACAGGGGATGTGGACCCGTTTCTGCACGTATCGCTTGCGAAGGGCGAAAAAATCTATTGCGAATCGGACGCGATGGTGATGATGGAGTCCAACCTGGACTTGAAGGGCAAGATGACCGGCGGTATCGGCAGCGCCATCATGCGCCGCTTCGCTAACGGCGAGTCGTTTTTCCAGCAGCACATCGAGGCGCTGCGCGGCGACGGCGATTGCCTGCTCTCGCCAACCCTGCCGGGCGCGATGCAGATCGTCGACGTCGGCGCCAACCAGTACATGCTCAGCGACGGCGCCTTCGTGGCCGCCAGCTCGGGTGTGGACTTGAAGGTGCGCACGCAAAGCCTGGGCAACGCGCTGTTCGCGCAGAGCGGCGGTTTTTTCATCACCGAGACGGCCGGCAGCGGCCAGGTCGCGGTGTCCGGCTTCGGCTCGATGTCGCAGCTGGAGGTCACGCCGGGCAAGGACATCGTCATCGACAATTCCCACGTGGTGTGTTGGGACAGCCGGTTGAAGTACGAAATTTCCATTACCACCGGCAGCAGCGGCGGTTTCCTCGGCAACCTGGTCAACAGCCAGACCAGCGGCGAGGGCATGGTGTTGAAGTTTTCGGGCCAGGGTAAGGTTTTGGTGTGTTCGCGCAACCGCGCCGCCTTCCTGAACTGGACCCAGCGCAAGCAGTCGTAATTTATATACATACAACATCTAGGAGCTACTATGTCAGTCAATTTGAGCAAGGGCCAGAAAATCTCTCTGGACAAGGAAGCCGGCGCCACGCTGAGCCGTATCACCATGGGCTTGGGCTGGGATTCGATCAAGACCAAGGGTTTCTTCGGCTTTGGCGCGAAGACCGAGGCGATCGACTTGGACGCGTCGTGCGTGATGTTCGACGAGGGCAACAACAAGTCCGACATCGTCTGGTTCCGCCAGCTGAAAAGCCGTGACGGCAGCGTCGTCCACACCGGCGACAACCGCACCGGCGCCGGCGACGGCGACGACGAACAGATCAACGTCGACCTGAGCCAAGTGCCGGCCAACGTGAAAAGCCTGGTGTTTACCGTCAACAGTTTCACCGGCCAGAATTTTTCGCAGGTGGAAAACGCCTACTGCCGTATCCTCAACGCCAGCAACAACCAGGAAGTGGCGCGCTTCAACCTGTCGGTGCAGGGCGCGCACACGGCGCAGATCATGGCCAAGCTGTACCGCCACAACGGCGAGTGGAAGATGCACGCGATCGGCGAAAACGGCAACGGCCGCACCTTCGACGACCTGATGCCGCAAATCACCCCGCACCTGTAAGGCCACCGCGGCGGCGCCCGCCGCCGCGTCCGTTTTATTCTTATCCGGTCCGCTGATGCTGATCCGCGACTTACGCGCCGGCGAGGAAAGCGATCCGGGGGCGCTGTCCTTCGGGGCGGTGCACGCATTGGCGGCCCGGCATTATGCAGCGGCGCGCTGGCTCGGCGGCACCGAAATTGGCTCGCAGGGATAGTATTCTGTTTGCTAAAAAAGCACCATTTCTGTTCTAATTATTCCATACGGCGGGACCGCAACGTTCCGTTCAGATTCTTTGGCGCTGCCGCGATCCGGCCGCGCCGGGCCCGCCCCGCGTGCGGGCCGCATCCGAATTCACATCTCACATGGAAAAAATTATGCGCAAAGTTGCAGGTATATTGACGCTGGTACTGCTGGCGGGCGCCTTGCCGGCGCGGGCGATGGAGGCGCTGGCGCCGACCGCGATGGAGGAGACGCACGTGTTTACGGTCGAGGTGTTGCAGGTCACCGACATCGAGCCGTTCCAGGAGGCCATGACGGGGTTTCTGACGGGGTTGAAGAACAATGGCATCGTGCCGGGCAAAAATTTGCGCTTGAACCGCGTGAAGATCGATTTCGACGTCGAAAAGGGCGGCTTCTGGAGCCGGATCGGCGTCTTGATGCGCATCCGCGAGGAGGCCACCCGCATCGCCGCCGCCAAGCCCGACCTGGTGCTGACCATCGGCACGCCGGCCACCCGCTACGCCCGCGGCATTCTGGAGGACGCCGGCATTCCGCTGGTGTTTACGGCCGTCGCCGATCCGAAGGAGGCCGGCTGCGTCTCGCTGGTCGACGGCGGCGAGGGCGTCACCGGCGCCACCCTGCACACCGACATGGGCGACACGGTCAAGCTGGTGCAGCAGATTTTCCCGCAGGTGCGGCGCATCGGCATGGTCCACACCGACGATGAAAACGGCGTCGCCAACGTCAACGCCGCCACATCCAGCGCCGGCCAATTGGGCATCGCCGTGTCGTCCAAACTGGTGGGCAAGAGCGACAGCATCGTGCCGTCGCTGAAGCAGTTGTACGGGCAGGGCGGGGTGCAGATGTTCGCCGTGCCGCTGGACACCTATTACGGCCTGCGCAAGTACGAGCCGGCCACCGACCTGGGCGATTTCGGCGTCGAGAACCAGGTGCCGGTGGTGACGTTGGCGCTGATGCGCCTGCCCGGCGCGGTGCTGTATGTCGGCGCCGATTTCGGTTACGTCGGCGCGCTCTCGGGCAACCAGGCGGCGCGCATATTGCAGCGCCACGTCAAGCCGGACGTGATGCCCATCCTCAAGCAGGAGGAGCCGACGGTGCTGATCGACCCGCGGCGCCTGGCCGCGCTGAACGTCGCGCTGCCGTCGGCGATCATGGCGCGCACCTCGGTCGGCCGCGACGGCTTCTGGCAGATCGGCGCCGCCAAGTAGGCGTTGAAGCTGGCGGCGCGATAGTCAGGGCGGGCCGTCGCGCCGCAGCACCGGGTTGGCCGGGTCGCTGCTCCAGGCGCACCAGCCGCCGTCGTAGACGCTGATGCGCGGCCAGTCCATCAGCCAGGCGTAGTAGAAGGCCAGCGAGGCGCGCCAGCCGGTGCCGCAGTAGAAGGCGGTGTCCTGGCCGGCGTGGATGCCGGCCTCGGCCCAGATGGCGCGGATGGCGGCGGCGTCGCGCATGCTGCCGTCCGGGTGGTGGAACTCGCTCATGCTGTTGACGTCGTCGCCGCTACCGGCGTGGCCCCAGCGCGCGCCGGGAATGTCGCCGCGGGCGTCGATGTAGCTGTAGCCCGAGGTGCGGCCGATGAACTCGTTCCAGGTGCGGATGCTGACCAGCGCGCCGTCCGGCTGCAGCAGCAGTTGCCGCACGCGGCCGGTGTCGATCAGGTAGTCGGGGCGGGCCGGGAAGGGCGCGCCGAACGCGGCCGCGGGCGGGTGGCGCCGCGCCGCGCCCGTCGCCAGCGCGCCGCCGGCGCCGTTCCAGGCCGCCAGGCCGCCGTCGAGCAGGCGTACGTCGGCGACGCCGGCGTACAGCATCAGGTGCGCGGCGCGCGCCGCCGCCAGCGGATGGCGTCCGTACAGTAGCACGGTGCTGTCGTGGCGCACGCCGTGCGCCAGCAGCAGTTGCAGCAGCGCCGGGTCGGGCACCTTGTCCCACAACGGCGCCCGCTCCAGTTGCGCGGTGTCGAGGTAGCCGGCGCCGGGGATGTGGCCGGCGCTAAACAGCGCGGCGTCGCCGCAGCCGACTTCGAACAGGCGCCAGTGCCCGGCCGGCGCGGCGGCCACCGGCGCGCCGGCGATCAGCGCCGCCAGCCACGCCGGCGGCACCAGCTGCCGCCAGCGCACCAGGTCGCCGCGCCAGGCGGTGGGGATGGTTTGCGTCATGGAAGGGGGCATCGGCGCGGCTTGCTGCGGAAAGGGATCAGCCCGTATTTTAACGCCTGCCTGTGCTCCAGCCGCCGGCGCGCCGGTGCGATTTTCGTAGGTCGGGTTAGCCGGTCAGATTCCATGCGGCGGCGTCACGCCGGCGCGAACGCGGCCAGCATGCGCCGCTGGCCGGCCGCCGAGACGCTCAGCGCGCGGCTGTCGAGGTCTTGCTCGGCCCAGCCGCGCTTGAGCGCCAGTTGCAGCAGCGCCGCGCCGAGCGCGCCGCCGATGTGCGGGCGGCGCTCGCTCCAGTCCAGGCAGGGGCAGGCGAAACGCCGCCTCAGCTTGCGCAGCGCCGCCAAGTCCAGGCCGAGCCGCTCGAAGCCGGCCGCGCCCTGCGCCGACAGCGTGTAGTCGGCCGCGCCCGGCGCCGCCGCCAGCAACCAGCCCTGCGCGGCGATCTGGTCGTGCAGCGCCACCGCCACCGAGCCGGCCATGTGGTCGTAGCAGGTGCGGGCGTGGCGCAGCCGGCTTGGCGTGTTCGGCGTGAATTCGGGGCGCGGCAAACCGGCCACCACCAGCAGCGCTTCCAAGGCCTTGGCGACGTCGGCGCCGGCCAGTTGGTAGTAGCGGTGCTTGCCCTGCGCCACCATCTGCACCAGGCGTTCGTCGCGCAGGCGGTTCAGGTGCGCGCTGGCGGTCGATGGACTCACCTCTGCCACCACCGACAGTTCGGTGCTGGTGCGGGCGCGGCCGTCGAGCAGGCAGCACAGCATGCGCGCCCGCGCCGGTTCGGCGATGGCGCCGGCGACGGCGGACAGGGAGGTGTCGGCGTTTTTTGCATCCATGCTTCGTTGGTGAGCGAATCGTTGCGGCGGGAATGCCAGGATACTGCACTGTATCCCGACATGCAATGAGAGCAGAGCAGATGACAGAACAGATGACGGCAATCGATGCGCTGGCGGCGCCGACGCGCGCCGATCCCTATCCGTATTACGCCGAACTGGCGGCCGGCCCGGCGCTGGCGTTCGACGCGCGCCTGGGCCTGTGGCTGGCGGCCGGCGCCGCCGCCGTCGAGGCGGTGCTGGGCGAGCCGCGCTGCCGCGTGCGCCCGCTCGCCGAGCCGGTGCCGGCGGCGCTGGCGGGGGGCGGCGCCGGCGCCATCTTCGGCGAACTGGTGCGCATGAACGACGGCGCCCGCCACCGCCAGCCCAAGCTGGCCTTGCAGCGCGCGCTGGCCGGCGTCGACCCGCTGGCGTTGCGGGCCGGCGCCGCGGCCGTCGCCGCCGCCTCGGCGGCGACGCGCGACCTGCGCCAGCCGGCGCAACTGTCCGACTGGATGGTCGAGGTGCCGCTGTATACCGTTGCCGGCCTGATCGGCTTTCCTCGGTCGCAATGGCCGGCGCTGGCGGCCTGGATGGCCGACTTCGTCGCCTGCCTGTCGCCGCTGAGCAGCGCCGCGCAGATCGCCGGGGCCAACGCCGCCGCGCAGCAACTGTTGCATAGTTTTGAGGCCTTGCTGCGGCAAGCCGCGCCGCAGCCGGGCAGCCTGTTGCAGGCGGTGCTGCGCGAAGCGGCCGAGGTTGGCTGGGACGGGGCCGGCGCCATCCTGGCCAACCTGGTCGGCTTGCTGTCGCAAACCTACGAGGCGACGGCTGGCCTGGTCGGCAACAGCATCGTCGCCTTGCTGAGCCAGCCCGGCCTGGCGCGCGCCGTCGGCGCCGCGCCGGAGCGCGTCGACGCGCTGGTGCACGAGGTCAGCCGCTTCGACCCGCCGGTGCACAACACGCGGCGCTACATGGCCCAGGCCGGCACGCTGTGCGGCGTCGACGTCGCGGCCGGGCAGACCATTCTGGTGCTGCTCGCCGCCGCCAGCCGCGACCCGGCCGCCAACCCGCGGCCGCACGAATTCTTGCTGGAGCGGCCGGCGCGGCGGGTGTTCGGCTTCGGCCACGGGCCGCACGCCTGCCCCGGCCACGCGCTGGCGTGCAGCATCGCGGCGGCGGCCGTGGCCGAGTGGCGCCGCCGGCCGCCGGCGCCGGGGGCGCTGGCGTGGCGCTACCGCCGCTCGGTGAACGCGCGCATTCCGGTTTTCCACCTCGCGCAGGGGCAAGCATGATCGCGGTTATTTTCGAAGTCTGGCCGCATCCCGGGGCCAGGCGGGCCGCGGTGTTCCGCGATTACCGGCTGCGCCGCGCCGGCGTCAGCTGATGGTCACTTTGACGGTGACGCGGTAATGCGGCTCCGGCGCGTGCAGCGCCGGCGGCGCGGCGGGATCGACCGAGACCAGCGTGAACGTGAGTTTTTGCTGGGTCACTTCGGGGCTGCCGCCGGGCATCGAGTCGGACAGCGTGAACGAGGACGCGCCGGTGCCGTCGCTCAGCGTGAAACTGTAGCTGACGTAGCCGGCCCAGACGCACACCGCGCCGGTTTTGCAGCGGCTGTCGTTGACCCGGTCGAGCTTGAGGGTGGCGGTGGGGGTGACGGCCACGCTTTGGCCGACCGCCATCACGTGCGTGACGCTGCCGGCCGGCGGGTTGTCGGCGGCGCTGCTGGCCGCGCCGCAGGCGCCCAGCAGCGCCAGGCAGGCGCACAGGGCGGGCAGGATCAGCCATAAACGCAGAATGTTTCGCTTCATATTCTTCCTTTCGGTGCCGCGGGCCGGGGAGCCGGCCACAGTGGATCGGGGACGAGGATAACAAAATTGCCATTTCGGTGGCGCGCAAACAAAATCGATGGCGCGCCGGATACTGCGTAAAATGGCGTTTTGAAATAAACGAGGACGGAAACAATGAAAAAGACCGGAATGGCGAAGAGCGATGCCAAAAAACTCATGGGGAAAATGGTCGCCCCTGGCGCGGCCGGTTTCGGTAAAGAAGACGTGGCCGTGCTGGACCGCCGCGAGCAGCGCAAGCTGGACCAGGCGCTGGGCCTGGTGCCGTTCGCCGTCAAGCTGAACAGCGACCTGGTGCTGCAGTTGCAAACGCTGGCCAAAGAGCGCGGCGTCGATCTGAACGAGGTGGTCGCCGACGTGCTGGCCAAGGGCTTGGCCGCGTAAAGTCAGAAGGCCGAAGGCCGGCGCCGGCGCCTGCCGATGGCATGAAAAAAGGCGCCCGTGTGAGCGCCTTTTTTGTGCCTGCCGCGGCGTCGCTTACACGAAGGCGGCCAGGGCGCCCTTCATTTTCTTCAGCGCCGCCGTTTCAATCTGGCGGATGCGCTCGGCCGAGACGCCGAACTCGTTGGCCAGCGTGTGCAGCGTGGCGCCGGAGCCGTCGTCGTTGGCCAGCCAGCGCGCTTCGACGATGCGGCGCGAACGGGCGTCGAGCTTGCCCAGCGCCGTTTCCAGCCCCTCCGATTGCAGGCGCGTCACCTGTTCCGCTTCCAGCACCTTGGTCGGCTCGCTTTGCTCCGACGACAGGTAGGCGATCGGCGAGAACTTGTCGTCCTCGTCGTCGGTCGGCGATTCGAGCGCGATGTCGCGCCCGCTCAGGCGGGTTTCCATCTCGATCACTTCTTCGCGCTTGACGTCCAGCAGCTTCGCCAGCGCGTCGATTTGCGTCGGCGTCATCGCGTCCAGGCCGGTCTTGTGGCTGCGCAGGTTGAAGAACAGCTTGCGCTGCGCCTTCGTCGTCGCCACTTTCACCAGGCGCCAGTTTTTCAAGATGTATTCATGCATCTCGGCCTTGATCCAGTGCATCGCGTACGACACCAGGCGCACGCCCTGGTCCGGGTCGAAACGCTTGACCGCCTTCATCAGGCCGATGTTGCCTTCCTGGATCAGGTCGGCGTGCGGCAGGCCGTAGCCCAGGTAACCGCGGGCGATCGACACCACCAGGCGCAGATGGGACAGCACCAGTTCTTGCGCGGCGGCCAGGTCGTTGCTGGCGCGCAGACGCGTCGCCAGCGATTTTTCCTCGTCGTGCGATAGCATCGGCAGACGGTTGACGGCGGAAATATAGGCATCCAGGTTACCCAGATTGCCGGTAAACCCGAGGCCCAGCGCGTTACTCTTGGTCGTAACCAATGCGGACGGTGCGGACATCATAGTCATATATCTTCCTCGCTCTTGTAGTCTTGCTCTGTTACCAATGTGCCATCGGGGTCCGGGGTCGACACGGACTGTTACGGTTTGTTACCTGTTGCGTCTTGCCGGAGGCGGGGGCGGCGTCATCTTGCTTAAACCGCGTCCCGACCATGATTGTTGCGTATATTAGCACTCTGCCGTGGAGAGTGCCAATCGCGTCAACTAATCGCGACGATAGCATAAATACTATGAACCTATCATACGCGATGGTGATGTTTAAAGTCGGAAGCACACTGTCTTTTCAGCAATCCTTGCTCCACGTCAAATAACAGAGGGTCTTTGCCGCACTATCCACTTGAAAACTTAGAGTGGACGCCGCAGGGATAGTTCTTCCGTGCGTCAGCGCGATACAGTATGGGAGAGCTTACTGAAGACTGGCTTAAGAAAGGGCGGGAATGTGCGCGCCGCCGGGGCGCACCGGCGCCGCGGTTTTTTCAGCGTTGCCGGCGCGCCATTAATTCAGCCGCGCCAGGTGGCGTTGCACCGACAGCACGGCGCCGACCAGCCCCAGGCCGGCGCTGAGCGCCAGCAGGCCGGCCATCGCCAGCGGCTCCAGCGGCGCCAATTGGAATTCCGACGCGTACAGCCGCGCGAACTCGGCGATGGCGACGTTCAACGGCCGCAACGCCAGCGCCACCGCGCCCAGCGCGACGCCGCCGGCGCACAGGCCCAGCAGCGCGCCGGTATAGTAGAACGGCCGGTGGATGAAGGTGTCGGTGGCGCCAATCAGCTTGGAGACGCTGATCTCGTCGCGCTGCGTCATCACTTGCAGGCGGATGGTGTTGAACACCACGGCGATGACGACCGTGCCCAGCGTTACCGCCAGCAGCAGCAGCGCCAGGCGCAGCACGCCCAGCAGCGCGGCCAGGCGTTTGACCCAGGCCGAATCGACCTGCACCGAATCGACGCCCGGCAGCGCGCGCAGTTGCTCGGCGACGGCGTCGACCCGGCCGGCGTCGGCGGCGTTCTTGAAGGCGTCGAGCTTGAGCACGTAGCTGTCGGGCAGCGGGTTGTCGCCCAGCGTGTCGAGCACGTCGCTCAGGCCGCTCTTGTTCTTCAGCGCGTCGAGCGCCTGCTCGCGCGGCACGAAGACGATTTTCGCCTTGCCGTCGGCCAGCACGCGGCGCAGCGCCGGCGCCATCGCCACGGCCTGCTCGCGCGGCACGCCCGGTTGCAGGAACAGGCTCAATTCCGGGTCGACCGACATCTGCTCCGACATCGGCCGCACGTTGTCGAGCAAGGTCACGCCGGCGAACGGCAGCGCCAGCGCGATGGCGACGACGAAGATGTTGAAGACGAAGCTGCCGGGCGCCTTGCGCAGGTGGATCAGGGCCGAGCCGAGCGCGAAGCCGTGTTGGCGGAACCAGCTTTTCATGCGTCCTCCCCGCTGACGATGTGGCCTAGTTTCAGGTGGATCACGCGCGCCGCCGATTCGATCACCCGTTCGTCGTGGGTCGAGATCAGGCAGGTCACGCCGACCGAATGGAAGGCTTTCAGGGCGTCGAGCACCTTGTCGGCGCTGGCGCGGTCGAGGTTGGCGGTGGGTTCGTCGGCCAGGATGATCTGCGGCCGGTTGACGATGGCGCGGGCGATCGCCACGCGCTGCTGTTCGCCGCCGGACAGCGCCAGCGGCCGCGCCAGCGCGCGTTCCAGCAGGCCGACCTTGTCCAGGGCGGCGCGGGCGCGCTGCTCGGCCTGGGCCTTGGAGGCGCCGGTGACCAGCAGCGGCAGCATGACGTTGGCCAGGATGGAGCGGTCGGTCAGCAGGCGTTGCTGCTGGAAGATCAAGCCCAGGTTGCGGCGCAGGAAGGGCACGCCGGCCGGCTTGATCTTGCCGATGTCCTGGCCGTTGACGATGACGCGCCCGGAAGTGGGGCGCTCCATCGCCGCGATCATCTTCAGCAGCGTCGACTTGCCGGCGCCGGACGGGCCGGCCAAAAACACCAGCTCGCCTTTCGCGACCGACAGCGAAATGTCGCTCAGCGCCGTGGCGTCGGGGGAATATTGTTTGTTGACGTGCTCGAATTCGATCATCGGCTTATCCGAGCAGCGCTTCGACGAATTCGGCGGCCACGAAGGGTTGCAAGTCCTCGATCTGCTCGCCGACGCCGATGAAGTACACCGGCACCGGGCGCACCCGGGCGATCGCCGCCAGCACGCCGCCCTTGGCCGTGCCGTCGAGCTTGGTGATGACGATGCCGCTCAGTTGCAGCGCGTCGTCGAAGGCCTTGACCTGGGTCAGCGCGTTCTGGCCGGTGTTGCCGTCGATCACCAGCAGGATTTCGTGCGGCGCGCCCTCCATGCCCTTGCCGATGACGCGCTTGATCTTCTTCAATTCTTCCATCAGGTGCAACTGGGTCGGCAGGCGGCCGGCGGTGTCGACCATGACGACGTCGATTTTCTTCGCCTTGGCCGATTGCACCGCGTCGAAGGCGACGGCGGCCGGGTCGCCCGACTCCTGCGAAATCACGGTGACGTTGTTGCGCGCGCCCCAGACCATCAACTGCTCGCGCGCGGCGGCGCGGAAGGTGTCGCCGGCGGCCAGCAGCACCGACTGGCCGTTGGCCTGCATGTGCTTGGCCAGCTTGCCGATCGAGGTGGTCTTGCCGGCGCCGTTGACGCCGGCGATCATCATCACCAGCGGCTGGTGGCGGCCCAGCTCGAACGGTTTTTGCAGCGGCAGCAACAGCTCGGTCAGTAAGACCTTCAGCGCGGCCTTGACGGCGGCGGCGTCGAGTAGCTTGTCCTCCTTGACGCGTTTTTTCAGCTCACCGAGCAGGAAGGCGGTGGCGTCGATGCCGGCGTCGGACATCAGCAGCGCCGCCTCCAGCTCCTCGTACAGGTCGTCGTCGATCTTGGCGCCGACGAACAACACGCTCAGCGTCGACGAGGTCTTCGACAGGCCGCTCTTCAGGCGCGCTATCCAGCTCTGCTTCTTGACGGCGTCAAGGCTGGCGCTGGCGGCGATCGGCGCGACCACGGCGGGCGTGGGCGCGGCCGGGGCGGCGGCAACGGGCGCGGCGATCTCGGCGGGTTGCGGTGCAACGGGGGTGGGGGCTGGTTTTTTCTTGAAGAAACTAAACATGGGAGTGTGGTTGGGGACGCTTCAAGCGCAGGCCCGGCGGCGCCGGGCGGGTGAATCGACAGCGGCTATTCTACCAGAGCGGGCCGGCGGGCCGCCGCCGCCTTGTTTCATTTGGCAACATTATGCCGGCGCGCCACGGTGGCGCCGGCGCCAGTCGGCCAGCGCGGCCGCGACCTGCGCCAGATCGAGCACGCGGACGAAGGCGGGCGGGCGCTTTTGCAGGGCCAGGCAACTGCCGCCGGCCCACAGCTCGACGCCCGCCGGCGCCCGGGCGCGCAGTTCGCCGAGGCCGTCGGCGGCCTGGCGCGCGTTCATCGCGCCGGAAAACGACAGCGCGATCACGTCGCTGCGCTGGCTGAGCGAGGCGTCGACGATGTCTTGCAGCGGCGTCTGCACGCCCAGCGAGGTGCAATGCGCGCCCTCGGCAAGGAACAGCGCCTCGGCCATCAGCAGGCCCAGGCCGTGGCGCTCCTGCGGCAGCGTGGTCAGCAGAATGCGCGGCGCGCGCGGGCCGGGCCGGGCCGCCCGCGGCATCGAAAAAATCGCGTGGCGCAACACCCTTTGCAGCAATTCCGTATACAGGTGCTCGCCGAACACGGCCAGTTGGCCGCAGGCCCAGGTGTCGCCGACCAGGGTCGTCAACGGCGCCGCCAGCGCGGTGACGAAGTCGCGCAAACCCATCTCCGGCAGCGCCTGCAGCAGCGCCGCGCCGAGGGCCTCCATATCGTGGCCCTGGCACAGCGCCAGGCAGTGCCGTACGCGCGGGTCGGGCGGCGCGGCGCCGGCGCGCGCGGCGCCGGCGTTCTGTTCGGCCAGCGCCTGCAGTTGCGCGCTGCTGTGGCCGATGATTTTGCCGGGGCGGAAACCCAGGTCGAGCAAGCGCTTCACCAGGCGCAGCTTGTCCACCTGCTCGGCCGGATACACGCGCTCGCCGAAGGGATCGCGCCGCGGCTGCGGGAAAGCGTAGCGGCGTTCCCACACGCGCAGGGTTTCCTTGGCCAGGCCGGTGTCGCGTTCGACATCGCTGATGCTGCTCGCTACGGCTAAGGGTGGAATGTCAGTGTCCATAAGGTGCTGCGGCCGGATCGGCCCGCCGGGGGGGGGGGGCGCGGCCCGGCCCGGCCTGCTAATAAATACATCCACGCTGGATGGGATTGGCATTTTACCTTTTTCTATAAGGCAGGCGCAGGCGGCGCCGGCGTCGCTCTCCGGCACCGCCCTTCGCGCACTCCGCATTTTGTTGCATGGCTGCAAATAGTTGAATCCGACGCTAAGCACTGCCGCGTATATACCGGTGAAGCGCGCTACCACCGACGCCGCCAGACAAAATTGACTTTCATCAACGTTTGCTGGATTATGCGATAGGAAGGCGTTTTGTCCTGGACAAAATAGGTTTTTATGGCGGATATAATGAAAATAGCAGTCGTTGGTGCCGGAATTTCAGGTTTATCGTGTGCCCATCGTTTGGTGCAGGCGGGGCAGGAGGTCACGCTGTTCGAGGCGGGCGCGTATTTTGGCGGGCACAGCCATACGGTCGACCTGCGCCTCGACGGCGTCACCCACGCGGTCGACACCGGCTTCCTGGTGTTCAACCACGCCACCTATCCGAACCTGGTCAAGCTGTTCGAGCAGCTCGACGTCGAGGCGGTCGACAGCCACATGTCGTTCTCGGTCAAGATGCCGGTCGGCCCCGGCGCCGGGGCGCGCGTGCTGGAATGGGCCGGCGGCAGCCTCGACACGGTGTTCGCGCAAAGGAGCAACCTGCTGCGCCCGCGATTTTTGCGCATGTTGCGCGACATCCTGCGCTTCAACCGCCAGGCCGGCGCGCTGGCGCTGGCCGGCGCCGCGCCCGACGTCCCGCTCGGCGCCTTCCTCGACGCCAACGGTTACGGCGCCACCTTCCGCCACTGGTATCTGTTGCCGATGGCCGCCTGCATCTGGTCGTGCCCGGCCGAACAGATGCTGGCGTTCCCGCTGTCGACCTTCATCCGCTTTTGCCACAACCACGGCCTGCTGCAGGTCAGCGACCGGCCGCAGTGGCGCACCGTGCGCGGCGGTTCGCGCGTCTACGTCGAGAAGCTGCTGGCCGGCATTCCCGACCGGCGCCTGGCCAGCCCGGTGCTGTCGGTGCGCCGGCTCGGCGGCGACGGCGCCCGCTCGGTGGCGCTGCGCAGCGCCGCCGGCACCGAGCATTTCGACCACGTGGTGATGGCCTGCCACAGCGACCAGTCGCTGGCGCTGCTGGGCGACGTGCGCGACGACGAGCGCGCGGTGCTGGAGGCGATCCGCTACCAGCCCAACCGCGCCGTGCTGCACACCGACACCGGCTGCCTGCCGGCCAGCCGCAAGGCCTGGTCGGCCTGGAACTACCAGGGCCGCGCCGGCGCCACGCCGCAGGTGTGCGTGCATTACCTGATCAACCTGCTACAACCGCTGCCGCGGTGCCGCCCGGTGATCGTCTCGCTCAATCCGCTCGACGAGCCCGACCCGGCCCAGGTGCATGGCGAGTTCGCCTATTCGCACCCGGTGTTCGACGCTGCGGCGGTGGCCGCCCAGGCCCGCCTGGCCACGTTCCAGGGCCGCCAGCACACCTGGTTCGCCGGCGCCTGGACCGGCTACGGCTTCCACGAGGACGGCCTGAAGTCCGGCCTGGCGGTGGCGATGGCGCTGGCGCGGACGGCGGCGCTCGACTATGCGGCCTGAACCCGCCCCGGCCGGCGCCAACGCGCCGCAGTTGTGCGTCGGCCAGGTGCGCCACAAGCGCCTGCGCCCGCGCGCGCATTTTTTCAGCTACGGCATCTACTACCTGCGCCTGCCGCTGCGCAGCATGGGCGAGGCCGGCTTCGGCGCGCGCCTGCTGTCGCGCAACCGCTTCAATCTGCTGTCGTTTCGCGACCGCGACCACGGCGACGGCGCCCAGCCGCTGCTGGCCTGGATCGACGCGCTGCTGCGCGGCGAGGGCGTGGCCGACGCCGACGGCGAAATCTGGCTGCAAACCATGCCGCGCGTGCTCGGCTACGTCTTCAACCCGATCAGCTTCTGGTTTTGCCACCGCGCCGACGGCGCCCTGCGCGCCGTGCTGTGCGACGTGCGCAACACCTTCGGCGAACGCCACCTATACCTGCTTGAAACCGGCGCGGCGATCCCCTACGGCGCCGAACTGAGCGCCCGCAAAATCTTCCACGTCTCGCCGTTTTGCCAGGTGCAGGGCGGCTACCGCTTCCGCTTCATGCGCGCGCCGCGGCCGCGCCACGGCGCGCCATGCGAACGGCACCTGGCCTGCGTCGACTACGACGACGACAACGGGGCGCTGCTGCAAACCAGCCTGTCCGGGCGCGACTGCGGCAGCGGCGACCTGGCCGTGGCCGGCGCCTTCCTGGCCTATCCGCTGATGAGCTTTGGCGTCGTCGCCAAGATCCATTGGCAGGCGCTGCGGCTGTGGCTGCGGCGCGTGCCGTTTTTTCCGAAACCCGCCCCACCCGCACACAAGGTATCCCGATGAGCTCCGACTCCCTGCCCACCCTGGCCACCGGCTTGGCCGCCGCCGACGCCCACGTCAAGTTCGACGGCCGCGCAATGCCGGCCGCGAGCCGCCTGATCTTGAAAATGCTGGGCGCGCTCAAGCACGGCGCGCTGCTGCTGAAAACCCCCGACGGCGCCTGCCAGTTGTACGGCGACGGCTCGTTCCCGGTCACGCTGGAACTAAAAAACTGGAACCTGTGCGGCGCCGCGCTGCGCTCCGGCGACATCGGTTTCGCCGAAACCTTCATCGCCGGCGACTGGCGCAGCGACAACCTGGCGGGCCTGATCGAGCTGCTGGCGCGCAACCGCGCCGGGATCGAGGCGCTGGTCTACGGCAGTTGGTGGGGCAGCCTGCTGTACCGCGTCAAGCATCTGCTGAACCGCAATTCCCGCGCCGGCAGCAAGAAGAACATCCACGCCCATTACGACATCGGCAACGCCTTCTACCGGCTCTGGCTGGACCCGTCGATGACGTACTCGAGCGCGCTGTTCGAGCGCGCCGCCGGCGCTGTCCCGGACCTCGACCTGGAACGCGCGCAGATGGCCAAGTACCGCCGCATCGCGCGCCAGTTGCAACTGGCGCCGGACGCGCGCGTACTGGAAATCGGCTGCGGCTGGGGCGGCTTCGCCGAGACCGCCGCGCGCGAGCACGGCGCCCACGTCACCGGCCTGACGCTGTCGACCGAGCAGCTGGCCTACGCGCAGGCGCGCCTGGCCGACGCCGGCCTGGCCGGGCGCGCCGACCTGAAACTGTGCGACTACCGCGACAGCGCCGGCGAGTACGACGCCGTCGCCTCGATCGAGATGTTCGAGGCGGTCGGCCAGCGCTACTGGCCGAGCTATTTCGCCTGCGTCGCGCGCAACCTGAAGGCCGGCGGGCGCGCCTGCATCCAGACCATCGTCATCGCCGACGAATTGTTCGAGCGCTACAGCAAGGGCACCGACTTCATCCAGCAATACATCTTCCCCGGCGGGATGCTACCGTCGCCGTCCGAGTTCCGCCGCTGCGCCGCCGAGCACGGCCTGCGCGTGGAAGACGAGTTCCGCTTCGGCCCCGACTACGCCGAGACGCTGCGCCAGTGGCGCGCCGGCTTCTGCGCCCGGCGCGCCGCGCTGGAACAGCAGGGTTTTGACGGCCGCTTCGTGCTGACCTGGGAGTTTTACCTGGCTTATTGCGAGGCCGCCTTCTGCGCCGGCAACACCGACGTGATGCAGTTCACGCTGGTGAAGCAATGAGAACGGCCGCGCTGGCTGCACTGGCGTGGCTGCTGGCGGCGCCGCCGGGCGCGTCGGCGGTCGCCGCCGAGGCAGTCTCCGCGCAGCCGGCGCAGTCGGCGCCGGCCGCGCACATCGCCCGCGCGCTGCCGCAGGCGCGGCTGGCCGGGCAGGGCGGCTACAGCTGGTTCGGCCTGAAAATCTACCACGCCCAGTTGTGGGTCGGCGAGCAGGGGTATCGCGGCGGCGCGCCCGAGGCGGCGCCGTTCGTGCTCGACCTGCGCTACCAGCGCGCGCTCGACGGCGCCAGGATCGCCGCCGCCAGCGTCGAGCAGATGCGCAAAATCGGCGCCGGCAGCGCGGCCCAGCGCCAGGCGTGGCTGCAAACCATGGAGCGCATCTTCCCCGACGTGCAAGAGGGCACGCACATCAGCGGCGCCTACCTGCCGGGCGCCGGCGCCCGCTTCTACCTCGACGGCAAAGCGCTCGCGGAGGTGCCCGACGCGGCCTTCGCGCGGGCCTTCTTCGCGATCTGGCTAGACCCCGCCAGCAGCGCCGGCGAGCTGCGCGAGGCGCTGCTGCTGGACGCCGCGCCGCGCCGATGAGCGCGCCGCGGCCGCTGGCGCCGGCGGCGCTGCTCAACTACGGCCTGTTCGGCCTGCCGCTGGCCATGGTGGCGCTGCCGGTGTACGTCTACGCGCCGCAGTTCTACGCCGGCCGCGGCGGCTTGAGCCTGGCCGCCATCGGATTGGCGCTGCTGGCCGTGCGGGTGTTGGCGGCCTTCGTCGACCCGGCGCTGGGCGCCTGGATGGAACGGGCGCGGCGCCCGTACGCGCGCTATGTCGGTCTGGCGCTGGCGCCGCTGCTGCTGGGCTTTGGCGCGCTGTTCCACCCGCCGGCGCTGGGCGGTGCCGGCGCGCTCGGCTGGTTTTTGCTGGCGCTGCTGTTGGTGTACGCGGGCCTCGGGCTGGCCACCATCGCGCACCAGAGCTGGGGCGCGGCGCTGACGCAGGCGGCCGGCGAGCGCGGCCGCGTGACGGCCGTCAGGGAGGGCTGCGGCCTGCTCGGCGTCATCGCCGCGGCCGGCCTGGCCGCCTGGCTCGGCTACGACGGCCTGACGCTGGCGTTCGGCGCCTGCCTGCTGCTGGCCGGGGCGCTGCTGCTGGCGCGCGCGCCGCGCCCGCCCGCGCCGGCGCTGGCGCACGTGGCGACGGCGAGCGCGCCGGGCCGCTCGGCGCTGGCGGCGCCGTTCGGCGGCGCGGCGTTTCGCGCGCTGTTCGCGGTGCTGTTGGTGAACGGCGTCGCGGCGGCGATTCCCGCCACGCTGTTCCTGTTTTTCGCCGAAGACCGGCTGCGCCTCGGGCGCCACGCCGGCCTGTTCCTGATCTTGTACTTCACGGCGGCGGCGGCCTCGATGCCGCTGTGGGTGGCGCTGGCGCGGCGTTTCGGCGAGGCCCGCGCCTGGGTCGGCGGCATGCTGCTGTCGGCGCTGGTGTTCGTCTGGGCCTACGCGCTGGGCGCCGGCGCCGCGCTCGGCTTCGGCGCCATCTGCCTGCTGTCGGGTCTGACGCTGGGCGCCGACCTGGCGCTGCCGCCGGCGCTGCTGGCCGGCGTGATCGCCCGCGCCGGCCACAGCGGGCGGCGCGAGGCGGCCTATTTCGGCTGGTGGAACTGGGGCGTGCAAATGAACCTGGCGCTGGCGGCCGGCATCGCCCTGCCGCTGCTCGAATGGCTCGGCTACCGGCCCGGCCAGGAGGGTCCGACGACGGCCTTGGCGGCGGCTTATGCGCTGCTGCCGTGCGCCTTGAAACTGCTGGCGGCGGCGCTGCTGTGGCGCGCGCCGTTGCGCGATTGTTGAATTTACCGGAGACCTGCATGACGCTGAAAACTTCCACCAAACCGGCCGGCACGACGCTGAAAAAACTCGCCGGCGCGCTGCACACGGCGGCGCTGGCGCTCCTGCTGACGGCCTGCTCGACGCCGGTCGGGCCGGAACACTACGCCGCCGAGGCGCCGCTGCTGGACGTGCAGCGCTACTTCAACGGCACGCTCGACGCGCACGGCATGTTCCAGGACCGCTCCGGCACGCTCGTCAAGCGCTTCACGGTGGTGATGCGCTGCCACTGGGAGGGCGACGTCGGCACCCTCGACGAGGACTTCAGCTACGCCGACGGCAGCAAGCAAAAGCGCGTCTGGACGCTGCGCAAAACGGCGCCGGGGCGCTTCGTCGGCACCGCGCCGGACGTGGTCGGCGAAGCCGTCGGGGTGGTGTCGGGCAACGCGCTGCGTTGGAAATACGTGCTGGCGCTGCCGCTCGACGGCAAGGTCTACAACGTCGATTTCGAGGACTGGATGTTCCTCATCGACGAACGCGTGATGCTGAACCGGGCCGCCATGAGCAAGTTCGGCTTCGGCCTGGGCGCGGTCACGCTGTCGTTCGACAAGCGCCCGCCGGCGCCCGTCGGGACGCCGCCGTGAACCGCAAAATAGACCACTGGGACGGCCGCCACGTGTGGCTGATCGGCGCCTCCAGCGGCATCGGCGCGGCGCTCGCCAGCCTGCTGCTGGAGCAGGGCGCGCACGTGGCCCTGTCGGCGCGCACGCTGGCGCCGCTGGAGGCGGGGTGCGGCGGCCGGGCGCGCGCGCTGGCGCTGGCGCTCGACGTCACCGACCACGCCAGCGTGCTGCGCGCGCGCGACGAGTTGTGCGAATGCTGGCCGCGGATCGACCTGGTGCTGGTGCTCGCCGGCGGCTACAACGAAATGCGCGCCGACAGTTTCGACCTGGCGGCGGCCAACCGGCTGATCGACCTGAACCTGCGCGGCGTCTTCAACTGCCTCGACGCGGTGCTGCCGGTGCTGCTCAAACAGGGCGCCGGCGGCCTTGGCATCGTCGCCTCGGTAGCCGGTTACGGCGGCCTGCCGAAGGCGCTGGTGTACGGGCCGACCAAGGCGGCTTTGATCAACCTGAGCGAGTCGCTGTACCTCGACCTGCAGCCGCGCGGCATCGACGTCTACCAGATCAATCCCGGCTTTGTCGATACGCCGCTGACCGCCGCCAACGACTTCAACATGCCGGCGCTGATGACTGCCGACGCGGCCGCCTGGGAGCTGCTGCGCGGGGTCGAACGCGGCCAGTTCCACATCCATTTTCCTAAGCGTTTCACCAACAGTTTGCGCTTGGCGCGGCTGCTGCCGTATCGTCTATATTTTTGGCTGGTGCGCAAGGTGACGGGGCTATGAGCATGGAACGCAACTACGAAGGCGAGCTGGCGCGCCTGGTGCATTTTTACGAGAACCTGAGTTTGCGGACGGTGCCCGAAGTGCGCGCCATCTACGCGCCCGACGCCAGCTTCAAGGACCCGTTCAACGAGGTGCGCGGACACGCCGCCATCGTGCATATATTCGAGCACATGTACGTGCAGGTGTACGAGCCGGGTTTTCGCGTCGTCAGTCAAATCGGGCGCGCGGACGAGGCCTTCCTGACCTGGGAATTCCGCTTCCGCATGAAGCGCCTGGTCAGCGCGCCGCAGTGCGTGCGCGGCGCCACCCACATCCGTTTCGACGCCGACGGCCTGGTGTCGATGCACCGCGATTACTGGGACGCCGCCGAGGAACTGTACGAGAAATTGCCGCTGCTGGGCGGCTTCATGCGCCTGCTGAAAAACGCCGCCAGGCGATAAATTTCCGGGTTTAAGTTTGGCTTAAGTTTCGCGGCGCCGGCGGCTTATTCACCACCGACGGCTTAGCCCAGGGATCCTATCCTCAATAGACCATTTTTCGAACACTGCGGCAACGCGTTTTCCCTATGGGAAATCACATTGCGCGTTCAATTGAAAGCGGTCTCTGCAAGAAATCTCCATGCAGTGTATGCTTCGTCCCGTTTGCGAAGTCACCTACACCCTGGCGCAATTGCAAAAACTGATCACGCGATTGGCCTTTGTTATTGAACCTGATGTCTGTCCGTCGCGGGCGCCACCAGCAATGCGTGCGGTACCGGATACAGTCTTTGCTACAACTCGTAACATCTTTGGACTTGATGGAACCACAATCGGTCGTTTATAGTGCGGCCTCAGGTGCCTATCGCGCCGATCTGGTGCGGCCGTGGTTCGTCTTGCACAGATCTGGTGACGCTGGCGCCGTCGCGCGCCGCGACAAATGTGAGCTTGCATCCGAGAGTGGATGGGGCCGCAGTAAGGCAGGTGGAGACCTTGCCCTCACGCATAAAAGCGCTTTTGAAGCGCAGCACAAGATGCACGGTCAGTATTTATTTTGCTTTAATAATAAAAGGAAACAAAAATGAAAAAATCGATCATCTCCCTGGCAGTTCTGGCAGCCGCCAGCAACGTCGCTTTCGCTCAATCGAACGTCACCATCTACGGTACCGTTGATGCAGGTATCGTCAACGAGCGCGGCGCCGCCGCCGGTTCGGTCACCAAAGTCACCAGCGGCGTGAGCTCGGCTTCGCGTCTGGGTTTCCGCGGTACTGAAGATCTGGGCAGCGGCCTGGCAGCGATCTTCGCTCTGGAAGCCGGCTTCAACGTCGACAAGGGTACCTCGACCGAAGGCGGCCTGTTCGGTCGTCAAGCATACGTTGGCCTGAAAAGCGCCAACCTGGGCACCGTTACCCTGGGTAACCAGTACACTTCGTACTACAAAGCACTGAGCGAAGTCGCTGATCCATTCGGCGCAGGTTACGCTGGCACCGCCACCAACCTGTTCCCAACCTCGCAGCGCGCTCAGAACTCGATCGTCTACGTGTCGCCAGCAGTTGCCGGTTTCACCGGCGAAGTCAACTACAGCGTCGGCGAACAAGCTGGCAGCAACAAATCGGGCCGTCAAGTTGGCGCCGCTGTTGCTTACGCTAACGGCCCGTTGAACGCACGCGTTGTGTACAACCTGACCAACAACGACCAGACCGCAACCGCCCCACGCACCAGCACCACGCTGTCGCGCAACATCCTGGTTGCAGCGAACTACGACTTCACCGTCGCTAAGGCGTTCGTCGCCTACGGCAAAGACGAAGGCGCTAACAGCGCATTCGGCGGCCGCAAGGAACTGGTTGGCGTGAACAACATCGGCCGCGCATCGGACGACAGCCAGCAAGCCTTGGTTGGCTTCACCGTGCCAGTTGGCCCGGCCGGCACCGTGATGGCTTCGTACATCCGCAAGGATGACAAAACCGCCGTCAACGCAGACGCCACGCAGTTCGCGCTGGGCTACTCGTACGCTTTGTCCAAGCGTACCAGCGCTTACACGTCGATCGCCAAGATCAACAACAAGCGCAACGCTGGCTACACCGTCGGTAACGCAACTGAAGCCGGCACCGGCGACAAAGCGTTCAACATCGGTATGCGTCACTCGTTCTAATTCCCGCGTAAGCGACATTGGAATAAGCGCCCAGGGTCCGTTCGCGGACCCGGCGCAACAAAACGCGCTGTCGGGCTTCGGTCCGGCGGCGCGTTTTGCATTTTGCGCCGCGTCGTGTGCGCGGGTTAAAATCAGCCACCACCCAACCGAAGGCTCCCATGAAAAATACCCGTCGATTCGGCCGCCGCACTGTCGCGGCCGTGCTGTTGTTGAGCGCCGTTGGCGTTGCCGCGGCCAAGGCCAGGCCGAAGGCGGCCCAGCAGGGCGTGCCGCGCTACGGCGTGATGGTGTACTCGGACCTGTGCCTGCAGGAGTCGAACGGCGACATCGGCGGCCAGCGCGTCAGCGTGCACCGCTTCGCCGAGGTCGATACCGTTTACTATGAATTCACCGCCGGCGGCCTGAGCTGGCCGCTGGTGGCCAGCGAGGTGGCCATCGACGCCGCCGGCGGCGCGCTGGCGTTCACCGTCGCCGCCGCCGACCAGGAGGAGCGCAAGATCAGCGGCAAGTTCTCCCGCGACGGGCGCACGCTGCTGCTGGACGGCGCCTATTGCGACGGCGACGCCGGCATGCCGATGCGTTTGTCGCGGGTCAGCGATTTCGGCGCGAAGCTAAAGCCCTGCAAGCCCTGTCCGGCAACCAAGGCCGCGCCCGAGCAGGCGTTGCCGGCGCCGGCCGAACCGGTGGAAATGCCGGCCAGCTGAGGTATAGATAAGTAGCGGCGCCCGCGCGGCGCCCCCGGCATTGCCGCCGCGCGCCTTACTTGGCCGCGCGCGCCGCCTCGGCGTTCTGGCGGATCGTCGCCAGCGTGGCGTTCGGCGTGATCAGGTTGCCGTCGTAGCGCAGCTCGATCAGCGCCGGCAGGCGCCGGTCTTTGGCGTGCGCCAGCGCGCGCCGCAGCGCCGGGCCGAACTGCTCGGTGGTGTTGACCACCTCGCCGTACGCGCCGTAAGCCCGCGCCAGCGCCGCGAAATCCGGATTGTGCAGCCCGGTGCCGGAGACCCGGCCGGGATAGTCGCGTTCCTGGTGCATGCGGATGGTGCCGAACATCTGGTTGTTGAAGACGATGACGACGACGCCGGCCTGGTACTGCACGGCGGTGGCCAGCTCCTGGCCGTTCATCATGAACTCGCCGTCGCCGGCGAAGGTGATGACGGTGCGCTCGGGCTGGGTGATCTTGGCGGCGACGCCGGCCGGCAGGCCGTAGCCCATCGCGCCGTTGGTCGGCGCCAGTTGCGTGCGCATGCCGCCGTAGCGGTAGAAGCGGTGCGCCCACGACGCGTAGTTGCCGGCGCCGTTGGTGACGATGGTGTCGGCCGGCGCCTGCGCCATGATTTCCTGGGTCACCTGCCACAGGTCGAGCGGCGCCTTGCCGTCCTGGAAGATGGGCGGGCGCTGCTGGTAGGCGGCCAACTCGGCCTTGGCCTCGGCCACCGTGCCGCGCCAGGCGCCGGCGTCGACCGGCGGCATCGCCGCCAGCATCGCGCACAACTGCGGCATGCCGCTGTTGATCATCAGCTCGGCCTGGTAGACGCTGCCCAGCTCCTCGGCGTCGGTGTGCACGTGCACCAGGCGCTGGCGCGGCAGCGGCGCTTCGATCAGCGTGTAGCCGCCGGTGGTCATTTCACCCAGGCGCGGCCCGAGCGCCAGGATCAGGTCGGCGTCGCGCACGCGCGCGGCCAGCTTCGGATTGATGCCGATGCCGACGTCGCCTATATAGTTGGGGTGGGCGTTGTCGAGCAAATCCTGGAAGCGGAAGGCGCAGGCCACCGGCAGCGCGTTGGCCTCGGCGAAGCGCTGCAGATCGGCGCAGGCGGCGCCGGTCCAGGTGGCGCCGCCCAGCAGCAGCAGCGGCCGCCTGGACTCTGCCAGCATGGCGCGCAGGCGCGCGATCTGGCTGTCCGCCGGCGCCGCCTGCACCGGCTGGTAGCGGCGCGTGTCGGCCACGCTGGCGGTCGAAACGAGCATGTCCTCCGGCAGCGCCAGCACCACCGGGCCGGGGCGCCCGCTGGTGGCGACCTGGAAGGCGCGCGCCACATACTCGGGAATGCGCTCGGCGCGGTCGATCTGCGTGACCCACTTGGCCATCTGGCCGTACATGCGCCGGTAGTCGATCTCCTGGAAGGCCTCGCGGTCCATGAAGTCGTTGCCCACCTGGCCGATGAACAGGATCATCGGGGTCGAGTCCTGGTAGGCGGTGTGCACGCCGATCGAGGCGTTGGTGGCGCCCGGACCGCGGGTGACGAAGCAGATGCCGGGACGCCCGGTCAACTTGCCGTGGGCCTCGGCCATAAAGGCCGCGCCGCCTTCCTGGCGGTTGACGATGAAACGGATGTCGGAGTCGTGCAGCGCGTCGAGCACATCAAGGTAGCTTTCGCCGGGTACGCCAAAGCAGGTGTCGACGCCATGGATCTTCAGGGCGTCGACCAGGATCTGGCCGCCGGTACGGGATTGTTGCGTCATGGTCAACTCTTTAAAAAGTAAACGCGAAGGCGAACGGATGATCGCCAGTAGGCCATTCTAAGCGAGTCGATTTTGCCGGGCTTTTGAAATGGCGACACGTAATTATAGTTTTGACCAGTTTAAAAAAACACAATCAAGGTTAAATATTCCATGGTCCGGCGGCTTGTCGGACGGCGCAAGGCGGCGGGTCGTCCGGTAGGGTACAATAGCGGTTGAAGCAGGCCAGACAGTCGCTGGTTGGCGCAGTAATGCGTCGACGGGAGGAAGGTCCGGACTCCATAGAGCGGGGTGACGGTTAACGGCCGTCCGCCGAAAGCCCGTCAGGCGCAAGCCGGGCGGGTATAAGGCGAGGAATAGGGCCACAGAGACGAGCGTATTAAGTTACGGTGAAACGCGGTAACCTCCACCTGGTGCAATTTCAAATAGGCACGCGATGATGCTGCTCGCGGAGCGTGCGGGTAGAAAGCTTGAGCGCCGGAGTAATTCGGCGCCTAGAGGAATGGCTGTCATAGCGCTGAACCGCAAGGGAACGCGCCGTAACAAAATCCGGCCTATCGGCCTGCTTCACTTGAATTCTTCGCCGGCGCCACCACGGCCGCGCCGGCTGGCGCCGAACACCGCTGCATATATACATATATAGGCAGCGGTGTTTTGCCGTCGGCGCCCGCCGCGGCCGCGGCTGCCGCCGCGCCGGCTGGCGATGCGCCGAGCGGCGCCCAATATCGCGCCAAAAAGGCGTATTCCGTTAGCTTTTCCTGTGTCAGGGGCCTCGCTTCCGGGGCTTTTTTTTCCGGCCAAAACAAATATTTTCCATTAAATTGTATATACAACTAGTTCGCGGTGGCTGCTTGGCTTGCCCGGTTAAAAGGTTCGACGCGCGTCCGCGAGGGCGCTCCCGGCGGTCCTGAAAAGCTGTAAAATAGCCGAATCTATCCAAAAACCACTCTTCCCCGACCCGCTTTTCCGGTGCCGGCCGGCGTTGCCGCGGCGCGACCGCATTGTTGTCCCCAGTCAACTATATGTATAAATTTTAATATTTTTCAAGCTGAGCCCTCCGCTGTTTACGGCGGGCAAACACATGTGCACAGGTGAGGTAGCACATTCACTATCTTCCATAAGTATCTAATTTATCGATATATTTTGATGTGGAGCTCCTTCAAGGATATCCGCTAAGTCCTTCATTTCATTAATAAAATCACTGTTTCGATAGAAGGAAAGCGCTTGACCACCCTCTTGGCATCCTCTAAAGTGGGCAACTGTGTGAAAAAGTGTGTTTTTGTGGGAATTTTTTGAGAAAAACTTCCCTTCGCCAGCGCCGCGCTCACCCGCTTGTTAATAATTCTGAGGTCAAAGGTCATTCGTGTTTCAAGGCGCGTCCGCAATCAATCTCGATGCTAAGGGCAGGATGTCTATCCCCGCCAAGCACCGTGACGCGCTGTCGATCGAATGCGAGGGCCGCCTGACCCTGACCAAACACCCGGACGGCTGCCTGCTGTTCTTTCCGCGCCCCGTGTGGGAAAACCACCGACAGCAAATCGCCGCTTGGCCGATGGCCGCGCGGGCCTGGCAGCGCATCTTCCTCGGCAACGCCTGCGACGTCGAGCTCGACTCGGCCGGCCGCGTCCTGATCTCGCCCGAGCTGCGCAACGCCGTCGGCCTGGCGCGCGAGGTCATGATGATCGGCATGGGCACGCATTTTGAAATTTGGGACGCGGCCAAGCTGGCCGAAAAAGAGCAGCAGGCGATCGACGCCGGCGCCCCCGATGTCCTATCCAATTTTTCTTTCTAAGGCTCCGCGATGACTACTTTACCGGTGCCGGAATTTCTGCATCGTACGGTGCTGCTGGACGAGGCGGTTGACGCCCTCGATCTGCTCGGCCCGCGCGCCGACGGCATCTATGTCGACGGCACCTTCGGCCGCGGCGGCCACAGCCGCTTGATCCTGTCGCGCCTGGGCGCGCAGGCGCGCCTGGTCGGCTTCGACAAGGACTTGCAGGCGATCGCCACCGCCGAACAGATCGCCGACCCGCGCTTCCAGATCGTCCACGACAGCTTCGCCACCATGCGCGACAGCCTGGCCGCGCGCGGCATCGCCCAGGTCGACGGCATTTTGCTCGACCTAGGCATTTCCTCGCCGCAGGTGGACGACGCCGCGCGCGGCTTCAGCTTCCGCAACGACGGCCCGCTCGACATGCGCATGGACACCACCCGCGGCCAGTCCGCGGCCGAGTGGCTGGCGCTGGAGAACGAACAGGTTTTAGAAAGGGTGATACGTGAATATGGGGAAGAACGGTTTGCTTTTCAGATTGCAAAGGCGATTGTTGCTCGCCGCGCGGTCGAGCCAATTTCAAGCACACGACAGCTTGCCGGCCTCGTGGCGGGCGTTGTCAAAACCCGCGAGAAGGGTAAGGACCCCGCCACCCGCACCTTTCAGGCTATCCGCATTTTCATTAACAAAGAGCTGGAAGACCTCGAAACCGGCTTGAACCAGGCCTACGACTGCCTGGCGCCGGGCGGGCGCATGGCCGTGATCAGCTTCCATTCGCTGGAAGACCGCATGGTCAAGCGCTTCTTCGCCTCCAAGGCCAACGTGGCGCAGCCGGACCGGCGCCTGCCGATCCGCGCGGTCGACCTGCCGCAGCCGGAAATGAAGCTGGTCGCCAAGATGAAACCGTCCGACGCCGAAGTCGGCGCCAACCCGCGCGCGCGCTCGGCCGTGATGCGCGTCGCGCTGCGCCTGCCCTGGAGCGGCCGATGAGCGGCAAGCTGAATCTGCTGCTGACGGCCATCCTGGTCGGCTGCGCGCTGTCGCTGGTGAACGCGCAGTACCAGGCGCGCCACCTGTTCATCGAGTTGGAGCGGGCGCAGGCCTTGTCGCGCCAGCTCGACATCGACTGGTCGCAGCTGCAGCTGGACCAATCGACCTTCGGCAAGCACGAGCGCATCGAGGCGATCGCCCGGCGCGACCTGGACATGACGCCGCTGACGGCGGCGCGCACCCAGTACCTGACCCAGGGCGAGCCGTGATGCGCGGCGGCGGCGCGACTGGCTCGCGCGTGGCGGCTTCCAAAGGGGTGCCGTTCTCGAAGAATCCGATGCTGGCGGTGAGCCTGCCGGTGTGGCGTTCGCGGGTGGTGCTGTTCGTGCTGTTCGCCGCCTTCGCGGCGCTGGGCGGGCGGGCGCTGTGGTTGCAGGGCGTCTCCACGCAGTTCCTGCAAAAGCAGGGCGAGATCCGCTACGCCCGCACCATCGAGCTGCCCGCCACGCGCGGCAAGATCACCGACCGCAACGGCCAGGTGCTGGCCTCGTCGGTGCCGGTCAAGGCGATCTGGGGCATCCCGGACGACGTGCTGGCCTCGCCGCCGGAGAAGATCCGCGCCCTGGCCGGCCTGCTGGAAATGAGCGAGGCCGAGCTGCGCAAGAAACTCGACTCCGACCGCAGTTTCGTCTACCTGAAGCGGCAGGTCGAGATGGACGTGGCCGACAAGATCGCCAAGCTCGACATCGACGGCATCGACGCCCGCAAGGAATACAAGCGCTTCTACCCGCAGGGCGAAGTGATGACCCACGTGGTCGGTTTCACCAACGTCGAGGACGTCGGCCAGGAAAGCATGGAGCTGGCGCAGCAAAAGACGCTGGTCGGCAGCACCGGCAGCCGGCGCGTGATCAAGGACCGCCTCGGCCACATCGTCGAGGACATCGGCTCGATCCACGAACCGCACGACGGCAAGGACCTGGTGCTGTCGGTCGACAGCAAGATCCAGTACATCGCCTTCACGCAGTTGAAGGAGGCGGTCGAGAAGTTCAAGGCCAAGGCCGGCGCCGCCGTGGTGCTGGACGTGCACACCGGCGAAGTGCTGGCGTTGGCGAACTACCCGAGCTACGACCCGAACGACCGGCGCAAGCTGACCGGCCAGCAGTTGCGCAACCGCGTCATGACCGACACCTTCGAGCCCGGCTCGACCTTGAAGCCGTTTACGGTCGCGCTGGCGCTCGACAGCGGCCGCGTCAAGCCGACCACGCTGATCGACACCGGCGCCGGCCGCTACACCATCGCCGACCGCACCATCACCGACACCAAGGCGCACGGCGTCATCAACGTCTCCGAGATCATCGAGCAGTCGTCCAACATCGGCACCTCGAAGATCGCGCTGAGCATGCCGTCGCAGGAAATGTGGGAAATGTTTACCAAGGTCGGCTTCGGCCAGCAGCCGAAGTTCGGTTTTCCCGGCGCCGTCGCCGGCCGCGTGCGCCCGTATAAATCCTGGCGCCCGGTCGAGCAGGCCACCATGAGCTACGGCAACGGCATCTCGGTTTCGTTGATCCAGCTGGCGCGCGGCTACATGATGTTCGCCCGCGACGGCGACACCATTCCGCTGTCGTTCCAGAAGGTCAGCGAGCTGCCGGCCGGGCAGCAGTTGATCAAGCCGAAGACCGCCGCCGACATGCGCGCCATGCTGGAACTGGTGGTGTCGGGCGAGAAGGGCACCGCCAAGCAGGCCCAGGTCGCCGGTTACCGCGTCGGCGGCAAGACCGGCACCGCCTACAAGGTTGAAAACGGCCGCTACGCGATGCCGCGCAAATACATCGGTTCCTTCGTCGGCATGGTGCCGATGTCGGCGCCGCGCTTCATCATCGCCGTCATGATCGACGAACCGACCAGCGGCGGCCACTACGGCGGCCAGGTCGCCGCGCCGACCTTCGCGGCGGTGGCCACCAACGCGCTGCGCGCGATGAATATACCGCCGGACTCCTCCGTCACCGAAATCGTTATCCCGGCCAACGCCGGTCCGGAGTCAATGTAATGTCCGACATGACCATACCAGAAATCAGTTTGTGGATCGCCCAGGCGGCGCCCGGGGGCCAGCTGGCCTCCGATTCGCGCCGCATCCAGGCCGGCGACGTGTTCTTCGCCTATCCGGGCGACGCCGGCGACGGCCGCGGCTTCATCGCCGCCGCCATCGCCCAGGGCGCCGCCGCCGTCGTCTACGAGGGCGCCGACTTCGCCTGGGACGCCGCCTGGGGCGTGCCGCACCTGGCGCTGGCCGGGCTGAAACGCCTGGCCGGTCCGATCGCGCACGCCCGCTACGGCATGCCCGACGCCGCCATGTTCAGCGTCGCCGTCACCGGCACCAACGGCAAGACCTCCAGCGCGGTCTGGCTGGGCCAGGCCCTGGCGCGCGTGGGCGTGGCCACCGCCGTCATCGGCACGCTCGGCGTCGGCCTGGCCAAGCCGCGCGGCGAAGTGGCCTTCGACGCCACCGGCTACACCACGCCGGACGCGGTGCTGTTGGCGCGCACCCTGGCCGAGATGCGCGACGCCGGCGCCGGCGCGGTGGCGATCGAGGCTTCCTCGATCGGCCTGGAGCAGGGCCGCACCGCCGGCATGCACTTCGACGTCGCGCTGTTTACCAATCTGACCCGCGACCATCTGGACTACCACGGCGACATGCCGTCCTACGAGGCCGCCAAGACCATCCTGTTCGACTGGCCCGGCCTGCAAACGGCGGTGCTGAACCTGGACGACGAGATGGGCCCGCGCCTGGTCGCGCGCCTGCGCGGCAAGCCGGCCGGCGCGTTGCCGCTGATCGGCTACACCCTGCGCGACGCGGCGGCCCAGCCGGACCTGGACGGCGTGTGCATGCTGCGCGCCAGCCAGTTCCGTAGCCGCCACGCCGGCACCGATTTCCACCTCGACTGCCAATTCGGCTCGGCGCTGGTGAAAACCCGCCTGGTCGGCCATTTCAATATCAGCAACGCGCTCGGCGTGATGGGCGCGCTGCTGGCCAAGGGCGTCGGCCTGCGCGCCGCCATCGAGGCCATCGAAGCCTTGACGCCGGCGCCGGGACGCATGCAGCAGGTCGGCGGGCAGGACGCGCCGATGGTCGTGGTCGACTACGCCCACACCCCGGACGCGCTGGAAAAAACCCTGGCCGCGCTGCGCCAGGTGGCGCAGGAACGCGGCGGCCAGCTGTGGTGCGTGTTCGGCTGCGGCGGCGACCGCGATCCGGGCAAGCGGCCGCAGATGGGCGCCATCGCGCAAATGGCCGACCACGTCGTCGTCACCAGCGACAATCCGCGCAGCGAAGACCCGCACAGCATCATCGCGCAGATCGTCGCCGGCATGGACCCGCGGCATCCGGCTTCGGTCACGCAAGCCATCGAGAACCGCGCCAGCGCGATCCTCTCGGCGGTCAAGCACGCCGCCAAGGCCGACGTGATCCTGTTGGCCGGCAAAGGCCACGAGGCCTACCAGGAAATCAAGGGCAAGAAGCTGTCGTTCTCCGACACCGACCACGCCCAACTGGCGTTGTCGGCGCGGCTGACCATGATGAGGACCAACTGATGCGCGCGACACTGGCCCAGTTGGTGGCGGCGATTCCGGGCGCGGTACTGGTCCCGGGCCCGGCGGCGCAGTCCGAGCTGGCCTTCGACGGCGTCTCGACCGACAGCCGCAAGGTGCGGGCCGGCGCGCTGTTCGTCGCGCTGCGCGGCGACAGCTTCGACGCCCACGACTTCCTGGCCCAGGTGGCCGGGCAGGGCGCGGCCGCCGTGGTGGTCGAGCGGCTGCCGGCCGGCTGGACCCTGCCGGCCGTCGTCGTGCCGGACACGCTGGTGGCGCTGGGGCGCATCGCCAACCTGTGGCGGCGCCAGTTCGCGCTGCCGGTCATCGGCGTCACCGGCAGCAACGGCAAGACCACGGTCAAGGAAATGCTGGCCTCGATTTTGGCGGCGGCCTACGGCGAAGACGGCCGCCTGGCCACCCGTGGCAACCTGAACAATGAAATCGGCGTGCCGCTGACCCTGTTCCGCCTGGCGGCCGGGCAGCGCGCCGCCGTCGTCGAACTGGGCATGAACCACCCCGGCGAAATCGCCCGGCTGACGGCGGTCGCCGAGCCGACGCTGGCGCTGGTCAACAACGCCCAGCGCGAACACCAGGAATTCATGCACACCGTGGAAGCGGTGGCGCGCGAAAACGGCGCGGTGCTGGCCGGCTTGCCGGCCGACGGCGTGGCGGTGTTCCCGCACGGCGACGAGTTTACCGAATTGTGGCGCGCCCTGGCCGGCGCGCGCCGCTGCATCACCTTCGGCCTGGGCAAGGACGCCGACGTCAGCTGCACGCACCGTCCGGCCGAGGACTTCGGCAGCGACATGTTCGTCAGCGTGCGCGCCGGCGCCGACCTGCCTATGCTGCAATTTTTCGTCGGCCTGCGGGCGGCCGGCGAGCACAACGTGCGCAACGCGCTGGCGGCGGCGGCCTGCGCCTTCGGCGCCGGCGTCGCGCCGGAGGCGATCCGGCGCGGCCTGGAGGCGTTCGCGCCGGTCAACGGCCGCCTGCAGAAAAAGCGCGCGGCCGGCGGCGCCACCGTCATCGACGACAGCTACAACGCCAACCCGGACTCGGTGCGCGCCGCCGTCGACGTGCTGGCGCAAGCCCGGGCGCCGCGCATCCTGGTGCTCGGCGACATGGGCGAAGTCGGCGGCCAGGGCCGGCAATTCCATGAAGAGATCGCCGACTACGCGCTCGCCAAGGGTATCGAGCACGTGCTGGCGACGGGCGAACTGGCGCGCCATCTGCGCGGCGCCAACGTGGAGCATTTTGAACTGTTCGACGATTTGCTGGCGGCGCTAGATGTACATCTTGCGCGTCTGGCGGCTGGTCCGGACGCAACGATATTGGTCAAGGGCTCCCGCTTCATGAAGATGGAACGGGCCGTGCAGCATTTGATTGGATCACAAAACAACAACAAGGAGGCCCACTAATCATGCTGCTCTGGCTCGCTCAATACTTTCAACAAGACCTAGGCCCGCTGCGGGTCTTCAACTTCATCACCTTCCGCGCCGTGTTCGCCACGATGACGGCGCTGGTGATCGGCCTGGGCGCCGGTCCGGCCGTGATCCGCATGCTCACGCGCATGAAGGTCGGCCAGGCGGTGCGCGCCGACGGCCCGCAAACGCATTTGATCAAGCACGGCACCCCGACCATGGGCGGCCTGCTGATCCTCATTTCCATCGGCGTCTCGACGCTGTTGTGGTGCGACCTGTCGAACCGCTTCATCTACCCGGTGCTGGTGGTGACGCTCGGCTTCGGCGCCATCGGCTGGGTCGACGACTACCGCAAGGTGGTGCGGCAGGACCCGAACGGCATGGCCTCGGGCGAAAAATACTTTTGGCAGTCGCTGATCGGCCTGGGCGCCGCCTTCTACTTGGCGTTCTCGGTCTCGGTCTCGGAGCCGAACGCGAGCAACGTGTGGAACCTGATCTACGCCTGGGTGCAGTCGGGCTTTTCGATGGACTTGCCGCCGAAGGCCGACTTGATCGTGCCCTTCTTTAAAACCGTCAGCTACCCGCTGGGCGTGTGGGGCTTCATCGCGCTGACCTATTGCGTCATCGTCGGCACCAGCAACGCCGTCAACCTGACCGACGGCCTGGACGGCCTGGCCATCATGCCGACCGTGATGGTCGGCACCGCGCTGGGCCTGTTCGCCTACCTGACCGGCAGCGCCACCTATTCGAAATACCTGTTCATCCCGCACATTCCGGGCGCCGGCGAGCTGATCATCTTTTGCGGCGCGATGGCCGGCGCCGGCCTGGCCTTCCTGTGGTTTAACACCCATCCGGCCCAGGTCTTCATGGGCGACGTCGGCGCGCTGGCGCTGGGCGGCGCGCTCGGCACGCTGGCCGTCATCGTGCGCCAGGAAATCGTCCTGTTCATCATGGGCGGCATCTTCGTGGTCGAGACCCTGTCGGTGATCGCCCAGGTGACCTGGTTCAAATTCACCAAAAAACGCTTCGGCACCGGTCGCCGGATTTTCCTGATGGCGCCCTTGCACCATCATTTTGAACAAAAAGGCTGGCGCGAAACCCAGGTCGTGGTGCGCTTCTGGATCATTACGATGATGCTGGTCCTGTTCGGTCTCTCCACTTTGAAATTACGCTAATGATCTATTCGGGCAAACACGCATTGGTTTTGGGGCTCGGCGAATCCGGGCTGGCGATGGCGCAATGGCTGGCGCGCAGCGGCGCCTCGGTGCGCGTGGCCGACACGCGCGAGCAGCCGGCCCGCCTGGCGGCGCTGCGCGCCGCGGTGCCGCGGGCCGAATTCGTCGGCGGCGCCTTCCACGCCGGCCTGGTCGAGGGCTTTGACTTCATCGCCGTCAGCCCGGGCCTGGCGCCCGGGGGCGAGCTGGCCGCCATCATTCCGGCGGCGGCCGCCAAAGCCATCCCGGTGTGGGGCGAGATCGAGCTGTTCGCCCAGGCCCTGGCGGCGCTGAAGGAAGAGCGCGGCTATGCGCCGAAGGTGATCGCCATCACCGGCACCAACGGCAAGACCACCGTCACCAGCCTGGTCGGCCTGCTGTGCCAGCGCGCCGGCCTGAGCGTGCGCGTGGCCGGCAACATCAGCCCGGCGGCGCTGGACGTGCTGCGCCAAGCGCTGGAACAGGATCAGCTGCCGCAGGCCTGGGTGCTCGAACTGTCCAGCTTCCAGTTACACACGACTTTTAGTTTGCAAGCCGACGCCGCGACGGTGCTGAACCTGTCGCAGGACCACCTCGACTGGCACGGCGACATGGCGTCGTACGCGCGCGACAAGCAGCGCATCTTCGGCGCCCACACGGTGCGCGTGCTCAACCGCGACGACGCGGCCGTGATGCGCATGGCCGATCCGGGCGCCACCGTGGTCACCTTCGGCACCGACGAGCCGACCGAGGTCGACAGCTTCGGCCTGGAGAACGCCCGCGGCGTGTTCTGGCTGACGGCCGCGGCCCCGGCCGAGGACCTGCCCGAGCGCAAGCGCAAGAAAAACGAGCCGCCGGCGCCGATTCCCTTCATCGCCAAGCACATGATGCCGGCCGACGCGCTGAAAATCCGCGGCCAGCACAACGCCGCCAACGCGCTGGCCGCGCTGGCGCTGTGCCGCGCCATCGGGCTGCCGTTCGCGCCGCTGCTGTACGGCCTGCGCGAATACCAGGGCGAGCCGCACCGGGTCGAACTGGTGGCCGCCATCAACGCCGTCGAATACTACGACGACAGCAAGGGCACCAACGTCGGCGCCACGGCGGCGGCGCTGAACGGCCTGGGTAAAAGCTTCGGCGGCGCCGAGCAGCGCCTGCTGCTGATCGCCGGCGGCGAGGCCAAGGGCCAGGACTTCGCCCCGCTGGCCGAGCCGGTGGCGCGCTACGTGCGCGCGGTGCTGCTGATCGGCCGCGACGCGCCGGCCATCCGCGCCGCGCTGGCGCAGACCGGGGTCGAGCTGATCGACTGCGAAACGCTGCCGCTGGCGGTGCGCCGCGCGCGCGAGCTGGCGCAGGCCGGCGACGCCGTGCTGTTGTCGCCGGCCTGCGCCAGCTTCGACATGTTCAAGAACTACGGCCACCGGGCCGAGGTCTTCGTCGACGCCGTGCGCGAGATCGCGCTGGAACAGGGACAGGATATCTGATGCCCCTGCAACTGCCATTCAGCTTTTCTGGATCGTCGGCGAACAAGCCGATGGACAGTCACGCCCGGCAGTCGAAGATGATGGAGTACGACCAGCCGCTGGTGTGGGTGACCCTGCTGCTGATGCTGCTGGGCATGGTGATGGTGTATTCGGCGTCGATTTCGCTGCCCGATTCGCCCAAGTTCTCGAACTACAAGAACTCCTACTTCCTGACGCGCCAGGCCACCTTCATCGCCATTTCGCTGATGGCCGGCTTGTTCGTGTTCCGCATCCGCATCGCCACCTGGCAGCGCGCCGCGCCCTACCTGTTCATCGGCACCCTGGTGCTGCTGGTGCTGGTGCTGGTGCCGGGCATCGGCGTGGCGGTCAACGGCGGGCGCCGCTGGTTGTCGCTGAAGGTGTTCAACGTGCAGCCGTCCGAGCTGATGAAGGTGGTGGCGGTGCTGTACGCCGCCGACTACACGGTGCGCAAGCAGGAATACATGCACAAGCTGACCAAGGGCTTCATGCCGATGGCCGGCGCGGTCGGCCTGGTCGGCCTGCTGCTGCTGCTGGAACCCGACCTGGGCGCGTTCGGCGTGATTGTCTGTATCGCCATGGGCATCCTGTTCCTGGGCGGCATCAACGCGATCTGGTTCGGCGGCATCGGCGCGGTGCTGGTGTCGGTGTTCGTCGCCATCGTGGCGCTGTCGCCGTTCCGCCGCGAGCGCTTTTTCGCCTACCTGAACCCGTGGCAGGAGGACAACGCGCTGAACAAGGCCTACCAGCTGACCCATTCGCTGATCGCCTTCGGCCGCGGCGAACTGTTCGGCGTGGGGCTGGGCGGCAGCGTCGAGAAGCTGCACTACCTGCCGGAGGCGCACACCGACTTCCTGCTGGCGGTGATCGGCGAAGAGCTGGGCCTGGCCGGCGTGCTGGTGGTGATCGCCATGTTTTATTGGCTGGTCAAGCGCGCCTTCGACATCGGCCGCCAGGCCATCGCCATCGACCAGACCTTCGCCGGCCTGACGGCCAAGGGCATCGGCATCTGGGTCGGCGTGCAGACCTTTATTAATATGGGCGTCAACCTTGGCCTGCTGCCGACCAAGGGTCTGACCCTGCCGCTGATGAGCTATGGCGGTTCGGGCGTGTTGTTCAATTGCGTCGGCCTGGCGATCCTGCTCAGGATCGACTACGAGAACCGGGTGCTGATGCGTGGTGGCAGATTATGAAACGATTGATGATTATGGCGGCCGGCACCGGCGGCCACATTTTCCCCGGCCTGGCGATCGCCCAGACCATGCGCGCGCGCGGCTGGCAGGTAAGCTGGCTGGGCACTTCGCACGGCATGGAGCGCGAGCTGGTGCCGCGGCACGGCGTCGAGATGGACGCCATCGAGTTTTCCGGCATGCGCGGCAAGGGCTTGCGCCACACGTTGACCGGCGGCTTCAAGATGCTGGCCAGCTTCTTCGCCTGCTTCGGCTACATCGGCCGGCGCAAGCCGGACGTGGTGCTGGGCATGGGCGGCTACGTGACGGTGCCGGGCGGTCTGATGGCGCGCCTGCGCGGCGTGCCGCTGGTGCTGGTGAACGCCGACGCGGCCCTGCTGCTGTCGAACAAAACCCTGGTGCCGCTGGCGCAGCGGGTCTGCTTCGGCTTCCCGGCGGACTTCGGCAGCGCCGCCGGCAAGGCCAGCGTCACCGGCAACCCGGTGCGCCGCGAAATCCTCGACCTGGCCGGTCCTCGGGAGCGCTTCGAGGGCCGCACCGGTGCGCTGCGCATCCTGGTGGTCGGCGGCAGCCTGGGCGCCAAGGCGCTCAACGACAACCTGGCGCCGGCGCTGGCGCTGATCGCGCCGGAGCGGCGCCCGCTGGTGACGCACCAGTCGGGCAAGAAGAACATCGAGGCGCTGCGCGGCGCCTACGCGCAGGCCGGCGTGCTCGCCGAGGTGGTCGACTTCATCGACGACATGGCGGCGGCCTACGCCGGCGCCGACCTGGTGATTTGCCGCGCCGGCGCCATTACGCTGTCGGAACTGACGGCGGCCGGCGTGGCCAGCGTGCTGGTGCCGCTGGTGGCCTCGACCACCAGCCACCAGCGCGACAACGCGCAATGGATGGCGCAACAACACGCGGCGATCCACCTGCCGCAAACGGAAATGAACCCGGCCGCGCTGGCGGCGCTGCTGCAAAATCTGACGCGCGGCGCCTGCCTGGAGATGGCGCTGGCGGCGCGCGCGGTCGGCAAGCGCGACGCCAACGACGCCATCGCCCTGGTATTGGAACAACTAGCATGAGACTCGATTCGTGAAACATAAAGTAAAAAACATCCATTTCGTCGGCATCGGCGGCAGCGGCATGAGCGGCATCGCCGAGGTGCTGGTCAACCTGGGCTATAACGTCTCCGGTTCCGACCTGGGCAGCAACGCCGCCACCCAGCGCCTGGCAAGCCTGGGCGCCAAGGTGCTGCTCGGCCACGCCGCCGAGAACGTCGGCAACGCCGACGCCGTCGTCACCTCCGGCGCGGTGCCGCAGGACAATCCGGAAGTCGCCGCCGCGCGCAGCCGCAAGATTCCGCTGGTGCCGCGCGCGGTCATGCTGGGCGAGTTGATGCGCCTCAAGCGCGGCATCGCCATCGCCGGCACGCACGGCAAGACCACCACCACCAGCCTGGTGGCGTCGGTGCTGGCGCAGGGCGGCATGGACCCGACCTTCGTCATCGGCGGGCGCCTTACCAGCGCCGGCGCCAACGCCAAGCTGGGCGCCGGCGACTACCTGGTGGCCGAGGCCGACGAGTCCGACGCCTCCTTCCTGAACCTGTCGCCGATGATCGAGGTGATCACCAACATCGACGCCGACCACATGGAAACCTACGAGCACGACTTCGAGAAATTGAAGGCGGCCTTCGTCCAGTTCACCCAGCGCCTGCCGTTCTACGGCCGCGCCATGTTGTGCATCGACGACCCGCACGTGCGCGACATCATTCCGATGATCTCGAAACCGATCACCACCTACGGCTTCCACGAGGACGCCGAGGTGCGCGCCGTGAACGCCCGCGCGGTCGGCCTGGAGATGCATTTCACGGTGATCCAGGAAGGCTATCCGGCGCTGGACGTGGTGTTGAACCAGCCCGGCATGCACAATGTGCAGAACGCCTGCTCGGCCATCGCCATCGCCCGCGAGATCGGCATCGACGATACGGCCACCCAGCAGGGCCTGGCCGAGTTCGCCGGCGTCGGGCGCCGCTTCACCCGCTACGGCGAGGTGGCGCTGGAAACCGGCGGCAGCTTCGCGCTGGTCGACGATTTCGGCCACCACCCGGTCGAGACCGCGGTGACGGTGGCCGCCGCGCGCGCCGCCTACCCGGGCCGCCGGCTGGTGCTGGCGTTCCAGCCGCACCGCTACACCCGCACCCGCGACCTGTTCGAGGACTTCGTCAAGGTGCTCGGCAGCGTCGACGTGCTGCTGCTGGCCGAGGTGTACGCGGCCGGCGAGGCGCCGATCGTCGCCGCCGACGGCCGCGCGCTGGCGCACGCGCTGCGCGCCCGCGGCAAGATCGAGCCGATCTTCGTCGAACTGATGTCCGACATGCCCGACACCATCATCAGCGTGGCGCGCGACGGCGACGTCGTCGTCACCATGGGCGCCGGCTCGATCAGCGGCGTACCGCACAAACTGACCACTTTTCCAAAGGCCGCTGAATCATGAGCCCTACATTGAGCCCTACCATGAGCCCGACCACAGCCATCGACGTGAGCGCCTTCGGCAAGGTCGGCGTGCTGTTCGGCGGCCGTTCGGCCGAGCGCGAAGTGTCGCTGATGTCCGGCGCCGGCGTGCTGAAGGCCCTGCTTAGCCGCGGCGTCGACGCGCACGCCTTCGACACGGGCGAGCGCGGCCTGGCCGAACTGGCCGGCGAAAAATTCGACCGCGTCTTCATCGCGCTGCACGGCCGCTTCGGCGAGGACGGCAGCCTGCAGGGCGCGCTCGAGCAGCTCGGCGTCGCCTACACCGGCAGCGGCGTGATGGCCTGCGCGATCGCCATGGACAAGGTCTACACCAAGATGATCTGGCTGGCGCACGGCCTGCCGACGCCGAAGTACGCGGTGCTCGACGCCGGCTCCGACCTCGACGCGGTGGCCGTCGAACTGGGCCTGCCGCTGATCGTCAAACCGCCGCACGAGGGTTCCAGCATCGGCATCACCAAGGTCGTCGAGGCCGGCGCCTTGCGCGCCGCCTACGACATCGCCGCCGCGCTGGACGACTCGGTGCTGGCCGAGGAGTTCGTGACCGGGCGCGAGTTCACCGTCGCCGTGTTGGGCCAGGGCGCCGGCGCGCGCGCGCTGCCGCCGATCGAGATCGTCGCCCAGGGTGGCAACTACGACTACCAGAACAAGTACTTCACCGACACCACCGAGTATTTCTGTCCGCCCGAGCTGGACCCGGCCGACCGCGCCGAGATGGAGCGCATCGCCGTGGAAGCCTACCGCGGCCTCGGCTGCGAGGGTTGGGGCCGCGTCGACGTGCTGCTGCGCGCCTCCGACAAGCAGCTGTTCCTGATCGAGGCGAACACCTCGCCCGGCATGACCAGCCACTCGCTGGTGCCGATGGCGGCGCGCGCGCTGGGCATCAGTTACGAGGACCTGTGCCTGGAAATCCTGGCGTCGGCGCGCCTGAAGATGGCCAAAGGGCGGGGCTGAGACGAGCATGTGGCACGACGCTAAATCCCTGAACGCGACCGCCAGCGGCATTTTTGCCGTGGTGATGCTCGCGTGCGTGGCCGCCGGCGTCTGGTGGGTGTCGCAATGGCCGATGTTCACGCTGCAGGCGATCAGCGTGGAGAGCATCGACCAGGAGGAGCTGCGCCACGTCAACCACCTGACGCTGCGCAACGGCACCCGCGGCCGCATCAAGGGCAATTTTTTCACGGCCAACCTGGACGCGGTGCGGCTGGCCTTCGAGTCGGTGCCGTGGGTGCGCCGCGCAACGGTGCGGCGCGAGTGGCCGAACCAGCTGGTGGTGGCGCTGGAAGAGCACGACGCGCTCGGCACCTGGGGCGAGGACGGCCGCCTGCTGTCGGTCAAGGGCGACGTCTTCACCGCCAACCTGGCCGAGGCCGAGGACGACCACGAGCTGCCGCAGTTTTCCGGCCCCGACGGCAGCGAGAAGGAGGTGCTGGCCCGCTACGCCGAGCTGCACGCCTGGTTCGCGCCGATCGACCTGGTGCCGCAGGCGCTGTCGCTGTCGGGGCGTTACGCCTGGACCGTCAAGCTCGACAACGGCATGAGCGTGGCGCTGGGGCGCGAGCAAAGCAAGACCACATTGAAGGAGCGGGTCGACCGGCTGACCGGGATCTACCCGCAACTGGCGAGCCGGCTGCAGAACATCGACACGATCGACATGCGTTATCCGAACGGCCTGGCCCTGAGTTCCGCCGGCCTGGTGATCCCGCCCGAGGGGAAAAAACCGGGCACCGCAGCAAAGAAAAAACCGAATAATTCAACGCCCATCAGCAGGCTCACACAGTAGGCACAGAAATGACAAAAGACGCGAAAAACCTGATCGTCGGCCTCGACATCGGCACCTCGAAAGTGGTGGCGGTGGTGGCCGAGGTGATGCCCGACGGGCGCCACGAAGTGATCGGGCTGGGCCAGCACGAATCAAAGGGATTGAAGAAGGGCGTCGTCGTCAACATCGAGGCGACCGTCGAGTCGATCCAGCGCGCGCTCGAGGAAGCCGAGCTGATGGCCGACTGCAAGATCCGCAACGTCTACGCCGGCATCGCCGGCAGCCATATCCGCAGCTTCAATTCGAGCGGCATGGTGGCCATCAAGGACAAGGAAGTGACCGCCGCCGACGTGGCGCGCGTCATCGAAACGGCGAAAGCGGTTAACATACCGACCGACCAACAGTTACTCCACATGGTGCCGCAGGAATTCATCGTCGACAGCCAGGAGGACGTGCGCGAGCCGATCGGCATGAGCGGCATCCGCCTCGAGGTGAAGGTGCACATCGTCACCGGCGCGGTGTCGGCGGTGCAGAACATCGTCAAGTGCGTGCGCCGCTGCGGCCTGGAAGTGTCGGATCTGATTTTGCAGCCGATGGCCTCGGCCGACGCGGTCCTGACGCCGGACGAAAAAGAGCTGGGCGTGGTCCTGATCGACATCGGCGGCGGCACCACCGACGTGGCGGTGTTCTCGGACGGGGCGATCCGCCACACCGCCGTGATCCCGATCGCCGGCGACCAGATCACCAACGACATCGCGATGGCGCTGCGCACGCCGACGTCGGAAGCCGAGGAGATCAAGATCCGCTACGGCGTCGCCAAGCAGGTGCTGGCCGACCCGGGCGAGTCGCTCGAGGTGCCGGGGCTGGGCGACCGCGGCCCGCGCAACCTGTCGCGCCAGGCGCTGGCGGCGGTGATCGAGCCGCGCGTCGAGGAGCTGTTCGCGATGGTGCACCAGGTGGTGCGCGAATCCGGCTACGAGGGCGTGCTGTCGTCGGGCATCGTGCTCACCGGCGGCACCGCGATCATGCCGGGCATGGTGGAAATGGCCGAGGATATTTTCCTCAAGCCGGCCCGCCTGGGCACGCCCGAGTACCGCGGCCAGCTGGCCGACGTGGTGCGCAGCCCGCGCTACGCGACGGTGTTGGGCCTGCTGCTGGAAGCGAAAAAACAATACCTGCGCGGCCATATCGTGACGCGTCAGGACGGTTCTGTGAAGGCGGTCTGGCAGCGCATGAAGGAATGGTTTTTAGGGAATTTTTAAGGCGCTGGTTTGGCGCCGGCAGCGGAATAAGAATAAGCACAATAAGCACAACAAGCAGAACAAGCATTCAGGAACACACACGATATTTTATATTTAACCGCAGTTTTCAATCTCCAGCTCTCCTATTCGTATGAGGCCTGGCGCCTGGAAACGGCACACTGATAGGAGCACATCATGGAATTCGATATGGTCGATAACGCAGCTGTAGGCACGGTCATCAAGGTCGTCGGCGTCGGCGGAGCAGGTGGCAACGCGGTTCAACACATGATCAACAAGGGCATGTCGGGGGTCGAGTTCATCGCCGCCAACACCGACGCGCAGGCGCTGTCGACCTCGAAGGCCGACAACATCATCCAGATCGGCGAGACCGGCCTGGGCGCCGGGATGAAGCCGCAAGTGGGCCGCCAGCTGGCCGAAGAGTCGCGCGCGCGTATCGAAGACGCGCTGCGCGGCGCGCACATGGTCTTCATCGCCGCCGGCATGGGCGGCGGCACCGGCACCGGCGCCGCGCCGATCGTCGCGGAAATCGCCAAGTCGCTGGGCGCGCTGACGGTGGCCGTGGTGTCGAAGCCGTTCTCGTACGAAGGCCAGAAGTGCATGGACATCGCCGACGAGGGCCTGGAGCAGCTGTCGTTGCACGTCGACTCGCTGATCATCATCCTGAACGAAAAACTGGAAGAGATCTACGAAGACGAAAGCATGCTGGAGTGGATGCAACACGCCGACGATGTGCTTAACAACGCGGTCGCCGGTATCGCCGAGATCATCAACGTACCGGGCCATATCAACGTCGACTTCAACGACGTCAAGACCATCATGGGCGAGCAGGGCAAGGCCATGATGGGCACGGCGACCGCGTCCGGCGTCGACCGCGCGCGCATCGCCGCCGAGCAGGCGGTGGCCTCGCCGCTGCTGGACGGTATCGACCTGTCGGGCGCGCGCGGCGTGCTGGTCAACGTCACCGCCAGCCGTGGCCTGAAGGGTAAGGAAATCAAGGAAGTCATGGCCGCCGTGCGCGCGTTCGCGGCGCCGGACGCCTCGATCGCCCAGGGTATCGCCTACGACGACAACATGGGCGACGACATCCGCGTCACCGTGGTGGCTACCGGCCTGGGCCGCGCCAAGAAGTCGATCCAACTGGTGCCGCAGCAGATGCTGCGCACCGGCACCCACAACGGTCCGCTGACGCCGTCGGCGGCTATGGGCGGCGTCGGCGGCGCCGGCAGCACCACGGTCGGCATGGCCGTGCCGGGGCAAGCGTTCGACGGCATGAAGGCGCCGGCGGTATGGCGTCGCGAATCGGCTTCCGAGCAGGTGCGCGCGATGGAAAAGAACGGCATGGAAACCTACGACATCCCGGCCTTCCTGCGCAAGCAGGCGGACTAAGCGGCGCAGGTTTTGTAGGCCGGCTTAGCCCATTGGGCGTAACCCGACAACCTTGGCCTGGAGCGGCGTGCCTCGCTTCGGCCAACGTTGTCGGATGACGCTTCGCGAATCCGACCTACATGACATTGGGTTCGGCGTGTTTCCTGCACAAACGAAAAGACTCAGGCATACTGCTGTCCAGTGCTTGGGTATGCCGCGCCCCGCGCGGCTTTTTTATGCCCCGGCCACCCCCATAACCCCCTACACAAGGAGTCAAGCATGACTATCAAAATCGGCGATGCCCTGCCAGAAGGCACCCTGTCGGAATTCATCGAATCCGAAACCGAAGGCTGCGCGCTGGGTCCAAACACGTTCAAGGTTGAAGAGCTGACCAAGGGCAAGAAGATCGCCATCTTCGGCCTGCCGGGCGCCTACACCCCGACCTGCTCCGCGCAACACGTGCCGGGCTACGTCCAGCACGCGGAAGAATTGAAAGCCAAGGGCGTCGATGAAATCTGGTGCATCTCGGTCAACGACGCCTTCGTCATGGGCGCCTGGGGCCGCGAACTGAAAGCCACCGGCATCGTGCGCATGATGGCTGACGGCAACGCCGCCTACAGCAAGCTGCTGGGCCTGGACGCCGACTTCAGCAAGTTCGGCATGGGTACGCGCTCGCAGCGCTACTCGCTGCTGGCCGAGAACGGCGTCGTGACGCAGTTGAACGTCGAGCAGGGCGGCAAGTTCGACGTGTCGAACGCGGAAACGCTGCTGGGCCAACTGGCTTAAGCTGCGCCCGTATCGGCAATGGAAAACGGCGCCGCGGCGCCGTTTTTGTTGCCCACATGCGCCGTTTGGCAACGCGACGCCTTAGATTTCCCGCTGACCCCGCATATCGTGCGACTCGACGTAGTCACGCAAGGCATCGTTGATGCGGGTTTGCCATCCTTGGCCAGTCATCTTGAACGCATTCAGGATATCCAGGTCAAGGCGAAGGCTGATGGCAACTTTGGTCACGTCTGAAGGGGGACGGCCGCGGCGCCGTGTGAATTGGGCCAACTCCTCCGGCGTTGACGGTAGCGCGTCCGGATCACTCAGGGCGGCCGCCGTGATTGCCGCCTGTTCTTCATCTGTGGAGCGGATGAATGGAGTCGAGCGGGGGTTGCGCTTCATACTGGCTTGCATATTCATCCTCCTCCGTTTGCGTTGCTTTGCGCAGGCTAATAATACGCAGGACATCACCGCGCTCGACATAGATGACCTTGTACAAATGGCTGCCTATCGTACCAATACCAGCTTCCCTGTCTTCGCCATAGTCTTCGCGGCGATCTAATTTCCACAGGAAGTCTTGCCAGTTGAAGTGCTCTGCCTCTGCCAGCGACACCCCATGCTTGTTACGGTTCAGTCTGTCTTTTTCCGGGTCAAATGTGATCTTCATTTAGTGTATGTACAAAAAAAAGAGAAGTCAATCGGGTTTGACACCGCGTCGCCGTCAACGCAGTGCGACTATCGCTTCGGTTCATTCTTTATAAAAGCGGCCGCGTCATCCCCCAATACTGTTTTTTGTCTAATTCTTGCCAGTTTTGATGGATCTCAAGACCGCGGCAATGCGCCGCTTTTCTCTTAGACGCGTCTCTTCACGGTGTGAAAATTGCCCGCCAAACACGGTTGGCAACGCCTTGCTATAATTCCCGCACAACATTGGTGCACATTCATCAAGCGGCTTTTGCTGGCTGGGGATATCTATCCCGCGCGCACCCCGCCGCGGGGACCACCAGCGAGGAGCCCGCTTTGACACCCCAAGCCCAAAACCTGCGCAGCATTTATGCGATGCTCATCGCCGTCGCCATGTTCTCGCTGATGGACACGGCGATGAAGCTGCTCTCGGCCACGTATCCGGCGATGCAGGTGACGGCGCTGCGGGCGCTGTCGTCGCTGCCGCTGGTGTGCATTTACGTCGCCTGGCGCGGCGCGTTCAAGGGCGTGCTCAAGGTGCGCTGGCCGCTGCACCTGCTGCGCGGCTTGCTCGGCATCGTGATGATTACCACCTTCGCCTACGGCCTCAAACTGCTGTCGCTGGCCGAGGCGTATTCGATCTTCTTCATCGCGCCGACGCTGATCACGGCCTTGTCGGTTTTCATCCTGAAGGAAAAAGTCGACGCGGCGCGCTGGTGCGCGGTCGCCGTCGGCATGGGCGGCGTGCTGGTGGTGCTGCGCCCGACCGGCGGCGATTTCTTTTCAATCGGCGGGCTGGCGGTGCTCGCTTCGGCGGCCTGCTACGCCGTCTCGGCCATCACCGGGCGCGTGCTCAGCCGCAGCGACGCCAGCGAAAGCATGGTGTTCTGGCTGATGCTGATGATGGCAATCGGCGGCGTGGCGCTGTCGGCGCACGAGTGGGTGGCGATCCGCGAGCAGGACTGGCTGCTGCTGGCCGGCCTGTCGCTGAGCGGTTTCCTGGGGCAGTTGGCGATCACCGAGGCGTTCCGGCTGGGCAAGGCGTCGAGCGTGGCGCCGTTTGAATATTCGGCGCTGGCCTGGGGCATGGGGCTGGACTGGATCCTGTGGCAGGTGCTGCCCGACCAGTACACCTTGCTGGGCGCGGCGATCATTATCGCCAGCGGCGTGTACCTGATCCGCCGCGAAGCGGTGCACGCCGAGTCCGAGCATCCCTGAGCCGGCGACGCAGGCTTGCTGTTGTCCGCGGACGGGATCTGTGATGCCGCGGCGAAACGGTTTCGCCGCAAGTTGATATAATCTTCGGATGTTAAAACAACGCACCATCAAGAAACTGGTCCGCACCGTCGGTGTCGGCCTGCACTCCGGCACCAAGGTGGAGCTGACCCTGCATCCGGCCGCGCCGGACACCGGTATCGTGTTCCGCCGCGTCGATTTGCTGCCCATCGTCGAATTCCCCGCCAGCGCCGGCATCGTCGGCGACACCCGCATGGCCTCGGTCCTGGTCAAGGACGGCGCCCGCGTCTCCACCGTCGAGCATTTGATGTCGGCCGCCGCCGGCATGGGCATCGACAACATGGTGGTCGATATCAGCGCCGAGGAAATCCCGATCATGGACGGTTCCGCCTCGTCCTTCGTGTTTCTGCTGCAGCAGGCCGGCGTGCAGGAGCAGCCGGCGGCGAAGAAGTTCATTCGCCTGCTGAAGCCGGTCGAAGTGCGCCAGGGCAAGGGCGATGCCGAGAAATGGGCCGGGCTGAGCCCGTACAACGGCTTCAAGCTCGATTTCTTCATTGAGTTCAACCATCCGGCGGTCGACGGCACCACCCAGCGCGCCTCGGTCGATTTCGGCGACGTGTCGTATGTGCACGACGTGGCGCGCGCCCGCACCTTCGGCTTCATGCAGGACGTCGAGAGCTTGCGCGGCATGGGCCTGGCCCGCGGCGGCTCGCTGGAAAACGCCATCGTGATGGACGAGTACCGTATTTTGAATTCGGACGGCTTGCGCTACGACGACGAGTTCGTGCGCCACAAGATCCTCGACGCGATCGGTGATTTGTATCTGATCGGCCATCCGCTGCTGGCCAGTTACACGGCGCACAAGTCGGGCCACGCGCTCAACAACCTGTTGCTGCTGGCGCTGCTGGAGCGGCCGGACGCGTACGAAATCGTCTCGTTCGACACCAACGCGGCGGCGCCGCCGTCGTATCTGCGCCAAATGGCCAGGGAGTGGGCGCTGACTTAAGGCGTCTATGCACCGGCCTTGCGTGCCGCCGGCCGCGTCGCGGCGACTTAGCCGCCCGGTTCGCGGCGCCGCTGCACCATCGCCCGCAGCGCGGCGATCAGGCCGTTGTTTTGTTTCGACTCGGGCAGGCTGTTGCTCAATTCGTCGAAGGCCGACACCGCCATGCTCGGCAGCAGCAGTTGGCGCGTGTGGACCACCGGCGCGATGCTTTTCGTCACCTGCACCTTGAGTTTGATGCCGCGCACCTGCCAGCCGCGCTTTTCCAATTCCGCCTGTAATTTCGGCAATTGCTGCTTCAGCTTGGCCGCCACCGCCGACGTCGGCGTCGCCAGCACCAACTGGCCGTCCTCGAACTGCAGGATATCGCAGTTGTGGAACATGGCCGGCAGCGCGCCGGCGCAATCCTTTTGCAGCGCCATCATGCGGTTCACCGCCGGCATCAGGGACGCCATCGTGGCGTTGCTGCGCAGGAAGTCCGTGGCGCCGGGCAGCGCCGGACCCGAGCGGGCGCGGCTTGCTTGGTAGAAGGTGTGGGATCGCATTTGCCGAAACATATCACAGCCGGGGCCGCGTGGCGAGTCCGGCGCGCGCGGGGAAATATTTGGCGGAAAGCCTCATCTGCGCCGGTTTTCGCGACATTGTTTATCATTTAGCTATTGTGATACAAGTCAATAACCCAATCTTCGCCACATCGCATGATAAAATCACCGTCTTTTGCCATATTCGAACTCCGTGCGGTAACGCGATGTAACCAACAGAGCTTTTTTTAACGGCGTTTTTTCAAGAATTCAAGCATGTCATTACTGACCCAGATTTTCGGTAGCCGCAACCAGCGGCTGCTCAAGCAATACCAAAAAACGGTACGCGAGATCAATGCGCTCGAGCCGTCCATCGAAAAGCTGTCGGATGCGGAGCTGCAAGCGAAAACCCCCGCCTTCAAGGAGCGCATCGCCAAGGGCGAAACGCTGGACGCGCTGCTGGTGGAGGCGTTCGCCGTGTGCCGCGAAGCCAGCCGGCGCGTGCTGCGCATGCGCCACTTCGACGTGCAGCTGATCGGCGGCATGGTGCTGCATTACGGCAAGATCGCCGAAATGGGCACCGGCGAGGGCAAAACCCTGATGGCGACCCTGGCCGCCTACTTGAACGCGCTGTCGGACAAGGGCGTGCACATCGTCACCGTCAACGATTACCTGGCCCAGCGCGACGCCGACACCATGGGCCGCCTGTACGGCTGGCTGGGTCTGTCGACCGGCGTCAACCTGTCGCAGATGGAGCACGATACCAAGCAGCGCGCCTACGCCGCCGACATCACCTACGGCACCAACAACGAATTCGGTTTCGACTACCTGCGCGACAACATGGTGTTCGAGTCGCGCGAGCGGGTCCAGCGCGCGCTCAACTTCGGCATCGTCGATGAAGTCGACTCGATCCTGATCGACGAGGCGCGCACGCCGTTGATCATCTCGGGCCAGGCTGAAAACCATACCGACCTGTATCACAAGATCAACGAATTGCCGGGCATGCTGACCCTGCAAGTCGGCGAGGAAACGCCGGACGGCAAGGGCAAGATCGAGGTGCCGGGCGACTACACGAAGGACGAGAAGGCGCACCAGGTGCTGCTGACCGAAGCCGGCCATGAAAAGGCCGAGGGCATCCTTACCCAGATGGGCCTGCTGCCGGAAGGCGCCTCGCTGTACGACTCGGCCAACATCACGCTGGTGCACCACCTGTACGCGGCGCTGCGCGCGCACGCGCTGTACTTCAAGGACCAGCACTACGTGGTGCAGAACAACGAAGTGGTGATCGTCGACGAATTCACCGGCCGCCTGATGACGGGCCGGCGCTGGTCGGACGGCCTGCACCAGGCGGTCGAGGCGAAGGAGGGTGTGAAAATCCAGAACGAGAACCAGACGCTGGCCTCGATCACCTTCCAGAACTATTTCCGCATGTACGGCAAGCTGGCCGGCATGACCGGCACCGCCGACACCGAGGCCTACGAGTTCCAGGAAATCTACGGCCTGGAAACGGTCGTGATTCCGCAAAACCGGCCCTTGCAGCGCAAGGACCGCCAGGACCAGGTCTACAAGTCGGCCGAGGAAAAGTATGGCGCGATGCTCAAGGATATCGCCGACTGCTGCGAACGCGGCCAGCCGGTGCTGGTCGGTACCACCTCGATCGAGAATTCCGAGCTGTTGTCGGGCATCCTGACCAAGGCCAAGCTGCCGCATAACGTGCTGAACGCCAAACAGCATGCGCGCGAGGCGGAAATCATCGCCCAGGCCGGCCGTCCGAAAGCCATCACCATCGCCACCAACATGGCCGGCCGCGGCACCGACATCGTCTTGGGCGGCAACGTCGAAAACCAGATCAAGGTCATCGACGCCAACGCCGCGCTGTCGGACGCCGACAAGGCGGCCCAGGCGCAGACCCTGCACGACGAATGGCAGTCGCTGCACGACCACGTCGTCAACGCCGGCGGCCTGCACATCATCGGCACCGAACGCCACGAATCGCGCCGCGTCGACAACCAGTTGCGCGGCCGCGCCGGCCGCCAGGGCGATCCGGGTTCGTCGCGCTTCTACCTGTCGCTCGACGACGCGCTGCTGCGCATCTTCGCCGGCGACCGCGTGCGCGCCATCATGGACCGGCTGAAAATGCCGGAAGGCGAACCGATCGAGGCGGGCATCGTGTCGCGCTCGATCGAATCGGCCCAGCGCAAGGTCGAGGCGCGCAACTTCGACATCCGCAAGCAACTGCTCGAATACGACGACGTCGCCAACGACCAGCGCAAGGTGATCTACCAGCAGCGCAACGAGCTGCTGGAGACGACCGACGTTTCCGAGCTGATCGCCTCGCTGCGCCACGGCGTGTTCACCGACCTGGTGCGCGTCAACGTGCCGGAAGAATCGGTCGAGGAACAGTGGGACATCAAGGCGCTGGAGGCGACCCTGGCCGCCGAATGGCAAATCGACCTGCCGCTGCAGGCGATGATGGCGGCCGAGACCAACCTGACCGACGAGGACCTGCTCGAGCGCGTCATCGGCGCGGCCGACGCGGTCTACCAGTCGAAAATCGACATCGTCGGCAAGGAATCGTTCGGCGGCTTTGAACGCAACGTTATGCTGCAGGCGGTCGACAGCCATTGGCGCGAACACCTGGCGGCGCTGGACCATCTGCGCCAGGGTATCCACCTGCGCGGCTACGCCCAGAAGAATCCGAAGCAGGAATACAAGCGCGAAGCGTTTGAACTGTTCGGCCAGATGCTCGACATGATCAAGAACGAAGTGGTCAAGCTGGTCATGACGGTGCGCATCCAGTCGCGCGAGGAAATCGACGCGGCCGAGTTGGCGATGCAACAGTCGCACGTGGAAAACCTGCACTACGAGCACGCCGACTTCAACCCGAACGCGGCGCCGGAGGATTTGCTGGCGCCGAGCGCGGCGCCCGGCGAGGTGGCCGAGGGCATGCGCGTCGGCCGCAACGACCCTTGTCCTTGCGGCAGCGGCAAGAAGTACAAGGCTTGCCACGGCAAGCTGGCGTAAGCCGCGAGGCTGAATGGAAAAGGGCGGAGAATGCGAATTCTCCGCCCTTTTTTGCGTTAACAATGCGCGCGCCGCGACGCCGAAAAAACCAGCGGCGAAGAGCCGGGGGCCGGCCTTCTCGCCTTGCCGCGGGGGAGGGCTGGCCCCAGGGTTGCGCCCCTGGTCTTTGGATGCGCCGCCTACACGGCCAGCGCCGCCGCCGTGCTCTTCTTGCCGCCGTCGCGCAGCGGCGCCGCGCGCGGCATGACGATGCGGATCGTCGTGCCCCGGTCCGGCGCGGTGGTGACGTTGATGCGCCCGCCCAGCACGCCGGTGACGATGTTGTAGACGATGTTCATGCCCAGGCCGGTGCCGCCCTGGCCCATCTTGGTGGTGAAGAAGGGGTCGAAGACGTGGCGCAGCACCTCGTCGCTCATGCCGTTGCCGTCGTCGCCGAACTGCAGCGCGATCTGGCCGTCGCCGATGTCGCAGGCCTGTATCGTGATGGCGCCCGAGGCGCGCCGGTCGAAGCCGTGCACCAGGGCGTTGTTGATCAGGTTGTTGAGCACCTGGTACAGGCTGCCCGGGTACGAGTCCATCGTCAGTCCCGGCGGAATCTCCAGGCGGGCCACGCAGTGGGCCCGGCGCAGGCGCGGCAGGTAGGTCGCCAGCGTATCCTGCAGCACCAGCAGCAGGTCGAAGCTGCGGCGCTGGTCGTTGGTCTGGTCGACCGCCACCTGCTTGAACGAGGAGATCAGGTTGGCGGCCTTTTGCAGCGAGCCGGAGATCAGGCCGGCGGCCTGCTTGACCTCGTCCAGGTGCGCCACCAGCGCCGAGCGCCGCAGCGCGCCGCCGGCGATCACCCGGTCGAATTCGACGACCCGGTCCGACAGCGTCGTCGAGGCCAGCAGGCTGTTGCCGATCGGCGTGTTGAGTTCGTGCGCGATGCCGGCCACCAGCGAGCCGAGCGAGGCCATTTTCTCGGCCGCCAGCAGGTCGTGCTGGGTGCGCTGCAGCGTGTCGAGGGCGTCGCTGAGGTCGCCGTTGGCGCGCTCCAGCTCGGCCGAGCGCTCGCGCACCCGGCTCTCCAGCGAGGTGTTGAGTTCCTTCAGTTCGCCCTTGGCGTTGAGTTCCTCGGTCAGGTCGAGCAGCGCCCAGATGATGGCGGTGGCGCCGTCCAGCGACAGCGACGAGGTCCAGATCGCCACACTGCCGGCGCGGCCGTCGGCCAGCCGTACCCGGGCGATTTCACCGTCGACGGCGCCGTCGCGGGCCTGGATCGCCATCACCCGGCGCGGTTCGGCGGCGTCTTCCCAAAACGAGATGTCGGTGGCGTTCTTGCCGACGATGGCGCCGGCGCCGGCGTTGAAGGTGCGTTCCAGCGCCAGGTTGGCGGCGATGATGGTGCCGTCGCGGTCGGTCACGCTGAGCGGCACCGGCGCCACGTCGAACAGGATCTTGAAGCGCGCCTCCGACTCCGACAGGCGCCGCTCGGCCTGCTCGAGCTGGGCGATGCGGGCGCGCAGCGCCAGGTTCATCGTGTTCAGCGAGCGCGACACCACTTCGATCTCGTCGCCGCCGTGCTCGGGCAGCAGGGCGCCGTAGTCGCCCTGCACCAGGCGCTGCGACTGCGCGTTCAAGCCGTCCAGGCGCCGGCCGATGCCGCGCGTGAAGGCGTAGAACAGCAGCAGGCCGATGCCGAAGCCGACGATCGAGATCACGCTGCCCTGGCTGAGCACCTCGTCGCGCGCCTGCGCCAGGTCCGAGGTCGACAGGCCGAAGTGCAGCGAGCCGACCTGGTTGTCCTTCAACAGCAGCGGCGCGCGCGCGTGCAGCATGGCGTCCACCAGCAGCGTTTTCAAGCCCTGGTTGGTGCGCACGCCGGGCCGTTGCAGCAGCGCCGGCAGCTTCGGCGGCACGCTGCCGGCGACGATGATGGGCAGCTCGTCGCGGTCGAGTACGACGATGTAGCGCACGAAGCTGTCGGCCGGATCGGCCAGCATTTCGTTGAGGTAGGAGCGCAGTTCGGGCAGCCGGCCCTTGCTGGCATAGGCGCCCAGCGACAGGTTCAGCGTGACCGCGTATTCGTGGGCGACGCGGTCGGCGTTGTTGCTGACGGCCTGGTCCATGATGCGCATATTGTTCCAGATCAGCAGGCCGACCACCAGCGCCTGCACCACCGCGCTGAGTATCAGGAATTTCGCCCGTAGCGACAGGTTCACGCTGCTCTCCCCACTGTCCGGCCGACGCCGGCGTACCAATCGGATGCCTTCGGCCGCGGCCGCAGGCGCTGTGTCGCCGTCGCCGCCACGGCGGCTCAATGCACGATCAGGACCACCCTGACGGTATCGTCGACGGCGGCCTTGTCGATGTAGCCGATCGCGCCGCTGTCGGCGGCGACGGCTTTCTTAACGTCGGCCGGGCTATTGTATTCCTTGGGCGGAAAGCCGCGCCCGGTGAAGACGATCTTCGACCAGATCGCCTTCACCTGGTCCTGGTCCTTGCCGGCGATTTTCTGGTAGAAGTCGCTGCGGGTGGCCGAGTTGTCGGCCAGGTCGATCGGCGTCAGCTGGTTTGATTTGCCAAGGAAGATCTGGGCGGCCTGGTCGCTGACGATGCGGGTGGCGGTGTTGCGCGCGCTGACGATGATGGCGGTGGCGGCGCACGCCGGCGCCAGCGGCGCGCTGAACAACAGCGCGAGCAACAGCGCGAGGGCGGACGGTGTTTTCATCGCGCCCCCTTAAAACACGGCGTCGAGCGCGAACGCCACGACCACCACAGGGTGCTTCAGGCCGTCCGCGGGGCCGTTGATCAGGCCGCCGGATTTGCGCGTCGGCCGGAGCCGGTCGATCTGCACCTTCAGCGCGCGCGCCTTGGCGAAATTCCAGCGCAGGCCGAGCAGGTCAGAGTGTTGCTCGGCCGCCGTCAGGTAGCCGAAGTCGACGCGCCGCGCCAGCGCCCCGCCGGCGGGGAAGTTGGCCGGCAGCGTCACCGAGCGGCCCTTCTGCCACACCGCCGCGTGGGCGTAGTAGGGCAGCAGCGCGCCGACCCGGTAGCCGGCCATCACATAGTAGGCGTCGTTGTCGGGAATGTAGACCGGCTCGTTGGCCTGGCGCCGGCCGTATTCGCCCTGCAACAGCAACTGCTGCCAGTCCATGGTCGCGCCGACCGAACTGAAGCTGATCTTCTTGCCGCCCACCAGCGTCAGCTCGCGCGCCAGCGCCGCGAAGCCGGCCTGCCGCAGGCGCGCCGTCAGGGTGTTGAGCATGCGGAAGTCGCGGCTTTCCAGCTCCGTCGTCAGGCGGCTCAGGCGCAGCGTGAACGGGCCGTTTTCCAACGCCAGGTTGAGCGCGTAGAGCGGCGCGCGGATGGTGGCGATGGAACCGCCGCCGCCGGCGACGAACAGCTTGCCGTGGCTGACGCCGGCGGCCAGCTGGGCCGTCACGGTGCTGGCGCCGAAGGAGCGCTGGTACGTCAGGTCGGCGCCGTCGATGTGCTCAATCGCCGCCAGGCCGTACATCTCCAACGGCGGGCGCATCATCGTGTTGGCGTAGCCGACGTTCTGGTAGTCGGACATCATGAAGCTGGGCACCACCACCCGGCCCGCGCGCAGGCTCAGCTCGTCGCGCAGCTGGTACTTTAGAAAGGCCCAACTCAGTTCGGGGGCGTAATGGGTGCTGGTGTATTGGCGCGTGAGCACCTGCGCCGTGGCCGACAGCTCCGGCGTGAACTTGTAGCTCGCCTGCAAGCCCAGGTTGCTGTCGGTGCCGCTGTTAACGCCCGAATCGACGCCCTCGGCCTGGTTGTAGCGGACGAATTGGGCCTCGTCGCTGTTGGTGCGCGCCATGCCGAAGGTGGCGAAGCCGCTCAGGCTCAACTTGCCGTCGGCCGGCAAGCCGTCGGCGCAGGCGGGCGCGACGGGCAAGCCAGCCAGCAGCAGCGCCAGGATTCGTGGATTCATCGTGCTCTCGTCATGTGTTGTCTTTCATATGCGTAAGTTGTCACTCCGCAATTGATAGTTCCGTAACATAACGCGATTTGCTATGGAGGGGGAAGGAAATATGCCATTTCAGCGATATGAAGCCGATCTGTTGTTTTTTTGACTCGATTGCCATCGCCGGCGCGGCGCCGCCGCCGCGTCGATCCCGCGCGCGATTCCAGCCGCCGGCGCTGCGCCGCGCCCGGAGGCATTACAATAGCGGCTCCCATTTCCCTACCAGAAAAACTCATATGGCCGTCAATTCCCCCAAGCCCGTCGCCGCAGACTTGAAAGCCGTCGCCGGCATCGACATCGGCGTTGCTGAAGCCGGTATCAAGAAACCGAACCGCAAGGATGTGCTGGTGTTGGCGCTGGCGCCGACGGCGTCGGTGTCGGGCGTGTTCACGCTGAACCGCTTCTGCGCCGCGCCGGTGCAGGTGTGCAAGGCCAACCTGGCGGCCGTGGCCGCCGGCGCCGCGCCGATCCGCGCGCTGCTGGTCAACACCGGCAACGCCAACGCCGGCACCGGTCCGTCCGGGCTGGCCGACGCCCACGCCAGTTGCGCCGCGCTGGCCGACCTGCTGGGCTGCGCGCCCGGCCAGATCCTGCCGTTTTCGACCGGCGTGATCCTTGAACCGCTGCCGCTGCAGCGCCTGGTCGCCGGCCTGCCGCGGGCCGTCGGCGCGCTGAGCAACGACAACTGGTTCAGCGCCGCCGAGGCCATCATGACCACCGACACCCAGCCCAAGGCGGCCTCGCGCAGCGTCGTCATCGACGGCCACACGGTCACGCTGACCGGCATCAGCAAGGGCGCCGGCATGATCAAACCGAACATGGCGACCATGCTCGGCTTCCTGGCGTTCGACGCCACCGTGGCCCAGCCGGTGCTGGACCAACTGGTCAAGCAGGCGGCCGACAAGTCGTTCAACTGCATCACCATCGACGGCGACACCTCGACCAACGATTCCTTCATCGTCGTGGCCACCGGCGCCGGCACGCTGAAGGTCGATTCGCTGGACACGCCGCAGTACGCCGCGCTGGCGGCCGCCGTGACCGAGCTGTCGACCTTCCTGGCGCAGGCCATCGTGCGCGACGGCGAGGGCGCCACCAAGTTCATGACGGTCACCGTGGAAGCCGGCCGCGACGCCGGGGAATGCCGCAAGATCGCCTACTCGATCGCCCATTCGCCGCTGGTGAAAACCGCCTTCTTCGCCTCCGACCCGAACCTGGGGCGCATCCTGGCGGCGATCGGCTACGCCGGCGTGGACGACCTCGACGTCGACACGCTGAACCTGTACCTCGACGACGTCTGGGTCGCCAAGAACGGCGGCCGCAATCCCGACTACCAGGAGCAGGACGGCCAGCGGGTGATGCAGCAAAGCGAGATCACCATCCGCGTCAACCTGGCCCGCGGCGACGCCACCGCCACGCTGTGGACCTGCGACCTGTCGCACGACTACGTCAGCATCAACGCCGATTACCGCTCATGACACCACTCGACCAATTCCTGCGCCGCGCCGAGGCGCTGATGCAGCGCGTCGAGGCGGCGCTGCCGCCGCCGCAGCGCGCCACCGACTGGAACCTGGGCCACGCCTACCGCTGGCGCAAGCGCGCCGGCGGCGCCAGCTACCTGCAGGCGGTTGCGCACGTGTCGCAGATCGGCCTGTCGGACCTGCACAACATTGGCACGCAAAAGAGCCAGATCGAGCAGAACACGCGCCAGTTCGTCAGCGGCCGGCCGGCCAACAACGTGCTGTTGACGGGCGCGCGCGGCACCGGCAAGTCGTCGCTGATCAAGGCCTGCCTGAACCAGTTCGCCAAGGACGGCCTGCGCCTGATCGAGGTCGACAAGGACGACCTGGCCGAACTGCCCGACATCGTCGACCTGGTCGCCGGGCGCGCCGAGCGCTTCATCGTCTTCTGCGACGACCTCTCGTTCGAGGAGGGCGAGAGCGGCTACAAGGCGCTCAAGGTGGCGCTCGACGGCAGCATCTCGGCGCAGTCGGACAACGTGCTCATTTACGCCACCTCGAACCGGCGCCACCTGCTGCCGGAGCGCATGTCCGACAACAGCAGTTACCGCCAGACCGAGGACGGCGACCTGCATCCGGGCGAGACGGTGGAGGAGAAAATCTCGCTGTCGGAGCGCTTCGGCCTGTGGCTGTCGTTCTACCCGTTCAAGCAGGACGACTACCTCGACATCGTGGCGCACTGGCTGGGCACGTTCGGCTGCGACGCCGCGCAGATCGCCGCGGCGCGCGGCGACGCCTTGCGCTGGGCGCTGATGCGCGGCTCGCGCTCGGGCCGCGTGGCTTGGCAGTTCGCCAAGGACCACGCCGGCAAAATGCCGGACGGGCCAGCCGATGAGCCAGCTTAAGGCGGCGCCGGTCGACGTCGCCGTCGGCATTTTGATGAAGCCGAACGGCGACGTGCTGCTGGGCCAGCGGCCGGCCGGCAAACCCTACGACGGCTACTGGGAATTCCCGGGCGGCAAAGTGGAGGCGGGCGAGGCGATCCTCGACGCGCTGAAGCGCGAATTCGTCGAAGAGCTGGGCCTGCACATCGTCAGCGCCGAGCCGTGGTGCGGCGTCGAATACGTCTACCCGCACGCGCACGTGCGGCTGCACTTCTACATCAGCCGCGAGTGGCGCGGCGAGCCGCAAAGCCTGGAGGGACAGGCGTTCGCGTGGCAGGGCGAAGTCGGCGTCGCGCCGCTGCTGCCGGCCACCATTCCGCTGCTGGAATGGCTGGACGTGGTGCGGCGCGAAGCGCGGTAAAGGTGCCGCCGGGGCGTTTAAAACCCCTGGCAAAGTGCTGGCGCCAAGGCGGGAAGGTCAGACCTGGAGGTCTGGCTCCGGGGTTGCGCCCTCGGTGTTGATTCTTTCAACGAACATCAGGTGGCGCTGTCATCGTCCAGCACATCGTCGGGCGATTTCACCGCGGGGATGCTGTACTTTTCCTCGGCCCAGGCGCCCAGGTCGATCTGTTTGCAGCGCTCCGAGCAAAACGGGCGGAAGGTGTTTTTTTCAGTCCACTCGACTTTGGCGGAACAGGTAGGGCAGTTAACAACGGTCATGGTGTTCAACAAATTTAAAAATTACAGAGCGTAAGCTCGAAAGGGACGTCGTCTTCCAGCGGCTTCGGCTTCAAGTCGCCGCCCTGGGTGGTGAAACGCACCCACAGCATGTATTTATTGGCCGAAATCTCCGGGATCGCGCCGGTGGTTTCGTCCAGGCTCAGGCGCAGCATCTGGTACACCTTGCCTTGCAACATCTGCTGGTAGCTACCGGCGCCGGCGATCATCTTGACCGGGCGGCCGGAGTCGCGCAGCAGGCGCAGCACCAGCGACAGCGCGTCGAACAGCGGCGCCAGCGGCGCAAACCAGCCGCAAATATCGGCGAAGCGGTGTTGGGCGCTGCGCTTTTGCCAGGCGAAATACGACGGCAGGTCAAACTCGCAGGCGCCGCCCGGGATGATGGTGCGCCCGCGTATGCTCATCAGCCATTCGTTGTCGCGGATGTTTTGCCCGGTCTTGCCCTGCGACGCCACCAGCGCGCTGCTGACCGCGTCGAGTTCGGCCAGGATGGCGTCCAGCGTGTCGGCGGCGACGTTCGGGTTGGAGCGGTAGCCCAGCAGGCTTTGGCGCTGGCGTTCCAGCTCTTGCAGCAAATCGGACTTCAAATCGGCGCGGCCGGCCACCTCGAGCATGTCGAAGATGGTGGCGAGGGCGACGTGGTGTTGCATTGGATGTTCTTGGTGGACAAAGAACTTGAATTTGTCGTACAGGTCTTCCAGCCGCAACAAAGTACGTATGCGTTCGTTGAAAGGGTATTCGTAGACAATCAAAATAACATCCCTTTAAATATGGAACCGCAAAGAATCCCGTGATTCTGAACCAAGAGTCGACAAATTACAAACGTTGTGATGGTATTGTTGGCATTCTTTCCGCAAAAGCCAAGTATAGCCGGTGCAGGCGCTCCACTTGCGGCGCCAGGCGCTCTACAGCGCCGTCGTTGACGATGACGTCGTCGGCCGCCGCCAGCCGCTGCGCCCGCGTCGCCTGGGTCGCCATGATGGCTTGCACTTGCTCGGGCTGCAAGCCGTTGCGCGCGATCACCCGTGCAATTTGCAGGCTTTCAGGGCAGTCGATCGCCAGCACGCGCTCGACCCGCTCGCGCCAGCCGCCCGATTCGACCAGCAGCGGCACCGCGAAAATCACGTAACTGCCGCCGGCGACGGCCGCCGCGGCCATGGTCGCGGCGCGTATGCGCGGGTGCAAGATGGCTTCCAGGCGGACTTTGGCGCGCGCGTCGCCGAACACCAGCGTGCGCATCTTGGCGCGCTCAAGCGCGCCGTCGGCGTCGGCGAAGGCGGCGCCGAACTCGGCCAACAGGGCCGGCATGGCGGCGCCGCCGGCACCGGTCAGGCTATGGGCAATCAGGTCGGTGTCGACGATGCTGGCGCCGCGGACGGCGAACAGGTCGGCGACCGTGCTCTTGCCGCAGCCGATGCCGCCGGTCAGGCCGACGCTGAAGTAGGCTGCGTGTTGGACTTGTTCCATCGATATCCTGGTACTGGTGCTGGTGCTAGTGCTGGTTCGGAAGGCTCAGCCCAGCAGGCCGAGCGTGAAGCGCGAAATGGGCGCGCCGTACAGCAGCGCGATCAAGCCGGCCGCCGCCAGATACGGGCCGAACGGAATCGGCTTGTCGCGGCCGCGCTTGGTGAAGACGATCAGGCCGATGCCGACCAGCGCGCCGACCACCGAGGACAGCAAAATAATCGTCGGCAGCATGGTCCAGCCCAGCCACGCGCCCAGCGCCGCCAGCAACTTGAAGTCACCATACCCCATTCCCTCCTTGCCTGTCGCCAGCTTGAAGGCCCAGTAAATGCTCCACAAGACCAGATAGCCGGCGGCGGCGCCGACCACGGCGTCGTGCAGCGGCACGAAGGTGCCGTTCAGGTTGACCATCAGGCCGGCCCACAGCAGCGGGTAGGTCAGGTCGTCGGGCAGCAATTGGGTGTCGGCGTCGATGAAGGTCATGGCGACCAGCGAGCAGCCGAAAAACAGCGCCGCCAGGCCGGCCCAGCCGCTGCCGAAATGCCAGACCAGCGCGAAAAACAGCGCGCCGGTGAGCGCCTCGACCGCCGGGTAGCGCGCCGAGATCGGCGCCTTGCACGCGCTGCACTTGCCGCCCAGCGCCAGGTAGCTGGCGACCGGGATGTTTTCCAGTGCCGTGATCTGGTGGCCGCAGTGCGGGCAGCACGAGCGCGGCAGCATCAGGTTGAACTGGTCGGTGTGGGGCTCTTCCTTGCCGCTTTCCGAGGCGACATAGTTGTCCGACTCGCGCTGCATCATCTTCGGCACGCGGTAGATCACGACGTTCAGGAAGCTGCCGATCAGCAGGCCGAACAGGGCCGCCACCAGGCTCACGACCAGGTTCGCGGGGGCGGCAAACAACAGCGTTTCTTCAGGCATCGTATTTTTCCCGGCGGGTCGGATTGGTCGGTGGGCGCGCTTTTTGTTGCTGTACGCCCGTATTAGACCGCATGAATGGGGCGGGTGGCAATGCCGCTCAGTGAAAGATTCTCGTGGGTCGGGTTAGCCCGCCAGGGCGTAACCCGACAACGTTGACCCGGAGCAGCGCGTCTCGCTTCGGCCAACATGGTCGGATTACGCTTCGCTCATCCGACCTACGACACGCCAACGCCATTCGCTACAAGCGCTCGTCCTTGAGCGCCGCCTCGATCCGCCGCAGTATCCGCAGCTGATACGACGCGTTGCCCGATGGATTGCCGTCGTCGAGTTTATTCATCATCACCGTGTAACTGACGCCCGACGGGAGTTGGCGGGCGCCGGGTCCGGGCGGACGCGGCTGCCGTTTCGTCGTGCGGATCGCCGCGCCGCCCGGGCCAGCTGCGCCGCCGCGCTAGACCACCGAGCCGAGCTTGAAGATCGGCAGGTACATGGCGATCACCAGGCCGCCGATCAGCACGCCCAGGATGACCATGATCAAGGGTTCCATCAGCGACGACAGCGCGGCGACGGCCTCGTCGACCTCCTCCTCGTAGAAGTCGGCGACCTTGCCGAGCATCGCGTCGAGCGAGCCGGACTCCTCGCCGATGGCCACCATCTGCGTCACCATGTTGGGGAAGACGTCGGCGTTCTGCATCGCCACCGTCAGGCTGGTGCCGGTGCTGACCTCGTTCTGGATGCGCCGGGTGGCGTCCAGGTAGACGGCGTTGCCGGCGGCGCCGCCGACCGAGTCGAGCGATTCGACCAGCGGCACGCCGGCGGCGAACATGGTGGCCAGCGTGCGGGTCCAGCGGGCGATGGTGGCCTTGCGGATCACCTCGCCGAAGATCGGCGCCTTGAGGATCAGCACGTCCATGAAGCGCTGCATTTTCAGCGAGCGCCGCCAGGACTGGAAGAAGAAGTAGATCGTGGCGAAGATGCCGCCGAAGATCAGATACCACCACTGCACGAAAAACTCCGACACCGCCATTACGAACAGGGTCGGCGCCGGCAGGTCGGCGCCGAAGCTCTGGAACACCTCCTTGAAGGCCGGCACCACCCAGATCATGATGACGGCGGTGACGATGAAGGCGATCGCCATGATCGAAATCGGGTACGTCAGCGCCGACTTGATCTTGCCCTTGATGGCGATGGTCTTTTCCTTGTAGATCGCCAGCCGGGTCAGCAGGTCCTCCAGGATGCCGGCCTGTTCGCCGGCGCCGACCAGGTTGCAAAACAGCGGGTCGAAGTACAGCGGGTATTTGCGGAACGCCTGGTTCAGGCTGGTACCGGTCTCGATGTCGGCGCGCAGGTCCATCACCAGCTTCGACACCGACGGGTTGGCGTGGCCCTTGCCGACGATGTCGAACGACTGCAACAGCGGCACGCCGGCCTTCATCATCGTCGCCAACTGGCGCGTGAACAGCGAAATGTCCTTGTCGGTGATCTTCTTGCCGCTGCGGTAGGCCTTCTTCTTGACCTTGGTGACCATGATGCCCTGGCGCCGCAACGTCACGTTGACCACGGCTTCGCCGCCGGCGCGCAGCTCGCCGCGCACGGTCTTGCCGGACTTGTCCTTGCCCTCCCAGGCGTAGATCGATTCCTTCACCTGCATCCCCGCCGCGCTGCTTGATGTGGCCATGATGTGCGTCCTATTCGTTGGTACAGCCTAATACTTCCTCGAGGCTGGTCAGGCCCTGGCGCACCTTCATCAGGCCGGAGCGGCGCAGGGACTTGACGCCCTCGGACTCCGACTGGCGGGCGATTTCCAGCGAGTTGCCATGGTTCAGGATGATTTTCTCGATCGCCTCGGTGATCGGCATGATCTGGTAGATGCCGACCCGGCCCTTGTAGCCGCCGCCGTTGCAGCGCTCGCAGCCGACCGGGCCGTAGGGTTTCCAGCTGCCGTCGAGCTCGTCGGCCAGGAAGCCGGCCTTGAGCAGGATGGTGTCGAGGATGGCGACCGGCTGCTTGCAGGTGCACAGGCGCCGGGTCAGGCGCTGCGCGGTGATCAGGATCACCGAGGAGGCGATGTTGAACGGCGCCACGCCCATGTTCATCAGCCGCGTCAGCGTCGACGGCGCGTCGTTGGTGTGCAGCGTGGAAAACACCATGTGGCCGGTCTGCGCCGCCTTGATGGCGATGTCGGCCGTTTCCAGGTCGCGGATCTCGCCGACCATGATCACGTCCGGGTCCTGGCGCAGGAAGGACTTGAGCGCCACCGGGAAGGTCAGGCCGGCGCGGTCGTTGACGTTGACCTGGTTGACGCCCGGCAGGTTGATTTCGGCCGGGTCCTCGGCCGTCGAGATGTTGATGCCGGGCTGGTTGATGACGTTCAGGCAGGTGTACAGCGACACCGTCTTGCCCGAGCCGGTCGGCCCGGTCACCAGCACCATGCCGTAGGGCCGGCTGATGGCCTCGAGCAGCGTGGCCTTCTGGTCCGGGTCGTAGCCGAGCGCGTCGATGCCCATCTGCGCCTGGGTGGCGTCGAGGATGCGCATCACGGTTTTCTCGCCGAACAGCGTCGGCAGCGTGCTGACGCGGAAATCGATGGTCTTCGTGGCCGACAGGATCAGGCGCATGCGCCCGTCCTGCGGCACGCGCTTTTCCGAGATGTCGAGCTTGGACAGCACCTTGATGCGCGAGACCAGCTTTTCCTTGATCGACACCGGCGGCTGGGCGTGCTCGCGCAGCACGCCGTCGACCCGCAGGCGGATGCGGTAGAACTTCTCGAACGGCTCGAAGTGGATGTCGGAGGCGCCCAGGTTGACCGCGTCCATCAGGATCTTGTTGAGGAACTTGACGATCGGCGCGTCTTCGATCTCGTTGGCGCCCGGCTCCGGCGCGGCCGTGGCCTCCTCGGCGAACTGGATTTCCTGTTCGTCGCCGATCATCTCGTGGATGCTTTGCTCGGCGCTCTTGTTGAGCCCGGCGAGAAACTGCAGCAGCACGTCGTGCTGGACGATCACCGGTTCGACCGAGGACTCGGTCTGGAACTTGATCTGGTCCAGCGCCTGGCTGTTGGTCGGGTCGGACATCGCCACCGACATCTTGTTGCCGCGGCGCGACAGGGCGATCACGCGCTGGCTTTGCATCAGCTTGCCGTCGATGACCTTCGGCGGCAGCGCCTCGACGTTGTAGCTGCCCAGGTCCAGCAGCGGATAGCCGAAGGTTTCGGCGCAAAACAACGCCAGCGCGGCGGCGTCGATGGCGTCGCTGGCGAGCAGGGCGTCGATGAAGGGGAGTTTGTCGGCGCTGGCCTTCCTTTGCAGCGCCTCCGCCTGCGGCGCGCTCAGGCGGCCCGCTTGCAGCAGCGCCCGCGCCAGCCCCGACATGGACGTTGCGGCGGTCGAGTTGGGAAGGACTGCTGCCATGGGAGCGCTGTCAGGAAAACCACGTTGTGGAAAGGCGCGCCGGCGCAGAACGCGCAAGGCCCCCAGATCCATCGATCATGCCCCGCAGCATCATGTTTGTAAAGCGATTGTCGCGCCGGGGACGCGGCGGAACAACGCAATTGCCGAATCGGCAAGCGGACCGGCTAGTCCGTCCCGGCCGGCGCCGGGCGCGTCAGCTTGACCACCTTGATGGACTGGTTCTGGGTCTGGATCACCTCGATGACGCAGGCGCCGATCTTGACGCTGATGGGCGCCTCCGGTATGTCCTGCAGCAATTCGAGCAGCATGCCGTTGACGGTTTTCGGCCCGTCCAGCGGAAAATCGAGGTCCAGGCGCTTGTTGATGTCGCGCAAAGCGGTGGCGCCGTCGAGCAGGCACTCGCCCTGCGCGTCCCAGCCGAACGCGTCGGCGCGGGCCGCGCCCGGCATTGAGGTGGTGAATTCGCCGATCATTTCCTCGATGATGTCGTCGAGCGTGACCAGGCCCTGCAGCTCGCCGTACTCGTCGACGATGATGCCGAGGCGCTCGTGGTTTTCCTGGAAATATTGCAACTGGGTGAACACCCCGGTGTCCTGCGGAATGAAGTAAGGCTCGCTGAGCAGGGCGCGGAAATCGGCGGCCGTCAACGCCACGTCCTGGCCCAGCAGCGCCATCGCCTTGCGCACGTGCAAAATGCCGACGACGCGGTTGATCTCGCCCTCGTACACCGGCAGCTTGTTGTGGTAGCAGGTGGTCAGCTGGTGGCGGATCTCGTCGACCGGCGCGGCCAGGTTCAGCGCCTCGATTTGCGAGCGCGGCGTCATGATGTCCTCGACCGAGATGGTTTCCAGGTCGAACAGGTTGAGCAGGATGCTCTTGTGCTTTTGCGGGATGAAGTTGCCGCCCTCGAGCACCATCGAGCGCAATTCCTCCGGCGACAGGCGGGAATCGTGCAGGTTGCCGCCGCGGCGGATGCGCAACAGCTTGAGCAGCAGCGACACGAACAGGTTGACGAACCAGCTGACCGGTTTGGCGGCCGCCATCAGCGGCTTGAGCACGCCGCTGGCCAACAGCGCGATTTTTTCCGGATAGGTGGCGCCGATCACCTTCGGCGCGATCTCGGCGAAGACGATCAGCAGGAAGGCCACGACGCCGGCGGCGACCAGGATCACGTTCTCGTCGTAGCCGAAGGTAGCGATGGCGATCGCCGTGACCAGCGCGGTGGCCAGCGCGTTGACCAGCGTGTTGGCGATGAGCACCACCGACAACAAGGTGTCGGCGCGTTCGAGCAGCCACAGCGTGGTGGCGGCGCGGCGGCTGCCGCGCTTGGACAAGTGGCGCAGGCGGTGGCGGTTGGCCGACATCAGCGCGGTCTCGGCCATGGCGAAAAAGGCCGAGCACAATATCAGGAAGCCGAGCGCAAACAATTGCGCCCAAAACGGCACGGTATCCAAGGGGTCACCGTAAAGAAACTTGCGTGGGGAAACTGGTCGGCGGCATAGCTTGCGCCGGCCCAGAGCGGTTTGGCCGCGCTGCGCGCGGTCCAAGAGCTAGCGATTCTAAGGCAAGCGCAGTTTCCATGCAAGTTTGACACCTGCCGCGCGCGCGCCCGCGCGGCCGCTTCGCGCCCTTGCTTTGCGCCGCCACCCGATACCGCGGCGCCGGCCGGGTAGCTCGCGGGTATGCCTCGGGGCTAGGTTTTCCCGGCGCCGGCGCCTTTGCTGATGCTTTCGCCGTCTTCCGGACGCAGGCGCCAATAGGTGACCGATGAGGCGATGGTCAGCGCCGCCAACGTCAGGAAGGCGTGGTGCAGCGCGCCGGTCAGCGCCAGGCGTTCGCTTTGCGCCAGGCCGCCGAGGAACCAGCCGGTGATCAGGGAGCCGCACGCCAGCCCAAAGCTCATCGATAGTTGTTGCATCGAGCTGGCCATGGTGCTGGCCATGCTGGAGTCGGCGCCGTCGACGTCGGCGTAGGCCAGGCTGTTCATGCTGGAAAATTGCAGCGAGTTGAAGAAGCCCAGGCACAGGCTGAGCGCGACGATGGCCGCCAGCGGCGTGCCCGGCCCCACTTGCGAGTACATGGCGATGGTGGCGCCGATCAGGATGGTGTTGACGATCAGCACGCGGCGGTAGCCGCGGCGCGCCAGCACCCGCGCCGAAATGAATTTCATGCCCATCGCGGCGGCCGCCGACGGCATCATCATCAGCCCGGATTGCCAGGCCGGCAAGCCCAGGCCGAGCTGGTACAGCAGCGGCAGCAGGAAGGGCAGGCCGCCGACGCCGAGGCGGGTGACGAAGCCGCCCGCCACCGAGACGCGGAAGGTGCGGATGCGTAGCAGGCCCAGGCGCAATAGCGGGTGCGCCACCCGCCCGGCGTGCCAGACGTAGGCCGCCAGCATGGCGACGGCCAGCAGCAGCAGCGCCGCCGCCGGCGCCGGCCCCAACTGGTGTTCGCCGAACACTTCCAGCAGCCACGAGAGCAGGGCGGCGCCGCCGCCGAACAGCGCCAGGCCGACCAGGTCGGGCGGGCGCGGCTGTTCGGCCTGGTAGTCGGGCATGTAGCGCTGCGCCAGTAGCAGCGCCGCCAGGCCGACCGGCACGTTGACGAAGAAAATGTCGCGCCACGTCAGCCAGTGCACGATCAGGCCGCCGACGGTGGGGCCGAGCAGCGGCCCGATCAGCGCCGGGATGATGACGAAGTTCATCGCCGCCAGCAACTCGGACTTGGGGAACGTGCGGATGATGCAGATGCGCCCGACCGGCATCATCATCGCCGCGCCCACGCCCTGCAACACGCGCGCGGCCACCAGCATCGGCGCGTTGACCGACAGGCCGCACAGGATCGAGGCCAGCGTGAAGATCGCCACCGCGCTCGAGAACACGCGGCGGGCGCCGAAGCGGTCGGCCATCCAGCCGCTGATCGGTATGCACACGGCCAGGCTGAGGATGTAACTGCTGACCACCGCCTTCAGGCTCAGCGGCGTGACGTTCAGGCTGGCGGCCATGCTGGGGATGGCGGTGTTGACGATGGTCGAATCGAGCTGTTCCATGAACAGGGCGGTGGCGACCACCCAGGGCAGGTAGCGTTTTGTGGCGGAACTGCTCATCTGTGGCGTTGCCTGCGGGTTGGGGGTGCGGTAGCGCCCGATTGTCACATAGTTTCCCGGACGCCGCCGCCGGCCTCGCCGCTCGCCTTGCCCTTGCTCTTTTTAGCGCGCGCTTGGCGCAGGTCATGCCGCGGTCATCAATCGGGCGTAAGTTTGCAGCCATCGGCGTGGCGAAGGAAGGTGGGTGCGTATGCAAACGTGGTTTCCCGAAGCGGCGCAGGCCGACGCCGCGGCGCAGCCGCCGCGGCGCCAGTTCATCCGCCAGTTGTGTTCGTCGGCCTTGATCGGCGCCGGCGGCCTGGGCGCGGCCGGCTGCGGCAGCACCGCCGCCGGGCTGGCCGACGCCGGCGCCGTGCATTTCCTGCACGGCGTGGCCAGCGGCGACCCGCTGGCCGACCGGGTGGTGCTGTGGACCCGCGTCACGCCGCGCGACGGCCACGACGGCGGCGACGTCGTGGTGCAGTGGCAGGTGGCGGCCGACGCCGAGATGCGCCAGCCGCTCGCCAGCGGCAGCGTCACCACCGGCGCGGCGCGCGACTACACGGTGAAGGTCGACGTCGACGGCCTGCTGCCCGGCCACGTGTATTTTTACCGCTTCGGCACGGCCAGCGTGAAGTCGCCGCTGGGCCGCACCAAGACCCTGCCCAGGCGCGACGTCAGGCAGGTGCGCCTGGCGGTATTCTCGTGCGCGAATTATCCGGCCGGCTATTTCAACGTCTATGCCGACGCCGCCAAGCGCGACGACCTCGACGCGGCGCTGCACATCGGCGACTACATCTACGAGTACGAGAGCACCGGCTACGCCTGCGAGCGCGCGGTGGCGCTGGGACGGGTGTCGGAGCCGGCGCAGCCGCTGATGGCGCTGGACGACTACCGCCGCCGCTACGCCCAGTACCGCTCCGACCCGGACCTGCAGGCGCTGCACGCCAGCCTGCCCTTTATCACCGTGTGGGACGACCACGAGATCGCCGACGACACCTGGATGGACGGCGCCGCCGAGCACCAGGCCAGCCGCGCCGGCCCGTTTTCACTGCGCAAGGCGGCGGCGGTGCGGGCCTACCACGAGTGGCTGCCGATCCGCGCGCCCGAACCCGGGCGGCCGGAGCGCATCTACCGCTCCTTCGATTTCGGCAAACTGGTGTCGCTGCACATGCTAGACACCCGCGTCATCGGCCGCGGCCAGCAGTTGATGCTGTCTTCGTACTATGGCGAGGACGGCGCCTTCGACGCCGGAAAATACCGGCGCGACGTGGCCTCGCCGCAGCGCCAGCTGATGGGGCGCGAGCAGATCGACTGGCTGGAGCGGCAGGTCGGCGCCTCGCCGGCGCGCTGGCAGATGCTGGGGCAGCAGGTGCTGATGGCGCGCATGGAATTTCCGACGCCGGTGCTGATGGGGCAGATCAGCCGGGAAGACTATGTCGCCTTGAAGCGGCGCGCCGGCAGCGACCCGGCAGCCGTCAGCGCGGAGGAGCAAGCCTGCCTGGCGGCGCCGACGCTGCCCTGCTATCTGGATTCCTGGGACGGCTACCAGAACGACCGCGAGCTGCTGTTCGGGATCATGCGGCGCCAGCGCAAGAACCTGGTGGTGCTGGCCGGCGACACCCACAACGCCTGGGCCAGCGACCTGCGCGACGGCGACGGCAAGCAGGTCGGCGTGGAATTCGCCACCGCCTCGGTGTCCTCGCCCGGCCTGGAGCGCAGCTACCCGAAGCGCACGCCGGACCAGGTGGCGAGCATGATGGAGCAGTTGATCGAGCCGCTGTACTACGCCCAGACCAGCAAGCGCGGTTACATGGTCGTCACCGCAACCGACGACGAGGTGCGCTGCGACTGGCGCTTCGTCGACACGGTGCACAGCCGCCAGTTCAGCGCCGCCACCGAGCGCAGCCTGCGCACCCTGGCCGGCCCCGGCAACCGCAAAATCGTCGAGTGCTGAGGTCGGGTTAGCCCGCCAGGGCGTCAGCCGACTGGCGTCGGCATCGGCTCGGCGCCGGCTTACGCCCGCCTCGGCGCCTTCAAGCGCAGCAGCGCGTCCAGCAGCGGTTGGGTGGCGTCGGCGATGCGCTCCAGGCTGTCCTCGCGCAGTTGCGCGGTGTCGACGCGCACCTCGGAGTCCAGCCCGGCCCAGCGCAGCAGCGCGGCGCAGGCCGCCGGCGTGTCGAACAGCCCGTGCAGATAGGTGCCGAGGACCTGCCCGTCGGCCGAGCAGGCGCCCTCCGGCCGGCCGTCGATGCGGAACGCCGGCCGCTGCAGCGCCGCCCCGCTCGACGTTCCCATATGGATTTCGTAGCCGCTGACGGCGGCGCCGGCGCCGGAGTCGAACGCGCACACGCCGCTGGCCCGCACCAGGCGCTTGTCCAAGGTCAGCTCGGTGCGCATCTCCAGCAAGCCCAGCGCCGCCGAGGCGCCCGCCGCGCCTTCGACGCCGTGCGGGTCGTCGACGCCCTCGCCGAGCATCTGGAAGCCGCCGCAAATGCCGATGACCTTGCCGCCGTAGCGCAGGTGCCTGGCCAGCTTGCCGCGCCAGCCCTGGGCCAGCAGCCATTCCAGGTCGCCGCGGGTGTTTTTACTGCCGGGCAGGATCACCAGGTCGGCCGGCGGAATCGCCTGGCCCTGGCCGATGAATTGCAGGTCGACGTCCGGGTGCGCGCGCAGCGCGTCGAAGTCGGTGTGGTTGCTCATGCGCGGCAGCTTCGGCACCACCACGCGGAAGGCGCCGCGCGCCGCCTGGGTCGACTCGACCGCGTCCTCGGCGTCCAGGAACAGGCCCTGCAGATACGGCAGCACCGCCAGCACCGGCTTGCCGGTTTGTTGTTCCAGCCATTCCAGGCCGGAGTCGAGCAGCGTGATGTCGCCGCGGAAGCGGTTGATGACGAAGCCGACGATGCGCGCGCGCTCGCTCTCGGACAGGCAGGCCAGCGTGCCGATGATGTGGGCGAAGACGCCGCCGCGGTCGATGTCGGCCACCAGGATCACCGGGCAGTCGACCGCCTCGGCGAAGCCCATGTTGGCGATGTCGCGCTCGCGCAGGTTGATTTCGGCCGGGCTGCCGGCGCCTTCGACGATGATGGCCTGGTATTGCGCGCCCAGCCGGGCGTACGACTCCAGCACCGCCTTCATCGCCACGGTTTTGTAGTGCTGGTAGTCGCGCGCGTTCATCTCGGCCTGCACCTTGCCGTGGATGATCACTTGGGCGCCGGTGTTGGAGGACGGCTTCAGCAGCACCGGGTTCATGTCGGTGTGCGCCTCCAGGCCGGCGGCGATGGCTTGCAGCGCCTGGGCGCGGCCGATCTCGCCGCCGTCGGCGGTGACGGCGCTGTTCAGGGCCATGTTCTGCGGCTTGAACGGCACCACGGCCACGCCGCGGCGTTTCAGCAGGCGGCACAGGGCGGCCACCACGGTGGTTTTGCCGGCGTCGGAGGTGGTGCCTTGCACCATCAGGGTCGGGTAGGGGAAGGACATGCTTCGGCTCTCAGTTTTTTCTGCGCTGGCGCGCCAAGTCGAGTTTTTCGCACAGGGCGGCGGCGCCGGCGATCATGCGCGGGCCGGCCCGGTTCAGCAGGTTGCCGTCCAGCGCGAACAGGTTGTCGTTGCGCACCGCCTTCATCGACGCGTATTGGCGCCACATGTTGACGCCGCCGGCCGACGGCTCCCTTTCGACGCTGCCGACGACCGCCTCCGGGTCCTCCTGCAGCACGCCTTCCGGGCTGACCTGCGGCGCCGTCACCTTGAGTTTGGCGAAGACGTTTTCGCCGCCGCACAGGCGGATCGCGTCGCTGACGATGTGCTCGCCGTTCAGGGTGTACAGCGGCTTGTCCCACACTTGGTAAAACACCCGCACCGGCGCACGCTTGCTATATTGCGTCGCCAGCCTGGCCAGGGTTTTGCGCAACTCGGCGGCGGCCGGCCCGGCGACGCCGCCGGTGCCCATCAACTGGCCCACCCGTTCCAGGTTGTCGGCGATACCGGCCAGCGTCGTCGGCTCGCTGTGGAACATCGGAATGCCGAGTTTGCGCAGCGTGTCGAGCTGCCGTTCGGAGCTGCCGTGCAACCACACCACCAGCAGGTCGGGCTTTAGCGCGGCGACGCGCTCCAGGTCGATCTGGCGGCTGTCGCCGATGCGCGGGATGCGCTTGGCCGCCTCCGGATAGTCGCTGTAGTTGACGGCGCCGACGACCAGGTCGCCGCCGCCGGCCGCGAACAGCAGCTCGGTCACGTGCGGCGCCAGCGCGACGATGCGCCGGGCCGGCTGTTGCAACGTGAGGGTGTTGCCGTCGTCGTCGCGCACGGTGATGGCGGCGCTGGCCTGGCCGGCCAGGCCGGCCGCGGCGCAGGCCAGCGCGCATAAAAGTCGGTTCATTGCTTGTCCTTGCTCCATTCGTTCAATGCCAGTGCCAGGCGCCGCCAGCCGGCTTCGTCCGGCGGCAGACCCAGGCGGATGCCGCGCGCGGCGTGCTGGAACAGGCGCACCCAGATGCCGCGTTCGGCCATGTGCAGCCAGAAGGCGTCCGGTTGCGGCTCCGGCCACCATTGGAATAGCGCGCTGCCGCTGGCGTCGACGTGGTGCTGTTTTAACAGCTGTCGCAGGCGCGCGCCGTCGGCCAGCAAGCGTTCGCGCGTGGCGTCCTGCCAGGCGCGGTCGAGCAGGGCGGCGTGGGCGATCTGCTGCGCCGGGCCGCTGACGGCCCACGGCCCGAGCAGGTCGGCCAGCGCGCGCAGCAAGTCCGGGTGCGCGGCGACGAAGCCCAGGCGCACGCCGGCCAGGCCGAAGAATTTTCCGACCGAGCGCAGCACGACCAGGCCGGGCTGGCCGCTGTGGGCGGCCACGCTGCCCAGCGGCGCGGTGTCGCCGAAGGCCTCGTCGACCACCAGCCAGCCGCCGCGCGCGGCGAGTTGGCCGGCCCAGTGCAGCAGGCGTTCGGCCGGCACGCTGGCGCCGGTCGGGTTGTTCGGATTGCAGACCACCATGACGTCGCAGTCGCCGACGGCGGCGTCGAGGTCCGCGTAGGCGAGCTGGCGCATGCGGTGGCCGTGCAGCGCCCAGTGGTGGGCGTGTTCGGCGTAGGACGGCGCGGCCACCACCACGCGCGAGGGCGGGCGCAGCCGCGGCAGCGCCTGGATCGCCGCCTGGGTGCCGGCCACCGGCAGCATCAGCGGCGCGCCGTAGAACGCAGCGGCCGCCTGCGCCAGCGCCGGGTCGGCTTCGGGCAGGCGGTGCCAGGCGTTGCCGCTCAACGGCGGCGGCGGATACCAGCGCGGGTTGATGCCGGTCGACAGGTCGAGCCAGTCTTCGGCGGCGCGGCCGAAGCGCAGCGCGGCGTCGCGCAGGTTGCCGCCGTGTTCAAGCATGGGTGCTCCAGATCAGGTGGTGGGCGAGGGCGGCCAGGCCGGCGCAGGCCAGCCACAGGGTGGTGGTGTGGGCCACCAGGCGCCAGGCGCGGGCGATGTCGGGCGCGGCGGCGCCGCGGCCGCTGCCCAGCGGCGGACGCTGTTCCAGCACGCCGTCGTAGATGGCGGCGCCGCCCAGCGCCAGGCCGAGCGCGCCGGCGCCGGTCGACATCACCGGACCGGCGTTCGGGCTGCTCCAGTTGGGCGCCTGCGCGCGCCAGCATTGCCAGGCGCGGCGCTTGTCGGCCAGCGTCGCGCCCAGCGCGATATAGGACAGCGCGGTGAGCCGCGCCGGCAGGTAGTTGAGGGCGTCGTCGATGCGCGCGGCGCAGCAGCCGAACCAGTCGAAGCGCTCGTTGCGATAGCCCCACATGGCGTCGAGCGTGTTCGCCAGCCGGAACAGCACGGCGCCGGGGCCGCCGGCGACGGCGAACCAGAACAGCGTGCCGAAGACGGCGTCGTTGCCGTTTTCCAGCAGCGACTCGGCGCTGGCCTTGGCCAGGTCGGCGGCGCTGGCGTCGCCCGTGTCGCGGCTGACGATGCGCGCCGTCAGCAGGCGCGCCTGCGCCAGGTCGCCCCGCGCCAGCGCCTGGGCGATTGGCAGGTTGTGTTCGCGCAGGCTGCGCAGGCCGATGCAGAAGTACAGCATGACGGCGTGCGCCGCCAGTCCCAGCGCGCCGCAGGTCCAGGCGCTCAGCGCGGTCAGCGGCGCGACCGCCAGCAGCCAGGCCAGCGCGCCGCGGGCGAAGCGCCGGCGGCCGCGGTTGAGGCGGCGTTCGATGGCGTTGGCCAGGTTGCCGAAGCCGACCAGCGGGTGCCAGCGGCGCGTTTCGCCGAGCAGCAGGTCGAGCAGCACGCCGGCCAGCAGCAGCAGCGCGACGGCGCCGGGCGACAGGCCGCTCAGCATGGCGCGCCCTTTAATATCAACGGCAGGCCGGCCGCGACGAAGGCGACGTGGTCGCAGAGCGCCGCCACCGCCTGGTTCAGGCGGCCCGATTCGTCGGTGAAGCTGCGCGAGATGGCGCCGTAGGGAACGATGCCCATGCCGACTTCGTTCGACACCAGCAGCAGGTCGCCGCCGACCCGCTCCAGGGCGCGCAGCAATTGCTGGCGCTGGTCGTGGAAGAGCGGCGGCAGTTCGATGTCGCCGACGTCGGGGTACTCGGCGGCGCCGGAGAACATCAGGTTCGACAGCCACAGCGTCAGGCAGTCGACCAGCACCAGGCGCCCCGGCGTGCAGTGGCGCAGCACGGCGTCGGCCAGTGCCAGCGGTTCTTCCACCGTCAGCCATTCGGCCGGACGCTGGCGCCGGTGCTGGCGGATGCGGCTGGCCATTTCGCCGTCGCCGTCGCGCGCGGTGGCGATGTAGACGACTTCCTTGCCGGAGCCGATGGCGAGCCGTTCCGCGTAGGCGCTTTTGCCGGAGCGCGCGCCGCCGAATACCAGGGTGCGTGTCATGCCGCCTCGCCGCGCAGGAACAGGGACGCCGCGGCGGCCGGGTTGGACGGGAAGTAGGCGTGGAAGTAGGAGGCCGTCAACGAGCCGACCCGGTACAGCGCCTCGCCGGCGGCGCCGGACGGGTGTTTGACGGTGTGCGCGGCCGCGGCCACCTCGGTTTCCAGCCGCGAGTAGTGGAAGGTGTGGCCGCGCAGCACGCCGTGCGGCGTCGCCAGCCCTTGCGAGCCGAGGCCGGCCAGGCGCGGCTGCATGACGATGCGTCCGCCCAGCAATCCGACCATGCTCCAGGTGTCGCCTTTCTGATCGGTCAGCGATTCGGCCAGCGCCATCATGCCGCCGCATTCGGCGACGATCGGCACGGCGGCCGCGTGGGCCGCGCGGATCGATGCGTGCCAGTTGTCGGCGCGCGACAGCGTTTGCGGATGCAGCTCCGGGTAACCGCCCGGCAGGTAGACGGCGTCGGCGCCGGCCGGCACCGCCTCGTCGGCCAGCGGCGAGAAAAATTGCAGCGTCGCGCCCAGTTGGCGCAGCGTGTCCAGGTTGGCCGGGTACAGGAAGGCGAAGGCGGCGTCGCGCGCGATGGCGACGGTTTTGCCCGCCAGCGCCGGCGCGGTTGCCGGCGCCGGCGCGGGAAGTTCGATGCGGGTGTTGCGCAGCTTGGCCCAGGCGGCGTCGTCGAAGGCCAGTTGCTCGGCCAGTTCGTCGAGCATGGCGTCGATGTCGATCACCTCGCCCGGCAGCACCAGGCCGAGGTGGCGCTCGGGCATCGAACGGGTCTGCCGCGGCAGCGTGGCGAACAGCGGAATGTCGCGCAGCGAGGCGGCCACCATGGCGGCGTGGTTTGGGCTGGCGACGCGGTTGGCGATGACGCCGGCCATCTCGACCGGGCCGTAGTCGCGCAGGCCGAGCACCAGCGCGCCGGCGGTTTGCGCCATCGCCGAGGCGTCGATCACGGCCATCACCGGGAAGCCGAAGGCGCGCGCCAGGTCGGCCGACGACGGCGTGCCGTCGTACAGGCCCATCACGCCCTCGATCAGGATCACGTCGGCGTCGCGCGCGGCGGCGGCCAGCTGGCTGCGGCAATGCTCGGCGCCGACCATCCACATGTCGAGCGACTTGACCGGCGCGCCGCTGGCGCGTTCCAGCAGCATCGGGTCGATGAAGTCGGGGCCGCACTTGAAAACGCGCACGCGCTGGCCGCGCTTGGCCAGTTTGCGCGCCAGCGCCGCCGTCACCGTGGTCTTGCCCTGGCCCGACGACACCGCCGCCACCAGCAGCACGCGCACATCGACGTATCCGTCGGCCGCCGGCGTCACCATTCGGTGCCGGCCTGGGCGGTGATGCCGGCCTGGAAGGCGTGCTTGACGACGTTCATCTCGGTGACGGTGTCGGCGATGGCGATCAGCTCCGCCGGCGCGCCGCGGCCGGTGACGACGACGTGCTGCATGTCGGGCCGTTCGAGCAGGTCGGCGATGACGGTGTGGACGTCGAGGTAGCGGTATTTGAGCGCGATGTTGAGTTCGTCGAGCAGCACCAGGCCGATGGCCGGGTCGGCCAGAAACAGCTTGGCCTGCTGCCACGCCAGCAGCGCTTTTTCGGTGTCGCGCGCGCGGTCCTGCGTGTCCCAGGTGTAGCCCTCGCCCATAGCGTGGAAGCTGACCTCGTCGGGGAAGCGGCGCAGGAAGGTCTCCTCGCCGGTCGACATGGCGCCCTTGATGAACTGCACCACGCCGACTTTCATGCCGTGGCCCATGGCGCGGATCGCCATGCCGAAGCCGCTCGAACTTTTGCCCTTGCCGTTGCCGGTGTTGACGATGATGATGCCGATTTCCTTTTGCGCGCCGGCGATCTTGGCGTCGATGACGGCCTTCTTGCGCTCCATGCGCAGGCGGTGGCGCTCGTTGATGGCCAGGGTGTCGGCGTTGTTGTCGATGTTTTCGCTCATGCTATGTCCTCTTTTGGAATGAAGATGCGGCGTGTGCCGTGTTCGATGATGTCGATCGGATGGCCCAGGTATTCGCTGAGGATCTCGGCGCGCATGACCTGGGCCACCGGCCCGGCCAGCCAGCGGCCGTCGCCCATCAGCAGCAGCGCGTGGCTGGAGACGCTGTGCGCCAGGTTCAGATCGTGGCCGACCATGACGGCGGTCTTGTTCTGTTCGCGGCACAGGCGCGCCAGCAGTCCCATCACGCTGACCTGGTGCGCCAGGTCGAGCGCGTTGGCCGGTTCGTCGAGCAGCAGCAGCGGCGTGTCCTGCGCCAGCATGGCGGCGATGGCGACGCGCTGGCGCTCGCCGCCGGACAGGGTGCGCACGTCGCGCTCGGCCAGCTCGGCCACCTGCATCGAGGCCAGCGCGGCGTGGGCGATGCGGTAGTCGTCGCTGCCCTCCCAGTAGCGGTTGGCGTGGTAGGGGTGGCGCGCCGCCAGTACGGTTTCGATGGCGCGGTAGGAAAAGGCGTCGCTGCGCGACTGCGCCAGGAAGGCGCGTTCGCGCGCCAGCTGCTCCAGCGGCCAGTCGGCCAGCGCGCGGCCGTGGATGGCGACGCCGCCGGCGTCGGGCCGGCGCAGCCCGGCCAGGGTGCGCAGCAGGGTGCTCTTGCCGGCGCCGTTGCGGCCGATCACGCTCCAGCACTGGCCGGCGTCGATGTGCCAGTCGAGTCCTTCGACCAGGGTGCGCGCGCCGACGTCCAGGCGTAGTTGATGGGTGCTGATCATCACGCCCTCCGCAGCCGGTGCAATTGGTACAGGAACACCGGCGCGCCGATCAGCGCGGTCAGCACGCCGACCGGCAACTGCTGCGGCGCCAGCACGGTGCGCGCCAGCGTGTCGGTCAGCACCAGGAAGGTGCCGCCGGCCAGCGCTGCGGCCGGCACCAGCAGACGGTGGTCGGGACCGCAGGCGAAGCGCAGCGCGTGCGGCACGATCAGGCCGACGAAGGCGATGCTGCCGGCGCTGGTGACGGCGCTGGCGGTCAGCAGGCCGGAGCAGAAGAACAGGCCCTTGCGCAGGGCGCCGACGCGGATGCCCAGGGTGGCGGCGGCTTCGGCGTGCAGCGCCATCACGTTCAGCGCGCGCGCGCTGCGCAGCGCGAACAGCAGCGCCGCCGCCAGCACCAGCCAGGGCGCGAGCCGCAGCGGCACGCCGGAGAGGTCGCCGATCATCCAGAACACCATGCTGCGCAGGCGGCTTTCCGGGGCGATCGACAGCATCAGCGTGACGGTGGCCATGCAGGCCGACGACAGCACCGCGCCGGTCAGCAGCAATACCGAGCTGCCGCCCTCGGCGGCGCCGCCGCCGCGCAGGTCGCCGCGGGCGAACAGATACAGCGTCATCGACACGGCGACGGCGCCGGCGAAGGCGGCGGCGTCGACCATCCATAGCGCGCCCATGAACAGCAGCGCGGCCAGCGCGCCCACCGAGGCGCCGGCCGAGATGCCCAGCACGTAGGGGTCGGCCAGCGGATTGCGCAGCAGCGCCTGCATCATCACGCCGGCCAGCGACAGCGCCGCGCCGGTGACGAAGGCGGTCAGCGCGCGGCCCAGGCGCAGTTCGAGCAGGGTGGCGGCGAGCGTGGCGGAGCCGCCGTGGGCGATCTCATTGAGGGCGGCGGGAATGTCGGCGAGCGGCAGCGCGATCGAGCCGGTCATGCCCGAGAAAACCAGGCTGGCAAGGGTGAGCGCGACCAGGGCGGCCAGGACGATGGCGGTGCGGTGGCGCAGGTTGCGGAAAAAAGGGTGCATGCACAGCCTTGTGGTTTTGGGAATGGCATTGTGCGGGAAAATGGCCCGCCGCGGCGAAAAGTGCGGTTCAGCGGCGAGCCATTTGTTACCGCCTCACACCCGCTTAGAAATCATAGCGGGCCGAGACTTTCAGCTGGCGTCCGTCGCTGGAGTAGATGCCTTTCCGGCAGCCGAAGGCGTTGCTGTAGTACTGCTTGTCGGTCAGGTTCAAACCGCTCAGCGCCAGTTCCCAGGCGCCCAGTTTCCTGGCGTAGCGCGCGTCGATGGTGGTGTACGACGGGATCTGGCTGGAGCAGGTGTTGCTGAAGTCGCTGCCGTAGCGCTGGCTGTCGACCCATTGCGCGCCGACGTCGGCGCTTTGGCCGTCGTTCGGCACCCACGACAGGCGGGCCGAGACGACGTTTTTCGGCACCAACGCCATTTCCTTGCCGGCGTTGGCGCCTTCGCTGAAGGTCGCTTTGACGTGCTGCAGGTGGGCGCTGACGCGCCAGTCGGCGGCCAGCTGCACGCTGGCGTCGATTTCCAGGCCCTGGCGCTTGGTCGGGGCCAGGTTGGTGTTGCCGCCAAAGGCGCCGGCGGTCGGATCGTAATAGATCTCGTTCGTCAGCTTGTGGCGGAACAGGCGCGCGGTCAGGCTTTGCGCGGCGCCGCCGAGGGTGGCGCCGAACTCGAGGTCGTGCGACTTTTGCGGTTTCAGCGGCTGGCTGGTCGAGGTGTAGCCGTTCTCGTCGGCGTTGGCGATGCGGTAGCTCTGGCCGGCCTTGGCGAACAGGTTCAACAGCGGCGTCGCGTTGAAGCTGCCCTGCAGCTCCCAGGCGTTCAGGCTTTGCTTGAAGTCGTAGTTGGTGTAGCCGGACAGGCGCTCGACCGAGTCCTTGTCGAAGCGTTCGTGGCGCGCGCCGACGGCGACGCGGGCGTTGCGCGGGCCGTCGAATTTCACCTCGTCGCGCAGATACACCGCCTGCGATTTTTGCGACGAGTCGTCTTTTGCGTAGCCGTCGTCGGTGAGGCGGTTCCAGCTGATCAGGTCGACCCCGGCGACGACTTCGTTGAGCAGGCCGCCGAACTGGCCGAGGTGGCGCAGGCGCGGCGAGAACTGGGTCTGTTCGCTGGTGTAGGTGGCTTTGAAACCGCTGTCGATGTAGTTCGACCTGGCGGTCTTTTCGCGGCGCGACAGTTCGGCGGCCAGGTCGACGGCGCCGAAGCGGCGCTCGACGAAGGCGGTCAGGCGGTCGCTGTCGAGCGAGGCGAAATTGTCCGGCGTCTTGGTTTGGCGCGGATCGGTGTCGTACTGCGCCAGCGTCAACGAACCCGCCAGGCGGTAGTCCTGCTCCGAGCGCACCAGGCGCACGCCGATGCGGCCGTCCTGGATCGCCCACTGCGCGCCGACGTTCGCATTGGTTTGCTTGAATTCGTTGTTGTCGCGGTAGTTGTCGGTTTGCTGGGTGCCGATGGCGGCGTCGAGCGTGAAGCCGTCCCAGGTTTGCGCCGCCGAGGCGCGCACTTCGCGCTGGCCGAGCTGGCCCACTTCGGCGAATACGCTGCCGCGGCCGCCTTTGGCCGGGCGTTTGGTGATGATGTTGATGACGCCGCCGGTGGCGCCGTCGCCGTACAGCACGGCGCTGCCGCCGCGGGTGATTTCAATACGTTCGACGCTGTCGATCGTGATCGTCGACAGCGCGGCCGCGACCAGTTCGTTTTCCGACATGCGTACGCCGTCGAGCACGATGACCATGTTCTGGTTGCTGTTGGAGCCGAAGCCGCGCAGGTCGAGGCCGAAGTCGGGGCTGCCGTCCAGGCTCTGGCGGCCGAACACGCCGCCGATTTTGCGGATGGCCTGGTTGACGTCGGCGGCGCCGGCGCGGCGGATCTGCTCGGCGGTGATGACGCTGGCGCCGATCGGCAGCAGCGCCGGGTCGCTGCTAAAACGCGCGCCGGTGACGAGCACCGGGGCCAGGGTCTGGGTGGCGCTCTGGGCCAGGGCCGGGGCGGCCGCGACGAAGCACAGGGAAATGGCGGAGACCAGTGCGCGCGGGGTCAGTGCCAGGGCGCGGCGGTGCGATACGGGAGCGGTCATGTTATTCGTTTCATCGGAAAGAGCATCCGGCTTGCGTCCCCGCAGGCCGGATTTAACGGAAGGAGCGGCGCCGTCACGGCCCGCACTTCCACCTGTTCTGGCCGGTATCCGGGCTGACAAGTCGGACCGCCCCACCTTCCCATGCTACGCACAGTGGTTGTCAGAGGCAGTTCGCCGCCCGAGGGCGGCACTTGCTTACCGTTGCGGGGGCAGCACACGTTCGCTATGACAGCGGCATCGTGTTTCCCGTTTAACTGCGTCCATGGACATGGACGCGGGCACCAAAACCCGGACATTATACGGCTTCGCACCGCGGCGGCAACCGCCCGGGGCGCCGCGGCCCCCTCAGGAATCGAGAACCAGGCACTGGCCATAGCCGATCTGGTGCGGCGCGCAGGCGGCCTTCAGGGCCATCTGCGCCAATGACAGGCCGGCGTGGCGCGCCGCCAGCAGGCGCATGGTGCCGGCGTGGCACACCACCAGCGCGCCGGTGTACTGTTTGCGCAACAGCTGGTCGTGGAATGCGGCTACCCGGGCCGCCATCTGCAGCACGCTCTCGCCGCCGCCGGGGCGGTAGGCCGCCACGTCGGCGGCCCAGGCGTCGATGTCGGCGCGCGGAATGTCGTCCCAGCGGCGCATCTCCCACGCGCCGAAATCGATTTCGACCAGGCGGGCGTCGAACGCGAGCGAGGCGCAGGGCAGGGCGGCGGCCACCGCGGTGGCCAGCTCGGCGCAGCGGCGCAGCGGGCTGGAGAACAAGGGCAGGCCGGGCGGCAGGGTAGGGCCGAGTTCGGTCAGCACGCGCGCCAGCTCCTCCGGCGCGACGGCCAGGTCGGTGCTGCCGTAGCACAGGTCGGGCGCGACCAGCGGCCGGGGATGTCGGATGAGAGTCAGGCGCATGTTCAGTGCCAGGTGCCTTGCCCGACGGCGGCCAGCACGGCCAGGTACAGCACCACCTCGGTCAGTTGCTGCACCGCGCCGAGGCAGTCGCCGGTGTAGCCGCCCAGGCGCCGCGCGCATTTGCGCGCCAGCCACAGCGTCGCCAGCGCGGCGGCCAGCGCACCGCCCAGCAGCGCGCTCCAGGGCAGATGCCCGCCCAGGCCGAGGAGGGCGGCGGGCAGGGCCGCGCCCAGCGCGGCAATCGCAAACTCCGGTGTCGTCATTTCCTGCGCCAGCGGCTTGGCCTTGCCTTCGGCGCGGGCGTAGTCCATGCGCCAGATCAGCGCGCAGGCGGCTAGGCGCGACAGCGGGTGCGCGAGGAACAGCGCGCCGACCACGGCTGCCGGCGGCAGCATGGCCAGCACCGCGCATTTGAGCGCGAGCAGGCAGCCGATGCCGATCGCGCCGTACGCGCCGATGCGCGAATCCTTCATGATTTCGAGCACCCGCTCGCGCGTCATGCCGCCGCCGAAGCCGTCGCACATGTCGGCGAAGCCGTCCTCGTGGAAGGCGCCGGTGGCGTAGATGCCGGCCGCCGTCGCCAGCAGCGCCGCCACCGGCGCCGGCCATAGCCAGGCGGCCAGCGCGTACACCGCGCTGGCGATGGCCGCCACGACGACGCCGACCAGCGGAAAGTAGCGCGCGGCGTGGTGCAGCCAGCCGGCCTCGAAGCCGACCCATTGCGGAATCGGCAGGCGCGTGAAAAACTGCAGCGCTATAAAGAACAGGCGGCACTGGTGCAGGGCGGCGGTGAGCGGGCGCGGCATGCGGCGCGCCTTAAGCCGATTTTTCGCTGACCTGGGCCGACTCGAAGGTGGCCATCTCGCGCAGGAAGTTGACCGACGCGCGCAGCAGCGGCAGCGCCAGCGCCGAGCCGGTGCCTTCGCCCAGGCGCAGGTCGAGGCGCAGCAGCGGGCGCGCCGCCAGGTTGTCGAGCAGGCGCTGGTGGCCGTTTTCGTCGGAGCAGTGCGAGAACACGCAGTAGTCGAGTATCGCCGGTTGCAGGCGCGCCGCCACCAGCAGCGCGCTGGTGACGATGAAGCCGTCGATCAGCAGCACCATGCGGCGTTCGGCGGCTTTCAGCATCGCGCCGGCCATCATCGCAATTTCGAAACCGCCGAAGGTGGCCAGCACGTCCAGCGGCTCGCCGGCCGTCGCGTGGTGCAGCACGGCGGCCTCGATCACCCGCTGCTTGTGCAAAATGCCGTCAGCCGACAGGCCGGTGCCGGCGCCGACGCAGGCCGCCACCGGTATGCCGGTCAGTTTGTGCATCAGCGCGGCGGCGGCGGTGGTATTGCCGATGCCCATTTCGCCGAAGCCGACCACGTTGCCGTCCAGTTCGGCGACCAGGGCCATGCCGGCGGCGAGGGCGGCATTGCATTGCTCCGCCGTCATGGCCGGTTCGACCGCGAAATTGCGGGTGCCCAGTCCGACTTTGCGGCTGAGCAGGCCGTCGCGCGGCCCGAAGTCGTGGTTTACGCCCGCATCCACTATATATAAGGCGCATTCGTTCTGGCGGGCAAACACGTTGATTGCCGCGCCCTTGGACAAGAAGTTCTCCACCATCTGCCAGGTGACGCTTTGCGGATAAGCGGAAATGCCCTCGGCCACCACGCCATGGTCGGCGGCGATTACCACGATGGCCGGATGATGCAATTCCACCTGTGTGGTTTTCTGGATCATGCCGACCTGTTTGGCGAGCGTTTCCAACACACCCAGGCTGCCGAGCGGCTTGGTCTTGTTGTTGATGGCCTTATCCAGCAGGGTTGCCAGGGCGTCGTCGCGGGTCGATGTGATGTGTGGAATAGTCATATAGGGGATGAATATGGTGGGAGGGGGAGCCGTCGCTACGATAGCACACAGGTATATTTCAACCACCACCCAAAAATCCTTGCCAAGGCCGACAGCGCTTTGCTATAGTTCGCCTCCCCAATGAGGCGCACCTGATGCGAACCAGAAAGGGAGCCCGGAAACGGTGCTGCAAGGAAATTAGGGGGTTGACGAAACAAGCGAAACGCTGCATACTCTTCCTTCTCTGCTGACGACAAACAAAACGCTTTGTCGGTGACGAAGAAGGCACTACAGA
>NZ_KB467824.1:5546183-5549265 GCF_000344615.1 Janthinobacterium sp. CG3 | reverse complement strand
GCGCTGCCGCCGACCGTCACATTGTCGCCGTCGATGAGGCGGTTGATGGTGTAGACCGCCCCGGTGAAGCCGGTCGAACCGTCGTAGACCTTGCTGCCGCCAATGCCGACGGTGAGCGCGCGCGGGTCGATCGTCAGGCTGGTGTTGCCGGAGTAGGTGATGTCGTACTTGGTCGACCACAGGCCGTCGAGCGCGTAGGTGCCGACGTTGCGCGCCGCCGTCGTATAGTCGAGCGCGCCGTCGGCGCCGGTGTCGCCCCCGGTCAGGCCGGTGTAGCCGATGCTGCCGGCGAAATGGCTCTGGCTGCCGTCGTATTCGCGCCTTGCGGTGGCGCTGACGTCGGCCGCCAGCGGCGTCAGCAGGGCTTTCAGCAAGGGACCGGTGCGGCCCTCGTAGAGGCGCCAGACCGGCGCGCTGCCGCCGAACTCGAAACCGGCGAAGCTCGCTTGCTGCATGCTTTGCGCCTCGGTCAGGCCGGCGACGGCGCCGCTGGCGGAGGTGCCACGCAAGCCAATGCCGTTGGTTTGGCCCGAACTCTCGATGTTCCAGTAGCCATTACTGACAGGGCCGTCGCTGAAGCCGACCAAGCCGCCGACATTGGTAAAGCCCGGGCCGCTGACGACGCCGCGGCTGTACACATTGATGAGCTTGTTATAGGGAGTGCCGACGCTCATGCCGGCCAGTCCGCCCAGGTCCGTATGGCTTACGTCGACATTGCTGGTGCCGGTGACGTTACCCAGCGCGAAGGAGTCCTGGACCACGCCGTAGGTTCCACCGATCAGGCCGCCGACGCCGTACTCGCCGCTGACGTTGCCGCTGGCGCCGGACTTGAGAATGCCGGGGATGGAGTCGGGGTTGCCGTATTGGAGGCCGACCAGGCCGCCGACGTGGCCTTGGCCGCTAACGCTGGCGCTGCTGAAAACGCCTTCCACGAAGCCCCCCTGGCCGACCAGCGCGCCGACGTTGTTGCGGCCGATGACGCTGCCGCCGAGCAGCTGCAAGTTTTTGACGGTGCCGGTGAGCGAGCCGAACAGGCCGACGTCGTCCTTGCCGGGCATATTGATGGCCAGGCCGGCAATGGCGTGGCCGGCGCCGTCGAGCACGCCGGAAAAACCGCGGCCCTCGTAGTCGACGATCGGCACGAAGCCGGCGCCGCCGTTCCAGTTGACGGTGCCGGCGGCGGCAATGTCGGCGCCCAGCACATACTCGTTGGCCATGCCCTGGCTGGCGATGCCCTGCAAGCCGTAGACGTCGCTGATCTGGTAGGGCGCGCCGCTGGCGCCGGTGCCGCCGGTGACGCGCAGGAATCTGGCGGTGTTGCCGCGGTCGATTTGGAAATCGCGCGCCGAAAACCCCGGCAGGTTGGCGTCGTTCTGCACCCAGCTGCCGCGATAGAGGTGGAAAACGCCGCCGACGCTGAGCGGCGCCGTCGCCGTCAGCTCGCGCGTCGCCGACAGGCTCAGGTCGCCCGCGCGGCTCAGCGCGGTGCCGATGTGGATGTCGCCGGCGCCGTTGGCGCTGTTGACCTCGATATGCAGCGCGCTGGCGCCGGGCACGCTGTCCAGGTCGGCGGCGCTCAACACCAGCGCGCCCGGCAGCACGCCGCCGGCGCCCAGTTCGATCGAATTCAAGCTGCCCAGGCTCACCGAGGGCGCGTCGAGCACGCCGCCGGCCAGCGTCATCTGGCCGGAAAACAGGTTGATGCCGGCCGCCTTCAGCGTGCCGGCGTTGCTGATCCGGTAGCTCCCGCCGGGCGAGGTTTGCAGGTTCAGCGCGCCGGCCAGCGTGGTTTGCGTGCCGGCGGCCACCGTGATGTCGCCCTGGGCGGTGTGCAACAACAGGTTGCCGTTGGCGGCGTTGGCGTTCAGCGTCGCGCTCAGGTCGAGGTTGCCGACCACCGCCAGGCTGCCGCTGCTTTCGCCGAAGAGCTCGCCCACCGTCAGCAAGGAACTGGTCTTAATGGTTTGCAATTCGGCTTGGCTCAGGCCCAGCGTGTTAGCGGCGTCGACGGCGCCGACACCGACCGCGACGTTGCCGTCGGCCAAGGGCGCCAGCTTCACCACGCCGTAGCCGGCGTTGATAGAGCCGAGCAGATCCATGTTCTTGGCCTGCAGTATGATTTGGCCGTTGCCGCTGTCGAGCGTCGCCGTGGACGTCACGTTAAGGGCATCCAGCGAGGACAGGTAGATCGGGCTGCCGCCGCTGCCGACGCTACCGCTGATGGTCAACGGGCCGCTGCCGCTGACGTCCAGCGTGCCGCCGCTGTTCGCCGAGGCGATATTGAGCGCGCCGCGAAAGCGCATCGTCACCCCTGCCGTCGCCGTCAGCACGACCGGCCCGCTGACCTGGTTGCGGGAGTCCTCGAACGCGATCCCGCCGCCGCTGGCGCTGGCCATCAGCGCTCCCACGGTCAGCTCGGCGGCGCCGCCGTTTTGCTGAATCTCGCCGGCGGCGCTGCGCAGGTTGAGCGTCGCGCCCGGCGCGCTGATCGGCGCGCGCAGAAAGATGCCGCCGTCCGCTTCCATGGACAGGTTTTTGCCGCTGGACCAGGCGAGCGGACTGACCACGATGATGTGGCCGGCGCCGGCGGCGTTCGGATTGTTCGTCGTCACCGTCACGTGCGAGCCAGCCAGCAAGGTCTCCAGGCGGCCCGTGGTCACCAGCGACTCGCTCGCCGTGCCGGATTCGGCGAAGTTCCCGCCGCTGTCCGGCGTGACGGCGTCACCGACCATGCCAACTTCGTTCGCCCTGGCGAGGTCGACGGCGATCCAAATCGAGGTCGGGTCCAGCAGCAACTGGCCGGTCTCGCCCTTGGCCGCCGTGGTGTCGACGTTGCCTTGCATGTCGAGGTAGTGGCCGGAGGTTTCGACGAAGCCGCCGTCGCCGCCGTGGGCGCCGCCGCGCGCCGAGATGTTGCCGAAAACGCGGGTGGCGCCGTCGGACCAGACCACGACCTTGCCGCCGTCGCCGCGCACAGTGGCGTCGGCTTTGAGCGTGGCGCCGGCGCCCAGGTAGCTCTGCTCGGCGTTCATCACCGCCGCGTTGGCGCCGCGGTAATCGCCGCCGACCAGGATGCTGCCGC
>NZ_KB467824.1:5140150-5546083 GCF_000344615.1 Janthinobacterium sp. CG3 | reverse complement strand
TGGCCGCCGGCCGGCGTCGTGATGACGCCCTGGTTCGCCACCGCGCCCGCCGCGCCGCCGTCGGCGGCGAAGCGCTGCCGGCCGGCCAGGAAGTCGCCGTTCGAGATGGCCAGGCTGGACGCCACCAGGCCGTTGACGTCGACGCGCGCGTCGCGTCCGAACAGCACGCCGTTCGGGTTGACCAGGAACACCCGGCCGTTCGACTGCAGCGCGCCGAGGATGCGGCTGGGGTCCTGGCCGGTAATGCGGTTGAGCACGCTACTACCGGCGCTTTGCTGGATGAAGCGCGTCAGCTCGCCCGGATTAACCGAGAAGCTTTGCCAGTTGATGATGGCGTTCGGCGTATTCGTGATGGAAAACACATTGCCCTGCCGCGCGAACGTGGCCTGGCCGTTGACCACCTGCGGCAGCGTCGGTTGCGCCAGCGCCGGGCCGAAGCAGGCGCCGATCAGCAGGGCCAGGCAGCTGCGCCGCAACGGCGGCTGGCGGGACGGGGCGGGGCGACGGGCGGCGACTCTGGCGGGCTGGGTTTTCATCGGGTGGTCCTAGTGGTTCCGGATTGCTTCTCATGTTTGTAGTAGAACAGCGCGAACCTGAGGTGCAGGCGTTTGCTGTCGGGAGCCATAGCGGCTTGCCAATTCGTCGACGTGGCAACTAAAAGGGCAGGCACGTTCCTGTGCCCATTTGACAACCCAAGGCACTAGCGCACCACGCAGTCCACCACGCCGCCGCCCCTGCCAGTGGGGCCGTTCTGCGCGCCCGACGAGCTGGACGGGAACTTGGACGGCGGCGAGAACCGTATGCCGCCGGGGATGCTCGGCACCTGGACGGGCGGGATCATGAGCGAGCGCGCGAAGCCGAACTGCCCGGCCGCGAACGATTGCGTACCGCCCTTGTTGGTCACCGAAATGAGGCCGTCGAGGACATGGAAGTACAGACCCGACGTGAGGGCCAGCCTCGGCTGCGCCTGCGCCTGCGCCTGCGCCAGCATCAACGGCGCGATCGCCGCCGCGCCGGCCTCGCCGCGCGCCTCCGGCAAGTCCAGCGCCGCCGTGCTGGCCAGGTTGTAGGCCAGGCGCGTCGCCGCCAGCGCCTGCTCGTCTTCCGGCACGTACTCGACGATGAAGGTGGTGCCGCGGATGCCGATGGTGGCGGCCGGCGTCTTCAGCGAAAAGCGTTCCTTGTTGCGCTTGCCGAGCAGACCGGTGAGCGAGCGCAGGCCGCCCTTGATCAGCGTGAACGCGGCGTTGTCGGCGGCCGCCTTGTCGGCCTCGAAGGCAAACTGGTCGATGGTAAACGTGGTGTTCGGACGCAGCGTGATTTCGCTGTTGTCGATGAACTTGATCAGCGCATAGGTGTTTTTCTCCGTCACCAGCGTGTCGCCCTGCTCCACCTCGGACTTAACGGCCAGGATCTTGGCGCTGCCGTCGGCCTTTTTCGCCAGCAGCGGCCCGTTCAGGTTCATCACCGTGCCGGCCACCTGGGCGGCGGCGGCAAACGCCGCGCAACACAGCAGCGCCAGCGCCAGCCATACCTTAATTACAGAATGTTTTCTTGATGCCATCATTTTTTTCCACTCCCTGTTCATTGCTTGTTGATCTCGCGTCGTCGATCACCGGCGCGACGCCGCCCCCTTCGTTGGCCGGCGTCGCGTCCGACTCCCGCTCCACCGTCCCCAGCGGCGGCAGCTGCGCCGGCGCCGGGTCCAGCCCGCCGGACGAGCTGGTGTTGATCAGGTCGATGGTCGTGTTCAGCGCCTGCGTCAACGGCGCGACCTGCACCGGCGTCGCGCCGGTGCCGCTTTCCACCACCGGCACCGCGCCGCCCGCGAAGACCGAGCCGGGCGCCACCACCGCGCCTTGCGGCGCCGACAGCAGCACCGAGGCGCCGCTGATGCTGGCGCCGCCGCCGGCGACGATGCTGCCGCTGGCGGTGGCGATATGGATGCTGCCGGCGCTCGCCGTCAGACTGGACGTGCCGTCCAGCGTGACGCCGCTGCCGGCCGCCAGGGCGATATTGCCGCCGGCGTTCACGCGCGCCGCGCCCTGCAGCGCAATGCCGGTGCCGGCGCTCATGCTGACGTCGCTCAGCGCGGCCAGCCGGGCGCCGTCGCCGAGCACGATGTCGGTGCTGGCCGACAGGTCGATATCGGCGCCGCTGATGGCGCCCTCGACCTGGATCGGGCTGTGCGCCGTCAGCGAGACGTTGCCGCCGTTGGCGTTGATGGCGTGGCTTTCAATGCCACCGGTGTTGTCGATGACGATGTCGCCGGCGCCGCTGCTCAAGGTACCCAGCACCAGCGTGCCGGGCTTGCTGACGTTGGTCAGCGCGATGCCGCCGGCGCCGCTGTTGCTGGCGCTGAAGCCGCCGACGCGGTTGCCGGCGTTGCTCAACGCGACGCCGTTTTGCGCCCGCGCCACCAGGTTGGCGCTGACCACCGGACCGCTCTGGCTGATGCGCCCGGCCTCGGCGAACAGCGACACGCTGGCCGCGCTCAGGTTCGAGAACGCCAGGTCGCCGCTGGCCTGGACGATCGCCAGCGCGCCGTCGACGCCGAGGTTGCCGGCGCTTTGGCTAAAGCTGCGCCGCACGTTCAAGCTGCCGCCGCCGCCGACCACGCCGCCGCTCTGGGCGTAGTCGTCGACCGTCAAGCCGCCGCGCAGCACCAGGTTGCCGCCGCTGATGTTCAGGCCGGGGGCGCCGCTCAGCAGCGAGCGGTCGGTGGCGGCGTAACCCAGGGTCAGGCTGCCGCCGCTGACGCTGAGTCCCTGGCCGCCGTTCAGGTTGCGGATGCTGGTGGCGCCGGCACCGGCGTTGTAATTGACCACGCCGCTGCCCGTCAAGTTCACGTCGAGCACGTTGGCGCCGTCCGGCACCGCGCCGCCGTCCCAGTTCCGGGCCTCGCTCCACAAACCGCCGGCCGCGCCGACCCAGCTCGCCAGCGCCTTTTGCGTGATGTCGGCCGTGGCCGACAGGCCGCCGGGGACGAACTGGTAGTTGCCGGCGTCGGCGCCGCCCAGGCGGAAACCGCTGATGGCGACGTTCTTGCCGACGCCGACGTTCTTGTCGTCGAAGCGGCCGGCGCCGCCGAGCAGGCTGACCGCGTCGCCGCCAACCACGCCGTCCAGGCTGGCTCTGACGAGCGCGTCGGTGCCGCCGTCGTAAGCCCGGCTGGCGACGCTGACGCCGCTCAGGCCCAGGCGCGCCGGCGTGATGCTGGCGAACAGCGGGCCGGCCACCGCGACCACGTAATTGCCGCCGTCGGCGCCGCCCAGCGCCACGTCGCTGAGCGTCACCGCCTTGGCAACGCCGACGTTCTTGTCGGCGAAGTTGGCGCGCTGGCTGATGTCGAGCACGTCGCCGGCGACGCGGTCGTCGGCGACGCCGCTCAGGCTGGCCACGGTGCTGCCGTCGTAGACTTTAGCGGCCGCGGTGTAGCGCAACTGCAGCGTGCGCGCGGTGATGTCGGCGCTGGCGTCGGCGCTCAGCGAAGCGAGCGCGTAATTGCCGGCGTCGACGCCCTCCAAGACGAAGCCGCTGGCCTTGACCAGCTTGCCGACGCCGACGTTCTTGTCGCTGAAGCTGCCCTGGCCGCCGCTGACGACAACCTGGTCCTGGCCGATCACCCCGCCCAGCGTGGCGCCGCTGACGCTCGCTTGCAGCGTGCCGTCGTAGACCCGGTTGGCGACGCTGACGCCGGCCAGCGACAGGTTCGCCTGCGAAATGCTGGCCTGCAGGACAGGCGAATAGTTCAGCAGGTAGTTGCCGGCGTCGGCGCCGGACAGCGCCACCGAGGCCAGCGTCACCTTTTTGTTGGCGCCGGCGTTCTTGTCGGCGAAACTGGCGCTCTGGCTGACGCCGAACACATCGCCGGCGACGCGGTCGTCGCTGCTGCTGACGCTGGCGTTGACGTTGCCGTCGTAGACCTTGTTGCCGGCGCTGTAATTCAGGTTCAGCGTGCGCGCGCTGATATCGGCCGTGGCGCCGCCGGCGCTGTTGGCCAGCGCGTAGTTGCCGGCGTCGGCGCCGCCCAGGGTGGCGCCGCTCATGCCGATGCTCTTGTTGGCGCCGACGTTCTTGTCGGCGAAATTGCTGGCGCCGGCCACCAGCGTGACGCTGTCGCTGCCGAGCACGCCGCTAAGCGTGCCGCTGACGCTGGCGGCGGTGACGCCGTCGTACACCTTGTTGACGCCGGTCAGCGTGGCGATGCTGACGACGGCCTTGGTGATGTCGGCAAAGCCGCTGGCGCCGGAGCCGAAGCTGTAGTTGCCGATGTCGGCGCCGCTCAGCGACACTTCGGCCGAGACNGCCTTGCCGGTGCCGGCGTTCTTGTCCAGGAAAGTGGCGCTGCCGCCGACCGTCACATTGTCGCCGTCGATGAGGCGGTTGATGGTGTAGACCGCCCCGGTGAAGCCGGTCGAACCGTCGTAGACCTTGCTGCCGCCAATGCCGACGGTGAGCGCGCGCGGGTCGATCGTCAGGCTGGTGTTGCCGGAGTAGGTGATGTCGTACTTGGTCGACCACAGGCCGTCGAGCGCGTAGGTGCCGACGTTGCGCGCCGCCGTCGTATAGTCGAGCGCGCCGTCGGCGCCGGTGTCGCCCCCGGTCAGGCCGGTGTAGCCGATGCTGCCGGCGAAATGGCTCTGGCTGCCGTCGTATTCGCGCCTTGCGGTGGCGCTGACGTCGGCCGCCAGCGGCGTCAGCAGGGCTTTCAGCAAGGGACCGGTGCGGCCCTCGTAGAGGCGCCAGACCGGCGCGCTGCCGCCGAACTCGAAACCGGCGAAGCTCGCTTGCTGCATGCTTTGCGCCTCGGTCAGGCCGGTGGCGCTCGAACCGCTGCTGTTGTCAGCGCCCAAGCCCACGGCCTGGCCCGAGGTGCTGGTGTTCCAGTAGCCATTGCTCAGGCTGACGTTGTTCAGCCCGACCAGGCCACCGACGTTGGCAAAACCGGCCGCGTTGACGGCGCCGGCGCTGTAGACGTTGACGATGCTGCCGGAGCCGGATCCGCCGGTGGCGTTTTCCCCCACCAGGCCGCCGATATTTTCAGACATATAGTCGGGGTTGGCGACGCCGCTGACGGCGCCGAGCGCAAACGCGTCCTGGATCAGGCCGGCGTTCAGGCCGACCAGGCCGCCGACACGGCGCGCGCCGCCGACGCCGCCGAAGGCTGCCGACGCGCTGATTGTGCCGCTGCCATCGTTATAACCAACCAGGCCGCCGATACTCTCGCCATTGCCGGTCACGGCGCCGCTGGCGCGTGAACCGACGATGCTGCCGTTGTTGGAGCCGACCAGGCCGCCAATTGTCAAATCGCCGCTGACGCTGACGTCGCTGCTGACGTTCAGTACGCTGCCGCTGTTGACATAACCGGCCAGCGCGCCGACCTTGCTGACGCCCTTCACGCTGCCGCCAAGCAGCGACAGGTTCTTGACGGTGCCACCCGACAGCACGCCGAACATGCCGACGGAGGAGCCGTTGCCGCCGCGCCCCGCGGGCAGGTTGATGGTCAGGCCGGAAATGCTGTGGCCGGCGCCGTCGAGCACGCCGGAAAAGCCGAGGCCCTGGCCGTCGACGATCGGCGCGAATCCCCCGCCGCCGTTCCAGTTGACAGTGCCGGCCGCGGCGATATTGGCGGCCAGCACATACTCGTTGGCCATGTCCAGGCTGGCGATGCCCTGCAGGCCGTAGACGTCGGCGATCTGGTAGGGCGAGCCGCCGCCGCTGGCGCCGGTACCGCCCTTGACGCGCAGGAAACTCGCGGCGCCTTGGTTGATCTGGAAATCGCCCGCCGAGAACGCCGGCAGGTTGGCGTTGTTCTGCACCCAGCTACCCTGGTCGAGGCGGAACACGCCGCCGACGCTGAGCGCCGCCCGCGCGTCGATGACGGCAGGCGCGGCCAGGGTCAGGTTCGCCGGCAGGCGCAAAGGCGCGCTGATCACCATGCCGCCGCTGCTGTTCAGGAAGACCTCGATGCGCAAGTCGGTGTTGTTGTTGAGCCGGGCCAGTTCGGCGCCGCTCAGCTCCAGCGTCGCCAACTGCGAGTCGGTGCTCGAGCCGAGGTCGATCGCGTTTTGGGTCGACAGGCTGACGACGGGCGCGTCGATGACGCCGCCCTCCAGCACCATCTTGCCCGAACTCAGATGCACTTCGGTCGCCTTCAGGCTACCGGCGTTGGTGATGGTGTACCCATCGAAGGTCTGGGTACTCAGCTTGAGCTTGCCGGGCACCACCACCTGCGCCCCGGCGTTGATCGTCAGGTTGCCCATGCCCTCGTTAACGCCCAGCAGCAAATTGCCGTTCACCGAGCCGGCGTTGAGCGTGCTCGACAGGTCGAGATTGCCGACCACGGTCAGGTTGCCGGTCACATCGGCCCCGCTCGGCGCCACCGTGAGGAAGCCGCTGGTCGAGATGCGCCGCAGCTCGGCCTCGCTCAGGCCCAGCGTGCCGGCGGCGTCGGCGGCGCCGACGCCGACGTGGATCTGCTGCGTCGGCGAAATCGGTTGCAGCGTCACCGAACCGGTGCCGACGGCGATGCTACCGAGCAGGTCGATATTGTCGGCAAACAGGCGGACAATGCCGCCGTTGCTGGTGACGTTGCCGCTGACCCGCAGCGGGCCGCCGCCGGCAATCACGCTCAGGTCGCCGCCGACGCTGGCGGAGGCGATGTCGAGCGCCCCGCCGCCGCCGGCCGCGAGCACGGCGTTGAGCGAAGCGTCGAGGGTGACCGGGCCGCCGATCTGGTTATCGGCAAAGTTAAGCATGACGCTTCCGCCCGGCGCCCTGGCCGTCAGGGCGCCGACCTTCAGCGCCACCGATTGGGTGATATCGCCGGCGGCGCTGAGCAGGGTCAGCGCGCCGCTGCCGCCGTCGATGCCGGCGTCAAGGGAGATGCCGGCGGCCGCGTCCAGCGTCAGCGCGCGCCCGCTGCCCCAGGCCACCGGGCTGACCACCTTGATGAAGCCGGCTCCCCCGGCGTTCGGGTTGCTCGTCGTCACCGTCACGTTGCTACCGTTCAGCAGCTCCACCAGCGCCCCCGTGGTCAGCAGCGAGTCGGCCGAGCTGCTCGTTTCGGAAAAGACGTTGCCGCTGTTGCTGGCGTTGCCGGCGCCGGTGGGCGCCATGCCGGCGCCGGTGGCGGTGGCGCCGTCGACGGCGACGTAGATGTTGCTCGGGTCGAGCAGCAACTGCCCGGTCCTGCCCCTGGCCGCCGTGGTGTCGACGTTGCCCTGCATGTCGAGGTAGTGGCCGGAGGTTTCGACGAAGCCGCCGTCGCCGCCCTGGGCGCCGCCGCGCGCGCTGATGTTGCCGAAGACGCGGGTGGCGCCGTCGGACCAGACCACGACCTTGCCGCCGTCGCCGCGCGCGGTGGCGTCGGCTTTGAGCGTGGCGCCGGCGCCCAGGTAGCTCTGCTCGGCGTTCATCACCGCCGCGTTGGCGCCGCGGTAGTCGCCGCCGACCAGGATGCTGCCGCCGCCCAGCGCGCCGCTGGCGTCGACGCNGGCGTCGCCGGTCAGGCCGACGCGGCGCCCCAGCAGCTCGATCCGGCCGCCCCGGCCGGCGCCGGTGGCGCTGGTGCGGCTACCGGCTTCGAGCAGCGTGGTGTTGCTGGACTTGAGGACGATCTTGCCGTTCTCGCCGAGCACCGCGCTGTCGGCGCTGAGCCGGCCGCGCTGGTTCACCAGCGCGCCGAAGATGCCGATGCGCCCGCCCTGGGCGATCACCTGCCCCAGGTTGACGGCCTGGTCGGCCGGCGCCGACACCACCACCTGCAGCGCCGGGTTGGCGGCGTCGGCCAGTTGCACGCTGCGCCCGGCCGCCAGCACCACCTCGCCGTTGGGGGCGTTGATGATNCCGCTGTTGTCGACCTGCGGCGCCAGCAGGAACACNTGGCCGCCGGCCGGCGTCGTGATGACGCCCTGGTTCGCCACCGCGCCCGCCGCGCCGCCGTCGGCGGCGAAGCGCTGCCGGCCGGCCAGGAAGTCGCCGTTCGAGATGGCCAGGCTGGACGCCACCAGGCCGTTGACGTCGACGCGCGCGTCGCGTCCGAACAGCACGCCGTTCGGGTTGACCAGGAACACCCGGCCGTTCGACTGCAGCGCGCCGAGGATGCGGCTGGGGTCCTGGCCGGTAATGCGGTTGAGCACGCTACTACCGGCGCTTTGCTGGATGAAGCGCGTCAGCTCGCCCGGATTAACCGAGAAGCTTTGCCAGTTGATGATGGCGTTCGGCGTATTCGTGATGGAAAACACATTGCCCTGCCGCGCGAACGTGGCCTGGCCGTTGACCACCTGCGGCAGCGTCGGTTGCGCCAGCGCCGGGCCGAAGCAGGCGCCGATCAGCAGGGCCAGGCAGCTGCGCCGCAACGGCGGCTGGCGGGACGGGGCGGGGCGACGGGCGGCGACTCTGGCGGGCTGGGTTTTCATCGGGTGGTCCTAGTGGTTCCGGGTGTTGCTAGTGTGACTAATAGTGCTAGTACGACAGCGCGAGTCTGAGGTGCAGGCGGTTGCCGTCGGCCGGCGCGGCGCTGGCGGCGCGCAGCACGTGGCCGTAATCGAGCTGCAGGCTGGCCATGTCGGCGAACTGCACGCGCAGGCCGAGGCCGGCGCTGCCGATGCCGTTGCCGCCGGCCTCGCCGGCCAGCGCGTGCCGGCGCCACAGGTGGGCGGCGTCGTAGAACGCCAGCGCGCGGCATTGCCAACGCGCGCCGCCGCACCAGTTCGGCGTGTACAACTCGAGGTTGGCGGCCACGCCGGCGTCGTCGGACAGCGCCCGTTCGGCGAAGCCGCGCACCGAGCCGGCGCCGCCGGCGCCGAACTGCTCGCCCGGCACCAGCGCGTCCGGCGTGTACTGGCCGTTGACGACGGCGCGCGCCTGCCAGTCGCCCGGCAGCAGCCGGCTCAGGCTGGAGGCCAGCCGCAGCGCGCGGTAGTTGGCGCGCGCGCCGCTGCGCGCCGCGTCGAAGTCTTTCTGGGCGCCGTGGGCGCCGCCGGCGACGTTGCGCAGCAGCGTCACGGCGAGGTTGGCCTCGCCGCGCTCCAGCGTCCAGCTGCCCAGGTAAGCCACGCTGAGCGGGTGCACGGTGACGTCGCGGCCCAGTTGCAACCCCAGGCCCTGCAACTCGACGTTGTTCTTGTAGGCCTTGAAGTCGACGCCGTACACCAGCTTGCCCTCGTGCTTGTCGGCGCGCGCCAGGTACTGGTTGTAGCGGGCGCCGGCGACGGCGCCCTTGCCGCTGACGGCCAGGTCGAAAATGCCGGCGGCGACCGAGCCGGAGTCGACGTTCGAATAGCTGGCGAACAGGTCGATCGAGTCGCCGCGCGCGTACAGCGGCAGGTGGTAGCCCAGGCCGTACACGGCGACCCGGCTCGGCTCTTGCACGCTGGTGGTGTACTGCAGGCTCAGCACGTGGTCGCGGCCCCACAGGTTGGCGTGCTGCAGCACCACGCCAAGGTGGTTCTTGCCGGTTTGTTCGGTGCCGGCGTTGTCGAGGTTGGCGCTGACCTTCCACGGCCGCTCGTCGGCCACCTCGAGGGCGGCGTCGACCTCGCCGCTAGCCTCGCCGCTTTGCAGCTTGAGCGTGATCTTGCGGGCCGGGTTGTCGTTGGCCAGCCGCAGGCCGGTCGACAACGCCGCCATGTTCGGGGTGCGCCCCTCGACCAGGGCCGGCAGCGCGCGCCGCACATTGGCCTCGTCGACGTGGCGGTTGCCGCTGACGCTGACCCGGCCGATGCGGTTTTCCACCACGCGCAGCAGGACCACGTCGCGGTTCAGCTCCTGCTCGGGCAGCTCGACCTGGACCACGCTGTAGCCGCGCTGGTGGAAGGCCGCCTCGAGCGCCTCGAGCGCGCGCTGGATGTCGCCGAAGTCGCGCTGCTTGCCGGCGAACGGCGCCAGCACCCGCGCCACCTCGGCCGGATCGAGCAGGCTGTTGCCGCTGACGTCGAAGCGGCTGATGTCGAAGCGCAGCGCGGCGGCGGCGGCGTCGTCCGCGCCGCACGCGGCGGCGGCGGCGACGGACAGGACCGAGCCGGCAAGCAGGCGCAGTAATCGGTGTTTCATTGGTCAACTCCTGACTGAATACGGGTGTCGCGGGCGGCGCATTGCTTGAATAGTCGTGGCCGCTCGCCATGGGCGGCATCAACGGCCGCGGCCTCACGGCGAGCATGCTCGCAGTGTAGTCCGCTTTACCCTTGGCGGTCAGTAATTTTCGCCGCTTTCAATACGCCGCGCCGCATCGGCCGGGTACGCTATGGTGCGTTTGCAACAACGGCCCGGCCGCGCCGGCCTTACTTGGTGGTGAACGCCGTCACGCCGTCCCAATCCACGCCCGGCGGCTCGACGCGGTAGCGGGCGATGCGCTCGGCGTACAGGCGGTACAGCGCGACGTCCGGGCAGTCGCGCGCCAGCTCGCCGACCAGCTCGGCGGCGCCGTCCCACTGCTGCGCGCGCACCAGCGCCAGCGCGCGCCGCCAGCGCTCCAGCTCGGCCAGCAGCGCCGCGCCGGCCTGCTCGGCCGGCAGCAGCGGCTCGAAGATCGCCACCGGCTCCAGCTTGCCCTTGACGCGCACCAGGTCCAGTTCGCGGTAGGCGAATTCGGGGGCGGCGGCGCGGGTGGTGGCGCCGACCGCGATGCCGACGCCGTAGACCTTGGTGATACCCTCCAGGCGCGAACCGAGGTTGACGGCGTCGCCCATCACCGTGTAGGCGCGGCGGATGCGCGAGCCCATGTCGCCGACGTGCATCGGGCCGCTGTTGACGCCGATGCCGATCTTCAGCGGCGGCCAGCCGCGGGCGATGAACTCGTCGTTCAGGCGCCGCGCGCTGCGCTGCATCAGCAGCGCGGTGGCGACGGCGCGGCTGGCGTGGTCGGCGAAGGCCACCGGCGCGCCCCAGAAGGCCATGACGGCGTCGCCGATGTACTTGTCGAGGGTGCCGTGGTGGCTGTCGCGGATGTCCTCGGACATCGCCGTCAGGTACAGGTTGATGTATTCGCGCAGCGCCTTCGGCGTCAGGCCCTCGGAAATGGTGGTGAAGCCGCGCACGTCGACGAACAGCACCGTCAGCTCGCGGCTCTCGCCGTCCATATTGTATCGCTCCGGGTTGTCGGCCATCTCGGCCACCAGTTCGGGGGCGACGTATTCGCCGAAGCGCGACACCAGCGCGCGGCCCTTGCGGAACTCGAAGTAGTAGCCCCAGCCCAGGTTCAGCATGAACAGCGCCAGCACCAGCAGCGTGATGGCGGCGATGTTGAGGACCGCGTCCTGCGCGCTGTACATATAGTAGTTGAAGCCGGCGGCGGCCAGCAGCGCGGCCAGCGCCAGCGCGATCGAGGCGGCCGGCGACAGCACCGCCAGCGCCGCCGTCAGCAGCAGGCCCAGCGCCAGCACCTCGATGAACTCGATCGCCAGCGCGTAGTAGGGGCGCGACTTGAAGCGCCCGTCGAGGATCGACTTGATCAGGTTGGCGTGCACCTCGACCCCCGGGTATTCCGGGTTGACCGGGGTGGCGCGGATATCGTTGATGCCCGGCGCGGTGGTGCCGACCAGGGCGATGGCGCCGCGCAGCTGCGCCGGCGGCACCGCCCCGCTCAGCACGTCGGCCGCCGAGACGTAGCGGAAGGCGCCGCCGCGCGGCCCGCCGGCGCCGCGGAACTGGACGATGGTGGTGAGCGCCTCGCCGACCGGAATGCCGACCTGGCCGGCCGGCGTGAACAGCAGGATTTTTTCCAGCCCGCCGTTCTCCAGGTCGGCCGCCGACATGCTGTCGGCGCTTTGCGTGAAGTGCGGCGCGATCGCCCTGGCCTGCAGGTAGACGGCGGCGGTGGCCAGCGACAGCGACGGGTAGTAGGCGTCGCCGATTTTTTGCAGCAGCGTCGAGGAGCGCACCACGCCGTCGGCGTCGGTCAGCGCGGTGAAGATGCCGGCGCCGCGGGCGGCGTTTTGCAACTGGGCGATGTTGGCCTCGTAGCCGCGCGGCGACAGCGCCGTCACCGCGCGCCCGTTCAGCTCGCCCGCCTTGAAGGCCGGCGCCGGCAGCACGCCCTTGCGCTGCTGTTCCGAGACGCTGTAGCCCAGCACCACCGGCTGGCCGGCCATCGCCGCGGCGAACAGGCCGTCGTAATCCATTTGCGGCTTGAGCGCGGCGAGCCGCTGCTTCAGGCCGTCGACGCCGGCCAGTTCGCCCTGGGCCAGCTTCTCCAGCACCGCGTAGCCCGAACTGGTGTCGGGCTCGGGGAAGGAGATATCGAAGCCCAGCGCCGCCACCTTATAGTGGCCGGTTAGCTGGCGCACCAGGCGCGCCTGGACGTCGCGGCTCCACGGGAAGCGCCCGACCGCGTTCAGGCTTTTCTCGTCGATGTCGACGATCACCACGCGCGGGTCGAGCTGGGCCGGTTCCAGGCGCATGCGCAGGTCGGCCGCCATCGAATCGAGCCGCTCGATCGGCCCGCTGTCGAGCAGGCCGATGCTGCTGGCCGCCGCCAGCAGGGTCAGCGCCAGGCCGAGCGTCCAGCGCGCGCCGTACTTGCTCAGGCGCTTGCGCCATTGGTTCGAGATCAGGGCCATGCGCGCTCCGGCTGAAAAAAAGATCATTGTAATGTTGCAACTATGTTGCCGCCACATCTATCTTGGCGGCGGCGCCGTTGACACGATTAAAACCGGCGGCGTAACCCCGCGGTCAGGCGGCGACGCCGTGTCCCCGGGGGTCTGGCCCCGGCTCCTTGGCGTTGCTTGGCCTTGGCGTTGGCGGCCCCTTAACTTCACGCCGTTCACGGCACGTAGCCGGGAATGGCCGCCTCGTCGACGGCGTCGACCTGGCGCGGGTCGACGTGTTGGCTGGCGAACTCCAGGTAGACCTTGCTGCGGATAAATATGTCGAACAAGTCCGGGTCGATGTGGCCGCCCAGGCTCATGTTGCCGAGGATGTGCAGCGACTCCGACAGCAGCTTGCCCTTCTTGTACGGCCGGTCGGCCGCCGTCAGCGCCTCGAAAATGTCGGCGATGGCCATCAACCGCGCCTGCACCGACATGTGCGCCTTCGCCAGGCCGCGCGGATAGCCCTTGCCGTCCATGCGTTCGTGGTGGCCGCCGGCGTATTCCGGCACGTTGCGCAGATGCTTGGGCCAAGGCAGGGCTTCGAGCATGCGGATCGTCAGCGAGATGTGCTGGTTGATGACTTGGCGCTCGGCTTCGGTCAGGGTGCCGTAGCGTATGGTCAGGTTGGCCAGCTCGTCGGCGTCGAGGAAATCGCGCTCGGCGCCGTCCGGGCCGACCCAGCGCCGCCGCGCGATCTGCCGCACGCGCTCCTGGTCGGCCGGCGCCATGGCCTCGCCGCCGACGTTGGCCTGGCGCAGGAAGTCGCGCTCGGCGGCCAGCGCCGCCAGCCGTTCGGCCAGCTCGCGCTCGATGGCGGCGTGGCCGTCCGGTCCGGCCAGCTTCTGCTTCAGCGCGGCGATTTCGGCGTCGCGCATCAGCACCTCGAAGCGCGTGTCGAGCAGCGCGATGCGGTCGAAAATGGTTTGCAGCTTGGTGGCCTTGTCGACCACGTGCACCGGCGTGGCGATCTTGCCGCAGTCGTGCAGCAGGCCGGCCAGCCACAGCTCCTTGCGGTCGTCCTCGCTCATGCGGAAGGCGGCCATCGGCCCGCTGTCGCTCCGGTGCACCGCCTCGGCCAGCATCATCGTCAGCAGCGGTACCAACTGGCAGTGGCGGCCGGTGTAATGCGACTTTTCGTCGATGCCGATGTTGATCAGGTTGACCAGCGCCTCGAGCAGGTGCTCGAGTTGCAGCACCAGTTGCTGGTGGGTGATGGCCACGCCCGCCTGCGCCGCCAGCGCCTCGATGAAGCGCTGGTCGGTCGGCGAGAAGGCGCGCACGGCGCCGGTGGCCGGGTCCTTCGCGTTGATCAGCTGCAGCACGCCGATCAGCGCGCCCTCGTGGTCGTTCATCGGCACCGTCAGCAAGGACTGCGAGTGGTAGCCGTAGTGGCGGTCGAAGGCCAGCATGCCGGAGAAGTTGAATTCGCCGGCCTGGTAGACGTCCTCGATGTTGACCGATTCGCCGGAATGGGCGGCGTAGGCGGCCACCGAGACCAGGTTCGGCGTGCCGTCGGCGTCGCACAGCGGCACCGATGGCACGCCGATGGCGCCGCCCTGGCGCAGGCCCAGGCTGTCGTTGATGGAAATGTGGAAGTTCAGGCTGCGCCGGTCGGCGCTGGGGCGGTACAGCGTGCCGCCGTCGGCGCCGGTGAGGTTTTTCGCCACCATGACTATGCGTTCGAGCAAGGTGCCGATGTCGTGGCCGCGCCCCAGCGCGACGCTCAATTCGGTGAGCTGGTCGAGCCTTTGGGCGATTTGCTCCGGGTGCAGCGCGTGCATGGTGGGCGCCTGGAAAGGGGGGGACGCCGCCAGTGTAGCGCCGCTGAACGCGGCTGTACATCGCGGATTGACAACAAAATATTTAGTAATACACGGCAACACCCCGCCGGCGCCGCGAATTAGACTAGAATCGACTTTATCTCGACTGTGGCTACAAGGGCGAAGAATGAAAGTCAAATTCTGGGGGGTGCGCGGCTCGATTCCGTCGCCCGGGCCGCGCACGGCGCGCTACGGCGGCAACACCACCTGCATCGAGGTGCGCACCGACAACGGCACCCTGATCGTGCTCGACGGCGGCACCGGCGTTTACGCGCTGGCGCAGTCGCTGCCGCCCGGCCGGCCGGTCGCGGCCAACATCTTCATCACGCACAGCCACTGGGACCATATCCACGGCCTGCCCTTCTTCTCGCCGCTGTTCGTGCCCGGCAGCCGGGTGCGCCTGCACGGCGCCTACGACCCGCTCACCGGCAACGGCATCGAACACGTGATGGCGATCCAGCTGCAAAACAGCTACTTCCCGGTCAGCGAAGCGTCGATGGCCGCGACCATCGAATACCAGACCCTGGCCATCGGCGAGGCGATCGACGTGGCCGACGCGGTGGTCCGCAACGCCGAGATGAACCACCCGGTGACGGACCTGGGCTACCGCATCGACTGCAACGGCAAGTCGGTGTTCTTCAGCGGCGACCACGAGCCGGGGTACGACCACCACGCCGCCGGCGCGCCGACGCACGCCGCCGCCCACCTCGACATGGCCCGGCGCCAGGACGCCATCGAGGCCATCGTGCGGGGCGTCGACGTGCTGATCATGGACTGCTCGTACACCCGCGAGGAATACCCGGCCAAGCGCGGCTGGGGCCACGGCACCTTCGACGCGGCGTTCGCGCTGGCGCTGCGCTGCGGCGCCAAGCGCCTGTACTGCACCCACCACGAACCGAGCCGCGGCGACGCCGAGCTGGAGGCGGTGTTCGCCGACGTGATGGCGCGCCACGCGCCGCTGCCGCACGGCCTGCAAGTGTTCCTCGCCTACGAAGGCCTGGAAATCGACCTCCCCTGAAGGCGCCGCCACCATGAACGAAGCAGGCGTCGACCGCCGCACCCGCCCCACCGAACTCGACCTGCGCCTGCACTTCTTCAAGCAGTTGCAGGCGGTCACCAACAAGATCCACGCCACCAGCAAGCTCGACGAGATCATGCTCGACCTTGGCATGGACTTTTGCGACCTGTTCCACAGCGACCGCTTCACGCTGTACGCGCTCGACGCGGAAAAGGCCTACATCGTCTCGAAGGTGAAGACCGGGCTGACCTCGTTTCGCGACCTGAAGCTGGCGGTGTCGGCGCACAGCATCGCCGGCTACGTCGCGCTGACCAGGAAAACCGTCAACCTGAGCGACGTCTACGACGAGGCCGAACTGAAGCGCCTGTCGCCCGAGCTGCATTTCCAGCAGGGCGTCGACCAGCGCACCGGCTACCGCACCCGCGAAATGCTGGTGGCGCCGCTGGTGGCGGTGCAGTCGAACGAGCTGCTGGGGGTGGTCCAGTTCATCAACAACCGCGACGGCGGGCCGTTCGCCCCGCTCTACCAGGACGGCGTCAAGGAACTGTGCGCGTCGCTGTCGGTGGCGCTGAGCCAGCGCCTGAGGCCCCCGCAACTGCTGCGCGGCAAATACGACGCGCTGGTGGCCGAGGCGGTGCTGTCGGCGGCCGAACTGGAGCAGGCCACCCGCGCCGCGCGCGAGCAGTCGCTCGACCTGGAGGCGGTGCTACTGGACCAATTCCAGGTAACGCCGGCCAGCGTCGGCCAGGCGCTGGCGGCGTTTTACGCGCTGCCGTACGAACCCTTCAAGCGCGAGCGCCTGCGCCCGCTCGAGTTGCTGAAAAACCTGAAGCGCCAGTACGTCGAGCAGAACGGCTGGCTGCCGCTGGAGGACGGCAAGGACGGCCTGCTGGTGCTGGCGCTGGACCCGGAGCGGGTCTGCAACACCAAGATCGTCAACCAGATCTTCCCCAAGTCGAGCGTGGTCTTCCGCGTCTGCGGCCAGCGCGAATTCACCCAGACGGTGGAGTTGTTCTTCGGCGCGGCCAGCGATTCGGGCAGCGTCGGCGACCTGCTGTCGGGCATGCAGGACGGCGACGACGAAGACGGCGCGACGGGCGAGGTGTCGGAGGCGGTCGAGAACGAGCTGGTGAAACTGGTCAACAAGATCATCGTCGACGCCTACCGCCAGGGCGTCTCGGACATCCACATCGAACCGCTGCCGGGCAAGGGCAAGACCGGCATCCGCTTCCGCAAGGACGGCACGCTGGTGCCCTACATCGAGATCCCGGCCAGCTACCGCAGCGCGCTGGTGGCGCGGGTGAAGATCATGTGCGACCTCGACATCTCGGAGCGGCGCAAGCCGCAGGATGGCAAGATCAAGTTCAAGAAATACGGCCCGCTCGACATCGAACTGCGGGTGGCGACCATCCCGTCCAGCGGCGGCGTCGAGGACATCGTCATGCGCATCCTGGCGCAGGGCGAGCCGATCCCGCTGGACAAGCTGGGCGTGCTGCCGTTCAACCTGGAGCGCCTGCGCGGCGCCATTGAAAAACCCTACGGCCTGTTCTTCGTGTGCGGCCCGACCGGCTCCGGCAAGACCACCACGCTGCACTCGGTGCTGAGCCACTTGAACACGCCCGACACCAAGATCTGGACCGTCGAGGACCCGGTCGAGATCACCCAGAAGGGGCTGCGCCAGGTGCAGGTGAACCGCAAGGCCGGGCTCGACTTCGCCACCGTGATGCGGGCCTTCCTGCGGGCCGACCCGGACGTCATCATGGTCGGCGAAATGCGCGACAAGGAGACCGTGGCGATGGGCATCGAAGCCTCGCTGACCGGCCACCTGGTGTTCGCCACGCTGCACACCAACAGCGCGCCGGAGTCGATCGTGCGCCTGCTCGACATGGGCATGGACCCGTTCAACTTCGCCGACGCGCTGCTCGGCATTCTGGCGCAGCGGCTGGCCAAGCGCCTGTGCGCCGGCTGCAAAAGCGCCTACCATCCGGACGCCGCCGAAATCGACCTGCTGCTGAGCGAATTTTGCGTCGAGCTGCACAGCACCGACAGCTTCACGCGCGACGCCGCCGCCGCGCGCGCCGCCGTGCTGGACGGCTGGCGCCGGCGCTACGCCGACGCCGACGGCCGCTTTACGCTGTACCGCGCCGTCGGCTGCGGCGAATGCAACAAGGGCTACCGCGGACGCGTCGGCCTGCACGAGCTGATGCTCGGCAGCGACAAGGTGAAAAAACTGCTGCAAGAGCACAGCCGGGTCGCGCAACTGCTGGCGGCGGCGCTGGAGGACGGCATGCTGACGCTGAAAATGGACGGCATCGAAAAAACCCTGCTGGGCATCACCGACATTAAAATGGTGCGCGCCGTGTGCATCAAATAGTGCTAGCGCGCTCTTCGTCGGTCGGGTTAGCAGGAACGGCGTAAGCCGACATGCCCGCGTCACGCCGGCGTAACGGGTGACGCAGGCATGTTGGATTACCCGGCGCCGACCGGCGTCAACCCCGCCGCCAGGCTGGCGCCCAACAAGCGCTGCTCTTCCAGGATCTCGCGCAGGTGCCGCGGCGTCGTCGTCAGGTTGGTCAGGATGATGCGCAGCACCACGATATCGCCCGGATAGGGCGTCGACTCCAGCACCGTGCGCGAGACGAAGCTCTTGCCGCCGTCCTTCTGCAAGGTCTGCAGCGAGGCGTTCAGCGTATTCAGTTGCAGGTTCAGCGCGGCGGTGTCGGCGGCGCGGCCGGCGGCGAGCGCGGCGCGCAGCGACGCCTGCATCGGCGCCGGCACGTAGCGGTAGGTCAGGATAAAGGTCGGCGAGGCCGAGGTCAGCTCGAAATCCGCGTCGGCGGCGATCAGCCCGCGCATCTGCCCGGCCAGCGCGCCGCACCGCGCCAGCAGCGCGTCGTAGCCGCGCATGCCGAGCAGCTTGAACGACATCCACAGCTTCAACGCGTCGAAGCGGCGCGAGCCTTCCAGCGACGTCTGGCCCAGGTCGCCCGAGCGCGCCCGGATGATGTAGTTGGCGTTGTGCTTCAGGCAGTCCAGGCTGGAGACGTCCTTGAACAGCACCATGCTTTGCGCCATCGTCACCCAGAACAGCTTGTGGCCGTCGATGACGACCGAATCGGCCAGCTCGATGCCGCGGTACAGTTCCTTGTAGCGGTCGGCCAGCAGCAGCGCCCCGCCCCACGCCGCGTCGACGTGGAACCACACCTGCTCGCGTTGGGCGATCGCCGCCAGCTCGGGCAGCGGATCGACGCTGCCGGTTTCGGTGGTGCCGGCAATGCCAACCAGCGCCAGGATCTTCACGCGCCGGGCCTTGAGTTCGTCGATCTTGCGTTGCAGCGCCGCCAGGTCGATGCGGTTGTCGGCGTCGACCGGAACCAGGCACATCGCGTCCTCGCCCAAACCCAGCGTGGCCAGCGCCTTCTTCATCGAATAGTGCGTGCGCGACGACCCCAGCACCACCACGCCGCTGTGCCGCGTTTTTTGCAGCGCCGCGTACAGCCCGGCCTTGCGCACGCCCGGCAACTGGCGCTCCAGCGCCACCGCCAGCGCCGTCAGGTTGCCCATCGTGCCGCCGCCGACCATATTGCCGAGCGGGCGGTTGCCGTCGGCGAAGACGTCGTGGTAAAACGCCTCGTCGTAATCGTAGACGCGCTGGTGCAACCAGCCCAGCACCTTGTTTTCAATCAACGTGGAGACGTAGGCGGTTTCGATCTTGACCTGGTTCTGGTTCAAGGTGGCGATGAAGGCCTCGGCCAGCACCGACATCCAGGGCAGCGCCTGGGTCATGTGGCCGATGTATTTCGGATGGTTCAGCTGCGCGGTATGGGCGAAGACGTCGCGCTCCAGCTCCGCCAGCAGGGCGCCGGCCGCCATGCCCCGCTCCGGCAGGGGCATGCCGTTGAACTCGCGCTTGAGCTGGTCGAACCCGGTGGCCGGATAGGGGTTGGCCCGTTCGGCGGCGAGCCAGCCGGCCATCATCCCCAGCGCCGTTTCCAGCACGGCCGGCGAGCGCGCCAAGCCGCCGATGTCAAAATGCCGCCGCAACAACTCATCCATGCCTAACTCGTCCATCCCGCTTATCTCTTTGTTTGGCGCGGGACGCCAGCGGCCCCGCTTTTGCAGGCGTGAATGTAGCACGCCACCATCTCGAATTGCTGAATATTCCTTCCAGCAACGACGCTAGGGCGTGCCGCGCGCGCAAAAAAAGCCGCCCGGCGAATCGCGGGGCGGCTTGCGGGGCGTACCGCCCGGTGCTGCCTGAGGCGATTTGACGCTTACATGATGAACTGGCCGCACCACCAGGCGATCGCCGCGACGAAGGCCGAGGCCGGGATCGTGAAGATCCAGGCCCAGACGATGTTGCCGGCCACGCCCCAGCGCACCGCCGACATTTTTTGCGACGAGCCGACGCCGACGATGGCGCCGGTGATGGTGTGGGTGGTCGACACCGGGATACCCATCGCGGTGGCGGTAAACAGCGTGATGGCGCCGCCGGTTTCGGCGCAGAAGCCGCCGACCGGTTTCAGCTTGGTGATCTTCTGGCCCATGGTCTTGACGATGCGCCAGCCGCCGAACAGCGTGCCGAAGCTGATCGCCGTGTAGCAGGAGATGATCACCCACAGCGGCGGCGTGGCCTCGCCGGCCTGCGAATAGCCGGCGGCGATCAACAGCATCCAGATGATGCCGATGGTTTTTTGCGCGTCGTTGCCGCCGTGGCCCAGGCTGTACGCCGCGGCCGACACCATTTGCAGGCGGCGGAACCACTTGTCGACCCGGCGCGGGGTCGAGCGCACGAAGACCCACGACACCAGCAGCATTATCAGCGAGCCGAACACGAAGCCCAGCACCGGCGAGAGCACGATGAAAACGACGATTTTGATCAGGCCCGCCGAGACCAGCGCGCCGGTGCCGGACTTGGCCACCGCGGCGCCGACCAGGCCGCCGATCAGCGCGTGCGACGACGACGACGGAATGCCGTAGTACCAGGTGACCAGGTTCCAGACGATGGCGCCCATCAGGGCGCCGAAGATGACGTACTGGTCGACGACGCCGGGGTCGATGGTGCCTTTGCCCACCGTGGTGGCCACCGTCAACTGGTGGAACACGAAGATGGCGACGAAGTTGAAGCAGGCCGCCATCGCCACCGCCGTCTGCGGCTTCAGCACGCCGGTCGAGACCACCGTCGCGATCGCGTTGGCGGCGTCGTGGAAGCCGTTCATGAAGTCGAACACCAGCGCCAGTGCGATCAGCAAGGCGAGCGCGTAGATGCTCATTTGTAGGGTTTGCATGGATTTTTCTTTTCGATTTCTAGCTGTTCAGAACGAGCGACGCCTTAGGCGTTTTCGACGATGATGCCTTCAATGATGTTGGCAACGTCTTCGCAGCGGTCGGTGACGGTTTCCAGAATTTCGTAGATGGCCTTGAGCTTGATCAGGTTGCGCACGTCCGGTTCGTCGCGGAACAGCTTGGACATGGCGGCGCGCATGACGTGGTCGGCGTCCGACTCCAAGCGGTCGATCTCTTCGCAGATGGCGACGATCTGGCGCGAGTTGTCCATGTTGTGCAGCAGGGCGACGGCGTCGCGCACCTTCTCGGTACAGGCCAGCACCAGTTCGGCCAGGCGCTTGGCTTCCGGCGTGACCGCCTTCAGGTCGTACAGCGAGACGGTCTGGGCGGCGTCTTCCATCAGGTCGAGGATGTCGTCCATGCGCGTGATCAGCTGGTGGATCTCGTCGCGGTCGATCGGCGTGATGAAGGTCTTGTGCAGCATCTCGACGGTGGCGTAGGTGACCTTGTCGGCCTGTTTTTCGATGCTTTCAATCGCGTGCACGCGATTTTCCAGGTCGTCGAAGTTGGTCATCAGGCCCAGCATCTCTTTGGCGCCTTTGACGCACAATTCGGCGTGCTGGTTAAACAAATCAAAAAACTTGCCCTCGGTGGGCATCAAGCGTCCAAACATGTCATTCTCCGTTAAGCATTGCGTCGTGATATTTACTACAGAACGCCGCCCCGGGTGGCGGGGCGGCCGATGGAATTGCCAATGAAGCTTAGTCGCCTTGGTACAGCGCCAGGCCACCACTGTAATTGCCAAATTTGGTGTACTGCCCCATGAAGGTGAGGCGGATGCTGCCGATCGGGCCGTTACGCTGTTTGCCGATGATGATCTCGGCGGTGCCTTTGTCGGGCGAGTCGGGGTTGTAGACCTCGTCGCGGTAAATGAACAGGATCACGTCGGCATCCTGTTCGATCGCGCCCGATTCGCGCAAGTCGGACATCACCGGGCGTTTGTTGGGGCGCTGTTCGAGCGAGCGGTTCAGCTGCGACAGCGCGATCACCGGGCAACCGAGTTCCTTGGCCAGCCCCTTCAAGCCGCGCGAGATTTCGGAAATCTCGGTGGCGCGGTTGTCGCCGGGGCTGTTGGCGGACATCAGTTGCAAGTAATCGACGATAATCAGGCCGAGCTTGCCGCACTGGCGCGACAGCCGGCGCGAACGGGCGCGCAGCTCGATCGAGTTCAGCGCCGGCGTCTCGTCGATGTAGAGCTGGGCGTCGTTCATTTTCTGGATCGCGTGGGTCAGGCGCGGCCAGTCCTCGTCGTTCAGGCGGCCGGTGCGCAGGCGGTGCTGGTCGAGCTGGCCGACCGAGCCGAGCATACGCATGGCCAGCTGCGAGCCGCCCATCTCCATCGAGAAGATGGCGACCGGCAGGCCGCTGTCGATGGCGACGTTCTCGCCGATGTTGACCGAAAACGCCGTCTTGCCCATCGACGGGCGGCCGGCGACGATCACCAGGTCGCCCGGCTGCAGGCCCGAGGTCATGCGGTCGAGGTCGATGAAGCCGGTCGGCACGCCGGTGATCTCGCTCTGGTTGTCGCGGCTGTAGAGTTCGTCGATGCGCTCGACGACCTGGGTCAGCAGCGGCTGGATCGCGGTCCAGCCCTGGGCGCCGCGGGCGCCCTCCTCGGCGATGGCGAAAATCTTCGACTCGGCCTCGTCGAGCATCTGCTTGACCTCCTTGCCCTGCGGGCTGAAGGCGGTGCCGGAGATGTCGTCGGCGACGGTGATGAGCTTGCGCAGCACGCCGCGGTCGCGGACGATTTCGGCGTAGCGGCGGATGTTGGCCGCCGACGGCGTGTTTTGCGCCATCGCGTTCAGGTACACCAGGCCGCCGACCTCGTCCGCCTTGCCCAGCTGGGTCAGGGTTTCGTACACGGTGATCACGTCGGCCGGGCGCGAGGCGTTGATCATCTTGACGATTTGCTCGAAGATGATGCGGTGGTCGTAGCGATAGAAATCCTCCGCATGCATGAAGTCGGCGATGCGGTCCCACGCCGCGTTGTCGCGCAGCAAACCGCCGATGACGGATTGTTCTGCTTCGATCGAATGCGGCGGAATACGGAGGGAGTCGAGTTGCGGATCTGAGGGGGCGTTCATGGCGCGAATTATACCCGCTTCGGCGGCGCGGCTAAAAAAAATTGGCGATAAAAAAGCCGGGCGGACCCGGCTTTTTAGCATTACAACAAGCTTGCACCGGCCGTCGGGCCGGTAGCGCTTTACGCGTGCTCGCCGACGACGGCGATGGTGACGTCAACGACGACGTCGGTGTGCAGCGCAACCGACACGGCGTGCTCGCCGGTGGTTTTGAGCGGGCCGTTAGGCATACGCACTTGCGCTTTTTCGACTGCGAAACCTTGCTTCGTCAACGCTTCAGCGATGTCGAAGTTGGTGACGGAACCGAACAGACGGCCATCGACGCCGGCTTTCTGGGCAACTTGAACGGTCATGCCGTTCAGTTTTTCGCCCTGGGCTTGGCAAGCGGCCAGTTTAGCGGCGGCAGCTTTTTCCAGTTCCGCGCGCTTGACTTCGAATTCAGCGATAGCGGTAGCGGTAGCACGGCGAGCCATGCGTTGCGGGATCAGGAAGTTACGAGCGTAACCGTCTTTGACTTTGACGACTTCGCCGAGGTTGCCGACGTTAGCGACTTTTTCTAACAGAATGATTTGCATATTTCTCTCCAGGAATTCTCTGACGCCAGCAATTAAGCGTGGTGCAGGTCGGTGTATGGCAGCAGCGCGAGGAAGCGGGCGCGCTTGATTGCGGTGTCAACTTGGCGCTGGTAGTGCGCTTTGGTACCGGTCAGGCGTGCTGGCATGATCTTGCCGTTTTCCTGGACGAAATCTTTCAGCGTATCGACGTCTTTGTAGTCGACTTGTTCAACGTGCGCGGCGGTGAAGCGGCAGAACTTCTTACGTTTGAACAGCGGGTTTTGCTGTTTGCGCTTTTCTTTAAGCTTGAGCTTGTTTTTGTCGAACTTTTTACCGAATGCCATTTGAGGCTCCTGTATCTAATAAATGCGCTAGTCTGAATTGACAGCACTAAAATCAATGATGTGAAACACCAGGCTTTTACTGTTGCGGCTCTTGCGAGCCAGGAAACCGGTGAACTGATAGACCCCGCCCAAGGCTGCCTCACTGAACCGGCCTGAGATTTCGCCAGCGGCAAGCGCGGCGACGTCAAACTCGGTCAAGCGGGCGATGCCGGCCTCCATTTGTTGCGAACTGTGCTGCAATACTGCATTCACAATCGGCATACCCGCCGGGGTGTAGCGCAATACTTCGCGCTCGGCAATGACGGCGACAACTTGTAGCTGGTTCAGCTCAGGTTCCCGAACAACAATTAAGCTGCGACGGCGGCGGCAGCCGCAGGCGCTTCGGTGCGATGGCTTTTGGCCGCGTCTTCACGTTGAACCGACTTCATCATCGGCGAAGGAGCTGTTTCAGCTTTCTTCATCTTGACGGTCAGATGACGCAACACGGCATCATTGAATTTGAATGCTGTTTCCAATTCGACCAGGGTCTCATTGTCGCACTCGATGTTCATGCAGATGTAGTGTGCTTTGGCGAGTTTTTGGATCGAGTAAGCCATTTGACGGCGGCCCCAATCTTCCACGCGGTGAACCGAACCGCCGCGTGTCGACACACTGGCTTTGTAACGTTCGATCATGGCGGGCACTTGCTCGCTCTGGTCCGGATGGACGATAAATACTATTTCATAATGACGCATGCAAACTCCTTAAGGACGGATTGATAATCGCCCACCTCGGCGTCAAGACGAGTGTGGGAAGCGGTGAGCCGAAGATTATAACGCCTTTTTTGTCAATACTCAACACCCGTGTTGCGCGCCGCCGCCGCGCAACACGGGCTGGGTGCTGGTTTTCGGCATTATTTCTCAAAAACGGGTAAAAGCCCTTGCATTGGCGTCGATACTGTACAAAAATACAGTCTGTTTATATAGACAGCATTTCACGATGCGCGGACCCCGATGATCAAGCTCACTGCACGGCAAGAACAAATTCTGAATCTGATCAAGGATGCGATTGAGAATACCGGCTTCCCGCCGACCCGCGCGGAGATCGCCAACGAACTGGGCTTCAAGTCGGCCAACGCCGCCGAGGAGCATTTGCAGGCGCTGGCGCGCAAGGGCGCCATCGAGATTTCGCCCGGCACCTCGCGCGGCATCCGCCTGATCGGCGCCTCCGTCGACGCGCCCGCCGCGCGCGTGCCGACCTCGCTGATGATGTCGCTGCCGCTGATCGGCCGCGTCGCGGCCGGCTCGCCGATGCTGGCGCAGGAGCACGTCGAGACCCATTACCAGGTCGACCCGGCGATGTTTTCGGCCCGCCCCGATTTCCTGCTGAAGGTGCGCGGCGAGTCGATGCGCGACGCCGGCATCATGGACGGCGATTTGCTGGCGGTGAAAAAGGTCGACAGCGCCAAGAACGGCCAGATCGTCGTGGCGCGCATCGGCAACGACGTCACCGTCAAGCGCTACCGCAAGACCGGCAGCCTGATCGAGCTGCTGCCGGAGAACCCGGACTTCAAGATCATCAAGGTCGATCCGGAAGCCGACGAGTTCGCCATCGAGGGCTTGGCGGTCGGCCTGATGCGCAGCTGGCATTGAGATCGATGAAAGAATAGTGCAAAAAGCCGGCCTCCTGGGCCGGCTTTTTTGTTGACCCGCAGCGTGTCGCGGGTCGGATTGCGCCGTTCCGGCCAACCCGAGCGACGACAACCGCACCAACTAGCCGGCCAAGGCGGCGCGGAAGTCGTCCAGCAGGTCGGCGCTGTCTTCGATGCCGACCGAGACGCGGATCAGCGATTCGGCGATGCCCATCGAGGCGCGCCGCTCGGCGCCCATTTCAAAGAAGATGGTGTGGGCGACCGGGATCACCAGCGTGCGGGTGTCGCCCAGGTTGCTGGCCGGGATCGCCAACTTCAGCCGGTTCAGGAAGTCGAAGCAGTCGATGCCGTCCTTCAACTCAAAGCTGAACAGGAAGCCGTAGCCGCGGAACAGTTCGCCGGCGAGGGCGTGCTGCGGGTGCGAGGCCAGGCCCGGGTAGTGCACGGCGGCGACGCGCTCGTCCGCCTCCAGCAGTTGCGCCAGCGCCATGGCGTTGGCGCAGGCGCGCTCCATGCGCAGCGCCAACGTTTCGGCGCCGACGGCGATGCTGTGCGCCGCCTCCGGCCCCAGCGAGGCGCCGAAGTCGCGCAAGCCCTTGGCGCGGATCTGCGCCATGCCCCATTGCTTAGGCGCGGCCTTCTTGTAGTTCTCGACGATGTTCGGGAAGCGGCTCCAGTCGTAGGCGCCGGTGTCGGTCAGGCAGCCGCCAAGCGCGTCGCCATGGCCGCCGATCGACTTGGTCAGCGCGTTCACCACCAGGCCGGCGTGCACCGCCTTCGGGCGGAACAGGTAGGGCGAGGTCATCGAGTTGTCGACGATGTAGAGGATGCCGCGCCGCTGGCACAGTTCGCCGATGCGCTCCAGGTCGGCGATCTGGGTGCGCGGGTTGGCGATGGTTTCGACGAAAACCATGCGCGTCGCCGGCGTGAGCGCCGCGGCGACCCGCCCGACGTCGGTGGCGTCGACGAAGGCGACGCCGACGCCCTGCCCGGCCACCGTTTGCCACAGGCTGTTGGTGTTGCCGAACAGGAAGGACGACGAGACCACGTGGTCGCCGGCGCGCAACAGCGCCTGGAACACGGCGCCGATGGCGCCCATGCCGGTGGCGAAGCAGATGCTGGCGACGCCGTCTTCCATCTTGGTGATTTTATCTTCCAGCGCCGAGACGGTCGGGTTGCCCTGGCGGCCGTAGCGGAAGCCCGGCTCCTTGCCCTGGAATACCGAGGCGAGCTGGCGCGCGTCGGCGTAGCCGAAAGCCACCGAGGTGTGGATCGGCCGGTGCAGCGAGCCGTGTTCGATCGACTTCTGGCGGTCGCCGTGCAGGATGGTGGTGGTAAAGCCGTAGTTTTTTGTGTCGCTCATGGTTTTTCCGGAAACGCCGCCGCGCGTGCGCGCGGGCAAAAAAAAGCCCGGCGCAAGCCGGGCGCGCCATCACCCTTCGGTGGTGGCGAGGTTGAGGTTCAGCTGCGAACGCGGGGTGTCTTCCACCGCCGCCGCCTTCGGATTGTGGCGCGCGTACTCAAGACGGTCGAGATAGGCTTGCGACACATCGCCGGTGACGTAGACGCCGTCGAAGCACGAGGCTTCGAAGTTCGTCAGCGCCGGGTTGACGTCCGAAATGGCGCGCTTGAGCGCGTCGATGTCCTGGTACACCAGGGCGTCGGCGGTGATTTCGCGGCACACTTCCTCGGTGGTGCGGCCGTAGGCGATCAGCTCGTCGCGGGTCGGCATGTCGATGCCGTACACGTTCGGGAAGATCACCGGCGGCGCGGCCGAGGCGAAGATGACTTTCTTGGCGCCGGCTTCGCGCGCCATCTGCACGATTTCACGGCTGGTGGTGCCGCGCACGATCGAATCGTCGACCAGCAGCACGACCTTGTCCTTGAACTCGGAGGCGATGGCGTTGAGCTTCTGGCGCACCGATTTCTTGCGCATGGCCTGGCCCGGCATCAGGAAGGTGCGGCCGATGTAACGGTTCTTGATGAAACCTTCGCGGTATTCGATGTTCAGCGCCAGCGCCAGTTGGATCGCGGCCGGACGGGACGAGTCGGGAATCGGCATGACGACGTCGATTTCGCCTTCCGGGAATTCCTTGCGGATCTTCTCGGCCAGGTATTCGCCCATTTTCAGGCGCGTCGCGTAGACCGAGGCGCCGTCGATGATCGAGTCCGGGCGGGCCAGGTAGACGTATTCGAAGACGCAGGGGTTCAGGCTCGGGTTGTCGGCGCATTGCTGGCTGTGCAGCACGCCGTCGAGGTCGATGAAGACCGCTTCGCCCGGCGCGATGTCGCGCACGAAGCGGAAGCCCATGCCTTCGAGCGCGACCGATTCGCTGGCCACCATGTATTCGGTGCCCTTGTCGCTTTCGATGATGCCCATGCACAGCGGACGGATGCCGAACGGGTCGCGGAAGGCCAGCAGGCCCAGGCCGGCGATTTGCGCCACGGCGGCGTAGGCGCCGCGCACGCGGCGGTGCAGCACGGTGACGGCCTTGAAGACGGCGGCCGGGTCGAGCGTCAGCGCGCTGGTGGCTTCGTCGATTTCATGCGCCAGCACGTTGAGCAACACTTCCGAGTCGGAGTCGGTGTTGATGTGGCGGCGGTCGTTCTTGAACATCTCGGTCTTGAGTTGTTCCCAGTTGGTCAGGTTGCCATTGTGCGCCAGCGTGATGCCGAACGGGGCGTTGACGTAGAACGGCTGCGCTTCCTCCTCGCTGGACGAGCCGGCGGTCGGATAGCGGCAGTGGCCGATACCCGAGTTGCCTTGCAGCGAACGCATGTTGCGGGTGCGGAAAACGTCACGGACCAGGCCGTTGGCCTTGTGCATGGAAAACATACTGCTGTGATTGGTCGCGATCCCTGCCGCGTCCTGACCGCGATGCTGCAACAGCAGCAAGGCATCATAGAGCATTTGATTAACAGGTTGATGAGAAACGACGCCGACGATGCCACACATGGTGTGCTCCTAAACTGGTGCTACTGATTTTAAAAAAATTCAAAATTGCACGTACTGCGCGTAAGCGGCCGGCAGAAAGGGCTTGATGGTGCGGGCCCCGCTTTCCGCCAGCGGACTTAACAGCGCGTGTTTCCAGAAAGCCTGCTGTGGGATCGACGTCATCCCGCACAAGATAACGGCGGCCAACACGATGACCAGGCCGCGCGCCAGGCCGAACAGGCCGCCGAGGCCGCGGTCGGCGAGGCTCAGGCCGGTTGCCGTGACCAGCGCGTCCACCGCCATGGCGAGCAGCCCCATCAACAGGCGCACGCCGATAAACAACACCACGAACGCCACCATCAGGCGTATCACCTGGCCGGGTATAACATCCGGCAACAACGCCGCCAGCGCCGCGCCATAGGCGTTGGCGACGACGAAGGCGACCACCCAGCTCACCAGCGACAGCATTTCCTTGACCAGGCCGCGCAGCGTGCTGATGACCACCGAGCAGATCAGCACGAACAAGACCAGGTAGTCGAACAGCGTCACGCCGCCCGCCCTTGCTGGCCGCTCGCCGCCATCTTTGGCGTCAAGCCGGCACCAGGCTGCCGCCCAGGCCCAGCTTGCTCAACTTGGCGCGCGCCTTCTCGGCGTCTTCCTTGCTGCCGAACGGCCCCACCCGCACGCGGATGCGCTCGCCCGTCGGGGTCGGCACCTTCTGCGTGTAGGAGTGGATGCCCGCTTCCTTCAGCCTGCCCTGCAATTCGTCGACCTTGTCCTGGGTCGCCAGCGCGGCAACCTGCACCACGAACTTGCCGGAGCCGGCCTCCTGCGGCTTAACCGCCGGCTTGCCTTCCAAAATCGCCAGCGCGCGCGTGGCGTCTTCGGCCGGCTGGGCCGGCTTGGCGGCCGGTTTCGGCTCGACCGGTTTGGGCTCGACCGGCTTGGCCTCGGCCTGGCGGGTCTCGTGCGGCTTGGATTCGGGCTTCGGCTTCGGTTCCGGCTTTAGCTCCGGCTTTGGCGCGACCCTGCCCTCGGCCTTCGGCGCGTCCGGTTTGGTCGCGACCTTGGCCTCGACTTTGGGCGCTTCCGGTTTCACCGGCTTCGGTTCAATGTGAGTCTTTACTTCGGCGAGCACCGGCGGCGCCACTGGCGTCGGCGCCACCTTGACAGGCGCCGCCGGCACCGGCGCCGCGGCATCGTCAACGATTTCCTCGGACTGGTCAAGGGCGTCGCCGGCCGCCACGCGCGACGACACCGAACCCGACGCCGACGTGGCGGCGCCGTGCTGCGCGGCCGGCTTGTCCTTCGACGGGATCTGGATCGCGATATCGGAGGCCAGCGGCTTCGGTTCGGAATCGAGCAGCATCGGCAAGCCGACCGCCACCCCCAGCGCCAGCGCGACGGCGCCGACCAAACGGCGGCGCGCGCGTTTCTTCTCCGGCAGCACCGGATCGGCGGCGTCCTTGCCGCCGCGGCGCGGCCCGGCGCCGGCGCTGTTGCCGGCGTTGCTGGCGCGCTTGGAGCGCGCCTTCGCAGTCGCGCCCTGGTCGTCGGCGGTGTAAAAGCCGCTGTCTTCGCCAGCGCCATCTTGCTTGTTTTTACTAAATTTCGAGAACAAGCCCATGCGTGATATTTTTCGGTGGAATACGGTCAGTGAAGTGAGGATTTTCGGGCCATCATCACGCCGGCGACGGTCAGGAAGGAGCCAAAGACCACAATTCTATCATTCTCGCCGGCCCGGCTCATCGCATTTGCATATGCCTGGGCTGGATTGGGGAAAATAGTGACGCTGCGCTCGTCGCTATCGTCCCTGCCGGCCAGCATCGATTGCGCCTTCGCCGCCAGCTCGGAGGCCGTCGCCGCGCGCGCCGACGGCAGGTCGCAGACGCACCAATGGTCGACGTGCTCGCCCATCGCCGCCATCACGCCGTCGATGTCCTTGTCGAGCATCGAGCCGAACACCGCGTAGGTATAGGGATGGAAGCCCATATTGCCCAGGTTCTGGTTCAGCGCGGCGGCCGCGTGCGGGTTGTGGGCGACGTCGAGGATCACCGCCGGGCGTCCCGGCAGCACCTGGAAACGGCCCGGCAGTTCCACCGTCACCAGGCCGGTGCGCACTTCCTGCGCGCCCACCGGCAAGTCCAGCTTGAGCACCTCCAGCGCGGCCAGCACGGCGGCGGCGTTGAGGATCTGGTTGGCGCCGCGCAGGCTCGGATAGGCCAGCGCGTGGCGCCGTTGCACCCGCCCGCCGTAGTTCCACTGCTGCTTGTCGCCCGAATAGTTGAAGTCGCGGCCCATCAGCCACAGGTCGGCGCCGATCGCCCCGGCGTGCTCGATCAGCGACTGCGGCGGCACCGGGTCGCTGCAAATGGCGGCCTTGCCGGCGCGGAAAATGCCGGCCTTCTCGAAACCGATCGCCTCGCGCGTGCTGCCCAGGTAGTCGGTGTGGTCGATGTCGATGCTGGTGACGATGGCGACGTCGGCGTCGATGACGTTGACGGCGTCCAGGCGCCCGCCCAGGCCGACCTCGAGGATTGCCACGTCCAGCCCGGCGCCGGCCAGCAGGTGCATGATCGCCAGCGTGGTGAACTCGAAGTAGGTCAGCGGCGTGTCGCCGCGCACCGCCTCGACGGCCACAAAGCTGGCCACCAGCTCGGCGTCGCCGGCCATGTTGCCGTTGACGCGGGCGCGCTCGTTGAAGTCGAGGAAATGCGGCTTGATGTACAGGCCGACCTTGTAACCGGCGCGCAGCAGCACCGACTCCAGCATGGCGCAGGTGGAGCCCTTGCCGTTGGTGCCGGCGACCATGATGACCGGGCAGTCGAAGCGCAGCGCCATGCGCGCCTTGACCGCTTGCACGCGGTCCAGGCCCATGTTGATCTGGGTTTCGGAATGCCGGGTTTCCAGCATGGCGAGCCAGTCCGGCAGAGTAGTGGGGAGGTTGGGCATGGCGGGGCTTTACGTGAAAGCGGCGCGCCGGCGGAACAATTTCCCGTTGGCGCGCCGCGAATAAAACGACAACAAATTAAGCGAGGACCTCGACGGCCTGGTTTTGCAGCAAGGCCAGCAGGCGGGCGATTTCTTCGCGCATCTTGCGCCGGTCGACGATCATGTCGACGGCACCCTTGGTGACCAGGAACTCGGCGCGCTGGAAGCCTTCCGGCAGTTTTTCGCGCACGGTGTTTTCAATCACCCGCGGGCCGGCGAAGCCGATCAGCGCCTTCGGCTCGGCGATCACGACGTCGCCCATGAAGGCGAACGAGGCGGACACGCCGCCCATGGTCGGATCGGTCAGCACGCTGATGAACGGCAGCTTCTTCTCGGACAGCTTGGTCAGCATCGCGGTGGTCTTGGCCATCTGCAACAGCGACAGCAAGCCTTCCTGCATGCGCGCGCCGCCGGTGGCGGTGATGCAAATAAACGGCACCTTCTGCTCCAGCGCGACCTGGGCGCCGCGCACGAAGCGCTCGCCGACGACCGAACCCATCGAGCCGCCCATGAATTCGAATTCGAAGCACGCCACCACCACCGGCAGGCTCATGATGGCGCCGCCCAGCACCACCATCGCGTCGGTCTCGCCGGTCGCTTCCATGGCCGACTTCAGGCGGTCCGGGTATTTTTTGCTGTCTTTGAATTTGAGGGTGTCGACCGGCAGGATTTCCTGGCCGATTTCATAGCGGCCGCCGGCGTCGAGCAAGCCGTCCAGGCGGGCGCGCGCGCGGATGCGCATGTGGTGGTCGCACTTCGGGCAAACATGCAGGTTCGACTCCAGGTCGGTGCGGTACAGCACGGCTTCGCACGACGGGCATTTGACCCACAGGCCTTCCGGCATGGTTTTGCGCGCCGCGGCGTCGGAACGTTGAATCCGCGGGGGCAGCAATTTTTCTAACCAACTCATATTCTCTCCTATGGCCCTGTCGGGCAGACGGTTACTCCGGCAAGCGGCGCACGGGCCCGGCGGCCCCGCCGGGGCGGGGCTATGCGCCCGACCCGACGGGCCGGCGGCCCCGTCCCATCCTTGCTTCACCAGTGATAGCTTCGTTCAGTGGCCGTAGTGTAGCCGTTTAGGGCCGGGCTGTCGAACTTGCCCCAAAACAATTATCAAAGTGGGCGGCGGCGTCCGGCCTCATCTACTGTCGCTTTGCGCCGCAACGCCGTTGCGGCGTCAGGCGTCGAGCGCCTCGCGGATGCCGGCGACGAAGCTGCGCACGGCGGCGGGCGCTCCCTGCGGCGGCGCATTCTCGATTTCCTGGATGATGCGGCTGCCGATGACGACCGCGTCGGCCACCGCCGCCACCGCCTTCGCCGTGGCGGCGTCGCGGATGCCGAAACCGACGCCGATCGGCAGCTTGACGTGGCGGCGGATCGCCGCCAGCCGCTCGGCCACCTGGACGGTGTCGATATTGCCGGCGCCGGTGACGCCCTTGAGCGACACGTAATAGCTGAAGCCGCCGCCAACCTTGGCGACCTGGGCGATGCGTTCCTCGGTCGAGGTCGGCGCCAGCAGGAAGATCATGTCGAGGCCGTTGGCGCGCATCGCCGCGGCGAACTCCTCGCATTCCTCGGGCGGATAGTCGACGATGATGGCGCCGTCGGCGCCGGCCGCCTTCGAGGCGGCGATAAACGCCTCGGCGCCCATGCGTTCGAGCGGATTGGCGTAACCCATCAGCACCACCGGGGTGCTCTGGTTGGTTTCGCGGAAGCGGCGCACGTATTCGAAGACGTCCTTCAGGCCGATGTTGAATTTCAACGCGCGCTCGCAGGCGCGCTGGATCACCGGGCCTTCGGCCATCGGATCGGAAAACGGCACGCCCAGTTCGAGGATGTCGGCGCCGCCCTCGACCAGCGCGTGCATCAGCGGCAGCGTCAATTCCGGGCCGGGGTCGCCGGCGGTGATGAAGGTGACCAGGGCGGTTTTTTTCTGCGCCGCGAGCGCGGCGAATGTGGCGGTGATTCTGGACATGGATGGCTTTCTATGATTGTGTGGAATGGGGGCGGGCCGGCGCCGCTGGCGGCGCCGCCGGCGGCTTACGCTACGCGAAGCCGACCTACCAATTCAGCCCCATCCGCTCCGCCACGGTGTGCATGTCCTTGTCGCCGCGGCCGGACAAATTGGCCAGCACGATCTGCTCCTTCGGCAGGGTCGCCGCCAACTGGGCCGCGTAGGCCAGCGCGTGCGACGACTCCAGCGCAGGGATGATGCCTTCGATGCGGCAACAATCGTGGAAAGCCTGCAGCGCCTCGTCGTCGGTGATCGAGACGTACTGCGCGCGCCCGGAATCCTTCAACCACGCGTGCTCGGGGCCGACGCCCGGATAGTCCAGCCCGGCCGAGACCGAATGGGTCTCGATGATCTGGCCGTTTTCGTCCTGCAGCAAATAGGTGCGGTTGCCGTGCAACACGCCCGGGTAGCCGGCCGTCAGCGAGGCCGCGTGCTTGCCGGTGTGCAGCCCCTCGCCTGCCGCCTCGACGCCGACCAGGCGCACGTCGCGCCGGTCGATGTAGGGATAGAAAATACCCATCGCGTTGGAGCCGCCGCCGATGCAGGCGAGCACGTAGTCGGGCTGGCGGCCGGTCATTTCCGGCATTTGCACCAGGCATTCCTCGCCGATGACCGACTGGAAATCGCGCACCATCATCGGGTACGGATGCGGGCCGGCCACGGTGCCGATGATGTAGAAGGTGTTTTCAATGTTGGTGACCCAGTCGCGCATGGCCTCGTTGAGCGCGTCCTTGAGCGTCTTGGAGCCGGACTCGACCGGTACGACGGTGGCGCCCAGCAGCTTCATCCGGTAAACGTTCTGGGCCTGGCGCTTGACGTCCTCGCTGCCCATGTACACCACGCATTCCAGGCCGAAGCGGGCGCAGATGGTGGCCGTGGCCACGCCGTGCTGGCCGGCGCCGGTTTCGGCGATGATGCGCGGCTTGCCCATGCGCTTGGCCAACAGGGCCTGGCCGATCACGTTGTTGATCTTGTGGGCGCCGGTGTGGTTCAAATCCTCGCGCTTGAAATAAATCTGCGCGCCGCCCATCATCTCGGACCAGCGCTTGGCGTGGTAGATCGGCGACGGACGGCCGACGAAATGCTTCAGCTCGTAGCGGTATTCGTTGAGGAATTCGGCGTCGTTGCTATAGCGCGCGTAGGCCTCGTTCAGCTCGGCCAGCGCGTGGCTCAGGGTTTCGGCGACGAAGGCGCCGCCGTAGGGGCCGAAATGGCCCTTGGCGTTTGGCAAATGGTAATCGGTGGCGTGGAACAATGCGGCGGCTGGGCCGGATTCAGGCAGGCTTGTCATGGGATTTTTCTCTTTCAATGATGGCATCGGCGGCACGGATCGCCCGGACGAAGTCGCGGATCCTGCGCGCGTCCTTGATACCCTTGTCCGCCTCGACGCCACTGCTGACGTCGACTGCGTAAGGGCGTACGCGTACCACCGCGTCAGTCGCGTTTTGTACGCTCAAGCCACCACTTAAAACGACCCGAGGCGCGAGTTCTTTTGGAATGAGAGACCAATCAAATACCTTTCCTGCGCCGCCGTAGGCATCGACATACGTATCGAGCAAGAGGCCCGAAAACAAGGTGCTGGCGGCGCGGTAGCGCTGCTCGTATTCTAACAAATCGGCGGCGCTCGTGTCGGGCTTGACGCGAAAAACCTGCATGAAGGGACGATTCGCGGCGGCGGCCAGCCTGGCGCTGTGCTCGGGCGATTCGTCGCCGTGGAACTGCAACAACGCCAGCGGCGCGATGCGCGCCACCATCGCCAACTCGTCGACGCTGGCGTTGACGAACAAGCCGACGGCGCCGACGAAGGGCGGCAGCGCGGCGATCAGCTCGGCGGCGCGGCGCGGCGTCACATAGCGCGGACTCTTCGGATAAAACACCAAGCCGATCGCGTCGGCGCCGGCCTCGACCACCGCCGCCACGTCCTCGGCGCGGGTCAGGCCGCAAATCTTGATACGCGTTCTCTGCATCATCACTCTCCTGCAAATAGGGGATCGTCCCTACACCGCGGGGTCACGTCCCAATATGGCGGTTTTCAAGGCACGAGAACCGCCGTTCCGGGACCTGCCCCCAGGGTTGTTGTTAGAACCAGGGCAAGGGGCTGGCGGCTTCTTGCGGCAGGCACCATTTGGGGTCGTAATCGATTTTCGCCAGATACAAGCCGTCCGGCATGAAGGTCGGCGCGGCGTCGGCGCGGCAGCGCCCCGCCAGCACTTCGCCCAGCCATTGCGGCGGGTGTTTGCCCAGGCCGATGTAGATCAGCGAGCCGACCAGGTTGCGCACCATGTGGTGCAGGAAGGCGTTGGCGCGGATGGTGAAGACGATCAGTTCGCCGCGCCGTTCGATGCCGATTTCATGCATCAGCTTGACCGGCGACTTGGCCTGGCAGTGCGCCGCGCGGAAGGCGGTGAAGTCGTGCCAGCCGATCAGCGGTTTGACCGCTTCGCGCATCGGCGCGACGTCGAGCGCGCGGAAGACCCAGCCGGCGCGCCCTTCCAGCAGCGGCGAGCGGGTGGGATTGTTGTAGAGCACGTAATGGTAGGTGCGCGAGCGCGCGCTGAAGCGGGCGTGGAATTGCTCGTCCGGGTTGGCGGCGGCGACGCTGGCGTCGATTTCGTGCGACCAGCGCACCGCGATCGAGGCCGGCAGGAAGGTGTTGACGCCGCGGATCCAGGAGTGGATGTCGCGTTCGAGGTCGGTATCGAAGTGCACCACTTGCTCCAGCGCGTGCACGCCGGTGTCGGTGCGGCCGGCGCAGGTGGTGCCGACCGGTACGCGGGCAAATTTTTCCAGCGCGATTTCAAGCTGGTCTTGCACCGTCTGGCGGTCTTCTTGTTTCTGGTAACCGTGCCAGGCCGTGCCGTCGTACTGGACCCCGAGTGCTATCCGTTTCAATTGCTGTCCAATGTGAAGTCTGTGTCAGCGCATTATACTGCCGCGCCGACACAGTCCGGGCCGCGGCCTTACCCCAGCAGTTGCCGCATCGAGTTGGCCTTCGCCACTTGGGCGTCGCTGCCGCCCTTGATGACTTCGTCGATCAGTTCGCGCGCGCCTTCCTTGTCGCCGATTTCCTGGTAGGCGATCGCAAGGTCGAGCTTGGTGTCCATTTCCATGTGCGCCGCCGACAGCGGGTCGTCGACGCCGCTGCCAGCCGATTTGGCCTCGGCGCCCAGGTCGAGGTCGATGCCCGACAGGTCGAACTCCGGCGCCGCCGTTGCCGCCTCTTGCGCCACCGGCGATGCCGGCTTGGCGAAGAAGTCGTCGATCGATTCGCTCGACAAGGGCTCCGCCAGCGCCGCCGGCGTCGCCGGCAGGTCGAAATTCATCAGGTCCAGATCCATCAGCGGGTCCGGCGCGGGCGCCGCGGCGACGCTGTCCACCGTGCGCGCCGGCTCAAGGTCCAGGCCGAAGTCCATGCCGTTGTCGGGCGCGGGGGCCGGCTCGGCGCTGGCCTCGGCTTTATCGAACGGCATGTCGAAGTCCATGTCGAACGACGCGTCGGCGGCCGGCGCCGGCGCCGCGTCCGGGCCGGGCATGGCGATCGGCGCCGTCGTCGAGACCGGCTCGAAGCTCAAGCCGCCGAGGTCGAAGTCGAGGAAGTGGCCGGTGTCGGCGGCGACCGAGGCCGGCGTCGGCAGCGCCGTCTCCTGCGACGCCGCGTCCAGCCCGAAGTCGCTGGCGCGCGCGGCCGGCGCGGTCAATTCCTGGTCCAGGTCGAAATCCGGCTGGAAGTCGGGTTCGGCCAGCGCGGCGGCGGCCACGGCCGCGCCGGCGGTCGCGGCGGTGGCGGTGGCGGCCGCGAGGTGGGCGTCGAAGGCGTGTTCCTGCGGCTTTGCCGGCGACACGTCGGCCGGCGGCGCGGCGCCGTCGCTGTAGAGCGGATTGTTCGGCTCCAGGGTCAGCCCCAGCCCGGCGGCCTGGCGCCATTCCTCGCCCTGCCCCTTGGTCATCGCGTACAGTTCGCCGGCCTGCGTTTCAAAGGCGCGCGCGTCCTTGCGGGTGGCGTAGATTTCAAGCAGCTTCAGGCGCACCGGGTGGCGCTCCGGATGGGTGCGCAGCGCTTCCTTCAAAATTTCCTCGGCCTGGGCGTCGCGGCCGTAGGCGATGTAGACGTCGGCTTCGGCGACCGGGTCGACTTCGTTGGTGTCGAGCTGGCTGGCCGACGGCGCGAAATTGGAGTTGAACACGCTGTTGTTGGTGTCCACGCTCTGGCCGCCGGATTCGGCGAAGATCGAGTGGGCTTGCTCGCCCGGGTCGCCCAGCACGCCCGGCTCGACCTTGGGCGGCGCCTTTTTCTTGCGCCGCGACATGACCAGCGCGGCGACGCCGGCCAGCAGCGCCGCCAGGGCGATGCCAACCGAGCTGATGTTCTCCATCAGCGTGTCGACGATGGACGGCTCCGGCGCCGGCGCCGGCGGGGCTTTCTTCACCAGCGGCACCGGCTTTTGCTTGGGCATCTCCGCGCTCGGCGCCGGGACCGGCGCGCCCACCACGGGCGCGTCCGGCACCACGACGGCAACGGCCGGCGCGCTGGCCGCGGCCTGCATCGCCTTGCTTTTTACCGCCATCAACTTTTCCAGGTCGCTGACGTTCTTTTCCAGTTCCTTGACGCGGGCCGCCGCCTCGGCGACCTGCTTTTCCTTGGCGATCTTGTCTTCGACGCCGGCGACGGCGGTGGCGCCGCCGGCCGACGCCGCCGGGGCCGCCTTCGACAGTTTCAATTGGTCTTTCGATTCGTTGGCCGGGGTGGCGCGTTCCTCGACCTTGGCGGTGATCTTGCCGGCGGCGCTCTGGCCCGCTTCCGCGTCCTTCGACGGCGCGCCGGCGGCGACCTGGCCGGCCAGCTTGTTGCGGTAGGCGGCGAAATCGGCCGCGTGCGCGACGATGACGCCGCGCGCCTCGCCATCGCCGGTGTGGCGCAAGGTGTCGGCGTCCGGCACGGCCAGGATGCGGCCCGAGCGCAGGCGGTTCATATTGTTGCCGCTGAACGCTTCCGGATTGGCGCGGTAGAGCGCCACCAGCATCACGTCGAGCGACACGTTGGTCGGCTTGAGTTGTTTGGCGATACGGCTCAGGGTGTCGCCCGTTTTGACGCGGTAGTCCGGCTCGTCGGCCCGCTTCTGCGCTTTTTCAGGCGCCGGCTGGGACGCGGCGCGCGCCGCGCGTTCGGCCCGCGGCGCGGCCGGGGCCGCCGGCTCCGCCTGCTGGGAGCGCTGTGCCGCTTGGCTTGGCGGTGCGGCCTGGCTTGGCTGTGCCGCTTGCTGCTGCGGCGCTGGCGCCTGCTGCTGCGCGCCGCGCGGCGTCGCCAGGTCGACTGGCGCGGCCACCTGCGCCATCTGCGACTGGCGCATGTCGGCCGGGTCGAGCAGGAAGGTGTATTCGCGCACCAGGCGGCCGCCGTTCCAGCTCAGTTCGAGCAGCATGTCGACGAACGGTTCGTTGACCGGCTGCGACGAGCTGACGCGGATGAACTGGCGCCCGCCGCGCTGCTCGACGGCGAAGCGCAGCGACAGCAACGCCGGGTTGAAATCGATGTTGGCCAGGCGGAAGGCTTCGGCCGGGGCCAGCTTCGCCGCCAGCCCGGACGCCTCGTCGGCCGCCACGGAAGTGAGCTCGATTTCGGCCCGCAGGGGCTGGCCCAGCGAGGATAAAACAGTGAGCTTGCCGAGACCGGCCGCTTGCACCGCGGGAGACAATAAAACTGCACAGGCGACAGCACTGGTGAGTGTTTTCAGCGCGAAGGAAACGACCCTGGGGCGAGTATTTACAGGCATATTTGGCGGCATCATGGTTGACAGGGGAGAATAGGTGCTTTCCCGGAGGTCTCAACATATCATCATGCACTGGCGCGTGCAAGCTTTGCGCACGCTTTCCGCCCCTGCGGAAGGGGTTGTTTGATTTTCGGCGGTACTTTAGGCTTGAAATAGCCGTTTTCGCCCTGTAAGCCAGGGGAGAAGGCCGGGGTCGGAGCGCCAGGGTCCGACCCCGGTTTGACGCCGCCGGCCCGGTTTTCAGGCGGCGGCGCGGGGGTTTTTTGAAGCCCGGTTTACGCGTCCAGCAGGATGCGCAGCATGCGCCGCAGCGGCTCGGCCGCGCCCCACAGCAATTGGTCGCCGACGGTGAACGCGGACAGGTATTCGCCGCCCATGCTCATCTTGCGCACGCGCCCGACCGGAATGGTCAGGCCGCCGGTGACGGCCGCCGGCGACAAGTCGCGCACCGAGGCTTCGCGGGTGTTCGGCACCAGTTTGACCCATTCGTTGTTGCTGGCGATGATGTCGTTGATTTCGTCGAGCGGCACGTCTTTTTTCAGCTTGATGGTCAAGGCCTGCGAGTGGCAGCGCATCGCGCCGATGCGCACGCACAGCCCGTCGACGGCGATTTCCTTGCTGCCGAAGTCGGCGCCGCGGCCGAGGATCTTGTTGGTTTCCGCGCCGGCCTTCCACTCTTCCTTCGACTGGCCGTTGCCCAGGTCCTTGTCGATCCACGGGATCAGGTTGCCGGCCAGCGGCGCGCCGAATTGCTTGATCTCATCGGCGCTGTAGCCGTGCTGGGTCGCCAGCACCTGGCGGTCGATTTCCAGGATCGCCGAGGCCGGGTTGTCGAGCAAGGCCTTGACCGAGCTGTTGATGGTGCCGAACTGGGTCAGCAGTTCGCGCATGTGCTGCGCGCCGCCGCCGGAAGCGGCCTGGTAGGTCATCGAGGTCATCCAGTCGACCAGGTCGTGTTGGAACAGGCCGCTCAAGCCGATCATCATGCAAGAGACCGTGCAGTTGCCGCCGATGTAGTTCTTGACGCCCTTGCCCAGCGCGTCCTTGATGACGTGCAGGTTGACCGGGTCGAGCACGATGACCGCGTCTTTTTCCATGCGCAAGGTCGAGGCCGCGTCTATCCAGTAGCCGTTCCAGCCGGCCGCGCGCAGTGCCGGGAACACCTCGGCGGTGTAGTCGCCGCCCTGGCAGGAGATGATGATCTCGCACTTGCTCAGCTCGGCGATATTGCCGGCGTCCTTCAGCGTGGTTTCGTTCTTTGCCATCGCCGGCGCGGCGCCGCCCGGGTTCGAGGTGGTGAAAAACACCGGCTCGATGAAGTTGAAATCGCCCTCTTCCTGCATGCGTTGCATCAGGACCGAACCCACCATACCGCGCCAACCTACCAAGCCAACTAGTTTCATCACTTTTCCTCAACAATAAACGGGCACGCCCGTAGCTTCACATATGTTCTTTATTGCGCCAGCGCCTTGACCACGGCGTCGCCCATGTCGACGGTGCCGACGCGGGTGGTGCCGGCTTCGTAGATGTCGCCGGTGCGCAAGCCCTGCGCCAGCACCTTCTTGACGGCGGCGTCGATGCGGTCGGCCTGCTCGCTGCGGTTCAGCGTGAAGCGCAGCATCATCGCCGCCGACAGGATGGTCGCCAGCGGATTGGCGATGCCCTTGCCGGCGATGTCCGGCGCCGAGCCGTGCGACGGTTCGTACAGGCCCTTGTTGTTGGCGTCGAGCGAGGCCGACGGCAGCATGCCGATCGAGCCGGTCAGTTGCGCGGCGCAGTCGGACAGGATGTCGCCGAACATGTTACCGGTCACCATGACGTCGAACTTCTTCGGCGCGCGCACCAGTTGCATCGCCGCGTTGTCGACGTACATGTGCTCGAGCGCGACGTCCGGGTATTCCTTGCCGACGTCGATCATGATGTCCTTCCAGAACTGGAAGGTTTCCAGCACGTTGGCCTTGTCGACGCTGGTCAGGCGCTTGTCGCGCTTTTGCGCGGCTTGGAAGGCGACGTGGGCGATGCGGCGGATTTCGCCTTCGGCGTAGCGCATCGTGTCGTAGCCTTCGCGCTGGCCCTTGAAGGGGCCGTCCGGGCATTCGCGCACGCCGCGCGGCTGGCCGAAGTAGATGTCGCCGGTCAGTTCGCGGATGATCAGGATGTCCAGGCCGGAAACGATTTCAGGCTTCAAGGTCGAGGCGTTGGCCAGTTCCGGGTACAGGATGGCCGGGCGCAAGTTGGCGAACAGGCCCAGGTTCTTGCGCAGGCCGAGGATCGCCTGCTCCGGGCGCAGGGAACGCTCCAGCTGGTCGTACTGGTAGTCGCCGACGGCGCCGAACAGCACCGCGTCGGCGGCCTTGGCCAGCGCCAGGGTCGCGTCCGGCAACGGGTGGCCGTGCTGCGCGTAACCGGCGCCGCCGACCGGCGCCGTTTCCATTTCGAAGGATTCGCCCAGCACGTTCAAGACCTTGACGGCTTGCTCGATGATTTCCGGGCCGATGCCGTCGCCAGGCAGGATTGCAATTTTCATATTATTCGATCAAGTTAGATAACGTTCGCCAACCACGGTTGACTGGCCAGATGGCGCTCCTCGAAGCTATGGATGGCGTCGGCGTGGCGCAGCGTCAGGCCGATATCGTCCAGTCCATTCATCAGGCAATACTTGCGGAAGGCGTCGATGTGAAACGGATAGGAGACGCTGCCGTTGCTGGTCCTTACGCACTGCTGTTCGAGGTCCACCACCAGCTTGTAGCCGGGGAAGGCTTTGACTTCGTTAAACAGATGGTCGATCTGCGCTTCCGGCAAGACGATCGGCAGCAGGCCGCTCTTGTAGCAATTGTTGAAGAAGATATCGGCGAAGCTCGACGCGATGATCGCGCGAAAACCGTACTGGTCGAGCGCCCACGGCGCGTGTTCGCGCGAGGAACCGCAACCGAAGTTCTTGCGCGTGAGCAGGATCGAGGCGCCCTGGTAGCGCGCCTCGTTGAGTACGAACTCCGGGTTCAGCGGGCGGCGGCTGTTGTCCTGGCCCGGCTCGCCGTGGTCGAGGTAGCGCCACTCGTCGAACAGGTTGGGGCCGAAGCCGCTGCGGTGGATCGACTTCAGGAACTGTTTCGGGATGATGGCGTCGGTGTCGACGTTGGCGCGGTCAAGCGGGGCCACCAGCCCTTCGTATTGCGTAAATTTGTCCATGGTTGCTCTGCAGTGTGCTGACGGGCGGACCGTCAGGCCCGCCGCATCGCGTGTTATTTTTTGCCGACGCCTTCAACGGCTTGCCCGACCTTTTGAACGTCTTTACCGAAGCCCGACATGGTATTACAACCGGTCAAAATCAGGGCGGTAACGCATAGCGCAATGAGTTTCTTCATCTTATTCTCGCTTGAGGGTGATCTTGGTATAAGCGGCCGCCGCGACCAGCGCGGCCGCCGTCATCGCAGCTTGCGCACGTCGACGAAATGCCCGGCGATACCGGCCGCGGCCGCCATCGCCGGCGACACCAGATGGGTGCGTCCGCCCTGCCCTTGCCGTCCCTCGAAATTGCGGTTCGAGGTCGAGGCGCAGCGCTCGCCCGGCTCCAGCCGGTCGGCGTTCATCGCCAGGCACATCGAGCAGCCCGGGTCGCGCCATTCGAAGCCGGCGTCCTTGAAGATCTGGTCCAGGCCCTCGCGCTCGGCCTGGTCCTTGACCAACCCGGAACCCGGCACCACCATCGCCAGCGCGACGTTGGAGGCGCGGTACTTGCCGCGCACCACGGCGGCGGCGGCGCGCAAATCCTCGATGCGCGAATTGGTGCAGGAACCGATGAAGACCTTGTCGATGCGGATGTCCTCGATCGCCATGTTTGGCTGCAAGGCCATATACAGCAGCGCCTTTTCCATCGCGTCGCGGCGCACCGGATCTTTTTCCAGTTCCGGGTCCGGCACGCGGCCGTCGACCGCCACCACCATCTCGGGCGAGGTGCCCCAGCTGACCTGCGGCTTGATGTCGGCGGCGTTGAGCGTGACCACCAGATCGAAGCGGGCGCCGGCGTCCGAGTGCAAGGTGCGCCAGTAGTCGACCGCGCGGTCCCAGTGCGGTCCGACCGGCGACAGCGGCCGGCCCTTGACGTAGTGGATAGTGGTGTCGTCGACGCCGACCATGCCGGCGCGCGCGCCCGCCTCGATCGCCATGTTGCAAACCGTCATGCGACCTTCCATTGACAACGCGCGGATGGTCGAGCCGCCGAACTCCATCGCGTAGCCGGTGCCGCCGGCGGTGCCGATCTTGCCGATGATGGCCAGCACGACGTCCTTGGCGGTGACGCCGGCCGGCAACGCGCCGTCGACCTGCACCAGCATCGCCTTGGATTTCTTCGCCAGCAGCGTCTGCGTGGCCAGCACGTGCTCGACCTCGGAGGTGCCGATGCCGTGCGCCAGGCAGCCGAAGGCGCCGTGGGTCGACGTGTGCGAGTCGCCGCAGACCACCGTCATGCCCGGCAGGGTCGCGCCCTGCTCCGGCCCGATCACGTGGACGATGCCCTGGCGCTTGTCGTTCATGTTGAAATAGGTCAGCCCGTAGCGCTTGGCGTTGGCGTCGAGCGTCTCGACCTGCAGCCGCGAGACCGGGTCGGCGATGCCGCCGGCGCGGCCGGTGGTCGGCACGTTGTGGTCGGCCACGGCCAGGTTGGCCGAGACGCGCCACGGTTGCCGTCCGGCCGCGCGCAAGCCGTCGAACGCTTGCGGGCTGGTGACCTCGTGCACCAGGTGCCGGTCGATGTACAGAATTGTCGTGCCGTCATCCTCGGCCCGCACAACGTGGGATTCCCAAAGTTTGTCGTAAAGCGTCTTCATTATGATTTATGCGGCGTAGCCACAGCCTGTAGTGAGTAATCCACAATGATTATGCCATATTTTGTGCAATGCAAAACCGGGGCCGGGCCGCGGCCCGGTATGGCGATACGAAATTCGGTTTCGATACACAATCCATGACAAACATTGCCGAGTGAGTCGACCCGTCCCGCGGCGGGACGGCCCAAAAAAAATGCCCGCGGGTGAGGCAGGCACTGTGTCTGTTGAGGCGGTCCGGTCTAGGCCGCCATACGTACACTTCCCCTGCACCCGTCCATCAGGAACGATAGTCCGACCACTAGGACCAACTCGCCCTCGGCCGAGCGGGCGGTGCCGGTAATGCCCTCGACCGCGATCGCGGTCATCGGCTTGATGACCAGGTCGGCGGTGCCGTCGACGGCCTCGACCGCGAGAATGTACGGTTGTGGCGCCGCCACAACAATGCCCACCCGTTCGCTGCACAACTCGTAGCCCAGCGCGCCGGCCAGCGAGCGCACCGGCAGCGGCCGGCCCTGGTCCTTGAGCACCGGGAAACCGCCCACTTCCATGAAGGTTTCCGGCAATTCGACGACCCGTTGCACCACCGCCATCGGCAGCGCCAGCGCGGCGCCCGAGGTCGATACCAGCATCGTCGGCACGATCGACAGCTCGATCGGCAGGCGGATCGAAAACTTGGTGCCGACGCCGAGCGCCGAGTCGATGTGGATCGCGCCGCGGTTCTTCTCGACCGCGGTTTTCACCACGTCCATGCCGACCCCGCGACCGGAGACGCTGGAGGCGACGTCCTTGGTCGAGAAGCCCGGCAGGAACACCAGTTGGAACGATTCGTCGTTGGACAACTGGGCCGATTCGCTGATCAGGCCCTTCTCGGTGGCTTTCTTGCGCAGCTTGGCCGGGTCCATGCCCTTGCCGTCGTCCTGCAGCACGATCATCACGCTGTTGGCTTCCTGCCAGGCCTTGAGCGAGATGTAGGACTTGACCGGTTTGCCGGCGGCGGCGCGTTCTTCCGGCGTCTCGACGCCATGGTCCAGCGCGTTGCGCAACATGTGCACCAGCGGGTCGTACAGGCTGTCGACGACAACGCGGTCGACTTCGGTTTCGGCGCCCTCGATGGTCAGTTCGACGTCCTTGCCCAGGTCCTTGGCCAACTCGCGCACCAGGCGCGGGAATTTCTGGAACAGGCGCCCGACCGGCTGCATGCGCGTGGCCAGCGTGGCGCGTTGCAATTCGGTGGAGTAGCGCGAGGCCCGCTCCAGCGTCTCGGCCAGCGTTGCCATCAGCGTCGCGGCCTGCCCTTCGAATTTGAATTGCAGCAGGCGTTCGAGCAGCACGGCGGCCTGGTTGGCGGCCTGCACCGACTCGCCGGCCACTTCCAGCAGGGCGTCGAGCTTGACGGCGTCGACGCGGATGCTGTCTTCCTTGACCGGCGCGGCGGTGCGCACCTCGGCGCGTTCCTCGCGGCGGTCGACACCGTCCCAGTTCTTGCCGCCGGCTTTGGCGGCCGGGGCCGCTGCCGCCGCCGCGGGCGCGGCGGCCACCGGCTCGGCGACGGCGGCGCTGGCGGCCGGCGCCGCTGCGGCTGCCGCCGCGACCGCCGGCACGTAACTGCCTTCGGGGATCACCGCGACATACATCGCTTCCCAGTCCAGGCCGTCGGCGCCAACCGGCACCGGCGCGGCGGCGGCGACAGGCGCGGCCACCGGCGCGGGCGCGGGCGCGGCGGCCGGAGCGGCCGCGCCCGCCTTGGGCGCCATCGCCTTGCCTTCAATGGCGTTGGTCAGGATCAGTTCGAGTTCGGCCGGCATCGCCGGCAGACTCTCCGGCGCGTTGCCGTTGGCCAGCTCGGTGAGCTGGTCGGCAACAAAACCGGACGCCTGCAACGCCGCCTCGATGGCGATCGGCGTCACCGGCGCGGCGCCGGTGCGCAACGCGTCGAACAGGTTTTCGGTCAGGTGGCAGGCCGCCACCAGCGCCGGCAGGTTCATGAAGCCGGCGCCGCCCTTAATGGTATGGAAGGAGCGAAACACCGCGTTCAACGTTTCCTTGTTGTCGGGGTCGCGCTCAAGGCACAGTAAATGCTCTTCAACGTTAACCGCAAGATCCATCGCTTCAACGACAAAATCCTTGAGCATATCGTCCATTAGAATCCCAGGTCAGCAAGAAGATCATCGACATTGTCTTGGTCCAGCGCCGCCGACGGCACCGATGGACCCTGCATCAACACCACCGGCTTGTGCGCCAGTTTCTCACGCATGGCCGGCGGCGCGTTGTCGCGCAACAACTCTGCCAGTTCGTGCTCCACCGTCTTGGTGATCATCACGACCTTCTTGATCAACTGCCCGGTGATGTCCTGGAAGTCCTGCGCCATCATGATTTCCAGCAAGCGCGCCTTTTCCGCCTCGGTGGCCTCGGTCACGGTTTGGGCAAACTGTTTCGAGTCGCCGGCCAGGGTCTTGAATTCATCCAGGCTGAGCTTGCCGGCGAACAGCGCGGTCCAGCGCCCGTCCATATCCTTGGCCTTTTTCGACAGCGCGTCCTGCGCCGGCATGCCGTCGTCGAGGGTGTTGAGGACCTTGTTGGAGGCCTGCTCGGTAAGGCTGGCGACGTATTCCAGGCGGTCCTGGGCGTCGACGATCTGCGACGAGGCCTCGGTCAGGGCCTTGTCGTAGCCAAGCTCGCGCAGCGAATCGTGCAACAGGCGGACGATGCCGCCGAGGCGCTCGAACATCGGTTTGTCGGCGGCGTCATCGGCGCCAGCCGGCGCTTCCGCCGCGGCGGCGACGGACGCCGGCGCCACGGCCGCGGCCGCGGCGGGCGCCGGCACGCTCGCCGCTACCGAGTCGAACAGGGCATCGAAATCGTCGTCGGCGGACGCGGCGGGGGCTGGTGTGGGGGTTGGAGCAGGTTTCGGCGCAGTGGTTTGCGCGGACACTTCATCGAATAGTGCGTCGAAATCATCAGCGGCGTTGGTCATAGTCCCTGCTTCTCCATAATTTGTAAAAATGTGTCGCCTACACGTTGCGTATCACAGACTTATACCTGGAATTCTTCCGATTAAGATGACTTCCGGCAATATAACAGCGTTTACGCGAGTGTAGCAGGGCGCTGGCTGCTTGTTCAATGTGAATCCGCTGTTTCGGCCGCCGCGCGCCAGCGCAAGGGCCTCGGCGCGACGGAATCGCCCGTCAGCAGTTGCATTTTGAAATACTAACATCGGATAGAGAAGCAAAACACGCACCGGGCAACAAATGCCCGCCTTTTTGTAAAAAGCGCCGCCAAAACGCCCCGCGGCGGCGCAAAGCGTGGCCTGACCGGCACGGCTGGCGAAAAAGCGTCGATAGCATTGATAAATATCAAGTCTTTGCGGTCGGACAATGATCGCATTCGCGTCTACAATGAAGACAGGCCGCGCCGCCTGCGGCCGCGGTCAAGCTGATCAAGGAGATGGCCATGTATAAGAAAATTCTGATTGCGACCGACGGCTCCGCCGTCTCGAACATGACGGCCTGCGCCGGCGTCGCGTTCGCCGAGCAAATGCACGCCGACATCCTGGCGCTGTACGTGGCGCCGGAATACCAATACCCGGTATACATCGAGATCATTCCGCCGAGCTATCCGAGCGAAGAGGAATACCGCGCCGCCATGAGCAAGGCCGGCGCCGAGCACTTGCAGCCCATCCACGACGCGGCCGCCAAACGCGGCCTGAAAAGCGCCGGCCTGACGGCGTTTTCCGACAGCGCGGCGCTGAAAATCGTCGACGTGGCCAAGCAGTGCGACTGCGACCTGATTTTCATGGGCTCGCACGGGCGCAGCGGCTGGGGACAATTGTTGCTCGGCAGCGTCACCAACAAGGTGCTGTCGCATACCACGCTGCCGGTGCTGGTACACCGCCTGATCAAGGAACCGTCGACCTGAACGCGCGGCGCCGGTATGCGCCGGCGTTATTCGCGGCATCAATTAAGGAAATAGCAAACTAACTAAAAACTATAGTATATTCGCCTCCTTATTTCAGTTTAACCTCTTGCAGCGGTCAGCAACGCCGGCCGGGCACCTAACCATTTCCCTATGATACGAATTGTCATTGCCGACGACCACACCATCATGCGTGAGGGTTTGAAACGCATACTCGACGGCGCGCCCGACATTGATATCGTTGGCGAAGCGATCGACGGTTTCGAAGTCCTTGGCCACGTGCGCCAGGGCGGCTTCGACCTGCTGCTGCTCGACCTGTCGATGCCGGGGCGCAGCGGCGTCGACCTGATCCGCCAGATCAAAAGCGAGGCGCCCAAGCTGGCCATCCTCATTCTCACCATGCACGAGGAGGAGCAGTACGCGGTGCGGGCGATCCGCGCCGGCGCCCAGGGCTACCTGACCAAGGAGAGCGCCGGCACCCAGCTGGTCGGGGCGATCCGCAAGGTCGCCTCGGGGCGGCCCTACATCAGCGCCGAGGTGGCGGAGCAACTGGTGCTCAACATCATGATGCCGAATGAGAGCTTGCTGCACAAACAGTTGTCGGACCGGGAATTCGAGGTCTTTTCCCTGCTGGTGGCCGGCAAGTCGATCACCGAGATCGCCAACAACTTGCACCTGAGCGTGAAAACGGTGAGCACGCACAAGACCCGCATCATGCAAAAAATGGGCATGAGTTCCCTGTCCGAGATGGTCCAGTACGCCGTTGCCCACCGTCTGCTATCGCCCTTCAAAACCTGACCCACGCGGTCGCCCGGCCAGTTCGCAGTAGGAACAATCCTACAGCGAGCGCGCCACCTCCTACCGCCATATTCAGCGCCTGCTGATATCAATCAAGCACCCTAGTTGGCATACTGAAATCAGCGAATCAAGTTGCTGGCCGGTTACTTCCCTACCCGACAGGCCGTCAGCGGATTGAGCCGCAACGTGGTCTGTACAGTGTTTGTGCCCAGGCGACGCGCCGCCCGACCCGCTGCCGCTGCCGCTCGATCCCGTTTGGGGCCGCCCTGAACCTTGGCGAGTGGTCCAGGTTCTGATCGACAGGCGCCGCCGTACTTGGAGACGGCGCGCCGCACCGGTCGGAGCGGGACGCTCAGCGAGGCGAGCGCTTCCCTTATCCGATATTTGAAATTTGATGTACCTGTCAACAGGAGATGAGCATGCTGTCAACGCAAACGTCTGAAATCCGTCCCGCTTCGTCGTCGGCCGCGCAGTCTTCGTCGATGGAAGCGGGCCGCCAGCGCCAAGGGCGGCTGTGGTCGAATTTGAAGGAAGTCTGTGATTTGCTGCATATTTCAACCGCCTGCTCGATCGCCGCCGACGAGCTGCTGTTCCAGCACGTGCAGTTCAAGACCGGCCAGCGCGTCCACACCATCGGCCAGCCCTTCGACACGCTCTACATCGTCAACTCGGGTTTCCTGAAAACCGTGCTGATCGACGAATTCGGCAACGAGCAGGTGCTGAGCTTCCCGATGAAGGGCGACATGCTCGGCGTCGACGGCATCCATTCCAAGCATTATTCGTCGGAGGCGGTGGCCTTGTCGGACTGCGACCTGATCCTGCTGCCGTTCAAAAAACTGACGGCGCTGGGGCGCATCCATATCGAGCTGGAAAATGTCATGTACGGCGTGATGAGCCGCGAACTGGTGCGCGAACAAGCGATGATCGGCATGCTCGGCGCCCTCAGCGCCGAGGCGCGGGTGGCGCGCTTCCTGGTGTCGCTGGCCGACCGCTTCGCCCAGATGGGCTACTCGAGCAAGTTGTTCAACCTGCGCATGACGCGCCACGAAATCGGCAGCTACCTGGGCTTGACCCTGGAAACGGTCAGCCGCACGCTGTCGGCCTTCAATGAAATCGGCCTGATCAGCGTCGACCAGCGCACCATCGGCATCAAGGACCCCGACGCGCTGAAAACGCTGCGCCGCCTGCCGCCGTCGCGTTCGCGCGCCAAGCAACTGGCGGCCGCGAAACTGCGCGCCGGCGCCGAACCGGCCGCCCCCGTGCAATTGTTGGCGACCATTTAATTGGCCGCCGTTGCGCACGCCAGCGTCGATCAGTAATCAAGTGTCAGCGTGAGTTGATGTGAACCGGTTTTACCCCCAGCTTCGGCCCGGCCAGCGCAAGCTGCAACCGGGCCTTTTTTTGTACTGTCCCGCCGGGCGCTTCAGCGACCGCTTTACTGCTCGCGCGCCAGGGTGCCGTTGACAACCCGGACCTTGTCGCCGACGCGGTAAGACGGATCGTTTTCAAACGCCACCGTCTGGGCGCCGCCGTTGGCAAACCGCACCACCACCTCGTAGTGCTGGGTCTTGCGTACATTGCGCTCGATGTTACGGCCGGCGTAGGCGCCGCCCAGCGCGCCGGCGATTTGCGCCGCGGTGCGGCCGCGGCCGTCGCCGACCTGGCTGCCGAGCAAGGCACCGACGACACCGCCGCCGATGGTGCCCAGATAGCTGCCGTCGCCGTTCACCTCGATCACATTGACCGCTTCGACCGTCGCGCAGTTGGCGCACACCACCGGCGCCGGCCGTGGCACCGGCGGCGCCGCGCGGGCGGCCAGCATCGGCTGCCTGAGCGTGGCGCTGGTGACGCGCTGGCCCTGGCGCAAATTGGCCACCACCGCGCTGGCCGGCGTGATGTTGTCGCGGCGCTTGATGGTGTAAGTGCCGACGTATTCACCGGCGCGCACCTCGGGCAGGAAAAACACCCCCTTGGTGCCGACGATGGTCATGTCGGCCTTGGCGCCGGGCGTGCCGCGCACGGTGAACTGCAAGTCGCTGCCGGGAAGCAGGTCGTCGCTTGGCAGGACCTCGAAGCGCTCGATTTTCAGGTCGGCGATGGCGTCCTGGCGGGCGCCGTGGCGGCCCACGCCCTTCAGCAAGGACTCGCTGAGGACGGCGCTGGTGACCAGGTTGCCTACGCGCAAATTCGCCGTCACGGGGCTGCGCGCCTCGATGCTATCGCGTCTGCCGAGCGTATAGGTGCCTTCGTACAGGCCGGCGTCCACCTCGTTAAGCACCAGGTTGCGGCGGGCGCCGTCGATACGGATGGTGGCGCTGCCGCCCGGCGTGCCGTACAGGCTGAAGTTCAGTTCGACGCCCGGTTCCAGACGCCGCACTTCGTCGACGTTGAAGCCTTCGATGCGCGGCGCCGCCGTGTCGTACTGGCTCGACTGCTGGGCGTGGGCCTGGGCTTGGGCCTGTTGCGGCAGCGCGCTCAGCGCCACGGCAAACAGCGGCAACATGGCGAAATGCACGGCGCACAGGGTACGCGAATAGTTTGGAAGGGTTTTGATGATGTTCTCCTTGGATCGTTGGGCGCCTGGACGCACGGTAGCGGGCGGTGCTTGCCACCCGTCAATAAAGCCAGCTTAATCCGTTCGCCGCCGGGCAATCTGTACGCTGGCGTACATAGGCGCGCAAATGCGGCTTGCCTATACCGCTTGCCGCAGCAAATAAAGCTTGCATTTTCAGCCACGCTCAACAATAATGCAAATACGAATCATTCTCAACTGAGATAAAGAAGGTTAGTCATGCACAGTCAAAAATCCACCACCGCCACCGCCTCTATCCACCCAGCCGCGGCACTGTCGAGCGCGCAGCCGGCCCAGCCGGTGCGGCGCATTACCAGCGCGGCGCTGTTGGAGGAGCGCCGCGAAGTCGAAATCGAGCACGCCGGCAAGGTCTACCGCCTGCGCGTGACGCAATTGAACAAGCTCATTCTCACCGCCTAGGCAGTTTCCGGCCAACGGCCGGCCCACCCCAGCCAGCCAATCCCGCGCGGTCGCACGCCACGCCGGCAGCCAGCCAAACCACCCCCGAACAGGAGCGTTTGATGGCGATCGATCGTATTGACCCCATATTTCTGTCCCAAAACAATGTGGCGCACCAGCCCGAGCTGATGCTGTCGGCCGTGCTGCACCTGATGTCGCACTACACCGCGCGCAGCGCCGAAAACGGCGCCTGCCTGAAACTGGCGTCGGTGATTGAACGCCACCTGAAGGCGCTGGCCGGCCTGCCCGACCTCGGGCCGGTGCTGCAGGCGACCTGCCAGCAATTGTCCGAACAGTGGGCCGCGGTCGTCGAGCGGGCCATGCCGCAGCCGCATAAAAGCTCCTTCCTCAGCCGCATCATGGGCGCCGCCAAGGCCGCCGCGCCGGCCCAGCGCCCGCCCACCTCTTCACGCCAGACAGGATAGCCGCCATGTGCGACAAAGACCAAGCCACCGCGACCACGCACCCGCCGGTGATCAGCAATTGCGCCGGCGACGACGCCGCGCCCGCCGCGCTGACGTCGCGCCGGCGGCGCATCTGGGAACTCTCGCACACCTGCCACTGTCCGCTGGTCGGGGTCGGCCTGCCGCTGGGCGGCCTGCGCAAGCTGGTGGGCAAGATGACCGGCGGGCGCGTACTGGCCGACGACTACGAGGTACACGTCGGCGCGGTGACCGAGTGCGGCACCCGCAACCGCCTGTCCGAAGCCTTGCACAAGGAACTCGAACGGCGCTACGCCCACGTGGTTCAGCGCTTCCGCGGCGCCAAGAGCGCCGACCAGGTGGCGCAGCTGTGGCAGGCGGCGGTGGCGGGCGGCGACGTCGCCGGCGCCTTTTGGGCCGGCTTGACGCACCCGCGCTGCGACGCCGAGCTGGAGGAGCGCATGTGCCGCGACCTGCACATGATCCAGCACCAGGCCGGCGCGTGCGTGCGCGCCGACATGGGCAAGTTCAACCAGTTGGTCGAGGAAAACGCCGCCATGGCGCGCGAGCTGGCCAAGCTGCAACAACGCAGCCAGGCCCTGCTGGCCGACAAAAGCACCGAGCTGGAGCGCACCGACGGTTTGCTGATGCAGGCGCGCGCGCAGGCGATCGGCAAGGACAGCGTGATCGACGGCTTGCGCGCGCAACTGGCGCAATTGCGGGAGTCGATTCCGGGACTGGAGTCGCGCACCCGGCTGGCGCAGCGGCTGGCGCAGATGGACCGGCGCGAGCGCGACTTGCGCATGCAGATCGTCGACTTGAAGCAGACCCAGGCGCGCGCCCCGGACGCCCCGCCGGCGCCGGCGCCCACCAAACCGGAGCCGGCGCGCGGCATGAAGATGCCGATCCGCCTGGTCGACCGGAGCGTACTGTGCGTGGGCGGGCGCAGCGGCAACGTCGCCACCTACCGCGCGCTGATCGAGCGGGTTGGCGCGCAGTTCGCGCACCACGACGGCGGCCTGGAGGACAACGCCAACATGCTCGATTCGAGCTTGGCGGCGGCCGACCTGGTGATTTGCCAGACCGGCTGCATCAGCCACAGCGCCTACTGGCGTGTCAAGGACCACTGCAAACGCACCGGCAAGCGCTGCGTGTTCATCGACAATCCGAGCATCTCCAGCCTGGCGCGCGGGCTGCAGGAAGTGAGCGGTGACATCGAACCGGTAGCGGCGGTCTAAGGAAGGGCGCCGGCGGCAAAGGGCCGGCGGCGCCTAAAAAAATCACCGCCCTGCGCACGTTAATACACATCGCGGCGGTAGCGCCCCTCGGCGGCCAGCGCGTCGAGCGCGGCGCGGCCCAGGATCTGCCGCAGCGCCGCGTCGACGCCGCCGGCCATGCCGTTCAGGCTGCCGCAAACATAAATCGCCGCGCCCTGCCCGACCCACTGCGCCACCTCGTCGGCGTTGCCCAGCAGCCGGTCCTGCACATACAAGCGCTGCGCCTGGTCGCGCGAAAACGCCAGGTCCAGGCGCGCCAGCGCGCCGCTGGCCTGCCATTGCTCGATGTCGTCGCGGTAATGGAAATCGTGGGCGGCGTTGCGCTCGCCGAAAAACAGCCAGTTGCGCTTCTGCCCGGCCAGCGCGCGGCTTTTCAAATGCCCGCGCAAGCCGGCGATGCCACTGCCGTTGCCGATCAAAATCAAGGGCCGCGCGGCGTTGTCTTCCAGGCGGAAACGGCGGTGCTGGCGCAGGCGCAGCTGGACCGGCTCGCCAATGCCGGCCTGTACCGCCAGCCATCCCGACGCCAGCCCCAGGCCGCCGTCGGGATGCGCGTGCAGGCGCACCAGCAAATGCACCCGGCCGTCCTGGGTGATCGAGGCGATCGAATATTCGCGCGGCCGGGCCGGGTCGGCCGGCGCCGCCACCTGCACCAGGTCGCCCGAATGCCATTGCGGCAGCGCGCCGGCGCCGCGGTCAAGCGCGATATGGTAGACCGGCGCGCCGGCGCTGCCCGGATTGAGCAGGCGCCGCTCGGCCAGGCGCCACTGTTCGAAGGCCGGCGCGCTCCAGTCCGGCGCGTCGCTGGTACCGGCCAGGTGGCTCAGCTGGCGGAACCACGGTTCGATGGCGGCGGCCGCGCTGCGGTTCACTTCCACGCGCGCGAACAGCCGCGCCGCGCCCTGCGCCGCCAGCCACTGGTCGAGCGCCCGGCCGAAGCCGCAAAACCGGGCGTAGGCGCTGTCGCCCAGCGCCAGCACGGCGTAGTGCAACTGCGCCAGCGGCAGCGGCGCGCCCATTACCCGATCGAGGAAGGCGGCGGCGTTGTCCGGCGCGTCGCCCTCGCCGTAAGTGCTGACCAGGAACAACACGCGCTCGGCGCCCTGCAAGTCGGCGCCGGCCAGTTCGGCCAGCGCGCACAGGCGCACCGGCAGCCCGGCCAGGCGCAGCGTCTGCGCGGTTTGCCCGGCCAGCTCCTCGGCGTTGCCGGTCTGGCTGGCATAGGCGACGATCCAGGCCGGCGCCTGCGCCAACGCGGCGCGTTCGCGCTGCGCGGCGCGGCGCTTGCGGCGCTGGCGCAGATACGGCGCCAGGCACACCGCCGCGTAACCCAGCGTCAAACCGGCCAGCAGCGCCAGCCGGGTGGGATCGGAGGTCAACATCATGCGTCGAGCATGCCTTGCAAGTGGCTGCTCAGGCGCTCGCTGAAGCCGGCGCCGTCGCGCAGCACGAAGCGCGCGGCCAGCCCCAGCCGTTCGGCCAGCGCCAGGCCGGCATCGAGGCCAAGCACGGTCAGCGCGGTCGACCAGGCGTCGGCCGCCATGCACGCGGCATGCACCACCGTGACCGAAGCGAGCAGGTTGGCGATCGGCGCGCCGCTACGCGGGTCGATGGTATGGGGGAAACGCCGCCCGTCCTGTTCGAAGAAGCGCCGGTAGTCGCCGGAGGTGGCGACCGCCAAGCCGTGCAATGCCAGCACCATCTGGCCGGGAGCGCCGGCGGCGCCTTCATCGGCGCCGTCAACCTGCTCCAGCGCGACCCACCACGGCTGGCCGTCGGGCTTGGTGCCCGCGCCGCGCAACTCGCCGCCGACCTCGACCAGGTAATGGCGCACACCCTGCCCTTCCAGATAACCCGCCAGGAGGTCGACGGCATAGCCCTTGGCCACCGCCGACAGGTCGAGCAGCGCGCCGCCGGGCTGGCGCGCGCGGCGCGACACCGGGTCGAGTTCGACGCTGCGGGCGCGGTGTTGCGCCAACAGCGCCGCGGCCTGGCCCGGCGTCGGCGCGGCAAAGCCGGGCTGGTCGAAACGTCCGGTCGGGCCGAAGCCCCAGCGGTTGACCAGCGCCCCGGCGCAGGGATCGTAGGCGCCGCCGCTCTGCCGCGACACCGTCAAGGCAAACGCCAGCACCTCGAAAAACCCGGCCGGCAGGCTGTGCCAGGTGCCGGCCGGGGCGCGGTTGAAGCGGCACAGGCTGGAGTCGTCGAACCAATGGCTCATCTGCGCGACGACGCCGTCGAGTTGCTGCTGCAAACCCTCTTGCAGATGCTCGCAGCGGCCCGCCGCGACCAGCCGTACCGACCAGGTGGTGCCCATGCTGGCGCCGCTGCAGTCGCGGATGGTGCCGCCGGCGGGCGCCGGGTGCGCGGAAAAATGGTGAGGCAGGAGTACCCGGCGCATCGTCGGTCTTTATAGAAAGGGTTATTCGGGCAGCACTTCGACGGTCGCGGAATAGCTGACGCGACGCGGCGGCTGCACCGCGGGCTGGTCGGCAACGGCGGGCGCGGCGGCCGGCCAGCTGCTGCTCAGGAAATACATGCCGGCGGCCGGGATCGTAAACGTGACCTCGCCCTTGGCGTCGGTGCTCAGGCGGATCTCGCCCAGCACGCCGCGGTAACGCACCCCGCCCGCCACCAGACTGAAGGCCTGGTGGGCCGCCGGCTTGCCGTCGAGCAGGAAACGCCAACTGGCTTTTTCACCGGCGCGCATATCGTTCGGATGGGTCAACGGCACCAGTTCAAGGCCGGCACCGCTTGGCTTGAAGACCGCGTCGTTGGTGCTATTGGCGCTAAAGAAGGTTTCCAGGCGGCTTAGCATGCGGGTCGCCTTGACGTCCTGCGCGCCGGCCGGGATGTCCTTGGCGAACGCCTCTTCGGAACCGCGCCAACGCTTCGACTCGCCGTTCAGCTTGTAGCTGGCCATCATGTTGTGCGAAACGATGGCGGCCTTATAGGTACCCGGCTTGAGCATTTTCACGTCGAACACACTGCGCAGGCGGCCGGTGAGACTGTTTTCCGGCTGCACGCGGGCGCCGTCAGGACCGGTAATTTCCAGCGCGTCGAGCTTCAGCGCCTGGTGGTCGATGTCGAACAGGTCTTCGGAAATGGCGGCGTCGACCGTCACCCAAGGATCTTTCGACTCGACCATGGAGCTCGACGGCACCATCCAGGGACGGTGCGCCTGCGCATTCAATGCCAGCCCGGCCAATGCCAGGGCCGCCAGCGGCTTACTCAGATTCATGAACATGGTTTTCCAGTCTTACGGTTTGAGTTGGACAGCGACGGCACCGAGTTCTTCCTTGCCTTTGGCGGGTAGCGCCAGCGCCGACTTCGGCGGCCACTGGAACGGTACGCGCACCAGTTCGCGGCCACCGGCCTCGCGGGTCGCCTCGATTACCACCTGGTAATCGCCGGCCGGCAGCTTGTCCAGCGCCGCCTTGGCGCCAGGGAAACTCAATGTGTGTTCGCCGGGCGCGCGCGTGGCGCCGCTGACGCCGTCCATCGGCATGGCCAGGTCGCGCCCGCTCTTGCGCCACCACTGGCGCATGTCCTTCAACCACTTGGTGCCGGCGTTGTCTTTCTTTTTGACGTCGTACAACACGGACAGGTTGGCCAGCACTTTTTGATCGGCGCCCTCGAGCCACACCGCCACGTAGGGACGGTGGTATTCAGCGACGTTCAGTTGCGGAATTTCAAGCTTGAGGGCCAGATCGGCCGCCATCGCAGAGGCGCTCATCAGCGGAATGCTGAGCGCGATGGAATAGCGTAATTTCATGGTGTGCCTGTCAAAATAAAATGAATCGAAGAATGCTGAAACTGATTGGAGACATTAGTGGATAAACAAAATAGCGATGACGCACGGAATCACGATGCCCAGGCCCACCATCGGCCAGGTGAACGGCCGGTTGGCCGCGTGGAACTTCAGAATCAGCAAACCGGTCAGGCAAAACACCAGGCAAGCCCCGGCGAACATATCGATGAACCAGTTCCAGGCGGTGCCGGTGTTGCGGCCCTTGTGCACGTCGTTCAACCAGGAAATCCAGCCGCGGTCGGTGAGCTCGTACTCGGCGGCGCCGTCCTCCAGGCCAATGCGCACCCAGGCGTCGCCGCCGGCCTTCGGCAACGGCAGATAGACCTCGTCGACCGACCACTCGGCGACGCGGCCGCCGGCTTGGAGCGACCAGGTGTCGCTCAACCAGCGTTCGGCGCCGGCCGGCAAGGGCTCCTTGGCGCCGTCGTGGCCGGCGGCGAACTGGCGCAACTCGGCTTGCAGCGGACCCGGCAGCGTCGCGTTCTTGCGCGTGACGGCGGGCTTGGCCTCGATCTGCGAGGCGTGGTTGAGCGTGATGCCGGTGACGCTAAACAGCAGCATGCCCAGCAGGCATAACGCCGAACTGATCCAATGCCACTGATGCAAATTCTTCAGCCAGACGGCGAGGCCGGCGTTGCGGTTCGAACTGCCCGCCTGCGGGTTCACAGGCAGTCACCTAAGGCGGTATGCGTCATTGCTATCCTTCATCAAAAAATTGTTCAGCCTGCGACCGTGGCTGGCCGATCCATTCTAAGGAGCAACGACTACGACTGGCAAGAAGACTGGCAAGAAAGATAAATGATAATGATTATCATTTATAAAGTCAACTGCCAAGTCCCGGCTGATACATGCCGATACAAATAGGCCGGTTCATGCAGCCGCGCGTGGATAGGCGGCCAGCGTACGTTGTCGAACAGAGTCGCGCGGGGCAAGCGCTTATTGTTATGTTCAGGACAAACCGACACGCCCGATTTTAAGGAGATAACATGACGCAATTCGCACAAGACCAACTCGACGCCATCAAGGCGAAAATCAAGCATGTGGAATTTGGCATGCTCACGACGAGCAACGTCGCCGGGCGGCTGACCAGCCGGCCGATGACGCAGCAGCAGATCGACGGCCAAGGGCAGATCTGGTTCTTTACCTCGGACAAGTCGCCGTTCACCCACGAACTGCAGGCCAATCCGCAGGTGAACGTCAGTTTCAGCGACATTAAGGAAAGCCTGTACGTATCGGTGTCGGGCCACGCCGAATTGCTGAAAGACCGGGCAAAAGCCGAGGAAATGTGGAATCCCATCGTCAAAGCCTGGTTTCCGGAAGGATTGGATGACCCGCATCTGGCCTTGATCAAGGTCAGCATCGAAACGGCCGAATACTGGGATTCCCATTTGAGCAAAATGGCCCAGTTGTACGCGATGGCGAAGGCCGCGGTGACCGGCGAGCGGCCGCAGGGGATGGGCGAACACGCCAAGATCGACGTCAACGCGCCGCGCTAAGGCGACTGGAGGGAATATACGGGCCGCGGTCGCCTGGCAAAAAAGCAACCGCGAAAAGCCGGGGTCAGACAGGTCCGACCCCGGAGTTAGGCCCTAGCTTCAGGAACCTGGCTGAAGCCCTTACTCAACCTTTTCCGGGCCGCCTTGCTGCTGCTCTTCCGCGCTCTGGCGGTTGCGGGCGCGGTCGGCGCGCCGCACTTCGCCGAGGATGAATTGCTCGTCGCCAATGTCGAAACCTTCGTCAAAGTCGACCAGCACGAAATTCGGGTCCTCTCGTTCGGCGCGCTGCTGGGCGCCGGAGGACGATCCTTGTTGGCTTTCTTGGCTATTACCTTGGCTGTTACCTTGGTTAGATGAGTTCATGACACTCTCCTTGATGGTCTCGATACGCACAATGGAAGCGAAGCAAAAGCTTGCCTGAACTCATATTAGTCCACGCCTTCCCTTCCTGTATAGGACTAAAACGGCCACGATCGCAAGATTTATCCTACGCAAGTGCAAGCGGGAAACGAATGTTTCTCGCTTGCACCTTAGGCCCCGCAAGTCCCGCCTGCGGTCTTCAAGGAGAGCACATTCGGCTACTGGGCTCAGCGCGAACCCGAGCCGCCGGACGAGCCACCCTTCTGACCTTGGCGGCTGCCGCTTTCGCTATCCTTGCTTTGACGGCTGCCGCTTTCGCTGTCCTTGCTTTGACGGCTAGCGCTTGCGCCGCCGCCCTTTTCCTCCTGATCCTGATCCTGATCCTGATCCTGATCCTGGTCGGCGCGCGCCGTGTCGCGCGAACCGCTACCGCTGGCCGCGCTTTGGCGGCTGCCGTCGTTCTTGTGGCTTTGGCTGCCTGCCCGGCGCGCCTCTTCCGAGGTGAACTCATGAGCGGTACCCTTCTCATGGGCGGCGCGCCCGCCTTCGCTGGCGATCTCCCGTTGCAGCTCGGGGTCCATCGACGCGAAACCGCGCTTGCTGGTGTCGCTTTGCTTGCTGTCGCCGCTCTTGTCTTGTTTGCTGCCTTGTTTATTATCGTTGCTGGATGTGGCCATGATTATCTCCATTTGTAACGGATTGAGATCGCCCAATCATCTTGGCGTCCCGCTAAGGGAAAGTTCATGGTAGTGCGCGCGCCTGCGTTCCAAAATAGGAGAAAAACACGCGCGCCTGTAGGACCAGTCTTGCACCCCGTTGACCTGTCTCAACCCCGCCCGGGCAGCGCTAGCACCGCCTCGCCGGCGACCAGGAACAACCGCTCGCCGGGCGCTGGCGCGACCGCGAAGCCGCCGGTGAACGCGCCGAACGACGGCAACACCGCGCGCGCCGCGCCGACCAGAAAACACGGCAAGCGCAGCGCGTCGCGGCCCGCCGCCAGCCGGAACACCGGGTGCACGTGCCCGGCCAGCACGTAGCCGGGCGCCGCCAGGTCGGGATGGTGGCACAGCGAAAACGGCCCGAGCTGCCACGGTTCGTCGACCATTTCGATGCCCAGCAGGGCCGACGGATCGCCGGCGTGCCGGTCGTGGTTGCCGCGCACCAGCGTCAGCGCCAGCGTTCGATGGCGCCCGCGCCAGGCCAGCATGGCCGCCAGCGTGGCCGGCGCGTGGGCGGCGCGGGCGTGCAGGAAGTCGCCCAGGAAGACAATCCGTTCCACCGGGTGCAGGGCGAGCAGTTCGTCGAGCGCCGCCAGATTGGCCGAGGTGGTGCCGCTCGGCACCGGCACGCCCTGCGCGCGGAAGGCGCTGGCCTTGCCGAAATGGATGTCGGCGACGAGCAGCGTCTTGCGGCGCGGCCAGTACAGCGCCTTCTGCGGCAATAACAGCACGGACTCGCCGGCCAGGCTGAGCGCGTACGCCGTCATGCGGCGGCCTTCTCCAGCTCGCGCAGCAGGCGGCCGATGCGGTCGGCGAGTTTTTCGGTTGTCAGTTTTTCACGGAAACGCTCGACCATCAGGCCAAAGCCGAACGGCGTGGCGCGCTTGGTTGGCTTGAAGGCGATGCGGCGCCCCTGCAACTCCAACAGGGTGGCGCGCAGGCGCGTCAGCTCCAGCTCCTGCTCCAGCACTTCGCGCTGGGCCTGCGTGAGCAGCAGATTGCCGGCGTCGTGCTTGCGAAACACCTCGAAGAACAGCGACGACGACGCCTGCAACTGGCGCGCGCTCTTCGGCTGCCCCGGATAGCCTTGGAACACCAGCCCGGCGATGCGGGCGATTTCGCGAAAGCGCCGCTGCGACAGCTCGGTCGCGTTCAGGCTGGCCAGCACGTCCTCCAGCAGGGCGTCGGCGCTGAACAGGGCCGCGCCGCCATCGGCGCCCTGGAACAGCGCCGCCACGTCCAGCGATTCCGGCCCCAGCAGCTCGAAACCGTAATCGTTGACGGCAATCGAAAACGTCGCCGCTTGCAGCCGGCCGATGCGGTAGGCCAACAGCGCGGCCAGCCCGATGTGCACGGCGCGCCCGGCGAACGGGAACAGGAACAGATGCCGGCCCTCGCGGCTGGCCAGGCTTTCGACTAGCAGCGTGTCGGCCGACGGCAGCGCCGACCAGCGCTGCTGGATCTCCAGCAGCGGCTTCAGGGCCTGCATTTCCGGGCCGTCGTAGCGGCCCAGCGCGGCTAGGCGCAACTGTTCCAGCGCCGCGTGCGCCAGCTCCGACGACAGCGGCATCTTGCCGCCCTGCCAGCGCGGCACCGCCCCCTTGCTGCCGCTGGCGCGCTTCACATACGCGGTCATTTCATGGACCCGCACAAACTCCAGGATGCGCCCGCCGAACAGGAAATGGTCGCCCTGCTTGAGGCGCGAGATAAAGGCTTCCTCGACGCTGCCGATTTTGCCGCCGCGCATGAACTTGACCTGGATCGACGCCTCCGAGACGATGGTGCCGATGCCCATCCGGTGGCGCCGGCCCAGCGCCGCGTCCGGCACCCGGTAGACGCCGTCGGCGTCGGCCAGCACGCGCCGGTATTCCGGGTACACGGTCAGGCTCTGGCCGCCGCGCGCGACGAAGTCCAGCGCCCACTGCCATTCCCGCGGCGTCAGCGCGCGGTACGACCAGGCCGTGCGCACCTCGTCGTACAGCGCGTCGGGGCGAAAACCGCCGCCCAGCGCGACCGTGACCAGATGCTGCACCAGCACGTCGAGCGGCTTGTCCGGCGCCGGCCGCGGCTCGACCCGGCGCTCGGCCACCGCCTGTTTCGCGCCGGCCGCCTCCAGCAGCTCCAGGCTGTGGGTCGGCACCAGCGTCAGGCGCGACACGCGTCCGGGCGCGTGGCCGCTGCGCCCGGCGCGCTGCAACAGCCGGCCGATGCCCTTGGCGCTGCCGATCTGCAGCACCCGTTCGACCGGCAGGAAGTCGACGCCCAGGTCCAGGCTGGAGGTACACACCACCGCCTTCAAGCGGCCGTCCTTGACACCCTTCTCGACCCAGTCGCGCACCGCCTTGTCGAGCGAGCCGTGGTGCAGCGCGATCACCCCGGCCCAGTCCGGCCGCGCCGCCAGCAGGTTCTGATACCACAGCTCGGCCTGCGAGCGGGTGTTGGTAAACACCAGCGTGGCCTGGTGGCGCTCGATCTCGGCCACCACCGGCTGCAGCATGTCCAGGCCCAAATGGCCGCTCCACGGAAAGCGCGACGGCTGCGGCGGGATCAGCGTGTCGACCAGGATCTGTTTGCCGATATCGCCCTCCAACAGCAGGCCGCCGGCGTCGGCGCCGCCCAACAACACGGCCTGGGCCTGGGCGACGTCGCCGATGGTCGCCGACAGGCCCCAGGTCAGCAGCGCCGGATTCCAGCGCCGCAAGCGCGCCAGCGCCAGCTGCGCCTGCACGCCGCGTTTGCTGCCCATCAGCTCGTGCCACTCGTCGAGCACCACCATGTCGAGCATGCCGAACCGGGCTTCGGCGTCCGGTTTGCTCAGCAGCAAGGTCAGGCTTTCCGGCGTCGTCACCAGCACCTCGGGTAGCGTCTTGGCCTGGCGCGCGCGCTGCGCCGCGCTGGTGTCGCCGGTGCGCGCGTCGATGCGCCAGCCGGGCGCCAGCGCCGCGCCGGACTCTTGCAAGGCGCGCAGGGTGTCGGCGGCCAGCGCCCGCATCGGCGTAATCCACACCACCCGCAGGCCGCGCTTCGCGGCCTTGCCGCCGGCGTCGGCGCGCGCGCCGCGCAACAGCGCGGCAAACCACACCGCGTAGGTTTTGCCGGCGCCGGTGCTGGCGTGCAGCAGCCCGGAGCGGCCGGCCAGCGCCGCCCGCCACAGCGCGCGCTGGAAAGGGAACACCCGCCAGCCGCGTTCGTCGAACCACTGGTCGATGCGCCGCGCCAGCGTCATGGAGGCGCCGCCAGCAGGCCCTTGAGCGCGTCCAGCGTGTCGGCGTCGTCGACGCTTTTGTCGTCGCGCCGGCGCAGGATGCGCGGAAAGCGCACCGCGATGCCGGCCTTGTGCCGGCTCGACGCGGCGATGCCCTCGAAGCCGATCTCGAACACCATGCTCGGCTTGACGCTGCGCACCGGGCCGAACTTCTCGATCGTCGTCTTGCGGATCACGTTGTCGACCTGGGCGATTTCGGCGTCGGTGAGGCCGGAATACGCCTTGGCGAACGGCACCAGCTTGCGCCCGCCCGCCCCGGCGTGGCCGGGGTCCGGATCGGCGTCCCAGACGGCGAAGGTGTAGTCGGTGTACAGCGAGGCGCGGCGGCCATGGCCGCTTTGCGCGTAGATCAGCACCGCGTCGATGGTGTAGGGGTCGATCTTCCACTTCCACCAGGTGCCGACGTCCTTGGTGCGGCCCACGCCGTAGGCGCCGTCCCGCGCCTTGAGCATCATGCCCTCGACGCCGCGGGCGCGCGATTCGCCGCGGATCGCCGCCAACTCTTGCCACTGCGCCGCGACGATCAGCGGCGACAGGCGCAACTGCGGCGCGGCCACCCGCGCCACCAGCGTTTCCAGCAGCGCGCGGCGCTCGCGCTGCGGCAACGCGCGCAGGTCGAGGCCGTCCAATTCCAGCAGGTCGTAGGCGACCAGCGCCGCCGGCAGCTCGGCCAGCAGCTTGGCCGACAGGCTCTTGCGGCCGATACGCTTTTGCAGCTCGCTAAACGGCGCCGGCGCCTCGCCGGCGTGCCATATCAGGATCTCGCCGTCGACGACGCAGCCGTCCGGCAGGGGCAGCGCGGCCAGCTCGGGGAAGCGTTCGGTGATCAAGTCCTCGCCGCGCGACCAGAGCCAGCTTTGGCCCTCGCGGCGCACCAGTTGGGCGCGCATGCCGTCGTATTTCCACTCGACCTGCCAGCGCCCCGGTTCGCCCAGCGCCTCCGGCTCGCCCTGCAACTGGTGCGCCAGGAAAAACGGATACGGCTGGCCGCCGCGCAGCGCGTGCTCCTGCTCGGAGCGGGCGCCGATCAATTGCAGGAAACCGTGCGCGGTCGGGCTGACGGCGCCGTCGGTCCAACCCATCAGGCGCTGCGCGATCAACTTGCTATCGACGGCGGCGATGGCGCTCAGCGCGCGCGTCACCAGCAGCTTCGAGACGCCGACGCGAAAGCCGCCGCCGATCAGCTTCACCAGCAGGAAACGCTCGCGCGCGTCCAGCTCGTCCCAATACTGGAATAGCGCCGCGCGGATGGTTTCCGGGGCGGCGCCGCGCAACGGCGCGATGCGCCCCTCGATCCACTCGGCCAGGCCGACGTCGCTGTGGCGGCTGGGCGCCGGCAAAATGTGCGCGATGGTTTCGGCCAGGTCGCCGACGGCGTCGTAGCATTCGTCGAACAGCCAGTCGTCCAGCTTGGCGTAGGCGGTCGCGTACGCGCGCAGCAGCCTGCTCGGCACGGCCTGGCGCGGTTTGCCGCCGGCCAGGAAATACACGGCCCAGGCCGCGTTCTCCGGCGCCGCGCTGCTGAAATAGGCTTGCAAGGCGTCGAGCTTGCGCTTGGTGGCTGTGGTTTCGTCGAGCTCGGCGTACAGGCGGGCGAATTCACGCATCGGCGGCTCCGTCGGGCGGCGCCGCGGTTGCGGCGGCCGGGCCGGCGTCGGCCACCTCGGCCGCCTCGGCCGCCTCGTCGTCGCCGTACTCGGTGTCGAAGGCGCCGGCCTGCCAACCCTTCTGGCGCAGCCAGCGCACCATCGTTGGAATCGAGCCGTGCGTGACGATGACGCGCTGCGCCCCGCTCGCTTCGATGGCTTGCATCAGGCCCGGCCAGTCGGCGTGGTCCGACAGCACGAAGCCGCGGTCGACGCCGCGCCGCCGGCGCGCGCCGCGCAGCAGCATCCAGCCGCTGGCGAAGGCGTCGCTGTAGTCGCCGAAGCGCTTGATCCACGGCGAGCCCGCGGCCGACGGCGGCGCGATGACGATGGCCCGCTTCAGCGCGGCGCGGTCGGCCAGCTCGTGCACCATGCGCGTCGGCGGCAGGCGCACGCCGCAGTCGCGGTAGACCTGGGTCAGCGCCTGCGCGGCGCCGTGGCAGACGATGGGGCCGATGTCGGCGTCGAGGCCGCTCAGGATGCGCTGCGCCTTGCCGAAGGCGTAGCAGAACAGCACGCTGGCGCGGCCCTCGGCGGCGTTCTTGCGCCACCAGTCGTTGATGTCGTCGTAGACTTCGCGCTGCGGCTGCCAGCGGTAAATCGGCAAGCCGAACGTCGATTCGGTGATGAAGGTGTCGCAACGCACCGGCTCGAAGCCGGCGCAGGTGGCGTCGGCCTCGATCTTGTAGTCGCCCGAGGCGACCCACACTTCGCCGCGGTGTTCGATGCGCACCTGCGCCGAGCCGAGCACGTGGCCGGCCGGGTGCAGCGATATCGTCACGTCCTTGTGTCGCAGCGGCACGCCGTATTCCAGGCCGTCGATATGGATAGGACCCAGGCGCGCGCGCAGCACCGGCACGCCGGCGGCCGCGCTGAGGTAATGGCCGTGGCCAACGCGGGCGTGGTCGGCGTGGGCGTGCGTGATCACCGCCCGCTCAACCGGACGCCACGGGTCGATGTAAAACTGCCCCGCCTCGCAATACAGGCCCTGCGGCCGCACCACCACCAAATCCGCCATGCCGCCGCTCCAATGTCAGTCACGATGGTTGATTCTAGTTAAAAGCATGGCTGGCGACTGTCAACTGGCGCACACAAAACCACCGGCGCACCGCCGGGGGCGGACCTGAAGGCGCGCCCCGGCTCGTTGCCGCCGGTGTGGCGTCGGCGCCGCCGGCGCGCTATCCGACGGCGTGCTGGTCACGCCGGCGTGACAAACTCGGCCATGAAGGTCTTGGTGGTGCGTTCGGGAAATTCGATGGTGACCATGTCGCCGGCCACCGACAGCACCGTGCCGATGTCGAATTTCGGCACCTTGACCTGGCTGCCGACGGTGATCGCCGGGACGGGCGCCGGGGCCGGCGGGGCGGCGGCGTCGTCGACATGAACGGCGTCGCTGAGCGCTTCCATCACGGCGGGCGGCGCCAGGCAATTGTCGCAGTGGCAGCAGCGCTCGAAGTCGGCCTTGTCGCCGAAATAGTCGAGCAGCAGCTTCCAGCGGCAAAAACCGCTTTGCGCGTAGCCCACCACCTGTTCCAGCGCGGCGCGGTCGCGCTCCTGCTTGTCGACGTAGACCTGGGCCAGTTGCTCGAACACGCCGGCCGCCGGCGCGCCCGGCTTGGGCAGATACGCCAGCCGGCGGTTCTGGCGCAGCAGGCGGCCGTCCTTGAGCAGCTTCAGGCATACCCGCAGCCGGCCCTCGGCGACGCCGTCGACCTTGGCCTTCAATTCGTCGAACGTGAAGCTGGAGCGGCCCGCCGCCAGCTCCCTGGCGGCGTCGAACAGCTGGCGCAGCTCCTGCTCCGTCGGGTAGTGTTTGGCCAGGAAAAACTGCTGCACCCGCTTGTCGTCCTGGAAGTACAGCAGCGTGCACTCGGCCGGCAAGCCGTCGCGCCCGGCCCGGCCCGATTCCTGGTAATACGCCTCCAGGTTGGCCGGCACCTGCAGGTGGATGACGAAGCGGGTGTCGCTCTTGTCGATGCCCATGCCGAAGGCGTTGGTGGCCACCATGACGCGCCGCTCGCCGGCCATGAACAGGTTCTGGTTGTCCTCGCGCTCGCGCGCCGCCAGCCTGCCGTGGTAAAGCGCGACGCTTTCGCCGGCCTCGCGCAGCATGTCGTGCAGTTGCTCGGCCGCCTTCACCGTGGCGGCGTAGACGATGCCGACGCCGGCGCTGTCGCGCACCAGGCGCAGCGCCTCGGCGTTCTTGTCGTCGGCGTTGGTGCATTGGATCACGCGGTAGCGCAAATTGGCGCGGTAGATGCCGGTGTTGACGACGTGCATCGCCGGCGCCCCCAGTTGCGCGGCGATGTCGGCGCTGACGTCCTCGGTGGCCGTGGCCGTCAGCGCCAGGATGGTCGGCCGGCCCAGCGCCTGGATCGCCGCCGCCATCTCCAGATAGGCCGGGCGGAAGTCGTGGCCCCATTGCGAGATGCAGTGGGCCTCGTCGATCACCACCAGCCCCACCGGGGTGTGCTCGAACAAGGCCAGGAAGTCCGGCGTACCCAGCCGCTCCGGCGTGCAAAAGACGATCTCGCTGACCCTGGCGCGGATGCGCTCGATGGCGTCGCGCTCCTCGCCGCGCGTCAGGCTGCTGTTGACCTGGGCCGCGCTGATGCCGACCTCCTGCAATTTGTCGAGCTGGTCCTTCATCAGCGAGATCAGTGGCGAGACGACGATGGTGGCGCCGCCGAGGATCGAGGCGGGGATTTGGTAGCACAGCGACTTGCCGCTGCCGGTCGGCATGATGGCCAGCGTGTCCCGGCCTTCGAGCACGCTGTCGATGACGTGCTGCTGGCCGTCGCGCAGGCGCTCGACGCCGAACACGGTGCGCAGCAAACGGTCGACTTGTTTGCGCCGCGCCGCCGGGCGCCGCTGCGCGCCGGCCGACGCGGCGCCATTTTCCTGCTGGCTCGCCATGGCTTGCTCCAATGTAAAGGCGGCGCCCGCGCGCCGTGCCCGCACCAACTTTACGGTTGCGAGCGTTGCCGCGCTATAGGACGACGGCTACGCCGGGCGTAGGAGGGGGCGACGGCGCCGCGGCCGGTTTGGCGCGGCGCAAGGCGGCGACGCTTGCCTTCCACCCAAGGCAAGGCGCCGGGCCGACGCCAGTGGTGTGAACGCCTGCCACGCCGACGCCCTTACTCGGCGCCGGCGTATTCCAGCGCCGCCTTCAACTCCATCAAGTCATACGGCTTGCGCAGTATCCGCGCTTCGAAGCCGATCCCCTCCAGCGTTTCCTTGCCATAGCCGGTGGAGAAGATAACGCGGATGCCGGGCTTGTCGCGCAGCACCAGCCGGGCCAGTTCGATGCCCGACATGCCCGGCAGGCTGACGTCGGAAAACAGGATGTCGAAGTCGTGCTCGCGCACCAGCTCCCAGGCGCGCTCGCCGTCGGAGACGCCGCTGACGGTGTGTCCGAGCATGCCCACCAGCTCGCACACCATCTGCTGCGAGTCCAGGTTATCCTCCACCACCAGGATTTTCAGCGAAGTCGGCGCCGCGCCCGGCTGCGCCGCCAGCGCGTTGTTGGTCAGGTTCAGGCTCGTCCCCCCCGGTATCGATTGCCGCGCGCGCTCCTGGTTCTGCTGGCGCCGGCCGGCCAGCACCTGGCGCAGCTTGCGCGCCAGTTCGTCGCGGCGGTACGGCTTGCTCAGCAATTCAACGCCGGCGTCGAGCCGGCCGCCGTGCACGATGGCGTCTTGCGGATACCCCGACGTAAACAGCACCGCGATGTCCGGCAACAACTCCTGCGCCCGCCGCGCCAGGTCGGGGCTGCGCACCGGCCCCGGCATGATCACGTCGGTAAACAACAAATCGACCTGCGCGCCGCCGTGCAGCGTCGCCAGCGCGCTTTCGCCGTCCTCGGCCTTGAGCACCGTGTAACCGAGTTCACCCAGCATGTCGACGACGGTGGCGCGCACGCCGACGTCGTCCTCGACCACGAGGATGGTTTCACTGCCGCCGGCGACCTCGTCGCCGAAGCCTTCGTGGTGCCGCTGCGCCTCCTGCAAACAGCGCGGCAAATAGATTTTGACAACGGTGCCGCGGCCCGGTTCACTTTCAATGCGGATGTGGCCGTGGCTTTGCGTGACGAAGCCGTAGGCCATCGACAGGCCCAGGCCGGTGCCCACGCCCTCGGCCTTGGTGGTGAAAAAGGGCTCGAAGGCGCGTTGCAGCACGTCGCCGGACATGCCGCAGCCGCTGTCGCGCACGCTCAGCAGCACGTACTGGCCGGGTTGCACGCCGGCCAGCTTGCGCGCGTAGCGCCCGTCGATGACGGCGTTGCCCAGCTCGATGTCCAGGCGGCCGGCGCCGTCCATCGCGTCGCGCGCGTTGATGGCCAGGTTGAGGATCACGTTCTCCAACTGGCTCGGGTCGACCAGCGTGTTCCACAGGCCGCCGCCGACCACGCTGCTGATCTCGACCGCCTCGCCCAGCGCGCGCCGCAGCAGCGCGTCCATATCGCGCAGCAAGCGGCCCAGGTCGGCCACCACCGGCTGCAGCGGCTGGCGCCGGGCGAACGCCAGCAGGTGCGAGGACAGCTTGGCGCCGCGCTCGACGGCGGCGATCGCCGTCTCCAGGCGCTGGCGCGTGGCGCTGTCCTGCGGCGCCTGCTGGTACAGCAGGTGCAGATTGCCCGAGATAATCTGCAGCACGTTGTTGAAGTCGTGGGCGATGCCGCCGGTCAGCTGGCCGACCGCCTCCATTTTCTGCGCCTGCAGCAGCGCCTCCTCGGCCTTGGCGCGCTCGGCCACCTCGCGCGCGACGCGCTGCTCGAGCGTCTCGTTCAACTCGTGCAGCGCCTGCTCGGCGCGGCGCCGCTCGGTGATGTCGGTCTGCACCGCGATCAGCGCCTGCGCCCGGCCGCTCTCGTCGACCAGGCGGGCAAAGTTCGACGCCACCCAGACCTGGGCGCCGTCCGGCTTCAGGTAGCGTTTCTCCAGCGTGAACGGGGCGCCGGTGTCGACCAGGCGGCGCCGCAGCGCGGCGTTGCCGGCGACGTCGTCCGGATGCATGATGTCGTCCATGTTCGACGCCAATAGCTGCTCGGCGCCGCGCCCGAGCATCGCGCACAGCGCGCCGTTGACGCGGCGGAAATTGCCGTCCAGGTCCAGCTCGGCCAGGCCGACCGAGGCTTGGCCGAAAATCGCCGCCAGCCGGTCCTGGCTGGCGTGCAGCGCCTCCTCCGTCAGCTTGCGCCCGGTGACGTCGAACGACACCCCGACGTAGCGCCGCGGGCCGGCGCCGGCCACCACCTCGCCCTGGCGGGCGATCCAGCGCAACTGGCCGTTGTCGGGCCGGCGGATGCGGTACTCGACGTAGGCCAGCGGATTGCCCTCGAGCCCGAGTTGCATGCGCGCCGGGCCGATCTTGTCGCGGTCCTGCGGCTCGACCAGCGCCGCCAGCGCCGCCGCGTCGACCGGCCGCTCGTCGGCCAGGCCCCAGATGCGCCGGAACGAGGCCGACACCAGCACCTCGCCGGTGTCGGGGAACCATTCGAAGCTGCCGACCCCGCCGGCCTGCTGGGCGATGCGCCAGCGCTCCTCGTTTTCCCGCGTCTCGGTGACGTCGACGCCCTCGACCAGGATGCCCGAGACGGCGCCGGCGCCGTCCTTGATCGGCTGGTAGACGAAGTCGACGTAGCGCGTCCGCGCCGGGCCGCCGTCCGGCGGCAGCAGTTCGACCTCGACCTGGCGGCCCTGGTACGGCTGGCCGCTGCGGTAGGCGGCGTCGAGCAGCTCGATAAAGCCCTGCGCGCGCACCTCGGGCAGGGCCTCGGCGAGCGGGCGGCCGATCAGCGCGCGGTGCCCGGTCAGGCGCTGGTAGGGCCGGTTGGCCAGCTCGAACACGTGCCGCGGGCCGCGCAGCACCGCCATGAAACCGGGCGCCTGCTCGAACAGCGCGCGCAGCAGGCCGCGCTCCTCGTCGAGCCGGACGTTGGCCTCGCGCGCGGCGCGGCCCTCGGCCGCCAGCGTGCGGTTCACCACGCCCAGCTCCTCGCTGGCGCGGCGCAGGCTGCGCTCCTGGCGCAGCCTGCCGGTGATTTCCACCACCGTGCACAGCACCCCGGCCACCGCGCCGGACTCGTCGCGCACCGGCGTGTAGAACAGGTCGAACCAGACCTGCTCGGGGGCGCCGTGGCGCAGCAGCACCATCGGGTTTTCGCGGTGCGCCCGGGCCTCGCCGCGCAGGCCGGCCTCGAGGACGGCGCGGTTCCAGTCCCAGATTTCCGGCCACACCTCGGGCACGCTGCCGCCCAGCGCGGCCGGGTGCTTGGCGCCGGCGATGGCGGCGTAGTCGTCGTTGTAGACCATCACGTGGCGCGGCCCCCACATCAACACCATGGCGATCGGCGAATTGAGCACGATGTCGACGCTGGTGCGCAGGCTGGCCGGCCAGTCGGCGATGGCGCCCAGCGCGGTGCCCGACCAGTCCAGGGCGCGCACCAGCTCGCCGGTGGCGCCGCCGCCGCGCGGCAGGTAGCCGGCCGTCATGCGCAACCGTCCAACTGGTGCTGCCGGTCCTGCGGCGCCGGGCCGTGGCGCGGCATGGTGACGGTGAAGACGGTGCCGTCGCGCTCGTCGGAGGCGACCGCCACCGCGCCGCCGTGGGCCTGCACGAACATGCGCACCGCGTACAACCCCAGGCCCAGGCCTTGGGCGCTCTTGCGGCTTTCGCTGCCCTGCTGGAACGGCTCGAAAATATGCGGCAGCAGTTGCGGCGCGATGGCGCCGCGGTTGCGCACGCTGACCCTGACGGCGTCGGCGGCGCCGCCGTCTACGCCCAAATGCACCGTTTCGCCGCCGTCGCCGTGGTTCAGCGCGTTGCTCAGCAGGTTCGACAGCACCTGCGAGAAAATGCCGACGTCGACCACGCCGCAGGTGTCGCCGCTGGACGCGATGGCGATGCGCGCCGCTTGCCCGGGGCCGGCGAATTCGTCGGCGATGGCGCCGCAGATGCGCGCGTAGTCGTCGCGCGCCGGACGCAGTTGCAGCGCGCCGGAGCGGGTGCGCGCCAGGTCGAGCAACTGGTCGACCATCTGCGCCATGCGCTTGGCGCTGCTCTGGATGCGCTGCGCCGTCATGACCACCTTCGGCTGCTCGCTCATCAAGGGCAGCAGCATGGCGCCGTTCATCACCACCGACAGCGGGGTGCGCAAGTCGTGCCCCAGCACGGCGGTAAACATTTCATTGAGGCGCAGCGCGTGCTTGAGCTCCTCGAGCTGGCTCGACAGCTGTTTTTTTTGCTGGTGCAGCTCGACGAAGACCTTGACCTTGCTGACCAGGGCCTTGGCGTCGACCGGTTTGAACAGAAAGTCGACGGCGCCCGCTTCGTAGCCGCGGAAGCTGTAGCTGGGCTCGCGCGTGGCGGCGGTGAGGAAAATCAGCGGAATGGCGCGGGTGCGCTCGCTGCCGCGGATCAGCTCGGCCAGTTCGAAGCCGTCCATCTGCGGCATCTGCACGTCGATCAGCGCCAGCGCGACCTCGTGCACCAGCAGCAGTTCCAGCGCGGCGGCGCCGGAGGCCGCCTTCAGGATGGTCATGCCGGGACGCGCCAGCAGCGCCTCGGCGGCGACCAGGTTTTGTTCGATGTCGTCGACGACGAGGATGGAGATGGTCGGGGTCACGGTCGTCTTTTAGCGCGCGCCGGCGCCGGTTGTATTATTGGTTGGGCTGCCCAGGCGGGCCGGGCCCGCCGCGATCTGTTCGATGCCGGGCGCGGCGTCGATCGACGGGCGCGAGAAGTTGACGGCCTGGTCCCGCGACAGCGCGACGCTGCGCTCGGACTCGAACAGCACATGATAATCGGGCGCGGCGAAATACGCGGTTCCGTTGGCAAGCGCTTGCTTGTCCTCGACTTCGCGCGGCGGCAGTGCGTCCATGTCAGATCCGCTGGTAGATTTTGGCGGCCGGCGCGACTTCGCGGAAGGCCCCGGCGTGCTCGCCGAAGCGCAGGCTCTCGCGCATGCCCAGGCCGAGGAAGCCGCGCTTGACCAGGGCCTCGTGGAACAGGCCGGTGGCGCGACCTTGCAGGGCGCGGTTGAAGTAGATCATCACGTTGCGGCACGACACCAGGTGCACCTCCGAAAACACGCTGTCGGTGGCCAGGCTGTGGTCGGCGAAGACGAATTGCTTGCGCAGCCGGCGCTCGAAGACGGCGCCCTTGTAGGCCGCCGTGTAATAGTCCGACAGCGAGCCGCGCCCGCCGGCCAGGCGGTAGTTGTCGCTGAAGCGGGCGATGCGCTCGATCGGGTAGATGCCGGACTCGGCGACGGCGAGCGCGTCGACGTTGATGTCGGTGGCGTAAATCATGCTGCGCTCGAGCAGGCCCTCCTCCTGCAGCAGGATCGCCAGCGACCAGGCTTCCTCGCCGCTGCTGCAGCCGGCCACCCAGATCTTGATCGACGGATAGGTCCGCAGCACCGGCACGACCTGCTCGCGCAGCGCGCGGAAATACGCCGGGTCGCGGAACATCTCGCTGACCTGCACGGTAAAGTATTGCAGCATCTGGGCGAACACGGCCGGCTCGTGCAGTACGCGGTCCTGCAGCTGCGACACCGTCTGGCAGGAAAACCGCGTCATCGCCTGGCGGACGCGCCGGCGCAGGGACGCGACCGAGTAATCGCGGAAGTCGTGCTGATACTTCAGCAATATCCCCTCCAGCAATAATTTCAGCTCGATGTCGAACACCTTGTCCACCGCCACTCCCGCTCCATCCATGTACGGACAGATGCTACCAGCTTTCGTATTGTCTTTCGCACACGATAGAAGCGCAAAGCGCGCCGGCCGGCGCGCCCGCTCAGGCGTCGAGGCCCTTCATGCCCTCCTCGGTGTAGCGGGCGCCGGCCGCCATGCCCAGCGGCAACGCGGCGCCGATGCGCGCCAGCTCGGCCCGGTCCAGGCGCACCTGCAGCGCGCCGAGGTTCTCGCGCAGGTAGCCGAGCCGTTTGGTGCCGGGAATCGGCACGATGTCGTCGCCCTGCGCCAGCAGCCAGGCCAGCGCCAGTTGCGCCGGGCTGCAACCCTGTTCCAGCGCGATCGCCTTGACGGTGTCGGCGATGGCCTGGTTGCGGACGCCGTTTTCGCCCGAAAAGCGCGGCAGTTGGCCGCGGAAATCCGCCGCCGCGCCGGGCGCCGCCACGCCCGTCAGGAAGCCGCGGCCCAGCGGGCTGTACGGCACGAAGGCGGCGCCGACCTCGCGGCAGGCTTGCAGCACGCCCTGCTCCGGCTCGCGCGTCCACAGCGAATACTCGCTCTGCACCGCGGCGATCGGGTGGATCGCCGCGGCGCGCCGCAGCGTCGCCGGCGAGACCTCGCTCAGGCCGATGGCCCGCACCTTGCCCTCGCGCACCAGCCGCGCCAGCGCGCCCAGCGACTCCTCCAGCGGCGTCTCCAGGTTCAGCCGGTGCAGATAATACAGGTCGATGGCCTCGACGCCGAGGCGCTTGAGCGAGGCTTCGCAGGCGCTGCGCAGGTAGGCCGGCGAATTGTCGACGCGGCGCTGGTAGGCGCCGGCCGCCCGCACCAGCCCGGCCTTGGTGGCGACGACGGCCCGGCCGCGGCGCCCCTTCAGGAAGCGCCCGAGCAATTCCTCGTTGGCGCCGAAGCCGTAGGTGTCGGCCGTGTCGAACAGCGTCACGCCGGCGTCGTGCGCCGCCGCCAGCGTTTCCAGCGACTGCGCCTCGTCGGTCGCGCCGTAAAACTCGGACATGCCCATGCAGCCCAACCCCAGCGCCGACACGGCGATGCCGCTGTTACCCAGTATGCGTTGTTGCATGAAGTGTTCCTTTCAATGAAGTCGAAACGCCAGTCTAGGCGCCGCGCCCGGCTTGTGGAATGCGCCATTTCGTGATACCTATAAGGTATGAGAAAACTCGACACCAATGGATTGCAGATGTTCGTCGCCGTGGCGCTGTGCCTGAACTTCCGCCAGGCCGCGCAGCAATTGCACATGACCCAGCCGCCGCTGTCGCGCGCCATCAAGGCGCTGGAACAGCGCCTTGGCGTGCGCCTGTTCGAGCGCGACACCCAGGGCGTGGCGCTGACCGAGGCGGCGCGCCAGCTGCTGCCGCAGGCGCGGCAGATCCTGGCGCTGCTGGAGCGGGCCGAACGTTCGATACTGCGCGACCCGGCGCCGGCCGGCCTGCGGCTCGGGTTGACCAGTTCGGTCGAAGCGGGCATGTTCGGTCCGCTGCGCGCGGCGCTGGCGGCGGCGCTGGGCCACAGCGCGCTGGAATTGACGTTCGCGCCGTCGCCGCGGCTGGTGGCGGCGCTGCGCGCCGGCCGCCTGGACGCGGCCATCGTCGCGCTGCCGAGCCAAACCTTCGAGCTGGCACTGCAGCCGCTGGGGGCGCAGCCTATCGTCGTCGCGCTGCACAGCGGGCACCGGCTGGCGCGCCGGCGCACGCTGGCGCTGGCCGACCTGGGCGGCGAAGCGGTGTACTGGTTCGAGCGGGCGCGCCAGCCGGCCTTCTTCGACCACTGCCACGCGGTGTTCGCCCGCCACGGCTTCGCCCCGAGCTTCCTGCGCGAGCCGCTCGACCACCACGTGCTGCTCGGCGACGTCGCCAGCGGCAAGGGCGTGGCGCTGCTGGCCGAGTCGTTCAAGGCGCTGCGCCTGGACGGCGTGTGCTACCGCAGCCTGGCCGAGGGCGGCGAACTGGCGCTCGGCGTCGGCCTGGCCACGCCGGCCGACGCGCACCCGGCCACGCCGCTGCTGCGGGCGCTGGCGCGCGAACACCTGGGCCCGCCGGCGTGAGGCCGCCGGGGCTGGCACCTTGAACGCCGCGCCCTTCTTTCCCCAACTGACCGCCCTTATTTTTTGGAATACCCGATGCAAGTACCTCAAAAAAGAACCTGGCTCCTCCAAGCGTTTGTCATCGTCCCGGTATGGTTTGGCTTGTCCGCCTGCACTTCGGCGGCAATGGATGCCCCAAGCGGCAATGCGGTCTATCCCGGCAAGTCGTGGCAAACCATCCCGACGACTAGCCTGGATGCAAAATGCAGTAAAGAGTTGGACGCAACTCGCAGCTATTTAACAACGCAGGCCACGACCGCACTCGTCGCGGTACAAGATGGCCGCACCCTGTTCAGTTATGGCGCGGTCGATTCCACCAAGCACCATATCGCATCGGCGCGAAAAAGCGTACTCGCCATGATGTTTGGCAAGTATGTCGAGAACGGCAACGTCGATTTGGACAAAACCATGGCCGATATCGGTATCGACGACGTCGGCGGCCTACTACCGATTGAACGGCAAGCCCGCTTGCACGATTTGCTCAGCGCACGTTCTGGCGTGTATCACCCTGCCGCGAACGGCGGTGACAAGCTCGCCTTTGCACCGCCGCGCGGTTCACAAGTGCCGGGCGCATATTTTCTCTATAACAATTGGGATTTCAACGCGGCAGGCAGCGCATTTGAGATGCTGACGCAGAAAAATATATATCAGGCGTTTGCCGACGATTTGGCCGGACCGTTGCAGCTTGAAGACTTCAACCTGAAAAAACACAGGAGGGGGGGCGATCATAGCCGCTCCGAACACATGGCCTACACCTTTTACCTGTCGGCGAGGGATCTGGCGCGGCTGGGCTACCTGATGCTTGAGCACGGCCAGTGGCGCGGCAAGCAAATCATTCCCGCCGACTGGGTGGCGAAAATCAGCCGCAGCGTCACACCTTCGGCGGACATGCACCCGGCCAGCGAAACCAGGCACGGGCTCGGATATTCTTATCTCTGGTGGACGTTGGAAGAGCCGGAAGGGTCTGTCCTGCAAGGCGCCTACACGGCTAGAGGCCATTTCGGGCAATATCTACTGGTCGTGCCCAAACGCCACATGGTCATTGCGCATAAGCGTGAGGTACCGCCCGGCACCGCGCTGGATGCCGACCTGCGCTGGGTCCGTTGGAGCGACTTCCTGGTCGCCGCGAGGATGCTTGCGGCGGCGCCATGCGGGGGTGGCAAGGCGTAACCTTGCCACGCCGATCAAGGCTTACCGTCAAGCGGACGCCTTAACGGCGATGAACTCGCCCTTGCCGACCGGGACCAGGCAGCAGGTGAAGCCGGCGTCGGCGCCGATCGCCTCCACGAAGGCGGCCATTTCGGCGTAGTGCGAGGTGGCGTTGTCGACCACCAGCACGCCGCCGGCGCGCAGCACGCGCTCGAGCTGCGGTCACCAAGCCTGGTACTGGCTGCGCTCGGAATCGAGGAAGATGAAATCGTAGGAGCCGTCGGCGGCCTCGGCCAGCACCCGGCCGGCGTCGGCCAGCAGCGCCCGGATGCTCGCGCCCGACCCGGCGCGGGCGAAATTGGCCTGCGCCAGCGCGAATTTATGCGCCGCATACTCGACCGTGGTGACGCTGCCGCCGAGCGCGGCGGTGGCGCGCGCCAGCCACTGCGTCGAATAACCGTTCGCGGTGCCGATTTCCAGCAGGCGGCGGACGCCGCGGGCCTGCACCAGCACCGCCAGCAGTTCGCCGGTGTCGCGCGTGATGTTGAGCATTCTGCGCTCGCGTTGCGCGTGGCTGTGGTCGTTGTCTTCGCCAAACGCTTCCAGTTCGCGCAGCAGCGCGTTCAATGCGGTCATGTCCTCGCTCCGTGTCGACGTTGGATAAAATAGAGCGCGGAAATCCTGGTCGGCTTGAGTACCCGTAGAAAAAACCGGCACTTCCTGATACCCGCCAAGAGCACTACCAAGTGGACGGTACTCGAGGAAAGCGACGCTGACGCGCTGGTACGGATGAAGGTTTCGGCGGAAGCCCGCAAACTCGACCCCAGCCTGCCCAAGACTTGGCAAGCGCGCGCCATCAGAACCATTGATGCCAAGGGACGCGTTTCCACGCTGCTGACGTCGCTCAATGAGCGCCTGCTGTTCCCCGCGGCAGAACTGGTTGCATGCTACGCCCGGCGCTGGCACCTTGAAACGAGCTATCTGGAAATCAAGCAATCGATGATCGGGATGAAGCACACTTTGCGCAGCAGAACCAAGCAGGGGATCAACCAGGAGATTTGGGGCTTGCTTATCGCCTACAACTTGCTGCGCACAGAAATGGCAAAAGCCGCGCTGGAGGCCAATTGCGAACCGACGGACATTAGCTTCATCCGAGCATCCCATGGTTTCCAGTATGAGCCGCGCTGGCTAGCAATTACAAAGGCGCAAGGCAAAATGCCGGCGTTATTGCAACGCCTGCGGCAGCGTTTGGTCCTTCTGCATGACCCGCCACGGCCCGATCGAAAGTTCGCTCGCACTGTCAAGTCAAAACCACAGCGCTGTCCTTATAAGACAACAAAAGGAACCAGTACAACAGAGACAACCAAGACAACTAAATGGGCCAAGACAACCAAAGAAAATCCTTAACTGAACGGCATTAGCAGCGCCATCTCCATGTAGACGCAGCTGAGCGCGACGCCGCAGGGGTGGGCGTACTGCTCGTCGCGGATCGCCGTGAAGCCGGCCGCGCGGTAAAAGTCGACCGCGTTCAGCGACGCGTACAGGTACAGCCTGGCGATGCCGTCGGCGCAGGCCAGTTCGCACAGCGCTTGCAGCAGCGCCTTGCCGACGCCGCGCCCGCCGCAGTCGGGGTCGACGAAGACGGCGCAGACCTCGCCGCTGGCGCGGTCCAGGACCGCGTATCCCAGCAATCCTTGCTCCGACTCCGCCAGCACGGCGCCGCCGCCGTCGAGCAGGCCGGCGTAGCCGTCCGGCGGCGCGCAGGCCGACCAGAGTTCGACGACCCGCGGCGGATAGTGCGACGCGCAACCGCGCCGCAGCGCCGCCGAGCGCAGCGCCCACAAGGCGGCGATGTCGGCCGCGCCGCCGACCCTGAACGCTAGCGCGCCGCGCCGCGCCGCCGTCATGCGCCGGCCTTGACGGCGATGAACTCGCCCTTACCGACCGGAACCAGGCAGCTGGTGAAGCCGGCGTCGGCGCCGATCGCCTGCACGAAGGCGGCCATTTCGGCGTAGTGCGAGGTGGCGTTGTCGACCACCAGCACGCCGCCGGCGCACAGCACGCGTTCGAGCTGCGGCCACCAGGCCTGGTACTGGCTGCGCTCGGCGTCGAGGAAGATGAAATCGTAGGCGCCGTCGGCCGCCTCGGCCAGCACCCGGCCGGCGTCGGCCAGCAGCGGCCGGATGCTCCCGCCCAGCCCGGCGCGGGCGAAATTGGCCTGAGCCAGCGCGAATTTATGCGCCGCATACTCGACCGTGGTGACGCTGCCGCCGAGCGCGGCGGTGGCGCGCGCCAGCCACAGCGTCGAATAACCGTTCGAGGTGCCGATCTCCAGCAGGCGGCGGGCGCCGCGGGCCTGCACCAGCACCGCCAGCAGTTCGCCGGTGTCGCGCGTGATGTTGAGCATTCGCTGCTCGCGCTGCGCGTGGCTGTGGTCGTTGTCTTCGCCAAACGCTTCCAGTTCGCGCAGCAGCGCGTTCAATGCGGTCATGTCCTCGCCCCCGTTTCAACAGTAAACAAAATGGGTAGATGTTATTACAAATAGCAAGTAAATAACAAGATTTTGCGCGGCCGGCCTCAGTTGCCGACCGTTGCCACCAGCACCAGCGCGGTCTTGAAGTCGAGTCGCTCCATGGCGCCGTCGAGGGCGGCGCATTGCGCCGGCGCCAGTTGCCGGCGCAACGCCGGGCGCAGCGCGGCGTAGCCGTCGCAGGCATCCAGGTCTTGCCCGGCCAGCAGATTGCGCCAGTGTTCGATGCGCGCGCCGTCGAGCCCCGCGTCGGCGTCGGCGTCGGCGCCGGCCTGGGCGCCGGCGCCGTCCGCCGCCGCGCCCTGCGCCGCCAGCCAGGCCCGCGCCGCCGCCGCCGTGGCCGCCATTTCGCGCCCGGCGGCGTCGAACAGCGGCGCCACCCGCGCCGCGTCGGCGCCGCGCAACGCCGTCTCCAGCGCCTGCGCCGCCGCCGCGAAGCGCTGCGCGCCCAAGGTGCCGACCGAGCCGCGCAGGCCGTGCAGCAGGCGCGCCGCGTGTTCGCCGCGGCCCTCGCTCCAGGCGGCGCGGGCGGCGTCCATGTCGAGCGGGCCGCGGGTGCTCAGCGTGCCGATCAGCGCCAGCAGCGTGGCGCGCAGGGCCGGCTTGTCCTTGCTGTATTTCAGCAGCTGGCCCGGGTCGAACACGCCGCCGCGCTCGCGCGTGGCCGCCGCCGCCGCGGCCACCGCCTGCGCCGCGCCGGGGCGCAGCGCGCGCCCGGCCGGCAGGTGGCGGGCGATCGTCGCCAACATCTGCTCGACGTCGATCGGCTTGGCGATGAAGTCGTTCATGCCCGAGGCCAGGCACTGTTCGCGCTCGGACAGCATGACGCCGGCCGTCATCGCCAGCACCGGCAAGGTCAGCCCCAGCTCGGCGCGGATGGCGGCGGTGGCGGCGAAGCCGTCCATCACCGGCATTTGCACGTCCATCAGCACCAGGTCGTAGCGCTGGGCGTCGGCGCGCAGCCGCGCCAGCGCCTTGGCGCCGTCGTCGAGCGTGTCGACGCTGGCGCCGGCCTGCTCGAGCATGGCGCGCGCCACCACCTGGTTGAGCGGGTTGTCCTCGACCAGCAGCAGGCGGGCGCCGTCGATGCGGTGGCGCGGCGCGAACGGCGCGCCGCGCTCGGCGCGCGGCGCCAGCGCCTGGTGCAGCGTGTCGAACAGGCTCGACGCCGTGACCGGCTTGAGCAGGATGGCGTCGGCCTCGGCGACGCCGTCTTCGCGCATCAGCTTGCCGCGGCCGAAGGCGCTGACCATCACCAGCACCGGCATCGCCGCCTGCGGCGCCAGCTGGCGCAGCGCGCGCATGGTTTCGAGCCCGTCCATGCCGGCCATCTGCCAGTCGGCCAGCACGGCGTCGTAGCGCTCGCCGGCGGCGTGGCGCGCCAGCACCTGCTCGATCGCCGCGGCGCCGCTGGCGGCGCTGTCGGCCTGCCAGCGCCAGCCGCGGATGGTCTTGCACAGGTAATCGCGGCTGGTCAGGTTGTCGTCGACCACCAGCAGGCGCAGCGGCGCGGCCGGTTGCGGCGCCGGCGCCGGCGCCGCTCCCAGCGGCAGCGTCACGCAAAATTCGCAGCCGGCGCCCAGCGCGCTGCGCACCTCGATGTCGCCGCCCATCAGGTCGACCAGGCGGCGGCAGATCGCCAGCCCCAGGCCGGTGCCGCCGAAGCGCCGCGTGGTCGAGGCGTCGGCCTGCGAAAAGGCCGAGAACAGCCGGCCCTGCTGCTCGGCGTCCATGCCGATGCCGCTGTCGCGCACGCGAAAGCGCAGCAGCGCCGTGGCGGCGTCGCGCCGCACCAGTTCGACCAGCACCGACACTTCGCCGTCCTCGGTGAATTTGATGGCGTTGCCGACCAGGTTGATGAGTACCTGCTGCAGCCGCAGCGCGTCGCCGACCAGCAGTTGCGGCACGTCCGGCTCGACGCCGATGGCCAGTTCGAGGTCCTTTTCGCCGCCGTTCACGGCCATGATGGTCGCCAACGCGTTGAGCACCTCGCCGAGCTGGAACGGCGCCGGCGCCAGCTCCATGCGGCCGGCCTCGATTTTTGAAAAGTCGAGGATGTCGTTGAGTACGCTCAGCAGCGACTGCCCCGAGACGCGGATCATGTCGAGGTATTTGCGCTGCTCGTCCGACAGCGCGCTGCCGCCCAGCAGGTGGGCCATGCCCAGCACCGCGTTCAGCGGCGTGCGGATCTCGTGGCTCATGTTGGCCACGAACTCGCTCTTGGCGCGGCTGGCCGCCTCGGCCAACTCCTTGGCCGCCAGCAGCGACGCCCGCAGCTGCTTCGGTCCGGTGATGTCCTTGGCCACGCCGAGGAAGCCGCTGATGGCGCCGTCGGCGTCGAGGATCGGCGTCACCACCAGGCTCACCGGCAGCAGCGAGCCGTCCTTGCGCACGTAAGTCCATTCGCGCGACTCGGCCTGGCCCAGCCGCGGCAGCTCGACCAGCACGGCGGCGCCCTGCACGTCGCGGCCGAGCTGCGCGCTCAGCTCGGCGCCGCGGGCGGCCACCTCGGCCGCCAGGTGCAGCAGCACGGTGCTGTGGCGGCCGACCATCTCGTCGGCGCGGTAGCCCAGCATGCGCTCGGCGCCGCTGCTGAAGACGCGGATGGTGCCGGCCGGGTCGCTGGCGACGATGGAAAACTCGCTGGCGGCGTCGACCAGCGACTCGAACTTGCGCTCGGACTGCTTGAGCGCCGCCGTCATGTCGCGCGCCAGCGCCACCGCGTATTCGCGGCGCGCCGACAAGGCCCGCACGACGCCGAAGAACAGCAGGCTGATGACGGTGCCGGCGATCAGCACGATCTGCGACTTTTGCCGGTCGACGCCGTCCTCGAAGGCGGCCAGCGAGGTCACCCGCATGGTCCAGGCGTGGTCGGCCAGCTCGATCACCTGTTGCGACACGAACGGGTTCGGATAGCCGCGCCGCTCCTGCTCCGAGCGGCGCGCGCTGGCGTACATGCGCCCGGCCTCGGCGGCGACGCTGCCGTCGAAGATCTCCAGGCTGACGCTGTGGCCGGCCTGGGCCAGGATGCCGCGCATCAAATCGTCCATGCGGAAGGCGCTGTAGACGTAGCCCTGCAGCGCCTGGCGGCGCTGCGCCACGCCGGCCAGCGGCATGCCGCGGCGGTACACCGGCAGGTACATCAGGAAGCCGGCCTGCGCCTTGGCGCCGGCTTCCTGCACCAGCGTCACCTTGCCCGACAGCGCCGCGTCGCCCCAGTCGCGGGCGCGGGCCATCGCCGCGTGGCGCACCGGCTCGGCGAACATGTCGTAGCCGAAGGCGCGCCAGTTGCCGGCCGACTCCGGCTCGAACAGGGTGATCGCGGTGTAGCCGGCGCGCTCGCCTTCCGGCCACAGGCGGAACCGCGGAAAACCCTGGGCGCGCACGACCCGCTCGAAGCCGTCCCTGGCCGCCGGCGCCAGCGCCTCGGCGTAGCCGACCACCTGCAGGCCGGGGAAGTTGCGGTCGACCGCCAGCGTGGCGACGAAGTCGCGCCATTCGGCGCGCTCGACCCGGCCGGAGGCCTTGAACAGCGCCTGGGTGCTGCGCAGCCCCAGCTCGTAGGTTTGCATGCGCTCGTTGATGCGCTGCTCGATATTGCCGACCAGCGTGGCGAAGCGCTCGTGGGCGCGGCGCTCGGTGGCGACGGCGATCAACTGCCAGATGAACACCGTCAGGCCGACCCCGACCAGCAGCGTCAGCCAGTGGCCGACGTTGCGCCGGCCGGCGCGCGCGCGCCGGTCCTGGCGGCCGCGCTCGCTCATGTCGGCGCACAGCACCAGGCCGATCAGGCTGCACAGCACGCTGAAGCTCTGGATCGCCACCAGCGCGTCGTTCAGGGTGCCGGCGGCGAACGGCCCGAGGCCGTGCACGGTGCCGGCCACCGCGGCGGCCGCCGCCAGCAGGCACACCAGGCTGGCGCCCCTCAGGCCGTGGCGGTGCGCGGCCCAGCCGATGCACGGGATCAGCAGGTAGGCCAGCCAGCGCAGCTCGCCGTCGGCGGCGAAGCGCTGGCCGAACACCAGCGCCAGCAACAGCAGCAGCACTTGCAACGAGGCCAGCACCTCCAGCGCCAGCGCGGCGTTCCAGCGGCGCCGGCGGTAGCCGCTCCATGCCAGCAGCGCCGGGCCGACGATGACGACGCCGGCGATGTCGCCCAGCCACCAGACGCTCATCACCTGCCACTGGGCGGCCGGCGCCACGACGCCGCCGGCGACCAGCGCGAGCGTGCCGACGCCGGCGCTGAGCAGGCACATCAACACGGCGATGACGCCGAACTTGTAGATGTTTTGCAGCTGGGTCAGCTGTTTGGCGGGGCCGGCAAAGCGCAGCAGCAGGTAGGCGCCCAGCAACGCCTCGAGGGTGTTGCCGCAGCCGATGGCGGCCGACACCAGCACCCCGCTCCAGCCCGGCGCGACGTGGTTGGCGCTGAACACCGCCAGGTTGGCGGCGAAGGCGCCGGCCAGGATGCCCGGCCACATGCGGTAGCCGAACAGGACCACCATGGCGAAGGCGATGCCGGACGGCGGCCAGACCGGCGTGGCGTTGCTGTCGGCGAAGGCGAGCAGCAGGCTCAGGCGCGCCGCGCCGAAATACGCCAGCGCGAACAGGGCCAGCGCGGCGCCCTCGCGCCAGCGCGCGCGCGGGCCGGGCCGCGGCGCGGCGGGCGGGGGCGGCGCGGGCGCGCTGGCGTTGGCCACGCTGGCGCCGTTACAGCGGCGTGGCGCTGACGGCGCGGTTGCGCCCGGCCGATTTGGCCCGGTACAGCGCGCGGTCGGCGTCGGCCACCAGCGCCGGCGCCGAATTGCCCTCGCCCGGCACCAGCGAACTCAGGCCGACGCTGACGGTGACCTGCGGCGCCACCGGCGAGCGGGCGTGCTGCAGCGCCTCGCGCGCCACCTGCTCGCACAGCCAGGCGCCGTATTTGGCGGCGTCGGCGGCGTCGGTGTAGGGCAGCAGCACGACGAATTCCTCGCCGCCGTAGCGCGCCACCAGCTCGGACGGGCGCTGGGTGGCCGCCTCGATCGCCTCGGCCACCCGCTTCAGGCAGGCGTCGCCGCTCTGGTGGCCGTAGTGGTCGTTATAAGCCTTGAAGCAGTCGATGTCGATGAACGCCAGGCTCAGCGGCAAGCCCTGGCGCTTGTGGCGCAGGAATTCGCGGGTCAGCTGCTCGTCGAAATAACGCCGGTTGAACAGGCCCGTCAGGCCGTCCTTGTTGGCCAGGTGGGTCAGCGCGGCGGTGGCGCGCTGCAGTTTCAGGTGGGTGCGCACGCGCGCCCGCACCACCGGCGCGTTCAGCGGCTTGCTGATGAAGTCGACCGCGCCGGCCTCCAGCGCCGCCACCTCGCTGTCCATGGTGGTTTGCGCGGTGACGAAAATCACCGCGCAGTCGGCCATGTCGCTGTCGCCCTTCAGGCGCCGGCACACCTCGTGCCCGTCCATCGCCTGCATCTCGACGTCGAGCAGGATCAGTTGCGGCCGGCGCTGCTGGGCCAGCTCGATGCCGGCCGCGCCGCTGGTGGCGAAGATAATCTGCCCCATGTCCTTCAACATGCCGCTCAACAAGCGAATCGCGTCGACGCTGTCGTCGATAATCAGGATCAGGCTGTTTGGTTCAGGCGGCTTTGGCATTGCTGCAGTCTCCGTGCGACGTGGTTCATACATGGTAGCCGGGGATGGCCGAGCCCATCCGAAGGCTATATCTTACAGGGACGGCAACAAATACCCTAGTTTTATGCCAGACAGGCGACCCGGCGCAAGCCCCGCGGGCACGCAGCTTGCGCCAGTTCAAGCGCGCGCCGGCGTCGGGCCGGCCGGCCGGCGCAAATAGAATGGCTATTTTATTCGCGCCTTGACAGGCTCAAATAGAATCGATATTCTATTTGACATGGTGAGACTGGCAAAATTCAACGAAGACAATTTCATCGACGGCGCCATCGACGTCGCCGCGCAATGCGGCATGGCGGCGGTGTCGATGGCGGCCATCGCGGTGCGCGCCGGCGCGCCGATCGGCTCGGTATACCACCGCTTCGACTCGCGCGGCGCGATCCTGGCGCGCGCCTGGCTGCGCGTCAAAGGCGATTTCCGCCTGGACGTGGCGAACCGCTGGCAGGCCGGCGACACCTGGAGCGCGGTCGCCGCCCTGCTCGACTGGTGCCGCCGCAAGCCGGTCTACGCCAGGTTCCTGCTGCAATGCGAGGACTACGCGGTGGCCGAGGCGGCGCTGGCGCCGGCGCTGCACGCGGCGCTGGAGGCCGAGCAAGCGGCGCTGGACGACTGCTTCGCGCGCTGCCTGCTGGCGTTGCCGCGGCGCGGCGACGGCGACGGCGCCGCCATGCTGCGCTTTATTCTGATCGACGGCCCGGTCGCCGTGGTCAAACCCTATCTACTACAACACCAGGCGATACCGGCCAGCGCCGACGCCATCCTGCGCGCCTCGCACGACGCCGTGCGGGCCTGGGCCACCACCTCTGAAACGGACTGATTTCCATGCGCTACTCGACCCAAACCGACCACGGCAAACGCATCCCGCTGCACGACGAGGCGGGCTTCGCCGCCATGCGCGCGGCCGGCCGCATCGCCGCCGACACGCTCGACTTCATCGCCCCGCACGTCAAGGCGGGCGTCTCGACAGCCGCGCTCGACCAGTTGTGCGAGGAGTTCATGCGCGCCGCCGGCAGCGTTCCCGCCACCATCGACTACCACGGCTACCAGCACGCCAGCTGCATCTCGGTCAACCACGTCGTCACGCACGGCATTCCGTCGGCCACCAAAATCCTGCGCGACGGCGACATCGTCAACATCGACGTCACGCCGAAGTTCGAGGGCTGGCACGGCGACACCAGCCGCACCTTCCGGGTCGGCGCGGTGTCGATCCTGGCGGCGCGGCTGGTCGACACCGCCTACGCGGCGATGATGGCCGGCGTCAACACGGTGCGCCCCGGCGCCACGCTGGGCGACGTCGGCGCGGCCATCGAGGCGGTGGCGCGGGCCCAGGGCTTCTCGTCGGTGCGCGATTTTTGCGGCCACGGCCTGGGCCAGGTGTTCCACGACGCGCCGCAGGTGCTGCACTACGGCCGCGCCGGCACCGGCGTGGTGCTCGAGCCGGGCATGATTTTCACGATCGAGCCGATGCTCAACGCCGGCAACTACCAGGTCAAGGTGCTGCCCGACAAATGGACCACGGTGACCAAGGACCGCTCGCTGTCGGCGCAGTTCGAGCACAGCCTGGCGGTGACGCAGACGGGGTTCGAGATTTTCACGCTGTCGGCGCTGGGGGGGATGGGCATCGAGGCGCCGAAGGCGGAGCAGGCCACGGCGTAACAGCGCGCAGGGACGGCGGCGGCCCGGACAGTGCGAAAGCGGTCAGCATGAATCGTTTCCCCACCTACCCCAGTGTCGATATCAGCTTCGCGCCGCAGGCTGTCACGTCGCCGTGATAGGCGTACGGGCGGCCTTGGTTCTTGGCGCCGGCGCCGTCGGGCGTGATGGGAAAGTCGCCTTTGCACTGCGGGCAATGTGTCATGTCGCCCGCCAACGCAGCGGGCTGGCCCATGACGGTCGTCCCGGATGACGCCGCGATAACTTGGCCGCCGTGGTCGGTTTTGTCATGCAGGCGGATGACGCCGCGCCCCTCATTTTTCATGCGCTTTCTCGCTGGGCGTGAAATAGGAGCCTTCCGGCGCGCCCGGCACCTTGACGCGGAACTTCAGGCCCGCCAGCAGCCGGTCCCACAGCGCCACCGCTTCGTCGTCGCTCACCGACACCGACTTGGCGGCGCCGACGGAGTTGTGGGCGACCTTGCTGTACATACGGACGCCAAACTCGGCGGGATAGGCGACGTCCTTCGGCCTGCCGACCAGGGCCCACTCGAAATCGTGGGCGCCGTCGTCGCGCTTGATCAACGACTCTTCTCCGTGCCAGTGCTGCACATCGCGCTTGCCTTCGCGCAGCAGCGTGCGGCTGGGATAGGAACCGCCCTGGTCTTTTTTCGCCTGTTCGATGCGGGCCAGCATGGACAGCTCGAGCTTCAACCTTTCATAATCGGCCGGTGGGTAATCCGAATAGGCGTCCTTGTTTGAACTGATTGAAAAAGTTACGTCCGGAAAGCTAGGAAGGTAAATTCCAGCACTGGCCGTTTCTTGGTCCGCGTAAAGGTTATCGGCAACGAAGCCGTGCTCGATACAAAATCCTGGCTCATTGGGGATCTCGGCTGCGCCGCGTAGCCGAAAATTATTGGCCAGTTGCGCTTGCCTGGCGGCGGCGGACTGCTCATTATCGGGTTCATCGCGCATAGAACCACCAAAAATAAACGTCAACACTCCTTTGGTCAAATAGGTTTTAAAAGAAAGCGAGCCATCCACTTTTGCGGCCTTTCCGTCGTAATATCGGAGCTGCCAACTCTCTTCGACTGGACCCGCGCCGTTGTAAGTAATTTCAGCACCGTTGTTTCCCAGCTTTATTTCGGCGACATCCCTTACGACTTGCAATCTTCTTGCTTCCAGATCGCCGCCCAACACCTCGACCAAGGGGGGAACTCCGACTCTACCCATGATCAACTGAGCCTCCAACGGTACCTCCAGCGCATAACGACCGAAGCAGACCAGTTTGGTTTTGGCGAAGAGCGTTTGCAGGCGTTCGCTCAGTTTTACGGCTTCGGGCACGGCGTTTTCCTTGTATGAATAACTGGGTGTACAAGCCTGTAACAAGGCAAGAATGAAGATCGCGACGCCATGAGGGCGCGCATATTTGCATAAAGTGTCTGTCATGGATTACGACCATTTCGCAGTTTTGGCGATCTGCACGATGGAATACACCATGGAAGCAAGCACTTGGGTGTCGGCGTAGCTGCTCTGATGTTCATATCCTTTACCTTCTTCGCCATGCTCGAACAGCGTACCGGCAATGTGCCGGGCAGAACGACTCGATGGCACGGTTTCGTCACCTGCTGCATTGGCCGGTTGCAACTTCAGAGTCAGCACGCGGTGACCCGCCTGAACGGTGAGCGTGCTCTTCGCGTCATCGCTCAACAAGATCCAGCTTTCCGGATGCGGCCAAGGAATGGTGCGGCCAGCCGAGTCGACATTGCTACCCGTGCTGCCGATTACCTTGAAGACAACCTCGCCGTAACTCTGACGTGCCGGCGACGCACAGAAACTGGCATAAGTGCAGGTGGGATGAAAAGTCTTCTCAATTGATCGAAGGAAGTCATTAGCATCCCTTAAACGTTGCTTAACTTTTTTGACTCCCCCTCCGTTTTCCTCCCGTACGTTCCCCGGATTCACCCACAGCGGATTCAGCAAACGCCACCACGCCGTCGGCGGTTGCAAGTATATGCTGTCCAACGCACTTCCCTTTTCATTGGGCCAACTGGCCAATAACTTGCCGACGCCGTCGACCACTTTCAGCCAGTGCGGCCCATAGGCGCCGCCCGGCATCATTTCCAGCGGCGCCGGAGCATTGGCCAAGATCGCCGTCGCGTGCTGGCCGTTGATTCCGAGTATCTCTGCCTCGGTTTCGGCGACCATCCCGTCCTTTTCCTGGAAGCCGAAACGCATCCGCTTGTACGCACCGGCGGCCCCGATTGTCGGCATGACGTTGTGATAGATGCCCAATACCTTCACGGTCGCGTCGTTCAACAAGTTGCCGTAGCTGGGGTGAATCAGCGCGCGGGCCAGCAAGCCGCCCATGCTGTGGGTGACGATGATCACTTCGTCGCATTTAAAGCCGCGTTCCTGATACCCCTTGACCATGCCGCGAATGCGCTTGGCGATGACCTGGGCCGACTTGCCGTTACTTTGCAGAAAATTGTATCCCATCGCATGAACCGGATACCAGCATGCCGCAATTTTCAGCAGCTCACTGTCGGTGATGACCGGCCCCGCCTTTCCACCGCATGCAACCGGCCCTTGTAGAACCAGTTTGCTGATGTCGTGATGCATCGGACTGACGGCAATATTGTCGAGCATGGGTTTCGCTTGCCAAAACATCGTCGTTGTTCCATCCTTGGCGATGTTGTTGAGTAAGCGCTCTGCTACCGACAACATTTTGCCATAAGCGCCATCAAACAGGACTTCGCTCCAACCGCGCCAGCGCGCGATTTGCGCGGCAGACTCGCGGCGCACATAGGGCTGGCCCGGCGTCCTCATCTGATTATTGCCCAGCAACGGAGGGATAGCGCCGAAACCGTCGGGCACGTTTTGGTGGCGGGCGTCGGCGGCCAGCGTTTCTTTACCCTCGGGATCAAACCGGCCGCGGCTTTCCGTATAGTGGTAATACTCCACCTCGGTCTCGTTTTGATCGAATACAAGTTGCCGCTGTGCCGGCGTGGCGTTTTTGAACCAGCCGCCCAGGCCGGCGTTGGTTACGACTTGGCGCTTCCCGGAGATGGTCACCATGTCGTCCGGGCGCCAGGCGCGGTTGTCCGGCCGCCTCAAGCCATCTTGCCTCGCCTTGCTCATGCGCAGGTTGCTGCCCATCACGCCCGGCAGGAAAATCACCGGTATGACTTTCCCAGGCGGCACCTTGATGTCGTGCCGGACCGTGTCCTCCGTCTTGGTCATGTTGACCGTGTATTCGGCCCAGCCGCCCACGCCCTGGGAAAATTCTCCTGGATGGTTGCCGTGTTGGTTGAGTCCGTCCTTCGCTCCGCTCATGGCAGTTCGCCCTTGTAGCGGATAGTGTAGCTGTCCATACCCGTTCCTTTTTGTAATTCGGTGCTGCCGGCGGCGCCCGTCTTGCCGCTGATCAGGTTGCCGTCCTCGCGCAGCAGTTCGTATTCAACGTGCGGCGCCGGCTTGTTGTCCACCTGGAGCATCCTGACTTCCTGGTCGTAGCGGCTGCCCGGCCTTTCGTTGAAGGATTGCGACACGCTCTTCGGCCCCAGCGTCTCCAGGTTGCCGTGGAAGAGCACCGGCGAGGACGAGAAGAACTGCACCTTCTCGCCGATCTCCAGCATGTGGTTGGCGCCGTGCAGGCGCACGCCCTTCTTGCCGCGGATATCGACCCAGTCCGTCTGGCTGATCAACTCCAGCACCTTGTTGGCGATGACCTCGATGTCGTCGCTCTGGGCCTCGATCGTCACCTTGCCCGCCGCCGCGACGAGCTTCATACCGGCCTTGTGCACGAACAGCCGGAAGGTGCGGCCCACGCTGGCGAAGAAACCGTCGCCCGCCGCGATCGACAGGCTTTTGCCGCTGGTGACGGCGGTGTGCTCGGCGCTGGCAATGTGGGTCGACTGCGCCGTCGTCGTCGCAATGCCGGCCGGGCTGGCTAACACCAGCAGTGGCGCGGCCAGTTCTGGAAAGGCACCCTTGGCGCCCGCCCCGGCGACGGCCTCGTTCTGCGCGTCGATCACCGCGGCGACGTCCGCCTGTTGGCCGGAGGCTTCCTGCGCGCCGCGCTCTTGCGCCGCCTCCGCCAGCGCCTTGTGGCGCGCGCGCGCCTGCCGCAGCCGCTGCACCGTCTCGCCCATGTCCTTGATGTACGACTGCGCGGCCGGGCGCGCCTCGGTGGTGATCAACATGCCCCTGCCGGCGCGGGCGACGCCCCAGGCGTCCGAAGCCAGCTCCCAGCCCTCGCCGCGCGCGTCCATGCGCCCGGCGTTACCCTCGACGCGCGTGACATGCCCGAGCGAAAGCTGGCTGTGCTGGTGGTCGCTCTTGAGCTGGGCCTGGATCTGCCCGTTGCTATCGTCTAATATCAGGTGGTTGCTTCTGCCGCCCGCGGCGTTGCCGCCTGCGGGCGTCAGTTCGCGGCTGCGCAAGCCCATCAAGGCCTGCTGGTCCGGCAGCGCCCACGGCGGCATGTAGCGGACGTTATGGACCGCGCCGGTGACCAAAGGACGGTCCGGGCAGCCGTCGAGCCACATTACCATCACCTCGGAACCGACGCGCGGAAGCGCCGACGCGCCCAACTGGTTGCCGGCCCAGGAGGTGGCCGCCCGGATCCAGGCTGAACTGGCTTCGTCGTGGCCGCCGACCCGGTCCCAGTGGAACTGGACGCGCACCCTGCCGTACTCGTCCGTGTACAGGCTGCCCTGGCCCTCGGGACCGACCACCGTCGCCGTCTGCGGCGCCAGGATCCTCGTGTCGACGCTGTTGAAATTGCGTCCCGGGCGCCACGGCAGCGCCTTGCGGACGCAGCGCAGGCGGTTGCTGTAGTGCGGCCTTTGCTCGGCATCCTGTAAATAATTGTTGCTCGCGACATGGTGCACGGAAAGGATCAGGAAGGCGTTCTCGCCGCGGTCGGGCTGGTCGCCGAACGGGTACCCGCCGAGGCGGTCGGTCAGGCTGAACCAGCGCCCGGGCTGGACGCGGCGGTTGTTGCCCGAGGCGTCAACATGCTCGCCCGTCGCCTCCCTTTCCTCCATCCGCAGCCGCGCCAGGCGGTCGCCGTCTGCGCGGTTCTTGAAGCCGTAGGCGCCGGCGTACTCGTACGATTCGACGTCGAGCACTGTCCCCTGCGCGGCGATCGTCGGCACGCCCATTTCCAGCGGCACCGGGTTCTTGAAGTTGAAGCCCGTCAGCGCCACGCCGGCCGGCTCAATCCGGCGCCCCGGCGACCACTCGCCGATGGCGTCCTCCTCCCGCGCGCCGGCGTGGCGGTGGAACATGATCGCCGCGTCGCCGTCGATGGGAGCGGCCGCCCTGGAGTCGTCCGAGAGCACCAGCGTGTGGCCCTTTTCATCGTGCTCGTAGTGGTAGTGGATGCCCGCAGCCTCCCAGCGGCGGTGCAGATAGTTGCTGTCGGTCTCGTTGAACTGGCAGGCGTCGGTCATCGGCGCGTCGATGCCACCCACGCTGAACTGCCATACGGCATGCGCCGCGTAGTCGGCGAAGATGCTGGCGCTCTGCTGGTACACGGTCGCGTCATGGAACAAATAGTTATCCGTGCGCAAGGTCAGATACTTGAGCCATGGCCCCAGCTTCGCTTCGTAGAAGGTGATGCCGCCGGCGCGCACGCGCCTGAAGGCGAAGCAATAGCCGGAAAAATAGCGCAGCGTGCCGCCGGCCTGCACCAATTGCACGCTAAACAACTTGCCCTGGATGTCCTTCGGCGCCAGCGCTTCGTTATCCGACAGGATTTCGATGGTGTACTCGAAATCGCGCGACATGCTTTCCAGCGCGTCGAGCTTGTTGACAACAAACTCGCACCGGGGTCCGTCGTTGTGGGGAAAGAACAGGCGCAAAATGCGGTTGTTCTGGCGCGCGCGAACAAGGTCGGTCAAACTGCGCGCCGGGTCGGCTATTCGCTCTTCCGCTTCCATTGTTCCCGCCATTCTTGAAATAGTATACTTAATATAATATCATAGTTTTAAATTTGATAAGTATGTATTTTATGCAACACCAGGACGCCACGAATTGCCGCTCAATTGAACGCCGCGGCGGGTGAAGGCGGAGCCGCAGGTTCAAGCGGAAATCGCCCGGCGACCGCCCCGAATCGGCGGCGCCTTTGCAGTGTTACAGGAAGCGGTCGAGGATCTTGCGGCTGTGCTTGTCGATGCCGAACATGTCGCGCACCAGGAAGTGGATGCCGTGGCTGTCGGCCACCAGCAGCGAGGCGGCGCCGATACGGCGGATGTCTTCCTCGCCCTTGAGCACGAAGTGGGTGTCGCCGCGGTCGGTCTTGACGTGCCAGGTGCACGGCGTGGCGTAGCTGCTGACGCTGCCGATGTGCACAATCTCGGGCATGAATTCGCGCCCGTCCAGCTCGTCCTGCACCAGCGTGCGCAGCGCCGTCGGCAGCTCGCCGAGGTAGTCGATCCAGGCCACCTCGCGGCCGTCGTGCAGCACCATCGAGATGCCGCGCTCGGGCGACTGGATCGGGAACGCGCGCACCGGCACCACGCCCTCGTGCACCAGGCCGTCGGCGGTGGTCAGGGTCAGTTTGCCGAAGTTGTCGCGGCTCAGTTGAAACGTTGTGCTTGCCATTCTCAGTCTTCCTTGTCGTCCATGTCGGTGTCGACGTTGCGCGCCTGCGCCTCGTAGAGCCGGAAATACGCGCCCTCGCGCGCCATCAAGTCGTCGTGGCTGCCGATCTCGACCACTTCGCCGCGGTCCAGCACCACCAGGCGGTCGGCCCGGTGCAGCGTCGACAGGCGGTGCGCGATGGCGATCGTGGTGCGGCCCTGCACCAGGTTGTCAAGCGCCTTCTGGATTTCCTTCTCGGTTTCCGAGTCGACCGACGAGGTGGCCTCGTCCATGATCAGGATGCGCGGGTCGATCAACAGCGCGCGGGCGATCGAGATGCGCTGGCGCTCGCCGCCGGACAGGCCCTGGCCGCGCTCGCCGACCATCGAGTCGTAGCCCTGCGGCAGGCGCAGGATGAATTCGTGGGCGTGCGCCGCGCGCGCCGAGGCGATGATGTCCTCGCGGCTGGCGCCCGGCTTGCCGTAGGCGATGTTGTCGGCGATGGTGCCGAAGAACAGGAACGGTTCCTGCAACACCAGGCCGATGTTGCGGCGGTAGTCCGACACCGCCAGCGAGCGGATGTCGACGCCGTCGAGCAGGATCGCGCCCTCGGAGACGTCGTAGAAGCGGCAGATCAGGTTGACCAGCGTGCTCTTGCCCGAGCCACTGTGGCCGACCAGGCCGATCATCTCGCCCGGCTTGATGTTCAGCGTGATGCCGCGGTTGACGGCCCGGTTGCCGTAGCGGAAACCGACTTCGCGCAGGTCGATGCGGCCCTCGATCCGCTCCAGTTTGACCGGGTTGAGCGGCTCCGGCACGCTGGAGACGTGGTCGAGGATGTCGAAGATGCGCTTGGCCGCCGAGGCCGATTTTTGCGTCACCGAGACGATCCGGCTCATCGAGTCGAGGCGGCCGTAGAAGCGGCTGCTGTAGGCGATGAAGGCGGTCAGTACGCCGACGGTGATTTCACCGGTCGACACTTGCCAGATGCCGAAGCACCAGATCACCAGCAGGCCCAGTTCGGTCAGGAAGGACACGGTCGGCGAGAACAGCGACCAGACCTTGTTGAGCTTGTCGTTGACGGCCAGGTTGTGCGCGTTGGCCTCGCGGAAGCGGGCCGCCTCGCGCTGTTCCTGGGCGAAGGCCTTGACCACGCGGATGCCGGGGATGGTGTCGGCCAGCACGTTGGTGACCTCGCCCCAGACCCGGTCGATCTTTTCAAAGCCGGTGCGCAGGCGGTCGCGCACGACGTGGATCATCCAGGCGATGAAGGGCAGCGGCAGCAGCGTCATCACGGCCAGCCACGGGTTCAGGCTCCACAGGATAACGCCGGTCATGATGATCATCAGCACGTCGGAGGCGAAGTCGAGCAGGTGCAGCGACAGGAACACGCAGATGCGGTCGCTGCCGCTGCCGATGCGCGACATCAGGTCGCCGGTGCGCTTGCCGCCGAAGTATTCCAGCGACAGTTTCAACAAATGCTCGTAGGTGGCCGAGCGCAGGTCGGCGCCCATGCGTTCCGACACCAGCGCCAGCACATAGGTCTTCCACCAGCCCAGCGCCCAGGCCAGCACGGCCGAGCCGAGCAGGCCCGACATGTACCACACCACCAGCATCGGCTCGATCTTCAGCCCGTTCTGGTAGGGGATCAGGACGTTGTCCATCAGCGGTTTGGTCAGGTACGGCGGAATCATGTGCGCGGCCGTGCTCAGCAGCATCAGCGTGAAGCCCAGCGCCAGCTGGGCGCGATACGGCAGCGCGAAGCGCCACAGCCGCAGCAGCGTCCAGGTCGACGGCGGCGTATACAGCACCTTGGTGCAGATCGGGCATTCGTCCTGGTCCGGCTCCAGCGGCGCCTTGCAGCTCGGGCAGACGTTCTGCTCGGCCGGCTGCACCGGCGCGCCGCTGACGTGGCCCTGCAACTGCTCGCGGAACTGGTCGATCAGGCGCATCGCGTGCAGGTTCTGGCCCAGCGTGAAGCGCCACGCCGCCAGCCGCCCGTGCTCGTCTTGCAATTCGAGGTGGCCGACGCCGGCGTGGTCGTGGTGTTTCAGGCCCAGGCCGGCGCGGTAGGGCCAGTCGTGCCACAGCGTTTCGCCGGGCGCGCGCGCCAGCACGCGCCGCTCGGTGACGACGATGATGCCCTTTGTGAAGCGCAATCGCGCATCCAGGTCAACCTCCACGCTACCTAAAGCGTTCTCCCCGGGTGCGAGCTTTTTTTCGACCTCGGCTTGCCAGTGTTCGGGAACGGATGGCGCCGCGTGGGCGGCGGCGGTGGCGGATAATAGTTGTTCAGTTGTCATTGTCAAGCGTGTTCCGGCTTTAGGACTAGCCCCTTACGGGCGGGGGATTCTGGGAAAAAATGGGGAAAGGCACACAATGGCCCGATCAATTCCGTCTGTCAATCTGTTGCGGATAACGCTGATAGGGTGCGTATCGGGGCAGAAATTTACGGTATTCTATCGGATGGGGCGCGGGCTGGTGGAAATCGGTTCCGCACGGTAAGCTTCGTTACTTGGGGTTAGCGCCAGCATACAACAGGATGCGTTTTAGGCAAGTCGGGACGACGGGGTGGTGGCAGCCGCCGGTTTTCCCCTATTTTGCTGACATATTGGCATCACTATAGAAAGACCGGCAATACCAGGACAGCATTTTTCGCGGTGCCATCCAGCGAATCGGGATGCGCATTCTGCGGCAGCAGCGAACATGCATGCACACACAAGGCAATTGGAAGAAAGCCTCTAAATAATAATTGGGCGCGGAAAGCGCCAAGCCTGTTATCGAAAAATTATTTACATGACAAACAAGAAAGACATCGCATTCCTCCGCGTGAACCACCTGCGCGGCCCCAACATCTGGACCTACCGCCCGGTGGTGGAGGTATGGCTGGATATTGGCGAATTGGAAGACTTCCCGTCGAACGCCCTGCCCGGCCTGTACCAGCGCCTGGTGGCGTGGCTGCCCGGCCTGATCGAACACCGCTGCGGCGTCGGCCAGCGCGGCGGCTTCCTCGAACGCCTGCGCGAAGGCACCTGGTCCGGCCACATCCTGGAACACGTGGTGCTGGAGTTGCAAAACCTGGCCGGCATGCGCACCGGTTTCGGCAAGACCCGTTCGACGCCGCAGCGCGGCGTCTACAAGATGGCCTTCCGCACGCGCCAGGAGCAGGTCGGGCGCGCCGCGCTGGAAGCCGGCCGCGCGCTGCTGCTGGCGGCCATCGAGGACGGCGCCTTCGACCTCGACGCCGCGCTGGCGCAACTGCGCGAGCTGGTCGACGAGCACTGCCTGGGGCCGAGCACGGCGCATATCGTCGAAGCGGCCACCGAGCGCAAGATCCCCTCGCTGCGCCTGACCGACGGCAACCTGGTGCAATTGGGCCACGGCGCCGCCCAGCGCCGCATCTGGACCGCCGAGACCGACCGCACCAGCGCCATCGCCGAAAGCATCGCCAGCGACAAGGACCTGACCAAGTCGCTGCTCAAGTCCTGCGGCGTGCCGGTGCCCGAGGGCAGCCTGGTGAAAAGCGCCGAGGAGGCGTGGGAAGAGGCGCAGGACATCGGCCTGCCCGTGGTCGTCAAGCCCTACGACGGCAACCACGGCCGCGGCGTGTCGCTGAACCTGTCGACCCGGGCCGACGTCGAGGCGGCCTACCACCTGGCCAGCCGCAAGGGCGACAGCAAGAGCGTGCTGGTGGAACGCTACATCACCGGCGACGAGCACCGCCTGCTGGTGGTCGGCCAACGCGTCGTCGCCGCCGCCAAGGGCGAGTCGCTGTGGGTCACCGGCGACGGCGTGGCCAACGTCATCGCGCTGGTCGACAGCCAGATCAACACCGACCCGCGCCGCGGCACCGGCGAGGACGCGCCGCTGAACGCGCTGGCGCCGGAAAAGGGCGCCGAGATCATCCTCGAACTGGAGCGCCAGGGCTTGAGCGCCTATTCGGTGCCGCTGGCCGGACAGAAGGTGCTGATCCAGCCGAACGGCAACGTCGGCTACGACGTCACCGACCGCGTCCATCCGTCGGTGGCCTACGCCGCCGCGCTGGCCGCGCGCGTGGTCGGCCTCGACATCGCCGGCGTCGACCTGGTCGCCGAGGACATCTCGCGCCCGCTCGACGAGCAGCGCGGCGCCATCATCGAAGTCAACGCCAGCCCCGGCCTGCTGGCCCACCTGAAACCGGCCGAGGGCGCGCCGCGCCCGGTCGGCGCGGCCATCATCGCGCACCTGTTCGGCGCCGCCGACAGCGGGCGCATTCCGCTGGTCGGCGTCACCGGCAGCCGCGGCGCCAGCCTGCTGGCGCGCCTGCTCGGCAGCCTGCTGCAAATGAGCGGCAAGCACACCGGCGTGGTTTGCGCCGACGGCCTCTACCTCGACCAGCGCCGCGTCACCGGCGACGACAGCGTCAACTGGGACGCCGGCCAACGCCTGCTGATCAACCGCTCGGTGCAGGCCGCGGTATTCGAGAGCAACGCGCGCATGATCCTCAGCGAGGGCCTGGCCTACGACAAGTGCGCGGTCGGCATCGTCACCGACATGGCGCCCCAGCCCGAGCTGGCCGAATTCTACATTTGCGACGCCGACGACCTGCGCAAAGTCGTCCGCACCCAGGTCGACGTGATCCTGCCGGACGGCGCGGCGGTGCTCAACGCCGCCGACGCCGCCGTGGTCGACCTGGCCGAGCTGTGCGACGGCGAGGTGCTCTTCTACGGCCTCGACGCGGCGCTGCCGGCCATCGCCGGCCAGCGCGGCGCCGGCCGGCGCGCGGTCTACCTGCGGGACGGCGCGGTCGTGCTGGCCAGCGGCGCCACCGACACCGTGCTGCTGATGCTGGCGACGCTGCCGGCGCCGACCGCGGCCGAGCCGGAAGCCGTGGTCGCCGCCGTCGCCGCGGCCTGGGCGCTGAACATCGCCCCCGAGCTGATCTGCGCCGGCCTGCGCACCTTTGACACCGGCACCAAAAACGCGCGTCGTTAAACCGTCGTCCGGCGTGGCGCCAGCCCGCCGGCGTCGTGAAGCATCGAGCAATAAGAGGTCCGGCGCCCGCGCCGGACGCACGGCGCCGCCGTCGCCCGCCGCGACGGCGGCCCGCACAACAAGATAGGAAGAACGGTTTATGGAAGTATCTCGCATACGCGCGCTGCGCGGCCCCAACCTGTGGAGCCACCACACCTCGGTCGAGGCGATCGTCGCCTGCGGCGTAGAGGAATTGTGCATCGGCGCCATGGCCGGCTTTGAAAGCCGCCTGCGCGCGCGCTTCCCGGCGCTCGACGCGCTGCAGCCGACCGGCCACGACGACGCCATCCCGTTGGCCCACGTGCTGGAACTGGCGGCCCTCGGCCTGCAGGCGCAAGCCGGCTGCCCGGTCACCTTCAGCCGCACCACGCCGACCCTGGAACTGGGCATTTTCCAGGTCGTCGTCGAGTATTCCGAGGAGGCCGTCGGCCGCCTCGCGCTGGAACTGGCGCAGCAACTGTGCCGCGCCGCCGCCGCCGACCTGCCGTTCGACCTGGCCGGCGCGCTGGCGCAGTTGCGCGAGCTCGACGAGGACGTGCGCCTGGGGCCGAGCACCGGCGCCATCGTGCAGGCCGCGGTGGCGCGCAACATCCCGTTCCGCCGCCTGACCGACGGCAGCCTGGTGATGTTCGGCTGGGGCAGCCGCCAGCGCAAGATCCAGGCCGCCGAAATGGACGGCACCGGCGCCATCGCCGAAGCCATCGCCCAGGACAAGGAACTCACCAAGCGCCTGCTGCACGCGGCCGGCGTGCCGGTGCCGCTGGGGCGCGTGGTGGCCGACGCCGACGACGCCTGGGCCGCTGCCTGCGAGATCGGCCTGCCGGTGGTGATCAAGCCGAAGGACGGCAACCAGGGCAAGGGGGTGACGGTCAACGTCACCACCCGCGAGCAATTGACGGCCGGCTACCACGCCGCCTGCGAATTCCGCGACGACATCCTGGTCGAGCGCTACCTGCCGGGCAACGACTTCCGCCTGCTGGTGGTCGGCAACAAGCTGGTGGCCGCGGCGCGGCGCGACCCGCCCCAGGTGGTCGGCGACGGCTGTCACTCGGTGCGCGAACTGGTCGAGCAGGTCAACCTGGACCCGCGCCGCGGCAGCGGCCACGCGACCTCGCTGACCAAGATCCGCTTTGACGACATCGCCCTGGCCAGCCTGGCGAAACAGGGTTACCTGGCCGACTCGGTGCCGCCGGCCGGCCAGCGCGTCATCCTGCGCAACAACGCCAACCTGTCCACCGGCGGCGCCGCCACCGACGTCACCGACGACGTCCATCCGGAAGTGGCGGCGCGCGCCATCGCCGCCGCCCACATGGTCGGCCTCGACATCTGCGGCGTCGACGTGGTCTGCGACAGCGTGCTGCAACCGATCGAAGAGCAGAACGGCGGCATCGTCGAAGTCAACGCCGCGCCCGGCCTGCGCATGCACCTGTCGCCGTCGTTCGGCAAGGGCCGCCCGGTCGGCGAAGCCATCGTCGCGGCCATGTTCGCCGACGGCGAGGACGGCCGCATCCCGGTCGTCGCCGTCACCGGCACCAACGGCAAGACCACCACCGTGCGCCTGATCGCCCACCTGCTCACGGCCGCCGGCCTGCGCACCGGCATGACCAACACCGACGGCGTCTACATCGAAGGACGGTGCATCGACAGCGGCGACTGCAGCGGCCCGCGCAGCGCGCGCAACGTGCTGCTGCACCCGGACGTCGACGCGGCGGTGTTTGAAACCGCCCGCGGCGGCGTGCTGCGCGAAGGCTTGGCCTTCGACCGCTGCCAGGTCGCCGTGGTCACCAACATCGGCTCGGGCGACCACCTCGGCCTGAACTACATCACCACCGTCGAGGACCTGGCGGTGCTGAAACGGGTGATCGTGCAAAACGTCGCCGCGACCGGCGTCGCCGTGCTCAACGCGGCCGACCCGGCCGTCGTCAAAATGGCCGCCAACTGCCGCGGCAGCGTCACCTTCTTCGCCGCCGACCGCCAGAACCCGGTGATGTCGCTGCACCGCGCCCAGGGCCACCGCGTGCTCTACGTCGAGGGCGGCGACCTGGTCGCGGCCGAAGGCGCCAGCGTGCACAGGCTGGCGCTGGCCGGCGCGCCGATCACGCGCAACGGCGCCATCGGTTTCCAGGTTGAAAACGTCATGGCCTCGGTGGCCGCCGCCTGGGCCGTCGGCGTCGACTGGCAGGCGATCCGCGCCGGCCTGGCCTCGTTCGCCAACGAGAGCGACAACGCGCCGGGCCGCTTCAACGTGTTCGCCTACCGCGGCGCCACCGTCATCGCCGACTACGGCCACAACCCGGACGCCATCCTGGCGCTGGTGAGCGCGGTCGACAGCATGCCGGCCAAGCGCCGCTCGGTGGTCATCAGCGGCGCCGGCGACCGCCGCGACGAGGACATCCGCCAACAGACCGCCATCCTCGGCGCCGCCTTCGACGACGTGCTGCTGTACCAGGACCAGTGCCAGCGCGGGCGCGCCGACGGCGAAGTCGTGGCGCTGCTGCGCCAAGGCCTGGCCGGCGCCAGCCGCACCAGCCATATCGACCAGATCAACGGCGAGTTCGTCGCCATCGACACGGCGCTGGCGCGCCTGGGCGAAGGCGATTTGTGCCTGATCCTGATCGACCAGGTGGAAGCGGCGCTGGCGCACATCGCCACGCGCATCGCCGAGGGCTGACCGGCTGCGGCGACACAACAAAAACGCCACCCTCGGGTGGCGTTTTTGTTTTATCGGCGGTACTAGTTCATGACCATATAGATCACGACCAACACCACCGCCGGAACACCCAGAATCCATCCCAAGACATACTTACCCATGATTATCCCCCTGTTGAATTTTATGCGGTGACTACCTGGCCAGAATGCCGCGACGACGCGGCGCCGTCGGTGCGATAAGGCACAGAACAAGGTATCGCACATAAAAAAATTTCCGATCAGCACGGCCGCGGCGCCTTCCGCGGCGCGCCGCGTCAGGGCTTATCCTTCGGCTCGGCCTTGTCGGCGGCGTCCAGGCCCCAGTCGTTCCAGTCCTCGCCGAACAGCTCAACGGGGTGCTGGGTGCGATCCGAGCCGTTTCCACAACGCATAGCGTCGGCCGCGCAGTATTTGTCACAGCCCCAGCAGATACGCTCGGGGTTCTTGGGATGGATGGGAAATATCTTGGCCATGTCGCTGTGCCCGGCTTGCGGTCTACCCAATTGACTCTAGCCCCGGGCTAGGGGGCGGTCAATCGAATCCGCCCGGCAAATTTGTCCTCGATCAAGCCGTTTGAATAAAACGGGCACGGGCGGGCTCGCGCTGAAAAACAATCCCACATTATGAAAATCCAACTGCGCCGAAAAACGGCGATTTATCCCATTTTTTGAAAATTGATTTCACATTCCGAAAAATATTGTGTAAGCCTTTGAAAACGAAAGAATTAATTTCAGTCATATGTCTTATATAAGACTTGGCGCAATCGGAAAAAACGTCTATTATTTATACATGCAGTTTGCCTTTAAGCAGCGCCCGTTTTTTCGTAAGAGCGTGAACAGATCCAGACGCTCAATGCGGTTTTATCAATCTTGTTTTACCATCTAGGAGATTCACATGTCACAGTACCAAGACGACATCAAAGCCATTGCCGGTCTGAAAGACAAAGAAGGTAGTGCCTGGAACGCGATCAATCCTGAATCCGCCGCACGCATGCGTACCCAGAACCGCTTCAAAACCGGTCTGGACATCGCCAAGTACACCGCCAAGATCATGCGCGACGACATGGCGAACTACGACGCCGACCCGTCCAAATATACCCAGTCGCTGGGTTGCTGGCACGGTTTCATCGGTCAACAGAAGATGATCTCGATCAAGAAGCACTTCAACAGCACCGACCGTCGCTACCTGTACCTGTCCGGCTGGATGATTGCCGCCCTGCGCTCCGAGTTCGGCCCCTTGCCTGACCAGTCGATGCACGAGAAAACCGCCGTTGCCGACCTGATCAGAGAGCTGTACACCTTCCTGCGCCAAGCCGACGCGCGTGAGCTGGGCGGTTTGTTCCGCCAATTGGACGCTGCCGAAGGCGCCGCCAAGCAGGCGATCCAGGACAAGATCGACAAGCACATCACCCACGTCGTGCCGATCATCGCCGATATCGATGCCGGTTTCGGTAACGCCGAAGCGACCTATCTGATGGCCAAGCAACTGATTGAAGCGGGCGCATGCTGCATCCAGATTGAAAACCAGGTTTCCGATGAAAAACAGTGCGGCCACCAAGACGGCAAGGTCACCGTTCCCCACGAAGACTTCCTGGCGAAGATCCGTGCCGTGCGTTACGCCTTCCTGGAACTGGGTATCGACGACGGCGTGATCGTTGCGCGTACCGACTCGCTGGGCGCCGGCTTGACCAAGCAGATCGCGGTCACCCGCGAGCCGGGCGATCTGGGCGACCAATACAACTCCTTCCTCGACGTTGAAGAAGTGTCGATCGACTCGATGGGTAACGGCGACGTGGTCATCAAGCGCGACGGCAAACTGCTGCGTCCTAAGCGCCTGCCTAGCAACTTGTTCCAGTTCCGCGCCGGCACGGGCGAAGAGCGTTGCGTACTCGATTGCATCACGTCGCTGCAGAACGGCGCCGACTTGCTGTGGATCGAAACCGAAAAACCACACATCGCCCAGATCGGCGGCATGGTCAGCGCGATTCGCAAAGTCATTCCAAACGCCAAGCTGGTGTACAACAACAGCCCATCGTTCAACTGGACCCTGAACTTCCGCCAGCAGATGTTCGACAGCATGAAGAGCGAAGGCAAGGATGTGTCTTCCTACGATCGCACGGCGCTGATGAGTGTTGAATACGACGAAACCGAACTGGCGATCGCCGCCGATGAAAAAATCCGCACCTTCCAGGCTGACTCAGCCCGTGAAGCCGGCATTTTCCACCACCTGATCACCTTGCCGACCTACCATACCGCTGCATTGTCGACCGACAACCTGGCAAAAGAGTACTTCGGCGACCAAGGCATGTTGGGTTATGTTGCCGGCGTTCAGCGCAAGGAGATCCGCCAGGGTATCGCCTGCGTCAAGCACCAGAACATGTCCGGCTCGGACATCGGCGACGACCACAAGGAATACTTCAGTGGCGAAGCCGCCCTGAAAGCATCGGGTAAAGACAACACGATGAACCAGTTCTAACGGCACGATCCGGTGTGGAAAAAGCTCGCTACGGCGAGCTTTTTTTTGCCCCTGCCTGCGTCCGACGCCGCGCCCTCTTCAGGTATTGAATACCTCGTCCAGCGTTGCGGCGTTGACAAAAGCCTTGGACCAGGCAAGTAATTCGGCCGACGTGCCATGGGCAAGACGCTGTTGCAGGTGCGCGGGCAGCGCGCCGAAGCGCTCCGCCAACATATTGCTCAACAACAATGCCTGTCCCTCGCGGCAACCTTCCCGCCGTCCCTCCAGCAGACCTTGTTTAAGGCCGCGCTCCAGGCCGATACGCTCAAAGGATGAAATATAAGGCATAGCCCGATCCCTTTCGAATTTCTCGATGCGGCGCCATAACTCGTGCTCCAGTGGTTGAGGCAGGCGCATTAACCAGTCGATCACCACGGTCAGGTCAATGATAATCCTCCTGTCCCGATTTTGCAGCAGGAGCCGTTCGAGTATGAACCACTTCGCGGCGGCGCGGCGGACGTCGTCGCCCTTGGTTTCGCGGGTGGCGAGGTAGGCCGCCGTCACCAGCGCGAACGGGTTCGGGTCGTCCAGCAACTGTTCGGCGCGTCCGGCGAAATCGTCTAGTTTAACAACGGGAAATTGAATCCCCACCGTGCAGCCGAGCAACTGCTAGCCGAAGCTGTCGGGTTTCCAGCCGGCGTTGCCGTCGGCCAGCAGCGCCATGCTGGCGACGGGCCGGCGGTAGCGGTCGAAAATGCGGTAGTTGTAGGTAAACATGCGCTCGGCGAAACGGCTGTCGCGCCGCCCCTGCACTTCCAAATGCACCAGCACCCACTGCGGCGCCCCGCCCTTCAGGGTGACCTCGACCAGTTTGTCGGCCAGGCGCTTCCCCAGTTCGGCGTCGTGCGCCACCTGCGCCAATTCCTGCTCGAGGAAGCGCTGCGGGCACGACCAGTCGATCTCGGCGTGGGCGAGCGGAAAATAAAACGCCACGAAGTCAGGAAAATACCGGATCACGGCATCCTTCCAGGGCGTGTCGTAGTCGTCGTTCGGCGTGGCCATGAGGCAGTGTAGCGAAGCGGCGCCGTCCCGACGCAATCTGGCGCAAACCCGCGCGTGGCGGAACGGCGGCGTCCGCTTGCATCGGGCCCCTCACACCGACAGCACGTAGCGCTCGCTTTTCATGCGCCAGCTGGCGAAGGCGACCGTGAGCAGCGCCACCGCCAGCGCGCTGACAAACGTCAGCGCGAACGGCAAGTAACCCACCTGCTGCCCCTTGGCCAGTTCGCGCAGCAGCGTCAGGTGCGACAGCACCGGCACCAGGTACATCCAGGTGGCCGTGCTCAAGCCCAGCATCGGCACCGCCACCACCGGCACCATCGGTATCAGCGTGACGAAGCTGATCATGCTCTGCGCCTCCTTGAACGATTTCGCGTTCATCGCCAGCGCCACCTCCAGCCCCGCCGCCAGCAGCGACAGCGGAACGCTCGCCAGGCAGAACAGCAGCAGGTCGGGCACGCCCAGGTTCCACGACATGCCGATTTCCTCCAGCGGCAGCCAGCGCAGGATCGCGTGCACCAGCATCAGCTCGAGCGTAAAACCGATCACCGACATCGCCGCCGCCGCCAGCCATTTCCCGACCACCAGCTCGAGCGCGCTGGCCGGCTGCGCCAACAGCACTTCGAGCGAGCGCCGCTCGCGCTCGCCGGCGGTGCTGTCGACGGCGCTGCTCATGCAAAAGATGAACACCGGCAGGAACAGCCCGCCCAGCAAGGCGCCCAAAAAGTTGGCCGAACGCGAGGCGCTGGTGCCGGTGTCGTAGCGCTGCAGCTTGATCGGCACGCCGGTGGTCGGCGAAACGCCGTGCGCCAGCAGGCGCGCGCTGGCGATGCTGGCGCTGTACTCGCGCAGCACCTGCTCGACCTCGTTCTGCTTGGTCTGGTTCTCGGCGGCCGAGTCGTACCACAGCTCGATGTGCGCCGGCCGCATCGCCTCGTAGTGCTGGCCGAAACGCCGCTCCAGCTTGAGCACGGCCACCACCTTGTGCTGGCGCAGCAACTCGGTGACTTGCTGGTCCGACATCGGCGCGCGCTCGCTGACGGTGACGTTGTTCTGGCGCAGCTGGGCCATCAGCGTGGGCGCCTGCGCGCCGCCGATGACGACCAGCTCGATGCCCTCGCGCTCGGGCGTGCTGGCGCGCTCGATGGTGCGCTTCAGCAGCACGCCGTACAGGGCCGGGTACAGCAGCACGAACAGCAGCAGCAGGACAAGGGTGCGGCGGTCCCGCAGGTTCTCCAGCAACTCCTTCGACAGCACCACCATCCACTTCGGCTTCATGCGGCGATCCCCTCGTCGGTGCCGACCAGGCTGACGAAGGCGTCCTCCAGGCTGGCGATGCCGGTTTGTGCGCACAACTGCGCCGGCGAACCCTGCGCCACGCTGCGCCCGCCGGCGATGACGATGACGTCGTCGCACAGGTGGCTGACCTCCTGCATCACGTGGGTAGCCATGATGACGCAGCAGCCGTCCGCGCGCAGCGCCGTCAGCGCGCGCCGCAGCGCGCGCGTGCTCATCACGTCGAGCCCGCGGCTGGGCTCGTCGAGCAGCAGGTGCCGCGGCCGGTGCAGCAGCGTGCGCGCCAGCGCCACCTTGATGCGCTGGCCCTGCGAAAAGCCCTTGGCGCGGCGTTCCAGGATATCCTCCAGGCCGAGCAGCTGCGCCACCTCGTCGGTGCGGCGCGCCACCGCGGCCTTGTCCATGCCGTTGAGCGCGCCGAAATAGGCCAGATATTCGCGCGTGCTGAGGCGCTCGTACAGGCCGAACTGGTCGGTCAGGAAGCCGATGTTGCGGCGCACCGCCATCGGCTCCACGGCCGGGTCGACGCCGTCGACGCGGATGCTGCCGCGGTCGCGCGCCAGCAGGCCCACCAGCAGGCGCAGCAGCGTGGTCTTGCCGGCGCCGTTCGGCCCCAGCAAGGCGGTGATGTGGCCGTCGCGGGCGCAAAAACTGACGCCGCCGAGCGCGCGCACGGCGCCGAATTGTTTGCATACATCGTCAGCTTCGATCATGTCGGCTTTCTCAAGGTTGCGGTCCGGCGCTGCGCAGCAGGAACGGCGGCGCCGGGATCTCGCCGAGGCACTCGGCGGCCAGCGGCCGGCCGGGTTGGTCGAGGAAGGCGCGCAGCAGGCGCGGCGCGCAGCCCAGTTGCGACACGCCGTGGCCGGCGTTGGCGACCACGAAATGCTGGACATCGCGCATATGGCGTCCGGCGGCCTCGGCGCGGTGCGGCGGCGTCACCGGGTCGAGCGCGCCCGACAGCATCAGCACCGGCGCGGCGATGCGCGTTGGCGCCACATAGGGTTGCGCCGGCACGCGGATCGCCTGGCACAGGCTGGACAGGCGCAGGATCTCGGCGGCGTTCATGAACGAGCCGCGGGTGTCGTCGGCCAGCAGTTGCGGCGTCAGGCGCGGGAAGTCCTCGGCGCAGGTGACCGCCAGGTACAGGCCCAGACCCGGCCCGGCGTCGGTCGAGAAGTCGTTGGCGACGTTGCTGCGGGCGACGAAGGGTTGCCAGCGGCCCTGGTGGGCGCCGTGGATCAGGAACGGCAGGCGGCCGCTGTCGAGCGGCGAATAGAGGATGCCGTGGACGGTGCCGAGGAAGCGCCGGCTGCTCATCGTCACGCGCAGCGGTTCGGCCGTGCGCGGGTTGGTGAGGTCGAGTTCGATGGCGCCGCGGCCGACCCGTTCGAGCAGGCCGGCGAACTCGGCGCGCAGGTTCGGATAGGCCGCCGCGCAACCGGGGTTGGCGGCGCAGCGCTTGAACAGCCCGTCCAGCGCGGCCTGGCTGTCGCGCCCGCCCGCCGGGATCACTTGCTCCGGCGCGGCCACGCCGTCGAGGATCAAGGCGCGCACGCTGGCGGGAAAGGCGCGCGCGTAGACCTGGCCCAGCCGGGTGCCGTAGGAGCCGCCCCACAGGTTGACCTTGGCGTAACCCAGCGCCAGGCGCACCCGCTCCAGGTCGCGCGCGGCGGCCGCCGTGGTGTAGGCCGCCAGCGGTTGCTTGAGCGCGCGCAGGCAGGCCAGCGCCGCCCGCTCGGCCGCGGCGTCGCCGAGGGCCTCGTCGTCGTCGTCCGGGCTGTCGCATTCGAGCTTGCCGGAGCGGCCGCTGCCGCGCTGGTCGATGAAAACGATGTCGCGCGTGGCGCGGGTCTTGCGGAAGGTCGCGGTCAGCAGCGGCAGCACGTCCGAGCCGGCCTCGCCCGGGCCGCCGGCCAGCACGAACAGCGGGTCGGCGCTGGCCGGGTCGCGCAACGCCGGCGCCAGCGTCACGTGCAAGGCGATCGTGCCGGCGCCCGGGCGCGCGTAGTCGATCGGCACGGCGACGCTGACGCAGCGCAGCGCCTCCTCCGAACCGGGCAGGTGGCAGCTGCGACCCTTCTGGGCGGCCGGCACGGCCTGCGCCAACGGAACGGCGCAGGCCAGCGCCAGCAGTATGGCGGGCAAATTAAGACGATATGTCACGACGACTCCTGGTGGATGCGCCGAGATAGTATTGAGCACTATTTCCGCAGTCAATCTTTTCCCGCGGCTATCTTCGGCTGGCCTGCCTCGATTACTGCACGAGAGCGACGTGCCACCCATGCGCTAGCGCAAACCGAGGCCAAGCCCGCCGGCCTATCGGAACATAAAGTTGCTCGGCGTCGCCTTGATTCTATCCCCAATACGTCCGCCCGGCGCGTCCAATCCGCCGCGGCTGGCTTAAGGCGGCGCGCCCACCATTCTGGCGCGCATCGCCGGCGTCATCGCCACCGCGCCGGTGGCGTCGATCAGCAGCACATGGGTCAGGCCGAGCCGCCGCGCCAGGCTCCGCCAGCGCTTCGGCCCGGCGATGAACAGCGGCTTGGACGGCCCGTCCGAATCGATGCCGGGGTGGGCGCCGCCGGCGGCGATGATGGTGACCGAGGCCACCAGGTCGACGGTGTCGCCGCTGCGCGGGTCGATGATGTGCGGATGGCGCTTGCCGTCGTTCATGAAATAGCGCTGGTAGTCGCCGCTGGTACCGATCGCCTCGTTGTCGCGCAGCTCCAGCCGGGCCACGGCGCCGGCGCCGCGCGGGTCGCGCACGCCGACCCGCCACGGTCGCCGGCCCGGCTGGCCGATCGCCAACACGTTGCCGCCAATGTTGACCAGCGCCGCCCGCACATGCTGCGCGCGCAACAGCGCGGCGGCGCGGTCCAGCGCGTAGCCCTTGGCGTAGCCGCCCAGGTCGAGCATCACCGCCCGGTTGCGGCTGGAAATGCGGTTGCCGTCGTAGCGCAGGTCGCTCATGCGCGGCTTGGCGTCGACCCAGCGGCGGATCGCCGCGGCGGACGGCGCGCTGACGCCAATGTCGCTGCTCTGGAAACCCCACAGCCGGATCAGGCCGCCAATGGCCGGGTTGAACAGATTGTCGGAGCGCGCCGCCAGCCGGCCGGCCGATTGCAGCAGGTCGACCATCTCGGCGTCGCCCTGGTAGCTGTCGCCGCGCGCGATGGCGTCGTTCAGCGCCGTCAGCGCGCTGGGCTGCCAGGCGTGGAATTTGTGGTGCAGCCGGTCGAACTCCTTGAGCACGGCCGCGCCGAGTTGCCCGGCGCGCTCCTCGGTCTCGCCGTAGATCGTCACCTCGACCGCGGTGCCGAACACATGGCCGGGGATGCGCTGGATGGCCGGTTCGGCGGCGCCGGCCGCGAAGCTAGCGCAAGCCAGCAAGACGCACGTCTTGCGCAGGGAAGTGATCAACATGGTGGTTCCGCCGTGTCACCCGTGCGCGGCGCTGACCATATAGTCGACCGCCGCCTTCATTTCATCGTCCTTCAGCACGGCGTTGCCGCCGCGCGGGGGCATCATCTTGAAGCCGTTGAGGGCGCTGTTGTACAGCGTTTCCATGCCCTTGGCGGTGCGCGGCTGCCACGCCGCCACGTCGCCGAACTTGGGCGCGCCCAGCACCCCGGCGCCGTGGCAGGACAGGCAATTGGCGCCGTAAATTTTTTCGCCCTTGGCCAGGACGGCGGCGCTGGCGGCCGGCGCCGGCGCCGCCGCCGGTGCGGCGGCCGGCGCCGCTTCGTGGGGGCGCGCCGGCGCGCTGGCCGAAGCGCTGGCGGTGGCCGGAGCCTTGTCGCCGCAGCCGGCCAGCGCCGCCGCGATAAGAAGTGCGGAGAAGGTATAGGTGTTCATGATGTTATTGCCTTTAATGTAAAAATTATCGTTGAAGCGGCCGGGGGCAGACCCTCGGGATCCGACCCCAGGGTCACGCCCTTGGTGTGAAATACGCGCCGGCGCCGTCAGCGCGACATCGTCGTGTCATGCACGACGCCGCCGTCCAGGCTGGCCATATCGGTGCTAATCTGCTCGAAACGCAGGATCTTGCCCCCCTCCTTCCGCACGAACGCCTGGGCCTCGTGTTCGCTGGAAAACGCGCCGAAGGTTGGCCCCATCGAGCCCGTTTTGGCGCTGCCGGCGACGTAAATGGCGCTCTTGGCGTCGATCCAATGACCGCTCGGATGCTCCCAGTCGGTCTTGCCCATGTCCTGCACGAACACCCCGGTGGCGCTGCGCAGCCGCTCGGGCGCGCCCAGCGCCGTGAACAGCTCCATCAAGTCGCAAAAGAACTCCGGTTTGCCCTCGGCGTAATGGATCTGCGCCTTGGGGCCGGCGAAGTCCTTCAGCAGCATGCCGTCGAGCACGCAGGCGGTGGCGGCGCCCGGTTCCTCGGCCAGCGCCTTCGGCACGGCCTGGCCGCAGGCGGCCAGCAGCGCCAGCGAGGCCAGCGCGGCGCGGGTGCCGCGCTTGAAGCGGCCAATTGGGTTGCGGGGCGATATCACTTGAATCTCCAGTGAGCGATGAAAAAGGGGCCGGCGACCCAGGCCAGCATGATGCCGGTCAGGACCGCGGGATCGGTCAGGCCGTCCGGCATCACCGTGGCCAGGCCGTACATGGTTTGCACCTGCCGCGAGCTGAACATGTTCAGCAGGCGGAACACGTCGGCCGGGTTCAGCATCAGCAGGCCGGCGAACACGGCGCTGCCGAGATTGCCCTTGCTCAGCACAAGCAAGCCCATCAGCAGCAAATCGAAAATCAGCACGAAAAAGAACCACAGCGCGATCGCCATGCCGCTGGCGCGCATGCGGTCGCGGGCGATCACCGAGACCCACAGCGACAGGCTCAGGAAGGCCATCCCCATCAGAATGGCCGAGCCGACGAAGCCGGCGTAGTGGTACAACTCGCGGCTGGCGATGTGCTTGGCCAGCGGCAGCAGGCCGGCGCCGAAGCCGGCCGCCGTGGCGCCGGCCAGCGCGGCCGACAAGCCCAGGTATTTGCCCAGCAAAATCTCAAAGCGGGTGATCGGCATCGACAGCAGCAATTCCAGCGAACCGCGCTCGCGCTCGCCGACCACGGCGTCGTACCCGAGGATCACGGCGATCAGCGGCACCAGATAAATAACCAGGCTGACCAGGCTGGCGACCGTCACCTCGATGCCCTGGAAGCCGACCGCGCCCTGCTGGGCGCCGCCGAACCAGGCGATCGCCAGCGCGAACAGCGCGAAGATCAGCGCCACCGCCAGCACCCACCAGTTGCGGATGCGCTCGCGCCACTCCTTGGCGGCGATGACGCCGACCTGCGACCAGTCAACGCGGCTGAACATGGCGCCCCCCGTAACCGAGGAACAAGTCTTCCAGCGACGGCTCGTGGACGACGACGTCGCGCGCGCCGCAGTCCGGCGCCAGCAGGCGGCGCAGCACCTCGACCTTTTGCGCCGGCAGGCAGGCCACCCGCGCGGCGCTTCCGGCCACGCTGATCCGCAGCCCGTCCAGCGGCGCCAGCGCAACGCGCAGCGCGGCCTCGTGGCCGGGCGCCAGCGTCAACTCGATATGCGAGGGCAGCACCTGCCGCGCGCGCAATTGCGCCAGCGTACCCTGCGCCGCGACGCGGCCGTTCCGCAACATCAGCAGGCGGTCGACCCGTTCCTGGATCTCGGCCAAAATATGCGAGGTGATGATAATGGTGGCCCCCTCGCCTTGCACCTGGCGCAGGATCTGGTAGAAATCGTGGATGCCCTGCGGGTCCAGGCCGTTGGTCGGCTCGTCGAGGAAGATCAGGTCGGGCTGGCCCAGCAGCGCCTGGGCGAAGCCGAGGCGCTGGCGCATGCCCTTCGAATAGCCGCGCACGCGGCGCCCGCCCGCCTGGTCCAGGCCGACGCGCGCCAGTAGCGCCGCGCAAGTCGAGCGCGGCACCCGTTTGAGGTCGGCGAACAGCTGCAATACCTCCAGCCCGCTCAAGTTGTCGTAGGTGACGAAGCTTTCCGGCAGATAGCCGATGCGCCGCCGCACCGCCCTGGCGTCGGCGCCGCCTGTCGGCACGCCGTGCACCCGCACCGCGCCGGCGCTTGGCTCGGCCAGCCCCAGCATCAGCTTGAACAGCGTGCTCTTGCCGGCGCCGTTCGGGCCGATCAGACCGAACATCTCGCCCGGCGCCACCGCCAGACTGACGTCGTCGAGGGCATGGACTTCGCCATACCACTTGCTCACGCCGGCCACCTCGACCGCGGCGGGCTTGTTCGTATTCTCAGCGTTTCTCATTCCAGCGTTTCCAATCCGTATATAAAGGTTGCATGCGCGGGTGCTTGTCGACGATGCTGGGCGCGCGCAGCAGCGGAAACTGGCGCGCCACGAAGCGCAGGCTCTGCACCGACGGGCTGCTCAGCAGCAGCTTCACCAGCGGGTATTGCCAATGCAGCCGGTCGACCACGTCGTTGGCCTCGTAGGCGACGTCGCCGCGGCCGTCGCCGTCCTGGTCCCAGCCGCTGTAATTGCCCCAGTAATTGCCCTGCTCGCGGCCCCACTCGACGTCGCGCGCGGCGACGTACTTGATCTGCTCGCGGTTGCCGATGAAGTCGTTGCCGTCGACCTGGTTGTTGGCGGAGCCGGCCGTCAGGTGCACGCCGACGCGGTTGTCGATGACCAGGTTGCGCCGCACCACGTTGTACTCGGCGTCGTAGATGAAAAAGCCGCGGCCGTTGCCCGACACCACGTTGTGCTCGATCAGCGAATCCTGGATGGTGCGCAGCATGATGCCGTGGTCGCTATTGCCCCAGGCGACGTTGTGGCGCACCGTCAGATTGCGCACCTCCATCAGCGCCAGCCCGCCGCGGTTCAGATACGACTCGTTGTATTCCCACACGCTATGGTCGGTGTTCATATAGTGGGTGCCGTAGCGCAGATGGTGGATCTTGTTGCCGCGGAACAGAGCGTGCTTCGACAGGTCGACATAAATGCCGTCGCGCGTGAAACTGATGTTGTTGTCGAGGATTTGCGCGCCGCTGGTGTTGAACACCTGGATGCCGTTGCCGCGCGCCGCCGACAACAGGTCGCGCTTGCCGGTGATGGTGTTGCCGACCACCCGGGCGTCCTTCAGGTTTTCCAGCCACACGCCGAACAGGTTGTAGACCAGCGCGCAGTCGCGCACCAGCGCGCGGTCCGAACCCGGCTCGACATACACGCCGGCGTTCTGCGCGCCCAGGTCGCTGCCGCTGTCGCGGATGACGAAGCCGCGGATGCTGACGTCGGCCGCGCGCACGCGGATCACGTCGCCGCTGCCCCGCCCGCTGATGGTGGGCCGCTCCAGCCCCTCCAGCGTCAGCGCCTTGTCGATCAACAAATGCCCGGCGTAGACGCCGCGCGCCACCCGCACCGTGTCGCCCGGCCGCGCCGCCGCGATGGCCGCGGCGATCGACCCGCCGGGCTTGACCAACAGGACGGCGGCGCCGGCGCCGGCGCCGGCGCCAAGCCACAAGGCCAGCACGGCGGCGAGAACACGGCAAAGGCGCACGGTCGAGGGCACGATTACTCCTCCGGCGCCGGCTTGGCGGCCAGCGCGGCGACCTTGTCCGACAGCGCGCCACGGACCCGTTCGAGCGGGATGAAATAGCCGCCGGCGTTGATCGCCGTCAGCGGCTGGCCGGCCTTCTCGCGCACCTTGCGCTCCTTCACCAGCGGCGGGCAGGCGTGGTCGTCGTAATACATCACCATGCAATCGAGGCAGGCCATGCACTCCATCTGGTCGATCTTGCCGGCGGCGTCGATGGCGTGCGAACCGCAGCCGGCGGCGCAGGCGTGGCAGCTCTGGCACTCGGCCTTGCGCTTGAGGCCGAACAGGCGGAACTTGCCCGGAATCGCCAAGCCGGCGCCGAGCGGGCAAAGGTACTTGCAGTACGGCCGCTCGCTGAAGAAGGACCAGCCCAGGATGGCGCCGATAAACAGCCAGAACGGCCAGGTGCGGTTCCACACGCCGACCAGGAAAGTGGTCTTGAACGGCTCGATCTCGGCCAGCTTCTCGGCCGTTTCCATTGAAAAGAACGACACCCCGAGCAGGCCCAGGAAGATACCGTACTTGAGCCAGCGCAGCTTGTCGTGCAGCGGCTTGGGCAGCAGCTTCTGGAAGCGCTTCAAGCCCAGCCGTTTGCCGGCGCTCAGCGCCAGCTGCTGCAGCGAACCGAACGGGCACAACCAGCCGCAGAACACCCCGCGGCCCCACACCAGCACGGTGATGATGATGAACCACCAGAAAACGAAGATGAACGGGTCCGACAGGAACAGCTCCCATTTCCACTGGTTGATCAGCGAATGGAACCACGTCATCACCTGGGTGATGCTGGGCTGCGCCTTCAGGTAAAAGCCGAGGAAGCCGACGCTGGCGAGCCACAGCACATGCCGCGGCACGCTGATCCACGGCTTGCTTTTACGGGTGGAACGGCGCACCAGCGCGTCGCGGCGGGCATACCACACGGCGGTGAACGCCAGCAGCAGCGCGAACAGCCCGATCTCGACCTTGCGCGCGCTCCAGATCGCCTTCCACGCCGGCCGCGGCCGCTCCACGTGCGGCCGGCCACCCTCCAGATAGCGCGCCGGCAGCCAGAATTCCCGGTCGAAATGGACGAAGGTCTTGCCGCCGCTTTGCTGGTCGGCCTTGTTGGCCAGCACCGTCAACTGCCACGGCCAGGCCGGATTGAAGTTGGCCGAGCGGACGATGAAAATCGCCGACTCCTTGAAACCCGGCACGTCGGCCGGCTGCAGATGGTACAGATTCAGGTAGTCGGTGTCGCGGAAGGTGAACGTCACGGGGTCCTGGCGCACCTGCACGCGGTCGTAGATGCCGCCGCGCACGAAGCCCGAACCCTTGAACGACTCCTGGCCGTTGGCGACGATGAAGATCGCGTGCTCGTCTGGCTTCAAATCGGCCATCAGGCGCGCGTAGCCGTGCTCGCCGAGCAGGCTGGCGCCCAGCGCCGGCGCGTTCAGGTAGCCGAAATACGCATCCATATACGGGCGCGAACGGTCGGCCGCGCCGGCCTCGTCGGCCGAAATGAGCAGGCGCTGCACGCTGCCCTCCTTGAGCATCGCGGCCCAGTCCAACGCGCCCTTGACGGCGGTAAAGCGGGCCGGCGGCCGCGGCGTGCTCTTAATGATACCGACCTGGCGGCCGATCTCGTAGGCGCTGCGCGAAATAACCTGGTTTTCGGCGATCACGGTGACGGTGGCGCCGCTGATGGCGTCCAGGCCGACGGCGCCCTGCTCGTCCTGGCCGCGGCCGATCACCAGCTTGGCGTCGGCGCGCTTGCCGACATACTGGGCGATGAACTTCAGCAGCGCCGACTCGGGTATGCCGGCCAGCAGGATCGGTTCGGAATGCTTGAGCACGCGCACGCCGGTGATGACGCCGCCGGTGTCCATGCCGATCAAAGTCACCACCGGCTTGCCGGAATAGGCGGGAATGTCGACCACGTCGGTCGACAGGAACACATAGCCGACCAGGCGCGGCTTGCCGTTTTCGACGGCGAAGGCGTCGACATAGGTCGGCGCCCCCTTGCGCTTGGAGAATTGCCGGGCGGCCGGCATCACGTCGCGGCAGGGCGCGGCGGCGCACAGGTCCTCGCCGCGCAGCAATTGCGCGGACAGCTCGGCGTCGTACACGGTGGCGCCGGCGGGCGGCGCGAACAGCGCGAAGGCCAGCAGCAGCAGCGGCGCCGCGCGAAACAGCTGCGGCAGGCGGCGCGATAGGTCGGCGATAGAAGTCATATGGGGAACACCGTGAAGGCGCCGCGAACGTCAAAAAAAAACCACCGGCAACAAGCCGGGGTCAGACCCCCGCGGCGATACACCATCAGCCCTCGACCAGCAGGCGGCTGCGCATTTCCAAATGCAGCGCGTGGCAGAAGTGGGTGCAATACACCCAGAAGGCGCCGGCGTGGTCGGCCTTGAACGTGACCGACTTGGTTTCCTGCGGGTTGACGATGAAGTTGACGTTGAAGGTCGGAATCGCGCAGCCGTGCGTCAAGTCTTCCACCTTGTCGTGGTTGGTCAGGGTGATGGTCACCTCGTCGCCCTTCTTCACCTTGATCACCGGCATGCTGAACGACGGCGCCTGCGACATCATGTAGACGAACACCTTGTTGCCCTTGCGTTCGATGCGCGAATCGGCCGGCGTCTTGACCGCGTTCGGGAAGTCGTCCATGTTGTAGATCTGGCGCGTCTTGACGACGTCGCGGCGCACGATGATGCCGTCGTGCGGCTCCGGATACGCGGTGTGGTCGGCGATCATCACCATCTTCTCGCCGCTGATGTTGATCAGCTGCTCGGTCTCGGCGTGCAGCGGGCCGACCGGCAGGAAGCGGTCCTTGGAGAACTTGTTGCCCGAGTTGAAGTACTTGCCGTCCGCCTCCTTGGTTTCGCCCATCGACGAATAACCGTGGCCGGGCTGGTAATGCACGTCCATCCGGTCGATTACGACCTTGGCCTTCTTGTCGCCCTTGAAGTGGGCGATGGCGGCGGCGACGTTCCACTTGACGACCTGGCTGTCGAGGAACAGCGAGGTATAGGCGTTGCCCTTGCCGTCGAAACCGGTGTGCAGCGGACCGAGGCCGATTTCCGGCTCGGCCACGACGGCGGCGCGCTCGTCCTTGAGTTCGCCGGCGAACCATTTCTGCACCAGCGCCAGCTCGATCACGGTGGCGGTCGGCGACAGCTTGCCGGCGCAGACGAAATACTTGCCGTCCGGCGAGGCGTTGACGCCGTGCGGATTCTTGCCGACCGGCACATAGCAGGTGACCGCGGTTTTCGGGTCGGCGTTGGCGGCCTTGCGGCCGTCGACCACCGGCACCTTCGAGGTGCCGATGGTGCTGAACTTGCCGTCCTTGACCATCCGCTCGACCCGGGCGACGTCGAAGAACACGCAGGCGTCGCGCTCGGCGGCCATCATGCCGGCCAAGTCGGCCGCGCCCTCGACGTTGTACTGGTTCGACGCGGCCAGTTTGCCGTCGTACGAGGTGGCGACCAGATCCATATTGCCGTCCACCCGCACCTGCCAGCGCACCTCCATCGTGGCGGCGTCGACGCAGCTAAACAGACAGCCCCACTTGCTCGGGTCGTCCAGGTCGCGGCCGTCGTTTGGCAGCGGGATGTGGAACTCGGAACCGCAGAACACGCGCGTGGTGTAATTGATCTTGGCGTCGAGCGGATCGCACTTGTCGGGGAAAATGCCGTGGAAGCCCATCACGTTCGGCAACTCGGTGATCTTGTCGCACTCCATCGTGTCCATGCGGATGCGCGCGATGCGCGAATGGATCTTGTCGTTGATGAACAGCCAGCGGCCGTCGTAGCTGCCGTCCTTGTAACTGCCGTGGACATGGTGGGTGTCGCCGGTGGTGTACTTCAGGCTGCCATCGGCCTTGGTGCCCATGATCGCCTTCGACTCGTTGGTGATGCCCCAGCCGACCATCGGGTCGATGTTGAACACCGGGATGCGGCGCAGCGTGCGCCCGGAGGGCACGCCCATGATGCGCGCCTCGCCGGAGTGGCCGCCGCTGGAGAAATGGTAATAGTCGTCGAGCTGGCCCGGCGCGACCTCGTGGCCGAGCGCCTGCGGCGAAGCGGCCGCCGCGGCGGGTCCACCGGCGGCCTTGGCGGGCGCGTCCTCGTCCTTGCAGCCGGCCAGGCCCAGCGTCAGCCCGGCGCCGGTCAGGCCCAGCAAGGCGCTCTTGCCGAGGAAATTGCGGCGGTTCGGTTGCTGCGGCACAGCGTCGTCGGCGTTCGGTTTTTTGGGCACGGCATCCATCGGTAGTTCTCCAATCGGCATCAAAAATGGGGGCGTTCACAGCAGACAAAGCTTATGCCTGGGAGCAAGCACGCACCATTGGCCAGAGGGGACCGTTTGGGAGAATCAAAATGGCTAGGGTGGCGGCCGGAAGAACTAGCGGCGGCGGCGCGGGGGTAGACTGGAAGAACTAACGGGCGGCGATAAAACAAATAAAACCAAGGGCGCAACCCGACCCCGGAGTCGGCCCCTCGGGGTCCGACACCGGCTCTTTTCCCTTGGTGGGTTTTGGGCGCCGCCGCGCCCGCCAAGATGGCGGGCGCGGCCATGGTTCAAGCGGCCTGGCGCGACGGCGCCGCCGCCAATGTCGCCAGTTCGGCGCGCAGGCGCAGCGCCTCGGCGTCGACCTTGGCCAGGTGCGCCAGCTTGACGTGGCCGTAGCCGCGCACCTGCTCCGGCAGTTGCGCCAGTTTCAGCAGGACGGCGCGGTTGTCGCCGCACAGCGTGGCGCAGATTTCGTCGACCAGGGCGAAGTAGCCGTCGCGCAGCGCGCGCTCGCGGCGCCGCTCGGCGCTGTAACCGAAGACGTCGAGCGGCGTGCCGCGCAACACCTTCAGCGGCGCCAGCGCGCGCAACAGCGGCAGCACCCAGGCGCCGACGCGGATCTTGCGCGGCACCTCCGAACCCGGCTTTTTGCGCGCCAGCAGCGGCGGCGCCAGGTGGAACTCCAGCTTGAAGTCGCCGCCGAACGCGGCGTCGAGCTGCTCGCGGAAGGCCGGCGCCGCGTGCAGGCGCGCCACCTCGAACTCGTCCTTGTAGGCCATCACCTTGAACAGGTAGCGCGCCGCCGCCTTCGCCAGCGGCGTCTTCGACTCTTCGCCGTCGAGCGCGCGCTCCTTCTGTTCGACGCGCGCCACCGCGTCCAGGTAGCGCTGCGCGTAGCGGCGGTCCTGGTATTGCTCCAGGCGCGCGGCGCGCGAGGCCACGGTCTGTTCCAGCGAGGCCGGCGCGGTGAATTGGATCACCTTGGCGCGGCCCGGCGTCAGCCGTTCCAGCGCGGCGCCGGCGGCGTCGGCGGCGGCCAGGCGGCCCAGCGTGAAAGCCTTCTTGTTCATCTCGACGGCGACGTTGTTCAACTCGATCGCCCGCAGCAGCGCCGGCAGGCCGACCGGCACCAGCCCGCGCTGCCAGGCGTAGCCCAGCATCAGCATGTTGGCGGCGATCGGCTCGCCCAGCAGGCGCGTGGCGGTGTCCTGGGCGTCGAGCGCGTCGACCTGGGCGGCGCCGACGGCCCGCCGCAGCTGGGCGAACAAGCCGGCCATGTCGTTGCTGGCGTCCGGGTTGCGGGTGAAGGCGGCGGTGGGGATTTCGCGCTCGTTGGCGACGACCCGGGTATGCCCGTGGCGCATCACCGCCAGCGCGTCCGGCATCGACGCGACCACCAGGTCGCAGGCCAGGATGGCGTCGGCCTGTTGCAGGTCGATGCGCACCTGGTTCAGCGCCGCCGGCGAGGCGGCGATGCGCACATGCGACATCACCGCGCCGCCCTTTTGCGCGAAGCCCATGAAGTCCAGCGTCGAGGCGCCCTTGCCCTCCAGGTGCGCGGCCATCGTCACCAGCGCGCCGATGGTGACGACGCCGGTGCCGCCGACGCCGGCCACCAGGATTTCAAACGGCTTGTGGAAGGCGGCCGGCGGCGGCGCGGCGTAGGCCGCGACCGCGCGCTCCAGCTCGGCCAGCTCGAGCTTGGCGGCGGCCGGTTTTTTCATCTGCCCGCCCAGTACCGAGACGAAGCTCGGGCAAAAGCCCTCGACGCAGGAATAGTCCTTGTTGCACGAGGCTTGTTCGATCTGCCGCTTGCGGCCCAGTTCGGTTTCCAGCGGCAGGATCGACAGGCAGTTCGACTGCACGCCGCAGTCGCCGCAGCCTTCGCACACTTCGGGGTTGATCACCATGCGCCGCGCCGGGTCCGGGAACTCGGTGTGGGTGGCGGTGTTTTTCTTGCGCCGGCGCCGCTTCTCGGCGGCGCAGGTCTGGTCGTACACCAGCACGGTGACGCCCTCGATGTCGCGCAACTGGCGCTGCACCAGGTCGAGTTCGGCGCGCTCGTGCAGGGTGACGCCGGCCGGCAGCGTGACGCCGTCGTAGTTGCCGGTGTCGTCGGTGACCACCACCACCTTCAACGCGCCCTCGGTCAGCACCTGCTGGACGATTTGCGGCACCGACAGGGTGCCGTCGACCGGCTGGCCGCCGGTCATGGCGACGGCGTCGTTGTAGAGGATTTTGTAGGTAATGTTGGTGCGCGCGGCGATGGCCTGGCGCACCGCCAGGAAGCCGGAGTGGAAATAGGTGCCGTCGCCGAGGTTCTGGAACACGTGCTTCTTGCCGACGAAGCGCGAGGCCGCGACCCAGGTCACGCCCTCGCCGCCCATTTGCGTCAGGTTGTTGGTGTCGCGCTCCATCCAGGTGGCCATGAAGTGGCAGCCGATGCCGGCCAGCGCGGTGCTGCCCTCGGGCACCTTGGTCGAGGTGTTGTGCGGACAGCCGGAGCAGAAGTACGGCGTGCGCACCGCGCCGGACGGGTCGGCGCGCAGGTCGGCGGCGCAAAAGTCCGGCAGATAGCGCTGCAAATGCAGCTCGGGCAGGTGCGGCGCCAGCCAGCGCACCAGCGCCGGGGCGATGCGCGAGGGCCGCAATTCGCCGATCGCCGCCAGCAGCGGCGCGTTGCGCGTGTCGGCCTTGCCCAGCACCTGCGGGCGGTTTTCCTGCGGCAGGTTGTAGAACAGGTTTTTCAACTGTTGTTCGATGATCGGGTCCTTTTCCTCGACCACCAAAATCTCGCGCAGGCCGTCGGCGAAGGCGGCCAGGCGGTTCGGCTCCAGCGGCCAGGTCAGCCCCGGCTTGTACAGGCGGATGCCGAACTGGTTCAGGCGCTCGACGTCCAGGCCCATGCGCTGCAAGGCTTCCAGCAAGTCGAGGTAGGCCTTGCCGGCGCTGACGATGCCCAGCGTGGCGCCGGGCGCCCGCGCCACCAGGCGGTCGATTGAATTGGCGCGCGCGAAGGCCTGCACGGCGTTGAGTTTTTCGGCGACGCGCTGCTCGATCTTCAGGCTCGGCAGGTCGGGCCAGCGGTAGTCCAGGCCGTCGGCCGGGAACACGTAGTCGTCCGGCAGGCGGTATTGCGGCATGCCCGGCAGGTCGACGACGGCGCCGCCCTCGACGGTTTCGGAAATGGCCTTGAAGCCGACCCAGTTGCCGGAATAGCGCGACAGCGCCCAGCCGTACAGGCCGAATTCGAGGTATTCCTGGATGTTCGACGGGTTGATGACCGGCATGCTCCAGGCGATCAGCGCCTGTTCGCTCTGGTGCGGCATCGACGAGGACACGCAACCGTGGTCGTCGCCCAGCACCACCAGCACGCCGCCGTGCTTCGAGGAGCCGTAGGCGTTGCCGTGCTTGAGGGCGTCGCCGGAGCGGTCCACGCCCGGCCCCTTGCCGTACCACATGGCGAAGACGCCGTCGACCTTGCGGGTCGGGTCGCTTTCAACCTGCTGCGAGCCGAGCACGGCGGTCGCGCCCAGGTCTTCATTGATGGCCGGCAGGAATTCGACGCCGTGCTCTTGCAACAGCTTCTTGGCGCGCCACATCTCCTGGTCGACCGCGCCCAGCGGCGAGCCGCGGTAGCCGCTGACGAAACCGGCGCTGTTCAGGCCGCTCGCCGCGTCCAGCTTTTTTTGCATCACCAGCAAGCGCACCAGCGCCTGGGTGCCGGTCAGGAACACCCGCCCGCTTTCGCGCTTGAGGTTGTCGCTGAGGCGGTAATCCGGGTCCGCCAGCGCCACCGCCACGTCCAACTTGTCTCCGTTCGATTGCATTTTTCTACCCTTTGCGAGAGCGCCCTGTGGGCATTATTAAGTAGAGAAATGATAGTGCTGGGGACGCGGATAAATATTCCTATCTCACCGGCTTTCTGATAGATTTCGGATAAGCATACTCGTTTACAGGCTAAACATGAAAAACCATCCCCTCGATGCGGCATCCCTCAAAATACTCGCGGAGTTGCAGAAAAACAGCCGTATCTCGACCGCCGAGCTGGCCGAAAAGGTCGGTCTGTCGGCCACGCCGTGCTGGCGCCGGCAAAAGGAATTGGAGGACAACGGCTACATCAAGCGCTACGCCGCCATCGTCGACCGGCGCAAGGTCGGGCTGATGGTGTGCTGCCTGGCGAACGTGTCGCTGAACCGCCACTCGGCCGAGGTGGTGGCGGCGTTCGAGAGCGCGATGCAGGCCCGCAGCGAGGTCGTCGAATGCTACGAAACCACCGGCTCCGACTATATGGTGAAGGTGGTGGTGCCGGACATGGACGCGTACCAAAACTTTCTGCACGACGTGCTGTTCAAACTGCACGGCGTGGCCCAGGTCAACACCAGCGTGACGATGCGCGAGGTGAAGTACGAAACGGCGTTGCCGCTGTAGCGGCGCCCCCAAGCGCACTCATCTGTTTGATAGCGTACATACCGCCGCCGAAGGCGCCGGCAAGATGCAGGCTCACCCAACCAGGAGCCGCCATGAAAACCACGCCGCACGACGCCATCGCCATGCTGGTCGACGACCACAAGAAAGTGACATCCTTGTTCGCCCAATTCGACGCCTTGAGCGACCGCTCAACAGTGAGCAAAAAAAAGATCGCCGACCAGATCTGCCGCGAATTGACCATCCATGCCCAGCTGGAAGAAGAAGTGTTCTATCCGGCGGTGCGCAAACCGATCAAGGACGGCGACTTGATGGACGAGGCGTTGGTCGAGCACGCCAGCGCCAAAGACCTGATCGCCCAGATCATGGACATGGATCCGGGCGACGCGCTATACGACGCCAAAGTCAAGGTGCTGTCCGAGCAGATCGAGCACCACGTCGGCGAGGAGGAAGGCGAGATGTTTCCGAAAGTGCGAGACAGCAAGGTGGACCTGGGCGCGCTGGGCGAGGAAATGGCCGCGTTCAAGCAGCAGTTGGAGGCGGCCGTCGCGTAAGCGCCGCCGCGCGCGGTTGGCCGCGCCGGCGCCGCGCCGCGGGCTGTTACAACTGCCGCGCCAGATACGCCGCCGTGCGGCTACGCTTCGACGCCGCCACCAGCGCCGGCGTGCCCGCCGCGACCACGCGGCCGCCGTCCTCGCCGGCGCCGGGACCGATGTCGATGACCCAATCGCATTCCGCCACCACGCGCATATTGTGCTCGACCACGACCACGGTGTTGCCGGCCTCGACCAGCCGCCCCAATTGCGCCATCAACCGGTCGACGTCGGCCGGGTGCAGGCCGTTGCTCGGCTCGTCGAGCACGTACAGCGTGTCGCCGCGGCTGGCGCGCTGCAATTCGGTGGCCAGCTTGATGCGTTGCGCTTCGCCGCCGGACAGTTCGGTGGCTGGCTGGCCCAGGCGCAGATAGCCCAGGCCGACCTCGCGCAACACCTCCAGCGCGTGGCGCAGCGGCGCCTCGTCGGCGAAAAAATCCCGGGCGGCGTCGACCGTCAGCGCCAGCACCTCGGCGATGTTCAGGTCGCGGTAACGGACCGCCAGCGTGGCGTCGTTGTAGCGCGCGCCGCGGCAGGCGGCGCACGGCGCGTACACGCTCGGCAGGAACAGCAGTTCGACCATGACGAAGCCCTCGCCGGCGCAGACCTGGCAGCGCCCTTTGGCGACGTTGAATGAAAAACGCCCGGCGTCGTAATGGCGCGCGCGCGCCGCTTGCGTCGCGGCGAACAGCTTGCGCACGTGGTCGAACAAGCCGGTGTAGGTGGCCAGGTTGGAGCGCGGCGTGCGGCCGATCGGCTTTTGGTCGACCTGCACCAGCCGGCGCAGCGTCGCCATGCCCTCGCTGATGTGCCCCTCCAGAGGCGCCGCCGGCGCCAACGGCGCGGCGCCGTCGGCTTCGGCCTCGCCCTCGGCGGCTGGCGCCGGCTGGCCCAGCCGCGCAGCCACCAGGCCGGCCAGCGCCTGGCTCACCAGGCTCGACTTGCCGGAACCGGACACGCCGGTGACGCCGCACAGCGCGCCCAGGGGAAAGGCGGCGTCGACGCCGCGCAGGTTGTGTTCGCGGGCGCCGCGCACCCGTACCATGCCGTCGGCGCCGGCGGGCGCCGCGAGCGCGACCGTTTTGCGCCCGGCGCCGCGCATCAAGCGCCCGCCAGCGACACGTAGGCCATCGTCGCCACAGCGGCGGCCATGACGCCGGTGCATAGCCAGCCCAGCACGGCCAAACGGCGCGAGATGGTCAGCCGGCCCATGACGTCGGCGCGCGCGGCCATCAGCATCATCACCGCCATGATCGGCACCGAGATCACGCCGTTGATCACCGCGCTCCAGTACAAGGCCTGGAACGGATCGATCTTGGTGAAACACAGCGCCACGCCGATCAGGGTCGACAGTACGACGATGCCGTAGAACTCCTTCGCCACGGATGGCCGCAACGCCAGACTGTTTTTCCATTTGAACGCGCCCGCGACGGCGTAGGCGGCCGAGCCGGCGAGCACCGGCACCGCCAGAAGGCCGGTGCCGATGATGCCGACGCTGAACAGGACGAAGGCGAATTCGCCGGCGACCGGGCGCAGCGCGTTGGCCGCGTCGGCCGCCGAGCCGATGTCGGTGAGGCCGTGGGCATGCAAGGCCAATGCGCTGGTGAGCATGATGAAGAAAGCCACCAGGTTGGAGAAGGCCATGCCGGCAAAGGTGTCGACCTTGATGCGTTGGAAATTGGCAGGGGCCAGTTCGGGCGCTTTTCTCAACGCCCGGGCGCGCGGGTCGGCGTTCAGGTCTTCCACCTCCTGCGAGGCTTGCCAAAAAAACAGATAGGGACTGATGGTGGTGCCGAACAAGGCCACGACCGTGGTGACGTAGGCGCGGTCCCATTGCAGTTGCGGCAGCAGCGTACTGCGCGCCACGTCGGCCCAGGGTATGTTCAGCGCCATCGCGGCGGCGAAATAGGCCAGTAGCGCCAGGGTCAGCCATTTCAGGATGCGCACATAGCGGCCGTAGGGCACGCATAGCTGCAGCAGTATGGACACAAGACCGAAGCCGAGGGCGAACAGATGGGCCGGACCGGGAACCAGCAGCGCCAGCGCCTGCCCCATCGCGGCGACGTCGGCCGCGATGTTAATGGTATTGGCGACCAGCAGCAGCCCGACGATCGCATGGAGCAGCCACGCGGGGTAGTGGCGGCGGATGTTGGTGGCCAGGCCGTGCCCGCTGACGCAGCCGATTTTCGCGCTGACGATTTGTATGCCAACCATTAAGGGATAGGTGAACAAGATCGTCCACAGCAAGCCGAAACCGAATTGCGCGCCGGCCTGCGAATATGTGGCGATGCCGCTCGGATCGTCGTCGGCGGCGCCGGCGATCAGGCCAGGGCCCAATCTCCCCAGCCAAGTTTGCGAAGCCTGTTTTTCCGCGACCTTGCCCGTTGCCGATGCCTGCATGGCGTCCCTTCATTTCCTCGATTGCCCGTTCGTTGAGGCGTCGTTATGTAGTAAGGGCATGTTTCGCTGCCCACGCCGTAGTCACCGCGCGGCACGCGCGCACGCTAACGCGCCACGCTCCGCCTCGCCGCAACCCAAGCCGGTACCCTAGTTGTGCATCGGCGTGTGGATCTGCGCCTGCATCTGCTCGTAGCCGGCTTTGGCGGCGCGGTAGCAGGTCCCGGCGGACAGCTCCAGGCCTTCGCGGTCGAGCACCGTCACCTTGCCGCGGCTGTATTCGATCAAGCCCTCGTCCTGCAGCTTGCAGGCGGTGGCGGTAATGCTTTCGCGGCGCACACCGAGCATATTGGCCATGCTGTCCTGGGTCACTTTGATGTCGGGAGACAGCGAACGGTCCAGGCGGTCGAGCAGCCAGCGGCACAGCTTTTGCTCGATCGTGCAATGGCGTCCGCCGACGACGTTCTGGGCCAGTTGCGCAAACAGCGCGCTGTTATAGCGCATCAACAATTGGGCCAGCGCGCCGCCCTCGTAGAACACTTCGCGCAGGAACGAGGTGTGCAAGCGGTAGCCGTAGCCGGCGATTTGCACCACCGCGCTGCAGGTGGCGCGCTCGGCCTCGAACAGCGCCACGCCGACCACGCCCTCGCGCCCGACGACGGCGATTTCAGTGCTGGCGCCGTCTTCCATCACATACATCAGCGAGACGATGGCGTTGGTCGGGAAATAGCTGTAATCGATCTTGTCGCCACAGTCGAAGAGTTTTTTACCGGCCGGCAGGACGACCAGTTCAAGGTGGGCAAACAGGCGTTCCAGGTCGGCCCGGTCGAGCGCCCTGAGCAGTTCGTTCTGCTGCGCGCCGGTCACGCTGACGGCGGCGGAAAGTACCGCCGGGCCGAAGGCGCCGCGGGCGGCGCTCTGGTTGTTGGCACTGGCTGCTTGGGTGGCAGCGTTGGTCTGAAGGTTTTGCATAGCGGCCTCGTCGTCAGATCGATCCTTCGGAATATGCCGTGTGGATCACATTAGCGCCCTGCGCTGCTGATGAGTACTACTTTAGTCCTGCAGCGCACATATGGGCGTGGGACATTCCGACGCGCAAATGTAGGCTGGGGACATTGCAAAATATCATCTTTATCCTACAAAAATACCCGCATTGAGGAAAAAACAAGCTTGTCGCGCCATCCGCCTAGCCCGGCGCGCCATGGCCGGCCGGCCGCGGCTGGGATGCCTCCACCGGTAAAAAGAAACGCAGCATTTCGCTGGCGGCGTCCGGTCCGGGGCCGCCGTGGCCGCCGCACCAGGCGTGGCCGGCGCCATGCACAATCCACTCCTCGGCGATCATTTCGCCGCTGCCGTCGCAGTGCACGTTGTGGGTATAGTCGCGCCCCGCGCCGACGCGCTGGCGCACCAGCGGCCGCCACGGCTGCGCGGCGTCGGGCTCGGTCTGAGCCGCCATCAGCGACTGGCGAATGATGCCGGCGCCGTGGCTGGGGTGGACCGTGGTGTCGCCGTCGCCATGGAACACGATGGTGCGCATGGGCCGCGGCGGCGGCGCAACGGCGCCGGGCGCCCATGCGGCGGCGCCGTTGCGCATCACATCCATGGCCGAGCCGGCGTCGTTGGCGGCGCCGTACGGCAAGCCCGAATGGCTGCCGACGGCCTTGAACACGTCCGGATAGGTGCGACCCAGGACGACGGCCATGGCGCCGCCGGCCGACAGGCCGGCGATGAACACGCGCGCGGTGTCGACGCCGTAGTCGGCGATGACTTCGCGCGCGATGCCGGCGATGATGGACGGCTCGCCCTGGCCGCGTTGCTGGTCGCGCTGGTTGAACCAGTTCCAGCATTTGGCGCAATTCGCCGACGACGACTGCTCGGGATAGGCGACGAAGCATTGGCGCGCCTCCGCCAGCAGATTCATGCGCGTCTCGGTGGCGAACTCGTCGGCGCTCTGGCTGCAACCGTGCAGCATGACCAGCAGCGGCAGCGGCTGCCCGGTGTAGGCGGAGGGAATATAGAGTTTGTAGTCGCGCGCGCCGGCGTCGTTGGCGTAGCGCCGCGCCACGAAGGCGCCGCCGGGCTGGCGCCGCGGCGGCGCGACGGGGTAGGCGGCCGGGTAGGCGAAGTCGAAAAACAATTTACCGATAGCATCCGGCGCCTGCCACGGCAGCACAAGGTTGGGCCACATGGCGCCCCAGGAATCCATCATCACGCTTCCTTCCGAAAAGAACCGGCCGGCGGGATCGCCGGCCAACATGGCTTGAAAGGCCAGTGTGGCCGCCGCGCGCGGCGCCCGGAAGGGGCGTTCCGGCTGTGGCCGGGTAGGACAAGCGGCGGCGCGCAAGAGGTAAGCGCGCCTACACCGGCCAAGCGGAAACGGCGCAGCCGGTCGCGAGCGGCTCGCCGCGCCGTACACGCCTTACATCAGGTTCCTGCTCGACGGCCCCACGACGTGCTGGCCGGAGCTCTCTTTCCAGCTGCTCTCGATATGCTGCGCATCTTCCGGCGAACGGGTGCGCAGGCCCATCAGGATGCCGCCCTGATTGATGCCCTGCTCATAATGCTGCACCCGCTCCTCGGGAATGCCGGCGCCGACCAGCGCGCCGATCAGCCCGCCGGTGACGCCGCCGGCGCCGGCGCCGGCAATCGCGGCGGCCAGCGGGCCGGCCACCACCAGGCCCAGGCCGGGAACCACCAGGCTGGTGCCTAACGCGGCAATGCCGGCCAGTACGGCGCCGATGGTGCCGCCGATACCGGCGCCAATGCCGGCGCCCTCGGCGGCCTTGCTGCCCAATTCGGTTTCAACGGTGTCGCCGCCGGCGAAATGGCGCTTGCGCGTTTCGTCGGACATCACAAGCGATACGTCGTCCTTGCTGTAGCCGCGCGAGAGCGCGGAATTGTAGGCGCGTTCGGCGCTGTCGCGGTCGTTGAACAGGCCGGTCACCATGCTCGAAGTGTTGTCTTGGTTAGTCATGCTATCTCCTTGGGTGAAATGAACAAAAATGCCGAAGAAAAATGCGGCGTTGCCGCTGGCGCTTGCATGAGGCTGCAAACAAACCAGCGACTCCACAATAGAGCGTATCCAACGGCATTTCTGTTCGCTGTTGCACCAAACCGGATAGGCGCTTGGGCCGGCTGATCTGGCGCAAGGAGTGGCGTAGAACGGGGAACCGGCTGCGGCAACCGACTAGGCGCGGCCGATGATGGCCGCGCTGGCCGCCAGTTCGTCGATCAGCGCCAGCGAGTTCTTGCCCGACATGGCGTGCGGGTTCAACTCCGGCAGCGTCGAAAAGCGCAGCAGGATGGAGGCGTTGACCTTGGCCAGGTTGGCCTGTCCCATGGTCCAGCAGGCGTAGCGCCGCTCGTTGATCTCCTCGTAGTGCAGCAGCACCACGTCGGTGTGGCGCGGGTCGCGCAAAATCTGGCCGTACAGCGCGTTGATCGGTTCGCGCCCGCCCTCGAGTACCTGCATGAAAACGCGCTCGCTGTGGCACAGGATGCCGGTGATGCCGTGCTGCGGATTGTGCGCTTGCGCCTGCTGGATGATGTCGTGGATCGCCTCCGGCGCGGCGCCGGCGACGACGCGGCTGGCATACAAAAGTCGAACTAGCATGGTGGCCTTTCGGATAAATTAGCGTTTAATCAGGGACAGGAACTCGCGCCGCAGCGCCGGATCCTTTTGAAACGAGCCGTGCATCACACTGTTGATCATTTTCGCGTCCATGTCCTTGACGCCGCGCCACTGCATGCAAAAATGGTCGGCCTCCATCACCACGGCCAAGCCGTCCGGCTGCATTTTTTCCTGCAGCAGGTCGGCCAGTTGCACCACCGCCTCCTCTTGGATCTGCGGCCGGCTCATGATCCAGTTGGCGATGCGGGCGTATTTGGACAGGCCGATCAGGTTCGAGTGCTCGTTCGGCATGACGCCGATCCAGACCTTGCCGATCACCGGGCACAGGTGGTGCGAGCAGGCGCTGCGCACGGTGATCGGGCCGATGATCATCAGCTCGTTCAAATGCGCGGCGTTGGGAAACTCGGTCACCGGCGGCATCGGCACGTAGCGCCCGCCGAACACCTCGTTGATGAACATCTTGGCGACGCGGCGCCCGGTGTCTTGCGTGTTGTGGTCGCTGACGGTGTCGATGACCAGGCTCTCCAGCACCCCCTGCAGCTTGGCGCTGACTTCGTCGAGCAAGGCGTCCAGCTCGCCCGGCTCGATGAACGGGGCGATGTTGTCGTTGGCGTGGAAACGCGTCTTGCTGGCCACCAGGCGCTGGCGGATGCGCTCGGAGACCGGAACGTTGACGGGTGTGAAGTGTGTCAAATCAGTTGACATGCGGCGGTCCTGTAAAAAAGTATGCAAAAGCTGCGCCGGGCGGCCGAGCGGGTACGCCGGACCGGCCATCGCTTAGGTCGGAAAATATGTTGCTGGCATTGCTGGTTGCACCCAGTGTAACGCCCCAACCCGACCGCATCAACAAGATCGCGGCCGGATCACAGGGCGGATGGTAACAGAGCCGCCCGGCGAACCAGGGCGGATCGCCTGCGGCCGGGGGAGGAGCGCTTACTTTTTCAGCGTCAGGGTTCAGCGTAATGCGTTAGCGCGGCGCCGTGGCTGGGGCACGCGGGCCGGAGAAAAAAAGGGGGGTGGGGAGAAGACGGGGCGGGGCGCATCGCGCGCGGCGGGCGGCGGGCGGCGCCGAATATGCGGGCGAAAAAAAAGCCCTCAATAGAGGACCTTCCTTTTACGGCTCGATCAGCACATTACTGTGGCTGGATGTTCGACGCTTGCTTGCCTTTAGGGCCGGTGGTCACGTCGAAAGTGACGCGTTGGTTTTCAGCCAAAGATTTGAAGCCATTCGAGTTGATCGCCGAGAAATGCGCGAACAGGTCTTCGCCGCCTTCGTCTGGCGTGATGAAACCGAAACCTTTTGCGTCGTTAAACCATTTTACAATGCCATTTGCCATTTCAATTTCCAATATCAGTAAGTTTCAGGATGCACAAACCAGTTCTTCGCAGCAGTCATTAAACGCCAACTAACGGCGCAACGCTGGCCGAGCAAAGCTCATTCTAGCAAAAATGGCGGGATATGCTCGCACTTTCTGTATCGTCCGGTGCAATTAACCCGTTTTTATTCCACAAAATTGTCATTAAGCACTAATTTCTACCGTTCGCAGGCCGATCCGAGCTTGGAAAGGGGGCGCGGCGCCGTTTGCGACACGACGCGCCAAAATCCTACAAAGCGCTGGCGAATCCGCCTATCCCTGAATTTTGGCAACAGATTATAGTGTAATTTCTATAACGCATTGGCCCGTAATTCAGCGCTGGCCAAGCACCCCTAAGGAGAGCCAGCATGACCGCCACAAGCAAAACCGCGCAAGCAATCCCGAAAAAAATCCCCACCGAATCGGCCAAACAACGCGACGCCATCGCGGTGCTGACGCAGGACCATGAGCACGTCAAGGCGCTGTTCGAGCAGTACGAGGCGCTGAGCGACCGCTCCCCGGCCAAGAAGAAAAAACTGGCGCACGAGATTTGCCTGGAATTGACCAGGCACGCGACGGCCGAAGAGGAGATTTTCTACCCCGCCGTGCGCGAGGCCAACGGCGACAACGAAGACCTGATCGACGAAGCAACGGTCGAGCACGCCTCGGCCAAGGAGCTGATCGCGCAGATCCTCGCCATGGAGCCGGCCGACGAGCTGTACGACGCCAAGGTCAAGGTGTTGTCGGAGCAAATCGAGCACCACGTCAAGGAAGAGGAAGGCGAGATGTTTCCGAAGGCGAAAAAAGCCAAGCTCGACCTGGCCGCGCTGGGCCAGGCCATCGAGGCGCGCAAAGAGGAAGTCGAACTGCCCTCGGTGCAATAGGCGGCGAGGCGGCTCCGCGGCGGCACCGAACTGTCCGCTGCGGGGCCGGCGCCGTGCGCTCCTCGTTTGCCCAAATCGAACGGATAGATATACAAGTGGATCGGCCCGCCGGCGAATGCCGGCGCGGCGCGCAGGTTTTCCACGCGCACCCAGTACACGCCGGGTGCCAGGGAAATGTCGGCGATTGTTTTGCAATATGAAGAGATGTGCATGCCGTCATCCCGAATGACTCAAAACAACAACCGCACGCATTGTCCCCTTCCTCCCCGCCCTTCCCGATACAGTCGTCACTGTAGAACTAGCCGGTGTGGCTTCACGCTTCACGCTTCCTGATGCGTCGAATTTCCGAAGAGAGTACCCATGAACAACCCGAGAATGCTGTCCTGGGACGACAAGCCGGTTCGCAAGCCGTGGTCTGAGCAACTGCTCGCGTCCGTCGCCGCGGCGAAGAACACATTGGACCTTGGTAATCCCGAGGGATTTGTCGCCGGTTACTCAACGTTGAGCCTGGAACACCAACTCAAGTTCTGGGCCGAACTATTGGTGGCGATAGCGTGGCGCGAATCAGCATGGAAGCCGACGGCGATTTATCACGAACCCGCGCCGCTGGGGATAGACTCGGTCGGATTGCTCCAGTTGAGCTATGAGGACGCCGTGAATTACACTTTGGAGCCGCTGGACCGCGCCGCGAAGAGCTTGGAGCAACCGCTGGTGAACCTGCGCTGCGCGGTAGTAATAATGGCCAGCCTGGTTTCCCGGGACAAGGTGGTGGCGTCAAGCTCGCGCAACAGGCACGCTGGCGGCGCGCGTTATTGGTCGGTGCTTCGCAAGGGCCATCACATCGTGGAGATTCAAGCCAAGGTCAAAACCGCATTGGGTCTATGACGCCCACGCCCTCCACAGTGGGGACAAAAGTCCACGCCGCCATCGAAAAGCCTCGCCCCATCGTCTGCCCCGCAAAAGCGCGGTGCGATAAAACCGGGCTTTCGTCGTTTTTAACCGCCGCGTCTACCTGCCCGGGCTTGCGGCCCTGATATGGCGCTCGCGAAGCGCGACGGAGAAGACCGGACAGGCGTCTAACTCGCGGTGATTTATTGATAATCGTTGCGCTTTCGTCCTGTCGGCGGCGGCGAAAGCGGTAAAATGGCGGCCTTAACGCAAGCGCAGCGCTGCCCCGCGATTGGCGGGCACATCAGCCGACCTGCCCCGCCCCACCGACAAAGAACACATGACCACCACCCCGACCGAAATCAACGCCGCCGCCATCAAGAACAGCCCGGCGGAAAAACACACTCCCATGATGGTCCAGTATCTGAAGATCAAGGCCGATCACCCGACGATGCTGGTGTTTTACCGCATGGGCGACTTCTACGAGCTGTTTTTCGAGGACGCCGAGAAGGCCTCGCGCATCCTCGGCATCACGCTGACCCAGCGCGGCGCCTCGAACGGCAACCCGATCAAGATGTGCGGCATCCCCTTCCACTCGCTTGACCCGTACCTGGCCAAGCTGGTCAAGCTGGGCGAGTCGGTGGCGATCTGCGAGCAGATCGGCGACCCGGCCACCAGCAAGGGGCCGGTCGAACGCAAGGTGATGCGGGTGGTCACCCCCGGCACGCTGACGGACGCCGACCTGCTGCCGGAGAAATCCGAGCGGCCGCTGCTGGCCCTGTGCGTGATCAGCCAGCGCAAGAGCCTCACCGCCGGCTTGGCCTGGCTGTCGCTGGCCAGCGGCGCGTTGAAGTTGATGGAGTTTTCCGGCGACGCCAAGTCGGTCACGGTGCGCCTGCAGCAGGAACTGGAGCGCATCGCCCCGGCCGAGATCCTGCGCGGCGACAGCGCCGACATGTTCGAAAACCACGCCGGCGCCAACGTCAACCGCGTGCCCGACTGGCACTTCGACGTGCTGGGCGGCCACAAGGCCCTGCTCGAACAGTTGAGCGTGGCGACCTTGACCGGCTTCGGCGCCGACGGCCTGGGCGCGGCGTTCGGCGCCTCCGGCGCGCTGCTGCGCTACGCCCACTCGACCCAGGGCCGCGGCCTGCAACACGTGCGCACGCTGACGACCGAGACCGAAAACGAATTCATCGGCCTGGACGCGGCCACCCGGCGCAACCTGGAGCTGACCGAAACCATCCGCGGCCAGGAGTCGCCGACGCTGTTCTCGCTGCTCGACCATTGCCGCACGGCGATGGGTTCGCGCCTGCTGCGCCACTGGTTGCACCACGCCCGGCGCGACCAGGGCGTGGCGCGCGCGCGCCACCAGGCCATCGCCGCGCTGGCCCATAGCGACGCCAGCGGCGCGCTGGCGGCGACGCTGGCGCAGGTGCCCGACATCGAACGCATCACCACCCGCATCGCCCTGCTGTCGGCGCGCCCGCGCGACCTGGCCGCGCTGCGCGACGGCCTGCAACAATTGCCGGCGCTGCGGCAGGGCGTGCTGCGCTGCGACGGCCCCGGCTTCGACGGCAGCCTGCTGGCCTCGGTCCACGCGGCGCTGGCCACGCCGTCGGCCTGCCTCGACCTGCTGCAGCGCGCCGTCGCGCCGGAGCCGGCGGCGATGGTGCGCGACGGCGGCGTGTTCGCGCGCGGCTTCGACGCCGAACTCGACGAGTTGCGCGCGCTGTCCGAAAACGCCGGCCAGTTCCTGGTCGACCTGGAAACGCGCGAACGCGCCCGCACCGGCATTGCCAACCTGCGCGTCGAATACAACAAGGTGCACGGCTTCTACATCGAGGTCACGCACGGCCAGACCGACAAGGTGCCGGACGACTACCGCCGCCGCCAGACGCTGAAAAACGCCGAGCGCTATATCACGCCGGAACTCAAGGTGTTCGAGGACAAGGCCCTGTCGGCGCAGGACAAGGCGCTGGTACGCGAAAAGGTGCTGTACGAACAGTTGCTGTTCGACTTGGCGCCGCACATCGGCACCCTGCAAACCATCGCCCAGGCGCTGGCCAAGCTCGACACGCTGGCGGCGCTGACCGAGCACGCGCTGCACCACAACTGGAACGCGCCGCAACTGGTGAGCGAGCCGTGCATCAACATCGTCGAGGGCCGCCACCCGGTCGTCGAGAAGCAAATCGAGCGCTTCATCGCCAACGACTGCAACTTCGTCAACGAACGCCGCCTGCTGCTGATCACCGGCCCGAACATGGGCGGTAAATCGACCTTCATGCGCCAGGTCGCGCTGATCACGCTGCTGGCCTACATCGGCAGTTACGTGCCGGCCGCCAGCGCCGTGATCGGCCCGATCGACCGCATCTTCACGCGCATCGGCGCCACCGACGACCTGGCCGGCGGGCGCTCCACCTTCATGGTCGAAATGACCGAGTCGGCGGCGATCCTGAACGGCGCCACCGAGCATTCGCTGGTGCTAATGGACGAGGTCGGCCGCGGCACATCGACCTTCGACGGCCTGGCGCTGGCCTGGGCCATCGCGCGCCACCTAATCGACACCAGCCGCAGCTTCACGCTGTTCGCGACCCACTATTTCGAGCTGACCCAGTTGCCCGAAAGCCACCCGAGCGCGGCCAACGTGCATTTGTCGGCGGTCGAGCACAAGGACAGCATTGTCTTCCTGCACGCGGTCCAGGCCGGCCCGGCCTCGCAAAGCTACGGCTTGCAGGTGGCCCAGCTGGCCGGCGTGCCGCAAGCGGTGATCAAGGCCGCGCGCAAGCACCTGGCGCGGCTGGAGGCGCAGGCGCTCGACGCCACGCCGCAGCGCGACTTGTTCGCCGCGCCGGCCAGCGATCCCTACGCGCAGGAGGAAGAGGCGGCGCCGGCGCCGGCCGCCAACCCGGCGCTGGCCGAGTTGCTGGACGCGCTAGACGTGCTCGACCCGGACGCGCTGACCCCGCGCGAGGCGCTCGAGCAGTTATACCAGTTGAAGCGCCTGTCCGTGCCGGCCCAGGCATGAGCCAGCGCCGCAATGCCGTGCTGGCGGCGCTGCTGGCCGCCGCGCTGGCGTGCCAGCCGGCCGCCGCCCGCAGCGCGCGCGCCGGCGAGACCTTCCAGTTCGGCGTGATCGGGCATTCGTTCCAGTCGGGCCCGGACGACTCCGAGCTGCGCCAGGCGATCCGCGACACCAACCAGGCCAACCTGGCCTTCGTGGTCGCCACCGGCATCAAGGCCGACAGCGAGTCGTGCAGCGACAAGCTGTACGCGCGCCGCGTGGAGCTGCTCGACGAGAGCGAGTGGCCGCTGGTGGTGTCGCTGGCCGCCAGCGACTGGAGCGGCTGCAAGAATTCGGCCGGCCGCTCGAACGCGATCGACCGCCTGAACCGCCTGCGCGAGCTGTTTTTCGCCGACGACAATTCGCTGGGCGCGCGCAAGCTGGCGCTGGCGCGGCTGTCGGCCAACGCCAAGTTCCGCAGCTACGCCGAGAACAGCCAATGGGAGTCGGGCCGGGTGCTGTTCGCCACCATCAACCTGCCGGCCAACAACAACCATTTTTTGCCGGAAGCCGGGCGCAACAGCGAGTTCGAGGACCGCCTGGTGGCCAACCGTTCGTGGTTGCAGCGCCTTTTTGCTGCGGCGCAGCGTAAAAAATTGGACGGCATTGTGCTGTTTTCCGACGGCGACGTCGGCGTGCAAAACGAGGACGAGCGCTCGCTGCTGCCAAGCTTTAACACGAAACAGGATGGTTTTGCCGTGATGCGGCGGCAGATCAGGACGCTGGCGAAAAAGTTCAGCGGCAAGGTTTTGCTGATCGATACGAAGCGCGGGAAAAATCCGCCGGCGCCGGCCATCGAGTGGAACGACAACCTGGGGCATGTCAGCGTCAACGCCGGTTGGGTGCGGATCCAGGTCAACCCCGGACGCGCCAATTTGTTCGATATTAAAAACGGCGAAGCGCAGTAATGGCGGAGGATGCGCGCAGTTGCGGCAAATTTCCGCCCGTAGGTCGGCGGAACGCGTAGCCCGACGCCGAGCCGCTGCCGACGCCAGTCGGGTTACGCCGACGCGGTTAAGCCCAACCCCAACGCCCCGCCAGTTCGCCGCATCTCAGCGGCGTTTGAATAACTTACGCGATCTTAATGGATCGGGTGGCTGCGGAAGTGGTCGCTGTCTTCGGCGTCGCCGTCATCTTCGTCGTCATGGTCGTGGCCGTGGCCGTGGGCGCCATGGACGTGGCCGTGGGCGATCTCTTCGTCCGTTGCGGCGCGCACGTCGGCGACCGTCAGCGAGAAGCGCAGTGCGATGCCGGCCAGCGGATGGTTACCGTCGAGCACGACTTTATCGTCGGCGATATCGGTGACGGTGAAAATCATCGCCTCTTCGTCGGCCGAATCGCTGTCCGGCATACCTTCGAACTGCATCCCCACTTCCAGTGGATCCGGCAGGCGGCTGCGCGGCTCGACCTTGACCAGCGCCGGGTCGTATTCGCCAAACGCATCGTCCGGTTCAATCTGGATGGTGTTCGCATAGCCGACTTCCTTGCCGTCGAGTTCTTCTTCGATTTTCGGCAGGGTGTTCTCATAGTCACCGTGCAGATAGACCATAGGCTGACGGCCGTCTTCGATCAGATTGTCTTGAGCATCTGACAGTTTGTAATTTACAGTCACGACCGTGTTCTTGGCAATCTTCATTGTGCTTCCTTTCATTGTATAAGCTGGCAAATTATACCCTCTTAGCCAGGCGAATGAGGGAATCCGCGCCGGCGCGCCAGGCGCGTTGCGCGGGCGGGCGGCTTGGCGCCCGATTCCCCGCCGCGCCACGGCGCATTGTTATAATGGTGGAATGAAAAAACCATCCATCCTCGGCGATATCACGCCGGCGCAGTTCCTGCGCGACTACTGGCACAAAAAGCCGCTCTTGATCCGCCAAGCCATCCCCGGCTTCAAGCCGTTGATGAGCATTGCCGCGCTGGCGGCGCTGGCCGCGCAAGACCACGTCGAAGCGCGTCTGGTCAGCCACACCGGCGGCGAATGGCAGATGCGGCAAGGCCCGCTGGCCACCCTGCCCGGCCGCGACGAAAAGGAATGGACCCTGCTGGTGCAGGGCGCCAACCTGCACAACGACGACGCCGACGACCTGCTGCGCCGCTTCCGCTTCATCCCGGACGCGCGCCTGGACGACCTGATGATCAGCTTTGCCACCGACGGCGGCGGCGTCGGCCCGCACTTCGACTCGTACGACGTGTTCCTGCTGCAAGCCCAAGGCCAGCGCCGCTGGCAAATCGGCCCGCAGAAGGACCTCAGCCTGGTCGAAGGCCTGCCGCTGAAGATCCTCAGCAAGTTCAAGCCGACCGAGGAGTTCGTGCTCGAACCGGGCGACATGCTATACCTGCCGCCGCACTACGCGCACGACGGCGTCGCCGTCGGCGACTGCCAGACCTACTCGATCGGCTTCCGCTCGCCGTCCTACCAGGAGCTGGGCGAAGCCTTCCTGCAATTCATGGCCGACTCGATCGACCTGCCGGGCCGCTACGGCGACCCGGACCTGGAAGTGACGAAGCACCCGGCCGAAATCCCGCGCAAGATGCTCAGCGCCGTCGCCGAGGAAATGAACAAGGTGCGCTTCACCGAGGACGACGTCACCATCTTCCTCGGCGAACACCTGTCCGAACCGAAGCACAACGTCTTCTTCAAGGGCCCGGCCAAGCCGCTGACGCCGGAACGCTTCGCGCTCAGCGCCGCCAAGAAGGGCGTGGCGCTGTCGCGCAAGAGCTTGATGCTATACCGCGGCAAGCACGTGTTCATCAACGGCGAATCGTTCGCCATCGGCCGCGCCGACAAGGTCGCGCTGGAGGCGCTGGCGAACCAGCGCGCGCTGGAAGGCGCGGCCCTGGCCAGCGCCTCCGAGGATGTGATGGACGCGCTGTACACCTGGTACCAGGACGGCTGGCTGGAATTGGCGTAACGGCTTTTACGGCAAGGCGTCGCCGAAGTGTTGGTTTGACAAGCAAGGAGTGGCAATGGAAAAGCAAGTGTTTCATTTTTCAAGCCGGAGCGAGTTCGAGCAACACCTCAGGCTTTGCCTTGGGCGCGCGCAATGGCGCTTGCGCCTGTTCGACCCCGACTTCGCGCTATGGGGGCTGGGTAGCACCGAGGTCGACGCCACGCTGCGCCGCTTCCTGCTAGGCAAGGGCCGGATTGAACTGGTGGCGCACAGCAACGCCTTGCTGGAGCGCCAGTGCCCGCGCCTGCTGCGTCTGCTGACGCAATTCAGCCACCTGATTGAATGTCGCGTAACAAGCAAGAACCTGCGCCATCTGACCGATTCTTTTTGTATCGCCGACGATCTGCACGTGGTGCGGCGCTTCCACTGCGATTATCCGCGCGGCGAGGCGGTATTCGACAGCGAAGCCGACACCAATTTGTGCGCGGAGCGCTTCGGCGGCATCTGGGCGGAATCCGATCCGGGACTGCACGCGAGCACGGCCGGAATATGAGCAAAATCAAGAAATGCCTTATCATGGCGCCCGTGAATCTGCTTTCGGGGTAACTTTGCATCAAATGGAAATGTATCGCTCCGGTAAATATTGCGTTATCACAAAATAGTTGCGGAATTGACGGTTACTCCTATTGCGATGCACCAAAAATCGCTATAATATTCGGTTAGGAAGTTTCCGTTGTCTGGCAGAGCACCTCTAGGTACGAAAAGCCTTCGAAGAACGACCTAACGAGCGATAATTACCGGTAATTATTCATCGCAACATTGTTGAACATTTTTGAAATATTTAAGGAAAACACATGAAAAAATCCCTGCTGATCGCCTCCCTGTTGGCTGTTGCTCTGGCTGCTTGCAGCAAAAAAGAAGAAGCTCCAGTAGCTCCTGCTGTTGTCGAAGCTCCTGCTGCCGCTCCAGCTGCCCCAGCTGCTGAAGTTGCTCCTGCTGTTGCCGCTGACGCTGCTGCTGCCGCTTCGGTTGCCGCTTCGACCGCTGCTGACGCTGCTGCTGCCGCTTCGGTTGCTGCTTCGACCGCAGCTTCGGCTGCCGCTTCGGCCGCTTCGAAGTAATATCAGCTTGCTGTAAAAAAGCCGGTCTTCGGGCCGGTTTTTTTACGCCTGGACTGCGGCAACGGCGCATGCGCCAAGGCCGCGATCGAAGCGAACGGCGATAAAAAAGCCGACCCCCGGGTCGGCTTTTTAACGTTTGGCCGCGCGCTGGCGGCCAGCCATGGCCTTACTTTAACTGCTCGTTGAGCAGCGTCAGGATTTTCTCAGCGGTGGCCGACACTTCCGGTTTGCCGTCGTTGCTCAGCACCGTGACCAGGCTGTTGGCGCCGCTACCGGCCTTGACCGAGATGCGGTAGCGCAGCGCTTCCTTGTCCTTCTCGGACGCACCAAAGCTGAGCAGCTTCTTGAAGAAGCTTTCGGTCTTGGTGACGTCCGGGTCGAGGTAGCGCACGAAATACGTGCCCTGGGTGCGGTCGCGGTCCTCGACGGTGAAGCCGACCCGGTCCAGCGCCAGGCCGACGCGGCGCCAGGCGCGGTCGAAGCCCTCGTCCACTTCCACCGCGCGGCTGCCGGCGGCGCCGGTCAGCTTGGCGTGCAGCGCTTGCACGACGGCCTTGTCGACGGCGGTCTTCGCCTGCGTGTCGTCGCCGCTGCCCAGGCGCGTCATCAGGCGCGCCAGGAACATGGCCTCCAGGCCCGGGTCGTTCGGCCGCGCGGTCCAGATGGTGCCGTCCTTTTGCTGGCCGGTGACCACTTCCTCGGCGCCGCGGTGGCTGATGTAGATTTCGCTGGAACCGTCCGGCAGGCGCTCGACGCGGGTGCGGTACTTGTCGCGCTCGCCGGTCGAATACAGGGAATCGAAGACCTTGCCGATGGTGCTGCGCACGAAGTCTTGCGGGATCTTCGCGCGGTTTTCATTCCATTCCGTTTCCATGATGCCGGCCGCCGGTTGCTCCAGCGCCAGCGTGAAGCCGGAATCCTCCCAGAAGGTTTTCAGCTGCGGCCACAAGGCCTCGGGCGTCTGCTTGACGACCAGCCAGCGCTGGTTGCCGGCGCGCTCGACGCGCGTCTCGGCGGTGCCGGCGAGCACGCCGGGCGTACCGGCCGCGGCCATCGGCGCGGCGCTTTTTTGCGCGTTGTAGCCGGAAGCCGTGGCGACGCCGTTCTTGGCGTCCGGCAGCGTGTAACGATTGTCTTTCTGCAACTGGGTCAGATCCGGCGGCACGTCGAGCGTGCTGGCTTTCTTGGCCGACTTGTAGTCGACCTTGTCGTTGCCTACCACGGAGCTGATCATGCCGCAGCCGGCCAGGCTGACGACAACGGCGCCGATAACGAGGCCGCGCTGTGCCATGGCGGCGTGGGCCGGGTAAAGTTTATTGCGAATAGTCATGTCGTTACTGGATGAGAAGCTAAACAGCAGCTGAAATCAGGGAAGATCCGGACCGTTTCAAGTCGGGGCTCATGGCCAGCCCGCCGGGTCGCGGCGGACTGGGCCTTATGGTAATACGCCGGCTTCGCGCAAGGCGCCGCGGACGGTGTCGTGGCAGTCTTCGGCCAGGCCGACTAGCGGCAGGCGTATGCCCGACGGCATCATGCCCATTTCCGTCAACGCCCATTTGACCGGCACCGGGTTCGGCTCGACAAACAATTTCTGGTGCAGCGGGATCATCTTGTTGTTGATCGCCACGGCGCCGGCGATGTCGCCGCCCATGGCCGCCACGCACAACTCGTGCATCGCGCGCGGGGCGACGTTGGCGGTCACCGAAATGTTGCCCTGGCCGCCGCAAAACATCAGCGCCATCGCCGTCGGGTCGTCGCCCGAATACACGGCGAACGACGGCGGCACCATGCGCAGCAGGTCGGTGCCGCGGCCGATGTTGCCGGTGGCGTCCTTGACGCCGACGATGTTCGCAATCTCGGCCAGGCGCGCGATGGTCTCGTTGGACATGTCGGCCACGGTGCGGCCCGGCACGTTGTACAGGATGATCGGCAGGTCGACCGCCAGGGCGATGGCCTTGAAGTGCTGGTACATGCCTTCCTGGGTCGGCCGGTTGTAGTACGGCACCACTACCAGGGCCGCGTCGGCGCCGGCTTCCTTGGCGAACTCGGTCAGCTTGATCGCCTCGGCGGTCGAATTGCCGCCGCTGCCGGCGATGATGGGAATGCGTCCCTTGGCGTGCTCGACGGTCGCACGGATCAGTTCGCAGTGTTCTTCCACGCTGACCGTTGCCGATTCGCCGGTGGTGCCAACGATGACGATGCCGTCCGTACCCTCGGCGATGTGCCAGTCGATCAGCTTGCGCAAGCCTGGAAAGTCCAGACTGCCGTCCGCGTGCATCGGGGTGACGATTGCTACAATGCTGCCCTTGATCATAGTAAGTATGGTGCGCCGAGAATTAAAACATCGATTGTAGCGGATAGGCCGCGCCTGTGGTGCATCTTGCACCTGTTTTACAGTTCATTACAGTACGCCGTCGCACGCGGCCAGCAGCGCCGCCTGCGGCGGGAAATCGGCCCGCACCGCGCACAGGCGCTGCACCATGGCCGCTTTCGGCGCGTCCACCCTGCCCTCCTCGAACGCCACCACGCGCAAGCCGTGCCGGGCGGCCCAGGCCAGCAACTCGCCGGAGGCCAGCAGGAAGGCCGGATTCGACGGTTTGCCGAACTCGGCGTTGCCGGCGCTGAAGGTTTCGTACAGCAGCACGCCGTCCGACGCCAGGCTGCGCGCGATGCCGGCCAGCAGCGGCCGGTGCAGGTAGTTGGTGACGACCACGCCGGCGAAGCGCCCGGCCGCGTAAGGCCAGGCCGCGTCCGCCTCCTCGAGGTCGAACTGGGCCGTGACGACGCCCGGCCCGGCCGCGCGCGCCAGCGCGTCCGGGTCGCGGTCCAGCGCCAGCACCTCGTGGCCCAGCGCCGCCAGGTGGCGCGCGTGGCGGCCGCCGCCGCAGGCCAGGTCGAGCACCTCGCCGGCCGGAATCAGCGGCGCCCAGCGCCGCACCCAAGGGGAAATGGCGTCCATCCCCATCAGCTGTACGCCAGGCCCATGGCCTCGCGCACGTCGCGCATGGTTTCCTGCGCCAGTTTGCGGGCCACGTCGTTGCCGTCGGCGACGATGGCGCGGACCAGCGTCGGGTCGTCGAGGTATTGCTGGGCGCGCTCGTGCATCGGTTCCTGCTCCTTGATAATGGCGTCGATGACCGGCTGCTTGCATTCGATGCAGCCGATGCCGGCCGACTTGCAGCCCTTCGCCACCCACTCCTTGGTGGCGTTGTCGGAATAGACTTCGTGGAATTGCCAGACCGGGCACTTGGCCGGGTCGCCCGGGTCGCTGCGGCGCACCCGCGCCGGGTCGGTCGGCATGGTGCGCACTTTCTTGGTGACGCTGTCCTTGTCCTCGCGCAGCGCGATCGCGTTGCCGTAGCTCTTGGACATCTTGCGCCCGTCCAGGCCGGGCAGGCGCGAGTCCGCCGTCAGGCGCGCGTGCGGCTCCACCAGGATCAGCTTGCGGCTGCCCTCGAGGTAGCCGAACAGGCGCTCGCGGTCGATCATCGACAGGCTCTGGGCGTCGTCGAGCATGGCCTTGGCCTGTTCCAGCGCCGCGTCCTTGCCCTGTTGCTGGTAGTCGGTGCGCAATTCGTTGTAGAGCTTGGCGCGCTTGCTGCCCAGCTTTTTCACCGCCTCCTGGGCCTTCGCCTCGAAGCCCTTCTCCTTGCCGTACAAATGGTTGAAGCGGCGCGCGATTTCGCGCATCATTTCAATGTGCGGCACCTGGTCGTCGCCCACCGGCACCTGGCTGGCGCGGTAGATCAGCACGTCGGCCGCCTGCAGCAGCGGGTAGCCGAGGAAGCCGTAGGTGGCCAGGTCCTTGTTGCTCAGGTTCTCGATCTGGTCCTTGTAGGTCGGCACCCGCTCCAGCCAGCCCAGCGGCGTGGCCATCGACAGCAGCAGGTGCAGCTCGGCGTGCTCCGGCACCTTCGACTGGATGAACAGCGTCGCCTGCGACGGGTCGATGCCGGCCGCCAGCCAGTCGACCAGCATGTCCCAGGTGCTGCGCTCGATCAAGCCCGGGTCGTCGTAGTGCGTGGTCAACGCGTGCCAGTCGGCGACGAAGAACAGGCAGGGCAACTCGGACTGCATCTTGACCCAGTTCTTCAGCGCGCCGTGGTGGTGGCCGAGGTGCATGGAGCCGGTCGGGCGCATGCCGGAGACAACGCGGTCGGGGTACATAGTTGATCAGTTCAAAAGAAGGGTCAGGGGCAGCACCAGCACCTTGAAGACGCCGATCAGCAGTTGGACCGCGGCGATCAGCGCGCCGTCGAGCACGTGGAAATACATCAGCGCCACCAGCACGCCGAACACGTACACGCCGTACTGCTCGATGCGGCCGAACTTGCGCGCCAGCGCCAGCGGCAGCAGGCCGGTCAGCACGCGTCCGCCGTCGAGCGGGGGCACCGGGATCATGTTGAAGACGCACATGGCGGCGTTGACGCTGACGCCGGCGGCGGCCATGCGCAGGAAAAACGACTCGTGCACATTGGCCGTGGCCAGCAGCACCGCCAGCACCATCCAGCCCAGGCCCATGCAGAAATTGGCGCCCGGGCCGGCCAGCGCCACCCAGGCCATCTGCTTTTTCGGATTGCGCAACTGGCTGTAGTCGACCGGCACCGGCTTGGCGTAGCCGAACGGGATCTGGATCGTCAGGTATAGCAGCAGCGGCAGCAGGACGGTGCCGAAGGGGTCGATGTGCTTGGCCGGGTTCAGGCTCAAGCGCCCCTCGTTGGAGGCGGTGGGGTCGCCGAAATAGCGCGCCACGTAGCCGTGGGCAGCCTCGTGCAGGGAAATCGCGAACAGGACCGGAATCAGGAAAACCGCAATGGTTTGTACTATGTGGTTGATGTCATTCATATCGCGATTCTACCAGAGCGCCGACAACGGCCCGCCGCGGGCGCGCGCGGCGCCGTCACAGGCCCAGCAACGCGGCGTCGCCGCGGCCCTGGCGCACCAGCACCGGCTCGGCGCCGGTCAGGTCGACCACGGTGGTCGGCTCGAAACTACAGGCGCCGCCGTCGACGATCAGCTCGATGTGCTTTTCCAGCCGCTCGCGGATGCTGTCGGCGTCGGTCAGGGTGTCGTCGTCGCCCGGCAGGATCAGGGTGGTGCCCAGCAGGGGCTGGCCGAGTTCCTCCAGCAGCGCCTGGACGACGCGGTTTTCCGGCACGCGCAGGCCGATGGTCTTGCGCGACGGATGGCTCAGGCGCCGCGGCACTTCCTTGGTCGCCTCCAGGATGAAGGTATAGGGACCCGGCGTGGCCGCCTTGAGCAGACGGAACTGGCGGTTGTCGACGCGGGCGTAGACGCCGATTTCGCTGAGGTCGCGGCACAGCAGCGTCAGATGGTGCTTTTCATCGATGCCGCGGATGCGCCGCAGCCGTTCGACCGCGCCCTTGTCGTCGAGGTGGCAGACCAGCGCGTAGCACGAGTCGGTCGGCAACGCGACGATACCGCCGGAGTGGATGATGTGCGCGGCCTGCTTGAGCAGGCGCTGCTGCGGGTTCTCGGGGTGGATCTGGAAAAATTGGCTCATGTCGCGTTATGCCGGGCATGCTCGGCATGCCGCCTTGTTAGAATTGTCACGATTGTACGCCACGCAGCGCGGCGATGCGCGCCTCCAGCGGCGGATGGGTGGCGAACAGCGCGGTCCAGCCGCCGCTGCCGGCGGTGATGCCGAGCGCCGCCATCGACTGCGGCAACTGTCCGGGCGCCACGCCGCCCAGGCGCGCCAGCGCGTGCATCATCGGCGCCGGGCTGCCCAGATACTTGGCGGAACCGGCGTCGGCGCGAAATTCGCGCTGGCGCGAAAACCAGGCCACGATCAGCGAGGCGGCGATGCCGAACAGCACTTCGCAGGCCATCACGGTAACGCTGTAGCCGATGCCCGGACCGCGCTCACCGTTGCCTCGCAACAAAACCTTGTCGACGAAAAAGCCGACCACCCGCGCCAGGAACACCACGAAGGTGTTGACCACGCCCTGGATCAGGGTCAGCGTGACCATGTCGCCGTTGGCGACGTGGGCGATCTCGTGGCCCAGCACCGCTTCGACCTCGTCGCGGTTCATGCTTTGCAGCAGGCCGGTGGAGACCGCCACCAGCGCCGAGTTCTTGAACGCGCCGGTGGCGAAGGCGTTTGCCTCGCCCTCGTAGACGGCGACCTCGGGCATGCCGATGCCGGCCCGCTCGGCCAGCGCGCGCACGGTGTTGACCAGCCACAGCTCGGTGGCCGAGGACGGGTTGTCGAGCACGCGCGCGCCGGTCGACCACTTCGCCATCGGTTTGCTGATCAGCAGCGAGAAAATCGCCCCGGTAAAACCGACCACCAGCGAAAACAGTAGCAGGCTGCCGAGGTCGAGGCCGCCGCCATACGGCTGGCGCCCGACGCCGAGCACGGTTAGCACGATCGACAGCACCAGCATCACGGCCAGGTTGGTCAGAATAAACAGAACGATGCGTTTCATGGCGGGGCTCTCCGGTGTGAGTGGCCGAGACTTCAACGGCGTAAGCATAAGGTAGGAGCGGCGCCGCCAAAAACAAGGCGGCGGGCGCGCAGCGGCGCCGCCGGCGGGCTAAAACCAGTCGTGCCAGACCGGCGTGACGTTGCCCGGCAACGGCGGCAGCTGCGCGAAGTCGACGCGCGACTCGCCCGGCGCGTGGAAGTCGGTGCCGCGCGAGGCCAGGAAGCCGTAGTCGTTGGCCAGCCGGGCGTACTGCGGATACTGGTCCGGGCTGTGGCTGCCGGTGACGACTTCGATGGCGGCGCCGCCCAGTTGCTTGAACTCGTCGAACAGCGCGCCCTCGGCGGTGTCGCTGAAGCGGTAGCGGCCCGGATGGGCGATCACGGCGACGCCGCCGGCGCCGCGGATCCAGCCGACCGCCTCGGCCAAGGTGGCCCAGCGGTGCTCGACATAGCCGGGCTTGCCTTCCGACAGGTATTTGCGGAACACCTCGGGAATGTTGGCGCACTTGCCGCATTCCACGATGTAACGGGCGAAATGGGTGCGCGACATCAGGTCGGGATTGCCGACGAAGCGCAGCGCGCCCTCGTAGGCGTCGGGGATGCCGGCGGCGGCCAGTTGGGCCGAAATGTCGCGCCCGCGGGCGTCGCGCCCGGAGCGGGTGCTGGCCAGGCCGCGCAGCAGCGCCGGGTTGGCCTCGTCGATTTGCAGGCCGACGATATGCACCGTCTCGCGCGCCCAGGTGATGGAAATCTCGACGCCGGCGACGAAACGCATGCCATGCCCGGCCGCGGCGGCGCGCGCGGCGGCGACGCCCGAGACCTCGTCGTGGTCGGTCAAGGCCCAGACGTCGACGCCGGCCTTGCGCGCGTAGGCGGCCACGGCGGCCGGCGCCAGCACCCCGTCGGAAATATTGGAATGACAATGAAGATCTACATTAAGCATACGGAAAAAGCCTAGCGTCAGCTGAACAGGAGGTAAGGATTCATTGTACGCTGCTTGTCCAAATCGCACGACGCGGCGCCGGCGCGCCTGATCCCGCGCAACACGCCACCGGGGACAGACCACGATTTCCGAGCAACTAGTTGCTCGGAAATCGTGGTCTGTCCCCGCCCCCTACGCCAAAAACTCCTCCACCATCCGCGCCAGCACCTCCGGCTGGTCGTGGTGCAGCATGTGGCCGGCGTCGCTGATCATCTTCGCCGTCACATCGCGCAGGAAACCGAGGCGGCGGTCGATCTCGATGCGCGCCTCCGCCTTCGGCCCCATCCACAACCACATATTGGTATCGGCCGCCTCGACCCACAGCACCGGCGCGGTAATCGCGCTCCAGCACGCCATGAAATCCTCGACGTGGTAGGGCAAGGGGCTGGCCTTCTTATGCTGCGGATCGCCCAGGATGTCCCATTGGCCGGCGGCGTTTTGCGCGGCCCAGTGGCGCGACAGGTACTCGGCGCGCTCGTCGGACAGGCGCGGATTGGTTTTTTGCAGGCGCGCGGCGACCGCGGCGCGGTCCGGATAGCTGCGCATCTCGGCCGGCTCGAGCAATTCGTCGAGCCACTTGGCGTAGCGGCCCGGCACCTGCTCGGGCAGGTTCGAGCGCAAACCGAAGCCCTCCAGATTGATCAGCTTGCGGATGCGCCCCGGGCGCGCGCCGGCATAGATGCCGATGACATTGCCGCCCATGCTGTGGCCGAGCAGGTTGACGGCCTGATCGGGCGAATAATGGCGCAGGATCGCGTCGAGATCGGCGACATAGTCGGGGAACCAATAGGTGTCGGCGCGCGGCCGCTCGCTCAGGCCGAAGCCACGCCAATCCGGGGCGATCACATGCCAGTCGCCCTGCAGCGCGTCGACGACGAACTGGAACGAGGCCGACACGTCCATCCAGCCGTGTAGCATGAACAACTTGGGCGCGCCCTCGCGGCCCCAGTGCCGGACATGGGTGCGCAAGCCGCGCACGGTGATCATTTCGGAGCGAGACAGTTGCATAATGGTTCCACCTTGAAAGTAACAAAGGCGCCGCCAACGACCGGCGACGCGCTACAATAAACCCGAATATAAAAGCACGATCGTTCCATTATACAGAATTGCGCTTGCCGGACGGGAAATGCCGGCGAGGGCGTAAAATAGCGCGATTCCAACGTTCACCGGACCCCACCATGACCATCTACCAATTGGGCGAGCACGCGCCGCATATTGACGCGTCCGCCTTCATCGCCGACACCGCCACCGTGATCGGCAAGGTCAGCGTCGGGGCCAACGCCTCTGTGTGGTTCGGCGTGACGCTGCGCGGCGACAACGAGCGTATCACCATTGGCGAGAATAGCAATGTGCAGGAATCGTCGGTGCTGCACACCGACATGGGTTTTCCCTTGTCGATAGGCAAGAACGTGACGGTCGGCCACCAAGCCATGCTGCACGGCTGCAGCATTGGCGACGGCGCGCTGATCGGCATCCAGGCGGTGGTGCTGAACGGCGCCAAAATCGGCAAGGGCTGCCTGGTCGGCGCCGGCGCCCTGGTGACGGAGGGCAAGGAATTTCCCGACAATATGTTAATCATCGGCTCGCCGGCGAAGGCGGTGCGGCCGCTGACGCCGGAAGACATCACGCGTTTGCAGGGCAACGCCGCCAGTTATGTGCAGCGCGCCCAGCTGTTCAAGACGCAACTTACAAAGATTGGATAAGAAACAATGACGACAGACGTAAAGACAGACGCCGGCATCGACACGCTGCAAAAATTTATTTTCGATAACGCGGCCGTGCGCGGCGAGTTCATCGACATCTCCGCCACCTGGCGCGAGACGCTGTCGCACAACAGCTACCCGCCGGCGGTGCAGGCGGTGCTGGGCGAAATGGTGGCCGCCGCCGCCCTGCTGTCGGCCAACCTGAAGTTCAACGGTTCGATCATCATGCAAATCCACGGCGACGGTCCGGTGCGCCTGATGGTGGTCGAGTGCGACGCCGAACTGCGCCTGCGCGCCACCGCCAAGCTCGACCCGAAGGCGCAGATCGCCGACGACGCGACGGTGCCGGCGCTGCTCAACGCCAACGGCAACGGCCGCTTCATCATCACCCTCGACCCGAACGACAAGATGCCGGGCCAGCAACCCTACCAGGGCATCGTGCCGCTCGACGGCGACGACCTGGCGACGGTGATCGAGAATTACATGCTGCGCTCCGAGCAGCTCGACACCCGGCTGTGGCTGGCCACCAACGACACCACCTCGCGCGGCCTGTTGCTGCAAAAGCTGCCGCACCACGGCGGCAAGGCCGAGGCGGTGCCGCTGTCCGAGGAGGACGCGCTGGACACCTGGAACCGCGCGGTGATGCTGGCGTCCACGCTGAAGCCGGAGGAGATGCTGTCGACCGATATCGACACGCTGATGCAGCGCCTGTTCTGGGAGGAAACCATCCGCGTGTTCGAGCCGACCCACCCGAGCTTCCATTGCTCGTGCACCCGCGAAAAGGTCGGCAATATGTTGAAGATGCTGGGCCAGCCCGAGGTCGACGGCACCCTCGATGAATTCGGCGAAGTCAGCGTCAACTGCGACTTCTGCGGCCAGCGCTACGCCTTCGACAAGGTCGACTGCGCGCAACTGTTTGTCACCGACGCGCCCGCCGAAGCGCTGATCAGCGCCAGCGCCGTCAAGCACTAAGCCTTCCAAGCGCCCCGCCCGGCCTCGGGCCGGGGCGCTCCGCCCCAGCCGCCACGCCCGCCGCGGCGGCAAAAAAATTGTCACGCACGAGTATATTTTTACGCACCAAAAAGGCGCATCTACGCCCCCATTATGTGCATTGTGAATTTCTGAAATTTGAAAAGGGAATTGGACGTATAACCGCGACTCCGATATTGTGCAATGCAGCATCCCCTCTATCTTAAGGAGTCACACCATGTCCACGATCACCAACAACTTCGCCGCCCAATCAACCCCATCGAGCGGCTACCTGAGCCAAGTCGGCGCCGCCGCCCGCTCGCTGCTGTCAGCGCTGCTGGCCGTCAAGCCGTACCAGGAATTGGCCGTCAAGGACGCCGGCGCAAGCAGCCGCGCGTCGCGCGCCGCCACCAAGCCGTCGCCGCGTCAACGCGCACGCGATATCGCCGCGCTGTACGCCGAAGCGAACCGTCACGAGTCGAGCATGCCTAACCTGTCGGCCGAGTTGCGTTTCATGGCGTCGCGCGGTTAAGTCGTTTTGTTTAATTGAGCAGTGTTGGAAATACAGCAGGTAAGCGGCAAGTCGTAGGCAGCAAGTAGTAGGCAGCAAATAGTAGGCAGGCAGGTAGTACAGTTGAGCCCTCCGGGACGAGAGTCGAACATTGCTTCCTCCGTCCTCCGGGGCTAACGTCAGTGTGGCGCGGGCGCGTTGCCGGTGCTTACAGCCGGCGCCGGGGCGGTGGCCGCGGCGGACACAATCGGCGGGGTCTGGCCCTTGCCGACGATTTGCACGAAAATTTCGTTTTTCTTGACCATGCCCAGTTCAAAACGGGCACGCTCCTCGACCGCTCCGGTGCCGTCTTCCAGATCGCGCACTTCGGAATCGAGTTTGGCGTTGCGGGCTTTCAGTTCCACATTCTTCTTTTGCGCCATTTCCACCTGGTTTTCCAGGTCGGACACGCGCAACCATCCCCCTTTGCCTATCCACAGCGGGAATTGAATCAACAACAGCAGGGCCGCGAGTGCGAGCGTAATCAGACGCATGGGAATGAAACCGGCCGGAGTACAATCCGGCCGGTTGAGGTGAATTACTTCAGGTTATAGAAAGCGTCGCGGCCAGGGTAGCTGGCGATGTCGCCCAGGTCTTCCTCGATGCGCAGCAACTGGTTGTACTTGGCCATGCGGTCCGAACGCGACATCGAGCCGGTCTTGATCTGCAGCGCGTTCATGCCGACGGCGATGTCGGCGATGGTCGAGTCTTCCGTCTCGCCGGAACGGTGCGAAATAACGGCCGTGTAGCCGGCGCGTTTGGCCATTTCAATCGCGGCGAAGGTTTCGGTCAGCGTGCCGATCTGGTTGATCTTGATCAGGATCGAGTTGGCGATGCCCTTTTGGATGCCTTCTTTCAAGATCTTGGTGTTGGTGACGTACAGGTCGTCGCCGACCAGTTGCACCTTCTTGCCCAGCGCTTCGGTCAGGATCGCCCAGCCTTCCCAGTCGCCCTCGGCCATCGCGTCTTCGATCGAGATGATCGGGTACTTGTCGCACCAGGTCGCCAGCAGGTTGGTGAAGTCGGTCGCCGACAGGCTCAGGCCCTCGCCGGCCAATTCATACTTGCCGTTCTTGTAGAACTCGCTGGCGGCGCAGTCCAGGCCCAGCGCGATCTGCGTGCCCGGCTCGTAGCCGGCCTCTTCGATCGCCTGGATGATCAGCTTGATGGCTTCTTCGTGGCTGGCCACGGAGGGCGCGAAACCGCCCTCGTCGCCGACCGCCGTGGTCAAGCCCTTTTTCTGCAGGATCTTTTTCAGCGTGTGGAACACTTCCGCGCCGTAACGCACGGCTTCCTTGAAGCTCGGCGCGCCGACCGGGATAATCATGAATTCCTGAATATCGAGGTTGTTGTCGGCGTGCGCGCCGCCGTTGATGACGTTCATCATCGGCACCGGCATTTGCATCGCGCCCGAACCGCCGAAGTAGCGGTACAAAGGCAGGCCGGCTTCTTCGGCGGCGGCCTTGGCGACGGCCATCGAGACGGCCAGGATGGCGTTGGCGCCCAGGCGGCTCTTGTTTTCGGTACCGTCCAGGTCGATCAGGGTACGGTCCAGGAACGCTTGCTCATTGGCGTCCAGGCCCATGATCGCTTCCGAGATTTCGGTGTTGATGTTCTCGCACGCTTGCAGCACGCCCTTGCCGAAATAACGTTTCATGTCGCCGTCGCGCAGCTCCATCGCTTCGCGCGAGCCGGTCGAGGCGCCCGACGGCACCGCCGCGCGGCCCATCACGCCCGACTCCAGCAGGACGTCGCATTCCACGGTCGGATTGCCGCGCGAGTCAATGATTTCACGGCCGATAATATCAACGATAGCACTCATGTCATTCTCCAAAGTTAAGCGTAACAGGTCTCGGCAAGCGGCGTTTTCACGCCACTCATCCAGGAATTTTCAGGGTATTCCCGGCGCGGCGCCGCGCCGGGGGAGTCCAGCTTGCAAGATCAAGTAAAGCTGTTTTCCAGGAAACCAGCCCTCTTGGTGACGCGGTCCAGCTCGATCAAGGTCGACAGCAACTCTTTCATGCGCCCCAGCGGCACCGCGTTCGGGCCGTCGGACAGCGCCTCGGCCGGGTTCGGATGGGTTTCCATGAACAGGCCGGCGACGCCGACGGCGACGGCGGCGCGCGCCAGCACCGGCACGAATTCGCGCTGGCCGCCGGACGAGGTGCCCTGGCCGCCCGGCAACTGCACCGAGTGGGTGGCGTCGAACACGATCGGGCAAGCCGTCTCGCGCATGATCGCCAGCGAACGCATGTCCGACACCAGGTTATTGTAGCCGAACGACACGCCGCGTTCGCAGGCCATGAAGTTATCTTCCAACAGCCCCTTGGCGCGGGCCGCGGCGCGCGCCTTGTCGATGACGTTTTTCATATCGCCGGGGGCCAGGAACTGGCCCTTCTTGATATTCACCGGCTTGCCCGACTGGGCGCAGGCGGTGATGAAATCGGTCTGGCGGCACAGGAAGGCCGGCGTTTGCAGCACGTCGACCACCGCCGCCACCGCGGCGATGTCCTCGACCGCGTGGATGTCGGTCAAGACCGGCACGCCCAGCTCGCGTTTGACGTCGCCGAGGATTTCCAGGCCCTTGTCCATGCCGAGCCCGCGGAACGAGGTACCCGACGAACGGTTGGCCTTGTCGAACGAGGACTTGTAGATGAACGGGATGCCCAGCGCGGCCGTCATGTCCTTGAGCGCGCCGGCGGTGTCGAACGCCATCTGGCGCGATTCGATCACGCAGGTGCCGGCGATGAGGAAAAACGGCTGGTCAAGGCCGACGTCAAATCCGCATAATTTCATGCTGCATCTCCTAAGGCGGTGCCGGCGACGGCGTGCAGGTGCGCCACGGTGGTGCCGCCCGCCGCTTGATGCGCCAGGGCAGCCTTGATGAACGAGGTAAACAGCGGATGGCCGGTGCGCGGCGTCGACTTGAATTCAGGATGGTATTGCACGCCCATGTACCAGGGATGGGCGTTGGCGCCGGTGCGCGGCAATTCCATGATTTCGCACAGGTCTTCGCTCGGGGTACGGGCCGACACCACCATGCCGGCCGCTTCGACGCGGCCGAGGTAATGGTTGTTGGCTTCGTAACGGTGGCGATGGCGCTCGGTGACGACGCTGCCGTAGATCTCGGCGGCCAGCGTGCCCGGGTTGACGGCGCAGGTTTGCGCGCCCAGGCGCATGGTGCCGCCCAGGTCGGAGTTCTCGTCGCGCAACTCGACCTTGCCGTCGTGGTTTTGCCATTCATTGATCAAGGCCACCACCGGCTGGTCGGTGTCGAGGTCGAACTCGGTCGAATTGGCGTTGGCCATGCCGGCCATGTGGCGGGCGTACTCGATCAGCGCGACCTGCATGCCCAGGCAGATGCCCAGGTAGGGGATCTGGTTTTCGCGGGCGAAACGGGCCGCCGCGATCTTGCCTTCGACGCCGCGCTTGCCGAAGCCGCCCGGCACCAGGATCGCGTCGTACTTCGACAGCTCGGCGCAACCCTTGGTCTCGATCTCTTCGGAGTCGATGTACTCGATGTTGACGCGGCTTTCGGTGTGGATGCCGGCGTGGCGCAGCGCCTCCGTCAGCGACTTGTACGACTCGGTCAGCTCGACGTACTTGCCGACCATGCCGATCGTCACTTCCGCCTTCGGATGCTCGAGCGCGTAGATCAGCTTGCTCCACATCGACAGGTCGGCCGGCGCCGGGTCCAGGCCCAGCGCTTCGCAGACGATCGCGTCCAGGCCCTGGTCGTGCAGCATCTGCGGCACCTTGTAGATGGTGTCGGCGTCCCACACGGAGATGACGGCCTTTTCCTCGACGTTCGAGAACAGCGAGATCTTGGCGCGCTCGTCGTCGGGAATCGGCCGGTCGGCGCGGCACAGCAGCGCGTTCGGCGAAATGCCGATTTCGCGCAGCTTTTGCACGCTGTGCTGGGTCGGCTTGGTTTTCAGCTCGCCGGCCGACTGCAGGTAGGGCACCAGCGTCAGGTGGACGAAGGCCGACGACTTGCGTCCGGCGCGCAGGCTCAGCTGGCGCGCCGCCTCCAGGAACGGCAGCGATTCGATGTCGCCGACGGTGCCGCCGATTTCCACCAGCGCCACGTCGAAACCTTCGGCGCCGCGGTAGATGTAGTCCTGGATTTCATTGGTGATGTGCGGGATCACTTGCACCGTCTTGCCCAGGTATTCGCCGCGGCGTTCCTTGCGGATCACCGATTCGTAGATCTGGCCGGTGGTGAAGTTGTTGACCTTTTTCATGCGGGTCGAGATGAAACGCTCGTAGTGGCCGAGGTCGAGGTCGGTTTCGGCCCCGTCGTCGGTGACGAACACTTCACCGTGTTGCATAGGGCTCATCGTGCCAGGATCGACGTTGATATACGGGTCGAGCTTGAGCATGGTGACTTTGAGGCCGCGCGATTCGAGGATCGCGGCGAGAGAGGCGGCGGCAATCCCTTTACCAAGGGAAGACACGACGCCGCCAGTGACGAAGACAAATTTGGTCATTGCGGATAGTGCCGAACGGCACGTGCGGGAAATTGAAATTATACACTAAAGACCGCCCGGCGTTCCCGCCCGGCGCGGAAAAATCCGTCAAACCGCGGCCAACCCCGGCCTCCATGCTGCAAGCGCACAACATCGTCGGGCCGCCGCGTTTCCCGGCCGCCCCGCCATGCACCCAGCTTAGCCCACACCGGGCGGCGCCGGGGCGCGCCGCGCGCATGCCGCCCATTCCCGATCAGATATATATGTGTGCGTCAGCGAACAGAAACTTTTCCGCCGCGCAGGCACTCTCACGTCTTTCACCACGGAGGTCACCATGAGCTACGAAGAACGCGACGTATATGGAATGTATGTGGACACCGGCCACAAAGGCCCGGGCCCGGAACTGATGGGCGCCGACACGCTGATCGGCGACCACGTCCACAATCTGAAGGACGAGCACCTGGGCGAGATCAAGGAAATCATGCTGGACATGCGCTCGGGAAAAATCGCCTACGCGGTCATGTCGCGCGGCGGCGTCTTCACCATCGGCGAAAAGCTCTTCGCCGTGCCGTGGGAGGCGCTGACGCTGGACACCGTCAACAAGCGCTTTACACTGAACATCGACCAGCAGCGCTTCGAGACGGCGCCCGGCTTCGACACCGATCGCTGGCCCGACATGGCCAACCAGGCCTGGGCCACCGAAGTGCACGGTTTTTACGCCACCAGCGGGCGCTAAGTCCGCTTGTACCGCGCCGCCGCGCCGGTGCCCGCGATGTGTATTCGCGCCGTCCGCGACCGGCGGCGCGCCACCCCGCGGCCGAGCAGGCCGCGCCAACCCCGGCGACAGCAGCATCGCTGAGGCGAGGCGGCGCGACGGCGCCGCCAGCCGGCGCCGCCCCGAGGAACAGCATGAACCACTACACCACCACGCAATTAGGCGCCATCATCGAACAACACCAGAACAGCCTGCTCGAAGGCTGGCTGGCCGGCATGATGGCGCGCATGATCCGCCGCGACAAGGCGGCCGAGGCGCAGTTGCGCGAGCAGGCCGGGCAGTTGCTGCCGCTGCTGGCGCAGGCGATACGCCAGGGCGCCAGCAGCGACATCGAAGGGCCGGCGTGGGACGACACCCGCCACCTGCTCAGCGAGCTGTCGCAGGCGCGCGTGCGCCAGGGCTTTTCGTCGATTGAAACGGCCAGCTTCGTGTTTTCGCTGAAGGAGCCGCTGTTCGCCCACCTGCGCGCCGAACTGGCCGGCGACCCCGCCGCCATCGTCGCCGAGAGCGCCTACACCAGCGCGCTGTTCGACCAGCTCGGCCTGTACACCGTCGAGGTCTACCAGAAGGCGCGCGAACAGGTGATCTTGCGCCAGCAGCAGGAATTGCTGGAACTGTCGACGCCGGTGGTGCAACTGTGGAAAAACGTGCTGGCGCTGCCGCTGATCGGCACGCTCGACAGCGCCCGCACCCAGGTCGTCATGGAAAGCCTGTTGCAAAAAATCGTAGACACCGGCGCCTCGATCGCCATCATCGACATCACCGGCGTGCCGACGGTCGACACGCTGGTGGCCCAGCATTTGCTCAAGACCATCGCCGCGGCGCGCCTGATGGGCGCCGATTGCATCATCAGCGGCATCCGCCCGCAGATCGCCCAAACCATCGTGCACCTGGGCGTCAACCTGGAGGACGTGACCACCAAGGCCACGCTGGCCGACGCCTTCGTGGTGGCGCTGAAACGCACCGGCTCGACCATCAGTTATTCGGAACCCGACTAGGAGGCGCGCATGGACCGCATCCCGATCTTGAAAATGGGCACGCTGCTGCTGGTGACGATCCAGGTCGACATGCACGACCGGCTCGCCATGACGCTGCAGGACGACCTGACCGAGCGCATCGTCAAGGACCGCGCGCGCGGCGTGCTGATCGACATTTCCGCGCTCGACATGGTCGACTCCTTCATCGGCCGCATGATCAGCAACACCGCGGCGATGGCGAAGATCCTCGACGCCCGCACCGTGCTGGTGGGCATGCGCCCGGCCGTCGCCATCACGCTGGTCGAACTGGGGTTGACGCTGGACGGCGTGCGCACCGCGCTCAACGTCGACGCCGGCATCAAGCTGTTGCGGCGCGAGGCGCCGTTTTGAACGCCGCCGCGGCGCAACCGGCGGCGCTGCCGGCGGTGCTGCCGCTGAACAGCGACGAGGACGTGGTGCGCCTGCGCCAACAGGTGCGCGAACAACTGGTGGCGCTCGGCTTCAGCCTGATCGAGCAGACCAAGATGGTCACCGCCGCCAGCGAACTGGCGCGCAACACCTTGCGCTACGGCGGCGGCGGCAGCGCGCACATGCGGCGGCGCGACAACGGCGCGCGCCGCGGCGTCGAGTTGCGTTTCGTCGACGAAGGCCCCGGCATCGCCGACGTGGCGCTGGCGCTGACCGACGGCTACACCAGCGGCGGCGGGCTGGGCCTGGGGCTGAGCGGCGCCAAGCGCCTCTGCGACGAATTCAGTATCGATACAACGACGGGCAAAGGCACTACGGTGACGATAACCAAATGGACACTCTTTTAAACCTGGCCGGGCCGCAACACAACTACCGCATCGGCGAGCCGAGCGAAGTGGCGGCGGCGCGGCGCGCCGGCAACGAACTGGGCCGCCGGCTCGGCTGGGACGAGGTGCGCGTCGGCCAACTGGCCCTGCTGGTCACCGAGGCGGCCACCAACATCGTCAAGCACGCCGGCCACGGCGAAATCCTGCTGCGCCCCTTGTACGGGTATGACGGCGGCGGCGCCGCCGTCCTCGGCGTCGAGGTGACGGCGCTCGACGCCGGCCCCGGCATCGCCAACCTGGCCCGCCAGATGCAGGACGGCCATTCCACCGCCGGCAGCTACGGCGTCGGCCTGGGCGCGATGCGCCGCCTGGCGCACGAATTCGACGCCTACACCGCGCCCGAGCGCGGCACCGTGCTGCGCATGGCGCTGTGGGGCGCGGCGCCGCTTCCGCCGGCGCCGCTTCCGCCGGCGCCGCTGTTCCAACTCGGCGCGGTCTGCCTGCCCCTGCCCGGCGAGCAGGAATGCGGCGACGCCTGGCTGGCCACGCCCGGGCGCGACAGCCTGACGCTGCTGGTGGCCGACGGCCTGGGCCACGGCCCGCAGGCCGCCGCCGCCGCCCAGGCCGCGCTGGCGGCGGCCGCCGGCGACAGCGCCAGCGCGCCGGCGGCGCTGCTGCAACGCCTGCACGCGGCGCTGCACGGCAGCCGCGGCGCGGCGCTGGCGATCGCCCGCATCGACCTCGGCGCGGCGCAGCTGCGCTTCGCCGGGGTCGGCAACATCGCCGGCTGCGTCTTCGACGGCGCCGCCCGGCGCCACCTGCTGTCGCACAACGGCATCGTCGGCAGCAACCTGCGCAAGGTGCAGGAATTCGCCTTGCCGTGGCACGCCGGCGCCACGCTGGTGCTGCATTCGGACGGCGTCGGCACGCGCTGGAACCTCGACCACTACCCCGGCCTGGAGCGCTGCCACCCGGGCATCATCGCCGCGCTGCTGTACCGCGACTTCGGCCGCGGGCGCGACGACGTCGGCGTATTGGTGCTGCGCGACTGCGGCGCCGGCGCGGAGGCGGCGGTATGACGCGGCGCATCCTCACGGTCGCCGTCAAGACCGAACTCGACGTCGTGGCCGCGCGCCAGCGCGCGCGCCAGGTGGCCGCCCTGTGCGGCTTCAACAAGCAGGACCAGGTGCGCATCGCCACCTCGGTCTCGGAACTGGCGCGCAACGTCTACAACTACGCCGGCGGCGGCAGCGTCGAGTTCGCCATCGAGGGCGCGACCTCGCCGCAGATCCTGCGCATGCGCATCGTCGACCACGGCCCCGGCATCGCCCAGTTGGAGCAGATCCTGGCCGGCGCCTACCGCTCGCCGACCGGCCTGGGCCTGGGCATCCTCGGCGCGCGCCGCCTGATGGACCGGGTCGACATCCAGACCGGGCCGGAGCGCGGCACCGAGATCACCTTGCACAAGCTGTTCCCGCGCGAGGCCGCCGCGCTGGACGCGACCATGGTCGGCGCGCTGGGCGCGCAACTGGCCGCGCCGCAGGAAAACACCACCCTGCTCGAGGTGCAGCGGCAAAACCAGGAACTGCTGGCCACGCTGGCCGAGTTGAAGACGCGCCAGGACGAGTTGCTGCAACTGACGCGCGAGCTGGAGGACACCAACCGCGGCGTGGTCGCGCTGTACGCCGAGCTCGACGAACAAGCCGGCCACCTGCGCCGCGCCGACCAGATGAAGTCGCGCTTCCTGTCGAACATGAGCCACGAGTTCCGCACCCCGCTCAGCTCGATCCGCGCGCTCGCCAAGCTGCTGCTCGAGCGCGTCGACGGCGAGCTCTCGGGCGAGCAGGAAAAGCAGGTCAGCTTCATCCTGGAAGGCGCCGTCGCGCTCAACGACCTGGTCAACGACCTGCTCGACCTGGCCAAGATCGAGGCCGGCAAGGTCGAGATGCGCCCGGTCGAGTTCGACGTCGCCGACACCTTCAGCGCGCTGCGCGGCATGCTGCGCCCGCTGCTGGTGTCGGAAACGCTGAGTTTGAGCTTCCACGCCCCGGACGGGCCGTGCCCGATGTATACGGACGAGGCGAAACTGTCGCAAATCCTGCGCAACTTCATTTCCAACGCGCTCAAGTTTACCGAGCGCGGCGCCATCACCGTCAGCGCCGTCGCGCTGCCCGGGCAGGACAGCGTGCGCTTCGACGTCGCCGACACCGGCCTGGGCATCGGCGCCGCCGACCTGGAACTGATTTTCGAGGAATTCAGCCAGGTGGAAAACCACCTGCAGCGCGGCGTCAAGGGCACCGGCCTGGGCCTGCCGCTGTGCCGCAACCTGGCCGGCCTGCTGAACGGCCGGGTCGGCGTGCAAAGCACGCTGGGCGTTGGCTCGGTGTTTAGCGCCGTGATCCCGGCGCGCTACGTCGCGCCCGGCGCGGCCGTGGCCGGCGCCGGCGCCGGCGTCGACGCCGGCGCGGCGGCGCGCGACCAACGCATCCCGGTGCTGGTGGTCGAGGACCACGCGCCAACCCGCCTGCTGTACGAGAAATACCTGATGGACAGCGAGTTCCGCGCGGTGCCGGCGCGCAGCCTGCGCGAAGCCGACGACCTGTGGCCGGCGCTGCAGCCGGCCGCCGTGATCCTCGACATCATGCTGCACGGCCAGCACTCCTGGCATTGGCTGGCCGAAGTGAAAAGCGACCCGCGGCGCCAGCGCGTGCCGGTCCTGGTCGCCACCGAAATCGACGACAAGCGCAAGGGCCTGGCCCTGGGCGCCGACGCCTACTGCTCCAAACCGCTGTTCCGGCAGGAGCTGCTGGCCACCTTGCGCCTGCTGACCGCGGCGCCGCCGCAAGCCGGCGGCGGCCGCCCCGCCCCCGCCCCCGCCCCGGCAGCGCCGGCGCCGGCGGGTTCCACCAGCGTCATCACCAACCCGGATTGAGGCCACCATGTCGCCCCCCACCTTTCCCGACTCCGTCATCCTGAACGTCGACGACAGCGACGGCGCGCGCTACGCCAAGTCGCGCATCCTGACCCGCGCCGGCTTCCAAGTGATCGAAGCGGCCAACGGCGGCGACGCCCTGCTGCGCGCGCGCGCGGCGCGGCCGAACCTGATCCTGCTGGACGTCAAGCTGCCCGACATCAACGGCTTCGAGGTTTGCCGCCGCCTCAAGAGCGACCCGGACACCCAGGCCATCCTGGTGCTGCAAACGTCGGCCTCGTACATCGGCGTCGCCGACAAGATCAGGGCGCTCGACGGCGGCGCCGACAACTATTTGTTCGAACCGATCGAGCCGGAGGAGCTGGTGGCCAACGTCAAGGCCCTGCTGCGCCTGGGCAACGTCGAACGCGAGCTGCGCGAGGTCGACCGCCGCAAGGACGAGTTCCTGGCGACGCTGGCGCACGAGCTGCGCAACCCGCTCGGGCCGATCCGCAACGCCGTCGAACTGCTGCAGCGGCTCGACCCGGACGTGCCGGAATGGCAGCGCAAGGCGCGCCAGACCATCCGCCGCCACACCGACCACATGGTGCGCCTGGTCGACGACCTGCTCGACGTGTCGCGCATCTCGCAAGGGAAAATCACGCTGCACCAGGAGCGCGTCGAACTCCACACCGTCATCGACAGCGCGCTCGAAAGCAACGCCCACATCGTCGCCAGCCGCCGCCACGCGCTCACGCTGGACTTGCCGGCGCAACCGGTGTGGCTGCCGGGCGACTATGTGCGGCTGTCGCAAATCGTCGGCAACCTGCTGCAAAACGCCGCCAAGTTCACCGCGCCCGGCGGCGCCATCGCGCTGTCGGCCCGGCTCGACGGCGGCCAGGTGCTGATCCGCGTGGCCGACAACGGCGTCGGCCTGGCGCCCGACCGCATCGACTTCATCTTCGGCCTGTTCGCCCAGGACCGCCACGCCAACGACCGGGTCCAGGACGGCCTGGGCATCGGCCTGTCGCTGGTGCGCAAGCTGGTCACGCTGCACGGCGGCAGCGTCGGCGCCAGCAGCGCCGGCCCGGGCCACGGCAGCGTCTTCGAGGTGCGCCTGCCGGCCGAGGCCGGCCCGGCCGACGCGCCGCTGGCCGGGCCGGCGCCCGACCCGGCGCCCGCGCCCGGCGCGCCGCTGGCGGCGCGCATCCTGGTGGTCGACGACAACGAGGACGCCGCCGACACCCTGGCCGACCTGCTGGAAATCGACGGCCACCAGGTCAAGACCGCCTACAACGGCGGCCAGGCGATCGACTGCGCGCGCAGCTTCCGGCCGCAGTACGTCTTCCTCGACATCGGCCTGCCGGACCTGAGCGGCTACGAGGTCGCCGTGAAGCTGCGCGAACTGCCCGACATGCGCGACGCCACCCTGATCGCCCTGACCGGCTACGGCCGCCAGCAGGACAAGGACCAGGCCTTCGACGCCGGCTTCGACAAGCACGTCGTGAAACCGATCGACTTCGCCAAGCTGGCCACGCTGAACCTGCATTCGCAGGGCTAGCCCGGCGTCAGCAAAAGTCGCGGCTGCCGGTGGGCAGGCGCCCGAGCAGGCGCGACATGTCGACCAGGCGCTTGGCCACCAGGTGGCGCACGATGCCCTGGCGCTGCCAGACGCCGTACACGCCCAGCAGCGGCGCGCCGAGCACCTCGCGCCGCTGCTGTTCGACCAGCGAGGGCCAGACGATGACGTTGACGGTGCCGGTTTCATCCTCCAGCGTGATGAACAGCACGCCCTTGGCGGTGCCGGGGCGCTGGCGCACGGTGACGATGCCGCAGGCGCGCGCCAGCTGGCCGTCCTGGAAGTGGGCCAGCGCGGCGGCCGGCAGGAAGCGCTGCTCCAGCAATTGCGCGCGCAGCAGCGCCAGCGGATGGCGCCCCAGCGTCAGCCCCTGCGAGCGGTAGTCGCCGAGGATCTCGTCGCCCTCCGAGGGCGGACGCAGCAGCGGCAGCGCCTCGTCCGGCGTGGTCGGGCGCAGCAAGTCCTTGTCCGGCACCGCGCCGACCGCCTGCCACAGCGCCTGGCGCCGGTTGCCGGCCAGCGCCAGCAGCGCGTTGCCGCCGGCCAGCACCTGCAAGTCGTGCCGGTCCAGGCCGGCGCGCCGCGCCAGGTCGGCCACGCCGGCGAACGGCCGTACGGCGCGCGCGTCCTCGATGCGCTGGGCGCTATCGGCGCGCATGCCGCGCAACAGCGCCAGGCCGAGGCGCACCGCCGGCTGCCCGCGCGGCCCCGGGTCGTCCTCCAGCGCCGACTCCCAGCCGCTGGCGCTGACGTCGACCGCGCGCACCTCGACGCCGTGGCGGCGGGCGTCCTGCACCAGTTGCGACGGGCTATAAAAGCCCATCGGCTGGCTGTTCAGCAGCGCGCACAGGAAGGCCGCCGGCTCGTGGCATTTCAGCCAGGCGCTGGCGTAGCTCAGCAGCGCGAAACTGGCCGCGTGCGACTCCGGGAAGCCGTACTCGCCGAAGCCCTGGATCTGGCTGAAGATCGCCTCGGCGAACTGCGGCGAGTAGCCGCGGTCGAGCATGCCGCTGACGATGCGTTCGTGGTGGTGGTCCATGCCGCCCTTGCGCTTCCACGCCGCCATCGCCCGCCGCAAACCATCGGCCTCGCCCGGCGTGTAGCCGGCCGCGATGATCGCCACCTGCATCACCTGCTCCTGGAAAATCGGCACGCCCAGGGTGCGCTCCAGCGCCGGGCGCAGGTCGTCCTTCTCGTAGGCGACCAGCTTGGGGTTCTGCCGGCGCTGCAAATACGGGTGCACCATGCCGCCCTGGATCGGCCCGGGCCGCACCAGCGCGACCTCGATCACCAGGTCGTAGAAGCGGCGCGGCTGCAGCCGCGGCAACATGCTCATCTGCGCGCGCGACTCGATCTGGAACACGCCGACGGTGTCGGCCAGGCAGATCATGTCATAGGTCGCCGCGTCCTCGGCCGGAATGTCGTGCAGCGCGAACCCGCTGCCGCGGCGCCGGCCGACCAGCTCGAGCGCGCGCCGCAGCGCCGACAGCATGCCCAGCGCCAGCACGTCGACCTTCATCAGGCCCAGCTCCTCCAGGTCGTCCTTGTCCCACTGGATCACGCTGCGCTCGGCCATGCTGGCGTTCTCAATCGGCACCAGGCGCGACAGCTTGCCCTGGGCGATGACGAAGCCGCCCGGATGCTGCGACAGGTGGCGCGGAAAGCCCAGCAGGGCCTGCGCCAGCGTGGCCCACTGCTGCGACAGCGGCGCCTGCGAATCGAGGCCGCACTCGGCCAGGCGGTTCAGCAAGTCCTGCTTGCCGTCGAACCAGTGGTGCGCCTTGGCCACCTTCTCGACCACCGCCAGGTCGATCCCAAGCGCCTTGCCGCTGTCGCGCAGCGCGCTTTTGGGCCGGTACGAAATAACCACGGCGGCCAGCGCCGCGCGCTCGCGGCCGTATTTGGCGTAAATATACTGGATCACCTCTTCGCGGCGCTGGTGCTCGAAGTCGACGTCGATGTCGGGCGCCTCGGCGCGCTCCTTCGAGATGAAGCGCTCGAACAGCAGGTTGCCGCGGGCCGGGTCGACCTCGGTCACACGCAGGCAGTAGCAGACCGCCGAATTGGCCGCCGAGCCGCGGCCCTGGCACAGGATGCCCTGGGAACGGGCGAAGCGCACGATGTCGTAGACGGTCAGGAAATACGGCTCGTAGGCCAGCGCGGCGATCAATTCGAGTTCGCGTTCGATCTGCCCCTGCACGGCGGCCGGGATACCCTCGGGGAAGCGCTGGTGCGCGCCGATATAGGTTTCGCTGCGCAGATAACTGCCCGGCGTGTGGCCGGGCGGCACCAGCTCGTCGGGATATTCATAGCGCAGCTGGTCGAGCGAAAACGTGCACAGGCGGGCCATGCGCAGCGTCTCGGCCAGCGCCTGGGCCGGGTAGATGTTGGCCAGGCGCAGGCGCGCGCGCAAATGCTGCTCGGCGTTCTGCGCCAGCGCGTAGCCGCACTCGCCCACCGGCTTGCCGACGCGCACCGCGCACAAGGTGTCGTGCAGCGGCTTGCGCGAACGCACATGCATGCACACGTGGCCGACCGCCACCACCGGCAGGCCGTGCTGCCAGGCCACCTCGTTGACGCTGAGCCGGTGGGCCTCGTCGAAGGCGCGGTGCAGCAGGTTCAGGCCGATCCAGCCGCGCCCCGGGAAAGTGGCCGCCAGCCACGCCGCCTGCGCGTGCAAGCGGTCGACGCCGGCCGGCTGGTGCGTTGGATAGCTTGGTAGTAGCACCAGCAGGCAATCGGCCAGTCCCTGCAGATGCGCCTGCTGCGCCTTGGGCGCGGCGAAGTCGTCCGGCGTCAGCAGATAACTGCCCTTGACCGCGCCCTCGCGGGTGCGCGCCAGCGTAATCAGCTCGGACAAGTTGCCGTAGCCGTTGCGGTTTTGCGCCAGCGCCAGCAGCGACAGCGCCGGGCTGCCGTCCGCCTGCCTCAAATGGAAATGCGCGCCGATGATCAAGGGCAGGCCGGCGCGCTTGGCCTGGGCGTGCGCCCGCACCACGCCGGCCAGCGAACACTCGTCGGTAATGGCCAGCGCCGCGTAGCCGAGCTGTACTGCGCGCGCGACCAACTCCTCGGCGTGCGAGGCGCCGTACAAAAACGAAAAATTCGTCAGACAAAACAGCTCCGCGTAAGCGGGCAAGCCGGCTGATCCCATGATACCCACGATACTGTATATAAACACAGTATTATAGGCGCGTTTTTGCGGCTTGCCCACCGCTATGCTACGCTACAATATTGCCCTGATACCAAGCAGAGAACATGCTCGCCAGCCACAAACTACTGTGCTTCGGCGCCACCTCCGGCGGCGGCAACCCGGCCCTCGTCGTGCCAGAGGCCGTGCGCCTGTTTGACGAATTTCCCTATGCCGCCGGTTCATGGCCGAAGCCATGGCGCGTGCTGCTGAAGGCCGAAGTGATGGCGCTGGGCGAGAATCGGCGTTTCATGGTCACCTCGCTGCATGGACTCGACGCCGGCATCCTGTACGAGGAAATCTACTGCGCCCGCGGCCAGTCGGAAAATTTTATCAAGCATCTCAAAGGCGACCTGGCGTCTGACCGTACCTCGTGCACGACACGCTCACCGAGCGCCTGTTCCTGTCCATCCCAGCGCCAGCCGTCAACTCGTCCTGACAGCGTCCACGTCCGGTCCGCCGAGAATCGACCCTCCACCGCCAACGATCACTATCCAACACGCTTCACGCAGTTCCCCATCCGCATGGGGAGGGGGGATTTCGTCCAACGCATTGGCATTCGTTCCGTGGACCGATAGCGCGGGCAAAATTCCAACGCAACGCCAGCTTACGAAACATTCCGGCGATGGCGTTGTTTACATTGGTACCGATCAAAAGATCATATACACCCAGCTATTAGCCACCAAACTGTCAGGAAAGCGCATAGTGACACTTGACTACACCCAGCCAGGTGGCAGCGGGAGGGCGTGCAATGTTTATGGCGTGGTGATGGGGACTAAAATCTTCACCCTGGCAAAATACTATTTCAACACAGTCGCCTTCACTGCGGCGGGACTATTTGGCGGCTGCATTTGATAATTCGCGACATACCAGCGCTTTCCCTCCTCCCCTTCGTTCAACTGCTCAACGAACCGGGTCAACGCTGGAAAGTCCAAGGCTTCCACCGACAGTTGGGCCGAATCGGACGACTGGTCATGCAAAAACGACAAGATCGCGATGTCGTTCCTGGCGGTTTGTTCGATCGTCGCCAAGAGCCGGTTCCACGGGTAGTTCAGCGACTTCAATATTTTCTGCTGTTCCTTGAGCCGCAGCTCGGCTACCGGATCCGCTTTTTTCTGCTCCTGCAGCGCGCTGCGCTGCCGCTCTTTTAAGGTGCGCTCAAGTGTGGCGATCCGCTCCAACTTTTCCTTCTGATCCGCCCGCAGTTCCATCCACTCCGCGGCCAGACTCCCGCCCCACGCGAGCAATATCGCGAGGAAAGCCAGCCCGGCCCACGGCACCTGGCGCCGATTAATGAATTCCAAACGCAATTTTCTCATTGCTGTTGCGCCTCCGAGACAAACAAAAGATCCCGAAAATCGGCATAGATGGCTTCTTTCAAATAAGCCGTCTTGAACAGGATTCTGTCAGGATTGGTTTGCGCCATACCGGCCAGGCTGTCGGGGAGCGCCACACCGATTTCCTGCTCTACGCCACTGGCGGACATGCCCAGTCGCTTGATCTCCCGTTCGACCAGCCCGCTTTCGCGGCGATGATATAGGCTGCTCATCGATTCCAAGGCTCCGGCGCTAGCGACGAAGACGGTAAAGGCGTCCTCTTCAATCGCGATCAGGGCCGATTCCGGAGCTTTTTTCCGCTCCTGGAACGCGTTCCACACGCCCGCCACATAAGGCTGCAGCGACATCAGACGCAGCCCGTGTTGCGTCGACAATGCCTCGATCCGCTCGACCACGTTGCGGCGCACCGCGCACACCACCGACTTGGCCGGCGCGCGCTGCGGATCGAGCGTGAAATTCCAGTCCGCCGGATTCAAGCCCAGTTGCTGCTGCATCTGCGCTTGCGCCGCGGCGCGCTGCTCGCCGAGATCACGCAAACCGACCGGCAATGCAAGCACCATGAACCGGCTCAGGGCCGAACCGACATAAACGTGCAGATTCACCCTACGCTTTTTCGGCAACGCCAATTGGTCGAACGTCAGCGACGACGGCGCCGCGGCGTCCCAGCCCCACGCGCCCAGCGACTCGGTTCGGCGGCGCCACGGATAGCCGGATTGACGCCGCGCGATAAGCTGCTTGCCGCCGACGTAGAGGTGGATAGCCTCAGTCATATGCCACCACGCGGTCAATCTCTTCCAGGGTCGTCGCGCCCGACGCCACCAGGTCCAGCGCGCGCACGCCCAGAGGACGCACGCCCATGGCCAGCGCGTGGTTCTTGATCACCGTGACATCGGCGCGGCTCAGTATCATCGTCCTTAAGGCGTCGTCAAACGGCAGCACTTCAGCGATCGCGTAGCGGCCCTTGTAACCGGTATTTCTGCAATGTTCGCAGCCGCGTCCGCGCGCCACGCGCACTTGTCCGATGTTCATGTTGGCGTTCTTCATCCGCTCGATCAACTCCTGCGGCACGGTTTCGGGCTCCGTGCAAACGGGGCAATTGCGCCGGATCAGGCGCTGGGCGACGACGCCGTTCAACGCCGACATCAGGCTGTACAAATCAATGTCCATATGGACGAAGCGGCTGATCACGTCGAACACGCTGTTCGCGTGCACCGTGGTAAACACCAGGTGCCCGGTCAGCGCCGCCTGCACCGCGATCTCCGCCGTTTCGGCATCGCGGATCTCGCCCACCAGGATCTTGTCGGGATCGTGGCGTAGGATCGAGCGCAGGCCTTGCGAAAACGTCAGCCCCTTCTTCTCGTTGACCGGAATTTGCAGCACCCCGGGCAGTTCATATTCGACCGGGTCCTCGATCGTGATGATCTTTTCCTGGCCGGTTTGGATCTCGGTGAGCGCGGCGTACAGCGTCGTGGTTTTGCCGCTGCCGGTCGGACCGGTGACCAGCAGCATGCCGTGCGGCCGTTTCGCCAGGCGCCTGATGCGCTCGATCGCGTCCGCGTCCAGCCCCAGGCTGACCAGCGAAATCACCTGCGCGTCGCCGCGCAACTGCGATTTGTCGAGCAGCCGCACCACCGCGTCCTCGCCGAAAATGCTGGGCATGATGGAAACGCGGAAATCCAGCTGGCGTTCGCCCAGCTCGACCTGGAAGCGGCCGTCTTGCGGAATGCGGCGCTCAGCGATGTCCAGCTGAGCCAGCACCTTGATGCGCGAAATGACCTCCTCCGCCAGTATCCGGTCCGGCAACTCGGACGACGGCACAAGCACGCCGTCGAGGCGCAGTTTGACGCGCACGCCTTCGCGCCCGCACTCGAAATGAATGTCGCTGGCGCCGGCCTTCCACGCGTCGTAAATCGCCGCGTCGACAAACCGCACCACCGGGCTGTGGCTGCGCTCGATCGTTTCAATCGAAATGACGTTGGCGGAGTATTCGGAGCGCGACGCCCGGGTGTCGGATACTCCGGACGGCAACTCGCTGGACGCCTTGATGCGGTGCTGCGCATGCTCCAGCGCGGCCAAGATGTCGCTCTTGGCGCCCCAGGCCAGGTTGGGATAGCCGCCGACCTGGTTGGCCAGCCACTGCAGCACATGGTCGTCCCACGGGTCGGGCACGACGAAATAGCACTCGCCCGCCGATTGCAGCGGATAGATGGCGCGGTTGACGCAATCCGTGAAGCTGACCTGGGCGAACTCCGGCGGGTTTTCCAGCAGCGCCGGCAGCGCGAAATAGCGCACGCCCAGCTGCGCCTGCGAGGCCAGCGCAAGCTGCTCGACGCTGCAGCCGGCCAACAGCGCCAGTTCCAGCGCCAGGGCGCGTCCGCTGGCGGCGGCGCGCGCGCGCGCCTGCGCCATCAGGGCGCCCAGGGACGCGGCTTGCGCCACCGCCTCCGGCGAGGAAGAGCTAGTGTCCATCGTTAAATCCCTCCTGCCAAATCAAACACCGGCATATACATCAAAATAATAATCGCCCCGATCATCAGGCCCACCGCCATCAGCAGGATGGGCTCGGCCAGGCGGGTGGCCCGCTCGATAAACAACATGAACTCCTGGCGGTAGGTCTGCGCGATGATATCCATGATCTTGGCCAGATTGCCGGAACGCTCGCCCACCTGCAGCAAGCGCTCGGTGACGCTGTCGGTCAAACCGTTGGCGGCGAACGCGGTGCTCAGGCGTTTGCCCTCCATGACGGCGGCGCGCGCGTTGACCATCTGGTTCTCCAGCTTTTTTTCAAACGCCAGGTTCTGCGCCAGGGGAATCGCGTCGGCCAGGGTATATCCGCCTTTTAACAGCATTGACATGGTCTGGTAAATCCGCGCCAACTGGTACAGGCGCAAATAGTACTTGGCAAAGCCGAATTGGCCGAGCAGGTACAAGAGGCCCGCCTTCAGCTTGCCGTTGCGGTACAAGAGCACCGTGGCCACGACCAGCGCCGCCACGGCGAACATCAGCACGCCGAAATAATCGCCGGCGAATTGACCCACCTTGATCAAGACCATGGTCGAAAAACTCAGGGTCTTGCCGAAGTCGTCGTAGACCTTGGCGAAGCGCGGCACCACGTACGAAATCATGAACAGGCACACCAGCATGCCGAAGCCCACCACCAGGCTGGGATAAATGGCGGCGCTGACGACCTTGCGCCCGAGCTCCTGTCCGACCTTGTCGTAGCCGATGAATTCGTCGAGCGCGTCGTCCAGGCGGCTGGTGCGTTCACCCGCCTTGATCGACGCCACCAGCAGCGGCGGGAAGGCGCAGCGGTTCAATTCCAGCGCCGCCGACAGGGGCTTGCCCTCCAGCAGATGCTGCTTAATCTCCAGCAAAACGCTCTGCTTGTAGTCCTCGTTGTTTTTCGAGCAGAGGGTCTCGATCGCCTCCACCAGCGACATCCCGGAAGAGAGCAGCGTGCGCAGCTCCTCGCAGAACAGCGCGACGTTGAACACCGCCTTGCGGGCGCCAAGCTGCCACCGATTGGCGACGGCGATGGACAGCACCGTCGCGCCCTCGCCTTCCAGCACGTGCCTGACCGCCTGCGCGCTCTGGCCCTCGATGGTGCGCTCGGCAACGGCCCCGGAAGCGGCGTAAAAGGTGCGGACGTGAAATTGCATCGGGCGGTAACTCAGCTTAAAACGGAAGAATAGCGGCCGCCGTCCGGCACAAGGGCCGGCGGCGCGTGGTTACGGCTGTTTGTCATCATTGCTTCATCTTATAAATGAACTTCCACTCCGAATAGCGCGTCCCGACCAGCGGGAAAGCCCCCGGCAGCAGCAGCGGCTGCTTGCGCAAGGTCGCCTTGTCGCTCAAGCTGTAGACGCCCATGATGCCGCCGTCGGGCGCGCGCACCAGCCCCCATTCCGGCGCGTTGCTGATCGGGTCACGATAGGCCCGGCGCAAATGCCGCTCGACGCCGACGAAGCGCTTGTCCTCGAGCAGTTCATCCAGCCGCAAGGGGTAGTTCTTGGGCGTGCCCGGCGAACGCGTGTAGTAATTGCCGATCGCCCACACATACGCGCGGCCGACCTGAATCAACTCCTCCTCCTTTTCGCGCTGCGAGGCGGCGCTCCACGATTCGCCCAGGGCCGCCAGGCCGACCCCGAACATGGCCAGCGCGAACAGCATCGCCACATACGTGAAGCCGCCCTGCCGGCGCCGGCGGCGTTCACCAAGTCGCATAATCGCTGCCGTCGCGGGCCTTGCCGGGGGCGCCGCTTTTGACGTCGAACACCTTGCCCGCCTCCTTTTTTTCCGGCGCCACCACGATCCAGCTGTCGGCCCGGTCCGTAATCGGGTCGACCGGGATCTTGCGCAGGTAGCGCTTCTCGACGATCTCCTCGAGCGACTCCGGATAGCGGCCGACGTCGCCGAAATACTTGTCGACGGCGTCGCGCATCTGCGCCAGGTCCTGGCGCAGCACCGACTCCTTGGCCTTGTCGACGTTGCCGAAGTAGCGCGGCACCGACAGCGACAACAGCATGCCGATCAACGCCATGACGACCAACAGCTCGATCAAGGTAAAGCCGCGGCGCACGCCGCCGCTCCGGCTCACCATAGCCGATACGGAACGCCGTTCATGCCGGTTCCCTCCGAGGTTGAATAGACGTCGAACACGTCCGCGCCCGGCTTCGGCTCGTCCGCCGTCGACGCGTAGCTGCGCACGCCCCACGACGGCACGGCGCCCGGCTTGTCCTGGCCGTCCGCCGGCGCGAACGGATCCTTCGGCAGCCGCCGCAACAAATACAGCGGCTGGCCGCCGGCCAGCAAATCCGGCACGCCCTTGGTCAAGGCCTCCAACGACGGCGGGTAGCCGCTGGTGTTGGTGGTGGGGGCGATGCGGCCGGCGTCGAAGGCCAATTTATATGCGTCGATGGCGCGGCGGATTTCCCACACCGCCTGCTTGAGCTCGCGCTCCTTGTTGCGCTTCGCCGTCAACTCCACCAGCGGCATCGCCGCCGTCGCGAGAATGCCGAGCACCGCCATGACGACCAGCAGCTCGATCATCGAATAGCCCCGCCTGAACAGCAGCATCGCGCGGGCTCACTTCACCGTGATATTGGTCGGCGGCGGCGGCGGCGGCAACGCCACCGGCGGCATGGCGATCGCGCTGGCCGAGGCCAGGCGAATCTGCGTCGGCCCGGCGGCGATCGCCTTGAACTTAAACGTCATCGCCGTCCCCTCCCCCTTGGCGCCCTCGGCGATGTTGCGCAGGATCGCCATCGAGGCGTGGCCCTTGTTTTGTTCCAGCACCTTGGTTTTGCTGATGGCCGCGCCGTCCTGGGTGAAAAAGGCGCCCTCGTCGGCGTCCAACACCTCCAGCGCCTTGGCGTTAAACACCAGCTCCACCGGCATGCCGCGTAGCGGCGAGGTTGCGCTCACGTTCAAATGCACGCTGAAGGTCTCGCCAAGCTTCACTTCCGCCGGCGCCACCAGCTTCAGGGACGCGGCCGCCGGCGCTTCCGGCGCTGCCAGCGGCACCAGCGCGGCAGGCACGGCGCCGGCCGGCGCGTTGATGGCCGGTCCATTGACGGCGCCCGGTGCGTTGGCGGCGCCCGGCGCCTTGTCCGCCGGCGCCTTCGGATCAGCCACCTTTGGCAGCGTCAGCGGCCGGCTACGAATGTCGTTCTCGGTGCCGGACCAGAATTCGGTCTGGTTCACGTCCGGGCGGCGAATATTGCGCACGATGCGCGGGGTGATCGACAACACGATCTCGGTGCGCTGGCCGTCGTCGCGCTGCGAAGAAAACAGCCGCCCGACCAGCGGCAGGTCGCCCATGCCCGGCACGCGGTTCGCGCTCATCCGCTCCTCGTTGCTGATCAAGCCGGCCAGCAACTGGGTTTCGCCGTCGCGCAGGCGTAGCACCGTGTTGGCCGTGCGCGTGCCGATCTGGTACACCAGCGAGCCGCCGGAAGTCTTAATCTCGCGCACCAGCGAACTGACCTCCATGCCAATCTTGATGGCCACCTCGTCGTCCAGATAGATGTTCGGTTCGACCTCCAGCTTGAGGCCGACGTCGACGTACTGCACCGATTCGGAAATGAAGCCGCTATTGGTGGCGCTGCCGGTGGTGGTAATGACCGGCAGCTTATCGCCGATAAGGATTTTCGCCTTCTCGCGGTTGCGAGCACGGATTTTCGGATTGGCCAGGATGTGGACGTTGCCAACGTCGCGGTGCAAATTGATAAGCACATTGGGCACGTTGATACCGATCGTATCGCGGTTGATATTCTTCACGTTGCCCAGGTTGAAATTGGTGGTGCCGGCCGCCGTCATCGGCGTCAGCGTAAAACTGTCCGGATACTTGACGCCCAGCTCGGTCAGGCTGGAACTCTTAATTTCCAGCACCTCGACCTCCATCATCACCTCCGGCTCCGACAAATCATGCAGCGCGATCAGGCGCTCGGCCAACCGCACCGTCTCCGGCGTTTCGCGGATCATAATCAGATTGAGCTTTTCATCGATGAAGGGCTCGCGGATCTTCAGCATGGTTTTCAGCAGGCTGGCGGTTTGCTTCACGTCGGCGCTGGACAGGTAAAACGCGCGGATCACCAAGTCCTGGTATTCGCGCGCCTTTTCCGGGGTCTTCGGATAAATCAGCACGGTCGCCGTGTCGAGCACCTTGTACGTCAACTGGCTGGTGGTGGTGATCAGGTCGAGCGCGTCCTCCAGGCGGGTCTGGCGCAGAAACACCGTGGCGCGCAAATCCTGGCGCACGTCCTTGTCGAGAATGAAATTGATGCCGCTGTTACGCGTCAGTACTTCCAGCACCATGCGCAGATTGGCGTCGCGAAAATCGAGCGAAATCGGCCGCGTCTCGGCCAGCCGCGCCGACACCAACTCGGACTGGCGCACGTCGAGTTCCCACTGGCGCTGCAAGGCCAGCAGCTCGGCGTTCTTCGGATTATCCTTCAAGGCCGCCTCGACCGTGACCATCGCGCGCTCGCGCATACCCTTCGCGGCCAACTCCTTGGCGTTCACCACCGCCTCGCGCTGGCGCAGGTCGCGGTCGATATCCAGGCGCATCGCCTTGGCGCGCTCCTCGTTCGGGTTGATGGCCAGCGCGCGCTGCAAGATATCCAAGGCGGCCTTGTCGTTGCCGCCGGCACGCGCCGACGTCGCCGCCGTCAACAAGCGGTTGAAGACAGTTTCGCGCGCGCTGATCTGGCCGGTGCGCAGCGTCACGTTTTCCGGGTAGCGCGCCAGGGCGTCGTCATACGTCTTGAGCGCCTTTTCATACAGGCCGGCCTTGATCTGCTCCTGCGCGTCGTCGCGGATGAATTGCGCGCTGCAACCGGCCAGCGACGCGGCCGCCAACGCCGCGGCGGTCCACCTGAAATACATTCCCCTGTCAAACAACGCGATACTCCTGAATTATGAAGACTGGCCATTCCATTGAATGGCCGATAGTGGCAACTTCGTGACGTAGGGTGGGCACGTTCTTGTGCCCACGCGTGCCATGGCGCCCGCAGCGTGGGCACAACAACGCAAGCCGATACGCCAACGAACGCAGAAACTAGTTTGACGCCGACTGCGTAGTGATCGTTACTTTTTCATTCGAAGGCAAATGCGTCACCACGATTTCCGTCTCGGTCATCGCATCGATGCGGTATACATTATCCAGTGTTTCCTTGGCCCGGATTGGAATTAATACATCGTCACGCGTCAGATAGGTGACCAGCTTGCCGTTCACGTCGACCATCCGGCCGAAATAGAGGAAGGGAAAAGGCGGAGCGACCGGCTTGACCGGGGCCGGCGGCAGCGCCGGAGGCGGCGGCGCCACGAACTTCGGCTGTGGTGGAAAAAAAGTCACAACCTGGAAGGGGTCGGCGGTGGCCTCGAGCAAGGGGTCGCGGTCAAATTCGCCGCGCGCCGCAGTGGCCGCCGGCTGGCCAGTTACCACGTCCACTGATTTAGCTGCATGCGGCACCCTAGCGGAGGAAGCAGGTAAATCTGGCGAATCACGCCATGCGGTCCACGCAACCAGCATCATCGTGACCATGGCAGCCAGCACTAAGCCATGTCGGCGCGTAAGCATCATGCGTCCTTCCGATAAAAAAAAGTAAACCGCAATTCCATGTCTAGGACCGCGTCGACCGAACGATTGCGCCGCAGTGAGACACCTTCCAGTGCCAATCCTTCATGCGACATCAATAGCTCCGCAAGAACTTTTTTCAGTGGACGGTAAGCGCCCTTTAAACGCGCATTGATTTCGATCCGTCCAAACCTCGTGTTTGAAACATCGGAACCAGGCCTATAGCTCGCCTCCAACAATTCTAATCCATTTTTTGTACTCAAATCTTGAAAACTACTAATTACTGCAGGCAAGCTACTGTACGGTGCGAAACCAACGCCAAAACTCTCTCGCACTTTAACAATAGATGTATTGACGGAGGTGTGCAATCGGGTTTCCAGTGAACGTTTTTTGTGGGCCAACAAATAATTATTCGCATCCATCTCTGGCAACTCCCGCAGCGAAATTCCGATAGATAAAAAAAACAATACCACACTCATTAACCAAGGAAAATGAAGACGAATTAAAAAATGCAATCCAGCCGCCCGTTTCAACAAAAAATTTGATATATTAGAATAATACATATTTTATCAAAACTCAAACAATACACTTTCACCAACCCGTCTTATTTTTCCAGTTATCACAAGAAAATTCCGGTCGCGACATGCAAGAAAACTCCCAACCAAGCTTCCCCTTCCTCACATAAATTCTTTCTTGCTCATATTAAAGTGGATCAAGGCTAGCAAAGATTTTTCCGAAATAGAGCAACTCATAATAAACAAAAATAGCAGACCAATCTACAACAAATTTAGCAGGAAGAGTCAAAATATTTGTAGTTTTTTCGCCACGGGGGCTCCTTACAGGAGAAGGTGTTGCACTTCGTTTTTAAAAATTTTTTACATCAACACAATTGCATTAAATTTTATCTTCATTTTTACAAACTGGAAAACACAATTTAAAAAATTCTATATTTGCAAGCACCCCGAGCACCACGCTATCCCAGTCCTCATTCCTCCACGCATACCAGTCTATACCGGGAGCCATCCCTCCTAAACTAGCTACATATGGCCAAGCTCGAAATTGATTTGGGGCCCAAATCGGCAAATCAGATTCTTGTACCATAACTGATATTTGTAACGCCCCCCACTTTCGCAGCACAACGGGATCGCTCCATTCAAAATACGCATACAGCTCATCAGTAATCATCGACCGAAGAACGACTCTACAATTCTCCCCCTTCTCAACCAAACAGCACTCAACCCCCAGCTCATTTGCAATAGAAATAATTAATCTCGTTGCATTTATTGCAGTTAAGTCCATACAGCGCGGCGAAAAATGTGCAATCTTTTTATTGAATTTATCGATTTCTCTTTTTTTTTGCAATTTCACATCAGAAATATATTTTTTCCACCGGTCATTAGCATCAATTGCCAATCGAGAATAAATAAAATAATTTACATCTATTATTTTATGAATCGGCGAACCAACTGGTAAGACAAGCGATTTAGAGTCTATTTTAGCTTGAAGCAGATCAATATAACTAGACCGAAGATGAAGGGGGAGAACCTTTCTGGCGTCAACGTTCCAAATACCTCTTGGCAAATTAAATGACTCCCTGGTTATCTCATCAAGATAAAACTCTAGCTCTCGCTCGTCCTCGCCTCTGCTTCTCAGCGATTCAATATAACGCATCTCCATACTTGGCAAACAAAATCCACTTTTTTCAAAATCTCCTCGAATACCACCAAGTCTCTTTCTCCAAGAAAGCATTGAATCAATTGACTTGCTTGATAATTTAGCATTAACATCGGGTTCATGACTCATGTTTCCCTCCATATTCACCGGAAAAAATTAATATTGCGATGGGTCAGGCAAACGGTTGGCACTTGATCCTGGCAATGGGAGCGGAAATGGAAGTCGAATCTGGAATCGCACTGGATCCACCGAGTAGAGGATTAGCCCTCTCCCCATATTTTTGAACGTGTATGTCGAGTGATCCCCTCTGAGATTTAAGGTATCACCAACCTTCAATCTTGGCAAATCTCCTCCTCGCTGAAACCCAGTGTTATCCGTATAGGCATTCAACACAATCTCACCTGCTGCAATTCCAGCGATACTAAATCGCTTAATTTCCCAAAGTTCGAGCGTCTCAGCACGTGCTATATCGAAACGGCCGTTCACTTCGCGCCCACCGGCACTTTTTCGCTCAACCACTAGTCCGTCCTGATACATAATATCTTGCAATGTCTTATGTGCATCCCTGCCATACACAGCAAGTTCAAGCTCGTGTGCCCAGTGATTAAATAAATACCCAAACGCCCCAGTCGTCGCCCCATTTGCGAAGTTTCCTCCACTCAAAACCGACGTAGTACCGCCGATTGCGGCAGCAACCATAGTATTTTGAATAATAGATCCCGCTGTATTACCAACGACATATCCCGGCCCATAATTTCCCCAAGCAGCCGAAAGTCCACCCGCTACCGCACCGCTTTGACAACTGCCACTGTTCGCCAATGAAGAAGCGCAGCCCACTGCCGCATGGCCAACGGTGTTCATAAAAGATGAGTAAGCGGTAGCTGTATCACCAGATCCAACCCATTCGCCCCCGACCGCGTTCATGGCATAGGAAGTCGCACCGGCTATAACCCCAATTTTTACCGCCTCGCCAAATGATCTACCGGCGAAACCAGCCCAAATGGCTTGCCCCTCGGCATTGCACGCCCAAGCTCCGCCTTCACAATAGATAACGGAAAGAACACCAATTGCAATAGACCCTAACTGATAGCCAACTTTAGTGTGCGCAACCTTAGAAAGAACGTATCCGCCTGGATCAGCAAGCCCGCCCCCAGAAAAGGGACTTTGAGGCCTAATTTTCATCCACAGACTCTTATATCCCGTAGGATCGGTACATGTCATCGGATTGTTATAGCAATAGCCATAACGATTGTAATTTTGCAAATCGGACGGATCCTGAATGTAGGGATCGCCTTGCATGAAGAGGCCCAGCAGCGGATCGTAGAGCCGCCCGTTCATATGGATCACGCCGACATCGTCCAGATGCTCGTGTCCAGTATAGCCCCGATCGGTGCCACTGCTGGTGCCGTTCCAGTCGTACAACAACCGGCCCTGTTCGTCATACTTGCCGCTGGCTGTGCGGCGCTTGCCGAACGGGTCGTAGGAATAGCGCGCCGTTACCACGCCGCTCTCGTTGGTCGTCGCCACCAGGCTACCCAAGTGATCCTTGTGCCAATACTCGACCTTGTCGAATACGATGCTGGAGAGCGCCGTCGGCTCGGTCTGAGCAGCAGCCAACACCGGCAAAGCGCCGCTCGACACCAATACGCCGATGCTCATGCCACCCGCAGACAGGTAGTGCCGGTTACTGGTCGCCGCACCGTTTTGTTCGCTCTCGAACGACAGGCCACCGGCGTTGTCCGGATGTACCATCCAGGTGGTACGGGTGCCGCTGGTATTAACCCGAGTTTCCTTGATGCGCTGGTGGTTTTCGTCGTATTGCCAGGTGTATCGCACGCCGCCCACGCCCTTCAAGCCGGTTTGCGCGTCGGGAAGGTTGAAGCTGGTATAGCTGACGCTGCGATAGGCGGCACCGGTCGATTCGGTCACATTGCCGTTGAGATCGTATTTATAGTAGCTGCCGAACTTGCTGCTGCTATCCCTCCCGTTTACCCACTGCACCGCGTGTGGCTGCGTTACGCCGGCGCCCTGTACTGGATAGCCGTATTCGCCGACGTCGCTTTTGTACAGCATGCTGCCGAGCGCGTTGTATTCCAGCGTGACGACGCGCGTCAAGCCCGGAATCTGCGCCGCAGAAACGCTGTAACTTTTCAGCCGTCCGACGGCGTCGTAGTCGAAGCCGTCCGTGACCGCGCCGGTGGCGCCGTCGCCGTTGGCGTCGGCACGCCCGGTCAAGTGGTTCAGGCTGTCCCAGGAGTAGCTGTAGTTCATCACGGCCGTTGCCGCGCCGATGCCCGCGCTTGTGCCGCTTACCCGGCCGGTGGCGGCGTCGAAACTGGCCCTGCCGACCACGTTGTTGCCGTAAAGCTGTTTTTCAACCTGGCCCAAAGCATTGTAGGCCTGCGCCTGCCACAAGGTGGCAACGGCCTTGCCGCCAACGGTCGCGGTGGTGGCCATCGTCAGCGTCGACAGGAAACCCTTGGCGGTGTAGTTATAGTTGACCTTCAATCCGCTCGGATAGGTCTGGCTGGACGGCCGGCCGTCGTCGGCGTCATAGCTGACCGCGCTGGCGAAGCTCGGACCGCCGCTTACCGTGGTCCGCGCGTTCACCGGGCGGCCCAGCGCGTCGTAGACCATTTTCCGGCTGACGCCGTTCGTGGTGCTGGTGGCGCACAGCTTGCCCACGCCTTTGACGCAGTTGTCGTACGTCCAGGTGCTGGTGTATTCCGGTTCGATCCGGCTTGTCATGCGGCCAAGCTTGTCGTACGCCATGGTCGTGGCCTGCCCGTTGGCAAGCTGGTTCGGGTTGCGCTGCCAGACCAGTTCGCCCAACGCGTTGTAGTTGTATTCCCATGTCCCGGTATCCGGATCGGTCATGCCGATTTTGCGGCCACGGATGTCGTAGCGGACGGTGACGATATTTTGCAGCGCGTCCTTGGTTTGCAGCAGGTTGCCGAACGCATCGTGTTGATAAGCGATCTGGGCGCCGAAGGCGTCGGTGACGCGCACCAGTTTTCCGTCGGCGTTCTTTTCCTCGATCCGCGTCTGGCCCTTGTCACTGGTGGTGGTAACGGTCAGGCCGCTGTAGGCTATCGTGGTCACGGCCGCCGGCACAGTCCCGCGGCTGCCGAACGTGGCCGAGTCGCCGCCCAGCGGGTCCCGGTTATAGACGCGGATTGGACGGCCCAGCGCGTCGTATTCGCTGGTGCTCATGCCGTAGCTGTTGGCGGCACCGCCATTGATGGACGCCCGCGTGTCGAGGAAATACGGCTGGGTTGTTACCAAAGGCGCGCCATGAACGCTGTAGTCGGTGTCCTGCACGATCAGCCGATCGACGCCGCCAGGCTGCGTGGCGCCGTCGAACGCCTCCGTGACGGTGCGGATCTTGCGGCCGACGCGGTCCATGTACGCGCGGGAAAACGGCCCGTTCTTGACGTTGGAGGTGTTGCGCTGCTCGCTGTGGACAAAGCTGATGGCCTCGACGGGCGCCTCGGAACTTGTTGGCGCCGGGCACCCCGGGGTGCTGCTGCTGGTGTCGACGCCCTTTCCGGCCAGATAGCAATAATAGCTGACGCTGCTGGTCCCGTCGGCCCGCGACTCCCTGACCGTGCGTCCGAAATCATCCAATTCCCACGTGGTGGTCAGGGCGTTCGGACCGGTCAGGCTGAGCACGGCGCCAAAGCGCGGATCGAAGGTCTTACTTTCCGATTGCGACAGGGCGTTGTTGACAACCGTGGGAAAAGTTCCCGGAGGGATGGCAACATTGATTCCCGCCACTGTCACGGTCTGAGCGCTATACGTACTGCTGCTGGCGCGGGTAAGAAATACGTCGTTGCCGCCGGCGCCGGCGCAATTGGCCACGCTGGCGCTTCGCTTGTTGCCATAACTGTCGTACAGGTAGGTAGTCGTGACGCAAGACGCAGGATTGTTCGGCTCCACCGTTTCGCTGGTCAATAGACCGCTCGTCGCGTCATATTCAAAGGCGCTGCCCCGACTGTAGTTATACGGGTTCGGCGGCACCTGAGCGTTGGCGACACCCGCGCCCAGCACGGACACGAATAGGAGGAGAGAAGAGACTACTTTGCGCATCGCTTGCCTTGTGCAGGAAATGTTGAGATGGTTCGTATGGTGGTGACCGGGGTGGAGAGTCTCGCAACGCAGGACGCTCCCCGGCCGCGTTTCAGCAATCGCGATGTCAACGATTCGGAAACGGGCCGTGCGTATGGCGGGCTATTCGTCGAGAATTATCGACAGAATCGCACTGAGCGCACCCGGGCTCAAGGGCATTGGCATAGCTTTGGTCCAGCGCCCGAAGTTATTGCTTGCGTAGGGCGCGGTTCCCGCCGCCGTAGCGATACTTGCCAGGCTGTTGGGTGCGGAGCTTGTCACGGTCGCCGTTTGCAGGCGCCCCAGAATCCATTTATCCAACAAAATGTCATCGGGTTTGTACACGTTAACCGTGGTTTTAGTGAATGTCTGCGTTACCCCGGCGCCTTTTCCAGTAGTCTTGACCGTGATCGTAAGCGGATCGCCACTGTCGTTGAAGGCGTTGGTCGTGACAACGACCGGCAGCGCCGTGCCGTCCAGGTCCCATCCCTCTTCCCTGCTTTGGTACAGATATGGCCGCCGAACTATTTTCACGGATGGGCACGGCAAAGTGCTGGTCGCGGTAGTGCTCGATGATGTCTTGTCGCAATAGCTGTAGCTGCTACGGCTGAGCACTTGCGCGCCGGATGCATTGAGCGGCCCCAATCGGGTTTCGCTCGCCGCCGGTACGCCGGTATAGTAGCCATTTTGCAAATTGCTCGTCACGATTGTCAAATTGCCCCCGTTTGGAGCAGTATGCTGGCGCCGAACTTCGCGGAAGCCGAGGAAGCCAAACCCGGCGGCGCTCATCTTCATGCCCGCATAGCTATATTCTGAAATTTGCTTGCCCGTCCCGACGCCGCTATCGGTAGTGCTGGTGACCACCACATGGCTCGGCATCGTGATATCCACCATCGGATACTTGGCCGCGTACGGCGTGCCGAAATCGCTGGCATAGCGCGCACCCAAGCCGCCGCTGGCGGAATTGCTCATCGGCACCCAGGTCAGGCTAGTGCTTATGCCCGTACCCGACGTGACCGATACGAGCTGGTCCAGCGGCGTGCTATCGCTCTTGACGAAGAGCCGATTGGTGTATCCCAGGCGCAGGATCTCGGTGTTGCCGCGCCCCGTGAAATCGCCCAATATGAAATTGGCGCTTCTGTCGCTTTTTTGCAGCACATCGTTCGTCGTCGTCAGATTAAACGTGGCGTCGCGGCGGAAAGTGCCGTCGCCATTGCTTAACCATACGGCGTTCTGCGTCGGATCGTCACTCCAGCGCAGCATATCCGTGCGGCCGTCGCCGTCGATGTCCGCCAGTTGTACATCCATAGTTGGAGGCATTCCGAGCACAGGCGTTTTCCTCATATCATCGCTTGTGAGGTTGAAATTGCTTGCCCGTTTTAACGTATCGCTGCCATCGGCCGTGTAGAGTGCGGCTGGATATAAGCAGTCGGATCGGCCGTCACCGTTAAAGTCAAGGGAGTCCCGGCAGCCTCTGTCGACACTCGAATTAGCCAATGGAGTGATATCGAAGTTGCCGTCACCGCGGGATAACCAGACACCGTTAGTGACAAGCAGGTCCGGTAAGCCATCGCCATTGGCGTCAGAAACATATGGCCTGCGCAGCGTTTCGCGAGGTGGTTCCTCGGCATAAACAGAACGGTGTGCAAGGTTAGTATCCGTTTTTTCGACAAAACCACCGCCTGGCTGTCCCAGGAACTCTCGGGTGCAAACCAGCGTTGCGCACAGCGTCGCGTCGCTATACGGGGTAGATGTTCTATTAAACGAAGGCATGATCGTTGTAACAATATCCAGCAAGCCATCATTGTTGACGTCCAATATATGGAAGCCCCGCCCCTCGGTCTGTGAAAAAGCAGTCGGATCCATAGAATATTCATTGCAATTAGCACCAGAACCAGAGAGGCAGTCGTAGTATGATTGCCTGCTCCCTTTTTTTTTCGTAAAATCGATCCCGGCCACATCCGTTTCAGCGAATGAACCGTCGCCTTTGCCAATGTACAAAATATGTCGCATTGCACCGCAGGAGGTCGAACTGGTGGAGTACGTCTGCATGATGCGCAAGATGTCGCTCATGCCGTCGCCGTTGAAGTCGGCCACGACTGAGGAATAGCATCCATCGCTCTTAAACAGATTTTGAGCGGTGATGTTAAATACTGCCACCTTCGTAAACGAGCCGTCAGTCGCGCCTTTGTACAACTCGTTTTGGCTCGGCGTGTCCAACCAGCGCAGAATGCCGGCGCGGCCATCGCCAAAGAATTTCCCGACGCTCACACCGTAGTTGCCGGTTGTGCTTTGCATCGTCAAGTTGCCGAGCGCGCTGTCGGTAAATTGTGAATTTTGCGTGTATCTGGCGTTGCCGCCAGGCGCATAGTTAAAGCTCGTGGGCGGCAAACACTTGCTGCTCGCGCCAGCACACTCGGTGATTTTTACCAACCGGCTACGGCCGCTGACCGGGCCCTTCTGATAAGCCAGGTTGATTGTCTTCACATTGATCGGACTTGCCTGCGCATTGATGTACGTTCGGATCGCGCTAAGCAGCCGTACGCTGACGTTCTTGCTGCCCTCATGGTAGCTTTCCGAACGATCCTGCGCGGCGCCGCCGCCAGCCATGTCGGGCCGGTCCGTGTATTCGAATACCACCTTGTTGGCCGGGGCTTGGTTGCTACTGCCGGTATAACGAACTTCCAGCAAATTCCATTCGCGACCGACCGTCGGACTGCCGGCGACCGAACCGCTGCCCCAAGCAACATCGCGCTGCTCGTACTCGAAATCCATGAAGTTGCTGACGGTGTCTCGAATGCGGCTGACTGGCCAGGCCGCCACCACGCTTTTGCCTCCTGCGAGGATTTGCGCGTTGGCGGTGGAGTTGGTGCCCACGCCATATTCGTAAATCTGGCCGCTCTTGGTCCAGACCTTGAAATACGCCGGCCCGTTGGCGGCATTGCCACCGGCGACGCCGTAGGCGCGGATGCGCGCATACATGTCCTTCTCGGTGCGGTACTCGCGCACAGTCCCCGAACCGCCCAAGCTATCGTTGAGCTGCGGGCTCACGACAACGCCATCGGCATCGGTCTGGATCAGGCGCTGACCGTCCAGGCACAGTTTGTCAGCCGCGGCGAATTTGACCGGCACGGGGTAGCCATCGATGATTTTGTTACCCGCGCAGCGAGTGATCATCGAGATGCCCTGAACTGTCCAGCCCAGTCCGACGGGACCGTTCACACCGCCACCGCTGTAGAACAATGCCAGGTTTGGCGCCATCCCGGCAATACCTGGCGGCACGCCAATCGGAAAGGAGTAGGACGCCATGCCACCGTCGGATACGGAAACCTGATCGCCTGCCTGCGCGCCAAACGAAGCGAGCGCAAGAAAGCAGCTGAGCGCCCAGCGCCCGATCGAAGCAGCCACCTTGGGGCATCTAACTACATTGTTTACTGTGATCAAACCGTTATTCTCCGCTGCGGCAGAAGGCAGGCATGGCGCTCAACTGTCATGGCAACGCATGGCGTCTCCGCCGCCTTGCTGCCATGCTTGATACGCCCCTGACATTGCTCAAGTTAAAAAATTTCCACTGGGATATTAACATATCCCGAGAAAATTGTTGCCATAAAATTATTTAACTTCCTGCAAAAACAACGGTGCGGACACCTGCGCCTTGGCGGTTGGGCCTATCCTTGCTGCGATTTTTCATGGGGCTAAAATTTCACAGTTTGCCGCCCTCGAAATTTTCAATGCAAAAAAGGTCCATGTCGAAGAAATAATGAATTTTTTGCACCTATTCAGCCTGAGCGAGCGGTGTGAAAATTGTTGTAAACAGAACTGGAATAACGCATCATTCGTGTATGCCACCGAAGTCGCCACGCCTCGACCTCGCACATCTGTCCGAACAGGACAAGGACCGGCTTATCGACGCCCTGTTCGCACGCCTCGACGCAGTTGAGGCGAGACTTGGAATGAACAGCGAGAATTCGAGCAAGCCGCCGTCGACCGATGGCCTTGCCAAGAAGAAAACGACGCAATCGTTGCGCGGGTCGTCGGACAAGAAAGCGGGCGCACAAGGTGGACACAAGGGGGCGACGCTCAAGCAGGTCACCGAACCGACCGACACGGTGCGCCATCCATTGCCATCGCTCGTTGCCACTCGACGAGGCGCGTGTGGCGCATCGCGGAACTATATGTGATGGAGGCCGAGATCCGCAACAAACCGCCCGACGAACGCAGGACAGTTCGGCAGACGCGCTCGCGGCCCTTGCTCGACGACCTGGAGCGCTGGCTGCGCGCCGCGCTTGATAAACTCCCGCGCAAATTCGACACGGCGGCAACTATCCTGCACGCCTTGAACCTGTGGCCGGCGCTGGCGCGCTACTACGACGACGGTGCCATCGAGGTCGACAACTCGGCCGCCGAGCGGGTCCTGCGCGCAATCGCCATCGGCCGCCGCAACTACCTGTTCGCGGGCGCCGACAGTGGCGGCGCGCGCGCCGCCGTGATCTACTCACTGATCGGCACGGCCCGGCTGAACGGAATCGACCCCGATACCTGGTTGCGCCATGTGCTGGCGCAGATCGGCGACCATCCCGTCAACCGCGTCGACGAGTTCCTGCCCCGGCATTACGTCCAGCAGATCAAGCCTGCCTGAACAACACGCCGCTTCCCAGCGCTGTAACGTCATCATCGATTAATTCGGCAGCGCGCTCAAGACGTCACTGGTTTGACGCTCCCTCAAGGATTCACAAAAATAGACTGCAACGGCATACCCCAAACGCACGTAATATTATTGGGAATTTCCAAAGCTACCGGCTTTTGCGCCACAAATCCCGCCATCGCGGCGGCATACATTGCCTTTCCACCAGGCGTCGCGGTATCCACGGTAAACGTCTTGAAAGCACACACACCAACGCTATGATCTATATAAACAATGCCATTCACGTAGGCCCGAATATTTATTATAGAACCATACGGGGAAACGTACTGGGAACTCGTTTGTGCATGCGCGAAATTTTGTAGCAACCCAAGGAAAATCGCCAATAATTTAAATTTTTTCATTTCTTTACAATCAATAAACGTCAACAATTAAGAAAACCCAGTATATTTAAGCCTTATAGAAATAACTGATAAAAGTATCTTCCGCATTAAAAATTTATTTCGGCATAGTGCCAACATCATCGAAAACACGATGCAACATACGAAGCACATAAACATTATAGCAAGCCTGCCAATTCAAAATTTACAATACAATTTAAATATCAATAAATTTTTATATAAACAACGCTTTTCAAGCGCCGAGCGCGTCGATCTCGCGCGTCAGGTTGTCGATGGCCTTGTCGTTGTACTGCTCGGCGAAGTAGGGGTCGCCGAACATCCCGCCGGACTCGGCCTTGGCGCGCAGGTGGATCAGCGCCAGCCGGCGCTGCTCGCGGAAGCGGGCCTCGTCGACGTGCGCGTATTCCTGGCGGATGGCGCGGGTGTACGCTTCGTACACCTCGTCGTTCTGGCCCAGGATGGCCAAGTCGACGCTGAGCATGACGTCCTTGAGCTTGTGGTTGATGCCGGGGCTCTGGAAGTGGTCGGTGGCGCGGATCAGCTCGGCCACCTCGGTACCGGTGCCCATGTCCAGGCCGCTGCCCAACCACAGTTGCGCGCTCGCCTCCTCGTTCGAGAACAGCGCCGCCTCGTCGCGCTCGTACAGCGCGTCGTGGAACCAGAAGGCCTTCTTGACGATGTCCATATCGTGCGCCGAGGCCTGGGTGTTGGCGGCCCACACGCGGATTTCGCACAGGCCGTGCACCAGGTGGTCGAGGTTATGGTAATAGCGGTCGGCGCCGCCGTAGGCCTGCGCCCCGGTCAGGTGGGCGAACCAGCGCTCGATCAGCTCCTGCTCCGGCGCCAGCGCGCCGGCGTTGTCCCACAGGCCGTCCCATTCCTTGCGCAACCAGCTGAGGATCCAGGCGCGGTAGGCCGGGCCGGGCACGAATTTCTTCATGGTCCAGTTCCAGCCAACCGGCCCCTCCAGCGCCTTGACGAAGCTCGAACTGACCGAGCCGAGGTCGCGCGGCGGCATCACGAAGATGGTCTTGGCGCCCTGCAGCACGTCGACGTTGGTTTGCTGGATCAGGTTCTCGTAGTCGAAGTCGGCGGTGGTGCGGATGCCGCGGATCAGGTAGTCGGCGCCGTGCTTTTTCGCCACGCGCGCGGTGTAGTCGCTCTTGACGATGACGACCTGGACGTTGTCCCAGCCGCGTTCGCGCGCGCTCTGCTCGATGATGTTCTTGCGGTCCTCGGCGGGGAATTGCGGCCGCTTGGCCGGATTCTGCGACAGGAACACGATGACCTCGTCGGCGATCGTGCGCGCCTCGCCGATCACCCACATGTGGCCGTTGGTGATGGGGTCGAGGGTTCCCGAGAATCCGATTTTCTTCATGCGGCGCTCCAAATTGGCTGTAGTTCCGCAGAAGATATAGCGCGCGGGCGCCCCCGTCAATCAAAAGGATTGCATCAAGATTAAGCTTTAAGCGCCGCGGCGGGGAATTCGACCTGCACGCGCAGCCCGCCCAGCCGCTGCGACTGCTCCAGCACCAGTTTGGCGCCATGCCGTTCGGCGATGGCCTTGATGATCGCCAAGCCCAGGCCGCTACCGCCGGCCGCGCTGCCCGGCACCCGGTAGAAGCGGTTGAAGACGCGCTCGCGCTCCTCCGGCGAGATGCCGGGGCCGCTGTCCTCGACCGCCAGCGTCACGCCGGCCGCGCCGGCGCGCAGCTCGACGTCGACGCTGCCGCCGGCCGGCGTGTACTTGAGCGCGTTGTCGACCAGGTTGCGCAGCATGATCAACAGGGCGTCGCCCTGCCCCGCCACGCCGGCCGGGTCGAGGTGGTGCAGGCCCAGGTCGATCTGGCGCGCCTGCGCGGCGCCGGCCATGTCGCCCAGCGTGCGTTTGACCAGCTCGCCCAGTTCGACCGGTTGCAGCAGGTCGCCGCTGGCCGCGCTGGCCTCCTGCCGCGCCAGCACCAGCAATTGCTCGACCAGGCGGGTGGCCCGTTCGATGCCGGCGCCCAGGCGCGCCACCGCGACGCCGCGCGCCTCGTCGCAGCCGGCCCGCTCCAGGCTGACCACCTGCAGCTTGAGCGCCGCCAGCGGCGTGCGCAACTCGTGCGCGGCGTCGGCGACGAAGTGCTGCTGCGCCTCGAAGGCGGTTTTGACGCGGCCGAACAGCAGGTTCAGCTCGCGCACCAGCGGCTGTACCTCGTCGGGCAGGCCCGACTCCGACACCGGCGAGAGGTCGTCGGCCTGGCGCGCCGCGACCTGCTTGCGGACCCGCTCGACCGGCGCCAGCGAGCCGCTGACGACCCACCACACCACCAGCATCAGGATCGGCGCCATCAGCGCGATCGGCCCGACCGTGCGCAGCGCCATGCTGCCGGCCATGCGCTTGCGCACCGCCATGTCCTGCGCCACCTGCACCGTTTGCGAGCTGGTCTGCACCGAGAAGATCCGGTAGGTGGTGCCGTTGGCCTGGACGTTGGAAAAGCCCAGCACCGCGCGCTGCGGCAGCTCGGCGCGGGTGATCGAGCGGTACACCTGGGCGCCGTCCGGCGTCCACACCTGCACCACCAGGTCGTTGTTGGCCGGGTCGGCCGGCGTCTGCGGCGGCTGCTGCTGCTGGTTCGCCAGCGGCGCGCCCGAGCGCAGCGACAGCGCCATCTGCTGCATGTGGTAGTCGAAGATTTCGTCGGCGTCGTACAGCGCGCTGCGGTAGGCGATCGAGGCCTGCGCCAGCGCCGCCATGATGATGGCCGCCAGCAGAAACCACAGCAGGCGCCCGCGCATCGAATGCGCCACTCTCATGCCTTCGGCACCATGTAGCCGAGTCCGCGCACGTTCTGGATCAACTCGCTGCCGAGCTTCTTGCGCAGGCCGTGGATGTAGACTTCGACGGCGTTGCTGTTGACCTCGTCCTTCCAGCTGTACAGTTTTTCCTCCAGCTGGGCGCGCGAGAGCACGATGCCGGGGCGCGCGATCAGCGCCTCGAGCACCGCCCATTCGCGCGCCGACAGGTTGACCGGGTGGCCGTCCGCCACCACTTCGCGCGTCAGCGGATTGATGCTCACGCCCTGGTGCTCGAACACCGGTTCGGGCCGGCCGGCGGCGCGCCGCAGCAGCGCGCGGATGCGCGCCAGCAGCTCGTCGAGGTCGTAGGGCTTGAGCACGTAGTCGTCGGCGCCGGCGTCGAGCCCGGCGATGCGCTGGTCGACGGCGTCGCGCGCCGTCGCCACCAGCACCGGCGTGTCCTGCTTGCGCAGGCGCATGCCGCGCAGCACGTCGAGGCCGTCCTTGCGCGGCAGGCCCAGGTCCAGCAGCACCAGGTCGTAGGTCTGGGTCTGCAGGGCCGTGTCGGCCATGTCGCCGTCCTTGACCCAGTCGACCGCGTAGTGCTCGGCCCGCAGCAAGTCGAGCACGACCTCGCCGATCATGACATCATCTTCCACCAGCAAAAGTCGCATCGCGTTTCCGTTATTCTCGTTAATGATTCATGCCAAACCACACCGCCGGCGTGAACCCGGGGTCAGACCCCGACGGTCCGACCCCGGCTCCTCGCGCGTGGCCGTCACCCCAGGCGCACCGGGATGAAGATGCGCTCGGCGCCGCGCTGGATCAGCAGCGCCACCGACCTGGCCGACTGCCCCACCACTTCGCGCACCTGTTCGACGCTGTTGACCGGCTTGCCGTTCACCGACAGCAGCACGTCGCCGGCCTGCACCCCGGCGTAGGCGGCGGCGCCGCTGGCGTCCTCCACCAGCAGGCCCGAAGGCAGGCCGGCGTCGCGCCGCTCGGCCGGTTGCAGCGCGCGCAGCGCCAGCCCCAGCTTGACCTTGCCGGCCGGCGCGTCGCCGCGGTTGACGTCGGCGAGCTTGTCGGCGGCGTTGCCCAGCTTGGCCGACAGCGCGATGGTTTTGCCTTCGCGCCACACCTCCATCGTCACATTATCACCCGGCAGCGCGATTCCCACCATCGCCGGCAGGTCGGCCGAGGCGACGATGTTCTGGCCGTTGAGCTTGCGCACCACGTCGCCCGGCTTCAGGCCGGCCCGTTCGGCCGGACTGCCCGGCTCGACGTTGGCCACCAACGCGCCCTCCGGCGTGGCCAGCTTGAACGAATCGGCGAAGCCCTGGTTGACCTCCTGCACCGTCACGCCCAGCTTGGCGTGGCTGGCCTTGCCGGTGGCGACGATCTGGTCCTTGATGCGGTTGGCGACGTCGATTGGAATGGCGAACGACAGGCCCTGGAAGCCGCCGGTCTGGCTGTAGATCTGCGAATTCACGCCGACCACCTCGCCGCGCACATTGAACAGCGGCCCGCCCGAGTTGCCGGGGTTGACCGCGACGTCGGTCTGGATGAAGGGCACGTTGCTGTCGTCCGGCAACGAGCGGCCCTTGGCGCTGACCACGCCGGCGGTGACGGTGCTGTCGAAGCCGTAGGGCGAACCGATCGCCAGCACCCATTCGCCGACCTTCAAGTCCTTCGAGGCGCCCAGCGGCACCACCGGCAGGTTCTTGGCGTCGATCTTCAACACCGCGATGTCGGTTTTCGGGTCCGAGCCGAGCACGCGGGCGCGGTATTCGCGGCGGTCGGCCAGCTTCACCGTCACCTCGCTGGCGTCGCGCACGACGTGGGCGTTGGTGATGATGACGCCGTCCGGGCTGACGATGAAGCCCGAGCCCAGGCCGTGGGTCGGCATCTCGCGCCCGCCGCGCTGGCCGCCCTGCGGCCCCTGGAAGCGGCGGAAGAATTCGAAGAACGGGTCGTCGCCGAACGGGTCGGCGCGCTGGCCGCGGCCCTGGGCGCCATCGGCCATGTCGAGGCCGACCTTGGTGGTGCCGGTGACGCTGATGTTGACCACCGCCGGGCTGTTGCGCGCGGCGATCTGGCTGAAGTCCGGCAGCGCCACCGTCAGCGCCGCCGCGGTCGACGGCGCGGCGGCCGTGGCCGGCGCGGCGATGGCGGCGACGGCCGTCGGCGCCGCATTGGCGTCGGCCTTATTCTGGTGCATCGCAATCGCGCCGACGGCGCCGACGACGCTGACGGTGGCCAAGGCCAGCGTCAGCCGTTTGATTGTCATCGATCCGGAATGGGATTGTTTTTGCATGGGGCGCTCCTGATTGAATAGGATGATTGATGTAGTGGATCATCGCGCACTAGACTTAGACGCCGCTTAAATAAACGACTAGGCCAGCGCGCCATCGACCTGGCGCGCCGGGAAACGCGAATGGCCCGTAGCGGAATACGGGCCAGCTCCTTGCAAGCCGTGTTCCGGCCAGTCCCGGCTTGGGCCGGCCGGATGTCGGTAGGCGATTACGGGCTTACGCGGCCTGGCGCTCCAGCGCACTGACGTTGTCCGCGCCGTCGATGACGATCTTGCGCGGCTTGTGCGCCTCCGGCACCTCGCGCACCAGTTCGATGGTGAGCATGCCGTTGTCGAACGAGGCGCCGGTTACCTTGACGTGGTTGGCCAGCTGGAAGCGCTGCTCGAAGTCGCGCGCCGCGATGCCACGGTGCAGGAAGGTGCGCTCGACGCCGTCCTTTTGTTTGCGGCCGGTCACGTGCAGCGAATCGCGTTCGGCGACGATGTCGACTTCGGCGCGGCTGAAGCCGGCCAGCGCCATGACGATGCGGTAGTTGTCCTCCGACACCAGTTCGATGTTGTAGGGCGGGTAGCTGGGCTGGGCGTCGCCGCGCTGCGCTTCGTTCAACAGATGGGCCAGGCGGTCGAAGCCGATGGCGGAACGATACAGGGGGGCGAGGTCGAATGTACGCATGGTGGATATCCTTTTAAGAGTGAAGCGATAGGGTGGCGCGGACCTCACGATGAGCATCCGCTGAGTACGATATACGGCCCCCGCCCAGGCATTTCAAGGCCTTGAAAAACGCTGCAAGACGCCCCATGGCGGCGCAAAATAATTTGCCGGTGGTGTTCCAGCCTGCCGCGGCGGGCCGCATGCTACACTGGATCGGCCCTGCGCAAGGCTGTCGGCGGCGGCCGTTTTCGCCCCGGCGGGTCATCCACTCACCCTCCCTTTCGACCGCCCATGATTGCTCAATCGCTGTTCCGTTTACGCGCCAGCGCGCGCTCGACCGCCCTGCTCGCCGCGTTGCTCGGCGCCGCCTTCGGCGCCCGCGCCGCGGCGCCGGCCGCCGCCGCCGAGCTGGCCTATCCCGGCACCATCGTGCTGCGCGTCGACGCCACCAACCTGGCGCAACAGATCTTCCGCGTCAGCGCCAGCATTCCCGTGCGGGCCGGCAATGTGACCTTGCTGTATCCGCAATGGGTACCCGGCAACCACGGTCCCAGCGGCCCGTTGGCCCAGTTCGCCGGTCTGAAGCTGAGCGGCAACGGCACCGCGCTGGCGTGGCGCCGCGACCCGGTCAACATGTTCGCCTTCCACGTCGAGGTGCCGGCCGGCGTCGCCATGCTGGAGGCCGAATACCAGTACCTGTCGCCGGTCGAGGCCACCCAGGGCCGCTTCACGATGAGCAACGAGATCCTCGGCGTGCAATGGCACGCGATGGCGCTGTACCCGGCCGGCTACGCCAGCCGCAACATCAGCGTGCAGGCCAACCTGACCCTGCCCGACGGCTGGCAGTACGCCAGCGCGCTGGAGCAGGCCGGGCGGCGCGGCAACGAGGTCGCCTTCAAGCCGCTCGACCTGGAAAAGCTGGTCGACTCGCCGCTGTTCGCCGGCCGCCACGTCAAGCGCATCGACCTCGACCCGGGCGCCAAGGTGCCGGTGCACCTGAACCTGTTCGCCGACAACGCCGACAGCCTGGAGGCGAAGCCGGAACACATCGCGCTGCACCGCGCGCTGGTGCAACAGAGCTACAAGCTGTTCCAGTCGCACCACTACGCCCACTACGACTTCCTGCTGGCGCTCAGCGACGACTTCGGCGCGATCGGCCGCGAGCACCACCAGTCCAGCGAGAACGGCGTCAAGCCGGATTACTTCACCGACTGGGCCAAGAGCGAGCCGGTGCGGGCGCTGCTGCCGCACGAGTTCGCGCACTCCTGGAACGGCAAGTTCCGCCGCCCGGCCGACCAGGTCACGCCGGACTTCAACACGCCGCTGCAAAACAGCCTGCTGTGGGTCTACGAGGGCCAGACCCAATACTGGGGCAACGTGCTGGCCGCGCGCTCGGGCCTGATCGGCGCGCAAAACATGCGCGACATCTTCGCCGCCAGCGCGGCGCAATACGACAACGTCCAGGGCCGCAGCTGGCGCGCGGTGCAGGACACCACCAACGACCCGATCATCAACGGCCGCCGCCCGCTCGGCTGGGGCAACTGGCAACGCAGCGAGGACTATTATTCGGAAGGCGCGCTGATCTGGCTCGACGTCGACACCAAGCTGCGCGAACTGTCGGGCGAGCGCCGTTCGCTCGACCATTTCGCCCGCGCCTTCTTCGGCGCCGGCGACGGCAGCGCCGCCACCGCGCCCTACACCTTCGACGACGTGGTGCAGGCGTTGAACGCGGTCCAGCCGCACGACTGGGCCGTCTTCCTGCGCGCCCGCCTGGACGGCCACGGCCCCGGCGCGCCGCTCGACGGCCTGGCGCGGGCCGGCTGGAAACTGGTCTACGGCGACACCCAGAGCGAGTTCCTGAAGGGCGCCGAGGGGCGCGGCAACTGGACCGATTTCAGCTACTCGCTGGGCCTGGCGGTCGACAAGGAAGGCAAGATCGGCAACCTGCAATGGGGCGGGCCGGCGTTCCAGGCCGGCCTGTCGGGCAACACCACCTTGCTGGCGGTGAACGGCCGCGCCTACAAGCCGGAGGTGCTGAAGGCGGCCATCCAGGCGGCCAAGGGCGACCCCAAGGCGATTGAATTGCTGGTCAAGAAGGGCACGCAATTTCGCACCGTGGCGCTGGACTACCACGGCGGCCCGCGCTATCCGCGCCTGGAACGCATCGAGGGCGCGCCGGACCGTTTGACGGGCATCTTGCAAGCGTTAAAATAGGGCGGACCGCGGGCGGGGCTGGTGTATATTACATTTTTTACATGATATAGCCCCGACTCCGCCACCCCGTCCATGCCGCCCGATATCGCCCATTCCACCGACGCCGGCGCTGCCAGCGACGAGCTAGCGCGCCAGCTCCAGGAGCTGGCCGGGCTGCGCGCAGCCGACGGGCTGTTGCGCGCCCTGCTCGAGCACGCGCCGATGCTGATTTCCACCAAGGACCTGCAGGGCACGGTGACCATGGCCAACCGCCATTTCGCGGTCCTCGACGGCTACGACCCCGACAATTTCGTCGGCAGGAACGTCTTCGACCTGTTTCACCGCGCCATAGCCGAACAGCTGTGGAACAACGACCAGCGCGCCGCGCAACAGCGCGCCCCGGTGCGCGAGGAGGAGTCGGTGTACCACGCCGACCAGTCGCTGCACACCTACGCGACGGTGAAGTTCCCGCTGTTCGACGGCGCCGGCCGGGTCACCGCGACCTGCGCCGTCTCGACCGACGTCACCGAGGCCAAGGCCGCCAGGCTCGACAGCATCACCGACGAGCTGACCGGCCTGAACAACCGGCGCTACTTCAATCTGCGCTACGCCGAAGAGCAAAAGCGCGCCCAGCGCGAACGCCGCGTGCTGACGCTGCTGCTGGCCGACGTCGACCGTTTCAAGCAATACAACGACCACTACGGCCACGCGGCGGGCGACCGGGTGCTGGCGGCGGTGGCGCGGGCGATGCGGGCGGCGCTGAGCCGGCCGGCCGACCTGTGCTTTCGCACCGGCGGCGACGAATTCGCCTGCCTGTTCGCCAGCCGCGGCGCCGACGACAGCGTCGCGCTGGCCGAGCGCATGCGCCGCGGCGTGTTCCAGGCCGGCATCGCGCACCGCGCCAACGCGCCCTTCGGCCAGGTCACGCTGTCGATCGGCCTGGTTTTCATCGCCCCCGACGCCGCGCTCGACCAGCACGCTTTTTATGAACTGGCCGACCGCGCGCTGTACCGCGCCAAGGCCAAGGGGCGCAATCTGGTGTCGCGCTGACGCCAGCGCCGGCCCTGTGGCGCGGCGGCGTTTTGGTGTATGCTGACGCTATGAATACTGACACCGATATCCAACTGAGCGGCCCCTTCAAGGCCACCGACGGCTCCGGCCGCGCGCACGACATCAAAGCGATCCGCATTTTCGACGAAGGCTACGGCGTTATCGACGTCTACGTCGACTTCAGCGCCGCCATCGACGCCGACGCGTACAAAGACAAGACCCTGGTCGGACAGATCCTGGCGCGCCTGCGCAGCCTCGGCTACGTCGGCCCGGACTTCGGCCACGGCGACCTGGGCCTGCAGGACAAGAAATTGATCGTGCTCGAAGCGCCGGAGGAGTTCAACACCTTCGCCGCCAGCAAGGGCTGGAAAGACCTGGCGGCCGAGTTCGACGAAGGCGACGACGCCTGACAGGAACGGCGTTAAATGAGCGTGAGCGGGTCGGCGGCGCTGAAATCAAGCAACGGCAAAGAGCCGGGGTCGGACCCTCGGTTGTAAACTCGCCGGCAACCGGCGTACGGGCCGTCCGGCGAATCGAGCCGGGCCGGACCGCCAGCCTGGCGCCGTCGGCGCCGGCCAAGTCCAGTCGCGCTGATCGCCTCCCCCCCCCCTTGGAATGACGGCCTGGCCGCAACCGTTCCTTATGCGCGCCGTCCCTTCCCCCATGCCGCCAAGCCAAGGTTTTCGTAGGTCGGGTTAGCGCGCAACGCGCGCGTAACCCGACAATGTTGGCGCCGAGCCGGCGGGCGGCGTCAGCGTCGACGCAGCCCCCCCCCTCAGCCGAACAGGCCGTGCAGATACCAGCGCGGTTCGGCCTGCTCGACCGCGCCGCCGATGCGCTCGCGGTAGACCCAGTAATGGGCGTGGTCGCGGCCCTCGGCGACGAAGTAGTCGCGCGCCTGCGTCTGGCTCCACCAGCCCGCCTCGATGCGTTCCGGCGCCGACCTCATCGTCAGCGGCGAACCGTAAAACGGCCGGTGCTCGCGCATCAGCAGCGCGACCGGCTTGGCCAGCAGCCAGCTCGGACGCGGCATGCTGAGGATGTCGGCCGGCAGTTGCGCCTGGCCGGCCGCCGCCTTCGGCGCCAGTTGCAGCGGCACCCAGGCGTTGGCCGCCTCCGGCCGGTAGTCGGCCCGCGGCGCCGCCTGCAACACGTTGTCCGGACCCAGCCGCGCCGCCAGCAACTCGAACAGGCGCTGGCGCTCCTGCGGCGTGCCGCCCGGCTCGGGGAACAGCGACTCGCTCGGCGGCGCCATCGGCTGCACCTGCAAGGCCTCCAGGCACAGGCCGATCACCGGCGCCTCCAGCGTCAGTTGCGCCAGCCGCTCCTTGAGCAGGCGCAGCAGGTGGTCGTCGCGCCAGGTCGGCTCGGCCAGCACGATCTCAAGCGCCGTCGGCGGCCGCGCCACCCGGCCGCGCTCGTGTTCGAGCAGCAGGCTGACGCGCTCGACCGCGCATTGCCGCGCGCACAGCCAGCCCGTCATCTGCAACAGCAGCCGGCGCGCACCGAACAGCAAGGCCCCGGCGTCCTCGACCCGGTCGAACAGTTCCAGCTTGGCGCGAAAACTGGCCGGCGCCTCGATCCATTCAAACAGGTCGGCGCTGTGGCCGTGCGCGCCGTCGAGCATGTCGAGCAGCGCGCGGCCGCAGCGCCGCTGCAAACCGGGCCGCGGCAGGGCGCGCATCTGCCCCAGCGTCAGGCAGCCGATGCCGTCAAACCACTCCAGGTAGGGCCGCGCCGGCGGCAGCAGGGCGCTCGGCAGCCGGTCCAGCCGGCGCACCATCGACGGCATCGTCAGCGCCCGCCCGGCGTTGGCGCGCGCCAACAGCCAGGCGCCGCGCGCGGTCGGCGCGCAGGCCAGCGCGGCCGAAAAACCCAGCGCCCGCACGCTGGCGGCGATGCGCCGGCACAGCGCGCGCACGCCGCCGAACAGGCGCAGGCTGGCACCGACGTCGATCAACAGCGTGGCCTCCTCGGCCGCCGCCACCAGCGGCGTGTACTGCAGCAAGGCCATCGCCACCGCGTGCAGCGCCTCGGCCTCGCGCGCCGGCGCGCGCTCGTGCACGCGCACCTGCGGCGCCAGCATCAGCGCGCCGCCGCGGCGCATGCCCGGACGCACCCCGGCCGCGTGCGCCAACGGCGACAGCGCCACCACCCGCTCGTGCTCCAGCACCACGCTGCAACTGTCATCCGACCAGTTCGGAAAAAACACTTCGAGCGGAAGCCGGGGCAGATAAAGGCCGATCCAAAGACGCATGGCGCTGCAGTAAAGAAGAGGGGGTCAGGGGCAGGAACAGCGGCGCGTCGCGCTGCGGTCCCCGGCGTTTCACGAAGCCGATGTCGACGCCGCCGGCGGCCGGGCGCAGCGACAGCCGCAGCGGCGCCGGCGAGGCGTCCTGCGCCGAGGCCAGCGGGCGCAGCATGCAAAACAGCGTGTCGCCGCTTTGCGCCGCCAGGTGCAGGCGGCGCAGGGTTTCGCCGCGCGCATGGTTTTGCCAGAACAGCAAGGCGGCGCAACTGCCGCTGCGCAGCACGTTTTCGGCCGCCCACAGCGCGTCGCCGCTGCTGCCGCTGCGCACCCAGAGCAGTTGCGACGGCGCCAAACCCAGCGCCGCCAACGCCAGCGCCTGCGGCGGATGGGGCGGCTGCAACAGCACGATGGGCAGCTTCGGCAGCCGCGCCAGCGCCGGACTGAGCAAGCGCATTTCGCCGCTGCCGGTCTGCTGCACCAGCAAATCGATCAGGGTGCCGGTCGGCCAGCCGCCGCCCGGCAGTTGCGCCGACAGCGCGGCGAAGCCGGTGTCGACGCAGCGCGTGGCCGAGTACGCCAGCTGCGAGGCCCGCCACAAGGACGGGTGCAGCGCTTCGGGCGCGGAGAGGAGGTCGGATCGGAGCATAACATTCGCCGGTAAGAGTACTGTATAAATACACAGTACTGTTTGAACCGGGGTTTGGCAAGGTTTATCTTGCGCCCGCCCGCACGCCAACAGGTGCCAAGCGGTAATACTGTAAAATAGACACCGTATTCCGGCATGACCGTCGGCCATTTCCTTTTAAAAAAGGCATTCCATTTGACCACCATGCAACTGATCAGCGCGATTGTTTTCGGCCTCGCGCTGCTGCACACCTTCGCCGCCAAATCGTTTGAAGTACTGGCCCACCGCCATCCGCACCACGCCGGCCTGTTCCATTTGCTGGGCGAGGTCGAGGTGGTGTTCGGCTTCTGGGCCTTCATTCTGATCATCGTCATGGCCTTCGTCGACGGCGGCGCCCAGGCCATCGGCTACGCCGAGTCGCGCCAGTACACCGAGCCGCTGTTCGTCTTCGTGGTGATGGTGGTGGCGGCGTCGCGGCCGGTGCTCGACATCATGCAGCGCCTGCTCGGCGGCGTGGCCCGGCTGATGCCGGTGCGCACCGAACTGGCGCTGGTCTGGCTCGGCCTGGCGCTAGTGCCGCTGCTCGGCTCCCTGATCACCGAGCCGGCCGCGATGACGCTGGCGGCGCTGATGCTGGCGCCGCAAATCTTCCGCCAAGGCATTCCCGAGGGGCTCAAATACGGCGCGCTCGGCGTGCTCTTCGTCAACGTCTCGATCGGCGGCACGCTCACCTCCTACGCCGCGCCGCCGGTGCTGATGGTGGCCACCACGTGGAACTGGGACAGCGCCTTCATGGCCAGCCATTTCGGCTGGAAAGCCGCCATCGCCGTGCTCGTCAACGCCACCGGCGCCAGCTTCCTGCTGCGCCGCTACCTGCGCGGCGCCGCCGCCAACGACGCCGGCCCGCACGTCGAGCCGGTCGCGGCGATCCCGTGGCCGGTCACCGCCGTGCACCTGGGCGTGCTGGCCGCCGTGGTCGCGCTGGCGCACCACCCGGTGCTGTTCCTCGGCCTGTTCCTGCTGTTCCTGGGGTTTTCACAAGCCTACCAGCGCTACCAGAGCCCGCTGATCCTGAAGGAGGGCTTGCTGGTCGGCTTCTTCCTGGCCGGGCTGGTGGTGCTGGGCGGCATGCAGCAATGGTGGTTGCAACCGATCGTCTCGAGCTTGCCGCCGGTGTCGCTGTTCTTCGGCGCGCTGGGCCTGACGGCCATCACCGACAACGCCGCCCTGACCTACCTCGGTTCGCTGATCGCCGGCATGAGCGACGAGGCGAAATACATGCTGGTGGCCGGCGCCGTCGCCGGCGGCGGCCTGACCGTGATCGCCAACGCGCCCAACCCGGCCGGCGTGGCGCTGTTGCGGCGCGGCTTCAAGGACGAGTCGATCAGCGCGCTGGGCCTGCTGGCCGGCGCGCTGCTGCCGACGGCGGTCGCGGCCGCCGCGTTTTTCCTGTAGTCAAGCCATGTAGTGCCATCTTGTATCGATATAAAGGAAACACATCATGCCCGACATAAGCAATTGGCTCGCTTTTGGCCTGGTCGCACTCGGCATGGCGCTGACGCCCGGCCCGAACATGGTGTATCTCATCTCGCGATCGATTTGCCAGGGAGCGGCGGCCGGGCTGGTCTCGCTTGGCGGCGTGGCCCTGGGTTTTGTCGTCTACATGGTGTGCACCGCCCTGGGTATCACGGTACTGTTTCTGGCGGTTCCGTATGCCTATGACGCCTTGCGCATCGTCGGCGCCATTTACCTGCTTTACCTAGCCTGGCAGGCGGTAAAACCGGGCGCACGCTCACCCTTCCACGTGCGCGACTTGCCACAGGACAGCAATCCTCGGCTGTTTGTGATGGGCTTTCTCACCAGCCTGTTCAACCCGAAGATCGCGGTCATCTACCTTTCCCTGCTGCCCCAGTTCATCAGCCTGGAGCATGGCAACGTGCTGGCACAATCGCTCACGCTCGGCTTTACGCAGATCGCCGTCAGCCTGAGCGTTAACGCCCTGGTCGCCATGACGGCCGGGACCATTGCGGGCTTTTTCGCCGGGCGGCCGGCGTGGCTGGTCATCCAGCGCTGGCTTATGGGAACCGTGCTGGCGGGCCTGGCCATGCGCATGGCGATGGAAGCCCGGCGCTAAGCGCCGCCCTGGCCGGGTTCGTACACCAGGAAGTGCAAGCGGTCATAAAATATGCTGAAGGCATAGTCGAAGGTACCGGCGATCTTGAAGCCCTTGCGTAGATAGATCTGCAAGGCGTCGCTCTTCTCCCACACCGTCAGCGTGATGCGCTCGCAGCGCCGGCGGCTGCTCAGGCTCTTGATTTCATTGAGCATCTGATTGAACAAACCCTTGCCCCGGTATTTCTCATCGATAGCCAGACTGCTGACGAAACAATCGTCGTCGCGGGAATGCTCCAGCACGAATTGGTCGTAGGCGTCGTCGAGCGCCTTCATGTCGTCGCGGTAGTACGATACCGCGCCGCATGCCTGGAAATCCGCCATCGTCGCGGCGGTAAAAAAGCCGATGAAATTATCCTCCTCATCGTGCAAGCCATGGATGTGCTGTAAATAGGGATCGATGTTTTGCCGCCTTTGCAATTCGACAAACTGCACATTCAGCTTGTTCCCAAAGGAGCAGTACTCCAGGTAACTGGTGGAAAACAAGAGTTTCGCCATGCGATTCTTGGTCTCCTCCCCCAACAGGCTGCCGTGAACCAGTGTGACGGGGGCGTGCGACAACAGCCCGGCATGGCCGCTATGGTCCGGCGCCTTTGCGCCCCTGTGGCGGCCGACGGTCCGACGCCAGAACGCCCCCGCCGCGATGTTTTTCGAATTATGCGCCACCAGGTAGCGGCAAAATATCGCATTCACCCGGTCCAACTGCCCGTCGTCCGACAACACCGAGTAGTAGTGGAAATGATCGACTTCCGCGCGCAACTGCGCCGGATACGCCATCCTGGGCGCCTCATCGATTGAAAACACATCGACGATATTGGCCAGCTCCAAGGGGTCCTTCAGGCGCCAATTGATCTCGTCGAGCCTGGCGATACAGCGCGCATACGCGCGCTTTTCCTCCTCGCTCAAGGGCAGTTGAATATCGGTGATGATATCAACCAACAAGCGCATGCCGCGGATTCCACCGACCACCGCCTCTTTGCCGCCGTGATACAGCACCGAATAGCGCTGGTAGAACTCGGCATGGCTCAGGAAGGTCCGGCCCAAGTTCTTCTTCCACTCGCTATAAAACTCGCCGAACAGCCGCGATTCGAATTCCGGACAGCTGCAAGGAATGCCCGCGTCGATGCGTGAATAGGCCAGATTCACATTCCGGAACACCTCCCTCAGGGCGGGGTCGTTCTTTTTGGCGATGACCATGCCGGTCTCATCCAAAAACAGATTCATCCAGCTGACATGATGGCTTTTTTCCGCGCCGCCGTCGGCGACCTGGCGATGAAAATAATCGGGCACCTCCGGCGTCATCAGAAAAATGGTCGCCGGATTATGCGGAATGGTATCCACGTCCATGTAGATGCCGCCATATTCGCACATGATCAGGATGCGGAAGTAATCGGACAGCGTCGCGAAATAGCGCTTCGTATGCAACTCATCCAACAGATCAAATCTGTCTTGCGCAAAGTCCAGCGCCAAGTCGCGCAGCGCGTTGATATGCAGCGTATTCGGGCCGATGGCATAGCGGCCGATGGCGTAGCGCCCGACGCCGCCGGTCGGGCTGAAGCGGGGATCGCGCGCCAGTTGCCCCTCGTCCCAGACCCAGAGGATCGACACATACGGCGCGCCGCCGTTTTCCCTTACTTCGTCGAGCGCCGCGCCCCACTGCTGTATGGCTTCCGCGGCAATGGACGGCAACTGCCCGCCCATCCAAATTCTGTGGATATAGCGTTCATCGTTGCCGATCGAACGCGTCGGAATACAGCTCAGCGACGAACACGTTGCCGCGTTGAAGTGGTTGAAATTCAAATGAATAAATGTGCGCAGCGCGGCGACCCCGGCGTCGTACTCGTCCGCCATTTCCTCCAGGCGCGCGTCATTGCGCGAAGGGCGGGCAGCGTCCGCCAGCGCATGGGGAAAGGCGTCCGCCAGCGTGATGTAATCGAGCTTCAGCTTATTGATGCGGAACTCATACTCCAGGTTGAAAATTTTCGCTTGATCGTGTTGCGAGGCCAGGTCATCTATCTTCATGAGCGCTCCATATTTCCCGATGAGAATGTAGGTAATTTCCGAACGATGTCAACCATTTCAAGCACACGCGAATCTACCGGATATCAGTGCTGGACTTGCAGTAGCGCGCTTCCCCCTCGCGCCGCCATGCCCCTGGAGAAAATCAGCAGGCAGGCCATGATCATCAAAATGACGGGAATGTTCAGCAATGCGTAAGTCGACAGGGAGTAGCCGAAGCGCTGGCACAGCACGTTGTAGAGCTGCAGCCAGGCAGCCAGGTAGATGCAGTAAAGCAGGCTCATCGCGGCCGACGTCAAGGTCAGCGATTCCTTGCTCGACGTGATCGCGCACCTGATCAACGCGCCATTAAACAAGCCGAAGCCGATGGAGTAGACAAACATGCAGGCGGCGAAAACATCGATATGGTGACGAGCCGCGCCAGCGCCCAGCATGCCGGCCGCCGCGATCAAACCGCCCATGCGCAGCAAATTCACGAGCGGGAAGTCATTTTTGATTTTTTGAATGGCGATACTGCTCAGAACGAATCCCGACAAGATGGCGCATTGCAGGACGATGTAGGTGGTGTAGGAGGCTTGCATATCCTGCATCACGAAGATGGGAGAAAAACCGATCCAGGCCGTCAGCGGCACGGTGGCCAGTCCGGCGGTGAACATGCCGAACATGAAGCGCCGGTTGCTGAAGATTTTCGCGTAACTTCGGCGGATGGCGGCGTAGTCCAGGAATGGCTGCGTCACCTCTTTTTTCGGCATGAATTTGAACAAGCCGACCAATGAAATCAGTCCCAGCGCGCCGGACATGAAAAACACGTATTTCCAATCCAACTTGCTGATGATCGCGCTGCCGATAATGGGTCCGGCCAGCGGCGCCAATATAGTGGTGCTGGACAGGATGCTGCTGAGCTTGACCGCTTCAATATCGTCGAACAACTCGTGAATCATGGCGTAGCCGACGAACACGAAACAGCAGCCCATCCCCTGGAAAAAGCGCGTGAGCAGAAACTGCTCGATGGACGTGGAAAACGGCACCATCAGCGTTGCCAGCAGAAACAACGAATTGCCTATCAAGATGAGTTTGCGCTTACCGATGTAATCGGCTAAAGGGCCGAGGAAAATCTGCATGGAACTGCCGCCCAGCAGATACAGGCTCAGGGACAAGGGTATGAATTTTTGCTGCGCCCTGAACTCATCGATAATGATCAGCATCGCCGGCATGATCATGTCATTCGACAGATAGATATTGAGTTCATAAACGACGAAAAACGCAAAAAACCAGAGCAGTTGTTTGGACTTTATATACATTGCTTGATCCGTAAATGGGTAGTATCCAGCGCGGCCAGCCGCTGTCAGCATATACCAATTGTATACCAATTTACCTTTTAAGCAATGTTTTTGCCTATTTTAAATGCCAAACTAATACCACATTGGTCGGCTTTACACCTTTCCAGGGGCGATACGTACGTTGCCACACAGTAGGCGAAAAACGTCCGGTAACCCGCACGGGCCAGGCGCCACATGTTACTATTTATGAAATTATCATTGATATAATATTGCATGGGAGAGTATGAGATGAGTATTCGCACGCGTTGTGGTGCACGGGCCAAATTATTGCCGTTGCTTATATCCGCGGGACTGGCCAGCCACGCGGCCCTGGGCGCATCGATCCCATTCCAAACCGAGTTCATGATCGAGGCCGAAGACGGCACGAAAAGCGCGAGCTCTGGATGGCTCGAGAAAACTGGCGCCGGCGCATCGAATCAACGGTTCATGCAAGCGCCGCCCGAGTACAAGGGGGCGCAAGAGGCCGGTACTCCCGGTGAACTGTCTTATCAAGTGCTGATTCCTGCCGCCGGCACTTACAAAATCTGGCTGCGCATGCTGGCAACAAGCGCTACGTCGAATTCCCTCTTTCTGGCGGTAGAGGATGACATGGGATCCAGCGCGTTCAGCGCGACCAGACCGCCCAAAGTGGACGGCGACTGGAAGTGGTTCTATGTAGAGCGCGTACTCAAAGCTGGCGTGAACACTATCAAGCTCGACCGCCACATGGGCGGAGCAGGCATTGACCGACTGATGGTAAGCTCCTTGCCCGCCTTTGTTGCCAGCGGCATGGGCACCAGCCCCGGCATCCCCGCTATCGTGCCACCGGCCGGCCACCCTCGCCTGTTCGCCAGGAATTCCGATCTGGACCGGTTGCGCAGCCAAATGGCGCATCCGGAAATCAAGCCGGCGTGGGAGCGCATGGAAAAAATTGCCGGCGACGCAATCAAGGTCTATCCCGAGGGCAATCTCCCGCTTGCGGAGGCCGGCAAGTCAAATTACAAAAAGGAGTTGCTGGTCGCCATTAAACGCCGAGCCCTGGATTATCTGCTGTACGGCAACCAGATGAACGGAGCGTTGGCCGTCACCCTGATGGAAAACAACCTAAAGACCGTCCGATTCACTGCGGATACCCGCGAAAAAGGCGACACCATCTTGACCAGCGCCATGGTCTACGACTGGTGTTACCCGCTGATGACCGCCGCGCAGCGGACGTACTTCATCGAACGCTTCAAGACGATTGCGCCAACCATGGAAATCGGCTACCCGCCAATCAAACAGGGTTCGTTGGTTGGCCATGGCAGCGAGGCGCAACTGATGCGCGACCAGTTAAGCGCCGGCGTGGCTTTCTACGACGAAGATCCGACCATTTACCAGATCGTCGCCGGCCGCTTCTTCGCGGAATTCATCGAAGCCCGTCATTTCAGCTATCAAGCCCAAAGCCACCATCAAGGCCTTTCTTACGGGCCGGTCCGCTACATGGCCGACCTGTATGCGGCCTGGATCTTCCGTCGCATGGGCGCCGGCGACGTATTCGATCCACTGCAGCAAATGACACCCTATCACTGGCTCTATATGCGCAGGCCCGATGGACAGATGATGCGTGACGGCGACATCTATCAATCCGCTTACATGCGCTATGGCCAGTACTGGTCGGAACCGATCGCTTATCTTTTGCCCGCAAGCTATTACAACGACCCGGTACTGAAACAAGAGCTTGCGCAGCAACTCAGTGTGGTCGAACAAACCACTGGTTTTAGTGTCGAGGACGATATCTGGTACCTTTTGTTTGGCAACACGCAATTGATCCCGCAAACCAGTCCGAAAAACCTGCCTCTCACAAAGTATTTCCCCGACCCGGCAGGCATCATGGTGGCGCGCACGGGCTGGGAAAACGGCGTCAAGCTGGATTCCGGCACGGCCATCGCGAGCATGAAAATCGGCAACGTGCAATACAGGAACCACCAGCACCTCGATGCCGGCCAGTTCCAGTTCTACTACAAAGGCAGCCTGGCCAGCGCATCGGGCATCTACTCGGGCAAGAGCACCGCCAACGGCGTCCCCGGTAGCGCCGACGGCACTACAAGTTTGGAATACGGCAGCACCCACGACAAAAACTACTACAAGCGCACGATCGCCCACAATGCGCTATTGGTGCTTGATCCGAGCGAAGAGTTCCTGGGTTCCGCCAACGACGGCGGCCAGCGCTGGGTCTCGAAATACGAACCATTCTCGCTGCCGGAATTGCTCAACCTGCCGCATCCGGATACCCAGTACAACAGCGACCAGCGCGTGGACAACAGCTCGGTAGTGGCCAGCGTGCTCAGGCACCAGTTCGGCCCGGACGCCGTCAAACCGGAGTTCAGCTATCTGAAAGGCGACCTCACCAACGCCTACACGTCCAAGGTCAGCGAGGTCAAACGTTCCTTCGTATTCTTGAATTTGAACGACCCCGACCATCCCGCCGCCCTAATCGTGTTCGACAAGCTAACCTCCAGCAACAGCGCCTTCACCAAAACCTGGTTGCTGCACACCCAAGCCGAACCGCAGATCACAGGCGATACCGTCACGGTCCTGCGCACCGGCAACGGCTACAACGGCAAGCTGGTCAACCGGACCTTGCTGCCCGCCGCAGACAACACCGCCATCGTCAAGGTTGGCGGCCCGGGCCGCGAATATCTGGTCGGCGACACGAACTACGCCATCTTTCCGAACCATCAACTAAACACCGAGGAAGCGGGATCTTGGCGTGTCGAAGTTTCGCCAAAAACGAAAGCCGGCGCCGATACCTTCTTGAATGTCATGCAGGTGATGGATGCCAAGGTGCTCAATATGAACGGCACGGTCGTTGGCGAAGGCCCCCCTCCATTTGCCACGGCGGCCATTGTGTCGGAGCAGATGAGCGGCGTGACGCTGAAAGACCGGGCGGTGTTGTTCGCCAAGGACGGCGCCGACATCACCGATACGGCCAGCTTCGTGCTGCCGCCTTCGCCCGGCGGCATGAAAGTGTTGGTGACCGACTTGACGCCTGGTATATGGACGGTCGGAAAAGCTGGCGACAGTGCCACGGTCCAGTATGAAGTCCAGCCTGACGAGGGAACTGTATATTTCGTCGCGTCAACGGGCGGAACTTACGTCTTGCAGCGCGGATCGGCCACCGTGCTGCATTAAGGCCGCAGGCGAACCCGGGCCTCAGCGAACGCGGCGGTGCTTGGCGAAGAAGTCGAGCATCATTTTGCTGGCGTCCGGCCCGGCCTTGTCGTTGTAGGTCAGGCTGGGGTCGCCGCCGCTCCAGGCGTGCTCCAGGCGCTCGATCCTGGCCACCCGCAGCAGCAGTTTGCTGCCGACGTGGAAGTCGCGGATCTGGTGCGCGTTGGCCGGGTTGCGGCTGCCGGCCCGCCCCGCCGGCTTCGCCTCGACCGACACCGCCGTCTGCGCCGGCATGCGGTTCAGCAGCAGGCTTTGGCGTGTCAGCTGGGCTTGGTTGACCGGACGCACCACCTTGTCGGCCTCGCCCTGGATCAGGATCGCCGGCAGCGCCGGAAACGCCGGGCGGCGCGCCAGCACGTCGCCGATGGCGTCGTCGACGTGCTGGCTGGCGCCGTGTTGCATCACCTTCAGCGCGCCGATCACGCCGTGGCCGGCGCCATACACCGGCCCGGAATGCAGGCCCACCGCGGCGATCAGTTCGGGATGCGTCAGCGCGACGATGTCGGCCATGCCGGCGCCGGCCGACATGCCGGCAATGTAGACGCGCGAGCGGTCGATGCCATAGCGCTGGGCCACTTGCTCAATGATGCCGACGATCGTGCGGACGTCGCCGCCGCCCTCTTGCGTGGCCTTGTCGTACCATTTCCAGCAGCGGTGGGCATGCGAGCTGAGCGACTGCTGCGGATACAGCACGGCGTAACCCTTTTTCTCCGCCAGCCGGTTCATCCGCGTGCCTTGCGCGAACTGCGGCGCGGTCTGGTCGCAGCCGTGCAGCATCACGACCAGCGGCATGCCCTTGCGCAGCATTGTCGCGGACGGCGCTTTGTCGGGCAAATACAGGTAATACATCATGCGCTTGCCGGGCATGTGCCCGGCTTCGGGCGTCGGCGAATAATAGCTGGCCAGCCACTTTCCGGGCAGCGCCGGTTGCGCGACACGGGCGCGCGGCGCGGCCGCCGGCTTGGCCCGCGACGCGGCGGCAGCGGGCTTTGGCGCCGCCTTTGCCCTCGGCGCCGCCCGTGGCTTCGGCGACGGCGCCAGCGTTGGCTTCGGCGCCAGCGCCAGCGTGGGTTTGGGTTTAGGTTTGGCCTTGGCGCGCGGCTTGGGCGCGGGTGTGCCGAACAGGCTTTGGGCCAGCTTGGTGGCGCTGCGCTGCTGCGCCTTGCCAACGCGCACCAAGCCGCGTAGCCATTGCGTCGAGGCCTTCACCATCGTCGTCTCACCACATTGCCTGGACAATGGGAATCCATCCTGCCGGTAAAAAATGTCATCGCAATCCTCTATCCCGCGTTAGAACCGCACTGTTTCGCCGGCATGCACAAACACCACAATAACGCGAAACAGCGCCGCGCTCGGTACGCTAGCGCTCACAAGGAGCGGGCCAACACGATTGAGGCAGATCAAACGCCGCGGGGTACGAATGCTTATTCTGACTTTTGCAGAACCCCATTCATCAGCGACTCCCGGCGTTTCCGGGCGAATCAATACAAAGGAGGCTGACATGACTTATATGGACCGTGACACCCTTGGCATGTACAAAGGTAGAAGCAGCAGCAGCGGCGGCCCCGGCCCGGAATTAATGGGTTCCGGTACGCTGGTGGGCGAAGATGTTTACAACCACAAAGAGCAAGACCTGGGCGACATCAAGGAAATCATGCTCGACATGCGCACCGGTGAAGTGGCGTATGCCGTGCTGTCGTTCGGCGGCATTCTCGGCATGGGCGAAAAACTGTTTGCCGTGCCTTGGGAAAGCCTGACGCTCGACACCGTCAACAAGCGCTTCCTGCTCGACATCGACAAGGACCAGCTTAAAACCGCACCCGGTTTCGACAAGGACCACTGGCCCGACATGACCAGCGAAGACTGGGCCCAGCAAATCAGGACGTTCTATGGCACCGGATCGCGCAGCGGCGCGGCACACAGCGGCCGGTCGACTTCCGGGGCCGGTAGCTCGGGCGGGATTGCAGGCTAGCGCCAGGTTTTGTAGATACTATGAATGAAGGCGGGTCGGCAAAAGACGCAAATTAATCCTAAAGTGAAGGTTCGAAGAATCAACTTAGGAGAAAATCATGCAACCGACCCGCGCCAACGATTTTACGCCTGAAGTCGAAGTTTTTGCAGTGGCATTAGAGTTGTCGAGCAAGAGCTGGAAAATTGCCTTGCACGACGGAAAGAGAGAGAAGCCGGCGATTCAGACGGTTTCCGGCGAGACAGCGGCGGGGCGCCTCAACGAAACGGTGCAGGAGATTGAGAAGTTCAAGGCAAAGTGGGGCCTGGCCGCCGAGGTACGCACCGTCGTGCTGTACGAGGCTGGTCAGGATGGCTTCTGGATTGAACGCGCCCTCTCGAAGCTGGGCTACGAGGTGGTGATCTGCGACCCTGCCAGCATTCCCGTCGAGCGGCACAAACGGCGGGCCAAGACCGACCGGCTCGACGCGATCAAGCTGGTGCTGACATTGCGGGGCTGGTTGCGTGGCGAGTACGACCGGATGCACGTGATCCGTGTTCCGACGGTGGAGGCCGAGGCGCAGCGGCACGTGGTACGGGACCGCGGCGAGTTGCAAAAGGAAACGCAGCAGCACCGCGACCGGATCCGCAAGCTGCTGCGCACCGTCGGCTGCTGGGATGGCGTCGGCGGCGATGTGGGGCGCGCGGCTGAACAAGCGGGAATTGTGTTGCTACGACGGCGATCCGCTGTCGGCGCAGCTGCAGCAGCGGCTGGAACAGGAGTGCAAACGTTTGGAGTTGGCGCAGCAACAACTGGCCGCGCTGGAAAAAGGGATGGCGGAGCAATTGCCGCCGGAGGTGCGCCAGCGCATTGCCGACCTGGAACGGTTGAAGGCGGTGGGGCCGGTGGGCGCGACGAGGTTGGTGCTGGAGCTGTTCTGGCGCAAATTCGAGAACCGCAGGCAGGTGGGCGCCTGCGTCGGTTTGGTGCCGCAGCCCTACGACAGCGGCGAGAGCCGGGTTGACCAGGGCATCAGCAAGCAGGGCAACCGGCGCGTGCGCGCGCTGTTGATCGAGATGTCTTGGTTCTGGCTGCGCTACCAACCCGACAGCGTGATGACGAAATGGTTCGCCCGGCGCACGCAGGGAGGCCAGAACAAGCGCGGCAAGCGCATCGCCATCGTCGCGGTGGCGCGCAAGCTGGTGGTCGCCCTGTGGCGCTACCTGGAGCATGGGATCGTCCCCGAAGGGGCGCAGTTGAAACGAGCGGCATAAGGGAGTAAGGCGGCACGTTCAGTACCAGCAGTTGGCATTACGTTGAACTACGCAGCAGCAAGGAGTAGGCAGGCCCGTAACCCGACCTGGTTGCCCATGGCAACCGACCCTAGTAGATGGGGCTTGCACGCATCAAGGTCACTAAGCGCAACGCGCATGCAGAATTAGGCTGGGGTAGCAAAACCAGCGGATAGAAGGTGGTGGGACGTGAAGTCTCACGCAATGATGACCGAGAGCTTCGAACTGGGCTGTACGAACGACGAAAGCAAAGCGCTGGCAATGAACGAAGGCCAAAACGAAACAGGTCGGCATGGCGCCAAGCCGCAATATGCGTCATGGCGCCATGGACCAGCATATTTCGGTATCGGCGGCGTCAAGGGTTCGCTTCGCCGGGCTTCGCCCGCCCTTGACCCCGCCGATACCGAAACAAGGGATAGGATAAATTTGCGAAAAACCAGTTGACTTGGAATTCATCATAGAAGGTCGGGTTAGCCCATCGGGCGTAAGCCGACAACGTTGGCCTGGAGCGGCGCGTTCCGCTTTGGCCAACACTGCCGCACTACGCTCCGCCAACCCGACCTACGAGACGCTAACTTAACGCTGCATCGATTCCCACACTTTTTGCAGGCGTTTCGCCGACACCGGCATTGGCGTGCGCAACTCCTGCGCGTACAGCGACACGCGCAGCTCTTCCAGCATCCAACGGAACTCCGTCAGCTTCGGATCGGTGTTCTTGCCGGCCTGGCGGTCCTTGGCGCAGCGCTGGTACAAGGTCGCAGCCTGTTGCCACTCGGCCATCAGCTTGGCGTCGCGGGCGGGGTCGATGCGCAGCTTTTCCAGGCGCACGTTCATCGCCTTCAGGTAGCGCGGGAAGTGCGCGATCTGGCCGTAATCGTTGTCAAGCAGGAAGCGTTTGTTGACCAGCCCTTGCAACTGGCTTTGCATGTCGGCGGCGGCCGGCCCCGGTATGCCCTGCAAGCGCTTCGGCAAACCGTGGAACTCGGTGAGCACCTGCGCCAGCAGGCGCGCGATTTCATTGACCAGCAATACCAGGCGCGACTTGCCCTCGTCCTTGCGCTTGGCGAAAGCGGCGGCGTCGAGCGGCAGCGGATCTTGCAGGCAGGCGATGTCGAGCGCCTTTTGGATGATTTGTTCGCGCAACTCTTCCTGCGAACCCAGCGCCATGAATTGCATGCCCATCTGTTGCAGGCCGGGGATGCTTTTCTCGACGTATTTGAGTTGGTCCTTCATCTGCAACGCGAACAGGCGGCGCAGGCCGACCCGGTGCGTGCGCGCGGCAACGGTCGGATCGTCGAACACTTCCAGGTCGCAATGCGTGAGCTTGTCGACCAGCGCCGGGAAGCCGATCAGGGTCACTTTCCCCTGGACGATTTCCAGCAGCTCCGGCAGTTCGCCGAAGGTCCAGCCGGTCAGGCCCATGTGCTGCGTGACGGTGTTCGCCGCAGCGCCGCCCGCCTTGGCCGCCGCCATGTTGCCGCCGGCGCCGAAGCCCTTGGCGGCGGCCGGCACGTACACCGCGCCGGTCGGCGGCGCGGTCTTCACCTCGGCCATCTTTTGGAACTCCTGGCGCGCCTGCCCGCCGAACTCGGCCTGCAAGGTGGCCAGGTTGCGCCCCATGTCCAACTGGCGGCCGTGCTCGTCGACCACCTTGAAGTTCATGAAGTGATGCGCCGGCAAGGTCTCCGGTTTGAAGTCGGTGGTCAGCACGCTCAGGCTGGTCTGGGCGCGCACGTCGGCGATGATGGCGTCGACCAGGTCGCCGCGGCCGAACACGCCCGCTTCGTGCACCCGTTCGCAGAACTTGGCCGCGTAGTCGGGCAGCGGCACGCAGTGGCGGCGCAGCTTTTGCGGCAGCGATTTGAGCAGCAGATGCACCTTCTCCTTCAGCATGCCCGGCACCAGCCATTCGCAGCGTTCGCGCGGCAACTGGTTGAGCGCGAACAGCGGCACCGACAAGGTGACGCCGTCGCGCAGGCTGCCCGGCTCGAAATGGTAGGTCAGCTGCATTTCCAGCCCCGTCACCGCCATCATTTTCGGGAACAGCTCGGTGGTCACGCCGGCCGCCTCGTGGCGCATCAGCTCGTCGCGGTTGAGGAACAGCAGCTTTGCTTCCTTGGCCGTGGCGTCCTTGTGCCACTTCTCGAAGCCGGCGCCGTTGCACACGTCGGCCGGCAGCAGCTTGTCGTAGAACGCGGCGATCAATTCATCGTCGACCAGCACGTCGAGGCGGCGCGACTTGTGCTCGAGGTTCTCGATTTCCTTGATCAGCTTGTGGTTGTGCGCGAAGAACGGCGCGCGCGTGTCGAACTCGCCGCCTACCAGCGCGTCGCGGATGAAGATTTCGCGCGCCTCGGGCAGGTTGAACTGGCCGTAGTTGATGCGCCGCTGCGCGTACACCACCAGCCCGTACAGCGTGGCGCGTTCGGACGCGCTGACCTGCGCCGAGCGCTTTTCCCAGCGCGGCTCGCCCCAGGACTTCTTCAACAGATGGCCGCCGACCTTTTCCAGCCACTCCGGCTGGATCTGCGCGATGCAGCGCGCGTACAGGCGCGTGGTGTCGACCAGCTCGGCCGCCATGATCCACTTGCCGGGTTTCTTCAGCAGCGAGGAACCGGGCCAGACGTGGAACTTGATGCCGCGCGCGCCCAGGAAGCCGGCGCCCGGCTCGTCCTCGGCCTTGAAGCCGATGTTGCCCAGCAGGCCGGTCAGCAGCGCCGTGTGCAGGTTTTCATAAGTGGCGGGCGCGTCGTTCATGCGCCAGCCCTGCTCCTTGACAATCGTCAAGAGCTGCGAATGGACGTCGCGCCACTCGCGCAGGCGCAGTTGCGACAGGAAATTGGCGCGGCAGTTGTCCTGCAACTGCCGGTTGGTTTTCTTGTGCTCGATGGCGCCTTCGAACCATCTCCAGATCTTGATGTAGCTGAGGAACTCCGACTTCTCGTCGGCGAACTTCTTGTGCGCCTCGTCGGCCGCCTGCTGGTGTTCCATCGGCCGGTCGCGCGGGTCTTGCACCGACAGCGCCGAGGCGATGATCAGCACTTCCGTCAGGCAAACGTTGTCGAGCGCGGCCAAAATCATCCGGCCCACGCGCGGGTCCAGCGGCAGCTTGGCCAGCTTGTTGCCCAGCGCGGTCAGGCGGTTGACCTCGTCGACCGCGCCCAGTTCCTGCAACAACTGGTAGCCGTCGGCGATGGCGCGCGCCAGCGGCGGCTCGATGAAGGGGAAGGTTTCGACGTCGGTCAGGTGCAGCGACTTCATGCGCAAGATGACCGAGGCCAGCGACGAGCGCAGAATCTCCGGCTCGGTGAACTTCGGCCGCAGCAGGAAGTCCTGCTCCTCGTACAGACGGATGCAGACGCCGTCGGCGACGCGGCCGCAACGGCCGGCGCGCTGGTTCGCCGCCGACTGGGCGATCGGCTCGATCTGCAACTGTTCGACCTTGTTGCGGTAGCTGTAGCGTTTTACGCGCGCCAAGCCGGCGTCGACCACGTAGCGGATGCCCGGCACCGTCAGCGAGGTCTCGGCGACGTTGGTGGCGAGCACGATGCGGCGCGCGTTGCTCACTTTGAAGACGCGTTCCTGCTCCTCGGCCGACAGGCGGGCGAACAGCGGCAGGATTTCGACATGCGGCGGATGGTGCTTGCGCAGCGCCTCGGCGCAGTCGCGGATTTCGCGCTCGCCCGGCAGGAACACCAGCACGTCGCCCGAACCGATGCGGCACAGTTCCTCGACGCCGTCGACGACGGCGTCCATCAGGTCGCGCTTCTCGCGCGCGGCGGCGGCCTTGGGCGCCGGCTTGGCGGCGTCGGCGTTACCCATCGGCACGCCGTCGCGTTCGACCGGACGGTAGCGCACCTCGACCTGGTACAGCCGGCCCGACACCTCGATCACCGGCGCCGGCTTCTCGGGCGTGCCGAAATGGCGCGCGAAGCGGTCGGCGTCGATGGTCGCCGAGGTGATGATGATCTTCAAATCCGGCCGGCGCGGCAGCAACTGTTTTAGATAGCCGAGCAGGAAGTCGATGTTCAGGCTGCGTTCGTGCGCCTCATCGATGATGATCGTGTCGTAATTTTTCAACAGCGGATCGGTTTGCGTCTCGGCCAGCAAGATACCGTCCGTCATCAGCTTGACCGAGGCGCCGCGCGTCAGCGTGTCGGCGAAGCGCACCTTGAAGCCGACGGTTTCGCCCAGCGGCGTGCCCATCTCCTGGGCGATGCGCTTGGCGGTCGACGAGGCGGCGATGCGCCGCGGCTGGGTGTGGCCAATCAGGCCCTTCCGGCCGCGCCCCAGCTCCAGGCAAATCTTCGGCAACTGCGTGGTCTTGCCCGAACCGGTCTCGCCGCAGACGATGATGACCTGGTTCGCCTGCAAGGCCTCGGCGATTTCGCCGCGCCGGCCCGACACCGGCAAGTCTTCCGGATAGGTGATCGGCGGCAGCGGATTGCGGAACGGCGCTTCGGCAACGCGCGGCTCGCGCGGCGTGCGCGGCTCGCTGGGCCCGCCCTGGCCTTCCGGCCGCGGCGCGCGCGGCGGCCGTTGCGCCTGCTGCCCCTCCGGCCGCGGCGCGCGCGGCTGCTCCGCCGGCCGCGCGGGCGCGTTTGGCGCCGCGGACGCGGTCGTTCCACTCTGGTCGGAGGCCGAATTCGGGCGTGGGAAAGTAGTCGAAGGCTTATTGCTGGTTTGGGACATTGTTTTTTACAGGTATTTGGGCGCGGACATCGCGCAGCGAATTATAATGCGCTTAATGGAAAACCCTACCCAATTCGTCCAATGGCTGCGCTCGGTCGCACCTTACATCCACGCATTCCGTGGCAAGACCTTCGTGGTCGCCTTCCCAGGTGAACTCGTCACCGCCGGCGCGTTGCCGGTGTTGGCGCAGGATCTGTCGCTGTTGCACGCGCTCGGCATCAAAGTCGTCATCGTCCACGGTTCGCGACCACAGGTAGCCGAACAACTGGCGTTGCGCAACGTCGAAGGCCGTTTTACCAACGGCATCCGCATCACCGACATCGCCGCGCTCGAGTGCGCGAAAGAGGCCGCCGGCGAATTGCGCCTCGACATCGAGGCCGCCTTCAGCCAGGGTTTGCCGAACACGCCGATGGCGCACGCCGCCATCCGCATCATTTCCGGCAACTTCGTCACCGCCCGCCCGCTCGGCGTCATCGACGGCGTCGACCTGGAACTGACCGGCGTGGTGCGCAAGATCGCCTCCGAAACCATCCACCCGATCCTGGCCGCCGACGCGCTGGTGTTGCTCTCGCCGCTGGGCTTCTCGCCGACCGGCGAGGCGTTCAACCTGACGATGGAAGACGTCGCCGTCTCGGCGGCGATCGCGCTGCACGCCGACAAATTGATCTTCATCAGCGAAACGCCGATGATGCTCGACGCCGCCGGCACCGAAATCCGCGAACTGTCCTCGCACCAGGCCGAGGCCGTGCTGCAAGCCGGTTTCCTGCCGCACGACACCGCCTTCTACCTGCAGCACGCCATCAAATCGTGCAACAGCGGCGTACCGCGCGCCCACATCGTGCCGTTCACCACCGACGGCTCGGCGCTGCTGGAGCTGTTCACCCATGACGGCGTGGGCACCATGATCAGCCACGAGAACCTGGAAAGCCTGCGCCAGGCCAGCATCGAGGACGTCGGCGGCATCATCAAACTGATCGAGCCGCTGGAGGCCGACGGCACCCTGGTCAAGCGGGGACGCGAGCTGATCGAACGCGAAATCGAATATTTCTCCGTCATCGAGCATGACGGCGTCATTTTCGGCTGCGCCGCCCTGTACCCGTTCCCGGCGCAAAAAATGGCCGAAATGGCTTGCCTGACGGTTAATCCGGAAGTGCAGGCGCAGGGCGACGGCGAGCGTATTTTGAAACACATGGAAAACCGCGCCCGCGCCGCCGGCTTCAACAAAATGTTTGTTTTGACCACGCGCACCGCGCATTGGTTCAAAAAACGCGGCTTCGTGCCGGCCAACGTCGACGACCTGCCGAAAGACCGCCAGCACATGTACAACTGGCAGCGCAAATCCCAGGTCCTCATTAAGACTTTATAATCACGCTTTACATTGACCGCTTTAGGAGCACAGATGGCCCGCACAATTCACTGTATCAAGTTAAACAAAGACGCTGAAGGCCTCGATTTCGCGCCGTACCCGGGCGAACTGGGCAAGAAGATCTACGAATCGGTATCGAAGGAAGCGTGGGCGGCCTGGCTCAAGCACCAGACCATGCTGGTCAACGAGAACCGCCTGAACCTGGCCGACGCGCGCGCCCGCAAATACCTGGCCACGCAGATGGAAAAGCACTTCTTCGGCGACGGCGCCGACGCCGCCATGGGTTACGTGCCACCGGCCGACTAAGCCGCGGCGGCCGGCCCGCCCGGCGACAAGCCACGCTTTCAGGGACACTTCCGGAACGCGTGGTTTTTTTACGCCCGCAGGTTTTGTAGGTCGGATTACGCCGACGCCTCGGCGGCCCGCGCATCCGACCTACGACACGGCAACTGAACGCCAGCAGGGTCCGCGGCGCCTTGGCCTACATCGGTTTGCACTGGCGCAGTTCGCACTTGGCGAGGAAGACGCTGCCGTTGTCGCACGCCATGCGGTACACCTCGACCGGGCCGGGCTGGCTCACCAGGCCGGCGCCCAGGCCGCCGCTGCAGTTGCGCTGCCGCGCCAGGCGCTCCACCGTCGCCGAGGACACGCCGGCGCGAAACTCGACCTTCTCAATCTCCACGCCGTCGATGGCGACGCGCGCGGTGCCGTCCGCCGCCAGGGCCGGCGGCGGTACGCGCCGGCTGGCGGCGGCGCGCGCCACCTCCTCGCGCGCCTGCGCCTCGGTTTTCATCAACGGCACGCCAAACGGCAAGCCGGCGCAGGCGCTCAACAACAGCGCGGACGACAACAATACGGTCAATCGCTTCATGCTCAGGTCCGGTCAGCAGTGGCGCCGGGGCGCCGTGGTTTAAAACGTCAGCGTGCGCACGCCGTCCGCGGTACCCAGCAGGCAAACGTCGGCGCCGCGACCGGCGAACAGCCCGACCGCGATCACGCCGACGATCTGGTTGATCTCGCGCTCCAACGCCACCGGGTCGGCGATCGCCAGGCCCAGCACGTCGACGATGACGGCGCCGTTGTCGGTGACGAAGGCTTCGTCGCTGCCCGCCTTCAGGCGCAGACGCGGCTGGCCGCCGAGCGCGCCGAGGCGGCGCGAGACGGCCGCGCGCGCCATCGGCAGCACCTCGACCGGCAGCGGGAACTGGCCCAGCGTCTCGACCAGCTTGGAGCCGTCGGCGATGCAGACGAACTGGCCCGACACCGAGGCGACGATTTTCTCGCGCGTCAGCGCCGCGCCGCCGCCCTTGATCATCGCGCCGGCGGCGGTGATTTCGTCGGCGCCGTCGACGTAGACGGCGATCGACGCCACGTCGTTGAGGTCGAACACCTCGATGCCATGGCCGCGCAGGCGCGCCGCGGTCGCTTCCGACGAGGCCACGGCGCCCTTGATGCGGTGCTTGATCTTGGCCAATTCATCGATGAAAAAATTGGCGGTCGAACCCGTGCCCACACCTATAATCTCACCGTCCACTACATACTCGATGGCGGCGCGGGCAACAGCTTGTTTCAATTCGTCTTGGGTCATGGCAGTGGTGCTCTGTAAAAAGGGTGGAAATAAACGGCAATGGCGGTATTTTAGCGGATTGCCGGCCTGCCCAGCCGCTTTGCGCGGCAAATGGCGCCGGCCGGTCCGCCGCGCCGGCAGCGCCCACGCCCCGACACCGTACGCACGCGCCTAATATACGCGGGAGCGGGCGCGCAAAATGTGCGAAAATGCGTTGTCGCCAGCATACAAAGTTTCAGGAAGAACCCATGAACCAAAGTAAAACGGTCCTTATTGTCGACGACAGCCGGGTTTCCCGGCTGATGGCGCATCAATTTGTTCTGAGCAAGAAACCCGATTGGACCGTCGTCGAGGCGGCCACCGGCGAGGAAGCGCTGGCGAAGGCGCCGGCGCTGCAACCGGTCCTCATCCTGATGGACGTCAACATGCCCGGCATGGGCGGCATGGCGGCGGCCGAACAGCTGCGCGCGCTGTGTCCGCACAGCCACATCTCGCTGGTGACGGCCAACGTGCAAAACGCCACGCGCAACCGGGCCACCGAACTGGGCATCGGTTTCATGGAAAAACCCATCACCGAAGGCCGCATCCACCAATTGCTCAACGCGCTAGAGAGCTGAGCATGCTCTCCCTCACCGAACTCGAACACGATGCCCTGGTGGAGATTTTTAACATCGGGGTCGGCCACGCGGCCGCCGCGATGAGCGAAATCGTCAACGAGGAGGTGACGATGTCGGTGCCCTCGATCAGCTTCCTGAGCCGCGCCGAGGCGGCCCAGTTGCTGGGCAAGCGCGACGGCGAACGCATCTGCGGCGTCAGCCAGCACTACGAGGGCGCGTTCCAGACCGAGGCGATGCTCATGTTCCCCGAGGATAAAAGCCTGGAAATCGTGCGCCTGATGGTGGGCGAATCGATCCCGCTGCAGGAACTGACGGAGATGGAACAGGAGGCGATGAGCGAGATCGGCAACATCATCCTCAATTCCTGCGTCGGCACGCTGGCCAACATCTTCGGGCGCGAGCTGCACGGCTCGCTGCCGGTCTACCACGTCGGCACCAGCGAGGAAATCATGGCCTCCTCGGGCGGCCAGGCCGACACCGTGGTGCTGATGCTGCACATCGACTTCATCCTGGAAAAACACCAAATCCACGGCTACGTCGCCTTCGTGCTCGACGTCACCTCGCTGCACGACCTGAAGGACCTGGTCAACCAGTACCTGGTCAAAGTGATGGGGACGGCGTGACGACCGGGCCGGGCCACGTCGGGCGCCTGGGCCTGCTCGAGAGCGCGCTCGGCGCCGTCAACCTCGGCGTCGTCGTGCTCGACGGCGCGCGCCGCGTGGTGCTGTGGAACCAGTGGATGGCGCGCCACTCCGGCCTGTCGGCCGACACCGTGATGGGCCGGGATTTCCTCGAACTCTACCCCGAGCTGCGCGCGCGCCGGGTCGACGCGGCGATCGGCCAGGCGTTGCGCGACAACTTCCCCTCGCTGCTGTCGCAGACGCTCAACAAGTCGCCGTTCGCGCTGTACTCGAGCCCGGCCACGGCGGCGCGCAACGAACGCATGCAGCAGGCGGTGGCGGTGGCGGTGACGCCGATCGACATCGCCGGCGCGCCGCGGCATTGCCTGATCCAGGTGCACGACGTCAGCGTCGCCGTCGGGCGCGAAAAACTGCTGCGCGAGCAGACCCTGGTGCTGCGCTCGCAAACCTTCGCCGACGGCTTGACCGGCATCGCCAACCGCCGCCATTTCGACGTCGCGATGGAAAAGGAGCTGCGCCGCGCCAAGCGCAACGGCGCCGCGCTGTCGCTGCTGATGATCGACATCGACCACTTCAAGTCCTACAACGACCACTACGGCCACCAGCAGGGCGACGACTGCCTGATCCAGGTGGCGGCGGCGCTGACGGCGCTGCTGCAGCGCTCCACCGACCTGCTGGCGCGCTACGGCGGCGAGGAGTTCGCGGTGATCCTGCCCGAGACCGACGCCGACGGCGCGCTGGCGATGGCCGAGGCGATGCGCGCCGGCATTAGCGCGCTGGCCGTGCCGCACCTGCAGGCCGGCGGCGCCGAGCGCCACATCACCGTCAGCATCGGCATCGCCAGCCAGGACCCGGACGCGCCGGTCGAAGTGGCGACGCTGATCGGCGCCGCCGACCGCGCGCTGTACGGCGCCAAGCGCGCCGGGCGCAACCGCGTGCTGGCGCAGACGCCGGCGCCGGCCGGCGTTGCCGGCGGACCGACGCCAGACCTGTGCGCGGACTAGGATTCAAGCGCGCTTCGGCGTTGAACTAGTTAACACAAAAAGCGTGAATCCGGCTTCACCGCATGGGGGGGGGCGGCCCCTCGGGGGCCGACCCCGGCCCGGCGCCGCTGGTTTTAACGGCGCCGGCGCCACGCATGCCGGGACGGCAGGCGCGGGAGGGGGCTTAGGCGGAGCGCAGGCCGCTGGCGGCTTTGGCCAGGTCGGTGATGCGGTCCCAGTTGCCGGCCAGGATGGCGTCTTTCGGCGTCAGCCACGAGCCGCCGACGCAGGCGACGTTTTTGCACGCCAGGAACTGCGACGCGGTTTCCTGCGAGATGCCGCCGGTCGGGCAGAAGGTGATGTCCGGCAGCGGGCCGTAGATCGCGTTGAGCATGCCGACGCCGCCCGCCGGCACCGCCGGGAACAGTTTCAGTTGCTGGAAGCCCTGCTCGCGCGCGGCCATCACTTCGGACGGCGTCATCACGCCCGGCAGCAGCGGCAGGCCGCTGCTTTTCGCGGCGGCGATCAGCGCCGCCGTCAGGCCCGGCGAGACGCCGAACACGGCGCCGGCGTCGCGCGCGGCGGCGAATTGTTCCGGCTGCGTCAGCGTGCCGACGCCGACGATGGCGCCCGGCACTTCGGCCATGGCGCGGATCGCCGCCAGGCCGTGTTTGGTGCGCAGCGTCACTTCCAGCACGCGGATGCCGCCCGCCACCAGCGCGCGCGCCAGCGGTACGGCGTGCTCGGGGTCGTCAATCGCAATCACGGGGATCACGGCCGAGGTGCGCATCATTTCCAGCAGAGTCATAGTCATATTATTTCTTTATGAGAGTGTCTTCATCGGACCCCGGCAAGTCTTCGACGATGGCGTCGGCGTCATGCAGGGCAACGGTGGTGGGAATCGGCGACGGCAGACCGAAGGTGGTGGCACCCTCTTCCGCGGCGCTGACGGTGGAGCGGAACATGGCAAACAATTCGCGGCCCATGCCGACGTGGTTCGGCGTCATGTCGGCCTGCGCCTGCGTGCGCGCGCACCAGACGTCGGCCGGCACCAGCGCCTCGAGCGTGCCGGTGAAGGCGTCGACGCGGATGATGTCGCCGTCGCGCACCAGGCCGAGCGGGCCGCCGGCCAGGATTTCCGGCGACACGTGGATCGCCGCCGGCACCTTGCCCGACGCGCCCGACATGCGCCCGTCGGTGACCAGGGCGACGCGGCGCCCGGCGTCCTGCAGGTTGGCCAGCGCCGGCGTCAGCGCGTGCAGTTCCGGCATGCCGTTGGCGCGCGGCCCCTGGAAGCGCAGCACGGCGACGAAGTCGCGGTCGAGCTTGCCGGCCTTGTAGGCGAGCATGAATTCCTCCTGCGAATTGAACACCAGCGCCGGCGCCTCGACCGTGCGGTGCTGCGGCTTGACGGCCGATACCTTCATCACGGCGCGGCCCAGGTTGCCGGCCACCAGCACCATGCCGCCGTCCGGCGCGAACGGCGCGGCGGCCGTGCGCAGCACGTTCTCGTCGGCGCTGGCCAGCGGCGCGTCCTTCCACACCACGCCCCGCCCCGGTGCGTCGAGGAAGGGCTCGGTGCAGTGCGCGCGCAGGCCCTTGCCGAGGATGGTCGTGACGTCCTCGTGCAGCAGGCCGGCGTCGAGCAGTTCGCGGATCAGGAAACCGGTGCCGCCGGCGGCGTGGAAATGGTTGACGTCGGCGTCGCCGTTCGGGTAGATCCGCGTCAGCATCGGCACCGCGGCCGACAGTTCGTTGAAGTCGTTCCAGTCGATGACGATGCCGGCCGCCTTGGCGATCGCCACCAGGTGCAAGGTGTGGTTGGTCGAGCCGCCGGTGGCCAGCAGGCCGACCAGGGCGTTGACGATACATTTCTCGTCGACCACGTGGCCGACCGGCAGGTAGTTGCCGCTTAGCGCCGTGATCGACGCGGCGCGCTGGGCCGCCGCCACCGTCAGGGCGTCGCGCAGCGGCGTGTTCGGCGTGATGAAGGCGGCGCCCGGCAGGTGCAGGCCCATCACTTCCATCAACATCTGGTTGCTGTTGGCGGTGCCGTAGAAGGTGCAGGTGCCGGCGCCGTGGTAGGCCTTGGCCTCGCCTTCGAGCAATTCCTCGCGCGTCGCCTTGCCCTGCGCGTACAACTGGCGCACCTTGGCTTTTTCCTGGTTCGACAGGCCCGACGCCATCGGCCCGGCCGGCACGAACACGGCCGGCAGGTGGCCGAAGTGCAGCGCGCCGATCAGCAGGCCCGGCACGATCTTGTCGCACACGCCCAGGTACAGGGCGGCGTCGAACATATTGTGCGACAGCGCCACGGCGGTGGCCATGGCGATGGCGTCGCGCGAGAACAACGACAACTCCATGCCCGGCTGGCCCTGGGTCACGCCGTCGCACATGGCCGGCACGCCGCCGGCGAACTGCGCCACCGCGCCGACCTGGCGCACGGCGTCCTTGATGATGGCCGGAAAGCGCTCGAACGGCTGGTGCGCCGACAGCATGTCGTTATACGACGAGACGATGGCCACCGACGGCTTCTTGTCTTCGCGCAGCGCCAGCTTGTCGTTGGCCGGGAACGCCGCGAAACCGTGCGCCAGGTTGGTACACGACAGCGCGTTGCGCTGCACGCCCTTGACGCGCGCCGCTTCCAGGTGCGCCAGATAGGCGCCGCGCGACGGTCGGCTGCGCTGGATAATGCGCGCTGTTACGGTTTCGACTACTGGATGCACCGCCATGATCGGTTCCTTATAAATGTATTTCGTGAAATTTTACTACAAAATTGGAATACGACCACCCTTTTGTGAGCCAGCTTGCTATATTTTCCGCCAAAACGCAAGCGCCGCACGGCTGCGCGCCGGGCCGCCGCCGCGCGCCGGGCGGATTGCGGGGCGGGCGCGAACGCCAAGCGGGCGCCGCCAAAGCGGCCGGCGCGGGGCGCCGCCGCCGATCAAACTGTAGTGAAATTACCGGTTTTTCATGTATAGTTAAATAATATGACGCCGGGCCGGCCTTTTCCGCGCCGCCCGCCCCCTCAACCCGCCACAGCCACTCTACGACGCCGACCCATCATGCGCCAGACCGCCCCTACCCCGATGCTCACCGCCACCGCCAGTTTCCAGGCCCTGCAATCGCACGCCACCGCCGCCAGCCAATGGCAGATGCGCCAGTTGTTCGCGGACAATCCGCAGCGCTTCCGCCAACTGACGGTCGAGGCCGCCGGCCTGCTGCTGGACTTTTCCAAGAACCGCCTGGACGCCACCACGCTCGGCCTGCTGACCGACCTGGCGCGCGAGCGCGGCGTCGAAGCCCGGCGCGAGGCCATGTTCGCCGGCGAAAAAGTCAACCCGACCGAAGACCGGGCGGTGCTGCACACGGCGCTGCGCGCGCCGCGCGGCGGCGCGCTGGTGGTCGACGGCCAGGACGTCAACGCCGACGTCCACGCCGTACTGGATCGCGTCAAGGACTTCACCGCGCGGGTGCGCAACGGCGGCTGGCTCGGCTACACCGGCAAGCCGATCTGCGACGTCGTCAACATCGGCATCGGCGGCTCCGACCTGGGCCCGAAAATGGCCTGCCTGGCGCTGCGCTCCTACGCCAACCCGGGCCTGGAAATGCACTTCGTCTCGAACGTCGACGGCCACGACATGGAGGCGATCCTCTCCAAGGTCGACCCGGAGACGACGCTGTTCATCGTTGCCTCGAAAACCTTCGTGACCGCCGAGACCATGCTCAACGCCAATACCGCGCGCGCCTGGTTCCTGCTCGAGGGCGAGGCGGCCGACCTGGCGCGGCACTTCGTTGCCGTGTCGACCAATACCGAGGCGATCAAGGCCTTCGGCATCGACCCGGAGAACATGTTTCCGTTCTGGGACTGGGTCGGCGGACGCTACTCGGTCTGGTCCTCGATCGGCCTGGCGCTGGCGCTGTCGGTGGGCTTCGACTACTTCAGCGACTTCCTGGCCGGGGCGCACGCGATGGACCAGCACTTCCGCCGCACGCCGCTGGAGCGCAACATGCCGGTGCTACTGGCCCTGGTCGGCTTCTGGAACCGCCAGTTCCTCGACTGCGCCTCGCTGTCGATCGCGCCCTACCACCAGGACTTGAGCCGCTTCCCCGCCTACCTGCAGCAACTCGACATGGAAAGCAACGGCAAGCGCGTCACCAAGGGCGGCGCGGCGGTCGACACGCCGACCTGTCCGGTGGTCTGGGGCGAGTGCGGCACCAACGCCCAGCACGCCTACTTCCAATTGCTGCACCAGGGCAGCGACGTCACGCCGATCGACTTCATCGCCGCGCTGCGCCCGACCCACGACCTGCCCGGCCACCACGACGCGCTGCTGGCGAACTGCTTCGCCCAGTCGGAAGCCTTCATGACCGGCAAGACCGACGCCGAGGTGCGCGCCGACCTGCAGGCGCAGGGCTTGGCCGCCGAACAGATCGACGCGCTGGCGCCGCACAAGACCTTCCCCGGCAACCGTCCGAGCAACACCATTTTGATGGACCAGCTGACCCCGGCCGCGCTGGGCGCGCTGATCGCGCTGTACGAACACAAGACCTTCGTGCAGGGCGTGCTGTGGGACGTCAACAGCTTCGACCAGTGGGGCGTCGAACTGGGCAAGGTACTGGCCCGCAACATCCAGGCCGAACTGCAGGGCGAGGCCTGCCCGCAGCGCCACGACAGCTCGACCAACGGCTTGATCGAACTGGCCAGGGCGGCCAGGTCGGCATACTAATCGCAAGGACACGACTATGACGAATCACACCGCGGCCGCCATCGAAGCGGCCTGCGACGGCGCCATGCAAGTGGGCGAATGCCCGCTGTGGCACGCCGAAGAGGCGGCCCTGTACTGGGTCGACATCGAAGGTTTCAGCGTGCACCGGCTCGACCCGGCCAGCGGCGCGCGGCGCACCTGGCGCATGGAGTGCGAGCCGTCGGCGCTGGCGCGCCACGCCGGCGGCGGACTGCTGGTGGCGCTGCGCAGCGGCTTCGCCCACCTCGACACCGACAGCGGCGCCGTCACGCAGATCGCGCCGGCGCCGTACGACACCGCCACCACCCGCTTCAACGACGGCCGCGCCGACGCCGCCGGGCGCTTCTGGGTCGGCACCATCTACGAGCCGCGCGACCGGCAGGCGGCGCAGATGTTTTGCCTGGAACGGGGCAAGACCCGGCTGGTCTGGTCGGGCGGCATGACGGTCTCGAACGGCCTCGGTTTCAGCCCGGACCAGCGCAGCCTGTACCACGCCGACACCACCACCCACCGCATCGACCGCTACAGCTTCGACCTGCAAGCGGGCACGGTGGCCGACGCGGTCGAATTCCAGCGTTTTTCGACCGACAAGGCCAACCACTACGGCGGCCGGCCGGACGGCGCGGCCGTCGACAGCGAAGGCAACTACTGGTGCGCGATGTTCGAGGGCGGGCGGGTGTTGTGCATCGCGCCGGACGGCACGCTGCTGCGCGAAGTGGCGCTGCCGGTGCGCTGCCCGACCATGGTGGCGTTCGGCGGCGCCGACTTGCGCACGCTGTATATCACCAGCGCCAGCTACAAGCGCTCGGCCGAAGAATTGGCGGCGCATCCGCTGTCGGGCTGCGTGCTGTCGCTGCGGGTGGACGTGGCGGGACGCGCCGAACCGGCATATATCCCTTAATATCGACGGGCGGATTTTCGTCGGTCGGGTTAGCCCAGGGGGCGTAAGCCGACCGACAAAACCTGGGCAACCTTACTTGGCCAGCACCTTGCGGATGGTCGCGGCCAGTTCCGCCGCGACGAACTTGGCGACGTAGGCGTCGGCGCCGACGCCCTTGACGTGGTCTTCGTTGGTCGAGCCCGTCAGCGACGAGTGGATCACCACCGGGATGCCGGCGAAGCGCGTGTCGGTCTTGATGTTGCGCGTCAGCGTGAACCCGTCCATCTCCGGCATCTCCAGGTCGGTCAGCACCAGCGCGACCTTGTCCTTGACGGTCTTGCCCTCGGTGATGGCCTGGTCCGACATGGCCTGCAATTTCTCCCACGCTTCCTTGCCGGTCTTGGTCATGATGTACGGCGTGCCCATCGCCGTCAGGCCCTGTTCGATCAGCGAGCGCGCCAGCGACGAGTCGTCGGCCGCCAAAATGACCGCGCCGACCGGCAGGCGCACTTGCGGGCCGATGCTGCTCTTGTCGACGTCCGGGTCGCCGGACGGCAATACGTTGCGCAGGATCTGCTCGACGTCGAGCACCTGGGCCAGGCGGGTCTTGTCGGTGTCGCCGTCGAGGCGGGCGATGCTGGTGATCAGGCCGCCGCCGACGGTCTGCTCGGCCGACAGCACCTGGTTCCACTCCAGGCGCACGATCTCGTCGACTTCCTCGACCGCGAAGGCCTGGGTCGAGCGGGCGAATTCGGTCACCATCAGGATGCGCAGGCCGTTGCTGGCGGTGCAGCCGACGGCCATCGGCAAGTCGATCACCGGCACGATCTGGCCGCGGATGTTGACCACCCCCAGCATGTGCGGATGCGAGCCGGCCACCGCGGTCACCTGCGGCATTTCCATGATCTCGCGCACCTTGAACACGTTGATGCCGAACAGCTCGCGCTGGGTCGAATTCTCGCTGGTGCCCAGGCGGAACAGGAACAATTCGAACTTGTTGTTGCCAGTCAGGCTGGTGCGTTCATCGACGTCTTGCTGCATTGAACTCATGGTGTCCCCTGTTGTAAAGGTGCGAATGTGGTGTGGGCGCCGGCTTGTAGTGCGCACCGGTCTGTTGCGGCGGCCCCGGGGCATCGCCCCAGGCGCATCGGAAGGCACGCAAGGGCACGCCCAAACGGGGTAATCGGTCGATTTGATTATACGGAAATTTGTTCGCGGGCAATAATATATTTGCCGTTCCACTGTCCCGCCTCACACTTTTATGTCCGCATGTTGCAGCGGCGCCAAAGCGGCCGGCGCCGCGCTTGCGGCGGCCAAGCCCGGCGCCGCAAGCGCCCGCCCGGCGCCGGCGGATCGGCATATAATGGGCCGTCCGGGTGCGCGCGGCAGCGCCCCCGATGGCCGAACATGGCTGCAATGTAGTAAAATTACTTGCATTCGTCACATCTACGTAGTAAATTTACATAAATGCCCGCGTCGGGTTCCAGACTGCCGGCAGCGCGACACCCTGCGCACCTCCTCCGGCCCCTTTACTTTTGCGACGACTCTCATATTATGGCTCTTTCCGATTTTGACCTGGTTCTGTTTGGCGGCAGCGGCGACTTATCCATGCGCAAGTTGCTGCCGGCGATGTACGCGCGCGACGTCGCCAACGACTTGCCGGCGAGCTCACGCATCATTTGCGTCGGCCGCCAGGATTGCGGCCAGGACGAGTTCCTGAAGACCGTCGAAGCGAACTCGAAGCCGCACATCAAGGCCACCACGCTGACGGCGCCGGCCTGGACCAAGTTCTGCCAGCGCATCGTCTACGTCTCGCTCAACGCCACCGACGCCGACAGCTACGCGCCGCTGGTGGCGGCGTTGCGCCCGGAGCCGGCCCTGACCCGGGTCTACTACCTGGCCACGCCGCCGCACCTGTTCGCGCAAATCTGTGACAACCTGGCCGCCAACTCGCTGGTCACGCCGAACTCGCGCGTGGTGCTGGAAAAGCCGCTCGGGCGCGACCTCGCCAGCGCCAAGCAGATCAACGCCGAAGTCGGCCAGGTCTTCGCCGAAACGCAGATCTACCGCATCGACCACTACCTGGGCAAGGAAACCGTACAGAACCTGATGGCCCTGCGCTTCGGCAACATCCTGTTCGAGCCGCTGTGGCGCCGCGAATGGATTTCCGACGTGCAGATCACCATCGCCGAGAAGCTCGGCGTCGGCAACCGCATGGGTTACTACGACACCTCCGGCGCGCTGCGCGACATGCTGCAAAACCATCTGCTGCAACTGCTGTGTATCGTGGCGATGGAACCGCCGACGTCGATCTCGTCGGACGCGGTGCGCGACTCCAAGCTGCAGGTGCTGCGCTCGCTGAAAAAATTCACCCCGACCACGCTGGCGCAAAACATCGTGCGCGGCCAGTACCGCGCCGGCCACGTCGACGGCAAGGCCGTGCCGAGCTACCGCGACGAGCCGGACGCGCCCGAGCACTCGCACACCGAGACCTTCGTCGCGCTGAAGGCTGAAATCGACACCTGGCGCTGGGCCGGCGTGCCGTTCTACCTGCGCACCGGCAAGCGCATGGCCGACAGCCTGGCCGAGATCGTCGTGCGCTTCAAGCCGATCCCGCACTCGATCTTCGCCCAGCCGACCTCGAGCTTCCAGCCGAACTGCCTGGTGATCCGCCTGCAGCCGGACGAGGGCCTGCGCATGAACCTGATGGCCAAGACGCCGGGCGACGGCATGCGCCTGAAACCGGCCGAGCTGGAACTGGACTTCCGCGAATCGTTCAAGACGCCGCGCATGGACGCCTACGAGCGCCTGCTGCTCGACGTGCTGCGCGGCCAGCTGACGCTGTTCATGCGCGGCGACGAGCTGGAGGCGGCGTGGGAATGGGTCGAACCGATCCTCGACCATTGGGAAGACAGCGACAACGCGCCGATTCCGTACACCGCCGGCACCTGGGGCCCGGCCGCGGCCAGCGCCCTGATCGGGCGCGACGGCTTGCAATGGCGCGAAGAAGCGCTGCCGGAAGACTGATGCTACTCGACTCGATCCGCACCCAGCTCGATTCGCTCTCGAAGTCGGAGAAAAAAGTCGCGCTGGCGGTGCTGGAGCAGCCGACCCAGACCGTGAGCCAGAACATCACGGCGCTGGCCAAGAGCGCCGGCGTGTCGGAGCCGACGGTGGTGCGCTTTTGCCGCACCCTGGGCTACGACGGCTGGCACGAATTCAAGCTGAAGCTGGCGCAGGGCCTGGCGCTGGCCATGCCGGGCGCCAACGAGCAACCGGCCCAGGACGACCTGGCGGCCGACCTCGTCAACAAGATTTGCAGCCGCTCGATCAACACCCTGCTCGACCTGCGCAACAACCTGAACCCGGAGGCGATCCAGCGCGCGCTCGACATCCTGTCGCGCGCCAGCAAGATCGAGTTCTACGGCCAGGGCACGTCGGGCATCGTCGCCGCCGACGCCCAGCACAAATTCTTCCGCTCCGGCGTGCCGACGGTGGCCTACGCCGACCCGAACATCCACAGCATCGCCGCGGCGCTGCTGCGCAGCGGCGACGCGGTGGTCGCCATCTCGCAGCGCGGCAACAGCCCGGCGCTGGTGCGCTCGGTCAAGCTGGCCCGCCGCGGCGGCGCCGACGTCATCGTGCTGGCGCCGTCGGGCACGCCGCTGGCCGACCTGGCCACGGTGTTGATCCCGATCGACCTGGTCTTCAACATCGACCCGTACACGCCGATCTCGGCGCGGCTGGCCTACCTGGTCGTCATCGACGTACTGGCGGTCGGCCTGGCCCTGCAGCGCGGCCCCGAGTTCCGCAAAAAGATGCAGAACGCGCAAAAGGCGCTGCAAGAATTCGACATGCAGTTCGACTCCTTCATCGGCTAGGAGTCTGCGCGGCAGAAACTGATGCAATCGGAATGGGGACGAGGTAAACTTGTCGAATGACGACGAGCTACCTGCCCTACAATCAGCATCAACAGATGCTGCTTCCCCATGCTTTGCAAGATTGGCTCCCTGAGGGGCACCTGGCCTACTTCGTTAGCGACACTGTCGACTCGCTCGACCTGTCCGCCTTTCACGCGCGGTATGCAGGGGGCGGGTCCCGCAACCAGCCATTTAATCCGGCGATGATGGTCAAAATACTTGTGTACGGGTATGCAACCGGTGTGTTCTCATCACGCAAGCTGGCCCGAAAGCTGTACGAGGACGTGGCGTTGCGTATGCTCGCCGCTGACAACTATCCGGCGCACCGAACAATTTGCGATTTCCGCGCGATCCACTTGAAGGAACTGTCGGACCTGTTCGTACAGGTAGTGAAGATGGCGAAAGAGTGCGGCTTGGTCAAGCTTGGCACGATCGGTGTCGATGGCACCAAGATCAAGGCCAACGCATCGCGCCACAAAGCGATGAGCTACGACCGGATGCAAAAGGCCGAGCGTGAGCTCAAGGATCAAATCGACGCGTTGCTGGCCAGGGCCAGAGCGGCGGATGCCGCCGAAAAAAACGAGCCGGAACTCGATATCCCGGCGGAGATCGCAAGGCGCGAGGACCGCCTTGCCGTCATCCGCGCTGCCCGTGCGCGTCTTGAAGATCGCCAACGCCAGGCCGATATCGCGCGCGGCCGTAGCGATGACGAAGATGTGCCGCCCGAGGACTCTGGCAAGCCAAAGAAGAAGTCGCGTTTTAAATACAAGTTCGGCGAACCCAAGCCCGACGCCCAAGAGAATTTTACCGATCCGGAAAGCCGTATCATGAAGCGCGCCGGCGGCGGCTTCGACTATGCGTACAACGCCCAAGCTGCAGTCGACGAGAGCGCCCACATCATCGTGGCGGCCAAACTCGTCAATAGTGCGGCTGACAGTGGGCAACTGGCGTCGGTGCTCGCAGCGGTAAAGCGCAACGTCGGTGACGATGCCGAGCTGGTGCTCGCCGATGCAGGCTATCGCTCGGAAGCCATGTTCGAGCAACTACGCGCTCACCCGTCCGAACTGATTGTGGCACTCGGACGCATCGGCAAGCAGGAAGCGGTAATCGATCCGAAAAAGCGGCCTTTGTGTGCCGCCATGGCAGACAAGTTCAGATCCGCGACGATCCAGGCGGCTTACCGAAAACGCAAGTGGATCTCGGAACCGCCCAACGCTTGGGTGAAAAGCGTACTCGGGTTCCGGCAATTTAGCATGCGAGGACTGGCGAAGGCTCAGGCCGAGTGGAAACTCGTCTGCACCGCGCTGAACCTGCGGCGCATGGCGAAAATGCTGTCCGCGTAAGACCTGAAAGGGCGAAAGTCCGTCCAATCCCCACTCTCAGGCTCCTATTTCATTCCACTTTCGAGTGCGAAAGTGAATCGCCATCGACGCAGGCAAAGAAGCGCGTCACATGGTCAGCGCAAGAATTGTCTGCCGCGCAGACTCCTAGCCCGGAACCAAACTGCTGGCCATCCTCAACGTTCATCAGTCCCTTGTAGCCGCCCAACGCCTCGTCGCCGCCTCCCAGTCGCGCTGGCTATCGGCCATTGTAGGCATGTCGAACTTGGCTGCAAAGCACGGCGCGCAAGGCGTCGTCAATTTCAATCGCCGGGTCCGGCGCCCGGCATCGTGTCCGCCATCAGGCGCAGTTCCTCCTTGCCTGGCTGCGGCGGCCGGGCGCCGGCGCCGCCCTCGCCCGCGGGACGGCCTTCGTTGTCGAGCGCCTCGGCCAGGGTGTCCGGCGCCGCCGGCTTCGCCTTGCCCGGAACGGCGTCGGGCATCTGGCCGACCTTGCGCGCGTCGTCCGATTGCTGGTCCATATTGACCTCCTCCGCCACCGCGAAACGGTCGTCGTCGGCTTGATCGCGATCAACCGGCAGCAGGGCCTCCGAGCGGACCGGGTCCGCCGGCGCGCCCTCGCCCGCCGATTTGTCCGGTTTGGCGCTTGCTCCGGCCGGTTTCATTTTGTCGTCTGTAGGCATGTGCTCTCTCCTTCGTCGTTGCCGCGGCCGCCCGCTCGTCGGGCCAGCGGCCAATATATACGTTGGCGCCGCGGCGCAGGCGCACGTTAGCTTTCGGAAAGCGTCAAATTGGCGTCGGGAAAGCGCGAACGCGGCGTCCGGGCCGGCGCGCCACACTTGCTTGGCATTAATACATCGCTGTCGCGCCGGATTGGGTACAATACTCCGGCAGGTCCCGTCACCCTTTTATTAGCGTAGCCATGAACCAACTCGAACAGCTCAAGCAACTTACTACAGTGGTGGCCGACACCGGCGACTTCCAATCGATCAAGGCGTACACGCCGCGCGACGCGACGACCAACCCGTCGCTGATCCTCAAGGCGGTGCAAAAACCCGAATACCAGCCGCTGCTGGAAAAAGCCGTGCGCGAGCGCCCGCAGGCGTCCACCGGCGAGATCATCGACCATCTGCTGATCGCCTTCGGCGTCGAAATCCTGAAAATCATCCCGGGGCGCGTCTCGACCGAAGTCGACGCCCGCCTGTCGTTCGACACCGACGGCACCGTGGCCAAGGGCCGCGAGCTGATCGCGCTGTACGAAAAAGCCGGCATCGCCCGCGAGCGCGTGCTCATCAAGATGGCCGCCACCTGGGAAGGCATCCGCGCCGCCGAAATCCTGGAACGCGACGGCATCCGCTGCAACATGACCTTGCTGTTCTCGCTGGGCCAGGCGATCGCCTGCGCCGAAGCCGGCGCGCAACTGATCTCGCCCTTCGTCGGCCGCATCTACGACTGGCACAAGAAGTCCACCGGCATCGACTACCTCGGCGCCGAAGATCCGGGCGTGCAGTCGGTCAAGCGCATCTACAACTACTACCGCAAGTTCGGCTACAAGACCGAGGTGATGGGCGCGAGCTTCCGCAACACCTCGCAAATCCTGGAACTGGCCGGCTGCGACCTGCTCACCATCAGCCCGGACCTGCTGCAAAAGCTGGCCGACACCGACGCGCCGTTCGTGGTGCGCAAGCTGGGTTCCGACACCGCCAGCGGCGCCGGCATGGTGAAGATGACCCTGGACGAGAAGACCTTCCGTTTCATGCTCAACGAAGACCAGATGGCAACCGAAAAGCTGGCCGAGGGTATCCGCGCGTTCTGCGCCGATTCGGGCAAGCTGAAGCAAATGATCGCTGCGCTGCGCTAAGTCGTTCGCGCCCTGGAAAAGCGGCAGCGACGACGGCATCCCGTTGTCGCTGCCGCTTTTTTTTGCCGCGTATGCCGACGTAGGGTGGGTACGCCCTCGTGCCCACGCGTGGCGCCGGCAATCGCGTGGCCGCCACGACAAATAAACAATCGAAAACTAGGAATTTTGCCATTGTATTAATATCGTTTCAGCTTCTGCCTTGCACGCGATACAGGGCGGTGCGCGCTTACCAACGCCTACCTTATACGAGACATCCATGAGCTCTGTTCCGCGTTCCACGTCCGTTTGCGCCGCCGCCCTCACCCTCGCCTTGTCCCTGCTGGCCGGCTGCGGCGAAAAGAACGCCGGTCCGGGCCCGGGGCCGGGCGCCGGCGGCGCGCCGCCGCCGCCGACCGTCGCCGTGGTCAGTGTCGCCGCCGCCGCGCTGACCCTGAGCACCGAGCTGCCGGGCCGGGTCGAGGCGTCGCGCGTGGCCCAGGTGCGCGCGCGCACCCCCGGCATCGTGCTGCGGCGGGTGTTCAAGGAGGGCGGCGAGGTCAAGGCCGGCGAGGTGCTGTTCCGCATCGACCCGGCCAGCTACCAGGCCAGCTACGACAGCGCCCAGGCGGCCGTGCTGAAGGCCCAGGCCAACCTGGCGCAGGCCGATCTGAAAGCCAAACGCTACAAGCCGCTGCTGGCCGCCGGCGCCGTCAGCGCGCAGGAGCACGACGACGCCGTCACCGCGCAGAAGCAGGCCGCCGCCGACCTGGCCACGGCCACCGCGGCGCGGCAGAACGCCGGCATCACGCTCGGCTACGCCACCGTCACGGCGCCCATCGCCGGGCGGGTCGGGCGCGCGCTGGTGACAGAGGGCGCGCTGGTCGGCCAGGGCGAGGCGACGCCGATGGCCACCATCCAGCAGCTCGACCCGGTGTACGTGACGGTGACGCAGTCGTCCACCGAATTGCTGCGCCTGCAACGCGCGCTGGCCGGCGGCCAGCTGAAAAGCGCCGGCTCCGGCCAGGCCAAAGTGACCCTGTTTACCGAGGACGGCCAAGCCTATCCGCACACCGGCAAGCTGCTGTTCGCCGACGTCGCCGTCGACGAAAGCTCGGGCGCGGTGGCGATGCGGGCCGAATTCCCCAACCCGCAGCGCACCCTGCTGCCCGGTATGTACGTGCGCGCCCGGCTCGAACAGGCCGTCCAGGAGGCCGCCATCACGGTGCCGCAGCAGGCCGTGGTGCGCAACCCCGAGGGCGCCAGCGTGATGCTGGTCGGCGCCGACAACAAGGTGACGCCGCGCCCGGTCACGGCCGACGTCGCCCAGGGCAATCTGTGGGTCGTCAGCGCCGGCCTGAAGGGCGGCGAGCGCATCATCGTCGAGGGCTTCCAGAAGGCCAAGCCGGGCGCCGTCGTCAAGCCGGTGCCGTGGCAGCCGGCGCCGCCCGCCGCCGCCAAGCCATAAGCCCGGGAGACCAGATGGCCAAGTTCTTCATCGACCGCCCCGTCTTCGCCTGGGTCATCGCGCTGTTCATCCTACTCGGCGGCGCGCTCTCCATCACCAAGCTGCCGGTGGCGCAGTACCCGACCATCGCGCCGCCGTCCATCGTCGTCACGGCCGCCTATCCGGGCGCCACCGCGCAGGTGCTCGACGACGCCGTCACCAGCGTCATCGAGCAGGAGATGAACGGCGCCGACGGCTTGCAATACGTCGAGTCGCAAAGCGAGGCCAACGGCCAGGTGACGATCACCATCACCTTCCAGCCGAACGTCAACCCGGACCTGGCGGCGGTCGACGTGCAAAACCGCATCAAGCGCATCGAGGCGCGCCTGCCGCAGGCGGTGGCGCAGCAGGGCGTGCAGGTGAACAAGGCGCGCAGCAATATCCTGATGTTCGTCGGCCTGTCGTCCAGCGACGGCAAACTCGACCCGACCGCGCTGGGCGACTACATGGCGCGCAACGTCGTCAACGAGATCAAGCGCCTGCCCGGCGTCGGCCAGGCCCAGTTGTTCGGCACCGAGCGCGCCATGCGCGTGTGGATCGACCCGGCCAAGCTGGTCGGCCTGAAGCTGACGATGGCCGACGTCGCCGCGGCGATCCGCGCGCAGAACGCGCAGGTGACCTCGGGTACGCTGGGCGACCTGCCCAGCCCGTCCACGCAAACCTATTCGGCGCCGGTGGTGGTCAGCGGCCAGTTGTCCTCGCCCGAGGAGTTCGGCAAGGTGGTGTTGCGCGCCAACCCGGACGGCTCGACGGCGCGCCTGGCCGACGTCGCGCGCATCGAGCTGGGCGGGCAGAACTACGGCACCAGCGCGCGCCTGAACGGCCAGCCCTTCGCCGCCGTCGCGGTGCAGCTGTCGCTGACCGGCAACGCGCTGGCCACCGCCGACGCGGTCAAGGCCAAGATGGAGCAGTTGGCCAAATATTTCCCGCCCGGCGTCAAATACACCATCCCCTACGACACCTCGACCTTCGTGCGCATCTCCATCGAAGAGGTGGTCAAGACCCTGTTCGAGGCGGTGCTGCTGGTGTTCCTGGTGATGTACCTGTTCCTGCAAAACTTCCGCTACACGCTGATCCCGACCATCGTCGTGCCGGTGGCGCTGATGGGCACCTTCGCGGCGATGCAGATGTTCGGCTTCTCGATCAACGTGCTGACCATGTTCGGCATGGTGCTGGCGATCGGCATCCTGGTCGACGACGCCATCGTCGTCGTCGAAAACGTCGAACGCATCATGACCGAGGAGGGGCTGGGCCCGCGCGAGGCGACCCGCAAGGCGATGTCGCAGATCACCGGCGCCATCATCGGCATCACGCTGGTGCTGATCGCGGTGTTCATCCCGATGGCCTTCTTCGGCGGCGCGGTCGGCGCGATCTACCGCCAGTTCTCGCTGGCGATGGTGTCGGCGATGGTCTTCTCGGCGCTGATGGCGCTGACCCTGACGCCGGCGCTGTGCGCCACCATCCTGAAACCGGTGGCGCCCGGCCAGCACGCCAAAAAGGGCTTCTTCGGCTGGTTCAACCGCGGCTTCCAGCGCACCGCCACGGGCTACCAGGGCATGGTCGCGGGCGTCCTCACGCGCAGCGGGCGCTACCTGGCGATCTTCGCGCTGATCCTGGTCTGCGTGGCCTGGCTGTACCAGCGCCTGCCCTCGTCCTTCCTGCCCAACGAGGACCAGGGCTACCTGGTGACCAACGTGCAGCTGCCGGCCGGCGCCTCGACCAGCCGCACGCTGGCGGCGCTCGACCAGGTCGAAGCCTATTTCAAAAAGCAGCCGGGGGTGGCGCGCACCATCAGCGTGGCCGGCTTCAGCTTTTCCGGCAACGGCCAGAACGCCGGCCTGGTGTTCGTGCCGCTGAAGGACTGGGGCGAGCGCACGCCGGAGCAGTCGGCCACGGCCATCGCCGGGCGCGCGTTCGGCGCGCTGTCGGGCATCGCCGACGCCATCGTCTATCCGCTCAGCCCGCCGCCGATCCGCGAGCTGGGCAACGCCACCGGCATCACCGCGCGCCTGCAAGACCGCGCCGGCCTGGGCCACGAGGCGCTGCTGGCCGCGCGCAACGAACTGCTCGGCATGGCCGGCAAGAGCGCGGTTTTGCGCGGCCTGCGCCCGGAGGGGCTGGAGGACGCGCCGCTGCTGCGCCTGGAGGTCGACCGCGACAAGGCCAACGCGCTGGGCGTGTCCTTCGCCGACATCAACAGCATGCTGTCGAACGCGCTCGGCTCGTCCTACGTCAACGACTTCGCCAGCGGCGGGCGGCAGCAGCGCGTCGTCATCCAAGCCGACGCGCCGACCCGGCTGCAGCCGGAGGACATCCTGAAACTGCACGTGCGCAGCGGCGCCGGCAACATGGTGCCGTTCGCCTCCTTCGCGCGCACCCGCTGGAGCGTCGGCCCGGTGCAACTGGTGCGCTACAACGGCTACCCGGCCATCAAGCTGTCGGGCGACGCCTCGCCGGGGCGCAGCACCGGCGAGGCGATGGACGAGCTGGAGCGGCTGGCGGCGCAACTGCCGGCCGGCTTCGGCATCGAATGGACCGGCCAGTCGCTCGAAGAGAAGACCTCGGGCTCGCAGGCGCCGGCGCTGTTCGCGCTGTCGCTGCTGGCGGCCTTCCTGGTGCTGGCCGCGCTGTACGAGAGCGAATCGATACCGGTCGCGGTGCTGCTGGTGGTGCCGCTGGGTATACTCGGCGCGCTGCTCGGCGCCACCATCCGCGGCCTGCCCAACGACGTCTACTTCAAGGTTGGCCTGATCGCCATCATCGGCCTGTCGGCCAAAAACGCGATCCTGATCATCGAGTTCGCCAAGGACCTGCAGGCCCAGGGCATGGGCCTGGTCGAGGCGACGCTGGAGGCGGTGCACCTGCGCTTCCGCCCGATTATCATGACCTCGCTGGCCTTCATCCTCGGCGTGCTGCCGCTGGTAGTGGCCAGCGGCGCCGGTTCGGCCAGCCAGCGCGCCATCGGCACCGGCGTCATGGGCGGCATGATCACCGCCACCGTGCTGGCGGTGTTCCTGGTGCCGGTGTTTTTCGTCGTGATACGCAAAACGTTCAAAGGCAGCGAGCGCCAGCGCCGCCTCGCCGCCCACGAACTCGACAAGCTGGAGACGCCAGCGGAGAAAGCACATGATTAAGCGCGGCCCCGCCCTCCCCTCCCCGCGGCGCCTCGGCGCCATCGGCGCGCTGGCCCTGCTGGCCGGCTGCGCGCTGGCGCCGCCCTACCAGCGCCCGGACGCGCCGGTGGCGCCGGCCTACCCGGCGGCCGGCCCGGAGCTGGCCGGCGCCGGCGCCAGCGCCGCCGACATCGGCTGGCGCGGCTTCTTCAGCGACCCGCGCCTGCGGCAGTTGATCGCCGCGGCGCTGGAGCACAACCGCGACCTGCGCACGGCGGCGCTGCGCATCGAGGAGGCGCGCGCGCAATACGGCCTGGCCTCGGCCGAGCGCCTGCCCACGCTGAACGCGGCCCTGGGCGCCACGCGCGCGCGCGCGCCCGCCGCGCTCGGCCAGAACGGCCGGGCCGGCGTCGGCGAGCGCTTCGACGCCGGCCTGAGCATGCCCACGTTCGAACTCGACTACCTGGGCCGGGTGCGCAGCCTGGGCCAGGCCGCGCTGTCGCTGTACCTGGCCACGGAGGAGGCGCGCCAGGCCGCGCACCTCGCCGTGGTGGCGGAAACCGCGAAAGCCTACTTCACCGAACGCGCGCTGGCCGAACAGTACGCGCTGGCGGCGCAGACCCTGGCCGGGCGCGAGCGCACCTTCGAGCTGACCCGGCGCCGGCTCGAAGCCGGCGCCGCGTCGCGGCTCGACCTGCGCCAGAACGAAACGCTGTACCAGGGCGCGCGCGCGACGGCGCTGACGCTGGCGCGCCAGCGCGCGCAGGCGGAAAACGCGCTGACGCTGCTGGTCGGCCAGGCGCCCGCGGCGACGCCGACGACGGTCCCGGCTGGCGCCGCGCCGGACGACGCCGCGCTCGACGCCATGAACGCGCTGCCGGCCGGCCTGCCGTCCGAGCTGCTGGCGCGCCGGCCCGACATCCGTGCCGCCGAGCTGCGCCTGAAGGCGGCCAACGCCAACATCGGCGCCGCGCGCGCCGCCTTCTTCCCGCGCCTGAGCCTGACGGCGGCGCTGGGTAGCGCCAGCCCGGCCTTTTCCGGCCTGTTCGACAGCGGCTCGGGCAACTGGTCGTTCGCGCCGCAACTGCTGCTGCCGATCTTCGACGGCGGCCGCAACCGCGCCAACCTGAGCCTCGCCGACACGCGCAAGAACATCGCCGTGGCCGACTACGAAAAAACCATCCAGGTGGCGTTTCGCGAAGTGGCCGACGCGCTGGCCGCGCGCGCCTACCTGGGCGAGCAGGTGGCGGCGCAGCGCGCCGTGCGCGAAGCCCAGGGCGAACGCCTGGCGCTGCTGCAACTGCGCTTCGACAACGGCGTCGCCAGCGCCCTCGACGTGCTCGACGCCCAGCGCGAACTGTTCAGCGCCGAGCAGTCGCTGGTGCAGGCGCGGCTGCTGCGCACCACCACAGCGATCGACCTGTACCGGGCCCTCGGCGGCGGCGTGGAATAGGCGCCAATCCGCGGCCCGGGCCGGCGCGGCTGGCTAGAATGCCCTATCCGCCTTCCGAATCGCGCTTTCCCGGGACTAGTCGATGTCGCCACCCATTCGTATCCGCCTCGGCCAGCGCGCGCGCCAGTGCGAACCGCGCACCGAGCAGCAAGCCAGCTCGCTGGAGGAAACCGCCGCCTCGATGGAGCCTTCCAGACCAACATCCTGGCGCTGAACGCCGCCGTCGAAGCGGCGCGGGCCGGCGAACAGGGCCGCGGCTTCGCCGTCGTCGCCACCGAGGTGCGCAACCTGGCGCAGCGCTCGGCCGCCGCCCGGGCCGGCACGCCACAACCCCGGGGCCAGGTTTCGATATGGCGGTTTTTAAGGCAAGCAAACCGTTATGCTGAGACCTGGCCCCGCGGTTGCTTGCCTCGCTCGCGGTGGCTGGTCTGTGCCGAGCTTGTTTGACAGGCGACTCGCAGGCGCGGATACTGGACGCACGGCGCACCGCCTTCGTTCTCGTCCGCGCCGAAGGAGACGCCGCATGAGAATCCGGGCCGCGTTGGCGTTGCTGTGCGCCCTGCTCGCCGCCTGCGCGACGGCGCCGCCGGCGCCGCCCCCGCCGGGGCTGTTCGCCGACGCGCGGTTCCGCGCGCCGTCCGAAGCGATCGACGCCGCCGCCATCTTCGCCGTGAGCGAACCGATGCGGCAGTACCTGCGCCAGCATATCGTGCCCAGGACGCGCGGCAGGAATCCGCGCCAGGTGCTGTTCGACGCGCTCTACAGCAAAGGCCAGCTCAAGCTCGAATACGACGCCGCCCAGACCTTCGAGGCGCGCGCCGGCAACTGCCTGTCGCTGGTGCTGATGACGGCCGCCTTGGCCGGTGAAATGGGGCTGCGGGTGCAGTACCAGAGCGTGCTGGCCGACGAGAACTGGAGCCGCAACGGCGAACTGTATTTCGTCAGCGGCCACGTCAACCTGGTGCTGGGAACGGGCAAGCTCGATCAGTCAATCGGCTACGACACCGGCGCCAACATGACCATCGACTTCCTGCCGCCGCAACAGACGCGCGGCTACCGCACCGTCGCCATCGACGAGGCCACCGTGGCGGCGATGTACATGAACAACCGCGCCGCCGAGGCGCTGGCGCAGGAGCGCGTCGACGACGCCTACTGGTGGGCGGCGGCGGCGGTGCGCCGGCAACCCGGCTTCGGCGCCGCCTACAACACGCTGGGCGTGGCGTTCCGCCGCCACGGCGACCTGGAGCAGGCCAGGCGCGCCTTCGCGCTGGCGCTGGCGCGCGCGCCGGCCGACATCCGCGTGATGGACAACCTGGCGCAGACGCTGGCGGCGCTGGGCCGCGCCGACGAGGCGCAGGCGCTGCGGCGCCAGTTGGCGCAACTGCTGCCGCATCCGCCGTTCGCCTATTTCAACGAGGGGCGCACGGCGCTGCGCCGCGGCGACTTCGAGGGCGCGGCGGCCTTGTTCTTGAAGGAGCTGGAACGCGATCCCGATTACCACGAGTTCCATTTCTGGCTGGCGCAAGCCTACGCCGGCCTGGGCCAGGCCGAGCGCGCCGAACGGCAGCTCGACCTGGCGTTCGACGCCAGCACCACGCGCCGCGACCAGCAGCTCTACGCCGGCAAGCTGGCGCGCCTGCGCGCGCTGCGGCCGCACTGACGGCGCGCCGCCCCCCCTCAAGCGCCGAGGAACATTTGCTGCAGGTCGTTGAGGAAGCGCTGGCCCAGCTCGGTCGGACGGATGACCCGGTGGTCGCGGTACAGCAAGCCCTTGGCCTCGGCCTGGTTCATGGTCTGCTCGATGGCGTTGAGCGACAGGCCGGTGCGCTCGCTGAACAGCTGGGGCTGGAAGCCGCCGGTCAGGCGCAAGGTGTTGAGCATGAACTCGAAACCCATGTCGTCGCGGCCGATCTCGGCCTCGTCCTGCACCGGATTGCCGTTTTTCACCGCCTCCAGGTAGGCCTTCGGCTGCTTGTAGCGGGCCTGGCGCAGCACCCGGTGCGGGAACGAGATCTTCGAGTGGGCGCCGGCGCCGATGCCGAGGTAGTCGCCGAACTCCCAGTAGTTCAGGTTGTGGCGCGCGCGCCGGCCCGGCTGGGCGTAGGCCGACACCTCGTACTGGCCGAAGCCGGCCGCCTTGCTGATCTCGGCGATCATGTCCTGCATGTCGGCGCTGGCGTCGTCGTCCGGCACCACCGGCGGGTACTTGGCGAACAGCGTGTTCGGCTCCAGCGTCAGGTGGTACAGCGACAGGTGCGGCGGCGCGAACGACAGCGCCGTCTCCAGGTCCAGCCTGGCCTCGGCCAGCGTTTGCGACGGCAGCGCGTACATCAGGTCGAGGTTGAAATTGTCGAAGTTGGCCTGCGCGATCTCGACCGCGCGGCGCGCCTCGTGGTCGTCGTGGATCCGCCCCAGCGCCTGCAAATGGCGGCCGTTGAAGCTTTGGATGCCGATCGACAGGCGGTTGACGCCGCTGGCGCGGTAGGACTTGAACTTTTCAGCTTCGAAGGTGCCGGGGTTGGCCTCCATCGTCACCTCGACCGCGCCGTCCAGCGGCAGCAGCGTGCGCACGTCCGACATCAGCCGGTCCAGGCCGGCCGCCGACATCAGGCTGGGCGTGCCGCCGCCGATGAAGATGGTGTAGATCTTGCGGCCCCAGATCAGCGGCAGCGCCATCTCCAAGTCCAGCCGCAGCGCGTCCAGGTACTCCCGCTCGGGGAAGCCGCCGCGCACCTCGTGCGAATTGAAGTCGCAGTACGGGCACTTTTTGACGCACCACGGAAAATGGATGTACAGCGACAGCGGCGGCAGCGCCGCCAGGTTCAGCGCGCCCGGCTGCAGGTACTTCAGCGCGCCGGCGGCGGCGCTGGACGGACCGGGCTTGCTGGCGGCGCCGTGCAGTTTGATAGGAATCATCGCAGTTTCTCGATTAATTCGCGCAGCGCCTGGCCGCGGTGCGACAGCGCGTTTTTCGCGTCGGCCGTGAGTTCGGCGGCGCACTTGTCCAGCTCCGGCAGCCAGAAATGCGGGTCGTAGCCGAAGCCGCCGGCGCCGCGCGGCGCGGCGACGATCCGGCCGTGCCAGCGGCCGTCGGCGATCACCGGCTGCGGGTCGTCGGCGTGGCGCACGAACACCAGCACGCAGTAATAATACGCCGACTTGTCGGCGTGCGGCGCCAGGTCGGCGACCAGTTTGGCGCTGTTGCGGGCGTCCGACTTCGGCTCGCCGGCGTAGCGCGCCGAATACACGCCGGGGGCGCCGCCGAGCGCGTTGGCGCACACGCCGGAGTCGTCGGCCAGCGCCGGCAGGCCGGTCAGGCGCGCCGCGTGGCGCGCCTTGTGCAGCGCGTTTTCGACGAAGGTGGCGAAGGGCTCGTCGGCCTCCGGCACGTCGAATTCGCCCTGCGCGCGCGCGGCGAAGCCGACGGTGGCGAGCAGCTCGTTGAATTCCTTGAGTTTGCCGGCGTTGTTGGAAGCGAGGATCAGTTGTTGTGTCATGAAAATGTCGATGTAGGAGTGCAAACCGGGGACAGACCACGATTTCCAAGAAAGATTTTCCTGGAGCGTGGCCTGTCCCCTTGCTGTTTTTTATACGCCCAGGCCGAGCGCCTGTTTTTGCATGCGGATCAGGTCGGCGATGCCGCCCTGCGCCAGGTCCAGCAGCCGGTTCATGCCGGCGCGGTCGAAGGCGACGCCCTCGGCGGTGCCCTGCACTTCGATGAAGTGGCCGGCCTCGGTCATGACGACGTTCATGTCGGTGTCGCAGCCGGCATCCTCGACGTAGTCGAGGTCGAGCACCGGCATGCCCTGGTAGACGCCCACCGAGATCGCCGCGACGAAGCTTTTCAACGGCAGCGCGTCGATCGCGCCGCGCGCCACCAGTTGCGCGAAGGCGTCGTGCGCGGCCACCATGGCGCCGGTGATCGAGGCGGTGCGGGTGCCGCCGTCGGCCTGGATCACGTCGCAGTCCAGGTGCAGCGTGCGCTCGCCGAAGGCCTGCAGGTCGAAGGCGGCGCGCAGCGAGCGGCCGATCAGGCGCTGGATCTCCTGGGTCCGGCCGGACTGCTTGCCGCGCGCGGCCTCGCGGTCCATGCGCGTGTGCGTCGAGCGCGGCAGCATGCCGTATTCGGCCGTCAGCCAGCCCTGCCCCTTGCCGCGCAAAAAGCCCGGCACCTTGTCCTCGATGCTGGCGGTGCAAATGACCTTGGTGTCGCCGCATTCGATCAGCACCGACCCCTCGGCGTGCTTGGTGTAGTGGCGGCTCAGGCGGATGGCGCGCAGCGCATCGACGGCGCGGCCGCTGGGACGTGTTTCAAATGACATGGTTGGCTTCCTGGTTTGTTATTTAAGTACTTGGGATGATTTTTCTATGGCGCCGCGGATTTCGGCGATGGCGCGCTCGATCTCGTCGTCGTCGAAGGCGTCGGCCGCGGCCGGCGGCGCCGGCATGCCCTGGATGGTCGAGCCGACCAGGTCCTGCGGCAGCGCCTCGGTCGAGATCACGCTGGCGTCGCCGGCGGCGACGCTGTTGGCGCTGTCGACCACGCTACTACCCTGCCACATGATCGCCAGCGCGGTCGCGTTGTCGGCGTGGCGCCCGGCCAGCGCCAACGCCGCGCTGAGCATGTCGGGCACCGCGCGCACCACCGTTTGCGCGTGCATGCGTTCGGCCAGGTCCTGGTCCGGCAGCATCGCCCACAATCCATCCGAGCATAATAACATCTGGTCGCCCGGCAGCAGGCTGGCGCGGCCGGACAAGTCGATCTTCGGCAGCGCGGTCGCGCCCAGGCAGTTGTAGAGCTTGTTGCGGTCGGGGTGGGTGGCGCGCTCGGACGGCGCCGCCAGGCCCTTGGCGATCAGCGACTCGACGTGCGAGTGGTCGCGCGTGCGCGCCAGGATCTGCCCGCCGCGCATCCAATACAGGCGCGAGTCGCCGCAGTGGGCCCAGGTGGCCGAGTTGAACTGGATCAGGCAGGCCACCACGGTGGTGCGCGGCGCCTCGGCCAGGTTGTGGGCCAGGCGGTAGCGGTGGATTTCCTGGTGCGCCGCCAGCAGGCTCTCCTCGAGGAAGCGCTCGGGCCCCTTGACGTAGGGCGTGGCGTGCTGCTGGAAGCGCTGCGAGATCACTTGCAAGGTCAGTTGGGCGGCGATTTCGCCGTGCAGGTGGCCGCCCATGCCGTCGGCCAGCACCAACAGCAGCGCGTCGCGGGTGAAACTGTAGCCCATGCGGTCCTGGTTGACCTTGCGGCCGCCGAGATGGCTTTCCTGGTAGACGGAGAATTGCATACGTTGCCTCTTGAAAATGGGGTGCGTCAGGATTGCCGGGTGTTCGGCGCGGCGCCGCCGCCCGCCCCGGGCCGGCCCAGGCGCCCGGCCAGCGCGCGCAGGCGCGCCGACCAGCGCGCCAGCGCGCCGGCGGCCGGCCGCGCCGCCGGCGCCGCCAGCAGCACCTTCTGCAGCGCGAACAAGCTTTGCGGGCGCGCCAGCACCTCGCTCATCAGGCAGGCGCGCACCAGTTGCACCAGCTCGGCCGAATAGGCGCCGTCGAGGCGGGCGAAATGCTCGGCCATCTTGTCGTCGCCGCGGCGCTGGTCGGCCGGCTGCGGCGGCGAGCCGACCATGCAGGCGAACATCGCCGCGCCGATGCTGTAGACGTCCGACCACGGCCCCAGGCTGGCGCCCTTCTGGTACAGCTCGGGCGGGGCGAAGCCGGGCGTGTACATCGGCGTTAGCGCCGGCAGGTCGGCGTTGAAGCTTTGCCGCGCCGCGCCGAAGTCCAGCAGGATCGGCGTGCCGTCGGTGCGCAGGTAGATGTTGGCCGGCTTCAGGTCCAGGTGCAGCAGGTGGCTGGCGTGCACCTCGCGCAGGCCGTTCAGCACCTGGATGAAGATCTGCCGGATGAAGGCCTCGCCGAGCTTGCTGCCCTTGTTGCGCTGGCGCGCGATGTGCTCCTGCAGCGAATAGCCGGACTCGTAGGCCATGACCATGTAGACGGTGTCGTTGGCGCGGAAAAAATTCAGCACCCGCACCACGTTCGGGTGGGCGATGCGCGCCAGCGCCCGGCCCTCCTCGAAAAAGCACTTCAGGCCGATGCGGAACACCGGCAGGTGGGCCTTGGAAATGCTCGGCGCGAGCTGGCCCGGCTGGCGCAGCGCCAGCGCGCTCGGCAGGTACTCCTTGATCGCCACCGCGCCGCCCTCGGCGTCTTCGGCCAGATATACAATACTGAACCCGCCGGACGCAATTTTCTTTACAATGCGGTATCCAGCAATTTCCAGGCCATCCGGCAGCGCGGCGTTGTTTTGTGCAGCCATGGGTTTCCTTGCATTAACCTGCACGATTGTGTGTATAAAATACTGTATTGTAAAGATAAAACCGGGGACTCCATTGAGCATTTCAAGCATGACAGGTTACGCGGTCGCCACCAGCGAGAGCGCGGCGGGCACACTAACAATTGAAATCAAGAGTGTCAATTCGCGCTTTCTCGATTTGCAATTTCGCATCAACGACGATTTGCGCGCGCTCGAACCGGACCTGCGCACGGCCGTCATGGCCGCCGTCACCCGCGGCAAGGTCGAGGTGCGGCTGAGCTTTGGACGCAAGGCCGCCAGCCCCGGCACCCAGGCGCTGAACACCGCGCTGCTGGCCGAGCTGGCGCGCATGCAGGGCGAAATCGCCCAGCACTTCGCCTCGGCGCCGGTGATGTCGGTGGCCGAGCTGCTGCGCTGGCCCGGCGTGATCGAAGAGGCGCAAGTGGGCCAGGAGTCGCTGCAGGCCGACGTCGGCGCGCTCGGCAAGCGCACCGTGACGGCCTTCGTCGAGAGCCGCCGGCGCGAGGGCGCCGCGCTCGAGGCGGTGCTGGTGTCGCGCATCGACGCGATGGAGGCGATCGTCAAGCGCATCACGCCGCTGATGCCGCAGGTGGTCGCCGCCTTCCAGCAAAAAGCCATCGAACGCATGCAGGACGCGCTGGGCATGGCCTCGAATTCGGCCAACTCGCGCCAGGACGCGATGGAACGCATCCGCCAGGAAGTGATCCTGTACGGCATCCGCATCGACGTCGCCGAGGAGCTGGCGCGCCTGTCGGCGCACTTGGCCGAGACCCGCCACATCATGAAAAAAGGCGGCCAGGTCGGCAAACGGCTCGACTTCATGATGCAGGAACTGAACCGGGAAGCGAACACGCTGGGCGCCAAGGCCTCGGTCAAGGAGCTGGCCGACGCGTCGATGGACCTGAAGCTGCTGATCGAACAGATGCGCGAGCAGGTGCAGAATTTGGAGTAAGGTTGCAAGCGGCGGGGATCTTGCTGTTAGAAAAATGTCTGAGGACCGGACGGCATGGCATGCGCTGGCCGCGCCCGGATCGCCGCCTTGGGCGAACGCGACTAAAACATGCTCGGCCAACGCTTCCGGCTGGACGACACGGCCTTGCCCGACCCTCCCGATCAGGCCGTATCGCGCTATCATATGCAGCGATCGGAAAACATCAGGCGCCCGCCCGCCAAACGCGTCGGCGAGTGTGCCGACCGGTTCGGGGCGCCCCCCGCGGATGAATTAACCCGCGAGCTGCTCGAAGGCGACCACGTGGTCGACGCCGAGCACGATGCCGATGCGCTCGCCGATGGCGTGGTTGTGGTGGCTCGGCACCAGCGACAGCAGTTGCGCGCCGCTGGCCAGCTTGAGCGTGTAGAGGAACTCGGCGCCGCGGAAGGCCTTCGCCACCACCTCGGCGCGCAGCGCGCTGGCGTCGTCGTGCACCACGTCGTCGGGCCGCAGCAACACGCAGACCCGGCGCCCGGCCGGCGCCGCGCCCGCGCCCAGGCTGTGCGACGGCAACACCCCCAGTTCGATCTGGATGCGCCCGCCGGCCAGCACCGCGCCCGGCAGGAACACCCCCTGGCCGACGAAATCGGCGACGAAGCGGTTGTCCGGCCGGTGGTACACATTGTAGGGCGTGTCCCACTGCTGGATGCGGCCCTCGTGCATCACGCCGATTTCATCGGCCATCGCAAACGCCTCGTGCTGGTCGTGCGTCACCATGACCGCGGTGGCGCCCTCGGCGCGCAGGATGCCGCGCACCTCCAGCGCCAGGCGCTCGCGCAAATCCACGTCCAGGTTGGAAAACGGTTCGTCGAGCAGCAACAGGCGCGGCCGCGGCGCCAGCGCGCGCGCCAGCGCCACCCGTTGCTGCTGGCCGCCCGACAACTCGTGCGGGAACTGGCCGCCCAGGCCGGCCAGGCCTACCGTGGCCAGCAATTCGGCGACGCGGGCGGCGCGGGCGGCGGCGGCGCCGCCGTGCAGGCCGAAGCCGATGTTGGCGGCCACCGTCAAATGCGGGAACAGCGCATAGTCCTGGAACACCATGCCGATGCGGCGCCGCTCGGCGGCCAGGTGCAACCCGGCGCTGCTGACCAGTGCGCCGTTCAACGCGATGCGGCCGGCGCTGACGGCCTCGAAACCGGCGATGCAGCGCAGCACCGTGGTTTTTCCGCAACCAGACGGCCCCAGCAGACAGGCGATGCTGCCGGCCTGCAACTGGAACGACAGCTTGTCGAGCACCTGCCGGCGCCCGAAGGCGTAGGAAACCTGCTGCAGATCGAGTAAGGGCATGGGGCGGCGGGGAAAATGGCAATCGTCTATTATAATTCCCATTTTCAATGAGGAGTGCCGTGCCGACATCCGCGTCAAGCGTCATCCGCGCCGCGCCGCGCCGCCGCGGCCCGTCCCCGCTGGCCGGCTGCGCGCTGGCCGTCGCCGCGCTGCTGGCCGTGCCCATCCTCAGCGTGCTGGCCAACGTGCTGCGCGGCGGCGCCGGCGACACCTGGCGGCATCTGGCCTCGACGGTACTGGGCGGCTACATCGCCAACACGCTGATCCTGTGCGCCGGCGTCGCGCTGGGCGTCGTCGTGGTCGGCGTCGCCACCGCCTGGCTGGTCAGCATCCACGACTTCCCCGGCCGCGCCGTGTTCGAGTGGGCGCTGGTACTGCCGCTGGCCGTGCCGGCCTATGTCATGGCCTACACCTACACCGACGCCTTGCAGTTCGTCGGCCCGGTGCAGACCTGGCTGCGCGCGGCCGGCGGCTGGGAGGCCGGCGGCTACTGGTTCCCGGACGTGCGCAGCGCCGGCGGCGCGGTGCTGGTGTTCGTCTTCGTGCTCTACCCCTACGTGTATCTGCTGGCGCGCGCCGCCTTCCTCGAGCGCGCCAGCGGCATGCTGGAAGTGGGCCGCTCGCTCGGACTGGGGGCCTGGCAAAGCTTCTGGCGCATTTCGGTGCCGCTGGCGCGCACGGCCATCGCCACCGGCGCCGCGCTGGCGCTGATGGAAACCCTGGCCGACTACGGCGCCGTCTCCTACTTCGGCGTGCCCACCTTCACCACCGGCATCTACCGGGCCTGGTTCGCGCTCGGCGACCGGGTCGCCGCGGCGCAACTGGCGGCGGCCCTGCTCGGCTTCGTCGCGCTGCTGCTGCTGGCCGAGCGCCTCTCGCGCGGGCGCGCCCGCTTCCACAACACCACCGGGCGCAACCGGCCGCAGTCGAACCGGCGCCTGCGCGGCTGGCGCGCGCTGGCCGCCTTCGCCGCCTGCCTGCTGCCGCTGGCGCTGGGTTTCCTGCTGCCGGCGGGGATGTTGCTGGACATGGCGCTGCGCAGCGGCGACGCCGAGTTCGGCGAACGCTTCGTCGAGCTGGCGCGCAACAGCTTCCTGGTGGCGGCGCTGACGGCCGCCATCGCCGTCGCGCTGGCCGTGCTGATCGCCTACGCCGGGCGCGTGTCGCGGCACTGGCCGCTGCGCCTGGCCAGGCGCGCGGTCGGCCTGGGCTACGCGGTGCCCGGCTCGGTGATCGCCGTCGGCGTGCTGATCCCGGTGTCGCAGCTCGACAATTGGCTGTCGACGGCGCTGCTGGCCGTGAGCGGCCACAACCCCGGCTTGCTGCTGACCGGGGGCGTGGGCGCGCTGATCTACGCCTACCTGGTACGCTTCCTGGCGGTGTCGCTGCGCACCGTCGACACCAGCCTGGCGAAAATCACCGGCAACATGGACGACGCCGCGCGCTCGCTCGGACTCGGGCCGATGGCGACGCTGCGGCGCGTGCATCTGCCGCTGCTGGGCGGCGGCATGCTGACGGCGGCGCTGCTGGTGTTTGTCGACGTGATGAAGGAGTTGCCGGCCACCCTGGTGATGCGGCCTTTCAATTTCGATACGCTGGCCACGCAAACCTACACGCTGGCGTCGGACGAGCGGCTGGCCGAGGCGTCGACGGCGGCGCTGGCCATCGTCGCCGTCGGCGTGCTGCCGCTGATCGTGCTGTCGTGGCAGATACGCCGCGGCAGGCAGCCCCGCTAGTTGGCCGGGAACGGTGAAAAAACCATTCGCCGAACGCCGGGGTCGGACCCCGGAGGTCCGCCCCCCCGGGTTGCGCCCTTGCTATTAGCGAAGGCGCCGACGCCCCACAATGTGGTGCGACCGGCCCGGGACAGCGCGCACAGCGCGGCGAGGCTGGCGCCTTGCGCGCATGGGCAACGCGGTACCGGGCCGTTACCGCCCCGTTTTATTGCCAACCGGCGCGGTCGTAGATCTTCTGTACGGCCGCCTGGTGTTTCGCCAGTTTGCCGACGTGCAAGGTGTCGGCCTTGAACGGGCCCAGGGCGTCCAGCGCCGGGTTGCCGACCTTGACGTTTTGCACCACCGGCCATTCGTTGTTGCCGTCGGCGAAATAAACCTGGGCCTGGTCCGAGGCCAGGTATTCCAGGAATTTGACGGCGTTGGCCTTGTTCGGCGCCAACTTGAGCACGCCGGCGCCGGAAATGTTCAGGTGGGTCCCGCTGCCGGCCTGGTTCGGCCACACCACGGTGACCGCCTCCATCACCTTGCGGTCTTCCGCCTTGTCGGAGCGCATCAGGCGCGCCACGTAGTAGGAGTTGGCCAGCGCGACGCCGCACTCGCCGGCCGCGACCGACTTGATCTGGTCGGTATCGCCGCCCTTCGGCGAGCGGGCGAAATTGGCGACCAGCCCCTTGGCCCAGTCGTGGGTCTTTTGCTCGCCGTGGTGCTCCAGCAGCGCCGCGCCCAGCGACAGGTTGTACGGGTGCGAGCCGGAGCGCACGCAGAGCTTGCCCTTGAGCTTGGCGTCGGCCAGGCTTTCATAGCTCTGCACGTCGGCGCCGTTGACCGACTTCTTGTTGTAGACGATGACGCGCGCGCGGGTTGAAAAGGCGTACCAGTCGGGACTGCGCAGGTGCGCGGGAATGCGCGCGTTCAACAGCGGCGAGTCGATTCGCTGGAACAGGTTGAGCTCGTCGGCCTTGGCCAGGCGCGCCGCGTCGACCGTCAGCAACACGTCGGCCGGGCTGTTGGCGCCCTCGTTCTTGATGCGCTCGAGCAGCTCGTTCTCGCCCGCCTCGATGCGGTTGATCTTGATGCCGGTCTGCTTGGTGAAATTGGCGTACAGCGCCTGGTCGGTCTGGTAATGGCGCGCCGAGTACAGGTTCAACTCCTGGGCGCCGGCGGCGCCGGCGGCGGAAAGGCAAACAGCGGCCAGCGTGGCAAGTTTAAACGGCGTCATGGGCGTGCCCTACAAAGGTGGATGGGATGCCGATGCTAACAAAATGCGCGGATACTTGCAAACAAGTCTCATTTGCTTCCGCCGCACGCGTGATACGGGTGCGCTCGGGCGCCGCGTCGCCGGCGTCGGTTTGTGGCCGATCCGGCGGCGCTTTGATTCCGCCCCTCGCCGGACGGCGTTGCTCTTGGTAAAATACGCCTTTGGGCGACGCGTGCGCGCGGCCCGCCCCAGCCAACATCGTCCGAGGAAGATCAGCATGAGCCAATCCACCGCCCTATCCGGCAGCCTGTTCATGGTCGTCGCGCCGTCCGGCGCCGGCAAATCGACGCTGGTCAACGCCTTGCTCCAGCAAGAGCCGACCATCCAGCTGTCGATCTCGACCACCACCCGCGCGCCCCGCCCGGGCGAGGAGCACGGCCGCGAGTATTACTTCACCAGCGCCGAGGATTTCGTCGCGCGCGCCGGCGCCGGCGAGTTCCTCGAATGGGCCGAAGTGCACGGCAACTACTACGGCACCTCGCGCATCCTGGTCGAAAAAGAGATGGCGGCCGGCACCGACATCCTGCTGGAAATCGACTGGCAGGGCGCGCGCCAGGTGCGCAAACAGTTCCCGCGCACCGCCGGCATCTTCATTTTGCCGCCGTCGATCGACGCGCTGGAAGAGCGCTTGAACAAGCGCGGCCAGGACAGCCAGCACGTCATCGCGCGGCGCCTGCTGGCGGCCGGCGGCGAAATCGCCCACGCTCCGGAGTTCGAATATGTTATTATCAATGAAGAGTTTACGGTCGCCTTGTCGGAATTGACGGCGATCGTGAGAGCAACCCGTTGCCGGTTTGCGCAACAAGCGGCGCGCAACGCATCGCTCTTCGCCCAGTTGGGCATCCACGCGGAATAGCATTAGCACCGCAACAGCACCGCCACCAGTCGCATTATTAGGAGTTAAGATGGCCCGTATCACAATTGAAGATTGCCTCAAGAATATCCCGAACCGCTTTCAACTGACGCTGGCCGCGACCTATCGCGCCCGTCAATTGCTGCAAGGCCACACCCCGAAGGTTGACGCGAAAGACAAGCCAACCGTGGTCGCCCTGCGCGAAATCGCGGCCGGCAAGGTTGGCATCGAAATGCTGAAGAAGGTCCCGATGTAATTGGGGACCGGCGTACCCGCACCGTGCTGACTCAGGTTTTCCAGTACCCTTTTCTTCACCCTGCGACGGAACGCACAGCTTTATGACCCCGACTCCAGCCGACACGACTTCAGCGGGACCGTCCGCCCTGGCCCCGCGCCCGGCGGCGAAAGTGCCGGGCGCCAACGCGTCCGGCATTGCCACGTCCGCGCCGTCGGCGCCGCCGGTGCTGCCGGCCGGGGTCGCCTCTATCAGCCACCTGGCCGAAAAGCTCGGCGAATACCTCAGCCCGGCCGAGCTGAAGAAGGTCAAGGAGGCCTACCGTTTCTCCGACGAGATGCACCTGGGCCAGGTGCGCCGCTCGGGCGAACCGTATATTTCCCACCCGATCGCGGTGGCGGAAATCTGCGCCGACTGGAAGCTCGACGCCCAGGCCATCATGGCGGCGCTGCTGCACGACGTGATGGAGGACCAGGACGTCAAGAAGGACGAGCTGGTCGAGCGCTTCGGCGCCCCGGTCGCCAGCCTCGTCGACGGCCTGTCGAAGCTGGAAAAGATCGAGTTCCAGAGCCAGATCGAAGCCCAGGCGGAAAATTTCCGCAAGATGCTGCTGGCCATGGCCAGCGACGTGCGGGTGATCCTGATCAAGCTGGCCGACCGCCTGCACAATATGCGCACCCTCGAGGTGATGGCGCCGGCCAAGAAGCGCCGCATCGCCAGCGAGACGATGGAAGTGTACGTGCCGATCGCCCACCGCCTCGGCCTCAACAACATCTACCGCGAGCTGCAGGACCTGTCGTTCTCGCACCTGTACCCGCTGCGCTACCGCACGCTGGCCAAGGCGGTCAAGGCGGCGCGCGGCAACCGCCGCGAAGTGGTCAAGAAAATCCTCGAATCGGTCAAGAACACGCTGTCGATGGCCGAGATCGAAGCCGAGGTGTACGGCCGCGAAAAGACCCTGTACGGCATCTACAAGAAAATGCGCAGCAAGCGCCTGTCGTTTTCCCAGGTGCTCGACGTGTACGGCTTTCGCGTCGTCGTCGACAGCTTCCCGAACTGCTATGTTGCGCTGGGCACGCTGCACAGCCTGTACAAGCCGATGCCGGGCAAGTTCAAGGACTACATCGCGATCCGCAAGCTCAACGGCTACCAGTCGCTGCACACCACGCTGATCGGCCCGTATGGCACGCCGGTCGAATTCCAGATCCGCACCCAGGAAATGCACCGCACCGCCGAGTCCGGCGTGGCGGCGCACTGGTTGTACAAGAACGGCGACTCGAACCTGTCGGACCTGCAGCAGCGCACCCACGCCTGGCTGCAGTCGCTGCTCGACATCCAGCAGCAGACCGGCGACTCGGCCGAGTTCCTGGAACACGTCAAGGTCGACCTGTTCCCCGACTCGGTCTACGTGTTCACGCCGAAGTCGAAGATCATCGCGCTGCCGCGCGGCGCCACGGCGGTCGACTTCGCCTATTCGATCCATACCGGCATCGGCGACCATACGGTGTCGGTGAAGATCAACAACGAAACGGCGCCGCTGCGCACCGAACTGCGCAACGGCGACATCGTCGAGATCGTCACCGACGCGTCGTCGCGGCCCAGCCCGACCTGGCTGTCGTTCGTGCGCACCGGCAAGGCCCGCTCGGCCATCCGCCACCACCTGCGCACCATCAACCTGCCCGAATCGATCGTGCTGGGGCAACAGTTGCTGGCCCAGGCGCTGCTCAACCTGAGCATCCATCCGGAGCTGCCGGCGCTGCTGGTCGAGCGCCTGCTCAATGAATCGAGCGCCAAATCGCTCGACGAGCTGCACGCCGACATCGGCATCGGCAAGCGCATGGCGGCGCTGGTGGCGCGCCACCTGTTCGGCCTGATGGGCGGCGAATCGGCCAGCGCGCCGATCGACCACAACAGCGCGGCCGAACTCGACCCGGTGACCATTTGCGGCAGCGAGGGCGTGTCGGTGCAACTGGCGCCGTGTTGCCTGCCGATCCCGGGCGACCAGATCATCGGCCAGTTGCGGCGCGACCAGGGCTTGCTGGTGCACACCAGCGACTGCAGCCTGGCCAAGCGCCAGCGCGTCAAGGAGCCGGACCGCTGGATCGCCGTGCGCTGGGGCCTGGAACTGAACCGCCGCTTCGACTGCCGCATCAAGCTGCTGATCAACAACGAAAAAGGCATTTTGGCGCGCGTGGCGGCCGAAATCGGCGAATCCGACGCCAACATCACCTACGTCGGCATGGACGAGGACAAGGAACACGTGCTGCACCAGTTGCGCTTCACGGTGCAAGTCAAGGACCGCGTGCACCTGGCGGGACTGCTGCGCAACGTGCGCCGCGTCAGCGGCGTCAACCGCATCCTGCGCGAACGCAGCTAGCGCCACACCGGGGACAGACCACGATTTCCGGGAAATACTTTCCCGGAAATCGTGGTCTGTCCCCTTACTTTGTTTTTGGCGGCCGCCCTGGCGTATCCGGCACCACCCTTCTGCCCAGCGCCGCGGCGGCCTGTTCGGTGAATGCCAGGTCGCCGAGCGCGAAGTTGCCGTTTGTCGCCTTGCGCAAGGCATTGACGCGCTCCGGCGCCAGCGCATCATCAAACAGTGAACGATAGACCCGCTGCCTTTCGCCGGCATCCTCAGCCATGCCGCTATACAGGGGATGGGGACGCAAAATCGGGTCGGCGCATCCTTCGGCGTTGCCGCGATAGCTGGACCATTGGTACTGGGCCGGTTCCTGCACCATACCCGCGCGCACGGGATTGAGTTCAATATAGCGCTGGCATATCAATAGATACATTTCCTGCTGTATCAGGCAGGAGCGGAAACGCCCTTCCCACAGCGTTCCGCTGCGTCCGTAGCGGCGGTTGACGTACTGCACATATTGCTGACCCAGGGCCTTCATCAGCGCACCAGGCGATCCCGCCTCGTCTACGGAAATCAACAAATGCACGTGATTACTCATCAATACATAGGCATGTACGCGACAACCGTTCGCGTCGGCGTGTTCGGCCAGCCACGCCAGATAGACGCGGTAATCGGCATCGGCAAAAAAACACGCTTGCCTGTTATTTCCACGTTGAATCAGATGCAAGGGAACGTTTGGCAAAACGAGGCGGGCGCGGCGCGGCATGGCAGTCCTCCAACTTGAACACATTTCCAAGTTAACAGAGGTCCACGCCCCTCACCTGATAAGGCGCAACGAGCGCGCCATTAAAACCGGGGACAGACCACGATTTCCGGGAAAGTATTTCCCGGAAATCGTGGTCTGTCCCCGGTTTGTGCGCTCAGTCGGGCGCGGGCGCGGGGTAGCGCACCGCCAGCAATTCGAGTTCTTCGGCGCCGTGCGGCGTGGTCAACGTTACCAGGTCGCCCTCGCGCGCCTTGGTGATGGCCCGCGCCACCGGCGAGACCCAGCTGATTTTGCCGTTCAGCGGGTCCAGTTCGTCGATGCCGACAATCGTGATGGTGTGCGTCTCGCCGGCGCCGTTGCGGTAGGTGACGGTGGCGCCGAAGAAGGCCTGGTCGCCGCCGTGGTGCACGCTGGGGTCGACGATGGCCGCCAGGTCCATGCGCTTGGTCAGGAAGCGGATGCGCCGGTCGATCTCGCGCAGGCGCCGCTTGCCGTAGATGTAGTCGCCGTTTTCCGAGCGGTCGCCGTTCGACGCCGCCCAATGCACGATCTTCACCACTTCGGGCCGGTCGACGTCGATCAGGTGCAGCAGTTCGTCCTTGATGCGCTGGTAGCCGGCCGGCGTGATGTAATTCTTCGCGCCAAGCGGGATCGCCAGCGCCAGCGCGGCGGCTTCGTCGTCATCGTCGTGGTCCGACTCTTTTACAAATGCTTTGTTCATGCCGACCATTGTAGCGGCACTGGCGCCGCGCGCGCGCACGCGTTTGCGGCAACATGGCGACTTTTTCACGTATCATCCGAGAAACACGCAACGCCGCGTGGCACCTAACCCGAAGACCGATGAAACGATTTTACACATGGCGCCGCTGGCTGTTCGCGCCGCTGGTTTACCTGGCCGCGCTCTGCCTGCTATTCGAGGAGTGCTTGTGGGACGTCGGCGCGCGCCTGATGCGCTGGGTCGCCCAGTTCCCGCCGCTGCGCGCGCTTGAAAGCGGCATCGCCCGCCTGCCGCCCTACTGGGCGCTGACGGTGTTCGCGCTGCCGGCGGTGCTGCTGTTCCCGGTCAAGCTGCTGGCGCTGCTGGCGATCGCCCGCGGCCATCCGTTCTCGGGCGTGTGCGTGATCGTCGTCGCCAAGCTGGCCGGCGCGGCCGCCGTGGCGCGCCTGTACAGCCTGACCCGGCCGGCGCTGCTGTCGCTGCCCTGGTTCGCGCGCTGGCACGGCAAGTTCATCGCCGTCAAGAACGACTGGATCGGCCGCCTGCGCGCCACCCGCGCCTGGCGCCGGGTCGACGGCCTGGCCGCCCTGCTGGGCGCGGCGCGGCGCAACTGGTGGGCCGCCCGCCGCGCCCGCGCCGGCCGCCTGAGCGCCCGGCCGGCGCGCGTGCTGCGCCGCTTCGCCGCCTTCTGGCGCGCCCGCCGCCGCCCTTAACCGTTGACTTCCCCCCTTCCCATGAGCAAACCGAAGCGCCCCAGCGCCGCCGCCCCGCACGACACGCCCTGCCTGGCCGCCGTGATGCAGGGCTCGCCGTCCGAGATTTACCTGATCGACGCGGCCACGCTGCAGTTCGTCGACGTCAACGCCGCCGCCCGCGCCAACTTGCAATACGACGCGGCCGCGCTGGCGGCGATGACGCCGTTCACGCTGGCGCCGCAACTGACGCGGGTCCAGTTCGGCGCGCTGCTGGCCGGCCTCGGCCACGCCATCGGCGCCCAGGTCAACCTGCACACCGAGCACCGCCGCCGCGACGGCACGCTGTATCCGCTGACACTGCGCCTGCTGCGCGCCGACCGCGACGGCCAGGCCCTGTTGATCGCCATCGGCGAGGACATGAGCGCGCCGCGGGCCAGCGCCGCCGCGCTCGAACAGGTGCAGTCGCATTTCAACGCCATCGTCTCGAACACGCCCGGCCTGGTCTACCAGTTCCGCCTGGGCGCCGACGGCGCCGTCGCCTTCCCCTACCTCAGCGACGGCTGCCAGGCGCTGCTGGGCCTGACCGCGGCCGAGCTGCAGCGGCGCCCCGAGTTGTTCCTCGAACTGATCCTGGTCGACGACCGCAAGTCCTACCTCGATTCGATGCAAGCGTCGCGCGCCTCGCTGTGGAGCTGGAACTGGGAGGGCCGCATCTGGGTCGACGCCTGGAAGGACGTGAAATGGATCAACCTGCGCTCGAGTCCGCGCGCCGGCGCCGACGCCGTGCAGTGGGAGGGCATCATGACCAACATCACCGAGAGCCGCCTGGAACAGCTCGAGGTGCAGCGCTCGCGCGCCCGCCTGGCCGAGCTGAGCGCCCACGCCGACCGCGTCAAGGAGCAGGAGCGCACGCGCATCGCGCGCGAGATCCACGACGACCTGGGCGGCAACCTGACGGCCATCAAGATGGCGCTGGCGATGCTGGCCAAGCGCCTGCCCGGCGACCCCGACCTGGCGGCCAAGGCGGCCTACCTCGACCAGCTGGTCGACCGCAGCATCGACGCGGTGCACCGCATATCGCTCGACCTGCGCCCGTCGATGCTGGACCTGGGCATCGTCGCCGCGCTCGAATGGCAAAGCAAGGAGTTCGAAACCCAGGCCGGGCTGCCCTGCCATTTCGCCTCGAACCAGAAGGAGATCGAACTCGACCTCGACCAGGCCACCGCCTTGTTCCGCATCTTCCAGGAGGCGCTGACCAACATCGCCAAGCACGCCAACGCCAGCCGCGTGACGGTGCGCCTGGCGCGGCTGCGCCACCACATCAGCCTGAAAATTACCGACAATGGCGGCGGCATCTGGCAGGCCGACCGCGCCAAGCCGAAATCGTTCGGCATCCGCGGCATGGCCGAACGCGCCAACGCGCTGGGCGGCACGCTGACGCTGAGCCACGCGGCCGGCGGCGGCACCGTCGTCGCCATCAAAATCAAGCTGGCCACGCCAAGGGCGACGATAATAGCGGCTGCCGCCGCCGCGCCGGCCAGCGGCAACAGCGCGCCGCCGGTTTAACCGTAATAGTATCAATACGAACAAGAATGACGACCCCATGACAGAAACGCCCACCATCAAGGTCTTCATCGCCGACGACCACGCGATCGTGCGCGAAGGCTTGAAGCAAATCCTCGCCGAGACCGGCGACATCGTCGTCGCCGGCGAGGCCGAAAACGGCCTCGACGCCGTCAAGCTGTTCCGCGCCGCCGACTGCCAGGTGGTGCTGCTCGACATCTCGCTGCCCGACCGCAGCGGCATCGACGTGCTCAAGCAGATCAAGAAGGAGCGCCCGGAAATGGCCGTGCTGATGCTGTCGATGCACCGCGAGGACCAGTACGCGATCCGCTCGCTGAAGGCCGGCGCGGCCGGCTACCTGACCAAGCAGAGCGCGCCGCGCGAGCTGGTCACGGCGATCCGCCAGGTCGCCGGCGGCTTGAAGTACATCAGCGCCGCGCTGGCGCAGGAACTGGCCAACAGCGTCGGCGAGGACCACGCCACGCCGCTGCACGACACGTTGTCGGACCGCGAATACCAGACGCTGACGATGATCGCCTCGGGCAAGACGGTGGGCGCGATCGCCCAGGAACTGTCGCTGTCGGTGAAGACCGTCAGCGAATACCGCGCCCGCCTGCTGCTGAAGATGAAGCTGAAAAACAGCGCCGAGCTGACCCATTACGCGATCAAGAACCAATTGGTCGAGTAGGCGCGCCGGCGGGCGGCGGGCAAACTGATGCCGCAAAGTAAGATGCCTTCCAGCCGCTAATTCTGCCATTGGCGCGCCGCCGCTTGGCATATCATAGAGGCAGTCAGCAATCCCATATAGAGGCCGTGCGCACCATGTCGAGCAAACCCCTTCCCCCTTCCGCCGCCCTCGCCGGCGCCACCGCGGCGGCGGCGCAAAATCCGGCCGACATCGCGCGCGAGGCGTTCCGCCGCCTGGCCACGCGGCGCATCGCGCCGACGCCGCAAGCCTACCGCGAAATCTACAACGAAATCGCCGGCGTCAGCGACGAGCCCGAACCGGCCGCCGTGGTGGCGGCCAGCGCCCCGATGGCGGCCGACGACGGCGCCGCCGGCGTGCTGAACGGTTTCGCCGTCAAGCTCGGCGAGAACGTCGGCGAACTGGCCGAGTTCGGCCGCCGCTTCAACCGCGCCGTCAAGGCGCGCGACTGGGACGGCTACGCCAAGGCGCTGGCGCAACTCGCCGACCGGCACCTGCGCAAGGGCGTCGGCATCGAAACGGCCGCCGCGCCCGAGGGCGAGCAAAGCCGCCAGCTGCGCGAGCTGCTCAGCCGCACCTTGAGCTTCGCCGTCGCCTCGCTGCTGAGCGGCGCGCCGGCGCTGGTGCAGGAATCCGAATCGCTGGGCAACGCCATCAAGCAAGCCCACACCGACGAGGCACTCAACGAAATCGCCGTGCGCCTGAAGCAGTTGTGCTACCAGATCGAGCTGAAAAGCGGCGACACGGCGGAACAGCAGGAATTGCTGCTGCGCCTGTTCAAACTGCTGCTGGAAAACGTCAGCGAGCTGCTCGACGACGACAGCTGGCTGCGCGGCCAGATCGACGCGGTGCAAAACTTGATCTCCGGCCCGCTCGACCAGCGCGCGCTGGAAGACGCCACGCGCAGCCTGAAGGAAGTGATCTACAAGCAGAGCCAGCTCAAGCACAGCTTGGCGGACGTCAAGTTGACGGTGAAGAACATGATGATGACCTTCATCGACCGCCTCAGCCAGGTCGCCGCCAGCACCGGAGACTTCCACGAAAAGATCGGCGGCTATTCGGACAAGATCAGCAAGGCCGACAACATCGTCGAACTCAACCACATCCTCGACGAGGTGCTGCGCGAAACCCGCGTGGTGCAGACCGAGGCGCTGCGCGCGCGCGACAAGATGGTGCTGGCGCGCCAAGAGGTGCAGGACGCCGAGATGCGCATCCACACGCTGGAGGCGAAGTTGCAGCACATGAGCGAACTGGTGCGGGAAGACCAGTTGACGGGCAGCCTGAACCGGCGCGGCCTGGACGACGTGTTCGAGCGCGAAACGGCGCGCTCGGACCGCCGCGGCACGCCGCTGTGCGTCGCCATGCTCGACCTGGACGATTTCAAGCGCCTCAACGACACCTACGGCCACCTGGCCGGCGACGCCGCCCTGAAGCACCTGGTGAAGATCGTCAAGGACACGCTGCGTTCGATGGATGTGATCGCCCGCTTCGGCGGCGAGGAATTCCTGATCCTGCTGCCGGAAACCACGGTCGAAGCCGCGGCCTCGACCATGACGCGGCTGCAACGCGAACTGACCAAGCATTTCTTCCTGCACGAGAACGAAAAGGTGTTGATCACGTTTTCGGCCGGGGTCGCGCTGCGCCGCCCCAACGAGGACCAGTCCGAGCTGGTCAAACGCGCCGACCGCGCCATGTACCAGGCCAAGCAGACCGGCAAGAACCGCGTCGTCACCGCCGACTGAGGCGGCGGCCCCGGTTGGGTCGCGCCTAGTAGTTATTGGCGATCGCCGCCAGTTGCTGCGTCAGGAAGTCGCGCGTACCGTTCAGGCTGCTCATGGTCGAGTCGAGCGTCGAAAACTGCTTGCGGTAGCGTTTTTCCACCGCCGCCAAATGGTCCTGCATGTCGAGCTGGTCGTCGGTGATGCCTTTGATCGTTTCCTTCAACCCCTCCTGGCGCGTCTTGATCACCCCGCTGCTCGACAGCATCTCCGTGGCCAGAGCGTTCAGTCTGGTGCCATAGCCGCTGGTCGAGGTGAACAACTGCACCATGTCGGTGACGTTTCCGCTCAAGGCCGTGGTCAATTTCTTGTCGTCCACCGTCAGTTTGCCGTCGCGCTGAAAGGAGACGCCGATGTCCGACAGGCGCGTCAGCGTGCCGCCGCTGCTGGCCGTTCCCATCTCCTTGCGCAAGGCCACCATGATCGAATTGGCGCCGGCGTCGCCCACCAGCACCGCGCCCTTCTTGGCGGCGGCGTCGAAGGCGGTCAGTTTGGTGACGCTGGCGCTGAGCGCGTTGTAGGCCTCGACGAAACCGGTGACCGCCGTTTTCATCGCCGCCGGGTCGCGCGCCACGGCCACCTTGACGGTGCTGCCGATATTCGTCGCGACCAGGTTCAGCGTCAGCCCGGTGACGGCGTCGGTGATCGTGTTCGACGGCTTGGTGACGAGGATATTGTCGATCTTCAGCGTGGCGTCCAGCGGCACCTGCTGCACCGTCATGTTCGGGTCGCTCGTGGCGAACTGCGACAGGCCGCCGTCGGTGGTGATGGTGATGGCGTTGGCCGCGCCGCTGTCGGTGGCGGTGACGACCAGGCGGTTGGTGCTGCCGTCGTTGACGATGGTCGCGCTGACGCCGGCGCCGGCCGCGTTGATCGCGTTGCTCAAGCCCTGCAGCGAATAGTCGGCGGTCGGGATGACGACGGCCGGCTTGGAGCCGATCTGGATCGACATCGTGCCCGAGCCCAGCGCCGCGGTGGTGCTGGCCAGGCCGTTGGCGGCCGACAGCTTGTGGCGCTGCGCCAACTGGGTGACCTCGATCGAATAGGTGCCGGCGACTGCGGTGCTGCCGGCGCTGGCGGTGAGGACGGTGGAGTTGCTGCTGGTGGCCGTTTGCGCGTTCAGGGCGCCGGTGCTGAGCGCCTTGAGCGCGCTCTGGAAGGTCGACAGCGCCGACTGGATCGTGCCGTAGGCCGACAGCTTGGCGTTGAACGTGGTTTCCTTGGCTTTCAGCAGGTTCAGCGGCGCGTTCTCGGACGCCATCAACTGGGAGACGATGTTGTTGACGTCGAGGTTGGAACCAACCCCGGTAACGGAAATACCCATTTCATTCTCCTGTGAGGCGGGCCGGCCGGCAAAGCGGCCGCGGCGGCGTACCCGCGCGCTTACGCCTTGTCGCGGATTAACAAACCCTGCAATTTATTCAGCGAGCGCGAAATCGACAGCGCCTCGGCGTTGGGAATCTGGCGCAATACTTCCTGCGTCTGCGTGTCGATCACCTTGACCACGGTCTTGCCGCTGTCCTGGTCGATCGAAAACTGCACGTTCTGCGCCGTCTGGCCGGTGAACTCGTTGAGCGACTTGACGGCGTCCTCCATCTCGCGGCCGGACGGTTGCGTATCCCTCCTGGCCGGCGCGGGCGCGGGCGCGGGCGCGGGCGCGGGCGCGGCCCGCTCAAGCGGCGGCGCGGGCGCGGCGCTGCCGGCCTGGGGCGGCGGGGGGGGCGGTGCCGCGGCCGGGGCGGCGGCGTTACCATTAATTGATGACAGCATGACGGATACTCCTTAGTCGGACGCGGCGCGGGAGGATCAAAGCCTCCCGCGCCGCGGACCTAATGCAGTGTTATGCACACTTGTGTGGGTATAAAAAGATGTCTTCGCGCGCCGGGCTTTTTTGATCCAACGCGCGAATCCAACATTTTCATCCGCTCCCTCAAGAATACAACACTGCCTTCGCTTACGAAAGCGCCATTTGGGCGATTAGCCGCGCAGCAGGGCCATGACGCCGTTCGGCACCGTGTTGGCCTGGGCCAGCATCGCCGTGCCGGCCTGTTGCAGGATCTGGGCGCGGGTCAGTTTGCCCGTTTCCGCCGCGAAGTCGGTGTCCATGATGCGGCTTTTCGCCGACGACTGGTTCTCGACCGAGCTTTGCAGGTTGCTGATCGCGTAACCCATGCGGTTTTGCACCGTACCCAGGTTGGCGCGCTCGGTGTTGACCGCTGCCAAGGTAATGTCGATCTGGCCCAGCGCGGCCAGCGCCGAGGCCGCGTCCGTGATGGGGGCGATGACGACATCGACAACTTCGTTCGAGGTGATGGTGATCTTCTGGCCCGAATCGGCGCCGACCTGGATGTCGGTGGTGTCCCCGAGGAGCACGGCGGTGCCGTTGAACTTGGTGTCGGATTTGATACGCGCCACCTCGGTGTTCAGCGCCTGCATCTCCGTGTTGATATTGGCCCACTCGGCCGTGCCGTTGGTTTCATTCGCACCCTGCACCGCCAGTTCACGCATACGCTGCAACGCGTCGGTGGTGTTTTGCAGCGCGCCGTCGGCGGTCTGGACCCGCGAAATGCCGTCGTTGGCGTTGCGGATGGCCTGGTTCATGCCGCGGATCTGCGAATCCATCTTGGAAGCAATCGACAGGCCGGCGGCATCATCCTTGGCGCTGTTGACGCGCATACCGGAAGACAGGCGCTGCAGCGACGAGTTCAAGTCATTGCCCGACGATTTCAGATTGCGTTGGGCGTTCAGCGACGCCATGTTGGTGTTGATGATGCTCATGGTATTTCTCCGGTTGGCTTGTGGATGATACGGTAAGGGCGGCGACTTCGTGAATCAGTTCGCTTGTTCACCGCAGTTAATTCATTAACGGAACACCCCGCGAAAACTGAAGGCTTTTTAAAAAATAAAATGGTACAAGGCAATAGTTACCGATGCCGTGGGAACGCCGCTACGCCCCGCGATGCATGACGCCATATATATGCCGGGTGCGCCAGGCACCCGGCCGGGGGCGGCGCGGCTCCAGCCCCCCCCCTCCGGGCGGCGGCCCGCGGCGGATGCGCGAAACTGAAGCCTAATCGCCCCTCTCAAGTCTTAATTGATTCTGCCGATAATGACTTATATTGGGGGCCTGGCGAGCAACAAGCGTGCGCAAGCGGTCCCCGGCGCCCGATCGCGGAATCATTGATTATTTAGGCAACAACCAGGAGAAGATGATGTTTGGAACCATGCAACGCGGCGTCGACGCGTACGCCAAAGTGGGACTGGAGACGGGAGTCGTTGCCGCCACGCCGCACAAGCTGGTAGTCATGCTGTTCGACGGCGCGCTGGTGGCGGTGGTCAGCGCCCAGATGCACATGAAGGCCGGTAACATCGCCGAAAAGGGCGCCGCCATTTCCAAGGCCATGCTGATCATCGGCAGCGGCCTGCGCGCCAGCCTGGACAAGAAGGCCGGCGGCGACATCGCCGAAAGCCTGGACGCGTTGTACGACTACATGGGCAAGCTGCTGCTGGAGGCGAATCTGCAAAACCGCAGCGACAAGCTGGAGGAAGTGCAATTGTTGCTGAGCGATTTGCGCGACGCCTGGAACGCCATCGGCAACGCGCCCGCCGTGCAACCGGCCGCGCTGGCGCCCGCCAACGCGTCCATCCTTGCGAGCGCCTGAGCCAATGACCAGCCAAGAAGTGTTAGCAATATATGAATCGATGGTCGATCTGACCGAGCAAATGGTACGGGCCGCCAGCGACGCCGACTGGGACTTGCTGGGCGAGCTGGAGCAGCGCTGCGCGGCCCAGGTGCGATTGCTCAAGGACGGCGAGGAGCCGCCGGCGCTGAAGGGCCAGAGCCGGCAGACGAAAGTCGACTGCATCAAAAAAATGCTCGACGACGACCGCAAGATCCGCGACCTGACCATGCCGTGGATGGCCCAGTTGTCGGCGCTGATCCACAGCACCGGCACCGAGCGGCGCCTGGCCAACGTCTACGGCGCCACCTAAACCGGGGGGGGAGCAACATGCAGCGGCTCGACGCCAGCGGCATCGCCGCGCCAACGGCCGTGCGGGCCGCGCTCGCCGTCGAATCGATCGGCGAGCCGCGCCAGTTGGCCCTGCAGCGTTCGCTGCAAGCGCTGCTGGGCCAGTCGATGCAGGGCGCCGTGCTGGCGCGCCTGGGCGACGGCAGCTCGCTGGTCAACGTCGCCGGCGGCCCGGTGCGCATGACGCTGCCGCCGGGCTTTCCGGTCGGCGCCGAGGTGCCGCTGACGCTGGTGGCGCTCGATCCACGGCCGACCTTCCAGATCGGCCGCGGCCGCGACGCCAGCAGCAACGTCACCCTGACCTACGCCGACCCCGGACCGGAAGCGCCCGACGCCGACGCCACCTTGCCGCACGGGCAGAGCGGCGCCGCCCAGCAGGGCGCCGCCCAGCAGGGCGCCGCGGCGCAAACGCCCCAGGCAACAACGACCGCGGCCCAAGCCCAGGCCGCCCAGCAGGCGCGTCCGGCCAGCCTGGCCGCGGTGCTGCTCAGCAAAGCCCCGCTGACGCCGTCGAACCAGTTGCCGGGCTTCGATCCGAGCGCGCCGGCGCCGGCGCTCAGCGGCGCCGCGCGCGCCATCAGCGGCATCTTGCAACGGGCCGAAAGCCGGCCCGGCGCGCCGCTCGGCATCGTCGGCGGCAGCCCGCTGATGGCGGCGCCGGACGCGCCGCCGGCCGCGCTGGCGCACAGCCTGCGCAACGCGCTCGGCTCCAGCGGCCTGTTCTATGAATCCCACGTGGCCGAATGGGCGGCCGGCAAACGCCCGCTGCAAGACTTGCTGCGCGAGCCGCAAATGGCGCAGCTGTCGCAGGCGGCCCAGGCCGAGCGCGCGGCCGGCGGCACCGACCTGGCCGCTGCCCAGCTCATCAATTTGCAATTGCACACCCACGAACAGGCGCGCGTGTTATGGCAGGGCGAAGCCTGGCCGGGCCAGCCCATGGAGTGGGAAGTACACAAGGACGCGCCCGACGACGGCCGCGGCGAGCGCGACGGCGACGAAGCGGCCCGCACCTGGCGCAGCGGCGTGCGTTTCCGCTTTCCGCTGCTGGGCGACGTCAACGCCTCGGTGGTGCTGGTCGGCGACCAGGTGCATATCCAGGTCAGCACCGGCTCGGCCGGCAGCGCCGCCGCGCTGCGCCTGCACGCGGACGCGCTGGAAACATCGATGGCGGCGGCCGGCTCGCCGCTCAGTTCGCTCACCATCGGCGCCGACGACGGAGCCGGCCATGCCCAATGAGGCGCCGCGGCGCGGCCTGCAGACGGCCGTCGCGCTGGCCTACCAGCGCGACGCCGGCGCGCCGACCGTCGTCGCCAAGGGCAGCGGCCTGGTCGCCGCCAACATCATCGCCAGCGCGCAGGAGCACGGCGTGTTCGTGCACGAATCGAAGGAGCTGGTGGCGCTGCTGATGGACATCGACCTGGACCGGCAAATTCCGCCGGCGCTGTACCGGGCGATTGCGGAACTGCTGGCCTGGTTATATCATGTGGAAAGCGCACAAAGCAGCGGCGCCGCGCCGCCGCCCGCGCCGGACACCGCCGCCCTACTCACCGAGCCATAGGCAGAACCACTCAATGCAAGCACACCACATCGATTCCGGCCTCGAAAACTGGCATGACTTTGAAGTCGAATCGCGCAAGGAAATCGTTGCGTTGCTGCGAGGCATAGCGGAAAAGAAACAACTAATCCGCATGTTGATCCACGGCGAGTCGGACGTCTGCGTCACCTCGATCCTCGAAGTCGACGCGGAACAAAACACGGTGATCCTGGACCGCTCCATCAACCAGGAGCAAAACCGCCGCATCGTCGTCGCCAACGGCATCTCGTTCGAGACCACGCTCGACAAGATCCGCATCCTGTTCTCCAGCGAGCAGGTGCAGGAATGCACGTTTGAAAACGGCGCGGCGCTGAAAATCGCGCTGCCTTTGACCCTGATCCGCTTGCAGCGGCGCGAGTACTACCGCATGGGCACGCCGGTCAGCAACCCGGTGCGCGTCATCATCCCGCTGCCGGCGGAACTGGGCGGCGCGGCCACGCCGTTCCCGCTGGCCGACATCAGTTGCGGCGGCATCGCCATCATGGACAACAAATTAATGCTGGGCGACACCATCGGCAAGGAATACCCGGGTTGCCGCATCGAGCTGCCGGACGTCGGCACCGTCACCACCACGCTGCAGATCCGCAACTCGCTGGACATGACGCTGCTGAATAACAAGCTCAACCGGCGGCTCGGCTGCCAGTTCGTCGACATCCCGCGGCCGATGCTAGCCCACGTGCAGCGCTACATCACCCGCCTCGAACGCGAGCGCAACGCCCGCATCGCCGGCCTGGGCTAGCGGCCGGGAAACAAGCTTGGGGCCGGTTCAGGCCAGCCCCAAGGTCGCGCGACGTCAACGCCAAATTCGATTTGCTCGATACTTGCACCGTCGGGCACTGTCGGAAGGAAATACTCCGGAGGCTCGGCGTCTCCCTGCGGCGATCCGTGCGGCAAGTTTGCATCATCATTTCTTTTGTAAAACAGCAATACCTACCACTACGCACAGCAAAAAACCCGCACCAAGGTGCGCTTGCAGTAGCGTACACCCCAATCCACCCAAGTTAAGAATTTTTCTTTAAAAGTAGAGCGAAATACAATAAAAAGCTTGACATGCCAGTGAGGTAGGGCGCGGCCAGTGAGATTTTTTACCTCATTGGCCGCCATGTCCCTTGCCGCACTGTTCAACGATCTTGCCGCGCATTTGCAGTCCGTCGAATTCCTTCTGACGGCCCGACATATTGAACCCCCCGCCGCATTTTCCCGCCAGCGAAAATTGCCGTTGCCGGCGCTGGTCGCGTTGATGCTTACCGGTATGCGCATGAGCGTCCAAGCCGAGCTCGACGTATTCTTCGCCCATCTGCAGCAACGTGCGCAATTGGTGCGCAAGGTGTCTGAGCAGGCGTTCGCCCAGGCGCGCGNCAAGCTGTCTCTGACGGCCATTCCCCTGCTCAACGACTGGCTGGTCGCACGCGCCGAGNACCACGGATTTGTGCCGCGCTGGCGCGGCCTGCGTTTGGNCGCCGCTGATGCTTCGACCATGCGCTTCGGCTTGCGCGCGAGCCACGTCAAGCGCGCCGCGCTGGCCGATCAAATCCTGTTCGGCCTGTTCCTTCCCGGCGCGGANTTGATGCTTGCGGCCTCGCTGCACGGCATCGAGGACTGCGGCGAGCGGCAAATGCTGGTCGAACACCTGGACCGNCTTTCCGGCACCGATCTTCTGCTGCTCGACCGGGGCTACCCGTCCCGATGGCTGGTATCGCTGCTCAAACATCGNCACATTGCGTTCTGCATGCGCGTCGAGAAGGCCGGCAACGGCGGCTTTCCCTGCGTGCGCGACTTCCTGCGCTCCGGTCTGAGCGAGCAGCTCGTCATGCTGCGCGCGCCCGACCGGCGCGACGCCGACGATTATGAATGCCCCCGAGANCCCCAGCAGGTGCGCCTCGTCCGCCATGTCGCGCCGAACGGCAAGGTGCGGGTGTTGATGACCAATTTGTTCGACAGCGCGCGCTTTCCCGCCGACGGCTTCGGCGACCTCTACCACAAGCGCTGGCGTATCGAGGAAGCCTTCAAGCGGCTCAAGCATCGNCTCAATTTGGAGCATGTGTCCGGCCTGTCCCAGCAAGCCGTGGTGCAGGACGTCGCCGCCAAAATCATGTGCGATAACTTGCAAACCCTGGCGGCCTTGACAGCCCACGACAGCGCCGACCTGCGCGCAGCCGAGCGCATCAACCACGCCTATGCGCATACCGCCCTCAAACCATTGTTGCCGGCCCTCCTGCTCGGAAAAAAGGTGGCGAAGTTACTGCGCGAGGTGCTGCGCCTGATTGCGAAACGGACATACGTCCATAGGGAAAATCTATCCAAAACACGCAAAGCCAGGCCGAAGCCGCACAAGCACATGGCCCAAAAACCATGTTAAAAGGTTGGAAAATCCTTAACTTGGGTGGATTGGCGTACACCCCCTCCAGGTTTGCCGCGCACGCCGGTCGAACCCCGCTCCAGTCTCCAACTCGACAACGTTGAAACCAGGTCTGATTTACCGCGCCCCGCTATAGGCCAGGAACGCGAAGCCAAGCTGAACCAGCTCGCGATGTGGCTGTTCTGCAAGTCCGGAATCTGGCCATGGCGGTCAGTGCCGAGGTTGCGCGGCTCGCGCACTTGCCCCCTTGCATAGCAACGCCACTCACCCCACCGAACAAACTCTTAACACCCTTTCATTTAATTTAAAAGAATTATTAAAGACGGCATTACGTTCCTATTCAAACAATTGCCTAATTAATTCGATGGTAACATTTCATCCATGGCAAATCTGATAGTTGGAAGATCCCGAAAAACACATCCGCCCCATCGTTTAACTCACATTCATCCTTCTCCATTTCATGGAATTAAATACATTCAATAAAAACATGCAATAACGATCTGTCGCTCGCACATTCTGCGGTGAAATACATATACTTATAGGAAAATAATGAAAATCTTTAAAGCGTTTACTGTCAGCACTTTGCTCCTCCTTGGGTCGTCGGCATTCTCAGCGGCATCTGCTCGCGTGATTGACTTCGACGACATCTATGTTCCTCCTCCGCCGCGGTCCGGGCGTAACGCAGTGCAGCTCGCCAACGGCTATGGAGGGTTTAACTGGTCCGGTACACGTGGCCCACAGAGCTGGCTCATCGCGCAGAACGGCGACGGCTGGTGGAGAAATATTCCAGCACCTTCAGGACAAAACCTGGTTTGGAGCAATGGCGGGAGCGATCTGAGCATGTCTGATATGCATGGAGAACAATTTACCTTAGACAGCTTTTTGGGGCGCGCATATTTAAATCGCCCGATCACATTGCGTGGCTTTTTGGACGGTCAAGAAATAATGACTCGGACAGTGAACATTACCACTCAGTTCCAGAAATTCGATCTCAACATGAAAGGAGTAGATAAAGTGACGTGGTCGAGCGGCTTTAATATCCTGCTTGACGACATCACGGTTTCTGCCGTACCTGAGCCACAGACCTATGCAATGATGTTGGCTGGCCTTGGTCTACTTGGTTTCATGGCGCGCCGCCGCCGTCAAGCCTGAGTAAGTTAGTAAGCCCAGCGTCCAACGAAGCCCGCCTTGTGCGGGATTTTTACGCAAACGCGTGCCGCCAGACGCGATTCCGATAAGCGAGAGAACGTTGCAGGTACTCCAAGGGCTGCCGACTCGAAGCTCCACGCGTGCGCTAATAACGCGGGTGTTCGGTACGATATTTCGCAATATGCAGCTCCGCTCCGAGTACCACCGTGATGGCGCCGGATTCATCGGTCCGCAGGCGCCGGATGCCCATCTGGCGGTAGCGCTCGATCACTTCAGGCTTCGGATTCGGTTTGTGTGGGTAGAGCGTTTTCGTTCTGCCAAAACGACAGTGGGGTCAGGTCTCGAAATGACGGTTTCCGGCGGAAAACCGTCATTTCGAGACCTGACCCCAGGGTTTGTTGCGTCGCGTTGCCGCCCGCCGCCGCGCTAGACCTGCATGTTCATGATTTCATGGTAGGCCGACACCAGTTTGTTGCGCACCTGTACGCTGGCCTGGAAGGAGATGCTGGCCTTTTGCATGGTGATCATGACGTCGGACAGGTTCACCGAGTCGTCGCCGAGGGCGAATTTCTTGCCCATGTCCTCGGCTTTGTGCTGGGCGCCATTGACGGCGTCGATCGCGCCCTTCAGGGCGTCGGAGAAGTTGACCTTGGACGCCGGCGCCTCGGCTTGCAGCGCCGGCGCGCCGACGATGACGCCGACGCCCGCCTGCGGCCGCGTCGCCGCCGCCTTCAGTTGCGCGATCATCGCCTCTATCCTGCTGCTGTCGATACCGCCTGTTTTCACCTTGCCCCCCGATCCGCTAATCTGTTACCGCAGAAGAACAAATTCGCGGCATAGTCGACCACGCGAGTACAATATGTTGCACAGGCGAGGTCAGGCTTACAGAATAGCAGCGGCGGCGCCCGGCGCTGCCCGGAGCAGGGCCGGAATCGCCGCTCTGTTCCGCCGATGGCCGAGCCCGGCGGCGCCGGATAATAGCCTCCATTCGCCCCATCCCGCTGCTGGTTTGGCCCCACGACCCACCTTGACGACGCGCCCGGAAACCGACCATGGCTGTAGCGGAAGAACTCCAATTGAACCCCGACGCCGCACCGGCCGTCCCTTTGACGCCGGTCGAGTCCATGCGCAACTTCGCCCAGAGTCCGATGGGCAAGAATTTCCTGCGCGGCTTGGGCGTGGCCGCCCTGGTCGGCGTCGGCTTCGCGCTGTACCTGTGGAACCAGCCGCCCGAGTACCGCGTGCTGTTCTCCAATTTCACCGACCGCGACGGCGGCGCCATCACCGCCTCGCTCGACCAGCTCAACATCAAGCACAAGTTTTCCGAGGGCGGCGGGGCGATCCTGGTGCCGACCGAGCAAGTCCACGACGCCCGCCTGAAGCTGGCGGCGCAGGGCTTGCCGAAGGGCGGCAACGTCGGCTTCGAGTTGATGGAAAACCAGAAGCTGGGCGTGTCGCAATTCCTCGAACAGGTCAATTTCCAGCGCGCCCTGGAGGGCGAGCTGGCCAAGTCGATCCAGTCGGTCGGCGCCGTCGACAGCGCGCGCGTCCACCTGGCGCTGCCCAAGCCGTCGGTGTTCGTGCGCGAGCAGCAAAAGCCGACCGCGTCGGTGCTGCTGAACCTGCACCCCGGGCGCGCGCTCGACCAGTTGCAGGTCAGCGCCATCGTCCACCTGGTCGCCTCGAGCGTGCCGGAATTGTTGCCGGCCAACGTCACCCTGGTCGACCAGGCCGGCAACCTGCTGTCGAACAACGACAAGGACAAGGCCGCCGCCGGCAAGGAAAAAAACCTCGACCCGAACCAGCTCAAGTATGTGCAACAGTTGCAGCAGAGCGTGATCAAGCAGGTCGAGTCGATTATCGCGCCCATCGTCGGCGCCGACAACGTGCGCGCCGAGGCCACCGCCGACGTCGACTTCTCGCAGGTCGAGCAGGCCGCCGAGACCTACAAGCCGAATTCGCCGCCGGAGGCCTCGTCGATCCGCAGCCAGCAAACCAGCGAAAGCACCGGCCCGGCCAACGCCAACCCGGCCGGCGTGCCGGGCGCGCTGTCGAACCAGCCGCCGGGCGTGGCCACGGCGCCGCTGACGGCGACCGCGCCGACCGGCGCCGCGGCCGCCCCGGCGGCGCCGACGCAGAAGGATTCGACCACCAATTACGAGGTCGACAAGACCGTGCGCTACGAGCAAAAGTCGATGGGCGGCCTGCGCCGGCTGTCGGTGGCGGTGGTGGTCAACTACCGCCGCAGCGTCGGCAAGGACGGCAAGATCAACGTCACGCCGCTGTCGCCCGCCGACCTGGTGCAGATCAACAACCTGGTCAAGGAGGCGATGGGCTACAACAAGGAGCGCGGCGACAGCTTCAGCGTCGCCAATTCGCGCTTCGACGGCGTCGACCGGCCGGCCGAGCCGACGCTGGACTGGTGGCGCGACGCCGCCAACTTGCCGCTGGCCAAGGAACTGGCCAAGTTCCTCATCACCGCGCTGATCTTGCTGTATCTTTTCATTAAGATCGTGCGCCCGATGCTGCGTCCGGTGTTCCGCAAGATCGACGATTTCGCCGCGCCGCCGCCGGTCATCGAGGAAGTCGTCGACGAAGAGGAAAAAGTCGACGAGGAAATGGTCAGCCAGCAGGCGCTGGCGACGATGGAGGCCGACACGGCCCGCGGCTACCGCGAAAACCTGGCGATGGCCAAGAAACTCGCCAGCGAGGATCCGCGCGTGGTGGCCAACGTCATCAAGGCGTGGATAGGCAACAACGATTGACGTATTGACGTATTGACGACAGTGAGCGACGACCATGAGTGAAACGACAGGATTGCAGAAGGCCTCCATTTTGATGCTGGCCATGGGCGAGAGCGAGGCCGCCGAGGTGATGAAGTTCCTCGGCCCGCGCGAGGTGCTCAAGCTGGGCGCGGCGATGGCGACGATGAAGGGCATCGCCCACGAACAAGTGGTCGAGGTGCTCAACGACTTCCGCGCCCAGACCGAGATGAATTCGACCGTCGGTCTCGATTCGGACGAGTATATCCGCCAGGTGCTGACCAAGGCGCTGGGCGACGACAAGGCCTCGGTGCTGCTGTCGCGCATCCTCGGCGGCAAGGACGCCTCCGGCATCGAAAGCCTGAAGTGGATGGATTCGCAGTCGGTCTCCGAGCTGATCCGCAACGAACACCCGCAGATTATCGCCACCATCCTGGTCCACCTGGAGCGCGACCAGGCTTGCGAAATCCTCGGCCATTTCACCGACCGCCTGCGCAACGACGTGGTGCTGCGCATCGCCACCTTGGACGGGGTGCAGCCGGCGGCGCTGCGCGAACTCAACGACGTGCTGACGAAGCTGCTGTCGGGCAACGAGAACATCAAGAAATCCTCGCTGGGCGGCGTGCGCGCGGCCGCCGAGATCCTCAACTTCATGAGCGGCGAGCAAGAAGGCTCGGTAATGGACAACATCAAGAACTACGACAACGACATGGCGCAAAAGATCATGGACGAGATGTTCGTGTTTGACAACGTCATCGACATCGACGACCGCGGCATCCAGTTGCTGCTGCGCGAGGTGCAGTCGGAAATGCTGATCATCGCGCTCAAGGGCGCCTCGCAGGAATTGCGCGACAAGATCTTCAAGAACATGTCGCAGCGCGCCGGCGAGATGATGCGCGAAGACCTCGAATCGAAGGGGCCGGTGCGCCTGTCCGAGGTCGAGGCGCAGCAAAAACAGATCTTGCAGATCGTGCGCCGCCTGGCCGACGAAGGCCAGATCGTGTTGGGCGGAAAAGGCGAGGATTCGTTTGTCTAATGTGCCGAAAGAGCAACAGAGCGCCTACCAGCGCTGGGAGATGACCTCCTTCGGCGACGAGCGCGCCAGCGCCGTGGCGGCGCGCAAGGCGGCCGAGCCGGTGCCGGAGCCGGAGCCGGAATGGCCGGAGGAGGCGCCGGCGCCGCCCGACTACCCGACCCAGGACGAGCTGGACGCGATCCGCGAACAGGCCCGCGCCACCGGCCACGACGAGGGCGTGGCGGCCGGCCGCGCCGAAGGCTACGCCGACGGCGAGGCCGAGGCGCTGGCGCTGGGCAAGGCGGCCTCGGCCGTCGAACTGGCGCACCTGCGCGCGCTGGCGCTGGCATTCGGCGGCGCGCTGGCCGAGGCCGACCAGCTGATCGCCAACGAGGTGCTCGAGCTGGCCTTGCAACTGGCCAAGGGCATGTTGAAAACGGCGCTGCTGGTCAAGCCCGAGCTGGTGCTGCCGATCGTCCGCGAAGCCATAGAATACCTGCCGGTGCTGCAACAACCGGCGCTGCTGATACTCAACCCGGACGACGCCAAGGTGGTGCGCGAGGGCATCGGCGAGGAAATCGACAAGGGCGGCTGGCGCGTCATCGAAGACCCGACGATCGAACGCGGCGGTTGCAAGATCGACACCGCCAGCAACCAGATCGACGCCCAGACCTCGGCGCGCTGGCAGCGCCTGAGCCACGCGCTGGGCAAGGACGTCGACTGGCTGGCGCCGTGAGCAAGAACCTGCACGCCGGCCGCTGGCACGCCTACCTGGCCGACTGCGGCGCGCTGGTCGGCTTCGTCGAGCCGATGCAGGTATCGGGCCGGGTGACCCGGGTCGCCGGCCTGGTGATGGAAGCGGTCGGCCTGCGCCTGGCCGTCGGCGCCGCCTGCACCGTGCCGCTGCAAAACGGCAGCCGGGTCGAGGCCGAGGTGGTCGGCTTCGACGGCGACCGCCTGTTCCTGATGCCGCAAAGCGACGTCGAGGGCATCGTCCCCGGCACCCGCGTGTTCCCGGTCGAACCGACGATACCGCGCCCGGGCAAGGTCGAACACCAGCGCCGCCGCCCCAGCGACCGGGCGCGCCACCTGCCGGTCGGGCCGCAACTGCTGGGCCGGGTGCTGGACGGCGCCGGCCGCCCGCTCGACCAGCTGGGACCGCTGCACACCGTCGACAGCGCGCCGATCAACGTGCGCCCGGCCAACCCGCTGGGACGCGCGCCCATCGTCGACACGCTCGACGTCGGCGTGCGCTCGATCAACGCCATGCTCACCGTCGGCCGCGGCCAGCGCATGGGCCTGTTCGCCGGCTCCGGCGTCGGCAAGAGCGTGCTGCTGGGCATGATGGCGCGCTACACGGCGGCCGACGTCGTCGTGGTCGGCCTGATCGGCGAACGCGGCCGCGAGGTCAAGGAATTCATCGAACAAATCCTGGGCGCCGAGGGGCTGGCGCGCTCGGTGGTGGTGGCGGCGCCGGCCGACACGCCGCCGTTGATGCGCCTGCAGGGCGCCGCCTACGCCACGGCGATAGCCGAGCATTTCCGCGACCAGGGCCAGAACGTGCTCTTGATCATGGATTCGCTGACTCGCTACGCCATGGCGCAGCGCGAAATCGCCCTGGCCATCGGCGAGCCGCCGGCCACCAAGGGCTATCCGCCGTCGGTGTTCGCCAAGTTGCCGGTGCTGGTCGAGCGCGCCGGCAACGGCGCCGAGGGCGGCGGCTCGATCACCGCCTTCTACACCGTGCTGACCGAGGGCGACGACCAGCAAGACCCGATCGCCGACTCGGCGCGGGCGATCCTCGACGGCCACATCGTGCTGAATCGGCGCCTGGCCGAGGCCGGCCACTACCCGGCCATCGACATCGAACAGTCGATCAGCCGCGCCGCCCACTCGATCACCAGCTACGAGCACCAGCAGCAGGCGCGCAACCTGAAGCAACTGTATTCGCGCTACGAGCGCAGCCGCGACCTGATCAGCGTGGGCGCCTACAGCCCCGGCACCGACCCGGTGCTGGACAAGGCGATCCTGCTGCACGATCGCATCGAGGCTTTCCTGCAACAGCAAATCACCGAACGGGTCGGCATGGCCGAGAGCTTGCAGCAACTTACCGCTCTATTCGAGTGATGGTGGACCCGACCGGCGTCCTATAATGAGTCATTATGGCCTCCCGCTCCCAACTAGAAACACTGATTGATCTGGCCCGCCGGGAAACCGACGACACCGCGAAGCGCCTGGGCGCGGCGCTGAAGGCGGTCGACGACTGCCAGCAGAAGCTGCAAATGCTCAGCGATTACCGCGACGACTACGCGCGCCGCTTCGAGGCGACGATGGCGGCCGGCATCACCCCGGCCGCCTTCCGCAACTTCCAAGCCTTCATGGACAAGCTCGACAACGCCATCAGCGGCCAGCGGGAAGTGGTGCGCCACGCCCAGCGCCGCAGCGAGGCGGAACGGGCGGCGTGGCAGTTGAGCGAACGCAAACGCATGTCCTACACCACGCTGGACAACCGCGCCCAAGAGGCCGCGTTGAAGCTGGAAAACAAGCGCGATCAAAAGGCCATGGACGAACACGCGGCACGCCAGGCGTATTACAAACGTTGAGAACGCCATCCCGGCAACCTTCACCATACGGCACCAGCATGCAAACCCCTATCCTTCCCGTCCAGTCCAGCAGCAACATCGCGGCCCAGCAAGCCAAGGCCGGCCCGTCCGCCGGGGCCGCCGACGGCGTCGACTTCCAGCGCGCGCTGACGCGCCAGATCGAGCAACGCCAAGCGCAGAACCGCGGCGGCCAGGCGCCGGCGCCGATGCCGACGAGGAACACGGCGCCGGCGCCGCACAGGCCGGCCGCCGCGGCGGCGCAGTTGCCGCCCAAGCCAGCGCCCCAGCAACAAGCCGGGGCGGCCACGCCGGCGCCGGCCCAGCCGCAGGCGAAGGCGGCGCCGGCGCCGGCGCCGGCCAGCGCGCAGAAACCGGCGCAGGCGGATAAAGCGGACGTGGACAAGGACGTCGCAGCGGAGGCCGGCGCCAGCAATGCCGCGCCGGCAACGGCGGCCGCGCCGCAGGCGCCCGCCGACGCCGCCGCGGCAACGCCGGCAAACGCCGCCGAAGACGCCTACACCGGGCCGGTGGCCGACATGCTGGCCCTGGTTGCCAGCTTGAACCTGAGCGTCGCGCCGCCGCCGTCGACAGAGGTGATCGATAGCCAGACAGCCGCGGGCACGGGCGTCTTGCCGGCCGACGCGGGCGTCAAGCCGGCCGCCGACGCGCCAGCCAAGGCCGGCCTCGCCGACCAGGGTGCCGGCGCCACGGCAACGGCCTTCGCCGCCGTCGTCGACGCGGCCAAAGCCGGCGTTGCCGCGGCCGGGAAGTTCGCGAGCGCAACGACGGCGACGGCGTCGACGGCGCCCGCCGCCGACGCGCGCGGCGCCGCCGACACGCTGTTGCCGGCCGCCCAGCTTGCGGCCCAGCCCGGCGCGCCGGCGCCGCAGGCCCAGGCCAGCGACCCGGCCGCGGCGCAATTGGCCGCCGTGAAAACCCGCGACGGCCTGCCGGAATTGCAACTTATACAGGAACCGCCGCGCGAGGCCGCCACGCTGGCGGCGGCGCCGGTGCAACAGGCGTCGCTGCAGATCGCCGAGGCCGCCACGTCGGTGCCCGGCGCCGTCTTGCGCGGCCAGGTCGGCACGCCGGCCTGGAACCAGGAACTGGGCCAGAAAATCGTCTGGATGGTGGCCGGCGCCGAGCAAAGCGCCACGCTGACGCTGAACCCGCCCGACCTGGGCCCGCTGCAGGTGGTGCTGAGGGTCAGCAACGACCAGCTCGACGCCACCTTCACGTCGGCCCAGCCGGAAGTGCGCCAGGCGCTCGAGGCGGCGCTGCCGCGGCTGCGTGAAATGATGAGCGCAACGGGCGTCGAACTGGCCAACGCCAGCGTCTCGGCGGGCTTGTCGAACCAACAAAATGGTGGCAACGGCGAGGCCCGCATGGGCCGCGGCGGCGGCGGCGGCTCGCACGGGGGCGGCGGCGGCGACGGCAACGGCGGGCTCGAACGCGGCGGCGCCGCGGCGCCGCGCAAGGTGGCCCAGGGCATGGTCGACACCTTTGCCTGAGCCCGCCGTGGCGGCGGCGCGCACTTTTCTTAGGGAAACTTTGAGATGCGCGCCCTTCCGCTCTCTTTTCCGCGCATCCGACCGCGCAGAGTTTGCCGATAATGACATAATGGCGACGTGATCCACTTCCCCGCACCAAGGCTCCATTGAAAGCTAATCCGAAAATGAAAGCAGATCCAAAAGCAGACGCGGCGCCGCCGGCGGCGGGCGCGTCGAAGAAAAAGCTTTTGATCATCATCCTGGCGGCGGTGCTGGGCGCCGGTTCGCTCGGCGGCGGCGCGGCGTGGTTCCTGCTGCACGGCAAGGCCGACGCCGAAGAGGGCAAGCACGACAAGGGCGGCAAGAAGAAGAAGGCGGTGAAGGCGGGCCCGCCGGTGTTCGTGCCGCTCGACCCGTTCACCGTCAACCTGCAGCCGGAGAACGGCGAGCAGTACCTGCAAATCGCCTTCACGCTGCAAGTGGCGAGCCTGGAAGAGGTCGAACTGGTCAAGCTGAACATGCCGAAGGTGCGCAGCCGCCTGCTGTTGCTGCTGTCGAGCAAAAAAGCCTCGGAACTAAACACCGGCGAGGGCAAGAAAACGCTGGCCGGCGAAATCATCGCCCAGGTCAACGAGCCGTTCGAGGACCACGGCGAGCAGCAGGAAGTCACCGACGTTTTATTCACCTCGTTTATCATTCAATAAAGCAGTCATGGCCGATAATTTCCTCTCCCAGGAAGAAGTCGACGCCCTTCTCAAGGGCGTCAACGGAGACCAGGACGACGCCCAGGCGCCCGAAGAGGCCACTGGCGTACGCACGTACAACCTGGCCACCCAGGAACGTATCGTGCGCGGGCGCATGCCGACGCTGGAAATCATCAACGAACGCTTCGCGCGCCTGTTGCGGGTGGGCCTGTTCAACTTCCTGCGCCGCAGCGCCGAGGTCTCGGTGGGCTCGGTGCGGGTGTCGAAGTACAGCGAATTCATCCGCAACCTGGTGGTGCCGACCAACCTGAACCTGGTGCACATGAAGCCGCTGCGCGGCACCGCCCTGATGGTGTTCGACCCGGGCCTGGTGTTCCTGCTGGTCGACAACCTGTTCGGCGGCGACGGCCGCTTCCACACCCGCGTCGAGGGGCGCGACTTTACCCAGACCGAGCAGCGCATCATCCTGCGCATCCTCGACATCGTCTTCGAGGCCTACACCAAGTCGTGGGAACCGGTGTTCCCGGTCGAGTTCGAGTACATCCGCTCGGAAATGAACACCCAATTCGCCAACATCGCCACGCCCAACGAGGTGGTGGTGGCGTCGACCTTCACGGTCGAGCTGGGCTCGGTGTCGGGCCAAATCCACTTTTGCATGCCGTATTCGATGATCGAGCCGATCCGCGACGCCCTCACCTCCAGCCTGCAAGGCGAGGCGCTGGAAGTGGACAAACGCTGGATCCGCCTGATGACGCAGCAGATCCAGATCGCCGAGGTCGAGCTGGTGGCCTCGCTGGGCACGGCCAGGGTGTCGTTCGACGAGATTTTGAACATGAAGGTGGGCGACATCATTCCCCTCAACATCCCCGAGCTGATCGCCGCCACCGTCGACGGCGTGCCGGTGATGGATTGCACATATGGGGTATTGAATGGACAATACGCCTTGAAGGTCGAGAAATTACTCGCCAATTCCGATAACATCAAGTAAGACCGGCGCCCGGCGCCGGAGTCCGCAACAACAGGAGAGCAACATGTCCGACAATCAAGACGATCAAAGCGCGGAAGACGATTGGGGCGCGGCCATCGCCGAGCAGGCCAAGGCGGAAGCGGAGGCGCTGCAAAACCAGGCCAGCCAGGCCAGCGTGGCCAGCGCCGCCAGCGCCGCCGTGTTCAAGGACTTCTCCAAGCAGGGTTCGAAGACCGAGACGCACAACGACATCGATTTCATCCTCGATATCCCGGTGCAACTGACGGTCGAGCTGGGCCGCACCAAGATCGCCATCAAGAACCTGCTGCAACTGGCGCAGGGTTCGGTGGTCGAGCTCGACGGCCTGGCCGGCGAGCCGATGGACGTGCTGGTCAACGGTTGCCTGATCGCCCAGGGCGAGGTGGTGGTGGTCAACGACAAGTTCGGCATCCGCCTGACCGACATCATCACGCCGTCCGAACGCATTAGAAAACTGAATAAATGAAGCCTGTAGCATTCATTGCAATGGCGCTGGCCTGCTGTATCGCCAACGCCACGGCGAACGGGGCCGCCACACCGGCGGCCCCGTTCGCCGCCGTCCCCGCCACTCCCCCTTCCAGCGTGTCCGCCCCCGCGCCCGCGCCGTCCGCCGCCGCAACGCCCGACCCGGCGCCCGTACCGGCGCCGGAAGCGCTGGCCATGCCGGGCCGCGCCGTTGCGCCCGCGCCTGCGCCAATCCCGGCCGCGACCGCGACCGCGCCGGCCTCGGCCGCCGGCAGCCTGCTGCAAACCATCCTGGCCCTGCTGTTCGTGCTGGCCCTGCTGGGCGGCCTGGCCTGGTTCATGAAACGCTTCGGCCCGAAAGTGGCGGGCGGCAACTCCCGGCTGCGGCTGCTCAGCTCGATGAGCCTGGGCGGGCGCGAGCGCGTCATGCTGATCGAGGTCGGCGACCAGTGGATTGTCGTCGGCGCTTCGCCGGGCCGGGTCAACGCGCTGGCCACCATGCCGCGCCAGGACGACGCCAGCGCCACGGCGGGCCAGCCGAACAGCCCGGCCGCCGCCAACTTCTCCGAGTGGCTGAAACAGACAATTGAAAAACGCAATGGCAAATAGGCAGCGCATGCACGTCGCAGCATTCTTACCGCACTCCCCTCGCCAGGCGCTGGGCTGGCTGCTGGCCGGCGCCGCGCTGGCGCTGCCGCTGCTGGCGCTGGCCGAACCCGGCATTCCGGTCTTCAGCAGCACGCCGGGCCCGGGCGGCGCGCAAAACTATACGCTGCCGGTGCAGACGATGTTGCTGATGACGTCGCTGTCCTTCCTGCCGGCGGCGCTGTTGATGATGACCAGCTTCACCCGCATCATCATCGTGCTGTCGCTGCTGCGCCAGGCCATCGGCACCCAGTCGGCGCCGCCGAACCAGGTGCTGGTCGGGCTGGCGCTGTTCCTGACGCTGTTCGTCATGGGGCCGGTGTTCGACAAGATCTACACCGAGGCCTACCTGCCTTTGCAGGAAAACAAGATCAGCATGACGGTGGCGATGGACAAGGGCGTCGAGCCGCTCAAGGCCTTCATGCTCAAGCAAACCCGCCAGGCCGACCTGGCGTTGTTCGCCAAGATGTCGCGCACGCCGGCGCTGCAGGGGCCGGACGACGTGCCGCTGCGCATCCTGGTGCCGGCCTTCGTCACCAGCGAGCTGAAGACGGCGTTCCAGATCGGCTTCGCCATCTTCATCCCCTTCCTGATCATCGACATGGTGGTGGCCAGCGTGTTGATGGCGATGGGGATGATGATGATGTCGCCGGCCGTCATCTCGCTGCCGTTCAAGATGATGTTGTTCGTGCTGGTCGACGGCTGGCAGTTACTGCTCGGCTCGCTGTCCCAGAGTTTCTACTAAATTGAGCAAAGGTTCGCGATGACACCGGAAAGCGTCATGACCCTGGGCCGCAACGCCATGGAAGTCACCCTGATGGTGGCCGCGCCGATGTTGCTGGTGGCCCTTATCATCGGCCTGGTCGTCAGCATCTTCCAGGCCGCCACCCAGATCAACGAGGCGACGCTGTCCTTCATCCCCAAACTGGTCGGCATTTTCGTCGCGCTGGTGGTGGCAGGCCCGTGGATGCTGTCGGTCATGCTCGACTATATGCGCCAGGTGTTTACCAACCTGCCAGCGCTGGTCGGCTGACGCGGGGTACGGCCCAATGTCCCCTCCGAACCGGCGCGCGCGCGCCGCCCGCGCGCCATGCTGACGCTGTCGAGCGTCGACCTGAACACCTGGATCGCCGCGCTGCTGTGGCCGCTCACGCGTATCCTCGGCCTGATCGCCGCCGCGCCGGTGCTGGGCAACTCGGCGGTACCCAACAGCAGCAAGATCATGCTCGCCGTGATGCTGGCGGCGATCATCGGACCGACCGTGCCGGCGCTGCCGGCGGCCGACCCGCTGTCGCTGGCCGGGCTGCTGATCCTGGCGCAGGAGCTGCTGGTCGGTCTGGGCATGGGATTTTCGATGCGCATCGTCTTCGCCGCCATTGAAATGGCCGGCGAGATCAGCAGCCTGACCATGGGCCTGGGCTTCGCCACCTTTTTCGACCCGCAGTCGCACGGGCGCTCGTCGGCCATCGGCCAATTGCTGGCCCTGCTGGCCAGCATGGTTTTCCTGGCCGCCAACGTCCACCTGGTGCTGCTGGCGGCGCTGGCCGAGAGTTTCGTCAGCCTGCCGGTCTCGGCGGCGCCCTTGAGCGGCGCCGGCTTCAAGCACCTGGCCGACTGGGGCGGCAAGATCTTCGCCTCGGGCTTGCAGATATCGCTGCCGATCGTCGCCGCCCTGCTGCTCACCAACGTCGCGCTGGGCATCCTGACGCGCGCCGCGCCGCAGCTAAACCTGTTTGGCATCGGCTTCCCGATCACGCTGGGGGTCGGCATGCTGGTGATCGCCATGGCCATGCCCTACATGGAGGGGCCGCTGGAGCGCCTGTTCCTCGAAGCGATAGAGACCAGCCGCAAACTGCCGCGGTCCTGGGCCGAGCGGACCCGCCCGGCGCTATTGCCGGTGCGCCCGACCAAGCCCGCCGGCCCGGCGCCGGTGCCGGTGCCGCGTCAGCCCCAAGACCGTTAAATTCGCGGGGGGCGGTAACGCTGGAAATCAACCTGAGGCGAAGAGCCGGGCTTAATTGATGTAGTTGAACAGCGACAGGCCCATGACCTTGGTGTAGGTTTGCTGCGCCGCCTTGAGCGTGGTTTCCTGCTGCGTGAACAGGGAAATCGCCTTGACGATGTCGAGATCTTGTAAATCGGACAGGGTGCCGGCGTATTGCAGCTCCAGGTCCTCGCCGGCGCTGTCGAGGTAGTCCAGTTCCTTCAGGCGCGAGCCAACGTCGGCCTGCACCGCCAGCACGTTGTCGAAGGCGGTGTCGAGGATGACGTGCACCGCGTCGAGGCCGTTGCTCAGGCGCGCCTGGCCAGCCGTGCCGCTGGCCGGCTGGCGCAGCACCGTCAAGGCGGTCGACAGCGTGGTGAACAGCGACTCCTTGCGGCTCGGCGCGACGGTAAACGTGTCACCGTTGGCCGGCGCGCCCTTGACGTCGAACTGCTGGCCGTCGAAGGAGATCGCCGCGCCGCTGATGTAGGGCGCCGGCGCGGCCGGGCTGGGCACGGTCACGCCCAGCGTGGTGTCGGTGACCAGGTAGGTGGTGGCCGCGCCGGTGCCGCTAAAGGCGATCGAATAATTGTGCCCCGTCAGCGCCACCGGGTTGGTCACGGTGCCGGCGGAAATCTTGCCGCCGCCGCCGCGGCCGAAGTTGCCCGGATCGGGCGCCGTGACGAAGCTGCCGTTGCCGGTCATGTTGTTGTCGAAGACGGTGCTGCCGGCGTCGCTGGTGGCCAGTTGGCGCGACATGCCCACCTGCAGCGTGCGTTGGCCCTGGTCGCCCTGGTAGGTGGCGCCGCCGCCGCCGGCGTTCATGCTGTACGGCACGGTGGTCGATTTATAGCCGGAGAACAGGTAGCCGCCGGCGCCGTCGGAGGTATTGGCCACCGCCAGCAGGTCGTTCAGGCGCACCTCCAGCTCGGTCGCCAGCATGGCCCGCTCGCTGTCGGTGTAGGTGCCGTTGCCGGCCTTGTCGACCAGTTCCTTGACGTCGGCGATCAGTTGCTGGGTGGTGTTGAGCGCCTGCAACTCCTGGCCCAGGAAATTCTTCGCGTTTTGCCGGTTCGTCACGAACTGCGTGTTGATCGACTGCGACTGCGTCACCTCCAGCGCGCGCGCGCTGGCGATCGGGTCGTCGGCCGGCGTCAGGTTGCGGCGGTTGCTCGACAACTGCTGCTGGGTGCGGTTGAGCGCGGACTGCAGCTTGTTGATCTGCGTGCTGCCGATGTCGTACGTGGTCTTGGTGCTGATGCGCATGATGTTACCCTTCCTCGCCGGCGCGGCCCGGGGCCGCGCCGGACACAATTATCGTCCGAGCCCGATGATGACGTCGAACAGCGTGCTGGCAAGTTGCATGACCTTGCCGCTGGCCTGGTAGGCCTGCTGGTAGCGCAACAGGTTGGCCGCCTCCTCGTCGAGGTTGACGCCCGACAGGGACTGCTGCGCCGTTTCGGTCTGCTCCAGCAACGCCGTGCTGGCCAAGCCGTTGATCTGCACCTCGCGCGTGGTGTTGCCGACGAAGCTGACGGTCTCCGCGTAGGCGCCCTGGTAGGTGGCCTTGCCGCCGTCGAGGATGTTCTTGGTTTGCAAGGCGCCCAGCAAGGCCATGTTGCGGTTGTCGCCGACGCCGCTGACGTTGGGGCCGACGCTGAACTGGTCGCCGGCGCCCGGGGTGCCGGCGATGGCCACGTGGACGCCGCCGAAACTCAGTTCGGCGCCGTTGGTATAGGGGATGCTGGCGGTGCCGGCCGGATACACGGTGGGCACGCCGTTGGCCGTCACCGTGACGGCCTGGCCGGGCGGGAAGCCCGACAGGGAATTGCCGGCCAGGTTGTAGGTCAGCGTCACCGGCGCCGCCAGGGTATTTCCCGGCAGCAGGTAGGCGCTGTCGACCGAGCCGGCGCTGATTTTGGCGTTGCCGGTGTTGGCCAGCGGGCTGGAGGTGCTGACCGGGGCGGCGGCGGCGATCTTGGCGCGGTCGGTGATCAGCACGTTGAAACCGGCGGCGCCGTTGGCGGTCGGCTTGACCATGAAATTGTCGGCCTCGGCGGCGCTGCCGCTGATCGAGAAATCGACGCCGTCGATGGTTTGCGGGCCGCTTTGCGGATACGGCGCGATGGTGGTGCGCTGGCCGTCGGACTGGCGCGTGACGACGAAATCGGCGCCGTCGTAGCGCACCGCGTAGTCGCTGACGGTGAGCTTGGTCGGGTCGCTGATGGTGGCCGTCACCGCCGCCGTGCTGGTGGCGTTGTTGCGGTAGTCGGCCGCCACCACCGGCGCGGCGACGCTGAAGAAGGCGCCGCCCGGCGCGCCGTTCTGGTCCTGCCCCAGCTTGTGCTGGTCGTTGAAGGTAATGGCCATCGTCACCGCCAGGCGGCCGAGCGAATTTTGCACGCGGTCCAGGGTGCCGCTGCGAAATTCCAGCAAGCCGCCGAGGGAGCCGCCGTTGAGCGCGCCCTCGCCCAGCACCGACACGGTGTCGCCGATCATATACCCCACTTCGAGGCGGTCCGGGTTGGTCAGCGCCGGCGTCGTCGCCAGCTGGAACGCGTGCTTGCCCAGCACCAGCGGCTGGCCGGAGCCGATCGCCACCGTGACGCTGTTGTTTTCGCCCGGCGTCACCGTCACCTTGACGTATTTGCTCATTTCATTGATCAACTGGTCGCGCTGGTCCAGCAAGTCGTTGGGCAGGTTGGTTTCGTTCACGCCGAGGTTGCTGATCGAGGCGTTGAGCTCGGCGATCTGGGTGGCGAAGGAATTGATCGAGGCGACGCTGCCCTTGATTTCGCTGGTGACGCCGTTGCCGATTTCCCGCAGGCGCGCGGTCAGCCCCTGGAAGCGCGAGGCCAGCGAGCCGGCGCCCGACAACAGCGCCTGGCGCGACGCCACCGAGGCCGGATTGGCGCTGACGTCCTGCACGCTCTTGAAAAACTCTTGCAGCGACGGCGACAGGCCGGCCGACGGGTCGGCCAGCAGGTTGTCGATCTGGCTGATCTGCGTGTAGACGGCCTCGTGGCCGCTGGAGGCGCTTTGCGCCGCGCGCACCTGGTTGGCCAGGAAGTTGTCGTACACCCGCTTCACCTGCGCCACCTCGGTGCCGGTGCCGACGAAGCCGTAACCGGCCTGGTTCGGCACGGCGTTGCGCTGCAACACGGTCTGGCGGCTGTAGCCGGTGACGTTGGCGTTCGAGATGTTGTGGCCGGTCGTCGCCAGCCCCAACTGCGCCGCCATCAGGCCGCTTTTGCCAATATTGAGGAGATTGATAGACATGGTGTGGGTACTTTTCTGTGCGCTCTACTTCAGCTCTACTTCATTTACGGCACCGGGCGGCGAAACTTGAAGCGGCCGGCCCGCGCCCCCCCCGGCTAGCCGACCAGCGAGTGCTTGATAATGCGGGTCAGCTTGGCGGCGTAGTGCGGGTCGGTGGCGTAACCGGCGCGCTGCAGGCCCTGGGCGAAGCTGCTGGCGTCGCCGGCGCTGGCCAGCACCTTTTCGTAGCGCTTGTTGTCGGTGATTAACTTGGCGTAATCGCGGAAGCTGTCGGCGTAGGAATCGTAGGCGCGGAACTTCTCGGTGCGCGTCTTCGGCACCCCGTTGACGTACTCGGTGGTAACGGCCTCGGCCACCTTGCCCTTCCACTCCGGGCCGGCCTTGATGCCGAACAGGTTGTGGCTGGCGGCGCCGTCGCGGCCCTTGATCTCGCGCTTGCCCCAGCCGCTCTCGAGCGCGGCCTGGCCCAGCATGAACTTGGCCGGGATGCCGGTGGCGCGGCTGGCCTCGGCGGCGTGGCCGCCGAGTTTTTCCTGGAACGCGCGCACGTGCGGCGCCTGGCTGCCCGCGCCGACGCCGGCAGCCGCGGCCGGTTTCAGCGCCGCCGCGGCGGCCGGCGCGCCCGCCCCCTGCTGCTGGGCGCGGAAGGCTTCCAGCGCCGCCGCCATCGTCGACGAACGCGGCGAGACGTCGGCGTCGGGCGCCGGCGCCACCTGCGTCAACTGGCGCATCAGCACGTCGGCCAGGCCGGTGCCGCGCTTGGCCAGGTTCTGGCTGGTCTGCTGGTCCAGCATCGAGGTGTACATCTTGCTCTGCTGGCTGTCCATGACGCCGTCCTGCGGCGTGGCGTCGCGCATGCTCTTCATCATCATGTTCAGGAACATCGCCTCGAACTGGGTCGCCGCCGTCTTCAGCGCCTCCGGCTCCTTGGCCTTGGCGGACTGGCGCAATTCGCCCAGGCCCTTCAGGTCAAAGGCGTTCTGTTTCGACAAGTCGGTTTGGCTGATCATGGCGGCCCCTATTAGATAATTTCAAGTTCGGCGCGCAGCGAACCGGCGGCCTTCATCGCTTGCAGGATCGCCAGCAAGTCTTGCGGCGAGGCGCCGATGGCGTTGAGCGCCTTGACCACCTCGGCCAGCGAGGCGCCCGGCTTGAGCAGCAACACCTTGCCCGGCTCTTTCTTGATGTCGATCTGCGCGCCCTGGGTCACCACGGTCTGGCCGCCGCCAAGCGGGTTCGGCTGGCTGACCTGGGTGTCGGCGCTGACGCTGACCGACAGGTTGCCGTGCGAAATGGCGCAACTGTCCAGCGTAACCGCCTGGTTCATCACCACCGAACCGGTGCGCGCGTTCATGATGACCTTGGCGGCCATTTGCGCCGGCTTCACGTCCAGGCTTTCCAGCGCGCCCAGGAAGGCGACGCGGGCGTCGCTGTCGCTGGGCGACTGGACGCGGATCACGCGCCCGTCCAGCGCCGCCGCGACGTTGTTGCCGAAATGGTTGTTGATCGCCTGCACCACCCGGCTGGCGGTGGAAAAGTCGGTGGTGTTCAGTTCCAGGCGGATGGTGTTGTCCTGGCCCAGCGCCGAGGCGACCGCGCGCTCCACCGTGGCGCCGCCGGAAATGCGGCCCACGCTGAGGTGGTTGATCTGCACCGAGCTGCCGGCCGCCTGGGCGCCGACGCCGCCGACCAGCACGTTGCCCTGCGCCATGCCGTAGATCTGGCCGTCGGCGCCCTTGAGCGGCGTCATCAGCAAAGTGCCGCCGCGCAGGCTCTTGGCGTTGCCCATCGACGAGACCGTAACGTCGAGCATCTGGCCCGGCTGGGCGAACGCCGGCAGCGACGTCGTCACCATGACGGCGGCGACGTTTTTCAATTGCAGGCTGGTGCCCTGCGGCAGGTTCACGCCCAGTTGCTGCAACATCGACACCACGCTTTGCACGGTGAACGGGGTTTGCGTGGTCTGGTCGCCGCTGCCGTCGAGGCCGACCACCAGGCCGTAGCCCATCAATTGGTTCTGGCGCACGCCGGCGACGCTGGCCAGGTCTTTCAGGCGCTCGCCGCGGGCGGCGCCGGGCAGCAGCGTGGCGCACAGCGCCAGCGCGGCCAGGGCGCGCAGCAGGCGCGAGGCTTGGGTGGACAAGGTCGCCATGATCAGAACGGCAACAGGCTGAGGAAGAAGCGCGAGGCCATCGACGCCACTTCGGCCTTGTCGATCTGGCTGTTGGTGCGGTATTCGACGCGGGCGTCGGCGACCTGGGTCGACAGCACGTTGTTGCCGGTGGCGACGGTGTCCGGGCTGACCATGCCGGAAAAACGGATGAACTCGACGCCCTTGTTCATCGCCACCTGTTTCTCGCCGGCGACCAGCAGGTTGCCGTTGGCCAGCACCTCGATGACGGTCACGCCGATGGTGCCGGTGAAGGCGTTGCTGGCGCTCTGGTTGTCGCCGTCGGCGTGCTTGGTGGCGCCCTCGGCCGAGGCGGTGGCGCCGAAGCGGGCCTGCAGCGGCCCGGCCATGCCAAAGTTGACGCTGCCGCTCTTGTTGCCGGAGCTGGCGCCGGCCTTGACGGCGTTGGTTTTCTCGGTGATGGTGATGGTCAGCATGTCGCCGACGTGGCGCGCGCGGCGGTCCTCGAAATACGGCCGGTAGGCGGCGCTTTGGAAAATGGCGCCGTTCGACGGCGCCGGCGTGTCGGCCTGCAACGGGCGCGACGACGTCGGTTGCTGCACGATCGAGGTCGGCACCACCGAGCAGGCGCCCAGGGCCGCCGCGCATATCAGGATCAAGTATTTCATATTGCCTCCGCTGGCGCGCCGCGTGGCGGCGTCCGGCCTTGTGTCAGTGTTCAGTGTTCAGTGCGCCAAGCTAAATGGGGGGGGGCGTTACAGCTGCGCCAGTTTCGCCAGCATCTGGTCGGACGTGGTGATGGCCTTGCTGTTGATCTCGTAGGCGCGCTGGGTCTGGATCATATTGACCATTTCCTCGGCGACGTTGACGTTGGACGCCTCGATGTAACCCTGCATCATGATGCCGGTGCCGTTGGTGCCGGGCGTGTTGGTCTGGGCGGCGCCGGACGCGCCGGTCTCGACGTACAGGTTTTCGCCCTTCGACTCCAGCCCGGACGGGTTGACGAAGGTGGTCAGTTGCAGCGAGCCGATCTGCGACGGCGCGGCGCTGTTGGGCAGCGTCACCGAGACGCTGCCGTCGCGCGCCACGGTCAGGCTCAGCGCGTTGCTCGGCACCGTGATGGCGGGTTGGATGACGAAACCCTCGGCCGTCACCATCTGGCCGTTGGCGTCGGTCTGGAAGGAGCCGTCGCGGGTGTAGGCGGTGGTGCCGTCGGGCAGCAGCACCTGGAAGAAGCCGGCGCCGTTGACCATGATGTCCTTCGAGTTGCCGGTCGACTGGGGGTTGCCCTGGGTGTGGATGCGTTCGGTGGCGACGGTGCGCACGCCGGTGCCGATCTGCAGGCCGGACGGCAACTGGGTTTGCTGCGACGACTGCGCGCCGGGCTGGCGCACGTTTTGGTACAGCAAGTCCTCGAACACCGCGCGCGACTTCTTGAAGCCGGTGGTGCTGACGTTGGCGAGGTTGTTGGCGATGACGTCCATCTGCGTCTGCTGCGCCTCCAGCCCGGTCTTCGCGATCCATAGTGAACGTATCATTTTCTCTCTCCGATAACGGCGGCGCACGGCCCGCGGTGAATTCTATGTGGCCATTATGCGCGCGCGGCCGTCAATTCAAAGCCAGGATCTGGGTCGCTTTAGCGGCGTTGTTCTCGGCATTCTTCAGCATGCTCATCTGGGTTTCGAAGGAGCGCGCCAGGGCGATCATGCTGACCATCGAGTCGACCGGGCTGACGTTGCTGCCCTCCAGCGCGCCGGCGGAAAGGCGCACCGCCGGGTCGGCCTCGGCCGGGGCGCCGTCGCGCAGGCGGAACAGACCGTCGTCGCCGCGCACCAGCGACTGTTCGGGCGGGTTGACCAGCTTGATGCGCCCGAGGATGGTGGCCGGGCCGGGCTTGGTGTCGGTGGAAATGGCGCCCAGCGTGCCGTCGCCGGCGATCGCCAGGCGCACCTCGGGCGGCACCGCCAGCGGCCCGGTCTCGCCCTGCACCATCAGCCCGGACTGGGTTTGCAGCATGCCGTTCTCGTTGATGCGCAGCGCGCCGTTGCGGGTGTAGGCTTCCGAGCCGTCGGCCGACTGCACCGCGATCCAGCCCTTGTTCTGCACCGCGACGTCGAGCTCGCGTCCGGTTTGCAGCATCGGCCCGGGGGCGAAGTTGCTGCCGACGGTGGAGTCGACGACGAAGGTGCGGGTCGCCAGCGGCAGGTTGTCGGCCACCACCGGCACCGCGCGGAAGGCGTTGAGCTGGGCGCGAAAGCCGGTGCTGGTGGCGTTGGCCAGGTTGTTGGCCGTCGTCGCCTGCTGCTCGAGGATGTGGCGGGCGCCGGTCATGGCGGTGTAGATCAAACGGTCCATCTGCTTCTCCTTGTGCCGGCGGCGACGCTTAGCGCAGGTTGACCAGCGTTTGCAGCACCTGGTCCTGGGTTTTGATGGTTTGCGCGTTGGCCTGGTAGGCGCGCTGCGCGGTGATCATGTTGACCAGCTCGGCGGTCAGGTCGACGTTCGACACTTCGACCGAGCCGGAGCGCAGCAAGCCCAGGCTGCCGCTGTTGGGCTCGCCCACCAGCGGGCCGCCGGAGGCATTGGTTTCGGCCCAGGCGTTGTTGCCCTGCGGCTCCAGGCCGTTCGGGTTGGCGAAGTTCGCCAGCACGATCTGGCCCAGCGCGGCGGTGCGGCCGTTGCTGTACTTGCCGACCAGCACGCCGCTGGCGTCGGCGCCGAAGTCGATCAGCGCGCCGCCGGCGTAGCCGTCCTGGGTGGTCTTTTTCTCGCTGGTCGGGTTGGCGATCTGGGTCGAGTTGCTAAACTCCACATTGATCGGCAATTGCGGCACGGCGCCGGTGGCCGGGAAAATCGGCAGCGAAACCGACATCGGCAGCGTCTGCGGCGGCGTCAGCGACAGCATCGACGCCTTGTCGAGCGTGCCCGAGGTGTTAAACAGCAACACGCCGACCTTCTTCGCCGGCACCGCGGTGGCGGCGGCGATGGCCTTGTCGATCTGGTCCGGGGTGCGCCCGGCGTTCTGGTCGCTGCCGGGGATCGCGGCCGGGTTGTAGCTGAGCAGCAGCGCGGCCAGCTGGGCCGGACTGGCGCCGGCCGCCGTGGCGGCGGCCGTGACGGCCGCGCCGGCCGCGGCCGCGTAACCCAGCGCCGCCGTGATCACGGCGGCCGGGTTCAGCGGCACCGCCGTCACCGCCGTCTGGTAGACGGCGCGCGCGGCCAGCGACGCCGGGTCGCTCTGGACGGTGGCGGCGGCCTTCATGGCGGTGATTTCCATGTTGTCGTTGGCCATGTAGATATCCCACGAATTGGTGCCGGTCTTGACGTAATAGGTCGACAAGGAATGGGAATTGCCGAGCGAATCGAAGACCTCGGTCGGGGTTTGCTTGGTATAGGTGTCGGCGTCGCCCACGCTGAAGGGAAACTTGATCGGGATCTGGCTGGTCGAATTGAGGTTGATCTGGGTGTCGACCCGGGTCGTGGCCTGCGGCTTCATGTCGGTCTTGTTGATTTGCAGCGGCTGCGCCGAGCCGGCCACGATCTTGCCGTTGACGTCGGCCGCGTAGCCGGTCAGCTTGGCCAGCTGGGCGTTGACGATGAAGCCCTCCTTGTCGACCTGGAACTGGCCGTTGCGCGAATACTGGATCGCGCCGTTGACCGAGGTGCGGAAAAAACCGGCGCCGTTGATCGAGATGTCGAGCGGGTTGGCCGAGGTTTCCAGGTTGCCCTGGGTGAACATCTGGGCGATCTGCGACACCGACACGCCGATCCCGGCCGAATTGCCGCCGACGCCGTTGAGCGACTTGGCGTAAATGTCGGCGAACTGCGCCTGCGACTGCTTGAAGCCGACCGTGTTGGCGTTGGCGATGTTGTTGCCGATCACGTCGAGTGATTTCGCTGCGCCGTTCAGGCCGCTAAGCCCTTGTTGGAAAGACATGGAATTCTCCTGGTAATGGGTGGGATGCCGCGGTTACAGAATTTGTTTGATATCGGCCAGGCCGACGCTGCCGACCGAGGGCACGTTCAGCAGCACCCCCTTGGCGCTGGTCGAGACGCTGGCGACCGAGCCGAATTGCAGCGCCTTGGCGTCGCCGACTTTTTCGCCGCCGCGCATGGCCACCACCTCGAAGACGTATTTGCCGTCGGGCGCCACGCCGGGCTTGCCGGTGCCGTCGTCCTCGACCTTGCCGTCCCAGGCCAGCGGCACCGTGCCGACCGCCTGCGGCCCCATTTCCATGGTCTTGACCTCCTTGCCGCCGGCGGTGCGGATCACCACCTTGACGCTGTCGACTTCGGAGCCGAAGTCGACGCCGAGGATGGCGGCGCTTTTCATCAGGTTGATGGCGTTGCCGTCGACCAGTACGCCGTGGCCGATCAGGTTGGCCGCCTGCAGCGACTCGTTCGACTGGTAACTGGCCTTGAGCGACTCCACCGTGGCGTTGAGTTTGTTGACGCCGGTGACGGTCGACAACTGCGCCAGCTGGCTGGTCAACTGGGCGTTGTCGAGCGGGTTCATCGGATCCTGGTTCTTCAACTGCGTCACCAGCAGCGTCAGGAACTTATTGGTTTCGGCCTCGACCGTGCCGGCGGCCGGCGCCTTGGCCGACTTCGGGTTCACGGCGGCCATCAAATCGCCGTAGCCGGTGTCAATAGTAGTCATGTTTGCATCTCCGCGGCCTACTGGCCGATCGTTAAGGTTTTCAACAACAGCGTCTTGGCCGCGTTCATGGTTTCCACATTGGTCTGGTAGGAGCGCGAGGCCGACAGCATGTTGACCATCTCGTCGACCGGGTTGACGTTCGGCATCGCCACATAGCCCTTGTCGTCGGCCAGCGGGTGCTTCGGATCGAACACCATCTTCAGCGGCGACGGGTCCTCGATCACCTCGCGCACCTTGACGGCGGTGGCGCCGCCGGCCAGCGGCACCGCCTCGAACACCACCTGCTTGGCGCGGTAGGCCTGGCCGCTGGCGCTGGTGGCGCTGTCGACGTTGGCCAGGTTGCTGGCGGTGGCGTTGAGGCGCTGCGCCTGGGCGCTCATGGCCGAGCCGGAAACGCTGAAGATATGAAAGAGGGACATGGTTATTGCGCTCCTTGTATCGCCGTCATCATTTCCTTGATCTGGGCGTTGATTAATGTGATGCTGGCCTCGTAGCGGACGGCGTTGTCGGCGAACTGGTTGCGCTCGACGTCCATGTCGACGGTATTGCCGTCGACCGCGCCCTGGGCCGGCGTGCGGTACTGCAGCGCGCCGGCGGCGGCGCCGCCCGCCGCCGCCGTCGGGAAATGCCGCGCCGCAGTGGCCGCCAGCGCCGGCCCCGCCCCGCCCTGGCCCAGCGCGCCCTTGAGCGCGGCGGCGAAGTCGAGGTCGCGCGCCTTGTAGTTCGGCGTGTCGGCGTTGGCGATGTTCGACGCCAGCACTTGCTGGCGGTTCGCACGCAGGTTCAGCGCCGTTTCGTGAAAGCCCAAGTAAGCGTCGAGTTTGCCTATCATTTCTAGCTCCGCAAGAGATCGGCCACTTCCTTCCGGGGTGGGCGATATGGTGGTGACAGGATCGATGATACGGCCGGCGGCGCCGCCGCCATCGCTTGATCAGACCGCTGTTTGCGGTCTTGCTCGGGGTTTCGTCCGGCCCCGCCCGGCCTATCATCTAACCATTCCGGGGGTCCATACCATGCCATACGCTTTCACTCTGCCACGCCGCATTCCACTGTTCGCCGCCCTGCTGTGCTGTGCCGCCGGCGCCGCCGCCCAGGCCGGCGCGCGCCAAGAGCCGGAGGCGCTGCGCCAGAGCGTGGCGCAATTCCTGCAACTGCAAACGGCCGGCCTGCCCGGCCAGGTCACGGTCACGGTCGGCCCGCTCGACGCGCGCCTGAACCTGGCCGCCTGCCCGGCGCCGCAGGCGTTCATGGCGCCGGGCGCACGGGCCTGGGGCAAGACCACGGTCGGGCTGCGCTGCACCGCGCCGACGCCGTGGACCATCTATATCCAGGCGACGGTGGCGGTGCAGGCCGGCTACATCGCCAGCGCGCTGCCGCTGGCGCAGGGCCAGCCCATCGTCGCCGAACAACTGGTGAGCCTGCGCGGCGACCTCGCCGCGCTGCCGGCCGGCATCGCCACCGACATGGCGCAGGTGCTCGGGCGCAGCGCCACCGTCTCGCTGGCGGCCGGCACGCCGCTGCGCCTCGACATGCTGCGCAGCGGTAACGTGGTACAGCAGGGGCAACTGGTGCGGCTGGTGTCGAGCGGCGCCGGCTTCCGCGTCTCGGCCGAGGCGCGCGCGATCAACAACGCCAGCGACGGCCAGGTGGTGCAGGTACGCACCACGGCGGGCCAGCAAATCAGCGGCGTGGCCAGGGCCGGCGGCCTGGTCGAAGTGGCGTTTTAAACGTCTTGGCAAAGAGATATGCTGATTGGCGGCGCCAGGGCTAAAGTTTCCGCCGCGGGCGCCGATAAAGAACACATATCCCGGAGTTCCAAGCTCCGACCAGACGAGGATGATGCTGTGAAAATTACCGATACCATCAAGAGCACCCCCGGCCTGCCGGTGACGCCGGCAGCCACTTCCAGTGCGCGCGGCGCCGAAAAGGCCAGCGTTAACACCGACACGTCGGACAAGGTGCGCCTGTCGCCGCAGGGCCAGGCGCTGGCCGCCAGCGCGGCCGGCAACAGCGCCGTGTTCGACACCAAGAAAGTAGAACGCATCAAGCTGGCCATCGCCGACGGCCAGTTCCAGGTCAATTCCGAAAAAGTCGCGGACGGTCTGCTGGAAACAGTCAGGGACTTGCTGCATTCACGTAAAAGATAGGTATCAGCCATGCAATCCGCCTCCCCCTTGAGTACGCTGCGCGAAGAACGCGAACTGATGGACGCGCTGTTTGAATTGATGCAGCGCGAGCAAGACAGCCTGGTGGCGGCGGAAATCGACGAATTGACCGCGCTGACGGCGCGCAAAGGCGCGCTGGTGGCGCAACTGGCGGCCTGCGCCAAGCTGCGCCACGACGCCTTGGCGGCGGCCGGCTTCGCGCCGAAGGAGGAAGGCATGGCGGCCTGGCTGGCCGGATGCGGCGACGCCGGCGCAACCGCGCAGTGGTCGGCGCTGCTGGCCTTGACGCGCGCGGCCAAGGAGCGCAACCGCCTGAACGGCATGCTGGTCAACAAACAGCTGGCGCACACCCAGGGCGCGCTCAACAGCATGCGCCCGGCCGCCCAGGGCGGCAACTTCTACGGCCCCAGCGGCCAAACCACCGCCGGCGCGGCCAGCCGCCGCCTGGTCATCGGCTAGTCCAGCCGACACCCAAACCGCGACAAGCAAACCGGGGACAGACCACGTTTTTCGAGAAAGTTTCTCGAAAAACGTGGTCTGTCCCCGGTTTTTTTTATGGCGCCGGCGCCGGCGCCGCCGTGGTCGGCAGTTCGGTGACGGTGTCGGGCAGCGCCGACAGGATGGTGACGGCGACGCGGCGGTTGCGCGCGCGCCCGTCGGCGCCGTCGTTCGGCGCCACCGGCAGGTTGGCGCCGTGGCCCACCGCGGTCAGCCGCGCCGGCGCCACGCCCGCTTCGATGAACAGGCGCACCACCGCGCTGGCGCGCACCGCCGACAATTCCCAGTTGGACGGGAAGCTGGGGTTGCGGATTGGCTGGTTGTCGGTATGGCCTTCGACCTGCACCGCGTGCGGGTCGTCCTTGAGCAGCACCGCGACCGCCCGCAGGGCCTGGTCCGATTCGGCCGTCAGGCGCGCCTCGCCCGGGTCGAACAGCACGCTGGCGTTGATTTCGACGCTGACGCCGCGGCTGTTCTGCGTCACCCGCACCTTGCCCTCCTTGACCAGCGGCGCCAGCGTCGACAGCAGGTCGTTGGCCAGCCGCGTCATGTTCTCGCGCTCGCGCTTGAGCGCCTCGGCGCGCTTTTTGATCATCGGGTTCGGCAGCGGTATCGCCTGCGGCGCCTCCAGCACGATGGGCGGCGCGCCGCGGCGCAGGCCGAGCGCTTCGCCGATGGCGTCCGAGAAAACCCGGTACTTGCCCTCGTTGGCCAGCGACAGCGCGTACATGACGACGAAAAAGGCGAACAACAAGGTGATGAAGTCGGCGTACGAGATCAGCCAGCGCTCGTGGTTCTCCGGCTCGTCGTCGAATTTCCTGCGCGCGCGCCGCATCTGCATCTCAGTACTCCCGCAGCAGGCTGGCGACGCGCTCTTCGATGATGCGCGTGTGGTCGCCGCTGGCGATGTCGTAGAACACGGCGGCGACGATTTCGTACTGCACCACGCGCAGCGAGACGATCGCCTTGAGCTTGTTGGCCACCGGGTAGAAGAACAGGTTGGCCAGGCCGACGCCGTAGATGGTCGAGACGAACGCCACGGCGATGCCGCCGCCCAGCTTGGCCGGGTCGGTCAGGTTTTCCATCACGTGGATCAGGCCGAGCACGGCGCCGAGGATGCCGATGGTGGGCGAGTAGCCGGCCGCCGACTCCCAGATCCGCACCGCCTGGCGCTCGGCCACCTCGTAGGCGCTGATCTCGACGTCGAGCAACTGGCGCAGCTTGTCGGGGTGGATGCCGTCGACGATCATGCGCAAGCCCTTGACGACCAGCTGGTCGCCGCTGGCCTCCATGTGGCGCTCCAGCGACAGCGGGCCGTCGCGCCGCGCCGACTGGTTCCACTGGCTGATCTGGCGCGCCAGCGCGGCGCGTCCGTCGAGCGGCGGCAGGAACACCCAGCGCGTCATCTCGATGCCGCGCACGAAGGCGCGCATGCGCGTTTGCAGCAGCACCGCGCCGAGCGTGCCGACCACCACGATGGCGAACGCGGCCGGCTGTAGCAGCGAGGCGAACTTGCCGCCCTCCAGCCCCTGGCCGACGATGACGCCGGCCAGCGCCAGCACCACCCCGGCTACGCTGGCCCAGTCCACGCCTGCTCCCTTAACGATGCGCGCAGGCGCGCGACGGCCTGGGTGTGCAGTTGCGAGACGCGCGATTCGGACACGCCCATCACCGCCCCGATTTCCTTCAGGTTCAATTCTTCCTCGTAGTACAGGCCCATGAGCATTTTCTCGCGTGGCGGCAGCGCGTCGATGGCGTCGATCACGCATTGCCGGAAGTCGGTGTCGAGCAGCGAGCGCAACGGGTCGCCGTCCTCGTCGACGCTGTGGCGGTCGAGGAAGCTGTCGTTGCCGCCGTCGGGGTCGTGGAAATCCTCGTAGTACAGCAACTGGTGGCCGCCGCCGTCGCCCAGCATCTCCTGGTAGTCGTGCAGCGACATCTTCAGCAGCTGCGCCACCTCGGACTCGGTGGGCGGGTGGCCGAGGCGCTGCTGCAGCGTGCTCATCGCCACCTCGATCTTGCGCATGTTCTGGCGCATGCTGCGCGGCAGCCAGTCGCTGCTGCGCAACTCGTCGAGCATGGCGCCGCGGATGCGCAGCACCGCGTAGGTCTCGAACTGGGCGCCGTGGGTTTCCTCGTAGCGGTTGATGGCGTCGAGCAGGCCTATCATGCCGGCCTGGACCAGGTCGTCGACCTCGACCGAGGGCGGCAATTTGGCCTTCATGTGGTGGGCCAGACGCTTCACCAACGGGATGTGCTCCGTCAGCAATTGGTTCTTGTCCGCTTTCCCTTTAACCGTATACATAGGCAGCTTATTGTTTGTTAGGCGCTAAAATGGTTGCCCCCCGCGCGGTAGGGTGACGGCCCGGCCGACAGGGCGAAGCGCCCGGCCAGCTGGCGGAACGCGACCGATGCCCCGGCCAAGGGGAAGGCGTCGACGACCGCGCGTCCCAGCCGCGCGGCGCGGTGCAGGTATTCGTCGGCCGGCACCGAGCCCATCGAGGTCAGGTTCAACGCCAAATAACGGCTGGCCGCCTGAGCCATATTATCGTATACCACCTTTGCCTCGGTTTCGGAAGCCCCGGTGACAAGAATTCCAAACGGGCGCCGGCCGAACGCGTGGTTCAGGCGCTTGATCATGCAATAGGCCGCCTTGATCGAGGTGGCGCTGTTCGACACCTGCACCACGATGTCGGCGCTGGCCATGGCCGGCAGCGGGAAGCCCTCCTCGCCATCTTCACCATACTCGCCGTCGACGATGACGATGCCGGTCTGCTTGACCAGCACGTCGAAGGCCTTGGCCAGCCGGCGCGCCTCGTCGGCGGCCACCGCGGCGACGCCGCGCGGCGCCAGCGTGACCACGCCGAAGCCCTGCGGCACCTGGTGGATCACCTGGTTCAGCGCGCAGCGCTGGCGCGCCACGTCGAGCAGGCTGGCGCCGCCGGCCACGCCGAGGCGCTCGCCGACGCCGCGCTCGCCGGCGCAGGCGTCGACCAGCAGCACGTCGTTGCCGGCGCGCGCCAGCGAGGCGCCCAGGTTCACCAGCATGGCGCCCTTGTCGTCCCGCGGCGTGGCCGACAGCACCGTGACGATGCGCGGCTTGGGCCCGGCCAGCATGCGCCGCAGGCCTTCGGCCTGGTCGAAGTCGAAATTAGCCAAGGTGCACCCCGCTGAGCGAACGCTCGTTGCGGGCGGCGCCGGCCTGCGCCATCAGCAGCGGCAGCTCGGCGTCCTGGTATTGCGACGGCGCGCCGGCGCGTTGCAGCTTGAAGGCGCGGTCGATCAGGTAGCCGCGGTCGGCCAGGTGCAGGTCTTCCGGCACGCGCTGGCCGTTGGAGACGTAGAACAGGCGCAGCTTCTGGCGGATCACGACGTCGAGCACGTTGCCGAGCGAGGCCGCCTCGTCGAGTTTGGTGATGATGCAGCCGGCCAGGCCGCTGCCCTGGTAGGCCCGCACCACTTCCTGCAGCGTCTCGCCGGTGGCGGTGGCGTTCAGGCACAACAGGCGCTTGACGTCGGCGCCGGCGCCCTGCAGCATCGCCACCTGTTCGGTGACCATCTGGTCGCGCTGGCTGACGCCGACGGTGTCGATCAGCACCGTGTGCTTGTTGCGCAACTCCTTCAGGGCGATGCGCAGGTCGGCCTCGTCCTTGACCGAGTGCACCATCACGCCGAGGATCTTGCCGTAGATGCGCAGCTGCTCGTGGGCGCCGATACGGTAGGCGTCGGTGGTGATCAAGGCCAGCTTTTCCGGGCCGTGGCGCATCACGCAGCGCGCCGCCAGCTTGGCGGTGCTGGTGGTCTTGCCGACCCCGGTCGGGCCGACCAGCGCGAACACGCCGCCCTGCTCGAGCATCGCGTCCTCGTCGGCCATGGCGTTGAGGTTTTTCGCCAGCACCGTCTGGATCCAGCGCAGGCTGTCGGCGCCGCCGCGCCCGGCCGGCAGTTTCTCGACCAGGTAGCGCGCCAGCGTCGCCGAAAAGCCGGCCGCCAGCATCGCCCGCAGCACCTCGGTCTTGTGCGGCTCGCGCTGCTGGGTCGAACTCCACGACATTTCGCTGAGCTGGCTCTCGAGCATGCCGCGCATGGCGCGGATCTCGTCCATCATGCCGCTCATCTCGGCGGCGGCGCTATCCTTGGCGTGGGCGATGGCCGAGGCCATCAGCTGCGACATGCGCGCCATGTCGCGGGCGTCGTCGGCCGGCGCGGCCGGCGCGGCGGCCTGGCGCGGCGCCGGGCGGGCCTGCGGCTGAGGCTGCGCCTGGAACGGCGCCGCCGGCCTGGCCGGCGGCTGCGACTGCGCGTACGGCCGCGGCGCCATTTCGCCGCTGGGCTCGGCCAGCGAGGCGGCGTCGTCGCTGGCCAGCGCCAGGATCTCGACCTCGCCGTCGAGCTGGCGGTTGGACAGGATCACGGCGTCGGGGCCGAGCGCCTCGCGCACCTTGCGCAGCGCATCGCGCGAAGTCGGCGCGGTGAATTTTTTGACGTTCATGGCCGCTCCCCCGGTATGTGGCTTGGGCGCGCTTGCCGGCGTGCGGCATGGTTGTGTATGGCCATCATCGACTCCCTGTTGCCCGGGCATCGCGTCTTCCACATGAGACGCAGCTTACTCGGACAGGTCCATTATTAACGATGCACCCTGGAAACGATCGAAGGAGCAGGACGGGAAACAGGCCGTATTTCATTTTTCCGGCGGCGGCGAGCGGGCGGGCGGGCGAACGGCGGCGGCAACGCTATTGCGCGCCTACCAGGCTGGTCACCCGAATGGTCTTGGTTTCCGGGATTTCCGAGTGCGACAGCACCTTCAGCTGCGGCAGCGCGCGGCGCAGGAAGCGCGACAGCAGCGCGCGCAGCGGCCCCGGCACCAGCAGCACCGGCGTCAGGCCCAGCGCCTCCTGCTGCTGCGCCGCCAGCCCGGCCTGCTGGGCGATGGTGTCGGCCAGGCCCGGCTCGATGCCGGCGCCGTCGGCGCCGCCGGAACCCAGCGCCTGCATCAACAGGCGCTCCAGGCGGTTGTCCAGGGTCATCACCGACAGCTCGCCGGCGCCGGGGAACAGTTGCTGCACGATGGCCCGCCCCAGCGCCACCCGCACCAGCGCCGTCAGGTCGGCCGGGTCCTGGATGTGCACGGCGTGCTCGGCCAGGGTTTCGATGATCGAGCGCATGTCGCGGATGTGCACGCCCTCGACCAGCAGGTTTTGCAGCACTTTTTGCAAGGTCGACAAGGACACCATCTTCGGCACCAAATCCTCGACCAGCTTGGGCGCGTCCTTGCCCAGGTGGTCGAGCAGCGACTGCACCTCGGCGCGGCCGAGCAGCTCCGAGGCGTGCGAGGTGATCAGGTGGTTCAAATGGGTCGCCACCACCGTGCCGGCGTCGACGACGGTGTAACCCATCGCCTGGGCCTGGTCGCGCAGGCCGGCCTCGATCCAGGTGGCCGGCAGGCCGAAGGCCGGGTCGCTGGTGGCCACGCCGGGCAGGGTGCCGCTGGCCATGCCCGGGTTGATCGCCAGGAACTGGCCGTTGAAGGCCTCGCCGGCGCCGACCTCGACGCCCTTGAGCGTGATGCGGTAGGCGGCCGGCTTCAATTCCAGGTTGTCGCGGATGTGCACCGGCGGCGCCAGGAAGCCGACCTCCTGGGCGAATTTCTTGCGGATGCCCTTGATGCGCTTGAGCAGCTCGCCGCCCTGGGTCTTGTCGACCAGCGGGATCAGGCGGTAGCCGACCTCGAGCCCGAGGGTGTCGACCGGCATGATGTCCTGCCAACTGGCCTCCTCCTGCTCCGGCGCGGTGGCCGGCGGCGGCGCCTCGGCCGGCGCCGCGTCGGCGGCCTCGGCGCGGCGTTTGCTGATCAGGTAGGCGGTGCCGGCCATGACGCCGGCCAGCAGCAGGAACACCATATTGGGCATGCCCGGGATCAGGCCCATGCCGCCGATGATGCCGGCGGTGATGTAGAGCACCTGCGGCTTGGCGAACAACTGGCCCACCAGCTGGGTACCGATGTCCTGGTCGCTGGCCACGCGCGAGACCACGATACCGGCCGCCGTCGAGATGATCAGCGAGGGGATCTGCGCGACCAGGCCGTCGCCGATGGCCAGCAGCGTGTAGGTCTTGAGCGCCTCGGCGAACGGCAGGTCGTGCTGCAGCAGGCCGACCAGCAGGCCGCCGACGATGTTGATGACGGTGACCATGATGCCGGCCACGGCGTCGCCGCGCACGTATTTGCTGGCGCCGTCCATGGCGCCGTAGAACTCGGCCTCCTGCGCCACCTCGGTGCGGCGGCGGCGCGCCTCGGCCTCGGCGATCAGGCCGGCGTTCAGGTCGGCGTCGATGGCCATCTGCTTGCCGGGCATGGCGTCGAGCGCGAAGCGCGCGCCGACTTCGGCGATGCGCCCGGCGCCCTTGGTGACGACGGTGAAGTTAATGATCGTCAAGATGATGAAGACCACGATACCGACCGTGTAGTTGCCGCCGATGAGGAAGTGGCCGAAGGCCTCGATCACCTTGCCGGCCGCCGCCGCGCCGGTGTGGCCCTCGGTCAGCACGACCCGGGTCGAGGCGACGTTGAGCGACAGGCGCAGCATCGTGCTCACCAGCAAAATGGTCGGGAAGGCCATGAAGTCGAGCGGCTTGACCGTGTACAGCGCGGTCAGCAGGACGATGATCGACAGCGCGATGTTGAAGCTGAAAAAGATGTCGAGGATGAAGGCCGGCAGCGGCAGCACCATCATCGCCAACAGCATGATGATGATGATAGGCGCGGCCACGCCGCGGCTGGCGCTGGCGCCCAGGCCGCTCAACCAGGCCGGCATTCTGATGCTGTTCATGGGGTCGCTCCGTTAGGCGTGTCGGGGGATGGCTGCGAGGCCGGGCTCAAAGGGTCCAGCTCGGGCGGCACCGGCAGCCGGCCGGGGCGCTCCGGGCGCGCCCCGGCGCCCTTGTCGAAGGCGCGCAGCTGGAACACGTAGGCCAGCACCTCGGCCACGGCCGCGTACAGCGCCTCGGGGATCTCGTCGCCGATGTCGGTGTGCTTGTGCAGCGCGCGCGCCAACGCCGGCGCCTCCAGGATGGCGACGTGGTTCTCCCTGGCCAGCTCGCGGATCCTGGCGGCGACCTCGTCGCTGCCCTTGGCCACCACCTGCGGCGCGCCGCGCGAATCGTCGCCGTACTTCAGCGCCACCGCGTAGTGGGTCGGGTTGGTCACCACCACGTCGGCGCCCGGCACCGCCGCCATCATGCGCCGGCGCGACATTTCGTGCTGCATCTGGCGGATCTTCGCCTTGATCTGCGGATTGCCGTCCGATTCCTTGTTCTCCTGCGTCACTTCCTGGCGCGTCATCCTCATCTTGTGGGCGTAGTGCCACACCTGGTAGGGGCCGTCGATGGCGGCGATCAGGCCGAGCGCGCCGACGATCAGCATGAAGGCGGTGATCAACAGGCTCACCAGGTGGGCGCTGCCGGCGCGCAGCGGCTCGACCGCCAAGGCCAGCACGGCGTCCTTCTGGTGCTGCATGACCATCCAGGCGACAACGCCGACGACGATGGTCTTGGCGACCGCCTTGAGCAATTCGACCAGCGCGTTGACCGAGATCATGTTGCCGATGCCCTTGATCGGGTTGAGCTTGCCGAACTTCGGCATGAAGGCCTTGCCGCTGAACAGCCAGCCGCCCACCAGCAGCGGCGAGGCCAGCGCCACCGCCATCACCGCCACGCCCAGCGGCAGGCAGGACAGCATGACGCCGACGGCGTCGTTGAAGATGCGCGTAAACAGCGCGTCGGGGTTGAAGATGTGCTCGCGGTCCAGGTTCAGGCCGGCCACCAGCACCGCCGTCAGGCGCCGCACCACGCCCTCGCCGGCGAACCACAGGCAGCAGCCGGACGCCATCAGCACCGTAAACGTCGCCACCTCGCGCGAGCGCGGCACGTCGCCCTCCTCGCGCGCCTGCTCGATGCGCTTGGCTGACGCGGGTTCGGTCTTTTCGGCGTCGCTGTCTTCGGCCATCTGTTACTCCGGTGGAGTCCGGGGCGCAAGGCGCGCGAAAACGGACGGGACAAGTAGCATTATGGCGGCGCCGCCGGCGCCGCCATCGGCGGAACAGGCGGCCTTTTCCGGCCTTGTTTGATTTCCCCCTCTAGAAATCCCCCCAAGAAAGGGGCGACTGCGGCGCGGCGTCCCGCTACAGCATTTTCGTGTAAATATTTGCAACTTCTTGGGCAAAGGACTTGTCGGTGAAATGCCGTTCATAGCGATTGCGCGCGCCATTGGCCAGGCGCGTGCGCAACTCGGGGCTGGCCAGTATCTGGCAGCAGGCCCGTGCCAGCGCGGCCGGCGAGCCGGATGCGGCGTTCAAACCGCTGACGCCGTCGGCGTTGACCCATGGCACGCCGGAGCCGGCAATGTCAGTCGCCACGATCGGCACGCCGTACGCCATCGCCTCCAGCAAGACCACGCCGAAGGCCTCCGAGCGATGGATCGACGGCAGGCAGAACACCTGCGCGTCCAGATACAGCGCGCGCAATTCCTGGTCCGATACCCGGCCCGCCAGCAAAATCCGCTGGCCCAGCCCGCGCTCGGCGATTTGCCGGGCCAGCGCCGGCATCAACTCGCCGCCGCCGGCGATCACCACCGCGACGTCGGAGGGCAGGCTCCGCGCCGCCTCCACCAGAACCGAAAACCCCTTATAGGCGGTCAGGCGGCCCACGCTCAACACCAGCCGCCGGCCGCCGATGAACAGATTGAGGCGCTCGCTCAAAGGCTGCGGCGGCGCTTCGGTCCGCGGCTCCGGCACGCCCAGGGGCACCACGCTGACCTTGCCGGCGAAGCGCCGCAGCGCGGCCGAGCCGTCGGCATAGCGCTGGGACGTCGCCAGCACCACGTCGGCGCGCCTGAGCATCAGGTTTTCCAGGGGCCGCACGACATGCCCCATCATGCCCTTGCCGACGATGTCGCTGTGCCAATGCACCAACAGCTTCGGCTTCGAGCCGATGAACAACGTCGCCAGCGACGCCAGCAAATTAGGTGTATGCACGTGGACGATATCGGCCTTGCGCGCGGCCCGGATGCCGCGCCACAAATACGCCCACCCCAGCGGTTGGGCGTTCAACATCTTATCGATCGGCAGGCGCACCACCTCGCCGCCCTTGCAGCGCGTACTGCCCAGCTTGCCCTTATCAAAACAAATGACCGTCGACGCGTATCCATGCGCGTAGGTGCCTTCGACCAGCGTTTCCGTGACGCTTTCGATGCCGCCGGAATCGGGCGGATAATACTTTCCTAAATGCACAACTTTCAACATAACTCAACCAATAAAAGAATGCGGAACGGATCAGCGGTATAGCCAAGCGGCCAGGCCGGTCAACAGCACATACGCGGCCACGGCAAAGCCCCACGGCCGCCACAGGCGGATGCCGGAGCCGACCATGGCACCGACCTGGGCCAGATAAAACAGTAACATGACGGCGCCATGTACGTAGACGAAACGCAGCAGGCTCACGCCGAGGAACTGCACCAGGACAACGGCCGCCGGGACCGCGAGCAGCAGCGCCAGCGCGCTGGCGGGCAAGACTTTCAACATTGTCTGCTGGCGGATGTTGACGGTGTCGTTGAGCGAGATGGCCGACCATAATATGGCTTGCACCAGTATCGGCACGGCCGCCGCGGAGTGGGTGGAAAAGGTGCGGACGAAGGCGCCGCCCAGCATCCAGCCCAGATACGGGCTGAGCGACCAGAACACCAGCACCGAGGCGGTCACCAGGGACAGGATCAGCAAGACCACCTTTTCCATTTCCCGGTCCGGTAACTCGTACAACTTCCGAAATTTCGCCACCAGCACCACTTGATGCGCGATAATCGGCAGCGCCGCCGCCCTGGCCAGCACGGCGTAGTCGGCCGTCAACAGGGCCCCGCCCAAGTAGGCGATCAGCAGCCGGCCCGAGGTAGTGGCGGCGATCGTCACCAGCGCCCCCAACATCAAGGGCAGGCCCAGGCGCAGCGTGGCCCGGTACGCCGGCGCCTCGCCGGCGCGCGCACGGCCCAGCACGGCGGCGCCGGTGACCGCGGCCAGGCAGGCGATATACGCGGCCAGGGCATACAACACGCAACCCAGCACGTCTTGCCACTGCCACCATTTGGCCGCCAAGGCCACCGCCGCTACCAGCGTAAACATGCAGGAATCGAGCATGAGCGACGCCTCGCCGCGGCCATGCGACTTCAGGTGCACGCTCCACAGCACCTGCAGCGCGATGGCCGCGGTGAGCAACGCGGCCATCGCCGGCGCCCGGCCGGCGCCGGCCAAGCCGGCCGCCAGCGCCATGCCGACGCAGGCGGCGGCGACGCCGAGATGGTGGCAGAGGATGCCCCGCTGGCTGCCCTGCGCGGTGCGTTTCAGGGCCACCAGCGGCATGGCCGAGGCAGTGCCCAGCGCGACGACGGTGGCGCCCAGCGAGGCGGCGGCGTGGGCCCATTCGAGTGCGCCATAGTCGCGCGACGACAGGCTATTGGCGAGGATGATCGGGGCGACGAACAGGGTGCCGCGGGCAAAGCCGAAACTGACCAGGTACAGCGCGGTCTGGAAAATTCTCTTCATCTGCAAGGGCTACACCTTCATGTAGACGCGCTCGCACAGGCGCGCGTCGGTCGCCGCCAGCAAATCGCCGCGGCCGCCGGGCGCGGCCGGGCGCGGCAACTGGCGGATGGCCGAGGACACGTACAGGCCGGGCTCGTCGAGGTCGCGCGCCACCGTCGTACCGGCGCCGACGATCACACCGGCGGCGATGCGTACGCCCATGCTGATGACACACGCGGCACCGATGTAGACATTATTTTCGATCAATACGGCGCCGTCAATCCGGTAGCGCCCGGCCCCCTCCATCTCATGGACGTAACCGTGGGTCCAGACTTGGATGCCGACGCCCGCCAGCGTCGAAAACGCGCCGATCCGCACACTCCTGGTGCAATCCACGCGATGGTTGGCGGTAATTTTCGCCAACTGCCCGAGGCGCAACTCGGCGCGCCCGACCGCCACCACGCCGGCCGGACCGCGCACCACCTTGTTGGTGTTGCCGATCGCGGCGTCGCGCGCGAGGACGACGTCGATTGGCCCGTGCAGGAAGTTCGCCCTGCCGATATAAGCGTCTTGGCGCATCAGCAGGCGGCGGATCTTCAGCGCGTTCAAGTGGCCGATTCTGGCGCCGCTTTGCATAGCCAGGTGTTCGACGAGCACCACCGAGAAGCCGAACCGGCAAGTGGCGCAGACGCGGTGGCCCAGCAGGTTCAACAGCCTTGCCGCCAGCGGCGACGGCAGCAGCAAGATACACAGCGCGCCCAGCAGCAGGCGAATTTTCCTATTCATCCTGCGCCACGTACAGGCGGTTGACCCAGGCGTCGGCGCCGCGCGCGGCGGCCGGCAATTCGCTGCGCTTGAGCACCGGCGCCTTCGGACCATAAGGCAGCGGAAATACGCTATATACCACCTGGAAGATCAGGCGCATGCCCTGTTGCACCGGCTGGCCCTTGTGAATGCCGAAGGTGTTCTCGAAAAACGCGCCACCGGCCACGCCGGTCAGGCGCAACACGTTGGCGCCACCGAACTGCGCCAGTACCTCGGCGTCGTCGAAGCGGCGAATTTCCGCCAACTTCGGGCTGGTCGACGAATGCGCGACATAGATGTGCGGGCCGTTGTCGTCTCCGACGTCGGTCAGGTAGACAAACAGCTTCAGAAAACGCCAGTCGTCGACGTCGCGGTGGAAATGTTCGGCCTGCTGGGCGCCGGCGGCGGTGTGGTAGCTCCACCACGCGGCAAGGTAGCCGATGCTGGCCTGGCAGCCCAGGAAGCGGCTGGCAACGTCGAGCAACAGCGGATCGTTCGCCAGTTGCCATAGATACGGCGCCATCGCGATGTCGCGCGCGGTATGGTGGGCGACATGGCTGTCCGGGTGGCGACCGGCGCCGTGCGGCAGGAACGGCGGGGTCTGCGGGCGGTAGTCGTCGAACACCGGCAACTTGGAAAAATAGTCGCGCAATTCAGCCGCCTGCGCCGCGCTGAGCAAGGCCCCAAGATGGGAAATTCCGGCCGTGTTCAAGGCGTCGACGTGCCTGGCCAGCAGAGCCGGCGGCGTCGTCGTCTCGCGCCGCTGCGGCCTGGCCTTTACCAGCATGCCGCCCAGCCTGGCGCGCAGGGCCGGATGCATGAAGCGCCGTTGCACATAGAAAGGCCACCAGCGGGAATCCCCTAGCACGATACGCAAGCGTCGCAGTTTTCTTGCTAGCACGATGTTCCTCCACTATCCTGATTGATTACTTTGATGATCCTGGCCGGCACCCCGGCCACCACGGTGAAGGCCGGCACATCCTTGCTGACCACGGCCCCGGCGGCGATCACCGCGTACTCGCCAATGCTGACCCCGCCCAATATCGTGGCGCGGCTGCCGATCCACACGCCGCGGGCGATGTTGATCGGCTTCGACAGGTGTTGGAACGGCGGCGACTTGCCGTCGAAGTCCAGACCGGCGGTTTCCAGGTGCACGTCGCGCGACAGGTGGACGTCGTCACCCAGCCGGATCGGGCTGTGCGCGCCCAGCGAGGCGTTCACCCCGATGATGACGCGCTCGCCCAGGAAGATGTTTTCCGGATACTTCAAGTCGACCGCCCAGTGGCACACGCAGCCGAGGCCGCGGTGCCGCACCGCCGCGCCAAAACGCAGGCGCCCCCATAACCACAGCAGGCGGCGGACGGCGTGCTCGAGCGCCGAGAGCGGCCAGGCGAACACCGCCAAGCCCAGCAGGGCGCGCTCCAGGCGCAACATGCGCCGCTTCATGGCGACACCGCCTGGAGCGTCGATGGTGCAGCGGTTTTTCTGAATTTCTTGACCTTTTTCCGCGTCGGCGTCGGCGCCGGCGCCAGCGCGGCGGCGGCGGAACCAACCTTCAGATAGATAAACATGAAAATCCAAAATAGCAGCGTCGACGACAGCGACTGGATATACGGGAAGATATTCATCAGCGCAATGATCATCAACATCATGAATTTGATTTCGGCGCTGGCGCCATCGCGGCGCGGCCTCGAAAACAATAGCAACAGGATGGCGCTCAGATAGATCACCAGACAGACCGCGCCGTTGTCGAGGGCGATGCGCAGGAAATCGTTCTCGGTGCCGCCCTCGCGTACGCCGATAAAGCCGAAATTACCGAAAATCATTTCAAGCGAAGAGTAATTCAAATAATATATCAGGGACTTTTGCCAAAAATACACGCGCGACACATTCTGGTCGTTGCCCAGGTTGAAGGCGGCAGAAATGAAGTCGAGCCGGTCGGCGTCGATCACCTTGAACAAGGCATAGGCAATCGCCGCGACCCCCAGCAGGGAAAGCAGGATCTTGATCTTCCCGGTGTCGTTGCGTTTCACGAAGAAGCGGTAGAGCAACAGTACGGCGCCGGCCGACATACCCAGGCGGCCGGTGGCGAAATACGCGGAAAGCAAGAGTCCAAAGGCGAACAGCGCGCTGCCCCTGAAAATAAAAGCCATCCACAGGCCAAACGCGACCGCGCTCAACGGTCCCTGGAACATGCCTTTGGTGCGGAGAATCGCCATGCCACCGCCGAACAATTCTTCATTCAACAGGTCGCCGTCGGCCGCCTTATAGACGAAAAAATAATCGCCGGTGATAAATTCCATTCCCTGGATGGCGACCGAAGCGACAAAGTGAAATACCAACAATTTCAGGAAAAAGCGCGGCGCGGTATTCACCACGACAAAGGCGGCGACGATGGCGATATAATAATTGCTGGCGTTCCAGGTGCGCGTCACCGCCATCGATACACACCAGGCGGCGACGCAACAGACCGCCACGTTCAGCGAGGCTTGGTTTACCGGCGCCTTGCGGCGGATTTTAGCCAGGACCAGCACGGTCCCGACGCCGCCCCCCAGCGCCAGAAAAACCAGGGAAACGATAGGCGGCAGAAAACCGGAGGCAAAGTCCTTTAGATACACGGACATATAGATGCACAGCGCCACCAGCTTGGCGGGGCGCCCAACCAGATCCTTCGGAATTTCCGAGATGAGCAACCTATTAATAAACTTCATATTATTTCATCACTTAATAAGACGCGGCATGGAGAGTCGGATAGCGCCCGGCGCCGGGCTTTTCATTGCATCTTGCGCAGCACGTCGTCAAACGCCGATACAAGACCAGCGACATTTTCCCGGGTCATCATTTCCGGACGCGATACCGGGTCCCACATGGCAGCCGGATAACTCGTCTTATGTAAATAGTTTAACAACTGTTTGGCGTCGACCGCGCTGGCGCCCATGACAACATTGTCGAGCACGCCCCTCAGCACCGCCGCAATCGATTCCGGCGCGGCCAGCGCGCTCACCCCGGCGTACCGGCTCATCGCGTGGCTGCCCAGGCTGGCCACCGGCTTGCCGGCCAAAACGCACTCCAGTAGCACCGTTCCGGTCACCGTCATCACCAGCGGCGCCGACGCGAATACCGCCTTCATCGGCGTGGTGTGGGAGATCGCCACGATATTGGCGCAGCTCTCTACCACCTCGCACAACGCTTCGCTCAACTCGTACTTCGATTTCGGGTTCGGCTTCACCACCAAGACCGCGCCCATGCCGTGCAAGGCCTGCGCTGCGCGGCGCACCAACGCCACTTGGTCGCTCCACGGGTGCCCCCACAGCTCGATATTCGACTCCGGCTGCATCTGCAACGGCAGTAACACCCATGGCTTGCCGGCCAAGCTGGCCGGCAAGCTCCGATGCGCCAGGTTTTCCCAGCGCCGGTACTGCACCGCATGGCGGCGCTGCAGCCGCATTTTCAGCAACGGTGACGGCGTCACATAACGCTCACCGCGGATCCAGCCGCCCAGAATGCGCGCCCGGTCCGACCACGCCAGGCGCTTGCCGTCCCACCAGGAGCGCTGGCTCGACTCCATATAGCTTGGTTTGACCTTGCGTTCGACGATATCGTCGAGCATGGCGTCCAGCCGGGCCGGCGCCAGGTCGAGGTCTTCGCCAAACACCGGGTCCATCGTGTCGTAGCTGAGGAACTGCAGCCGCCCAACCGGGTATCTGGTGGAGGTCGGCTGATAAAACGGCATGCGCCGCCGCTTCGCCAGTTCCACCGTTAGCAGCTCGTGGAATTCGGTCACTTCGCCGAAGATCACCCGCGGCTGGAGCGCCGCCAAGACCGCGTCGATTTGCCGGCTATAGCATTGCCAGTGGCTGCCGTCGCCGCCGAACCAGCGCACGCCGCGGTCCAGCTCGGCCAGCCAGGCAAACGACGCGTCCGCGGTTTTTTCCGACCGGCCGGGAAAGCGCAGCAGGTGTACCGTTCCGCTCGACGGGCGAAATACCGGATTTTGCACCAGCCAATGGATCTCGTGACCCGCCGCTTGCAAGCGGGCCGCGACCGCGTCGAAGATCCACGTCGCATACCTATTTTCAACAAATAAAATTTTCATCAAATATTTCAAACTATGTGCATGGAAATAAGCGCGTCATCCGTAAACAACAATGTGCGCGCCGCGCGGGCGCGCCACGGCGCCGTTTGATTAGCCAGCGCGCCGCGTGGGAATATGAAAGACGTAGCGCGGCGCCAGATGCGTGGCGAATCCCTGTTTAAACAGGGAAATGGCCAATTCCTTGCTGGTGGGCGCCGGTAGGTTCGACGGGTAATAGCGTTCACCGATCCGATACCAGCGCAAGCCGCGCTTTTTCATTTCCTCGATCGCGCGCTGCTGGACCACATGCCCCAGGGGCAGCTCGAATAGCGAACGGTCATACGCCGCCACCGCATACAAGCCCTCGTCGCGGGTGGTTTGAAAGAAGCCAGCGCCGACCAAGCGGCGCTCGGGGCTGGCGTCGCGCAGACAAACCAGGAAAGCGCCGCCGTCGAGCAGCATCTGATACTGTAAGGTCCAGGACGCGTCGCTGCGGGTATTCCTGCCGGCCGACAGGCGATGCAGCGTGCGAAACTCGTCCCACGTCGCCGCCTGCACGTAGCCCTGCTCGACCACGCTCACGGCCCAGACTTTCAAGCCGGCCGTAATCAGGGAGCGGTAGCTTTTGCGGAAACTGGCGCGTATACGGTCCAGCGGCAGCGACAAGTCAACGTACAAATCATGTTTAAGAGTGACGCCGGCGCCACCCAGCATGCAGCGCTGGTGCCAGTCGGACAGGCCGACGGCGCCACCGTCCGGAACCACGAACTCTTCACTGTGCAGGTCGCCCCGCGTTACCGTGCCGTGAAAGCCCTCCAGCAGCGACAGCGCCAGCGCGGTGAGCTTTTTCACCGTGCGCGGCGGCGTGCCGGCGGCGAACTCGGGCGGCATGACGGGGCCGCCGTACGAGCTGACGCACATTTTCCCGTGCTCGCCGAACGACAAGGTCAGCGGCCAAATCGCGCACGGCTTGCCGTCGTTCAGCAAGGTCATCGACATGTCGGCGACTTCCTTGCCACCGCTGCGCAGGTAGGCGTGCTGGTAATCGAGCATCGGTGTGCTGCGGTTCACGGCCTGAAAAGGCAGCGCGTCCCACACCGCTTGCCAGGCGAGCGGATCGTCGAACCGCAAGACCCCCGCCAACCCACCCTGCCGAAAACAGTCGGTCAGGCTGGCGCACAGGTGTTGAGGCGCCGCGAGCTTGCCCATTACGCGAGCAACTGCCACGTCAACGCGGTGCCCCTGGCCACGTCTTGCTTGACGGTTTTCCCCAGCACCACTTCCTGGTACTTCGTTGGCAGACCCTGGCCCGGCCGGATGGCGCGCAGATTGTGTTCGCTCAGCACCTCGCCGGCCTTCATGTCGCGGCAGATATATAGCGAGCGCCGAAACTGCAGGGATTTGCGCTCGGCGTCGGTGACGCCATAGCTGACCGCCCCCAGCGCCCGCCAGGCCCGTTCGGTTTCCAGCACCAGTTGCGCCATCTCGCCCGGTTCCATGGAAAACGCGCTATCGACGCCGCCGTCGGCCCGGCTCAGGGTGAAATGCTTTTCAATCACGCTGGCACCCAGCGCGACGCTGGCCACCGACACGCCGATGCCCATGGTGTGGTCGGACAGGCCGACCTCGCAGCCGAACAACTGGCGCATGTGCGGAATTGACAGGATATTCGTGTTTTCCGGCGTCGCCGGATAGGTGCTGGTGCACTTGAGCAGCACCAAATCGGTGCAGCCCGCCGCTCTGGCCGCGCGTACCGTGTCGTCGATTTCGGCCACGCTGGCCATGCCGGTTGAGATAATCATCGGCTTGCCCGTCGCCGCGACCTTCCTGATCAGGGGCAAATCGGTGTTTTCAAACGAGGCGATTTTATACACCGCGACATCGAGTGTTTCCAAAAAATCAACCGAACTGGCGTCAAACGGCGTGCTGAACGGAATCATGCCGAGCGCGCGCGCGCGCTCGAATATAGGCTTGTGCCATTCCCACGGGGTAAACGCTTCACCGTACAGCTCGTATAACGAGCGGCCAAACCACAAACTGTTCGGATCTGAAATGCGAAACTCACGTTCGTTCAAGTCGAGCGTCATCGTATCCGGCGTATACGTCTGAATTTTAATCGCATGCGCGCCAGTCCGGGCCGCCGCCTCGACGATCTCCAGGGCGCGGGCCAGCGATTGATTGTGATTGCCCGACATTTCGGCGATCACAAACGGGGCCTGCCCCGTTCCAATTGGACGACCCGCAATTGCAAACTCCGATTTGGTCATGGTAAATCCTATGCGACTATTGTATAAGTGGTGAAACTGGCGATATAACCGGCTTGCATAAATACTCGCTGCGACGCGATGTTATCCATTTTTATTTCCGCTTGAATTTGACAGCGGGGGCCGTGTCGCGCGCGCATCCATTCAATACCCTGCTCGATTAACTTCCGCCCCAAGCCCGCTCCGTGCCGACCTGGCGCCAAGTATATCGAAGTCAGCCAACTACCGATATGTTTATCGTAGCGCAATACGCCGACCGGGCCGTGCGCGTCATAGCCGATGAGCAGGTGACGGTCGTCGCGGTCCAGGCTGTCGGCGAACCAACGCTGGTGGTCCGCATAGGCGATCTGGCCGGACTGGTGCGCGTGGCGCCGGTTCTCCGGTGCGTTGCGCCACTGGTACAACGCGGCGCAATCCTCCGGCTGCGCCGCGCGCAAACCCAGGTCCGTCCCGACCAGGCGCCGGGCGACGCGGGCGGCGCCCTGGCCGTCGACCATCTTCTTGCCGGCGGCGACAAATGCCTGGCGCAAGTAAGCGTTAGCGATGAGCAAATCGAACGCGGCAAGCAACTCGCCCTCGCCCAAGTCTTGCGCGCGGCCAAGGAACACGTGCATGCCGACGGCGGCGGCGTCGCCTCCCAGCCTGAACTGGTTCTCCGCGACGGCGATGGCGATCGACGGCAATCCCACACAGGCCCGCTCCCAACTCATCGAGCCGGCCGCGCCAATACCGATGTCGGCCGCGGCCATGAGTTCGGCCAGGCCCGACGGCGCGAGATGGACCTGGAGGTAGGGGCGCCTGCGCGCCCAGTCGCGGATCGCCGCCTGGTGCGGATTGCTCGGCCCAACGACGATATCGACCAGCAGGTCCGCTGCGGCGAAGCGGCCATCGAGGGCACGCACGACCTTCAGCGTTTCGCCGCCGGCGTCGGCGCCGCCGAAGCAGATATTCAGCCGGCGCGGCGCCCCCGGCGCCACGCCGGCCAAGTCGGCGGCGGCCCTGATGCGTCCGAACTCGGGACGCAACAAGGCGTAGTGCGAACCGAGCAGCAGCGCCGTACCGGGCGCGGTCTTACCCTCGTAACGGGCGGCCTGGTCGGCATAGAAATTTTGGTCAAGCAAGATGTCGCAATCGTGCGCGCGGTCGGCCAGGTCGTCGATGACGAGTATCCTCCCTACCGCCGGCCGGAGCGCCGACTCCCAGCGCGCGTCGAGCGCGTATTGGTCGAGCACCAGCCAAGCGACGTCGCCAAGCGGCGCCAAAACAGCCGCGCACGCTTCAGCGTCGCGCTGCCACGACGTGCCGAGCCAGGCGGCGTGAGCCGGCTCGTCGCTGGCGACGGGCGTGGCGGCGGCAAGCGGCAGCAACGTGTGGCCGCTTTGCCGCAGCGCCTGCGCCAAGTGCGCCGGCAAATCACGGGACAGGAAATACACTTGCGCGCCCAGCCTGCGAATCTCGTTGGCCAGCGTCAGGCAGCGCATCACGTGGCCGGTGCCGATTTGCGCGGAAGCGTCGGCCCGGATCGCGACCTTGATGATAGTTGCCAACGGGCCCGCCCTAGCGCAGCTTGAACAGCGGCTTGAGCGGTTCGCAGCGCAGGAAGTCGCCCGGCCGCCCCGTCCTGATGGCCTGCCCCAGCATGGGGAAAATGGCATCGTAGGCATGGACCAGGGTGTGCACGTCCTGCTCGGTGTGCGCGTAACTGATGTTGTGGGTGCCGAACCACAGCACCCCGCGCGCCAACAATTCCTGCATCAACAGCGTCTTCATATCCCACATCGAGCAATGCGGGGCGTCTTTGAGCGTCAGGAAACTCCAGGTCGGATGGCCGGCGCAACCCAGCCATTCTCCCAGCTGGTGCCGCTCGATCAAGGCCGTCACCTCGCCGAGCAGGCGGGTTCCGATTGCCGTCATCGTCTGTACCACCGGCTCGCGCTTCAATTTGCGCATCGTCGCGCCGGCGGCCGCCAGCGACAGCGTTTCACCGCCAAAGGTGAACGAAAAGAAAATCTCTTCCATCAACTTCATGATATCGGCGCGTCCGGCGACCGCCGACACCGGGTAACCATTCGCCATGCCCTTGCCGAAAGTGGCCAAGTCCGGCGTCACGCCGAACAATTGCTGGGCGCCGCCGTTGGCATAGCGAAAGCCGGTGATGGTTTCGTCGAACACCAGCACCGCGCCGTGCCGGGTGGCCAGCTCGCGCACGCCCTCCAGGTAACCGGGCGCCGGGAACACCACGTTCATCGGCTCCAGGATGATCGCGGCGAATTCGCCGCGGTGTTGCTCCAGCAGCGCGGCCAAGGCCGGCAAATCATTGTAGGGGAAGGTGTGGCTGAGGTCCTTGACCGCCCGCGGCACCCCGAGGGAACGGGCGGTAGTGCCGATGTACCAATCCTGCCAACCGTGATAGCCGCAGATGGCGACCCGGTCGCGCCCGGTGAACGCGCGCGACACGCGGATCGCGCCAGCCGTGGCGTCGGAGCCGTTCTTGCCAAAGCGCACCTTTTCGGCGCACGGCACCATCTCCACTAGCAACTCGGCCACTTCCATTTCCAGCCGGTGCGGCAGCGAAAAAATGACGCCGTCTTCCAATTGCGCTCGCACCGCGTCCGTCACGTCCGGGTCGTTATAGCCCAGGGTGATGGCGGCCAGGCTGTTGATATAGTCCACGTACTCGTTGCCGTCCTCGTCCCATACGCGGCTGCCTTTGCCGCGGCTGATGAAATAGGGCGACACGCCAAATGGAAATTGCGTCTTGCTCTTGCTGAAAGTCTGACTCCCCAGCGGGATAACTTTTTCCGCGCGCTCAAGCAGTTGCTCGGATTTCTGATAACGGGTGCTCATTCTTGTATATCCCTTACTAGAGTAGACGTGTCTAAAATGGGGAAAGCCCTTGGCGCTAGTCGGCGCCCAGCGATTTCTTCAAACCTTCGTTGCGATCGATATGCCGGTTAAGGTCCACCAGGCCGGGGCGTCGCGCCAGCAGGGCCAGGACGTCGGCGCTGTCGAACCGCGGCTTGGCCGGATATAAGGCCGCGTAAATCTGCTGCACCAGTTCGAAATCCTCGGGGTTGTCGACGGTCCAGCGCAAATGGGATAGATCCGCCTCGCCGCGCACGTGCTCGACGTGGAAGCGTTCGGGCTGGCCGTGCATAAACAAGGTAACGTGCTCGCGCTGGGACGGCAGGCTCGCCTCGCGCCAGGCCTGGCGCAGCAGCGCGTACTTGAACACCTCCACATCCAGGCCATCGGGATAGCTCGGCAACACGGCATTGCTCGTATAGTCAGCGCCGCTGTCGAGGTGGGCCCGGATCACCTTGTCAATCACCTCCGGGTCGCTTAACGGGCAGTCACCGGTCAGCCGCACCACATGTTCCGGCCGCAACGGCAACGCCGCCTGGTAGTAGCGGTCGAGGACGTCGTTCAAACTGCCCCGGAAACACTCGACCCGCAACTGCCCGCACAAGCGCTGCAGCGGCTCGTCGCTGCTATCGGAGCTGGTGGCAACGATCAGGCGATCGATCAGCGTGGCCCGCTGGACGCGGGCGATTTGATGGGCCAGCATCGGCACGCCGAGGATAGGTTTCAACACTTTTTGCGGCAAACGCGTGGACGAACAACGGGCCTGCAATATCACTAATATCATCTGTCTTACCTCGACGCGGGCCAGCGGCGCGGATCAATCAAGCTGTCATCGTCCTGGGCGAAGCGGGCATAATCGCCCGCCGGCGCGCCGCGATAGGCGTCCAGGCATTCGCCCAGGTGCGCGACCGACAACACGCCCACCAGCGCCACCGCCACCTCCTTGATTTGTTTGACAAAACCGAACGCCGCAGCAAGCGGCGTCAGGCCCCTGGTACGCGCCAGCGCGTGCAGCGCCGCCAGCGGCGCCCTCAGCGCGGCCAAATGGGCCGGCAGGCTTGCGGGCGACATCAATAGCACGCCCTGCAACAACAGCGAACGGGCATGTACTTCGACACCCCGCTCGGCCAGCATGGCCAGGCCGCCGTTGTGCAGCAGGCGCTGGTCAAAGACGTTCAGCGGCAACTGGACCAAGTCGAAGCTATAGCGTGCGAACAGGCGCTCAATTTGTTCCTTGTCGTAGACCGAGACGCCAATTTTGTCGACCAAGCCCTGTTCGCGCCATGCCAGCAGGCGCGCGAACAGGCGCTCGCCGCCGGGTACCAGCAAGTCGTCGGCGTGGTGCACCATCAGGCAATCGACGCGGCGCCGGCCTAGTCTTTCCAGCGACGCCATGAACGCCCGTTCGACCATTTGCAATTCCGCCGCACCCAGCGCCGCCGTTCCGAGCGGCGCGGTTTTGGTCACCACCCGGAACGCGCAGGCGGCGTTGGCAAGCAGGCATAGGCCAACCGTCGACTCGCTGTCGCCGTAGGCGGAAGCGGTGTCGAGCACCTCCAGGCCGTTGCCGCCCGCCAGGGCGACGATGGCGACGGCGTCGGCCAACGCGACCCGGCCGGACTGGTTGGCGATACCGTAGTCAAGGCCGAACTGTACCGTCCCCAAACCTAGCCGCTGTGGTGGCTTATTCGACGTCATGTGCGGTGATCCCTACCCGTATGACGCCGATACGCCTGCCCTCGTATCGCACCTGCTTGCGGAAGAATCCCTCGATCGCATAGCCGGACTTCAGAAAGGCGCGCAGCGAGGCGGTATTATTCTCGTAGCAGCCGGCGCCGATTTTTTCCAGCTTCAACTGTTCGAAGCCCCAGCCCGTGATCCGCTGAATCGCCTCGCCGGCGTAGCCGCGGCGCCAGAATGTTTTATCGCCGATGAATAGGCTGAGGTCACCCGACATATACTGGTAGTCGATCAGGCCGATCTTAATGTTACCAATATGCTTGGAGGTGGCCAGGTCGAACATTCCCATCAAAAACTGTTTGTCGTTGGCGTTGGCCGCGGCCACGTATTCCCGGCACCCGGCCAGCGTGCTGCGCACGTGCCGCGCCTCCAGAAAACGCGACACCTCGGGGTCGCACAGCCAGTCGACGTACTCCTGGCCGACGTCGGCCAGCGTCAGCGGACGGAATGCGATGCGGGAACTGGAGAGCAGCACGCCGCTCATGATGGCTCTTGAAGAATGTTTTTGAGGGTCTCGACCACATAATCTTGCTGTTCGAGACTCAACGCGGAATACATCGGCAGACTGATGGCGCTGGCATAGTAGGACTCGGCCTCGGCGCAATAGCCGGGCTCGAAGCCCAGCCCGCGGTAATACGGCTGGCGGTACACCGGAATGTAATGCACATTGACGCCGATAGCCGCCGCGCGCAGGCGTTCAAACACCTGCAGATGGCTGAGCGCCAATTTCTCGAGTTGCAGTCTGACGACATACAAGTGTAAGCCTGAATACCCGTCCGCATGTTGCCAGGGCAACAGCACCGGCAGCTTCGCGAGCAATGCGTCGTAACGCCGCGCGATCTGGTGGCGCTGCGCGACGAAGGCGTCAAGCCGGCGCATCTGGCTCAGGCCCAGCGCCGATTGCAGCTCCGTCATGCGGTAATTGTAACCGAGCTCGATCTGTTCATAATACCAGGGACCGTCCGGCGCCTGTGTCATGGCCCCGGCGTCGCGCGTCATGCCATGGCTGCGCAGCGAATTCATGCGCGCCGCCAGCCCGGCGTTGTTGGTCAAGGCCGCGCCGCCTTCCGCGGTAGTGATAATCTTCACCGGATGGAAGCTGAAGACGCAGATGTCGCTAAAGCGACATGCGCCGATCGGCGCATCCTGGTAGCGACCGCCGATGGCGTGCGAGGCGTCCTCGATCACGCTGAAACCATACTGCCTGGACAGGGCGCGGATCGCCTCCATTTCGCACGGCTGGCCACACAGATGGACTGGAATCACCACCTTGGGCAAGCGCCCGGCCAGCCGCGCCTTGGCCAACTTGACCGCCAGCGCGGCCACGCTCATATTGTAGGTGCGCGCGTCGATGTCAACGAAGTCGACATCGGCGCCGCAATAGCGCGCGCAATTGGCACTGGCGATGAAGGTCACCGGCGAAGTCCACACCAGATCGCCGGGTCCCACCCCCAAGGCCAGGCAGGCGATATGCAGCGCCGACGTGGCGCTGTTGACGGCGCACGCGTGGGCAGCGCCACAGTAGGCGGCCAGGGCGGCCTCGAATTGCGGGGTCTTCGGCCCCTGCGTGAGGAAATCCGATTGCAGCACCTCGACCACGGCTTGGATGTCGTCGGCGTCGAGGTCTTGCCGTCCGTAGGGAATGTAACTCAATCAATGCTCCCGTTGAAGTGTCAGCCGACTTGGGCGGCGATCAGTTTTTTCAACTCGTCGACGCTCAGAAAATCGCTGTTTGATCCACTGTTATAGCTGAATCCGGGCGCCACCGGCGTCGCCTTCATTGTATCGCAATACTTTTGAATGGTCAGATTGCCATTGGCCGGAAGAATCGCGTAATACGGACCGAGGTCGACCGTGTTCAAACTGTCGCTGGCGGTGATCATTTCCTCATGGATTTTTTCGCCCGGGCGGATACCGACGATCGGATGCTCGCACTCCGGCCCGATCGCCTTGGCGACGTCGAGGATGCGGTACGACGGAATCTTCGGCACCAGGATTTCGCCGCCCATCGCGTTTTCCAGCGCCCACAACACCATGTCAACGCCCTCTTGCAAGGAAATATTGAAACGGGTCATTTCGGCATCGGTGATCGGCAACACGCCGCTGGCGCGCTTGCTCAGAAAAAACGGTACCACCGAGCCGCGGCTACCCATAACGTTGCCGTAACGCACCACGCTAAACGAGATGTCGCGGCGGCCGCGGATGTTGTTGGCGGCGATAAACAATTTATCCGAGCACAGCTTGGTGGCGCCGTACAGATTGATCGGCGCGGCGGCCTTGTCGGTGGACAGGGCGACCACTTTTTGCACCTTGCTGTCGAGACAGGCCTCGATCAAATTTTGCGCGCCGAGCACATTGGTCTTGATACATTCGAAAGGATTATATTCGGCGGCCGGCACTTGCTTGAGCGCGGCGGCGTGGATCACCACGTCAATACCTTCGAGCGCGCGGCGCAGACGCGCCTCGTCGCGGATGTCGCCGATAAAGTAGCGCAGGCCCTGGTACTTTTCCTCGGAAAACTCCTGCGCCATTTCAAACTGCTTCAACTCGTCGCGCGAGAACACCACGAGGCGCTCGATACTTGGAAAACGCTCCAAAATTGTTCTCACAAAAGCTTTACCAAAAGAACCCGTTCCGCCGGTGATTAAAATTGACTTATTCTTGAGCATGACAAATTTCTCGTAAAAAATGGTTAAACGCTTCAGGTGACACCCGTAGCCATCACATCGGGGACGATTCCCGCTTGTATATTTACGCCGCGTGCGGGCGCGCGGCGGCGCGCCCGCGGCCGCTTATGACAACTTGACCTTGGTTTCGCCGGCCACCGCGCGATAGCTGGCCGGGGCCTGCCACCAGCGTCCGCGCACCAGCCGCTTGTAGACGATAAGATAGAGGGCGACCTGCAGGCAGACCATGGCCCCCGCGCCGGCGAAGCTATTCCCGACAAGCAAAGTGAGCCCTGCCAGCGCCGCGATCGCGGGCGCGACCAGGCAGGTCACGGCGGCGTTGCGCACCCAACCGGCCTTGCCATGTCGACGCACCAGACGCGGCGCGACCCGGCGATACAGCAGCGTGTGCAAATGCAAGCCGTCCGGCGCGCCAGGACTGGATTTCCGGATGATTTTTCGGCGATACATGCTGAACAGGACTTCGATCACCGGATAGGCGCACAACGACGACACCTGCCATGCGTTCACCGAGGGATTCCGAACCAGCAACAGCACAGCGAGTTCGGCCGTCCAAAACCCCAAAAAATAAGCGCCGCCGTCGCCAAGGAACAGGCGACCGGTCGGAAAATTCAACACCAGAAAACCACACGCCGCGCCGCCGCCAAGCAAAGCCAGCGTCAGCACCAGGCCGTCACCGACGCGCCAAGCCAGGAAGCCAAGCGCCACCATCATAATCACGACGACGCTGCCGGCCAGGCCGTTGAAACCGTCGATAATGTTGATCGCGTTGGCGCCACCGGCAACCGCCAGCGCCGTCAACAACAACGCCGCCGGGACAAACAGCAGCAGATTGTCGACGCCCCACAGATCCAGCGAAGTAATCACCGCCCCCAGCAGCCAAGCTCCCATCAAGGCGCTGACGACGGTGGCCGTCAGGCGGACCTTCACCGATACATGCTTGGTCAAATCCTCGACGATGCCGGCGCAAAATGCCGGCAGACTGGCCAGCAACAGCTTCATCGCCTGGTTGACGTATTGAGTAGGAAATACAGCCGGCAGCAGCGCCATACAGGTAACGACCGCCAGCGCCACACCCGCGAACACGGCGATGCCGCCGATGCGGGGCACCGCCGTCACGTGAAATTTCTGCGCGCCGGCGAGGTCGTGGTCAAGCGAGTGCTTGCCGTGCCAGCGCTGTGAACAAATGATCAGAAGACACATGGCGCAACTGCCCGCCCCGGCCACCGCAGCAATACCAAGCATGTAAAATTCGTTCATCATTCCGCCCCCAACACAAAACCATTTCCCTGTCAGCAAATCCTGACCGGGCGCAGACGCGGAGTCGTACCGCTCAACCCAGCCTCGGGCGCCAAGTCGAATTTCACTTGAACCGGATATGCGACTTCAGTTCGTCCCACTGCTCGGCGCGCTCCGGATTCTCCAGCGCTTCCCGTTTGGCTTCGCGAATGAACGCCAGGGCGATCGCCGCGAAAAATGCCAGCATGGTGGAGACCAGCACAATGCTTAAACGTTTCGGCTTGAATTTGCGTTCCGGCTCCATCGCCATGTCGAGCACTTGTATGATCGACGAATCTTTCGACTCGTCGAGACGAGCCACCTCATATTGCTTCGACAACAACTCATACAGCATTTGGTGATACTTCACTTCGCGCAAGATCTTGATGTTCTCCAGTCCAGCCTGCTTGTCTCCGGCGGGCATCTCGTCGCCGGCCAGCGCCGGACGACCGTTTTGAAGTTTGGAAAACTCGGAACGCAAACTGCTCAAATCTTCCTGAACCCGCTTGTATTCGTGGTTGTTCGGGGTCACGAAGGCTTGCATCGAATTCAGCTGGATTTCCTTCGCGGCAATCTGCGCCCGCAAACGGCCGACGGTCTCGACGATGGCGCGACTGTCGCTGTCCACACTGATCACGCCGTGCGTATCGAGCGCGCTTTTGAGGGTCATCTCGGCCTTGGACAGATTGTCCTTGGAGAGTTCAAGCTGGCGCTCGAAGAAAAGGCGGCGCTGGGCCGCCTCGGTTACCGCCAGCACCTTGGTCAGCTTTAACAATTCTTCCGCGTACGAGTTGGCCAGTTTCGACACCAGCAACTTATCCTTGCCCTCCACTTCGACACTGATCAAGCCGTCTTTCCCCGCGACAACACTGGTGTTGTCTTCGAGTATTTTCCTCGCCTTTTCCTGCGAATCGGTAGCGTAGGCCTTCTTCAAATCATAGCGTGCGATCAGCCTATCGGCGATGGTCCGGCTGGTCAGCATGCCGACATACAAATCGTTCGGATTTTTCATCCCGGCGGCGCCGGCGGCGGCGCCGGCAACGCCGCCTAGTTGCGACAGCAACGCCGCCGCGCCGGACTGGCCTTGCTGCGGCGGCAAAATCTTGGTGTTCGCTTTATAGATGTTCGGCAAAAGAAAACTGACAGCCAATGCGAGGATCGCCACCGCCAAAGGCAGGAAAATGATCATTTTCTTATGCTTCGCAAGGACGATCAAAAGATCGATCAGGTCAAGTTCACTCTCAACGACGGATTCGTCCGCTGTTGCCGCGATGGTCTGCATTTCATTCATGCTAGGAAGCCGCTCAAGGTTGTTATGCGATTATGGTGACTACTTTCCTGGGCCGGTGCATCGCGTCGCCGCCGCCCCCCCCTCGGACTATTTCAAAACTTTGATGGCCGCCGCGCCCAAACCGAAGTTGGCGAAAATCTGCGTCCACTCGCGCACCCCCATCGTGAACCGAGTCCAGCCGGTCTCTTTGTCGAGTTTTTCGGGCACCACGATGGTGTCGCCCGGCATGGCATCCATACTGGACACGCCGCGCGAGAGCCAGCCGGCCGAATCGCCCGCCACCACGCTGCCGTCGAGCCGGATGATGAATATATTGTCGGCGTCGGCGTCGGCGGTCAGGCCCGCCGTCCGTAAATACTTACTCACCGGCGTGCCGGGACGCCACAGCGCCGACGCCTCGGCGTTGACGGCACCGAAAACATGGACAAAATCCGGCTTCGGCGGCACCACCAGCTTGTCGCCGTTTTCCAGCTTCAGCTGCGGTAACGCGCTAAACGCGCGCTCCTTCGGATCCAAGCCGAACGCAATGCGGCCGGTCGGCTTCAATTGGCGGAAGCGGGCCACCGTATCACGCGCGCTCAGCAAGTCGGCCTGGCGGCGGCTTTCGGCGACTTGGGCGTCGGCGGCGTTGGTGGCGCGCACGTTGGCTATCGTTTTCGACTGTTCGGCCCGCAACTGCGTTTCAAGCCGGTTGGCAGCTTTTTCCAAGTTGATTTCTTGTTCTTTGCGCACCTGTTCGCGATAGAACTCGGTACCGAACAGATAAGCGTTCGAGGTCGGACCACCCGCCCGCTCCAGCAGCGACTGCAGGTTCTCGCCCGGCGTCATTTGATACACGCCCGGCACATTGACCTCGCCTTCGACGCGGACAAACACGCGCCGCTTGTCGATCGGCACCACCACGTCCTGCTGCGAGAAGACCGTCACCGTATCGCCCGGCTGTAACTGCACATTGTCCGAACTAGCGGGGTCGGAAAATACCTTGCCCAAATTAAAAGGAATCAGACTCACGCTCAAGTCGGCGCGGTTGATACGCTCGATAACCGCATAATCCCAATTGATCTCGTCCATCAAACCGCCAATGCGCGCGGCGATGTTACTGCTGTTCTGACGCTCTCTGCGACCGCTATTGGACGGATAGTTACCGTTGCCGCCGTCGCGGCTGGCGCCACTTTCGTTGCCGACGCTATTGCCGCGGTAAGCGTTGCCACCGTTATTGTTGTAATTATTGTTGTAATTATTGTTGTAATTATTGTTGTAATTATTGTTGTTATTACTGTTGTTATTGTTGCCGGCGTTGGCGTAATCGGGGCTGCTATTATTCATGGCATTACCACTATTATCCGACAGCACGGCGCTGTTCTGGCGCTGGGTCGAGCCGCGGGTAATCAGATAATCCCGGCTCGGAATCAAGTCGCTGACACGCATGCCCTCTTGGAACGGCGCGCGCACGGCTTGATCCACGTTACCGCGCAACACCACCGCATTCGAAAAATCAGGCGTGATCGAGGTGATGTGGAGGACATCGCCATTTTTCATCACTTTTTTAAGGCCATCGGACGTCAAAGCGAATTGTTCGACGCTACGCGGCTGCACTTTCCTCGGATCGATCCGCTCAAGGAAGGCGCGGCGCGGATCGGCCACGATCGGCAAGCCGCCGGCGAAATCGAGCATGGACTCGACGGTGTCGCTGCCGGTGCGCAATTCATAAATGGACGGCGTGTTCAATTTACCAATCAGCGCCACGTAACCCTTCGACGGCGGTATATAGATAGTATCGCCGTCCTGCAGCTTGATGTCGGCCGACTTATCACCCTTGGCGATGAAGGCATACAGATCCAGCTCCGCCACCACTTTGCCAGCCCGCTTGACTTGAACCCGGCGCAGGCTGCCGTTGGCGTTCGGGCCGCCACTGGCGAACAGTGCCGTCACCAGCGTCGACAGGCTCGACACCGTGTACGTGCCCGGCCGGCTTGCTTGACCGACGACGTAGACGGTAATCGCGCGCAATTGGCCGAAGTTCACGTTAACCGTCACGCTCTTGTACAGCTTGGCCACCGCCGCGCGCACCACGCCCTCGGCGTCACCAGACTTGACCCCCCCCAGCACAACCGAGCCGATGGTCGGGATAGTGATCGTGCCATTGCGATCAATGGTGGCGCGGAAATCAATGTCGATCGAACCCCATGCGCGAATGAGCAACTCGTCGCCAGGCCCTAAAGGATACTCGGCGGGAACGGGCGAATTGAGAATGGGCGCGAACGTGGACGGCGCATTGGCGAAAAACTCGAGTCCGAAGATGGGCAGGTTTTTACCTGTGCTATCAAACAGGAATTTTTGGAATTCGCTCGGCACGTTCGGACGCTGACTCGCGCCCGCCACCACCTGCTGCTGCATGACATCCCGATTGTTCAATGGTTGCGCCTTTGATGCGCCATTGACGTCCGTGGAAGTTGAGAGTGCATTACTGATGCGCGTTTTGCCGGGCATTTGCCCTTGCGACACTGGAACGTCGCCCACGCTTACCGGATTCTGGTCAACGCTACTGCGAGGATCTGGCAAGTCTCCCTTATTGATTACATCTTGAGCAAAAGCAACATTAGTTATGGCCAAAGTAAAAGCCAGTGCACAACGGGAAATTTGGCGCATGGGTGAATTCTATTAGTCAAAAAAACCGCGTCAGCAGTACGTATCGTCGATATATATTACGCGGCTTTCCAGCAAGGACGAAATATTTTTGAGCAAGGCAAACGCTCGAAAACACGCGCTCGCCGGCATTGATTTTAGGCGGCGCGTCGCGGCGGCCATTCACCCTCGGGCCGCCCGTCAAACCCGCCAAAACTGCCAGAAAGGAGGCCGCGATTCTACCACGAAGTAAGCCTCCCGGCAGCTACTATCCGTATCTGGCGAGAACGGGATAACAACAACAAACGCACCGCTCAGCACTGGAAAAACAGGCTTCCGACGGCGCGCGACAATGGACGTTGTAAACAAAAAGGCACGCCGTCCCCGCTTGACGCGCATCGACGCCGGCGCAACAGGCTGACTACGCAGGCGACGCCGCCGCCAGTGTACATGTTGCGCATGCGACACAAATGCCTGCCAAGCTAGCCAAAAGCTGCCGCCCCGACCCGCCATCGCCGGTATCGAGCCGATAGCCGGTGCCGCCGGCGACACGATAGCGACTGCCTCGTCAGCGTGCCCTGCGCGCCTCTATCTGCTTCAAGGTCTGCTCAATCGCGCCGAACAGCGACTTGCCGTCCTCGCCCAGCATCTCGATCTTGACGCTGTCGCCGAACAGCATGAACGGGGTGGCGGCGACGCCGTCGGCGGCCAGCTCAAGGTTACGCTTGTCGGCGATGCAGCCGTAGCCGCGGCGGGCGTCCTTGTTCGCCACCACGCCGGAACCGACGATGCTGCCGGCGCGCACATTGCGCGTACGGCACAGGTGCGCGATCAGTTGCGGGAAATTAAACACCATGTCGACGCCGGCGTGCGGCTGGCCAACCAGCTTGCCGTTCCAGTGGGTGCGCAGCGGCAGGTGCGCCTTGCCGCCCTTCCAGGCGTCGCCCAGCTCGTCCGGCGTCAGCGCCACCGGCGCGAAACCGGCCGCCGGCCGTGCCTGCAGCAAGCCGCCGCCGCGGGCCAGCTCGTCCTCGGCGAGGTTGCGCAGCGCCACCTCGTTGACCAGCACCAGCAGCTTGATGTGCTGGTGCGCATGGTCCGGCGTCGCCCCCATCGGCACGTCGTCGGTGATGACGGCCAGGCCGGCGCCGAAGTCGACGCCCCACTGCTCGTAAGCCAGCATAATATCCTGACGCGGACCGAGGAAGTCGTCGGCGCCGCCCTGCTGCATCACGGCCTCGCTGCGCAGCGACTCGGGCGCGTCGACGCCGCGCGCCTTGCAGGCCAGTTCCAGGCGGTGCGGATAGGCCGTCGCGCCGACCCATTGGAAGGCGCGCGGCAGCGGCGCCATGCAGTTGCCGGCGTCGAACTCGAAGCTGCGCTGGCCGCGGCCCTGGTTGAGCAACTGGGACAGCGCGTCGAGCTGGGGCGCGATGAAGCCCCAGTCGTCCAGCGCCGCCTGCAGCGTCGGCGCGATGCCGTCGGCCAGGTGCGCGGTTTTCAAATCGCGCGCGACGACGGCCAGTTGGCCGTCGCGCGTGCCGTCGTTGAGTGTTGCAAGTTTCATGTGGGAATCAGCGAAAAGGATGGCGGGACGCGAGGTGTTTTGCCGGCGTTGCCGGCCCGCCCAGGAAATCAGGCCGGTGCCAGCAGCGCCAGTTGCTCGGCGTTCAGATAGCACCATTCGCCCTCGGCAATGCCGAGCGACTCCAGCGTCAGGGCGCCAATCGCCGAACGGTGCAGCGATACGCAATGGTTGCCGGCCGCCGCCAGCATGCGCTTGACCTGGTGGTATTTACCCTGCTCAAGCACGATTTCAATTTGGCGCTCGCCGCGCCGCTCGCACACCAGCGCCGCCAGCGGCGCCGGTTCGTCGTGCAGTTGCACGCCGGCCAGCAGCATCGCCACCAGTTCCGCCGTCACCAGTTCCTGCGTGGTGGCCTGGTAAATCTTCGGCACGTGGCGCTTCGGCGACGACTGCGCGTGGATGAAGGGGCCGTCGTCCGACATCAGCAGCATGCCGGTGGTGTCGTGGTCGAGCCGGCCAACCGGCTGCACTTCGCGCCAGGTGAACTGCTCCGGCAGCAACGTCAGCACGCCGGGGTGGTGGCTGGGCTTGCGCGAGCATTCGACATTGGCCGGCTTGTGCAGCGCCAGGTACAGGTGCTCGCGGTAGACCCACTCTTCGTCGAAAACCTTGAGCACCAGGCCGGCGGTGTCGAAGGTGCTGCGGTAGTTGTCCGGCGTGGCGCCGGCGATGCTCACTTCGCCGTCCTCGATCAGGGAGCGGCAGTATTTTCGTGTGCCGAAACCCTGCGATTGCAGGATGCGGTCTAGGGATAATTTACTCATGCCGAGACTTTAACAGATGCGGCAGCGACAGTGAAGCGGGCGGCCGCGACGCGGCGCCCGGCACGCCGTGTCAGGCAAACATGTCGCGTACACGGACGCGCTCTTTGCAAGGTCTTTTTGACGTCCGGCTCATCAGTTCAATTGACTTATATCAAATCAGAAGCAAGTCCTATTGATACACTGAAACTCGATTAGGAATCGGCCTAACGACTTTAGGAAACAAGGTAGACGTTCAGAACTACCAGAGTGGTATCTCACGAGGAGACCGTATGCCGCACATCGACACCCCCGACTTGAACCAGGCCAGCAAGGCGCAACACTTGCAACTGGCGGCCGAGCAGTCAGCCATGCACGCCATGCACCTGGCGCTGGCCCGCTGGAGCAACGGCTATTGCCAATGCGAAATGCTCAGCGGCTCGCCGCAGTCGCGCTGGCACGCGGCGGCCCAGAACAACTTCGCGCTATGGCTGGCGGCCGGCGGATTCAGCCAAACCGAGCCGGAGCGGGAGAGCGCGCCGGAGACGGCGCCGGAGACGGCGCCGGCCGACGCCGCCGCGCCGGCAGCCGCGCCGCGGCGCTGGCGCGCCAAGGCGCTGCCCGGCACCCTCGCGGGCGCCTGCGCCGCCTGAGCGACATGTGAACCGTGCGCGCACATGAAAACGGCGGCATTGCGCCGCCGTTCTCAAGCCCCATTGCGGGACTCTTGCGAGGAATCTAAATTCTCTCTAATGCCGCATCAACGATGCAGTGAGTAGTTCCGTTGAAACATCAAGTTTTTTTGCGGACAACAAAATAAACGATTTATATCGGCCCCCTTGAAAAGAACTACTGTATCAATATAGTCCAAGCACGGGAATTATCAAGAGAAATTCGGATAGTCCCCATCAAATTTCCCGCCTGCGTCAACGAAATACGGGCTGGGTGGCGTGCACCGCCGCCTTCGCCGCGCCCGCCCCCATCGCCGCGCCGAATTTTTTCAGCACCCGCTCGGGCAAGCCTTCGTGCTGGGTGTAGTCGACGATGTCCTCGGCCTTGACGATGTCGCGCGCGACCGTGTCGACGGTGCCGAAACCGTCGGCCAAGCCCATCTCGACGGCTTTGGCGCCGCTCCAGAACAGCCCGGAGAAGGTTTCCGGGGTTTCCTTGAGGCGCTTGCCGCGGCCGGCGCGCACCACGCCGATGAATTGCTGGTGGATTTCATCGAGCATCACCTGGGCGTAAGCCTTGTGCTTGTCGCTCATCGGCGTGAACGGGTCCATGAAGCCCTTGTTGGCGCCGGCCGTCAGCAGGCGCCGCTCGACGCCGACCTTCTCCATCACGCCGGCGAAGCCGAAACCGTCCATCAGCACGCCGATCGAACCGACCACGCTGGCCTTGTTGACATAAATTTTATCGGCCGCCGCGGCAATATAGTAGCCGCCCGAGGCGCACATCTCGTCGACCACCACGTACAGCGGCTTGGCCGGGTAGCCTTTGCGCAGGCGCAGAATTTCGTCGACGATCATGCCGGCCTGCACCGGGCTGCCGCCCGGGCTATTAATGTGCAGCACCACCGCGACCGAGCCGGCGTCGGAGAAGGCCTTGTCCAGCGCCGGGATCACCACCGCGGCCGAGCCGCTGCCCTCGGATTCGATGGCGCCGTCGATGTCGATCAGCGCGGTGTGCCGGCCCAGGGCCTCTTCCGCGCCGCTTATGCTGAAATCGAAGTAGACCAGCAGGCCGAACACCAGGGTGGCCAGCATGGACAATTTGAAGAAAATACCCCAGCGGCGGTGCGCGCGCTGTTCCTGCAAGGTGGCGAACACCAGTTTCTCCAGCACCTCGCGCTCCCAGTTGGCGCCGCCGGCCGCTTTGGCGGCCGACGCGGCGCCGGTCAGGTCTGTATTCGTGTTTTCGCTCATATCTCGTTTCGCTTCATTGTGGGGTGTGGCGCTCAGGCGCGCGCCGGCCTGAGGTAGTCGTCCGGCTGCCAGTACAACTGGCCGTCATGCTCGCGCAGCGGGATCGGCCGCAGCCGCCCGCCCTTGCAAGGGCCGCCGGCGCAGCGGCCGCTCTCCGGCACGTAAATCGCGCCATGGGTGGAACACATCAGGTACAAGCCGCTGGATTCGAAGAAATCGCCCTCGTTCCAGTCCAGCTCGATGGGCACGTGGGCGCAGCGGTTCAGGTAGGCGTAGGCGGTGCCGCCGTAGCGCACCACGAAGCCGGTGCCCTCCTCGCCGCCGACGGTGAGCGCGAAACGCACGCCCTTGCCGCCCTCGAGCACGGCGTCGGCCGCGCAGATCAGCACCTCGTCGATCGCGTCCGGGGGCATCACGCGTTCTCGTTGAGCCAGTCGTGCAACTGCGCCACCGTCGCCGCCGAGTACATCGGCGCGCAGGCGTCGAGCTGGGCCACAGGATGGGCGCCGTACTGCACCGCGACCGCGGCCGCGCCGGCGTTGTTGGCCATCAGCAGGTCGTGGCTGGTGTCGCCGATCATCACGGTGCGCTTGATGTCCTGGCCCAGCTCGCGCGTCAGTTCAAGCAGCATGGCCGGATGCGGCTTGGAAAAAGTTTCGTCGGCGCAGCGGGTGGCGTCGAACATCGACAGCAGCTTGACGGCGTTCAGCGAGCGGTTCAAGCCAACCCGGCTCTTGCCGGTGGCCACCGCCAGGAAGTAGGCTTGCTGCGACAACTCTTGCAGCATTTCCTGCACGCCCGGGAAGAGCGTCAGCTCGTGGTCGCGCGACAGGAAGTGGTAGCGGTAGCGCTCCACCATGCGCGGATGGAATTTCGGGTCGATGTCCGGCATCACCGCCTGCATCGCCTCCAGCAAGCCCAGCCCGATCACGTGCGAGGCGGCGGCGTCGCGCGGCACCGGCAAGCCCAGGTCCTTGGCCGAGGCCTGGATGCATTTCACGATTGTTGAGGTGCTATCCATCAACGTGCCATCCCAATCGAAGACGATCAGATCAAATTGCTTTCTTGCCATGTCTTCCGGTGGCTGTCGCCACCGGCTCCTTATATATATGTAGGCCCCGGTTATCGCAGGTGGTCGGCTCACTGCTTTCCTTCAACGCCGCCGCGGCACCCTGATAGCGTTGAGGTGGCATGTCCCAGGTCGGATTAGCGTAGCGTAATTCGACAATGTTGGCCGAAGCGGGACGCGCTGCTGCGGGCCAACGTTGGCGGCTTACGTCCTTTGGGCCAAGCCGACCTACAACATCCCGCGCCAAGCTCAGCGCGCGACATTTGCCAGCGGTTTCCCCAAGCTTACCAAGAAACGCTCGCATTCGGCGGCCAATGGCGCGTTTAAGGTCACGTTCTTACCCGTTTCCGGGTGCGTGAAGGTGATTTGATGCGCGTGCAGGAACATCCGCTTGAGCGCGCCGCGCGTGGCGTCGGCCTTCAGCAGCGCGCGGTTGAGCGCGAAATCGCCGTACTTGTCGTCGCCGGCGATGGCAAAGCCCGACGATGACAGATGTACCCGGATCTGGTGGGTGCGGCCGGTTTTCAGCTCCGCCTCCAGTAGCGCGAATTGGGTATATTTATGCAACAAGCTAAACACCGTGTGGGACGCCAGGCCGTCGGCCTGCACCGCCACCCGGCGCTCGCCCTCGGCCGTCGTATACTTGTGCAAGGGCAGCTTGATGTGCTGGCGCGCGTTTTTCCAGTCGCCGTGCACCAGCACCAGGTAGCGCTTGTCGGTCAGGCCGTCGCGCATCTGCTCGTGCAGGTTGGTCAGCGCCGAACGCTTCTTGGCCAGCAACAGCAGGCCCGAGGTGTCGCGGTCGAGCCGGTGCACCAGTTCCAGGAACTTGGCGTCCGGACGCGACGCGCGCAACTGCTCGATGACGCCGAACGAGACGCCGGAGCCGCCGTGCACGGCCACGCCGGCCGGCTTGTCGATCACCAACAGGTGGGCGTCCTCGAAAATAATCTTGAACTCGGCCGGCGGCGCCGCCGCCGCGCCGGCCGGTTTTTCGGCGATGCGCACCGGCGGAATGCGCACCACGTCGCCTTCCACCAGGCGGTACAACTGGTCGATACGGCCCTTGTTCACGCGCACCTCGCCGGAGCGCAGAATACGGTAGACGTGGCTTTTCGGCACGCCCTTGCAGACCCTTAATAAGTAATTGTCTATCCTCTGCCCGGCCTCCTCTTCGGAGATCGTGACGAACTGCGCTTGCGGCTGAACCGTGCTTGAAGGGGGAACAACATCGTTTTGCATCTTCATTTGCTCTGTCTTCCCAGAAAATCTCTCTAAGTCCTTCATTTTGAATATATAATTGTTTTTGCTGTGGCTCATTGCTGCTGCTGGTGTAACAATAAAAGCACATTTTACACAGGGGCGTCTCCACCGGCCTCGCCAAATTGCAAATTCGGTGGAAAAAATGTATACGCACCGCCCTGACCGAATCAAGGTTGCACCGTTGTTGTAATCGGATATTGCCTCAGGGTGCTGGATAAGAGTGTTTGGATTGTAAGGATAAGTACCCGCCAGCCCGGTTGTGTAAACCGTGCTGGCGGGTTGATGAAGTTGATAACGCTTGCCGTTTTCGCCAAACCCCATGTAGCAAGTCTACATAGTGCGGGTTGCCGATGAAAGGCTGAGGCTTGGCCTCGGCATCGCAATCGCAGTATGTAGGCCGGGCTACGATTTGGCTCTTGAATTGCCACCGCCTGCCCCCTATGCCCCGGCCACCCCGGCGGCATCAGATGCGTCGCAGGTGATGCGTGCACTCGGCATGTCGATCGACGTCATTTGCGCCCTGTTGCGGCCGCAACGTCACGCGTTGTTGCGCCGCACGCCCGGGCATACCCACCACAACCACTCCTATTCTCGCGTATATCCGTGTATGTTCGCCGCTTCCAAGGAAGCGGCATTGAGATGGCCTTCGGGTCGCGGAGTTAATAAAAATGAAACGCATGTTGTTTAACGCTACGCAGCAAGAAGAGCTGCGCGTAGCGATTGTCGACGGTCAGAAACTGATCGACATCGATATCGAGACGGCCGGGCGCGAACAGCGCAAATCGAACATCTACAAGGGCGTCATCACCCGCATCGAACCGTCGCTGGAAGCCTGCTTCGTCAGCTACGGCGAAGACCGCCACGGCTTTCTGCCGTTCAAGGAAGTGGCCCGCACCTACTTCCGCGAAGGCGTCGACGTGCGCAACGCCTCCGTCAAGGAAGCGTTGCGCGAAGGCCAGGAAATCATGGTCCAGGTCGAAAAAGAAGAGCGCGGCAACAAGGGCGCGGCCCTGACCTCGTTCGTCTCGCTGGCCGGGCGCTATCTGGTCTTGATGCCCAACAACCCGCGCGGCGGCGGCGTGTCGCGCCGCGTCGAAGGCGAAGAGCGCCAGGAACTGCGCGAAACCATGGACAAACTGGACCTGCCCGCCGGCATGTCCGTGATCGCCCGCACCGCCGGCATCGGCCGCAACGTCGACGAGCTGCAGTGGGACTTGAATTACCTGATGCAACTGTGGCGCGCCATCGAAGGGGCCGGCAAATCGGCTTCCGGCGCCTTCCTGATCTACCAGGAATCGTCGCTGGTGATCCGCGCGATCCGCGACTACTTCCAGCCCGACATCGGCGAAATCCTGATCGACACCGACGACATCTACGAGCAGGCGCACCAGTTCATGAGCCACGTGATGCCCGACATGGTGCACCGCGTCAAGCGCTACAGCGACGACGTGCCGCTGTTCTCGCGCTTCCAGATCGAACACCAGATTGAAACGGCGTACTCGCGCACCGTGCCCCTGCCTTCCGGCGGCGCCATCGTCATCGACCACACCGAGGCGCTGGTCTCGGTCGACGTCAACTCGGCCCGCGCCACCCGCGGCTCGGACATTGAAACGACCGCCTTCAACACCAACTGCGAAGCGGCCGAGGAAGTGGCGCGCCAGTTGCGCCTGCGCGACTTGGGCGGCCTGATCGTCATCGACTTCATCGACATGGAAGTGGCGAAGAACCAGCGCGAAGTCGAGCAGCGCCTGAAAGACGCGCTGCACCACGACCGCGCCCGCGTGCAGATGGGCAAAATCTCGCGCTTCGGCCTGATGGAACTGTCGCGCCAGCGCCTGCGCCCTTCGCTGTCCGAAGGCAGCCATGTGACGTGCCCGCGCTGCTCCGGCACCGGCCACATCCGCGACACCGAATCGTCCGCCCTGCAGGTGCTGCGCATCATCCAGGAAGAGGCGATGAAGGAAAACTCGGCGACGATCCACGTCCAGGTGCCGGTCGACGTCGGCGCCTTCCTGCTCAACGAGAAGCGCGGCGAGGTCTTGAAAATCGAGAACCGCCACCGCATCGCCGTGATCCTGATCCCGAACAAGCATCTGGAAACGCCGCACTACAAGCTCGAACGCATCAAGCACGACGATCCGCGCCTGGAAGAAGCGCAAGCGAGCTACAACCTGGCCGAGAGCGCCGAAACCGACATGGCCTACAGCAAGCGCCAGAAGGAAGAAGCCAAGCCGCGCCAGGAAGCCGTCGTCAAGACGATTACCCCGGACCAGCCGGCCCCGTTGGTCGAGCGCAAGCCGGTCGAAGTGGTCAAGCCAGTGCCGGTGTACGTGCCGCCGCCGCCGCAAGGACTGATCGCCAAGATCATCAGCTTCTTCAGCGCCAAGCCGGAAGCGCCGGTGGCAGCGCCGGCAGCCGTGCTGGCCGCCAAGCCAGCCGTGGCAACCGACCGCAACGCCGACCGCAACGCCCGCGGCCCGCGCGGCCGCAACCGCAACGGCAAGCCGGGCGAGCGCACCGAGCGCGAACCAGGCCAGGCCCGCGTCCAGCCGGAAGTGGCGGCCAAGGAAGCCGACGACGCCGACAAGGCGGCCCGTCCGGTGCGTCCGCCGCGTCCGCCGCGCGAACCGCGCGAAGCGCGCGAGCCGGGCGAGCTGACGGCGCCGCGCGAACGCGCCGAGCGTCCGGAACGTCCGGAGCGTACGCCCCGTCCGCCGCGCGAACCGCGCGCCGACAAGGCCGCGGTCGCCGAAGTCAAGGTTGACGAGCTGGCAGTGGGCGTCAACGTTGCCGCCGTCACCGCGCCGGCGCCGTCGACCGGCCCGGTAGTGGAGCAAGAAGCGCCCGCCATCGACCTGCTGAAAGCGGCGCCGAGCATCGGTCCCGACGGCGAAGAACTCGACGTCGACGGCGAAGAGCCGCGCCGCCGCCGCCGCCGCGGTGGCCGTAACCGCAACCGCCGCGACCGCGAAACGGGCGAAATGATTGAAGGGTCGGCATCCGATACCGACGGTCAAGAGTCCGCGCCAGTGGCCAGCTTCAGCGTAGCGCCGGCAGACGATGCCGCCGCCGACGCGACGCCAGTTGTCGACGTGCCCGCCCAGACTGCGCCCGCAGTCGAGGCGGCGGCACCTGCCGTGACGGCTGAAGTTGCCGCTCCGGTAGTGGAAGTTACTGCGGAAGCCGAAGTGGCCGCTCCGGTAGCCGAAGCGGTCGCTCCGGTCGTGGTGGCTGAAGTTGCCGCCCCAGCCCCTGCCGCCGAGCCTGTCGTTGCAGCGAAAGAGGAAACCGTGGCGGCGCCGGAAGTTGCGCCCGCCGTCATCGTGGAAGCTGTCGCTGTCGAAGCTGCGCCTGTGGTCGAAGCGGAAGTGCTGGAAGTTACCGCTCCGGTCGTCGTGGAAGCCATTGCCGTTGTAGCCGAAACGCCTGCGCCTGCTCCTGCGCCTGCGCCGGTGGTACCGCGTGTCGCCCCGACCCCGACCCCGGCCCCTGCGCCGGTCGCGGCAGCGCCTACCATCGACATCAGCGCGGTGCTCGGTTCGGCCGGCCTGACGCTGGCGGCCACCGATCCGGAAAAACTGCGGGCGGCACGCGAAGCGGCCGCCAACGCGGTCGCTCCGGTGCGCAAGCCACGCGAGCGCAAGCCGCTGCCGCAGCAAGCCGATGAGCCGCTGGTGCAAGTCAACACCCAGCGCAATTAAACTGAACGGGTTGCATCCCCTCCAGTTGCTCTAAAAAAAGGGGAAGCCAAGTGCTTCCCCTTTTTTCAACCGGGGACAGACCACGATTTTCCCGCAATATTGCGGGAAAATCGTGGTCTGTCCCCTAATCTCCGTGGTCTGCCCCCTAATCTCCTACTAATCTCCTAATCTTTTTCGAATCACCAATATGGCCACACCCGTCGATCGCCCCGCCGCCGTCAGCCTGAGCACCGCCTTCTGGTATTGGCTGAAGCTGGGCTTCATCAGCTTCGGCGGTCCGGCCGGCCAGATCGCGCTGATGCACACCGAACTGGTCGAGCGGCGCCGCTGGATTTCCGAGCAGCGCTTCCTGCACGCGCTCAACTACTGCATGCTGCTGCCCGGCCCCGAGGCGACCCAGCTGGCCATCTACATCGGCTGGCTGATGCACAAGACCCGCGGCGGCGTCATGGCCGGCGCGCTGTTCGTGCTGCCCTCGCTACTCATTCTGATATTGCTGTCCTGGATATACCTGGCCTTCGGCAACGTGCCGGCGGTCGCCGGCGTGCTGTACGGCATCAAGCCGGCGGTCGTCGCCATCGTACTGGCGGCGGCCTGGCGCATCGCCAGCCGCAGCGTCAAGAACGCCACGCTGGCCGCCATCGCCATCGCCGCCTTCCTGTCCATCGCCGTGCTGCGCCTGCCATTTCCGGTGATCGTGCTCGGCGCGGCCGCCATCGGCCTGGCCGGCGGCCGCTTCTGGCCCGGCCAGTTCCAGATCGGCGGCGGCCATGCGCACGCCCGCGCCAGCTATGGCCCGGCCATCATCGACGACGACAGCCCGACGCCGGCGCACGCCCGCTTCGCCTGGCGCCGCCTGCTGGCGGTGGCGCTGGCCGGCGCCGGCCTCGGCGCCGGCGCCTGGCTGCTGCTGGCGGCCGTCTTCGGCGCCGCCAGCCCGCTGGCGCAGATGGGCTGGTTCTTCACCAAGGCGGCCATGATGACCTTTGGCGGCGCCTACGCCGTGCTGCCCTACGTCTACCAAGGCGGCGTCGACACCTTCCATTGGCTCAGCGGCGCCCAGATGATAGACGGCCTGGCGCTGGGCGAAACCACGCCAGGCCCTTTGATCATGATCGTCGCCTTTGTCGGCTACGTCGGCGCCTGGACCCACGCCTTATTCGGCGACAAGCTGGCGCTGGCCGGCGCGGCGGGCGCCTGCGTCGCCACGTTCTTCACCCTCCTGCCCTCGTTCATCTTCATCCTGGCCGGCGGGCCGCTGGTCGAGTCGACCCGCGACAACATCCGCCTGACGGCGCCGCTGACGGCCATTTCGGCGGCCGTGGTCGGCGTCATCGTCAGCCTCGCGCTGTTTTTCGGCCAGCACGTGTTTTGGCTGGAAACACCGGGCCCGCACTGGGACCCGGCCGCCATCGCCATCAGCGCCGCCGCCTGCGTGGCCTTGTTCCGCTTCCGCGTCGGCACCATCAAATTGATCTTCGCCTGTGCCTTCGCCGGCCTCGTGCTATCGTATCTGTCTTAGCGGTATTTCCACGTAATTGCACCAGAGAATTCATGGCTGAAAAGATCATCATCCTCGCCGACGGCCGCCAGACGGCGCCGGCGGTCCCCGCGCTGCTCGAAACACCCGACGGCCGCGTAACGGACCGGCTTGCCCGGCCGCTGCACGACCTGCGCATTTCCATCACCGACCGTTGCAACTTCCGCTGCGTCTACTGCATGCCCAAAGAGGTGTTCGACAAGAACCACGCCTACCTGCCGCACGGCGCGCTGCTGTCGTTCGAGGAAATCACCCGCATCGCCACGCTGTTCGTGGCGCACGGCGTGGAAAAGATCCGCCTGACCGGCGGCGAGCCGCTGCTGCGCAAAAACATCGAAAAGCTGATCGGCATGCTCGCCGCGCTGAAGACGCGTTCCGGCCAGCCGCTCGACCTGACCTTGACCACCAACGGCTCGCTGCTGGCCAAAAAAGCCCAGTCGCTGAAGGACGCCGGCCTGCAAAGGGTGACGGTATCGCTCGACTCGCTCGACGACGCCACCTTCAAGCGCATGAACGACGTCGACTTCGCCGTCGCCGACGTGCTGCACGGCATCGACGTCGCCCACCGGGTCGGCCTCGGCCCGATCAAGATCAACATGGTCGTCAAGGCCGGCATGAACGACCAGGAAATCGTCCCGATGGCGCGCCATTTCAAGGGCACGCCCTACATCCTGCGCTTCATCGAGTACATGGACGTGGGCGCCTCCAACGGCTGGAACCTGGCCGAGGTGATTGCCTCGGCCGAGGTGGCGCGGCGCATCGGCGCACACCTGCCGCTCGAACCGATCCAGGCCAACTACACCGGCGAAACCGCGGCGCGCTGGCGCTACAGCGACGGCGGCGGCGAAATCGGCCTCATTTCCAGCGTCACCCAGGCGTTTTGCGCCGACTGCACGCGCGCCAGGCTCTCCACCGAAGGCAAGCTCTACACCTGCCTGTTCGCCACCGGCGGCCACGACTTGCGCGCGCTGCTGCGCGGCGGCCGCAGCGACGCTGAAATCTCGACCGTGCTGGCGCATCTGTGGCGCGCCCGCGGCGACCGCTATTCCGAGCTGCGTACCGTCAACACCAGCGGCCTGGCACGCGGCGGCAAAAAAGTGGAAATGTCTTATATCGGCGGTTAAGGCCGCGGCGCCAACCCGGCGCCGTGGTCGCGCACGACATTCATAATAGATAAACAATGATCGACAAGCATAACATTACCGGCCTGATCCTGGCCGGCGGACGCGGCACCCGCATGGGCCGCGTCGACAAGGGCTTGATGCCGCTGCGCGGCGCCACCATGGCGGCGCAGGTGCTGCGCACGCTGGCGCCGCAGGTCGGCGCGCTGGCCATCAACGCCAACCAGAACCTGGCGACCTACGAAACGCTGGGCGTGCCGGTCTGGCCGGACGAGCTGGGCGGCTTTGAAGGGCCGCTGGCGGGCTTGCATAGCGGCTTGCGCCGTTGCAACACCGAATTCTTGGTCAGTGTGCCCTGCGACTCGCCGTTCTTGCCGGACGACCTGGTGGCGCGGCTGGCCGCGGCCTTGCTGGCCGAGGACGCCGACCTGGCCGTCGCCGTCACGCTGGAAAGCGACCCCGACGGCGCCGCCTACGAGCAAACCCACGCCGTCTTCTGCCTGCTGAAAACCAGCGCCTTGCCGACCCTCAGCGCCTACCTGGACGGCGGCGGACGGCGCATGCAGGGCTGGTATGGCGACTTGGCGGTGGCGCGGGTGCGCTTCGACCAGACCGAGGCGTTCCGCAACATCAACACGCCGGAGCAATTGCGCAGCGCCGAGGCGGGAATGGCCGCCGCTGCCCAGGCCGCCACGCCGGCGCCGCCCGCCGGCCAGCCCGGCGCCGCCGCGCTGTCGGTGCGCGCGGCCCAGCGCCTGATCGAGGCGGCCATCACGCCAATCCGCTCGAGCGAGCAGGTGGCGCTGCGCAGCGCGCTGGACCGGGTGCTGGCGGCCGACATCATCTCGCCGATCAACGTGCCGGCGCACGACAATTCGGCGATGGACGGCTACGCCGTGCGCGGCGCCGACCTGCGCGCCGACGGCCCCACCACGCTGGCCATCGTCGCCACCGTCTACGCCGGCCATCCGGCCGAGCTGGCCATCGGCCCCGGCCAGTGCGCCCGCATCATGACCGGGGCCGTGATGCCGGCCGGCTGCGACAGCGTGGTGCCGCAGGAACTGGTCAGCCACGCCGACGCCGCCGCCGTGACGATCCCGGCGGGCGCCATCCGCGCCGGCGACAACCGCCGCCTGAAGGGCGAGGATTTGCTGGCCGGCAGCCCGGCGCTGAAAAAAGGCAAGATCATCCGCCCGGCCGAATTGGGCCTGCTGGCCTCGCTCGGCGTGGCCGAGGCGCCGGTGCAGCGGCGCCTGCGGGTGGCGTTCTTCTCCACCGGCGACGAATTGCGCTCGATCGGCGAGCCGCTCGACGCCGGCTGCGTCTACGACAGCAACCGCTACACGCTGTTCGGCATGCTGAACCGGCTCGGCTGCGACGTCATCGACATGGGCATCGTCCAGGACCAGCCGGCGGCACTGGAGGCGGCGCTGCGCAGCGCCTGCGAAAACGCCGACGCCGTCATCACCTCCGGCGGCGTGTCCTCCGGCGAAGCCGACTACACGCGCCAGATCATGGCAAGGCTGGGCCAGGTGGACTTCTGGCGCATCGACATGCGCCCCGGCCGGCCGATGGCGTTCGGCCAGATCAGCTCGAACGGTCGCAGCGCCTTCCTGCTCGGCCTGCCCGGCAACCCGGTGGCCGTCATGGTGACCTTCTATTTCTTCGCCCGCGTCGCGCTGCTGCGCATGATGGGCGCCGACGCCGCGCCGCCGCCGCTGCTGCGGGTGCGCTCGCGCGACCCGATCCGCAAACGGCCGGGCCGCACCGAATTCCAGCGTGGCATCCTCGGCCTCGACGCCGCCGGCCTGCAAGAGGTGCGCGTAACCGGTTCGCAAGGCTCCGGCATCCTGCGCTCGATGTCCGAAGCGAACTGCATGGTCGTGCTGCACGACGAGCAGGGCAACGTCGGCGCCGGCGACGCGGTCGACGTCATGCTGTTCGACGGCCTGGTCTAGGCGCCGTCCGGCCGGCGCGGCACCGCCGCCCTCCTCCTTGCCCTGGTGCCAAACCAAGAGCGTCACCCTGGGGGCAGAGCCTCAGGGTTTAACCTACTCGCCTTGACGCCGGCTCTTTGACGGCGCGCCGATCCAGCGACTCCCCAGCACACCTGGAATAAATGTCCAGCGTTATCTTCCCACCCTGAAAATATTCCGGATCAACGTTGCGGCGAAACAAAATTTACCCTCAAATATCTTTCTTTATTACCAAATCAGTTTCCCTCGTGATAACATGCATTCCGGTTAGATCATTCACTTGTGAAAATAATAATGACAAACAACAAAATATCAGCCTTTTCCCGTCGTCCACTGGCCTGGATTTCCGGCATCGTCGGTATGCTGATGTGCGCGACCGCCTTGTCGCTGGCGCCGCTGCCGGCCCAGGCAAAAGCGGCGCCGGCCGACGAGCGCATTGACAGTTGCAACTGGAACCGTCCCGGCGTCAATCCCTTCATGGGCGACGTCGTTGCAGCGGTCGACCGCTACCAGGACATTCCCGGCCCGGTGCGCGAGCGCCTGAAACAGCGCATGCGCGACCGCAACTTCGACGAATTCGTGACCATCAGCCGTGACGCCATCAGCGGCCGCGACAACTACGACGCGCGCATCAGCGATATGCACTTCGGCACCGGCCGGGTTTGCCGCCAAGTGTCGCGCGCCGGTTGGACTGCGGACATGAAAGAACGCGGCCTGGTGTACTGCGAACAGGGCCATTGCATTCTGGTACCAACGATTTGCCGCAACGTCAGCCGGATCTCGCGCGGCGCGCCCACGGCGCAAGGCGCTGGCGGCGCTGGCGGCGCAGGCGGCGCAGGCGGCGCAGGCGGCGCACCGGCCGGCGAGGTATCGCCACCCTTCGCGGCAACCGAAGGCAATTCGTTTAACGAATTGCACAGCGGCTCGGCAGTGTCCCATAGTGACGTGCCGAACAAGGTCGCCAGCGGCGCCGGCGATCTGCCCGGCATGGTGTCGGGTGGCGGTCTCGGCCCCGCGGCAACCTCGCTGGGCGGCTTGTCGCTGTTTAGCGGCGGCAACGCCGTCAGCAGTGGCGGCGGTGGCGGTGGTGGGGGTGGTGGCGTCCCTCCCGCCGTCCTGACCCCGGTTCCAGAGCCGGCAAGCTGGGCCATGCTGTTGGCCGGATTGGCATTCGTGGGATTCGCTGCGCGCCGCAGCCGCAAGGCATAGGCAGCGCCCGCGTCGGCTTGAGTGTAAGGAACGGCCCCCGCGGGGGCCGTTTAGCGTTCCGGCGCCGCTTTCAAATGCGCCATCGCCTGGGCCGAGCTGGCGTACAAGGCAGGGTCGCGGTCGCGGCGCCGGAACGCCTCGCCCACGTAGGCGCGCATGAAGGCGCTGTGGGTGTAGCGCGTCACGCGGCTGTAGTAACGCTCGCTCAGGCCGTTCACCATGTCGATGTAATCGTCCAGCACGTCGGGCAGGATGGTGAAATTGTCGTAGTTGACGACGGCCGGCACTTTTTTGCCGAGCAGCTCCAGGCGCGCCGCGACCAGCGTGCTGATAGCGGCGATGGTGGCGCTGTCGGCCACGTTGAAACCCTCGAAATTGACAAAGAACAGCTCCTGGCGCGGGTCGTACACCAGCCGTTGCTCCAGCGGCAGCGAGAGCATATCCGCGCGCAAACCCATTCCATCGTCGACGAAAATGCGCGCATCCATCAGCTTTAGCGTCGCACTGACGGCGGGCGCGAAGGCCATTTGGCTGAGTATGTCGCGCTCCAGTTCAATGCCGGGCGCGATCTCGATCAGCTCCAAGCCCTGCGGCGTCAGGCGGAACACGCAGCGCTCGGTGACGAACAGGGCCGTCTGGCCGCGCGCGCTGGCGTGCGCGCCGCTATAGGTGCGGTGCTCGACCTCGCCGATGAACTTGCGGCAGGCGCCCTCCTGCACGATGGCGAGGCGGCCGCCCTGCACCGCCAGCTTCAGGCCGTCGGCCGTGAAGGTGCCGACAAACACCACCTTCTTGGCGTTCTGGCTGATATTGATGAAACCGCCGGCGCCGGCCAGGCGGCGTCCGAACTTGCTGACGTTCACGTTGCCCAGGGCGTCGGCCTGGGCCAGGCCGAGGATTGCCACGTCCAGCCCGCCGCCGTCGTAGAAGTCGAACTGGTAGGGCTGGTCGATGATGGCGTCAGCGTTGGTGGCCGCGCCAAAATTCAGGCCGCCGGCCGGCATGCCGCCAATGACGCCGGGTTCCGCCGTCAACGTCAGCAAATCGAGCAGCTTCTCCTCGGCGGCAACGGCGGCGACGCCCTCCGGCATGCCGATGCCGAGGTTCACCACATTATTCGCGTACAACTCCATCAAGGCGCGCCGGGCGATCACCTTGCGCTCGCACAGCGGCATCGGGGCAATGCTCGACAAAGGCACCCGCAGCTCGCTGGCAAAGGCCGGACTGTACTGCTCGACGAAGGTTTGCATATGGTATTCGGGCTTTTCCGCCACCACCACGCAATCGACCAAGATGCCGGGGATTTTCACTTGGCGCGGGTTCAGGCTGCCGCGCTCGGCGATGCGCTCGACCTGGACGATGACGATGCCGCCCGAATTGTGCGCCGCCATCGCGATGGCCAGCGCCTCCAGCGTCAGCGCCTCGCGCTCCATCGTCACGTTGCCGTTGGCGTCGGCCGTGGTGCCGCGGATGATGCCGACATGGATAGGCATGCTCTTATAGAACAGGTATTCCTTGCCGCCCAGGACGATCAGCTCGACCAGTTCCTCGGTGGTGCGGGCGTTCACCTTGCCGCCGCCGAAACGCGGGTCGACGAAGGTGCCCAGGCCGACCTCGGAGAGCAGGCCCGGCTTGCCGCCGGCGATGTCGCGGAACAGATGGCTGATGACCCCCTGCGGCAGGTTGTAGGCCTCGATCTTGTCGTCCATCGCCAGGCGCTGCAGCTTTGGCACCAGGCCCCAGTGGCCGCCGATGACGCGGCGGACCAGGCCCTCGTGCGCCAGATGGTTCAGGCCGCGCTCCTTGCCGTCGCCCTGCCCGGCCGCATACACCAGCGTCAGCTCGCGCGGATGCGCCAGGCCGTCCTGCGACTCGGCGCCGGACTGCAAAAAGCGCTGCTCCAGCGCCACCGCGATATTTTCGGCGAAACCGATGCCGACGAAACCGCCGGTGGCGACGGTGTCGCCGTCGTGGATCAGCCGCACCGCGTCAAAGGCGCTGACGATTTTGTTGCGCTGGGCGCCGCTGTGCAGGCCGGCGGCGGCCGAGTCGATGCTGCGAGCGATGCTGGAAGACGACATGTTTTCTCCTCAAACAATTCAACCACGCCGACTTTACCGTGGCGCGGGCGGCTCCTACGGCGCCTCGTCCAGCTCGACGTCCGGGCCCAGCACCAGTTGCGCGGCCTCGCTCGGCAAGGCTTCCACCGACTTCAGCTTACGCGCCATCTGGCGGCTGCGCACCTCCGCGCTCTCGATATTCTTAGCGGCGCGTTCCAGCGCCAGCTTGGTCTGGCTCAAGACATCGCCGAATTTGCCGAACTCCGTCTTCACCGCGCCCAACACCTGCCACACCTCGGACGAGCGTTTTTCCAGCGCCAGCGTGCGAAAGCCCATTTGCAGGCTGTTCAGCAGGGCCGACAGCGTCGACGGCCCTGCAATGCTGACCCGGTTGACGCGCTGCAACTCGTCGGCCAGGCCGGGGCGCCGCATCACCTCGGCGTACAAGCCCTCGGTGGGCAGGAACAGGATGGCGAAGTCGGTGGTGTGCGGCGGCGACAGGTACTTCTCGGCGATGGTTTTGGCCTCGCCGCGCACCGCGCGCTCCAGTTCGCGGCCGGCCAGCGCCACGCCGTCGGCGTCGGCGCGCTCGGCGGCCTCGACCAGGCGCTCGTACTGCTCCTTGGGAAACTTGGCGTCGATCGGCATCCACACCGGCGCGCCGCCGTCGACGGCGCCCGGCAGCTTCAAGGCGAATTCGACGCGCGCGCCGGTGCCGGGAATGGTTTCGACGTTTTTCGCGTACTGGTCGACGGTGAGTACTTGCTCCAGCAACATCTCCAGTTGCACCTCGCCCCAGGTTCCGCGCGTCTTAACGTTGGTCAGCACCCGCTTCAGGTCGCCGACGCCGATGGCCAGCTGCTGCATCTCGCCGAGTCCCTGGTGCACCCGTTCGAGCCGTTCCGACACTTGGCGGAACGACTCGCTCAGGCGCGCCTCCAAGGTCGCGTGCAACTTCTCGTCGACGGTCTTGCGCATCTCTTCGAGGCGGGCGCCGTTATCGGCCTGTAAATCGCCGATCTTCGACTCCAGCGTGGCGCGCACCTCCAGCAGGCGCTGCGCGTTCGACTGCGTCAGATGCAGCAGCGCCTGGTTCATCGCCTCGCCGAAGCGCGCCAGGCCGGCCGACTGCTCCTCGCGCCCGCCCTGCGCCTGCGCCTGGCTTTGCGCGCGCATACCGTCGAGCTGCTGCACCGTGGCCGCGTGCGACTGCGCCAGCGCCGCGCTCAACTCCTGGCGCGTGGCCTGGGCCGAGGACTGCAACTGCATGCGCACCTCGCGCTCGACGCGCTCGATACGCTCCAGGCTCAGTTGCTGCGACTGCTGCAACTGTTGCAATTGCAGCAGCGTCGCGGCCGCGGCGGCAGCGTCGCCGCCGCCGGTGCCGCGGCCGCGCCACCACAGCGCCGCCTGCAGCGCGACGCCGGCCGCCACCAGCGCCAGCAGCGCGAAAAATTCGATTTGGGTCATGACTCAAAAAAGTAAAAGCACATCAGTCGGGTTTGTTGCGCATCCAATCGGCGGTCTGGAAGAACGACTCCATCAGGCGCAACCGCAGCGACTCCTCGATGCCGGCGTCCTGCATGGCCCAGGCCATGCAGCGCAACCACTGGTCGCGCTCGCTGGTGCCGATGGCGAACGGCATATGGCGGGCGCGCAGGCGCGGGTGGCCGAAACGCTCGACGAACAGGTCGGGACCGCCCATCCAGCCGGTCAAAAACCAGAACAGCTTGTCGCGCGAGCCGTCGGTGGCGGGCGGGTGCATGGCGCGGATGCCGGCGAACTCCGGCTCCAACTCCATCAAATCATAAAAGCGGTCCACCATCGCGCGCAGCGTGGACTCGCCGCCTATCGTTTGGTACAAGGAAATGGGTTCAGTCATAGCCGCCATCATAGCGCAAGCGCACTCGGGAGTCAGGTCGCGCCACGGCGCTGTCAACGCCCCCGGCTCGCTACACCGCTGGGCTTGTCGCGCGGGCGGGCGGCTTAGACCAGGGCCAGACCGCCCATGCGGCGCGTCGAGGACCAACTGCCGAGGTCGGTTTCGTCGCGGATCGCCGCGCACGCCGCCAGCAGTTGCGCGATGTCCGCCTCGCTCAGGCAGGCGTTCAGCGTCAGCCGCACCAGCGAGCGGTTTTTCGGCGTCGCCGGCGCGCAGAACATGGCGCCGTAGATGCCGTGCCGCTCCAGCGCCTTGCGCAGCGCCAGCGTGCGCGGCTCCGGCCCCGCTTCCAGCGCGATGATTTGCTCGCTGCCGTCGTCGACGTTGTAGCCCTGCGCGCGCAGGCCGGCGCGGATGCGCAGCGTGTGCCGGCGCAGCGCCGCGCGGCGCTCGTCGGCGCCGCGGATGAAGTCGAGCGCGGCGTCGAACCACGCCAGTTCGTGCCCCAGCAGGCAGGAGCTGAAGATGGCCGGGCGCGACTCCGACAGGAAGTAGCCCTTGAAGCGGCTCGAGCAGGTGATAAAGCCGGCCCGCCCGGCGAACGCCTTGGCCAGCGAGGCGGTGCGGAAATGCACCCGCTCCGACAGCCCCGCCTGCGCCACCAGCCCGGCCCCCTGCGGCCCGTGCGTGCCCAGCGAGTGCGATTCGTCGACCACGACGATGCTGCCGCTGCGTTCGGCGATGTCGAGCAACTCGAACAGCGGCGCCAGGCTGCCGTTGGTGCTGTAGAGCGCGTCGACGACGATCACGCCGCGGCCGTGCTTGCCCACCTGGCGCTGCAAATGCCCCATGTCGTTGTGCAGGAAGGCCACCGGCTGCGCCTGCGCCGATTGCACCCCCTCCCACAGCGAGGCGTGCGCCTGCATGTCGAGGTAGACCGGCACGCCCGGTCCGGCGATGCTTTGCAGCAGGCCGACGTTGGCGGCCCAGCCCGACTGCGCCAGCACGCCGTCCTCGGCGCCCATGAAGGCCGCCAGTTTTTGCTCGAGCCGGTGCTGCGGGCTGCCGCTTTGCAGGTACACCGCCGACATCAGCAGTTCGCCCTGGTTCGCCGCCATGCTGCGCATCTGCGCCTGCAACAGGCTCGGCTCCGCGCCCAGGCACAGGTAGTCGTTGCCGGCGAGGAAAATCGCCCCCGGCTGCGGCGGCTGCCAGGCGTGCGGATGCTCGCCCCCCAGCAGTTTTTCGATGCGCGTGACGTGGTGCTGGTCCATGCGGCGCTCGACGAAGTCGCCCAGGCAGTGCTCGGCGGCGGGTCGGCCCGAAATGGCGCTGGTGCCGGCGGTAGCGTATAACATTTTTTCCCCTTATTCTGATGATTGTGTGACCTAAGGCAAAACCTTGACGCCACTGGAAACCGGGGACTTGATATATGTCAACTACAGTGCCGATAGTTTCCTATTCCACATCAATTCAATGGACTATGCGATATTGATAAAAGTCAAGCTGACGCCATGACCCGACGACGACCACAACGATGGATGCATTGGCAGCTTGGCCTGGTCCGTTCCCTGCTGGGGGCCAACGAATACGCCGCCGCCCGCGTGGTGCTGCTGTGTTGGATCGGCGCCGTCGCGATTCCCGCCTGCTACGTGACGTGGCGTTATTTTTTACCGCAGACCTATGAAAACGTGGTGCTGCGCTGCATCGGCATCGGCCTGTGCCTGATCGGCCTGTTCGCGCGCCGCTTCAGCAAGCGCGAACTCGACATCTTCCTGCTGGTCGCGCTGAGCTACCTGATCCCCTTCTTCTTCACCTTCATGTTCTTGATGAACCACGCCTCGGCGGTCTGGACCCAGACGCTGCTGGTCGGCCTGGTCGTGCTGTTCCACTTCGACATGGCGCTGGCCGGCGTCGCCTACGCGGTCGGCACCGCGCTGGCCTGCGTCGGCGTGCTGATCGCCGGCGAGGGCGCGGTGCTGCTGAGCAAGCCGGTGCTGCAGCAGTTGCCGATCCACTGGTTCACCATCGCCGAGCTGTCGGTAGCCAAGGTCGGGCGCAACGTGCTGGCGCAGGAAAAGCTGGCCGGACTGGGCGCCGGACTGGCGACCGTGGCGCACGAGTTGCGCACCCCGCTCACCAGCGTCGACGCCAACGCCCGCGGCTTGAACCGCTTGCTGCAGCACGACCAGGTCAACAGCGACAGCGCCCACGAGGCGCTGACCCGGATCCAGTTCGAAGTGCGCCACATGAACCACATGATCGACCTGTTCCTGCTCAGCGCCAGCGCGGTCAACCGCAACCTGCAGCCGAACGAGGCGGTCTCGATGGCGGCGACGGTCGACTCGGTGATCAAGCGCTATCCCTTCGCCGGCCAGCTCCAGCAAAATTCGGTGGTGGTCGAGGTGCGCGGCAATTTCATGTTCGCCGGCCAGAGCGAGCTGGCCGTGGTGATACTGCTGAACCTGCTGCGCAACGCGCTCAAGGCGGTGCAGCGCGCCGGCAAGGGCCGCGTGCGCATCATCATCGACGGCGCCCGCCGCACGCCGCGGCTGCTATTCATCGACACCGGCTGCGGCATCGCGCCGCGCCACCTGCCCTTGATTTTCCAGCGCTTCTACTCGTATCCGGCGCACAACGGCACCGGCATCGGCCTGGCCCTGTGCAAGGAAATCGTCGAAGCCTGGCAGGCGCGCATCCGCTGCGTCTCGCGCGAGACGGCGTACGCGATCTTCGTCCTGGAATTCCCCCTGAACGCGCCGGCGCGCACCCCCGGCACCCCCGGCATCCCCGGCACCCCCGGCCTCCATTAAGGCGACGTATGCACCTGCCCGTCTACACCCACCCGAGCCTGACCGTGCTGATCGACGACAGCGACTCCTTCCTGCGCAGCCTGTCGTTCCAGCTCGACCCGGCGCTGGCCAGGAAGACCTTCCACGACACCACCGCCGCGCTGGGCTGGCTGCGCCAGAGCCCGCGCTGCGGCGCCTCGCCGATGCAGGTCAATTTCGACGCGCCCAACCTGCCGCCGGACTACTGCAACGTCGCCGTCGACATCGAGAGCATCTACCGCATCAGCGGCCACGCCGAGCGTTTTTCGGTGCCGTCGGTGCTGGTCATCGATTACTCGATGCCGCAGATGAACGGCATCGAGTTTTGCGAGGCGGTGCGCGATCTGCCGTGCAAAAAAATCCTATTTACCGGCGCGGCCGACGAAAAAATCGCCGTCACCGCCTTCAACCGCGGCCTGATCGACCGCTACATCAAGAAAAGCGAGGACGACGCGCTCGACACGCTGGAACTGGAAATCCGCGCGCTGCAAACCGCCTTCTTCGCCGAACAGTCGGAAACCCTGCGCGACGTGCTGCTGCTGCACAACTACCAGTTCCTCGGCGACCCGGCGCTGGCGGCCGTGGTCGGCACGCTGATCGCCCGGCACGGCTTTGTCGAGCACTACATCTTCCCGAACCCGACCGGCATCCTGTTCTTCGACCGCGACGGCAACGCCCGCCTGATGATCGTCGAGACCGAAAAGGGCATGCGCGCGCAGTACGAGATCGCCCGCGACAGCGACGCCCCGGCCTCGCTGCTGAGCGCCCTGCTGGAGCAGCGCGTGCTGCCGTTCTTTTCGGCCGCCGGCGGCGACGGCATGTACCACGCCGCCGTCGGCGACAACTGGTACCGCTACTGCTGCGCGCCGCAGGTCTGCCGCGGTGACGAGACCTATTTCTGGGCGTTGTTCGACCTGCCGGCGCACTACTTCGACCGGCCGGTGTTCCCCTACGCGCAGTACCTGCGCGAGCACGGCGGCGCGTGAGGCGGCGCCAACGTCAAAAAAACCAGGGAAAAAGAGCCCCCGGCCCGCCGCCGCCTACCCTTCGCGCAGGGTCTGCAGCGGCGGTTGCTTGAGCACGTTGCGCAGGCCCAGCCAGCCGCCGGTGATGGCGCACAGCGCGCCCGTCACCAGCCCGGCCAGCCAGACGCCGGAGCCGAAGCTCCATTCGAACTTGAACTGGTAGGTCGCCAGCGCCCAGCCCATCGCCGAGGCGCCGGCCGCCGCCAGCAGGCCGGCCAGCGCCCCCACCAGCGTAAATTCGATCAGCTGCGCCTGCGACAACTGGCGCCGCGTCGCGCCCAGCGCGCGCAGCAGGCCGGCCTCGCGGGTGCGCTCGTCCTGCGACCCCATCAGCGCGGCGTACAACACCAGCACGCCGGCCGCCAGCGTGAACGAGAACAGGAACTCGACCGCCGTGACGACTTGTTCCAGCACCGCCTGCACCTGCTTGAGCACGCCGCCGACGTCGATTACCGTCAGGTTCGGATAGTCGCGCGTCAGGGCGTTGCCCAGCGCCGCCTGGGCGCGCGGCAGGTGGAACGCGGTGATCCAGCTTTGCGGCGTGTCGGCCATCGCCGCCGGGTTGATGATGACGAAGAAGTTCACCTTCATCGACCCCCATTCGAGCTTGCGCAGGCTGGTCACGGCCGCCTCCACCGGCGTGCCGGCGATGTCGAAGCGCAGCTTGTCGCCCAGCTTCAGATTCAGCGTCTTGGCGATGCCCTCCTCGACTGAGGCCTCGGCCGGCGCGCCGGCGCGGTCGGCGAACCAGCTGCCGGCGACGAGCTTGTTCTGTTCCTGCATCTGCGCCATCGTCGACAGGTTGAATTCGCGCTCGGCCAGGTTCTTGGCGCGCTCTTCGGTGTAGGTCGCCGGCGTGATGGCCGCGCCGTTCACCGCCACCAGGCGCCCGCGTATCATCGGGTACAGCGGCGCGTTGACGACGCCGGCGCCGGCCAGCCGGCGCGCGATCTCGGCCTTCTGCTCCGGCTGGATGTTGATGATGAAGCGGTTCGGCGCGTCCGCCGGGGTGGCGTTGCGCCAGGCCGTCATCAGGTCGCCGCGCACCACCGTCAGCAGCAGCAGGGCCATCAGGCCCAGCGCCAGCGACACCACCTGGACGATGGTGGCGCCGGGGCGGCGCTGCAGCGACGTGACGGCGAAGCGCCAGCTTTGATGGTTGACGGCGCCGCGCAGCGTCTTCAGCGACTTCAGGCCGAGCCAGGCCACCAGCGCGAACAGCGCGAAGCCGACGAGGAAGCCGAGCGCGGTCAGCAGCGCCAGTTGCGCGTCGCCGGCCTGCCACAGCAGCAGCAGCACGAAGCTGCCCAGGCCCAGGCCGTAGGTGGCCAGGGCCAGCGGCTGCGGCGCCGCCTGCTCGCGGCGGATCACGCGGTTGTGCGGCACGTTGCGCAGTTGCAGAATCGGCGGCAGGGCGAAGCCGAGCAGCAGCAACATGCCGGTGGCCACGCCGTGCAGCGCCGGCAGCGCCGACACCGGCGGCAAGTCGCTTTGCACCAGCTTGCCCAGCAGTTCGAGCAACAGCAGGTGGCCGCCGAAGCCGACCGCCACGCCGACCACGCTGCCGGCCAGGCCGACCAGCGCGAATTCAATCAGGTACATCGCCGTCGCCTGGTTTTGCGTCAGGCCCAGGCAGCGCAGTATGGCGCAGGCGTCCAGGTGGCGCAGCATGAAGCGGCGCGCCGCCATCGCCACGGCCACCGCCGCCAGCAGCGCCGACAGCAGCCCGACCAGCGACAGGAAGCGGTCGGCCCGTTCCAGCGTCGACTGCATCTCCGGCCGGCCCGTTTCGAGCGAGTCGATGCGCACGCCCTTGAGCGCCGCGTCCTTGATCTGCGCCTCCAACCAGGCCTGGTAGCCGGCCACGGCGGCGCCCTGCCCGGCCGACGCCGACGCCAGCAGCAGCCGGTAGGTGACGCGCGCGCCCGGTTGCACCAGGCCGGTGGCGGCCAGTTCGCTCAAGGGCAGCATCACGCGCGGCGCGAAGTTGAGGAAGGCGGCGCCGCGGTCCGGTTCGCTGGCGATCAATTGGGCGATCGTGAAGCGCTTCTCGCCCAGCTGGATGGTGTCGCCGACGCGCGCCTTCAAGCCCGGCAGGATGCCGGCGTCGACCCACACCGTGCCCGGCGCCGGAATGGCCTCGGTGGCCGCGCCCTCGCCTTCGCCCGCCTGCTCGGGCGCGGTGCTGATTTTCAGCCGGCCGCGCAGCGGGTAGTGCTTCGAGACCGCCTTGATCGAGGCCAGTTGCGCCACCGATTGCTCGCCCTCGCCGGCCTGCGCCATGCTGGGGAAGACCACGGTTTGGGCGATGCGCAGCCCGCGCCGCTCGGCCTCGGCCAGCCAGGCCGGGTTGAGCGGGTTGTCGGCGTTGACCACCAGGTCGGCGCCCAGCAACTGGTGGGCGTCGCGGTTCAGGCCGGCGCGCAGCCGGTCGACGAAGAAACCCACCGCCGACAACGACGCGACGGCGACGATCAGCGCCACCAGCAGGAAGCGCAACTGGCCGGCGCGCCAGTCGCGCGCGGTCATTTTCAGGGATAGGCTCAACATGGTGTGTTCCAGACGGCGCGGACGCAATGGGGGGGGAGGCAAAGCCGGCGGGCGGACGCGCCGCCGGCGCACGCGATTAAACGGCCTTAGACGGCGGCGGCGGCGAAAAAGGCGTCGACCTCGTCGAGGTAGGCTTGCTTGGCCGCGGCCGGCAGGAAGGCGGCGGTAAAGCCGTTGCGCGCCAGCGTGCGCGCGTGCGCCAGGCCGAGCGGCAGCGCCTCGAACACGGCCAGGAAGTTGGCGTTCATGTAGCCGCCGAAATAGGCCGGGTCGTCCGAGTTGACGGTGACCAGCAGGCCGGCGTCGAGCAGTTGCAGCAGATTGTGCTCGGCCATCGTGTCGAACACGCACAGCTTGGTGTTCGACAGCGGGCACACCGTCAGCGCGATCTGCTCGCGCGCCAGGCGCCGCGTCAGCGCGGCGTCCTCCAGGCAACGCACGCCATGGTCGATGCGCTCGACCTTGAGCACGTCGAGCGCGGTTTCAATGTAGGCCGGCGGCCCTTCCTCGCCGGCGTGGGCGACGACGTGGAAGCCCAGTTCGCGGCAGCGCGCGAACACCCGCGCGAACTTCTCCGGCGGGTTGCCGACCTCCGACGAGTCGAGGCCGATGCCGATGAACTTGTCGCGCTGCGGCAGCGCCGCTTCCAGCGTGGCGAAGGCGTCCTCTTCCGACAGGTGGCGCAGGAAGGACAGGATCAGCGTGGCGCTGACCGGGCTGTCCTGGCAGGCGCGGTGGATGCCGCCGATGACCGCTTCGATCGGCACGCCGCGCGCGGTGTGGGTTTGCGGGTCGAAGAAAATCTCGGCGTGGCGCACGTTGTCGGCTTGCGCCCGCGCCAGGTAGGCGCTGGTCATGTCGTAGAAATCCTGCTCTTTCAGCAGCACGCTTGCGCCCGCGTAATAGATGTCCAGAAACGACTGCAAGTCCTCGAAGGCGTAGGCCAGGCGCAGTTGCTCGACCGATTCATAGGCCAGCGCCACGGCGTTGCGCCGCGCCAGCGCAAAGATCAGTTCGGGCTCCAGCGAGCCCTCGATATGGATGTGTAGTTCGGCCTTCGGCATGCCTTGCAGCAGCGCGCGCAATGCGTCGTTCATCATGTGTTTTTTCCCTTCGATTCGCGGATACGTACGTCAATAGGCAGGCATCTTAGCGCAAGATCGGCGGCGCCACTTGCCGCCGCCGCGCTTTGCTGCGCCGCACCGTCGCGCGCCGGCGCGGCCAGCCCCTGCGCGGCGCTTGGGAAATGTCGTTTTATGGCGAATAAAATGGCAGAAAATCCACTCGAATTGCGCCAAATTTTTTAAATTTCCCCAATGAAATCAACAATTTACGAAGGGGTATTAAGGATATTACGACATATCTTTTGACTTCCTGAACTAATAGAGCAATAATAAATTTCATAAGCGTAAGTTGCGTTATAAAGACATACAACAGGCCAGCCAGCGGTTCCAGCACGCGGCACCGTCATCAGCATTTCGGGTCCGGGCAAGCCGGACTTGGCACAGGCCGCCGGCGCACCATTACAACAGGGAATACGCGAACTTTTTTACCGATAAAAGGCCAGGCAGGGAGCGAGGCGCCCACTGCCGATAACAGTGACTAGCAGGTTTACATCAAAGGACATTCAAATGACCATTTTTGACAACTACGCAGCACGCTACGAGCGGACCCGGGAAGAGGAAATGTCTCTGACCGACTATCTGGCTCTGTGCAAAAAGGACAGGCTCACCTACGCCAGCGCGCCCGAGCGCATGCTCGCCGCGATCGGCGAACCGAGCCTGGTCGACACCCGCAACGACACCCGCCTGTCGCGCATTTTCGCCAACAAGATCATCAAGATCTATCCGGCCTTCCGCGAGTTCTACGGCACCGAGGAGGTCATCGAACAGGTGGTGTCCTACTTCCGCCACGCCGCCCAGGGCCTGGAGGAGCGCAAGCAGATCCTGTATCTGCTCGGTCCCGTCGGCGGCGGCAAATCGTCGATCGCCGAAAAGCTCAAGTCGCTGATGGAGCACGTGCCCTTCTACTGCCTGAAGGGTTCGCCGGTGAACGAATCGCCGCTGGGCCTGTTCAACGAGGAGGAGGACGGCGTCATCATGGAGGAGGACTACGGCATCCCGCGCCGTTACCTGCGCAACATCCCGTCGCCGTGGGCGGTCAAGCGCCTGCACGAGTTCAACGGCGACATCAACCAGTTCCGCGTCGTCAAGCGCTACCCTTCCGTGCTCAAGCAAATCGCCATCTCGAAAACCGAGCCGGGCGACGAAAACAACCAGGACATCTCCTCGCTGGTGGGCAAGGTCGACATCCGCAAGCTGGAAGACTACGCCCAGGATGACCCGGACGCCTACAGCTATTCCGGCGGCCTGTGCCTGGCCAACCAGGGCTTGATGGAATTCGTCGAGATGTTCAAGGCGCCGATCAAGGTGCTGCATCCGCTGCTGACGGCCACCCAGGAGGGCAATTACAAGGGTACCGAGGGCTTCGGCGCGATCCCCTTCGACGGCATCATCCTGGCCCACTCGAACGAGTCGGAGTGGAAGACCTTCAAGAACAACCGCAACAACGAGGCTTTCCTCGACCGTATCTATATCGTCAAGGTGCCGTACTGCCTGCGCGTCAGCGACGAGATCAAGATCTACGACAAGCTGGTGGCCAACTCCTCGCTGCTGAAGGCCCCTTGCGCCCCCGGCACCTTGAAGATGATGGCGCAGTTCGCGATCCTGTCGCGCCTGAAGGACCCGGAAAATTCCAGCATCTTCAGCAAGATGCTGGTCTACGACGGCGAAAACCTGAAGGACACCGATCCGAAGGCCAAGTCGATGCACGAGTACGTCGACTACGCCGGCGTCGACGAGGGCATGAACGGGCTGTCGACGCGCTTCGCCTTCAAGATCCTGTCGAAGGTGTTCAACTTCGACACCACCGAGGTGGCGGCCAATCCGGTGCATCTGCTGTACGTGCTGGAGCAGCAGGTCGAGCGCGAGCAGTTCCCGCCCGAAACCGAGCAGCGCTACTTCTCCTACATCAAGGAGCACCTGGCGCAGCGCTACGTCGAGTTCATCGGCAAGGAGATCCAGACCGCCTACCTGGAGAGCTATTCCGAGTACGGCCAGAACATCTTCGACCGCTACGTCACCTTCGCCGACTTCTGGATCCAGGACCAGGAATACCGCGACCCGGACACCGGCGAGAGTTTCGACCGCGAATCGCTGAACAACGAACTGGAGAAAATCGAGAAACCGGCCGGTATTTCCAATCCGAAGGACTTCCGCAACGAGATCGTCAACTTCGGTCTGCGCGCGCGGGCGCACAACGGCGGCAAGAACCCGGCCTGGACCAGCTACGAGAAATTCCGCACCGTGATCGAGAAAAAGATGTTCTCGAACACCGAGGAATTGTTGCCGGTGATTTCCTTCAACGCCAAGGCCAGCGCCGACGACGCCAACAAGCACGCCGACTTCGTCGCCCGCATGGTCGAAAAAGGCTACACCGCCAAGCAGGTGCGGCTGTTGTGCGAATGGTATTTGCGCGTGAGGAAGTCTTCTTAAGCCGGCAGTGGGATAACCCGGTGACGGCGGGCGCGCCAGCGCCCGCCGCCACCGGACCGACCGCCGCACCAATCGCTGCAGGAGGCATGTTTTGACTTACCTCATTGATCGTCGTTTGCAAAGCAAGAACAAGTCCGCGGTCAACCGCGAGCGTTTCTTGCGTCGTTACAAGAGTCAAATCAAGGATGCGGTGGGGCGCGCCATCAAGGGCCGTTCGATCACCGACATTGAAAACGGCGAGAAGGTCTCGATCCCCGTCAAGGACGTCGGCGAGCCCTCGTTCGGCCACGCCCACGGCGGCGTGTGGGAAACCATCAATCCCGGCAACAAGGAATACCAGAAGGGCGACCAGGTCGCCCGGCCCAAGGGCGGCGCCGGCGCCGGCCGCGGCAAGGCCGGCAATAGCGACCAGCTGACCGAGGACGACTTCATCTTCGAGCTGTCGCGCGAAGAGTTCATGAACTACTTCTTCGAGGACCTGGAACTGCCGCACATGGTCAAGACCCAGTTGACCGCGACCACCGAGTTCAAGAACCAGCGCGCCGGCTACAATATGTCGGGCACGCCGTCCAACATCCACGTGCTGCGCTCGCTGCGCGGGGCGCTCGGGCGGCGCATCGCCGTCGGCGGCAGCTCGCGCAAACGGGTCATCGAGGCCGAGCGCGAACTGGCCGAGATCGTGCTGCTGGGCGCCCCCGACGACGACGAGCGCGTGCTCGAGCTGCGCCGCCTGATCCACCACCTGCACACGCGCCTGCTGGCGATCCCCTTCATCGACCCGTTCGACCTGCGCTACAGCAACCGCATCAAGGTGCCCAAGCCGATGACGCAGGCGGTGATGTTTTGCATCATGGACGTCTCCGGTTCGATGGACGAAAGCCGCAAGGACACCGCCAAGCGCTTCTTCATCCTGCTCTACCTGTTCCTCAAGCGCGCCTACGACAAGATCGAGGTGGTGTTCATCCGCCACCACACGGCGGCGGCCGAGGTCGACGAGAACGAATTCTTCAACTCGCGCGAGTCGGGCGGCACCGTGGTCTCGTCGGCGCTGCACCTGCTCAACGGCATCCTCGAGGAACGCTACGGCGTCGGCCAGTGGAACAGCTACGTGGCGCAGGCCTCGGACGGCGACAACTGGGACAACGACTCGGTGCTGTGCCGCCAGTTGTTGATCAACACCATCCTGCCGAAGGTGCAGTACTACACCTACGTCGAGATCACCGACGGCCCGCAGCAAAACCTGTGGGAGCAATACACCCAGGTGCACGACCACCACCCGCACTTCGCCATGCAGAAAATCGTCACGCCGGCCGACATCTATCCGGTGTTCCGCGAACTGTTCAAGAAGCAGGTCAAATAATGAACATGATGACAAAGAAACCGCCGCACCCGCGCGCCCTGCCCGAGCAGTCCGAATGGACCTTCGAGCTGATCGAGCAGGCGCACGAGGAAATCCGCCGCGTCGCCGCCGGTTTCGGCCTCGACACCTATCCGAACCAGCTGGAAATCATCACCGCCGAGCAGATGATGGACGCCTACACCTCGGTCGGCATGCCGGTCTCGTACAACCACTGGTCGTTCGGCAAGCACTTCCTGTCGACCGAAAAAAGCTACAAGCGCGGCCAAATGGGCCTGGCCTACGAGATCGTCATCAACTCCAACCCCTGCATCGCCTACCTGATGGAGGAAAACAGCCTGACCATGCAGGCGCTGGTGATCGCCCACGCGGCCTACGGCCACAACTCCTTCTTCAAGGGCAATTACCTGTTCCGCACCTGGACCGACGCCGAGGCGATCATCGACTACATGGTCTTCGCCAAGAACTACATCAGCGAATGCGAACAGCGCCACGGCGTCGACGCCGTCGAAACCCTGCTCGACTCCTGCCACGCGATCCAGAACTACGGCGTCGACCGCTACAAGCGCCCGGCCAAGCTATCGATGGCCCAGGAAAACGCCAAGCAAAAGGAGCGCGAGGCCTACGTGCAGTCGCAAATCAACGAACTGTGGCGCACCGTGCCGCGGCGCGACGAGGAGGAGGTCAGCAAGGCGGCGCCGCGCTTCCCCCCCGAGCCCGAGGAAAACCTGCTGTACTTCATCGAAAAGTACGCGCCGCTGCTGGAGCCGTGGCAGCGCGAGATGGTGCGCATCGTGCGCAAGATTTCGCAATATTTCTACCCGCAGCGCCAGACCCAGGTGATGAATGAGGGCTGGGCCACGTTTTGGCACTACACCATCCTCAACAAGTTGTACGACGAGGGCGTGGTGCGCGACGGCTTCATGATGGAGTTCCTCAAGAGCCACACCAACGTGGTCTACCAGCCGCCCGTCACCAGCCCCTACTACAGCGGCATCAACCCGTACGCGCTGGGTTTCGCGATGATGACGGACATCCGCCGCATCTGCGAACACCCGACCGACGAGGACCGCGTGTGGTTCCCCGACATCGCCGGCAGCGACTGGCAAAAGACGCTCGACTTCGCCATGCGCAACTTCAAGGACGAGAGCTTCATCGCCCAGTACCTGTCGCCCAAGCTGATCCGCGAGTTCCACTTCTTCGCCGTGCTCGACGACGACAAGAACGAGAAGCTGGCGATTTCGGCGATCCACGACGAGGCCGGCTACCGCTACGTGCGCCAACAGCTGGCCGAGCAGTACAACCTGGGCAACCGCGAGCCGAACATCCAGGTCTGGTCGGTCAACACCCGCGACGACCGCGCGCTGACGCTGCGCCACACGCAGTTCCAGCGCCGGCCGCTGAGCCAGCAGGCCGAGGAGGTGCTCAAGCACGTGGCGCGGTTGTGGGGCTTCGATGTCCACCTCGACACCGTCGACCCGAACGGCAACGTCCTCAGCACCATCGATTGCAAGCGCGAAAAGCGCGCCCGCAACGCCTAGCCCCGCCCCCGCATAGATAAACGCTATATCTATATATATGCGGGCCGGCAACGCCGCCAATCAAACCGCGGCGCGGAGCCGGGGCCGGACCCCCGCGGTCCGGCCCCGGTTTTACGCCTCTGGTTTGCCGGTTTCGCCACCGCCCCCCCTGCCGAACGCCGCCGCCGGTTTGACATTACGCAAACAAACCGACGATTCCCCTGCGCCCTTTGCCCCGCCAAGGCGCCAACGGCGCCCGCGCCGCGCGCCGAGCGGCAGCCACGCCCGCCCCCGTTTATACAGTGGGCGACGCGGTCCGCCGTCCTTTTCGGCCGCGACACCACCCCCGCGCACGCTCATCCGTGCAAATTAAGCATTATTTTTGTCATACGAGTATAGTCAAGCACAGTAGCAAACTGTATCAATTCGACCGCAAAAGTTAATGAAATGCAATAAATGCCACAGAATTTGACGGCCATCCGGCCACTTATCGGCAAATTAAATTCTGCTATTTGAAGGCATGGAAGAACTTACTGGCTTTAGCACCAAAGTGGTACCAATTTGTTGTCAATTGATCTATTTATTTCCACCAGAAAGCCTTGTCAAAGCAGCGCCAAAACACGGCCGGAAGCCCTGAAACCATGCGAAATTTAACCGGTTTTAGACGTTAAAATTCTATGTAAAATAAAGTATTCGTATGTATAATTCGCCGACGTCCCGCATGGCGACAGCAGCATTTTGGCGTCATTTAGGGGTTCAGTTGCAACAAAAGAGTTGGTATTGGAGAAAGCAGGCATGAATTTTTCGAACGAGAAGAGTACCGGGAAAAACTTTACAGGAATCACTGTAGTTATCCTGCTGCATGCCCTGGTCGCCTACGGGATCGTAACCGGCTTGGGTAAGCGTATGGTCGCAAAAATGACTGACGCTGTGGAGACCACAATTATCGAGGAAGTCAAACCGCCTCCGCCGAAAGACCTTCCACCGCCACCGCCACCGCCGGAAATGAAAGCGCCCCCGCCGCCATTCATTCCGCCAGTCGAAGTGAACGTACAGCAACCACCGCCGCAACAGAACGTGATCGCCGTCACCTCCACGGCCAAGCCAGCTACCACCGAGCTGGCCCGTCCCGCGCCACCCGCGGCGCCGGCAGCCCCCCCGGGCCCGGCCAAAGGGGTGACCGTTGCAGCCGTCGCCGACATGAATACCTGCGCCAAGCCAGAGTATCCAAAGTCGTCGGCCCGCAACGAAGAGACCGGCACCGTGACGTTGTCGTTCTTAATTGGAGTCGATGGACGCGTTGCAGATTCCAAGATTGCAAAGTCGAGCGGTTTCCGCGATTTGGATAAAGCCGCCGTGAATGCGATCGGCAAATGCAAATTCAAGCCGGGCATGGTCGACGGCAAGCCAGAACAAGCCTGGATGCAAATGCAATACGTTTGGAACCTGGAATAAACCCGGGATAGCGGTATAGTCCCACACTGAGATTTCGTTGCCATTACGTTCAGCGATCTGATTATTTTAAATTTTTGGAGGAAGCATGTTTAAGAATACCCGTCTGTCCGCTTTTTTTGCCGCGGTTCTGCTGTCCGTGAGCGCCGCCATGGTCGCCGCACCAGCCTTCGCCGACGCGCCAGCATCGGCAGCCGCCTCGGCTCCAGCAGCGGCGCCGGTTGACGCCGCGGCGGCAGCGCCCGCGCCGGCCGCGGTAGAAGGTGCAAAAGCGCCGGCGACCGAAGAAGTGCACAACCCGTTCGGTCCTGAAGCGGTATGGAACGAAGGCGGTTTCGTGCCACGCGCCACCCTGATCCTGTTGTCGCTGATGTCGATCGGTAGCTGGTACATCATCGTCACCAAGCTGATCGACCAAATGAAAATTTTCAAACAATCGAAAGAGACCTCGGCCAAGTTCTGGAAAGCGCCGTCGATCGCCGCCGGTTCGGCCATGCTGAAAGAAGGCAGCCCGTTCCGCTTCATCGCCGAAACCGGCACCAAGGCAACGGCCCACCATGACGGCGCCCTGCTGGAACAAATCGACCTGTCGACCTGGGTGACGATGTCGATCCAGCGCGCCGTCGAAAAAGTCCAGTCGCGTTTGCAAGACGGCCTGTCGTTCCTGGCTACCGTTGGTTCGACCGCACCGTTCATCGGTCTGTTCGGTACCGTTTGGGGTATCTACGGCGCGCTGACCAACATCGGTATGACCGGTAACGCGTCGATCGACAAGGTCGCCGGCCCGGTCGGCGAAGCGCTGATCATGACCGCCTTCGGCCTGTTCGTCGCCGTTCCTGCCGTTCTGGGTTACAACTGGTTGGTTCGCCGCAACAAATCGGCCATGGAAGACGTGCGCTCGTTCAGCGCCGACGTCCACTCGGTACTGATCTCCGGCGCCATGTCGACCAGCGAAGCTGGCCGCGCTGCCGGCGCTAAAAAGATTGGATAAGAATCATGTCGATGTCAGTCGGCTCCGATAGCGGAGAAGAAGACCAAGTCATGTCCGAAATCAACACGACGCCGCTCGTCGACATCATGTTGGTTTTGCTGATCATTTTCTTGATTACGAGCCCCGTTGTGCTCAAGCTGCAGAAGATCACGCTGCCGCCGGAAATCAACCAGGCGTTGAAACCAAAACCCACCAACATCAACATCGTCGTCAACAAGGATGGTGAGATTTACTACAACCAGACGAAAATGCGGGATACGAATGCCCTGTTCGACATGTTGAAGGTTGAGTCGGTGAAGTCGCCGCAGCCGGAAGTGCACGTTCGTGGCGACCAGGACACGCGCTACGAGTTCATCGGCAAGGTTATCTTCACTACTCAGCGGGCTGGAATCCAAAAGGTCGGCTTCATTACCGAGCCGCCTGACAAGGCCTAACAGCGACAGCGGCCCCCGGCGCGTCTTGCCGGGGGCCCTGCCCAGCCTTGGGGCTGGCAATACGGGCCCCACAGCCAGTTGGACTTCTTAAAAGGAAACACCATGAGTATGAATGTCGGTTCGGGCAGCAGCAGCAACGCTGATCCGGAACCAATGATGGAAATGAACATGACGCCCCTCATCGACGTGATGCTGGTGTTGATTATCATGTTGATCATCACGATTCCTAAGCAAAACCACTCGGTGAACTTGAACATGCCGGTCGGCACCCCGCCGCCACCGACCAAGGAACCCGTGGTCGTGACGATCGACGTCGACTTCGACGGCACCATCCTGTGGGACAACCAGGTGATCCCCGATCGCCCGTCGCTGGAAGCAAAGCTGAACAGCGTGGCCGCGCAAGCGGACCAGCCGGAAGTGCATCTGCGTCCGAACAAACTGGTGTCGTACAAGGTCGTGGCCGGCGTGATGGCGTCCGCGCAGCGTCTGGGCGTGACCAAAATCGGTCTGGTCGGCAACGAACAGTTCCAATAAGCGTTCTGTCAGGATCTCTTATTTATTTACACGACACGGCAGGGTAACCCTGCCGTGTCGCATTCCACGAAAGAATTCCAATGTCCAAGTTTCGTCTCGCTCATCTCGGCCTGGTAATGGCCGCCATTGGTTTCACCGCAGCCACGCCTATGCTGGGCCTGGGCCCGGTCGCCTTCGCCGCCGACACGGTGCGCGCGGAAGTGGGCAAACCGCTGCAGGAAGCGCAACGACTGGTATCGTCGGGCAAGAACAAGGAAGCGCTCGCGAAACTGCGCGAAGCCGATAACGTCGGCGGCAAGACCGCCTTCGAGACTTACCAGATCGAGCGCGTGCGCGCCTCGGCCGCCGCCGCCTCGGGCGACAACGACGCCGCCATCAAGGCCTTTGAATTCGTCATCAACTCCGGCCGCCTGTCCGCCGCCGAAGCGCCCAAGTTCACCCAAGGCCTGGCCGGCATGTACTACCGCGCCAAGGACTGGCCGAAAGCCATCACCTGGATCAACCGTTCGCTGAAGGACGGCGAGAACGCGCAAATGCGCGAACTGCTGATCCAGACCTACTACGTCAGCGGCAACTACGCGGCCGCGGCCAAGGAATTGCAAGGCAGCGGACGCGGCGCCTCCGAAGGCCAGTTGCAAATGCTCGCCAACATCCAGCTCAAGCAGGGCGACAAGGCCGGCTACGTCAGCACGCTGGAAAAACTCGCCGGCGGCTATCCGAAGACCAGCTACTGGGCCGACCTGCTGAACCGCGTGACCGGCAAACCGGGCTTCTCCGAGCGCCTGTCGCTGGACGTGTGGCGCCTGAAACTGGTCAACGGCCTGCTCGGCAAGCCGGGTGAGTACATGGAAATGTCGCAACTGGCGCTGCAGGCGGGCAATCCGGCCGAGGCGCTGAAGATCGTCGACCTGGGCTACAAAAAGGCCGTGCTGGGCACCGGCGCCGACGCCCCGCGCCACCAGCGCCTGAAAGACCTGGCCGTCAAAACGCTGGCCGACAACGCCAAGAACGCCGCCGCCGCGGAAGCCGAACTGCTCAAGAACAAGGACGCCGACGGCCTGGCCTCCCTGGGCTTTGCGCAAGTCAGCAACGGCGAGGCCGACAAGGGTTTGGCACTGATGAACCAGGCGCTCAAAATGGGCGGCCTGAAGCACGCCGACGAAGTCAAGCTGCACCTGGGCATCGCCTATTTGAACGCCGGCAAGAAATCCAACGCGCTGTCGACGTTTAAAACCGTGCAGGGCAGCGACGGCGCCGCCGACCTGGCGCGCTACTGGGTGCTGAACACCAACCACCCGATGTAAAAGCCAACCGGGGACAGACCACGTTTTTCGAGAAACTTTCTCGGAAATCGTGGTCTGTCCCCGGTTTAAAACGCCGCCCGCGTCCCCGCCGGCGGCGTTTTTTATCGTTTTGCCAGGCCGAATCGGGCGGCAAAAGCCGTTGCTGGTGTGAATCGCGCCAACTGTCCGTATAATCCTTCATTTGATCCACCATTTACCGATAGTATTTCACCAAGATTCCTATGAAGGTATTCCGCGGACTTCCCAACGCGCAGGCGCGAGCGCCCTGCGCACTGACGATCGGCAACTTTGACGGCGTCCACGTCGGCCACCAGGCTTTGCTGGCGCGCGTGCGCACGGCCGCCGACAGCCTGGGCCTGGAGGCGGCAGTGATGACGTTCGAGCCGCACCCGCGCGAGTTCTTCGCCGAGCGCGCCGGCGACCTGTCGAAGGCGCCGCCGCGCATCGCCAACCTGCGCGACAAGATGCAGTCCTTGTCCGACGCCGGCGCCGACCGCGTCATCGTCGAGCATTTCAGCGCCCACTTCTCGGCGCTGACGCCGCAGGAGTTCACCGAAAAGGTGCTGGTCGACGGCTTGCACGTGAAATGGCTGATGGTCGGCGACGACTTCTGCTACGGCGCCCGGCGCGCCGGCAACGTCGCCATGCTGCACGAGGCCGGCCGCCACTACGGCTTCCACGTCGAAACGCTGCCGACGGTGATGAACAACAGCCAGCGCATCTCCTCGTCGGCGGTGCGCGCCGCGCTGGCGGCGGGCGACTTCGTCCACGCCGAGCAGTTGCTGGGGCATCCGTACGCCATGTCCGGCCATGTGATCCACGGCCAGAAGCTCGGCCGCACGCTCGGCTTCCCAACGCTGAACCTGCGCGTGGCGCACCGCCCGGCGCTGGCCGGCATCTTCATCGTCCAGGTGCACGGCCTGGCCGCGCAGCCGCTGCCGGCCGTCGCCAGCCTGGGCGTGCGCCCGACCGTCGACGACGGCGGCCGGGTGCTGCTGGAGGTGCACCTGTTCGACTTCGCCCAGTCCTGCTACGGCAAGCTGGTGCGGGTGGAATTCCTGGAAAAGCTGCGCGACGAGGAGAAATACGTCGACCTGCCGACCCTGACCGACGCCATCACGCGCGACGCCGACGCCGCCCGCGCCTATTTCGCGCGCCGCGGCGGCGCCATCACCGCGACCGACCGAATTTGACGCTCACTCGTTCGCGCGGAGCCGCGCCACCGTCCAGCACCGCGCATCGACGCCGCGCATTGACATTGATACACCGACACACCGATATTCATCTGAAGAAAAAATATGTCCGATAACAGCACCCCCGTCACGCCGAAACAGCAAAAATCCAAGAAGCCCGAAAGCAAGTACCCGGTCAACATGACCGAAACGCCGTTCCCGATGCGCGGCGACATGGCCAAGCGCGAGCCGCAATGGGTCCAGCAATGGCAGGACAAGAAAATCTACCAGCGCATCCGCAAGGCCGCCGCCGGCCGCCCCAAATTCATCCTGCACGACGGCCCGCCGTACGCCAACGGCGACATCCACATCGGCCACGCGGTCAACAAGATCCTCAAGGACATGGTGGTCAAGGCCCGCACCATGGCCGGCTTCGACGCGCCCTACGTGCCGGGCTGGGACTGCCACGGCATGCCGATCGAGATCCAGATCGAAAAACTGCACGGCAAGAACCTGCCGACCGCCGACGTGCTGACCAAGGCGCGCGCCTACGCCACCGAGCAGGTGGCGCGCCAGAAGGCCGGCTTCATCCGCCTGGGCGTGCTGGGCGAGTGGGACAACCCCTACCTGACCATGGCGCACGGCAACGAAGCCGACGAGCTGCGCGCCCTCGGCAAGCTGCTGGAAAAAGGCTATGTCTACCGCGGCCTGAAGCCGGTCAACTGGTGCTTCGACTGCGCCTCGGCGCTGGCCGAGGCCGAAGTCGAATACCAGGACAAGCGCGACCCGGCCATCGACGTCGGCTTCTCCTTCGCCGAACCGGCCAAGCTGGCGGCCGCCTTCGGCCTGGCCGCGCTGCCGGCCGACAAGGGCTTTATCGTCATCTGGACCACCACGCCGTGGACCATCCCGTCGAACCAGGCGCTCAACGTCAACGCCGACGTCACCTACGCGCTGGTACAAACCAGCCGCGACGGCCAGCCGCTGATGCTGATCCTGGCCGCCGACCTGGTCGAGTCCTGCCTGGCGCGCTACAAGCTCGAAGGCGCCGTCGTCGCCACCTGCCCGGGCGCGGCGCTCGAGGGCCTGCGCTTCCAGCACCCGCTGGCCGCGCGCGACGCCTTCTACCAGCGCATGTCGCCGGTCTACCTGGCCGACTACGTCACCACCGACAGCGGCACCGGCGTGGTCCACTCGGCGCCCGCCTACGGCCAGGAAGACTTTGTGTCCTGCAAAAACCACGGCATGAAGGACGACGAGATCCTGACCCCGGTCATGGCCGACGGCAAATTCGCCTCGACCTTGCCGCTGTTCGGCGGCATGACCATCTGGGAGGCGTCGAAGCCGATTTGCGCCGCGCTGACCGACGCCGGCGCGCTGTTCGAGGTGAAGATGTTCGACCACAGCTATATGCACTGCTGGCGCCATAAGACCCCGATCATCTACCGCGCCACCTCGCAGTGGTTCGCCGGCATGGACGTGACGCCGAAGGACGGCGGCCCGTCCCTGCGCGAGAGCGCGCTGGCCGGCATCGCCGCCACCAAGTTCTTCCCGGACTGGGGCCAGGCGCGCCTGCACGGCATGATCGTCAACCGGCCCGACTGGACCCTGTCGCGCCAGCGCCAATGGGGCGTGCCGATGGCCTTCTTCGTCCACAAGGAAACCGGCGCGCTGCACCCGCGCACGCCGGAACTGCTGGAGCAGGTCGCCAAGCTGATCGAAAAAGACGGCATCGACGCCTGGCTGCCGCTGGAGCCGAAGGACCTGCTGGGCGACGACGCCGACATGTACATCAAGAACAAGGACACGCTCGACGTCTGGTTCGACTCCGGCTGCACCCACGAGACCGTGCTGGGCGGCCCGGACGGCAAGGGTTCGCACGCGGCCCAGTCGCAGTTTCCGGCCGACCTGTACCTGGAAGGCTCCGACCAGCACCGCGGCTGGTTCCACTCCTCGCTGCTGACCTCGTCGATGCTGAACGGCCGCCCGCCGTACAAGGCGCTGCTGACGCACGGCTTCGCCGTCGACGGCGACGGCAAGAAGATGTCGAAGTCGCTCGGCAACGTGATGGCGCCGCAGAAAATCTCCGACACCCTCGGCGCCGACATCCTGCGCCTGTGGGTCGCCTCGACCGACTACACCGGCGAGCTGTCGATCTCCGACGAGATCCTCAAGCGCGTCACCGAATCGTACCGGCGCATCCGCAACACGCTGCGCTTCCTGCTGGCCAACACCTCGGACTTCGACCCGGCGCTGCACGCGGTGCCGGTCGCCGAGCTGCTGGAAATCGACCGCTACGCGCTGGCCAACATGGCCGCGCTGCAGCGCGAGATCGTCCAGCATTTCGAGGACTATGAATTCCACCCGGTGATCTCGAAGCTGCAAACCTACTGCTCGGAAGACCTGGGCGGCTTCTACCTCGACATCCTGAAGGACCGCCTGTACACCACCGCGCTGGCGTCGCCGGCGCGGCGCTCGGCCCAGACCGCGCTGTGGCACATCACCCAAAGCCTGCTGCGCGTGATGGCGCCGGCGCTGTCGTTCACCGCCGAGGAAGCCTGGGCCGTGTTCGCCAGCGCCGAGGCCTACGGCGCCAGCGACGAGACCATCTTCACGCAGACCTACTGGGAACTGCCGGCGGTGGCCGACGGCGCCGCCCTGCTGGAGAAATACGCGGCCCTGCGCGCGGTGCGCGCCGACGTCACCAAGCAGCTCGAAGACGTGCGCACCTCCGGCGCCATCGGCTCCTCGCTGCAGGCCGAGCTGACCATCAAGGCCGGCGCCGCCAAGTACGCGCTGCTGGCCAGCCTGGGCGAGGACTTGAAGTTCGTCTTCATCACCTCGCAGGCGAGCGTCGTTGAAGTGGCCGACGCGGCCGACGAGGGCGTCGCCGTGAGCGCCTCGACGGCGCCCAAGTGCGAGCGCTGCTGGCACTACCGGGCCGACGTCGGCGGCCACGCCGAGCACCCGACCCTGTGCGGGCGCTGCCACAGCAATCTGTTCGGTGCGGGCGAAAAACGCCGTTTCGCGTAAACTGCGATGCGCCACCCCGCCATCGCCGAGCCGCGCGATGGCGGCCACGAACCCGAATAGAAAACTATGGCCACTAAAAAAACCTTCTCGTCCAAAACGCAATCGTCGCTGCTGCCCTGGCTGGGCATCGCCGCCATCGTGATCCTGCTCGACCAGGTCTCGAAGATCACCGTCGCGCGCCTGTTCGCCTACGCCGAAGAGCGCGTCGTCACCTCGTTTTTCAACCTGACCCTGGTCTACAACCCGGGCGCCGCCTTCAGCTTCCTGAAGAACGCCGGCGGCTGGCAGCGCTATTTCTTCACCGCCATCGCCATCGGCGCGGTGCTGTTCATCCTCTACCTGCTCAAAAAGCACGCCGGCCAGCGCCTGTTCTGCTGGGCGCTGGCGCTGATCATGGGCGGCGCCATCGGCAACGTGATCGACCGCATCGCCTACGGCCACGTCATCGACTTCCTCGATTTCCACCTCAAGGGCTGGGGACACTTCCCGGCCTTCAACCTCGCCGACTCGGCCATTTTCCTCGGCGCCGCGCTGTTCATCCTCGACGAACTGCGGCGCGTGAACAAGTAATCCCGGAGAAGCATGATGGAACTGTCTGGTAAAAAAATCGTCCTGGGCCTGTCCGGCGGCGTCGCCTGCTACAAAGCGGCGGAACTGTGCCGCGCCATGACCAGGGCCGGCGCCGAGGTGCGCGTCGTCATGACCGACGCCGCCACCCACTTCATCACCGCGGTGACGATGCAGGCGCTGTCGGGCCACCCGGTCCACAGCAGCCAGTGGGACGCCCGCGTCGACAACAACATGGCGCACATCGACCTGAGCCGCGGCGCCGACGCGATCCTGGTGGCGCCCTGCTCGGCCGACTTCATGTCCAAGCTGGCGCACGGCGTCTGCGACGACCTGCTGTCGACGCTGTGCCTGGCGCGCCCGGCCGCGCTGCCGCTGCTGCTGGCGCCGGCGATGAACGTTGAAATGTGGCGGAACCCGGCCACCCAGCGCAACGCCCAGCAACTGCGCGACGACGGCATCGCCCTGTTCGGCCCCGGCGCCGGCGAGCAAGCCTGCGGCGAGGTCGGCCTGGGCCGCATGCTCGAAGCGCAGCAATTGCTGGAGGAATTGATCGCCGCCTTCCAGCCGAAGGCGCTGGCCGGCAAGCGCGTGCTGATCACCGCCGGCCCGACCTTCGAGGCGATCGACCCGGTGCGCGGCATCACCAACCTGTCGTCGGGCAAGATGGGTTACGCCGTGGCGCGCGCCGCCCGCGAAGCCGGCGCCGAGGTCACGCTGGTCTCCGGCCCGACCGCGCTGGAGGCGCCGTTCGGCGTGCGCCGCGTCAACGTGCAAAGCGCGCAGCAGATGCACGACGCCGTCATGGGCCAGCTCGACGGCCAGCACGTCTTCATCGCGGTCGCCGCGGTGGCCGACTGGCGCGTGCTCAACGCCAGCGAACAGAAAATGAAGAAGCAGGCCGACGGCTCCGTGCCGGAGCTGAAGTTCGAGCAAAACCCCGACATCCTGGCGGCGGTTGCGGCGCGCACCAACCTGTCCGGCTATCCGTATTGCGTCGGCTTCGCCGCCGAATCGGAAAACCTGGTCGCCTTCGGCGCCAGCAAGCGCGAAAAAAAGGGCATCCCCCTGCTGGTCGGCAACATCGGCCACCACACCTTCGGCCAGGACGACAACACCATCATCCTGTTCGACGAACACGGCCACACGGTCTTGCCGCGCGCCGGCAAGCTGGAACTGGCGCGCCAGCTGATCTGCGAAATCTCCAAGCGGCTGGCCCACAATTCGCTGTTCCAGTGACCCCGGCGGCCAACGCCGCCACACCGCCCCTACCCTAGCACGAGAAGCCACTATGAAAACCATCGACGTCAAAATCCTCGACCCGCGCATGCGCGAACAGATGCCGGCCTACGCCACCCCGGGCAGCGCCGGCCTCGACCTGCGCGCCTGCATCGACGCGCCCATCACCATCGAAGCCGGCCAGACCGTGCTGATCCCGACCGGCCTGGCGATCCACGTCGGCGACCCGTCCTACGCGGCGATGATCCTGCCGCGCAGCGGCATGGGCCACAAGAACGGCATCGTACTGGGCAATCTGGTAGGCTTGATCGATTCCGATTATCAAGGCCAGTTGATGGTCTCGACCTGGAACCGCGGCCATAGCGCGTTTACCCTCAACCCGATGGAACGGCTGGCGCAGTTGATCATTGTGCCGGTGCTGCAAGTGGGCTTTAACATTGTCGAGGAATTCGACACAAGCGAACGCGGTGTTGGCGGCTTCGGCAGCACTGGAAAACAATAAGGAAGTATCGATGCCTGGTCACGCCCCCGCTGTAGCACTCCGATTCCGCGCCCCGGCCGCCGCCCTGCTGGCGACGCTGCTGGGCGCCTGCTCGACCCCGCCCGTCTACACCGACGAGCGCGCGCCGCTGCAGCCGCCGCCGCGGCCGGGAATGGCCGCGCCGGTGGTGACCCAGCGCATGCTGGCGGCGCAGGAAACCGTCGCCAGGATGGTCGGCCTGCAGGAACGCCTGTACAAGGTGGCGGCGCCGCTGCTGATCAACAACGCCGACCTGTGCAAGAACCAGGCGCGCAACCTGCTCGGCTTCACCGCCAAGAACAAATACTCCTACCCGGGCGAGTTCGCCGACGCCTCGCGGGCGGCGCTGGGCTATAGCGACATGCTGCAGGTGTCGGGCGTGCTGGCCGGCAGCGGCGCGGCGCGCGCCGGCCTGCGCAAGGGCGACGGCCTGGTCGCGGCCGACGGCAAGGTGCTGCCGCGCGGCGCCAACGCCGAAACCCAGGCGGCCGGCATCTTCGGCCCGCTGGTGGCCAGCCGCGCCACGTTGACCATGACCATCGCGCGCGACGGCGCCGACCAGAAGCTGAGCGTGCCGGTGACGCGCGCCTGCGCCTTCCGGGTCGACCTGGGCAACGCCGACAACGTCAACTCCTACGCCGACGGCCAGCGCGTCATGCTCACCCGCGGCATGATCAACTTCGCCCAGAACGACGAGTCGATCGCCTACGTGATGGCCAAGGACATGGCGCACAACATCCTCGCCCACGCCACCGCGCAGCGCGCCACCGGCACCCTGGGCAGCATCATCGAGAACCTGAACAACGTCGCGCCCGACCTGTCGATGCTGATCGGCAGCGGCGGCGTCAAGCCGATGCCGCAGGAACTCGACGCGGCCGCCGACAGGCTGGCGCTGTACCTGCTGGCGCGCGGCGGCTACAACATCAACAACGCCGCCAGCTTCTGGCAGCGGCTGGCGACGGCCTACCCGGCCAGCGTGCTCAACGGCTACACCGCCAACCATCCCGGCGTCGCCTTCCGCGTCGCCGCGATCAACAAGACCGTTGCCGAGATCAAGGCCAAGCAGGCCAGCAAGACCGCGCTGCTGCCGTAACGCCGCCGGCGCGCCGCTGATCGAATTGCTTTCATTTGTTACATCAGCGCGTCGCCGTCCTTCGGCATGCAACACAAGGTCAGCATCCAAAACACCAACGCCGCCAGGCTGACGCCGGCCCCAAGCAGGCAGACGCCGGACCAGCCCGCCGCCGCGTAGACATGGGTGGTGGCAATGGCGCCCAGCCCGCTCCCCACCGTGTAGAACATCATGTAACAGGCAACGACGCGGCTATGCGCGTCGGCGTGCGCGCTGAATATCATGCTCTGGTTGGTCACGTGAATGGCCTGCCCGGCGAGGTCCAGCACGACAATGCCGACAATTAAGGCCCACAGCGAGGTGTCGGTGAACGCCAGCGGCAGCCAGGCCGCCAGCAACAGCGCCAGCGCGACCCCGCTGGTCCATTGCCCCAAGCCGCGGTCGGCCAGTTGCCCGGCGCGCGCGGCGGCCAGCGCCCCCACCACGCCGACCAGCCCGAACGCGCCGATCGCCGTGTGCGACAGCGCGTGCGGCGCCGCACTCAGGGGCAATACCAGCACGGTCCAAAAAATACTCAGCGTAGCGAACATCAGCATGGCGATCACGCCGCGCACCTGCAACACCCGGTCGCGCCACAACATGCGCAACATCGACGCCAGCAATTGCGCATACGTCAGCTTGACGGTGGTCGCGGCCTGGCCCGGCAGCACCCGCGCCAGGATCGCCAACAACACCAGCGCCAAGGCCGCCGCCGCAAAATACACCGCGCGCCAGCCGGCCAGGTCGGCCACCAGGCCGGCGACCGCGCGCGCCAGCAGCAGGCCTATCATGACGCCGGCTTGCGCGGCCCCGACCACCCGCCCGCGCTCGGACGGCGCCGCCATCGTGGCGGCGTAGGCGATCAAGCCTTGCGTCATGGCGGTGCCCAGCAAACCCAGCGCCAGCATGCCGCCGAGCAGGAAGGAGGTGTTGCCGGCCAGGCCGACCGCCACCAGCGCCGCACACAGCAACGCCAACTGGACGATGGTCAGGCGGCGCCGGTTCAGCAGATCGCCCAGCGGCACCACGCACAGCAGCGCCAGCGCGCAGCCGACCTGGGTCGCCGCGATCACCATGCCTACGGCGCCGTGGCTGATACCGAACTCGCGCGCCAGCGCGTCCAACAGCGGCTGCGCGTAATACACGTTGGCGACGCTGAATGCGCTCGCCACCGCAAACAGCAGCGTCAGGTAGCGCGGCATGGCCGCGGCGGGCGCCGGCTGGCGGGCGCCGACGGCGGCCCGGGTGGAGTATGTGGACATGGCGTCTCCCGGCTCGGTCAATGTGGTTTTAAATTGAAACTGGTTGAAGCATACCGATACAAGTATTAAAATGCAACCACTTTGATTGAATGCGGCACGCCCGCGGGGGGGGGGGAAATGGCTAAGCGGCAAGAGTTAAGGATGGATGCGTGCCCGGTGGCGCGTGCGCTGACCGTGGTCGGCGATCAATGGTCGCTGATGATCGTGCGCGACGCGTTTGACGGCGTGCGGCGCTTTGGCGTGTTCCAGAAGAATCTTGGCGTCGCCAGGAACATCCTGGCGGACCGCCTGCGCAAGCTGGTCGAGAACGGCATTCTGGACATGGCGCCGGCCTCGGACGGCACCGCCTACGGGGAGTATGTGCTCACGCCCAAGGGGCTGAGCCTGTTCGGCGTGCTAGTCAGCCTGCGCCAGTGGAGCGAGGCGCATCTGTATGGCGCCGGCGAAAGCCATTCCACCATGGTCGAGCGGGACACCGGCACGCCGGTTCCGACCATGCGGCTAAGCCGGCCCGACGGGCGGGTGCTCGGCCCCGCCGATACCGTCGTCAACAAATTGCCGGTGTTGCCGTGAGCGTGTCGTAGGTTGGATGAGCAGAGCGTAATCCGACGCCGAGCCGCCGCCGACGCCGGCCGGGTTAGCTGAACGGGCCTAAAAGTTCGGGAAGTCGGGGAAAAACACCCCCATCACCCACGTCAGCGCGGCGCAAAACACCACGGCGGCGAACAGCACGATCAACAGGCGCCCGAACTTCGGGTTGCCGTCGTCTTCTTGGTCTGTGTTCTGTGTCATTTTTACTCCCAGCAAGCTTTCGGAGCGCGTAGTATATTCCATGCTTCGCCCGACCACCCGGCATGGAGCCCTTTCGCGCAATGGACAGCATCGACCTCGAAGTGTTGAAGAGCAGCGCCGCCTGGCTGGCGGCCGGCCACCGCTGCGAATTGGTCACCGTGACCAAGACCTGGGGGTCGAGTCCGCGCCCGGTCGGCGCCACGCTGGCCATCTGCGACGACGGCCGCGTGGTCGGCTCGGTCTCCGGCGGCTGCATCGAGGACGACCTGATCGACCGGGTGCGCCGGCACGGCATCCGCCGCCGCGCGCCAGAGCTGGTCAGCTACGGCATCACGGCCGACGAGGCGCAGCGCTTCGGCCTGCCCTGCGGCGGCACCATCGAATTGGCGATCGAGCCGCTGACGCCGCGCAGCGCCGTGGCCGAACTGCTGCAACGCCTGGAGCGCCACGAACTGGTGGCGCGCCGGCTCGACCTCGACAGCGGCGCCGTCACGCTGGCGCCGGCCGGCCCCGGCGCCGCGCTGCAACTCAACGGGCGCGTGCTGACCACCGTGCACGGCCCGCGCTGGCGCCTGCTGATCATCGGCGCCGGCCAACTGTCGCGCTTTCTCGCGCAAATCGCCATGGCGATGGACTACCACGTCGTCGTCTGCGACCCGCGCGAGGAATACCGCGGCGGCTGGCAACTGCCCGGCGTCGAACTGGTGCACGCGATGCCGGACGATCTGGTGCTGGCACTGCGGCTGGACCGGCGCAGCGCCGTCGTCGCCCTGACCCACGACCCCAAGCTGGACGACCTGGCGCTGATGGAGGCGCTGAAATCGGACGCCTTCTACGTCGGCGCGATCGGCTCGCGCCTGAACAACGGCAAGCGCCGCGAGCGCCTGCTGCAGTTCGACGTCAGCGCCGAGCAACTGGCGCGCCTGCACGCTCCCATCGGCCTGTACATCGGCAGCAAGACGCCGGCCGAGATCGCCATATCGATCCTGGCCGAAATGACCGCCGTGAAAAACGCCGTGCCGGCGGCGCTGCAAATCGGCCACGCCGCCGCCCTGGCCGCGCCGGGCGAGACGCCGTGCGCGCGGGCCTTCACCGAACGCATCGACTAAGCAATCCAAGCGCGCAGTTCAATAGCAAGAATCGGCTGGCGCCCTGGCGGCGCCGGTAGCACACTTCACCTTTGGCAAATGAAAGACACGACATGAAAGCAGCCGACTCCCTCAGGCTCATCCTATTGGCCGCGATCTGGGGCGCCTCCTTCCTGTTCATGCGCATCGGCGCGCCCGTGCTCGGGCCGGCCGTGCTGATCGAATACCGGGTCGGCTCGGCCGCCGTGTTCCTGGCCGTGATCGGCTTCGTGCTGAAAAAACCGCTGGGCCTGCGCCAGCACTGGCAGCACTTCATGGTGCTCGGCTTCTTCAACTCGACGCTGCCGTTCATGCTGTACGCCTACGCCGCCACCAGCCTGTCGGCCTCGGTGCTGTCGGTGCTGAACGCCACCTCGCCGATCTGGAGCGCGCTGATCGCCGCCGTCTGGAGCCGCCACGCGATGGCGCCGCGCACCCTGCTCGGCCTGGTGCTCGGCCTGGGCGGCGTGGCCCTGCTAGTCGGCTTCGACCACGTCTCGACCCAGGCCGGCGCCGGCGTGGCGATCTGCGCCGGCCTGCTGGCGGCCTTTTGCTACGGCATCGCCACCACCTACGCCAAATCGGCCAAGGCGGTCGAGCCCTTCGCCAACGCCCACGGCAGCATGTGGGCCGCCGCGCTGATGGTGCTGCCGGCGCTGCCGTTTTTCCCGGCCCCGGCCAGCCCCAGCGTGGGCGTGATGGCGGCGGTGCTGGCGCTCGGCGTGCTGTGCAGCGGCGTCGCCTTCCTGCTGTACTTCCGCCTGATCCACGACGTCGGCGCCACCTCGGCGCTGACGGTGACGTTCCTGATACCGGTGTTCGGCATCCTGTGGGGCTGCCTGTTCCTCGGCGAGGACTTCGGCTGGCACACCGTGGCCGGCTCCTCCATTGTCATCGTCGGCACCGCGCTGGTGACCGGCTTCCGCCCCAGCCTGGCCTGGCTGCGCAAGCCGGCCTCGGTATGAGCGGCGGCGACGGCGTCAACGTGCGCCAAGTCGCCATCGCGCTGCCGCCGGGCTACCGCCTGCAAGACGTGATCGCCTTCCATAGCCGCGACAGCGAAAGCGTGGCCGAACAGGTCGGTCCGCAACGCCTGCGCAAGGGCGTGCTGCTGGACGGCGCCGCGGTCGAACTCGACATCGCCTTCGGCCCGGGCATGGCCGAGTGCAGCGTGCGCGCCGACGCCGCGCTGTCGGCCGGCGCCGCCGCGCAGGCCGGGCAGGCCTTGCACAACATCCTCGGCCTGCGCATCGATCCGCAACCGTTCGCCGATTTCGTCGGTGGCGACGCGCTGCTGGCGCCGCTGGTGGCGGCCCAGCCCGGCCTGCGCATCGTCCAGTCGGCCAGCGCCTTCGAAGCGTTGACCTGGGCCATCATCGGCCAGCAGATCAACCTGCCTTTCGCCATTGCGCTGCGCCGCACCTTCATCTTGCAGGCGGGCCGCCAACACAGCGGCGGCCTGTGGTGCTATCCCGAGGCGGTCGACGTCGCCCGGCTCGACGTGGCGCAACTGACCGCGCGCAAATTCTCGCGCGCCAAGGCGGAAACCCTGCTGCGCCTGGCGCGCCTGGTCGACGACGGCGCGCTCGACCTGGCGCTGGCGCCGGGCGGCGACGTCGGACCGGTCTCGGCGGCCTTGCTGGCGGTGAAGGGAATCGGCCCGTGGACCGTCAACTACGCGCTGCTGCGCGGCTACGGCTACGCCGACTGCTCGCTGCACGGCGACGTCGCCATCCGCGCCGCGCTGCAAGCGCTGCTGGGCGAGCCAAGCAAGCCGGACATGGCGCGCACCGAGCAATGGCTGGCGCGGTACCGGCCCCACCGCACCATGCTCGCCGCCCACCTGTGGGCCAGCCTGTACCAGCGCCCGCACGAATAATCAAGCTTGCCCTTCATCGTATCAGGCCCGCAATGGACTAGTTTCGTCCGTCCGGTGAGCCACCGCATCGGCCGGCTCGACGGCGCGCTGGCGTAAAAATCGTCGGCGCAAAAACCAAAAAGCCGCCGACTCTTTTGCAAGAACCGACGGCTTCAATATTTGGTTGCGGGGACAGGATTTGAACCTGTGACCTTCGGGTTATGAGCCCGACGAGCTGCCAGACTGCTCCACCCCGCACAAGAATTATATACGCTGGCGCCGCTCAGGGCAATAGCCATGTCCGGATTACCGGCAAGAGGCGCCGGAAAAACCAAAAAGCCGCCGGTTCCTTTTGCAAGAACCGACGGCTTCGATATTTGGTTGCGGGGACAGGATTTGAACCTGTGACCTTCGGGTTATGAGCCCGACGAGCTGCCAGACTGCTCCACCCCGCACAAGAATTATATAGGCATTTTCCGCAATGCGCAATGGCCAACTCCCGCCTCCACGGAAAGCCGCGGCTTCGGTGCCGCCGCCCGCCTCAGGACGACTGCATCCAGCCGATTTCCTGGCCGATTTCCTGGCCGATTTCCTGGCCCAGTTCTTTGCCCATTTCCTGGCTCCCGGTCTCGCCGGCTGCCGGCGCCTCGCCGCCCTCCTCGCCGGAGGTCTCCAGCGGCACGTCGTGCAGCAGGCGGTAATGGCGGAAGGCTTCACGTATGTTGTCGCGCAACAGCTTGTTGTCCCATGGCTTGGTGTAGAAACGGTAGATGGCGCCGCGGTTGATCGCCTCCATGATCGACTCGAGGTCGGTGTAGCCCGACAGCACGATGCGCAGCGTCTTCGGGTACAGTTCCTTGACGCGGTCCAGGAACACCGTGCCGTTCATCGCCGGCATGCGCTGGTCGCACAGGATCACCTGCACCTCGTGCAGCGCCAGCAGCTCGAAGCCCTCGGCGGCCGACTGCGCCGCCAGGATATGGTAGCCGTCCTGGCGCAGCAGGCGCTGCAGCGTGGACAGGATATGCTCCTCGTCGTCGACCAGCAACAGCGTCTGGCGCGGCGCGCGCGCCTCGGAGGCCTGCGCCGGCAGGCGCTTGCGCTCGCGCAGCACGCCCTCGATGTCCTCCAGCGCCAGCGGCCGGCTGAAATAGAAGCCCTGGATCTGGTCGCAATGGTGGCGCCGCAGGTAGGACAGCTGGGCCGCCGTCTCGACCCCTTCGGCGATCACCTCCAGCTTCAGGCTGTGGGCCATGCCGATAATGGCCAGCACGATGGCGGCGTCGTCCGAATTGGTGGTGACGTCGCGCACGAAGGCGATGTCGATCTTGATCTTGTCGATCGGGAAGCGGCGCAGATAGGCCAGGCTGGAGTAGCCGGTGCCGAAGTCGTCGATTGAAATCTGCACGCCGCGGCCCTTGAGCTTGCGCAGCGTGTCCATGGTGCGCTCGGTGTTGGCCATCAAGGAACTTTCGGTCAGCTCCAACTCCAGCAGGTCGGGCGAGATGTCGTTCTCGCACAGCGCCGCGCCGACCTCCTCGTCCAGGTCGCCCTCGACGAACTGGCGCCCCGACACGTTCACCGACACCTGCACCGGGCCGACCGCGCCGCGCAACCACAGGCCGATCTGGCGGCAGGCGCTGGCGATGACCCAGTTGCCTACCCGCACGATCAGACCGGTCTCTTCCAGCATGGGGACGAAGTCCTGCGGCGGCACCAGCCCGTGCCCCGGCCGCTGCCAGCGCAGCAGCGCCTCGACGCCGGACATGCGCCCGGTGCTGAGCGTCACCTTGGGCTGGTACACCAGTGAAAACTCGCCGTTCTCGAGCGCCCTGCGCAACGCGACCTCCAGGTCCAGCCGCGCCAGCACCTCGGCGTTCATCTGCGCGGTGAAGAAGCGGTAGGTGTCGCGCCCGGCCTGCTTGGCCCGGTACATCGCCGTGTCGGCGTACTTGACCAGCGTGTCCGGGTCGGCCGCGTCGTCCGGATACAGGGTGATGCCGACGCTGGCGGTGACGCTCATTTCGTGGCCCTTCAGCGCGAACGGCGCGCGCAGCGCGTCGCGGATCTTGGTGGCGACCTGGACCGCCCCCTGCGGCCCCTCTTGCATGACCAGGATCACAGCGAACTCGTCGCCGCCGAGGCGCCCGACGACGTCGCGCGCGCGCACGCACTGCACCAGGCGGCTGCTGAACTGGCCCAGCAGCTCGTCACCGACCGCGTGGCCGAGCGTGTCGTTGAAGTTCTTAAAATAATCGAGGTCGATGAACAGCACGCCGATCTGCCAGCCGCTCAGTTCGGCCTGGACCAGGGTTTTCTTCAATGTCTCGTAGAACAGCGTGCGGTTGGGCAGGCCGGTCAGCGCGTCGAAATGGGCCATCCGGTGCAGCCGCAACTCGGCCTCCTTGCGCTCGGTGATGTCGCGCGCCACGCCGACGATGATCCAGTCGTCGCCGAAGCGCTGGGCCTGCCGGTTGACCTCCACCTGCAGCATCGAGCCGTCCTTGCGCCGCAACTGGGTTTCGCTGAAGCCGCCGACGCTGGCGCCGCCGATGATGGCGTCGTACATCGCCGCCAGTTCGTCGCGGCTGCCGCCGCCCATCTGCGACGGCCCCAGCGCGAACAATTCCTCGCGGGCGTAGCCGAGCATCTTGCAGGCGGTGGCGTTGACTTCGACGAAGAGCATGCTGCGCCGCTCGACCAGCATGATGGCGTCGGCGGTGGCGTCCATCGCCGTGCGGAAGCGTTGTAGCGAGACCGTGCGTTCCCGCACCTGGCGCTCGAGGATCGCGCTGTAGCTCTGCTGGAAGTCGCTGAAGGCCTTCAGCCGCAGCAGGTTGCGCACCCGCAACCACAGTTCGGCCCGGTCCACCGGTTTGCTCAGGAACTCCTCGGCGCCGGCGTCGAGCCCGGCCAGGCGGGCGCCGCGGTCGTCCCGCGCCGTCACCATGATGATCGGGATGGCGCTGGTGGCCGGGTCGGCCTTGAGCAGGCGGGCCAGCGCGTGGCCGTCCATGTCCGGCATCATGACGTCGAGCAGGACCAGGTCGGGCGGCTGCGCGGCGATCGAGCGCAGCGCCTCGGCGCCGCTGGCCGCGGTCTGGGTCAGGTAGCCCTCGGGCCGCAGCAGCGCCTCGAGCAGGCGCCGGTTCTGCGCCTCGTCGTCGACGACGAGGATGGTGGCGGCGCGCGCGCTCACGGCGCCAGCTTGGACGATGGACTCCCGCCGGCCGCCAGTTGCTGCGACTTCAGTAGCAGCGTGTCGATGGTCGCGTACAACTCCTGGTAGCGCAGCGGCTTGGCGATGTAGGCGTCGCAGCCGGCCAGCTGGCTTCTTTCCCGGTCCGCCTTCATCGCCATCGCCGTCAGCGCGATGACGGGGATGGCGGCGGTGGCCGGGTCGCCCTTCAGCAGGGCGGTCGCCGCCAGCCCGTCCATGCCCGGCAGCTGGATATCCATCAGGATCAGGTCGGGCAGCTCGGCGCGCGCCAGCGTTAAACCGGTTTCGGCGTCGGCCGCGCACAACACCGCGTGGCCGGCGTTCTGTAACAACAGCACGGACAGCTTCATGTTCGCCGCGTTGTCTTCCACCATCAATATTCTCGCCATGTCCCGCCCCTTGCACTATGACAGCAACGCGCGCCGGACCTCGGCCATGAAGCGCAACTGGTCGAACCCCGGTTTCTCGATAATATGGATAGGCTGGGCCAGCTTGCTGTTGAGTACGCTACGGTCTTGCTCGGTGATCAGCTTGGCCGTCACCACCAGCACCGGGATCTGCGCGGTGGCGTCGTGGCGCCGCAAGGCCTCGACGACGTCGAAGCCGTTCACCTCCGGCATCATCAGGTCGAGCAGGATCAAGTCCGGGCGCAGCCGTTGCGCCAGCGCGATCGCCTCGGCGCCGCCATACGCGCGCGCCACCGCGTAGGCCGGCCCCGGCAGGAACGCGGCGATCACCTCGACGGCCTTGGGGTCGTCGTCGACGATCAGCACCGTGTGGACCTGGTCCGGCGTCGGCAGCAGGCCGAGGCTGGAAAGCGAACTCTTCAACTGAGCCCGGCTGATCGGTTTTTGCAGCACGGCGGCGGCGCCGCCGGCCAGCGCCAGATGCTTGTCGACGCTGCCGGAGATGATCACCACCGGCACGCGCGCCAGGGCGCCCGCTTCGCGCAGGCGCCGCAGGAATTCCCAGCCGTCGATGCCGGGCAACATCAAGTCGAGCGTGATCAGACTCAGCGTATGTTGCGGCGCCAGCAACAGCGCCGCCTCGGCGCTGGCGGCGATCAGCACGGTGAAGCCTTCGGCCTCGAGCAGCAGGCGCACCAGCTCGGCGGCGCGCTCGTCGTCTTCGACCACCAGCGCGGTGCGCCCCCCCGCCGCGCCGGCCGCCGCCGCGGCGGCCCGCGGCGCGGCGGCGGCGGCGGCGGCGCGCGCCTGCCGGCGCAGCGGCAGCCAGACGGCGAAGCGCGCGCCCTCGCCCTCGGCGCTGGCCACCGCCGCCGTGCCGCCGTGCAGTTCGGCCAGTTGCTTGACCATCGCCAGGCCCAGGCCGGTGCCCTCGAACTTGCGCGCCAGGCTGCTGTCGATCTGGCTGAAGGCCTGGAACAACTTGCCCATATCGCGCGACGAAATGCCGATGCCGCTGTCGCCGACGCAAATTTCCAGGAATTCGTTGAACTCGCTGTCGGCCAGCGCGAAGCCGTGCACCGGCCACGGCCCCGGCAAGACGCCGACCTGCTGGCGCGCGACCCGGCGCGCGCTCAGGGTGACGTTGCTGCCCTCGGCGCCGAACTTGACGGCGTTCGACAGCAGGTTGTAGACGATCTGCTTGGTCTTGCGGATGTCGAGCAGCGGCTCGCCCAGGTCGCCGGCGACGTCCAGCGTCAGGCTGATGCGCTGGGCCGCCGCCTTTTCCTTGACGATCGACAGGCTGCTCGAGAGCAGGCCAAGGGGCTCGACCGGGTCGAGCTCAAGCGCCATCATGCCGGCCTCGACCTTCGACAGGTCGAGGATGTCGTTGATCAGGGACAGCAGATGCTGGCCGCTGGTGAAGATGTCGCCGATGTATTCGTGCTGGCTGTCGCTGAGCGCGCCGATCAGGCCGTCCTTGAGCGCTTCGGAAAAGCCGATGATGGCGTTGAGCGGCGTGCGCAACTCGTGCGACATGGTGGCCAGGAACTCCGACTTCATCCGGCTGGCGTGCTCGAGTTCGACGTTTTTCTCGTGCAGCGCGCGCTCGAATCGCTTGCGCTCGGTGACGTCGCGCGCCGACGCGAACACCCCCTGCAGGGTGCGGTCGCGGTCGTGGAAGGTGGCGGCGTTGTACGACACCACGGTTTCGTCGCCGTTCAGGGCGCGCACCGTCAACTCGTAGTCGCTGACCTTGTTTTCCTTGAGCACGCGCTTGATGGCGGCGTCGGCCTGCAACGGGTCGGTGAAGAAGTTCTTGCTGGGCGCGCCGATCAGCTCGTCGCGGGTGCGCCCGGTCAGCGCGATCATCTGCTGGTTGACGTCGGAAATGATGCCCTGCGGGTCGGTCATCATCAGCGCGTCGATGTTCGACTCGATCAGCGAGCGGGTGTAGAACTGCTGGTCGCGCAGGCGCTGGTCGAGCACCGCCTGGGCCGCCTCGACCTGCTTGCGGGCGGTGTTGTCGGTGCCGATCAGCAGGTAGCCGAGCACGCTCCCGCCGGCGTCGCGCAGCACCGTCACCGAGACCACGGCGGGAAAGCGGCTGCCATCCTTGCGCACGTAGGTCAGCTCGTACATGTCCTCGATGCCGCGCGAGGCCTTGAACACCAGCGCCTCGAAACCGGGGCTGATGGGGGTGCCGTATTCATCGCTCAGGCTGCTGGCGCGGGCGACCAGTTCGTGCGGATCGGAAATGTCGGCCGGCGTGATGCGGTTGACGATGTCGACCGCGTCGTAGCCGAGCATGCGCTCGGCGCCGACGTTGAAAATCTGGATCACGCCGCGCTCGTCGGTGGCGATGCTGGAGAAGTAGACGCTATTGAAAATGGCGTCCTGCAGGGCGCCGGTCTTGATCAGCGCCTGCTTTTTTTGTAGCGCGCCGGCGACGCCGTCGCCACCCCCGGCGCTGTCGCTGAAAACACTGGTCGGCATAAGCGCTTCCTCTAGCTCGATGAAACAGGGGGAACCAGTGCGACCCGCCTTCCGGGCGGACCTTGCGCGAATTTCCATCAGAAAATTTGCACCACTTGATAGTAGGCGCAATCGCATCAATTGCACAAGCATATCGAAGAAACTCGTCCACCATTGTGGTCGGAAACGCCGGGCGGCAATCTCGCCAATAATCACAACAGGGGGAAGCGGGTGGCCGCAAGGCCACTTGGCGCGGGGCCGGCACGCGGCGCAAGGCGGCGCCACTACCTGGAACATGGCATGAATTGGCGGAATCTCCCCGGCGCGCGCCCGTCGCCCGCACAGCCGCGCCCAGGTCTGCTATCCTCGCTGCACCCGCCCCTATCTGACGCGACAATGAAATTCGGCTTCGCCCCCCTCGCCCTCGCGCTTCTTTACGCCACGCCGGCGGCGGCCGCGCCGATCACCGTCGCCTGGCGCGACAAACCGCCCTACCACTACACCGACGACGGCGAGGAGAAGGGTTTCCTGCTGGAGCGCGCGCAACAGGTGTTCGCCGCCGCCGGCGTCGACAACCGCTTCGTCACCGAGCCGGCCAAACGCATCTGGGCCAATTTCCACGGCGGCAAGCCCAACTATTGCTCGATCGGCTGGTACCGCCTGCCCGAGCGGGAACGCGTGGCCCAGTTCAGCGCGCCCTTCCACCTCGACCCGCCGCACACCATCCTCATCGCGCCCGGCGCCGTCGCCCAGGTGCGCGCCCACGCCACGCTGGCGTCGCTGCTGGGCGATATGCACCTGACCATCGGCATCGTTGACGGCGTCTCCTACGGCGCCGACATCGACGCCCTGATCGCGCACGGCGCCAACCAGGTGGTGCGGCGCACCGTCGACCCCACCGCGATGATGCGCATGCTCACGGTCGGGCGCGCCTCGTTCATGTTCCTCGACCGCGAGGACTGGGAGTATTACCGCCAGCGCGACGCCAGCCTGCGCAACACCGTGCGCCACGATTTCCCCGACATGCCGCCCGGCCTGACCCGCCACATCGCCTGCAGCCGCGACGTCGCGCCGGACGTCATGGCCAGGCTGAACCGGGCGATCGACCGCGTCAGCAAGGCGCGCCCGGGCGCCAGCGCGCACGCCGGCCCGGCGCGGCAGCATTAACGCCGACCCGGCCCGACGCCGGGCCGGCAAACGACAAGCGGAAACGGGGCGGAAAAACCAACAACGCCGATCCGCTTGCAAGTGTAAAAAGGTGCGGACACAGAGCCATATGCCACTCGGGCATCGCCGCAGCGGGTCGTTTGACGCGTGTATAGGACTACAGCCATAGCAAGTATATCGACTGGCTTGTCTAGCCTACACGGGGAGAGCGCTATGGGGCCGCGACCGATGCCGGTCTTGCGGAAAAACCAAAAAGCCGCCGGCCCTTTTGCAAGAACCGGCGGCTTCGAAATATGGTTGCGGGGACAGGATTTGAACCTGTGACCTTCGGGTTATGAGCCCGACGAGCTGCCAGACTGCTCCACCCCGCAGACGTATTATAGGCGAGATCGTAAACTTAGGCAATATCTATCTAAAAATCGACCGCAATAGCACCCGATTGCCCGCGCTAGCCCTGCCGGCACGCATGATCAGACGCAGGGCGCCGTGCTGAATGCGCCGCGGTGCGCGCAATCGGTGTAAAGTAAGCACTAAACCTACTTTTGCCATTGCCCATGAAATTTTGCTCCGAATGCGCCCATCCCGTTGAACTGTCGGTCCCGACCGGCGACAACCGCCCGCGTTACGTCTGCGTCCACTGCGCCACCATCCACTACCAGAACCCGAAAATGGTGATCGGCTCGATTCCGGTGTGGGAACAGGACGGCCAATTACAAATTCTGCTGTGCAAGCGCGCGATCGAACCGCGCTACGGCTACTGGACGCTGCCCGCCGGCTTCATGGAAAACAATGAAACCACGGCCGACGCGGCGCTGCGCGAGACGGTCGAGGAAGCCGGCGCCAACATCGAGCTGGGCGGCCTGTTCACCCTGCTCAACGTGGCGCGCGTGCACCAGGTCCACATGTTCTACCTGGCGCGCCTGCGCGATCTCGATTTCGCGCCCGGCATCGAAAGCCTGGACGTGCGCTTGTTCAGCGAGGCCGAGATCCCCTGGGACGACCTGGCCTTCCCCACCATCCGCACCACGCTGGAACTGTTCTTCTCGGACCGGGTCAAAATACGCGAGGGCGGCAGCCATGGCTTCCACACCCTCGACATCGACCGGCCGATGCGCGCCGGCTGAGCGCCAACCCGAACGCGCCGATGATTCCCTGGCTCGATCCGCACACGCCCTTCCCCGACGTCTCGCAGGCGCTGACGACCGACGCGCCTGGCCTGCTGGCCGCCGGCGCCGACCTGTCGCCGCAGCGCCTGCTGGCGGCCTACCGGCGCGGCATCTTCCCCTGGTTTTCCGAGGGCCAACCCATCCTCTGGTGGAGCACCGACCCGCGCATGGTGCTGATGACGGCCGAGCTGCGCGTCTCCGACAGCCTGAAGAAGGCGCTGCGCCGGGTCGCCCGCAGCGCCGCCACGGACGGGCGCTGGCAGGTGCGCTTCGACAGCGACTTCGAGGCCGTCATGCGGGCCTGCGCGGCGCCGCGCAAGGACGGCCCCGGCACCTGGATTTCCGACGAGATCATCGCCGGCTACACCGGCTTGCACCGGCTCGGCTACGCGCACTCGGCGGAACTGTGGCTGGACGGCGAGCTGGTCGGCGGCGCCTACGGCGTCTCGATCGGCCGCATGTTTTACGGCGAGTCGATGTTCGCCCGCGTTACCGACGGCTCGAAGATCGCGCTGGCCTACCTGGTGCACTTTCTGCGCGGCCACGGCGTGGCGATGATCGACTGCCAGCAGGAAACGGCGCACCTGGCCTCGCTGGGCGCGGCGCCGATTTCGCGCGCGCGCTTCCTGGCGCACCTGGCGGCCAGCATTGAAGAACCGCAAATAGCCGCGTGGCAGCCGCTTGCGCCGCTCGGCGCCGTGTTATAAATTGAGTGCGCCGCGCCACGGCGGCGCGCAAGGGATATGATACAAAAACGGCGGTGGCGAAGCGCCACATTTGCCGTTGCAACCGCACCGATAGGACGTGCATGACGCATCTCAATGACCTGCCCTTCTCGACGCTGCAGTTTTACACCACCGCGCCGTATCCGTGCAGCTACCTGGACGACCGCCAAGCGCGCTCGCAGGTGGCCACGCCGTCGCACCTGATCAACGTCGACGTGTATTCCGAGCTGGTCAAGAGCGGCTTCCGGCGTAGCGGCATCTTCACCTACCGGCCGTATTGCGACGGCTGCCAAGCCTGCATCCCGGTGCGCGTGATCGCCGCCGAGTTCGCGCCCAGCCGCGGCCAGCGCCGCGCCTGGGCGCGCCACGCCACGCTGCGCGCCAGCGTCGCCACGCTGGCCTTCCTCGACGAACACTACGAGCTGTACCTGCGCTACCAGAGCACGCGCCACTCCGGCGGCGGCATGGACCAGGACAGCCGCGACCAGTACGCCCAGTTCCTGCTGCAAAGCCGGGTCAACACGCGCCTGGTCGAGTTCCGCGAGCCCGACGGCGCGTTGCGCATGGTCAGCATCATCGACGTGCTGGCCGACGGCCTGTCCTCGGTGTACACCTTTTTCGACCCGGACGTGGCCGGCGCGTCCTTCGGCACCTACAACGTGATGTGGCAGATCGCCCAGGCCGCCGAACTGCAACTGCCGTACGTCTACCTCGGCTATTGGATCGAGCAAAGCCCGAAAATGGCCTACAAGATTAACTTCAAGCCGCTTGAGGCGCGCATCAAGGGCGCCTGGGGCTTGCTCGGCGCCTGATGCCGCTCAGTTGAGCGGCTTTTATCACCCGGCTCTTTGCATTGGCTTGGTTTTGACGTCGCCGGCCGGCGCATGCTTTCGACCGGGCGGCGCGCAAAAGCCGGTAAAATGGCGGCAAACACCACAGCGGGCCGGACCGGCCACCGCGCACCGCGCCCGCCTCAACCAAGACTGCCCCCATGTCCGAAAAATTCCTGTATTCCCTCGCCCGCCCCTTGCTGTTCGCCATGGACGCGGAAGCGGCCCACCACTTCACCCTGCCGGCGCTGAAGCGCGCCGCCGCGCTGGGCCTGACCCGCCTGGTGAAAAAGCCGCGGGCCGATCCGCGTAGCGTGATGGGCATCACCTTCCCGAACCCGGTCGGCCTGGCCGCCGGCCTGGACAAGGACGGCGCCTTCATCGACGCGCTGGCCGACCTCGGTTTCGGCTCGATCGAAGTGGGCACCGTGACGCCGCGCGCGCAAGCGGGCAATCCGACACCGCGCATGTTCCGCCTGCCGGCGGCGCACGCCATCATCAACCGCATGGGATTTAACAACGGCGGCGTCGACGCCTTCGTCGCCAACGTGCAAGCGTCGCGCTTCTACCAGAACCGCGCCGGCGTGCTGGGTCTGAACATCGGCAAGAACGCCGACACGCCGATCGAGCGCGCCGCCGACGACTACCTGCACTGCCTGGAAAAAGTCTACCCCTACGCCAGCTACGTGACGGTCAACATTTCGTCGCCGAACACCAAGAACCTGCGCCAGTTGCAGGGCGCCTCCGAACTCGACGCGCTGCTGGCGCAACTCAAGGACGCCCAGGCGCGCCTGGCCGACCAGCACAAACGCTACGTGCCGCTGGCGCTGAAGATCGCCCCGGACATCGACGGCGAGCAGATCAAGACCATCGCCGACTCGCTGATCCGCCACAAGATCGACGGCGTGATCGCCACCAACACCACCCTCAGCCGCAGCGCCGTCGACGGTATGCAGCACGGCGCCGAGGCCGGCGGCCTGTCCGGCGCGCCGGTGTTCGAACTGTCGAACACGGTGATCCGCCTGCTCAAGGCCGAGCTGGGGAGCGCCTTGCCGATCATCGGCGTGGGCGGCATCATGCGCGGCGCCGACGCCGCCGCCAAAATCGACGCCGGCGCCCAGCTGGTACAGTTGTACAGCGGCCTGATCTACGCCGGCCCGGCGCTGGTGCGCGACTGCGCCGACGTTCTGCGCGCCAACTAAGGGGACGCGCCATGCAAACAACCACGCTCGGCGACAGCGACCTGGCGGTCAGCAAAATCTGCCTGGGCACGATGACCTTCGGCGAGCAGAACAGCGAAGCCGAGGCGCACAGCCAGCTCGACTACGCGCTCGAGCGCGGCGTCAACTTCATCGACACGGCCGAGATGTATCCGGTCATGCCGCGCGCCGAGACCCAGGGCCGCACCGAAAGCTACATCGGCAGCTGGCTAAAAAAAGCGGGCGCCGCGGCGAGGTGGTGCTGGCCAGCAAAGTGGCCGGGCCGAATCCGACCATGCACTGGGTGCGCGGCGGCAAGAACGACTTGGACGCGGCCAATATCGGCGCCGCCGTCGAGGCCAGCCTGCGCCGCCTGCACACCGAGCATATCGACCTGTACCAGTTGCACTGGCCCAGCCGCAACGTGCCGATCTTCGGCGCCAACGCCTTCGAGCCGCGGGCCGAGCGGCCCGCGGCCGCCATCGAGGACACGCTGGCGGCGCTGGGTCGGCTGATCGAACAGGGCAAGATCGGCCACATCGGCGTGTCGAACGAATCGTCGTGGGGCGTGTCGGAATTCGTCAAGCAGTCCGAGCAGAAGGGCTTGCCGCGCATCGCCACGGTGCAGAACCTGTACAACCTGACGGCGCGCAATTTTGAAACCAGCCTGATGACCGAAACCTGCTTCCGCGAGCACGTCGGCCTGCTGGCCTACAGCCCGCTGGCGTTCGGCCAGCTCAGCGCCAAGTACCTCGACGACCCGAAGGCCAGCGGGCGGCTGACGCTGTTCCCGCCGACGTGGAGCCCGCGCTACCTGCGCCCGGCCGTGCTGGCCGCCACCGCCCGCTACGCCGAGCTGGCGCGCGCCAACGGCATGACGCCGGCGCAGATGGCGCTGGCCTGGTGCTATTCGCGCTGGTTCGTCGCCTCGACCATCATCGGCGCCACCACCCTAACGCAGCTGAAGGAAAACATCGACGCCTACGCCACGCCGCTGAGCGACGACGTCGCCGCCGCCATCGACGCCATCCACGCCAGCCTGCCCAACCCCGGCCAGTAAACCACAGGACGAAGGACGGGCCCCTCAGTCGAAGGTCAACTTTTTGCTCGCTGTCCACCAATACGCAAAAAGCAAGAGCGCGGACATGCAAAGTCCGGCAATGGTGAACACGGTGTCGGTCAATTCGATGCTCGGATAGTAGCGCGCGGCAATGCTGTACAAGGCCACGCCGAAAGCGAGTATCACCACCGCCCAAGCAACACAGCGTCGATAACGCTGGGCGTCGGCGCCATGCGCCGAGCGCTGCAACATCCGGTACATCAACCGGCCGTCGAGCGTGTCGGTTAGTACCATGCCAACGGTAAATGCCAGGCCGGCTGCCAACGCCATATACGCGCCGCTCGATGACGTGGCGGCGTAGCCCCACACCGCGGCCTGTGTCGCGGTATCGAACACCAATGCAAACACCACACCCACCGAAAAAATGGCAAATGGATGGGAACTATCCTGCAGACGCCGGGGCACAAAGTATCTTTTCCATCCGACCGCCTGGTAAGGTCCGGGGATCAGCAATGCGCGCAGGTTCAAGGTTCCGACGACGAGCAACAAGACAACCGGAAGCCAATCAAGCAAGGCGGTGAAGGACGGGGGAAACTGGAGATCGCTGGTCAGAAAGCTCAGGCCAACGGCAATCGCTGTCACCGTTAAGCCATGTCCAGTGGCGAACAGCGTTCCTATCCACGGCGCCGTACGTGGTCGTTGCGTCGAGCAGCGAAAAGTCATCGCGTCGATCATTGCTACATGGTCTGGGTCGAGGCCGTGCCGCATCCCCAGAACGAACATCATCAGCATCGCTGACAAAAAGCCATTTTCCATTCATTGACCAATCATTGCGGTACAAGGTGAATTGCCCACGAAATAGTATCTATTCCGCCGGCGCTGTTGGCGTGTTGCAGCGAGACGCCTTACCGCCCGGCTCAACGCTTGGGTTGGTAAGTAAAGTCGGCGCCGCGACGCAGTTGTCAGATTTCTCAATTTCACGATCGCTCGTTATTGATAATGCTTTATCATTATCGTATACTTGCTTGTGCTTTCGCAACCATTTATTTGGGGAATGAGGAGGCGCGTGCTTGCTGCGCGGGTAGTTGCGCCGCGGAGGCGGTTTGTGTCTACTGGCGTACGCCATGGTCGTGGCGAGGCCGGCTTCGGCAAGTACCGGGAAGGCGACGGCGGGCAGCGCTCGCTGAAGGGCTCGGCCGGCTTGGCCCTCGACGACCAGGGTTGGCTGCGGGTGGCGGCCGAGCTGGCCGAGCGCGACGCCACCAACCGCGCCGGCGCCGACGTGCGCAATCCCAAGGAGCCGCGTTACAGCCGGGTCAACCAGCGCTTCGGCGACCCGGACAGCAAACCGCGCAGCGCCTTCGCCAACGCCCAGTACCGCCTGAGCGCCGGCAACTGGAACGCGCACCCGATGGTGGCGCGCTACGGCAGCTTCACCGACAACGTCACCGACCGCTATCCGCGGCAAGTGATGGCGCAAAACAACCTCGGCGGCACCCAACCGTACAGCGTGTTCGCGCCGAACGGTTCAACGGTCGTTACTTCTACGCCAAGGCGGGCTACGCTTGGTAAGTGTACGGTCGCCGCCAGGCACCGCCGGCGCCGCTGATTTCAAGCGACGGCCAGCGCCGTCAAGCCGCCTCCTCGCCGTTCATCGCGCGGTCGATGTCGTCGCGGCTCAGCTCGGGGGCGAACTGCAGGATGAACTCGTAGGCGTACGAGCGCAGATAGGCGCCGCGGCGCACCGCCAGGCGGGTGGTGTTGGCGGCGAACAGATGCGAAGCCTCGACCGCGCGCAAGCCCTTGTCGCGGCCGTGGTCGAAGGCCATCGAGGCGACGATGCCGACGCCCAGGCCGAGCGCGACGTATTGCTTGATGACGTCGGAATCCATCGCCGTCAGCACGATGTCGGGCTGCACGCCGGCCTTGGCGAAGGCGGCGTCGATGTGGCCGCGGCCGGTGAAGCCGCGGTCGTAGGTGATCAGCGAGAACTCGGCCAGGTCTTCCAGGCGGATCGGACCGCGCGCCAGCAGCGGGTGGCCGTCCGGCACCACGATCAGATGGCTCCAGCGGTAGCACGGGAACGATACCAGGTCGGGGAACTGGCTCAAGCCCTCGGTGGCGATGCCGATGTCGGTCTTGCCCGACAACACCCATTCGGCGATGTGCTCCGGCGCGCTCTGCTGCAGCGCGATGCGCACGTCCGGGAAGGCGGCGCGGAAGCCCTGCACCACTTTCGGCAGCGCGTAGCGGGCCTGGGTGTGGGTCGCCGCCACCGACAGCGTGCCGCTGGTTTGGCCGCTGTACTCCAGGCTGGCCTGCTGCAAGTTCTCGGCCTCGATCAAGAGCCGGTCGACGATCTTCAAAATGCCCTTGCCCGGCTCGGTCAAACCGGTCAGGCGCTTGCCGTTGCGCTCGAAAATCACCACGCCCAGCTCGTCCTCCAATTCACGTATCTGGCGGCTTACCCCAGGTTGCGAGGTAAACAGCGCATTCGCCACTTCGGTCAGGTTGTAACCGCGGCGCGCCGCCTCGCGTATCGAACGCAATTGTTGAAAATTCATTGCCAACTCCCATCTAAGAAAACGTTACCGCGCGGCGGGTTCGACAAACACGTGCAGGCGCTTCGGCCGCACCACCAGGGTTTCCCCCTCCTTCAACTGCAGGTGGCTGAAGCGCTCGTTCGACATCACCGCCTCGATCAACTCGTCGTTGTCGAGGCGCTGCAGGTCGAGCTGGGCCAGCGGGCCGATCGCGTGGGCGCGGCTGAGCTTGACGACGATACCCTCGGCGCCCGGCGTGTAGCGGTCGATCTCCAAGTCGTGCGGGCGGACATAGGCGATGCCCTTGCTATCGGTGACGCCGGCGTGGTCGGGCACCTCGAAACTGGCGTCGCCGGTGGCCATGACGCCCTCGTGGACGCGGCCGTGGAACAGGTTCACATTACCCAGGAAGCCATACACGAACGGCGACGCCGGGTGGTTGTAGACCTGGTCCGGCGCGCCCAGTTGCTCAACCCGGCCCTTGTTCATCAACACCACCTGGTCGGCCACCTCCAGCGCCTCCTCCTGGTCGTGGGTGACGAAAATGCTGGTGACGTGCAAGTCGTCGTGCAAGCGGCGCAGCCAGCGCCGCAATTCCTTGCGCACCTTGGCGTCGAGCGCGCCGAAGGGCTCGTCGAGCAACAGCACGCGCGGCTCCACCGCCAGCGCGCGCGCCAGGGCGATGCGCTGGCGTTGCCCGCCCGACAGCTGAGGCGGATAGCGGTCGGCCAACCAGTCCAGTTGCACCAGTTCCAGCAGGTCCTTGACCTTGCGGCGGATCTGGTCTTCCGACGGGCGCTCGGCGCGCGGCTTCACGCGCAGGCCGAAGGCGACGTTTTCAAACACCGTCATGTGCTTGAACAGCGCGTAATGCTGGAACACGAAACCGACTTGGCGCTCGCGCACGTGGCGCGCCGAGGCGTCTTCGGCGTCCAGCAGCACGCGGCCGGAATCGGGGTGTTCGAGGCCGGCGATAATGCGCAGCAAGGTGGTCTTGCCGCAGCCGGACGGTCCCAGCAGCGCGGTCAGCTCGCCGGCCGGAAACGCCAGCGACACGTTGTCGAGGGCGACGAAATCGCCGAACCGTTTGTTGATGTTGTTGACTTCGATCGTCATGCTCAATGCTCCGTAGAACGTAAGGCGGAATCGTCGGCGCTGTTTTCGTGCAAGCGCCACTCAATAAAGGATTTCAGGGCCAGCGTCACCAGGGCCAGCAGGGCCAGCAGCGAGGCCACCGCGAACGCGGCCGCGAAGTTGTATTCGTTATACAAAATCTCCACTTGCAGCGGCATGGTGTTGGTCTCGCCGCGGATGTGGCCGGACACCACCGACACCGCGCCGAACTCGCCCATGGCGCGGGCGTTGCACAGGATCACGCCGTACAGCAAGCCCCACTTGATATTCGGCAGCGTGACGCGGCGGAAGGTGTTCCAGCCGGACGCGCCCAGCACCATGGCGGCCTCCTCCTCCTCGTTGCCCTGCGACTGCATCAGCGGAATCAGCTCGCGCGCGACAAACGGGAAGGTGATGAAAATGGTCGCCAGCACGATGCCCGGCACGGCGAACAGGATCTTGATGTCGTGTTCTTGCAACCACGGGCCGAACCAGCCCTGCGCGCCGAACATCAGCACATAGATCAGCCCGGAAATCACCGGCGAGACCGAGAACGGCAAGTCGATCAGGGTCAGCAGGATGCTCTTGCCGCGGAACTCGAACTTGGCGATGCACCACGAGGCGGCGACGCCGAACACCAGGTTCAGCGGCACGGCGATGGCGGCCGTGATGACGGTCAGCTTGATGGCCGAGATCGCGTCCGGGTCGACGATGGCCGCCAGGTAGGCTTGCCAACCCTTCTTGAAGGCCTCGACGAACACCGCCACCAGCGGCACGAACAGGAACAAGGTCAGGAAGGTCAGCGCGACGGCGATCAGCGCCACGCGCACCCATTGCGGCTCCAGCGAGGCCGGGCGGGCGGCGGCGCGGCGCGGCGCGGCGGCGGAATGCGTTGTACTCATGTTTTCCTCGACTTGCCGCGCGTCCACGCTTGCAGCAGGTTAATCGTCAGCAGCATCAGGAACGACGCCACCAGCATCACGACGGCGATCGCGGTGGCGCCCGCGTAGTCGTATTGCTCCAGTTTGGTGATAATGAACAGCGGCGTGATTTCGGACACCATCGGCATGTTGCCGGCGATGAAGATGACCGAGCCGTATTCGCCGGTGGCGCGCGCGAAGGCCAGCGCGAAGCCGGTCAGCAGCGACGGCAGGATGGTCGGGAACACCACGCGGATGAAGGTTTGCAGCGAACTGGCGCCCAGGCTGGCGGCGGCCTCTTCCAGCTCGCGCTCGGCGTCCTCCAGCACCGGCTGCACCGTGCGCACGACGAACGGCAGGCCGATGAAGGTCAGCGCCACCACCACGCCCAGCGGCGTGAACGCCACCTTCAAGCCCAACGTGCCTTCGAGGAACTTGCCGAACCAGCCGTTCGACGAATACAGCGCCGTCAGGGTAATGCCGGCGACGGCGGTGGGCAGCGCGAACGGCAGGTCGACCAGCGCGTCGATGATGCGCTTGCCGGGGAAGGTGTAGCGCACCAGCACCCAGGCCAGGATGCCGCCGAACACCACGTTGATCGACGCGGCGATCAGCGAGGCGCCGAAACTAAGGCGGTACGAGGCCATCACGCGCTCGGACGTCACGGCGGCCCAGAACGCCTCCCAGGTCATGGTAAAGGTCTTCAGGAACACCGCCGACAAGGGAATCAGGACGATGAGCGCCAGATAAAAGATGGTGAAGCCAAGCGACAATTTAAAACCGGGCATCACCCGAAACGGCGCGCTTTGCGCCTTGAACGGAACCGGCGTTGCAACAGCAGACATGAAAGCTCCCCTTATTACATTTTCGACTAACAGGGCGCAATAATCGCATCCGAACGGCATAAAGCGAACGAAGCTTTTGTCATTTGCTTAGACGACAATCGTATATCGGGAACAAGACAAAAAAAAACCGGGGACAGACCACGATTTCCGAGAAAGTATTTCTCGGAAATCGTGGTCTGTCCCCGGTATATGCCCGGTATGCGGCGGTCTTATTTGTTCGGCTGCGGCGTCAGGCGCAAGTAAGGCCGCTCGGCGGTGTAGCCTTTCGGATACTTCTGCTTGATCACCTCCGGGTCCTGCACCGACAGCGGAATGATGACGTCGTCGCCGTCGCGCCAGTTGCCGGGTGTGGCGACGGTGTGGGCGTCGCTCAGTTGCAAGGCGTCGATTACGCGCAACACTTCGTCGAAGTTGCGCCCGGTGCTCATTGGATACGTCAGGATCAGCCGCACCTTGCGCTGCGGGTCGATGACGAACACCGAGCGCACCGTGGCGGTGGCCGACTGTTCCGGGTGGATCATGTCGTACAGACCGGCGACGCGCATGTCGGCGTCGGCGATGATTGGAAAGCCGACCACCGTGTGCTGGGTTTCCTCGATATCCTTGATCCACTGCCGATGCGAATCGGCCGGATCGACCGACAGCGCGAGCGCCTTGACGTTGCGTTTTTCGAACTCCGGTTGCAGTTTAGCGGTCAGCCCCAGCTCGGTGGTGCAGACCGGCGTGAAATCGGCGGGGTGCGAAAACAGCACCACCCACGAGTCGCGCGACCAGTCGTAGAAATTGATCGGCCCGACCGAGGAATCCTGCTCGAAATCGGGGGCAATGTCACCCAGGCGTAAAGTCATCGTCAGCTCCATCCATAAACGGTTAATTTAAAACAAGCTAATAAGAACGTAAAAGCGTGTCAGTGTCAGGCTAATTGCGCCTGCCCTTGCGCGCTTTGCGCCAAGTCAAACAAGGCCTGCAGGCGGCTCTGGCCGAACTCCCAGTCGCCCAGGCCGGACTCGGCATTGATGTGGCCGAGCGCGCCCAAATTAATGAACTCGCTACCCCAACGCTCCGCCCACACCGCGGCGTTGTCGGCGCTCATCCACGGGTCGTTGCTGCTGCCGATCATGATGGTCGGACAGGGCAGCGGCGTGCGCGGCAGCGCGCCGGCGACGCCGAACTTGTCCGGGTCGGCCGGCGCCACCATCAGCGCGCCGGCGACGCCGCGCGGGTCGCGCGCCAGGCTGTAGGCCGTCGCCAGGCAGCCGAAACTGTGCGCCGCGACCAGCACCGGCCGGCTGTCGCGGGACCGCAGCTGGTCGAAACGCGCCGACCAGGCCGGCAACTGCGGATGGTCCCAATCGTCCTGCTCGACCCGCTCGACATACGGATACAGGCGCTCCCAGCGGGTCTGCCAATGCCCCGGTCCGCTGTTATGCAGGCCGGGCATGAGCAGCACGCGGTAGTCCGACAGTGAAAGCACGCCCATCACCTCTCCTTGCAATTATTTAGACTGGTAAACCTGGTCGAACACGCCGCCGTCGGCAAAGTGGGCCTTTTGCGCCGCGGTCCAGCCGCCCGCCACCTGCGCAATCGTAAACAACTTCACGTTCGGGAACTGCGCCGCGTATTTCTTGGCGGCCTTCTCGACGGTCGGACGGTAGTAGTTTTTCGCAATCAACTCTTGCGCTTCGTCAGTGTACAGATAATTCAAATACGCCTCGGCGACCTTGCGGGTGCCGCGCCGGTCTGCCACCTTGTCGACCACGGTCACTGGCGGCTCGGCCAGGATGCTGACCGACGGCGCCACGATCTCGACCTTGTCCGGGCCTAATTCCTTAATCGCCAGCAAGGCCTCGTTTTCCCAGGCGATCAGCACGTCGCCGATGCCGCGCTCGACGAAGGTGGTGGTGGCGCCGCGCGCGCCGGAATCGAGCACCGGCACGTTTTTATACAGTTTCTTGATGAAGTCCTTGGCGCTGGCCTCGCTGCCGCCGGGTTGTTTGAGGGCATAGCCCCACGCGGCCAAATGGTTCCAGCGCGCGCCACCCGAGGTTTTCGGATTCGGCGTGATCACCGCGATGCCCGGCTTGACCAAGTCGTTCCAATCCTTGATGCCCTTCGGGTTGCCCTTGCGAACCAAAAACACGATGGTCGAGGTGTACGGCGAGCTATTATGCGGTAAGCGTTTTTGCCAGTCCTTGCTGGTCAAACCGTGTTCGGCGATGGCGTCGATGTCGTACGCCAGGGCCAGCGTGACGATGTCGGCTTCCAGGCCGTCGATCACCGCGCGCCCCTGCTTGCCGGAGCCGCCATGCGACTGCTTGATCTTGACGGTGTCGCCGGTCTTGGCCCTCCAGTCCTTGGCGAAGGCCAGGTTGACGTCCTGATACAGCTCGCGGGTCGGGTCATAGGACACGTTCAACAGCGCGATGTCGGCGGCCAGGGCCGGCTGCCATATCGCCAAGGTGGCGAAAGCGGCGGCAAAGATTGTTTTTTTCGACAGCATCAGGATCCCCGTTCATAAGTAAAAACTTCAGAGACCCGAGAATACGGCGCGCCCGGCGCAAAGAGAACGAATGCTTTCGCGGTTTGATATGCGTATTTCGCATATCGCCGCGCGCCGGTCTTCAATAAAAGCGGTTGAACAATACGACGCTCCAGGCCGCCACCGCCAGCAGCACCGCCAGCAGCACCGCGGCGCTACCGAAATCCTTGGCGTTCTTCGACAGCGCGTGGCGCTCGAGCGAGACGCGGTCGACCACCGCTTCGATCGCCGAGTTGATCAGCTCGACGATCAAGATCAGCACCAGCACACCGATCAGCATCAACTTTTCAAACGCCGAAATGCGCAGGATCAGGGCCGCGACGGTGCCGCAGACGAACAAGATCAATTCCTGGCGGAAAGCGTGCTCGTGTTGCCAAGCCGCCTTGAGGCCGTCGACCGAGTACAGAAAGGCCGAGAAAATCCGTTTCAGGCCGCTTTTGCTCTTGAATTCATTGACTGGTTGTTCCATGGTTATATTGTTCTTAATGAATTGATGCGTCATTATGCCGCGCACGCTGGCGGCAGGGGCAAAAATGTCACAGCGGAGCCACGAGAGCGCCGGCCCAATTCACAATTTTTTCACATTGTGGTATAAAGAGAAGATCAATACTGCACTGCACCAACCACATCATGAAAATTGAAACCGTCGCGCCCCCAAAGACGACGATCCAAGTGATCGAGCGCATGGTGGCCCTGCTGGACGCGCTGGCCAAATACTCGGACCCGGTGAGCTTGAAGGAATTGTCGAAAGTGTCCGGTCTGCATCCCTCGACCGCCCACCGCATCCTCAACGACATGGTACTGACCCGCTTTGTCGACCGCATCGAACCGGGCACCTACCGCCTCGGCATGCGCCTGCTGGAACTGGGCAACGTCGTCAAGAGCCGCCTGAGCGTGCGCGAAGCGGCGCTCGACTATATGCGCCACCTGCACAAAAAAACCCAGCAAACCATCAACCTGTCGGTGCGCCAGGGCGACGAAATCGTCTACATCGACCGGGCTTTCTCGGAGCGCTCGGGGATGCAGGTGGTGCGCGCCATCGGCGGGCGCGGTCCGCTGCACCTGACCTCGACCGGCAAACTGTTCCTGTCGGTGGACGAGCCGAAGGCGATCCGCGCGTACGCGACGCGCACCGGCCTGGCCGGCCACAACAAAAACTCGATCACCGACCTGGCCAAGCTGGAGCGCGAACTGAGCCTGGTGCGCGCGCGCGGCTACGCCCGCGACAACGAGGAACTGGAACTGGGCGTGCGCTGCATGGCGGCGGGCATCCGCGACGACTCCGGCAAGCTGATCGCCGGGCTGTCGATCTCGGCGCCGGCCGACCGCCTGCAAGACGAATGGGTGGAAGACCTGATCGAAACGGCCAACCAGATTTCGGCGACGCTGGGCTACATCGCCGTTGAATAGGCGCAGGCCCAACCAACGGCAGAGGGCTGGGGCCTGGCCCCAGGGTTACGCCCTTGGTTGTAATGGCGGCGGCGCCGTTTTCGGCGCTTAGCCGCCCGGTAGCGTCAGGCCGGCGGGGCGCAGCGCTTCCAGCCATTTGCGCATGCGGCCGGCGTCGGCGGTGCGCGACTGCTTGCCCTTGGAGTCGAGGAAAACCATGATGACGGCGCGCCCTTCGATTACCGTCTGCATCAGCAGGCAGCGCCCCGCTTCGTTGATGAAGCCGGTTTTTTGCAGGCCGATTTCCCAGCTCGGATTGGCGACCAGGTGATTGGTATTGCCATATTGCATAAGTTGGCCGCTGGCTTCAATCATCGCCTTCGGATCGGTGGAGAATTGCCGCAGCAGCGGATGGTGGAAGGCCGCCATCGCCAGTTTCGCCAAGTCGCGGGCGCTGGCCACGTTTTGCTTCGACAGGCCGCTTGAATCGACGTAGTGGGTGTCGCCCATGCCCAGCTGGCGCGCCTTCGCGTTCATGGCGTCGACGAAGGCCGGCAAGCCGCCCGGATAGTTGCGGCCCAGCGCGGAGGCGGCCCGGTTTTCCGAACTCATCAGTGCAATGTGCAGCATATTGCTGCGGGTCAGCTCGGACCCCACCTTCAGGCGCGAACTGCTGAATTTATGCCGGTCGACGTCGTCCTCGGTGACGGTCAGCAGCTCGTCCATGTCCTGGCGCGCTTCCACCACCACCAGCCCGGTCATCATTTTCGTGATCGAGGCGATCGGCAGCGAGACGTTGGAATTTTTCTCGAACAGGACTTCGGAATTGGACTGGTCCAACACCAGCGCGACGCTCGATTTCAGGTCGAGCGGGTCGCGCGTCAGGTTCAGCCCGGCCAGGTCGCCCACCGTCAGCGCCGGCGGCAGCGCCACGTTGGTAACGCGCTGGTATTGCACATGGCGCTTGCCGCGCACCGTGACGACGCGCTTGACGACGCGCTCGCGCGAGTCGGCCGGGGCGATGCGGATGCCCGGGCGCCGCAATACCATCTTGATGCGTTTGACGCCGTGCTTCTTCGGCGCCGCCACGCTGCCAGCGTCCGACTTCGCGATGGCGCCGGAGGACCCCAACGCTAACAACAGTGAAACCAGGGCGCCCAGCGCAAGTTTAAACATTGATTCATCCTCTTGAAGCAAACTGAAGTTTCTTATTGCAGTGTAGCGAAATGCAGAGTAATCGCAAGCGAATTTAACAGTTAATACAGTATTTCTTGCGCTAGTCCTGTGCGCGCCGAACTATGTTCGCCAGCAAGATTATCATTCTACAAATTTGACGAAGCCCGCCACGGGCTCGCGCTCGGTGACCAGGGTATTCTCCACCTTGCCGCGGTCGGCGAAGCCGAGCGCCATGCCGCACACCACCATTTCACCCGCGGGAAGTTGCAATTCCTCGGCGATGATCTTGTGGTATTGCGTAAAGGCCGCCTGCGGGCAGGTGTCCAGGCCGCGGCCGCGCGCCGCCACCATGATGCTCTGTAAGAACATGCCGTAGTCCAGCCAGGAACCCTGCTCCATCACCCGATCGATGGTGAAGATGAAGCCGACCGGGGCGTCGAAGAACTGGTAATTGCGGCCGTGCTGGGCCGCCATGCCGGCCTTGTCGTCGCGCGTCAGGCCCAGCAGCGCGTACAAGTCCCAGCCGACCTTGCGGCGCCGGTCGATGAACGGCGAAGTCCACTCGCGCGGGTAATAGGCGTATTCCTCGGTGTGCTGGCGCGCCTGGGCCGGGTCGTTGTGGACCGCCAGGATGCGCCCGGCCAGGCGCTGCCGGGCCTGGCCCGTCAGCACGTAGACCTTCCACGGCTGGGTGTTGGTGCCCGACGGCGCGCGCGCGGCCACTTCCAGGATGCGCTCAATCTCCTCGCGCGCCACGGGCGTGGGCAGGAAGGCGCGGATCGAGCGGCGCGTCGTGATCGCGGCGTCGACCGCGTGTTGTTCCGGGGTGGATATCATGCTTGTGGTCATACTCATTGCACTCCTTATTTGTCAAGACCCGCTGTCTATTTTTTAGCGACAAAGATGACGCCGACCACGGCCACGACCATGCCGGCGATGCCCATGAAATTAAACGCCTCGCCAAACATCAACCACGCCATCACCGCGGTGGTGGGCGGGGTCAGGTACAGCAAACTGGTGACCTGGGTGGCGTCGCTGCGCCGGATTAGCGCGAACAGCAGGAAAATGGCGCCGATCGACAACACCAGCACCGACCACAGCAAGGCGCCGACGAAGTTCGCGGTCCATTGTACGGCGGCAAAGCCGAGGTCGAGGTCTTCCAGCCAGATCGCCAGCGGCAGCACCACCACGATGGAGGCGGCGAACTGGATCACGGTGCCGCTGCGCAAGTCGAAGGACGGGCAATTGTGCTTTTGATACAGCGTGCCGGCCGTGATCGACAGCAGCGCGAACACGCACAGCAGCACGCTTTCCATGCTCAGACCAACCAGATTGATTTTGGCGTACACCACCAGGGCCACGCCCAGCAGGCCGAACATCAGGCCCAGCCATTGCCGCGGCCGCACCGTTTCGCCGATCAGCCGCGCCGCGCAGGCGGTCAGGATGGGTTGCATGCCGACGATCAGCGCCGACAGCCCGGCCGGCATGCCGAGCTTGATCGCGCACCAGACGCCGGTGAGATAGCCGGCCTGCAACAACAGGCCGGCCACGGCGATGTGGCGCATCTTGCCGACCGGCCAAGGCGCTTTCAGCAACAATACGCACGGCAACAGGATCAGCAACACGCCGACAAAGCGCAACAGCAGGAAGGTCAGCGGCGGCGCGTACGGCAAGCCGAACTTGGCGACGATGAACCCGGTGCTCCAGAGTAAGACAAAAAAGCCTGGCAAGGCTAACGGTAAAGCGCGCTGGCTCAGGCCGCCATGCGCGGCGCGGGTGTTGGACATTATTTCTTCACGGGAATGGTGGGCGTCGGCCGCGGGCGTGGAGGGATTGGCGACAAGTCTGGTGTCGTGGGCTGCCGGTTCACTCAATCAGGAAGTCGGAATACTAGCATGGCGGGGCAATCTCGACAGGAGGCGGCGCTTTTTTTGGCCGCCCAGGGCAAATACTGTCAATCGAAATTCCTTAAAGAAACAGTATCTTTGATGCAAATCTAACAAATTGTTGCAGTGCACAAGATTCGCTTGACTTAATTCCCAAAGTCTTTAGAATCGGGTTTGTTGCGTTGCACAATTTCTTGTTCAGCTTGAAAAATAAGATCTACTAGCTTCATTACCACGGTACTTAACGCAGCGTCTAAATCGACTAACGAGTTACTAATATTTTGGAGAGTTACCCTATGTTTTCAATTCCTGAGCAATTTTCGAATGCCACCAAGTCCAACCTCGAAGCCCAGTTCGCCATTTTCTCGTCGCTGACGAGCAAGGCGTTCGAAGGCATCGAAAAGATCGTCGAACTGAACCTGACCGCGGCCCGCGCCACGCTGGAAGAATCGACCGCCGCGGCCAAGCAATTGCTGTCGGCCAAAGATCCACAAGAATTCTTCTCGCTGACCGCCGCACAAGCTCAGCCAAGCGCCGAAAAAGCCATCGCTTACGGCCGCCACCTGGCAGCGATCACGTCGGGCACCCAAGCCGAATTCAGCAAGGCTGCAGAAACCCAAATCGCCGAAACCAACCGCAAAGTTATTTCGCTGGTTGAAGAAGTCAGCAAAAACGCACCAGCCGGTTCGGAAAACGCTGTGGCAATCTTGAAATCGGCAATCGGCAACGCCAGCGCCGGGTACGAGCAGTTCAGCAAAAGCAGCAAGCAAGCTGTTGAAGCAATCGAAGCGAACGTAACTTCGGCCGTGAACCAATTCAGCCAAGCCGCTGAAAAAGTCGTGCCACGCGCCGCCGCCAAGAAGTAATGTAAACGGCCGGGCCGCGCAAGCGGACCGCCAGCAGTCTCCGGCAGCCGTGTTGTTCTCCTCAGACGGCTGCCATTATGCCCCGCCCAACGCGGGGCATTTTTTATGCGCGCTCGCCCTAGGCAAGTGGCGGCCGCCGCCGCCATCGCGGCAGCCTGCCGCCACGTAAAAACGGCGCCATCGGCGCCGTTTCGTGCCGCTGTCTTGCGGCTTATTCGCCCAGGTAGGCGGCTTTCACGCGCGGGTCGTCCAGCATGTCGCTGGCCTTGCCGGTCATGGTGATCAAGCCCGAGTCCATCACGTAGCCGCGGTGGGCGGCCTGCAACGCCAGTTTGGCGTTCTGCTCCACCAGCAGGATCGTGATGCCCTCTTTCGAGACGTTGCGGATCACTTCGAAGATCTTCTCGACCATGATCGGCGACAGGCCCATCGACGGCTCGTCGAGCAACAGCAGGTTGGGATGGCTCATCAACGCGCGCGCCATCGCCAGCATCTGCTGCTCGCCGCCCGACAGCGTGCCGGCCATCTGCGCCCGCCGCTCCTTCAGGCGCGGGAACACCTCGAACCACTTGGCGATGTCGGCTTCGATGCCCGCCTTGTCGTCGCGCGTGTAGGCGCCCATCATCAGGTTTTCCTCGATCGACATGCGGGTGAACACGCCGCGCCCTTCCGGCACCATCGCCAGCTTCTGCTCGACCAGGTGGAACGACTTGCTGCCCTTGAGCGACTTGCCCAGGTAGGACACGTTGCCTTCCACTTTACANTCCGGCAGCGTGCCGGTGATCGCCTTCAGCGTCGTCGTCTTGCCGGCGCCGTTGGCGCCGATCAGCGCGATCAACTCGCCCTTGTTGACTTCCAGGTCGATGCCCTTGACGGCCTTGATGCCGCCGTACGCGACTTTCAGTCCCGCTACTTTCAGTACGTTCTCGCTCATTAGTGCGATCCTCCCAGGTAGGCGTCAATCACCGCCTGATTTTTCTGTATCTCCGCCGGCAAGCCTTCGGCGATGCGTTTGCCGTATTCCAGCACCGTGATGCGGTCGCACAGGCCCATCATCAGTTTCACGTCGTGCTCGATCAGCAGCACCGTCTTGCCCTCGGCCTTGATTTTCACCAGCAGCTCGCGCAGCGCCAGCTTCTCGGTGGCGTTCATGCCGGCGGCCGGCTCGTCCAGGGCCAGCAGTTGCGGGTCCGTCGCCAGCGCCCGCGCGATCTCCAGGCGGCGCTGGTCGCCGTAGGACAGGAAGCGCGAGGTGCGGTTGGCGAACTGGCCGATGCCGACGAAGTCCAGCAGTTCCTGGGCGCGGATGCGGATGCCCGCCTCCTCCTCGCGCGCCGCCTTGTGGCGGAACACCGCGCCGAACACGCCCTGGTGCGAGCGCACGTGGCGCCCCACCATGACGTTTTCCAGCGCCGTCATCTCGCCGAACAGGCGGATGTTCTGGAACGTGCGCGCGATGCCGGCCTTGGCCACCTCGTGCGGCGCCGACGGCGAGTACGGCTTGCCGGCCAGCTCGAAGGTGCCGGTGTCGGGCTGGTACAGCCCGGTGATGACGTTGAAGAAGGTCGTCTTGCCGGCGCCGTTGGGGCCGATCAGGCCGTAGATCTGGCCCTTGGTGATCGTGATGCCGACGTCGGTCAAGGCTTGCAGGCCGCCGAAGCGCTTGTTCACGCCGGCGATGTTGAGAATGGTCTGTTCGCTCATCTGTGTCTCTCCCTTACGCCGCCATTACGCCGGTCGATGGATCTGGTTTGTCTGTGTCGCGGTCGGGGCGGTCCTCATGCTTGGGCGCNGGCCACAGGCCGGCCGGGCGGTTCAGCATGATCAGCACCATCGCCAGGCCGTACAGCAACTGGCGCAGCACTTCGGCTTCGATCAGCACCTTGCCGAACAGCGCGTTCTGCGCCGGCTCGACGATGTGCCGCAGCACCTCCGGCAGCGCCGCCAGCAGCACGCCGCCCATGATCACGCCCGGGATGTGGCCGATTCCACCCAGCACCACCATCGCCAGCACCGCGATCGACTCCGTCAGCGAGAACGACTCCGGCGACACGAAACCCTGGAACGACGCGAACATCGCCCCGGCCACGCCGCCGAACGAGGCGCCCATCGAGAACGCCAGCAACTTGACGTTGCGGGTGTTGATGCCCATCGCCTTGGCGGCGATTTCGTCTTCGCGGATCGCCACCCAGGCGCGGCCCAGGCGCGAATGCTGCAGCCGCGTCGTCACGAAGACGATGGCGATGCACAGGAACAGGAACAGGAAGTAGTACGCGTTCACCGACGGCATCGAAAAACCGCCGACCACCACGGTGGCCTTGGAACCGGCCTCGCCGCCCAGCGACACGCCGAAGATGCGGATCGGGTCGATCAGGTTGATACCCTGCGGGCCGTTGGTGAAGTTGATCGGCTCGTTGAGGTTGTTCATGAAGATGCGGATGATCTCGCCGAAGCCCAGCGTGACGATGGCCAGGTAGTCGCCGCGCAGTTTCAAGGTCGGCGCGCCCAGCAGCGCGCCGAACAGGCCGGCCACGGCCGCCGACAGCGGCACGATCAGCCACACCGACAGGTGGATGCCGTTGGCGCGGATGTCCTCGCCCATCACGCCGACCAGGAAGTCGCCGAGCAGCGGATACTGGTTGACGACCGATTCCAGCAGCGCCGCGAATTGCGGCGAGGCCAACAGGCCGGTCATGTAGGCGCCCACCGCGTAGAACGCGATGTAACCCAGGTCGAGCAGGCCGGCGAAGCCGACCACGATGTTCAGCCCCAGCGCCAGCATGATGTAGAGCAGCGCGATGTCGATGATGCGCACCCACGAGTTGCCGAACTGGGCGGCGAAGAACGGGAAGACCATCAAGCCCAGCAGGATCACGCCCATGCTGGTGTAGGCCTTGCCCGGATTGTTTTTGACGTCGAAGTCGAAGAAACTTGCCATGATTGTTTTCCTTAAACTTAAGCGCGGTCGGCGACGCGTTCACCCATGATGCCGGAAGGCCGGATCGTGAGGACGATGATGAGGACCACGAAAGCGAAGATGTCCTGGTAGTGGCTGCCGAGGAAGCCGCCGGTGAGGTCGCCGATGTAACCGGCGCCCAGGCTTTCGATAATGCCCAGCACGATGCCGCCGATCATGGCGCCGTAGATGTTGCCGATACCGCCCAACACCGCCGCCGAAAACGCCTTCAAGCCCGGCACGAAGCCCATCGCGAACTGGATCGACGAATAGTTCGCGCCCCACATCACGCCGGCCACCGCGGCCAGCGCGGCGCCGATGGCGAACGTGGCGACGATGACCTTGTTCGAGTCCACGCCCATCAGGCCGGCCACGCGCGGGTTTTCGGCCGTGGCGCGCATGGCCCGGCCCATCTTGGTTTTTTCAACCAGCAACACCAGCGAGCCCATCGACAACGCGGCCAGGGCCAGCAGCAGCACCTGGGTTTGCGAGATCAGCGCGCCGCCGATGGTGATCGGCTCCGACGACAGCAGTTGCGGGAACGGCAGCGGGTTGCGGCCCCAGATCATCATGGCGAACGTTTGCAGCAGGATCGACACGCCGATCGCCGTGATCAACGGCGCCAGCCGGGGCGCGTTGCGCAGGCGGCGGTAGGCCACGCGTTCGATCAGGATGTTGACCAGCATACACACGGGAATCGCGCCGGCGATGGCGATGGCCAACTTGACGTAGCCGGGCAAGTCGGGCGCGTAGGAATTGAGGAGGTTGAGAATGGTCAGACCTGCCATTGCACCGATCATCAGCACGTCGCCGTGGGCGAAGTTGATCAGGTTGAGTACGCCATATACCATCGTATAGCCCAGGGCGACCAGCGCGTACATGCTGCCCAGCACCAAGCCGTTGATGATTTGTTGGATAAATGTATCCATGTTTTTACTTGCCCTTTATGAGTCGAGTTATATTGCGCAGCCAACAATGCGAAGTCATAACAAAAAGCGGCACCCGGGGGGAATCCCGTGGGTGCCGCCATTGGCTCGCTACTTAGCAAGATCGGCCGCAATTCCTTCCATACCAACAGCGGCGGTGTGCAACCCCTGTGTCTCCTGGTACTTGATATCGCGCCCGATCTGCTCACTGTAGGTCTGCGGCAAATTTTCAGGTGCTATCGACCGCTATGATATTGACATTCTGCAAGTAAGAGTTCTCGTATTAAAGCAAGAATTCAGTGGATAATATTGCCGATCATGGCAAAACCTATTTTTATTCTGTGTTGACGTCAAAAAAATAACGAAGAGAAATTTTACGCAAAAAACAACCCTAGAAAACGTGCGTAAACTGGCGCTGCGCGCTGCAAACCAACGGCGAAAAGCCGGGGTGAGACCGTTAGGGTCGGTCCCCCAGGTGACGCCGTTGGTTGTCGGCGCCGCCGCCGCCATCGCGGCAGCCTGCCGCCACGTAAAAACGGCGCCATCGGCGCCGTTTCGTGCCGCTGTCTTGCGGCTTATTCGCCCAGGTAGGCGGCTTTCACGCGCGGGTCGTCCAGCATGTCGCTGGCCTTGCCGGTCATGGTGATCAAGCCCGAGTCCATCACGTAGCCGCGGTGGGCGGCCTGCAACGCCAGTTTGGCGTTCTGCTCCACCAGCAGGATCGTGATGCCCTCTTTCGAGACGTTGCGGATCACTTCGAAGATCTTCTCGACCATGATCGGCGACAGGCCCATCGACGGCTCGTCGAGCAACAGCAGGTTGGGATGGCTCATCAACGCGCGCGCCATCGCCAGCATCTGCTGCTCGCCGCCCGACAGCGTGCCGGCCATCTGCGCCCGCCGCTCCTTCAGGCGCGGGAACACCTCGAACCACTTGGCGATGTCGGCTTCGATGCCCGCCTTGTCGTCGCGCGTGTAGGCGCCCATCATCAGGTTTTCCTCGATCGACATGCGGGTGAACACGCCGCGCCCTTCCGGCACCATCGCCAGCTTCTGCTCGACCAGGTGGAACGACTTGCTGCCCTTGAGCGACTTGCCCAGGTAGGACACGTTGCCTTCCACTTTACAGTCCGGCAGCGTGCCGGTGATCGCCTTCAGCGTCGTCGTCTTGCCGGCGCCGTTGGCGCCGATCAGCGCGATCAACTCGCCCTTGTTGACTTCCAGGTCGATGCCCTTGACGGCCTTGATGCCGCCGTACGCGACTTTCAGTCCCGCTACTTTCAGTACGTTCTCGCTCATTAGTGCGATCCTCCCAGGTAGGCGTCAATCACCGCCTGATTTTTCTGTATCTCCGCCGGCAAGCCTTCGGCGATGCGTTTGCCGTATTCCAGCACCGTGATGCGGTCGCACAGGCCCATCATCAGTTTCACGTCGTGCTCGATCAGCAGCACCGTCTTGCCCTCGGCCTTGATTTTCACCAGCAGCTCGCGCAGCGCCAGCTTCTCGGTGGCGTTCATGCCGGCGGCCGGCTCGTCCAGGGCCAGCAGTTGCGGGTCCGTCGCCAGCGCCCGCGCGATCTCCAGGCGGCGCTGGTCGCCGTAGGACAGGAAGCGCGAGGTGCGGTTGGCGAACTGGCCGATGCCGACGAAGTCCAGCAGTTCCTGGGCGCGGATGCGGATGCCCGCCTCCTCCTCGCGCGCCGCCTTGTGGCGGAACACCGCGCCGAACACGCCCTGGTGCGAGCGCACGTGGCGCCCCACCATGACGTTTTCCAGCGCCGTCATCTCGCCGAACAGGCGGATGTTCTGGAACGTGCGCGCGATGCCGGCCTTGGCCACCTCGTGCGGCGCCGACGGCGAGTACGGCTTGCCGGCCAGCTCGAAGGTGCCGGTGTCGGGCTGGTACAGCCCGGTGATGACGTTGAAGAAGGTCGTCTTGCCGGCGCCGTTGGGGCCGATCAGGCCGTAGATCTGGCCCTTGGTGATCGTGATGCCGACGTCGGTCAAGGCTTGCAGGCCGCCGAAGCGCTTGTTCACGCCGGCGATGTTGAGAATGGTCTGTTCGCTCATCTGTGTCTCTCCCTTACGCCGCCATTACGCCGGTCGATGGATCTGGTTTGTCTGTGTCGCGGTCGGGGCGGTCCTCATGCTTGGGCGCTGGCCACAGGCCGGCCGGGCGGTTCAGCATGATCAGCACCATCGCCAGGCCGTACAGCAACTGGCGCAGCACTTCGGCTTCGATCAGCACCTTGCCGAACAGCGCGTTCTGCGCCGGCTCGACGATGTGCCGCAGCACCTCCGGCAGCGCCGCCAGCAGCACGCCGCCCATGATCACGCCCGGGATGTGGCCGATACCGCCCAGCACCACCATCGCCAGCACCGCGATCGACTCCGTCAGCGAGAACGACTCCGGCGACACGAAACCCTGGAACGACGCGAACATCGCCCCGGCCACGCCGCCGAACGAGGCGCCCATCGAGAACGCCAGCAACTTGACGTTGCGGGTGTTGATGCCCATCGCCTTGGCGGCGATTTCGTCTTCGCGGATCGCCACCCAGGCGCGGCCCAGGCGCGAATGCTGCAGCCGCGTCGTCACGAAGACGATGGCGATGCACAGGAACAGGAACAGGAAGTAGTACGCGTTCACCGACGGCATCGAAAAACCGCCGACCACCACGGTGGCCTTGGAACCGGCCTCGCCGCCCAGCGACACGCCGAAGATGCGGATCGGGTCGATCAGGTTGATACCCTGCGGGCCGTTGGTGAAGTTGATCGGCTCGTTGAGGTTGTTCATGAAGATGCGGATGATCTCGCCGAAGCCCAGCGTGACGATGGCCAGGTAGTCGCCGCGCAGTTTCAAGGTCGGCGCGCCCAGCAGCGCGCCGAACAGGCCGGCCACGGCCGCCGACAGCGGCACGATCAGCCACACCGACAGGTGGATGCCGTTGGCGCGGATGTCCTCGCCCATCACGCCGACCAGGAAGTCGCCGAGCAGCGGATACTGGTTGACGACCGATTCCAGCAGCGCCGCGAATTGCGGCGAGGCCAACAGGCCGGTCATGTAGGCGCCCACCGCGTAGAACGCGATGTAACCCAGGTCGAGCAGGCCGGCGAAGCCGACCACGATGTTCAGCCCCAGCGCCAGCATGATGTAGAGCAGCGCGATGTCGATGATGCGCACCCACGAGTTGCCGAACTGGGCGGCGAAGAACGGGAAGACCATCAAGCCCAGCAGGATCACGCCCATGCTGGTGTAGGCCTTGCCCGGATTGTTTTTGACGTCGAAGTCGAAGAAACTTGCCATGATTGTTTTCCTTAAACTTAAGCGCGGTCGGCGACGCGTTCACCCATGATGCCGGAAGGCCGGATCGTGAGGACGATGATGAGGACCACGAAAGCGAAGATGTCCTGGTAGTGGCTGCCGAGGAAGCCGCCGGTGAGGTCGCCGATGTAACCGGCGCCCAGGCTTTCGATAATGCCCAGCACGATGCCGCCGATCATGGCGCCGTA
>NZ_KB467824.1:4748366-5140050 GCF_000344615.1 Janthinobacterium sp. CG3 | reverse complement strand
GCCATATACCATCGTATAGCCCAGGGCGACCAGCGCGTACATGCTGCCCAGCACCAAGCCGTTGATGATTTGTTGGATAAATGTATCCATGTTTTGCCTGCCCTTTATGAGTCGAATTATATTTGCGCAACGAACGCTATCAGAACAAACGACACCCAAAAAAACAACACTTCGGGCGCCCCGCGTGCGTGCTGTGATGACAGCCATAGGCCGCGACTACGCGCTGACATCGGTGACATGTGCTGTTCGTCCCCGTGTGCGGTAGGTGCTTTGCCGTTGCCTGTCGAATACAGTAGCCAAAATGATTAGAAGGCAATCTCTAAAGCGCTGCCATAATAACTAAGAATACGATAAACATCACGGGAATTTAGCGACACTCCAAATAAAATTCTGTTGCTTTTGCGGAAATGTTAGACGAGTGGGTAGAGAGCTGGGTGCCGAGACCCCCGCCCGGGCCAGGAAAGCCGATGGCGACCGTTTTTTATTCGCCGCCGTCAAGATAATAAATGTTGACATAAAAATCATTAAATGCGTCAAATAATTACATTAAAGCAATAATGTGTCGTAAAAATGTCTACAAACTACATTCAATTTCTGATTTCGCATGATTTTTGTATGTTAAGTAAGTAATCTTTGGTCAAATAAGCTCAGCTTCTTGAATCGACAGAACAAGCAGACCTCGACCAGCATACAGCTGAGCCGATTGCAGCATTAAGAAGTTGTACAACATACTCTTTTAGGATGACCCAAAAATGAAAAAAACGCTTCTCGCACTCGCAGTCCTGGCATCGATCGCCGGCGTCGCATCCGCACAATCGTCCGTCACCATCTACGGTGTAGTCGACGCAGGTATTACCCGTGAGACCGGCGCTATTGCCGGCGCCGTCACCAAGCTGTCTACCGGTGTGCAATCGGGCAATCGCCTGGGCTTTAAAGGTACGGAAGATCTGGGCGGCGGTTTGAAGGCGAACTTCCAACTTGAAAACGGTTTCGACCTCGATACCGGCGCGCAACGCCAAGGTGGCCGTCTGTTCGGTCGCCAGGCTTGGGTTGGCCTGTCGGGTGCCTTCGGCGCCGTGAACCTGGGTCGTCAATACAACCCAATCTTCCTGTCGATGGATGCTATCGATCCGTTCGGTACCGGCTTGTCGGGCGCCACCACCAACCTGATGAGCGCTGGCACCGTGCGCGTCGACAACGCCATTACCTACTCGATGCCAGCAATCAACGGCTTCACCGCAACCGCCCTGTTCGGCGCCGGTGAATCGTCGAACGGCAACAAAGTCAACGCCAAAGCCGGCGCCTCGGTTGACTTCAACAAAGGTCCACTGCTGGTCACCGCGGCTTGGAACAAAGTCGCCTCGAATTCAGCCATCGTAGGTTCGAACGGTACCGAAGACATCCTGGTCGGCGCGACCTACAACTTCGGTCCGGTCACCGCGCATGCGGCTTACGAAACCGAAGAAGTCAACGATGGCAAAACGGCCAAGTACCGCGACTTCATGGTTGGCGCTAGCGTACCGGTCGGTCCAGGCAGCTTCCTGGCTTCCTACATCGACAAAAACGACCGCATGGCCAATTCGAAAAAAGGCGCCAAGCAGATCGCCGTCGGTTACCTGTACTCGCTGTCGAAGCGCACCAACCTGTACACCTCGTATGCACGCATCAAAAACGAAGCAGGCGCGCGTAACTACGTGAGCGATGCCTCCAGCGGTGGCGTGGCCGACGCGTCGAAAGAGCAAGCCCTGGGTTCGACCTCGAGCGCGTTCAGCGTCGGTCTCCGTCACAAGTTCTAATCGACGACGGCTATAACAGTATGGTGGTAAAGCGGCGCCCTCGTCCCCCGGATGTTGGCGCCGCTATATAAAATGAGGCATGGAACGGGCCCAGATGCGCTTTTGCGTATTGACACATGGCCCGGCGCTGTGTCATCGTGCTCCGAACCGCAACCAACGCGAATATTCGGCGCTGCGCCATCGAGATAAGATAGCACAACGACAGCATGCGCTTGAGCGGTTTGCGGTACGGCGGATGATAAATAGAGGCTACTCGATTAGCCCGGTAAGAAAAAAATGGCAAGTCCCTGTTTTTTTAAATCCTCTGGAGAAGACCTAATGCAGATCAGTACAAAAATCATGCCACTGGCTGGCGCCATTGCTTTCGCATTCGCCGGTACAGCCGCTGCCCAAGAAGTTGTCAAGATTGGCCACGTTGGCCCGATCTCAGGCGCGATTGCCCACTTGGGCAAAGACAATGAAAACGGCGCACGCATGGCTATCGACGAACTGAACGCCAAGGGCGTGATGATCGGCGGTAAAAAAGTCAAACTGGAACTGCTGACCGAGGATGATGCTGCGGATCCAAAACAAGCCACCGCCGTCGCCCAGAAACTGGTCGATGCAAAAGTACAAGGCGTGATCGGCCACTTGAATTCGGGCACCACGATCCCGGCGTCGAAAATCTACAACGAAGCCGGCATCCCACAAATTTCGCCATCGGCAACCAACCCGAAATACACCCAACAAGGTTTCAAAACCGCCTTCCGCCTGGTCGCCAATGACGGCCAGCTGGGCGGCACGCTGGGTCGCTACGCCGTGCAAATCAACAAGGCCAAGAAAGTGGCCGTGATTGACGACCGCACCGCGTACGGCCAAGGCGTGTCCGAAGAGTTCATCAAAGGCGTGAACAGCAAAAAAGCCGGCACCGAAGTCGTCGGCCGCCAGTACACCACCGACAAGGCGACCGATTTCGGCGCCATCCTGACCGCCATCAAAGCCAAAAACCCGGACGTGATCTTCTTCGGCGGCATGGACGCCGTAGCCGGCCCAATGCTGCGCCAGATGAAACAACTGGGCATCAATGCCAAGCTGATGGGCGGCGACGGCATCTGTACCGAAGCGCTGGCCACCCTGGCGGGCGATGCGATGGCTGACAATCAAGTTGTCTGCGCGGAAGCCGGCGGCGTCGAAGATGCACAAAAATCGACCCTGGACGACTTCAAAGCGGCATACAAGAAAAAATTCGGCGTCGACGTGCAGATCTATGCTCCGTACGTGTACGATTCCGTTATGACCATGGTTGAGGCAATGCAGAAAGCCGGTTCGTCCGATCCTGCCAAGTACCTGCCTTTCCTGGCCAAGACCAAGCGCAAAGGCGTGACCGGCAATATCGCGTTTGACGCCAAAGGCGACATGCTCGAAGGCACCCTGACCTTGTACACCTACAAAGGCGGCAAGCGTTCGCTGCTGGCAGTGACCAAGTAATCATGTAAGCCAGTACGCCGGCTGGTCCGGCGTCGCATCGAATCGATGGCCGCCCTGTTCGCAGGGCCGCCATCGATTTTTCTTTTGGGCCTATACAAAACAACCGCGCGAGGCGGCCGTTCCTTTGTGGCAGGCAGACCGCTACAGCGCGCCGGCCTTGACGCCGTCGAGTCCCCGCGGCATCGGGAACGTCACCGCCTCCTGCACCCCGTCCAGCGCGCGCACGCTGCGCACGCCGCACGCCTTCAAGCGGTCGATCACTGCCTGCACCAGCACCTCCGGCGCCGAGGCGCCGGCCGTGACGCCGATCCTGACCTTGCCTTCAAGCCAGGCCGGATCGATTTGCGCGGCGCTATCGACCATGTAGGCCGGCGCGCCCATCTTCTCGGCCACTTCGCGCAGCCGGTTCGAGTTCGAGCTGTTCGGGCTGCCGACGACGATCACCAGGTCGACCTGCGGCGCCATGAACTTGACGGCCTCCTGGCGGTTGGTGGTGGCGTAGCAGATGTCGCCTTTTTTCGGCTCGGCGATATTCGGGAAGCGCGACTTGAGCGCGGCAATGATGTCGGCCGTGTCGTCGACCGACAAGGTGGTTTGCGACACGTAGGCCAGCATGTCCGGGTTGTCGACGTTTAAGCCGGCGACGTCGGCCAGGGTCTCCACCAGGTGCATGCCGCGCTCGGCCTGGCCCATCGTGCCCTCGACCTCGGGATGGCCGTCGTGGCCGATCATGACGATCTCGCGGCCCTCGCGGCGCATCTTCGCCACTTCGACGTGGACCTTGGTCACCAGCGGGCAGGTGGCGTCGAAAATGCTCAGTCCGCGCGACTCGGCCTCGGCCCGCACCGCCTTCGAGACGCCGTGCGCGGAAAACACCAGTGTGTTGCCGGCCGGGACGTCGTCGAGGTCGTCGATGAAGATCGCGCCCTTGTTGCGCAGGTCGGCCACGACGTAGGCGTTGTGCACGATTTCGTGGCGCACGTAGATCGGCGCGCCGAACTGCTGCAAGGCGCGCTCGACGATTTCAATGGCGCGGTCGACGCCGGCGCAAAAGCCGCGCGGTTGCGCCAGCAGAATTTCTTTGTCCATCGCTCATCCTTTTATCTATGCGGCGCGGCCGCTTACAGCACCGAAATCAGTTGGACTTCAAACGTCAGCGCCTGCCCGGCGAGCGGGTGGTTGAAGTCGAAAATCGCCGAATCGCCCTTCAGTTCGCGCAACACGCCGGCAAAGCGGCCGCCGCCCGGCGCGGCGAAGTCGACCAGGTCGCCGATCTTGTAGTCGGCGCCCGGCACCGAGTTTTCGTCGAGCGTGGCGCGGGTGACCGGCTGTACCAGCTCCGGGTTGCGTTCGCCGAAGGCTTCGGCGGCGGCCAGCTCGAAGCGCTGGTGGCTGCCTTCGGGCAGGCCCATCAGGCAGTCCTCGAGGAAGGGCGCCAGTTGGCCCTGCCCCAGCATCAGGGTGGCCGGATTTCCGTTAAAGGTAGTGACAATATCAGTACCGCCGGCGCTGGCGAGACGATAATGCAAAGTGAGGTAGGCCGATTTGGTGACGACCGCGGTTTCGACGTTGGACATAATATTCAGTTAGCAGGCAAAGCGATATTGTAAGCCACCTTGCCGTCGCCGCCGCGGGCACTGCGCGGACGGCGGCACATTTCGGGGGGAAACATGGGAATTAATCAATGGCCGGCCCACGAACGGCCGCGCGAACGCCTCATCAGCGAGGGCGCGCAGGCGCTGTCGAACGCCGAACTACTGGCGTTGTTCCTGCGCACCGGCGTCAAGGGCAAGAGCGCGGTCGACCTGGCGCGCGACACCGTATTACACTTCGGCTCGCTGGGCGGCCTGTTCGGCGCCAGCCTGAACGACTTTTGCGCCGTGCACGGCCTGGGCGCCGCCAAGTTCGCGCAACTGCAGGCGGTGATGGAGCTGGCGCGCCGCGCCATCGGCGAGCAACTGACGGCCGGCCAGGCCCTCAGCTCGCCGCAGGCGGTGAAGGAGTACCTGCGCCTGATGCTGAGCAACAAATCGCATGAATCGTTCTACGTGTTGTTTTTGGACGTCAAGAACCGCTTGATCGAGGCCAAGGAAATGTTTCGCGGCACCTTGACCCACACCAGCGTCTACCCGCGCGAAGTGGTCAAGGAAGCGCTGGCGCGCAACGCCGCCGGCGTCATGCTGGCCCACAACCATCCATCCGGCACGCCGGAACCCAGCGAGTCCGACCTGCTGCTCACGCGCGCGCTGGTGCAGGCGCTGGCCCTGGTGGACGTGCGCATCCTCGACCATTTCGTCGTGGCCGGCTGCATGGTGCACTCGTTCGCCGAGCACGGCCAGTTGTAGCCGGACGCGGCCGGTAGGCGGGTTTACCGCGCCGCCGCGGGCGTAAACCGCGAAAAACGCAATTGTTAAATTTATTTAAAACAACATGACACAATTGTTTTTCACAAGTCATTGATAATTCTGAGTTTTTTGGCTATACTCTCGTTTTTCCAATTGTGGAAGTCCTTAAGGAGTGCGATATGGCACGTGTTTGCCAAGTCACTGGGAAGAAGCCGATGGTCGGCAACAATGTTTCCCATGCAAACAACAAAACCAAACGTCGTTTTCTGCCTAACTTGCAGAATCGTCGTATTTTTGTTGAATCTGAAAACCGCTGGGTCTCCCTGCGCTTGTCCAACGCCGGTCTGCGCGTCATCGACAAAGTCGGCATCGACGCCGTATTGACCGATATGCGCGCTCGTGGCGAAAAAGTCTAATTAGCAGAATAAGGGAGCTATCATGGCAAAATCAGGCCGCGACAAAATCAAGTTAGAATCGACCGCCGGTACGGGTCACTTCTACACGACTACCAAAAACAAGCGTACCACGCCTGCGAAAATGGAGATCATGAAATTTGATCCTAAAGTTCGCAAGCACGTAACGTACAAAGAAACAAAGATCAAGTAATCCGGTCTCTGTCGCTTTGGGAAAAAGCCGCTCCACGAGCGGCTTTTTTTACGTCCGCGAATCGCCTCCCCGCCTGGGCGGCCGATTTCCTTTTCCCAGCCTTACTGTGAATGGCGCTTTCCATGAAACCAATACGCACCCTTGCCGTGGTCGCCATCTGGGCAAGCGCCGCTTGCACGACCGGAGCCACCGCCTCCGACATGCGGACCGGTAGCGGTAGCGCCGCACGCCTGTTCCAGTTCGAACCCCGCCTGGAGGACGGGCCGGGCGATCTGCACGGCGCTGCGGTGGGCCGCATCAGCGTGCTGCGCGCCGCCGACCGCCGGGTAGTCTATTCCGAGGACACGCCGTTGCAACCAGGTTGTGACGCCATCCCCGCGATGACACTACTGACGCCGCATCTGCTTGCCCTATGCGGCAATTTGGGCGGCCGGCACTACACCTATAAGGTCTTGCGCAGTGCCGGGGCGTCGCTAGACGTTGCCACGCTCGATATGCAGGATGGCAACGAGCCGCTCCATGTGGGCAGCGATGGCCGCGTATTCGGCGTCGTCATGCGGCGCGACGTTTACCCCCAGTTGACGGGGCCGCGCTATTTTCCATTGGTGTACCGCTTGCGGGAGGACGGCGCCAGTTTCGGTTTCCGGCCCGACTTTAGCAGCGCGGCGGCGCCGCTGTATCGGCGCCGCTATCAATTGATGAAACAACATAACAATGCCCAACAAGAGGCAGAGGAAATGCTGGCGATGCTGCTGGCTACCCAGGATCGGGCCTTTGTCTGCCAGGAATTGGCCTATCTGGAGAATATGCTCGTTAAGGGCGGCAAGTTCCAAGACGGGCAAGCGGCGCGCGGTTTCTTGACAGACTGGGCGCAAAAATTACCGGAGGCGGGATATCCCGCGTTCAACGATTTCACTTGTCAATGAGCGTAAAAAAGCCCCGCAAGCGGGGCTTTTTGCTGCTACGCGGACGCGGTGGCGTCAGGAATAGCTGCGCAGACGGAAAGAGAACTCTTGCAGCGACTTGATGCCGGACGCCTCGGCGCGCGCGCACCAGTCTTGCAGCTTGTGCAGCAACTGGTCGCGGGTGAAGTGCGAACGCTCCCAAATTACGCCCAGTTCTACGCGCATGTGGTGCATGGTTTCCAACGCCTTGCTGTGTTGGAACAATTCGCTCAGTTGTTGCTGCTGCGCGCCTTCCAACTTGCCCGGCTCGCGTTGCATCAGCTTACGCGACGATTTCAGGAAACGCGCCTCCAGTTCGGCCTTGCCCTTGAGCACAGCCAATTCTTCCTTCCACGCGTGCTTGATCGACTTGGCGTACTTCGACATGACGTCGTAGCGGTTGGCGATCACCGATTGCAGGGTGTCGAAGTCGGCTTCCATTTTTCCGTGCGCGAACTTCGGTTCCGGCGCGCGCTTCTTCACCTTGGCCAGGCCCATCATTTCCAAGGCGCGGATATAGCCCCAGCCAATATCGATTTCATACCATTTCGACGACAGCTTGGCCGACGTCGCGAAGGTGTGGTGATTGTTGTGCAATTCCTCGCCGCCGATCAGGATACCGAACGGAATGATGTTGGTGGCGGCGTCGGCGCAGTCGTAGTTGCGGTAGCCCCAATAGTGGCCGATGCCGTTGATGATGCCGGCGGCGGTGACGGGAATCCACATCATTTGCACGGCCCACACGGACACGCCGAGCACGCCGAACAGCGCGATGTTAATGAAAAACAAGGCAACCACGCCCTGCCAGCTGAAGCGGGTGTACAGATTGCGTTCGATCCAGTCGTCTGGCGTGCCATGGCCGTACTTCTCGATGGTTTCCATGTTTTTCGACTCGATACGGTACAGCTCGGCACCCTCGAACAGCACTTTCTTGATGCCGCGGGTGACCGGGCTGTGCGGATCTTCCACCGTGTCGCATTTGGCGTGGTGCTTGCGGTGTACGGCGGCCCATTCCTTGGTGACCTGGCCGGTCGTCAGCCACAGCCAGAAACGGAAGAAATGGCTGGGGAGGGCGTGCAGCTCCAACGCGCGGTGGGCCTGGTGGCGGTGCAAATAAATCGTCACGCTGGCGATGGTAATATGGGTTACCGCCAAGGTGTAAAAGAATACTTCCCAGCCCGAAAAGCCGGTGATGCCGTTGGCCAGAAACTCCAGCGTGGCATTTACAACTGAACTTAAAGTCATTACTGCTCCAAAGTGAATGGCGTGTTGACGGTCGCTCCCGCTACGCCAGAGAGGTCCGTTTTTCTCGATTTTGAACGCAATTGTACGCTGCTTTCAGATTTTTCAAGCGAAGCATTGCCGAGATACATCTACCCGGGCACAACGCCGGGGGCGGCGCCCGGCGCGCCGCCCGCTTCGGCGGCGAAAGCGCCGGCGCCGGCCGGCGCGCCGACAATGCGCACCTCGCGCTGCGGAAAGGGCACGGAAACATTGCTGGCCTTCAGCGCGTGCCAGATCGCCCGGTTGACGTCGGAGGTGACGCCGCCGCGGCCGTTCTCGGGGTCGCTGATCCAGAAGCCCACTTGCAGGTCGAGGCCGTCGGCGCCGAAGCGCAACAAGGTCGCCGACGGCGCAGGCTCCGTGGCCACGCGCGCAACGCTGGCGGCGGCGGCGATCAGCATCACCAGCACCGCCTCCAAGTCGGACTCGTAGGCCACCGACACCTGGGTCGAGAGCGCCAAATTGCGGTTTGACAGCGAGGAGTTTTGCACCGCCCCGGCGATGAACATTTCATTGGGCACAATCGACTCGATCCCGTCCAGCCCCTGCAACACCGTGTAGCGGGTGTTGATCTGCGTCACCCGGCCACTGTACTTGTCGACCGTGATCATGTCGCCGATCGACAAGCTGCGGTCGAGCAGGATAATGAAGCCGGACACGTAGTTACTGGCGATCTTCTGCAAACCCAGGCCGAGGCCGACACCAAGCGCGCCGCCGAACACCGACAACACCGTCAGGTCGATGCCCACCAGCGACAGGCTGAGCAGCACCGCCAGCAGGATCAGCACGGCGCGTGCCATGCGCGCCATCACCACCCGCAGCGACGAATGCATGCCCGACAGCTTCATCAAGCGGTCTTCCAGCGTGGCGCCGGCCCACATGGCCAGCATCAGCAACACTGCGACCGAGACGATGGCTTGCAAGATGGTGGCGACCGACACCTTGTGTTTGCCCAGCGGCAGCGTGGTCTGGTCCAGGTACTCGAACAGGTCTGGCCACAGGCCGGTGATGTACAAGGCCACGGCCAGCCACACCAGTAGCGCGAAGACTTTCTCAAACGTCACCAGGGCGGCGCCGACCTGGCCGTGGCGGGCGAAGACCTTGCGCAACATATAGAAGCCGAAACGAATCAAGGCTAGCGAGCTGCACAGCGGCAGCGCGACGCTAAGGGCGTGGACGTGCTGCGATTTGCTCAGGAAATATTGGGCGACGGCCATCAGGCCGGCAATCAGCGCTGGCGTGAGCACGCGCATGAAGCTTTCGATGCCGAAATGTTCGGCGGTGGGCGCCTGCGTGTTGCGCACGAAGGCCGCGCGCAAGCCGTGGGCGAGTGCCCAGCCGAGGATAACGCTGGCGAGAATGGCGCCAATCTGCCACATCATCGCCGGATTGCGCACATCGTCGGCCAAATCGGCGATCAGACTCAGGAGCGGGATTTGGTTCATGTCGTGGGGGAAGTGAACGAAGCCTAAAAAATCAAAAGTGTCAATCTTAGCGCGCCGGCGGCGTAAAACATCAGCCCAAGGCAAACGGCCCTTGGTTTGATGAATGCAACGACGAAGCCGCGGCGCCCTGCCGCGGCCCGCCTTACTCGGCGGCCGCTTCCGCGCCGTCGGCGTCTTCCACCTTGTCGGCGAAGACTTTCTTAGGCATGACTTTGCGCTCGAACACGGCGGCGAAGAAGCCGTCGGTATGGTGGCGGTGCGGCAAGAGTTTCAAGTAGTCGCCCATTTCCAGGTCGATTTTCTGTTCGGCCAAAACCTGCGACATCGGCAACAGGAAGAAGTCCGGGTGGCCCGCCAGGAACTGCTCGGCGATCTGGTCGTTTTCCTCGTTCAAGAAGCTGCAAGTCGCGTACACCAGGCGTCCGCCGCCTTTGACCAGGCGCGCCGCGCCGGCCAGGATGGCGGCCTGCTTTTCCTGCAGTTCGACGATCGATTGCGGCTGTTGGCGCCATTTGACGTCGGGATTGCGGCGCAGGGTGCCCAGGCCGCTGCACGGCGCGTCGACCAGCACGCGGTCGATCTTGCCGGCCAGGCGCTTGATCTTGGCGTCGCGCTCATGCGCGATCTGCACCGGATGCACGTTCGACAGACCGCTGCGGGCCAGGCGCGGCTTCAGCTTGGCCAGGCGTTTTTCCGACACGTCGAAGGCGTACAGCCGGCCGGTGTTGCGCATCAGCGCGCCCAGCGCCAGCGTCTTGCCGCCGGCGCCGGCGCAGAAATCGACCACCATCTCGCCGCGCTTGGCGCCGACGATTTGCGCCAGCACTTGGCTGCCCTCGTCCTGCACCTCGATTGCGCCGCTCTGGAACAAGGGCATGTTTTGCAGCGACGGCTTCTTCAGCACGCGCAAGCCAAGCGGCGCGTACGGCGTCGGCGTGCTCAGCACCGGCGCTTCGGCCAGCGCGACCATCACGTCTTCGCGGTTCGACTTCAGCGAATTGACGCGCAGGTCGAGCGGCGCCGGCGCGTTCAGCGCGTCGGTCAGCAGCATCGTTTCGGCTTCGCCGTACTGGGCGATGAGCTTGTCATACAGCCATTTCGGCATGTTGGCGCGCATCGTCGGCTGCATCAGGTTGCGGTCGATCTGGGTGATGCGTTCCAGCCATTCGGTTTCTTCCTCGGTCAAGCCGCCCAGCGAATCGGCGCCCATCGCCTCGGCCAGGCCGAGGATGGTCAGGCGGCGCATGGTCGGGCCGCTGCCGGCCTCGGCGAAGTCGGTGAAGAAGGATTTGTTGCGCAACACCGCGTAAATGCCTTCGGCGACGGCGCCGCGCTCGCGCGAGCCAAGCCGCGGGTGGTCGCGGAAATAGCGCGACAGGGTGGAGTCGGCTGGCGCCGTGAAACGCAAAATTTCGCGCAAGACTTCTTCGGCGTTGGCCAGAATCGCTGGTGGCAATCTCATAATATTTTCCTGTCTATATTTATTGTGTGTCCACGCGGACAGTGCCCTGCTCGATCGACAGCTTGCCGTCGATGAAGAGGCGGATCGCGCGCGGGTAAAGCAAATGTTCCTGGACCAACACGCGCGCCGACAGCGTGTCGGCGGTGTCGTCCGGCAAAACCGGCACCGTTGCCTGCGCAACCACGGGGCCGTGGTCGAGTTCGGCGGTGACGAAGTGCACCGTCGCCCCGTGCTCGCGCATGCCGCTGGCCAGCGCCTGCTCGTGCGTGGCCAGGCCGGGGAAGTGCGGCAGCAGCGACGGGTGGATGTTCAGCATGCGCCCGGCGTAGTGCTCGACGAAGGGCGCCGTCAAAATCCGCATGAAGCCGGCCAGCACCACCAGGTCGGGGGCGAAGCCGTCGATCGCGGTTTGCAGGGCGGCGTCGAACTCGGCGCGGCTAGCGTAGTCCTTGTTGGCCACGACGGCCGTCGCGATCCCCTTGTCGGCGGCGAAGGCCAGGCCTTTGGCGTCGGCGCGGTTGCTGATGACGGCGGCAATGCGGGCCGGCCATTGCTCGGCCTGGGCCGCGCGGACGACCGCCTCCATATTGCTGCCGCGCCCGGAAATGAGGATAACGATGTTTTTCATCAATTTTGCTCTGAGAGACTTCGCGGTTGAAGGCGAAGAGTGGAAGGAGCCGACTGCGATTAGGCGTCAACCTGGCGCGTAAAAGCGGTGAACGGTGTTGCGTGCCGACCGGGAGAGCGGCGGATCCGGCCTCTGTTGCGCGTGCGCGTCGCCTTTGTGGACAGCCTTCCTGTGCAGCGAAGAAGGCGTCAAACCGCGCATTGTACCTGCTATGGCGGCGCGAACCAAGGAAGCAGCGCAAATTTGTTGCGGCGCAGCACGCGAAAAGCCGGACCGCGTCGGCGTCGGCCGCGTCCGGCGCGGGGCGCGCGCGGGCGGCGCCGCGGCGCCTACTCGAAGGAGTAAAACACGCGGAAGGGAACTTTTTTCTCCATCCAGAAATCGGCCGCGTCGCGGAACACGTCGAGCAGGGTTTCGCGCGCCTCCTTGTCGAATTTCTGCGTGTTGGGCAACTGCTCCAACACCACCAGGAAACCGGTTTGCGGCCCCGCCTTGAACATCGTGTCGGTCAGGCATTCGCGCAGCGCGTCGACATTCTTGGCGAAGTTTTTCGGGAATAAAAACGACTCCGCAATAATGCCGAGCACTTGCTGTTTCGTTACACCGGCCAGGCAATGCGCATATAAAAAGTGCTGCCCGAGACGGACTGCCTCGTCTTGTAATTCGGTCACGCGGAACGCACGAATGGACTGGACAAGGTTGGGCGGCACGGTTATTAACAAACTCATTTTTCCCTCAAATCGACCTGTTATATGGATATGCTGGTGCTGTTTTCCCTATCGACGCACCACTGCAAGCGGGCCAATGCGCGTGCCGTGCTATGCTATGCTTTGTTTTTGCATTGTCAATCTGACGCCATACGCTTATTAGGGTAACGTGTTGTACTAAACGAATCAACCCGAATGTAGCGTCAAACGCAAGATTTGTTACAGACCGCGAATTTTGCCGCGCATTTCCGGTCGATTCGACCGATCGCCGCCACCGTTTCCCTCTTTCCTCCCCCTGCGCGGCGCTCGCCGCGTACGTCGAAGTGCATGTTACAGGCTGCCGGCGGCGGCGCCCCCGCTGTTACAATTTGTTGCCATACGAACCCCTTTTGCGCGCAAAGCGGGATTACCATTGTCTTAGGTTGTTAGAACACCCGACTATCCCCACGAACGAGGTCCCACATGAACTTGCAAGCCAAATTGATTCTGTCCGCCCTGTGTCTTGGCGCCTTGCCCGTCGCGCAGGCTGCCGACTTTGAAGATTTCGGCCGCGTCGTGCGCGTAACGCCGCAAGTTGAACAAGTGAACCGTCCACGGCAGGAATGCCGCACCGAATACGTCCAGGTACAGCAACAACAGCAACAACGCGGCGCCGGCGGCTCCATCATTGGCGGCATTGCCGGCGCCCTGATCGGTAGCCAGGTCGGCGGCGGCCACGGCAAAACCGCCGCCACCGCGGCCGGCGCCATCGCCGGTGCCGTCGCTGGCGACCGCATCGACAACAACGGCTACGGCGGTGGCGGCGTGCAAGAGCAAGCGGTCCAGCAATGTCGCACGGTTGACCACTGGGAATCGCAAAACAACGGCTACCAAGTGACCTACGACTATCGCGGCCGCAACTACACCAGCTTGATGTCGTACGATCCCGGCCAGCGCGTGCGCCTGCGCGTGTCGGTGGAGCCGGCGCAGCAATAAGCGCCCGCCCTCCCCGCGCCACCCCACACAAGCCGGCCAGCAATGACCGGCTTTGTTGCTTTCACAGCCGCCCCCCCCCTCTCGCCGCAGACCGAGTTCCCGTTCGCCGGCCACCCGACGCTGGGCACCGCGCACGCCCTGCTCGAAGCGGGCATGCGGCCGAAGGCCGGCGCGCGCATCGTCCAGGAATGCGGCGTCGGCCTGGTGCAAATCGACATGGCGGCGGACGGCTCGCTGGCATTCCAGGCGCCCGCCGCCGAGCTGCGGCCCTTCGATCCAAACCACCGCGCGCTGCTCGAAGCGGCGCTGGCCGGCGCCGCGCTGACGCCGTCGCCGGCGACGCCGCCGGTGCTGGCGAACATGGGCATTCGCTGGCTGGTCGCGCGCATGGCGAGCGCCCAGGCCTGCCTGGAGGTGCGCGCCGACGCCGCCGCGCTGGCCGGGCTGATGCGGCGTTGCGAGGTCGACGGCGTGGCCATTTACGGCCCTTATGGCGCAGCTGGCCCGGCCGATTACGAGGTTCGGGCGCTGCTGGTCGAGCAAGGCGCGCTGATCGAGGACCCCGTCACCGGCAGCGCCAACGCCTGCATCGCCCGCGTGCTACAGGCGCAGGGGTTTCCGGACGGCGCCGCGTCGGCACGCGCGTACAGCGCGCGCCAGGGCGCGCTGCTGCAGCGCGACGGCCGCGTGGCGGTGCGCTACCGCGACGGCCAGCCGTGGATAGGCGGGCATTCGGTGACGGTAATCGACGGCACGCTGGGGGCGTAGGCGCCGCGGGCGGCGTTGTGGCGGCACGGCCCGGCGGCTCTGCCCCGCCTTGCCGAACGATGCACGGCTTTTCCCGGCTTATTCCGAATCCCGGGCTATCGCTTAAAGCATCGCGCTCTGGTATCGTCTTGCGCATGGCCCACAGCCTTGTTGGGCCGTACCCCGTCCACCCTCACCGAGATATCCATGCGCTTTATTCTGTGTTTTTTGGCCGCCCTGGCCAGCGCCCCCGCCGGCGCCGAGCGCCTGACCCTGGAGCGTATCCACGCCGACCCGGCGCTGGCCGGTCCCGGCGTGCGCAATCTGAAAGTGTCGCCCGACGGCGCCCGCGTGACCTTCCTGCGCGGCCGCCCCGACAACCAGTTCCAGCTGGACCTGTGGGAATTCAACCTGAAGGATAAGCGCGCGCATTTGCTGGTCGATTCGACGGCGCTGGTGCCGAACGAGACGGTGTCGGAGCAGGAGAAGGCGCGCCGCGAACGCGACCGCACCTCCAGCCTGAACGGCATCCTCAGCTATAGCTGGTCGCCGGACGGCAAGCAACTGCTGGTGCCGCTGGGCGGCAACCTGTACCTGGTCGACGTCGCCAAGCCGGACGCGGCGCGCCTGGTCGCGGCGGGCAATGTGCTCGATCCGAAAATTTCGCCGAAGGGCCGCTACGTCTCCTTCGTGCGCGAGCAGAACCTGTTCGTGATCGACTTGGAAAGCGGCCGGGAGCGCCAGCTGACCAACGACGGCGCCGGCACCGTCCACAACGCCGAGGCGGAGTTCGTGGCGCAGGAAGAGATGGGCCAGCGTACCGGTTATTACTGGGCGCCGGACGATTCGGCGATCGCCTACAAACGCTACGACGAGGCGCCGGTGCCGGTGGTGCGGCGCTTTGAGATTTTCGCCGACCGCACCGACGTCGTCGAGCAGCGCTACCCGGCCGCCGGCGACCCGAACGTGCTGGTGCAACTGCTGATCGTTTCGCCGGAAACCGGCGCGCGGCGCCAGGTCGAGCTGGGCGCCGAGCAGGACATTTACCTGGTGCGCGCCGACTGGAGCGCCAACGGCAAGGCCCTGCTGTTCCAACGCCAGACGCGCGACCAGAAGCGCCTGGAACTGGTGTCGGTGGACGCCGCCACGCTGGCGCAGCGCGTCTTGATCACCGAAACCTCCAAGACCTGGGTCAGCATCCACGACGACCTGCGCTTCCTGAGCGGGCGCGACGCCTTCATCTGGTCGTCCGAGCGCAGCGGCCGCAACCACCTGTACCTGTACGACCTTGACGGTCGCTTGCTGCACCCGATTTCCAGCGGCGAATGGGGCATCGACAATGTGCTGGCGGTCGACGAAAAAGCCGGCCGCGTGTTCGTCGCCTCGAACCGCGACGCGGTGATCGACAAGCAGACCTACGCGCTGGCGCTGGACGGCGGCACGGCCGACCAGCCGGCGCGCATTACCCAGGGCGACGGCTGGCACGACGCCGCGTTCGCGCGCAACGGCGAGGTCTTCGTCGACACCTTCTCCGACCCGGACACGCCGCCGCAGGTGAGCATTCGCCGCCCCGACGGTTCGATGGTCGGTTGGCTTGAGCAGAACGCGCTGAGCGCCGAGCACCCGTACGGCAAATACCAGGCCAACCATCTGCCGACCGAGTACGGCACGCTGAAGGCGGCCGACGGCCAGAGCCTGCACTACTCGCTGCTGAAGCCGGCCAAGTTCAACCCGTTCAAGCGCTACCCCGTGTTCCTGTCGACCTACGGCGGGCCGCACGCGCAGCACGTGGCGCGGCGCTGGGGTAACCATTTCGACCAGTACATGGCGCAGCAGGGTTACGTGGTGTTCCGGCTGGATAACCGCGGCTCGTCGCGCCGCGAACGCGTCTTCACCGACGCGATTTACCGCAACCTGGGCGCGGCCGAGGTGGCCGACCAGCTGGTCGGTATCGACTGGCTGGGCCGGCAGAGTTTTGTCGACGCCAAGCGCATCGGCGTGTTCGGCTGGAGCTACGGCGGCTTTATGACGCTGCGCCTGCTGGCGGCGGCGTCCGACAAGATCGCGATGGGCGTGTCGGTGGCGCCGGTGACGGATTGGGCCTTGTACGACACCCACTACACCGAGCAGTTCATGGACGCGCCGAAAAACAACGTGGCCGGCTACCAGAGCGCCGGCGTGTACGCCCACCTCGACGGGCTGCGTTCGCCGCTGCTGCTGGTGCACGGCATGGCCGACGACAACGTGCTGTTCACCAACACCACGCGCATGATCGACGCGCTGGTCAACCGCGGCATACACTTCGACCTGATGACGTATCCGGGCGCGAAACACGGCATCTCGTCGCGCGCCGGCCAGCGCCACGTGTATGCGACCATCGAGGCGTTTTTCAAGAAAAACCTCGGCGGCGGAGAGCCATAATCTACGCTGGAAAACGCAGCCGAAAAAAAACAGCCGCACGTCGCGGCTGTTTTTTCATCCTCGCCGGGCGCGTCAGCGCGGGCGCGGCAAACAAGGTTAACGTTGCTTGTTGGCGTTTTTGACAGCTTGGTCGTTGGCGTCTTCAACGGCTTCCTGCATATTCCCAACCTGCTTTTGCAGCTTGCCTTCGACCTGGTTGGCCACACCCTTGGCTTGCTGCTTCGAGCTGCCGACAAGTTCGCCGACTTCCTGCTGGATTTTGCCGCCGATGTCTTTTGCTTCGCCTTTGATTTGGTTCTTGTTCATGATGAACTCCTTGGAAATGGTTGATACATCTGTCAATGGAACCTACTTCGGTCCGAGCTTCGCGGCTCTGGTGCGCCGCGGATGAATGAATCATAGAAGCAATAGCGGCATGGTTCTGTGCGCTTGCCAACATAGTGGAAAAGTAATTTTTCCCGCTCAGCCGGGTTTGCGCCAGACGCTGGCCAGCCACGCTTGCTGCGCGCGCGGCAAGCCGGCCGGCCGGTAGTAATGGCTGAGCGCGACAAAGCCGGCCGCCGTCATGAAGCGTTCCCAGGTGGCGTAGTCGTAGTAGCTGCCGTAGCGGGGGCCGTTCCAACCCTCCTGGTTTTGTCCGCGCGGATTCGAGCTGAACAGCACCGCGCCGGGTTTCAGCGTCGCGCACAACGCCTCCAGCACCTGCGGCAGGGCCGCGCTGGGCAGGTGGAATAGCGAGGCGTTGGCGAAGACGCCGTCGAAATGCCGCGGCGGTAGCTCGAGCTTGACGAAGTCCTGGTGCCAGACGGTGCAGCCGCTGTGCTGGCGCGCCATCGCGCAAAAGCTGGCCGAGCCGTCCACGCCGACCGCCGTGTGCCCCATGGCCGTGAAACTGGCCAGGTCGCGCCCGGGGCCGCAGCCCAGGTCGAGTATGGTGTACGGCGCTGGCGCTTCGATGGCGTCGAGCAGCGCGGCGATGTTTTGGCTGACGTCGTGGTCGCGCGTACCCTCGAAAAACTGCGCGGCGGTGTGTTCGTAGTGGGCCAGCGTGGGGCCGGTGATGTGCGCGAAAGCGTCGGGGGTGGCGGTCATGGCGGGGAAATGGGCGGACGGCGCGCGCGGCGCAAAGACACATTGTGCCTGATGCGCCGCGCGCTGTCGCGGGATGGCGCCGGGCCGGCTTGCTACCAGACGCGCACGCGCTGGCCGGGCGCCAAATACAGCGCCTGGCCCGGCTTGACGTCGAAGGCCTTGTACCAGGCGTCGAGATTGCGCACGGTGGCGGCGCGATAGGCCGCCGGGGCGTGGCCGTTGGTGACGAGCCGCTGCCGCTCGCTCGCCTCGCGCGCCTTGCTGCGCCAGGTTTCGGCGTAGCCAAGGAAGAACTGGCGGTCGGCGTCGGCCGACTCCGGTATCGCCTGCGCGGCCTTGAAGGCGTCGTAGGCGGCGGCCACGCCGGCCAGGTCGGCCAAGTTTTCGCTCAGCGTCAGCTGGCCGTTGACGGCCAGGTCCTTGAACGGCCGGTACTCCGAGTACTGCGCCGCCAACACCGCCGAGGCGCGCTTGAAGTGCTCCAGGTCGGCCGCCGTCCACCAGTCGCGCAGGCGGCCCTGGGCGTCGAACTGGGCGCCCTGGTCGTCGAAGCTGTGGCTGATTTCATGGCCGATGGTGGCGCCGATGCCGCCGTAGTTGGCGGCGTCGGAGGCCTTCGGGTCGAAGAACGGCGGCTGCAGTATCGCGGCCGGGAAGTTCAGCGCGTTTTGCAACGGCAGGTTGACGGCGTTGACCAGTTGCGCCGGCATCGCCCATTCGCTGCGCTCGACCGGTTGGCCCAGCTTGGCCAGCTGTTGGGCATAATGGTGCTGCTCGGCGCGCAGCATGTTGCCGAAGGCGTCGCCCGGCACCACCTCCAGGTCGCGGTAGGATGTCCAGCGCTCCGGGTAGGCCACGCCGACGTACAGCGTCTTGAGCTTTTCCTGCGCCTGGGCCTTGGTGGCCGGGGCCATCCAGTCGAGCTGCTCGACGCGGCGCGAGAAGGCGGCGACGATGTTGCCGACCATTTGCTGGACCCGCGCCTTCGACTCCGGCGCGACGTAGCGTTCGACGTACATCTGGCCGACGGCGTCCGGCAGCGCGGCATTGGTAGCGCTGAGCGCGCGCTTCCAGCGCGGCGGCTGCCGTTGCGCGCCGCTCAGGGCGCGGCCGTGGAACGAGAAGCGCTGCGCCGCCACCGCCTTCGGCAGCGCGCCGCCGAGCTGGTTGACGGTGTGGAAGCGCAGGAAGTCCTGCCACGTCGCCAGCGGCGTCGCGGCCACCAGCGCGGCGGCGCCGCTGAGGGCGTTGGGATGCCAGACGATGAAGCTGTCCTGGCCGCCCAGGCCGGCGCTGTTGAAGAAGGCGGCCCAGTCCATGCCGGGCGCCAGGTTGGCGAAGTCGGCCGCGCGCCAGACGTTGTTGCCCTTGACGACGTCGGCCGAGTCTTCGCGGCTGGCGTGCGACAGCGCGATGGCGTGCTCGAGTTCGAACACGCGCTTGGCGCGCGCGCGCGCGTCGGCGTAGCCGGCCAGCTTCAGCGTGGCGGCGATATGCGCCTGGTACTGGGTCCGCAAGGCCGCCATTTTCGGGTCGTCCGACAGGTAGTAGGTGCGCTCGGGCATGCCCAGGCCGCCCTGCAGCAGGTAGGGCAGGTTGCGCGAGGAGTCGGTCAAGCCTTGCGCGACCCACAGGCCGAACAGGTTCTCGGTGAAAAAATCGGTCATATTGAGCGGGTCGACGTCGGCGCGCAGGCTGGCGCCGAGCGCGCCGGTCAGCTCCGCCTTGTTGCGCAGGGCGTCGATTTTCTGCAACAGCGGCTTGAGCGGCGCCATGCCCTTGGCCTCGATCGCCGCCTCGTCCAGATAGGCGCGGTAGTAGTCGCTAACCTGCCGGGCCGGTTGCGGCGCCGCCGCACCTGCGGCCGCGGCCGCTTCGATCAGCTTGACGACGCGCTGGTTGGTTTCCTCGGACAGGGCGGCGAAGGAACTCCAGTCGCCGCGGTCGGCGGGGATCACGGTCGAGGCCATCCAGGCGCCGTTGACGTAATGGTAAAAATCGTCGCCCGGCAGTAGCGCGTGGCGCGCCTGCGCCGGCGCGCGGGCCGGCTGGGCGGCGGCGAACGCCGGCGCGAACGCCAGCGCGGCGCCGCAGAATGCCAGCGCGACGGTGTTTTTGCGCGGTGCGGCCCGCAACGATCGAAAAGCTGTGTGCATGGGTGTGCCTTTTTTGATTCTAGGTGGAAATGCGGCGGATGACGCGGACGCTTGTACTCAAGATCAACTATAAAGCCGGGAGCCGGAAAAAAACCGCACATTGCGACAAGCTGCGTTTTGCCCGCCCTGAACGGCGGATTGCCGGGGCGGAAAACCCGACGCCATCGCGGCGCGCACAATTGAACTTTCCACGGGGTAAATATATTGGTATGCTGGCTTTAAAACGCGCGGGCGGAAATGCCACAATTTCGCCGCAAATTTTTGCCTTGCGGCGACAAATCGGAATATAGTTCTTGGTAGTAACGTGGACACACACAGGAGACCAAAAAATGAAACTTGAGGCGCTTTTCCAAAACCCCCATGCCTTGCCCACGGCTCCCAAAGTAGTCGAGGAGCTCATCAACAGTTTCAACAACGCGAGCGTCTCAACCGACCAAATCGCCAAGAAAGTGTCCACCGATCCGGTGCTGAGCGCAAAACTGCTGCGCCTGGCCAACTCGGCGTACTACCACGTGTCGCGCAGCATCGGCACCGTCGAAGACGCCGTGCTGATGCTCGGCTTCGTTACCGTGCGCACGCTGGTGATCAGCTCCGGCCTGGTCAGCGGCTTCAAGGCCGTGCCCGGCCTCGACCTGAAGGAATTCTGGCGCTACAGCCTGCACACCGCCGTCTCGGCCAAATGGATCGCCAAGCAAGCGGGCGAAAACACCGACCTGGCGTTCACCATCGGCATGATGCACGCGATCGGCCAACTAGTGCTGCACTCGGCGATGCCGGAGCAGGCGATCCAGCTCGACAAAATCGCCCCGCCGCTGGACGCGCGCCGGCTCGACGCCGAAATGGCCTCGCTGGGCTACTGCTTCGCCGACGTCGGCGCGGAACTGGCCAAGCGCTGGAAATTCCCCGAGCCGTTCTCGGAAGCCATCGGCGCCTTCCCGGACCCGGTAAACAAACCGGAACTGAACCGGATGGCGGCGGTGATCCACCTGGCCGCCTGGCGCGCCCGGGTCGACGAAGCCAAACTGAGCGAAGAGGAAATCGCGGGATGCTATCCGACCGAGGTAGCGGAGGCGCTGGGCCTGGCGCCGGACCTGTTGATTGAGAAAATGCCGCCATTGAGCGACCTCAGCGCCGGCCTGGAAGAACTGGTCCACTAACTTTCCACGCATGCAAGGCGGGCCGCGGCGACTGCGGCGGCCCGTTTCCTCGCCCCCCCTGCCCCGCTCCAGCGCCGTCCAACGGCCGCGTCAAAATTATTTCACTTTATTTTCGTCTTTTTTCAAAAACACCCTAAAGTTTCCAAAAGCGCCGCCGCTAACCTAGACAAGCAGTAATCTTTTTCAATTTTAGCTACGGGTGCGCTCATGACCTCCACCGAAGTCCTTTCGATGTACGAAAACATTGCCGGCATCACCAATCAAATGGTATCGGCCGCGCGCGCGAGCGACTGGGACGCCCTGAGCACACTGGAAGGCCAATGCGCGAGCGAGGCGCGCGGCGCCAGCGCCGGCGCGGTACCGGCCCTGAGCGGCGCCCCGCGCATGCGCAAGATCGACCTGCTGAAACAAATCCTGGCCAACGACCGCGCCGTGCGCGACGCCACCGAGCCATGGATGGGGCAACTGGCCAACATCATGCCGGCAAAGCACTAAAATCGACACGCACTACCGAATCGAAGGCGCCTGCGGGCGCTTTTTTTTTTGGGGGGGGGGACCGCTGGATGAATTCTGGAGAGCGAGCACCAGGTATCTCCTGGTGTCGCCTCTTCGCCGGTTGCATCCGGCGTTCGCGTGCGCATCGTTGGCATCGCAAACCGCTTCCAGGGCAGGACGTTTATTCAACGTTAAACCTGTTTGTCGCGCCACTCCATCGTTGGTGACTGCGCCAGGTCCTGACCTGTTTTTTGTCGTGGTGCAAGACCACTGAAGTCAGTATAACCTATATGTTCGGGAATTGGCCCGCACAATTGAATCTCAGCATTGATTTATTTTTAGATAATATTTTATTCGTCCAGAACGGGTTCGACGGCGGCTGCGTCGGCGCCTTCAAGGGCTTTTTTGCGGCGGAAGGGTTTGCGCAGCAATACCCAGTATGTGGACGGTGCACCCGGCACGGCCGCCTTCTTGCGACGCCAGTACAAGTAGAGCGCCGCGCCGATCAGCAACAATAACGCAACGGCGCCGCCGCCCACCAGTGCCAGCGGCATCGGGCTGGTGGCCGGCGCTTTTTTGGCTGCGGCGGCGAGCGGTTTGGGTTTTGCCTTGAGCGGCGCGAGCGCGCTGATGGGCTGCGGTTTCAGCCCCGCCTGCCCCGGCAACAGTTCCCGCTGCAATATTTTTATTTTGCCTTCCAGTTCAACAAGTTTGCTGGTTAGCGCCGCGTTTTTCTGGTCCAGCACCCGGCAAGCCTTGGCTTGGCCGGCGGAACCGGGACCGCAAGTTGCCGCCGCCTCTGGTGTTGGTAGCTGCGCCGGCACGCTGGTATGCGGCACGGCCGGCGCCGCGGCGGCTTGTCGAGGTGGCTTATGGCTGGGCGGACGCGCCATGGCCGGAGCGGGAGCGGGCGCGGGTTCCCTTCGCTCGGGCATGGCGGCGCGCGCCCGCGCCGCCACCAAGGCTGGACTGGGCGCCGCTTCCGAGACGGCTGCGGCCGGCGAGGCGGGCACGGGCGCGTGTGCAATCACTGGCGCCGGTGCCGGCGCGGGTGTCGACGCCGGCGCCGGGTCCGCCGACAGCCAGAGCGTGACGGCGCGCACGGCGCTGCGCCCGCCCGCGCTCAGTTCCAAGTACAGGTGCAGGTAGTCGGCGTCGACGCGGCGCGGCGAGGTGACGCGCAGGTATTGCCGCTGCTCGCGCCGGAGCACGGCCAGGTGCACCGTTTGCAGCACCGGGTCCATGCTGATGTTGGCGCCACGGTAGACGTCGGGCGAGGCCAGCCGCACTTGCAGGCCCGCCACTTCGTCCGGCGCCAGCGCGGTCAGTTCGATCTCGGCCACCAGCGGCTGCCCAAGGTAGGAACGCACGCTCGGCTCGCCCAGTTCGGCCGCGGCCGCACCGGCGCAGGCCAGCGCGGCGGTGGCGATGACGCCGGCGCGTCGGATCAAGCTGAAGGGGGCGCTGCGCTGCATGGGCTGGTCGCTCGTATGTCGTGTGTATTGGAAGGAAGTGTATCTGCTATAACGGCAGGAAATCGCCGATTTGTAGCCCCGACGCAATTTTCAACCGCTGGAGTACACTTGCCAGCTCACCGTAGACGAAAGGAAGGCCCGTGAATAACAGAGTTGAACGCGACAGTTTCGGCCCGATCGAGGTGCCCGCCGATAAATTGTGGGGCGCGCAGACGCAGCGCTCACTGGAGCACTTCCATATTTCAAGCGAACGCATGCCGCCCGAGCTGATCGCCGCGCTGGCCGTGGTCAAGCGCGCCGCCGCCAAGGTCAACCTTGACCTGGGCTTGCTGGACGCGCCGAAGGCGCTGGCGATCACGCGGGCGGCCGACGAAGTGCTGGCCGGCGCCCACGCCGCCGAGTTCCCGCTGGCCGTGTGGCAGACCGGTTCCGGCACCCAGAGCAATATGAACATGAACGAGGTGCTGGCCAACCGCGGCTCGGAGTTGATGGGCGGCGTCCGCGGCGCCGAGCGGCTGTTGCATCCGAACGACGACGTCAACATGGGGCAGTCGTCAAACGATATTTTCCCGACCGCGATCCACGTCGCGGCGGCGCTGGCGGTGGCGCAGGCGGTGCTGCCGTCGCTGCGGCAGTTGCGCGACACGCTGGACGGCAAGGCCACCGCGTTCGCCGACATCGTCAAGATCGGCCGCACCCATCTGCAGGACGCCACCCCGCTGACCTTGGGACAGGAATTTTCCGGCTATGTGGCCCAGCTCGATTTCGCCGAGCATATTATCCAGGCGGCACTACCGCCGCTGTTACAACTGGCCGCCGGCGGCACCGCCGTGGGCACGGGCCTGAACGCGCATCCGCAGTTCGCCGAACGTATCGCCGCCGAGCTGGCCGAGCGTACCGCGCTGCCGTTCGCCAGCGCCAGCAACAAATTCGCCGCGCTGGCCGCACACGACGCGCTGGTGGCGGCGCACGGCGCGCTGAAAACCCTGGCCACCGCGTTGATGAAACTGGCCAACGACGTGCGCTGGATGGCCTCCGGTCCACGCTCGGGCCTGGGCGAACTGTCGATTCCGGAAAACGAGCCGGGCAGCTCCATCATGCCGGGCAAGGTCAACCCGACCCAGTGCGAGGCGCTGACGATGCTGTGTTGCCAGGTGTTCGGCAACGATGTCGCGATCACGCTGGGCGGCGCATCGGGCAATTTCGAGTTGAATGTGTTTAAACCCTTGATTGCGCACAACTTTTTGCAAAGCGCGCGCCTGCTGGCCGACGGCATGCGCAGTTTCGACCGCCATTGCGCGCATGGCATCGAAGCGAACCTGGAGCGCATCGGCGAACTGATGGCGCGCTCGCTGATGCTGGTGACGGCGCTGGCGCCGCACATCGGCTACGACCGCGCGGCGCAAATCGCCAAGAAGGCGCAGCACGAGGGATCGACGCTGAAGGAGGCGGCGCTGGCGCTGGGCTTCGTCACTGCCGAGCAGTTCGAGCAATGGATCGTCCCGCTTGAGATGACGCGGCCGGGTTGAGCGGCGTGGCAGGCGGCCGATTGCCGCCGCGGCGCGCGCTCAGGTACACTGCGCGCCGAGCCGGCGACATCGCGCTACACTTGGAACCAACCCGTAATGATGCAACAGAGGAAAGACATGCAAAGAGTAAGCTTTGACCTGACGTCGGAATATATTGAACTGAACCAGTTGCTGAAGCTGGTGGGGCTGTGCGACAGCGGCGGCGCCGGCAAGGTGCTGGTGGCCAGCGGCGTGGTCTGGATCGACGGGCAGCAAGAGTTGCGCAAGACGTGCAAAATCCGTGCCGGGCAGAACGTCAGCGTCGGCGATGTGCGCATTAGCGTCGTGGCGGCTTGACATTGGCGTAACGCAAGCAATTTCCCCAAGTAGATCTTGCGCTTAGGAAATAACCGTTTAAGCTGGAAAAAATGCACGGGCTTTCTGCGAATTTGCGCCTGATCAAATTCGTCCCGTCGTTGTTGTTTATATTATAAGTTAGTATATCAACCAGCTTGAAGGGGGACGCAATGGACAGTCCTGAACAAATCCACACCCAGGAACGCCTGATCGGCGATTTGCGTCTGGTAATCGAGAACGCTGAAGAGTTGCTGAAAAACACGGATCAGTACACCGGCGCGCTGTATCAACACGCCCGGGCCAAGCTGGTGGTGGCCTTGCAGGCCGCCTCCGAGGAGTTGGTCCGCTTCGAAGAAAGCCAACTCAACCGTATGATGGCGGCGACCCGCGTCGCCAACGAACTGTGGCATGACGACAGCGGCGAAGCGCGGCTGCTGCGCGCCTTCCAGCAGGCGCGTCCGGGCTGAGCGCCGCGACCCGCCACCCTGCCCGCCCGACTGTCGACGTTGCCCAATCGGCCCGAGCCTGGTCTGCGCTCAGCGCTTCTTGCCGAGAACACCGTCCAAGGAGAAGCGCCCCGCCCCGAACGCCGCGATCACCAGCAACAGCGCACCCCAGTAAAAATGGTCGTTGATGGCGGCCGGGCAGTCGAAGGAAAACAGCTGCGGGTAGGAAATCACCGCCATCGCATTGACCAGAAACAGCCCCAACGCCGCCGGACGCGTCAGCAAGCCGGCGAACAACAGCACCGGCAGCGCCAGCTCGCCCGCCGTGCCCATCAGCGCCGCCACTTCCGGCGACAGCAGCGGTACGTGGTATTCGTCGCGAAATAACGCCAAGGTCGCACTCCAGTCGCCGATTTTGCTCAGCCCCGCCTTGAGGAATTGCGCGCCGACATAAAAGCGGATTACCAGACTCAGCAGGGAGCCGCCCCAGTCGGCGATAGCGGCGTCGAAGCGGGTGGAAAGTTGGTGGTAGCCGAGTAGCGTTTTCATTGTTGTTTGGTCTAATTTAAGGGTGAACCGGACAGCTCAGTGCGCGCAGACGATCTCGACCACGACCGCGTGCGCTATCCAACGTGCGACACTGGCGCCGACGTCGAACGCCTCGTCGATGTCGAAGGCGGCGTCGAGCGCGGCGCCGAAGTCGTCGCCGCCGCCCAGCAGCGCCAGCGCCGCATGCTCGGCCTTGCCCAAGGGCAGCACCTGGGCCTTCCATAGCGGACGCGCGACCACGGCGTAGCTGTCGGCCCGCATCTGCTGCGGAAACGCCGGCGCGGCGTCGCCTTGGTGAGCCAGCCACAACGGTACGACCGCCCACTCCGACGCCAGTAGCGCGCACGCCGGATGCAGGCGCAGCCGCGCCGATTCCATACGCTGCGGCCCCACCGCGGCGAAATCGGCGGCGCCGACAGCGGCCGCGTCGGCGCTGTAATACGCCCGGTGCAAGGCCCATTCCAGCCGCGCCATGTCCGGCAGGTAAGGCAAGTGGGCGACATGCGGGAAACCGCCCAGGAAGTCGGCGAAACGCGCGCCGAAGCGGTTCAGGTCGCCGCTGTCGGACGGCTGCGCCAGCCCGTAGGCGCGCGCCAGGCCGCCGAAGAACTCCTCACCCACCAGCATCTGCAGCACCGGATAGGCGTGCGCCAGGGTCTTGGTCCACGTCGCCGTCAAATTGCCCCTGTACAAGGCAAGGCGGTGTGCATTGCCCTCCCCCCGACATTGCGCCAGGGCCGGCTCCTGTTGCGCCACCGCCAACAGGGCGGCGGCGAAACCTTGCTGCCCGGCGGCAAGAACGGCGCTGGCCGGGCCGCGCCCGGCGGCTGGCGCCGTGGCCGCGCCGGCGCGCCGCGCGGCCGGATAGTCGGCGGCCAGCGCGGCAGCCTTGCGCGCCTCGCCCAGCAGCACGTCGAGCGCGGGAATATCGGTGTCCCACTCGATCAAGGTCGGCACCCGCCCAAAACGTCGCAGGGCCGCCTGGTACAGCTCCCAGACCGGCGCGGCGACGGTGTCGCCGTGGTGGTCGATCACCGCCCGCGGCGTGACCAGATGCCCTGCCAGGTGAATTTCGCCGACGCTGCCGACGGCGATGGCTCCCAGCGCCGCCAGCGCGTCTTCGCCGTGGTTGCACTGGTTCACATACAGATTGTTCACGTCCAGCAGCAGGCCGCAGCCGCTGCGCCGCGCCAGCGCCGCCATGAACTCGGCCTCGCTCATCGCATCGTCGTGGAAACGCAGATAAGTGGACACGTTTTCCAGCAGAATCGGCCGCTTCAGCCGTTCCTGCACCCGCCCGACCCGCTCGCACAGCAGCGCCAGCGCGGCCTCGCTCAGCGTCAACGGCAGCAGGTCGTTGAGCTGGCGGCCGTCGACCGCGCCCCAGCACAGGTGCTCGGACACCAGCGCCGGCTCACACCGCTCGACCAGACTGGCGACCCGCTCCAGGTGCTCTTCGGAGAAACCGCGCGCCGAACCGAGACCCAGGCCGACGCCATGCAGGCTGATCGGATAATCGTGCCGCAACTGCCACAGCACGTGCCAGTCCCAACCCGCCTGGTCGAGATAGTTTTCGGTGTGGACTTCGAGCCAGTCGACGGCTGGCCGCTGTTCGATGAACTGCCGGTAATGCGGGGTCCGCAATCCCACTCCTGTGCCTGTCAATACGGAAGTATCTGGCATTGGCATGACCCCGTGGTTAAACGACAACGCCGATTACTTCGGCGCGGTCAGTTTGCCGCCGGCTTTTTCACAGGTACCTTTGGCAACATATTTCCACTCGGTGGCGGCCATGTCGGTTTTTCCCTGGCCGGCGCAGGAATGCGAACCGTTGGACGGCGCGCAATCGTTTTGACCGGCCTTGGCGACGCCGAAGCACTTTTCCTTGTCGCCGGTGGCGGAGGCGGCGGCCGTGGCGCTACCAACGCCGGCGGCGCAAACAGTGGCGAGGGCGGCGGCGATCAGGGCTTGACGTTTGTTCATGGTATATCTCCAATGTAGTAGTCGATTGTTTATGAATGGAAGCAAAGATTTTTGCAACTGAAGTATAGTCGTGGCGGCTCGCCCATCCTTACACAAGAAATTGAATATTCTCGCGATTGCATCCCCACTAGGCGGCGACGACACAGCGATTCTACTGAGTTTGGCTTGGAAAAGCTGATGTCCCGCACAATATTTCGGCGTGAGGGCGTCGGCAAACGGCCCACTCGACACGCGATCGCGCCGGCCTGGCGGGCGTTTTATTGAGTCGAACAAGGGGAAGGGGCGACGCTGGTGTCGCTGGCCGCGACGCCCCGGGAAAGGGGCGCTGGATGCACGGCGGCTCGCTTCTAGTGCTACGGCAAGATTTACGCGGTGGTGTTGATTCTGCTGCCCAGGTGCGCAGGCAGGTTCGGCACCGCCGGTATCGCTTCGATCAGCGCGGTCGCCGTCGAACTCTGGATATCTTGCGCTTTCTTCAACACTGCCATGCCAACCGCTTGCTTGGTGCCCGTATCCGCAAGTCCTGTTGCCAGCTGGGCAATACCGGTGATATCCATGCTGTTCTCCAATGAAGGTCTAACGGAGTTAACGGGCGCTCCGGCAAATACTTTAGCCTTCCCTGGACGACGCCGGCAAATTCCTGGCCTTACTCAACAACCAAGCCAGTACCTGCCGCGGCGCGTTCAGGTCGAGCCAGCTCACGCCGTCGGCCAAGTCGGCCGGCGCCGGCACGTCGGAGGCGACGGCGACAATGTGCGGGTCGCGCAGGTACAGCGGCGCCTGCCCCATTGCTGGCCGGAACACTTCAAGCTTGGCGATCGGCGTCGACTTGAAACCTTCGACCAGGGTCAGGTCGGCCGGCGCCAGGCGGGCGATCTGTTGCGCCAGCGTCGGCTCCGGCGCGCCGCGCAATTCATGCACGATGGCGTAGCGGAACGGCGACGCCACCAACACCTCGGCCGCGCCAACCATGCGCAGCCGGGCGCTGTCTTTATGCGCCGGCTCCAGCACAAGGTCGTGGTGGCTGTGCTTGATAATATTGACGCGCAAGCCCTGCGCCGCCAGTTGCGCCACGAGAAATTCAAGCAGCGTGGTCTTGCCGCTGCCCGAATGGCCGACCACGCCAAACACTGGGCCGGCCTGGATGGGAATTTCTCGCTGCATCGCTCAACCTCTTCGCCTTCGGTAAGAATGGCGCCATTATACGCAGCCATGGCCGAGGGGAAAGGTAGCCGACGTGGCGAGACGGCTTCAGGGGTCGCGCGCGAACACGTCGTTGCGCTGGCCGCGGGAGGTGAAACCCAGCATGCCCAGCCCGATGAGCAACAGGCAGTAGGGATTGGGCACCTGTGCAAGGGAGGCGGACTGCGGCGCAGCGCCCGCCGCCTGGCGCCGCAGCGCCGCATTGGCGCCGGCGGCAAGGCGGCCGCCGACGCCATCGGAGTCCGGCGCACCAGTGGCCGCAGACACAGCCGCAAAAGCCATGCCCCGGCCCCCCGTGGCGATCAGTTCGATGCATTGTGCGTTGCCCATGCCCCAGCAGGCCGCAAGGCACACCAAGGCCATTTTCTTCGTCAACATAAACATCCCCTGCCGTTTTAGCGATGTATGTAAATTAACAGTTTTACATGACAGCAAAATGACAAGAAAATATATTTAAACCAACATTTCCATGCGCTTTACTTCGCGCCGGCGGCTTCAGGGGAATGGGAGGGTTGCTGCGCCGGCTTGTCGCGCCTCTTGCGTCTTTTGGCGAGCGACAGCGGGGCCGCCTTGCCGTTCGCCGCCAGCGCCTTCTTCGACGTTTTCGCTATGTGTTTGTCGGCCGCGATCGCGCCCGCCTCTTCGACCGACAGCGTGCTTGCGGCGTCGGCGGTAGCGGCATCGCTGGCCAGGCCCGCGCCCCAACTTTCCACATGCCACGCGGCCCACTGGGCGATGGCGCTGTCGGGCATGAGCGGCGCCGGGCGCGCCTGCGACTCCGACAGCAAGGCGCCGACATGCGCCGCGGCGTTGACCCGCCGACCCATGTCGGGTATGTCGCCGTTGTCCAAGCGACAAAAGCGCATAAGGATGGTTTTGATGATCGAGGTATGGTCGAGCAGGCCGTGGTGTACGCTGGCCGGCGCCACCCACGGGCAAACCACCATGGCCGGCACGCGCACGCCGTATTGCTGAAAGGCCGGGTCGAGGTCTTGCGCCGGCGCCGGCGCGACATGGTCGTAGAAGCCGCCGTGCTCGTCGTAGCACAGCATTAGCAGCGTCTCGCCCCACGCCGGCCCGCGCGACAGCGCCTGGTACACCTGGGCCACCAGCGCCTGGCCGGCGCGCACGTCGCCCGGCGGGCTGTCGTCGTTTTCAAAGAAGTGCGGATCGATCCAGCTCACCGACGGCAAGGCGCCGGCCAGCGCGTCGCCGACGAAGCCGTAGCGGCGCCGGCTGCTGCCGAAGGGTTCGTAATTTTCCGAGGATCGATAATGCTCGTCCGTCAGCGCCAGCGTCCACGGTTTGCGCTCCGAGTAAAACTTCCAGCTGACACCGGCGCGGTCCAGGTGGCGCAGGAAGGATTTGTTGGCGTACAAGGGCACCCGCTTGTTGTCCTTGCTGCCGCTGGCCCGCCCGCTCATCGCGTACAGGCGGTTCGGCCAGGTGGCGCCGGGGACCGAACTGAACCATTTGTCGCACACGCAGAACTGCCGGGCCAGGAAGTCATACGCGGGCAATTGCTTGCCGTTGTAATAGCCCATCACCAGCGCGAACTCCGGGTCGCCCGGGTGCGTCAGCGCGTAGTCGTCGACGAAACCGCCATTGCCGCCCGCCAGTTGGCGCGCCACCGCCGCGCCGTCGTGCGCCGGCACCTGCTCCCGGCCCAGCGCGGTGCGCTCGAGGTGGTGGACCGGGTAGTTGCGCCCCTGGTGGGTGTTGAAAAAGGACGCCTGCAAGCCGTCGATGTCCGCGCGCCCGCCTTCCAGGCTCAGATAGCCCAGCATGTGGTCGAAGGATCGGTTTTCCATCATCAGCACGACGATGTGCTTGATCTTGTCGAGCTTACCGACACCGTCGATCGACGGTTCGGACACCGCGGTTTCAATAGTCATTCTGCCCCCAAAATCGACGGTTAGCGCCGTGTCGATTCTGGTTGGACCGGAGGGCGGCTCCACTGTTCAGCCTACTGTGCGCCCTTTTGATGCGGAACAATCCCGGCCGGGTCCGCAATGCCGCCAAGTGAAGCTTCCGTAGGTCGGATTAGCAACGCGTAGCATTAAATTAGCGCTCCGGGGCGCCTCGGCACAGGCCGCGCAGCGCGTTAATAGGGGACGCGGTAGCGATAGCCTTTGAAACTGAATACCGCCGATTTTGGCTGTAATTTTTCCAGGACCAGGCCGGGGGCCACTTCCTCGCCCTCGTGACGCAAGGCTTTGTCGACCAGCAGCAGGCGGTCGGCCGGATTTTTCGAGTAGATGTAACCGCCCAGCGCCAGCGGCGGAATCTGCCGTTGTATCGGCTCCGGCAGGTCGCGCAGGCCGGCCAGGTTGTCGTCGGCCGGCGTGGCCGGCGGCGCGGACTGCGCCGCCGGCTCCGGCGCCGGCAATACCGGTTTGGCGGACGCGCTCGCGCTCGCCACGTGCGGCGCAGCCATTGGCCGGCGCGGCGGCGCCGGAGGTGGCGCGGGGGACGCCAGGGCCACCGCGGCGGGCACGTGAACCGATGCCACAACAGCAGCGACGCCGACCGGAGCGGGCGCCGCCGCGGCAGCGCCGGTCGCCATGCCGGAGGGTGGCGGCGCAACGGCCGGCGTAGGCGACGCAGGCGGCGCGGTCGCGACGGCAACGCCAGCCGGCGCGGCCGGCGGCGGCGCCGCGCGCCACATCAGCGCCGCCAACGTTAACGCCAGCGCGGTCATGCCGCCCAGGGCCAGCCACAGCGGCTTGGCCAGCGCGCGGCCGGCAACCCTGGGGGCGCCCGCCCGCAGCTGTGGCGCGTGGATTGTTGGCAATTCGCCCAGTTGGCGCTCGGCCTGCGATTTCTTCAACGCTTCTAAAATATACGACATTTTATTTCCCCGCCACGGCGTTGGCCACCGGCGCCGGACGCATCAGGCGCGGCTCCTGGGCGCCGCTAGCCTGGATCAGGCGAATGAAGGTTTTCGGACCGGCCACGCCGTCCGCCTTGAGTTTCTGATCGAGCTGGAAGCCGCGTAGCAAGCGCTGGAAGTTGGCGTCGAGCGCTTGGTTGGCGGGCGGCTGGTCCAGTGCATGCATCTGCGCCAGGCGTCGCGCCAGCCAATCGACGTCCGGGCCGCGGTCGCCAACGCCGACTTCGTCGCGCCAGGAACGCGGCGCGCGCCAGAAGGTGACAAAGGCGCCGTCGAAGCGGGCCGCCAATTGCTCCAGGCTGAGCTGATAGTCCTTGCCGTCGACAAGCAAGGTCGCGCCCGCCTCGCCCAGCCCGCTCAACACCGCGTAATAGCGCGCGCCGGCGCTGTCATGCAGACTCAGCACGGCGGGACGGTCGAGCAGACGCAACTCGTCCAGCCCGCCCTTGCTTTGATGGCAGCGCAAATTCAATTTGGCGGCGACTTGGCAGGGCTCGCCGGCCGGCAAGGCCGCGCCCCACAGCGCCGCCAGCTCGCGCAGCGCGGCGCGGTTGTCGGTCGGCGCCAACGCCGCCACCGGCGCCGGCGCGGCGGTGGCGCCGGCTAACGGCGCCGCCGGCACCGGCGCCTTGGCGGGCGCGGACACGGCGGCGCGCGCGAGCACCGCGGCCGGCCGCTGCGCTTCGCGCGGCAACAATTGCCAGGCTGTGGCGCCCGTCACCAGCGCGCCCGCCATCACGCCGGCCAGCAGGTAGGGCCAGCGCGGCGCGGCGCGGGCCGGAGCGCCGTCGGCTTCGGCGAACACCTCGGCGGCGGCCTTGCGCAGGATCTGCCGCGTTACCTGGTGCCGGTTCTCGACGTAGGCGCCGAGCAAGGCGCGGTCGCACAGCAGGTTGATGCGGCGCGGCACGCCCTTGCTCAGTTGATGAATCCGCCGCGCCAGGCCGCGCGGAAACGGCGCCGCCGCCATTGCGCCGGCCACCGCCAGCCGGTGGCCGATATAGCTGGCGGTTTCGTCCGCCGACAGCGAGCCGAGGTGGTAGCGCGCGATGACCCGCTGCGCCAGTTGCTCCAGCTCCGGGCGGGCCAGCATAGCGCGCAACTCCGGCTGGCCGATCAGGATGATTTGCAGTAGCTTGCGCTCGTTGGTTTCCAGATTGGTCAGCAGGCGCAATTGCTCCAGCACCTCGGCCGACAGGTTTTGCGCCTCGTCGATGATCAACACATTGTTCTTGCCCTGGGCGTGGTTGGCCAGCAGGTACAGATTGATCGCGTCGACATAGGATTTCACGCTGACCGCGCCGGCGCCGTGCGGCGCCAGCGCGATGCCGAACTCGTCGCAGATCGACAGCAGCAACTCCTCCACCGACAATTTGGGGTTGAAGATGTAGGCCAGCTTGCAGTCCGGCGGAATCTGCTCCATGAAGCAGCGGCACACCGTGGTCTTGCCGGCGCCGATTTCGCCCGTCAACAGGACGAAGCCGCCGCCGCCGCCCACGCCGTACAGCAGATGCGCCAGCGCCTCGCGGTGGCGTTCGCTCATGAACAGGTAGCGCGGATCGGGGGCGATCGAAAACGGGGATTGCTTCAGCTGGAAAAATTGCGTGTACATGGAAACCCTGAGGATGCGTTGGCGGCACCGGAAAGCAGCGGAAAGCTCACTTGCGCCCCGGCGGCAACGGCTTGTATTTGGCGCAAAAAACCTTCGACTTGGTGCGGAAATAAACGATTTTGCTGCCCGGGCTCGATTCGCGCACCGGGTAGGCGCCGGCGTCGCGCTTGGCGTAGCGCGGCCCGGCCGCCGCGACGATGGCCGCGTCGACCGTCTCCGGCGTGGCGTCGGCCACCACGCCGAGGAAAGTGAGGGCGCTGGTGTCGTCGCTGACGATCACGTCGGTGATGCTCGCGCCCCACAGGGTGGCGTCGGCCTTGAACCAGTACGCCCCGCCCTCGCGCTTGTAGGCCGGGCCGAACGCGCTCGACAGATAGGAGTAAAAATATTTGTTGTCGATCTCGTCGAGGCACAGCACGGCGTTGCCGACGACGCTGCCGAAGGTCGACGGCGCCGCCTGCGCGGCGGCGCCGCAGACGCACAGCGCCAGCGCCGCCAGCCGGCGCAACGGCGCTGCGGACGGCGGCGGCGGAGCAGGCCAATATGCCTTGGCGCGCCATGCGGCGTTGCACATCTTGACGCGCCAATCCATCATATCGATCCGCTCCCCCGAGAATGCGGCGCTACATCAATGCTTGCGCTCGTCCTTCTTGACCTTCTTCGCTTCCTTCTTCTCTTTCATGGTTTTCGCCGGTTCCTTCTTGTTTTCCTTTTTACTGTCCTGTGCTTTACTCATAATGCCTGACTCCATTTGGTGGTTGAACTACTGGTACGCCCGCGGCCAGCGCCGGCTCGGCATGCTGGCAAGCAGCGCCGCCTGGCGTCCATCGGCTGGCGGCAACGGCTGGCATGTCACTTCGGCCATTATGACATTACAGCGCGCAATCCACAGCAGATTTCCCGCCCACGCCCCGGACCGGCATGGCCGGCCGCGCGCTTGACGTTCCGCCGAGGCCGTCCGCGCCGGCCATCCGCAGCGCGCGGCGCCAGCGACATACCCACAATACAACGACGGCGACTTTATTTTTCCGCCCCCGCGGCGCCGCCGCTAGCGGCTCTGCCCGCTCACCCGGGCGCCGCCCGGGCGCGCCGCCTTGTCGATAGCTCAAGCTTTAAAAAGTTGCCATGATTATTATCAAAATCAAATTCCCATGGCAATTAGATTGTGCTTAAATTAACGCCATTAAAGAGATAAGAAAACCGCCGGCCGAGGCGGCTACCGGCCCCGTCAGCGGGAGCGCGGCGTCACGGCCGCGGCGGCGACATAGTTGGAGACAGGGACATTGGGCGTGCTGGGTATGCCGCAGCGAAACTAGGTTTACCCAGCCCGGCAATGGATGTTTTCAAGCTTGAAATAATGAGGACGATGCGATGAAATTCGCCATACCCGCAGCAACTGCGCTGTTTTTGCTAACGCTGGCCAACGCCTCGCAGGGCGCGGTCGTTTACCTCGATCTGCCGACGGACGCACTTTCCGTCCAGCCGGCGCGCGCCGCCAACGGCGCGCAGCGCCAGCACCTGGCCTTGGCCGAGGCCGAGGTCGAGCTGCGCCACGGCGGCGCGCAACTGCCGCCAGGGCCGATGTCGACCGTGCCGGAACAAAGCGCCTACTCGATGCTGATGATCGGCCTGGGCTTGCTCGGCCTGCACATGCGCCGTCAACCGCAGGAAGAGAAATTCAGCGTCGAGCCGCCGCAATAGACGCGCCGGCGCCGTTGGCGCGACGCTTCCCCGTCCTTGTCGGCGGCGTTTACGCCAGGCCCAGGCGAACCCGGGTCGACTCGATCAGCGCGGTATCGTAGGGATACAGGTTTTCAATGAAGAACAGCTCGGTTTCGGCCGGGTCTTCCAGGCACATCGTCAGCATGTGCGGGCCGTCGTCTTCGCGGCCGAGAAACTCCTTAGGCCAGCGGTTTTTACGGTGCGCGCGCAGTACTTCCATGCCCAATGTTGCGAGGGGCGCGGCCACACCGGCCGCCAGCGCCTCGCGCTGCCAGTCGTCCCAATATGCGCTGTTTGCTGCCTTGTCGTTCATTTTGTACTTCCAACTGAGGTGTAAAGGGCGGACTGTACTCCGGATGGCCGCCGTTATCAAGCGCCGCCGCACAGCGCAGGCGCCCACCCCCGACGCGAATTGGCATTAAACAAGTCCAATTTCAATACCATTTGATCATCCCAATAAACCGAATAAAAACAACGGCTTACATTTTTTTAGACGGCGTCGACGGGCAGACCTCTTTGCCACTATGCAATACCACTTAAATACCTGTTGACAAGCTGGTTTGGCAACCATATAGTGCGCTCAGCTTGCCGCACCGCCGCCCCAACCTCGGCGCAGGCGGGCGCACTCCAACCAGTCAGCGGACTTGATAAAACATGATCGACTATTTAATCGGCGTAGATGGTGGCGGTAGCGGCACCCGGGTGCGCCTGGCGCAAGCCGACGGCAGCGTGCTGGCGCAGGGCCAGAACGGCCCGTCCGGCCTGGCCCACGGCATCGACCGGGCCTGGATCGCGGTCGGCAACGCGGTGCTCAACGCCTTCGCCGCGGCCGGCATCGCCCACCCGCCGCTGCGCCGCATCGCCATCGGCCTGGGCCTGGCGGGCGTGCACAACCCGCAGTGGGCCGCCCAGTTCCTCGACCAGAACCCCGGCTACGCCGCCATCGCGCTCGAATCGGACGCGCTGACCACGCTGCTGGGAGCGCACCAGGGCCAGCCCGGCGCCGTCGTGGCGATCGGCACCGGCAGCGTCGGCGAAGTGCTCTACCCCGACGGCGGCCGGCGCGAGGTCGGCGGCTGGGGCTTCCCCTCCGGCGACGAGGCCGGCGGCGCCTGGATCGGCATGCGCGCGGTCGGCCACGCCCAGCAGGTGGTCGACGGGCGCGCGCCGCACAGCCCGTTCAGCGACGCCGTCATCGACGCCTGCGGCGGCCACCGCGACGCCATCCAGGGCTGGCTGGCGTCGGCCAACCAAACCACCTACGCGCAACTGGCGCGCCTGGTGCTGGAGCACGCCGGCGCCAACCCGACCGCGCGCGCCATCCTGGCCGAGGCCGGCCAGCAGATCGCCCTGATCGCCGCCGCGCTCGACGCCAGCGCGGCGCTGCCGGTGGCGCTGTGCGGCGGCCTGGCCGAGCCGCTGCGCGCCTACCTGCCGCCGGAATTGCTGCGCCGCGTGGTGCCGCCCCACGGCGACTCGGCCGCCGGCGCGCTGCGCCTGATCCAGCAACACCTGCGCGAGCGCGGATCATGCTGAGCAAACTGAGCGCGTTTACGCCCGACCCCGACAGCGACACCCCTTTATATATGCAGCTGGCCAACACCCTGTCGGACGGCATCGCCGGCGGCGACTGGCGCGCCAACCAGGCCCTGCCCTCGGAGCGGGTGCTGTCGGAGCTGCTGCACATTTCCCGCGTCACCGCGCGCAAGGCCATCGACATGCTGTGCGAGCGCGGCATGCTGACCCGGAAACGCGGCTCCGGCACCTACATCACGCCCAAGCTGGAGCAGCCGCTGTCGCGCCTGACCAGTTTTTCGGAGGAGCTGCGCCAGCGCGGCTTCACCGCCGGCTCGCGCTGGCTGCAGCGCGACATCGGCGCGGCCGCGCCGCTGGAACTGCTGTCGCTGGGGCTGTCGCCGCACATGCCGGTGGCGCGCCTGAAGCGCCTGCGCACCGCCGACGACGTGGTGATGGCCATCGAGACCACCACCATCCCGGCGCTGTACATGCCCGACCCGGAGCGCGTCACCGACTCGCTGTACGGCTATCTCGAATCGATCGGCACGATCCCGATGCGCGCGCTGCAACACATCCGCGCCGTCAACGCCAGCCCGGAACAGGCCCGGCTGGCGGGGCTCAAAGCGGGGGCGGCGATGCTGCACATTACCCGCGTCAGTTATCTCGACAACGGAGCGGCGGTGGAACTGACCCACTCGTATTGCCGCAGTGATTATTATGAATTCGTAGCGGAGTCGCGCAGATGAGCGGTGCAATCAAAGGCAATATCCTGACCCCGGCGGGCTGGGTCCACGGCGGCATCGAGTTCGACGAGCGCGTCAAGGTGGTCGACGGCGCCGCCGCCAACCCGGCCTTCAACGCCGACGACTACATCATCCCCGGCTTCATCGACCTGCACGTGCACGGCGGCGCCGGCAAGGACGTGATGGAGGGCGGCGACGCCGTCTACGCCATCGCCGCGATGCACGCGCGCCACGGCACCACCAGCATGCTGGCCACCACCATGACGGCGCCGCCGGAGGACATCGACGTCGCCCTGAAGGCGATCGGCGAAGCGGCCGCCAGCCGCCGCCCCGGCACCGCGCGCGTGCTCGGCGCCCACCTGGAGGGGCCGTACATCAATTCCGGCAAGCTCGGCGCGCAGCCGAACTACGCCCGCGCCGCCACCCTCGAAGAGGTGCAGCGCCTGGCCGCGCTGGCGCCGCTGCGCCTGATCACGGTGGCGCCGGAAATCGCCGGCCACCTCGGCCTGGTGCGCCAGCTGTCCGACGCCGGCATGCGCGTGCAGATCGGCCACACGCTCGGCTCCTACGAGGACGGCGTGGCCGCGCTGGAGCACGGCGCGGCCGGCTTCACCCACCTGTTCAACGCCATGAGCGGCCTGCACCACCGCGAGCCGGGCATGGTCGGCGCGGCGCTGGCGCACGCCGAATACGCCGAACTGATCCCCGACCTGCTGCACGTCCACCCGGGCGCCATCAAGGTGGCGCTGCGCGCCATCCCGCGGCTGTACTGCGTCACCGATTCGACCGCCGCCACCGGCATGCCGGACGGCGAATACATGCTGGGCCGGCACGCCGTGCACAAGTGCATGGGCGGGGTGCGCCTGCCCGACGGCACCCTGGCCGGCAGCACCCTGACGATGGACCAGGCGCTGCGCAACCTGGTCGGCCTGGGGCTAGACCTGGCCGACGCCTCCAAGCGCGTCTCGACCCACGCCGCCGATTACCTGGGCTTGCATGAACGCGGCCGCCTCGCCCACGGCTGTTACGCCGATCTGGTGGTACTCGATCGCGACCTCAAACTCAAAGCTGTCTATATCGAAGGAGAATTGTGTGACCTCAATGATGCTTAAAGAAGCCGTATCCGCCGCCGAGTGCGTCGCCCTGCAACTGGCCAGCGACACCGAACGCTACGCGGAACTGGGCCGCAAATTGAGGAGCACCTCCTTCAACACCGCGCTGACGGTGGCGCGCGGCAGCTCCGACCACGCCGCCAACTACTGCGCCTACCTGATCATGGCGCGCCTGGGCCGCGTGGTGGCCTCGCTGCCGATGTCGCTGGTGACGCTGTACAAGTCGCCTTTGGTGACGCGCGACACCCTGACCATCGCCATTTCGCAGTCGGGCCAGAGTCCCGACGTGGTCGAACCGATCCGCTACTTCCGCGACGGCGGCGCCACCACCATCGCGCTGGTCAACGAGATCGATTCGCCGCTGGCGCACGCCGCCGAGTGGGCCATGCCGCTGCACGCCGGACGCGAACAGAGCGTGGCCGCCACCAAGAGCTTCATCGCCAGCCTGGTGGCCGGCGCGCGCCTGGTGGCGCAATGGCAGAACGACCCCGAGCTGCTGGCCGGCCTGGAGGCGCTGCCCGAGTCGCTGCTGGCGGCCACCCGGTGCGACTGGTCGGCCGCCGTCGACGTGCTGGCGCCGGCCAAGAACATCATGGTGGTCGGGCGCGGCATCAGCTTCCCGATCGCGCTGGAGTCGGCGCTGAAGTTCAAGGAAACCTCGGCGCTGCAGGCGGAGGCCTTCAGCGGCGCCGAGATCAAACACGGCCCGATGGCGCTGATCGAGGACGGCTATCCGCTGCTGATCTTCGCCACCCGCGGCCCGACCCAGGCCGGCCTGCTGCAACTGGCGCGCGAAATGCGCGAGCGCGGCGCGCGCGTGCTGCTGGCCGCGCCGGCCGACGTCGCTGAACGCGACCTGACGCTGCCGACCGCGGCCACGCCGGACCTCGACCCTATCGTCGCGGTGCAAGCGTTCTACGTGATGGCGGCCAAGCTGGCCGCGGCGCGCGGCATGGACCCGGACCGTCCGCGCCACCTGAACAAGGTCACCAAGACCCATTAAGCATAGCGGCGCCACCCCGGGGCCAGACCTCGGGGTCCGGCCTTCTCGCCTTGGCGCCGGCCCTTGCCCTTGGTTTCAAGCGCCACAGCGCACACAAACGGGGCGCCATCGTCCGGGATAGACATGATCATCAAGACACTGTTGGCGGCCCTGGCCGCGGCGAGCCTGATCGCGCCCTGCGCCATGGCGAGCGAGAAAATCGAATTCTGGACCTTCAGCATGAAGCCCAAATTCACGCCCTACTTCGAGGCCCTGGTGCGCCGGTACGAGGCCGGCAACCCCGACGTGAAAATCGAATGGGTCGACTTCCCGTGGGACGTGATCCAGACCAAGCTGGTGACGCGCATCGTCGCCGGCACGCCGCCGGCGCTGGTCAACCTGAACGTGCCCTGGGCCGACGAGTACGCCCGCGACGGCCTGCTCACGCCGGTCGACCTGCTGCTGCGCGAGAGCCGCGCCAACTACCTTCCCGGCACCCTGGCGGACCTGACCTTCCAGGGCAAGACCTATGGTTTCCCGATGTACAGCAACGTCGCCGTGATCGCCTACAACGGCGCCATCTTCAAGGCCGCCGGCCTGGAACGCGGCCCGGCCAGCCTGGACGAGCAATTGGCGTTCGCCCGGCAGATCGCCGCGCGCACCGGCAAGGCCGGCATCGCGCCGGCGCTGGCCAAGATCGACGGCCTGTTCATGCAACAGGGCCTGGCGCTGATCGCCGACGGCAAGGCGGTCTTCAATTCGCCGCGCCACGTCGCGCTGGTGCAAAAGCTGGCCGACACCTACAAGGCCGGCGGGCTGCTGAAGGAAGGCCTGTTCGCCGAGGATAATTTCCCGGCCGTCATCGACGCCTACAAGGGCGGCCGCCTGGGCATGCTGCTGGCGCCGCCGACGGCGCTCAAACGCATCCAGGCCGACGCCGCCGACATCTACGCGCTCACCGAGGTGGCGCCGGCGCCGCTGGGACCGACCGGCATCGCCGACGGCGGCTGGCTGATCCATTTCGCCATCCCGCGCGGCGTGCCGGTGCGGCTGCTGCCGGCGGTCGGCAAATTCGCCCGCTTCCTCAGCAACGACGACAACCAGCTGGCCTTCGCCAAGCAGGCCAGCGTGTTCCCGACCTCGGCCAAGGCGGCAGCCGACCCGTTTTTCCTGGCCGTGCCCAAGCACGCCGGCGCGGCCGAGAAGGCGCTGGCCGCCGGCGCCGCCTCGATGGCCCATGCGCGCACGCTGTACGTGGCCGGCATCCCCGACTACGACGAGCTGCGCCGCGCGCTGGTCAAAGCGGTCGAGGCCGGCGTCACCGGCAAGCAAAACGTCCAGCAGGCGCTCGACCGCGCCGCGCTGGTCTGGGACCGCAAGCTCGCCGTCGCCACCCAGCGCGCCCTGTAACATGGCCAGCACCCACCGCCACACCACCCAAGCCTGGTTGTTCCTGGCGCCGGCTATGCTGCTACTGGCGCTGTTTTCGTTCTGGCCGGTCGGCTTCGGCTCCTACCTGGCCTTCACCGACTACAGCCTGGTGCGGCCGACCTCCTGGGTCGGCCTGGCCAACTTCCGCTACATCTTCGACAACGAGATGTTCGTCACCGGCCTGCTCAACTCGCTGCTATTCCTGCTGGTGGTGCCGTTCACCCAGGTCGGCGCGCTGGCCCTGGCGGTGCTGGTCAACCAGCGCCTGCCCGGCATCGCCCTGTTCCGCGCCGCCTTCTACGTGCCGGTGGTGACCACCGTCTCGGTGGTCGGCATCATGTGGGGCTTCATGTTCCACGAACAGGGCGCGCTGAACTACGCGCTGCAAACGCTGCGCCTGGTCAACGCGCCGGTCGGCTGGCTCTCGGACGACGCGCTGGCGCTGTTCGCGGTGATGTTCGTGACGCTGTGGCGCGGCCTGGGCTGGTACATGGTGATGTACCTGGCGGCGCTGCAGGCGATCCCCTCGGACATGCGGGAGGCGGCCGTGCTGGACGGCGCCAACCGCTGGCAGATGTTTTGGAAAATCACCGTGCCGGTGCTGCGCCCGACCATCGCGCTGTGCTCGATCCTGTCGGTGCTGGCCGCGCTCAAGGCCTACCAGGAAGTCGACGTGCTGACCCAGGGCGGGCCGATGAACTCGACCTTCACGGCGCTGTACTACGCCTACGACCAGGGCTTGAAGCACTTGAAGCTGCCGCGCGCGCTGGCCGCCAGCATGGTGGTGTCGCTGTGTTGCGTCGGCATCGCCCTGCTCTGCCTGCGCTACCTGAAACCGGGGCGGCGATGAGGCGGCGCCGATTCCACCCGGCCGGCGCGGCCGCGCTGCTGGCGCGCTACCTGTTGCTGTGCGCGCTGGCGCTGCTGTGCGTGTTCCCGTTCTGGTGGACGCTGGTGACGGCGCTCTCGACCGAGGGCAACATCTTCGCCTTCCCGCCGACCTTCTGGCCGCGGGCGCCGTCGCTGGCCAACTTCGCCGAGGTGTTCCGCGCCATCCCGATGCTGGCCTTCTACAAGAACTCGCTCTTGATCGCCGCCTGCACGGTGTTCTGGAAGCTGCTGCTGTGCTCGATGGCGGCCTACCCGCTGGCGCGCCTGCGCTTCCGCGGCCGCAAGCTGGTGTTCGGCCTGATCCTGGCCACGCTGGTGCTGCCGTCGGAGGTCAACTTCCTGGTCAACTTCATCACCGTCACCCAACTGAGCCTGGTCGACACCTACACCGGCGTGCTGCTGCCGAACCTGGTCACGGCGGTCGCCATCCTGCTGCTCAAGCAAGCCTTCGAGGAGGTGCCGCAAGACCTGGTCGACGCCGCCCGCGTCGACGGCGCCTCCGAGTGGACCATCTTCAGCAAGATCATGCTGCCCTTGATCGCGCCGTGGCTGGCCACGGTCGGCGTGCTCACCGCCGTCGAGTCCTGGAACGAATACATCTGGCCCTCGATCGTCATGAGCAAACCCGACGAGTTTCCGCTGTCGGTGGGCGTGCTGTACCTGCGCGGCACCTTCGGCAGCAGCACCCGCGTGGTCGCGGCCGGCACCATTTTGACCATCTTGCCGACCCTGGCGGCCTTCCTATTTACCCAACGATTCTTCATGCGCGGCATGGACGGAGCAGTGAAATGACACAAGCACACGACAACCACACCTTCCGCCGCCTGGCCGGCCAACTGATCATGATCCGCTTTCCCGGCACCGAGCTGGACGCCGCCACCGCCGAGTTCCTGCGCGCCAACGCCATCCGCGCGGTCTGCCTGTTCCGCGCCAACATGGTCGATTCCACCCAGTTGGCGCGCCTGACCGCCGACCTGCGCGCGGCGATGGGGCCGCAGTCGCTGATCGCCATCGACCAGGAAGGCGGCGCCGTGGTGCGCTCGACCTGGGTGCCGGCGCCGCCGGCGGCGATGGCGCTGGGCGCCGCCGACGACGCCGAGCTGGCGCGCGCGGTCGGCGCGGCGGTGGCGCGGGCGGCGCGCTCGCTCGGCTTCAACTGGAACTTCGCGCCGGTGCTGGACCTCAACAACAACCCCGACAACCCGGTCATCGCCGAGCGCTCCTTCGGCGCCGACCCGCGCCGCGCCACCGAGCTGGCGATGGCCTGGATGGCCGGCAGCCACAGCGAGGGCGTGGCCTGCTGCGTCAAGCACTTCCCCGGCCACGGCGACACCCACGTCGACTCGCACCGCGACCTGCCGCGCGTCGACAAGCCCTTGGAAGAACTGGAACGGTTCGAGTTCGCGCCGTTCCGCGCCGCCGCGCCGCTGGCGCCGGCCATGATGACGGCGCACATCGTCTACCCGGCGCTGGACGCCGACAACCCGGCGACGATGTCGCGGCGCATCCTGCACCAGCTGCTGCGCGAAGAGTGGCGCTACGACGGCGTCATCATCACCGACGGCATGGACATGCACGCCATCGCCGGGCGCTACGGCGTCGGCAACGCCGCCGTGCGCGCCCTGGGAGCCGGCGCCGACATGGTGATGGCGCTGGGCACCGCCGCGACCCAGGAGGAAACGCTGGCGGCGATCGCCGCGGCGATCGCCTCCGGCGAACTCGACATGGAACAGGTGCGAAGCCGCCTGGCGCGCCTGGCGGCGCTGGCGAAGGCCTACCCGTGCCAGGCCCGCGACTACCCCGAGGACGAGGCCGACCGCGCGCTGATGGCCGCCGCCTGGCGCCGCGGCCTGAGCGCGCGCGGCGCGCCGCGGCGCCCGCCGGCCGGCGCCAGGCTGCGCCTGGTGGTGCGCCAGGACGTCGTCAGCGACGGCGTCTCCGAGGCCGGCGTGCCGGCGGCGGCGCTGGCGGCCTCGCTGGGCCAGTTGTACGACGTCGACATGGTCACCTTCGCCGACGCCGAACGCTTCGACTGGGCCGCGCTGCCCGCCGACGGCCGCTTCGTGGTGCTGGCCTCGACCTCGCGCCTGCGCTACGGTCCGCGGGCGCGCGCCAGCTGGCGCCCGGACCTGCACCTGGCGCTGTGGAACCCCTACCAGGCGCTCGACATCGACGCGCCGGCCCTGCTGACCTACGGCTTCGCGGCGCCGGCGCTGGCCGCCGTCAACGCCTGGCTGGGCGGCGAACTGGACGCCGCGGGCCGCTGCCCGGTGCCGGGTTTCGAATAAGGGAGCGCTTGGCGCACCCGCACGATAAAAACAGGAGACTCGCATGATCGATACAGACAAAACAACCCGCAATCCGGCCACCTGGATTCCCACCCTGTACTTCGCCCAGGGCCTGCCGTTCTACGCGGTGGCGCTGGTGGCCGGCCTGATGTTCAAGAGCATGGGCGTGTCGAACGCCGACATCGCCTACTGGACCGGACTGATCGGCTTCGCCTGGGTCTTCAAGCCGCTCTGGAGCCCGTTCCTGGAGCTGGCGCCGAGCAAGAAAATCATCGTCGTCGGCTTCCAGCTGGTCGGCGGCCTGAGCCTGGGCCTGGTCGCGCTGGCGCTGCAGACGCCGGCCTGGTTCGCCGTTTGCATCGGCGTGCTCGCGCTGGCGGCGATCGCCTCGGCCACCCACGACATCGCCTGCGACGGCCTGTACATCGCCAGCCTGTCGGACAAGCAGCAGGCCGCCTACGCCGGCTGGACCGGCGCCTTCTTCAACGCCGGCAAGTTCATCTCGCTGGGCGGCCTGGTGATCCTGGCCGGCCATTTCGAGAAAACCCTCGGCGTCGCGCCGGCCTGGACCATCATCTTCCTGATCCTCGGCGCGATGCTGCTGCTGCTGGCCTTCTACCATTCGTGGGCGCTGCCGCTGGCGCCGAACCCGGCGCTGGCCAGGCAGGACGTCGGCGCCATCGCCGCCACGCTGTGGGACGTGCTGGTGGAGTTCTTCAAGAAGCCCGGCATCTGGCTGGCGATCGTCTTCATCATCCTGTTCCGCGCCGGCGAGGCGCAGGTGCAGACCATTGGACCGCTGTTCCTGCGCGAGGCGCGCGCGCTCGGCGGGCTGGGCCTGTCGACCACCGAAGTGGGCGCCGTCTACGGCACCGCCGGCACGGTCGCCTTCGTGCTGGGCAGCATAGGCGGCGGCTACTTCACGTCCTGGCTCGGCCTGAAGCGGGCGATGCCCTTCCTGATCCTGGCGATGAACCTGCCGAACCTGGTGTTCTACTACCTGAGCCATGCGCTGCCGAGCGACATCACGCTGATCGCCGGCGCCCTCAGCGTCGAGATGTTCGGCTACGGCTTCGGCTTCGTCGGCCTGATCCTGTTCATGATGCAGGTGGTCGCCGTCGGCAAATACCAGACCGCCCACTACGCCTTCGCCACCGGCGTGATGCAGCTCGGCTTCGTGCTGTTCAAGATGGTCAGCGGCGCCGTCCAGACCGCGCTGGGCTACCAGCACTTCTTCCTGTGGGTGCTGCTGGCGGCGTTGCCGGTGCTGCTGCTGTCGCGCTTCATGCCGATCCGCGCGCGCCAGGACGGCGCCGACGCCGGCGCCGGCCACGCCGCCACCGCGTAACGGGCAGCGTCCATGGCCCAAATTTCCCTGAAAAACATCGTCAAGCGCTACGACGAGCGGCACACCGTCATCCACGGCGTCGACCTCGACATCGCCGACGGCGAATTCGTCGTCTTCGTCGGCCCGTCCGGCTGCGGCAAGTCGACCCTGCTGCGCATGATCGCCGGGCTGGAGGACATCAGCGGCGGCGAGCTGCACATCGGCGGGCGCCTGGCCAACGACGTCGCGCCGGCGCGGCGCGGCCTGGCGATGGTGTTCCAGTCGTACGCGCTGTACCCGCACATGACGGTGTTCGAGAACATGGCGTTCGCCCTCAAGCTGGCCGGCCACAAGGCGGCCGAGGTGAAGGCGGCGGTCGGGCGCGCCGCCGCCATCCTGCAGATCGAGCCGCTGCTGGGGCGCAAGCCGAAGGACCTGTCCGGCGGCCAGCGCCAGCGCGTGGCGATCGGCCGCGCCATCGTGCGCAAGCCGCAGGTGTTCCTGTTCGACGAGCCGTTGTCGAACCTGGACGCCAGCCTGCGGGTGCAGATGCGCGTCGAGATCAGCCGCCTGCACCGCGAGCTGCGCACCACCATGGTCTACGTCACCCACGACCAGGTCGAGGCGATGACGCTGGGCCAGCGCATCGTCGTCTTCAACGGCGGGCGCATCGAGCAGGTGGGCACGCCGCATGAACTGTACAACCACCCCGGCAACCTGTTCGTGGCCGGCTTCCTGGGCGCGCCGAAGATGAACTTGGTCGCCTGCCGGGTGTTGGCCGCCGACGCCGCCGGCGTGCGCGTGCGCCTGCCGGACGGCGCCGCCGTCGCGGTGGCGGCCGACGGCGCCGGCCTGGCCGCCGGCACGCCGCTGACGCTGGGCGTGCGCGCCGAGCACATCGCGTCGCGCGCGCCCGGCGCGGCCGGCGCCAACGTCGTCGCCGCCGGCGTCGGCCACGTCGAATACCTGGGCGACCAGTCGCTGGTGTACGCGGCGCTGGACGGCGCCCCCGGGCTGCTGGCGTTCAGGCAGCCGGCCGACGCCGCGCCGCCGCTGCCGGGCCAGCGCGTCGCCCTGCACCTGCCGCCGCGGCGCTGCCTGCTGTTCGACGACGCCGGCCTGGCGCTGCCGCGCGGCGACGCCGCGCTGTTGAGCGATCGCGCCGCGCAGTTTATGTGACAATACGCGTCTTGCCGGCCAGGACGGCGCTGGCCCCGCCTGTTCACCGGCGGGCGTGGCAGAATACCGTTCTTCGCGATTTTCGATTATTCTCTCCAACCCATTGCGACGCGGCCGCGCGCTTTACCCGCCAGCCCGTCACTTCGCCATTGATTGAAGGATTTACCATGTCCCAATTCCGTCTCGCCCGTCTTACTCTGCTGCTGGCCGCCATCGGCCTGAACCTCGCCCCGGTGCTGGCCGGCGCGTCGCTGGCCCAGGCGGCCGACGCCCCGGCGGCGGCGGCGCCGAAAGCCGACTCGGTGCGCCAGGAAATGTTCAAGCTGATCAATCCGACCGAGATGTCGGCCCTGATGGAGGCGAAGAACTACGCCGAGGTGCAAAGCCGCATCGACCGCGCCGAGGCGCTGGCCGACAAGAGCGCCTACGAGACGTTCGTGCTGAACCGCCTGCGCGTCGCGCTGGCCTCGTCCACCAACAACAACGCCATGGCCATCACCGCGCTCGAAGCGGTGATTGAATCGGGTCGCCTGGACAAGGCCGAGAAGGGCGCCTTCATCCAGGCGCTGGCCAACTACCACTACAACGCCAAGGACTACCCGAAGGCGATCACCTGGTACAAGCGGCATCAAACCGAGACCGGCGACCTGGCCACGGTGCGCCCTTACATCATCCGCGCCTACTACTTCGGCAACGAGCTGGAGCGGGCCAAGCAGGAATTGCTGGCCGACTTGAAGGCCAACCAGCAAGCCGGCACGACGCCGCCGCTGGACGCCCTGCAATTGCTGGCCAACACCGGCGCCAAGACCAAGGACAAGGCCACCTACCTGGTCGCGCTGGAACAGTTGGTCAAGTACTACCCGAGCGACGACTACTGGACCGACCTGCTCAGCCGCACCCAGGGTAAGGACGGTTACTCGGCGCGCTTCCAGCTCGACGTGTTGCGCCTCGAATTCGCCGCGGTGAAGGCGATGGCGCCGGATGAATACACCGAAATGGCCGAACTGGCGTTGCAGGCGGCCTTCCCGGCCGAGGCGAAAAAGGTCCTGGACGCCGGCTTCGCCGCCGGCTTGCTGGGCACCGGCCCGAACGGCGCCAAGCACAAGAAGCTGCGCGACCAGGCCGCCAAGGGCACGGCCGACGACCAGAAGAATATCGGCGCCGGCGAAGCGGCCGCCGCCAAGGCCAAGGACGGCACCGGCTTCGTCAACCTGGGTTACGCGTATGTCACGATGGACCAGTTCGACAAGGGTATCGAGCTGATCCAAAAAGGCATCGCCAAAGGCGGCCTGAAGCGTCCCGAAGACGCCAAGCTGCGCCTGGGCTACTCGTACGCGATGGCCGGCCGCAAGGACGACGCCGTCAAAACACTGGCGACGGTGCAAGGCAACGACGGCCTGGGCGACCTGGCGCGCTTCTGGACGTTGTGGCTGAACCGCCCGGCCGCAACCACCGCCGCGAAGTAAGGACGTCACGCCACGCCGCGGCGCCGCGCCGGCGCGGCGCCACCGAAAGCCGCACCATGCCCGTCGCGCCAGCCGCCACGCCCGTTCCCGCACGACTGCTCAGCCTGGACGCCTTCCGCGGCTTCGTCGTCCTGGCCATGGTCTGGCTCAACTACATTGCCGGGATGCCGGGCCTGCCGCACTGGCTCGAGCACGCCGGCGCCGGCGCCGACGGCGTCACCCTGCCCGACCTGGTGTTCCCGGCCTTCCTGTTCATTGTCGGCGTGGCGATTCCACTGGCGCTGCAGCGCCAGCGCGGCCGCGTCGGCTTGCCGCTGCTGGGCCGGCTGGGCTGGCGCGCCGCCGGCCTGATGCTCGCCGGCGTCGTGCTGGCCAACGCCTACCGCTACGACGCGGCCGCCGCGGCGCTGCCGCGCGCGCTGTACTTCGTGCTGTTTTACGCCGCGCTGATCCTGCTGTGGCGGCAAAGCGCCAGCCGCGGCGCCGCCTTCTACACCGGCGCCGCGCTGATGCTGGCGCTGCTGCTGGCGTTTCGCGGCACGCTCAACGGCGAATTCGACCGCGTCTGGCTGCAGCACAGCTGGTGGGGCATCCTCGGCATGATAGGCTGGACCTACCTGTTCTGCAGCCTGATTTACCTGGCCACCGGCGGCAACCGCGCCGCCCTGATGGGCGCGCTGGCCGGCTTGGTCGCGCTGTACATGGGCGGCCGGGTCGGCAGCCTGGATTTCCTGCCGGCGCAGTTGACGCAACTCGTCAACGTGCCGGAACTGCTGGGATCGACCGCCGCGAACGTGCTTGCCGGTACCGTCGTCGGCACCCTGTTCGTGCGCGACGGCGACGCGCCCGCCACCTCGCACGGGCAGCGCATCGGCTTCATGGCCTGGTTCGCCGCCGGGCTGGTGGCGGCCGGCATGCTGCTGCGCCCCTACCACCATATCAACAAAATCCACGCCACCGAGTCCTACACGCTGGTGTGCGCGGGGGCCGCGCTGGCCTTATTCCTGCTGTTTTATATAGTGATCGACGTGCTGGCATGGCGGCGCTGGAGCGCGCCGCTGCTGCCCGCCGGCGGCAACGCCCTGTTTGCCTACATCGTCCCGGACCTGTGCGAGCAGCTCGCGGCGCTGCTGCGCTTGCCGCGCCTCTGGTGGCCGTATTTGGCGACGGGCGGCGGCGCGGGACTGCTGAACGCCGCCGCGGTGACCGCCTGCATGATGCTCATCGTTGCGCTGGCGAACCGCCACGGCCTGCGCTTGAAATTTTAACCCTGGCGCAAACAAGCGGCCAGGCAAGCGCCCGCGGGGCTACTCAAGGCCGAACACTTCGTCGAGGGTTGACGCGCGCAGCAGCGCCTTGCTCCAAGCCATCAACTGCTCGTCGCCGGCATCGGCCAGGCGTTCCTTGAGCGTACTCGGCAAGGCGCCGAAACGCTCTTCGAGCAACGCCGACAGCATGCCGCGACGTCCTTCGATGCTGCCCTGCTGGCGGCCTTCCTGCCGCCCCGCTTGCCGGCCTTCGTCGCGAAATTTACGCTCAAAGTAACTCATGTAAGGCATCGTATCGCTCCTTTCCATTGCCTGGATGTCGGCCCACAATTCATCGTTCAATTCGGCGGGTAAACGCATCATCCAGTCTATGACGTTGAGGAAGTCGATGATACGTTGTTTGTCCCAGTTTCGCTGGAATAGCAGTACAAAAAGACGGCGCTTCGCCGCCGCCCGGCGCGCCACGTCGCCCTTGGTTTGGCGCGTCAGCAAGTGCGCCGCCGTCACCAGCGCAAACGGGTTGTCGTCCCGCAGCAATTGCTCGATTTGGCCGGCGTAATCGCTCAGTTTCACCACCGGAAAACTGAAGCGCATGTCGCAGCCGAACAGGCGATAGCCGAAGGTATCCGGCTTCCACGACGCGCTGCCGTCGGCCAGCAGCGCCAGGCTGGCGACGGGACGCCGGTAGTGGTCGTAAATGCGATAGTTGCAGACGAACATGCGCTCGGCGAAGCGGCCCTCGCGCCGCCCCTGCACTTCCAGATGCACCAGCACCCAGCGCTCGGCGCCGCCGAGCAAGGTAATTTTGGCCAGCTTGTCGGCCACGCGCTTGCCCAGTTCGGCCTCGCGCATCACCTGCGGCTTGCCGCGCTTAAACCTTGATGTAAAGCCCAGCCCGGTCCAACGCGTAGCCAACCAGCCAGCACGCCAGCATGAAGGCGACAGCGAACAGCAGCGAGCTGACGGACGCGCCGGCTAGCCCCTGGAACACGCTGGTGAACAGCCAGGAATACGCGCTTTGCCCGCCGATCTTCAGCGTGAACAGGAGCACCACGGCGATCTCGGACAGCAGGTAAATGAACAGGGTGTTCTTGCCGAACACCTCGAAGAAATAGGTCCATCGTCCGGGCTTGCGGCGTTCGATGAGATACATCAGCAGCGGCAGGATCAGCAGGTCGAGCCCGACCGTATAAAGCGCGTACGAGCCGGTCCACAATTTCTTGTTGATTGGCAGTACGCCGTTCCAGCACAAGCCGATGGCCACGCAAGCCAGGCCGGCGCATGCGAGTTTCAGCATGCTGTCGACGCCCTGCCCCCGGGACTGGATCAGGCGCCCGGCGTAGTAGCCGGCGATGACGTTGACCGTGGCCGGCAAAGTGCCCAGCACGCCCTCCGGGTCGAAGGCGATGCCCTCGCCGCGATACAGGTGGCGCTCGCCCAGCAAGTACAGGTCCAGTTTCAGGCCGGCGTTGCCGGCCAGCGTATAGTCGCCGAACTGGGCCAGGGCGAACCAGTGGCCCAGCAGCGCCACCGCGCAGAACAGCAGCGCGCCGCGCTCCCGCCAGAAGTGGAGGATCAGCGCGGCCAAGCCGAAACACAGGGCGATGCGCTGCAGCACGCCGGGAATCCGCGTCGCGGCCAGCGGCGCCAGCGTCCACGCGCCGGCGGCGTCGGGCTTGATAAACGGAAACCAGTACAGCAGGAAACCGAGCAGGAAGATCAATGCGCTACGCCGGCCGATCCTGGCGCACACGGCGGCATGGCCCAGCGCCGCGTACTTCGGCAGCGCGAAACTGAGCGCGTTGCCGACCACGAACAGGAAGGTCGGGAAGACCAGGTCGGTGGGCGTGAAACCGTGCCACAGCGCGTGCAGCAGCGGCGCGTAGGTGCCGGCCTCGTTGCCCGGGGTGTTTACGATGATCATCAAGGTGACGGTCAAGCCGCGCAGGACGTCGAGCGACAGGTAACGTTGGCTGGGTGGGTTCATCATACTTTCCTGGAGGGCGCCGGCGGCTTACAACTTGGCGCGCAGGCCGAAATAGTACTGGCGGCCGTTGGCGTACAGCGCGGTCGGCTGGTCGCGGGTGGCGCCGTAGGATTTCAGCACCGCGTTGTTCAGGTTCAACGCGTCAAAGGTCAGCGAATAGCGCTCGCTGAGCTTGTAGTTGAGCGACGCGGCCAGGTTGCCCACCGCGTCGACATGCTGCGGCGAGCTGCTGAACAAGCCGGACAGGAAGGTCGAGCGGTAGGTGTAGGCCAGCCGCGTGCTCAGGCGCGCGTCCTCGTAATACGCTTCCAGGTTGTAGGTGGCCTTCGAGCTGCCCACCATCGGCGCGCCGTCGGCCGCCTTGCCGTCGGTGTAGGTGTAGTTGCCCAGCACGCCGAAGCCGCCCCACAGGCCCTGCTGGTAGCTCAGCTCGACGCCCCGGTTTTTGGCGCCGATATTGGCCGGCGACTGGATCACGTAGGTGTTGAACTTTTTGAAGGTGTTGTTGTAATACGTGACCGGCGCGGTGCCGAACGTGACGTAGGACGCCATGTCCATGTAGAACACGCCGGCCGACAGCAGCGCCTTCGGCGCGAAATACCATTCCAGCGTGGCGTCGTAGTTGGTCGAGCGGATCGGTTTCAGGTCCGGGTTGCCGCCGCTGCCGGTCAGCAGCTGGTCGTTCAGGTTGACCGCCCCCACCAGCGCGCTGTAGTCGGCCCGCGCCATGGTCTTGGCGACGGCGACGCGCGCCACCAGGGCCGGACTCAGATCGAACTTGAAGTTGGCGCTGGGCAGCACGTCGGTGTAACTGTGCTCGGCCAGGGTCGGCGTGTACTGGCCGAAGATGCTGTCCTGGCTGATCGGGTTCGGTCCGCCCGGCACATTCGTCACCGTGCTCTGGCGCGTGCGCACGACGCGCACGCCGACGTTGCCGCGCCACTGCGCGCCGGCCAGGTTGAGCATCGCGTAGGCCGCGAGGTTCCTTTCCTTGACGTCCAGCTCGGCCGGCCAGTTGCGCGAATTCGGCCCGCCCGCCGTGTCGTACTGGTCGGCCCAGGCTTGCACCGCGGCCGGGTTCAACTGCCAGTAACGGCCGAACGCGCCGCCGCCCAGGGTGTTGCCGTAATTGGCCGGATAAGTGGCGCCGTTCCACACCGGCAGGGGCGCGGCGGCGCTGCCGTCGCAGCGCGCGCAACCGCGGTTTTCGGGCCAGCCGACGTTGCGGTGGTGCGCCGCGTAGCGCAGGCCGGCCTTGGCCGACTCCCAGACGCCGTCGCCGATGCTCAGCTCGGCGTCGGCCTGGCCGTACTGCTCGGTGTCCAGGGTTTTCACGTGCGAGCCCCAGCCGGAGGCCGTCACGGCGTTGCCGAACCTGGACACGTCCAGGCCGGGAAAGCCCATCTGCGCCGGCGCCAGGCCGTTCAGCCGGTAGGACATGCCGGCCCCGGTCAGGCCGGCCTCGTAGCCGAGGTCGTCCGGTGTTGCGCCGACGCCGCGGGTGCCGCCGGCGCTGGCCGACAGGCGCAGGCGCTCGCTGGCGCGGTAACTGCCATTGAGGTCGAGGTAGGCGGTCGACGAGTGCGATCCGGGCCGGTAGATCTGGTCCACCATGGCCGGGTACAACTGGGCGTTGTGGCGGCCGTCGGCGCCGGCGCCCGGGTACTGCGACGCCGGGAACAGCGCCGCCACCAGCGTGTTGTTGCGCACCGTGTACTGGGACGGCACCACGCCGACCGGCTTGCCGTCGGCGTCGACCGCGTTCAGGTTGGCGCCCGGCTGGCTGTAGAAGCTGCGGTTGTAGTTGGCCGCCTCGAGCTTGGAGGCGAAGCCGTTCAGGTCGAGCGTCAGGTCGGCGTGCGGCTTGAGCTGGATGTCGAAGCTGCCGCCGCTGCGCTTGCGGCGCTGCTCGAACAGCGCGGCGTTCACGCCCAGCGGCGCGCGCACCCCGGCCAGGTCCGGATGGGCGCGCGCTGCCGGGCTGTCCGGCGCGATCGGCGCGTAACCGAAGAATTCCTGGCCGTCACGCCGCTCGTGGCGCTTTTGCGAAAACAGTTGCAGCAGCACGCCCAGCGAGTTGGCCTGGTTCTTCCAGTTGAGCAGGCCGTTCAATTGCGGATCGGTGCGGCCCGGCAGGTCGGCGTAAATCGCCTGCAGCGACAGCTCGGCCGTGAACGGCTGCTTGAACGACAGCGGCTTGCGCGTTTCAATATTGACGGAGCCGGCCACGCCGCCCTCGACCAGGTCGGCCTGGGCGCTCTTTTGCACCGTCACGCGGTTGACGATTTCGGCCGGCAGCAGCGCGAAGCTGACGCTGCGCCCGACCGTGCCGACCTGGTCGTTGACGAACCAGTCGCCGGTGCCGACGGCGTGGCCGTTGATCAGGGTCTGGGTCAGGCTGGGGCTGGTGCCGCGGATGCTGACGCGGTCGTTCTCGGAAAAACCGCCGTCGCCGCCGGCCGCCGATGAAATGTTCACGCCCGGCACGCGCTGCACCGCGTCGGCGACGTTCTTGTCGGGCAGCTTGCCGATGTCCTCGGCGCTGACCACGTCGAGCACCGAGTCGCTGTTGCGCTTCTGGTTCAGCGACTGCTGGCGCGCCGCGCGGATGCCCGTCACCACCACTTCCTGGACGGCGCCGCCGGCCGGCGCCGCCGCTGCCGTGTGCGCCTGCTGCGCGTCGGCCGCCGCCGCGACGGCCAGCAAGGCCGCCGCCGCAATCGGTGTCAATGTCATCGTCATACCGTCCCCTTGATGATGCCCCTTCGATACGGCGGGGCTTTGCTTGTGTGGATGAACCTTAAAACATATACCAATATAAAACCAATTACGTTAAATATACATCAAATAAATACCAAATAACTACCACTTGCTATTTTTTTATCGCGTTTCCACCGTCATGCCGGGCGCGACGGACGTAAAAAAAGGCAAGTCCCGTGAAGAGACTCGCCTTGGCAAACCGAAATCTAGACCGACGCCCGCACCCCCGCGCGCGCGTCGGCCCGTACGATTACATCTTGCCGCGCAGACCGAGGTAGAACGTCCGGCCGTTCGAGTAAAACGCCCGCGGCTGGTCTTTATTCTCCGCGTACATTTTGATGGTGGTATTGGTCAGGTTCAATGCGTCGAAGGTCAGCGTGAAATTCTCGTTGATCTTGTAGTTCAACGAACCGGCCAGGCTGCTGCTGTCGTCGACGTGCTGGCTGGCGCCGCGGTCGACGCCGGCCTTGTAGGCCGAGCGGTAGTTGTAGGCCAGGCGCGCGCTGAAACGGTTGTCTTCATAGAAACCGGTGACGTTGTACGTGTTTTTCGACGCGTTCAACATTTCGCCGCCGCCGGCCAGTTCGCCGTCGGCGAAGGTGTAGTTGGCCAGTACGCCGAAGTTGCCCAGCACCGGCTGCTGGTAGCTCAGCTCGACACCCTTGTTCTTGCCGGTGGTGTTGAACGGCGACGTGATCTGGTACACCGTGCTGGCGTTTCGCTTGATGTTGAAATAACTCGCGCTGCTGGTGCCTTGGGCAACGATGGACGAGAAGTCCATGTAGAACACGCCCACCGAGACCGCCGATTTCGGCGCGAAGTACCACTCGGCGCTCACTTCGGCGTTGACCGACTTGACCGGGTTGAGCTGGGCGTTGCCGCCGGTACCGCTGAGGGCGTCGTCGTTCAGCGACACCGAACCGCCCAGCGCGCTGTAGTCGGGACGCGACATGGTCTTGGCCAGCGCGCCGCGCACCACCAGGTCCTTGCTGACGTCGAACTTGACGTTGGCGCTAGGCAGGTAGTCGGTGTAGCTGCGCTCCAACTCGAGCTGGGTGTAGGAACCGAACAGGGAACCGGTGATCGGGCCGCCGGCCTTGTTGAGCAGGGTCGTCTGTTCGGTGCGCACGGCGCGCACGCCGACGTTGCCGCTCCAGACGTCGCCGGCCAGGCTGGCCATGCCGTACAGCGCCGAGGTCTTTTCCCGCAGCTTGAATTCATGGCCCCAGTTGTGGCGCTGGACGGGGTCCAGGTTGCGGTAACCCGCCAAGCCCCACGCCGCCATCGCCGCGCCGTCGTACTTGAAGTAGTTCGACGACAGGCCGCCGCCCAGGTCCGAGGCGAAGTCGCCGGGATACATCTGGCCGTTCCAGGCAGGGCCCGGTACCGCCGTGCCGCCCGCGCCCGGGCCCGCCTCCACCGGGTGCTCGGCGGTGCGCTTGTGGTCGGTGAAGCGGGTACCGAACTTGACGGCGTCCCAGATGCCGTTGCTGATGCGCAGCTCGCCGTCGACCTGGGCGTAGCGTTCCTTGTCCACCGATTGCGCTTCGCCGCCGCCCATCCAGGCGGTGGTGCCCGGTTTGACGGTGCTGCCGCCCGGATAGGATACGCTGGCCGGGCTCATGCCGTTGAGCTGGTAGGCCATGCCGCCGCTGTCGATATTGTTTTGGAAGTACACGTCTTTGCGGTCGTAGCCGACGCCGTGGGTCGAGCCCAGTTTGCCGCTGAACGTCAGGTCGTTGGTGGCGCGGTATTTGGCGTTGAAATCGACATAATAAGCCTCGCCGCCGGCCTCGGGGCGGTAGATATTGTCGACTTCGCCCGAGTTATTGGCGAAGCTGGCGCCGACCAGCGTGCCGTTGCGCACCGTGTAGCCGGGCAGCGGCAGCTGCTTGTCGCGATGGATCGAGTTGGCCGGCGCCGCCAGCCAGTTGGTGTTTTGATGCGGCGCCTTCAGCTCCGAGTAGAAGCCGTTGAGGTCCAACGTCAGGTTCTTGGTCGGCTTGAATTCAACGTCGAAGGCGCCGCCCTTGCGGGTTTTCTCTTGCTCGAACAAGCTCGCGCCGATGAAAGTGGGCACCTGCACGCCGACCAGCGACGGGTCGCGCTGCGCGGCGGGCGAGTCGGCCAGGATCGGCGTGTAGCCGAGCACTTCCTGGCCGTCGCGGCGCACCGAGGTTTTCTGCGAGAAGGCCTGCAGCATCACGCCCAGCGTGTTGCCGTCGTTCTTCCAGTTGACCAGGCCGGAGAGTTGCGGCTCGGTTTTTTTCGACAGGTCGTTGTAGACCCCCTGCACCGAACCCTCGACCGTGACCTGCTTCTTGAACTCGAGCGGACGGCGGGTGATGACGTCGATGGCGCCGGAAACGCCACCCTCGACCAGGTCGGCGGTCGCGCTCTTCTTGACGACGACGGAGCTGACCAGCTCCGACGGCAACAGCGAGAAGCTGCTGCTGCGCCCGACGTTGCCGCCGAACTGGTTCAACACGAACCAGTCGCCGGTGCTGATGGCGTGGCCGTTGAACAGGGTTTGCTGCAGGCTCGGGCTGGTGCCGCGCAGGCTGACGCGGTCGTTTTCGCCGAAGCCGCCTTCGCCGCCGGCGGAGGACTGCGTATTCACACCTGGCAGGCGCTGGATCGCGTCGGCGACGTTACGGTCGGGCATTTTGCCGATGTCTTCGGCGGTCACCACCTCGACCACCGAGTCGGCGTTGCGTTTTTGCTTCAACGACTGCTCCAGCGACGCGCGCACGCCCGAGACGGTGACCACGGCAACCGGCGCCGCCGTCGCTTCCTGGGCTTGCGCTTGCGCGGCGAAACCGGCGCCGGCGATCAGGATCGCGACGCCAGCGGCGATCGGTGTCAGATTGCGTGACGCGGCGTTGCGCACAGCGTTACCAGGTGTCAAATTGCGTTTCATGTACTCCCCCTTGATGTCGGCTTCGGACGAAACCGTTTCATTTTTAACGTAGATCTTCTTTCCATTCCGCCGCGCGAACGGCATCGTGCAGATCCTTCGGTACAACCACCTACAAAACCAATTCAACGCCAATATACTCCTGTCCAATACCAGAATACTACCAGTTAGAATATTTTTTTTCTATCGTTGTGAGATACATACAGACCACTTTTGCGGCCCGCGCCGCGGCTTTACGCCAGCGCTGTTGGCGGCGAGAGATAAAATCCGGGAAATTGGTCTTGGGACGGCCTTTTTTGGTATTATCGGACGAGGTATTCCACAATAAGCAGGCGCGCACGCACGCGCCGCAACGGAGATTAGGACGGTATGACCACCCTGGCTGACATCATGCATAGCCTGGGGCAGAACAGCAGCCTGCCCCTGTACCAGCAATTGCAGCGCGCCTTGCGCGAGGCGATCGACCAACGCATCCTCGGCCCGGACGAAGCCCTGCCGGCCGAGCGGCAACTGGCGGCCGACCTGTCGGTGTCGCGCATTACGGTGCGCAAGGCGATCGACGGGCTGGTCGGCGAAGGCCTGCTGGTGCGCCGGCCCGGCTCGGGCAACTTCATCAATACCAGGATAGAAAAGAATTTCGCCAAGCTGACCTCGTTTTCCGAGGACATGCGGGCGCGCGGGCGCAGTCCGCGCAGCGTCTGGCTCAAGCGCTCGGCCGGCACGGTGACGCCGGAGGAGGCGCTGCGGCTGCGCCTCAGTCCGGGCGCGCCGGTGTACCGCTTCCACCGCATCCGCTACGCCGACGAGGTGCCGATGTGCCTGGAGTACGCGACCATCGTCGCGGCCTGCCTGCCGTCGCTGGAGGCGGTGGAGATTTCAATGTACGACGCGCTGGAGCGGGCCGGCAACCGGCCGGTGCGGGCGCTGCAGCGCCTGAGCGCGCTGCTGCTCAACGCCGAGCAAGCCACGCTGCTGCAGGCCAAGCCGGGCGACGCCGGCCTGTCGGTCGAGCGCCTGGGCTTTTTGCGCGATGGCCGCGCGGTGGAGTTTTGCCGCTCCTATTTCAGGGGCGACATGTACGACTTCGTGGCGGAGCTGACCACGTAGCGGGGCGCGGTGCTTGTTTTGCCGTCCGCGGCGCCTCGAGTGCGCCGCGCCGGGATTATTGCCGGGCCTGCTTCTCGTGGGCCAGTTGGCCCGAGCTGATGCGCGACAACTCGCCCATCTCCTCGGCCAGGAACTCGAGCAGGTCGTCGACACTGACAATGCCGCTCAAGCCGCCCATGCTGTTGACCACCGGCAGCCGGCGGATGTTCTTGAAACGCATGCGCTCGATGGTTTCATAAACGTCCTCGTCCTCGGTGGCGGTCATCAACTCCTCGGTCATAATGTCGCCGACCAGCAGGCTGGCCGGGTCCAGCCCGAGCGCGATGACGGAGATGACGATGTCGCGGTCGGTGATGATACCCACCGGAACCTGTTCGCCGTTGGGTTGCTCCACCACCACCAAGTCGCCGACATGGTGGGTGCGCATCAACAGCGCCGCTTCCTGCACCGTCATGTCGCGTTTGCAGTGCACGGTTTGCACAGTACAGATATCCCCGATACGCATAGCCATCCCCCTGTCGATGCGCGCGGCGCGCGCGTTGCAGCACCACGCTACGCCGGCACCGGCGCGCGGGCTTGATCTGCCTCAAAAGTGAGGGCGGCCGCGTCCGCGCCGCGCCGGCTTACGGGCGCTGGTCGTCGGGATACGGCAGGAAACAGGCGTCGACCACTTGCAGGTCGTTATCCTTGGCGAATTCGACGACGAAATGGAAAGCCATCGGCTCAAGCTGCTTGAGCTTGGCGTTGACCACCACCGCCTTCATGCCGTTGACGATGGTCGGGCGCACGTAGGGCGAGAATTGCAGGTGCGAGTGGCGCCCGCCTTCGGGATTGAAACAGGACATCACGCCGCACAGGCGTTCGGCCCAGTCGCTGGGACGGAACTGTTTGCCATCGCTGGTGGCGCCAAGGATAAAGAACTCGTTGGACAGTTCTTTGTTGGTTTGAGCGGAGTCGGCCATAGACGGTGGGCGGTGGGGCATGGATGCGTGAATGACCCCGGCAAGAGCGCCGGGCCGGTGGATCTGAACTGCCGTGTAGCGGTGCTGCCGTGCCTCTGAACTAGCAATACTTGGGTATTATATCTTATAGAAGACCTGCGCATCGAGCGCCGTTGCAGGCGGGCCGGCCGAAGTCGGCGCCGACCCCGGCCCTGCCCGCATTGTAGTCCTGTTTCCCGTCATTTAGCCGAGCCAGACCGCGCCGGACAACAACAACAGCAACAACATCCACAACAGCAAGGCGCGCCAGACCAGGCCCACCGTGCTTTGCAGCGCGCGCAGGCTCGGCTCGTCGCCGGGCACGCTCTCGCCTTCGCTGTCGCTGCTGTCGACGGTGGCGGCGTCGGCCGGCAGCACCTTGGCCGCGGTCTCCAGCGGCGTGCCCAGCCGCACGCCCATGGCGCCGCCGCCGGCCGACAGGATGATGCCGATGGCCTCGTCCTGCCAGCGGTGGGCGAAATTGCGCCAGGCGTAGATGGCGTCCTCGAAATTGCCGACCACGGCGAAGGCGATCGCCGTCAGGCGCGCCGGAATCCAGTCGATCCAGTAAAAGGCGCGCGCGGCGAACCGGCCGAAGGCCTCGTTGCGCATGTGCTCGGGTTCGTTCCAGGCGCGCGCCAGGTACTCGGCGACGCGGTACATCACGGCGCAGGCCGGCCCGAGCGGCATCAGGAACCAGAAGAACACGCCGAAGACGTTGCGGTGCGTGGTGATCAGCGACATCTCGACGGCGATGCGGGCGATCTCGTTGGCTTCCATGCCGACCGTGTCCTGCTTGGTCCATTCGGCCAGCAGCGCGCGCGCGGCGGCCTCGTCGCCGGCGCTCAGCGCCAGTTGAATCGACGTGAAGTAATGGCTGTAGTGGCGGAAACCCAGCGTCAGGTAGACGATCAGGATGTTCCAGACGAAGGCGACCAGCGGCAGGTTGTAATGGATCAGCACCCAGTAGATCAGCGCGGTGGGCACCATCAGCGCCGCCATCATCAGGAACCAGCCGATGCGGCCGTGGCCCGGGTCGCCGGCGTTGAACCAGGTTTCCATGCACATCGCGAGGCTTTTGATTTCGGCGTAGATGGGATTGTCCGCGCGCAAGGGCTTGAGTTGTTCGATCAACAGCGCGCAAAGAATGGAAAGAAATGTCATCAAACGTCCTTTTAATCAGCAATGCCGTAATGCCCGCTACGATAACGTAATGTCATGCCGGAATCAAACTTATTACTGGGGGGGGGCCGGCTCAGGCGCGCAGGAAGTGGAACAGGTTGCGCAGCATGCCGGCGGTGGCGCCCCAGATATAGAAGCGATCATACGGCATCGCGTAGAAAGAGCGTCGCCCGGCCGGCAACAGGGCCGACAGGCGCTGGTGGTTCTGGCCGTCCATCAGGAAGGCCAGCGGCACCTCGAAGATTTCATCGACCTCGCACGGGTCGGCGCGCAAGGCGAACGGCGGCGTGACCAGGCCGACCACCGGCGTGACGCAATAGCCGGTGCCGGTGTGGTAATCGGGCAAGGTGCCGAGCACGTCGACGTGGCGCCGCCGCAGGCCGACCTCTTCCTCGGTTTCGCGCAGCGCCGTGTCGACCGGCGAGCTGTCGCTTGGCTCGACGCGCCCGCCGGGAAAGCTGACCTGGCCGGCGTGGTTGTTCAGGTGCGCGGTGCGGCGCGTCAGCAGCAGCGTCAGACCGGCCTCGCGCAGCACCAGCGGCACCAACACCGCCGCCGCTTTGGCCGGCGCGGCCATCGGCCAGGGCTGCTCGGCCGCCTCCGGCGTCCAGTGCGGCGGCTCGGCGAAGCGCTGGCGCAACCAGTGCGCCGTCAGGCGCTCGGCGGCGACGGCGGCCTCGCCGGCGATCGAATCGATCGGCAGGGTTTGCGGGTCGAACAGGACGGTAGACAAGGCGTGTTTCCTTCCGGCGGCGGACAAACAAAAAAGGGGCACCTGCAGGCGCCCCTTCTTCCAGACACAGGCGCTAGAATTAAGCGCTTGCTTTCGCCACGACTTTACGTTGTGGCAATTTCTCTTTAATACGCGCCGATTTGCCCGAACGCTCACGCAGATAGTACAGCTTGGCGCGGCGAACGTCACCGCGGCGTTTCACTTCGATCGAAGCGATCAGCGGGGAGTACAACTGGAACGTACGCTCGACGCCTTCGCCGGACGAGATCTTGCGAACGATGAAGTTCGAGTTCAGGCCACGGTTACGACGGGAGATGACGACGCCTTCGTATGCCTGGGCGCGCTTGCGGGTGCCTTCGACGACGTTGACGTTGACGATAACGGTATCGCCAGGGGCGAACACAGGAATCGTTTTACCCAGACGGGCAATTTCTTCCTGCTCTAATTGCTGAATCAAGTCCATTTTTCTTACTCCAGAAACCATCTTGCCGGCGCGAAGATTTGCATCTGCCCGGTAGAGGATGGGGTTAAACATGCGGGCAAGACGCCCGCGCGGTACTGCTTGCTACCACCTGCGAAACGCATTACAGGCTTGATAAAAACTGTTCGTCGGCGCGCGTTAGCAAACCGGCGGCGCGCGACTTGGCCAGCAAGTCGGGGCGCTTGCGCGCGGTCGCCTCCAGCATGCGCTGGCGGCGCCATTTGACGATCTCGGCGTGGTTGCCGCCCATCAGCACCGGCGGCACGGCCACGCCTTCGTAACTTTCCGGACGCGTGTAGTGCGGCGAATCGAGCAAGCCGTTGACGAAGCTGTCCTCGACCGCCGAGGCGTCCGTGTTCAGCACGCCCGGCAACTGCCGTATCACCGCGTCCATCAGCGCCATCGCCGGCAGCTCGCCGCCGGACAGGACAAAGTCGCCGAGGCTGATTTCCTCGTCGACGCAGCGCTCGATCAGGCGCTGGTCGACCGCTTCGTAGCGGCCGCACAGGATCACCAGACCGGCTTCGGTTTTCAATTCCATCACGCGCTCGTGCGTCAGGGCGCGGCCTTGCGGCGACATGAACACCACCCGCGGCGCGGCCAGGCCGAGCGCGACTTGGCGCTGCTTGGCGGCGCCCAGGGTCGCCTCCAGCGGCTTGGCCAGCATTACCATGCCGGGGCCGCCGCCGTAGGGGCGGTCGTCGACGGTACGATGGTTGTCGGTGGTGAAATCACGCGGATTCCACAGCGACAGGCCGCATTTCTGCTGCTCGAACGCGCGCCGGGTCACCCCCGACTGCGTCAAGGCGGCAAACATTTCCGGAAACAGGGTGACGACATCAAATTGCATCGCAAGCCCCCTTCCCATGCCGCCGCTTAATAATCCAGACCCCAGTCGACCGTGATGGTCTTGCCGGCCTTGTCAACTTGAATGACAAACTGGCTGACAAACGGGATCAGGCGCTCGGGCGCCTTGTCGGCGGCGTCGGCGGCGGGGTCGACGACAGGGGCGACGCGCAATATCGATTGCGGACCGTTGCTCATCATGTCGGCGACCTGGCCGAGACACTCGCCTTGCAAATTCTGTACTGTCAGTCCGATCAGATCGGACCAATAAAATTCGTCAGCCGACAGCGTCGGGAAATGGCTGCGCGGAACCTGGACAGCGGCGCCTTTCAGCGCTTCTGCGGCATCCCGCCCTACCACACCCAGCAACTGGGCCACGACGTCGCCGCCGTGAAGTTTCACCTGCTTGACGTCAACGCCATGCAAGTTCGGCTTATCGAACCACCAGGTTTTGACACTCAACAAGGCATCCGCGTCGACCGAGAAAGGGGTGACCCTGACCCAGCCAGCGACGCCGTAGGCACCTGAAACATAACCTACCTGTACCAGATCGTCGGGGGCTTCCACCCCGGATGCAGTATTAACCGTCAAACCAGTGATCTAACTTAAGCTGCTACTGCTACTTTGTTGCCGGCCGCGATCAGGCGAGCGACGGTTGGCGACAATTGCGCGCCAACGCCTTGCCAGTACGACAGGCGATCTTCAGTGATACGGAATGGCACTTCGCCACCCGACGCCATCGGGTTGTAAAAACCGATGCGCTCAATGAAGCGACCATCGCGGCGATTGCGCGAATCCGTAGCGACGATGTTGAAGAACGGGCGCTTCTTGGCGCCTCCACGAGCTAAACGAATAACGACCATAATAATTCCAAATAAGTGTGCTGAGGCGGAAAAAGCCGCAAATTATAGCGCGCTTTACCGCCAGGCAGCAAGCGTTATGATGACGGGCGTGTAATTTGAGCTAATCGAACATTATGAACCATGCAGGGCCGGGCGCGCAATAGCGATCGGGGCCTTGATAGCGAATAAGGCTGGCGGCGGCGGCGGGTTTTGACCGATACTTGCGGTCTTTCCCCCTTCCCGCTCCGCACACCATGGCCGTTTCGCACAAAAACAAGACCTTCGCCAGCCTGCTGGCCTTCCTGCTGGGCGCGCTCGGCGCGCACCGCCTGTACCTGCGCGGCGCGCGCGACCGCTGGCTGTGGCTGCACCTGGCGGCGCTGCCGGCCAGCCTGCTGGTCTATACGCTGGCGCCGGCCGCCGACTGGTTCTACCAGGCCCTGCCGCTGATCGTCTCGACACTGGTCGCCTTCCTCGAATCGCTGGTGCTGGGCCTGACCCCGGACGAGAAGTGGGACGCGGCCCGCAACGCCGGCTCCGGCAAGCGGTCGGCGTCGAACTGGCCGCTGGCGCTGCTGCTGGTGGCCACGCTGATGGTCGGCGCCGGCTCGCTGATCTTCGCCATCGCCCGCCTGTTCGACCTGCTCTACACCGGCGGCGCCTACGGCTGAGCGCGACTAGCTGTTTTCCTCGACTTGAAGACGCGATAACACCCACCCCCACCCTCGCCGCCCATGGCATCGCCACGCGCGCGCGACGAGGGCAAGGGGCTGATGCGCGAGGATCGCGCCGGGGACGCTTGTTTGCGCTGGCGTAAGTGTGTCGTCGATCGGATTAGCGGGACGCGTCATCCGACAATGTTGGCCGAAGCGAGACGCGCTGCTCCGTGCCAACATTGTCGGGTTACGCCCTTTGGGCCAACCCGACCTGCAAAGCCGGGCTTGCTTAACGGTATCCGGGCGCCGCGAAGCTTAGAACTGGTCTTCGGTCAAGGCCAGCACGCCGGCGCTGCCGTCGATGATCGCCGTGCGCAGGCCCGACGCCTGCGACAGGATGTGGTCGGCGAAGAAGCGCGCGGTGCCGATCTTGGCGCGGTAGAACGAGGCGTCGCCGCCGCCCGCGTCCAGCTTCTGCTGGGCGATGATGGCGGCGCGCGCCATCTGCCAACCGCCCAGCACGATGCCGGCCAGTTTCAGGTACGGCACGCTGCCCGCGAAGACGGCTTTGATGTCGGTTTTCATGTTGGCGGCGACGTAGTCGACCACGGCGTCGAGCGCCGCGCTGCCTTCGCTCAACTGGCGGTGCATCGCCCGGAAGTCGGCGCCGGCCAGGCCGGCCAGTTGCGCCTCGGTCGCGCGGACCTGGGCGATGATGCTTTTCGCCACGGCGCCGCCGTCGCGCACGGTCTTGCGACCGACCAGGTCGTTGGCCTGGATCGCCGTGGTGCCTTCGTAGATCGTCAGGATCTTGGCGTCGCGGTAGTGCTGCGCGGCGCCGGTTTCCTCGATGAAGCCCATACCGCCGTGCACTTGCACGCCGTCGCGGGTGACGTCTTGCGACATTTCGGTCGACCAGCCCTTGATGACCGGCACCAGGTATTCATACACGGCCAGGCTGTCGGCGCGCACCGCCGCGTCCGGATGGTGGTGGGCCACGTCGCTGACGCCGGCGCCGACGTAGGCCAGCGCCCGCGCCGCCTCGATCTGCGCGCGCATCGACATCAGCATGCGCCGCACGTCCGGGTGGTGGATGATGGAAACCGGGCCGGCCGAACCGGCCAGGTCGCGCGACTGGACGCGGTCCTTGGCGAACGCCACCGCCTGCTGGTACGAGCGCTCGGCCAAGCCGATGCCCTGCAGGCCGACGCCGAAGCGGGCCGCGTTCATCATGATGAACATGTATTCCAGGCCGCGATTTTCCTCGCCGACCAGGGTGCCGATGGCGCCGCCGTGGTCGCCGAATTGCAGCACCGCGGTCGGGCTGGCCTTGATGCCCAGCTTGTGCTCGATCGAGACGCAATGGGCGTCGTTGCGCGCGCCCAGCGTACCGTCGGCGTTGACCAGGAATTTCGGCACGATGAACAGCGAGATGCCCTTGACGCCGGCCGGGGCGTCCGGCGTGCGCGCCAGCACCAGGTGGACGATGTTCTCGGCCATGTCGTGTTCGCCGTAGGTGATGAAGATTTTGGTGCCGAACACCTTGTAGGTGCCGTCGCCCTGCGGCACGGCGCGGCTGCGCACGGCGGCCAGGTCGGAGCCGGCCTGCGGCTCGGTCAGGTTCATGGTGCCGGTCCATTTGCCCGACACCAGCGGTTCCAGGTAGGTGGCCTTCTGCGCGTCGCTGCCGGCCGTCAGCAGCGCCTCGATGGCGCCGTCCGACAGCAGCGCGACCAGCGCGAACGAGACGCTGGCCGAGTTCAACATTTCAATGCACGGCGTCGCCAGCAACTTCGGCAAGCCCTGGCCGCCGAATTCGGTTGGATGTTGCACGCCCTGCCAGCCGGCCTCGGCGAACGCCTTGAAGGCGTCCTTGAAGCCCTTCGAGGTGGTGACGTTGCCGTCGTGCCAGAAGCTCGGCTCCTTGTCGCTGGGGCCGTTCAGCGGGGCCACCACGGCGCCGCAGAATTTCGCGTTCTCTTCCAGCACCGCCTCGGCGGTGTCCGGGGTCGCGTCTTCGCAGCCAGGCAGCGTGTGCACGTCGGCCAAGCCGGCCAGTTCGTTCATGACGAACAACATATCTTTCAACGGCGCTGTGTAACTCATCTCATCTCTCCAAGAAAACAAGCCACGGTGGCCCCGCACTTCGTGCGTCGGACCAGCGTGGCTTGGTAAGTATTAACTCAAGCTCTTATCAGCCGGATCAGCCCAGTTCTTTGACCAGTTCGGGAACGATATCGAACAGGTCGCCGACGATGCCGTAGTCGGCCACGGCGAAAATCGGCGCTTCCGGATCCTTATTGATCGCGACGATGGTTTTCGAATCCTTCATGCCGGCCAGATGCTGGATCGCGCCGGAAATACCGACGGCGATGTACAGCGTCGGCGCGACGATCTTGCCGGTCTGGCCCACCTGCCAGTCGTTCGGCACGAAGCCGGCGTCGACGGCGGCGCGCGAGGCGCCCATGGCCGCGCCCAGCTTGTCGGCCAGCGGCTCCAAGACCTTGAAGTTGTCGGCCGAACCGATACCGCGCCCGCCCGAAACGATGATCTTGGCGGCGGTCAACTCGGGACGGTCCGACTTGGCCACTTCGCGCCCGACGAAGACCGACTTGCCCGAGTCCGCGACGGCGGCCACGGTGTCGGTGGCGGCCGCACCGCCGGTGGCGGCGGCGGCGTCGAAGCCGGTACTGCGCACGGTGATGACTTTGACCTTGTCGCCCGACTGCACGGTGGCGATCGCGTTACCGGCGTAGATCGGGCGCTCGAAGGTGTCGGGCGAATCGACCTTGGTGATTTCCGAAATCTGCGCCACGTCCAGCTTGGCGGCCACGCGCGGCAGGATGTTCTTGCCGTAGGCGGTGGCCGGGGCCAGGATGTGGCTGTAGGCGGCGGCAACGGCGAGCACCTGCTCGGCGACGTTCTCGGCCAGGCCGTCGGCAAACGCGGGCGCGTCGGCAAGCAGCACCTTGGTCACGCCGGCGATTTGCGCGGCGGCCGCGGCGGCGGCGCCGGCATTGCTGCCGGCCACCAGAACGTGGACGTCGCCGCCGCATTGCAGCGCGGCGGTCACGGTGTGGAGGGTGCTTCCTTTTAACGAAGCGTTGTCGTGTTCAGCAATAACTAATGCGACCATGATAATTCCTAGTATGTCGGCGGCGCGGCGTTGCGCGCGCTGCCCGATTCATGTTGTGGGGACGGCGGGGCCGCAGGAACGTGTAAGAAATAAATTCCCTATTTGGACGCGTCTGGCGGGATGCGATGCAAGGCGGACGACCCGACGCAATGCGAGCATTGCTAGGGTCGGCCAACGCCGCAGCGCGCCCGCCAGACGCGCAACAAATCGGGAAGTTATTTCGCGCATGTTCCCTAGATGACTTTGGCTTCGTTGCGCAGCTTGGCGACCAGCGTCGCGACGTCCGGCACCTTGATGCCGGCCGAGCGCTTGGCCGGCTCGACGACTTTCAGGGTTTTCAGACGCGGCGTGCAGTCGACGCCCAGTTCCTCCGGCTTGACGGTGTCGAGCGGCTTCTTCTTCGCCTTCATGATGTTCGGCAGCGTCACGTAGCGCGGCTCGTTCAGGCGCAGGTCGGTGGTAATGATGGCCGGCAGAGTCAAAGTCAGCGTTTCCAGGCCGCCGTCGACTTCGCGGGTGACCGTCACTTTGCCGTCGTCGAGCAGCACTTTCGAGGCGAACGTCGCTTGCGGCCAGCCCAGCAGGGCCGCCAGCATCTGGCCGGTCTGGTTGCTGTCGTCGTCGATCGCCTGTTTGCCCAGGATGATCAGTTGCGGCTGTTCCTTGTCGGCCAGCGCCTTGACCAGCTTGGCGACGGCCAGCGGCTCCAGTTCGGCGGCCGTTTCCACCAGGATGCCGCGGTCGGCGCCGATGGCCATCGCGGTGCGCAGGGTTTCCTGGCACTGCGTCACGCCGCACGAGACGGCGATCACTTCGGTGACCTTGCCGGCTTCTTTGAGGCGCATCGCTTCTTCCAGCGCGATCTCATCGAACGGGTTCATCGACATTTTGACGTTGGCGGTATCGACGCCAGTGCCGTCACTTTTGACGCGGACTTTGACGTTGTAGTCGACCACGCGTTTGACGGGTACCAAGACTTTCATAGCTGTGCCTTTGGGAAATGATAAAAATGACGGACTAAGTAAATATGGGCTAGATTATAAGAGGAAACCCGGCGATAAACAGAATTAAAGCACGATCGTGCGATTTTTTGTTAGAAGAAGTCGTCTAATCCAACAGACGGCGTGCTTCGGAATGGCGATGAGAACGCTGCAAAGCAGCATAAACGCGTCGCGGCGGGCCGTTTCGGGGCCGCCGCGGCCTGGACTATTTGCGTTGCATCAAAAATACAAACTCGCGCCCGGTCTGCACGTGGGACAGCAGCGCGTTGCCGGTCTGCTTGGCGAACGCCTGGAAGTCGCGCACCGAACCGGGGTCGGTGGCCATAATGCGCAGTACTTCGCCGCTTTGCAGCTCGGCCAGGGCCTTCTTGGCCTTCAGAATCGGCAACGGGCAATTCAAGCCCCGCGCGTCGAGTTCTTTTTGGAATTCCATGATCTCGTTATCAAGTAGTGTGTCGCTCATCATATCCCGCTTGGTTCGTTGCACTGATTTTTGACATACTACTCCAATTACGGGCAAATGACGCGCTGCACCAAAATAGTTCGGCAAATGTTGTGAGGTCACAACGACAACTGAGGTAGTAAAACGACAACGCGGCCGTGGCCGCGCCGCCGTTTTCACTCTCAAGCGCGCTCGGCAACCCAGGCCGGGACGCCCGCCAAGGCGGCCGCCAGGTTGGTAGGATCGGTACCGCCGGCCTGCGCCATATCGGGGCGTCCGCCGCCTTTTCCGCCCACTTGTTGTGCAACGAAGTTGACCAGCTCGCCGGCCTTGACCTTGCCGGTGGCGTCGGCGGTGACGCCGGCGATCAGGCTGACCTTGCCGTCGGCGACGCTGGCGAGCACGATGGCGGCCGTCTTCAGCTTGTCCTTGAGCTTGTCCATGGTTTCACGCAGGCGCGCCACGTCGGCGCCGTCCAGCACCGCCGCCAGCACCTTGACGCCGTTGACGTCGACCGCCCGGGCGACCAGTTCGTCGCCCTGCCCGGAGGCCAGCTTCGACTTCAGCGCCGCCAATTCCTTCTCCAGCGACTTGACGTGGTCCTGTACCTGCACGATGCGGGCGGTCAGCTCGTCCGGGTTGGCCTTCAAGGCCGCCGACGCTTCCAGCAGACGCCGGTTCAAGCTTTGCACCAGCGCCAGCGCGCCTTCGCCGGTGACGGCCTCGACGCGGCGGATGCCGGCCGCGACGCCGCCCTCGCCGATGATCTTGAACAGGCCGATGTCGCCGGTGCGCTGCACGTGCACGCCGCCGCACAGCTCTTTCGAGCTGCCGATGTCGAGCACGCGCACCTCGTCGCCGTACTTCTCGCCGAACAAGGCCATGGCGCCGTGCTTGACGGCGTCGTCGAAGGACATGTTATGCGACTGGGTGGCGTGGTTTTGCAGGATCTCGCGGTTGACGAGCGCCTCCACGGCGACGATCTGCTCGGCCGTCAGCGGCGCGTTGTGCGAAAAGTCGAAACGGGTGCGGTCGGGATCGACCACCGAGCCTTTTTGCGCCACGTGGGCGCCCAGCACCTCGCGCAGCGCCTTGTGCATCAAATGCGTTGCCGAGTGGTTGCGGATGGTGCGCGCGCGGGTCGCCTCGTCGACGATCGCCTCGACCGTGTCGCCCACCGTCAGCGCGCCCTCCGCCAGCTCGCCGTGGTGGCCGAACACGTCGGCCTGGATCTTCAGCGTGTCTTCGACGTTGAACTGGCCGGAGGTGAACTGGATGACGCCCCGGTCGCCGACCTGGCCGCCCGATTCCGCGTAGAACGGCGTGGTGTCGAGCACCACGATGCCGGACTGGCCGCCCTTCAGTTCCTGCACCGACACGCCGTCGGCGTACAGCGCGACGACCTTGCTGGCGTGGACCAGCTTGTCGTAACCGACGAACTTGTTTTTCGCGCCGGCGTAGTCGACGTTTTGCAGCTTGGCGAAGCCGCCCTTCTTGCGCGCGTTTTCGCGCTGGCGCTCCATCGCCTCCTTGAAGCCGGCCTCGTCGAGCACGACGTCGCGCTCGCGGCAAATGTCGGCCGTCAAATCCAGCGGGAAGCCATAGGTGTCGTAGAGCAGGAAGGCGGTGGCGCCGTCGAGGTTCTTGCCGTCCTTGGCCAGTTGCGTTTCCAGGATCTTCATGCCGTTTTCCAGCGTCTCGCCGAAACGCTCTTCCTCCGTCTTGAGCATGTGCGCGACGCGCTCTTTCATGTCGGCCAGCTCGGGATAGGCGGCGCCCATCTGGATCGACAGGTCGTCGACCAGCCTGTAGAAGAACGGCTTGGTCTGGCCCAACTTGTGGCCGTGGCGCAGCGCGCGGCGGATGATGCGGCGCAGCACATAGCCGTGGCTTTCAGGGCCGGGAATGATGCCGTCGACGATCATGAACGCGGCCGAGCGGATGTGGTCGGCGATCACGCGCAGCGACTTGCTTTCCAGGTCGGTGGCGCCGGTTTCGCGCGCGGCGGCCTTGATCAAGGCCTGGAACAGGTCGATCTCGTAGTTCGAATGGACGTGCTGCAGCACGGCGGCCAGGCGCTCCATGCCCATGCCGGTATCGACGCAAGGCTTGGGCAGCTTGTGCATGACGCCGGCGTCGTCGCGGTTGAACTGCATGAACACCAGGTTCCAGATTTCGATGAAACGGTCGCCGTCCTCGTCGGGCGAACCCGGCGGGCCGCCCGGAATGTCGGCGCCGTGGTCGTAGAAGATCTCGGTGCACGGACCGCACGGGCCGGTGTCGGCCATCTGCCAGAAATTGTCCGAGGCGTAGCGCGCGCCCTTGTTGTCGCCGATGCGGATGATGCGCTCGACCGGCACGCCCATTTCCTTGGACCAGATGTCGTAGGCCTCGTCGTCCTCGTGGTAGACGGTGACGGTGAGCTTGTCGGCCGGCAGGCCGTAGACCTTGGTCAGCAATTCCCAGGCGTACTGGATGGCGTCGCGCTTGAAGTAGTCGCCGAAGCTGAAGTTGCCCAGCATTTCAAAGAAGGTGTGGTGGCGCGCGGTGTAGCCGACGTTTTCCAGGTCGTTGTGCTTGCCGCCGGCGCGCACGCAGCGTTGTACCGAGGTGGCGCGGGTGTACGGGCGCGTGTCGGTGCCGGTGAACACGTCCTTGAATTGCACCATGCCGCTATTGGTCAACAACAAGGTGGGATCGTTACCCGGAACGAGCGAACTGGAGCGGACAATTGTATGGCCCTTCGATTCGAAGAACTTGAGGAATTTGTCGCGGATGTCAGATGAATTCATGTTTTTTGGCAGGGGTGGCGGCAGCTTGAAAGAAAATATTATACGTGATAACCCCGCCCGGAAATACCGGGCGGCGGCGGCGGCGGGCGCCGTGGCGCCGCGGCCGGCCATGCCGTTTATGCGAAGTCCGGGCCGATCAGGTCGATGCGGTCGGTGCAGAAGCCGTCCACGCCCCAGCCGAGCAATTCGCGCGCGCGCCCGGGCTCGTTGACTGTGTAGCAGAACAGGCCCAGGCCGGCGTCCTTGACGGCCCGCGCCAGCGCCGCCGTCAGGTGGCGCTGGTTGGTGTGCACGGCAACAACGTCGAGCGCGCGCGCCCGGGCCAGCCAGTCGTGCGGCAGGCAATCGATCAGCAGCGCGCGCGGCAGGTAGGGCGCGGCCTCGCGCGCCGCCGCCAGCGCCTCGGCGCTGAACGAGGACAGCAGCGGCAGCTGGGCCGGGTCGCCGGCGGCGATCTCGGCGCCGAAGCAGGCCCGGGTAACGCCCGCCACCACCCTGCCCGTCTCGCGCTCGAAGCCCGGCACCGGCTTGATTTCAATGTTCATCCAGATGCGCTGCGCCTTGCAGTAGTCGACGAACAGGCCGAAGTTCGGCACCTTTTCGTCGGCGAACAGGGGGCTAAACCAGCTGCCGGCGTCCAGCGCCGCCAGCTCGGCCGCGCCGAGGTCGGCGACGCTGCCGGCGCCGGCCACGGTGCGCCCCAGCACGTCGTCGTGCAACACCACGCCGACGCCGTCGCGCGACAGCATGACGTCGAACTCGACGGCGTGGAAGCCGTAGGCCAGGGCGCAGCGCAGCGCGGCGAAGGTATTTTCCGGCGCCAGCGTGCCGCCGCCTCGGTGCGCAACAATTTTAGGGTAGGGCCACATGGACGATCCGCTCGGTGATTTCATCGACAAGCCTGGCGATGTGTTCTAGACTTTGTTTCCAACGTTACCATTGTTAAAGGACAAGATGTCGGATTCGACTGAAAAAACCTCGACCGCGCCAAAAGCGCTGGGCCATTTGCGCGTGCTCGACCTGAGCCGCGTGCTGGCCGGACCCTGGTGCTCGCAAAACCTGGCGGACTTGGGCGCCGACGTCATCAAGATCGAGCGGCCCGGCGCCGGCGACGACACGCGCGCCTGGGGCCCGCCCTATGCCAAGGACGCCGACGGCCGCGACACCAGCGAGGCGGCGTATTACCTGGCGGCGAACCGCGGCAAGCGCTCGGTGACGGTGGACATCGCCAGCGCCGACGGCCAGGCGCTGGTGCGCGAACTGGCGCGCCACTCCGACGTGGTGTTGGAGAACTTCAAGGTCGGCCATCTGAAACGCTACGGCCTCGACTATGAAACGCTGAAAGGGATCAAGCCGGACCTGGTGTATTGCTCGGTCACCGGTTTCGGCCAGGACGGGCCGTACGCGCACCGCCCCGGCTACGACTTCCTGATCCAAGGCATGGGCGGGCTGATGTCGGTCACCGGCGAACGCGACGACCTGCCCGGCGGCGGCCCGCAAAAGGCCGGCGTCGCGCTGACCGATTTGATGACCGGCATGTACGCGACCATCGCGGTGCTGGCCGCGCTGAGCCACCGCGACCGCACTGGCGAGGGCCAGTATATCGACATGGCGCTGCTCGACGTGCAGGTGGCGATGCTGGCGAATATGGGCAGCAATTACCTGAACAGCGGCAAGGCCCCCAAGCGCTGGGGCAACGCCCACCCGAACATCGTGCCCTACCAAACTTTCGCCTGCGCCGACGGCCACATCATCGTCGCCGCCGGCAACGACGGCCAGTACCAGAAGTTCGTCGAGGTCGGCGGGCGCGCGGACTTGGCGGCCGACGTCCGCTTCGCCAGCAATCCGGGCCGGGTCGAGCACCGCGACGCGCTGGTGCCGCTGCTGGCGGAGATGGTCAAGACGCGCACCCGGGCCGAGTGGATAGACCAGCTGGAAGCGGTCGGCGTGCCGTGCGGCCCGATCAACGACATCGCCGACGTGTTCGACAACCCGCAGGTGCGGGCGCGCGGTCTGGCCTTCGAGATGCCGCACCCCAGCGCCGGCACCGTCAAGCTGGTGCGCAGCCCGATGCGCCTGTCGGCCACGCCGCCCTGCACCGAGCTGGCGCCGCCGCTGCTGGGCCAGCACACCGACGAGGTGCTGCGCGAAATGCTCGGCCACAGCGCCGAACGCATCGCCGCGCTGCGCGACAAGGGCGTGCTCTAGTCCGTCGTGCCGCCGCGGAAGCCAATCGTCGCCCGTAAGTCGGGTTAGCCCGCAAGGGCGTAACCCGACTGGCGTACGCGTCAGCCCGGCGTTAACAACATTCAAACCACCGACAAAGGGCTGGGGTCAGACGGGGATGCCGTGTCACCTAGCCACCCACCCCGCTCCTTGAGGCCGTTGGCGGGCGTTTTACGTGCGCGGCGCTTTTAATGCAATTGGTGCTTCAGGTTGGACAGCTCGTCGTGCACCCGCAGCACGGCGTTTTTCATCTGCGGCGTCAGGTTGGCGCCGCTGCCGCACACCTGCTTGGCGCGGTCGCCCAGTTGTTCCAAGTCTTCGACCACTTTGCGGATGCGCATTTCGTCGCGCGATTCGATGGCTTCCTTGGCCAGGTCCGATTGCCGGTCCAGGCGCTCGATGCAATCCCTCAATTCGCTGGGCAGGTCGCGTTCGACGGAGCAAGCCTGGGAAGCCTGTCCGATGGCTTGCTGAATCGTAGTAAAGCGTTGTTGGATTTCGTTCGCTTGTAGCATGATTAGCCTCCAAAAAAAATCCCGGTGCGGAAAGTGCGCCGGTCTTGGTTGGATCGGCGGATGCGGCCAAAGTTGCAATCCCGGCCAGCCCGTCAGCCAGACTTTTTGCGCCGGCGCAAATAATCTATACGTCCAGAAACGAAGGTGCGCCCGCCTTGTAAGAATCTGTTACCGATTGCACAATTGTTAAATTAGTCATATACATTGCGCCATCGCTGACGCGCTTCGCCACTCGACATTCCACGATGACAAACACATTGAACACGCAGCGCATGGGGGCCGTCCTACTGACGGGGGCGGTGCATTTGGCCTTGCTGTACGCGTTTTTGCAAAGCCACCATCCGCTCCCGGCGGAGTCGGCACAGCCCGAGCGGGCGCCGATCCAGTGGTTCATCCTGCCTTTGCCGGCAACGCGCCCGAGCGGCACCAGCGCCGCGCCGCTGCCGCCGGTACCGCGGCGCCTGCCCGCCGCCGCGCGAACGCCGGCGCCACGCCGGGGCGCGCCGCGGGCGCCGACGGAAGCGGCGACTATCACGCCGGACCCGGTTACCGTCGCGCCGCCGGCGGCCGCGGCCGACCCCGCCGCGGCGCCGCTCAGCGTCGACGAGATCATGCGCATAGCCAAACGCGACATCGGCAAAATCGACAAACAATTGCGCAAGGAGCACCCGCAGCGCGGCGAACAGGCGCCGCTGGACACGCCGCAGGCCAGGCTGGAAAAAGGGTTCGCGGCGGCCCACGCGGCGGTACGGCCCAAGTTTTACGAAGCGGCAAGAACGGAGGAATTGACGATGCCGGGGAGCAGCGGCTCGCGCATCTATAAAGTCACTACCGCCGTCCTGAGCTACTGCATTCAAATCAAGCCCGACGGCGAGCGCATCTATCTGCTGACCTGCCCGAACTAGGCCGGCGGCCGGGTCAGGACGCGGCCAGGCGCGGCCCCAGCGGCGCCAGGTGACGCAAGCGCAGCGCGACTAGCAGGGCCAGCCCGAGGCCGACGCTGAGCAGCGTCACCACGCCGGACCAGCCGGCGCCGGCCCACACCAGGCCCGACAGCGAACCCACCAGGCTGGAACCGAGGTAGTAGAAGAACAGGTACAGCGCCGACGCCAGCGCCTGCGGCGCGCGCGCCCGCCGTCCCACCCAGCTGCTGGCGATCGAATGCGCGGCGAAAAAGCCAAAGGTGAACAGCGCCAGGCCGGCCAGGATCGGCGCCAGCGCGTTCGACAACGTCAGCAGCAAGCCGGCCAGCATCGTCGACAGCATGATCCACAACACGCCGCGGCGCCCGAGCCGGTCGGCCAGGCGGCCGGCCCAGACCGAACTGAAGATGCCGATCAGGTACAGGAAGGCGATCGCCCCGACGGTGCTCTGGCCCAGCGCGAACGGCGCCGCCAGCAGCCGGTAGGCGATGTAGTTGTACATGCTGACGAAACAACCCATCAGCAGGAACGCCAGCAGGAACAGCCACGGCAGGCCGGGGTCGGACAGGTGCCGGCGCAGGCCCGCCGGCAGCGCCGCCCAGCCGTCGCGGTTGGCGACGAAATTGCGCGAGCGCGGCAGGCTGCGCCAGAACTCGGCCGCCGCCAGCAAGCCCATCACGCCCATCGCCGCCAGCGCCGCCCGCCACGAGTAAAAGTCGCTGAGCACCGCCACCACCACCCTGCCGGCCATGCCGCCGAAGGCGCTGCCGGCGATGTACAAGCCCATCGACAAGCCCAGCGACGGCGCTTCGATCTCTTCGGCCAGGTAGGCCATGGCGATGGCCGGCATGCCGCCCAGGGCGACGCCGAGCGCGGCGCGCATCAGCAGCAACTGCGGATAACTGCGGGCGAAGGCGCACAGCAAAGTCATCAGTGCCGCCACGGCCAGCGCCGCCACCATCAGCGGCTTGCGCCCGAGCCGGTCGGACATGGCGCTCGTCAGCAACAGCGAGACGGCCAGCGCGGCCGTCGATATCGACAGCGACCAGCTGCTTTGCGCCGGCGTCAGCGCGAACTCGTGCGACAGCAGCGGCATCAGCGGCTGCACGCAGTACAACAGGGCGAAGGTGGAAAAACCGCCGAAAAACAGCGCGCGGTTGCTGCGTTTGAACGCCGGCGTGCCGGCGGCGATGGCCGGCTGCGCGGAGGGCGCGGCAACGAGATGGAGGGCGGGAGCGGGCATGGTGGCGGACTGGGAGGGCGGCGAGAAGTCCATCATAGGATTGCGTATTAATATCGTCCAATATATATTCGAGTCATTAATCATACTTTAAACAGATAACAAAAATGGAACTACGCCACCTGCGCTACTTCGTCGCCGTCGCCGAGGAGTTGCATTTCACGCGCGCCGCCGAACGCCTGCACATCGGCCAGCCGCCGCTGAGCCAACAAATCCAGGCGCTGGAGGCGGAGCTGGGCGCGCAGTTGTTCGAGCGCAGCAAGCGCTGGGTGCGCCTGACCGAGGCCGGCCGCCTGTTCCTCGTCGACGCCAGGCGCATCCTGGCGCTGGCCGACGAGGCCGCCGTGACGGCGCGCCGGGCCCAGCGCGGCGAGGCCGGCGAGCTGCGCATCGGCTTTACCTTCTCGACGCCGTTCACGCCGCTGTTTGCCAGCGTCATCAACGGCTACCGCCAGCGCTTCCCGCTGGTGCGCCTGACGCTGCATGAAATGGCGACGCTGCCGCAGATCGAGGCGATCGGCCAGCGCACGCTGGACCTGGGCTTCGTGCGCCCGCCGGAGGCGGCGATTCCCGACGGCGTGACGCTGAGCGTGTTGCGCCAGGACCCGCTGCTGCTGGTGCTGCCGAGCGGGCATGCGCTGGCCGGCCAGGCCGAGATCGCCATCAAGGATTTGGCCGGGCAGGCGTTCGTGATGTATCCGAAGGACGCCGGCACCGGCATTTATCCGCAAATCTTCCGTTTGTGCCGGGCCGCCGGTTTCGTGCCGCACATCGCCCAGGAGGCCGGCGAGGCGTCCACCATCATCGGCCTGGTGGCGGCCGGCTGCGGCATCTCGGTGCTGCCGGCCTCGTTCGACCGGATCAGGATGGACGGCGTGTGTTACCGGCCGATTGCCGACCCGGCCGCGACCACCAGCCTGCTGCTGGCGCGGCGCCGGGGGCCGAGCACGCCGCTGATCGACGCGTTTGTGGCGTTGGCGGGCGAGGCGGCCGGCGCGGCGTAGTGTAGGGGGGATCGAGGAAGGCCGCTGGAGCGGGAAAAAGCAACGCCAACGTGCCGGGGCCGGCCCCGGGTCAGACCCTCACGGTCTGGCCCGGGATGTGCGCCTCCGGTTTAATCGTACGACGGCGGCGCCCAGGGCGCCTAGTCGTAGTCGGCGTCGAGTTCCGAGCCGGCGTAGTTTTCCAGCTGTTCAAACAGCTTTTTCATGCTGGTGCGCGTCAGGATTTGCTGGATCACGGTGCAGTGCGTGCGATAGGCCTCGATGCGCTCGAGCAGCACCTCGTGGTGCTGCACCGGCACCTTGGCCAGCAGCTCCGTCCAGCCCGCCTCGAAGTCGGGCTTGTTCTTGCGCACCGCCCGCACCAGCCGTTCGAATTGCTTCTGGCCGGTGCGCGCGACGATGCCGCCGCCGCCCTCGATGGCGAAGATGACCGCCAGCGCAATCACGCCCTCCGCGTTGAGGTCGCTGTCGTTGACCGGGCCGCGGCTGTTGTGGCGGCGCAGCCAGTTGGCCAGGCGCACGATCGCCTGCACTTCCTTGCGCTGCTTGAGCTGGAGCGCGTATTTCTCCGGGCCGTTCCAGTTCTTGTTCGGGTCGGCGCCGCACAGGTCGACGAACAGGTCGCGCAGGCGCCGCTGCACATACACCGGGTCGACGTCGTACTCGCCGACCAGCGCGTCCTCGGGCAGTTGCGACAGCTCGCGCACCAGGCGGAAGCCGACCTGGAAGGCGTGCTCGGCGCCGTGCTCGACCAGGAAGTCGAGCGCCGCCTCGTCGCCCTCGTGCATCAGCGCGTGCTCCAGCCCCAGCGAGACGCCGCCCACCGTCAGGTACAGCGCCTTCTGGATGCCCTCGGCGGTGCGCTCGTTGGTGAACTTCTCGGCCACCATGGCGGTGATGCCGGTGAGTTCGTCGGCCAGGTTGGCGGCGGCGTCGATGCGCGCATCGGTCGCCAGCAATTTAATGGCGCGCACCAGGCGCGGCAGGTTTTCTACTACGATTGCAGGCAGCATTATGTAGGTTCCACTGACGATTGCGGCATCAAGAAAAGATGCCGGTGCCCAGGCTGCGGCGCGCGCCAGGCTTGGCCACGCTGCTGCGCGTGCTCGGCACTTGCTTGCGCAAGCGGTACAGCAACTCCTTGGTGCTGCGCTGCAGGAAGGCCGGCTCCTCCTCGTCCGGGTCGTCGGAAAATTCGGCGTCGACCAGGTCGCCGCTGTGGCGGAAGTCGGGGAACAGCTCGAACAGCGCGCGGTCCCAGCCGTCCTCGTTGGCCTGCGCCAGTTCGATCGCCAGCGGCACGACGTCGTTGTCGGACGAGGTCTGGCCGGTGATGTACGGGCCCTTGACCAGGATCTCGCCGGCCACTTCCAGGATTTCCTTCGGCGCCATCGAGAACAGGATGGCGAACGCGGTCGAGCCCCAGTCGGTGGCCGAGGCTTCGAACAGCAGCGCGCGGCGGCGCTCGGCGTCCTCGGACGAGAAGACGATGCCGTGGATGTGCGCGAACAGCGCCTCGGCGATGCGCTCCGGGTCGTCCTCGATCTGGTCGTCGCTCCAGGTGGCGGCGATGAAGGCCAGGCTGTCGGCCCAGGCCTTGGGCGGCACCAGCAGCGTCGCCAGCGACATCTTGCCGCCGTCGAAGCCGGCCAGGTGCAGCGCCGTCACCTGCGGCGGGATGCTGCCGAGCACCTCGGCCACGACCAGGTCACCGTACTGCTCGGCGGCGTCGGAAAAGGCTTGCTCGGCGTGGCCCAGCGAGCCGGCCAGCACCAGCTCGGTGACTTGCTTGCTCAGCGCCGGCAGGTTGCTGTTAGCGGCCATTGTCGTCTCCGTCCTGGTCGAACATCTGCGCGAACTCGTCGGTGACGTCGTCGTCGTCGTGCCGGTCGTCGCCGTCGTCGTTGACGCCGAGTTGCTCAAGCGACTGGTCCTCGTCGTCCCACAGGCGCGGGTTCTTGTACAGGAAGGCGGTGATAATGGCCTGGCGCGCCAGCTCCGGGAAGCTGTCGGCGATGGCCGCGTACATCTTGGCCGCCTCGGCGCCGGCGCAGGACGCCATCGCGAACACCGGGCCGGGCTCGCCCATGTCGTAGTCCTCGCTGGCGGCCAGCAAGCCCTTCGGGTTGTTGAAGACGATATGGTCGACCAGCGCAAAGCTGAGCATGTTCAAATCTTCGATGCCGCCGCCGCTGGCGTATTCGCCGACCAGCGCGCTGACCACGCTCTGGTAGTTCTTGCGGTTCGGCGGATCGCCCAGAATGCCTTCGATTTGGCCGCCCAACTCGCGCGACTGATAGGCAAATTCGGGGTGTACTCTTATCATTTTCTTCTTTCCAATGTATTCCACGGCGCCGTATGCGGCGCCGCTCTAGATGATGCGTAAACCCGGCTCAGGCCGGCAGGACGGTGCCGTGCAGACTGAACACGGAACGCCACAGCGCGTAGGCCTCGGCCTCCGGATCGATGATGATGCGGTGGTTGACGCTCTGGTCGTATTCAGCGCGCTTGACCGGGTCGGCCAGGATTTCATAGGCCTTGGTGATGCTCTTGAAACGCGCCTCCGCGCCCGGCGCCTGGTTGCGGTCGGGGTGGAAGCGCATCGCCAGCGAGCGGTAGACCTTCTTGACCTCCTCGTCGCTGGCATTCGGGGCGACGCCGAGGACGTTGTATACATTTTCCACCATATGAAGACTCCGGGACGCGTGCCGCAAACAATTAAAGACGAATTATCCTATAGAAAAGGGCCGGCGTCCGGCCCGCGCGTGAAATGCGCGCCGCAACATCGGCGGCAAACGCCGGCGCGTACGGTAAAATGCCGGCAACCCGACACTTTCACTGCATTGAACTGAAAAGCACATGAGCAACGACAAAAACAACAGCGCGCCGGCGGCCCCGGCGCTGACGTCCAACTTCCTGCGCGCCATCGTCGAAGCCGATCTGGCCGCCGGCACCCACGCGCGCCCGGGCCTGCCGCCCGTCATCACGCGCTTCCCGCCGGAGCCGAACGGCTACCTGCACGTCGGCCACGCCAAATCGATCTGCCTGAACTTCGGCCTGGCGCGCGACTACGCCGGGCGCTGCAACCTGCGCTTCGACGACACCAACCCGGCCAGGGAAGAGCAGGAATACGTCGACACCATCATCGACAGCGTCAAATGGCTCGGCTTCAACTGGGAATCCGCGGGACCGAACGGCGTCGAAAACCACCTGCACTACGCCAGCGACTACTTCGAGCAGTTGTACCTGATGGCCGAATACCTGATCCAGGCCGGCCTCGCCTACGTCGACAGCCAGAGCGCCGACGACATGGCGGCCAGCCGCGGCAACTTCAACACGCCGGGCAGCAATTCGCCGTTCCGCGACCGCCCCGCCGACGAGTCGCTGGCGCTGTTCCGGGCGATGCGCGCCGGCCAGTTCAAGGACGGCGAGCACATCCTGCGCGCCAAGGTCAGCGAGGACGCGATGGCGTCGCCGAACATGAACCTGCGCGACCCGGCCATCTACCGCATCCGCCACGCCCACCACCACCGCACCGGCGACGCCTGGTGCATCTACCCGATGTACGACTTCACGCACCCGATCTCGGATGCGCTGGAGAACATCACCCATTCGGTTTGCACGCTGGAGTTCCAGGACCACCGGCCGTTCTACGACTGGCTGCTGGCGACCCTGTCGGCCGGCAACTTCTTCCGGCTGCCGGCGCCGCGCCAGTACGAATTCTCGCGCCTGAACCTGACCTACGTCATCACCAGCAAGCGCAAGCTGCGCCAGCTGGTCGACGAGGGCATCGTCGACGGCTGGGACGATCCGCGCATGCCGACCATCGTCGGCCTGCGCCGGCGCGGCTTCACGCCGGAGGCGATCCAGCTGTTCTGCGAACGCATCGGCGTGACCAAGTCGGACGGCTGGATCGACATGAGCACCTTCGAGGGCTGCCTGCGCGAAGACCTGGACCCGAAGGCGCCGCGCGCGGCCGCCGTGCTGCGCCCGCTCAAGCTGGTGATCGACAACTTCGCCGAGGACGGCAGCGTCGAGTGCAACTCGCCGGTGCACCCGCACTTCCCCGAGCGCGGCCTGCGCACCTTCCCGCTGACGCGCCGGCTGTGGATCGAGCAGGACGACTTCATGGAGGTGCCGAGCAAGGGCTACTTCCGCCTGTATCCGCCGATCGGCGACAAGCCGGGCAGCCGGGTGCGCCTGCGCTACGGCTACGTGGTCGAATGCACCGGTTTTGACAAGGACGCCGACGGCAAGGTCGTCGCCGTGCATTGCCATTATTTCGAAGACAGCAAGTCGGGCAGCGACGGCAGCGCCACCTACAAGGTCAAGGGCAACATCCACTGGGTGAGCGAAGCGACCGCGGTGGAGGCCGAGGTACGCCTGTACGACCGCCTGTTTACCGACCCGCAGCCGGACGCCGGCGGCAAGGACTTCACACTGGCGCTGAACCCGAACGCCAAGGAAGTGGTGCGCGCCTACCTGGAGCCGGGCATGGCGGCGGCGCTGCCGGACCAGCGCTTCCAATTCGAACGGCACGGCTATTTCGTCGCCGACCGCGTCGACTCGCTGCCGGGCAAGCCGGTATTCAACCGCACCGTGACCCTGAAGGACAGCTGGGTCGCCAAGTAGGCGGGAACCGGCCGGGCCAGCGAACAACCCGCCGCGGCGGGTTTTTTTTGCGCCCGCCGCCCAGGCGGGGGCCGTTCAACCAACAGAAGTTTATTGACGCGGGAGGGCTTGATTTGTATATTAGTAACTTGTTGACCAAGTTTCAACAATGCAAAGTTTTCCGGCCAGAGGGTGCGGCAAGGCGCGGCGGACCCTGGACCCACGACCTCCTGATGCGGTTAACGATGCTTTCCATGTTAGGCAAGAAAAACCTGTTTGTCCCGAAAAAACCGTTCTGGTGGGTTGGCGTGCTGCTGTCGGCCGGCGTCGGCCTGCTGTTCTACCTGGCGACGTCGCGCTCGATCGAGGCCGATTCGAACCAACGTTTCAAGCACCTGGCCCACACCGCCCAGCACAGTATCGGCGCGCGCATTAAATCGTACGCGGACTTGCTGCGCGGCACCGCCAGCCTGTTCCAGGTGTCGGAGTCGATCACCCGCGCCCAGTTCCGCCACTATGTGGCCGGCCTGTCGCTGGCGGAGCATTTCCCGGCCATCGAAACGGTCAATTTCGCCAGGTTCATCACCGACGAGGCGCGCGCCGCCTTCGAGCTTAAGGTACGCGGGGAAGAGTCGGCCGGCGACGGCTATCCGCCCTTCGCGCTCACCCCGCCCGGGCGGCGCGCCAGTTATTCGGTGCTCACCTATATGGAACCGATCGCCAACGCGCCCGACAAGTTCGGCGTCGACATCGCCGCCGAACCCTTCCGCAACAAGGTGCTGGACGACTCCCGCGACAAAGGCACGGTCACCAATTCCGGACAAACGATCCAGATGCCGAGCAAGCCCGGCATGACGGCGCTGGCCATGCGCCTGCCGATCTACCGCGCCGGTATGTCCGTGAGCAACGTGGCGGAACGGCGCGCCGCCTATATAGGCTCGATCGGCGTCGGTTTCAACCTGCAGTCGCTGGTGCGCGGCGTGCTCGACGAAATGCCGGCGCGCAATGTGCGCGTCGAGCTGTACGATGGCGGCACCATCAGCCAACCGCGCCGGAGCGGCGACGGCGCCCTGGCCTTCGACAGCCAGGCGGCGCCGTGGCACGAGACCGCGGCACACCAAGTGTTTTCCACCATCGTTCCGATTAACTACAACGGGCGTTTGTGGCAAGCCCGCTTCAGCGTCAGCAAGGCCGAGCTGTACACCGGCTTCGACGTGTACTTCCCGTGGCTGGCGATGTTGGCCGGCTTCGTCGGCACCATGTTGATCTATGCGCTGTTCCACACCTTGACCACGTCGCGCATGCGCGCCATCCAGATGGCCAAGGCGATGACCCAGGAATTGCGCGACAGCCAGGCCAAGCTGCAGGTGTCGCACCAGAAGCTGCGCCGGTTGGCCGCGCACGCCGACCACATCAAGGAAGAGGAACGCAAGCGCATTGCCCGCGAGATCCACGACGACCTCGGCCAGAACCTGCTGGTGCTGCGCATCGACGCCGACATGCTGGCCTCGCGCACCGAACGGCGCCACCCGCGTCTGCACGCGCGCGCCCGCTCCACGCTGGGCCAGATCGACGCCACCATCAAGAGCGTGCGCCACATCATCAACGATTTGCGCCCGACCGTGCTCGACCTGGGCTTGAACGCGGCCGTCGAATGGCAGATCGCCGAGTTCCGCCGCCGCACCGGCATCTACTGCGAACTGAGCGAGAACCAGACCGACATCTGCCTCAGCGACCATTGCGCGACGGCCTTTTTCCGCATCCTGCAAGAGTCGCTCAGCAACATCTCCCAACACGCCAAGGCCAGCCTGGTCCAGGTGGAACTGAAAAAGGAGGGCGACATCCTGTCGATGACGGTGAAGGACAACGGCGTGGGCGTGCTCAACGAGGGGCGCAACAAGGCCGGCTCCTTTGGCCTGGTGGGCATCGAAGAGCGCATAAAGATACTAGGCGGAAAGTTTTCCATCAAGAGCGGCCAAGGCGCCGGCATGACGGTGCTGGTGTCGGTGCCGATCAAGGACGACCCCGTCTACCCGTATCTGCACGAGCAGAGCGAACTGGACTCCCATAGCGCCTGAGCCGACGGCGCCCCGGTTCAGCCATTCTCCTGCCGCGGCGTCGGACTTCGCCCGTCCGGCGTAGGAATTTCCTGAGTGAACATTGATATATATCAATAATGGCCTGCGCTTGAGGGGCAAAATGACTATCAATGCTTTTCATCAATATCCGATTCAAAGCAGACCTTTTTCAGGCTCTTGATTTGCGCGGCAGACGCACCCCGATCGCACACACCATTTTCCAAAGGACACTCACCATGCATGCAAACGACAATTTCAAGACAATTACAGAATTGGATCTGGACCCCATCAAAGTAAAGTTGATGCATCGGGAATCGGGGGAGGGTTGGAGCCTGGAGAAGGCCAACGCGGTCGAATTTGAATATCGCCGCTTCCTGATTTTGATGAAACAATATCCGACGGAGCAAGCCGCGCCATTGTTCGACGTCGACACATTTTGGCATTACCATATTCTCGACACGATGAAATACTCGGCCGATTGCGACGCGATCTTCGGCCATTTCATGCACCACTTCCCTTATATCGGCTTGCGCGGCGAGGCCGACGAAAAAGCGCACCAACGCCAAGGCGAGCGCATGCGCGAATTGTACGAAGGAACCTTCGGCGAGGACTATCTCCGCGCCGGCGCGCCGACTCAGGCGGCCTGGTCTGCACGCGCGCCCCTCGACGGCGCCGCCGCCGCGCCGCAAACGGCCTGGTCGGCCCGCGCCACCCTCGACGGCGCCGCCGCCGCGCCGCAAACGGCCTGGTCGGCCCGCGCCACGCTCGACGGCGGTGCCGCGGCGCCGCAAACGGCCTGGTCGGCCCGTGTGGCGATCGACGGGGCAGTCCAGTCGGCCCCAACGGAAGACCTGAGCGGACGCGCGCGCTTCTACTCGGAGCGCCCTAGCCTGCCAATTTCAGGCTAATAAACAACACTTCGGAGCCGCACAGGCTCCGAAGTCGCTACGCCCGCCACTGAGCCTTCAACGCGCGGCTCTCCCAGCCCGTCACCGCCCTCGCCCGCCACTGAAAATATTACCCCATCGCAATTAGTGTTGAAATTTTGATTGATTTCGCAACGACAATGCATATACTAAAAGAGTTGTCACGCAACAACTTGCAAAAAATTTTATTTAACACAACATTTTATCCAAGTCAATTTAGCGGTATGCAGATATCGGGCATGTCGCATACAGCGCTAGATCACCGATAGCGGCAAACAGCTTCACGTTTTCATCTTTATTCCCTAACGGCCCATTATCCAAAGGATTATCACTCATGAACTCGAACGACAACTTCCAAGCCATCGCCAATCTGGATCTGGATCCGATCAAAGTAAAACTGATGCATCAGGAGTCCGGCGAGGGCTGGTCGCTAGAAAAGGTCAACGCGGTCGAGTTTGAGTACCGCCGCTTTCTGCACCTGATGAAAATTTTCCCGTCCGAGGCCACCGCGCCGCTGTTCGACGTCGACACGTTCTGGCATTACCATATTTTGGACACGATGAAATACGCGGTCGATTGCGAGGAAGTCTTTGGTTATTTCCTGCACCACTTCCCGTATGTGGGATTGCGCGGCGAAGCCGATCTGGAAGCGCATCAACGCGTCGGCGAGCGGATGAAGGAACTGTACGAGCAGACGTTTGGCGAAGACTATATTCGCTCGGCAGCGGCGATGGAAGCGGCCGGCGCGCCGGAAACCGCTTTCTCCAGCGCCGCAACTACAACCGCGTTCTCCAGCCGCGCCCCGGCAGTCGCCTTTTCCAGCCGTGCGCCGGCAGTCGCATTCTCCAGCGCCGCCGTCGCCTCGGCGAAAACGGCATTTTCCAGCGCCGCCGTGAAAACGGCATTCTCCAGCAGAGCGCCAGCCACCGCATTCTCCAGCGCAGCGGTGCAAACGACGGCGTTTTCCAGCGCGGCGGTAAGCACCGCGTTTTCCAGCGCCTCCGTGAAAACGGCGTTCTCCAGCCGGGCGCCGGCCACGGCCTTTTCCAGCGCGGCGGTCACCGCCGAGCAAACCCGGTTTTACACGGAACGTCCGGTATTGAGCAAGCAACGCTAGCAAAGCGGGGGCAATGGCGCCATCATCGGGCAGCGGCGGATAAACGTCGCGCGCCCGGAACGCGCCCGCCTGCGCCTTGCGCCGCCGGCCGGCGGATACGCTGGGCGTACTCGGGCGCTACACAAGCGTCAACGTAGAGTTGAATTCACACGCGAAATGAATATACTAAGAAGGTTGACTTGTCTCAACCCGAGCAGAGCGATTTCGCTGCACTATGACGTCTAGGAAGACGCCTGGAATTGCGGCGTCCGAAAGCGGCCTCGACTTTAAAAGGCAGCAGCACGCTTCGCCGTCGCAGTCAACCGTCACCACACCGAGGGCATCATGACAGTCAGCGTTATTTCAAGCGGCAGCACCGTACCGATCGCACCGGTTAAAGCGCCAGAAACGACGCAGCAAGTGAAACCGCCACCGCCACCGGAGCCGGCCGCGCCGAAGGCGTCGGTCAACACCAGCGGCGAGCGCATTGGCAGCACCATCAGCACGACGGCTTGAACGGCCGGGCCGAGCGAGTCAGGCGTTCGACGCAGCCGCTGCAGTGGCGCGCTGGTCCGCCTGCCCCGCAAGGATGATTGCCGCGATGGCAAGCACCCAAGAATAGCTGTTTACGCAGCCATCAATTCGCGCAGTTCACGAATGCTGAAATCGCTGATTTCGTGCATGCGGATCAAGATGGTCGCGCCAATCGGCAAGGTGTTGTGGCGGATTTTACTGATGACCGGTGGCGCCACTTCGAGTGCGCGCGACAGGGCCGCGTCGTTTTTCAACTGCAACTTTTCAATGATCGCATCCAAAACGCGATTTGGATTGTAGGTAGGCAGTGCTGTGATTTGTTTGATAGTCATGATTGAACCCGAACTTTGTTGTATTTTTGCAAAAATTTGGCGCCAGAACACCTAACCTTGCTAGAACTCATGGAAACGCGCCAAAAACCACCTGTCATTTGTACGGCTTTTAACAAGTACGCCACATAATACACGTAATTGTTAGTTTTTGCTTAACTTGCGACATTTTTGTGATTATTGAAGAGATTTGATACGCATCAGATGTGTTAGAGGATACCGCAAAAACACTAAGTGTGCCTAAACTATCAGTGTTTGGTGTGGGCGCCGCCGATGCGGAACAGCCACTCCACGGCCAACAAAGCGGCGAGTTGGGCAATTTCGGCGGGAAAAAACAGACTTTGCGTGCCGCTGGCATGCAGCGGCGCCTTGATCCAGCCGAGCTGGCGGCGGATTTCATCGGCTGTGGGCGGCGGGCGGCGGGCGGCCTCGCGTTGCTGCATGTAGGCCCGGACTTGCTCTTTGGTAGGATGAGTGATGTGATGCATCGCACGCTCCAAAAGGATGCCGCGCCACAAGACGGAGCGGCCAAACTGCCATCAACGAACTGCCATCGACTATCGCTAACTGCTGACGAGTTAACTGCTCACGAGATGATGCACGATATCGTGTCGCGAACCCAGTATGCTTGATTTGCATCAAAAATGGCGCGTCGCATCAAACGAACACCACACGCCGCTTCGGCCACGGCGGCGCCCGGCCACGGGCCGGTTTTCAGCCCTTTCCTCCTGTGCCCCCGGCGGCGGTGCGCAGGGTCGGGCGCCTTGCCCGTTTCACCGGTTCAGCTCGGTTTGATTTTTTTGTCGCGCACCCTCAATTGCTGTTGTTTTTGCGTCAACTGCTTGTTTTGCTTGGCCTCGAACAAGCTTACCGCATCTTTCTTCGCCTGCTCGCGCGTGCGCATGTCTTCGCGGTTGTCATGCGCGACGAAAAAATCGGCCGCTTGCGCGTCGACCACCAATTTAATGGCAGCCTCATCCTCGACTTCGTACAGCTCGGTGATGATGGTGGTTACTTCATCCAAAAATTCTTCGTAAGTCAGGTTTGTCATGGTTTTTCCTGTTGCTGCTTAATAATTCGCTATTTTACTCTGCGGCAAGGCATCCGCCACCCGCGCATAGCGCAAACGCACGCCTAGCTCCTCTTTGATGCGCCGGTTCGACATGCGGCGCGACTCCGACATGAACGACAACAGCATCGGCGAGACCACCTCGCGCAGCGCGGCGCGCGGCAGGCGTGGCGGCCGCGGCAGCGCGTACGCGTCGGCCACCGCGTCGAAGTAATCGGCCATTTTCATGTCGCTGTCGTCGACCGCGTGGTAGACCCGGCCCGGCAGGCCGCGGCGCAGCGCGCAGGCGATGATGCGCGCCAGGTCGTCGGCGTGGATGTGGTTCGTATACACATCGTCGGCCGCGTCCAGCGCCGGCGTGCCCAACCGCAGGCGCTGGAGCGGCAGCCGCTCGGCCGCGTAAATGCCCGGCACCCGCAAAATCGACAGCACCGCGTGGCTGCCCCTGGCCCAGGCGCGCAAGACCCGCTCGGCGTCGAGGCGGCGCTTGGCGCGCGCATTGTTCGGCGCCACCGTCCGGGTCTCGTTGATGACGGCGCCGCCGCAATCGCCGTACACCCCGCTGGTACTGACGTAAACGAGTCGCGCGCGCTCAGGTAAAATGGCGCATACGTTGCGCGTGCGGCGGTCCAGCAAACCGTCCGATTGCGGCGGCGCCAGATGCACGATGGTCGACGCCAGGCCGGACAGGCGCGCCAGGCTGGCGCGGTCGTCCAGATCGGCGACGATCGGCACGGCGCCGGCGGCGCGCAGTTCGGCGCACCGCTCGGGCCGGCTGGTCACGGCGAAGATGCGAAAGCGCGCGCGCAGCAACGGCAGCAGGCGCAAGCCAACGTCGCCGCAGCCCAGAATAAGCAGGCGCGGTCGATGAATGCTGTGAATTATTGTATTTTTCATTTCAAGGATTGTATGACTTTTCAAATTACTGTCCAGCCCAGCGGCCACCAATTTAGCTGCGAAGCGGACGAAACAGTGCTGGCGGCGGCGATCCGCGCCGGCGTTGGCTTGCCTTACGGCTGCAAAAACGGCGCCTGCGGCTCGTGCAAAGGCAAGGTCGTGTCGGGCCAGGTGCAGCACAAGGCGCACCAGCAGCGCGCGCTGACGCCGGAAGAGGAGGCCGCCGGCGTCTCGCTGTTCTGCTGCGCCACCACCAGCGCCGACCTGGTCATCGAAGCGCGCGAAGTGGCCGGCAGCCACGACTTCCCAATCAAAAAAATGCCCTCGCGCGTGACCAGCATCGACAAGGTGGCGCCCGACGTGGTCGTGCTGACGCTGCAACTGCCGGCCACCGAGCGCCTGCAATACCGCGCCGGCCAGTATATCGAATTTATGCTGCGCGATGGCAAGCGGCGCAGTTATAGCATGGCCAACGCGCCCGACCTGGACGGCCCGATCACCCTGCACATCCGCCACATGGCCGGAGGCCTGTTCACCGAGCAGGTGTTCGGTACGATGAAGGAGCGCGACATCCTGCGCTTCGAGGGTCCGCTGGGTACCTTCTTCCTGCGCGAGGATAGCGAGAAGCCGATCGTGTTGCTGGCCTCGGGCACCGGTTTCGCGCCGATCAAAGCCATCGTCGAGCACATGATCCACCTGAAGTCGCCACGGCCGATGGTGCTGTACTGGGGCGGACGCCGCCCGCAAGACTTGTATATGGATGCGCTGTGCCGCCAGTGGCAGGCCGCACTGCCGAACTTCCGCTACGTGCCGGTGGTGTCCCAGGCCCAGCCAGACGACCAGTGGCAGGGCCGCGGCGGCTTCGTCCACCGCGCCGTCATCGACGACCTGCCGGACCTGTCGGGCTACCAGGTGTACGCCTGCGGCGCGCCGATCGTCGTCGATTCGGCCAAGCGCGACTTCGTGCAACTATGCAAGCTGCCGGAGGAGGAGTTTTACGCCGACGCGTTTACCACCGAGGCGGACCTGGCTAAGTAAGCCCGGCCGCGCGCGTGTAACCATGTCAGCGCCGAAGCCGCCTACGCTGACGGCATTGCCTGTCAGTCCCGGCCTTTGGTGCGGATCCGCGCGGCGTCGAACTGGTCCTGGTTCTTGCCCGTGACGCCGCTGTAGAACTGCTGGATCTGCGCCATGTCGCGTTCGATGTCGCCGCTGGTGCGAAACATCTGGCCGATGCCGCCGGCCTTGCGCTTGAAGTCGAGATAGGCCAGCGCCACCGGCACGCCGGCGCCGTGGGCGATGTGGTAGAACCCGGTCTTCCAGTGGCTGACGCGCCCGCGCGTGCCCTCCGGCGCGACGATCACCGCCAGCCGCGCTTGCCGCGCGAACGCCTCGATTGTGCTTTGCACCATGTTCGTGTTGGCGCTGCGGTCGACCGCGATGCCGCCCAGCCAACGCGCCAGCGGTCCCAGCGGCCAGCGGAACAGGCTGTCCTTGCCGACCCAGTACACCCGCAGCCGCAAGGCAAAGCACAGCATCAGCGTGTACGGGAAATCCCAGTTGCTGGTATGCGGCGCGGCGATCAGCACGTACTTCGGCGCGTCGGGCCGGATGCCTTCGGTTTTCCAGCCGAGCAGGCGCAGCGTGGCCACCGATATCCAGCGCATCAGGGTGTTGATAATGGGGGTGTCGAAAATTGTCTTGTGCATGGAGAACGACGGCGAAAAGCCGGTCTGGCGGGTGATGGCAGCGCGCGGTGCCGGGAACGCTGTTTTTGGCCGGGCCTCAAGCGGCGATGGGGAACATCAGGCACAATAGTGCAAAAAATTTCCGGCCGACACGTATTTTAATCCAAGCCCCGGCCCCGCCCCTTGAAAGTCTTCATGACCCCGACCTCCGGCAGCAACGCCTTCGGCGTATTACGGCACCGAAATTTCGCGTTTTACCTGTCGGCCCGGGTCCTCGGCACGCTCGCCGTGCAGATGCAGAGCGTCGCCATCGGCTGGCAAGTCTACCAGTTGACCGGCAGCCTGTTCGACCTCGGCCTGATCGGGCTGGCCCAGTTCGCCCCCTTCCTGCTGCTGATCCTGCTCGCCGGCCACGCCGCCGACCGCTACAACCGCCGCACCATCATTTCCCTGTGCCTGGGCGCGCAACTGCTGTGCGCCGGCGCGCTGCTGGCCTTCACCGTGGCCGGCCTGGGCGTGGTCTGGCCGGTGTTCGTGGTGCTGGTACTGTTCGGCGGCGCGCGCGCCTTCATGATGCCGGCCACCCAGGCGGTGCTGGTGAACATGGTGCCCACCGAGAGTTTCAGCCGGGCCGTCGCGCTCAGCTCGTCGGGTTCGCACCTGGCCGTCATCCTCGGACCGATCCTGGGCGGGCTGCTGTACCTGGCCGGGCCGGTGGCGGTGTACGTGGTGGCGGCGCTGCTGCTGGCCGTCTCGGTGCTGCTGATGCGCATGACGCACGCGGCGCCGCAGGCCAGCCACCGCGAGCCGGCCACCTGGCACACGCTGCTCGAAGGCCTGCGCTTCGTCTGGTCCAAGCCGGTCGTGCTGGGCGCCATCTCGCTGGACCTGTTCGCGGTGCTGTTCGGCGGCGCCACCGCGCTGCTGCCGGCGCTGGCGCACGACGTGCTGCACGTCGGCCCGACCGGCCTGGGCCTGCTGCGCACCGCGCCCGGCGCCGGCGCCGCGCTGTGCTCGGTGGCGCTGGCGTTTTTTCCGATCACGCGCCGGGTCGGGCCGTGGATGTTCGGCGGCGTCGCGCTGTTCGGCCTGGGCACGCTGGCGCTGGGCGCCACCACAAGTTTGGTAGTGGCGCTGGTGGCGCTGTTTCTGATGGGCATGGGCGACATGGTCAGCGTCTACATCCGCCACCTGCTGGTGCAATTTGAAACGCCGGACGCCATCCGCGGCCGCGTCAGCGCCGTCAACGCCGTCTTCATCGGCGCCTCCAACGAGCTGGGCGAATTCGAGTCGGGCCTGACCGCCGGCTGGTTCGGCCTGGTGCGGGCGATCCTGTTCGGCGGCGCCGCCACCGTCGTCGTCACGGCGACCTGGGCGTTGGGCTTCCCGGTGCTGGCGCGCATGGACCGCTTTCCCCACCACGAGAAGGAGCGGGCCGCCAGTGGCGGTAAAGCGGCCTGATCTTTGCCGCCGGCGCGCGCGCAAGGGGTAAGATGGCGCCTCCGCCCCTTCTTCGAGCCGACCGCCATGCCCATATCACTGCCGTTCCGCGGCTTCATCCGCAGCCGCCCGCACCTGAGCCTGGCAATCGGGCTCGGCCTCGCCGTCAGCGTATTCCTGCCGCGCGAGTGGCAAGCGATGACGCGCGTGCTGACCTCCTGGAACGTGGCGGTCTGGTCCTACCTGCTAACGTCCGGTTGGATGATCATGCGCGCCGACCACGTGAAGGTGCGGGAAATGTCGGCGCGGCAGGACGAGCGCGCCGCGCTGGTGCTGGCGACGCTGTCGGTGGCCTCGGTGATGAGCCTGGCGGCGATCATCTCGCAACTGTCGGCGCTGCAGGCGATGCCGCCCGACGCGCGCCTGTTGCACTACGGCTTCACCGTCGTCACGCTGCTGGGCTCCTGGTTCCTGGTCGGCACGCTGTTTTGCGTCCATTACGCCCACCTGTACTACCAGGCCGCGACCGACAAGCCGCTGCGCTTCCCCGACGACGAGGACAACCCCGATTACTGGGACTTCCTGTATTTCTCGTTCACCATCGCCGTTGCCGTGCAGACGTCGGACGTCAGCGTGCAGACGCGCGCGATGCGCAAAATCGTCCTGGGCCAGTCGGTGCTGAGCTTTTTCTTCAACCTGGTGGTGCTGGGCCTGTCGATCAACCTGGCCGCCGGCCTGATCAATGGATAAGGGCCCGGCCGGAGGACGCGCCGGACGGCGGAAAACGAACGGTACTGGCAAGAAGACGGAAAAGGTGTAAGATAAATTCGTGTGCAAAACGTTATAGCCAACCTGGATTTGGCGCCGGTATCACTGGCGCCTATGCACGCAAGCAAGGCCTCTGGTCGACTATGCGTCGACTGCGGCGCCGCGCCACTGGTTGGCAGGGTTTATTTTATGAATAACCGGAGTGAGCATATGCAAATCAATATCAATACCGACAGCACCATCGAACGCAACGTAGGATTGGACCAGCACGTGCAGTCCGTAGTTGAATCAGCCATCAGCCGTTTCCGCGAAAACATCACCCGCGTCGAAGTACACCTGAGCGACAACAACAGCCAGAAATCGGTCGACGGCGACAATCGCTGCCTGATGGAAGCGCGCATTACCGGCTACCAGCCGATCGCCGTCAGCGACCACGCCGCCACCCTGCACCAGGCCATTGCCGGTGCGGCGGAAAAACTCAAACGCGCCATCGATAGCGCGCTCGGACGACTGCACGACAGCAAGCGCCACGCCAGCGGCAAAATTCCCGCGACCGCCGACGTCGAAGCCGACGAAGTAAACGAGTAACACCCTAGCGCGCAAAGGTGCTGGCGGCCGTTCCAGGCCGCCAGTCAAGTTCCCTGCCGCATCCTATTGCGCCCGTTGCGCCCGTTGCATCGCGCGCATCCAGTACCGCCCTCCCCCCACTTTACGTTGCGGCCAACTGGCGCAGATAGCGCAAGCCCGCCAGCGAACGGCTGCCGTACCACGACATCATTTCGCCATCGACCAACTGCACCGGCTTGCCGATCTGCCGCTCCAGCGCGTCGACATGCTCCTCGGTAAAGCGATACGGCTCGCTCGACAGCAGCACGCCGTCGATTCCCGCCAGCAGTCCGGGATACCAGTCGAAGCGCGGATAGCGCGCCGCGCCGAGGTCGGGCACGCTCCAGCCGATCTGCGCCAGCATGTTGGCGATGTAGGTGTCGCGCGAGACGGCCATCCACGGGTCTTGCCAGATGCAGTACAACAGCGTCCGTGGCGGCCCCTTGGGCGCGGCCTGCAACAAGGCCCACTCGGCCTCGAAGGCGGCGCAAAAGGCTTCGGCCCTGTCCCCGGCGCGGAACACGCCGCCCAGCAGACGCGCCAGCGCCAAGTTGTCGCGCGGCGCGAGCGGGTGGGTGACGACGATATTCGGCACGAACTCGGCCAGCGCGGCCACGGTCGGCTTCTCGTTCTCGTCGATATTCACCACCAGATGGGTCGGCGCCAGCGCGCGGATCTTGGCCAGGTTGACATCCTTGGTGCCGCCGACCTTGGCGATGGCCGCCACCTGCGCGGCCGGATGGATGCAAAAGCCGGTGCGTCCGACGATTCGCGGCCCCAGGCCCAGCTCGCACAACAATTCGGTAATCGACGGCACCAGTGAGACTATCCGCGCGGCGCCATCGGCCGCGTGCGCCGTTCCCACCGCATCAATCCATTCCATCGCGTCTCCCGCAAAACAAAGTGGCTGCCATTGAACCACGCCGGCGCGGCGCGGCGCCAGCGCTTTTCAACGGCGCCGGCGCGGCAATCTGGCGTCAAGAGCAAAGTTGCACGGTGGCATATTTCAGCTGGGCATGGTTTGCGTTATGATTGCCGCAGCGGCCACGTGGTGGGCCGGCGCGGGTTTTTTGAAGGTCTTATTGTGGAACATATCTGTAGTTTTGGCGCTTCCCGCTACCAGATCGGCGATCTGCAGCTGTTTCGCGATTCGGACGACGCCGCCGTGGCCGCCTTGCTGGCGGCCTGCCCTATCGTGCGCCTGCTGCCCGGCCAGGTGATGACGGATACGCACCGTGCCCGCCTGTACATCGTGTTGCGCGGCGCGCTGACGGTGGCGGCCGACACCTCGACCGGCATGGCCGACGGCACGCTCAGCAAGGTATTGCCGGGCGAGAGCGTCGGCGAACAATCGGTGCTCGACGAGGAAAGCAACCTGTCGGCCATCGCCGCGCTGGAGGAAACCGAGTTGTTGGTCATCGACGGCAAGCTCGTCTGGCAATTGATCGACGCCTCGAACGCGCTGGCGCGCAATCTGCTGCGCCTGCTCTCCTTCCGCATCCGCGCCGCCAACGCGCAGTTGCGCCGGCGCCAGAAGGTCGGCGAGTTCTATCGCCAGTTGTCGATGGTCGACGGCCTGACCGGCTTGTACAACCGGGCCTGGTTGAACGATTTGCTGCCGGCCATGGCGGCCACCGCGCACGGCGCGAACACGCCGCTGTCGCTGATCATGATCGACCTCGACCATTTCAAGCGCTTCAACGACAGCCATGGCCACGTCGCCGGCGACCAGGCGCTGCGCACGGCGGCCCAGGTGCTCAGCGCGGCGCTGCGCCCGACCGACTGCGCGGTGCGCTACGGCGGCGAGGAAATGATGGTGATTTTGCCCGACACCAACACCAAGATGGCGCTGCTGGTGGCCGAGCGCCTGTGCGAGCGGATGCAGCAGGCGGTGGTGTTCGCCGACATGCGCAGTCCGTTGCCGCATGTTACGGCCTCGTTCGGCGTGGCCAGCCTGGCGCCGGGCCAGGACGAGCACGCGTTGATCGCCGCCGCCGACGCCGCCCTGTACCGCGCCAAGGACGGCGGCCGCAACCGCGCCGCGCTGTAGTCGTCAGGCCGGCGCGGCGGCGTCCGCCGGCGCCGGCTTGCGGGCCGCCTCGAAGGCGGCGTAACCCTGCTGGACCAGCGCGTAGGTCTTATCGATATTGCTGGCGATATTGCCGTTGAGCACCTTCAAGCCCTGCAGGATATCCTTCGCCTCCTTGAAACCCGATTCGAAGCCGCCGCGTATCGTGTCCATGAACTTGGTCAGCAGTTTGCCCTCGTCCTCGCCCGGGTGCTGTTTCTTGTAGGCGTCGAAAAACCCGGTCGACAACGATACAATGCGCTCGGCGGTGCCTTCCGCGCTGTTGTCTTGCGAGACGGCGCCCTGCAGCGCGTCGGGGCCATATTGCGTCTGCAGTTTTTCGTTGATGCTGGTGATGGCGCTCTTGTACAGCAGCGACAGCGGTTCGTTTTGCGAGCCGATGGCAACGCTGACGGACGCTTGCAGGATCGCCGCGTTCTGTTGCAGCCGGGCTTTTTCAAGCGGCGCCATGTCCGGCGTGGCGTCGGCCGACTTGGCTTTGTCGGTCGCGGCGGCGCTGGCGGCACTGCCGGCGCCGCTGACGGATAAGGGATTTGACATGATAAGTCTCCTTGGACGAGCATTCTGTGTAACATACGGGCCGACGGGCGGATTTACGCCGGCCACCAGCAGCCCCCACAGCTTATAACGACAACAACACCACAAACTATAGGCCGCCCGCGATAAAACGCCGCCGTCCGGCGCGGGCGCCACGAATTTTTTTAGCGATCACGATGACTACCCAGACCTTTCTTTGGCACGATTACGAAACCTTTGGCGTGCAGCCGCGGCGCGACCGCCCGGCCCAGTTCGCGGCGATCCGCACCGACGCCGACCTGAATGAGATCGACCAGCCTATCATGCTGTATTGCCAGCCGGCGCCCGACTTCCTACCCGACCCGCAATCGTGCCTGATCACCGGCATCACGCCGCAGCAGTGCCTGGAGCGGGGCGTGCCGGAACACCAGTTCGCCGCGACCATCGAAAAAGCCTTTTCCAAGGCCGGCACGATCGGCGTCGGCTACAACACCATCCGCTTCGACGACGAGGTCACCCGCTTCCTGTTCTGGCGCAACCTGATCGATCCCTACGCGCGCGAATGGCAACACCAGTGCGGCCGCTGGGACTTGCTCGACGTGGTGCGCATGACCTACGCGCTGCGCCCCGAGGGCATCGCGTGGCCGACGCGCGAAGACGGCAAGCCAAGCTTCCGCCTGGAACACCTGTGCGCGGCCAACGGCCTGTTGCACGAATCGGCGCATGACGCGCTGTCGGACGTGCGCGCCACCATCGCGCTGGCGCGCCTGATCAAGCAAAAGCAGCCGAAGCTGTTCGACTTTTGCTTCGCGCTGCACAAAAAGGACCGCGTCGCCGACGAAATGGGCATGGGCCTGGCGCCGGCGCTGCGCCAGCCCTTCCTGCACGTGTCGGGCATGTTCCCGACCGAGCGCGGCTGCATCGGCCTGGTGTGGCCGCTGGCCACCCACCCGAGCAACAAGAACGAGGTGATCGTCTGGGATTGCGCTTTCGACCCGGCCGAGCTGTTCACGCTGGACGCGGCGACGATCCGCACGCGCATGTTCACCCGCAGCGACGCGCTGCCCGAGGGCGTCACGCGCCTGCCGGTGAAAAGCATCCACCTGAACAAGTCGCCTATGTTGGTAGGCAACCTCAAGACCCTGTCGCCGGCCATGGCCGAGCGCTGGGGCATCGACCTGGCGGCCGGGCGCGCCCACGCCGCCACGGCGGCGGCCGGGCCGGACATGGCGGCGGTCTGGGCCGAGGTGTTCCAGCGCCCCGGCGCGACCGAGGCGCCGGACGTCGACGAGGATTTGTACGGCGGCTTCATCGGCAACGACGACCGCCGTCTGCTCGACGCGCTACGCAAGGAAAGTCCGCAGCGCCTGGCCAGCGCGCGCCCGTCGTTTTCCGACCAGCGCCTGCAAGAGCTGCTGTTCCGCTACCGCGCGCGCAATTTCCCGGCGAGCTTGAACGAGGTCGAGCTTGAGCGTTGGGAAGAGCACCGCGCCGCGCGCCTGTACCAAGGCGCCGCCGGGGCGCGCACGGTCGATCTGCTGTTCAGCGAAATCGACCAATTGCAGGAAACCGCCGACGAGCGCGGCGAGCAGATACTGGGCGCGCTGTACGATTACGTTGAGATGGTGGCGCCGCAGCACCAGTAGAAGCCGGTACGCGGCCCGTCCAGGGCCGCGAACCCATTCAAGCGCGGTACAGGTTGATGGCGTCGCGCGTTTCCAGCGCCACCCGGCGGGCGGCGGCGGCGAAGTCTTCGCCCTGCTCCGGCTTGGCGTAGATAATCGCGCGCGACGAGTTGATCATCATGCCCATGCCGTTCGCGGTCTGGCCGGCGGCAACCGTGGCGGCGACGTCGCCGCCCTGGGCGCCCACGCCCGGCACCAGCAGCGGCATGTCGCCGACAATCGCGCGCACCTGCGCCAGCTCCTGCGGGAAGGTGGCGCCGACCACCAGCGCGCACTGGCCGTTCTTGTTCCACTTTTCCGCCACCAGGCGCGCCACGTGCTGGTACAGCGGCTGGCCGTCGACATTCAAAAATTGCAGGTCGGAACCGCCCGGGTTCGAGGTGCGGCACAGGATGATCACGCCGCGGTCTTCCCACTCCATGTACGGCTCGACCGAATCGGCGCCCATGTACGGGTTGACGGTGACGGCGTCGGCGCCGTAGCGCTCGAACGCCTCGCGCGCGTACTGGGTCGCGGTGGCGCCGATGTCGCCGCGCTTGGCGTCGAGGATCAGCGGGATATGCGGATAGGTCTCGCGCGCGTAGCGGCAAATGTCCTCGAGCTGGCGCTCGGCGCCGAGCGCGGCGAAGTAGGCGATCTGCGGCTTGAACGAACACGCCAGGTCGGCGGTGGCGTCGATGATCCGGGTACAGAAGGTAACAATGCCATCCGGCTGGTCGCGCAGCTGCGGCGGCAGCTTGGCGAGGTCGGGGTCCAGCCCGACGCACAGCAGCGAATCGTTGGCCGTCCACGCGGCGGATAATTTATTGATGAAATTCACGGCGCGCCTTATCTATTCGGTTGCAAACCCCATATTGTACCGTCCGCCGGCCGGAAAGGCCGCCCAAGCCGCCGCGGCGCGCACGATATAACAGCGGCCGGCGGCGGGAAATTGCCCAGTTTGGGGTATATTAATCGCTCGTCCCTTACGCGCGCGCAGCGCCACCACCATGTCCACCACAGCAAACCGTTTTTCCCCTTGGATGCGCCTGATACTGATGCTGGGCGCGCTCGCCAGCCTGCTGTCGGGTTGCGGCTACAACCAGTTTCAAAGCAAGGACGAGGCCACCAAGGCCGCCTGGGGCGAGGTGGTGAACCAGTACCAACGGCGCGCCGACCTGATTCCCAACCTGGTCAACACCGTCAAGGGTTACGCCGCGCACGAGCGCGAAACGCTGGAGGCGGTCACGCGCGCGCGCGCCGCCGCCACCAGCTTCCAGATCACGCCGGAGGTGCTCAACAATCCCGCCGCGTTCCAGAAGTTCCAGCAGGTGCAGGGCGAGCTGTCGTCGGCGCTGTCGCGCCTGATGGTGGTGTCGGAGAAATATCCCGACCTGAAGGCCAACGCCAACTTCCGCGACCTGCAGTCTCAGCTCGAAGGCACGGAAAACCGCATCACCGTGGCGCGCCAGCGTTATATCGCGGCGGTCCAGGATTACAACGTGCTGGCGCGCAGCTTCCCCAGCAATCTGACGGCGATGGCGTTCGGCTACCAGGTCAAGCCCTCCTTCACGGTCGAGAACGAAAAATCGATATCGACCGCGCCCACCGTCAACTTCGGCAAATAGGCATGGCGATGCTGCGCAAGCTGGCCGGCCTCGTCTGCGTGCTGGGTTTCCTGGCGCCAGGTCCGGGCGCCGCCCAGGCGTTGCTGGCGGTGCCGCCGGTGCGCGCCCACGTCACCGACAACGCCGGCATGCTCGACGCCAAGCAGCGCGCCGCGCTCGACGGCGTGCTGGCCGACTACGAGGCCAAGACCGGCAGCCAGATCGCCGTGCTGCTGGTGGCCAGCACCGCGCCGGAAGCGATCGAACAATACGGCATCCGCGTCGCCGACGCCTGGAAGCTGGGCCGCAAGGGCGTCGACGACGGCGTTCTGTTATTGGTGGCCAAAGACAATCCGCCGGCGTTGCGGCGCCTGCGCATTGAGGCCGGCCGCGGCGTCCAGGGCGTGCTGACGGATGCGCAATCGAAGCGCGTGCTGCAGGACGTGATCGCACCGCATTTCCGCCAGAACGACTACTACGGCGGTCTGGTGGCCGGGGTCGGCGCGATCGCCACGCTGCTGAACCAGGAACAATTTCCAGCCGCCGCCCAGGGCAAGCCGGCCAACAGCGTGGAAGAAGACGTTGACGCCACCTTCTGGGGCCCGCTGCTGCTGTTGGGCGCGCTGGCGCTGGCGGCGCTGCGCCGTTCGCGCGGCGGCCCGCGCCGCGGCGGCTGGGCGCGCAACGCCAGCGGCGTCCTGCTGGGCGCCGCGCTGGGCAGCCGTGGCGGCGGCTTTTCCGGCGGCGGCGGGGGCTTTTCGGGCGGCGGCGGCTTTTCGGGCGGCGGCGGCTTTTCGGGCGGCGGCGGCAGTTTCGACGGCGGCGGCGCCTCGGGGGATTGGTAATGACTGACTCGAGCTCCTTCATCGCACGCTGCCGGCGCGCCCTGACCCATCTGCGCAGCACCGCGGCCGACGGCCGCCGCGCCTTTCCGCAGGCCACGCTGACAGCGATCGAGGACGCCATCGCCAAAGGCGAGCTGGCCCACACCGCCGAAGTGCGCCTGATCGTCGAAACCTCGCTGAATCCGGGCGAGGTGTTCAGCGGCATCAGCAACCGCGAGCGCGCGCTGGCCCTGTTCGCCCAATATGGCGTATGGGACACGGAAGACAATTGCGGCGTGCTGATCTACATTAACCTGGCCGAGCGCAAGGTCGACATCGTCGCCGACCGCAACGTCGGGCGCCGCCTCGGCCCGGCCGAATGGCAGGCGATCTGCCAGACGATGACGCGGGGCTACGCCAGCGGCGCCTTCCACGACAGCACGCTGCAAGCGCTGGCCACGCTCAACGACTTGCTTGCGCAGCACTTCCCCGCCAACGGCGCGCGTTCAAACCAGTTGCCGAACCAGGCCATCATCATCTAGGGCCACGCGGCCCCCTCCCCTATCCCAGTGTAAGCAACAATGAAACTATCCCATAAAGTAGCCATCGTCACCGGTGCGACCCAAGGCATCGGCCTGGCCTGCGCCCAACGCCTGATCATCGAAGGCGCCAGCGTGATGCTGGTCGACGTCAAGCCGGAGGGCGCACAGGCGGCCGCCGCGCTGGGCGGCAAGGCCGACTTCTTCACCGCCGACGTCAGCCAAAAAGCCGACGTCGACGCCCTGCTGGCGGCAACCCTGGCGCGCTTCGGGCGCGTCGACATTTTGATCAACAACGCCGGCGTCACCCACGCGGCCGACTTCCTCGACGTCAGCGAGGACGACTTCGACCGGGTTATGCGCATCAACCTGAAATCGATGTTCCTGTGCGGCCAGGCGGCGGCGCGCGAAATGGTCAGGCAAGGCAGCGGCTGCATCATCAACATGTCCAGCGTCAACGCCGAACTGGCAATCCCGAACCAGGTGCCCTATGTGGTGTCGAAAGGCGCGATCAACCAACTGACCAAGGTGATGGCGCTCAACCTGGCGCCGCACGGCGTGCGCGTGAACGGCATCGGCCCCGGCACCATCCTGACGGAACTGGCCAAGAAGGCGGTCCTGTCGAGTCCGCAAGCGCGCCACACCATCCTGTCGCGCACGCCGCTGGGACGCTGCGGCGAACCGGAGGAAGTGGCGTCCATCGCCGCTTTCCTGGCCAGCGACGACGCCAGCTACATGACCGGCCAGACCATCTACGTCGACGGCGGCCGCCTTGCGCTCAACTACACGGTAGCGGTCAAGGACTGAGGCGCGGCGGCGCGCCTATCGATATATGAAAAAATTATAACTGATATCGCGAAATATCATTAGACATATATGTGGCGGCGCAGCATAATGCATCTGTCTCCACTATTCTCCTCCAAGAAAATAGTTTTAAGCCCGCTTTTACCAGCGGGCTTTTTTTTATCCGCTCAACGCGCGTACCCGAACGGCAGGCCACGAACGTCGCCGCCGCCCGCTTTACACCGCTTAATTCAGTTGATTGATGTATGTCATCGCCCTGTCATCCTTGACGGTTATGCTGGTTACATCTGCAGTACACGCAAACGATATGCGTGATTTCGGATGGGTGTGCCGGCTCACTATGGCAGTCGGCACACCAAACTGCGGCGGCGTGCCGCCTTTCACACCGCGTCGCTGCCACACAGGCAGCGCGAGCAAACCCGCATTAGCGCAAGCAAGCCCGATGTAGCGCCAACAAGCCCATTTTGCACTCTTGACCCTTTCTTGGGTTTTTCGCCCGCTTTCACCAGCGGGCGCTTTTTTTCCCGGCGAACCAGCACCCGCCGTCCGATGCCGCCGACCCGAACGGCGGCGGCATGCTATGGTTGCCCTCTTTTTTGACTTTGCCCTTCCTATGCACACCCATCTCGTTAAGCTGCTTGTCTCCGCCGACTATCAAAAACTGCGCTACCGCAGCGCCTTCCTGCTGTATCTGATGATATTGATATGGGGATCGGTGCCCGGCGCCAGGGAAGAGATCGGCTATGTCGCGTCCGGCGTGGTGCTGCATTCGATCGCCTACGGCGGCCTGACCTTCCTGCTGTTTAGCGGCCGCACCGGCGCGCCGCTGTGGCGCGCGGCGACGGCGCTTGCGACAATTGCGCTGATGGGTGCGTTCGATGAACTGTTGCAAAGTTTTATGCCCTTCCGGCACGGTGCGCTGACAGACTGGCTGGTGGACTGCAACGCCGGCTTGATCATGTCGGCCTTGCTGTGGGCGTTCTGGGCCAAGGCGGAACGCGCCTACCAGGCCTGATCGCCGCCGCGCAACAAGGAAGGCCCGGCCTGGCCGGGCCGCCGCCTACTCCGAACTGGCGCCGTCCTCCTTATCAAACACAAATTTCCCCTGCCTGGCATTACCGTTCAAACCCATCCGGCGCAAGATCGCCTTGGTTTCGCGCCGGCTGCTGGAACACGCCACGGCCTTGCCGACATTGCTTTTCACATCCCTCATCTGCTCAGTCTTCGCCAGCCTCACCAGCCCGTACAAAGCCTGCGACAACACATATTGCTTACGCGGTTCCGGCGTGCCGCCATATACCGCAACGATTAAGTCTTCAATAACGTTGACACTGGTTTGTGTTGGCATGTTGTGTCCTAATTTCGGAAAAACAAATTATTGCCCTATCTTTAATCCGACAATTTGACTTGGCTCAATTTTTTTAATTGAGATATTAGGCTGCGCGTCATTGGGCGCGGAAACGGCAAAGCAAGATAAAAAAAATACATCGATTGATGTGGCTCAACGCCCTATACAGATGACGCGAACATCGTTACCGTTTTCCCCCTCTTACATTTGCGGCGGACGCTAAGCGGGTCGGCAAGGGGGCCGCAACGCAAAGGTTGCCGGCCACTTAATATCTGTTTGATAATTTCTTTAAAAAGAGTGTCTTGAATGACTGGGGCAATTGAATCATTTGCACACTTTGCCAAAAAATCTGAGCAGCAATTAAATAGGAGAATATTATGGGCACTACAAGAAACACTGTATTGGCGGGTCTCATCTGCGTCGCTGTGGCGGCGTGCGGCACCACAGACAGCGGCACCGCGATGAGCGGCGAGTCTTATGGCTCTAGCGCCGGCGGCGCATATGGTTCCAGCGGGTCCAGCGGCAGCGCAGCCGGCACCGGCGTCACCAGAGGCACCAGCGCCGGCGCTTCCGGTACCAGCGCCACCGGCGCCAGCCCGTTGACGGCGATGACGGCCCCTGGCGTCGTGGTGATGATCGAAACCATACCGCGTGCGCAGGCCGGCACGATGGACCACTCGACGTCCGGCACGACCAGTCAAGCCGGCACCTCGGGCACCGCGGGCGGCACCGGTTCATCCGGTGACGTCGCCTACCGCATCACAGTGCGCCTCGACGATGGCACGACCAGGGTCATGACGCAGCAAGCAACGCCGGCGTTCCAGACCGGCGACCGGGTGCGGATGGCAAGCGACGGTATGCTGCAGCGGTATTGAGGTATCGGCGAGACTGGCAAGGCGGCGCGCTCTGCCCGCCGCGCCAGTTGCTGCCCGCGTCAACAGAGTTGTTCAAGTTGCTGAGCACGCCGAAGAAATGAGTAGCCCGTACCACGCCGGTGGCGGGTTGCCATCGCGATGCGCAACGGCCCTTGCGCGAGTTCCAATATAAATACCAATGCGGAATGGCGAATGCCGCGGCGATGAAATATACTTCGGAAATTAAATTCAATCTCGACATCTGGATAAGGCGGACGGGTGCAAACAGACGATGTGTCGTCACGCCGCGCCGCGACAGATTGAAACATATATGGCAATAATAGAAAAGCCGGTCTTCTATTAGACTATCGCGTCTGCCCCGCTGTTTGCTCTTGCAACAATTTCAATTCCCACGCCCAAGCGTGTCGGATGATTACATTGATATCGGCATAGTTTGGCGACCATTGTAATTGCTTGCGCGCGCGCGTGGAATCGGCGACCAAGACCGCCGGATCGCCGTCCCGCCGCGGCCCGGCCAGTTGGCCGATGGCGCGGCCGCTGACCTGCCGCGCCGCCGCGATCACTTGGGCGATCGAATAGCCGTTGCCATTGCCTAGGTTAAAGCAGTCGCTGGCGCCCCCCGCCAACAGCGATTGCAGCGCCAGCAGGTGGGCTTCGCACAAATCCATCACGTGGACGTAGTCGCGCACGCAGGTGCCGTCCGCCGTGGCGTAGTCGTCGCCGTAGACGGTGACGGCCCCGCGCCGGCCGGAGGCGGCTTGCAGCACCAGCGGAATCAGGTGCGTCTCGGGCAGGTGGCGCTCGCCCAGTTCCGCGTCCGGGTCGGCGCCGGCGGCGTTGAAATAGCGCAGGCAAATGGACTTCATGCCGTAGGCGCGGTCGAAATCGGCCAGTATTTCCTCGACCATCCACTTCGAACGTCCGTAGGGGTTGATCGGGTGCTTCGGGTGGTTTTCATCGATGGGGACGTAAAGCGGATTGCCGAAGATGGCGGCGGTCGACGAAAAGATGAACTTGTCGACGCCGTGCCGCACCATCGCGTCGAGCAGGCGCACGGTGTTGCCGACGTTGTTGTCGTAGTACTTGGCCGGCTCGCGGAGCGATTCGCCAACCTGGATGAAGCTGGCGAAGTGCATCACGGCGCCGATGGGAAACGCTTGCAACATGACATCCAGCGCGCTGGCGTCGCCCAGGTCGCAGGCGATCAGGCTGTCGGGCGGCACGGCCTCGCGCCAACCCTGCGACAGGTTGTCGAGCACCACGCAAGGGTAGCCGGCCTGGCCCAGGCGCTTGACCATGTGGCTGCCGATGTAGCCGGCGCCGCCGACCACCAAAATATACGGTTTCATGTGCCGCCTCCGGACGGATCGGGTAATTCGGGCATGGGGGAAATCAAAACCACCGGCGTAAGCCCGGGGTCAGACCCCAATCCACCCAAGTTAGGGATTTTCCAACCTTTTAACATGGTTTTTGGATCATGTGCTTGTGCGGCTTCGGCCTGGTTTTGCGTGTTTTGGATAGATTTTCCCGATGGATGTGTGTCCGTTTCGCAATCAGGCGCAGCACCTCGCGCAGTAACTTCGCCACCTTTTTTCCGAGCAGAAGGGCCGGCAACAATGGTTTGAGGGCGGTATGCGCATAGGCGTGGTTGATGCGCTCGGCTGCGCGCAGGTCGGCGCTGTCGTGGGCTGTCAAGGCCGCCAGGGTTTGCAAGTTATCGCACATGATTTTGGCGGCGACGTCCTGCACCACGGCTTGCTGGGACAGGCCNGACACATGCTCCAAATTGAGNCGATGCTTGAGCCGCTTGAAGGCTTCCTCGATACGCCAGCGCTTGTGGTAGAGGTCGCCGAAGCCGTCGGCGGGAAAGCGCGCGCTGTCGAACAAATTGGTCATCAACACCCGCACCTTGCCGTTCGGCGCGACATGGCGGACGAGGCGCNCCTGCTGGGGNTCTCGGGGGCATTCATAATCGTCGGCGTCGCGCCGGTCGGGCGCGCGCAGCATGACGAGCTGCTCGCTCAGACCGGAGCGCAGGAAGTCGCGCACGCAGGGAAAGCCGCCGTTGCCGGCCTTCTCGACGCGCATGCAGAACGCAATGTGNCGATGTTTGAGCAGCGATACCAGCCATCGGGACGGGTAGCCCCGGTCGAGCAGCAGAAGATCGGTGCCGGAAAGTCGGTCCAGGTGTTCGACCAGCATTTGCCGCTCGCCGCAGTCCTCGATGCCGTGCAGCGAGGCCGCAAGCATCAATTCCGCGCCGGGAAGGAACAGGCCGAACAGGATTTGATCGGCCAGCGCGGCGCGCTTGACGTGGCTGGGGCGCAAGCCGAATCGCATGGTCGAAGCATCAGCGGCGACCAAACGCAGGCCGCGCCAGCGCGGCACAAATCCGTGGTGCTCGGCGCGTGCGACCAGCCAGTCGTTGAGCAGGGGAATGGCCGTCAGAGACAGCTTGGCGCGCGCCTGGGCGAACGCCTGCTCAGACACCTTGCGCACCAATTGCGCACGTTGCTGCAGATGGGCGAAGAATACGTCGAGCTCGGCTTGGACGCTCATGCGCATACCGGTAAGCATCAACGCGACCAGCGCCGGCAACGGCAATTTTCGCTGGCGGGAAAATGCGGCGGGGNGTTCAATATGTCGGGCCGTCAGAAGGAATTCGACGGACTGCAAATGCGCGGCAAGATCGTTGAACAGTGCGGCAAGGGACATAGCGGCCAATGAGGTAAAAAATCTCACTGACCGCGCCCTACCTCACTGGCATGTCAAGCTTTTTATTGTATTTCGCTCTACTTTTAAAGAAAAATTCTTAACTTGGGTGGATTGGGTCAGACCCCGAGGGTCTGACCCGCTCGCCTTGGCGCCGGCTCTTTGCCTTGGCTGGGCTTTCACCGTTGCCGGCACGCCAACTTCAGGGTGGGCGTGGGGGGGCGCCCCCCCCTCCCCGCCAGCGTCAATCGGCCAGCACGTTTTGCTGCGCCCCGCCCGTCTCGGCGGCAACCGCCAGCGCCGCCTTCTTGCCGGCGAGGAAGGCGTGGTCCGAGTTGTAGTACTCCCACTCGCTGTAGCGCCCGGCCAGCACGATGTCGTGGCCGGCCAGCCACGTCTTCACCAGCTCGACGTTGGCGGCGCGGGCGTGGTCGTAGACGACGTAGGCATAGGGCATGTCGACCTGGTTGGCGGTCAGCAGGCGGTCGTCGGGGCGCAGCATGCCGACCTTGATGCAGTCGGCCATGCAGCGCGCCACCAGCGCCGCGCCGCTGAGCGGCAAGGGCTTGCTCGGCGAATAGGAGATTTCGCAGGTCAGGCCGAAGCCCCCGGGCGGGTTGCAATGCGGGCTGGCATTGCCCTGGACGAAGATGCGGTGGAATATCGTCTCCTCCGGATAGTAGACCCAGTGTTTGTCGGTGATCTGCTCGCGCGCCACGCCAAGGTTGACGCAGCGCACCGACACGTGGCGCAGCGCGCGCGCGGCGGCGCGCACCTCGGCCGGCGCTTGCTCGCCAATCAGCCTGATCAGTTCCGGCAGCGGCATGGTGCTGATCAGCTGCTGGTAGCGGAAACGGCGGCCGTCGGCCAGCGCCAGCACGTGCTCGCGCGGCAGCAGTTGCACCACTTCGGCGTTGAGTTCGACTTTGCCGCGGATATGCGGCAGGAACGCCGACATCAGCGCCTGGAAGCCGCCCCGCAGCGGATAGCCGAAGCGCGCGTTCGGCCCCATCGGCCGCGCCACCGGCTCCAGCGCGCCGTCGATGATTTCCTCGAGGTCCGGCAACGGCACCCGCCCGCCCAGCCACGAGGTTTCCATTTCCGTCAGCGGAACGGTCCACAGCTTGCGGTTGTACGGAATCGCGAAATGCTTGGCGATGCCGGTGCCCCACACCTGGTAGATGAACTGCTCGAAGTTGATCGACTCCTTGCGGGCCGGCAGCGCGGTCGCCGCGTTGGCCACGTCGGCGCTGCCGTCGGCGCAGCAATCCTCGACCGGTTTGAGCGCGGCGCAGGCCGGCGCGGGCGCCGCCGCCGGCGCCGAACCTTGGCGCAGGTTGCCGAAGCGCGCCTGCATCGCGCCGACGATGCATTCCTTGATGACGGCCGGCGGCAGGCCGTAGAGCGCGCCCTGGAATGGGTAGCGCGTGTAGACGTTCTTGCTGTAGATCCAAGCCTCGCGGTTTTGCCAGTGCATGTTCGGCCCCAGCAGCAGACGGTACAGCTCGAGTACGTAGGGGTCGGTTGAAAACATGATGTGGCCGGCGTGGTCGAAGGTGAAGCCGGCGTCGCTGACCGAGCGGCACCAGCCGCCCACCTCGGCGTTGCGCTCCAGCAGCAGCGTGTCCGCTCCCAGGTGGTAAGCGGCCGACAGCCCGGTCGGGCCGGCGCCGACGATCGCGCAGCGCACCGCCTGCGGCGCGTTGGGCGTGCGCAGCGGGTTGACCTTGCCCGCGGCGGCGGCGTCCGGCGCCGGCGCCGCCACGGCGACGGCGCGCGCGCCCTGGCCCGGCTTGGTCGAATCGAGCAGCGCGCGCATCTGCTCCACCGTCGCGTCCCAGGAAGTCGCGGCGACCACCGCGGCCATGCCCGCGGCGCGCGCGGCGCGCTGCGCCGGCGTCGCCGCGAGCGCCTCTTCGCAGGCGCGCACGAAGCCGGCGGCGTCGTCGGCGATGGCGACCAGTTCGCCGTACGGCACCACCACGTCGGCGATCGCCGTGCTGACGATCGGCAGTTGCGCCGCCATGTATTCGAGCACCTTGGTCGGGCTGATGAACCGCGTCGCCTCGTTGAGCGCGAATGGCATCAGGCAGACGTCCCAGCCGGCCAGGAAGTGCGGCAGCGCCTGGTAGGGTTGCTGGCCGAGGTAATGGATGTTCTGCCGCTGCGGCAGGCTGGCCGGGTCGATTTTCAGCACCGGCCCGACCAGGACGATCTGCCAGTCGCTGTGGGCGTCGGCCAGCGCCGCCACCAGTGCCGGGTCGAAGCGCTCGTCGATGACGCCGTAGTAGCCCAGCCGCGGTGCCGGTATGTTCAGGTGCGCCGGATGGCCGTTGTGGCGGTCGAGCGCCTGCTCGAAATGCACCACGTCGACGCTGCTGGCGAAGCAATGCGTGTTCGGATGGCGCGCGCGCTTGGCCTCGAACAGGCTGGGGCCGCCGGCGAACACCAGGTCGGCGCGCGCCAGCAGCGCCGCCTCGCGCTGCAGCAACTGCTTGGGCGGGTTCTTGAACGCCGCCAGCTCGTCCATGCAGTCGTACACCACCAGGTGCGGATGCAGTTGCGGCAGCAGCGGCAGCGCCATCGGCGTGTAGAACCAGACGATCGGGTCCTCCTCCGGCGTCACCTCGCTCAGCAGCGACTGCAGCAGCGCCAGCTGGTCGTCGTGGAAGCCGCCCGCCGGCACCGGCGTTTGCGGCTGGCACAGCGTCACGTTGGGCGCCGGCGTCGACAAGGTCAGGTGCGGCGCCCCCTCGTGCAGCGTCGGCTCCTCGACGAACAACACATGGTAAAACTGCGCCAGGCGCGACAACAACTGCTGTGGCCTTTGGTAGACAAAGTTCCAACGAAGATGAGAGAAAACCATGATCGTCCTCATTCCAGCTCCTTCCCGCCCTGGTGGCGCGTACGTTGAACACAGGTGCCGCGTCAGGCGCTGGGCCTGGCGCAACCCCGTTGCATAAGGCTCGGACAGCACGCGCTGCAGTGGCTCCGGCCCGCTTAAACTGACATCCCACAAGCCGCTGTGGTGCCAGAAATTCTCGTCCTCCCAATCCGGCCGGTCGATCGCCGGATACATGCAGATGCCGCGCAGGTCGCCGCCGTGCTGGTGCGCCAGCGCGGCCTGCTGCGCGGTTTCCCTGATCCAGGCGCCGCGGCCGCTGCCGACGTGGCTGGTCTCGGCCAGCAGCAGCGGCCGGCGGTAGCGCCGCTGCACCTCCAGCAACAACTGGTGCAGCGGCATGCGGCGCGGCTCGCCCAGGTGCCACCACAGGCGCAGGTTGCTGCCGCTTTCCCATTGGTTGCTGTGGTAATAATTCAGGCCGATCAGGTCGAGGTAGCGCTCGGCCCCGCCCAGCTCCGGCTCGCTGCGTCCGCACAGCATGTCCCAGGCCTCGAACTGCGACTCGCGCCATTGCGCGGCGGAATCGGCCCAGTCGGGCCGGTCGGGCGGCGCGATGACGTGGATCAGCGGATCGCACTGCAGGATGCGGGCGCGCGGGTTGACGGCCCAGATCGCGTCGCAGCCGGCGAGCGTCGCGCGCACCAGTTGGCGCTTGCCGTCGGGGCCGGCGTTGGGCCGCTCCGTGTTCAAGCCCTGGAACATGTGCACCGACAGGCCCCAGCTGGAAAACGAGATTTCGTTGATCGGCGAGTAGATCGGCGCGGCGTCGGAGAACGGCGCCAGGTATGCGCTGACGGCGCCGCAAAAACGCGCGAAGCGTTCGACGAACTGCGGCGCGAACAGGTCGACGTCGGCCGGCCAGCCGTAGTGGTGGAAGGTCCAGCAGATCTGCAAGCCCATCTCGCGCGCCAGCCGGGCGCGCTCCTCCAGCGACGAGAAGTCGAAGCGGCCGTCCCGTTCGACCAGGCGCCAGCCGACGCTTTCGCGCACCGTGCGTATGCGGAACTGGGCCAGTTGCGCGTAGTCCTCGCGCACCCGCGCCAGATGGCCGCTGGCCTGGTTCATCGACAGCGCCCGCCCGGCGTGCGTGACGTGGTCGGCGCCCTCGAAGCCGGCCTGCCAGTACGACAGGAACGGCGCGGCGGCGGCGTCGTCTGGCTCACTCATCGGGGCCGCCATGCAGCAAGGTCTTCATGCCAAATCTCCTTTGAAAAACCGGCGCGCCGGTTCGCCGTCGTCGCTGAAATGCCGCCAATGCCAGGCACATGCAGGCGATTACCACCGGGGTCGGCCCCCTAGGGTCCGACTCCGGCGCTTTGCCTCCGGTATGCGTCGCCGTCCCGGTCGCCTTGGCCGCGCGCGGCGCGTCAATCGATTTTCTCGTTGCGGGTGGCCGCGCTGATCAGTTCCAGCTCGACCTTGGGCGTGCGGTCGGCGTTCAACAGGCCGTTCGCCTCCTGGAAGGTGTCGGCGAACTGGGTGTAGCAAAAACCGCTGAACAGTTGCGCCGTGTTGACCACCGCCAGCAGGCGCCGGTACAGGTCGAGGAAGCCGACCTCGCTGGTGGCGCGCGAGTAGCCCCAGGTGTGGCCGTCGACGCCCGCCGCCGGCTTGGTGAAGGCAATGCCGCCGAACTCGGTGAGCACGATCGGCTGGCCGCGGTGCGGAAAACCGTCCAGCGTCAAGATGCGCCCGCCCGGGCGGCGCTGGTCGAACAGGATCGTGCGCGAGGCGTCGGTGATGGCGTAGCGCGCCTGCAGCCGCTCCGGGTCGCAGTCGTAGTCGTGGATGCCGAGGATGTCGGTGGCCGAGGCCTCCCAGCCGTCGTTGCCGATCACCGGACGGGTCGCGTCGAGCGTGCGCGTCAAGTGGTACAGCGCCTCGACCGCGTTGCGGTGGGCCTGGATCGCGGTCAGGTTCGGCACCCCCCACGATTCGTTGAACGGCACCCACACCAGCACGCAGGGGTGGCTGTAGTCGCGCTCGATAACCTCGGTCCACTCGCGCACCATGCGCGTGATGGCGCGCGTCGTGAAGCGGTAGGCCGACGGCATTTCCTCCCATACCAGCAGACCGAGCCGGTCGGCCCAGTACAGGTAGCGCGGGTCTTCGATTTTCTGGTGCTTGCGCACGCCGTTGAAACCGAGCGCCTTGGCCAGTTCGACGTCGCGCTTGAGCGCGGCGTCGGACGGCGCCGCCAGCAGCGTGTCGGGCCAGTAGCCCTGGTCCAGCACCAGCCGCAGCGGATAGGGCCGGCCGTTGAGCATGAAGCGGTCGCGGTTGATCGCCACCGAGCGCAGCGCCGTATACGAGCGCACCGTGTCGATGACCTGCCCGCCCTGCAGCAGCAGGACCTCGGCGTCGAGCAGGGTCGGGCGTTCCGGACTCCACAGCAGCTCGTTGCGCGAATCGTCGATGCCCGGGTCCGCCAGCGAAATCTTGCGGTTCGCCTCGTTGCCCAACAGCGCGTAGCGGTCGTCGGCCAGCAGGCTGTCGCCGTGCCAGATGCGCACTTCGACGACCAGGTCGTCGGCGACGTCGCCGCCGGCGAACACTTCGCAGCCGATCTCGTAGCCCTCGAAGATCGGCGTCCAGCGCAGCTTCTGGATATAGGTGGCGGCGACGCGTTCAAGCCAGACCGTCTGCCAGATGCCGGTGGTGCGCGGATACCAGATCGAGTGCGGCTCGAGCTGCCAGTCCTGCTTGCCGCGCGGTTTGGCCAGGTCGTGCGGGTCGTCCTCGACGTACACCGTCACGGTGTGGCGGCCGTCGGCGTTGAGCACGTCGCCGATGTCGGCGACGAACGGCGTGTGGCCGCCCTCGTGCTCGGCCACGACGTGGCCGTTGACCCACACCTTGGCCTGGTAGTCGACGGCGCCGAAATGCAGCAGCACGCGCCCGGGGCCGGCGGCGATGTCGAACTCGCGCTGGTACCAGCAGGCGACGTGGAAGCCGCGGTCGCCGACCCCGCTGGCCTGCGACTCCGGCGGAAACGGCACGGTGATGTCGTGGGTCCAGTGAATGGGATCGGACGGCAGCTTGTGGCGCCGCTCGTTGTCGAAGGCGAAACGCCAGGGACCGTTGAGCGACTGCCAGTGCTCGCGCACCAGTTGCGGTCGGGGGTAGGCAAATGCGGACATCGGCTCCTCGTCGGGTGGGTCATATGGTCGGGTGGGTCGGGCAATGCGGCCGGGCAAGCCGAGGTCGGGCGCGTCGCCGGGCGCCGGCTTCGTGTACCGGTTACTAGTTGGAGCCGGCGCGGCGGCGGTAGTTCCAGCGCCGCGCCGGTTTCCGCCGCCGCCTTTAACTACGTCAAACAACCGCGTCAAACCACCGCGTCGAACTTTGGCGCGACGCCGCGGCCCGGCGCCTCAGGTTTGCCGCGGCGGCGCCGGCGCCGCGTCGTCCGGCGCCGGCAACAGCAGCCGGCCGCGCCGGCCGGCGCCGCCGCCGTTGTAGCGCGCCAGCACCGCGCGCCCGGTCGCCGCGCCCCAGCCGCGTTGGCACAGCGCCACGCAGGCGCCGCCGAAGCCAGCCCCGGTCAGGCGCGCGCCGTACACCGCCGGCTCGGCGCACAGCAGCGCGGCCAGCTCGTCGAGTTCGGCGATCGACACCTCGTAGTCGTCGCGCAGGCTGGCGTGCGACTGGCGCATCAGGCGGCCGAACTCGGCCGGGCCGGGCTGGGCGCAGGCGCGCAGCACGCGGGCGTTTTCGCTGACCACGTGGCGCGCCCGCCGCCGCCACGGCTGCGGCAGGCGCTCGACCAGCTCCAACGCGTCGACGTCGCGCAGCGCCGCCACCCCGAGCAGGCGCGCCGCCTCCTCGCACTCGCGGCGGCGCTCGTTGTACTTGCTGGCCGCCAGCGAGCGCGCGACGCCGGAGTCAATCACGATCAGCTCGCTGTCGGCCGGCAGCGGCAGCAGCTCGAACTGCAGGCTGCGGGCGTCGAGGAACAGCATGTGCGCGCTGTCGGCCAGGCTGGCCGCCATCTGGTCCATGACGCCGCAGTTGACCTGGGCGTAATTAACCTCGGCCTGCTGGCCGATCAGCGCCAGCGCGACGTCGTCCAGCGCCAGCCCGAGCAGCGCGCGCAGCGCGCGCAGCGTCGCCAGTTCCAGCGCCGCGCTGCTCGACAGGCCGGCGCCGACCGGCACGTCCGAGCGCACGTAGACGCGCAGCGCCGGCACCACCACCGCGCGCTCCTCGAGCACGCGGATGCAACCCTCGACATAGCGGCCGAAGCCGGGCGGCGCGTGGCCGGCGCGGGCGAAGCGCACGCCCTGGTCCAGCGTTGCCGAATACACCTGGTGGTGCTCGTCAAGGGCCGGCGCCAGCGCCACCTCGGTGCGCTGCAGCGTCGCCGTCGGCAACATGAAGCCGTCGTTGTAGTCGGTGTGCTCGCCGAGCAGGTTGACGCGCCCGGGCGCCGACGCCCGCACCGCCGGCGCGCCGGCGAAATATTCGGTCATGGTAATCATGTCTTCTCCAGGCAAAGCGGACGCTTGCGGCCCTGCACCAAGGCCCACGGCCAGTCCGGGTCGAAGGTCAGGTTCTCCAGCTCGCCGCCCTCGAGCAGGAAGGTGTCCTCGATCTTGATGCCGTCCAGGCTGGGGTTCAGCGCCAGCGCCATGCCGTCCCTCAAGCAGGTCTCGGCGTGCGCGCTGGCCAGCACCTCGCGCGCCAGGTAGCCGGTGATGCCGCCCTGGTGGTGTTGCAGGATGGCGTCCGGCCAGCCGGCGTAGGCGTAGGCGCCCTCGAGGGCGCGGTACACCGTCGACAAGGGCTGGCCGGGTTCGCAGGCGTCCAGGCCGACCGCCTCCAGCGCCATCAGCGCCTGCTGGCGCGGGTCGGCGCCGGCGCCGAAGCTGACGAAGCGGGTCAGGTTGGCGTACAGGCCGAAGCGGCGCGCGCACAGCACCAGCATGGCGCGCCGGCCCAGCGGCTGCGCGGTCGGCAGCGGATGGCGGTAGCGCCCCAGCCGCTCGGCGCCGGCGGCCAGCACCAGCGCCGGCGCCAGCCCGCGCGCGCACAGCGCCTGGGCGGCGGCGCCGGCGAGCTCGTATTCGGTCCAGCCCGGCCCGGCCGCGCGCAGCGTCGCGCTGGCGGCGCCGGCGGCGAGGCGGCCTAGTTGGCGGTAGCGCGCCCGCTCCGGCGCCGCCAGCACCAGCCGCTCGTCGCGCGCCCAGGCCGGCAGCGCGTGCTCCAGCGGGCCCGGGCGGTCGCTCAACACGCCGGCGCCGGCCGCCGCGTGGCGCACGAAATGTTCGCGCAACTCCTGCCGCGCCCACGGCGTCACCTGCCAGGTCCACGGCGCCAGCACTTGTTCGCTGCGCAAGCGCTCGGCCTCGATGGCGTCGGTCAGCACGTAGGCGGCGTCGGCCGTGACGAGCGCCTCGGCCACCCCGGCCTCGGCCGTCAGCAGCACCGCGTTCGAGGCGCCCGCCGCCGCCCAGGCGAACCAGTCGACGCCGCGCAGGCGCAGCGCGCCGGCGCCGCTGCGCGCCAACCAGCCGCGCATGCGCGCCAGCTTGGCCCTGGTTTCGTGTTCGCCCGGCGCCGTCACCGCTCAGCCCTCCAGCCTGACGTCGACCTGCTGCAATTCGCGCGCCTTGTCCTCGGGCAAGGCGTCCATCGCGAACAGGCCGGCCGCCAGCTCGGTGCCGGCGAGGTACTTGAGGCGCTCGCGGGTACGGTAGGGCGGATAGAACTGGGCGTGCAACTGGGTCTCCGGATGGGCCTGGCCGTCGGTGGGCGCCTGGTACCACGCCATCAGGTACGGGAACGGCCGCTGCCACAAACCCTCGTACTTGAGCAGCACGGTTTTCAGCGCGCGCGCCAGGTCGGCGCGCTGCGGCGCCGTCAGCGCGGCGAACTGGGCGACCGGCGCCAGCGGCGTCACCCACACCTCGTACGGGTAGCGCGCGCAGGCCGGCACGAAGGCGGCCGCGTGCGGGCCGCGGTACAACAGGCGCTCGCCGCTGTCGATCTCGCGCTGGGCGAAGTCGACCAGCAGCGGCACCCCGCCCTGCAGATAGAAGGCGCGCTCGCGCTCGAGCATGCGCTGCGGCACCGGCGGCACGAACGGATAGGCGTAGATCTGGCCGTGCGGATGGTGCAGCGTCACGCCGACCTCGGCGCCGCGGTTCTCGAACGGCAGCACATAGGCGATGGTGCCGCGCGCGGCCAGGCGCGCCGTGCGCGCCGCCCAGACCTGCAGCAGCAACTCGATGTGGCCCAGCTCCAACGCGCCCAGCGACGCCTGCGGGTCCTGCGTGAACACCACCACCTCGCAGTGGCCGGCGGCGGCGGCGGTCGGCACGATCAGCGCCGGCGGCTCGCCGGCGTCCAGCGCCAGCGACGGGAAGCGGTTGTCGAACACCGCCACCTCGTAGTCGCCGCGCGGCAACTCGGTCGGGTTGGCCGGGTCGAGCGTGGCGGCGAGCGGGTTGTATTGCGGCGGCGGCAGGAAGGTGCGCTCCTGGCGGAACGGCGCGTAGGCGACCCACTCGCCGCGCAACGGATGCCAGCGCAGGTGCGGATACGCCCGCTGCGGGTCGGCGAAGGGACTGGGCGCGGCGTCCACCGCGAGGATGGGCTGGCGGCTGTACAGCGTCAGGCGACGCCCGTCCGGTTTGATGAGTTCCTTGCAGTGCATACGCGGCGCCGTTTCGGTCGGGTGGGTAAACCAGTTCAGACTTGGACGGCGCCGGAAAGTTCGGCGCGGCGCCGGACTTGCTTGTCCGGGCGCAGTGGACGGCGTTTTTTCCGGCGTCTTGGCGGCAACGACGCGCCCCGGTCGCCGGCGATGCCCCTGCCGGCGACAGGGGAATGGCAATCTACCATTGCGTTTGCGCCCGCCGTCCCGATATCCGGTGCATGATTCCATTTTCCATACTCGATCTCGCCCCCATCGTCGAGGGCGGCAGCGCGGCCGCCTCGTTTCGCAACACGCTCGAACTGGCGCAGCACGGCGAACGCTGGGGCTACCAACGCTACTGGCTGGCCGAACACCACGGCATGCCCGGCATCGCCAGCGCCGCCACGGCGGTGGTGATGGCGCACGTCGCCGCCGGCACCCGCACCATCCGGGTCGGCGCCGGCGGCGTCATGCTGCCGAACCACTCGCCGCTAGTGATCGCCGAGCAATTCGGCACGCTCGAGGCGCTCCACCCCGGCCGCATCGACCTCGGGCTGGGCCGCGCGCCCGGCTCCGACCAGGCCACCGCGCGGGCGCTGCGCCGCAACCTGGAATCGGACGCCGACGCCTTCCCGCAAGACGTGCTGGAGTTGATGGACTACCTGTCCGACGCGCCCAAGCAGCGCGTACTGGCGGTGCCCGGCAAGGGTAGTAAGGTGCCGCTGTGGATACTTGGCTCGAGCATGTTCGGCGCACAACTGGCGGCCCACCTCGGCCTGCCCTACGCCTTCGCCTCGCACTTCGCGCCGCAGCAGATGATGCAGGCGGTGGCGTTTTACCGCGACAACTTCCGCCCGTCGGCGCAACTGGCCACGCCCTACGTGATGCTGGGTTTCAACGTCTTTGCCGCCGACACCGACGCCGAGGCGCAACTGCGCGCGACGTCGATGCAGCAAGCTTTCGTCAACCTGCGCAGCGGCCGGCCGGCGCGCCTGCAGCCGCCGCTGCCGGGCTACCTGGAAAACCTCGGCCCGCAGGAGCGCGCGATGCTCGACGCGGTGCTGTCGTGCTCGGCCATCGGCGCGCCCGACACCGTCGCGCGCCAGTTGCACGCCTTCATCGAGCGCAGCGGCGCCGACGAGCTGATGATCACCTCGCAGATTTTCGACCACCAGCACCGCCTGCGCTCGTACGAGCTCACCGCGCAGATCCGGCGCGCCGCCGCGTAGGCCGTTTCCACCGCCCTCCCCGCCCTCCCCTTTCGGCGCCCCCCCCGGGCAACCGGCGGCGCGCCGTTTTGACGCGGATTGGCGGCAGATTCCGCTTGCGTGGCGCGACGCCAGCACCGATGATGGCGGCAACTCATCATTCAAGGACGCCAGCACCATGACGTATTTCGCGTTGAAACACCTGCACGTCGCCTTCGCCATGCTCAGTGGCGTCTTGTTCCTGCTGCGCGGATGCTGGATGCTGGGCGACTCGGCGCTGCTGCAACGGCGCTGGGTGAGGATCGCCCCGCACGTGATCGATACGTTGTTGCTGGCCAGCGCGCTGGCGCTGGCGCTGTGGAGCAAGCAGTATCCGTTCGTGCAGGCCTGGCTCAGCGCCAAGGTCGTCGCGCTGCTGGTGTATATCGTGCTGGGGACGCTCGCTTTGAAACGCGGCAAGACCAAGGCGGTGCGCGCGCTGGCCTTCGCCGGCGCGCTGGCGGCGTTTGGCTATATTGTCGCGGTGGCGTTGAGCAAGCAGCCGCTGCCGTTTTAAGGCGGCGCTTGCAACCGCGGGCGGCGGCTCAGTGCGCCCACAGGCGGAACTGGCCTTGCAGCGCCATGCCGCCGTGGATGTTCAGGCTGCCCAGGCTGCTGGCCACCGGCGCCAGCGGATCGCTCTGCACGCTCAGCGATTCGAAGCCGAAATTGCTGAACTTGACGTAGCCCGGCAGGCCGAGCGCGACGTAGTCGCCGCCGTCCGGCTTTTTGTTGACGCCGATGCTGAAGGCGAACATGTCGACGCTGCCGCGCAGGTTTTTGATGACCAGGTAGTTGCTCTGGCCGTCGCCCTTGAAGCCCAGCGACAGACGGCTGTCGCTGACCGCGCCGACCAGCGTCGGGTCGTTGATGACGATGTGGGCGGCAAAGGCGACGCCGTCGCCGCCGCGCACCGCGGACAGTTCGCCGTCGTCGAGCGGGCGCAGCCCTTGGCCCGCCGCGGCTCCGCCGCAGAGCAGGCAAAACAGGCCCAGCCAGGCCAGCGGCAAGCGCCCCATATCAGCGCTTGAACTTCACGTCGAGGTACTGGATCTGCAGCGCGCCGATGCGCGACGAACCCAGGTCGACAGTCGGCCGGCCGGCGCTGACGAAGCAGATGTTGTCGACCTGCAGGGCGCCGGACGACGCCGCGCCGTTGCCGAAGCGCGCGTCCGGCCAGCCGATGCCGAAGTGCAGCCGCGGCCCGCTTTCGTCGCTCAGCGCGTTCAGCAGCGCCGGCTGCGCCGCGACGTCGGCCAGCACCCACGGCGTGTTGTCGAAGTTGCCGTCGGCGTCGACGCCGCCCAGGCGGATGCCGCGCAGCGCCAGTTGCTCGCTGGCGTCGCCGCGGCCGCGCGGGCGCAGCGCCAGCTCGCCCACGCGCAGGTGCAGCGCCAACCCGAAGGCGACGCCGTCGTGGAACTCCGGCGTGGCGAACTGCAGGCCGCCGCCGTACCAGCGCGCGTCTTGCCACACCACGCTGCCGCCGTCGCGGCTGACGCCGTCGGCCGTCACGCCCCAGTCGTAGGCGAACTGCCAGCGCTGCGCGCCGGCGGCGTTGAGCGGAAAGGCCAGTTGGAAGTAGTCGGCGCGGCCGGCGGCGCCGACGACGTCGAGGCGGTACGGGTCGCCGAACGGGTCGGCGCCGTCGCTGCGCGCGGCGCTGGCGGCGCCGGTGTACAGGCTGCGCCCGGGCGCCGCCGTGTAGGTGACGCGGGCGTCGCCGGACATCGAAAAACCGGCCAGGTCGAAGCTGACGCCGTCGCCGCCGCGCACCGCCGACAGCGCCGCGTCGCTCAGCGGTTCGAACGCCGCCGCCGGCCCCGCCGCCGCCAGCCACGCCAGCCACGCCAGCGCCGCCGCGCGAGAAAGACCCCAAGGCGCGCGCACGCTCAGCGTCCCTTCGGCAGGTTGGGCGGGGTCAGGCCGTTGACGCCGAGCGCGCTCAAGCGGTCGCGCCAGTTCAACCACATGCCGGCCTGCGCGGCGTCGGGCAGGCCGGCGCCGCCGGCCGGCGCCTGGAATTGCACGCCGGTCTTCAACATGGAAATCCAAAAGTCGCGGCTGGGGCCGCTGGCGTCGCCGGCGCGCACGCCGCCCAGCTGCGCCAGCGGCAGGCAGGGCGCGGCGCAGGCGCCGTCCCAGCGCTTGCCGCCGCCGGCGTCCAGGCGCGAGTCGAGCAGCAGCGCGGCGCCGTCGGCGCCGCTGCCGGCCACGCGCATCGAGCCCGACAGGCTGGCCAGCTTCAGGCCGACGTCGCCGCTGATGCCGTCGAAGCCGATGCGCAGGCCGATCACCTCGCGGGCGGCGCCGTCGCCGCGGAAAACGAATTCAAAATAGGGATTGCTGATGTGTACCAGCCGGGCCGCGTCGCCGGCGTCGCTGCGGCCGAACTGCAGCAGCGGCATGTCGATGTCGGCGCCCAGGCCGTTGCGCGTGGCCAGCGTGTATTCGCCCAGCCGGGTGTTGCGGACATTGGCGTTGAGCGCGACGTCGGCGTCCAGGCCGATGCGGGTGAAGTCAAACCCTCCCAGGCTGGCGTTGCTGATCGACAACAGCCCCTGCCCCCGCACGTGCGACAGCGCCTGGTCGTCGAGCGGGCGCAATTGGGCCCAGGCCGGCGCGGCCGCGGCCAGGCCGGCCAGCGCGAGGATGGCGCGGCGCCAGCGGGCGGGCGGGGACGGCGTCAAAGGGAGAGCGGTCATCATGGTCATCCGTGAGCGGCGCCGCGTGCGCCGGGAATGCTGTAGGAACGCCGGCCGCGCCGGCTGGCGTGGCGCCGGCGCTTCAAGCGGCCGCGCGCCGCTTAGTGCGCCCAGATCCAGACCTGGGTACCGCGCAGGTCGATCTGGTTCATCGCGACCGAGCCGAACGAGGCGGCGTTGTGACCCATTTTGATCGCGTCCACCGACACGTTCAAGAACTTGCCGGCGGCAACCTGCACGTCGGCCGGGATGGCGATCTGCACCACGTCGCCGCCGGTGGCCGGGTTGTAGAAGGTGCCCGGATTGGTCACGCCGGCGGCGCCGGCCGCCTGCAGGAACGAAGCCTTGCTGAGGATGTCGATGCTGGCGGCGATCAGGCCGTTGACCTTGATGCCGTTGAAGCTAACCGAACCGCCGCCCAGGCCGGTCGAGGCGTCGACCGCGTCGGTATCGGTGTAGACGAAGGAGTCGATCTTGACGTTCAGGTTGGCCGTGATCGACACGCCGTCCTGGCCGCTGACAGTGCTCAGTTCGGCGTCCTGGATCGGCGTCATCGCCGAGGCGGCCAGGGCGATCGAGGACAGCAAGGCGGCGATGGCGGTTTGTTTGATCAGTTTCATGGTGTTGTCTCCGTTGATTGACATGCTTGTTTTTGTGGTGTCGGCGCCGGGAAAAGCCCCTTTGCCGCATGAGTATTATTTCAATGTTGCAGGTCCATCTTATGGGCTGCGGCGGCGCCGGTAAAGCCTGTTGCGCTGACTTTCCGGGCCAAGCGACGGGCCTCGCAAGCCAGCGCCGCGGTCGCCGCGGCGGCGGCCAACGCCGTGGGGAATCCTCGTGCGCCCAGATCCACACCTGGGTGCCGCGCAGGTCGATCCGGTCATCGCGACCGAGCCGAACGAGGCGGCGTTGTGACCCATTTTGAAGTGGTTGGAATGGTGGATGAACCGACGCGGGCAATGCGTTTTTCCAGGCGGTACCACGAGCGCTCCCCGCCGTTTTTCAACGGGACCCCGCGCTCGCGCGCTGACCCGCAAAGCCAAGCACTTGACCCTGCGAGCCATGCACAGTGGCGCCCGTGCCGTGCGACCGTTGTTTGCGTTAGCATAAGTTTTGAAGAAAATCCTAGAGGCAGCGATCTAATTTTATAAGTTGCCCCGGGCACTGGAATCATGCGTTAATAAGTTACAAAAATATAAAGAAAACCTGTCGGCTTAATAAAGCACGACCGTTCTTATTAGAGACATTGGAGACAAGATGGACGCAGTCATGGGGCGCCGGACGCCTCGGGTAAGCCTGTATCGATTCACTTCGCGCGCCGGCCCGGCGCGGCTGCCCGGCGCCGGCGGTGCGCCATGATGATGATCCTGCTGGGCGTGCTGGCGGCGCTGATCGCCGGCGCCGGCGTCGTCGAGCGGCACACGCCGCTGGACCGCCCCAAGGGCCAGTACCAGATGCCGCAGCCGCTGCTGGGCGGCGGCGCCTACAGCCAGGCGGTGCGGATGGAGCCGTACTCCGAGCTGAAGTACCGCCACATCGTGCGCCAGGCCTTCGACTACAGCTGCGGCTCGGCCGCCCTGGTGACCATCCTGAATTTCCACCTCGGCCTGAAGGTCAGCGAACAGCAGGCCATGGAGGGCATGCTCGAGCGCGGCGAGAAGGAAAAGATCATCGAGCGGCGCGGTTTTTCCCTGCTCGACATGAAGCGCTACGTCGCCGCGCTGGGCGTCGAGGGGGCCGGCTTCCGCGCCGAGATCAAGGACTTGCTGGCGCTCGAGCATCCGGCCATCGTGCCGATCGACTACGCCGGCGCCAAGCACTTCGTGGTGCTGCGCGGCATCCGCGACGGCGTCGTCTACATCGCCGACCCGTCGGCCGGCAACATCGTCTTCTCGCTGGCCGAATTCGCCGCGCTGTGGGACAAGAACACCCTGTTCATCGTCTACCCGGCCAAGAACGCGCCGCTGCCGGCGCAACTGGCGCTGAGCGACCGCGAACTCGGCGTCGTCGACATGGACCGCGTCAGCAACCGCGCCCGCCTCGGCGCGCTGGAAAACCAGACCCACCTGCTGGAACGGGCCATCAATTCGGGCGCCAGCGGCACCTGGATGCGCCGCCAGTAGGCACGCCCTCCCCTTCGCTTCCACTTTTCGACAAGGACTCACCATGAAGATTCGCATCCCGCCAGCCAGCCTCGCCTGCGCCTGGCTGCTGCTGGCCGCCCCCGCGCTGGCCCAGGAAAGCCCGGCGGCGCCGGCCCCGGCCAGCTCGGACGCGGCGCGCGACGCGCTGGCCAAGCGCGAGGGCGAGGGCGACCAGAGCGCGCTGCTGAAGCAGACCCTGACGGCGGTCGACAAGCAGTATTCGCTGATCCGCCGCCAGCAGTTCCAGTTCAACTACGACCTCAACTACAGCTACATCGGCCAGGAAAAAATCATCACCGACCTGTCGGCCGGCAACATCACCCTGTTCGACATCGAGAACACCAGCTCGCACACCATCACCAACACCTTCTCGGCCGACTACGGCCTGCTCGACAACCTGACCGGCAACGTCACGCTGCCGGTGCTGTCGAAGTACGCCGAGTCGCGCGGCAAAAGCGGCGTCTCCAATTCGCTGGGCGACCTCGGCCTGGGCCTGCGCTGGCAGCCGCTGGCGGCCCAGCGCGACCGCCCCAACCTGACCGCCACGGCCAGCGTGCGCCTGCCGTCCGGGCGCAGCCCGTTCAAGGTCGTCGCCGGCAGCGGCCAGGCCACCGGCAGCGGCGTGACCGGCTTCAACGCCGGCCTGAACGTGAACCGCATCGTCGACCCGGTCGCCCTGTTCGGCTCGGTCAACGTCGGCGCCAGCCTGCCCGCCAAGCACCTGTGGCAGGTCAACGGCACGCGCGTGCTCACCAAGGTCGAGCCCGGCGCCAGCGTCGGCTTCGGCCTCGGCTTCGCCTACGCGCTGTCGTACGGCATCTCGACGACGATCTCGTTCCAGGAATCGATTTCGGCCGGCTCGACGCTCACCTTCTCCGACGGCAAGAGCGCCAAGACGACGATGCAAACCTCGGGCATGCTCAACCTCGGGCTGGGTTACCGGGTCTCGCCGAAGACCACCGTCAACCTGTCGGTGGGCATCGGCTTGACGGCCGACTCGCCCAACCTGTCGGTCGGGCTGAGCCTGCCGCTGGCGTTCTGACATGGGTCGCCGCGTCCCCGCCCGCGCGCGCCTGCTGGCCGCCGCCGCGGCGTGCGCCGCCGCCGCGCCGGCGCCGGCGGCGATCACCGAAAACCTGACCACCAGCGTCGTCGCGATGGCGCTGGGCAACGCCGTCACGGCCGACCCGCCGGCGATCGACTCGATCCACTTCAACCCGGCCGGGCTGGCCCGGCTGGTCGGCGACAGCGAAGCGTTTTCCGCCTTCGGCGCCTCGATCCGCACCGGCGCGACGATCCGCGCGCCGGCCGGCTTCGACGTCGGCGGCTGGAGCGACGACCCGCTGTCCGGCGCCAGCTCCGGCCCGGTGCGCCAGGGCATGTTCGTGCCGGCCTACGGCAAGCCGGGCTGGCGCCTGCCGGGCGTGCTGATCCCCGGCCTGGGCATGGCCTTCAACCGGGCCGGTTCGCGCTTCACCTTCGCCACCCAGAGCTATATGTCGCAGGCGATGAGCATCGACCGCACCACCGAGCCGAACGACCCGGCGCGCTTCCAGGGCCGCCAGGTGCAGTTGCAGCGCCTGGTGTACGCGGCGCCGTCGGTCGGCTACAAGTATTCGGAGACGCTGCGCTTCGGCGTGTCGGTGCCGATCGCCCACGCCGCCTTCGTCGTCGACACCGACATGCGCTTCCCGAACAGCCTGCTGGGCATCTTCGGCAAGTTCCAGCAGGGCTGGTGCCCGGAAAACGGCGGCAACATCCTCGACACGCTCAGCGTCGGCCTGTGCGGCGGCGGCAAGGACGGCATGGTCAACCCGTTCAAGAAGGCCGCCCGGATGCGCCTGGAGATGACGGCGCCGTTCGACCCGACGCTGAACCTGGGCGTGCTGTGGGAGCCGCGCCCGTGGTTCGCGCTGGGCGCGGTCTACCAGGGCGGCTCGAAGACCCAGTACACCGGCACCTACACCTTCAACACCGAGCCGATGCTGCGCAGTTTCGTCAACGGCATGAACAGCAGCCTGTTCGGACCGATCGTCGGCGCCGTGCTCGGCCTGCCCAGCTCGATCCCGGCCGAGCAGAAGGGCAACCTGACGGCGACCATCCCGTTTCCGGCCCACGTGCAGATCGGCGTCAAACTCAAACCGCTGCGCTACCTGCAACTGAACGTCGACGCCAGCTACGCCCGCTGGGCCGAATGGGACGCGCTGACGTTCCAGTTCGACCAGAGCGTCAAGCTGCTCGAGGTGGCGCGCCTGTACGGCATCGCCAACTCGGGCCAGTTGAAGATCCCGCGCGGCTATAAGAGCGTGCTCAACATGGGCTACGGCCTGCAGCTGTTGCCGACCGAGAAGCTGACCGTGCGCTTCGGCTACGAGCCGCGCAAGAGTTCGATCCCGGGCAACAAGATCGACTTGATCGCGCCGCTGCCGGACACCAGGCTGTACAGCTTCGGCCTGGGCTACCAGCTGAGCCCGAAGAGCGACGTCAGCCTGACGGCCAGCTACATGGTCGGGCATTTCAACGCGCCGGCCAACAGCGACTGCAATCTGAACTGCAACAAGCTGTTCAACGTGATCTACAACCCCTACGCCGGCGAAGACGTGGCCGGCAACATCCGGGTGCGCTATGTCGGCGTCAGTTACAACAAACGTTTTTAAGCAGCCATGACGGTTTCACTGATGTTTCACTGATATCACTCACAGAGGAGGTTTCGATGTTGAAAGCAAGCGCGACAATCATACTGGCGGCCCTGTGCGGCGCCGCCGCCGCCGCCCCGGCCCCGGCCGCCGTGCCGGCCGCCAAGCAGGAACTGGTGCGCCAGGTGCTGCAACTGTGGCATATCGACGCCATCGGCCAGTCGATGCTGCAGGTGCCGGTGGGCGACGCGGTGCAGCAGGCGCGCGCCATGCTGCAGGGCCGCGCCGCGCCGGACAAGCGCGACGCCGCCATGAGCGAGGTGGTCGGCGAGGCCAAGAAATTCATGGACGAGGCGGCGCCGGTGGTGCGCGCCAGCGCGCAAAAGCTGATCCCCAGCACCGTCGCGCCGCTGCTGGCCGAGCGCTTCAGCGAGGACGAGCTGCGGCAGATGGTGGCGATCCTGGAGTCGCCGGTCAAGCGCAAGTTCGAGGCGATGCTGCCGGAGATGCAAAAGCTGCTCGGCGAGGGCGTCGCCGCCGACACCCGCGGCGCCATCGACCCCAAGCTGCAAGGCTTGAAGGAACGCATCGGCCTGCGCCTGCGCGCCGCGGTCACGCCTTGAAACACGTTTTACGCATGCCCGATTGCAGTGATGACCACAGGGAGATCCATCTTGTTCATGCACTTTATTGATCGCAGTATGTCGGCAACGGGGGGGGCGCCATGAGCTACTCTTCCGCGCTGCACCTGGTGCGCGGCGTCAAGTCGCGCCTGGCCAACTCCGGCTTCGAGGCCGAGGCGCTGTTCAAGCAGGCCGGCCTGGACGAGGGCGACGGCCTGGCCTGCGACGCGCTGTCGCTGTCCGACAAGCTCAGCCACCTGTGGGAATTGCTGGTGGAGAGTTCGGGCGACCCGCTGCTGGGCTTGAAGATCTCGACGCCGCACCGCCTCGGCTGGCTCGGCGTGATGGGCCACATCATGCTGGTCTCGCCGACGGTGCAAAGCACCATCGAACGCTGCCACGGCCACACCCGGGTCGGCATGTTGTTGCCGGGCGCGCAGCGGGTGGTGCCGCAACAACGCTACGACTTCGTCTGGTGCGTGCTGCTGCGCACGCTGCGTTGCGCCTCCGGGCGCGACGACGCCACCCCGGTGCTGGTCGAGTACGCCTTTCCGAAGCCGGCCAACGCCCAGGTCTACGCCGACACCTTCGGCTGCCCGGTGCACTTCAACATGCCGCACAACGTCATGGAGTTCGCCGACACCGACATGGTGATGGCGCTGCCGCAGGCGGCCAGCGGCAACGTGCTGGCCACGCTGGCGCGGGCCGAGCCGCCCACCTTCAGCGCCAAGGTGCAGGCGCTGCTGGCGTGCATGCTGCCGAAGGGGCCGCCGCTGCGCGACGACGTCGCCGCGCGCATGATGATGAGCGAGCGCACGCTGCAGCGCCGCCTGGCCGAGGAGGGCACCAGCTTTACCACGCTGGTCGACGACACCCGCCGCGAACTGGCGCGGCAGTCGCTCAACAGCGGCGAGCTGTCGCTGAAAATGCTCAGCTTCCAGCTCGGCTTTTCCGAGCCGAGCGCCTTTTACCGCGCCTGCAAGCGCTGGTTCGGCCGCGCCCCGTCCGACATCGCCGGCGACGCCGCGCCGCTGCTGACGCGGCATCCGCACAAACTGTCGGCGTAAGGGGGGTTACCGCGCATGCTTACTATGAGCGATGTTCTGCGGCGCCGGCGCGGCGCCGGCGCCGGCCAAACCAAGGGCGTGAACCTGGGGTCGGACCCCGGGGGTCTGAGCCCGCGGCTTGGCCTGTGGGTTTTTCTCGCGGCGGCGGCGTTGCAGCCGCAGCACGCCCGCGCCAACGACGCCGCCGCGGCCGCCGCCGCCGCGCAAAGCCAGGCCAACGCGCTGCTGGCCCGGCTTGAACCGGCGGCGCGGCCGTTCCAGTTCGTCGTCAAGGACGCGCGCGAACTCAAGGGCCTGTTTACGTTGTGGCAGCAGGACGAGAAGATCTGGATCGCGCTGCGCCCGGAGCAGCTTGAACAGCCGTTCTTTCTCAGCTACAACGTCAGCCACAGCGTCGGCGAACGCCGCCTGTACGCCGGCCAGATGGGCGGCAGCCGCATCGCGCTGTGGCGCCGCGTCGGCAACCAGGTCCAGCTGATCGCCAAGAACACCGCCTATCGCGCCGCGCCCGGCACGCCGCAGGCGCTGGCGGTCAGCCAGGCCTTCTCCGACAGCCTGCTGGCCAGCGCGCCGGTGGCCAGCGCCGCGCACCCGGCCAGCAAGGCTTTCCTGGTCGAAGCCAACGCCCTGCTGCTGACCGACATCCCGGGCTACGCGACCCAGCTCGAAAGCGCCTACCGCCTGCCCTACCAGCTCGACGCGCGCAACAGCAGCTTCGCCAGCGCGCGCGGCGACGCCGGCCTGACCGGGCTGCAAGTCAACGCCCACTTCGCGCTGGCGCGCCTGCCGGCGCCGGCGCCCGGCCAGCCGGGCGCGCCGGCGCCGGCCATGCCCGACCCGCGCAGCCTGTTCGCCGGCTTCTACTACAGCTTCGCGGCGCTGCCGGCCAGCGTCATGCCGGGGCGCGCGGCCGACGACCGCATCGGCCATTTCGCCACCACCGTGCACGACTATTCCGACGACCTGAGCGCCGGCACCGCGCTGCGCCACGTCTACCGCTGGCGCCTCGAACCGGCCGACGCCGCCGATGCCGCCAATGCCGCCGACACGGGCGGGCCCGGCGCGCCGCGCGAACCGAAGCAGCCGATCGTCTACTGGATCGACAAAAACGTGCCGCTGAAATACCGCCGCGCGGTGGCCGAGGGCGTGCTCGAATGGAACCGCGCGTTTGAAAAAATCGGCTTCAAGAACGCCATCGTGGTCAGGCAGCAAAGCGAGCAGGATGCCTTCGACACGCTCGACGCGCGCCACGCCTCGATCCGCTGGTTCCTCGGCAGCGACGTCGGTTTCGCCGCCGGCCCGGTGCAGGTCGACCCGCGCAGCGGCGAAATCCTCGACGCCGACATCGCCATGTCCGACGTCTACGCCCGCAGCGCGCGGCGCTTCGCCGCCGACCACCCCGAGCCGGGTTCGGCTGGCGGCGCCGGCGCGGCGGCGGCAGGCGCCGCGCTGTGCGAGTATGGCCACGGCGGCCACGGCGGCGGCGCCGACATCCACTTCGCGCTCGACCTGCTGGCCGCCCGCGGCGGCGTCGAAGCGGACCTGGCCGGGCCGCAGGCCGAGGCGCTGGCCCAGGCCTACGTGCGCCAGGTGATCATGCACGAGGTCGGCCACACCCTCGGGCTGCGCCACAACTTCCGCGCGTCCACCATCTACAGCCTGCGCCAGTTGCAAGACCCGCGCTTCGGCAAGCAGCGCCCGCTGGCCGGCTCGGTGATGGACTACCTGCCCTTCAACCTGGCCGCGCCGGGCCAGGCGCAGGGTCCGTACGTCAACGAAACGCTCGGCCCCTACGACTACTGGGCCATCGAATACGCCTACAAGACGCTGCCGGCGGCGGACGAAAAGCAGCTGCTCGCAGAAATCGCCGCGCGCTCGAGCGAGCCGGCGCTGGCCTACGGCACCGACGAGGACGCGCAAGCCAACGTCGCCGACCCCGAGGTCAACGCCTTCGACCTCGGCGACGACCCGCTGCTATACGCGCGCCAGCGCCTGGGCCTGACGCGCGAGTTGTGGCAACGGCTGGAAACGCGCCGGCTGCCGGACGGCGAAAGCTACGCCACGCTGCGCCGCGGCCTCAACGAGGGCTTCAGCCAGCTGGCCGCGACGCTGCCGGTGGCGCTCAAGTACATCGGCGGCGTGCGCATGCTGCGCGACCACGCCGGCACCGCGCGCGCGCCGTTCACGCCGGTGGCGCTGCACAGCCAGCGCGCCGCGCTGGCGCTGATCACCGACAGCGTGTTCGCCGCCGACAGCTTGCGCTTCTCGCCGGCGCTGATCAGCCGGCTCGGCATCGACCACTTCGAGCAGCAGCCCGACATCGCCGTCGGCCGGCGCGTGCTGGCGCTGCAAAGCAACGCGCTCGACCAGGTGCTGGCCGACGCGGTGGCGGCGCGCCTGCTCGACGCCCAGGCCGCCGAGGCCGGCGGCGCGCCCACGCTGTCGCTGGGCGAACTGTACGCCAGCGTGCAGGGCGCGGTCTGGAGCGAACTCAAGCAAGGCAAGAACATCCCGGCGCAGCGCCGCAACCTGCAACGCGAACACTTGAAACGGCTGGCCGGCGCGCTGCTGCGGCCGGGGCCGGGCGCGCCGGCCGACGTGCGCAGCCTGCAACGGCAAAACGCCATCGCGCTGCGGGCGCTGCTGCGCGCGGGGCTGCCCGGCAAATCGCTCGACCGCGAAACCCGGGCCCACCTGAGCGAATGCGCGCAGACGCTCGACGAGGCGCTGCGCGCGCCGCTGCTGCGCGCGACCATTTGAATTGACCGGGGAGAGTGACATGGGCTGGCTGACACAACATCAAAGCAAATCGCAAATCGGACAACTGCTGGTCAAGCGCAGGCTGATCTCGGAGGAGCAACTGGCGCGCGCCATCGAGCGCCAGCGCGGCACCGGCCAGCGCCTCGGCGACATTCTGGCCGAGTGGAACCTGGTCACACACCAGCACGTGCGGGAAGCGCTGCGCAAGCAACGCCAATTGCGCATGGCGGCGGCCATCGTCACCGCCATGCTGGCGCCGCTGGAAACCTACGCGGTGGAGGCGCTGCCGACGCTGGCCGCCAGCGCCACCATGCTACCCAACCGCGGCGGCGCCGGCGCCGGCCCGCAAGCGCTCAGCGAGGAGGAATTGGACAACACCTCGGCGCAGGGCCTGAACGAGGAATTGCTGCTGCAGGTGCGCGAACAGGGCAAGCAGCGCAGCCTGGCCATCAGCGGCGACGTCGCCAAACTGCTCAACCCGGTGCTGGGTTTTTTGCAGGCCGACGTCAGCATGAAAGACGTCGTCTACGACCCGGCGATGGCGGCGGCGGCCATCAACAAGGACGGCTCGCTGACCTTGCGCCTGCCCAGCTCGATCGGCGAAATCAGCTTCCAGAACATCCGCGTCAAAGGCTCCGACGGGCCGAGCTTCGGCAGCATCGCCATCAAGGGCATCGACCTGAGCGGCACCACCATCACGCTCGCGCTGAAGCGTTAGTATCGAACATCAAAAAAGCCGGACGCGGGGCCGACGTTGTCGGGTTACGCCCTATGGGCTAACCCGACCAACTGCGGGCCACTGGCGCGGACCCGGCTTGACGGCGCGCACCTTGCCGAAGGCGTCGCCGGCTTTCCACGCCGGCATCCGCGGCGCGTTCGCCACCGCCAGCCCCAGGTTTAGCGTGAACTGCGCCTGTTGCGTCATGCCCGACAGATCCCAGCTCGGGTCGTACTCGTCGCTGGCCTGGTGGTAGCGCGCCCGGTACGCCTTCATTTTCGCCTTGGCCGCCGCCGGGTCGCGCAGGTAGTCGCGCCCCGCCTCGACCGAGAACGCCGGCACTCCCGCCTTGGCGAAGCTGAAATGGTCGCTGCGGAAATAGCCGCCGGCCAGGTCCGGCTCGGCCGCGGCGACGCGCATGCCCATGCCTTTGGCGACCGCCCGCGCCATCTGTCCCAACTCGCTGCGTTCGCTGCCGTCGGCGCCAATGTCGCGGGTGGCGCCGACGAAGTTGAGGCTGTCGAGGTTAAGGTTGGCGGCGGTCTTTTCCAGCGGCCACAGCGGGCTGGCGGCGTACGCCGTGCTGCCCAGCAGGCCCTCCTCCTCGCCGGCCAGCCACAGGAACATCTGGCTGCGCCGGGCCGGTTGCAAGGCCGCCTCCTTGGCCATCGCCAGCAGCGCCGCCACGCCCGAGGCGTTGTCGACGGCGCCGTTGAAGACGCGGTCGCCGGGGCCGGCGTGCACGCCCAGGTGGTCCCAGTGGGCGCTGTAGATGACGACTTCGTCCTTGAGCTTGGGATCGCTGCCGGGCACCAGGCCGGCGACGTTGAATTGTTCGAACTGCCGCACCACGGACTTCATCTCGCCGGCGGCGCGGGCGGCCAGCGCGACCGGGCGGAAGTCCTTGCGCTCGGCCGCCGCGCGCAGCAGGTCGAGGTCCTGGCCGCCGGCGCTGAACAGCGCGCGCGCCGCCGCGTCGGCGATCCAGCCCTGCAGCGCGGTGCCGGCGCTGGCCCCGGTCAGCTGGAAGCGCTCGCCGCCGCCCCAGCTGCTTTGCACCACGCCCCAACCGTAGGTGGCCGAGGCGTCGGTGTGGATGAGCAGCACGCCGGCGGCGCCGCGGCGCTTGGCTTCTTCCAGTTTATAGGTCCAGCGGCCGTAATAGGTCAGCGCCTTGCCGCCGAAGCGCTCCGGCTCGGCGGCGCTCGGCAAGGGGTCGTTGACCATCACCACCAGCACCTTGCCTTCACAGTCGACGCCCTTGAAATCGTCCCAGTCCTGCTCCGGCGCGCTGATGCCGTAGCCGACGAACAGCAGCCCGGCGTCCAGCGTGCGCGAGGGCGTGGCGTCGCCGGCCATCCAGACCCAGTCGCGGCCGTACTCCAGCGGCAAGGCCTTGCCGCCGGCCTGCAGGTGGACGCTGCTTTCGGCCGGCAAAACCTTGACGCCGGCGATCTTGACGGACTGGCGGTAGCCGCCGCCCCGTACCGGCTTGAGCCCGGCGACGATGGCCTGGCTTTCCAGATAGGCGACGGTCAGGTCGGCGCCGCGCTGGCCGGTGCCGCGCCCTTCCAGCGCGTCGCTGGCCAGCAGGGCGAGGTGGGCGCGCAGCGGCGCTTCCTGCACGGTGGGCGCGGTGGGCGCGGCGTGGGCGGGGAACGCCAGCGCCAGGCTTGTGGCCAGCACGCTCGCGGCGAATGAGGAGTACACGTTTTGCATGGGATCCTATTGTCATTTGTGAATGGGATGGAGGGGGCATTGTAAAGCCATGGGGACAGACCACGATTTCCGGGAAAGAATTTCCCGGAAATCGTGGTCTGTCCCCGGTGTGGCCCCGGCGGCGTGTGGACGAAAAAAAGCCCCGCGGCGCCAGGCGGGGCTTTTTTTCGGGCGCCGGCGCGGGCTACACCAGCAGCGCCGCCGTCAGCGATTCAATTTCCTCGGCCGAGTCGTCGAGGATGCCGTGCAGCGTGCTGCCGCCGGTCTCGAAGTCGATCATCGCCGCCACCTGGCGCGCGTTGGCGCTTTCCGGCGGGTGCAGCGGCGAGACCACGCGCGCCAGGTCGTTGGCCAGCAGCAGCGTGTCGCCAAGGGTGCGCGGCGGCGTGTTGGCGCCGCCGTGCCACATGCCTTCGACCGCCTGCAGCACCTGGTCGGGCACGCCGAGCTGGCGCAGCACGCCGCGGCCGATCAGTTTTTCGCCGTATTCGATCCAGTCTTCGGTGTTGTCGTCGAGCAGGCCCGGATACTCCTCGGCGCGCGACAGCAGGTAGAAGCCGCCGACCTCGTGCACGATGGCGGCGAACATCGCCGTTTCCGGGTCGATGCGGCTGATTTTCTTGCCGATCACCTGGGCCAGCGCGGCCACGTGGGCGGTGTGCTCCCACAGCCTGGCCGATTTGGCGCGCAGCATCGGGTCGGTGATGCTGCTGCCGAGCTGGCGCACGATGACCGAGGCGACCATCGATTTCAGCGTGCGAAAGCCGAGCCGGCTGACGGCCACGCGCACGCTGGTGATTTCGTCGCCGCTGCGGTTGTAGGCGGCCGAGTTGGCGATGGCCACGGTGCGCGCCGACAGCACCGGTTCGGCCATCACCATCTTGGCGGCGGCGTCGATGTGGCAGTCCGGGTCGTCCAGCGCCTGCTGCAGTTTCAACGTCGCGCTGACGTTCGCCGGGAAGGTCAGTTCGCCCCTGCCGGCCTGGGTGGCGATGCTCTTGAAAATTTCCAGTCTGTCCATGAAACCACTCTCCTCGCATACCGGACCGGTGCCGGGCCGGCTTGATCCGATGGGCGATCCGGATCATCGATCGATGCTGCCACGGCAGCAAGGACGGCGGCGGGCGGACGCCACCTGCCGCCCGTCCGCCGCCGCCGCCCTGCCGCCGCCTACTTGTTCGACACCTTGCCGAGCACGCCTTCGACGAAATAGTCCATCTTGTTGAGCGCGTCGTCGCCGAGCGTGCCCTTGTCGAGGCGGAGCTTGCCCTCGTTGTCCTTCATCGGCCCGGCGAACGGCGCCAGCGCGCCGCTGACGAGGTCCTTCTCGCGCGCCGCGACGAACTGCCTGACGTCGGCCGGCACCGCCGCGTTGATGCCTTCGAGCTTGACCATGCCGTCCTTGATGCCGCCCCAGACGCTGCTCGGCTTCCAGCTGCCGTCGATTACCGCCTGCGCCTGTTTCGCATAGTATGCACCCCAATGATGCGTTACGGCACCCAGTTGCGCTTTCGAACCGTATTTTTTCATGTCCGAGTGGTAGGCGATCGCGTACTTGCCCTTTTCCTCGGCGGCCTGGACCACGGCGGTCGAGTCGGTGTGGTGGGTGACCACGTCGGCGCCCTGGCCCAGCAGCGTGATGGCGGCGTCGCGCTCCTTGCCCGGGTCGAACCAGCTGTTGACCCAGATCACCTTCACCTGCGCCTTCGGATCGACGCTGCGCATGCCGCGCGCGAACGCGTTGACGCCCTGCAGCACTTCGGGGATCGGGAAGGCCGCCACGTAGCCGGCGGTGTGGGTTTTGCTCATTTTGCCGGCCAGCACGCCGGCCAGATAGCGGCCCTCGTAGAAGCGGGCGTTGGTGTTGCCGACGTTGGCGGCGGTTTTATAGCCGGTCACGTGGATGAATTTGACGTCGGGGAATTGCTTGGCCACCTTCAGCGTCGGGTTCATGTAGCCGAACGAGGTGGTGATGACGAGCTTGCTGCCCTGCTGCGCCAGGTCGCGGATGACGCGTTCCGAGTCGGCGCCCTCGGGCACGTTTTCGACGTACTTGGTGGTGATCTTCGGGCCCAGCGCCTTTTCCATTTCCTTGCGCGCGATGTCATGCTGCGTGGTCCAGCCGGCGTCGCCGATCGGGCTGATATACACAAAGCCGACGTTGAGCGGCGCGGCGGCCGCGGCCAGCGTCGCCACGGGCGACAAGACAAGCGTGCATAGCGCGGCGCGCAAGATTTTTTTGGACATGATTTTCCTCGTGTTGGCTCCCCCCACCTACCTTCCGGCCCCGCCGCGGGGGAGACAACGGCGCAGCAACGTAAAACGCCTCAGGCGCCCGGCTTGAAATACTTGCCGAGCGACGCGGGCATGTTCAATTTGATGTAGTTGGCGTTGCTCGAAATAAGCACCAGCACCACGATGGTGGCCAGGTAGGGCAGCATCGACAGCAGTTGCGAGGCGACCGCCACGCCCTCGCCCTGCACCGAGTACGTCAAAATGGTGATGCCGCCGAACAGGTAGGCGCCGCCGACCACGCGCGCCGGGCGCCAGGTGGCGAAGGTGGTCAAGGCCAGCGCGATCCAGCCGCGCCCGGCCACCATATTCTCCACCCACAGCGGGGTGTAGACCAGCGACATGAAGGCGCCGGCCAGGCCGCAGCAGGCGCCGCCGAAGAGGATCGCGGCGAGGCGGATGCGGCGCACGTCGTAACCCAGCGAATGCGCCGACGACGGCGACTCGCCGACCGCGCGCAGCACCAGGCCGGCGCGGCTGCGGTACAGGAAGCAGGCGATGGCCGCGCACAGCAGCAGCGCCAGGTACACCATCGGGTGCTGGCGGAACAGCGCCGGGCCGACGAAGGGCAGGTCCTGCAACCAGGGCACGCCGAAGCTGCCGTTGCTCAGGCTGTTGCCGACGTAGTTGATGCCGATGTAGGTCGAGGCGCCGCCGCCGAACAGCGCCAGCGCCAGGCCGGTGGCGTACTGGTTGGTGCCCAGCCACACCGTCATCCAGGCGAAGAAGCCGGCCAGCACCACGCTGGCGCCGGCGCCGGCGGCGAAACCCAGCGCCGGGCTGCCGCTGTTGACGGCGACGGCGAAGCCGACCACGGCGCCGATCAGCATCATGCCCTCGGCGCCGAGGTTGACGACGCCGGATTTTTCATTGATCAGCAAGCCCAGCGCGGCCAGCATCAGGGGGGTGCCGGCGTTGATGCTGGCGGCGATCAGGAGGGCGATGGCGTCCATTATGGGTTCCGGCTAACACGCAGTTTGTAGTGGATCAGCACGTCGCAGGCCAGCAGCGCGAACAGCAGCACGCCCTGGAACACGCCGGTGATCGCGCTTGGCAGGCCCAGGCGCGACTGCGCCAGTTCGCCGCCGATGTAAAACATCGCCATGATGAAGCTGGAGAAGACCACGCCGACCGGGTGCAGCCGGCCGACGTAGGCGACGATGATGGCGGCGAAGCCGTAGCCGGGCGACACCGACGGCGTCAACTGGCCCAGCGGCCCCAGCACTTCGCAGGTGCCGGCCAGGCCGGCCAGCGCGCCGCACAGCAGCATCGAGGTCCACAGCGATTTGCGCGCCGAGAAGCCGGCGTAGCGCGCCGCCGCCGGCGCCATGCCGCCGACGCGCAGGCGGAAACCGGCCATGCTTTTCGACAGGAACAGCCAGCCGCCGACCGAGGCCAGCAGCGCCAGGATTATTCCCAGGTGCAGGCGCGTGCCGGGCAGCACGATCGGCAGCAGCAGCGCCTCCGACAGCAGCTTTGACTGCGGAAAATTGAACCCCTCCGGGTCCTTCAGCACGCCGTACACCAGGTAGCTCAGCAGCAATTGGGCGATATACACCAGCATCAGCGAGACCAGGATTTCGCTGGCGTTGAAACGGTCGCGCAGGAACGCCGTGACGCCGGCCCAGGCCATGCCGCCGGCCATGCCGGCCAGCAGCACCAGCGCCGTCACCCACGCGCCGGCGGCGCCGGCGTCGTCGAAGTAGAGCGCGGCGGCGCCGCCGCTGACGGCGCCGACGACGAACTGGCCCTCGGCGCCGATGTTGTAGACGTTGGCGCGGTAGCACACCGCCAGGCCGACGGCGATCAACAGCAGCGGCGCCACCTTCACGCCCAGCTCCGACAGGCCGCGCAAGTCCTTCATCGGCTCCCAGAAAAACACCGCCAGGCCGGCCAGCGGGTCCTTGCCCAGCGCGACGAACAGCAGCGCGCCGCACAACACCGTCAACAGCAGCGCCAGCAGCGGCGAGCACCAGGACATCGCCGCCGACGGCGTGGCGCGCGCTTCGAGTTTAAACATGCTTGCCCCCGGCATGGCTGGCCCGCGGCGCCGGCTGCGGCCACAGGCCGCTCATCCATTGGCCGACCAGCGCGACGCTGGCGTCGGCGGTCTTGATCGACGGCGACAGCCGCCCCTTCGCGATCACATGCAGGCGGTCGGCGATCTGGAACAATTCGTCGAGCTCCTCGGAAATGACCAGCAGCGCGCAGCCGGCGTCGCGCAGCGCCACCAGCTCGGCGCGGATCTGCGCGGCGGCGCCGACGTCGACGCCCCAGGTCGGTTGCGCCACCACCAGCACGCTCGGGGCGCGCATGACTTCGCGCCCGACGATGTATTTTTGCAGGTTGCCGCCCGACAGGCTGCGCGCCGGCGCGTGCGGCCCGCCGGCCTTGACGCCGAAGCGGGCGATGATCGCCGCCGCCATCGCCGCGATGGCCTTGCCGCGCACGAAGCCGCGCTTGACGGTGGCCCCGGTTTGCAGACTCAGCAGCACGTTGTCGGCCAGCGACATCTCCGGCACCGCGCCGCGGCCCAGGCGCTCCTCCGGCACGAAGCCGAAGCCGAGGGCGCGCCGCCGCCCGGGCGCCAGGCGCCCGGCCGCGACGCCGCCCAGCATGATGGAAGCGGGCGCCGCGCGCGGGTCCTCGCCCGACAGCGCCGCCATCAATTCCTGCTGGCCGTTGCCGGAAACGCCGGCCAGGCCGACGATCTCGCCGGCGCGCAGCTCGAAGCAAACGTCTTGCAACGCGGTGGCGAACGGGTGGCTCTTCGACAGGCACAGCTGGTTCACCGCCAGCATGCTGGCGCCGGGCGCGCGCTCGACGTGGGTGAGGGCCGGCGGTTCCGCACCGATCATCAGGCGCGACAGGCTGGCGGCGGACTCTTCGCGCGGGTCGCAGACGCCGCTGTTCTTGCCGGCGCGCACCACCGTGCAGGTGTGGCACAGCGCCCGGATCTCGTCGAGCTTATGGCTGATGTAGAGGATGCTGCAACCCTCGGCCGCCAACTGGCGCAGCGTGCCGAACAGCTTCTCGACGGCGCCCGGCGTCAGCACCGAGGTCGGCTCGTCGAGGATCAGCAGTTGCGGCTTGGCCAGCAGCGCGCGCACGATCTCGACGCGCTGGCACTCGCCCACCGACAGCGTGTGCACGTGGCGCTGCGGCTCCAGTTCCAGGCCGTACTGGCTGGCGGTGGCCTCGATGCGCCGGGCCAGCTCGTCGAGTTTGGTGTCGGCGGGCAGGCCGAGGGCGATGTTTTCCGTCACCGTCAGCGTGTCGAACAGCGAAAAGTGCTGGAACACCATGGCGATGCCGAGCTCGCGCGCCATCGCCGGGTTGGCAATGTGCACTTCCCTGCCGTTCCACAGCACCCGGCCGGCGTCCGGTTTCACCGAGCCGTAGATGATCTTCATCAGCGTCGACTTGCCGGCGCCGTTCTCGCCCAGCACGGCGTGGATCTGGCCCGGCTCGACCGTCAAATGGATGGCGTCGTTGGCCACCACGGAAGGGTAGCGCTTGGTGATGTCGTGTAGTTCCAGGCGGGTCGTCATGTCGTTTTTATCGTTCTCGAACGGTCACCAACAATTCATCGGAATCGGCGCCACGGCGGGCCGCCAACGCCATGTATCGTATCGGCATCTGTCCCGATTATCCGCATCGGTCATTGCGCCGGCGCAGACTTTCAGCGTAAAAACAACACCGGGAAACTATTTACACGATAGCCAACGGCCGACGCCGTTGCCGCCAGCCCCTGCCGGTACGAAAATCCGACTATTATATCAGCTCGAATATACCAACTATTAACCGCCCTGGCAGCCCGCGAGGGGGCGCTTCTCGCATCATTGCCGGGCTAGTCTGGTTGTCGACGCCGCCAGCGCCATGTTTTTTTCATGCAACGTCAAGAGGAGTTTCAAGTGTACAAAACAACATCGAGTCTCGTTCCCCGCCTGTGTTTCGCCGCCATCCTGAGCCTGTCCGCCGGCGCCCACGCCGCCGACTGGAGCGACACCTCGATCAGCTGGCGCGCCGGCAGCGACTACCGCGAACCGTTCAACCCGAACGACATCAAGAAAAACATCGTCGGACTGACCCACGCCAGCGGCTACAAATACGGCAGCAACTTCGTCAACGTCGACTACCTGATGTCCGACAGCAAGGACCCGGGTTCGTTGAACCAGCGTTCGGGCGCCAGCGAAGCCTACATCCTCTACCGCCACACGCTCGACATCGGCAAACTGCGCGGCAGCGACATCAAATTCGGCCCGGTGCGCGGCGTCGGCGTGACCGCCGGTTTCGACCTCAACACCAAGAACGACACCGGCTACAACTCGCGCAAGCGCATGCTGGTGGCCGGCCCCACGCTGATGTGGGACGTGCCCGGCTTCCTCAACACCAGCCTGTTGCTGCTGCGTGAAAGCAACGCGCCGAGCGGCGCCTTCGCGCCGATCTCCAACGTCAACGGGCGCTACACCTACAAGACCCACGCCATGCTCAACGCGGTGTGGGGCATCCCGGTGACGCCGCTGCTGTCGTTCGAAGGCTTCGCCAACGTCATCGACGCCAAGGGCAACGACGAGGTGGGGCGCAAAACCGGCGTGGAAACCAACATCGACATGCAACTGATGCTCGACGTCGGCGCCGCCATGGGCAAAGCCAAGAACACCTTCCGCGTCGGCCTGCAATACCAGTACTGGAACAACAAGTTCGGCAACACCGACGCCACCACCGGCGGCGTTGGCAACACCGCCAAAACGCCGATGATCCGCGCCGAATACCACTTCTAAGCGGACCTCGCCGCCCGCACGGCTGCGGCGTTGAGTTCATCCAAACCAACGCCGCGAGTCCGGGGGCAGACCCAAAGGCCGTAGATCGGGTTAGCCGGAACGGCGTAACCCGGCTGGCGTCGGCGGCGGCTCGGCGGCGGCTCGGCGTCGGATTACGCGTCCGCCCCGGCGCCCCCCCCCCCCCGGATCCGGCCTACGGCACCATAACTGGGCGGAATGAGGGTCCGACCACGGCGCCTTGCACCGTCGCGGCGCCTTCATGGCGCCCGCTAACGCCCTGCCGCTTGCCGGCGTCGCCATACGCGGCCACGATCTGCGCCAGACGCCCGGAATCGCGCAGCTTCACCATCCCCCCGGAAAACATCTGCGCATAGTCGCGCGCACGCGCGCCGCCCGGCGCGAAGCCGACATACTCGTACTTGCGCTCAATGCAGCCGGCCATCCTCAGCGGCGCCAGGTGCTGCGTCGCCAGCACATACTCCACGCTGCGGCGCTCCTCGAGCAGCGCGTCCAGGCGATGCAACTGCAGCATCGTGACCATGCGCCGGGTCACGCCCTCGCCGCTGACCCGCGCCACCTTGTCGAACGCGCGCGCCAGGCGCGCATCGACCACCTTGCCATGGGCCACGCCCAGCGCGACGCCGCCGTACTTCCTGCCGAAGCCGCCGAAGCGCCAGGCGCTGCCGGCGTCGGTGAAGAAACAAAATTGCGTGTCGATGACGGGCTGGTCGGGAAAGAGCAAGTCCGGCGCCAGCGCCGGCAGGATGCCGACGACGCCGTCGATCTGGCCGCCGCGGGCGGATTGGACGCCGCGCGACAGCGGCATGTTAACGAAGGACACGGCCAGACCCTCGGCCGCGAACAGCTCGGTGATGACGTCGACCAGGATGCCGCGGCGGGCGCTGGCCAGCTCGCAGATATACGGGCACCACTGGTTCACCGCCAGCACGATCGGCGCGGCGCGCGCCGGCCCCGACGCCAGCGCCAGCGCCAAGGCCGGCAGGCCCAGGCAAACGCGCCACGACGGCGCCCGCACGCCGGCCGGCGCCACGTTCACTCGAGTCCGTACTTGCCGGTGATGGCCTTCCAGGCCGGATCACCCTTCATGCCGGCGGCCACCGCGTCAAGCTCCTTGGCCAGCGCGGCGTCGCCGTTCGCGCTGAACAGGAAGCGGTCGAATTTCGCGTGCGGCTTCGGCGACAGGTACAGCGTCGACTTGACTGGGCTGGCGTCGCCCAACTGCTTGAGCAGGAAGCGGTACGTGCTCGACGCCATAATGGTGACGTCGGCCTTGCCGGACGACACCTTGCGGATGTTCGACAACTCCTCGTTACTGTTCTCGCGCTGGATATCCTTGCCGAAGCGATCATCCAGGCCGGCGTAGCGGTTGCCGGCCACGCCGGCGAACTTCAAGCCCTTCAGCGAGTCCGGGTCGACATAATCGACCTTCTTCGTGTTCAGCGAAATGACCGCGTTCGAGTCGGCGATAACGGCCGGGGTCCAATGGTATTTTTTCTTGTCCGGGTCGCCCACGAACATCGGATTGAGGAACAGCACCACCCCCTTGAAGTTCGGCTCCTTCTCCAGCGTCTGGTTGAGCTTGTCGCGCGGCAGCACGGTCAAATCGAAGTGGTACTTGCCTTTGAGCTTGTCGTTCAAATAGCCGACCATGTCGCTGGCCAAGCCGCCGCCGCCGACCACGAACGGCACCGCCTGGTAGGTGTTATAGGCGGGGAGGTTTTCGAGCGCGCCGGCGCACTGCGCGGCGACGGCCAAGACGCCGAAGGCGATGCCGCGCAAAGTGTAAGCCGACCAACGCTGATTCTGACGTCGGGATTGCTGACTAACCATATTTCCTCCAATGCAGTGAACGAATCTGTTAACACGAAGCAATGTGTGTCTGGACGATTCTACGCGCAAGCGCGCCGCGCATTGTTGTATCAACGCCGCGCCGGGCAAAAAAACACCGTTGCCGCCCCGGCCCTCGCCCCGGGTGTGCGGCGCGTCCCCCACGCCGCCCCGACAAAAAACGGCACAAGGAATAGAATAGCATAATCACACTGTTAACTTTAAAGTCTACCTGCCGGCTTCGAATGACATCAGAACGCGACACCCGCCGCTACGTCGGCCGCTTCGCCCCCTCCCCCACCGGCACGCTGCATCTGGGTTCGCTGGTGGCGGCGCTGGCCAGCTACCTGGACGCCAAAGTGCACCACGGCCAATGGCTGGTGCGCATCGAAGACCTCGACTGGGACCGCAACGTGGTCGGCGCCGACCGCGCCATCCTGGCCTCGCTGCGGCGCTGCGGCATGCACTGGGACGGCGATGTCGCCTGGCAAAGCGAACGCCTGGCGCTGTACGAGGCGGCGGCCGGCGCCCTGCGCGCCGACATCTACCCCTGCGCCTGCTCGCGCCGCGAAATCCTCGATGCGCGGGCCGACCCCGGCGCCGCCCGGGCGGCGGCGCCGCCGGTGTATTCCGGCGCCTGCCGCAACGGCATCGCCGCCGGGCGCGCCGTGCGCGCGCTGCGCCTGCGCGTGCCGCCGGCGCCGCGCGGCGTGGTCGGCTTCACCGACCGCTGGCACGGCGCGCTGCGCCAGGACCTGGCCGACGCCGTCGGCGACTTCATCGTGCGCCGCGCCGACGGCTACTGGGCCTACCAGCTGGCCGTCGTCGTCGACGACGCCGCCCAGGGCGTCACCCACGTGGTGCGCGGCGCCGACCTGCTCGACTCGACGCCGCGCCAGATCTACCTGCAAGGGCTGCTCGGCCTGCCGCGGCCGGCCTACCTGCACGTGCCCGTCGTTACCAACCCGGCCGGCGACAAACTCTCGAAGCAAACCGGCGCGCAAGCGTTCGACACCGGCGCCGCGCCCGCCGAGCTGCTGCGCACGGCGCTGCTGCCGGCGGCGCGCTTCCTCGGCATGGAGCTGCGCGCGGCCAGCCTCGACGACTTCTGGCGCCTGGCCCTGCCGGCGTGGGCGCAGCTGCTGCGCCGGCGCGGCGCGCCCGCGGCGCCCTGAAAGCAAACAACCCGCCGCGGCGCTGGGGCCGGGGCGGGTTGTGCGCGACTCAGCGTCGACGGGCTTAGAAGTTGCCCTTGAACTGGACGCCCCAAATGCGCGGCTCGTTGAGGAAGCCGGTGCGATTGTTAAAATCGATGGCGCCGGTGACGCGCCTGGTGTCGGTGATGTTGCGGCCGTAGGCGGCCACTTCATATTTGCCGCTGTCCCAGGTGTAACCGACGCGCAAGCCGCCTTCGAGCAAGGGTTTGGCGCTGTATTCCACCGCTTCGTACAGGAACAGGTTGATCTTGCTGCGGTAGGCCCAGTCGGTGAAGACGAACAGTTCGCCGTCGGCCAGCGGCACCGAGTAGCGCGCGGTGCTGGTGACGATCCACTTCGGCGCCTGCGGCAGCGGGTTGCCGTCGATGACGACGCGCCCGGCCGCGTTCAGCGGATCGGTCACGGTGCACGAACCGCACTTGCCGACGGACAGGCTGGTGTCCTTGATCTCGGTGAAGTTGTAGCTGCCGCCCAGCGACATTTTCAGGCTGGGCGTGACGAAGCCTTCCAGGTCCAGCTCGGCGCCGTGGCCCTTGGTCTTGGCCGCGTTGATCAGCCGGGTCACGTTCGACAGGCCGCCGACGACGGTCAATTGCTGGTTCTTGACGTCGAAGTTGTAGACGCTGAAGGCGACGCGGGCGCGCCGGTTCATCAAGTCGGCCTTGACGCCGGCCTCGTACGACAGGATGGTCTCGGCGTCGGCCACGGTGATCGGCACCTGGCTGTTGGCGGCGGCGATGCTCGGCGCGCGGAAACCGGTGGCGACGCGGGCGTAGACGTTGACGTCCCGGTTCATCTTGTAGCTGCCGCTGACGTCCCAGTTGACCTTGTTCTTGCTCTCGGCCACGCCGTTCGGTCCGATCTGCACCACGTTGAGCGCCTCGACCGTGTTGAAGTCTTTCTTGTCGGTGGTGTAGCGCAGGCCGCCGCGCAGCGTGAAGGCGTCGCTGAAGGCGTAGTTGAGCGAGCCGAACGCCGCCCAGGCGGTGTTCTTCTGGTGGCTGGCCAGGTGCGTGGTGCGCGCGCCGCTGTCGCTGTTGAAGCCGTCGGTATAGCCGTTGGCGTCTTCGTTGAAGTAGTAGAGGCCGCTCTGCCAGTTCAGCGGGCCGGCGTTTTTCGACTCGACCCGGAATTCCTGGCTGTACTGCTTGACGGCGCCGATGCCGCCGGCGCTTTCCACCTGGAAGGGGATGAAGCCGGGGCCGGTCTTGGCGCCGCCGTCGATGTCGCCGCGGCTCAGGTAGTCGTCGACGCCTTCGTAGCCGGTGATCGAGAACAGCTTGACGCTGTCGAGGTCCCAGCTCAGGCGCACGCTGCCGCCGTTGCTGCGCAGGCGCTGGAAGTTCTGGCCGTTGGTATGCGACTGCCCGGCGTCGTAGCCGTCGACGATGTCGTTCGTCCCCTTTTTAATCAAGTTGGCGTAAAACAGGCGCGAGCTGCCCGTGGTGGCGCGCTGGTGCAGGTTGAACAGCGCGTTGAACTGGCCGTTCGGCGCGTACAGCAACTGCACCCGCTCGGCGTGTTCGTTGTAGCCGTCCAGCGCGTCCTTGGCGCCGGTGAAGCTGTTGTCGACGTAGTCGTCGCGGTGCTGGCGCAGCGCCGACACGCGCATCGCCCATTCCTTGCTCAGCGGGACGTTGACGGCGCCGTCGGCGTTGGCCGTGTTGTGGCTGGCGACGGAGACGTTGTAATAGCCTTCCACTGTCGCCAGCTTCGGCTTTTCCGACTCGAATTTGACGACGCCGGCCGGGGTGTTGCGGCCGAACAGCGTGCCCTGCGGACCGCGCAGCACTTCCACGCCGGCCAGGTCGAAGATCGGGAAGCCCTTCAGGATGGGATTTTCCTGCACCACGTCGTCGTAGATCAGCGAGACCGGCTGCGAGGCGAAGGTGCTGAAGTCGGTGTTGCCGTAGCCGCGGATGTAAAAGCGCGGGAAGGTGCGCCCGTTCGACGACTCCACGTTCAGGCTCGGCACCTTGCCGGCCAACACGCGGATGTCCTGGCCGCCGGAGACCAGCACGTCGAGTTTTTCGTCGCGCAGCAGCGTCACCGAGACCGGCACCTCGCGGATGTTTTCCTTGCGGCGCTGCGCGGTGACGGTGACCGTTTCCAATTGCGGCGCGGCGGCGGGCGCGGCGGCCGACTGGGCCATCGCCGAGCCGATAGGCAGGGCGGCGCTCAAGGCCAGCATCGCGCCGTGGGTGCGGGCGAGACGCTTGTGGATGTTCGACTTCTTGATCATTGACTTCCCCAGAATTTTAATAAGCTTACAAAGAGTGTTCCAAGCAGCGTCTCCCGCTTTCTCTTGTGCTGGCGCCGGCCAGCCGGCGCGAACGGGTGTCCCCCCGCCCCCGGCAGTGGCTGCCGGCTTGTAGAAGGCCGACAATTTAATTCATGCCCAAAGGCATTTGCAAGAACTTATTGCCAGATGCGAGGCATCTACAACACTTTCCCGCCTGAAGGTGGCGGCTTAACAACAACAGCGCCGGCGGCGCCCGCATGAAACGCAGCAACATTTTTCCGCACCGACACACGGTTGTTGACGAAACTATCGGCCGCCAGCACAATCACCCCAGCGCCTTCCAATGACTAACACGATAGCCAGCGGCGTAAACGGAAAGAACACCACCGTGACACAAGCCAAGCTTTGCAAGCCGCGCGACTGGCCGGCGCGCGTGGCCACCCTGGCCGGCGCGGCCGCGCTGGCGCTCGGCCTGTGCGCCGGCCCGGCCCAGGGCGCGCAAGTGAGCATGGCCTTCGGCGAAAAAATCCCCCCGTTCTGCCTGCCCGAGAGCAACTCGGGGATCGAACTGGAAGTCATCGGCGAAGCGCTGGCCCACCGCGGCCACGTGCTGCGGCCGAAGTACTATCCGTTCGCGCGCATCCCGCTGGCCTTCAAGAACCGCGACGTGGCCGCCGCGATGACCGACCTGGGCCAGGACATGACGGCGGAGGGCGCCTTCTACGGCGACCCCGCCGTCATCTACGACAACGTTTTCATCAGCCTCAAAGAGCGCCACCTGCAAATCCGCAAGCCGGCCGACCTACAAGGCTTGCGAGTGCTGTCGTTCGCCGGCGCCGCCAAACGCTATCCCGAGTGGCTCGGTCCGGTCGCCAAGGCCGGCCGCTACTTCGAGCAAAACGACCAGGCGCTGCAAGTGCTGACGTTGAACTATGGCCGCTACGACGTCGTCCTCAGCGACCGCAACATCTTCAAATACTTCAGCATCAAGCTGGCGCGCGAGCACGGCTTGGTGTCCGCCCCGACCACCCAGCAAAGCTTCGTCAAGGTCAACCCGATGGATTACCGGCCGGTGTTCCGCGACCGCGGCATCCGCGACGACTTCAACGCCGGACTGAAACACTTGAAGGACAGCGGCCGCTTCGAGGCGATCTACCGGAAATACCTCGGCGACGGCGCGGCGGAGTAGCGCCGGCGCGAAAAGATTGGCATAAACAGGCGAAAGGTATTACATTCCGCCAATGAGCGCTCCCCTCCACATTGCGCTGCTGGCCTTCGACGGCATGCAGATACTCGACATCACCGGGCCGGCGGCCGTGTTCGCCGCCGCCAACGACGCCTGCGGGCGCGCGTTCTACCGCGTCCACATCCTGTCGGCGCACGGCGGCGCCGTCGCCAGCAACAGCGCCGTCAGCGTGGCCAGCGCCGCGCTGGCCACGTTGGCCCCGGCCGCCGTGGACACGCTGCTGATCGCCGGCGGCGCCAGCGCCGGCCTGCGCCACATGGGCACGCAGGCGGCGGTGCGCGATTGGGTGCGCGACAGCGCGGCCACGGCGCGGCGCTACGGCTCGGTGTGCAGCGGCGCCCTGGCGCTGGGCGCGTTCGGCCTGCTCGACGGCAAGCGCGTGGCCACCCACTGGGACGATTGCGCGGCGCTGGCGCGCGACAACCCGCGCGCGCAGGTCGACCCGAACGCGCTGTACATCCAGGACGGCCGGCTGTGGACCTCGGCCGGCGTGACCACCGGCATCGACATGTGCCTGGCGCTGGTCGAGCAAGACCTCGGCAGCGCGATCAGCCACACCATCGCCGCCCGCTTCGTGCTCTACGCGCGCCGGCCCGGCTACCAGTCGCAATTTAGCCCGATGCTGCACGCCCAGGCGCGCGCCGGCGCGCAGTTCTCCGGGCTGGTCGACTGGATGAAGGACCACCTGACGGCGGCGCTGGACGTGCCCAGCCTGGCGGCCAGGGTCGCCATGTCGGAGCGCAGCTTCCACCGCAAGTTTACCGGCGCCATCGGCGCCACGCCGGCCTACTTCGTTGAAACGCTGCGGCTCGACCACGCCCGCGACCTGCTGGGCGCCCAGGTCGCGCTCAAGGAAATCGCCGCGCGCGCCGGCTTCTCGACGCCGGCCCAGCTGTCGAAGGCGTTCGAGCGCCGCTTCGGCGTGACGCCGATGCTGTTTCGCGAAATGCAGGCGGCCTGACCCATTTCCACGGCTTCGGGGACAGACCACGATTTCCGGGAAACTATTTCCTGGAAATCGTGGTCTGTCCCCGTTTACGCGAACGACGCTGGCGCGCGCAGGACCTGAAAAATTGGGGGGCTTACCCGCTGCGGAGCCTTGCTCTACAATCGTTAGCTCCGACTGTCGCCAACCGCAAGGAACTGAACCAATGAGCCAATTTTCCCACGATATCTACACCGAACCTTCCGACACCGACATCAACACCTTGAACCAGCTCGGGCCGTTGCGCGCGATGGCCGGCATCTGGGAAGGCGAGCGCGGCCTCGACATCAAACCCAAGGCCGACGGCGCGCGCAAGCAAGCCTTCGTCGAGCGCATCGAACTGCAGCCGATCGACCCGGTGACCAACGGCCCGCAACTGTTCTACGGCCTGCGCTACCAGATCCACGTGACCAAGCCGGGCCAGGTCAAGACCTACCACGAGCAGGTTGGCTACTGGCTGTGGGAGCCGGCCACCGGCACCGTGATCCAGACCCTGGCGATCCCGCGCGGGCAGATCGCCATGGCCTCCGGCAGCGCCAGCGCCGACGCCACCAGCTTCGAACTGGTGGCCTACAACGACGCCGAAAGCTACGGCATCCGCTCGAACCCCTTCCTCGAATACGCGTTCAAAACCGTCGAATACCGCATCAAAGTGACCATCAACGCCGACGGCACCTGGGGCTACGAAGAAGACACCGTGATGATGATCAAAGGCCAGGACGAACCGTTCCACCACATCGACCGCAACATCCTGGTCAAAGTCGCCGAGCCGACGCCCAACCCGCTGGCGCGCCAGGCGCAATAAGAGAAAAAACCAGCGGCGCAAACCCGGGGTCCGCCCCTGCCCCACGCCCTTGGTTTATCCACACTACAGCTTATCCAGCGGCGTCACCCTGCCCCCCTTCACCTGCGTCAGATACACCCGGTCGCTGCCCTGATGACGCTGCGCGCTGAACGCGACGGGCATGCCGCCGGCGTTCATCTGAAGCTGCTCGAGCGTGCGCAGCAGCCCGGCCCGGGTCGGCTCGCGGCCGCAGCGCCGCAAGGCCTCGACCAGGATCATCGCGTTCGCATACCCCTCCAGCGAGCCGTAATTGCGCGCGGCCGGCAACACGTCGGCGTGGTACAGCTTCACCAGCGGATCGGCGCCGTCGTCCGGCGACGGCACAACCTGGCTGATGACGACACCGTTGCCGGCGTCGCCGGCGTGCTTGATGAATTCACTGGAGCCGACGAAGGACACGGTCAGGAACCTGGTCTTGACGCCGGCCTGCCCGGCCTTCTTGACCAGCGAGGCGAGCGGCCGGTAGGTGCCGATGAAGATCACCGCCTCCGGCGCCTGGCTCTTGAGGAGCGCCAGGCCGGCCTCGATGTCGATGGTGTTGCGGCTGTAGCGCGCCTCCAACGCCACGCTCAGCCGGCGCTTGCTCAGCGCGCGCACGACGCCGGCCTTGCCGGCCTCGCCAAACTCGTCGTCCTGGATGAACAAAGCGATTTTCTTCACGCCCAGCGCGCCGGTGAGGTGCGCCACCAGCGCCTCGGTCTCGTCGAAATACGAGGCGCGGAAATTGAACACGACCGGAATGACGGGATTGCGCAGGAACTCGGCGCCGGTGAACGGGAACAGATACGGCACGCCGGCCTTCGCCGCGATCGGCACCGCCGCCGTCGACGTCGGCGTGCCGACGTAGCCGAACAGCGCGAACACCTTGTCGGTGTCGATCAGCGCGCGGGTGGCGGCGGCCGACTGCAGCGGGTCGTAGGCGTCGTCGACGCTGACCAGCGCCACGGCGCGGCCGTTGACGCCGCCGCCGGCGTTAATTTTGTCCAAGTAGGCCTTGGCGCCGGCGCGCAATTGCAGGCCGAGGCCGGCGGCCGGGCCGCTGGTGGCGTTGGCCATGCCGATCTTGATGGCGCTGGCCGACACGCCGTCCTCGGCCACGGCCGAACCCGCCCAGCCGAGCGAGCAACACACCAGCGCCAACGCCGCCAATCTCAATTTTTGCATGTCAATTCCGCCTCGCGTGAACCGGCAAAGGAACCCATACCTTGCAGAGAGTATCCGCAAGGTGGGCGCGGTTGTCAAACGTCAAGATGGCGAAAAGCCGCCGTCGACAAGACAAACCACGTTAAAAAGCGTTCCCACACCGGATCAACTGCCCCGACATATCGACTCGGCAAGCGGCCCCGCATATAATCCGCGCCTCGTCCTTTACTTCACGCCAACAATGACCACCAACGCCATGCCGCCCGACGCGCGGCCAGCCATCGTCCTGCTCCACAGCTCCATGAGTTCCCGCAACCAATGGTCCGACCTGAGCGCGCAGCTGGAAGCGAGCTTCCGCTGCATCGCCGTCGACTTGCTCGGCTACGGCAAGTCGCCGTTCCCCGACGTTGCCGACGGCGCGGCCTTCACGCTGGCGCACGAGGTCGACGCGGTCAACGCGGCCATCGCCGCCAAGCTCGCCCCAGGCGAGTCCTTCCACCTGGTCGGCCACTCCTACGGCGGCGTCACCGCACTGCGGCTGGCCCGCCAGATGCGCGAACGCGTGTTGTCGCTGGCCGTCTTCGAGCCGGTCGCCTTCCACCTGCTCGCCGCCAACGACGCGGCGCGGGTCGAGATCGAGACCGTCGTGGCCGCCATCGGCGACGCCGCCACGCCGCGCGACGCGACCCGCGTCTTTATCGACTATTGGAACCGCGCGGGCGCCTTCGATTCGCTGCCCGGCGCGCAGCAGGACAAGTTCACCGCGCAGATTGAGAAAGTCAAGCTGGACTTCCAAGCCTTGCTGGGCGAGCCGGCCACGCTGGTCGACATGGCCGGACTCGACATGCCGGCGCTGGTCATGTCCGGCCTGAACAGCCCGGCGTCGACGCGCCGCCTGGCCGAGCGGCTGGCCGCCGCGCTGCCGAACGCATCCGCCGTGCAGACCAAGGGCGGCCACATGGGGCCGATCACGCACGGCCAGGTCGTCAATGCGCTGATCGCCAGCTTCCTCGTCGGCGCCGAAGTCGTCAGCGTCTAGGGTACTCCTCCTTCCATCTTCCCTTCATGCGGGCGTAGACGTCGACATAGCGATAGTGCGACTCAACGTCCTCGGCCTGGCAGGGATTGACGGCAAGCCTGGGCGACATGATGAAGGCCAGAAAGGCGGCACGGTTGCTGACGTCGCCGTTGGCACGGATGTGCCTGAAGTCGTTGGCCATGTTGGCGTCCAGGGCGGCCCAATCCTTGTCCCGGATGGCCGCATTCCAGGCGTCGGCCTGGCGCGTCAAATCGTCGACGATCGACTTCGTCGTTTCGCCGGTCCCCATGATCGCCGCACAAGCCTGAAGCACCCATAGATGGATGTAAAGCCGGACCAGGCGGGCGACCATTTTAAGCGGGGTTCTGAGTGGCATCATAGGCCCGTGCAAGCGGCTGGGTTGGCACGAAACGACCTGCCCCGACCGCTGGCGCCTGCCGACCACTCGCGCGACGCTGCAGTATAGCGCCGCGCACCATGGCAAACATGCCGGCATCAACGTGGATCGACGGCTACTTGTTCCAGCACGAAGTTTGCGTCCCGCGCCGCCGGCCCGGCCGTCTGCGCCACCAGCCTGGACAGCGCCGAGTTTCGCCGCAGCAGGAAGGTCCGCAGCAGCGCGGCATAATCTGCGGGCGCGGCGTTGCGCACCGACTGGCGCGCCCGCAACACCCCGCGCCAGGCTTGCACCCGCGGCGCCCGCTTGAAAAACGCGAAGTCGGCGACGTCGTCGAAGACGTCGAAGTAGCGAAATATCGGGCCGAAGACCGCGTCCACCATCGACATGCGTCCTCCCGAGAAATAGCCGCCGTCGCCCAGCGCCGCCTCGACCTGCTCGAACCGCGCGCGTATCGTGGCGGCCTGGTGCGACAACGCTTCGATGTCCGGCGCCCGGTAAAAGGCGCCAATGTCGTTGAGGATGGCCGAACCGAATTCCATCCACGCGCGGTGGCGGGCGCGCTGCAAGGCGCTGTCCGGGTGCAGCCGTGGCGCGCTGGTTTCGTCCAGATACTCGCAGATCACCGACGATTCAAAGATCGCCTCTGCATCGACCAGCAATACCGGCGTCTTGCCCAACGGAGAGACCGCCAGGAACCAGTCCGGTTTGTTCGCCAGGTCGATATCGACGCGCTCGAAGGCGATGCCCTTCTCTTCCAGCACAATCGCGACGCGCTGCACGTAGGGGCACAAGCTATGGCTGATCAGCCTTGGTAACGCGTTCATGGTTGCCTGGCCGTAAATTGATGATCGGGGTGTTTCATTGCGTTTCTCCATTCAAATCGTCGTGGATTCACTATATGATTTCGAATGCGCAATGAAAATAGGCGGGGACGCACATCATGGTTGCAACGACGCAATATAGAATTGGCTACGCCGACTTGGAGGTCGTACTGGCCCTGGTACGGGCCGGCACCTTGGCGCAGGCCGGCGAGCGTCTGTCGCTGGACGCGTCGACGGTGTTTCGCACCGTACAGCGCATTGAAAAGGGGCTTGCCGAACGCCTGTTTGAACGCTCGCGCAGCGGCTACGTGCCGTCCGAGCTGGCGCGGGAACTGGCCGCCCACGCCGAGCAGATGGAGGCGCAGCTCGAAGCGGCCCGCTCGGCCGTACAAGGCAGCCCGGAGCAAGTATCCGGCACGGTGCGCATCAGCACCACCGACACGGTGCTGCACGGCCTGGTGGCGCCGGCGCTGCTGCAGTTGCAAACCAGCCATCCACTGCTGACGTATGAGCTGCACACCGGAAACGAGCTGGCCAACCTGACCCGCCGCGACGCCGACATCGCCGTGCGCGCCACCAAGCGCCCGCCGCAACATTTGGTCGGCAAACACGTCGGCCCGATCCGCGTCGCCCTGTTCGGGCCGAAGCAAGGCGGGCTGGCGAGCTTCGACGGCGACGTCGCGGCGCGCGCGCGCTGGGTGGCGCCGGACGACGCCTTGCCCGAGCATCCGTCCGTGCTCTGGCGCAAGAAGCATTTTCCCAAGGTGGCGCCGGCCTACCGGGTCAACAGCATCTTGACGGTGGCCGAACTGGTGGGGCGTGGATTGGGCATCGGCGTGCTGCCGCTGTTCCTGGCGAGTCGCCGCGGCGACCTGGTGCAACTGAGCGAGGTGCTCGACGAGTGCCAGACCGAGTTGTGGTTGCTCACGCATATGGAGTCGAAGCATCTGCGCCGGGTCGCCGCGGTGTTCAGCCACCTGTCGCAGAATCTATTGCTGGATTGACGCTGCACTGTCGGCGCAATCGGAAAACCCTTCACATTGAGCCACAACACTGCAACAGCTAGACCAGAACTCACCCGGCATCCTATTCAGGATAAGGGCTGTCCACTGGGACTGACATCTTCGCTTTAACGCGGTTCATGGCAACCAGTGTGTTGAACGACTTGACGTTGCCCGATTCGAAGAAGAGTTCGCGTGTGAGCGAGACGTATTGGTCCATCGAGCGGACCAGGAAGATCAGCACGAAGTCCCACTCGCCCGCGACGTAGTAGCACTGTTGAACCTGGGGGCAGGCGGCGAACCGGCGCTGCATTTCATCCAATAGGTCCACCCGCTCGTTTTCCACCTTGACCTCCACGATCACCGTGATGTCGTAGCCCAAGGATTTCGGGTTGAGGCAGGCAGAAAACCGCTCGATGACGCCGGCGCCCTGCAGCAGTTTGAGTCGGCGGTTCACTGCCGCGGTCGACAGATTGGCCATCTGTCCGAGCTGGCTCTGCGGCACGCGGCCATCCTCCTGAAGAGCCGCTAAGAGGACGCGATCGTAGTTATCCAATTTCATTGTAGAGAGAGGCAGATCAACCCTTGATGTGAATAATATTCAACTTTTTTCTCGAATTTTCGAAAAATTAGTCGGCGCTAAAGCATATTATTATCACACGGAAGACCCAGGAGACAAACATGGCCGCGACTAAACTTTCACTGAATGTCGAGCCGATGCTCCAGCAAATTTGCAATGGGCCGGCCTCGCTGGCCGCATCGAAGCGCGTCCAGGACTGCCTGGCCGCAGGCTGAAGCGCCGTTCGCCGACCCATGGCGGCGCCAAGCCGCGCCGGCTATTTATTCTCGATTTTCCCTCTAGGACAGCTATGTTAAACCTCAACCAGCGCGCCGTACGTGCGCCATACCCGGCTGAACTGGCCTCGATTATGAACATTGAACGTTCGCACGAGAGCCGTCAATGGTTGTCGCACTGGCCGCGGATCGCGCGCGGCGCCACCCCGCTGCACAGCCTGCCCGGTCTGGCGCAAGGACTCAACGTTGCGCAATTGAGCGTCAAAGACGAGTCGCTGCGCTCCCCGCTGGGCAGCTTCAAAGCCCTGGGCGCGCCCATCGCCCTGGTGCGCCAGATCTTGCTGTTGCACCCGCACTTCGAACCAACAAGCGTCCTGGCTGGTCGGTATGCGGACCAGCTCGCGGCGTACACCGTGATCAGCGCCACCGACGGCAACCATGGTCGCGGCTTGGCCGCCGCTGCCCGGGACGCCGGCTGTCGCTGCGTGATCGTGTTGCACGCCCACGTCAGCGAGGAACGCGAACGGGCCATCGCCGTCCATGGCGCGCGGATTGTGCGCGTCAAGGGCAATTACGACGAGTCGGTGGAAGAAGCCGCGCGCCTGGCCGGCGCCAACGGCTGGCAGGTGGTGTCCGACACATCCTATCAAGGCTACGAGACGATTCCACGCGACGTGATGCAAGGCTACGGCACCATCGCCGAAGAGATTGTTGAACAGAGCGCTGGCCGCGCCGGCGAGGCCGGGGCGTTCACCCATGTTTTCCTACAGGGCGGCGTAGGCGGCATGGCGGCCGGGTTGGCGAGCTATTTCTGGGAGTTCCAAGGCGCGCAGCGTCCGCGCTTCATCGTCGTCGAGCCGGCACAAGCGGACTGCCTGCTGCAAAGCGCGATCCAGGGCCGGGCGGCCCGGGCCACCGGCTCGGTCGATTCAGTGATGGCGGGCCTGGCGTGCGGCGCGACATCGCCGCTGGCCTGGCGCTTCCTGCAACCCTGCGTGGACGCCTTCATGACGATCGAGGACGACCAGGCGGTGCAGGCCATGCGCACGCTGGCCAGGGGCAGCGCTGGCGACATTCCCATTGTCTCCGGCGAATCCGGCGCGGCCGGGCTGGCAGCGTTGCAGCTGTTGCGATCCGATCCGGCCTGGTCCCTCCAGGTCCGGCTCGACGAGCAATCGCGCGTGCTCGTCATCAGCACCGAAGGTGCCACGGCGCCCAAGGTGTACCAGGCACTGGCCGGCGAGAGCGCCGAAGCCGTGCTCCGGCGTCAGCGGGCCTGGATTGCGGCGCGATAATTGACACCGACGGCAATCACTCACGGGAGACGCACCATGTATATCGACAACGAACTCGGCACCCAGATGGTGCGATGGCGGCACCAGCTACACCAGTTCCCCGAGACCGGCTTCAACGAGCATAAAACAGCCAACTTTATTGCCAACGCGCTTGAACTGATGGGCATGCAAGTGCACAGGGGTATCGGCGGCACGGGGCTGGTGGCCAGCCTCACGGTGGGCGAGGGCAAGGGCGTGATCGGCCTGCGCGCCGACATGGACGCCCTGGCGATGACGGAGACGGCCCAGGGCCGCCCCTACATCTCCCGGCATACCGGCTGCATGCACGGCTGCGGACACGACGGGCACATGGCCATGTTGCTGGGCGCGGCCCAGAGCCTGACGCGCACCCGCGACTTCAACGGCACGGTGCGCTTTATCTTCCAGCCCGCCGAAGAACATGGCAGGGGCGCCAACGCGATGATCGGGGACGGTCTGTTCGATCGGTTTCCAGTCGACCAGATCTATGGTGCCCACAACATCCCCGGCCTGCCAGCCGGACACATTGCCACCCGCGCGGGCGGCATCATGGCCAGCGAGGACAACTTTGTCATTCGCATCCACGGTCGGGGCGGCCATGCCGCCCGCCCCCACATGGCCATCGACCCGCTGCTGGTGGCGGCCGAGATCATCCTGGCGCTGCAAACCATAGTGGCTCGCGCGGTCGATCCGGCCGACCCGGCCGTGCTCTCCTGCACCGAGATCCACAGCGACGGCATCCGCAACGCGATCCCGGGCAACGTGGAAATCAAGGGCGATACGCGCAGCTACTCGCCGCATGTGCAAGCCCTGCTGGAGCGCCGCATGCGCGAAATCTGCCACGGCATCGCCGCGGCGCACGGTGCCAGCTGCGAGGTGGAGTACACACACGAGTTCGTTCCCACGGTGAACTGGCCGGAGTGCACCTCCGTCGCGGTGCGCGCCGCCCAAGCTGTGGTGGGAATTGATAACGTGGACGGCAATGTCGCGCCGATGATGATCTCGGAAGACTTCGGGGCTTTCCTCAAGGTGGTTCCGGGCGCGTTCGTGTTCATAGGCAACGGTATTGCAGACGCACCGGGAGGTGTGCCGCTGCACAACGCCAAGTACGACTTCAACGACGCCATCCTGCCCATCGGCGCGCGCTACTTCGCCGAGCTCGTACGGCAACGGCTTTTACCCGCTTGTTGATACCCGCTTTGCCAGTGATGTCCCGCTGACCAAAAACCTGGTATTCGTCAGCACGCACTCGACGACCTACGCAATCGACCGCCGACCGGGCGTCGCGAAGCGTTTTTCAACATGCAATGCCAGGATCGAAAGCAAGCCTACACAATAGGTTGGCGCGGCGGCCAATTGAGCGGCTCAGCCGGGACCGTCGAGGAACGCGAAGACCTTGGCGCGAAGCGCGTCATGGTCGGCCAACTCGCATTCCCACAGCGTCAACACCTTCCAGCCCAATCCGGCAAGCGCCGCGCGGTTCGCCTCGTCGCGGCGCCGGTTTCCCTCCAGCTTCAGCGTCCAAAAATCAACCCGCGACTTCGGTATGCGCGCGCCAAGCAAACAGCCCGCATGCAAATGCCAGAAGCAGCCGTGCACAAAGATGACCTTGCGCCGGCCGGCGAACACCAGATCCGGCTTCCCCGGCAGCTTCTTCCCGTGCAAACGGTAGCGGTAGCCGGCCGCGAACACCAGGCGCCGCACCAGCATTTCCGGCCCCGTGTTTTTCGAGCGGACGCACGACATGATGTCGCTCCTTGTCGCGACGTCGACCGTGTCAACCACAAGCGCCCCGCACCGCCAGCCGACCGCCTAGCCCAAAACAAAAACAATCGTCCATCCCGCCATTTCATCCACGAAAGCCGCCACGCCCGGCACCGCAATATTATGTGCCCCTCCCTTTTCGATTTCCAGCGGAATTTTTCAACTGTGCGGCAGTCCGCCCCTCGGGTCTGCCCCCTGCACTACGCCTCTGGCTTTAACGATAACTGTATATAAATACAGTATAATAAATCCTAAAATAAATTGCCACAAAACAGGCAAATGGAACTTTCCCGGCGGCGGTGCTTTATACTACTGCCTGCCTGGCGGGGCCGAGCCCGCAGCCCACCTAGCGGCCCGTTTCCCGACGGCCCGCCAACCGGTGCGCCGCCCGCACAAACACACACTACCGGAAGAAGTAAACGCTTTGAACAAGTCACGCACCCCACACCCGCCCCAGCGCCGCCGCGGCGGCACCCAAGGCCCGACGGCGCCACAGACCCCGACGGCCGACGCTAAGGGGCGGCGCCGTGAAGCTTGAATCGATTGAACTGTTCGCCGGCGCCGGCGGGCTCGCCATGGGCTTCTCCGGGCAAAACGTGGACCACCGCGCGGTGGTCGAGTGGAACAGCCACGCCTGCGAGACGCTGCGCAACAACAAGCTCAAACTGGTCGCCCCGATGAGCCACTGGCCGGACGTCACCGAGGGCGACGTCCGCCAATTCCTGTACGGCGGCCACCAGGGCCTCGACCTGGTCACCGGCGGCCCGCCCTGCCAACCCTTCTCTATGGGCGGCAAGCACGGCGGCTTCCTCGACGAGCGCGACATGTTCCCGCAGGCGATCCGCGCGGTGCGCGAGGTGCGCCCGCGCGCCTTCGTCTTCGAAAACGTCCGCGGCCTGACGCGCGCCGCGTTCGCCAACTACTTCAACTACATCCTGCTGCAACTCGAATACCCGTCGCTGCAGCCGAAGGCCAAGGAGGAATGGCTGGACCACCTGGCCCGGCTGGAAAAGCACAAGGCCAAGGGCGGCAAGCGCGAGTACCGCGTCGTGTCCAAGCTGGTCAACGCCGCCAACTTCGGCGTGCCGCAAAAACGCATGCGCGTGTTCATCGTCGGCTTCCGCGAAGACCTCGGCCTGGACTGGGTATTCCCGGAGGAAACGCACAGCCACGACGCGCTGCTGCTGTCGCAGTGGGGCAATGGCGAATACTGGGCGCGCCACCGCGTGGCGGCGAAAAACCGCCCGGCCAAGCCGGACGGCCTGGAGCGCAAGCTCGCCATCCTGGCCGACGCCGACCCGGACGCCTTGGCGCTGCCGTGGGAAACCGTGCGCGACGCCATCTCCGACCTGCCGGACCCGGAAAAGCACCCGGGCAAGGAACTGGTGCAGGCGCACCGCTTCCAGCCGGGCGCGCGCTCGTACGCGGGGCACACCGGCAGCCCGCTCGACGAGCCGGCCAAGGCGCTGAAGGCGGGCGACCACGGCGTGCCCGGCGGCGAAAACATGCTGCGCCGGCACGACGGCTCGGTGCGCTACTTCACGGTGCGGGAATCGGCGCGCATCCAGACCTTCCCGGACAGCTTCATCTTCGAGGGGGGGTGGTCGGAGACCATGCGCCAGCTGGGCAACGCCGTGCCGGTGAAACTGGCGGCGGTCGTCGCCAACGGGGTGTGCAAAATGTTGCGGAAGGGATAGCAACGAAACGGGACGCGGGCAGGCGCAGGATTCGGGCCCCCTCCCCCGCCCGCGTAGCTTACGGCGTCAACTCTTCGCCGTAAGGGTAGTCTTTGGTCGTTTTGTACAGCACCATGCCATAGCTGATGATGGCGCCCTTCCATCCGGCACCGAGGACCGTCACCGCCGCTTGAAGCAGGCTGCGCGCATCGTGTTTGACGCCCGCCAGACTAATTTGCCGCACCAGCTGGTCAGCTGGAACCGTGTATCTGAAAACGTACGGAAGCTGCACTTTCATCAGCCCAAGCAATACGGCCAAACCGATTTGCTCCGTCGGCCCGGCATCGAGGTCGATCGGAAAATCATCGACAATAGGGAAATGCCTATCGAACCAGCCGGGTCTGGTAGTGTCGCGGTTTTGGCCTGGATCCTTCGGCCCAAAACCTGCTCCATTCCACATGTTCGCGTGCTTGCCTTTGTACATGGAAATTAGCAGGTCTTCGTTCGCTGCCGTGCCCATGCTTTTGTCCAGCAGGAGCGCCTTGTAGCCCACTCGGTCGGGGTCGACGCCCCGGCGCCCCTTGAGTTTTTCGAGATGCTGGGAAAGCCGTTCGCTGACGTCGTTCGCCTTGCCGAGGTAGACCGGAACGCCATCGTAGTGGAGGACGTAGACGCCTTGGCGCGAATCCTTTTGAACCTGAAACGCATTCAGCGTTGTCAATGCGACACCGTTCAACATCGACTCCTCCATACCATCCAGCGTTTCTTTGAGTTGCGTAGACACAGTCTGAAGAAAATCGAACACGTAAATTGATTGCAAAATGAAGGCTCCGGAAATTTTGGTGGCAGGGATGGCCATGCGTGCGCAGCAGCGGAATATTTTACCTGATTGAAATCGTACTCCAGGGGGATACGTATAGAGCCACTGCAAGTGCCATGGTCAGCTTACCTTCCACTCCATGGAACTGACTAGCCACCAATAAGGAATATAATTAAGGAATTGAAATTCAAGCGGCCATGTATGACCAGTTCCCTCGCCTACTACAATCAAAACGCAGCCGCTTTTTTTTCCAATACCATCCATGTGGATATGTCGATCCTACACGATCGTTTTCTTTCCACTGTCAATCCAGGTGGATTGATTCTCGATGCCGGTTGCGGCTCCGGCAGGGATACACAGGCGTTTCTCGGCCGTGGTTTTCGGGTAAGGGCCTTCGACGCCTCGCCCGAACTGGCTCGTATGGCCTCCGAACACACCGGAATAAACGTTGAGGTCCGACGCTTTTCCGACGTACGCGAACAGTCCTGCTATGACGGTATTTGGGCCTGCGCCAGCTTATTGCATTTACCCCCACTGGATATTCCAGCCATTTTGGCGCAATTATGGACTGCGCTAAAACCGGGTGGGACTTTATATCTCAGCTTTAAGCGTGGCGATGGCGAGCGAGTCCAAAATGGCCGACATTTCACCGATGCGAGCGAGATCCGGTTACGCAGCTGGCTCGCCGCGCTGCCTGATCTGCTTGGCGTGGAATGCTGGCTATCGACCGATCAGCGTCCGGGGCGAGTCGAGCCGTGGCTCAACGCCATCCTATTGCGTGCACCGCAAGAAAAAAAGCAGTTGATCACCGGTGGCGACGATCCCTTTCTGCCGCACCTTTGCGGCGCCATCAACCGCGCGTCCGAGGTCGATCTGGCGGTGGCGTTCGTTAAAGCCACGGGACTACGTTTATTGCTTCCCGATTTGTACGGTACGCTGGCGCGCAATGGAGCCAACAGAGAAAGGGTGGGGCGCGTTCGCGTGCTAACCAGCGATTATCTCGATGTTACCGATCCGGAGGCATTGCGGCTATTGATGTTGCTTCAAGCGCAAGGCGCACAGGTGCGCGTATACGAATCGGCCGGTGGCAGTTTTCATCTGAAAGCCTATATATTTACCCAACTGGATGACGAAAACGGCTTATGCGGCACAGCCTTCATCGGTTCCAGCAATATCAGCAGGCAAGCGCTGCAAAACGGATTGGAATGGAACTACCGGATCGACTATCCCGGGGAGCAAGGTTTCCTTGAAGCGCGCGCCAGGTTCGACGAGCTATTTGCGAGCGCGCGCTGCGTACCCTTGACCGACGCGTGGATCGATCAGTACCAGGCCCGTCGTGTTCCACTGCCGCTCGCAGTCGCGCCCGGTAGCCAGGAACAAGATCCCGCGCCGCTACCGACCGGAGTCCAAGAAGATGCCTTGCTTGCGCTCTCAGAAACCAGAGACGAGGGTTTCCGCCGAGGTTTGGTGGTATTGGCCACCGGTCTTGGCAAGACCTGGCTGGCCGCTTTCGACGCCGAACAGTTCGCCGCCAGACGAGTATTGTTCGTCGCTCACCGAGAAGAAATTTTGAATCAGGCGGCGGAAACTTTTCTGCGCATTAAACCACGCTCAAGAGTCGGCCTGTATATGGGAAAGACATGCGACGTTGAGGTCGATGTGCTGTGTGCGTCGATCCAGACACTCAGTCGCAACACTCACCTTGAGCGCTTTTCCCCCCAACATTTCGACTACATCGTGGTTGACGAATTCCATCATGCGGCGGCGTCCACTTATCGGCGCCTGCTGAGCTATTTCGCCCCCCGTTTTATGCTCGGACTGACCGCGACGCCTGACCGCTCGGACCAATCAGACATTTTGTCGTTATGCGATGACAATTTGGTGTTCACCTGTGGCCTATTCGCCGGAATCGAGTCCGACCTGCTGGTGCCGTTCCACTACTACGGTATTTTCGACGAATCGGTCAATTATGCGGAAGTGCCTTGGCGTAATGGCCGCTTCGACCCGGAACAATTATCCAACAAACTGGCCACGCTGGCGCGCGCCCGGCATGCACTGAAAACATGGCGTCTGCACAAGCAGGAACGCACTTTGGCGTTTTGCGTATCGATTTCCCACGCCGATTTTATGGCGCTCCAGTTCGCTAAAGCCGGGATCACATGCGCCGCCGTCTATTCGGGCTCAGCCTTGAGCCGTGGGGATGCCTTGGCTCGCTTGCGCGATGGCCGCCTCGCGATTATTTTTTCGGTTGATCTATTCAATGAAGGGGTGGACTTGCCCGTGATAGACACGGTGATGATGTTGCGGCCGACCGAATCGAAAATCCTTTTCCTTCAACAACTGGGTCGGGGCTTGCGTAAGAGCCCGGGCAAGGAGAGATTGGTAGTGCTCGACTTCATCGGCAACCATCAAAGTTTCCTGCACAAGCCGCAGGCGCTGTTTGAAATCGGTTCCAGCTACAAACAATTGGCAAAATTCGGCCGCGATCTGGAAGAAAAACGACTCAAGCTGCCCAAGGGTTGTTACATCAATTATGACTTGCAGTTGGTAGCATTCCTGAAAGCCCTCGACAACGGCGACGGTATTCAAAAGGAGTATCAAGCGCTGAAGGAAGCTTTTGGACGGCGGCCAACACTGAGCGAGTTCTACCGCGCCGGAGCCAGTTTGCCAAAATTGCGGCAGCAATATGGCAGCTGGTTCGAACTGGTCGCCGCCGCCGGCGACCTCGACGAGACCGAACAAGCCATTGCGCTCGATCACCGCTCTTTTTTGCGCGAAGTGGAAACCACCAAAATGACCAAGAGTTTCAAAATGGTGCTGTTGGAGGCTTTCCAGGAATTAAACGGTTGGCGCGCCCCGATTCCGACCACGGCCTTGGCCATACGGTCCTGGCAAGTGTTGCAGCGGCGGCGCGCCTTGCTCGTCGACCTCCCCGATGCGCAGCGTCAAGTATCGGACGCGGCGGACATTACCTGGCATCGTTATTGGCAAGAAAACCCCGTGCTTGCCTGGATCGGCGGCAACCGCCCTGCCAACGCCAGCGCCTTTTTCAAGGTTGTAGACGGCACTTTTCAAGCCGCATTCACGCTTCGACCAGAACAACAAGCGGAGTTCGAGTCCATGTTGCAAGAGCTGATCGATTTCCGTCTGGCGGCTTATGAAGTTCGTGGCGCCAATGGCGATGCGCCCGGCAATGTGATCCAGTTCAACCGGCTTCCGAACCCACCACATATCGATCGCACGGAATTGCCCTATTTCCCGAACCTCAAGATCGCTTGCGGCCATTTCAAGAATGCCACGGCGGATGCCGAGGAATACCGCGCGCTCGGACCTAAGCATGGCCGCCTGGACCCGGAGCGGCACTTTCTCGCCCACGCATCGGGCAATTCCATGGACGGGGGGAAACATCCGATTCGGGATGGTGATTTCCTCTTATTCGAACATCTTTCAGCCACGAACGCGGGATCCATCACGGGCGCGGTCGTGGCAATCGAGCGCCAAGACGCATCAGGCGAGGGGAATCAATATCTGTTGCGCGTAGTGCTGAAAGCGCCCGATGGAAGCTACCTGTTGCGTGCTAATAACGCCGACTATGCGGACCTGCCGGCAACCGAGGAAATGCGTACCTTGGCCCGCCTCAAGGCCGTAATCAGTCCGCACGACATGGCGCTCGGCCGGTCCTTCATGCGGGAAGATATTGCGCCGCTGTTCAGTAGTACGTTTAATCCCGGCAACTGGAATACGGGGCATGTTGTGCTCACCGACCAAAAGGCCCATGTATTGCTCGTGACACTCAATAAGAGCGGCAGAGCTCTTGATCACCGCTACTTGGACCACTGGATCGATGCCACTCACTTTCATTGGCAAAGTCAGAACGCCACGACGCCCCACAGCAAGCGAGGACAGGAAGTAATCGAGCATGCCAAGCGAGGCATTGACGTCCACCTATTTGTGCGTGAAAACAAACTATTTAATGGAAAGGCCGCCCCGTTCGCTTATCACGGCATGGTTTACTACCAAAACCATATGGGAAGTGGCCCGATGAGTGTGGTTTTCAAGGTCGAATGAAGCTGCCGATGCCGTTACTTGCCGGAGAGTACCACCATGCGTCGGCTTCAGCTCCATACAGTTATGGCGCAGCAAGTGCCTGCTTTGCAACGTCTGCGGCCACGCTTAGGGAGCCGATCAGTTCAAGTAGGTTTGACGCCCGAGTTCGACAGTTTGATTGGTTTTGCCCCGTCTTTTTGATCGCAGGAGCGAGTATCCATGCTGGGGGCGATGGGTAGTGCCGACACTCGAAAAATTTCCGAAATACAATTTCTCTTGAGGAACTGCGCTGCGCGCTGCGCCTTCGGCGCGCCACCGCTACGCGGTGGCAAATGGGCGATTCGGAGAGGGCTGGGCCAGTAGGCCCAGCCCTTCGAATCCCCCGCGCAAGGCCCGCAGGGGCCTTGCTTCTCTCCGCCAAGGCTACAACGCAAAAAGCCACCCGAGGGTGGCTTTTGCTTTTGTATCCTTGGCGGAGAGAGGGGGATTCGAACCCCCGATAGGCTATGAACCTATACACGCTTTCCAGGCGTGCGACTTCAACCACTCATCCACCTCTCCTGCATTACATCTTCGTTCTCACGAAGAGCGCGAATTATAGCAAAAATTACGCGAAGCACCAAGTTTTCCGACAAGCTACTTTGCGCGCGGCGCGGGGCGCCAACAACACCCAGCGCCGCGCCCGCCGTCAGCGTGTCAAGACGCCTCTTTCAACTGCTCCAGAATCGCCGGATTTTCCAGTGTGGAAATATCCTGGGTGATCGTCTCGCCCTTGGCCAGCACGCGCAGCAGGCGGCGCATGATCTTGCCCGAGCGCGTCTTCGGCAGATTGTCGCCGAAGCGGATTTCCTTCGGCTTGGCGATCGGGCCGATTTCCTTGGCGACCCAGTTGCGCAACTCCAGCGCCAGCTTCTTGGCTTCCTCGCCGGTCGGGCGCGCCTGCTTCAGCACGACGAAGGCGCAGATCGATTCGCCGGTGGTGTCGTCCGGCTTGCCGACCACGGCCGCCTCGGCCACCAGTGGGTTGGCCACCAGCGCCGATTCGATTTCCATCGTGCCCATGCGGTGGCCAGAGACGTTCAGCACGTCGTCGATACGCCCGGTAATGGTGAAGTAGCCGGTGTCCTTGTTGCGGATGGCGCCGTCGCCGGCCAGGTACATCTTGCCGCCCAGCTCCTCCGGGAAGTAGCTGCTCTTGAAGCGCTCCGGGTTGCCCCAGATGGTGCGAATCATCGACGGCCAAGGCCGCTTGACGACCAGGATGCCGCCCTGCCCGTTCGGCACGTCGTGGCCGGCCTCGTCGACGATGGCGGCGGCAATGCCCGGCAGCGGCAAGGTGCACGAACCCGGCACCATCGGCGTCGCGCCCGGCAGCGGCGTGATCATGTGGCCGCCCGTTTCGGTCTGCCAGAAGGTGTCGACGATCGGGCATTTCTCGCGGCCGATGTTTTTGTAGTACCACATCCAGGCCTCCGGGTTGATCGGCTCGCCGACACTGCCCAGCAGGCGCAGGCTGCCCAGGTCGTAATTGTCCGGGTGGACTTTCGGGTCGACGTCGGCCGCCTTGATCAGCGAGCGGATCGCCGTCGGCGCCGTGTAAAAAATGCTGACCTGGTGTTTTTTAATCGTCTCCCAGAAGCGCCCGGCGTTGGGGAACGTCGGGATACCCTCGAACACCACCTGGGTCGCGCCGACCGCCAACGGGCCGTAGGCGATGTAGCTGTGGCCGGTAACCCAACCGATGTCGGCGGTGCACCAGAACACGTCGGCCGGCTTGATGTCGAAGCTCCACTTCATCGTCAGCGCCGCCCACAGCAGGTAGCCGCCGCTGGCGTGCTGCACGCCCTTCGGCGTGCCGGTCGAGCCGGAGGTGTAGAGGATGAACAGCGGGTGTTCGGCGTCGACCCATTCCGGTTCGCACACGGCCGGTTGCGCCGCCACCAGTTCGTGCAGCCAGACGTCGCGCCCGGCCGCCATCGGCAGCGCGCTGCCGGTGCGTTGATAGACGACGACGTTGCGGATGCTGTCGCAGCCGCCCAGCGCCAGCGCCTCGTCGACGATGGCTTTGAGCGCCAGTTGCTTGCCGCCGCGCAGTTGCTGGTCGGCGGTGATGACGGCCACCGCGCCGGCGTCGATGATGCGTTCCTGCAGCGATTTGGCCGAGAAGCCGCCGAACACCACCGAGTGGGTCGCGCCGATGCGCGCGCACGCCTGCATCGCCGCCACGCCTTCGACCGACATCGACATGTAGATGATGACGCGGTCGCCCTTCTTGATGCCCAGCGACTTCAAGCCGTTGGCGAACTTGCAGACCTTTTCGTGCAGCTCTTTATACGTGACCTTGCTCGACTGGCCGTCGTCGGCTTCGAAGATGATGGCGATCTTGTCGGCGTTGCCGTTTTCCAGGTTGCGGTCCAGGCAGTTGTAGGACACGTTCAGCTGCCCGTCCTCGTACCATTTGTAGAACGGCGCGTTGTCTTCGTTCAGGGTTTTGGTGAACGGTTTGTGCCAGGCCAGGTTTTCCCGCGCCAGCCGGGCCCAAAAGCCTTCGTAGTCTTGCTCGGCTTCGGCGCACAGCGCGTTGTAGGCGGCCATGCCGGATATCGTCGCCTGCCCGGTGAACGCCGCCGGCGCGTTGAATACGCGCGATTCCTGTGGTCCCTGTTGCTGCGTGCCCTGCCCTGAGTTTTCTGTCGCGGCCATGCTTGTCTCCATTGAATAATAGTTTGTTAACAATGTAGGCGGTGTCGCTTACGGACGCCTTACATTGCCCTGTTTGCTGCGTGGTTGCACAACTGCGGGGGCGCTGCGGCTTGGCTAACTTGTCTGGGAATGTGTATTTTTATGTAATTTTACCAACTTTTAGCGGGGTTTGCTGGAGGCGTTTTGGCGGCCTTGTAAACCAGGGGCAAGCGCCGGGGTCGGCCGCCTCGCGCCGAGGCGAGAAGGCCTGACCCCGTATCGGGGCCGCGCGCCGAGGCGGACGACTCCATCATCGCCGAAAAAATTGTGGCTGACGCCTTTGTTTCGTGGTGTTTGCGTGAAATCAAGACGCGCCACCGGTGTCGGGACCGTACGCATGGGCTTGCAGCCCGTGTAAAATGTCGGGCATATTAACTTGCAGCATCTTAGGAGCAGACCACGATGACAGTCCCGCAACACACCAAGCAGCAGGCCAAGTTGAGGCCGCTGCCGTCCTTCATTTTCATGACGCGCTGGTTGCAACTGCCGCTGTATCTGGGCCTGATCCTCGCGCAATGCGTGTATGTGTTCCATTTCTGGGTCGAGCTGAAGGACCTGATCGGCGCGGTGTTCGGCAACGAGGCGGCGCTGCAGCATATTTTCCAGGCCGTCGCGGTGCCCGGCACGGTGCCGCCCACCAAGCTGAACGAGTCGACCATCATGCTGGTGGTGCTGGGCCTGATCGACGTCGTCATGATCTCCAACTTGCTGATCATGGTCATCATCGGCGGCTACGAAACCTTCGTCTCGCGCATGCACCTCGACGAGCACCCGGACCAGCCGGAGTGGTTGTCGCATGTGAACGCGTCCGTGCTCAAAACCAAGCTGGCGATGGCGATCATCGGCATCTCCTCGATCCACCTGCTGAAGACCTTCATCAACGCCAACGCCTACACCAGCCAGGTGCTGATCGCCCAGACCGTGATCCATCTGGTCTTCCTGCTGTCGGCGCTGGCCATCGCCTACACCGACCGCATCATGGTGGGCACGCAAAACGAAATCAAGTCTCATTAATACCGACCCCACAGCGAGAACACCATGACCATCATAAAGCAAGAAGACCTGATCGAATCCGTCGCCGCGGCGCTGCAATACATCAGCTATTACCATCCGGCCGATTACATTGCGCACCTGGCGCGCGCCTACGACGCCGAGCAGAGTCCGGCGGCGAAGGACGCGATCGCGCAGATCCTGACCAACTCGCGCATGTGCGCCGAGGGCAAGCGGCCAATCTGCCAGGACACCGGCATCGTCAACGTCTTCCTGAAGATCGGCATGGGCGTGCGTTTCGAGGGCTTTTCCGGCACCGTCACCGACGCGATCAACGAGGGCGTGCGCCGGGCCTACAATTTCGAGGACAACAAGCTGCGCGCCTCGATCGTCGCCGACCCGCATTTCGATCGCAAGAACACCAAGGACAACACCCCGGCCGTGGTGCACATGGAGCTGGTCGCCGGCAACACCGTCGACGTCAAGGTCGCGGCCAAGGGCGGCGGTTCGGAAAACAAGTCGAAATTCGTCATGCTCAACCCGTCCGACTCGCTGGTCGACTGGGTCATGAAGACGGTGCCGCTGATGGGCGCCGGCTGGTGCCCGCCGGGCATGCTGGGCATCGGCATCGGCGGCACCGCCGAGAAGGCCATGCTGATGGCCAAGGAAGTGCTGATGGACGACATCGACATGTTCGACCTGAAACAGCGCGGCCCGCAAAACAAGACCGAAGAGCTGCGCATCGAGCTGTGCGACAAAATCAACGCGCTCGGCATCGGCGCCCAGGGCCTGGGCGGCCTGACCACCGTGCTCGACGTGAAAATCATGATGCACCCGACCCACGCCGCCTCCAAGCCGGTGGCGATGATCCCGAACTGCGCGGCGACCCGCCACGCCCACTTCGTGCTCGACGGCTCCGGCGCCAGCTACATCGAACCGCCGCTGCTGTCGTCGTGGCCGGACGTGCACTGGACCGCCGACACCGAAAAGTCGCAGCGCGTCAACCTCGACACGCTGACCAAGGCCGAAGTGGCGGCGTGGAAACCGGGCCAGACCCTGCTGCTGAACGGCAAAATGCTGACCGGCCGCGACGCCGCCCACAAGCGCATCCAGGACATGCTGGCCAAGGGCGAAAGCCTGCCGGTCGACTTCGCCAACCGCGTCATCTACTACGTCGGCCCGGTCGATCCGGTGCGCGACGAAGCGGTCGGCCCGGCCGGCCCGACCACCGCCACGCGCATGGACGGCTTCACCGACATGATGCTGGAAAAAACCGGCCTGATCGCAATGATCGGCAAGGCCGAGCGCGGACCGGCGGCGATCGAGTCGATCAAGCAGCACCAGTCTGCCTACCTGATGGCGGTCGGCGGCGCGGCCTACCTGGTGTCGAAGGCGATCAAGACGGCCAAGGTGGTCGGCTTCCACGACCTCGGCATGGAAGCGATCTACGAGTTCGACGTCACCGACATGCCGGTGACGGTGGCGGTCGATTCGACCGGCACCTCGGTGCACAACACCGGCCCGAAAGAGTGGCAGGCGAAGATCGAGCAACTGAGCAGCGTGGGAAAAATCCCCGTCGCCGTCGCTTAAGCTCCCCGCGCGCCGCTGGCCAGGAAAAAAACCAGCGGCGTAAAACCGGGGTCTGCCCCTCGGGGACGCGGGGTCCCCGTCCGCCCCCGGAATTACGCCCTTGGTGTTAAAGCGAAGAAAGACATGCTCCCACTTGCCCCCCTTACCTCCCCCGCAGACGCGCCCATCGGCGTGTTCGACTCCGGCGCGGGCGGGCTGTCGGTACTGCGCCATATCCGCGCGCAACTGCCGCGAGAACACCTGATGTATTTCGCCGACACCGGCTTCGCGCCGTACGGCGGCAAGTCCGAGCAGGTGCTCGTCGAGCGCTCGCTGGCCATCGCCGCCTTCCTGCTCGAGCGCGGCGCCAAGGCGCTGGTGGTGGCCTGCAACACCGCCACCGTCGCCGCCATCAAGGCGCTGCGCGCGCGCTACCCGGCGCTGCCGCTGGTCGGCGTCGAACCCGGCCTGAAACCGGGCGCCGCCCTGACCCACAACGGCAAGGTCGGCGTGCTGGCGACCGTATTTACGCTGTCCGGCGAAAAATTCCTGGCGCTGCGCGAGCAGATCAGCGCCGCCAGCAAGGTCGAATTCCTGTTGCAGCCTTGCCCGGGCCTGGCCGACCAGGTGGAAAAAGGCGAACTCGATACGCCCGCCACCGTCGCCCTGCTGGAGGGTTTCATCGCGCCGCTGCTGGCGCAGGGCGTCGACACGCTGGTGCTCGGCTGCACCCACTATCCATTCGTGCTGCCGCAGGTCGAGCGCATCATCGCGCGGCACGGCGCGCCGGTCGCGCTGGTCGACACCGGCGACGCGGTGGCGCGGCAACTGGCCCGGCTGCTGGCGGCGGCGGCGCTGCTGCGCGGCGGCGACGAGGCGCCGCAATTACGCGGCTACACCAGCGCCGACGCTGCGGCCCTGTCGGCGAAGTTCGCCACCCTGCTGGGCCTGCATCCGCAGGTGGAAGAAGCGCGCCTGGCCAGCGCCCCGCAGCCCCTTTAGAAGGCGCCGCATTTAAGTTTGCACATTCGCGGAGAACTTTGTATAATTCGGCACCTGTCTAGGAAATATCTAGACAAACGTTAGTTCAGTGGTGGCTGTAGCTCAGTTGGTAGAGTCCAGGATTGTGATTCCTGTTGTCGTGGGTTCGAGCCCCATCAGTCACCCCATTTACTGTTCAACGTGCAAGAGAAAACCAAGTCGCCTACGCGGCTTTTTTTTCGCCCTCCGCGCCTGTTGCAAATCGCGGAAAAGTTTGTATAATGCGACACCTGTTTAAGAAGCACCAAGACAGGCGTTCGTTCAGTGGTGGCTGTAGCTCAGTTGGTAGAGTCCAGGATTGTGATTCCTGTTGTCGTGGGTTCGAGCCCCATCAGTCACCCCATTTACTGTTCAATGCGCAAGAAAAAATCCAAGCCGCCCACGCGGCTTTTTTTTCGTCCCCACCTTAATCCGAATGTCGATTTCGTAGGTCGGGTTAGCCGGAACGGCGTAACCCGACAACGTTGGCCTCGACGGCCCCCACATCCGGCGCCGACACCGCAACTCAACGGCCATCGCGGCCTGTGCCCTTTTTCATGGTTCGAAACGGATCTCGCGGTCCAGCCGGCGCATCCACTGTTCCGCCACGTCCTTGCTGCACATGATGTGGCGGGTTTCGCCGTTCGGCAGATCGGCGAAGCGCAGCAGGCTGAAGCCCTGCTGGCTCAGACCGCTCTGACCGATCAGGTACTGCGCCTCCTCCTCCGCCACGAACATCAGGTCGGCGCGCCCGGCCTCGATCATCGCCACCATGTTGACGCTCTCGGCGCTGGTCTTGGCCAGCGCCGGATGGATTTTCAGCAGCGCCTCGTCGATATAGCCGCCGTAGGAATAGTTTTCCTTGACCAATACGCGCAGGCCCGGCGTGGCCAGCGCGCTCTCCAGCGCCAGCTTTTGCCCGATCGGGTAAGCGCTGCGCATCAACGCTACCGTCGGCAGGTCGCGGTAAATCGCTTTGGAAAAACGCGCGAAGCGTTCGCGCTCGCTGTTCTTGAACCAGCCGACCACGCAGCGCGCGCCGCCCTCCTTGAGCAGCGCCAATTGCCGGTTGATCGGCGTCTTCAACCAGTTGACGTCGATGCCGGCGGCGCGGAACGCGCGCTCGGCAACGCTGGCGGTGAGGCCGTTGACGCTGCCGTCCGGCGCCCCGGCCATATACGGCGGGCGCTCGTTGTAGTACAGCGTGACGGCGTCGCCGGCGCGGCAGGCGCCGCCGCACAATAGCAACAGCAGCGGCAGCCAGGCGGCGCGCCGCGGCGATGCAACCATCTGGCTTGTCCGCTTCATTGCGCCAGCGCTATTGGACGGCGGGCTTCCTGGCGGCGATCGCCTTGTTCAGCTTGCCGATGACCTCGTCGGACCCGGCCGGCGAGGCCGTCAAACCGCTGGCCGAGCCGTCCGCGGCGGGGATAATGTAGGGCGGGCGTTCGTTGAAACTGAGGGTGATTTTGTCGTCGGCCTGGGCCAAGGCCGGGGACGCCAGGAACAGGCATGCCGCGTACTGCGCAAAGCGAAGAACATTCATGGCGATACTCCTGCGAGTGGGTCGAGCAAGCGCGCCAAGCCGCATCCGCCAAATGCACCGTCCGGCAAGCGACTCCAGGCACCTTGTCTATTCTACATCCGTCAGATATGTGCATACAGAAACTTTTTGGCTTGTGCCGAAAAGCCGCATTTGCCTCCGCGGTGCTGGCAAGGTCAGCGGGCCGACCCCGCCGGATTAGCAGAGCGCAATCCGACGCCGAGCGCGCGCTGGCTGCGACCCCGCCCCCTCAGTTGCCCTGGCGCACGCGCCTGAGCAGCCACAGCGCCAGCCCGAACAGGGCGGCGGCCCACAGCGCGGCCGTCGTAGCGCTTGCTCAAATGTTCAATGTGGATCATGGCTCTCCTGGATTAGCGGCGGCAAGCCGGCTTACTCGACTCATGCAAGTGAGTTGCAAAATAACCGCATGATATTGCCAGGCCGATTTTAATGCAACAATCTTGCATTAAATATTTACCACAGAGGAGGCAGCAGGCAAATTAAAAAAATGCCACCGATGTTGCACGAAAGAATTAGATTAGGACTACAATGGGGTAGCCGTTTTGCGGTGCAGCCGCGCGGCACCAGACTTACCGGGCGACAATAACGCCCTCCCCCCACTACCTCACTCAACAGGAGGGCCGGCAATGCTGGACTTGGCAGCGACCCTGCCGTCTCGCTGCGACCGCGGCCACGAAATACCATGTCTGAAGAAAAAAGCGCACTCGAACTCAGCACGTATAGCAAGGACACGCCAATCGGCCGTCCCGACGTCGACGGCCGCGCCGGCGTGTTCGTACCGACGGACGAATTCGATCTGGACAATACCACCACCATCCGCAAAGGCGCCGGCGTAGTTGGTTACGGCAATCTGGATGGCTCGCTGACGGTGTACTTCGAAGCTAACCGCTTCGACGATTCGAGTCTGCACAAATGGGAAAACAAGGCGCGCAAGGCCTACGATCGCATGGTGATGGGTTCGCCAACCGTGTCGAAGATCGCCAAGATCGATTCCAAGATGCTGGAACAGGTCGGCGTCATCGACGGCATGGGAATTAACTTGAAGCATCCGGAACGCCTGAGCCTGTGGCTGGCGCGCTCGGACTTGTCGGACACGGCGCCGGAACAAAACATTGTGTTGTGGAAAAAATAGGCGGCGCCCGTTTGCAACCCGGGCCGGCATACTCTTACCGGCCGGGCATGATCTTGTCATAAATATACTCGACGGGCGTTTCTCCTACGCCGTCGCGGACGTCCATCCGATTCACACAGTCATTGCTATCTCATATCATTCAGGCACACTCAGAAACTCTATGGAACATGATATGTCCCGCCTTTTTCCCGTCGCTTTCGGTGCATTGCAGCTTGGTTTGGTGGCTGCTGCGACCTATATTCTGTGCTCGGCGCCGCTGCTGCACGAAGCCGTCGTGTTTTTCGCGCACTGAGCCAGGACTAGAAAAACCACTGGCATAACCCGCCCCCGAGAGTAAGGCGCGGGCCTTAACGGTGGCCGTGGCCGCGCCCGCCCCAACCATGATGCCTGCCGCCATGCCGGCCACCGCTCCATCCAAACATGAAGTCGAGCCCGATGCTTACCGGCGGCGTGTAAAAGTACGGCTGCGGAGCATACAGTGGCTGCGGCAAATACACAGTTTGTTGCACATAGACGGGCGCGTTGCCGTAGCTTCGCTGCGGCGCGTACACCGGCACGGCCGACACGGTGTGCCATTGATATGGATCGAAAGGCTCGGCCCAACGGCTTCCGTAATATGCGGGACCAGGCGGCGCCACAACGCAGCCTCCCAGAGCGACGAGCAACACAACGGCCAGCAGGCTTTTCATGGCAAATTCTCCTATCCTAACAAGCAATACTATAAGAAAAATTTGCCGGACGCCGCACATTTACAGTTGCTTACATTCGATCCCATGCAAGCTTAATGCTTGCGCTTTTGCTTGGCGCCGCCGCCCTTCCCGCCGGACTTGGGCGTGCTGGCCGCTTCCTTACCGCGTTTATCGCTCTTGTCGCTACTGGCGCCCTGCTCCGACCCGCGACTAGCCGCCTCGCCGACCGATTGCTTGCTCTGGCCGCCGTTCGATTTCTGCTTGTTCATATGACCCCCATCTACGAAGGAATATCCCATGCGCCGCCATCATCGCCTTGCGGCGCGCCCTCTTACAAGAGTTAAATATAAGGGATTTCGCAGATGTCGAGCGCACGACCGCTTGCGTCGTAGCGCAGCGCGCACACTTCGAAGCGCACGCCGTAGTCGAACTCAATGCGCTCCACCCGGCCGTACTGCAAGTTCAGCGTACGTTGCTCGTCCTTCTTCCAGCGCAAGGCGGCGATATCGGACGGAATCGCCATCGCCGCGTTAAACGTGCCACGGTGAATCTCCTGGCGCCGGTCGACGTCCAGCGCCAAGCCCAGTTCCAGCGTCACGCCGCCGGGCGCATAGGTGAAACGGTTCAGCTTACGCTGCGCCACCATCACGCCCCAGGCACAGGGCGCCCCGGCCGCCTCGCAATGTTTGATCTGGGCCAGCGGGAAGATTTCAACCTCGCCCTTATGCGCCTTCAAGGGCCAGCTGGAGCGCAGGCCGTCGCGCTTGCCGGTCATTGGATTGATCCAGCTCAAGCTATTCACCATCGAGACGTATTGCTGGTCCTTGGCGGGATCGTGCTCGCTGGGTAACACAGCGCAGGCCGACAGCGTGCATGCCGCAAGCGCGGACGCGGCCAGGGTAACGGTTCTATTCATCATGGCGACCCATTTCAAACGTGGCGCCGGGCGCATCGTGCCGGCGGGATAGATATGGGGAGATAGGGTAACAGATAGTGGCGCGCGGGGAAGCGCGCCATGGAGGCGAGCAGGAAATAAGGCGCCGGGAACGATCAAAGCAAAGCAAGCACGTCGGCGCCCGGAAAATCAGTCCAGCTTCCAGGCGTAGTCCACCTTGGTCCAGCTCTGGTCGGCCTTGCCGTCCTTGCTGCCGGGCTTGAACTTGCAGGCGCTGAGGGCTTTGAGCGCGGCCTTGTCCAAATTCTTGAAGCCGCTGGTTTTCTCCAGCTTCGACTCGACCACGCTGCCGTCGGCGGCGACCAGGAACATCATCGATACCGTGCCCTGCTCCTCGTTCATCAGCGACGCCTTCGGATAGTCGGCCTTGCAATTTTTCGAGTCGAAGCTTGCGGATGTGTCGGCGGCCGACGCGGCGCAAGACAAGGACACGAGCAAGGCGGCCATTACACTGGATGTATTCATAGACATTTGTTTCCTCAAGTATTTAATTAAAGCGAACTCTTACCGCTCATGCGCACGTGCCCTGCTGCCGGTGCTTAGCATTGTTCCCAGTCGTCGCTTTCGGCGCCGGAAGCCGCCCTCTTCGGCCGGGCCGACGGCGCCGCCACCGCCAGCGGTTGGCGGCCGGCCGGCCGGACCACCGCGCGCAACGCCTGCGGCTTCACCGGCGCGCGCGGCGCCAGCGCCGGCAACGCGGCGCGCACCGCCTCCTCGCCCTCGGCCAGCTTGAAGATGCTGACTACGTTTGCCAGTTCGCAGGCCTGGTCCTGCAAGCTTTGCGCGGCGGCGGCGGCCTGTTCCACCAATGCCGCGTTTTGCTGCGTCATGCTGTCCATGTCGATGATCGACTGGTTGACCTGCTCGATGCCGGCGCTCTGCTCCTCGCTGGCGTTGGCGATCTCGCCCATGATGTCGGTGACGCGCCTGACGCTGGCCACCACCTCGCCCATGGTCACGCCGGCCTGGCCAACCAGCCGGGTGCCGCGCTCGACCTTCTCGGCCGAGTCGTCGATTAAAATCTTGATTTCCTTGGCCGCACCGGCGCTGCGCTGCGCCAGGCTGCGCACTTCCGACGCCACCACGGCGAAGCCGCGGCCCTGCTCGCCGGCACGGGCCGCTTCGACGGCGGCGTTCAGCGCCAGAATATTCGTCTGGAAGGCGATGCCGTCGATGACGCCGATGATGTCGACAATTTTTTTGGCCGAATCGTTGATCGAACTCATCGTGTCGACCACCTGCGACACCACCGAACCGCCCTTCAGCGCCACGTCGGAGGCGGTGGCCGCCAACAGATTGGCTTCGCGGGCGTTGTCGGCGTTTTGCTTCACGGTCGAGGTCAGCTCCTCCATCGCCAGAGCGGTTTTCTCCAGCGAGCTGGCCTGCATTTCGGTGCGCGACGACAAATCGATATTGCCGGCCGCGATTTCACGCGACGCCGTACCGATGGTTTCCGTCCCGGCACGCACTTGGCCGACGATACCCACCAGGCTGTTGCGCATTTCCTTCATTTCCGCCAACAGGCTGGTATTGTCGGCGGCGCGCGTGTCGATCGACACCGACAAATCGCCGTTGGCGATACTGCCGGCGATTGACGCCGTGTAATCGGGTTCGCCGCCCAACTGTTTGAGCAGGCCGCGGGTAATCACCAGCGCCGCCGCGATGCCCAGCGCCACCGCCAGCACGCCCAGCATAATCATGAAGGTGCGCGCGTTGTCGAAGGCGCCGCGGGCGTCGGCCAGCACCTGCTCGTTCAACTTGTCTTCCAGCGCGGCCAACTGTTCCAGCGCCTCCATCCATTTCTTTTGCGGCGGACGGATTTCCTTGATCATGACCTTGGTCGCGTCTTCGGCCTGGTTGGCCAGCCACAACTGCGAGGCCTTGGCGATGGCCGGCATCGCCACGGCCGCGTGCTCCTTGATCGCCGCCAGCAAGGCCTTTTCCTCGGCCGACGCGTGCAGCGCGAACTGCGCCTGCAACTGCTGCTCGGCTTCGTCGTATTTGGCGCTCTGGCCCTTGATGCGCGCCATTTCCGGCTCCATGTCGCCGGCGTCCGTCATCAGCGTCAAAATGCGCAGCGAGGTGATGCGGTCTCTGACATTGGTGCGCATGTCGATGACCAGCCGCGTGACGACGTTGTTCACGCCGACCACGTGGTCGAGCCGGTCCTGGATCTGCGACATACGGTTGATGCCGACGCCCGTCACCGCGATCAACAGCACCAACACCAGTGCGAACCCCAGACCCAGGCGGGTGCCAACCTTCATTTTTGCTAAATTCATTTCGACTCTTCGTAAGTGACACGTGGATAGAATTTGCCCGACGTACGGCTGCGATACAAGACGAAGGCCACGTCTTACCGGCGATCCGCTTGGCGCATGGTGCGACGCAAGGGCAACCGGCCAGACGCAGCCTGGGGTACTTGGGACATGCAAAATAGGCGCAACATCCGCATAAAAACCGCGCCGAAATAGCGCTGGATTAAATGAAAATATTGCAAATAATGTTTGTCGTTATTGAATTATAGATGCAAATTTTTCCTGATAGCAAGCACAAAAACATTGGAAAAACGCATACATACTTTCTGTGGAGAAACTGAACCTCCACCGATGCTTGCACGGGAAAAGGCGGAAATACAGGGAATTTATGTGTCGCGGAAAGGCCGGAAAACGCGGTAGCCGGCGCAAAGCCAAGCTCGGTGGCGCTGCCGCGCGAACGCGCGGCGGGCTGCGCAGTCCCGGGAGCCGGGCCGCGCCGTGATATTTCCTAGATTGTGTCGTTGTGCGTGACGCGGGCGGCCGCCTCCAGCAACAGATTGGCGTCGCCGCTGGCGAGCTTTTTTGAGTCCGACATGGTTTGCCGGTAAGCGCGCGCGCCGGCCAGGCCCTGCATCAAGCCCAGCATGTGGCGCGTAATGCTGTTGAGCCTCAAGCCGCGGCTGTCCTCCTTAGCCAACTGCGCCTGGATGTACGGAATCATCGCCGCCAGCACTTCCTCGCGCGTCTTGGTCGGCCTCTCGTCGCCGTAGTAGCGTTGGTCGAACTGCGCCATCGAATACGGATTGTGATACGCCTCGCGTCCCAGCATCACGCCGTCGACGTGCTGCAAGTGTAAATCGATTTCCTCGGTGGTTTTGATGGCGCCGTTGATGATGAATTCGAGGTCCGGGAAATCGCGCTTCAACTGGTAGGCGAAGTCGTACTTCAACGGCGGAATCTCGCGGTTTTCCTTCGGCGTCAAGCCCTTCAGGATGGCGTTGCGGGCGTGCACGATAAACGTCGTGCAACCGGCTGCGGCCACCGTGCCGACGAAGTCGCGCACGAAATCATAGGACTCGAACTGGTCGATACCGACGCGGTGCTTGACGGTGACGTCGATGCTCACGGCGTCGCGCATCGCCTTCACGCAGTCCGCCACCAGTTGCGGCTCGGCCATCAGGCAGGCGCCGAACGCGCCCTTCTGCACCCGCTCCGACGGGCAACCGCAATTCAGGTTGATCTCGTCGTAACCCCACTGCTGGCCCAGCTTGGCGCTGGTGGCCAGGTCGGCCGGATCGCTGCCGCCCAGTTGCAGCGCGACCGGATGCTCCTCGTCGTTGAACTGCAAATGGCGCGCCACGTCGCCGTGCACCAGCGCGCCAGTGGTCACCATCTCGGTGTACAACCAGGTGTGGCGCGTAATCTGGCGATGGAACAGGCGGCAATGGCGGTCGCTCCAGTCCATCATCGGAGCGACGGAGATGCGGCGGGAAGGCAGGATACGGGAGGTCACAATACACTCACTACAAAAAAGGGCGGTACAACGTCAAACCCGCTGCCCCGCAAGGCCGTTGAGGCAATGCGGGAACAGCGGGCTGGAATTCCCGGGGCAAGCCCCGGGACGGCAGACAAAGGCGATTAGCCTTCGCGCGAGCTACGCTTGCGCTCGTTCTCTTTCAAGAAACGCTTACGCAGGCGGATGCTCTTCGGCGTGATTTCAACCAGCTCATCGTCGGCGATGAATTCAACCGCGTATTCCAGCGACATTTGAACCGGTGGCACCAGGCGCACCGCTTCGTCGGTACCGGACGAACGCACGTTGGTCAATTGCTTGCCCTTGATCGGGTTGACGACCAGATCGTTGTCGCGCGAGTGGATACCGATGATCATGCCTTCGTACACTGGGTCGTTGTGAACCACGAACATACGGCCGCGGTCTTGCAGTTTCCAGATGGCGTAGGCAACGGCGGCGCCGTCGTCTTGGGAGATCAGCACGCCGTTGCGACGGCCGGCCATTTCGCCCTTGTTATTGTCGACCGGTGCGTACTCGTCGAAAATGTGGCTCATCAAGCCGGTACCGCGGGTCAGGGTCATGAATTCGCCCTGGAAGCCGATCAGGCCACGCGCAGGGATACGGTATTCCAGGCGAACGCGGCCTTTGGCATCCGATTCCATGTTCTGCAGATCACCGCGACGACGACCCAGTTCTTCCATGACGCCGCCCTGGTTGGCTTCTTCGACGTCGACCGACAGCAGTTCAAACGGCTCGTGGCGCACGCCGTCGACCATTTTGTACACAACGCGCGGACGCGATACGGCCATCTCGAAACCTTCGCGACGCATGTTTTCGATCAGAATCGTCAGATGCAATTCGCCGCGGCCGGACACTTCGAAAATCGTGTCGTCGTCGGTTGGCGCAACGCGCAAGGCGACGTTGGCTTTCAATTCGCGGTCCAGACGGTCGCGCAATTGACGGCTAGTAACGAACTTGCCTTCGCGGCCGGCCAGTGGCGAGTTGTTGACCATGAAGTTCATCGTCAGCGTCGGCTCGTCGACGGTCAGCATTTCCAGCGCGTCTGGTTTTTCAGGTGCGCAGATGGTCGAACCGATACCGATTTCTTCGATACCGTTGATCAGTACGATGTCGCCGGCGACGGCTTCGTCAACGATCACGCGGTCCAGGCCCTTGAAGTTCAGAACCTGGTTGATGCGTGCCTTGATCGGGGTCGAATCCGGACCGTTCATGACGATCACGTCTTGCAGCGCGCGAACGCGGCCGCGGGTGATGCGGCCAATACCGATCTTGCCGACGTAGGACGAATAGTCCAGCGAAGTGATCTGGAATTGCAGAGGACCGTCTTGGTCGTCTTCGCGGGCTGGAACGTGCTTCAGGATGGCTTCGAACAGCGGCGTCATGTCGCCTTCGCGCACTTCCGAATCCAGGCTGGCGTAGCCGTTCAGGGCCGAAGCGAACACCACTGGGAAGTCCAGCTGCTCTTCGGTCGCGCCCAGTTTGTCGAACAGTTCGAACGTGGCGTTGATGGCCCACTCCGGACGCGCGCCTGGACGGTCGATTTTATTGATGACGACGATAGGCTTCAGACCCAACGCCAGCGCTTTGCGCGTGACGAAACGGGTTTGCGGCATCGGGCCTTCTTGGGCATCGACCAGCAACAGAACCGAGTCAACCATCGACAGCACGCGTTCGACTTCGCCGCCGAAGTCGGCATGGCCCGGGGTGTCGACGATGTTGATGTGGGTGCCTTGATACTCAACCGCGCAGTTCTTCGACAAAATCGTAATGCCGCGTTCTTTTTCGAGGTCGTTCGAATCCATGACACGTGCGTCAACCTGCTGGTTGTCGCGGAAAGTTCCGGACTGACGCAGCAGCTTGTCGACGAGAGTAGTTTTGCCGTGGTCAACGTGGGCGATGATGGCGATGTTACGAATTGCGCGTTTTGTATTTGACATGGTCGTAGTGTTTGCTGAAAAACTGCGGGGTGTGTACGGGTGTGTACGTAGAGCGAGCTGCTTGCCTAATTCCGGAACCGCGTAGTATAGCATGATGTGCCGCAACGCCCTTTTAACTTTAAAGAATCGCGTGCAAATAGGTACAAAATAGCGCGGCGCGGCGTGATGCACTTGCCTTACGCGGCTTCGGAAACCCAATGCCGCCAAGGCAAGCTTCCGTAGGTCGGCTTAGTCCAAGGGACGTAAGCCGACCTACGAAATACTTTACTGGTGGGCGGTGGCGATCAGGCGCTCGGGCGCCAGGATCGCGTATTCCTGCATGTTGCCGGTGCCAAGCAGGCGCGGCGCGTCGCCCCGCTCGTAGACGCGCACGCGGCCCAGTTCAGCCGGTACGCTAACCGCCTCCTCTTTGCCCAGCGCCAGGCGCTGGCCTTGCAGGAAGCGCGCGGCCAGCTCCGCCGTCAACATGACGGCCGGGAACGACGACAGCAGCGCGTCGACCGGCGCGAGCAGGCCCAACGGCGCGGCGTGGGCGATCAGCGCGTCCAGCGTGATGATGTTGTCCATCGTCAGCGCGCCGACCTGCGTGCGGCGCAGCGCGTTCAGATGGGCGCCGCAGCCGAGCGCGTTGCCGATGTCTTCGCCCAGCACGCGGATGTAGGTGCCTTTGCTGCAGGTCACCGACAATTTCAGGAACGGCGCCTGGTAGTCGAGCAATTCGAGCTTGTGGATCGTCACCGGGCGCGCCTCGCGCTCCAGCGTGATGCCGGCGCGCGCGTATTCGTACAGCGGCTTGCCGTCGCGCTTCAAGGCCGAGTACATCGGCGGCGTCTGCCATATCGGCCCGCGGAAACGTGCCAGCACGGCTTCGATCTGCTCGCGCGTGACGTCGACCGGACGTTCTTCGATGACGTCGCCCTCGGTGTCGCCGGTGTCGGTGTTCTGTCCCAGGTGCACCAGGGTTTCGTAGGTCTTGTCCGCTTCCAGCAAGTCTTGCGAGAACTTGGTCGCCTCGCCGAAGCACAGCGGCAGCAAACCCGTGGCGAACGGGTCGAGCGTGCCGGTGTGGCCGGCCTTCTTGGCGTTGAGCACGCGCTTGGCCTTGATCAGCGCGTCGTTGCTGGAAAAGCCGACCGGCTTGTCGAGCAGCAGCACGCCGTCGACCAGGTCGCGGATCTTTTTAGGGGAAGTAGCTTTCATGGCGCCCGGCGCTTACTCTGCGTCCGCCGCCTTGGCGCCGTCGGCCGCTTCCGGCTTAAGCTCAGGCTTTACATCCGGCTCGGCGTCGGCCGCGCGCACCGAGTTGGCCTTGTCGATCAGCAGCGACATTTCCATGCCGCGCGAGGTCGACGAGTCGTACACGAAATGCAAGGCCGGCAGCGTGTGGATGTGCAGGCGCTTGCCCAGCTGGCCACGGACGTAGCCGGCGGCGGCGGCCAGGCCTTCAACGGTGTTCTTGATGTCTTCCTTGCCGTCCTTGAGCATCGTGAAAAACACTTTCGCGTGTGCGTAGTCGGGCGTGATCTGCACTTCGGTGACGGTGATCATGCCGACGCGCGGGTCTTTCAAGTCGTAGGCGAGGATTTCGGCCAGGTCGCGCTGGATCTGGTCGGCCACGCGCAAGCCGCGGGCTGGCATGGTTTTGCTATGTTTGGCCATGATAATGACTGCTTTCTAAAGTGCCGCAGGGCGCAGTCGCTGTGGCGGGTTGCCGCCAAGCTCGTGCGCCCTACGTGTTTGCGCGGGCCAGAATAGGCCCGCACCAAGCGTGCTATTACAGTGTGCGGGCGATTTCCTGCACTTCGAACACTTCCAAAACGTCGCCGATTTCGATGTCGTTGTAGCCTTTGAGCGACAAACCGCACTCGAAGCCCGAACGCACTTCTTTCGCGTCGTCCTTGAAACGTTTCAGCGAGTCGATCTCGCCGGTCCAGGTGACGATGTTGTTGCGCAACAAACGTACCGAGGAACCGCGCTTGACCACGCCGTCGGTGACCAGGCAACCGGCAATCGCGCCCACTTTCGAGACCAGGATAACCTGGCGGATCTCGACTTGGCCGATGACGCTTTCGCGCTTCTCCGGCGACAACATACCCGACAAGGCGGAACGAATTTCGTCGATCGCGTCGTAGATGATGTTGTAGTAGCGGATGTCGACGCCGTTCGACTCGGCCAGTTTGCGCGCTTGCGCGTCGGCACGGGCGTTGAAGCCAATGATGACCGCTTTCGAGGCAACCGCCAAGTTGACGTCCGATTCCGTGATACCGCCGACCGCCGCGTGCACCACCTGAACCCGGACTTCCGAGGTCGACAGTTTTTGCAGCGATTGCACCAGCGCCTCTTGCGAACCCTGCACGTCGGTCTTGATGATCAACGGCAGGTTTTTGACTTCGCCCTCGGCCATCTGGTCGAACATGTTTTCCAGCTTCGACGCTTGCTGCTTGGCCAGTTTGACGTCGCGGAACTTACCTTGACGGAACAAACCGATTTCGCGCGCTTTGCGCTCGTCAGCCATCACAACCACTTCTTCACCGGCGACCGGTACTTCGGTCAGGCCCTGGATCTCGACCGGAATCGACGGACCGGCTTCGGCGATGCTCTTGCCGTTTTCGTCCAGCATGGCGCGCACGCGGCCATACGAGGAACCCGCCAGCACGACGTCGCCGCGCTTCAGGGTACCGGACTGCACCAGGATCGTCGCAACCGGGCCCTTGCCCTTGTCGAGGCGGGCTTCGACCACCAGGCCACGGGCCGGGGCGTCGATTGGCGCCGTCAATTCCAGCACCTCCGCTTGCAACAGCACTTGCTCCAGCAACTCGTCGATACCGGCACCGGTTTTCGCCGACACCAGGCAGAACGGCGATTCGCCGCCGTACTCTTCCGGCACCACTTGTTCGGCAACCAGTTCCTGCTTGACGCGGTCCAGGTTCGAACCGGGCTTGTCGATCTTGTTGATCGCCACGACCAGCGGTACGCCGGCGGCTTTCGCGTGGGCGATCGCTTCCTTGGTTTGCGGCATCACGCCATCGTCGGCGGCAACCACCAGAATCACGATGTCGGTTGCCTTCGCGCCACGGGCACGCATCGCCGTAAAGGCTTCATGGCCAGGGGTATCCAGGAAGGTGATCGTGCCGCGCGGTGTTTCAACGTGGTACGCACCAATGTGCTGGGTAATCCCGCCCGCTTCGCCGGAGGCGACCTTGGCGCGACGGATGTAATCGAGCAGCGAGGTCTTACCATGGTCGACGTGACCCATGACGGTGACGACCGGCGCGCGCGGCTTCAGTTCGAAGTGGGCGTGCTCGCCGATATCGGCCAGCAGCGCTTCAGGATCGTCTTGCTCGGCGGCAAACGCCTTGTGGCCCATTTCTTCCACCAAAATCATGGCGGTTTCCTGGTCCAGCACCTGGTTGATGGTGCACATCTGGCCGAGCTTCATCAAATGCTTGATGACTTCGGAAGCCTTGACCGACATCTTGTGGGCCAGTTCGGCGACGGTAATCGTCTCCGGCACGTGGACGTCCTTGATGACGGCTTCGGTAGGCGCCTGGAAATTCGTTTCGCGGTCGTCGTGGTGCGAAGGGCGACGGCCCTTGGCACCGCCACGCCAGCCGTCGCGGCCGGACGGGCCGCTGTTGCCGCGCGGTTTGGGACCACCGGTGGTGCCGCGTTTTTTCGCGTCGTCCGACCAGGTCGAGGACACGTTCGCCGATTTGATCGACTTCTTGTCCGCGACAACCGGCTTCTTGTCGCCGGGCTTGTCGCCCGGTTTCTTGTCGGCTGGTTTGTGCAGCGTGCCTTCAGGCGGTTTCGGCTTGACGGCGGCCACCACGGGCACCGGCTCCGGGGCCTTGATGGCGCGGCGCGGCGCGTTCATCATCGCTTTGATCTGGGCGACTTCGTCCGCCACGGCCTTGCGGGCGCGGTCGGTCGCTTCGGCCTTGTCGGCGGCTTCTTTCGCGGCGACGGCGGCTTTTTTCTTCGCTTCGTCGGCGGCGGCTTTTTTCTTCTCTTCGGCGACGGCGTCGTCGGCGACGGCAGGCGCGCCGGCGGCGACGGCGGCAACCGCGGTCGCTGCCTTGGCGGCGGCTTTCTTCGCTTCGGCGTCGGCTTCGCGCTTGGCGCTCAACTCGGCCGCTTGCGTGGCTTTCGCTTGCGCTTCCTTCTCGGCGTCGAGCTTGGCCAGGCGCTCTTGCTTCTCGCGCAGGTCAGCTTCCTGACGCGCGATCAGCTCGACCTGGCGGCGCGCCTCGTCTTCGCGGCGCGCCACTTCGGCGGCGTCGATCACCGGCGCGGCCGGGGCGGCAGCCTCGACCACCGGTGCCGGCACGTCGTCGCGTTGCACGAAGGTGCGTACCTTCTTGACGGCTACCTGGATCGTGCGCGACTTGCCCGTGGAGTCGGCTTGCTTGATCTCGGTGGTTTCCTTGCGCGTCAGCGTGATTTTCTTTTTCTCAGTGTCTGCCACTGCGCCGTGCGTGCGGCGCAGGTGATCCAAAAGCTTGTCCTTATCATCTTTCGACAATGGATCTGACGTCGAACTTTTCTCGACGCCGGCAGAACGCAGCTGCGTCAGCAGCAAATCTGCAGGCATCTTCAGTTCGGTGGCAAATTGGGCTACGTTGTTACTCGCCATTCAGTCCTCTTTTCTATGTGTCGCGGAGATGATAAAGATACTCAAATTAAGCCTTTGCGGATTCGGCCAGACTCCATGCCTTGGCCTGGAGGGCCTTGGCACGATCGTCGTATTTCGAGTCAACCAACTTCATCTCATCGTCGGTCACATCTTTAAATTCACTTGTAATCAGTTCACGCGCACGGTCCGCAGACAAGGCCAGGATTGCGCCGAACTCGTCGTATGCCAGTGCTGCAAATGCTTCAACGGTCTTGATACCAGCCAGACCCAGCTTGCCGGCGGTGATGCGGTCCATGCTTTCCAGACCAACCAACGCCTCGTCCATGCCTTCCAGACCTTCTTCCGAGGCAATCGCCTCGGTCACCAGCGCATCGCGCGCCCGGGTCCGCAATTCATTGACGGTATCTTCGTCAAACGATTCGATTTCCAGCATTTCGGAAATTGGCACGTAGGCGATTTCTTCCAGACTGGCGAAACCTTCCTCCACCAGAATGTCGGCCACTTCCTGGTCAACATCGAGCTTTTCCATGAACAGGATGCGCACGGCAGCCGTTTCCTGGGCCGACTTGTCGGCCGATTCCTCGGCCGTCATGATGTTGATCTTCCAACCGGTCAGTTCGGCGGCCAGGCGCACGTTCTGGCCGGAGCGGCCGATCGCGATCGCCAGGTTTTCCTCGTCGACGACCACGTCCATCGCGTGTTTTTCTTCATCGACCATGATCGAGGATACGTTGGCCGGGGCCAGCGCGCCGATGACGAACTGGGCCGGATCTTCCGACCACAACACGATATCGACACGTTCGCCGCCCAGCTCGCCGGTGACGGCCTGGACGCGGGAACCGCGCATGCCGACGCAGGTGCCGATGGGATCGATGCGCTTGTCGGCCGTGTAGACGGCGATCTTGGCGCGCACGCCGGCGTCGCGGGCGGCGGATTTAATCTCCAGCATGCCCTGCTCGATTTCCGGCACTTCCAGTTCGAACAGCTTCATGATGAAGTCCGGCGCGGTGCGCGACAGAATCACCTGCGGCCCGCGCATATTGCGGTCGATGCGCAGGATGAAGGCGCGAACGCGGTCACCGATACGCAGATTCTCTTTCGGAATCATCTGGTCGCGCGGCAGGCGCGCTTCGATCTTGCCCGACTCGACGATCGCGTCGCCGCGTTCCATGCGCTTGATGGTGCCGGTCACGAGCGCGTCGCCGCGTTCGAGGAAGTCGACCAGGATCTGTTCGCGCTCGGCGTCACGCACGCGCTGCAAGACCACCTGTTTGGTGTCCTGGGCGAAGCGGCGGCCGAATTCGACGGACTCGATCGGTTCTTCAATATGGTCGTCTACTTCGATGTCGGGAATTTGTTCCTTGGCTTCGAAATGGAGGATCTCCTGGTCCGGCAGTTGCAGGCCGGCCTCGTCGGGCACGACGTGCCAGCGACGGAACGATTCAAACACACCCGAGTCGCGATCGATCGAGACGCGAATGTCGACCTCGCCCTCGTAGCGTTTTTTCGTGGCTTGCGCCAGCGCGAATTCCAGCGCTCCGAATACGACATCCTTGTCGACATTTTTTTCACGCGCCAGCGCGTCAACCAATAATAAAACTTCGCGACTCATGCTTTGCGACTCCTAAAATCCACCTGCGGCACCAAACGTGCCTTATCCACATCGGCGAGCGTAAACTCCAACATCGCCGGACCATCCTTACCTTCAAATTCTAACGACAATTTATCGCCCACGGGTTCTTGCAAGATCCCCTGGAACGACTTCCGGTTGTTCGTACCCGGCATGGCAACCGTCAGCTTGACGATGATTTCGTAACCGGCGAAGCGCACGAAATCTTCCAGCTTGCGCACCGGGCGGTCTAAGCCCGGGGAAGAAATTTCAAGGCGCTCGTACGGCACGTTTTCAACCGTCAGCACATGCGACAACTGGTGACTGACCGTGGCGCAATCCTCGACCGTGATCGGGCCTTTTTCGGCCGCGTCGGCGGCGGTGAAATCGATAAACACGCGCAGCACGCCGCGCTCGGCTCGTTCGACATCAACCAGCTCGTAGCCCAGTCCTGTAACTGTCGTTTCTATTAATCCCAAACGCTGCAAGTCATTCTCCAGATCATAGCCGTTATCTTATCAAACAGACCATCACAAACGGTTCAACAAAAAAAAAATGGGCATCTGCCCACCTTCTTGTATTTCCCCAACCAGATGAAAGCACTCCCCGCCACGCTACTTTGCGGAGAACTTTTATTAGGCTGCAGATTATAACCCCTTCTGGAGCGCGAAGCAATCCCGCGCACTGCGTCCAGGGCATTCATACAACACCGACGAAGATGTCAACCGCGCGGCCGCGAGCCGCGCCGGCGCTGCCTTTACGGCTTGCGCGAACCGCGTTTCATGCCCTGGTCCATGCCGCCGCGATTGTGATCCATGCCGCCGCGGGGCTGGCCGGAACGGGCCTGGCCGGCGCCGGCGCCGGCGCCGCCGCGGCGCGGACCGGTGTTGGCGAAACCAAACGTCGTTTGCAGCGGATCAGGCTGGCGGGTACGCTGTGGCGCGCGGCCTTCGCCGGCGCGGCCTTCGCTTGGACGACCCTCGCCGCCTGGACGACCCTGCCCTTGCGGACGGCCCTGGCCCTGCGAACGAGCCTGGCCCTGGCCTTCAAACGCGGCCGCCGAGGAACGCGGCTGGCCGGCGAACTGGCCCGACGACTGGCCGCGGCCCGGACCGCGGCTTTCGCCACCCGGACGGCCCATGCCGGCGCCCATGCCACCCTGGCCGCCCGGACGACCCTGGCCGCCCGGACGGCCGGAACCCTGGAACTGGCCCTGCGGCTGGCCGCGGCCGACGCCACGCCCGGTCGACGGGTAGGGATCGGCGTTGCGGTTGCTGGCGTCGATGCGGTTGCCGTTCGGCTCGTCCGATTCGCGCGCCGGGCGCCCCTTGGCGGCGGCGGCGGCGCGTGGATCGCCCGATGCCGGCATCTTTTTCTCGATACCGTAGGCGGTGAGCAGATCGCGCACCGTGTTTTCTTCCATTTCTTCCCAACGGCCGCGTTTCAAGTTGCTAGGCAAGGTCATCGCGCCGTAACGGGTACGGATCAGGCGCGACACGGTCAGGCCGATCGCTTCGAACATGCGCCGCACTTCGCGGTTACGGCCTTCGCCGATGATGACGCGATACCACTTGTTGATGCCTTCGCCGCCGCCGTCGGCGATCTTCGAGAAGTTCGCCGGACCGTCTTCCAGCTCGACGCCGGCCAGCAGCTTCTGGCGCATGCCCTCTTCCAGCTCGCCCAGCGTGCGCACCGCGTATTCGCGGTCGATGCCGTAGCGCGGGTGCATCAGACGGTTGGCCAGGTCACCCGAGGTGGTAAACAGCAGCAGGCCCTCGGTGTTGAAATCGAGGCGGCCGACGGCCAGCCACTTGCCGGCCTTCATGGTCGGCAGGCGGTCGAACACCGACGGACGGCCGTCCGGATCGTCGTGGCTGACGATTTCGCCGGCCGGCTTGTGGTACACCAGCACGCGTGGCGGCTTCTTGCTGACGCGGCGCTGGATCAATTTACCGTTGATGCGCACGTGGTCGGTGGGCAGGATGCGCTGGCCGATATGGGCCGGCTCGCCGTTGACCGACACGCGGCCCGACATGATCAAGTCTTCCATGTCGCGGCGCGAACCGAGACCGGCCTCGGCCAGCACCTTGTGCAGCTTCGGCGCGTCGTCGTCCGAGGTCAGGTCGCGGCGCACCAGCGCTTTTTGCGGCTGGCGGCCCTTGGCCGGCTCGTCGCTGTCGAAGGCGTCCGAGGTAACGAAGGAAAACACGTCGTCGGCGTCGCTAGGCTTGGCCTGGCCGGCGTCGCGGCCCTTGCCCTTGTTGCCCTTGCCTTTGCCGGCGTTCTTGCCGGCGCCGCGCACGTCGTTGCGCGCCGCGCGCTCCTGGCGGGTCGGGGCGACGACATTGCCTTCGGCGTCGAGCGTTTCCGGCAGCGGCGCCGGTTGCGCCGCGTCGAGCGGCTGGGCGTTGCGCGGCAGATTGATGCGCGGCGCGCGGTCGGCTTGCTCGGCGCGCATCTGGCGCGGGCCGCGCGGGGCGCGCTCCTGGCGCTCCTGGCGCGGCGCGGCGTCGGCGACAGCCGCTTCGGCGGCTTCGGCGGCGACTTCGATTTTCTTGGCTTCGCGGGCCGGGCGCGGACGCGGGGCCGGCGCGGCGGGCGCGCCGGCGGTTTCGGCGTCGGGCTGGGCGGCCTTGGCGGCCGGCTTGGCGCGCGGTTTTTTCACAGGCGCGACGGCGTCGGCGGCGCCCGCGTCGGCGCTGGCCGCTTCCACCACGCCGGCGTCGGCCTTGGCGCGGCGCTTCGGTTTGGCGGGCGCGTCGCCGGCCAGGGCCGCGGCGGCGGCGTCGGCTTCGATCTGCGCCTTGGTGCGTCGCTTCGGCTTGGCAACAACGTCTGCGGCGCCATCGGCGGCACCCATCACGGCGTTGGTAACTGTCTCGGGAGTGTTCGGATTAGTCATTATTAGTTTCTTGGTTGTGCTGACCTGGCGCAGCGTCAACCGTTAATTCTGGCGCAGGGTCGTGAGTGAAGGCTTCATCAGCTGAAGCATCGGGGCCGGCATCAGGGCTTGCTGTCACATCTGTCACAGCCGTATTGCTACCTGCACCACCTTGTATTACAGCGTCTTTCATTGCGGCGTCGCGTACCGCGGCGTCGTGTATTGCAGCGTCGCGTATTGCAGCGGCGATAGCGTCGGCGTCGCTCATTGGAACCTCGCGCGGCGTCGCCTTTTCAAACACCGCGACGTCGTGCGTCGCAGTCTTATCGACTTTGACAGCGTCGTTGGTCGCCGCCTTATCAAAATTCTCTTGCAGGGCGGCCTCCAGGGCCTCCATCTCCAGCCCGCTGCCGCCCATGTCACTGATGTGCTGCAACGGCGGCAACTGGGACAGCGAATTCAAACCCAGGTCTTCCAAAAACTGCTTGGTGGTGGCCAGCAAGGCCGGCCGCCCCACCACGTCGCGGTAACCGATGGCATCGACCCAGCCGCGGTCTTCCAGCATCTTGATCGTCTGCGAATTGACGGCGACGCCGCGAATCTCCTCGATGTCGCCGCGCGTCACCGGCTGGCGATAGGCAATGATGGCCAGCGTCTCCAGCGTCGCCCGGGAATACTTCGGCGGACGCTCCGGCGTCATGCGGTCCAGATACATCTTCATTTCCGGGCGGCTTTGAAAACGCCAGCCCGAGGCCAGGCTCACCACTTCGATACCCTTGCCGGCCCAATCGCGGCGCAACTCCTCCAGCAACTGCTTGATGGTGTCGGCGCCCACCCCCACGCCGCGCGCACGACCACTGTCATCGGCGTCGACAAACAGCTTTTTCAGGCTGTGGATCGACAAGGACTCGCGCGCGCACAGCAAAGCGGTTTCGAGGACTTTTTTCGCCTCAATTGTATTCATAGCAACTCTGTGCGGATGTGTATTGCAAATCGTATGCAAAGAAAGAAATCAAAACAAATCATCTCAACGAAAACAGGACACTGGCATCGGAGGACGCCGCCTTGCTGGATTGCTCGTTGAAGCTGTTTTCCGACGCCCTGGCCGATGCGCGCAGAGCGGGACTGTTACAGAAGGAGAGTAGTACCCTGCCAACTACGGCCCGGATTCTATTGAATCAGTGCTGGGCCGTTGATTTCAAAGTGGAACGCGATCTCGCTCCGCGATGTTCAGGCAAGTGCGAACGAGAGACGCAATTTCATCCAACGACGCCAATTGTACCTGATAAAAGCGGAGAAAGCGCAAAAACGGGTAAACGCTTGCCGGGGACGACCTCAGCCGCCGGCCAGTTTTTCCGACAAGATAGCCGATGTCCCAAGGAAGGCGGGGTATTGCGCGGTGATAACAAAGGTTGGTACCTGCGAAAGATATTTCACGAAGCGGCCTTTTTGCTGGAAACGGGCGCGGAAGCTGGAGCGGTCGAAGCGCTCGCCCAGCCGCGGCACGATGCCGCCGCCTATATAGATACCGCCGTGCGCGCCCAAGGTCACGGCGATGTTGCCGCAGACGGTGCCGAGCATGCCGCAGAACGCCTCGATGACGTCGTCGCACAGCGCCGACTCGCCGGCCAACGCGCGCCGGGTGATCTCGGCCGCGCCGATCGCCTCGGCGGCGACGCCGGCGCGGTCGGCCAGCGCCCGGTAGATCAACTCCAGGCCGACGCCGGACATCAGGCGTTCGGCCGAGACGTGCTCGAACTCGCGCCAGGCGAATTGCAAAATGGCGATCTCGGTCTGGTTAACCGGCGAAAAGCTGACATGGCCGCCCTCGCTTTGCAGCGCGCTCCAGTAACCGTGCGACGGGATCAGGCCGGACACGCCCAGGCCTGTGCCGGGGCCGATCAGGCCCAGCGCGGCGTCGGCGCGCGCCTCGCCGGAACCGACCTGGCGCTTGTCGGCGGCCGACAAATGCGGCAGCGAGCGCGCCAGCGCGGTGAAATCGTTGACCACGACGAAGTTGTCGAAACCGCACTCCAGGCGCATCGCCTCGATCGAGAACGACCAGTGGTGGTTGGTCATCTGCAAAAAGTCGCCGTCGACCGGATTGGCGATGGCCACCGCCGCGTTGCGCACCGCGGCGCCACCGGCGGCGGCCACCTCCGGCGACGCCAAATATGCCTTGAGCGCGTCCGTCAGGCTCGCGTAGTTGGCGCACGGCAGTACGACCACCAAACCGATGTCGCCCGGCGCCGTCTCCAGCGCGAAACGGGCATTGGTGCCGCCAACATCCGCCAACAGGCGCGGACCATCGATGAAGGTGGAAGGCGAAGTATGCAAGGCGGAGTTGGACTGAGCGCTCATGATGTCAATTAAGAAGTGGGAAGCCAAGCTTAATGGATTTCTTGGTAACGACGCAAGCTATCTTTGTAGTTTTAGTACATATCATGGCCGTAGCCGCCAAAAACACGACAAAACTACGTTGATATGTCAGTAGTAAAACTACCAAAAACTAAATATTTAGCGACGCCGGAGTCTGGGGCCAGACCCTAGGAGTCTGCGCGGCAGAAACTGATGCAATCGGAATGGGGACGAGGTAAACTTGTCGAATGACGACGAGCTACCTCCCCTACAATCAGCATCAACAGATGCTGCTTCCCCATGCTTTGCAAGATTGGCTCCCTGAGGGGCACCTGGCCTACTTCGTTAGCGACACTGTCGACTCGCTCGACCTGTCCGCCTTTCACGCGCGGTATGCAGGGGGCGGGTCCCGCAACCAGCCATTTAATCCGGCGATGATGGTCAAAATACTTGTGTACGGGTATGCAACCGGTGTGTTCTCATCACGCAAGCTGGCCCGAAAGCTGTACGAGGACGTGGCGTTGCGTATGCTCGCCGCTGACAACTATCCGGCGCACCGAACAATTTGCGATTTCCGCGCGATCCACTTGAAGGAACTGTCGGACCTGTTCGTACAGGTAGTGAAGATGGCGAAAGAGTGCGGCTTGGTCAAGCTTGGCACGATCGGTGTCGATGGCACCAAGATCAAGGCCAACGCATCGCGCCACAAAGCGATGAGCTACGACCGGATGCAAAAGGCCGAGCGTGAGCTCAAGGATCAAATCGACGCGTTGCTGGCCAGGGCCAGAGCGGCGGATGCCGCCGAAAAAAACGAGCCGGAACTCGATATCCCGGCGGAGATCGCAAGGCGCGAGGACCGCCTTGCCGTCATCCGCGCTGCCCGTGCGCGTCTTGAAGATCGCCAACGCCAGGCCGATATCGCGCGCGGCCGTAGCGATGACGAAGATGTGCCGCCCGAGGACTCTGGCAAGCCAAAGAAGAAGTCGCGTTTTAAATACAAGTTCGGCGAACCCAAGCCCGACGCCCAAGAGAATTTTACCGANCCGGAAAGCCGTATCATGAAGCGCGCCGGCGGCGGCTTCGACTATGCGTACAACGCCCAAGCTGCAGTCGACGAGAGCGCCCACATCATCGTGGCGGCCAAACTCGTCAATAGTGCGGCTGACAGTGGGCAACTGGCGTCGGTGCTCGCAGCGGTAAAGCGCAACGTCGGTGACGATGCCGAGCTGGTGCTCGCCGATGCAGGCTATCGCTCGGAAGCCATGTTCGAGCAACTACGCGCTCACCCGTCCGAACTGATTGTGGCACTCGGACGCATCGGCAAGCAGGAAGCGGTAATCGATCCGAAAAAGCGGCCTTTGTGTGCCGCCATGGCAGACAAGTTCAGATCCGCGACGATCCAGGCGGCTTACCGAAAACGCAAGTGGATCTCGGAACCGCCCAACGCTTGGGTGAAAAGCGTACTCGGGTTCCGGCAATTTAGCATGCGAGGACTGGCGAAGGCTCAGGCCGAGTGGAAACTCGTCTGCACCGCGCTGAACCTGCGGCGCATGGCGAAAATGCTGTCCGCGTAAGACCTGAAAGGGCGAAAGTCCGTCCAATCCCCACTCTCAGGCTCCTATTTCATTCCACTTTCGAGTGCGAAAGTGAATCGCCATCGACGCAGGCAAGAAGCGCGTCACATGGTCAGCGCAAGAATTGTCTGCCGCGCAGACTCCTAGGGGTCTGACCCCGGCCTTTGCGCTTGGTTTCAAATGAGCTTAGCGGGATAGCGAACGAGGTGGCGCGCGCCGGGCGCCGCCAAGGATGCAGCTGGCGCGATTTTCGTAGGTCGGGTTAGCCCGACTGGGCGTAAGCCGGCTGGCGTCGGCAGCGGCTCGGCGTCGGATTACGCGACGCTAATCCGACCTACGCGGCAGCCGGGTCTGGCCCCGGTTGCCTCAAGCCGCCGCGTTGACCGCGGCGCCCTGCGGCCGGAACGCCGCGTTCCACGCGTCCAGCCCGCCCTGCAGCGGTTTGGCGCGGTGGTAACCATGGGCGTGCAATTGCTGGGCGACATGGGCGGCCGTCACGTCGTTGGGGCAACTACAATATACGACGATGTGGCGATCCTTCGACAGCGCGCCGATCGCCTTGCTCGGCTCGCCGCCACTGAACAACAGCGCGCCGGGCGCGGCCGGGTCCAGCGTTTGCGCCGTGGCGCTGCGGGCGTCCACCAGCACCGGCTCGAGGCCGTCGTCGACCAGTTTGCGCAATGCGTCGACGCTGATGCGCTCGCCTTGCATCTTGCGCTGGAAACGCTTGCGCTCGACATACTTAAAGCAGACGAACAGCGCCAGCAGGCACACCAGCACGATCAGCGCGGTCGTGCCCATGGTGCCGAGCGTTTCAAGCACCTCGTCGACGCTGGTGTGGAAGTAGGCGCCGAGGGCAATGCCGGTGCCGCTCCACAGCAACGCGCCCAGCACGCTGAAGCCGAGGAAGGTGGCGTCGCCGGTACCCATCGCGCCGGCCAGCGGCGGCGCGATCGTGCTAAAGCCGGGGACGAACTTGGCCACGATCAAGCCCTTCGGACCCCAGCGGCTGAAACTGTCCTCGGTCTGGCTGACGCAATAGTCGGGCGACAGGGATATGCGGCACAGTAGCTTGAGGATGCGCTTGCCGTAATGGCGTCCGGCGCGGAACCAGAAATAGTCGCTGATCAGGCACGCCGCGACGCTCAGGGCGAGCACCGCCGGCCAACTGCCGTCGCCGTCGACGACCAGCGCGCCGGAGACGATCAGGATGGGAAAGGCTGGAATGGGCAAGCCGAATTGCTGGACCAGCACCACGGCGAACACGATGAACAAACCGTATTCTTGCAACAGGGAGATTAAGGTCGACATAGCGTCATGATAGCCGAAAAATATGTCGAAGCCGAGGCTGCCGGCCACTCCCTTTGATATGGCCGGCAGCCCGGGGTGACGCCCTTGGTGCTAATTACGCCGGCACGCCGCGCGGAATGGCGCTGAGCAGGGTCTTCGTGTACGGGTGCACCGGGTTGCGGTACAACTCGTCCGAATTGGCCATTTCCACCACTTGCCCCTTGTGCATCACCATCACCTGGTCGGCCATGTATTTCACCACCGACAGGTCGTGCGAGATGAAGATGTAACTCATGCCGAATTCGTCCTGCAAGTCTTGCAGCAGGTTCAGCACCTGCGCCTGCACCGACACGTCCAGCGCCGACACCGATTCGTCGCACACCAGGATTTCCGGCTGCATCGTCAGGCAGCGCGCAATGGCGATGCGCTGCCGCTGGCCGCCGGAAAACTCGTGCGGGTAGCGCTGGAAGGCTTGCGCCGGCAAGCCGACCTTTTCCAGCAGCCAATAGGCTTTCTCGGTGCGTTCCTTGTCCGTGGCGCCGATCTTGTGGATGCGCATCGGCTCCAGCAGGATCTGCCCGACCGTGAAGCGCGGGTTCAGCGAGGCGTACGGGTTCTGGAAAATGATCTGGATGCGCCGCTTGTACGGCAGGTATTCCTTGGCCGGCATGGCGATCAGGTCCTTGCCCTCGAACAGCGCGGTGCCACCGGTGGCCTGGTGCAGGCGCAGCAAAGTCAGGCCGACCGTGGTCTTGCCCGAGCCGGACTCGCCGACCACGCCCAGGGTTTTGCCGCGGGGCAGGTTGAACGAGACGTCCTTGACGGCCTGGAACTCGCGCTTGCCGAACAGCCCTTCGCGCAGGTAAAAACTCTTGCAGAGGTTTTTCACCACCAGCACGTTGTCCTCGCCGTCGACGTAGCCGCGGCTGCGCTGCCTAACCTCGACGCCGGGCGCGGCCGCGCCGCTGATGTAGTCGTTGATCACCGGCAGGCGCCACGGCCGCTGCTCCAGCGACGGCCGGCAGTGCAGCAACGCCTTGGTATAGGCGTCCCGCGGGTCGCTGAACACGGCGCCGGTGGCGCCGGTCTCGCGCACGTCGCCGTGGCGCATGACGATGACGTGGTCGGCGATCTCGCCCACCAGGCCCAGGTCGTGGGTGATGAACAGCACCGACATCTGGTGTTTCTTTTGCAGCTTGGCGATCAGTTCCATGATCTGCTTCTGGATCGTCACGTCGAGCGCGGTGGTGGGCTCGTCGGCGATCAGCAGTTTCGGCTCGCAGGCGATGGCCATGGCGATCATCACGCGCTGCTGCTGGCCGCCCGACATCATGCTCGGGTAGGCGTCGATCTTGGTGGCCGGGTCGGGAATGCCCACCTCGTCGAGCAACGCCAGCGTGCGCGCGCGCGCCTGCTTGGCGTCCATGCCCATGTGCTGGCGCAGCACCTCGGCGATCTGGAAGCCGACCGTGAAGACCGGGTTGAGCGACGACATCGGCTCCTGGAAGATCATCGCGATGTCCTTGCCGCAGATGTCGCGCCGCGCCGCCTTGCCCATCTTCAGCAAGTCCCTGCCGCCGAACAGGATGCGGCTGGCCGGGTCGATGATGGTGGTGTCCTCCGGCAGCAGGCCCATTACGGCCAGCGAGCTGACCGATTTGCCGCTGCCGGACTCGCCCACCAGCGCCACCGTGGCGTTGCGCGGCACGTCGAAGGAGATCGCCTTGACGGCTTCGAAGGTGTTTTTCTTGTCGATGCGGAAGGTCACGCGCAAATCGCGCACCTGCAGCAAATCGTTATGCTTGTCTTGGCTCATGGCTGTCCTATTTCACTTTCGGGTCAAGCGCGTCGCGCAGCGCGTCGGTAAACAGCGAGAACGCCGTCACCAGGACCGCCATCGCCACGGCCGCGGCGGTCAATTGCCACCACATGCCAAGAATCAACTCGTTTTGCGCCTCGTTCAAAATACTGCCCCAGGACACCATGCCGACCGGCACGCCGAAACCGAGGAAGCTCAAAATCACCTCGGCCTTGATGAAGCCGACCACCAGGATCGACATCTGCACCAGCGCGACGTGGCTGACGTTGGGGAAGATGTGCGAGAACATCTTGCGCCAGTGCGAGGCGCCGATGGCGTCGGCCGCCATCACGTACTCGCGCGCCTTGTGCTTGATGTATTCGGCGCGCATCAGGCGGTACGGCCCGGTCCAGCCGGTCAGGCCGAGGATCAAGACGATGGTCATCAAGCCCTTCTGTTGCAGCACGGCGGCCACCGTCAGTATCATCAGAATCGACGGAATCGCCGTGAAGATGCTGTAGAACCAGTTGAAGAAATCGTCGACGACGCCGCCGAAGTAGCCGGAGACGGCGCCGAACAGGGTGCCCAGCAGCACCGCCAGCAGCGCCGCGACCAGGCCGACGACGATCGAGGTTTCGGCGCCCTTGATGGTTTTCTTGAGCACGTCGTGGCCCCATTTGTCGGCGCCGAACGGCAGCGTCGCCAGTTTCGCGGCGGCGCCGGCGCCGTGCGACTTGGCCATGCCGGCGCGCAATTCGGCCAGTTCGGCGGCGAGCGGGTCGGTGACGCCGTACATGTCGACGGCGACGTCCGGGCTGGCGCCCATTTCGGCGCGCAACTGGGCGATCTCGTCGGCCAGCGGGTCGAGCACGTTGACTTCGGTCGGCGCGTCATGGCCGGCCTTGGCCTTGACCTTTTCCTGCAGGGCGGCGACGGCGCCGGCGCCGAGGAAACCCGGTGGCGCGTAACTGACGCCGACCTCGTCTTCCCAGTCGGCGACGATGACGCCGGTCGACGACAGTAGCAGCATCAGCAGGAAGGCGCCAACCACGGCCAGCGCCAGCATCGCCATCTTGTCGGCGCGCAAACGGCGCCACGCCAGGGCCCACAGCCCCGGCGATGAGTGAGTATTCGACATCGCTATCCTTACTTCAGTTGTACGCGTGGATCAACCGCCTGGTACATCAGGTCGGTGAGCAGATTGAAGACCATGGTTGCGGCGGCGACGTACACGGTGATCGCCTTGATCACCGGGAAGTCGCTGCGCTCGACGGCCAAAATCACCTCGCGGCCGATGCCGGGGATGCCGAAGAAGCGCTCGAGCAAAAAGGCGCCGATCAACAACGCGGGCAAATTCGACATCACATGCGTGATGATCGGAATCGAGGCGTTGCGCAGCACGTGCACCCACATGATGCGGCGCTCCGGCAAGCCCTTGGCGCGCGCGGTGCGCACGTAATCCTGGTTGACCTCGTCGAGCACGAAGGTGCGGTACAGCCGCAACGTCGGGGCGATCGACACGGCCAGCCCGATCAGGATCGGCAGCGTCGAATAGCGCAGCAGGTTTTCCCAAAAGCCCTCGCCCCAGCCCTGCACCGGGAACAGGCCCAGCTTGTAGGCGAAGCCGTACTGGAACACGATGATGTAGACCAGGATGGAAATCGACATGCCGACGGTGCAGGCGACCATGACGGCGCGGTCGGTCAACGAGCCGCGCACGAAGGCGATCGCCAGCGCCAGCGCGATGCCGAAGAAGGTTTCCAGTATCGTCAACGGCAGCAGCACCGTCAGCGACGGTCCGAGCCGGCTGCCGATGATGTGCGAGACGGTCTCGCCGGTGGCCCAGCTCTGGCCGAAGTCGAAGGTGACGATCTGCTTGACGAAGATCCACAGTTGCACGTAGTACGGCTGGTCCACGCCCAGCTGGGCGCGGATGTTGGCGATGCTTTCGGCGTTCGACATCTTGCCCGCGAGGATATAGGCGGGGTCGCCGCCGACCCAGTTAAACAGCAGGAAGACCAGCAGCACGACGCCCAGCATGGTGGGCAGCATCTGCCACAGGCGACGCAATATATAAGCAAACATTATTTTTCCTTAGTAACTATAAGCGGCGCTTACTTGGCTTTTTCAATGTCGATGTATTGCCATTCCTGGTGCAGGATGGGGTGTTTTTTGTAGCCCAGCACGCCCGGCTGGGCCAGCATGTTGCGGTAGCGCGCGTAGCCCATCAGGGCGCCGGCGTTGACTTCCAGCAGGCGCGCCATCTTGTGGTACAGCAGGTCGCGCTCGGGGCCGGCCGCCATCTTCTGGCTGGCCGCGTACAGCTTGTCGTATTCCGGGTCCTGGTAGCAGCCGTTGTTGTTCTGGTGCGTGTTCGGGCCGTAGTACAACTGCATGAAGTTGTCGCCGTCCGGATAGTCGGCCAGCCACGGCGCGCTGCGGCTTTGCATCTTGCACTGCTTCTCGGTCTTCAGGATGTCGGAGAAGATCATGCGGTCGTTGACCATCTGGATGCCGATCGAGGTGTAGGTCTTGCGCCACATCTCGGCCTGCAACACGCCGCTGGCCTCGTTGCGCGAGGCGTAGTGCAGCACCAGCGGCTTGCCGTCGGGCAGCGTGCGCCAGCCGTCGGCGCCCTTCTTGTAGCCGAACTTGTCGAGCAGCTTGTTGGCCAGCACCGGGTCGTATTGCAGCAGGCTCTTGTAGTGCGGGTCGTGGCCGACGACGCCCGGCGGAATCGGGAATTCCATCTTCTCGGCCTGGCCTTGCCAGACGATGCGGATTTCCTCGTCGATGTTGTGGGCCATCGCGATGGCGCGCCGCAGGGCGATTTTTTCCTTCGCGAAGCCGCCCAGGATCGGGTCCTGCATATTCCAATAGTAGGAGGTGATTTCCGGGTCGATCAGGCGCGACAGCTGCACGCCGCGGGCCGCCAGCTCGGGCCGCAGCTTGCCGTCCAGCATGGCCTTCGGCGACAGCGGGCCGTCCAGCCAGAACAGGTCGGTGCCGCCGCTCTGGAACGACAGCCAGCGCGACTGGTCCTCGATCAACACGCTAATTTCAATACGGCCGATCTGCGGGATTTTCTTGCCCTTCATCTGGCGCACGATGCGCTGGTCGTCCGGGTCGTCGCCGGCCTCGAAGTCCCAGGTTTCGGGCAGGTGGTCGGTGTTTTCCTCGAGCACGATGCGGTTGCCGCGGACCCACTGGCCCAGCTTGTAGTGGCCGCTGCCGACCGGGTTCGAGGCGACCTCGCCCTTGACGTCGCCGTATTGCTGCACCACCTCGCGCGCCACCGCCGAGGTCGGCTCGTACGCGAGGATCATGCCGAGGTTGAAATCGGTCTGGGTCAGGTTGATGCGCAGCGTGTACGGGTCGAGCAGCTCGAAGCCGGGAATCGCCTTGTCGTAGTCGAACTTGCCGCTTTTCTTGGCGTCCTTGGCCAACTGGTCGAGGCCGACGACCTTGTTTTCCAGCAGCCAGGTGTGGGCCGACGCCAGTTTCGGGTCGAACAGCCGCTTCCACGAGTACACGTAGTCGGCCATCGTCACCTCGCGCCGCTTGCCCTTGAAGGCCGGGTCGGGCGTGAAAACGATGCCCTTTTTCAGGCGGATCGTATAGGTCTTGCCGTCGGCCGACACCTCGGGCAGCGCGGCGGCGGCGTGCGGGGCCAGCTTGGCCGGGCGCGCCAGGTAATCGTAGGTGAACAGCGGCTCGAAAATGGCCTGCGTGATGTGGTTCGAATACAGGTCGCGCGCGGTGGCCGGATCGAAACCCGTTTCCGCCGCCGGCAAGATATAGCGCAACACCTTCACCGGCTTGCCCGCCTCGTCCGGCGCGGCCGCCGCCAGCGGCGCCAAGGCGCCCAGCGCTGCCGCCAGCGTCAAGCGCTGGCCCCATTTTGATCTCATCTGCAACCCTTCCATGTCTTGTTGTGACGCCCCGTATCAGTGCGCCGCGCCGACCGGCCCCCGGTTGGCGGGGGCCGGCGTTGAACGCCCGTTTCACTAATGCAAGTTCCGTGCCGGTTGGGTGCGGTCCCTGGTATTGTGCCGCGCCCAAAAAGAGGCGTAACGATAACGCATATTCCACCGTCTTGGCGAACCCCGGCGGACATAAATATTTTGCGCCGGCGCCGGCGCGCGCGGAAAACGCGGATGTGCGCCGGACTGGCCAAACGTGCTGCGGCGCAGCATCGGCGGACGCAGGAGGCCGGCCGGTCCGCGCGCCGGCCCGGGGTAAGTGGTTTACACCGTAATAAAGCGCTTTTTGCGCCGCAACATACGCGGCCCCACTCTGTAAATAATGACGATTACGGCAATTTTATTGGTGTTGTTTCTATGTTGAACGAACATGCCGGCGATTGACAGCCGCGGGGGCGCGGTGGTCTTATCGATTAATAAAAAATCAATATGATTTTTTTGACAGAGTTAAGGAAACGACCTCCCCCGCCCCCAACCAATACCGTTACTTACTGGAGCCAGCACCATGATCAGGATGGAAACCGTTGAAACCGTGATATCGCGCTCGGTGCGCCTGCTGTGCGCCGGCGGCGTCGCCGCCCTCGCCGCCGCCGCGCTGGCCCAGCCGGCCCTGGCCCAGGACGGCAATATGCAACGGGTTGAAATTACCGGCTCAAGCATCAAGCGCGCCAGCGCCGAGACGGCCTCGCCGATCCAGGTGATCGGCCGCGACGAGTTGCTCAAATCGGGCAAAAGCAGCGTCGCCGACTTCCTGCAAACCCTGACCGCCGACGGCGCCGGCTCGCTGCCCACCGGCTTTGGCAACGGTTTTGCCGCCGGCTCGACGGCGATCTCGCTGCGCGGCCTGGGCGCGACCTCGACCTTGGTGCTGCTCAACGGGCGGCGTATGGCGCCGTTCGCGCGCGCCGACGACGGCCAGAAAAGCTTCACCGACCTGAGCAGCGTGCCGATGCAAATCGTCGAGCGCATCGAGATTCTCAAGGACGGCGCCTCGTCGACCTACGGCGCCGACGCCATCGCCGGCGTCGTCAACATCATCTTGCGCAAGGACTTCGAGGGCAGCATGCTCAAGGCCGACACCGGCGTCTCCGGCGACGGCGACGCGCGCCAGCACAAGGCCTCGCTGAGCGTTGGCAAGGGCAACCTCGAGCGCGACAACTACAACCTCGTCGTCAACGCCGAATACAGCAAGTCCGACATGCTGTTCAACAAGGACCGCGCCGGCCGCGACTGGATCGGCAAGGGCGACCTGCGCGCCTACGGCTACCCGATCGGCACCCAGTTCGCCTCCGGCTACATCAACGGCAACAACGACGCCACGGCCGGCCCGGCCGGTTCGATCCGCAACCCCGCCACCCTCGACTACGTTTCCCTGCCGGGCTGCGCCGGCCTGTCGGCGTCGGCCCCGCCCGACCCGAAGGGCGGCTGCCTGTGGCACCACGACCAGTTCCGCGCGATGCAGCCGAAGATCGAATCGGTCAACCTGTACGGCCGCGGCACCTGGCAGTTGCATCCCGACACCCAGCTCTACACCGAACTGGGCTACTCGAAGCGCGACACCTCCTTCCAGATGATCCCGCCGACCATCACCCCGACCGTGGCCTTCCCGTCGAGCGCGGCCAACCCGGCCGGCGTGATCAACTACGGCTCCGGCGCCGGCACCGCCATGTTGCTGGCCGCGAACCATCCGCAAAACCCGTATGGCGTGCCGGTGCGGGTGCGCTACACCGCCTTCGACGTCGGCGCCAGCACGCGCTCGGCGAACAACGAGTTCAGCCGCTTCGTCGCCGGCGCCAAGGGCAAGCTCGGCGACTGGGACTACGACGCCGCCTATGTGCATTCCGAGTCGAAACTGCACCTGGACTACAGCAACATGTTGAACCTGAACGTGGTGCGCGACGCGCTGGGCAACCCGGCCAGCCAGTATTTCCCCTACTACCTCGGAGCCCAGGCCGGCCGCAACCCGGCCTCGCTGTACGCGGCGATGGCGCGCAGCCTGCGCTCCGACTCCACCACCAAGCTCGACATCGTCGACGCCAAGGCCTCGCGCGAGCTGTTCGCGCTGCCGGGCGGCATGCTGGGCCTGGCCGTGGGCGCCGAGCACCGCCGCGAAAAACTCGACAACCCCTCGCTCGACGGCACCCGCGACGGCTCGGTCAACTCGAACTACGTCGCCGCCAAGGGCGACAGCAAGGTCTCGGCGCTGTTCATCGAGGTGGCGGCGCCGCTCGTCAACACGCTGGAACTGTCGGCCGCGCTGCGCTACGACAAGTACCAGAACTTCAGCTCGAGCACGCCGAAACTGGGCGCCAAGTGGACCCCGCTGAAAACCTTCGCGCTGCGCGGCACCTACGCCGAGGGCTTCCGCGCGCCCGGTCCGGCCGAGTCCGGCGCCGAAAGCCAGAGCACCGGCGCCGCGCCGACCGTCGACCCGGTGCGCTGTCCGAACGGCAAGACGCCGCTGTCGGGCGCCACCTCGACCGACTGCAACATCACCATCAACGCCGTCAAGCTGGGCAATCCGAACCTGCGTCCGGAAACCTCGAAGGGCTACACGCTGGGCCTGGTGTGGGATGTGCTCAAGGACACCAGCCTGTCGCTGGACGCGTGGAAGATCAAGCGCATTGACGAGATCAACCCGCTGCCGTACAACGAGGCGGCGGCGCTGCCGAGCGCGATCCGGGCCGACAATAACCTGAGCATCGGCGGCGTGGTCGCGCCCAACACCGGCACCCTGCTGCTGGCGCGCGCGCCCTACCGCAACTCCAGCTTCACCGAGATCAAGGGCGTCGACCTGGACCTCAAACAGCGCCTGCGGCTGGGCGAGTACGGCCGCGCCAGCGTCGGCCTGACCTGGACCCACATCGCCTCGTGGCTGCGGGCCGAGTCCGCCACGGTGCGCTACCAGTTCGCCGGCACCCACGGCAATTGCGACACCTCGAACTGCGCCGGCACGCCGAAGAACAAAATCAACCTGGTCGCCTCGTGGGACCGGGCCGACTGGAACGTCACGGGCACGCTGAACTACCGCTCGGACCTGAAGAACATCAAGTACCAGGGCGCCAAGTGCGCCACCGTGCTGGCCGACGGCGGCGACGCGCCGCCGGGCTGTACGCTGGCCTCGTTCACGACGCTGGACCTGTCGACGCGCTGGAACTACAGCAAGGCGCTGCAACTGTTCGCCTCGGTGTCCAACGCCACCGACAAGGTCGCCCCGCTGGACGCGCTGACCTACGGCGGCTTGAGCTACAACCCGATGGACGCCAGCGGCGCCATCGGCCGCTACTTCAAGCTCGGCGCCAGCTACCGGTTTAACTAGTCGGCGCGGCGGAGGTCGGCGCCGCCATGCTGCGGCGCCGCATGCGCGCGGCCGCCGCCGGTCGCCGCGCGCGCGGGCCTTTGCGCGCGGCCAAACGCCGCTCGCGCAGGCGTTGTTTAACCGCACAACCGCGCTGTAAATGTTGACACTAGGATCATCTGCTAGGTACATTGATTCGCAAATCTTGCTAAACGAATTAGCAAGGTTGCTGCACCGGTCGCCATGGCCACCCCACGTCGACTGCACTCGAAATAGCCAATCACGCTTTTAAAAGGGAGTTCCGCACATGTTCAGAGAATCAGTTTTGTCGCGTTCCGTTCGTATTATTTGTGCCGGTGGTTTTGCCGCGAGCTTAGGTATGCTGGCGCAGCCGGCGCAGGCGCAGGAGGCTGCACCGATGCAGCGCGTCGAGGTGACGGGGTCGTCGATCAAACGCCTGGTGTCGGAAACGGCCAACCCGCTGAGCGTGATCAAGGCGGAGGAATTCATCAAACAGGGCCTGACCACGGCCCAGGAAGTGCTGAGCAAGATCCCGTCCAACCAATCGAACCTGGGCAGCGGCAACTCCGTCGGCGGCAACTCCAGCGGCCTGCCCACCGGCGGCCAGGCCGGCGCCGACTTGCGCGGCCTGGGCGGCGACAAGACCCTGGTGCTGCTGAACGGCCGGCGCATCGCCAACCACCCGTACGACGGCGCCAGCGTCGACTTGAACATCATTCCGCTGTCGGCGCTGGACCGGGTCGAAGTGCTGCGCGACGGCGCCTCGGCGATCTACGGCACCGACGCCATCGGCGGCGTGATCAACTTCATCACCAAACGTTCGGTCAACGTCACCAACATCACCGCCGAAGTGGTGGCGCCGCAACACAAGGGCGGCGGCGAGCATCGCGTCAACCTGTCGTCCGGCTTCGGCAAGCTCGACACCGACGGCTTCAACGTTTTCGGCGTGGTCGACTACCACAAGCAAAAAGTGCTGACCTCGCAGCAGCGCGAGTTCTCCAAGACCGGCGTGAACCGCGCCCGCGGCCTCGACACGACCAGCGGCACCACCTTCCCCGGCAACTATTACGACGCCACCGCGGACCTGGCCGGCAATCCCAGCTTCGCCACCGGTTGCCAGCCGCCGCTGTCGGTGCCCAGCGTCGACAACAATACCTGCCGCCAGGATTACACGCGGCAGATCGACAACTTGCCGGAGCAAAAGCAACTGGCCTTCTTCGGCAAGGGCGCGCTGAAGCTGGGCAGCCACCTGGCGACGCTGGAATACCTGCATTCGGAAAGCGACGTGCGCGCGCGCACCGCGCCGCCGCCGCAAATCGGCCTGGTGCTGCCGGCCAGCAGCCCCTACTATCCGGGCAACGCGGGCGGCGTGCCGGCCCAGCCCGGCTTGTCCGGCGATCCGCTCAGCGTCAACTGGCGCCCGATCGACGCCGGCCAGCGCCAAATCGACTCGAAGGGCCGCACCGACCGCCTGTTGCTGTCGCTGGAGGGCGAACTGGCCGGCTGGGACTACCAGACCGGCTTGAGCCGCGCCATCAGCAAATCGGCCGAAAACTTCACCGGCGGCTATGTGCAGGACGCCTCGTTTGCGGCCGGCGTGGCCAACGGCATCTTGAACCCGTTCGGACCGCAAAACGCCGCCGGCACCGCCTACCTGGCCAGCACCGCGCTGCGCGGCGAAGTGCAGAACGCCAAGGTGACCACGACCGCGCTCGACGCCAAGGCCAGCCGCGAGCTGATGCCGATGGCCGGCGGCATGATGGCGCTGGCGGTGGGCGCCGAGGTGCGCCAGGAGAAGGCCGACTTCTACGTCAACCGCGCGATCGCCTCGCAGGCCAGCAGCTCCGGCCTGTCGGGTTCGTTGTCGAAGGACGGTTCGCGCAATATCAAGGCGCTGTTCGGCGAACTGAATTTGCCGCTGGTCAAGGACCTGGAAGTGCAACTGGCGCTGCGCTACGACGATTACAGCGACGTCGGCAACACCACCAACCCGAAAATCGGCGTGCGCTACCAGCCCACCAAGCAGGTGTTGCTGCGCGGCTCGGCCAGCACCGGCTTCCGCGCGCCGACGCTGTTCGAGAAAAACGGCCCGCCGTCGCGCAACGACACCAACGACTCGTACAGCGATCCGATCCTGTGCCCGGGCGGCGTCAAGCAACCCGGCGCCAACCCTTCGCGCGACTGCAAAACCCAGCAGTTCAAGCTGCAGGGCGGCAATCCCAACCTGAAGCCTGAACAATCCAAGACCTTCGCCGTCGGCATGGTCATCGAGCCGATCAAGGAAGTCACGCTGGCGCTCGACTACTGGAACATCGCGCTCAAGGACAAGATCTCCTCGCTGCCAGAGCAAAGCATTTTCGGCAACTACGAACGCTACAAGGCGCTGTTCCTGCGCAACGCCGACGGCTCGCCGAACGCCATCCTCGACCTCAACGACAACATCGGCGAAGTCAAGACCGACGGTATCGACGCCAGCCTGAACCTGCGCCTGCCGGCCAGCGCCTACGGCAACTTCACCGTCTCGCTGGACGGCACCTATGTGCACAAGTACGACTACCAGAACGAGCGCAACGGCGAGTTCATCCACAACGTCGGCCGCTACGCCGACAACAACGTGGTGTTCCGCTGGAAGCACAACCTGGCGCTGAACTGGCGCATGGGCGACTACAGCGCGACGCTGGCGCAGTCGTTTAAGTCGGGCTACACCGACCAGAACGCGGTCGATCCCGAGTTCAAGCAGGACATCGGTTCGTACAGCCTGATCAACCTGTCGGGCAGCTACGCCGGCGTCAAGGGCTTGCTGCTGACGGCCGGCGTGAAAAACCTGTTCGACAAGGAGCCGCCGTTCTCCAACCAGGGCACGCTGTTCCAGAAGGGTTACGATCCGCGCTACACCGACCCGGTCGGCCGCGCGTTCTACGTGCGCGCAGGCTATACGTTCTAATCGGCAGGGAGAAGGGCGCGCCGCAGACGGCCGCCCGAACCGGCGCCGGGAAGGCGGGGGAAACCCCGCGCCCGGCGCCGTTTTTTTGCGTTGACGGCCATGCCGGCGCGACGCGTCTGGCGGGCGCGTCGCCGCGCCCGGCCCCCGTCAGTCCTGTTGCAGGCGGCGCTGGCGCACCGCGGCGGCCAGGCCTTCGAGCACGGCAACACTCTGGGTCCAGTCGATGCAACCGTCGGTCACGGACTGGCCGTACACCAGCTCTTTGCCCGGCACCAGGTCCTGGCGCCCGGCCACCAGGTGCGATTCGACCATCACGCCGACGATGCGGCTGTCGCCGCCGGCCACCTGGGCGGCGATGTCGGCGCACACCGGCACCTGGTTTTCCGGTTTCTTCGAGCTGTTGGCGTGCGAGGCGTCGATCATCAGGCGCGCCGCCAAGCCTTGCGCGGCGATGGCCTTGCAGGCCTCCTCGACGCTGACGGCGTCGTAATTCGGCGCCTTGCCGCCGCGCAGGATGATGTGGCAGTCCTCGTTGCCGTTGGTCGAGACGATGGCCGAGTGGCCGCCCTTGGTCACCGACAGGAAATGGTGCGGCTGCGAGGCCGCCTTGATCGCCTCGACGGCGATCTTGACGTTGCCGTCGGTGCCGTTCTTGAAGCCGACCGGGCACGACAACCCCGACGCCAGTTCGCGGTGCACCTGCGATTCGGTGGTGCGGGCGCCGATCGCGCCCCAGCTGATCAGGTCGGCGATGTACTGCGGGCTGATCACGTCGAGGAATTCGGTGCCGGCCGGCAGGCCCAGCTCGTTGATGTCGCGCAGCAGCTCGCGCGCCATGCGCAGGCCGTCGTTGATGCGGAAGCTGTTGTCCATGTACGGGTCGTTGATCAGCCCCTTCCAGCCCACCGTCGTGCGCGGCTTCTCGAAGTACACCCGCATCACGATTTCGAGTTCGCCGGCGAAGCGCGCCCGCTCCTTCACCAGCAGGCGCGCGTATTCCATCGCCGCCTTGGTGTCGTGGATCGAGCACGGCCCGATCACCACCATCAGGCGGTCGTCCTGGCCGTGCAGGATGCGGTGCAGCGCGATGCGCGCGTCGGCGGCGGTCTGGCCGGCGTTTTCCGAGCAGGCGAATTCGCGGATCAGGTGCGACGGCGGCGTTAATTCTTTCATTTCGCGGATGCGCAGATCGTCGGTGCGTGGCATGGTGTTCTCCAAAAAGAGTCGAAAGATAAAACGTCGAAGTAAAAAAAAACCGCCATCGTTGGCGGTTTTCAGGATTTGCTGGGATCTCGTTTTTGCTTGCTACGTGAACCGGCCGCTACTCCACCGCCTTTGGGTTGGAATTGCTAAAGTAAAAATAACCGGTAAAAAATGGGAAGCTGTGCATGTCGGAATCCATTGAAGTCGCAACGACTATACCGCCAATCCACGCCGCTTGGCAAGGAAATTGTCCTTTTGTACTTTGTTGCGGCGCCGCGACATAGGCGAAACCAAGGGCGCGCACCCGGGGCCGGACCCCGACGGTCCGACCTTGCCGCCTTGGCGCCGGCTGCCCGCCTCGGATTTTTTTCAACGCCGGCGGCGCGCCATCCTCTTATCAGGCGGTGCCGCCGACGGTGACGCCGTCGATGCGCAGCGTCGGCTGGCCGACGCCCACCGGCACGCTCTGGCCTTCCTTGCCGCACACGCCCACGCCGGAATCGAGGCGCATGTCGTTGCCGATCATCGAGACGCGGTTCAGCACGTCGGGACCGTTGCCGATCAGCGTGGCGCCCTTGACCGGATAGGTGACCTTGCCGTTTTCGATCATGTACGCTTCGCTGGCCGAGAAGACGAACTTGCCGTTGGTGATGTCGACCTGGCCGCCGCCGAAGTTGACCGCGTACAGGCCGTTTTTCACCGACGCCAGGATTTCCGCCGGGTCCTTGTCGCCGGCCAGCATGTAGGTGTTGGTCATGCGCGGCATCGGCAGGTGGGCGAACGATTCGCGGCGGGCGTTGCCGGTCACCGGCATTTTCATCAGGCGCGCGTTCATCGTGTCCTGGATGTAGCCCTTCAGAATGCCGTCCTCGATCAGCGTGGTGCACTGGGTCGGATTGCCCTCGTCGTCCATGTTGAGCGAGCCGCGGCGGTCCGCCAGCGTGCCGTCGTCGACCACGGTGACGCCCTTGGCGGCGACGCGCTCGCCGATGCGCCCGGAGAACGCCGACGAGCCTTTGCGGTTGAAGTCGCCTTCCAGGCCGTGGCCGATCGCCTCGTGCAGCAGCACGCCGGGCCAGCCCGGTCCCAGCACGATCGTCATCGGGCCGGCCGGGGCCGGACGGGCGTCGAGGTTGACGATGGCGGCGTTGACCGCCTCGCTGGCGTATTGCTCCAGCAAGGCGTCGCTGAAGTAGTCGTAGCTGTAGCGCCCGCCGCCGCCGGACGAGCCCATCTCGCGGCGGCCGTTCTGCTCGGCGATCACCGTCACCGACACGCGCACCAGCGGCCGGATGTCGGCCGCCAGCACGCCGTCGCTGCGCACCACCAGCACCACGTCGTATTCGCCGGCCAGGCCGGCCATCACCTGCACCACGCGCGGGTCCTTGGCGCGCGCCATTTTCTCGACGCGCTCAAGCAGCTTCACCTTGGCGGTGGCGTCGAGCGAGTCGAGCGGGTCGTTCGGCAGGTACAAGGAGCGCCCGCCCTGCTGGCGCATGGCGCCGGCGACCTTGACCTTGCCGGCGCCGGCGCGCGCGATGGTGCGCGTGGCGGCCGCCGCTTCCAGCAGCGCGCTTTCGGAGATTTCGTCCGAATACGAAAAAGCCGTCTTGTCGCCCGACACCGCGCGCACGCCGACGCCCTGGTCGATCGAGAAACTGCCGGTCTTGACGATGCCCTCTTCCAGGCTCCAGCCCTCGTTCTTGGTGAACTGGAAATACAGGTCGGCGTAGTCGACCTTGTGCGTAAACATCGTGCCCAGCGCCTTCAACAGCTTGGCCTCGTCCAGGCCGAACGGCGTCAGCAGGATCTCGCGGGCCACCGCCATGGTGGAGAGGTTCGGTTCAAATAGGTTCATGATGGTGTCTTTTCGTCGATGTTGTTTAATTATGCCGCATTACATGGTGCGGTGCTGCAGGGCCGGCAGCGACTCGCGCACGCTGGCCAGGAAAAGCGGGTCGACCGCGCCGCTGACCACGCCCTCGCCCTCGGGCAAGAGCGCCTTGATCTCGCCCCACGGGTCGATCAGCATGCTATGGCCCCAGGTGCGGCGGCCGTTCGGGTGCAGCCCGCCCTGCGCGGCGGCCAGCACGTAGCATTGGTTTTCAATCGCCCGCGCGCGCAGCAACACCTCCCAGTGCGCCAGGCCGGTGGTGTGGGTGAAGGCGGCCGGCACGACGATCAGCGCGCACGGCCCCATCGCCCGGTACAGCTCGGGGAAGCGCAGGTCGTAGCAGACCGACAGGCCGACCCGGCCGAATGGCGCCTGGAAGCTGCCCACCGCCGCGCCCGGCACGATGGTGCGCGCCTCGTCGTAGGATTCGCTGCCCTTGGTGAAGCCGAACAGGTGGATCTTGTCGTAGCGTCCGGCCGGCCGGCCCTGCGGGTCGTACACCAGCGTGGTGTTCAAGACCTTGCCCTCCAACTCGCTGGCCAGCGGCAGCGTGCCGCCGATCAGCCAGACGCCGTGCTGGCGCGCCATCTGCGCCATGAAGTCCTGGATCGGGCCGCGCCCGGCCTGCTCGGCGTGGGCCACCTTGTCGCTGTCGTGCTGGCCCATGATGGCCCAGTATTCCGGCAGCGTCACCAGGCAGGCGCCGGTGGCGGCGGCCTGGCCGATCAGGCGGCGCGCCGTCTCGATGTTGTCGGCCACCGACGGCGAGGAAATCATCTGTACTGCTGCAACTGTATCCATAGAAATTCTTGCCCGTTCTCGTTTGATGAGCGTGACGCTCCACACCGGGGACAGACCACGATTTCCGCGCTCCACACCGGGGACAGACCACGATTTCCGGGAAACTTCCCCCGGAAATCGTGGTCTGTCCCCTCGCCCCCTGCCCCCTCGGCCCCGCGCTTAATTCGCCTTGGCCGGCGCAGCCTCCAATTTACCACTATCGAGCTTGCTTATCACGGGCGCCTTCCACGGCCCCGTCACTTGCATATGGTAGGTCAGCGCCTTCATCACCGGCGCGCGCAAGAACAACTGCGCCAGGAAGCTGCCCAGGCCGATGACCGGGTTGACCGCCAGCGCGTATACCAGCGGCCCGGTGCCGAGGTTGAACTCGGGTATCACCACCACGTGCAGGTTGGTCGATTCGTTGGCGATGTCGGCGCTGCCGTCCATTAACACGGTGGCGGCCACGCCGTGCATTTTCAAGTTGTCGGTCTTGACCACGCCGCGCGCGATGCTGGCGTTGGCGCTGATGCCGTCGAACGCCAGCCCCTCCGAAAAGACGTCGTGGAAATCCAGCTTGAGCAGGCGCGGCAGGGCCTGCAGGCTGAGCACGCCCAGCAACTTGGCCGCGCCCGGGTCTTGCTTGAGGAACTGGCCCGATTCGACGTTCATCACCAGCTGGCCGCTCAGGCTGGGGATGTCCAGCGAATACGGCAAGCCCTTCCAGCTGATGTCGCCGCTCAGCTTGCCCTTGCCCTTGCGCACCGTGTCGGCGAAGCCGAAGCGGTCCAGCAGCCTGCCGGCGTCGGCGATGTCGAGCGTGAAGTTCAGGCTGGTGTTGCTCTGGCCGTCGCGCAAAATCCATTTGCCGGTGCCCTTCAGCTCGCCGTCGGCGTTGGCCAGCGATAACTTGCTGACGCGCCAGTCGCGCCCGGTGGCGGCGGCGTTGTAGGCTTGCAGTTCGAGCCGGCCGATCTGTTTGTTGAACAATTCGAAGCGCTCGGCCACGATGTCGAGCGCGGGGATGCTTTGGGCCGCGCCGTTTTTACCTTCTAGCAAGTCCTTGACGTCGGCGCCGGCCGACTCCGGAATAATCAGCGAGGATAACCGCGCCGTCACCTTGCCCAGGCCGGACGGCGTTTCGACCCAGCTGACGTAGCCGGACACGCGGTTGGAATCCACGTTGGCCTGCCACAGGCCCTTCTGGTGGGTGGCGCCGACGACGACGTTGTCGAGCTTGCGTTCGCCCAGGATCATCTCGTCGGCGCGCGCCGCCATCAGGTCCGGCAGCACGTACTGGCCCAGCTCCGGGGCGCCGGGGTCGCCGGCCGCGGTCGCGCCGGGGGCGGCGGCCGGGCCGGCGATGGCGCCGCCGAGGTTCAGCCAGGAGTCGACGTTGAGCGACTTGAGGTTGACGTTGATCATCATGCCGCTGTCGGGCTCGGGCGCCGGCGTGTTCACGCCGATGCCGCCGCGCACCACCCGCCAAGCCTCGCCGCCCTGCTTCTCGCGCTGGTAGCGCGCGGCGATGCCGCCGCCGAGCGCGATGCGGATGTCGTCGCGCATCAAGCCGGCCTCGTTGGCGGCGCCGCCGCTGAGCACGAACTTCAGCGGCAGGCTGTCGGGCGCCGCCTTCTTCGCCGGGACCGGGAAGTCCAGGCCCAGGCCGACCAGGTTCGAGTCGACCGCGACCTGGAACTGGTGCTCGCGCGCCGTCACCAGCGCGCTGTAGCGGGCGCCGCCGCTCAGGTGCCCGGCCAGGCGCTGCATCACCGGCGCCGGATAGGCCTTGCGCAAGCCGTCGGCGGTGACGTTGCCGGCGATGCGCACGACGATGCTATTGTCGCGCTGGCTGCCGCCCGACACCGCCACCGGGCCGCCGACGAAGCTGCCGCCCAGGCTGTTCAGGTTGACGCCCTTCTCGTTGAACTCGATGCGCCCCAGCGTGCCCTGCACCGGCGGAAAGTCGTGGAACAGCGTAATGTCGTTGCCCGCCAGTTGCAGCGCGCCCTGCACCTTGGCCTCGACCATGTGGTGCAGCGGCAGGTGCAGCTTGAGCGCCAGCTTGGCGTTGCCGCTGGCCGAGGTCTGGTCGGTGAAGTGGGAAATCCACTCCAGCACCGGGCTGGCCGCCATGTACTTCAGGAATTCCTGCATCGGCCCGGACGCGCCGCCTTCGATGTCGAGCATTTTTTCCGGCACCGTCAAGTCGGCGATCACCGCCTTCACGCCGGACAGCGCGACGCCGCCGGTGGTGGCGCTGTCGCCGCGGATTTCCATGCGCGCGCGCTCGAACACGAAGCCGCCCTTGATGTGCTCGGCCTGCGGCCACAGCGGCGCCTTGCCGTCCTTGGCGACATGCCCGGGCGAATAGTTCAGCTTGGCGTTCTCGAGCCGGCCGGCAACGCGGAATTCGCCGCGGCTGCGCTCCTGCGGCGTGTCGGCCTTGAACGGGAAATGCGCCAGCTCGCCGCGCAGGCGCAGGCCGACGTCGCTGGCAACGCCGTCCTCGAGCGCGCCGACCAGCCAGTGGCGCAGGTCGGCCGGGGTTTGCAGCGGCAGGTAGCGGTCGATGGTTTTCAGGTCGAAATTGTGCACGGTGCCGCTGAAGTCGGCGCTGCCCAGGCCCTTGCCGGGCGCCGCGTCGAGCGGCAGCAGGTGCGAGCCCTTGAGCGTGGCCGACAAGCCCTGTTGGACGAAGTCGAGGCCGTCGACGTCGACCCGCAGCTTGCTGCCGCTTTCGAACGACCAGCGCGCCTTCAGGTTGAGGCGCTCGAACGGCATGGCCGGCTCGCTGAAGTAAGCGGGCATGCGCAGCACCAGGTCGCGCGAGGCCAGCGTGACGCTGCCGCCCCGCTCGCTGGCGTCGATGGCGCCGCTCAAGTTGTCGAAGCCGGGCAACGCGGCCGTCGCCGGCACGGCCGCGTCGGCGCCGTTCCTCGGCTGCGCCGGGCGCGCCGGCTGGGCCCGCAGGCCCAGCCCCGCCAGTTGGCCGCGCACGCGGTAAGACTTCACCTCGGGCAAGGCGCCCTGCCACTCGGCCGAGAAATTGTGCAGCCGGCCGCTCGGCGCCAGCGCCTCCAGCGCCTGGCGCTGCGCCGCGGCCAGCGGCAGGCGCGCGGCCAGCGCCGCCATGGTTTGCAGCTCCAGCGAGCGGGCCTTGATTTCCACCCGCTGCGGCTGGCCGGCGGCGGCGGCGACGTAGCGCTCCGACAGCGAAGTTGGCGGCAGGCTCAGGCCGTCCCGGGTTTCCAGCGAAAACGCGCTGAGGCTGACGGCGTGGCCGCGCGCGCCGAAGGTCGGCTTGCCGTCCTGCGCGTCGGCGGCGATGACCTCGTGCGCCGAGACGCGCCCGCTGACGCGCACCAGGTCCAGCGCCGGCAGCTCCGGCCCCAGTTGCGCCAGCACGTCGGTCAGGCCGACGTCGGCGGTGAAGCCGGCCAATTTGGCGTGGTCCAGCGTCAGCCAGGCGCGCAGCGCGCCGCGGCCCCGGCTCAGTTCAAACGGAAAATCGATATGGCTTGTCAGGGCCGCCAGGTCGGCGTCCTTCAAGTCGGCGAAAATTTCGCCCTTCCACATGCCGACGTCGGAAACGCGGCGCGCGAAAGGCGGGTGGGAAAAGCGCGCCCGCACGTCGATCGGCGCGGCCAGGCCGGCCGGCGGCGTCGCCTGCAAGCCGAACTGGTGGCTGCGCCATTTGTTGCGCAGCAGCAGGTTGAGCTTGTCGAGCGCCAGCGGGACGTTGCCGCGCAGCTCGTCGGTCCAGCGCAGGCGCCCTTCGCGCACGACGATTTCGCGCTGCGACAGCAACCAGTCGGCGCCGGCGCCGTCGCCGCCGGCGCCGCCCAGCGCCACGCCGGCGGCGTACAGCGTGCCGTCGGCGGCGCGGCGCACGTCCAGGTCGGGGCGGATGATTTCCAGCGATTCGAAACGCACGCCGCCGGACAGCACGCTCCACCAGGACAGCGTGGCCGACACGCTCGGCAGGCTCAGCACGGTGCGCCCGGCGCCGTCGCGCAGCGTCACGTCGCCCAGGAACAGGTTCGGCCGCAGCCCGCTCCACGACGCGTAAATGCGCGCAATGGCGACCCGGTTGCCGATCGCCCGGCTGGCGGCCTGTTCGATGCCGCCCTTGTAATAGTCGATATTCGGCAGGATCGCGTAGCGCAGGAACAGGAACAGGACGGCGAACAGGAAATACGCGGCCACGGCCAGCTTGACGCTAAAGCCCAGCACGTGGTGGGTTGCCAGGTTGCAAATCCGATAGGCGCTACGCATCCTGCGCCAGCGCACGGCCAGGGGCACATGCGCGTTCACGGTCTCCTCTGGCGGTTTTTGCATCAATAAGCTAATAAATCGGGTCCGGCGTAAAAAAAAGCTGAATAAAAGGCGCACTTGCTTCAAAACCACGCCTCCCTTACCATCGTCCTGGCGGGGCGGGCGGCGCGGGTTTCCGCCCGCGGCCCAATTCTACCGCATACCCACCGGAAAGAACGCCGCTTTGCCCAGCATTTCGGCCTTCCTTTGCCATTTACCCAGCCACTTACCGAGCCCCACAGAACGCCACCGATGAGCCACTCCCCCCTGATCTCCGCCTCCCGTTTCTACCAGCGCTGGCTGGGCGCGGCCCCCGACCGCGCCGCCAAGGTGGCGCAACTGGCGCGCCTGCCGCTGGCCGGACTCGACTTCGCCGCCGCGCTGGAACGCGAGGCCCGCCCGGAAGGGGCTGTGGCGGCGCTGCCGCTACCGCGCGCCATGCGGCGCCTGCGCAACCTGCTGGTGGCCGGCCTGATCGAGCGCGACCTGGATGGCCGCGCCGACCTCGCCGAGGTGGTCGGCGCGATGACCGGCTTCGCCGACTTCGCCATCCAGACCCACCTGCGGGCGCTGATGGCCGAGACGGTGGCCGCGCACGGTATGCCCATCGGTCACGAATCGGGACTGCCGCAGGAAATGCTGGTGTTGGCGATGGGCAAACAGGGCGGCGGCGAACTCAACGTCTCTTCCGACATCGACCTGATCTTCGTCTATCCGGAGGACGGCGACACGCTGGCCGACGGGCCGGGCCAGCGGCCGCTGTCGAACCACGAATTCTTCACCCGCCTGGGCAAGAAACTGATCGCCGCGCTCGCCGAAATCACCGAGGACGGCTTCACCTTCCGGGTCGACATGGCGCTGCGCCCGAACGGCAACTCCGGCCCGCTGGTGGCCAGCCTGAACATGGTCGAGCAATACCTGATCGTCCAGGGCCGCGAATGGGAGCGCTACGCCTGGGTCAAGGCGCGCGCCGTCAGCGGCACCGAGGCCGACATCGCCGCGCTCGACGCCATCGTGCGCCCGTTCGTGTTCCGCCGCTACCTCGACTTCGGCGTCATCGACGCGATCCGCAACATGCACGGGCAAATCCGCGCCGAGGTCGGCCGCCAGGAGCGCCTGCACCCGGACCGCAGCAACAACGTCAAGCTGGGCCGCGGCGGCATCCGCGAAATCGAATTCCTGGCGCAGGTGTTCCAACTGATACGGGGCGGGCGCGACGCCGCGCTGCGGGACCGCTCGACGCGCGCCACGCTGCGGATACTGGCCGAGAAAACCCTGCTAACGCCGGACATCGTCGAACAACTGCTGGCATCCTACACCTTCCTGCGCAACCTCGAACACCGCCTGCAATACCTCGACGACGCCCAGACCCACACGCTGCCGCCCAACGACGCCGACCGCCTGGTGGTGGCGCAGATGATGGGCCTGGCCGACACCGCCACGCTGCTGGCGCGGCTCGAATGGCACCGCGCCTTCGTCGCCGGGCAGTTCGACGAAATGTTCAGCGACAAGAGCGCGCCGCCGGCCGACGGCAATCTCGACCCGCAGGCCAGCAACGACTGCGCCGACCCCGACAACCACGAGGCGATCGAGGCGCGCTTCCGCGCCCTCGGCTTCGTCGAGCCGCCGGCCGCCGCCAAGCGCCTGATCGCCACCTGGCAGGCGCCGCGGCTGCAATCGATGCCCGAGGCCAGCCGCAACCGCCTGGTCGCGCTGGTCAACCTGGCGCTGCCGCTGATTGCCAAGAACGCCCCGGCCAGCGGCCCGGGCGACCAGCTGACCACGCTGGGCCGCCTGCTCGACTTCCTCGAAGCGATCGCGCGCCGCTCGGCCTACCTGTCGCTGCTGACCGAATACCCGCACACGCTCGAACACGTGGTGCTGATGGTCTGCGCCAGCGGCTGGGCCGCCACGTTCCTGACGCTGCACCCGATTTTGCTCGACGAGTTGCTGGACGCGCGCATCCGCAACGACGTGCCGGACCCGACGGCGCTGGCGCGCGAACTGCAAGAACAGCTCGACGGCGCCACCGGCGACACCGAGCGGCAGATGGACGTGCTGCGCGAAATGCACCATGCCCAGCTGTTCCATTGGCTGGCGCAAGACCTGGCCGGCGACCTGACGGTGGAAAAACTCGCCGATTACCTGTCCAAGCTGGCCGACATCATCGTCGCCGCCACCATCCAGTCGGCTTGGCAGGCGCTGGCGACGCGCCACCGCGAGGTGCCGAAATTCGCCGTGATCGCCTACGGCAAGCTGGGCGGCAAGGAACTCGGCTACGTCTCCGACCTCGACGTCATCTTCCTGTACGACGACGACGACCAGGACGCCCCCGGCCTGTACGCCAAGCTGGCGCAGCGCTTCATCACCTGGATGACCTCGCACACCTCGGCCGGCATCCTGTTCGACGTCGACATCGCGCTGCGCCCGGACGGCGCCTCCGGCATGCTGGTGTCGAGCGTGCAGGCGTTCGAGCGCTACCAGGCCAACTCGGCCTGGGTGTGGGAACACCAGGCGTTGACGCGGGCGCGTTTTTGCGCCGGCGACGCCGGCATCGGCGAGCGCTTCGAGCAAATCCGCGAAGACGTGCTGCGCCGCGAGCGGCCCCAGGACGGGCCGCTGAAGCAGGAGGTGCTGACGATGCGCAAGAAAATGCGCGACGCCCACCCGTCCCGCCCCGGCCGCTTCGACCTCAAGCAAGACCCGGGCGGCATGATCGACATCGAATTCATGGTCCAGTTCCTGGTGCTGCAACACGCGGCGCGCTACCCGCAACTGACCGCCAACGTCGGCAACATCGCCCTGCTCAAGCTGTGCGGCGAGCTGGACTTGATCGACGCGGCGCTGGCGGCCCGCGCCGCCGACGCCTACCGCGCGCTGCGCAAGCTACAGCACCAGATCCGGCTGCAGGGCCAGGACTCGGCGCGGGTCGAACCGGCCCAGGTGCGGGCGCACACCGACAGCGTACGGCAACTATGGACGGGCATCTTCGGTGACAAGGCCGCGTAAATATTGTATAACTGTTTCAGTACGGAAAGAACGTTTAAGCCGGACGACAAGGCCGGATTCACCATTGCACTTTTGGAGAGCGTCACAATGAAAGCACTCGTTACCGCAGTCGCAGTGAGCCTCAGCATCCTCGCCATGCCGTCCGCGGCGCTGGCGGCCGACAAGGGCACGGCCGAGCAGGCCATCGCCATGACCAAGAAGGCCGTGGCGCTGATCAGATCGGCCGGCAAGGACAAGGCCTTCGCCGAGATTGCCGATCCGACCAACGCCACCTTCCACGACCGCGACCTGTATGTCTACGTCTACGACATGAACGGCATCACCCTGGCGCATGGCAACAATCCTAAGATGGTCGGCAAGAACCTGATCGAATTGAAGGACAACGAGGGCAAGGCCGTCATCAAGGGTTTGATCGAGATGGCCAACAGCCCGGCCGGCAAAGGCTGGGTCGAATTCAAATGGCCCAATCCGGTGACCAAGGCGGTCGAGCAGAAGGCCGGCTATATCGAGAAGGTCGACAACATCATCGTCGGCTCCGGTATCTACAAATAAGCCGGGTCGGCGCACGCGCCCGACCGCCCCGATGCCGATCCGCTACCTGTCCCGCCTCAGCGCCGAAAAACGCGACGCCCGCTCCGACCTGCATCTGGGTTGCGTGCTGGCCTTCGTTGCCGGCGCGGTCAACGCCGGCGGCTTCCTCGCCATCGGCCGCTACACCTCGCACATGACCGGCATCGTCTCCAACATGGCCGACGACCTGGCGCTGGGCAACGCCCGGGTGGCGCTGGCCGCGCTGGCGGCCTGGTTGGCTTTCATCGCCGGCGCGGCCACCACCGCCGTATTGATCAACTGGACCCGACGCCGCAAATTGCGCAGCCAATATGCGCTGAGTTTATTGCTGGAGGCGGCGCTGCTATTATTGTTCGGCCTGGCCGGCAATAACCTGGCGGCGATGCACGATATGCTGGCCCCGGTCACCGTGTTATTGCTGTGTTTTATCATGGGCTTGCAAAACGCGATCATTACCAAAATATCCGGCGCCTCGATCCGTACCACCCACGTCACCGGCCTGTCGACTGACATCGGTATCGAACTGGGCAAGCTCTTCTATTACAACCGCCACGCCCGGCCCGAATTACTGGTGCGCGCCAACCGCCAGAAACTCAAGCTACATTCCCTGCTGGTTTTGTTCTTCTTCGTCGGCGGCATATCTGGCGCGCTTGGCTTTAAACATATCGGCTTCTCCGCCACCATTGTTCTGGCCGCCGTGCTGGCGACCTTGGCCATCGGTCCGATCGTGCACGACGCGCATCTGCTGTGGCGCTATTACCGCCGTAAAGCTTGACAACACATGCCGCCCATATGACTGGCCGGGGATAACGTCAAGTCTAATTCCGGGGTTATGCCGTCAGCTTGATTATGTCGCAGCGCGCCCAGGACAGACAAAAAATTGACTTGTTTAAGCCAAAATTGAGCATGAGCGGCGCCCTTTCCAAGGGTTTCCGTAGATACTATGAATGAAGGCGGGTCGGCAAAAGACGCAAATTAATCCTAAAGTGAAGGTTCGAAGAATCAACTTAGGAGAAAATCATGCAACCGACCCGCGCCAACGATTTTACGCCTGAAGTCGAAGTTTTTGCAGTGGCATTAGAGTTGTCGAGCAAGAGCTGGAAAATTGCCTTGCACGACGAAAAGAGAGAGAAGCCGGCGATTCAGACGGTTTCCGGCGAGACAGCGGCGGGGCGCCTCAACGAAACGGTGCAGGAGATTGAGAAGTTCAAGGCAAAGTGGGGCCTGGCCGCCCGAGGTACGCACCGTCGTGCTGTACGAGGCTGGTCAGGATGGCTTCTGGATTGAACGCGCCCTCTCGAAGCTGGGCTACGAGGTGGTGATCTGCGACCCTGCCAGCATTCCCGTCGAGCGGCACAAACGGCGGGCCAAGACCGACCGGCTCGACGCGATCAAGCTGGTGCTGACATTGCGGGGCTGGTTTGCGTGGCGAGTACGACCGGATGCACGTGATCCGTGTTCCGACGGTGGAGGCCGAGGCGCAGCGGCACGTGGTACGGGGACCGCGGCGAGTTGCAAAAGGAAACGCAGCAGCACCGCGACCGGATCCGCAAGCTGCTGCGCACCGTCGGCTGCCTGGGATGGCGTCGGCGGCGAATGTGTGGGGGCGCGGCTGAACAAGCGGGAATTGTGTTGCCTACGACGCGCGATCCGCTTGTCGGCGCAGCTGCAGCAGCGGCTGGAACAGGGAGTTGCAAACGTTTGGAGTTTGCGCGCAGCAAACAACTGGCCGCGCGCTGGAAAAAGGGATGGCGGAGGCAATTGCCGCCGGAGGTGCGCCAGCGCATTGCCGACCTGGAACGGTTGAAGGCGGTGGGGCGGGTGGGCGCGACCGAGGCTGGTGCTGGAGCTGTTCTGGCGCAAATTTCGAGAACCGCAGGCAGGTGGGCGCCTGCGTCGGTTTTGGTGCCGCAGCCCTACGACAGCGGTCGAGAGCCGGGTTGACCAGGGCATCAGCAAGCAGGGGCAACCGGCGCGTGCGCGCGCTGTTGATCGAGAGTCTTGGGTTCTGGCTGCGCTACCAACCCGACAGCGTGATGACGAAATGGTTCGCCCGGCGCACGCATGGAGGCCAGAACAAGCGGCGGCAAGCGCATCGCCATCGTCGGCGGTTGGCGCGCAAGCTGGTGGTCGCCCTGTGGCGCTACCTGGGATCATGGGTATCGTCCCCGAAGGGGCGCGCAGTTGAAACGAGCGGCATTAAGGGAGTAAGGCGGCACGTTCAGTACCAGTAGTTGGCATTACGTTGAAGTACGCCAGCAGCAAGGAGTAGGCAGGCCCGTAACCCGACCTGGTTGCCCCATGGCAACCGACCGCTAGTAGATGGGGCTTGCACGCATCAAGGTCACTAAGCGCAACGGCGCATGCAGAATTAGGCTGGGGTAGCAAAACCAGCGGATAGAGGTGTGTGGGACGTGAAGTCTCACCGTGCAATGATGACCGAGAGCTTCGAACTGGGCTGTTACGAACGGGACGAAAGCGCAATAGCGGCTGGCAATGAACGAAGGCCAAAAAACGAAAACAGGTCGGCATGGCGCCAAGCCGCAATATGCGTCATGGCGCCATGGACCAGCAGTATTTCGGTATCGGTCGGCGTCAAGGGTTCGCTTCGCCGGGCTTCTGCCCCGCCCTTGACCCCGGCCGATACCGAAACAAGGGATAGGATAAATTTGCGAAAAACCAGTTGACTTGGAATTCATCATAGAAGGTCGGGTTAGCCGGAACGGCATAACCCGACTGGCGTCGGCAGCGGCCCGGCGTCGGATTACGCGTCCCGCTAATCCGACCTACGGAATCTTAACCTAGCGGTATTTCCAACGAATGCGATGTTGGGGGGGACGAGGCAAGACGCGGCGCTTTGGATCAACGTTGTTGGACTAATCCAACTTACGAAAATCGCTCGAACTTAGCGGCATAAGCGGCGTGGCGGATATTCGAAGAGTTTATTTTTGAAAGTGTAAATAGTGTCCGATTAAATAATTTATTGCATTCGCGTTTCTCCTTATACTCGCCCGATAAGAAGGTCCATATTCGCTGCGCCGAGGTTTCCAATGCGCGCGTCGCAGGCGGTTTCAAATAAGCTGTATTTGATATCAAAGCCAATACCATCCTCACCTAGCCGGGCTTATATCTCGGTTTGTGCGGACGAAAAAAAACGCCCCGCGGGGCGTTTTTTTCCAGCGATATGGCAGGCTTATTTAGCCGACATCAGCGCCACCGTGGTATCCAGCATGCGGTTCGAGAAACCCCATTCGTTGTCGTACCACGACGATACTTTCACCAGGCGGCCCGATACCTTGGTCAGGGTCGAATCGAAATTCGACGACGCCGGGTTGTGGTTGAAGTCGATCGACACCAGCGGCTCGGTCTGGTATGTCAGGATGCCTTCCAGCGCGCCTTCGGCCGCGGCCTTCATCAGCGCGTTGACTTCGTCGACCGTGGTGTCGCGCTTGGCGATGAACGACAGGTCGACCAGCGACACGTTGATCGTCGGCACGCGAATGGCGAAACCGTCCAGCTTGCCGTTCAACTCGGGCAGCACCAGGCCGACCGCGGCGGCGGCGCCGGTCTTGGTCGGGATCATGCTCATCGTGGCCGAACGGGCGCGGCGCAGGTCTTCGTGCATCACGTCGGACAGCACCTGGTCGTTGGTGTAGGCGTGGATGGTGGTCATCAGGCCGGTTTCGATGCCGATGGCGTCGTTGAGCGGCTTGACCAGCGGCGCCAGGCAATTCGTGGTGCAGGAGGCGTTCGAGATGACGGTGTCGCTCGACTTCAGCACGGCGTGGTTGACGCCGTAGACGATGGTGGCGTCGACGTCCTTGCCGCCCGGCGCCGAAATGATGACTTTCTTGGCGCCGCCGACCAGATGGGCCGAAGCCTTTTCCTTGGTGGTGAAGAAGCCGGTGCACTCGAGCACGACGTCCACGCCCAGCTCGCCCCACGGGATTTCCGCGGGATTGCGCTGCGCGAACACGCGGATGGTGTCGCCGTTGACGATCATGTTGTCGCCTTCGACCGTGACGGTGCCGGGAAACTTGCCGTGCGCCGTATCGTAGCGCGTCAGGTGGGCGTTCGACTTGGCGTCGCCCAGGTCGTTGATCGCGACGATCTGGATGTCTTGCTTCTTGCCGCCTTCGTAGAATGCGCGCAAGACATTGCGGCCGATGCGGCCATAACCGTTAATTGCAACTTTGATCGTCATACTTTGCTCCTGATTAAAAAAATGAGGTACTTAGCACAAGGGCGCCGCCTACGCGGCGCCCGTCACAGAAATTATGCGGCCAGAACGGATTTGACTTTCGCCACGACGTTCTCGACGGTGAAGCCGAAATGCTTGAACAGTACGCCGGCCGGGGCCGACTCGCCGAAGCTGTCGATGCCGACGACGGCGCCTTCCAGGCCGACATATTTATACCAGAAGCTGGTGACGCCGGCTTCGATGGCCACCCGCGGCAGGCCTTTGGCCAATACGCCGGCCTTGTAGGCGGCGTCCTGGCGGTCGTAGACGTCGGTCGACGGCATCGACACCACGCGCACGGCGATGCCTTCGGCCGCCAGCGCGCTGGCCGCGGCCACCGCCAGTTCGACTTCGGAACCGGTGGCGATCAGGATCGCCTTGGCGTCGGCAACGTCGTTCAGGACGTAGCCGCCGCGGCTGATGTCGGCGATCTGCGCGCTCGAACGTTCCTGGTAAGGCAGGTTCTGGCGCGAGAAGATCAAGGTCGACGGGCCGTCCTGGCGTTTCACCGCCGCGCCCCACGCCGCCGCCGACTCAACGGTGTCGCACGGGCGCCAGTTGTCCAGGTTCGGGATCAGGCGCATCGACGAGATGTGCTCGACCGACTGGTGGGTCGGGCCGTCTTCGCCCAGGCCGATCGAGTCGTGGGTGAAGACGAAAATCGAGCGCAGCTTCATCAGCGCGGCCATGCGCAGCGCGTTGCGGCTGTAGTCGGAGAAGGTCAGGAAGGTCGCGCCGAACGGGATATAGCCGCCGTGCAGGACGATGCCGTTCATGATCGCGCTCATGCCGAATTCGCGCACGCCGTAGTTGATATGGTTGCCCGGCTGGCCGGAGCGCAGCGCGACGCACTCTTTCCAGTTGGTCAGGTTGGAACCGGTCAGGTCGGCCGAGCCGCCGAGGAATTCCGGCAGCGCCGGCGCCAGCGCCTGGATGGCGTTCTGGCTGGCCTTGCGGGTGGCGATGTTTTCTTTTTTCTCGACGCAGGCGGCGATGGCGGCGGCCAGCACCTCGTCGAACGCGGCCGGCAGCTCGCCTTTCATGCGCCGCGTCAGCTCGCCCGCTTCGGCCGGGAAGGCGGCGGCGTAGGCGGCGAAGCTGGCGTTCCATTGGGCTTCGGCGGCGGCGCCGGCGGCTTTCGCGTCCCAGGCGGCGTAGACGTCGGCCGGCATCTCGAACGGCGCGGCGTCCCAGCCGATGTATTCGCGTACCGCGGCGATTTCCTTGTCGCCCAGCGCGGCGCCGTGCACCTTGTCGCCGCCTTGCAGGTTCGGCGAACCCTTGCCGATGACGGTCTTGCAGCAGATCAGGGTCGGCTTGGCCGAGGTCTTGGCGGCGGCGATGGCGGCGTCGACCGCGGCGACGTCGTGGCCGTCGACGGCGGCGATGACGTTCCAGCCGTAGGCTTCGAAGCGCTTCGGCGTGTCATCGGTGAACCAGCCCTCGACCTTGCCGTCGATCGAAATGCCGTTGTCGTCGTACAGCGCGATCAGCTTGTTCAAGCCCAGCGTGCCGGCCAGCGCGCACACTTCGTGGGAAATGCCTTCCATCAGGCAACCGTCGCCGAGGAAGGCGTAGGTGTAGTGGTCGACCACGTCGAAACCCGGGCGGTTGAACTCGGCCGCCAGCAGTTGCTCCGACAGCGCCATGCCGACCGCGTTGGCGATACCCTGGCCGAGCGGGCCGGTGGTCGTTTCCACGCCGGGCGTGACGTCCACTTCCGGGTGGCCCGGGGTTTTCGAGTGCATCTGGCGGAAGGCGCGCAGGTCGTCCATCGTCAACGCGTAGCCGCTCAGGTGCAGCAGCGCGTAGTGCAGCATCGAACCGTGGCCGTTCGACAGCAGGAAGCGGTCGCGGTTGATCCATTTCGGGTTGGCCGGGTTGTGGCTATAGTGCCCGCTCCACAGCGCGACGGCGATCTCGGCCATGCCCATCGGCATGCCCGGGTGGCCGGAATTGGCCTTTTGCACAGCGTCCATTGCCAGCGCGCGGATCGCGTTGGCCATTTTGGTGGTAGGGAGCGTAGATTTCATCGTGGTGTGGTCGATCGCGGAGTTTGAATTCGTTTGCAGTAGATCAAGCTACTTTCTGAGCTAAGTATTTTACCAGACCAAGTGTGTCCGAATTAAAATTGCACTGCAAAGCGGCGCGTTTTTGATGCCTGTTGCGCGCTTTTCCCCCGTTTTGGCCGCGCCCGGCGCCCCCCCCCGGGGCGGGCCGCCCCCACCCTTCTACACCAGGATTTTGCATGCCGCGTTTTTTCTGCCCACTCGCCCTCGCCATCGGCGCCACCGTCACCCTGCCCGAGGCCGTCGCCCACCATGTGCAAGTGGTGCGGCTGGCGCCGGGCGACGCCATCACCCTGTTCAACGGCGAGGGCGGCGAGTACACGGCGGTTCTGGCCAGCGTCGAGAAGCGCCGCGTGACGGCCGAGCTGAAGGCCTTCGCGCCGCGCGACACCGAGCTGGCCTACGCGGTGACGCTGGCGCAGGCGCTGCCGGAGGCGTCGAAGATGGACTGGATCGTCGAGAAGGCGATCGAACTGGGCGCGTCCGGCATCGCGCCGCTGTCGGCGCAGCGCTGCGTGGTGCGCCTGTCGGCCGAACGGGCCGAGAAAAAGCACGCGCATTGGCAAGGCATCGTCGTCGCCGCCTCGGAGCAAAGCGGACGCAACCGGCTGGCGCAACTGGCGCCGTTGGACGATTTCCAGCGCTGGATCGCCCAGCAGGACATGCACCGGCGCATCATTCTCAGTCCGCGCGGCCAGCAGTCGCTGGCCGACTGGGCGCGCCACCAGCCGCCGCAGGCCGTCACGCTGATGGTCGGCCCGGAGGGCGGCTTCAGCGCCGCCGAGGAGGACGCCGCGCTGGCGCACGGCGCGCTGGCGCTGTCGATGGGAGCGCGCATCCTGCGCACCGAGACGGCCGGCCTGGCCGCGCTGGCCGCGCTCAACGCGCTGTGGGGCGGCATGTAACGCCCCCCTTCGCAAAAAAACCGCCGGCTTGACGCCGGCGGTTTTTTTTCGAAGCGGCCACCCACCTGGACTAGCCAGGCCGCGGCCGCCGCGCGCCCCGCTTCGGGGCGCGCACTCACAGCAGGCGCAAGCCCACCGTGTCCAGTCGCTTAAAACTTATACGACGCGTTCGCATACAGCGTGCGGCCGCGCGAATCGTAGTAACGGTCGTCGTAGCCGAACTGCTGGCCGCGGTTGCCACCGGACGTAGAAGGAACGAACGGCGGATCGCGGTCGAACAGGTTCAAAGCACCCGCCGAAATGGACCAGCTTTTGCTCGGGGTCCACAGGGTCTGCCAATCCCAGGTCGAGAAATAGCCGACTTCCATGCGGATTTTTTCGGTACCGGTGACGACACCGCTGGCATCGAGCACTTCGACGCTGGTGGCCTGATCCTTGTAGCCGGACTTGAAGTTCAAGCCCAGTGTATTGGTCCAGTTACCGGTTTTCAAGGTGGTCACCAAACGGCCCTGGGTGCGGAACGTCACCGTGCCCAGGTCGGCGAAATTGCCTACCGCCGAGTAATACTCGCCGTCTTTCAGCAACTGGCTACGCTCACGCAGCATATGGGTCACGTTCAGCTGCGAGGTCAACTGGCCGAAGCCGGTTTTGAGGCGGCCGGTGATATCGATATCGACTCCGGTGTAATAGGCGTTGCCCAGGTTTTTGTTATCCGCCAGGAAGGCCAGATAGTTTTTACCGGTGCCGACGTCGACCTTGCTGCCCCAGGAATCCGCGTACTTAGCCGGATTGGCGAAGACCACGTCCTCGGTCAGCTGGCCAAACGTGTCGCGAATTTGCACATGCCACAGATCGGCGCCCATCGACAGCGCGGCCATCGGCTCGAAACGCAGGCCAAAGGTCGCTTGCTTGGATTTTTCTGCCTTCAGCTCGGGATTGCCGCCGGCCAGCTTGTCATATTGGCGGTTGCCGCTCTGGCAAATGGCGTTGTTCGCGGTTGCGACCGCCTGCAATTCCGGCGTGCATTTGTATTTTTCACTGGTGACGCCATAGCCTTGCAACAGCGCGTTCACCTGTGGCACCGTCGGCGCGTGGAAGCCGTTGCCGACCGAACCGCGCACCATTACTGTCGGCACCGGGGTCCAGCGGAAACTGGCCTTGGCCGTCGTGGCGCTGTCGAAGTCGGAGAAATCGTCGAGGCGCAGCGCGGCGCCCAGTTCCAGCGTTTTCAGCACCGGCATGATCAATTCGCCGAATACGCCCTTCGACGTGCGGCCGGCCTCGTACGGCAGGGCGTCGGCGGCGTCGCCGAAGCGCTTGTCGCACAGCAGCGCGCCGCCGCACAAGGTGCCCTTGACCGGATCGGCCAGTTTGCCCTGCGAAAACAAGCTAGGCTTGCTGGAGAAATTCTCGCGCGACACGCTGGCGCCGACGCCCAGCATCATCGAGCCGCCCTGCAGTTGCGCCAGGGCGCGCGAACCGTTGACGCTCAACGATTGCAGTTTGGACTCGCCGCCGTCGAAGTAACCGCTGTAGGCGGCGCCTTTGATGGCTTCCAGCGCGGCGGCCGATTGCTGGCCCGGTCCGACGAAAGGATCGAGCAAGCCGCTGCCGGTCAGAGCACGCACCGCCCGCGCGCCCGGGTAGCCGGAGATGCTGCCCTTGACCTTGCTTTCGGAGAAATTGTACGCGGCGTTATAGTCCCAACCCATCACTTCGCCGCGGATGCCGCCGACGATGCTGACGAAATCGGCCTTGTCGCTCGAGGTGCGCTTACCCATGTCGTACAGGCGGTAGTACGCCAGGCTGTCTTGCGTAATACCCAGTGGCAGCAGGTACTTGTCATGCAGCGGGGTACCGGCGTCGATGCTGATCGAGCCCGGCACCGGTGCGATACGCGAGACCTGGCTGGTGCGCGACAACAGGACGTCGGCGAAGACTTCCTGGCTGCCGAGTTTGGCGGTCAGCGAGCTCATGAAGCTGTCGCGCTTGCGCTCCGGAAAGATTTCCAGATCGCCCACGAAGTCGTAGCCGCAGTAGTCGTCCACCAAACCGGTGCCGTCGTTGTAAGGCTCGGTCACGCGGAAGGTCTGGGTTGGGCAGGAGCCGTTTTTTTTCTGGTACGGGTTGATCAGCTGTCCCAGGTCGTCGGTCGCGTTGGCCGGAATCGGGCTGGCCGAGAATTGTTGCTTCTGGTATTGCTTGCCGTTGGCGGAAAACTTCACCTTGCCGGTCTTGGCGAAGTCGCGGTCGCCGGACTTCAATTTGGTGCGTTCGTCATGGCCGAACGTCATCATCACGTTGAAGCCGTCTTCATCGAGCGAGCCGAAGCCCTTGCTGGCGCTCAAACGTTTTTCCTGGGCGCCGTCGGCCGGGTTGGAGAAGCCGATGGTGACATCGCCTTCGGTCGAGTTGCGCTTGGTGATAAAGTTGACCACGCCGGCGATCGCGTCGGCGCCGTACAGGGCCGAGGCGCCGTCGGTCAGCATTTCCACGCGTTCAATGGCCGACAGCGGAATCGAATTCAAGTCGAAGCCGGCGGCGAAGCCGGTCAGGTTCTGGCCGCCAAACAGGGCCAGGCGCTTGCCGTTCAACAGCACCAGGGTGCGGGTTTCGCCGACGTTGTGGATCGAGATGCCAGAAAAACCGAAACTGCCGCCGCCGACGGCGCCCGATTCGCCCATTCCGCCCTGGGTGGCGACGAGGCGCTTGACCAGATCGGCGGCGGACGTCACACCGCTGGCCTTGATCGCCGCGGCGTTCACCACGGTTACCGGCAGCGCACCTTCGGCGGCGATCCGTTTGATCGACGAGCCGGTGATTTCAACGCGCTGGATCGGGGCGTCCGCGGCGGGTTGCTGTTGCGCCATGGCCGACGGAACCACCACAGCGCTGAGCGCGGCGGTGCCGAATGCGATTGTCAGGGCGCGTGCCAAAACTGTTTTTCTAAACATGTGATTTCCCAATTTATATGCTTTTCTGATAGATAAGCTGGTGTAAGTTTGTGGACTCATTACGTAGCATTACAGGATAGTAAAGTCTGGCCTCTTCCTATTTCCCAAGCCGCCGGTAAGCAGACTAGCTGATCAGACGCGATACAAAAATCCGCCTGATCAAGCTACCTATGGAAACATATCGAAACATTTACTGTCAACTAAGCACGTTGCTTTATGCGTAGAAACAACAGATGGTTGTCACACAATGACGTAAATCGTTATCTTCACCAAGTCGGTGCAGGCCCGCACAAAATTAAGCACCATAAATGCATCTACAAACAGCGGCAAAGTTCGGAACCAGCGTTTTCCGCGGGCGCGAACGCCACGCGCACGGGCGGTCTCGACGGGCCCGCCGCGCGGCGATCCGGCGGCGCCGTTTGATGGAGGTAAAATAGCGTCTTTGGCGCGCCCCGCCCGCTTGGCGGCTGGCGCCGGCGCCGCGCGCTCACCCCGCACACGCCGCTCACACTATCCGCCGGTCCGACGACCGGCGCAGAAATTCTCGGAAATATTGATTATGTTGCGACTCAACGAAGTAAAACTCCCGCTCGAGCACGACGAGGCGGCGCTGACCGGCGCCGTGCTGGCGCGCCTGGGCATCGGCGCCGAGGCGCTGCTCGGCTACACCATCTTCAAGCGTAGTTACGACGCCAGGAAGCGCAGCGCGGTGGTGCTGATTTACTCGCTCGACGTCGCCGTCGCCGACGAGGCCGCGCTGCTGGCGCGCCTGAAGCACGACGCCCACCTGGCGCCGGCGCCCGACACCGCCTACCGCTTCGTCGCCGGCGGCGAACGCGCCGCCGCCGGGGCGCGCGGCGAACGCCCGGTGGTCATCGGCACCGGCCCCTGCGGCCTGTTCGCGGCGCTGGTGCTGGCGCAGATGGGCTTGCGCCCTTTGATCCTCGAGCGCGGCAAGGAAGTGCGCGAGCGCACCGTCGACACCTTCGGCTTCTGGCGCAAGCGCGAACTGAACCCGGAGTCGAACGTGCAGTTCGGCGAGGGCGGCGCCGGCACCTTCTCGGACGGCAAGCTGTACAGCCAGATCAAGGACCCGAAGCACTACGGGCGCAAGGTCTTGACCGAGTTCGTCAAGGCCGGCGCGCCGGAGGAGATCATGTACGTCAGCAAACCGCACATTGGCACCTTCCGCCTGGTCAAAATGGTCGAGCAGATGCGCGCCAACATCGAGGCGATGGGCGGCGAATACCGCTTCAACAGCAAGGTCGTCGACATCGAGATCGAGCCGGGCCAGGACGGCGGCCAGGTGCGCGCCCTGACGCTGGCCGGCGGCGAGCGCATCGCCACGCGCCACGTCGTGCTGGCGATCGGCCACAGCGCCCGCGACACCTTTGAAATGCTCTACGAACGCGGCGTATACATCGAGGCCAAGCCGTTTTCGATCGGCTTCCGGGTCGAGCACCCGCAGTCGCTGATCGACAGCTGCCGCTTCGGCCCCAGCGCCGGCCACCCCATCCTCGGCGCCGCCGACTACAAGCTGGTGCACCACGCCACCAACGGCCGCTCGGTGTACAGTTTTTGCATGTGCCCGGGCGGCACCGTGGTGGCGGCGGCGTCCGAGCCGGGCCGCCTGGTCACCAACGGCATGAGCCAGTATTCGCGCAACGAGCGCAACGCCAACAGCGCCATCGTGGTCGGCATCACGCCGCTGGACTACCCGGGCCATCCGCTGGCCGGCATCGCCCTGCAGCGCGAGCTGGAGGAGCGCGCCTTCGCCCTGGGCGGCGGCAACTACGACGCCCCCGGCCAGCTGGTGGGCGACTTCGTCGCCGCGCGCGCCTCGACCGAGTTCGGCTCGGTGACGCCGTCGTACAAGCCGGCGGTGCGCCTGACCGACCTGGCGTCGGCGCTGCCGGAATACGCCATCGCGGCCATGCGCGAAGCCTTCCCGGCGTTCAACAAGCAGATCAAGGGTTACTACCAGGCCGACGCGGTGCTGACCGGGGTCGAGACGCGCACCTCGTCGCCGATCCGCATCAAACGCCGCGACGACGACCTGCAAAGCCTGAACACCCGCGGCCTGTTCCCGGCCGGCGAGGGCGCCGGTTACGCCGGCGGCATCCTGTCGGCGGCGGTCGACGGCATCAAGGTGGCCGAGGCGGTGGCGCTGGCGATGGCCGCCGGCTAGCGGCGCGCCGGCCCCGGACGAAAAAAACGCCGCGAAGATCGCGGCGTTTTTTTTACGTCGGGCGGCGCCCGGACCGGCGCGCCGCTGGCGAACGGGGGCTTAAAACTTGTAGTTCGCCTTGGCGGTGAAGTAACGACCTTTGCCGCTATGCATGCTGGCGTTGAAGCCGCCAATCTGCGTGGTGTTGGAGTTCGGATCGAACGGCGCCTTCGAGTCCAGCAAATTCTGGACGTTGAAGCCCATCGTCAGCTGTTTCGAGTAGGCGTAGCTGTAGGCCATGTCGACCGTGGTCCAGGCGCTGACTTTGCAGTCGGCGTGGTCCTTGGCGTACAGCGGCACGCTGGCGGCGCGGCCGTATTCGCAATACGGCTTCTCGTAGGCAACCACCTTGCCGGTCTCCTCGTCGGTGGCGTAGCGGGCGATCAGCGACACGCCGCCGATGTAGTTGACGGTGCCGGTCAGGCTGTGCGGACCGAACGACCAGTTGGTCGACAGGCTGCCTTTCAGGCGCGGCAGGTCGCCGACGCTGGTGGTGTCGTTGCTGACGGCGCCGTTGGTGCCAACCAGTTCATACGCCGGGTCGTTCGCGCCGCCGGCCTTTTTGTACGACAGCATGTAGCTGGCGTTCAGGCGGCTGCTCAGCTTGCCGTACTGGCCCAGCGAGTTGCGCATTGCCAATTCCAGATCGAGGCCGCTGGTGTCGGTGCGGCCGGCGTTGATGTAAGGCGTTTGCACGCTGATCAACGGACCCGAGTTGGGGATCAGCACGCCGTTGGCGTCGCGCAACCAGGTACCCTGGTTTTGGTTGCGGCTGACGTATTTCGCATATGCCGGATCGTCGATGACGGTGGCCGACGAGATCAGGTCGACTTCCTTCTCTTTCTTGATTCTGTAGTAATCAAGCAAGATGTCGATCGAATTGATCGGCGAGTACACCAGTCCCAGCGTAAAGCTCTTGGCGGTTTCCGGCTTCAAGTCCGGATTGGCCGCGGCGATGCCGGAGAAGCTGCGGTTGCAATCGAGCGTGTCGGCGCCCGGCTTATCGCAGCGCAGCTTGTCGACGTAGTTGTTGACGAAGTACTGGGTGCTGCCGTTGACCATCTGGGTCAGCGACGGCGCGCGGAAACCGGTCGAATACGTGCCGCGCACGGCCAGGTTCGGCATAATCGTCCATTTCGCGCCGACCTTCGGCGTGACTTTGCCTTTGAAGCCCTGGTATTTGTCGTAGCGCCCGGCAAATTCCATTTCCAGCGACTTGAAGAACGGCGTGCGCAATTCGATGAAGGTTGAGCCGACGTTGCGCGACGCCTCGGCGAAGGTGTTGGCGATGCCGACCATCTGGCCCGTCACGCTGAGCGGATCGGGACGCAGGGACATGGTTTCGTGCTTCGCTTCGACGCCCACGGCCAAGCCGATTTTACCGCCCGGCAAAGAACCCAATTCGGTCGCGCCCTTCAAGTCCCACTGGGTGATGGTGGAGTCGCCGTCCAGGGTGACGTTGCGGATCAGGTTGGGGTCTTTGATGATCGTTGCCAACGGGACGTTGTTTTTGTACAGCTTTTCAATCGTCGGCAAATGGACGAAACCGTTGCTGATCTGCGAGCGCTCCGACTTGTTGTACAGCAGGCCGGTATCCCAGTCCCAGTTGAAGTTGCTGCCCTTCAAGCCCGCCAGCAGGCGCGTTGCCGAGTTGGTGTTTTCGCTGCCGCCGATGCTGTCGGTGAAGCGGTAGGCCACCGCCACCCGCTGCGGTTTGGCGCTGTTGTTGGTCGGATTGTCTGGATGGCCCACCGGCAAAATCGGCTGGAACGGTGTACCGGCGCCCTGGGCCGGGAACACCGTGGTCAGCACGCGCCCGCTCATGCTGCGCGGCGAGCCGCTGTATTGCAGCTTGGAGCGGTTGTAGGTCGCTTCGCTGAACGCGGTCAGCGTCGACGAGACCTTGAACTCGCCGCGCAACAGCACGCTGGCGGCGTCGCTCTGGCCTTGCGCGTCTTCGAAATTCGCGTTGTCGAAATTGCAGAATTTTTTGCCGATCAGCGGATCGTTGGCGCGCATCGGCACCAGCGCGGTCGAACCGGTGCGCAGTTGCGATGGATCGCAACCGAGGTCGGCGCCGGCGTAGGTGCCGAACACGCCGCTACCCGGTTTCGCTTCCTTGTAGAACACCGGATGGCCGCTGACGCCGCTGAAGAAATTGCTCAGACGGCCGTGGATGGCGCGGTATTCGTCGGTGCGCACGCCGCGCGCGTCGTCGATCGAGGCGCGCTGGCGTTGCGACAGGTCGACCGAGCCGAAGACGTTGTAGCCGTCCTTGTCCAGGTCGCCGAAACCGAAGGCGCCGTTGACGGTGGAGCGGCCGAAATTGCCGCGCGCGTCGCTGCTGGTGTCGGCCGACAGTTCGGCGCCGTGGTAGTCGCTGCGGGTGATGAAGTTGATCACGCCGGCGATCGCGTCGGAACCGTAGACGGCCGAGGCGCCGTCCTTCAGCACTTCAACGCGTTCGATCGCCGACAGCGGGATCGAGTTCAAGTCGTACTGGGTCGACTGGCCGGCGTTCGGATCGGCGTACGCGCTCGGGGCGATGCGGCGCCCGTTCAGCAGCACCAGCGTCGAGGCCGAACCCAGGCCGCGCATCGACGCGGTCGCCAGCCCCTTCGAGAAACCGCCGTCGCGGGCGTCGACCTGGTTGCTCGAACCGAGCGCAGGCAGCTTGCTCATCAGGTCGGCCACGCTGACCGCGCCCGATTGCTGAATTTCCTTCTTGGTGATCAATTGCATCGGCGACGTGCCTTCCGAGGCCGTGCGCTTGATGTTCGAACCGGTCACGATGACCCGTTCCATCGCCACTTCTTCGGCGGCGATGGCGCCATGGACGAAACCGACACAGCCCATCAACGCGATGGCCTTGGCAATCATACTTTTTTGCATGTCCCACACTCCAAATAATTGCTAAAAATAATCAACAAAAATGAGAATGATCGGTTCAAGCCTATTCCATTGTTCCGCCCGGCGTTGCGCACCGAAGCACACTGCGGGGCCGAGGAGCAGGATTGGTGGCTGGATTCGATCATCTGCACTGCCTGCACGATGTAAAACGCCAAGCTATTGTCGCTGCGGCAACAGCACACAATGACCAAAAGCTCAACATTTCTTACACGGAGGCCATTATGGAGCGAAAGCGACGGGCGCGGGGGAGGCCGAAGGGAGGCGGCAAATCAAAAAATCCGCAAATGAGCGAATATTCTGCCATTCTTAAAAAAAACATTGAATGTTTTGCAAAAAATCAAATGACCGTATGAATATTGTAGCCAATACGCAACAACAATGCGCATAGTGGCCGCGCCGGGACGCCGTGTGGCGCCGGGCGCGGACGGCTCAGGCCGGCGGCAGCGGCAGGCGCACGTGGATGCGGCAGCCGGGCGCGGCGCCGCCGTCGAGCGCCACCTGGCCGCCGAGCTGGTGCACGATGGTGTAGACGATGTGCATGCCCAGGCCGGAACCGCCCTGCCCGCGCTTGGTGGTGAAGAAGGGTTCGAAGACGCGCTCGCGGATGCCGGGCGCCAGGCCGACGCCGTCGTCGGCGAAGTCGAGCAACAGCCACGCCGCGGCCGGGTCGGCGGCGTCGACGCGGCCGGCAATCGTCACCAGCCCCGGCCCGCCCTGCGGATAGCCGTGCTTGGCGGCGTTCATCAACAAATTCGACAACACCTGCGAGACCTTGCCGGCCGCCAGCCGCACCCGGCTGTCCGGGGCGATCAACAGCTCGACCTTGATGCCGGCCTTGCGCAGCTCCGGGCTGTGCGCCGACACCACGCCGTGCACATACTCGCGCAGCGCCAGCTCGGTGACGTGCTCGCTGGCCTGGTCCACCGCCAGTTGTTTGAAGTTGCCGATCAGCTCGGCGGCGCGCGCCAGGTTTTGCTCGACCAGACCGGCCGCGGCCTTGAGCCGGCCGGCCAGCTCGGCCAGCTCGGCGCGGCTGACCTTGTCGCCGCCCAGCGTGGCGATCAGCTTGTCGGCGTAGCTGCTCAGCCCCGACGCCGCCGTCACCGCCACGCCGATCGGCGTGTTGACCTCGTGCGCGACGCCGGCCACCAGCGCGCCCAGCGCCGCCATCTTTTCCTGCTCGACCAGGTTGGCCTGGGCCGCGCGCAGCGCCTCGGTGCGCTGCGCAACCTTCAGTTCGAGCAGCGCCTCGCGGTCCTGGTGCTGCAGCTCGGCGGCGCCGCGGGCGGCGAAGATCGACAGCAGCGACAACGCCAGCAGGCGCTTGTTCTCGTCGATCTCCTTGGTGTCGATGGCCGACAGGATGCCCAGCGTCTTGCCCTCGGTGTCGATCATCGGCATCCCGATATAGCTCTCGGCGCCCATGTCGACCAGCAGCGTGTCGAGCGGATAGTCGGCCTGGATGCCGCAGCCGTGGAAGCACATGGTCTGGTCGGTGACGTCCTGGCACGGCGTGTGCCGCAGGCTGTATTCCATGTTCGGCAGGTAGTCGGCGCCGCCCCACACCGCCAGCGTGCGGATGCCCTCGCCGCCGTCGGCCTGCTCGATGACGCGCCCGGCGATGACGTAGGTGACGTCGAGCGCCAGGGCCAGGTCGCGCACCAGAATGCGCAGGAAGTCGTCGCCGCGGGCGCGCGCGGTCGACGCCGTGATCGAGCGCAGCGCCGCCTCGGCCAGGGTGCGGCGTTCGTCGGCGTCGAACAGCGCGCGGTGCTCGCCGCCGTCGGGGTCGGCCTGCTTGGCCGGTGTGTTCAAGTCCATCGTAGGCTCCTGCGCAGCGCGCGTGAATTGGCGGTATAAAGCTTGAATCGTCTACATTAATCCGGCGGCAGGCGCAGGTACAGCGCGCGCAGCCAGTCGAGCCGCTCGAACAGGTGCGCCACCAGGTCCGGCGCGAAGCGCTTGCCGCTTTCCTCGCGCACCTGGCGCAGCGTGTGTTCCAGCGACCAGGCTTGGCGGTAGCTGCGCGGGCTGACCATGGCGTCGATAAAGTCGGCCAGGGCGGTGATGCGCGCGGCCAGGCCGATCTGTTCGCCGGCCAGCGCGCGCGGGTAGCCGCCGCCGTCCCAGCGCTCGTGGTGTTCGTGGGCGATGGCGGCCGCCAATTGCAGCACCGGCCGCGGCGAGCGCGCCAGCATGTCGCGCCCGATGCCCGTATGGCGGCGCATCAGCTGCCACTGCTCGGCGTCGAGCGGACCGGGCGCGTGCAGCACGGCGTCGGGCACGCCGCAGTGGCCGGCGTCGTGCAGCGGCGCGGCCAGGCGCAGCTGGCGCACGGCCGCCGGCGCCATGCCGGCGGCGGCGCCGAGCATCGCGGCGATCGCGCCGACCCGCTCGGCGTGCGCGCCGGGCGCGGCCGAACGCCGCCCGAGCGCCTCGCCGAGGATCGCCACGGTGGCTTCCTGGGTCGCCTCGAGCTCTTCGCGCTGCAGCAGTTTTTCATAGGTGATGGCGACGTTGGCGGCGAAGGCGGCCAGCGTCTCGCGCGCGTCGGCGCCGATCGGCTCGGCGAAGGCCATGTACAGGAAGCTTTCGTTGCCGTCGCCGGTGCGGTGGTAGCTCAGGTGGTGCAACTCGCCCTGGTGGCCGCGCCGCTCGGCCATCGCGCGCTCGAAGGCGGCGCGCACCGGCCCCGGCAGATGGTCCAGGCTGGTCTGCGGCGCCAGGCCGGCGTAGGCCGGCGTGACGGCCAGCACGCGCATGCCCTCGTCGAGCCGGGCGGCGGCGAAGGTGCCGAGGCGGCCGGCGCAGACGCCCTCGCCGTCCTGGCCCAGCAACGCGCCGGCCTGGGCCAGCACCGCCGAGCAAAAGCCGCGCAGGTTGTCGGCGTCGCAGACGGCGGTGATCGCCTCGATCGAACGGCGCAGGCCGTCCCTGGCGCGCTGCAGGCGCATCAGGTCGCGGTAGCCGCGCAACGCCGAGTAGAACACGGTGCTCAGCTTGCCGTGCGTGAGTTCGGTCTTTTCGCGGTAGTCGTTGATGTCGTAGTTGCGGATCACGTATTCCTGCGGCGCCTGGCCGGGCTGGCCGGTGCGCAGCACGATGCGTACGCTGTGGTTGTGCAGCTCGTCGCGGATGAAGCGCACCAGGTCCAGCCCGGCGTGCTCGTGCTCCATGACGACGTCGAGCAGGATCAGCGCGACGTCGCCGCCCTGCGCCAGCGCGGCGCCGGCCTCGGCCGCCGAATAGCAACTGCTGAACTGCACGCCGCGCCCGTCGAAGCTGAAGTCCGACATCACCAGCCGGGTTACCTGGTGCACCGATTCCTCGTCGTCGACGATCATCACTTGCCACGGCGGCGGCGCGGCGCACTTGGCCTGCGGCGCCTCGTCGTCTTCGAACAACATCTCGTCTGTCATGGATCTTCCTTGGTGCGCGGCCGCGACGGCCCGATGGACAAGATGGTGCGAGCAAGCCACTGCGCCCATGCGGCCATTGTACATCCTACTGTTGTTGTAATTGACACGGCCGCGGCGTTTTTTTAGAGCCAGCCGGAGCGCCGGAAACGGTAGTACAGATAGCCCGACACCGAGAACATCGCCAGCACCGCCGCCGGATAGCCGTATTTCCACTTCAGCTCGGGCATGACGTCGAAGTTCATGCCCCAGACGCCGGCGAAGGCGGTGAAGATGGCGAAGATCGCGGCCCAGGCCGCCAGGCGCTTGTTGACCTCGCTCTCGTCGATCGCCACCATCGACAGGTTGACCTGGATCGCCGTGCTGATGGTGTCGCGGATGGTGTCGAGGGTGCCGCTGATGCGGTGCAAATGGTCGTGCACGTCGCGGAAGTATTCCTGGGTGTCGCCGCACAGCGCCGGCACGCGCCCGCCGTGCAGCTTGCCGACGGCCTCCATCAGCGGCGCGACGACGTGGCGCAGCACCATGATCTTGCGTTTGAGCTGGTACAGCCGCTCGATGTTGTCGCGCTCGGCGCCGCGGGCGAAGATGCGGTCCTCGATCAGTTCGAGTTCGCTCTCGAGCGCGTCGACCACCGGGAAATAGCGGTCGACGACCGCGTCCATCAGCGCGTAGAAGACGAAGGCCGAGCCCTTCGACAGCAGGTGCGGTTCGCGCTCGGCGCGCGCGCGCACGCCGAGGAAGCCCTGCGAGCTGTGGCTGCCGCGCACCGACAGCACATAGTTGGCGCCGACGAAAATGTCGACTTCGCCGAGCACCAGCGCGTCGCCGACCAGCTCGACCGTCTGCACCACGGCGAACAGCGAATCGCCGTATTCCTCGATCTTCGGGCGCTGGTGGCCGCGGCGGGCGTCCTCGACGGCCAATTCGTGCAGGCAGAACTCCTCCTGCATCTGGGCCAGCTCGGCGGGCTGGGCGTCGAGCAAGGCGACCCAGACGAAGCAATCGGGCCGCTCGACGAAATCGCTGATCGCCTCGACCGGGATGTCCGCCAGTTTTTTGCCGTCCTGGTAGGCCACGCAGTTAATCAACATACTGTTTCCATGAAAAACGGGGCACGCCGCCCCTGCAGCCGAGAGCTTACCTGATCGCGGCAGGTTTGCGCAGTGCAAGATGGAGGGGGACGTGGCCGCTACGGTGAACTTCCGCGGGTCGGATGCGCGACGGCGCCAGCCGACGCCGGGCCGCGCGTAGTCATAGCGCACCTGCTTGCGGCATTCGACCGCGCCGGCCCGCCGGCGGCGGCGCCGACACGCGCCGGCGCGCGACCTGGACCGGCGCTGCGCTAGTCGTCCTTGGCGCCGTCGATGCCCAGCTCGGCGATCTTGCGCGTGATGGTGTTGCGGCCGATACCCAGGCGCACCGCGGCGTCGTTCTTGCGCCCGTGCGTGTGGCGCAGCGCGGTCTTGATCAGCGCCGACTCGAACTGCCGGCCCAGCACCGCCATGACCTCTTGCTGGCCGCCGGCGAGCATCGCGGCGGCCTGCAACTCCAGCAGGCCGAGCCAGCCCGGCGGCGTGCCGTTGCCGGACGCGGCGGCGTCGAACACCACCCCGCCGGCCGGCGCGTGCGCGCCCGCGGCCTCGGGCGCGGTGGCGAGCGGCGCCGCGGGCGGCGCGGCGCCGCCCTCGTGCCCCTGGGTCAGTTCCGGCGGCAAGTCCTTGACTTCGACGCTCTGGCCCGGCGCCATCACGGTGATCCAGTTGCACAGGTTTTCCAGCTGGCGCACATTGCCCGGCAGGTCCAGCCCGGTGAGGAACTGCACCGTCGCCTCGCTCATGCGCTTGGCCTCGACGCCCAGTTGGCGCGCGCTCTGCACCAGGAAGTGGCGCACCAAAATAGGGATATCCTCGCGCCGCTCCCTCAAACTGGGCAGGCGCAGGCGGATGACGTTGAGGCGGTGGTACAAGTCCTCGCGGAACAGGCCGTCGCGCACGCGCTGCTCCAGGTTCTGGTGCGTCGCCGTGATGACGCGCACGTTGGCCTTCAAGGGCTGGTGGCCGCCGACGCGATAGAAGTGGCCGTCCGACAAGACCCGCAGCAGCCGGGTCTGCAGGTCGAAGGGCATGTCGCCGATTTCATCGAGGAACAGGGTGCCGTTCTCGGCCTGTTCGAAGCGGCCGCGCCGGCTGGTCTGGGCGCCGGTGAAGGCGCCGCGCTCGTGGCCGAACAATTCCGATTCCAGCAAGTCCTTCGGAATGGCGGCGGTGTTCAGGGCGATGAACGGTTGCTGCGCGCGCGGGCTGTGCTTGTGCAGCGCGCGCGCGACCAGTTCCTTGCCGGTGCCGGACTCGCCGGTGATGAGCACCGTCACGTTCGACTGCGACAGCCGGCCGATGGCGCGGAACACTTCCTGCATGGCGGCGGCCTGGCCGAGGATTTCCGGGGTCTCGCTGGGACCGGACTCGACGCTGGTCTCGCGCAGGCTCTCGTCGAGGGCGCGGCGGATCAGCTCGACGGCCTTGTCGATGTCGAAGGGCTTGGCCAGGTATTCGAAGGCGCCGCCCTGGAAGGCGGCGACCGCCGAGTCGAGGTCGGAGAAGGCGGTGATGATGATCACCGGCAGGCCGGGGAAGCGGCGCTTGACGGTTTGCAGCAGGTCCAGCCCGGAGGCGCCCGGCATGCGGATGTCCGACACCAGCACCTGCGGGGTGTCGAATTCCAGCGCGGCGATGGCGTCGCGCGCGTTGGCAAAACTCTTGGTGGCGAGGTTTTCCCGCGCCAGCGCTTTTTCCAGCACCCAGCGGATCGATTCGTCGTCGTCAACTATCCAGATTGGCTTCATGTGTATGTGCGTCCCGCAATATGGATTCATTTGGGATACGGACCAGGCGCCGCCCCGCGCCGCCTAGGGAAGCGGCAGGACGATCCTGAAATCGGTATATCCTGGCCGGCTCTCGCACTCGATCACGCCCATATGCTGCTGCACGAAAGTTTGCGCCAGTGTCAGCCCCAAACCGCTGCCGCCCTCCCGTCCCGACACCAGCGGGTAGAAAATACGGTCGCGGATCTGGGGCGAGATGCCCGGTCCATTGTCAATGATATGCAAGTCTAATGCCAGGTTGTAGCGCACCTTCGCCAGCGTCACCTGGCGCGCCACCCGGGTCTTGAAAACCAGCTCGGCGTCGCCCGCCTCGATGCGCTCGGACAGCGCCTGGGCGGCGTTGTGGGCGATGTTGAGCACGGTCTGGATCAGTTGTTCCTTGTCGCCGCGGAACTCGGGAATCGAGGCGTCGTAGTCGCGCCGGATGCTCAGGCCGCAGGGAAACTCGGCCAGGATCAGGCTGCGCACCCGCTCGCACACTTCGTGGATGTTGACGTCGCCGACGATGTGCGGGCGGCGGTGCGGCGCCAGCAGCCGGTCGACCAGGGTTTGCAGGCGGTCGGCCTCCTTGATGATGACCTGGGTGTACTCGCGCAAGGCGCCCAGGTGCAGCGCCGGCAGCTCCAGTTCCAGCAACTGGGCGGCGCCGCGGATGCCGCCCAGCGGGTTCTTGATCTCGTGCGCCAGGTTGCGGATCAACTCCTTGTTGACCTGGCTCTGGTCGAGGATGCGCTCCTCGCGGTCGAGCTTGAGCTGCTGGACGTTCTCGCGCAGCTCGATCAGGATGGTGCCGGCGGCGTCGTCGAGCGCGCTGATAATGCTGTGCACGTGCAGCGCCTCGCGCCCGGGCCGCTCCAGCGTCAGGTCCTGGCGCATGTCGGCGAACTTGTGCTCGAGCGCCTGGACGCAGATGCCGGCCAGTTCGTCGGGGTTGCTGAACAGCGAGGTCAGCCTCTGGCGCGAGAGCGCCTTGAGCGAACTCTCCAGCAGGTTCTCGGCGGCCGCGTTGGCGTAGCTGATGCGGCCCTCGGCGTCGAGCAGGACCACGGCCGAGGCCAGGATGTCCAGCCCGGCCAGCTTGTGGTTAACTAGTGTCATCGGATATTCGCGATCTCGCGTTTCAAGGCCTCGACGTTCTTTTCGGCGCGGCCCACGTTGTCCTTCATTTGCGCCACCCGCTCCAGGTACTTGGCGTAGTTGCGCTCGTTGCCATGGCGCTCGGGCTCGCCGCCGTTGTACTCCAGCTTCAGCGCGGCCAGTTTTTGCTCCTCGGCGCGCAGTTCGTCGAGCAGGATCTGGCGCCGGTCGTTGTCGCGCGCCTTCTGGGCGCCGCTGTCGACCTTGGGAAAATCGGCCGGCGTCGACATCGTCGGGGCCGGCGCGGCGGCGCCGCCGCCGGCGCGCGCCGGCGCCGCGACCGGCGCGGAGCGCCGCGGCGCCGGCGCCGGCGCGATCGCCCCCGGCAGGTCGAGCAGCTTGCACTGGCCCTTGCGGTTCACGTCGGTCAATTCCTTGCGCCCGTCGGCGTCGACGCACAAAAAAATCTGGCCGTCGGCGCGCGCCTGCGCGCCGGCGCCCAGCGCCAGCGCGGCGGCCAGCGCCAGTACAGTGGCAGGTGCTGCGATTTTCTGCATATTCAATCCGCTTGTCATTCCAATAGCCCATTCGCGGTGCGCGAATAAATCAGCCCAAGCCGAATATACAACATCAATGAAAAAACGCGAGGAAAGCCGTGTGGCTCGCCTCGCGTTCTTTTAAGCCCCGGCGCCGGCAGCGGGCCGGCGCGGCGCCGTTACAGCGAGTAGTACATGTCGAATTCGACCGGATGCGTGGTCATGCGCATGCGCTGCACGTCCTGCATCTTCAATTCGAGGTAGGCGTCGATCATGGCGTCGCTGAACACGCCGCCACGGGTCAGGAACTCGCGGTCCTTGTTCAACGCGTCCAGCGCTTCTTCCAGCGAGGCGCAGACGGTCGGGATCAGCGCGTCTTCCTCGGGCGGCAGATGGTACAGATCCTTCGAGGCGGCTTCGCCCGGGTGGATCTTGTTCTGCACGCCGTCCAGGCCGGCCATCAGCAGCGCGGCGAAGCACAGGTACGGGTTCGCCAGCGGGTCCGGGAAGCGCGCTTCGACGCGGCGGCCCTTAGGATTGGCCACGTGCGGGATGCGGATCGAGGCCGAGCGGTTGCGCGCCGAGTACGCCAGCTTGACCGGCGCCTCGTAGCCTGGAACCAGACGCTTGTACGAGTTGGTGCCCGGGTTGGTGATGGCGTTCAGCGCCTTGGCGTGCTTGATGATACCGCCGATGTAGTACAGGGCGAAATCGGACAGGCCGGCATAGCCGTCGCCGGCGAACAGGTTCTTGCCGTCTTTCCATACCGATTGGTGCACGTGCATGCCGGAACCGTTGTCGCCGACGATAGGCTTAGGCATGAAGGTGGCGGTCTTGCCGTAGCTGTGGGCGACGTTCCAGATCACGTACTTCATGTTCTGGGTCCAGTCGGCGCGCTCGACCAGGGTCGAGAAGCGGGTGCCGATTTCGTTCTGGCCGGCGCCGGCCACTTCGTGGTGGTGCACTTCGACCGGGATGCCCAGCGATTCCAGGATCAGGCACATTTCCGAACGCATGTCCTGGAAGCTGTCCACCGGCGGCACCGGGAAGTAGCCGCCCTTGACGGTAGGACGGTGGCCGCTGTTGCCGCCTTCGATGTCCTTGCCGGTCGACCACGAGGCTTCGTCGGAACCGATCTTGACGAAGCAACCCGACATGTCGATTTTCCAGCGCACGCTGTCGAAGATGAAGAATTCCGGCTCGGGACCGAAGTAGGCGGTGTCGCCCAGGCCCGACGATTTCAGGTAGGCTTCGGCGCGCTTGGCGATCGAGCGCGGATCGCGGTCGTAACCCTTGCCGTCCGACGGTTCGATCACGTCGCACTGCATGAACAGGGTGGTCTCTTCCATGAACGGGTCGATGTTGGCCGTGTTGGGATCCGGCAGCAGGATCATGTCGGACGCTTCGATGCCCTTCCAGCCGGCGATCGACGAACCGTCGAAGGCGTGGCCGGATTCAAATTTATCCATATCGAAATGCGACACGGGAACAGTCACGTGTTGTTCTTTACCACGGGTGTCGGCAAAGCGGAAATCAACGAATTTCACTTCGTTGTCTTTTGCCATTTTCAAGACTTCTGCGGCTGTCATTGCCATGCGTATCTCCTAAATAAATGTGGGGTGAGCCGACCATGTCTTACTGGCTGATCATGCGGCGCCAAGCGAACATTGCGTGCGACCAAAACTCAATGAAATGATAGCAGATTCCATGCCAGCCCCGGTAGCCCGGGCAAATTGCCGAGTCCGCCGGCAAGCGCTTGAAAAGACAGCGGTATTTCCGCCTTCGTGAACTTTTTTGCACTACTTTGCGCCACATCAATAACGCACTAAAGAAGTGCAAAAAACGATTATCGCACTATCCTTGTGCGTTTTTTTCAAAAACGCCAAAAACGCATCGTTGCGGTGCATTGCGCCGGCCGCGACGAAGCGTCCGGCGCGCACTATAATCAAGCCATCCTTCTTCCACTCCGACCGGAGAAATACCATGAGCTTTGTCGCCGACATCCTGGGCGCCGCGCGCGCCCGCATCCAGCCCGCACCCTATGCGGGCGCCGTCACGCCGCAAGAGGCGCACGCGCTGCTGGAAGCGGACCCGGCCATCAAACTGATCGACGTGCGCACCAACGCCGAGCGCGACTGGGTCGGCCGGGTGGATATTCCCGCCGCCCAGCACGGCGCGGTGCAATGGAGCACCTACCCGGGCGGCGCGGCCAACCCCGACTTCCTGGCGCAACTGGCCGCCGCCGCCGGCAAGGACGAGGTGCTGCTGTTCCTGTGCCGTTCCGGCGTGCGCTCGCGCCATGCGGCCAAGCTGGCCACCGAAAACGGCTACACGCACTGCTTCGACATCCTCGAAGGCTTCGAGGGCGACAAGGACGAACACGGCCATCGCAAACACGTGGCCGGCTGGTGCAAGTGCGGCCTGCCCTGGCTGGGCGCGTAAACCATTCGAGGGTTTCGACTAATTCCATAAGGAAAGCTTGGTTTTACAATAATCTCATCGATTATTTCGGTACAATCTGCGCGACAACTACTTGGAGCGCGGGATGAGTATGGAAATCGAATCGGTCGGCGCGCTGCTCACGGCCGGGCTGGCGGCCAGCGCTATCGAAGGCGAAGGCGGCAAGGCCGCAGGCCAGCACGACGCCAATTGCGCCAATTGCGCCACGCCGTTGAGCGGACAATACTGCCACGCCTGCGGCCAGGCCGCGCACGTGCATCGCTCCCTGCTGCACCTGGGCGAGGAAGTCCTGCACGGCATGCTGCATTTCGACGCCAAGGGTTGGCGCACCATTCCGATGCTGGTGGCCCAGCCCGGCCAACTGACGCGGCGTTACGTCAACGGCCAGCGCGCGCGCTACGTCTCGCCGCTCGGCCTGTTCCTGTTCATGATCTTCCTGATGTTCTTTGTGTTCTCGTACACCAGCGGCAGCATCAACGTGAAGGGGCCGGGCAACACCGGGTCGCGGAGCGGACTGGTCGACGAAGTGGCCGACAAGCAGGCCGAAGTCGGCCGCGCCGAGGCGGCGCTGGCCAAGCTGCAGGCGCGCGCCGGCGGCGAGCCGAGCCACGCCGACCTGGCCGCAGCGCGCAGCGAACTGGAGAGCGAGCGCGCCGCGTTGGCGCTGAACCAAAACATACTCCAGGAATTCGACGCCAAGGCCGCCCGAAAGACGGCGGCGGGGACGGCCCCCGCCACGGCGGCGCCGGAAGAGGAGCGGCGCGACTGGTCGAGCATCATCACGACCGACGATCCAAGCATCGGCCTGCCGCTCAAACGCGCGCTGAAGAACCCCGACCTGATGCTCTACAAGCTGAAGAACACCGCCTACAAGTTCTCCTTCGCGCTGGTGCCGATCACCCTGCCCTTCCTCTGGTTGATGTTCGTGCGCCGGCGCGACATCACCATGTACGACCACGCCGTGTTTTCGCTGTATTCGCTGTGCTTCATGTCATTGCTGTTCAGCGTACTGGCGGTGCTCGCCAAGCTCGACGCCGACACCTTGTTTATCAGCTTGCTGCTGCTCGCGCCGCCGCTGCACATGTTTGTGCAACTGCGCGGCGCCTACGGCATCAGCCGCCGCGCGGCGCTGTGGCGCACCGCGCTGCTGCTGTTTGTCGTCGGCAGCGTGTTCCTGCTGTTCCTGGCGCTGATCACCGTGCTCAGCGTGAAATGAGACGCCCGCGCCGCGCCTAAAACCGCGGCGCCGCCGGCGGGTCCGACCCTCGGGCCCGCCCCTAATACCGCTACCTTGAGCTTCCGTAGGTCGGATTAGCGACAGCGTAATCCGACGCCGAGCCGCTGCCGACGCCAGTCGGGTTACGCGGTTCCGGCTACGCCGACCTACGCAAAGCCTTAACGTAGCGGTATCAGGGGCCAACCCCGGCTCAATCCGCCACGACGGCCGCTTCCGCCGAGTTGCCGGCCATCAGGCCGAGCACGCGCTGGCGCACGAAGTTGATGTGGCTGCGCAGGCCGTACAGGCCGTCCGCGAACGACAGCGGTATCGATATCTGGTTGACCATTTCCTCGATTTCATTCAGGCGCTTGAGTTGCTCGGCGTAGATCTCGGCGCGGCGTTCCTCCGGCGCCTCCTCCAGCGCCTGCTCGACGGTGCGCAACTGGCCGTACCAACGGTACACGCGCGAACGGATGCGCCACACGTACAGCGGCGGCACCACCTTCGACAGCGGCAGGATCAGCGCGCCCAGCGCCACCACCAGCACCCACATGCGGTCGAAGAAATTGGCCAGCCAGAAACTCATGTAGTGCTGCAACATCGGCGCGCCATCCTTGTAGAACTTGGCGGCCTCGCGCGCCACCGGAATTTCGGTATACCGCGCCGACGGAAACTGGCCCTGCTGCTGGAACCAGCCGGTGCCGCCGTGGATCTGCCCGGCGGCCTGGACGAACAGGTCGATCAGCGCCGGATGCAAGTCCTCGCGCGCGACCAGGGTCGCGGTCGGCGCGATCAACTGGTAGTCCTGGCCCGGCAGGTCGCGGCCCAGATCGACGATGCCGCGCGGCAAGGTCACATGGGTCAGGAACGGCAGGCGCCGGGTGTAGGCCTCGGCTTGGGCGAAGTCGAACAGGGTGATGCCCGGCGTTTGCAGCAGCATCTGGATCAGCGGCGCCTCCGGCGCCGAGCTAAACACCAGCGCGTCGATGCGCCCCTCCAGCAATTCCACGGTGGCCGGGGTGTTTTCCAGCCCGCCGATGACCAGGTCGGCCGCCTCGACGCCGTTGACCGCCAGCACCTGCTTGAACAGGCGCGGCACGCCGCTGCCCTCCGGTCCCAGATTAATTTTCAATCCCTTGAGCTGGGTCAACTGATTGATCGATTTTTCCTCCCGCATGAACAGCCAGACCGGCTCGGTAAACAAGCTGCCCAGAGAAATCAAGCCCTTGCGCTCGGCCTCGGCCTGTTCGGTCGAGCCGCTTTGCACGAAGGCGATATCGACCGCGCCCTGGTTCAGGCGCTGCAGGTTTTCCTGCGAGCCGAGCGAAGGCTGCGGCGTGACGACGATGGCGTGCCTGGCCAGCGCGGCGACGTATTGCTTGCCGAATTCACTATAGGCGCTGTTGTCCTGGCCCGTGGCCAGGCTCACTTTGCGCGGCGGCGCCGGGTCGACCAGCCAGTAGGCGACGGCGCAGACGGCGACGATGACGGCGATGGTGGGGCCGGCGGTGACGAGCAGGTCGCGCACCGAAAAACGCGTGAACGTCAGGATTTTGGACATGGTATAGCGCATAGGTTTCATGGGTTGATACCATGCCAATATTTGCGCAACTATGCAAGGGGCTTGTCCATGCGGCGCTGCGTCAATTCGGGTACAGTGGAACGATGTTCATTAAACAGGGAAGTTTATGTTGAAAATACTGGGCAAGGCGTCTTCCATCAACGTGCGCAAAGTGCTGTGGACCTGCGCCGAAATCGGCATTCCCTTTGAACGCGAAGACTGGGGCGCGGGGTTCCGGTCTACCGCCGACCCGGAATTTCTCCGAATGAACCCGAACGCGCTAGTACCCGTCATCAAGGACGGCGACTTCGTGCTGTGGGAATCGAACGCCATCTGCCGCTACCTGTGCGCGCGGCACGAACGCGAGGACTTGCTGCCGCGCGCGCCGCAAGCCCGCGCCCACGTCGAAAAATGGATGGATTGGCAAGCCACGGACTTGAACAATTCGTGGAAGTACGCCTTCATGGCGCTGGTGCGCGAGAGTCCGCAGCACCGCAACGCCGCCGAACTGGAGGCCGGCATGGCCAACTGGGTCAAGCACACCGCCATGCTGGAGCGCCATTTGCAGGGCGGCGGCGAGTACGTGGCCGGACCCGGCTTCACGCTGGCCGACGTGGTGCTGGGTCTGTCGGTGAACCGCTGGTACATGACGCCGATGAAGCGGCCCGACTACCCGGCCGTGGCGGCCTACTACGAACGCCTGAGCCAGCGCCCCGGCTTCATGCTGCACGGGCGCAACGGCACGCCGTAACGCCGGCGCCGCACCGCGGTCAGCCCCCGAGGGTCCGACCCCGGTGTAAGGCCGCCGCTTCCGTTCACTGGCGCGGCCCTCTCACTTCCCCTCAACCACCGACGCATTGCGCCGGCGCGGCCGGCCCCGGCGCCGGGCCGGCCGCGGTCTTCAGCAGCGCGCCGGCGGCCGGCGCCGGCGGCTCGATCAGCGGCATTAGTTTCGGCGCCAGCACCACCAGCAACTGCACCGGCAGCGCGCTGGTGAAGTCGTAGTTCTTGGCGTCAGGGCCGCGCACATAGGCGGTCATGCTGCCGAAGAAGCGTTCACCGATGTTGAAGACGAAAGTGGCCGAGCGGTTCACGTAGCGCGACTCGATCAGCCGACCGCCGCCGCCGTAGACGTCGAAACGCTGGTCGCCGGTGCCAGTCTTGCCGCCGACCGGGATGACGCTGCCGTCGGCCTTGACGAAGGCGCTTTTGACGCGCTTGGCGGTGCCGTTGGAGACCACTTCGGCGATCGCGTCAACCACCGCGCGCGCCACTTCCGGCGCCAGCACCTGTTCGTTGGCGCTGCTGGTAGCGCGCTTGACGGTGGTGTCGTACGGCGTCCCGGCGGCGAAGTGCAGCGATTCGATGCGCTGGCTGGCCTTGCGCACGCCGCCGTTGATGAGGATGCCCATCATTTCGGCCAGCGCCGCCGGCCGGTCGGCCGAGGCGCCCAGCGTGGTGGCGTAGGACGGCACCAGCGAGTCGAACGGATACCCCATCTTTTTCCACTGGCGGTGGATTTCCAGGAAGCCCTCCAGTTCCAGCAATTCCGAAATGCGCCGGTCCTGGGCGTGCTTGCGGTGGGTCGAAAACAGCCATTTATACACTTCCTGGCGCTCCTTGTCGCTGGCGGCGACCATTTGCGACAGCGTCGCGCCCTCGTGGCCGCGCAGGTAGCCGACCATCCACAGTTCCAGCGGGTGGACGTTGGCCAGGTAGCCGCGGTCGGCCAGCGACCAGTTGCCGATGGCGTATTGCTGGTACAGCTTGGCCACGCGCTCGGCCGGCACTTCGTTTTGCGACGGCAGGTTGTCCTTGAGGAAGGCGGCGAACTGTTCCAGGCTGGCCTCGGGGGCGATCGAGCGGTGGATATTGCTCAAGCGAACCGGGGTGGCGCGTATGCTACCGAGCAGCACTTTTTCCTGCTCGGCGGCGTTCTTGCCCTTGTACTTCTGGTAGAAGCGCTGCAGGAACTCGCGCCCTTCCTTGTCGGCGAAGCGGCTCAGGTAGAGGGCGCGGCGCGGGTCGTCCGAGTCGGCCAGCAGCGACGCCGACGAGCCCGGCGTCTGGAACATGTAGAAGCGCGCGACGTCGCGCATCAGGCGCACGAACACCAGGTTGGTCGACTGGCGCAACGCCTCGCGCACGGTGAGGATGCGGCTGTCGTCGAGCTTGGAGAAGTTGTTGAAGTAGTGCACGCCGCCGCCGGTGAAGAAGCCTTCGCCCGGGCCGCCCGAATACTTGCGCTCGAGCGCGGCCTGGAGCATCGCCGGCAGGTCGCGGCCCCGGTCCAGCGGCAGCGCCTTGAAGTAGCCGATGGCCCACTGCGACAGCGTGTCCTTGGGGTCGACCACGGCCTTGCCGAGCGCGCCCGCGTCCATGCCGCCGTAGCGCTTGTGCAATTGCGCGACGATGTCCATATACGTCACCAGCGTGCGCAGCTTGGCGGTCGAGCCGAGGTCGAGCTTGGCGCCGTCGTTGATGTCGAGCGGCTGGTCGAAGTTGTCGGTCTGCAGGCGCAGGCGGTTGACCTGCTCGCCCTTTTCCAGCAGCGTGAAGCTGTAGACGACGTTGGCCGGGTCGCCGTTGCCCAGCATGCCCTTGCCGGTCAGGCCGGCGGCCTTGGCCGCCTCCGGGTCGCGCAACTGGCGCAGCACGGTGGTGACGTCCTTCTGGGCGCGCGCGTCGAGCGTGCTGACCACGCTCAGGTCGAGCCGGTCGAGGTTGTACAGGCGGGCGTCGCCGAGCAGGCCGCCGAGGTGGGTGCGCACCGCGTTCGAAGCCTTGCGCGTGACGAAGGAAATCGGCTGCGCCAGTTGCGCGCCGGAGGCGGCCGCCGTGTGCAGCTTGACGGCGGTGGCGGCGTCGCGCAGTTGCGCCGTGATGACGCCGGCCTGGGCCAGCAGGCGCAGGTGGCTGTTGGTCAGCTCTTCCAGATCCTCGTCGCCGGCGCCCAGGTAGTGCGACGGCCGGCGCTGCGCGATCAGCAGGCTGAGCGCCTGCTTGTAGGCCAGCGCGCTGCCGGGCTGGTCGAGCTTGCCCTTCAGCTCGCCGCTGACTTCGTTGAAGTCGCGCCCGTACCAGACCCACAGGCCGTCGCCGATGCCGTTGACCTCGCCGTAGCCGGGCTTGGCCGACAGCGGCACCGTGTTCAGGTAGTCGACGACGATCTGCCGCCGCACCTCGGTGGTGTCCTCGCCCTGCTGGTAGGCGCGCAGGGTGGCCGAGACCATCTGCCGCAGCTTGTCCTTCATCGAGCCGGTGCGGCCCTCGGCCGAGTGGCGGTATTTCTCGATCTGCGTCGCCAGCGTGCTGCCGCCGCCGCCGCGGTGGCCGCCCAGCGTGTTGAGCGATTTGTCGAGCACGGCCTTGCTGAGGCGGTCCCACTCGACCGCCGGGTTGCGCTTCGGATAGGTCGGGTCGAGCAGCTCGCGGTTTTCAATGAACAGCAGGCTTTTCACCAGGATGGCCGGGGTGTGCGCGAAGCCGTTGTAGACGCGCTCCGGATAGCTGGCGGTAAACAGCGGCTCGCTGCGGCAGTCGAGGATGGCCAGGCCGACCTTGGTCTTTTCGCGGTAGGTGGCGAACACGCCCATGTCGGCCAGTTCCACCATCTTCGGCGAGAAGCGCGCCTGCGACGTGACCAGGTAGTCCTTGCTCTTGAGCTTGCCGAGGAAGTCCGGCAGGTTGGCGTAGCCGAGCCGCTCGTCGTACGGGCTGTCTTGCGGGAAACGGATCGACGCGGCCGGGCTAGGGCCGGCCTCGACCGTGTACTTGAGCTTGCCGACCAGTTGCGTGAAGAACCGCGCCTGCATCGCCGAGGTGCGGCTTTCGCGCACGCCCCACCAGGCCGCCGCCAGCAGCAGCGCCAGCAGGATCAACAGCAACATGGCCTTGAGGCGGCGGGGTTTTTTCGGCGCCGCTGGCGGCGCCGGGGCGTCTTCCTGCGGCGGGACCGGAACGTCGGCCGGGGCCATATGTGCGCTTGTTTGTGTCATAGGATGCAAATGGGTAAAAGGGACTGGCCGCGGCCGGCCGTAGCGCAACGCGGCCGCGCCGGCGCGCAGTTTGCGCACCGCGCGCACCACGACGCGCGGGCGGGAAAAGCGGCGGTTGCTTAACATATGCCGGCCCCCGGCGCCGCCGCACCGCCGCGCGACGCGCGTCGCACACGGTACGCGCGCGTTGCCGTGGCGACGCGCAGCAGGTTCTCGGAGGTGCCCATATGTGTCAAACCTGTCAGTCGTGGTTCAGTGAGCGTAAAACTGTCGGTCGGTTGGAAATGTTCGGCCGTGGCGCCGGCGCATGCCGGCGTCGCACTACCATTCCACCACATCGGCACCGCGGCGACCGGGTGGCGTGTATAAAAAACCCGCTTCAGTTGAGATTTTCGCAAAAAAACAACGGCGCGTCCCGGATTCGGCCAGCGCCGCATCGGTCCTCCAGAAAGCGGGGTTTTCCGACGCTAGTATTTTGTTATTAAATCTCCGTGTACTCGACCTCCAGTCGTTCCAGTTCGGCGCACAGCAGCGCGAAGGCGGCCGCCGTCTGGGCCGGCTCGCCCTTGACGCCCAGCTCGATATGCCGGCGCGTCTTGGCGTCGCCCACGTGCGGCAGGCTGAACACCTTCACCAGCGCGAACTGCGCCTCGAGCGCCTCCATCAGCGGCGTCAGTGTCGACTCGGCCGCCTCGAACACCAGCGCCGCCTGCTCGGTGCGGGCGTCGCGGTTGAACAGCTGCGGATAGTGGGTGTCGAGCACCCATTCGATCATCGGCCAGGCCATCACCGGGAAGCCCGGCACGAAGTAATGCGTGCCCAGCGCGAAGCCGGCGACCTTGTTGTACGGGTTCGGGATCAGCTCGGCGCCCTCGGCGAACTCGGCCATTTTGAGGCGGTGCAGATTGTCCGCCGCCTCCAGGTCGACCGTGCGGCCGGCCTCGGCGGCCACCTCCAGGATGCGCTGCTGGATGCTGTCCCTGGCCCCCGGGTGCAGGCGCAGCGGCCGGCCCAGCGCCGTGGCGGCGGCCTGGCGGGTATGGTCGTCCGGCGTGGCGCCGATGCCGCCGCAGCAAAACACGATGTCGCCGCCGGCGAAGGTGCGCTTCAGCGTCGCCGCGATGCGCTCCGGCTCGTCGCCCAGGTATTCGGCCCAACCCAGTTGCAGGCCGCGCGCGCCGAGCAGTTGCACGACCTTGGCGAAGTGCTGGTCGACCCGCTTGCCCGATAAGATTTCGTCGCCGATGATGATCAGTCCGATAGCCATAGCCGCTCCTGTGTGATAGTCGAAAGTAGGGATTGCAAAGCCCGCGCTAGCGGCCGTGGCGCCCGGCGCGTTCAAGCCTCGGCCGCCGCCGCTTCCCCGGCGCCGCCGGCGCCGCGCAGCGCGCCCAGCGCCGCAAGGCAGAAATAGGCGAACCACAGGCCGGTAAAGATGAATATGAGCACATACAACCAGATCGCCAGCATCGCCAGGAAGGGGAAGAACACCACCGACATGGCGCCGCCCATCCACAACAGGCCGGGCAGCGAGCCGGCCGCGCCCGAGACCAGGCCGATCGCCAGCAGGGGCCAGCGCCGGGTGCGCATCAGCGCGCGCCGCTCGTCCTCGCTGGCGTAGTCGGCCAGCGCGTCGTAGGCCATGACGCGGCAGGTCAGCCAGCCCCACAGCAGCGCCTGGGCCAGCAGCGCCAGCGGCGGAAAGACGTACAGCGGCAAGGTGACGAACCAGCCCAGCACGAATACCAGGAAGGCGCCGCAGCTGGTCTTGAGGCTGCCGGCGAAGCTGCCGCCGCGCTTTTTCTCCAGTTGCGGGAAATGCCGCCCGCCGACGTGGCGCCCGACCGCCGGCATCGCCGCCACGCCGATGAACAGCAGCGCCGTCAAGATCATCAGCGGCAGCAGCAGGAACATGGCGATCAGCGGCACGATGACGGTCTTCAGCATGCCCAGGCCGAGCGCGCCCAGCACGCCGCCGCTGAGGCGAAAGCCGTCGTGCTCGACGAAAAAGCCGTGCAGGGCGTCGACCAGCGGTTGCAGGCCCAGCCACAGCAACGCGGCCCACAGGGCCACCGACAGCGCGAAGGGGATCAGGCTCAGCAAGATCATGCGGCCGTGCAACTGCGACAGCAGCGCGCGGCCATAGGCGTTCAGCACGGCGCGCATCAGTCCGGGCTCCGGCGCATGTATTCGAGCATGCGCTTCAGGCCCAGCCATTGCTGGCTGTAGAAGCCGCGGCCGTAGTCGCGCCCCGGGATCGCCTTGCCGGCGGCGTTGATGTAGGGATACTGGCCGCGCACGCCGGTGGCGGCGTATTCCGCCGTGAAGTTGGCGGTGCGAAAGACGATGTCCCAGATCGGCAGCAGGACGGCGAAATTGCAGCCGCCCAGGCTGCCCTTGCCCTTCGATTCGTGGCCGACGCCGATGGCGTGGTGCATGCGGTGGTAGCGCGGCGACACCAGCAGGCGTTCGCCGACGCGCCCGAAATGGATGCGCACGTTGGCGTGCTGCAAACTTTGCAGGATGCGCGAGACCGACACCAGCAACACGTACTGGCCGGGCGGCACGCCGATGCCCAGCGCGATCAGCGCCATGAAGACGTCGCGCAGCAGGTCGTCGAGCAGGTGGTTGCGGTCGTCGCTCCACAAGTTCATATTGCGCTGGCTGTGGTGCAGGCTGTGCAGGCCCCACCACCAGTTGAACACGTGCGAGGCGCGGTGGTACCAGTAGTCGAAGAAGTCGAGCACGACAAAGTACAGCAGGAAGCTGGCGATCGGGCTGATGCCCGGCCACAAGGTTTCCAGGTTGACCGGGTGCACCCCGTCGAGCCGCAACGCGCCGGCCAGGCTATCCATCAGCGGGTCGAGCGTGAAGAAGATCAGCAGCGGGAACAGGCCGACGCGGTGCAGCACGGTGTAGACGAAGTCGTTCCAGCGCGCGCGCCGGTCGCTGATCTGGTGCACCGGAATCAGCGCCTCCAGCGGGCGCAGCACGACGAACAGCAGCGCCAGCTCGCACACGCCGATCAGCAGCCACTCGGTGCCCTCGAAGGCTTCCTCGGTGAATGCGCCGAAGCCGAACTGGTAAATCAAGGGTTGGATGGCGTGTTCGAACAGCCAGCCCTGGGTGGCGCCGAAGCCATCGATTAAAAATTGGATCATGGACGCTTCATGAGGGGTTTATAGTCGGGATGCTCGCGCAGCGTGGCGAAGCAAAAGCCTTTTTGTTGCAGGCCGACGATCAGCGGTTCCAGGTTGGCCGGTGCCCACGCCTGCCGGCGCGACCAGATGCCCATGTGCGCGACGAAGATGTCGCCGTCGCGCAAGTTGGCCAGCGCGCGTTGCAGCAGCAGCGGGTTGGGGTAGGCTTCGCTGGACAGTTCGTCGCCGGAGAAACCGGCCTTGGCCCAGCCCACGTGGGCGTAGCCGCAAGCCTTGCCGGCGGCTATGCTGGCGGCCGAGACGCGCCCGCCGGGCGCGCGCCAGAGCGGGTCGAGCTTGGCGCCGGTGAGTTCCTGGAAGCGCCGGTCGACCCGTTCGATTTCCTCGCACAACTGGCGCGCACTCCAGTGGAGCGTTTTGCCGGCGTTGGCGCCGAACTGCGGCTGCACCGCGATGGCCCCGGGCGCGGCGTCGCGCCGCAGGTAGACGTGGTCGAAGGTGTGCGAGCCGAAGGCGTGGCCCTCGGCGACGCGGGCCTTCCAGTAGGCGGCCCAGGACGGGTCCAGCGAATAGTCGCCGCGGCTGGTCTTTTCGTTGGCCAGGAAGAAGGTGGCCTTGACGCGGTGCCGCCCGAGCGTGCTGGCGATCAGCTCGGCCTGCGACTGGCTGCCGGTGTCGAAGGTCAGGTAAATCGTGCCCTGGCAGGCCGGCGCGGCGGCGGCCGGCGCCGCCACTTGCAGCGCCGCCGCCAGCGCGCCGGCGATCAGGGCGGCGCGCGGCGCCGGGGCGGGCGGGGTCGGAATCGGCATGCCGCGCTTAAATGCGCGGCGAGTGGCCGGCGAAATACACGCCGTGCGGCGAACGGCCGACCGGGATCAACTTGACAACCTTGCGCGTGGTCAAGTCGATGACCGCGACTTTCTTAATCCAGCGCAAAGTCACCCACATGGTCTTGCCGTCGGCGCTGACCTCCATGCAGTCCGGGCCGCCCGGCACGTTGATGGTGCCGACGTTTTCCAGCGTGTGCTGGTCGATGATGTTGATCGTGTTCGAGACCCGGTTCGAGACGAAGGTGTGGCGCTTGTCGCCCAGCGCGCGGAAATTGTGGGTGCCGGCGCCGGCCTTGATGCGCTTGACGATTTTCTGGCTCTTCCAGTCGATCACCTCGACGTAGTCGCTGCCCATGATGCCGACGAGCAGGTATTTGTCGTCCGGCGTCATGGCGATGCCGGCCGGCAGCTTGCCAACCGGCATGGTCCACTTGACCGTTTGCGTGGCCAGGTCGATGCCGCTGACCTGGTCGCTGCCCTGCTGGGTGATGAAGGCCATGGTGCTGGCGGCGTTGAAGGCCATGTGGCTAGGCAACTTGGCCAGCGGGATGCGCTTGGCCAGCGTCAGCGCGCTGCCGTCGTAGCGGTACAGGTCGATCCGGTCCAGGCGCAGGGAATTGGAGATAAACCACTTCTGGTCGGGCGAAAAGCCGATTTGATACGGATCAAGGATGTCCTTGATGCGGCGCTGCAACTGACCGGTTTTCGGATCGAGGAAAATCAGCTCGTTGCCGACCGAACTGGCGACGATCAGCGACTTGCCGTCCGGCGTTTCCATCAAATGGTGCGGCTCCTTGCCCACTGGTATCGAGGAGATCGGGCTGAAGGTTTCCTGGTTCAACAGTTGGATGGTGGCGTCGCGCGAGTTGAGAACCACCACGACACCCGCTTGCGCCGTCGAGACGGCCGCGACGGCCGAGATGGCGCAGACACTGGAAAAAACGATACGGCGTAGACTGCGGAACATGAAAAAATCGCTTGAAAGTCCGAAAAGGCTATTTTACGTGCAAACGGGCATGCGCTTCGATTTATTGCCTAGATATCGCCCAGATATCAATTCGCTCTCCGGCCGGCGCCGCGCGCCGGCCACGCCCAATAGCGCTTTGTAACTGCTTGCTCTACAATCTAGGATTAGCCCCTCCACACACAAGGAAAACCATGTCCACAATCACCACACCATCCGGCCTGCAATACATCGACGTCAGCGTCGGCGAAGGCGCCGAGGCGCAAGCGGGCCAGAACGTCGTCGTCCATTACACCGGCTGGCTGCAAAACGACGACGGCAGCAAGGGCTCGAAATTCGACTCCAGCAAAGACCGCAACGACCCGTTTGAATTCCCGCTGGGCGCCGGCCGCGTCATCAAGGGTTGGGACGAGGGCGTGCAGGGCATGAAAATCGGCGGCACCCGCCAGCTGATCATCCCGTCGGCGCTGGGCTACGGTTCGCGCGGCGCGGGCGGCGCGATTCCACCGAACGCGACCCTGATTTTCGACGTCGAACTGCTGGGCGTGTAATGTCCCAGGCCGCCGTTGTTACCGTTGCGCGCAGCGCGCTGCTGCTGGTGGCGCTGCTGCCGGCCTTGAGCGGCTGCGTCGTCGTGGCGGTCGCCTCGACGGTCGTCGGCGTGGGCGTGTCGGTGGCCTCGACCGCCGTTGACGCCACCGTCGCCGTCGGCAAGGGCGCCGTCAAAGTCGGCGGCGCCGTGCTCGGCTCCGGCGACGAGTAAGCCGCCGGCCGGCCGCGGCCGGCCGCGGCCGTTAGCGCTGCCAACCCTGGCGCAACGCCTGCCGTTCCATCTTGGCGTCCAGCGCGGCGCTGTCGATGCGCTGCTCGACCGCCTGCTGCACCGCCAACGCCGCCTCGGCGCGGCCGCGCCCGGCGCCCGCCTGCCGCGCTTGCCCGGCCTGCTGCACCAGCACCGGCAGCGCCCATTGCGCGCCGCTGCGGCACGCCAGCCCGGCCAGATCCCGGCCGCCGCCGTCCATCACGAAGCTGCGGCAATACACCCCCTGGTTCGACACGAAGCTCAAGCCAATGGCCACCTTGCCGTCCGCCGTGGCCGGGCCGGACAGTTGCTGCGACAGCGCCGCCGCCAGTTCGCCGCGCGCCACCAGCGCGCCGTCGGCGCCGGCCGCCGCCGCCAACCGGTCCGACGGCCACTCGGCCAGCACGAAGCGGCCCAGCAGCAAGCCGCAGGCCAGCGCCGCCGCCAGCGCCGCCCATTCCGGCCAGGACCAGTTCGCCACCCTGGCGACCGGCTCCGGCGCGGCGTGGCGCGCCGTCCTGGTGGCGCGCACCGCGTCGAGTTGCACCACCTTGGCGCCGCGCAGGGGCCGCAGCGGCCGCAACAAGCGCGGCGGCGGCGTCTCGTCGAGGATAGGCGCGAAGGCGGCGAACACCTCGGCGCGCAAGGCCTTGTACCGCGCCACCCGTTGCGCCACGGCCGGGTCGCGCCGCATCGCCGCCTCGACGGCCTGGCGGCTGGCGTCGTCGAGTTCGCCGTCGGCAAACGCCATCAGGATGTCGTCGCTCAAGGTCATGGCATTTTCCGCGCCTGGTCAGGTAGCAGCCCCTGCAAGGCCTGGCGCGCCCGTAGCAAATGCTGGCCCACCGACTCGGGCGGCAGGTCCAGCACGGCCGCCGCCTCCTGATACGGCAAACCCTCGACCAGCACCAGGCCGAGCACCAGGCGCTGCTCGTCGTCGAGCCGGCCGATGGCCTGCCGCAGCGCGCGCCTGGGCGCGTCGGCCGCGACGCCGCCGCGCTCGCCGGTATCGTCCGCCGAGAACGCCGGCTCGGCGCGCGCGGCCGGCCGCGGCTGGCCGCGCCAAGCCTGCGCCATGATGCGGAAAACCCAACTGTCGAGGCGGGTGCCGGGCTGCCACTGCGCGCTGCGCTGCAAGGCGCGTTCGACCGAGATCTGGACCAGGTCGTCGGCCTCGTCGCGGCGCGGGCACAGGACGCGGGCGAAGCGACGCAGGCGCGGCAGCAAGGCGCCAATGTCGGCATGGAGCAACATGGAGGTCGTGGTCATCAATATCCGCTCAGCGGGCGCGGCGCCGCGCGCCGTTGCCGCGCCGCGCCATCCATCATCGATATCAGGACACCTATACTATCATCCGGCCCGCCGGCGCCGCGCACGCGCCTCCGGTATAGCGGGCCGGCAAGTACGAGCTTGCCGGCCGTCTCAGCCGTCGCAGCCGTCGATTGACCTGCCGCGCCGGACCGTCCGCCGCCGCGACCTGTCAGCCCGGTTCCCGCCACTCGTCCATCAGCGCCAGCATCACCAGTTTCTCGAACTCGGGCGCGAAGCGGTGAATGATGTTGTCCGGATCGGTGGCCAGCGCGTCGTCGGTGACGATGCCGAACTGCACGCCGCCGTTGTAGCTGAGGATGGACACGCCGACGCCGATGTCGCCCGACTGCGGCACCCAGAACATCACCTGGTCGAGCTGGCTGCCGGCCAGGTACAGCGGCGTGTGCGGACCGGACACGTTGCTCATCACCGCCGTGGCCTTCCTGGCGAAGTAGTTCTGTACCTCGTTTTGCACCTGCTTCGGGGTCGCCCCCAGCACGCCCAGCACCGACATCGCCACCAGCGCGGTGTAACCGCCCTTCAGCTCGTTCATGCGCCGGCGCACCTCGAACAGGCGGGCGACCGGGTCTTCCAGCCCGACCGGCAACACCAGCGGCACCAGGCCGAAGGCGTTGCCGAGCTTTTGCCGGCGGCTGGCCTTGCGCAGGTTCACCGGCACCATGACGCGCACGTCGCAGTCGCGCGCCACCGCGTCGCCCTTGGCGCGCAGGTAGGCGCGCAGCGCCCCGGCCACGCTGGCCATCAACACGTCGTTGATCGAGCAGCCGAAGGCCTTGCCGACCGCCTTCACCTCGGCCAGCGGCAGCGGCTCGCTCCACGCCACGTGCTTTTTACCGTTCGGCTTGCCCTTCAAGCGGGTCGGCGTATCCTCGCTCATGGTCGTCAATTTGACGGCGTCGGTCGCCAATTGCCCGGCCGTATGGCCCAGCTCGGCGAGCTGCCCGCCCAGCTTGTCGAGCTCGCCCAGCATGCCCATCGACTTGATCAGCAGGTGCGACGACAGGTCGATCGCCTTGATGCCGGTGGCGGTCAGCGGCAGCAGGATCTGCGCCCACGGGTTTTCCTCGGCGGCGGCGCGCGCGCGCGGGCTCGGCTCGGCCGGGGCGACGTCGATTTTGCTACCGAACATGGACATGAACACGCCCACCAGCGCCACGCCGTCGGCGATGCAGTGGTGGATGCGCACGATCAGCGCTTGGCGCACGCGGCCGTCCTCGCCGACGCAATGGTCGACCAGGTGCATCTGCCACAGCGGCTTGTCGGCCGCCAGCGGCTGCTGCGACAAGGCGCCGACCAGTTGCTGCAGCGCCGGCTTGTTGCTGGCGCCGGCCGGCAGCGCCGGCGCCAGCAGGGCCGGCACCACGTGGTCGTCGAGGTCGACCGTTTGCTCCTGCCACCAACTACCCGACAGGTCGCTGACGACCCGGCTGCGAAAGCGCGACAACACCAGGAAGCGCGTCGTCAGCGCCAGCTTCAGCGCCGCGGCGCTGATCGGCTTGTCGAGCATGGCGACGCCGACGATCATCATCAAGTTGCTGTCCGAATCCATCCTGAGCCATGCGGTGTCGACGCTGGACATCTTTTTCCGGCTGGGGGCCGGCAGGGCTTTGGACAACATTCGAGCATCTCCTCTATAGTTTGGCGGGGGTTTGGTCCTATTATGTCGCTCGGGAATCGGATTGTTGCGATAAGATTCTAGTGAAACTACTCTAGCAACATTAACAGAGCAATATTTTTTCAGCCAACAGGAGTACGTATGAGTTTACAAGAGCAATTCGAGCAAGCGCAGCTTGACTCCAAGAACCTGTCCGAGCGTCCGGACAATATGACCTTGCTGAAGATTTACGCGCTGTTCAAGCAATCGTCGGCCGGCGACGCCAGCGGTTCGCGCCCCGGCTTCACCGACATGGTCGGCCGCGCCAAATACGACGCCTGGGCAGCCCTGACGGGTACCTCGACCGAAGAGGCGCAACAGCAATACGTCGACTTGATCGCCGATCTGAAAGACTAAAACGCACTAGCGCGCGGGCGGCGCCGGCGCGCAGCGGCGCCCGCCCCGCCCATCGCCCATCGCCCACCGCCGGCCCCCGCCGCCGGCCCCCTCCGTCCCGCTTCCACCGCGACTATTTTTATCCGCCGCCAGCGCCTGGACGATCCATTCGTCGCCGCTTTTCTGTTGCCATATGATGACCCGCGCGTCGGTGTGGCGGGCGACGTCCCTGGCCGGGCTCGAAGGACGCCTTGCGCGCCCTTCGCGGCGAAGCGGCGCGGCCAGCGCCGCGCGCGCCGTCAAGCTTTGCCGCCGAACACGGTCTGCATGTTTTCGGTGATCTTGCTTTCGATCTTGGCCGAGAAGGCGCTGAACAGGAAACCCAGCTTCAAGTCCATCTGCGCCTGCGTCTTGGCCAGCGTCAACGAACCGCTGACGCCGCTGCGCTCGAAGCGCAGCACGTCGCCCTCCCAGGTGCAGTCGAGGTCGTATTCCTCGGCCATTTTGTCGGCCACTTTTTGCGCCGCCTCGCGGGCTTTTTTGGGTGTCAGGCCGTGTTCCTGAACGATATGAATGTCAGCCATCGAGCTATCCTTTTGTTGAGATGAAATAAGACAGTCGGAATAATGCCAGTTGGGCCGCGGCGGCGCCAGTGCCCGCCCGTCGCCGCCCTCCGGCGGCGCGCCGTTGTGTAGCATAATAACGCCGCGGCGGCCGTGCGCCCCGGGCCGCCGCCGCGCCGACAACAGACAAAAGAAGAAAGATAAACGATGGAAACGAGCAGCATGCAAACGCTAGGCGCGGTCCTGTTCGGACTGGCCCTGTTGCACACCTTCGGCGCCAAATTTTTCGAGGTGCTGGCCCACCGCCACCCGCGCCACGCCGGCCTGCTGCACCTGCTCGGCGAGGTCGAGGTGGTGTTCGGCTTCTGGGCCATGCTGCTGCTGCTGGCGATGGCCGCGCTGGCCGGCGGCCCCGCCGCCCTCGCCTACGCCGAATCGCGCCAGTTCGCCGAGCCGATGTTCGTCTGCGTGGTCATGGTGGTGGCCGCCTCGCAACCGGTGCTGGGCGCGGTCGGGCGCCTGCTGGCCGGGCTGGCGCGGCTGGCGCCAATGCGCACCGCGGTCGCGCTGGCCTGGCTCGGGCTGGGCGTGGTACCGCTGACCGGTTCGCTCATCACCGAGCCGGCGGCGATGACGCTGGCCGCGCTGATGCTGGCGCCGCAGATTTTTCGCAAGGACATGCCGGAATGGCTGAAGTACGGCGCGCTGGGCGTGCTGTTCGTCAACGTCTCGATCGGCGGCACGCTGACCTCGTACGCCGCGCCGCCGGTGCTGATGGTCGCCACGACCTGGCATTGGGACACCGCGTTCATGGCCAGCACCTTCGGCTGGCGCGCCGCGCTGGCGGTCGTGCTCAACGCCAGCGTCATCACCTTCCTGCTGCGCGCGCACCTGCGCGACGCCGGCGCCGGCGCGGATGACGGCGCCGGCGCCGACGCCGCCCCGGCTGGCGCCGCGCCGATGTCGTGGACCGTCAGCGCGGTGCACCTGGCGTTCCTGGCCGGCGTGGTGTATTTCGCCCACCACCCGGTGGTCTTCATCGGCCTGTTCCTGTTCTTCCTCGGCTACACCAAGGCCTACGAGCACCACCAAAGCCCGCTGATCCTGAAGGAGGGCCTGCTGGTCGGATTCTTCCTGGCCGGCCTGGTGCTGCTCGGCGGCATGCAGCAGTGGTGGTTGCAGCCGCTGGTGTCCAGCCTGGGCCCGACCGCCATCTTCTTCGGCGCGCTCGGCCTGACGGCGATCACCGACAACGCCGCGCTGACCTACCTCGGCTCGCTGATCAGCGGCCTGTCGGAGCAGGCCAAGTACATGCTGATGGCCGGCGCGGTGGCCGGCGGCGGCCTGACCGTGATCGCCAACGCGCCCAATCCGGCCGGCGCCGCGCTGGTGCGGCGCGGCTTCAAGGACGGTTCGATCGGCGCCCTCGGCCTGCTGCTGGGCGCGCTGCCGCCGACCATCACGGCGGCGTTTTTCTTCCTGCTGTAACAACTGGGTCCACCCTGACGCCGCGGGTCGGCTTGGCCTGGCGCCATCCGACGCCGAGCCGCCGCCGGCGCCAGTCGGGTTACGCCCTGGCGGGCTAACCCGACCGACGACAACCCTCAACTGAGCGCGCGGTCCCGGGTTCAGCCCCTGGTTTCGGTGCGCGGCGCCCCTCCCCCTGTCCCGGCACCGGGCGCCACGTCGCGCCGCCCGTGCAAAGCTTGTGCCAGCTCAAACCGCGGCGCGGACAGAAGCCGACTATCTCAGTTCGAACCGAGGCGTGAAACTGGAACGGTCTGATCGCGCTGGCGCGTCGACGCCGCGGCCCGCGCCGCATCTTTTCTGGAGAGAAAATATGGACCAAAAAGTGATCGTGCCGGTCGAAGCCGTGCTCACGAAATGCGCCTCCCTGCCCGTCAGCTACGTGCCGACGCCGTCGGCGCCGTACCGCCAGCACCGCAAGAACGTGCAACTGACGCTGCAGCCGGGGCGCCCGCGCGGGCCGCAACCGTCGACGCCGGCGGCGGTGCCGCTCGGCTCGCGCGTGCTGATCTGGAAGCAAGACCCGGCCGTGAGCGACCTGGGCACGCGCAAGGTGTTCCTGCCCGGCCTGGTGCTGCAGGGTCCGCGCGACGCCCGCGTCACCTTCGGCGAGCCGGGCATCGCCCCGGTCAACCCGAACGCCTTCGGCGACTTCGTGGTCTCGCCCAACACCGACCAGTTCGACGCGATCCATACCTTCGCCGTGGTGCGCCTGACGCTGAGCATGTACCAGCGCGCGCTGGCCAGCGGCGGCAACGCCGCGCCGTTGCCGTGGCAGTGGAACAGCGCCAACAACACCGCGCCGCTGAAGGTGTTTCCGCACGGCCTGCCCAACGTCATGAACGCGTTCTACAGCCGCACCGAGAAGGCGCTCAAGTTCGGCGACTTCATCCCCAGCGGCGGCACCGAGCGGGTCTACACCTGCCGCTCGTTCGACATCGTCTCGCACGAGGCCGGCCACGCGGTGCTCGACGGCCTCAAGCCGAAATGGCTGCTCAACGGCAATCCGCCGCAAACCGGCGGCCTGCACGAAGCCTTCGGCGACCTGACCGCGATCTTCCTGGCCCTGTCGCAGCTCGACCAGGTCGAGGCGGTGATCGCCCAGACCAAGGCCAACCTGCACGACAAGACCTTCCTGGCCGACATGGCCGAACAGTTCGGTCTGGCGCTGGGGCGGCCGAACGGCTTGCGCAACGCCGACAACGACTTCAAGCTCTCCGAAACCGGCAACGAGGTGCACGCGATCTCGCAGGTGTTCACCGGCGCCGTCTACGACATCCTGGCCGACGTGTTCGCGTTCGAGCGCGACCCGGCCGTCGCAGACGACGCGGCGGTGCTGCACCGCGTCGCCGACGGCCTGCGCAGCCTGCTGCTGCGCGCGCTGATCGGCGCGCCGGACATGGGCGCCACCTACGCCGACGTCGCCAACCAGATGCTGCTCATCGCCAGCGCCGACGGCAAGCCGCAGCGCTACCGCGACGCCATCCGCGAACAGTTCACGCGGCGCGAAGTGCTCAGCGAGACGCCGTTGACGGGCCAGGCCGGTCCCAATCTGATGTTCCAGGCCTACACCGAAGACCAGCCCGGCGCGCGGCAAGACCGGCGCGCCTGCTGCGGCACGATGAACAGCGCCGAATACCTCGAATCGGAAAGCCTGCTCGACGAGGAGCGCGCGGCGCTGGCGGCGTGGTGCCGCGACTACGGCGGCAACCTGCGCGGCAACGGCCACGCGCCCGACGGCGGCGGCGCGCAACAAAACGGCGGCGGCGGCGGCGGCGGCGGCGGCGCGGCGGCGCGGGGCTTGAACGAAGAGCTGGGTTAAGCCCGGTTCGCGGGCGCCGCGCGGCGGCGGCCCGGCACGCAACCAAGAGGAGCGAGATGAAAATATCGGCAACCAGCAGCGGTGGCTTCGCCGGCCAGGGCGAACGCTACGACATAGACACCGCCGCCAGCGCCAAGGGCAAGGCGCTGGAGGCGGCGCTGGCCGGGGCCGGCTTTTTCGCGGACCGGGCCACGGCCCAGCCGGAGACCATCGGCGCCGACCTGCCGCGCTGGCACATCACCGTCGACGACAACGGCCGCCAGCACACGCTGAGCTTCGTCGAGGACGGCAGCCCGGCCAGCGCGGCGTGGCAAACCCTGCTGGCGCAGATCCGCGCCGCCGCCTGAACGGCGGCGGCCGCCTCCAAACCAAGGGCGCCAATCCGCTACCGCGCCGCGGCCGCGCCTTGGCGCCGCGGCCGCAAAACCGCGCATAAAACGAATTTGCTTATTTGTATTGTATATAAGCCCGATTTGTGAGAAATACCGAATTGCCTTAAAATACGCTGCTTTGCTTTAGCGGCACCGACGAATTCCCTCCGGCGCCACAGCACCCCCCATATTGATAGGACTGTTATGACCCACGTTGTCACCGAATCCTGCATCGCCTGCCGTTACACGGACTGCGTTGATGTCTGCCCGGTAGATTGTTTCCGGGAAGGCCCGAATTTCCTGACAATCGATCCGGACGAATGCATCGACTGCGCGGTGTGCGTCGCGGAATGCCCGGTCAACGCGATTTTCGCCGAGGAAGATGTGCCGGCCGACCAGCAAGCCTTCATCAAGATCAACGTCGACCTGGCGCGTAACTGGCCGTCGATCACCAAGACCAAGGCGGCCCTGCCGGATGCCGAAGAATTCAAGGACGTCAAGGAAAAAACCCACCTGCTGGTACGCTGACAGCGCGGCCGCGCGGCCACGCTAACTTGACCGTTCCCGGCGCCGGGCAGCCGAGCACAGCCGCGTTCGCGGCTGCGCGCCGTTGACCACCCCATCGCGCAACAGACAGGACACACACGGTATGAGTTATCACAACGTCATCGACGCCGACGCCGTCATCATCGGCGCCGGCCCGGTCGGGCTGTTCCAGGTTTTCGAACTCGGCCTGCTGGAAATCAAAGCCCATGTCATCGATTCGCTGCCGGCCGTCGGCGGCCAGTGCATCGAACTCTACCCCGACAAGCCGATCTACGACATTCCAGCCGTGCCCGTGTGCACCGGCCAGGAACTGACCGACAAGCTGCTCAAGCAAATCGCCCCGTTTGAACCGACCTTCCACCTGAGCCAGGAAGTGAGCGTGGTCGAGCGCCGCGACGACGGCCGCTTCAACGTCGAGACCAGCACCGGCACGCGCTTTCTGACCAAGACCATTTTCATCGCCGCCGGCGTCGGCTCGTTCCAGGCGCGCAAGCTAAAGCTCGACGGCATCGAAGCCTTCGAAGACACGCAACTGTTCTACCGCGTCAAGCAGCCGGCGCTGTTCGACGGCAAGAACATCGTCATCTGCGGCGGCGGCGACTCGGCGCTCGACTGGGCCTTGAATTTCGTCGGCAAGGCCGAATCGGTGGTGCTGTTGCACCGCCGCGAAGACTTCCGCGCCGCCCCGGCGTCGGTGGCGAAAATGAAGGCGCTGTGCGACGCCTGCGAAATGCAGCTGATCGTCGGCCAGGCCACCGGCTTCGACACCCGCGACGGCCGACTGAGCGAGATCAAGGTAAGCGGCAGCGACGGCGTGACGCGCCGCCTGCCGCTCGACATGCTGCTGGTGTTCTTCGGCCTGACGCCCAAGCTGGGGCCGATCGCCGACTGGGGCCTGGACATCGAGCGGCGCCAGTTGAAGGTGGTCAGCACGGAAAAGTTCGAGACCAGCGTCCCGGGTATTTTCGCCGTCGGCGACATCAACACCTATCCGGGCAAGAAAAAGCTGATCCTGTCGGGCTTCCACGAAGCGGCGCTGGCGGCATTCGGCGCCGCGCCCTACATCTTCCCGGACAAAAAAATCTATATGCAATACACCACCACCTCGCCGAAGCTGCACAAGATCCTCGGCGTCGACACCCCGGTTTTCGACTAGGCGGGCGGGCCTTCCGGCGCAGCCAAAACGCAACACTGAAAGCAGCGGAAACGCTGCTTTTTACGTTTTGGGCGCATGATGGAGACGTGCACCTTTACCGCTAGTTAGCGTAATTGCCACTCGGAATTAAAAACTGCTTCAAGTCACGAACAATTTTTCTATAATTGGATTATGATGATTGGAGCTGAAATCCGCACCCGGCACTCTACGAGGAATCATTTATGCTTTATCAACTGCACGAAATGCAACGCTCATTTCTCACACCCGTGATGCAATGGGCGGACATGTCCTCCAAGTTGTTCACCAACCCGGTGTCACCGCTGGCCCATACGCCGTTTTCGCAGCGCATCGCCGCCGGCTACGAGCTGATGTACCGGTTGGGCAAGGACTACGAGAAGCCAAAATTCGAAATCGACACGATTGACGTCAATGGCCAGACCCTGGCCATCACCGAACGCGTCGTCGTCAACAAATCATTCTGCCGCCTGCTGCACTTCCAGAAGGACGCGGGCGCCCCGGCGCAGCCGAAAGTGTTGCTGGTGGCGCCGCTGTCGGGCCACCACTCGACGCTGCTGCGCGACACCGTGCGCGGCCTGCTGGCCGAGCACGACGTCTACATTACCGACTGGACCGATGCGCGCATGGTGCCGGCCAGCGCCGGCGCCTTCCACCTGGACGACTACATCTTTTACGTGCAGGAATTCATCCGCCTGCTGGCGCCCGACCTGCACGTTATTTCGGTATGCCAGCCGACGGTGCCGGTGCTGGCGGCGATTTCGTTGATGGCCACGGCCAAAGACAAGCACATGCCGAAGACCATGACGATGATGGGCGGGCCGATCGATCCGCGCAAATCGCCGACCCAGGTCAACAACCTGGCCACCGAGAAGAAATTTTCGTGGTTTGAAAACACCGTCATTTACGCGGTGCCGCCGAACTATCCGGGTTTTGGCCGCAAGGTCTACCCCGGCTTCCTGCAGCACGCCGGTTTCATCGCGATGAACCCGGGCCGCCACGCCCAGAGCCACCGCGAGTTTTATATGCACCTGGTGACCGGCGACGACGAGCCGGCGGAAGGCCACCGCCAGTTCTACAACGAGTACAACGCGGTGCTGGACATGCCGGCTGAATACTATCTGGACACGATCAAGACCGTGTTCCAGGAATTCAAGCTGCCGATGGGCACATGGGAAGTGGACGGCCAACTGGTGCGTCCGCAAGACATCACCAATGTCGCCCTGTTCACCGTCGAAGGCGAGCTGGACGACATTTCCGGCGCCGGCCAGACCCAGGCCGCGCATGACCTGTGCAGCGGCATACCGGCCGAGATGCAGCGCGACTTCGTGGCGCCGAAATGCGGCCACTACGGTATTTTCTCGGGCCGCCGCTGGCGCGAAGTGATTTGCCCTGAAATCGGCAAGTTCATCAAGCAGCACGGTTAAGCGGGCGGGCCGGCAACGCTAGAAATCAACCCAGGCAAGGAGCCGGGGTCGGCCCCCAGGGGTCCGACCCCGGGGTTGCGCCTTTTTGGTTTTTACTATGTCAACGCCGAAACCGTCCGTCCAAGCGCGCCGTTGAGCGCGCTTTTTTACGCCTAGAAATCCAGCCCGGCGCCGCTGGTGTCGGCGCCGATACGCTTCCAGTACTCGCGCTCCAGCTTGGCCATATCGATCTCCTTGGCGGCGTCGTTGAATTTCTGCTGCTGCCGCAAGCCCTCCGCCGTCCGCTTGAAGCACAGGTGCACCGGGCGCTCCTTGAAAACATGCTCGGTAATCGTGATGCGCGCCCGTTCGGCCGCGCTGAAACGCGAACTGAGCATCAAATGCCGCAGCACATGCCTTTCAATCACGATCACGCGAAAGCGCTTGATCAGCAGCTTCCTCACATTGATTTCATCGCTGACGCCCTCCTCGACGCCGAGTTCGCCGCGTTTGACCATCGCATCGAACTGCTCGCCGTTCGAGTAGCCCGCCACCGTGCCGATCTTGACGCCGCCCAGCTGCGCCAGGCTCGCCGTCGGCAACGGGTCTTCCTTCAGGTGCGCCAGCACGGTCAGCGTGTTGCCGATCGGCGCCGAAAAGTGGCAGAGCGTTTCGCGTTCGGGGGTGCGCCATACCGCCAGAAAACCGGCGTAGGCCGGGTCCCGCAGGCCCGACTGCATGGTGCGCTTCCAGGGGAAATAGTCGACCCTCAGGCGGTAACCAGCGCGCTCGAACGCCAGCCTCACCATGGTGCCCGACAGGCCCTCGCCGGGCAGCGCCGCTGAAATGAACGGCGGCCAGTCCTCGGCCGCAAAGCGGATAGGACGCAACGCATCGGCCGGCCCGTCCGCCGCCCCGGCGGCGCAGGACAGGGCCAGCCCGGCGAGCACCGCGACCGTCCTGAAGATACTCATTTGCTGGCTCCCAAACACATCAGCGGATCGCCTCTTCCTCGATAGTAGGAAACATCGTCCCATAAACGATACCGTTTTCAAAGTTGTTTGTCCGCATCTTGTATACAAACGGGAAATACGCTGAAAAACCGGCAATTGCGCCACACCGGCGCCGGCCACGCCCGCTTTCGCCGATAGTCCGACAGCGCGCCATGGTTTTTTGCATAAGCCGCACCCATATATTGGATAATGAGGTTTTACCGCCCCGAAGATCACCGTGCCGCAACCAGACCACCGCTCCCTCGCCGACCAGATCGAAGACCTGCTGCCGCAGACGCAATGCACCAAATGCGGCTTTGACGGCTGCCGCCCCTACGCCGAGGCCATCGCCGCCGGCGCCGCCGACATCAACCAGTGTCCGCCGGGCGGCCTGGAGGGGGTGGCGCGGCTGGCCGGGATGCTGGGGCGCAAGGTCATCCCGCTGAACCCGGTACACGGCTTCGAGCGGTCGCGCCCGGTCGCCTTCATCGACGAGGCTTTGTGTATCGGCTGCACGCTGTGCATCCAGGCCTGTCCGGTCGACGCCATCATCGGCGCGGCCAAGCACATGCACACCATCGTCCCGAGCCTGTGCACCGGTTGCGACCTGTGCGTGGCGCCCTGCCCGGTCGATTGCATCGTGATGTACCCGGTGACCGACGAGCGGACCGGCTGGAACGCCTGGAGCGGGGAACAGGCCGCCGCCGCGCGCCAACGGCACGACTTGCGCGGCATGCGCCTGCAGCGCGAGCGCGCCGAAAACGACGCGCGCCTGGCCGCCAAGGCGCTTGAAAAAATGAAGGCGGTCATCGCCGAGCCGGGCAACACGGATGCCGAAATCGCCGAGAAGGAACGCAAGCGCGCCATCATCGCCGCGGCGATGGAGCGCGCCCGCGCCAAGGCCGCCGAACCGAAGGGCGACGCGTGAACGCCGCCAAGCGCCTGGAAATCTTCACCCGTTTCCGCGCCGCCAACCCAAAACCCATGACGGAGTTGGAATACAGCACGCCGTTTGAATTGCTGATCGCCGTGCTGTTGTCGGCCCAGTCCACCGACGTCGGCGTCAACAAGGCCACGCGCCTGCTGTACCCGGTCGCCAACACCCCGGCGGCGATCCTGGCGCTGGGGCTGGAAGAGTTGAAGGGCTACATCCAGACCATCGGCCTGTATCCGAACAAGGCCAAGAACGTCATCGCCACCTGCCGCATCCTGGTCGAGCAATACGGCGGCGAGGTGCCGCGCACCCGCGAACAGCTGGTGGAACTGCCCGGGGTCGGCCGCAAGACCGCCAACGTTGTGCTCAACACCGCCTTCGGCGAAATAGCCATGGCGGTCGACACGCATATTTTCCGCGTGTCCAACCGCACCGGCATCGCGCCCGGCAAGACCGTCGAGATCGTCGAGCAGAAGCTGCTCCAATTCGTGCCCAAGCAATTCCTGCTCGACGCCCACCACTGGTTGATACTGCACGGGCGCTACACCTGCGTGGCGCGCAAACCGCAATGCTGGAACTGCATGATCGCCGACCTGTGCGACTACAAGTCGAAATCGGCCACCCCGCAGCAGGTATAAGGCGCGCACCATCGCGTATTCAGGGCAACACTGGAACGGCTGCACCGTCGGCGACGATATTTGTCCTGAAGGGCGCGGTGCCGCGCGTAAATCCGATACACTCTGGCGCTTCAGCATTGTTGCCAATGTATTAAAGTTTTCGCGTACGCGCGCGAACTGGCTTTCGCGCGAATGCAATCGCGCCATCTTGACGGAAAAATCCCAGCTAATGAAAACCGACGTCCGCCCCGCTCTCTATCTGAGAACGTTCCTCGTTTTAATGACGATCAATATCGCTTTATATATCCTGCAACTAGTCAAAGGCGTCGACGCGATGTCGCCGGAGACGATGGATATGATCGAATGGGGCGCGAATCTGGCGCCGCTGACGATGGCGGGCGAATCCTGGCGTCTCTTTACCAGCATGTTCCTGCATATCGGCCTCATCCACCTCGCGCTGAATATGTACATGCTGCTGATGTGCGGCCCGATCGTCGAGCGCGCTTTCGGCTCGGTGAAGTTTATGCTGATCTATCTGATATCCGGTTTGTTCGGCAGCCTGGCCAGCGCGCTGTGGTATGCGCAACATAAAGTCACGTCGGTATCGGTATCGATTTTCGGCCAAATTGCCAGCCAGTCCGAACTGCAACTGGTGGTCGCGGCCGGCGCCTCCGGCGCCCTGATGGGTATCTCGGGGGCGTTTCTGGCGCGCTCGCTGGTGCTCGACGAGGTGGACCAGAACAACAACCCGGTCGGCTACGGCGGCATGCGCGGCGCGTTCGCGCAAACCATCGGGATCAACCTGGTCATGGGTTTTGCCGGCACCGGTGTCGACAACGCCTGCCATATCGGCGGCTTGCTCGCCGGGGCGGTGATCGGCGGCGGCTTGGCGCTGGCGGGCGACAATCAGCAGCGCCTCAAGCGCGGCGTCGCCAGCCTCGCCGTGGTGGTCGGCAGCCTGGCCCTGCTGTACTACGCGACGACCACGACGCCGTCGGCCGAACTGTTGAAACTGCACACCCAGGTCGCGGACGAAATACTGGAGGCACAGCAGAAAAAAACCGCCGCCGGAGCCCAGGCCAACAGAGCCCAGGAGATCGCCCAGGATTTGAAAACCGCCCCGGCGCCGGTCGACGAAACAACAGCTGCCGGTACGCTGGCGCCGATTGGCAAGCTGACCCGGGCCATGGTCCTGAGCAAGGACGGCAAGCGCCTGTACCTGGTCGGGGACGAGAGCAACCTTCTTTCGATTATGGATCTGGGAACGAAAAAACTCATTGCAACGCTGGCGCACCCGTCGCCCAAGCCCGTCTCGGACGACTGCGGTTGGCACGACTGCCAGCAAGACCGCGGCGCCCATGCCATCGCGCTGAGCCCGGACGAACATTTTGCCTACGTCACGTCGATCATGGACAACCTCGTGACCGTGATCGATGTACGGCAAAACAAGGTCGTCACCGCCATCCCGCTCGACCAAGGGCCGCGCAGCGTCAAGGTGTCCGGCAACGGCCAGCGCGCGTATGTGCTGAATACGCGCTCCAATAGCGTGACGCAACTGGACCTGGGCAGCAACAAGGTCATCGGCAACCCCTTGGCTCTGCCAGGCGGCCCCTTGCAACACAGCTTCTTCGCGCCGTCGGAGCTGTGGCTGGCCAACGACGACAAGGAAGTATGGGTGGTCAACCCCGTCACAAATGCGCTCAGCGTGATCGATACCGCCAGCATGACGGTAAAACAAGAACTCCCCTTGGGCGACGATAATCTGTTTCGCGCCGGCTTCTTTTTCCCGAAAACATCGTCGGCCTGGGTCGCCGGTTTCCAGGGGCTGGACGCCATCAACCTGAAGACAAAAACCTCGAAAAACATCCTGTCGTTCTGTGGGAAAATGGAAGAAACCCAGCTTGACGTCAACCCGGCGGGCACGCTGATCGCGCTGGCCGCGCCGGCAAGGAATTATGTTCGCCTGGTCAAAGTGCGCACGCAAACGACCGTCGGCGTTTACCCGGTGAAGGGCGGCATCGGCGGCATCCGCTTCTCGGCGGACGATAAGCAACTGTATGTGCTGACCAATGAGATCGGCGCCAAGGGCGCGGCAAGCCAGGCGCTGGCCATTCTCGACATCAACAAAACGGCGAATGTGGCGGAATACCTCGACCAGAATGGCGAACTGGCCTGCACCAGCCAATAGCGGCCTCGGCAGGTCCGGCGTCGCGCCCCCATCGGCTTTGCCACCCGGCTTGCTGGCGGTGGCATTGCAATTGAGGTAATATTGCACGCCGTCCCCCACTGGAGTTCAAGCATGAAGTTCGGCTACACCATCGTCTACGTCCCCGACGTCGCCGCCTCCCTTTCCTTCTACGAAACGGCCTTCGGCCTGCCACGCCGCTTCCTGCACGATTCCGGCACCTACGGCGAACTGGAAACCGGCGCGACGACGCTGGCGTTCGCCGCGCACGAGCTAGGCGAGCTGAATTTCCCCGCCGGCCACGTCCGCGCCAGCGCCTCCGACAAGCCGCTTGGCGTCGAAATCGCCCTGGTCACCGAAGACGTCGCCCAAGCGCACCGCACCGCGCTGGCCGCCGGCGCCACCGAAGTGGCCGCGCCCACCGCCAAACCATGGGGCCAGGTGGTGTCCTACGTACGCTGCCCGGACGGCAGCCTGGTCGAACTGTGCACGCCGATGGGCGCCTGACACGCCCTTTAAAACGCCGCCGCATAAAAAACGCGCGCCGATGGCGCGCGTTTTTTTCAACAGCTAAACAATCAAAGCAAGACCATGTTGTCGCGATGCACCAGCTCCGGGCCTTCCAGGAAGCCCAGGATCGCTTCGATCTCGGCCGACGGCCGGCGCATGATACGCCGCGCCTCGGCGCTGGTGTAGTTCGACAGGCCGCGCGCCACCGCGTGGCCGTCCTCGCCGATGCAGGTGATGACGGCGCCGCGGCCGAACTCGCCCTTGACGTCGACGACGCCGATCGGCAGCAGCGACTTGCCCTCCTGCGTCAGCTTCTGCACCGCGCCGGCGTCGAGCACGACCTTGCCGGCCGTGTGCAAATGGTCGGCCATCCACTGCTTGCGCGCGGTCAACTGGCCGGTCTGCGCCGTCAACTCGGTGCCGATCGCCTCGCCCTCGGCCAGGCGGGTCAGCACGTCGCTGTCGCGGCCCCAGGCGATGATGGTGTGGGCGCCCGACTTGGCGGCGCGCTTGGCCGCCAGGATCTTGGTCAGCATGCCGCCGCGGCCGATGCTGGTGCCGGCGCCGCCGGCCATCGCCTCCAACGCCGGGTCGCCCGCCTGCGCCTGCGTGATCAGATAGGCGTTCGGGTCCTTGCGCGGATCGGCCGAGAACAGGCCGTGCTGGTCGGTCAGGATGATCAGGGCGTCGGCCTCGATCAGATTGGCCACCAGCGCGCCCAGCGTGTCGTTGTCGCCGAACTTGATTTCATCGGTGACGACGGTGTCGTTCTCGTTGATGATCGGCACCACGCCCAGGCGCAGCAAAGTTGTCAGCGTCGAGCGCGCGTTCAGGTAGCGTTCGCGGTCGGCCAAGTCGGCGTGGGTCAGCAGCACCTGGGCGGTGCCCAGCCCGTGGGCGCGGAAACTGGTTTCGTAGATTTGCGCCAGGCCCATCTGGCCGACGGCGGCGCAAGCCTGCAATTCGTGGATATCGGTGGGGCGGCGTTCGAAGCCCAGGCGCAACATGCCCTCGGCGATGGCGCCGGAGCTGACCAGTACGACTTCCTTGCCGAGCGCGCGCAAGCCGGCGATCTGCACGGCCCAGCGCGCGATGGCGGCGTGGTCCAGGCCGCTGCCGTCGTTGGTAACCAGCGAGGAGCCGACTTTGATGATGATGCGGCTAGCTTTTTGAATGACGGATTTCATGATGCGGCGGCTCTTATCTCAAGTCGCGGGGCGCAACGCCAGCAGGCCCTATCACCCCGCGCATGACTAACAAAAAACCCGGGCATGCCGCTCCAGGGGCCGCGAACACACGGCCGGGCGGCTGCGCCAGGACGAACATTGCTGTGACATCGCCGCGGCCGGCTGTGCGCCGCGCCTTGCGCCAGCGCAAGCGGGCCGGCGGTAAGCGGACCAGCCCCGCCATGGGTGGGCGGCGGTAGCCGGCCACACCATTGAGAATGAGGCTCCGGTGAATACCGGAGTAAAACCAGCGACGTAATGCCTGGGCCGGCCCCTCGGGGTCCGACCTTCTCGCCTTGGCGCCAGCTCTTCGCCGCTGGTTCTTTTGACGTATCTGCTACATTTAGTCGAGGATCTTGAAGCGCGGATCGTCCGGGTCGATCGACGAAATGCCGCGCGCCTCTTCGGTCATCTGGGTTTCTTCGGCGCGGCTTTCGCTGTGCTTCTTCTCTTCCAGATGCTTGTAGATGGCGTTGACCAGTTCCGGGCAACCGTTGTGGTTCAGCGCCGAAATCTCGAACACCGGACCCTTCCAGCCGAAACGCTTGATGAAGTCCTTGACGATCTTCACGCGATCGTCGGTCGGCACCATATCAAGCTTGTTGAGCACCAACCAGCGCGGCTTGTCGACCAGCGACTCGTCGTACTTTTTCAACTCCTTGACCAGCGCCTTGGCTTCCTTGACAGGATCGACGTTGGTTTCGAACGGCGCCAGGTCGACGATGTGCAACAGCAAACCGGTGCGCTGCAGATGGCGCAGAAATTGATGGCCCAGGCCGGCGCCTTCGGAAGCGCCTTCGATCAAGCCGGGAATGTCGGCGATCACAAAGCTCTTCTCGTGCGACACGCGGACCACGCCCAGGTTCGGGTGCAAGGTCGTAAACGGGTAGTCGGCGATCTTCGGACGGGCGTTCGAGACGGCCGAAATAAAGGTCGACTTGCCGGCGTTCGGCATGCCCAGCAGGCCGACGTCGGCCAGCACCTTCAGTTCCAGACGCAACTCGCGCCGCTCGCCTTCCTTGCCCTCGCCCTTTTGGCGTGGTGCGCGGTTGGTCGAGGATTTGAAATGGATATTGCCCCAGCCGCCTTCGCCGCCCTTGGCCAGCATTTCGATCTGACCGTGCTCGGTCATATCGGCAATGATCTCGCCGCTCAGGTGGTCGACGATCAGGGTGCCGACCGGCATGCGCAGGTGGATGTCGTCCGCGCCCTTGCCGTAGCAATCGGCGCCGCGGCCCGGTTCGCCATTTTTGGCTTTGTGCATTTTGGAGAAACGGAAGTCGACCAGCGTGTTGATGTTGCGGTCCGCGACGGCCCAAATGGTGCCGCCCTTGCCGCCATCGCCACCATCGGGCCCGCCGAATGGTCTAAATTTCTCACGACAGAAAGATGCGCAGCCATTGCCGCCATCACCAGCGATGACTTCGATTTTTGCTTCGTCGATAAACTTCATGATTTGCCGCCATAAAACTAAAAAGGCTCCACCTGGGGCAGAGCCTTTCGATTGAAGGCTTGCGCCTTACACTATGCGAATACGGTAAGTATTACGCTGGTACTGCTTCGTTCGGTACAACGGTAACGAACTGGTGCGATTTTGCGCCACGAACGATGAACTTGACTTTGCCTGCGATCAACGCGAACAGAGTGTGGTCCTTGCCCATGCCAACACCTTCGCCGGCGCGCACTGGCGTGCCGCGTTGACGAATGATGATGCCGCCAGCGTTGATAGCTTGGCCGCCGTAAACCTTAACGCCCAGGCGTTTTGATTCTGAATCACGGCCGTTGCGCGTTGTGCCGCCGCCCTTTTTATGTGCCATTTAAGACTCCTTGATAGCTGATTATGAATTCAAACAGCGGCAATTAGCCGTTGATCGAAACGATTTGGATTTCGGTAAAATTCTGGCGATGGCCCTGATGCTTTTGGTAGTGCTTACGACGACGCATCTTGAAAATTTTGACCTTATCATGGCGACCATGCGCCACAACCGTAACCAGTACCGTTGCACCTTCGACCAATGGGGCACCAAACTTGATGGTGTCGCCCGCACCTACTGCGAGTACTTGATCGATGGTGATTTCGGAACCAATGTCTGCCGGTATCTGTTCTACTTTAAGTTTTTCGCCAGCGACAACTTTGTATTGTTTGCCACCGGTTTTTATGACCGCGTACATGATTTGAAACCTCATCAAATGTTGAAAGAATTTCTCTCTAAGCCGGACCAGGCAAGCCGTGCCCAACCGGGAGAACTGGCGATTATACATGGGATGAGAAAATCCGTCAAAAACTATTCACAAACGCCGGTTGTCGTGGTATGTCGGCAACTTGAAAGGCAGGGCCGGGCGAGCCAAAAACGTGAAAAATACTGACAAGACAGCAATATAGACCCCGAAGAGGCCGCCAGTGAACACAGCGGCGCGAGCCATGTCGTATAATCGCCGCACCTAACGTCTATTGCAGGTTCGCCTTGTCTGCCGCTCACAAAAACGCCACCCAGAACACCATCGCCCTTTCGATCGCCACCGACATGGAGGCAGTCAACACCGTGATCCGGCAGAAACTGTATTCCGAGGTCAGCCTCGTGAACCAGATCGCCGAATACATCATCAGCGCCGGCGGCAAACGCATCCGCCCGGTGCTGGTACTGCTGGTGGCCAACGCCTATTCATATAAGGGAACCGCCCACCACGAGCTGGCGGCGGTCGTCGAATTCATCCACACCGCCACGCTGCTGCACGACGACGTCGTCGACGAATCGTCGATGCGGCGCGGCCGCCAGACCGCCAACGCGCTGTTCGGCAACGCCGCCTCGGTGCTGGTGGGCGACTTCCTGTACTCGCGCTCGTTCCAGATGATGGTCACGCTCGACAACATGCGCGTGATGCAAATCCTGTCGGACGCCACCAACGTGATCGCCGAAGGCGAAGTGCTGCAGCTGCTCAACATGCACAACCCCGACGTCAGCCAGGACAACTACCTGCAAGTGATACGCTCCAAGACCGCCAAGCTGTTTGAGGCGGCGGCGCAACTGGGCGCGCTGATCTCCGGCGCCAGCGACGCCGAGATCGACGCGGCCGGCGAATACGGCCGCTCGCTGGGTACCGCCTTCCAGCTGATCGACGACGTGCTCGACTACGCCGGCGACGCCGCCGAAATCGGCAAGAACGTCGGCGACGACCTGCGCGAAGGCAAACCGACCCTGCCGCTGATCTACCTGATGGAAAACGGCACGCCGGAACAGCGCGAACTGGTGCGCGCCTGTATTGAAAAAGGCGACGAACAACACTTCGACGCGATCCTGGCCGCCATCACCAGCAGCGGCGCGCTCGACTACACCCGGCGCGCGGCGGAAGCAGCGGCCCGCCGCGCCGCCGACGCCGTCGCCGACCTCCCCGATAGCGTCTACAAGCAAGCGCTGCTGCAACTGTGCGTATTCGCGGTCGACCGCAACCACTGAGCGCCGGCGCGGGCAACAAGAAAGGCGGCGCCGTGGCGCCGCCTTTTTTGTTGCCCGCGCGCCCGGAACCCCGCTTTAAACCAGCGGCAACGAGCCGGGGGCAGCCCCACGGAGCCTGGCCCCGGGGTTACGCGCTTGGTTAATAAACACCCACCATCACAGCTTCGCCACGGATTGCGGCCGCGCCTCCTTGCGCTCGCTATACCGGCTGGTCAGATAATCGGAGCGGTCGCGAATGATCAGGGTGAACTTGTACAACTCTTCCATCACATCAACCAAGCGCTCGTAATACGCCGACGGCTTCATGCGCCCGGCCTCGTCGAACTCCTGGTAAGCCTTGGCCACCGAGGACTGGTTCGGAATCGTCACCATACGCATCCAGCGTCCGAGAACCCGCAAGCCGTTGACTGCGTTGAACGACTGCGAGCCGCCCGACACTTGCATTACCGCCAGCGTGCGGCCCTGGGTGGGGCGCAGGCTACCCAGCTCCAGCGGCAGCCAGTCGATCTGCGACTTGAACACACCCGTCATCGCGCCGTGGCGTTCCGGGCTGCACCACACCTGCCCCTCCGACCAGACCGACAAGGCGCGCAACTCCTGTACCTTCGGATGGTCGGCCGGCACGCTATCGACCATCGGCAAGCCGTGCGGATCGAACACCCGCGTCTCGGCGCCGAAATGCCGCAGGATGCGCTCGGCCTCCAGCGTCAGCAGCTTGCTGAACGAACGCTCGCGCAACGAGCCGTACAGCAGCAGGATGCGCGGCGCATGACGCGACACGCTGGCCGGCTCCAGCTTCTCCAGCGTCGGCAAGTCCAGATGCTCGACACTAATGTTGGGCAATTTATCCATGCGAGCCCAGCCGGCGCCCGGCCGCGTCAACCACCGCCTCACCGTCTTCCTTGCTAAAGGCGCCCTGCTGCGGCAGCGGCAGAATGTCGAGCACCAGCTCGGACGGACGGCACAGGCGCACGCCCTTCTCGGTGGCGACGAAAGGCCGGTTGATCAGGACCGGATGGGCCAGCATGGCGTCCAGCAGGACCTCGTCGGTATGCTCGTCGGCCAGGCCCAGCTCCTGGTACAGATCGCCCTTGTCGCGCAGCGCCTCGCGCACGGTCAAGCCTGCACGCGCGATCAAATCCATCAACGTGTCGCGCGACGGCGGATTCTTGAGGTAGTCGACGATTTCCGGCTCGACACCGGTGTTGCGGATCAGCGCAAGCGTGTTGCGCGAAGTGCCGCAGGCGGCGTTGTGATAGATCGTGATGGCCATGATAGATATCCTTTTTCAAACCAGTGTTGTGAGACTGCACTTCATGGCGCCGGTTCCTGGCCGACGCAAAGCGACACGCTGACGGGCGAACAGGCGTTTCCGCCGCAGCAATTCTGCGTCAGGAACGCCAACAAGCCGTTCATCGACGCGAAATTGGCCGAATAGATAATCGAGCGCCCGGCCTTGACCGAGGCGATCAGATTCGCGTGCGCCAGCTCCTTTAGATGGAAGGACAGCGACGACGGCGCGATGCCGAGCGCCTCGGCGATCTTGCTCGCCGCCAGACCAGCCGGCCCCGCCTGCACCAGCAGCCGGAACACGGCCAGGCGCGATTCCTGCGCCAGCGCGGCCAACGATGTGAGAGCGGTAGAAGTTTCCATATTTCGATAATAATGGAAATATCTATCGAGCGCAACGCCGCGCTTCCGCGGCGCCATGGATCTGCGTCAAGGAAGCGGCCACGGACGACGTAGTGTCCTGTTGGCGCTGCGCGCAGCGGGCCTTGCGTTGACGCGAACCGACGCCGTTTTTTATTGCGCGGCGGTCGAAGCGGCGTCTAATTCAGGGTGCGCCACAGTCAATTTCCGACCGACGGCTCCGGTATACAACACCAGCAGTTTGACGCTCTTTCCGTCCAAGGAGCGGCCATTGTGCAGCGTGTTGACCACTTCGGGCAACACGTCGCCTACGTGCAGCACCTTGGTCTCCCCGGTCTTGCGCGTCACTTCCAGGGTGCCTTCCAAGACATAGGCGAACGACGCAACCGGATGTTCATGCCAACCTGTTTGCGCGCCGGCCGCTATCTCGACGATGAGGGCCGTGACCTCGGCCTGGCCCTCGGGATAGGCCAACGCCTTGCCATCCCAGCTAGTGCTTGACTTGAGCAAGGGCGTGACCTTGACCGCGACGGAATTGTCCAGGGCGTGGGCGCTAAATGGCAGGCAGATGGCAAACAGACTTGCCATTATCAGAGTTCGGTTCATTGACATCCCTTTTTGTCGATTGAATAGGTCGCGCAGGCTGGTGGAGAAAAGTCATCGCATTTTACGCCGTTACCAGGGCTTGGTTGTGTATTTGTAGCAACATGCGCTTGAAAAGGCGCCGACTTGCATGTGGCGCGTTTTTCCTCTGCTGCACACACACAACAACTCTGGGATCAGGTCTCAAAATGACGGTTTCCTACCCAGCAACCCTGTAGAGGAACTAGCGCTGCGTCAAGGAAGGGGCAATAAGGCGCCAGGGCGATTGCATGAAGGCGGAGCCGAGGCGATGAGCACAGCTTGTAGGTATCGCTTGTAAACTCTTTGAAAAAGGCGTTTACTCTCGATATTTGGGCGAGAAAAATGACAATCGGACCGATGTCGCTGCTGGAAGCATTCGATGAATTACGCGATCCGCGCGCGCGCGAGTGCGCATATCAACTGGACGAATTGCTGCTGGCCGCGATCTGCGCCGTCATCAGTGGAGCGGAAAGCTGGACCACGGTTGTGGAATGGAGCGAAATGAAGCTCGAGTGGCTGCGTCAGTACCGGCCGTTCGCCAATGGCATCGCCTCGCACGACACCTTCGGACGCGTTTTTTCCCTGCTTGACGCGAAGCAGTTCGAATCGTGTTTTGTACGCTGGATGGGCGCACTGTGTCCGTCGCTTGAAGGGCAGCACATTGCCATCGATGGCAAATGCGTGCGTGGTTCACACGATGGCAAACAGAGCGCCATTCATCTGGTGTCGGCGTGGAGCAGCGCGAGCGGCGTCACACTTGGGCAGGTTCGGACCGCCGACAAGAGCAACGAGATCACCGCGATACCGGAATTATTGGATACCCTGGACGTCAAAGGCGCCATCATCACAATCGACGCGATGGGGTGCCAGCGCGACATCGCCGCCAAGATCGTTGCCAACGGCGCCGACTATGTTCTGGGTGTGAAGGACAACCAGCCCGTCTTGGCCGAAGCCGTCAAGCTGTGGTTCGACGCCGCCGACGCAGGCAAGATGGATCGTCCATTCTGGGAGCACATCCAGACCGAAAAAGATCACGGACGGATCGAAACCCGGCGCTGCCTTGTCACCAACGACATCGCTTGGCTCGTTCAGCAAAAACAGCATTGGAGCGGGCTGCAAAGCCTCATCATGATCGAGTCGACGCGCGAAATCATCGGGCGAAACAGCACCGGAACAGCCAGCGTTGAACGCCGCTATTACATCAGCAGCTTGCCGGCCAAGGCTGCAATGTTGGGCAAAACAGTACGGGCGCACTGGGGCATCGAAAACAGCATGCATTGGGTGCTGGACGTCGCATTTCGCGAGGACGGCTGCCGCGTGCGCGTTGGCGACGCGGCGCAAAATTTCGCCATCCTGCGCCGCATTGCCCTCAACCTGCTGAAGAACGAGAAAACGACGAAGCTCGGCGTCGCCTCCAAGCGCCTAAAGGCGGGCTGGAACGCCGACTACCTTGGCAAGGTGTTGGGCCTGGCCATCTGATCCTTCATGCAATCGCCCTGAATAAGGCGCGGGAAGGTGCCACGCCGCTGGCTGCGCCGGTTGAAAACCCTGTACGAGTATGATGTAATAAACATAAGACTCGGGGTGTGGCTCAGCCTGGTAGAGCGCTGCGTTCGGGACGCAGAGGCCGGAGGTTCGAATCCTCTCACCCCGACCAAGAATTCCAAGCAAGGAGGAATACATGTTGTCTTCAGGCCCCACCAAAGTATCGCTCTTCATTCTTATTTTAGCAACCTTTCTGACTTCAACAGGCCACACCCAATCGCTGGGCAACTTGCTGAAAGCGCTACAGGAAGCCAGCTCCTCGGACACCGTAGGGGCCATCAAATCGCTTGCGGATACCCTGCAAGGTCATGTACCACCAGGAATCCAAGCTGAAAACGCCGAGGGGAAGGTGGTCTTGTATCGCACCGCGTGGTGCGGGTATTGCAAGAAAGCCGCCGTTTACATGCGCAATAACAACATCCCCTTTGTCGAGCGCGACATTGAAACCAACGGTGCCTACAAGGCGGAATACAAGAGCTTAGGTGGCTACGGCGCAGTTCCGTTCTTGGTGTTCGGACAGAAAACGATGCATGGATTTTCGGAAACCGCATTTGTTAAAAACTACGCCGATTTTCAGGTTGCGCTTGCAGCTCCGCAGCCGACAACCGCAGGCCACGGTCCATTGTCAACGAAGGGGCAGCCCGACGGCGCGCAGGCTGGCCAAACGATGATGGGGAAGATCCCAGGGGTCAAGGTGTACGCGCAGCCATATAAATCGGCCGAAAAGCTCCTGCTGCTGGGCAAAACTGACGAGGTCGTCTATATGGGGGAGGAGCGAGATGGAATGTATCGGGTAACGACGCAAAAAGGAGAAGGCTGGGTTGATAAGCTGCTCCTTAAGAAGCCGTAGTGGAAGTCGCGTGGCGTTGCAAGTGCAGCCATTGACATCAGACGTTCAAGAGCCGCAACGTGAGACCCGTAGTTCAGCGCCACTTTGAGCGCCGTCAAGCTAAGCTTGGGTCGGACGCCTATCCTGACAACTGGTATGCGCAGGCAAACAATACGCGAGCCCTATTGCCCGCAGAGAAAAAACGACTCCCTCCACGCATACCCCCCCCCAAGACAGCGCTTCGGTGAATTGCGCCACCACGTCCACCGCCGCGCCCCCAACGTATAACAAGCAATAAGGAGCATATATGAACGCTGTTTCAGTATCCAAGCTGGGCGCCGCCCTGCTGCTCGGTTGCGGCCTGCTGGCTCCGGCCGCGCAAGCCGATACCCAAACGGTCTTCTACAGCCACCTCGTTTCCACGGCGGTCGTGGCAACGCCGCTGCTGGCGCAAGACACCCTGTTCGTCGATACCTTCACCACGGAGCGCGGGCCGCTGCGGCAAACCACGACGTTTACCGTCGGCGCCGACGTCCAATCGTTTACGGGCAACGCCGCGTGGCTGGTCAACACGGCCACCGGCGTCGGACCGCGGCTGATTGACGTCAACATCGACCTGTTCGACGCCGGCAACCAATTGATTCAATCGGACAGCTTCGCCGGGCTACTGGCCGGCTTTGCCCACTCGACCTTCAGCGGTTCGCTGGAACCCGGCATCTACACCCTCGTCGCAACCGGCACCGGCGTGCGCGACTCGTCCCTGGACATTTCGCTGACGCTCGCCGTTCCCGAACCGGCCACCTACGCGATGCTGCTCGCCGGACTCGGCTTGGTCGGGCTTGGGTTGCGCCGCAGGGAGTCTGAAGATGAGCCGGAACCGTCCGTCAACATGTGAGCCGTTTTCCCCATGATTCATGCCTCATTTGTTCGCCGATGACATCCGCACCTCGGTCAGCTTCCAGTCGGCGAAGCCGCTGCGCTGGAACACCAGGCCGAGTATGCCCCGGCCCGCCGCATCCGCGGCGTCCGGATCGGCCGCATGGACGACGACGTTGTTCAGCCCCCGCCGTTCATACTTCCAGATGAATTTTTCCTTCGGCGTTGCGGCCGGCGCCGAGGCGCCGGCCGAACGCTGGCGATTGGACGGCGCAAACTGGCCGCTCCGCATCGCCAGCATCATGGATTCCGGCTGCACCACCGCGTCGACGAATCGGTCGACCATTAGCGCGCCCAATCTGGCGCCAAAATCGGCGCCGTTCGCGCCGAGCGCCCTGTCGACGCCGCCCGACCGTTCCATCTCGTTTTGAAACAAGGCGGAGAATTGGCCCTTGATGCTCTGGCGCACCTTGGGGTAGTCGACGTGCTCGCTAAAGGCTACCGCATCCCTGCTCCGGACCGCCGACTGCAGCTGCCGCACGGCTAGCAATGGCGACCAGTACCAATACGCGGCGACGGCCACGATGGTTGCAAGCGCGGATGCCGCGACTATGTTTGTTTTGATGACTATTGACCTCATATTAAATCGGCTCCGGGCGCTTCCGCAGCGCCCACCGCGGGCCTGCCATCGGATTGCGCGAACTGACTCCGGCGCTATCGGAGCCCGATATTACCGCAAAGCGCAGGTTTCACCCGGCGGCCAAGCGTGCGCCCGCTCAAGCCACATCATGGTAAAGTTGCAAAGCTTTCTGAGGGTCAAGCGCCATCACGAACACCGCCACACAAGCGCCACCGGTCCCCGGCGCGCCAAGCTGGCCCAGCTTCCCCTCTTCGCCTGGCAACACGCCTGCGGCGCCTTTCGCGCCCACCCGATTGCCTCTCCGCCCATGTGAACGGCCCCTTGCGGCCGCTGCGTTCACACCTCGATCTGCTTCGGCGCGACCGCTGTATGGCCACGTCGATTTCGCTACCAAAGGATAAATACATGACTATTCTCGCGCCGCAACGATGGACTTCGCCGACCAATCCACGCCCCCTGGTGCTCGCCACCGACCTCGACGGTACCCTGCTGGCGGGAACGCACGAGGCGCGCCGACGCGTGCGCGACCTGTTCAGCGGCGCCTTGCCGGGCGCCAAGCTGGTGTTCATCACCGGCCGCGGCCTTGAATCGATCATCCCCCTGCTCAGCGACCCGACCATTCCGATGCCTGACTACATCATCGCCGACGTCGGCGCCACCATCGTCCACGGCGACCTGCGCCCGGTCGAGCCGCTGCACCACGAAATCGCCGCCCACTGGCCCGGCGCGCAGGCGGTGCTGAAAGCGCTGGCCGACTTCCCCAGGCTGCGCCGGCAAAACGTGCCGCAGGAGCGGCGCTGCTCGTTTTTCATCAGCGAGGGCGGCGTCACGCCGGCGCTGCGCGCGGCGGTCGAGGCGCTCGGCTGCGACCTGCTGTTTTCCGGCGGGCGCTATCTCGACGTGCTGCCGCGCGGCATCGGCAAGGGTCCGGCGCTGCTGCGCCTGGCCCAGGCGGAAGGTTTCGACCCGGCCGACGTGGTGGTGGCCGGCGACACCCTGAACGACCTGTCGATGTTCGAGGCCGGCTATCGCGGCATCGTCGTCGGCGGCGCCGAGCCGGCCCTGGTCGAGCGGGTGCGCAAACTGCCGCGCGCCTACCTGGCCCGGGCCGAAGGCTGCGGCGGCATTCTGGAGGGGCTGGCCCACCACGGCACGCTGGTCGAGCCGTCCGCGGCGGCGCAGGGGCGCATCGACCAGCGCGGCGAGGCCGAACTGGTGATGGTCTACCACCGCCAACCCTTCGATGAAATCGTCGAGGACGGCGTGCTGCGGCAGCGCCGCCCGGAAAGCCCGAACGGCATCATTCCGACGCTGCTGAGCTTTTTCGCCGGGGAGCGCTGCGGCTCCTGGGTCGCCTGGTCGCAGCAGCCCAGCCGCGCGCCGGCCGATTTCGCCAGCCACGCGCCGGTCGACCTGGAACGCTATCCGCGCTTGCAGGTGGCGCGCATCGCCCTGACCGAGGACGACATCGACGTGTTCTACAAGAAGTTTTCCAAGGAGGCGTTCTGGCCGATCATCTTTTCCTTCCCCGACAAGGCCGAGTTCCACCAGGCCCATTGGGAGCGCTTCCTCGAAGTCAACCGCCTGTTCGCCGAGCAGGCCGCGCGCGAGGCGGCCGAAGGCGCCATCGCCTGGATCCACGACTACAACCTGTGGATGGTGCCGGCCTTCCTGCGCCCGCTGCGCCCGGACCTGCGCATCGCCTTCTTCCACCACACGGCCTTCCCGTCGAGCGACGTGTTCAACATCCTGCCGTGGCGCCGCGACATCATCGGCAGCCTGCTGCAATGCGACTATATCGGCTTCCACATCCCGCGCTACGTCGAGAACTTCGTCGACGCGGTGCGCTCCTTCGCGCCGCTCGAAGTGCTCGCCAGCGTACCCTGCGCGCCGCGCTTCCTGACCTACGGCTGCGCCCTCGGGGTGGACAAGATGACGTCGGCCATCGAGGCCGGCGGGCGCCGCGTCGCGCTCGGCGCGCACCCGGTCGGCACCGACGTCGGCCTGATCGCGCAGCAGTTGCGCACGCCGGAAGTCGAGCGGAAAATCGCCGGCATCCGCGACTACCTGGGCGGCGTCACCGGGGTCGTGTCGATCGAACGGCTGGACTACGTCAAGGGCTCGCTGGAAAAACTGCAAGCCTTCGAGCGCCTGCTCGAACAGTACCCGGAACACGCCGGCAAGGTCACGCTGCTCAACGTCATCACCCCGGCCGCGCCCGGCATGGAAATCTACCAGGCGCTGCGGGTCGAAGTCGACCGCATCGTCGGCCGCATCAACGGCCGCTTCTCGACGCTGGAATGGGTGCCGGTGCGTTACTTCTACCGCTCGCTGCCGTTCGAGGAGGTGCTCGCCCACTACGCCGCCTGCGACATCGCCTGGATCACGCCGCTGCGCGACGGCCTCAACCTGGTCGCCAAGGAATTCGTCGCCACCAAGCAGGCCATCGGCCAGTCCGGCGTGCTGATCCTGTCGGAATTCGCCGGCGCCGCCGTCGAACTGCACGGCGCCCTGCTCACCAACCCCTACGACGCCGGCGCCATGACGGCGGCGCTGCACCAGGCCCTGACCATGGGCGAGGACGAGCGCGCCTACCGCACCGCGCGCATGGCGGCCATCGTCGCCGAGCACGACATCACGCGCTGGGGCGACGACTTCCTCGACGCGGTCGCGCGCGGCCCCCACGCCAGCGACGCGCTGGCGCTGGCCGAGCAACGGGCCGCCGCGTGAGCGCGCCGGCCGGCGCCGCCGCGGCCGAGCTGCTGGTGGCCGGCCTGGCCTATTTCGAGGTGCACGTGCCGGCGGGCGCGCCGCCGCAACCCGGCGAGGAGCGCTTCGTGTCGACCATCGGACTCGGTTTCGGCGGCGCCCTGAACAGCGCCAGCGTGGCCGCCGCGCTCGGCCTGCGGGTGGCGCTGTGCGTGCCGGCCGGCGCCGGCGTCGCCGACCACGCGCTGGCGCTGCTGGCGCGGCGCCTGGGCATCGCCCTCACCGCCCTGCCCTGCGGCGACAACCCGGCCATCTCGCTGGTGTACGCCAGCGCCGACGAGCGCGCCTTCCTCAGCGCCGCCGACTTCACCGCGCTGGAGCGGGTCGAGACGCTGCCGGCCGCGCGCTGGATCCACGTGCCGGGGCTGGAGGAGGCGGCCCGGCTGGCCGCGCCGCTGGCGCGCGCGCGCGGCGCCGGCGCCCAGGTCGCCGTCAGCGGCAGCTGGACGCCGGCGCGCCTGGCCGCTCTGGCGGCGCGGCGCGACTGCCCGTGGGACCTGCTGGTGCTCAACGACAAGGAGGCGCACGCGGCCTGCGGCGACGTCGCCGAGGCGCCGCGCCACCTGGCCGGCGCGGCCCGCTCGGTGCTGGTCACGCAAGGCGCGCAGGGCGCGTTTGGCACCCTCAACGGCTACGGCGTGCGCCTGCCGGCGGCGGCGCTCGCCGTGTGCGACCCGACCGGCGCCGGCGACGCCTTCTGCGCCGGCCTGCTGGCCGCCCTGATCCGCGGCGCCGCGCCCGAGCCGGCCTTGCGCCTGGCCGGCGCGGCCGCCGGCCACATTTTGCAACAACGCGGCGGCGTGCTCGACGACCCCGCCCGCATAGCCCTCGTGGCCAAGGAGATGCGATGGATATCCTGACGGTACTCGGCGGCGGCAGCGCCTACACCCCCGGCCTGCTGCAAGCGCTGCTCGCCCACGCGGCGCTGCTGCCGCTGCACACGGTGCGCCTGTACGACACCGACCCCGCGCGGCTCGACCTGGTGGCCCGCCTCGGCGCCGGCATGGCGCGCAGCGCCGGCGCGCCCTTCAAGGTCGAGCCGGCGCGCAGCCTGGAGGACGCCGTCCGCGGCGCCGGCCTGGTGCTCAATTCGACCCGACCCGGCGGGCTGGCGGCGCGCCGCATCGACGAAACGCTGCCGCTGGAATTCGACATTCCCGGCCAGGAAACGGTCGGCCCCGGCGGTTTTTTCTACGCGCTGCGCTCGGTCCCCGAGGCGCTGCGCGTGGCCGCGGCGATGCACGCGCTGGCGCCGGGCGCGGTCCTGCTCAACTACACCAACCCCAGCAACATCGTCACCCAGGCGCTGGCCGACCAGGGCAAGGTGGCCGTCATCGGCATGTGCGACCAGTCCGACGAAGACCTGCAAGCGCTGGCGCGGGCGCTCGGCCTGGACGGCCAGCCGACGGCCCGTTGCAACGGCCTGAACCACGCGACCTGGTACAGCGAGCTGAGCGTCGGCGGCACGCCGCTGGGTCCGCTTCCGGCGACGCTGGCGGCGCCGCCCGAGTTCGACGAGGAACACCAGTTGCGCTTTTCCTACGCGCTGGCGCTGGCGCGCGCGCAGCCGCCGGGCCACTGGCCCAATTCCTACCTGCCCTATTACCTGTATCCGCAAGCGTTCGTCGAACAGGCGCGCCGGGTCGGCCCGCGCAGCGACGTCGTGGCGGCCTCGCTGGAACGCTACTACAGCCACTTCGCCGAGCAGGCCGCATGCGCCGAGCCGAAGCTGGCGCTGTACCGCGGCGCGGCCGGCTTCGGCGACCTGGCCGTCAACGTCATCCGCGCCCTGGCCGCCGAGCGGCCGCGCGAACTGGTGCTCAACCTGCCCAACCGCGGCGCCAGCGACGCCTTCGCCGCCGACTGCGTGATCGAAACGCGGGTGCGGCTGTCGCGCCACGGCGTCGAACGGCTGCCGGCGCCGGCGCTGCCGGCCTCGTTCGCGCCGCTGGCGGGCCAGCTGGAACGCTACCAGCGCCTGAGCGCGCGCGCCGCCGCCGGCGCCGCGCTGGCGCCGCGGGTGGCGGCGCTGGCCGCCAACCCGCTGGTGGCCGACGCCGCGCTGGCCGCGCGCATGCTGGAACGCGCGCGCGCCGCCTACGGCGAGCTGATCGCGTGGCAGGCATGACGCCGATGCCGCCGCGCGCGCTGCTCGAGCGGCTCGACTTCGACGCCTTCGAACGGGTGGTGGTCCTCTCGCCCCACCTCGACGACGCCGCCCTCAGCTGCGGCGGCCTGCTGCACGCGCTGCAGGGCGTCCCGACGCTGGTGGTGACGATTTGCAGCGGCAACCCGCCGGCGCCGGCGGCGCCGGACGGCGGCGCCGGCAAGGGGCCGCCGCGGCGCGGCCACGTCAGCCCGCGCATCCGCCGCGCCGAGGACATCGCGGCGATGCACGCGATCCGCGCCGACTTCGTCCACCTCAGCTTTCCCGACGCGATCTACCGGCGCAGCGCCCGCACCGGCAAACTAATCTACCGCAACGCGCGCGAGCGCTGGATCGCGCCGCACGTCGACGACGCCGGCTACATCGAGGAACTGCACCAGCTGCTGCGCCGCATCTGCCTCGACCTGGGCGGCATTCTGCTGGTGAGCCCGCTGGGCATTGGCGACCACGTCGACCACCAGATCACGGCGCGGGTCGCGCTGCGCCTGGCGGCGGCCGGCGCCAGCCTGTTGTTCTACGAAGACTTTCCCTACGTGGCCGACGCCAGCAGCGGCCGCGGCGACGGCGACGGCCCGCAGGCCGCGATGGCGCGCCTGCGCCTGGTGCCGGCCGAGCGCTTCGTGGTGCCGGTCGACCTCGAAGGCAAGATGAACCTGCTGCGCCACTACACCTCGCAGGTGCCGCCGCTGTTCGGCGACGACGAGGGCATGCGCGCCGCCGTGCTGGGCCGCCAATACCTGGGACAACCCTGCGAATTCTACTGGCGCGCGAAGGCACCCCCGCCGCTCGCGCCCTGACGCCCCACGCAAGCAAGGAGAACGACGACAATGGCATTCACATTCATCGGCAACGGGCCGATTCCATGGGGCACCGCGCTGGCGGTGCTGGCCGGCAGCGCCGGCGCCATCTACCTGTTAAAAATCGTCCTCGTCAAGCGCCTGGGCATGATGGCCGGCCGCGGCACCAGCTATGTCGACAAGATCGCCGTGGCGGTGCTGTCGTCGACCAGGCCGCTGTTCATCCTGGCCACGGCGCTGTACCTGGCGACGCTGTCGCTGGAACTGCCGGCGAAAAGCGAGCGCATCATCAACCAGGCGGTGGTCGTCACCGTGCTGCTGCAACTGGCGCTGTGGGGCGACACCGGCGTGCGCGAATGGCTGACGCGCTACCGCCAGCAACGCAGCGTGGACGACGTCGGCAGCACCACCTCGACGGCCGCGCTGGGCTTTTTGGCGCGCACCGGGCTGTGGCTGCTCGCCACGCTGATGATCCTCGACAATCTCGGCGTCAACGTCACGACGCTCGTCGCCAGCCTGGGCATCGGCGGCATCGCGGTCGCGCTGGCGCTGCAAAACATCCTCGGCGACCTGTTTTCCTCGCTCTCGATCGTACTCGACAAACCGTTCGTCATCGGCGACTTCATCATCGTCGGCGACACGCCTGGCACGGTCGAATACGTCGGCCTGAAAACCACGCGCCTGCGCAGCCTGGGCGGCGAACAAGTGGTGTTCTCGAATTCGGACCTGTTGAAAAGCCGCATCCACAACTACAAGTGCATGCAAACGCGGCGCATCGCCTTCCGCATCGGCGTCACCTACCAGAGCAGCGCCCGGCAACTGCGGGCGATCCCGGAGATCGTCCGCGCCATCGTGGCCGAGCAGGCCCACGCGCACTTCGACCGCGCCCACTTCAAGGAATTCGCGGCGGCCTCGCTCGACTTCGAAGTGGTCTACTTCATCGACAGCCCCGACTACCAGATCTACATGGACATCCAGCAGGAGATCAACCTGGGGCTGTTCGAACGATTCGCGCGCGAAGGCATCGAATTCGCCTACCTGACCCAGACGCTGCAACTGGCGAACCAGACGGCGGCCGCCGCCGAGCCGCCGGCGCCGGGCATGCGCATGGCCGCGGCGCGGGCCGTGCCGCGCTGACGGCGAAGCCGGCGCGCATCGGAGAGGGATAAGCAGGTAGTTGTGCCCGTGCGGGGCGCAGGAGGCGCCCCGCAGCACCACAAGCAAAACAGCACCTCATCGTGCCGGCCCGCGGTACGGAGCCAGCCGCGCGGGCTCGACAGCGTGCTGACGCTACAGGGGAAACAATCCAGCCGTTGCCCATGGCAACACCTCCCTGCACAGTCATTTCGCGCCGAATATATACACCGGCACGGCGACCGCCTCCCGCAAGGTGGAATATACGTCGCGCCACTCGACATAGCGCGGGTGGGCCGAGTACACCGTCGCCACGCCGTTGTCGCGCAGCGCCATCTTGCTGCGGGTGACGTGGAAATACTGGGTCACTACGAGCGCGCTCGTCATACCCCGCTGGCGCATCAGCGCGGCGCTGTTTCTCGCCGTCGCCTCGGTGTTGACGCCAGCGGCGTCGACGATGACCGCCGCCGCCGGCACGCCGCGCGCCACCAGATAATCGCGCATGGTCGCGGCTTCGTCGTAGCCTTCCTTGCCCAGCCCGCCGCTAACGATCACGCTGGGAAACAGGCCGGCGCGGTACAGCTCGACGGCCTTGTCCAGCCGCGCCGCCAGGCGCGCCGATGGCCGGCCGTCCAGCTCCACCTTCGAGCCGAGCACAATGCCAACGTCGCTGCGCCGGGCGTCGTCGCTCAGGCCGTCGGCGACGATGGCGCAGCCGCCGCCGGCCAGCAGCATGCCCGCCATGATGGCGATCCTGGCAACGGTCGTCACCGGGCGCCTCACTTCAGCAGGCGCCGCGGTATGGTGGCCATATTGGCCTCCCGGCCCTGGCCGCCGCCGACGCCAAACACCTCCTCGTCGGCCAGCGCCTCGGCGATGCGGGGCTGGGGCTGGGGCTGGCGGTGCCACTTGAAGCCGTCTTTTGTCATCGTGTAATACTCGACTTTTTTCAGCGGCTTGGTCGCATCCTCGTCCGTGGTGCCGCTATACGTGGCGCGGATCGTGAAATACTCGCCCGGCCCGTTTTTCAGAAAAGCCAGCTTGGCCTCGAAGCCCCAGCACGGGTGCAAGGTGGTGCCGGGCTCTGCCAACTCCTTGGGATCGTCCGAGCAGGTGCCGCTGTTGGAGCGCCCGGTTTCGAACTCGAACGTCTGCCGCACGGTGGCGGCGCTGAGGTCGACGAGAATGGCGTAGTCGTTGCTCACGCCCTGGTGCACGTCGCCGCCCTCGAACAGCAGCCCGAACTTGCCGTCGCCGATGCGCAGCAGCCGGCCGTTGGGCGCGTTGCCGTGGGCCCCGGCCGTCGCCGCCACCTGTTTGCCCTTTTCAAACACCCACTGCCCGCCCTTGTGGATGAAGACATACACCGACATATCGGCCGCCGTGGCGTGCGAGTCGACCACCTCGCCGTCCGTCGTCACCGTTTGCCGCTGGATCGCCAGCACGCCCTTTTCCACCCCGCCGTCGTCGTAGGTCACCGCCAGCATCGGCGTGGCCAGCACCTCGGCGCCCTTGAGGCTCCACGCGGCCGTGTTCGCCACCGGGATCAAGGTGCCCTTTTGCGCGCTGTTGTAGGCGCCGAAAATGGCGCGCATCGCCGTGCCTTCGTTAAACACGGCAGGCCGCGCGCCGTCGCCGCCCACCGGCGCGGCGTGCTGCGCCTCGGCGCCGTGCGAGACCCACAGCACGGCCGCCGCGCCGATCGCGCAGGCGGCCAGCAGCGCACCGACGACGGAGAATTTTTTCATGTGAATACGGGGCGGAAGAAGCTTCTTTCGTAGCTGACGATGCACTGCGTTTCGTCGGCGTAGTGGAAGGCGGCGACGCAGTCGGCGTCGTCCAGCATCTTGATGCGGTATTGCTCGTATTCGGCCAGGCTGGGAAAGCTGAACAGCGCCAGCGCGACGTTGCTGGCGCCTTCCGACGGCAGGAAGTAGCCGTGGTGCTGGCCGCCGAATTTTTCCACCAGCGGTATCCACATTTGCCCGTAGCGCTCGAATTGCTTGAGCTTGGACGGATCGATGATGTAGCGCAAATAACAAGTGACCATGCCGTTTCCTCTGTCGGTGGACCCGCCGGTCCGTTGTTCAACAGGCATGATACTGCAATTTATCGCGGGTTCAGCGCGGCCGGAGCGCTCAACGGTGCGCCCGGCACCACGTTGTTACGCCGCGTTGCAGCCGCCGCCGTCTTTCGGGAAGCTGCGGATGCTGTTGGCGATCTGCTGCGACACCTGGCCCAGCGCGCGCCGGTGGCCCGCCACCAGCGCCTCGTAGCCGGCGCCGACTTTTTCGTTGACCACGCTGCGGCAGGTCAGCACCTTGCCGCTGGCCAGCTGGCGCACGCTCCACACCGCGTCCACCAGCGCGTACTGGCCCAGCGCCGATTCGAAGCGCTGCACGTTGGTGCTGACGCGGTACACCGGCAGCGTGTCCGGATACGGCGTGCGGTACACGTCGATCGCGCCCAGCTCGCCGGTGATGCCGATCGACAACGCCTGGCCGATCTCGGCCGCCAGCGGCCCGGCCCAACGCTCCTGCTCCAACAGTTCGACGCGCCCGCCGGCGCCGGTCAGCACCAGCTGGTTGCGGCTGACCTGCTGCGGCACGCTGACGGCCAGCACCTCGACGTAATAATTCACCGCGGTCTTGGCCGGCGCCGCCTCGGCGCCGCCGTTGAGGGTGTAGAAGCGCTCGACCTGCGGCGCGGCGCAGGCCGCCAGCAGGCCCAGCGCGGCAAACAGGGCCAGCGCGGGCGCGCGGCGCAACATGGCATGGCGGGTCATTTTTGGTCTCCTTTTTTACCGCGGAGCAGCGCTTCCGGGTGGCGTTCCAGATAGTCGGACAGGCCGTTGAGCGACTGCAGCGTCTGCGTCAGTTGTTGCAGCGCCTGGCGCACGTCCGATTGCAGCGGCGAGTCCTTCTGCAGCACCTGTTCGGCGGTGCTGAAGGTTTGCTTGGCCGCGTCCAGGGTTTTCTGCATCTCCGGCACGAGCTGGCCGTCGAGCCGCTTGATCATCGCGTCGGCGCTTTTCACGGTGGCGTTCAGGTTCGCGGCGATCTCGGCGTACGGCACCTGGTCGAGCTTTTTGACGATGCTGGCGATCTGCGTCTGCAACTCGTCCAGGCTGTTCGGCACCGTCGGCACCTCCATCGGATACTGGTTGAAGTCGAGTTTGACCGGCGGCGCCTTCGGGAAGAAGTCGAGCGCGATGTACAACTGGCTGGTCAGCAGGTTGCCGGTGCGCAGCTGGGCGCGCATGCCGCGGCTGACCATCCGTCCCAGCACGTCGTGGCCTTCCTTGCGGTACTCGTTCTCCAGCGTCTGCTGGAAGCGTTTGCCCAGGCGGCCCGGGTACAGGTCGACCGTCACCGGCATGCGGAAACTCTTCTTGAGGTTGTCGTACTCGACGCCGACCGAGCGCACCTCGCCCAGCACGATGCCGCGGAAGTCGACCGTGGCGCCGGCCGACAGGCCGCGCAGCGACTGGTCGAAATAAAACACCGTGGTGATCGGCGCGCCGTCCGGCTCGCGCATCGCGCTGGCCTGGTCGGCCGCCAGCGGGAAGGTGGTGCCGGCGGCGGCCACCGCGTCGGGCCGCTGGCCGTTCTGCGATTCGAAGGCGATGCCGCCGACGACCATCGCCGCCAGCGACTGGGTGTTGAGCTTGAAACCGTTCGAGTCGAGCCGCACGTCGACGCCGCTGGCGTGCCACCAGCGCGAATTCTGGCCGACGAACTGCTCGTACGGCGATTGCACGAACACCTCCATGCTGACGCCGTTGCCGGCCTTGTCGAGCGCGAAGCTGACCACCTGGCCGACCTGCACGCGGCGGTAGAACAGCGGCGAGCCGATGTCGACCGAGCCGAGGCTGTCGCCGTGCAGCTTGAACAGCTTGCCCTTCTGGTCGCCGGCCACCGGCGGCGCGTTCTCCAGCCCGGTGAAGGCGTCGTCGCGCTCGGCCGACTTGCCGGCGTCGACGCCGATGTAGGCGCCCGACAGCAAGGTGCCCAGGCCGGACACGCCGCTGGCGCCGACGCGCGGACGCACCACCCAGAAGCGCGTGTCCTGCGCCGTGAAGCGCTTGGCCTCCTTGCTCATGTCGATCGTCACCAGCACCTTCGACAGGTCCTCGCCGAGCTTGATGGCGCGCACTAGGCCGATCTCGACGTCCTTGTACTTGACCTTGGTCTTGCCCGGCTCCAGCCCCTCGGCGCTGCGGAAGCTGACCGTCACCGTCGGCCCCTGGTCGAGCACCGAACGGGCCACCAGCGCGGCGCCGATCAGCGCCGCCAGCAACGGGATCAGCCAGACCAGCGACGGCAGCCAGCGGCTGGCCGGCTCGACTTCGGGTTCCGGCGGCAGCGGCGGCGCGGGTGGGCGGACGACGGCGCCCGCGATGCTCGGCTCGTGCTCAGACATGTTTTTCTCCAGGGGGGGCAAGCGGGCCACGGTCGACGTGGTCCCAGATAAGGCGCGGGTCGAACTGCATCGACGCCAGCATGGTCAACACCACCACCGCGCCGAAGGCCAGCGCGCCCGGGCCGGCCGTAATCACGGCCAAGGCCTGGAAGCGCACCAGCGCGACGGTCAGGGTGACGACGAAAATATCCAGCATCGACCAGCGGCCGATGAATTCCACCATCCGGTACAGCAGCGTACGTTGCAGCGGGCGCCAGCGCGAGCGCCGCTGCGCGCTCCAGGCCAGCAGCGTCAGTACCGCCAGCTTGAGCATCGGCACCACCACGCTGGCGACGAAAATGATCGCCGCCATGCCCTGCGAACCGCTGTTCCAGAAAAACACCACGCCGCTCATGATGGTGTCGTCCTCGGTGCCGAACAGCGAATGGGTGGTCATCACCGGCAGGATGTTGGCGGGGATATACAGGATCGCCGCGGCGATCAGCAGCGCCCAGGTGCGCGCCACGCTGTCCGGACGGCGCCGGTGCAGCGCGCCGGCGCAGCGCGCGCAGCGCTGGCGGGCGCGCGCCGGCGCCGCCGGCGTGACCAGGCCGCAGGCGTGGCAGGGCAGCAGCTCGGCGCCCGAGGCGCGCAGCGCCGCGTAGTCGAGTCGCGGCGGCGGCCGCGGCGCCAGGTCGTCGGCCAGGTTCCACAGCGTCTTCGGGTCGAACGCCACCACCAGCGCCAGCATCAGGGTCAGCGCGCCGAAGGCGTACAGGCCCGGCTGCGGCAGCACCCGCGCCAGGCTGGTCATCTTGATGACGGTGATCAGGATGCCGATCATCAGCACCTCCGTCATGCCCCAGCGGCGCGCCGCCTGCACCGCGCGCAGCACCCGGTTCAAGCCGGGCGGCGGCGCGCCGGCGCGCAGGCCCAGCGCGACGTACAGCAGCGCGCCCAGTTCGACCGCCGGGAACAGTATCGTGAAGAGGAACACCATCGCCGCCACCAGCTGCATCTGTTCCGACCACAGCACGACGATGGCGCCGAGCAGCGTGGCGCTGGACGTGTAGCCGTTGACCTCCAGCTCGACGATGGGGAAGAACTGGGCGATCAGGAACACCAGCGCGGTGGCCAGCGTCAGCGCGACCACCCGGTCCAGGTCGGCGGTGCCGCCGCGGTAGAGCACCGAACGGCAGCGCGTGCAGCGCGCCTTCTCCCTCGGACGCAGCGGCCGCTTGCGGTGCAAGGTGCCACAGTCATGACAGCTGATCAGGTCGTATCGATGCACGGGTTCGCGGAGGCTGGATAATGTTGCATATCATACGGTATCGGCGCGCGTGCAAGCGCGAATGCCGTTCAGTGGGCGGGCCGGCGGCGCCAAAAACCCGCGCCGGCAACGAGCCGCGGTCACACCGCGATGGTCTGACCCCGGGGTTGCGGGCTTGCCGTGAAGTGTTGCCCGGCCTGCCCCTCGAACAGGCGCACGATCTCCTCGGCCGGCACCGGCCGGCTGAACAGGTAACCCTGCATTTCGTCGCAGCCGTTGGCGTGCAGGAAGTCGCGCTGCGCCTGCGTCTCGACGCCCTCGGCCACCACTTTCAGCTGCAGCTTGTGCCCCAGCGAGATCACCGCCGTGGCGATGGCGCGGTCGTCGTCGTCGTCGGGCAGGTCGCGCACGAACGACTTGTCGATCTTCAGGCGGCCGATGGGGAAGCTTTTCAAGGCCGACAGGCTGGAATAGCCGGTGCCGAAATCGTCGATCGACAGTTGCACGCCCATCGCCTGCAACTCGCGCATCGTCTGCAGCGCCTGCTGCAAGTCTTGCATGATCAGGCTTTCGGTCAGCTCCATGCCCAGGTAGCGCGGCGCCAGGCCGCTGTCGCGCAACGCCTCGGCGATGCGGGCGACCAGGTTGGCCTCCTTGAACTGGCGCGCCGACAGGTTCACCGACATGGTGATCGGCGGCAGGCCGGCGTCCTGCCAGGCGCGGTTTTGCCGGCACGCGGTCTGGATGACCCAGTCGCCGATCGGCACGATCAGGCCGTTTTCCTCGGCCAGCGGAATGAAGGCGTCCGGCGCCACCATGCCCAGCTGCGGGTGGCGCCAGCGGATCAGCGCCTCGACGCCGATCATGCGCCCGCTGTCCAGGTCCACCTGCGGCTGGTACAGCAGGATGAACTCGGCGCGCTCGACGGCGTTGCGCAAGCCCTCCTGCAGCGCCAGCTTTTGCTGGATCTTCAGATTCATCTCGCTGGTGTAGAACTGGTAGTTGTTACGCCCCAGCTCCTTGGCGCGGTACATCGCCGCGTCCGCGTGCATCAGCAGCGTGGTGGTGTCGGCGCCGTCGGCCGGATAGCTCGCCAGGCCCATGCTGCAGGTGATCTGCAGACGCTGCCCGGCGACGTGCACCGGCTGGCCGATGGCGTCGCGGATGTCGCCGAGCACCCGCGCCACGCCGCCGGCCGCCTCGGCCTGGTCGCACAGCACGATGACGAATTCGTCGCCGCCCAGGCGCACCACCGTGTCGGTCGCGCGCACGCACAGCAACATGCGGTCGGCCACCGCCTTGAGCAGCTCGTCGCCGGCGTTGTGGCCCAGGCTGTCGTTGATCAGCTTGAAATGGTCGAGGTCGAGGAAGGCCACCGTCACCTCGCGCTCGTAGCGCTGGGCGTAGAACATCGCCTGCTTCAAGCGGTCCTCCAACAGCGTGCGGTTGGGCAGGCCGGTCAACGCGTCGTGCTGGCCCATGTAGCGGATCTGCTCCTCGGTGTTCCTGCGCTCAATGGCGATGCCGGCGATGCGCGTGGCCATCTCCATCAGGCGCGTCTCGGCCGCGCTGGGCACCCGCACCTGGTAGGCGTACAGCGCGAAGGTGCCGAGGATTTTCCCGTCGTTGAGCATCACCGGGGTCGACCAGCAGGCGCGCAAGCCATACGGCGCCACCAGCGCGCGGTAGTCGTCCCACAGCGGATCGACCAGGATGTCGCTGACGATCACGGTTTCGCCGCGGTGCGCGGCGGTGCCGCAGGAGCCCGCCTTGGGTCCGGCGGCGAGGCCGTCGATCAGCGCCGTGTAGTGCGCCGGCAGGTTGGGCGCGGCGCCGTGGCGCAGATGGCGGCCGTCCTCCTCCAGCAACAGCACCGACGCCATCATGCCCTCCATCTGCGACTCGATCAACAGCACCAGGCTCTCCAACACCTCGGCCAGCGGCGTGCTGCTGGCAATCATCTCCAGCACCCTGCCCTGCTTGACCCACAGCGTTTCGGCGCGCAGGCGCACCACCGCCTCCTCCTGCAACTGCTGGTTCTGCTCGGCCAAGCGCTCCTTGGCGTCGCCCAGCTCCAGCGTGCGCTTTTCCAGCTGCAGCCGGTCGTGCAGGAAGCGCTGCACCGCGCGCGCCATCTCGCCGATCTCGTCGGCGGCGTCGACCGCCAGCGCGGCCGCGCCGGCGTCGGCGCCGGCATGGCCGCGCCGCAGCGCGCGGCTGATGTCGCTCAGGCGCGCCAGCACATGGCGGCCCAGGAACACCCGCCCGACCAGCCAGGCCAGCAACACGCTACCGGCCAGCATCGCCAACACCCACTGCTGGCGGCGGTTGGACGCTTGCACCAGCTCGCGCACGGCGCCGCGGTAGTCGCGCGTCAGCTGGGACGACTGCTGGCGCGCGGCGCCGGCCAGCGCGGCGCCCTGGCGGCGCAGTTCGCCATGGAAGCGCTGCAGTACCCGCCGCCGCTCCAGCATGTCGGCGCGCAGCGCGAACAGGTCCGCCGCCCCGGCAGCCGCGGCGGCGCCGCCGCGGCGCTCGAACGCCAGCGCCAACTGGCGCACGCGCCCGGCGTCGGCGGCGTCGCGCAACTGCTGCAACAGCAGCGCCCGCTCCAGGTCCGGCCGGGTGGCGCCGGCCTGCAACTGGGCGCCGCGCTCGCGCACGCCGCGCGCGAACGCGGTTTCCACCTCGAAGACGCCCTCGTGCAAGCTGGCGACGATGTTCGCGGTGTTGCGAAACGCCTGGCTGGCCTGCTGCAAATCGAGCACCGCGACGTCGTCGCTGGCCTGCGCCAGGGCGGCCACCTGCGCGTCGAGCGCGGCCAGTTGGCGCACCATGTCGTCGTAACTGGCGCGCAGCGCCTCCGGCGAGGCGGCCACCAGCAGGCGGTCGCTGTCGCGGTCGATCAGCATGCTCTGTTGCAGCACATCCTGGGCGCCCTGCATGCGCACCAGACGCTGGTCGGCCAGCTCACGGGTGGCGTCGCTTGAACTGCGCAGCGCGTAGACGGCGATGGCGCCGCCGCCGACGACCAGCATGGCCAGCGCCGACAGCGCCAGCGTGAACTGCACGCGCAGCGAGCGCGGCAACAGTGTGCGGGGAAAGGAAATGCGCATGTGGCCGCTCCGCTAGCGTTTCCAGATGCGCCGGTAGACGTCGCGGTAGCCGTTGTCGGGATCGTACTGGAAGCGCGCGCCGCCGTCGAAGCCGACGTTCTCGGCCGTGACCAGGTGCGCCGGCGCGACGAAGGCGCTGACGGGCTTGCCGGCGAACAGGCGATTGAGTTCGTCGACCACCTGCCAGCCCTGCGCGTTGAGCGGTTCGGCCACGGTACCGGTCTGGAAAATATGCGCCTGGATGCGCATGAAGGCGGCGGCGCTGCCGTCGCCGGCCGACAACAGGCTGAGCGACTTGGCGGCCGCGCCGGCCCTGGTCAGCGCCGGCAGCGCGTAGTCGAAATACAGGTCGTTGATGGCCAGCGCGTGGGTCCAGCGCTTGCCGTATTGCGCCAGCCATTGCTCGGTCAGCGGCGCCATCTTTTCGGCGCTGTCGGAAATGGCCACGTCGCGCACCTCCAGCAGTGTGCAGCCGGGGCAGGCGCGGATGACGTCGGCCATCGCGTTGGCCTTGGCCATGGCGATGCCGAAGCGCGAGTCGGTCAGGATCACCACGCCGGCGCGCCCGTCCGACTGCGCCACCGCCGCCAGCGCCGTCACGCGCGCCACCTGCAGCGGGTCGGTGCTGACGTTCATCGCCACCGGCGTGCCGTCGATCGGGCCGGGTTTCGGGCCGGCGTGCCAGCCCACCACCGCCAGCTTGCGCTGGGCGAACGGCGCCAGCGCGGCGCGGCTTTCCAGCGCGTCCGAGCCGCACAGCACCAAGCCGTCCGGCCGCGAGGCCAGCGCCAGCGCCAGCGCCTTGGCGCGGCCGGCGGGCGAGCCGCCGCCGTCGAAAATCTTCAGGGTCCAGCCCATCACGGCGGCGGCCTCGCGCACGCCCTGGGCGACGCCGACCACGCCGCCGTTGCGCAAATCCTCGGCCATCAGGGCGATGTACTTGCCGGGCACGGCGGCCGGCCCGGTGGTCGGGCCGCTCCAACTGCCGCCCGGCAGCGTGGCCGTGGCGACGCGCGCGCGGGCCTGCTGCAAGCCGGCCGCGGCGCTCGCCGGCCCCTGGCAGACAGCGCTGGATGTGGCGAAGACACCACAGACGACGATCAAGGCGCGGGCGACCCGATGCCAAGTTTTCATAGCATGTCCTAGGGTGCTGGCCGGACCGTGGCAAACCGGGAATAGCTTGCCGAGAATCAACAATTATGGCCAACCCCATACTACCCGAAAAGCGCCGGCAAGTATGTAATTACGCGGACATGCGCGATTTTCCTTTCTCGGGTTAGCCCATCGCCGTTACACGAGGCGGATAACCCGGCTGGCGTCGGAGGGCGCGTGCCGCCGATCCGACCGAGGTATTGCAACCATGTTGCGCCGCATCGCGCCGGAGCGCAGCCCGACGCTCAGGCGGCGAAGAAGTCGAGCAGTGTCAGCGCGACCACCTTAGTGGCCTTGCGCAAATCTTCCAGCTCCAGCCGCTCGTCGGCTTTTTTCGCGTTCGACTCCGGCACCGTGCGCGGACCGGCGCCGTACAGCACCGCCGGAATGCCGTGCTCGCCGTACAGGCGGGCGTCGGCGTACAGCGGCGTGCCCTGCGCCGGAATGGTTTCGCCGATGACCTCGAGCGCGTTCTTTTGCAGCTTGGCCACCAGTTGCTCGGAGCCGGGCAGCGGACGCAGCGCGTGCGACAGCAGCAGCCGCTTGATCTCGATGCGGATGCCCGGCTCGCCCTGCACCGCCGCCTCGATCATCGCGCGCACCTGCGCCTCGACCTCGACCGGATTTTCTTCCGGGATCATGCGCCGGTCCATCTTCATCACCACCTTGCCCGGCACCACGTTGGTATTGGTGCCGCCGTCAATGCGACCCACCAGCATGGTCGGCGAATCGATGCCGGGAACCGCCGACTTGATCTTTTTCAACCCCGGCAACTGGGCGTAGATGGCGCTCAAAATCTTGTTGGCGGCCTGCAAGGCGTCATGCCCGGTTTCCGGCATCGAACCGTGGCCGGCCTTGCCGTGCACGGTGATTTCCAGTTGCAGGCAGGCGTTGTGCGCGGTGATGATGTTGTAGCTGAAGCCGGCGGCGATGACGAAGTCCGGCTTGGTCAGCTTTTGTTCCAGCAGCCAGCCCGGCCCCAGCAGGCCGCCGAATTCCTCGTCGTAGGTGAAGTGCAATTCCAGATTGCCCCTCAGCGGCACGCCCAGCGCCTCCAGCGCCCGGGCGGCGAAGATATAGGTGGCGAAATCGCATTTCGAGACGGCGGCGGCGCGGCCGTAGATGTGGCCGTTGTCGATCACCCCGCCGTATGGCGGAAAGGTCCAGCCGTCGCCCGGCGGCACCACGTCGCCGTGGGCGTTCAGCGCGACCGTCGGGCCGCCGGCCAGGTAGGGGCGGCGCACGATCAGATTGGTGATGCTTTCCATGCCGTAGTCGGTGACGGTTTGCTGCGGCACCACATGCTTTTCGGCGTGCCAGCCGAATCCCTGCAGCAAGTCGGCGACGGCGTCGGCGTGCGGCGCGTTGTTGCCCGGCGGCGTGTCGGTCGGCACCTGGATGACCTGTTGCAGGAAGGCGATTTGCGCGTCGAAATGGGCGTCGATCCAGTCAGTCAGTTGCGCGCGTGCGTTGCTCATTCTGTTTCCTTGGCGGTGATAGGTGAATACCGCGTTAAAGTTGATTTTGATATGTTGTCGACGTCGGCTTACTTGGCGCCGGACTCGAACCAGGCGCCCAGCAACGCGCGCTCCGCGTCGGTCATCTGCGTCAGGTTGCCAATCGGCATGGCCTTCAACTGCACGGCCTGCTTGTAGATTTGCTCCGAATGCTGGCGGATCTGCGCCGCCGAGTCGAGCATGACGCCGGCCGGCGCCGTCGCGAAGCCCGGCTGGGTCGGCGCGGCCGCGTGGCAGGTGGCGCAGCGCTGGGTGACCACCGCCTGCACCTTGGCGAACTGCGCCGCCGGGTCGTTGGCGGCGCGCGCCACCGGCGCCGGCGGCGCGATCGCCACCGCCACGCCGACCAGCAGCGCCACGCCCAACAGCGGATAGCCCCACACCACGCGGCCCTTGTGGCGCAAATTGAAAAAGTGGCGGATGAACACGCCCGCCGCCATGATACAGGCCAGCACCAGCCAGCCGCGCTCGTTGCGGTAGGTCATCGCGTAGTGGTTGCTGATCATGATGAACAGCACCGGCAGCGTGAAGTAGTTGTTGTGCACGCTGCGCTGCTTGGCGCGCTGGCCGTGCACCGGGTCCGGCAACTTGCCGGCCGCCATCGCCTCGACCATCTTGCGCTGGCCCGGGATGATCAGCATCAGCACGTTGCCCACCATGATGGTGCCGATCATCGCGCCGACGTGGATGTAGGCGGCGCGCCCGCTCAGCAGATGCGTCAGCGCGTAGGCCGCCGCCACCACCAGCGCGAACACCACCACGCCGAACCACAGCTCGTGCCTGGCCAGCGGCGAACGGCACAGCAGGTCGTAGACGGTCCAGCCGAGCGCCAGCATGCCGACGCCGACGCCGATCGCCTGCCAGCTGCTGAGGTCGGCCACCGACTTGTCGATCATCATCGCCTGGGCGTTGAAGTAATACGCGATCGTCAGCAGCGCGATGCCCGACAGCCAGGTCGAGTAGGCCTCCCACTTGAACCAGTGCAAATCCTTCGGCAACTCGGCCGGCGCGACCAGGTATTTTTGCGGATTGTAGAAGCCGCCGCCGTGCACCGCCCACAACTCGCCCGAGACGCCCTTCAGCGCCAGCGGCGAGCCGGGGGCCGGCGCACGGATCGAATTGTCCAGCCAGACGAAGTAAAACGAGGCGCCGATCCAGGCGATGCCGGTAATCATGTGCAACCAGCGCACGATCAGGTTGAGCCACTCGAGGCCATAGGGGATCAGGTAGGCAAACACATCCATAAAATTCCTTCAGTCGACGCTGGGCTTGATTGGGGGTAACTTACACAAGATAAACCGAATTGGCGCACGAAATAGGAAATCTATCGTATATTTAACATATTCGAAATAATATAGCCGAGGGTGCCCTACACGATGTCCAGCCTGCCGCAACACCTCGACCTGCACCTGATCCGCATCCTCTACCTGCTGCTGGTGGAAAAAAACGTCTCGCGGGTGGCGCTCAAGCTGAACCAGCCGCAGCCGTCGATTTCGGCCTCGCTGCGCAAGCTGCGCGAACTCACCGGCGACCCGCTGCTGGTGCGCGGCGCGCGCGGCATGGTGCCGACCCAGCACGGCGAGAGCCTGCTCAGCCCGGCCAAGAAAATCCTCGACCAGACCGAAAGCCTGTTCGTCAAAAAGACCCCCTTCGTCGCGCAGGAAGAGGCGCGCACCTTCCACATCGCCGCGCCGGACTACCTCGACAGCCAGTTCCTGCCGAACGTCGTCGCCGTGCTGCGGCGCGGCTCGCCGAAGAGCCGCGTGGTGCTTCACAACCTGGGGCCGGGCATCGACCACGTGCGACTGTTGTCGGACGGCGACATGGACCTGGTCATCGCCAACTGGGACGAGCCGCCGGCGCACCTGCACATCTCGAAGCTGTTCGAAGACCCGATCATCTGCACCATGCGCGCCGAGAGCGCCTACGCCAAGCGCACCGCCAGCGACGCCATGACGCTCGAGGACTACCTGAGCCTGCCGCACGTGGCGCCGTCGCAAATGATGCCCGGCTACCACGGCGTGATCGACGCCTTCCTTGAAAAGCAAAACTTGCAGCGCAACGTCGTCGTCGAATCGGCCTACTTCGGCCTGATCCCCTACATGCTGACGCAAACCGACCTGGTGCTCACCACCGGGCGCCAGTTCATGCGCTTCTACGAAAAAACGCTGCCGCTGAAAAGCTTCACGGTGCCGCTGAAATTCCCGCCGATGCGCTTCTACCAGTTGTGGCACCAGCGCGTGCACCAGGCGCCCGAGCACAAATGGCTGCGCGACCAGATCAGCGCGGCGGCCAAGGCGCTGGTCATCAAGTAGGCATCAAGTAAGCGCGCGGCGCGCCCCACCGGGCCGCGCGGGTCACGCCGCCAGCGTCTCGCCCCAGGCGTACAAATCGCGCAGCACCGGCTGCAGCGCGCAGCCGCGCGGCGTGAGCGAATACTCGACCCGCGGCGGCACCTCGGCGTAGACCTTGCGCAGCACCACGCCGTCGGCCTCGAGCTCGCGCAACTGCTGCGTCAGCATCTTCTGGCTCACCGGCGGGATATTCTTCTTCATCTCGCCAAAGCGCAGCGTGCCCTCGCTCAGCATATGCAAAATGATCGGCTTCCACTTCCCGCCGATCACATCGAGCGCCGCCACCATCGGGCAGGCGAGCGGATTGTCCGTGTGCCAGTCCTGTTCCATGACTCTCCTTTTTAGTGACTACGTTACTAAATTGTGCCTACTTGTTTAAATATCGCCCGCATTCCAGAATACGCGCTCCGCTGCCGCGCAGCGCCTACAGAGAGCGCCATTATGCCCCTGCCGCACATCATCCGCATCGCCATCCTACCGTTCGGCATGGTCAACTGCCACCTCATCGTCGGGCCGCAAGGCTGCATCCTGGTCGACACCGGCCTGCCCGGCTCGGAGGCGAAAATCGGCCGCGCCCTGCGTCGCCACGGCATGCGGTTCAGCGACATTCGATTGATCGTCGTCACCCACGCCCATGTCGACCACGCAGGCAGCGCCGCGCGCCTGCGCGAGCTATCCGGCGCCCCCATCGTCGGCCACGCCGGCGACATCGACTACTACCAGCAAAGAAAAACCATGACGTTCTGCTCGACCGGCTGGTTTGGCCGGCTGTTCCTGAAAACCGGCCTGATACTGCAACCCTACACGCCGTTCCAACCCGACGTCCTGCTGGCCGACGGCGCCAGCCTCGACCTGCAGCGCTTCGGCGCGGCCGGCGCCGTCAGGCACACGCCGGGCCACACGGCCGGTTCGATCTCGGTGCAACTGGCCGGCATGGCGGTGCTGGCCGGCGACTTGCTGGCGTCCGGGATACTATTGGGCGGCATCGTCAGGACCGGCAAGGCGATGCGTCCGCCGTTTGAAGACGACCCGCACGCCGTGGCCGACGAATTGCAGCACATGCTGGACGGCGGCGCGCACACCTTTTACATCGGCCACGGCGGCCCGCTGCGCGCCGCCGCCGTCGCGCGCCACGTGAAGGCGCTGCGCGCGCTGCCGCCACCGCAGCGGCCGGCGCCGGCGCCGGGCTGCTGCCGCTGAGCGCCCGGCCGCGCGCATGCCCATATAAGGCGCGGCAGAGATGCCACATCAGCGCCCACGTATATCCGGACTATCGACAACGATATATGATCGGCTCTTGCATGATCGGATAAAAAACCATGACGACACTGACAGAACTGAACGGCTGCGACCAGGCCAGCTTCATCGAGCACCTGCGCGGCATCTACGAACACTCGCCATGGATACCCGAGCGGGCCTGCGCCTGGCGCCCGTTCGCCAGCGCCACCGCGCTCAAGCAGGCCTTGCAGCGCGCCGTCAACGGCGCCAGCGTCGACGAGCAACTGGGCCTGATCCGCGCCCACCCCGAGCTGGCCGGCAAGGCCGCCATCGCCGGCGAGCTGACCGCCGAATCGACCGACGAACAAACCAAGTCCGGCCTGAACCTGTGCAGCGCCGACGAATTCGCCGCGCTGCAGCGCCTCAACGCCGACTACAACGCCAAATTCGGCTTCCCCTTCATCCTCGCCGTCAAAGGCCCGGACGGCAACGGCCTGACGCGCCAGCACATCATCGCCACCTTCACGCGGCGCCTAAAGCAGCAGCGCGGCGACGAAATGGCCGAGTGCCTGCGGCAGATCAAGCGCATCGCCGAACTGCGCGTCAACGCCCTGCTCGACTGCCAACTCGAATTCGGCCCCACCATCATGCAATGGTCGGAAACCCTGGCCGGCTGGAGCGACAGCCCCGACAACCTGACCTGCGCCTACCTGACCGAGGCGCATATCCAGAGCGCCGCGCAACTGGCCGAGTGGATGCGCGCGGCCGGCATGCAGGTGCGGATCGACGCCGTCGGCAACGTCGCCGGGCGCTACCTGTCGCCCCTGCCGGGGGCGAAAACCCTGATGACCGGCTCGCACTACGACACCGTGCGCAACGGCGGCAAATACGACGGCCGCCTCGGCATCCTGCTGCCGATCGCCATCGTCCAACACCTGCACCAGCGCGGCGAAACGCTGCCCTTCCACTTTGAAATCGTCGGCTTCGCGGAAGAGGAAGGCGTGCGCTTCAAGAGTACCTTCCTGGGCAGCAACGCCGTCACCGGCCGCTTCGACCTGTCGCTGCTGGGGCAAACCGACGCCGACGGCGTCAGCATGCGCGAGGCCATCGCCGCCGCCGGCCACGACGTCGGCGCCATCCCGGCCATCGCCCGCGACCCGGCCGACCTGCTCGGCTACGTCGAGGTGCACATCGAACAGGGACCGGTGCTGCTCGAACGCGACCTGGCGCTGGGCGTGGTCACCGCCATCAACGGCAGCTCGCGCTACCTGGTCGAGCTGGGCGGCCTAGCCAGCCACGCCGGCACCACCCCGATGACGATGCGCAAGGACGCCGCCGCCGCCGCCGCCGAAATCGTCCTGCTGGTCGAGCGCCGCTGCGGCAGCGGCGCATCGCTGGTCGGCACCGTCGGCCAGTTGCAGGTGCCGGGCGGCTCGGTGAACGTCATTCCGGGCGCCTGCAAACTCTCGCTCGACATCCGCGCCGCCGACGACGCGGTGCGGCTGGCGGCGGTCGCCGACATCCTCGACGGCATCGCCGCGATCTGCGCGCGGCGCCAGATCGACGCCGACGTCAAACAAATCGTCTCGGCCAGCGCGGCGCCGTGCGCGCCGTGGCTGATGCGGCAACTGGGCGAGGCGGTCGAACGCGCCGGCCTGCCGCGCTTCGAACTGGCCTCCGGCGCCGGCCACGACGCCATGGCGATGGCCGCCGTGACCGACGTGGCGATGCTGTTTACGCGCTGCGGCAACGGCGGCATCAGCCACAACCCGCTGGAAACGATGACCGCCGACGACGCCGACATCGCCGCCCAAGTGCTGCTCGACTTCCTGCGCCGCTTCCAGCCGAAGGCGTGATTCGCAGGTCGGGTTAGCCCAGCGGGCGTAACCCGACTGGCGCCGGCAGCGGCCAGGCGTCGGATGACGCTCTGCCAATCCGACCTAGGGGACCTGCCGCGCCCGCCCCAAAGCGGGGCGAAAAACCGCACGCTAACGGTGCGCCGTCCCGCGCCCCGCCCGGCCGCCGCAATTTTTACCCATACGTATCAAGCCACTACACAAACCGCACCAAAATGGAACGAATCTTGCTTTAGTTTGTAGCAGTCATTTAATTCTGCACAATTATTGGGAGAATCCTCAGCATGGATGCACAAAAAAACGGCGCCGACGCCCTCTTCATCCTGCTCGGCGCAATCATGATCCTGGCCATGCACGCCGACTTCGCGTTTCTCGAACTGGGCACGGTGCGCAAAAAGAACCAGGTCAACGCCCTGGTCAAGATCCTGGTCGACTTCGCCGTCTCGACTATCGCCTACTTCTTCGTCGGCTACGGCATCGCCTACGGCGCCCACTTCTTCGGCAGCGCCGCAACGCTGAGCGCCCAAAACGGCTACGAGCTGGTCAAATTTTTCTTCCTGTTGACGTTTGCGGCGGCGATCCCGGCCATCATCTCCGGCGGCATCGCCGAGCGCGCCAAGTTCTATCCGCAACTGGCGGCCACCGCCGTGCTGGTCGGTTTGGTCTACCCCTTCTTCGAAGGCATCGCCTGGAACGACCGCTTCGGCGTCCAGGGCTGGCTGCTGGCCAGCTTCGGCCACAAATTCCACGACTTCGCCGGTTCCATCGTCGTGCATGCGGTGGGCGGCTGGGTCGCGCTGCCGGCGGTGCTGCTGCTGGGCGCGCGCCGCGGGCGCTACACGAAGGACGGTGCGGTCGCCGCCCATCCGCCGTCGAACATCCCCTTCCTGGCGCTGGGCGCCTGGATCCTGACGGTGGGCTGGTTCGGCTTCAACGTCATGAGCGCGCAAACCCTCGACAACATGAACGGCCTGGTGGCGGTGAACTCGCTGATGGCGATGGTCGGCGGCACCCTGGTGGCGCTGGTGATGGGCAAAAACGATCCGGGCTTCGTCTACAACGGCCCGCTGGCGGGGCTGGTGGCGGTATGCGCCGGCTCCGACCTGATGCACCCGCTGGGCGCGCTGATCACCGGCGGCATCGCCGGCGCCATCTTCGTCTGGATGTTCACCTGGACCCAGAACAAATGGAAAATCGACGACGTGCTGGGCGTGTGGCCGCTGCACGGCCTGTGCGGCACCTGGGGCGGACTGGCGGCGGGCATCTTCGGCGGCAAGGCGCTGGGCGGCATCGGCGGCGTCTCGTTCATGTCGCAACTGCTGGGCAGCGCGCTCGGCATCGCCATCGCCGTCGCCGGCGGCGCCATCATCTACGGCGTACTGAAAAAAACCGTCGGCATCCGCCTCGACGCCGAACAGGAATTCGACGGCGCCGACCTGTCCATCCACAAGATCAGCGCCACCCCCGAGCGTGACTGAACGGGGCGCGTTTTTGGCTTAGAAGAGGTGGTCGACGCCGATGGAGACGCCGGTCTGGCTGGTCTGGCTGCCGATGCGCGAGCGGCCGCTCAGTTTGGCGTGGTCGATGTCGGCGTACAGGTTGGTGCGCTTGGACAGGTAGTAGACCGCGCCGACCATGTAGAGTTTGCGCGCGCCGCCTATGCGCGCCACCGGGCTTGTGGTCCGGTAGTAGGCGGCGCTGACGACGGTTTGCGGCGCCACGTCGGCGCTGATACCGCCCCAGGCGTTTTTGGAGGCCAGGCCGAGCGCTTTGGCGGTGTTGGTGCCGGCGCCGCCGGCTTTTTCGCCGGGCGCGGGTGGTGCCGACTGCCCGCCGCGGTGGCCGCGGCCGGCAGTGTTGAACATGTCGACGTCGACAGGGCGCGGCTCTCCCGCGCCGCGCGCCGGCGGCGATTGTCACATCGGTGGGGGAGCGGGCGCCGGGTCCGCGCGGCGTCAGCCGGCCGGCGCTTCCAGGTTGCGCACCAGGACCAGCGATTCGCCGCGGCAGATGGTGCGCCCGTCCGCGCCGGTGAGTACGCTGGACAGGTTGACCAGGTCCTTGTCGGCGCGCAGGCGGACGATTTCGACTTCGGCGGTGATGCGTTCGCCGACGTAGGCCGGCGCGACGAAGCGCAGCGCCTGCTTCATCCAGCCGGTGCCGCGCCCCGGCAGGCGGGTGCCGAGCAGGTCGGAGAACAGGCTCGCCAGCAGCGGCGGCGGCACCAGGCGGCCGGCGAAGCCGTGGGCGACGGCCCAGTCGTCGCTGTGGTGCAGCGGGTTGCAATCGCCGGTCAGCGCCGCGTAGTCGGCCAGGTCGGCCTCGCTCAGGGTGCGCTCGGCGCGCGCGCGCATGCCGCGGCGCAGTCCGCGCAGTTCGTCGTCGCCGCCGCCGGCCGCCCCGGTGTCGGCGGCGGCGTCGTTGGCGCCGGCCAGCGCGGCGGCGCCGCCGCTGTTGCTCACGCGCGCGCTTCCCTGCGCGGTGACGATGGCCGCGCCGCCGGCCTGCTTGCGCACCACCGTGCTGAAGCTGCGGCTGCCGTCGCCGCGCCCGGGCAGCGGCGTGACCAGCACCTCCACATCGTCGTGCGCGAAGCTGGGGTTGGGGAACATCAGTTCCTGTTCGAGCTGCAGCATGCCGGCGCCGGGCAGCGCCTCTCCCAGCGCGCGGTAGATCAGGCCGTACAGGAACATGCCGTGCGCGACGGTGGCGCCGAAGTGGCTGCGGCCGGCGAATTCCGGGTCGCAGTGGATCGGGTTGTCGTCGCCGCTCAGCACGGCGAAACGGTCGAAGTCGCTCTGTTGCAGCGTGCGGCGAAAGCCGGATGGGACGGAGCTCATGGCGCGCCTCCTTGTTGATTACCGAGATCGGCGAATTGGCTGCGCAGTTTGTGTTTTTCGAGCTTGCCCGACGGCGTGCGCGGCAGCGTGTCGACGAACACCACGTGGCGCGGCACCTTGTAGCCGGACAGGCGGCCGCGGCAGAACGCTTGCAGCTCGGCCGGCGCCAGCGGCTGGCCGGCCTTGAGCACGACGATGGCGGCGCCGACGTCGCCCCATTTGGCGTCGGCCACGCCGATGACGGCGGCGTCGGCGATTTGCGGCATTTGGAACAGCACGTTTTCAACTTCGGCCGGGTAGACGTTTTCGGCGCCGGAGATGTACATGTCCTTGGCGCGGTCGACGATGTAGTGGTCGCCCTCGTCGTCGAAGTAGGCGACGTCGCCCGAGCGCAGCCAGCCGTCGACGAAGGCTTCGGCGCTGGCCCGCGGCAGCTTCCAGTAGCCGGGCGTGACGCCCGGCCCCTGGATGTAGAGTTCGCCGCGCTGGCCGGGGCCGGCGTCGCCGCCGTCGGCCAGCACCACGCGCGTGCGCATCGAGCCGACCGGCCGGCCGATGCTGCCGGTCTTGCGCCGGGCGGTGGCCTCGTCGCAGATGAACACGGTGGGTCCGGTTTCGGTCATGCCGAAGCCGAAGCAAATGGTCACGCCCTTGGCCTGGTACAGTTCGAGCAGGCTGTGCGCCATCGGCGAGCCGCCGGCCGACCAGTGGCGCATGGAGCGGAAGCGCGCGGCGGCGAAGCCGGGATGCTGGCTCAGCATCAGGTAGACCGCCGGCACGCCGAGGAACAGCGTCACCGTGCTGTCGAGCAGCTCGAGGGTGGCGCCGGCGTCGAATTGCTGCATGATGTGGACCGTGCCGCCGGCGTGCAGGACGGGATTGGTGTACAGGTTCAGGCCGCCCGTGTGGAAGAACGGCAGCACGTTGAGCAGCACGTCGCGCTGCGACAGGCCGGTCGCCAGCATGCAGTTGACGGCGTTGAAGTAGACCATGCCGTAGGTCTGCATCACCCCCTTCGGCTTGCCGGTGGTGCCGGAGGTGTAGAGCAGGTGCCAAAGTTCGTCCATGCGGCGCGGCGGCATTTCGATGACGCGGCCGGCGGCGCCGGCCAGGCAATCCTCGTAGGCGTGCGCGGCTCCCCCCTCTTGCGCCGCGCCGATCACCACCGCCCGCTGCGTCTGCAGGCCCGGCAGCTGCGCCCGCAGCGCCTCGGCGGTGGCGGCGAAGGGCTGGCCGTACACCAGCACGGCCGGGTCGGCGTCCCGCAAAATCGGCAGCAGCTCGGCCGGCGCCAGGCGCCAGTTCAGGCAAACCATCACCATGCCGGCCTTGGCGCAGCCGTACAGCAGCTCCAGGTAGTCCGACGAGTTATGCGCCAGCACCGCCACGCGCGCGCCCGGTTGCAGGCCGGGCCGCGTCAGCAGGTAGTCGGCGACGCCGCTGGCGCGCGCGTTGAACTGGCGGTAGGTCCATGCGCGCCCGCTGGCAAGGTCGACCAGCGCGGTCTTGTCCGGCGTGTTTTGGGCTTGCTTGTGCAACCAGTCCACTACATACATATGCGACTCCCTTCAATGCCAATATCAATGTTTGCCGCGCAGGCGACCGACTATGCCGCTCGGGAAAAAGTACACGCTGAGGATGAACAGCACGCCCAGCCACAGCAGCCAACGGTCCGGATGGAACAGCGCCGCCAGCGGCGGCGCCGCCGCCAGCGCGCCGCTCAGCAGCTTCATGCCGTCTTGCAGATAGTTTTGCGCGATCACGAAAATGGCCGCGCCCAGCGCCGCGCCGTACATCGAGCCCATGCCGCCGATGACCACCATCAGCAGGATGTCGACCATGATGGCGAAGCTGAGCGTGGTGTCGGGGCCGACGTAGCGCAGCCATAGCGCGTACAGGATGCCGGCGGCGCAGGCCAGCAGCGCCGCCAGGCAATTCGCCACGGTGCGGTACAGCACCGGGTTGTAGCCGATGGCGGCGGCGCGGAAGTCGTTTTCGCGGATCGCCTGCAGCACCTTGCCGAACGGCGAATTGACCACCCGCAGCGCGAGCAGGAACAGCGCCAGGCTGCAAAAAAACACCAGGTAGTAGCTCAGCAGCTTGCCGCTCCAGTCGACGCCGAGGAAGGGCTGCTCGAGCAACCGCGTGGCCGGCGACAGCAGCGCCGGCAGCTTGAAGCTGAGGCCGTCCTCGCCGCCGGTGAAGGCGGAAAACTGCGACGCCAGCGTGGCGAAGAAGGACGCCAGCGCCAGCGACATCATGGCGAAGAAAATGGTGCGCACGCGCAGCGACAGCACGCCCAGCAGCAGGGCCAGCAGCAGCGCCAGCAGCAACGCCGCGGCGGCGCCGGCGGCCAGCGCCAGCCAGTCGCCCTCGTGGCGCGCCATGGCGATGCCGACGCCGTAGGCGCCGATGCCGAAGAACATGGTGTGGGCGAAGGAGACCACGCCGGTGTAACCCAGCAGCAGGTCGTAGCTGGCGGCCAGCACGATGAAGACGCAGATCTTGGCGGCGACGTTGAGCGCGCGCGTGCCGGGGAACAGGAACGGCGCCAGCAGCAGGCCGACGCAAACCAGCAGCAGCAAGGCCGCCAGGACGCGGCTGCGCGGCGCGTCGCCCGACAGCGCGCCGGGGAGCAGGCGGGCCATCATCGCGACGTCACCGGAAACAGGCCCTGCGGGCGCCACAGCAGGATCAGCACCATCAACAGGATGTTGGCGCCCAGCGCCACCTTGGGCGCCAGGAAGCCGGCGTAGTTGGCGGTCAGGCCGACCAGCAGCGCGCCGGCGAAGCAGCCGCCAACCGAGCCGAGGCCGCCGATGATGATGACGATGAAGATCAGCACCATCAGTTGCGCGCCCAGCGCGGCGCTGACGCTTTCCTGGTACAAGCCCCACAGCACCCCGCCCAGCCCGGCCAGCGCGGAACCGGCGACGAAGACGCCGACGAACAGCACGCCGACGCGGTAGCCCAGCGCTTCCACCATTTCGCGGTCCTGCACGCCGGCGCGCACCAGCAGACCGATCTTGGTGCGGTTCAGTACCAGCCACATGGCGGCGAAGACCAGCAGCCCCAGCGCCACCGCCAGCAGGCGGAATTTTTCGACCGCGACGTCGCCGACGATCCAGGCGCCGCGCAGGCTGGCCGGGCGCGGCAGCGGAATCTGCTCCGGCCCCCAGATGACGTGGATCAGCTGCTCGGCGACGATCAGGCCGCCGGTGGTGACCAGGATCTGGGTCAGGTGGCTGCCGTAGACCGGGCGTATCATCAGGCGCTCGACGCCCCAGCCCAGCAGGCCGGTGACCAGCGCCGCCACCAGCAGCGCGACGCCGACGGCGCCGCCGTTGAGCAGCAGGCTGTCGGCCTCCATCCAGCCCGCCATCCGCCGCAGCACGCTGGTGGCCACAAAAGCGCCGACGGCGATAAAGGCGCCGTGGCCGAAGTTCATCACGTCCATCAGGCCGAACACCAGGGTCAGGCCGCTGGCCATGATGAAGATCATCATGCCCATCGCCAGCCCGGTCACGGTCAGCGTGATCCAGGTCGGCAGGCCGGGCAGCAGCGGCAGGGCCAGCAGCATCAGCGCCGGCAGCACCAGCTTGGGCAGGTTCTGGTCGAACGCCTGCAGGCGGCTCGCGGCCATCACGCGCCCTCCCCGGCGCGCGCCGGGGCGGCGCCCAGGTGCAGGCCGAGCAGGCGCTGCTGCAGGTCGGGGTCGGCCGCCAGTTGCGCCATGCCGCCATGGTGGACCACCCTGCCGGCGCCCATCACCGCCACCGTGTCGCCCAGCGCCTGCGCCACCGCCAGGTTCTGCTCGACCAGCAGCACCGTCGCGCCCTGCTCCTTGAGCGCGCGCAGCGCCGCCACCATGCTGTTGACCATCACCGGCGCCAGCCCCTTGGAGGGTTCGTCGAACATGTACAACTGGCGCGGTTCGATCAGCGCGCGGCCGATCGCCAGCATCTGCTTCTGGCCGCCCGAAAGCTTGCCGGCCGGCTTCTCCCAAAACTGTTTGATCGAGGGGAAGAGCTTGACTATCCACTCCAGGCGGGCGCCGTCCATCGGCCCGCTGCGCGCCGCCAGCAGCATGTTTTCGCGCACCGACAGGTCGCTGAAGATGCCCATGTTCTCCGGCACGTAGGCGATGCCGCGGGCGGCGATGTCGGCCGTGCCGACGCCGCACAGCGCGGCGCCGCCGAAGGTGACGGACCCGGCGCTGGCGCGCCACAGCCCCATGATGGTGCGCAGCGTCGTGCTCTTGCCGGCGCCGTTGCGACCCAGCAGCATGGTCAGTTGGCCGCGCGGCACCTCCAGGTCGACGCCCTGCAGAATGTGGTAGGGTCCGATGTGGGTGTGCACCCCGGCCAGCGTCAGCAGGGGCGCGTTCATGCCGCCTCCTCCAGCGCCACCTCGGCGCCCAGATAGGCTTGCTGCACCACGCGCAGGCGCATCACCTCGGCCGGCGCGCCGTCGGCCACCAGCTCGCCGTGGTTGAGCACGATGACGCGGTCGGCCAGGCGCTCGACCACGTCCATCTTGTGCTCGACCAGCAGGATGGTCTTGTCGCGCCGCGCCTGGATCCGCGCGATCAGCTCGAGGATCACCGGCGCCTCGTCGTGGCTCATGCCGGCGGTCGGTTCGTCGAACATGAACACCTGCGGCTGCATCGCCAGCAGCAGGCCGACCTCCAGCTTGCGCTGGTCGCCGTGCGACAGCGCGCTGGCCGGCGTCTCGCGCCGCGCCGTCAGGGAAATCTGTTCGAGGATGTCGTCGGCCTCCTCGATCAGGTGGCGCTGGCTGAACCAGGTCGTCAGCAGGCGCAGGCCGATGCGGTGGCGCACCTGCAGCACCAGGCGCACGTTTTCCAGCACCGACAGGCGCGGAAAAAGATTGGTCAGCTGGAAGGCCCGGCCCAGGCCGCCGCGGGCGCGCGCGGCGGCGCCGTGGCGCGTCAGGTTCTCGCCGTTCAGCAGCACCTCGCCGCCGCTGGCCGGCAACTGGCCGGAGATCAGATTGAAATAGGTGGTCTTGCCGGCGCCGTTGGGGCCGACGATGGCGGTCAGGGTGCCGGGCCGGAAGGCGCACGAGACCTGGTTGACCGCCACGTGGCCGCCAAAATTGACGGTCAGCGCGCGCGTTTCGAGAGAAATGGACATGGGGAACCCGAGCCGCGTTTGAAGGCGGCAAAAATGTGCAAAAAAAGGTAACGCCAAGGTGCTGCCACGGATGCCGAAAACCCAAAAGCGCAGGGGGGGCAGGCGGGGACACCGCGTCCCTTGGGGTCCGACCCCGGGGTTACGCTCTTGGTTTGGCCGGCGGCGTCACAGCTTGTTACGCAGCGGCACCTTGATCTCCTCGATCGTCAGCTCGCGCACCAGCTCCGGCACGCCCCAGGCAAACGCCGGATCGGCCTTGATCTGGAAGTGGTACATCGACTGCAGCGCCTGGTGGTCCTCCTTGCGGAACACCATCTTGCCTTTCGGGCTCTGGAACTCCATGCCCTCCATGGCCTTGATCAGCTTTTCCGAGCCGCTGTCGTCGGCCTTTTTCAGCGCCTCCACCAGCGCGATGCCGGCCGCCATGCCGCCGGCCGTGAAGAAATCGGGCGGCGTCTTGAACTTCTTGTAGTGCTCGGCGACCAGCCAGGTGTTGGCCGGGTTCTTCGGGATGCCGAAGTAATAATAGGTGGCGCCCTGCATGCCGGGGAACTGCTTGTAGGCGGCCATCGCCGGCAGGATATTGCCGCCGCTGGCGATCTCGATGCCGTAGCGCTTCAGGTCCAGGTCGGCGATCTTGAAGGGGTTGCCGGCGCCGGCCCAGATCACGAAGATCACCTTGCGCCCGGGCTGGTTCTTCAGCGCGTCGATCAGGCGCTGGGCGCCGGCGGTGAAGTCGGTGGTCGAGGTGGGCAGATATTCCTCGTGCACCAGTTTGGCGCCCTTGCCCGACAGCGCCTGGGAGAAGGCCTTCACGCCGTCGCGCCCGAAGGCGTAGTCCTGCGCCAGCGTGGCGATGGTCACGCCCGGCTTGTCCAGCGCGACGGCGTTGGCGATGGCGTCCTGGGACGAGTTGCGCCCGCTGCGGAAGACGTAGCGGTTCCACTTGCTGCCGGTGATCGAATCGGCCACCGCCGGCTCCACCAGCAGCACCTTCTTGTATTCCTCGGCCACCGGTAGCATGGCGATGGCCACGCTCGACGAGGTCGGGCCGACGGCCAGGTCGACCTTGTCGTCGCCGTAGGCCTGCGCCAGCAGCGACTTGCCGACGTCCGGCTTGCCCTGGTCGTCCTTCTCGATGACGACGATCTTGCGGCCCTTGACGGTCATGCTGCCGCCGGTGGCGTAGTCCAGCCCCATCATCAGCCCGGTCTGGGTCTGCTTGCCGTAGGCTTCCAGCGCGCCGGTCTTGCTATAGATGTGGGCGATTTTGATATCGGCGGCCCGCGCCGGCGTACTCGCGCACGCCAGCGCCAGCAGCGCGCCGGCGGCCTTCATCGTCAACGATATGGTATTCATGTCTCTTCTATCCTTTTTCATATGATGGTGGAGATGCACTGACGCCAAGACGCCGCGTAGCGCGCCCTTGACACTGGATGACACATGCATGAAACCGTACATCGTCGCGCCCGTATCAGCTATTAACGCTGTAGCGCCTGGCTGCCCTGGGACAAGAACCGCCGCATGCCTTGCTGCGCCTCCGCGCTCACCAGCTGGCGTAAAAATTCGACGCGTTCCCGCTCCAGCGCCGCGGCCAGGCGCAGCGGGTCCGGCCCCAGCAAGGCGCGCGTGCGGCGCACGCTGCCGGGCACCTTGGCGGCGACGGCGCGGGCCGTCGCGGCGGCCTGGTCGGCCATGTCGATCGACGCCACCAGCTTCGACGCCATGCCCCAGGCCAGCGCCTGCTCGGCGCTGATGCGCTGGTTCAGCAACTGCACCGTGCGCGCGCGCGCCGGGCCGATAAAGGCCGGCAGCAACGCGCTCCAACCACCGTCCGGGCTGAAGCCGACGTCGACGTAATAAGGCGTGAAGCTGGCGCGCGCCGACACCAGCACGATGTCGCAGGCCAGCACCAGGCCGAGCGCGCCGCCGGTGACGATGCCGTCGACCGCCGCCACGACCGGCTTGGCGCCGCCGGCCAGGCGCACGATGGCCTCGTTGAGCAGGCCGACCAGCTCGGCGCCGTAGGCGGCGATGCCCTCGCCCTGTTCATGCAAGGCGCGCACGTCGCCGCCGGTTGAAAACGACGTTCCGGCGTGCGCCAGCACCAGCGCGCCGATGCCGGCGTCGGCCTCGCAGGCGTCCAGCGCCGCCAGCAGCGCGCGCAACAACTCGGGCACCAGGCTGTTGTGGCGCGCCGGGCGGTTCAACACCAGACGCGCGATCGCGCCGTCGCGCTCGACCAGCACCAGCGCCGTCATGTGGCGCCGCCCGCGCGCAAGCCGTTGCTGATGAAATCGGTGGCGGCGTCGACCACGCGGGCGTGCGCCTGCGGGTTGTCCCACAGGCCGTAACGCATGCCGAGGAAATGGCTGATACCCATCAGGCACCAGGCGCGCACCTCGGTGTCGCCGGCGCTGATCTCGCCGTTGTCCGCCGCCGCCGCGAGCCGGCCCTGGTACAGCGCGCCGAAGTTGCTGAAGTAGTTGCGGTAGATCGCCTCGTCGACGAACAGCGACTCGAGCACGATGCGGTACAGGTTTTTGTGCTCGGCGACGAAAGACAGAAAGGCTTGCAAACCGAGGCGCTCGGCCTCGATCCGGCTCTGCGCGGCGCCGGTGCGCTGGCGGATGAAGGCTTGCGTTTCCTGGCCCATGTACTCGACCAGCGCGCGGAACGCCTCTTCCTTGTCCGGAAAGTAGATATAGAAGGTACCCTGCGAGACCTCGGCGACCTGGGTGATTTCCGCGATCGAGGCGGCGTGGAAGCCCTTGTTGCCGAACACCTGCTCGGCCGCCGCGAGGATCTTGGCGCGCGTTTTCAGGCCGCGGGCGGTCTTCGGCGGGTCGATTTTCTTGACTGGGGTCGCTTGCATGGCTACTCAATATACAATATGATTCATGCGTCATATTGTATATTGAAAAACAACAATGTCAACGACTACCGGCACAAATTCCGAGCTCGCGCTACGCGACGGCGCGCGGCTGCACTACCGCGACAGCGGCGCCGGCGCGCCCGCGCCCGTCCCTGTCATCCTGCTGCACGGCTGGGGCGCCTCGGGCGACTTCTTCGAGCGGCAAACGGCGCTGGCCGGGCGCGGCCTGCGGCTGATCGTCCCCGACCTGCGCGGCCACGGCCGGTCGCCGGGCGTGCCGGGGGCGCCGCTGAGCATCGCCATGCTGGCGGCCGACCTGCGCGAACTCATCGCCCACCTTGAACTGGGCCGCTACTCGCTGGTAGGCTGGTCGATGGGCGCGATGGTCGCGTGGGAGCACCTGCGCGGCGACGGCCTGGGCGGGCTGGACAAACTGAGCGTCGTCGACATGACGGCGAAAATCGTCACCGACGCCGCATGGAGCGACGGCCTGACGGGCGGCTACCCGGAAACGATGGTGGCGCCGACGGCGGCGGCGGTGCGCGCCAACTGGGGCCGCCTCGCCGACATCAGCGCGGCCAAACTATTCGCCCGCGGCGCCAGCCCCGATCCGGCGCTACTGGCGCGCCTGGGCGCCCTGATGCGCGCCAACGCCGCGGAAGGACTGGCGCAACTGTGGACCGACATGGCGCGGCAAGACTACCGCGCGCTGCTGCCGGCGCTGGGCGAGCGCTGCCAATACATCTACGGCAAAGAAAGCCGGCTCTACGCCGAAGCCACCTTCCACCACCTGGCGCGCATGACGGGCACCACCCAACTAGTCGGCCTGGCGGGCGCCGGCCACGCGCCGCAATGGGAACAGCCCGAAGCGTTCGGCGCCGCCCTGCTGCGCCACCTGGCCGCGGATCGCTCAGGCGGTGCCGGCGCGCTGTAACATGGCGTGCAGCAGGACGTTGCAGCCCGCTTCGAGGTGCGCCGGTTGGGCGTCTTCGATTTCGTTGTGGCTGATGCCGTCTTTGCACGGCACGAAGATCATGCCGGACGGCGCCAGCCGCGCCGCGTAGATGGCGTCGTGGCCGGCGCCGGAGACCACGTCCATGCTGCTGTAGCCGAGTTGGGCGGTGGCCTTGCGCACGGCGTCGACGCAGTCCGGGTGGAACGGGCACGGCGGGTAGTACGAGACCCGTTCGACGCTGATCGCCAAGCCCGAGTCGACGCGGGTGCGCTCGATGAAGGCCAGCATTTCCTGGTGCATGGTGTTGAGCAGCGCCTCGTTGACGTTGCGCAGGTCGATGCTGAATGTGACTTCGCCCGGGATGACGTTGCGGCTGTTCGGGAACACTTGTACCATGCCGACCGTGCCGCGCCCGTACGGCGGGTAGCGGTTGGCGATGGCCACCACTTCCTGCATGATGCGCGTCGATATCTGCAACGCGTCCTTGCGCAGGCCCATCGGCGTCGGCCCGGCGTGCGCCTCCATGCCGCTCACCACGCAGTCGTACCACGACAGCCCCATCACCGCCGGCACCACGCCGATGACGACGTCGGCGTCTTCCAGCACCGGCCCCTGTTCGATGTGGGTCTCGAAGTAGGCGCCGATCGGGTGCCGGCCCGGCACCTGCTCGCCCAGATAGCCGATGCGCGCCAGCTCCTCGCCGACCGTCTTGCCCTCGGTGTCCTTGGCGGCGTAGGCCGTCTCCAGGCTGAAGGCGCCGCAAAACACGCCCGAGCCCATCATCACCGGCACGAAGCGCGAGCCCTCTTCGTTGGTCCAGAACGCCACTTCGATCGGCGCGACGGTCGTGACGTTGTGCTCGTTGAGGGTGCGCACCACTTCGAGCCCGGCCAGCACGCCGTAGTTGCCGTCGAATTTGCCGCCGGTCGGCTGGGTGTCGATGTGGCTGCCGGTGACCACCGGCGCCAGCGTGTTGTCGCTGCCGTCGCGGCGCATGAAGACGTTGCCGATCTGGTCGACGGTGATGCTCAGGCCCGCCTCGCGGCCCCAGCCGACCACCAGGTCGCGGCCCTGCTTGTCCAGGTCCGTCAGCGCCAGGCGCTTGACGCCGCCCTTCGGCGTCGCGCCGATCTTCGCCAGTTCCATCAGCGCGGCCCACAGGCGCTCGCCGTTGATACGCAGTTCACTCATGTTCGGATGCTCCTTCGGTTGGTGTTCCGTTGGTATGGCGCTAAATTAGCGTGTCGTAGCTCGGGTTACGCCGTTCCGGCTAACCCGAGCTACGAAAATCGCGTCAACTTAACGGCACCTTGGCGCTGCGGTTCCTAAGCCGACACCGGCGCGAACGCCGGGCGTTCGATGTAGCGGCCGGCGCCCTCGACCGCCGTCAATTCGCCGCGGTGGTAGACCACGTTGCCGGCGGCGACCGTGGTGGTGGCGACGCCGCGCACGGTGCGCCCTTCGAAGACGTTGAAGCCGCCCTTGGCGTACTGGGTCTTGGCCGAAATGGTGCGCGTGCCCTGCGGGTCCCACACCACCAGGTCGGCGTCGGCGCCGACCGCGATCAGCCCCTTGCGCGGGTACATATTGAAGATCTGCGCGGCGTTGGTCGAGGTGACGCGGACGAATTCGGACGGCGTCAGCTTGCCGCTGTTGACGCCGGCGTCCCACACCACCGACATGCGGTCTTCGACGCCGCCGCAGCCGTTCGGGATCTTGGTGAAGTCGTCGCGCCCGGCCGCCTTCTGCTCGGCGCAAAAGGTGCAGTGGTCGGTCGCGGTGGTCTGCAGGTTGCCGCTTTGCAGGCCGTGCCACAGCGCCGCCTGGTGGTGCTTGCCGCGGAACGGCGGGCTCATGACGTAGGCGGCGGCGACGGCCGGGTCGGCGTGCTGGTAGACGCTGTCGTCGATCACCAGGTGGCCCGCCAGCGCCTCGCCGTAGACGCGCTGGCCGTTGGCGCGCGCGCGCGTGATGGCGGCTAGCGATTCGGCGCAGGAGACGTGGACGATGTAGACCGGCGTGCCGAGCACGTCGGCGATGGCGATGGCGCGGTTGGCCGCCTCCGCCTCCACCGCCGGCGGGCGCGACAGCGGATGCGCGGCCGGCCCCGTCATACCCTTCTTCAGCAGGTCGCGCTGCAGCTGGAACACCAGCTCGCCGTTCTCGGCGTGCACCGTCGGCAGCGCGCCCAGTTCCAGCGAGCGGGTGAAGCTTTTCACCAGCGTCTCGTCGTCCGCCATGATGGCGTTCTTGTACGCCATGAAGTGCTTGAAGCTGTTGACGCCGTGCTGGCGCACCAAGGTGCCCATGTCGGCGTGGACGCTGTCGTCCCACCAGGTGATGGCGACGTGGAAGGTGTAGTCGCCGGCCGATTTCGCGGCCCAGCCGCGCCAGGTGTGGTAGGCCTCCAGCAGCGACTGCCGCGGCGCCGGGATGACGAAGTCCATGATGGTGGTGGTGCCGCCGGCCAGGCCGGCGGCGGTGCCGCTGAAGAAGTCGTCGGCGGTAACGGTGCCCATGAACGGCAGGTTCATGTGGGTGTGGGTGTCGATACCGCCCGGTAGCACGTACTGGCCGCCGGCGTCGATCACCTTGGCCGACGCCGGCGCGTCCAGGTTTTCGCCGACGGCGACGATCTTGTCGCCGTAGCACAGCACGTCGGCGCGGAAGGCGCGGTCGGCGTTGACGACGGTGCCGCCGCGGATGATCGTTGTCATTCAGTTCTCCTGTTTAAGCTCGGTTAGGGCTGGGCCGCGGCGCGCAGGGACGGCACGGTTTTGCCCTTCATCATAAGGCCATACGCCAGCGCCGAAATACCGACGCCGACAAACCAGGCGTAGGTGTACACGGTCTTGAAGGCGTCGCCGACGGCGGGGAACGATTGCGGGAACGCGGCGTTCAGAAAGCCCGGAATGTTCGGCAGCACGCCGAGCACGAAGGCCACCAGCGCCGCCATGTTCCAGCCGTTGCCGTACGAGTAGGCGCCGTCGGCGCGGTACAGCTCGGGCACGTCCAGTTCGGTCTTGCGGATGAAGTAGTAGTCGACGATGAGGATGCCGGCGATCGGCCCCAGCAGGGCCGAGTAGCCGATCAGCCAGGTGAAGATATAGCCCTGGGTCGATTCAAGTATTTTCCACGGCATCATCAGGATCGCGATCGAGGCGGTGATGTAGCCGCCGACCTTGTACGAGATCTGCTTCGGCGCCAGCGACGAGAAGTCGTAGGCCGGGCCGACCAGGTTGGCCGCCAGGTTGACGCTGACGGTGTCGACCAGCAGCACGATCAGGGCGATCAGCACGGCCGCGCCGGTCATGCGGCTGGCCAGGTCGACCGGGTCCCAGATGGCCTTGCCGTACAGGACCACGGTGGCCGAGGTGACGATCACGGCCAGCATGGCCAGCAGGCCCATCGGCACCGGCAGGCCGATGCTCTGGCCCAGGATCTGGTCGCGCTGGGTTTTGGCGAAGCGGGTGAAGTCGGGGATGTTCAGCGCCAGCGTGGCCCAGAAGCCGACCATCGCCGTCAGCGACGGCCAGAACACGGCCCAGAACTGGCCGGCTTTTTTGCCGCCCGCGACGAATTGCGAGGGCTGCTCGAACAGCGCGCCGAAGCCGCCGGCCTTGTCGTGGACCCAGGCCAGCAGCACGAAGCAGATGGCGATTTTCAGCGGCGCGGTGTAGGTTTCCAGTTTGCGGATGGCGTCCATGCCATGCAGGATGTAGTAGAACTGGATGGCCCAGAAGGTCAGGAAGCACAGCAGCTGGCTGGCGTTGATGCCCAGGCCGGCGATCTTGTCGCCGCCCAGTTCGTGCCCGAGCAGCACGCCCGCCAGCGTGTAGATCATCTGGCCGCCGAACCAGGTCTGGATGCCGTACCAGCCGCAGGCGACGATGGCGCGCATCAGCGCCGGCAGGCGCGCGCCGCTGGTGCCGAAGGAGGAGCGCGCCAGCACCGCGTAGGGAATGCCGTATTTGGTGCCGGCGTGGCCGATCAGCAACATCGGCAGCAGCACGATGGCGTTGGCCAGGAACACCGTCAGCACCGCCTGCATGCCGGACATGCCGCTGTCGATCAGGCTGGCCGAGAGCGTGTAGGCGGGAATGCACATCACCATGCCGACCCACAGGGCGGCGAAGTGGTACCAGCGCCAGGTGCGCTGCGCCGCCGTGGTCGGGGCCAGGTCCTCGTTCCACAGTTGGGGGTTGGCTGATATGTCTTTGTTCACAGGTTTTTCTCCATTTTTTATAATTCAACCAAGGGGCCGGGAGCGCTGTTGAAAGCAACGGCAAAGGGCCGGGGCCAGACCTCGGGGGGTCCGCCCGCAGTCCTCGCCTGTGGCTTTAACGGGCGCCGCGGACGATATGAGTTTATATCAAATACCGCCCTTATCGCACCTCCGCCCGAGGATTGCGCGGGTCCTGCGTCCAGTTCATATACGCCTTGCCGGTATCCTGCGGCACCATGCTGATGCAGCCCTGCACCGGGCAGGTGATTTCGCACAGGTTGCAGCCGACGCACTCCTCCTTGATGACCTCGTAGGTGCGCACGCCGGCCGCGTCGATCAGCTGGGCGATCGACTGGTGCGAGGTGTCCTCGCAGGCGACGTAGCACTTGCCGCACTTGATGCAATCGTCCTGGTTGATCCGGGCGATGACCTGGTAGTTCATGTCCAGGTATTTCCAGTCGGTGGTGTTGGCCACCGCCTTGCCGGAGAATTCGCTGATCGACCGGTAGCCCTTCTCGTCCATCCAGCGCGACAGGCCGTCCTTCATCTCCTCGACGATGCGGAAGCCGTGCAGCATGGCGGCGGTGCAAACCTGCACCGAGCCGGCGCCGAGCGCCAGGAACTCGGCCGCGTCGCGCCAGTTGCCGATGCCGCCGATGCCGGAGATCGGCAAGCCGCGCGTCTGCGGGTCGCGCGCGATCTCGGCCACCATGTTCAGCGCGATCGGCTTGACCGCCGCGCCGCAGTAGCCGCCGTGGGTGCTGGCGCCGCCGACGATGGGCCGCGCCACCATCAGGTCGAGGTCGATCGAGGTGATCGAGTTGATGGTGTTGATCAGCGAAACCGCGTCGGCGCCGCCGGCCTTGGCCGCGCGCGCCGGCATGCGCACGTCGGTGATATTCGGCGTCAGCTTGACGATCACCGGCAGCCTCGAGTGCTTCTTGCACCAGCTGGTGACCAGCTGCACGTACTCCGGCACCTGGCCCACCGCCGCGCCCATGCCGCGCTCCGGCATGCCGTGCGGGCAGCCGAAATTGAGCTCGATGCCGTCGGCGCCGGTGGCTTCGACCAGCGGCAGGATGGCGGCCCACAGCGGCTCCTCGCAGGGCAGCATCAGCGAGACGATCATGGCGCGGTCCGGCCAATCCTTCTTGACCTGGGTGATTTCGCGCAGGTTGATGTCCAGGCTGCGGTCGGTGATCAGCTCGATGTTGTTGAAGCCGACCACCTCGCGGTTCTTGCCGTACAGCGCCGAGTAGCGCGACGACACGTTGACGGCGGCGGGGTCCTCGCCCAACGTCTTCCACACCACCCCGCCCCAACCGGCCTCGAAGGCGCGCACCACGTTGTAAGCCTTGTCGGTCGGCGGCGCCGAGGCCAGCCAAAATGGATTGGGCGACTTGATACCGCAAAAATCGATGCTGAGATCGGCCATTATGCAGCCTCCACTGTGGATTGGATGTCGTGATGAATGGCCAGCGCGGCGAGTTTGCCGTGCTGCACCGCCTGCACCGTCAAGTCCTGCCCCGGCGCGACGCAATCGCCGCCGGCGTAGACGCCCGGAACGATGGTGCGGAACCGCGCGTCGACGGCGATTTTGTCGCCCTCGCGCGGCAGCGTCGCCGCCAGCGCGTCGCCCAGGCTGGCGCCGTCCAGGCTCTGGCCGATGGCCTTGAAGATGGCGTCGGCGGCGACTTCGAAGGTGGCGCCGGTGCCGACCAGGCGGCCGCCCTCGAGCGCGGTTTTCTCGAAGCGCATGCCGGCCACCAGCCCGGCGCTGTTGAGGATCACGTCCTGCGGTTGGGCCCAGGTCAGCAGGCGCACCTGGTTGGCCTTGGCGATGTCCTGCTCGTGCAGCGTGGCGCTCATGGCCTCGAAGCCGCGCCGGTACACCAGCGTGACCTCGGCGGCGCCCAGGCGCTTGAGCTGCACCGCCATGTCGATGGCGGTGTTGCCCGCGCCGACGACGATGGCCCGGGCCGGCAGCGGCAGCGCGGCCAGGTCGTCGCACTGGCGCAGCGCGGCGATGTAGTCGACCGCCGCCAGCAGGCCGGGCGCGTCCTCGCCGGCCAGGCCGAGGCGGCGGCTGGCGCCCAGGCCCAGGCCGAGGAAGACGGCGTCGTAGCGCGCGTGCAAATCCCTCAGCGCCAGGTTGCCGCCGAGGGTCTGGCCACAGCGGATCTCGATGCCGCCGACGCCGAGCAGGAACTCGACCTCCTTGCGCGCGAAGTCGTCGGTCAGCTTGTATTTGGCGATGCCGTATTCGTTCAGGCCGCCGGCTTTTTCGCGCGCCTCGAAGACGACCACGTCGTGGCCCAGCATCGCCAGCCGGTGCGCGCACGACAGCCCGGCCGGGCCGGCGCCGACCACCGCCACCGTCTTGCCGGTCGACGGCGCGCGGCTGAACGGATGGCCGGCGAATTGCATGTGGTCGACCGCGTAGCGTTGCAGCGCGCCGATGCGCACCGGCTGGCCCTCGGCGTCGTGGTTGCGCACGCAGGCGTCCTCGCACAGGATCTCGGTGGGGCAGACCCGCGCGCAGCTGCCGCCCAGGATATTCTGCTTCAGGATGCCGACCGCGGCGCCGTTGACGTTCTTGTCGTGGATGTTGCGGATGAAGCTGGCGACGTCGATTTCCGACGGGCAGATGCGCGTGCAGGGCGCGTCGTAGCAGTACAGGCAACGCGCGCTTTCGATGGCCGCCTGGCGCGCGGTCAGCGCCGGCGCCAGGTCGGTGAAATGCCGCTGCAGCGCGTCGTTCGACTCCAGCGGGCGCGGCAGGTATTTGAGAGATTCGATCATCATTTCGATTCCTGCGTAGTGTTGGGCGGGACTTCTATGGCTGAATTCGAACTGCGCTTGCATCGCGTCGCCCGACAGGGTCGGCGGCGGCGCTTGTCGGGTTACGCCGCGCTAACCCGACCTACGGTGAGCGCCCACGGACAGGCGTATTTCGTAGGTCCGCCGCGGCACGTCCAATTACTTCATCTGTGGGAAAGCAAATTCCACACCAGCGCTGGCGGTGTTCGGCCAGCGCTGCATCACGGCCTTGTGGCGCGTGTAGAAACGCACGCCTTCCGGGCCGTAGGCGTGGTGGTCGCCGAACATGCTGCGCTTCCAGCCGCCGAAGCTGTTGAAGGCCATCGGCACCGGCAGCGGCACGTTGACGCCGACCATGCCGACCTGGATCTGCCGCACGAATTCGCGCGCCACGCCGCCGTCGCGGGTGTACACGGCGACGCCGTTGCCGTACTCGTTGTTGTTGATCAGCGCGACCGCGCTGGCCACGTCCGGCGAGCGCATCACGCACAGCACCGGCCCGAAAATCTCCTCCTTGTAGATCGACATTTCCGGCGTCACGTGGTCGAACAGGGTGCCGCCGACGAAGAAGCCGTTCTCGCGTCCGGCCACCTTGCAGTTGCGCCCGTCCACCAGCAGGGTGGCGCCCTGCTCGACGCCCTCGCCGATCAGTTTTTCAATGCGCTGCTTGGCCGCCGACGACACCACCGGCCCCATTTCGGCGTCCGCCGCCATGCCGTCGCGTATTTTCAGTGCGGCCGTGCGCGTTGCCAGTGCGTCGATCAGCTTGTCGCCGGCGTCGCCCACCGCCACCACCACCGAGATCGCCATGCAGCGCTCGCCGGCCGAACCGTAGGCCGCGCCGATCAACGCGTCGACCGTCATGTCCATGTCGGCGTCGGGCATCACCACCATGTGGTTCTTGGCGCCGCCCAGCGCCTGCACGCGCTTGCCGCTGGCGCTGCCGCGGGCGTAGATATATTCGGCGATCGGGGTCGAGCCGACGAAGCTGATGGCCTGCACCACCGGATGGTCGAGCAGCGCGTCGACCGTCACCTTGTCGCCCTGGATGACGTTGAAGACGCCGTCCGGCAGGCCGGCCTGCTTCAACAGCTTGGCGTGCAGCAGCGAGGCCGACGGATCGCGCTCGGACGGCTTCAGGATGAAGGTGTTGCCGCAGGCGATGGCGACCGGGAACATCCACATCGGCACCATCACCGGGAAGTTGAACGGCGTGATGCCGGCCACCACGCCGAGCGCCTGGCGCATCGACCAGGCGTCGATGCCGCGCGAGATCTGGTCGGTGAATTCACCCTTCAGCAATTGCGGAATGCCGACCGCGAATTCGACCATCTCGATACCGCGCGCCACTTCGCCCTGGGCGTCGGCGAAGGTCTTGCCGTGCTCGCGCGTCAGCATCGCGGCGAATTCGTCGGTGTGCTGCTGGCACAGCTGCAGGTACTTGAACAGGACGCGGGCGCGCCCCAGCGGCGGCGTGGCGGACCACGACGGGAAGGCGGCGGCGGCGGCCCGCACCGCCGCGTCCACGTCGTCCGCCGTGCCCAGCGCGACCTTGGAAACCGGCTCGCCCAGCGCCGGGTTGAAGACGTCGGCGTAGCGCCCGCTCTGGGTGTCGACGAAGGCGCCGTTGATGAAATGGGTGATGGTGTCGAGATTGCTCATGATGGTTCGCTTTAATAAAAAGAATCGGTTCAGGCCAACGCGGTGTCGGCCGGTACATATAGGTAGCCAAGGTCCCTGGCCACCGCTTCGTAGGTGATCTGGCCCTGGCACACGTTCAAGCCGTGCTTCAGGTGCAAATTGTCTTTCATGGCCTGGCGCCAGCCCTTGTCGGCCAGCGCCACGGCGTGGGCTATGGTGGCGTTGTTGAGCGCGAAGGTCGAGGTGCGGGCGACCGCGCCCGGCATGTTGGCGACGCAGTAATGCACCACGTCGCCGACCATGTAGGTCGGGTTGGCGTGGGTGGTGGCGCGCGAGGTTTCGAAGCAGCCGCCCTGGTCGATGGCGACGTCGACCACCACCGCGCCCGGCTTCATGCGCGCTATCATGGCGGCGCTGACCAGCTTCGGCGCGGCCGCGCCGGGCACCAGCACGCCGCCGATGACGAGGTCGGCGTCGAGCACCGCCTCCTCGATCGATTGCGCGTTCGAATATTGGGTGACGATGCGGTTGCCGAACACCAGGTCGAGCTGGCGCAGGCGGTCGACGTTCTTGTCGAGCACCGTGACGCGCGCGCCGATGCCGACCGCCATCTGCAGCGCGTTGGTGCCGACCACGCCGCCGCCGAGGATGGCGATGTGGCCCGGCGCCACGCCCGGCACGCCGCCCAGCAGCAGGCCCATGCCGCCCTTGGATTTCTCCAGGTGCGCGGCGCCGGCCTGGATCGCCATGCGGCCGGCCACCTCGCTCATCGGCGCCAGCAGCGGCAGGCCGCCGCCGTGGCCGGTAATGGTTTCGTAGGCGATGCAGATGGCGCCGGATTGCACCAGCGCGGCGGTTTGTTCCGGGTCGGGGGCCAGGTGCAGGTAGGTGTAGAGGATCTGGCCAGGGCGCAGCATCGCGCATTCCTGCGGCTGCGGCTCCTTGACCTTGACGATCATCTCGGCGCGGGCAAAAATCTCCCCGGCCGATTCAACCGTCACGGCGCCGGCCGCCTCGTACATCGCGTCGGTCAGACCGATGGCGAGGCCGGCGTTCTTCTGCACGAGCACCGTGTGCCCGCGCAGAACCAACTCGCGTACGCTGGCCGGGGTAAGGCCGACGCGCGATTCCTGGTTTTTAATCTCTCTTGGGACGCCTACTAGCATGCTGGTCTCCTGTTTTTATAGGTATGTTTGCACCGCCAACCGCAGATATTGGGGGGGCAGACCCCGAGGGTCTGGCCCCGCTTTGACGCGCCTCGGTTTAGTCGAGGTTCTTCAGCACTTTGGCGAGCTTGCCGAACAGCTCGTCAATGTGTTTTTTCTCCAGCACCAGCGGCGGCGACAGGGCGATGATGTCGCCGGTGGTGCGAATCAGCACGCCGTCGGCGAACGCCTGTTTGAAGGCGCTGAACGCGCGCGCGCCCGGCTTGCCGGCGATCGGCGCCAGCTCGATCCCGGCGATCAGCCCGATGGTGCGGATGTCGATCACGTGCGGTAGCCCCTTGAGCGAATGCACCGCGTCTTCCCAGTAGGCTTGCACGCCCTGGGCGTGTTCCAATATCTGCTGCTCCTCGAACACTTCCAGCGTCGCCAGCGAGGCGGCGCAGGCCAGCGGATGGCCCGAGTAGGTGTAGCCGTGGAACAGTTCGATGCCGGCCGGGCCGTCCATGAAGGCGTCGTGGATGTGCTGTTTGGTGAACACGGCGCCCATCGGCACGACGCCGTTGGTCAAGCCCTTGGCGGTGGTCATCATGTCCGGTTCGACGTCGAAGTAGTCGGCCGCGAACGGCGTCGTCATGCGTCCGAAGCCGGTGATGACCTCGTCGAAGATCAGCAGGATGCCGTGCTTGGTGCACAGCTCGCGCAGGCGTTTCAGGTAGCCCTTCGGCGGTATCAGCACGCCGGTCGAGCCGGCCACCGGCTCGACGATCACGGCGGCGATGGTGGAGGCGTCGTGCAGCGTGACGATGCGTTCCAGTTCGTCGGCCAGGTGGCTGCCGTATTCCGGCTCGCCGCGGGTGAAGGCGTTCTTTTCCAGGTTGTGCGTGTGCGGCAGGTGGTCGACGCCGGGCAGCAGCGGGCCGAAGGTTTTGCGGTTGCCGGCGATGCCGCCGACCGAAATGCCGCCGAAGCCGACGCCGTGGTAGCCGCGCTCGCGGCCGATCAGGCGGGTGCGCCCGGCTTCGCCGCGGGCCTTGTGGTAGGCCAGCGCCATCTTCAGCGCGGTGTCGACGGCCTCGGAACCGGAGTTGGTGTAGAACACGTGGCCGAAGCGGTGGCCGGTGTAGTCCATCAGTTTTTCGGCCAGGTCGAAGGCGGCCGGGTGGCCCATCTGGAAGGTCGGCGCGAAGTCGAGCTGGCCGACCATTTCGCGCACGGCGCTGACGATTTTCGGCTGGGCGTGGCCGCACGGCACGCACCACAGGCCGGCGGTGCCGTCCAGGATGCTGTTGCCGTCGACGTCCTTGTAGTACATGCCCTCGGCCGACACCAGCAGGCGCGGGTTGGCTTTGAAGTCGCGGTTGTTGGTAAATGGCATCCAAAACGACGACATCGATTCTGGTCTGGATTCGTTCATGCAAATCTCCTTTGAATTTCGGTTTCGACGGGAGCCAGCGCTGGTTTCAGCATCGCTCCATCGGGAAGTTTTTACAAGCGTAAAATAATTTACCAGTTGGCAAAATGATGGTGCAATAATAGACAGGCAGCCAACTATGGCACAGATACACAAATATCAAAACCATCCAACCGTACAGGCGACAATACCAATACAGTTCTGTCCGGTGCTTCACAAGGGGACAATGGATGAATGAGATTAGCACCGCCGCCGAGCTGGCGGATTGCGCCAAATCGGGCTGGCCCACGCTGGCCATCGAGCGCAGCAAGAAGGGCGGCCTGGTCGAGCAGATCGTCGCCGCCATCAGCCTGATGGTGGGCCAGCGCGAACTGCGCGTCGGCACCAAGATGCCGTCGGTGCGCCAGTTCGCCAAGTGTAATGGCGTCTCCACCTTCACGGTGGTCGAGGCCTACGACCGGCTCGTCACGCTCGGGCTGCTGTCGTCGCGGCGCGGCTCCGGCTACTTCGTCGCGCGCAACGAGACGGCGGCCTCGGCGCAGGTGGCGATCCACGCCAGCCCGACCGCCATCGACGCCCTCACGCCCGACCTGTACTCGGGCGTGTCGGACGCGCTGCCGGTCGGCGCCGGCTGGCTGCCGCCGGAGATGTACGGCGAGGACACCATCCTCGACGCGGTGCGCCAGGCCATGCGCATTCCCGCCAACCGCCTGCGCGGCTACGGCCACCCGCTCGGCTTCCCGTCGCTGCGCCAGCACCTGGCGGCGACGCTGTCGGAGGAGCTGTACGCGGTCGAGCCGGACCAGATCGTGCTGACCCACGGCGCCACCCACGCCTTCGACCTGATCCTGCGCACGCTGACCAGGCCGGGCGACACCGTCTTCGTCGAAGACCCCGGCTACAGCAACCTGCTGTCCCTGATCCGCCACCACGGCTGCGTCCCGGTCGGCATTCCGCGCAGCGACGCCGGCCTCGACTTCGAGGCGCTGGCGCGCCAGGCCGCGGCCACGCAACCGAAACTGATGTTCGTCAACACGGTGCTGCAAAACCCGCTCGGCGCCTCGCTCAGCCACGCCCAGGCGCACCGCCTGCTGGGACTGGCCGAGCAGTTCGACTTCTGGCTGGTCGAGGACGACATCTACCGCGAACTGACGCCGCGCGGCGAAGCCTCGCTGGCGGCGATGGACGGCCTGCGCCGCGTGATCCGCGTCGGCAGCTACTCGAAGACGCTGTCGCCGGCGCTGCGGGTCGGCTCGATCTCGGCGTCCAACTCGCTGCTGCCGGAACTGGTGCGGGTGAAGATGCTGGCCGGCCTGACCACCTCCGAAATCAACGAGCGCGCGGTCTACCACGCGGTGTCGTCGCGGGCCTACCGGCGCATGATCGAGCGCCTGACGACCCAGCTCGACGGCTGCCGCGAGCGCAGCATCGACTGCCTGGCGCAGGCCGGCATGGCGCCGGTGGCGCGCCCGCGCGGCGGCATGTTCGTCAGCGCCGGCTGGGACCGCGCGCCGACGCCGGACTGGAACGGCAAGGTCATCGCCGACCTGGCGCTGAAGTCCGGCATCCTGCTGTCGCCCAACGAATTTTTCATGCTGCGCCAGCCCGACACGGTCTGGTTCCGCTTCAACGTCGCCTACTCGGACACGCCGCCGCTGCTGAAGTTCCTGCAGTCGGTCCGCCCCCGGTAAGCGGCCACGATGACAGTCACGGTGAAAGTTCCGCCATGCCGCCAGCAAAACCACTGAACGCCGCGCCGGTCCCGGGCAAGCGGCGCGTGCAGAACCGCGACAAGCTCGAAGCCGACGTCGTCGCCCGGGCCGTGCGCGCGTTCGCCGAATGCGGCTACGAGGGCACCTCGATCGCCGCCATCGCCGACAGCGCCGGGCTGTCGAAGCAAAACCTGATGTACTACTTTCCCACCAAGCAGGCGCTGTACCAGCGCGTGCTCGACGACGTGCTCGACGAATGGCTGGAGCGCATGGAAAGCCTGGCCGACGACCACCAGGACCCGCACGACATGCTGCGCGCCTACATCCAGGCCAAGCTGCGCTTCTCGCGCGAGCAGCCGTGGGCCTCGCGGGTGTACGCGATGGAGGTCATCAGCGGCGCCCAGTTGTACGGGGCGCAAATCCGCGAGCGCGTGGTGCCGCTGCTGCGCAAGGACATCGCCGTGTTCGAGAAATGGATCGCGGCCGGGTTGATCGCGCCGGTCAACGCCACCCATCTGCTGTTCGCTATCTGGGCGATGACGCAGTCCTACGCCGACTTCTCGGCGCAGATGGCGCTGGTGCTGGACCGCGCCCAGCTGACCGGCGCCGACTTCGACGCCGGCGAAAAGCTGATCACGCAGATGGTGCTGGCGGCGGTGCGCCTGGAACCCGGCACGGCGCCGCTAAGTTAAGCTTGCGTAGCTCGGATGCGGGGGCCGCCGCGGCGAACGCGTCATCCGACGCCGAGCCGCCGCCGACGCCAGTCGGGTTACGCCGTTCCAGCTCACCCGACCGCCGAAAATGCTTCACTTGTCGGTATCCCCCCTGTGCCAACAAACAGTTGGCGCCGCGACGCTCTAGCATGCATAATTACCAATACGACAGCGCATCCTTAGAATCGGACTTCCCATGGCCTTCCACGTGTGGCTGACCTTCGCCGCCACCTACTTCCTGCTCACCATCACGCCGGGGCCGAACGTCGTGCTGGTCATCCGCAACAGCCTGAAATTCGGCTCCGCCTCGGCCCTGCTGACCATCCTCGGCAACCTGACGGCGCAACTCATCGTCGTCATGCTGGTGGCCGGCGGCGTCGGCGCGACCATCGCCGCGCTGCCCGAGTTTTTCCTGGTGATGAAGGTGCTGGGCGCGGCCTACCTGATCTTGCTGGGCATCGGCCAGATCCGCACCGCGCGCCAGCCCGGCTCCCCAACCGGCGACGAGGCGCCGGGCGCGCCGATGTCGAAGTCGGGCGTGTTCCGCTCCGCCTTCCTGGTCTCGATCAGCAACCCGAAGACCTTGATCTTCCTGTCCGCCTTCATGCCGCAATTTATCGACCAGAGCCGCGCGCTGGGCTGGCAGTTCGCCGTCATGTACCTGACCATCGCCGCCAGCGTCGGCAGCGTCCACATTTTCTATTCGTTTTCGGTGAACCGGCTCAAGCACAAGGTCAAGAACAGCCGCTTCATCAAATCGGTCAAATTCCTGGGCGGCTCGTTGTTTGTGCTGCTGGGGTTAAAACTGCTGACCAGCCAACGCACTTGAGGACGCCGGCTGAAGGCGCTGCCGTAGACGCCACGCTTGCGGTTCGGCATGGCGGCGGGTAAGCTTTGCGCGCACGCGCCACCGCCGCGCCCGAATCAATCAGATCTGAAGGAACTTCATGAATTACCTGTCGCCGGCACGTAAGCTGCCCTGGGCTTGCGCCGCATTATTGTTGGCGCTGTGTTCCAGCGCCAACGCGCAACCGTTCGAACTGCTCGAGAACCAAGCGCTGCGGCAAGTATGGCTCAACGCCGGCTTCTACTCGGCACACTTCGACAGCGACAAAGGCTTGAACAACAGCAACCCCGGCATTGGCGCCGAGTACCGCTTCTCGACGGTCATGTCGGCCACCGCCGGGCGCTTCTACAATAGCGACCGCGCCTATTCGAACTACGCCGGCATGTACTACCAGCCGGTGGCGCTGGGGCCGTTCCGCCTGGGCGCCGTGGTCGGCGCCTTCAGCGGCTATCCGAAAATGCGCGACGGCGGCTGGTTTCCAGCCATCATTCCGACGCTCAGCTACGAGTACAACAGCGTCGGCTTGAACCTGGCCTTCGTTCCGCCGTACAAGGACCGTTTATACGGCGCCCTGAGCTTCCAGCTCAAGCTCAAAGTCTTCGAGTAGGCGCCGCGGGCGATTGGTCGCGCGCCGGCGCCGGCCATGCCGCCGCTTCGGCGTTTCGTCGGAAACGCGCGGCGTGCGCGCCGCCGCCGCGCTATAGTGCCGTCATCGCCAAGCCGCAGTTCGCGGCCGCGCAGCGTCCTATCAGGAGAAACGGCATGAAAGACATCAATTCCCCACCGTTCAAATCGGTGTTCCAAGATACGCAACAAAGCACGTTGCGAATCGGCCGCCTGGGCGCGCGCATTGTGAGCAATATGTCCTGGCCGTCGCTGTTGGTCAGCTGCGTCGTGCTGGCTCTGCTGATCACCATCGTTCCCCTGGTGATCGGCCTGTTCCTCGTCTTCCTGGTATTGAAATGGCTGATCCGCAACGCGCCCTTCGGCGCCGGCGGCAAACCGCGCCGTGACCGCCATGGCATGGCCCGGCATGAATAACGCGTCATCCGCCTTGTCGCGCGACAAACAGTGGCTATATCGATAGATTCTGTGCGATTTCGGCGCCGTCGTGCGTTCGTCTGACGCTGATCAACGGGCGCCCCAGGCGCGCGGAGAGGGCGAACGCAAACCGGCGGAAAACGATCCAAACTTCTTTATGCGTTGTAGGAGTTTTCCATGTCCGCAATACCGAAGAACACCAAGGCAAGCGTCGTCCCTTGCCTGCGCTACCGCGACGCGCCGGCCGCGATCGCATGGTTGTGCAGAGCATTCGGCTTTGAACAGCAACTGGTAGTGCCCAACGAGGACGGCAGCATCGCCCACGCCCAGTTAAGCTTTGGCAACGGTATGGTGATGCTCAGTTCGATCTTCGACACCGAATTCGGCCGCCTGATGGCGCAGCCCGGCGCGCTGGGCAACCTCAACAGCCAAACCTGCTACCTGGTCGTCGCCGACGCCGACGCCGTGTACCAGCGCGCCCGCGAAGCCGGCGCCGCCATCGTGCTCGACATCAAGGACGAGGACTACGGCGGACGCGGCTTTACCTGCCGCGACCCGGAAGGCCACCTGTGGAGCCTGGGCACCTACGACCCGTGGTGAGCGCCGCCGTGATGTGGTGCATGCAAATAGACTCGGGCCAGGCTAAGCCAGCGCGGCGATCAGCGCCGCGTCGCGCACCTGCACCGGCCCGATCTTGATGACGTTGCGGTACAGCGGCGGCAAACCCTCGCACAGCGCACTCAGCGCCGCCTGCTCCAGCCCGGCGCGCACATACTGGAACTGGGCCGGATTATTCGCCGGCAAAGGCCCTTCCATGGTCGAGCCATACGCGCCCAGGTTCATGAAGCTGGCCGCGCTGTCGTCGGGGCCGATGGCGAACACGAAGGTGCCCTCCTTCGGGTGCGCCAGGTAGCGGCTGACGTCGTCCTGCAGGGCCGCGTCGGCGCCGTGCATCAACGCGTAGCGCAACTGCGCGTAGCGCCGCGTGCACTCCATGAACGGCGTGCGGATGGCCGACTGCGCGCGCTGGCCCGGCACGCACAACAGCAGGTTGCCGAACAGGTCGAGCAAGGCGCAGGCGTCGCCGGCGCCGCCGTTCAGGCGGTCTTGCGCCATGGCCGCCAGCAGGAACGGCGCCAGCCCGGCGTCGGGCCGGTGCGGCGTGCCGCGGTAGCCCAGCGCGGCGGGGTCGCCGCGCTTGAGCGCCAGCACGATCGGATGGTCGGCGGGCAGGCTGGCCGGGTCGCGCAACTGCTGCTGGCCCGGATCGGCGGTCAGCAATGCCATCACCTCCTCCGAGGTCGATTCAAACACCAGCGCGCACAGCGCCTGGGTCGGCTCGGTCACCGTTTTGCCGATGAAGAAAGGCTTCGGCGCGGCGCCCGCGGCGGCGCGCGCGTACTCCGAGCGCCCGCGCACGGCCGGGTAGCAAAAACTGGCCGCCGCCTGCGCCTGCAAGCGCGCCGGCAGCGCGGTGAAGCTGGCGTCGCCGTCGTAGTTAATGCCGGCGTTGGCGTCGCCGGCCGCAGCCACCACGTGGAAGCCCGCCGCCAGGATCGCGCCGGCGCACATGCAGCAGGGGTCGAGCGAGGTGACGATGGTGACGTCCTCCGGCGGCGGCAGCGCCACGCCCTTGGCGCGCTCGGCGAAATACCAGTCGACCAGTTGGCGTTCACCGTGCGCGGTCGGGTCGAATATCAGGCCGTTGCGCACCACGTTGTTGTGCATCGATTGCAGCACGTTGCCGGACTGGTCGAGCAGCACGCCGCCGACGCCGAAGGTGCCCTGCGTCTTCGCCGTCATGGCCTCGGCGGCGGCGATGGCCACCGCCGCCTGCACGTCAATAGTCTTGTTCACGGCGCGGCCTTATGGACGTTCGGGAGGTTTTTTCAGGTCGGCGCCGCCAAAGGCGTTCGGCAACTGCGCGCTGGCCGTGGTCTCGAAGACGTCGCCGTTCAGATTGGTCAGCAGCACCGGCAGGTCGTTGCCGCCCAGTTCCAGGATCACCTGGCGACAAGCGCCGCAGGGGGCGATCGGGCCGTCGGTTTCGCCGATGACGACCAACTGGTCGAAGTCGCCCGGCTGGTAGCCGTGCGCGAAGGCGCTGAAGAAGGCGGTGCGCTCGGCGCAGTTGCACAGGCCGTAAGCGGCGTTTTCCACGTTACAGCCGCGGAACACGCGCCCGTCGCTGCACAGCAGCGCCGCGCCAACCTTGAAGTTCGAGTACGGCGTGTAGGCCAGCAGGCGCGCGGCGGCCGCTTCGGCGATCAGTTCTTGCTTGTTCATGTTGCGTGTCCTTGGCAGGTTATGGGCGGATCGAACGGTACACGACCGGGTTCGCGGCCGGCGCGATGGCGCTGATGGCGTAGGCGGCCTGCACTTCGCGCACGGCCTGCCGCGCCGCCGCTTCGGTGCGCGCGTGGACGATGGCCAGCGGCTGGCCGAGCGCGACCGCCTGGCCCAGGTTGACCAGTTCAGTCAAGCCGACGGCGAAGTCGATGGCGTCGCTTGGACGGCGGCGGCCGCCGCCCAGGCCGACCACGGCCAGGCCCAGGCCGCGGCAGTCGCAGGCGCTGGCGAAGCCGGCTTGCAGCGCCGGCGCCGGCAGCACCACCGGGGCGCGTTCCAGGTGGCGGTCCGGGTTGTCGACCAGGTCGGCCGGGCCGCCCAGGGCGCTGACCATGCGCGCGAAACGCTCGGCGGCGGCGCCGGAGTCGAGCGCCGCCACCAGCTTGGCGCGCGCCTCGGTTTCGTCACCGGCCAGTTTGCCCAGCACCAGCATTTCGGCGCACAGCGCCAGCGTCACCTCGTGCAGGCGCGCCGGACGCGAGCGGCCGGTCAGGTAATCCATCGCGCAGCGCACTTCCAGCGCGTTGCCGGCGGCCGGCGCCAGCGATTCGTTCATGTCGGTCAGGAGGGCCGAGGTGTGCATGCCGGCGCCGTTGCCGACGGCGACGATGCTCTCGGCCAGCTCGACCGACTTGTCGTAGGTGGGCATGAAGGCGCCGCTGCCGACTTTGACGTCCATCACCAGCGCGTCCAGGCCGGCCGAGAGTTTTTTCGACAGGATCGACCCGGTGATCATGGCCACCGATTCCACCGTCGCGGTGACGTCGCGGATGCTGTAGAAGCGTTTGTCGGACGGCGCCAGTTGCGCGGTCTGCCCGATGATGGCGACGCCGACTTCCCGCACCACCTTGCGGAACAGCGCGTTGTCGGGCACCGTGCAGTAGCCGGGAATGGCGTCGAACTTGTCGAGCGTGCCGCCGGTGTGGCCCAGGCCGCGGCCGGAGATCATCGGCACGTAGCCGCCGCAGGCCGCGATCATCGGCCCCAGCAGCAGCGAGACGACGTCGCCGACGCCGCCGGTCGAGTGCTTGTCGACCACCGGGCCGGGCAGGTCCAGGCCGCGCCAGTCGAGCACCTCGCCGGAGTCGCGCATGGCCAGCGTGAAGGCGACGCGCTCGTCCATGTTCATATCGTTGAAAAACACCGCCATCGCCAGCGCCGCGATCTGGCCCTCGCTGACGCCGCCGTCGGTGATACCGCGCACGAAGAACTGGATTTCTTCCGCGCTCAGGGCGCCGCCATCGCGTTTTTTACGAATGATCTCTTGGGTTAAAAACATGTCTTGGTCCGCCTGTAAGATAAGGTGATAGCCGCGCGCGCCGCTTTGGCGATTTGTAAAGCGATTCGGGCCGGACCTCCACGCGCATACCTGCGGCGAGAATCCGGCCCCTTGCTGTCGATGCTGTTCAAACGCCGTAAGGAATCCAGACGTTCTTGACCTGGCTGGCGTGCGCCAACACCGCGCGGCCGCCGCTTTGCGCCGTACTATACCAGTCGCGTCCCTTGGCGCCGCCGACCCAGGTGCGCTTGAGCGACCCGGCCGACAAGCGCTCCACTTCGGCGCAGCCCTCGGCCGAGCCGTCGTGGCGCCACACCGCGTCGATATCCGAATGGGTCGCCAGCGTGCGCGCCAATTCGTCGGCGCCGCCGGTGACGATATTCACCACGCCGCCCGGCAAATCGGAGGTGTCGAACACCTGGTACAGGTCGATCGCCGACAGCGGATGCGCTTGCGACGGCACCACCACCACGCGGTTGCCCAGCGCGATGGCCGGCGCCACCAGGGCGATAAAGCCCAGCAGCGGCGACTCGTTCGGGCAGACGATGCCGATCACGCCGACCGGCTCGTTGAGCGCCACCGTGACGCCCTGCGTCGGCGGCTGGTGCGCCAGACCGTCGTACTTGTCGGCCCAGGCGGCGTAGTAGAACAGCCGCTCGATAGCCGCCTGCACCTCTTTTTCCGGATTTTTAGCGCCGGTCATGGCGCCGATGCGGGCGGCGAATTCGTCGGCGCGCGCGGCCAGGTTTTCGGCGATGTAATACAGCACCTGGGCCCGGTTGTGCGCGCTCGCGCGGCTCCAGCCGGAGGCTTTGTGCGCCGCCTCGACGGCGTTGCGGATGTCCTTGCGGCTGCCCTCGCCGATATCGGCCAGGAAGGCGCCGTCGGCGCCGAACACGGCGCGGCTGTAGGCGCTGTCGGGGCGGGCCTGCTTGCCGCCGATATACATTTTCGCGGTGCGGTCGATGGCGAAGGCGTCGCCGGCCGGCGCCGCCGCAGCCTTGGGTTTGGCCTTCGGCTCCAGCGGCGGCGCGGCCGGACGCGCGTCCTCGGACAGCGGCGTCATATATTCCAGCATGCCTTCGCGGCCGCCCTCGCGGCCGAAGCCCGATTCCTTGTAACCGCCGAAACCGCAGGAGGCGTCGAACTGGTTGGCGCTGTTGATCCACACCACGCCGGCCTTGATCTGCGGCGCGACGTCGAGCGCCAGGCTGATCGACTCGGTCCAGACGCAGGCGGCCAGCCCGTAGACGGTGTTGTTGGCCAGTTGGACCGCCTCCGGCGGCGTGCGGAAGCTCATCGCCACCAGCACCGGGCCGAAGATTTCCGCCTGCGCCACGGCGGCCGAGGTGGAGGCGCCGGTGATCAGCGTCGGCGGGAACCAGGAGCCGTCGGCCGGCAGTTCGCAGGCGGGCTGCCACACGGTGCAGCCCTCGGCGCGGGCCGAGTCGACCAGCGCGGCGATGCGCTGGCGCTGGACCGGGTCGACCAACGCGCCGATATCGCTCGACTTGTCGAGCGGCGAGCCGAGGCGCAGGTTCTGCATGCGCGCGCGCACCTTGGCCAGGAAACGCTCGTGCACCGACTCTTGCACCAGCAGGCGCGAGCCGGCGCAGCAGACCTGGCCCTGGTTGAACCAGATCGAATCGACCAGGCCCTCGACGGCGGCGTCCAGGTCGGCGTCTTCGAAGACGATGAAGGGCGACTTGCCGCCCAGTTCCAGCGACAGCTTCTTGCCGCTGCCGGCGGTGGCGACGCGGATCAGGCGGCCCACTTCGGTCGAGCCGGTGAAGGCCAGCTTGTCGACGCCGGGATGCGTGACGATGGCTTCGCCGACGCGGCCGTCGCCGGTGACGATGTTGACCACGCCGGCCGGCACGCCCGCCTGCAGGCACAGCTCGGCGAACAACAGCGCCGTCAGCGAGGTGAATTCGGCCGGCTTGAACACCACCGTGTTACCGGCGGCCAGCGCCGGCGCGATTTTCCAGGACAGCATCAGCAGCGGGAAATTCCACGGCACGATCTGGCCGACCACGCCCACCGCGCGGTAGTCGGCGAAGTCCTCGGCCTGCAACTGGGCCCAGCCGGCGTGGTAGTAGAAATGCCGCGCCGCCTGCGGCATGTCGACGTCGCGCGTTTCGCGGATGGTCTTGCCGTTGTCGAGCGTCTCCAGCACCGCGAACAGGCGCGCGTGCTTTTGCAGCAGCCGCGCCAGCGCGTACAGCACGCGCGCGCGGGCGTGGCCGCCGATGCCCTGCCACAGCGGCTGGGCGCGGCGCGCCGCCTCGACGGCGCGGTCGACGTCGAGCGCGCTGGCCTGGGTCAGCTCGGCCAACTGCGTGCCGTCGGCCGGATTGGTGGAGGCGAACAGCTCGCCCGCCTCGCTCCAGGCGTTGTCGATGAACAGGCCGAACTTGCGCTGGCGCTGGTCCAACCACGCTTGCGCTTCTTTTTGACTTTCCGCTGCGGGGCCGTAGTCCATAGTCGTGAGAATCTCGTTAATTGTTGGCATGACGATTGTTCTTTAAGGTTGCGCGTGGCGGTGGTTGGCCGAGTAGTTCCCGGTGACGTAGTGTTCAAGCTGGCGCTCGATGTCGGTCAGCAGGCTCGACGCGCCGATGCGGAACAGCTGCGGCTGCAGCCAGGCGTTGCCCAGTTCTTCCTTCATCAGGGTCAAATACTGCAGCGCGCTCTTGGCCGAACTGACGCCGCCGGCCGGCTTGAAGCCGACCATGAAACCGGTTTGCTCGTGGTACTCGCGGATCGTGCGCACCATCGTCAGGGCTACCGGGATGGTGGCGTTGACGCCCTCCTTGCCGGTCGAGGTCTTGATGAAATCGGCGCCCGCCATCATGCACACCCACGACGCCTTGGCGACGTTTTCCAGGGTCAGCAAGTCGCCGGTGGCCAGGATCGCCTTGACGTGGGCGTCGCCGCAGGCTTTGCGGTAGGCCAGCATCTCGTCGTACAGCGTTTGCCAGTTGCCCGTCAAAACGTGCTGGCGGGTGATGACGATGTCGATCTCGGTGGCGCCGGCGGCGACCGACAATTCGATTTCGCGCAGCTTCGTTTCCATGCTGGTCAGGCCGGCCGGGAAGCCGGTCGAGACGGCGGCGATCGGCAGGCGGCCGTTCAGCGCGCGCACGGCCGGGGCGATCATTTCGTGGTAGACGCACACCGCGCCGGTGCTCAGGTCGGCGACGCCGAGCGCCGCCATCAAATCGGCGCGCAGCGGACGCAGCGCCTTCATGCACAGGCGCTCGACGCGGCCCGGGGTGTCGTCGCCGCCGAGCGTGGTCAGGTCGATCACCTGGATCGCCTTGACCAGCCAGGCGGCCTGGTATTCCTTCTTCACCGTGCGGCGGTTCGCCAGGCTGGCGGCGCGGCGGTCGGCGGCGGCGCGGTTGACGCGGATCTGGTTGATCCAGCCGAGGTCGAGGCCGATCGCTTCGTTACGCTTGAAGTCGGGGGACATTGTCATAGCAAGTTGTTTCCATGTGCAAGTGGCGCCACGCCCAGGTGGTGGGCGAGGGTTTGGCCGATATCGGAGAAACTGTCGGAAATGCCGAGCGCCCGCGGGGCCACGCCGGGGCCGAAGAACATCATCGGTATATGCTCGCGGGTGTGGTCCGAACCGGGCCAGGTCGGGTCGCAGCCGTGGTCGGCGGTGACGACCACCAGATCGCCCTGTTTCAGCTTGGCGACGAACTCGGGCAGGCGCGCGTCCATCTCGTGCAGCGCGTCCGAATAACCCTGGACGTTGCGGCGGTGGCCGAAAGCCTGGTCGAAATCGACGAAATTGACGAAGGTCAGCGAGCCGTCCCCAACCTCGTCGGCGACCGTCAGCAGCGCGTCGAACAAGGCCATGTTGTCGACGCCCTTGACCACGCGCGAGATGCCCTGGCCGGCGAAAATATCGCTGATCTTGCCCAGGCCGACGACCTCGCCGCCGGCGTCCTTGACGTGGTCGAGCAGCGTCGACGCCGGCGGCGCGACGGCGTAGTCGTGGCGGTTCGAGGTGCGCGTGTAGTCGCCGTTGGCGCCGCTGAACGGGCGCGCGATGACGCGGCCGATGTTGTACGGCGCGACCAGCTTGAAGGCCGCCTCGCACACCTCGTATAAACGCTCCAGGCCGAACGAGTCCTCGTGCGCGGCGATCTGCATCACCGAGTCGCCCGAGGTGTAGATAATCAGCTTGCCGCTGGCGACATGCTCGTCGCCGTGGCGGTTGATGATCTCCGTGCCGGAAGCGTGGCAGTCGCCGAGGAAGCCCGGCACGCCGGTCAAGGCCTGCAGCGCGGCGGTCAGCTCGGCCGGGAACGACGGCGTCGTGCGCGGGAAATAGCCCCACTCGAAATCGACCGGCACGCCGGCGATCTCCCAATGCCCGCTCTGGGTGTCCTTGCCGGTCGAACGCTCGCGCGCGGCGCCGTAGGCGGCGCCGAAACCGTCGCGCAGCGCGAAGCCCTCGGCCCATTCGCCGCAAGCCAAATGGGCGGCGGCGGCCAGGCCGAGCCGCTCCAGGTTGGGCAGGGACATCGGCTTGCCCTGTCCCGCGGCCCAGCTGGCGATATGGCCAAAGGTATTGGCGCCGGCGTCGCCGAAGGAGGCCGCGTCCGGCGTGGCGCCGAGGCCGAAGGAATCAAGCAAAAGGATAAAGGCGCGTGACATGATGGGGCTCGATTAAAAAGAGGTAAACGCTATCAAGCCTGCGGCTTGGCGGCGACGTCGGCCAGGAAGGCCAAAATCAGCTTGACCAGATCCTTGGCGCCGATAGCGGCGTACTTCAGGGTCTGCTCGTGCGACAGCGCAAACGGCGACATGCCTTCGGCCAGATTGGTGATGACGGACACGCCGACCACCTTCAAGCCGCAATGGCGCGCCGATACCACCTCCGGCACCACCGACATGCCGACGGTGTCGGCGCCCAGGCGCGACATCATGCGGATTTCGGCGGCGGTCTCGAAGTTCGGGCCGGGATAGGCGACGAACACGCCCTCGTGCAGCGTGATGCTGTTGGCGGCGGCGCTTGCCTTGACCATGTCGCGCAGTTCGGCGTCGTAGGCGTTGGCCATGCTGAAGAAACGCGGGCCGAAGCGCTCGTCGTTGGCGCCGACCATCGGCGTACCCGGCAACAGGTTGATATGGTCGGTAATCGCCACCAGACTGCCGGCGTCGACTTCAGGGCGCAGCGAACCGGCCGCGTTGGTCACGAACAGCATCTCGCAGCCCAGCAGCTTCAGGGTGCGGATCGCGCTGGTCATCACGCCCATGCCGTAGCCCTCGTAGAAATGGCCGCGGCCCTTCATACACACCACCGCCACGCCCGACAGCGTACCGACCACCAGCTCGCCGGCGTGGCCGTGCACGGTGCTGATCGGGAAGCCAGGCAATTCATCGAAGCTGATCGTCACCGCGTCGCTCATCTGCTCGGCCAGCACGCCCAGGCCGGAGCCCAGGATCATCGCCACGCGCGGCATGAAATTCGCGGGGGCGCGGGCGCGGATGATTTCGGCGGCGTGGAAAGGGGAATTGTTCGACATGATTATCCTCGTAATTTTAATAGATGAATTCGTTGCTGCTATGCGCTGCGATAGTAAAAAGAGCGGCGCAAAAGAGCGGCGCGCCGGCTCCGTGTGAGGCGACTGCGTGTCTGGTACGCAAGCGTGGTGCGGATGCATCGAATTGGGTGGAGCTACTGCTATCGAACGTCACTATGCATCAACCGCCATATGTATGGCAAATACCATTTTTCTTCCACATTTATACAAAACCAATATAAATAAGCCGTATGATAAGACAGCGTAAACAGCCCCAAACGAGCGAACGCGACAACAGCGTAGGGAACCTCGTTTGACAGCTGTAAAACATATGTTTACGATCACTAACAATTGTACAATCCCATTATGCCATGACCGACCTTTCGAAAAAAGACCAGTTGTATGGGCTGATCCGCGCCAACCCCTTCATTTCGCAGCAAGAGTTGGCGGTGGAGCTACGCCTGTCGCGCTCGGCCGTGGCCGGCCATATCGCCGGTCTGATGCGCGAGCGCCGCCTGCTCGGGCGCGCCTACGTGCTGCCCGACAGCCGGCCGGTGATGTGCATCGGCGCGGCCAATCTGGACCGCAAGCTGCGCACGCTGGCGACGCTGCAGATGGGCACGTCGAACCCAGCCAGCGCCGAGGAGGTCTTCGGCGGCGTGGCCCGCAATATCGCCGAGAACCTGGCGCGCCTGGGCGTGCCGGCCGCGCTGTTGACGGTGTTCGGCGACGACGCCGCCGGCGCCGCGCTGCAAGCCCACGCCGAGGCCGCCGGCATCGATACGCGCGGCAGTCTGCGCCTGGCCAACACCTGCAGCGGCACCTACACGGCGGTCCTCGACGAGCGCGGCGAGATGGTGCTGGCGCTGGCCGATATGCAGTTGTACGACGCGCTGACGGCGCAGTTCCTGGCCGGGCGCGCGCCGCAACGCGCCGCCGCCGCGCTGACGGTGGCGGACTTGAATTTGCCGCTCGAAGCCGTCGCCTCGCTGCTGGCCGACGCGCTGCGCGACAGCGTGCCGCTGGTGTTGGTGGCGGTGTCGCAGCCGAAGATGCGCCACCTGCCGCTCGACCTGCGCGGCCTGCATCTGCTGATCCTCAACCGCGGCGAGCTGGAAACCCGGGTCGGCCACGCCCTGCCCGACCAGGCCGCCGTGCGCGAGGCCAGCCTGGCCGTGCAGGCGCAGGGCGCGCAGCACCTTATCGTCACCTGCGCCGGCGCCGGCGTGTACTACAGCTGCGCCGACGGCGTCGCCCACCTGCCGGCGCTGGAGGTGCAAACGGTCGACGTCACCGGCGCCGGCGACGCCTTCGCCGCCGCGGTCTGCTGGTCGCTATACCAGAGCAGCGGCGACTTGAAGCTGGCCTGCCGCCGCGGCTTGAAAGTGGCCGCGATGACGCTCGAATCGGACGCCACGGTGTCGCCGCTGCTAGCGCCCGACGTGCTCGACGAAATCCATAGCTTCGACCTGTCGCAGCCGATCTCCACTTTTTTTCCCCTGGACTGAACCATGCACCATTTGCTCTCGTTTTCCCCCGAAGTGGCGGCCGCCCGCGCCGCCGGCCTGCCGGTCGTCGCGCTTGAGTCGACCATCATTTCGCACGGCATGCCCTACCCGCAAAACGTCCAGATGGCGCAGGAGGTCGAGCAGATCATCCGCGACGGCGGCGCCGTGCCGGCCACCATCGCCGCCATCGACGGCAAGATCTGCATCGGCCTGACGCCGGCCCAGCTGGAGCTCTTGGCCACCTCGCCGGACGCGATGAAGGTCAGCCGGCGCGACCTGCCCTACGTGCTGTCGCAGGCCAGGCTGGGCGCGACGACGGTGGCGGCGACGATGATTTGCGCCGAACTGGCCGGCATCGCCGTGTTCGTCACCGGCGGCATCGGCGGCGTGCACCGCGGCGCCGAGACCAGCTTCGACATTTCGGCCGACCTGCAGGAACTGGCGCAGACCTCGGTGGCGGTGGTGTGCGCCGGCGTCAAGTCCATCCTCGACATCGGGCTAACGCTGGAGTACCTGGAAACCCACGGCGTGCCGGTGCTGGCGGTCGGCCAGGGCGGCTTCCCGGCCTTTTTCACGCGCGAGAGCGGCTTCCAGGCCGACTTCCAGCTCGACACGCCGGCCGAGCAGGCCGCCTTCATCCACACCAAGTGGCAGCTCGGCCTGAAGGGCGGCGTGGTGGTCGGCAATCCGGTGCCGGCCGCCGACGCCATGCAAAAAGACGAGATCGACGCCATCACCGCACAGGCGCTGGCCGAGGCCGCGCAAGGCGGCGTCAAGGGCAAGCAGGTCACGCCCTTCCTGCTGGCGCGCATCAAGCAACTGACCGGCGGGCGCAGCCTGGCCACCAACATCGCGCTGGTGAAGAACAACGCCCGCGTCGGCGCGGCGCTCGCGCGCGCCATGCTGAGCCATCGGGCGGTGCCGTAACAACGCCATGTCCATCGACCTGAAACAGTTAAAATATTTTCTCGCCGTCGCCGAGGAAAAGAGCTTCAGCCGCGCCGCCGAGCGGCTGCACATATCGCAGCCGCCGCTGAGCCAGCAGATCATGAAGCTGGAGAGCGAACTGGGCGTGCGCCTGTTCGCCCGCACCACCCGCACCTTCGAGCTGACCGTGGCCGGCAAGGCGCTGATGTCGGAGGCCGCGGACCTGCTGGCGAAAATGCGCATGACGATAGACACGATCCGCCAGATCGACCGCGGCGAGGTTGGGCGGCTGCGCGTGGGCATCGTCGGCTCGGCCATGTGGGGGCCGATTCCCAGTCTGCTCGAAGAGTTCCAAACCAAGTATCCGCGCGTCACCTGGACGCTGCACGAGTCCGGCCCGAACGTGCAGTACGAGGCTCTGCGCGCCAAGCAGATCGACGTCGGCTTCTGGCGCGAGCCGAAGCTCAACGACGACGACCTGCGCCGCGACAACCTGCGCCAGGAGCTGTGCTTCCGCGAAAACGTTTGCGTGGCCGTCAACGAGCACCACGCGCTGGCGAAGGAAAGTGCGATCGAGCTGAGCGACCTGGAACACGAGCCGATGCTGACGCTGGCGCTCGACAAGTCGGCCTTCCCGCGCTACCTGGTGCAATGCTGCGTCAAGGCCGGCTTCCAGCCCTTCATTTTCCAGGAGGCGTCCGAGCCGCAGACGCTGCTGGCGATGGTCGGCGCCGGCCTGGGTTACACGCTGCTGCCGGAAACCACCAGCCGCATCGGCTGGCCCGGCGTGGTATTCCTGCCGATCAAGACCAACCCGCCGTCCGCCAACCTGTACATCAGCTACACCACGCTGGACGACGCGCCGGTGGTGCGCGCCTTCCTCAACATCATCAACCCGCCGGCCCGCGCCGACTAGCCGCGCCAAGCGCGCCTGCAACGCAAAAAGCCCCCGCACACCTTGCGATGTGCGGGGGCCGCGGGGTGGCGCTCCCTTGTTTAGAAGTTGGCCTTGAACTGCACGCCGTAGCTGCGCGGTTCGTTGACGATGCCGGTCAGGTTGTTGAAGTTGATCGCGCCGATCAACTGCACCTTGTTGGTGATGTTGCGGCCGTAGGCGGCCACTTCATACTTGCCGTCCGCCCATTTGTAGCCGGCGCGCAGGCCGCCTTCGACCAGCGACTTGGCGGTGTATTCCTTGGCTTCGTCGAGGAACATATTGTAGGTCGAGCGGTAGGTCCAGTCGGTGTAGGCGTAGAACTCGCCCTCGCCAATCGGCTTGCTGTAGCGCAGCGTGACGTTGCCGGTCCACTTAGGCGCGCGCGGCAATGGATTGCCGTTGATCAGCGAGGTGTTGGCGCCGGGGCCGGCGGGCGAGGTCACGGTGCAACCGTTGCCGCAGGTCGCCACGAACAGGTTCGGGTCCTTGATTTCGGTGTCGTTGTAGCTGCCGCCCAGGGTCAGGCGGAACTCGTCGGACAGGATCGCCTGGAAGTCCAGCTCGACACCCTGGCCAACCGCTTTTTCAGCGTTGACGAGGCGGTTCTGGTTGACCGCGCCGCTGCCGGCCGTCAATTGCAAATCCTTCACGCGGTACTGGTAGACCGTGGCCGACAGGCGCGCGCGCTTGTTGAACAGGTCTTGCTTGATACCGGCTTCGTACGACAGGTTCTTCTCGGCATCGCCGATCGAAATGGTGTCGCCGAACAGGATGCGCCCCTGGATACTCGGCGCGCGGTAGCCGGTGGCGATGCGCGCGTACACATTGGTTTCCTTGGTCAGCTCGTAGTTGGTGCTCAAGTCCCAGCTGTAGTTGGTCGACTCGGGCTTGGCCGTGAGCGGGCCGATGGCGCCAACATAGCTCGATGGTATGCGCGGATCCATGGTGCGCACGGCGCTGAAGTCCTTCTGGTCGTCGGTGTAGCGCAGGCCGGCGCGCACTTTCCAGACATTGCTCATCGCATAGTTCAGCGAACCGAACAAGGCCCACGACTTGCTTTCCTGCTGTTGCTGCGCGAAACCGTTGAGTTTATTCTGGTTCAGCGTGTCGTAGCTGTTACTGTCGACCGTGATCTTCTCGTTGAACGCGTACACGCCGGCGATCCATTGCAGGCGCTCCTTGGTGTTCGACTCGACCCGGAATTCCTGCGACAACTGGCGGTGCTTCGGCAAGCCGTCGCCGGTTTCGGCGGTAAACGGGATAAACCCGGGACCCATCGGCGGCGCGTAGGAGGCGCCGTAGCCGCCGTCCACGTCGGCGCGGCTGGAATACTCGGCCTTCTCGTAGCCGCTGATCGAATGCAAGGTCACGCCGTCGAGGTCCCAGCGCAGCCGCAGGCTGGTGCCGGTGCTGGTCAGGGTCTGGTCGTTGATGCCGTCGGTCGGGTAGTTGTCGTAGTCGAAGCCGTCGACCAGTTCGTTGCTACCCTTCTTGATGATGTTGGCGCGGAACAAGGTGGCGCTGCCTTCCATCTTGCGGTGGTGCACATTGAACAAGGCGCCGAAGTCCTTGCTCGGCTTGAACGACAGTTGCAGGCGCGCGGCCTTGTCGTCGTAGCCTTCCAGTTCCTGGGTGCCGGTCGAACGCGGATTGCGCACGCGGTCGTCGCGCGTCTGCGATTGCAGCGAGACGCGGGCCGCCCATTGTTCGTTCAGCGGCAGGTTGTAGGCGCCTTCCAGGTTGACGACGCCGTCGTTGCCCAGGCCGCCGCTAAAGTAACCTTCCCGCTTATTGGTCGGCTTGACCGACTCGAACTTGACCACGCCGGCCGGCGAGTTGCGCCCGAACAGCGTGCCCTGCGGGCCGCGCAGCACTTCGATCTGCTCCACGTCGAACACCGGGAAGCCTTTCAGCACCGGATTTTCCTGCACCACGTCGTCGTAGACCAGGCCGACCGGTTGCGAGGCGTTCAAGTCGAAGTCGATATTGCCCAGGCCGCGCACGTAGAAGCGCGGAAAGGAGCGGCCGAACTCGGATTCCACGTTCAGGCTCGGCGTGCGGCCCGACATGAAGCGCACGTCCTGGCCGCCGGCGGTCAATACGTCGAGTTTCTCGCCCTTCATGGTGGAGATGGCCATCGGCACGTCTTTGATGTTTTCCGAACGACGCTGCGCGGTGACGATCACCGTTTCCAGTTGGCCGGGCTGGGCCTTGGCGGCCTCCGGCGCTTCCTGGGCGATCGCCGCGTGCAGCGGGAAAGCCGCGGCCACCGCCAGCGCGATCAGCGAACGCGCGGCATGCCGGCGCGGCGGATTGTTCTCATTTGTTTTCATCATCGACCAACTCCTATGGGGGTAAACACCAGTTTCAACTCTGTACAGCGGCTCTTGGGCGGCGCGGCGCGGGCATTCGGCGGGTCTGCCGGGATGCGCAAACGCACCTCCAACACAGGCCGTTTTGACAGTTTCCGGCTTTGCAAAATGCAAAGTATTGGTCATGCTAGCAGGAAAAATATTCACTGAAAATCACAAAATGGTGCTGTTTATTTATATGTCGATCATATAAATAGCTAAATAAAATCGTATTTGTCATACATATATAGCATGATGCATAGTGACGAACCAAGTCCCTGTGCGGTTCGTGTGCTTAACAAAAAGGCAGCGTGATACGCGCCGCGGAAAGCCGCGGCGGCGGCGGCGGCGGCGGCTAAAAAAAGTGCCGCGGCACCCGCGTTTCACTCGGCGGCGCGGCGCCGGCGGCAGACGCCAACGCGTGCAGCACGGACAGGTATGTATACAAACCGCGGCGCGCCGCGTCCGGCGCCCGGCGTGGCGCGGTGGCAACAGCGATGCGCGCGGACGCAACAAGTTGAGCGGCGGCGTTTCCACAACGGTATGCGGAAACTGTTGTGATGATGCTACAAGATTGCGATCAAGGCATGGTTGGCGCGCAAGGCTGGCGCATACGGCGGTAAAACGAGCGAATTAGCGGCTTCGTCTATAAAAAATATACAATATCGAACTTCCAGGAGCCAATTCATGAAACTTACACAACTTAGTTTGACGATCGCAGCCTTGTTTATGACGGCTAGCGCGTCCGCGGCGGACCCAAAATTGGGCATCGTGTATGACGCCGGCGGCAAGTTCGACAAGTCGTTCAACCAGTCCGCTTTCGAAGGCGCACAACGCTTCAAGAAAGAGACCAATATTTCCTTCATCGAAGTGCAGGCGTCCAGCGACACCCAGGCCGAGCAGGTGCTGCGCGGTTTGGCGCGCAAAAAACTCGATCTGATCGCATCGATCGGCTTCGCCCAGACGCAAGCCGTGCAAAAGGTCGCCAAGGAATTTCCCAACGTGAAATTCGTGCTGATCGACGGCACCGCGCCCGGCAATAACGTCAATTCCGTGCTGTTCAAGGAAGAAGAAGGCTCTTATCTGGTCGGCGTGGCGGCGGCAATGGCCAGCAAGTCGAAAAAACTCGGTTTCATCGGCGGCATCGACATCCCGCTGATCCGCACCTTCGCCTGCGGCTACGCGCAAGGCGCAAAGCTCGTCAATCCGAAGGCGGAAGTGACGCAAAACATGGTCGGCACCACCTCCGGCGCCTGGAACGACCCGGCCAAGGGCGGCGAACTGGCGCGCTCGCAGTTCGAGCGCGGCGTCGACGTGGTATTCGCGGTGGCCGGCGGCAGCGGCATGGGCACGCTGCAAACGGCCAAGGAAAAAGGCAAGCTGGCGATCGGCGTCGATTCCAACCAGAACCACCTGTACCCGGGCACGATGCTGACCTCAATGGTCAAGCGCGTCGACAACGCCGTCTACGACAGTTTCATGCAAGTCAAGAACGGCACCTGGAAGGCCGGCGTCGTCAGCAAGGGTTTGAAGGAAGGCGGCGTCGACTGGGCGCTGGACGAGCACAACCGCAAGCTGATCACGCCGGAGATTGAAAAGCGCGTGCTCGGCGCCCGCAAGGACATCATTGACGGCAAGATCAAGGTCATCGACTACCGCGCCGGCAACAGCTGCCCGGTTTAAACTCACACGTCAACTCAAAGCGCGCCGCCGGGGACCACAGTCTCCGCGCGGCGCGTTTTTACCTAGTGAACATATGCAAGCAGCAGTAGAATTTCGCGGCATCTCCAAGCACTTTGGACAGGTGAAGGCGAACGCCGACGTCAGCTTCGCCATCGCCAAGGGTTCGATCCACGGCCTGGTGGGGGAGAACGGCGCCGGCAAGTCGACCTTGATGAGCATCCTGTACGGCTATTACCGGGCCGACGGCGGCGACATCCTGCTCGACGGCCAGCACCAGCCGATCCGCAACAGCCAGGAGGCGATCCGCCTGGGCATCGGCATGGTGCACCAGCACTTCATGCTGGTGGAAAATTTCACCGTTCTCGACAACGTGATGCTCGGCACCGAGGGCGGCTTCCAGCTGGCCGGCCAGCGCGCCGCCACCGAGGCCAAGCTGCGCGAGATCTGCCAGCGCTACCGGCTCGACGTCGATCCGCTGGCGAAGATCGAAGACTTGTCGGTCGGCGCCCAGCAGCGCGTCGAGATCCTCAAGCAGATCTACCGCAGCGCCAACATCCTGATCCTCGACGAGCCGACCGCCGTGCTGACGGCGCAGGAAACCGCGTCGCTGTTCGACATCCTGCGCCTGTTCAAGGAACAGGGCAAGACCATCATCCTGATCACCCACAAGTTGCAGGAAATCCTGGACATCACCGACACCGTCACGGTGATGCGCGGCGGGCGCGTCGTCGGCGCCGTCGCCACCGCCGGCACCACCAAGGAGCAACTGGCGAACATGATGGTGGGCCGGCCGATCCAGAACCACCTGCCGCGCGCGCCCTACCAACCGGGCGCGGTCGTGCTCGACGTAAAGAATGTGCAACTGGTCAACGCGCAGCAGGTCAAGCTGCTGGCCGGCATCAACTTCAGCCTGCGCGCCGGCGAGATTGTCGCCATCGCCGGCGTCTCCGGCAACGGCCAGAGCGAGCTGATGGAAATCCTGTCGGGCATGCGCCTGCCCAGCTCGGGCGCGGTGGCCTTCCTCGGCCAGGACTTGCCGTTCGCCAAACGCGGCGACGCCGACGGCCTGCCGCGCCTGTTCCGCGAACTGGGCATCGCCCACGTTCCCGAAGACCGGCTGCGCGACGGCGTCGTCAAGAATTTTTCGGTAATGCACAACACCATGCTCGGCTACCAGGACCAGCTCAGCAACCGCTGGGGCCTGTTCGACTTCAAGGCCATCGCGGCGCGCTGCGCCGAACTGCTGACAACCTTCGACGTGCGTCCGGCCAACCCGGAGCTGCGCATCGGCCTGTTGTCCGGCGGCAACCAGCAAAAAGTCGTCATCGCCCGCGAAGTGCTGGCCAAACCGACGCTGATGCTGGTCGGGCAACCGACCCGCGGCGTCGACATCGGCACCATCGAAAGCATCCACACGCAACTGCTGGCCCTGCGCGACGCCGGCGTCGCCATCTTACTGGTGTCGGTCGAACTGGAGGAGGTGCGCTCGCTGGCCGACCGCATCCTCGTCATGTGCGGCGGACGCATCACTGGAGAACTGCCCATCGAGCAATTCGATACCACCCGCATCGGCCTGTTGATGGGCGGGGGGGCATAATAATATGAACAATAACGACTTGCCACGTTGGGCGACCGCCGTCGTCCTGCCCGTTTTAAACTTGCTGTCGGCGCTGCTGGTAGCCGCCCTGGTGATCTACCTGCTGGGTGAAAACCCGGCCGTATCGCTGGGCATTCTGGTCAATAGCGCGATCATCAACCCGGAAGGCCTCAGTTACACGCTGTTCTACGCCAGCACCTTCATCTTCACCGGCCTGTCGGTGTCGGTGGCGATGCAGGCCGGCCTGTTCAACATCGGCAGCGAGGGCCAGATGTATTTCGGCGGCCTCGGCCTGACGCTGGCCATGCTGGCGTTCGACTCCAGCCTGCCGGCCTGGGCCTTGATTCCGGCGGCCATGCTGGGCGCGGCCGTGTTCGGCGCGCTATGGGCCTTCCTGCCCGGCTACCTGCAGGCGAAGCGCGGCAGCCACATCGTCGTCACGACGATCATGTTCAACTTCATCGCCGCCAGCCTGATGAACTTCATCATCGTCAAATACCTGATCCCGGTCGGCGAGCAAAACACCGCCAGCCGCCTGTTCGCCGACAGCGGCGCCATGCCGCGCCTGAACACCTGGTTGCCGATGCTGGGCGACACCCCGCTCAACGTCAGCTTCCCGCTGGCCATCGTCGCGCTGGCCATTTACGGCGTCATGATGACGCGCTCGGCGTGGGGCTTCAAGCTGCGCGCCACCGGCCTGAACCAGAACGCCGCCCACTACGCCGGCGTGTCGATCAGCAAGATGATCATCGCCGTCATGCTGATCTCGGGCGCGCTGGCCGGGCTCGGCTCGGTCAACTCCATCATGGGCTCGACCCACTACCTGAGCCTGAACTTCACCGCCGGCGCCGGCTTCATCGGCATCGCCATCGCGCTGATGGGGCGCCAGCATCCGGTTGGTATCTTCCTGTCGGCGATCCTGTTCGGCGCGCTGATCCAGGGCGGCTTCGACCTGTCGCTGGAGAAACCGAACATCCCGACCGAGACCTTCATCTTCATCCAGGGTTTGATCATCCTCTTCTGCGGCGCGATGGAAAACTTCTACGCGCCGGCAATCGCGGCCATGCTCAAACGCAGCAAACGGAGCGCAGCATGACCTTCGACGACTTCCATTTCGCCAGCATCCTGGTGTCGACCGTGCGCAACGCGCCGGTGCTGATCTTCGCCGCGATGGCCGGCCTGTTCGCCGAACGCAGCGGCGTCATCGACATCGGCCTGGAGGGCAAGATCCTGGCCAGCGCCTTCACCTCGGCGGCGGTGGCCTTCGCCACCCAGAACCCGTGGTACGGCGTGGCCGCCGGCACGCTGGTGTGCGCGCTGCTGGCCCTGCTGCAAGGCTATGTCAGCATCACGCAAAAGGGCAACCAATTGGTGGCCGGCATCGCCATCAACATCGCCATGAGCGGGCTGACCTTCGTGCTGGCGCAGTTTTACTTCCAGCAGGGCGGGCGCACGCCGGACCTGGGCCAGGCGCGCTTGTTCGACGTGGTGCTGCCCGGCACCCAGTACGTCGAAGGCATCCCCTTTGTCGGCTGGCTGTACGCCCACCTGATCGGCGGCCATTCGGCGCTGGTGTACCTGGCGTTCGCGCTGGTACCGCTGGTACACTGGGTGCTGTACCACAGCCGCTTCGGCCTGCGCCTGCGCGCCTGCGGCGAAAACCCGCACGCTGCCGACGCCGCCGGCGTCAGCGTCGAAAAGACGCGCTACCTGGCGATGCTCGTCGCCGGCGTGCTGTGCTCGTTCTCGGGCGCCTACCTGGCCATCGTCCAGAGCGGCTTTTTCCTGCGCGACATGTCGGCCGGCGCCGGCTACCTGGCCTTGACGGCCATGGTGTTCGGCAACTGGCGCCCGCTCTACACCTTCCTCGGCTGCCTGATGTTCGGCTTCTTCGGCGCAGTGCAGATCCAGATCGAGGGCGTCGACCTGCCCGGCATCGGCCGCATCCCCGGCTCGCTGATCCAGATGGTGCCCTACGTCGTCACCGTCATCGTGCTGGCCGGCCTGATGGCCAAGTCGGTGGCGCCGAAAGCGCTCGGCACGCCGTTCGTCAAATCGCGCTAAGCCTCGTTAGCGCGCCTGCCGGGGAACAGCGCGTTCCCCGGCCCCGCCGCCATCGGCGCGGCAACACGTCCCTCCCAACATCGTTAGTTATCGCCCGTCAATGTCCAGCAGGATTGTTCCTACGCTAACTCCATCCGTCGTCCTATTTCGGACAAGGGATGCGCGCTCTACTATGGAATCTATCCCCTCGCCTGATCAGTCAGCGAAGCTGCAACGATGCACCCGGGTGGCGGGAGACTCTGTATGCCATTTGAACTCTAACTTATTAGATCGGGAGAACACTCATGTCTTCGTCAAATCAAAGCGGTAGCAAAGGTAGCAACCAAAGCGGTAACGACAACAGCAAAGAAAGCGGCAAAGGCTCCAGCCAGGCCAGCAACAAGGACGACGACAAATCGCGCGGTAATCAAGCCGGCAGCAAGGGCGGCAACAATCAAAGCGACACCAGCAACCGCGGTTTTGCGTCGATGGACCCTGAGCAGCAGCGTGAAATCGCAGCCGAAGGCGGCCGCGCCGCCCACGCCGCAGGCACCGCGCACGAGTTCACCTCGGAAGAGGCGCGCAAGGCCGGCGCAATGAGCCATAAGAACGACGGCAACCAGCAAAGCGATTCGGACGACGGTGGCTCGCGCGGCAAGTCGGGCGGCAACCAGCAAAGCGATTCGGACGACGGCGGTTCGCGCGGCAAGTCGGGCGGCAACCAAGGTAGTTCCGGCGGCAACCAAGGCAGTTCGGGCAGCTCCTCGGGTTCGGGCAAGTCGAGCGCTTCGTCAAGCTCAAGCAAGTCAGGTGGCTCCGGCTCCAAAAGCTAGTTAGCGGCGCCGGTTTCGTAGATACTATGAATGAAGGCGGGTCGGCAAAAGACGCAAATTAATCCTAAAGTGAAGGTTCGAAGAATCAACTTAGGAGAAAATCATGCAACCGACCCGCGCCAACGATTTTACGCCTGAAGTCGAAGTTTTTGCAGTGGCATTAGAGTTGTCGAGCAAGAGCTGGAAAATTGCCTTGCACGACGGAAAGAGAGAGAAGCCGGCGATTCAGACGGTTTCCGGCGAGACAGCGGCGGGGCGCCTCAACGAAACGGTGCAGGAGATTGAGAAGTTCAAGGCAAAGTGGGGCCTGGCCGCCGAGGTACGCACCGTCGTGCTGTACGAGGCTGGTCAGGATGGCTTCTGGATTGAACGCGCCCTCTCGAAGCTGGGCTACGAGGTGGTGATCTGCGACCCTGCCAGCATTCCCGTCGAGCGGCACAAACGGCGGGCCAAGACCGACCGGCTCGACGCGATCAAGCTGGTGCTGACATTGCGGGGCTGGTTGCGTGGCGAGTACGACCGGATGCACGTGATCCGTGTTCCGACGGTGGAGGCCGAGGCGCAGCGGCACGTGGTACGGGACCGCGGCGAGTTGCAAAAGGAAACGCAGCAGCACCGCGACCGGATCCGCAAGCTGCTGCGCACCGTCGGCTGCTGGGATGGCGTCGGCGGCGATGTGGGGGCGCGGCTGAACAAGCGGGAATTGTGTTGCTACGACGGCGATCCGCTGTCGGCGCAGCTGCAGCAGCGGCTGGAACAGGAGTGCAAACGTTTGGAGTTGGCGCAGCAACAACTGGCCGCGCTGGAAAAAGGGATGGCGGAGCAATTGCCGCCGGAGGTGCGCCAGCGCATTGCCGACCTGGAACGGTTGAAGGCGGTGGGGCCGGTGGGCGCGACGAGGTTGGTGCTGGAGCTGTTCTGGCGCAAATTCGAGAACCGCAGGCAGGTGGGCGCCTGCGTCGGTTTGGTGCCGCAGCCCTACGACAGCGGCGAGAGCCGGGTTGACCAGGGCATCAGCAAGCAGGGCAACCGGCGCGTGCGCGCGCTGTTGATCGAGATGTCTTGGTTCTGGCTGCGCTACCAACCCGACAGCGTGATGACGAAATGGTTCGCCCGGCGCACGCAGGGAGGCCAGAACAAGCGCGGCAAGCGCATCGCCATCGTCGCGGTGGCGCGCAAGCTGGTGGTCGCCCTGTGGCGCTACCTGGAGCATGGGATCGTCCCCGAAGGGGCGCAGTTGAAACGAGCGGCATAAGGGAGTAAGGCGGCACGTTCAGTACCAGCAGTTGGCATTACGTTGAACTACGCAGCAGCAAGGAGTAGGCAGGCCCGTAACCCGACCTGGTTGCCCATGGCAACCGACCCTAGTAGATGGGGCTTGCACGCATCAAGGTCACTAAGCGCAACGCGCATGCAGAATTAGGCTGGGGTAGCAAAACCAGCGGATAGAAGGTGGTGGGACGTGAAGTCTCACGCAATGATGACCGAGAGCTTCGAACTGGGCTGTACGAACGACGAAAGCAAAGCGCTGGCAATGAACGAAGGCCAAAACGAAACAGGTCGGCATGGCGCCAAGCCGCAATATGCGTCATGGCGCCATGGACCAGCATATTTCGGTATCGGCGGCGTCAAGGGTTCGCTTCGCCGGGCTTCGCCCGCCCTTGACCCGCTGGTTATGCCGAAACAAGGGATAGGATAAATTTGCGAAAAACCACCTTGATGCTTGGAATTCCCATCTACTAGGGTCGGGTTAGCCCGTTCGGGCTTAACCCGACTGGCGTCGGCATCTGCTCGGCGCTGGATTACGCTTCGCTAATCGCTGCGTAAGTTCAACGTAATGCCAACTCGCTGGAACTGAACGTGCCGCCATACGAGTCGAATGCCGCCGAGTCGACTGCGCCCCTTCGGACGATCCCCATGCGCCCAGGAGCGCCACAGGCGGCCCCGAGCGGCGCGCCACGCGTCAATGGCGATGCCGCCTGCCGAGCAGGGTCGTCGCCTCCCTGCGCGTGGAAGATGCGCTCGAAAGCCGCGTCACCCACCTGCGCCGAGCCGGCCAGTTTCAGCAGCGGCAGCGCCAGCCATTCGCCCAGCACCGGCATGTGGCCGGCCTGGTACCGCGGCAGCGCGAACGCTTCCATCGCCGCCACGTTGGCCGCCATCAGCGCCGGGTCGTCGCCCGTGCCCGAGCGGTAGGGACCGGCGATCAAAATCATCATCGCATCCTTGCGCGGTGCCGGCGGCGGCAACAGGTGCAGCTGCGCGTACTGCAGCAGCATGATGGTTTTGCCGTCGGCGATACGGCCGTCGGCCACCATGTGCAGCGCCTGCTCCAGCGGCAATTCCAGCACTTCGATGTCTTCCCCTTCCGCCACCACGCCACCGCCGTCGCCGGCACGCGCGCCGGGTTCGTATTCTGCGACGAAGAAATACAGCTTTTCGGTGACCGAGCCGGGGCTCATGAAGGCTTCAAAAACCTTGCACACCTCGGCCACGCGGTAGCCGGTTTCTTCCTCGACTTCGAGTTTGATGCGCTCTTCCGGGCTTGCCTGGTCGAGCAGGCCGGCGGCCGTTTCGATCAAGAAGCCGTCGTGGCCGTTGCCGTAGGTGGGGAAGCGGAATTGGCGGATCAGGATCACGCTGCGGCGGGCGCGGTTGTATAGCAGGATAGTGGCGCCGTTGCCGCGGTCGTAGGTTTCGCGCGTTTGGGTTTGCCACGCGCCGTCGCGGCGCAGGTAGTCGAAGGTGGTTTTTTGCAGCAGGTACCAGTCGTGGGACAGGGTTTCGACCTTGTGGATTTTGACTCTGTTGTCTTGCATGCTGTGCTCCGGTGGGTGGGCTTTGCGTTGGAGGGCCAATGCGCGCTTGTGCCCGGCAAAGATATCATGCAATATCGTGCAATCTCAAGATTATTCATGCAAATATACTATGCTGACACGCCAACGCAAACAACATCTGCTGGAACTGCTCAAACGCGACGGCCAAATCGTCGCCAAGTTGCTGAGCGAACAATTGGGCCTGTCGGAGGACACGATACGGCGCGATCTGCGCGAGCTGGCCAGGGAGGGGCTGCTGCAGCGGGTGCACGGCGGCGCCCTGCCCGCCTCGCCGGCGATGGCGCCGTTCGCCGCGCGCCAGGGCATTTCCAGCGACGCCAAGCCGGCCATCGGCCGCGCCGCCGCCGCCATGATTTTGCCGGGGCAGGTGGTGTTCATCGACGGCGGCACCACCGCCGTGCAACTGGTGCGCCAGTTGCCGGCGGACTTGCGTGCCACCGTGGTTACGCACAGCCCGTCGATTGCGCTTGAGCTGGTCGAGCACGCCCACGTCGAGGTGATCATGCTCGGCGGGCGCCTGTTCAAGCATTCCATCGTCGGCGTCGGCGCGGCCGCCATCGAGGCCATCGGCCGGGTGCGCGCCGACCTGTATTTCATGGGCGTGTCCGGCCTGCATCCCGAGGCCGGCATTACCACCGGCGATTTCGAGGAGGCCGCCGTCAAGCGCGCCCTGAGCAACGCCGCCGCCACAACCGTGGTGCTGGCCTCGCCGGAAAAGCTCAACACCGCGTCGCCTTACCTGATCGCGCCGCTGGCCCAGGTCAGCGGCATCGTCGTCAACGCCGACGTCGACGACGCTTTGCTGGCGCCGTACCGGGCGCTGGGCATTACCGTCACGCTGGCCTGACGGCGGCGCCCGCCCTCACACCACCAACAAGCCCTTTTTCTCGGCCGGGCCAAGCCGGGCGACGATGCCGGAATTAAATTCGAGGTAGTCGGCCTCGATACCGTCGCTGAAGATGACGCCGTTCTCGGCCATCTGCGAGGTCAGCGTCAGGCACGACCCGGCGCTGATTTTGCCAAACACCAGCGAGGCCGCCGAGGTCCGGCTGGGGAAGGGTTCGCGCACCGTGAAGTACAAGTAGTCGGCGTCCCACGGCGCCGGCGGCGCCGGCGCGCGCGCCGCGCCGCCCGGCGTCGCCTGCGCGGCGATGGCGCTGGCCCCGGTCAGCAGGCTTTTCAGCCAGCCGGTCGATCCCAATCCGGTGGAGACGATGACGCCGCTCGACGATTGCTGTTCCTGCGCCTCGTCCAGGCAGATCGTGTAGCGGGCGGAGGTGTGCGACTTCGGCCCGATAAAAATGTCGTTGACGCCGTACAGCGTCTGGCCGTTGTTCAGCGCCACCTTGGCCATCGTCACTTCCTGGATCTGGCGCCGGCCGGCGAACACCTGGGCGACGATGCGGGCCAGGTCGGCCACGCCGAACGGCAACAACACGCCGTCCCAACGCTTGGGGTCGGGATTGACGCCGATCAACGGTTGCCCGTCCAGATATTTCAGCGTATTGGCAACCAGGCCGTCCTGCCCCAGCGCGACGACGACGTCTTGCGGGCCGAACAGGAAGTTCGGCAGGAAGGCGCGCTCGACCACCTGCACGCGGCTCAACTGTTGCAGCGTGGTTTCCGCTTCGCGCACGCAGCGCTGGTAAGTGTCGTGCTCAACCAGATAGTCGGAAAAATCGGCGCCCAGATGCTCGATATAGAACTTGGCCTGGCCAACGGTGTTGTATTGGGCCACCAGGTTCTCCAGGCGCGTCTTGCGCGTGACCAGAACGGTCTTGTTTTCGGTGTGGCGGCGCATCGCGTTCACCGGACCGGACTGTCGATGACTTCCCGCAACAAATCGGGCGTCACGTTGAGCTGGCCGATGCGCTCGGCCTTCTCGGCCAGTTCGTGGAAGGCCAGCGCGATCAACTGGCCGGGCTGCATGCCGGACATCGCCAACGCTTGCAGGATCTTCGGATCGACGCCGGCGTAGGCTCGCATCAACACGCCGGCCGCGTGCGCCTTGACGTCCGCTTCGCGCTTGGCGTTGTCCATCGCCAAGGTCACCAACTGCGTATTTTGCCCCTCCAGCGCAATCTTCGCCGTCATCTCGGCCTGCTGCAATTCATGCTGCTTGTGCTGGATGCTGCGCTCCGCCTCCATCTGCGTTTCGCGGATTTGGCGCTGCTTGGTTTCCACGGCGATCTCGGTGTTGAGTTCATTCTCCTTGATGCGCCGCTCCTGCTCGACCGCCGCGTTGCGGCGCGCGTAGACCGCCTCGTCCGCTTCGCGCAGGATCTGTTCGCGCGCCTGCGCCTCCAGTGCGCGCGCGGTCTCGGGCGTGGGCTTGATCGCCAGGAAGGACAAGCCGAGGATCTCGACGCCCAGCGCCTGCAATTCGGCGCTGCCTTTGACGCTCTGCGTCACCAGCGTGGCCAGCATGTCGGTGGCGCGCAAGGCTTCGCGCAGCGGCAGCTCTTGCAAGCCTTTGCGCGTGAGCACCTTGGCGACGTTGATGATGCGCTGCGACAGCTTTTGCGGATCGTCGGAAATGTACTGTTGCGTGACCGGATCGATCGAGAAATTGAGCAGGCCGGCGATTTTTTTCGGATCGGTGATGCGGTACGTGACCTGGCCCTGCACCGTGATGAGCTGAAAGTCGGCCGAGCTTTCCTCGAAGATGAAGGGAACGTCTTCGCTGCCCATCGGTACCGCCACCAGGGCGGCGGTTGGCGTGTAGTAGAAGAACGCCAGGCCGGCGCCCTCGCGGACGAGCACGCCTTTCTTGTATTGCAGCACATGGGTACTCGGCTGGAACTTGATGAATTTGAGGGTGAACATGGGGCTTACCTCCGGTTATTTTCAATGGGGATCAACGGGAACACCAAGGGCGCCTCTTGGCTTGGTTTTCAGCGCCGCCGGCCCGCGAACTTCAACAATTACAAGCCGCGGGAAAGCAGCGCCAGCTGCGCGCGCAGGGCCGGCTTCAATCGGTACAACTGCGCCGGACGGTGCGCGCCGCCCACTTCCATCTGTCCCTCGACCGCTTCGAGCATGCCCATCTCCGTCATCTTGCGGCGGAAACTGACCTTGTTGAGCGGCTCGCCCATCAGCGCCTCGTAGATGCGCTGCAATTGCGGCAAGGTGAACGTGTCGCCGGCCAGGTAGCAGGGCAAGGACGAGTACTGGCTCTTGCTGCGCAGCCGCGCCACCGCCGTGTCGATGATGGCCTGGTGGTCGAACGGCAGGTTCATCAGTTGGTCGACGCTGCGCAATGCCACGTCGGGGTGCCCGGCCCCGGCGATGACGTCGTGCGACACCAACGCGTAGTGGGCGATCGACATCGACCAGCCGCGCGGGTCGCGCACCGGCCCGGAAAACGTCGCCAATTGCCCCAGGTACGGCGCGTCGATGCCGGTCTTTTCTTTCAACACGCGCAAGGCGGCGGCCTGGGCGTCGGCGTCCTCCCGCACATGCACGAAGCCGCCGGGCAAGGCCAGCACGTCCTTATACGGGTCGCGGTCGCGCTTCAGCAAGGCCACGTGCAAAGCGCCGTCCTTGATAGTCAGCAAAACCACGTCTACGGTACAGATCACGTCATTCATCTTCCACTCCGGTGCAAAAGCCACTTAGTTCGATACCTATACTAAGTCTACACGCAAAATCGCGGGCACGTAGATAAACCTGGGGCCGAACTCCAGTCCCATGAGAAATATCAAATTAGTTAGTTGCACAAATAAACTAAGTGACCTACATTACACTCACTGCCAACCACCGGAGATCCACATGAGACGCAACCTTCACCTGCTCGTCATCGATCCGCAAAACGATTTTTGCGACTTGCCCGAAAGCTATTTGGCGCCGCGTCCGCTCGGCGGCATCGAGGCGCCGGCGCTGCCGGTGGCCGGCGCCCACGCCGACATGCTGCGCATTGCCGAGCTGGTCAACCGCGGTCGCCAGGGCCTGTCCGGCATCAGCGTTACGCTCGACACGCACCAGCGCGTCGACATTGCCCACCCCACGTTCTGGTTCGACGCCCAAGGCGCGGCCGTGCCGCCCTTCACCGAAATCAGCGCCGCCGACGTGCGCGCCGGCACATACGCGCCGCGCAACAAGGACGCGCTGCCACGCACCTTGGCCTATCTGGACACGCTCGAAGCGAGCGGGCGCTACCGCTTGATGGTTTGGCCGGTGCACTGCGAAATCGGCTCGTGGGGCCACAACATCCACGCCGACGTGCGTGCCGCCTGCAACGGCTGGCAGGACGCCGGGCTGGGCGTGGTCAACATGGTGACCAAGGGTAGCAACCCGTGGACCGAGCACTATTCCGCCGTGCTGGCCGAGGTGCCGGACCGCGACGACCCGGCCACGCAGTTGAACCAGGGCCTGATCGATACGCTGGCGCGGGCCGACCGCGTCTACATTTGCGGCGAAGCAAGCAGCCATTGCGTCAAAGCCACCACCGAGCACATCGCCGCCAATATCGGCGCCGAAAATCTGTCTAAGCTGGTGTTGCTGACCGACTGCATGAGTCCGGTTGGCGGCTACGACGCGCAATACCAGGGTTTTGTCCGCGCCATGCTGGCGCTGGGCGTGCAGACGGCCGGCGCCGCCGACGCCTTGCCGGAATTGCTATCGAACGCGCAACGCTAATAAAAACAATTATCCTGTCAGCCCTTGTCGAAGCCACAACACGAATCTGGACCCAATATGCAACCCATCGTCAACAGCCTGCTCGAAACCGACCTCTACAAATTCACCATGTGGCAGGCGCTGCTGCACAGCCATCCGGGCGCCGAAACCGAGTACGCCTTCGTCTGCCGCAACACGCCGGCCTACCCGCTGGCCGAGTTGAAAGCCGACGTCGACTATGAACTCGACCAGCTCTGCGCGCTGACCTTCGCCGAGGACGAGCTGGACTACCTGCGCTCGCTGCGCTACATCAAAAGCGATTTCGTCGACTTCCTGACGATCTTCCGCTTCCAGCGCAAATTCATCAGCGTCGACTGCGACGGGCCGACGCTGCGCGTCGTCGCCAAGGGTCCGCAGGTGCACGTGATGGGCTTTGAAATCTTCGTGCTCTTCATCGTCAACGAGCTGTATTTCCGCCGTTTCGAGCAAGCGCCGCTGCTGGCCGAGGCGCGCCGCCGCCTGGCCGAAAAAGTCGAGCTGCTGCGCGCCTTCGGCGCCGAGCCGGGGCGCAAGCATCCGTTCGAATTCTTCGACTTCGGCGTGCGCCGCCGTTTTTCCGGCGCCTGGCAGGACGAAGTCGTCGCCACGCTGGCGCGCGCCGTGCCGCGGTACTTCAAGGGCACCTCGAACGTCTACCTGGCCAAGAAATACAACTTGGTACCGATCGGCACGATGGCCCATGAATACCTGCAATCGTACCAATCGTTCGGCGTGCGCCTGCGCGACTTCCAGAAGGCCGCGCTGGAGGACTGGGTGCAGGAATACCGCGGCGACCTGGGCACCGCGCTGACCGACGTGGTCGGCATGGACGCCTTCCTGGCCGACTTCGACCTGTACTTCGCCAAGCTGTTCGACGGCCTGCGGCACGACTCCGGCGACCCGGTGGTGTGGGGCGAAAAGGCGCTGGCGCACTACGCCACGCTGCGCATCGACGCCAACACCAAGCGCCTGGTGTTCTCCGACGGCCTCGACCTGGAAGCGGCGTTCGCGCTGTACCGCCACTTCGCCGACCGCTGCATGACCGGCTTCGGCATCGGCACCAACCTGAGCAACGACACCGGCGTGGCGCCGCTCAACATCGTCATGAAACTGATGAGCTGCAACGGCCAGCCGGTCGCCAAGCTGTCCGACTCGGCCGGCAAAACCCTGTGCAAGGACGAGACCTTCCTGGCCTACCTGCGCCAGATCTTCCGCCACGCCGCCGCCTGAACCAAAGGAAAAAATCATGCTCAAGCTCGCCATCGCCCAGCTGAACTACACCGTCGGCGACTTCGCCGGCAACGCCGCCGCCACCGAGCGCCACATGGCCGGCGCCGCCGCCGCCGGCGCCGACATCGTCGTCTTCTCCGAGCTGTCGCTGTGCGGCTACTACCCGGCCGACCTGCTCGAAGACGCCGCCTTCCTGGGCCGCCTCGACGACGCGCTGGCCCAGGTAATCGACGCCTCGCGCCGCGTGCCCTCGCTGGTCACGGTGCTGGGCACCGTGCGCCGCAACAGCGGCCCCGGCAAACCGCTGTACAACGCGCTGCTGGCGATCCAGGACGGCGCCGTGGTGGCCGAATACTACAAACAGCTGCTGCCGACCTACGGCATCTTCGACGAGCGCCGCCACTTCGAGCCGGGTCCGGAAGGCGCCTGCCTGCTCGACGTCGCCGGCCACCGCATCGGCTTCATGGTCTGCGAGGACGGCTGGAACGACGCCGGCCGCGACTACCTGGTCAACCCCTTCACCGCGCTGCGGGCGGCCAAGCCGGAACTGGTCATCAGCATCAACGCCAGCCCGTCCGACATCGGCAAGCGCCAGCAGCGCCACGACCTGTTCCGCGCCGCCGCCGAGCGCACCGGCCTGCCCGTCCTGTACGTCAACCAGGTCGGCGGCCAGGACCAGCTGGTGTTCGACGGCGCCTCGTTCGCCGTCGCGCCGGCGCAAGGCGTGGCGTTCGAAGCGCTGCGCTTCCAGGAAGACTTCCAGGTCATCGGTTTCGCCGACGGCCGCTTCAGCGACGCCGACGGCGCCGCCCTGGCCGCGCCGGACCCGGCCGGCCTGTCGGTGCCCGACTTCACCCGCCGCCAGATCGTGCTGGGCCTGCAGGACTACGCGCGGCGCTGCAACTTCACCCAGGCGGTGGTCGGCTCGTCCGGCGGCATCGACTCGGCGCTGACCTTGGCGCTGGCGGTCGAGGCGCTCGGCGCCGAGAACGTATTCGCCATCACCATGCCGTCGGCCTACTCCAGCGAAGGCTCGGTGTCGGACTCGGTGGCGCTGTGCGACAAGCTCGGCATCAAGCTCTACACCCACCCCATCCTGGCGCTGGTGGAGAGCTACCGCGACGGCTTCGGCGCCGCCTTCGACCAGCCGCTGCAAGGCCTGTCGCTGGAAAACCTGCAGGCGCGCGTGCGCGGCACCATCCTGATGGAATACTCGAACACCTTCGGCGCGCTGCTGCTCACCACCGGCAACAAGAGCGAAATCTCGGTTGGCTATTGCACGCTATACGGCGACACCAACGGCGGCCTGGGCCTGATCGGCGACCTGTATAAAACCGAGGTGTACGCGCTGTCGCGCCACGTCAACGAGCACGCCGGCCGCGAAATCATTCCCGAGGCGGTGCTGACCAAGCCGCCGTCCGCCGAACTGGCGCCGGGCCAGCAAGACACCGACAGCCTGCCGCCCTACGAGGTGTTGGACGACATCCTGAAGTGGCACATCGAAGGCAAGCGCCTGCCGCAAGCCGAAGCGGCGGCCGCCGGCGGCTTCGTCGACGCGCTGCTGGTCCGCGACGACGGCCGCAAGCTGGTCGCGCGCATCCTCGGCATGGTCGCCCGCAACGAGTACAAGCGACGCCAGGCGCCGCCGATCATCCGGGTGCGTTCGCGCGCCTTCGGCAGCGGCCGCCAAATGCCCATCACCGCGAAATATTAAAGAAAGCGCCCCTCTATGAACACCCAGGCAAACGCCGACGCCGCCGTCCTGATCGGCCGCTTCCAACCCTTCCACAACGGCCACGCCAGCCTGCTGCGCATGGCGCTCGACGCCGCGCCCAAGGTCGTCGTGGTACTCGGCTCGTCGTTCCACGCCCGCAGCGCGAAGAACCCGTTCACCTGGCAGGAACGCGCCGCCATGATCGCCGCCACGCTGCCGGCGCACGAGCGCGAGCGGGTCTCCTTCGTCGCCGTGCGCGACTACTACGAGGACGCGCGCTGGGCCGGCGTGGTCGGCAAAAAAGTCGCGCAATGCGCGGCCGGCGCGAAACGCATCGTCCTGGTCGGCTACCTCAAGGACAGCTCCAGCCAGTACCTGAACCATTTCCCGCAATGGCAGGAAATCTTCGTCAGCGCCGCCGCCGACATCCACGCCACGCAGATCCGCCGCGTGCTGTTCGAAGCCGAAGACATCGACGTCTCGCTGGCCGCGCTGGACGCGCTGGTGCCGGCGGCGGTGCGTCAATACCTGCGCGCGTGGACCCTGCTGTCGGCCTACGCGCCGCTGCTGCTGGAACACCGCGCGGTGCAAGCCTACAAGGCCGCCTGGAGCCTGGCGCCGTACGCGCCAATCTTTTCCACCGTCGACGCGCTGGTCAAGACCGCCGGCCACGTGCTGCTGGTCGAGCGCGGCGCCCACCCCGGCAAAGGACTATGGGCGCTGCCGGGCGGTTTCGTCGAACAGCACGAACGCCTGCTGCAGGGCGCGCTGCGCGAACTGGCCGAGGAAACCGGCCTGGCCGTGCTGGGCGCGACGCTGGCCGAGTCGCTGGTCGACGTCAAGGTGTTCGACCACCCGTCGCGCAGCCTGCGCGGGCGCACCATCACGCACGCCCACTACTTCGACCTGAAAACCGAGCAACTGCCGGCGGTCGAAGGCGCCGACGACGCCGCCCAGGCCTGCTGGATACCGCTTGCCGACCTGGCGGCGATGGAAGACCAGTTCTTCGAGGACCACTTCCACATCCTCAACCACTTCCTGCGGCTGACGCACGAAGATTGAGATTAAATATGTTGTAAATATATTAGACTCATATTAATATCTCCTTCAGTGATCCATTTCCCAACTGAAGGAGTAAAGCAATGGCGACGACGAAGTGGCAGGGCGTGTTCCCGGCGGTAACGACGAAGTTTAAAGAAAACGAAGACTTGGACCACGCGGAGATGGAACGGCACTTCGCCTTCCAGATCGACAACGGCGTGCACGGGCTGGTCACATGCGGCTCGCTGGGCGAGGCCAGCACCCTCTCCTTCGAGGAAAAACTGGAGGTGACGAAGACCGCGCTGGCGGTGGCCGACAAGCGCGTGCCGGTGCTGGTCAACGTCTCCGAAACGCGCACCCGCAACGCCTGCCGCTTCGTCGAGCAGGCCGCCGCCATGGGCGTGCAAGGCTTCATGGTAATGCCGTCGGTGCTGTACGCGGCCGACGCGCGCGAGGCCAAGGACAACCTGCGCACCATCGCCAAGGCGGCCCAATTACCGATCATGGTGTACAACAATCCGGTCACCTACAAGGTCGACCTGACGGCGCAGGACTTCCTCGACCTGGCCGACTGCGAATGGCTGGTGGCGATCAAGGAATCGAGCGACAACGTGCGCCGAATCACCGACCTGCGCAACGCCCTGGGCCAGCGCTACCAGCTGTTCATGGGCGTCGACGACCTGTCCTTCGAAGGGCTGGCGGTGGGCGCCGACGGCCTGCTGGCCGGGCTGGTGGTGGCCTTCCCGAAAGAGACCGTGGTACTGTACCAACTGATGAAAGCCAAGCGCTGGGACGAGGCGCTCAAGCTATACCAATGGTTCATGCCGCTGATGCACCTGGACGTATCGAACAAACTGGTGCAGAACCTGAAACTGGTTGAAACGCTGGTCGGCGTCGGCAACGAAAACGTGCGCCGGCCGCGCCAGCCGTTGAGCGGTGCCGAGCGCGAACGGGTGACGGCAATCGTCCGCGCGGCGCTGGAGACGCGGCCCGACCTGAGCAACTTGCTGTAGACAGGCGACGACGCCGGCCGCGCGCGGCGCGCCGGCACCGCCCACCGCCGGCAACGGCGCCACCTGACGGGACTGACTCAAGCATGCCAATGACAGAGCAAAACCGACACGAGGACAGCGCCGGCGGCGACGCGGCGCGGCTGCTGCTGGCGTCGCTGGCCGACAACGCCTGCTTCGCCGCACCGCTATTCGACCTGCTGCCAGACGTCGTCTTTTTCGTCAAAGACAAAGAAAGCCGCTACGTGCTGGTGAACCAGACGCTGGCCAGCCGCTGCGGCATGCGCGACAAGGCGGCGATGGTAGGCCGCCACACCGCCGAGGTATTCCCGGCCGCCTACGCCTGCACCTACCTGGCGCAGGACCGCGCCGTGCTGGCGGGTGGAGCGGAGATACGCGACCGGCTGGAACTGCACCTGTACCCGGACCGCGACCCGGGCTGGTGCATGACCCACAAAATGGCGCTGCGCGACAACGCCGGCGCCATCGTCGGCCTGACCGGCATCTCGCGCGACCTCAACATGCCGGACCAGGAACACCCGGTGTACCGGCGCATCTCGGCGGCGGCCAACCACATCCTGGAAAACTACGAACAACCGATCCAGCTGGCCGACCTGGCGCGCATCGCCAAACTATCGGCGTCGCAGATCGAGCGCTACTTCCACCGCATCTTCCAGCTGACGCCGCGCCAAATGATCATCAAAACCCGGCTCGACGCGGCCACCACACTGCTGGCCGGCGCGCAAAACATCACCGACATCGCCGTCGCCTGCGGCTACCACGACCACAGCGCCTTCACCCGCCAATTCAAGGAAAAAGTCGGCGTCACCCCGAGCCAATACCGCGCCGCCAACAAAATCTGACCGCAACAGTGGACGTCGACGCTTTTTCTATTCGGCGTCGGCGAGGAGGCTGGCGATGCGCGCCGGCGCCAGCGGCATGCGCGCGGCATCTTTGCTCCAGCCGTAGAGCGTTGCGGCGGCGCCGCCGCAGACGCGGCCCTGGCACGCGCCCATGCCGCAGCGGGTGTGCAGTTTGGCGCTGCGCCAGTCGGCGTGCGGCGCCAGTTCGCCGTGCCGCACGTCTTCGCAGCGGCAGACGATGGTGTCGGCCTCGCACAGGCCGCGCAGTTCGGGCCGCAGCGCGAAGGCGCCGGCCAGGCGGGCGGCAAAGCGGCGCCCGCGCGCGCGTTGCGCCAAGTGGCGAGCGGCCCGCGCCAGGTCGTCGACGGCGGCCAGGCCGGCGATGCGCCCTTCCACCAGCGCCAGGTCGACGCCGCCGACGCCGGTGCTTTCGCCGGCGCAGTAGATGTCGGGCCGCGAGCTTTGCTGCCAGCGGTCGACTTGGACGGCGTTGTCCGCCGTCGCGCAGCCGAGCGCCTCCGCCAGTTCCAGGTTGGGCAGCAGGCCGTAGCCGCAGGCCAGGTAGTCGCAGGCGAGTATCCGCCGGCTCGCGCCGGTTTGCAGCGTGACTTCGCGCAGTTGGCCGTCGCCGCCGGCCGCGCTGATGTAGGCGCCGCTGTGGTAGGGCACGCCGTTCAGTTGGCGCCGCAGTTGCAACGCCTGGTGCAGTTTGCCGGGCGTGCCGAACAGCGCCAGCGCGAACCGCGCCAGCCGCCGCAGCGGCGCTTGTTCGACGATTGCCAGCACGTGCGCGCCACGTTCGCGCAGGGTTGCGGCGACCGCCAGCAGCAACGGCCCGGAGCCGGCCACGACGATGCGTTTGCCGGCCACCGGATAACCGCCTTTGACCAGCGCCTGCAGGCCGCCGGCGCCGGTCACGCCCGGCAGGGTCCAGCCGGGGAACGGCAGCAGCCGTTCGCGCGCGCCGGTGGCGACGATCAGGCGCCCGTAGTGCAGCGTTAGCGCGCTGTCGGGCGTTTCGACCAGCAGTTGTTTCGGGCCGGACGGATACAGCACCCGCGTCTGGGCCAGCATGTGGACGTTGTCGGCGGCGCGCAGCGCGGCCGACAACGCGACGGCGCGGGCGTCCTTGCTGCGCTCCGCTCCGCCGCGCCAGATCTGGCCGCCGGTCAGCGGGTTGTCGTCGAGCACGCCGACCCTGGCCCCGGCCATGGCGGCGGCGTGCGCGGCGGCCAGGCCGGCCGGGCCGGCGCCAATGACCAGTACGTCGAAATGCAGCTTCATGCCGTTTTCTCCATCGCCGTTTGCACGCGCATGCCGGGCGCGCACAGGGTCTGGCAGGCCAGCCGGTGCGCGCGCCCGTCGATGGTGACGCGGCATTCCTGGCACACGCCCATGCCGCACACGGGCGCGCGCGGCATGCCGCTGACCGAGCGCCGGGTGGCGCCGATGCCGGCGATGGCGATGGCCGCGGCGACGCTACTGCCGGCCTCCACCCCGACGCCGCGGCCGTCGATGGTCAGTTCGATGCGCTTGCGCTCAACCATGGGCGGCCAGTTGCGCGAACCGCGCCGGCAGGTAGGGCGCGGCGGCGATGGGCGCGGCCGAACCGCACAGTTGCGCCGCCAGCAGTTGCGCGGTGGCCAGCGAGGTTGTGATGCCCAGCCCCTCGTGGCCGGTCGCCAGCCAGACGTTGCGGCGCGCCGGGTGCGGGCCGATCAGCGGCAGGCCGTCCGCGCTGGCGGCGCGCAGGCCGGTCCAGCAGCGCAGCGCGTGCAGTTGCGCCAGCCCGGGCAGGTAGTCGGCGGCGCGCGCCAGCATGCGCCGCAGCAGGCGCGGGTCGACGTCGCGGTCGTCGTTGTCGAACTGGCGCGAGGAACCGATCAGCAGTTGCCCGGTCGGGCGCGGCTGGACGTTGAAGGCGACCGATTCGCCGCTGGCGGCGTGCGCGCTTTTGATATAGCCCAGCTCGACCAGCTGGTGCCGGACGAAACCGGGATAGCGGTCGGTGATCATGAGGTGGCCTTTTTTCGGCCGCAGCGGCAGTTCCGGCAGCAGCGCGGCGGCGCCGACGCCGTTGGCGACGACCACCATGCCGGCGTCGATGCGCGCGCCGTTGTCGAGCGTGACGCCGTGTTGCGTGAGGCCGCGCACGCGCTCGCGCAGCAGGCCGGCGCCGCGCGCGCAGGCCCGGTCGAGCAGGATTTGCGCGCTCTTGGGCGGGTACACGACGGCGTCGCCGCCGACGCGCAGGCCGCCGGCCAGGCCGGGGCGCAGGCGCGGCTCGCACGCGGCCAGCGCGGCGGCGTCGAGCAGTTCGCAGGCGACGCCGGCGTCGCCGAGCAGCGTCTGCTTGGCGCGCGCCGCCGCCAGTTCCTCGTCGTCGGCGGCGACCCAGATGGTGCCGCACTGGCTGTATTCGTGGCGCCGCGGCGCGTCGGCGACGAAGCGGCGCCACAGTTCCAGCGAATAGCGCGTCAGCGCCAGCTCGGCCGGGTTGTCGTCCATCGCCACCAGGTGGCCCATGCCGGCGGCGGTGGCGCCGCCGCCCACGGTGCCGGACTCGATGACGAGCACGCGCAGGCCGCGCGCCGCCAGTTCATCGGCGCAGGCGGCGCCGACGATGCCGGCGCCGATCACCAGCACGTCGGCGCCCACCGTCAACGAATGCCCCAGACCAGCGCGTCGTCCGGGTCCAGCAGCAGCGTCGCCTCGGCGCTGACGTGGGCGCGGCCGCGGATGCTTGGCAGCACGCGCCCGCCGTCGAGCCGGTAGCTGGCCTCGAACACGCTGCCGATGATGCTCTCCTGGCGCCAGATAGCGCCCGGGGCCAGCTTCGCGTCGGCGGCCAGGCAGGCCACCTTGGCGCTGGTGCCGGTGCCGCAGGGCGAGCGGTCGTAGGCTTTGCCCGGGCACAGCACAAAGTTGCGGCTGTCGACGCCGGGCGTGGCCGAGGGCGCGAACAGTTCGACGTGGTCGACCAGCGCGCCGTCGGCGCCGCGCACGCCGGCCTGCTCCAGCGCTTGGCGGGTGCGCCAGGCGAAGTCGGTCAGCGCGTCGACGTTCGACACGTCCAGCCGCAGGCCATGTTCGGCCACCAGGAAAAACCAGTTGCCGCCCCAGGCCACGTCGCCGACCACGCGACCGTGGCCCGCCACCTGCAGCGCCACGCCCTGGTGCAGGCGGTACGCCGGGACGTTGTGCACGGTGACGCCGCCGTCCTCGTGCAGCTCGCATTCGACCACCCCGACCGGCGTCTCGACGCGGTGGCGGCCGGCGCCGATGCGGCCCAGGTAGGCCAGCGAGGCGATGCAGCCGATCATGCCGTGGCCGCACATGCCGAGGTAGGCGGTATTGTTGAAGAAGATGACGCCGGCCGTGCAGCCGGGGTCGTGCGGTTGGCATAACAGCGCGCCGACCATGACGTCCGAGCCGCGCGGCTCGCAAACGATGGCCGAGCGCAGCAGGTCGTGGTCGCGCCGGAAGCGCTCCAGGCGCTCGGCCAGCGGGCCGTCGCCAAGGTCGGGGCCGCCGTCCAGTACCAGCCGGGTCGGCTCGCCGCCGGTGTGGGTATCGAGTATCGAGATCTTTTTCATAGGCTCAGATTAAAGGAGTTCATCGCGGCTGTCTTGGCCCGAAAGCCAAGTAGAAAATGACGATTTCAGCATAGCCGCGGGGTCAGCCGTCGATCACCTTGCGGGCGAACGATTCCAGGTAGTCCATCAGCGCGTCGGCGCCGGCCACCGCGGCGTCGGCGTCGGCGGCGGCGATGGCTTCAGCCAGTTGAACATGGCAGGCGGCGCCCTGTTCGATGTCGCCCTCGTGCTGGAAGGCGTACCAGAAGCGCCGGCACTTGATCACCAGCGGCACCACCGCCGCCACCGCCGACCGGTTGCGGCAGGCTTCATGGGTAACGTGGTCGAGCGCCTGGTCGGCCAGCATGTAGGCTTTCAAGTCGCCCTTGGCGGCGGCCGCGACCATCTTTTGCGCGCTCGCCAGGATCGCCTTGCGCAGCGCCGGCGCGGCCCGGCGCGCGGCGCTGGCGGCGATCAGGCGTTCCAGCACGCGGCGCGTTTCGATCAAAGTCAGGTGTTCGGCGGCCTCGATGGCGCTGACTGTCAAGCCGCGCCGCGGCAACTGGTCGATCAAGCCGTTGGCGACCATGCGCATCAGCGCCTCGCGCACCGGCGTGCGGCCCATGCCGGTGCCTTCGACCAGATCGGCTTCGACGATGGGCGCGCCGGGCTTCAGTTGCAGCGTCACGATCATGCTCTCGATGCGGTCGTAGGCGACATCGGCGGCGCGCGCCTTGGATGCGGGCGGCTTGCCGTCGGCGGAAATGAAGGTCATGGGGGGAGTGCTCCGGGGTGGCGGCTAAAAACCCATCATAATATATTCGCCGGATATTTAACACGGCCGCCGGTACTGCGAAACCGGGGACAGACCACGATTTCCGAGAAACTCTTTCTCGGAAATCGTGGTCTGTCCCCGGTTTATACGTTACGGCCAGATCGCCCGCAGCAGCGCCGCCAGGTGGTAGCCGCCCTTGACCAGCTGCGCCTTGGCCAGCGCCGAACTCGGCACGGGGTAGTTGTGCGGCACCTCGAGCGCCCAGACGTGGTAGTTGTCGCCGTTCTTGCCGGTTTGCAGACTGGCCCGGCCCGGCGTGACGTCGGCGTAGGCCAGTTTCGACGCTTGCAGCGCGTCGTCGGCCCACTGGTACGGCCAGCCCGCCGGCGCGCCGGTGTTGGCGGCGACGACGGGCTGGCCGCCGATGACGATCTGCGCGAACTGCTGCGGCGTGCGCGCGCCGACGCGGCGCATCGCGTAATCGACCACGGTGGTGTCCCAATACGAGTGGAAGGGCTTGGCCGTCGCTTTCAAGGCCGGACCGGCGTCGCCGTCCAGCGGCGCCGGAGCCGGCGGAATCAGGCCGGCGCTGGCGGCGGCCAGCTTGGCGTCGTCGAGCAGCAGGTTGTTGCCGCCGCGCGCGTCGAATATATTGACCGCGTCGATCTGGCCGTGCGCGCCCGGCACCACGAAGCCGCCGTCCTTGCCGACGTAGGCGGCGCCCACGTGCAGCGGCTGGTGGATGTCGCCGGCCAGGTGGGTCAGCAACAGCAGCGCCTGGCGCCGGCTGAAACGGCGCGGGTTCGAGACGGCGTCGTCCCTGCCCTGCAGCACCGCGATGGTCTGCTTGAGCGTCTGCACGATGTCGTTGCCGGCGCTGCCGACGGCGCCGTCGTGGTAGTGCGCGTGCTGGAACGGGATGTCGGTGTAATGGTATTGGCTGTGCTTGGGGTTGGCCGCGGTGTACTCGAGCATCTCCGCCGTCTGCGCGCCGCAATACGTGCCCTTGACGCAGTCGGCCCAGACCGCGACCTTCTCCAAGCTCTCGCCGGCCCGCAGCAGGGCCGCCACCTGGCGCTGCGCGTTCGAGCCCTTGATCAACTGGTCGGCGATGGCGCCGACGGCGCGGTGGCCGTCGTTGCCCCAGGCCGCCGCCGGGAACGGGGCGAACGCGCCGGCCAGCGCCAGCACGCATGCGCATGTCTTGATCATTTTGCTATCCTCATCAAAAAGCCGCGGCGCAGGCCGGCGCCGCTCATGCTCATTGCACCCGCTGGATGCGGCCGGCGGGCGCCGCGCGGCCGGCCGGCACGCCGGCCCGGTCGCGCTGGCTCAGGTAGTCGGTCAGCGCGTCGCCGTCGCGGATGCCCGTATTAACCCGGTCGCCGCCCTGGTTGAACATCGGAAAACTGTCGCCGCCCTCGGCCAGGAAGTTGTTCACCGCAACACGATAAACCTTGGCATCCTCCAGCGGCGCGCCGTTCAGGCGCACGCTGCCGGGCAGCACGCGCTGGCCCTGCGCCCGCCGGGCGTCCCAACGGTAGGCAAAGCCGTCCGACACCTGCAACAGGCCGCGCGAGTCGGCCTTGTCCTGCACCCATTGCTGTTCGAGCAAGGCGCGGATTTGCGCGCCGCTCAGGCTCATCGTGACCAAGGTGTTGGCGAACGGCAGCACCATCTGGCATTGCCCCACCGTGCTGACCAGGTCGGCGCCGGCGTCGAGGTCTTTGCGTATGCCGCCATTGTTCATGAAGGCGATCTGCGCGCCGGCGGACCGGGTCGCCGCCAGCGCGGAGTCCGCCACCAGGTTGCCCAGCGCCGACTCGCCGGCGTCGTTGCGTTCGCGCGTGACGCTGGCCACGGCCAGCCGGGCCACCGGTTTCGACAGCACCGCCGCGCTGCGCTCCCTGACGCTCTTCAAATACTCTTCCATGACCAGGTCTGGCGGATAGGTGCCCTGGGTCATGACGACGTTGCGCGCGCTGGCCTCGCGCACGCTGTTGCTGACGGGATCGACGCTGAGCTTGATGCGCGAGAGCACGTGCCCGCCCATCTCGGCCTGGGTCACGAGGCGGCCGTCGACGCGGCAGGTGTAGCCGGTGTGCGAATGGCCGCTGACGACGACGCTGATAGCCGGGTCGAGGCGCTTGGCGATATCGACCACCGGGCCGCCCAGGTTGGCGCAGTCTGGCTGGTCGAAATAGTCGGCGCTGTGGCCGCCCTGGTGCACCAGCAGCACGAACACGCCGACGCCCTGCTCGCGCAACTCCGGCAGCACGCGGTTGACGGCGTCGGCCTCGTCGATGAATTCCAGGCCGGCGATGCTGGACGCCAGCACCACCGAGGCGGTGTCCTTGAGCACCGCGCCGATCAAGCCGATCTTAACCCCGCGCACCGTTTCAATCCGGTAGGCCGGCATGAAGGGCTTGCCGCTGGCGCGGTCGAGCACGTTGGCGGCCAGGTAGCTGAACTTGGCGCCGTGGAAAAACGGCTCGAACTGGCAGGCTTGTTGCGGCCGGGTCGAGACGCAGCCGCCTTCCTGCTGGCGCAGCAGTTCCAGGCGGCCTTGGTCGAATTCGTGGTTGCCGAGCGAGCTGGCGCGCAGGCCCAGCAGGTTCAGCGCGGCGATGCTGGGTTCGTCCGCCCACATCGACGACATCGCCGGGCTGCCGCCGACCAGGTCGCCGGCGCCGATCAGCAGCAGTTCGCGGTCCTCCTGGCGCCACGCCTGCAACGCCGCCGCCAACGTGTCGACGCCGCCGGCCTCGATGGTGTGCTGGGTCTTGTCGAGCACGCTGGTGTAGCGGAATTTACTGCTGTCGAGGTTGCCGTGGAAGTCGTTCAGCGCGACCAGGTTGATCTCCACCGGCGCGGTGGAGCGGCTGGCGCAGCCGGACAGGGCCAAAGCGAGGGCGACGGCGGCGGCGAGGGGGCGGAGGAAGTTTGTCATGGTCTAGCCGGAAGGAATATTTTTCAAAAAACAATAGGGTACATCAGCTGCGCCGGCGCAGCCCCAAAAAAAACGGCCGGTGTCGCCGCCAGCCGTTTCGCTACGATGCGGCACCCGCGGCGCCAAGGCGCGCGGCTCCCCGCAGCGAGACAATTAGAATTCGTACTTTACCGTGGCCTGGATCGCCCACTGCGATTCGCCCTTGGCCTGGCGAACTTCGTAGTCTTCCACCTTGTCCTTCACTTGATACACGTAGCGGCCGTCGACCATGCCGCCATAGTCGACGAAGCTGCGCGACTGGCCACCGCTGGTGGCGAAGCCGATCTCGTTGATACGACCCCATTTTTTGTTGATCATATTGCCGACGTTGAAGAAATCCAGGGTCAGGATGCCTTTGTTCCCTTTGAAGAAACCCGGGACTTCCTGGCTGACACGCATGTCAATACTATTCGTCCATGGCGAGAAACTATCGTTGCGGCTGGTAAGCTGGCCGATCGAGCGCTTCAATTCCTTGTTGCCGTTGACGACGGACCAGAAGCGGTCTTCGTTCAGATGGCTGCTGGCGGTGTCGCCGGCGAACACCACTTCGCCCGAACCCGGCGCCTTGGGAATGTACATCAGGTCGTTGCCGGCCTGGCCGTCGCCGTTCAAGTCGTTGTTGTAGGTCCAGCTGTACGGCTTGCCCTTGCGTCCCTCGTAGAACACGCCCACCGTGGTCTTGTAGCTCGAGAAGAAGCGATGCTGCCAGTTCACCATGGCGTTGATGCGGTCCTTCACCAGGTAGCTCGAATTGGCCAGCTTCTCCTCGTTCGGATGGAACACCGCGCGGGCGGCCCAGTTCGAGTTCGACACCGACGACGTCAGCGGCGACACCTCGGTGGCGTCGGTGTAGGTGTACGACATCGACCAGCCTATGCCCTGGCTCAGCGGACGGCTCAGCGACAGGGTGGCGAGGTTGCCGCCGCCCTTCTCGGTTTTTTGCGCCACCAGGACGTTGTTGAAGCTCTTGTTGTTATACGCGCGGGTGCGCACGCCGCAGGCGGACACCAGCGTACCGTTGTTCTGCCAGCAAGCAGTGTCGTATCCATTGTCCGTGTAGAAGAGCTCGCGGCCGTCGCGGCCGATGCGCGACGCCACGCCCAGGTTTTTATGCTGGTAATAGATCGCGTCCTTGGTTTTGGTGTACATGTACTCCGCGCCGAACACCATGCCGTACCAAGGCAACTGGTGTTCAAACGCCAGGTTCGATTTCCACACCGACGGCTGGCGCATGTCCGGCGACAGGAAGTCGACGTTGGCGGCCGGCTGCGCGCCGACGAAGCTGACCGGCTGCTTGGACGGGTCGGTACTGAAGGTGCCGTCCGTGGTAGGGCAAGGCTTGAAGGAACCGCCGCAACCGACAATGCGGGTGGCCACGCCGGAGTTGCTGAACGGGTTGGCCAGCCAGACGTTGGCCGCCGCGCCCTGGAACAGGCCGGCGCCGCCGCGCACCTGCATCGGGCGCGCGCTGTCGAAGGTGTAGTTGAAGCCGACCCGCGGCTGCACCAGGTTTTGGCCATCAATGGTTTGGGTGTTGTCCAGCCCGAAACCGCCGGTCTGGTTGGTCTTGCTGGCGGCGTTGCCGGCCACCATGGGCGCGGCGGCGGCGGCATTGGCCGCCGGACGGTCGCCGAGGCGGGCCGCGTCCACCCGCACGCCGTAGCTGACGGTCAACTGCTTGTTGACGGTCCAGGTGTCCTGGGCGAAGAAGCCGTAGTTTTGCAGGGTGAAGCGCGCCACGGCGGCGTCGAACTTGTCGCCGCTGGCCGGCACTTGCACCATATAACTCGACGGGCGGCCACGGCGGAAGTTGTCCAGGATAACTTGCTCTTCCAGCGCCGCGCTCAAGCCCGAACCGCAGACGATCGGGCTTGCGCTGAACGCATATTTTCCGGAGATGCAACCGAAGGTGTAGTTGCCGTTAACGTTCTGCAAATACGCGTTATACACGTCGTTTTTGCTGTAATCGCCGCCGAATTTCACTTCATGGTCGCCTAGCGCCCAGTTCGCGCCCAGGTAGGCGTCCTTGGTCTTGGTGCCCAGCACGTTGTTCTGGTTGCTTTGCTCGGTGCCGAAATTGAGGTAGCGCTTGTCCACCTTGATGCTGGAAGGCGAACCCGGCGGCAAGGCGCCGGCGAACAGCAGGCCGACCGCCGGCGACGTCGAGTTGTTGACGGGGATGCTATTGAAGTCGCGCGCCGACACCTTGAACTCGGTGGTGAACGTCGGGGTCCAGTCGGCAAACCACTGGCCGACCAGGGTTTCGACATCCTTCTTCTGGGTGTTCCATTGCGAGCTGAGCGACAGCGAGGTGGCGCTAATGCCGGGGAACCGCGGCTCGGACTGCGTGGTCTTCGAATAACGCATCATCGCGCGGTGCGTATCGCTGATGTTCCAGTCCAGCTTGAGCAGGGTGTCTTTCACCGACATCTCCGGCGTGCCCGGCACCTCGGCCGTGCCGACATCCCAGCCGTGCGCCGACTTGGCGATCTCTTGCGCGCTGGAGATGGTCGACGGGGTGATGCCGACATTGGTTTTCGGGCCGCCCAGCGGGCTGAAGGCTGGCGTGGTACGGGTGCTGATCAGCTCTTCGACGTTGGCGAAGAAGAACAATTTATCCTTGATCAAGGGGCCGCCAAGCGTCGCGCCCTTGGTGGTTTCGCGGAACGGCGGCGCCTCATAGTACTCGCCGGTGGTGGCGTTAAAGCGCTCGCCCACCATGCTGTCGTTACGGAAAACGTAATAAACGCTGCCCTTGACGGTGTTGGTGCCCGACTTCGTGGCGGCGTTAACGTTGCCGCCCGTATAGCCTTTTTGCGTGACGTCGTAATTGGCCACGTTTACCTGCACCGACTGGATCGCCTCGATAGAAATCGGCTGCTTCGCCGTCGGGCTGCCGCTTGGCTCCAGGCCGAAGGTGTCGTTGACGGCCACGCCGTCGATGGTCAGCGAGTTGTAGCGCGAGTTCTGGCCGCCGACCGACATTTCGCCGCGCTCCTTGTCGGTTTGCGACACGCGCGGATCGGACCGCGCATAGTCTTGCAAATTGCGCTGGATGGACGCCTGCATCGCCAGTTCGGTCGCGCTGATGCTGGTGCCGGCGCCCATGTTGGACTTGCTGAACTTGTCGGAACGGGCCGCGTTGCCGGTGACGGTCACCGACTGGATGGGCGCGCCCAGGGTGGCGTCGACGTTGGAGGTTTCGGCCAGTTGCACAAACACGCCCTCGCGTTTTTCGACCACGCCGTTTTTGCTGACCGTGATCGTGTACGGACCACCGGCGCGCAAGCCGCGCGCCACGTAACGGCCTTCGGCGTCGGTGACGACGTGGCTGATCGAGCCGGACTCGGTGTGCACGATGGTGACGGTGGCGCCGCCGGCCGGCTGGCCGTCGCTGCCGGAAATGCGCCCGCCGATGGCGGACGTGGTGTTCTGGGCGAAGGACGGTGCCACCGCCAACGCGATAGCCAGGCTTAGCGCTATCTGCGTCAGCCGAAACCGTTTGTGATTGATCATGGTAGTACCCCTAAAAAACTGTTTTATTTTGTGGGATCGGTACGCGGTCAGCGCGACACCCCCCGTTTTTACTGTGCTGTAGCTATCCCGTTACGGGCGTGAGGCGAGAGTGTAATGATCAAATATGTCAAGGCCATGACACATTTCCAGCGGCACGAAGACACAAAAAACACGCTGTCGACGCGGCCTCGCGGCGCGGGCGTAGTGGGGCTAAAGCATCTTAAAAACATGCTATAAAGCGATAATTTTAACGATTTAACATCGCTTGTCGCCCCACTATGCATCAAGCTAAATTGGATGACAAATACGTTTTATTTTACGTATTTATATATAAATAGTATAAATAACGCAATACGCAACGGACACGTCGCGGCGTCGTTAAAAGGCAGTGTTGATAGCGCTATCACGCAAGGGAGTGCGGCCGGCGAGTCCGGCCGCGTACTGTTCACACCGGCGGCGCGCCCGGGGGGGCGCCGCCGCACACCGCAATATTATGGTTTCGCGGCTGTGGTATTTTTGTGCGCCGCGGCGATATCCGCCTCGAACTGGGTGAAACGTCCGTCCAGGGCCTTGATCAGGCGCTGTTTGTCGCCAGCGGCGAGGAAGGAATAGCGCAGGCTGTTATACGACAGCTTTTTGACCTCGGCGTAGTCGGTCTTATAGCGGCTGGCAAACAACACGTATTCACCCGACAGATTGTTGCGCGCCACGCCGGGATCGTCGGTCGAGATGACAAACGGCACGCCGTACTTGCGGTACAGCGTCAGCGGATGGGCCTGGTTCTTGACGCCGGCGATGAAGTCGTTGCTGGTCAAATTGATTTCAACCGGGATGCCGCGCTCGCGCATTGTTTTCATGATGCCCAGCGCGTTCGTTTCATGCGCCAGGTCGATGCCGTGGCCGATGCGGTCGGCGCCGGCCACCGTGATGGCGTCGTTGATGTGGAAGGTCAAGCCTTCCGGCGGCACCATGCCCAGCGCCAGTTCGCCGGCGTGCAGCGCCAGCTTGACGGACGGATACTTGGTCTTCAAGAACTTGAACATCTGCATGTGCAGCGCGTAGTCGCGCATCGAGACGCTGAAGTTTTCCGCGCCGACGATGTTGACGCCGACTATCTGCGGGCTTTGGCTGGCCAGCTGGAAACCGGCCAGCATCGACGAAAACACTTGCGACGGCGACAGGAAGCGCAGCACGTAAGCCTGGTAGCGCATGGTGAAGCGGGCGTCGTCGACGCCGGCGCTGCTGGCCTTGACGTTGGCCAGGTAATTGGCGATGTTTTGCTTGAAGGCGGCGTCCTGCTCCAGCGTGGCGCTCCAGGCCGTCAGCTGCGCGGCCAGGTCGGCGCCGGGTTGCGCCACCTTCCGGTCGAAATCGGCGCTTTGGGTGAACGGCGCCAGCTCGAAAATGGTTTCGATGTAGCCGAGGTTTTCCTGCAGCGCGCGCTGTTTCAGCGTCAGCAGGCCCTCGTTGGTGTTGCTCGACGCGACAGGGCCGAAATAACCGAAGGTGTCGAAGAATTGGCGGTCCGGCGGCGCTTGCAGCGCGCCGTGGTTGGCGTAATCCTTGATCGACCAGCGCTGCAACAATTCGCGGTACATGGCGTTGTCGCCGATGACTTCGCTCGATGACAGGCAACTGCCCTTGGCGCGGCCGGCGGCGATGGCCGCAGCGTCGGTAACAATCTGGTAGCTGGCCTTGTCGACGCAGAAGCGCTGCTTGTCGACCCACTCCAGGTATTGCTCGGCGTAGATGGCGCCCGAGTAATGGTGGTGCAAATCCCCGCCCTTCGGCATCATCGAAAAGAACATGGTCAGCTCGGCCGTTTTCGGCTGCGGGCCGGCCAGCAGCTCGGCGAAATGGCGTTTCGTGATGTCTTCGTTCGACACCGGCGGGGCGGCGTTGGCGCCGCCGGCGATGGCCAGCGCGATCATCAGGCCGGGGAGTTTCTTTTGCATGTGTTGCTTTCGTTGGATTGGGGGGGGCGGCAGCCTCCGGGAATGCGCCGCCGGTAATCCAACGACCTTCTTAGCCGGCGACGCGTTGGTGCACCCGGCGCCCGGCGGCGTAGGTGGCCGCGACCGTGCGGTCGTCGCCCAGCAGCGCCAGCGCGAACAACAACTCTTCCAGGCTGTTGCAGCGCTCGGTGCGGCGCGCCAGCAGCGGCGTCGCCTTCGGGTCGAGGACGATGAAGTCCGCTTCCGCGCCGGCGACGAAGTTGCCGATCGTGCCTTCGAGCTGCAAGCTGCGCGCACCGCCCAGTGTCGCCAGGTAAAACATACGCATTGCCGGCAGATAACTGCCTTTCATGCGCGCTACTTTATAGGCTTCATTCATCGTTTGCAACATCGAGAACGTGGTGCCGCCGCCGACGTCGGTCGCCAGCGACAGCGGCACGCGGGCCGCGTCGGCGCGCTCGAAGTCGAACAGGCCGCTGCCGAGGAACAGGTTGGAGGTCGGGCAGATCGCCGCCGCCGACTGGGTTTCGGCCATGCGTTCGCGGTCGCGCTCGTCGAGCCAGATGCAATGGCCGAACACCGCGCGCGGACGCAGCATACCGTAGTGGTCGTAGACGTCGATGTAGCTGCGCGAATGCGGAAACAGCGACTGCACCCATTTGCACTCGTCCAGGTTTTCCGACACGTGGGTTTGCAGATAGGTGTCCGGGTAGGCGCGCGCCAGCTCGCCGGCCAGTTCCAGCTGGGCTTCGGTCGAGGTCGGGGCGAACCGCGGCGTGATCGCGTACAGCGCGCGGCCGCGCTTGTGCCAGCGCTTGATCAAGTCCTCGGTCTGGCGGGCGCCGCTCTCGGCGGTGTCGCGCAGGAATTCCGGGCAGTTGCGGTCCATCATCACCTTGCCGGCCACCATGCGCAACTGGCGCGCTTCGCTGGCGCTGAAGAAGGCGTCCACCGATTCTGGATGCACGGTGCAATACACCATGGCCGTCGTGGTGCCGCAGCGCAGCAGCTCGTCGAGGAAGAACTCGGCGACGTCGCGCGCGTGCGCCGGGTCGGAAAACTGGCGCTCGGTCGGGAAGGTGTAGGTTTCCAGCCACGGCAGCAGGCCCGGCGCGGGCGAGGCGATCATGTCGGTTTGCGGGAAATGCACGTGGGTGTCGATAAAGCCGGGCATGATGACCTTGCCGCGGTAGTCGAGCACGTCGGTGCCGGGCGGCAGGCTGGCGTGCAGCTGGGCGTAATCGCCGGCCGCCTGGATTTTGCCGTCGGCGACCAGCAGCAGGCCGTCTTCAAACCAGCTATGGGCTTGCTCGTTGAAGGCGGGATCGGCGTGGAAGTGCAGCAAGCTGGCCCGGTAGGCTTGCAAGGTGGTTGTTGCAGTAGACATGAAATCTTTCTTTTACTTGTACTGGTGAGTTGCTTTGGACGCGCCGCCGGAGGCTACCAGCCTGAGCGGTGCGGTGGTGCCGGAGGCCGCCGCAGCAGCCTCCCACACCGTGATGAGTTGCGCGGCGACGGCGATGGCGATCACCGCCGGCGCCTTGTTGGTAATACCGGGCATGCCGATCGGGCACACCATCGCGTCGATGCGCTCGGCGGCCACGCCGCGCGCGCGCAGCCGGTGCTCGAACTGCTTGCGCTTGGTCTGCGAGCCGATCAGGCCGAACCAGCCAACGTCGGCGCGCGCCATGATGGCCTCGGTCAGGCGCTGGTCGAGCGCGTGGCTGTGCGTCATGACCAGGAAACTGCCGCCGGCCGGCGCCTCGCCGACCAGCGCCTCCGGGGTGTCGGACGCTTCGATGCGGACATTGCCGGGCACCGTTGCGGGAAACATGTCTTCGCGCTCGTCGACCCAGGTGACGTTGCACGGCAACTCGGCCAGCGCGCGCACGATGGCCGCGCCGACGTGGCCGGCGCCGAACAAGGTCAGATGGGCGCGCGGCGCCAGGCACGGGTCGACCAGCCAGCGCCGCCCGGCCTCGTCGCGCAGCACGTGGGCGGCGCGTTCGCGCGCAAACGCCGACGGCACCACCAGGTCGGCGCCCGTGATGGTCTTGCCGGCCGCGTCGAACAAGGCCGAGGCGGCCGCGCCGTCGATGGCGCTGACGCGCCAGCTATCTTCCTGGCGGCGCTGGCGCAAGGCGTCCAGCACCGCCAGCAGGCCGGCGTCGACGCGTTCGAACGCCAGGTGCACGACGCCGCCGCAGCACTGGCCCAGGCTGGGGCCGAGCGCAAACCGTTCAATGCGGGCCGGCGCGGCGTCGCCCGCCAGCATGCCGCGCGCGACTTCGATGGCGCGCATTTCCAGGTGGCCGCCGCCGATGGTGTCGAATAAGCGATCGGCGCTCACCAGCATTTTCGCGCCGGCTTCGCGCGGGCCGGAACCCTCGACGATCGCCACCGTCACCAGCACTGCGGCTTGATCGCCGGCGCTTGTCAGCCAGTTATCCATCACGCCATCCCTTCGATTGCCGACTCGACCGCGGCGATGGCCTTGAGGATTTCCTCGCTGGTGGCCGGCGCGTTCAGCGGCGGGTTGACGCGGTGGCCGGCGACGCTGGAGACGGCGTCGCGGATCGCGAAAAACACCGAAAACGGCAGCAGCAACGGCGGCTCGCCCACCGCCTTGGAGCGGTGGATACTGTCCTCCACGTTGCGGTTCTTAAACAGGCGCACGCGGAAGTCTTCCGGGCAATCGGAGACGCCCGGTATCTTGTACGTCGACGGCGCGTGCGTCATCAGCTTGCCGCCGGCGTTCCACCACAATTGCTCGGTCGTCAACCAGCCCATGCCCTGGATAAAGGCGCCTTCGACCTGGCCCAGGTCGATGGCCGGGTTGAGCGACTGGCCGGCGTCGTACAGCGCGTCGGCGCGCAACAGTTTCCACTCGCCGGTGAGGGTGTCGACCACCACTTCGGACACCGCCGCGCCGTAGGCGTAATACGAGAACGGGTGGCCGTTCATGGTTGTCGGGTTCCAGTGCAAATGCGGGGTGGCGTAGAAGCCGTCGGACCACAACTGCACCCGTGCCAGGTAAGCCTTTTGCACCAGTTCCGTGAACGGCAGGACATGCTCGTTCACGTGCACGGCGTTGTCGAAAAACGCGACGTCGGCCACGTCGCCACCGTACAGTTCGACAGCGTAGGCGCTCAGGCGTTCGCGGATTTGCCGGGCGGCGTCCTGCGCCGCCTTGCCGTTCAGGTCCGCGCCGGTCGAGGCCGCCGTCGCCGAGGTGTTGGCGACCTTGCTGGTGTCGGTGGCGGTGGCGCGCACATGCTCGAAGTCCAGGCCCAGTTCATGCGCGACCACCTGCAACACCTTGGTGTTGATGCCCTGCCCCATTTCGGTGCCGCCGTGGTTGACCAGCACCGAGCCGTCGACGTAGACGTGCACCAGCGCGCCGGCCTGGTTCAGATGCGTGACGTTGAAGGCGATGCCGAACTTGAGCGGGGTCAAGGCCAGGCCTTTTTTCAGCACCGGGCTGGTGGCGTTGAAGGCGTCGACGGCGGCGCGCCGGGCGCGGTATTCACTGCTGGCCTCCAGCTCGGCGCTCAATTCGACGATGACGTTGTCGACCACTTTCTGGCCGTAGGGCGTGACGTTGCGGCCCTCGGTGTCGTTGCGGCCGTAGAAATTCAGGCGGCGGATGTCGAGCGCGTCGCGGCCCAGGTTGCGGGCGATGTCGTCGATGATGTACTCGATGGCGATGGCGCCCTGCGGCCCGCCGAAGCCGCGGAAGGCGGTGTTAGACTGGGTGTTGGTCTTGCCGCAAGCGGCGCGGATATCGACGTCGGACAGGTAATAGGTATTGTCGAAATGGCAGACGGCGCGCGTGGCGACCGGGCCGGACAAGTCCGCCGAGAAACCGGCGCGCGACACCATGTCGACCTTGGCCGCGAGAATCTTGCCGTCGGCGTCGTAGCCGACTGTGTATTCATAAAAAAAGCAGTGGCGCTTGCCGGTGACGAGCATGTCGTCGTCGCGGTCGGCGCGCAGCTTGACCGGGCGCTTCAGCGCGGCGGCGGCGATGGCCGCGCACGCCGCCCACAGGCCGGACTGCGATTCCTTGCCGCCGAAACCGCCGCCCATGCGCCGGCATTCAACCGTGACGTTGTGCGCGTGCACGCCCAGCGTGTGCGCGACGATGTGCTGCATCTCGCTCGGGTGCTGCGTCGAGCACAGCACCAGCATGCCCCCGTCTTCCTTCGGGATCGCGTAGGAAATCTGCCCTTCCAGATAAAACTGTTCCTGGCCGCCCACATACAATTCGCCCTTGACGACGTGCGGCGCGCGCTCGAACGCGGCCTGGTAGTCGCCGCGCTTCAGGTGCATCGGCGGCAGCACGTACGACTGCGCCGCCTTGGCCGCCTGCGGCGTCATAATCGCCGGCAATTCCTCGTACGTCACATTGCCCAGGCGCGCGGCGCGGCGGGCGTTGTCGTGGCTGTCCGCGACGACGATGAAAATGGGCTGGCCGACGTATTGCACCAGGCCGTCGGCGAGGATGGGGTCGTCGTGGATGATCGGTCCGCAATCGTTGCTGCCGGGGATGTCGCGCGCGACGTAGGCGGCGACCACGCCGGCCGACTTGCGCACCGCCGCCAGGTCGATGGCGACGATCTTCGCGTGCGGCTTTTGCGACAGGCCGAGCGCGGCGTGCAGCGTGCCTTGCAGTTCGGGAATGTCGTCGGTATAGGTGGCCTGGCCAAGCACGTGCAACTGCGCCGACTCGTGCGGACGCGCAACGCCGACCGCCGCCCACGCCGCTTTCAATTCTGGTACGCCTGGATGGTTCATGCTGATTCCTCGAAATTATGCGCGGCAGGCAAAAGCGTTGACGCCGGTAACGGCCAGCGGCGCGTCGATACGGGTTTCAAACCAGAAACGGCGCAGCAGGTTTTGCGCGCTTTTCATGCGGTAGGCGCTGGAGGCGCGCATGTCCGACAGCGGCGCGTAGTCTTGCTCCATCAACTTCATGGCGGCCTTCAAGTTGGCCTCGCTCCATTCCAGCCCGTCCAGGAAGGCTTCCGCGTGGGTGGCCCGCTTCGGCGTGGCCGCCATGCCGCCGAAGGCAATGCGCGCCTCTTTGATCAGGCCGCCGTCGAGGGTGAAGGCGAACGCCGCGCACACCGCCGAAATATCCTGGTCGTAACGCTTGGCCAGCTTGTAGGTGCGGAACTGCACGCCGGCGCGCGGCAAGGGCACGCGCACCGCTTCGACGAACTCGTCCGCCAGCAAGTCCTTCTTTTGATAGCCGAGGTAAAAGTCCTCCAGCGCCATCACGCGCTGGCCGGCGCTGCCGCGCAACACGATTTCACTGCCCAGCGCGATCATCCACGGCATCGAATCGCCGATCGGCGAGCCGTTGGCAACGTTGCCGCCCAAGGTGCCGGCGTTGCGGATGGGCAGCGACGCGAAACGCTGCCACATCTCGGACAGGTGCTCCCGGTAATGCACGCACAGCGCCTGGTAGGCGTCGTTCAAGGTGGCGCCGGCGCCGATTTCCAGCATGCCGTCGGTCGTGGTGATGCTTTTCAGGGAGTCGACTTGGCCCAGGTAGATGATGTCGCCCAGATCGCGCATCTGCTTGGTGACCCACAGGCCGACGTCGGTCGAGCCGGCCAGCAGCACCGCGCTTGGATGGGCGGCGCGCACCCGCACCAGCTCGTCGAGCGTGCGAGGCGCGTGGAACTGCCGGCCCTGGGCGCTGTATGTCGCCATCTCGCCGCGTTGCAGGGCCTGCAATTGCAGCGTCAGCGCCGCACGGTCGAGTTCGACGCGGGGATAGTCGCCCATGCGCTGGGCCGCTTCGATGATCGGGCGGTAGCCGGTGCAGCGGCACAAGTTGCCGGACAGGGCGTCGTCGATTTCGCGCCGTTGCGGCGTACATTCTTGCTTCAAATACATGCCCCACAGCGACATGGCGAAGCCGGGCGTGCAAAAGCCGCATTGGGAACCGTGGCATTCGACCAGCGCCTGCTGCACCGGATGCAGCGCGCCATCGGCCTGCTGCAAGTCTTCCACCGAAAACAAGGCCTTGCCGTCAAGCGTAGGCGTCAGTTGGATGCAGGAATTGACGGCCTTCAATTCCAGCTGGCCGTTCTGCAAGCTGCCGATGACCACCGTGCAGGCGCCGCAGTCGCCCTCGGCGCAACCTTCCTTGGTGCCGGTGCAATGCAAATCCTCGCGCAGGTGCTGTAGCACGGTTTGCGTCGGCGACACATTGGCGACTTCTTGCACGGCGCCGCGGTAGTAAAATCGAATCGGTTCTGACATGGTGGCCTCAGCTTTGTTTCAGCATTGTCTCAGCCTGCAGATTAACACCCGCGCGCCCCACCATTATGGTTTGACGCTGATGTCGCTTATCAGCCGAGTTACATATCACGCCAGTACCGGCCTACTTCACGTCGATTGCTTCATTTTACATACGGATGCGTCGAATGCCAGTGTTCGGCGATATCGATGCGGCGCGTGATCCACACCTGTTGGTGGCTTTGCACGTAGTCGAGGAAGCGCGCCAGGGCGGCGGCCCGCCCCGGCCGTCCCACCAGGCGGCAATGCAAGCCGACCGACAGCATCTTCGGCTGGTTCAGGCCGTTCGGATCGCCCTCCGCGTACAGCACGTCGAAGGCATCCTTCAGATAGTCGAAGAATTGCGTGCCGGAGTTGAAACCCTGCATCGCCGCGAAGCGCATATCGTTGGTGTCCAGCGTGTACGGCACCACCAGGTGCGGTTGCGACGCCGCCGCGCCGGACGCGTCGGTGTGGGCGACTTGCTCCCAGAACGGCAAATCGTCGCCGTAATAATCCGAGTCGTAACGGAAACCGCCATGCTCGACCACCAGCTTGCGCGTGTTCGGCGAATCGCGGCCGGTGTACCAGCCCTGCGGCGCGGCCCCGGTCAGGTCCTTGATGATGGCCATTGCCTCTTGCATATGCGCGCGCTCGGTGGCCTCGTCGACGTTCTGGTAGGAAATCCAGCGCAAACCGTGGCAGGCGATCTCGTGGCCCAGTTGCTGGAAGGCCGCGACGGCCTCCGGGTTGCGTTTCAGCGCCATCGCCACGCCGAACACCGTCAGCGGCAAGCCGCGGTCCTCGAACATGCGCAACAGGCGCCACAGACCGGCGCGCGAACCGTATTCGTAGATCGACTCCATGCTAAGGTGGCGCATCGGGAAGGCGGCCGCACCGATAATCTCGGACAGGAAGGTTTCGGACGCGGCGTCGCCGTGCAGGACGTTGTTTTCGCCGCCCTCTTCATAGTTCAGCACGAACTGCAGCGCGATGCGGGCGCGGTTCGGCCATTGCGGATGGGGCGGCGTGCGGCCGTAGCCGATCAAATCGCGCGGGTAATTATCGTAAGTGGTCATGGGGGCGGCGCCAATGTGAGTATATGCCCAATAATATAGTGACTGCGGCGTACCAGTATATGATTTACAAGATAAGCATTTTCAACTTCGACATATAGGAACGCACAATGGGCAAACTGAGCACACATGTATTGGACATCGCGCATGGCAAACCGGGAGCGGGCGTCAAGGTTGCCTTGTTCTCCGTCGGGGCGGAAGGCAAGGTGTTGTTGAAGATGGATGTCACCAACGCCGACGGCCGCTGCGGCGCGCCGCTGCTGGAAGGCGACACCATGAAAGCCGGCCAATACGAGCTGGTGTTCAACGCCGGCGATTATTTCGCGGCCCAGGGCGTGGAACTGCCCTCGCCGCGCTTCATCGACCTCGTCACGCTGGCCTTCGGCATTGCGCACGCCGACCAGAATTACCATGTGCCGCTGGTGGTGTCGCCATGGTCGTACTCGACCTATCGCGGCAGCTAACGATCAGCAATAGCGGTGCGGGCTGTCGCAATCTAAGTCGGCGTCGTCGTCCTTGAATACCACTGGGCCGTCCATTGTCATCTTGGCTTGCTTGCCGTCCCATTGGAGCCAGGGCGTGCTCTCGCTGCCAGACTCCGACGTTTGCCCGGATGGGGCCAAGACGATGCTGTCGCCGTCGATAACCGCCATGCCGATCACGTAGGTGTAAACGCTGCTGTCCTTGGCGGCCTTGCAACCGGAAAAGTCGAATGCGCATTCAACGATTTGATCACCGTATTCCATCCGCATTTTCGGTTTCAAGGAGGCCACCGACACGGCGCCATTCCCTACCGCTGAATACACGCTAAATACCAGCGCTACCCGGCCGCCGCAGTGCTGGGCGATGGCGGGATTCACTTCGACGGTTTCGGTAGCCGGCTCCTTGGCCGACGCCACTTTAATATCGCCGAGATGCTTGACGAAGGGGGCGCTGTCGAAGTCGCCAGGGAAATTCGGCGCCGAAACAAACTTCATCCGTCCATCCGCCAACAGAATGCCGACACGCAAGTCCAGGTCGTCGTTATCGTCCTCGCCGTCGCCGTTGTCTTCCCACGTCGCCTTCACCACCAGTTTGCGCGGCGCGGCTGGACCTTTCACCAGCGAGATAGAATGGCTTTGGCCGACCTTGGTCAAGCTCACTTTAGACAGTGAAATCTTGCTTGGCGCCGGAACCGGCGCCGCCGCTTCCACGGGTCCGGACTCGGCGCCGCCGAAATGCGCCAGCAACGCGGCCAAGCCACCCGAAAAGCCTTGGCCAACTGCACCAAAACGCCAAAGACCGTCGCGCTTATACACCTCGCCTACGATAACCGCTTTTTCATTGTCGAAATCGGCACCGGCAAAGTTGAATATCCCGGTACCGAGCGTCATCGAGCTTTGGCCCAATTGGCGCATGGTGCCCTCGCCGTCGATCGACGCGGCGAACACCAGGCGATGGATCGAATCCGGCAACTTGGCCACGTCCGTGACGAAGACCGATTTCTCGCCAGCCGTTTCCAGCGTCACCGCCCCGCCGGGACTGGCTTTTTGATTGAAAAACACCATATAGCGGTCGTCCGACAGCTTGCCGGCTTCATCCAAACCAAAGCAGGCGGCGTCCACCGATATGCCCGACGCCGCAAGATTCAGGGTGATCGGGAATGCGCCGGTGCATTCCATATCTGCCAACTTACCTTTTTGACCACGGCCGAAATCGCTCATTATCCTGCTCCTTGTGTTATCGGTTTGTGACCGGAACACCAGTCAGTTGTGGCGAATTATAGAAGATGGATGCAAAAACAGCGCGCACGCCGACGATAAGCTTAGCTGCCTGCTTAAAGCTTCAGCGTCAGCATCGTGACGCCAAACGCAAAAAACATCAGTGCGCTCAGGCGTGACAGCAGGCGGGCGGCGCCCGGCTGGCTTAGCCACGTTCTGGCCCTGGCCGCCAGCCCGGCGTACAGCCCGTGGACCAGAATCAGCACGATGCAATAGGTGGCGACAGCCGCTACCAGCGGCAGCGGCTGACCGGCCTTGCCCTCGGCGAGCTGCGGCAACACGGACAAGAAAAAGAACAGCGATTTGGGATTACTCGTCTGCAAGATAGCGCCTGCGACCATGCGTTTTTGCAGCGTCACGCCAGCGTCGCAATTGCCGCGCGCACCACCCAGCGCCTGCGACGTGCGGCTCCAAGTCTTATAGGACAGATAAAAAAGATACGCCACTCCGCAATATTTCAGCAGCACAAACAAGAGTGGAGAGGAGCGGATCAGCAGTCCGATGCCGGCGGCGGACAGCGCCGCCATCGCCGCCGCACCGATCGCCAGCCCTAGCACGCCATGCATTGCCGCTCGCCAGCCAGCGGCAATCGCGTTGTCCAAGGTCATCAGCACGCCTGGCCCGGGGCTTGACACGGTGAAGACGACCATGGCGACAAAAATCCAATAGGCTTGGTTCATCGCCCATCCCTGCTCAATTTGTAATATTTGATAGTGCAATTTCTGCATCTAGCCATCAACCGAGATTTTGGTATGATGTGTTGAATTTTCCTCAACTCCGTTCTCACATTACGATGAGTCTTCGTCCTCCGCTGAATGCCTTACACGTCTTTTGTGTCGTTGTTCAAGAGGGCGGCTTTCGCCAAGCCGCGCTGGCGCTGCACCTTACGCCAGGCGCGGTCAGCCGGCAAATCCAAACGCTGGAAGCACATCTGAAGCAGGTGCTATTCGACCGTGGCCTTGGCAGCTCGGCCACGCTGACGGCGCAAGGGCGACATCTACAGGAGCGCGTTGGCGACAAAATGGCGGCGATTAATGACGTGCTCGATCCTGGCGGCCGTGTTCAACGGCAGGGTTCCATCCTGGTCGACACCAGTGTGACGCTTGCGATGCACTGGTTAATTCCGCAGTTAGCGGATTTTAGGAAGCGTTACCTACATATTCATGTGCAGATCCGTACAGTCGACGGCAACATTAATCCATCCTCGCCGGCGGACGTGTTCTTGCGGCGCGACGTCAGTGAATTGCGCGGCCTGCCGGCGCAGACATTCATGCAGGAGCGCTCCGTGCTGGTATCGAGTCCTGAATTCATGTCGAATTTGCCTCCCGGCAGATCGGCGGACATGCGCTGGTTAAGCGGGGTGGCGCGCATCGGCGCGCGTTCCAGGCCCGACCTTTGGGCGGGCTGGAGCACAGCTCACGGCATGGATGCCAAGCCGCTGGAGCCGACGTTTGAGCTGGACAACACCGTGTTGGCGATAGAAGCGGCTAAACAGGGCCTGGGCGCTCTGGTTGTACCGGCGGCCTTCATCTCGACGATGCTACAGTCCAATGCACTCCAACTGCTTCATGCAACAGCCATCGATTCAGGCTCTTATTCGTTTGCGATTGGCCGCCATCAAGCTTCTTCACGGGTAGCGATTTTCACCGATTGGCTGAAGGCGCAAGGGGCACCGGAGATAACCCCCGCCTCATTGCTAAAGCTGACTGATTAGACTTCCGCGGAGGTCGCCACCAAGCGCACGCCGAGCAAGCCCATTACACCGCCAGCCACGCGGTCGACCCAGCTCTTGTAACGCAGATAGGTGTCGCGCGGCGAAGCGGACGACAGTAACGTGGCAACAATGCTGTACCAGCCTGCCTCGATCGTGAAAATCACTAGCGGCAGGGCCAGCATCAAGGCCACAGGCACCTCTTTCGGCAACAGCGAAGCGAAAATGCTGCCGTAACAAATCGCCGTCTTGGGATTGCTCAACTGCGCGGCTAGTCCCAGCAGGAAGGAACGTCGCAACGTCGGATGTGTTTCCTCGCCGGCGCCGGCCGACAGCATCAATGGCGAATTGGCACCCTTCCAAATTCGATACCCGATATAGGCCAGATAGGCACCGCCCGCCGCCTTCAATACGAGGTAAAGCACCGGTACGGAAGCCAGCAGCGCTTGTAGCCCCAGCAGCACGGCGACGGCAAAGATAGTACCGCCGATCCCCATCCCGAACGCGGCGGCCAGGCCGTTTGCGCGGCTCGACGTGACGGCGGTGCGGGCGATCATCACGAAGCTTGGTCCAGGGCTAATTGCGCCAATTGCGGTGGCGCTAGCGATACTAAGAAGCGTAATCATTGTGCTCATGATGGCCTTTTCTATCCAGGGGTGGGAAATGCGACCCCAATGATAGCGCGAGCAGGAAGCTTGGTGTGAATTTAATTGCCAAAAATAGAACAGCCTTGGAGCGCGACGGGCCGCCGACAAAAAACAAAGCCGACGAAAACGCGGACGGAAAAAAACCCCACCGGCGCCCGGCGCGATCTTGAGCACGCTGGGGCTGGTGGGGTTTTTTAATATAACAAGCCTGACGATAACCTACTTTCACACTGGTTGCAGCACTATCATCGGCGCAAAATTGTTTCACGGTCCTGTTCGGGATGGGAAGGGGTGGTACCAATTTGCTATGGTCATCAGGCATAACTTGTAAAACCATCTGCCCCGGGAATT
>NZ_KB467824.1:4735929-4748266 GCF_000344615.1 Janthinobacterium sp. CG3 | reverse complement strand
CAAACCTAAATCCGGCGCGTGTCGCGGCGACTTACGTTTGAGCTTTGCAAGCTGCTTCTTCAATTTCAACAGCCGATAAATGTGGACACTCAATGATTGGGCGTTCTCAGCCCGGTGCTACTCTAGAAAGGAGGTGATCCAGCCGCACCTTCCGATACGGCTACCTTGTTACGACTTCACCCCAGTCACGAATCCTACCGTGGTAAGCGCCCTCCTTGCGGTTAAGCTACCTACTTCTGGTAAAACCCGCTCCCATGGTGTGACGGGCGGTGTGTACAAGACCCGGGAACGTATTCACCGCGACATGCTGATCCGCGATTACTAGCGATTCCAACTTCATGCAGTCGAGTTGCAGACTACAATCCGGACTACGATACACTTTCTGCGATTAGCTCCCCCTCGCGGGTTGGCGGCGCTCTGTATGTACCATTGTATGACGTGTGAAGCCCTACCCATAAGGGCCATGAGGACTTGACGTCATCCCCACCTTCCTCCGGTTTGTCACCGGCAGTCTCATTAGAGTGCCCTTTCGTAGCAACTAATGACAAGGGTTGCGCTCGTTGCGGGACTTAACCCAACATCTCACGACACGAGCTGACGACAGCCATGCAGCACCTGTGTACTGGTTCCCTTTCGGGCACCCCCTGATCTCTCAAGGGTTCCAGCCATGTCAAGGGTAGGTAAGGTTTTTCGCGTTGCATCGAATTAATCCACATCATCCACCGCTTGTGCGGGTCCCCGTCAATTCCTTTGAGTTTTAATCTTGCGACCGTACTCCCCAGGCGGTCTACTTCACGCGTTAGCTGCGTTACCAAGTTAATTAAAACCCGACAACTAGTAGACATCGTTTAGGGCGTGGACTACCAGGGTATCTAATCCTGTTTGCTCCCCACGCTTTCGTGCATGAGCGTCAGTCTTGACCCAGGGGGCTGCCTTCGCCATCGGTGTTCCTCCACATATCTACGCATTTCACTGCTACACGTGGAATTCTACCCCCCTCTGCCAAACTCTAGCCTTGCAGTCTCCATCGCAATTCCCAGGTTGAGCCCGGGGATTTCACGACAGACTTACAAAACCGCCTGCGCACGCTTTACGCCCAGTAATTCCGATTAACGCTTGCACCCTACGTATTACCGCGGCTGCTGGCACGTAGTTAGCCGGTGCTTATTCTTCAGGTACCGTCATTAGTGATCTGTATTAGAAACCACCGTTTCTTCCCTGACAAAAGAGCTTTACAACCCGAAGGCCTTCTTCACTCACGCGGCATTGCTGGATCAGGCTTTCGCCCATTGTCCAAAATTCCCCACTGCTGCCTCCCGTAGGAGTCTGGACCGTGTCTCAGTTCCAGTGTGGCTGGTCGTCCTCTCAGACCAGCTACTGATCGATGCCTTGGTAGGCTTTTACCCTACCAACTAGCTAATCAGATATCGGCCGCTCCACGAGCATGAGGNTCTTGCGANTCCCCCACTTTCATCCTTNGATCGTATGCGGTATTAGCGTAACTTTCGCTACGTTATCCCCCACTCTAGGGTACGTTCCGATATATTACTCNCCCGTTCGCCACTCGCCACCAGAGCAAGCTCCGTGCTGCCGTTCGACTTGCATGTGTAAGGCATGCCGCCAGCGTTCAATCTGAGCCAGGATCAAACTCTTCAGTTTAATCTCTGTTTAATGACATTGCTGTCAGAGGCATTTTATTGCCCCGGTCGCTCACTCAAAATACTGACAGGCTGTTTCTTGCGAAACATCCTATATTTCTTCTTCGTGAGCATTTGATAATTTAAGTATGCGGCGGACCGAAGTCCGCCGGCACCTTCATCAAATGCCCACATTTATCGACTGTTAATTGTTAAAGAACTTGTTCGGTACTGCCTGCGGCTTGCTGACAAAGCGTTTTGTTTGTCATCAGCATAGAAGGAAGAGTATGCAGCGTTTCGCTAGTTTCGTCAACCCCCTGATTTTCCTGCAACGCCGTTTCCGGCGCTCCCCGTTGCGCTGCAACTACTTGATTTCGCTACTGTTTCAGCGGGGAGGCGAACTATAGCAAAGGCGCAACATCCCTGCAAGGATTTTTCGGAAGTAATCGTTGGCACCATGTTTGCTTACTAATGGTATGTCAGGCCCGCCGTCCCGACGGTCCAATTCGACATGTTCGGCAGCACAGATGAAGAACCCATGCAGAACGTCGATTCCCGCAGCGCATGGGCACACTTCAGGGCGTATTCTTTTGCTCATATACGGTACAGGTGCTACATTATGGAACACTCTCGCAACGATCAGAGCGCCGCGATCCAGGCCCCAACGGAGGAACCGAGAACATGTATCAATCAACAGCTTCGGCGCCCTCTTCCGTCGGTGCGATGGAGTTTGGCGCCGCCACGCCGCAGGCGCGCTCAACGACGTCGGAATGGGAAGATAATATGCCCGTTATCATAGAGACCTCGCATCAGCGTTCCATTGCCTACGGTCTGCGCGCCACCGCCGCGCCCGACTTCGGCCCGGTCGCCAAGTCCGAATTGTCGCTGCTAATCGAGCAAAACCGCATGCTGCACACCCACGCGGTGCCGGCCATGGAGACGCTGTACCAGCAAATCGTCAACACCCACAATATGGTGATCCTGACCGATGCCAACGGCGTCATCGTGCATTCGCTGGGCGACGACGATTTCCTCGAAAAGGCCAACCGGGTCGCGCTGCAGCCGGGCGTGGCGTGGTCGGAGGAAAGCAAGGGCACCAACGCGATCGGCACCGCCATCGCCGAAAAGGCGCCGACGCTGGTGCATGCGGATCAGCACTATCTCGCGGCCAACCATTTTCTGACCTGCTCGGCGGCGCCAATTACCGACCACCGCGGCAACGTTATCGGCGTGCTCGACGTTTCCGGCGACCAGCGCAGTTTCCACAAGCACACGATGGCACTGGTGCGCATGTCGGCGCTGATGATTGAAAACCAGTTATTCGCCGCCAACTTCGAGGACGCGATCACGCTGCACTTCCACGCCCGCCCCGAGTTCATCGGCACGCTGATGGAAGGCATTGCCGCCTTCAGCCCCGGCGGGCGCTTCCTGTCGGCCAACAAGACCGGCCTGTTCCAGCTCGGCCTGTCGTTCGCCGCGCTGCAATCGCACACCTTCAGCTCGCTGGTCGGCCTGCCGGTCTCGGCGCTGTACGACCACTACCGCACCGCCGCGCCCGGCCTGCTGAACCTGTGCATGCACAGCGGCGTGCGCGTCTACGGCAAGGCCACTCTGCGCCTGGGCAACAGCGCCTTCCAGCATGCGTTTTCCAGCAAGCCCGAGGTCAGCCCGGCCGCGCCCGCCACCGCGCATGCGGCGGCGCCGTCCAGCCACGCCGCCAGCGCCGCGCGGCGCCTGTCCGGCCTGCGCTACCTGCGCACCGGCGACCCGCAACTGGAACTGGTGATCGACAAGGTCACCAAGGTGCTGGGCCGCGACATCCCCATCCTGATCATGGGCGAGACCGGCACCGGCAAGGAGCTGCTGGCCCAGGCCATCCACAACGACTCGCCGCGCACGGCCGGACCGTTCATCGCGGTCAACTGCGCGTCGATCCCGGAGACGCTAATCGAGTCGGAGCTGTTCGGCTACGAGGACGGCGCCTTTACCGGCGCGCGCAAGAAGGGCGCGCTCGGCAAGATCTTGCAGGCCAACGGCGGCACGCTGTTCCTCGACGAGATCGGCGACATGCCCTTCGGCCTGCAGGCGCGCCTGCTGCGCGTGTTGCAGGAGCGCATGGTCACGCCGCTGGGTAGCGCCAAGTCGATCACCGTCAACGTCGAACTCATTTGCGCCACCAATCACAATTTGCGCGAGCGCATGGCCAAGGGCCTGTTTCGCGAGGATTTGTACTACCGCCTCAACGGCCTGGTGGTGAAGCTGCCGCCGCTGCGCGACCGCAGCGATCTGGACACCGTCGTCAAGAAGATCCTGGCGATCGAAGCGCCCGACGCGCACTACGCGCTGTCCCCGGAGATTTTGCAGTTGTTCCACCAGCACAAATGGCCCGGCAACTTCCGTCAGCTGACCAATCTGCTGCGCACGGCCATCGTCATGGCCGGCGACGAGCAAGAGATTTGCCTGCGCCACATGCCCGATGATTTCCTCGACGATATCGAGCAGACGCAGGTGGCGGGTGCCGGCGTCAGCACCGACCAACTGGTGGCCTCGGGCGCCAACCTAGAGGCGATGGAGCAATCGGTGATTTTGAAGTCGCTGGCGGCGAATGGCGGCAATGTGTCGGCGACGGCGCGGGCGCTGGGGGTGTCGCGCAATACGATTTATCGGAAGGTGCCGCATGTGAAGTAGTCGATGCCACGCGATTTCCCCCTCACGCCACTGCCGGAAAACCCGGCGAGCGGCAAGGCGCATTTCTCGCGGCCGATGTTGTGGTAGTAGCACATCCAGGCTTCCGTATTGATCGGCTCGCCGACACCGCCCAGCAGGCGCAGGCTGCCCAGGTCGTCATTGGCACGGCGTTGCTAACGTTGCCGTCGGCGGCGCGCAGCGCCGCCATGGCCAGCAGCGATACGAAGATTTTTTTGTCCACTCTATCCCGTCGATTGTGGGGTTATTTTTCGCCGTGTGGCGGCGGCTCGGACTGCAGCAAGCGGCACTCGTCGTCGCTGAACAGACGCGAACGGGTCAGGAAGCGCTTCCCGGTTCCGTTGTCGAGCGAGAACATGCCGCCGTTTCCGTCCACCACATCGATGATCAACTGGGTATGCTCCCAGTATGCGTATTGCTCCACACCCATGTAAAACGGCGTCCCGTCCAGACTGCCCAGATAGACGTCGGTATCGCTGACGTTGAACTCGCCGGCGGGATAACACATCGGCGAACTGCCGTCGCAGCAACCGCCGGACTGGAAGAACATCAGCGCGCCGTGGCGCTGGCGCAGTTGGTCGAGCATCGCCAGCGCCGCCTCGGTCGCGACGACGCGGGAAATTGTGTGCTTCATGGGACACCTCTCGAAAAGCCCGCGGCGGCGCCGCCGCCGCGGGCATGCACCTTAAAAGAAGCCGAGCGCTTTCGGGCTGTAGCTGACCAGCAGGTTTTTGGTCTGCTGGTAGTGGTCCAGCATCATCTTGTGGTTTTCGCGGCCGATGCCGGACTGCTTGTAGCCGCCGAACGCGGCGTGGGCCGGGTACAGGTGGTAGCAATTGGTCCAGACGCGGCCGGCCTGGATGCCGCGGCCGACGCGGAAGGCGCGCGAGCCGTCGCGCGTCCACAGGCCGGCGCCGAGGCCGTACAAGGTGTCGTTGGCGATTTCCAGCGCCTCGGCCTCGTCCTTGAAGGTGGTCACCGACACCACCGGCCCGAAGATCTCCTCCTGGAAGATGCGCATCTTGTTGTTGCCCTTGAACACGGTCGGGCTGACGTAGTAGCCGCCCTCAAGGTCGCCGGCCAGCGCGTTGCGGGCGCCGCCCGCCAACAGCGTGGCGCCCTCCTGTTTGCCGATGTCCATGTACGACAAGATTTTTTCCAATTGCTCCTGTGATGCCTGGGCTCCGATCATCGTCGCCGAGTCGAGCGGGTTGCCCTGTTTGATCGCGGCGACGCGTTGCAGCGCGCGCTCGATGAAGGCCTCGTAGATCGATTCCTGGATCAGCACGCGCGACGGGCAGGTGCACACCTCGCCCTGGTTCAGCGCGAACATGGCGAAGCCTTCCAGGCACTTGTCGAAGAAGTCGTCGTCGGCGTCCATCACGTCGGCGAAGAAAATGTTGGGCGACTTCCCGCCCAGTTCCAGCGTCACCGGAATCAGGTTTTGCGCGGCGTATTGCATGATCAGGCGGCCGGTGCCGGTTTCGCCGGTGAAGGCGATCTTGGCGATGCGCTTGCTCGACGCGAGCGGCTTGCCCGCCTCCAGGCCAAAGCCGTTGACGATGTTGAGCACGCCCGGCGGCAGCAGGTCGCCGATCAGTTCGATCAAGACCATGATCGAGGCCGGGGTCTGCTCGGCCGGTTTCAGCACCACGCAGTTGCCGGCGGCCAGGGCCGGCGCCAGCTTCCACACCGCCATCAGGATCGGGAAGTTCCACGGGATGATCTGGCCGACCACGCCCAGCGGCTCGTGGAAGTGGTAGGCGTAGGTTTCCGAATCGATTTGCGCGACCGAGCCTTCCTGGGCGCGGATGCAACCGGCGAAATAGCGGAAGTGGTCGATCGCCAGCGGAATGTCGGCGTTCATCGTCTCGCGGATCGGCTTGCCGTTGTCGATGGTTTCGGCGGTGGCGATCAGCGCCAGGTTTTGCTCGATGCGGTCGGCGATCTTGTTGAGGATGTTGGCGCGCTCGGCCGGCGAGGTCTTGCCCCAGGCGTCCTTGGCGGCGTGGGCGGCGTCCAGCGCCAGCTCGACGTCCTCGGCGCTGGAGCGGGCGATTTCGCAAAACACCTGGCCGGTGATCGGCGTGACGTTGCCGAAGTAGGCGCCGTTGACCGGTGGAACGAACTTGCCGCCGATAAAGTTGTCGTAGCGCGCTTTGAAGGGATTGGCAACGCCGAGTTTGCTGATGTCCGCGAGATTCATGTCGTCCTCTATCTGGTCTGGTTGTGGTGTCGTTCCGGGGAACGGTTTGTGTGTTGCCCACCCATCATTTCGCAAGCACCGTGCCAGCTTGTTATCGCGCCTCAAGCGCAGCGCCGATTGCGCCGTTTCCACGGGCGTAACGGCGCAATGGTAGTCTGGCGGGGGCCGCCGCCGGCATCGGCCGGGGCGCTCTACGCTGGCACACCTGTTCCAAATGTGAACAGGCGGCGCGGCGCAGTGTTTCAGAGAACCAAGACTCGTCACGGTAATTCGCCGACCTTGATGTCGGCCACCTTGCGCGCGGCTGGCCATGTCGATTACGTAGCCCGTGTTGACCGGCTCGCAGGCGACGTAGGCGCGGCTGCCGCCTGGGGCGAAGCCGATGCCGCGCGGGCGCGGGCCGGCGGCGATCTGCCGCACCACCTTATCGGTGGCGGTGTCGATCCCGCCTGCCGTAAGATGGCTCCTTCGACCACTGACAGGCATATTGCGCAGAAGCAGGTGAGACTTGCGGCAAGCAAACTAACCCCCATCAGGAGACCACGCCATGCAGCACCGATTTCGCTTGAACGCCATTGCCAGCCTGTTCACCACCTTGGCGCCGGCCGCCTACGCCGCGGCCGATACTGCGCCGCCGCTCGACGTCGTCGTCGTCAGCGGCAGCCGCGTCGAACACAGCGCCTTCGAGCTGCCGGCTTCGGTCGATGTACTCGACGGCGCCCGCATCCACGACGGCCAGATCCGCGTCAACGCCTCCGAGGCGCTGGCCGCCGTGCCCGGGCTGGTGGCGCAGAACCGCCAGAACTACGCGCAGGACTTGCAGATTTCCTCGCGCGGCTTCGGCGCCCGCTCGGCCTTCGGCGTGCGCGGCGTGCGTCTGATCAGCGACGGCATCCCCGCCTCGATGCCGGACGGCCAGGGCCAGGCCGCCACCTTCAACCTCGACATGGCCGAGCGCATCGAAGTGCTGCGCGGCCCCTTCTCCGCGCTGTACGGCAACCACTCCGGCGGCGTGATACAGATGTTCACCAAGGACGGCCAGGGCGCGCCGACGCTGGAACTGGGCGTGGTCGGCGGCAGCGACGGCGCCCGCAAGACCGACCTGAACGCGCAGGGCCAGGCCGGCGCGCTCGGCTACGTGCTCGACGGCTCGCAGTTCCGCACCGCCGGCTACCGCAAGCACAGCGCCGCCACGCGCGAGCAACGCTTCGCCAAGCTGACGCTGGCGCCCGGCGCCGACAGCAAGCTGACCGTCGTCGCCAGCGGCCTGCGCCAGGACGGCACGCAAGATCCGCTGGGCGTGCTGTGGAGCACGCTGCAGCGCGACCCGCGCGCCGGCGAAATCGATCCCAACGATCCGCAAACACCCAAGCGCAGCTTCGCCGAACGCTACGACACCCGCAAGAACATCGAGCACCAGCAACTGGGCGCCAGCTACGAGCGGCGCTTCGGCGACGAGCGCCTGCGCCTGTCGGTGTACGGCGGCAACCGCCGCGTCACGCAATACCAGGCGTTCTCGAAAGCCTTCCAGGCGCCGGCCAGCCATTCCGGCGGCGTGGTCGATTTCAAGCGCGACTTTTACGGCGCCGACCTGCAATGGCAGAGCGTGCGGCCACTGGCCGGAGGCAAGCTCAGTACCACCGTCGGGCTGGAATACGGCCGCTCCGGCGACGATCGCCAGGGCTTCGAGAACTTCATCGGCAGCCGGTTCGGCGTCAAGGGCAAACTGCGCCGCGACGAGCGCGACATCGTTAGCAACGTCGATCCCTATGTGCAAACCGAGTGGCAGGCGGGCGCCTGGCTGCTCAGCGCCGGCCTGCGCCACAACAAGACCGACGTCGACGTGCAAGACCGCTTCCTGGGCAATGGCAACGACAGCGGATCGCTCAGCTTCAGCCACACGACGCCGGTGCTGGGCGTGCTGTACAAGGTGACGCCGGCGCTGAACCTGTACGCCAGCGCCGCGCGCGGCTTTGAAACGCCGACGCTGAACGAACTGTTCTACTCCGGCGCCGGCGGCGGCTTCAACTTCCATTTGCAGGCGGCCACCGGCAAGCACCTGGAAGTGGGCGCCAAGGCGCTGCTGGGCGGCCACACCCGCGTCAACGCCGCGGTGTTCGAGGTGCGCACCAGCGACGAGCTGGTGGTCGACGCCGCCGCCGGCGGCCGCACCAGCTACCGCAACGCCGGCGAGACCCTGCGCCAGGGCGTGGAAGTGTCGCTCGACTCGGCCTGGGGCCACGGCCTGGGCACACGCCTGGCGCTGACCGGCCTGCGCGCGGTCTACGACCAGGCCTTCGCCAACGTGGCGGCCGGCAGCCGCCTGCCCGGCGTGCCGAACGCCAACCTGTACGGCGAAGTGGCGTGGACCGCGGCGGGGGGGCGCTACGGCGCGGCGCTGGAAACGCTGGCCAGCGGCAAGGCCTACGCCGAGGACAGCAACGTCGAAAAGGCCGCGCCCGGATATGCCTTGCTGAACCTGCGTCTGAACGCCAGGCAAAGCTGGGCCAACTGGGGCTTCAAGGAGTTTGTCCGCGTGAACAACCTGGCGGACCGCAAATATGTCGGCTCGCTCATCGTCGGCGACAACAACAAACGCTATTACGAGGGGGCGCCCGGACGCAACTGGCTGCTGGGCGCCAGCGCGCAATACGCCTTCTGAGGCTATGAAGTTAGCGCGCGCAAACCGTCCTCGCCGCTGGGGCAGGCCGCCCCTCGCCGCGCATGGCGCGCTGGGACGCCGGCACCGAGCGCAGGTACAGATTTTCGTGCTCGACGGCGATGTCGACACCGCCGTCGTTGTTGTTCAGGCGCACGCTGCCGACTGCGCGCTGGATCAACACGCCGCTGGCGAAGATATGCTGCCCTTGCTGCCGATGATTTCAATGCCAGACAGCGAATGCGGCGCGTTGTAGGTGTCGCGTACCTGGACCAGCGTGCCGTTGTCGAACTCGACGACCGCCATCAGCCCCTCCTCCACCCCGTCGACGGTCATGCCGCCGCTGGTGGCGCAGGCGCTGCCGTGGCGCGGCTCCGCGTCCAGCAGGAAGCGCAGCCGATAGCGATCTCCAGCATATCGGCGCTCAGCCGTACGCTGGCGCCCAGTAGGCCGTGGGCGCCGCGGATGGCGGCGACGAAGGTGTCGCGGTTGGCGGCCTCGATGCCCTCGAAATAGCTGACCTCGAACTCGCCGCGCAGGCGCGCCAGCAAGAACTCGGGCAGCGTCTTATATACAACGATGGATTTTTCACGGTTTCCCCCGCCTGTTCAAGATCGGCCGGCGGCGGCGAGCTGGGCGCGCGTCGGCAAGCCTTCCATGTCGCCGGCTGGACCGCCAGCGCGCCGATGCGGTTGCCGCGCTCGACCGCCCGCTCCAGCGGCAGCCCCATCAACAGGGCGCTGACCAGGCCGGCGGCGAAGCCGTCGCCGGCGCCGACCGCGTCAACCACCTTGTCGACGCGCACGCCCGGCACCACGCCGCTGGCGCCGTCGGCGTCGCGGAAATAGGCGCCGTCGGGACCCAGCTTGACGACAACGAGCTGCACACCTTGCTCAAGGTAGCGCGGCGGCGACGCCGCTGGCGTGCAGGTGGCGCGCCGCCAGGAAATACTCGGGATCGAAATCGGCCGGGGCCAGCCTGCTGGCGGCGGAACCCTTGCGAAAATACTCGACCAGCGGATCGGCGCCGTTCTCGGCCTTGGACTTGAGCAGGAAGCCGCTGGCCTGGCCGCCAACGATGGCGACGCGGCTGCAATCGATGCCCTCCGCTTCCACCCGGGCGCGGATGAAGCGGCCGAAGGACTCGGCGCCAACCCGGCTGAGCCAACCGACGCGCAGGCCCAGCCGCGCCAGGCCGATGGCGACATTGGTTTCGGCGCCGGCCAGGCGGCGCGTGAAATGCGACACCGCCGCCAGGTCGCCGGTCTCGTCGGCAACGAACATCGCCATTGCCTCCCCATACGTTACAACGTCAAGTGCGCGCATCTGTAAAATTTCCTTGATGATTGTCATGCCGCCGCCAGCATCTGGATATAGCGGCCCGTCTCGGCCACCAGCGCGGCGCCCGACAGCGGGAATTCAATGGCGCACTGCACGCCCGGCGGGAAGTGGGCGAACACGGCCCGTTCCGACGCCGGCACCCGCGTTGCCGCCCGGAAGTCGACCTTGCACGATTCCAGCGACGGCACGCGGGCCGGCGCGGTCAGCGGCACCAGCTCGACCGGCAGGTTGATGTACTTGCCGATCAGGTTGGCAACATCGACGTCGTAGCCGACCGGCACGCCCTTGGCGTCGATACTGCCGAAAGGCGGCGTGCCGCTGACCACGCCGACGGTCAACTTGCCCTTCTTGATCAGCTCACCGGGGGACTGGGTGCCGGATGGCGCCGCAGCGCTCATGGCGAAACTTGCCGCCAGCGCGAACACCAGGACTTTCGAGTACGAATGTTTATTCAGTCTCATGCTACTTGCGTATTGTTCCGGCATCGGTGGAGCCGCGCACGATGAGTTTTCCGGGCAGTAGCACCTCGCGCGGCGGGCTGTCGTCGCCCAGCAAACGCGCCAACATGCAGGTCATCGCGGAGAATCCGATCTCGTAGGTCTGCTGCTCGATCGTGCTCAAGCCGGCCAGCGGCGACCAGGGCAACTCGTCGAAACCAAGCAGGCCGACGTCATCGGGCATGCGCAAATCGAGGCGTTGCAACATTAGCGCGAGTTCCAGGGGCACCATGCCGTTCGACGCCAGCAATGCCACCCGGCGCCCCGGCCATTGCATAATAAACTGGCGCACCCTGGCATCGACGGCGGACTGCTCGTCCAGATCCACTTCCAGCACTTCGCCGTGGCAGGCATCGTGTTCCGCTATCGCAGCGAGGAAACCCTCGGCGCGCATCGCGCGCGAACTGACGCCGGTCAAAGGCGGCGCGACAAACGCGACGGCATCGTAACCCTGCGCGATCAAATGCGCGGTGGCCAGCCTGCCCGCCTGGACATTATCCAGCCCGACCAGGTCGAAATCCAAACCTTCAATGCGGCGGTCGATCAGCACGATCGGTATGACGGCGTGCTGCAATTCAAGGGACTTGATATTGCGTCCCTGGGTATTCACGATCAGACCTTCGACGCTATACGAGCGCAGCGCGGCCAGCGACTGTTTCTCGCGCTGTTCGTCGTTTCCCGTGTTACACAAAATCAAGGTGTAACCATGCTGCTGGCATGCCGCCTCGACGCCGCGCAGCACCGCGACGGAATAGGGATTCAGAATGTCCGCGACGACCATGCCGATCAGGCGAGTACGGCCGCGCTTGAGACCGCGGGCCATCTGGTTCGGCTGATATCCCAGACGGGCGATAGTGCTTTCGATACGCTCGCGGATATTGTCGGACAGCGCGTCGAGTTCGCCACCTGGTCTTCGACCCGCCTGCCTCGCGCGCAACCTGGGCGATGGTAGCGGGAGGTCCGTGTTCGCCAGACGATGTTTTTTGCTGCCGTTTGCTTGATTCAAAATCGCCCCTCGCTGCTTTGTCTTGGCCCAAGCTAGATTTTTGGAACCGGTACCAAAAAAAGCATCCAAATGAGACCGGCGCAAGCGATTTGATAGATTGTAGCGCTGAGAACACGAAAACGTGGGCAAAGGCAAACTAAAGGCAGGGGCTAGGGTCAGGCCCGAGGGATTGTCCTGGGTTGACAAGCCCACAAAAACGCGGACGAAAAAAAGCCCCACATCTCTGCGGGGCTTTTTTAATATAACAAGCCTGACGATAACCTACTTTCACACTGGTTGCAGCACT
>NZ_KB467824.1:4735437-4735829 GCF_000344615.1 Janthinobacterium sp. CG3 | reverse complement strand
TCCTTCATCGCCTGTAATCGCCAAGGCATCCACCATGTGCACTTATTCGCTTGTCCCTATAACGTTAGCCTCTCGCCGCTTGCGCGCCGAAAGAAACGGTACTGGGATAAGAAAGTACAGCGTTGCCAGATTCAATTGCTTGAACCATGTTTGTTGATAATACAATCACTACCCATGACCGGCATTCCTGCCGGTCAAATAAAACTTTACTTCTTCCAAATTGTTAAAGAACGAAACAGCCAATAATCTTTGAAAGATCAAACCTAAATCCGGCGCGTGTCGCGGCGACTTACGTTTGAGCTTTGCAAGCTGCTTCTTCAATTTCAACAGTCGATAAATGTGGACATTTAATGAGTGAACGTTCTCAGCCCGGTGCAACTCTAGAAAGGAGG
>NZ_KB467824.1:4724829-4735337 GCF_000344615.1 Janthinobacterium sp. CG3 | reverse complement strand
CGCTCACTCAAAATACTGACAGGCCATTCTTGCGAATGTCCTATATTTATTCTTTCGTGAGCATTTGATAATTTAAGTATGCGGCGAACCGAAGTCCGCCGGCACCTTCATCAAATGCCCACATTTATCGACTGTTAATTGTTAAAGAACTTGTTCGGTAGTGCCTTCTGCGTCACCGACAAAGCGTTTTGTTTGTCGGCCGCGAAGAAGAAAGAGTATGAAGCGTTTCGCTTGTTTCGTCAACTTCTATTTTCGCTACCCCGTCGTTTCCGACCGGCCCTTTTTGCCCGGCATCGAGTGCCTGTCATTGGGGAGGCGAACTATAGCAAAGCAGATACTGGCATGGCAAGGACTTTCCGCTGAGTTGGCGCAAATACCCCTGGCGTGTGTCAACAGCGATTTAAAATTGATACACCTCCGTCACCAGCACTTGCTGGATCCTCATTTCTTTATCGCCCGCTCAGGCGGCCTTGTCGGCTCGGACGCTCTGAACGATTCCCGCCTGCCGCTGGTGCTTGAGCCGGTAGCTCTCGCCGGCGATGGGCACTGATGGGCGTGATGCAGCAGCCGGTCCAACAGCGCCGCCGTCAGCGTCGCGTCTTGCGCAAACGTGGCGTCCCACTGGCCGAACGGCAGATTGCTCGTCACGATCAAGCTGCCCTTTTCGTACAGCGCCGCGATCACCTGGAAGAAGTGGGTCTTGCCGACACCGCTGGGTCCGACGGGCACCACGTTCTCGCTGCGTTCGATGACCAGCCCCTTGGCCTGCGGCCGCGCAGCGGCAATATCGCCCCGCCACGGCGGCGCCAGCGCCTGCAGTTGCAACACCTCCACCTCCAACCGCGCCGACGATTTTTCCAGCGTCACGCCATGCATCCGCTCGTTGGCCACTTCAACGAGCGGATGCACAGCACTTTCGCATTGGCGGTGACGACGTCGAGCTGCAACCACTCTGGCCAAGGCGGCTCGCCAGCGGCACGTAGAACACCTGCGCAGGTAGCCCTTGGTCTGGGCGCGGTATGGCTGGCAGAGCTTGATCCTGAAGCCGCTGTGCTTGGCAAAGTCAAGGAAGCCGGAGTGGTAGCGGTGCTGACTTTCGCCGTACACGTCGCGCTCGACGACGACCGTCCTCAAGTTCGTACAGAACCTCGCGCGGTACGCCACTTCGACGACGATCCGCCGCAGACTCAACCCATGCTTGCTCAATTATTGAATTCCACATTCCCCTCGTTGGGTTTCAGCACCACTCCGAAAAGCAGCCATTATCTCAAAACAGCGAATGGCCGGGACCTCACCGTATCCGACAAGCAACCCAGGAACTGAACATACTCTCTCCTCCGGAAATAGCTCCCGTCCTGCTGGAGCGGTTCGCCCACGGAAATGGTACGGTGTTTGTTGGAGCGGGCATTTCTTTAGGTTCAAAAATGCCATCTTGGCAAAAACTCATGGAACCGCTTAGGAATATCTCGGCGACGAAGTTGGAGCAAACGCAAGTTACCTCGATATCGCTGAATTGTATGAAACCAAACACAACCGCAGGGTCTTGGTGAAGTATTTCAACGGGCGTCTGGGCGATATCCAGGGGCTTATAAGCCCGCAAAAACGCGGACGAAAAAAAGCCCCACATCTCTGCGGGGCTTTTTTAATATAACAAGCCTGACGATAACCTACTTTCACACTGGTTGCAGCACTATCATCGGCGCAAAATTGTTTCACGGTCCTGTTCGGGATGGGAAGGGGTGGTACCAATTTGCTATGGTCATCAGGCATAACTTGTAAAACCATCTGCCCCGGGAATTGCACCCTTTGGCGGCAGACAGCTCAATCTGGAAGAAGTAAAGCGTGTTTCTTGGGTAGCGAGTGTATATCAACAAACGCAACGCGTTATTTCTTATCTCGTAACCTGCTAAGGTTATAGGGACAAGCCGTACGGGCAATTAGTACTGGTTAGCTTAATGCATTACTGCACTTCCACACCCAGCCTATCAACGTCCTGGTCTCGAACGACCCTTCAAAGAGCTCAAGGCTCTGGGAAATCTCATCTCAAGGCAAGTTTCCCGCTTAGATGCTTTCAGCGGTTATCTCTTCCGTATTTAGCTACCCGGCAATGCCACTGGCGTGACAACCGGTACACCAGAGATACGTCCACTCCGGTCCTCTCGTACTAGGAGCAGCCCCCTTCAAATTTCCAACGCCCACGGCAGATAGGGACCAAACTGTCTCACGACGTTTTAAACCCAGCTCACGTACCACTTTAAATGGCGAACAGCCATACCCTTGGGACCGGCTACAGCCCCAGGATGTGATGAGCCGACATCGAGGTGCCAAACTCCCCCGTCGATATGAACTCTTGGGAGGAATCAGCCTGTTATCCCCAGAGTACCTTTTATCCGTTGAGCGATGGCCCTTCCATACAGAACCACCGGATCACTATGTCCTACTTTCGTACCTGCTCGACTTGTCAGTCTCGCAGTTAAGCACGCTTATGCCATTGCACTATCGTCACGATGTCCGACCGTAACTAGCGTACCTTCGAACTCCTCCGTTACACTTTAGGAGGAGACCGCCCCAGTCAAACTGCCTACCATGCACTGTCCCCGATCCGGATAACGGACCAAGGTTAGAACCTCAAACAAACCAGGGTGGTATTTCAAGGTTGGCTCCACGATGACTGGCGTCACCGCTTCAAAGCCTCCCACCTATCCTACACAGATTGGTTCAAAGTCCAATGCAAAGCTACAGTAAAGGTTCATGGGGTCTTTCCGTCTAGCCGCGGGTAGATTGCATCATCACAAACATTTCAACTTCGCTGAGTCTCGGGAGGAGACAGTGTGGCCATCGTTACGCCATTCGTGCAGGTCGGAACTTACCCGACAAGGAATTTCGCTACCTTAGGACCGTTATAGTTACGGCCGCCGTTTACTGGGACTTCAATCAAGAGCTTGCACCCCATCATTTAATCTTCCAGCACCGGGCAGGCGTCACACCCTATACGTCCACTTTCGTGTTTGCAGAGTGCTGTGTTTTTATTAAACAGTCGCAGCCACCAGTTTATTGCAACCCTTTCACCCTCATGGAGTAAACCAATCAAGCTACCGGGGCGTACCTTTTCCCGAAGTTACGGTACCAATTTGCCGAGTTCCTTCTCCCGAGTTCTCTCAAGCGCCTTAGAATACTCATCTCGCCCACCTGTGTCGGTTTGCGGTACGGTCTCGTATGACTGAAGCTTAGAGGCTTTTCTTGGAACCACTTCCGATTGCTTCGTGAACAAGTCCACTCGTCTCGACCCCTTGAATTACGCACCCGGATTTGCCTAAGTGCCTTCTATGAGTCAAAAACAGGCTCTTCCAACCGCCTGACAACCTTCCGCGATCCGTCCCCCCATCGCATCATACGACGGTGCAGGAATATTAACCTGCTTCCCATCAGCTACGCATCTCTGCCTCGCCTTAGGGGCCGACTCACCCTGCTCCGATGAACGTTGAACAGGAAACCTTGGGCTTACGGCGTGGAGGCTTTTCACCCCCATTATCGCTACTCATGTCAGCATTCGCACTTCTGATACCTCCAGCATCCTTTACAAGACACCTTCGCAGGCTTACAGAACGCTCTCCTACCATATGTCCTAAGACATATCCGCAGCTTCGGTGACTGGCTTAGCCCCGTTACATCTTCCGCGCAGGACGACTCGATCAGTGAGCTATTACGCTTTCTTTAAATGATGGCTGCTTCTAAGCCAACATCCTGACTGTTTTAGCCTTCCCACTTCGTTTTCCACTTAGCCAATCTTTGGGACCTTAGCTGGCGGTCTGGGTTGTTTCCCTCTTGACGCCGGACGTTAGCACCCGACGTCTGTCTCCCAAGCTCGCACTCATCGGTATTCGGAGTTTGCAATGGTTTGGTAAGTCTCGATGACCCCCTAGCCATAACAGTGCTCTACCCCCGATGGTGATACTTGAGGCACTACCTAAATAGTTTTCGGAGAGAACCAGCTATTTCCAAGTTTGTTTAGCCTTTCACCCCTACCCACAGCTCATCCCCTAATTTTTCAACATTAGTGGGTTCGGACCTCCAGTGCGTGTTACCGCACCTTCATCCTGGCCATGAGTAGATCACTTGGTTTCGGGTCTACACCCAGCGACTGGACGCCCTATTCGGACTCGATTTCTCTACGGCTTCCCTATACGGTTAACCTTGCCACTGAATGTAAGTCGCTGACCCATTATACAAAAGGTACGCAGTCACGGAACAAGTCCGCTCCTACTGTTTGTATGCACACGGTTTCAGGATCTATTTCACTCCCCTTCCGGGGTTCTTTTCGCCTTTCCCTCACGGTACTGGTTCACTATCGGTCGATTACGAGTATTTAGCCTTGGAGGATGGTCCCCCCATATTCAGACAGGATGTCACGTGTCCCGCCCTACTTGTCGCATACTTAGTTCCACACATCGCATTTCGCGTACCGGGCTATCACCGTCTACGGCTCCCATTTCCAGGGGATTCCACTATGCGTCGTGCTAAATCATGCAGGCTCTTCCCATTTCGCTCGCCGCTACTTTGGGAATCTCGGTTGATTTATTTTCCTGCAGCTACTTAGATGTTTCAGTTCGCCGCGTTCGCCTTGCATACCTATGTATTCAGTATGCAATACCCTAAAAGGGTGGGTTTCCCCATTCGGAAATCTGCGGATCAAAGCGTGTTTGCTCGCTCCCCGCAGCTTATCGCAAGCTACTACGTCCTTCATCGCCTGTAATCGCCAAGGCATCCACCATGTGCACTTATTCGCTTGTCCCTATAACGTTAGCCTCTCGCCGCTTGCGCGCCGAAAGAAACGGTACAGAGATAAGAAAGTACAGCGTTGCCAGATTCAATTGCTTGAATCATGTTTGTTGATAATACAATCACTACCCATGACCGGCATTCCTGCCGGTCAAATAAAACTTTACTTCTTCCAAATTGTTAAAGAACGAAACAGCCAATAATCTTGAAAAGACCAAACCTAAATCCCGGCGCCGTTTGCGCTGATTTACGTTTGAACTTTCACGGCAGTGATGGTGGAGGATGACGGGATCGAACCGACGACCCCCTGCTTGCAAAGCAGGTGCTCTCCCAGCTGAGCTAATCCCCCTGTGGTGTTGCTGGTAGGGCTGGTTGGACTCGAACCAACGACCCCCGCGTTATCAACACGGTGCTCTAACCAGCTGAGCTACAGCCCCGACAAGGTGTACCAGTACTGCTACTGTTTCTTCAATTTCAACAGTCGATAAATGTGGACATTTAATGAGTGAACATTCTCAGTTCGGTGCAACTCTAGAAAGGAGGTGATCCAGCCGCACCTTCCGATACGGCTACCTTGTTACGACTTCACCCCAGTCACGAATCCTACCGTGGTAAGCGCCCTCCTTGCGGTTAAGCTACCTACTTCTGGTAAAACCCGCTCCCATGGTGTGACGGGCGGTGTGTACAAGACCCGGGAACGTATTCACCGCGACATGCTGATCCGCGATTACTAGCGATTCCAACTTCATGCAGTCGAGTTGCAGACTACAATCCGGACTACGATACACTTTCTGCGATTAGCTCCCCCTCGCGGGTTGGCGGCGCTCTGTATGTACCATTGTATGACGTGTGAAGCCCTACCCATAAGGGCCATGAGGACTTGACGTCATCCCCACCTTCCTCCGGTTTGTCACCGGCAGTCTCATTAGAGTGCCCTTTCGTAGCAACTAATGACAAGGGTTGCGCTCGTTGCGGGACTTAACCCAACATCTCACGACACGAGCTGACGACAGCCATGCAGCACCTGTGTACTGGCTCCCTTTCGGGCACCCCCTGATCTCTCAAGGGTTCCAGCCATGTCAAGGGTAGGTAAGGTTTTTCGCGTTGCATCGAATTAATCCACATCATCCACCGCTTGTGCGGGTCCCCGTCAATTCCTTTGAGTTTTAATCTTGCGACCGTACTCCCCAGGCGGTCTACTTCACGCGTTAGCTGCGTTACCAAGTTAATTAAAACCCGACAACTAGTAGACATCGTTTAGGGCGTGGACTACCAGGGTATCTAATCCTGTTTGCTCCCCACGCTTTCGTGCATGAGCGTCAGTCTTGACCCAGGGGGCTGCCTTCGCCATCGGTGTTCCTCCACATATCTACGCATTTCACTGCTACACGTGGAATTCTACCCCCCTCTGCCAAACTCTAGCCTTGCAGTCTCCATCGCAATTCCCAGGTTGAGCCCGGGGATTTCACGACAGACTTACAAAACCGCCTGCGCACGCTTTACGCCCAGTAATTCCGATTAACGCTTGCACCCTACGTATTACCGCGGCTGCTGGCACGTAGTTAGCCGGTGCTTATTCTTCAGGTACCGTCATTAGTGATCTGTATTAGAAACCACCGTTTCTTCCCTGACAAAAGAGCTTTACAACCCGAAGGCCTTCTTCACTCACGCGGCATTGCTGGATCAGGCTTTCGCCCATTGTCCAAAATTCCCCACTGCTGCCTCCCGTAGGAGTCTGGACCGTGTCTCAGTTCCAGTGTGGCTGGTCGTCCTCTCAGACCAGCTACTGATCGATGCCTTGGTAGGCTTTTACCCTACCAACTAGCTAATCAGATATCGGCCGCTCCACGAGCATGAGGCTCTTGCGAGTCCCCCACTTTCATCCTTAGATCGTATGCGGTATTAGCGTAACTTTCGCTACGTTATCCCCCACTCTAGGGTACGTTCCGATATATTACTCACCCGTTCGCCACTCGCCACCAGAGCAAGCTCCGTGCTGCCGTTCGACTTGCATGTGTAAGGCATGCCGCCAGCGTTCAATCTGAGCCAGGATCAAACTCTTCAGTTTAATCTCTGTTTAATGACATTGCTGTCAGAGGCATTTTATTGCCTCGGTCGCTCACTCAAAATACTGACAGGCCATTCTTGCGAATGTCCTATATTTATTCTTTCGTGAGCATTTGATAATTTAAGTATGCGGCGGACCGAAGTCCGCCGGCACCTTCATCAAATGCCCACATTTATCGACTGTTAATTGTTAAAGAACTTGTTCGGTACTGCCTGCGGCTTGTTGACAAAGCGTTTTGTTTGTCGGCCGCGAAGAAGAAAGAGTATGAAGCGTTTCGCTTGTTTCGTCAACTTCTATTTTCGCTACCCCGTCGTTTCCGACCGGCCCTTTTTGCCCGGCATCGAGTGCCTGTCATTGGGGAGGCGAACTATAGCAAAGCGCCAGTCTTACTAGCAAGGTTTTTCTGAGGAAAATTCAATTGCCGTGCCGGGATACAGCTCACTCAGCGTGCGCGAGGCAATCTTGGCGATCACGACCTGAAGAGCGGCACCGGCCCTGGCACGGTCCGTCTCCACCCGCATTGCCTGCCATATGCCGCCCAACTCGCCTTCGCAGGCGGCGACCGAGCGCTCCACTTCCGCTTGCCAGAACGGCGGCGCCTCGCCTTCGACGAAATTACCCCGGCCGCGGCCAAAGTGCGCGACCGCCAAGTAACGCAGCACGCTGGCGAGCACCAGGGTGCGCATGAAGTCGTCGGAAAATTGCACGGTCGACTGGTTGCGGTCGGTGCTGGAGTTGAAACCCCATGCGGCGCCGGCAAACGTCAAGGCGCCCACCACGCCGCCGAGCAAGGCGCCGGCGCCCAGCGTCAGCCCGCCCGCCATCAGGTCGGCCGACAAGCCGGTGGCCGCGCCCGACACCAACGCCCCCAGCAACCCGGCCTGGGCCTTGTCGATGGGCGCGCGCACGGTGAAATTTTCGCGTACCCGCGCATTGATCTTGACCGCCTCGCTGGGGTCGAGCTTATGCAGCGCCAACAGGCGGCCGGTGGTTTGGCCGATGCCCAGATTGAGCCGCGCGACCAACGTGGCCATCGCCTTGTCTTGACGCTGCTGCTCTCCGCCCTTGCCCAGCCCGACCGCCTTCAAGGCCGACTTGAGCAAGGTCTTGCTCTCTGCGTCGACCGGCTCGCTGTCTTGCAGCGCCGTCAGCAACTGCTGCGCGGTCAGGCGCATCGCTTCGCGGAAGCGCGTGGCGTTGCTCGCCTCCCACGTGGCGAACAAGCGCTCATAGCCGGCCTGCTTGGCCGCGGCGACCAGCTTGCCGACGGCGTCATAGAAGACCCGCTCATGCACCCAGCAACGGGCGAAGGCGTCCAGCGCTAGCACGTCGCGGACGATCGAATATTGCCGCAGATGCTCTTTCCAGCGCGCCTGCTCGGCCTGCTCCTCCTGCGGCGGACGCGGCGGTCCCATCTGGTTGAGCAGGACCACCACCGGCTTGTCCAGCCATTCCAGGATTTTCATCTCGGACGGCAGATAGCCGGCGTCCCTGGGATGCTCGGACGAATTGACCAGATACAACACGACATCGGCCGCGTCGCGCGCCGTGCGCAGCGCCTGCTGGCTGAGCCAGAACGGCCGGTCGCGGTAACGGTCCAGCACTTCGCGCAGGAACCAGCCGATGGGATTGCCGGACATACCGAGCCGCTTCAGCAGCCGCACCGAGTCGCCGAAGCCGGGCGTGTCCCACAGTTGCAGCGTGTCGCCAAGCGCACTCGTCAGCAAAGTGTGCGACTCGGCGAACACCGTCACATGGGCGGCGTCGCGCACCTCGCCGACGTCGACGCCGACCAGCGTGCGCGCCAGCGTGGTCTTGCCGTTGTTGGTATGCGAAATCAGCGCAAACTGGATCTGGACGGACGTGTCGCTCATGGTGCGGCCGATAAGGTGAGCCCGGCGCCGGCGTCGAGCGGGCGGGTGGATGGATCGATTAGGTTGACAATGCTGGCGGTGGTGTGATGGAAGCTACAGAACTGTTGCCACAGCGCGATGCGCTCGGCGATGCGGGCCTGGCCGCCGGCCTGCGCGCCAATGCGCTCGGCGAAGCCTGACTCGTCGATCAGCACGCCGACGCCGCGCGCCGAGTGCCGCACCAGGTACTCCAGGAAGGCGCCGTGGTTTTCCTTTTCCGGCGTCGCGGCCAAGCTGAACAGCACCGCCGTCAACGTCACGCCGACGTCGTCCAGACGGGTCTCGCGCAGCGCCTCGGCGGCCTCCTCGCCATAGGCGCTCGACGGGCGCAGCATCAACCGGGCCTGCTCGCCGAGCAACATCGTCGCGATCGTGGCCAAGCCCTTGTCGCGCGCCTCGTCCAAAGTGAAGCTATATGGCAGCACGCGCAGAACGCCGCCGCCGGCCAGGGCGCCCGGCGCCACGCCGGCGCCCGTACCGAGCGCTTCGCCAAGCTTGCGGAAGTACGGCTGCTCCAAATCAAGCCGGAAATGCTTTTCCAGTCTTTTCGCGCGCCAATTGGAAAAGATTGCCAGTGCCAGCCGCGGCAGCACTACCAATAAGAAGATAGTGGCGGCATACAGGTGCACCCAGCGCGCCCCGCCCTCAGCCGAGGGGGCGTGGCCGAAGCGTAGCGCCTCGACTTCGGCCAGCGAGAAATCTTGCAGGTGGAACAGCGATACCGCCGGCGCGAACAAGGCCGACAAAATCGTATGCACCTGGGTGGCGTCGAGAAAGGTGCTTTCCCATCCGGCCGAGTACTGCGACAGAAAGCCGCGCGCGTACAGCGACAGCACCGCGCCGACGGCAAACATGGCGGCGCTTAGGTGAACGGTGCGACTTAGCCGGGCCGTCGTCAGCTTGGTGCTCAACTGGGTCCACTCGGCCATGAAGCTCAACAGGCCGGCCGACAAGGCGTGCGGCAGCTTGCGCGGCAAAGCCGTCTTGCCGATACTCAGCTTGTGCAGCAAGGCAGACTTGGCGCCGCCCGGCTTGGCCGCCGGAAGGCAAGCCCAGACCAGCAATCCAAGGTAGACCAACAGATTCCACGCGATGATCAACAGCAGCGGCGCCGATAGCAAGTCGACGCGGTGCGGGTCGGTGATACGGTCAAGGCCGGCACCCAGCAGCAGCGCCACGACGGGCAGGACCACGGCCAAGCCCTTCAGGCCGCTGCGGCGCTTGGTAAAGGCGGCAAACGCCGGCGTGCGCTCGGCGATGCGCTTGAGGATTTGCTCCGAACGCTGCTGCAGGAAATGATCCGTGGTCACTTGCGACTTGCTGTCGGAAGCCTGCCACTGCGCCAGCTCTTTCGCGCTGCGGCTGGCGTACATGCGGTCATCCTCGCTGAGAACCTCGCGCTTCTGGTCCGCAGTCTCGATGGCGCGCACCAACACCACGTCCCTGGCGATCCGTTCGTTCATGTGGCTCCTTTTTGTGTGAAACGACAACGTTGACAAGCAATTGTGACGCAGATTCGGATTTCAGGCCAACGCGAGGGAAAAGCGAGGAGGCAGACTCCAGGGTTCGCCTATGGCTTAAGAACAAACAAAAACGTAAACGAAAAAAAGCCCAGTATCTCTACTGGGCTTTTTTAATATAACAAGCCTGACGATAACCTACTTTCACACTGGTTGCAGCACTATCATCGGCGCAAAATTGTTTCACGGTCCTGTTCGGGATGGGAAGGGGTGGTACCAATTTGCTAT
>NZ_KB467824.1:4724560-4724729 GCF_000344615.1 Janthinobacterium sp. CG3 | reverse complement strand
GGTACGGTCTCGTATGACTGAAGCTTAGAGGCTTTTCTTGGAACCACTTCCGATTGCTTCGTGAACAAGTTCACTCGTCTCGACCCCTTGAATTACGCACCCGGATTTGCCTAAGTGCCTTCTATGAGTCAAAAACAGGCTCTTCCAACCGCCTGACAACCTTCCGCGA
>NZ_KB467824.1:4541481-4724460 GCF_000344615.1 Janthinobacterium sp. CG3 | reverse complement strand
ATGCGGCGGACCGAAGTCCGCCGGCACCTTCATCAAATGCCCACATTTATCGACTGTTAATTGTTAAAGAACTTGTTCGGCACTGCCTGCGGCTTGCTGACAAAGCGTTTTGTTTGTCTGCCGCGAAGAAGAAAGAGTATGAAGCGTTTCGCTTGTTTCGTCAACTTCTATTTTCGCTACCCGTCGTTTCCGACCGGCCCTTTTTGCCCGGCATCTGCTGCCGCTCATTGGGGAGGCGAACTATAGCGAAGGCGCGGCCACTAAGCAAGCTTTATCCGGGCGAAGTGGGGCGGCAGCGTAAAATGGCTGCTTTCCCCGTTTTTGAAGCCCGTCATGACCATCCTGCTCTCCACCCTCAATGCCCGCTACACCCATGCCTCGCTGGGTCTGCGCTATTTAATGGCGAACATGGGAGCGCTGCAGGAGCGCACCCGCTTGCAGGAATTCGTGATCGGCACCAAGACCACCGAGATCGTCGAGCGCATCTTGCTGCACAAGCCGCGCATCGTCGGTTTCGGCGTCTATATATGGAACGTCGAGGAAACCACCAAGGTGGTGGCGATGCTCAAGCGGGTGGCGCCGGAGGTGGTCGTCGTGCTGGGCGGGCCGGAGGTGTCATACGAGCCGGGCGAGCAGGCCATCGTCCAGGCGGCAGACTATTTGATCACCGGCTGGGGCGACGTGACCTTCCCCAAGCTGTGCGGCGAAATTCTCAACGGCCCCAAGCCGATCATGAAGATCCACGCCGGGGTGCAAGCGCCGCTGGCCGAACTGAAGCTGCCCTACTCCTTATATACCGACGACGACATCAAGAACCGTACCTTATATGTAGAGGCCTCGCGCGGCTGCCCGTTCAAGTGCGAGTTTTGCCTGTCGGCGCTGGACAAGACCGCCTGGCCGTTTAGCCTCGATCCCTTCCTGGCGGAGATGGAGGCGCTGCACGCGCGCGGCGCCCGCCTGTTCAAGTTCGTCGACCGCACCTTCAACCTGAACATCAAGACCAGCCTGAAGATCATGCAGTTCTTCCTCGATAAGCTGGAGGCCGATCCGGACGATCCGGTGTACGCCCACTTCGAACTGGTGCCCGACCACCTGCCGGACGCGCTCAAGGATGGCATCAGCAAGTTTCCGCCCGGCGCGCTGCAGTTCGAGATCGGCATCCAGAGCTTCAATCCGGCAGTGCAGGCGCTGGTCAGCCGCAAGCAGGACAACCAGAAGGCCGCCGAGAACATCCGCTGGCTGTGCGAGCAGTCGCACGCCCATTTGCACGTCGACCTGATCGCCGGCCTGCCGGGCGAGGACGTCGCCAGTTTCGCCCGCGGCTTCAACCGCCTGGTCGAGCTGAAGCCGCACGAGATCCAGTTCGGCATCCTCAAGCGCCTGCGCGGCACGCCCATCATCCGCCACACCGACACCTACGGCCTGGTGTTCGACCCGCACCCGCCCTACACCATCCTGGCCAACCAGCAGATCGACTTCATGACGATGCAGCGGCTGGTGCGCTTCGCCCGCTACTGGGACCTGGTGGCCAACTCGGGCCGCTTCGCCAACACCGTGCTGCACGTGATGGGTGAGGCGCCGTTCGAGAACTTCATGGACTTCTCCGACTGGCTGTACGCGAAGACCGACGCCACCCACCGCATCGCGCTCGACCGCCTGGCCAGCCTGGTGTCGCAATGGCTGCAAAGCCGCGGCATGAGCCTGCTCGAGGCGAACCTGCTGCTGGCCAGCGACTACGCCGGCCGCGATTCCGGCGGCACCAAGGCGAAGAGCGCGGCGGCGCCGGCGCAGCGCGCCGAGGCGTCGATCCCGCAGCGCCAGGCGCGCCATTTGGCCGCCTGAGCCGGCGCCGCTATGAACAGCGGTGGCGGTCCGCGCCAATCTCCCTTAAACTGAGGCCATGCCAATTTCACAAGCGCCTACCCTGACCCTCGACCCCAACGCCAAAACGACGCGCGCGGTGAGCGCCAGCGGCACCTGGCAGGTCCACGCGCTGGCGCAGGGCGACGCGATGGCCGGCATCGCCGCGCAGCTCAAGCCGCTGCAGGGCGACGCCGGCGTGGCCTGGGACCTGCGCCAGATCGACAGCATGGACCACATCGGCGCCCAACTGTTCTGGAACACCTGGGACAAGGCCCGGCCCAAGCAACTGCAATTGGCGCCGGCCCAGGAGGAATTCTTCAAGCGCATCGAGCAGGCCGGCGGCATCGAAGTGCCGCGCAGCCGCAAGGCGCGCCTGACCTCGGTGATGCTGCTGGGCCTCAAAATGCTCTCCTTCTTCGAGCACATGGCGGCCTTTATCGCCCTGGTCGGCCAGGTGGTGCAAGACCTCGGGCGCTTCCTGCGCCGTCCGGCGCGCGGGCCGTGGCGCGAAATCTCCGCCAACATCTACCACGCCGGCTTCCAGGCGCTCGGCATCACCGCCCTGGTCGGCTTCCTGATCGGCGTGGTGCTGTCCTACCTGTCGGCGCAGCAGTTGCGCGCCTTCGGCGGCGACATTTACCTGGTCAACCTGCTCGGCATGAGCGTGATCCGCGAACTCGGCCCGCTGCTGGCGGCGATCCTGGTGGCCGGGCGCTCCGGCTCCTCCATTACCGCGCAGCTGGGCGTGATGCGCGTCACCGAGGAACTCGACGCGATGCTGGTGATGGGCATTTCGCACGGCTTCCGCCTGATCATGCCAAAGGTGCTGGCCCTGGCCATCTCGATGCCGCTGCTGGTGATCTGGACCGACACCGCCGCGCTCATCGGCGGCATGGTGGCGGCCAAGATCGAACTGAACCTGTCGTCGCGCTACTTCATCCAGAAGCTGCCGGACGCGGTGCCGCTGGCGAACTACCTGATCGGCCTGGGCAAGGGCGTGGTGTTCGGCAGCCTGATCGCGCTGGTGTCCTGCCACTTCGGGCTGCGCATCAAGGCCAACACCGAAAGCCTGGGGCGCGGCACCACCACCGCCGTGGTCACGGCGATCACCGTGGTGATCCTGGCCGACGCCGTGTTCGCCATCGTCTTCAACGGCGTGGGCTACTGATGCAGGCGGGCGCAAGCCATTGCGGCGCCGAGGGCGCCTTCAGCCTGGACGGCGACGCCCCGGTGGTCGAGATCAGCAATCTGTGGACCAAGTTCGGCCGCACCGTGGTGCACCAGGACCTGAACCTGGCCATCGAGCGCGGCGAGATCCTGTCGATCGTCGGCGGCTCCGGCACCGGCAAGACCGTGCTGCTGCGCCAGATGCTAGGGCTGGAGCGGCCCTCGCGCGGCTGCGTGCGGGTGTTCGGCGAGGACATCAGCCAGGCCGACTCCGAACACCTGCAGCAGTTGCGCAACCACTGGGGCATGCTGTTCCAGCAGGGCGCGCTGTATTCGGCGCTGACGGTGTTCGACAACGTCGCGCAACCGATGCGCGAACTGCGCGCGCTGCCCGAGGACTTGATCCGCGACGCCGTCTTGTTGAAGATGAATATGGTCGGACTGGGGCCGGAGCACGCCAACAAGATGCCGTCCGACCTGTCCGGCGGCATGATCAAGCGGGTCGCGCTGGCGCGCGCGCTGGCGCTGGAGCCGAAACTGCTGTTCCTCGACGAACCCACCGCCGGGCTCGACCCGGACCTGTCGGAAACCTTCGTGGCGCTGATCCAGTCGCTGCACCGCGAGCTGGGCCTGACGGTGGTGATGGTCACGCACGACCTCGACACGCTGTTCGCGCTGTCGACGCGGATCGCCGTGCTGGCCGAAAAACACGTCATCGCCATCGGCCCGACGCGCGAGGTGATCCGCGTCGATCACCCGTTTATCAAACAATTTTTCCTCGGCGACCGCGGTCAACGCGCGCTGGCGGTGCTCGACGAGCGCCGCGCTGAACAGAAACCGGAGGTGTAATGGAAAACCGATCGCACGCATTGATGACAGGCTTCTTCACCATCGTCCTTTTGGCGGCGGCGGTGTTGTTCGGGGTCTGGTTCAACCGCGACCGGGTCGAGCGCGAACCCTACCTGCTGGCCACCACGATGTCGGTGCCCGGCCTGAACGCGCAGGCGGCGGTGCGCTACCGCGGGCTGGAGGTGGGCAAGGTCGACGCCATCGATTTCGACCCGAAGGTGACCGGCCAGATCCTGGTCCACCTGAGCGTCGACAAGGGCACGCCGGTGACCGAGACCACCTACGCCTCGCTCGGCTACCAAGGCGTGACCGGGATCGCCTACGTCCAGTTGGACGACGAGCTGGTCGGCTCGAAGCGCCTGGCCACCAGCGCCGACAGCCCGTCGCGCATCCCGCTGCGCCCCGGCCTGTTCGACCAGCTGGAAAAACGCGGCAAGAAGATTCTCGACCAGGCCGAGGCGCTGACGGCCAAGGTGAACGAACTGGTCAGCCCGGCCAACCAGCAGGTGATGCTGGGCGCCTTCCGCGACGTCAGCAAGGCCGCCGACGCCTTCGGCGCGATCCCGCGGCAACTGGCGCCAACGCTGGCCAAGCTGCCCGAACTGACGGCGCAGGCGCAGCGCAGCCTGGACGCGGTGGCCGGCGCCGGCGCCGACGTCAGCAAAATGGCCAGGAACTACGAGGCGCTGGGGAACCGGCTGCAAGCGCCCGGCGGCACCCTCGACCAGATCACCGGCACGGTCGACCGGGTCGGCCTGTCGGTCGAGGCGATCACCGCCAGCATCGAACTCGACACGCTGCCGCACGTGATCGACTTGAGCGACGAGGCGCGCTCCTCCATGCGGGTGCTCAAGCGCACCATGGAAGGCCTCAACGAGCGCCCGCAAAGCATCCTGTTCGGCGCGCCGGAAGTGCCGCCCGGCCCGGGCGAAGCCGGTTTCACGGCACCACAATAAGGAGCACCATGACCACCACCCCGACCCGCCGCCTGGCCACGCTGGCCCTAGCCCTGGCCGCCGCCACGCTGGGCGGCTGCGCCAGCGCCCCGCCGACGACCACGCTGTACGACTTCGGCCCGCCGCCCGGCGCGGCGGCGCCGGCCGACGCCAACGGCGCCGCCGCTTCGGCGCTGGTGGTGGCCGACGTCACCGGGCCGTCCTGGCTGGACAGCCAGCGCATGTACTACCGCTTGCTGTACGCCGACGCCCAGCAATCGAGGCCGTACGCGCACAACCGCTGGAACAGCCCGCCGCTGCAGTTGCTCGGCGCGCGCCTGAAGTCGCGCATCGCCCAAAGCGGCGTGAAGGTGCTCGCGACCACCGACGCGGCCGCCGGCGCCGGCCTGCTGCGCGTCGAGGTCGACGACTTCTCGCACACCTTCGACAGCCAGAGCCGGAGCAGCGGCCGGCTGACGCTGCGCGCCTCGCTGTTCCGCAACCACCGCCTGGTCGACCAGCGCACCTTCAGCCGCGACAGCGCCGCCGCCAGCGCCGACGCGCTGGGCGGCGCCAAGGCGCTGGCGGCGGCGTCCGACGCGGTCGCCGCCGACATCATCGCCTGGCTGGCCGCACTGCCGTTGCGGAAAGAATGACCGAACCCGCCACCCCCATCCCGACCGTCGGCAGCCAGGCCTCGCCGGCGGCGCGCGCGGCGCTGCTGGCCTATCTGCTGCTGATCGTCTACGCCAGCTGGTTTCCGTTCGCCGGCTGGCGCAACAGCGGCCTGCCGCCGCTGACCTTCCTCGAACACCTGGACATGCCGCGCTACTGGACCAAGTTCGACGTCGGCATCAACATCCTCGGCTACATCCCGTTCGGCGCGCTGCTGGTGTATTCGTGCTACCCGCGCTGCCGCGGCGTCGTCGCGGTGCTGCTGGCCAGCGCCTGCGGCATGCTGGTGTCGGGCGCGATGGAGGCGGTGCAATCCTACCTGCCGAGCCGGGTGCCGTCGAACCTGGACTTTTTCACCAACGCCGCCGGCGCCTGCGTCGGCGCGGTGCTGGGCGCGCTGTCGGCCAGGAAGCTGCTCGACCACAGCCACCTGTACCGGCTGCGCCAGCGCTGGTTCGCCCAGCACGCCAGCCAGGGCCTGGTGCTGCTGGCGCTGTGGCCGCTGGCGCAAATCTACCCGCAGGGCTATCTGTTCGGCCTGGGCCAGTTGCTGCCGATCCTGTCGGAATGGCTGTCGGCGCTGGCCGGCGTCGACATCGACCTGGCCGCCTACCTGCGCCCGGACACGGTGCTGACGGTCGAGCAGTACTGGCTGTCGGAGACCATCATCACCGCCTGCGGCATGACCGGCGCGGTGCTGGCCATGCTGTGCCTGCTGCGCCGTTCGGCGCCGAAGGCGCGCCTGGCGCTGGGCCTGATCGCCGCCGCGGTGCTGGTCAAGACGCTGGCCAGCGCGCTGCTGTTCGCGCCGGAAAACGCCTTCGTTTGGGTCACGCCCGGGGCCCAGGGCGGCTTCGTCATCGGCCTGATCATGCTGGGCGGGCTGGCCTTCGCGCCGGCGCAGGCGCAGCGCCGGGTGGCGGCCGCGACCTTGCTGCTGAGCCTGATCATCGTCAACACCACGCCGCTCAACCCCTACTTCATGGCGACGCTGCAAAGCTGGGTGCAGGGGCGCTTCCTCAACTTCAACGGCGCGGCGCAATTCCTCTCGCTGCTGTGGCCGTTTTTCGCGCTGTGGTTCTTGGCACTGCGCTCGCACAAGCTGAACCGGCCTTGACGCGCGTGCGCGCCCCCGCCCGCGACGATGGCGGCGGCGACGCGGTATCATGGCGCATCGACGAACCCGCACAAGGCACCCCATGAGCGACACACCCTATTTCGAACGCCACGTTTTCTTTTGCCTGAACAAACGCGACGACGGCCGCAACAGCTGCGGCGACCACGGCGCCGAGGCGGCCCAGAAGCACGCCAAGAAGCGCTGCAAGGAACTCAACATCAACGGCGCCGGCAAGGTGCGCATCAACCAGGCCGGCTGCCTGGACCGCTGCGAGGAGGGCCCGGTCATGGTGGTCTACCCGGAAGGCACCTGGTACACCTTCGTCGACACCAGCGACATCGACGAAATCGTCGACAGCCACCTGGTCGGCGGCAACGTCGTCGAACGCCTGAAGATCTGACCTCCCCCGTGCCCACCGACTATACAACATGAATAAAAACTCAGAAAAATTCACCCTCGCCGGCCACGCCGGCAACATCGAGGGCTTGCTCGACCACCCGGCCGGCGCGCCGCGCGGCATCGCCCTGGTGGCGCACCCGCACCCGCTGTACGGCGGCACCATGGACAACAAGGTGGCGCAGACGCTGGCGCGCACCTTCGTCGCGCTCGGCTACGTCGCCGCGCGCATCAACTTCCGCGGCGTCGGCGCCTCCGAGGGCGTGCACGACCACGGCCACGGCGAAACCGACGACATGGCGCTGTTGCTGGCGCATATGCAGGCGCAGCATCCGGGCCTGCCGGTGGCGCTGGCCGGTTTTTCCTTCGGCACCTTCGTCCAGGCGCAGCTGCAACAGCGGCTGGACGCCGCCGGCACGCCGGCCGAGCGCCTGGTGCTGATCGGCAGCGCCGCCGGCAAATGGGCGATGCCGGCGATTCCCCCCGACAGCATCCTGATCCACGGCGAACTCGACGAGACCATCCCGCTGCGGGACGTCTTCGAATGGGCCCGGCCGCAAGACATTGCGGTGATCGTCATTCCCGGCGCCGACCACTTTTTCCACCGCAAACTACAGCACATTAAGTCGCTGGTGCTGCAACTGTGGCAAAGGGGCGGCGCGGACATGCCGTAAGGCTCTATAATTGTCGCTCTTTTCCATCGGCCATGCACAAGCTTGCCCCGCAGCAGCATGGCCTTAGGCACCCTTTACTTTTCGATACAAGCCCCATGAAAAAACTCTTAGCGGCACTGGCCTCCAGTGTATTGTTCCTGTCCGCCGCATTCGCGCAAAGCGTGCCGGCGCCGACCATCGCGGCGAAGTCCTGGATCCTGGTCGACGCCACCAGCGGCCAGATCATCGCCGCGCAGGACCCGGACGCGCGCGTCGAACCGGCCTCCCTGACCAAAATCATGACGGCCTACCTGACGTTCGCCGCGCTGCGCGAGAAAAAGCTCGACATCAAGCAGATGGTCAACGTCTCGACGCGGGCCTGGAAGGTCGACGCCAGCAGCTCGAAAATGTTCATCGACCCGGCCACCCCGGTCTCGATCGACGACCTGCTGCACGGCTTGATGATCCAGTCGGGCAACGACGCCGCCGTCGCGCTGGCCGAGGCCGTCGCCGGCGACGAGGGCACCTTCGTCACGCTGATGAACCGCGAAGCGGCGCGCATGGGCATGAAATCGACCCGCTTCGGCAACCCGCACGGCTTGCCGAGCGCCGACAACTACTCGACCGCGCAAGACCTGTCGGTGCTGGCCAAGCGCGTCATCGCCGACTACCCGGAGTTCTACAAGATCGACTCGGTGAAAAGCTTCACCTACAACAAGATCACCCAGCCGAACCGCAACCGCCTGCTGTGGCTGGACCCGACCGTCGACGGCATGAAAACCGGCCACACCGAAGCGGCCGGCTACTGCATGATCGCCTCGGCGCGCCGTCCCGGCGGCGCCGGCGAGCGCCGCCTGATCTCGGTGGTGCTGGGCACCTCCTCGGACCAGGCGCGCACCCAGGAAAGCCAGAAGCTGCTGAACTGGGGCTTCCAGAACTTCGACACCGTCAAGCTGTACTCGAAGGGCCAGGCCATCGCCACGCCGGAAGTGTGGAAGGGTTCGCAAAACACCGTCAAGATCGGCTTCGCCGGCGACGTGCTGGTGACGGTGCCGAAGGGCGTCGCCGCCAAGATGAAGCCGCTGCTCGAGCGCAAGGACCCGCTGGTCGCGCCGCTGGCGCAGAACAGCCGCGTCGGCTCGCTAAAAATGATGGTCGACGGCAAGGCGTTGCTGGAACTGCCGGTGGTGGCGCTGGAAACGGTGCCGCAGGCCAGCATCTTCGGCCGCGCCTGGGACTCGATGCGCCTGTGGCTGAAATAAGCCGCATGGCCGCTTAACGCGCTTTTCGTAGGTCGGATGACGCGTGCCGCTCATCCGACCTACGATAGAGAAGCCCGCCGCGTGCGGGCTTCGTCTTATAATCGGACCAAACGCCAACCCGAAAGTCCGCCATGACGCACGCCTTTCCCGCCGACCTGTGCTGCCCGCGCAGCCGCAGCAGCGCCAACGGCCCCGAGCTTTCGCGCGTGGTCGCCGGCATGTGGCGCCTGGGCGCCTGGGGCATGACGGCGCAGCAGCGCCTCGTTTTCGTCGAGCAGTGCCTCGAACTGGGCGTGACCAGCTTCGACCACGCCGACATCTATGGCGACTACGGCGCCGAAACCCTGTTCGGCGAGGCGCTGGCCTTGCAGCCGGCGCTGCGCGAGCGCATGCAGCTGGTCAGCAAGTGCGGCGTCAAGCTGGTCTCGGCGCACCGCCCGGAGCACGCGCTGCCGCACTACGACACCGGCGCCGCCCACATCGTCGCCTCGGCCGAGAACTCGCTGCGCCAGTTGCGCACCGACCGCCTCGACCTGCTGCTGATCCACCGGCCCGACCCGCTGATGGATTTCGACGAGATCGCGCAAGCGTTCACGCAGCTGCGCCGGGACGGCAAGGTGCTGCATTTCGGCGTCTCCAACTTCAGCCGGCACCAGTTCGAGAGCCTGCACCGGCGCTTCGCGCTGGCCACCAACCAGGTCGAATGCTCGCCGCTGCACCTGGCGCCGCTGTTCGACGAGACCTTCGACGGCTTGCAGGACCTGGGCGTGGCGCCGATGATCTGGTCGCCGCTGGCCGGCGGACGCCTGTTCCAGGCCGGCGACGCCAACGGCGAGCGCCTGCGCGCGGTGATCAAGGAGATCGCCGACCGCCTGCAGCGCCCGTTCGCCAGCGTGGTCTTCGCATGGATCATGCAACTGCCGTGCCGGCCGCTGCCGCTGACCGGCACCGGCCGCGTCGAGGCGGTCGCGGTGGCCGTCGAGGCGACCCAATTCACGCTCGGCCGCGGCGACTGGTTCGCCATCCTGCGCGCGGCGCGCGGCCACGACGTGGCCTGAGGCGCCGCAAGGACTATGACCACCCGCGCTTACGCCGTTGGCTTACACGGCGTCCGCAGCGTCACGCGGCCGCCGGCCGCCACTCAAATCGCCTCGTCGTCGGGATACACCTCGGGCGGCGCGATGCCGCGCCAACCCAGATACCAGGCCAGGTTCAGCGCCACGGTCAGCGTAATGTAGGCGGCGAAGAACCAGACGAAGAAGCTGGTCGTCAGCCAGACCAGCAAGCCGACGTTGAGCAGCAGGACCAGCAGCGCGACCAGGCTTTTCTTTTGCTTCGAGCTGGGAAAGCGCAGCGTCGACACCATCAGGCTGCCCACGCCGAACAGCAGCAGCACCAGCCAATACCCCTGCGCCGCCGTGCTCAGCGGCGCAGGCCAGGCCACCACCACGGCCGCCACGCAGGCGGCGCCGGCGGTGATCGGTATGCCGACGAAGTAGCGCGGGTCGGTGCGCCCGACGTTGACGTTGAAGCGCGCCAGCCGCATCGCGCCGCAGGCGACGAAGAAAAAGCTGGCCATGCCGCCCAGGCGCAGCAACTGCGGGTCGTGCCCGCCCATCGAGACGAAGCCGTAGCAATACAGCAGCACCGCCGGGGCACAGCCGAAGTTCATCACGTCGGCGATCGAGTCGAGCTGCATGCCGAACTGCGAACTGGTGCCGGTGGCGCGGGCGACGTAGCCGTCGAGCGCGTCGAACACCCCGGCCAGCACCAGCAGCGCGGCGGCCAGGCGGTAATCGGCCGGGCTGCCGACGGCGGCGTTGTCGACCGAGATGACGATGCTGGCAAAGCCGCAGGCGATCGACAACAGGGTGACCAAACTGGGCAGGGCGTACTTGGCGCGCTGCAGGCGCGTCTTGCTGGAAGAGTTCAAATTGTCGGCAATCAAAGAGGCGGTGGAAAGGCGCGCGGCTGAGCGCGCCTTCGAATCAATCCCGTATTCTACTCCGCGGGGCGGCGGCCGCCGCACGGCTGGGATACAAGAAAAAGTTGCCTGGTGGATTCCTTCAGATCGAGAAATCGATTAAAATCAAGCTCTTATCCAGCCGAACCGTCATACGGGGCGCGCACCAGACCCATCCTTCCGCGACAGGAGTACTTTCCCATGGCACCTTTGCAACGTTTGTCTATCTCAATCTCAGCGCTGCTGGCGACCGGACTGTTGGCCGGATGTGGCGGCGGCGGTGGCGGCGCGGTCACGCCAACCACCCCGGTCGTGGTGGTGGAAGCGGGCGCGCCCGTCTTGACTGGCGACACGGCGACCGACGGCTACAACTGGTTTAATTTTCGCCGCAAGCAAATGGGCCTGAGTCAACTGACGCGCAGCACCGCGCTGGACGGCGTCACGCAGGGACATTCGAACTACATGCGCCTCAACACCGCCAAACCGGACGCCAGCTTACATAACCAAACGTCAGGCAATCCGGGCTTTACCGGCGTCGACTTGAAGGCGCGCCTGACGGCCGCCTCTTACGACGTGCCGCAACAAGGCTATTTCGCCTCCGAAGTCATCGCGGCGGCGAGCACACCGGCGGGCGAGGTGTTGGCGGAGGAATTGGTCACGGCAATTTACCACCGCTTCGCCGTCTTCGAGCCGGCGCTGAAGGAAGCCGGCGCCGGCGCCCGCATGACTAGCTCCGGCCTGACCTATTTCACCACGAACTTTGGCGCCCGCGGCGGCATAGGGCCTGGCGTGGGGACGGGGAAAATCGCCTCCTATCCGTTTGCGGGCCAGATCAATGTCCAGACGTTCTTTCTTAGCGACACAGAAGCGCCCGATCCTATTCCCGACAAAAATGAAGTGGGCTATCCGATCAGCGTCCACGCCGACTACAACACGCCGATCGTCGTCAGCTCGTTTACGCTGAACCCGCGCGGCGGCGCCAAGCTGGAAGTAAAATACATCGCGCCGGACAGCGATTACACGCCAGTCTCGGCGGCGGCTATCGTTCCGATGTCCAGGTTGAGCGCAAAAACCGTCTACGACGTCAGCTTCTCCGGCACGGTGGGCGGCGCCCAAGTCACCCAAAACTGGTCCTTTACCACCCGTTAAAAAGGGCGGCACCCGCGCGCTTCCCGGCGGCGGCCGTTTCCTTCGGCCCGCCGCCGTTTTTGCGTGGACTTCCTGGCTAACTCTGCTATCGTTACAGCTTCAGTCATCCCGTCCGCAGAGCAGGCATGATGAAACCAACGACTCCACCGACCACCGCAACCGGCGCCGCGCCGGCGCCGCCCGTCCTCGACACCGAGGACGGGCTCGACCGCATCATGGGCGACCGCGTCCTCTACTTCAAACTATTGCGGCGCTTCCAGCACGACCACCACAGCACGCCGCACCAGATCCGCCACGCGCTCGAGGCCGGCCTGTACGCCCCGGCCCAGCTGAAGGCGCACACGCTCAAGGGCGCCGCCGGCATGATAGGCGCCGGCGCCGTGTACCACCTGGCCGGCGCGCTGGAGGCGGCGCTGCGGGCCCAGTCCAACGCGCTCGAGCAAGCGCTCGGCCAGCTCGAGCTGGCTTTGGCCGAACTACTCCACGCCATCAGCGCGGCCTTGCCGGACGCCACGCAACAGCATGTGGCGCCGCCCGTCACGGTACCCGACCCGGACGCGCCGGCCACGCTGGCCCTGCTGGCGCGCCTGGCAGCGCTGTTGCGGGAAGGCGACGGCGGCGCCATCGACGTGCTGGAGAGTTCGGCCAGCGTGCTGGCGGCCAGCCTGGGTTTGAGCGTCTACCAGGAAGTGGCGGCGGCGGCCCATGAGTTCGACTTCGACGGCGCCTGGCACGCGCTGACGCGGCGCCGTCAATAAGCGCCCGGTAAGCGAGCGGATCAACCGCTGTACGCGGACTCTTCGTCGAAAGAGTCGGCGCAACCCCTGCCGCAAAAGCGGCGCACGCTGTCGAGCGGCTTTTCGCAGTACCAGCACGCGCCCTTGGGCGGCAAAGCCTGGCGCGCGCGCGCCGGCGACGCGGGCGCTGGCGACGGCGCGCCGGCGGCGTCGGTGTCGGCGTCGGACGCCGCGACCGGTTTCGTTTCCAAGATTGCCCCCTTTCCTCGCCGCGCATCAAGCCTGATAGCAAGGTTACGTCAGCGGAATTTTAGAGGCATGAGAATTCTCAAGCGCGCGCGGCAGCTCGCCCGGAGAGTGTCAGAATACGGAAAACTCATGCGTTACGGCCGGCGCGGCGGAGTTGGGTCCAGAGATCCGCCACCCCACAAAAGCCGCCCTTACTTCTTGGTAAACGCGGTGACGGCGGCGCGGCCAACCGCGGGGTCGTCGGTAAAGAAGCCGTCGATGCCGGCCTTCAAATAGGCGGTGATTTCGGCCGCCGAGTCGCCGCGCTGGCTCAACGACGTGACAACGGGGGCGCGCATGCTCACCGGCAGGAAAGGATTTTCCGGACGCAAGGTCCAGGTATGCACCTTCAGGCCGGCCGCGTGGGCGTCGGCGACGAAGCTGGTGGCCGCCCCCAGCTCATTGGCGGCGGTGCGCGGAATGATGACCTCCTTGTACGGCGACACGACGTCGGCGTAGACGGCGATCTCCTTGAGTCCGACCGGCGTCACCATGTCGGCGTAGGTGCGGCCGTTTTTGGCGACCACGAAATCGTAGGGCGCGTTGCGCGGCGCCCCGTTCGGCGCCGGCGGATTCTTCGGATTGTCGATCAACTGGACGATGCGCATCTTGGTCAGCGAACGCAATTCCTTCAGGTTGGCCACTTCGAACGACTGCAGGTACACGGCGGCGTCCTTGCCGCGGTAGCCGCCGGCCACCAATTGGTCGACCAGGCGCTTTTCCAGCGGCAGGCCAATCTCCTTGAAGTAGCTCGGATGCTTGGTTTCCGGATAAATGCCGATGGTGCGCCCCTTGGCGAGGGTCTCCTTCTTGACCAGGTCCAGCACCTCTTGCAGCGTCGGGATCTCGAACTGGCCGTCGTAGGCGGTGTTGGCCGGGCGGTTCGCCGGAATGCGCTCCTTGGCGCGCAAGGTTTTCAATTCGGCCAGCGTGAAGTCTTCGGTGAACCAGCCGGTGACCGGTATGCCGTCGATGGTCTTGGTGGCTTTCCGGGTGGCGAACTTGAGAATACCGGCGACGTCGGTGGTGCCGCCGATCTCGTTTTCATGGCGCGCCACGAGCACGCCGTCCTTGGTGCTGACCAGGTCCGGCTCGATGATGTCGGCGCCGTCGTCGATGGCCTTCTGGTAGGAGGCCAGCGTGTGCTCCGGACGCAGCGCCGAGGCGCCGCGGTGGCCGGTCACGGTCGGCTGCGGCGGCCAGGCGGAGCCCGGGTTCAGCAGGTCGTCGGCGTCGTTGCCGCCGCACGCGGACAGGAAAACCGCCACGCTGGCGGCGCAGAGCAGGGACATGGTCGGGCGGTGCAGGGTGCGAGTCACGATGGGTATCCAGTGTCACGTTAAAAGTGAAACAATTGTATCAACTTTACATGACCGCGGCGTGACCGCCGCGAGCGCGCCATCCGCCCCGCGCCCACACGCCCGGGTAGCGCCGCTATTTGCCGATGCAGAAGCGGCTGAAGATGACGCCCAGCAAATCGTCCGACGAGAACGCGCCGGTGATGCTCGACAGCTGCACCTGCGCCAGCCGCAGCTCCTCGGCGAACAGGTCGAGCGACTGGTCGCTCTGGGCCGCGTGCGCCGCCGCCAAGTCGAGGTGCTTGCCGGCCGACTTCAGCGCGATCAAGTGGCGTTCGCGCGCCAGGTACAGCGACTCGCCGGTCTGCTGCCAGCCGGCGATGCGCAGCAGTTCGGCGCGCAGCAGGTCGATGCCGATATGCTCGTGCGCCGACAGGTAGACGTGGGTGGCGTCGTCCATCGGGTCGACCGCCGGCTTGTGGCCCGACAGGTCGATCTTGTTCCAGATCCGCAGCACCGGCACGCCGTCCGGGAAGGCCGCGACGATGCCCTCGTCGGCGCGGGTCGGGCCGTGGTCGGCGTCGAGCAGGTGCAGGATCACGTCGGCCTTGCCGACCTCGCCCCAGGTGCGTTCGATACCGATGCGCTCGACCAGGTCGACGTCGTCGTTGATGGCGCGGATGCCGGCGGTGTCGATAATATTGAGCGGAATGCCCTCGATCTGGATGGTTTCGCTGACCTTGTCGCGGGTGGTGCCGGCGATCGGCGTGACGATGGCGACGTCGGCCCCGGCCAGCGCGTTCAGCAGCGAGGACTTGCCGACGTTGGGCTGGCCCACCAGCACCACGTTCAAGCCTTCGCGCAGCAAGGCGCCCTGGGCCGCCTGCTGGAACACCTTGCGCAGCGCCCCGATGACGCCGTCAAGCCGGCCGCGCGCGTCCGACTTCTCCAGGAAGTCGATTTCCTCCTCGGGGAAGTCGAGCGTGGCCTCGACCAGCATGCGCAGGCCGGTGACCTGCTCGACCAGCGCGTGGATGGTTTTCGAGAACGCGCCCGAGAGCGACTGCGAGGCCGACTTCGCCGCCGCCTCGGTGGAGGCGTCGATCAGGTCGGCCACGGCCTCGGCCTGGGCCAGGTCGAGCTTGTCGTTGAGGAAGGCGCGGCGGGTGAATTCGCCCGGCTCGGCCAGGCGCAGGCCGATCTCGCGGCCGGCTTCGAGCACGCGCGCCAGCAGCATTTGCAGCACCACCGGGCCGCCATGGCCCTGCAACTCCAGCACGTCCTCGCCGGTGTACGAGTGCGGGCCCTTGAAATGGATGGCGATGCCCTGGTCGATGAGGGCGCCGGCGGCGTCGGTGAACGGCAGATAGGTCGCGTGGCGCGGCTGCAAGGTGGCCGCGCCGAACAGCGCGGCCTGCAGCGCCGCCAGGTTTTTGCCGGAGGCGCGTACCACGCCGATGCCGCCGCGGCCGGGGGCGGTGGCGATGGCGGCGATGGGGGAAGAGTCGAGTTTCATGGTGTGATTGTAATTTATCGGGGCGCCGGGCGGGCGTAAAACAGCGGCGAACCGGGGACAGACCACGATTTCCGGGAAATACTTTCTCGGAAATCGTGGTCTGTCCCCGACATGAAAAAAGCCCGCGCTGGGCGGGCTTTTTTGCGAACCGGGCAAGCCGGTTTTATTTGAGCAGCGAGATCGGCGTCGACGGCGCGTACTTCTTGGTGATCACCCATTGCTGGCCGATCGACAGGACGTTGTTGACGACCCAGTACAGCACCAGGCCGGACGGGAAGAAGAAGAACATGACCGAGAACGCCAGCGGCATGAACAACATCATCTTGGCCTGCATCGGATCGGCCGGGGCCGGGTTCAGCTTGGTGGTGATATACATCGAGATCGCGTACAGCACCGGCAGGATGAACCAAGGGTCGGGGTCGGCCAGGTTGGTGATCCAGCCTATCCACGGCGCGCCGCGGATTTCAACCGACGCCTGCAAGACCCAGTACAGCGCCAGGAACACCGGCATTTGCACCAGGATCGGCAGGCAGCCGCCCAGCGGATTGATCTTCTCGGTCTTGTACAGCTCCATCGTGGCCTGGTTCATCTTGGCCGGGTCGCCCTTGTGGCGCTCGCGGATGGCCTGCATCTTCGGCGTGACGACCTTCATCTTGGCCATGCTGCGGTAGCCGGCGGCCGACAGCGGGAAGAACAGCAATTTGATCAGGACCGTGAAGGCGATGATGGTCCAGCCCCAGTTGCCCAGCACTTTGTGGATCTGTTCCATGACCCAGAAGATCGGCTTGGCGATTATCGTCAGCATGCCGTAGTCCTTCACCAGGTCCAGGCCTTCGGCGACCGGCTCGAGCAACTTGGCTTGCTGCGGGCCGGAGTACAGCTTGGCGCTGTTGGTGATGGTGGCGCCGGGCGCCAGCGTACCGAGCGGCATGACGACGCCGACTGCGTAGGTGTTGTTGCCGACCTTCTTGGTGAAGATGTCGCGCGCGACCTTATCCTGCGGCACCAGGGCCGAGACGAAGAAGTGCTGCGAAATCGCCACCCAGCCGTTGTCGGCGTGGGTCGGATGGTCCGGCACGACCTTGCGGTCCGGCTTGGCCAGCTGCTCGGCGTCTTCCTTCTCGATCTTCTCGAACGTCAGCTTCTTGTACTTGTCGGCGGCGGTGTACAGCGTCGGGCCGGTGTAGCTGCTGTTGAAGTAGGAGTCGCCGGCCGGCTTGTGGCCGTCGTGCACCAGCTGCATGTACAGCTCCGGCTTGACCGGCGCGGCGCCGACGTTGCTGACGTCGTGGCGCACGTCGATGACGTAGTCGCCGCGCTTGAACGTGAAGGTCTTGGTCAGCTTGACGCCGCCTTCGACCGCTTCCAGCACGAGCTGGACCTGGTTGCCGCCGTCCAGCGCGCGCGCGCCGGGCTGGGCCGCGAACACCGTCTGGTGGGTCGGAAAGCTGCCGGCGGTGGCGCCCACCAGGCCGGTTTGCGCCAAGTAGGTTTTGCCGGCGCCGGCGTTGACGTCGAACAGGACCTGGTTTTTCTTCTGGTCGATACCATCCTTGAACTGCAACAGTTCCAGGCGCACCAGCTGGCCGCCGAGGGTGTCGATGTCGGCCTTGACGACGTCGGTGGTGACGCTGATGCGCTCACCCTTGACGGCGGCCGCCGGCGCGAGCGCGCCCGGCAGCGCCGCGGCGCCGGTGGCCGCGCCTACCGCGGCGGGCAGGTCGGACGTGGCGCCGGGCGCCTTCGCGGCCTGCTGCGCCGCCGGGGCGAAGAACGACGGGTGCTTGTTCGAGACCATCCACTGATCCCAAAGGAAGAACAGCGACACGGAAAACACGATCCACAGGATGGTACGTTTATTGATATCCATTAGGGTATTTTGTCAGGAGTGGTTGCAACCGCAAGCGGTCGTTGAAGATGTGCCGCCGTCGGCCGGCGGGACGGGGTCGAAGCCGCCCTCGTGCCAGGGATGGCAACGGCCGAGGCGTTTGGCCGCCAGCCAGCTGCCCTTGGCGGCGCCGTGCAGGCCGATCGCCTCCAGCGCGTAACTGGAACAACTCGGGTAAAAACGGCAATTCTGCCCGAGCATCGGGCTGATCGCCAGTTTGTAGGCGCGCAGCAAGAGCAGCAGCACGCTTTTCATGGGGCTTTCCGGGCCTGTTGCGAGGCGAACAGACGAGTCAGTTCGACGCGCAGCTCCGCCTTCAGCTGGGCCGTCGTGGCCGGACCGGCCTTGCTGTTGACCGCCTTCGACAGGCGCACCACGCAGTCGAGCGGCGCCAGGTTCGAGACGCGGAACAACTCGCGCGTGACGCGCTTGATCGTGTTGCGGGTCGCCGCGCGCGGCGCGAAACGCTTCGCCACCACGACGCCCAGCCGCGCATGCGGCAAGTCGTTCTGGCGGGTGTACAGCACGAAGTGCGCGGTTTTTTGCGCCGGACGCAAACGAAAAACGGATGAAAATTCATCCGTTTTAACGATGCGCCGAACGCGTGCGAAGTCGTGGGAACCTTCGCCTGAATTGCCGACTGTGTTAGTGCAGCTAGTCACGCGATCAGCTGGCAAAGACTGGCCTATACGGCCAGACGTTTGCGGCCTTTTGCACGACGTGCATTGAGCACATCACGGCCGCCACGGGTGGCCATACGAGCGCGGAAGCCGTGCGTACGCTTGCGGCGGACGACGGAAGGTTGGTAAGTACGTTTCATGTTGGTCTCGCTAAAAACAAAAAAAATGCAAAATCGGGTCTGACGTCCCGTCAGTTTTTGGTGCCAATGACAATCGCGCACTTATGCCAAGGCACAAGCTGGCCAGTCTCATCGCCCGCTTAATCCACGCTTACTCCATATTGTCGTTCAAGTGAATAAACACGGAATACGGGCGGGGAACCCTGAATTATTCAGCATATGCCCCCCTGTTGTCAAGCATCACCGTCGACGCCGGTGAAATCGGCGCGCCGCGGCGGCCGTGGCGCGGCCCGCGCGCGACGCCGCTACGCCCGTGCCGGCGGCCCCGGCGCGGCGCGGCGGCGCGCAAAAATCAAGCGTGCCTGTGGATAACTTTCGCCGGCGAGAGTAGAATAGCGCGTTACGTGTGGCGAGCCCTCGCGCGATCCTTGCAGTTGTGGCAACACTGCACGCGGTTCGCACAGGGCAGTATCGATACGCCCTCCCACACCTTTTCACATAGACATTCATGGACAATTTCTGGCAGACCTGTTCCGCGCAATTGGAACTGGAGCTGACACCGCAACAATTCAGCGCGTGGATCAAACCGCTCATCGCCCTCGACTACGAGGACGGAAAGTTGCGCATTGCCGCGCCCAATCGTTTCAAGCTGGACTGGGTCAAGACCCAGTTCGCCAGCCGCATCAGCGCGCTCGCGGTGCAGTACTACGAAGGTCCGACCGAGGTCCAGTTCGTGCTCGACCCGCGCCTGGCCCTGCCGAAAAAGCCGGCGGCGCCGAGCGCCAGCCCCGCCAGCGACCCGAACGGCGGCGCCGCGCCGGCCAACCGCGCCGCCGACGCGGTGCCCAGCGTGCCCGAGCTGTTCAACATCGGCAACTCGCCGCGGCGCGAACAAAGCCGCATCAACACCGACCTGACCTTCGACAGCTTCGTCACCGGCAAGGCCAACCAGCTGGCGCGCGCCGCCGCGATCCAGGTCGCCAACAACCCGGGCGTGTCGTACAACCCGCTGTTTTTCTACGGCGGCGTCGGCCTGGGTAAGACCCATTTGATCCACGCCATCGGCAACCAGGTGATGGCCGACCAGCCGGGCGCGAAGATCCGCTACATCCACGCCGAGCAGTACGTGCGCGACGTCGTCACCGCCTACCAGCGCAAGGGCTTCGACGACTTCAAGCACTACTACCATTCGCTGGACATGCTGCTGATCGATGATATCCAGTTCTTCGGCGGCAAAAGCCGCACCCAGGAAGAGTTTTTCTACGCCTTCGAGGCGCTGATCGCGGCGAAAAAGCAGATCATCATCACCAGCGACACCTATCCGAAAGAGATCACCGGCATGGACGACCGCCTGATCTCGCGCTTCGACTCCGGCCTGACGGTGGCGATCGAGCCGCCGGAGCTGGAAATGCGCGTCGCCATTTTGCTCAAGAAAGCCAAGCAGGAAGGCGTCACCTTCTCCGACGACGTCGCCTTCTTCGTCGCCAAGCACCTGCGCTCGAACGTGCGCGAACTCGAGGGCGCGCTGCGCAAGATCCTGGCGTACTCGCGCTTCCACGGCAAGGACATCACGATCGACATCGTCAAGGAGGCGCTGAAGGACTTGCTGTCGGTGCAGAACCGCCAGATCTCGGTGGAGAACATCCAGAAGACCGTGGCCGACTTCTTCAACATCAAGGTCGCCGACATGTATTCGAAGCGGCGCCCGGCCAATATCGCCCGGCCGCGGCAGATCGCGATGTACCTGGCCAAGGAATTGACGCAGAAGAGCCTGCCGGAAATCGGCGAGCTGTTCGGCGGGCGCGACCACACCACGGTCTTGCACGCGGTGCGCAAGATCGCCCTGGACCGCACCAAGAACCCGGAGTGCAACCACGAACTGCACGTGCTGGAGCAGACGCTGAAGGGCTAAGTAGGTCGGCTTACGCCAGCGGCTTACCGCCGCGGAAGGAGCCAGCGGGACTGGCCGGAAAACGGGTTTGCCTTTATTATTTGGCAAAGTTGCGCGGCCCTGGCGGCGCACCTCCCGGACGCAGCGTTGTGAATGAAGTACCGTTAAAACCATCTATTCGAGGATTACTATGCAATTGGTCAAAACCACCCGAGATACCCTTCTCCGGCCACTGCAGATCGTGAGCGGTATTGTCGAGCGTCGGCACACTATGCCGATTCTGGCCAATATCCTCATCCGCAAGGACGGCGAGGGCGTCTCCTTCCTGTCGACCGACACCGAAGTGCAGATCACCACGCACGCCCAGATCGGCTCCGGCGCCGACGTCGCCGGCACCACCGTGGCCGCGCGCAAGCTGCTCGACATCCTGCGCGCGCTGCCGGAATCGGGCGACGTCACGATGACCCTGCTGAACAAGCGCCTGACGGTGCAAACCGGCAAGTCGCGCTTCGCGCTGCAGACGCTGGCGGCCGAGGAGTTCCCGACCGTGCAACAGGCCGAGACCTACAACGCCAGCGTCACGCTGCCGCAAAAGACGCTCAAGCACCTGTTCAACATGGTGCATTTCTCGATGGCGCAGCAAGACATCCGCTACTACCTGAACGGCCTGCTGCTGGTCCTGGACGGCAAGAACGTCATCGCCGTGGCCACCGACGGCCACCGCCTGGCCTTCTGCCAGGTCGAGACCGAGCAAACCTTCGAACGCCAGGAAGTGATCATTCCGCGCAAGACCATCATCGAGCTGCAGCGCCTGCTCGAAGAGAACGACGAGCCGGTCCAGCTCGACATCGCCGCGAACCAGGTCAAGCTGACGTTCGCCGACATCGAACTGATCTCCAAGCTGGTCGAGGGCAAGTTCCCCGACTACACCCGGGTCATCCCGAAGGGTTACAAGAACGACTTCACGATCGGCCGCGACGAGCTGCTGCGTTCGCTGCAACGCGCCGCCATCATGACCAGCGACAAGTTCAAGGGCGTGCGCTGCATCATCAGCCCGGGCAGCATGAAAATCAGCTCGACCAACGCCGACCAGGAGGAAGCCGTCGAGGAAATGGAAATCGACTACGGCGGGGACGCCGTCGACATCGGCTTCAACGTCACCTACCTGCTCGACGTGCTCAACAACCTGAAGTGCGAGCAGGTCAACATCGCGCTGGGCGACTCGAATTCGTCCGCGCTGATCTCCATCCCCGACAACGCCGACTTCAAGTACGTTGTCATGCCGATGCGGATTTAAGCCACAAGACGCCGGGGCCGGCCACCCGCCGGCCCCGGCGTGAGCAATTCCCGAATCAATCAGTTATTTGAGAAAGCAGTCCATGTCCGAGAGCCCACAAGAGAACCCGATCCCAACCGCAGCGCCAGCGCCAGCGGAAGAATACGGCGCCGCCTCCATCCAGATCCTGGAAGGTCTGGAAGCGGTGCGCAAGCGCCCCGGCATGTACATCGGCGACACCTCGGACGGCACCGGCCTGCACCACCTGGTGTTCGAGGTGCTGGACAACTCGATCGACGAATCGCTGGCCGGGCATTGCACCGACATCCACGTCACGATCCACTCGGACAACTCGATCTCGATCACCGACAACGGCCGCGGCGTGCCGACCGGCTTGAAGATGGACGACAAGCACGACCCGAAACGCAGCGCGGCGGAAATCGTCATGACCGAGCTGCACGCCGGCGGCAAGTTCGACCAGAACTCGTACAAGGTCTCGGGCGGCTTGCACGGCGTCGGCGTGTCGTGCGTCAACGGCCTGTCGAAACTGCTGAAACTGACCATCCGCCGCGACGGCAAAGTGCACTACATGGAATTCGTCCGCGGCGTGCCGCAGAACCGCGACATCGTCATGGTCGGCGACATCGCCACCTCGCCGATCAAGGTCATCGGCGAAACCGACAAGCGCGGCACCGACGTCCACTTCTGGGCCGACGAGCAGATTTTCACGCACGTCGAATTCCACTATGAAATCCTGGCCAAGCGCATCCGCGAACTGTCCTTCCTCAACAACGGCGTCAAGATCAAGCTGACCGACCAGCGTTCCGGCAAGGAAGAGATCTTCGCCTTCGAGGGCGGCACGCGCGGCTTCGTCGAGTACATCAACAAGGCCAAAACGGTCTTGCACCCGACCATTTTCCAGGCCACCGGCGAGCGCATGTCGGACCAGGGCACCAACATCTCGGTCGACGTCTCGATGCAGTGGAACGACGCCTACAACGAGCAGGTGCTGTGCTTCACCAACAACATCCCGCAGCGCGACGGCGGCACCCACCTGACCGGCCTGCGCGCGGCGATGACGCGGGTCATCAACAAGTACATCGACGAGCACGAATTCGCCAAGAAGGCGAAAGTCGAGATCAACGGCGACGACATGCGCGAAGGCCTGACCTGCGTGCTGTCGGTGAAGGTGCCGGAGCCGAAGTTCTCGTCGCAGACCAAGGACAAGCTGGTGTCGTCGGAAGTGCGCGGCCCGGTCGAGGAGATCGTCGCCAAGACGCTGTCGGACTACCTGCAGGAAAAACCCAACGACGCCAAGATCATCTGCGGCAAAATCGTCGAGGCGGCGCGCGCCCGCGAAGCGGCCCGCAAGGCGCGCGACCTGACCCGCCGCAAAGGCATCATGGACGGCCTGGGCCTGTCGGCCAAGCTGGCCGACTGCCAGGAAAAAGACCCGGCCCTGTGCGAACTGTACATCGTCGAGGGTGACTCGGCGGGCGGCTCGGCCAAGCAAGGGCGCGACCGCAAGTTCCAGGCCATCCTGCCGCTGCGCGGTAAGGTCTTGAACGTCGAGAAGGCGCGCTTCGAGAAGATGCTGTCGTCGGAGCAGATCACCACGTTGATCGCCACGCTCGGCACCTCGATCGGACCGGACGAATTCAACGTCGAAAAGCTGCGCTACCACCGCATCATCATCATGACCGACGCGGACGTCGACGGCGCCCACATCCGCACCCTGCTGCTGACGCTGTTCTACCGCCAGATGCCGCAACTGGTCGAGCGCGGCCATATTTACATCGCCCAGCCGCCGCTGTACAAGGTCAAGGCCGGCCGCGACGAGCGCTATCTGAAGGACGACGCCGAGGAGGCGACCTACATGATGACGGTGGCGCTGAACAGCGCCGTGCTGATCCCCCGCGACGGCGCCGAAGGCATCTCCGGCGAGGCGCTGGCCGAGCTGGTGCGCCAGTTCAACCTGGCCAACGCCATCATGATGCGCCTGACGCGCGTCATCGACCGCGCCGCGCTGACGGCCATCATGACCGGCGTCACGCTGCAGCTGGACACGATGGAAAACGCGCAAACCTCGGCCGCCGCGCTGCAAGCGACCATCAACGACAGCGCCGTGAAAGTATACGTGCGCTCGGACGAACTGTCGGAAAAGCACATGCTGCGCATCGAGCGTATGCATCACGGCAACATCAAAGTCACCGCGATCGACGCCGACTTCGCCCAGGGTTCGGACTACTCCGTGCTGGCCAACGCCGCCGCCACCTTCCAGGGCTTGATCGGCGAAGGCGCCTTCATCCGCCGCGGCGAAGGCGAGCGCATGAAGGAAACCGCCGTCGTCGACTTCCACCACGCCATGCAGTGGTTGCGCAACGAAGCCGAGCGCACCGTCTCGAAACAGCGCTACAAAGGGCTGGGCGAGATGAATCCGGAGCAGTTGTGGGAAACCACGATGGACCCGACCGTGCGCCGCCTGTTGAAGGTGCAGATCGAGGACGCCATCGCCGCCGACCAGATCTTCACGACCTTGATGGGCGACGACGTCGAACCGCGCCGCGCCTTCATTGAAAACAACGCCCTGCGCGCCGGCAATATCGACGTGTAAGGTGTCGGCGGCCGGGTCGAAACCGCCGGTCGCATCAAAGATCAGTTCTTAAAATAATGCCTTGCGTGGATTCCACGTAAGGCATTTTGCATCGCATTGGTAGCAGCCCTGCCTGATGTGTCGCAAAAGCCGCCGGCGTGCCGTACTACGCCCTCACGCCATTTCCCGGTTTCGCATCGCTGGCGGGGTGGCAAGCATACCCTTGCTCACGTGAAGCTCGCGTCAATCGTCAACGCGAAGTGTTTGCGTAAAATGCGCTATTGCTCCCACAACTTGAGGAACGTACCGTGTACTCACACACTTTTATCGGCGTCAATAACTTCGACCGTGCACTTTCGTTCTACACGGCATTAATGGAGGTCCTCGGTAACTCGCTGCGTTTCTGTGATCGAGAACGTCCGTGGGCCGGTTGGCAGTCGCATCCAGATCCCCGCCCTTTGTTCCTGATTGGCGCACCGCATGACCAGATGGCACATGATCCCGGTAACGGACAGATGATTGCATTCTTGGCGCCTACCCGCGCGGCAGTGGACCAGGCGTATCAGCTGGCGTTACAGCATGGCGGGTCGTCAGAGGGCGCGCCTGGCCTCAGACCTGACTACCACGAACACTTCTATGGCGCGTATTTCAAGGACCCGGAGGGTAATAAACTGTGCGCTGTCTGCCACGAGGCAGAGCTGAGTTTGGCTTGAAAATGCAAAAAAGCGCGTCGCGGATAGTAAAAAAGCCAACTGATCCAAGTTGGCTTTTTTCCGGATTCTAGCTTACAAACCCTCGAGCGTACTCACCCACTGGTCAAATCGCAAACATTTTTGCCGAATGGTCGTCAATCCAATCTCCAAAGCAAGCAACACGCCAAAATGTGGTTTTGCAGATTTGTAAGATGGCCAACGCGCAATAATACGTTTTGACGGCGCAGTGAAGGGCGAATTGTTCATGTATTCAGGGCCGGCGCATTGCGCCAATTCCGCCCGCCACGCATTGATTGTCGCCTGCGGCACATCGGCGTATTCAAATGCCGTCAAATCGCTGAACAGCAGCGCTTCGTACTCGTGCAGTTGCAGGTAGGGGATCAAATTTGGCTGAGCGACACCGGCGGCAAGGTTGACCTCCAGCGCCGCCACCTGGGGCAACGGCGGCTGGTTCGCGTCCCAGTTGGCGAAGCCTGGAAAGTCGGACGGCAGGCCATACACGTCAAAGAGCGTCGTGACCTTGGCCGCGGAGTCTTGCTTGCACCAAAGCCTGACCTGGCGCTCGATCTTGCCGTAGCTCACCAGGCCGCCCTTGTGCCCCTTGCTGGTCTCGATGATGCGTGGCGTCAGATAGACCTGAAAGTCCGTCAGATGCGGCGCCAACAATTCGCGGACGAAGGTTTCTTCGGTTTGCCCTTCAACCAAAATGTTGACGCGCGTGTGGTTGCCGGCCATTAGCGGGGCCTCCCTCCAAAGACGTTGCGCTTCCACAACTCCCCCAAGGAGTATTCGTCCAACCAGTCCTTGAGCTTGCCAGCTTCAAGCCGCTGGAATGTGGATTGCTCGTCGACGCGGTCGACGACGATCACCTGCTCGGCGTCGAATTGGTTGAGCAATTCCACCGACTGGGTCGACACAATCAACTGGTGCTTGTCGGCGGCCTGCCGCATCAACGACGCCAGCAATTCGATGGCATACGGGTGCAAGCCAAGCTCAGGTTCGTCGAATAGTATCGTGGCAGGCATCAATTCGTCCGGTTGCAATAAGACGGTAGCGAGGCAAATGAATCGCAGTGTCCCGTCCGACAATTGATGGCCGAGAAAAGGAAAGTCGCTACCCTTCTCGCGCCATTCCATCTGTATCGAGGTGAGGTCGAGCGGATTGGGACGCAACTGGAAATCGGCAAAGAACGGCGCCACCAGACGCACCGTGTCGGCGATGCGTGTGTAGTGTTCCGGGAACTGCTGCTGGAGGCGATATAGATAGGCCGCGAGATTCGCGCCATCCGGCCGCAACAAGGCGTTGTCGTTCAAGGCGCCGCTCTGCTTCATCGGCGCGCTGTCGCTGGTATCGTGAAAATGATAGACGATCCAACTCTTCACCGAAGCAACGACATAGGATGCCACCCTGGGATGGCGTTCATTCCCTGATTGGGTTTCGACGTGCCCGGACCCGAGCGGAAAATCGGCGTCGGTGTAAGCCCAGTAAAATTGTTCCTTGGCAAAAATAAAGCCGTTGCCAAGAGTGGGTTCAAGCGCAAGCTTGTAACCGTTATTGCCGAAGTACATCTCCGCCTCCATCCGCGGCGTGCGCTTGCGGCCGTGGTACAGAAAAGCGTCCGGGCCACCGCTCTTGGCGACGTAATAATTCAGCTCGCCCGCCATCAGACGGGCAAGCAAGCGGAAGAAGCTGATGAAATTGCTCTTGCCCGCGCCGTTCGCGCCGACCAATACGTTCAGGTTGTCGAGCCGGAGTTTTTCCAGCGCACGGATGGACTTGTAGCCGCGAATGGTGATCTTACGAATCGGATTCATGGCTCGTTTTTCCTTGGCGGGGAGTGCAATCATCATATCCCAGTTGTCTTTTGACCGCGCGCTGGCTTCGGCGCCGCGCTCGCTGCGCCGCCAAGCGCACGTAGCTATACAAGAACAGTTGCGCATCGGGCAGGAGCATGCTGACCGCGTCGAGCCGGCCGAACGCTATCAACGCGTCGTTGAGCCGGCTTTGCAGTTTGCCGTTGAAATCCAAGACCGGGAATGGTGGTAAGGCCATCGGCACAAAAGCTTGGCAGGCCACACCGCCGGCGCTGGTTGAAGTGTAGAGGCCCGTCGTTCCGCGTTCCATGAGCGTCTGTTAAGTTAAAATTAGCCAGGGCCTTATTTTAACTTAAGCCCCAAGTTGAAATAGAACTCCTCCCTTTTGCGAAAAAAAACCTGGGTGATGCCAGGATGCTGGCCGCCGCGCTCGAATCCAAATGCGCGACGTCCTATTCCGAGGCCCTTCAGGGATGGCCAAGTCATTGAGGGCATGATGACCGTAAAAAACCCGTTCTAGAACGCCAGCAAACCGTATCACAACCTCCAATGAAAGCCCACATGACCTCACCAGCGTTACCCAACCGTGCCACCTGCGATGAAACTTGCTTATGGCTGAGCGGGCAAACGGGCACGCCGTGGAACCTGGCCCGTCTGTTGGAAAACGGGCTGACGCCCTACGTCTGGCTCGAATACTCGGACGAATACGCCAACTTGTTTGCCGAAGGCATCACCGCCTACGCGGCGCCCGTCGTCTTTATCGAGGACACGCAACGACTGGCGGCCGGCAGCGACGACGTGCTGATCCGCTTCACGCGCGACTCCGACCGGCTCGCCATCCAACTGGAACCGCCGGGCTTGCGCATGCCGCTGCACGCCTTGCGGTTTTTCCAGCGCGACGTGGCGAAACTGGCGGACGAGTTGTTGCACCCGAAACCCGCCGAACCGGCACCGGTGGCGCTGCCCATGGAGAGCAAAAACGGCATCGGCAAGGAGCAGGTGCTTTGCGTTTTTGGCGGCATCGTCAAAATGGACCTCGACAAGGCCCTGGCCGGCGGACAAGGGATCTTTGGCGACGACGGCGCCCGCGTCAGGAAAAACTCGCGCGCCGGCAAGAACAGCCACCTGTGGAACCCGGTGACGCTGGCGTTCGGTCTGCACGACGTGCACCGGGTGCCGATGTCGCACCTGAAAAAGGCTTTCGCCACGCAGCCGCTGCTACGCGAATGGCAGGACGCGTGGCTGGAGTCGTTGGCGTTGCTGGGCGAATAAGGCCGCGCAGCCGGGTGCTATCGACACCGGGACCGGCACATCCAGCGCGCCTCTGCGCGCGCGGCCGCTGGGGTAGAATGCGCCTAGCGACCGCTGTCGCCCACCCGGCGCGCGGCCGCCGCCGGCCCCCACACACTCGACGATTCCATGAAAGCAGACAAGACCCTGGCCACCTACCGGCGCATGCGCGCGCAGCCGCTGTGGCGCCTGCTCGCCTCGGCCAACGGGCCGACGGTGATGGGGCTGCTGCAAACGCATCTGTACGACGCCGAGCGCAACCTGCCGGCGTCGATCTTCCACGAGCGCATCGAGCGCGAGCTCGAGCGCCTGCGCAACCTCGGCGAGGACTGGCCGCAGACGGCCCAGGCCTACGTCGCCGGCTGGCTCGCCGAGGGCCACCTGGAGCGGCGCTTCCCGGCCGGCGCGGCCGAGGAGGAGTACCAGTTGGCCACCTCGACCATCGAGGCGCTGCGCTTCGTCTCCGGGCTGGCCAAGCCGCACGCGGCCGCCACCGAGAGCCGCCTCGGCCTGGTCATCGACGCGCTCGCGCGCCTGTCCGACGACACCAACGCCGACAAGGCCAGCCGCATCGCCCGCCTGCGCGCCGAGCAGCGGCGCATCGAGCGCGAAATCGCCGACATCGAGCACGGCGTGCTGCGCGTGCTGCCCGAGGCCGCCGCGCTCGAGCGCACGCGCGAGATCATCACGCTGGCCGACGGCCTGGCCGGCGACTTCCGCCGCGTGCGCGACCAGTTCGAACAGCTCAACCGCGATCTGCGCGAGCGCATCATGGACAACGACGGCAACCGCGGCGACGTGCTCGACTCGCTCTTCGCCGGCATCGACCTGATCGGCGAGAGCGAGGCCGGGCGCACCTTTTCGGCGTTCTGGCGCCTGCTCACCGACCCCGAGCAATCGGCCACGCTGGAGCAGGCGCTCGACCAGCTGATGTCGCGCCCGTTCGTCGCCGGCCTCGACGCCAAGGAGCGCCGCTTCCTGCTGCGCCTGACCCGCACCCTGCTCGAACAGGGCGGCATGGTGCACGACGTGCTGCAGTCGTTCGCGCGCAGCCTGAAGCATTTCGTGCAAAGCCGCGAGTTCCTCGAGCAGCGCCGCCTGAGCCAGTTGCTGCGCCAGGCGCAGCGCGCCGCGCTGGCCCTCAAGGACGAGGTCAAGGCGACCGAGACGCTCCACTACACCCTGGCGCTGACCAGCAGCAGCCTGCGCTCGCTGTCGCAATGGCTGCTGCACGACCCGGCGCTGCAGGCGCTGCCGGCGCGCATGGTCGACGGCGACGCCGCGCCCATCGACCTGGAATCGGTCGGCGAGCTGGTGGCGCAATCGGAGATCGACTTCCGCACGCTGAAGGCGAACGTGCGCGCGGTGCTGGCGCTGCGCTCGCAGGCGTCGGTGGCCGACGTGCTGCTGGCGTTCCCCGCCGCGCAGGGGCTGGGCAGCGTGCTGGGCCTGCTGGCCCTGGGCAGCCGCCACGGCGAGCTCGCCGCGAACAGCGAAACGGTGGCGTGGACCGGCGCCGACGAGTGCCGCCGCAGCGCACGCATACCGGTGGTGTATTTTTTGAGGGAACGCGCCGATGAACTGGCCTGAGCAGCACCAAGACGACGCCACCGCGGCTAGCGCCGCGAGCGCGCAGGCGGCGGCCGCCGCGGCGCCGTGCGCCGAGGGCGCGCCGCCGACCACCGCGCTGTTCATGGGCGACAGCGGCGAACTGTCGCTCGACACGCGGCGCGCGCTGGTGCAACTGCTGTCCGGCCCGGCGCTGGACGGGCGCCGCCACGCCAAGCTGTGGCCGGTGCTGCTGCGCGACGAGGTGGTGGTGCGGCGCCGCCTCGCCGAGCTGTTCCTCGACCTGGTGATCGACCGCGACGCGCAGGTCGCCTTCACGCGCCAGGCCGACACCGGCGACCTGGAGGTGCCGCTGCTGCTGCGCCGCGCCCAGCTCACCTTCATCGACTCGATCCTGCTGCTGTACCTGCGCCAGCGCCTGACCCAGGCCGATTCGCACGGCGACCGCGCCGTCGTCTCGCTCGACGACATCACCGACAACATGACGCTGTACGAACGCGCCGCCAGCACCGACCGGGCCGGCTTCGCCAAGCGCGTCCACGCCTCGCTGGAAAAGGTCAAGAAGCACAACTTCGTGCAGAAGATACGCGGCAGCGAGGACCGCTACGAGATCTCGCCGACGCTCAAGCTGTTGTTCTCGGCCGAGGAGATCCAGACGCTGACGGGCCTGTACCAGCGCATGGCGGCGGGCGACGCGGCCGCGCCGGCGCGCCAGCCGCCGGCGGACGAGGACGGGGACGAACAATGAACCAGGATCCACGCCCGGCGCTGCTGTTGGCGCGCCAGCAATTCCGCATGGCCCGCCTGCAGGTGTACAACTGGGGCACCTTCTCCGATCTGCACGACGTGCCCATCAGCGAGCGCGGCTTCCTCATCGTCGGCCGCTCCGGCGCCGGCAAGTCGACGCTGCTGGACGCCTTTTCGGCGCTGCTGGTGCCGCCGCGCTGGATCGACTTCAACGCCGCCGCGCGCGAGGCCGACCGCGCCGGGCGCGACCGCAACCTGGTCAGCTACGTCCGCGGCGCCTGGGCGGCGCAGAGCGACGCCGCGTCCGGCGAATACGCCACGCGCTACCTGCGCGCCGGCACCACCTGGTCGGCGCTGGCGCTGAACTACCGTAACGCGCTCGGACACGAGGTCGCGCTGGTGCAGTTGTTCTGGTTGCGCGGCAACAGCAACGGCAACACCGACGTCAAGCGCTATTTCCTGGTCTTCGAGCGCCCCTTCGACCTGCGCGAACTGGGCGACTTCGGCGCCAACAACTTCGACGTGCGCAAGCTCAAGCTGGCCTTCCCCGACGCCTTCGCGCGCGACGAGTTCCGCCCGTATTGCGAGCGCTTCTGCCGCCTGCTCGGCATCGACAGCGACATGGCGCTGCGCCTGCTGCACAAGACCCAGTCGGCCAAGAACCTGGGCGACCTGAACACCTTCCTGCGCGACTTCATGCTCGACAAGCCGGAAACCTTCGACGTGGCCGAGCGCCTGGTCAGCGAGTTCGGCGAACTGAACGCGGCGCACCAGGCGGTGGTGACGGCGCGCGAGCAGGTGCAGACGCTGGCGCCGGCGCGCCAGCGGCACCAGCAGATGCAGTCGCTGCAGTTGCGGCGCAACGCCCTGGAGGAACTGCGCGCCGGCATGAACGGCTACCGCGAGCAGCGCCGCGTCGAGCTGCTGACCGCGTACCTGGCCGCCCTCGACGTCGAGGCGCACGGGCTGGACGGCCAGACCCAGCACCGCCAGGGCGTGCTGGACAACCGGACCGCGGCGTTGCGCGACCTGGAGTACCAGCGCCGCGAGGCCGGCGGCGACCAGATCGAGCACTGGGAAAACGAAAAGAGCGCGCTGGAAAGCCAGCGAGTGGAACGCATGCGCAGGCGCACCCAGGCGGTGGAGGCGAGCAAGGCGCTGGGCTGGACCTTCCCCAGCGCGCCGCAGGGTTTCGCCGAGCTGCTCGGCACGGCGCGCCGGGAGATCGACGACTGGAGCCGCGGCGACGCCGGACAGGAGGAAATATTGGTGCTGGACCGCGCCAGGACCGAGGCCGAGAACGCCCGCGCGGCGGTGGCGCAGGAAATCGCCTCGCTGCGGCGCCAGCCGTCCAACATCCCGGCGCCGATGATCGCGCTGCGGCGCGACATCGCCAGCGCCATCGGCGTGGCCGAGGCCGCCCTGCCCTTCGTCGGCGAACTGGTGGAGGTGAAGCCGGACGAGGCGCCGTGGCGCGGCGCCGTCGAGCGCGTGCTGCACGGCTTCGCGCTGGCCATCCTGGTCGACGAGGACCACTACGGCGCGCTGGCCAACCACATCAACGGCGTCAACCTGGGCCGGCGCCTGGTGTACTTCCGCACCGGCCGCGCCGAGGCGGCGCAGGCGCGCCCGCTGCGCGCCAACTCCCTGGTCCTCAAGCTCAACGTCAAGCAGGGCAACTACGCCGCTTGGCTGCAGGCCGAGCTGCGCCAGCGCTTCGACTACGACTGCGTCGATTCCATCAAGGCCTTGCGCGCCGCCAGCGAGCGCGCGCTGACGCGCGAGGGCCAGGTCAAGCACAGCCGCTCGCGCCACGAAAAGGACGACCGCAGCAGCGTCGACGCGCGCCAATTCTGGCTGCTGGGTTTCGACAACCGCGAAAAACTCGCCATCTACGAGCAGCAAAACCGCGACCTGCAAGCCACCGTCGCCGGCCTGCAGGCGCAGCTCGACAGCCTGCGCCAGCAGCGCACGCAAAGCGGCGCGCGCATCCTCAAATGCCAGACGCTGGTCAACCTGCAGTGGCAGGAGGTCGACGTGCTGCCGCTGGCCGAACGCATCGCCGCGCTCGAGCGCCAACTCAGGAGCGCGCGCGAAGGCAACGCGGTCCTGCAGCGCATCGACGCGCAGCTGGCCGAACAGCGCGAACTGGTGGTGAAAGCCGAAGCGAGCCTGCGCGACAGCATCGCCGACCAGAAGGCTTGCCAGCGCCAGATCAACGACCACCGCCAGCAGTTGGAAAAACTGCAGCAGGACGACAGCCTGGTGGCGCCGACGCCGCACCAGCGCCAGGGCCTGGACCAGCGCTACGCCGCGCTGGACGAGCCGCTGCGCCTGCGCAACCTCGACAACGCCGACCGCGCCGTCGGCAAGGCCCTCCACGCCGACATCGAGGCGCTGAACCGCGACATCGCCGTCTGCGAAAAATTCGTCGAAGCCCAGTTCGCCGCCTTCATCCAAAAATGGCAGGCCGATTCGGACGGCCTGGACGCGGCCGTGGGCGCCGCCGCGGACTTCTTCGCCAAGCTGGCGCGCCTGGAAACGGACGGCCTGCCGGCGCACGAGCAGCGCTTTTTCGAACTGCTGCAAAACCAGAGCAACCAGAACCTGGCGGCGCTGTCGACCTACCTGAACGACGCCCGCAAGGCCATTCTGGAGCGCATGGACATGGTCAACGAAAGCCTGCGCCAGGTGCCCTTCAACCAGAGCGCCGACCAGCGCACCTACCTGCACATCCAGCCCAGCGACCGCCAGTTGCCGGAGGTGCGCGAGTTCAAGCAGGACATCCAGCGCGCGCTCAGCCACGCCTGGAGCGACGACGCGCAATTCGCCGAGGCGCGCTTCGTCGCGCTGCGCCGCCTGGTCGACCGGCTGGCCAGCCAGGAGCCGGAGCAGCGCCGCTGGCGCGAGGCGGTGCTCGACGTGCGCCTGCACGTCGAATTCATCGGCCGCGAGCTCGACGAGGGCGGCGCCGAGGTCGAGGTCTACCGCAGCGGCGCCGGCAAGTCGGGCGGCCAGCGCCAGAAGCTGGCGACGACCTGCCTGGCCGCGGCGCTGCGCTACCAGCTCGGCGGCAGCGACTACGGCATGCCGATCTACGCCCCGGTGGTGCTCGACGAAGCCTTCGACAAGGCCGACAACGAGTTCACCGCGCTGGCGATGAACATCTTCGCCAACTTCGGCTTCCAGATGATCGTCGCCACGCCGCTGAAGTCGGTGATGACGCTGGAGCCGTTCATCGGCGGCGCCTGCTTTGTCGACATCCGCGACCGGCGCGTCTCCGGCGTCCTGATGATCGAATACGACGACCAGCGCCAGCGCCTGCGGCTGCCGCAACAAACCCGCGACGAGGCCTCCCATGAAGCTGCCCGCTGACGTGCGCCAGTTGCTGGCGCGCCGCTTCGACGCCATGCACCGCGACTGGCTGGCGGACGACGCCGGCGCGGCCGGCTGGCCGCTCGACATCGCGCTTGGCGCGCCGACCGAGGCGGCCGCGCTGCGCCAGGTCGAGGCGGTGCGCGCCTGGGTAGCCGCCTGGGGGGCGTGGCGGGGCGCGGGCGAGCTGCGCTGGTGCGAGCGGCAGTGGAAGGTGCTCGGCACCCAGCGCCTGCCCGCCACCCTCACCGTGCACGGTCCCGAGCAGGCCGCCCTGTGGATCGGCGAGCAGGAGCGCTGGGACCGCGCCGCCAGGCGCCGGCAAGTGCTGGCGGCGCGCTGGCCGGTGCTGGCGCGGCGCCTGCCGCGCCAGTTCGCGACGCTGGCGGACTATGCCGAGGCCGACTTCCAGCGCCTGCTCGACATGCTCGCCTGGATCGAGGCCAACCCGCGCTCCGGCCTGTACCCGCGCCAATTGCCGGTGGCCGGCCTGGACAGCAAATGGCTGGAGTCGCGCAAGGGCGCGCTGCTCGAACTGGTCGCGGCAATGCGCGGCGCGCCGGCCGACGGCGCCGATTTTTACGCCCTGTGCGGTTTGCAAAAGCCGCCCGCGCAGCTACGCATGCGCGTGCTGGACCCGGCGCTGCGCGCCCGGCTCGGCGGCCTGGGCGACGTCACCGCGCCGGTCGACGAATTGGCCCGCCTCGACCTGAAGCCGACGCTCGTGCTGGTCGTCGAAAACCTGCAAACCGGCCTGGCGTTGGCCGACATTCCGGGCGCGCTGGTCTTCATGGCGCTCGGCTACGGCGTCGACCTGTTGGCGCAACTGCCGTGGATCGCGCAGGCGCGCTGCCTGTATTGGGGCGACATCGACACCCACGGCTACGCGATCCTGCAGCGGGCCCGGGGCCATTTGCCGCAGCTGCGCTCGGTCCTCATGGACGAGGCCACCCTGCACCGCTTCGCGGCGCTGTGGACGGATGAAAAAACGCCGCACCCGGCGACCACGCTGACCGGGCTCACGCCCGACGAGCACGCCGTCTATACCGGCCTGAAACTGCACCGCTGGCGGCACCAGCTGCGCCTGGAGCAGGAGCGCATCGACTGGAGCGTCGCCTGGCAGGCGCTGCTTGCCGCGGCGGCGCACTAGAAGCGGCGAAGCGTGCGATAGCGCACGGTTGGCTTGCCTGCGCGCAGCGATGATGTGGCTTTCGCGACCGTAAATAGGAGAACACCATGACCAACCGCATCGGCAACAAGGATATCGCCCAGCACCGCAGCAAGCAGGAAAAGAAACGCATCAAGCAGGACAACATCGCCAGGGAAGCGGTCAAGAAGGCCACCGCCAAGGCGAAATACCGCAACGAGGTGAAAGGCCGCGTGTCGGCGGCCCAGGCGGCGCAGGCGTTTTAGCCGCCCTGGCGGCGCGCGGGCGCGCCGTTGCGCCTGCGCCGCGCGCCCTCCGGTGGGGATAACCACAGGGTGGGGCGGACGGCCCATATGCCCCAAGCCAGCCACACGCCGTAAGTGGATGCGGGCGGCAACCCGGCGCACGGACTCAGTCGACGATGAACAGCGTCGCGCCGGTCGCGGTGAAGGAGCGGTGCGGCTCGGCGTCGTCGGCCACCTGGTAGCTCATGCCGGCCTTGAGCAGGAAGGTGCGGCCGTCTTCCAGTTCGGTATGCAACTCGCCCGCCGTGCACAACAGCACGTGGCCCTTGACGCACCAGTGGTCGGCCAGATAGCCGGGCGTGTATTCGACCATGCGCACGCGGATCGGGCCGAATTTGCGGGTGCGCCAATAGGCCATGCCGCTGTCGCCTTTGTGCTCGGTTCGCTCAATCTGCGACCAATCCGTCACGCCGAACGGGATATCTGACATCTGCATCTACAACTCCTTGGTGGATGTCCGCCAGCGCCAGCGCGCTGGCGAAAAAAGCATCGAAGCGGTGTAGCGTAGCGTAAACCGCCCGGCCGCGCGGCGGCGGCGCTTTTTTCGCGCCGCCGCGCACTTTTGCGGCCGCCGCCGGCGCCGGTTTGCTATCATCGTGATTCTTGTCGGATGGTAATAATTCGACCCGTTCCACGCTGTCCCGCCGCAAAAAGGCACGCGCCATGACCCAGAATTTTTTCCAGACCTTCATCCTGCTGCTGCTGGTGACCGATCCCTTCGGCAACGTGCCGCTGTTCGTCAATGCGCTGTCCAAGGTGGCGCCGGCGCGGCGCTGGCGCGTGGTGGTGCGCGAATGCCTGATCGCCTTCGTCGTGCTGCTGCTGTTTATGTTCTTCGGCCGCCACCTGCTGGCGGCGATGCAACTGTCGGAAGTGGCGCTGCGCATCGGCGGCAGCGTGATCCTGTTCCTGATCGCCATGCGCATGGTGTTCCCTCAAGCGGGCGGCAACGGCGACGCCGACCTGGAGGGCGAACCCTTCATCGTGCCGCTGGCCATTCCCGCGCTGGCGGGGCCGTCGGCGCTGGCCACGGTGCTGCTGTTTTCATCGCACGAGATGCGCGACGTGATGGCGCATGTGGCGGCGCTCACCGCCGTGGCCGCCGTCTGGCTGGCCGTCTTCCTCAGCGCCGAGCGGCTGCAACGGGCGCTAGGCCCGCAGGTGATGACGGCGTTCGAACGCCTGATGGGGCTGATATTGACGGCGATGGCGGTGGAAATGCTGCTGGCCGGCGTGCGCGCGTTCGCCAAGACGCTGTAGCGCCGCCGCTTGCGGCGACGGTATAATATTTCTCCGCGCATCATCCAATAGCGCCGGGGGAGAACGCCGTGAGCCGCACCAACCATGTTTGCCTGATGGCCGAGTACAACCAGTGGATGAACGCCAAGGTCTATGCGGCGGCCAGGACCTTGCCGGACGCCGGACTGGGCGCCGACAGGAAGGCTTTTTTCGGCTCCCTGTTCGGCACCCTGAACCACATCGCGGCCGGCGACACGATCTGGCTGCGGCGCTTCGCCGCCAGCCATCCGGCCACGTTCGCGGCGCTGGAGCCGGTGCGGCAATTGGCGCAACCCGCCGGACTGAGCCAGCTGCTGTTCCCGGACTTTGACGCGCTGGCGCAATACCGGCAGTGGCTCGACGCCGTCATCGTCGAATGGGCCGGTGCGCTGAGCGAAGCCGACCTCGATCATGCGCTGCGCTATTCCAACATCAAGGGCGACGCCTTCGAGCGGGATTTTTTCAGCCTGCTGATGCATTTCTTCAACCACCAGACCCACCACCGCGGCCAAGCCACGACCCTGCTGTCGCAGGCCGGCGTCGACGTCGGCCCGACCGACTTGTTGATGCTGATTCCGAACCGCGCCGAGGCGGCTTGATGAATTCAACGCCGACGCGCTAGCTGGCGGCGCGGCGCTGCATCGTACGCCTTTCGGTCAGCGAGCCGACGGCCGCGCCCTGCCCCATCGCCATGCCGCCGGCGTCGTCGACCATGTCGGCGGCGGCGCGCACGCTGCGCTCAAGCTGGTCGGCGTTGCGCTGGCCGCGGTGGTACCAGTTGCGCACGATCTGCGCCGCCGTCTCGCGCCCGCCCAGGCCGAACGACAGGCCCAGCGCCAGCGCCAGCGCACCCACCACCGCCATGAACAGGGTGTTGACCAGCGTCGTCGCGATGCCGATCTGGTTGACCGCGACGACGATGCCGAAGGCCCAGATCAACCCGGAGGCGACCTTCGCCAGCAAGTCCGGGTTGCCCAGCCCGCCCTCGGCGGCGGCGCCGCGCACCAGGCTGCTCAAGGCCCGCGCGGCCAGGCCGGCGATCACCAGCACCACCAGCGCCACCACCACGTTCGGCAGCCACAGCAGCAATTGGCGCAGCACGTCCGACACCGCCGGCAAGCCCAGCGCGTCGAAGGCCACCACCAGCGCCACCAGCCGCACGAACCACTTCACGACCATGCCGATCATGCCGGACGCGTCGCTCCCGGTGCCCATTTTTTGCACGAAGTCGGAGAAGCCGGAGCGCTGCGACAGTTCGTTGAACTTGACCGTGCGCAGCAGCGCGGCGACGGCTTTTTCAATCACCGCCGCGATCAGCCAGCCGGCGATGAGGATGACGGCGAAGCCGATGATTTTCGGGATCGACGAAAAAAACATCGCCATGGCCGCAGCCAGGGAAGTCATCAGGGCGGTGCTCCACTCGGTGATTTGCGATTGCATATTTGCTCCAGTCTGCGTCGGTTGATCGGATAGACGGCGCCAACTGAATCGCCGGCCTTAGCAAATAGACAGGGCCCAACCGAAAAAGTTTATGCTTTTCCCGGCCGGCTTGCGCTTTTCGCGGCGGAAGCTGTTTCCCGCGCAAGAATCGACACGAAAATCGCCGCGGCGCTCGCGGCGGCGCGCGCACCGGCGCGGCGCGGGCACATTTCCCCAGTATTCCCCCGGTCTTTCCCTCGGCTCCTGCGCGCGCGCCGGCACTTGCGGCCGAAAACCCGCTATGCTGCGCCTGTGGCGCGTCCGCTAGCGCGACGCTATCCATGCAAGCACCCAACCATCGCACCGGCACCACGCCTTACCACCACCATTTATCACCATGAATCAGGCAGAACAGCAGCGTCTTCTCGACATTTTGGAGTACTGGCACAAGATCGAATTTTTCGTTCCGTTTGATCTGGCGCAAGTGAGCGACACGCAAGACGACTGGAAGTTGCGCTGGCTCGCGCGCGCCGACCTGGCGAGCCAGCCGGCGGGCTTCCTGTCGCAGATGAGCGTGCCGCCCGACCTGAGAATCAACGGCTTCAAGCTGTTCCTCGGCGTGTTCGACAAGGCCGAGATCGCCAGCGCCAGCAAGGCGCCCGCTTCCGCCCACGAACAAATGGAGGAGGCCGAAAAAGACAGCCTGCAAGGGCGCTCCTGCTTCGCCCGGATCGCCCTGAACGCCTTCGGCGAGCCGAATTTCGACCCGGTGTCGGTGTCGACCGTGCCGTGGGCGCTCGGCCAGGGCGTGGCCGGACTGGGGCTGGACGCCTTCGACGCCGCGCTGCAAGACCTGAAGGACCGCTTGCAGAACTTCCGCGCCGCTTGCCGCGCGGCGTTGGCGTCCGAGCCCGACGGCACGCCGACGGCGGCCATGAGCGGCGCCGACATCGTCGCGCTGTTCGAGCTATTCACCGCGTGGGCCAGTTTCACGCCAACGCGCGGGCAACCGCTGGCGCTGCTGGAAATCAGCACCGAGAAAATTCCGGCGCAGAGGGAACGCGCCGACGACGCCGCCCCGGCGCAGCCGTCGCAGCCGTCGCACAACGGCGAACTCGATTTCGACGTCGACATCGAACCGGAGCCGGCGGTCGACATCCTGAACAGTTTTTACATCGAAGACATCGAGCGCGCCATCTGCGCGGTGCGCGCCGGCGCCGTGCCGGCCGCGCTGCAAGCCTACCTGACGCCGCTGGCGCGCGAGCAGCGCATCGACCTCTACACCGACGCCGGCCGCCAGGCCATCGTCGAGACGCTGCATCCGCTGCGCGGCAACCGCGGCCACTGGCTGGAAGACGCCCAGCGCTCGATGAGCCTGATGCAGCAATTCGCCATCAACGCCGGCCTGCGCCACTTGGCCGACGGCGGCCTGTTTTCCGTCAACGGCCCGCCCGGCACCGGCAAGACCACGCTGCTGCGCGACATCTTCGCCGAGAACATCGTGCGCCGCGCCGCCGTGCTGGCGCGCCTGGGCAAGGCGGCCGACGCCTTTTGCGGCAAGGTCAGGGTCGGCTTCAACGGCGACACCAAGCAAGCCACCATCGCGCGCCTGATCCCCGCACTGTGCGGCTTCGAAATGGTGGTGGCCTCGTCCAACAACGCGGCGGTGGAAAACATCTCGACCGACCTGCCCAAGCGCAAACAGCTGGGCGCCGCCTGGTCCGGCGCCAGCTATCTGCAAACCGTGGCGCAGCGCCTGGCGGCCGAGGGCAGCGACGGCCGCGTCAAGCCGCTGGCGCCCGGCGACACGCCGTGGGGCCTGATTTCCTGCGCGCTCGGCAAGAGCGAAAACCGCAAGCGCTTCGTCTCGAAATTCTATTACGACGGCAAGGAGCCGTACCGCGCCGCCCAGCCCGGCGCGATGCAGCACATCCGCCAGTGGCTGGCCAGCCACCGCGGCGTCGGCTTCCAGCAAGCGGCCGCCGAGTTCCGCGCCGCCGAGCAAAGCGTCGAGGCGGCGCTGGCCGAGCTGGCCGACTACGCCGACCTGTGGGCCGGCGCCGGGTCGGCCACGCGCGAGCAGTTCTGCCGCGCCGGACTAGAGGCCGCCGAGCAGGCCGCGGCCCAGGAGGGCGCCGTCCAACGGGCGCTGGCCGAGGCCGAACGCGCGCTCGCCGGCCACCTTGAGCACCGCGCCGCGCTGCAGGAGGAAGAGCGCTTGCTCGACCGCGCCGCGCCGGGCTTTTTCGCGCGCCTGCTGCGCACCGCGGCGGCGCGCGGCCACCGCGCCGACGTGGCCGCCAACGCCGACGCGCAGCGCGCCGCCGGACGCGCCATCGCCGCCGCCAAGACCCTGATCGCCGGCGAGCTGGCATCGCAGCGCGCGCGCGCCGGCGCAGCCATGGCGGCGGCCCAGGGCGCCCTGGCGGCCATGCAACGCGACTGGGACGCGCTGCAAGCCCGCCAGCAAGCCTGCCGCGCCCGTTTCCCCGACCTGGCGCCGCCGGCCAGCCTGGCGCAACTGGAGGACGACGCGGTGCAGATCGCCGGCCTGTGGCACGACGCCGCCGTGGCGCATCTGCGCTCGACCCTGTTCGCCAAGGCGCTGGCGCTGCACGAGGCCTGGCTGGCCGAGGTGGCGCAAAAGGGCGGCGCCGGCTTCGGCGGCAACCTGTTCGCCATCGCCCTGCTGCTGGACGGCAAACGCCCCGACGACGACGCCCACGTCGCGCCGGTCTGGCAAAGCCTGTTCATGGTGGTGCCGGTGGTGTCGACCACCTTCGCCTCGTTCGCGCGGCAGTTCCGCGGCATGGACGCGGCGTCGCTCGGCTGGCTCTTCATCGACGAGGCCGGCCAGGCCGTGCCGCAAGCGGCCGTCGGCGCGCTGTGGCGCGCCCAACGCGCCGTCGTCGTCGGCGACCCGCTGCAGATCGAGCCGGTCTTCACCGTGCCGGCGCAACTGGTCAGGGACTTGTCGGCGCAATCGCCGCACACCGCCGACGCCGCCTACGCGCCCGACAAGGTATCGGTGCAGCGCCTGGCCGACGCCGCCAACCCCTACGGCACGCTGGTGGCCGGCGACGCCGCCGAGGGGCTGTGGATCGGCAGCCCGCTGCGGGTGCACCGGCGCTGCGCCGACCCGATGTTCGCGTTGTCGAACGCGATCGCCTACGGCGGCAAAATGGTGTTCGGCCTGGCCGACCGCGAACCGCCGGCGCACGCGCCCGGCCTGGGGCACAGCGCCTGGATCGACGTCGCCGGCGCGACCGCGTACAAGCAGGTGGTACCGCAGCAGATCGAGCTGGTGGCGGAACTGCTGGTGCGGCTGTACCGGCGCGAAGGCGCGCTGCCGTCGCTGTACATCATCTCGCCGTTCAAGGCGGTTAAAAACGAGGTGAAGAAGCGCCTGCTCGGCATCGACTGGAGCGGCGCCGCGCCGAAGCGCAAGGAACTCGAACTGTGGTGCCGGGAGCGGATCGGCACCGTGCACACCTTCCAGGGCAAGGAGCAAAGCATGGTGCTGATGGTGCTGGGCGCCGACCACGGCAGCGCCGGCGCGGCGGCGTGGGCGGCGTCGAAGCCGAACCTGCTGAACGTCGCGCTGACCCGCGCCGAGCACTACATCTACATCATCGGCGAAGCCGCGGTATGGCGCGACCAGCCGCATTTTTCGGTGGCGCACGCTTGTCTGCGCAAGACCGACGCGCCCAGCTTCCTGCGCCAACTGCCGCTGATGGCGTTACCCTCCGCAGGTCGGATGAGCGTAGCGTAATCCGACGCCGAGCCGCTGTCGACGCCAGTCGGGTTACGCCGCTGGTTTCAGCGTCGCCGCGGTTTGCCCGAACATCACGCGCTTGGCCTCCTCGCTCATGGTCGGCTGGGTATTAACCTCGTCGGCGCGGGCGTAGGCGCGCCGGGTCGCCGGTCGCGCCGCGATGGCCGCGAACCAGCGCGCCAGGTGCGGAAAATCGGACAGCTTCTGGCCCTGCTTCTCGTGCGGCACGACCCACGGGTAGGCGGCCATGTCGGCGATCGAATACGCGTCGCCGGCGAGGAAGGCGCGGTCGGCCAAGCGCCGGTCCAGCACGCCGTACAGGCGGTTGGTTTCGTTCACGTAGCGGTCGATCGCGTACTGGATTTTTTCCGGCGCGTACTGGACGAAATGGTGGTTCTGTCCGGCCATCGGCCCCAAGCCGCCCATCTGCCAGAACAGCCACTGGGTCACTTCGGCGCGGCCGCGCACGTCGGCCGGCAGGAACTGGCCGCTTTTCTCGGCCAGGTATTGCAGGATCGCGCCGGATTCGAACAGGGAAATCGCCGCGCCGCCGTCGGCCGGGGCCTGGTCGACGATCGCCGGAATGCGGTTGTTGGGCGCAATCGCCAGGAATTCGGGCCGGAATTGCTCGCCCTTGCCGATGTTTACCGGGAAGATGCGGTAGGGTAGGCCCGCCTCCTCCAAGAACATCGTCACTTTATGGCCGTTTGGCGTGGTCCAATAGTACAGATCGATCATGTTTTGCTCTCTCCAAGTGGGGTTGCCGGCAAGGCGCTAACAATGTGCATGCCGGCGGCTGCGGGCACCGATATAATGCCACGTAAGCAAAAAAAGATTTGGCCAGCCCTCCCCCGGCCCCAGCCTCCCCCTTCCGCAGCAACACACTGGAAAGCGACGCCCATGCGCAAGACCCTGATCGTTCTGATGGCTGTTTTCCTGGCGGGCTGCGTCGACGATTCGGCCTCCTACTACATCGACGGGCGCGACCATTCGCTAACCTTGCGCCGCCAGCAAAGCTATTTCTGGAAAGACCAGGCGGCCGTTTCGCTGGTGGCCGCGCGCGTGCCGGAGTGCCAGCGCCTGCACCGGCTGACCACCGCGGAGCCGGCCGGCGACATGAAGGCCGAGCTGTTCGCCGCCGGCGACGGCACCTGGAACCTGCGCCTCGGCGACCAGTTGTGGCAGGTCGAAACGACCACCTGCAACAGCCTGACCGAGTTGCAGAACGATCCCAAGGCCGACCTCGGCCAGCTGGTCGGCAGCTTCGTGGTCAAGGGCGACAAGCTGGTGTTCGAGGCGGCGCCGGCGCAGTAGCGTTGCGTTTGCCAGGATCAAAACCGCGAGTTGGCGTGTCGTAGGTCGGATAGCGAAGCGTAATCCGACAATGTTGGCCGAAGCGAGACGCGCCGCCCCAGGCCGACGTTGTCGGGTTACGCCCTCGCGGGCTAACCCGATCTACAAAATCCGGCGTTTACGCGCGCGGGTAAGCAACATTATTCGGCCTGCGCTTGGACGCGATAAGACAAAAACAACAAAGTTGCCTATCCATTCAAACGCTCGCTGTCGAGGTGGGAGAGTTGGTAGTCGTTGTAGCGGCCGCCCGCCGCCGCGTCGGCCGGGATGGCCTCGTCGAGCCGGGCCAGGTCGGCCGCCGACAACTTGACGCTGGTCGCGCCCAGCGCCTCCCGCAGGCGGTCGCGGCGGCGCGCGCCGACCAGCGGCACGATGTCGTCGCCCTGCGCCGCCACCCAGGCGATGGCGACCTGCGCCACCGTCACGCCGAGCGCGTCGGCGATCGCCCGCACACGCTCGACCAGGTCCAGGTTGCGCGTCAGGTTGGCGCCCTGGAAGCGCGGGCTAAGCTGGCCGCGGAAGTCCGCTTCGCCTTCGCGCTGCTTCGACCAGTGCCCGCTGATCAGGCCGCGCGACAGCACGCCGTAGGCGGTCACGCCGATACCCAGTTCGCGCGCAACCGGCAGGATGTCGCGTTCGACGCCGCGCGAAATCATCGAGTACTCGATCTGCAGGTCGCTGATCGGATGCACCGCGTGGGCCCGGCGCAAGGTCTCGGCGCCGACCTCGGACAGGCCGATGTGGCGCACGTGGCCGGCCTTGACCAGGTCGGCGATGGCCCCCACCGTGTCCTCGATCGGCACGTTCGGATCGAGCCGCGCCGGGCGGTAGATGTCAATGCGGTCGGTGCCCAGCCGCCGCAGCGAGTAGGCGGCGAAATTTTTCACCGCCACCGGGCGGCCGTCGACGCCGCCCCAGCCGCCGTCCGGGTCGCGCAGCGCGCCGAACTTGACGCTGACGACGGCGTTGTCGCGCCGCCCGCCGGCCAGCGCCTCGCGCAGCAGCAGCTCGTTGTGCCCCATGCCGTAGAAGTCGCCGGTGTCGAGCAGCGTCACACCGGCTTCCAGCGCGGCGTGGATGGTGGCTAGGCTCTCGCCGCGGTCGGCCGGGCCGTACAGGTCGGACATGCCCATCAGGCCGAGGCCGAGTTGGGCCACTTGCGGGCCGGTGCGGCCAAGTTGACGATGTTCCATGTTGAATCTCCCAAGGGTGCGATGCGGTGGGGGCGCGGCGTGTGCCTGGCCCGGTGAAGCATTATGCAATTAACGATTCCGGTAATAAATGGGGTAATATTTATTACTTTATTCGAGAAAACGAAACAATCGGGAAGGTGGCGACATGGACCAGCTGAAGGCGATGCAAATTTTCAAATGCGTGGCGCAGTGCAAGAGCTTCACGCAGGCGGCCGAGCAGCTCGACCTGCCCAAGCCGACCGTGACGAACGCCGTGCAAAGCGTCGAGCAGCAGCTCGGCGTGCGGCTATTGCAGCGCACCACCCGCAAGGTCAGCCTGACGGTCGAGGGCGGCATCTACCTGGAGCGCTGCATCCGCCTGCTCAACGACCTTGAAGACGTCAACGCCCTGTTCCTCGGCCCCGACCACCTGCCCAGCGGCGCGGTGCGGGTCGACCTGCCGGAACGCTTCGCGCGCCTGCAGGTGATCCCGGCGCTGCCCGATTTCTTCCGGCAGTATCCGAACATACAGGTGCGGCTGGGGTCGAACGACCGCTACGCCGACCTGGTCGGCGAGGGCATCGACTGCGCGCTGCGCGTGGGCACGCTGCGCGACTCCAGCCTGGTGGCCAAACGCGTCGGCGAGCTGCACCAGGTGAACGTCGCCGCGCCCAGCTACCTGGAACAGCACGGCCGCCCGCACAGCCCCGCCGACCTGGCACGCCACTACGCCGTCAACTTCTTTTCCAGCCAGAGCGGCCGCGACTTCGACTGGGAATACCAGGAGGACGGCGCGACCCGTTCGATGGTGATGCGCAGCCTGATCTCGGTCAGCAGCGCCGAAGCCTACGTCGCCAGTTGCCGCGCCGGCCTGGGCCTGATCCAGGCGCCGCGCATGGGCATGGAGGCGCTGCTCGACGCCGGCGAGTTGGAGGAGGTGATGCCGCGCTGGCGCGCCGCGCCGCTGCCGGTCGCCATCGTGTATTCCCACAACAAGCACCTGTCGCCGCGGGTGCGGGTGTTCGTCGACTGGCTGGCCGGCATCCTGGAGCTGGCGTGACCAGCCGCGGCAATCCCGTCGGCGCAACGCGGCTGGCGGCGTAGGCACGTGGGTCGGCGATGTCCTTGGTTTCTTCGCCCCCCGGCGCCCTAGGTTTTTTCCTACATTATTGAGCGGCGTGTACTGACGTTAATGTTGAGCCATTTTGCTACTCTGAATATGAACCAATTCACTTAGGGAGCAATACTATGCGCGCGCTTGTTTATCATTCCCCCCACGAAGTCAAAGTCGATACCGTACCCGACCCGGTGCTGCAGGCGCCCGACGACATCATCGTCAAGATTACCGCCACCGCCATCTGCGGCTCCGATCTGCATCTGTACCGCGGCAAGGTACCCGGCATGGACGCCGGCGATATCCTGGGCCATGAATTCATGGGCGTGGTGGTGGACAAGGGCGCCGCGGTGACGGCGCTGGACAAGGGCGACCGCGTGGTGGTGCCGTTCGTAATCGCCTGCGGTAGTTGTTTTTTCTGCGACATGCAGTTGTTTTCCGCGTGCGAAACCACCAACCCCGACCGTGGCACGATCGTCAACAAGAAAAGCCTGCGTTCCGGCGCGGCGCTATTCGGCTTCAGCCATTTTTACGGGGGCGTGCCGGGCGGCCAGGCCGAGTATGCGCGGGTACCCAAGGCCAACGTGGGGCCGATCAAGATTCCCGCCAACCTGGCTGACGAGCAGGTTCTGTTTCTGAGCGACATCTTGCCCACGGGTTACCAGGCGGTGTTGAACGCCGGCGTGGGAAAAGGCTCCAGCCTGGCCATTTTCGGCGCCGGCCCGGTCGGCCAGATGGCCGCCGCGTGTGCGCGCATGCTCGGCGCCGAAACCATTTTCATGGTCGACCACCATCCGTACCGGCTTGAGTTCGCGCGCAGCCAATACGGCGTGATCCCGCTCAATTTCGATGAAGTCGACGCCGCCGAGATGATCATAGAAGGCAGTAATTCACGTGGCGTCGACGCGGTGATCGACGCGGTCGGCTTCGAAGCCAAGGGCAGCACGCTGGAAACGATGATGACCAATTTGAAGCTTGAGGGCAGTAGCGGCAAGGCGCTGCGCCAGTGCATCGCGGCGGTGCGCCGTGGCGGCACCGTCAGCGTGCCGGGCTTGTACGCCGGCTTCATCCACGGTTTCCTGTTTGGCGACGCGTTCGAAAAAGGTATTAGCATCCGCGCCGGACAGACCCATGTCCAGCGTTTCATGCCGGAATTGCTCGACTTTATCGACGCCGGCAAGCTACGCCCGGACGTCATCATTTCGCACCGGCTACCGCTGGAGCAAGCCGCCGAAGGCTACCGCATGTTCGACAAGAAAGAAGACGATTGCCGCAAGGTCGTGCTGACACCGTGATTATTATTGCTTGGCCGCGTAGCCGGGTTCCGCGGTGGCGCGAGTTGTGTGGATGAAGACGTCGGCGCCGCCGTCTTCCCGTCCCGGGTCGCTCGGCAGCGCCAAAGCCCGTGCCGCCAGTTGCCGCGCCGCTGCCGCTCGCCAACTGGCTGGCCGGCATCCTGGCGTTGGCGTGAATCGAACTGTGGCAAAATGCGGGCCGGCCTGCGCGCCGCCCATTTTGTCGTTTGAAGGAACTGGCATGACCAAGATCGAAGCAATGAAACGCATCAACGACCGCCTCGGCAACGCCGCGCTGACCGAGCAGAACACGCACTTCGCCAACGTCGTCGTGTATGGCGCCGACGAGGGCTGGTGGCTGAAAATCCCCTACCTGACCTTCAAGCGGGAACTGCACTTCATCCTCAACAACGAGAAGACCAGGAGCTTCCAGCACCTGACGATCAACGCCAACCAGATCCTCAGCCCGGGCATGAAATTCCGCAGCAGCGACGGCGCCGCCGACGCCTTCATGTCGGCCTCGTCGCCGAAACGCCTGGTCGACCTGCTGCCGGGCGGCAGCAAGTACAACTTCACCCGCCACGTCGTCAACGACTACCGCCACTAGCCTGGACACGTAGCTCGGATGCGGGGGCCGCCGAGGCAGCGTAATCCGACGCCGGGCCGCCGCCGACGCCTGTCGGGTTACGCCCTGGCGGGCTAACGGCGCGGGCGGTGCGCGTCCACCAGCAGCGCCGATATCGACACCGCCGACGGCGACTCCGGCCACTCGTCGACGGGGCCGAACCAGCGCGCCTCGGCGATTTCGTCCTCGTCGACGCGAATCTCGCCGTCGAGGTAGTCGGCGGTGAAGGCGATCATCAGCGAATGCGGGAACGGCCAGGACTGGCTCATGAAGTATTCCAGATTGTGCACCCGCAGGCCGACCTCCTCCATCACTTCGCGGTGCACCGCCTCCTCGATCGACTCGCCGGCTTCCAGGAAGCCGGCCAGCGGCGAATAACGCTTCGACGGCGAGGCCGTGTGCAACGCCAGCAGCACCGCGTCGCCCTTGCGGATCAATACCATCATCGCCGGCGAGATGCGCGGGTAGGCCGCCATGCCGCAGGCCGGGCATTGGTAGCAGCGCTCGCCCGGCGCCAGCGCCATCGGCGTCGCGCAGGCGCCACAGTAGCGGTGCGTGCGCGCCCATTCGACGATCTGGTTGGCCCGGCCCGCCAGGCCCAGCAGCCCGTCGTCGACGGCGCCGAACAGCGCGCGCAGGCCGTGGAAGGCGTAGCCCGGGTCCGCCAGCGCGTCGTCGGCCAGCGCCAGCGCCTGGCAATAGCGGCCGTCCCACAGGCCGACCGGATGGGCGCCGGCCGGCTCGACGCCGAGGGCCGCCAACGCGGCCGCGTCCGGCAAAGCCAGGTCGGCGCTGCGCAACAGCAGGCGGTTGCCGTGGAAAACGAAGGTCAGCGCGTCGGCGTGCGCCTGCGGCGTCGTCAACGCGGTGAAGGAAGCGGGTGTCTGCAGCATGCGCGGCCCTTGGTGGAGGTAAGTGGGAACAACTGGCCGGTGAAATGATACAGGCTCGCCGGGCGGTCGGCGCGGCCGCCGCCGCGGTGCCGCCAAGTGCGGCCGTTTTGCCCCTCTGCTCCGGGCTTGGCGGCCTTACAACACCGGATATATTGTTGACAACGGCGGGCGCCGACGACGCCCCGGCCGGGGCTGGAAAGTCGCTCTTTCCCCCCGACAAAAAGGTATGATAGGGTTTACCCACCCGGCCGGCCACGGCGCCACCGGACTAAAAACATGGAAGATCGACGATGACCGTACCCGCCTCCGCCTCCGCCCTGCCCGCGTTCCCGCCAGAAGCCGCGCAGGCCGTGCGCCAGGCCGGCGACGGCACGCTGGCGGTGGTCGACTTGTTCAACGCCGCCCAGCAATTGATCAACCAGGGCCAGGTCGCGGCCGCCATCGCGCTGTACCGCCTGTGGCTGGAGCGCACCGTTTCGCCGCTGAGCTACGCGGTCTGCTTCAACCTCGCCGTGGCGCTGTCGGGCGAAGCCGACGACCCCGGCGCCGAACAGTTGTACCGCCGCGCCATCGAGTTGAATCCGAATTTCGCCGAGGCACGCCTGAACCTGGGCACGCTGCTGGAGCGCTGCGGCCGCCCGGAAGAGGCGCTGCTGGCCTGGCGCGCGGTGCTCGACGGCCTGCAACCGCCGATCTCGGCGAACCGCGCGCTGCACCTACAAACGCTCAACAACCTGGGCCGCCTGCTGGAAATCCGCAAGCAGCTGGCCGAGGCCGAGGCGATACTGGCGCGCAGCCTGACGGTCGAACCGGACCAGCCGAACGTGATGACGCACTGGGTCCACCTGCGCCAGAAGCAGTGCGAATGGCCGGTCTACAGCGGCCTGTCGCACATCTCGACCGACCTGATGATGAGCGGCACCTCGGCGCTGGCCATGCTGAGCGCCTCGGCCGACCCGGCCCAGCAACTGGCGGCGGCGCGCCGCTTCGTCGACGAGAAGGTGCTCAGCGCCGTCAAGCCGCTGACCGGCGCCTACGGCTACGCCCACCAGCGCCTGCGCATCGGCTACCTGTCGTCGGACCTGTGCTCGCACGCGGTGGCGATCCTCACGGCCGAGTTGTACGAGCTGCACGACCGCAGCAAGGTCGAGGTTTACGCCTTTTGCTGGAGCAACAACGACAACTCGCCGCTGCAGGCCCGCGTGGTCAAGGCGATGGACCACTACGTGCGCATCGCCGACATGAGCGACGAGCAGGCCGCGCGCTGCATCCTCGGCCACGAAATCGACATCCTGGTCGACCTGCACGGCCTGACGCTGGGGGCGCGCCCGAACATCCTGTCGTACCGCCCGGCGCCGGTGCAGATGACCTACCTGGGCTTCCCCGGCACCACCGCGCTGCCGGGCATCGACTACGTGCTGGCCGACGCGTTCGTACTGCCGCCGGCGACGGCCGCCTACTTCACCGAAAAACCGCTGTACCTGCCCGACACCTTCCAGATCAACGACCGCCAGCGCCTGATCGGCAACTGCCCCGACAAGGCCAGTTGCGCGCTGCCGCCGAGCGGCTTCGTGTTCTGCTCGTTCAACAACAACTTCAAGTTCACGCCGGAGGTGTTCGCGGTCTGGATGCGCATCCTGCTACGCGTGCCGGACAGCGTGCTGTGGCTGGTGGCCGACCACGAAATCGTGCGCACCAACCTGCGCCGCAGCGCCGAGCAGGCCGGCGTCGAGCCGGCGCGCCTGGTTTTCGCCGCCCGCGCGGTGCCGGCCGAATACCTGGCGCGCTACCAGTTGGCCGACCTGTTCCTCGACACCTTCCCGTTCAACGCCGGCACCACCGCCAGCGACGCGTTGTGGGCCGGTCTGCCGCTGCTCACCTGCGCCGGCGCCACGTTCGCCTCGCGCATGGCCGGCAGCCTGCTGCGCGCGGTCGACCTGCCCGAGCTGATCACCTACAACTTCGCCGACTACGAGGAACTGGCGGTGGCGCTGGCGCGGGACCCGGCGCGCGTCGCCGCGATGAAGCGCCAACTGGTCGACAACCGCCTCAGCTGCGCGCTGTTCGACAGCCCGCGCTTCGTGCGCAACCTTGAGGCGCTGATGCTGGGCGTGGCCAAGCCGGCGGCGCCGCCGGCGGCGCCGCCGACGCCGGTCGAGCAGATCCCCATCGTCACGGTGTCGTACAACGCGCCCGACCTGATCGCCGCGCTGCTCGGCTCGCTGCGCCGGTTCTACCACAACCGCGTCTACGTCGTCGACGGCTCGCGCCCCGAAGTGGCCGAGCAGATCCGCGCCGTCGCGGCGCAGTTCGACAACGTCGAATTCATCCCGTTCGGCTACAACATCCACCACGGCCCCGGCCTGTCGTGGGCCATCAACCACCTGGGCCTGGAGGGCCAGGTGCTGTTCCTCGATTCCGACGTCGAAATCGTCAACCCGGGCTTCCTCGAATCGCTGCAAAGCCATTTGAAACCGGGCATGTACGGCGTCGGCGGCATCCAGCTGGTCAACGAGCAGGGCTACGACCGCCCCGACGACGGCGCCGTGCGCTACCTGCACCCGGCCTGCATGCTGACCAATATCGACGTGGTGCGCCAGTGGCCGATGCCGATCAAGCACGGCGCGCCGCTGATCCAGACCATGCTGGCGCTGCACCGCGCCGGCGCGCACGACCTGATCGACAGCATCGACTGGGTCAGGAACGACTTCAGCCGCGACCCGCGGCGCGTCTACATCAAGCACGACTGGCAGGGCACCGTGATCCGCACCGGCGGCTACCACTACGACCTGCCGACGGCGAGCGCCCAGGTCAACCTGGACCTGCTGGCCCTGGTGCCGCTGGACGCCCAAAAACTGGTCGAACTGGGCTGCCACGACGGCGCCTTCGCCAAGGCCTACAAGCAGCGCAACCCGATCTGCAACTATACCGGCATCGAGCGCGACCTCGGCCCGGCCCACGCGGCGCGGCCGCACTGCGACTTCGTCTTCGACGTCGACGTCGAGGGCGCCGGCGCCGAGCTGTGGGCGCACACCGCCGGCGCCGACTGCTGGATCCTCGGCGAGGTGCTGGAGCAGCTCAGCGACCCGTGGGCGCTGCTGGCCAAGATCCGCGCCAACATGGCGCCGGGCGGGCGCCTGGTGGCCGCCGTGCGCAACTTCCAGCACTGGAGCGTGCAGGCCCACCTGAACGCCGGCGACCTGCGCTACCAGGACGGCGGCGTGCTCGAACCGGCGCAGCTGCGCGTGTTCACCCGCGGCGGCGCGCTCGAGCTGTTCCGCCGCGCCGGCTTCCAGATCAGCGGCGGCAGCGCGCGCATCCTCGACGAGCCGCTGCGCGAAAAATACCTGCCGGCGATCCGCATGATGGCCGAGGCCAGCGGCCTCGACCCGGCCGTCGCGGTGGCCGACGCGCTGCCGGCGCAATACATCATCAGCGCCGTCGCCGCCTAGCGCCAAGCGCGCCACACAGCCCATTTTCCCGGAGCCGCACCAGCCATGAGCCTACCCAAAGTCAGCGTCGTCATCCCGTCCTACAAGCCCGGCCACTTCGAGCAGTGCCTGCGCTCGGCGCTGGGCCAGACCTATCCGAACATCGAAATCCTGGTCAGCGACAACTGCCCGAGCGAGGCGATCCGCGACGCCTGCGCGCGCCACCCCGGCGTGATCTACCAGCGCAGCGGCGCGCTGCGCGAAGCGAACGTGCTGTCGAGCTTTTACTCCGGCAAGGGCGAACTGATCAAACCGCTGTTCGACGACGACATCCTGCACCCCTTCTGCGTCGAGCGCATGGTGGCGGTGATGAACATGAACCCGTCGACGCAGATGGTGTTCTCAGCCTCGCAGGTGATCAACGCCGACAACGAACGCAGCGAAACGCGGCGGCCCTACCAGGCCAGCGGCAGCATGCCCGGCCTGGACATGCACCGCTCGATGGCGCTGGGCATGCGCAACTTCGTCGGCGAGTTCACCAGCATCATGTTCCGCCGCGAGAAGCTGTGGAGCATCGGCTGGAAGGACCTGTTCCGCATCGGCAGCCACGACTTCACGCTCGGCCTGGCCGACGTCGCCGCCTACTGCAACCTGGTCAAGGGCGGCGACGTCTTCTACATCGACGAGGAGCTGAGCTATTTCCGCCGCGACCAGCGCCTGCAGTCGAACTCGAACCCGGCCGCGAACCCGAATTTCGGCAACTGCTTCTCCGATTACATCGACCTGCTGGTGGTGTCGCACGAACAGGGGCTGGTCAGCCGCGCCGAGCTGCTCGGCCTGGAAGCGCAGGTCGACTCGGTGCACCAGCGCCTGGGCGGCGTGTTCGAGCAGGTCGGCCGCTCGCGCCTGCGCTACCTCGACTACGTCGCCGCGCTGCCGGCCGACGCCGCGCCGGCCCAACCACAGTAAACCCCAGGAGGCGCCCCATGGAAATTCTCGACCAGTGCCAGCTGATTGACCTGCCCAAGCACCACGACCCGCGCGGCAACCTGTCGGTGATCGAGGGCGGCGTGCACGTGCCCTTCGACATCAAGCGGGTCTACTACCTGTACGACGTGCCGGGCGGCTCCTCGCGCGCCGGCCACGGCCACATCGAGCTGCAGCAGTTGTTCATCGCCATGTCCGGCAGCTTCGACGTGGTGGTCGACGACGGCTACAGCCGCAAGAAGGTGCAGCTGAACCGCTCCTACCACGGCCTGTACGTGCCCGGCATGATGTGGCGCGAGGTGGAAAACTTCTCGTCGGGCGGGGTCTGCCTGGTGCTGGCCTCGACGCCGTACGACCCGAAAGACTATTACCACGACTACGACGAATTCGTCGACGCCGCGCACCAGCACCGCGAACGGCGCGCGGCCCTGGAAAAGAGCCCGACATGACCATTCCCTTCCTCGATCTGAAAGCGATCAACCTGGCCCAGGCCGACGAGCTGGAGGCGGCCTTCCACCGCGTGCTGCATTCCGGCTGGTTCGTCCTCGGCGGCGAAACCGCCGCGTTCGAGGCCAGTTTCGCCGCCTACTGCGGCAGCCGGCAGGCGATCGGCGTGGCCAACGGCCTCGACGCGCTGTTCCTGATCCTCAAGGCCTACGGCATCGGCCCCGGCGACGAGGTCATCGTGCCGAGCAACACCTTCATCGCCACCTGGCTGGCGGTCAGCCACTGCGGCGCCACGCCGGTGCCGGTCGAACCCGTCGAGGCGACCTACAACATCGACCCGGCGCGCATCGAGGCGGCCATTACGGCGCGCACCAAGGCCATCATGCCGGTGCACCTGTACGGCCAGCCGGCCGACATGGCGCCCATCATGGCGCTGGCCGGCAAGCACGGGCTGAAGGTGATCGAGGACGCGGCCCAGGCGCACGGCGCGCGCTGCCGCGGCGGCCTGGTGGGCCAGCTGGGCGACGCCGCCGCCTTCAGCTTCTACCCGGGCAAGAACCTGGGCGCGCTGGGCGACGGCGGCGCCGTCACCACCGACGACGCCGAACTGGCGCAGCGCATCCGCACCTACCGCAACTACGGCTCCCAGGTGAAGTACTACAACGAGGTGGCCGGCTACAACTCGCGGCTGGACGAATTGCAGGCGGCGCTGCTGAGCGTGAAGTTGAAGGTGCTCGACGAAGGCAACCGCCAGCGCGCCGCCATCGCCGCCGTCTACCAGCGCGAGCTGGCCGGCATCGCCGGCCTGACGCTGCCGGCGGTGCCGGAATGGGCCGAGCCGGTGTGGCACCTGTACGTGGTGCGCCACGCGCGGCGCGACGCGCTGGCGGCGGCGCTGGCCGGGCAGGGCATCGGCACGGTGGTGCACTATCCGGTGCCGCCGCACCGGCAACCGGCCTACGCCCACATGGGTTTCAAGGAGGGCGACTTGCCGCTGGCCGAGGCGATCCACCGCGAGGTGCTGAGCCTGCCGATGGGCACCACCATGACGCTGGAGCAGGCGCGCCAGGTATGCGCGGCGATCCGCCGCCACCTCGCCGCTTGAGCGCGAACCGGACGGCGCGACGCGCCGGCGCCTCCCCCCTACCCATCACATGCCGGCCGGCGCAGCGCGCCGCCCGGCCGGAGCACACGAGATGATCCATCCTAGCGCGCTGGTGTCGCCGCTGGCCCGGCTCGGCGAGAACGTCAGCGTCGGCCCCTTCAGCGTCATCCACGACAACGTCGAGATCGGCGCCGACTCGGTCGTCGACGGCTTTTGCGAGCTCGGTTATCCCAGCCCGCTGGCCGACGGCCTGCCGCTGCTGATCGGCGCCGGCGCGCGGATCCGCTCGCATTCGGTGTTTTACCAGGGTTCGCGCTTCGGCGCCGGCCTGGTCACCGGGCACCGCGTCACGGTGCGCGAAAAAACCGTGGCCGGGCTGGCCTTCCAAATCGGCACGATGAGCGAAATCCAGGGCGACTGCAGCGTCGGCGACCACGTGCGCTTCCAGTCCAACGTCTTCGTCGGCAAGATGTCGCGGATCGGCAATTTCGTCTGGATCTTCCCGTACGTGGTGCTGACCAACGACCCGCACCCGCCCAGCAACGTGCTGCTCGGCTGCGACATCGGCGATTTCGCCGCGATCGCCGCGATGTCGGTGGTGCTGCCGGGCGTGAAGGTGGGCAGCCAGGCGCTGGTGGCGGCGCACAGCAAGGTGCAGCGCGACGTCGCGCCGGGCACCGTGGTCGGCGGCAATCCGGCGCGCTACCTGTGCGACACCGCCAAGATCGTGCTGCGCGACGGCAGCGAGCGCCCGGCCTACCCGTGGACCACGCATTTCCGCCGCGGCTACCCGGACGCCGTCACCGCCGGCTGGGACGCGCCGGCGCACGGATAGCCGGCGCGCGGCGCGGCAAGCGCGGCGCGGCCGGCGCCCCGATTAATTCCGTACGGAAATTGAAAATCGGACCTCCGCGGGGCGATCCACCTTTGCTTTTCGTTTAGAATACGAGGGACACGGCTGACCAACCAGTCTGCGGAACAAACTCATAACAATCTGGGGATAGCGTGAAAGCAGTCATCTTGGCAGGCGGACTGGGCACCAGGCTCAGCGAAGAAACCACGGTCAAACCGAAGCCGATGGTGGAGATCGGCGGCAAGCCGATCCTCTGGCACATCATGAAGAATTATTCGGCGCACGGCATCAACGACTTCGTCATCTGCTGCGGCTACCGCGGCTACGTGATCAAGGAATTCTTCGCCAACTACTTCATGCACACCTCGGACGTCACCTTCGACCTGCAAAAGAACGCGATGGAGGTGCACGAGCGCCACGCCGAACCGTGGCGCGTGACGCTGATCGACACCGGCGCCGAGACCATGACGGGCGGGCGCCTGAAGCGGGTGCGCCAGCACGTCGACAACGACGAGGCCTTCTGCTTCACCTACGGCGACGGCGTGGCCGACGTCGACATCGGCGCCAGCATCGCCTTCCACAAGGCGCACGGCAAGCTCGGCACCATGACGGCGGTGCAGCCGCCGGGGCGCTTCGGCGCCATCGACATCGACGGCCAGCGCATCGTCAGCTTCAAGGAAAAACCCCAGGGCGACGGCAACTGGATCAACGGCGGCTACTTCGTGCTCTCGCCGCGGGTGATCGACTACATCGACGGCGACGCCACCACCTGGGAAAAGGCGCCGATGGAAACGCTGGCGCGCGACAACCAGATGGACGCCTTCCACCACCACGGCTTCTGGCAGCCGATGGACACGCTGCGCGACAAGGTGCTGCTGGAGGAGCTGTGGCAAAGCGGCAAGGCGCCGTGGAAGCGCTGGCCGTGACGCCGTCGTTCTGGCACGGCAAGCGGGTCTTCCTGAGCGGCCACACCGGCTTCAAGGGCGGCTGGCTGAGCCTGTGGCTGCAACAGCTGGGCGCGCACGTCACCGGCTACGCGCTGGCCGCCCCCGCCGGCCCCAGCCTGTTCGAGGCGGCGCGCGTCGGCGCCGGCATGGACAGCGTGCTCGGCGACATCCGCGACGCGCCGGCCCTGCGCGCGGCGATGCGGGCGGCGCGCCCGGAAATCGTCATCCACATGGCGGCCCAGGCGCTGGTGCGCCATTCCTACGCCAACCCGGTGGAAACCTACTCGACCAACGTGATGGGGCTGGTGCACCTGTTCGAGGCTGTGCGCGCCACGCCGGGCGTCAAGGCGGTGCTCAACGTCACCAGCGACAAGTGCTACGAAAACAAGGAATGGGCCTGGGGCTACCGCGAGAACGAGGCCCTCGGCGGCTACGACCCGTACAGCAACAGCAAGGCGTGCGCCGAACTGGTCACGGCCGGCTACCGCAGCTCCTTCTTCAACCCTGAAAAATACGCCGAACACGGCGTGGCGCTCGGTTCCGGCCGCGCCGGCAACGTCATCGGCGGCGGCGACTGGGCCGAGGACCGCCTGATCCCCGACATGCTGCGCGCCATCGCCGCCGGCGAACCGGTGCGCATCCGCAGCCCGCACGCGGTGCGGCCGTGGCAGCACGTGCTGGAGCCGCTGTCGGGCTACCTGAGCCTGGCCGAACACCTGTACCGCGACGGCGCGGCGTACGCCGAGGGCTTCAACTTCGGCCCGCACGACGTCGACGCCCGCCCGGTCGAATGGATCATCGCGCGCCTGTGCGAAAGCTGGGGCGCCGGCGCCGCCTGGCAGCTGGACGGCGCGCCGCAGCCGCACGAGGCGACCTACCTGAAACTGGACTGCTCCAAGGCGCGCGCGCGCCTGCACTGGCAGCCGCGCTGGAACCTGGGCCGCACGATCGACCAGATCGTCGCCTGGCACCGGGCCCACGCCGGCGGCGCCGACATGCACGCCCTGACGCTGGCGCAAATCGCCGACTATCAACACACCGACACCAAGTAAGGCCGCAACCATGAGCGAAGCACAAAGCAAAGAACAACTGCGCGAGCAGATCATCAAACTGGTGGCCGAATACGGCGCCCTGGCCAGCGCGCCGAAGCCGTTCGAGCCGGGCGTGACGGTGATTCCGCCGGCCGGCAAGGTGGTCGGCGCGGCGGAGATGGAACTGATGGTCGAGGCCTCGTTGGACGCCTGGCTGACCACCGGCCGCTTCAACGACCAGTTCGAGGCCAAGCTGGCCAAGCTGATCGGCGTGCGCCACCTGATCACGGTGAACTCGGGCTCCTCGGCCAACCTGGTCGCGTTCAACACGCTGACCTCGCCGAAGCTGGGGCAGCGGGCGATCCAGCCGGGCGACGAGGTGATCGGCGTGGCCGCCGGCTTCCCCACCACCGTCAACCCGATCCTGCAATTCGGCGCCGTGCCGGTGTTCGTCGACGTCGACCTGGCCACCTACAACATCGACGTGACGCAGCTGGAAGCGGCGATTTCCGGCAAGACCAAGGCGATCATGCTGGCCCACACGCTGGGCAACCCGTACAACCTGGACGTGGTCGTGGCGCTGTGCAAAAAGTACAACCTGTGGCTGATCGAAGACTGCTGCGACGCGCTCGGCTCGACCTACCGCGGGCAGATGGTCGGCACCTTCGGCGACATCGGCACCATGTCGTTCTACCCGGCCCACCACATCACCATGGGCGAAGGCGGCGCGGTGTTTACCGACAACGCCGAGCTGAAGATGATCGCCGAGTCGTTCCGCGACTGGGGCCGCGACTGCTACTGCGCGCCGGGCAAGGACAACACCTGCGGCAAGCGCTTCTGCCAGAAGCTGGGCACGCTGCCGCAAGGCTACGACCACAAATACACCTACAGCCACCTCGGCTACAACCTGAAGATCACCGACATGCAGGCCGCCTGCGGCGTCGCGCAGATCGAGCGCGCGGCCGGCTTCATCCAGGCGCGCAAGGACAACTTCGCCTATCTGAAGCAGCGCCTGCAATCGTGCGCCGAGTTCCTGATCCTGCCGGAGGCCACCGAGCATTCGGATCCGTCGTGGTTCGGCTTCCCGATGACGCTCAAGCCGGAGGCCAACGTCAGCCGGGTCGACCTGCTGACCTACCTCGACCAGCACAAGATCGGCACCCGCCTGCTGTTCGCCGGCAACCTGACGCGCCAGCCCTACATGATCGGGCGCCACTACCGCGTCGCGGGCGAGCTGACCAACACCGACCGCGTCATGCACGACACCTTCTGGATCGGCGTGTTCCCCGGCCTGAGCAGCGAGATGCTCGACTTCACGATCGAGAAACTGGAAGCGTTCTTTGGCGTCGGCTTCTAACGTGCCGGCGACGGCAAAAACCGCCGGCGTCGAACCCGGCGCGGGCTTGCCCCCTCCGGGCCGGACCCCGGCTTCCCGGCCGTGCCCTCGCCCGGCCGGCGACAAGGAACGACATGACTGACACAACCGGCGGCCGCGCCGCCGCCGGCTACCGCCCCGGCGTTTCCCCTGCTGACGTCGGGCTGATGCTCACGCACACCCCGGCCGCCGTCTGGGAGGCCCTGCGCGGCCAGCGCATTTTCGTCACCGGCGGCACCGGCTTCGTCGGCTGCTGGTTGCTCGAGGCGCTGCTGGCCGGCCACGAGCGCTTCCAGCTCGGCCTCGAACTGACGGTGCTGACGCGCGCGCCCGAACGCTTCCGCGCCAAGGCGCCGCACTTGGCCGGGCACCCGGCGCTGCGCCTGATGGCCGGCGACGCCACCGATCTGGCCGGCGTCGACGGCCGCTTCGACACCATCCTGCACCTGGCCACCGACGTCGTCAGCCCCGGCGCCGACCCGCTGCGCGTGTACCGCGACATCGTCGGCGGCGCCGAACAAACGCTGGCGCTGGCGGCCCGCGCCGGCAGCGCGCGCTACCTGCTGACCAGTTCCGGCGCCGTCTACGGGCGCCAGCCCGGCGACTGCCCGTTGGTGCCGGAACAGCACACCGGCGCGCCCGCCACCACCGACCTGCAGAGCGCCTACGGCCAGGCCAAACGCAGCGCCGAATTCCTGCTCGCCTGCCACGCCGGCGAGCACGGCACGCAGGCGCGCATCGCCCGCTGCTTCACCTTGGTCGGCCCCTACATGGCGCTGGACGCCCAGTTCGCCATCGGCAATTTCATCCGCGACAGCCTGGCCGGCGGGCCGGTGCGGGTCGGCGGCGACGGCACGCCGCTGCGCTCCTACCTGTACGCCGCCGACATGGCCGTGTGGCTGCTGACGATCTTGATCAACGGCGACGCCCAGCCCTATAATGTTGGTTCGTCGCAAGCCATTTCGGTGGCCGAGCTGGCGCGCCACGTCAGCCGCACGCTGCGCGGCGCCGAGGATGTCGTCATCGCCCGGGCGGCGGCGAGCGGCCCGGCGCCGGCGCGGTACGTGCCGTCGACGGCGCGCGCCGCCAGCCTCGGACTGCGCGAATACACCGACCTGAGCGCGGCCATCCGCGCCACGGCCGCCTGGCATACGCAGCCCCCCGCGCGATGAGCACGCCCGCATCGCATCCGGCGCACGCGCCCGACCATCCCTGGGACCACAGTATGTCCGCCTCCCCCCTTCGCCACCTCCGACGCGCGCTGCCACGGCCGGGCCCGTCGTCGACCCACAGGACAGAGCACCAATGAACACAACCGAAGACCTAGCCCAACGCATCCGGCTGCAAAGCCTGCGCATGTGCCACCAAAAGAGGGCGTCGCACCTGGGCGGCGCCCTGTCGGTGGCGGACGTGTTGGCCGTGCTGTACGGCGCGGTGCTGGCGAAGGATCCGGCGCGGCCGCGGGCGCCCGAGCGCGACCGCCTGTTCTACAGCAAGGGACATGCCTGCACGGCGCTGTACGCGGCGCTGGCCGAAACCGGCTATTACGACAGGGCCGAACTGGACAGCTATACCGACAACGGTAGCCATTTCACCTCGCACGTCAACCATAAGGTGCCGGGCGTGGAACTGTCGACCGGCAGCCTAGGCCACGCGCTGTCGGTGGCGGCCGGGGTCGCGCTGGCCGGCCTGCGCCGCGGCCAGCCGTGGCACACCTACGCCATCCTCAGCGACGGCGAACTCGATGAAGGATCGAACTGGGAGGCCATCCTGTTCGCGCCGCACCACCGCCTTGAGAATCTGACGCTGATCGTCGACTACAACAAGATCCAAAGCTTCGGTAGCACCGCCGAGGTGCTCAACCTCGATCCGCTGGGCGCCAAGTTCGAGGCGTTCGGCTGGGACACGCTCGAGGTGGACGGCCACGACCACGACCAACTGTCGGCGGCGTTGTCCAAGCAGGGCCGCCTGGGCCGGCCGCGCGCGGTGATCGCCCACACCGTCAAGGGCAAGGGCGTGAGCTTCATGGAAGGACAGTTGGCCTGGCATTACAAATCGCCCGACGCGGCGCAATACGCGGCGGCACTTGCCGAGCTGAGCGGGGAAACAGCATGAGAAACAGTTTTATCACGACCCTGACGGCCCAGGCCGCGCAGGACGAGCGCATCTTCCTGCTGTGCGGCGACCTCGGCTATTCGGTGCTGGAGCCGTTCGCCGCGCAGTTCCCCGAGCGCTTCCTGAACGTCGGCATCGCCGAACAGAACATGATGGGCCTGGCGACCGGCCTGAGCATGGAAGGCTATACGGTGTTCTGCTACTCGATCGGCAATTTTCCGACCCTGCGCTGCATGGAGCAAATCCGCTACGACGTCGCCTACCACGAAGCCAACGTCAAGGTGATCGCCGTCGGCGGCGGCTACGCCTACGGCCCGCTGAGCACCTCGCACCACACCACCGAGGAACTGGGCATGTTGCGCACCATCCCCGGCATGGTGGTGGCGGCGCCCGGCGACCCGGCCGAGGTCGAGGCGATGACGGCCTTCCTCGCGCGGCACCGCGGCCCCTGCTATATGCGCCTGAACAAGGCCGGCGAAGCGCGGCTGCACTTGCAGCCGCCGCCGCTCACCCTGGGCGGCATCGTGCCGGTGCGGGTGGCTGCGGGCGGCGCCCACAGCGCGGCCGTGTTCGCCACCGGCGACATGGTCGGCTACGCCAGCCGCTACCTCGAGCAGCACCGGGTCGCGGCCGACCTGTACAGCTTCCCCTTCGTCAATCCAATCGACACCGCGCAACTGGCGGCGCTGGCGCGGCGCTACCACCAGGTGGCCACGCTGGAAGAGCACCAGGCCAACGGCGGCTTCGGCTCGGCGGTGCTGGAGCGGCTGCACGACCTGCTCTCGGATGGTGCGCTGGCGCGGCTGCCGGCGGTCAAACGCATCGCCATTCCGAACACCTTCACCAGCGTGGCCGGGACCCAGGACTATCTGCGCGAAAAAATGCGCCTGCGACTGGACGGCTGGCCACCCGCCCCGTCCTGAGCCCGGCCATGTCCGCGAGCGCCCCGCCGCGACCGCGCCGCCCCGGCTCCAGCCAGGCCGGCGCCCGCCGCCGCGGACCGCGATCCGGCGGCGGCGCCGTCGCGCGGCTCGCCACGGCCCCGTAATCCTCACCATTTTATAGGTATCCTCCATGGCAGAAACGGCAGCAGCGCGCCCGGCATTATCGATTTGCATCCCCACCTTCAACCGCGCGCCCTTCCTCGGCGAAACGCTGCGCAGCATCACCAGCCAGGCCGATTTCCAGCAGGGCGGGCAGATCGAGGTGGTCATCTCCGACAATTTCTCCGACGACGACACGGCCGCCGTCGCGCAGCAGTTCGTCGCCGCCTTCCCCGGCAAGGTGCACTACCACCGCAACGCCGCGCCTGTGCAGGCCGACAAGAATTTTGAAATCGTCATGGGCCGCGGCCGCGGCCTGTATTTGAAACTGCACAACGACAATCTGCTGATCAACAACGGCAGCCTGGCTGAAATGTTGAAGGTGATTACCGCGACGGCCGCCGAGAAGCCGGTGCTGTTCTTCACGAACGGCAACAAGAACTTGGGCAACCCGATTGAAGCGCTGAACAACGTCAACGAGTTCGTCAACCGCGTCTCGTATTTCGCGACCTGGATCGGCGGCTTCGGCATGTGGCGCGAGGAATTCCAGGCCATGCCCGACTTCGCCCGCAACACCAATCTGCGGCTGATCCAAACCGACGTCCTGTTGCGCCTGCTGGCCATGGGGAAACGCGCCATCGTGCTGTACCAGCAATATTTCTCCGGTCTGGATATCGGCAAGAAGGGCGGCTACAACATCGCCGAGGTGTTCGGCCAGAATTACCTGAGCCTGCTCAAACCCTATGTGGCGTCGGGCGCGCTGAGCGACGAGGTGTTCCAGGCGGAAAAGAAGGCTATCCTTTTGAACCACATTATTCCGTATTACTTCGATAACAACAACGGCTTCCTGAAGAGCGGCTTCTTCCCCTACATGCAGGATTATCTGCACGACGACTATTTCTACAAGGCCATCGAACACTTGATCGACGCGGCGCCCGCCGCCGCCCCGGCGGCGGCGGCGCCGACGGCGGAAAGCCAGCAGGCCGCCCACCAGGCCCAGATGAACGCGCAATGGCGGGCGCTGAACCCGCACAACGAGGTCAGCCTGACGCGCATCTACGGCCCCTTCGACTTCAACAAGGTGACGGCGGGCCGCAAAAGCTATGGCGGCCTGACGGTGTGGACCTTCGGCTGCGGCGACGAGCGCCTGACGATCGGCAACTTCGTCTCGATCGCCGACGACGTCAAGTTCCTGCTGGGCGGCAACCACCATTACGACGGCGTCTCCACCTTCCCGTTCATGGCGAAATATTTCGCCACCGCCGAGTCCGGCACCAAGGGGCCGGTCGTCATCGGCGACGACGTCTGGATCGGCTACAACAGCACCATCCTGTCCGGCGTCACTATCGGCCAGGGCGCCATCGTCGCCGCCGGCAGCGTGGTCAGCAAGGACGTGGCGCCGTACAGCATCGTCGGCGGCAATCCCGCCAAACTGATCAAGTACCGCTTCGAAGCGGACGTCATCGAAAAACTGGGCCGGCTCGATTTCGCGCGGCTGAGCGACCAGTCGATCCTGCGCAACAAGGACATCCTGTACCAGGCGCTGACGTCGGACAACGTCGACGCCATCCTGGACCGGCTGATGTCCTGACGGCGCCGCCGTGGCCGGCGCGGCGACGCCGGCTTAGCGGAAGCTCAGCTTGACGGCCTTGTACAGGTACTCGAATTCATCCATGTCGGCGTTGCGCGCCATGTTCCACAGCGCCGGCGCGCGCGAGATCAGTTCGAACTTGTCGAAGTCGATGGCGAAGTCGTCGGCCCGCACCGGCGGAATGCGGGTGTGGTTGACGTGGTAGATGAACTTCGACGAGACGCGGTTGAAGTGGCCGACGTAGTTGGCCACGTTGTTGAGCGACATCTCCGCCAGGCTGTAGGAATTGAAGGCCAGGTCGACCGAGTCGTCCTTCAGCTCGGGCAGCGCGAAGTTCGGCAGGACGACGGCGTCGTACCGGTCCAGGTCGGCGGTGGCCAGGTCGATTTCGCCGTACAGCGCGATGTTCTTTTCCGGGAAGGCGCTGAGCAGGTAAAAGGCGGTCAGCGCCATGTTTTCCGGCAAGTCGACGTCGATATAGGTCAGGTCGGCGTTGTCGCGCATCAGGAAGTGGCCGAGGCCGCCGAAGCCGCCGCCCAGTTCCAGCACGGCCTTGCGCTTGGCGCCGCGGATCAGGCGGGCGATGATGGTGGCGTAGTAGTGCTGGTAGTCGACGCCGGCGCGCAGGAACTTGCCGTCGATGTAGTAGCCGTAGGGGTTGCCGACGAGCGGCGTTTCCAGCGCGTCCAGCGTGTGGGTCTTGCCGATCGAATCGAACCAGATCTGCATGCGGTGCATGACGTCGGCCGTGTACAAGCCCTTGGCCTCGTCGCTGACGTTGCCGGAGAAGTAGGTGGTTTCCATGTCGACCGGCATGCCGTGGATGCCGATGCTGCAGCTTTCGCGGAAGAAATTGCCGTAGATGCGGGCGATCTCGGCGTTGTCGCCGCGCGCCATCGCCGCCATCACCTTGTCCATATAGCCCTGGTAGATCGGCAGCCACATGTGGCTGACCTGGTACTCTTCCGGCGCGTCCTTTTGCACCGCCTTCGACTTGTTATAGGACGCGACCACCCTATCGATGATTTTGCTGTCAACGTCGACTTTACGCTCGGCAAAGCCGTTTTCTACAGTTAAAAACATGCTTGATCCTTTGATGGCAAATGGAGGGGGGACGGCGGGCCGGCGCCGTCAGGGTTCGCGTATCGATTCGTCCATGGCCTTGGTTAGCGGCCACAGCAGGTAGGACATCACCGAGCGCTTGCCGACGACGATTTCCGCCGTCAGCGTCATGCCCGGCAGCAGCCGCGCCTGCGGCGCCATCTTGCGCAGGCGCGCCTGGCCAAAGCTGATGCGGCTCTGGTAGTAGGCGTCGGTGCCCTGGCCGGGGTTGGCGGCGTCGCGCCGGAAGGCGTCCTCGCTGATGGTGCGCACCGTCGCGTCGAGCGCGCCGTGCTTCTGGAACGGGAAGGCGTCCAGCTTCAGGTGCACCGCGTCGCCCGGCTTGATGTAGCCGATGTCGAGCGAGTCGATCTGCACCTCGGCCTCGAGGTCGGCGCCCAGCGGCACCAGCGTGAACATCTGCTCGGCCTCCTTGACCACCGAGCCCTGCGACAGCTTGGCCATGTCGAGCACGACGGCGTCGACCGGCGCCACCAGTTGCACCAGCTGGCGCCGCTTGTCGGCCTTTTGCAATTGTTCGTTGACGCCGTCGCGCTCGCGCGTCGCGGCCAGCAGGTCTTCCATGGCTTTTTGCCGCCAGCTCTTGCTGAAGGCGCCGCGCTCCGATTGCAGCGCGGCCTTCTCGCTGATCAGTTCCTGTTCCTTGTTGCGCGCCAACAACATCTCGCGCTCCACTTCGAGGCGCCGGTCGCGCGCCTCCAGCAAATGGATCTTCGCGCCGAACTGCTGGGCGATGAGTTTTTCCTGCATCGCCTCCATCTCGCCCAGCGATTTGACGCGCTGCGCCAGCACCTGCTGGTCGCGCCGGTTGGTCTCGATCGCGGCGGCGACGCGCGCCAGGTTCTGGTCCAGCTTGCCCAACTGGGCCTGCAAATTGGCTTGCCGCTCGCTCGCCAGCTGCGCTTGCAGCAGGCGGTCGGCGGCGTCGGCGGCGCCGCCCTGCTGCGGCGCGCCCGGCTGCCCGGACAGCTCGGCGCGCAGGCCGGCGGCCTGGGTGTCGAGGCTGCCCAAGCGGGTGCGCAGCTGCGCCTCGTCGGCCTGGGCGAAGGTCGGGTCCAGCGTGGCCAGCACCTGGCCCTTGCGCACCACCTGGCCGACGCGCACCTCGATCTTCTGGATGATCGACGTCTCCAGCGGTTGCACGATGATATTGGGCAGCGGGTTGACCATGCGCCCGTGCGCGATGACGACCTTCTCGACCTCGGAAAAGCAGGCCCACAGCACCAACACCAGCAGCGCGCCGGCCATCACGTGCAAGGTGATGCGCAGGTACGGCGGCAGCGGGCTGCGTTCGATCGCGTCGGCGTCCGGCAGGAAGTCGATTTCGGTGGCGTCGCCGCGCTTGGCGGCTACAGGTGGCTTGTTTGTTGGTTCCATAGGTGCTGGTAGGTGTCGCTGCGGGTGAGCAATTCGGCGTGGCGGCCGCTGTCCATCAGGCGGCCCTGCTGCATCACCAGGATGGTGTTGGCGTTGACCAGCGTCGACAGGCGGTGCGAAATCATGACGACGGTGCGCCCGACGGCGATGCGCGACAGGTTGCGGATGAAGATCGCCTCGCTTTCCGGGTCCAGCGCGCTGGCGGCCTCGTCGAGGATGAGGATGCGCGGCTTCGACAGCAGCGAGCGGGCGATCGACAGCCTTTGCTTCTGGCCGCCGGACAGGTTGGCGGCGTTTTCCTCGAGCAGGGTGTCGTAGCCCAGCGGCAGGCGCTCGATGAACTCGTCGGCGCCGGCCGCCTGCGCCGCCTCGACGATCTCCTCGAAGGTGGCGTCGGGCTTGGTGACGATCAGGTTGTCGCGCACGGTGCCGCGGAACAGGAAGTTTTCCTGCAGGACCACGCCGATTTGCCGGCGCAGGTGCGACAGTTCGATTTCGCGGGCGTCGATGCCGTCGAAGCGGACGATGCCCTCCTGCAGGCCGTACAGACCCTGGATCAGCTTGGTCAAGGTGGTCTTGCCGGAGCCGCTGCGCCCGACGATGCCGACCACGGTGCCGGCCTCGATGGTGAAGCTGGCGCCGTCGAGCGCGGTGGCGCTGGCGCCCGGGTAGCGGAACGTCACGTCGTCGAAGCGGATCTCGCCGTTGAGCACCGGGCGCAGGCCGCCGGCGCCGGCGCGGCCCTCGGGGGCGCGGTTCATCACCTCGCCCAGCATGCGCACCGACAGCGCGGTTTCCTGGTACTCGTTGACCAGGCCGACGATGGCGATCAACGGTTGCACCACCCGCCCGGAGATCATCTGGAAGGCGATCAGCGCGCCCACCGTCAGGGTCTGGTCGAAGACGTCCTGGGCGCCGATGACGATCAGCGTGACCGGCATCATCTTGCCGAGGAAGTCGGTGACGGCGTTGCCGGTGATGGAGATCTGACCGACGCGGAAATGCATGGTGATGGCCTCGGCCGAGCGCTGGTCCCAGACGCGCCGCTGCGACGGCTCGATCGCCAGCGCCTTGACGGTGCGCATGCCGTGGATGGTTTCGACCAGCATCGCCTGGCGCTGCCCCTCGGCGGCGTAGAGCGCGTTGAGGCGGCGCTGGAAGGTCGGCACCATCGCCACCACCACCGCGCCGATCATCAGCGCGAACAGCAGCACGATCATGGCCAGCTTGAACGAATAGGCGAACAGCACCGGCAGGAAGACCACCAGGGCGATCATGTCCAGGCCGGTGAAGAACAGCCGCCCGGTGAGGAAGTTGCGGATCTTTTCCAGCTGCTGCATGTGGCGCGTGACGACGCCGGCGGTGGTGGTCTCGAAGAAGTCGATCGGCAGCGACAGCAGGTGGCCGAAGGTGCGCCGGGTCAGGCGCATGTCGATCTTGTTGGTGGCCGACAGCGTCAGCATCTGGCGCAGGAAGCCGAAAACGGCGTCGAAGGCCAGCGCGATGACGATGCCCACCGCCAGCACCCACAGCGTGGTCTGGCTCTGGTGCGTCAGCACCTTGTCGATCACCAGCTGGAAGAACACCGGCGAGGCCAGCGCCAGCAGGTGCATCGCCAGCGCGGCGATGAAGATGTCGCGGAAGGCCGCCTTCTGCTTGAGGATCTCGGGGATGAACCAGCGCAGCCCGAACGGCTGGTTGGGGTCGGTCAGCTTGTGCTGGCGTTTGACGAACACCACCTCGCCGTCCCAGCGGCGCAGGAAGGCTTCGCGCTCCTCGAGCGCGACGGCGGCCTGTTCGGCGATCGGGTTGAGCAGCGCGACCTGGCCGCCGCCGTCGGCGCGCACGCCGACGATGATCACCATGTTGCCGTCGCGCAGGCGCGCCATCAGCGGGAACACGCCGCCCTGGGCCAGCAGCCCGGCCCAGGACAGTTTGTCGATCTTCGCCTTCAGGCCGATGTCGGCGGCGATGCGCAGCAGCGCGCCGTTGCCCGGCTCTTCGGCGCCGAGCGCGTTCTCGTCGATCAGGCGTTCCGGGTTGATCTGCAGGCCGTGGTGCTGGGCGATCGCCGTCAGGCACTGGATCGCGGTGTGGGGGAATTTATCGTGCATGTGGACGGGAGGGGGACGAGCGCATCAATGCGCAAACAGATCGCGTGAAAACATCGGTGTGCACCTTCTCTTGTTAGCAAATGGATAATAGGGCGATCACATCGGCGGGCGGGCCGTCTTGCCCAGCGATTCTACCGCAGGCAACGCTTTCCCGGCGCCTTTTATGATGCCCGTGGCACATAAAAAAAAGCGGCAAGATGTCGCCATCTTGCCGCTTCCATCGGCGGCGGGGAGCACCCCGCCGCGTCGCCTGCCGCTTACTTCGGTCCGAGCGCCAGGATGCCGTTGCTGGCCGCGTTTTGCAGCGCGTTCAGTCGCAGCGTCGAGTCGGTCGAGGCCAGCGCTTCGCTGGCGCCGATCGCCTTGCCGTGGGCGTCGAACTGCTTGAGCACGTCGGCCATCGCACCGACGCTGGCCGCCACCGAGGCGCCTTGGAAGGCGCTGCCGGCGTCGAGCTTGAAGGCGCCGCCGCCGGCCGCCGCCGCCCCCTCGCCGAACGAGGCCATCGCCTGCACCAGGCCGGAGACACGCTCGCGCATGTCGGCCGCCGGCGCCGGCGTCGGCGCCGCCGCGGTCTGGAACCAGACGTCGGCCACCGCGTGGCTGCTGCCGTCGGTGCTCTCGTAGGTCGACTTCAGACCGATGATGTTGCCGTTGTCGATGGTGCCGGCCTTGGCCACGTCGAGGTTCAGCTTGGCGATGTTGAGCTCGGCGAGCGACTTCAGCTCGCTGGCCTGGCTGACACCGTCGGCGTTGCCGTCGACCCAGACGCGCAGGGCGTCGAAGGCCTGGTCGCCGGCGCCGATGCTGCCGTCGCCGTTGGTGTCGAGTTCGGCCATCGCGGTGTAGCCGGTGGCGGCGGTTTTGCCGTTCGCCAGCACGGTCGAGGAACCGAACAACTCGCGGCCGTCGTTGATCACGCCGTCATGGTTGCGGTCCAGGACCAGCAAGCCGTCGCCGCCGCCGATCCAGCCGGTGCTCAACTTGCTGCCGTTGGCCAGCAGGTCGAACTGCACGCCGGCCGTCAGGTTCAGCGTGGTCACGCCGTCGCCGTTCAAGTCGAGGGCGATAGGCGTGATGTACGGCAGCGCCGAGGTCTGGTCGGTGCTCATCGCGCCGACCTGGGTGCTGGTCAACGCATGCACCTGGGCCGAGGTGAAGGCGTGCACCTGCGCCGTCGTCAAGGCCGTGATCTGGTTGGTGCTCAGCACGTTGATGGCCGCGGTGTCGAGCGCGGCGATATCCGCCGTCTGGATCGCCGCGATCGAGTTGGTGGTCAGCGCCACGACCTGGCCGGTGCTCAGCGCGCCGATTTGGCTCGACGTCAGCGCCACGACCTGGTTGGTGCTCAGCGAGGAAGCGATGCTGGCGGTGCTCAGGGCGGCGATCTGGCTGGTGCTCAGGCTGCTGACCTGGGCCGTCGTCAGCGCGGCGACCTGGGCCGTCACGAGGGCGGCGATCGCCGCGGTTTTCAGCGCCACCAGATCGGCCGTTTCCAGCGCAACGATGTTGTTGGTGCTCAACACCGCGGCCTGCGCGCTGCTCAGCGAGGCGGCCTGGGCGGTGGTCAGCGCCACCACCTGGTTGGTCGACAGGACCCCGACCTGGTTGGTGCTCAGCGCGCCGACCGCCGCCGTTTGCAGCGCGGCGAAGTCGGCCGTTTGCAGCGCGACGATGTTATTGGTCGACAACACCGCCACCTGGCTCGATTTCAGCGCGGCGGCCTGGCCCGACGTCAGCGCCACGACCTGGTTGGTGCTCAGGCTGCTGGCGACGGCGTTGGTGCTCAGCGCGGCGATTTGCGCGGTGCCCATGATGCTCACCTGGGCCGTCGTCAGCGCCACCACCTGGGCGGTGCTCAGGGCGGCGACGGCGGCGGTTTTCAACGCGCCGAGGTCGGCCGTTTCGATCGCCACGATCGCGTCGGTGCTCAGGGCGGCCGCTTGCGCGGTGCCCAGCGCGCCGACCTGGTTCGAGGTCAGCGCGACGACCTGGTTGGTGCTCAGGACGGCGACGCCGCTGGTGCTCAGCGCGGCGGCCTGGGCGGTGCCCAGCACGTTCACCTGGGCCGTCGTCAGCGCCGTGACCTGGTTGGTGCTCAGGGCGGCGATGGCGGCGGTTTTCAGCGCGCCGATGTCGGCCGTTTCAATGGCGACGATCGAGTTGGTGCTCAGCGCGGCCGCTTGGGCCGAGCCCAGCGCGGCGACCTGGTTCGAGGTCAGCGCGACGACCTGGTTGGTGCTCAGCGCGGTGCCGACGTTGGCGGTGCTCAGCGCGCTGATCTGCGCCGTGGTCAGGCTGGTGACCTGTGCGGTCGTCAGCGCCACCACCTGGGCCGAGGCCAGCGCGGCGATGCCGGCGGTTTTCAGCGCCACCAGGTCGGCCGTTTGCAGCGCCACCAGGTCGCTGGTGGTCAACGCGGCGACCTGGGCGCTGTTCAGCGCGGCGGCCTGGGCGGTGCTCAAGGCGACGATCTGGTCGGTGCTCAGCACGCGGATCTGGTTGGTCGTCAAACCGCCGATGGCGCCCGTTTGCAGCGCGGCCAGGTCGGCCGTTTCCAGCGCGACGATGCCGTTGGTGCTGAAGGCGGCGGCCTGGGCCGAGCCCAGCGCGGCGGCTTGGCCGGTGGTCAGGGCGACGACCTGGTTGGTGGTCAAGCCGCTGGCGATGGCGTTGGTGCTCAGCGCGGCGACCTGGGCGGTGCCCAGCGTGGCCACTTGCGCCGTCGTCATCGACGCCACTTGCGCGGTGCTCAGCGCGGCGACGCCGGCGGTCCTCAGCGCGCCGATGTCGGCGGTCTGGATCGCCACCAGCGAGTTGGTGCTCAGCGCGACGACCTGGGCGGTGCCCAGCGCGCCGACCTGGTTCGACGTCAGCGCCACGACCTGGTTCGTGGTCAAGCCGTTGGCGACGGCGTTGGTGCTCAGCGCGGCGACTTGGGCGGTGCCCAGCGTGCTCACTTGCGCGGTGGTCAGCGACGATACCTGGGCGGTGCTCAGCACGGCGACGGCGGCCGTTTGCAGCGCGCCGATGTCGGCAGTTTCAATCGCGGCGACCGAGTTGGTGGTCAGCGCGGCGGTTTGGGCGGTGCCCAGCGCGCCGATCTGGCTCGACTTCAAGGCCACGATCTGGTTGGTGCTCAGGGTGGCGACGCCAACGGTGCTCAGCGCGGCGATCTGCGCGGTGCCCAGCGTGCTGACCTGGGCGGTCGTCAGCGCCGTCACCTGGTTGGTGCTCAGGGCGGCGACGGCGGCGGTTTTCAGCGCGCCGATGTCGGCCGTTTCAATGGCGACGATCGAGTTGGTGCTCAGCGCGGCCGCTTGGGCCGAGCCCAGCGCGGCGACCTGGTTCGAGGTCAGCGCGACGACCTGGTTGGTGCTCAGCGCGGTGCCGACGTTGGCGGTGCTCAGCGCGCTGATCTGCGCCGTGGTCAGGCTGGTGACCTGTGCGGTCGTCAGCGCCACCACCTGGGCCGAGGCCAGCGCGGCGATGCCGGCGGTTTTCAGCGCCACCAGGTCGGCCGTTTGCAGCGCCACGATGCCGTCGGTGGTCAGCGCGGCGACCTGGGCGCTGCTCAGCGCGGCGGCCTGGGCGGTGCTCAAGGCGACGGTCTGGTCGGTGCTCAGCACGCGGATCTGGTTGGTCGTCAAACCGCCAATCGCCGCCGTTTGCAGCGCGGCCAGGTCGGCCGTTTCCAGCGCGACGATGCCGTTGGTGCTGAAGGCGGCGGCCTGGGCCGAGCCCAGCGCGGCGGCCTGGCCGGTGGTCAGGGCGACGATCTGGTTGGTGGTCAAGCCGCTGGCGATGGCGTTGGTGCTCAGCGAGGCGACCTGCGCGCTGCCCAGCGTGGCCACTTGCGCCGTCGTCATCGACGTCACTTGCGCGGTGCTCAGCGCGGCGATGGCGGCGGTTTTCAGCGCGCCGATGTCGGCGGTCTGGATCGCCACCAGCGAGTTGGTCGAAAAGGCAACGATCTGGCCGGTGCCGAGGGCGCCGACCTGGTTCGACGTCAGTGCGACGACCTGGTTGGTGGTCAAGCCGCTGGCGATGGCGCTGGTGCTCAGCGAGGCGATCTGCGCGGTGGCCAGGCTGCTCACCTGGTTGGTGGTCAGCGCCGCCACTTGGGCGGTGGCCAGCGCGGCGACGGTGGAGGTCTTCAGCGCGGCCAGGTCGGCCGTTTCCAGGGCGACGATACTGTTGGTGCTCAGGTAAGCGATTTGCGACGAACCCAGCGCGGAGGCGGCTTTGGTCGTCAGCGCCACCACTTGGTCGGTGGTCAGACCGTAGCTCAGCTGGCTGGTGGTCAGGTAGGGGACCTGGGCGGTCGAGAGAACGGAAATTTGGTTGGTCGTAAGTGCCGCAAATTGCATGGTGGTGAGCGCTACCACGTCAGCAGATCCGAAAGACACGATTTGTTGCGTCGTCAGGCTGGCGATTTGCGCGGTTGACATGCCGGTTACGATACTCATTTCCATTCTCCTTGGGGCACTACTCAAGTTCAAGTCTGTGAAGACACAGTTGGAGCCGCCGGTATGCACCTGCAGACTCCAACTCTTTTTGGGGGGTGGCACATTGCCAATTCAATACTATGTATCTGGTGCAGCACCAGGCATCAAGATCTGCTGCTTTCATTCTTAACGACAACAAAAACGGCAACTTGAGCGAAAACGGGCGATCTTTCTTGCTTTATATCAACTAAATGTAGGCATATTTCCAACAATTTCTTACTGTCTTTTTCGCCTTCGCCTGTCAACGACACTGTAGGCCTTGTCCTACGTAGCAAGCGACCGGCGGCAAAGCTTTATTAAATTTATTGTTTACGTAGGGCAATCTAGTCGATTTCGGGGAGGGGCCGGACCGGCTTGCCCGGGCACGTCGCTTGATGACACAAAAAACAACAACAATTACGTTCAGTATATATCAAATAATTGCCGTAAAGAACGTTTTTATCTGGATGTATCCAGGGGGCAACTACAAAGACAACAAGCTTCCCGGTCCCTAAAACATATCAAAAAAACCTTTTAGCGCCACCGCCGTCCGCACCGCTGCGGCGAGGTGCCAATGTAAATGACAGCAATTCTCATTTATGTTCTGTTGATAATTCCCTACCGCCTACCCTCCTTCCACAACATTTTCATTTCAACATTAAGCCATCGATGGCGTATGACATTTCATACGCCGCCGGGCCGCCGCGTCCAAGTTTTCGCGCGCCGGCCCCCGCAGCGCTGTCAGGCGATTGTGCAAATCGCTTGTAATACAGCGACTTAGCTGCGCCCGACTGAGCGGCCGCAGCGGGCATGGCGATTGCTATGTATTGAACTCGAATCAGAACTTGCTGGCATTCAAAAACACGGGAGGGAGCGGCGCAGCGCCCGGCGTGCTTGTGTTGCTCGCTATAAATAATCGAGTCCGCTCCCGGCGGCGATTTACACGGAGGAGTCAAAATGAAAAAAACACGGCCATTAACCCTATACATCCTGATTGCGATGGTGCTGGGCATTCTGGTGGGCTACGCCTGCCACCAGACCTTCCCGGAAAAGGCAGTCACGGCGGACATCGCCGCCCATATATCCATCGTCACCGACGTGTTCCTGCGCTTGATCAAGATGATCATCTCGCTGCTGGTGTTTTCCACGCTGACGGTGGGCATCGCCCACATGGGCGACGGCAGAACCGCCGGGCGCATCGGCGCCAAGGCCTTCCTCTGGTTCGTCATCGCCTCGCTGGTCTCGCTGCTGCTCGGCATGGTGCTGTCGAACTATTTCCAGCTCGGCTCCCAGATGGGCCTGCCCCTGCCCGACGTCGGCGCCAGCACCAACCTGAAGACGGCGGCGTTCACGCTGAAAGACTTTATGACCCATTTGGTGCCGAAATCGCCGATCGAGGCCATGGCCAACAATGAAATCCTGCAAGTGCTGGTGTTCTCGCTGTTCTTCGGCGCCGCGCTGGCCGGCCTGGGCGAGAGCGGCAAGGTATTGACCAACGTGATCGACCAACTGGCGCAGGTGATGTTGAAAATCACCGGCGCCATCATGGCGCTGGCGCCGCTGGCGGTGTTCGCCGCGATCGCCTCGGTCGTCACCACCCAGGGCCTGGGCGTGCTGGTCACGTTCGCCAAATTCATGGGCGCCTTCTACCTCGGCCTGTTCTGCCTGTGGACGCTGCTGGTCGGCGCCGGCTTCACCTTCATCGGGCCGCGCATCTTCAAACTGGTGGGCTTGATCCGCGAACCGTTCCTGCTGGCGTTTTCCACCGCCAGCTCCGAGGCTGCCTATCCGAAACTGCTGGTCGCGCTGGACCATTTCGGCGTGCCGCGCAAAATCTCCAGCTTCGTGCTGCCGCTCGGCTATTCGTTCAACCTCGACGGTTCGATGATGTATTGCACTTTCGCCGTGCTGTTCATCGCCCAGGCCTACGGCATCGACCTGCCGATCGGCACCCAGATCACCATGCTGCTGGTGCTGATGCTGACCTCGAAGGGGATCGCCGGCGTGCCGCGCGCGTCACTGGTGGTGATCGCCGCCACGCTGAACCAGTTCCACATCCCGGAAGCCGGCCTGCTGCTGCTGATGGGCGTCGACCAGTTCCTCGACATGGGCCGCTCGGCCACGAACGCGGTGGGCAACGCGGTCGCCGCCGCCGTGGTGGCGAAATGGGAAGGCGCCCTGGAGCCGGAGCAAGAGGCGGCGCGCAAGCACGCGCTGCACCTGGCCGGCGCCCAGGACGCCGAGGCGCCGCGCAAGGCGGCTTGAACGCCCGGCCGGGTGCGGCGCGGCAGGCCGCGTTGAACCCGGCCCTGGTACCGGCCTGAGCATGAGCCGCCGCGCATTCGATGCCCGGCGGCTCATGTCGTTATAGCGGCGCCGGCGCCATCAATGCGATACTGCCGTTCCACACCGCACCGATCGACCTGTCAGCACATACTATGACGTTACACACTGGAAGCAAGATCGCGCCGCGCGCGCGGCAAGGCGCCGCGCAATGGTCGGGCCGGCAGTCGATGGCCTGGGCGCTGGTGCTGGCCGGTTTCCTGCTGGTGGTGTACCTGGTGTATTTCTGGACCGAACGCATCGCCATCGGCAAGCTGCAGGCCGGCGGCGCCCAGCGCCTGGAGGTGTATGTCAGCAGCCTGGAAAACGCGCTGGAAAAATACGATTTCCTGCCGAAGACGCTGGAACTGAACAAGGACGTGATCCGCCTGCTGCAAACGCCCAAGGACCCGGACCTGCTGGCCTCGGTCAACCAGTACCTGGAACAGATGAACGTGCAGGCGAAGTCGACGGCGATCTATATCACCGACCTGAACGGCTACACCCACGCCGCCAGCAACTGGCGCGCCAAGGACAGCTTCGTCGGCGACAACGTCGCCTTCCGCCCCTACGCGCGGGACGCGCTGCGCGGCACGCCGGGGCGCTTTTACGGCGTCGGCACGACCAAGCTGGAACCCGGCTACTTCTTCGCCCACGGCATCTACCACCAGGGCAAGATGCTCGGCCTGGCGACCGTCAAGGTGAATATCGAGAGCCTGGAAACGCGCTGGGTGCAGGGCGCCGACAAGGTCATGCTGGCCGACGAGCACGGCGTGATCTTCCTGACCTCGGTGCCGGCCTGGAAATACAAGACGCTGGCGCCGCTGGCGCCGGCCGTCGGCGCGCTGCTGGCGCGCACCCGCCAGTATTACTCGCACCGGCTGGAGCCGATCCCCTTCCTGTCCGACCGCCTGCTGGGCAACGGCGCGCGCGTGATCAGCGTGCGCGACCAGGCGCTGCGGGGCGCCGTCATCAAAACCAGTTCGAGCGTGATGACCCAGCTGCGACTGCGCTCGCCGCGCAACTGGCAATTCATTTACCTGTCGGACCTGGCGCAGGCCCGCTCCAGCGCCCAGGCCGCGGCGGCGTTCTCCGCCGTCGTGCTGGGCTTTTTCCTGCTGCTGTTCTTCTACCTGCGCCAGCGCCGCCAGGCGCTGGCGCAGAAGCTGCGCGCCCGCGAGCAATTGCAGTACGCCTATGACAACCTGGAAACCATGGTTGCCGAACGCACCTCGGAACTAAACGCGATGACCCGCAGCCTGAGCCAGGAAATCGCCGTGCGCAGCCAGGCCGAACACAAGTTGCACCTGACGCAAAACGAGTTGTTCCAGGCCGGCAAAATGGCGGTGCTGGGCCAGATGTCGGCCAGCATCACGCACGAGTTGAACCAGCCGCTGACGGCGCTGCGCACGATGTCCGACAACGCCGTCATCCTGCTCGAACGCGGCCGCCTCGACGACGCCAAAAAGAACCTGGCGACGATTTCGCAGATCGCCGCGCGCATGGGTGCCATCACCGGCCAGTTGAAGGTGTTCGCGCGCAAGTCCACCACCAGCCTGACGTCGGTGTCGATTCCTACCGCCATCGGCAACGCCCTGTTCCTGGTCGAACGCCGGCTGCAGGTGGAAAACGTGCGCTTCGTGCAAAACCTGCCCGGCGACGACGCCTTTGCCCTGTGCGAAAGCAATCGCCTGGAGCAGGTACTGGTGAACCTGTTTACCAACGCGCTCGACTCGATGGCCGGCTGCGCCGTGCGCGCGCTGACGGTGGACGTGCTGCGCGAGGGCGACAAGATCCTCGTCTGCGTCGGCGACAGCGGGCCGGGCCTGTCCGACGAGGTGCGCGAGCGCCTGTTCGAACCGTTCTTCACCACCAAGCCGCAAGGCGTCGGCCTGGGCCTGGGCCTGGCGATTTCGGAACAGATCACGCGCCAGTTCGGCGGCGTGCTGCGGGCCGACAACGCCGCCGGCGGCGGCGCCCGCTTTATCATCGAACTCAACATCGCACCGCAGGAGGAGAAACATGTTTGACGGCTTGAAAGTGTTGTTGATCGAGGACGACCCGACCGTGCGCGCCGGCAGCGAGCAGGCGCTGCAACTGGCCGGCCTGGAGGTGCAATCGTTCCACTCGGCCGAGCTGGCCTACAAGCTGCTGGCGCCGAACTTCCCCGGCGTCGTCGTCACCGACGTGCGCCTGCCCGGCATGAGCGGCCTGGAATTGTTGCAGGCGGTCAAGGCGCTCGACGCCCACCTGCCGGTGATCCTGGTCACCGGCCACGGCGACATCACGATGGCGGTGCAGGCGATGCGCAACGGCGCCTACGACTTCATTGAAAAGCCCTACTCGTCGGAGCAACTGGTCGAGGTCATCCTGCGCGCGCTGGAAACGCGCCGCCTGATGCTGGAGGTGCACAGCCTGCGCCGCCGGATCGAGGACGGCGGCGGCATCGAGTCGCGCCTGCTGGGCGACGCGCCGGCGATGCGCGAGTTGCGCCGCCTGATCCTCGACGTCGCCGACGAGCCGGCCGACGTGCTGGTCTACGGCGACACCGGCACCGGCAAGGAAATGGTGGCGCGCTGCCTGCACGACTTCAGCCACCGGCGCAAGCACCACTTCGTCGCCGTCAACTGCGGCGCCATCCCCGAGAGCATCTTCGAGAGCGAGGTGTTCGGCCACGAACAGGGCGCGTTCACCGGCGCGGCGAAGCGCCAGGTCGGCAAGATCGAGCACGCCGACCACGGCACCTTCTTCCTCGACGAAATTGAAAGCCTGCCGCTGTCCTTGCAGGTCAAGCTGCTGCGCGTGCTGCAAGAGCGCTACGTCGAGCGGCTCGGCTCGAACAGCCCGGTGGCGTTGGACGTGCGCGTGGTGGCGGCCGCCAAGCTGGACCTGGAGGAGCTGTCGCAGCAGCAGAAATTCCGTAGCGACCTGTACTACCGCTTGAACCTGATCGTGCTGCACCTGCCGCCGCTGCGCGAGCGGCGCGAAGACATCCCGATGCTGTTCGAACACTTCGCGCTGGCGGCGGCGGCGCGCTACAACCGCGCCGCGCCGGTGGTGTCGAGCGCGCAGATGCGCAGCCTGATGGCGCACGCCTGGCCGGGCAACGTGCGCGAGCTGCGCAACATCGCCGACCGTTTCGTGCTGGGCATCGCCGGCGGCGCCAACGGCTTGCTGGCCGCGCGCGACGCCACCCCGGTCTCGCTGGCCGAGCAGGTCAACGGCTTCGAGCGCTCGCTCATCGAGCAGGAACTGCGCCACTACGCCGGCAACGTCGCCGAGGCCAGCGCCGTGCTGGGCCTGCCGAAGCAGACGCTGTACCACAAGATGCAAAAATACAATTTGGTGGCCGAGGAGTTCAGGTAGCGCGGCCCGGCATCATCTGGCGACCAGCGCCAGCCAAACCGCCAGTGCCGCTCAGTTAAGGATTTTCGTAGGTCGGGTTAGCCCAAAGGGCGTAACCCGACTGGCGTCGGCAGCGGCTTGGCGTCGGATTACGCTTTGCTAATCCGACCTACGGAAGTGAGCGGCATGACGGTGAAGCGCCGGCTCAGTTGCTCGGTCCCGTCTTCAATTCGGCCAGGCGCCGCCGCGCCAGCGACCGGCCGGCCGGGGTTGGCGCCACCGCGCGTGTTGACGCCGACAAGCTGCGCCCGCTTGAGGTGCTTCAGCGGATAGCTGATGCGCGCATCTCGACATAGCCGATGTTTCCCGGCAGGCACTCCGTTTTACCAATGCTGTAGTGGCGCACCTTGCCGGGCCGGCAATCCGCCGGCACGTCAGCCGGGCCGGCCGCGTCCTCCGGCTTGGGCTCGTCGTCGGGCGGGCTGGCCGCCTGGGCGCCGGCCTCGGCTCCGGGCGTGGCGCGGTACAAAACCTTGAAGTGCTGGTCCTTGATCGGTGCGCGCATGTGCGCGGTCAGCAGCGCGGCGAAGGCGTCGCCGTCGCCGCTGGCGTCGTAGTCGCCGTTGCGCTGGTGGGCGCGCACCGCGTCGATCGCCAGTTGCGCGTTGGCGGGGTAGATGTATTGCGCCAGCAACTCCCTGGACAGGATGTCGATCACCTCGGCGCGCTGTTGCGCGTCCACGGACGGCGCCGCCGCAACCGGCCGCGACGCCGCGCACGCCAGAACGATCAGACTGGAACCGAGCCAGCCCATGGTGCTCTGCATCATCGCATATCCTTTTTAAGTAAACTAATAAGTTGGTAATATGATGGCAAAAGTAATACTGGCTGTCGTCGCCTATTGTTTGGACGCCGCCACGCCGCCTGACTGCCTTACAATGCCCCCCGCTTATCCGCCGCGGGGCGCGCCTGTCGCTGCGCGGCGGCGCCGGTCGGACGCGCCATCGCGGGCGGCGCGGCTCGGGCACAGTACGCCCATGACAAGCCGTCATGACACCTTGAAAAAAACATGAAACCACATTACATCGTGCTCGCCGCGCTGGCGGCCACCTCCCTGTTCGCACTGGCCAAGGACGAACCGGGCAAGCTGGCGGCGCCCTGGCTGCTGGCGGGCGAAACGCCGAAGCAGTACCAGATCGGCGTCGACTACACCGAGACCAGCAGCGGCAAGGGCGCCAAGTTCCTGCGCCACGCCGACGGCGACGGCGAGAGCTGGGCGACGCTGATGCAGGCCGTGTCGGCGGAGAATTATCGCGGCCAGCGGGTGCGTTTCCGCGCCCGCGTCAAGACGCGTGAGGTCGGCGGCTGGGCCGGCCTGTGGATGCGCGTCGACCGCCCCGGCGAACACAGCGCCGCGTTCTACAACAGCGAGGACCAGCCGATCAAGGGCAGCATCGACTGGCAGTGGCGCAGCGTGGTGCTGGACGTCGCCGCCGACGCCAAGGCGCTGTCGTTCGGCGTCACCGAGGCCGGCAAGGGCCAGGTCTGGATCGACGAGCTGACGCTGGAAGCGGTCGGCCAGGACGTTCCGCTCAACGTCCAGCGGCGCGTGAAAGCGCTGCCGGCGGCGCCCGTCCTGTGAGCATCGGCTGGTTCCAGCCGGGGCCGGCGCCGCACGACGCGCGCCAGGCGGTGGCGCGCCTGCTGGGCGTTTCCGTCCGCCAGGGACTGCTTGGCCTGACGCTGCTGCTGGCCGCCGCCGCGGCCGCGTACGCGGCGCGGGCGTATGCCTGGCTGGGCCTGTTCGGCATCTTGCTGCTGGCGCCGGCCCTGGCCAGCGTCGCCCTGCTGGGCGCGCACGCGCTGGCGCCGTTCAGCCGCCGATGGGGCTGGAGCTGGGCCATCCTGGGCGGCGCACTGGCGCTGGCCGGCGCGCTGGCGCAGCCGCTGTACGCCGGCTGGATGGCCGGCGCCGAACGGGTCGGCTTGAATCCGCTGCAAGTACTGGCCTGCACGCTCGGTTTTGGCGCGCTGGCGTTGGCGCTGCCGCTGCGCTACGCCCAGAGCCAGGCGGGCGCGCTGCGGCTGGCCGCGCTGGAGCAGGCCGCGCTGTCGGCGCAGCTGAAGGCGCTACAGGCGCAGGTTGAGCCGCATTTCCTCTACAACACGCTGGCCAACACGCGCTACCTGGCGCGCCACGATCCGGACAAGGCGGTGCGGATGCTGGACCACCTGATCGCCTACCTGCGCAGCGCCCTGCCCGACATGCGCACCGCCAGTTCCAGCCTGGGCCGCGAATTCGAGCTGGCCGAACACTACCTGGCGCTGATGGCGATCCGCTTCGGCGCGCGCCTGAGCGTGCGCGTGGACTGCCCGGCCGCGTTGCGCGACGCCGACCTACCGCCGTTGATGCTGATGTCGCTGGTGGAAAACGCCGTCCAGCACGGCGTCGAACCGCAGCCCGGCCCGGTCTGCGTCAGCGTCGCCGCCAGCGCCGTCGGCGGCCAGTTGCGCGTGCTGGTGCGCGACGACGGCGCCGGCATGCCGGCCAACGTGCTCGGCAGCGGGGTCGGCCTGCGCAACCTGCGCCAGCGGCTGGCCGCGCTGTTCGGCGCCGCCGCCGCCTTCGAACTGCGCATCGGCGCCGGCGGCGCCACCGAGGCGGAACTGCGCCTGCCGCTGCGCTTCGCCGCGCCGGCCGCCGCCGGGGGCGCCGCGGGTGAAGCCGCGGGTGAAGCCGCGGGTGAAGCCGATGCATGAGGCGGGCGGGCGGCGCCCGCGCATCCTCATCGCCGACGACGAGCCGCTGCTGCGCGCCGAATTGCGCGAATCGCTGCGGCAACTGTGGCCGGAGGCCGAGCTGGTGGCCGAGGCGGCCGACGGCTTCGAGGCGCTGCGCCTGGCAAGCGAATGGCAACCCGACGTCGCCTTCCTCGACATCCGCATGCCCGGCCTGAGCGGGCTGGAGGTGGCGCGCACCTTCGGCCTGCGCACCCACGTGGTGTTCGTCACGGCGCACCAGGAACACGCGCTGGCGGCGTTCGACGAAGGCGCGCTCGACTACGTGCTGAAACCGACCGACCCGGCCCGGCTGGCGCGCAGCGTGGCGCGCGTGCGCGAACGGCTGGGCACGCCGCCGCCGGACCTGGCGCGGCTGGCGCGGCGCCTGCAAGCGGCGGCGCCGGTAGCGGCGGCGCCGCAATGGCTGCAGGCGTCGGTCGGCAACACCATCCATTTCATCGACCTGAGCGACGTCATCTACTTTTGCGCCGAGGCGAAGTACACCCGCGTCGTCACCGACCAGACCGAGGCGCACATCCGCACCCCGCTCAAGGAGTTGGCCGAGATGCTGGCCGGGAGCGGCTTCTGGCAAATCCACCGCGGCTACGTGGTGGCGCTCAAGCGCATCGCGCTGGTGGCGCGCGACGCCGACGGCGCGCTGTGGCTGTCGCTGCGCGGGCACGCGGCCAGGCTGCCGGTCAGCCAGCGCTTCCAGCACCGCTTCAAAGGCATGTAGCGCGGCGGCCCGATGACGTGAGCGCGGCTGTTACAAATGCTTGCGATTGAAACGCGTCGCGCCCACACGCGGCCGTAGCCAGCTAGTATGCTGTTGCTTTCGCCCGTGTGGCTACTTTGCAAAGTAAAGGACAGATATGACTCCAGCATTCCCTACCCGTTCCCCATGGCTGGCCCGCGGCGCGCTGTGCGCCGCGTTGGCCACGCTGCTGGCCGCCGCGCCGTTTGCCGCCCAGGCCAACCCGCGCCACCACGGCGAGCGCGCCCAGGCGTGCCAAAGCTGCGGCACGGTGATCTCGACGCGCACCTACCAACAAGCCGGGAACGGCAGCGGCCTGGGCGTGGCCACCGGCGCCGTCGTCGGCGGCTTGCTGGGCAACCAGGTCGGCGGCGGCAACGGCCGCACCCTGGCGACGGTGGCCGGCGCGGTCGGCGGCGGCTATGCCGGCAACGCCATCGAAAAACGCGCGCGCGCCAGCACGATGACCCAGGTTCGGGTGCGGATGAGCAACGGTTCGGTGCGCAGCTTCACCGAGGCCGGCGCCAGCCGCCGCCATAACGGCCAGCACGTCAAGGTGGTCAACGGCGGCCTGACGGCACGCGGCTAAGCGCCGGGCGGATATTGCCGGGCTATCCACCCGCTCTGGCAACCGTCCCTGAGCTGCTTCGTTTGATGAGTTCCTACTTTAATTGAAGCGTTCCACCAGAAAATCCACAAAGCTGCGCAGCTTGGGCGAGCGATACCGGTCCGGCAGGTAAACCACGCTCATCGGCCGGCTGGCGAGTTGATGCGTCGGAAACAGTTGCACCAGGCGCCCCGCCCGGACATCGGCCTCCAGCAAAATCGCCGGTTGCAGCACGATCCCCATGCCGTGCAATGCCGCCACGCGCAGCGCCTGCCCATGGTTCACCTGCAAGCGCCCCGAGACCGGGACGCGGCAGGCGCCGTCCTGGTCCTCCAGGCGCCAATGCGCGACGGCGGCCGGCGAGAACGACAGGCACTCGTGCTCGCTGAGGTCCTCCGGCTTGGCCGGCGCGCCCCTGCGCGCCAGGTACGCTGGCGAGGCGCAGATCATCAGCCGGTAAGGCGCCAACGACCTGGCGATCAGCGCCGAATCCGGCAACCGGCCGATGCGAATGGCCGCCTCGAAGCCCTCCTCCACGATATCCACCACGCGGTCGCACAAGGCGACCTCGACGTTGACCTGGGGATAGCGGTCGAGGTAATCCGACAACACCGGCATCAGCGCTTCGGTGCCGAAGGTGACGGGCGCGGTGATGCGCAGCTTGCCGGCGGGCGCCAATTGCAAGGTGTGCGCCTGGGCGTCGGTTTCCGCCACCAGCCTGAGGATTTCCTTGCAGCGCGTGTAATAGTCCTCGCCGAAGGCCGTCAGGTGCTGGCGCCGGGTGGTCCGGTTGAGCAGGCGCATGCCCAGGCGCTTCTCCAGCGTGCGCAGGTGGTTGCCCGCCATCGTCGCCGAGATCGCGCAAGCGGCGGCGGCGGCGCTGAGGCTGCCCTTTTCAACCGCCGACACGTAGACCTTCATGCTGTCGAGCAAATCCATTCAACACTCCCGATTTCAAATAGATCAAACAAAACGCCGTTTATCTCCTTATTATTTTAAATGAAACTGATGTCTTCCACCACCCCACAGAGAAGACCATGAAAGCCATCGAACTCACCGCCGCCTCCCTGAGCGCGTTTCGCCGCACCGAACTGCCCGAGCCGAAGGCCGCCCGCGGCGAAGTGCTGGTGCGCCTGCGCGCCGCCACGCTGAACTTCCTCGACGTGGCCATCGCCACCGGCCACTTCCCCGCCGCCGGCTTTCCGATGGTGCCGGTGGCCGACGGCGCCGGCGAAATCGCCGCGCTGGGCGAAGGCGTCAGCGGCTGGGCCATAGGCGACCGGGTGGTCCCGCACTTCATGCCGAACTGGCAGGGCGGCGCCATCACGCCGCGCAACGTGGCCGCGCTGCGCGGCGTCAACCTGCCGGGCTCGCTGGCCGAATACGCGGCCGTCCCCGCCACCAGCCTGGTCGCCCTGCCGGCCCACCTGGACTTCGTCCAAGGCGCGGCGCTGCCCATCGCCGCCACGACCGCCTGGAACGCCGTGCGCTCGGCGCCACTGCGCCCCGGCGCGGTGGTGCTGCTACTGGGGACGGGCGGCGTCAGCATCTTCGCCTTGCAGTTCGCCAAGGCGCATGGCGCGACGGTGATCCTGGCGTCGTCGTCCGACGACAAGCTGGAACGCGCGCGCCAGCTCGGCGCCGACCACCTGATCAACTACCGCGCCACGCCCGCCTGGGACGAGGAAGTGCTGAAGCTGACCGACGGCCGCGGCGCCGACCTGGTGGTGGAGACGGTGGGCGCGGCCAGCATCGCGCGCTCGCTCAACGCGGCGGCGGTGGGCGGCACCGTGTTCACGGTCGGCTTTGTCACCGGCACGGCGGCTCCGATCGACCTGCTGCCGGTGATCGTCAAAGCCCTGCGCATCGTCGGCAACAACACCGGCTCCGTGGCGGATTTGGCGGAGGCGGCCCGCGCCATTGCCGCCCACCGCATCGTGCCGGTCATCGACCGGATTTTCGACATCGACGACGCCGCCGCCGCGTATGCCGAATTGAGTGCCGGCGGACGCCACTTCGGCAAGCTCGCCATCGCGCATTGAGGCAGGCTGAACGGCCTCGTTCAGGCGCGTTTCAGTGACGGGAAAAAGCGCCAGCGAAGGTTGACCCCGAGGCTGGCGGCGACGATCAGCGCAAACCCGGCGACCTGCGTCGCGCCGACAATATGGTCGTAGACGAGGACGTCCAACACGACGGCGCTGGCCGGATAAACGAAGGTCAGCACCGCGATCGCCGCCGTTTCCATGCGCGGCGTCGCGCCGTAGATCAGGACGTAGGCGAGCGCCGTGGGGATCAACCCCAATCCAGCCAACCAGGCCCACTGCCCGGCGGCTATCCCACCGGCGGGAATGGTCACGAAGCCGGCCGTCAGCACGGCCGCGGTGACGCAGTGCGTCAATGCCGTCAGCGTGGGCGGCATGCCGCGGATGGAACGCGTCGTCAGCGTCACGCCGGCGTAAGCGACGGCGCCGGTGAGCGTGAAAGCGATGCCGATCAGATAGCCGGTACTCAGCGAGGTGTCCGGGCCGAGTCCGCAGGCCAACACCAGGCCGGCGAAACCGACGCCAACCCAGCCGTAGTTGTCCGCGCTGACGCGTTCCTTCAACAGCAGCGAGCCAAGAATCAGCACAAGAAAAGGCTGCACGTGGAACACGATGGTTGCCGCGGAAATGCCGACGCGGTGAATCGCCTCGAAGAACGTCACCCAGTTCACGCACATCAGGACGCCGCTAAACAGCGCCAATCCCAGGTTCTTCGCTGACACGTTCCTCCTCGTGAGCATGCCTTTGTACGCGCAGAACAACAACAGGATCGCCGCCCCGAAGGCGCAGCGGAAGAACACGGTCGTCACCGGGTCGAGTCCCGCCTCGTGGATGAAGACGCCCAGCGTGGCGAGCATCAGCATGGCCGCGGTGAAGGGTATGGAAGGATGGGACATGGCGCTACTCCGGTGAAGTGTTTCGCGCTATCATCGGGGACGCCCACGCATCAGACAAGATGATTTATCTCATGCAATTCATTCGATATTCGAAACCATGAACCGTCCCGAGCTGAACCTAAGCCAACTACGTACCTTTGTTGCCGCCGCTGAACACATGAGTTTTATTGCCGCGGCGGAGGCGGTGCACCGCTCCCAGGCGGCGGTGAGCATGCAGATCATGAAGCTCGAAGGCGCCGTCGGCCAGGCGCTCTTTTCGCGGCACACGCGGCGCATCGAACTGACGGTTGCCGGCGAGCGCCTGCTGCCGTACGCGCGCCAGATGCTGTATATGGAAGCGCAAGCGATGGCGGCGCTGCGCACCCAGGAGGTGGTCGGCCGGGTGGTGCTGGGCGCGCCGGACGACTACCTGTCATCGTTGCTGCCGCCGGTGCTGGAGCGCTTCGCCAAGCTGTTCGCCAATGTCGAGATCGAACTGGTCTGCCTGCAAAGCCTGCTCTTGAAACCCATGCTGCAAAAAGGACAGATCGACCTGGCGTTCGTCACCCGCGACGACGACCTGGACGGAGCCTTCATCCGACGCGAAAACATGGTGTGGGTGGGCTCGCCGCGACAGGCGATATGGAACAAGTCGCCGCTGCCGGTTGCGCTGTTCGAGAAGGGCTGCGTGGCGCGGGCGCACACGCTGACGGCGCTGGAGCAAAGTGGCAAGCCGTATTGCGCGACCTATAGCAGCCCCAGCCTGCTGGGCATCCTGGCGATGGTCGAGGCGGGGCTGGCGGTTGCGGCGCTGGCCGAATGCAGCGTTCCCGCGCATCTTGCGCGGCTTGGCCGGGCGGAAGGGCTGTTGCCGGTCGAACCGCTGGATATCGTGCTGGTCAAGGGACGCACCAACAGTTCGCCGGCGGTGGAGTGCCTGGCCGGCGAAATCATGGCCTCGTTGAGCCCGGTCACAATGTAATCAGCAGATCGTCAGGGGGCGGGCGAATGCGGATGAAAAAGAGTGTGCGCCTATCCCTGCCGTACAAGCTGTTTCAAAGAGGTGCCGATCGCCGAATTATAAAGCAAGCGCAACACCGGCCAGAACTCTTTGCCGATGTCGGCCCCTTCACCAAAGCCGGGAAAATGCGCCAGCAAGCCCATTGCATGGCCAATTTCATGAATCACGATATTGGTCGTGGCCGCGGCGGTGGCGCTGCCATAGTTCACATAGAAGCGCGCGGAAATCACGGAATTGCTCAGGCAAGCGCGCGGCCAGCCGCCATGCCCGTCAAGCATGCCGATCTTATTGTCGGAAACATTGCCCTTGTTATCCGCGAGGGTCTTGCCGGCGGGCTGAAACGCCGTGCCTTCGCTGAAGATAAGGCCGCTAACGATAGCCGCGTCATCCCTCGCCTGGATGGAAACCCGGTCGAACATCGTGCGGCCCAGCCGCCGGTTGATCTCGTTCAGCGCTTGTTCCACCATTGGGTCGCCGTTCAGCTTGACCGGGATCAGGCCCTGCCAGCGCTTGAGCTTGGCATCGCGAAATTGCGCGAAAAATGGATCGGCCACGTTGACATTGCTTTGAATTAAATATTCTAAGGTTTCACTCATGTGGCAATTTTAAAGGAAATGAGCATGGGCTCGGTGCGCGGTGTATCCGCTCGCGCATCACGATGCCGCCGCCGGCAAGGCGCGCTCGATTTTTTTCTTGCGCCGGGCGCTGTCGTTGATGATCTGATGCCGCTTGAAGTCGGTCATTTTCTTCCACGCCCGGGCTTCCTCAAGCGTGCGCGTGCAGCCGAGGCAAAAACCGGTGGGGCCGTCGAAGGCGCATAGCTCGATACACGGTGATTTCAGTGCCATCGTCCGCCCTTATTCCATAAAATCACAATAATACACTTGATACTACAGCCGGCTTGGAACGGTTATGCGCACGAAAGATCGATCCCGGACAGCGTCAGTCGTGCAGTATCCACCACCGGCAGATACCGCATTCTGGCGGATTACTTCGGCATCAGCACGTTGTCGATCACGTTGATCACACCATTCGACTGATATACATCGTAGGTGCTGATGTTGGCGGTATTGCCCGCTTCATCCATCACAGTGATGTTGTGCATACCGTTCATTTTGAAGGTAAGCTTGCCGCCGCTGACGGTGGCCAATTGCGCGCCGCCGGACTGCTTTTTAATGGCTGCGCTCAAGGCCATGAAGTCATATTTACCCGGCACAACGTGATAGGTCAGAATCTTGGTCAGCGTTGCTTTGCTTTCAGGCTTGACCAGCGTATCAACTGTCCCTGCCGGCAGCTTGGCAAATGCCGCATTGGTTGGCGCGAATACGGTGAATGGTCCTTTACCTTTCAGTGTCTCTACCAGGTCCGCTGCCTTAACCGCAGCAACCAGCGTGGTGTGGTCGGGCGAATTGATGGCGTTGTCGATGATATCCTTACTGGCCATCATCTTCTGGCCACCGACCATTACGTCGGCAAATGCCGCGTTCGACGTCAGAAGCACAGCGCTCAGCAACAGGGTAGTTTTAAGTAATTTCATGATATTCCTCTCGTTGTGTGTGGGTGACTTACCAAGCTTTATACGCAGTCACTCGCACATCGGATTCAGATCATTTGCAGACCGTATGAAGATTATGCGTATTCATACGCGCTACGCATTTCGACAGTGGCGACGAGGCTAGGCATGTCGGGACCGCCGGCGGCGCCGTGTCAAGAAAAAGCCCTAGAAGTCAGTGACTTATAGGGCATTTTTTACAAAATTTAGTGTACCGGGTCTCAGAACGGAATGTCGTCGTCCATGTCCGAGAAGTTCGGCGTTGGCTTCGCCGCCGGGCGCGGTGCCTGCGCTGGAGCCTGCTGCTGGCGCGGCGCCGGCGCCGGACGGCTGTTCTCGTAGGAACCGCCGCCGCCACCGGATTGCGGACGGCTGTTCTGGCTGTTGTCGTAGGAACCGCCGCCGTCGTCCATCGAATCGCCGCCGCCCATGCCCGAGCGTCCGCCCAGCATTTGCATCTGTTCGGCGACGATGTCGGTTGCGTACTTCTCGACGCCGTCCTTGTCGGTGTATTTGCGCGTTTGCAGGCGGCCTTCGACGTAGACCGACGAACCTTTTTTCAGGTACTGGCCGGCGATTTCAGCCAGGCGGCCGAAGAAGGAGATGCGGTGCCACTCGGTGGTTTCTTTTTGCTCGCCGGTGTTGCGGTCTTTTGACTTGTACGATGTCGCAACGGCAATGTTGGCGATGGCGTCACCGCTTGGCATGTAGCGGATTTCCGGATCGCGGCCCAAATTGCCGACGATGATGACTTTGTTGACTGATGCCATGAATAACTCCTGTTGAACTGCAGCGGGAGAGTACCGCGCGTTAGATTTTTTACTAGACGACGATTATAAGCCACTCACCCGTCCAAGGCGACACTTTTGCCACGCACCGGCGCCCTATGGCGGGCCGCTGCGGACGCCAAAAGTTTTTCTGTCGCGTCGGAAACAGCAACGATGAATACTGGTATTATATACAGTATTTAGCGCCCGTCTGGCATCTGCATCAAGCTTTGCCGGAGCGCGCCTCCGGCCCCCGTCGCGTCGCGGCAAGGCGTGCCGCGCAAAACCCGGCTATAGTATTAGGTTGACCCGTTTTGGCCCCGTTATCGCTGGTTTCGGCCCACGCCGGCTCGCCATACCTCATGAAAGCAAGGCACACAATAATGGAACAGATCCGCATCCGCGGCGCTCGCACGCACAATCTCAAGAACATCAACCTCGACCTGCCACGCAACAAGCTGATCGTGATCACCGGCCTGTCCGGTTCCGGCAAGTCCTCGCTGGCGTTCGACACGCTGTACGCCGAGGGCCAGCGTCGCTATGTTGAGTCTTTGTCTGCCTACGCGCGCCAATTCCTGCAATTGATGGAAAAGCCGGATGTCGATCTGATCGAGGGCCTGTCGCCGGCCATTTCGATCGAGCAAAAAGCCACGTCGCACAATCCGCGTTCTACCGTCGGCACCGTCACCGAGATCCACGATTACCTGCGCCTGCTGTACGCCCGCGTCGGCACGCCGTATTGCCCGGACCATCCGGAAAACGCGTTGGCGGCCCAGTCGGTGTCGCAAATGGTCGACGCCGTGCTGGCGATGCCGCAAGACACCAAGCTGATGATACTGGCGCCGGTCGTCGCCAACCGCAAGGGCGAGCACGTCGATTTGTTCGAGCAGATGCAGGCGCACGGCTTCGTGCGTTTCCGCGTTCAGAGCGGCACCCACGCCGCCAAGATCTACGAAATCGACGACTTGCCAAAGCTCAAGAAGACCGAAAAGCACACGATCGACGTCGTCATCGACCGGGTCAAGGTGAATCCCGAGATCAAGCAGCGCCTGGCCGAAAGTTTCGAAACCGCGCTGCGCCTGGCCGACGGCCGCGCCGTGGCCTACGAAATGGACAGCGCCAAGGAAACCGTGTTCTCGAACAAGTTCGCCTGCAACGCCTGCGGCTATTCCTTGCAAGAGCTGGAACCGCGCCTGTTCTCGTTCAACAACCCGATGGGCGCCTGCCCGGAATGCGACGGCCTGGGCCATATTGAATTCTTCGATCCGAAACGCATCGTCGCCTTCCCCAACCTGTCGCTGGCGTCCGGCGCCGTCAAGGGCTGGGACCGGCGCAACCAGTTTTATTTCCAGATGCTGTCGAACCTGGCGGCGTTTTACGAGTTCGAACTGGACATGCCGTTCGAGCAGCTGGCGCTGTCGGCGCAGCAAGTGGTGCTGTACGGTTCCGCCAAGCAGTCGATTCCGTTTGCCTATGTGAACGAGCGCGGCCGTACCGTCATCAAGGAACACACCTTCGAGGGCGTGGTCAACAATCTGTCGCGGCGCTACCGCGAAACCGATTCGATGGCGGTCAAGGAGGAGTTGGCCAAGTTCATCAACGAGAAGCAGTGTCCGTCCTGCCAGGGCGCGCGCCTGCGCGTCGAGGCGCGCTTCGTCAAGGTCGGCAACGGCGCCCAGGAGCGCGCGATTTACGAGGTGGCCGCCAAGCCGCTGCGCCAGACCCTGAAATTTTTCGAGGAACTGGTGTTGACCGGCTCCAAGAAGGAAATCGCCGACCGCGTCGTCAAGGAAATCATTTCGCGCCTGAAGTTCTTGAACAACGTCGGCCTCGACTACCTGTCGCTCGACCGCAGCGCCGACACGCTCTCCGGCGGCGAGGCGCAGCGCATCCGCCTGGCGTCGCAAATCGGCTCCGGCTTGACCGGCGTCATGTACGTGCTCGACGAGCCGTCGATCGGCCTGCACCAGCGCGACAACGACCGCCTGATCGAGACGCTCAAGCATTTGCGCGACATCGGCAACAGCGTGCTGGTGGTCGAGCACGACGAGGACGCCATCCGCACCGCCGACTATGTCGTCGACATGGGCCTGGGCGCCGGCGTGCACGGCGGCGAGATCATCGCCGAGGGCACGCTGGAGGATATCCTCAAGAACGAGCATTCGCTGACGGCCAAGTATCTGAACGGCACCTTGAAGATCGCCGTGCCGGCCAAGCGGCAGCCGTCGAACCCGGACAAGCAGCTGACGATCACCGGCGCCACCGGCAACAACCTGAAGAACGTCTCGCTGAGCCTGCCGGTCGGCCTGTTGACCTGCGTGACGGGCGTGTCCGGCTCGGGCAAGTCCTCGCTGGTCAACGACACGCTGTATCCGGCGCTGTCGCGCCACCTGTACGGTTCGCAGACGGAACCGGCGCCGCACGATTCGATCAGCGGCCTGGAACATTTCGACAAGGTCATCGCCGTCGACCAGGCGCCGATCGGGCGTACGCCGCGCTCCAACCCGGCCACCTACACCGGCCTGTTCACGCCGATCCGCGACCTGTTCGCGACGGTGCCGACGGCCAAGGAGCGCGGCTACAGCGCCGGCCGCTTCTCGTTCAACGTCAAGGGTGGCCGCTGCGAGGCTTGCCAGGGCGACGGCGTGATCAAGGTCGAGATGCACTTCTTGCCGGACGTCTACGTGCCGTGCGACGTCTGCCACGGCAAGCGCTACAACCGCGAGACGCTGGAGGTGCAGTACAAGGGCAAGAACATCACCGAGGTCTTGGCGATGACGGTGGAGGAAGCCCATGTCTTCTTCAAGCCGGTGCCGTTGATCGCGCGCAAGCTGCACACGCTGCTCGACGTCGGCCTCGGCTATATCCGCCTGGGCCAGAGCGCGACCACCTTGTCGGGCGGCGAGGCGCAGCGCGTCAAGCTGTCGCTGGAGCTGTCCAAGCGCGACACCGGCCGCACGCTGTATATCCTCGACGAGCCGACCACCGGCCTGCATTTCCACGACATCGACTTGCTGCTGAAGGTGATCCACCGCCTGCGCGACCAGGGCAACACGCTGGTTATCATCGAGCACAACCTGGACGTCATCAAGACGGCCGACTGGCTGGTCGACCTGGGTCCCGAGGGCGGTGCCGGCGGCGGCCAGATCATCGCCAGCGGCACGCCGGAGGATGTGGCGTTGAATCCGGCCAGCGTGACCGGACGCTACCTCGGACCGCTGCTGAACCAGGCCTGAGCGTGCGCGTTTTAGTGCTCGGCAATTCCGGCTCGGGAAAATCGCATTTTGCGCGCGCGCTGGCGGCCAGCCACGCCCTGGCGCATCTGGACCTCGACACCATCGTGTGGCAGCCGGCCGTGGCGCGCGCCGCCGGCGATGTCGCGCGCGAGGTGTTAAACCAATAGCGCAGCCCTGGGGGCAAACCTCGGCATCGCACTACAGCACCAGCCAGCCGGCTACCAGAGGCTGGCTTTTTTTCGCGCCGTGTTTCCAGCAGGAGATTGACCGGCGACAAATCCCCCCTCCACGACGAGTTCTAAGCTTAAGAGGCTGCTTCGAACCGGGGAGAAATCATGGACGCACAGTCTTACGCCGACAAGGCCGCGGCGATCGCCGCGCAACTGTATTGCCTCAAGGCGCCGATGACGGTCGACAGCCTGGCATTGCCGGAGCCGGCCTCGGGCGCGCCGGTATACCGCTTCACGGTGGTCGACGCGCCGGACGCGAACGGCAGGGCCTACACCGTCATGCTCGACCAGCGCGGCGAGGTGCTGGAACCCACGCCGCAGCTGCGGCGCCTGTTCGAGCGCGCCCGCGCCGTGTTGCACACGGGCGAAGCCGTCGCGCTGGCGCCGGTCGTGATCCAGCCGTCCAGCAATGTGCTGACGCTCAATCCCGGCCAGGTCGTCGATGAAACCATCACCGTCACCATCCCGAAAAGCGGCGGCGCGGTCAAGGCCGACGTGTATTTCCTGGCCGATACCACGGCGTCGATGGGCGGGATTTTGGCCGCCGTCCAGGCCGGCAGCGCCAACGTGCTGGCCGCCCTCAACGGGCTCGGCCTGGATCTGGTGTATGGCGTCGGCAACTACAAGGATTTCGCCTCCGGCGACCCGTACGGCTTCCAGCACCAGCTCGCCCCGACCAACGCCGCGGCGCCGGTGACGGCGGCGATCAACGCCTGGTCGGCCAGCGGCGGCGGCGACGGCCCCGAGTGCGCGCTGTTCGCGCTCGACAGCCTGGCCGAGGCGCCGGGCGGCGGCATCGGCTGGCGCGCCGGTAGCAAGCGCATCGTCGTCTGGTTCGGCGACGTGCCCAGCCACGACCCGATTTGCAGCGGGGTTTCCGGCGCGGCGACCGTCACCGAGGCCAGCGCCACCGCCAAGCTGGTGGCCGAGGGCATCGCCGTGCTGGCCATTTCCACCGCCAACCCGGGCCTGGACGGCGACCCCGCCGCCGGCGCCACCGACTACGTGGCGCAGTGCGGCCCGCCCGCCGGCACCCCCGGCCAAGCCACCCGCATCACCAACGCCACCGGCGGCGCGCTGGCCGTCGGCATCAACGCCGGCAGCATCGTCAACACCATCATCAAGCTGGTCACGGCGGCGGTCGGCACGATCCAGAACGTCAACCTGGTGCCGTCGGCGGGCGTGGCGCCGTTCGTCACCTCGATCACACCGGCCGGCGGCTACGGTCCGCTGACCGGCGACGGGGAGCACGTGCTGACCTTCCGCGTGCGCTTCACCGGCATCGCCTGCGGCGCCGAGGAACAGCTGGTCAACGGTAGCCTCGACGTGGTGGCCGACACCAAGGTAATCGCCAGCAAGACGGTGCAGATCACCGTGCCGGCCTGCGCCATCGTCTATTCGGTCAAGTTCATCTGCGGCGTGCAAGCGCAGTGCGGCTGCGACTGCGCGCCGGTGCAGCCGGGCGTGTACGCCACCGAAATCAACATCCACAACTATTCGCTCAAGCCGGTGGAGTTGCTCAAGCGCTTAGTGCCGCTGGTGCTGGCCGGCGCGGCCGCCGGGCGCGAGCCGCGCGTGGCAGCGCCGCGCGCCGAGGAACGCATGCGGCTGCCGGCCCAGGCCGCCACGATGGACGATTGCTGCCACATCATGGAGCTGCTGCTGGGAGCGGCGCCGTCGGCCGCCCCGCCGCTGACCATCGGTTTCCTGGAGATTACCGCCAGCGCCCCGGTCGCCATCACGGCGGTCTACACCAGCAGCGGCGCGCACCCCGGCGCCGGGGTGTCGATTCACGTCGAGCAGATCGAGGCGCGGCGCTAGGCGGCCGTCGCCGCCGCCGCCCACCAGTGAGCAGTTACGCAGTCATCGAGGAGGAAGCGCCATGTCGCACATCACCGGAACCATTCAAGTGCTGGGCGCCCCGCTCGTGGTCGGGCCGGGGCTGACGGTGTTCAATCCGCCGGCCTCGCCGGCGCCCGGCGGCACCAAGCTGCTGCTGCTGCATTTCCAAAACCTCGACTTCGAAGCGGGCGACCAGTTGCAGGTCAATCTGGGCTACGACGTCGACACCTTCACGGCCGCCGACGGTCCCGCGTTCTGGACCCGGCCGGTGAACGTCTACGCCTTTCCGGCCGGGGTGCAAATCACCTACATCCCGGCCGGGGCGCCGACCGGCAGCGTGCAGCTGGACCAGTACGGCCGCGGCGAACGCCACGCCGGCGAGCCCGGCCATCCAAGCTTTTCCAATTCCGACCCGTTCTACCAGGGAGCGGCGTTCGAGGAGCCGACCTACGATCCGTTCTGGTATTGCAGCGAGCCGCCGAACTGGGAAAACGCCGCCTGCGCCACCCCGGCGGCGGACGTGCGCGCGCGCGTCGCCCGCAGCGCCGGCATGATCCTGTCGGTGCACGGCGCGCACCTGTCGACCTGCTCGGTGACCTTGGTCGACGCCGACAAGATCATCACCGCCGGCCACTGCCACACGCCGGCCGAGGCGCTCAGCAGCTCGGTGACGTTCGACTACCGCAGCGAATGCGACGGCAGCCGCCCGGCCGGCTACAACCCGCTCTTCTACAAGGTCAAGGCGGTGCTGGCGCACCACTACGACGGCGTCGGCGACTTCAGCCTGCTGCAACTGGCCGAGGCGCCGCCGGGCGTGCCGGCGCTGCAGATGCGCCACGACCTGCCGGTGCCGGGCGAGCAGGTGTTCGGCGTGCACCAGCCCAACGGCGCCGTCAAGAAACTCTCGCTGCCGCACGCGCAGGGCTTTGCCACCGTGCTCGGCAGCGCGGCCGGCTCGATCACGGTGCCGACCAGCTTTGACGTCTCCGGCGGCAGTTCCGGCTCGGGCCTGTTCGACCTCGCCGGCCGCATCGCCGGGGTGCTGTCGAACGGCGCCCCGTGCCATGGCGGCCACCTCAGCTATTTTCCCACCGCCACCATCCTGCAGGCGATCGCCCCGGCGGCGCCGCCGCCGGTTACGCGCGACGTCATGCTGGTGTTCGACCGCTCGGGCAGCATGGCGCTCGACGATGGCGAAGGGCGCGCCAAGATCGAGGCCGCGCGCGACGCGCTGTCGCTGTTCGTGCAACTAATCAAGAGCGACGCCGGCAACCGCCTCGGCCTGGTCTCGTTCAGCAGCGCGGCCAGCGCCCCGCTCGACCTGGCGCTGAGCGCGGTGACGGACGCGGTGAAGAACGCGCTGGTCGGGCCACCGCCCTACATCGGCGGCAAGCTGCCGTCGCTGACGCCGGGCGGCAACACCTCGATCGGCGCCGGCCTGGAGGCGGCGCGCGCGCAGCTGGCGGCCGCGCCCGGCGCCAATCCGCGGACGATCCTGCTGATGACGGACGGCTTGCAAAACACGCCGCCGTCGATCGCCGACGTCGACGCCGGTCTGGCCGGCATCACCGTGCACGCGATCGGCTTCGGCGCCGAGTCCAGCCTGGACGGCGCCCTGCTCAGCGCACTGGCCGGGGCGCACGGCGGCCTGTACACGCGGGCCGGCGGCGGCCTGGCGCTGGAAAAATTCTACTCCGCCGCCTTCGGCAACATTTTTGAAACGGGCATCCTGATGGACCCGGAATTCGACCTGCCGTCCGAGCAAGACGCCGGCGCGCCGGTACCGTTCCGCGTCTGCGGCGAGGACGCCATCACCGCCGTGGCCGGCTGGGACAGCAACGCCGCCACGCTGTTGCTGGAGCTGACCACGCCCGGCGGCGCGGTGCTGACGCTGTCGACGCCCGGCGTGCAGGGCGACAGCGGCCGCACCTGGGCCTTCCTGCGCATCGCGTTGCCGATCGGCGGCGAGCGCGACGGGCTGTGGCACGTCAACGTGGCGCGCCCGCGCGACATTCCGATCCCCGTGGCGCGGGCGGAGGCGGGGCCGGCGCTGCGCTACTTCGTCAACGTCATTCCCAGCGGCGGGCCGCGCATCAGCCGCATGCCCGAGCGGGCGCGGCGCTACACCGGCGACGACATCAACCCCATCGTGCTGGTGCGCTACGACGACGGCGGCTGGCCGGAGAATATGCAGGCCAGCATGACCGTCACGCGCCCCGACACCGGCGTCGGCAACGTGCTCAGCCAGTCCGGGCTGGGCGCGCCCGGCGGCGCCGGCGGCGACCTGGTTCCGGCGCGCCAGGCGACCCTGCAGGCGCTGGAAAAAAACACCGGCAAACCGGTGGTGGCTTACGTCAAAACCGAGTTGACGCTGGCCGCCGACTCGCTCAACACCAACGGCGCCTTCGAGGAAACCGCCACCTTCGGCCGGCGCCTGGCGGACTTCCTTACGCTCGAAGGCAACTACACCTTCTACGCCAGGGCCACCTACGGCGACGACTGCAGCGGCATGCGCGAGTTGACCTGGTCGGTGCACGTCGACGTCGGCATCGACGGCGGCACCACCGACGCCAGCGTCACCGACCTGCCGCCGCGCCCGGACGGCGGCGCCTGCTACCGGATGCGCTTCACGCCGCGCGACAAATACCGCAACCTGCTGGGGCCGGGACGCGCCGACGGCTTCACCGTGCAGGGCCAGCCGGGCAGCACGCCGTCGGGGCCGGTCGCCGACCTCGGCGACGGCAGTTACGAGGTCGACGTCTGCACCGAGCCGGGTTCCCTGCAAGCGCCGCAGATCGGCCTGGCGCAGCCGGGCCGGCCGGCCGCCGTGGTCACGCCGCTCAACTTCAAGCTGTACGCCTACAGCGTGAAATTCCTGTGCGGCGAGCAACAGGAAAGCTGCTGCGAGTGCGCGCCGGTGCGGCCCGGGCGCTACTCGACCGAAATCAATATCCACAACTGGCACGGCAAGCCGGCGCCGCTGCTCAAGCGCGTCATTCCGCTGGTGCTGGCCGGGGCGGTGCTGGGGCGCGAGCCGCGCTTCCAGGCGCCCGTTACGCTGGAGGCGCTGCTGCTGCCGGCGCACAACGCGACGATGGACGACTGCTGCCGCCTGGCCACGCTGCTGCTGGGCGCGGCGCCGGCCGGCCCGCTGCCGCTGACGGTGGGGATACTGGAAATTATCAGCACCGTGGAGCTGAGCGTGACGGCGGTCTACACCGCCGGCGACGGCCACCACGCGCCGTCGATCGACGTGCAGCAGATTACGCCCAGGCCGCTCACGCTGACAGTCCCGGGGCCGTAAGCGACGGGCGAAAAAAAACGGCGCGTATCGAACGCGCCGTTTTTTTATTCCAAGCCGGCTTATTCAGCCAGGCGTTTCTCCAGTTCGGCCTTGGTGGCCACCAGCTCTTGCGGCAGGTGGTATTCCAGGCGCTCGAACAATTCGCTGTGCAACTTCAGCTCGTCCAGCCACGCCGCCTTGTCGATCGAGGTGATGGTGTCGAACTGCTCTTGCGTGAACGGCAGGCCGTCCCAGTTCAAGTCGCCGAACTGCGGCGTGGTGCCGAAGACGTTCTCGACGCCGCCGGCGCTGCCTTCAATGCGTTCCAGCATCCACTTCAGCACGCGCATGTTGTCGCCGAAACCAGGCCAGACGAACTTGCCGGCTTCGTCGGTGCGGAACCAGTTGACGCAGTAAATCTTCGGCAGCGCGGCCGGGTTGATCGCGCCGATCTTCTCGCCCATGTTGAGCCAGTGCTGGAAGTAGTCGCTCATGTTGTAGCCGATGAACGGCAGCATGGCGAACGGATCGCGGCGCACGACGCCCATCTGGCCGGCTGCGGCGGCGGTGGTTTCCGAACCCATCGTCGCGGCCATGTAGACGCCTTCGACCCAGTTGCGCGCCTCGGTCACCAGCGGCACGGTGGTGGAACGGCGGCCGCCGAAGATGAAGGCCGAGATCGGCACGCCTGCCGGATCGTCCCAGGCCGGGTCGATCACCGGGTTTTGCGTGGCGGCGACGGTGAAGCGGGCGTTCGGATGCGAGGCCTTGGTGCCGCCGGCCGGGGTCCAGTCCTTGCCCTGCCAGTCGATCAGGTGGGCCGGGGCTTCCTTGGTCAGGCCTTCCCACCAGACGTCGCCGTCGTCGGTCAGCGCGACGTTGGTGAAGATGGTGTTTTCATGCATCGACGCCATGCAGTTGGAATTGGTCTTGGTGTTGGTCCCCGGGGCCACGCCGAAGTAGCCCGCTTCCGGGTTGATCGCGTACAGGCGGCCGTCGGCGCCCGGCTTGATCCAGGCGATGTCGTCGCCGATGGTCGTCACTTTCCAGCCGTTGAAGCTGGCCGGCGGGATCAGCATGGCGAAGTTGGTCTTGCCGCAGGCCGAAGGGAAGGCCGCCGCGACGTAGTGCTTCTTGCCTTCCGGCGATTCGACGCCGAGGATCAGCATGTGCTCGGCCAGCCAGCCGGTGCCGCCGGCCTGGGCTTCCTGGTGCCCCATGTTCGAGGCGATGCGCAGCGCGAAGCATTTCTTGCCCAGCAGCGCGTTGCCGCCGTAGCCGGAGCCGTAGGACCAGATTTCGCGGGTTTCCGGGAAATGCACGATGTACTTGGTGGCGTTGCACGGCCATTTGACGTCCTTCTGGCCGGCCGCCAGCGGCGCGCCGACGCTGTGCACGCACGGCACGAAGGCGCCGTCGGTACCCAGCACGTCGTAGACCGCGCGGCCCATGCGCGTCATGATTTTCATGTTGACGGCGACGTAAGGCGAATCGGACAGTTCGACGCCGATGTGGGCGATCGGCGAGCCCAGCGGACCCATCGAGAACGGCACCACATACATCGTGCGGCCGACCATGCAAGCGTCGAACAGGTCGTTGAGGGTGCCGCGCATTTCGGTCGGCTCGGTCCAGTTGTTGGTCGGGCCGGCCTCTTCCTTGGTGGCCGAGCAGATGTAGGTGCGGTCTTCGACGCGGGCGACGTCGCTCGGGTCGGAGCAGGCCAGGTAGGAATTCGGACGCTTCGCGTCGTTCAGCCGCGTCATGGTGCCGCTGGCAACCATTTCGGCGCACAGGCGGTCGTATTCCTCTTGCGAACCATCGCACCAGTAGATACGGTCCGGTTTGGTCAGCGATGCAATTTCTGCAACCCAATTGATCAGTTGTTGTTGTTTAATGTAAGCTGGGACGTTGAGTGCTGCAACGCCACCCATGACGGGCTGATTCATAGTACCTCCAATGCCAATAAAGAAAACTTGTCGTGTTCCGGCACGGCAGGATCGTCGTCAGCCTGTGGCTTGCGCTGCGGCCGTTCGACATCGAACGGGAGTTGCGGTACGGCGGTCATGTCGATTGCGTCCTCGGGACGCACACCCCAATAATGTGATCGGGCTGGTGGAACGTATTGCGTGAACTCATACACTGCGAATTCTAAAAATTGTCGGCGATTGTACACCTGCCAATACCCGTTTTAAGCAAAAATGTAGTAGAAATGGTTGACTAATGTAGTAGGCTATTCAAAAATTTCCCAATACCGTTATTTCGCTACCAAATTCTATTTAAGATCGGCCAACTACGATGAAAATCGCGATTCTCGATGACTACCAGGATTGCATCCGCGATCTCGACAGCTTCAAATTGTTGGACGGGCACGACGTTAAAGTGTTCACCAATTCGATCCGCGGCATGGGCCAGCTGGCGATCCGGCTGGCGCCGTACGACGCGCTGGTGCTGATCCGCGAGCGCACCAGCCTGAACCGCGCGTTGCTGGCGAAGTTGCCGAATCTGCGGCTCGTTTCGCAGACCGGCAAGGTGGCCGGCCACATCGACGTGGCCGCCGCGACCGAGCTGGGCATCGCCATCGCCGAGGGCGTCGGCTCGCCCACCGCGCCGGCCGAACTGACCTGGGCGCTGATCATGGCGGCGCAGCGCAAGATCGTGCCCTACGCCAGCAATTTGAAGGACGGCTTGTGGCAGATGGTCTCGACCCACCAGCCGGCCAACACGCTGGGCACGGTGCTGAAGGGCCGCACGCTGGCGATCTGGGGCTACGGCAAGATCGGCCAGCTGATCGCCGGCTACGGCCGCGCCTTCGGCATGCCGGTCTTGGTATGGGGCAGCCAGGCCAGCCGCGACGCGGCGGTGGCGGCCGGCGACCGGGCGGCCGCGTCGCGCGAGGCGTTCTTCGAGCAAGCCGACGTGCTCAGCCTGCACCTGCGCCTGAACGACGCCACCCGGGCGCTGGTGACGGCCGACGACCTGGCGCGGATGAAGCCGGGCGCGCTGTTCGTCAACACCAGCCGCGCCGAACTGGTGGCGGACGGCGCGTTGGAGGCGGCGCTGCGCCTGGGCAAGCCGGGCGGCGCCGCGCTGGACGTGTTCAACACCGAACCGCTGGCGGCCGACTCGCCGCTGCTGCGCATGCCCAACGTGCTGGCCACGCCGCATCTGGGCTATGTCGAGAAGGACAGCTACGAGTTGTATTTTCAATACGCGTTGCAAAACGTCGCCGATTTCGCCAACGGCGCGTGCAGCCGCGTACTCAACCCCGGATACCAGGCGAACCGGCGCGGCTGACGCGCCGCCGGCCTCGTTTTACACCAACGGCACAGAGCCGGGGTCGGGGCCTGTGGTTTAAGGGCAAGCCAACAAGCTGCCCCTAGCGCAACACCGGCACACCAGTCAGGTTAAGCGCCGGCGCCGGCATCACATGCACGCCGGACCACAGGCCGGCCCAGCCGGGCGGCCACGCCAGCGCCGGGCCGGCGTACACCGGCAGGCTGGCGCGCACCGCGATCACCGGCACCGGCGGCATCTGCTGCAACGGCGCGCCGGCGGGGCGCTGCATGTCGAGGCTGTACATATATCCCGGCAACAGGGCGTCGCAGACGCCGCCGAACCAGACGCTGTGGTCTTCGTCGCGCCCGAGCGCGCGCGCCAGGCCCTGCGGATCGAACTTGGCCAGCGCGTGGATCAGCTCCTCGGTCGAGGCGCCCGGCGTGTCGCCCCAGCCCATCACCGGGTTGACGTTGTAGTCGGCGCCGGAGCCGTACCAGCCCTCGCGCCAGGGCCGCTGCATCCAGTCGCGCGTGCCGGTGAACAGGTGCCAGCGCCAGTGCAGCCCGGACGGCTTCGGCCACGAGTACAAATACAGGCGCTGGTAGCCGGCCCGGTGCAGCTCGCGCACCATCGCCATCAGGCGCGCGTGCGGCATGCGGTCGGGCGGCGCGCGGCGGAACAGGATCGCCTCGCCGTCGGCGAACTGCACCGCGTCGGTCGACAGGTTCAGGTCGAGGGTGCGCGCCTCGCTGCCGAAACGGGCGGCGATCCAGCCGGTCAACAAGTTGACCGACGTGATGACGCCGTAGCCGCGATGGCGGTGGAAAATGACGGTACCTGCGGCGAGCGCTTTCATACGTATGAACCGGGCAAAGAAGCTAGTGTACGCACAGTTCGGCGAATTTTCCAGACCGGCGCGGCGAACCGTATGACGCCGCGCAGGCTACACGGCGGCCTCGCTTCACGTTATGATTCGCCTCATTCTCCACTGACATCGTGACCTCATCATGACACTGCGCATCCTCGCCACCGGCGGCACTTTCGACAAGCACTACAACGAACTCAACGGCGTGCTCGGCTTCCGTGACAGCCAGTTGCCGGCCGCGATCGCGCGCGCGCGCATCACGGTGCCCGTGGAGCTGGAGCAATTGACGCTGCTGGACTCGCTCGACATGGTCGACGCCGACCGCGCGCGCATCCTGGCGTCGTGCGCCGCCGCGCCGGAAAAGGCCATCGTCATCGTCCACGGCACCGACACCATGCCGCTGACGGCGGCGGTGCTGGGCGCGGCCAAGCTGGAGCGCACCGTGGTGCTGACCGGCGCGATGATCCCGTATGAAATAGACAATTCGGACGCGCTGTTCAACCTCGGCTTCGCCTGCGCCGCCGCGCAAATCCTGGCCGCCGGCGTATACGTGGCGATGAACGGCCAGATTTTCGCCTGGGACAACGTGCAGAAGAACCGCGCCGCCGGCGTGTTCCAGCCCTTGTAATTGACGCGACAGCCCGCCGTATGACGCTGAGGCATAAAAAAGCCCGCTTGCGCGGGCTTTTTCATGTGCGGGACGGCAACGGCGCGCTTACGCGGTCGCTTCGCCGCCCAGCGCTTCCACGACATCGGCCATCAACTTGCTCAGTTCCCCCGTCATCAGCATCACATCGCCGTCGAAACGCTCGTCGTCGTTCTTGGTGCTGGACTCGGTTTCCTTGATCACGTCGAGCGGCTTGATGCTCTTGATCGCCAGCGACTCGGTCAGCACGAAGGAAATCTTGTCGTTCCACGTCATCGCCAGGCGGGTGCACTGCTTGCCGGCGGCGATGTGGCGGCGCACGTCGTCCGCCTCCAGCGTGTGGCGCACGTAGCGCACGGTCGCCTTGCTCTCGCCGGTGGCGCGCAATTCGGTATCCATGTCGACGGTGAAGCCGCTCGGGGCGTCGTCGGCCTGCAGCCATTCGGTCATCACCGCAACCGGCGAACGCTGCACGCGCAGGCTCTCCAACGGCAGCTTATCGACGGCTTTCAGCAGCAATTTGATCACTTCGTCGGCCTTCGCCGGGCTGGCGGCGTCCACCACCAGCCAGCCGTTGACCGGGTCGATCCAGGTCCAGACGTTGCTGCGGATGCTGAAGGCACGCGGCAGCAGCTCGTCGGCGACGCGTTCTTTGAGTTCCTTCATCGCCTTCTTGCCCGGCGCGAAGCCCTGGGCTTCTTCCATCTCGGCGGCGCGCGCCTTGGCAACCTGGTTGATCACGGTGGCCGGCAGCAGTTTCTTTTCGGTGCCGAGCAGGATTAACATTTGTTTGTTGACCACGTGAACCAAGGTGCCGTTGTTACGCGGCGAATCCCAACCCTGGCGCATCAGATCCATGCTGGTGGCCGGCGTAAAGGTGTTCGACGCGAGCGCCGCTTCCAGTTGTTCCGGGGTATAGGCCCAAGGAGCGGGCAGACGGTAAATTTGGAGATTCTTGAACCACATAGTTTTGTCTTCCGTTGTTTCAGTAGTGCCAGGGGAATGCCATTTTACACGGTCGCGGCGACGCGACGGAGTTGATTGGCACCATCAAAAAACCGTCCGGGCGACGCTGGCGCGACGCTCAGACCTGCGCTTCATGGTCGAACAGCGACAGTTGCACGACGTTGACCGCCTCGCCCAGGCGCACGCCGCAGCCGAGCAGCCGCACCGGCTGGCGGCCGCGCTGGAAACCGGTGTCGAGCAATTTCTCGAACTGCGCCAGCAGCGGCGCCGTCCCCACGCATTCCACCGTCGTCTGGTGGAAATCGGCGAAGCGCACCTTCACGTACAGCTTTTGCACATGCTGCCCGGCGCCGGCGCGCTGGATACGCTCCAGCAAGCTCTCGAACAAGTCCGGCAGCAGACCCAGGCACGCGGCCAGGTCGGGCACGTCGGGCGTGTACGTTTCCTCGACGCTCACCGACTTGCGCTCATGCGAGTTGCACACGGCGCGCGTATCGATGCCGCGGCACAACTGGAACAGGCGCAGGCCGAAACGGCCGAAATGGCGGTCCAGGTCGTGTTCGCTCCACGCACGCAGGTCGCCGCAGGTGTGCGCGCCCAGCGCGTTGAGTTTGGCCGCGGTGACCTTGCCAACGCCAAACAGCTTTTTCACCGGCAGCGCGGCGACGAAGGCGTCGACCTCGTCCGGGCGTACCAGGAACAGGCCGTCGGGTTTGTTCCAGTCGCTGGCGATCTTGGCGACGAATTTGTTGTTGGCGACGCCCGCCGAGGCGGTGATACCGACCGTTGCCTTGATGCGCGCGCGGATTTCCTGGGCGATCAAGGTGGCGCTGCCCTTGCAGTGGGGCGCGTCGGTGACGTCGAGGTAAGCCTCGTCGAGCGAGAGCGGCTCGACCAGGTCGGTATAGTCGCGGTAGATCGCCAGGATCTGGCGCGACGCGATCCGGTATTTTTCCATCGCCGGCGGCAGCACGATCAGACCGGGACAGCGCTGCAGGGCCTGCGCCGTGGCCATCGCCGAATGGATGCCGAAGCGGCGCGCCTCGTAGTTGCAGGTGGCGACGACGCCGCGCTGATCGGCGCGGCCGCCGACCGCCACAGGCAAGCCCAGCAAGGCGGGATTGTCGCGCATCTCCACCGCCGCGTAGAAACAGTCGCAGTCGCAATGGATGATTTTTCGGTCGGGGGCATTCAATCGCAATTCGCCGTGGCTGTGACTACCCCGGCTGCGGGGCAATATACTGTAAATGCATACAGTATTACCTGAAATACAAATTGCCGCAAGCCTCAGAAACGTTGGGGTCGGCGCTCGACATGAAGGTTCTTGCATTTGATCCATTGCCCGGCGACGGAGTTTGCCTAGCCGGCGGCAAGCAAACCCTTATGTCGAGACCCGCCCCCGCGGTTGTCGTATTGCCCGGGCGTCAGCTTGCTCCGCGCTTGACCCCGCACACCACCAGCAGGCCGCCGAGTAGCAGGCTGGCCGCCAGCATGTACATGCCGGTGGCGGTACTGTGGGTGGCGTCCTTGATGGCGCCGACCAGGTAGGGGCTGGCGAAGCCGGCCAGGTTGCCGATCGAATTGATCATGGCGATACCGGCGGCCGCCGCCGTGCCCGTCAGCAGCGCCGTCGGCAGGCTCCAGAACAGCGGCAGCGTCGACAGGATGCCGGCCGTGCCGACGCTGAGCGCCGCCATCGCCACCACGGTGTTGTCGGCGTAGATGGTCGAGACGACCAGTCCGGCGCAGCCGGCCAGCGCCGACCAGGCCGCGTGCCAGCGCCGCTCGCCGCTGCGGTCGGAATGGCGCGCCACCAGCACCATCGTCAGCGCCGCCACGGTGTACGGAATCGCCGTCAGCAGGCCGACGTCGAAGACGTCCTTGACGCCGGTGTTTTTGATCAATTGCGGCAGCCAGAAGCTGACGCCGTACAGCCCCATGACGAAGCAGAAGTAGACCAGCGCCAGCAGCCACACCTTGCCGCTGCCAAACACCTGGCGCAGGCTCATCGCGGCCTTGCCCTGCGCCTCGGCGCGGATGCCGCGTTCGAGCACTTGCTTCTCGTCTTCGGCCAGCCACTTCGCCGAGCGGATGTCGTCGTCCAGGTAGAACAGCGTCCAGACGCCGATCAGCACCGACGGCACGCCTTCGAGCAGGAACAGCCATTGCCAGCCGGCCAGGCCGGACTGGCCGGCGAAGCGCTTCATGATCCAGCCCGACAGCGGCCCGCCGACGATGCCGGCCACCGCCACCGCGCTCATGAACAGGGCGATGATGCGGGCGCGCCGCCGCGCCGGATACCAGTACGTCAGGTACAGGATCACGCCGGGGAAGAAGCCGGCCTCCGCCACGCCGAGCAGGAAGCGCAGCGCGTAGAAGGTGGTGGCGTCGTCGGCCAGCATCAGCGCCGATGAGATCAGACCCCAGGTGATCATGATGCGGGCGATCCAGATGCGCGCGCCGGTCTTGCTCATCAAGAGATTGGACGGCACTTCGAACAGGAAGTAACCGATGAAGAAAATGCCGGCGCCGATGCCGTACACGGTGTCGCTAAATTGCAGGTCGGCCTGCATTTGCAGTTTGGCGAAGCCGACGTTGACGCGGTCCAGGTAGGCCGCCACGTAACACAGGAACAGGAATGGCACCAGGCGCCAGCTGACCTTCGCGTATACCGCATCTTCATTGCTGCTCATCTGCCGTCCTTTATTGTCATTGTCGTTTTATGGCGCGGGTCCGAAAGAACTTCGTTTTTCCGTAGTGCGGCTCTACAATATTGACACAAAATTATTTAAGGAGTACGCGTGTCTTCGTTAAAAATTTCTGCCCGCACTATCTCGACCCTCGCCATGACGCTGGCGGCCGCCGGCCCGGCGTCGGCCGCCGGCCTCGGCACGGCGGCGGCGCCGCCCGTCGCGGCCAAGAGCGCCTGGCAGGAAACCCGCCACGGCGAAATCGTCACCGACGACTACCGCTGGCTGCACAAGAAGGAGTCGACGCAGGTCATCGATTACCTGAACGCGGAAAACGCCTACACCGAGGCGATGACGGCCGCCATCCAGCCGCTGGCCGACAAGCTGTACGGCGAGATCAAGGGGCGCATGCAGGAAGTCGACCTGTCGGTGCCGACCCGGCGCGGCGCCTACTACTACTACACCCGCACCGAGGCGGGCCAGCAATACCCGATCAACTGCCGCCGCCGCGCCGGCGCCGACCTGGGCTACGACGACAAGGCGCCCGAGCAGGTGCTGCTGGACCAGAACAAGCTGGCGCAGGGCCACAAGTTTTTCGCGGTCGACGCTTTTTCCGTCAGCCCGAGCGAGCGTTTCCTGGCCTACACCACCGACACCACCGGCTACCGCCAATTCCAGTTGCACATCCTCGACCTGCAGACCGGCAAGCTACTCAGCGACACCGCGCCGCGCGTGACCACGCTGGCCTGGGCCGCCGACAACCGCACCGTGTTCCTGGTGCAGGAAGACGCCACCACCAAGCGTTCCGACCGCTTGCTACGCCTGCGCCTGGGCGGCGCGCCGGTCGAGGTCTACTACGAGCCGGTGGAGCAGTTCAGAATGTACGTCGGCGCCACCCGCGACAAGAAATTCATTGAACTCAACATCGTCAGCACCGACACCACCGAGGTGCGCCTGCTGCCGGCGCAGCGGCCGCAGGCGTCCTTTAGCAGCGTGCTCAAGCGCGAAACCGGCCACCGCTACAGCGTCGAGCACCGCGACGGCCAGCTCTACATCAAGACCAACAAGGACGCCAAGAATTTCCGCCTGGTGCGCGCGCCGCTGAACGCGCCGCAGCCGCGGAACTGGGTCGAGCTGATCGCCCACGACAAGCAGGTGCTGCTGAGCGATGTCGACGTGTTCCGCGACTACCTGGTGGCGCTTGAAAAAGCCAGCGCGCTGAACCGCGCGCGCATCTACGACTTCGCCGCCAAGCAGTGGAAAACCGTGCAGTTCGACGACCCGGTCTACCTGGCGCTGGGCGCCGGCACGCCGGAATACACGGCGACGCGCTACCGCATGTCCTACCAGTCGCCGGTGACGCCACCGATGGTGCTCGACGTCGACATGGGCAGCGGCGCGCGCAGCGTGCTCAAGCAACAGGAAGTGGTCGGCGGCTACGACGCCGGCCGCTACGAAAGCCGGCGCCTGTGGGCCACCGCGCGCGACGGCGTGAAGGTGCCGCTGTGGACCGTCTACAAAAAGGGCGTCAAGCTGGACGGCTCGGCGCCGCTGCTGCTGTACTCGTACGGCTCCTACGGCATCCCGATGGAGGCGGGCTTCTCGCTTAACCGCATCAGCCTGCTCGAACGCGGCGTCGTCTACGTGCAGGCGCAGATCCGCGGCGGCACCGAGCTGGGCGAGTCCTGGCACGACGACGGCATGCTGATGAAGAAGAAAAACACCTTCAACGACTTCGTCGACAGCGCCGACTACCTGGTGCGGGAAAAATGGACCAGCCCGGAGCGCCTGATCATCGAGGGCGGCAGCGCCGGCGGCCTGCTGATGGGCGCGGTGGTCAACATGCGCCCCGAGCTGTTTCGCGCGGTGCACGCGGCCGTGCCCTTCGTCGACGTGATGAACACGATGATGGACGCCAGCCTGCCCCTGACCACTGGTGAATACCTGGAATGGGGCGACCCGAACCAGAAGGCCGCCTATGACTACATGAAGAGCTACTCGCCGTACGACAACATCGAGCGCAAGGCCTACCCGGCGATGCTGGTGACCACCGGCCTGAACGACAGCCAGGTGATGTATTGGGAGCCGGCCAAGTACGTCGCCAAGTTACGCGCCTTCAAGACCGACGCCCAGCCGCTGCTGCTCAAAACCAATATGGGCGCCGGCCACGGCGGCGCGTCCGGGCGCTACAACGCCATCGGCGAGAAAGCCTTCCAGATGGCGTGGATGCTGTCGCAGTGGGGCATCGCCGAATAGGTCTAGGGGGCCGTCTCAAGTTTTTCTTGAAAAAAGCCCTTGCGGGCGACGCCGGGCGCCCCCTATAATAGCGGCACTTCAGACGTGGTGACAAACGTCGGATGGTTTTCCAAGGTAAGCAGCTGGGGGCTTAGCTCAGTTGGTAGAGCGGCGCCCTTACAAGGCGTAGGTCGGGAGTTCGAGCCTCTCAGCCCCCACCAGCGCAGAAAATCATTCATGCTTTATGGATCGGAGTACAGATCAAACAAGCTTGGAGTGGTAGTTCAGTTGGTTAGAATACCGGCCTGTCACGTCGGGGGTCGCGGGTTCGAGTCCCGTCCACTCCGCCAATTTATAAGGGCCCGATTCGTCGGGCCCTTATTCCGTTTTCAGCGTCTTTTTCAGCTCCCCTCGCAGATCCGCGATCGCCCGCGCCACGCGCCGCGGCAAGTCGGCTTGGCACGGCCCTGTGGTTTTTTCCACGCAAGATTTTCGTGTGTGCGCACGGCAACTCCAAAAACAGACGACAATGAGCGGGCATATCCACCGCCCGGAGTTTCCTTGATGTTTGCCTTCCTGAAATCGCCCGCGCTGACGCCGCGCCTGCACCGCCTGCGCGAGTCGGCCCTGTTCGCCGCGCTGACGCCACTCGAACTGCGCACCGTCGACAGCGTGCTGCACGAACGCAGCTTCCTGGCCGACGAAATCGTCTTCGACGAGGGCGAGGACGGCCAGGCCTTGTACCTGGTCATGGCCGGGCGCGTGCTGATCAGCCGGCGCCAGGAAAGCGGCGTCGAAGTGGTGGCCGAACTGTCGGCCGGCGCCTTCTTCGGCGACCTGGCCCTGCTCGACGACTCGCCGCGCAGCGCCCAGGCGCGCGCCCAGGGCGACTGCCAACTGGCGGTGTTCTTCCGCGCCGACTTCCTGGCGCTGATGGAAACGGACGCCGTCATCGGCTACAAGGTCGCACTGGCCCTGGCGCGCCACATCGGCCAGCGCCTGCGCGACTACATGAGCGGCAACCCGCAAGTCGACGCGCTATGAACCAGCTGACGCAACGCTCCGGCCCGGTGGTCTGGGGCGGCATCATCGGCGCCACCTGCGTGCTGCTGTTCCTGCTCGAACGGATGCTGTGGCTGGCCATCCCCTTCCTGTTCGGCATCATCCTCTACTACATCCTGCTCGGCCCGGCGCAGCGCCTGGTGCGCGCCGGCATGGGCCAAACCCTGGCCGTGCTGACCGTCGTGCTGCTGTTCTTCGCCGTCGTCAGCCTGACCGCGGTGGCCGCCGTGGTCTGGGTCTCGCCGTCGTCGGGCACCTGGCAGGAACTGCTGGCGCGCTACCTGGCCGGCGGCACCGCCTTCGTGCGCGACGCCATCCTGTCGCTGGAACAGAAATTCCCGATCCTGCGGCAGATCCACCTGGGCCGCATCCTCAACCGCCGCATCGCCAACTACAGCGACACCTTCGTGCAGAGCCACCTGACCGGCGTGCTGGTGTCGGTCGCGGCGGCGCTGCCGTCGCTGCTGCTGGCGCCCTTCCTGAGCTTTTTCTTCCTGCGCGACGGCCGCCGCTTCAAGAAATTCCTGATGCGCGCGGTGCCCAACGCCTTCTTTGAAAAAGCCCTGTACCTGCTGCACGAAGTCGACCAGACCGCGCGCAACTACTTCCAGGGCTTGATCAAGCTCACCGTCATCGACACCGCCGTGCTGGCGCTGGGCCTGTGGGCCATCGGCCTGTCGTCGCCGCTGGTGCTGGCGCTGATCTCGGCGCTGCTGGCCTGGGTGCCCTTCGTCGGCTCCATCGTCGGCTGCGTGATGGTGGTCATGGTCGCCTCGACCGACGCGCCGGCCTCGCCGCTGGTGGCCTACAGCGCCATCGGCGTGTTCGTGCTGGTGCGCCTGCTCGACGACTTCATCTTCATGCCGATGACGCTGGGACGCAGCCTGCACATCCACCCTTTGATCAGCGTGCTGATGATCTTCGTCGGCGGCGCGGTGGCCGGCGTGGCCGGGCTGATGATGGTGCTGCCGCTGCTGGGCGTGGTGATGGTGGTCGGCGAAACCATGGGCCGGCTGATCACCAACCCGCGCCTGCGCGCGCGCCACCGCAACGCCCTGGCGCTACGCGCGCGCCAGGCCAGCGCCGACCTGGCGCTGTAGGCGCCGGCGCCGGTGCTAAGGCTTGGCCGGCCCGCGGGTTTGGCCGCGCAACCAGGCCAATGCCGCGTCGACATGCGGCCCGTGTATATGGCCCGCGCTTCGGACCAGATGATAGGTGTGCCCGGGTATGCTCGGGCCAAACGGCTGCGTCAGGCGCCCGGCCGCGATGTCGTCCGCCACCAGCTCAAGGCTCAGCAGTGCAATTCCCTGGCCGGCCAATACCGCCTGGATGGCGTGGCCCTCGTCCGAAAAGAGCAGCCGACCGTGGCGTGCCTGCCAAGGTAAGCCCGCTGCCGCGAACCAGTTCTTCCAAGTAGGGTTGAGCGGATGCTCCTGGGTCCACTTGAAATCGATCAACGGCACCCGGTCCAGATCCGCCGTTCCCAATGTTCCCAGCCGGGGGCTGGACACCGGCGCGAAGCGGTCGGCGAACAGCGGCTCCGCCACCATGCCGGGATACGGCCCTCGCCCGTAGCGAATCGCCACGTCGGCGACATCGGACCCAAGATCGACCGCCTGGTCGGACGCGTTCAGCTCCAGGTCGATTTCGGGATACAACTTTCGGAAGTCCGCCACCCGTGGCGCCAACCAGCGCGCCATAAACGCGTTGGTAGCCGAGATGATGACCCGGCGGCGCGGCTGCGCCGATCCCAGGCGCTGCAGGACCGCCTCGACAGCATTGAAACCGTCGCGCAGCACCGGATACAACTCCACCCCGGCGTCGGTCAAGACCACTTTGCGCACCTGTCGCTCGAACAGCGCCAGGCCGGTGTATTCCTCGAGAAAGCGAATCTGATGGCTGATCGCCGTCGGCGTGACGGCAAGTTCATTGGCGGCGCGCTTGAAGCTGCCATGGCGGGCCGCCGCTTCAAACGCGCGTAGTGCCGAGAGTGGTGGGAGTCGCCGCATGGATGTACAGGTGAAAATAATGCATGTTATGCCTGACAACTGAACGTTTGTCAACGCAGCGGCGCAGGCCTATCTTCTCCCTGCGGCCCTGGCACAGCGCGCACTCCTCCACTGATGAAAGACGTAAATCATGCTCGAACAAATCATTACCCAACCGGACAACTACGCACCCTTCCTGCTTTCTCAAGCGATCAAATTCGGCGATTTGCTGTTCGTCTCCGGTCAAGCGGGCGCCGGCGACGATGGCAACATCGTCGCCGGCGGTTTCCGCGCCCAGGGAGAGCAGGCGTTCGCCAACCTCGAGCGCGCGCTCGAAGCCGGCGGCTCGAGCCTGAAAGACGTCATCAAGGTGACGATCTTCGTGACCGATATGGGCAACTTCAAGGAGGTGGTGGAACTGCGCCGCCAGTTCTTCGCGGCGCCCTATCCGGCCGACACCATTGCCGAGATCAAGGCCCTGTACAATCCGGCGGCCATGATAGAGATCGAGGCCATCGCCGCCGTGCGTCCGATCGCCGGGAGCTGATATGCGTACCACCGCTACGCATGGGGACCTCGTGTCGCTTGGGCGCGGCGCGCTGACCCACCCGGACTGGCCGGCGCGGGTGCTGCGCGGCGCGGCGCTCGACGAATTCAACGGCGCGGCCCTGTCCCCGGTGGCCGACCTGGCGAATGAAGATCGGCGCCATGCGGAGCGCACGCGCGCGACTGGCGGAAATCCTTGAGGTACGATTAGACAAGCCGGAACGGCCCTGGGGCGGTTCCGGCTTTGTCGTCGCGGCAGCGGCTTAGGCGGTCATGGCCTGCTTTTCCGCCGACTCCTCAACCACTTCGTCGTCGTCCGAGCGGATCAGGTGGTCGAAGGCGCTCAGCGCGGCCTTCGCGCCTTCGCCGACGGCAATGACGATCTGCTTGTACGGCACCGTCGTCACGTCGCCGGCGGCGAACACGCCGGGGATCGAGGTCTGGCCGCGGGCGTCAACTTCAATCTCGCCGTGGCGCGACAGGGCCAGCGTGCCCTTGAGCCATTCGGTGTTCGGCACCAGGCCGATTTGCACGAACACCCCTTCCAGCTCGATCCGCTTGAGCTCGTCGTTGGCGCCACCGTTGCGGTCCTTGTAGCTCAGCGCGTTGACCTTGTTGCCGTCGCCGTGGATCTCGGTGGTGGCCGCCGAGGTGATCACGGTGACGTTGCGCAGGCTGTGCAACTTGCGCTGCAGCACCGCGTCGGCGCGCAGTTCGGCGCCGAACTCGATCAGGGTCACATGCTTGACCAGGCCGGCCAGGTCGATCGCCGCCTCGACGCCGGAGTTGCCGCCGCCGATCACCGCCACGCGCTTGCCCTTGAACAACGGACCGTCGCAATGCGGGCAATACGCGACGCCGTGGTTGCGGTACTGCTGCTCGCCCGGCACGTTGATTTCCCTCCAGCGCGCGCCGGTCGCCAGCACCACCGACTTGGCCTTGAGCACGGCGCCGTTGGCGGTGGTGATTTCGATCAACTTGCCCGGCACCAGCTTGGCGGCGCGCTGCATGTTCATGATGTCGACTTCATACGACTTCACGTGCTGTTCCAGCGCGATGGCGAAATGCGGGCCGTCGGTTTCCTTGACGGACACGAAGTTCTCGATCGCCAAGGTGTCGAGCACCTGGCCGCCGAAACGCTCGGCCAGCACGCCGGTGCGGATACCCTTGCGGGCCGCGTAAATCGCCGCCGCCGCGCCGGCCGGGCCGCCGCCGACGATCAGTACGTCGAACACGTCCTTCTTGCTTAGCTGCTCGGCCTGGCGGGCGCCGGCGTTGCTGTCGAGCTTGGCGAGGATCTCTTCCACGCCGGAACGGCCCTGGCCGAACACGGCGCCGTTCAGGTAGATGGTCGGCACCGCCATGATCTGGCGCGCCTCGACCTCGGCCGGGAAGACGCCGCCGTCAATGATCACGGCGCGGATGCGCGGGTTGATGATCGACATCACGTTCAGCGCCTGCACCACCTCTGGACAGTTCTGGCACGTCAGGGAGATATAGGTTTCAAAGGCGTAATCGCCGTCGAGGTTGCGGATCTGTTCGATCGTCGCCTGGTCCAGCTTGACCGGGTGGCCGCCCACTTGCAGCAGCGCCAGCACCAGCGAGGTGAATTCATGGCCCATCGGGATGCCGGCGAAACGCACGCCCACATCGGATCCGGCACGGTTGATGCTAAACGACGGCTTGCGCTCGGCGTCGTCGCGGCGTTCCACCAGCGTGATGCGCTCGCTCAACAGGTCGATTTCCTGGAGCAGTTCACGCAATTCCACCGATTTGGCGCTATCATCGAGAGACGCGACGATCTCAATCGGCTGCACGACCTTTTCCAAATAGGCTTTCAACTGGGCTTTGAGGGTGGCGTCTAACATGATGTTTTCCTTGTTTTTTTACAGATTTGGTGATGCCGCGAGCGACTTTTTTACAAGCAAAGGCAGGGGCTGGGGTCGGCCCCCTGGCGCCAAGGCGAGAAGGCCCGACCCCGCATATACGCCGTTGGTGCTGAGTACGCTAACGGCATCGACACTACTATTGCTGCGACTGCTTAGATCTTGCCGACCAGGTCCAGCGATGGGGTCAGGGTGGCTGCGCCTTCGGTCCATTTCGCCGGGCACACTTCGCCCGGATGCGACGCGACGTATTGCGCCGCCTTGACTTTGCGCAGCAGTTCGGAAGCGTCGCGGCCGATGCCGTTGTCATGCACTTCCAACACTTTAATCTGGCCTTCTGGATTGATGACGAAGGTGCCGCGCAGCGCCAGGCCTTCTTCTTCGATCAACACTTCGAAGTTGCGCGACAGCACGGTGGTTGGGTCGCCGATCAACGGGTAGTTCACTTTCTTGATCGCGTCCGACGTGTCGTGCCACGCCTTGTGGGCGAAATGCGTGTCGGTCGAGATGCCGTAGATTTCCACGCCCATCTTTTGGAATTCGGCGTAGTTGTTGGCCAAGTCTTCCAGTTCGGTCGGGCAGACGAAGGTGAAGTCGGCCGGGTAGAACACGAATACCGACCATTTGCCCTTCAGGGACTCTTCGCTCACTTCGACGAATTTGCCGTTGTGGTAGGCGGTTGCTTTGAACGGTTTAACTTGTGTGTTGATGAGAGACATTGTTGTTTCCTCGTGGGTGGTGAATCAATGAACGTAGTTTACGGTGTTTTCATTCATATGCAAAATTGATTGTTACAATAGTTTTGATTTGTTTTGACTATCGCTACCGCATACGACGAACAGTATTATCCCTGTTCCTGGTCTTTCGGGAAGCGGCCGCCGGAAATGCTGGCGGGCCGCGGGGCAGATCTAAGTGCTGGCGCTCAATCTTTCAGATCGGCCGGCACCTTGCCGCCGTTGGCGGCCAGCTTGTTCATGACCTGGCGGTGCAGCCAGATGTTCATCGACGCGGAGTCGTTGGTGTCGCCGCTGAAGTGCAGCTCCTGCGCCAGTTCCTTGCGCGCGCTCATGCTGCTGTCGAGGTCGAGCAGCTTGAGCAAGTCGACGATGGAGGTGCGCCAGTTGAGTTTCTCGGCGCGCGCCTCGGCCTTGCCGTTGAGCAGGGCCTCGACATCGACCTCTTCCATTGCAACCGGCGCCGGAGCGGCCTGGCCAGGCGCGGCGGCCGTTGCCGTGGCGGCGGGGCCACCGGCTGGCGCTGGGGCAGGGGCAGTAGCGGTCGGGGCGTCGCGGTGGAAAATTTTGTTGAAAATATTGCTGAGCATACCCATAAAAACACCTCGAAAAAAAGTGGAGTGGATGAAGCCTCTGCAGAAGGGATGTACGTTGGGAATCGCCGCTAAGAGCGGGGCTTGCGCAGAGGCGTGGCAAGGACAAGCGCGGAAAACTACGCGCTACCTCCCCACTAACATTGTACTCAATGCCATATTTTCAAGGTGAATACTTCACCGGCCAGCGCTGGCGGCCAGTCCACGGCGCCAATCCGCCGCGTCGCCCCTCCTGCCGACAGCACTCCACCGGTCGCTTAACTACACTTCGACACCCCCGCGCCTGCCACCTGCCTCACCAAATCGCGATAGTTCCTTACAGTAAACTTTGTTAAATTTATCATCTTTCTGATATACTATTCACCTGCCATCGACATACACCTCCGCGCGGGGCGGGATCCGCTGCGCCCTTCAGTCATAGCAACGACTGGATCGGGAAGAAATATGCTCATCGCCAGCTTCATTCTAACGAATCTGCCTCATCCAACGTGTCGTTCAATTACGCGTACATATCCCTGCAACGTCCAGTAGTTTCACCCTATACGGATAATTAATTTACTGTAAACATTGCACAACGCATAATCTTGGATATATACTAATTACACTTTCATGGCGGCACATCTTCGTCTCGATTGATTAACTTCGCCCCTTTTCTGGAGCTGAAGTCCTGGGCGGTATTTGTTTCGAGGTTGGCGACGAATAAATTGTCAACTCGATTCCTTAACTCGCCTATCACTTTTTACATTGGTAAACAAATCGGACCGGCTGTCTGCTGGATTTGCACGGCCATCGCTTTGTGAAATACCGAAAACAAGGAAATTATAGTGTTTGGATTTGCTTTTTTTATTGCGATGTACTTGCTCGGCAATTATTTGTCCAGCCAGTTTTCTTTACCAATACCCGGCTCAATTATCGGATTCGGGCTGGTTTTTATTCTGTTGACGATACGTGGCAAAGTGGATGCGCCATTGAAGGAGGCGTCCGATTCCATGCTGCGCTATCTGGCGCTGATGCTGGTTCCGATCGGCGTAGGGGTAATGAAATTGATCGGCGCGGTGCCACCTGGAATTTCCAAGCTGATGCTGGTTCTGGTGGTCGCGCTGGTGGTCGGCGGCGTTGCAACGGCCAAAATCACGCAATGGCTGTTGGCTCGGCATGTGGGCCGCTCTAACGATTCCACGGTCCCAGCCACGGCGGCCCTCCATAAAGCCGGAGCCGCCCAATGATAGCGCCGACTACTTCACTCGGTTTAATTGCCGTGACGGTGGCGGCGTTCGCAGCCGGAAGTTCTATTTACCTTCGCTCGGGAAAAATCCCGGTTCTGCAGCCCGTGCTGATCGCCATCTTGGCCATCGTCATCATGCTGCTGCTGACCGGATTACCCTACGACGAGTATTTTGAAGGGACCAGTCCGTTGCACAACTTGCTCGGGCCGACCATCGTGGCACTGGCGGTGCCGCTGTTTGAAAATTTACGCAAAGCACGTGCCGTCCTCCTGCCCCTGTTGGGCTCGGTATTACTGGGCGGGATTGCCGTCACCGGCAGCGCGCTGCTGCTGGGCCAGTTGATCGGCCTCGACACGCTCATGGAATTGTCGTTGACCACCAAGTCCGTGACGGCGCCCATCGCCTTGTCGGTGGCGGAAAAAATCGGCGGCTCGGTTCCGCTCACCATCCTTAGCGTATTCACCACCGGCATTCTCGGCGTGATTGTCACCCCCTCCATTTTGCGCTGGATGAATGTCAAGGACCCCGTCGTGACCGGCTTCACCCTGGGCATGACTTCCCATGCCTTCGGTATCGCCCGCTCGGTTGAACTGGGTTCGGAAGCGGTGGCGTTTGCCACGCTGGGCATGGCCTTGATGGGATGCGGCTCAGCGCTTTTGGTACCCGCTTTATTTCGATTAATTTGATTTACACGCGCGGTCGCACGGCTGCGTGCCGTCGATGCCGCTTTTTCAATCCGTAAAAAGTAAAAATGCCTAATTTATCCGCTTCCAGCACCAAAAATAGCCGTGAAAATCAATTCATCACACGTTTTGACGACATCCGCTCCATGTACGCCGCCTCGACGTCGAAGGAATGGACAGGCCTCGGCGTTGTCAAAAAAGCCTATTCCTTCGACGAATTCCACGACCACTTGGCGGAAATCGCGGGGTTTATTGACGACGACACCTTCGACAAGGTTCGCGTCATCGCCTGCGATCCCACCAAGCACCACTCGATCGCCGAATCGTATGACGCGCATCCAATGCACACCGACGCCAGCTTCGCGGCCACCCAGCTCGAGCGCTTCATGTTGCATTTTAAACATATCGATGACAACCTCGGCGGTGTTTCCACCTTCATGCCCGTGCAATGGATACTCGACGAAATCCCGTTTAAGTATAAAAGGGCATTGGAAATGGCCGAAGTGACCTACGCCAGGTTCAACGGCGCTGGCATGAACAAAGCGGTCCGCGTCCCTATCCTGAATTGGAAAAGCGCCGAGGACGTTGTGTTCCGCTGGCGCTATGACGACAAGGTCAAGCCCTTGGTCGTCGATGCGCGCGGCTTCGAAGCCGAAGCGGCGATTGAATGGGTCAAGGATTTTATCGACAACACGAAACCGATCACCTATTCGGCGCAGCGCGATGAAACCATCCTGGTCGACAACTGCAAATTCCTGCATGGCCGTACGCCGCTGTCGCCAGCCTCGTCGCGCATTGCTTGGCGCGCATGGATTCGTTGAACCAAACCGACAATAAAATTTAATCAGCAATCAAAGCCGAACATGTCAAAAAAAATTCAAGCCACAGCCGTTTTCCATACTAGCGCCGTATTGCTCACTTGCTTATTGGGCGCGTTTTCTTCCGTTGCCAGCTCCGCGCAAGCCCCGGGTGAATCGGTTTCGATGGAATTGGAACCCAATCACAAGGTCAAATTCGACAACGGCAAAGTGCGCATGTATGAAGTGAATTTGCCTAACGGCAATGCCACTTTAATGCACGAGCATCGGGAAGATAATTTCCTCGTCGTGTTCAAAAACGTCGACATTACCAACGACGTGCTTGGCGCAAAACCGGCAGCCGTTTCGTTCCCGGCCGGATCGGTACGTTTCACATCAACGGCGAAGGGCGAATATTCCCACCGCGTCATCGTTTCCGGCGAAAAGCCCTTGCACCTGGTTGCAATGGAGTTGTTATCGGCGGCGCCGGCTACACCCGCGGCGGCGGCGCCGCGTCGAGCCGCACCATTTACACTCACGATGGAAAACTCGCGTGCCCGCGTCTACAAGCTCACGCTCGCCCCCGGCGAATCGACCGAGTCGTTCATCCGTCCGGCAGGCTCGGCTCTTTTCGCCATTTCCGCTGGACGTCTGCGCGAAAAAACGGATAAAAATCCCGACCGGCTGTGGGATTTTGAATCGGGCAATTTCAAATGGTCCGAAACCAGCGAGAAGGTTTCATTAAAAAACGAGAGCGCGGTTCCGGTTGACATGGTGGAAATTGACGTTTTTTAAATGAGAAACGGCGCGCACGGTTGGATAAAATACATTCATTTTAATGAGAATGTAAGTTACTATGCGTTCCGCTCAATCAGCAAGGGAGTTATTCCGGCGCGACCACCGGTGGCCGGCTATTACTCCCTCCCTTTAATTCAGAAAGGTGTCTGACGGCGCCGCTGGATTCCAACATTAAGCAGCACCATTCATACCAGGAGCACATATGTTAGTTCTTTCCGCATCCTTCACCGCCCGGCCCGACGCCGCCCCGGCCTTACTTGAACTGGCAGCAATGCTCACGCCGCTGTCGCGCGCCGAGCCGGGTTGCCTGCGTTACGACTTCCTGCAGGCGCCGCACGAGCCGAACCAATTCATGTTTTTTGAGCTGTGGAAGAGCCGTGCCGATCTCGATGAACATTTCGACACGCCGTATTTCAAAATACTGGCGGAAAAGCTGCCCTTCCTGATCGAAGGCGAAGCAGACTTGTTGACGTATGAAACACCGGGTCCAAAGCCAGCCTTCTAAAAGAAGAAGTTTCCGCCCAAGGCAGGCGGATTAGCCAAGCACGCGGCACAGGCGCGTCGGATTACGGTCCGGTCGCCATTGTGCCCGTTGGCCATGACGCCGCAGTCCGAGGCGCGCGGCGTGCGGCACCCAGTGCCCACATCTGGATATTCCACACCGTACTCGACAAATCAAGACATGAGACTTCTTCACACCATGCTGCGCGTTGGCAACCTGCAGCGATCCATCGATTTCTATACCAAGGTCATGGGCATGCTGCTGCTGCGCACCGCCGAGCAGCCGGGGCAGGACTACACGCTGGCCTTCCTGGGCTACGGGAAGAACCCCGACCACGCCGAGATCGAGCTGACCTACAACCACGGCGTCGAGCACTACGAATTGGGTACGGCGTACGGGCATATCGCCATCGAGGTGCCCGATGCGTATGCCGCCTGCGAGAAGATCCGCGCCAACGGCGGCGCGGTCGCACGCGAAGCCGGCCCGGTCAAAGGGGGCGACACGGTGATCGCGTTCATCACCGATCCCGACGGCTACAAAATCGAGTTGATCGAACGCAAGCCGTCCATGTAAGGGACTGTTTTGGCGAGCTGCCGGGCGCGCGGAAACACTCCCGCGCCCCCGGCAGCTTACTTGCGGCCGCCGCGGGCGGCGCCGGTGCCGGCGCCGCCGCCGCGCGTCGATTTGGCGCCCGGCTTGCCGGCGGGCGCGGGCGCGGCCGGCTTGGCCTTGCTCTTGATGGTCGACAGGATCGACGGCCGGATCTTCGATTCGACCGCCGTCACCTTCGGCGCGGCGGCGGTGCCGCCGAGCGCGATGCGGCTCTTGCCGACCGGCGCCTTGAACTTGTCGGGCGTGCCGGCGCCGGACGTCTGGCGGCTGCGTTCGCCCGCCGCCAGGCCGCCGGACTCGGACGAGGTCCAGGCTGGAATCAGGTGCTTGTCGCTGTTACCGATCAAGTCGCCGCGGCCCATGCCAACCAGCGCCTCGCGCAGGATCGGCCAGTTGGCCGGGTCCTGGTAGCGCAGGAAGGCCTTGTGGGTGCGGCGGATCTTGCCGCTGCGGGCCGTTTCCACCACTTCCGAATCGGCCGTCACCTTGCGCAGCGGATTCTTGCGGGTGTGGTACATCGTCGTCGCCATCGCCATCGGCGTCGGCATGAAGGTTTGCACCTGGTCGAGCTTGAAGTCGTTTTTCTTCAACCACAACGCCAGGTTCAGCATGTCGAGGTCGGTGGTGCCCGGATGCGCGGCGATGAAGTACGGGATCAGGTATTGCTTCTTGCCCGCTTCGAGCGAGAAGCGGTCGAACATTTCCTTGAACTCGTCGTAGGCGCCGATGCCCGGCTTCATCATCTTCGACAGGGTGCCTTCCTCGGTGTGCTCGGGGGCGATCTTCAGCAGGCCGCCGACGTGGTGCGTGACCAGTTCCTTCACGTACTCGGGAGAGCGCACGGCCAGGTCGTAGCGCAGGCCGGAGCTGATCAACACTTTCTTGATGCCGGGAATCGCGCGGGCCTTGCGGTACAGAGAGATCAGCTTGCTGTGGTCGGTGCCCAGGTTGACGCAGATCGACGGGTAGACGCACGACAGGCGGCGGCACGACACTTCGATCTCCTTGTCCTTGCAGGCCAGCCGGTACATGTTCGCGGTCGGGCCGCCCATATCGGAAATAGTGCCGGTGAAGCCTTTGGTCTTGTCCCTGATATGCTCGATTTCGCGCAGGATAGACGGCTCGGAGCGGCTCTGGATGATGCGCCCCTCGTGCTCGGTGATCGAGCAAAAGGTGCAGCCGCCGAAGCAGCCGCGCATGATGTTGACCGAGAAGCGGATCATTTCCCAGGCCGGGATATGCGCCTTGCCATAGCTTGGATGCGGCGCCCGCGCGTAGTTCATGTCGTAGACGCCGTCCATCTCGTCCATCGCCAGCGGCAGCGGCGGCGGATTGATCCACACGTCGCGCTCGCCGTGCGCCTGCACCATGGCGCGGGCGTTGCCGGGGTTCGATTCCAGGTGGAACACGCGCGAGGCGTGCGCGTACATCACCGGGTCGTCCTTGACCACGTCGTAGGCCGGCAGGCGCACCACGGTCTTGTCGTGCTGCTCCTTGGCCAGCGCCTGGCGCTCCTCGCGCGACATGATGCGGATCGGCTTGATCACCTCCGGCGCGCCCTGCGCGTTGTCGGTGGCGCAGACGGTCTTGTCTTCCTGCGCCATGGCGTAGGGGTCGTGGTGGGCGTCGACCTTGCCGGGCACGTCGACCCGGGTCGAATTGGCGACCGACCAATCGTCGGCCGGCAACCAGCCCGGCGGCGCCATAAAGGCGGTGCCGCGCAAGTCGCGGATGTTCTTGATGTCCTCGCCGGCGGCGAGGCGGTGGGTCAGGTCGACCAGCGCCCGCTCGGCGTTACCGAACAGCAGAATATCCGCCTTCGAATCGGGCAGCACCGAGCGGCGCACCTTGTCGGACCAGTAATCGTAGTGGGCGATGCGGCGCAGCGACGCCTCGATGCTGCCGATGACGATCGGCGTGTCCGCATACGCCTCGCGGGCGCGCTGGGCGTAGACGGTCACGGCGCGGTCGGGCCGCTTGTTCGGCTCGGCGTTGGCGGTGTAGGCGTCGTCGGAGCGGATCTTGCGGTCGGCCGTGTAGCGGTTGACCATGGAATCCATATTGCCGGCGGTAATGCCGAAATACAGCTTCGGCTTGCCCAGCACGCGGAAGGCCTCGGCCGACAGCCAGTCCGGCTGGCTGATGATGCCGACGCGGAAGCCCTGGGCCTCCAGCAGGCGGCCGACCAGGGCCATGCCGAAGCTGGGGTGGTCGATGTAGGCGTCGCCGGTGACCAGGATCACGTCGCAGGCATCCCAGCCGAGCGCGTCCATCTCGGCGCGGGACATCGGCAGGAAAGGCGCAACGGCAGCGCGGGCAGACCGTTTAGGAACGGTCGCAAATAAATTGGTAGGGGAGCTCATATGGGACGAATTGTACCGGAAATGTCAAGCCGTGGCCCGGACCGGCGTCGTTTCCGCGCCAATTTTACGAAAAAAACGTTTATTTTTCAATCACTTGTGAAGTTAACCCAAGAAAAAAGGCGGCCCGGCCCGGTGGCGCAAATGATGTTTGCATTTTGTTATTTTGCCGACTATAACGAATGCAGGGCCACCTTTACCGGGAGATCACCATGCGACGCAGACTCTACTTTATGTTACCCAGCGTGGCCAGCGGCCGCGCCATGCTCGACGAATTGCTGCTGGCGCGCATCGAGGAGCGCCATATGCACTTCCTGGCGCGCGAAGGCACCTTGCTGCCCGACATGCCCGACTTGAACGCGCTGCAAAAGACCGACCTGGTACACGGCGCGCAACTGGGCATGCTCATCGGCGGCGTGGCCGGGCTGGGCGCCGGCATCTTCCTGGCGCTGTTCCCGCCCGACGGGCTGACCCTGCGCACGGTGGCGATCTTGATCGCGGCGCTGGGCGGCGCCATCTTCGGCGCGTGGGCCTCGGGCATGAACGCGGCGGCGGTGCCGAACTCGCGCCTGGCGCGCTTTAGCGCGCCGATCGCCGCCGGCCAGGTATTGCTGATCGTCGACGTGCCGGTGCGGCGCGTGAAGGAAATCGAGGAAATGATCGAAAGACGCCATCCCGAAATCAGTTTCGGCGGCGAGGAACCGCCGATGCTGGCGTTCCCGTAGTGGCTGTCGTAGCGCTAGAGCTAGCGCTAGCGATGGCGGGGCCGGCGGCCCCGCCGCTATGCTGGCGGCTTAGATGCCCATGCTGGACAGGATATTGCCCAGCTCGCGCAAAGCCGGCTCCAGTTGCGGATGCTTGACCGCGAACTTGGCCGAGATTTCCTGCGTCCGTTCGGCCAGGCCGTAGGTGGTGCTGTCCTCCGCGTCGGCGACGCGCTTGTCGAGCAATTGCTTGATGTCGCCGTCCAGCTGCAACAGCAATTCCTGCAACTCTTCATCGACGGGACCGGTGACCGCCAATTTCGCGTGCAGGTTTTTTAACGATGCCTTCAGATTGGTGTCCATGCTTTTTCCAGTCAATTGGTAAACTGCGTGCCGAGGTAGAGCTGTTCCACCTTCGCCCTGGCCCACGGCGTCTTACGTAAAAATTTCAGGCTCGACTTGACGCTCGGGTCACTGATAAAGCAGTTGATGTCGATCCGCTTGGCCAGCTCGGCCCAGCCGTAATGCGCCTGCAGCCGCGTTACGATCGCTTCCAATGTCACGCCGTTCAAATCTTGCTCGTTCATAGTTCCATCTTACTCATATTTATTGATAACGCCCATACCGCTGAAGTACTAGTTTGCCAAAAATCCATCGCCGCGCGACATGTCGCGGCGGCGCCGAGTTGCCGCCGCCCCGCTTTAAAACACCGGCGCAGAGCCGGGGTCGGACCCTGAGGGTTTGACCCCGGACTCACGCCTCCGGTTTACTTGCCGGCCAAACCACGGCGCTCCAACAAGGCGTCGACCTTGGCGTCGCGGCCGCGGAAGTTGCGGAACAACTGCAGCGCGTCATTGGTGCCGCCGCGCGCCAGCAGCTTCTGGCGGAACCAGTCGCCGTTCTTGCGCTGCAGGCCGCCGTTTTCCTTGAACCAATTCACCGATTCCGCGTCCAGCTTCTCGCTCCACAGGTAAGCATAATACGCGGCCGAGTAGCCGCCCGAGAAACTGTGCGAGAAATAGGTGGTGCGGTAGCGCGGCGGCACCGGCGCGAAATCGACGCCGGCCTCCTTCAGCGCCGCCGCCTCGAACGCCAGCACATCGCTCGGCACTTGCGCCGGCGTCAACTGGTGCCAGCGCTGGTCGACCAGCGACGCGGCCAGATACTCGGTGGTCATGAAGCCCTGGTTGAACTTCTTCGCGCCCGTCACCTTGTCCAGCAACTCCTTCGGCATCGGCGCGCCGGTCTGGTAGTGCTTGCCGTAGTTTTGCAGCACTTCCGGCCACAGCGCCCACATTTCGTTGACCTGCGACGGATACTCGACAAAGTCGCTCGGCACGCTGGTGCCGGCGAAGCGCGGATAGGTCACGTCCGAAAACATGCCGTGCAGCGCGTGGCCGAACTCGTGGAACAGCGTGTTGACCTCGTCGAAGGTCATCAGCGTCGCCTCGCCGGCCGGCGGCTTGGGAATGTTCAAGTGGTTGCCCACCACCGGCAGGTTGCCCAGCAGCTTGGACTGCGACACGTACTCGTTCATCCAGGCGCCGCCGCGCTTGTTGCTGCGCGCGTAAAAGTCGGCGATGAACAGCGCCAGCGGCTTGCCATTGACGTCGATGACGTCGTACACGCGCACGTCCGGGTCGTAGACCGGCAAATCCTTGCGCTCCTTGAAAGTGATGCCGTATAGCTTGGTGGCGGCGAAGAAGACGCCGTTGTTCAGCACGCTGTTCAACTCGAAATACGGCTTCAATTGGTTTTCGTCGAAATTGAAGCGGGCGGCGCGCAACTTGTCGGTGTAAAACGCCCAATCGGCCGCGCCGACCTGGAAACCGCCCTTTTCGGCGTCGACGATGGCTTGCAAATCGGCCGCCTCGCGGCGCGCGTTGGCGGCGGCCGGCTTGGCCAGATCCGCCAACAAGGTGTTGACGGCCAGCGTGGTCTTGGCGGTCTGGTCTTCCAGCGCGTAGGCCGCGTAGTTCGGATAACCGAGCAGGGCCGCGCGTTCAGCGCGCAGCTTGGCCAGCTTGGTGACGATGGCGCGGTTGTCGAACTCGCCGCCGCGGCTGCCGCGCGCCATCGACGCCTCCAGCAGGCGCTGGCGCACCGCGCGGTTGCTCAGCACCGCCAGCGGCGCCTGGCCGGTGGTGTTGGTCAACGCGATGACGAACTTGCCGTCCAGGCCGCGCGCCTTGGCGGCGGCGGCGGCGGTGTCGATATCGCTGGCGGTCATGCCGTCGAGCTCGGCGCGGGTGTCGACCACCAGCCCCAGCGCATTGGTTTCCTTCAACACGTTCTGGCTGAAGGCGGTCGCCAGCGCGGCCAGCTCGCCGTTGTAGACCTTGAGTTTTTCCTTGTCGGCGGCGGACAGCTTGGCGCCGGCGCGCACGAAATCGGTGTGGTAGCGTTCCAGCACGCGCTTCGCCTCGGCGTTCAGGCCCAGCTTGTCGCGCTTGGCGTACAAGCTGTTAACGCGCTGGTACAGCTTGGCGTTGAGCAAAATGCTGTCGCTGTGGGCGGCCAGCTTCGGCGACAGGTCGCGCTCGACGCCTTCCAGCGCCTCGTTGGTGTTGGCGCCGGACATGTTCTCGAACACCGGGCGGACCTGGTTCAATAGCTGGCCGCTGCGTTCGAGCGCGACGATGGTGTTGTCGAAGGTGGCCGGCTTGGGGTTGTTGGCGATTGCCTCGACTTCGGCCAACTGGCGCCGCATGCCCTCGGCGAACGCCGGCGCGTAGTGCTCGTTGGTGATCTGGTCGAACTGCGGCATGTGGAAGGGCAGCGGGCTGGCCTTGAAGAAGGGGTTGGCGGCTTCGATCATGGCGGCGGGGGCCGCTGGCGCGGCGTGGGCAACATGGGCCAGCAACATACTGGCGGCAAGGACGAGCATTTGAGGACGGACCATAGCATCTTTCATGGGGACTACAACAAAGGTCGCGATAGTGTCGAACTATGGCGGGCTAAGCGCCAAATCATAGCAGCACGACACCATTGCGTCACCAGCAACGATGGAAATGGACGCGGCGATCACCTGCAATGCCTGCCCAGCGGATCGCAGGCTAAGGCGAAGCATTGGAAAAGCAGCAGCCCCCAAACCATTCCCACTCCCAAACCCGTCCAGTGCGCCACCAAGCTAGGGTCTGGATTACCGGAATCTGGGGCAGCAATCTACATCAGTACAGTGGCCACTATTTATTGCACAGTCCGCCCCATAGTCCGGCCGGATTCGTCCAATGTCTCTTCTAGCAAGCGCCGTCCAGCGCCTGCGCCGCCGCGATCAGCGCCGCGGCATGGTCGATTAACTCCAGCACGAAGCCCTCGGTGACGTCGAGGTCGCCCTCGTATTCAGCCAGGTTGCGCTTTTTGTGAGCTTGGTCGAGCAGCAGCCAACGCGCCGGCGCCCAGCCCAGCGTGTGCTCCAAACACTGGAACACCAGGTAGCGATTGTCGCTGCGCGCGCCAGGTTAGCCAGCGCCGCCGAGCCGCTTGATGTCATGTTCGCTTCCTTTGATGAACATTTTTGGCTGTTCTAACACGCGGAGCATGAAGGACTTGCCATCGCGTACCCGCTGCGCGAACTCCTCGGGAGAATACAAGGTCGGGTTCACCACGCGCCCCAATTGGGCGTGGGCCGGCAGCAGCGTGTCGAGCAGCTGCGCGTTCGACGACGGTACGCCGACCACCATCAGGTCGACGTCGCTACCGGCGTGTTCGCCACCTTTGGCCAACGAGCCGTAGACGAAGGCCAGCTCGATTTGCGGCCACAGCGGCTGCAGCGCAGCCCGCAGCACGTCGGCCACGCCGAAGGTCTTCACGACAATGGCGCGCAGCTCGGCGAAGATGGGCGCTTCGTGGTTGGCCTGGTAATGCTTCTGGTTACCTATCCGGCGCACCGTCACCAAGGCGGCCCGCTCCAGCCGGGCCAATTCGCGCTGCACCGCGCCGGACCCGCAGTTGGCGAGCTGGATGATTTCGTTGGCGTAGAAGGAACGCTGTGCCTGGCCGAACAACACCGCCAGCACCCGCTGCTGCGTTTTCGTGAATAGCGCGTCTGTATAAATACCCATAATGGGTATGTTAATACCCATTATGGGTATTGTCAAACACCAGGCTAGATGACGACGAACAGCCGGCAAAATCCGGGGCGCCGGCCGGTGAAACACAACGGAAAAACCGATTAGGCGTCAACACGACCAAAAATGTGGCAGGTTGAAGTCGTATGACCATTCTGTTGCACCTCAATCCTCAGCCGGCATCAGCCTGGCTGCGCCAGCAGGCGGCGGATGGCCGCTTCGGTTTCCCCGTACTGGCCCTCGCCGAAGTGCGAATAGACGATCTTGCCGCCCTTGTCGATCAAGTAGGTCGCCGGCCAGTAGCGGTTGTTGTAGACGCCCCATGTGGCGTAGCGGTTGTCCTGCGCCACCGGATATTGGATGTCGAAGCGTTTCAGCGCGGCCGTGACGTTGGCGGTGGAGCGCTCGTGCGGATATTCCGGCGTGTGCACGCCGACCACCACCAGGCCCTGGTCCTTGTACTTGGCGTGCCAACTTTTCACGTGCGGCAGCGTGCGGATGCAGTTGATGCAGGTATAAGTCCAAAAATCAACCAGCACCACCTTGCCGCGCAGTTGCTGCATGGTCAAAGGGGCCGAGTTGAGCCAGGTGTCGATGCCGGTAAATTCCGGCGCCGCCACCGGGGCGGCGGCTTGGGCGGCAACGGCGCCGGCCAGCGCGGCCGTGGTCAGCAGGGTTTTCATCAGGGATGAGCATGTCAAAGTCCTTTCAGGGTCGACGATACGTCGGCGAGCCAGGCGTATGCCAGCACGTCGTATTGGAAATAGATGGCACAGGCGCTTAGCAGCACCAGCAGGCCGAAGAACTGTTGCAGCCGCCCGGTGTGGCGCGCCAGTTGGCGCACCCGGCCGCGCATAAACTGGCCGCCGTAGGCGATGACCAGCATCGGAATGCCGGCGCCTACCGCGTACAGCAACAGCAGCAGGGCCGACCAGCTGACGTCCTGCGCCCGCGCCACCAACGCCAGGATCGAGGCCAGCACCGGGCCGGCGCAGGGCGTCCATACCGCGCCCAGCGACATGCCCAGCAGGAAGCCGCCGGCCTTGCCCGGCCCGGCGTTGCCGCCGCCGGCGCCCAAGCGCTGCAAGGGGCCGTCCACGCGCGCCATCAGCCAACGGTACGGCCGCGGCCACAGTTGGAACAGGCCGGACAGGGCCAGCATGGCGATGCCGACGTTGCGCAGCGCCTCGTGGGCCAGTTCGATACGGCTGGACACCACGCCCAGCAGCATGCCCAGCGCCGCGAACGTCAGCACGAAGCCGGCCACGATGAACAGCGGGCGCACGCGGCTCGATTGCGCCACCGCCGTGCCGAGCAGTATCGGCAGTATCGGCAGTACGCAGGGCGAGGCGATGGTGAAGACGCCGGCCAGCAGGGCCAGCGGCGCTTCGATCAGGTTGTGCATGGTGGAACTCCGTGAATGCGTTGGGATGGGAGTATTGGAACCGGCCAGCGTATCTGCCGTGTGTCTCCCTGCCGCCCCAGTGCAATGTTTTGTATCAGGCCCGCGGGCGGATACACGGTGATACAAAGCGCGCGCCAACTTCGGCTATAACGCAGGCATTGCCAAGCAAGGCGTCCCGTATGTTGAAGCACTTGTTCGGCGTTTTGTTCATCGTGTATCAGTAGTGTGTCAGCCGCAGCCAACGCGCATTCGCCGTGGACGAGCATGTCTAGGCGGCTCCGCCTCGTCATTGGAGCGACGCCCGTAGACGTACAATACGAGCAGATATTTGAACGATGTTCAACTTCCCGCATTCTCTCCACCACTGCGACCGATTGCTTAAAAGACGGCCATGCTCAGCTATACACGGACCATCCACACCATCGACGCGCACACCGGCGGCGAGCCCCTGCGCATTCTCGTCTCCGGCATGCCGCCGGTGCCGGGCGCGACCATTCTCGACAAGCGCGCCTGGCTGAAGGCAAACCGCGACGACCTACGCCAATTCCTGATGACCTTCGTCAACGGCAGTATCGTCGGCAGCAGTGTCGAGGTGCGCGTCACCGACACGCTGCAAGTCGGCGCCATCGACGCCGCAATCACCGAAGTGAGCGGCCACGCCCACATCGCCGGCTTCAACCAGTGGGTGCTGGAAGATTCCGATCCCTTCCCCACCGGCTTCTTCCTACGTTAGGCGCATTCCATGCAACTATTCGATCCCACTCAAACGGCGGCCGCGCTGCCCTATTCCAGACTGGTCCCGGCGCTGGCCCGGGCGGCGCAAGAACTGGCCGCCAGGGCCATCCTGGCGCCGGAACGGCTGGTCGTTCCCGTCGACGCCGCCAGCGTGCTGTTGTGCATGCCCGCCGTCGCCGCCGACATCAGCGTGACCAAGCTTGTGACGGTACACCCTGACAACGCCCGCCACGCGCTGCCGGTGATCCAGGGCGAGGTCGTAGTGTTCGACACCGCGACCGGGCGCCGGCTGGCCCTGCTGGACGGGCCGACCGTGACGGCGCGCCGCACCGCCGCGATGACGCTGCTCGGCATCGCCACCCTTGCCCCGTGCAGACCGGCGTCCGTGCTCATCATCGGCACCGGCGCCCAAGCCGCGGCGCACGTCGACGCGCTGGTACAGTTCTTCGGCGTGGCGCGCTTTTGCGTCGCCGGTACCAGCGCGGCCGGCGCGCAGGCGTTTTGCCAGGCTTTGCGCGGGCGCCACGCCGGCGTCGAGGCCATTGCGCTGGAGGCCGCCTCGCTGCGGCACGAGCTGCCGGAAACGGACGTCGTGATTGCGCTGACGACATCGAAGACGCCGGTGATTCCAGTCGATATTGGCGCGCATACGCTGGCGGTCGGCGTCGGCGCATTCAAGCCCGACATGGCGGAGTTTCCGCCGGAACTGCTGCGGCGCCGGCAAATCGTGGTCGACGACCTCGCCGGCGCACGGCACGAGGCCGGCGATTTGATCCAGGCCAAGGTCGACTGGAACGGCGTCGTCGAACTGGCGGCGCTGCTGTCCGGCCAGCGCCCGCGTCCGGCGCTTGTGCCGGTTTTCAAGACCGTGGGACAGGCGGCGTGGGACTTGGCCGCCGCCCGGGTGGCGCTCGGCGGATAGGCCCGCCCGGCGGCCGGTTACCGCGGTGATTAATAGTGCGGCGGCTTGTCGTTGACGGGGTTCGCGCCGCCGTCGGAATTGTCGCGGATGCGCTGGGCCAGCGCGCCGCACATCGCCTCCAACTTGTCCATGCGTTTTTGCTGTTCGTAGACCAGCTGGTTCAGCGATTCGACCATGTCTTCCTGGTGCGCCAGCTTGATTTCAATGTCGATAAAACGGTCTTCGTTACCCACGGCGTGCTCCTGGCGATAAAGCAGGCATTTTAACGCTACGCGGTCGCGGTAGCTTGCCAATTATGCTGGAAGCAGCCCTCCGCCGGCCTCTGCGCCAGCGCTATTCCAGATAAACGCCGCCGCAGACGATGATGTCGTCGAGCGCTTGGCAATACATGGCTTTCTTGCCGATCATCTTGGCGTTCGCGCCGTGGCACGGTGCTTGCCGGACGGACGGCATGACGTGCGCTACACTTTCGGCGCGGCCAACAGCGCCTTCATGCGCGCCAGGCGCTCCTTCGGCGAAATGGTCTCGGCCTCGGTCGGCACGGCGTCGCCGACGTCGAGCTGCATTTCCTTGATGAAGCGCGAGACGTCGCAATGGACCTGCTCGCCGGCGCGCTTGCGCTTTTTGCACCAGGTGATGCGCAGCGTGCGCTGGGCCCGCGTGATGCCGACGTACATCAGGCGCCGCTCTTCCTCGATGCGCGCGCCCATGCTCTCGGCCGGCGCGTCCGGGTCGCCCTTGTGCGGCAGGATGCCCTCTTCGACGCCAACCAGGAAGACGTGCGGAAACTCCAGCCCCTTCGAGGCGTGCAGCGTCGACATGCGCACCGCGTCGGGCTCCTCGTCCTGGCCCTCCAACATGGTCATCAGCGCCACCATCTGCGTCAGTTCCAGCAGGTTTTTCTCCGGCCCGGACTTGTCCTTGCCGCCGCAGCCGCGCTCCTTGAGCCACATCGTGAAGTCGAGCACGTTCTGCCAGCGGCTTTGCGCCTGGCGGTCGTCGAAGCAGTCGTACAGATACGATTCGTAGTTGATTTCCTTCATCATGTCGTCGAGCACGGCGGCGGCGTTCTCGCCGCTGCCGGACGGGCCGGGGCGGCTGGCGCGCGACTCAAGCTGGTTGATGAAGGTGCAGAACTGGCGCAGCGGCAGCAACTGGCGGTCCGGCAACAACGCTTCCAGGCCGCCCTTGAAGGACGCCTCGAACAGCGAGCAATTCCATTGCTTGGAAAACGCCCCCAACACTTCCAGCGTCGACATGCCGACCCCGCGCTTGGGCGTGGTGACGGCGCGGATGAAGGCCGGGTCGTCGTTTTCATTGGCCAGCAGGCGCAGGTAGCTGATGATGTCCTTGATTTCGGCTTTGTCGAAGAAGCTCTGGCCGCCGGAAATCGTGTACGGGATGCGCTCCTTGCGCAGGCATTGCTCGATCACGCGGGCCTGGTGGTTGCCGCGGTACAAAATCGCATAGTCGGAATACTTGTTCTTGCGCTCGAAACGGTCGGCCGAGATCATGATGGCGACCTGCTCGGCCTCCTGGTCGTCGTTCTGCATGCCCAACACCTTGATCGGCTCGCCCAGACCGTGCTCCGACCACAGCGATTTTTCAAACAGCTTCGGGTTGTTGCCGATGACGGCGTTGGCGGCGTTCAAGATACGCATGGTCGAGCGGTAATTCTGCTCCAACTTGATGACGCGCAGGTCGGGGAAATCGACCTCCAGCGTCTTCAGGTTTTCCACGGTGGCGCCGCGCCAGGCGTAGATGGCCTGGTCGTCGTCGCCCACGGCGGTAAACATCGGTTTTTTGCCGATGCCGGTGACCATCAGCTTGACCAGCTCGTACTGGCAGGTATTGGTGTCCTGGTATTCGTCGACCAGCAGGTAGCGCAGGCGCCGCTGCCAGCGGTCGAGCACCGCGTCGTTGTTGCGGAACAATTCCACCGGCAGACGGATCAGGTCGTCGAAATCCACCGCCTGGTAGGCCGACAGCGTCGCCACGTAGCTGCGGTAGATGCGCGCCGACTGGGCCTCGTCCTCGTCCTTGGCCTGGTGCAGCGCGGTGTCCGGGTCGATCAAGCCGTTTTTCCACAGCGACATGTCGTTCTGTATGCGCCGGATCAACTGCTTGTCGGTGGTAATCGCCAAGTCCTGCACCAGCGCAAAGCAATCGTCGCTGTCCATGATCGAAAAACGGTCCTTCAGGCCGACCCCGTTGGCCTCCTGGCGCAGGATTTTGACGCCCAGCGAGTGGAAGGTCGACACCGTCAGCTGCTTGGCCTGGCGCGGTTGCTTGAGCAGCTTGGCGATGCGCTCCTGCATCTCCAGCGCGGCCTTGTTGGTGAAGGTCAGCGCGGCGATCGAGCGCGGATCGTAGCCGCGGTCCTCGATCAGATGGGCGATCTTCTGCGTGATCACGCGCGTCTTGCCCGAGCCGGCGCCGGCCAGCACCAGACAGGGGCCGTCGAGGTAGGTCACGGCTTCGCTTTGCGGAACGTTCAGGCCGAACTGGGGTGCTGTGGACATCGGGAGGGGTTTTCGGGGACGGAGGACGACGCCCCATTGTATCAGCAGCAAAACCGCGCGCGCCAAGCTGGAGCTAGGTCAAGCGGCACCCGGCCGCCATTGATAAAATCGACGTTGGGCGGATATCCTCTACATTGAGCATGCCATTGAACATGCAAATTGAGCGCTTTGCTAACGGCCCGGCGCGCCGGTGCGTTACCATTGTCCCCGACGGGCGCTGCGCGCTTCCACTTATTTGACGGCAATCCAATGAAATTTGAACACCTGATCGAGATTAACGACCCCATGAACCCGCTGATCGACACCCTCAGCGACCAGCAATTGTGGCGCGGCCTGGTGCTGCGCGCCGAGTCGCCCAAGCTGTTCGTGCCGCATTTGGACGAGTGCGAGATCAGCGCGCGCGACGACAGCGGCTTCAAGCGCAGCCTGCGCTACGGCGAGTTGGTCATCCAGGACCGCGTGCAGCTGTCGCCGCCGCACCAGGTGCGCTACGAGGTGGCGCCGCAGAAGGACATCAGCGCGTCGAGCCTGGTGATGACGATCGAGGCGCCGACCGCCGACACGCTGTGGGTGCGCTTCCAATACGACGACGGCCAGGACGAGGCGACCGACTCGGCCAACGCGATGTACAACGATTTCCGCCGCTCGGCCTACCAGGAGTCCGATATCGACACCATCCGCATCTTGCGCGAGCTGGCCGAGCAGGGCCGCCTGGACGGGCTGCTGAACTAGGCGAAGTGAGCGAGCGCCGCTGCGGAGCATGTCGGATTACGCTGCGCTCATCCGACCTACACGCTGGCCGAGCGCCCCCACAACTGGTCGAGCCGGAAACTGAGCGCCGCCTGGTCGCCGCCCAGCACCTCGCGAATCGCATGGCGGTCGATCTTGGTGTCGCGCCGCAGCGGCACGTCGAGCTTGCCGCCCCAGGGGTTGATCAGCGACAGCACGTGCGGCGTGGTTGAATTGAGCCCCTTGCGCGTGACGATGCCGATCTCGCCGCTGAGCAGCTTGACGAAGGTGCCGATCGGATAGATGCCGAGTTCGCGCAGCAGCACCGACGCCAGTTGCGCGTCCACCGTTTCCTTCCCCTCCAGCAAAATGTCGCGTAGCGCCGCGTTCGGCAGCATGGCCTTGCGGTAGCTGCGCGCCGACACCCGGGCGCAGTAGCGGTCGGCCAGCATGACGATCTTGGCGGCGACGCCGATCTGCGCCGAGGTCTTGCCGTGCGGGTAGCCGGTGCCGTCCTCGTTCTCGTGGTGCTGTAGCACGCAGGCGAGCCAGTCCTCGTCGTCGACGCCGGCCGCCCGCAGCAGCGCGACGCCGGCCTGCGGATGCCCGCGCAGATAGGCCAGGTCGGCCCCGGCCAGCGGCGCCGCGGTGTGCTGGAAGCGCTCGTGGTGTTGCAGCATGCCCACGTTCATCGTCAGCGCGGCCAGGGCCACGCTCGCCACCCGCTCCGGCGGCATTTTCAGCGCGCGCGCCATGACCATCGCCACCACGGCGGTGTCGACGCTGTGGCGCGTCGCGTACTCGCCGACGTCCTGGTTGAGCAGGATGCAGGCCAGCGCGACGTCCTGGTCGACATCGATGGCATCGGCGATCAAGGCGACGACATCGTCGAGCTTCTCGCGCACAGTGGCCTGGCCGTTGAGGATATCGACGAGCGCCACGTGCAACTGCGCGCGCGCCAGGTTGAGCATGCGCAAGGTCGACGGCGGCTCCTGGCAAGTGCTTGGGACGGACCCGTCGTCGACCTCGATGAAGCCGCGTTCGAGCAATAAATCCATTTGCGTGTCGCTGGCCACCACATGGCCCCGCTTCACCAGCAAACCGCCGCTTTCACCGTGCACGTCCCATTGCAGCGGCTGCCCTACCGCGAGCTCGCTGGTGGTAATGCGTCGTATTTGTAGTGTCATCTCTGGTCCCGGCCCCGCCTGCGCTCGTGGCTGCGCTTATTTTTAAGATACGCCGCGGGGCAAGGTGTGCAATGTTTAATGATACTTACCCACAATCAATATTGTGTCGTCTCCAGATGATCGTCGAAAGCGGGGCCGGCGTCTACCCGCCCGTGTGTTTTACGCGCCGGGCGTGCAATCCTGACACAATTGCTCGGCGCCATCCTTGGACAAATGGCTGGCCAGCTCGCGCAGCGCGGTGCGCACGCCCTCCTCCACCACCGGATGGTAAAACGGCATGTCGAGCATGGCCGCCACGGTCAGCCCGGCCTGGCAAGCCCAGGCCAGCAAATGGCCGATGTGCTCGGCGCGCGGACCGACCATCTCGGCGCCGAGGAAGCGGCCGCTGCCGAATTCGCCGTAGACCCGCAGCATGCCGCGGTTTTGCAACATGACGCGGCTGCGGCCCTGGTTCTCGAACGACACAGCGCCAACCGCGAATTTGCCGGCGTGGCTGTCGCACAAGTCCCTGTGGCGCGCGCCGACGCTGGCGATCTGCGGTTCGCAGAAGGCCACCGTCAGCGGCGTGCGGCGCAGGCCGGGCCGCACTTGCGGGTAGCGGGCGGCGTTGTCGCCGGCGATACGGCCCTGGTCGGCCGCCTCCGGCAAGATCGGCAGCTCGTCGTCGGCGTCGCCGGCGATGAAAATGGCGCTGTCGCCGCATTGCATGGTGCCGCCGTCATACAGCGGCACGCCGCGTTCGTCGAGCGCCAGCCCGGTCAATTCCAGGCCGAGCCGGCCGACGTTCGGGCTGCGGCCGATTGCCGCCAGCACATAGTCGAAACGCTCGCTGCGCTGCTTGCCGGCGCTGTCGACGCTGCTTACCAGCGCCGCCGCGCCATCGGCGGCGACGCCGGTGACGCGGGTTTGAAAGCGCAGGTCGAGCTCCTCCGACAGGGTGCGCGCGGCCGTTTGCAGCACCAGCGGATCGCTCAACTGGGCCACGCTGGAACCGCGCGCGAACAGCGTTACGCGCACGCCGAGACGGTGCAGCGCCTGGCCCAGCTCCAAGCCGATGACGCCGCTGCCGACCACCGCCACCGATGCCGGCAAATCGGTCCAGTCAAACACATCGTCGCTGATAATCACCCTATCGCCGGCCTTTTCCCATTCCGGCGGCACGCTCGCGGTGGAACCGGTGGCGATCACCACGCTGCCGGCCTCGACCACGGTATGCTGGTCCACCTGCAGGCGGCGCGCGTCCAGGAAGCGGGCGTAGCCGCCAATTTTATCCTCGGCCGGAATGCCGTCTATGCTCTCCAGCACGAAGCCGACAAAGCGGTCGCGTTCGCTGCGCACGCGCGCCATCACCGCCGCGCCGTCGATCCGCGCCGGGCCGGCATGGACGCCGAAGGCCGGCGCGGCGGCCACGGCGTGGGCCGCCTCGGCCGCGGCGATCAGCAACTTGCTGGGCATGCAGCCGACCCGCGCGCAGGTGGTGCCGTAAGGGCCGCCCTCGATCATGACGACGCGTTTGCCGTGGGCGCGCGCGGCCCGGTACGCCGTCATGCCAGCCGTTCCGCCGCCTATCACGGCGACATCCACTTGTATGGTCTTCATTGCATTTCCTTGTGTCAAGCCGCGTCGTAGCGCCGGTTTCCCCCGATGAATATTACTCTTTTGCGTTACATTACGTTTTACTTCCCGGCAACGATGTATTAGCATGGCTAATCATTAATAAATTTTATAAGCGCAGCTTATGCCACAGTTAGATTATCGGGCGCTCGCCGTATTGGAAGCGGTCGCCGGCCACGGCAGTTTCGAGAAGGCCGCGTTGGCCCTGGGCATCACGCAGTCGGCGGTATCGCAGCGCATCAAGGCGCTGGAAGACGCCAGCGGGCGGCTGTTGATCGTACGCGGCCAGCCGGCCGTACCGACCGGACTGGGCCAGCGCCTGATCGTGCACCACCGCAACGTGAAATTGATGGAGGCGGCGCTCGACATCGACCTGGGCAACAGCGTCAGCATGCCGGAAATCACCCTAGCGCTCGACGCCGACAGCCTGGCGACGTGGTTCCAGGACAGCCTGCCGGCGCTGCTGTCGCCGCCGCGCTGCCAGCTCGACGTGCGCCTGGCCGACAGCGACAGCGCGCTGCGGCTGGTGCGCGAAGGCAGCGTGTTCGGTTGCATCGCGGGCGCGCCCGAAGTGTCGGCCGACAACGCCGCCGGCACCAGCGTGACCGCGCTGGGCCTGATGCGCTACGTCTGCGTGGCCACGCCGATGTTTGCCGGACACTGGTTCGGCGACGGCTTTTCGGCCGAGGCGGCGCAACTGGCGCCGGCCGCCGTCAGCGACCGCCGTCTGCTGGCGCGCTTCCTGCATCAGGAACTCGACATGCGCGGCCAGTTTCCGCACCACACCGTGCCGGTGTCGGCGGCGCTGAGCGACTGCATCCTCGGCAGCATGGCCTACGGCTTGATACCGCAGAAGCAGGCCAACGCCGCGCTGGCCAGCGAGCGCCTGGTGGATTTGCGACCGGGGCGCACGCTGGACGTGCCGCTGAGCTGGCACGCGTGGACGCTGGACGCGCCGTTCACCAAATTACTGTCGGAACAAATCATCGGCAGCGCGCGGCGCTACCTGGTACAGCCGGGGTAAAGTGACGTTCAGTTAGCCTGTCGCCAACGTTGTCGGGTTACGCCGTCCCGGCTCACCCGACCTACGACATCGCGCTAACTTAAATATCGAGGGGGTCCACTTCCAGCGACCACTTGACGCGGCTTTTCATGTCGCGCAGCGCCGCCAGCCATTCTTTCAGGAACGCTTGCAACGCCGGCCGCGAGGCGGACTCCACCAGCAACTGCGCGCGGTCGACGTTGTAGACCCGCGTCATGCTCATCGGTATCGGATCGTTGATCGTAATGGCCGGGTGCGCGACGCAGCCCTGCGCCAGCTTCAAAAACGCGATCGCGGTGTCCAGCTCGGGCGCCTCGGCCCGCAGCAGCGCCTGGAACAGATAAGGCGGCAGCGCCGCCTGGGCGCGCTCCTCCAGCAGCGACGTGGCGAAATGGTCGTAGTCGTGGTTGACCACGGCGTCGTACAGCGGATGGCGCGCGTAGCGGGTCTGGATCAGCACCTCGCTCACGCTGCCGCCCTCAGTCTGCGCGGCGCGCCCGGCCCGGCCCGCCACCTGCATCAATTGCGCGAACAGCCGCTCGCTGGCGCGGTAGTCCTGCGAAAACAGCGCCGTGTCCGGGTTCAAGATGCCGACCAGCGTCAGCTTCTTAAAGTCATGCCCCTTGGCCACCATCTGCGTGCCGATCAGAATGTCGACCTCGCCCCGGTGCACCGTATCGAAGGCTTCCTGCGCGCTGCCCTTCTTGCGCGTCGAGTCGGCGTCGATGCGCAGGATGCGCGCCTCGGGGAACAGCAACTGCAAGCCCTCCTCGACGCGCTGGGTGCCGCGCCCCAGCGGCTGCAGGTCGACGTTGCCGCAGGTGGGGCAATGGCGCGGAATGCGCAGCTCCAGGCTGCAATGGTGGCAGCGCAGGCGGTGCTCCGGCTTGTGCAACACCATGAACGAGGTGCAGCGCGTGCAATTGCTGATCCAGCCGCACGATTCGCAGCAAATCACCGGCGAATAACCGCGCCGGTTGAGGAACAGCAAGGACTGCTCGCCGCGCTCCATGCGCAGCTTCAACGCCGCCACCAGGTGCGAGGTCAGGCCGTCCTTGGGGCGGTCGCGCTCCATGTCGAGCAATTTAACCCGCGGCAACACCGCGTTCTTGACGGCGCGCTCGCGCAGCTCCAGCTTGCGGTAGCGGCCCGACTGGGCGTGGTGCCAGCTTTCCAGCGACGGCGTGGCCGAGCCCAGCACGATTGGAATGCCGAGTTGCCAGGCGCGCCACACGGCCAGGTCGCGCGCCGAGTAGCGCAAGCCCTCCTGCTGTTTGTAGGACGGGTCGTGTTCCTCGTCGATAACGATCAGCTTCAGGTTCGGCAGCGACGCCAGGATCGCCAAGCGCGTGCCGAGGACGATGCGGGCCTTGCCCTGGTGCGCGGCCAACCAGTGCAGCATGCGTTCGCCCTCCGACAGGCTGCTGTGCAAGGTCGCCAGCATCACGCCGGGGAAGCGGGCGCGGATATTGCCCTCCAGCTGGGGCGTCAAATTGATTTCCGGCACCAGAATCAGGATCTGCGCGTCGGCCTCGCGCGCCAGCACCTGGGCGCAGGCTTGCAGATACACCTCGGTCTTGCCGCTGCCGGTGACGCCGTACAGCAAGGTCGGCTGGAAACCGCTGGCGCCGCCGATGGCGTCGGCCGCCAACTGCTGCGCCCCGTTCAAGCGCGGCATGTCGAGCGGCGTGCCGTCGTGCTCGCTGGTGTCCTTGGCCAGCTTCTTGATGGCGCGGTCGAGCGCGACGGTGGTCAAGACGCGCAAATTCTTCGGCAGGCCCGGCAACGCCACCTCGCCCAAGGGGCGCTGATAATAATCGGCGGCAAAGCCGGCCAGCGCCAGCCATTGCGGCGACAGCGGCGACAACTGCGAGCGCACCGCCAGCGCGTCCTTCAGCTTCGCCTCCGGCACCTCGGTGGCGCCGGACACCCCGACGATCAGACCCATCACCTCGCGCCGGCCGAACGGCACCAGCGCCAGTTGCCCCACCTGCGGCCACGCGTCCGCCTCGCACGGCCAGCGATAGTCGAAACAAGCGTTTAGCGGGGTGTCGAGCGCGATTTTAAGAATGCACTGCGCCATCTATGCTACCAATCTGAAAAAGGGCGCGGCAAAGCGCGCGCCGGGGCTGCTTGAATTATCCATGCAGCTTATCCGCCGCGCGGGCGGGCTGGACCAGCGCAGCCATCATACTGCGACTGCTGCTAAAACACCCGCGAACACCCGGCTCTGGCGGCCGGCGGCGCCGCGATTGTAGCAGCAAGGAAATGAAGGTTTTCCTGTTCCGCGTCAACCCCGCCACGCCGGCGCGGGCACCGCCGCCGCCGGCCCGACGGACGCGCCGCGGCGCCGCCCGGCAGCGTTGGCGCCTGTGGATAACTTTGTGGACAAAGCGAAATTGACGCAAGGAAACCATCGTTTGATAACTCAGCTAGAGACGCCGCGGGCCCGAATTGACGAAAAATAAGCGAATAAAATCAACTACTTACAAATCACCTCGTAGGAGACAAGCAATGTCGTGATTTTTCTTGCTCTCTGTGCATAAGTGAGGTATTAGCGGCCATTTTCATACCGGAATCGCATCGATAATGACGCCCGGCAACGCCGGACCGGCGTATGCGCGGCCCCCTGTTATCCACAGAAAGCTTGCGCTCGCGCAAATCAGCGGGCACGACGGCAAAATTGCCACAAAAATATACTTTAGCGCCGCAAGCTCGCGTCGAACCTGCGCTTTTCAGCTAAGTCGCGGTAAACAAAGTACTTTTCATTTTTATCCACAGAATCTGTTGATAACTTTGTGGACAATGAAGTTGTTATCTCCCCGGCATGGGGAACAACCTTGCCGAATACCAAAATAAGAAGCCAAGACGGGTAAATTAAACGCTTACAAATCAACGACTTGGCGCTACGCGCCGGGCGGGTGATTTGGGCTGCCTGTTATTTCCGCAGTAAAAAAAATTGTGCATAAGTCGGTTTTTCTGTATCGCCGCGGAAGGAAAAAAGGGCACGTTTCACAGCGAAACGTGCCCTTTTTCCGGCGCCGGGCGGCGCCGTCCGGCGACATCAGGCGGCGCGCATGGCCCGGCTCTGGCTGTGCACCGCTTCGACCATCGCCGCGACCGACTCCGGCGGCGTGAACTGGGAAATGCCGTGGCCCAGGTTGAACACGTGGCCGTTGCCCTGCGCCGGCGCGCCGAAGGCGGTCAACACCTTCGCCACCTCGGCGCGAATCTGATCCGGGCTGGCGAACAGGATGGCCGGGTCCAGATTCCCCTGCAAGCCAACCTTGTGGCCGACCAGGGCGCGCGCGCGCGCCAGGTTGACGGTCCAGTCCAGGCCGACCGCGTCGGCGCCGATATCGGCGATCTGCTCGATCCACTGGCCGCCGCCCTTGGTGAAGACGATGGCGGGGATTTTCACGCCGTCCTTGTCGCGCTTCAACTGGGCCATCACCTGCTGCATATAGCTGAGCGAGAACTCTTGGTAGGCGCCATCGGCCAGCGCGCCGCCCCAGGAGTCGAAAATCATCACGGCCTGGGCGCCGGCGTCGATCTGGGCGTTCAAATACTGCGCCACCGCGGTCGCGTTGGTCTGCAAAATGTGGTGCATCAAATCGGGCCGGTTGTACAGCATCTTCTTAATGGTGTGGAACTCCTTCGAACCGCCGCCCTCCACCATATAGCAAGCCAGCGTCCACGGGCTGCCGGAAAAACCGATCAGCGGCACCCGCCCGTTGAGCTCGCTGCGAATCTGCGTGACCGCGTTGAACACATAATCAAGCGAGCCCAGATCGGGGGCGCGCAAGGCCATCACGTCCTGCTCGGTGCGCAGCGGACGCTCGAACTTCGGCCCCTCGCCATCGACGAAATACAGGCCCAGGCCCATCGCGTCCGGCACCGTCAAAATGTCCGAGAACAGAATCGCCGCGTCGAGCGGAAAACGGTCGAGCGGCTGCAGCGTCACCTCGGTGGCGTAATCGGGATTCTTCGCCAGGCCCAGGAAAGAGCCGGCGCGCTCGCGCGTGGCGCGGTATTCCGGCAAATAGCGCCCGGCTTGCCGCATCAACCACACGGGCGTGTATTCGGTAGGCTGGCGCAGCAAAGCGCGCAAGAAAGTATCATTCTGAAGCGGAGCGAATTGTGGCATGGAAGGCGATCAATAGCTTGGAGAAAGACGCTATTATCGCACCCAATCGCCGCGGATTCATCATCCGAAATGCCTACGCCCAACAGCCGCGCCAACACAACAACCCTGGGGGGCAGGTCTCAACATGGCGGCTTACTTGCCCATCGAACACAAGAACCTTGCCGAGCGCGAACAAAAACGTTAAATCGAGACCCGACCCCGGGGTTGTTGCGTGCCGCCCGGGAGTTGCTTATAAGTTTGTCTGGATGATTCGCCACGCTTTCATTATGATTAACGCCCCGCCGCCTTCGCGCGCCACGCTGTTTTTTCCTTTTTCGGGAGTTCGTATGACGTCTGCCTCTTCCAGCATTACCGCCCCTTTCGGCGTGTGGCCTTCGCCGATCAGCGCCGCGCTGGTGGCCGCCGGCGCGGCGCCGTTGTCGCAGTTGGCACTGGGCGGGGCCGACGGCGGCGATATTTTCTGGCTGGCCGGCCGCGCCACCGAGGCCGGCCGCAATACGCTGCTGCGCCAGCGCTGCGCCAGCGTCGACGAGTTGACGCCGGCGCCGTGGAATGTGCGCAGCCGCGTTCACGAGTACGGCGGCGGCGCCTACGCGGTGGACGGCGCTACCGTGTATTTCTCGCATTTCGCCGATAACCGCGTGTATGTCCAGCGCGACGGCGCCGATCCGCTTGCGCTGACCCGAGCCGGCACCCAGCGCCACGCCGATTTCGTCGTCGACCGGCAGCGCCAGCGCTTGATCGGCGTGCGCGAGCTGCACCCGGCCGAGGGCCACGCCCATCCAGTCAATTCGATTTGCGCGATCGCCGCGGACGGCGCCGAAACCGTGCTGGCCCAGGGCCACGATTTCTTCGCCGCGCCGCGCCTGTCGCCGGACGGTGGTTTTCTAGCCTGGTTGAGCTGGGACCATCCGCGCATGCCGTGGCAGGGCACCGAGTTGTGGCTGGCCGAGGTCGGCGCCGACGGCGCGCTGTCGACGCCGCGCTTGATCGCCGGCGGCGCGCGCGAATCGGTGTGCCAGCCGGAATGGTCGCCCGACGGCTTGCTGCATTTCGTCTCCGACAGCAGCGGCTGGTGGAATCTGTACCGCTTGCGCGGCGCCGACGTCGAGGCGCTGTGCCCGATGCAGGCCGAGTTCGCCTGCCCGCACTGGACCTTCGGCGTCGCCATGTACGGTTTCCGCTCGGCCGGCGAGATCGTCTGCACGTATATCGAGAACGGCGTCAGCCGCCTGGGCCGCCTGCGGGCCGGCGGCGCCAAGCTGGAAACGATAGCCAATCCCTACCAGGAGATCCGCGAGCTGCGCGTCGGCCCCGGCTTCGTCGCCCTGCTGGGCGGCGGCCCGACCATTCCGCTGGAGCTGGCGCGCATCGACTTCGCCAACGGCGAACTGGAGGTGCTGGCCCGCTCGATCGCCGAGCCGCCCGCCGGCGCCTACCTGTCGGTGCCCGAGAGCGTGGTCTATCCAAGCAGCGGCGGGCGCCAGGCGCACGCCTTCTTCTACCCGCCGCGCAACGACGACTATGCCGGCGGGCCGGGCACCAAGCCGCCGCTGATCGTCATCATCCACGGCGGCCCGACCAGTATGGCGAGCAACACGCTGAAGCTGGCGACGCAGTTCTGGACCAGCCGCGGCTTCGGCGTGCTCGACGTCAACTACGGCGGCAGCAGCGGCTTCGGCCGCGCCTACCGCGACGCCCTGCAGGGTGAATGGGGCGTCGTCGACGTCGACGACTGCGTCGCCGGCGCGCGCTATCTGGTCGAACGCGGCCTGGTCGACCCGGAGCGCCTGATCATCCGCGGCGGCAGCGCCGGCGGCTACACCACCCTGTGCGCGCTGACCTTCCACGACGTGTTCAAGGCCGGCGCCAGCTATTACGGCGTGTCCGACCTGAAGGGGCTGGACCAGGATTCGCACAAGTTCGAGTCGCATTACAATGAGTACCTGATCGCGCCGGCGCCGCGGGCCGAGGCGCTCTACCTGGAGCGCTCGCCGATCCACCATACCGACCGCCTGAAGCGGCCGATGATTTTCTTCCAGGGCCTGGACGACAAGGTGGTGCCGCCGCAGCAGTCGGTGTTGATGGTCGAGGCGCTCAAGGCGCGCGGCGTGCCGGTCGCCTACGTCGAGATCGAGGGCGAGGGCCACGGCTTCCGCAAGGCCGAGAACATCGTGCGCACGCTGGAGGCGGAGTTGTATTTCTACCTGCGCGTGTTCGGCTTGGACGCGCCCGGCGCCGCCGCCGCGGTGCGGATCCACAACCTGCCCTGACGCCCAATACCGACGCGACCACATTGAAGCACAACAGATGGAACCTGCATGATCGACCAGCAACTGCTTACCGAATTTAACGCCCTCGACGAACACGAAAAAATGATCATGGCGCTGTTGGCCATCGTCGGCGAACCGATCGGCAAGCACGCGCTGTGCGAGCACCTGCAGCGCGCCAACATTAACGAACCCGACGGCACCCACTTCCGCCTGGCCGTGGTGCTGGTGGCGCTGCAGCGGCTGGTGCGCCTGGCGATGCTCAGCGAGGCGGTGGGGCGCGGCTTCAGCATCGACTCGACGCTGCGCTGGCCGGCCATCCGCGCGGCGATCGAAGCCTGCCGCTTGCGCGACCTGTGCGACGCCGTCGAAACCATCAGCCCGGTGCGCCGCAGCTGGGACCATTTCGTCGAGCTGCGCAGCTACCGCCAGGGCGTGGCGCGCCTGCGCATCGCCCTGCTGCGCGGCGACGCCCCGCAACAGGTGGCGCCTATCCTCAACGCCTGCCTGGCCTGCTACGAGGCCGGCCAGTTGCATCCGCTGATCGATATCTGCGCCCGGCCGTTCGAGCCGGAGATGATGGCGCGCATCCATCCCCAGTTGCAGGACGAGATATTGGCCATCCTGGTCAACCACAGCCAGCGCGAGCCGGAGACGGCGCCGACGCTGGCGCTGTTCTGCGTCCAGCACCTGCAACGCCAGCTGGAAGCCGGCGAGCCGCCGGCGGCGGCGCTGTGCATGGCGTTGGCCGAGCACGCCATCGTCTGCGGCGCACTCGAACAGGCCGACGCCCTGCTGCGCAGCGCCCAGGGCGCCCTGGCGCAGTTCCTGCGCTGCGCCGCCGCGCAATTGCGCGGCGACCAGGACGGCGCGCTGGCCGGCTACGACGCGGCGCTCAAGCTGCTGCGGCGCGAAAGCGGCAAGCGCAAACTATGCTTCCCCGGCATGGGCGGCCATTTATACGTGCTGGCCCTGCTTCGCAGCAACGACCCGAAGTTGCTGAAGCAAGCCGAAACCTACCTCGACCTGGCCCTGCGCGCCCAGCACAACCACGACAGCACCGTCTACCAGCAACTCAGCATGCTGCGGCAGATCCGCGCCGGCACCTTGCAAGCCGACGCGCTCCCCTCGCGCAACTGGGAAACCCAGTTGCAGGCGCAAATGTTCCAGGCCCTGCTGTACTACTGGCTGGCGCTGCCGCAACTGGAAGAACGCAAGCCGCAGTTGCAGCAACTGGTGCGCCAGGCCAACGCCGGCGGCTTCTATTTCATCGCCGCGCAGGCCGCCGGTCTGTTGGGCCGGATGGGCGACGCCGAGCTGGACGACTATGCGGCGATGCTGCGCAAGCGCCACGGCTTCGTCGACCTGGCGCCGTGGTTCGAGCGGCAGGAAGCCTGGCAGCGCCAGCTCAGCGCGCTGATCAACCTGCAGCCGCAGGGCGGCGCCGGCGCGCCGGCCCAGGTCGACGGCAAGAGTTCGCGGCTGGTCTGGCTGATCGGTTTCAACGAGCGCGACGGCGTCTCCGAGATCGAGCCGCGCGAGCAGAAGCGCGACGCCCGCGGCGCCTGGAGCAAGGGCCGCGCGATGGGCTTGAAACGCCTGTACGAGGAGGCCGCGACGATCGACTTCCTGGCGCCGCAGGACGTGCGCGTGGCCGCCACGATCGGCCCGTTCGCGCAATACTACTCGTCGTCGCCGCGCTATGAAGTCGAGCGCGAAAAGGCGCTGGTGGCGCTGGTCGGCCACCCGCTGGTGTTCCGCCTGGACGCGCCCGAGACCCGCCTGGACTTGCTGGCCGGCGCGCCGGAACTGCTGATCAAGGCCAACGGCGGCGAGCTGTGGATCACGCTGCAGCCGCCGCTGCCCGAGCACGGCGCCGGCATCGTCGTCACCAAGGAAACCCCGACCCGCCTGCGCGTCATCCACATCCTCGACGAGCACCGGCGCATCGGCGCCATCGTCGGCGCCGGCCTGGCCGTGCCGCTGCACGCCGAACAGCAGGTGTTGCAGGCGATCGGCGCGCTTTCCTCGCTGGTCACGGTGCAGTCCGACATCGTCGGCGGCGCCGACAACGTCGAGCAAATCGCCGCCGACGCCCGCCTGCACGTGCATCTGCTACCCTACCAGCAGGGTCTGAAAATGCAAATCCTGGTGCGCCCGCTCAGCGACGGCGGCGCCTACTACGCGCCCGGCAGCGGCGCCGAGAGCGTCTTCGCCGACGTCGCCGGCCGGCCGGTGCAGGCGCGCCGCGAGCTGGACGGCGAGCGCGAGGCGCGGCGCCAGCTGGTCGACAAGTGCCGCGCGCTGGAGGCGGCCGACGAGGAGCACGGCGAATGGCTGCTGGGCCAGCCCGCCACGTGCCTGCAACTGCTGGTCGAGCTGCAGGAGCTGGACCCGGAAACGCTGGTGCTGGCGTGGCCGGAGGGCGAATCGTTCCGCGTCAGCAAGCGCGTCGAGAGCCAGCAACTGCGCCTGGCGATCAAGGGCGAGAAGGACTGGTTCGCCGCCAGCGGCGAGTTGCAGATCGACGAGGGCAAGGTGCTGGACCTGCGCGCCCTGCTCGAATTGATACAAAACGGCAAAAGCCGCTTCGTCGCGCTGGGCGAAAACCAGTTCCTCGCCCTCAGCGACGAGCTGCACCGGCGCCTGTCCGAGCTGGCCGCCTACGGCCAGGCGCACGGCGACGGCGTGCGCGTGCATCCGCTGGCCTCGTTCGCGCTGGAGGAGCTGGCCAACGACGCCGGCGGCGTCAAGGCCGACAAGCTGTGGAAGGAGCACATGGCGCGGCTGTGCGACCAGGCCGGCTACGTGCCGCAACTGCCGAGCACGCTGCAAGCCGAGCTGCGCGACTACCAGTTGGCCGGCTTCGAATGGCTGGCGCGGCTGGCCAACTGGGGCGTGGGCGCCTGCCTGGCCGACGACATGGGCCTGGGCAAGACGCTGCAGGCGCTGGCGCTGATCCTGGCGCGCGCGCCGCACGGCCCGACCTTAGTGGTGGCGCCGACCTCGGTGTGCATGAACTGGCTCAGCGAGGCGGCGCGCTTCGCCCCGACCCTGAACCTGGTACTGTTCGGCGCCGGCGACCGCAAGGAAACCCTGAGCGGCGCCGGCGCCTTCGACCTGGTGGTGACCAGCTACGGCCTGCTGCAACAGGAGGCGCAGCTGTTCGCCGACGTTCAATGGCACACCGTCGTGCTCGACGAGGCGCAGGCGATCAAGAACGGCGCCACCAAACGCTCCCAGGCGGTGATGGCGCTGCAAGCGGACTTCCGCATGGTGGCCACCGGCACGCCGCTGGAAAACCACCTGGGCGAGCTGTGGAATTTGTTCCGCTTCATCAATCCCGGCCTGCTCGGCACCCTCGACCAGTTCAACCTGCGCTTCGCCGGCCCGATCGAGCGGGCCGCCGAGCCCGGCGCCCGGCTGCGCCTGCGCCGCCTGATCCAACCTTTCATCCTGCGCCGCACCAAGTCGCAGGTGCTGTCGGAGCTGCCGCCGCGCACCGAGATTGTGATGCAGGTCGAATTGTCGGCGCAGGAAACGGCGCTGTACGAATCGCTGCGCCGCGCCGCGCTGGAAAAGCTGGCGATGGTCGAGGAGCCGGCGGCGAAAAAGGCGATCCAAATCCTGGCCGAAATCATGAAACTGCGGCGCGCCTGCTGCAACCCGCACCTGGTGGCGCCGGAACTCGGGCTGGCCAGCAGCAAGCTGGCGGCGTTCGCGCAACTGCTTTCGGGGCTGCTGGAAAACCGCCACAAGGTGCTGGTGTTCAGCCAGTTCGTCGACCACCTGAGCCTGATCCGCCAACACCTCGACCAGCACGGCGTGCGCTACCAGTACCTGGACGGTTCGACCCCTATGCTGGAGCGCAAGGTGCGGGTCGACGCCTTCCAGGCGGGCGACGGCGACGTCTTCCTGATCAGCCTGAAGGCCGGCGGCATGGGCATCAACCTGACCGCGGCCGACTACGTGATCCATATGGACCCGTGGTGGAACCCGGCGGTCGAGGACCAGGCCTCGGACCGGGCCCACCGCATGGGCCAGTTGCGCCCGGTGACGATTTACCGGCTGGTGGCCAAACACACCATCGAGGAAAGCATCGTCAACCTGCACAAGCACAAGCGCGACCTGGCCGACAGCCTGCTCGAGGGCAGCGACGCGGTTGCGCGCATGTCGGCCGGCGACATGCTGGGCATGCTACAAGAAGGCTTGCGGCAATAGCCCGCGCACCGGCCGGCCGCGGCTGTGTTGGGCCGGCGCGGCGATCCGTGGCATTATCCGCGCACCACCAGACAAGGAAACTTATGGAAGACAGCAACGAATCCACCATCGGCCACTCGGCCACTCTACTGTGCGGCAAGTCCTGGACCGCCTACATCGGCATCTTTGTCGTCGCGCTGCTGCTGTTCTTCGGCCTGCTGCCGCTGGCGTTCAACTTCAACCAGATGGCGGCGGCCGGCGTGCTGGCCGCGTCGGCGCTGCTGGTCGGCTACCGCGTGCTGCTGATCCGCAGCTACCAGCTCTACTACGACGACGTCGGCGTTTGGCTCAGCTCGGGCATCCTGCCTTGGAGCAAGGGCGTCGCCGGCGTCAAATGGCGCGACATGGACGAAGCCAGCTACGTGCCGAACTTCCTCAGCTGGCTGTGCAAGTCCTACACCATCCGCATCGGCCACCGCTTCACCAAGTCCAGCGAAATCGTCCTCACCGGCATGGCCCGCGGCAAGGACGCCGTCGCCACCCTGAACGGCCACCACCAGGAACTGATACGCCGCGGCGCCATCGCCTGAGGGCCGGCTGGTAAGGCGCGTGTAACAGCGCGATGCAACAACGCCGATTGATGATAATCTGGCGGCCTCGTCGAGGGGCGCTGCGTTCGGACAGGCCACCTCGTCGCCCAGCTTGCTAAATATTCAAGAGACTACGATGATCAAAACCAAAATCGCGCTGGCCGCCATGCTGATGGCGTTTGCGCTGACCCCGGCCGGCGCCGTCCAAAAAACGCAGAAACACGCCAAGGCCACGTCCTCCAGCGCGGCGCCGAAGAAAGCCGCGTCCAAGGGCGCCAAGCCGTCCAAGGTTAGCCAGCCGTCGAAGCTCGCCAAGGCGGCGCCGGCGGCCGCCGCCGTTGCCGCGGTGGCGGCGCCGGTGGCGGCCAGCACCGAACGGCGCCAGGACCGCGCGCTCGACACCCTGAGCGGCCAATTCCTGACGGCGCTGTGGCGCATCGACCCGGAAAGCGCGATCGCCGCCGGCAAGTACGACAACGCCGCCCAACTGAGCATTCCCGACCAGGCCGGCCGCGCCAAACAACTGGCCTTCATCGCCGACTGGCAAACCCGCTTCGCCAAGATCGACGCGCGCCAGTTGTCCGACAAGCAGCGCACCGACCTGGCCCTGCTCAACAACAAGCTGAACTCGGACCGCTGGTATCTGACCACCTTGCGCGAATACGAATGGAACCCGGCCTATTACAACGTCGCCGGCGCGCTCGACTTCATCCTCAACACCGAATACGCGGCCCAGCCGCAGCGTCTGCGCACCCTGCTCAAGCGCATCGCCGGCGTGCCGCAATATTACGCGGCGGCGCGCGAGAGCATCGCCAACCCGACCCGCGAGCATACCCAGCTGGCAATCGCCCAAAGCGCCGGCGTGCTGACCGTGCTGGCCGACGTCGAGCGCGCGGCGCTGGCCTCGATCCTGACGCCGGCCGAGAAGCAGCTCTACAGCCAACGCGTCGGCGCCGCCCGCGCCGCGGTGAGCGGCTACACGGCCTGGTTGGGCGAACTCGACAAGACGCTGGCGCCGAACGGCGGGCGCTCGTTCCGCCTCGGGCGCGACTTGTACGAGCAAAAATTCGGCTACGACATCCAGTCCGCCAGCAGCGCCGAGCAAACCTACTTCAAGGCCCTGGCAGCGCGCGAGCAACTGCTGGTCAATATGGACAAGCTGTCCGACGAGCTGTGGAGCAAGACCATGGGCGAGGCGGCCAAGCCGGCCGACCGCACCAGCAAAATCGGCCTGGTAATCGACAAGTTGTCGAACCAGCACGTGGCGCGCGCCGATTTCTTCCCCGAAATCCGCCGCCAGATCCCGCTGCTGCAGGACTGGGTCAGCAAAAACAACCTGCTGACGATGGACCCGAAAAAACCGCTGGTGGTGCGCGAAACGCCGCTGTACCAGCGCGGCGTGGCCGGCGCCAGCATCGAGGCGCCCGGCCCGTACCGGCCGCAGGACAAGACCTACTACAACGTCACCCCGCTCGACAGCGAAACGCCGGAGCAGGCGGAAAGCAATCTGCGCGAATACAACCACTGGATTTTGCAAATCCTCAACATCCACGAAGCCATTCCCGGCCACTACACGCAACTGGTGTACGCCAACAAGTCGCCGTCTATCGTCAAATCGATCTTTGGCAACGGCGCCATGATCGAAGGCTGGGCCGTCTACGGCGAACGGATGATGCTGGAATCGGGCTACGGCGACAACGCGCCGGAAATGTGGCTGATGTATTCGAAGTGGAACCTGCGCAGCGTCACCAACACCATCCTCGACTACAGCGTGCACGTGCTCGGCATGCGCCGGGAGGAAGCGCTCGACCTGCTGACCCGGCAGGCGTTCCAGACGCCGCGCGAGGCGGCGGAAAAATGGCGCCGCGTGCAACTGACCTCGGTGCAACTGACCAGCTACTTCAGCGGCTACAGCGAAATCATGGAATTGCGCGAACAGCGCAAGCAGGCGCTGGGCGGCAAATTCGTGCTGAAGGACTTCCACGAGCAATTCCTCAGCTACGGCAGCGCGCCGGTGCGCGTCATCAAAGACTTGATGCAATAGTTAAGGTGTCGTAGGTCGGACGCGAGGGCCGCCGAGGCGGACGCGTGATCCGACCATGTTGGCCGGCGCGCAACGCGCCGCGCCGGGCCAACGTTGTCGGGTTACGCCCTCGCGGGCTGACCCGACCTACGCAATGCGCTGCATCGTTTGCGGCCGCGCAAGGCCGGGGGCCGCACCACAGCGCCATTTCCGGGCGGGCTTATACAATGTGCAATAATGCCCAATGGCACCGCAATTCGGTCCTGCACCCGCCCCGCGGGTGCCATTCCTTACACTGGAGAACCATGAAACCGCAATTTCAACGTCCGACCGCCGCCTTTGTCGGCGCATCCTGGATAGCGCTGCTGATCGGCGCGCTGACCTATCTGACCGGCTTATGGAACAGCGCGATGCCGCTCAACGAGCAGGGCTATTACTTCACGATTTTGATGTACGGCCTGTTCTCGGCGGTCTCGCTGCAGAAATCGGTGCGCGACCGCCTCGAAGGCATCCATGTCACCGGTATCTATTTCGGCCTGTGCTGGATCTCGCTGCTGTTGTCGCTGCTGCTGCTGGGTGTCGGCCTGGGCAACGCCACCTTGGCCTTGAGCGAAAAAGGTTTCTTCGCGATGTCATTCACGCTGAGCCTGTTTGCGGCGGTGGCGGTGCAAAAGAACGTGCGCGACATCGCCGGCAGCGAGCCGAGCGAGAACCGCGACGGTATCAAGGACGACGTGGCGTAAGGGCGTTAAGTTGGCGCGTCGTAGGTCGGATGCGGGGGCCGCCGGGGCGCCGCGATGCTCCAGCAAACCACGGGCAAGGCCGCGACGCCCGGCGGTTCAGCTCAGTTCTTCGGGCGCCTGGGTGGCTCTGACGAAGACCGGCGCCACCAGCAGGCCTAGTTCGAACAGCAGGCACATCGGGATGGCCAGCGAAAATTGGCTGACGATGTCCGGCGGCGTGACGATGGCGGCGATGACGAAGGCGCCGACGATGACGTAGGGCCGCACTTCCTTGAGCTTGGCCACGCTGACCAGGCCCATGCGCACCAGGACCACCACCACCACCGGCACCTCGAAGGTGGCGCCGAAGGCCAGGCACATCGACATGACGAAGTCCAGGTAGTTTTCAATGTCGGGCGTGACCGCGATCGAGGTCGGCGAAAATTCGCTGATGAATTTGAAGACCCGGCCGAACACCAGGAAATAGCAGAACGCCACGCCCGCCAGGAACAGCAGCGACGACGAGATCACCAGCGGCGCGATCAGGCGCTTTTCGTGGGCGTACAAGCCCGGCGCGATGAAGGCCCACAACTGGTACAGCACCCACGGCAGCGCGACGATCAGGGAAATCATCAGCGTCACCTTCATCGGCACCAGGAACGGCGAGACGATGCCGGTGGCGATCAGCTTCGAGCCGGCCGGCAGCGAGGCGATCATCGGCGCGGCGATGAAGTCGTAGATCTGCCGCGGGCCGGGCCAGTACATCAGCACGGCGCACACCAGCGCGATGCCGATCGAGGCCTTGACCAGACGGTCGCGCAATTCGATCAGGTGGGATACAAAGGTCTCTTCAACCGCGGGTTTGCTTGTCATTTAGTAAAACGATCCCTGGGATTTTCCGCCGGGGCGGAACTTGGCGACCCGCGCCGCGCCCGACAGCACGTGCATCTTGCCGCCGTTGCGTTGCTTGTACCAGGCCGGCACGGCCGAGCTGCGCAGCAGTTTCTTGCGGCGGAACTCGCGCGCCTTGCGCGCCAGGTCGTCGGTGCTGGCGACCGGCAGCGGCACGTCGTCGCGCCACGCGTGCTCGACGTCGGACAGCTTGTGCGATATCGAGTTTTCGACGTCGTCCTTGATCGAATGGGCCGCGTCCCGCACTTCCTTCTGCAGGCTCTTCAGCTCGTCGAGTTCAATCTCGCGGCTGACCTCGGCCTTGACGCTGTTCAGGTAGCGCTGGGCGCGGCCGTACAGCGAGCCCGCCATGCGCGCCACCTTGGGCAGCTTTTCGGGACCGATGACGATCAGCGCGACGACGCCGATGATGGCGAGTTTGGAGAGACCGAGATCGATCATAGGGTATCAAAGTCCAATACCGGCGGGACGCACAAGCCGCCCCGTACCGGTGCTCAGAGCTTGCTTTTCTCTTTCGCGTCGACGTCTATCGTGCTTTTCTCGGCGGCGACCTGGGACGGCGCGGCGCTTTGCGCCGGCTTCTCGTCCTCGCCCTTGATGCCGTCCTTGAAGCCCTTGACGGCCTTGCCGATGTCGCCGCCCATATTGCCAATCTTCTTGGTGCCGAACACCAGCATCACCACCACCAGCACGATCAGCCAGTGCCAAATACTCAATGAACCCATTCTCTTCTCCTTGCCGGACGGTATGCGCCCGAAATCGTCGAACCACCAGCGCACAGTATAAGCGATGCGCGCATGTCATGTGCCTGTCACACTGGGGGCCGCGGCGCTCGCGTCAAGCCCGGCGCCCGCCGCGACGCCGGACTCAGTGCTGGCCGCGCCACGGCCGCGGGCCGCCGTACAGATGCAGGTGCAGATGGTACACCTCCTGGCCGCCGTCGGGACCGCTATTAATGAGGGTCTTGTATCCGCCGTTCGGCGTACCGTCGGCGTCGTACGAGACGGCGCAGCCGAATTCCAGCGCCAGTTTCGGTGCCAGGCTGAGCATTTTACCCAGCACCAGCGTGTGGCTGTCGTCGCACTCGGACAGGGTCGCCACGTGGCGCTTCGGAATCACCAGCAGGTGCACCGGCGCGGCCGGGTTGATGTCCTTGAAGGCCAGCAGGTCGTCGTCTTCGTAGACCACGCTGGCGGGAATTTGTTTGGCGGCGATTTTACAGAAAATGCAGTTGTCCACGGCGGCTCCGGCTTAGTGTTTGTTCGATTCGTCGGCGTCGCGCAGCTCGTCCTTGCGCGCCGCTTTTTCCTCGATGCCCGAGATGCCCTCGCGCCGCGCCAGCTCGTCGAGCACTTGCTGCGGCGTCAGGTTGAACTGCGCCAGCATCACCAGCGAGTGGAACCACAGGTCGGCGCACTCGTAGAGCACCTTGGCGCTGTCGTTGTCGCGGCGCGCGTCCTTGGCCGCCATGACGGTCTCGGTCGCCTCTTCGCCGATTTTCTTCAGGATCGCGTCGTCGCCCTTGGCGAACAGGCGCGCCACGTACGAGGTGTCGGGGTCGCCGCCGTTGATCAGTTTGCGCGACTCGATGATTTCGGCCAGGCGGTTCAGTGTTTCGCTCATTTTGTCTTTGCCGTGTCGGGGTAAATCGTTGCGGGGTCTTGCAGCACCGGCTCGGCCACCTGCCATTCGCCGGTTTTCTCGTCGCCGTCGAACTTCTGGAAGAAGCAGGAGTGGCGCCCGGTGTGGCAGGCGATGCCGCCGGTTTGTTCAATCTTCAGCAGCACCACGTCTTCGTCGCAGTCGAGGCGGATCTCCAGCACCGTCTGGGTGTGGCCCGATTCCTCGCCCTTGTGCCACAATTTCTTGCGCGAACGGCTCCAGTACACCGCCTCGCCCAGTTCGACCGTGCGCGCCAGCGCGTCGCGGTTCATCCAGGCGAACATCAGCACGTCGTTGCTGCCGGCCTCCTGGGCGATCACCGGCACCAGGCCGTTCTCGTCCCACTTGACCTTCTTGAGCCATTTGGCATTGCTTGCGCTTGTCGTTGGGTTCTGCATCTGTGTTCCTGTTCTTGTTGCAATCGACCGCAGGCTTACGCCAGGCGCATCGGTATGCCCTGTTGCGCCATGAAACGCTTGGCCTCCTGCACCGTGTGCTGGCCGTAATGGAAAATGCTGGCCGCCAGCACGGCGTCCGCCTTGCCTATCTTGATCCCATCGGCCAGGTCTTGCAAGCCGCCCACGCCGCCGGAGGCGATGACGGGGATGCCGACGGCGTCGGAGACGCCGCGCGTCAAGCCCAGGTCGAAGCCGATCTTGGTGCCGTCGCGGTCCATGCTGGTGAGCAGGATTTCGCCGGCGCCCATCCGTTCCATTTTCTTCGCCCACTCGATGGCGTCCAGGCCGGTGGCGGTGCGGCCGCCGTGGGTGAACACTTCCCACTTGCCGGGCGACACTTGCTTGGCGTCGATGGCGACGACGATGCATTGCGAACCGTGTTTTTGCGAGGCGTCGAACACCAGTTGCGGATTCGTCACCGCCGAGGTGTTGATGCTGACCTTGTCGGCGCCGGCGTTGAGCAGGCGCCGCACGTCTTCGACCACGCGCACGCCGCCGCCGACGGTGAGCGGAATGAAGACTTGCGAGGCGACCGCCTCGATGATGTCGAAAATCAAGCCGCGGTTGTCGCTCGACGCCGTGATGTCGAGGAAGGTGATCTCGTCGGCGCCCTGCTCGTCGTAGCGGCGCGCGATCTCGACCGGGTCGCCGGCGTCGCGCAATTCGGTGAAGTTGACGCCTTTGACGACGCGGCCGTTGGTCACGTCGAGGCAGGGGATAATTCGTTTAGCAAGCATGATGGAACCAATATAAAGCCGGGGCGCGCTGGCCCCGGATAAGCCGCCGCCCGCCGCCGCCCGCCGCCGCACCCGCTTGGGGCGGCGCGGCGGGCGCGTGGGCGGCCGCTGTTAGGCGGCGTCGCTCAGTTCGTCGGCGCGCAGTTGCGCCGACGCCAGGTCGATCGTGCCCTCGTAGATCGAGCGGCCGCAGATGACGCCCTCGATGCCTTCGGCTTGCACCGCGCACAGCGCTTCGACGTCGCCCAGGTTGTGCAGGCCGCCGGAGGCGATGACCGGGATCTTCACCGCTTGCGCCAGCTTGACGGTGGCCTCGATGTTGATGCCGCCCATCATGCCGTCGCGGCCGATGTCGGTGTAGATGATGGATTCGACGCCGTAGGCCTCGAATTTTTTGGCCAGGTCGATCACCTCGTGGCCCGACATCTTGCTCCAGCCGTCGGTGGCGACCTTGCCGTCCTTGGCGTCGAGGCCGACGATGATGTGGCCCGGGAAGGCGCTGCAGGCGTCGTGCAGGAAGCCCGGGCTTTTCACCGCGGCCGTGCCGATGATGATGTAGCTGATGCCGGCGTCGAGGTAGCGCTCGATGGTGTCGAGGTCGCGGATGCCGCCGCCCAGTTGCACCGGAATCTCATCGACGCCGTTTTCGACGGCGAACTCCTGCACCGCCTTCAGGATCGCCTTGACGGCGCCCTCGTTCTTCGGCTTGCCGGCGAAGGCGCCGTTCAAGTCGACCAGGTGCAAACGCCGCGCGCCTTGCCGCAGCCAATGACGCGCCATGTCGGCGGGGTTGTCGGAGAAAACGGTGGCGAGTTCCATATCGCCTTGTTGCAGGCGTACACAGTGACCGTCTTTCAGGTCGATGGCAGGAATAAGCAGCATGGTCAGGTTTGATTTATGAGTGGAAAGGGGAAGAAACGGCAAACACCGGCGCCCGGGTTACGGTTGCCAGTGGACGAAGTTCTTGTAGAGCTGCAAACCCGCGGCAGCGCTTTTTTCAGGGTGGAACTGGGTGGCGAAGATATTATCACGCGCCACGGCGCAGCTGAACGGCGCGCCGTACACGGTCTGGCCGACCGTGTGCGCGGCCACTTCCGGCTGGGCGAAATAGCTGTGCACGAAGTAAAAATACGCGTCGTCCGGAATGCCCGCCCACAAAGGATGAGACGCCGTTTGCCGAACTTGGTTCCAGCCCATCTGCGGCACCTTGAAGCGCGAGCCGTCCTGCTGCACCTGGCCGTCGAGCTGGAAACGCACGACCTTGCCGGGCAGCAGGCCCAGGCCGGCGGCGTCGCCCTCCTCGCTGGCGTCGAACAGCATCTGCTCGCCGATGCACACGCCCATCAGCGGCTTGCTGGCGGCGCCGCGCAGCAGCGCTTCCAGCACGCCCGATTCGCGCAGGCTGCGCATGCAGTCGGGCATCGCGCCCTGGCCGGGCAAGACGATCCGGTCGGCGCTGTCGATATCGGCAACGCTACCGGAAATGATCACGTCGGCGTCCGGCGCGACCGCGCGCAGCGCCTGCGCCACCGAGCGCAGGTTGCCCATGCCGTAGTCAACCACAACAATTTTATTCATAGTGCCAATCAAAACTAAAGACAATCCGGAAGGGCGCGCCCCTCCGGCGCGGTTAAAGGCTGCCCTTGGTCGACGGAATCGTGCCGGCGGCGCGTTCGTCGAGTTCGGCGGCCATGCGCAGCGCCCGGCCGAAGGCCTTGAACACCGTTTCGCACTGGTGGTGGGCGTTGCTGCCGCGCAGGTTGTCGATATGCAAACTCACCAGCGCGTGGTTGACGAAGCCGCGGAAGAACTCCAGCGTCAGGTCGACGTCGAAGCCGCCGATCATCGCGCGGGTGAACGGGATGTGGTACTCGATGCCTGGGCGGCCGGAGAAGTCCAGCACCACGCGCGAGAGCGCCTCGTCGAGCGGCACGTAGGCGTGGCCGTAGCGGCGGATGCCCTTCTTGTCGCCGATGGCCTTGGCCACCGCCATGCCGAGCGTGATGCCGACGTCTTCCACCGTGTGGTGGTTGTCGATGTGCACGTCGCCGGTCGCTTCGATGTCGAGGTCGATCAAGCCGTGGCGGGCGATCTGGTCGAGCATGTGGTCGAGGAAGGGCACGCCGGTGTTGAGCTTTTGCAAGCCCGTGCCGTCGAGGTTGATGGCGACGCGGATTTGCGTCTCGTTGGTCGTGCGCGTGATTTCAGCGGTGCGGTTCATGGGGAGGCTCTGGCGATTGGCTATGCGAGCGATGCTGTTATGGCATCGAGAAATACGGAATTTTCTTCCGGGGTGCTGACGGTGACGCGGACGCAATTGGCCAGCACAGCATGCATTTTACCCATATTTTTGACTAATACCTTGTGGGCGTGCAGTTTTGCGCACACTTCTGCCGAATCGGGCACCCGGATCAGGAGGAAATTCGCCGCCGACGGGAATACTTCGACGCCCGGCAGCGCCGCCAGCCGCGCGCTCAAGTCGCTGCGCGCGGCGCGCAGCGCGGCCGCCTGTTGGTTCAGCACGTCGATGTGGTCGAGCGCGAACTCGGCCGCGGTCTGCGTCAGCACGTTGACGTTGTACGGCGGACGCACCTTGTCGAACTGCTCCAGCAGTTCGGGCGCGGCCGACATGTAGCCGAGGCGGATGCCGGCCAGGCCCAGCTTGGACAGCGTGCGCATCACCACCAGGTTGGGGAACCGCGGCAGGCGGCCCATGAAGCTGTGCTGGGCGAACGGCTCGTAGGCTTCGTCGACGACGACGATGCCGTGCTCGCCCATGGCCTCGATCAGCGCGACCATGTCGTCGGCGTCGTACAGGTTGCCGGTCGGGTTGTTCGGGTAGGCCAGGAACAGCAGCGCCGGCTGGTGCTCGGCGATGGCCGCCAGCATGGCGGCGCGGTCGAGCGTGAAGTCGGCCCGCAGCGGCACGCCGACGAAGTCCATGCCGGCGAACTGGGCCGAGCGGGAGAACATGACGAAGGCCGGCACCGGCGCCATCAGCACGGCGCGGCGGTCCTGGCGCGCGGTGGCCGTCGCCATGATCGAGATCAGCTCGTCGGAGCCGTTGCCGAGCAAGACGTCGTAACCGGCCGGCACGCCCAGGTGCCGGCAAATCTTCGCCTTCACCGTCGCGTAGTCGGCCACCGGGTAGCGGTTCAGCATGGCCGTGGCCAGGCGCCGGCCCAGCTCGGCGCGCAGATGCTCGGGCAGCAGGTACGGGTTTTCCATCGCGTCGAGTTTGATGTAACCGCTCGCGTCAGGCACGTGGTACACGCCGATCTCGCGGACGTCGGCGCGAATCGTGTTGCTGATGAGGTTTTCGATGAAAGACATGCTGCAAACGCTCCTAAAGTGAGACTTCTTCGGATATGGAATTCTTGGCTGGCTTGGCGGCGGCTTTCTTGGCGCGGGGCGTGGCGACCTTTTTGGCGACTTTGGCCACTTTCGCGGCCGGCTTGGCCGCGGCCTTGGCGGCGCGCTTGACCGGTTTTTTCTTCTCCGGCTCGGCCTGGTCCAGCGCCAGCAGGCGGGCGTTGATGATGTCGCAGTAGTCCTGGTTCAGCTCGAAGCCGACGAACTGGCGCCCGCAGCGCTTGGCCGCCAGCGCGGTGGTGCCGCTGCCCATGAACAGGTCGAGCACCACGCCGTCCGGCGGGCAGGAAGCCTTGACCATGCGCTCGATGATTTCAAGCGGCTTCTGGGTCGGGTGGTCGGCCCGCTCCGGGTGTTCCTTGTGCAGCCGCGAGACGCTCCACAGGTCCTTGGGGTTGTAGCCCACTTCGAGCCACTTGGCGCCGACGAAAATCGAGCGCGAGCGGGCCTTCTTGGTGGCGGCGTCGTAGGCGATGCGCACCGAGTCCAGGTCGAAGTAATAGTCCTTGCGGTTGACGAAAAAGCCGATGGTGTCGTGCACCGACGAAAAGCTGCGCACGCTGCCGCCCATCGACGGCACCCGGCGGTCCCAGATGATTTCGTTCATCATCGTCATGCGCTGCTTCAGCATGACGAAGATCTCCGGCGAAAAACGCCAGGTCAGGAAGATGTACAGGCTGCCGTTCGGCTTCAGCTTGGGCAGCGCGGCGCTAATCCACTGCTCGGTCCAGCGCAGGTAGTCTGCCACCGTCTGCTGGTCCGAGGCGTTGCCGTAGTCCTTGCCCAGGTTGTAGGGCGGATCGGTGAGGATCAAGTCGATGGACGCGTCCGGGATGCGCGCCAGCCCGGCCAGCGCGTCCTCGCAGAACACCTGGTTGATCCAAGCCGTACCGTCGCTCATGGCGCCGGCGGCGTTGGCGTCAAGCGCAATTCGGCGCTGCGGGCGTGCGCCTGCAAGCCTTCGCCGTAGGCCAGTTCGGCCGCGACCTTGCCCAGCGTTTGCGCGCCGGCTTCGCTGACATAAATGATCGACGAGCGCTTCTGGAAGTCGTACACGCCCAGCGGCGACGAAAAGCGCGCGGTGCGCGAGGTCGGCAGCACGTGGTTCGGGCCGCAGCAATAGTCGCCCAACGACTCGGACGAGAAGCGCCCCAGGAACATCGCGCCGGCGTGGCGGATCTGGTCGGCGTACTGCTGCGGCTCTTCGGCGGAAATCTCCAGGTGCTCGGCGGCGATGGCGTTGGCGATGGCGCAGGCCTCGGCCATGTCGCGCACCTTGATCAGGGCGCCGCGGTCGCCCAGCGAGGTGCGGATGGTCTCTTGCCGCGGCATCGTCGGCAGCAGCTTGTGGATGCTGGCCTCGACCCGGGCGATGTAGTCGGCGTCCGGGCACAGCAAGATCGCCTGCGCCAATTCGTCGTGCTCGGCCTGCGAGAACAGGTCCATCGCCACCCAGTCCGGGTCGGTAGTGCCGTCGCAGATGATGAGGATCTCGGACGGGCCGGCGATCATGTCGATGCCGACGATGCCGAACACGCGGCGCTTGGCGGCGGCGACGTAGGCGTTGCCGGGGCCGACGATCTTGTCGACCGCGGCGATGGTCGCGGTGCCGTGCGCCAGCGCGCCGACCGCCTGCGCGCCGCCGATGGTGATGACGCGGGTGACGCCGGCGATCGCCGCCGCCGCCAGCACCATCTGGTTCTTCACGCCGTCCGGGGTCGGCACCACCATGATGATTTCGGCGACGCCGGCGACCTGCGCCGGAATCGCGTTCATCAGCACCGACGACGGATACGCCGCCTTTCCGCCCGGGACGTAGATGCCGACCCGGTCCAGCGGCGTGATCTTCTGCCCCAGCACGGTACCGTCCGGCTCGGTGTAGCTGAAGCCCTGCAGCTCCCGCTTCTGGCGTTCGTGGAAGGCGCGCACGCGCGCGGCGGCCGTTTGCAGCGCCTCGCGCTGGGCCGCCGGCAGCGCCGTCAGCGCGGCCTGCAACTCTTCCTGCGAAACGTCGAAGGCGGCCATGCCGGCGGCGCCGCCGTTGGGGATGCGGTCGAAGCGGTTGGTGTATTCCAGCACGGCGGCGTCGCCGCGCGCCTTGACGTCGGCCAGGATGGCGGCCACCGCGGTTTCAATCGCCGCGTCGGTGCCGGCTTCGAACGCAAGCAGCGCGTCCAGTGATTGTTTGAAATCGTCTTGGGTTGAATCGAGCTTGCGTATCGTAATCGACATAATGGGTTCCAGCGGACTAGCCTTGGTTTTTTGAGGCGCGTTCAAATGCTTCGATGATCGGCTGCAGACGCTCGCGTTTGAGCTTGAGCGCGGCCTGGTTGACCACCAGGCGCGAGGAGATCTCCATGATGTGCTCGACCTCGACGAGGTTGTTGGCGCGCAGCGTGCTGCCGGTGCTGACCAGGTCGACGATGGCGTCGGACAGGCCAACCAGCGGCGCCAGCTCCATCGAGCCGTACAACTTGATCAGGTCGACGTGCACGCCCTTGGCGGCGAAATGCTCGCGCGCGGTCTGCACGAACTTGGTCGCCACGCGCAGGCGCGCGCCCTGGCGCACCGCGGTGTCGTAGTCGAAGCCGGCCTTGACGGCGACCGACATGCGGCAGGCCGCGATGTTCAGGTCGATGGGCTGGTACAGGCCCTCGCCGCCGTGCTCGAGCAGAACGTCCTTGCCGGCCACGCCGAAGTCGGCGGCGCCGTATTGGACGTAGGTCGGCACGTCGGTGGCGCGCACGATGATGACGCGCACGTTCGGATCGTTGGTCTCCAGGATCAGCTTGCGCGAGGTTTCCGGATTGTCCAGCACCGTGATGCCGGCCGCTTCCAGCAGCGGCAGCGTGTCGTCGAAAATGCGGCCCTTCGACAGCGCCAGGATCAGCTGGGAGGTGTCGCCGTGGTTCGATCGGTTCATGGTCATCCCCTTATTTCACGCGCACGATGTCGGCGCCCACCGCCGACAACTTCACTTCCATGCGGTCGTAGCCGCGGTCGAGGTGGTAGATGCGGTCGATCAGGGTTTCGCCCTCGGCGGCCATGGCGGCGATCACCAGCGAGGCCGAGGCGCGCAGGTCGGTCGCCATCACGGGCGCGCCGCGCAGGCGCTCGACGCCGGCGATGATGGCGGTCTTGCCTTCGATGGTGATGGCCGCGCCCAGGCGGTTCATTTCCTGCACGTGCATGAAGCGGTTCTCGAAGATGGTCTCGGTGACGCGGCTGGCGCCGCCGGCGACGGTGTTGACGGCCATGAACTGCGCCTGCATGTCGGTCGGGAAGCCCGGGTATTCGGTGGTGCGGAAGCTCACCGGGGTCGGCCGGCGCGACATCTGCGCGCGGATCCAGTCCGGCCCGAAGGTCATCACCAGGCCCATGTCGCGCAGCTTGTCGAGGGCGGCGTCGAGGATGTCGACGCGGGTGTTTTTCAACGTGACGTCGCCGCCGGTGGCCGCGACGGCGCACAGGAAGGTGCCGGTTTCGATGCGGTCGGCGATGACGGCGTGGCTGGCGCCGTGCAGTTCGGCGACCCCCTGGATGACCAGGCGGTCGGTGCCGATGCCTTCGATCTTGGCGCCCATTTTCACCAGCAGGTTGGCCAGGTCGCTCACTTCCGGCTCGCGCGCGGCGTTTTCCAGGATGGTTTCGCCGTCGGCCAGGGTCGCCGCCATCAGCAGGTTCTCGGTGCCGGTGACGGTGATCATGTCGGTGACGATGCGGGTGCCCTTGAGCTTTTTGCACTTGGCGTAGATGTAGCCGCCCTCGATGGTGATCTCGGCGCCGAGCGCCTGCAAGCCCTTGATGTGCTGGTCGACCGGGCGCGAACCGATGGCGCAGCCGCCCGGCAGCGACACCTTGGCCTGGCCGAAGCGCGCCAGCAGCGGACCGAGTACCAGGATCGAGGCGCGCATGGTCTTGACCAGCTCGTAGGGCGCTTCCAGGGTGTCGATGGCGGCGCCGTTGAGCACCACGCGGTCGTCGTCCCGGGCGACCTTCAGGCCGGTCTGGCCGAGCAGCTTGAGCATGGTCTTGACGTCGTGCAGATGCGGCACGTTGCTCAGTTCCAGGTCGCCCGCGGTCAGCAGGCCGGCGCAGAGGATCGGCAGGGCGGCGTTCTTCGCGCCGGAGATGGCGATGTCGCCGGACAGGCGCTTGCCGCCTTGAATGAGGAGCTTATCCATGCTTGCTTATCCTTGGTATTCTTCTGGGGTCAGGGTTTTCATCGACAGCGCGTGGATTTCCTCGCGCATGCGGTCGCCCAGGGCCGCGTAGACCAGCTGGTGGCGCTGGATCAGGCGCTTGCCGGCGAAGGCCGGCGAGACGATCACGGCGGTGAAGTGCTGGCCATCGCCTTCCACTTCCAAATGGGTGCATTCGAGGCCGGCGGCGAGATAGCCGTGAATCAGTTCTGGGGTGGTGGTCACGATTTTTCCTTGGTGCGTAATAAGTGGTGTTGAATCAGGTATTCAGGGGCCGCTGGCCCGGACAAGAAACCAGAGGCGCGAACCCGGGGTCAGACCTTCTCGCCTTGGCGCTGGGGATCCGACCCCGGCTCCATGCCTGTGGTTGTAATGTATTCCCCGGCATCTTAACTTAACGGCTAGTGGCGCAGCCGGTAGCCGCTTTTCAGCAGGCGGATCGACAGCAGCGCCAGCACGATCAAAAAGCCGCCGACGATGGCCAGGCTAAGCAGCGGGTTGACGTCGGATTTGCCGAAAAAACCGTAGCGAAAGCCGTCTATCATATAAAAGAACGGGTTCAAATGCGAGACCGATTGCCAGAACGGCGGCAAGGAGTGGATCGAATAGAACACGCCCGACAGGAAGGTGGCGGGCATGATCAGGAAATTCTGGAACGCCGCCAGCTGGTCGAACTTCTCGGCCCAGATGCCGGCGATCAAGCCCATGGTGCCGAGCATGGCCGCGCCCAGGAAGGCGAACAGCAAAATCCACAGCGGCGCCTCGAACGACAGGTCGGCGAACCAGACCGTGACGGCGAACACGCCGCCGCCGACGGCCAGGCCGCGCAGCACCGCCGCCAGCACGTAGGCCGAAAAAATCTCCCAATGCGACAACGGCGTGAGCAGCACAAACACCAGGTTGCCGGTGATTTTGGACTGGATCAGCGACGACGAGGCGTTGGCGAAGGCGTTTTGCAGCACGCTCATCATCACCAGGCCGGGAATCAGGAAGGCGGTGTAGCTGACGCCCGGGTGCACTTCGACGTGGCCTTCCAGCACGTGGCCGAACACCAGCAGGTACAGCATGGCCGTCAGCACCGGCGCGGCCACGGTCTGGGTCGCCACCTTCCAGAAGCGCAGCGTTTCTTTGTAGACCAGGGTGCGGAAACCCGTCGATATCATAATGTTCCCTTGTCCATGATCTGCAGGAAGATGTCTTCCAGATCGGCTTGTTGCAATTGCATTTCGTCGATCACGGCGCCGCTCTCGCGCAGGCGCGCCAGGATCTTCTCCACTTCGGCGTATTCGTTGACGCGCAGGCTGAACTTGTTCGGCGGCGCCGCCTCGTCCGGATGCGTGACCAGGTGGCGCAGGTCGGCCGGCAGCGCGCCGCTCTTCAGGTGCAGCACCAGTTGCGAGCCGGAGATGCGGCGGATCAGCGCCGACATCGTGTCCAGCGCCACCACCTTGCCGCTTTTGAGCATGGCGACGCGCTGGCACATGGCCTGCGCCTCTTCCAGGTAATGGGTGGTCAGCACCACGGTGTGGCCCTCGCGGTTCAGGCGCGCGATGAACTTCCACAGCGTCTGGCGCAGCTCCACGTCGACGCCGGCGGTCGGCTCGTCGAGCACGATCACCGGCGGCTTGTGCACCAGCGCCTGGGCCACCAGCACGCGCCGCTTCATGCCGCCCGACAGCGCGCGCATATTCGTGTCGGCCTTGCCGGTGAGGTCGAGGTTTTCCATCACCTCGTCGATCCAGCGGTCGTTGTTGTTCAGGCCGAAATAACCCGATTGCAGGCGCAGCGTCTCGCGCACCGTGAAAAACGGGTCGAACACCAGTTCCTGCGGCACCACGCCGAGCGCCTTGCGGGCGGCGCGGAAGTCGCCGACGACGTCGTGGCCGTGGATCTTGACGCTGCCGCCATCGGGCCGGATCAGGCCGGCGATGATGGAGATCAAGGTGGTCTTGCCGGCGCCGTTCGGACCCAGCAGGCCGAAGAACTCGCCCTCTTCGATGGCCAGCGAGACGCCGCCCAGCGCCTTGAGCGACTTGTAGCTCTTCTCGACATTCGTAATTTGGATTGCTGTCATGCTTGGCTTCTGTATAGGGTGCTGCAATGTGGCGCGCCGGAGCGGCTCGGGTGCATGGGCCGGTCGGGTCAGCGCAACGCGAGCCGACATTGCCGACGCACAGGCGATTGTCCGGCCGTGCAACGTTCAATTATATGGGAAATTCAACTCGGAAGAGTCGAACCGGCAATTACCGGCTTGGAGCGCGGGAGCGGAACAGGGGTAGCGGCGGGGACAGGGTCAATGATGGTGCAGGTCGGCCGGACTGGCGTCGGTCGCCTTCAGCGTGCTCGACACGAGGTCGCAGACGCCGTACAGCCGGGTCAGGCTTTTCAGCTTGGGCGGCAGGTTCTTCAGTTCCAGCTTCAGGCCGGCCGCGTCGGCGGCGCGTTGCCACGCCAGCATCACCGACACGGCGGCCGAGTCGACCTGGCTGACGTTGCGCAGGTCGAACACGGTCTGGCCGGACTTGATCGCGTCGACACCCTGCTCCAACGCCGCCTTGGCGTTGAGCACTGTCAGCGAAGTCAGCGATTGCAGGGTATCGAGCGGGTCTGGCATGGTGGACTTCTCTGGCTTATTTGCTTGCGGCTTTGATCGGCTTGCTGGCGAGCTTCTTGTTCTTCTCGGCCAGGGTCTTGATCAGGCCGTCGACGCCCGATTTGCTGATTTCGCTGGCGAAACTGCCTTTGTAGGTTTCGACCAGCCACGCGCCCAGCACGTTGATGTCGTAGATCTTCCAGCCCGCCGGACCCTTGGCGACGCGGTAGTTCAGCATGACCGGCTCGCCGCGCGCGACGTTGACCTGGGAGCGCACTTCGACTTCGGTGTCGCTAGGCTGGGCGCGCAGGGCCTTGAATTCCACGGTTTCGTTCTTGACCTGCGACAAGGCGCCCGAGTAGGTGTAAATCAGCAGGGTGCGAAACTCCGCCGACAACAGTTTTTTCTGCTCGGCGGTGGCGTCGCGCCAGTGGCGTCCGGCGGCCAGCGCGGTCATGCGCTCGAAATCGACGTAGGGCAGGATTTTGCTTTCAACCAGGTCCATCACGCGGTTCTGGTTGCCGGCCTGGATTTCCTTGTCGGCCTTGGCCACTTCCAGCACTTCCTGGCTGATGCGCTTGACCAGCGCGTCCGGCGCTTCGTTGGCGGGGGCGGCGGCTTGGGCGCTCAGGGCGAAGGCCATGGCGGCGGCGCCTAGCAGTTGTTTCACTAATTTCATGTGTGTTTACCTTCCATATTGGTTGAACGGGTTACAGGCTGGCGTTGTGCCCGGCCGGCGCTTCCATGGTTAACTCTTTGACGGCCGGTTCGGATGACAGCGGCGCGGCGATTTCCGCGGCGACGGGTGCGCCGGCGCCGGTGTCGAGCGCGGCCGCGTCGTCCTTCTTGGCCTTGTTGCGCGGATTGCCGTCGGCGCCGAAAATCTTGTTTTCGCGTTGCTGCAAGTAACCGTCGCGGACGAATTCATAGCGGTCCAGCGCGGCGCCTTCCAGCAGGTTCGAGGCGTCGAGCAGGTAGGCGCGCTTGTCGATCAGGCGCACGCCGCTGCCGATGTTGCGCACGTTGACCGGGTCCTTGTAGCCCCACGGGTCGGCCTTGATGTCGAGCGGCAACGCGACCGCGTCGCGCATCGTCGACGGTCCCAGCAGCGGCAGCATGATATACGGGCCGGACGTGACGCCCCAGTAACCGAGGGTCTGGCCGAAGTCTTCGTCGTGCTTGGTCAAGCCCGCCTCGCTGGCGATGTCGAACAAGCCCAGTATACCGAAACTGGAATTGAGCATCACACGGGTGAAGTCGGACATGCCGGCCTCGCCCTTGCCCTGCATCAGGTTGTTGGCGGAACTCCAGACGTCGGCCAGGTTGCCGAAGAAATTGCCGACCCCGGTTTGCACGAACGACGGCAACACCGCCTTGTAGACCTTGGCGACCGGCTTGAGCGCGACCTTGTCGACGGTGTCGTTGAAGGTGAACACGCCGCGGTTGAAACCCTCGAACGGATCGTTCGGATTGTTGGCGGTGGCGCAACCGCCCAGTGCGGCGGTGGCGGCCAGCGCGAAGGCGAGCTTGCTCAGGTTCATGGCGGTGGTCTTGGTGCTGTGGCTCATTTACTATCCTTTCCTTCCGCAGCCTTGCTGTAGATGAACTGATTGATCAGGTCTTCCAGCACGGTGGCAGATTGGGTCCTGCTGATTTTATCGCCGGTCACCAGATTGTTGGTGTCGCCGCCCGCTTCAATGCCGATGTATTGCTCACCCAGCAGACCGGCCGTCAAAATCTTCGCCGAGCTGTCCTTGGGAAATTTATACCCTTCTTCGATATGCATCGTGACCAGGGCTTGGTATTGCTTGTCATCAAATGTGATATTCGCCACCCGGCCCACCACCACGCCCGCGCCCTTGACTGGCGCCTGCGGCCGCAAGCCGCCGATATTGTCGAATTTGGCGGTCACGGCATAGGTCTTGGCAAACGAGATGGTGCTCATGTTACCGGCCTTCAAGGCCAGGAACATCAGCGCGATCACGCCCAGCAGCACAAACAAACCCACCCATACATCCATTGATTTACGTTGCATAACAATCCTAAATGATTTTCGCCAGCAGGCTTGTTCTGCTGACATACGATTCGACTACTTGCTGAACATCAAAGCCGTCATCATGAAATCCAGCCACCACACCATCAGCGAGGAAATCACGACCGTGCGCGTGGTCGCGCCGGCGACGTCTTCCGGGGTCGGCTCGGCCTGGTACCCCTGGAACAAGGCGATAAAGGTGATGGCGACGCCAAACACCATGCTTTTGATGAAACCGTTGGCGATGTCTTTCCAGATATCGACGCCGCTTTGCATCTGCGACCAGAACGAGCCCTCGTCGACGCCGATCAACTGCACGCCGACCAGGTAGGCGCCGAAAATGCCGACCGCGGTGAAAATCGCCTGCAGCAAGGGCATGGCGATCACGCCGGCCCAAAAGCGCGGCGCCAGCACCCGTTGGATCGGGTTCACTGCCATCATTTCCATCGCCGACAATTGCTCGCCGGCCTTCATCAAGCCGATTTCGGCCGTCAGCGAGGTGCCGGCGCGCCCGGCGAACAGCAACCCGGTGACGACCGGACCGAGTTCGCGCGTCAGCGACAGCGCCACCAGCAGGCCGAGCGCCTGCTCGGAGCCGTATTTGTTGAGCGTGTAATAACCTTGCAGGCCCAGCACCATGCCGACGAACAGGCCGGAGACGACGATGATGACCAGCGAATGGGTGCCGAGGAAATACAGCTGTTCGGTCAGCAGGCGCGGCCGCCGCAGCAGGCCGCCCGAGGCGCCCAGCACGGTGAAGAAGGCGCGCATGGTGAAGCCCAGCGTTTCGACCGCGGTGCGCAGCCAGGCGCCGATGGCCGCCAGGACATCGAGGGCGATCATGCGGACCTCCCCAGACCCAGGTCGTCGGCCAGCGAGCGGCCCGGATAGTGGAAGGGCACCGGGCCGTCGGCCTCGGCGTGCACGAATTGCTTGACGTAGGGGTGGTTCGACGCGGCCATCTCGACCGGCGTGCCATGCGCAACGACTTTCCCCGACGACAGGAAATACACGTAGTCGGCGATGGCGAAGCATTCCTTGACGTCGTGCGAGACCAGGATCGAGGTCGAGCCGAGCGCGTCGTTCAGGTTGCGGATCAGGTTGGCGGCGACGCCCATGGAAATCGGGTCGAGTCCGGCGAAGGGCTCGTCGTACATGATCAGTTCCGGGTCGAGCGCGATGGCGCGCGCCAGCGCGACGCGGCGGCCCATGCCGCCGGAAATTTCGGCCGGCTTCAACTGGGCGGCGTTGCGCAGGCCGACCGCGTGCAATTTCATCAGCACCAGGTTGCGGATCAACTCTTCCGGCAAGTCGGTGTGCTCGCGCAGCGGGAAGGCGACGTTTTCAAACGCGGTCAGGTCGGTGAACAGGGCGCCGTGCTGGAACAGCATGCCCATTTTGCGGCGCAACTGGTATAACTCGTCGGTTTCCAGCGAATGGACGATTTGGCCGTCGACGTTGACCGAGCCCGAGCTGGGGCGCAACTGGCCGCCGATCAGGCGCAAGACCGTGGTCTTGCCGCTACCGGAACCGCCCATGACGGCAACCACTTTGCCGCGTGGGAAATCCATTTGAAGGCCCGATAAAATCGAACGCTTTCCATAGGCAAAGTGTAGATCGCGGATTTCGACAAGATTAGGCACAACGAAGCTCTTTTTTTTTAATGGCGTATTGTAGTGCAGAACTACCAATGTCTGCAGAGGGCGGCCTTTTTTGGACCTCAAAAAGTTAAGAATACAACATTAATGAACGAATAGTCAGATATTCAATTGTAAAAATGTTGCAATGTGCCAATACGCAACACCTGCGCGGCGCCGCTACGGGACGCGGCGGCCCCGCCTGACCCCGGTTTGACGCCTTTGCTTCATTTTATCGCCGCCGCTTCAGCTTACTTGAGAAACAAGTCGCGGTCCGGCGCGAAATGCGCGTACAAGGGCAGGAAGGCGCCGCCGACGGCGCGCGCGTCGGCGCCGACGGTGCCGCCCAGCACCTGCGGGCGGGCGGTGCCCTCCCAGCTATAGCATTCCTGCGCGCGCTCGACCTGGGCCAGCAACTGGTCGAGCAAGCCGCGGTCGAACGAGCCGTCGATGATCACCCCCTCCAAGTCGAGCAGGCAGGTGGCGCTGTTGATGGCCAGCGCGATGGCGCGCGCGGCGTCGTCGAGCCAGGTGACGGTGTGCGTAACGAAGGGTTCCTGCAGCGCGCGCCCGTCGTGGGCGGCGGCCGGGTCCAGCCCGGCCAGGCTGAACAACTGCTCCAGGTTGAACAGCGAGGCGTCGCCCAGCAACTGGCCGGGCGGGTTCCTGGCGCCGGCCGTGGCCAGGCCGAGCGGAAAGGAGCCGACGGCGCCGGCGTTGCCGTGCAGGCCGCCGTGCAAATGGCTGTTGATGACCAGGCCGCCGCCGATGAAGGTACCGACGAACACGTACAGGAAGTTCTTGATGCTGCGCCCGCGCCCGAGCACCAGTTCGGCGACGCAGGCCGCCGCCGTGTCCTTCGCGAACTCGACCGGCAATGGCGTCATCGCCTGGACGCGCTGGCGAATGTCGATGTGGTCCCACTCGTTGGCTTGTTCCGGCGCCATCTCCAACAGGTTTTGCCAGCCGCCCAGTTGAAACGGCGCGGCGATGCCGATGCCGCACAGGCGCGGCAGCAGCTTCGGCCCCAGCAGCACGGCCATGCTCTTCAGTGCCGACTCGATCTGGCCGAACACGGTGTCGGCTGCGGGGAAGGGGTAGGACAGCGAAAAGCGCTCGCGCGTCTTGCCGACGAAGTCGACCAGCAACACGTCCAGGCTGCGCCGGCCTATCTTGATACCGATCGAAAAAGCGCCGTCCGGATTGAGCATGATCGGCACCGATGGCTGGCCGACCTTGCCGCGCACCGGCGCGAGTTTGCTGACCAAACCCTCCTCGAGCAAGCGATTGATAATCAGGGAAACCGTTTGCGTGCTCAGATTGGTCAGCCGGGCCAGGTCGGCCTTCGGCATGCTACCGTGCAAGCGCACCGCCTGCAGCACCACCCGCTCGTTGAACTGGCTCATACCGATCTGGTTCGAGCCGCGCGGCCGCAGCCATTGAATATCGTCGTTGGCCGCTTGCGGCGCGGACGACTCGGTAAAGGTGTCTAACATGATGGGGCTGGGTCCGATTTCTACAGGCGTAAAACACATTCATTTTATTACATATCCAGCGGCCCGCCCCGCCGCATGCCAGAACGGCCAAGGCGCCGCCGGCGGCAAAACAACGCCGCGGCGCCGAACCGCGGTCAGACCCCGCGGGTCCGACCCCCTTGCTTGTCAGCGTAAAGCTAGGCCGCCAACGGCGCGCCAAGCACACCCTTCTTGAACAGGAAGTTCGCGTAAGGCTGCATTTCCCCGGTCTGCACGATAGCGTAGGCGCCCTTGACGCGCGCATAAAAAGCGAAGCGCTCAAGCGCCTCGCACTGCGCCGGCTGGGCCGCGCCGCTGTCGGCGAACTGCGCCAGCAAGTCGCGCTGCAAGCCCGACAAATAGCCGTCGGCCGTCTCGCACACCTTCATGAAGGCGACCGGCTGGCGCACCTTGTCGTCCAGCGGCAACACCGACAACACCGCCGCGCAGGCGCGCGCCAGGTCGACGCCCGGCAAGCGCACCAGAGGTTTGCCGGCGCCCAAGGTCTGGCCGGTGAAGTTGGCGTCGACCAGCACGACTTCGTCGCCATGGCCCATTTCGCACAAGATCTTCAGCAATTCCGGGCTGAGTAGTGGATCGATTCCTTTAAGCACGGGCTTCCTCCGGTAATTCCTCGACGTTCTTGGCGCCGGTCATCACGGCAACGGTGTCGGACATGCTGATGTGCTTTGGATTGACGACGGCGACGCGCCGGCCGAGCCGCTGGATGTGGATGCGGTCGGCGATCTCGAACACATGCGGCATATTGTGGCTAATTAAAATCACCGGCAGGCCGCGGTCGCGCACGTTGCGGATCAACTCGAGCACCATATTGCCCTCCTTGACGCCGAGCGCGGCGGTCGGCTCGTCGAGGATCACGACATGCTTGGCGAAAGCGGTGCTGCGCGCCACCGCCACACCCTGGCGCTGGCCGCCGGACAGGGTGCCGACGGCTTGCTTCATGGAACGGATGCCGATTTTCAGATCGCGCATATGGGCCTCGGCCTCGGCCAGCATCTTTTTCTTGTCGATGATGCGCAGGAACCTGGAAATCATGCCCGGACGCAGCAACTCGCGGCCGAGGAACAGGTTCTCGGCAATCGTCATCGCCGGGGCCACGGCCAAGTCCTGGTACACCGTCTCGATGCCGTAACGGCGCGCGTCGATGGGCGACTTGAAATGCACCGGCTTGCCGTCGAGCAGCATCTCGCCCTCGTCGGGCACGGTGGCGCCCGACAGGGCCTTGATCAGCGAGGACTTGCCGGCGCCGTTGTCGCCGATGACGGCGAGGATTTCACCCGGCAGCAAATCGAAATCGGTGCCGTCGAGGGCGGTTACACTACCGTAGCGCTTGACCAGGCCGCGGGCCTGGAATACGGGTTGCACATTGCTTGTCATGATGATCAACCTTTCTTATGTGTAAGTTGATCGGTTGCCACTGCCAAGATTACCAGGATGCCCGTCACCAGGATCTGGTACACCGAGGACACGCCCATCAGGGTCAGGCCGTTGCGGAACACGCCGACGATCAGCACGCCGACCAAGGTGCCCATGATGGAGCCGCGCCCGCCGAACAGGCTGGTGCCGCCGAGCACGACCGCGGTGATGCTGTCGAGGTTGTCGGTCTGGCCGCCCTGCGGATCGCCGACGCCCATGCGCGCCACCGACATCAGCGCGGCAATGCCGTAGCACAGTCCGGCCAGCATGTAGACGCCCAGCAAAACCTTATTGGTGGCGATACCGGTCAGCCGCGCCGACTCGGGGTTGTTGCCGACCGCGTAGATGTGCCGGCCCGGCGCGGTGTCGCGCAGGAACAGCCAGGTCAGCACGTACAGCCCCAGCATCAGCACGGTGCCGAAGGTGAAGGTGGCTTGGCCGATTTGGAAGGTGTTGCCGAAAAATCCCATCGATTCCGGCAGGCCGGTGATGGTTTGGGCTTGCGAGTACAACTGTGTGACGGCGAAGGCGATGTTCATCGTGCCCAGCGTGACAATAAACGCCGGCAACTTGATCGAGGTGACCAGGGCGCCGTTGATAAAGCCGATCAGCACGGTGACGGCGATGCCGCACAGCACCGCCAGATAGGGGTTCATGCCGAGGTCGACGGCGAATTTGGTCATGACGACCGATCCCAGCGCCATCGCCATGCCGCACGACAAATCGATGCCGGCGGTCAAGATGATCAGCGTCTGGCCGATCGCGATGATGCCGACGACCATCACTTGCTGCAATATCAGGGAAAAATTCTGGCCGCTGAAGAAACGCTCGCTCTGCGACGCGAAGAACAGGCAGGCGGCGAGCAAGGCGATAACCGGCCCCAGTGTTGCGATCGACGGCAGAAATTTCGGGAGGGAGGAACTCATACATTATCCATATTCAATAGGGGAAAAGGGGGCGCGCCGGCGGCCGCGGTCGGCAGGGCGCTTGGCCCGCCAGAGCGCGGCCGCCGGCGTGGGCTTATTTACCCCAGCAAGAGCTCAGGCCGAACACCGTGTCGCGGCTCTCGACGCCTTTTTGCGCCTTGTCGCTGATCAGGGTAACGCCGGTGTCGACGTAGCCGCTGGCCTTTTTCCCGCTCTTGGCGTACTCGACGCCGGCTTCGACGCCCAGGCCCGCCATGTTCAGCGGATACTGTTGCGAGGTCGCCGCGATGACGCCGGCCTTGACGTCGCGCACGCCGGCGCAGCCGCCGTCGACCGAGACGATCATCACGTTCTTTTCCTTGCCGAGGGCCTTGAGCGCCTTGTAGGCGCCGGCGGCGGCCGGTTCGTTGATGGTGTACACCAGGTTGATGTCGGGATTTTTCTGCAGGCAGTTTTCCATCGCCGTCTGGCCCTTGCCCTGGTCGCCGAAGCTGTCGGCCATGCAGACCACGTCGGCGGTTTTGACCAGCTCGATCGTCTTGGCGCTGACGCCCGGCGCGCCGAAGCCCGCCAGGAAACCGTTGTGGCGGGAAATACCCACAGGATGGCCGGGGAACAAGTCCAGCGTGGCGATTTTGGCGGGCTTGCCGGCGAAGGCCGCCTTGGCGTATTGGCCGATCAGCAAGCCGGCCTTGTAATTGTCGGTGGCGAACAGCGCGTCGGTGGCGTCCTGCGGCTCGGTCGGGCTGTCGAGGGCGATCACCAGCACGCCGGCGGCGCGGGCCTTCTTAATGGCCGGCACGATGGCCTTCGAATCGTTGGGCGTGATCATGATCGCCTTGGCGCCGGCGGCCACCATGTTTTCAATCGCCGTGACCTGGCCGGCGTTGTCGCCGTCGGCGCGCCCGGCCGCCGTCAACAGCTTGGCGCCCTTCAGTTTGGCGCGGTGCTGCGCGCCTTCCTTCATTTTCACGAAGAAGGGATTAGTATCGGTCTTGGTGATCAGGCCGACGATCGGTTCCTCGGCCAGGGCGACGCCGCCGGTTGCCGTTAAGATAGCCAGTGCGATGCAGTGTTTGACGTTCATGTTGCTGTCTCCAGAATCTATTTGTTTTACCGGGAGGGCGAGTGCCTCGGCCTGGGGCGCCACCGCCAACGGCGGCACCCAAGTTCAATATACCCCCGGATAATTAATAAAACAAGTGCTTTTATATATTTTGCGGGCCAAAAAAATTGGCCTGTGCGGCCCGCTTGCGACCGGGTTTAAAACCAGGTTTCAACCTGCACGCCAGCCGAGGCGCCCTCGGTCTTGCCACCGAACACGCCGGTGCTCGACAAGGCGCTGCCGGCCGCCGCGGCTTGCTGCGCCGCCTTATTCCACTTCGCGTAAGTAAGGAACAGGCGCAACTCCGGACGCGACCAGAAATTCTTCGCCAGCGCGACCGTCGGCGCAAACGTCACCTTGCTCAATTGCTGCGCCGCGCCGCCGCTGCGCGAGGTGATGCGGTCGTGGCCCACTTCCAGTTGCAGCTTGAAATTGTCGGTCAAGGCGTAGACCGGGCGCACGCCGGCCGAGGTCCAGGTCTGGCTGCCGGCGTCGCTCTTATCCTTCTGCACCAGGACCACGGCCGAGCCGCCGAACTCCGGCGTTACCTGCCAGTACAAGGTGTCGAACACACGGGTGCGGGTGACGTCCGAAGCGAAGGCCAGGCTGTCGGTGCCGCCGATCTTGATACCCGGGCCGACGCCGTATTGCACGCCGAACACGTTGTCGCCACCCAGCACCTTGTTCTGCTTGTGCACCGCCGACAGCGACCAGCCATTGTGCGTATTTGCCACCGAGCTGTCGGCCTTGATCAGGGTCAGGTCGAACTTCAGCGTGCCGTCCGTGTTCACCGGCAATTCCTCGTAGCTGAAGATGTGACGGCTGGCGTCGGAATCGCGGTCGTTGTTGTTGCGCATCAAGGCGTAGCTGAACTTGCCCGGGCCGGCCGGAATCGACTGCACGCCGGCGCCGATGCCGTCGCCGTGGATGTACTTGAAATCGATGATATGGATGTCCGGACGGTCATAGAAACGCTTGCCGAGCCACAAGATGGCACCGTTGAGGAAATCCAGGTTCTTGGCTTCCATGAACACCTCGCCCAGCTTGAAGCTCTTGTCCGAATCGGATACGCCGACGCCGTCCTGGAACACCGTGCGCACGGTGCCGACGAAACTGGCGCCGTTGGCGGCCTTGGCCAGCTCCTTGGTGTAAGCCAACTCGCCATAGGTCGTGCATTCATTGCCCAGGCGGTAGTCGCCGGCGCCCGGCAGGCTATAGCACGCCTGCGAACCGTCGGACGAATTGGTACCCGCGCCGGTGCGGAAGTAGCCGTGGAAAATGCCTTCCGCCTCGCCGGCCGAGGCATGCCCCATCAGCGTGCCCAGCACGGCCATAGCAACTGCGCATTTGTTCATCGTTTTCATTGATTTCATCTCCGTTTTTATCGGTGCGGCCTTCAGACCGCACGGTTTTTTTCCGGGCGCCGCTGTGGGTGCGACGCCTCGTTTGCCGAGGGCAAATTTCCCCAGTTCCACGGTGCCGTTGCCAGCTCCGTAAATTAATAAATCGCTTTGATTTATTAACGTAAACAATAATCCTGTTTGAGCTGGGCAGTAAAGACCTAGTTTGCAGCAAGGCAAAAAAACAACAAACGCGGGTGGAAGAGGGAGAGGAGGCCGGCGCCCAAGCGCACCCTTGCTTGCGGCGCGCGAGAGCCACACCGTCAGTTCTTATGCGGACTACCGGTTCGGCGACGCCAAGGAAGAGCAGGAGTAACTTGCGTTGATAGGAGGTGATCTGGGCTGAATGCCAGGCGATTGCCCTTTGGCCCGCCCTGCGGCTGGGTTAGCCTGCTCAGGCGCGCAGCCTGCCGAGAGCAACTTGCGGCCTACCGCCAGAGCGACGGTGACCTGTTCGTTACTGATAGGCGTCTTGACCGACGTAGCCGCCGGCGTCGACGTCGATGCCGGGCAGCGCGGCCGGTCGATAACTCGGGCGGCGATACGTTCAAAAACACATTGCAAATCAACGGATTGTGCGCGCTAAATCATGGCCAAGCCACTTGCGTCAGATGGCGGATTTCAACATCATATTTCTGGTCTTTTCCGTTGTTCTCACTTTACACGCTTGAGCAAAATGATATGCGCGCGATTGCGGGAAAAAAGACGTAGTAACAATAAAAAGTAGAATATACAATCGCTATTTTTTTATATTTAGTCTTAAATTAAATTTTATGATTCTTCAAAACCAATTCACAATTAGTCACCCCATAGCCATGGCTAGTATCAGGCCCGCGTACGTGCGAAGGTTGAGCATCCATTTCATGTCATCAAGAGCCTGTTTCGTCATCGTAAGACACGCTATCGCGCCTTAGCAAAGAACACTGCGCAGTTGTTCACGCTGTTCGGCTTCGCCAATTTGGTGCTCGCTGACAGGCGTTTGATACTCACTAAAACCCGAAGTGCGTCCTGAACGTCGAAAGACGTGGAAACAGAGCAAAATTCGCCCAAAAACACTACTTTCTAACTCAGCGAAACGCATTTTCCTTGATAGCGAATTTCGCCGCCGAAAAATCGACGACAGACCAGAAATCATGAATTGATCAGTGCTTCTCTTGTGTCATGCGGTGGATTTCAGCGTCAAACTTCTACTCTTTTCCAATGCTCTTATTTTACACGCTTGCGCAAAAAGATAACCGCTCATTTGCAGGAAAAATGCTGCAGTAACGGCAAAAGGTATCCCCCAAGCAAAAGCACTAAATACGGGATAGGCGGTTCGTAGACTCATGCCCACAAACATGAGTACCACCAATAGTATCGATATTGCTGGATACCAACTTTTTGGGACTCCCGGCAAATATAGCTCTGGCGTTATTTTCATTTTTTCCACCACTTTATCCCAATCCACAGTAGAGTCCGCCGGCCTAAAGCGATTTTCGAACTCGACTGCTCCGACGGTGTTCCATTTTCTATCTAGCGTACGCAAAGAAATTAAAATGTTTGCAATGCAAATGATTATGGAAATTGAAAAGAATACTATTTTTGACATAATTCCTATAGAATTTACCCAGAACAATGGGATAAATAAAGAAAACATTAGCCAGCCCATAGTAAAACCAAAGCTTCCAAAGTAAATTAATTGAGATAGCAATTTCTTTTGTGCACTTCGAAAAATTAATGCTTGACAAATAAATATAGCTGATGCGACGCTCATACTAAGATAAAGAAAACTAATTCCAGCTTCTGTGTCAGCTAATTTCAAGGTTATAAGCCATCCACCCAGTGTACTTAATGATAATGTAACAAAAGATAAAAATAAAGAATTCAATGTAACCTTATTCATTTAACGCGCCCACTCAGCAACTGAATTTTTGATATCGAAAGCGCTGTCAATTTTGTCGACAATCGTAGCAGCCAAAATATATCCACCCACGACCACGGCCACCGCAAAAAATACAGGGAGCCCAGCAGTACCGACGATAATCGTGGCAGTTCCTACGAACACAGCAGCTATGACACTACCGATTGTCGCAGTAGCCCCGGCTTTCGCGAGAGATACTCCTGCGCGCCCAAAAAATTCGCTGAGATCTCCGCTTCCTTTTTCGTCGACGTATACCGTGTTTGCATCACCGATAAAATCAATGACTGTTCCAATGATTTGCATTTTCATGCCACCCTTATAATTTTCCGAGACAGTTAACATCACGCGCTTGATTCCCCCGTAGCCCGCCCTACCTGTTTTTCCAAATTTACCGTCAATGAAAGCGCTCCGACCAGACTTGTCGGCGGTGATGCTGGTCTTGTCCGACTGGCTCTGGCTGCTGACCTTGCCGGTCGCCGCGTGCAGTTTGATGCCGGTTTCCTGGTTCGGCTTGTCCTTATTGCCGGCCTTGCCGTAGGTGAACAGGCTGACGCCCGCCTTCACCAGATAGTAGCTATTGCCTTGCGCGGCGAAGTTGATGTCCTGCCCGGCGGTGACGCTGCCGGTGTTGCCGGCGGCGAGGATGGCGTTCGCCGGCGTGGTCGCGCCGATGCCCGCCGGGCTCGACAGTTGCAACTGCGCTGCCGTGTAGGCCGTCACCGGAGTATGCCCGCCGCCGCCGTCCATGCCCTTGAGCACCTCGACGCTGTTGGCCAGGGCGATCGCCGGCAATGTGTCCGGTGCCAGCTCGGCCTAGCGCTTGTCGTCCTTGAGGCCGGCGTTGTGCTTTTGCGCGGTGCCGGCCATGCTCAGTTGCAGTTCGTGGCTGCGCTCGATCTGCGCCTGCGCCTCCTTCGAGTCGAGCTGGCTGCCGCTGGCGCCGTTGCGGGCGTCGCTCGACAGCAGCATCCCTTGGCCGGCGCGCAGCGCGGCGGCGTGCTCGGTTTTCAATTCGGCGCCGAAGCCGGCCTTGGCCAGGCGCTGGTTGTCGCTCTGGTGGCGCAGGTGGCCCAGGTTCAGCTCGTCGGTGCCGCCGTGCATCCTGGCGTGGCGCCGCAGCGACGGGCGTGACTGGCCAAATGGGCTTTCAACCGTCCATGTAACGCCACACCGTTAAGCCGTACGCGGAACCAAGATTGAGCATCAATTCGTCTTGTTGGTACGATTTTACTTGCGGCGGAATATCAAGCGCTTCCCACCGGCCCGCCTTGGGGCAGGACTGACCCGCAGTCGCGCGAAGCTCCCCGTCAGGCGGCGCCGCAGTGCCTGAAGCGGTCGGATCAGCCTGCATGTTTCTGGCGAAATCCACCAAGTCCTTCGGATAGAATTGCGCGTCGCGAAAGCTGCGGTCGTCAATGTCTAGCAAGTAGGTGATGGCGGCGGCTTCCCACGACCAGTATCCAAAAAAATTCATTCCCCGTTCATGACTGTCATGGTACGCCTCGCGACGACTCGCGTGGTACCACTGTTCCAGATATGTTGCCATCATTTCCGCTCGCTTCTCTTTTTCCGCGGAAAATATTTTTAGTGTTTTAAAATATGGGAGATGACGAGTACATTCATCGGGTGGCATTCCACGATCAGTAACGTAAAAGGAAACAAGACGCTCCAATAATCCATCTTTTTTAGGATTTTTAAAATCAATTATTGGCATTAATTTTTTAAGATGTTTTTCGTGTCCTAATAAAATAGTGAAGCATACTAAACGATTCGCTTGCTCGTAACCATCGCCAAACAAAGGAAGTAGCGCTACATAGGCGCCCTCAGATTCCGCGCTGTTGTCGTATTTGATATAACGTTCTGAATACGTCATCCAACGTTCTAAGACCGTCTGGTAAAATTCACGTAACTCAGTTATCTCATGGCCAGCGCTATAGGCTAAAGTCAACTGGTTTAATGCGTCCCAGGCTCTTTCCTGCGCCGTCACCGCGAAATTATACAATGGAATTTTTTCTAATTTTTCTTTTGGCAAATTTAAAATTTCTTTAAATATGTCATCCCCTTCTTTGTAGAAAAAAAACTCTGCCCCATAATATTTGTAATCAAGTAAATTTTCTCGTTTAAGATTTCTAAATTCTTCGATTGTAAGTATATTTCTCATTGACTACTAGCGTAAAATATTATTCGGGAAATTAATTATTATCTAAATTTCATGTTTTTTTGATTTTTTATGTTTTTCGAGCTACTTGCAAAATGCCCCAGCCGGCGGGTCCGCGCACGCCGCTGATCGCTGCGCCAAGCGGTTTTTATGATTGATGCAGTCGAATTTCTGTCCTGTAGCGCTTTACGTCGTCATTCATTGCCCTGCAAAGTTATTGCGCGCATGGCGCCGCCGACCGCGCCTTGCGATTCCATGACCTGCCTGCTCAATTGCCCACCGTGCGCTACGTCAGCAGGCGCATCAATTGATCCGCCGTCAACACCAGCATGCCGAACATCAAATGCGTGATGACCTTGTCGGGGCCGCGCACCCGGACGCTGCGCCCGCCGAATTCATCCTTCAAGCGCCCGTTGATTCGGTTTGCCTGGGTGCGTTCCTTGTAGCGCTCGGCGTCGGCGGGGTCGAACTTGTCCTTTGCCGCGCCGCGCGGATTGTGGTCGATCAGGGGAACGTGGCCCAGGCTACGGCTGTGTTCCTGCAATTCCACGCTGCAGTAGGCGGCGTCCATCAGGTCGTACAGGTTTGTCACGCACGCCGCCGTCATCGTCGCCAGCGGCACCGCCGTCTGGCTGTCGTGCGCCGAGGCGCTGGTCAGCAGCGCGCTCACCGGCACGCCGCAGTCGGCGGTGTCGATATGCAGTTTGTAACCGGTCCAGGAATTCTTGTAGCCCTGGAAGTTGCATTTCGTGCCGCGGTCGCAGGCCTTGGGCCACTCCTCCAGCATCGCCGGCAGCCTCTGCGAGCGCTGCCGGCATATCTTTGTTTTGCTTCGCAGGCGGCGCTTCATCCTTGCGTGGCCGGCCCCGGCGCGCCTTCGCGCCCTCGTCCTTCACCGGGGCATCCGCCGCCACTTTTTTCTCCGCTTTTTCGCGCGCCTCGATCGCCGTGCCGTCGCGGCTGATGTGGCCGATCAACTGCTCGCCCAGGTAGGTCTTGACCGGTGCCTCGTGCACCCGCTCGGGCAGCCTGCCTTTTGTGAATTGCGCGAACGCCCGGGAGAACGTCGCCTCGTCCGGAATCGCCTTCCACATCGGGAAGCCGCACAGCCGCTTCAAGGCGCGGTCCATCAACAGCCGCTCGATTATGCCCCGCGTCGTGGCCAGGTTCAGCACCGCCTTTGCCACGAAGGTGTCGGCCAAGGCGCGCGCTCGTGCGGCTTGCGCCCGATCCCCTGCCAGACCTACGTCCATTCTTCGATACGGACCCAGTCCAGAATATGCACCAGCTTTTCCAACTTGGGCGTCAGCGCGCCGCAGTCGTGCCTCAGTTCCGGCATCAGTTCGTGCTGGATCACATTCCAGCGTTGCAGTATCAGGTCGCGTCGGGTAGCATCCATGGTGTGGGCGTTACGGTGTTGACTTAGAAACTACATCATGCCAGCAATGGGCGCTCACACCCTTCATATTCCCGCGTCACGCGATCAAATCCCCACGCACCAGTAGTTTTGCAAGTACCTCTAACACTATGGCCATAGCTGGGTTGGTTTTTCGAGGTGCCCTTCCGTCAAATGGTGGATTTCACCGTCATATTTTTATTTTTTTCGAATGTCCTTACTTTACACGCTTGAGCAAATATATAGGCGCCCACTTGCAGAAAAAATGCCGCAACAATGGAAAAAGGTATGCCCCAAGCAAAAGCACTAAAAATGGGATAGGAAACTCGTAATATCATTCCTAAAAATGCTAACACCACCATTAGTATAGATACAGCATTAGTCCAACTTTCCGGAACCCCTGGCAAATATATTTTTGGTCGTATTTCCATTTTTTTTACTACTTTATCCCACTCAACCGTAGAATCCGCCAATCTAAAACGATTCTCGAACTCAGTCGCTCCGACGTCTTTCCATTTACGATCCACAATGCGTAAAGCAATTAAAATGTTTGCCCCGCAAATAATTGCAATAATTCCAAAGAAACTTGTTTTCGTCAAGGTTGCAATGGAATCCGCCCAAAACAACGGGATGAAAAAGCAGAACATTAACCATCCTAGAGTAAAGCCGAAGCTTCCCCAATACATTAGATAGGAGAATAGTTTTTTTTGCGCGCCACGAAAAAATAATGCTTGATAAATAAATATTGTTAAAGTGATGGGTATACCAATATAAAGAAAGCTAGCCCCTGCTTGTGGTGTAGCTATTTTTTCGGTTAGGAGCCATCCGGTCAAATTGCTTAATGACAGTGCGAACAAGGATAAAAATAGAGAATTCAATGTGGCCTTAGTCATTTAATTCGCCCATCCAGCAACTGAATTTTTTATATTGTAACGATTGTCAATTGTATCAACAACCGTGGCGGCCAAAATATACCCTCCTACGACCACAACTAGTACGCCAAGTACAGGGAGCACAACAGTACTCGCAGCGGTACCCATAGCGATAGCAACCAAAGACGTGGCAAGTGGAATTAACCCAGCAGCGATCACGCTACCGATTGCCGCGGTAGCTCCTGCTTTCGCGACAGATACTCCTGCTCGCGCTAGAAATTCGGTAAAATTTTGGCTTCCTTCTTCGCCATACACGGTGTTTGCATCACCGATAAAATCAATGATTGTTCCTATTATTTGAATCTTCATGCCTTTCCCAAAATTTTTCGAGACGGTGAGCATCAGACGCTTAATTCCCCCATAGCCTGCCTTACCTGTTTTTTCAAATCCACCGTCAAGGAAAGCGCTCCGCTCGGCACCTAAAGGTGATCTTTGATATGTCGTTTTTGCTTTTGGGCCTCTAAATACCTGCGCAACAACTCTTGTTATGGGAATCCCTTTGAATAACACTCTATATTTCCCAATCGCTTTTTTTTCGATGCGGACCGACATTAGGACCTTATTCAACTGCCTCCAATTTTCCTGAAAAAACCCCGCAGTCTCTTTAACCGAATTCGCTGTTAAATACTCGTTTCCAGAGATATAGGAAAATGCCGCAGCTATTGCCTTGTATAAGTTTGATTTTGATTCGCCGTTTGGGGGAGGATTAAATATCTTTTGAGTGGCTCCTTCAACCGCCTGCCCGCTATCCAGTTGCTTGAGTACCTGAGGTTGAATTTCACTGGATAAAGCATCGGTAACACAAACATACTCCCCGATTTCGGGCTGTTGTTCAGTATATTGATAATCAAAATCAGTACCGTAGCTTTTTAGAAACGACATTTTCGGATCAAACATTGGTTTGAAAAGTTCTTGTGTGGCAGACACTCCAAAAGGATCGTTGACGGTACAAGACAGCGATGAGGAAAGCTCCTTCGTGCCCATAACAACCATTAGCGGTTCTGGCTTCGTCTTGGGATTGTCATCATACTTTTTTGAATCAAGTTTATTGGCTTCAAAAGTTGCCATGACCGTGACATCTTTCTTAAGTACCAGATATCCTTTAAACTCGCGACCAATCCAAAGATGGAGGCGCTCGCCGTCTTGAAAGATCGTTTTTTTCAAAAGTTTCTTATCACGCGGACAGTAAAATTCGGATAGCGACTCAACCGTATAAGATGTCCCTCGTTTCAGATTAATGTCAAAAAATACATCACGATGTTTACGTAGAATCACTTTTATATTATCGTTCGAGCGCCAACATTGTACAGCCTCGCCCGGCAAATCGATACAGACTTCTTGCGATGTTTTGGCGTTGTCCCTAGCTGCGATTTTTTCGTTCATTTTCTATTCCTTCATTCTCGCTTAGCTTTTACCGGCGTATCTTATTTAGATAAATACAAATAACATATTGCATCACGGCGCTTTAGGCGAATTATTTTATGTCATTTTTTGACCGAAATTCTTTAATTAATTTAACAAAATAAATAAATAAAATGTCTTTTATTTTATTTTTTTACTTTACATTGTTTTTATTTTCGTTTTGGCTGATTAGCTCGAAGTGGCCCAAACGGAGCATTTTTAATTACGGCCTTACCGCTTGCATCCAATGTTACTTGTGTCCTATTTTTCGAAAATAGACTTAGATCGATGGACTCATTTTTCAATGGATTTCCATCCGCATCCACATACTCGATTTCCAAATTTCTTTTTATATTTAGCTCATGTATTTTATTGGCGACTTCAAGGTTGGGCACGCTTACCGGCCCCGCCAACTCCTTCATACTGGCCTTGAAATCCATCTTTCCCGGCCCGTGAATCATGATATTGCCGCCCTCGAGCTTCAAATAGGCGCCTTGCGCCGTCATCAGCAGGTGCTCTTTCGCGGCGATGTTGACGCTCTGGGTGACGCTGGCCACGGTGACGGCCTTGTCGGCGGTGATGCTGGTCTTGTCCGACTGGCTCTGGCTGCTGACCTTGCCGGTCGCCGCGTGCAGTTTGATGCCGGTTTCCTGGTTCGGCTTGTCCTTATTGCCGGCCTTGCCGTAGGTGAACAGGCTGACGCCCGCCTTCACCAGGTAATAGCTGTTGCCCTGCGCGGCGAAGTTGATGTCCTGCCCGGCGGTGACGCTGCCGGTGTTGCCGGCGGCGAGGATGGCGTTGGCCGGCGTGGTCGCGGCGATGCCGGCCGGGCTAGACAGTTGCAGCTGCGCTGCCGTGTAGGCCGTCACCGGTGCCTGCCCGCCGCAGCCGTCCGTACCCTTGAGCACCTCGACGCTGTTGACCATCTGGGCGATTGCCGGCAATGTGTCCGGTGCCGGCTCGGCCTGGCCCTTGTC
>NZ_KB467824.1:3809766-4541381 GCF_000344615.1 Janthinobacterium sp. CG3 | reverse complement strand
ATGGCGTTGGTCCGCTGCGTCAGCGTGGTGCGCCAGCGGTCCAGGCTGTCCGCCTTCATCACCGCGCCGGGTTGGGTGAACGCAATGTCGGCCTGGACGTTGGCTTGGAAGCTGCCGTTGTGGTCGGCCACGACCAGGGTGTGCCCGCCCAGGCCGGGGCCGTCGCCGGCGCTGTGTTCGTAGTAGTAGAACAGGCCTTCCTCGCTCATCAGGCGCAGGGCGAAGGCGAGGTCGCTTTCCTGGTATTGGGTGGTCAGGCTGCGGCGCGGGTAGATGTCGCGCTCGGCGATGTCGAAGCGCCACGCCGGCATCAGCCGGCCCTGGCCCAAGTAGGAGGCGAAGACGGCGTCGAGGATGTCGCACACCGTCATGTCCTGGAAGATGCGGCTGTCCTGGTTCAACGCCAGGAAGGCGGTCCACGGTTCGATGGTCAGCGCGTAGCGCGCGAAGCCGCCGTTCGCCTCGGTCATTTCCACGGCCGTGATGTGGCCGTGGAACGGGCGCCGGGCGCCGGCGGCGCCGGTGAGCAGGTCGACGCGGGCGGGCTGGCCGATCAGCGACTTCAGGGGGATGCGGGCGTCGCTGGACAGCGCCGCGATCTTGAGCGAGTAGCCCTGGCTCAGGCCCTCCTCGCCGCGCAGACATTCGAGCAGCAGCTTGTCGGGGCCGAGCGGTGTCGTCAGTCGCAGCAGGCGGGTGCTTTGCGTGAAGCCGCCAAGCAAGGCTTGCAGGCTGGACGCCTGGGTCTGTGAATTGGACGACAGTGACATTTGGCAATACTCCCGTGGTGCGACGCGGCACTCTCTAATGCAAATTAATTAATATTTTGTGCAGTCGCATTACACCCCAGAAGGGAAACGGACACAAGAGTGATTCAATTGAAATGACAAGTAATTGCGTTGGAGAATTCTTTGCCGGACCATCGCGCAGATGTTCGGAGGGGCGGGGGCGGGGCGGTGTCGCGCCAGCGTGCGTGCCGGGGACGATGACAGTAAACCAGAGGAAAATAGCCAGGGTCAGGCCCTTCGCGCCAAGGCGACAAGGTCTGACCCCGGTACTTCGGGGAGGTGCGGTGTTGCGGAATTAACGCGGCAGGACGGACGAACCCATCAGGAATTCGTCGACCGCGCGGGCGCATTGGCGGCCTTCGCGGATGGCCCAGACGACCAGCGATTGGCCGCGGCGCATGTCGCCGGCGGCGAACACGTTCGGCGCCGAGGTTTTGTAGCAGCCTTCGCCGTCGGTCGTCGCCTTGGCGTTGCCGCGGGCGTCTTTTTCAACGCCGAAGGCGTCCAGCACTTGCTGCACCGGCGAGACGAAGCCCATCGCCAGCAAGACCAGGTCGGCCTTCATTTCGAATTCCGAGTTCGGCACTTCGACCATCTTGCCGTCTTTCCACTCGACGCGGCAGGCGACCAGCTTGTCGACCTTGCCGCCCTTGCCTTCGAAGCGCTTGGTGGCCACCGCCCAGTCGCGCTCGCAACCTTCTTCGTGCGACGACGAGGTGCGCAGCTTGGTCGGCCAGTACGGCCACACCATCGGCTTGTTTTCCTTTTCTGGCGGTTGCGGCATCAGTTCGAACTGGGCCACCGACGCGGCGCCGTGGCGGTTCGACGTGCCGACGCAGTCGGAACCGGTGTCGCCGCCGCCGATGACGACGACGTGCTTGCCGACGGCCTTGATCTGGTCCTTGACCTTGTCGCCGGCGTTGACCTTGTTCTGGTGCGGCAGGAAGTCCATCGCGAAATGGACGCCCTTCAGCTCGCGGCCCGGCACCGGCAGGTCGCGCGGCTGCTCGGCGCCGCCGGCGATGATGACGGCGTCGAAGTCTTTTTCCAGGTCTTCAGGGAAAATCGTTTCCTTGGCCCAGTTGTTGACGTTGGCCGGGAAGTCCTTGCCGACCAGTACGCTGGTGCGGAAGGTGACGCCTTCGGCTTCCATCTGCTTGACGCGCAGGTCGATGTGCGATTTTTCCATCTTGAAGTCGGGGATGCCGTAGCGCAGCAGGCCGCCGACGCGGTCGCTTTTCTCGAACACGGTGACGGCGTGGCCGGCGCGCGCCAGTTGCTGCGCCGCCGCCATACCGGCCGGGCCGGAGCCGACGATGGCGATTTTCTTGCCGGTGCTAAAGCCCGCCGGCTGCGGCGTAACCCAGCCGTGTTCCCAGCCCATGTCGATGATCTTGTGCTCGATCGACTTGATGCCGACCGGGTCTTCGTTGATGCCCAGCGTGCAGGCCGACTCGCACGGCGCAGGACAGATGCGGCCGGTGAATTCGGGGAAGTTGTTGGTCGAGTGCAGCACGTCGAGCGCTTCGCGGTAGTTGCCGCGGTACACCAGGTCGTTCCAGTCCGGGATGATGTTGTTGACCGGGCAACCGGTGGTGCAGAACGGGATGCCGCAGTCCATGCAGCGCGCGCCCTGTTTGGTCGCTTGCTCGTTGGACAGGTGCAGCACGAATTCCTGGTAGTTCTTGAGGCGCGTGACAGGCGGCAGATAGCCCTCTTCCTGACGCTTGAATTCCATAAAGCCGGTGATTTTTCCCACGATAAATCCTTTAGTATTTTTTTGCTGGCGGGGACGGGCCTGGCCCGCCCCCCGTATCGATGTGTGCGGCGCCCCTTAGGCGGCGATCGGCTGCACTTCCATCGCTGCGTTTTCGGCCATTTCAATCAGCGCGCGCTTGTATTCGCTCGGGAAGACCTTGACGAACTTGCTGCGCGCCTGGCCCCAGTCGTCCAGCAGGAAACGGGCGCGGGTGCTGCCGGTGTGCTTGAAGTGACGCTCGATCAGGCGCTTGAGGATCACTTCGTCGGCTTCCGGCTCGCCGTCGCGGTGCTGGCTGTGCCACGAGGCGCGGTCCAGTTGCTGTTCGCCGCTGCTCAGCACCGGTTCCAGCGCCACCATCGAGGTGTTGCAACGCTTCGAGAAGTCGCCCAGCGGGTCGTAGACGTAGGCGATGCCGCCCGACATGCCGGCCGCGAAGTTGCGTCCGGTCGCCCCCAGCACCACGACGGTGCCGCCGGTCATGTATTCGCAACCATGGTCGCCCAGGCCCTCGACCACCGTGGTGGCGCCCGAATTGCGCACCGCGAAACGTTCGCCGGCCACGCCGTTGAAGAAGGCTTCGCCGGCGATGGCGCCGTACAATACCGTGTTGCCGATGATAATGTTGTCCACGGCCCAGCCGCGGAACTCGGTGTTCGGCCGCACGATGATGCGCCCGCCCGACAAGCCCTTGCCGACGTAGTCGTTGCCTTCGCCGACCAGGTCGAGCGTGATGCCGTGCGCCAGGAAGGCGGCGGCCGACTGGCCCGCCGTGCCTTGCAGCTGGATGTGGATGGTGTCGTCCGGCAATCCGGCGTGGCCGTAGCGTTTCGCCACTTCGCCCGACAGCATCGTGCCGACGGTGCGGTTGACGTTGCGCACCGGCGAGATGAACGAGACGCGCTCGCCTTTTTCCAGCGCCGCCCGCGCTTGCGCGATCAGCTTGTGGTCGAGCGCCTTTTCCAGCGCGTGGTCTTGGTTCTCGACGTGGCGGGTGGCTTGCTCGCCGCTCACTTCCGGCTTGTGGAAGATGGCCGAGAAGTCCAGGCCGCGCGCCTTCCAGTGCGTGATCGCCTTCGACTTGTCGAGCAGGTCGACCCGGCCGATCAGTTCGTCGTAGGTACGGATACCCAGTTGCGCCATCAACTGGCGGGCCTCTTCGGCAACGAAGAAGAAGTAGTTGACGACGTATTCGGGCTTGCCGGAGAACTTGGCGCGCAGAACCGGGTCTTGCGTGGCGACGCCGACCGGGCAGGTGTTCAGATGGCATTTGCGCATCATGATGCAACCCTCGACCACTAGCGGCGCGGTCGCGAAACCGATCTCGTCGGCGCCCAGCAGGGCGGCGATGACGACGTCGCGGCCGGTTTTCATCTGGCCGTCGGCCTGCACGCGGATGCGGCTGCGCAAGCCGTTCAACACCAGCGTCTGTTGCGTTTCAGCCAGGCCGAGTTCCCACGGCGTACCGGCGTGCTTGACCGACGACAGCGGCGAGGCGCCGGTGCCGCCGTCGTGGCCGGCGACGACCACGTGGTCGGCCTTGGCCTTGGTGACGCCGGCGGCGACGGTGCCGATACCCACTTCCGACACCAGCTTGACCGAGATCGAGGCGCGCGGGTTGGCGTTCTTCAAGTCATGGATCAGCTGCGCCAGATCTTCGATCGAGTAGATGTCGTGGTGCGGCGGCGGCGAAATCAGGCCGACGCCCGGCACCGAGAAGCGCAGGCTGGCGATGTATTCGGACACTTTATGGCCCGGCAACTGGCCGCCTTCGCCCGGCTTGGCGCCCTGCGCCATCTTGATCTGGATTTGGTCGGCCGAGTTCAGGTAGGCCGCGGTCACGCCGAAACGGCCGGACGCCACCTGCTTGATGCGCGAACGCAGCGAATCGCCCGCCTGCAGCGGAATGTCGACCATGATCTGCTCGTTGCCGACCACCGACGCCATGGTTTCGCCCTGCTTGATCGGGATGCCCTTCAATTCCATCACGTAACGGTTGGGATCTTCGCCGCCCTCGCCGGTGTTCGACTTGCCGCCGATGCGGTTCATCGCCACGGCCAGCGTCGCGTGCGCCTCGGTGCTGATCGAGCCGAGCGACATGGCGCCGGTGGCGAAACGCTTGACGATTTCCTTCGCCGGTTCGACTTCGTCGAGCGGGATCGCCTTCGACGGGTCGAGCTTGAACTCGAACAGGCCGCGCAGCGTCAGGTGGCGACGGCTCTGGTCGTTGATGATTTGCGCATACTCCTTATAGCTGGAGAAATTGTTGCTGCGGGTCGAATGCTGCAATTTGGCGATCGCGTCCGGGGTCCACATGTGTTCTTCGCCGCGCACGCGGAAGGCGTATTCGCCGCCGGCGTCGAGGTTGTTCACCAGCAAAGGATCGTCGCCGAAGGCCAGCGCGTGCAGGCGCAACGCCTCTTCCGCCACTTCAAACACGCCGATGCCCTCGACGTTCGAGGCGGTGCCCTTGAAATACTTGTCGATCAGCGACTTGTTCAAGCCGATCGCTTCGAAGATTTGCGCGCCGCAATACGACATATAGGTCGAGATGCCCATTTTCGACATGACCTTCATCAGGCCCTTGCCGATTGCCTTCGTGTAGTTGTAGACGGCGGTTTCGCCGGACAACTCGCCCGGCAGGCCGGCGGCCATTTCCATCAGCGTTTCCATCGCCAGGTACGGATGCACGGCTTCGGCGCCGTAACCTGCCAGCAACGCGAAGTGGTGCGTTTCGCGCGCCGAACCGGTTTCCACCACCAAACCGGTGGAGGCGCGCAAGCCCTTGCTGACCAGGTGCTGATGCACCGTCGATGTCGCCAAAAGGGCGGGGATAGCGACCTTATCGGCGCAGATGCTGCGGTCCGAGACGATCAGGATGTTGTGGCCGGACTTGACGGCGTCGACCGCCTCGGCGCACAGCGAGGCCAGGCAGGCTTCGACGCCTTCCTTACCCCATGCCAGCGGATAGCAGATGTTCAGCTCATATGACTTGAACTTGCCGCCGGTATGCAGGCTGATGTTGCGCAGCCGCGCCATGTCGTCAAAACCCAGCACCGGCTGCGATACTTCCAGGCGCATCGGCGGATTGACGTTGTTGGTGTCGAGCAAGTTCGGCTTCGGACCGATGAAGGACACCAGCGACATCACCATCGCTTCGCGGATCGGGTCGATCGGCGGGTTGGTCACCTGCGCGAACAATTGCTTGAAGTAGTTGTAGAGCGGCTTGAGTTTGTTCGACATCACCGCCAGCGGCGAGTCGTTGCCCATCGAACCGGTCGCCTCTTCGCCGGCGACGGCCATGGGCGCCATCAAGAATTTCAAGTCTTCCTGGGTGTAGCCGAACGCCTGCTGGCGGTCGAGCAACGACGGCAGCGCTTTTTCGCCGGGCGCGGTGGCGTACTTGACGCGGTTGTGCGCCAGTTGGCTTTCGCTGAGCTTGATTTCGTTGAGCTTGATGCGTACCGAGTTGATCCAGGCCTTGTATGGCTTGGCGTTCGAATACATGTCCTTCAACTCTTTATCGTCAATGATGCGGCCCGCCTCCAGGTCGATCAGGAACATCTTGCCCGGTTGCAGACGCCATTTCTGGATGATCTTCGATTCCGGGATCGGCAGCACGCCCGATTCCGACGCCATCACCACCAGGTCGTCGTCGGTGACGATGTAGCGCGCGGGGCGCAGGCCGTTGCGGTCCAGCGTGCCGCCGATGTGGCGGCCGTCGGTGAAAGCCATCGCGGCCGGGCCGTCCCACGGCTCCATCATCGCCGCGTGGTATTCATAGAAGGCGCGGCGGTTGTCGTCCATCGTCGTGTGGTTTTCCCAGGCTTCCGGGATCATCATCATCATCGCCTGGGCAATCGGGTAGCCGGCCATCAACAGCAGTTCCAGCGCGTTGTCGAAGCAAGCCGTGTCGGACTGGCCCTCATAGATCAGCGGGAACAGCTTTTGCAGGTCGTCGCCCAGCACGGCCGACTTCATCACGCCTTCGCGCGCGCGCATCCAGTTGAAGTTGCCCTTGACGGTGTTGATCTCGCCGTTGTGGGCGATCAGGCGGTACGGGTGGGCCAGCGGCCATTCCGGGAAGGTGTTGGTCGAGAAACGTTGATGCACCAGCGCCAGCGCCGAGATGCAACGGGCGTCCTGCAAGTCCTTGTAGTACACGCCAACCTGGTCGGCCAGCAGCAGGCCCTTGTAAACAATGGTGCGCGCCGACATCGACGGCACGAAGAATTCTTTGCCATGCAGCAGTTTCAACGCCTGGATCGCGTGGCCCGACGATTTGCGGATCACATACAGTTTGCGCTCGAGCGCGTCGGTGACCATGATGTCCGGGCCGCGGCCGATGAAGATCTGGCGGATCACCGGCTCTTTGGCGCGCACGGTCGGCGACATCGGCATGTCGTAGTCGACCGGCACGTTGCGCCAGCCCAGCACAACCTGGCCTTCGATGCGCACGGCGCGCTCGATTTCCTGCTCGCAGGCGATGCGCGAAGCGTTTTCCTTCGGCAGGAACACCATGCCGACGCCATATTCACCCGGCGGCGGCAGCTCCACGCCTTGCGCGGCCATCTCGTCGCGGTAGTACTGGTCCGGAATCTGGATCAGGATGCCGGCGCCGTCGCCCATCAGCGCGTCCGCGCCGACCGCACCCCGGTGATCCAGGTTCTTCAAGATCAACAGACCCTGTTCAACGATGGAATGGGTTTTGTTGCCCTTGATATGGGCGACGAAACCGACGCCGCAGGCATCGTGTTCGTTGGAAGGATCGTATAAACCTTGAGCAATCATGAGTTTCTCCAGCACTTTTTGATATTGAAAATCTAGAGTAGTGCAATGCAGCAGAAAACTCAACTGGAATAATTAGGGTCGGAGTCGCATTAATTTTTCTGGCGTCGCTCAAAAAATTTAATGGGGACAGGGTCATAAAAATTTCAAAAAAAAACCGGAGTGGTCGACAATCCGGGTTTCTGGCACCGCGTGGAAATCAGTCGACGCTGGACTTCTCGACGACTTTGAATGGCCGGCCGCGTTTCGCCGGCAGCACCTGGCGCTTCAATTTACGCTCCAGCGCCTTCTTAAACTGCTCCGTCCCCAGCGGCCAGCCCCTCAAAACGGCTTTTTCGACGGTTTCGACCTCGTCGGCGGCCAGCGCCTGCTCCGTCAGCGCCAGGTAGGCGGCCTCGCGGTCGAACGGCGTGTTGCCCAGCGCCCAATACAAAGGGTGGTCGGTGATGATCGGATCGGGCCGTACACCGGCGTGGTGGGCATAGCTGGACCAGGCGTAATCGAGCGGGCGCGGCGCCAGGGCGGCGCTGACCGGGGCGAATTCCAGGTAACGGCTGCAAGTGAGGAAGAAGTTTTCCGGATCGATCACCGAGGTTTTGTAGCGTCCCTGCCACAGGGCGCCGCTGCGTTCGTATTTTTGGTTGAAGTAGGGCACGTAATAGCGGCCCAGCCACTGCATCATCTGGCCGAGGCCGCCCTCGTCGCTGGGCGAGACCAGCAAATGCAGCTGGTCGGGCATCAAAACGTAGGCGTGGACCGCGACTTTGAAGGTTTTGGCGGCCGTGCGCAGCCAGCCCAGAAAGGCCAGGTGGTCGGCGCTGTCGATGAAGATGGGCTGGCCGTTGTTGCCGCGCTGGATGACGTAATGCGGCTGGGACGGCAGGATAAGGCGGGGAAGACGGGCCATGTGCGGGAAAAATGAGCGGGAGATACCGCGATTTTACGCAAGAACCGCACTCCGTCCCCCAATTTATTTGCGATTCCGGAAAAACGGCGCGACTCCGCCCCCATTTAGCCGGAAGACGCCAAACCGGGGACAGACCACGATTTCCGCGAAACGTTTCGCGGAAATCGTGGTCTGTCCCCGAAGTCGCTACGACAGGTTGAAGCTGGTGGACAGGCTGTAGCCTTCGCCATAGGCGCTGCGCAGCGGCAAGTCTTGGCCGAGTCCGCTGCGCGCCTTCTTGCGCAGCCGGTACACCAGCATGTCGACGCGGCGGCCGGCGTCCGGGTCGTCGCCACCCATGCCGGCGACGATGACGTCGCGCGGCACCGGACGGGTGTTAATTGTCAGCAGGTGCAGAAAGTTGAACTCTTTTTCCGTCAGCGCAATGACCGAGCCCATCAGCTCAAGCTGGCGCGCGCTCACTTTCAGCGTCCATTTGCCCGGCACCGGCAACGGGTCCTGCGGCCCGACGCGGCGGTCCAGCGCCTCGATGTGGGCGGCCAGTTCGGGGAATTTGATCGGCTTGGTCAAATAGTGGTCGGCGCCCAGGCGCAGACCGAGGATGCGGCTGTCGAACGCCACCCTCCCGGTCAGCACCAGCACGCCGATCTGCGGATAGAGTTGGCGCATGCGCGGGATGACGTTGAAGCCGTCCTCGTCCGGCAGGCCGAGGTCGAGCACAACCACGCCAACATTTCCTTGGCTCAAAGCCGCCCACATGTCGCCAGCCGAGCTGGTGATATGTACTTCGTGTTCGAGCTCCAATAAAAACTCTGCCATATCTTCGGCATAGTCGAGATTGTCTTCGACGATCAATATTTTCGTCATTGCTGCGCCATTCTTCGGTTAGTGAGCAAACCGCCTCAACTCTGGTGAATCCCAGCCTCGGTTTGCGTCCAGGAATTATCACTGTTGCAATCGTGAGACGCAAGGTTTTTCCCGGTATCCGCCGGGATGGGCAGCCAAATGCGGAAAACGGCACCCCCTTCCGCGCGATTTTGCGCCGTAAGGTTGCCGCCGTGCACGTCAAGCATCGCCCGCGCCATGTACAGCCCCAAACCGGAACCCTTGTGCGCAGCGGCGTTTCTTCCGCGAAAACCCTTGTCGAACAGGCGACCCAGCTCGTCTTCAGGCACGCCGGGGCCGCGGTCGAGCACGCACAATTCGATGCCGCCTTCGGGCGCCGGCTGGCCGCTCAGTTCGATGGGGCTGCCGGCCGGCGTGTAGGCGCAGGCATTGTCGAGCAAAATTTGCAGGCACAGGCGCATGCCGTCGGGATCGCAGCGCAGATAGCCGGGCAGGCCGCTGGCGCGCAACGTCACCGGGTGCCGCGGCGAGTTGAACTGGGCGGCGGCGTCCTCCAGCAGCGCTTGCGGCGCGATGCCGTCGGCCTGGCGCTGGCGGCCGATGCTGGCCATGCGCTCCGGCGTCAGGTACTCGTCGATCAGCGCGAGCAGGCGGTCGACCGCGGTCTGGATCTTGCGGTAGCGCTTGCGGGTGGCGTCGTCGGCCGTGGCGCCCGTCGTTTCCAGGCGCTGGATGGCGCCGTCGATGGTCGCCAGCGGGGTGCGGAATTCATGCGACAGCATCGAGGCGAAACGTTTCTGCGCCTGTTCCTGGGCGCGCGCGGCACTGACGTCGCGCAGCACGCCGACCAGGGCGACGGCGCGCCCGCGCGCGTCGGCCACCAGGGTGGAGTGCAGTTCGACGGGCACGGCGTGGCCGTCCTGGTGCGTCAGCTCGACGCTGCGCAGCGAGGGCGGGGCGGCGGCGTCGCCGGCGGCGAAGCGTTGGATGCGTTCGGGCAGGTCGAGCGCCAATTGCGCCGCCAGCGTTTCCAGCCCGGCCTGGTCGTGGCCGAGCAGGCGCTGCGCCGCCGGACTAATATAGATCAGTTTGGCGCTGGCGCAGTCGATGATCCAGCCGGCGTCGACGCTGTGCTCGGCCAACTGGCGGAAGCGGGCCTCGCCGGCGCGCGCGCGCAGCAGCGCGGCGCGCAGCTGGAACAGGCGCCAAAGCAGCAGCGCCACGGCGCCGGCCAACAGAATCAGGTAGGGCATGTTTCGCTTTCGTTGCCGTTAAGTTAGCCAGGTTTGTAGTTGGCCTAAGCGAGACGCGTTGCTCCAGGCCACCGTTGTCGGCTTACGCCCGATGGGCTAACCCGACCTACGACGCGCCGCCGGGTCCGGCACCGCTAATCGGCCAGCGGGGCGAAGATCTGCTGCAGGTCTTCTTGCGTCAGCGCCATCTTCTGCGCTTCGCCCTCGGCCAGGATCGATTGCGCGAGTTCCGATTTTTTCTGTTGCAACAGCTGGATTTTTTCTTCCAGCGTGCCCTTGGCGATCAGCTTGTAGACGAACACCGGCTTGTCCTGGCCGATGCGCCAGGCGCGGTCGGTGGCCTGGTTCTCGGCCGCCGGGTTCCACCACGGGTCGTAATGGATCACGGTGTCGGCCGCGGTCAGGTTCAGGCCGACGCCGCCGGCCTTCAGGCTGATCAGGAATATCGGCACGGCGCCCTGCTGGAACGCCGCCACCTGGGCCGAACGGTCCTTGGTGTCGCCGGTCAGCAGCGCGTACGGGATGTCGCGCGCCTCCAATTCCTCCTCGATCAAGGCAAGCATACTGGTAAATTGCGAGAACACCAGGATCTTGCGGTTTTCGTCGAGCAAATCCTCGATCATCTGCATCAGGTCGATCAGCTTGGCCGAGCCGGCCGCCTGCTTTTTCGACGGCAAGGATTTCACCAGCCGCGGGTCGCAGCACACCTGGCGCAGCTTTAGCAGCGCCTCCAAAATCACGATCTGGCTGCGCGCCACGCCTTTCTTGTCGATTTCCTCGCGCACCTTCTGGTCCATCGCCAGGCGCACCGTTTCGTACAGGTCGCGCTGCGGCCCGGTCAACTCGACCTTGCGCACCATTTCCGTTTTCGGCGGCAACTCCTTGGCGACGTTGTCCTTGGTCCGGCGCAGCAGGAAGGGCTTGATGCGGCGGTTCAGCAACTGCCGCCGCAGCGGGTCGTCCTGGCGCTCGATCGGGTGGCGGAACTGGCTGTTGAAGCTTTTCTCGTCGCCCAGCAGGCCCGGCAGCAGGAAGTGGAATTGCGACCACAGCTCGCCCAGGTGGTTTTCCAGCGGCGTGCCGGACAGGCACAAGCGGTGCCGCGCCCGCAGCAGCCCGGCGCTTTGGGCCGCCTTCGAGCGGGTGTTCTTGATGTAGTGCGATTCGTCCAGGATGACCAGGTGGAAGTCGTGCTCGCGCAGCTTTTCCTCGTCGCGCGGCAACAGCGCGTAGGTCGTCAAGACCAGGTCGCAGCCGTCGATCTGGTCGAACTGCTGCAGGCGGTCCTTGCCCTGCAACAGCAACACGCGCAGGTCGGGCGCGAAGCGGGCAGCCTCGTCCTGCCAGTTGCCCATCAGGCTGGTCGGGGCGATCACCAGCGCCGGGCTGGTCAACCTTCCGGCCTCTTTTTCAATCAGGATGTGCGCCAGGGTTTGCACCGTCTTGCCCAGGCCCATGTCGTCGGCCAGGATGCCGGCCAGGTCGTAATTCCTCAGGAATTGCATCCAGGCCAGGCCGTCGGCCTGGTAGTCGCGCAGCGTGGCGCGCAGGCCGGCCGGCGCCGCCACTTTCTGCACCGAGCCGAACTGGCTGAGCTTGCGGCCCATCTCGCGCAGCTGCGCGCCGCCGCTCCAGCGCAGCTCCAGGCCGCGCGCCAGCTCGTCCAGGCGCGCCGCGTCCAGCGTCGACATGCGCACCGAGGTTTTGATCTTGTCGCTGAAATACAGCTCGCCCAGCGTGTTCAGGATGGGCTTGACGCGCGCCCACGGCAGCGCCACGCGGGTGCCGTCGGGCAAGGTGGCGAGCATCTGGTCGGCGTCGCCGTGCGCCTCCAGCGCCTTCGGGTTGAAATCGTTGGGCGCGCCGCGGATCAGTTGCACCAGCACCGGCAGCAGCGGCACGCGCTGGTGGTTGACGACGATGCCCAGCTCCAGCTCGAACCAGGCGTTGCCGCTGTCGGCCGGCTCGGCGATGTCGGCGTACCAGTCCTCGACGACGCTGACGTCGTAGCGGTACTTGGCGGTTTTTTCGACGATCCAGCCCTGCTGCTGCAAGGCGGCGATGCCGCCGTCGGCAAAGCGCAGCCATTCGGACTGGCCGGCCAGCAACAGCGCGCCCTTCAGCCCGCTCAGCGGCATCGCCGCCGGCCTGCCGAAGCCGCGCGCGCTCAAGGTCTCCAGCGCGGCCGCCTCCTGCGCGCTGTTGCGCTGGATGATTTCGGTGACGTTGCCGACCTGCCGCACCACGCGCTGCGACGGGTCGAACGAGACGCGCTCGCCGTCGTAGTCGTAGGACAGCACGGCGAAGTCGTGCCAGCGCGGCGCGCTGGCGTCGGCCAGTTGCGCGCTGTCGAGCACCAGCACCGGCCGCGCCGGCACGTCTTCGCGCAGGCGCTGCGGCAGCGGCTGCGGCAGCGGCATCAGGTGCTGCAAGCCGTGCGCCAGCAACAGTTGCGACACGCGCACCTTGTCGTTGCCGTTCAATAATGGGGCCTGCGCCACCAGCGCCTGCAATTCCGGCAGCGCGATGTCGGCGCCGCCCTGGTTCAGCGCCAGCACGCCGCACGACAGGTTGTCGATGTACCACGGCGGGTCGGTCGGCAGCATGTAGTCGATCTGGTCGGCGCCGTGGTGCTTGGCGCCCTCGGCCGCCTCGACTTGCCAGCCCAGGCGCATGTGCTTGCCCTCTTCGCGCCAGATTAGCGTGGCCTGGCGCAGCGGGCCGCCCTGCAGCGGATACACCAGGCCGTTGCCGACGTCGGCCCACGAATTGGACCAAAGCAATTTACCCTGCTCGGCCAGCATCTGCAGCAGCGCCGCGCCGATCTTGCCCTTCGGCTCGGTGGCGCTGCCGGTCTGCGAGGTTTGGCCGGTGCGCATGGCAACAAAAAAACGCACCAGGTCCTCGTCGGCCGGCAACAGGAAGCTCGGCGGCGCCGACAGCAGCGAAAACACTTCGCTGACCGGGGTCGCCGCGGCGACGTCGCCGTTCGGCCGCAGCCGCGCCTTGTACAGGCACAAGGCCACGTGGCGCCCGCCGCTGGTGGGCGCGAGCACGTAGATCAGGCGGTACTGGGCCAGTTTCGGGTCCGGCTCGACGGCGCTCAGGCTCGCTTTCGGGTGCGCGGCGGCGTCCACCCGCTGCAGCCAGGTGGCAACGGCATACGGCAGTTGCGGTGCCGGGGTGCCGGGCGTGGCGCGGGGTTCACTGATCTCGTCGCGGGTTAAATCCATGGTACGCATGTGTGTAAAAGTCTAAGCAGAATCGTTAACAGGCAATATTATCCGCGATACGCGCGCTCGTGGTTTATTCAATATCATCTCGCACCCCCATCTTGGCCCGGGCGGGGGCCGACGCACAGTCCATTTGCGCTGTCAAGACTGGCACAATCGCGCCGATTGCGTATCATTCAACGCTTGACCGCTTTGGAACTCGCCATGCTGCCCTCTATCGAACAACGTCTCGCCCTCGAACTCGTCGCCAAACCGGCGCAGGTCGCCGCCGCCATCGCCCTGCTCGACGAAGGCGCCACCGTGCCCTTCATCGCGCGCTACCGCAAGGAGGCCACCGGCGGCCTGGACGACATCCAGCTGCGCCTGCTCGAAGAGCGCCTGCGCTACCTGCGCGAGCTGGAGGAGCGCCGCGCCGCCATCGTCGCCTCGATCACCGAGCAAAACAAGATGACGCCGGAGTTGCTCGACGCCGTCATGCACGCCGAGGACAAGACCCGGCTGGAAGACTTGTACCTGCCGTACAAGCAAAAGCGCCGCACCAAGGCGCAGATCGCCATCGAGGCGGGCCTGGCGCCGCTGGCCGAGCTGCTGCTGGGCGACCCGCGGCACAACCCGGAACTGGAGGCGGCCAAGTACCTGCGCGAAGCGTTTACCACGGGCGACGGCAACAACGCCGGCGTCGCCGACACCAAGGCGGCGCTGGACGGCGCGCGCCAAATCCTGATGGAGCGCTTCGCCGAGGACGCCACCTTGTTGCAGGCGCTGCGCGAATACGTGCAAGAGCATGGCATAGTTGAGTCCAAAGTGGTGGAAGGCAAGCAGGACGAGGGCGAAAAATTCGCCGATTACTTCGATTATTCCGAAACCATCTCGACGGTGCCGTCGCACCGCGCGCTGGCCCTGCTGCGCGGACGGCGCGAGCAGATCCTCGACGTCACGCTGCGGCTCGACACCGAGGCCGAGAAACCCAAGTGGGACGCGCCGCACAACCCGTGCGAGGGCCGTATCGCCGCCCGCTTCGGCATCAAGAACCAGGGCCGCCCGGCCGACAAGTGGCTGGCCGACACGGCGCGCTGGACCTGGCGCGTGAAAAGCTTCATGCAGCTGGAAACCGAACTGATGGGCGCGCTGCGCGAACGCGCCGAACTCGACGCCATCAACGTCTTCGCGCTGAACCTGAAGGCGTTGCTGTTGGCCGCGCCGGCCGGCCAGCGCGCCACCATGGGCCTGGACCCGGGCCTGCGCACCGGCGTCAAGGTGGCCGTGGTCGACGCCACCGGCAAGGTGATGGACACGGCGGTGATCTACCCGCACCAGCCGAAAAACGACTGGGACGGGTCGCTGCACACGCTCGGCCGCCTGGCCGCCAAGCACAACGTGTCGCTCATTTCGATCGGCAACGGCACCGCCTCGCGCGAAACCGACAAGCTGGCGCAGGACCTGATCAAGCAGTTCCCGGAACAGAAAATGACCAAGATCGTCGTTTCCGAGGCGGGCGCGTCGGTGTACTCGGCGTCCGAATTCGCCTCGCGCGAGCTGCCCGACATGGACGTGTCGCTGCGCGGCGCCGTGTCGATCGCGCGCCGGCTGCAGGACCCGCTGGCCGAGCTGGTCAAGATCGACCCGAAATCGATCGGCGTCGGCCAGTACCAGCACGACGTCGGCCAGACCCAGTTGGCGCGCTCGCTCGACGCCGTCGTCGAGGACTGCGTCAACGCGGTCGGCGTCGACGTCAACACCGCCTCGGCGCCGCTGCTGGCGCGCGTCTCCGGCCTGTCCTCGAGCGTGGCGCAAAGCATCGTCAACTACCGCGACATGAAGGGCGCGTTCGCCTCGCGCGCGGCGCTCAAAGCGGTGCCGCGCCTGGGCGAGAAGACTTTCGAGCAGGCCGCCGGCTTCCTGCGCGTGATGGGCGGCGAGAACCCGCTGGACGCCTCGGCGGTCCACCCGGAATCGTATCCGCTGGTTGAAAAGATCCTGGCCGACATTAAAAAAGATATCAAGGCCGTCATCGGCGAGGCCGCGCTGCTAAAGACCCTGAACCCGGCCAAGTACGCCGACGAGAAATTCGGCGTGCCGACCATTACCGACATCCTGAAGGAACTGGAAAAGCCGGGGCGCGACCCGCGTCCCGAGTTCACCACCGCCACCTTCAAGGAAGGCGTCGAGGCAATCCGCGACCTGCGCCCGGACATGATCTTGGAAGGGGTCGTCACCAACGTCGCCGCCTTTGGCGCATTTGTCGACATCGGCGTGCATCAGGACGGATTGGTGCACATCTCGGCGCTGTCGAACACCTTCGTCAAGGACCCGCACACGGTGGTCAAAGCCGGCCAGGTGGTGCGCGTGAAGGTGCTGGAGGTGGACGAAAAGCGCAAACGCATCGCCCTGACCATGCGCCTGACCGATAGCGCGCCGCAGCCCGGCGCCAAGCCGGAACAGCGCGGCGACCGCAACGACCGCAAACACCTGGCCCAGCACCAGCAGCAAAGCGCCAAGGTGCCTGCGGAAGGCGGCAGCATGGCGGCGGCGTTCGCCAAGCTGCGCGGCTAAGGCGGGCGGGTCGGTGGCGCGGCCTTCTGCCCGGGCAAAGCGTTGTAGACGGCCCACGCTTCAACACCGGCGCCTCAAGGAAAGTCACAGACAAGGAGCCGGGGCCAGCCCCCCAGGGTCTGACCCCGGGGTGACGCCTTTGGTGTAAACGTCGTCCGGGCGCGCCTAATCCCAACCTTCAACGACTTTTTCTTATAAAATGTCGGCATCTTATTTATTTTCACCACACGAGGCAGCCATGAGCGACGTACAAACCTGGATCAAAGAAACCGTGACGGGCACGCCCGTCGTGCTGTTCATGAAGGGCACCGCCCAGTTCCCGCAATGCGGCTTTTCCGGCCGCGCGATCCAAATCCTGAAAGCCTGCGGCGTTGAAAACATCGCCACCGTGAACGTGCTGGACGATCCCGCAGTTCGCCAGGGCATCAAGGAATACTCGAACTGGCCAACCATCCCGCAGTTGTATATCCGCGGCGAGTTCATCGGCGGTTCCGACATCATGAACGAAATGTTCGAATCGGGCGAACTGAAGACCCTGATCGATGCCTGATAAGCCCAGGCGGCTGATCATCGCCATCACCGGCGCCACCGGCGCCGTGTATGGCGTGCGGCTGCTGCAACACCTCGGCGCCATCCCCGGCGTCGAGACGCATCTGATCCTCTCCGACGCCGCCGTGCTGACGCTGCACCAGGAAACTGGCTTGCAGCGCAAGCAAGTCGAAGCGCTGGCCCATGTCGTGCACAAGCTGCGCGACGTCGGCGCCTCGATCGCTAGCGGCTCGTTCCAATCCGACGGCATGGTCGTCGCCCCCTGCTCGATGAAAACCCTGGCCTCGGTGGCGCACGGCTTTTCCGACAACCTGATCGCGCGCGCCGCCGACGTGGTGCTCAAAGAGCGCCGCCGCTTGGTGCTGATGGTGCGCGAAACGCCGTTCAACCTGGCGCACCTGCGCAATATGACGGCCGTGAGCGAAATGGGCGGCGTTATTTTCCCGCCCCTGCCGAGCTTCTACCACTTGCCCAAAAGCATAGAGGAAATGGTCGACCACACGGTGGCGCGCGTTATTGATTTGTTTGGTATCGAGCACGGCCTGGCGCCGCGCTGGGCCGGTATGAAGGCCGTGGAATAAAACCAAGGGCAGAGGCTGGGGTCAGACCCCAAGGGTCCGACCCGGCGTTCTACGCTGGAGGTTAAAAAAGGCGAGCGACACTTTCACTGCGGGCAATTCAGTCCGCCTGTTTGATTGTCACGACCCACTTACCGCAGCTACCCGTTGCGCGTCAGCGCTTCTCGAATTGCACGCCGCTGGCATGCTTCAAATCCCTGGCCTCTTCCACCATGCGGCGGTAGGCGATGCGCTTGCGCATCACCTCCGCATGCTGGGCGGCGGTCATCGGGGGCACGGTCATCAAGTCTTTTAGCTGCGCGGTATTGCTGTAATTACTTTTCATAAGACGGCTCAAATGCTCGGCTCCGTAGTAAATGGCAAGGCTGGCGCCCCGGCTAAAACTCATGTGATTATGAGCCACTATTTGATTTCGCGTCATCCCTCTTGTGATTTTCATCATAACGACCGCAAAAAAGGCCGGCCGACCAAGCCATTGTGCATCAGATTCATGTCGTAGGCATGACATTTCGCAAAGTCCCCGCCAAGCCCACATGTGATCTCCGCAGGCCGCCTCCTACGGCCCCGGCTGTTCGAAAAACACGCCGTTTTTGTTACTTTTGGTAGTTCACACGCACCAGCATGCGAATAAATTCACGCGCTATTTGACGATGATGCTCGTCTAATCTTTGCAAATCAGCAATTAATTTTACGTCCGCCGACTCAAAGCGCGACAAGGCGCTCGAGGATTCGCCGCTCGGCGCAGTGCTTTCCGGGCCGCCGAAACGCAGCCATTCGGCCGGCACGCCCAGCCAGTGAGCGATCATGCGCAGCTTTTCCTGGGTCGGAATAGCCTCGCCAACCAGCCATTTACGGGCTGCGTGCACGGTTATCGGGCGTCCGTCGAAGCGGATGTTGAATTCCCGGGCCAATCTGGTCGGGCTATCCGGGGAGTAATGTGCGTTTTTGAGCGCCTGCTGGAGGCGCTGGCTAAAACTTTCGCGTTCGTTTGAAGAATTCATAGTTGCACTATTTCATGTTGCAACATGAAAGTCAGTCTCTTGAAGAGGCAATTTGATTGTGACATTGCAATATTTTTAAATTAACAATTACGCCCGCCGCGGGCGCTTTTTCGACAGATATCAAACCGAATAAAATACTGTGTATGTTGAATTTTATGAGCGATACGTCGAACGACTTCTCTTCATTGTGTCTTGGTATATTAAAAATTAGAGGATTAGCTCTATATTGTTCGGAAACGCATAACGTCATCCAAACCGGTTTCGGTGCGCACACGCCCATCCTCTCTCAACATGATGCTCGCGCAATTGCCCGACGCGGGCGCGCAAACCGCGGCGTGTTCGGGCGAATGGCCGACGCCTCCGATGACGCGCCAGTTATGGTCACGAATTACGACCAACAGTTCATCCTGCGTCCGAGTGTAGGCCGGCGGCAGCGCCGGCACAAGCGATGGATGGGGATTTTTTCGACCACGCGTCTGCCGGCGCCGCCGCAGCCGTCTTTCAGCAGCCGTACATTGATGTGGTCCAGCGCGCACCTCGCCGAAGGGATACGCCAATTGGGCTGCGAGTGGGTTCATCTGGATCTTTCAGGTTCACTTTTCGGACAGGCGCGCTACAATGCGATTGACGTTGACGTAAACGGAAGCTGATGTAAAGCGCTTTCTGACCATGCGACCTTGTCCGCCGAAGAACTCTAACAGCAAGCCCAAGAAGATGCCGACCTATACCATCACCGAACTGGCGCGTGAATTTGATATCACCGCGCGCGCGATCCGCTTTTATGAAGACCAGGGGCTGCTCAGCCCGACGCGCGAGGGCGCCGGAGGCCGCAATCGCGTCTACACCCCGCGCGACCGGACCCGCCTGAAGCTGACGCTGCGCGGCAAGCGCCTGGGACTGGCCTTGTCCGAGATTAAAAGCCTGGTTGACATGTACGAGTCGCCCAAGGACACCAGCGCCCAAATGAACCGCTTCCTCGGCGTGCTGGCGCAACACCGCGAAACGCTGGAACAGCAACGCGAGGATATCGAGATGGCGCTGGCGGAAATCACCGCCCACGAGGAGGAATGCAAGCGCTTGCTGGCCGGCGTGGCGGCGGGCGAGCAGACCGCGGCGGCTACTGCGCAGTAGTAATAAGCCGGCGCGACTAAAACCGGAAGCGTCATTCCGGGGCCGGACCCCGAGGGTCTACCGCCCCGCCGCGGCTTTTACTTTACGTTTACGTTAACGTCACATCAGCGTATCATTTACTCTTCTTTCCGCTAACTGTCTATTCGACGAGGACGACATGCTCCATCTCCCAGGCTTAACTTTTGACCATGGCGAAGACATCGCCGCGCTGCGCGAAGCGATTCAACAATTTGCCGCCGCCGAAATCGCGCCGCGCGCCGGCGAAATCGATCGCAGCGACCAGTTCCCGATGGATCTGTGGCGCAAGATGGGCGACCTGGGCGTGCTCGGCATTACCGTCGACGAGCAGTACGGCGGCAGCGGCATGGGCTACCTGGCGCATATCGTGGCAATGGAAGAGATTTCGCGGGCCTCGGCCTCGGTCGGCCTGTCCTACGGCGCGCACTCGAACCTGTGCGTCAACCAGATCAAGCGCAACGGCACCGACGAGCAAAAAGCCAAGTACCTGCCGAAACTGGTGACGGGCGAGCACATCGGCGCGCTGGCGATGTCCGAGCCGAACGCCGGCTCCGACGTGGTCAGCATGAAGCTGCGCGCCGACTGGAAGGGCGACCGCTGGGTGCTGAACGGCACCAAGATGTGGATCACCAACGGCCCCGACGCCGACGTGCTGGTGGTGTACGCGAAAAACGACTTGGAAGCCGGCCCGAAGGGCATGACGGCCTTTCTGATCGAAAAACATTTCAAGGGCTTCTCGATCGCGCAAAAGCTCGACAAGCTGGGCATGCGCGGCTCCCACACCGGCGAGCTGGTGTTCCAGGATTGCGAAGTGCCGGCCGAAAACGTGCTGGGCGGCCTGGGCAAGGGCGTCAACGTGCTGATGTCCGGCCTCGACTTCGAGCGCACCGTGCTGTCCGGCGGCCCGCTCGGCATCATGCAAGCCTGTATGGACCTGGTGGTGCCCTACGTGCACGAGCGCAAGCAGTTCGGCCAGCCGATCGGCGAATTCCAGTTGATGCAGGGTAAGCTCGCCGACATGTATTCGACCATGATGGCTTGCAAGGCCTACGTCTACGCGGTCGGCCAGGCGTGCGACCGCGCCAAGACGCCCGAAGCGGTGCGCCAGTTGCGCAAGGACGCCGCCGGCGCCATTCTGTATAGCGCTGAAAAGGCCACATGGATGGCCGGCGAGGCGATCCAGGCGCTGGGCGGCAACGGTTATATCAACGAGTACCCGGCCGGCCGGCTGTGGCGCGACGCCAAGCTGTATGAAATCGGCGCCGGCACCAGCGAAATCCGCCGCATGCTGATCGGCCGCGAGCTGTTCGCCGAAACCAAGTAAATTACCCACGTGCGCGCCGATTAGCTACCCTGATGAAAACTGGTTTTTATTGGCTGACCTAATCTACGATCGAGACGGACGATGACTCAAATTGCGTTCCCAAAACTGCTTTCCTCCCAGATCGCATTCGATATCGCGCGCACGATCCGTGACGGCTTCGACAAGCATTACCGCCTGTTTCGCCGCACCAGCCGCGACGCCAAGCGCCATTTCGAGCAGGGCGCATGGGCCGTGGCCCAGCAGGCGGCCCGCGAACGCATCGGCTTTTACGATAAGCGCGTGCAGGAATGCGTGCAGATGCTCGAAGATGAGTACGACGAGGAAGAGTTGACCGACGAAGTGTGGCGCGAGTTGAAGCTGCACTACATCGGCATGTTGTCCGACCATAAGCAGCCGGAGCTGGCGGAAACCTTCTTCAACTCGGTCTGCTGCAACATCCTGCACCGCACCTATTTCCACAACGACTTCATTTTCGTGCGCCCGGTGGTGTCGACCGAGTACATCGAGACCGAGGAGCTGTCGCCGACCTACCGCGTGTACTACCCGGGCAAGGACGGCTTGCGCTTTACGCTCAAGCGCATCGTCACCAACTTCCAGCTGGACTGCCAGTTTGCCAACCTGGAGCGCGACGCCGAGCTGGTCGAAACGCGCCTGAGGCAAATCTTCGGCGCCGACCGGATCGAGCCGAACCACCAGATCCAGGTGCTGTCGAGCTTGTTTTTCCGCAACAAGGGCGCGTATATCGTCGGCAAGGGCATCAATGGCAACCGCGAATACCCGTTCATCGTGCCTATCCTGCACAACCGCCACGGCGAACTGATCCTCGACACGGTGTTGTTCGACCAGGAACAGATCACGATCCTGTTCTCGTTTACGCGCGCCTATTTCCTGGTCGACATGGAAGTGCCGTCGGCCTACGTGCAGTTTCTGCGCAGCCTGCTGCCGCGCAAGCCGCGCAGCGAGATTTACACCATCCTCGGCCTGCAAAAGCAGGGCAAGACGCTGTTTTACCGCGACTACCTGCAACACCTGAAGCATTCGTCCGACCATTTCGAGATCGCCCCCGGCATCCGCGGCCTGGTCATGCTGGTGTTCGCGCTGCCGTCCTTCCCCTACGTGTTCAAGGTCATCAAGGACTTCTTCCCGGCGCCGAAGGAAACCACGCGCGCCCAGATCAAGGAAAAATACCTGCTGGTCAAGCACCACGACCGCGTCGGGCGCATGGCCGACACGCTGGAATACTCGAATGTGGCATTTCCGCGCGCGCGTTTTTCCGACGCCCTGCTGGCCGAGCTGAAACATTTCGCCCCTTCGCTGGTCGAGGAGGAGCGCGACCAGATCATCATCAAGCACCTGTATATCGAGCGGCGCATGGTGCCGCTCAACATGTGGCTGAGCAACGCCGACAAGGAGGGCGACGATGCGATGGTCGAGCACGCCCTGCTGGAGTACGGCAAGGCGATCAAGGAGTTGGTCGCGGCGAACATTTTCCCCGGCGACATGCTGTACAAGAACTTCGGCGTGACCCGCCACAAGCGCGTCGTGTTTTACGATTACGACGAGATCGAATACATCACCGACTGCAATTTCCGCGTGATTCCGGAGGCCCGCAACGAGGAGGAGGAAATGTCGGCCGAGCCCTGGTATGCGGTCGGCAAGCACGACGTGTTTCCCGAGCAGTTCGGGCGCTTTTTGCTGGGCAACCCGCGCATCCGCAAGTATTTTATGAAGCACCACGCCGACCTGCTGACCCAGGCCTTCTGGCAGGGACGCAAACAGCGCATCCTGGACGGCATCATCGAAGACGTCTTCCCGTATCCGCAAGAAATCCGTTTTTGCAATCAATCCACCCTCACCATCCCGGCGGTGTCAGAACCGCTTTATTCGGAGACTCACCATCATGAATGATCCTATCGTTATCGTCGGTGCGGCACGCACCCCAATGGGCGCCTTCCAGGGCGACTTCGCCGGCGTCACCGCCAGCGACCTGGGCGCCGTTGCCATCAAGGCCGCGGTGGAGCGCGCCGGCGTCGCGCCGGACGCGGTTGAACACGTTTTCTTCGGCAACTGCCTGATGGCGGGCCAGGGCCAGGCGCCGGCGCGCCAGGCGGCGATCAAGGCCGGCTTGCCGACCTCGGCCGGCGCCGTCACGCTGTCGAAGATGTGCGGCTCGGCCATGCAGGCGGCCATGTTCGCGCATGACGCCTTGCTCGCCGGCAGCGCCGACGTGATCGTCGCCGGCGGCATGGAATCGATGACCAACGCGCCGTATCTGGTGCCGAAGGCGCGCGGCGGCTTGCGCATCGGCCACGGCATGCTGTACGACCACATGATGATGGACGGCCTGGAAGACGCCTACGCCCGCGACGAGAAGGGCAACGCCCGCTCGATGGGCACCTTCGCCGAGGAGTGCGCGACCCAGTACAAGTTCACCCGCGAGTCGCAGGACGCATTCGCCATCGCCTCGGTGCAGCGCGCCCAGGCGGCGGCCAAGGACGGCAGCTTCGATTGGGAAATCGCGCCGGTGACCGTGTCCGGCCGCGGCGGCGACACCGTCATCGACAAGGACGAAGGCCCGCTGAAGGCGCGCCTGGAGAAAATCCCGACGCTGAAGGCGGCCTTTAAGAAGGACGGCACCATCACGGCGGCCTCGTCGTCGTCGATCAACGACGGCGCCGCGGCGCTGGTGCTGATGCGCGAATCGACCGCCAAGAAACTCGGCTGCACCGTGCTGGCGCGCATCCACGGCCACGCCACCCACGCCCAGGCGCCGAACCTGTTTACCACCGCGCCGGTCGGCGCGATCCAAAAGCTGTTCGCCAAGACCGGCTGGACCAGCGGCAGCGTCGACCTGTTCGAAGTCAACGAAGCCTTCGCGGCCGTGCCGATGGCGGCGATGCACGACCTCGACGTCCCGCACAGCAAGATCAACATCCACGGCGGCGCCTGCGCGCTGGGCCACCCGATCGGCGCGTCGGGCGCGCGCATCATCGTCACGCTGATCGGCGCGTTGAGGAAAACCGGCGGCAAGCGCGGCGTCGCCGCGCTGTGCATCGGCGGCGGCGAAGCGACCGCCATGGCGATCGAACTGGTATAAATTTTGCCAGCAACGCAACAAGTAGACCCGCGGTACTAAACCGGGGTCGGGCCTTCCCGCCTCGGCGCGCGGGGTCCGACCGCGGCTGTCGCCCTTGGTTTTAAGGTTCGCGACACCCCCCCATTTCCCGAGACACCATGATACTGACCGAAGAACACGACATGATCCGCGACGCGCTGCGCACCTTTTCACGCGAGCGCCTGGCGCCGAACGCGGCGCGCTGGGACAAGGAGCACTATTTTCCGAAAGAAGAGCTGAAGGAACTGGCCGCGCTGGGCGCCTTCGGCGTGGCCGTGCCGGAAGAACTCGGCGGCGCCGGCCTCGACTACGTGTCGCTGGCCCTGGTGCTGGAGGAAATCGCCGCCGGCGACGGCGGCACCTCGACCATCATCTCGGTCAACAACTGCCCGGTGTGCAGCATCGCCATGATGTACGCCAACGACGCGCAAAAAGAACAGTGGCTGCGCCCGCTGGCCCAGGGCGCGATGCTGGGCGCCTTCTGCCTGACCGAACCGCACACCGGCAGCGACGCCTCGGCGCTGCGCACCACCGCCGTGCGCGACGGCAATGAATACGTCATCAACGGCGTCAAGCAATTCATCACCAGCGGCAAGTACGCCGACGTCGCCATCGTCCTGGCCGTCACCGACAAGGCCGCCGGCAAGAAGGGCATCAGCGCCTTCTGGGTGCCGACCTCGGCGCCCGGCTACATCGTCGCCGGGCTGGAGCAGAAGATGGGCCAGCACTCGTCGGACACGGCGCAGATCCTGTTCGAGAACTGCCGCATCCCGGCCGAGAACCTGATCGGCGCAGAAGGGCAGGGCTACAAGATCGCGCTGTCCGGGCTGGAGGGCGGCCGCATCGGCATCGCCTCGCAGGCGGTCGGCATGGCGCGCGCGGCGTACGAGGCGGCGCTGAACTATGCGCGCGAGCGCGAAAGCTTCGGCAAGGCCATCTTCGAGCACCAGGCGGTGCAGTTCCGCCTGGCCGACATGGCGACGCAGATCGAAGCGGCGCGCCAGCTGATCCGCCACGCGGCGTCGATGAAAGACGCCGGCCTGCCATGCCTGAAGGAGGCGGCGATGGCCAAGTTGTTCGCCTCGGAAATGGCCGAGCGGGTGTGCTCGGACGCGATCCAGGTGCACGGCGGTTACGGCTACGTCAGCGATTTCCCGGTCGAGCGCATCTACCGCGACGTGCGCGTGTGCCAGATCTACGAGGGCACCAGCGACATCCAGAAGATCCTGATCGCCCGCGCGCTGTAGGCGCCACACCGGGGACAGGCGGGGACGCCGAGTCCACGATTTCCGGGAAATCTTTCTTGGAAATCGTGGTCCGTCCCCACACGAAAACGCGGACGAAAAAAAAGCCCGCCGAAGCGAGCCTTGTTCCAATGTATTACCAATGCTTTAATCGTGTCCCAGGCGCCCATGCTATCTGCGTGGTGCCCTGACGTGTAAATCGACCATCGTATTCGGAATTACAAATCCAAGCCGTTACAACCATCTACAACCCCAACATTACACATGCTGGTTCGCGGCGTAGGCCTCGGATACCGGGATCGTTTGCAAGCAAACCTCACCGATGAACAAAGTATAGCACAGCAATTTTTGCGGCGCAACAAACAATCTGCACTTATCTCACCGCCGTGTTCAACGCGTGCGGTTCCTTGGCCTGCTCGTCGCGGCCGACCCGCTCGTACTCGGCAATGACTTGCGCGCCGAACAGCAGCAGCGTGGCGCCGATTTCCAGGCTGAACATCACGACGATGGCCGTCGTCATCGAGCCGTACACCACGTTCACCTGCGACAAGGTGGAGAAATACCAGACCAGCACATGGCGCGCCACCTCCCACAGCAGGGCGGCGGTGACGCCGCCGATCAGCGCGTGCCAGACCGACAGCCGGCCGACGGGCATCACCAGGTAAATCGAACTGAGCACCAGAATTTCGCCGCCCAGGCCGAGCAGATACAGCAGCACGCCGGAAACGCCGGTCAGCGACCAGCTGTGGCCGAGAAACTGCAGACTTTCCTCGCCCATCACCTGCAGCGAGCCGGCCACCAGCGTCACCAGCAGGATGCCGACGCCCAGCGAGAGGATGTAACAATACGGCAGAATCGCCGACACCATGAAGTGGCGCCGCCGGATCGCCACGCGGTGCACGAAAATGACGCTCATCGCGTTTTCCAGCACGGTGAAGGCAAGCGAGCTGAAGAATAGCATCGACCCCAGCAACACCCAGCTGATGACGTCGCGGTGCGCCAGGAAATGCGCGACTTCGGCAACGATCGACGTCGACTGGCCCGGCACCAACCACTCCAGGTAGCGCCCGACGGTGTGCAGCAGTTCGTCCTGGTCGATCACGTGCGACAACGCGACCACGACCAGCATCAGCAGCGGCACGATCGACAGCAGGGAGTAATAGGCGACGGCGCCGGCCAGCAGCAGACCCTGGTTGGCGCGGAATCCCTTCACGGTTTGCACGGCGAACGCCAGAGGATGGTTGAGCACGTAAGCGCTGGCCCGGCGGTTGATCATTAACATGGCGCGTCCAATTGATTGCAGGGCTGATTTGCCACCGAAACCATTCTACAGGCCATTATTCGCAGACGCCCGCACGCGCGCGCCGCAGGGCAAGGCAGGCAGGCAAGCAAGCAAGCATTGTTCACTTGCCGGCCCTGGCCCGCAGCGCCGGGTCCACGTCCAGATAGCGCCAGGCGGTGAATTCGACCGGATGGCGCTTGTAATTTTTCAACCACGGCTGGCGCAGGTCGGCCGATACCGGGTGCGTTAGCACGACCCAGGGCGCGTAGGCGTGGATCAGTTGCGCCATGTCGCGGTACAGCGCGCGCCGGCGCGGCGAGTCGGGGAGTAGGCGCGCCTCCCGGTACAGCTTGTCATAGGCGGGCAACTTGAAGCGGGCGTAGTTGGCGCGGCCGCTGTTGGGGCCGTAAAGCAGTTGAAAAAAATTGTCGCCGTCGGGAAAATCGGCGACCCAGTTGGTCTCGTACATCTGCACATGGCCCAGGCGCGAGGCCTTGATGATTTCGCCCTTTTTGTCGCTTTTGAAGGCCACCTTCAGGCCGATCGCCGCCAGGTTGCGGCGCCACATCTCGTCGCGCAGGCGTCCGGCCGAGGCCGGCTCGGTATGCATCACCAGCGTCAGCGGCCTGCCGTCGGGCCGGGTGCGGAAACCGTCCGCCTGGAGCCGGTAACCGAAGCGTTCCAGCAGCGCGCGCGCCAGCGCCGGATCGTAAGTGGTCGGGCCGCGGTAGGTCGGGTCGTAACCCAGCACGTTCGGCGGCAGCGGCGACTGGGCCGCCATGGCCAGACCTTTTTTCAGCAGCGCGATGTCTTCGACGCCGTTGTAACTGAGGGCAATGGCGCGCCGCAGCGCCACCTTGTCCTTGGCGTAACCGCCGATCAGCGGATCGTCCATGTTCATCCACATGTAATAGGTCTGCAACACCGGGAAGCGCGACAGCGCGATGCCCCTGGCCGCCAGTTCCGGCTTCAGGGCGTCGCCCGCCAGCACCATGTCGGTGAGCGACTCCGGCACCTGCTCCAGGTAGTCGAACTGGCCCGACAAAAAGCCCAGCACGCGCGACTGGAATTCCTCGACGATGCGCACTTCGACCCGGTCCACCAGCGGCAGGCGCTTGCCTTCGAGCGCGCCGGCCAGCGCGCGGTCTTCCGGCGCCACGTCCGGCCCGGCGTGGAAGACGGTGTCGCGGAAGGTCGGATTGGCCAGCAGCACGATCTTGTCGCTGCGGCGCCATTCGCCAACCACGAAGGGGCCGCTGCCGACCGGGTGGTTGCCGGCTTGGCCGGGATAGGCCTCGATGACCTCGCGCGCGACCGCGCCGGTGGCCGGCATCGCCAGGTAGAACAGGAAATTCGGGTCCGGCGCCGTCAGGCGGATGCGCAAGGTGTAGCGGTCGAGCGCGCGCAGGCCGTCGACCACGCCGTCGTAGCTGAATTTGCCGGCCTTGAGGGCGGCGTCGCCGACGATCTTGTCCTCGAACAGGAACAGCCACGGCGACTTCAACACCGGGTCGTACAGCCGCTTCAGGCTGTATACATAGTCCTGCGCCGTGAGCTCGCGGCGGGCGCCCTTGAAGGCCGGGTCCGGCGTGAAGTAGCTGCCCGGCTTGACGCGCAGCACATAGGTGGTGCCGCCGTCCGCCACCTCGGGCATCGCCTGCAAGGTGTTTTCCCGCAGCTTCAGCGGCCGCGCCAGATAGTCGTAGCGCAGCATCGGGTCGAACAGGTTTTCCAGCAGGTTCAGGCTGGAAAGGTCGGACGCGACCGCCGGGTCGAGCCCGCTCTCGGCGCCGCTCAGGAACATGTGCAGGGTCTTCGCCGGCACGGCGGCCGGGGCGGCCTGGGCCGGGCCGCCGCAGGGTAGCAGGCAGGACAGCAACACCGCGCCGGCGGCGACGGCGGTTTGACAAAAACGAAGCATGAATCATCCCAGGTTGTGCGGGCGGGCGCAGGCCGGTTGCGGCCGGCCGTGCCGATTGTTCCTATTATGAACGACGCCGCGCCAACTGGATTTCCAGTGCCAAAATAAAGGCCGCGCTAACCGGAACCGGCGTCAGCCGGGCCGGCGCATCAGCAGCAGGCGCACGGCCAGCGCCAGGTAGACCGACGCCATCACCCAATTGGCGCGGCGCTGGAACAGCGGGCGCTCCAGCAGCAGCTTGCCGACCCGGCCGCACAGCAGCGCCAGCGCGCCGTCAAAAGCAAAGCCCATGGCGGCGATGATGGCGCCGTAAACCAGGAACTGCAGGGGCAACGGCGCCAGTTGGGGCGCGACGAACTGGGTCACGAACACCGCGACGAAGGCGACCACCTTCGGGTTCAGCAGATTGGTGACGAAGCCGCGGCGAAGGCTGAACCACGCCGACGGCGCGGCGCGGCGCTCGGCCAGCGCCAGGCTGGGCGCGCGCAAGCGCTGGTAGCAAAGGTAGGCCAGATAGGCCGCGCCGGCGCAGCGGAACAGGTCGAACAGCAGCGGATGGGCGCGCAGCACGGCGGCCACGCCCAGGCCGGCCAGCAGCGCGTGCAGCAGCGTCGCGCCGGCGATGCCGGCGGCGCCGCACACGGCCGAGGCGCGCCCCTCGGTCAACCCGGTGCTAATGGTCAGCACGGTATTCGGCCCCAGCGTCAAGAACAGTAGCGCGGTGGCGGCGAGAAAAGCCGGCAGGCTTGCGAAATCGATCATAATGTTGTCTTTTTGTCGGCAAGAGCACCATCGTGGGCGCGAATGTGTTATTTTGAAAGTTGAATTTTCTGATTAACACTATTAGGTTTGCTGATGCGCGAAATTAGCCTGGACCAATTACGGACCCTGGTAGCGGTGGCCGACCTCGGCCGTTTTTCCGCCGCCGCCCGCGCGCTGCACCTGGCGCAGCCGACCGTCAGCCTGCACATCAGCGAACTCGAGTGCCGTCTGGGCACGCCGCTGCTGATCCGCGGCGGCGCGCGCGTGACGCCCACCGCCGCCGGCAACGTGCTGCTGGAACGGGCCCGCCGCCTGCTGCGCGACGCCGCCGACGCCACCGACTGCGTGCGCCGCCAGGCCGAGGGCCGCGCCGGCCGCGTGCGCGTCGGCGCGCCCACCGGGGTGCTGGTGCACCTGCTGCCGGCCGTGCTGGCGGCGATGGCGCGCGACTACCCCGGCGTCGACGTCGACATCGCCATCGTCGGCTCGGCCGAGGCGATGCGGCGGATCGCCGACGGCAGCCTGGACCTGGGCTTCGTCGCCATGCCGCAGCGCCCGCTCGAAGAGGTCCAAGTGACGCACTGGCGCACCGACCCGATGATGGCCTTCGTACCGGCGGCCTGGTCTGCGCCCAAGCAGGTCACGCCGCAATGGCTGGCCGGGCGGCCGCTGATCTTCAACGACCCGTCCACCCATATGTACCGGCAAACCATGGAATGGTTCGCCGCCGGCGCCTGCGCGCCGCGCGCGCGCATGGAGCTGAACTACACCGAGGCGATGAAGAGCCTGGTCGCCGCCGGCTACGGCGCCGCCGTGCTGCCGCTGGAAGACCCCTCGCTGGACCACCCCGGCATGCACGTGCTGCCGCTCAAGCCCCGGCTCAAGCGCGACATCGGCCTGGCGCACCGGCCCCCGGCGGACATCGACGGCGCCACGCAGAACCTGCTGAAAACGCTGGCGCGCTTCCGCGTCGCGACGCGCGCCCGCGCCTGAGCGGCGCCCCCGGGCGCGCGCTAGTGGGCCGCGCCGGCCAGACTGGCCCTATACTTCCACCTGCAACATTGCGCATTGCCGCGTCTTTTTCCATTGAGGTCACTATGTCACGCCGCGCCGCCCTTGCCACCTTCACGCTGCTGGCCTGCAGCGCCGCCGTCCACGCCGAACTGCCCGAACCGGTGGCGCGGCTGCTGCGCGCGGCCAACATCCCCGACGAGGCGGTCGGCGCGGTCGTCCTGCGCGGCAACGCCAGCGTGCTGGCGCACGGCGCCGAGCGCAGCATGCAGCCGGCCTCGACGATGAAACTGGTCACCACCGTGGTCGGGCTGGAGCAACTCGGGCCGATCTTCCGCGGCCGCACCGAGCTGCGCACCGGCGCCGAGCTGGTCGACGGCGTGCTGCAGGGCGACCTGGTGCTGCGCGGCGGCGCCGACGCCGACTTCGACGCCGACGCCTTCGAGCACATGCTGCAAAAACTGCGCAACCAGGGCATCAAAAAAATCAGGGGCGACCTGCTGCTGGACCGGCAACTGTTCCGCCCGGCGCGGGCCGACCTGGCCACGCCGCAGTTCGACAAGACGCCGGAGTTCCGTTACAACGTCGTGCCGGACGCCTTGCTGCTCAACACCAACCTGCTGCACATCGACCTCAGCGCCACCGACAAGCAACTGAAATTGCTGATGATGCCGCCGCTGGAGGGCGTCAGCGTCAGCGCCGACATGAAGCTGGTCGACGCCAGTTGCGCCAAATGGGAGGACGGCTGGCGTACGCCGACCTACCTGCGCGGCGACGACGGCACGCTCAAGGTGGTGCTGCGCGGCACCTTCCCACGCAACTGCGCGACCTCGACCAGCGTCAGCGTGCTCGACCGCCAAGACTACGCCGACCGCCTGTTCCGCGCCACCTGGCGCCGCCTGGGCGGCAGCTTCGGCGGCGCCGTGCGCGAGGCCGCCACGCCGCTTGAGACGCGCCTGCTGACCGACCACGTGTCGCGCGCGCTGCCCGAGGTGCTGCGCGACATCAACAAAAACTCCGACAACACCCAGGCGCGCCTGCTCTACCTCAGCCTGGGCAGCCTGGAAACCGACGCCTACTTCGGCAGCCGGCCGCTGGCGGCGGCGCCGGCCCCGGGCGAAGATACCGCGACGCGGGCACGCCAAGCGGTGCGCGCATGGTTCCAGCGCCACAACATCGACGAGCGCGACCTGGTGATTGAAAATGGTTCCGGCCTGTCGCGTACCGAGCGCATCCGTCCATCCCAACTGGCGGCGCTGCTGCAGGTTGCCGGCCACAGCGCGTGGGCGCCGGAATTCCTGTCCAGCCTGCCGATCGTCGCGCTCGACGGCACCATGCGCCGGCGCCTGCGCAACAGTCCGGCGGCGGCGCGGGCGCGCATCAAAACCGGCGGCCTCGACAACGTGGTGGCGATCGCCGGCTACGTCCCCGACGCCAACAACGAGCAATGCGTGGTGGTCGCCTTCATCAACCACGAACTGGTCGGCAACGGCGCCGGCCGCGCCGCGCTCGACGCGCTGATCGACTGGGTCGCGTCGTCCGCCGCGCCAAGCGCCAACTGAACCGCAAACCATAGGTCGGGTTAGCGCAGCGTAAGCCAACGTCGCGCCGCCGGCGGCCCGACGTTCCAAATGAAGCGTTTAGGGGCGCCCACAGAATTCGGAAAAAATAGTACGTTAAGGAACTCCGGCCGCAACTGGCCACGGTCAATCGGCTTGCGCTGGCCAACGAGCTGCCCGACGCGATCATCACCGACACCGGTCTAAAAATCACGCCACAGGACACGGTGGAGCCGGAGTCGGCCCAGGTGCTGATCGACCAGGCCGGTAGTCTGCTGCCGCGCATCAAGATAACCGAACCGCTGATGGATGTGGACGAATGGACCGGGTTCACCCGCCACTTCGTGCACCTCAAAAGCGGTGCGCAGGTTCAGGACAAGACCTTGCTACTGTCGGCGATCCTGGCTGACGCGATCAACCTCGGTTTGACCAAGATGGCGGAGTCGTGCCCCGGCGCGAGCTACTCCAAGCTGTCGTGGCTGCAAGCCTGGCATATTCGGGATGAAACTTTTTCGGTCGCTCTGGCCGATCTGGTCAACGCCCAGACCGGCCATGCATTCGCCGGGAACTGGGGTTACGGCAGCACCTCGTCGTCGGATGGGCAGCGCTTCCGCGCCGGCGGCCGGGCTGAGAGCACCGGCCACGTCAATCCGAAGTACGGCGCCGAACCGGGAAAGGTGATCTACACGCACATCGCTGACAACTACGCCCCGTTCAGCACCAAGATGGTCAACGTCGGCGTGCGGGACTCGACCTATATACTTGATGGATTGCTGTATCACGAGTCGGGCCTGCGCATCGAGGAGCACTACACGGACACGGCCGGCTTCACGGACCACGTGTTCGCGCTGATGCACATGCTGGGATTTCGCTTCGCGCCACGCATCCGGGATCTGGGCGACACCAAGCTGTACATTCCCGGAGCAGTCGGAGAATACCCGAGATTGAAGGCCATGATCGACGGCACCCTGAACATCAAGCATGTGCGTGCCCATTGGGACGACATCCTAAGCCTGGCCTCGTCGATCAAGCACGGCACCGTGACGGCGTCGCTCATGCTACGCGAGCTCGGCAGCTATCCGCGCCAGAACGGCTTGGCGGTCGCGCTGCGCGAGCTGGGGCGCATCGAACGGTCGCTGTTCATCCTGGACTGGCTGCAAAGCGTTGAGCTGCGCCGACGCGTGCATGCGGGTTTGAACAAGGGCGAGGCGCGTAGCGCCTTGGCCAGAGCGGTATTCATCCGCCGGCTTGGCGAGATCCGGGACCGGAGCTGCGAGCAGCAGCGCTACCGCGCCATCGGACTGAAACTAGTGACGGCCGCGCAGGACAAGCACGTCACGTTCGGGATCGCGGCTGGTGCTTTCCGCAGTGGCGCATGCTACGATAGAGAACATGATGAGAACCCTATGACAGAACTGGACCGAGCTTTAACGTTTCATGTAGAAGGCCCACTAACCGACGCGCATACGCTGCCGGCGAGTGTGCTCGTCCAAATTCTAGAAAATGCTCAGCGCGCATTTGAACTTATCGGACTGCAGGTCGAAGGCAAGGCCGTGAAGGCGAGGGCCAGGCTTGCAAAGTCCAGTGCCGAAAAATTTCAGCTCATATGCCAGTTGCCCGTGCATGGGTGCTACGCGATGCCGGTTGTCGTCGGCGGTGCGTCCAATGATCTTTTCGCGCCTGAGCAAGCTGCCGCCGCAACGCAAATCTTCAAAGATTTGATGGTCGGCATTCAGAGCCGTGACCGCGAGGAAATGGCGAATATTCTCCCTGACGGTGGCATCAGAAAACGCGTGTTAGAGAGCATTAAAGGCATGCTGCCTCAGTTTGGGTCTGGATGGCGACTTGATTTGCACGACTCGACTGGCGTAAGCGTTGCCAGCGTAGGCGATTGGAGTGCGTCTTTCATTGATGAGCTTACAGTTCCGGCGGAGGAGTTGGCGGCTGCACAAACTGTGACAGGCGAGCTACGAAACATCGATTTCGCAGCGCGTAAGCTGACCATTCTCTATCCTGTAACACGTCGTGAGATGGATTGCTTTTACCCCGAGGAATTGGAAGATCTCTTGTTCAAGAATCGTCGCGATTTGCTCCAGGTGACTGGCATGATGATCCTTGACGATAGCGGAGTTCCCAAAGCTATTGATGACGTGACGGATATCCGGGAGGTAGACTTGTCGCCTTTTTCATTCAGCCGCCTGTCGCGTGACACGCTTGTGCTGACCGCAAAGCGGCCGCTGAAGTTTGTTCCTATGCTCGACGAGAGTAGCCAGTACATCTGCTTGCGCGACGACAGCCTTGGGATTGAAGTGTTTGCAGAGACGCGACAAAAAGTCGCCGTAGAACTGGATGAACAGATCGCAATGCTCTGGTCGGAATATGCACTCGCGGACGATGATTCCTTGGATGAAATTGCGCAAGGGCTGAAGCAGCGACTCTTGTTAACCTTCGACGGAGTGACACATGCCGCGTAAACGGGTTGATGTGGAAAAAGGTCTGCTGAACAAGGGTTTTCGTGGCCGCGAAGGCGATCACCACTACTACAATTACTTCAACACCCAGGGCAAGAAAACGGCAGTATTCACCAAGACTAGCCATAGCCACACTGAGATTTCGACAGGGCTGCTATCGCTCATGGCGAAGCAATGCAAGGTCCCAAAGCAAACCTTTGAACAGCTGGTCGACTGTCCCTTGTCACAACTTCAGTACGAAGGTCTTTTGATGGAAGGCGGGCATGTGAGCCCACTTTCTCCATGATCTAAGCCACCGACAACGACCCTTCACGACCCGCGCTACTTATTGTTTCGTTTCACAGTAGGCTGGACGGCTGGCGGCAGAACTACTGTCCCGGTCGCCGTGGGGCGGAAGCCCAGGCACTTTCCGCACTCATCCTCCGGCATGTACTGCTTGCAAAGGTTCAACAGGGTTGGATATCCCATCTGTCCCAGATAGGCGCGATAGACATCACAATGTTCGTCGCCAGTCTTGGGCGCGCTGGCGCTCGCTCGGCTGTCAGGCGCGGAGCAATCCGATTTCACAGAACGGTATTTCCGGTCAAGCGTACTCAATTCGCTGTTCAAATCTCCGTCGGTGGAGCGCAGCCTGCCCGCCTTCCCATCACAACGGTCACCGTCTGAATCGTAGCCTGAGCTCAACGAGTCCTTACATGATTTCCAAGCCCTGTGCTGGTCCTTTGCTTCGTCGGCCTTGTCGTTAGCGTCGCGCAAGACGCGCTTCATCCCGTCCAGACTGTCGGCGCAGCTTTCGCGGTCGGCCGCGCCGGATACCAGTGGAAAAATCAACACTAGAATTATAGGAAGTATTTTCACAAGTGCCTTCGTTGATGAAACACCAATCTTATACGGTGTAAGGCGCATCCTAGCAAGCGCAATCCGAGTCCCCCGAAATGATGGGGGAAAATCACGATGAGTGGAGCCGGAAGGCATATACTTTTCCTTCGGTTAGGTGCCATGGCTGGCAGTGGCCGCAACGCGACGGCTGTACAGGATAAAACCACCGTTCAGTAAGTCCCTCATGTCGCCAACGGTCAGCATCGACACATACAGACAACGCGGGTTGTCTCCGCAGCTGCAAACATTCACCTTGTATGTAGGCATCATTTTTCCTTTATGGGGGTTGTAAGCCGGAACCCCAGAAAATTCCGTCACCCAGCTCCAGCCCGGCCAAGAGCGCATCCAGGTCGATCATCTTGCCGCCCCTCTGGAAGGTGTAGTGAGCGTTGAGCAGGATGTGCCGCCAGGCTGCTGGCGATATCTGGGTGATCAGCGTCACGGCCTTGGTGTTGCTGCTTGCTTCGTAATTCGTTGTTGGCGGAGGCAGAGCCGAAACGTTGAAGAGGGAAGATTCCGGCCGCTTCGGACTGGCGGAAATCCTTAGCGTACTATTTTTTTTCGAATTCTGTGGGCACCCCGTTTACAGCTCCGCGACCTCACAACACGCGGGTATACGTTTGTCGCACCAGGGCGCGGTCGCCGCAGTCGAAATGCCACCACTCGCTGTTGATGCCGAGCCAGCCGGCCTGGAACATGGCCTCGCGCAGCAGCCGGCGGTTGGCGACGTGGGCGCCGCTAATGTCGCCGCGCGCCAGCAACGCGCCCTCCAGCGCCGGGTGGGAGCGCTCGCTCAAGTCGTCGAAGCCGGTGCCCATGTCGAGTTCCACGCCGTCGGCGCCGACGATGGTCACGTCCAGCGCCATGCCGAAGGAGTGGATCGAACCGCGCGCCGGTTCGGCGATATAGCCGAGCAAGTCGGTGCCTTGCAGCGCGTCCCATAATTGCTGCTGGACCCGCTGCGGCCGCAAGGCGTCCAGCACCAGCAGGCGGTGCCGCGGCAGCCGCGCGGCCAACCAGGCCACCGACCGTTCCAGCGCGGCGGCGGCGTCGCGGTGCAACCAGGCGCAGTCGAGCGGGGCGTACAGGTTGCGCCCGACGAAGTTGCCGGGTGTGGCGTAGCGCAGGTCGACCAGGATGCCGTCGACGTCGCTCAAGTGGCGAAATTGTGCGCTGTCCGGCACCGCTTCGCTCGCTAATGTAAGGGATGGCATGGGAATCCCCCCGCTTGCGGCGCAGCGCCGCGATGCGCCTACTTTACCGCAACCGGCGCCACCGCGCTCGCCGGCGCCGCCGGCGTGGTCAGCACGTCGAGCAGGGCGGCCGTTTCGGCGTCGGGTATGCCGGCGAACAAGGACGGCCGGTATTTCATCTGGAAGGCAACGATCACGTTGCGGGTCTCCTCGTCCAGTTCGCCCGTGCGCGGCACCGCGTAACCATGCTGGGCCAGCCGGGCCTGGAACCAGGCCGTGTCCGGCAACAGTTGCTCGTAAAGCGAGCGCTGGGTGGCGACCCGGCCGGCGTCCGGCCAGACGATCAGGCCGGCGGCGGCCAGCTGGTGCCAGGGGAACATCGGCCCCGGGTCTTGCTTGCGCTGCGGCGCGATTTCATTGTGGCCGAGGATATTTTCCGGCGGAATATTGTGGCGGGCGACGATTTGCTTGAGCAGCGGAATCAGTTGCTCCATCTGCGCCTGCGCGAACGGATACCAGATCCGGCCGTCCGGGCCGTCCGTGAAGCCCGGGTTGACGATCTCGATGCCGATCGAGCTGGTATTGAGCAGGGTGTAGTTTTTCCAGTTGCTGACGCCGGCGTGGTTGGCCTGGCGCGACTCGTCGACCAGGGTGTAGAACAGCGGCTTCGGCGAGTCGGTGAGCAGGTAGTGGCTGCTGACCGCTTGCTCCGTCAGGATCTTGATCGAGCGCGGCAGGTCGCTCACCGTATAGTGCAGGATAATAAACTTGACGCGGCTGCTCTGGCTGCGCGCCGTGTAGGTATGGTCGAAGTGCGGCGGCGGAATCGGCGCGAGCGGCGCCTCGGTGGTGGCGCAGCCGCCCAGCAGGGCAAGGAGCAAACTCAGGAGGATGGGTTTCATTGGTTGGACTTTACAATTTTGTGTGAATGAGTTCCGGCCCTAATGCCGTTCAGTGAGCGCGGTTTTCGTAGATACTATGAATGAAGGCGGGTCGGCAAAAGACGCAAATTAATCCTAAAGTGAAGGTTCGAAGAATCAACTTAGGAGAAAATCATGCAACCGACCCGCGCCAACGATTTTACGCCTGAAGTCGAAGTTTTTGCGGTGGCATTAGAGTTGTCGAGCAAGAGCTGGAAAATTGCCTTGCACGACGGAAAGAGAGAGAAGCCGGCGATTCAGACGGTTTCCGGCGAGACAGCGGCGGGGCGCCTCAACGAAACGGTGCAGGAGATTGAGAAGTTCAAGGCAAAGTGGGGCCTGGCCGCAGAGGTACGCACCGTCGTGCTGTACGAGGCTGGTCAGGATGGCTTCTGGATTGAACGCGCCCTCTCGAAGCTGGGCTACGAGGTGGTGATCTGCGACCCTGCCAGCATTCCCGTCGAGCGGCACAAACGGCGGGCCAAGACCGACCGGCTCGACGCGATCAAGCTGGTGCTGACATTGCGGGGCTGGTTGCGTGGCGAGTACGACCGGATGCACGTGATCCGTGTTCCGACGGTGGAGGCCGAGGCGCAGCGGCACGTGGTACGGGACCGCGGCGAGTTGCAAAAGGAAACGCAGCAGCACCGCGACCGGATCCGCAAGCTGCTGCGCACCGTCGGCTGCTGGGATGGCGTCGGCGGCGATGTGGGGGCGCGGCTGAACAAGCGGGAATTGTGTTGCTACGACGGCGATCCGCTGTCGGCGCAGCTGCAGCAGCGGCTGGAACAGGAGTGCAAACGTTTGGAGTTGGCGCAGCAACAACTGGCCGCGCTGGAAAAAGGGATGGCGGAGCAATTGCCGCCGGAGGTGCGCCAGCGCATTGCCGACCTGGAACGGTTGAAGGCGGTGGGGCCGGTGGGCGCGACGAGGTTGGTGCTGGAGCTGTTCTGGCGCAAATTCGAGAACCGCAGGCAGGTGGGCGCCTGCGTCGGTTTGGTGCCGCAGCCCTACGACAGCGGCGAGAGCCGGGTTGACCAGGGCATCAGCAAGCAGGGCAACCGGCGCGTGCGCGCGCTGTTGATCGAGATGTCTTGGTTCTGGCTGCGCTACCAACCCGACAGCGTGATGACGAAATGGTTCGCCCGGCGCACGCAGGGAGGCCAGAACAAGCGCGGCAAGCGCATCGCCATCGTCGCGGTGGCGCGCAAGCTGGTGGTCGCCCTGTGGCGCTACCTGGAGCATGGGATCGTCCCCGAAGGGGCGCAGTTGAAACGAGCGGCATAAGGGAGTAAGGCGGCACGTTCAGTACCAGCAGTTGGCATTACGTTGAACTACGCAGCAGCAAGGAGTAGGCAGGCCCGTAACCCGACCTGGTTGCCCATGGCAACCGACCCTAGTAGATGGGGCTTGCACGCATCAAGGTCACTAAGCGCAACGCGCATGCAGAATTAGGCTGGGGTAGCAAAACCAGCGGATAGAAGGTGGTGGGACGTGAAGTCTCACGCAATGATGACCGAGAGCTTCGAACTGGGCTGTACGAACGACGAAAGCAAAGCGCTGGCAATGAACGAAGGCCAAAACGAAACAGGTCGGCATGGCGCCAAGCCGCAATATGCGTCATGGCGCCATGGACCAGCATATTTCGGTATCGGCGGCGTCAAGGGTTCGCTTCGCCGGGCTTCGCCCGCCCTTGACCCCGCCGATACCGAAACAAGGGATAGGATAAATTTGCGAAAAACCAGTTGACTTGGAATTCATCATAGAAGGTCGGGTTAGCCGGCACGGCGTAACCCGACACGCGCCGCTGCGGACCATGTCGGATTACGCTTTGCTCATCCGACCTACGGCATGCGCCCCGGGCCTTGGCCTTCTTGCGCCGCCAAGCGCGCCGCGGCCCAGTGCGGCCGCACCACCCGTTGCTCCAGCGCGACCGTCTCCGGCAGCGCGGCGCGCATCGCCGCCGCAATCGCCGGGTGCAGCCCGGCCGCGCGCCCGGCCAGCACCACCGGGCGGGCGCCGTAGCGCGCCGTCAGCGCCAGCGCCAGCCGCGCCAGTTCCCGGCCGGCCTGCTGCAGGATCGCATACGCGGCCGGGTCGGTGTCGGCGGCCGCGGCGACCGCCAGCGCCAGCTTGCCAATCGCGCCGCGCTCCTGGGCGTAGATAAAGTTGCGCGACAAGGCCCAGTCGCTGCCGCCGATCTGCGCGAACAAGGCCTTGGCCAGCGCGCAATCCTGCCAACTGCCCGGGCATTCGTCCTCCCGGCGCCAGACCTGGCGCATGGCCTCGCGGGCGATCCAAAAGCCGCCGCCGCCATCGTCGAGCGTGACGCCGCGGCCGCCGGCCCGGTGCAGCGCGCCGTCGCCGTCGATCCAGGCGGCAATCGAACCGGTGCCAGCGTACACCAGATAACCCTGGCCCGGCTGGAAGCTGTCCAGATAGGCGATTTCAATATCGTTGCACAGCGTGACCGCCTGCGGGGCGATCGATAGCAACTCGGCCAGCCAGCCGGCCGGCAGCGCGGCGTCGCCGCCGAAGCCGGTCAGGCCGGCGCGCACCCGGCCGGGCCGGCCGGCCGCCAGCACCTCGGCGCACAAGCCGGCGAAGGCCGCGCGCAGCGACCGGCGGCCGCCTTCGCTGGCCAGCTGCAAGGCCGACAAGCCCGGCCATTGGCCTTCGGCGACGATGCGCCCGGACGCCGCCGCCAGCGCCCAGCGGGTTTGCGTGCCGCCGGCGTCGATGCCCAGGCCAAGCCCAGCCGGCGAATCGGCCTGCGTTGTCGTCACCGGCGCCCCTTACAGCTTGCCCGTGGCGGGCAGCACCGACACGCGCGGGCTTTCGTTGCCCAGGCGGTCGACCGCGCTCACCACCACCACGCTGGCCGGGCCGGCGGCGGCGTCGTCGGCCAGCACCCACTCGGCGCGCGCGCCCGGCACCACCGCGAAGCGCCATTCGGCGCCATAGCGCGACCAGAGCGCGTACTGCGCGACGGCCTTGCCGGAGCCGGCCGCCAATTTCAGGTGGTAGGCGCCGCCGTCGCGGCGCGCCACCACGGCGGGCGCGGCCGGTGCGTCGGCGCCCAGCCACGGCGTGCTCGGCACCAGCGCCGCGCTTTGATAGGCGTTCGCCTTCAACTGCTCGCTAATGCCCTTGCGGTTGTCCATCAGCGGCGCGATGCTGAAATGCACTTGCCCGCTCGCGCCGGGCCGCGTGCGCGTCACCGCGATCTGCTTGACGATTTCCTCCGGCGTGTAGGACTTGGCGGTATTGTCGATGCGGCTGGTGTACAACCCCGGCCAAACGTGGCGGCGGTGCGGATTTTGCGCCAGCCAATAGTCGAGCAGCACGTCGAACGCCTGCGCCTGCTGCGCCACCGGCCAGTACAGCTGCGGCGACAGGTAGTCGAGCCAGCCCTTGGCCAGCCACAACTCGGCGTCCGCGTACAGTTTGTCGTACTGGCTGAAACCGACGATGCCGGGCGGGCGCCGGTCGGGCCGGCCGATGCCGAACGGGCTGATGCCGAAACGCACCCAGCTTTTCTCGCGGTGGATGCCGGTGTACAGGGCCTCGATCAACTGGTTGACGTTCTCGCGGCGCCAGGAAGCGCGCTCCAGCTTGCCGCCGGCCAGCAAATAGCGCTGCCACGACGGCTGGTCGGGAAACTCCAGCTCGGTGCGCGCGGGGGCGGGCGCGCCTTCCAGCGCGGCCGTCTCGGCGCCGACGCCGGCGCCGGGCGCGTCGATCGGATACGGATAAAAATAATCGTCGATATGCACGCCGTCGATATCGTAGCGGCGCACCACGTCAAGCACCACGTCCTGGGTGCGCTGCGACGAGGCCGCCTCGCCCGGGTCCATCCACAGGAAGCGGCCGTATTGCTTGACCGCCTCCGGGTTGGTGCTGGCGAAGTGCTCGCGCGTCAACGGCGTCTTGGCCGTCGCGTGGCGCGCGCGGTAGGGGTTGAACCAGGCGTGCAACTCCAGCCCGCGCGCATGGGCCTGCTCGACCCAGTACTTCAGCGGATCGTACAGCGGCAGCGGCGCCCGGCCTTGCTGCCCGGTCAAAAATTCCGACCACGGCTCCAGCTTCGACGGGTAAATCGCGTCGGCGCTGGGGCGCACCTGCAGCACGATGGCGTTCAGGTTCAACCCCTTGGCGCGGTCGAGGATGGCGCGCGCCTCGCTCTGCTGTTTCTCCACCGACAAGTTGCTGCGGCTGGGCCAGTCGATATTGGCCACCGTCGACACCCAGGCGGCGCGGAATTCGCGCGGCGCCGGCGGCGGCGTGTCGCCCTTCGCCTGCGGCGACACCGGCACGGCGCCCGGCGTCAGGGGCACTTTGGTGGCGCAACTGCACAGCAGCGCCAGCAGCGTCAGCGCCGTCGCCGCGCGCAGCCGTTTGTTGATATTAACAAGCAAGGGAAGTCCTCGAATTCATTAGTTGCAGGCATTCTACTGTGCAGCGCGAAGATCCGGCGGCACGCTACTTCTTGCCGAAATGCGGGTCGATGCTGACCTTGGCGGCCATCACAAAGGCTGGAATGGTGGCGATGCACACGTAGATGAAAAAATGCTGGTAGCCCAGTTGCTGCTGGATCCAGCCGCTGACCATGCCCGGCAACATCATGCCAAGCGCCATGAAGCCGGTGCAAATGGCATAGTGGGCGGTCTTGTGGGGGCCGTCGGCCACCATGATCATGTACAACATGTAGGAGGCGAAGCCGAAACCGTAGCCGAACTGCTCGGCGGCGATACCGAAGGCGATCAGGTAGATATTGCTTGGCAGCGCGGTGGCCAGATAAACGAAGACCAGGTCGGGCACATGCACCGCCAGCACCATCGGCCACAGGCAGCGCTTCAGGCCGAAGCGCGAAATCGTATAACCGCCGAGCAAGCCGCCCAGCGTCAGCGCGATAATGCCGATGGTGCCGTAGACCAGGCCGACCTGCTCGGTGCTCAAGCCCAGTCCGCCCTTGTCGGCCGGGTCGAGCAGGAAGGGCACGGCCAGCTTGAGCAACTGCGCCTCGCCCAGGCGGAACAGCAGCAGGAAGCCGAGGATGACGGCGATGCCGTCGCGCTTGAAAAACGCGCGGAAGGTGGCGACGAACTCTTGCAGCAACTCGCCGCTGCGCGCCGCCGGCACGTCGGCGGCCGGCTTGGGCAGCATGACATGGTGGAACAGCGCCAGGCCGACGAACAGCCCGGCCAGCAGGAAGAACACCACCGACCAGGCCAGGCGCACGTCGCCGGTGGACTTGGCCAGGCTGCCGGCCAGATACACCAGGCCGCCCTGGCCGGCGATCATCGCCAGCCGGTAAAAGGTGCTGCGCACGCCGACGAAGGCGGCCTGCTGGTGCTCCTCCAGGCCAAGCATGTAGAAACCGTCGGCGGCGATGTCGTGGGTGGCGGAACTGAAGGCCATCAACCACAGTACGGCCAGGCTGATCTGGAAGTAATTGGGTAGCGGCAGCGTCAGCGCGACCAGCGCCAGCGACGCGCCGATCAGCAGTTGCAGCGCAACGATCCACAGGCGCTTGGTGCGGAACAGCTCGACGAAGGGCGACCACAGCGGCTTAATCACCCACGGCAGGTACAACCAACTGGTGTAGAGCGCGATATCGGTGTTGGAGACGCCGGTGTTCTTGTACATGACCACCGACAACAACATCACCACGACGTAGGGCAGGGCCTGGCCGAAATACAGCGTGGGAATCCAGGTCCACGGGCTATTCTGTTGCGCTTGTTTCATACATCCTTCGCGATGACGCCCGGCCGAAGAATGTCACGGGGCCAGCGCCGCCCTCACGCTGCCGCCCGCCCCGGACAACAATTGCTGCGCCCGGTCTGTCGTAACTTGTTTGGACAAGGCCACGATGGCGACCTTGACGTGAAAATGGCACTGCGCCAGCGCGGCCCGCGCGGCCGCCGCGTCGGCGCCGGTGGCGTGCATGGTCAGCGCAACGGCGCGCTGGACCAGCTTGGCGTTGGTCGGCTTCAAGTCTACCATCAAGTTTCCATAGACTTTGTTCAAACGCACCATCAGCGCGCTGGAAATCGTGTTCAGGGCGATTTTTTGCGCGGTGCCGGCCTTCAGGCGGGTGCTGCCGGAGATCACCTCGGCGCCGGTGTCGAGCGTGACGCCGACGTCGGCGCCCAGCGCCAGCGGCGCGCCGGGATTGTTGGCGATGCCCACGCTCAGGCAGCCGAGCGCGCGGGCGGCGTCGAGCGCGCCCAGCACGAACGGCGTCGAGCCGGACGCGGCCAGCAGCAACACCACGTCGTGCGGGCCGGCGCCGAGCGCGCGCAACTGCGCCTCGCCCTGGGCGCGGTCGTCCTCGGCGCCCTCGACCGCCTCGAACATCGCCTGCTTGCCGCCGGCCAGCAGGCCGAGCGCGCGCTCGCGCGGCCAGGAAAAGGTGGGGTGGAGTTCGACGCTGTCGAGCACGCCGAGGCGGCCGGAGGTGCCGGCGCCGACATAGATCAGGCGCCCGCCGGCGGCAATGCGCGGCAGCGCGGCGGCGACCGCGGCGGCGATGGCCGGGGCGGCGCGGCGCACCGCCTCGACCGCCTCGAACTGGTCGTCGACCAGCGCGGCGACGAGCTGCGCCACTGGATACAAATCCAGCTCGGCGTGTTCAAGACTGGGCGTTTCGGTTTTCAGCACGGCCGTCCACCTCGTTGGAAATAGTCAAAACCACCTGCCGGGTGTTACGGCGCGCGGCGCATTTCGGCGACGAAGTCGTAATGGTCGCTGCGGCAGTACGAATGCGTCAGTTCGACCGCCTCGCCGCTGCCCAGGTAGGCGACGCGGGTGATGAAGAGCACGGCCTGCCCCTCCGGCACGCCCAGTTGCTCGGCCAGCTTGGCCGAGGAGTTCATCGCGCGGATGTGCTGCAGCGCCCGCACCGGCGCCTTGTTGATGCTGCTCAAGTATTCGTACAGCGAGGCGCCGACCGCCTGCGGGTCCGCCACCACGCTGTAGGGCAACACGCTGACCTCGTAGGCCATGACGACGTCGTCGGCCAGGCGCAGCCGCTCCAGCCGCGCCACCTTGGTGTTGGTCGACAGCCCCAGGCTGAGTTGCTCGTCGGCGCTGGCGATGACGACTTCGCGTTTCAGCCAGCGCGAGCCGGGCCGGTAGCCGCGCTGCTGCAATTGCTCCGAAAAGCTCGACAGGTTCGACAGCGGTTGTTCGATGCGCGGCGCGATGTAGTTGCCCGAGCCGCGGCGGCGCACCACCAAGCCCTGGTCGACCAACTGGTCGATGGCCTTGCGCGCGGTCACGCGGGAAACGTCCAGCAATTCGGACAGCAGCCGTTCGGACGGCAGGGCCTGGTCGACCTGGTAGCGGCCGCTTTTGACGTCGTCGCTTAATTTCCGTGCAATTTGCATGTACAAAGGCGAATTGTCGTTTAAATCGACCTTGAGTTCAAAGCTGGTCTGGTTCATACACTTCTCCTTGTCCGCTAGTGTAATAGCGATGCAGAAATCGCGTAGCCCCCATCAGCGGGAAATGATCCACATCATACCTAACCGTAAGTCATCTGCGGCAAAAAACCCACAGTCGTTTGTCGAATTCGACATGCCGGGCGCCGCCCGGCGCCGCCTTTATGGCGGATAATTGCGCACGGCCACTCCCGCAACCACCACGCACACCATGAAACCACCCGCCACCTGCCCCTGCGGCGGCCCCTCCTACGCGGCCTGCTGCGGCCGTTACGTCGACGGCGCCGCCATCGCGCCGACGGCCGAGGCGCTGATGCGCTCGCGCTATACCGCCTACACCCTGCGCAACGAAGCCTACCTGCGCGCCACCTGGCACGCCAGCACCCGCCCGGCCGACGCCATCGTCAGCGACGATGAAACATTGCGCTGGCTGGGACTTGAGGTAAAATCCGCTTTACGTTTACGTCAACGTAAAGCAGAATCCGGTACCGATACAAATAGTGACAGCGTCGAATTCGTGGCCCGGTACAAAACCGGCGGCCGCGCCCACCGCCTGCACGAGGTCAGCCGCTTCCTGCGCGAACCCTCGGACGGCGGCATGCGCTGGTTCTATCTCGACGGCAGTTTCCCGGACTAGAGTAGTGAGAGACCAGAAAAAAGGACAAGCAATGCCGCACATCGAAAGCAAACTCAATCCGCGCAGCGACGACTTCAAAGCCAACGCGGCGGCCATGCAGGCCATCGTCGACGACCTGCGCGACAAGGTCGCCAAGATCGCCGAGGGCGGCGGCGCCGCCGCCAGCGCCAAGCACGTCGCGCGCGGCAAGCTGCTGCCGCGCGAGCGGGTGCAGATGCTGCTCGACCCCGGCACGCCCTTCCTCGAATTCTCGCAAATGGCCGCCTACGGCATGTACCGCGACGGCAACGGCGCCGACGCCGCGCCGGCGGCCGGCATCATCACCGGCATCGGCCGCATCGAAGGCCAGGAATGCGTGATCGTCTGCAACGACGCCACCGTCAAGGGCGGCACCTATTATCCGATGACGGTCAAGAAACACCTGCGCGCCCAGGAAATCGCCGACCAGAACCAGCTGCCCTGCGTCTACCTGGTCGACTCCGGCGGCGCCAACCTGCCGAACCAGGACGAGGTCTTCCCCGACCGCGACCATTTCGGCCGCATCTTCTTCAACCAGGCCAACCTGTCGGCCAAGGGCATCCCGCAAATCGCCGTGGTGATGGGTTCCTGCACCGCCGGCGGCGCCTACGTGCCGGCGATGAGCGACGAATCGATCATCGTCAAGGAGCAGGGCACGATTTTCCTCGGCGGCCCGCCGCTGGTCAAGGCGGCCACCGGCGAAGTCGTCACCGCCGAGGACCTGGGCGGCGGCGACGTCCACACCCGCCTGTCCGGCGTCGTCGACCACCTGGCGCAGAACGACCTGCACGCGCTGTCGCTGGCGCGCAGCATCGTCGCCAACCTGAACCGCGTCAAGCCGCAACAGGGCGCGCTGCGCCAAGCCAGCGAGCCGAACTACCCGTCGCGGGAGCTGTACGGCGTGATCCCGGTCGACACCCGCAAGCCCTTCGACGTGCGCGAGGTCATCGCCCGCATCGTCGACGCCAGCGACTTCGACGAATTCAAGGCGCGCTACGGCACCACGCTGATCTGCGGCTTCGCCCACATCTACGGCGTCAAGGTCGGCATCATCGCCAACAACGGCATCCTGTTCTCCGAGTCGGCGCTGAAGGGCACCCACTTCATCGAACTGTGCTGCCAGCGCAAGATCCCGCTGGTGTTCCTGCAAAACATCACCGGCTTCATGGTCGGGCGCAAATACGAAAACGAGGGCATCGCCCGCAACGGCGCCAAGATGGTCACCGCGGTGGCCACCGCCGCCGTGCCGAAGTTCACCGTCATCATCGGCGGCAGCTTCGGCGCCGGCAACTACGGCATGTGCGGGCGCGCCTTCTCGCCGCGCTTCCTGTGGATGTGGCCGAACGCGCGCATCTCGGTGATGGGCGGCGACCAGGCCGCGTCGGTGCTGGCCACGGTCAAGCGCGACGGCATCGAAGGCAAGGGCGGCGCCTGGTCGGCCGACGAGGAGGCCGCCTTCAAGCAGCCGATCAAGGAACAGTACGAGCAGCAGGGCCATCCCTACTACGCCACCGCGCGGCTGTGGGACGACGGCGTCATCGACCCGGCCGACACCCGCATGGTGCTGGGGCTGGGCCTGTCGGCCGCGCTCAACGCCGAGATCCCGGACACCAAGTTCGGCGTGTTCCGCATGTAAAGGATTGTCGCTCATCCGCCCTACGGAAGTTTAATTTAGCGGCATTTGGGCCAGACCCCGGAATGACGCCCCTGGTTTTAAATAGGACACCACCGCATGCAATTCCACACCCTCAAGCTGAGCATCGAAGACAAGGTCGCCACCGTCACGCTGGACCGGCCCGACGTGCGCAACGCCTTCAACGAACAGAGCATCGCCGAACTGACGCTGGCCTTCGACGGCCTGGGCCGCAACGACAGCGTGCGCGCCATCGTGCTGGCGGCCAACGGCCCGGCCTTTTGCGCCGGCGCCGACCTGAACTGGATGAAGAAGATGGCCGGCTACAGCCACGCCGAGAACCACGCCGACGCGCTGCAACTGGCGCGGATGCTGCGCACCATCTACCTGTGCCCGCAGCCGGTGGTGGCCAAGGTGCAGGGCGATTGCTACGCCGGCGGCATGGGCCTGGTGGCCGCTTGCGACATCGTCATCACGGCCGAAGAATCCAACTTTTGCCTAAGCGAAGTAAAATTGGGGTTGATACCGGCGACGATCTCGCCTTATGTCATCAAGGCGATGGGCGAAAACGCCGCGCGCCGCTACTTCCTGACCGCCGAGCGCTTTTCCGCGCGCGAGGCGCAGCGCATCGGCTTCGCACACGAAGTGGTGCCGACCGACATGCTCGACGCCAAGACGGCGGAGCTCGTCAAGGCGCTGGTCAGCAACAGCCCGAACGCGGTGCGGCAAGCCAAGGCGCTGGTACGCGACGTCGCCGGCAAGCCGGTCACGCAGGAGCTGCTGGCCGACACCGCCGAACGGATCGCGCACATCCGCGCCTCGGAGCAGGGCCGCGAAGGCGTGCAGTCCTTCCTCGAAAAGCGCAAGCCGAATTGGCTGAATTAGTTTGGAGCAGTTTTGGAATTAGATAAGCAATCAACCTGGGTCGAACGCAGCCTGCGCAGCGTCTGGCATCCGTGCACCCAAATGCAGCATCATGCGCAGGGCGACAAGCACGTGCCGCTGATCCCGGTCAGCCACGGCCGCGGCGCCTGGCTGTACGACCACGACGGCCGGCGCTACCTCGACGCGATCAGCTCGTGGTGGGTCAACCTGTTCGGCCACGCCAACCCGCGCATCAACGCGGCGCTGAAGGACCAGCTCGACCGGCTCGAACACGCGATGCTGGCCGGCTTCACCCACGAACCGGTGGTCCAGCTGTCGGAACGATTGTCCGACCTGACCGACAATGTTTTGGGGCACAGCTTCTACGCCTCCGACGGCGCCTCCGCCGTTGAAATCGCGCTGAAAATGAGCTTCCACGCCTGGCGCAACAGCGGCCAGGCCGACAAGCAGGAATTCGTCTGCCTGAAGGGCGGCTACCACGGCGAAACCATCGGCGCGCTGGCCGTCACCGACGTCGCCCTGTTCAAGGACGCCTACGGCCCGCTGCTGCGCGCCTCGCACGTGGCCGCCTCGCCGGACGCGCGCCAGGCCGCCGAGGGCGAAACCGCGCAGGACGTGGCGCGCCGCGCCGCGCAAGACGTCGAGCGCCTGTTCGTCGAGCGCGGCCGCCACATCGCCGCCATCATCGTCGAACCGCTGGTGCAGTGCGCCACCGGCATGGCGATGCACGACCCGCTGTACCTGACGCTGGTGCGCGAACTGTGCGACCGCCACCAGGTCCACCTGATCCTCGATGAAATCGCCGTCGGCTGCGGCCGCACCGGCACCTTCTTCGCCTGCGAGCAGGCCGGCGTCTGGCCCGACTTCCTGTGCCTGTCGAAGGGCATCAGCGGCGGCTACCTGCCGCTGTCGCTGGTGATGACGCGCGAAGAGATCTACCAGGCCTTCTACAGCAGCGACGTGCGCCGCGGCTTCCTGCACTCGCACTCCTACACCGGCAACCCGCTGGCCTGCCGCGCCGCGCTGGCGACGCTGGACATCTTCCGCGAGGACGACGTGCTGGCCGCCAACCGCGTGCGCGCCGACCGCCTGAGCGCCGCGCTGGCGCCGCTGCAACAGCACGCGCGCGTGCGCCACTTCCGCCAGCGCGGCATGATCTGGGCCTTCGACGCCGTCGACGCCGCGCCGGACTTTTCGCGCCGCTTCTTCGCCAGCGCGGTCGAGCACGAACTGCTGCTGCGCCCGATCGGCGCTACCGTCTACCTGATGCCGCCATACATCCTCGACGACGCCGAAATCGACGGCCTGGCGGCGCGCACCCTGGCCGTCTTCGAGCAAGTGATTGGGGCCTGACATGGAACTGATCGCCAAGCTGCAACAACAACTGCGCGGGCTCGACGAACGCGGCCTGATCCGCCGCCGCCGCGTCGTCGACACCCCGTGCGGCCCGCGCGTGACGGTTGACGGACGCGAACTGCTGGCCTTCTGCAGCAACGACTACCTCGGCCTGGCGGCGCACCCGCGCCTGGTCGCCGCGCTGCAAGAGGGCGCCCGGCGCTACGGCGTCGGCAGCGGCGCCTCGCACCTGATTAGCGGCCACAGCCGCGCCCACGCCGCGCTGGAGGAGCGCCTGGCCGAATTCGTCGGCGCCAACCTGGAATCACCGCGCGCGCTGTACTTGTGCACCGGCTACATGGCCAACCTGGCGGTGCTGACGGGCCTGAGCGGCGTCGACAAAAGCGCCGAAATCTTCTCCGAGTCGCTCAACCACGCCTCGCTGATCGACGGCGCGCGCCTGTCGCGCGTGGCCGTCAAAGTCTACCCGCACGCCGACCTGGCGGCGCTGGCCGCGCTGCTGGAGGCGAGCGCCTCCGCCACCAAGATCGTCGTCACCGACAGCGTCTTCAGCATGGACGGCAACCTGGCGCCGCTGCCGGCCCTGCTGGCCCTGTGCGAACGCCACGGCGCCTGGCTGGTCGTCGACGACGCGCACGGCTTCGGCACGCTGGGCGCCAACGGCCGCGGCGCGCTGGAACACTTCGACCTGCGCTCGCCCTACCTGGTCTACATGGGCACCCTGAGCAAGGCCGCCGGCGTCGGCGGCGCCTTCGTCGCGGCCCACGAGGCGGTGATCGACACGCTGATCCAGAAGGCCCGCCCCTACATCTACACCACGGCGGCGGCGCCGGCGCTGGCGCACGCGCTGCTGACCGGCATCGACCTGATCGCCGGCGACGAAGGCCGGCAGCGACGCGCCCAATTGCAGGCGCTGATCGCGCAAATCGGCGACGGCCTGCGCCTGAAACGCTGGACCCGGCTGGCCTCGCCGACGGCGATCCAGCCGCTGCTGATCGGCGCCAACGACGAAACCATGCGCGCCGGCGCCGCGCTGTACCAACAGGGTTTGTGGGTCGGCACGATCCGCCCGCCGACCGTACCGCCGGGCACCGCGCGCCTGCGCGTGACCCTCTCGGCCGGCCACACGCGCCAGGACGTGGCGCGCCTGGTCGGCGCCATCAACGAATTGGAAGGGAGCTGATATGAGCCTCAACGATCCCGTTCTCGCCATTGAGATCGAACCTGCGCCGGCGCCGGCGGCGGCGGCGGCGGGTATTCCGCACCGCTTCGCCTGCTTCGTCACCGGCACCGACACCGAAATCGGCAAGACGCTGACGTCGGCGGCGATGCTGCACGCGCTGGTGCAAACCGGCGTGCGCGCCTGCGGCATGAAGCCGGTGGCGGCCGGCGCCGAACTGCGCGACGGCGCCTGGCACAACGACGACGCCGACCGCCTGACCGAGGCCGGCAACGTCGGCATGCTGGCGACGCTGACCACGCCCTACCTGCTGCGGGAAGCGGCGGCGCCGCACATCGCCGCCGAACTCGAAGGCGTCAGCATCGAATCGGTGCCGATCCTGGCCGCCTACACCGAAATCGCCGCCGCCTGCGACGCCGTGGTGGTCGAGGGCGTCGGCGGCTTCCGCGTGCCGCTGTCGGCCGGCTTCGACACCGCCGACCTGGCGCAGCAGCTGGGCCTGCCGGTGGTGCTGGTGGTCGGCCTGCGCCTGGGTTGCATCAGCCACGCGCTGCTGACGGTCGAGGCGGTCGTCGCGCGCGGCCTGGTGCTGGCCGGCTGGGTCGCCAACGAACTGCAAGACGATATGAACTTCGCCGACGAGAACATCGAGGCGCTGGTCGAACGCATTCCGGCGCCGCTGCTGGGCCGGGTGCCGCGCCTGGCGCAGCCGACGGCCGCGGCCGCCGCCGAGTACCTGAATTTTTCATGCCTGCCGAACTGGCCGGGCAGCCACACCCCTACATTTGAACGTTGAAGGAAAAACCATGTCACAAACCCAGGCGCAAGCCACCAAATCCGTCGAACTGCACCGCCCGGTCGCCGCCATCACCCTGCCGGAGGCGGCCACCTGGCCGCTGGACGACGTGCTGGCGCTGTTCGACCTGCCGTTCAACGACCTGATGTTCCAGGCCCAGCAAAGCCACCGCCTGAACTTCCCGGACGGCGACGTCGAACTGGCCACGCTGCTGTCGATCAAAACCGGCGGCTGCGAGGAAGACTGCAGCTACTGCCCGCAGGCGGCGCGCTACGACACCGGCGTCGAAGCCAAGAAAATCCTCGACATCGACACCGTGCTCGACGCCGCGCGCCAGGCCCGCGCCAACGGCGCCACCCGCTTCTGCATGGGCGCGGCGTGGCGCAGCCCGAAGGAGCGCGACATGGAGAAGGTCGAACAGATGGTGCGTGAAGTCAAGGCCCTGGGCCTGGAAACCTGCGCCACCCTGGGCATGCTGGAAGAGGGCCAGGCCGACCGCCTGAAAAACGCCGGCCTGGACTACTACAACCACAACCTCGACACCGCGCCCGAGTTCTACGACAACGTCATCTCCACGCGCGAATACCAGGACCGCCTGGACACGCTGGGCCGGGTGCGCAGCGCCGGCCTGAAAGTGTGCTGCGGCGGCATCGTCGGCATGGGCGAAACGCGGCTGCAGCGCGCCGGCCTGATCGCCCAGCTGGCCAACCTGAACCCGTACCCGGAATCGGTGCCGGTCAACCACCTGGTGCAGGTCGAGGGCACGCCCCTGTACGGCATCGACGCGCTCGACCCGTTCGAATTCGTGCGCACCATCGCGGTGGCGCGCATCACCATGCCGAAGGCGCGCGTGCGCCTGTCGGCCGGGCGCCGCCAGATGGGCGAAGCGGTGCAATCGATGTGCTTCCTGGCCGGCGCCAACTCGATCTTCTACGGCGACAAGCTGCTCACCACCGACAACCCGGAAGCCGAAGACGACCGCGCGCTGCTCAACAAACTGGGCTTGAAAACCCGCGCCGCGACGCTCGATTCGGCGCCCAAGGAAAGCTGCGCCTGCTGATATCGGCGACGCATCGCGACGGCACTGGCGGCGCCTCGTAGGTCGGGTTAGCCCACCGGGCGTAACCCGACACGCGCCGCCAGCGCAATAGTATTACCGCAGCACCGTTCGCATACTAAAAAAATCCCTGCCGCCAGCTTGAGAAAGAGACCATGTTCACAAAAATCCTGATCGCCAACCGTGGCGAGATTGCATGCCGGGTGGCCGCTACCGCGCGCCGCATGGGCATGAAAACCGTCGCCGTGTACTCGGAGGCGGACGCCAACGCAAAACATGTCGCGGCGTGCGATGAGGCAGTTCTGATCGGACCGGCAGCGGCCAAGGAAAGCTATCTGCGCGGCGACAAGATCATCGCCGTCGCGCTGGCCACCGGCGCCCAGGCGATCCACCCCGGCTACGGCTTCCTGTCCGAGAACGCCGACTTCGCCGACGCCTGCGCCAAGGCCGGCCTGGTGTTCATCGGACCGCCGGCCTCGGCGATGCGCGCGATGGGCTCGAAATCGGCCGCCAAGTCGCTGATGGAAAAAGCCAAGGTGCCGCTGGTGCCGGGCTACCACGGCGAGGTCCAGGACGCCGACTTCCTGCACGCCCAGGCCGACAAAATCGGCTACCCGGTGCTGCTGAAGGCTTCCGCCGGCGGCGGCGGCAAGGGCATGCGCGTCATCGAGAACTCGGCCGATTTCAAGGCCGCGCTGGCGTCCTGCAAGCGCGAGGCCATCAGTTCCTTCGGCGACGACAAGGTGCTGGCCGAGAAATACCTGTCGCGCCCGCGGCACATTGAAATCCAGGTGTTCGCCGACATGCTGGGCAACTGCATCTACCTGTTCGAACGCGACTGCTCGGTGCAGCGGCGCCACCAGAAGGTGCTGGAAGAGGCGCCGGCGCCGAACATGCCGGCCGAGCGCCGCGCCGCCATGGGCGAGGCCGCCGTCGCCGCCGCCAAGGCGGTCGGCTACGTCGGCGCCGGCACCGTCGAATTTATCGCCAACCAGGACGGCTCGTTCTACTTCATGGAGATGAACACGCGCCTACAGGTCGAGCACCCGGTCACCGAAATGATCACCGGCACCGACCTGGTCGAATGGCAGTTGCGCGTCGCCTTCGGCGAAGCGCTGCCGAAGCGGCAGCACGAACTGGCCATCCACGGCCACGCGATCGAGGCGCGCATCTACGCCGAAAATCCGGAGAAAGGCTTCCTGCCGTCGATCGGCACGCTGCGCCACATGCACACGCCGGACGCCGTGGCGTTCGCGCTGGGCGGGGTACAAGGCAGCGGCGTGCCCGCCGCCGTGCGCATCGACTCCGGCGTGCGCCAGGGCGACGCCATTTCGCCGTTCTACGACCCGATGATCGCCAAGCTGATCGTCTGGGGCGCCGACCGCCGCGAGGCGCTGGCGCGCATGTCGCAGGCGCTGGCCGAATACCAGATCGTCGGCCTGGCCAGCAACATCGCCTTCCTCAAGCGCCTGGTCGAGGGCGCGGCGTTTTCCAACGCCGACCTCGACACCGGCCTGATCGAGCGCAACCAGGAGCAACTGTTCCCGGCGCCGCGGCCGGCGCCGCCGGGCGCGCTGGCGCTGGCGGCGGTGGCGCTGATCGTCGCCGAGAAGGAACAGGCGGAGGCGCAGTCGGCCAACCATCCGTCCGACCCGTGGGGCAACGCGCTGGGCTGGCGCCTGAACAGCGCCTTCCAGCGCCGGCTGTCGTTCACCGACGAGTACGCGCAGGCGACCGAGGCCAAGGCCTACCTGGGCGAGGTCGAATACCACAACGACGGCTGGCTGCTGAACCGCCAGCCGCTGACGCTGATGACGCGCGACGGCCTATACCTGAGCGTCAAACTGGGCGACAACGCGGTGCACGGCACGGTGCGCCGCGACGGCGAGCTGTTCCACGTGTTCACCGGCGGCGAGCACTACGCGCTGCACTACAACGACCCGATGGCGCACGCCGGCGAGGCCGAGGCAGAAGGCGGCCGCCTGACCGCGCCGATGCCCGGCAAGGTGGTGGCGGTGCTGGTTGGCGCCGGCCAGGAAGTCAAGAAGGGCGATCCCCTGGTCATCATGGAGGCGATGAAGATGGAACACACCATCGCCGCGCCGCACGACGGCCTGGTCGAGGAAATCCTCTACACGGTCGGCGACCAGGTTGCCGACGGCGCCCCGCTGCTGGCATTCAAAGCCGTTTAACGGGAGGCCAGGCTATGCATATTCTGATACACCGGGCCGACGGCGACACCGATCCATGGGTCGCCGACTTCGCCGAACTGCTGCCCGAGGCCGAGGTGGTGGTGTGGCGCGAGGGCGAGAAGGCGCGCCCCTGCGACTACGCGCTGGTGTGGTCGCCGCCGCAGGCGATCCTGCGCGAGCTGAGCGAAGTGAAGGCGATCTTCAACGCCGGCGCCGGCGTCGACGCCATCCTCAAGTTCGGCGAGGCGCTGCCGGCGCACGTGCCGGTGGTGCGCCTGGACGACGCCGGCATGGGCGTGCAGATGGCCGAATACGTGACGCACGCGGTGCTGCGCTACTTCCGCCGCTTCGACGAATACGAGGCGCAGGCCCGCGCCGGCCAGTGGCGCCCGCTGCCGACCCACCGCAAGGAGGACTTTTCCGTCGGCGTGCTCGGCGCGGGCGTGCTGGGCGGGCGCGTGCTGGAGGCGCTGGCGCCGTTCGGCTTCCCGCTGCGCGGCTGGAGCCGCACGCGGAAGCAGCTGGCCGGGGTCGAATGCTTCAGCGGCGCCGACGGCCTCGACGCCTTCCTGCGCGGCACCCGCGTGCTGGTGTGCATGCTGCCGCTGACGCCCGACACCCACAACCTGCTCGACCGCGCCAAGTTGTCGTCGCTGCTGCCGTCGGCCTACCTGATCAACGTCGCCCGCGGCGCCCACGTGGCCGAACCGGACCTGCTGACGCTGATCAAATCGGGCCGCATCGCCGGCGCCACGCTGGACGTGTTGCGCAACGAGCCGCTGCCGATGCAGCACCCGTTCTGGCAGGAGCCGCGCATCACGCTGACGCCGCACATCTCGGCGCTGACCGTGCGGCGCGACAGCGTCGCGCAAATCGCCGAAAAAATCCGCCGCCTCGAAGCCGGCCTGCCGGTCGCCGGCCTCGTCAACCGCCAACAAGGATACTGATATGTACGCCCAAGCCAGCCTGCCGCACCATGTGAAAATCGTCGAAGTGGGGCCGCGCGACGGCCTGCAAAACGAGAAGGACACCATCGCCGCCGCCGTCAAGGTCGAGTTGATCGACCGGCTCAGCCGGGCCGGCTTCGCCAACATCGAGGCGGCCTCGTTCGTGTCGCCGAAATGGGTGCCGCAAATGGCCACCAGCAGCGAGGTGATGGCCGCCATCGCGCGCCGCCCCGGCGTGGTCTACTCGGCGCTGACGCCCAACATGCAGGGCTTCGACGCCGCGCTGGCGGCCGGCGCCGGCGAAGTCGTCATCTTCGGCTCGGCCTCGGAGGCGTTCTCGCAAAAGAACATCAACTGCTCGATCGTCGAATCGATCGCCCGCTTCGAGGGCGTGGCCAAGGCGGCCAAGGAACACGGGGTGCGCCTGCGCGGCTCCATCAGCTGCGCCTTCGGCTGCCCCTACCAGGGCGAGGTGCCGCTGGACGCGGTGGCCGACGTGGTCGGGCGCATGCGCGACCTGGGCTGCGACGAGATCGACATCGCCGACACCATCGGCGTGGCGACGCCGCGCCAGACCCAGGCGGTGATGCTGCGCGCGGCGCGGGAATTCGACGTCAAGCGCCTGTCCGGCCACTTCCACGACACCTACGGCCAGGCGCTGGCGAACATCTACGCCAGCCTGGAAGTGGGTATCGCCATCTACCATTCGTCGGTGTCGGGCCTGGGCGGCTGCCCGTACGCCAAGGGGGCCACCGGCAACGTCGCCACCGAGGACGTGCTGTACCTGATGCGGGGGCTGGGCATCGACACCGGCATCGACCTCGACCTGGTGGTCGACGCCGGCCAGTTCATCTCGGCGCATCTGGGCCGCAAAGGCGCCAGCCGCGCCGGCAACGCCATCGCCGCCAAGCGCGCCGGCTAGTCAATCAAAGCGCCGGCAACGCTGAAAAAAACCAAAGGCGCCGAGCCGGGGTCGGACCTCCATGCCGTTCACTTAACGCGATTTTCGTCGGGTTAGCCGGAACGGCGTAACGCGACAACGTTGGCACACAGCAGCGCGTCTCGCTTCGGCCAACATCGTCGGATTACGCTACGCTAATCCGACCTACGACACGCCAACTTAACGCTGTTCTTTTTAAGCCGCGACAAACTCGCGCAAAAAAGCGATGAAGCGCTGCACTTTCGCCGGCACGTGCGGGGTGTGCGGATACACCGCGAACACGCCCTGCTCGGGCAGCGCGTAATTGGCCAGCACCTGCTCCAGACGGCCGGCGGCGACGTCGTCGGCCACCAGCCAGTGCGGCAGCAGCGTCACGCCGCAATGGCTTAGCGCGAAGCCGAGCATGGCGGCGGCGTTGTCGGCGACGATGCGCCCCTTGGCGTGCTGCGTCACCCATTCCCGTCCGTCCGGCCCGGTCCACGTCAAGCCGCCCTCGAAGCGCGCGTGGACGATGGCGTCGAGCCGGCCCAGCTGGTCCGGCGTGCGCGGCAGCGGCTGGCGCGCCAGGTAGGCCGGCGTCGCCACCGCGATGGTCCGATAGCGCGTCACCAGCGCGGCGCGGTAGCTGGAGTCGCCCAGGCGGCCCAGCCGCACCGCCACGTCGAACTGCTGGGCGATCAGGTCGGCCGGCTGCGGCGAGGCCGAAAAATCGACCTGCAAGGCGCTGTGCCCGGCGGCGAAGGCGGCCAGCGCCGGTACCACGAAGCGCGCGCCGTATTCCGCCGTCGACGTCACGCGCAAGGTGCCGCTCAGCGTCTGGTGGCTGCTGCGGGCGGCGTCGATGGCCGCCTCGGCCTGGCGCAACACCCGCACGCAGTCGGCGTAGAAGCGCTCGCCCGCCTCGGTCAGCGCCAGGCGCCGCGTGGTGCGGGCGATCAGCGACACGCCCAGTTCCGCCTCCAACTGCTTCAGGTGAAAGCTCAGCATTGCCTTGCTGGTGCCCAGGCGCTCGGCGGCCTTGGTGAAAGACGCCGTCTCGACGATGCCGATGAACGATTGCAGCCGGTTCAGGTTAACCATACAAAGGCCTCGCACTGTCAAATTTGATCGAACAGTGTATTACGATTGCCGCTATTTTTCTTTATAAAGCGGCCTTCTATAATCGGTCCATCGGAAACAGCGGAACCCGGAGAACGCCATGACCCGTCCCATCATCAACCTCGACGAACTGGAGCTGCAAGCGCTGCCGGCGGCCTACGCCGCCAGCGGCGCGGCGGCGCAACGTTACGCGCCGCGCATCGCCATGGTCGGCGCGCAGCTGGGCGCGCGCCAACTCGGCTACAACGTCATCAGCCTGGCGCCGGGCATGCGCGCCTTCCCCTTCCACAACCACCGCGTCAACGAGAAGATGTTCTTCGTGATTGCCGGCAGCGGGGAGCTGCGCATCGGCGAGCGCCGCTACCCGCTGCGCGCCGGCGACATCGTCGCCTGCCCGGCCGGCGGCGCCGAGACCGCGCACCAGCTCATCAACACCAGCGACGCCGAACTGCGCTACATGGCCGTGAGCACGCAGATGGCGCCGGAAATCGCCGAGTTCCCTGACTCTGGAAAATACAGCGTGATGGACGGGCAGGGCCGACGCATCATCGGCAAGCAGGGCGTCTCGCTCGACTACTGGGACGGCGAGTAAAAGCCAGCCGCGGACGGCTTGGCGTGCATCCGCTGGTATGGGGTTTACCCGCTGAGCTACCGTCCTCTCAAAAAGATGATGGATGAGCGCGGCGTATCGGTGGATCATTCGTCGATCAACCGGTGGGTAGCGCGCTTCCTGGCGTTCATCGAAAAGATGGCCCGCAGACACAAGCGTCAGGTCGGAGACGGGCGGGAAATCAGTCGCTCAGCAGCCAGCGCTGCCCAACGTAGTCGATCACCACGCAGCGACCCGCCAATGGGCGCAATCCAAGGACGCCGATCAGTGGCTCGGACAGTTGAAATTTGCGCACCTGGCAGTATGAAACCAAGGCCTGGCGCAGGTTTTTCCCGGCAACAGTCATGTGCCCGGCAACCACCGCCTCGTAGCAGGCGGACGATTCGACATCCTTGGCGTTGGTCGCATTGAATGCCCGGACTCGGTCGTTGACTTTGAGCGGCAATCCGCCCGACAGGGCTTCCCACTGCGTCGCGTTGAGTGCGGCCAGACCAAACCTGGCGGCCCCCGTGTCGAGCAACATTTGACCACGCAATCCATTATCAAGAACGACATCGACTAGCGGGTGCCCCCCCTCCGTGCCGGAACGCAAGTAGCGCATTGGCTGGGCGGCGGGATCTTTCCCCAAGTTTGACCCAGCCGCGAACGCGAACCGGTCGCCGCCGAGGTCCACCGTCAGGGTGCCATGGTCGAAGAAGGCGTTCCCTACAGTCGCAAGCACCCCGGCGCACGCCTGGCCCTGTAGTGGCCCCAAATTTGCCGCGTCGGCCTCAATCTCGCGCTCGACATCGCCCACCCGCAGTGTCACGCGGACCGGACGGGGCGGGGCCCCGGCGGGCCTCTGGCTGTGCCACAGGATGCTTATGCTGGCCCCGGTATCGAGCTGGACATGGCAGTTCCTTCCATTGACTGTCGCGCGCAGCAACAGCGCAACGCGCTCGCTGCCAAAGCCCAGCTCGTCACTGACGCCAACGTCGAAATCGTGCCACGCCGGTTCGATGGCTTGTGCGGAAGCGTTGGCCAATACCAGCATGGCCAGCAGTAAGAGAGCGTGCATCGACAGGGAGCTCGCATGGAAATTAGTCGAAACATGTTTGCTGCGAAGAATTATTATTATAGTTTATTATTTAATTTCGCCAGCGTCGACCGCGTGACTCCCTTCGCCTCGTTGACGACGACCCAGCTCGCCGCGTGATTGCAATGCGCGGACGGCTGCCAAGGTGTTCTTGCCGGCGCCGAACTCATGCGGATGATTCGCAAAGGTCGCTGTGCGATCGACGCCGCCGCCATGTCGTTCGCCGAGCAATTCTACGCATCGACGCGGCAGAACCGGGCAGGGCGGGCGTCGCGCCTGGCGATGTCGACGGCGAATAAAAAAAAGACCCAAAAGCCAGAAGCTGTTGAGTCTTTCTTTTTACTTCCAATTCTGGTCGGAGTACAAGGATTCGAACCTTGGACCCCCTGGTCCCAAACCAGGTGCGCTACCGGGCTGCGCTACACTCCGAAGACCAAGATAATACAGGCCATATCGAATTCGGTCAAGGGCTCCGCCCCAAGAATTGTTGGCGCAAAGCGGTTGCCGTTCATTGCGCGCGCGCCCGCGCCGCCAACCGCCGGCGCCGCCGGCTATTCCCCGGCGTCGGCCTTCATTTGCAGGGCGCGGTCGTACAGCGCGTTCTTCTTGCGCCCGGTGATTTGCGCGGCCAGCCCGGCCGCCTGCTTGACGCTGCATTCGGCCAGCAGGATCGCCAGGATGCGCTCGGCCTCGGCCTCTTCGGCGTCCTGCGCCTCGGTCGCGCCCTCCAGCAAGACCACGTATTCGCCTTTTTCGCGGTGCGGGTCGGCGCCGATCCAGGCCACGGCGTCGGCCAGCGGGCAGCGGTGGATTTCCTCGAACATCTTGGTCAGCTCGCGCGCGAACACCACCTGGCGGGTTGGCTCGAAGGCCGCCGCCAACGCGCCGGCGCACTCCAGGATGCGGTGCGGCGCCTCGTAGAACACCATCGTCGCGCTGACCGTGCGCAGGCTGTGCAGCACGTTTTCGCGCTGCTTGGCCTTGGCCGGCAGGAAGCCGACAAAGTAAAACTGGTCGTTCAGCAGGCCGCTGGCCGAAATCGCCGTGATGGCCGCCGAGGCGCCCGGCAGCGGCAGCACGCGCAGGCCGGCCGCGCGCACCGCGTCGACGATGCGCGCGCCCGGGTCGGAGACGGCCGGCGTGCCGGCGTCGGACACCAGCGCGATGCGCTCGCCCGCCAGCAGGCGCGCGATCAGCACTTCGGCCACTTCGCGCTCGTTGTGCTGGTGCGCCGCGATCAGCGGCTTGTTCAGGCCGAAGCGGGTCATCAGGTGCGCGGTGTTGCGGGTATCCTCGCAGGCGACCGCGTTGACCAGGCTTAAAACGTGCAGCGCGCGCAGGCTAATATCGGTGACATTGCCGATCGGGGTCGCCACTACGTACAATGTTGAGATAGGATAGGCTTGGAGTGCCGCCTCGGCAATGACGGGCAGGCTGGCGATGGAACTGGATTCTTGTACGGTCATGGGGGCTTGGATGCTTGCTAATAGTGTGAAGGTACTGCTGCTCAGTACGGCAATCGGAATGATAAGCGCGTGCAGCACGCCGTGCGACGCGCCCGGCCGATTGTGCGCGCCAATCTCGTCAATTACAAGCGCGCCGGCGCCCGCGCCGCCGGCTTCGGCGCCGCGGCCGGAACCGCAGCCGGCACCCGAGCCGGCGCCCGAGACCTTCAGCGTCGACAGCCCGGACCCGGGCGCCGCGCCCGACGCGCCGGCCACGCCGGCCTCGCCGGCGCCGGCCGCCGCCGCCCCGGGCGCGGCGCGCGGCGGCGCGCCGATCCGTATCGCGCTGTTGCTGCCACTGCGTTCGGAAACGCTGGGCCAGGCCGCCGAATCGCTGCGCGCCGGCTTCATGGCCGCCTACGAGCGCGACCGCGACGGCTTCGTCGTCAGCGTCATCGGCACCGGCGAGGCGCCCCAGGACGTGCTGGCCAGTTACGCCCAGGCCCAGGAGCAGCAGGACATCCTGGTCGGCCCGCTGGCGCGCTCGGCCGTCACGGCGGTGGCCGCCAGCGCGCTGGTGCGCAAGCCGACCATCGCGCTGAACTATCCGGAAGGGCGCGGCAGCGCCGGCGGCGCGACGCTGCCGCCGGCGATGCTGGCGATGGGCCTGTCGATCGAAGACGAGGCGCGCCAGGCCGCCGCCTGGGCCGCCAACGAGCAAGCGGCCGGCGCCGCGCTGATCCTGTCGGCCGGCGCGCCGTGGCAGAAGCGCATCGCCAGCGCCTTCGCCGCCCAGTGGCAACGCCAGGGGCGCAGCGCCGAGAGCGTCGACATGACGGCGCTCAACGGCTACCTCAGCGACTCCGAACTGGTGCAGCTGCGCGCGCGCGTGCAGGCCGCCCCGCCCGGGCTGCTGTTCGTGGCGATGGACGCCGACCAGGCGCGCCAGCTGCGCGTGGCGCTCGGCGCCGAGCTGCCGATGTACGGGACCTCTTCGCTGAACCCCGGCGCCGGCCGCGGCGAGCCGGGGCCGCAGATGGACGGCGTGCGCCTGCTCGACCTGCCCTGGCAGGTGCAGCGCGACCATCCGGCGGTGATGGTCTATCCGCAGCCGCTGGCCGTCGACGGGCGCCGCCCGAGCGCCGACATGGAGCGCCTGTACGCGCTCGGCATCGACGCCTTCCGGGTGGCGCGCGAAATCGCGCTGCAGCCGGCGGCGCGCTTCAAGCTCGACGGCGTCACCGGCAAGCTGACGGTCAGCTTCGGCCAGGGTCCGGCCAGCTTCGAGCGGGTCGAGCAGGCCGCCATGTACCAGCACGGCGTGCTGGCGCCGCTGCCGGCGCCGCTCCGCTAAGCGCCGGCGGCCATGCCGAACGGGCGCCCGACCGACAAGCAGCGCCAGGGCCGGCTCGGCGAGGACGCCGCGCTGGCGCACCTGCTGGCGCGCGGCCTGGTCCTGGTGCAGCGCAATTTCCGCTGCAAGGGCGGCGAAATCGACTTGATCATGCGCGAGCGCGGCGACCTGGTGTTCGTCGAGGTGCGCCAGCGCGCCGGCACCAGCCACGGCGGCGCCGCCGCCAGCGTCACGCCGGCCAAGCGCAAACGCCTGGTCCTGGCGGCCCAAGTCTACCTGCTGGGCCTGAAAACCCTGCCGCCGTGCCGCTTCGACGTGGTGGCCATCGACGCCGGCGCGCTGTCCTGGCTGCGCAACGCCATCGACACCTGACAGCGCCGAAGTGTAAGCATATTTAACCGTGCTTGCACGCCTCGGCGCGCGCCTGCACTATAATCGGCAGCTATGAATAATCAACGCATAATCTCGCACTTCCACGAAAGTGCCGAACTCAAAATCCAGTCCGCCACGGTATTGGCGCAACCGATCATGGCGGCGGTCGAACTGATGTTCGCCGCCCTCTCGAACGGCAATAAGATTCTGGCCTGCGGCAACGGCGGTTCCGCCGCCGACTGCCAGCACTTCGCCGCCGAGCTGGTGGGACGCTTCGAACGCGAACGCTTTCCGCTGCCGGCGCTGTCGCTGGCGACCGACACCTCGATCCTGACCGCCGTCGGCAACGACTACAGCTACCGCGAGATCTTCTCGAAGCAGGTGCAGGCCTTCGGCCAGGCCGGCGACATCCTGCTGGCCATTTCGACGTCGGGCAACTCGGCCAACGTGATGGCGGCGATCGAGGCGGCGTTGGAACGCGAAATGCGGGTGGTCGCAATGACCGGCAAGGGCGGCGGCGCCATCGGCAAGATGCTCACCGACGCCGACGTGCATATCTGCGTGCCGGCCGAACGCACCGCGCGCATCCAGGAAGTCCATTTAACCACCATTCACTGCATCTGCGACGGCATCGACGTCGCGTTGTTCGGAGGAGACGAGAATGATTAACAAGGACGCCGGCCCTGGCTGGTCGCGCATGCAACGCCCATTGGCGGCCGCACTGTTGTGCGGCGCGATGCTCACCACCCTGTCGGGCTGCGTCGAAATGATCATTGGCGGCGCCGTCATGAGCACCGTCGCCGCGTCGGACCGGCGCACCCTGGGCGCGCAGACCGAGGACAAGGCCATCGCCGTCAAGGGCGAAGTGCGCATCCCGAAAATCGTCGGCGAGGACGGCCACGTCAACATCGCCAGCTTCAACCGCCGCGTCCTGCTGACCGGCGAAGTGCCCAGCGAGGCGAGCAAGGCCGCCGTCGAGCGCGAAGTGCGCGCCATCGACGGTGTGCGCAACATCGCCAACGAGCTCCAGGTCGGTCCGGCCTCGACCTATACCTCGCGCTCCAGCGACACGCTGATCACCACCAAGGTCAAGGCCAGCCTGGTCGACATGAAAACCATCTCGGCCAACTCCTTTAAGATCGTCACGGAGCGCGGCACGGTCTACATGATGGGCCGCGTGACCCAGCGCGAAGGCGGCATCGGCGGCGACATCGCCCGCGGCGTGAGCGGCGTGCAGCAAGTGGTCAAGATGTTCGACTACATCACCGAAGACGAGCTGCGGCAGATGCGGCCCGACTCGGCCAGCGCGGAGAAGTAAGACCAGGGCGCCACCCGGAGACCGGCCGCGGCCCTAAGGCGGGCTTAGGCCGGCCGGGCTATCATTTCCATACTGGCCGCCCATCGGCTGCATACTTCGCCTGAAAACTCTATGTCCACCACCACCACCGCCTCCAAGTCCTGGCTCAAGCCGGCCATCGCCGTCGTCGCGCTCGCCGCAGCGGGCGTCGCCGCCTACGTCTCGCTGAACACCCGCGCCAGCGCGCCGGACGTGACCTTCATCGGCATCAAAGGCGAAAAAATCACGCCGCAAAGCCTGCAGGGCAAGGTGGTGATGGTGAATTTCTGGGCCACCTCGTGCACCACCTGCGTGGCCGAGATGCCGAAAATGGTTCAGACTTACAATAAATATAAGTCGCAGGGCCTGGAATTCGTCGCCGTCGCGATGAAATACGACCCGGCCAACTACGTCGTCAACTACGCCGAAACGCGCCAGTTGCCGTTCAAGGTCGCCATCGACGTCAGCGGCGACGCCGCCAAAGCGTACGGCGACGTCGCGCTGACGCCGACCACCTTCGTCATCGACAAGCACGGCAAGATCATCAAGCGCTACGTCGGCGAGCCCGATTTCGCCGCCTTGCACAAGCTGCTGGAAGAGGCGCTGCAAGGCTGATAGCGCCGGCGCCCCCTTAAATCCACAAGCGTAACCTTGGGGCCGCTAAGTTATGATTCCGTAGGTCGGCGACAATCCTCAACTGAACGGCATGAGAGCCTGACCCCGGCATTTAAAACCCCGCCTGCAACGACAAATACACACCGCGCTGGCGGGTCGGGTTGAACACCGTGATGTCGCCCAGAGCGGCGTACGCGGCCGTCACCGATACATGCTTGTTCGGGAAGTAGGCGACAAACGCGTCGTAATACGCCTTCTCCTCGTCCACGCCCAGGTTGTGCGGCTTGCGGCGGTACTCGACGCCGGCGGCCAGCTTGCGGTTGACCAGGTAGGCCGCCGACACCTCGACCATCGCCCGGTAGTTGTCGCCCTTGTCGCCGCCGAAGCCGAGAATGCCCATCTGGTTGGCCTTGGTCGCGCGCACGGTGCCGTTCAACAGCAAGCTCTGCTCGAACAGGATCTTGGTCGCCGCGACGTAATAGTCGACGCCGCGGTCGTCCTTCGCCCCCAATTGTTTAACATTGCTCACACCCAGCGCGCCCAGGCCGCCGACGCCTTTGTTACGTTTGTACATCAAACCCGCGGCGATCTGCGGCAACAGGCGGTCCTGGTCGTAAACCGCGTCGCCGGCCAGCTTGACCTTGACGCCGATGATGTCTTGCTCGATGCGCAAGGCGTCCAGCGGCGCCAGGCTGCCCCGGAACTGCTGCCGCGCCAGCGACAGCTCGACCCGGTCGGCCACGCCGGCCGCCACGCCATAGGTGTCGAGCGCGTAGTCCTGGGTGCGCACGCCGGTGTAGTGGGCGTTCGCGCCATAGCCGTCGCGGCTGCCGTAGCCGGTGATCAGCGCCCACGGGGTCAGGCCGCCGCCGCCGGCGCCCTCGAGCTGGGTAACGCCGCCGGTGGCGAGGAATTTTCCCATGTCGGGCCGTAATTGCGCCTGCGCGGCGCCGCCCGCGCACAACAACGCGCCCGCCAGCAGCGCCCGGCCGATTCCCGTCAAACGATGTGCTTGCCGCATAGTGTCCTTTGCCAAATAGTCGATCGTCATGCCAAAGAGCTTGACTGAAACGGCAAAATCTTTCCAGTAGCAATTGCAATATTTGCGCGATTACCCACACATGCGTGTTGCCGCCCGCGCCGAAGTTGGTATACGATCAAGTTTCGCGTCCACACCACGAAGGCCAGCAGTGTCCTCCACCGTCCCCCAGCTCGACCCGCAACAATTAAAAACCTGGTTGCTCGCCGTGGCGCAGCGCGACGGCGCCGCCTTCCGCTTGCTCTACGACGCAACATCGACGAAACTGTTTGGCTTCGCGCTGCGTATATTGAATAAGCAAGAGCTTGCTGAAGAAGCCTTGCAAGAGGGCTTCGTCGCCGTCTGGAACAACGCCGCCAGCTACCAAAGCCATCTGGCGGCGCCGATGACCTGGATGGCGACGATCGTGCGCAACAAGGCCTTCGATCTGCTGCGCCGTAGCGACGACACCGTTGAAATCGATGCCGACCAATTTGATAGCGAAGTCATGAACGCCCTACAAGATCCCCAAGCGACGCCCATCGAGGCCTTGCAAATCAGTGGCGACGCCAAGGCGCTGGCACATTGCATGTCGGCGCTGGAGGGCCTGCACCGGCAGGTGATCGCGCTGGCATATTTCCACGATTTGTCGCATAGTGAAGTGGCGCAACAAATGTCCCTGCCAATCGGCACCGTCAAGACCTGGATCCGCCGCGGCCTGGAGCGCCTGCGCACCTGCCTGGCGAAACGGGAGACCAGATGAATATCCGCGGCAACGAGCCATTGCGGCAAAAACTGGCGGCCGAGTACGTGCTGGGCACGCTCAAGGGCGGCGCGCGCCGTCGTTTCGAAGGCTGGATGCGCCAGGACGCCGACCTGCGCAACCTCACCGTCGAGTGGCAGCAGCGCATCGCCCCCATGGCCGAGTTCGCCACGCCGGTGGCGCCGCCGCGCCAGGTCTGGCGCGCCATTGAACAACGCCTGGGCTTGCGCGCCGCGCCGGCCTGGCAGTTCTGGCGCAGCGAGTCGCTGAGGTTCTGGCGCTCGTTGGGAGTGGCCTCGAGCGCCGTCGCGGCGCTGCTGGTGGTGGCGCTGGTGACGACGACGCTGAACGCGCCCGAGATCAACTACATTGCCACGCTGAACGACGAGCAAGCCCGCACCGCGCTGGTGCTCACCGCCGACAGCCGCCACGGCGCGCTGGACGTGCGCATGCTGGGCGGCGCCGCCGTGGCCGACGACAAGGCGCTGCAATTGTGGGCGGTGCCGAAGAGCGGCAATCCGCGTTCGCTGGGCTTGCTGGCGGCCAAGGGCGGCGTCAGGCTGGCGCTGTCCGAGCGCGCCATCGGCGCCGACGTCGCGCTGCTGGCGGTCAGCCTGGAGCCAAGGGGCGGCTCGCCGGACCCGAACGGACCGAGCGGACCGATCCTGTACAAGGGCAATTGGGTGCGGTTGTAGCCTGGCCGGCGGCTTGCTTGCAACCGCAGGCAAAGCCCCCGCCATGCGCATCGTGCGTCAGCGCGGCGCCGCCGCGCCTGATATTTTTTTGATAGCGTATACCGAGCTTCTTCATATACTCCTCCAAAGGCATGAGTCCCACCGCGGCACGTTTACGGTCGACATTGGCTTCGTCTTCGATGGGTACGGGTTGGCCATCCCGCACCTGAGTCCCGTAAATTTGCGGCTGGCCAGCACCGACACGCACTCGGTCCTCCAACATGGCCAACTCGCTTGCCGGGGCGTCGTTCTTGCTCACCGCGTCGCGGAAGAGGGGCAAATATTTCTGCTGAGTTTCCAGATCAGCGTGCTGCAAGACCAAAAACGCACTCTGGCTTCCTTTGATACCGGCGAATCTGGCGCCTGGCCAGCCATATTGCCCGACAATTTCCGCCAGACGACGCAGGTTGGCTAAATCGAGTTGGGTTTGCAGCGCCCATGAAGCGGCGTCCAAAGACTGCGTGCCACGGTAACGTTGGTCGGTTTCGTCCATGGCCTCCAGATCCGCGACGGCCTTGAGCTTTCCGGCGTCAAGCACCTCCTTGCTCAGGACCAGTTCATCCCCGATGAAATCCAGACCCGCAGCGCTGCCACCGGCCGGCGTGAAATGGATCAGCGCGTTGCCGCGGAGCCGTAACACTCCAGTCTTCTCGTTGTCGTCAACCTGGTTGGCGTGAATGGTATACACGCCCTTCATTCCGATTGGAAACTGAACGCGGGAGATCTCTTTTCCAGAAGAAATTACCACAATGCTGGTCCGGGTCTGCGACGCCTCTTCCGCCCAAGACGGACCCGCGGGCAGGCAAAGGAGCAGGCTCAGCGTCCAACCAGGTTTGTTCATGTTTGTTGCCATTTCAGCGCCGCCTACTTCGTGACGATGGCGCGCTGCATCGGCGCCAGTTTGGCGATCAGCTTGTTTTGCACGCTGTTGGGCACGCCGTGGCGCTCCATCGCCAGTTGCAAGTCCTCGGTGACGGCGTTGAATTGGGCGTTGGTGATCTTTAAATCAACGTGCGACGACTCCATGTCGCGGTCCTTGTACTTGCCGGTGTACTTACACGGGCCGCCGCTGAATTCGCAAAACTGCTCGGCCAGGCGCCCGGCCAGCTGCTCCATGTCGAAATCGACAAAGCTTTCCTTGACCCGTACGTCCTGCTGAACCAAGGCCAGGAAACTGGCGACGATCTTGTCGATGCCCTCCTTGCCGCCCAGGCCGCGGTACGTCGAGTCTTCGCTGTACGGCGTCTGCGCCATGCCCAGCGAGGACGCCAGCAGCAGGCCGGCGGCGGCCCAGGTGCTCCATTTTTTCATCATCTTCATCTCCCGGATGGATACTGCCGACGACGGCTTAGCGCGGATACAAAATCATTTGCGTGCAACGGAACAGCGCGATGGTCTTGCCGCTGGCCTGCTCCGTCACCACCGCGTCCCACACCTGCGTGGTACGGCCGCCGTGCGCCAGCGTGGCGGTGCACAGCACCATGCCCTCGCGCGCCGTGCCAAGGTGGTTCGACTTCAATTCAATCGTCGTGAAGTTGGCCGCGCCCTCGGGCAGGTTGGCCACGCAACCGTAGCCGCAGGCCGTGTCCGCCAAGCTTACCACGCTGCCGGCGTGCAGGAAACCGTTGGGCGCAAGCAGGTGCGGCGCCACGACAAACTGGGCGCTCAGGGAGCGCTCGCCGATGTCGGTGACGACGATGCCCATATGCGCCGGCAGCGTACCGACGCCGAACTCGTTGAAATAGGCGGGGGTGGGAATAGGTCTGGTCATGTTCTTTTTCGTGTAGTGGTCGCGTCGGGCCGACGCAGCTTCGCCCAAGCCCGATGATAGCAATTTTTCGGAGATGTCCCCGGCGCCGGCAAAAAAGCCAGGCGCGGCCGTCAGCCGGCCAGCGGGTCGAGCCGCGTCACCAGCAACTGGTCGATGCGGTTGCTATCGATGTCGACCACTTCGAACTTGTAGCCGGCGTATTGCACGCAGTCGGTGCGCTTGGGGATCTTGCGCAGCGAGTACATGATGAAGCCGGCGATGGTTTCGTAGTTCTGGTCGTCCGGGAAGTGGCCGATGCCAAGCGCGTATTGCACGTCCTGCACCGGGGTCAGGCCGTCGATCAGCCAGGAGTCGGCGTCGCGCTTGACGATCTGCTCCTCGGCCGACTGGCTCACCATATTGCCCATCAAGGTACTGAGCACGTCGCTCAGCGTGATCACGCCGACCACCAGCGCGTATTCGTTGAGGATGACGGCGAAATTGTCGCGCTTGCTCTTGAAGCGGCTCAACACCTCCCACAGCGTCAGCGTGTCCGGCACCACCAGCGCGGTACGGATGGTCAGCTCGCTGATGGCCAGCGAGCGCTGGTTGAGCAGGCGCAGCAGGATGTCCTTCGAGTTGACGCAGCCGACCATTTCATCGATGCCGCCGTTGCAGACCAAAAAGGTCGAATGCGGGTGCTCGGTGATTTTTTGCTTGATGACGTCGATGCCGTCGTGCAGCGAGAAGTAGACGATACTGTCGCGCTGCGTCATCGACGCGGTGACGGTGCGGGTCTCAAGTTCGAAAACGTTTTCGATCACGTGGTGTTCGCGCGTGTGCAGCACGCCGGCCTGGGCGCCGGCGTCGATCATGGCGACCACGTCGGCCGAGGTGATGTCGTCGTTGCGCACGGTCGACACCTTGCAGATGCGGAAAAACAGATTGGCCAAGCCGTTGAACAGCAGCACGGCGGGCTTGAACACGCGGATGCAAACGAGCATCGGCCCGATCACCACCAGCGCCACCCGCTCCGGCGCGGTCATCGCCAGGCGCTTCGGGATCAGGTCGGCGAGCAGGATGAACATCGAGGTGACGAACAGGAACGAGAGCAGGAAGCTGGCCGTCTCGACGCCGGCGCCGCCGTCGTAGAACTGGCGGATGAATTGCGCGATGTAGGGCGGAAAGGAGGCCTCGCCCAAGATACCGCCGAGTATCGCCACCGCGTTCAGGCAAATCTGCACGACGGTGAAGAAATGCCCCGGCTGGGCCTGCAAGGCCAGCACCTTCTCGGCCTGGCGCACGCCTTCGGCGGCCAGCAGTTGCAGCTTCAGTTTGCGCGCCACCGCCAGCGAAATCTCGGCGCTGGAGAAGAAGGCGCTACAGCCGATCAAGGCCCCGAGGATGGAAATATTGTTTACAAAAGTCATGCTGTTTCCCGGTGGCCGTCGATTCTCGACATGAATTATAGGCTTGAATAGGGGCAATAACCGTTTCCTTGGCCGGCGCGCGGCGCGGCCGGCTTATTTGCGGCGGCGTTTCCACCAGACCAGCGTGCCGGTGACGAAAAAGCCCAGCGGCAGCAGGCCGAACAGGCTGATGAAGACGCGGCCGGCCGTGCCGAACGCCTGGCCGCTGTGCAAGGGGAACTGCCAGCCGAGGAAGCGCTCGCCGCCCGGCGCGCGCAACGGGTCGCGCACGCGTAGCGGCTTGCCGCTGACGGCGTCGAGCGTGATGCGGGTGGCGCCGTCGCCCTGCGCCACCTCGTTCGGCTGGCGCACCCGGATTTCATACGGCAGCGCCGGTTTCGCCGGCAGCGCGATACGCGACACCCGCCCGCCCGGATACAGCGCCTGCGCCAGCGCCATCGCCGCGCCGGGCGGGATGTGCGGGCCGGCGCTGGTGTTGCCCAGCTTGCCGGTCGGCCCCAGCTCGGCCACCATGTCGACCACCGGCACCACCACCTGCGGCAGGTTCATGTAGACGCCCGAAAAGGCCAGCACCAGCAGCACCGGCGCGGCGAAAAAGCCGCTGGCCTTGTGCGAGGAATAGAACAGGCGCGGCCAGGAGCCGTTGAAGGAAATGCGCAGCGCGCGCCGCAGCGCCGGCCAGTTCGGCCGCGGCCACCACAGCACCAGCCCGGTGAGCGCCAGCACCAGCATGACCACGCCGGCGGCGCCGACCAGCGTTTTGCCGATCTCGCCCGACAGCAGGTAGCGGTGCAGATGGAACAGGGTCGGCATCAAGAGCGGGCGCGACAGGCCGTAGCGGCCCCACTCGCGCTCGCCCTTGATCTCCAGCGTATACGGGTCGAGCATCACCTGGCGCGTCAGCGCCTGGGCGGTGGCCGCGGCGTCGGCCGGCAGCGGCCGGCGGTAGGAGGCGACGTAGACGTCGTGCGGGTGCGACGGCGGGTTCAGCTGCGCCGGCTTGCCGTAGGCCGGATTGGCGCTGAGGTGGTCGACCACTTCCTGCACTTTTTGCGGCGTCACCAGGAACGGCGCGCCGGGATGGTTCGGCGTCGCCTGCAGCAATGTCGGGTTGAGCAGCGCGTCCAGTTCCGGCAGCCAGGCGATAAGCGAACCGGTCAGGCCGAGCATGACGAAGACGATGCCGCAGGACAGGCCGAGGTACAGGTGCAACTTGCCGATGACAAGCTGGCTCAGGCGTTTAGGCATGACGGGCTTTTTAATGGAATGATATGGACGCCGGCCAAGCGGCGGTCTACATGGGCGCGCGAAGTCCGCCAGAATAACACCAATGAGTATCGTTATCGATATTGCGGCGACGGCGACGGCGATGTGCGTAGGTCGGATTACGCCCGATGGGCTGATCCGACCTACGACACGCTAACTTTCCGTTGGCGTTCGCCAGCCCTGGCTTGGCCGAAACCGGGGCGAAAAAAAACCGCGCGGCGCTGGCCGGGCGGTTTTTTTTGCGGCGCGCGCGGGGCGCGTCAGGCGTTCAGCGCCGATTCGACGCCGGCGCCGTGCGCCTGCTCGTCGGCGTGGTAGGAGCTGCGCACCATCGCGCCCACGGCGGCGTGGACAAAGCCCATCTTGTACGCTTCCGCCTCGAACATCTTGAACACGTCAGGGTGCACGTAGCGGCGCACCGGCAAGTGGTCGCCCGACGGCGACAGGTACTGGCCGATGGTCAGCATGTCGACGTTGTAGGTGCGCAGGTCGCGCATCACCTGCAGGATTTCCTCGTCGGTCTCGCCCAGGCCGACCATGATGCCGGACTTGGTCACGGCGTTCGGGTACAGCGCCTTGAAGTCGCGCAGCAGTTCCAGCGAGTGGGTGTAGTCCGAACCCGGGCGCGCTTCCTTGTACAGGCGCGGCACGGTTTCCAGGTTGTGGTTCAACACGTCCGGCAGGCCGTCCTTGAACAGCGCCAGCGCCTTGGCCAGGCGGCCGCGGAAGTCCGGCACCAGCACTTCGATGCGGGTGTTCGGCGACAGCGCGCGGGTTTGCTGGATGCACTCGACGAAGTGGCCGGCGCCGCCGTCGCGCAGGTCGTCGCGGTCGACCGAGGTGATGACGACGTAGTTCAGGCGCAGCTTGGCGATGGTCTTTGACAGGTTGGCCGGCTCGTCAACGTCGAGCGGGTCCGGGCGGCCGTGGCCGACGTCGCAGAACGGGCAGCGGCGGGTGCACTTGTCGCCCATGATCATGAAGGTCGCGGTGCCCTTGCCGAAGCATTCGCCGATGTTCGGGCAGCTGGCTTCCTCGCACACGGTGACGAGCTTGTTCTCGCGCAGGATTTCCTTGATCTCGTAGAAGCGGGTCGAGGCCGAGGCGGCCTTGACGCGGATCCAGTCCGGCTTTTTCAGGCGCTCGACCTGCTGGATCGGGATGATCTTGATCGGGATGCGCGCGGTCTTGCTGGCGCCTTTTTGCTTTTCGCTCGGGTTGTAGGCGGGAGCGACGCTCGGGGTGGTCTCAGAAGTCATTGGCTGCATGCCCTAGGGCTTAGTTACGTTATTCGGTTGCTGCTGCGGGGCGCTCGGCGCCGTCCACATCGAGTAAAGCGGTCAGTTCGCGCGCCAGCGCCAGTTGCACCTCGGCCAGCGTCGCGGTCGAACCCATGCTGCGCATGTCCACCGTTTCCAGCCCGCTGTAGCCGCACGGGTTAATCCACGAAAACGGCGCCAGGTCCATCGCCACGTTCAACGACACGCCATGGTAGGTGCAGCCGTTGCCGCGCACTTTCAGGCCCAGCGCGGCGATCTTGGCGCCCTTGCGGGGGCCGCCGGCGACGTAGATGCCGGGCGCGCCATCGATGCGCTCGCCAGCCAGATTATACGCCGCCAGCACGTTGATGATGGCTTGCTCGATTTTGTGGACGAATTGGCGCGCGTACAGTTTGCCGCCGGGCTTGTTACGGCGCAGGTCCATCAGCAGGTAGATCACCACCTGGCCGGGGCCGTGGAAGGTGACTTCGCCGCCGCGGTCGGTCTGCACCACCGGGATCGCGTGCTCGGGAATGCCGGCGCCGGCCAGCAGGTGGTTGCGGTCGGCCGCCAGGCCCAGCGTGAACACCGGCGCGTGCTCGACGATCCATAGTTCGTCGGGCGTGTCGGTGCCGCGGGCGTCGGTGAAGGCGCGCATCGCGGCGAAGGTGGCTTCGTAGTCGGCTTGGCCGAGGTGGCGGATCAGCGCCGGTTCGGCTGGGGTGGTGGACATGGGCGGGTCAGTTTGTTGGACCCCGCCATTATAAGGCAGGCCGGGGTTTCGTTCCCGGCGGCCCCTGGTGGCCTTACGTTAGCGTGTCGTAGGTCGGATTAGCGTAATCCGACCATGTTGGCCGCGGCGAGACGCGCTGCGCCATGAGGGCAGTAAAACCACAGGCAAAGGGCTGGGGGCCTCAGCGCGGTTGCAGCCACTGCTGCACGGCGTCGCGCCGCCATTGGCCGGCGGCGTAGTCGCACAGCTTGGCCGGCACCGGGTCGCCGTTGAGGATCAGGCGGTTGAGCATCAGCGCCAGGTCGGTGTCGGCGATGCTCCAGGCGCCGAACAGGTGGGCGCCGTCGACCAGGCTGTCGGCAATGCGGATCAGTTTGTCGGCGGCGGCCTGGCCGTCCGGCGACAGCGGCGTGTCGACCGGGCCGACGAAGACCACGCGGGTGCTGCGCTCGGCGCGCAGCGCCAGCAGGTCGCTGCGCAACCAGGCCTGGATCTGCCGCGCGCGGGCGCGCTGGCGCGGCTCGGCCGGCAGCAGCGCCGCGTAGTCGGGCGCCGGGAACACCTCGTCGAGGTATTCGACGATGGCGCTGGACTCGCTCAGCACGAAGCCGTCGTGCTGCAACGCCGGCACGCGCGCCGTCAACGCCAGGTCGCGGTACGGCGCCAGCTTTTCCTGGCCGATGTCGAGGTCGACCGTCTCCAGCGTGAACGCCAGCTTTTTCTCGGTCAGCCCGACAAACACCGACATTGCGTACGGGCTGTGGAAATGGCGGTCGGTGTACAGTTTCAGGGCGTGCGCAGACATCGTGGCTCCGGTCGGTGGATGGGGTAGGCCAACCATCTTAAGCCCGGCCCGGCGCGCCGCGTAACGTTATATATTCGACTTGTTTGTGAATTCCATTCACAAACAATTACATGACGATCTTGACCATCGGGTGCGCCGACAGCGCCGTGTAGAGCGCGTCGAGCTGTTCGCGGCTGGTGGCGCGCACCATCACAGTCAGGCCGGTGTAGTTGCCCTTGGGCGAGGGGCGCGCTTCCAGGCGCCCGGCGTGGAAGGTCGGGTCGAAGCCGAGCACGACTTCGGTAATGGTCGGCGCGAAGTCGATATGGGTCGGACCCATCACCTTGATCGGAAAGTCGCTTGGGTACTCGATCAGGGATTCGCTGCGGGGGATCGTTTCCATATGTATTCCAGTCAAAGTAGTAAAAAAAACCAGGCGGGGACGGCGCCGTGTTGCGCCACCCCCGCCTGGTATTGTAGCGAAAAACCGCCGGCCGGCCCCCGCCTTCATGGCGGGGGCCGGCCGCGGCCTTTACGCGGCGCTCTTGGCCGACAGGCGCTTCAGGCGTTCCAGCGTCGACTCGCCGGCCGTGTCGGCCTGGCTGACCGACTTGCGGATGGCCTCGATTTCGGCCGCCTGGTCGATCGGGCGCTGGCCGATGTCGGCGACGATGCGCATGCCGGCCGCCTCGTTGCTAACGGTCTGGGCGCGCCGCGTCAGCGCTTCCAGCGCGCTCGAGTTGCCTTGCAGGCCGGACAGGCCGGCCAACTGGCTCTGGCGCTCGCTGCGGATCGCCTGCAAGTCCTTTTGCGCCTTGGCGGTGGCCAGCGCCTGCAACGCCTTCTTGGCGGCGGCGTCGAAGTCGGACAGCTGTTTCGACAGCGCGTCGACGATCTTTTGCAACTCGTCCATGTATTGCTGGGCGTCCGCCTCTTCCTGCACTTCCTGCGGCAGGCGCGCCTTGTTCGACTCCAGCTCGTCGCAGAACAGGTTGATGGTCGCCTCCGAGATCTTGCCGGCGGCCAGGCGCTCGCCCAGCGTGTCGGTGGCCTTCTCGTCGGTGGCGATCAGATTGCGCAGCTTGACCACGTCGGCGTGCTCCTTCTCGAACGAGGCGCGCGCCGCCGCCAGCTTTTGCGCGGTCGAGCGCAGCGTGTCGGCCAGGCGGTCGCGGTCGGCTTCGGTCGCCGTCTCGGGATCGAAATTGGCGATCGCCTCGGAGACGCGGTCGCCCAGCACGCCGAAGTGTTTGGAAATCAGGCGCGCGGTCAAACCCCAGCCATTCGAATTGCTCATTTGTATTCCTCTCGTAGAATTTGAAAACACCACATATTGGCCGTCCGCCTTATTGGATGACGAGCCGCTCCTGCTCAACCGGTATGCCAATGACGAAGTCGACGTGGATACCGCGTTGTGACGCATCGCCGTTGACGCTGGCGATTATTTCCGTTGTGATCAATAAATACTCCAGCCCGCCGCCCTGCAGCTCGCGCACGTAGGGCATGAAGTACATCTCCTGCTTCAAGCCGCGGGCGCCGGCGGCGTCGTCCAGGCGCACCTCGGTGCCGGTGAACGGCGCGACGAACTCGGCCGCCGGGTCGCCGGCGTCGCGCCGGTAGTCGAGGCGGTCGCTGTCGCCGAACACCAGGTCCAGTTCGGCCTCGTCCAGGCCGATGTCGCCGAGCTGCTCGCGCCACAGCGTGTAACTGGGGTCGCCCAGGCCGTGGCCGGACCCGCCGGTGTAGGCGTCCTGGTCCTCGGCCGTCTCCGGCACCACCCGCGCCAGCTGGGTGCAATACATCAGCTCGGCGATCTCGCCCTGGGCGTTGCGGAACACTTGCAGGAACTTCTCCTTGGCGTCGATGTCGCCCGTGGCCAGGTAATAGCGGTACAAGCCGCCCGCCATGTTCAGCTTGATCTGCGACACCGCCAGCACCCGCGTATCGCTCGGGCTAGGCAAGGTGATCAGTGAACCGTTGCTGTTGGCGCGGATGAACGGCGACTGCTGCAACTTGACCACGCTGCCGATGCGCGCGCCCAGCGGCAAGCCCTCGTCCTCGCGCCGCGCCTGGGTGTCGACGCCGCGCTTGGAGGCGACGCCGCGCATGTATTCAAATGCATCTTTCCAACCCATCTCATTCCCTTTCAAAGGAGTAGTTCGCGCCGCTGCGCGCGCCGGCGCGCTTGAAGCGCTTGACGCCGAAGTAAATCAACCAGCCCAAGCCGCCCAGCAGCGCCAGCCAGGCGAAGGTGCGCAGCACGGTCGCGCCGAACGACGGCGCCGCCGCCGCCGCCGGCAGGCCGGCGGCGCTGCCGATGCTGCCGGCGCCGGCGGCCGCGCCGAGGTTGGCGTTGCCTTGGTTGACGCCCTGGTTGACGCCTTGCTTGCCCGCGCCATTGCCCGACGGGTAGCCGCCGTTGCCGGCGCTGGCGCCGGTCGAGCGGCCCAGCATGAATCCCGTCAACACGTTGCCCCAGCTAACATTGCTCTGCGGCATAGAAGTCCGCCCCGATTGCTGCTCATACGAGGGCTGGTTCGGCCGCTCGTAAGGCTGTTGCTGGTTCGCCTGCTGCCGGTTCGCCTGCTGCACCGGGTCCAGCGGCGGCGGCGCGGCCGCAGCGGCGGCGGCGGCACGGCGCGCGTCGAGCGTCTTTAAGGCGTTGGCGTTGGCGCTTTTTTGCTCCAGCTCCCTCGACAACGCCGAATCCGACTTGCCCGGGGCCGGCGCGTCGCCGCCGCGGGCGCTGCCAAACGAGCCGAAGCCGCCGCCCGGCCGTTTCGGCGCGGCATCGTCGCCATACGATGGCGCCGGACGCGGCGCGGCCGCCGGCTGGCGCGAGCCGAACGTGCCGAACGACGGCTTCTCGCCGCTCGGGGCCGGACGCGCCTCGTAGCTTCTGGCCGGCGCCTTCTTTTGCGACGAAAAACCGCTCTTGTACGACGACGAGGTGCCAGACGACTTTTTGGCCGGACGAGAATCGGACAGGGCATGCGCCCCCAGAGGCAGCAGCAGGGCCGCAAGCAGTGCGATCTTGAATGACTTCATCGTTGTCTCTTATGCTATAAACTCGGTTGAAAAGGAGCATAGCAGCCTAAATGGCGTTATGCATCGGTAATAAAAGGCTCACTTCACCATGACACGAAAATATCTGGACATGAATCAACACGACGCGCTCTACAAGGTGGCGCGCGGCTATCCCGGCGGGGTCGATGCGTTGGCGCAATGCATGGGCATATCCGTCAACGTCCTGCGCAACAAACTGGCGCCGACCATCGCATCGCATTATCCATCGTTTGAAGAAGTCTCAGCAATCATCGAACATTGCCAGCGCGCCGGCGTCGACGACGCGATGTTGCCGCTGCACGCGCTGCTGGTGCGCCACGGCATGGCGGCCTTCGTCGTGCCGCGGCCGGAGCAGGTGCGCAGCGACGACCTGTCGCAAACCGTGTGCCTGGTGATGAGCCAGGTGGGATCGGTGGCGGCGGCCGTCTCGACCGCGCTGATGGACGGCCGCGTGACACTGGCCGAAGCCGACCTGATCGAGCGCGAATTCCACGGCGCCCTCGCCGCGCTGGGCGAATGGCGCGCCCGCATCCGCCTGCGCACCGACGCCGCCTGAGCAATGCCTCCGGCCCCAAGGCCGGGGCGGACCTTCTCGCCTTGGCGCGAGGGGTCTGAGCCCAGGGTTACGTCCTTGGTTTTAGTTTTTTTCAACGCCGAAGCCGCTGTCGACGCCAGTCGGGTTACGCCCGTTGGGCTAACCCGACCCACAACATCGGCGTATCACGGCTTGATGCCGCTCCTGCGGTCGTTCATGCGTTCACGCGCGGCGGCGGCCGGCACCGCCGCTGATGCCGGCGCCGCCAGCAACGCCCGCCAGAGCGCGCGGTAGACCGGCCTGCCGGCCAGCGCCAGCGGCGCCATGCCGGCCAGGCCGTCGAGCAGCCAGTTCCAGATGCGTTCGGTGTCGTGGTGCGGATACGCGCCGGCGGCGACGATGCCGTTCGGGCCGCGCCGCTCGGCCAGCACGGCGCCGTCGTCGTCGAGCAGGGTCAGCTTGACGTTGGTCTGGCCGATGTCGAGCACCGCCGTGGCGTTGATAATTTTCTTCATTCTTCTTCAGTCCAGGTGGAACATCGGCAGCAGCGGCGACGTCAGCGGCGCCTGCCCGGCGTCGGTGGCCATCAGGTCGGCCATGTGGGTCCACCAGCGGCGCATCAGCGCATGCCGCGGCAGCGCGTCCATGGTATGGGTGGCGCTGCCGAGCTGGGGCGCCGGCACCGGCGGCACCCGCTTCGCCGGCGTCGGCGAGCCGCGCGGCGCGCTCGAGAAAATCGAGGACTGCGGCGTGATCCACCAACTGACGCGGGCGCGCCGACGGTGTCGCCGCACTTCCCCTGGGACAAGGTCAGCGACACCGCCGCGCTGCGCGACATCGCCGGCGGCTACGGCCTCAGTTTCGACGCCGTCAATTCGAACACCTTCCAGGACCAGGCCGGCCAAGTCCATTCGTACAAGCACGGCAGCCTGACCGCGAGGAAAAGGGCCGCCAGCGGCCGCCGAAAGCGGGCGCCAGCGGCAGCGGCATCGTTTAAGGCGTCGCGCCGCGCCCGTCATCCACACCAAGGGCGTGAAACTGGGGTCGGACCCCTCGCGCCAAGGCGAGAAGGCCTGACCCCGGCTCGTTGCCTTCGGCCGGGTTTCGGCGTTCGCGGCCCGCGTCGACTACAACCACACGTCGTTGACGGCGGTGCGCTCGCCCACCGCCTCCTCCCCCGTGTTGAGTACGCCGCGCGGCTCGATCAGCAGCAGTTTGACTTCCCGCCCGGCCGACGGTTTGTGTTCGACACCCTTCGGTACCACCACCATCTCGCCCTGCGACACGATCACGTGGCCGTCGCGATAGTCGATGCGCAACTCCCCCTCCAACACGATAAAGGTCTCGTCGGTCGCGGCGTGGCTATGCCAGACGAAGTCGCCCTGCAAGCGCGCGATCTTGAACTGGTAGTCGTTCATTTCGGCGATGACCTTGGGCGTCCACTGCTCCTTGAACAGGCTAAATTTCTGCGCGAAGTTAGTACTTTGATGGTGATCGATATTCATCTGGCCGCTCCTGTGGCTGGTTCGTAAGCGTCCAGAATAAGCGGGGCCGCGCGGCGCGTCTTGTACGTTTGTGCGGACCTTAGCGCGTCCGGGGCGCCGCGCTGGCGCGCATTGCCAGCCAGCGCGCCGGCGACATGCCGTAGGTCTTGCCGAAGTGGCGCGTCATATGGCTTTGATCGCTGAAGCCGGCGCGCAGCGCCGCCTCGGCCAGCGACAGTCCCTGCAACAGCAGCGCGCGCACCAGGTCGAGGCGGCGCATGGTCAGATAACGGTAAGGGGAGGTGCCGAACAGCAGCCGGAAGTCGCGCGACAGGCTCCAGCGGTCGCGCCCGCTTTCCCGTTCCAGCTGGTCCAGCGTGACGCTGCGTTCCAGCGCGCCATGGATGAACCCGCGCGCGCGCTCGGCCGCCAGATAATCGATAGTGTGCCGCTGTGGCGGCGCGCCGGCCGCCGCGCTCAAGGCCCGCGCCAGGTCGAACAGCGCATCGTCTTCCTGCAGCGGGTCGAGGGCGCCGTCCAGGCTAGTCAGCAAGGCGGCGGTGGCCGCGCCCAGGCGCGGATCGGCGCACAGGCCGCCCTGGATGAAGGGCAGCGGCTTGCCGCCCAGCACCTGCTGGATCAGCGCCGGCTCGACATACAGCATGCGGTACTGGAAGCCGTCCGCCGTGCCGGCCTCGCCGTCGTGCACCTCGTCGGGGTGCAGCACCATGGTGCCGCCGGGAACGCTGTTGCACTGCCCGCCCCGGTAGCGGAAGCTTTGCACCCCCGCCAGCGTCTTGCCGATCGCGTAGGTGTCGTGGCGGTGCGCAGCGTAGCCGTGGCCGGCAAAGAAGGCCTCGATGCGCTCCAGTTTACCGCCGGGCGGGGCGTGCTGGATCCAGTCGCCGCCCTGGTTGGCCATGGCCATGGCGCGTCAGGCGTGGGCGCCGCCGCGCTTGACGAAGAACAGCGCGGTGCCGACGGCCATCAGCATGCCGCCGAAGAAGCGGTTTTGCTTTTTTACCGCGCCGGCGTCGCGGAAATAACGCTGCATCGACGCGGCCAGGTAGGCGTAGCTGTGCATCACCACCAGGTCGATGCTGCACATGGTCACGCCGAGTATCAGCAGTTGCGGCAGCAGCGGGGCGGCGCCGTCGATGAATTGCGGCAGCACCGCGACCATGAAGATGATGCCTTTCGGGTTCGTGGCGTTGGTCAGGAAGCCGGTCAGCAGGCGTTTTTGCAACGACGGCAGTTCGCTGCGCGCCCCGGCCGCGGCGACGCCGCCCACCTGCACCTTGGCGCGCCACTGGCTCAGGCCGAGGTAGATCAGGTACAGCGCGCCGACCGTCTTGACGACGTTGAACGCCAGCTCGGAGGCCAGCAGCAGCGAACCGACGCCGGCGCCGGCAATGATCAGGATGACGATCAGGCCGACCTGCAGGCCGGCGATGGTGGCGCTGGTTTTCTTGACGCCGTACGACAGGCCGTGCGACATCGACAACACGGCGCCGGAGCCCGGCGAGACGGCGATGATGCAGGCGGCGATGACAAATCCGATCCAGGTGGCAAAGCTCATGCGCGTTCCATCATAAAAATAGAGGGGGAGCAACAATTCTACACGTAGCGCGGCGGCCCCGCTGGCCGCGCCCCCGGCGCGTGCGTAAGTGCAGCGCTCCTTGCCGCTCTGAGGTAAGATTCCGCCTATATTTCTCAATGCACAAGAGCCCCATGACAATTCCCGCCCGCACGTCCGCCTCCGCCCATCCCGCCGCATGGGGAGGGCGCTGAGATGGCCAGCAGCCTGCTAGCCCTGCTCGACGACATCGCCAGCATCCTCGATGACGTCGCCCTGATGAGCAAGGTCGCCGCCAAGAAAACCGCCGGCGTGCTGGGCGACGACTTGGCGCTGAACGCGCAGCAGGTGTCGGGCGTGCGCGCCGAGCGCGAACTGCCGGTGGTGTGGGCGGTCGGCGTCGGCTCGATGAAGAACAAGGCGATCCTGGTGCCGTCGGCGCTGGCCATCAGCGCGCTGGCGCCGTGGGCCATCACGCCGCTGCTGATGCTCGGCGGGGTTTACCTGTGCTTCGAGGGCTTCGAGAAGATCGCCCACAAGCTGATGCACAGCGAGGCCGAGGACGCCCGGCACCACGCCGTGCTGACGCAGGCCCTGGTCGACCCGAGCATCGACCTGGTGGCGCTGGAGAAGGACAAGATCAAGGGCGCCATCCGCACCGACTTCATCCTGTCGGCCGAGATCATCGTCATTGCGCTGGGCACCGTCGCCGAGGCGCCGTTCGGCCAGCAGGTGGCGGTGGTGGCCGGCATCGCCGTCGCCATGACGTTCGGCGTGTACGGCCTGGTGGCCGGCATCGTCAAACTCGACGACGCCGGCCTGTACCTGAGCCAGCGCCCCGGCGCCGGCCGCCAACTGGTGCGCGGCTTCGGCCGCCTGCTGCTGGCCGCCGCGCCGCAACTGATGAAGGCCTTGTCGGTGATCGGCACGGTCGCCATGTTCATGGTGGGCGGCGGCATCCTGACCCACGGCCTGCCCGGCGCGCACCAGGTGATCCACCACGCCGCCCAGGCCGCCGGTACGCTGGCGCTGGTCGGCCCGACGCTGGAGGCGGCGACGCCGACCGTGCTCGACGCCTTGGCCGGGGTCGCCGCCGGCGCGCTGGCGCTGCTGGGCGTGGGCGCGGTGACGCGGGCGTGGCGCGCGGTCAAAGGCCAGCCGTAAGGGCCGGCGCGGGAACGCCGTTTTGGCGGCTTCCGCGTGGAACTCGTTAAGCCCCAAGACGTAACCCCGGGGAACCTCCGGCCGCGGGCGCCATCCAACCATCACCATGGCGGCAACGGTGCCGCCGGTTTTTATTGGGTGCGCGGACATGCCGATGAGTGACCTTCAACGACGTTTGCAACTGGCGCTGGACGCGGCGCGTATGGCCATCTGGGATTCCCGCATCGTCAACGGCAGGGTGGCCGACGGCACCGTCAGCTGGTCGGCGCAGGGCGCCGCGCTGCTGGGCCTGAAAGCCGAACCGCTCACCCATGCGTTCAACGACTTCCTGGCGTTCGTCCATCCGGAAGACCGCGAACGCGTCACCGCCGTGCTGCAGGACGGCGTCGACCGCCGCACCGGCTACGAACTGGAATATCGCGTGCAGGCGCCGGACCAGTCGGTACGCTGGCTGGCGGCCAAGGCGCGGGTGTTTTGCGACGCCGCCGGCGCGCCCGAGCGCACGCTGGGCATCATCTGGGACGTCACCGAGCGCATGCTCAAGGAGCTGCGCGCGGCCGAGCGCAAGGACCTCGCCGAGGTCACGCTGGGCTCGATCGGCGACGGCGTCATCACCACCGACGCCGACGGCAAGACGCGCTACCTGAACCGGGTCGCCGAACAATTGACCGGCTGGACCACGGCGCTGGCGCGCGGCCTCGACATCGGCGCCACGCTGACGCTGGTCGACGAGGCCAGCGGCGAGCCGATCGAGCACGTGGCGCTGAAATGCCTGCGCCAGCGCCAAGCCATCGGCGTGTCCTCGCACAGCATGCTGGTCACGCGCGACGGGCGGCGCATCGCCGTCGAGGACTCGGCCGCGCCGATCTGGTCGCGCGACGGCGCTATCCTCGGCGCGGTGGTGGTGTTCCGCGACGTCAGCCACGAACGCAAGCTGAGCCAGCAACTGTCGTGGCAAGCGACGCACGACGCCTTGACCGGGCTGATCAACCGGCGCGAGTTCGAGAACCAGGTCGCCGCCGCGCTGCACGCGTCGAAGCAGGACGGCCACGTGCACGCGCTGCTGTACATGGACCTGGACCAGTTCAAGATCATCAACGACACCTGCGGCCACGGCGCCGGCGACGTGCTGCTGCAACTTCTGGCGAAAATGCTGCAGGGGCCAATGCGCGACAGCGACATCCTGGCGCGCCTGGGCGGCGACGAGCTCGGCGTGCTGCTGCCGCACTGTCCGCCCGACCACGCGCATCTGATCGCCGAGCAGATCCGCCAGTCGATCAAGGACTTCCGCTTTACCTGGGACGAGCGCAGCTTCGAGCTGGGCGTGAGCATCGGCCTGGTCGAGGTCAACGAGCACAGCAAGTCGATGACGGAGCTGCTGATCGCCGCCGACCAGGCTTGCTACCTGGCCAAGGAGCAGGGCCGCAACCGCATCCACGTGTACCGCGAGTCGGACCTGATGCTGGCGCGGCGCCAGGGCGAGATGCAGTGGGTGGCGCGCCTGAACGAGGCGTTCGAGCAGCAGCACTTCCGCCTCTACGCGATGCCGATCGTGCACTTGCACACGCACGCCGAAAGCCACGACGAGGTGCTGATCCGCATCCTCAACGCCAAGGGCGACCTGATCCTGCCGGGCGCCTTCATCCCGGCCGCCGAGCGCTACGACCTGATGGTGTCGATCGACCGCTGGGTCATCCGCGCGGTTTGCCACCACATCAAGAGCGTGCGCGACAGCCTGACGCCGCTGGAGGCGTTCGAGGAAAGCCACCGGCGCAGCCCGGCGCTGTACTCGGTCAACCTGTCGGGGGTGTCGCTGGGCGACGCCAAGTTGCAGGAGTACATCACCGAGCAGTTCGTCGAGCACGAGGTGGCGCCCGAGCAGATTTGCTTTGAAATCACCGAAACGGCGGTCATCGCCAACCTGCCGAAGGCGCAGGTGTTCATGGGCCGGATGAAAACGCTGGGCTGCCGCTTCTCGCTCGACGACTTCGGCAGCGGATTTTCCTCGTTCGGCTACCTGAAGGCGCTGCCGGTCGACTACCTGAAGATCGACGGCATCTTCGTGCGCGACATCGCCAACAACGCCATCAACCGCGCGATGGTGAAGGCGATCAACGAGGTCGGCCACGTAATGGGCTTGAAGACGGTGGCCGAATACGTCGAGGACGAGGCCACGCTGGAGGTGGTGCGCGAACTGGGCGTCGACTACGCCCAGGGTTACGCGGTCGGCCGGCTGCGCCCGCTGACGCCGGGGCTGGATTAAGCGCGTTGCCGGCGTTGAAAATCACGCCAAGGCAAAGAGCTGGGGTTAGACCCTACTGCCGTTCACTTAACGCGATTGCCGTCGGGTTAGCGCCGGCGGCCGCTCCGATGAGCAAAAAGCGATGTCTTTCCGACCATCCTCATTCTGCCCAATATTGGGGTTTTTGATCTATATCAATAAATTTGCCGACACGACTCCGTACACTTGGTCATCTCTTGCAATTGCGCAAGAGTTACCACACCCATTTGTTCCGGAGAGTCGTGATGCGCCAAAACCTGCTAATTAGCCAACAAGAAGTCCATGTGATGGACGACCAGGCCATCGTCTCCAAAACCGATTTGAACGGCGACATCACCTATGTGAACCCGTATTTTTGCCAGATCAGCGGCTACCTGGAAGCCGAACTGATCGGCGAGCCGCAAAATATCCTGCGCCATCCCGACATGCCGGTCGAGGCCTTCGCCGACCTGTGGGCCTCGCTCAAGGCCGGCACGCCGTGGACCGGACTGGTAAAGAACCGCTGCAAGAACGGCGCCTTCTACTGGGTGCGCGCGAACATCACGCCGATCATGGACCAGGGCAAGACGGTCGGCTATATGTCGGTGCGCGTCAAGCCCGAGCGCGCCGAGGTCGCCGCCGCGCAGCGTAGTTACGCCGCCTTCAAACAGGGCAAGGCGCAGGGCTTGCGCATCAAGAACGGCCAGCTCGTGCACACCGGCCTGATACACCTGGTGGCCAACCTGGGCCACATGTCGCTGGCGATGCGCATCTGGCTGTGCACCAGCGTCGTCAACACGCTGCAACTGGGCGTGTGCGCCGCGGTGTTGTTCTCGACCGGCTCGCCGGCGAGCAACTACGGCATCTTCGGCGCCACCCTGTTGGGCTTCCTGGTCAACGTCTTCCTGTGGTACACGCTGCGCGTGTCGGTGCTGCGCCCCCTCAACAAGGCCGTCGGCGGCGCCCGCGCCATCGCCGCCGGCGACCTGTCGGGCAGCTTCGACACCGGCAGCACCGACGAGGTCGGCCAACTGCTGCGCGCGCTGCAACAAATGAACAGCAACCTGATCGCCACCATCCGCGACGTGCGCGTCAACGTCGAAACGATGGCGGTGGCGACCCGGCAGATCGCCGCCGGCAACGTCGACCTGTCCGGGCGCACCGAGTCGCAAGCCGCCAGCCTGGAGGAGACCGCCTCCAGCGTCGAGCAGTTCTCGGCCACCGTCAAGCAAAACGCCGACAATTCGATCGAGGCCAACGCGCTGGCCGTGGCCGCCTCCAAGGTCGCCGTCGAGGGCGGCGAGATCGTCGCCGACGTCATCACGACGATGGGCGACATCAACGCCTCGTCGCGCAAAATCGTCGACATCATCAGCCTGATCGAGGGTATCGCCTTCCAGACCAACATCCTGGCGCTGAACGCCGCCGTCGAGGCGGCACGGGCCGGCGAGCAGGGCCGCGGTTTCGCGGTGGTCGCCGGCGAGGTGCGCAACCTGGCCCAGCGCTCGGCGACGGCGGCCAAGGACATCAAAAACCTGATCGAAATTTCGGTTGGCAAGGTTAGCGCCGGCATGGTGCAAGTGAACCGGGCCGGCTCGACCATGGAGCAGGTGGTTAGCTCGGTGCAACAGGTGACGACGATCATGCAAAGCATTTCGCTGGCCTCGCGCGAGCAGAGCGTCGGCGTCGACCAGGTCAACCAAGCGATCGCCCACATGGACCAGGTGACGCAGCAAAACGCCGCGCTGGTGGAGGAGGCCGCAGCCGCCGCGACCAGCCTGGCCGAGGAGGCCGGCCACCTGACGCAGGCGGTCAGCCTGTTCAAGTTCGGCAAGTTGCCGCAGCCGCAGCCAAGGCAGCGCCCGGCCCGCGCCGCCCCGGCCAAGCCGGCGCCGCGGGGCCTCAAGCGCCTGGCGGCCTGAACCGCACCCCGACCCGCTTTTCGAGAATCGATTTTATGTCCCCATCCCACAGCATCGCCGCGCCCGGCGCGAGCATCGAATTCGACGCCGGCGTCATCGGCAAACTGAGCCAGTCGGGGCCGCGCTACACGTCCTACCCGACGGCCGACCGCTTTTCGGCCGACTTCGGCTACGGCAATTTCCTCGAGGCGCTGGCCGCGCTGCGCCTGCGCGGCGGCCGCCGGCCGCTGTCGCTGTACGTCCACATCCCGTTTTGCGACACGGTTTGCTATTACTGCGCCTGCAACAAGATCGTCACCAAGGACCGCGCCAAGGCCGCCACCTACCTGAGCTACCTGAAACAGGAAATCACCATGCAGGGCAAGCTGTTCGCCGGCATGCACCAGATCGAGCAACTGCATTTCGGCGGCGGCACGCCGACCTACCTGAGCGACCGCCAGATGCAGGATTTGATGGCCCACCTGCGCCACCATTTCGAGTTCGCGCCTGACGACGCCGGCGAGTATTCGATCGAAATCGACCCGCGCACGGTCAGCCGCGAGCGCGTGCAGTCGCTGCGCGCGCAGGGCTTTAACCGCATCAGCCTGGGCGTGCAGGATTTCGACGCCGCGGTGCAGAAGGCGGTCAACCGCATCCAGCCCGAAGCCGAAACGGTGGCCATCATCGCCGCCGCGCGCGAGGCCGGCTTCCGCTCGGTCAGCATCGACCTGATCTACGGCCTGCCCAAGCAGAGCCTGGCCAGCATGGAGCAAACCCTGGCCAAGGTGATCAAGGCCGACCCGGACCGCATCGCGCTGTACCACTACGCCCACATGCCGCACCTGTTCAAGCCGCAACGGCGCATCCTCGACGCCGACATGCCCGACAGCGCCACCAAGCTGGCCATGCTGGGGCAGTGCATCGCCCGCCTGACGGCGGCCGGCTACGTCTACATCGGCATGGACCACTTCGCCAAGCCGGGCGACGACCTGGCCGTGGCGCAGCGCCAGGGCCGGCTGCACCGCAACTTCCAGGGCTATTCGACGCGCGCCGAGGCCGACCTGATCGCCTGCGGCGTGTCGGCCATCAGCTCGGTGGGCGCGGTCTACAGCCAGAACGAGAAAACCCTCGACGCCTATTACGAAAAGCTCGACGAGGGCCGCCTGCCGATCGCCCGCGGCATCAAGCTCGACACCGACGACCTGCTGCGCCGCATCATCATCCAGATGCTGATGTGCAATTTCGAGCTGTCCATCGCCTCGGTCGAGCAGGGCTACCCGATCGTCTTCAAGACTTATTTCGCGGCCGAGCTGGCCAAGCTGGCCGAGTTCGAGGCGGACGGCCTGCTGACCATCGACGCCGAGTGGCTGAGCGTGACGCCGAAAGGGCGCCTGCTGATCCGCAATATCTGCATGGTGTTCGACCGCTACCTGAGCGCCGCCAAAGAGAACGCGCCGCAACCGCTGCGCTACTCGAAGACCGTCTGACGGCGCCGGCATGAGCGCGCTCAACCTGCTACCGGTGTTCATGGTGGGCCTGGCCGGCAGCGTCCATTGCATCGGCATGTGCGGCGGCATCGTCGGCGCGCTGTCGGCCGTCTCCAGCCCGCGGCCGCGGCCGGTGGTCGCCATCGCCGTCGCCGCCACCGGTGCGCGCTTGCACGACGGCGCGCCGCTGCGCGTGGCCGCCTACAACGCCGGGCGCATCGCCAGTTACATGGCGGCCGGCGCGCTGGCCGGCGGCTTGGCCGGCGGCGCCGCCCACCTGCTGCGCCTGGCCGGGCTGCAACTGGCGTTCTACTGGATGGCCAACCTGATGCTGGTCGCGCTGGGCCTGTACCTGATGGACGCCTGGCGCGGCCTGGCGCGGCTGGAGGCGGCCGGCAACCTGGTGTGGCGCCGCGTGCAACCGCTGTTGAAGCCGCTGCTGCCGATGGATAGCGCGCTGAAGGCGCTGGCGCTGGGCGGCCTGTGGGGCTGGCTGCCCTGCGGCATGGTCTACAGCGTGCTGCTGACGGCCATGCTGAGCGGCTCGGCGCTGCAGGGCGCCCTGGTGATGCTGGCCTTCGGCCTGGGTACCTTGCCGACGCTGCTGGCGCTGGGCCTGGTCGGCGCGCGCCTGCGCGCCGCCGTGCGGCGCCGCGGCGTGCGCCTGGCCGGCGGCCTGCTGGTGCTGGCCTTCGGCCTGCTGGGCCTGGCGCGCGCGGTCAACGGCGTCTCGCTGGGCTGGCTCGACGTGCTGTGCCTGACGGGCCACCCATGAGCGCGCAACCGGCCATGGCCGGCGCGCCGGCCGACCTCGGCGCCGGCTGCTTCCACTGCGGCCTGCCGCTGCCGGCCGGCGCCGACTGGCCGGTCGACATCGACGGCGCCGCGCGCGCCATGTGCTGCCCCGGCTGCGCGGCGGTGGCGCGCAGCATCGTCGAGATTGGCCAAGCCGCGTACTACCGCGACCGCTCGGCGTTCGCCGCCAGCGCCGCCGGCAGCGAGCTGGTGCCGCCCGAGCTGCAACTGTACGACAACGCCGACGTCCGCTTCGCGCTCGACGAGGCCAGTTGCGAAACGACGCTGGCGGTCGAGGGCATCCGCTGCGCCGCCTGCGTCTGGCTGGTCGAACGGCGCCTGACGCGCCTGCCCGGCGTGCAGGCGGCCAAGCTGAACGTCGCCACCGAGCGCCTGTACGTGCGCTGGAGCAAGGACACCTGCCGTCCCGGCGACATCCTGGCGGCGCTGCGCCAGGTCGGCTACGCGGCCTACCCGTACGACGCGGCGCGCCACGGCGAGCAGTTGCGCGGCGCCGTCAAGACGCTGGGCCGGCAACTATTCGTCGCCGGCCTGTCGATGATGCAAGTGATGATGTACGCGGTGCCGGCCTACCTGGCCGACGACGGCACCATGGACGACAACATCGCCGGCCTGATGCGCTGGGCCAGTCTGCTGCTGACGCTGCCGGCGATCTGCTACTCGGCGCAACCGTTTTTCAAGGGCGCCTGGGCCAGCCTGCGCGCGCGCGCGCCCGGCATGGACGTGCCGGTGGCGCTGGGCATCGTCGCCGCCTTCGCCGGCAGCGCGGTGGCGACTTGGCGCGGCCATGGCGAGGTGTATTTCGACTCGGCCACGATGTTCATCTTCCTGCTGCTGTGCAGCCGCTACATGGAACTGCTGGCGCGGCGCAAGGCCGCCTCGGCGCTGGAGCGGCTGCAGCACGCGCTGCCGGCCTGCGCCGCGCGGCTCGACGGCTATCCCGGCAGCCGCGCCGCCACGGTGGTGGCGGCCGCCGCGCTGGCCGCCGGCGACGTCATCCTGGTCAAGCCGGGCGAGGCGATCGCCGCCGACGCCATCATTATCGAAGGCAACACCGCGATCGACATGGCGCTGCTGACCGGCGAGAGCGCGGCCCAGCGCAAGGGGCCGGGCGAGGCGGTGCCGGGCGGCGCCATCAACGCCAGCGCGGCGGTGCTGCTGCGCGTCAGCCGGCCGGCGCGCGAGAGCACGCTGTCCGACCTGATCAAACTGGTCGAACGGGCCGGCCTGGGCAAGCCGCGGATCGCCCAGTGGGCCGACCGCGTCGCCTCCTGGTTCGTGGTCGCGCTGCTGCTGTTCGCGCTGGCCAGCTTCGGCTTCTGGTATTGGTATGAACCGGCGCGCGCCTGGCCGGTCGCCATCGCCGTGCTGGTGGTGTCGTGCCCGTGCGCGCTGTCGCTGGCGACGCCGTCGGCGCTGGCCGCGGCCACCGACCGGTTGCTGCGGCGCGGCGTGCTGATCGTCCGGCCGCACGTGCTCGAAACGCTGCACCGCGCCACCCACGTGGTGTTCGACAAGACCGGTACGCTGACCCTGGGCAAGCCGGTGGTGCGCCGGCTCGAACCGCTGGGCGCGATGGCGCGCGAGCTCTGCCTACGGGTCGGCGCCGCGCTGGAGGCGGGCAGCGCCCATCCGCTGGCGCGCGCCATCGTCGAGGCCGCCGACGCCGAGGCGGCCGGTGTGCCGCAATCACACGCCGAGGCCGTCGAGGAAATACCCGGGCAGGGCTTGCAAGGCACGCTGGACGGGCGCCGCTACCGGCTCGGCAACGCCGCCTTTGTTGCCGGGCTGGCCGGCGAGGGCGGCGCGAACGATGACACCGATACCGCCGGCATGACGCCGGTGTACCTGGGCGCCGAGGGCGAATGGCTGGCGCGTTTCCTGCTGAGCGACGCGCTGCGCGCCGACGCCAGCGCGGTGGTCGACTATTTCCGCGCCGCCGGCAAGAGCGTGCTCCTGCTCAGCGGCGACCAACAGGCGCTGACCCAGGCCGTCGCCGCCGGGCTGGGCATCGACGTCGCCAGGGGCGAATGCCTGCCCGACGAAAAGCTGCGCGTGGTGCAGCAATTGCAAGCCGGCGGCGCGGTGGTGGCGATGGTCGGCGACGGCATCAACGACGCCGCCGTGCTGAGCGCCGCCGACGTTTCATTCGCGATGGGTTCGGGCGCCGCGCTGGCCCAGGCGCACGCCGACACGGTGCTGCTGTCGGGCCGGTTGTCGTCGGTGGCCGAGACGGCGCGCGCCGCCGCCGCGACCATGGCGGTGATCCGCCAAAACTTGGCCTGGGCCACGCTGTACAATCTGCTGGCGATCCCGGCCGCCGCGCTGGGCTATCTGAACCCCTGGCTGTCGGGGCTGGGCATGGCGCTCAGCTCGGCCGTCGTCATTGCCAACGCGCTGCGCTTGCGCCGGAACTGAGCATGGAAGCCCTCTACCTCCTGATCCCCGTCAGCATCGCCACCGTGTTCGTTGCGCTGTGGGTGTTTTTCAAGGCCTCCGACGGCGGCCAGTTCGACGACCTGGTCGGCCCCGGCCTGCGCGTGCTGCAGGACGACGACAGCGGCGCCGCCGCCAACGCACAGGAAGCGCTAAACACGCGGGAATAGCAAGAAACGCCGCGCCAGTGAGCGCCGCGCCAGACGTTTGCGCTCGCGTTTGCGGTAAACCCGCCGCGCTTACCCGGCCTGCGCCCGGAACACCTGATCCAGCGTGGCAGCGTCCACAAAGTCCTCGGACCACACCAGCAGTTCGGCCCAGGTAGCTTGTTCAAGGCGCTGTTGCACAGGATCGGGCAAGGCGCCGAAGCGCCGCCGCAACTGCTGCGTCAGCGCCTCGCGCAATCCCTCCTGCCGTCCTTCCTGCCGTCCCTCCCGCAGTCCTTCCCGCAGCCCTCGCTTGAGGCCGCGCTCCAGGCCGATACGCTCAAAGGATGAAATATAAGGCATAGCCCGACTCCTTTCGAATTTCTCGATGCGGCGCCATAACTCGTGCTCCAGTGGTTGAGGCAGGCGCATTAACCAGTCGATCACCACGGTCAGGTCAATGATAATCCTCCTGTCCCGATTTTGCAGCAGGAGCCGTTCGAGTATGAACCACTTCGCGGCGGCGCGGCGGACGTCGTCGCCCTTGGTTTCGCGGGTGGCGAGGTAGGCCGCCGTCACCAGCGCGAACGGGTTCGGGTCGTCCAGCAACTGTTCGGCGCGTCCGGCGAAATCGTCCAGTTTAACAACGGGAAATTGAATCCCCACCGTGCAGCCGAGCAACTGGTAGCCGAAGCTGTCGGGTTTCCAGCCGGCGTTGCCGTCGGCCAGCAGCGCCATGCTGGCGACGGGCCGGCGGTAGCGGTCGAAAATGCGGTAGTTGTAGGTAAACATGCGCTCGGCGAAACGGCTGTCGCGCCGCCCCTGCACTTCCAAATGCACCAGCACCCACTGCGGCGCCCCGCGCTTCAGGGTGACCTCGACCAGTTTGTCGGCCAGGCGCTTCCCCAGTTCGGCGTCGTGCGCCACCTGCGCCAATTCCTGCTCGAGGAAGCGCTGCGGGCGCGACCAGTCGATCTCGGCGTGGGCGCGGGGAAAATAGAAGGCCATGAAGTCCGCAAAATACCGGGTCACGGCGTCCTTCCAGGGCGTGTCGTAGTCGTCGTTCGGCGTGCTCATGAGCTAGTGTAGCGAAGCGCGGCGGCGGCGCCACCGCCGCGCGCAAACACCGGCGACATGCACCGGCCGGCCCCAACGCCCCGCGTATCGGGGTCGTGGTAGCGCGCCCCCGCGTTAGTGCCTATCTGCAATTGATCTGGTGAATTTTGATCCACATCAAAGTTTTTTGATGGTCGAACCCGTACTCTTTGATGCACTACATCATCAAAGCAATCCCGGGAGAGCACGAGTGGACCATTCACTGAACTACAACTACAAGATCGTCAAGCAATTCGCGATCGCCACCGTAGTCTGGGGCATCGTCGGCATGCTGGTTGGCGTCATCATCGCCGCCCAACTGGCATGGCCGGCGCTGAACCTCGACATACCCTGGCTGACCTACGGCCGGCTGCGGCCGCTGCACACCAACGCGGTGATTTTCGCCTTCGGCATCTGCGGCCTGTTCGCCACCTCGTACTACGTGGTGCAGCGCACCTGCCAGGTGCGGCTGTTCTCCGACAAGCTGGCCGCGTTCACCTTCTGGGGCTGGCAGGCGGTGATCCTGTCGGCCGTGGTCACCCTGCCGATGGGCTTCACCCGCGGCAAGGAATACGCCGAACTGGAATGGCCGATCGCCATCCTCATCGCCGTGGTCTGGATCGCCTACGCGGTGGTGTTCTTCGGCACCCTGCTCAAGCGCAAGGTGGCCCACATCTACGTCGCCAACTGGTTCTTCGGCGCCTACATCATCGCCGTCACGCTGCTGCACGTGGTCAACGCCGCGGCGATGCCGGCGTCGCTGTGGAAATCCTACTCGGCCTACTCGGGCGTGCAGGACGCGATGATACAGTGGTGGTACGGCCACAACGCGGTCGGCTTCATCCTCACCGCCGGCTACCTCGGCATGGTTTACTACTTCATCCCGAAACAGGCCGAGCGCCCGGTGTATTCGTACCGCCTGTCGATCGTCCACTTCTGGGCGCTGATCTTCACCTACATGTGGGCCGGCCCGCACCATCTGCACTACACCGCCTTGCCCGACTGGACCCAGTCGATCGGCATGGTGTTTTCGCTGATCCTGCTGGCGCCGTCGTGGGGCGGCATGATCAACGGCATGATGACCTTGTCGGGCGCCTGGCACAAGCTGCGCACCGACCCGATCCTGAAGTTCCTGATCGTCTCGCTGTCGTTCTACGGCATCGCCACCTTCGAGGGGCCGATGATGTCGATCAAGACCATCAACTCGCTGTCGCACTACACCGACTGGGGCATCGCCCACGTCCACGGCGGCGCCCTGGGCTGGGTCGGTTTCATCACGATGGGCTCGATCTACTACCTGCTGCCGCGCCTGGCCGGCCGGACCAGGATGTACAGCACCCGCCTGATCGACATGCACTTCTGGGTCGCCACCATCGGCATCGTGCTGTACATCGCGGCGATGTGGATCGCCGGCGTGATGCAGGGCCTGATGTGGCGCGCGGTCAACCCCGACGGCACCCTGACCTACACCTTCGTCGAGGGGGTCAAGGCGACCTATCCGTACTACGTGGTGCGCTTCGGCGGCGGCTTGCTGTACCTGAGCGGCATGCTGTTGATGGGCTACAACACCTACATGACCCTGCGCGGCCGCCAATCGGTGACGGCGCGCATTCCCGCGCTGGCCGCGGCCCACGCCTGATTCGGAGTGAGCGATGAAATTTTCACATGAATGGATTGAGAAGAACCCCTGGCTGCTGATCGCGCTGGTGACGCTGGTGGTCAGCGTCGGCGGCCTGGTCGAGATCGTCCCGCTGTTCTTCCAAAAGTCGACCACCGAGCCGATCGCCGGCCTCAAGCCGTACACGCCGCTGCGCCTGGCCGGGCGCGACATCTACGTGCGCGAGGGCTGCTACAACTGCCACTCGCAGATGATCCGGCCGTTCCGCGCCGAAACCGAACGCTACGGCCACTACTCGGTCGCCGGCGAGTTCGTCTACGACCGGCCGTTCCAGTGGGGTTCGAAACGCACCGGCCCCGACCTGGCGCGGGTGGGCGGGCGCTACAGCGACGAATGGCACAAGACCCATTTGAACAAGCCGCGCGACCTGGTGCCCGAGTCGAACATGCCGAACTATCCATGGCTGGCGAAAACCGCGCTGGTGCCGGCCGAGATCGCGCCGAAGATGCGCGCGCTGAAACGCCTGGGCGACCCGTACAGCGAGGCCGAGATCGCCGCCGCGCCGGCCGCGCTGGTGGACAAGACCGAAGAAGACGCCCTGATCGCCTATCTGCAGGGCCTGGGCACATTAATCAAGACAAGGAACTAGCATGGCAATCGAGAACCTCTTTGACAGCGCCAGCAGCGTCATGACGGTGGTTTCCTTCACCACCTTCCTGGGCATCCTGTGGTGGACCTTCGTGACCCGGCGCAGCAGCGACTTCGACAGCGCCGCGCAACTGCCGTTCGCCGACGACGCCGCCGACATCGTCGTGGGGGAGGGCGGCCATGTCTGACTTCACCAGCGGTTTCTGGAACATCTACATCGTCGTGCTGTCGCTGCTGGGCATCTTCGGCTGCGGCGTGCTGCTGTACTCGCAGTCGACCCACAAGGTCGGCGCGCTGAAGGACCACGACGGCCCGGTCGGTACCACCGGCCACATCTGGGACGAGGACTTGACCGAGCTGAACACGCCGATGCCGCGCTGGTGGATGTGGTTGTTCTACATCACCATCGTGTTCGCGCTGGCCTACCTGTTCCTGTACCCGGGCCTGGGCACCTACGCCGGCAAGCTGGGCTGGAAGTCCAGCGGCCAGTACCAGGGCGAGCTGGACAAGGCCGACGCCGACTACGGCCCCCTGTTCAAGCAATTCCTCGGACAGGACCTGAAGACGGTGGCGGCCAACCCGACCGCGCACGCCGTCGGCGAGCGGCTGTTCCTGACCTACTGCGCGCAATGCCACGGCTCGGACGCGCGCGGCAACAAGGGCTTTCCGAACCTGACCGACAAGGATTGGTTGTACGGCGGCACGCCGGAGATCATCAAGACCACCATCCTGCACGGGCGCAACGGCCAGATGCCGCCGATGGGCGCGGCGCTGGGCAGCGACAAGGACGTGGAAAACGTCGCCCACTACGTGCTGAGCCTGTCCGGCTCGACCGCCGACCCGATCAAGGTGGTGTTCGGCAAAAACAAGTTCGGCGCCTGCATGGCCTGCCACAACGCCGGCGGCACCGGCAACCAGGCGCTGGGCGCGCCCAACCTGAGCGACAAGATCTGGCTGTACGGCGGCAGCGCCGACACCGTCATGGAAACCATCCGCAAGGGCCGCAGCAACGCCATGCCGGCGTTCGACGACTTCCTCGGCGAGGCCAAGGTACATGTGCTGGCCTCGTACGTGTGGAGCCTGTCGAACCCGCAACCTTGATAGGCGAGCAGCCATGAGCGATCCCGCCCCCCAAGTGATCAAGATGTACGCGGCCCGCGAGGAGATTTATCCGCGCGAGGCGAAGGGCCGCTACGCCAGCCTGCGCTGGGTCTGCGTCTGGCTGACCCAGCTGATGTTCTACGGCTTGCCGTGGCTCAGCTGGAATGGCCGCCAGGCCCTGCTGTTCGACCTCGGCACGCGCAAGTTCTATATCCTCGGCGTGGTGCTGTGGCCGCAGGACTTCATCTACCTGGCGGCGCTGCTGATCATCTGCGCCTACCTGCTGTTCCTGGTGACGGCGATCGCCGGGCGGGTCTGGTGCGGCTTCGCCTGCCCGCAAACGGTGTACACCGAAATCTTCCTGTGGATCGAGCGCCGCATCGAGGGCACGCGCAGCGCCCGCATGCTGCTCGACAAGCAGGGACCGTCGCTGCGCAAGGCGGCCAAGAAAACCGCCAAGCACCTGGCCTGGGGCGCGGTGGCGCTGTGGACCGGCTTCACCTTCGTCGGCTATTTCACGCCCATCCACACGCTGGCGCACGAGGTGGCCACGCTCAGCTTCGGGCCGTGGGAATGGTTCTGGGTGCTGTTCTACGCGCTGGCCACCTACGGCAACGCCGGCTGGCTGCGCGAGCAGGTCTGCAAATACATGTGCCCGTACGCCCGCTTCCAGAGCGCGATGTTCGACCAGGACACGCTGATCATCACCTACGACGTCAAGCGCGGCGAGCCGCGCGGCGCGCTCAACAAAAAGGCCGCGCCGGTCGTCGCCGCCAAGACGGGCGACTGTATCGACTGCACCCTGTGCGTGCAGGTGTGCCCGACCGGCATCGACATCCGCCAGGGCCTGCAGTACGAATGCATCGGCTGCGCCGCCTGCGTCGACGCCTGCAACACGGTGATGGACAAGATCGACCGCCCGCGCGGCCTGATCCGCTACAGCACCGACCACGCGCTGGCCAACAATTTCAGCGTCGAGCAGATCCGCCAGCGCGCGCTGCGCCCGCGCGTGCTGATCTACACGGCGATCCTGGCCGTCATCACCGCCGCCGTGGTCGGCTCGCTGGCGCTGCGCACGCCGCTCAAGCTGGACGTGATCCGCGACCGCGGCGCGATGGGGCGCGAAGTCGAGGACGGCATGGTCGAAAACGTCTACCGCCTGCAGATCATGAACACCGCGGAGACGCCGCACCGCTACAAGGTGAAGGTGTCGGGCCTGCCGAGCCTGGCGCTGGTCACGCCCGACGAGGTCAGCGTCGGCGCCACCGAAACGCTGGCGCTGCCGGTGCGCCTGCGCGCCGCCCACGGCGCCGGCGCCAAGGGTTCCAACCAGATCGCCATCGAGTTGACGGCGCTCGACGACCCAAGCCTGCACGTGATGGAAAAAGCGGTGTTCTTTGTGCCGCGCTAAGCAATAAAGGAGAAACCATGTCGAACGTATTGCCATTGCGCCCCCTGGCGCCCGCCGAACGCCCCTGGTACACGCACCGCTGGCCGTGGTTGCTGATGCTCGGCCCCTTCATCGTCATAGTGGCCGGCAGCTACACCGGCTACCTGGCGTTTTCGCGCCAGGACGCGCTGGTGGTGGGCGACTACTACAAGAAGGGCAAGGCGATCAACCAGGACTTGCGGCGCGACCGCGCGGCCAGCGCGCTGGGGCTGACGGCGGCGCTGCGCTACGACGCCGCCAACGCCGTGCTGGTGGGCAAGATCGACAGCCACGGCCGGCCCTACAGCGCGCCGCTGCTGCTGCACCTGGCCCACGCGACGCAACCGGAGAAGGACATCAAACTGGCGGTCCAGCCCGACGCGCAAGGCAACTTCAGCGCGCCGCTGGCGCTGTTCGAGCGCAGCCGCTGGCAAGTGCTGGCGGAAAACGCCCGGCGCGACTGGCGCCTGGACGGCAGTTGGACCTGGCCGACGCAGCGCGCCGTGGCGCTGCGCAGCGACTGATGGGATTGCCGCAGGTCGGTTAGCCCAGCTCCGTTACACGGCGTGGGCCAGCCGACCGGCGTCGCCGGCGGCTTAGGCGCAAGCCTCCGGCGTACCGGCGGTAATCGCCTTCAGCATGGCCGGATTGAGGATTTCAATTTCGCGGTTGCTGACGCGCAGCCAGCCTTCCTTCTTAAACTTCGACAACAGCCGGCTAATGCTCTCGATGGTCAGCCCCAGGTAGTTGCCGATTTCCTCGCGCGACATGCGCAGCTGGAACGTGACGCTCGAATAGCCGCGCGCCTCGTAGCGCGAGCCCAGGTTGACGATGAAGGCGGCGAAGCGCTGGGTCGCCTGCATATTACCCAGCAACAGCATGACGCTTTGCTCGCGCGTGATCTCCTGGCTCATCATGCGGTGGAAATGGCGCAGCAGCGTCGGCATCTCGCCGAGCAGCTGTTCAAGGCTGGAAAACGGAATTTCGCACACCTCGCTGTCTTCCAGCGCCACCGCGTTGCAATGGTGGCGGTCGGCGCTGATCGCGTCCATGCCGAGCAGCTCGCCGGCCATCTGGAAGCCGGTGATCTGCTCCTCGCCGCCGGCGTTGATCTGGTAGGTCTTGAAATGGCCGAGGCGGATCGCGTACAGGTTGACGAACGGGTCGCCGATGCGGAACAGCGTGGCGCCGCGCGGCACCTTGCGGCGCCGGCCGATGATCTGGTCGAGCCGGTCCATATCGCCCATGTCCAGGCCCATCGGCAGGCACAACTGGTGCATGCTGCAGGTGGAGCAGCGCGCGCGCAACACCTCCACGGGAACGCGGGGCAGGGTCAGGGCGGGCAATTCTGTGAGCATAGCGGGATATACCTATTCGGAGGCTGTCATGGAGTTTATCGCATCCCGACGTTACCAAGTGGCAATAGCCCACTAAACGACCCGGGTTGGTCGATTTAATTATATGGCAACTACGCCGGGGCGGCCGCTCCCGACGCCAGGCGCCCGCCTCAGCCCACCAGATACTCGCGCGCCAGCAGCCGGGCGCGGTGCAGCCGGCTCTTGGCGGCGGCCGCCGTCAGGCCGAGCAGGGCGGCGATTTCGGCGATGCTCAACTCGGCGAAATCGCGCAACAGGATCATGTGCAGATAATCGGCCGGCAGCGATTCGAGCGCGTTCACCAGGTCCAGCCGCAGGCCGGCCGTGTCCTGCGCGGCCAGCCAGCGTTCGGCGCGCTCGTCGTCGTAGGGAGCGTGGCGCAGCGCCAGACGGGCCAGCTTGCGGCACTCGTGCCGCACCACCTTGAACAACCAGCCGGAGAACGCCGCCAGCAGGCGCACCGAGCCGAGCCGGCGCGACAGCACCAACAAGGCCTCCTGGACTGCGTCGTCGACGTCGCTGACCAGGCAGGAGCGCCGGGCGTAGCGGCGGATGTCGGGCTGGCACAGCCGCAGCAACTGCGCCAGCGCGGCGGGATCGCCGCCGTGGGCGGCGTCCAGCACCGGCCGGTGTTGCTCAGCGAGCGTCATCGGCGCGGCCGGCGCGGTCCAGGCGGCGCCCGAGCAGCGCGCACATCGGACAGAAACCGAACAGCCCGGAGGCGACGAGGCCGGCGCCGCCGAGCGCGAGGCCGACGCCGGCCGCGCCGCCGAGCGCGAGCACGCCGAAGGCGATCGCCAGCAGGCCGGCGACGGCGCGCAAGAGCCGCTCCCAACCCGGTACATTTTTCATATAGAACATATTTTTTCCTTTCGACGGTGGCGAGGACATCCCTCGGCTACTAAGAGGCGGGCCGCGGCGGTTTCGATTCGCCGAAAGAAAAATATACTGGCGCCGCGCCATTCTACCCGCTGGCGCGGCGCCCGGCATCGCGAGCCGCGGGCCGATCCGCGGCAGCGCCTTCGGCGGGGCGGTCGGCCGGCGGCGGTGGCGCCGGTGGTCCTGGCGGCCGCCGCGCGGCAGGGTAGTGCTTGCTAAGTATCCTTATTGATAGCACAATTCCCGGGCGGCCTGAATGCCCGCGCGGGCGTCCATAAAGGAAAGCAATGAAGCCACTCGGGATCAAAGCGAAAGTCGCCCTGGCAACGAGCCTGACGTCGATTCTCATGATCGCGCTGGTCACCGTGGCCCAGATGCAGCGCATGCGCGAGGATTTCACCGGGGTCTTGCTGGCGCAGCAGAACGCGCTGGTGCGCAGTACCGCGACCGAACTCGACGACAAGTTGCAGATCCTCCTCGACGTCGTCGGCGCCAGCGCCAGACAGCAGCCGCCAGAGCTGATGGATTCGCCGGAGAAGCTCAGGGCCCACTACGCGACGCGGGCGGTGCTGACGCTGTTCGACGACGTGCTGGTGCTCGACGCCCGCGGCCGCCTGATCGCCGACGTGCCGGCGGTGCCGGGACGGGCCGGCACGGACGCCTCCGACCGGGCCTTTTTCAAGACCGTGCTGCGCACGCGCCGGCCGATGATCGCCGAGCCGGTGCTCGGCAAGACCAGCAAGCAACCCATCGTGCAATTCGTCGCCCCGGTGCTGGACGCGCGCGGCGAAGTGGTCGGCATGCTGATCGGCGTGCTGCGCCTGTACAAGGACAACGTGCTGGGCCGGCTGCGCAGCGCCAAGGTCGGCAAGAGCGGCTATTACTTCGCCATCACGCGCGGCGCGGTGCCGCTGTACGTGCTACACCCGGACGCCAGCCGGCTGCTGCAGCCGCGCGCGGCCAACGCCAACGCGCTCACCACGCGCGCGCTGAAGGAGGACGGGGCGGACTCGGCGGTCAGCAGCAACGGCCAGGGCGTGGCGGTGATCTACAGTTTCAAGACGCTGAAGTCGGCCGACTGGACGCTGGGCGCCGCGTTGCCGCTGCGCGACGCCTTCGAGCCGCTCGACGGCGCCTTGTACCGGCTGGCGGCGTGGAGCGCCTTCGCCTCGCTGCTGGCGGCCGCCGCGCTCGGCTGGCTGACGCTGCGCCTGCTGTCGCCGCTGGTGCGGCTGCGCGACGCCATCCGCGGCCTGCGCGCCGACGCCAGCCAGTTCGTGCCGATCGGCGTGGCCAAGCACGACGAAATCGGCGAGCTGACGATGGCCTTCAACGAGTTGATGAGCGCGCGGCAGGCGGCCGACGCGCGCCTGCAAAGCCTGATCGAATTCGCGCCGAACGCGATGGTCGTCGTCGGCGCCGACGGCCGCGTCGAAACATTCAACCGCCAGGCCGAGCGCTATTTCGGCTACCGCCGCGACGAGATCGTCGGCCAGGCGGTGGAAACGTTGATGCCGGCGCGCTACCGGGCCCGCCACGCCAACGCCCGCAAGGGCTTCCTCGACACCCGCCTGAGCGCCGAGCCGCGCGTGATGGGGCGCGGCCAGGCGCTGTTCGGCCTGCGCCGGGACGGCAGCGAATTCCCGCTCGAGGTCAGCCTGAGCGCGGTGCAAACCGACCAGGGCACCAAGGTGCTGGCGGTGATCGCCGAAATCGCCGAGCGGCTGCGCCTGCAGGTCGAGGTGCAGGCCCGCGCCGCCGAACTGGTGGACGAGCGCGACCGCGCCGAGGCGGCGAACCGGGCGAAAAGCGATTTCGTCGCCAACATGAGCCATGAAATCCGCACCCCGCTGAACGCCGTGCTGGGCATGGCCTACCTGCTGGGCAACACCGCGCTGACCGCCGAGCAGCGCAAATACCTGACCATGGTGCGGGTCTCGGGGCAGTCGCTGCTGGGGATCCTCAACGACGTGCTCGACTATTCGAAGATCGAGGCGCGGCGCATGGAACTGGCGCCGGTCGAGTTCGACCTCGACGAGGTGATGAACACGCTGGCGACGACGATGACGATGAACGCCGGCGACAAGGAGCTGGAACTGGCGATCGGCGTCGACGCCGACGTGCCGCGGCGCCTGCGCGGCGACGCGCTGCGGCTTCAGCAAATCCTGGTCAACCTGGCCGGCAACGCCATCAAGTTCACGCCGCTGGGCGAGGTGCTGGTCGGGGTCAGCCTGGAGCGGCGCGACGCGGCCGGCGCGCGGCTGCGCTTCGAGGTGCGCGACACCGGCATCGGCATGAGCGCGGCGCAGCAGGCGCAATTGTTCACCGCCTTTTCGCAGGGCGACGAGAGCATCACGCGGCGCTTCGGCGGCACCGGGCTGGGGTTGACGATCAGCAAGCACCTGATCCGCTTGATGGGCGGCGAAATCGCCTTCGACAGCGCCGAGGGCGGCGGCAGCAACTTCTGGTTCAGCCTGCCGTTCGAGGTGCTGCGCGAGCAGGAGGGCGCGCGCCGCAAGCCGGCGCTGGGCCAGTTGCGCCTGCTGGTGGCGGACGACAACCGCACCAGCCGCGAACTGATCGGCAAGCTGATCCACGCCTGGGGCTGGGAGGTCGACGAGGTCGACTCCGGCGCGGCCGCGCTGGCGCTGTACCGGCGCCGCCAGGCCGAGCGCGCGCCGTACGACGTCGTGCTGGCCGACTGGCACATGCCGGAGATGGACGGCCTGGCCACGGCGAAGGCGATCCGCCAGGCCGCGTCCGGCCAGAAGCAGCCGATCGTGGTGATGGTCAACGCCTTCGCCCGCAACCGCCTGGAGGAAATCTCCAGCGCCGCCGAGGCCGACGTGGTGCTGATGAAGCCGATCACCGGCTCGAGCCTGTTCGACGCGCTGCACCAGGCGCTGACGACGCCGGACGGCGGCGACGAGCAGATGATCTTGAACCGCAACCTGGGCCAGCACCTGCGCGGCGTGCACTTCCTGCTGGTCGAGGACAACCTGCTGAACCAGGCGGTGGCGCGCGGCATCCTCGAGCACATGGGCGCGACGCTGGACGTGGTCGGCGACGGTTTGCAGGCGGTCGAGCGGCTGCGCGCCGAGGCGCAGCGCTACCACATCGTGCTGATGGACATGCAAATGCCGGTGATGGACGGCTTCAGCGCGACCCACCTGATCCGCACCGAACTGCGCCTGACGCTGCCGGTGATCGCCATGACGGCGGGGGTGCTGGCGTCGGAGCGCGAACGCTGCATCAGCGCCGGCATCAGCGACTTCATCGCCAAGCCGGTGGTGGTCGAGGAAATGCTGGAGGTGATCGACCGCAACTTGCCGGGCCGGGCGGCGGCCGCGCCGGCCGTGGCCGCCATCGCCGCGCCGGCGCCGGCGCCGGCGCCGGACGAACAGGTATTCTCGATGGCGCCGTTGATGCGCGTGCTGGGACGCGACGCCAAGGGCCGCGGCATCCTGCGCAAGATGGTGGCTGAAGCGCTGGGCAACGGCATGGCGCCGCTGCGGCAGGCCGAACTGGCGGTGCGCGAAGGCCGTTGCGACGACGCCGCGCGCACGCTGCACAGCCTGCGCGGCGCGGTCGGCACGCTCGGCACGAAGCGCTTGATCAGCGCCTCGCTGGAAGCCGAACGGGCCATCGCCGGGCAGCGCCACGCCGAGGTCGCGGCCCTGCTGGCGCTGGCCGGCGCCGAACTGGAGTTGGTGCTGGCGCACGCCAGAGCCTGGCTCGACGGCTTGCCGGAGTAGCGCCGGCCGTCACACCCTCAGGGTTTGCCCCCCGGCTACCGCCCTTGGTTTTCAGCATTTCCGCGCCGAAGCCGCCTAACTTACAGGCCCCAAGACTGGCCCGGATGTTTCACGTGGAACGTTGGCCCCAGGTGTTTTCGTAGACCAGCTCGCCGATCGCGCGGCGCGTGTCCCAGCCCTCGGTTTCCAGCATCGGCGCCGGGTAAAACTCGGCGACCGGGCCGATGCACAGGATCGCGATCGGTTTGCTGCCTTCGGGCATGTGGCACAGCGCCCGCAGTTGCGCCGGATCGAACAGCGACACCCACCCCAGGCCGATGCCCTCGGCGCGCGCGGCCAGCCACATGTTTTGAATCGCGCAGGAGGCCGACGCCAGGTCCATCTCCGGCATCGTGCGGCGGCCGAACACGTATTGCTCGCGCTGGTCGGTCAGGCCGACCACCAGCAGTTCGGCGCACGACAGGATGCCCTCGACCTTGAGCTTCATGAAGTCCTCGGCGCGCTGCCCCAGCGCCTCGGCGGTGAGGATGCGCTCGGCCTCGACGTGGGCGTGGATGCGCTCGCGCAAGGCGCGCTCGCCGACGCGCAGGAAGCGCCACGGTTGCATGAAGCCGACGCTGGGCGCCATGTGGGCCGCGCCGATCAGGCGCTCCAACTGGCCGGGCGCCAGCGCCTCGGCGCTGAAGTGGCGCATATCGCGGCGCTCGCGGATGGCGCGGTAGACTGCGGCGATTTCTGCTGGCGTGAATTGGTTCGGCGTCATGCTGGGCCTTGTGGCGTGGGGACGGGACGAATTCTAGTGCATCGGCGCCGCCCCCCTATCTTTGCCACGAAAATAAAAACCCCCGTCGCTCGGCAGCGCGACGGGGGTTGGGTACTACCGGGCGCGGCCTGGCCGCGGCCCGACCGCGGCGCTTAGCCGGCGGCTTTGACTTTCAAGTCGTTTTTGACTTCCTTGACGCCGGCGACCGAGGCCACCAGTTGGACGACGCGGTCGCCGGCTTCGGCGCTAGGCACGTCGCCTTGCAGCATGACGACGCCTTTTTTGGCGCTGACGCTGATCGGCAGGCCGGCCAGTTGCGCGTCCGCGCTCAGGGCCGCTTTGGCCGAGGCGGTGATGGCTTCATCGGTCACTGCTGCGTTGGCGGCGAGCAGGGTCGCCTTCGCAGGAGCGGCTTGTTCCGCGTCCGCTGCGTAGGAAGCTGTGATCGATGCGCCCGACAGCAGGACGACGGCAACGAAGTTGTTCAGCAGTTTCGATTTTTGCATGGTCATGGTAAATCCTCTCATATGTGGTTGAAGCAACACTGTTTGAAGCGTCACACCAGGACATATAGCAATCGCCGTGCCAGCAATTAAAACCGCATATAAATCAATGACTTACTATTTCACCCCGGCGACGGCCGCCGCCGCGGCGGGTTTTTCGCCGCTTTTTGTCGCCTAGCAGCGACAACATTTCAACCCGTATCGCCAAGTCGTTGATTTTACAGCGCTTATTTCTGTCGTTCGTCGGCGACAAGCTCGGTGTCCGCCCTGAACAGGCTGGGCGTGAGTTCGTATTTTTGCAGCAGGCGGTAAAACTCGGTGCGGTTGCGGTCGGCCAGGCGCGCGGCGTCGGCGACGTTGCCGTCGGTCAGGCGCAGCAGTTGTACCAGGTAGTCGCGCTCGAAGCGCTGCTTGGCCTCGTTGTAGCTGAGCGCCTCCAGCGACGGCACCCGCAGCGCGCGCTGCACCAGCGACAAGGGCACCAGCGGCGCCGTCGCCAGCGCGCACACCTGCTCGACGACGTTGAACAACTGCCGCACGTTGCCCGGCCACGGCGCGCCCACCAGCGCCGTCAGCGCGTCGGGCGCGAAGCCGTTCAGCGGCTTCTGGTACTTGCCGGCCAGCGTATGCAGGAAATGCTTGGCCAGCAGGGCGATGTCCTCGCGCCGCTCGGCCAGCGTCGGCAGCGACAGCGTCACCACGTTCAGGCGGTAATACAAGTCCTCGCGGAACTGGCCCTCCCGCATCGCCACGTCGAGGTCGCGGTGGGTCGCCGACAGCAGCCGCACGTCGACCGGCTTGACCTCGTTGGCGCCGACCTGGCGCACCGCGCGCTCTTGCAGCACGCGCAGCAGCTTGACCTGCAGCGGCAGCGGCATGTCGCCGATTTCGTCGAGGAACAGGGTGCCGCCGTCGGCCGCCTGGAACAGGCCGTCGCGGTTGGCCACGGCGCCGGTGAAGGCGCCCTTGACGTGGCCGAACAATTCCGACTCCAGCAACTGCTCGGGGATGGCGCCGCAGTTGACGGCGATGAAGGGCGCCTTGGCGCGGTGGCTGGCGTTGTGCAGCGCGCGCGCCAGCAATTCCTTGCCGGTGCCGCTGGCGCCGCGGATCAGGATGCTGGCGTCGGAGGCGGCCACCAGCTTGGCCTCGGCCAACAGTTCGGCCATCTGCGCGCTGCGGCTGATCAGACCGGCGCGCCAGTTGTCGTCGCTGGCCGCCGGCGCCGCCAGGTTGGGGTTCAGGTTGACGGCGTAGGCCACCTTGTCGAGCAGCAGCTTGCCGTCGAAGGGCTTGGTCAGGTAGGCGAACGCGCCGCGCGCGGTGGCCTCGACCGCGTCGGGGATGGTGCCGTGCGCGGTCAGCAAGATCACCGGCAGCGCCGCGTGCTGGCGGCGGATGTCGTCGAACAGCGCCAGGCCGTCGCGGCCGGGCAGGCGCACGTCGGTGATGACCAGGTTGGGCAGCTCGACCGCCAGCCGGGCCAGCGCCGCCTCGGCGCTGGCCACGGCCGTCACGCGGTAGTTGCCGGCGTTCAGGCGGATCGTCAGCAGGCGCAATAAATCGGGGTCGTCGTCGACCAGCAAGATGTGCGCTTGTTGGGCCGGTTGGGCCATGGCGGCGCTCATTTCGGCACCGACGCGGCCGGGCGGACCGACATCGTGCGCTCGATGTTTTTCAGCGCCTCGAGCTTCTCGTTGAGCTGCTCGTTGCGGCGCTGGGCTTCGCGCACCTGCTGGTTCAGCTTGTCGGCCGCCTCGTCCTGGCGGCGCGCGTCGGCGTAGCCGGCGGCGAGGAACTGGGCCAGCGGCTTGAGGCGCTGCTCGTCCGGCGCGGCCGCCTGGGCCACGCCGTCGAGCAGCGCCTGGGCGCGGCCCAGGTCGCCGGCGCCGCGCAGCGCCGCCAGCAGCATGGCGCGGCGCACGGTGGCCTTGGCGGACGCGTCCTGCCTATTCAGCTCGACCAGGGCGCGCCCCAGCTCGGCCTGCGGCAACGCGCGCAGGCCGGCCTGGAAGGCCAGCAGTTCGTTGACGGCGCCGTCGGGCGCGGGGGCGGCGGCGACCGGCGGCGGCGGGCAGGCCGCCACCGGGGCCGGCGGCGCCGGCTTGACGGCGCAGGCCGCCAACAGCAGCGCGCAGGCGCAACTGAAAATTTTATGCATCATAGGGGAGTTCGATCCGAAAATGGGCGCCCGTCGGGCTGGGGAGAAGTGTGACCGTGCCGTGGTGCGCGGCAATGTATTCGCGCACGATGGACAGGCCGATGCCGTTGCCGTTGCGCGCGCCGGCAGCCTGGCGCGCGCCCTGGTAAAAGGGTTCGAAGATGCGTTCGGCGTCTTCCGGCGCCACGCCCGGGCCGTCGTCGCTGCAGTCAATGCGCAGGCCGTGCGCGGCGGCGCCGACGGTAAACACGATGACCCCGCCGTCGGGGCTGAAACGCACCGCGTTCGACAACACGTTGGCCAGCGCGGCGGCCAGCTTGTCGCGGTCGGCCAGCGCGCCGACCGGCGCGCCGCGCACCTCCACGCTCAGGTGCCGGGCCTGGCATTGCAGGCGCTGCTCGTCGACCACCGCGTGCAGCAGTTGCAACAGGTCGACGTTGACGCGCTGCAGGTGCTGGGCGTCGAAGGCGGCGGTGTTATAGCGCAGCAAATCCTCGATTTGCGTTTGCAGCGAGGCGGTGTTCTGGCGCAGGATGCCGGCGATTTCGCGCTGGCCGGACGTCAGCGGCCCCGCCACCTCGTCCTCCAGCAGGGCGACGCCCTCGCGCAGCGCCGCCAGCGGCGTCTTCAGCTCGTGCGAGATATGCCGCAGGAAGCGTTCCTTGTCGGCGTCCAGGTCGGCCAGGCGCTGGCGCAGCCAGTCCAGTTGCTGGCCGAGGCGGCGCGTGTCGGCCGGGCCGCCGACGGTAATCGGCTGGTCCAGGCGGTTTTCGCCGAGGCGCTCGATGGCGCTTTCGATGCGCCGCAGCGGGCGCGACAGCAGGAAGCCGAAGCACATCGCCAGCGCCGCCGCCAACAGCACGGCGCCGGCCACCAGCGCCGCCAGCAGGCCGCGCTGGCGCTCCAGTTCGCTGAGCAGGGCGTCGCCGCGGCGGCCGATTTCACGCTTGCTCTCGCGCGCCAGGCTGTCGTTGATCACCGGCAGGCGTTCAAACACCTTGTATAGCGCCGGGTGGCCGCCGCGGTTGCGCCGCTTGGCCGTTTTCAGCACGGCCCACGCGGCCTCGCCCTGGGCGCGCCATTCGGCCTGCAAGGCCGGCGCCAGGCCGGGCATGGCGCCGGCCAGCGCCAGCAGCGCGGCGTCGGCCTCCTGCCAGGCGGCGAAATAGCGGTCGCGGAACACGCCGTCGTCGAGCACCAGGAATTGGCGCGCGCTGCGCTCCATCGCCAGGGTGCGCTCCGACAGGCGTTGCGACTGCTCGGTCAGCATCACGGCCTGGGCCGCGCTTTCGCGTCCCAGCCGGGCCAGCCGCTCCAGCGTCAGCAGGGCCTGCAGCGAGGTCGCGGTCAGCACGCCGGCGATCAGGATGAAGGCGGCGAACAGCAGCTGACGAAATGAAAGTTTAGACAAAATACCAACCTAGTTGCATGCGCAACCGCGAGCTTACAACAATACCAAGCATCGGCGCTTTCGATTGGCGCCGCCGCGCCCGTCACGGCTCCATATAGATCAGTTCCCACATGTGGCCGTCGAGGTCCTGGAAGCCGTGGCCGTACATGAAGCCGTGGTCCTGCGCTTGCTTGAAGGTGGTGGCGCCGGCGGCGACGGCCTTGGCGACCGTGGCGTCGATGGCGGCGCGGCTTTCCGACGACAGGCAGATCAACACCTCGGTGCTGGTGCTGGTGTCGCAGATTTTCTTCGGCGTGAAGGTGAGGAATTTTTCCTCGGTCAGCAGCATGACAAAGATGTCGTCGCTGACGATCATGCAGGTCGCCGTCTCGTCGGTGAACTGCGGATTGAACGTGAAACCGAGCGCGGAGAAAAATTCGACCGAGCGGCCGAGGTGCCGGACCGGCAGGTTGACGAAAATTTTGCTTGCCATGAGGAGTCCTGTTTGAAGGTTCGATGGAGGCTGCGGCGACAGGCTGTCGCCGAATAAATTCTATCCCATCAACAAGGCAAAAAAGACATTTTTTTGCGCCGGTGTAGCGCGACGGGCCGCGCCATCGTACCGATGGCGGGCGACGTGGCGCTCGCGCGGCTGCCGGATCAGCGGCCGTAGTGCGCGGTCAGGCTGGCCGTGCCGAGCGCGTTGGCGTTGATCATATAGCCGATCAAGGCGGCGCTGGCGCCGGCCGGCACGTCGAGTTTGGCCACCTTCAAGGCGTGCACGGTAAAGATGTAGCGGTGCGGCTTGTCGCCGGCCGGCGGGCAGGCGCCGCCGAACGCGCTGGTGCCGTAATCATTGCGGCCCTGCAAGGCGCCGGCCGGCAGCGCGGCGCCGTTGGCGTCGCCCGCGCCGGCGGCCAAGCCGGCCAGCGTCGGCGCCAGGTTCACCACTTGCCAGTGCCACCAGCCCGAGCCGGTCGGCGCGTCCGGGTCGTAGACGGTCACGGCCAGGCTGCGGGCGCCGGCCGGCACGCCCTGCCATTGCAAGGCCGGCGACAGGTTTTTGCCGCTGCAGCCGAAGCCCTTGAACACTTGCTCTTCGCGCAGGACGGCGCCCAGGTCCGGGCTGCTGAGGGTGAAGTCGGCGGCGTTTGCCCACAGCGGGCAGGCCAGGGTGATCGCCAGGAGGGCGGTGTTGAGACGGAACGACATGGGGATTCTCCAATCAGTGTGAGTGGCCAGTATGGCCGCCCGGCCCCGCCCCGATTAGCCCGCGCGCGCCAGCTTCTGTGCGCAAACGTCCACACCTGCGCCGTCGCGATTGCCTACGCCACCCTGGCCGCTTCCGGCGGACGCAACTGTTTCGGTGGAAACCCGAAGCGCCGGCGGAACGCGGCCGAGAACCGGCTGTGCGACTGGTAGCCGCAACGCAAGGCGATGTCGCCGACCGCCAGCGGCGTGCTCTGTAGCAAGGCCAGCGCCGTTTCCAGCCGCGCCTCGCGCAGGATGCCGGCGAAACTGGCGTCGCAGGCGTGCAGGCGCCGCCGCAGGGTGCTGGCGCTGGTGTGGAACGCTTCGGCCAGCAGCGCCAGCGTCCAGTCCGCGTGCGGACGCTGGCCGACCATGCGCCTGACCCGCTCGTCCCAACCCGGCGCGCCCGGCGGCGGATAGGCGACGCCGGCCTCGGCCAGCAACAACAGTACTTCCAGCAGGCGGTGCGTCTGCAGCAGGCCGGCGCGGGCCTCGAAGGCCCGCTGCGCGCTGTCGCGCAACTCCGCCGTCATGTCCAGCCCGGTGAACGGCGCTTGCCGCGTCGCCGGGAACTGGGCGCCGTACAGCGCGTGGAACTGTTCGATCAGCGCCGGCGAAAATTGCAGGATCAACGCGCGGTAGTGGCCGCCCGGCGCGGGCTCGTTGACCACGTCCCACTGGGTGCCTTGGGCAAGCAGGAAGGCCTGGCCGGCGCCATAGTGCTGGTGGACGTGCCGGCCGATCAAGGTCTTGCGGCCGGACTGGACCCAGCCGAACATCGGCTCGCGTATGGTCATGCGCGCCACCCGGTGGGCGGCGCGGGTGGCGATCAGACAAGCGGTGGTGGTGGCGGTGGCGGCGATGGCGGTCAATGGAGGTTTCCTACTGAGGCAAACTGGCAAAGGGGAATTTTCTCACGGACGACGCCGCTTAGCCAAATCCCGGTCTAGCCCGGTATCCGGTTGGCGCACCCTTGGCCGGCCATGAAACAGGCCAGGTTGTCGAAGGTGATGCCGGCGATTTCGCGCAACGCCTCGATGGTGAAGAAACCCTGGTGGCCGGTAACGAGCACGTTCGGAAACGTCATCAGGCGCTGGAACACGTCGTCGTCGATGATGTCCGACGAGTGGTCGTGGAAAAACAGGCTGCTTTCCTGCTCGTAGACGTCGATCGCCAGCGCGCCGAGCTGGCGCGACTTGAGCGCGGCGATCACCGCGCCGGTGTCGACCAGCGCGCCGCGCGAGGTGTTGACCAGCATCGCGCCCGGCTTCATCAAGGGTAGCGTGGCGCGGCCGATCAGGTGCCGGGTAGCCTCGGTGAGCGGGCAGTGCAGCGAAACGACGTCGGACTGCGCCAGCAGCGCGGGCAGCTCGACCATCGTCCCCAGCGCGTCGAACCGCGGCGACGGATACGGGTCGTGCCCGAGCACGCGGCAGCCGAAGCCCTTGAAAATGCGCGCCGCCGCCAGGCCGATCTTGCCGGTGCCGACAATGCCGACGGTTTTGCCGTGCAGCGTCATGCCGAGCAAGCCGTCCAGCGCGAAATTACCCTCGCGCACGCGGGCGTAGGCGCGGTGCGTGTGGCGGTTCAGCGTGAGCACCAGCGCCAGCGCGTGCTCGGCCACCGCCTCCGGCGAGTAGGCCGGCACGCGCGCGGCGAACATGCCGAGCCGGGCGGCGGCGGCCGCGTCGAGGTTGTTGTAGCCGGCGCAGCGCAGCAACAGCGCGCGCGTGCCGAGCCGGTGCAGCGCCTCCAGCACCGGCGCGTCCAGGCAATCGTTGACGAACACGCAGACCGCCTGGCAACCCTGCGCCAGCACCGCCGTCTCCAGCGCCAGCGGCGCCGTGTGGTACAGCAATTCGATCGCGGCGCCGTTCGGCTGGCGCCGCAAGGCTTCGTCGAAGAAGCGGCGGTCATAGGGCTGGGTACTGAATACGGCGATTTTCATGCGCTGACTCCTGGAGCGAATGGCGTGGCGGGTTGACGCGCGACAGGGCGGGCGTCCTGCCACTGAATACAGTCGGCACATTATTGCCGACATCGCCCCCGAGCGCGTGCGGCGTTCGCCTGTTTTCCAGGCGGTAACGAATGAAGTAGTGCGCCGAAACGTGCGCGCGGCAAGGCTGGTATTTTTTATAATACACGCCTATCCTGAAGTCCCTTTCACGTCACCCAGAAGGAGAATGCCATGTCATACGTAGATGGTTTCATTGTTCCCGTACCCAAGTCGAATGTGGAGGCCTACCGCAAGATGTCCGAGGTCTGCGGCAAGATCTGGCGCGAACATGGCGCCTTGCGCTTCCGCGAGTGCATGGCGGACGACGTCAAGCCCGGCAAGCTGACCTCGTTCCCGCAGAGCGTGGATCTGCGCGAAGGCGAAGTGGTGTTTTTTTCGTGGATCGAATACGCATCGCGCGCCAAGCGCGACGAAATCAACGACAAGGTGATGAAGGATCCGCGCATGGCCGACATGATGAAGCCGGAGGCGATGCCGTTTGACGGCAAGCGCATGATTTACGGCGGCTTTGAGTCGATGGTCGACCTGTAAAGCGGCGGCGCCCGCAACTTGGTACAGCCGGGTGCGCGCGCGTCCTTGCGGCGCGGCGCGCTCGACTTCGTCACTGATGGCCGAGAATGTTGACGAGCCTGCCGAAAGGGTCGCGCACATAGAAGCGGCGCACGCCCCAGGGTTCGTCAACCGGCCCGTATTCAATCGGGAAGCCGGCGTTGCGCATGCATTCGAGTGCGGTGTCGACGTCATCGACTTCGATCGACAGATCCGGCACCGGCGTGCCCGCGCCGCCTTCCGAGGCAAAGCTGATCTGCACGCTCATCTGCTCGACCGGCGAGCCGTAGGTTTGAATCCAGCCATGGTCCATCAACAGGTCCAGGCCAAGCACGTCCTGATAGAAGGCTTTCGCGCGGCCGGGGTTTTGCGTACTGATATTGGCAAGCACTCGTTTGACTTTTATCGTCCTCATCGCCTTTTCCCGATTTTTACGATGGTATATCGAGCCGTACACTGAGCAATATCGGCTCGCCCAGACACGGGACGCCACGGTTGCGCGGCACGTTCCTTATAATATGCAACAAAACTAACTTGCGCCAGCAAATGCCCAACATCTCCACCGATCTGCCAAACATCCTGTCGAGCGTGCGTTGCGACGGCGATTTTTATAGCGCCGGCACCAGCGAAATTGCGCCGCCCAATCTCAGCGTTGACGGCGTCGGCCTGATTTCGCTGCCGTTCCAGCAAGCCCAGCTTGAACAATTGATCGCGGTCGCTAATCGCGCGCCCTTCGGCCTGGGCGCGCAAACCCTGGTCGACACCAGCGTGCGCAAGACTTGGCAGATCGACGCGTCGCAGCTGCATTTCGGCGGGCGCCACTGGCAGCGTTCGCTCGACGCCATCGTCGCGCAAGCGAGCGCCGGGCTGGGCGTAACAGAGCCCGTGGTGGCGCAGTTGTACAAACTGCTGGTGTACGACACGGGCAGCTTTTTCGTGCCGCACCGCGACACGGAAAAGGCGGACGGCATGTTCGCCACGCTGGTCGTGGTTTTGCCGTCGGTGTATACGGGCGGCGAGTTATCGATACGCCACCGCGAGCGCGCGGTGAACCTTGAACTGGCTCGCGCCGATCCGTCGGACGCCGCCTTCGTCGCCTTTTACGCCGATTGCCTGCACGAAGTGCGTCCGGTCAACTCCGGCACCCGCCTCACGCTGATCTATAACCTGGTCCGTAGCGGCCCGGCCGGCGCCGCCGCGCCGCCGCAATACTTGTCCGAGCAGGCGCAGGCGACCAGCCTGTTGAAACGCTGGCTGGCGCAGCGCGAGGCGAACGACGAGGACGCGCCGGAAAAGCTGGTGTATCCGCTCGAACACGCGTACTCGGCGGCGGAACTGGGGTTTTCTACCTTGAAGAGCGCCGACGCCGCCGTGGCGAAAGTGCTGCTGGCCGCGGCCGCGGCCAGCGCTTGCGATATCCACGTGGCGCAACTGGTGATCGAGGAAAGCGGCAGCGCCGAGTATGACGGCGGCGACGATTACTATTCGCGCCGGCGCGGCCGCTACCGGGACGACGACGACCCGGACAACTACAGCGTCGCCGAGATCATCGAGCGCAGCGCCAGCGTGTCGGGATGGCGCGACGTCGACGGCAACGCGCCGTCGTTCGGCGACTTGCCGCTGCAAGACATGGAATTATGCCCGCCGGACGTGCTCGACGAGGCCGATCCCGACGAGCAGCATTTTCGCGAAGCCACCGGCAACGAGGGCGCGAGCTTCGAGCGCAGCTATCGGCGCGCGGCGCTGGTACTGTGGCCGCGCGCGCGCCGGCTCGCCGTGCTTGCCCAGGGCGGGCTGGCCGGCACGCTGCCCTACCTCGACAAGCTGGTGCTGGCCGGCCATGCGGACGGCGCCGACGCCGCGGCCCTGGACGACGCCAAGTCGCTGGCCGGCATGATCGTGCGCGACTGGCCGAGCCGCGTTAGCCATCGGGGCGACGCGGCGGCGCGCTGCCTGGCCAGCCTGGCCCGGCTGGGCGAAACGGCGCTGATCGACCGCTTCCTCGCCGAGATACCGGCCAGCGGCCGCTACGACGGCGGCGAAAACGCCAGCCTGGCCGCCGCCGCTTTGCTGTTGCCGCCGGCGCGCGCGGCCGAGCTGATCGACCAGATCGTCGGCGCCAACGCCAACTACGCCCTGGGCGCGTGCGCCGATCTGCTCGCCAAGAGTTGCGCCGAACGGCCGGACGCGCCATCCCTGCTGGCGCCCGCGGCGCGCACGTTGGTCGACGCGCTGCTGGGCGTCCACGTCGGCGCGCCCGCTGCGCAGTCGTGGCGCTCCGCGGCGTGCGCGGACGCCGCGCTCGTCGTCAATATGCTCGGCGCGCTGCGGCGCATGGAGGCCGGCGAACTGGCCGGCGCGGCAATCGAGCACATGCTCGCCCACTACGACGCCGACGCCGTGCTGGTGGCGGCCGCGCTGGCGCTGGGCGAAGAGTGCGACCAGTTCGCGCCGGCGCGGCGGCTGCGCGCATGGGCGCGGGCCCATCTGCGCGCGCGCATTGCGCTGGACTTGAGCGCGCCGCAAGATTTTCGGCGTCCCAGCGCGCTCGCCTGCGACTGCGAATACTGCCGCCGGCTGGCCGCCTTCCTGGCCGACCCGGCAAGCGCCAGCTGGACCTTGAAGGCGGCCGAGGCGCAGCGGCGCCACGTCGAGCGATCCATCGCCGAAAGCCGCTGCGACGTCAACTGCGCCACGGTCAGGCAAGGCAGCCCCCACGGCCTCGCATGCACCAAGAACCAGGCCAGTTACACCAGGCGGGTGGCGCAGCGCGCGCAAGACCTGGCCCACCTCGCGCGGTTGACGCCATGAAAATCCTCGAATACACGGCGCTCGACACCACCGGCGTCAAGGCCGCCTACCGCAAGGTGGTCGAGGCCATCGCGCGCGGCGACTTCCGCGCCGCGCAAGTGAAAAAACTCAGCAATATCAGCCACGGAAAGTTTTACCGCGCCAAACTCGACGGCGCCGACAGGCTGTTGTTTTCCCTGGTCCGCCACGGCGACGAAGTGTGCGCGCTGATGCTGGAAGTCATCGCCAACCACGCCTACGAAAAGTCGCGGTTTTTGCGCGGCACCCCCGTCGACGAGGAAAAAATCGTCGACGTCGACGTCGACGAGGCCGCCAGGGAGGCGCAGCCGCTGCGCTATCTCCACCCCGACTCCGGCCGCATCCACATGCTCGACAAGCCCATCTCCTTCGACGACGCGCAGCAAGCCGTCTATCTGGAGCCGCCGCCGCTGATCGTGGTCGGCAGCGCCGGCAGCGGCAAGACCGCGCTGACGCTGGAAAAGCTCAAACTGGCCGACGGCGCGGTGCTGTACGTGACCCATTCCGCGTTTTTGGCCAAGAACGCGCGCGAACTCTACTATGCGAACGGCTTCGAGCGCGAGGGCCAGGAGGCGGCGTTCCTGTCTTACCGCGAGTTCGTCGAATCGCTGCGCGTGCCGGCCGGGCGCGAGGCGGGCTGGCGCGATTTTTCGGCCTGGTTCGAGCGCATGCGGCAAAGCCACAAGGGCTTCGACGGCCACCAGGTGTTTGAAGAAATCCGCGGCGTGATCGCCGCCAACGCCGGCGGGGTGCTGTCGCGCGACGCCTATCGGACGCTGGGCGTGCGGCAGTCGATCTTTGCGGCGCAGCTGCGCGATGAACTCTACGACCTGTTTGAAAAATACCGGGACTGGCTGGACGCGAGCGCGCTCTACGACCTGAACCTGGTGGCCCAGGCGTGGTTGCCGCTGGCGGCGCCGCGCTACGATTTCGTCGTCGTCGACGAGGTCCAAGACATCACCGGCGTCGAGCTGGCGCTGATACTGCGCACGCTCAAGCATCCGGGCAACTTCCTGCTCTGCGGCGACTCCAACCAGATCGTCCACCCGAATTTCTTTTCCTGGAGCCAGGTCAAGAGCTTGTTTTGGCGCGATCCGACAATGGCGGAGCGACAAGAGCTGCGCGTGCTCAGCGCCAATTTCCGCAACGGCGTGCAGGCGACCCGCGTCGCCAACGACCTGCTCAAGATCAAACACCGGCGCTTCGGCTCCATCGATCGCGAAAGCAACTTCCTGGTGCAAGCGGTCGGCGGCGAAAACGGCCAGGTGGCGCTGATCGCCGACAAGGACGCCACCAAGCGCGAACTCGACCAGAAAATCCGCCTATCCACCCAGTTCGCCGTACTGGTCATGCGCGACGAAGACAAGGCCGAGGCGCGCAAGCATTTCGCCACCCCGCTGCTGTTTTCGATCCACGAAGCGAAGGGATTGGAGTACGAGAATATCGTGCTCTACCGCTTCGTTTCCGACCACCGCGCCGAGTTCGCGGAAATCGTCGACGGCGTCGGCAAGACCGACCTCGCGGCCGACACGCTCGACTACCGGCGCGCCAAGGACAAGGGCGACAAGTCGCTGGAGGTATACAAGTTTTATGTCAACGCGCTCTACGTCGCGCTGACGCGCGCCGTCAAGAACCTGTATCTGATCGAATCGGACGTCGGCCATCCCCTGTTCGGGCTGCTCGAGCTGAACGCCGGCGACGTCAAGGTGGCGGTCGAGAAATCCTCGGCGGAGGAGTGGCAAAAGGAGGCGCGCAAGCTTGAGCTGCAAGGCAAGCAGGAGCAGGCCGACGCGATCCGCCGCGGCATCTTGAAACAGACGCCGGTGCCTTGGCCCATCCTCGACGCCGCCAAGGTCAACGGTTTGCTCGTCAAGGTGTTCCGCGAGCGGGCGCCGGGCAACAAACTCAAGCAGCAACTCTACGACTACGCCTGCTGCTTCGACGAGCCGATGCTGGGGCACACCTTGGCGCTGGAAGCCAAATTCGAACCTGCGCAACATTTCCCCCAACAGCGCGACGCGCTGCGGCGCAAAACCTTCGCCCCCTATTTCGCCAGCCGCTTCAAGGATATCCTGCGCCAGTGCGAGCAATTCGGCGTCGAGCACCGGCTGCCGATGAACCAGACGCCGCTGATGGCGGCGGCGGCGGCGGGCAATGTCGCGCTGGTGGAAGCGCTGCTGGAACGCGGCGCCGACCGCGAAGCGGCCGACCACTACGGCAGCAACGCCTTGCACTGGGCCATGCGCGAGGCCTTCCGCGACCCGGCCTTCGCCCAGGGCCCGTTTACCACCCTCTACGAATTGCTGGCGCCGCCCTGCGTCGACGTCCAGTCCGGCGAGCGCCTGGTGCGCATAGACCGCCACCTGTCCGAGTATTTCCTGTTCCAGACGCTGTGGGCGCTGTTCAAATCGCGCTTTACGCACACGCAACGGCGCGCCAATGGCGCCTTCGACGCGCAAACGATCTTGCAGGCGTGGCAGCACATGCCGGCCAACGCGCTGCGCCCCGAGCGCAACAAACGCACGCACCTGTCCAGCGTACTGTCGCGCAACGAAATCGAGCGCGACTACGCCTACAACCGGGCGCTGTTCATGCGCGTTGCGCAGGGCTGGTACCAATTCAATCCGCAATTGTCGGTGCGCATGCGCGTCAAAGTTGGCGAAGAGCAGCGCTGGACCCCGGTTTTCGAGGCGCTCAACCTGCCGCTGATCAATGAGTTTGCCTGGGACAACGACTGGACCAATACCCGCGAGCCCATCGCGCGCTACCTGAACCTTGGCGGTCTGCCCGAACGCACCGACGCCATTCTCGCCGAAGGCTTGATCGCGCGCGAAAAGGCCAGGGAGGCGGCGCGCCTGGCGCGGGCGGGGAATGTCCGTGGCTGAAGAAACGCAGGCCGGCCGTTATCGGCCGGCGGCGGTCGCGCGCGCGTCCGTCCACGCCGGGACGGTTGCAGGCAAACGACCGCCGGCTACGCTGGCAGGAACGGTGTGATATTGCGCATCGCGCGCGCAACGTAGTCTTCCTTTTCCCCCACCGGCGCGACGTAGTGAATGGCTTCGCGCGCCGACTCGACGCCGTCCAGACGGGCAATGAGCCAGGCGGCAAGATACTGCGAGGCCAGGCAGCCGCCCGCCGTGGCGACGTTGCCCTTGGCGACGAATGGCTGGTTCAGCACGGCGACGCCGGCTTCCTCGACCCAGGGCTTCGTCGTCAGGTCGGTACACGCCGGGACACCGTCGAGCAAACCGAGCTTGGCCAGCACCAGCGTGCCGGAACATTGCGCCCCCAACAACTGCCTTGACGGATCGAGTTGCAGCTGCGCCATCAAGGCCTCGTCGCGCACGACTTCCCGGGTCAGCATGCCGCTGCCCACGAGCACCGCATCGGCCGCGCATGCCTCGCGCAACGAGACCTGCGCTTCCATCAGCAGCCCGTTCATCGAGCGGACCTGCGTCGTGGGACTGGCGATCGAGACGCGCCAGCCCGGCTTCTTGACGCGCTTGAGGATACCCAGGGCAATCAGCGAATCGAGTTCGTTGAAACCTTCGAAGGTAAGAATGGCGATATGCATGGTGTCGTGGTCGAATGGGTTGCGGTGAAATATCGTATGCGAAGAATCCAGTACAATCAAATTATTGTATTGGATACATTTCCGCATGCCCCACGCCCGCTACAAACTCCTGGTCGACGCGTTGGCCGCCGATATCCGCTCCGGGCGCCTGCCGCCGGGCGCACGCCTGCCAACCCACCGCCAGCTTTCGGCCAAGGAGGGCATCGCCCTGGTCACCGCCACGCGGGTGTATGCCGAACTCGGCGCCATGGGACTGGTCAGCGGCGAGACCGGCCGCGGCACCTTTGTCCGGGAAACGTCGCTGCCGCGTGGCTTGGGCATCGACCAACAGGCGGCGACGGCGGGCATCGTCGATCTCAATTTCAACTATCCCTCGCTACCCGGCCAAGCGGATTTGCTGCGTGGCGCCTTGCGCCAGCTGGCGTCGTCCGGCGACCTGGATGCGCTGCTGCGCTACCAACCCCACGGCGGCCGCCGGCATGAGCGCGACAGCGTGGCCCGCCACCTCGCGTGCCGCGGGCTGGTAGTCGGCGGCGACCAGGTGTCGATCGTCAATGGCGCGCAGCAAGGGCTGGCGGTGACTGCCATGGCGCTGTTGCAGCCCGGTGACGTTGTCGCGACCGACGCGCTGACCTATTCGGGGTTCAAGGTGCTCGCCGAAGCGCAACGCCTGGAACTGGCGTCGATTCCAACGGCCGGCCAAGGCCCCGACCTGGACGCGCTGGAGCGCCTGTGCGCCAGCCGGCGGGTGCGCGCCGTGTACGCGATGCCGACGCTGCACAACCCCTTGGGCTGGGTGATGAGCGAGCGGCGGCGGCGGCAACTGGTAGCGATCGCCCGCAAACACGGGCTGCTCATCATCGAGGACGCGGCCTATGCCTTCCTGGCGGAGGATGCGCCGCCGCCGCTGGCGGCGCTGGCGCCGGAAACCACCGTGTACGTCTCGGGGTTGTCGAAGAGCGTGGCTACCGGGCTGCGGGTGGGATTCGTTGCTGCGCCCGCCGCATGGGTGCCGTCGATCGAGCGGGCGATCAGGGCCACCACATGGAACACGCCCGGCGTGATGACGGCGATCGCCTGCGGCTGGCTCGACGATGGCACCGTCGCCCGGCTGGAGGCGGAGAAGCGGCGGGATGCGATGCTGCGTCAATCGATCGCTGGCGAGGTCTTGGCCGGATTGCCATGCGTTGGCCATCCGGCGTCGTATTTCCTCTGGCTTCCCCTGCCGGAAGAGGTGCGCGCCGACCAGGTGGCGATGGCGCTGATGCGAAAGCGCATTTCGGTGTCGACCGCGGAACCCTACGCGACCTCGGTGCACCTGCCCCATGCGCTGCGCCTGGCGCTCGGGTCCGTGGAGTTGGACGCGCTCCGGCAGGCGTTGGAAACGGTCAGGCGGGTGATCGGCGCTTACGCGTATTGAGGGAATTGGTTGCTGCGGCCCGGTAAGGCTGGCACAGCTCAGCGGTCAGACTACGTGTTTCCGCGAATGGCGATGGCAATGTCGATGATCCGGCGGCTGACCTCGATGACCTCGAATTCAGCGAGGATGGCGTCCAAGACCGGTTTATCCTGCGGGCGTGGTATCTCGCCGGCGCGTAACTCCATGTAAGTGACGACGCTAATTGCCGGCCTGTCGTAACTTCCCAACTCAATAGTCGCTTGGTGGACACCATCCAGCATGTCGATGAAGATATTGGTATCGAAAAGAACTAGCGCCATTCAGCCCTCAGTTGCCCCTGGTATTCAACCCCGTCCTTTGGGATGTCCTTGCGGTCCTTCCAGAGTCCCTCGGCCGCCGTCAAAGCAGCATGCAGGCGCTGCCGGCCCGCGTCTTGCGGCGTTATGGCAGGTTCAGGCGACGCGGCGATATCCGCAGGTCCGTCGCAGTTTTTTAGAGTGTCCATACGGCCTCCCGTCCATTAAATTCAGGATCAGTGTATCCGATTCCGGAATTGGTGTCGTTGAGCGAATTCAGAAAGCTTCGACGAATTGATCGCTTCACTCTGGCGTTCCAACGGTAAGGCAGGGGCTGGAAAGCAACGTTCGTGTATAAGCAAATTATTCTATTCGATACGTTTCCGCGTGGCGGGTCGATTACGCTTTCCTGCATCCGACGCGCGTCCGCGCAAGCCGAACCGGAAAAACGCTTACACCAGTGGGCGCCGGGGTGGAAGGCCGTCGCCGAACAGGTCGGCCAGGCGCGCCAGCGCCTTGCCGTTATGCATATGCAAGCGCCCCTCGTCAATGTGATGCAGGCCGAGCAGTTCCAATTTGCGCAGCGTCTTATTCGTGTGAACCAGCGACAGGCCCAGGCTGTCGGCCACATGCTGCTGGGTAAGCGGAAACGGCACGCCCGAGGCGCCGCCGTCCTCTTGCAGCGCGGCGGCGCGTTTGAACAGCACAATCAACAGGGCGGCAATGCGCTCTTCGGCGTTGCGCCGGCCAACGGAGAGCAAGGTATCGTCGACCATCGATTCTTCGTGGGCGGTCAACCAGGTGACGTCGAAGCCCAATCTGGGCGAGCGCCGGTGCAACTCCCACAGCGAGTCGCGCCGGAAAACGCAGAATAAGGCGTCGGTCAGGGTGGCGACGCCATGGGCGGCCATGTCGGCCATCTTTTGCTGGACGCCAATGAAGTCGCCCGGCAGCAGAAAACCGAGGATCTGCCGGCGCCCGTCGCTCAGCGTCTTGAAACGGAAGGCCCAGCCTTGCCTCAACGTGAAGAGGCGGGCGTCGGTCTGGCCCTCAAAAATCAACATCTCGCCGGCGCGCAGCCTCAGTTCGCGCTCCTTCAACGACTGCACTACGTCGATATCCTCCGCGGTGTTTTCAAGAAAACTAGGCGATTGCCTCAGCGGGCACCGGCTACAACGTACTTCAGTCATTATTTTTCTCGATAAACGGTGGAGGGCGGACAAAACATGTCTTTTCACACAGGCACGAATAGACAAACCGGCTACACTTCGGTCGATTATCGAACTTACGTTAATGCAACATTAACGGGTCCACGCGATCCGGTCTGTTCGCTGCCGCATAGAACGAAAAACAGGATTCAACGCCGCCGCCATCCGCGCTTGCCGCCGATGGCAGCCGGGGCCGCATTCGACCGTCACCGCCAAGTTAATAATATTGCATTAATGATCAAGACTCCGCTACCGCCAATTTCCCCCCACCGCTGCGCGTCGTGCGGAGCAACCCTGCCGGAAAAAAATGCAGAGGGCTTGGGCGCGGCCAGGCAAACGCCGCCGCTGGTGGCGGACGATGCGGGCCAGCGCGCCGTAAAACTGGACTTGCGCGAAAAGGCTTTGCGGATACGCGAAGAGGCCATTGAGGAGCGCGAGAGCGACTTCCGCCGGCGCGAAGCCTTACTCGCCGTGCAGCAAGGAAAAACGTTCGCGCTCAGGGTCCAGGAAATTTCCGACGCGCAAATCGCCAAGGCGACCCAGGAATACCGCCACACGCAATCGAACGAGGCCGATGGCAAGCCGCGCGGCGCCCCCCCGGTGCGCGACGGCGAACAGTAGGGGCCAGCTGTTGCCGATGGCAGACATTGCGGCCAAACTCGCCGAGCTGGTTGCCCTCTAGCTTTATTGGCTACACAGAGGTTTAGCTTTTGTCCCCTTTATTCTGTTGATGATCGCTTTGGTTCGACAGCGGCCCTTCGCGCAGGCCGAGAAGGGGGCTTGCCGATATGGGCCGCCATTTGCAATTAGCGCGAGCACACCGCCATGGAATGCGCGCTGGCGCCGTCAATTGCAAGCTCATTTGCAGATAGCGTGAGCATGGACCTGCCTTCGTTTGCAGTTATTTCGAGCCGAAATCAGCGTCAAATGCGAGCACGGTAGGTTTCGAATGCGAGCCGCTACACCTAAACACCGCTGCATTCTGGAACCCGGAGAAAATCGCGGAAGCACGCAGCGCGCGCGACGACCTCGCCAAGGTCAACCGGCAGATCGCGAGTAAAGCTGTTGAGGTGGCCAACCTGCTTTTGCAACGGGAATATCTCCACAACACCTCCGGCTTTAGTTGCAATACCCATTACCACGTTTGCAACCTGATCAAGGCGGCTGGCAGAAACAACCACGGGTTCACTTCTCGCGCTCGCCTCTCTGGTGAACTGCGCGCTGGACCTTGACGCGGAGAAGTTGTCGGACGGGACGTACTTGAAACGGCTGCGTCAGCGAGAACGCGAGGGATCCCAGTAGCCTGGTTCGAAGCGGCGATTCCGGCATGCTGGTCAATCCAGAGCGCATGCGAAAAAATGGCGCAGTCCGTGAGGGGCTGCGCCACTTGTGTCAAACTTAATTGGTTTGTGTCAAACTTAATTGTTTTGTGTCGAACTTAATTGTTTGTCCACAGCTCTCGTCATGCTTCAACTCGTTGCTTACTCGACCGTCACCGACTTGGCCAAGTTGCGCGGCTTGTCGACGTCGGTGCCGCGGGCCAGCGCGGTGTGGTAGGCCAGTAATTGCAGCGCGACCACGTGCAGGATCGGCGACAGCAGGCCGTAGTGTTCCGGCAGGCGGATCACGTGCAGGCCTTCGCCCGAGGTGATGCGCGAGTCGACGTCGGCGAAGACGAACAGCTGGCCGCCGCGGGCGCGCACTTCCTGCATATTCGATTTCAGCTTTTCAATCAGCGCGTCGTTCGGCGCGATCGTGACAACCGGCATTTCCTCGGTCACCAGCGCCAGCGGGCCGTGTTTCAGCTCGCCGGCCGGATAGGCTTCGGCGTGGATGTAGGAAATTTCCTTGAGCTTCAGCGCGCCTTCCAGCGCGATCGGGTAGTGCATGCCGCGGCCGAGGAACAGCGCGTTTTCCTTGCGCGCGAAGTCTTCCGACCAGGCCATGATTTGCGGCTCCAGCGCCAGCACGGCGGCAATCGCCACCGGCAGGTGGCGCATCGCCTTCAGGTGCGCCGCTTCTTCCTCTTCCGTCAGATGGCCGTTGACTTGCGCCAGCGTCAATGTCAGCAGGAACAGCGCCGCCAGTTGCGTGGTGAAGGCCTTGGTCGAGGCCACGCCGACTTCGACGCCGGCGCGGGTGATGTACGACAACGCGCATTCGCGCACCATCGCGCTGGTGGCGACGTTGCAAATGGTCAGCGTGTGCAGCATGCCCAGGCTGCGCGCGTGCTTCAGCGCGGCCAGGGTGTCGGCCGTTTCGCCGCTTTGCGAGATCGTCACGACCAGGGTGTTCGGGTGCGGCACGCTGTCGCGGTAGCGGTATTCGCTGGCGATTTCCACGCTGACCGGCACTTTGGCGACCGATTCGATCCAGTATTTGGCGGTCAGGCCGGCGTAGTAGCTGGTGCCGCAGGCCAGGATCAGTACGCGGTCGATCTGTTTGAAGACCTTGTAGGCGCCGTCGCCGAACAGTTCCGGCATGATGCCGGTGACGCCTTCGAGGGTGTCGCCGATCACGCGCGGTTGTTCGAAGATTTCCTTCTGCATATAGTGGCGGTACGGACCCAGTTCGGCCGCGCCGGTGTGGGCGTGCACGGTTTTGACCTCGCGCTCGACCGGTTTGCCGTCGGCGTCGACGATCCAGACGCGCGACAGTTGCAAGTCGACGACGTCGCCTTCTTCCAAGTAGATGATCTGGTCGGTGGTGCCGGCCAGCGCCATGGCGTCCGAGGCGACGAAGTTCTCGCCCTCGCCCAGGCCGACGATCAGCGGCGAGCCTTGGCGGGCGGCAACCACGCGGTGCGGTTCCTCGCGACAGAACACGGCGATGGCGTAGGCGCCGTGCAGGCGCTTGACGGCGTGCTGGACGGTATCGAACAGGTCGCCGTTGTACATGTGTTCGACCAGGTGGGCGATCACCTCGGTGTCGGTCTGGCTCTGGAACACGTAGCCGAGGGCAGTCAGTTCGGCGCGCAACTCGTCGTGGTTTTCGATGATGCCGTTGTGCACCAGCGCGACGCGGGCGTTCTCGTCGCTCGGCGAGAAGTGCGGGTGGGCATTGTGCGACACCGGCGCGCCGTGCGTGGCCCAGCGGGTGTGCGCGATGCCGGTGAAGCCGCCCAGGGTCGCGCTGTCGATCTGTTTTTCCAGGTCGGTCACGCGCGAGGTGCTGCGCGAACGGCGTAGTTGGCCGTCCACGTGCAAGGCCACGCCGCAGGAATCATAGCCGCGGTATTCCAGGCGCTTCAGGCCTTCGAGCAGGACAGGGGTGATATTGCGTTGCGCTACTGCGCCGACGATGCCGCACATGGGAGCCTCTTGAATGGAAAATAGTGAATGGACGCATCGTAATGCAGAGACTATGAAATATGCTTTCTAATTCAATTGAAATATGAAAGAATATTTCACCGATATTTTTCAATGAAATATAATTTCATTTTCATTGAACATTTTTTCCATATTGATGAAAGCGTTCATGGCAGACTCCACCTTGCATCTCGACGAAGTCGATCGTCGCATCCTGAATGCGCTGCAGCTTGACTCTTCACAAAGCAACAGCGAGCTGGCGCTGGAGGTCCACGTGTCGGCGCCCACTTGTCTGCGCCGCGTCAAGCATCTGACCGAGAGCGGCGTCATCGAGCGCCAGGTCGCCATCGTCGCGCCGCAGATGGTGGGCGCGCGCCTGAGCGCCATCGTCGAAATCACGCTCGACGTCCAGGCCGCCGAGCGGATGCTGGAGTTCGAGCGCCATGTCGCCGCCGAGGCCGCCGTGCTGCAGTGTTACCGGGTCTCGCCCGGACCCGACTTCGTGCTGATCGTCCAGGTTGCCGATATGCCAGCCTACCACGCGCTGGCGCACCGGCTGTTCGCCGCGCACGCCAATGTGCGCAACGTAAAGACGTATTTTTCTACCTTCCGCAGCAAGTTTGAGACTCGCATTGCTGTTTGATGGGCTGGAGCGAACGTTGTACACCGCTTATGCACAACCTGTCCAGCGTTTGCACACATGCTTATACCGTGCTTGCCAAAGCCTTATACCGGTGTTTTTCACAGGCTTATACACAGGCTCACTAAGTACGTCATAGCGAGAACTTGGTCGATGCCTTGAATATAGGCAAAGCCAACGGCAATTGCCGGAGACGCCGGTATCCAGGTGTAACGGCGGCTTTGTTTTGCCGCCTCAGCAAACACGACATGACGTTGCGTAGTTCTCCCCAGCCTGCCAACAGGCTACCCACAGGCTTATCCACAGACAGCGTCGACGCCGTCGTTTGCTAGTGTTCTTACCGGCGTTTTCCCATGCGGCGTTGGGGATGGGCTAGCGGCGAATGAAGCGAATACTTATCCTCTGCTTTTGTGCATGCTTTTCCACAGACTTACCCACAATAGCAATCTGCACGTATTGGCGATCAAGACACTTATCCCGGCTTATGCAATGCTTATCCAACGCTTATTTGCAGGCTTATACACAAAGTTATCCACAAAGCGAGCGAAGGCGGGTAATGGCGCACAGTTGCGTGGACGGCGAGGCACGAACACCCCGCAGCGCCATAGCCGGTGCCGTTTCGCTAGTAAACTGCCAAGTTATTCAGTGCTTATTCCTGGCTTGCGCACAGACTTATCCCATGTGTATTGACAGGTTTTCCCACAGAGTTATCCACAGAAATACGCGGAGGAGGGTGTGCCGCTGCCAGCTGGCAACGGCGGCAAGAACAGGCAAGCCGGGCGGCTTGCCTGCGCAGCGGCGCTTGCTGCGGGATCGTAATCGAGCGATTACTTTTTGATCTTGACCGGACGCAGCCAGCCGTCGATCGTCACCTGGCGGGTGCGCGAGATCGTCAGCTTGCCCGCCGGCGCGTCCTTCGACAGCGTGGTGCCGGCGCCCAGCGTCGCGCCCTTGCCCACGGTGACAGGGGCGACCAGCTGGCTGTCGCTGCCGATGAAGGCGTCGTCCTCGATGACGGTGCGGAACTTGTTGGCGCCGTCGTAATTGCAGGTGATGGTGCCGGCGCCGATGTTGACGCGCGAACCAACTGTGGCGTCGCCGATGTAAGCCAAGTGGTTGGCCTTGCTGTGGGCGTCGATCTGGCTGTTTTTGATTTCCACGAAATTGCCGACGTGGACGTCCTCGGCCAACACCGTGCCGGGGCGCAGGCGCGCGTACGGCCCGATCACCGAGGCGGCGCCAACGACGGCGTCCTCGATGTGGCAGAACGGCTTGATCTGGGCGCCGGCGGCGATGCTGGCGTTGACGATCACGTTGTGCGCGCCGACCGTGACGCCGTCGGCCAGTACGACGCGGCCCTCGAACACGCAGCCGACGTCGATGCTGACGTCGCGTCCGCAGATCAGCTCGCCGCGCACGTCAATGCGGGCCGGGTCCAGCAGCGTCACGCCCTGTTCCAGCAGCGCGCGGGCGATGTTGCCCTGGTGGATGCGTTCCAGCTGGGCCAGTTGCACCTTGCTGTTCACGCCCGCCACTTCCCACTCCGCCGCCGGCTGCGCCGACACCACCGCCACGCCGTCGGCCACGGCCTGGGCCACGATGTCGGTCAGGTAATACTCGCCCTGCGCGTTCTGGTTCGACAGGCCGGCCAGCCAGCGCTTCAGGTGCGCGGTCGGCGCGACCATGATGCCGCTGTTGATTTCGCCGATCGCCCGCTCGGCGTCGGTGGCGTCTTTTTCCTCGACGATGCGAACGATCGCGTCGTTTTCGCGGACGATGCGGCCCAGGCCGAACGGGTCGGCCTGCACCACGGTCAGGATCGCCAGCTTGTCGGCGCCGGCCGCGTCGACCAGGCGTTGCAGCGAGGCGGCGCTGGTCAGCGGCACGTCGCCGTACAGGATCAGGGTGGCGGCGTTGTCGTCCAGCGCGGGCAGCGCCTGCATGACGGCGTGGCCGGTGCCAAGTTGCTGCTCTTGCAAGGCGGCGCCGATGGGCGTGGCCTGGCCCTCGCTTTGCTTTTCAAGCAAGTTCAGCACGGCTGCGCCGCCATGTCCGTAAATAACGCATAATCGGGAAGGCGCCAGGCTGCGCGCCGTGTCGATCACGTGCGACAGCAGTGGCTTGCCAGCCAGAGGATGTAATACTTTGGGCAGCGCCGATTGCATACGCTTTCCCATGCCGGCGGCGAGGATGACAACATTCATAGGCGTGGAATTAATAAGTTAAGAATATGAAAAATTTTAACACGCCCTTCCGCGGCGGCCGGCTGCAACAGTGCCTGCTGGTTTTGCTACTCGTGTTGTTGGCCGGCTGCAGCTCTCTGCGGCTCAGCTACAACAACGGCGACACCCTCCTTTACTGGTGGCTCAACGCCTACGTCGACCTCGAATCCGACCAAAAGGGCTGGGTCCAGAAGGACATCGACAAGATGTTCCATTGGCATCGCCAGACCCAGCTGAAGGATTACGTCCAGGTATTGACGAACGCCCAGCGCCAATTGCAGAGCAATCCGACCCAGGCCGATTTGCTGGCCACTTACGCCGACATCAAGACCCGCGCCCAGGCAGTGATCGTCAAGGCCGAACCCGACCTGGCCGACTTGGCGCGCTCGCTGCGCCCCGAGCAAATCGCCCAAATGGAAAAGAAGTTTACCAAGAACAACGAAGACTACCGCAAGAAGTATCTGCGCGGCGACGCCGCGAAGCGGCAGAAGTTCCGCTATCAAAAGTCGATGGAGCAGTTCGAGCTGTGGTTTGGCAGCTTCAGCCGGGAACAGGAGGAGTTGATACGCCAGGCCTCCGACGCGCGCCCGCTCAACAACGAACTGTGGTTCGAGGAGCGTTTGCGGCGCCAGCGCAGCATTATCGGCTTGGCGCAAAAGGTGCAGCGCGAAAAATTGGGCAAGGAAGCGACGGTGGCGCTGATCCACAAGTTGATCGTGGAAAGCTTCGAGCGCATGGAGCATTCCGAGCAGAAAGCGTTTTTCGACGCCTACAACGAAGGCACGGCGCGGCTGGTGCTGACGGTGATCAAGACAGCGACGCCAACCCAGAAAGCCCACGCCGTCAAGCGCATGCAGGGCTGGATCGACGACTTCAACTCACTGGCGGCGGAAGCGCGCTGAACGCTGCAAGCCGCCGGCGGGCGTCGTTTGCCGGTGGCGGCGCTTGTCGGCTTACGCTCCGCTAACCCGATCTGCGGTCGCCGCCGCTTGTGCTGGTGCCGCCGGCGGCGCCGGCCCGGCCGCCCACGCCCGGGCCGGCCACCCCCATATGCTATAGTGGCCGACACTGAATCACTCCCGCCGCCCCATGCAAAAGCCAAAAAAACCCGCCAAAGTCCCGGTCCACCGGCCGCCACACTCGAACCAGGTCCGCATCATCGGCGGCACCTGGAAACGCTCGGTGCTGCCGGTGCTGGACGCGCTGGGCCTGCGGCCGACCCCGGACCGGGTGCGCGAGACGGTGTTCAACTGGATTAACCACCTGCGCGACGGCAACTGGGCCGGCGCCCAGTGCCTCGACCTGTTCGCCGGCAGCGGCGCGCTCGGCTTCGAGGCGGCCAGCCGCGGCGCCCAGTCGGTGACGATGGTCGACGCCCACAGCCCGGTGATCCGCCAGCTCGACGACATCAAAACCAAGCTGCGCGCCGACCAGGTGCAACTGCTGCGCGGCGACGCCTTGCTGACGGCCCAAAGCATGGCCGCGCGCGGCCAGCGCTTCGACCTGATCTTCCTCGACCCGCCGTACCAGCAGGATTTCCTAGCCCGCACGCTGCCACTGTGCGCCGCGCTGCTCAAGGACGGCGGCCTGGTCTACGCCGAGTCCGGCCTGCCGCTGAGCTTCGACGATCCGGCCGGGCCGGCGCGACCGGACTGGATGGCCTGCTGGAATGTCATCCGCGCCGATAAAGCCGGCACCGTCTTCTATCATTTGCTAACTTACAACAAACCGGCGCCAACCGGCGAAAACGCCGCGGAATAGCCAGGTGGCGGCCCCGGTATCAAGGGGCCGCCTGTTTTTCAGGCATAATGCGCGTTCTATATAGGTGCATCTCTAGGGAGCCGCAATGGTTGTAGCCGTATATCCGGGAACGTTCGATCCGCTCACCCGCGGCCATGAAGATTTGGTGCGCCGCGCATCCGGTCTGTTCGACAAGCTGATCGTCGGCGTCGCCGACAGCAAGAACAAGAGCCCCTTCTTCTCGCTCGACGAGCGCCTGCGGATCGCCAACGAAGTGCTGGGCCACTACCCGAACGTGCAGGTGGAAAGTTTTTCCGGCCTGCTGAAGGACTTCGTGCGCAAGCACGACGCCCGCGTCATCGTGCGCGGCCTGCGCGCCGTATCCGACTTCGAGTACGAGTTTCAAATGGCCGGCATGAACCGCTATCTGCTGCCGGACGTCGAAACCATGTTCCTGACCCCGTCCGACCAATACCAGTTCATCTCGGGCACCATCGTGCGCGAGATCGCGGTGCTGGGCGGCGACGTTTCCAAATTTGTTTTCCCCTCGGTGGATCGCTGGCTGCAACAGAAAATTGCAGCAAACGCGGCGGCGTCCGAATAAGCGAGTAAAGCCATGGCACTACTCATCACCGACGACTGTATCAACTGCGACGTATGCGAGCCCGAGTGCCCGAACGAAGCGATTTACATGGGCGCCGAAATTTACGAAATCGACCCGGACAAATGCACCGAGTGCGTTGGCCATTTCAGCGAGCCGCAATGCCAGCAGGTGTGCCCGGTCAGCTGCATCCCGTTCAACCCGGCCTGGCGCGAAACCGAAACCGAGCTGCGCGCCAAGTACGAACGCCTGCAAGCCGGACAATAAAACCAGAGCAAGGGCGTCGTTGGAGTAATCAAAACCAGCGGCGTAACCCCGGGGTCGGACTTGAAGGTCTGGCCCCGGCTCTGCGCCTGCGTTTTTTTCCCGCTTCCCCGGCATACAAAATGTCCCCTCCCGTCCCCGCGGCCCGCATCAAATAAGCGGCGACGGCGCACGCCAACTGTTTTACACTGCTTGCCGATACGCCGTGCAAACCCGATCCCCCGTGGAGACCTAATGATTGTCAGAAATAAGAACAGCGTCAAGCGCCTGCTGGCCGCCGCCTGCCTGGCCGCCGCGTTCAGCCAAGGCGCGCGGGCGTTCGAGGTCGGCGGCGTCAAGCTGGACGACACCGTCATCATTGCGAACAGGGAATTAAAGCTGAACGGCGCGGGCGTGCGCTACAAGGCGATCTTCAAGGTCTATGCGGCCGGCCTTTATCTGCCGGAAAAGAAAAACACCGTCGCCGAAATCCTCGCCCTGTCCGGCCCGCGCCGGGTGCAGCTGGTGATGATGCGCGATGTCAGCTCGGACGAGCTTGGGCAGGCCTTCATGAAGGGGCTGAACAACAACTCCGACAAGGTCGACAAAAGCAAAATCCTGACCCAGACCATGCAGTTCGGACAAATGTTCGCTTTGCTGCCGGGCCTGAAAAAGGGCGATGTGCTGGCGCTGGACTGGATTCCCAGCATCGGCACGCAATGCCAGTTGAACGGCAGGAAGATCGGGGAAGTGATGCTGGACCAGGCGTTTTATAACGCGGTATTGAAGATCTGGATCGGCGAGAAGCCGGTGGACTTCTTGCTCAAGCCCGAATTGCTGGGCGCGCCGCGCTGAGACGCGCAGCGGCGGCGCTGCCAGGCTTAGGCGCGCGACGCCAGCGCGCGCAGTTCGGCGGCGTGGCTGGGGGCCGAACCGTCCATCGCGTTGAGCATGCGGTTGAGCATCATCGCGTCGCGCATCTGGCGCGCGGCCAGGCGTTGCTCCTTGCTCATCTTGGGTTTCACCACCAGCAGCAGCGCGCGCGCCACGCCCAGCAGCAGCGGTTTGAACAACGCCAGCAGGGCGGCCGCGGCAACCGCGCTCAAGACGATGTGCAGTGCGCTCAACAGCGAAATATCCAGGACCGCGGCGAGGGCGGTTGGGACGGCGGAGAGGACGGTAGACATGATGTTCCAGTGCATTATAGAAATTGATGAGTTACTATAGTGCAGTGCAACATATACAGCCAATTTCATTTTCTGATACCAATTATATGTATCATGAATGTAGAGCGCCATATTTCCATCGCTGGCAGCGCGCCATGAATATCTCATTACCAATTAACTCATATTTTTAAGAAAACAATTAGGCCACCATGAGCTTTCTGACGCTGGATTTGAACTTGCTGCGCGTCTTCGACGCCGTCATGACAGAACAAAACCTGACGCGCGCCGCTGGCCACCTGGCGATGACGCAACCGGCCGTATCGAACGCCATCAAACGCCTGCGCGAAAGCCTGGGCGACGAATTGCTGATCCGCACCGCCTACGGCGTCAAGCCGACGCCGCGGGCCGAAGCGCTGTGGCCGGCGGTGCGCTCGGCGCTGGCCAGCCTGGAGGCGGCGGTGACGCCGGAAACCTTCGACGTCTCGAAAACCCATGCCACGTTCCGCATGGCGATGGCCGACGCCACTGCGGCGTTCTGGCTACCGTCGCTGATGCGCTCGATCGAGAGCGAGGCGCCGGGCGTCAACGTGCGCATGGTGCCGTTGACCACGCGCGAGCCGCGGCCGATGCTGCTGCGCGGCGACATCGACCTGGCGGTCGGCTTCTTCCCGGGCGTGGCGGCGCAGCTGTCGAGCGAAACCGGCTCGCCGATCCGCCACGAGCGGCTGTACTCCGGCCACTACGTCTGCGTGATGCGGCGCCAGCACCCGCTGGCCAAAGTCGAACTGACTTTGGACAACTACTGCACGGCCAACCACCTGCTGGTGAGCTTTTCGGGGCGCGCGCACGGCCTGGTCGACGAGGCGCTGGCGCAAATCCACCGCGAGCGGCGCATCCTGCTGACCGTCAACCAATTCTTTACCGCCGGCAGGGTGGTGGCGAACTCCGACCTGCTGACGGTGCTGCCGCGCCACCTGATCGCCTCGACCGGCATGACCGAGGCGCTGATCTACAAGGAACTGCCGTTCCCGCTGCCGGCGGTCCACCTCGACATGCTCTGGCATGAGCGCGACGCCCGCAGCCCGGCGCACAAATGGCTGCGCAGCCACCTCGAAGGCATGAACACCGTGACCTTGCGCAGCGCCACGGCGTCCGGCGGCGGCATCGCCGCCAAAAACGACATCGACTGAACCCGACGACTCCGGGCGATCCACGTGCCGCCGAGTTAAGTGTCGACCGCGTCGTCGCCCGTCAGTGGCTGTGAAAATTTCTTGTTGTGGGTGGGAAAATCCCGGCGGCGCGCCGCCTTACTTAATAGGCAGCTTGGTGGTGTTCTTGACTTCTTCCATCACCGCGTAGGTGTGGGTTTCGCGCACCCCCTTCTGCAGCAGCGTTTTGCCCAGGAATTCGCGGTAGGCGGCCATGTCCTTCACGCGCGCCTTGACTAAATAGTCGAAACCGCCGGCAACCATGTGGCATTCCAGCACTTCCGGGATGATTTGTACGCTATGCTTGAAGGCGTCGAACACTTCCGGCGTGGTGCGGTCCAGCACCACTTCGATGAACACCAGCAGGGACACGTCCAGCAACTGCGGGTTGAGCTGGGCGGTGTAACCCATGATGTAGCCCGACTCGTGCAACTTGCGTACGCGCTCCAGGCAAGCGGCCGGCGACAGGTTCACCCGAGCCGCCAATTCGACGTTGCTGATACGGCCGTCGCTCTGCAATTCCATCAGTATTTTCTTACTAATCTTGTCCAACATAAGCCACAGTCCCCAAATAAATATTATTTGGTTTAATTGTCGCATTAAAAACAATCTATGGCTAGTACTGTGTATTACCAGAATTAATCCATGAGAATTCGCCTTACAATCGCATCATCTTCCGGTCAGCCAAATTCGCCTCCAGTCCGCCGTCGACCAGCGTGTTTTGCTGCGTGTTTCATAGTGATTATTTTCTAAAAGAGCCTTCCATGCATCCTTCCACCATCCCGGCATCGTCCGCCCCCCCGTTCGCCGCGCTCCAGGCCGAAATCCTGCGTGACCCGACCCCTTTGCGCGCCGCCGTCACCGCCGCCTACCGGCGCGACGAGGTCGACGCGGTCCAGTGGCTGCTCGGCCAACTGCAACAGGAAGGCGCCGGCGCCAACCAGGAAGCCCAGATGCTGGCCCACAAGCTGGTTGCCGCCGTGCGCGAAAAACGCACCCGCTCGTCCGGCGTGGACGCGCTGATGCACGAATTCTCGCTGTCCTCCGAAGAGGGCGTGGCGCTGATGTGCCTGGCCGAAGCCCTGTTGCGCATTCCCGACAGCGCCACCGCCGACCGCCTAATCGCCGACAAGATCAGCAAGGGCGACTGGCGCAAACATCTGGGCGAATCGCCTTCGCTGTTCGTCAACGCCGCCACCTGGGGCTTGCTGATCACCGGCAAGCTGGTTAGCACCAGCAGCGAAAACCGCCTCAGCTCGGCCCTGTCGAAACTCATCACCAAGGGCGGCGAACCGCTGATCCGCAAAGGCGTCGACATGGCTATGCGCATGCTCGGCAACCAGTTCGTCACCGGCCAGACCATCGAAGAAGCCATCAAAAACAGCCGCGACAACGAATCGCGCGGCTACCGCTATTCCTACGACATGCTGGGCGAGGCCGCCCTCACCGAAGCGGACGCGGCCAATTACTACGCCTCGTATGAAAGCGCGATCCACGCCATCGGCCGCGCCTCGAACGGCCGCGGCATCAAACAAGGCCCCGGCATTTCCGTCAAACTGTCGGCCTTGCACGCGCGCTACAGCCGAGCCCAGCGCGCACGCGTACTGGAAGAACTGCTGCCGCGCGTCAAAACGCTGGTCTTGCTGGCCAAAAAATACAACATCGGCCTGAACATCGACGCCGAAGAAGCCGACCGCCTCGAATTGTCGCTCGACCTGATGGAGGCGATGGCCTTCGACCCCGAGCTGGCCGGTTTCGAGGGCATCGGCTTCGTCGTACAAGCGTATCAAAAGCGCTGCCCGTTCGCCATCGATTTCCTGATCGACCTGGCCAAGCGCAGCGGCCGCAAGTTCATGGTGCGCCTGGTCAAGGGCGCGTATTGGGACGCCGAAATCAAGCGCGCCCAGGTCGACGGCATGATCGACTATCCAGTCTACACCCGCAAAGTGTACACCGACGTGTCGTATTTGGTTTGCGCCAAGAAACTGCTGGGCGCCAACGGCCTACTGTATCCGCAGTTTGCCACTCACAACGCGCAAACGCTGGCCGTCATCTACACCTGGGCGCAACAGGACGGCGTCACCGACTACGAGTTCCAGTGCCTGCACGGCATGGGCGAAACGCTGTACGACCAAGTCGTCGGCGCCGCCAATCTGGACAAGCCTTGCCGCATCTACGCCCCGGTCGGCTCGCATGAAACGCTGCTGGCCTACCTGGTGCGGCGCCTGCTGGAAAACGGCGCCAACTCCTCGTTCGTCAACCAGATCGTCGACGAAAAGATCGCCATCGAGTCGCTTATCACCGACCCGTTCGCCGCCGCGCGCGCGCAGGGCGGCGTGCCGCATCCCGGCATCGTGCTGCCGACCGACATGTTCGGCGGCGAGCGCAAGAACTCGGCCGGCCTCGACCTGGCCAATGAAGACGTGCTGCGCGAGGTCTCCGCCGCGCTGGCCGCGCCGCGCAACTGGAACGCCGCTCCGCTGATCGACGCGCCATTGAGCATCGGCACCGACGTGGCGGCGCAAAGCCTGCGCAACCCGGCCCGCCACGACGACGTTGTCGGCAGCGTGGTCGAAGCCAACGCCGCCGACGTCGACGCCGCGCTGGCCAGCGCCAGCGCCTTCGCCATGGATTGGCAAACCACCGAGCCGGCGCTGCGCGCCGCCGCGCTGAACCGCGCCGCCGACCTGTTTGAAACGCACCGCCTGGAATTGATGGCGCTGGCGATCCGCGAAGCCGGCAAATCGCTGCCGAACGCCATCGCCGAAGTGCGCGAAGCAGTCGACTTCCTGCGCTACTACGCGGCGCAAGTGCACGACGTGCCGAACACGCTGGCGCTGGGTCCGGTCACCTGCATCAGCCCGTGGAATTTCCCGCTGGCGATTTTCACCGGCCAGATTGGCGCCGCCCTGGCCGCCGGGAACGTGGTGCTGGCCAAACCGGCCGAGCAGACCCCGCTGATCGCCCACCGCGCCGTCGAACTGCTGCACCAGGCCGGCGTGCCGCGCGGCGCGCTGCAATTCCTGCCCGGCCGCGGCGAAGTGGTCGGCGCCGGCCTGTGCGCCGACGCCCGCGTCAAAGGCGTGATCTTCACCGGCTCGACCGAAGTGGCGCAGTTGATCAACCGCACTCTAGCGAAGCGATCGGTCGCCGAAAACTGCGACATTCCGCTGATCGCCGAAACCGGCGGCCAAAACGCGCTGATCGTCGATTCGTCGGCCCTGCCGGAGCAAGTGGTGCAAGACGCCATCTCGTCCGCCTTCGACAGCGCCGGCCAACGCTGCTCGGCCCTGCGCGTGCTGTTCCTGCAGGAGGAAATTGCCGACAAGACCGTCAAAATGCTCAAAGGCGCGATGCGCGAACTGCGCGTTGGCAACCCGGACCGCCTGGCCACCGATATCGGCCCGGTCATCGACACCGAAGCGCAGCGCAACCTTCTGGCCCATATCAACAAAATTAAGGCCACCGCCATCGACCACTTTTCGCTCGATCTGCCGGCGGTGAACGGCACCTTCGTCGCGCCAACCGTGCTGGAAATCAAGTCGCTGTCGGAACTGACGCATGAAGTGTTCGGCCCGGTTCTGCACGTGATCCGCTACAAGCGCGCGGCAATGCCGCAATTGATTGAAGAAATCAACAACAGCGGTTTCGGACTGACGCTGGGCATCCATTCGCGCATCGACGAGACCATCGACTTCATCTCCAGCCGCGCGCATGTTGGCAACATCTACGTCAACCGCAACATCGTCGGCGCCGTCGTTGGCGTGCAGCCGTTCGGCGGCGAAGGCAAATCGGGCACCGGGCCAAAAGCCGGCGGGCCGCTCTACTTGAAACGTCTGCAACGCGGCACGCCGGCCCCCGCCCAGCACCAGCGCCAGGCAACGCCGGCGCTGGACGCCTTGACGGTATGGGCCACAAGCCACGGCCATCAACAAGTCGCGGACTTGGCCAACGAATACGCTCGCACCACCTTGCATGGCAGCACCACGGTCTTGCCAGGCCCAACCGGCGAGCGCAACACGCTCAGCTTCGTCGAGCGCGGACAAGTGGTGTGCATGGCGGAAACGCTCGGCGTGCTGCTGAACCAGTTGGCAGCGGCGCTGGCAACCGGCAACAAGGCGCTGATATTGTCGTCGTCGCCTTCGCTGGTGCCGGTCGACTTGCCGGCGGCGGTCAAGGATCGCATCCAGTGGGTAGGCTCGATAGCAACCTGCGGCGATCATTTCCAGATCGTAATGGTCGAGCCTGCCCTGGCAAACGAGGTCAAACCCATGTTGGCGGGCCGCTCAGGGGCCCTGGTGGGCACGATCGAGACCACCCAGGAGGGGGCCATCCCATTGTGGCGCCTGGTCGCTGAACGGGCGCTGTGCGTGAATACGACGGCAGCCGGCGGTAACGCCAGCCTGATGACGTTGGGCGCATAAGCTTTTTTCACGGTAAAAAAAACCAGAGGCGTAAAGCCTCTGGTTTTTTTACGTCCGTCCCACCAGCCGCTCGCACAGCCGTTTTACGACGTGAAACGCATAACGCGACGCGACTGTCCCCACGAACCGCATAAAGTCGACTGCGGCGTCTTCGTTGGCGTTGTCCGACACCGTCCGTATCACCGCGTACGGAATGCCAAGCTCAAAACACACCTGCGCCACTGCGGCGCCTTCCATTTCCACCGCCAACAAGTCGGGCAAAGCCTCCTTGAGCTGGCCCAACTGCGTGCGGCTGTGGATAAACTGGTCGCCGCTGCCGATCAAGCCACGGTGCAAGCGCGGTTCGTCGAGACCGAATTCCTTCGCCTCAACCTCATTGAAGACGCTTTTCAGCTCGTCCGACAGGAAATCCTGCGCTGAGGACGCCAAGTGGTCGCTCAACGCCAGATCCGACGGAAAACGCGAGAGGCCAGTCAACGGCACCTCAAAGCGCGGAAACAGGGGACGGGCGTCCATATCGTGCTGAACTAGTGATTCTGCGACAACTATATCCCCAACTTTGACGAAAATATCCCCGCTTCCGGCGACTCCCGTGAAAACAATGTGGGTAACTTCGAACTTTTCCACAAGGATAGCGGCAGTCATGGCCGCCGCAGCCTTGCCAATACGCGACAGAACGCACACAGCGTCGATTCCCCACAAGTTACCCTGCGTGTAGTCACGCATGGCGTGCGTGAGCTTGTGGGGGCCTTTCATGGCTTCTACCAGCCCTTCTTGCTCTTCTGCAAGGGCGCTGATGACTCCTAAACGTAATTTTTTGTTCGAATTCATGGTTCTGATCTCTGTTTTTGCGGTTTTCTGGCTGCTTTGAAGGAAATATCCACTGAACTGCGCTGTGTAGCTGTTTTATATAAGCTTTGTATATATAAAAATAGTAGTGATAGTAAACGACCATATTTTTGTGGATAAGTAGGTTTACGCCATAGAAATCATCAACTTACAGTCCACAAAACGGCTTGCATAAGCATTGTATCCAGACAGGACTAATTTGGGATAAAAATGCGCCTGTGGACAAAGGGTGAGTTTTCCCACAACTCATCCTGTGGATATGCAGGCACTTATCCACAGACAGCTTGAAGAAAGCGGGTTTTCAATGCAAAACCAGCAATTTTCCAATGTTCCCGACCTTCTTTAGCACCCCGGTCGGCCAGCGTACGGACAGCAGGCGGACCACAGGCATCGGACCGGTGTTTTCAGCGTTTGGACGCCGGGGTTCCTGAAGACGGTTTTTCAATATATTTTTCAAGCACGTTTTTGCTTTTTTTTTTTTTTGAGCCATTCGCAGGCTTCGCCTTTTAGTTGTTTACAAAGGGTTTATATAAAAATAGTAGTAGTAGTAAACGCGGATATTTCTGTGGATAAGTCACTATTTTCCTTAAAAATCATCGGTTTAGCTCAAAAATAAAGCCTGCATAATCGCTGTATCTCTTCAGGAGCAATTCTGTATAAAATAACGGCCCTTGGATAAGTTCGGGCTTACCCACAAGCAGTCCTGTGGATATCCATTGACTTATCCACAGCCCCTGTCGAAAAGGGTCTTTTTGACACGTTTTTAGGCTCCCAAAGGCAGTAAACGAAATTTTTTTTTCTTCAAGGCAAGCTGTAGGAGCCGCAAGGGGGTTTTTCCAGCCCCTCAACGCCCCCGGCGATTGAAAATTCGCTGAGAGATTGCTCCCAAAACGGCGAACAAGCCCTCTAGAACGCCGCTGAAAGGAAAATTTGAGATGCCGGCTGGCATACCCCGTTGGAAAAACGGCCGACAGAGCTGAGCCATGGCAGCGTTCGTCGTTGGAGCTTGCGAGCAGCGTGTCGAGGAGGTCGCCTTGGTTTTTGCGATCTAGCAGTCCATGTCCTGTGTTTGCAGCAAGATTGGAGGTTGTGCTTGTGAAGGGGTTGGGGTGGTTTTCTTTTTTCGAGCCGTTGCTTGTTTACTTTAAAAAGGTTTGAATATAAGAATAGTAGTAGTTGTTAACGTAGTCACTTTTCTGTGGATAAGTGTGTATTTTGGATTAAAATCAAGTGCTTGAAGCGTTTACAACTGCTGTGTATACCTTGTATGTCCGATGAACTCTTTCTGAACAAAAAAAAAAGGAAGAAATTTTTTTTTCCTTACCCACAAACCGTGCCTGTGGATATCCATAGACTTGTCCACAAGGCGGGCGCCTCAAAAATAGCTGCTTTAACGCTTTTTCCTTACCAATCTGGTAACCTTGCAGTTCGTGATTTGGGAGATTGAAGATGAAATTCCACGAGCTTTTTGACTATCCGATCATCCAGGGACCGATGGCGGGCGGCGCCTCCGTCCCCGCTCTGGTTGTTGCCGCCTCGAACGCCGGCGCTCTCGGTTCGTTGGCGGCGTCTTTGCTGACGCCCGAAACCATGTTGGCCCAGGTCGAGCAAATACGGGCGCTTACCACGCGTCCATTCGCGGTGAATTTGTTCGTCCAGAAGACCCCCCAACCAACTCCCGACGAGGTGGAGCAGGGCGTTCAATTGCTGAAACCCGTTTGGTCGACGCTGGGTTGGCAGGAATTGCCCGCGCCGGCCAAGTGGTGTGAGGATTTCGAAGCACAATTCGACGCCTTGATCGTGGCCGCGCCTGCCGTTGCCAGCTTTACTTTTGATATTCTGAGTGTCGCGCATGTGCAACGCCTGCACGCCGCCGGCGTTTTTGTGATCGGCACCGTCACGACTGCGACCGAAGGTCTGGCCTGGCAAGCGGCGGGCGCCGACGCCGTGGTCGCTTCCGGTGTCCAGTCCGGCGGACATCGTGGAACCTTTCTGGTTCCCCAGACAGACGCCACCCTGGGCACTGCCGAGTTGCTGGCAGAGCTGGTCGGGGTGCTTGAGATTCCCATTATTTCAGCGGGCGGCATCATGAACGGCGCCGATATTGCCCGATTGCTGGCGCTGGGCGCCTCCGCCGTGCAAATGGGCACGGCCTTCTTGGTCAGCGACGAATCCGGCATCCATCCCGAATACAAGAAACGCTTGCTTAGCGCCGGCAATCATCCGACCAGGTTGACGCGCGCGTTTTCAGGACGCTACGCGCGAGGACTGGAGAACCGTTTTATGCAGATGATGGAATCGGTCGAAACTCTGGTGCCTGCATATCCGGTGCAAAACGCCCTCACCGGCAGTATCCGCGCGGCCGCCGCCAAGGCTGGCGACACTGAATTAATGTCGCTCTGGGCTGGCACTGGTGTTAATCTTGCTCGCGGCATGCCCGCGGCACAGTTGGTTCAGACTCTGGTGGCGGAAATGAAGGCGGCACAGTAAAAACCGCGTTTGACCGCTCTATCGTGTACGTTGAAGGAGCAGTCATTGGAATCAGCAGGACAGTACGACTATATTATTGTTGGCGGCGGCACCGCTGGTTGCGTTCTGGCGAACCGCCTGACACGCGATAAGAACGCGACGGTCTTGCTGATCGAAGCCGGCGGCAAGGACGATTATGTCTGGATCCATATTCCGGTCGGTTATCTGCACTGCATCGGCAATCCGCGCACCGACTGGCTGTATAAAACCGAACCGGACGCCGGTTTGGGCGGTCGCAGCCTGATTTACCCGCGCGGCAAGGTACTTGGCGGCAGCTCCTCGATCAACGGCATGATTTACATGCGCGGCCAATCCGGCGATTACGATCGCTGGGCCGATGCGACCGGTGATGCGTCCTGGCGCTGGGACCAGGTGCTGCCGCTGTTTAGACAAAGCGAGGATTATTACGGCGGCGCGTCGGCCAGCCACGGCGCCGGCGGCGAATGGCGCGTCGAAAAGCAACGCCTGTCCTGGGAAATACTGGATGCCTTCCGCGACGCCGCCAGCCAGGTCGGCATTCCAAACAGCGCCGACTTCAACGGCGGCGATAACAGCGGCTGCGGCTATTTCGACGTCAATCAAAAGCGCGGCATCCGCTGGAACACCTCGAAAGCCTTTTTGAAGCCGGCCTCCAGCCGTCCGAACCTGACGATTATGACCGGCAGCCATGTCGAGCGCCTGATTATTGAGCAGGGCGAGGGCGGCCCGGTCTGCCGCGGCGTGGCGTTCACCGGCGGCGGCACCGCCTGGACCGCCGCGGCCAGGCGCGAAGTCTTGTTGACCGCCGGCGCGATCGGCTCGCCGCAAATTTTGCAGTTGTCCGGCATCGGCCCGGCCGCGCTGCTGCGGCAGCACGGTATCACGCCCGTGGTCGACGCGCCCGGCGTCGGCGAAAACCTGCAAGACCATTTGCAGCTGCGCATGGTCTTCAAAGTGCGCGACGCGAAAACGCTGAATACGATGGCCGCCAGTTGGTACGGCAAGATGAAAATAGGCCTGGAATATGCGATGTTCCAGAGCGGCCCGATGTCGATGGCGCCGTCGCAATTGGGCGCGTTCGCCAAATCTAATCCCGGCATGGCCACGCCGGACCTGCAATATCACGTGCAGCCGCTGTCGCTGGAAAAGTTCGGCCAGCCGCTGCACAGTTTCCCCGCGTTTACCGCCAGCGTGTGCAATTTGCGCCCGAGCGCGCGCGGGCATGTGCGTATCGCCAGCGGCGATTCCTACGCGGCGCCGAAAATAAGCCCGAATTATTTGAGTACGGCGGACGACCGCAAAACCGCGGCGGCGGCGCTGGCGTTGACGCGCACTATCGTCGCGGCGCCGGCGCTGAGCCGTTTCGCGCCCGAGGAGTTTAAGCCCGGTCCGCAGTACCGCAGCGAGGGGGAGTTGGCCGAAGCGGCCGGTCTCATCGGCACCACGATTTTCCATCCGGTCGGCACCTGCAAAATGGGCCGCGCCGGCGATGCGTTGGCGGTGGTCGACAGCGCGCTGCGGGTGGTCGGGGTGGCGGGTTTGCGGGTGGTCGACGCCTCCATTATGCCGTTTATCACCTCCGGAAACACCAACTCGCCGAGCGTGATGATCGCCGAAAAGGCCGCGCAAATGATTGACGCAAGCTGGAAATAGGGGCTTTCTCTGTCGAAATTTCGACAAAGCTTGACGCTTGTCTGATAGTCGGCGATCAATACTTTATGGTAGTTATACTGTATTGTTTGTAAAATTTAAACTGTGTATTATCTAAAAAAATGATGTAGAACGAAAAAGAACAATGAGGAGACACGATGTCAAACGTCATCTTGGAAACAAGGAATTTGACTAAGGAATTCAAGGGTTTCACGGCCGTTAACGACGTGAACTTGAAGGTTGAGCGTGGTCATATCCACGCGCTGATCGGTCCCAACGGGGCCGGCAAAACCACTTGCTTCAATTTGCTGACCAAATTCTTGGTCCCCACCTCCGGCACCATCCTCTTCAACGGCAACGACATCACGGCGGCCAAGCCGGCGCAGATCGCGCGCATGGGGGTGATCCGCTCGTTCCAGATTTCAGCCGTGTTTCCGCACCTGTCGGTGCTGCAAAACGTGCGCATAGGACTGCAGCGCCAGCTCGGCACCTCCTTCCATTTCTGGCAGAGCGAACGTTCCCTGTCGAAACTGAACGAGCGGGCGATGGCCCTGCTGGCCGAAGTCGACTTGACCGAATTCGCCGACACCATCACCGTCGACATGCCCTACGGCCGCAAACGCGCGCTGGAAATCGCCACCACGCTGGCAATGGAGCCGGAAATGATGTTGCTCGACGAGCCGACCCAGGGCATGGGCCACGAAGACGTACACCGTGTCACGGAACTGATCAAGAAGGTCTCGAAGGGCCGCACCATCTTAATGGTGGAACACAATATGAGCGTGGTCTCTGGCATCTGCGACAAGATTTCTGTGTTGCAGCGCGGCGCCATGCTGGCCGAGGGCAGTTACGCCGAGGTATCGCGCAATCCGCAGGTGATGGAAGCCTATATGGGCACCACCAGCGCCGAGCTGGAAGGAGCCCATTGATGACGACGGCATTGAAAATAAGCAACCTGCACACCTGGTACGGCGAATCGCACATTTTGCACGACGTTAATTTGACGGTGCAGCAGGGTGAAGTCGTTACTTTGCTGGGCCGCAACGGCGCCGGCCGCACCACCACCTTGCGCGCGATCATGGGCCTGACCGGCGCGCGCAAAGGGTCGATCCAAGTCAACGGCGTCGAGGCAATTGGTTTGGCGACCCACAAAATCGCCCACCTCGGGGTCGGCTACTGTCCCGAAGAGCGCGGCATTTTCTCGTCGCTGTCGACAGAGGAAAACCTGATGCTGCCGCCGGCGCTCGACACCGGCCACGAAGGCATGTCGATCGCCGAAATCTATTCGATGTTCCCGAACCTGGAGGAACGCAAGCACAGCCAGGGCACCCGCCTGTCGGGCGGCGAACAGCAAATGCTGGCGGTGGCGCGGATTCTGCGCACCGGCGCGCGCCTGCTGTTGCTCGATGAAATTTCCGAGGGCTTGGCGCCGGTCATCGTGCAGGGCCTGGCGCGGATGATCACCATGCTCAAGGCCAAGGGCTACACGATCGTCATGGTCGAGCAAAATTTCCGCTTCGCGGCGCCGCTGGCGGACCGGTTTTATGTGATGGAGCATGGTCAGATTGTCGAAACTTTTGCTGCGTCGCAATTGGAAGCGAAGATGCCCGTCCTGACCGAGCTTCTGGGCGTATAACGCCCGCGTTGAACGCTTGTAGTAAGGCCACACAGTAAGGCCGCACAGTAAGGCCACACAGCCACACCCTAACAAATCAAATAAACGGAGACAATATGAAACGTAACGCAATCGCCATCGCCGCCACCGCCCTCTGCGCCATGGGTTTTTCAGTGGCCGCACAAGCCCAGGTATCGGGCGACACCATCAAAATTGGCTTCATCACCGACATGTCCGGCGTCTATTCGGACGTCGACGGGCAGGGCGGCGCGGAAGCGATCAAAATGGCGATTGCCGACGCCGGCGTGGTGCTGGCCGGTAAAAAAGTCGAGTTCATTTCCGCCGATCACCAGAACAAGGCCGACATCGCCGCCTCGAAGGCGCGCGAATGGTTCGACCAGCAGGGCGTCGACCTGCTGATCGGCGGCACCAACTCCGGCGCCAACCTGGCGATGGCGAAAGTGGCGGCGGAAAAGAAAAAGGTCTTCGTCTCGATCGGCGCCGGTTCCTCGCGCCTGACCAACGAGGAATGCACCCCGTACACCGTGCATTACGCCTACGACACCGTGGCGCTGGCGCGCGGCACCGGCGGCACCATCGTCAAGCAGGGCGGCAAGAACTGGTATTTCCTGACCGCCGACTATGCCTTCGGCGCCTCGCTGGAGAAGGACACCGCCGAGGTCGTGAAAACGGCCGGCGGCAAGGTGTTGGGCAGCGTCAAGCACCCGCTGTCGGCGTCGGACTTCTCGTCCTTCCTGTTGCAAGCGCAGGCGTCGAAGGCGCAGATCCTCGGCCTGGCCAACGCCGGCGGCGACGCGATCAACAGTATTAAGGCGGCCAATGAATTCGGCGTCACGAAAACCATGAAGCTGGCCGGCCTGTTGATGTTCATCAACGACATCCATTCGCTGGGTCTGCCGATGACGCAGGGCATGTACCTGACCGACGGCTGGTACTGGGATTTGAATCCGGAAACCCGCGCCTGGTCGAAGCGCTACTTCGACAAGATGAAGAAAGAGCCGTCGATGCTGCAGGCGGCCGACTACTCGGCCGCGGCGACCTACCTGAAGGCGGTCAAGGCGCTGGGCACCGACGATTCCGACAAGGTCATGGCGCACCTGAAATCGACCAAGATCAACGACATGTTCACCAAGGGCGGCGAAATTCGCCCGGACGGGCGCATGGTCCACGACATGTATCTGATGGAAGTGAAAAAGCCGTCGGAATCGAAATATCCATGGGACTACTACAAAGTGGTGGCGACGGTACCGGGCGCCCAGGCCTACGTGACCAAGGCGGAAACCAAGTGCGCGCTCTGGAAATAAGTTAGCGGCACCGCCGGTCCGGCGCCTTTGCGCGCCAGGCCGGCAAAGTCGGCCCGCCGCTGCGGCCGGCCGACGCACCACCTCGCGCGGGCGCCAGCGGCGCCGCGCCTTTTCCTCTGATCCCCCGCCGGCCGGTCCGGCGACTTTTATACTGCGATGCCATGGAAATTTTCGGCGTTCCTTTACAAGCGATGATGAGCCAGCTGCTGCTGGGCCTCGTCAACGGCTCGTTCTACGCGATGTTGTCGCTCGGCCTGGCCGTCATTTTCGGCCTGCTCAACGTGATTAACTTTTCCCACGGCGCCATGTACATGATCGGCGCCTTCCTGGCCTGGATGGGTTTAACGTATTTCAACATCAACTACTGGGTGATGCTGGTGGCCGCGCCGTTGATGGTGGGCGCGCTGGGCATCGTCATTGAAAAAACCATGCTGCGCTGGCTCTACAAGCTGGACCACTTGTACGGTTTGTTGCTGACTTTCGGCATCACCTTGATCGCCGAGGGCGTGTTCCGCTCCTTCTATGGCGTCTCCGGGCAACCGTTCCAAGTGCCGGAACTGCTGTCCGGCGCAACCGACCTGGGCTTCATGATCCTGCCCAACTACCGCGCCTGGGTGGTGCTGGCCTCGCTGGCGATCTGCCTGGCGACCTGGTACGTGATTGAAAAAACCAAGCTCGGCTCCTACCTGCGCGCCGGCACCGAAAACCCGAAACTGGTCGAGGCCTTCGGCATCAACGTGCCGCTGATGGTCACCTTGACCTACGGCTTCGGCGTGGCGCTGGCCGGTTTCGCCGGCGTGCTGGCGGCGCCGATCATCCAGGTGTCGCCGCTGATGGGCTCGAACCTGATCATCGTCGTCTTCGCCGTGGTCGTCATCGGCGGCATGGGTTCCATCATGGGGTCGATCCTGACCGGCCTGGGGCTGGGCGTGATCGAAGGCCTGACCCGGGTGTTCTATCCGGAGGGCTCGGCCACGGTGGTGTTCGTCGTGATGGTCGTCGTGCTGCTGCTGCGCCCGGCCGGACTGTTCGGCAAAGAGAAGTAATCTACCAGCCACACTCAGTATTGGAGCAATCAAGATGAATAAAAACATCGGCTACGCCATCGCGCTGGCCCTGGCCCTGGCGGCGCCTTACTTCGGCTACCCGGTTTTCCTGATGAAGCTGTTGTGCTTCGCCCTGTTCGCCTGCGCCTTCAACCTGTTGATCGGTTTCACCGGCCTGCTCTCGTTCGGCCATGCCGCCTTCTTCGGCGGCGCCGGCTACGTCGCCGGCCACGCGCTCAAAGTGTTCGGCCTGCCGGTCGAGCTGAGCCTGTTGCTGGGCGTCGGCGCGGCGGCGCTGATCGGCCTGGTCATGGGCGGCCTGGCGATCCGCCGCCAGGGCATCTATTTCTCGATGATCACGCTGGCGCTGGCGCAGATGGTCTACTTCCTGGCGCTGCGCATGGGCTTCACCGGCGGCGAGGACGGCTTGCAGGGTGTGCCACGTGGAAAGCTGCTGGGCGTGATTGACCTGAGCAACGACACCACGCTGTACTTCGTCGTGTTGGCGATCGCCGTGGCCGGCTTCGCGCTGATCATGCGCACCGTGCATTCGCCGTTCGGCCAGGTCTTGAAGGCGATCAAGGAAAACGAGCCGCGCGCGATCTCGCTGGGCTACGACGTCGACAAGTACAAGCTGCTGGCCTTCGTGCTGTCGGCGGCGCTGGCCGGCTTGGCCGGCGCCACCAAGACCCTGGTGCTGGGCTTTGAAACCTTGACCGACGTGCACTGGACCATGTCCGGCCTGGTGATCCTGATGACCCTGGTCGGCGGCATGGGCACGCTGGCCGGTCCGATCCTCGGCGCGGTCATCATCATCGTGCTGGAAAACAAGCTGGGCGACCTCGGCACCTTCCTGGCGACCAGGACCGGCGTGGAATGGTTCAACACACTGGGCGAATCGGTGAGCATGATCACCGGCCTGATTTTCGTTGCCTGCGTGCTCTTGTTCCGGCGCGGCATAGTGGGCGAAATGATCGCCCGGTTCGCCCCGGGCGGCCACAAAAAAGCCGCCTGATTGGCAAAGCAACGCCGGACTCCAAGTCCGGCGTTTTTCATTGGAGCATCGTTTTTTGGAAGGATGACATGAAAAATATCAAGAGCGCATTTCACACCGGCAGCCTGGCCATCGCCACGACCGCGCTGGTCGCCTGCGGCAGCAACCAGGACCCGGAAAGCCTGAACGTCCTGCCGGCCTATCTGGGGCCGATTACCAGCGCCAGTTATGACGGCGTGTCGAACGACCTATTGACCGCAGGCTTGGGCAAGACCGGCCTGGGCGGTGTCACGCCCGACTACGCCGATCCGGCCAATCCCAGCGCCGTCGAGTTGCGCCGCAACGCCATCCACGCCAATTACCGGGCCGTGCTCGACATCAACGCCAACAGCGGCTACGGCACGCTGTACGGCCCCAACGTCGACGCCAGCGGCGCCGTCACGGCCGGCGAAGGCAAGGTTGCCGGCAGCGAATACCTGGCCTACGCTGACGACGGCAGCGGCAAGCTGAACGTGACGCTGATGGTGCAAGTGCCGGCCAGCTTCGACCCGGCCAACGCTTGCATCGTCACCGGCACCTCGAGCGGCTCGCGCGGCATTTACGGCGCCATCGGCAGCTCCGGCGAATGGGGCTTGAAAAAGGGTTGCGCGGTCGCCTATTCCGACAAAGGCAGCGGCACCGGCCTGTACACCTTCGACGACGACGCCGTCAATCTGCAAAGCGGCGTGCGCGCCACCCGCGCGGCGGCGGGGAAGAACGCGCTGTTCGCCCCGGTGCTGAGCGACGCCGAGCGGCTCGCCTTCGCCCTCGCGTATCCGAACCGCGTGGCGATGAAGCACGCGCACTCGCAGCAGAACCCGGAGCAGGACTGGGGCAAGTCGACCTTGCAGGCAATTGAATTCGCCTACTATGTGCTCAACGAGAAGTACGGCGTGCTGGCCAGCGACGGCAAGCGCCACCTGCTGCGCCTGACGCCGAAAAATACCATCACCATCGCCTCGAGCATTTCAAACGGCGGCGGTTCGGCCTTGCGCGCCGCCGAGCAGGACACCCTTGGCTTGATCGGCGGCGTCGCCGTGACCGAGCCGCAAGTACAAGCGAAGGCCACGCCCGCCTACACGGTGCGGCAGGGCGGGGCGCCGGTGAGCGCGCAGGCCAAGCCGCTGCTCGATTATGCGAGCTACGCGGCGCTGTTCCAGCCCTGCATCGCCGGCAGCAGCGGGCGCTGCACCGCACTGGTCGGCAAAGGCTTGCTGACCGGCGCCGACCTGGCCACGCAACAAAGCAACGCGAAAGCCAAGTTGAAGGCCTACGGCTGGCTGAGCGACTCCGATCCCTTGCAGGCCGGGCACGCCGTCGCCAACGTCCTGGTCGCGGTCAGCTATGCCAATGCCTACGGAAAATTCTCGGTCACCGACAAGGTATGCGGTTTCAGCTTCGCGGCCACCGACTCCACCGGCAACCCGATCGCCTACACGCCGGTGCAAAAGGCCGGCAGCTACGCGCTGCAGAGCAGCGGCATCGGCAACGTCGTGTACGAAGATTCGGTGGGCGGCGCCAAGGCCTACGCGTTTGGAGTGTCGCAATCGACGGGTCTGGCAGACCAGTCGCTCGATGGCTTCCTGTGCCTGCGGGCGCTGGCGACCGGCGTTGACCCGATCAACGGCGGCGCGCTGGCGCCGGCCTTGGCGGCGCGAAGCCAGCGCGTGCGCGACGGCATCGCGCAAGTACAGGCGACCGGCAATTTGCGCGGCAAGCCGGCGATCATCGTGCATGGCCGCGCCGACACCCTGATCCCGGTGAACCACGCGTCGCGCGCCTACGTGGGTCTGAACGCCGCGGCGGAGGGCAGTGCCAGCAAGCTGCGCTACATCGAGGTGAGCAACGCCAACCACTTCGACTCTTTCACCAACGCCTTGCCGACGGTCATCGTGCCCTTGCACGTCTACCTGAACCGCGCGCTCGACGCCATGTACGCCAACTTGAAAACGGCGCAGGCCCTGCCGCCTTCGCAAGTGGTGCGCACTGTCACGCGGGCCGACGCGACAACGCCGATCACCGCCGCCAACGTGCCGCCGATCGCCGCGGCGCCGGCGGCGGCCAACGTTATCTCGGTGAGCGGCACGGTGGTCGACGTGCCGAACTGATCTGACTTGTTCGAGGCTGCTGCGTTAAAATCATCAAAACCTAGGGGGGTAACCCCGGGGTCGGACCTTCAGGTCTGGCCCCGGCATCCGCCTCCGGTTTGTGTTCCACGTGGAACACAAACCCGCCTTCAATCGCTCCACTTGGTCAAGATGCCGACAATGCATTAGGCCGTACGGAGGCTACGGGAAAGGCGCTTAGTTGTGCAGCGCGGCGCGCAAAAAATCAAAGATGCGCGGATCGGACGATTGCGCCACGTTGAAGCGCAGGTAGTTGCCGGCCGTGCGCGCCGGGCTGAACACATCGCCGGGCGCCAGCAGTATGCCTTGCTCCAAAGCATCGCGGGCAATCCCGGCGCAGTCGGTGCCCTCGCTTGCCTTCGCCCATAGAAACAATCCTTCCTCGGCCTCGTGCCACAGCGTCAAGCCGCAGTCCTTGATGCGCCGGCGCGCCTGCACCGACGCGCCGCGCAGATGCGCGCGCACCGCATCCATATGCTTGCGATAACTGCCGTCGACCAGCAACTGATGGATCAGGCGCGCGCACGCCTCGTTGTTGCCGAACGAGGTGGCCAGCTTCAGTTCGACCAGGCGCTCCAGCCATTCTTGGCAGCAGCTCAGATAGCCGCAGCGGGCCGCGCCCGACAGCGTCTTTGAAAAGCTGCCGATGTGGATCACGCGCTGTAACTGGTCCAACGCGGCCAGCCGCGTCGACGGCCGCTCTTCGAAGTCGGCGAAGGTATCGTCCTCGACGATCGCGAAATCGAATTGCTCCGCCAGGCTCAGCAACTGGTGCGCGACCGCCGGCGCGACCGTGACGCCGGTGGGATTGTGCAAACTGCCATTGGTCAGATACAGGCGCGGCCGGTGCAGCGCCGCCGCCGCCGCGAAGGCCGCCATGTTCGGGCCGTTGGCGAGCAGGGGAACGCTGACGACCTTGGCCCCGTGCACCGCCAGCACGGCCTGGAAATTGAAATAGCAGGGATCGTCGACCAGCACCGTGTCGCCCGGCCGCAGCAGCAGCCGCAGCGCCAGGTCGATGGCTTGGCTGCCGCTGTCGGTGAGCATGATTTGTCCGGTGCCGGCATCGATGCCGCGTAGTGCGAGCAGGCGCTGCAGGTGGCGCCGCAAGGGCTCGAAACCGAGTGGTTCGCCGTAGCCGGACAGCGCTTGCGCGCCGGCGCGCGAGACGGCGCGCAAGCCCCGGGCGATGCCCTCGGAGTGGAGCAGGGGCGCCGGCAGCCAGCCGCATCCGGGTTTCAGCATCGCCGGATCGAGTTGCAGGGAATTGCGCAACATCCAGATGGGATCGATGGCGCGCTGCGCCGAAAGGTCTATGGCGCTGCGCAATTCGACCGGACCGCGCAGCGTCGCCACGTAGAAGCCGGCCTTGGGACGCGAGGTTAGCAAACCCTGCGCAACCAAGCGGTCATACGCTTCCACCGCCGTTGATTTGGAGATGCCGTTGACGGCGGCGAACTCGCGAATCGACGGCAGCTTGCGGCCGGCGCCCAGGGAACGGGCGAGTATCAGCCCCGACAGTTGATCGACCACTTGTGCCACCAAGGGCACATTGCGTTGCGGGGAAATATCCAGTTTCAATCTGTGCCCTTTTTTGATCAGTACAGTTGACTTGATTATATGCCGTCTGTCCCTGTCGGCACGCCGGTCGCCTTTCTATACTGGAGCACCACAACAAGCGCGGACCGACCCCCCGGTGACGGCCGCATGCAAAGGATTCTATGCAGAAAGACTATGCCCGCGGCGCGCTGTGCTGCTTCGTTGCCACCGTTGCCTGGGGCGGCATGTTCCCGGTCATGGACGACGCGCTGACAAGGATCGACGCGTTCCAGTTCACGGCGATCCGCTACAGCGTCGCCGGGCTGGCTTTCCTGGCCCTGCTGCTGATGCGGGAAGGGCCGGGCGCGTTGTCGCTGAAAGGCGAGCGCTACTGGCTGGCCTGGCTGCTCGGTAGCGCAGGATTCGCCGGCTTCGGTTTCGTGGTATTCCTGGGACAGCAATTGGCCGGCAGGGAAGGAACGCTGAACGCGGCCGTGATCATGGCGACGATGCCGATGCTGGCGCTGCTCGTCAACTGGAGCGTGCGGCGCACCCGACCGCCGCTGGTCTCGTTTGCCTTTATCGGACTATCGTTTCTTGGCGTGGTGCTGGTCATTACCGACGGCCAACCCCAGCGCTTGCTACGGGAGTACGCCAACTACCGGTCGAACGCCTTGCTCCTGCTGGGCGCCCTGTGCTGGGTCGTCTACACCGTCGGGGCATCGCTGTTCGCGCATTGGAGCCCGTACCGTTACACGACGATGACGACCTTGCTCGGCTTGAGCACCGTGTTCACGGTCGTGATCGCGCTGCGGGCGGCCGGCCTGATTCATCCCGTGTCCGCCAGCGTCGTGGTCTCCATCGCTCCCCACCTGGGCTACATGATTTTCCTGGCGGGATTTGTGGCCGTGCTGGCCTGGAATATCGGCAACAGCATCATCACGCCGATGAACGGCGTGTTGTTCATGGATGTCGTTCCGTTGACGGCTTTCATCGTGTCGGCCGCCGGTGGCACGCCGCCGCGGGGCGGGCAGATGGTCGGCGCGGCGCTGACCGCCAGCGCGCTGGTCCTCAACAATATATTCCAGCGGCGCCGCATGGCCGCGCAAGACGCGCGGGCAGCGTTGCGCAAGCTGGTACCGCTGGCGTTGAACGACAAGCCGCTCCCTTCATGACGAAGGGCTATAGCCGTGACCTATCGATTTAATAACAACAATCAAATGTTTTTCTGCCGGATTTTTTCGTATAGTGGCTTTCGTGGGCTTTCCAGCTTGCGCCGCCATCGGCCAGAACCGTTCAGGAGTAAAGCATGACAACGAAAAATCGCGTGTTACGACCCATCGCCGCCGCCGTCTTGGAAACCTTCGCAGTGCTGGTGCTGATAGCCGCTTCGGCGACAAGCGCCTAAACTCCATCGTCGCCGCGAACATGTCAGCTGCGCGGCTGTTCCACGTGGAACAGCCGTTACCGACGCCTTACCAAGCCGCGGCGTAAATTGCGCGGGCGTCGTCCCGGCCGACTTCGCGCGGATTGTTTCCCAGCAGCCGGGTCTGCAGCATCGCCTCGTCGGCTAGCCGGTCCAGGTCGACGGCGCCGACGCCAACCTGCCGCAACCGCGTTTCGATGCCGCTGTCGACGGCGATCCGCTGCATCGCCAATGCCAGCGCGTCGGCCCGCGCCTCGTCGCTGCCGGTGGCGCGCGGCGCCACAATCGTGGCCAGTTCCGCGTAGAGCGTGGCGGCCGCCGGCGCGTTGAAGCGCAACATATGCGGCAACACCAGCGCATTCGACAAACCATGCGGCACGTGGAACACGCCGCCGACGGGGTAGGCCAGCGCGTGGACTGCCGCCACCGGCGCGTTTGAGAACGCCTGCCCGGCCAGCATCGCCCCGAGCAGCATCGCCTGGCGCGCCGCCAGATCGCGGCCATCCCTGCACGCCGCGATCAGGCTACCGTGCAGCAACTGCAAGGCCTGGCGCGCCAGCGCGTCGGACAAGGGGTTCTTTTTGTGGCGGCTGGTATAGGCTTCGATCGCATGCACCATCGCGTCGATACCGGTGGCGGCGGTAACGTGCGGCGGCAGACCCAGTGTCAGCTCGGCGTCGAGCAGCGCGACGTCGGCGTACAGTTGCGGCGCGACGACGCCCATCTTGGTGGCTGCGCCGGTCGTGACGATGGCGATATTGGTGACCTCGGAACCGGTGCCGGCGGTGGTGGGCAGCAGCAGCAGCGGCAGGCGCGCCCCCGTCACCTTGCCGATACCGTAAATCGACGGCAGATCCTGCGCGCCGCCGGCCAGCACGGCGGCCAGCTTGGCGACATCCATCGAACTGCCGCCGCCGAGGCCGACGACGGCGTCGGCGCCAAAGGCGCGCGCCGCCTGCACGGCCGCCATGACGACGGACTCGGGCGGATCGGCCACGACTTCTGAAAAAACCTGCACCGCGACATTCGCCGCCTCCAAACTGTGCAGCGGCGCGGCGACCAGACCGGTCGCTAGAAAGCCGGCGTCGGTTACCAGCAGCGCGCGGCGCACGGCGGGGAAGCGCGAGGCGAGATGCATGCCCAGCTGCCTGGCGGCGCCGAGTTCCGACACGATGTGGGCGACGGTACTGAAAGCGAAAGCGGGAAAGCGATTCATCGCGACTCCTGTCATCAGTGGCTTGGGACTGCCTGTGGAACCTAGCTTACACCGAACCGTGGCGGTGTGCCCGCCGGGTTTTCCGCTGTTCCACGTGGAACAAAGCGGTCCGCGGGGGGGCGCTTGGCGTCCTGTTCCACGTGGAACAGTGGAGGGCGGCGATGAAAATTTAAGCAGTTAGGGGCCTCGTCCGTAAAAAGACTCTATAATCTGGGCTTATCCCCTCGCATTTACCCATTCCACCATGCTATTTCCTACTGAATTCGACGTCATCGTTGTCGGCGGCGGTCACGCCGGCACCGAAGCGGCCCTCGCTTCCGCCCGTATGGGGCAGAAGACGCTGCTGCTCACGCATAACATTGAGACCCTGGGCCAGATGTCGTGCAACCCCTCCATCGGCGGCATCGGCAAGGGCCACCTGGTCAAGGAGGTCGACGCCATGGGCGGCGCGATGGCCATCGCCACCGACGAGGCCGGAATTCAATTCCGTATCCTGAATTCGTCCAAGGGTCCGGCCGTGCGCGCCACCCGCGCCCAGGCCGACCGCATTTTGTACAAGGCGGCGATCCGCTCGCGCCTGGAAAACCAGCCGAACCTGTGGCTGTTCCAGCAGGCGGTCGACGACCTGATGGTAGAGGGCGACCGCGTGGTCGGCGCCGTCACCCAGATCGGTATCAAATTCCTGGCGCGCGCCGTGGTGCTGACCGCCGGCACTTTCCTCGACGGCAAAATCCATGTCGGCCTGAACAACTACTCGGCCGGCCGCGCCGGCGACCCGCCGGCCATTTCCTTGTCGGCGCGCCTGAAGGAATTGAAGCTGCCGCAGGGCCGCTTGAAGACCGGCACGCCGCCGCGTATCGACGGGCGCAGCATCGACTTTTCGGTGATGCAGGAACAGCCGGGCGACCTCGACCCGGTGCCGGTGTTTTCCGTCATGGGCAACGCCGCCATGCATCCGAGGCAGGTGCCGTGCTGGGTCACGCACACCAATTCGCAGACGCACGACATCATCCGCGCCGGCCTCGACCGTAGCCCGATGTACACCGGCGTCATCGAAGGCGTCGGCCCGCGCTACTGCCCCTCGATCGAGGACAAGATCCATCGCTTCGCCGGCAAGGAATCGCACCAGATCTTCCTCGAGCCGGAAGGCTTGACGACCAATGAATTCTATCCGAACGGCATCTCGACGAGCCTGCCCTTCGACGTCCAGGTGGCCCTGGTGCAGTCGATGAAGGGCATGGAAAACGCCCACATTTTGCGCCCCGGCTACGCCATCGAATACGACTATTTCGACCCGCGCGGCCTGAAAGCGTCGCTGGAAACCAAGGTCGTCGCCGGCCTGTTCTTCGCCGGCCAGATCAACGGCACCACCGGCTACGAAGAGGCGGCGGCGCAGGGCATGCTGGCCGGGCTCAACGCCGCGCTGCTGACGCAGGGCCGCGACGCCTGGGTACCGGGCCGCTCCGAGGCGTATCTGGGCGTGCTGGTCGACGACCTGATCACCCAGGGCGTGCAAGAACCGTACCGCATGTTCACCAGCCGCGCCGAGTACCGCCTCAGCCTGCGCGAGGACAACGCCGACATGCGCCTGACCGAAATCGGCCGCAAATTGGGCTGCGTCAGCGACTTGCAGTGGCAAACCTTCGAGAAAAAACGCGAGTCGGTCGCCGTCGAACTGGAACGCCTGCGTTCGACCTGGGTCAACCCGCGCATCCTTGCGGCGGCCGAATCGCAGCGTATAGTGGGGCAGGCCATCGAGCGCGAATATTCGCTGGCCGACCTGCTGTGCCGGCCGAACGTGCAATACGACACCCTGATGAGCATGACCGGCGTCGACGGCCAAGCCTTGGCCGGCCCCGGCGTCGACGACGCCGCAGTGCGCGAACAGGTCGAAATCCAGCTCAAATACGCCGGTTACATCGAGCGCCAGAGCAAGGAGATCGAGCGCCACGAGCACTATGAAAACTTGAAATTGCCCGAGGCTTTCAACTACCTCGACATCGGCGCGCTGTCGATCGAGGTGCGCCAGAAGCTCGACAAGCAGCGTCCCGAAACGCTGGGCCAGGCTTCGCGCATTTCCGGCGTGACCCCGGCGGCGATTTCGCTGCTGCTGGTGCATCTGAAAAAGCGCGGTTTCGGCGGCGCCGCCACATTGAAAGACGAGGTTGCGCAATGAAGCCGTTTGACCGCGCCGCGCTGGCGCAAGTGCTGGAGCGGGGCGTCGCCGAGCTCCAGCTCGACCTGGACGAGGCGCAGATCGCCAAGTTGCTGGACTACCTGGCCTTGCTGGCGAAGTGGAACGCCGTCTACAACCTGACGTCGGTGCGCGATCCGATGCAGATGCTGACCTTGCATGTGCTCGATTCGCTGGCCGCGGTGTCGGCCTTCGCCGGCGCGGCCAACGTGCTCGACGTCGGCGCCGGGGGGGGACTGCCGGGCATGGTGCTGGCGATCTCCCGGCCGGACATGAAAGTGTCGATGATCGACACGGTGCACAAGAAAACCGCCTTCCTGACCCAGGTGAAGGCGGAACTGGCCCTGACCAACGTCAGCATCCACACGATGCGCGTCGAGCAGTTGCAGGTCAAGCAGCCTTTCGACGTCATCACCTCGCGCGCCTTCGCCGACCTGTCCGATTTCGTCAACTGGTCGGGCCATCTGCTGGCCGACGGCGGCCAATTCATCGCCTTGAAGGGGGTGGCGCCGCCGGACGAGCGCGAGCGGCTGCCGCAAGCGTGGAAAGTGACGGAATTGAGGGCTATACGGGTACCGGGGCTGGACGCCGAGCGCCACCTGGTATTTATAGCAAGAGCGCAATAAACGTAGTAAACCGTTTATTTCGTTTATACGATATATACAATATAAACGAAATAAACGATTTATACAAAATAAACGATATAAACGATATATACACTTTAAAATAAGAATACATGGCCAAAATATTTTGCGTTGCAAATCAAAAGGGCGGAGTGGGCAAGACCACCACCAGCGTCAACCTCTCCGCCGGACTGGCCAAGCTGAACCAGCGGGTACTGCTGGTCGACCTCGACCCGCAGGGCAACGCCACCATGGGCGCCGGCATCAACAAGGCCGGCCTGACCGCGTCGACCTACGAGGTGATGCTGGGCGAGTGCGACGTCAAGACGGCGCGCCAGCGTTCCGAGGCGGGGCGCTTCGACGTGCTGCCGTCGAACCGCGAGCTGGCCGGCGCCGAGGTCGAGATGGTGGCGCTGGAAAACCGCGAGCGCCGCCTGAAGGACGCGCTGGCCGAAGTCGACGCCGACTACGACTTCATCCTGGTCGATTGCCCGCCGGCGCTGTCGATGCTGACCTTGAACGGCCTGTGCGCCGCGCATGGCGTGATCATTCCGATGCAGTGCGAGTACTACGCGCTGGAAGGCCTGTCCGACCTGGTCAACACCATCAAGAAGGTGCACGCCAACCTGAACCCGGACTTGAAGATCATCGGCCTGCTGCGGGTGATGTTCGATCCGCGCATGACCTTGTCGCAACAGGTCTCGGCCCAGCTCGAGCAGCATTTCGGCGACAAGGTGTTCCAGACCATCATCCCGCGCAACGTCCGGCTGGCCGAAGCGCCGTCCTACGGTTTGCCGGGCGTGACCTTCGACCCCAGCTCGAAGGGGGCGCAGGCCTACATCGCCTTCGGCGCCGAAATGGTCGAACGTATCAAACATATGTAATTCGCAGTAATTCGACGGCGCCGCCCCCGGGCGCGGCGCCGCCCACACTATTAGGACAGCATGGCAACTAAAAAACTTAAAGGACTGGGACGCGGACTCGACGCGCTGCTCGGCGGCGGCGGCGACTTCGGCAACGCCGAAGCGGGCGCGCCGTCGACGCTGGCGGTCAGGCAGATGCAAGCCGGCAAATACCAGCCGCGCACCCGCATGGACGAGGGCGCGCTGAACGAGTTGGCGGCGTCGATCAAGGCCCAGGGGCTGATGCAGCCCATTCTGGTGCGGCCGATCGGCCAGGACACGCTGAGCGGTCTTGTTAAATATGAAATCATCGCCGGCGAGCGGCGTTTCCGCGCCGCCCAGATCGCCGGCCTCGACGAGGTACCGGTGCTGGTGCGCGACGTCGACGACATGGCCGCCGCCGCGATGGCCCTGATCGAGAACATCCAGCGCGAAGACTTGAACCCGCTGGAAGAGGCGCAGGGGATCCACCGCCTGATCACCGATTTCAGTTTCACCCACGAACAGGCGGCCAACGCGGTCGGCCGTTCGCGCAGCGCGGTGTCGAACCTGTTGCGCCTGATGAACCTGGCCGGCCCGGTGCAAACCATGCTGATGGCCGGCGATATCGACATGGGCCACGCCCGCGCCTTGCTGGCGGTGGACGGCGCCACCCAGATCACGCTGGCCAACCTGGTGGTGGCCAAGCGCCTGTCGGTGCGCGAGACCGAAAAGCTGGTCAACCAGACCCTGGAGCAACAGGCCAACCCGAGCGAGCCGCGGCAGAAGGAGAAATCCGGCGACATCGCGCGCCTGGAGGAGGAGCTGTCCGATTCCCTGGCGACCCCGGTGGTGTTCAAGATGGGTAACAAGGGCCGCGGCCAGATGGTCATCGACTTCGCCGACCTGGACGTGCTCGACGGTTTGCTGGCGCGCCTGCGCGGTTGACGCGGGCGACGGTGTCGTCCAGCCCCGTTTGCCGCCGGGGGCTTGTTTTTGCGGCGCCAGTCCATATATATATCGTTATATCTCACATAGCGGCTGGAACATGCCGCGCCCGGCCCCGTCAACGACGGCGCAGGGGCGTCGTTCCAGCCCGCAGCCTCCTCGCGCCTTCCCGGCCTTGGTGCAATCTGTCGTCAAATAGCCTGCAAAACGGCTGTTTCGCGCAGAAAGTGCCCTGCTGCGGTGCAGCAACGTTTGACTCGTAACATCAAAGCCAACTATAATCCTGTGTCTTTGCGTGTACGGATTCTTCTGGGAACTTGGTAAGTGAGAAATTCGAAGCAAAATATTGCCAAGCCAGTCTACAAAGTCGTCGCCCTTCAGCTAGCAATCGTCGTCATATTTGCAGTTTTGGTGAGCGTGTTGGCTGACGCGCATAGTGCTTGGTCGGCCGCCTATGGCGGCGGCATCGCGGTCGCCGGCAGCCTGGTGTACGCGCTGTTTGTCGCAGGTGGTTTCGTCGATGCCAACAAGGCATTCCGGGCGCACTTGAAGGCCGAGCTGGTAAAAATATTTATCACAGTGGTGCTGTTTGTTTTGGCACTGGTGTTGTTTCAGTCGGCCGCCTGGTTATGGCTGATCTTGGGTTTCGCGGTGGCAACCTTGGCTTACTGGTTTTCATTGCTCGCTGTTTAATCATTGGTTTCGGGGCATTTTGTGTCCTGGAACGACAAATCTAAATTCATATGACCACAGAACACGCTATTGAAGCGGGCCACCATGCCCCGGCAAACTCGACCGAATACATTTCGCACCATCTGTCCCATCTGAAAAATGAGGCCGGCACCATCAATCTGGACACGTTCTGGATCTCGGCCATTCTGGGCCTGGTGTTCCTGGGTGTGTTCTACATGGCGTCGCGCAAGGCCACGGCCGGCGTGCCGGGCCGCCTGCAAAACTTCGTCGAAATGGTGATGGAAATCGTCAACGACACGATTAAAGGCGCCTTCCACGCCAAAAGCGCCGTCATCGCGCCGCTGGCCATCACGATTTTCGTCTGGGTCTGGTTGCTGAACGCAATGGACTTCCTGCCGGTTGACTTGCTGCCTAAGCTGCTGACCTACGTCGGCGTCTACAACCTGCGCGTGGTCCCGACCGCCGACGTCAACCACACCTTCGGCATGTCGCTGTCGGTCGTGCTGTGCGTCATCGCCTTCTCGATCAAGGCCAAGGGCCTGGGCGGTTGGATTAAAGAACTGTTCACCGCGCCCTTCCACGGCCACGGCTTCGCCGTGATCCTGCTGGCGCCGGTCAATTTCCTGCTGCAAATGGTCGAGCTGGTCGCTAAGTTGATCTCCTTGTCCTTGCGACTGTTCGGCAATATGTACGCCGGCGAACTGATTTTCATCTTGATCGCGTTGTTGCCTTGGTGGGCGCAGTGGATGCTGGGTGGTCCATGGGCAATTTTCCATATCTTGATTGTAACTTTGCAAGCTTTTGTGTTTATGGCGTTGACAGTTGTGTACCTCAGCCTCGCGGTCGAGAAACACTAACCGGCAACTTTATATTTTGTTTTTTTTAGTATCTTTCGTTTTTAAATTTAGGAGAATTTTATGCAAGCTCTGATCGCACAAGTACAAAGCATGACCGTTCTGGCAGCAGCCATCATCATCGGCCTGGCCGCAATCGGCACCGCACTCGGTTTCGCAATCTTGGGCGGCAAATTCCTGGAAGCGTCGGCACGTCAACCTGAACTGATGCCACAACTGCAAACCAAGCTGTTCGTTATCGCTGGTCTGCTGGATGCTATTTCGATGATCGGCGTCGGTGTTGCTCTGCTGTACACGTTCGCGAACCCGTTCCTGACCGCTGTTATCGCCGCCGCTGGTAAGTAATACTGCTCCAACCCTAGGAGAAACTTTTAGTTAGGAGCAAGGTATGGACATCAATATGTCGCTCGTCGGCCAGATGATCACCTTCGCGGTGTTGGTCTGGTTTTCGATGAAGTTCGTATTTCCAGCGCTGAACACGGCGTTGGATGAGCGTGCCAAGAGAATCGCGGATGGATTGGCTGCGGCCGATCAGGGTCAGGCTTCGATGGCAGTCGCTGAGAAGCGCGCTCAAGCCGAATTGGCTGGTGCACGCGTAGAAGCTCAATCGCGGGTTGCGGACGCTGAAAAGCGCGCCCAACTGGTCGCGGAAGAGATCAAAGCCAACGCACAAGCCGAAGCGGACCGCATTATTGCGCAAGCTAAAGCAGACGCTGATCAGCAACTGTCGAAAGCACGCGAACAATTGCGCGCTCAGGTGGCTGACCTGGCTGTCAAGGGCGCCGAGCAAATCCTGAAGCGCGAAGTGACGGCATCGGCACACGCCGAGCTGTTGGCGCGCCTCGCTGTCGAGCTGTAATCATGGCAGAACTCGCAACCGTCGCCCGTCCCTACGCGGAAGCTTTGTTCCGCGTAGCCCAAGCTGGTAAGGAATCGACAAGCCTCGCGGCGTGGGCCGAACTGGTGTCAGAATTGGCACAGATCGGCACCCACCCCGAGGTGCAGGCGTTTGCCCGCAATCCGAAAGCATCGGATAGCGACGTGGCCGCCACCATTTCGTCCCTGGTGAAATCGCCGCTGAATCAGGAAGCCAAAAACTTCCTCTCGATGTTGGTTGAAAACGGCCGCATCAGTCTGCTGCCGGAAATCGGCGCGCAATTCCAGCTGTTGAAAAACAGCGTGGAAGGCGCGGCCGACGCCGACATCACGAGCGCATTCGAGCTGAGCGCAGCCCAGGTGGCCGATTTGGTCGCAACGCTGGAAAAGAAATTCAATCGTAAGCTCAACCCCGTCGTGACAGTGGATGCATCGCTGATCGGCGGCGTGCGCGTGGTTGTTGGTGACGAAGTGCTCGACACCTCGGTGCGCGCCAAGTTGCAACAAATGCGTGTTGCACTGGTGTCGTGACCGACGGCTTACGCCGACCAGCGTTAGACAGAACCTTACCCCTCGCGCAAGCTGAGAGAAACACTTTTAGGAGTTAGTATGCAACTCAACCCATCTGAAATCAGCGAGTTGATCAAGAGCCGGATCCAAGGTCTTGACGGCGGCGCTGAAGTGCGTAACCAAGGCACGGTCATCTCCGTAGCCGACGGTATCTGCCGCATCCACGGTTTGTCGGACGTGATGCAAGGCGAGATGCTGGAATTCCCGGGCAACACCTTCGGCCTGGCGATGAACCTGGAGCGCGACTCCGTTGGTTCCGTCATCCTGGGCGACTACGAGCACATCTCCGAAGGCGACACGGTCAAGTGCACCGGCCGCATCCTGGAAGTGCCGACCGGTCCCGAGCTGCTTGGCCGCGTGGTCAACGCGCTGGGCCAGCCGATCGACGGCAAGGGCCCGATCGACGCCAAAATGTCGGCGCCGATCGAAAAGATCGCACCGGGCGTGATCGCCCGTCAGTCCGTTTCCGAGCCAATGCAGACCGGCTTGAAGTCGATCGACGCGATGGTGCCGATCGGCCGCGGTCAACGCGAACTGATCATTGGCGACCGTCAAACCGGTAAGTCGGCAGTGGCGATTGATGCGATCATCAATCAAAAAGGCCAGGGCATGAAATGTATCTACGTCGCGATCGGCCAAAAGGCCTCGTCGATCAAGAACATCGTGCGCTCGCTGGAACTGCATGGCGCCATGGAATACACCATCGTCGTGGCCGCGTCGGCCGCCGAATCGGCCGCGATGCAATACATCTCGCCGTACTCCGGTTGCGCCATGGGCGAATACTTCCGCGACCGCGGCGAAGACGCGCTGATCGTCTACGATGACCTGTCCAAGCAAGCCGTTGCCTACCGCCAGATCTCGCTGCTGCTGCGCCGTCCACCAGGGCGCGAAGCCTACCCTGGCGACGTGTTCTACCTGCACAGCCGCCTGCTGGAACGCGCGGCACGCGTGAACCCCGACTACGTCGAAGCGTTCACCAAGGGCGCCGTCAAAGGCAAGACCGGTTCGCTGACGGCGCTGCCGATCATTGAAACGCAAGCCGGCGACGTCTCCGCTTTCGTGCCGACGAACGTGATTTCGATCACCGACGGCCAGATCTTCCTGGAAACCTCGCTGTTCAACGCCGGTGTCCGGCCCGCGATTAACGCCGGTATTTCGGTGTCGCGCGTCGGTGGCGCCGCCCAGACCAAGGTCATCAAAAACCTGTCCGGCGGTATCCGTACCGACTTGGCGCAGTACCGCGAATTGGCTGCGTTCGCGCAGTTCGCTTCGGACCTGGACGAGTCGACCCGCAAGCAGCTGGACCGCGGCGCGCGCGTTACTGAATTGCTCAAGCAAGCCCAGTACTCGCCACTGCCGATCTCGCTGATGGCCGTGTCGTTGTTCTCGGTGAACAAGGGCTTCCTGGACAATGTGCCAGTTAAGCAAGTGTTGGCTTTCGAAGCCGGCGTTCACGCTTACATGAAGACCAAGCAAGCTGCTCTCCTGGCCAAGATCGAAGAAACCAAGCAACTGGACAAAGACGCCGAAGCTGCGCTGTCGGCCGCTGTTGCTGATTTCAAAAAATCCGGCGCATATTAAGCGACCAGGCGGCGCGCCATTCAGTTGGCGCGCCGCCCAACGCGCACAAGGAGTAAGGACTCATGGCAGTAGGCAAAGAGATACGTGGCAAGATCAAAAGCGTAGAAAATACGAAGAAGATCACCAAGGCGATGGAAATGGTCGCCGCGTCCAAAATGCGCAAGGCGCAGGAACGGATGCGGGCCGCCCGTCCCTACAGTGACAAGATTCGCAATATCGCCGCCAATCTGGCGGGCGCCAATCCGGAATACACGCACCCGTTCCTGGCCCTGGCCAAGGGCACGGACGCCAAGGCGGTCGGTTTCATCATCGTCACCACCGACAAGGGTCTGTGCGGCGGCTTGAACACCAACGTGCTGCGTTTGGTGACGAGCAAGTCGCGCGAACTGGAAGCGGCCGGCAACACGATTCAAGCGGTAGCCATCGGCAACAAGGGTTTGGGTTTCCTGAACCGCGTTGGCGTCAAGGTGATCGCGCAAGTGACACAGATCGGCGACGCGCCGCATTTGGACAAGCTGATCGGACCGGTCAAAGCCATGCTCGACGAGTACGAGGCTGGCAAGCTGGACGCGGTGTACCTGTGCTACACCAAGTTCATCAACACGATGAAGCAAGAGCCGGTGATGGAGCAGTTGCTGCCACTGGCCGCTGAAAAAATGCAGGCCGACAAAGGTAATCACACTTGGGATTACATTTACGAGCCGGATGCACAAAGCGTGATTGACGAACTGCTGGAGCGCTATGTTGAAGCGCTGGTGTACCAGTCGGTAGCGGAAAACCTGGCGTCCGAGCAATCGGCGCGCATGGTTGCGATGAAGTCGGCGAGCGACAACGCCGGTAGCGTGATTGGCGAGTTGAAGTTGATCTACAACAAAACCCGTCAAGCAGCGATTACCAAAGAACTCTCCGAAATCGTCGCCGGTGCGGCTGCGGTTTAAACGAATTTAACTATATTTGAAGGAACGAACATGGCTGATGGCAAAATCGTTCAGTGTATCGGCGCTGTGGTGGACGTTGAGTTTCCACGCAATGCGATGCCTAAGGTATACGATGCCTTGAAGATGGCAGGCTCGGACCTGACCCTGGAAGTACAACAGCAATTGGGCGACGGCATTGTCCGTACCATTGCGCTGGGTACCTCGGACGGTCTGCGTCGCGGCATGATGATTCAAAACACCGGCAAACCAATCATGGTGCCGGTCGGTAAGGCGACCCTGGGTCGCATTATGGACGTGCTGGGCAATCCAATCGACGAATGCGGTCCTGTCTCGCAAGAGCACACCATGTCGATCCACCGCAAGCCGCCTGCGTACGACGAACTGTCGCCATCGCAAGACTTGCTGGAAACCGGCATCAAGGTGATTGACTTGGTTTGCCCGTTCGCCAAGGGCGGTAAAGTCGGCTTGTTCGGCGGCGCCGGCGTCGGCAAGACCGTCAACATGATGGAACTGATCAACAACATCGCCAAGGCGCACAGCGGCTTGTCCGTGTTCGCCGGCGTGGGCGAGCGTACCCGCGAGGGTAACGACTTCTACCACGAGATGGCCGACGCCAAAGTGGTCGATCTGGAAAATCCAGAGAACTCCAAAGTGGCGATGGTCTACGGCCAGATGAATGAACCGCCGGGTAACCGTCTGCGCGTCGCGCTGACCGGCCTGACGATCGCTGAATCGTTCCGTGATGAAGGCAAAGACGTTCTGTTCTTCGTCGACAACATCTACCGCTTCACGCTGGCCGGTACCGAAGTGTCGGCGCTGCTGGGTCGTATGCCGTCGGCGGTGGGTTACCAGCCAACGCTGGCCGAAGAGATGGGCCGCCTGCAAGAGCGCATCACCTCGACCAAGACCGGTTCGATCACCTCGATCCAAGCCGTCTACGTCCCTGCGGATGACTTGACCGATCCGTCGCCTGCCACCACCTTCGCCCATTTGGACTCGACCGTCGTTCTGTCGCGTGACATCGCCTCGCTGGGTATCTACCCCGCCGTCGATCCACTCGATTCGACCTCCCGTCAATTGGATCCGCTGGTCGTTGGCCAGGAACACTACGACACCGCCCGCGCTGTCCAGGGTATCCTGCAGCGCTACAAGGAATTGCGCGACATTATCGCGATTCTGGGTATGGACGAATTGGCGCCGGAAGACAAACTGCTGGTATCGCGCGCACGTAAAATGCAGCGTTTCCTGTCGCAGCCGTTCCACGTCGCCGAAGTGTTTACCGGCGCGCCTGGTAAATACGTTTCGCTGAAAGACACGATCAAGGGCTTCAAAATGATCGCGTCGGGCGAACTCGATCACCTGCCAGAGCAAGCGTTCTACATGGTCGGCACGATCGAAGAAGCAATCGAAAAAGCCAAAAAACTTAACTAATATTAAGTTTCGGCTGAACCCCGCCTGCGGGCGGGGTTCTTCAACCCGATAGGACACACATGGCAAACACAATTCACGTTGACGTGGTTTCCGCTGAAGAACTGATTTTTTCAGGCGAGGCGGAATTCGTCGCGTTGCCGGGCGAAGCGGGCGAGCTGGGGATCTACCCCAAGCACACGCCGTTGATCACCCGCATCCGTCCGGGCGCGGTCCGCATCAAGGTAGTCGGCCAAGCTGAAGAAGAGTTCGTCTTCGTCGCCGGCGGCCTGCTGGAAGTGCAGCCGAACGCCGTGACCGTACTGGCCGACACCGCGATCCGCGGCAAGGACTTGGACGAAGCGAAAGCAAGCGAAGCCAAGAAACGCGCGGAAGAGATGCTGCTGAACAAAGATTCGGGCATCGACTACGCCAAGGCGCAAGCCGAACTGGCAGCGGCGATCGGCCAACTGGCGGCGATCGCCAAACTGCGCGCGAAACACTAAGCGCAGCGGCAAGCAGCACGAAAAAAGGGCAGCCTCGGCTGCCTTTTTTTACGCCTGCCGAACAAGTGGCGCTGCCAACACCGCGTTTAGTGAGCGGGCCGGCAACGCTGCAAATCAAGCCAAGGCGAAGGGCCGGAGTCAGACCCCGAGGGTCTGACCCCAGGGTTACACCGTTGGTTTTGATTATTTTCAACGACGAAGCCGCTTAACTGAACTGCATTAGGGGGCTGACCCCGCCCTTGCGTGCCGGCTGCCTTCAACCAAGCGCTACTTGGCAAGGCATAGCCTTTCACGCAACCATTGCGCCATCTGCTCTTCGTTTACCGTTCCGGTGGCAAGGCCTTCCATAATGCGAATGGCGTCCATGGCGGAAAACACCAGTCGAAAACCATTGTCGGCTAAAAAAAGCCGAGCGACCACCCAAGCTGTCCGCTTGTTGCCATCGTTAAAGCAATGGGTGCGCGTTAGCCCAAATGCATACGCCGCGGCTAAGGCGCCGGCATCGGGCGGCGGTATGCCGTAGATGTTAAGTTGTTCGGGGCGCGCAAGCGCCGCCCGCACTGCGTTTTCGTCGCTGACCCCGTCCAGCCCGCCATGCTGCGCCAATTGCACATCATGTACGGCGAAGACAACGTCACGCCGAACCCAGCGCCAAGTGTTCACTCGGCCATGGCCCGTAGCACTTCACGGTCGTCGCGCATCAATTGTTCGGCAAGTTCCATCTGGCGGGCGAAATCGGGATTGTAAGGGGTGATGCGCAAGCCGCCGCCCGGTGCTTCCGTCAGATAGACGGTGTCGCCGGTTTTTACTCCGAGTTTGAGCTTGGTCTCCCTGTCGAGGATGAATCCTTCCGACGTCCCCACGGTTGTTACTTTGAGAGTAATCATCGCGCGCTCCACATAATAAAACGTATATAGGAAGAGTATCGCCACTGGCTGCGGATGTTGCCGCGCTGCTGAAGTCAAATCAAGCAGAGGCCTAAGGCCGGGGTCAGACCTCGAGGGTCAGACCCCGCCGCTGGTGCGCGTGTTCTTGCTCCAGTTCGGCGACGACGCGCGGGTCGTCCGGCTCCAGCACGTCGCGCAGGTCGCCGTCGAAGAAGGTCAGGCCTTCGCTGCCGTCGAGGTCCGCGCGGCGCTTCCAGTACACCAGCTTACCGGCGCCAACGATGACGTCGTTGGCGTGTCCCTCCGGCGCGCTCGAGCGCGCCAAGATTTCCTCAAGAGTCGGCATGGCCGTATCGATCATCATGTTCTACGATGCCTCCCGAATATAGTTCAAGCCCAGCCTGGTGGACGCCCGTTCCCACGCGCGATGGTGGATTTCGGCGGTGGCGTATTGAACCGACAGCTCGCCGCGGTTCACCATGTCCGCCACATCGCCATACGCCAGCCTTAATTCCTCATCATACACGCCTTGGATGGTCGATTCCTTCGGCCACGCGCGCATAGCCGTCATGACGTGCCGGTAGGCGGGGGATACCGCGCGCAGCTCCGACAGGCCGAGGCCGATGGCGTTCCCCACGTCGGCGCACGAAAACGACAGACCCGACGGGTGGTTGTGGGTGAACAGCGCGCCGGCCGTGCCGGCGAGATCGCGGGGAAGAAACCTGGCATGATCGACCAGGCCCGATCGCTTCGATAGCATGGTTCCGTCCCAGCTGAAAAACGCGCCGGTTTCGATGCTGTCGCGCCGGACCGTCTCTTCGAACCGGACCGCCGCGGCGCGCGCCGGCGTCGACAGCTCCGGCGCGACGCGGTGGTAGCCGGGGTCGTAGATTGTAAACATGCCCTGCGATTGATTGAAGGTGCGCATTTTTTCCATTGAGCGCCGCCGCTGCGCGTCAAGCATAGTCGGATGTGCTTGCTTGTCGACAAGGCCGCCCGTCCTGTATCGCATGGATTGCGCGCCCGCGCGCTGCGCGCGCTCAAGTAAAGGCGTGCATGCGCGAGCGCGCCGCGCCGGCTTGGCCCCTTGGGGCGCCAGCCGGCGCGGCGGACGCCCTAGTACCCCAGCGCCTGGCCGGTGTTGCGGCGCGGGTCGTTGGCGCCGTAATAGCGGTTGGCGCCGCGCGGCTTGCCGCCCAGCGCGGGCGCGCCGACGATGATGGCGGCGACGTGGTTGGCCGGCTGCGCCGCGCCCAGGTTGTGGCCCATGCCGCCGAGGAGCTTGGCGGTGTCCGGGCTCAGGCCGAACGGTTCGACGTTGGTGACGTCCGGCAGCCATTGCTGGTGGAAGCGCGGCGCGTCGACGGCTTCCTGGATGTTCATGCCGTAGTCGATGACGTTGAGCAGCGTGTGCACCACGGCGGTAATGATGCGGCTGCCGCCCGGCGTGCCGACGATCAGCACCGGCTTGCCGTCCTTCGTGACGATGGTCGGGCTCATCGAGCTGAGCGGCCGCTTGCCGGGGGCGATGGCGTTGGCCTCGCCCTGCACCAAGCCGTACATGTTCGGCACGCCGACTTTGACGGTGAAGTCGTCCATCTCGTTGTTGAGCAGCACGCCGGTCTTGGCCGCCGTCACCTTCGCGCCGAACCAGTCGTTCAGCGTATAGGTGACCGAGACCGCGTTGCCGTCCTTGTCGATGATCGAATAGTGCGTGGTGTTACTGCCCTCGTGGGGTTCGACGCCCGGCTTGATGTCCTTCGACACGCCGGCCTTGAGCGGGTCGATCGCCGCGCGCACCTTGGCCGCGTAGGCCTTGTCGGTCAGCCGCTCGATCGGATTCTTGACGAAGTCCGGGTCGCCCAGGTAGCTGTTGCGGTCGACGTAGGCGTGGCGCATCGCCTCGATCTGCAGGTGCACCGCGCTGGCCGAGCGGTAACCCATTTCCTTCAAGGGATAGGCTTCGACGATGTTCAGGATCTCGCAAATGACCACGCCGCCCGAGCTTGGCGGCGGCGCCGACACCACGCGGTAGCCGCGGTAGTCGCATTCGACCGGCGCCATCTCGCGCACCTTGTACTGGTCCAGGTCGGCCTGCGTCAGGATGCCCTTGCCGGCGGCGCTGGAGGCCACCAGCGCGGCGCCGACCGGACCCTTGTAGAAACCGGCCGCGCCGTTGCGGCTGATCAGCGCCAGCGTCTTGGCCAGGTCGCGTTGCACCAGCTTCTGCCCCTGTTCGAACGCGGCGCCGCGGTGGAGGAAAATCGCCGCCGACGGCGCGTCCTTGCGGAAGTCGTCGGTGGCCGTTTGCAGCAGGTCGACGTCGCCCTCGCCCAGCACGAAGCCGCGCCCGGCCAGCGCGATCGCCGGCGCCAGCAGCGCGGCGCGCTTCATCGTGCCGTATTTCTCCAGCGCGTACTGCATCCCCGCCACCGTGCCGGGCACGCCGACGGCCAGGTGGCCGCGCGAGCTGAGGCCCTTGACGACGTTGCCGTCGGCGTCCAGGTACATATTCGCGGTCGCCGCCAGCGGCGCCTTCTCGCGGAAGTCGAGGAAGGTCTTGCGCCCGTCGGCCAGCTGGATCGTCATGAAGCCGCCGCCGCCGAGGTTGCCGGCGGCCGGGTAGACCACCGCCAGCGCGTAGCCGACCGCGACGGCGGCGTCGACCGCGTTGCCGCCCTTTTTCAAGACGTCGACGCCGATTTGCGAGGCCAGGTGCTGGGCCGATACGACCATGCCGTGCTGCGCCGCCACCGGCGCCAGCGAGGCCGCCTGCGCGCAGTAGCAGCAGAGGGCGGCGGCGGCGGCGATCAGGGTGCGGCCGAATACGGGGTTGTTCATATGCTTGGTACTCCTCGGGTGGGTGGCTGGGTGTCTATGCCGGACGGCCGGCGGCGCCGGCCTCCGCGGAAAATAGTTGGTGCAGCGCCTGCACCAGCGCCTGGCATGGCGCGTCGGTGCCGATGGAAATGCGCGGGAACTGCTCGATGCGCGGCTTGCGGAAGTGGCGCACCAGGATCTTGCGCTCGCGCAGCGCCGCTTGCGGCCGCGCCGCGTCGTGCCGGCCGTGGCGGGCGAAGACGAAGTTGGCGGCCGACGGCAGCCCCTCGCTCGACCAGGCCGGCGACGGCCGGCTGCTCCCCCGGCACGTACGGTTCCAGCCGCTCGACGCCCTCGCTGCAAAACTTCCGCATGCTCGTTCCTGTTTATGTTGTGCTTATTGTTCTGCCCGAGGGCCGCATACGCCCTTGGTTTTAAACGAGCCAGCGACGCCTCGGCATTACGCGCCGGCGGGCGCCTCGTACAATTCCAGCGGCAGCTGGTCCGGGTCGGCGAAGAACACGAAACGCCTGCCGGTGTATTCGTCGACGCGGATGTCCTCGACGGCGACGCCCTTGGCTTCCAGTTCGCGCTTGCACTGGGCCACGTCGGCGACCTCGAACGCCAGGTGGCGCAGCCCGCGCGCCTCCGGATAGGACGGCCGCGGCGGCCGCTCGGGGAAGGAAAACAACTCGATCTGCCCGCCGTCGGGCAGGCCAAGGTCGAGCTTGTACGACTGGCGCTCGGCGCGGTAATGCTCGGCCACGATGCGCAGCCCCAGGCATTCGGTATAGAAACGTTTGGAAACGTCGTAATTCGAGCAGATGATCGCTGCGTGGTGGATACGGCTCAGCATGGCTCAATAATAAATCAACAATGATGCGCTTACTATAGCGTGCTGCGCGGCACGCAACAAGGGTGTACCGTTGAGCTTGTAGCCGGACGCGTGTCGCGCGCGCGCCGCGTTGCGCAAAAAAGGCAGCCGAGGCTGCTTTTTTGCGATCCTTGCCGCGCCTATACGCTGAGCGCCGCCGCGTGGACGTTGCCGATGTCGGAAAACAGCCGGTCGACCTCGGCCTTGACGGCCGAATAGCAGCCGCACACCGCCATTTTCAGGCCGGAGCGGTCGAGCACTTCGATATGCCCGCGGCGGTTGCTGATCAGCCCGGCGCGTTGCAGGCTGACGGCGGCCTGCATCACGCCCTCGCGGCCGGCGCCAAGCAGGGTGGCGCTGAGCTCCTGGGTGATGGCGAGCGAACTCGACGGCGAACGGTCCAGGCTGAGCAGCAACATGCGGCACAGTTGCTGTTCAACCGAATGCTGGCGTTGGCAGGCGGCGGTGTGCTCCATCTGGCTGGTCAGCACTTTCGCGTAGCGCAGCATCAGTCGCAGCACCGGCCCGCCGCTGTTGTATTCCTGCTGCATTACGCGCGCCTTCAGCCGGTAGGCCAGCCCGGCGTTCTGCACCACGGCCCGGCTGGGCGCGACGGCGCCGACCAGCAGTTGCGAGATGCCGACGATGCCCTCGTTGCCGACCACGGCGATTTCGGCCAGCGCGCCGCCGGCGGTGTCGCCCAGCAGCGATACCACCGCCGTCGTCGGAAAGTATACGTGCTCGGCCGGGCTGGCGGCGTCGAACAGGGGTTCGCCCAGCGGCAGGGGCACCAGTTCCAGGGCCGGCGCCAGGCGTTCGAAGTCGGGCACCGGCAATGCGGCGATCAGATGGTTTTGTGTCGGAGTGTGAGTCATATGCCATCCTTATCGTCATGGAGTGCGTGCCGGCGTGGACACCCGGCACACCGGTTTTTCAATGTGAGCGGTACGATATCATGGAGAAACTGTGTTCTACGAGAACTTTTCGTTAGCAAACGTAACATGTCTTCCGCTGACAACGGGCGCCGCGCGCTCGATGCCGCGCAGCTGGCGCGCGCGCGGCCGCGGCGCCGTGTCGATGACGAGGAAACGGCGTGGTGGGGCTACCGCGCGGCGCTGTTGGGCCGTCAGCGGCACGCTTATTTCGCGCACAAGAAGCGGACGATGGCGAACGCCAGCGCGAACAGGTAGGCGTAGGCGAAGCGGTCGATGCGCAGCACGGCGTCGCCGCGGCGGGCGCGCCACGCGCCGATTTGCGCCATCGCAAAGCCCACCAGCACCGGCGTGACGATCAAGTTCAGGATTTGCAGCGGCTTCTCCCTCAGAAAATGGGATTCCACGATAAACAGGCTGATGAAGCCGGCCAACAGGCCGAAAAGCGCATAGCCGAGCGCCGCAAGCCAGGGATTGGGGGGCCGCCGGAACGGTTCCGCCAGCGAATGGAATCCGAGTTCGGCCAGCGCTTCGAGCACCAGTTGAAGCAGGCCCTCGCCGATAAGTTGAAGGAGGAATTCGAGCATGGCAGGAGCGCGCGGGTTAAATTGATTGCCCATTGTATCGATGAATCGGGCCCGCAACGCCACCGGCCCTGCCGGATCGAACAGTTATTCCTGGCTGGAGAGGCGGGCGGCGGATACGCGCAGGCCGTCGAAAATAGCTTTGGCCAAGCCGGCGGGAAAATCCCGCGGGAGTTCCGCCGCGACCCGGTCGATCACGTCCGGTGTCTGGGCGATCAGCTCGTCAACCAGCTTATCGGGCGAGTCGCCATAGCCGCATTTTTGCAGGGTCGTCAAGATGTGGCGGCGTTGTATGCCGTCCGCAAGATAATGCCGGTTCTTGCCGAGCCAAGCCATCGCCATTTTTACCTTTCGGCGCGGCGATTGCCGACCGGGCCTAGCGGCAACTTGAAGATATGGGTGGTTGGGGTCGTCCGCAGCGGTTTGCACCAGGCACCGCTATGCCAAATCAATGCGGTCTTTTTTTGGGCGCCGGCAATAGAGAGGCGCAAATCGTCTTCATCCTCGGGCACCAGGGCGCCCGGAGCAGCGACTGTACGTTGCAAGAGATGTTCAACGCCACTGTCGTCCAAGGGAAGCGCGTCGACGCTGTCGAATCCTTCGGGCGCTTCGCCCGGCGGTAGAAGTTGGATGGCCCCAACACAATCGCGGCCTACTGCGGCCAACAGTTCAAAGGCTCCGGTGTCCGAAGCCTTGAATTTGGACTGCAGACGTTTTCGGATGATGTCGCTATCAGGCAGATAGGTTATCGAAAAAATCGTCGACAACCTTGCCGCGGACGCAAGGGTTGCTGCGGATCGCCGGCAGGGACAGCGAAAGGGCGCGCAAGGCAGGGGAGGCAAACCAGCTTTCAGCATAGGTAAGCGATGGTTCGCCGCGTGCGGACACGCTCCAGGCGCCTACTTGCTCTCCGTTCATCCAGACGATCAGCGTCTGTGTTTTTGATGGGCGTCCCATCACCAATCCGACTGTTGGGCCGAGGCTGTTTCGCTGGACGCATCGACTTTTTCCTGGATCGTCATTTCCAGCCCCAGTGCGCCCATGATGCGGATTAAGCGCTCCACGGTCAGACGGCCTGGATTGAGTTCAAGAACGGACAGACGCGCCTGACTGATACCGGCTTTCTGGGCAAGCTGTTCTTGCGTCCATCCTTTGGCCTTGCGATGGCCTTGCAATAGATGGCCTAGCTGGTTATCTGTGGAAATGAGCTGCTTCATCTAGCAATTCCTGGAATACGGCTATTTAAAATATATTCTAAAAACGAATAATAGCAATATACTTGTATTGCGAATAAAAATACAATATTCGTATTGCGAATAAAAAACGCCCGATGCAAGCAACGGGCGGAAGGGGGGAGGGACTACAATCGAGGTCTACTACTCGGCGTTACTTGTTCTTGTTGAACACGTCCACGAACACGGCGGCCAACAGCACCAGTCCCTTGATCACTTGCTGGTAGTCGATGCCAATGCCCATGATCGACATGCCGTTGTTCATCACGCCCATGATGAAGGCGCCGATGACCGCGCCCATCACCTTGCCGACGCCGCCCGAGGCCGAGGCGCCGCCGATGAAGCAGGCGGCGATGACGTCGAGTTCGAAGCCGGTGCCGGCCTTCGGCGTGGCCGTGTTTAGGCGCGCCGCGAACACCAGGCCGGCCAGCGCCGCCAGCATGCCCATGTTGACGAAGGTGTAAAAGCTGACGCGCTCGGTCTTGATGCCGGACAGCTTGGCCGCCTTTTCATTGCCGCCGACGGCGTAGACGCGGCGGCCCAGCACGGTGCGGTTGCTCACGAAGGTGTACGCGACGATCAGCACCGCCATCACCACCAGCACGTTCGGCATGCCCTTGTAGGTGGCCAGCAGGTAGCTAAAGCCGACGATGACGGCGGCGAACACGGCGTTTTTGGCCAGGAAGAAGCCGTACGGCTCGTTTTCCATGCCATGCTTGAGTTGCCTGGCGCGGGCGCGCAGCGCCGTGTAGAGCAGGGCGCAGGCGGCCGCCACGCCCAGCAGCAGCGACAACATGCGCAGGTCGGCGTGGGCGAACGGGTCCGGCAGGAAGCCGGAACTGAGCATCTGGAAGCCCTGCGGGAACGGGCCGACCGACTGGCCCGCCAGCAGCGCCAGCGTCAAACCCTTGAACACCAGCATGCCGGCCAGCGTGACGATGAACGAGGGGATGCGGAAGAAGGCGACGAAGTAACCCTGGGCGCCGCCGATGAGCGCGCCGGCGGCCAGGCAAATGATGCTGGCCGGGACGAAGTGCATGTTGAAGTTGACGATCAGCACCGCCGCCAGCGCGCCGATGAAGCCCACCACCGAGCCGACCGACAGGTCGATGTGGCCGGCGACGATGACCATCAGCATGCCCAGCGCCATGATGACGACATAGCTGTTCTGCAGTACCAGGTTGGTCAGGTTGAGCGGCTGCATCAGGGTGCCGTCGGTCATCACCTGGAAGAAGCCCATGATGACGATCAGCGACAGCAGCATGCCGTAGTCGCGCATATTGTTTTTGAGGAAGCCGGCGTAGCTTTTCGCGGCCGGGGCGGCCGGCTTGCCCTGCTGTCGCGCCTGCTCCACGGTGACGGCGGCCGGTTCGGCGGCGTCGGTGGCGAATTTATTTCCCATACTTGTCTCCATGTTTGACGATCGCACGCATGATGTTTTCCTGCGATGCGTCTGCTGCGCTAAGTTCTGCTGCGAAACTGCCTTCGTTCATCACGTAGATCCGGTCGCACATGCCGAGCAGTTCCGGCATCTCCGACGAGATCATGATGATGCATTTACCCTCCGCGGCTAGGTCGCTGATGATGCTGTAGATCTCGTACTTGGCGCCGACGTCGATGCCGCGGCTGGGCTCGTCGAGGATCAGCACGTCGGGCCGCGAAAACAACCACTTCGCCAGCACCACCTTCTGCTGGTTGCCGCCGGACAGGTTGACCACCCGCTGCAGCACGCTCGAACAGCGGATCTTCAGCTGGCGGCGGTAGTCGTCGGCCACGCCGAACTCGCGCTCCTCGTCGACCACCAGCCGCCGCGACACGGCCGCCAGGTTGGCCATGCTGACGTTCTTCTTGATGTCCTCGTCGAGCACCAGACCCAGGCCCTTGCGGTCCTCGGTGACGTAGGCGATGCCGTGGGCGATCGCCTTGCCAACCGTGCCGACGTCGATTTCCCGGCCGTTCTTGAATACCCTGCCGCTGATGCGCTGGCCGTAGGAGCGGCCGAAAATGCTCATCGCCAGCTCGGTGCGCCCGGCGCCCATCAGGCCGGCGATGCCGATGATCTCGCCCTTCCTGGCGTGGAAGTTGACGCCCTTGATGACTTCTCGGTCGCCGTGCTCCGGGTGGAACACGCGCCAGTCGCGCACCTCGAAAATGGTGTCGCCGATGCTCGGCGTGCGCGGCGGATAGCGGTCGGCCATCTCGCGCCCGACCATTTTTTCAATGATGCGGTCTTCGCTGATGCTCTCGGCGCGGCAGTCGAAGCTGTCGACCGTGTTGCCGTCGCGCAGCACCGTAATGGCGTCGGCGACGCGTGAAATTTCGTTGAGCTTGTGCGAAATGAGGATCGAGGAAATACCTTGTTCCTTCAACTCCAGCAGCAGCGTCAGCAGGGCCGCGCTGTCGCTCTCGTTCAGGCTGGCGGTGGGCTCGTCGAGGATCAACAGCTTGACGTCCTTGCACAGCGCCTTGGCGATTTCGATCAATTGCTGCTTGCCGACGCCGAGGTTGGTGACCAGCGTTTCCGGCGACTCGTTCAAGCCGACTTTCTGCAGCAGCTCGCGGGTCTTGCGCTGCGCCAGCTCCCAGTCGATGACGCCGAAGCGGGCCGGCTCGTTGCCGAGGAAAAGGTTCTCGGCGATCGACAGCAGCGGCACCAGCGCCAGCTCCTGGTGGATGATGATAATGCCGACCGCTTCGCTGTCCTTGATGTCGCGGAACTGCCGGGTCTGGCCCAGGTAGTCGATGTCGCCGGTGTATTCGTGGTGGGTGTAGACGCCGCTGAGGACCTTCATCAGGGTTGACTTGCCGGCCCCGTTTTCGCCGACGATCGCGTGGATCTCGCCGCTGCGTACCTTCAGGTTGACATTGTCGAGCGCGACGACGCCCGGGAACGTCTTCCTTATCCCGCGCATTTCCAGGATAGTGTTCATAGAATGACCTGTCTCGATTTTGATATTGTGGCGCGCCGTACACCGGGGACAGACCACGATTTCGGAGAATGTTTCTCCGAAATCGTGGTCTGTCCCCGGTTTTCGCTTACTTGACTTGGGCTTCGGTGTAGTAGCCGCTGCCGGTGACCAGTACTTCTTTCCAGTTCGACTTGTCGACGGTGACCGGTTTCAGCAGGAACGACGGCACCACTTTGACGCCGTTGTTGTAGGTCTTGGTGTCGTTGATGACCGGCGCTTTGCCGCTCAGCATGGCGTCCACCATGTTCGCCGTCACCTTGGCCAGTTCGCGCGTGTCCTTGAACACGGTCGAGCGTTGCTCGTTGTTGAGGATCGACTTGACCGACGGGATCTCGGCGTCCTGGCCGGTGACGACCGGCATTGGTTGCTTCGGCGTGCCGTAGCCGACGCCCTTCAGCGACGACAGGATGCCGATGCTCAGGCCGTCATATGGCGACAGCACCGCGTCGACGCGGTCCTTGCCGTAGTAGGCGCTCAGCAGGTTGTCCATGCGCGACTGGGCGACGGCGCCGTCCCAGCGCAGGGTCGCCACTTTTTCCATGCCCAGCTGTTTGCTGCGCACCACCAGCTTGCCCTTGTCCATGTACGGCTTCAACACCGACATGGCGCCGTTGTAGAAGAAGTGGGCGTTGTTGTCGTCGGCCGAGCCGCCGAACAATTCGATGTTGAACGGGCCTTTGCCGCTCTTCAGGTCCAGCGCTTTTTCAATGTAGGCCGCTTGCAGCACGCCGACCTGGAAGTTGTCGAAGGTGGCGTAGTAGTCGACGTTTTTCGTGCCGCGGATCAGGCGGTCGTAGGAAATCACCTTGATGCCCTTGTCGGCCGCTTTTTGCAGCACGTCCGACAGCGTGGTGCCGTCGATGGCGGCGATCACCAGCACCTTGGCGCCCTTGGTGATCATGTTTTCCACTTGCGCCAGCTGGTTCGGGATGTCGTCGTCGGCGAATTGCAGGTCGGCCTTGTAGCCGCGTTCCTTGAACACCTTCACCATGTTGTCGCCGTCGGCGATCCAGCGCATCGACGATTTGGTCGGCATCGAAATGCCGATCGGACCCTTGCTCTGGGCGGCGGCGTACGGTGCCACGGCGACACCGCCCAGCAGCATGCCGGCGATGATGAGTTTGACTGTTTTCATTACTTGTCTCCAGATTGTTGTTGATTTGGATCTTTTTCAGGCTCGCACCGACGATCAGTTTTTATGCGATGCAACGATACTAATTTGGTCTCCGATATCTTTCTAATGATTTTTTAATGCCATTCGATATCTAAACGGATATGTCGGCTCTTCAAGCAAGGGCAAGGGCTGGCGCCACACCCGCGGGTCCGGCCCCTCGCCGGCACGCGCCTGTGCTGTGCGCTCGATTTACCTCGTGTACCGATGCTGCGCGGGCAAGCACTTTGGTGTTGGGTGATAGATATCAAATCGGGTATCGGGAAGCGCAAAAAATTGATTAGAAAGATATCAATGGACGCTTTAGTATTCCCTACACATCAGCCTGGCTGTCGATAAGGGTCCGGCCTCGCAAGCAAACATCAAAGGGAATACGGAAATGTCGGAAAAGAAAAAAGTGGCGCTGCGTTCGGCTGAATGGTTCGGCACGCAAGACAAGAACGGTTTCATGTACCGCAGCTGGATGAAGAACCAGGGCATTCCCGACCACGAGTTCCAGGGCAAGCCGATCATCGGCATCTGCAACACCTGGTCCGAGCTGACGCCCTGCAACGCGCATTTCCGCAAGCTCGCCGAGCACGTCAAGCGCGGCATCCTGGAGGCGGGCGGCTTCCCGGTCGAGTTCCCGGTGTTTTCCAGCGGCGAGTCGAACCTGCGTCCGACCGCCATGTTGACCCGCAACCTGGCCAGCATGGACGTCGAGGAATCGATCCGCGGCAACCCGATGGACGCCGTCGTGTTGCTGGTCGGTTGCGATAAAACCACACCGGCGCTGTTGATGGGCGCCGCCAGCGTCGACATTCCGACCATCGTCGTCAGCGGCGGCCCCATGTTGAACGGCAAGTTCGAGGGCAAGGACATCGGCTCCGGCACCGCCGTCTGGCAGTTGCACGAGGCGGTCAAGGCCGGCGAAATGACGATGCACCAATTCATGTCGGCCGAATCGGGCATGTCCCGTTCGGCGGGGACCTGCAACACCATGGGCACGGCGTCGACCATGGCTTGCATGGCCGAGGCGCTGGGCACCTCGCTGCCGCACAACGCGGCCATTCCCGCGGTCGACTCGCGCCGCTATATTCTGGCGCACATGTCCGGCATCCGCATCGTCGAAATGGTGTTCGAGGACCTGCGCCTGTCGAAGGTGCTGACCCGCGAGGCGTTCGAGAACGCCATCCGCGTCAACGCCGCCATCGGCGGTTCGACCAACGCGGTGATCCACCTGAAGGCCATCGCCGGGCGCATGGGCGTGCCGCTGGAGCTGGAAGACTGGACCCGGGTCGGCCGCGGCACGCCGACCATCGTCGATTTGCTGCCGTCGGGGCGTTTCCTGATGGAAGAGTTCTATTACGCCGGCGGCCTGCCGGGCGTGATCCGCCGCATGGGCGAGGGCGGCCTGGTGCCGCACAAGGACGCGCTGACCGTCAACGGCAAGAGCCTGTGGGACAACTGCGCCGAGGCGCCGGTCTACAACGACGAGGTCATCCGCCAGCTCGACAATCCGCTGCTGGCCGACGGCGGCATCTGCATCCTGCGCGGCAACCTGGCGCCGCGCGGCGCCGTGTTGAAACCGTCGGCGGCCTCGCCGGAGCTGATGCGCCACCGCGGCCGCGCCGTGGTGTTCGAGGACTTCGACCATTACAAGTCGCGCATCGTCGACCCCGACCTGGACGTCGACGCCAGCTCGGTGCTGGTGATGAAGAACTGCGGCCCGAAAGGTTATCCCGGCATGGCCGAGGTGGGCAACATGGGCTTGCCGCCGAAGCTGCTGGCGCAGGGCGTCAAGGACATGGTGCGCATCTCGGACGCGCGCATGAGCGGCACCGCCTACGGCACCGTGGTCTTGCACGTGGCGCCGGAAGCGGCCGCCGGCGGGCCGCTCGGCATCGTCCAGGACGGCGACTGGATCGCGCTCGACTGCTACGAAGGCAGCCTGAACCTGGACATCGGCGCCGACGAGATGGCGCGCCGCCTGGCCGAGCGCGCCGAGCGCGCGGCGCCGAGCATGAAGAGCGGCTACCAGCAACTGTATATCGACCGCGTGCTGCAGGCCGACGAAGGCTGCGACTTCGACTTCCTGGTCGGCCACCGCGGCTCCGCCGTGCCCAAGCATTCGCATTAAAAATACACTATCAGGAGACACACCATGTTGTTGGTACAGTTTAAGGACCCGCAGGGTCGGCGCCGCGCCGGCGTGCTGGAGCAAGACACCATCCGCGTCATCGACGGTTTCGACTCGACCTACGCGCTGGCCCGGGCGGCGATCCGCCGCGGCGGCGGGCTGGCCGCGCTGGCCGCCGAATCGGTCGGCGCCGCCACCTGCTCCTACCAGCAAGTGGCCGCCGAAGGCCGCCTGCTGGCGCCGCTCGACCATGCCGACCAGGCGCACTGCTTCGTCACCGGCACCGGCCTGACCCACCTGGGCAGCGCCGACGCGCGCGACGCCATGCACAAGAAAATCGACGGCGACGTCGGCGCGCTGAGCGACAGCATGAAAATGTTCCGCCTCGGCGTCGAAGGCGGCAAACCGGCGCCGGGCCAACTCGGCGCGCAACCGGAGTGGTTCTACAAGGGCGACGGCTCGGTGGTGGCCGCCAGCGGCCAGCCTTTGGCCATGCCCGACTTCGCGCTCGACGGCGGCGAAGAGCCGGAAATCGCCGGCCTGTACGTCATCGACGACAACGGCCAGCCTTGCCGCGTCGGCTATGCGATCGGCAACGAATTCTCCGACCACGTCACCGAGCGCCAGAACTACCTGTACCTGGCGCATTCGAAGCTGCGCGCCTGCGGCGTCGGCCCGGCGCTGTTGGTGGGCGAACTGCCGGCCCACGTCGCCGGCACCTCGCGCATTTACAGCGCCGACGGCGCGCTGCGCTGGGAAAAGCCGTTCATCAGCGGCGAACAGAACATGTCGCACAGCATCGCCAACCTGGAATACCACCACTTCAAGTATCCGCTGTTCAAGCGGCCGGGCGACGTCCACATCCACTTCTTCGGCACCGCCACGCTCAGCTTCGCCGACGGCGTCAGCGTGCAGCCCGGCGAAACCTTTGAAATCGAAGCGCCGGCGTTCGGCCCGGCGCTGCGCAACCAGCTGGTGCTGAAGGAACTGGCGCAGGCGCCGGTGACGACGCTATGACACGACGGTTTTGATTTTGACTTCGTAGGTCGGGTTACGCCGCGCTAAGCCGACCTACGAACTGCGAACGGTCAACACAAGCACACATTTTTTATGACGGGAACAACAGTGAATATTACAGGCCAGGCCTTAATCGGCGGCGACGGCGTGACGGGAAGCGGCGCTTCCTTTTTGGCGTTCGACCCCACCAGAGGCGCGTCCATCGAGCCGCCCTTCCACACGGTGTCGGCGGGCCAGATCGCGGCCGCGTGCGCCGCCGCGCAGGGCGCCTTCGACGCCTTCCGCGCCACCGCCGACGCGGCGCGCGCCGCATTTCTGGAAGCCATCGGCGCGCAGATCGTCGCGCTGGGCGACGACTTGATCGTGCGCGCGATGGCCGAGAGCGGCCTGCCGCGCGCCCGCCTTGAAGGCGAACGCGGCCGCACGGTCAACCAGCTCAAGCTGTTCGCCGACCTGTTGCGCGAAGGTTCGTGGAACGACGTCCGCATCGACAGCGCGCTGCCGCGGCGCACGCCGCCGCGCGCCGATTTGCGCATGCGCATGATCGGCCTCGGCCCGGTCGCCGTATTCGGCGCCAGCAACTTCCCGCTGGCGTTTTCGGTGGCCGGCGGCGACACCGCCGCCGCCCTCGCCGCCGGTTGCCCGGTGGTCGTCAAAGGCCATCCGGCCCACCCCGGCACGTCCGAACTGGTTGGCCGCGCCATCCAGCTGGCGGTGCGCGAGTGCGCCATGCCGGCCGGCGTTTTCTCCCTGTTGACCGGGGTCGGCAACGCGGTCGGCGAAGAATTGGTACGCAACCCGGCAATCCAGGCCGTCGGCTTCACCGGCTCGCGCGCCGGCGGCATGGCCTTGATGGCGATTGCCGCCGCTCGCTCGCAGCCGATCCCGGTGTACGCGGAAATGAGCAGCATTAACCCTGTGTTCGTATTACAACAGGCATTGGCCGCCAGGGGCGATGAAATCGCAATTGGTCTTATCAATTCGCTTACAATGGGGGTAGGACAAATCTGTACCAACCCCGGCCTGGTGCTGGGCATCCAGGGGCAGGATTTCGAGCGTTTTTGCGCCAGCGCCAAACAGGCACTGGGCGGCGCTCCAGCGGGAACCATGCTGACACCGGCGATTGCCGGCAACTATCAGCGCGGCGTGCGGCATCTGGCGAACCATGCGGACGTGTCCGCTTTGCTGGACGCGGCGCCCGGGCAGGCCGACGGCAAAGGCCAGCCCGCCATGTTTCTTACCAGTGGCACGGCATTCTTGGCGGACCCGGCGTTGTCGGAGGAAATCTTCGGCCCGGCCACGCTGATGGTCGCCTGTAGCGACCCCGAGCAGATGCGCCAGATCGCCGAGAGCCTGGAGGGGCAGTTGACGGCGACCTTGCAGATGGACGCCGGCGACGTCGACGCCGCCCGCCAGTTGCTGCCGATTCTGGAGCGCAAGGCCGGCCGCATCCTGGCCAACGGCTTCCCGACCGGGGTCGAGGTGGTATCGGCGATGGTGCACGGCGGGCCGTTTCCGGCCACCTCGGACGGGCGCAGCAGCTCGGTCGGGACCGCGGCGATCCAGCGTTTCCTGCGCCCGGTGTCGTACCAGAACCTGGACCAGGCTCTGTTGCCGCCGGCCCTGCGCGATGCCGCCGGCAACGGCGCCTGGCGCCGCCGCGACGGCCAGCTGGTACGGGAATAAGAACATGGAGAGCAAGAACATGAGCCAGATGGCCAGTTACGCCAGTTTGAAGGGCAAGCGGGTGTTTGTGACGGGCGGCGGCAGCGGTATCGGCGCTGCCCTGGTCCGCGAATTCGCGGCGCAGGGCGCGCTGGTGGCCTTCGTCGACATCGCCGTCGAGTGTAGCGAGGCGCTGTGCGCGCAGGTGGCGGCGCACGGCGCGACGGCGCCGCTGTTCCGCCATTGCGACATCACCGACATCCCGGCCCTGCAGGCGGTGATGGCGGAGCTGGCCGGGCGCATCGGCGACTTCGACGTGTTGGTCAACAACGCCGCCAACGACCAGCGCCACCAGCTCGAGAACGTCACGGTGGAGTATTGGAACGAGCGCATCGCGATCAACCAGCGGCCGATGTTTTTCACCTGCCAGTCGGTGTTGGAGGGCATGAAGCGCAAGGGCGGCGGCTCGATCATCAACGTCAGCTCGATTTCCTGGCACGTCAAGGGCGGCGGTTATCCGGCCTACGCGACCTCGAAGGCGGCGGTGGTGGGCCTGACCCGCGGCCTGGCGCGCGACTTGGGCGCGCACGGCATCCGCGTCAATACGGTGACGCCGGGCTGGGTGATGACGGAGCGCCAGATCGAGCTGTGGGTCGACGACGCGGCCGAGGTAGAGATTAAGAAGAACCAGTGTTTGCCGGGCAAGCTGATGCCGGCGCACATCGCTTCGATGGTGATGTTCCTGGCGGCGGACGATAGCGCCATGTGCACATCGCAAGAGTTTATCGTCGACGCGGGCTGGTGCTAGGGAGCAATCCCTCCTTGGCGCCAGCTGTTTTAACGTTTTTTGTAGTGCCTGGTGGTGCGAAGCGCTCTTGTTCCCTGAAAGCGTAACGGGCCACTCGTACCCCCCGCAGTAAAAGCGTCGTCAAAAAACAGTCCACAGGACTTTATAACCTAGATTCGCAGGAGACTTTACATGCAACAACTGTTCAAAAAAACCTTAGCCGTCGCCGCCGCCCTGGCTTGCTGCGCAACCACGGCCCACGCCGGTGACGCCGAAGGCACATTTAGCGGTTACTTCCGCGCCGGCGTCGGCAGCAACGACGCTGGCGGCAGCCAGGCTTGCTTCGGCCTGGAGGGCGTACCGAAATACCGTTTCGGTAACGAGTGCGACCTGTACGGCGAATTCGGTTACACCAAGGAACTGGCGAAATCGGCCAACGGTTCGAGCTTCGTCGGCACCGTCATGACCTCGATCTACAGCCCGACCTCGGACGTCGGCAGCGACAACAAGCTGGAACTGGCGCAGATGATGGTGGAAGCGAAGAACGTGCCGTTCCTGCAAGGCTCCACGGCCTGGATCGGCAAGCGTTTCTACGACCGTCCCGACATCCACGTGCTTGACTTCAAATACCTGCACGGCGACGGCGTCGGCGGCGGTATCGCCGGTATCGCGATGGGCCCGGGCAAGTTCAGCTACGCGCTGTTCCGCAACGACATCAACCAGAGCGTCGCGGCGACCCGCCACAGCTTCATCTACGAAGGCATTCCGGTCAATCCGGGCGGCTCCCTGAAACTCGACGCGACCATCATCAGCGGCGACCAGAAAAACGACAACGACGCCAAGCGCGTCGAAGACGGCTGGTCGTTCTCGGTGGTGCACAAGCAAGACAAGCTGCTGGGCGGCGACAACACGCTGGCGCTGCAATACGGTAGCGGCTCGGGCATCAAAATGGGCGGCACCGACACCGGCGCCTCGTCCGACGTCAAGCGCACCCGCATTTTCGACAACATCATCTGGCAAATCACGCCGGAGTTCAGCGGTTCGCTGGTTGGCCTGTGGCAGCGCGACAAGGACAACGGCGCCAGCTCCACCTGGACCTCGGTCGGCGTGCGTCCGGTCTACGCGATCAACGAAAACGTCAAGCTGATCGTCGACTTCGGCCACGACACCGTCAAGCCGGGCAACGGCGGCGAAACGCAGAAGCTGACCAAGGTCACCTTCGCGCCAGCGCTGACGCAGGGCAAGGGTTTCTGGGCCCGTCCTGAACTGCGCGCCTTCGTTACCTACGCCAAGTGGAACGACGCCGCGCAAAAAGCCGCCGATATCAGCAACAAGGGCAGCACGCTGTCGTCGACCGGCGTGTTCGGCGGCTCGACCAGCGGCACCTCGTTCGGCCTGCAAGTCGAAGCCTGGTTCTAATGCCGTAGCGGCGACGCCGGCCCTTGGCCCTGCTTGGCTCTTTCCGAGCGGCGTCGTCTAGCAACATCAAAACCGGTTGCAAAAGCCGGGTTCGGACCTGAAGGTCCGAACCCGGTTCTTTGCCGCCGGTTTTCCGCGTGTTCCCGCGGCACCTCCATTCCTTATTCCCCGCCGTTTTTTCGCCCGTCCCCGGCCCTTTTGCGCCCGCAATAATCATGAGCCGGATTGGTGATTTTCATAATTGCGGCACCCGCCCGCTGCGCGCAGAATCGTTCCGGTCCGATCATTCAAGCCGCTTCAACCGCACATGGGAAAGTCTATGCAAGCTATCGCCGCCGCCTCGTTGTTACCCGCCGATTCACACCACGCCGTCCTGGTAGGCCGGGTCTGGCGCGGCGCCCCCGTCGACGGCCCGTGCGTGGTGGCGGTGCGCGCCGGCGAGGTGTTCGACATCACGGCGGCGGCGCCCACCGTGGCCGACCTGCTCGACAGCGCCGACCCGGTCGCGCTGGCCCGCCACGCCCCCGGCGAGTCGCTCGGTTCGGTGCTGGCGCTGCTCGACAACGCGCTGCTGGCCCAGCCCGAATCCGGCGCGCCGCTGCTGCTGGCGCCGTGCGACTTGCAGGCGATCAAGGCCTGCGGCGTCACCTTCGCCGTCAGCCTACTGGAACGCGTGATCGAGGAGCAGGCCGGCGGCGACGCCGCCCGCGCCGCCGAGCTGCGCGGCGCCCTGCAAGCGACGCTGGGCGCCGACCTGTCGGCGCTGCGTCCCGGCTCGACGGCGGCGCTGAACCTGAAGCGGGAGCTGCAACAGCGCGGCGCCTGGTCGCAGTACATGGAAGTGGGCATCGGCCCCGACGCCGAGGTGTTCACCAAGTCGCAGCCGATGTCGGCCGTCGGTTGCGGCGCCGACGTCGGCCTGCACCCGGATTCGCAATGGAACAACCCGGAGCCGGAGATCGTGCTGGCGGTCGACAGCCGCGGCCGGGTACGCGGCGCCGCGCTCGGCAACGACGTCAACCTGCGCGACGTCGAGGGCCGCAGCGCGCTCCTGCTCGGCAAGGCCAAGGACAACAACGGTTCCTGCGCGATCGGCCCCTTCATCCGCCTGTTCGACGGCGATTTCACGCTCGACACCATCCGCAACGCCGAAGTGACGCTGCTCATCGAGGGCGCCGACGACGGCTTCCGCCTCGACGGCGCCAGCTTCATGCGCGAAATCAGCCGCGACCCGCTCGACCTGGCCGGCCAGGCGTACGGCAGCCACCACCAATACCCGGACGGCTTCATGCTTTTCCTCGGCACCATGTTCTCGCCGATCCAGGACCGCGACGCCGCCGGCGCCGGCTTCACCCACCACCTGGGCGACCGCGTCACCATCGCCACCGCGTCGCTGGGCGCGCTGGTCAACCACGTCCGGCGCTGCGACGCGATACCGGCTTGGACGCTGGGCGTGCGCGCGCTGTATGCCAGCCTGGCGCGGCGCGGCCTGCTCAATTAGGCGGCGCGCCGGCTCGCAAACGAAGCGCATCAACCAACCATAAAACACGAGAGACATCATGATTTACGCAAGCTATTCAAGCCTGGCGCACAAGCGCGTCGTTATCACCGGCGGCGGCACCGGCATCGGCTCGGCCATCGTCGAAGCCTTCGCCCTGCAGGGCGCCCAGGTGGTCTTCCTCGACATCGCCGACGCCGCCTCGCAAGAACTCGCCAACCGCCTCGGCGCGCTGGCGTACCCGCCCGCTTTTAGGCACTGCAACCTGATGGACCTCGACCAGCTGGCGGCCACCTTCGCCGCCATCGAGAAGGACGTCGGCCCGATCGATATCCTCATCAACAACGCCGCCAACGACGACCGCCACCAGGTCGCCGACGTCACCCCGGCCTACTGGGACGAGCGCATCGCCGTCAACCTGCGCCACCAGTTCTTTTGCGCGCAGGCGGTGGCGCCGGCGATGCACAAGGCCGGCGGCGGCGTGATCCTCAACCTCGGTTCGATCTCCTGGCACCTGGCGCAGGCCAACCTGACCTTGTACATGACCGCCAAGGCCGGCATCGAGGGCCTGACCCGCGGCCTGGCGCGCGACCTCGGCCCGCAGCGCATCCGCGTCAACTGCATCATCCCGGGCGCGGTGCGCACGCCGCGCCAGACGCAGTTGTGGCACACGCCGCAGGCCGAACTGCAAATCCTCGCCGGCCAGTGCCTGCAGGAGCGCGTCGAGCCGGAGGACGTCGCCGCGCTGGCGCTGTTCCTGGCCTCCGACAACGCCGCCAAGTGCACCGGCCGCAATTACTTCGTCGACGCCGGCTGGTACGGCGCGTGAAGGACGCCGACCTCAAGGCGGCGCGCCGCTACCGCTCGCAGGACTGGTTCGACAACCCGGACCACATCGACCTGACGGCGCTGTACCTGGAGCGCTTCATGAACTACGGCGTCACGGCGGCGGAGCTGCGCTCGGGCCGGCCGGTCATCGGCATCGCCCAGAGCGGCAGCGACATCAGCCCGTGCAACCGCATCCATGTGGAACTGGCCAAGCGGGTGCGCGACGGTATCCGCGACGCCGGCGGCATTCCGATGGAATTTCCGCTGCATCCGATCTTCGAGAACTGCCGCCGCCCGACCGCCGCGCTGGACCGCAACTTGAGCTACCTGGGCCTGGTGGAGATTTTGCACGGCTATCCGATCGACGCGGTGGTGCTCACCACCGGCTGCGACAAGACCACGCCGGCGCAGCTGATGGCCGCCGCCACGGTCGACATTCCGGCCATCGTATTGTCCGGCGGGCCGATGCTGGACGGCTGGCTGGACGGCGAACTGGTCGGTTCCGGCGCGGCGATCTGGAAGGGCCGGCGCCAGATGGCCGCCGGCGAAATCGACGGCGCGAAATTCCTGGAAATCGCGGCGGCGTCGGCGCCGTCGGCCGGCCACTGCAACACCATGGGCACGGCGTCGACCATGAACGCGCTGGCCGAGGCGCTGGGCATGTCGCTGACCGGCTGTTCGGCGATTCCGGCGCCGTACCGCGAGCGCGGCCAGATCGCCTACGAAACCGGGCGCCGCATCGTCGAGATGGCGCGGCTGGACCTGCGCCCGTCGAGCATTCTGACGCGCGACGCCTTCCTCGACGCCATCGTCGTCAACGCCGCCATCGGCGGCTCCACCAACGCCCAGCCGCACCTGATGGCGATGGCGCGCCACGCCGGCGTCGCGCTGCACTCAAGCGACTGGATGGAATACGGTTACGACGTGCCGCTGCTGCTGAACATGCAGCCGGCCGGAAAATACCTGGGCGAGCGCTTCCACCGCGCCGGCGGCGTGCCGGCCGTGATGTGGGAGCTGCTGCAAGCGGGCCGGCTGCGCGCCGGGCGTCCCACGGTGACGGGGCTGAGCATGGCCGACAACCTGGCCGGGCGCGAAAGCGGCGACCGCGAAATGATTTGCCGCTACGCGGCGCCGCTGAAGCAGCGCGCCGGCTTCCTGGCGCTGAGCGGCAACCTGTTCGACTTCGCCATCATGAAGACCAGCGTGATCTCGCCGGAGTTCCGCGCGCGCTATCTGAGCAAGCCCGGCAGCGAGGGCGTGTTCGAGGCGCGCGCGGTGGTGTTCGACGGCTCGACCGACTACCACGCCCGCATCAACGACCCGGCGCTGGAGATCGACGAGAACAGCATCCTGGTGATGCGCGGCTGCGGTCCGATCGGCTGGCCCGGCTCGGCCGAGGTGGTCAATATGCAGCCGCCGGACGCGCTGCTCAAGCGCGGCGTGATGAACCTGCCGACCTTGGGCGACGGCCGCCAGTCCGGCACCTCGGACAGCCCGTCGATCCTCAACGCGTCGCCGGAAAGCGCCGCCGGCGGCGGCCTGGCCTACCTGCGCAGCGGCGACACCATCCGTATCGACCTGAACCAGGGCCGCTGCGACATGCTGGTCGACGCCGCCGAGCTGGAGAAGCGCCATCGGGAGCCGCGGCCGCCGGTGCCGCCCAGCCAGACGCCGTGGCAAGAGATCTACCGCGCCACGGTGGGCCAGCTGGAAAGCGGCGCCTGCCTGGAACTGGCCTTGCAATACCGCGCCGTGGGGCAGGCGCTGCCGCGGCACAACCACTAACCGTTTTCACCCGTCGCATCCGTAGTTAAAAAAAATCCTCTAGGAGACACAGTAATGAACAAGATCCTCAGCACCGCCGTCCTGTCCGCCCTGACCCTGATGATGGCCTGCGCCAGCGGCAGCGCCAGCGCCGACGCCAAGAACCCGAAGATCGGCTTTTCCATCGACGACCTGCGCGTCGAGCGCTGGACCCGCGACCGCGACTTCTTCGTCGCCTCGGCCGAGAAGCTGGGCGCCAAGGTGTTCGTGCAGTCGGCCGACGCCAGCGAACAGCGGCAGATTTCGCAGATCGAAAACCTGATCTCGCGCGGCGTCGACGTTCTGGTGATCGTGCCGTTCAACGCCACCGTGCTGAACAACACGGTGAAGGAAGCGAAGAAGGCCGGCATCAAGGTGCTGTCGTACGACCGCCTGATTTTGAACGCCGACATCGACGCCTATATCTCGTTCGACAACGAGAAGGTCGGCGAGATGCAGGCCGAGGGCGTGACCAAGGTGCAGCCGAAGGGTAACTACTACCTGCTGGGCGGCGCGCCGACCGACAACAACGCCAAGATGCTGCGCGAAGGCCAGATGAAGGTGCTCAAGCCCTTCATCGACCGCGGCGACATCAAGATCGTCGGCCAGCAGTGGGTCAAGGACTGGAGCGCGTCGGAGGCGCTGTCCATCGTCGAGAACGCGCTGACGGCCAACAACAACAAGATCGACGCCATCGTCGCCTCCAACGACGGCACCGCCGGCGGCGCGATCCAGGCGCTGGCGGCGCAAAAGCTCAGCGGCAAGGTGCCGGTGTCGGGCCAGGACGCCGACCTGGCGGCGGTCAGGCGCGTCATCGCCGGGACCCAGGCGATGACGGTGTACAAGCCGCTCAAGACCATCGCCTCGGAGGCGGCCACGCTGGCGGTGCAACTGGCGCGCAGCGAAAAGCCGGCCTACAACTCGAGCTACGACAACGGCCTGAAAAAAGTCAGCACCGTGCTGCTCAAGCCGACCCCGCTGACCAAGGCCAACATCAACATCCTGGTCGACGACGGCTTCTACACCAAGGCGCAGCTCGGCGCGCAGTAAGCGACGGCGGCAAGGCTGGGGCGCTATTTCCGTAGGTCGGGTTGGCCGGAACCCGTTACACGGCGTGGCTAACCCGACAACGCTGGCCCAGAGCAGCGCGTCGCGCTTCGGCCAACATGGTCGGATTACGCGTGCCGCTGATCCGACCTACGACACGATATTCCAAGAGGCTTAGCATGTCCGATTATTTGCTCGAAATGAGGGGCATCGTCAAGCAGTTCGGCGGTGTCCGCGCGCTCAACGGTATCGACATCAAGGTGCGCCCCGGCGAGTGCATCGGCCTGTGCGGCGAGAACGGCGCCGGCAAGTCGACCCTGATGAAGGTGCTGTCCGGCGTCTATCCGCACGGTACCTGGGACGGCGAGATCCTGTGGCGCGGCCAGCCGCTGCGGGCGCAGTCGATCCGCGACACCGAGGCCGCCGGCATCGTCATCATCCACCAGGAATTGATGCTGGTGCCGCAGTTGTCGGTGGCCGAGAATATCTTCATGGGCCGCGAGCCGACGCTGCCCGGCGGGCGCATGAACTATCCGGCCATGTACCGCCGCGCCGACGAGCTGCTGCGCGAGCTGAAGATCCCCGAGATGAACGTGGCGCTGCCGGTGATGCACTACGGCGGCGGCCACCAGCAGCTGGTGGAGATCGCCAAGGCGCTCAACAAGGACGCCAAGCTGCTGATCCTCGACGAGCCGTCGTCGTCGCTGACGGCGTCGGAGATCGCGGTGCTGCTCGACATCATCATGACGCTGAAGGCCAAGGGCGTCACCTGCATCTATATCTCGCACAAGCTCGACGAGGTGGCGGCGATTTGCGACACCGTCGTGGTGATCCGCGACGGCCAGCACATCGCCACCACGCCGATGCGCGACATGAACGTCGAGCGCATCATCGCGCAGATGGTCGGGCGCGAGATGAGCCAGATGTATCCGCCGGCCCGGCACACGCCGGGCGAGCCGCTGTTCGAGGCGCGCAACGTCACCTGCTACGACGTCGACAACCCGCGGCGCAAGCGCGTCGACGACGTCTCGTTCACGCTGCGCCGCGGCGAGATCCTCGGCGTGGCCGGGCTGGTCGGGGCCGGGCGCACCGAGCTGGTGTCGGCGCTGTTCGGCGCCTATCCGGGCCGCTGCCGGGCCGAGGTCTGGCTGGACGGCCGGCGCATCGACACCGACACGCCGCTGAAGGCGATCCGCGCCGGCCTGGCGCTGGTGCCGGAGGACCGCAAGCAGCATGGCATCGTGCCGGACCTGGACGTCGGCCAGAACATCACGCTGGCGGTGCTGGGCCAGTTCGCCCGCCACAGCCGCGTCGACGCCAACGCCGAGGGCGCCGCGGTGCGCGCGCAGATCGCCCGGCTGGAGCTGAAGACCGCCAGCGCCAGCCTGCCGATCACCAGCCTGTCGGGCGGCAACCAGCAGAAGGCGGTGCTGGCGAAGATGCTGCTGACGCGGCCGCGCGTGCTGATCCTCGACGAGCCGACCCGCGGCGTCGACGTCGGCGCCAAGTACGAAATCTACAAGCTGATGCTGGAGCTGGCGGCGCAGGGCGTGGCCATCATCATGGTGTCGTCCGAGCTGGCCGAGGTGCTGGGCGTGTCGGACCGCGTGCTGGTGATGGGCGAGGGCCGCTTGCGCGGCGACTTTATCAACCGGGATTTGACGCAGGAAATGGTACTGGCCGCCGCGCTGGACCAATCACCGATGCGCAACAGGGACGTGGCATGAAGCATACCAATATCAAACAATTGTTCAGCCAGTACAAGATGCTGGCGCTGGGGATCGCGATCGCCGTGATCTGGGCCTTTTTTTACTGGAAGACCGAGGGCGGCTTCGTCACCCCGCGCAACCTGTCGAACCTGCTGCGGCAGATGTCGGTGACCGGCATCCTGGCCTGCGGCATGGTGCTGGTCATCATCGCCGGCGAGATCGACCTGTCGGTCGGCTCGATGCTGGGGCTGCTGGGCGGCGTCGCCGCCGTGCTGAACGTGACGCACCACCTGCCGTTGCCGTTGACGCTGGCCGTCGTGCTGGCCTGCGGCCTGCTGCTGGGCCTGTTCAACGGCTACCTGACCGCCTACCGCGGCATTCCATCCTTCATCGTCGGCCTGGGCGGCATGCTGGCCTACCGCGGCGTGCTGCTGGGCGTCACCGGCGGCATCACCGTGGCGCCGGTGTCGAACGACCTGGTGCAACTGGGCCAGGGCTACCTGCCGGCGCCGCCCGGCGTGGTCCTGGGCGCGGCGCTGTTCGCGCTGGCGGCCTGGCTGGCCTGGCGCCAGCGCGCCGGCCGCGCCCTGCACGGCTTGGCGCAGGCGCCGGCCTGGCGCGACGCGTTGCGCGTGCTGGCCATCGGCGCGCTGCTGTTCGTGTTCGTGCGCACCCTCAACGGCTACGAGGGCATTCCGCTGCCGGTGCTGATGCTGCTGGCGCTGCTGGGCGTGTTCAGCTACATGACCACGCAAACCGTCTTCGGCCGGCGCATCTACGCCGTCGGCAGCAATATGGAGGCGACCCGCTTGTCCGGCATCGACGTGCGCGCCGTCAAGCTGTGGATCTTCGGCATCATGGGCCTGATGTGCGCGCTGGCCGGCTTGATCAACACCGGCCGGCTGGCGGCCGGCTCGCCGTCGGCCGGCACCTTCAGCGAGCTGGACGCCATCGCCGCCTGCTTCATCGGCGGCACCTCGATGCGCGGCGGCTACGGCACCGTCTACGGCGCGCTGATCGGCGCGCTGGTCATGGCCAGCCTGGACAACGGCATGTCGATGCTCGACGTCGATACCTACTGGCAGATGATCGTGAAAGGCAGTATTCTGACTGTCGCAGTGTGGGTCGACGTCAGCACGCGTTCGGGCCGGCGCTGACGTCGACGCTGAAGTCCACCAGGAGAAAGCCGCATGCTGAAGATGCCGACCGCGCACCGTATCGCCTTGCTGTTCAACGGCAACAAGGTGTACGACCGCGAGATCATCGCCGGCATCGCCGCCTACCTGCACACCACGCGGGTGTCGTGGGACCTGTACCTGGAGGAGGACTTCCGCCTGCGCCTGCCGGGCATCGAGCGCTGGCGCGGCGACGGCATCATCGCCGACTTCGACGACCCGGCCGTGTGCCGGGCGCTGGCGCGCAGCGCGCTGCCGGTGGTCGCCGTCGGCGGCTCCTACCAGGACGGCGCCGACTACCCGGCGCGGGTGCCCTACGTGGCGACCGACAATTTCAAGCTGATCAAGCTGGCCTACGAGCACCTGATCGAGGCCGGCCTGACCCGCTTCGCCTGTTTCAGCCTGCCCGAGGCGGACGTCAACCGCTGGGCACAGGAGCGCGAAAAGGCCTTTTGCAGCCTGCTGCGGCGCGACCGCATGGAGCCGCTGGTGTACCGCGGCCAGAGCACCAGCGCGCCGTCGTGGGACGAGGCGGTCGAGCAGCAGGTAGAGTGGTTGCACAGCCTGCCCAAGCCGATCGGCATCATCGCCGTCAGCGACGCCCGCGCGCGCCAGTTGATGCAGGCCTGCATGCGCGCCGGCATCGCCGTGCCCGAGCAGGTGGCGTTGATCGGCATCGACAACGACCCGCTGGCGCGCATGCTGACGCGCATTCCGCTCAGCTCGGTGATCCAGGGCGCGCAGGAGATGGGCCGCACCGCCGCCCACCTGCTGCACCAAATGCTCAACGGCGCGCGCCTGGACGGCACCCGCATCCTGGTGCCGCCGACCGGCCTGAACGTGCTGGCGTCGAGCCGGCACGAACCCTTCCAGCACCCGCACGTGATGCAGGCGCGCCACTTCATCCGCCAGTACGCCTGCCAGGGCATCAAGACCGAGCAGGTGGCCGACTACGTCGGCGTGTCGCGCTCCTCGCTGGAATCGCACTTCCGCCAGGAGCTCGGGCGCAGCGTGCACGACGAGATCCTGCGCTTCAAGCTCGACGCCGCCAAGGCGATCCTGGCGCGCGAACCGGGCAACATCGCCGACATCGCCGTCGGCTGCGGCTTCACCACGGTGCAGTACATGCACGCGGTGTTCAAGCGCGAACTCGGTTGCACGCCGCGCGAATACCAGGAGCGCGCCGCGCAGGCCGCCGCGGCGGCCATTTACATTCCAGCCGCCGCCGTCGCGGCGGCGCCACCCCTTCCACGACCACGCCCACCATGCCCATGACCATACTGAACCCAACCGCCGACGACCACCTTTACACCCTGCGCAACGGCGCCGACATGCGCGTTACCATCAGCGCGCGCGGCGGCACGCTGCGCTCGTGGCACGCGCCCGACCGCTACGGCAAGGTCGCCGACGTGCTGCTCGGCTTTCCCGACGAGGCCGGCTACGCCGGCAACGCGCCGTACTTCGGCGCGCTGGTGGGACGCTGCGCCAACCGCATCGCCGGCGCCCGTTTTGAATTGGACGGCGCCACCTACCGGCTCGACCGCAACGACGGCGCCAACCACCTGCACGGCGGCCTGGTCGGCCTGCACCTGGCGCAGTGGCGGGTGCAAGCCGAGGACGGCGGCCTGCTGCTGCGCCACGAGTCGCCCGACGGCGACGGCGGCTATCCCGGCAACCTGCAAGTGCAGGTGCGCTACCGGCTCGCCGACGACGGCAGCCTGAGCATAGCTTACGAGGCCCGCACCGACGCGCCGACGCCGGTCAACCTGACCTCGCACGGCTACTTCAACCTGAACGGCGGCGTCGCCGGCATCGGCGACCATTTGCTGCGCATCGCCGCCGACAGCTATTTGCCGATCGACGGCGAGTGCATCCCGTACGGCCGCGAGGAGGCGGTGGCGGGCAGCGCCTTCGACTTCCGCCAGGCCGCGCCGATCGGGCCGCGGCTGGGCTGGCCGGAGCCGCAACTGGCGCAGTTCAAGGGCTTCGACCACAACTATTGCGTGGGACCGGCCGGCGCGCTGCGCGCAGTGGCGTGGGTCTGCGACCCGGCGTCCGGGCGCGAGCTGACGGTGTCGACCACCGAGTCCGGCTTGCAGTTTTACAGCGGCAATTTCCTCGCCGGCGTGCGGGGCAAGGGGGCGGCGCCGTACGCGATACACGACGGTTTCTGCCTGGAGGCGCAGGCGTATCCGAACCAGATCAACGGGCCAAACGCCGAGGCGGTGGTGCTGCGGCCGGGCCGGGTGTACCGGCAAACCACGGTGTACCGGCTGGGCGTGCAGGCCGGCGGCGTGTAGCTAGCGCAACTCGCCCAGAGACTGCTGGCGTCGGATGATGTCCACCAGCGTCCTCAAGGCGGGGTGGTTGTGCCGCCGGCTGCTGTAATACATATGGAAAGGCTCGCCCCGGGCCGCGTGCTCGTCCAGCACCACGCACAGGCTGCCTTCGGCCAATTCCAGGGCGATGCGGCTTTCCAGCAGATAGCCCAGGCCCACGCCAGCCTTGGCGGCGGTGATCGTGGTGGCCGTATCGTTGATGGTGATCAGGCCGGGCACGCGGATGCCGCGCTTGGCCGGTTTCTGGCCGCTTGCCGCGCTATTGAGTTCCCAGCGATAACTGGAATTGTCTCCCAACAGTAATTGCAAACAGCTGTGCCCGGCCAGGTCCTCCAGCCGTTGCGGCACGCCGTGGCGCTGCAGATAAGCGGGCGAACCCGCCACCACCCAGCGTTGCGGGCCGGATAATGGCACGGCGATCATGTCTTCCGGCACATAGTCGCCATAGCGGATGCCGGCGTCATAACCGCCGGCGACGATATCGATAGGCCTGTCCTCCACCACCACGGTCAGCTTCACGTGCGGGCACAGGCGGGCGAATTCGGGCAGCGCCGGCGCGACCATCAGATGGGCCGCGTCCGCGAACACATTGATGCGCAGCTCGCCGAAGCGCCCCGCCCCTGGCGCGTCGATCTCGGCCAGCGCGTGGCCGATGGTGTCGAAACCTTCTTCCAGGCGGGCGGCCAGGGCCAGGCCGGTATCGGTGGGCGACACGGCGCGGCTGGAGCGGTTCAGCAGCTTGGCGCCCAGCCGTTCTTCCAGGCGCCGCATGGCATGGCTGGCCGCCGACGGCGTCAGGCCCAACTGGATGGCGGCGGCCTTGAAGCTGCGCGTGCGCATGATGCTGAGAAAAATCCGCAGGTCGGCAAGTTCGATACGGTCAAAAATGGACATGGATGAATTTCGCTCAGTATTTCAATGAATGAGGCTCATTCTAAATCTTATCCCGGCGCAACGCATCCACAGTACGATCCTGTCTCCAACAACATGGAAACGGGAGGGGAAGTGAACGAATTGGCAAACATGACGCTGGGCGATTTGGCCGGCAAGCGCATCCTGATCACCGGCGGCTCGACCGGCATCGGCGCGGCCGTGGCGCTGGCCTTTGCGGCGCAAGGCGCGCGCCTGGTGCTGCACTACAACGCCAGCCGGGACGCGGCCGAGGCGCTGCGCGCGCGGTATCCCGAGCATATCACCTTGCTGCAGGGCGACTTGGCCGAGCCCGGCGCGGCGGCGCGCGTGGTGAACGACGCGGCGCGCCTGCTGGGCGGACTGGACGGACTGATCAACAATGCCGGCGGCATGCTGGGCCGCGTGCCGACCACGCAAGCGTCCGATGCGCATTTCGACGACGTGCTGAACCTGAACGCGAAATCGGTATGGCAGGCCAGCGTCGCCGCCCACCCGCACCTGAAGGCGGCCGGCGGCGCTTTCATCATCAATACCAGTTCCATCGCCGGCAGGAATGGCGGCGGCAACGGCGCCGTGCTGTATGCGGCGGCGAAAAGCTTTGTCAGCAACCTGACGCGCGGCCAGGCCAAGGAGTTCGTGGCCGACAAGATCCGCGTCAACGCGGTGGCGCCCGGTTTGATATTGACGCCCTTCCACGTGCGCGACACGCCCGAACCCATGATGGCCGCGCAAAGCGCCAGCATTCCCATGGGGCGCGCGGGCCTGCCGCAGGAGTGCGTTGGAGCATTTTTGTTCCTCGCCTCGGCATCGTTGTCCGGCTATATCACCGGGCAAATCATTGAAGTTAACGGCGGGCAGTTGATGCCCTGATCACAAGGTAAACACATGAAACAACGACCATTCGGCCGCACCGGCCACAGCATTTCCGACATCGGCTTTGGCGCCTGGGCCATCGGCGGCGCCTGGGGCGACGTCAGCAGCGACGACGCCAAGGCGGCCCTGCATGCGGCGCTCGACGCCGGCACAAATTTTATCGACACGGCCGACGTCTATGGCGACGGGCGCTCCGAGCGCTTCATTGCCGAGGTGCTCAGGGAACGCGGCGGCGACAAACCGTATGTGGCGACCAAGGCCGGCCGCCGCCTGTCGCCCCATGCGGCCGACGGCTACAACGAGGAAAACCTGCTCGCCTTTGTCGAGCGCTCGCTGGTCAACCTGGACACGGATTGCCTGGACCTGGTCCAACTGCACTGCCCGCCACCCGAGGTGTATTACCGTCCCGAAGTATTCGACGTCATGGACCGCATGGTCACGGCCGGCAAGATCCGTCATTACGGCGTGTCGGTGGAAAAGGTCGAGGAAGCCTTGAAGGCGATCGAATACCCGAACGTGGCCTCGATCCAGATCATCTACAATATTTTCCGCCAGCGCCCGAACCAGCTGTTTTTCGCGGAGGCGAAAAAGCGCGACATCGGCGTGATCGTGCGGGTGCCGCTGGCTTCCGGTGTGTTGACGGGCAAGATGAGCGCCGCTACCGCGTTTGCCGCCGACGACCACCGCGCGTTCAACCGCCATGGCGAGGCCTTCGACATGGGCGAAACCTTCTCCGGCGTGCCGTATGAGCTTGCCCTGGAAGTCGTGGAAGAGATCCGTCGCCTGGTGCCGGGAAACGCCACGATGGCGCAGTTCGCGCTGCGCTGGATCTTGATGGAAGACAGCGTGAGCAGCGTCATTCCCGGCGCCCGGAATGCGCAGCAGGCGGCGGCCAACAGCGCGGCCGGCAGCTTGCCCGCGCTGCCGGTGGACGCAATGGACGCGCTGCGCGCCATTTACCAGCAGCGCATCGCCCCGTTCGTGCATCAGCGTTGGTAAGTTCGCTTCGCCGCCATTGCCGCCGCCGGGGCCAGGTCTGGTAGACTGGGCGCCTATAGTCAAGGAGGAAGCGCGGGATGGTGAAGCGAACATGCATGGATAACGCGACTTGTCCGGTGGCCCGCTCGCTCGACGCCATCGGCGACTGGTGGTCGCTGCTGATCGTGCGCGAAGCGTTTATCAACGTGCGCCGGTTCGGCGATTTCCAAAAGCGCCTGGGTTTGGCAAAAAACATCCTTACCACCCGTTTGCGCAACCTCGTCGCCGGAGGCATTCTGGAAATGCGCCCGGCGTCCGACGGCAGCGCCTACCAGGAGTACGTGCTGACCGAAAAGGGCCGCAGCCTCGTCACCGTCATGGTCGCCCTGCGCCAGTGGGGCGAGGAGTATTTGTACGAACCGGGCGAGCCGACGACCATTTTGCGCGACCGCCTCAACAAAAAACCCTTGGCCAAATTACAGGTCCTGTCGGAAGACGGCAGGCCGCTAGGCGTGTCCGACATGACCTTGCTGCCGGCGCCCGTTGCGGCGGACGGGGCGGAGTCGAAGTAAGAAAAAATTTCACGATTGTGGTTGCATGTTTAAACCACTTGGTCTATTCTGGTTTAATCATGCAACCACAAGGAGATCGCCATGAACCTCACATTCCCCGCAATAGCGCTTGTTTCCCTGCTGTCGGCCAACCTGGCGGTGGCGGGCGAAGCCGTCAACACCACCAAGGTCAAACAAGACATGCCCGTCGCCGCCGTTGACGTGTCCGTTGCCGCTACCCCCGCGGTCAAGGCGGAGCGCCCGGCGGCCGCACCGGTTGGCAGGACGCGCGCGCAAGTGCACGCGGAGGCGGTCGAGGCCGTGAAAAATTACCGTACGCCGCTGGAGGAATCGTTCGACCTGTCCAAGAACTGAACCTAGCAAACCGACTGGCGTCGGCGGCGGCTCGGCGTCGGATTACGCTTCGCTCTTCCGACCTACGGCGCTAATTTAAGGAGTGAATCATGCTTGCGATATCGGTATTATTTGCGGTACTGGGCGGCGGCGGCTACCTGTTGGGCTGGGCCTGGAAGGTGGCCCTCGCCGTGCCGAACTGCAACGAGGACATGGTGTTTTCGTGAGTGACTCCCCGCCGTCTACGACCAAGAGCCGCGGCCCTTCGGCATTTCCGCCGACGCTGCCGGCGGCGAAGGTCCACAGCCATGGAACCCTAATAGATCTCGGCGGCGGCGACGCGCAGGGCGTCCAGCATCACGCCCGCGCCCGGCGACAGCAGGTGGCTGCGCCGGGTGATGATGCCGAAGGCGTCCATCCGGCACGGCAGCTCGATCGGCAGGATGCTCAGGATGTTTAGCGACACGTAGTGGCGCGCCACCTCCACCGGCATCACGTGCAGGCTGTCGGTTTGCTGCAACAGCGAGCTGATCAGCAACAGCGCCGTGGTGTCGACGACGTTGGTCGGCGGCGACAGGCCGGCGCCGCGGAACATCATGTCGCAGCGGTAGCGCAGCACGCTGCCCTTGGGCGACAGCAGCCAGGCGCCGCCGGCGATGTCTTCCAGCGTCAGCCCCTGCGCCGTCACCAAAGGGTGGCCGACGCGCGCCACCGCGCACACCGGCTCGTCGGCCAGTTCCTCGTATTGCAGGTCGGTGTCGGGCTGGTCTTCGAGGATGCGCCCGACCATGAAGTCCAGGCTGCCGCGGCGCAGGCGCTCCAGCAAGATGTTCGAGGTTTCCATCTGCACGCCGATGCGCAGTTGCGGCGACTGCTCCTTGACCCGCGAAATCGCCCGCGGCAGCAGCGACATGCTCGGCGCCATGATGACGCCGATCTCGACCTGTCCCGCCAGGCCGGACTTCAGCGCCACGATATCCTCGTGCGCCAGCGACAGGCTGGTCAGCGCCATGCGCGCGTGGCGTATCATGGTTTCGCCGTAGATGGTCGGGCGCATGCCGCGCGGCAGGCGCTCGAACAGCTCGACGTCGAGCATGTCTTCGAGGTCCTTGAGCTGCTTCGACGCGGCCGGCTGCGTCATGTGCAGTTCCTCGGCGGCGCGGTGGATGTTACGTTGTTCGTCGAGGGCGATTAGTAGCAACAATTGCCGCGTTTTCAGGCGGGCGCGTAAAAACCAATTGGGGTTCAGTGTATCCATGCGGGAAATCATAGCAGGGAAATCACGGCGCGCTACCATATCAAAATCGGTATCGGATTTGCCAAATAATTGATTGGTAAGATATTGGTCGCGGATCTACCATGGGGCTTCTCCATGTCCTGATACCCATACTTCATGAATATCGTCACCATTGATGCCGGGACCACCAACACCCGCAGCTCCCTGTGGCAGGATGGCCGCCTGGTCGCCAAGGTGCAGGTCGAGACCGGCGTGCGCGACACCGCCATCAACGGCAACAACCACGCCCTCAAGCAGGCGGTGCGCGACACCATCCAGGGCGCGCTGGCCAAGGCCGGCGTCGATCCGGCCGAGGTGTCGCTGGCGCTGGCCTCGGGCATGATCACCTCCGCGCTGGGCCTGCTGGAAGTGCCGCACCTGGCGGCCCCGGCCGGCCTCGACGAACTGGCGCAGGGCATGGTCAAGGTGGCCATGCCGGAAGTGTTCGCCCAACCCCTGTGGCTGATTCCCGGCGTGCGCAACCACGCCGAGCCGGTCGGCCTGCACAATTTCGAGGCGATGGACATGATGCGCGGCGAGGAAACCGAGGTCATCGGTTTGCTGGCGCGCCTGCGGGTCGAGGGCCGCGCGCTGCTCATCATGCCCGGCTCGCACACCAAGCTGGTCAGCGTCGACGAGCGCCACCGCATCGCCGGCTGCGCCACCACCATCGCCGGCGAGCTGCTGCAGGCGATCACCCAGCACACGCTGATCGCGCAAACGCTGGAGTCCGATTTCGCCCACGCGCTGGCGCCGCAACTGCTGCTGGCCGGCGCCGCCGCCGCGCAAAAGACCGGACTGGCGCGGGCCTGCTTCAGCGTGCGCACGCTGGGCCAGTTCACCGGCACCGAACGCAACGAACGCGCCAACTTTCTGCTCGGCGCGGTGCTCAGCGGCGACCTGCTGGCGCTGAAGAACAGCAGCGCCATCCAGATGCGGCCCGACACGCCGATCGTCATCACCGGCAAGACCATGCTGCGCGAGGCGCTGGCGCTGCTGATCCAGGAAAACGGTTTTTTCTACGGCAAACGCGTCGTCGTCAGCGACGAGCAACAGGCCGACATGGCCGGCTTCGGCGCGCTGGCCATCGCGCGCGCGCGCGGTCTGCTTCCCACCCACACCATTCAAACGACAGAGACAATATGAGCAAAGCAAAACGGCCGTTGCGTTCGCACGCCTGGTTCGGCGGCGACGACAAGGACAGCTTCATCCACCGCAGCTGGATGAAAAACCAGGGCTACCCGAGCGACGCCTTCGACGGCCGCCCGGTGATCGGCATTTGCAACACCTGGTCCGAACTGACGCCGTGCAACGGCCATTTCCGCGAACTCGCCGAATTCGTCAAGCGCGGCGTGCTGGAGGCCGGCGGCTTCCCGGTCGAATTCCCGGCGATGTCGCTGGGCGAGTCGAACCTGCGCCCGACCGCGATGTTGTTTCGCAACCTGGCCAGCATGGACGTCGAGGAATCGATCCGCGGCAACCCGATCGACGGCGTGGTGCTGCTGACCGGCTGCGACAAGACCACGCCGGCGTTGCTGATGGGCGCGGCCAGCGTCGACCTGCCGACCATCGTGCTGTCGGGCGGGCCTATGTTGAACGGTAACTACCGCGGCAAGCCGATCGGCTCCGGCACCGACGTCTGGAAGTTTTCCGAAGACTTGCGCGCCGGCCGCATGAGCCTGGCCGACTTCAAACAGGCCGAATCGTGCATGTCGCGCTCGACCGGCCATTGCATGACGATGGGCACGGCGTCGACGATGGCGGCGATGGTCGAGGCGCTCGGCGTGACGCTGCCGGGCAACGCCGCCATTCCGGCGGTCGACGCGCGCCGCAAGCTGCAGGCGCAGTTGACCGGCCGGCGCATCGTCGACATGGTGCACGAAGACTTGACGCTGTCGCAGATCCTGACCAAGGACGCGTTCGAGAACGCCATCATGGTCAACGGCGCCATCGGCGGCTCGACCAACGCGGTGGTGCACCTGCTGGCGATCGCCGGGCGCATCGGCGTCGAGCTGACGCTGGCCGACTGGGACCGCCTGGGGCGCGACATCCCCTGCCTGCTGAACCTGATGCCGTCGGGCCAGTACCTGATGGAAGACTTTTACTACGCCGGCGGCCTGCCGGTGATCATCCGCGAACTGCTGGGCAGCCTGCACGCCGACGCGCTGACCGTGACCGGCGCCAGCATGGCCGTCAACGTCGCCGACGCGGAAAACTTCAACACCGACGTCATCACGCCGCTGGCCGTGCCGTTCAAGGACGAGGGCGGCATCGCTGTCCTGCGCGGCAACCTGTCGCCGCGCGGCGCCATCATCAAGCCGTCGGCGGCCTCGCCCAGACTGATGCGGCACCGCGGCCGCGCCGTGGTCTTTTCCAGCATCGAGCACTACAAGGAACGGGTCGACGACCCGGCCCTCGACATCGACGCCGACAGCATCATGGTGCTGCAAAACTGCGGCCCGAAAGGCTACCCGGGCATGGCCGAGGTGGGCAATATGGGGCTGCCGAAAAAACTGCTGGAGCAGGGCGTCACCGACATGGTGCGCATCTCCGACGCGCGCATGAGCGGCACCGCCTTCGGCACCGTGGTGCTGCACGTGGCGCCGGAGGCGGCCATGGGCGGTCCGCTGGCGCTGGTGCGCGACGGCGACATGATCGAACTCGACGTGCCGGGGCGGCGCCTGCACCTGGAGGTCGGCGACGAGGAACTGGAGCGGCGCCGCGCCGAGTGGCGCGCGCCGGTGCCGGCCATGCGCGGCGGCTACCAGTCGATGTACATCAAACACGTGCTGCAGGCCGACGAGGGCGTCGACCTGGACTTCCTGGTCGGCTGCCGCGGCTCGGCCGTGCCGCGCGAATCGCATTGATGGCGTCGACCACCTTGACCGCATGGGGGAACAGCTGATGACGCAACTCGAACAACTGGTCGACGCCGGCAACTACCTGGGCGAATGCCCGCTGTGGTGCGAGCGCAGCGCCCGGGTCTTCTGGACCGATATCGAAGGGCGGCGCCTGCACAGCTACGCGCCCGACAGCGGCGTGGCGCGGGACTGGCCGATGCCGGAGCGGCTGGCCTGCTTCGCGCTGACCGGCGACGCCGACGTGCTGCTGCTCGGGCTGGCCTCGCGGCTGGCCTTCTTCAACCTGCGCAGCGGCGCCGTGACGCCGGTGCACGCGGTCGAGACGGCGCTGCCGATGACGCGCATCAACGACGGCCGCTGCGACCGCCAGGGCCGCTTCGTCTTCGGCACGCTCGACGAGCGCCCCTGCCGCGACGCCATCGGCGGCTTCTACCGGCTCAACCACAACCTCGGCCTGGAGCGCCTGCCGCTGCCGCCGGTGGCCATCGCCAACAGCATTTGCTTCAGCCCGGACGGCGCCGCGATGTACTTCTGCGACTCGATGAAGCCGCTGATCTACCGCTGGGACGACTACGCCGGCGGCGACGCCGCGCGCGTCAGCGTCTTCGCCGACGTCGGCGCCGAACTGGGTGGCAAGCCGGGCGCGCCGGACGGCGCCAGCGTCGACGCCGACGGCTACCTGTGGAGCGCGCAATGGGGCGCCGCGCGGGTGGTGCGCTACACGCCCGGCGGCGCCGTCGACCGCGTGCTGCCCTTGCCGGTGACGCAGCCGAGCTGCGTCTGCCTGGGCGGCGACGACTACGCCGAACTCTTCGTCACCACCGCGCAGGAATCGCTGACGCCGGCGCAACTGGCCGACCAGCCGCAGGCGGGCGCGCTGTTCCACGCCTTCCTGTCCGGCGTGCGCGGCCTGCCCGAAACGCGCTTCGGCGCCCCGCAACCCTGAAACGGAACCCAGCCATGTTGAAACACGAAATTTTCCAGGCCGTGATGGCGCGGCGCATGGTCGCCATCGTCCGCGCCGACCACCCCGAGGGCGCGCTGCTGGCGGCCGAAGCCTGCATCGCCGGCGGCATCACCGCGCTGGAGGTGGCCTTCACCACGCCCGGCACGCTGGACGTCATCAAGACCCTGCGCCAGCGCCACGGCGCCGCCGTGCTGCTGGGCGCGGGCACCGTGCTCGACCCGGAAACGGCGCGCCTGGCGATCCTCGCGGGCGCCCAGTTCATCATCTCGCCGAGCGTCAACGTCGACACCATCCGCCTGTGCCAGCGCTACCAGGTGCTGGCGATGCCGGGCGTGATGACGCCGACCGAAATCGTCACCGCGCTGGAAGCCGGCGCCGACCTCGTCAAAATCTTCCCGGCCGAAACCTTCGGCCCGGCCTACCTCAAAGCGTTGCGCGCGCCGCTGCCGCAGGCGCCGCTGATGCCGACCGGCGGCGTCAGCGTCGACAACCTGGCCGAGTGGTTCGCCAACGGCGCGCTGGCGGTCGGCATCGGCGGCAGCCTGACCGGCCCGGCGGCGAACGGCGACTACGCCGCCGTGACGGCGCGCGCCCGCGCCTTCGTCGAAAAAATGGACGCCATCAAGGCCGGCTGGGCCTGAAACGGCGAGCGTGGCGCCGCCGGGCCGGGGGAATCTGCTACGCTGTCGTTGCCTTTTCCACTCTTCCCCGGTCATTATCATGTCTGACATCGCCCGCATCCTCAAAGAGAGCCGCATCGTCGCCGTGGTCGGCTTGTCGCCGAAACCCCACCGCGCCAGTTTCCAGGTCGCCGATTATCTGCAGGTGCGCGGTTACCGCGTGCTGCCCGTCAATCCGTCCTGCGCCGGCCAGGAGATCCTCGGCGAGCGCTGCCACGCGACCCTGGCCGAGGCCGCCGCCGCCGTGGCGCCGGCGCGCATCGATATCGTCGATTGCTTCCGCAGGTCGGAGGAGATCGTGGCGCTGGCGCGCGAGGCCGTCGCCGTCGGCGCCGGTTGTCTGTGGACCCAGCTCGACATCGTCAACCAGGAGGCGGCCGGGCTGGCCCGCGCCGCCGGCCTGGACGTGGTGATGGACCGCTGCCCGAAAATCGAGCTGGCGATGCTGCCGCGCTGAGCCACACCGACAAGGACACTATGAAAGTATGCGATCAATTCCGCGCCCTCAAGAAGCCCAAGCTCGACGAGGCGCTGGCCGCCGCCAAGCTGTTGGGCGCGGCCTCGAAAGCGGGCAACGATAAGCTGAGCAAGGCGCAGTGCAAGGCGCTCGACCGCGAGGAGACGCTGGCGCTGACGGCGCAGATCGCCGAGTGCCAGCAGATGTTGTACGCGCAGCGCCAGCAGAAGGTGCTGTTGGTGTTGCAGGGCATGGACACGTCGGGCAAGGACGGCACCGTGCAGGCGATGTTCAGCAACATCAATCCGATGGGCCTGCGCGCGGTCGCCTTCAAGGGGCCGACCGACGTCGAGCTGGCGCACGATTATTTGTGGCGGGTGCACCAGCAGGTGCCGGTGCGCGGCGAGATCGCCATTTTCAACCGCAGCCATTACGAGGATGTGCTGATCACGCGCGTGCAGAAGTGGATCGACGACAAGGAGTGCCAGCGCCGCTACGGCCAGATCCGCGACTTCGAGCGCATGCTGGCCGAAACCGGCACCGTCGTCGTCAAGGTGTTGCTGCACATTTCGAAGGACGAGCAGCGCGAGCGCTTGCAGCAGCGGCTCGACGACCCGGACCGGCAGTGGAAGTTCGATCCGAACGACCTGGTCCAGCGCAAGCTGTGGGACGACTACCAGCGCGCCTACGAGCGGGCGATCGAGGAAACCGACGCCGACCACGCGCCCTGGTACGTGGTGCCGGCCAATTCGAAGACGCAGCGCAACCTGGTGGTCGCCTCGCTGCTGCTCGAAACCTTGCAGGGCATGAAGCTGTCGTTCCCGCCGCCGAACCCGGAGCTGGGCGCGCTCAAGGTGGTCTGAGCGGCCCCTGCAAACCCTAGCGGCGGCTCTGGAGCAGCGCGGCGCGCGGCTCGGCCAGGCGGTCGAGCATGGCCTTGACCGCCGCCATTTGCATGCCCGATTTCTGGAAGAAGTCCGGCAGGAAGGGGTTGACGCTGGTATAGCCCCAGAAGTCCCAGCAGCCGCGCGGATTGTATGGATACACCTGGCTGGCGTCGACCTGCGGGTAGAGCACGATCATGTTGTTGGCGTCGGCGATCTGGTTGTAACCGGTGCCCTTGTAGAAGCGCTCGCCGACGCTGGCGGCGCTCTGGCTGCAGCCGTGGAAGGCGACGTGCACGCGGCAGCTCTGGGTGTCGCAGGCCTTCGGCACGTAGGCGTAGGCGGTGTTGCTCATGCTCGAATACGGGCTGTGCAGGAAGCTGCGCTGGTTGAAGGTGACGAATTTGCCGCTTAGCGCGAGCGCCGCCGGGTTCAGGTCGGGGAAGATATGCCGCAGGATCTCGCCCGCCTGCATGAAGTCGCAGTCGTTGATGTAGGGCGACGCCGTGGCCGGGCAGGGCTGGTCGCCGCGGCTGTCGGTGACGATGGCGTGGCCGGCGTCGACCGTGTTGACGTAGCGCACTTGCGCGGGCGGCACGCCGGCCAGCTGGTAAAAAGCGCTGGTCTGGTCGACCACCGGCCGCGTCACCGTCGCGTCCCGGGTGCCGTTGAACAGGTAGACGCGCTGGCGCTTCAGGTTGGCGGTGTCGTCGATCAGCCCCTGGCGGGCGAAGTTCTGGGCGGCGCCCCACAGGATGGCGGCGACCGGCGGCGCCACGTTCGCCTCGGCCGGGTTCATGCAGGCGCTCATCGCATTGACCATGAAGGGAATGTAGGGGAAGAAGCCGGGCGAGCCGGAGCAATAGTAGGGGCCGCCGGCGACGATGCCGACGCCGCTGACGATGCCCGAATACGCCACCGCGAACTGGCCGGCCATGAACGCGCCGGACGACAGGCCCGACACCGTGGTTTGGTTCAAATCGGCGTGGAAGGCGGGCAGGGCGACCGGCTCGGTGCTGGCGGCCTTGGTGGCCTTGGCCCCCTTGGCCGCGTGGCCGTGCAGCGGCGCGTACGCGGCCGCCGCTGTCGCAACCAGCAAGTAAAACCTCCAAGCGCGCGCGCGTCGCATGTGCATGACCACTCCCGATAAAAGTTGATTGCGGATACCCGTAAGCCGGGGCAAAGCGACAGCATAACCACGATGCCGGCGCGCAGGTCGGTGCTTGCGCTTGACTTGATACTAATCAATTATTGCAATATTTACAATGAAATGGCGTGCTGGCTCGCCGCGCAGGCCGATTGGCGTACGTATTGCCGGCGTTTGGCTTAGAATGGTTTTTTCATTTTCGCGGCCGACCACTATGTCCAAGACTCTCGCCCAACTGCTCCTTGGTTCTTCGCTGGCCTTGCTGGTGGCGGCGCCGGCTCTGGCCGACCCCGCCGCTTGCCCGGCGCTGTTGAAGCAGACGTTTAACCGGCTGCAGGACGAGGCGCCGCAGGACCTGTGCCAGTACGCCGGCAAGGTGGTGCTGGTGGTGAACACGGCCAGCTATTGCGGCTACACCCAGCAGTACGAGGGCTTGGAGGCCTTGTACGCGAAGTACGGCAGCAAGGGCCTGGTGGTGCTGGGCTTTCCGTCGAACGACTTCGGCAAGCAGGAACCGGGCAGCGGCAAGGATATCGCCGATTTTTGCTACAACACCTATGGCGTGAAGTTTCCGATGTTTTCGAAGTCGGTGGTGTCGGGGCCGACCCCGAATCCGCTGTACGCGAACCTGATCAAGGCGACCGGCAAGGTGCCGGCCTGGAATTTCCACAAATATTTGATCGACCGCAACGGCAAGGTGCTCGAGAGTTTCCCGAGCAAGGTCGCGCCGGACGACAAGAAGCTGGTCGCCGCGCTGGAAAAAGCGCTGGCGCCGTAAGCCAAACCGACGGGGCGCGGCGGCGATGTCCAAAAAACAGTCCTACGCGGCCGATCTGCTCGGCCTGTCCCGGCTGACCGTCAGCGCCGTCGGCGGCGTGGCGGAGATGGCCGAGGCGCTGCATTTGACTGTGTTGCGTCAGGTCGGCACGCCGGCGGCCAAGCCGCTGGCGCGGGCCACCTCGCTGGTATACCGCGGCGTGCGCGGCGTGGCCGGCCTGGTCGGCGGCGGCATCGACGCGGTGCTGACGCGCCTGCAACCCTTGCTGGGCGAGCAGAGCGGCTGGGCCGGGCGCGACGCGCTGCTGTCGGCGCTGAACGGCGTGCTGGGCGACCATCTGGCCGCGAGCGGCAACGCGCTGGCGCTGCCGATGGCGTGGCGGCGCGACGGCGCCACGCTGGTGCCGCGGCGCGACGCTTTGCGGCAGGCGCTGCCCGGCGCCAGCGGGCGCGTTCTGGTGCTGGCGCATGGCTTGTGCATGAACGACGAGCAGTGGCGGCGCGCCGGCCACGACCACGGCGCGGCCTTGCAGCGCGAGCGCGGCTATACGGCGGTGTATCTGCGCTATAACAGCGGCAAGCATATTTCCAGCAACGGGCGGGAGTTCGCGGCCGCGTTGCGCGAACTGGTCGAGCAATGGCCGGTGCCGGTGCGCGAGCTGGTGATCGTCGGCCACAGCATGGGCGGGCTGGTGGCGCGCAGCGCCTGCCAGCACGGCGCCGAGGCCGGCGACGGCTGGCTCGGCCTGTTGAGCAAGATGGTGTTCCTCGGCTCGCCGCACCACGGCGCGCCGTTGGAACGGGGCGGCAACTGGTTCGACGTGATCACCGACTTGAGCCCGTACACGGCGCCGTTTTCGCGGCTGGCGAAGATGCGCAGCGCCGGTATCACCGATTTGCGCCACGGCAGCCTGCTCGACGCCGACTGGGACGGCAAGGACCGTTTCGCGCGCGGCGCGCACTTGCCGCACGGCGTGGCGCTGCCGGCGGCGGTACAGTGCTACACGGTCGCCGCGACCGTCGGCAAGGCCGAGGGCGACCTCGCCGACCGCCTTGCCGGCGACGGCCTGGTGCCGCTGGCCAGCGCGCTCGGCCAGCACGCCGACGCGGCGCGCCAGCTCGTCTTCGCGCCGGCGAACCAGCTGGTGGTGTACCGGACCAACCATTTGGAGCTGCTGAACTCGCCCGCCGTCTACCGGGCGCTGCTGGACTGGCTGTAGCAACGGCGGTGTCGACGCGTAACCCGGCGCCGGGCCGCTGCCGACGCCAGTCGGGTTACCCACGCCGTGTAACGGGTTCCGGCTAGCCCGACCTACGACATCGCAGGGCTGGCGGCAGCCGCCTTTTCCAGCGCAAAACCCTCGTCGAGCCAGCCGGTGATCCCGCCCGGCATGACCTTGACCGGCCGTCCCAGCCGCGCCAGGCGGATCGCCGCGCGCGCGGCGCCGTTGCAGTGCGGCCCGGCGCAATATGCCACGAATAGCGTGCCGGCCGGGTAGGCCGCCATCTTCGAGCCGATGATCTTGCCGTGTGCCAGGTCGAGCGCGCCGGGCACGTGGCCGGCCGCGTATTTCTCGCTGCCGCGCACGTCCAGCAGCACGAAATCCCGCTGGCCGGTGCTGAGCGCGTGGTGCACATCCCAGCAATCGGTTTCAAACGCCAGCGACGCTTCAAAGTGGGCCAGGGCCAGGGCGCTGGGGGCGGCTGCGACTTCGCTTACGGTGGACATGCGGGACTCCTGGTCGTTGTGTGAGCTTGTATTATCGGCGCGGCGGACCCGCGCCGGCAGTGGCGCGTAAGCCAAACTACGTTAAGATTGCGCCATGAAAAAACATCTCGTCGTCGCGCTGGCCTACGACCGGCTCTGCACCTTCGAGTTCGGCTGCACGGTCGAGCTGTTCGCGCTGGAGCGCCCCGAGCTGGGCGTCGAGTGGTACGACTTCGCCGTCTGCGCGGTCGAGCCGGGGCCGATCCGCGCGCTCGGCGGCGTCACGCTGCAGGCGCCGTACGCGCCCGAGCTGCTCGAACGCGCCGACACCATCGTCATCCCCGGCTGGCGCGACGCCGACGAGGCGCCGCCGGCGGCGCTGCTGGCGCTGGTCCGCGCCGCCTACGCGCGCGGCGCGCGCCTGTGCTCGATCTGCTCGGGCGTGTTCGTGCTGGCGGCGGCGGGCGTGCTGGACGGGCGCCGCGCCACCACGCACTGGCGTTACGCCGACAAGCTGGCGCGGCGCTTCCCGCGCATCGAGGTGCTGGCCGACGACCTGTACGTCGACGGCGGCCAGGTCATCACCTCGGCCGGCTCGGCGGCCGGCCTCGACATGCTGCTGCACCTGGTGCGGCGCGACTATGGCGCGCGCGTCGGCAACCTGGTGGCGCGGCGGCTGGTGGTGGCGCCGCACCGCGAGGGCGGCCAGGCGCAGTTCCTGCCGCGGCCGATGGCTTACGACCAGCAGGGCCGCCTGTCGAAGCTGATGGACTGGCTGCGCGCGCATCCGGCGCAGCCGCACACGGTCGCCAGCATGGCCGCGCGGGCGGCGATGAGCCCGCGCACCTTGCAGCGCCAGTTCGCCGACGCCACCGGGCTGGGGCCGGTGGAGTGGCTGATCCGCGAACGCGTCGCCGTCGTCAAGGACTTGCTGGAGACGGCCGACCTGCCGCTGGCGCTGGTGGCCGAGCGGGCCGGCTTCGCCTCCGAGGAATCGCTGCGGCACCACTTCCGGCGCCTGGCGGCGACGTCGCCCGGCGCCTACCGGCGCCAGTTCGCCGGCCAAGCCGAAGCGGGCCGCTAAGTTAGCTTGTCGTCGGTCGGATTAGCGCAGCGTAATCCAACCATGTTGGCCGACGCGAGACGCGCCGCTTCCGGCCAACCCGAGCTACGAAACCTGTCGCTACGCCGCTGGTTTTTGTTTGATTGGGCGGCGTTTTGAGCGCCACGGCAATGCACACTCAAGCGCGCTCGATGCTGGCTTTGAGCGGGCCGCGCAGGGCGTTGCAGACGACGATTTCCGGCGCCGCCAGCAGCTCGGCGCGGCTGATGACGCGTTCGCTGGCGCCCCACGCCGGGTCGGCCAGCAGCACGCCGCGCAGGATACCGGGCAGCACGCCGCTGGCCAGCGGCGGCGTGTGCCAGCGGCCGTCGAGTTTGACGAAGACGTTGCTGCGCCCGCCCTCGGTCAGTTCGCCGCGCTCGTTGAAAAACAGGGTGTCGAAGGCGCCTTGCGCTTCGGCCGCGCGCCAGGCGGCGTCGTAGCGCGCGCGCACGCTGGTTTTGTGGCGCAGGAAGAGATCGTCGGCGCGGGTGGCGTCTTCGGCCAGCAGCAGCCGCACCGGTTCGGCCAGCGCCGTCAGCGCGCCGCTTTGCAGGTTCAAGGCGCCGTTTTGCGTCAGCGCCAGGCGCAGGCGGAACGCCAGGCCCGGCGCCAGCGCGGCGCAGGCCGCGTCCAGCGTGGCGCGGGCGCGCGCCAGGTCGCACTCGAAACCGAAGTAGCGCGCCGACGCGGCCAGCCGCGCCAGGTGCAGCCCGACGTGGCGGCAGCCGCCGTCCCGGCTCGCGTGCATGCTCTCGAACAGTTCGAAGTCGTTGGTCAGGCCGGTTAAAAAGCCCGCCTTCAGCTGGCATTCGGCGTACTCGTCGGCGGCGTCGCTGTCGTAGACGATGCCGGCGCCGACGCCCATTTCGCCGGCGCGCACGCCGTCCGCCGGCGCCCGCAGCGCCAGCGTGCGGATCGGCACCGACAGGCAGAAGTCGCCGACCCCGGCGCCGGCCGGCGGCGGTTCGAACCAGCCGATCGCGCCGGTGTAGAGGCCGCGCGCGGCCGGTTCCAGCTCGTCGATGATTTCCATGGTACGCCGCTTGGGCGCGCCGGTGATCGAGCCGCACGGGTACAGCGCCCGGAAGATCTCGGCCAGGCCGGCGCCGGCGCGCAGCGTCGCGCGCACGGTCGAGGTCATTTGCAGCACGCTGCTGTAGCGCTGCACCTCGAACAGCGCCGGCACCTGCACCGTGCCGGTGGCGGCGATGCGGCCGATGTCGTTGCGCAGCAGGTCGACGATCATCAGGTTTTCGGCGCGGTTCTTCGGGTCGGCCGCCAACGCGGCGGCGCGGCGCGCGTTCTCGGCGGCCTGCCCGGGCGCGGCGGCCGGGGCGGTGCCCTTCATCGGCCGCGCCGTCAGCCGGCCGTCCTGGTGGCGTACGAACAGTTCCGGCGACAGCGACAGCACGGCGCCGCCGTCGGGCAGCGCCACCAGCGCGCCGTACGGCACCGGCTGGCGCGCGCGCAGGCGCGTGTACAGCGCCAGCGGCGAGCCGAAGGCGTCGAAGCGCAGCCGGTAGGTGTAGTTGACCTGGTAGGTGTCGCCGGCCTCGATGTAGTCGTGGATGCGCGCCAGCGCCGCGCCGAACTCGCGCTGGTCGACGTTGGCGCGGATGGCGGCGATGCCGGCCGGCGCAATGGCGGCGCCGATCGCGGCCGCGGCCGCGTCCTCGGCGGCGGCGCGCGCGGCTAGCCAGGCGGCCACGCCGGCCTGCGACAGCCGCTGGCAGGTCTCGAACAGCAGCACCCGCGCCAGCGGGGCGGCGTCGGCGTCGGCGCGCGCCGGCATGCCCATCAGATGCGCCCCCAATTCGTAGGCGCACAGCACCACCGCGTGGCGGCCCTGGCGCAGCGCCTGCTGCATCTGTTCCAGCAGCGTCGTCCAGCCGGCGCCGTCGGCGCAGCTCAGCGTGGCCAGGTGGCCGGTGTAGAGACGCGACGCGGCGCCGCCGGGGGCGGCGCTGGCGTCGTCGAGCAGGGCGTAGCAGCGGGCGTCGATGGCGGGATTCATGCCGAGCCGCGCTTGGACAGGTAGATGCCGAGCAGGAGCACGGCGCCGCCGGCCATCTGCACCGGGCCGATGGCTTCGTTGAAGATGACCCAGGCGGCCAGCGCGGCCGTCAGCGGCTGGATCAGCAGGCTGATCGACGAGAGCGACGACGGCAGGTGCGCGAAGGCGTAGGTGATGACGGTCTGGCCGCCGATCTGGCAGACCAGGGCCAGCCCCAGCAGCGGCAGCCAGGCGGCTGCCGACGCAGGCCAGAAGTCGCCCGGCATCAGCAGCGCGAACGGCAGCAGGAACACGGCGGTGATGCTGGTGCTCCAGGCCATCAGGCGCGCCGTCGAATAGCTGGCGCGGCCGTCCTTCACCGCCAGCTGGTAGGCGGCGTAGAAGCCGGCCACCAGCAGGCCCAGGCCGTCGCCCAGCAGGCGCGTGCCGCCCAGGCCGACGCTGGGGCCGACCAGCAGCACCGCGCCGGCCAGCGCCAGCGCCATGCCGAGCAGGAAGCCGCGCGAAAAGCGCGTCTTGTAGCGGTACCACAGCCAGGCGGCGATGCACAGCGGCGCCATGTTCGGCAGCAGCGTGGCGTTGGCGACGCTGGTGAAGTGCAGCGAGACGTGCCAGACGCCCATGTCGGCGGCGAAGAAGAAGCCGGCCAGCAGCAGCACCGTGCTGTAGTCGGTGCGCAGGCCGGCGGCGCGGTCGCCGCGCGCGCTGGCCCAGGCCCAGACCCACAGCATCGGCGCGGCCAGCGCCATGCGCCAGAACGCCGAGGCGACCGGGTTGACGTCGGACAGGCGCATCATGATGCCGGCGAAGCCGATCGCGGCGCCGCCCAGCAGCAGGGCGCAGAACGCCAGAACGGGGAAGGGCTTGAGCGGCATATCAGTTCAGCAGCATGGCGATCTGCAGCGCGGCGTCCTGCGTCGGGTGGAGTTTGAAGCCGCTCTTGGCGTAGCGGTGCCAGCGCCCGATGACGAAGCCGACCAGCATGCCGGCGCGCGCGCCGACCTCGGTTTCGTGCGCCTGGCCCTCGGCCGCGGCCAGCCGCAGCGCCTGTTTCAGCGCCAGCTCGACGCGGTCGTAGAACTGGTTCATGCGCTGCTGCAGGCGCTCGTCCTCGTTGACCAGGGCGTCGCCGATCAGCACCCGCGTCATGCCCGGATTGCTGCCGGCGAAGTTGAGCAGCATGCCGACGATGTCGCGCGTTTGCGCCAGGCCGTCGGCCTGCTTGTCGGCGATCTGGTTGATCAGGCCGAATACGCTCGACTCGATGAATTCGATCAAACCCTCGAACATCTGCGCCTTGCTGGCGAAGTGTCGGTACAGCGCCGCCTCGGATACGCCCAGGCGGGCCGCCAGCGCGGCGGTGGTGATTTTTTCGCCCTTCGGTTGTTCCAGCATTGCGGCCAGAGCCTGGAGAATTTGCAGCCTGCGTTGGCCCGGCGGTGTGCTTGCCATGTGATGGTTGATCTCGTCTTAATAAAAAGGAAAGCCTTCAGCGCAGACGCTGCATGCGGGCGGGTAAATGTCTGACGGATTTTACTTTGACATCGACATAAGCGGGGCGATTTAACATCTTCGGCAGGCTGGCCATGCCGATCGGATCGGCCACGCGCAGGTACTGGGTGATCCAGACCGTGCGCATGCCCAGCGTTTTGGCGGTGCGCAAATTGGCCAGCGTATCCTCGACCAGGACGCAGCGGCGCGCCGTCAGGCCCTGCTTGCGCAGCAGGCTGCGCAGCATCAGCTTGGACGGCTTCGGGCGTAGCTGGCGGTGCACGTGCATCGATTCGATGGCGATGTGGTGCGAGAAGTGGCGCTGCAGGCCGAGGTGGCGCAGCACGTCGCGCGAATAGCGCCGCGGCGCGTTGGTGAGCAGGATTTTCCGCCCGGGCAGGCGCCGCAGCAGCTGCGCCAGGCCGCGTTCGGCGCGGATCATCGCCGTCAGGTCGTCCATCGCGTGGGTCTGGTGCAGGAAGTCGGCGGCGGCCACGTTGTGGTGCTTGACCATGCCGAGCAGGGTGGCGCCGTAGCGCCGCCAGTAATCGGCGCGGGCGGCGTTGACCACGGCGTCGCTGGCCGGCGTGACGCCGTCGCCCAGCACCCTGCCGATGTAGAGGTTCATGTTCGCCGTAATCGCCGGGAAGATCGCGTGCGAGGCGTCGTGCAGGGTGTTGTCGAGGTCGAACAGCCACACGGGGGCATTGCGGTTAAGATTTGGCACGGGAGTCTTTAGCAAAACGATCAGGAAAAAAATATGCGACGCCAGATTATAGTGATGTTCTGTACTTTGTTCTTGCTGGCGCCGGCGGCGCTGGCCGGGGCGCCGGCGCGGAAGGGCGCCCAGGCCAAGGCCACGGTGGTGGCGCCGAACCGCGGCGCGCTGTTCAAGGTCGAGGGCGGCGGCCACACGCTGTACCTGTTCGGCACCATCCACGTCGGCGCCGCCGACTTTTATCCGCTCGAAGCGCGCGTGACGGCGGCGCTGGCGCGCGCCAGCGTGCTGGCGCTGGAGGTCGACCCCGACGCCGACCCGGCCGCCGCCGCGCAGGCGCTGCGCCGCTACGGCATGTACGGCGCCGGCGGCGGCAGCGCGGCGGCCGACATCGCGCCGGCGTTCCGGCCGCGGCTGGCGGGGCTGCTGCGCCGCTACGGCATCGCGCCGGAGGCGGCCGCGCCGATGAAGCCGTGGTTGTTGGCCACCGTGCTGGCGATGAGCGAGTTCGCCGCGCACGGCTACCAGGCCGGCCTGGCGGTCGACTCGCACCTGGCGCAACAGGCGCGGGCGCGCAAGATACCGGTGCTGGAACTGGAGTCGACGGCCGGCCAGATGGCGCTGTTCGACGGCTTGACGGCGCCCGAGCAGGCGCGCTTCCTGGAGGAGGGCATCGCCGCCATCGAGGACCAGGAGCAGGCCAGGCAGGCCCGGGCGATCGCCCAGGCCTGGCGCGGCGCCGACGCCGCCGCGCTGGAGGCGCTGGCGCGCGAGGCGGCGGCCGACGACAGCTTCTCCGGCACATTCGTGCGGAAGGTGCTGCTGGAGCAGCGCAACCCGGTGCTGGCCGACGGCATCGCCGGCTTGCTGGCGCGCGAACGCGACAGCCTGGCGGCGATCGGCGTGCTGCACCTGGTCGGCCGGAACAGCGTGCCGGCGCTGCTGCAAGGTCGCGGCCTGCGGGTCGAGCGGATTTATTGACGCGCGCGCGGAATCAGTGCGTGGATGTAAGGTGTGCGGATTTACAACAGTGGCAGGAACGGAAAACGGTATGGGGGCGCTGCGGGGATACTGCGGATGGTGCCCTTGACGTGGATCGAACACGTGGCCTCTCCCTTACCAAGGGAGTGCTCTACCACTGAGCTACAAGGGCGTTGCTGCCGCGGCGCCTGGTGAAGTGCGCCGCGTTTGCTTTAGTGCGAACGGATCATAGTGCCAAAAGCCTGTTCGGTCAACACTTCCAGCAATAATGAGTGTTCAATACGCCCATCAATGATGTGAACCGTGTTCACGCCGGACTTCGCGGCGTCCAGCGCCGATGAAATTTTAGGCAGCATGCCGCCGGAAATGGTCCCGTCGGCGAACATCTCGTCGATCTCGCGGGCCGACAGGTCGGTCACCAGATTGCCCTGCTTGTCCTGCACGCCGGCGATATTGGTCATCATGATCAGCTTTTCGGCCTTGAGGATTTCCGCGATCTTGCCGGCGACGACGTCGGCGTTGATGTTGTAGGCCTGGCCGTCCTGGCCGAAGCCGATCGGCGAGATGATCGGAATGAAGGCGTCGTCCTGCAGCGCCTTGACCACGGCCGGATTGATCGCCTCGATTTCGCCGACGAAGCCGATGTCGAGGAATTCGCCCGGCTTCTCGCGGTCCGGCATGCGCATCTTGCGGGCGCGGATCAAGCCGCCGTCCTTGCCGGTCAGTCCGACCGCCTGGCCGCCGTAGTGGTTGATCAGCATGACGATGTCCTGCTGCACCTCGCCGCCCAGCACCCACTCCACCACTTCCATGGTTTCCTCGTCGGTGATGCGGTGGCCCTGCACGAAGCTGCCTTGCTTGCCGATTTTCTTCAGCGCGTTGTCGATCTGCGGCCCGCCGCCGTGCACCACCACCGGATTCATGCCCACCAGCTTGAGCAGGATGACGTCGCGCGCGAAGCCGTGCTTGAGGCGCTCGTCGGTCATGGCGTTGCCGCCGTATTTGATGACGATGGTTTTGCCGTGGAAATTGCGGATATACGGCAGGGCCTCGGCCAGAATCTGCGCCTTGATCTGTGGCGCTACCGCCGTCAAGTCGTCAGTCGTGTCCAGGTTCAAGTTAGCAAATTGAGTCATGGCGGGTCCGGGAAAAATATTTTGGCGAATTTTACAGGGAAGATGCAAATCTTAGGAGGCATTATAGGGCCATCTTGTTGTATTTTCTCTGGCGATCAATTAGGCTGCCCTGATATGACCCCCGACACCACGCTCCACCGCCAGCTAGAGACCATGCGACCGCTGTTGGTCCGCTTCGCCATGTTGCAACTGCGAAACCAGGCGCTGGCCGAAGACGCCGTCCAGGACGCCCTCATCGCGGTGCTGGAAAAGCCCGAACGCTTCGCCGGCCAGTCCTCGCTGCGCACCTACGTGACCGCCATCCTGAAGTTCAAAATCATCGACAACCTGCGCCGCGGCGGGCGCGAACGGCAGATCGAGGTGGGCGACGGGCAGTCCGAGGACGACGCCATCGACGCGCTGTTTACCGCCGACGGCCACGCCACCGAGATGCCGCGCCAGTGGGGCGACCCGGAGCGCACGCTGGAGCAGAAGGACTTTTTCGCGGTGCTGGAGGTGTGCCTGGAGAAGTTGCCGGCCAAAACCGCGCGCGTTTTCATGATGCGCGAGTGGCTGGAACTGGAAACCGAAGAAATTTGTAAGGAATTGGCGATCACCACGTCTAATGCATGGGTGCTGTTGTACCGGGCGCGCATGCGGCTGCGCGAGTGCCTCGATTTGAACTGGTTTGGCAAGCGCCAAGCCGGCTGACCTTGGAGCGGCAATGACTACGCGAACAAAACCGGCCGGCCTGAAACCGACCTGCAGGGAAGTGCACCGCCTGGTGTCGGAGGGGATGGACCGCGACCTGTCGCTGGTGGAGCGGCTGCGCATGCGCCTGCACTTGATGGTGTGCCGCGCCTGCACCCGCTTCAACGGCCAAATGGGGCTGCTGCGGCGCGCCATGCGCAGCTTCCCGCCCGACGCCGACGCGCCCGGGCGCGAGCCGTGAGCGTGTGCGGCCGCTGCGGCGCCGCCTTCGGCTGCGCCATGGCCGACCCCGGCGCGGCCGAGCCGTGCTGGTGTACCGCGCTGGCGCCGGCGGTGCCGCTGCCGCGCGAGGCCGGCGCCGGCTGCTGGTGCCCGCAATGCCTGAAGCGGCACATCGACGCGCAGACGCCGCCGGCGGCCGGCGCGGCCGACATGTTATCGATAAAAAACGTGTAAACCCGGAGGCGTTTATCCCATAAAATAGCGGTATCGGCTGCTTTGCCGACACCTCTCTTTGAAAGCTTCCGATGTCAAGCGCAGTCGATTACCTGGGTTATGCCGCAGCTGCCTGCACCACTTGCGCCTTTATCCCGCAAGTGCACCTGGTGTGGCGCGAGCGCCAGGCCAAGGGCGTATCGCTGGGCATGTACATGATCCTGACGTTTGGCATTTTCCTGTGGCTATGCTACGGCTTGCTGATCGGCGCCTGGCCGGTGGTCATCGCCAACGGCCTGACGCTGGTGCTGGCCTCGGCCGTGCTGATCATGAAGTGGCACTTCGAGCGCCAGTCGCCCAATTAGCGGCCCGGCCACGCTTGCTTTGCGGGGCGCCCTACGGGCTGACCGTCTCGAAAAAGCGCATCATTTCGCGGCTGGCGTCCGGCCCCTTGCGGTCGGTGTAGGTGCCGCTGTCGCTGCCGCCCGACCAGGCGTGGCCGGCGCCGTGGATCACCCAATGTTCGCCCAGCGGCGTGCCGTCGACGTGGCGGTGGGTGGTGCGGGTGTAGCGGTGGCCGTTCGGCACGCTGCCCGAATCGACCGACGCCGCCGCCGCGCCCCGGCTCTGGCTGCGCAAACCCTGGGCCATCACTTCCTCGCCATTGCGCGGGTTGACGGTGGTGTCGCGGTCGCCGTGGAACACGATGATCGGCACGCCGCCCTCGGGCGCCTTGCGGCTGCCGCCGGAGCCGCCCTTCATCGCCGCCAGCGCCGACGGCAGGTCCTGCGCCGAGGCGAATGGCAGGCCGGAATGCACGCCGACCGCCGCGAACAGCTCTGGATACAGCGCCCCGACGATCACCGCCATGGCGCCGCCGGCCGACAGCCCGGCCACGTACACCTGGCGCCGGTCGACCGGTTGGCTGTCGATGATCTGCTGGGCGATGCCGGCGATGATCGACGGCTCGCCCTGGCCGCGCTGCTGGTCGAGCGCGTTAAACCAGTTCCAGCAGCGCGAATTGTTGGCGCTCTTGGCTTGCGCCGGATACACCACGAAGCACTGCTTTTCCTCGGCCACCGCATTCATCTGGGTGCCGTTGGCGAAATCGTCCGGGTTCTGGGTGCAGCCGTGCAGCATCACCACCAGCGGCATAGGCTGGCCCTTGAAGCTGCTGGGGATGTACAGCTTGTAGTCGCGGCTGCCGGCGTGGTTGCGGAAGGTGCCGCTGATGAACTGCGCGCCCGGCGCCAGTTCGGCCGGCGCGCTGGCGCCCATGCCGGCGCCCGGCATTTTCATGCCGCCCGGCAGCTCGAACGAATTCAAGTCGAACGCTGGCATCTCGAAACCCGGCTTGCCGGCGCCGTTCGGCACCCCCAGGCGCGACATGAAGTCCTGCGCGAACTCCTGCGCCATCTGCTGCGGCGTCTGGGCCGGGCGCGGCGGCGCCTCGGCGCCTTGCGCCTGCGGCTGTGGCGCGGCCTTGGCCGAGGCGCCCGGCGGCGGCGGATTGATGTCGTGCATCGGACGGGCCTGAGCCTGGGCCTGGGCCTGGGCTTGCGCCTGGCTCTGTGCCTGCGCTTGCGCTTGCGCCTGCAAACCGGCCAGCGCCTGCTGGATGGTTTCGGTGGCGGCGGCGGCGCCGCCCTTGCCAAACATTTTCTTGCTTGCTTCGCGCATTTGCGTGAGAAGTTTATTTGTGAATTTCATGGCCATCTTTCAAAAGTGCCGCGCGTGGCCCAGGCAACCCGAGGCCGGCCACATACGCTAGTGAATTCGCCCTGCCAGGGCGGCTTTAACAACGGCGCTTGCATGCAAGGCGCCTAATACAAAGATCGATTCAATGGTGGCCAGCGCCAGTTCCACCGAAACGTCGTTGGCGATACTGGCCAGGCCCAGCACCTGGATCTGCAAACGCTGGCCGGCGGCCTGCAGCGTTTCAAGGTCTTCGCGGGAGTAGTGCTGCAATCCCAGTACGAGGCTCTTGCGCGCCACGGTTTGCCGGACTACGTCGGCGTGCGTGTTCAGCTGGTTGCGGATCGCCGTGCGAATCAGATCGGTCCGGTTTGAATAAAAACCCTCCTGCACCAGCAAATCGATCTGGCCCAAGTCGATCGGACCCAGGTTGATCGTGATTTTTTCTGATTCGGCTATTTTTAACTTGCTCTCTGGCTTGCTCATATGTCCCCGTTACACTCCGTGTGGCATCCATGCGCCATCTGTATGGATGGTAGTATAGGCCTGTCGGGATCGAAGTCAAGCGTGTTTTAGCGTAAAGCGGTATTTTTTTGTTGCCAGCGGGGGAAGGCGGGCCTCAACGTAAGCCCATGATTTGATGAGAATTTTTCCTGGAGGAATTAAAACCGGCGGCGAAACCGAGCGCCGAAACCGGCGGCCAACACCGCCGCTCCAACCGCCGGCTTAAACCGTAGGTCGGGTTAGCGCAGCGTAACCCGACAAGCGCCGCCGCGGTCAGTGCACCTGGTGGCGGAAAGCGCGCACGCCCAGCAGTACGCCGGCGCACAGCAGCGCGATGCCGCCGACGATGGCCAGGCCCGGCAGGGCGCCGCGCAGGATGAAGGCGTACAGCAGCGCGAACAGGGTTTCGAAGACGATCAACTGGCCGCACAGCGACGTCGGCAGGCGCAGGCTGGCCTGGTTCCACAGCAGCGTGCCGAGCCAGGAGGCGGTCAGCCCGACCAGCAGCATCAGCCCGGCGAAGCGCAGCGGCTGCGGCCCCAGCGGAAAGTCGAAGCCGGTCTGGTTCAGGCTGGCGTAGGCGCCGTAGCCGAGCAGGCCGACCAGCGCCAGCGGCAAGGTCGCCAGCCCCTGCGCGGTGGCCCAGGTCATCGAACCGATCTGCGGATTGGCGCGCATGTGGCGCGAATTCATCACCGGATACCAGGTCCAGGCCGCCACGCCGCCGACGGCCAGCAGGCAGCCCAGCACGTAGTCGCCGGTGCTGCGCTGGCCGCCCGACTCGCGGAAGGCCTGCAGTTCGCTGGCGTTGACCAGCAACAGGCCGGTGAGGATGATCAGCAGCGACGGCGCCAGACGGCGCCAGGCCACGCTGTCGGACGGATGGCCGGGGCGCCAGTTGGAAAACACGGCAATCGCCACCGGCAGCGTGCCGATCAGCATGGTCGGCAGCGGCGAGCCGGCCAGCTGGATCGAGCTGGCCAGCATCGCGTAGTACAGCAGGTTGCCGATGAAGGCCAGCTTGAGCGCGTAGCGCCAGTCGGCGCGCGACAGGGCGCGCATGCGCTTGCGGTCGAACCAGGCCGGCACCAGCGCGATCAGGCCGAACGCCACGTAACGGCCGAACGACAGCACCATGCCGGGATAGTCGCCGAGCATCAGCGGCACGACGAAAACCAGCCCCCACAACAGCCCCGCGCCGAGCGCGCACATCACGCCGATCAGCACGGCGCCTCCGGGGTGATGTTGGTCGATACCGTCGTTGTTGTCATCATCTTCACCGCTTGCCGAAAAACTAAAACACCAGCTTAGCGGTCTTCAGCGCGGCGGTCTTGTACCAATTTGCTGTTGATACTGCGCCGGGGTGACGCCGTAGCTGCGCTTGAACCAGCGGTTCAGGTGGCTCTGGTCGGTCAGGCCGACGGCGCCGGCGGCCAGCGCCGGGCTGACGCTGCGCGCCAGCATGCCCTTGGCGCGCAGCACCCGGCGCGCCTGCACGTACTGCTGCGGCGTGCAGTTGAAGGTGGCGACGAAGACGCGCACGAAATGGAATAGCGACAGGTTGGCCTCGGCCGCCAGCGTCTCAATGCGCAGGCTGCCTTCGAGGTTGGCCTCGATGCAGTCGAGCACGCGGCGCATCGCCAGCGAGCGGCGCATCCGCGCCGGCGAAGCGGTCGGCTCGGCGCGCACCTTGGCGCCGTAGCGCGCCACCAGCGCGTCCACCAGCACCGTGAATTCACAGGTGAAGGCGACGTCGTCGCCGGCCTGCCACATGCGCGCGAACACGCCGCGGTAGGCGCGCGCCAGTTGCGGGTCGTGCACCGCCGCCTGCGGGAAGTAAACCTCGGTGCCGGTCAGCGCGCGCAGCGTGTCCGGCTCGATGTAGAGCATCTGGTAGGTCCAGCCGGCGGCGCTTTCGGCCTGGCCGGTGTGGACCTCGTCGGCGTTCAGCGTAACCAGGGTGTCGGCCGGCGCCACGTGGTCGCTGCCCTTGTAGCGGAAGCGCTCGACCCCGGCTTCGATGGCGCCCAGCGAATAGCTCTCGTGGACGTGCGGCGCGAAGGCGTGGTCGACCAGGCGCGCCGTATACAGCTCGACGCCGGGCAGGTGCGGACTGGCTTTGAAGCGGACGAATTCGCTGGGGTGGCGGAACATGGTGGTGGACTGGGGCTTGGGCTGCGGCGGCGGCGCGGGAATCCACTATACACCGGCGCGACGGCGGGCGTGCCGGCGCGCGCGTTTCGCGGCATAATGGCGGCTGATCCCGCCACCCCGACCCCTTCCATGACTCCCGACCTGCCACCAGAGGCGCCGGTGCCCTCGCCCTGTATCAGCCTGTGCAAGATGGACCAGGACAGCGGCCTGTGCCAGGGCTGCCTGCGCACCATCGACGAAATCATCCAGTGGAGCGGCGCCGACGACGACTTCAAGCGCGGCGTCTGGGCCGAGATCCGCCGCCGCGAACAACTGATCCATTTTGATTAAGGACACCCATGTCTTTCTATAAGCCGAACCAGGCCGTCAGCGGCCCCGCCTACGGCGCCGGTTTCAAGGTTTTCGCCAGCGTGGTCACGCTGGTCCTGCTGGCCTACGGCGCCAGCGTCGCGCTGCGCTTCCCGCTGATGCAGTACGGCCTGGCCATCAAGGCGCTGCTGCTGGGCTCGGTCGTCATGCTGGGCGTCAGTTATTACTGGTTCCTGCGCGCCCGCACCACCATCGACGCCACCGGCATCCGCCAGAGCTGGCTGTACGACAAGCACGTCGACTGGAGCGACGTGCGCGGCGCGAAAATGATCGGCATTCCCTTCCTGTCCTGGTTGTTCCCGCCGCGCATGGTGGTGCGCACCGGCACCGCGTTCACCACCTTCAACGGCGGTTCGCGGGAAGTGCTGATTGAATTCGCCAAAATCTCGCTGGCGTTCCAGATGAAGCGATGACGGCGCTGCCGGACGCGGTCCGCGTGCTGGAGCGCGGCTGGCTGTCGTCAAACAACATCCTGCTGGTCGGCCCGGACGACACCGCGCTGATCGACAGCGGCTACATGCTGCACGCGCCGCAAACGCTGGCGCTGGTGCGGCACGGCCTGCAAGGGCGGCCGCTGGACCGCCTGCTCAACACCCATCTGCATTCCGACCACTGCGGCGGCAACGCGGTGCTGCAGGCGCACTACGGCTGCCACACCGCGATCCCGCTCGCCGAGGCCGACAAGGTGCGGCGCTGGGACGTCGAGGCGCTCAGCTTCAAGGCCACCGGCCAGCAGTGCGAGCGCTTCGGCTTCGACGCCACCGTCGCGCCGGGCGAGGTGCTGCGCCTGGGCGGGCTGGAATGGCAGGCGCTGGGCGCGCCGGGGCACGACCCGCACTCGCTGATCTTTTACTGCGCCGCCGAACGCATCCTGATCTCGGCCGACGCGCTGTGGGAAAACGGCTTCGGCGTCATCTTCCCCGAACTGGAGGGAAAATCCGGCTTCGCCGAAACGCGCGCGACGCTGGAACTGATCGGCGGGCTGGACGTGCGGCTGGTGATCCCTGGGCACGGCGCGCCGTTCGGCGACGTCGCCGGGGCGCTGCGGCGCGCCCATTCGCGGCTGGACTACCTGGCTGCCGACCCGCTGCGCAACGCCCAGAACGCGATCAAGGTGATGCTCAAGTTCCTGCTGCTGGAGCGGCAACGGATCGCGCTGGCCGAATTGCCGGCGGTGCTGGCGGCGATGCCGGTGTTCGACGAAGCCAACCGGCGCTTCCTGCGGCAGTCGCCGCAGGCGCTGGCGCAGTGGGTGGTCGAACAACTGATGAAGGCCGGCGCGGCGCGCATCGAGGGCGAGCACTTACTCAACGAAGCGTAACCCCGGGGACAGACCACGATTTCCGAACAAGATTGCCCGAAAATCGTGGTCTGTCCCCGGGTTCCCGCGCAGGGCTTCATCCGAGCCAGCGCCTTAAATTCAGCACGTTCGTACTTTTTTTTACTTTATAATCGTTGCAAGTCAATCCGATCAACTTTTCGTCTGCGAGTCCGACATGGCCCTGCCACTAGCGTTGCAAAACCTCTCCCTTCCCGTCATCGGTTCGCCGATGTTCATCGCCAGCGGCCCGGCGCTGGTGGCGGCCCAGTGCAAGGCCGGCATCGTCGGCTCGTTTCCGGCGCTGAACGCGCGCCCGGCCGCGCTGCTCGACACCTGGCTCACCGAGCTGCAGGCGGAACTGGCCGAATACAAGGCCGCCAACCCGGACGCCAAGATCGGCCCGATCGCCGTCAACCAGATCGTGCACCAGTCCAACGACCGCCTGGCGCACGACGTCGAAGTGTGCGTGGCGCACAAGATCCCTATCATCATCTCCTCGCTGCGCGCGCCGCCGAAGGAAATGCTGGACGCCATCCACAGCTACGGCGGCATCGTGCTGCACGACGTGATCTCGATCCGCCACGCGAAAAAGGCGCTGGAAGCGGGCGTCGACGGCTTGATCCTGGTGGCCAGCGGCGCCGGCGGCCACGCCGGCACGCTGTCGCCGTTCGCGCTGGTGGGCGAGGTGCGCAAATTCTTCAAGGGTCCGCTGGCGCTGTCGGGCTCCATCGCCACCGGCGACGCCATCCTGGCGGCGCAGGCGATGGGCGCCGACTTCGCCTACATCGGCTCGCGCTGGCTGGCGACCAAGGAATCGAACGTCGACGACAGCTACCGCGACGCCATCGTCGAATCGGCGGCGGCCGACATCGTCTACACCAACCTGTTCACCGGCGTGCACGGCAACTACCTGAAAAAATCCATCGTGGCGGCGGGGCTGGACCCGGAAGCGTTGCCGGAAGCCGACAAGAGCGCGATGAACTTCGGCTCCGGCAGCGCCAAGGCCTGGCGCGACATCTGGGGCGCGGGCCAGGGCGTGGGCTTGATGCACGACGTGCCGACGGTGGCCGAGATGGTGGCGCGCCTGAAGGAGGAATACGACGCCGCGCGCGCCCGCCTGAGCCTGTAACGCAGCCGAAGCGCGCCGCGCGCGCGAACAAACCAGCGGCAAAGAACCGGCGCCAAGGCGGGAAGGCCAGACCTTCAGGTCTGGCCCCGGGGTTACGCCTCTGGTTTCGCCGAATATTACGGCGCGGTGCTCAGGTCTTCAGGCCGCAGCGCCCACAGGCCCGGCAAATTGCGCCAGTAGCCGTAAGCGTCCATCCCAAAGCCGACCACGAAACGGTTCGGTATCACCAGACCGACGATATCGGCCTTGCACGGCTTGGCCTTGCCGATCGCCTTGTCGGCGAACACCGCCAGCACCACCTCGGCGGCGCCCATATCGAGCAGGCGCTGCTTGACGTGCGCCAGCGTTTCGCCCTCGTCGAGGATATCGTCGAGCACGATGACGGTGCGCCCGGCAACATTGGAGCGCGGAATCACCTTCCACACCACCTCGCCGCCGCGGTCGTCGTCGCCGTAGCGGCTGACATGGATATAGTCGAACTCCAGCGGAAACGTCAGCTGCGGCAGCAGGTTGCCGGTAAATACCACCGCGCCGCCCATTACCCCCAGCACCAGCGGGAACTCGTCGCAGGCGGGGTCGTTGAAACGCGTGTTGAGCACGCCGGCCATGCGCGCGACCGCCGCCTGCACCGCCTGCTGGTCGAACAATAACTCCGCGTTTTTAATCAGGGCGCGGGCCCGAGCGTGATGAAATTCTTGCATGATTTTTGGGCAAATAGTGAATCCCGATATTATCCCGCAAATCCCACACCTCTGGGGTCGGGTCTCGATATGACGGTTTTCCTGTCGCCATATAACAAAACCGCCATGTCGAGACCTGCGCCCGGGGTGGTTGTCCGGCTCAGCTGTAGTCGCGGACGTCGTCGATGGCTTTGCCGTCGCCCGGCAGGCTGCCGCGCGCGACCATGCGCACCTCGCCGCGCAGTTTGGTCACTTCGCGGATGCTGTCGACGATGGCCAGCGCGCCGACCGCGCCCGCCGCTTCGTCCATTTCGCAGTGCAGCGTCATGGTTTCGTCGGCCACCCGCCCCGACACCACCAGCCGCGCCTTGAGGATTTCCGGGTGGCGCTGGGCGATGTCGTGCACCTGCGACGGGTGCACGAACATCGCGCGCACCTTGGTCGACTGGTCGGCCCGCCCCAGCCAGCCTTTGATGCGGGTGTTGGTGCGCCCGCACGGCGCCGCCGCCGCGCCCGCCACGATGGCCGACAGGTCGCCGGTGGCGAAGCGGATCAGCGGGTAGTCGGGGTTGAACACCGTGACCAGCACTTCGCCGATGTCGCCCGGCGCCACCGGGTCGCCGCTGCCGGGGTGGACGATTTCCAGCAGCACGTCCTCGTCGAGCACCATGCCGGGGTTGATCACGCCCGCGCTGGCCGTCTCGTAGGCGATGCTGCCGATGTCGGCCGAAGCGTAGGTCTGGAACACGTGCGGCACGCCGTTCGCCCGGAACCAGGCGCGCAGCGATTCGGGCAGCGCCTCGGCGCCCATCAGCGCGTGTTGGACGCTGCTGATGTCGGCGCCCATGTCGCGCGCCTTTTCGATGATCAGTTTGAGGAACGAGGGCGTACCGACGTAGGTGTCGGGCTTCAGGTCGGCCATCGCCAGCACCTGCATCTCGGTCTGGCCGCTGCCGGCCGGGATCACGGTGCAGCCGATGCGCATGGCGCCGCCCTCGACCATGAAGGCGGCCGGCGTGAAGTGGTAGGAGAAGCAGTTTTGCAGCAGGCCGCCGGCGCGCACGCCGGCCGCGTACATCGGCCGGGCGAAGCGCCACCAGTCCCGCCCGCGCCCCTCGGGGTCGTAGATCGGCCCGGGCGACATGAAGACGCGCGACAGTTCGGCGGTGGCGGTGCGGTTCAGGCCGCCGAACGGTTTGCGCTCCCGCTGCAGGCGCTTCAGGTCGGACTTGCGCGTCACCGGCAGCCGCGCCAGCGCGGCGCGGCTGTCGACCGTGGCCGCGTCGACGCCGTCGAGTATGCGGCCCCAGCCCGGCGCGCCCTGCGCCAGGGCCACCAGCGCCGGCAGGCGCGCCATCAAATCGCGTTCGCGCTCTTGCGGGGCGCGCAGCTCAAGGCTGTCGAGCGTATCGGTCATGCTTGCGGCCCTCCTATGTCATGTTGCAGTTTTTTAGTCAGTTTGGCGAACACCAGTTGGTACGAGCGCAGCAGCAGGGCCGCCGCCTCGGCGTCGTCGAGCGCGTCCGCGCCGCTGACGCGCACCCATTTCGCCCGCGCCAGATACGGCGCCGGCATGATGCCGGGGCGGTCGGTCAGCTCCAGGAAGCGTTGCTCCTCGACCTTGAAGCTGATGCCGGGCGGATCGCCGGCGCCGCTGGCGACGGCGAACATTTTCAGGCCGACCGAGAACACGATGTCGCCGCCCCATTTGACGTCTTCGACCGCGCCCGGCAGCGCGCGGCACACGGCTTTGGCTTGTTCCAGGTTCATCTGCTTCCCCTCACGCCAGCCAGCGTTTCCGGCGGCGGTAAAATTTCATGTCGCGAAAGCTCTTGCGGCCGGCGCCGGAGACGCCCAGGTAGAACTCCTTGACGTCCTCGTTGCTGGCCAGTTCGCTGGCCCGGCCCTCCATCACGACGCGGCCGTTCTCCAGGATGTAGCCGAAGTCGGCGTAGCGCAGCGCGACGTTGGTGTTTTGCTCGGCCAGCAGGAAGGAGACGTTTTCCTTGTGGTTCAGGTCCTTGACGATGCCGAAGATCTCGTCGACGATCTGCGGCGCGATGCCCATCGACGGTTCGTCGAGCAGGATCATCGACGGTTTGGCCATCAGCGCGCGGCCGATCGCGCACATCTGCTGTTCGCCGCCCGAGGTGTAGCCGGCCTGGCTGGCGCGGCGCTCCTTCAGGCGCGGGAAGTAGTGGTAGACCTTGTCGAGCGATTCCTTCAGCTCGGCGCGCGAGATCTGCCGCGTGTAGGCGCCGGTCAGCAGGTTTTCCTCGATGGTCAGGTGGCCGAAGCAGTGGCGCCCCTCCATCACCTGCGACAGGCCGCGCTTGACCAGTTCGTTCGGCGTCAGGTTGTCGACGCGCTCGCCCTTGAACTGCACCTCGCCCTTGGTGACGTCGCCGCGCTCGCCGCGCAGCAGGGTCGAGATGGTTTTCAGCGTGGTCGATTTGCCGGCGCCGTTGGCGCCCAGCAGGGCGACGATTTTCCCTTGCGGCACCTGCAGCGACACGCCTTTCAAGACCAGGATCACGTGGTCGTAGATGACTTCGATGTTGTTGACCGACAGGTAGGGCTGGGCGGCGGTGGCGGTGGCGGTGGCTGTTGTCATGGCTGTTTTTCGTTGTTGGGACGGTGGGGGGCCGCGGGCGCGCGCGCCAACGGCCCGCTGGCGCCTACTTCAGGCAGGCCGGGGTGATGCCTTTTTCGGCCGCGTATTTGGCCGCCGACTCGTCCACCAGCTTGCGCGTCAGCGCCTTGTCGCCAACGATCCAGTTCGGCGTGATGGCGTTCCACTTTTTGCCGTCCCACTGCTGCACCTTCACCGCGCCCGAGCCTTCATGGTCGTCGCAACTGGTTTTCACCGGCGGGAACATGCCCAGCGCGCCGATCGCCTTCTGCCGCGCGTCGTCGACGTTGAGGTTTTCCAGGCCCCAGCGCACCTGCTCGCCGGTCATCGCCTTGCCCTTGCCGAAGCGTTCCTGGGCGGTGCGGATGGCCTCGATCCACAGGATGCCGGCGGTGACGCCGCGCATGTGGTAGACCGAGTTGACGCGCGACTGGTCGGCCAGGTTGCCCTTGCCGGCGGCGTAGAGTTTTTTGCGGATGTCCTCGATTACCGGGTAGGTGCCCGGCGTGTTGAAGGTCATCGTGCTGTAGCCCTTGGCGGCGTCGCCGGACGGGATGGTGTCCTCCTCCGAACCGGCCCACCAGACGCCCAGCATCTTCTCGCGCGGGAAGCCGTTGCGCTGCGCGGTCTTGATGGCCACCGAGTTCATCACGCCCCAGCCCCACAGAATCACGTAGTCGGGATTGGCCTGGCGGATCTGCAACCACTGCGATTGCTGCTCGCTGCCCGGCGGCGCCACCGCGATCTTCACCAGCTCGAAGCCGTACTGCCTGGCCTGCGCCTCCAGCACCGGCAGCGGCTCCTTGCCGAAGGCCGAGTCGTGGTATAGGTGGACGATTTTTTTACCCTTCAGCTTGTCCATGCCGCCGCTCTTGTCGCCCAGGTACTTGACCATGCCGGCGGCCTGGTTCCAGTAGCTGGCGATGAGCGGGAAGACGTAGGGGAAGGTCTTGCCGTTGGCGGCGTCGGAGCGGCCGTAGCCTATCGTCGTCATCGGGATCTTGTCCTGGGCGATGCGGTCCAGGATGCCGTAGGCGACGCCGGTCGACAGCGGCTCGACCAGGGTGGCGCCGCCGTTCTTGGTTTTCAGGCGTTCATAGCATTCGATGCCGCGCGAGGGGTTGTACTCGGTTTCGCATTCCTCCCAACTGATCTTGACGCCGTTGACGCCGCCGGACAGGTTGACCAGGTTGAAGTAGTCGATGATGCCGCCGAAAAAGCCGGAGCCGCCGGCCGCGTACGGGCCGACCCGGTACGACGGCAGCGCGATGAACTGGTCGTCCGCCAGCGCGCTGCCGGCGATACCCATGGCGGCGCTGGCGACGGCGGCGCTGAACAACAGTGTTTTGACGCTTTTCATTGTGTCTTCTCCAAGTAGATACATCCAAACATTCGACCGCGTTCCGGGTCGCTCCGCGCGCTGGTTCTTAGTGCGGGAACGGCCACAGACGCAGTTTCTCTTTACCTATTTGCCACAAACGCGCCAGGCCGTGCGGCTCGACGATCAAGAAAAAGATAATCAGGGCGCCGAACACCATCAGCTCCAGGTTCGAGGCCACGTTGGTCGGCAGCGACAGCGCGTGCGCCAGGATGTTGAGGAAGATCGGCAGCAGCACGATGAAGGCGGCGCCCAGGAAGGAGCCGAGGATAGAGCCGACGCCGCCGATGATGATCATGAACAGGATGCGGAACGACAGGTCGAGGTTGTAGGCTTCCGGCTCGACGGTGCCGAGGTAGGCGTAGGCGTACAGCGCGCCGGCCACGCCGCAGTAAAACGAGCTGACGGCGAAGGCCAGCAGCTTGGTGCGCATCGGCCGGAAGCCGATCACCTCGGCCGCCATGTCCATGTCGCGCACCGCCATCCAGGAGCGCCCGACGTTGGAGCGGATCATGTTCTTGGCCAGCAGCGCCATCGTCGCGACGATCGCCAGCACCAGCAGGTATTTGCTGGCCGGGCTGTCGAACCGGTAGCCGAGGATGGCGATTTTCTGCGCCGTGATCACGCCGGAGCTGCTGTAGTTGGTCAGGTAGGGGATCTTGGTCAGGCACCAGACCACGAAGAACTGCGTGGCCAGCGTCGACGCCGCCAGGTAGAAGCCGCGGATGCGCAGCGACGGCAGGCCAAAGGCGATGCCGACCATGGCCGCGCACAGGCCGCCCAGCACGAAGGCCAGCAGGATCGGCATGCCGGGCATGCGCGCGACGAAGTTATAGGAGGCGAAGGCGCCCACCGCCATGAAGGCGGCGCTGCCCAGCGACAGCTGGCCGCAGTAGCCGGTCAGGATGTTCAGGCCGAGCGCGGCCAAGGCGAAGATCAGGAAGGGGATCATGATCGCCGACAGCGTGTAGGGCGAGGCCAGCAGCGGCAGCGCCAGCAGCGCCACGGCCAGCGTGGCGGTCAGGGCGATGCGGTCCTGGCGGATCGGGAAGATCTGGTTGTCGGCCTGGTAGCTGGTCTTGAATTGTCCTGCTTCGCGGTAGATCATTTTTGTCCTTGGTGAATAGCTGGTGCCGTCGGCGCCAGCATTGTCGGCTTACGCGCGCGGTGCGCGCCAACCCGACCCACGTTTGCTCGGGCCGCAATGTCGCCGCCGCCGTTATATCCGGCGGATGATTTTTTCGCCGAACAGGCCCTCCGGGCGCACCAGCAGGAACAGCAGCGCCAGCACGTACGGGAACCAGCCTTCGATGCCGCCGCCGACCAGCGGCCCCAGGTATACCTCGGCCAGCTTTTCCGAGGCGCCGATGATCAGGCCGCCGACGATGGCGCCCGGCACCGAGGTGAAACCGCCCAGGATCAGCACCGGCAGCGCCTTCAGCGCGATGAAGGTCAGCGCGAACTGGACGCCGTTGCGGGCGCCCCACAGCAGGCCCGCCACCAGCGCCACCAGCCCGGCCACCGACCACACCACCGCCCAGATGCGTTGCAGCGGAATGCCCACGGCCAGCGCGGCCTGGTGGTCGTCGGCCACCGCGCGCAGCGCCCGGCCCACCTTGGTCTTCGAGAACAGCAGCGCCAGCGCCGTCACCAGCAGCGCGCAGATGGCCGCCGCCACCACGTCGAACTGCGAGACGATGATGTTGAGCTTGTCCATCAGGTACTGGATCGGCACGTCCTCGATCGGCAGCTCCAGCTTGTGCACCTGCGAGCCCCACATCAGCTGCGCCAGGCCCTCGATGAAGAAGGCCAGGCCGATGGTGGCCATGAACAGCGTGATCTCGGGCTGGTTCACCAGCGGGCGCAGCACCACCCGCTCGATCGCCAGGCCGAGCGCGACCATCACGGCGATGGTCAGCGGGATCGCCAGCCACAACGGGGCGCCGAATTTGTCGATGATGCCGACGCAGGTGAGGGCGGCGAAAAACACCATCGCGCCCTGGGCGAAGTTGAACACGCCGGAGGCCTTGTAGATCAGCACGAAGCCGATCGCCACCAGCGCGTACATGACGCCCGACAGCAGGCCGCCGATCAGCACTTCGAAGAAAAAATTGATGTTCATCTGCGTCCCTTAATGCGTGGTGCCGAGATAGGCGTTGATGACGTCCCGGTTGCCGCGCACCTCGTCGGGGGTGCCGTCGCCGATCTTCTTGCCGTAGTCGAGCACCACCACGCGGTCCGAGATGTCCATCACCACGCCCATGTCGTGCTCGATGAGGACAATGGTGGTGCCGAACTGGTCGTTGACGTCGAGGATGAAGCGGCACATGTCCTGTTTTTCTTCGACGTTCATGCCGGCCATCGGTTCGTCCAGCAGCAGGATCTCCGGCTCGGCCGCCAGCGCCCGGCCCAGCTCGACGCGCTTTTGCAGCCCGTACGGCAGGCGCCCGACCGGCGTCTTGCGGATCGCCTGGATTTCCAGGAAGTCGATGATCTGCTCGGCCTTTTCGCGGTGGGCGATTTCCTCGCGCCGCGCCGGGCCCCAGTACAGCGCCTGCAGCAGGAAATGCGAGCTCATCTTCAGGTTGCGCCCCGTCATGATGTTGTCGAGCACCGTCATGCCCTTGAACAGCGCGATGTTCTGGAAGGTGCGGGCGATGCCGGACTTGGCCGCCGTGTAGCAGTCCATGTTCTTGCGCTGCTCGCCGCGGTAGAGGATCGAGCCCCGCTGCGGCCGGTAGACGCCGTTGATCACGTTCAGCATCGAGCTTTTGCCGGCGCCGTTCGGGCCGATGATGGCGCGGATCTCGTGCTTGCGCACGTCGAAGGAGATGTCGGTCAGCGCCTTGACGCCGCCGAACGACAGCGAAATGTTGTTCAATTCCAGGATCACCGGGCCGCTCTGGCGGGCGGCGCCGAAACGGGTGTCGGGTTCGTTCATTAACATGGTGTCGCTCTCCGTCATGCCGCTGCTGTTGCGATGGCCGGGAAGGTCTTGCTGTCCCAGATTTTCAGGTCGGCGCTGCTGACGCCGACGCGGCCGTCCTCGAACTTCACCTGGATCTCGATGAACTGCGAGGCCTTGCCCTGGTACAGCGCGTCGATCAGCGCGGCGTACTTCTCGGCGATGAATGCGCGGCGCACCTTGCGCGTGCGGGTCAGCTCGTCGTCGTCCGGGTCGAGTTCCTTGTGCAGCACCAGGAAGCGGTGGATCTGCGTGCCGGCCATCAGCGCCTCGCCGGCCAGCTCCAGGTTGACCTGCTCGATGCAGTCGCGCACCAGCGCGTAGGTCTGCTCGTGCGCGGCCAGGTCGGTGTAGCCGGCGTAGGCGATGCCGCGCCGCTCCGACCAGTTGCCGACCGCCTCGATGTCGATGTTGACGAAGGCGCAGACCTGGTCGCGGGCGTGGCCGAAGGCGACCACCTCCTTGACGAAGGGGAAGAACTTGAGCTTGTTTTCGATGTAGTTCGGCGCGAAGATGGCGCCGTCGTTCATGCGTCCGACGTCGGCGGCGCGGTCGATGATCTTCAAGTGGCCCTGGGCGTCGAACAGGCCGGCGTCGCCGGTGTGGAAGTAGCCGTCGGCGTCGATCACCTCGGCGGTGGCGTCGGGCCGCTTGTAGTAGCCGCTCATGGTGGCCGGCGACTTGACCAGCACCTCGCCGTTGGCGGCCAGCTTGACCTCGACGCCGGGCGCCGGCAGGCCGACGCTGTCGAACTTGATGTTGCCGTCCGGTTGCAGGCAGACGTAGGCGCAGGTTTCGGTGGAGCCGTACAACTGCTTCAGGTTGACGCCGATGGAGCGGTAGAAGCGGAACAGGTCGGGGCCGATGGCGGCGCCGGCGGTGTAGGCCACGCGCACCCGCGACAGGCCCAGCACGTTCTTCAGCGGGCCGTACACCAGCAGCCGGCCGAGGCCGTAGGCCAGGCGGTCGCGCGCCGGCACCGCCTTGCCGTCGAGGATGTCGGCGCCGCAGCGCTTGGCCACCGCCATGAAGTGGCGGAACATGCGCCGCTTCATGGCGCCGGCGTCCTCCATGCGTATCATCACGCTGGTGAGCATGTTTTCAAACACCCGCGGCGGCGCGAAGTAGCAGGTCGGGCCGATTTCGCGCATGTCGATCATCACCGTGTCGCCGGACTCCGGGCAGTTGACGGTGAAGCCGGCCACCATCGCCTGCGCCAGCGAAAACAGGCAGTCGCCGACCCAGGCCATCGGCAGGTAGGACAGGATGTCCTCGTCCTCGCCGAGGCGGTCGAACTCGACGCCGCCGCGGCCGGCCGCCAGCAGCGCGGCGTGGCTCTGGCACACGCCCTTGGGCTTGCCGGTGGTGCCGGAGGTGTACAGGATGATGGCGGTGTCGGCGCCGGCGCCGGCCGCCACCGCCGCGTCGAAGAAGCCGGGGTGCTCGCGGTCGTAGGCGCGCCCCAGTTGCTGCAGCGCGGCGAAGGAGAGCAGCTCGCGCTGGTGGTAGTGGCGCATGCCGCGCTCGTCGTCGAAGACGACGTGGCGCACGCCGGCGTACCACTGCTTCACTTCCTGCAGCTTGTCGACCTGCTCCTGGTCCTCGACGATGGCGTAGGCGATGTCGGCGTTGTCCAGCACGTAGGCCATGTCGGCCGCCGGGGCGTCCTGGTACAGCGGCACCGGCACGCCGCCGAGGCACTGCGCCGCCAGCATCGCCCAGTACAGGCGCGGCCGATTGTCGCCGACGATGGCCAGGTGCATGCCGCGGCCAAAGCCGAGCGCGGCCAGGCCGCAGGCCAGCGCCCGCACCTCGTCGTTGACCTCGGCCCAACTCCAGCTCTGCCAGATGCCCAGGTGCTTTTCCCTGAACGCGGGCTTGCCCGGCCGTACCTTCCCATGCTCCAATAGACGGAGGGGGAAAGTCTGCGTTGTCGCCACTTCAAATGTCTGCACCAGCGTCTCCCTGTTGCTTTTGTTCCAGAGCGGCGCCGCCTGAGCGGTAAGGCGCGCAATGGTTCGTGTTTTTGTGTGATGATATTAGCTTGCGTTGGTCCGCCGTGTTGTCTTTTCGGGGACATTTGCCCCACTTTCCATGCTGCGTTGCACAATGATATCGACTGAAACAAGTTTGCAAGAGGCGCTGCGCGCGGCCATCTGGGCGCGCACGCTGACCCCGGGGCAAATGGCGCGCGTCGAGGCCGATACCTTCGAGACCTTCGTGCCGAAGGGCGGCTTCGTCTGCCGCAAGGGCGAGGTGGTGGACAACTGGATCGGCATCGTCGGCGGCATGGTCAAAATGAATAATTTCTCGCCCTGCGGCAAGAGCGTGACCTTCACCGGCGTGCCGCCCGGCGGCTGGTTCGGCGAAGGCTCGCTGCTGAAGAACGAGCTGCGCAAATACGACGCGATGGCGCTGCGCGACAGCCGCATCGCGCGCATGCCGGCGGCCACCTTCCACTGGCTGCTCGACACCAGCCTGCCGTTCACGCGGTTTTTGCTGATGCAACTGAACGAACGGCTCGGCCAGTTCATCGGCATGGTTGAAAACGAGCGCCTGCTCGACCTCAACACCCGGGTGGCGCGCTGCCTGGCGTCGATGTTCCATTCGCACCTGTATCCGGGGATTGAACAACTGGTGCAGATTTCGCAGGAAGAGGTCGGTTTGCTGTCGGGTTCGTCCCGCCAGCGCGCCAACCAGGCCCTGCAGGTGCTGGAAAAGCACGGCCTGTTGCGGCTCGACTACGGCGGCATCCGCGTGCTCGACCTGGAGGGCTTGCGGCGCTACGAGGCGGCGGCGGAGTAGACGGTGTGAATAATTCCGAGCGGCGCGTTACATTTCTTGACGGCAATATTATTTCGTCCGACAATACACGCGGACAACATGGTGGCGGATGCGGCGGGGCGGCGCGCGCGCGCGTGCCAATAGGGGAGAAGTGCGATGATGGACGAATACGTTTTGGGTTTGTACTGGAAGGGCAATCCGTTGACCCTGCGCCAGTACGCCGACAAGGTGCGCGAGTTCCTGGAATTCCTGGCGCAGACCCACCCGGTGTTCGAGTCCATGGAATGGGTCGGCGAAGACGAGTCCGAGCCGGTCGTCAAACTGAGTCCGAAGCTGTCCAACCTGGACAAGCTGATCTACAAGCACGCCGGCGTGAGCGACCAGGTCTACAACGTCGCCAATCCGGACGGCTCGCCGGTGTGGGCGTCGGTCGGCTGGCGCGGCTTCCAGATGAACTTCGTCAATTGCGGCTCGGCCGAGGACGGCATGGTGGCCGTCAACATCCACGCCGGCAAGAGCTCGGAGCAAGTGTTCAACACGGTGACGATCCAGTTCCCCACGTCCGACCACCTGAATTTCCCGCATCCCGAGTTTTACATCTTCGGTTTCATCCGCGACCTGTTCGTCGAGGCGATCAAATTCTGGCAGCCGGAAAGGGCGCGCATCTTTTCCTTCGATTTCGCCGAGGCGGTCGAGACCGGCAAGCCCTACGTCGGCGGCTGGCTGGTGTACGTGGCCGACCCGCTGGCGAAAAAACTGGGCAAGGACCCGGACCTGGTCGACTTCCGCGTCGAGCCGGTCGGCGGCGTCGACGGCGCGCTGCTCAGCTTCAAGGACGAGATCGTCTTCGTCAACGACGACGTCCACGTCGAAAAGGCCAAGCGCCTGCGCGCCAAGCTGATCGCGCAAAAACTGGTGTAGCCTGCCGCGGCCCGGTCGGGAAACCATGGCGCGCAGCGCCGCGGCGCGGACGGTTCCTTTTATTTAGAAATTAATATTTTCTATGAGGCAATATTTGCGGTAGACTCTGGGCTGCGTAATTTTTATGGCAATATTTTATATGCCACATCTTATGGAGTTTACCGTGAAACAAAACAAATTTGGCAATCTGCTGCTTGCCGCACTGATGGCCGCCACCCTCGCCGGCTGCGCCACTGAAACCTCGCAAGCGCTGGTGGTACCCACCGCCGCCGCGGCGAACCGCGCCCCCGCCGGTACGCGCGCCCTTATCTCTGTCGGTAAATTCGATAACCGTTCCAGTTTCATGCGCGGTATTTTCTCCGACGGCGTGGATCGCCTGGGCGGCCAAGCCAAAACGATCCTGATTTCGCACATGCAGCAAACCAATCGCTTCAATGTATTGGACCGCGATAATATGCCGGAGCTGAAGCAGGAATCCGACTTCAAAAAACAATCCCAGTCGATTAAAGGCGCCGATTTCGTCGTGACCGGCGACGTCACCGAATTCGGCCGCAAAGAAGTCGGCGACCACCAGCTGTTCGGCATTCTCGGGCGTGGCAAAACCCAGGTCGCCTATGCCAAAGTGACGCTGAATATCGTCAACATCAACACCTCCGAAGTGGTGTATTCCAGCCAGGGCGCCGGCGAGTACAGCCTGTCGAACCGCGAAATTATCGGTTTTGGCGGCACCGCCAGCTACGACGCCACCCTGAACGGCAAGGTATTGGATTTGGCCGTGCGCGAAGCCGTCACCCGCCTGGTCGAGGGCATGCAAACGGGCGCCTGGGCGTCGAAATAAACCACCATGATGATAAATATGCATACATTAATAACAAAACCGGCCGCCATCGCGCTGGTCGTCGCCATGGGCGCGGTATTGACGGGGTGCCATACTGCGCCGAAGACCTTGTATCAATGGGATGGCTATCAGCCCCAGGTGTATCAGCATTTCAAAGGTGAAAGCCCGGACCAGCAGATCGCGGTGTTGGAAAAAAACCTGCTGCTGATCGATTCGAACGGAAACATGGCGCCGCCCGGCTACCACGCCCATCTGGGCATGCTGTACGCGATGACGGGTAAAGACGCGCTGGTCGCGCCGCAATTCGAGGCAGAGAAAAAGCTGTTCCCGGAGTCGGCCGCCTACATGGATTTTTTACTCAAGAAAAACAAGAAAAGCGAGAAATAAGATGTTGAAAAGATGCTTGAAATTGGCGGCTGGCGTGTTGCCCGCCCTGCTGGTGGTTGGTTGCGCCACCAAACCGGCGCCGTACGACTATACCGCGTTCAAAGCGAGCAAACCGCGCTCGATCGTGGTGCTGCCGCCGTTGAATAACTCGCCCGATATCAAGGCGACCTACAGCGTGCTGTCGCAGGTCAGCTATCCGCTGGCCGAAGCCGGTTATTACGTGTTGCCGGTGGCGCTGGTGGATGAAACCTTCAAGCAGAACGGCCTGAGCAGCAGCGCGGATATCCACGCTGTCGAACCGAAGAAAATCCAGGAGATCTTCGGCGCCGACGCGGCCCTGTACGTGACGATCAGCAACTACGGCACCAGCTACGCGGTGATCACCAGCGTCGCGGCGGTCACGGCCAACGCCCGGCTGGTGGACCTGAAAACCGGCGCCGTGCTGTGGACCGGCGTGGCGACGGCGTCCGACAACGAGGGCGGCAACAACAGCGGCGGCGGGCTGATCGGCATCCTGATCACGGCGGCCGTCAAGCAGATCATCAACACGGCGACGGATGCGGCCCACCCGATCGCCGGGGTGACCAGCGCGCGCTTGTTGTCTGGCGGCTTGAACAACGGTCTGTTGTACGGCCCCCGTTCGGTCAACTACGACAAGAACTAACCGTGGCGCGGCCACCCCCCCGCTGTCGGGGAGCGGCCGCGCAGGCGTAGGACAACTGCGCGGCCGGTGCAGTTTGCAAGCAACGGTCCCCCGGCGGCGCTGCCGGCCGGGGCCGTTTTATCGTTGGCCCGGCGCTTCAAGCGTATTCGAGCACATCGGCGAGCGCCTTGCGCGGCTTTTGCGGCCAGTTGCCCGGCGCCGCGTAGCCGACCGTTACCAGCATCACCGGCACGTCGCCGGCGGCCAGGTTGAACTCGCGTTCCACGCCGGCCGGATCGAAACCGCTCATCGCGCTGCTCACCAGGCCCATGCCCTCGGCCGCCAGCATCAACGTCATCGCCGCCAGCGAGGCCGAGCGCACCGCCTCGTCGCGTTGCAATTGCGGCTGGCTGGGATGCGAACCCTTGGCCAGCGCCACCCACGAATCGGACATCGCCTGCGGCATGATGCCGGCCTCGACCGCCGGCCGCAGCGCCTGGGCCAGCCCCTCGTGCGCCGCCAGCGTGCCGCAGATGATGAAGGTGACGGCCGCGTCGAGCACCTTCTGCTGCTGGTACGCCACCGCTTTCAGGCGCGCCTTCGCCTCGGGCGAGCGCACCGCGATGAACTTCCAGTTCTGGAAATTGTAGGCCGTCGGCGCCAGCGTCGCCAGGCGGACCAGCTCGGCGATCTCGGTTTCGGCCAACTGGCGGCTGCTGTCGAAGTGGTTGGCCGAAATGCGCGATTCGATCAGGGACTGGATGGTGCTATGCATGGCGTGCTCCTAGTTAAGTGATTGCTTGAATATAAAAATGTTAATAACGATAATATAAACCAAGGGCGCAGACCCGGGGTCAAACCCTCGGGGCCGAAGCTTGGCTGATGGCCTTTGCTGGGTTTGCGGCGGCGCCGGCCGCTGCGGCCGGGCGCGCCGCCCACTGCACCGCGAGAATGCTGCCAAGCACGGTGAGCAGGCCCGCCAGCGACCAGCCCGTCATGGCCTGGCCCAGCAGCGCCCAGCCGAGCAGCACCGCCATCAGCGGGCTGAGTAGCCCAAGCGACGACACCGCCACCGGCGACAGGCGGGCGATGCCGCGGAACCACAACACATACGTCAACAGCGTGCCGACGATGCCGAGGTAGGCGTAGCCGAGCAGGTTGGCCGGCGTCAGCGCCGGCAGCGGCGGGTCGACCGCCAAGGCGACGGGCGCCAGCATCAAGCCGCCCGCCAGCAGTTGCCAGCCGGTGAAGGCGAGCACCGGCACGTCGGACTGCCAGCGCCGCGCCAGGAAGGTGCCGGCCGCCATGCAGGCGGCGCCGGCCAGCGCCGCGGCGATGCCCAGCGGGTCCCACGCGGCGCCGGGGGACAGCAGCAGCGCGGCCATGCCGCCCACGCCCAGCACGCCGGCGACTATGGCCAGCGCGGCCGGCCGGCGCCGGTCCAGCGCCCACGCCAACCCCATCACCAGCAGCGGCTGGATGGCGCCCATGACGGCGGCCAGCCCGCCCGGCAGCCGGTACGCGGCGACGAACAGCAGCGCCTGGAAGAAGCCGATGTTGAGCGCCGACAGCGCGGCCAGGCGGCCCCACAGGCGCCGCTCGGGCAGGCGCCGCACCAGCAGCGTCAGCAAGACGCCGGCGGGCAGGCAGCGCAGCAGGGCGGCGGTGAATGGCCGGTCCGGCGGCAGCAATTCGGTGGTGACGATATAGGTGCTGCCCCAGATGGCCGGCGCCAGCGCCGTCAGCAGGGTGTCGACGACGACTTTGGGGGAGGGTGTGGCGCGCATAATTTACCTTCAATTCAAGATAAATAAAGTCTAGCATATAATCTTCACTTCAAGATAAAAAGGTGGACACATGACGACACAGCGGCAGTTGGATGCGGTGGATGCGATTTTGGCGCAGTGGCACCGCGAGCGCCCGGACCTGGACGTCATGCCGATGGGGCTGGTGGGGCGCATCAAGCGCTGCGCGGTGCTGCTGGAGCGCCGGCTGGGCCAGACCTTCGCCTTGTTCGACCTGAACAATTGGGAATTCGACGTGCTGGCGACCTTGCGGCGTTCCGGCGCGCCCTACCGGCTGGCGCCGACGGCGCTGTTCTCGACCTTGATGATCACCTCGGGGACGATGACGCACCGGCTGAAGGGGCTGGAAAGCCGCGGCCTGGTCGAGCGCCTGGCCAATTGCGAGGACGCCCGCAGCGTGCTGGTGCAACTGACGCCGGCCGGGCTGGCGTTGATCGAGCGCGCGGTGACGGCGCACGTGGCCAACGAGCACCGGATTCTGGCGTCGATCAAGCCGGCCGACATGGCGCTGCTGGACGATCGCCTGTCGCGCCTGCTGACCGAGCTGGAGACGGCCGCCGACCCGCTCGGTTAGCGCGATTTGCGTAGGTCGGGTTAGCCGGAACGGCGCAAGCCGACCGGCGCCGGCGGCGGCCCGGCGTCGGATTACGCCGCGCTAATCCGAGCTACGGCGCACGGCGCAATCGCGGTATGATGGAGGTCCGCCGCGCTCCCCGCCGGCCCTGGCGGCAACCCCGAATAACCGACTTGAGCCAGTTCATGCCCATACCAGAAAAAACCGCGCTGGCGGATCGCCTGGCGCAGCTGCGCCACGCCATGCGCGAGCAGCATATCGCCGCCGTCGTCGTGCCCTCGGCCGACCCGCACCTGTCCGAATACCTGCCCGAGCGCTGGAAGGGCCGCGAGTGGTTGAGCGGCTTCACCGGCTCGGTCGGCACCTTCATCGCCACCGCCGACTTCGCCGGCGTCTGGACCGACGCGCGCTACTGGAACCAGGCCGAGGCCGAGCTGGCCGGCGGCGCCGTGCAACTGATGAAGATCCCGTCCGGCGCCAGCGTGCTCTACATCGACTGGCTGGCCGAGCACGTCGCGCCGGGCCACAGCGTCGCCGTCGACGGCGCCGTGCTGGGCCTGGCCACCGCGCGCCTGCTCGGCCAGGCGCTGCAAGCGAAGGGCGTGGCGCTGCGCGCCGACGTCGACCTGCTGGAGGCACTCTGGACCGAACGCCCGGGCCTGCCGGCGGCGCCGCTGTTCGCGCACCTGCCGCCCTACGCCGCGCTGGCGCGCGCCGACAAGCTCGCCGCGCTGCGCGGCGCCATGGCGCGCGCCGGCGCCGAGCGCCACGTCATCTCGACGCTGGACGACATCGCCTACCTGTTCAACCTGCGCGGCGCCGACGTCAGCTACAACCCGGTGTTCCTGGCGCACGCGCTGGTGACGCCGCAACGCGCCACGCTGTTCGTCGCCGACGGCAAGGTCGACGCCGCGCTGCGCGCCACGCTGGCGGCCGACGGCGTCGACCTGGCGCCGTATGCGGCGGCGCACGCCGCGCTGGCCGCGCTGCCGGCCGGTACGACCCTGCTGCTGGACCCGCGCCGCGTCACCCTCGGCACGCGCCGGGCGGTGCCGGACACGGTGACGGTGCTCGAGGCGGTCAACCCGACCACCTTCGCCAAGTCGCGCAAGACCGCGTCCGAGCTCGAGCACGTGCGCGCCACGATGGAGCAGGACGGCGCCGCGCTGTGCGAGTTCTTCGCCTGGCTCGAAGCGCGCCTGGCGGACACCAGGCGCGGCCCGCCGACCGAGCTGGACGTCGACACCCAGCTGACGGCGGCGCGCGCGCGCCGCCCCGGCTTCGTCAGCCCCAGTTTCGGCACCATCGCCGGCTTCGCCGCGAACGGCGCGATCGTGCACTACCGCGCCACCGAGGAATCGCACGCCGACATCGAGGGCGACGGCCTGCTGCTGATCGACTCCGGCGGCCAATACCTGGGCGGCACCACCGACGTCACCCGCGTGGTGCCGGTCGGGCGCATCGGCGCCGAGCAGCGGCGCGACTTCACGCTGGTGCTCAAGGGCGTCATCGCCTTGTCGTCGGCGCAGTTCCCGCGCGGCGTCAAGTCGCCGATGCTGGACGCGCTGGCGCGCGCGCCGCTATGGGCCGCCGGCGCCGATTTCGGCCATGGCACCGGCCACGGCGTCGGCTTTTTCCTCAACGTCCACGAGGGGCCGCAGACGATTTCGCCGTCGGCCATGCCGGAGCCGCACACGGCGATGGAGGAGGGTATGATCACCTCCGTCGAGCCGGGCATCTACCGGCCCGGGCGCTGGGGCGTCCGCATCGAAAACCTGGTGCTCAACGGCGCCGCCGGCGCCACCGAGTTCGGCGACTTCCTGCGCTTCGAGACGCTGACCCTGTGCCCGATCGACGCCCGCTGCATCGAGCCGGCGCTGCTGCGCGCCGACGAGCTGGACTGGCTCAACGCCTACCACGCGACGGTGCGCGCGCGCCTGGCGCCGCATGTGAGCGGCGCCGCGCTGGCCTGGCTCGACAAGCGCACGGCGGCCCTGTGAGCGGGCGCTCCACCCGGGCCACCTCGGCCGTCGACCGCCTCAAGCAGCGCAGCGGCAACGCCCAGTATTCGATGGCGCGCACCGGCGCCGGCCTGTTCTTCCTGAGCGAGGGGCCGGGCAAGCCGCCGCTGTGCGCGCCGCTCGAGCTGGACGACTTCGTCGCCTTCGTCAACGCCCAGGGGCCGCAAACGCCGCGGCGCGTCAGCAAGCTCGACGTCGCTTTTGAAAAACAATTGATTAAAAAAGCGCCGTAAGCGGCGCCCCGTCGAAAGAACCGTGCATGTTGTCGATTGAATTGTTAAGCTCCTACTGGTCGGTGTCCGAACTGGCCACCAACGGCATCGTCCTGCTGAACCTGATCGGCGCGCTGCTGCTCGGGCTGATGGTCGGCTACGAACGCTCCTACCACGGCCGCGCCGCCGGCATGCGCACCTACGGCCTGGTGTGCATGGCCTCGTGCGCGCTGACGGTCATCGGCGGCTACCCGCAGTTCTGGTTCGGCGGCCACGGCGCCATCCTGGTCGCCACCGACCCGACCCGCGTCATCCAGGGCATCGTCACCGGCATCGGCTTCCTCGGCGCCGGCGTGATCATGCGCGAGGGTTTCAACATCAGCGGCCTGACCACGGCCGCCTCGATCTGGGCCTCGTCGGTGATCGGCATCATGGTCGGCGTCGGCTTCTACCTGTCGGCGATGGGCCTGGCCTTCCTGTGCGCGATGTCGATGATCTTCCTGTCCCGGCTGGAGGCGCTGCTGCCGTCGCGCCACGCGGTGGCCATCACCATGCGCTTCAAGAGGGATTACGTGCCGCGCGAGGACGCGCTGCGCAGCATCGCCCTGAGCCGCGGCTACGAGATCGCCGGCGGCTCGCTGATGATCGGCAGCGAGGCCGGCAAGCAGGAGTGGCGCTTCGTCGCCCTCGCCCTGAGCAAACGCAGCGGCGCCACGCTGGCCGAATTGTCGGCCGAGCTGGCCGCCTTCGCCGGCATCGACAGCTTCCAGTTGTCGCACGCCCGCAACTGATGGCGGCGCCGATGCGGGAAAAACCGTCCGCGGTGCTCGATTTCTGGTTCGGCGCCGCCGAGCCCCTCGCCGCGCGCGCCGAATGGTTCCGCAAGGACGCCCGCTTCGACGGCCAGGTGCTGGCGCGCTTCGGCGAAGTGATCGGCGAGGCGCTGGCCGGCGGCCTGGCCGACTGGGACCGCGACGGCGCGCGCGGCACGCTGGCGCGCATTCTGCTGCTGGACCAGTTCACCCGCAACGTCTACCGCGACACCCCGGCCGCGTTCGGCGGCGACCGGCTGGCGCTGCAACTGGCACGGGCGCTGGTGGACGGCGGCGCCGACCAGGCGCTGGCGCCGTGGCAGCGCGCCTTCGTCTACATGCCGTTCGAGCACGCCGAGGACGCCGCCATGCAGCAATGCGCGGTGGCGCTGTTTACACGGCTGGCCCAGGCCGATCCGGGCTTCGAGGGCATGCTCGATTTCGCCCGCCGGCACCGCGACGTGATTGCCCGCTTCGGCCGCTTCCCGCACCGCAACGCCATCCTCGGGCGCGCCTCGACGGCGGCCGAGCTGGACTTCCTGGGCCAGCCGGGATCGGGTTTCTGATGCCCGCGTTGACGCTGAACGTCATCGGCGCCGGCCACGTCGGCGCCGTGCTGGCGCGCCTGTTCGCCGCCGCCGGCGCCTTCCAGGTGCAGGACGTGCTGACCCGCTCGCTGCCGTCGGCGCGGGCGGCGCTGCCGTTCATCAAAGCCGGCGCGGCCGTCGCCGGCCACGCGCAATTGCGCCGCGCCGACGTCACCATGCTGGCCGTCGGCGACGACCAGATCGCGCCGGCCTGCGCGGCGCTGGCCGCCGGCGGCGCCCTGGCCGGCACGGTGCTGTTCCACTGCAGCGGCGCGCTGGCCTCGGGCGAGCTGCGCGCGGCGCAACTGGCCGGGGCCGCCGTGGCCAGCGTGCACCCGATCCGCAGCTTCGCCGACCCGGCGCTGGTGGCCGCCAACTTCGCCGGCACCTACTGCGGCGTCGAGGGCGACGCCGCCGCGCTGGCGCTGCTCGAACCGGCGCTGCTGGCGATCGGCGCGCGGCCGGTGCCGATCGACGCCGCCGCCAAGACCGTCTACCACGCCGCCGCCGTCTTCGCCAGCAACTACCTGGTGACGGTGCTCGACGCGGCGCTGCGCGCCTACCAGGCGGCCGGCGTGCCGGAGGCGGTGGCGCGCGAACTGGCCCGGCCGCTGGTCGACGAGACCGTCGCCAACGTCTTCAGGCTGGGGCCGGAGCAGGCGCTGAGCGGGCCGATCGCCCGCGGCGACTTCGCCACCGTCGAGCGGCAGCGGCGCGCCGTGCGGCAGTGGGACCCGGACAGCGGCGCGTTGTACCAGGCGCTGGTGGCGCCGACGGCGGCGCTGGCACGGCGCAAGCGCGGCGCATAAGGCGCGGCCCACCGGAATACCGTTGGTGGCTCGGGTTGCGCCGTTCCGGCCCGCCCGAGCTACGAACAGCGCCCGCCGTCGGCCCTTAGCGCGGCGCCAGTTGCACGCGGTTGCGCCCGCCGTTTTTGGCCTGGTACAGCGCGCTGTCGGCGCGCGAGAAGAACGCCGACTCGGCTTCGTCGTGGCGGTACTCGGCCACGCCCAGGCTGATGGTCACGCGGACGTTCGACGCCGGCAGCGCGAAGTCGTGCGCTTCGACCGCGCGGCGTAGCGCCTCGGCGATCTGGCCGGCCTGCTCCAGGTTGCAGTCGCCCAGCAGGACCAGGTATTCCTCGCCGCCCCAGCGCGTCACCACGTCGCTGTCGCGCACCACGCCCACGGCCAGGTCGGCGACGCCGCGGATCACCTGGTCGCCCGACAAATGGCCGTGGCTGTCGTTGACCTGCTTGAACAGGTCGATGTCGAACAGGATCGCCGCCAGCGGCCGGCCGCCGCGCTTGCTGGCCAGTATGCGGTCGCGCAACAACAGCTCCAGCGCCTTGCGGTTCAACAGCCCGGTCAGCGCGTCGGTCGAGGCGATCCGCTCGATGCGGCGCTGGAAGCGGTTCACCGTCAGCAGCGTGATCGCCAGCACCAGCAAGGTGACGCCAAAGCTGACGGCCAGGTTCAGCGCGAACACGCGCTGCATCGGTTTCACCTCGGCGCTGACGTTCTGCTCGACCACCAGATACCAGCCCAGCTCCGGAATGAAGCGCGAATTGACCAGCATGCTGGCCGCGTCGGTGCTGTAGGCCAGGTGGGTCGGGCGGACGTCGCGGTTCAGGATGCGCCCGGCGATGGCGCGCACGCCCGGCAGCGTGCGGATCGAGCCGCGCTCGCTCTGCCTGGTTTTGCCGCCCAGCACGATGGTGCCGTCGCCGTCGGCGAAATAGATGTTGCGGCGGAAGCGCCACTGATAGCGGTCGATGATGCTGCTCATCTTGTCGAGCGTCAGGCCGACCCCGGTGGCGCCGATGAAGTTGCCCTTGAAGTCCAGCACGCGGTGGTTGATGAAGATGGTCAGGCTGTCGCGGTTGGCCATGTCGACGTCGACGTTGGTTTCGTAGTCGGCCGTCGCCAGCGCGCGCAGCCGGAAGTACCAGGCGTCGCGCGCCTCGCCGTCGCGCACCGATTTCAGCGTGCCGCCGGCGTAGTAGTAGGCGTGGCTGCGCTCCGACACCAGGAAGCTGCTGACGGTGCCGTATTTCAGCTTCACCTCGTTCAGATAGCGCACGATCTGCTCGGGGTTCTTCTCGCCGCCCAGAATCCAGTCGCGCACGAAGGTGTCGTGCGCCATCAGCGAGGAGATGAAGACCGGGCGCAGGATGTCCTTCTGGATCTCGGAATAGATGTTGTCGCCGGTGAGCGGCAGCGTCTGCTCGGAGATGCCCTGCTCGATGGCGTCGCGCGAGGCGACGTAGCTGGCCACGCTGGTGGCCAGGAAACCGGCGACCAGGATCAGCGTGAGCCAGAGGAGAAGGCGGTACTTGATGGAGAACGGGCGCATGGTGGCTTTGTGGAGGCGAAGACGGTGTCCGGGCGGCGTTGGGAGAGCTTGCTGAAAGTATGCAGCAGCGCGCCGGCCCGCGCAATGGCCGATCGGCGCGCGCCAACCGGGGCCGCCTGTCGCGTCGGCACAAAGCGTAGCGCTTTAATGCCACGTATTACCAAATAATTGCCCGGATTAGTCGACAAGGAGGAGAATAAGCAATAAGCTTGACTACTGGAATCTTTCCTAACGAATCCAAGTACACGGAACAGCAGTTGGATAACAAGAGCGCGGCGCCGCGCGCCGTTGCCATTTGGATAGGAGGTATGGACATGTTATTTCTGAAGAGTACGACCGTCACGAAGGCGCCTGGGATTTACGAGGTCGACATTGCGGCCAAGCCGCCGGGCAAGACATTTGGCGTCTTCCTGGCGACCGATCCCGACAACCCGCCGACGCAGGTGCTGGAAGCGCTCAAGGCACTGGGCTTTGAAAACACCTACAACTCGAACTATCTGCACAAGGACAAGGGCAAGGTGTTGGATTTGCATTTCCAAAAGGACGGCACCGACTTGTTCAAGGGATGGAAAACCGAGGAATGCGCGGCCAACCTGGCCTCGATCGAAGCGCTGTTCAGCGGCGTCGGCATCACCGTGGCGCCGCGCGTCATGTCGCTGGCCGAAGCCTACGCCTGACGCCGCGCGCCGGGTCGGCCGGCAATTGTTGCGGCAATAAAAACCAACGGCAAAGAGCCGGGGCCGGCCCTTCAGGTCTGGCTCCGGGATCGCGCCCTTGGTTTTTTTACGTTGCACGGCGCGCCGCTATGATACCGTTGCCGCCACCGTTACCGCGATGTAGAGCGCCATGGATTTATTTTCCGCAAGCGATACGCTGACGCCGATTCCCATCGACGACGGCGAATTGTTTTTCCTGCACAGACTGGACCTGCCGCCCGGCGACATGCTGGCGCAACTGATCGCGCAAACCGACTGGCGCACCGAATACCTGACGCTGTGGGGCAAGCGCCACGCGCAGCCGCGCCTGACGGCCTGGCACGGCGAGGCGCGCTACCGCTATTCCGGCGTGACGCTGGAGCCGCAGCCGTTCACCCCGCTGCAATTGCTGCTGAAACGCGAGGTCGAGCGGGTCAGCGGGCGCCGCTTCAACAGCGTGCTGCTCAACTACTACCGCGACCAGCACGACAGCATGGGCTTGCATAGCGACGACGAAAGCGAGTTGGGCGCGCAGCCGGCGATCGCCTCGCTCAGCTTTGGCGCGCCGCGCATCTTCATCTTGAAACACAAGCGCCTGCCGCGGACGCTGAAACTGGCGCTGGGCGACGCCAGCCTGTTGCTGATGGCCGGCGCGACCCAGGCGAACTGGCGCCACGGCATCAACAAGCAGCGCGCCGCCTGCGGACCGCGCGTCAATCTCACATTCCGCAATATCGTCTAACGCCGTTTATCCGTGCGGTATTTCTGCCATTGTCTTCCGCTATCGTCGGCAAAAAGAACTTTTCAGCGCGCTTTAAGCGCTTACATTTGCTCACATTTCTTACGCAATGTGGACGGACTTGCATTTTTTCAGGTGCTATCTTGCACACATCGCCTTCCAAACTAAGCGAACCCAAGCAGGTCCCTCCTGAAATTTTTGAAAGAGAAAGCACGATGAAAAAGATCTTTATTGCAATGATTGCTTCTGCGGCTGCTCTGTCGAGCGTCTCGATCGCCCACGCCGAGGGTGCCTACGTCGGCGCCGGCGTGACCGCCAGCCGTTACAAATTCGACGTGCCCAACACGTCCAGCGGCAGCGACGACAGTGGCGTCAAGGCGGCTGGTAAATTGTTCGCCGGCTACGAATTTGATAAAACCTGGGGCGTTGAAGGCGGTTACGCCGACTTCGGCAGCAAAGACTACAACTTTGTGCGCAACGGCGTGAACGGCCACATCGACTCCAAGTCGCATGGCTATTACGTGGCGGGCAAGGCGACCATGCCGGTAAACGAGCAGGTTGGCGTGTTTGGTAAATTGGGCGTGGCGCGCAACAGCGACAGCATCCACGGCACCGGCGCGGCCGCCGGCGTGGCGGACGGCGACAACAAAACCGGTCTGTACGCTTCCGTTGGCGCGCAGTACGCGATTAACAAAAACGTGTCGTTGACGGCTGAGGTGGAGCGCTTCGGCAAGAGCGCCGCGTATGGCCACAAGTCGACGGGCGTGTCGTTTGGCGCGAAGTATAACTTCTAAAAACCCAAGGCAAGGGCCGGGGTCGGACCCTTGGGTCCGGCCCCGGCTCGGCGCCCCGGTTTTTTTTGCGTTCGCAGCTCCCTTGGGGAGCTGTTTTGTTTTCCGGGCTAACTACTAGACCGTCAGCGGCTTGTAGCGGATGCGTTTCGGCTTGGCGCCTTCTTCACCCAAACGCTTCTTCTTGTCGGCTTCGTATTCCTGATAGTTGCCGTCGAAGAAGGTCACCTGCGAATCGCTTTCGAAGGCCAGGATGTGGGTGGCGATGCGGTCGAGGAACCAACGGTCATGGGAAATGACCATCACGCTGCCGGCGAATTCCAGCAGGGCGTCTTCGAGCGCGCGCAGGGTTTCCACGTCCAGATCGTTGGACGGTTCATCGAGCAGCAGCACGTTGCCGCCCATCAGCAACGTTTTCGCCAGGTGCAGACGGCCGCGTTCGCCGCCCGACAGGTTGCCGACGATCTTTTGCTGGTCGCCGCCCTTGAAGTTGAAGCGGCCCAGGTAGGCGCGCGACGGCATTTCGAAGCGGCCGACGGTGAGCATGTCGGCGCCGCCGCAGACGTCCTCGAAGACGGTCTTGGCGTCGGACAGGGAATCGCGGTTCTGGTCGACGATCGACACGCGCGCGGTCTGGCCGACCACGACGTCGCCGCTGTCCGGCTGTTCCTTGCCGGTGATCATCTTGAACAGCGTCGATTTACCGGCGCCGTTCGGGCCGATGATACCGACGATGGCGCCGGCCGGCACCGTGAACGACAGATTGTCGATCAGCAGGCGGTCGCCAAAGGCCTTCGAGACGTTCTTGAACTCGATGACTTCGTTGCCCAGGCGCTCGGCCACGGGGATGAAAATCTCCTGGGTTTCGTTGCGCTTCTGGTATTCGTGCTCGGACAACTCGTTGAAGCGGGCCAGACGGGCCTTGCTCTTGGCCTGGCGGCCCTTCGGATTCTGGCGCACCCATTCCAATTCCTTGGCGATGGTTTTCTGGCGCGAGGACTCGGTCGCCTCTTCCTGCTTCAGGCGGTTGCCCTTTTGCTCCAGCCACGAGCTGTAATTGCCCTTCCACGGAATACCGTGGCCGCGGTCTAGCTCCAAAATCCACTCGGCGGCGTTGTCGAGGAAGTAGCGGTCATGGGTGATACCCACCACGGTGCCAGGGAAGCGCAGCAGGAACTGCTCCAGCCAGTCGACCGATTCCGCGTCCAAATGGTTGGTCGGCTCGTCGAGCAGCAGCATGTCCGGCTTCGACAGCAACAGGCGGCACAGCGCGACGCGGCGCTTTTCGCCGCCCGACAACACGCCGATCTTGGCGTCCCACGGCGGCAGGCGCAGCGCGTCGGCGGCCATTTCCAGTTGCAGGTTCAGGTTGCCGCCGTCGGAGGTCGAAATGATCGCCTCCAGACGGGCCTGCTCATTGGCCAGCGCGTCGAAATCGGCGTCTTCCTCGGCGTAGGCGGCGTAGACCGCCTCCAGCTTGGCTTGCGCCTCGAACACTTCGCCCAGGCCGGACTCGACCACCTGGCGCACGGTCTGCTCGGGATCGAGCACCGGTTCCTGCGGCAGGTAGCCGATGTTCAGGCCCGGCATCGGCACGGCTTCGCCCTGGATGTCGGTGTCGATGCCCGCCATAATTTTGAGCAAGGTCGACTTGCCGGAGCCGTTCAGGCCCAGCACGCCGATCTTGGCGCCCGGGAAAAAGGACAGCGAAATATCCTTGAGGATCTGGCGCTTAGGCGGGACAATTTTGCCCACCTTGTTCATGGTATAGACGTAATTTGCCATTGGGGTTTCTCGGATGATAAACAAAGACGGACAGGATACGATAAACGCCTTGATCCAGCTAGTTCATCCGCAGCAAAGCGTGGGACCGCGGCCGGCTTTGTCCGCCCGGACTGGGGCTTGAGGCGCGGCGGCACGAAAAACCGGGTTAAGGGCGGGCAGGAGGGTATGTGTACATCGCTCACGCTGTCGGCATCGGCTTCCGGTATTGATACAGGGTTTCGTTTACAACCAGCCGGATTTTTTGAAACGATAATACAGGTATCCGCAGGTTGAAAAGACGATTGAAAGCGCTAAGGGGTAACCATATTTCCACTTCAGTTCGGGTATGTTTTCGAAGTTCATACCCCAAACCCCGACCAGACCTGTGGCTACGGCGAAGATAGCTGCCCACGCCGCGAGGCGCTTGTTGACGTTGCTGTCGTCGAGGCTGATCATCGACAGGTTGACCTGTATAGCCGTGCTGATCGTATCGCGGATGGAGTCAATCGCCGTGTTGATGCGGTGGAGGTGGTCGTGAACGTCCCGGAAATATTCGGTTGTGTTCGCCACGATATGCGGCACGCGCCCACCGTCGAGCTTCCCGACAGCTTCCATCAGTGGCGCAACGGCGTGTTTGAACAGCACAACCTTACGCTTCAACTGGTACAACTGCTCCAGGGTGTAACGATGCGCTGGCGATTTGAATATTTGTTCCTCGATTTTCCATAGTTCGGCTTCCAGCGCATCGACCACGGGAAAGTACCTGTCGACGATGGCGTCCATCAGGGCGTAAAGGATGAAGGCGGGACCCTGACTCAGATGTTGTGTCTCGCGTTCGCAACGGGCGCGCACTTCCGCAAAGCCTCGCTGGTAGTGAGTACGATTTGACAGCAAATAGGTGTCGCCGACGAACACATCGACCTCCCCGATATGCAGTTCACCATCGATCAGCTCGACAGAGTGGATAACCACAAACAATGAGTCACCGTACTCTTCAATCTTGGGGCGTTGATGTCCCGAGCGCGCATCTTCGACAGCCAGCTCATGTAATCCAAACTCGTGCTGCATCTCGGCCAGCTCAGCTGGTTCCGCACCTCTTAAAGCGACCCACACAAAGGTATTGGGCAAAATGATGAATTCACTGATGTCCACGACCGGGATATCGGATAATTTTTTGCCGTCCTGATAGGCGACGCAATTGATAAGCATGGATTTTTTTTCCGAGTGAACAGTATTGCCGCGCAGTTTACACGCAAACGGTCCAGTGCTTTCACGGTGGCGTTCCACTGCGCCTCAGACTCCTGGCTCAGGCGGCGGGGGCGGCGCGGCGAACGTTCCACAGGCCCTCGGCGGCGTACAGCGCCAGCGCGGCCCAGATCGCCACGAAGCCGGTCATGCGCTCCGGCGTGAAGGACTCGCGGAACAGCCACACGCCCAGCAGCAACTGCATCGTCGGCGAAATATATTGCAGCAGGCCCAGCGCCGACAGCGGCAGCCGGCGCGCGCCGGCGGCGAACATCAGCAGCGGAATCGCGGTGATGGGGCCGGACGCCACCAGCAGCCAGCGGGTGGTGTCGGAGGCGCTGGTGGCGAAGGTATTCTGGCCTTGCCAGCTGAGCCAGAGCACATAGGCCAGCGCCAGCGGGAACAAAATCAGCGTTTCGAACGACAAGCCTTCGAGCGGGCCCAGCTTGGCGGTCTTGCGCAGCAAGCCATAGGCGCCGAAGGTGGCCGCCAGCGCCAGCGCGATCCACGGCATTTGCCCGGTCTGCCAGGCCAGCCAGGCCACGCCGCAGGCGGCCAGCCCGATGGCCAGCCACTGCGGGCGGCGCGGGCGCTCGTGCAACAGCAAAAAGCCCAGCATCACATTGAGCAGCGGCGTGATGAAATAACCCAGGCTGGCGTCGATGACATGGCCGTTGTTGACGGCCCAGATATAAATGAACCAGTTCCCCGACAACAAGAAGGCGCTGGCGACGAAGCCGCCGACCACCCGCGGCTGGCGCGCCAGCGGGCGCACCCAGCCCCATTGCCGGCGCACCGTCAACACGGCGCACAGGAACAACAGCGACCACAACATACGGTGTGCCAACATCTCCAGCGGCGGCACCTCGCTCAAGGCATGGAAATACAGCGGAAACAAGCCCCAGCTCAAAAACGCGAGGGCGGCGTACAACATGCCTGGATTCATAAAAACGACCGTAACAGAGCGGGTGGAGGATCATTATCGCTGAATTAGACGGACCCTGCCGGAGCCCGGCCCGGCCCAACCAACCCCGGGCTTGGGTCTCGGCATGGCGGTTTTGTTGCCCACAACTAAGGGCGGCGCCGGCTTACATGCCTACCGGACAACAACGGCGCGTCCCAACCCCCGGGTCGGGGTAGAATGGCATTCATCGAACCGGCCCCAAGCATTTTAGACCATGTCAAAATACGCTTGCTATTTACCAATGCCTATCCTATTGTGCATTGCAACAAAACAAACTCGGGTGAAACCTTGACGCAACATAAAAAAAGCGGCCTCGTCGCCCTGACGCTGGCCGCTGTCGGTATCGTCTACGGCGATATCGGCACCAGCCCTCTGTATACCCTGAAGACCGTTTTCGCCCCCGAGCATGGCTTGGCGTTGAATCCGAACAACCTGCTGGGCATCGTCTCCTTGATTTTCTGGGGTCTCAGCGTCATCGTCTCGCTCAAGTACGTCACCCTGGTGCTGCGCGCCGACAACCGCGGCGAGGGCGGCATCATGGCGCTGATGGCGCTGGCGCTGTCGTCCGTGAGCAAGTCGTCGCGCTGGCATTTCCCGCTGATGCTGACCGGCGTCTTCGGCGCCACGCTGTTTTACGGCGACAGCGTGATCACCCCGGCCATTTCGGTGCTGTCGGCCATCGAAGGCCTGGAGGTGGCCACGCCGGCGCTAAAAAGCTATGTGGTGCCGCTGACCATCATCGTGCTGGTGGGGCTGTATTCGGTGCAGTCGCACGGCACCGCCGGCATCGGCCGTTTCTTCGCCCCCATCATGCTGCTGTGGTTTGGCGCGCTGGCCGGCATGGGCATCGTCAACATTGTCGACCAGCCGCAAATCCTGGCCGCGCTCAACCCTTGGCACGCCATCAGCTTCATGCTTGAGAACCGCTTTATCGCCTTCGTCGCTCTGGGCGCGGTGGTGCTGTCCTTGACCGGCGCCGAGGCGCTGTACGCCGACATGGGCCATTTCGGCAAGAAGCCGATCCGCATGGCCTGGTTCCTGATCGCCTTTCCGGCGCTGGCGCTGAACTACCTGGGGCAGGGCGGTCTGCTGCTGGCCCACCCCGAGGCGATTTCCAATCCCTTCTACAAGCAACTGGGCGCATGGAGTATCTACCCGCTGGTGGTGCTGTCGACGATGGCCACCGTGATCGCCTCGCAGGCCACCATTTCCGGCACCTTCTCGATGAGCAAGCAAGCCATTGCCTTGGGCTTTTTGCCGCGCATGCGCGTGTTGCACACCTCGGAAAGCCAGATCGGGCAAATCTACATTCCCGCCATCAACTGGCTGCAACTGGCGGTGGTGTTGCTGGCGGTGGTCGGTTTCGGCTCGTCCGAGAACCTGGCGGCGGCCTACGGCATCGCCGTCACCGCGACCATGCTGGCGACGACGATCCTGACCTTCTTCGTGATCCGCTACCGCTGGAAGATGAATTTGCTGCTGTGCTGGGCCGCGACCGGCTTTTTCCTGGCGATCGACGTGATGTTCTTTTCGGCCAGCGCGCTCAAGCTGTTCCACGGCGGCTGGTTCCCGTTGCTACTCGGTTCGATCCTGTTCATCGTCATGCTGACCTGGAACCGCGGCCGCCAACTGGTGTTCCAGAACTTGCAAAAGCACGCGATCCCGCTTGAGGACTTCCTGTCCTCGCTGTTCATCGCGCCGCCGCTGCGGGTGCCGGGCACGGCGATTTTCCTGCGCGGCGAAAGCGACGGCGTGCCGCACGCGTTGCTGCACAACCTGTCGCATAACAAGGTGCTGCACGAGCGCGTGGTGTTCCTGACGGTGTTCATGCTGGAGGAACCGTGGGTGCCGCCGGCCGAGCAGGTGCGCGTCACCGACCTGGGGCACCACTGCTACCAGGTCAGTGTGCACTACGGCTTCAAGGACGAGCCGGACATTCCGCGGGCGATGGCGCTGTGCGCGGCGCACGATCTGCTGTTCGACATGATGGAAACCTCGTTCTTCATCGCCCGCCAGACCGTCATTTCGACGCCCGGCCAGGGCATGGCGCCGTGGCGCGAGCATCTGTTCGTGACGATGTCGCGCAACGCCCGCGGCGCCGCCGACTATTACCAGATCCCGACCAACCGGGTGATCGAGCTGGGCACCCAGGTCGAGATCTAAGCGTCCCGGGCGCGACTGGCCGCCGCCCCCACGAGGGAGCGGCCAGTGTTGTATTCGCGCCCCACGCTTACTTCTGCTTACATTTTGCCAACGTTTCCCCTGCTACACTCATGCGCTTGCCGGCGCACCTTCGCGACGGCGGCCGACTATGACTAGGGGACACATGAAATCCGCATTTCGACTTATCGCCTCATTTGCCTGCGCGTTTGCGCTGACCGCCTGCGGCGGCGGCGGCGGCGATGCGCCGGCCATCGATCCAAACACCCAGCCGGCGGCGACCGCCTTCACCGATACCGTGGTCGGCACCGGGGCGGTGGCGACGGCGGCTACCACAGTCACGGTCAACTACACCGGTTGGTTGTACAACGCCAAGGCGAGCGATCTACACGGCAGCAAATTCGACGCCGGCAGCGGTTTCCAATTCAAGCTCGGCGCCGGCCAGGTCATCTCGGGTTGGGACAAGGGCGTCGCCGGCATGAAGGTGGGCGGCAAGCGCACCTTGGTCCTGACCGCCGCGGACGGTTATGGCGCGGGCGGGCGGGGATCGATTCCGCCGAACGCCGGATTGATTTTCGACGTCGAAGTGACGGCGGTGGCGAACTAAACCGGCTCCGGCAAGGGCGAGGCCGGCGCTGCCGCTTGCTGGCAGAACAGGCAAAGACTCGGCGCGGGACCGCGCCTAAAGCAGCGCGTTTCGCTGCGGCCAACATGGTCGGATGAGGCGTTGCGCTCATCCGACCTACGACGCGCTAGCGTAACGCCATTCAGGTCGGCGACGCCGGGCGCAGCATGTCGATGTGGGCGATGCCGTCTTCGTCGTACGGCGCGCTGATGGTGGCGAAGCCGAAGCCCCGGTAGAAGCCCTCCAGGTGGTGCTGGGCGCCGATGCGGATGGCGTGGCCGGGGAATTGGCGCACGGCGCAGGCGATGCCCTCTTGCATCAGTTGCCGGCCGCTGCCGGTGCCGCGCGCCGCCGCGGCCGTCAGCACGCGGCCGATCGACATCTCGGGGTATTTCGCGCCCGGCGCCAGGCAGCGCAGGTAGGCGGCCAGCTGGCGTCGGCCGTCCCGCTGTTGCCAGCCCAGCAGGTGCCAGGCTTGTTGGTCGAGCTGGTCCAGGTCCGGATACAGGCATTGCTGTTCCAGTACGAAGACGTTTTGCCGCAGCGCCAGCGCCTGGTACAAGTCCGCGCCGCTCAGTTCCTCAAATGCCTGCCATTGCCATTGCCAATCGCTCATGCGCGCCTCCCGTCGTGTATCCAGCGGCCATTCTAAAGCACGGGCGGCTTCGTGTTGCGATAGAGGAAGTACTCAAGTAATTAGTGGCGCATAGAGGCTATTGCATTGACAGATCTGAAAGGAACCGCTGTGGCGCCTTCGAGCGAGCGCTTGAGCACGGCTTCGGCATTGAAACCGATTTGCGCGATGCCCAAGGCGGGGTGGTGATTTCACACGATATGCCCGGCGGCGGGGAAATGACGCTGGACGCCTTCCTGGCGCTGTGCGCGCGCCATGGCGCGGCGCGGCCGCTGGCCTTGAACATCAAGGCGGACGATTTGCACGCCCAGATCGGGGCCGCGCTGGCCCGCCACGCTATCGACGACGCCTTCGTGTTCGACACGGCGCTGCCGGACGCGCTGGGCTACCTGGCGCGCGGCATGCCGAATACTACGTGGCGCCGGCGTACAGCCGGATGCTGGCGGGCGCCCGCCTGGGTTGCTACAACGTCGGCCACGACCGCGCCGGCATGTATGGCCTGGGCATCCGGAAAGACCTCGATTACTTCATGGCGCAGCAGTTTGCCCGCCTGGTGCCCCGGGACTAGCGTTCCGTGCCGGGCGTGCGCTCTTCGCGGCCCGACATGCCGGGCGAGATCATCAGCGCGGCCAGCTCGTCGGCCTTGATGTTGGGGTTGCGCGTCAGGACGCCGTCGAAGAAAAATTGCTTGGCGAACGTGCCGGTGACGTGTTCCAGATAACGCGGCAGGCCGCGCCACACCATCGAGTCGGAGATGTTCCTGCTCATGCAGACGATGCGCCCGACCACGCCCATCATGATGAAGTCGGGCATGCTGAACATTTTCTGCATGGCGCAGTGTTCGATCAGGATGTCGCGCGAATGGCGCACCAGGCGGTTGAGTTCGGTGATGGCGTGGTCGGGACTGACGGCGACGTCGCTGCGCGGCCGGAAGACCATGGCGTCGTCGCCCAGCTTGGCGCGGATTAGCCGCAAGCCCTGCAGCGAGGCGTAATATCTCCTTGTTGTTCAGGATGACTTCGCCGAAGAAGGTACTGTCCTTGTGCGGCACGTTCTGGTCCGAGGTAACCAGGTAGTCGAACAGGTCGCCGTTGGCCTCGAGCCACTCGTCGTCGTCGCTCCATCCGCTGTAGGCGATTTTGAAACCGTGCGCGCGGAAGACCAAGGCCAGCGTCAGGATATTGCGCTCGCAATTATAGGTCGCCATCGGCGCCTCGCGGTCATCGGCGCCGATGACGGCGCTGATGGGAAAGCTGCCGTAAGAGATGACCGGACCATGCAACAACAAGACTTTTTCGACGGCCAAGCTTTTCCATTCCTTCAATGATGAAGATGGGCGCACAAGCTGCGGCGCCCGTTCGTATTGAACGAGTGCTCCTTGAAAATAACTATAGCAGTTGGCGGGGCCGGCGTCGTTGGCGCGACGCCGGCCCCGCGGGGTGTTGCTAGCGAGTGCTTACACCAGCGTCAGGGTGACGTCGACGTTGCCGCGGGTCGCGTTCGAGTACGGGCAAACGATGTGGGCGGCGGCGACCAGCGCTTCGGCGGCGGCGCGTTCCATGCCCGGCAGCGAGATTTTCAGTTCGACTTCGATGCCGAAACCGTCAGGGATCGCGCCGATGCCGACCACGCCTTCAATCGACACGTCCGCCGGTACGGCGATCTTGTCGCGGCCGCCGACGAATTTGATCGCGCCGATGAAGCAGGCGGAGTAGCCGGCCGCAAACAGTTGTTCCGGGTTGGTGCCGACCGCGCCGTTGCCGCCCAGTTCTTTCGGCGTCGTCAGCTTGACGTTCAGCACGCCATCGTCGGAGACGGCGCTGCCTTCGCGGCCACCGCTTGCCTTGGCTTGTGCGCGGTATGCTACTTGTTCGATCGACATGGTATTTTCCTATTCGTAGGTGGTTGTTTGCAATGTGTTTGTAAGTATATAGCTAACTACTATATCGCTAGCTACTTAAAGCGTGAAGCGGTAAAACGGGACTCCTTAGCCGGGCCACCTTGTTGCCGTGGCGTCCATGAACAAACTATAGATCGCGCGCTATTCAATAGCAAGCGATTTTTCAATTTTTTTACATCAACGGCTGCGTCGGCGCGCCGGCGGGGTCCGCTTAGCCGCCGGTTTCAAAGCCTTCCAGCACGTTGACGACGTTGACGCCGATCTCCTTGACCGCGTAGCCGCCCTCGAACACGAAGGCGGTCGGCAGGCCGAGGTAGGACAGGCGCTCGCCGATGCGCAGGAAGTCGGCGCTTTGCAGCGTGAACTGCGACAGCGGGTCGCCGGCGAAGGTGTCGACGCCGAGCGAGACCACCAGCGCGTCCGGGCCGTAACTGCCCAGGCGCATGCAGGCCGTCTCCAGCGCCGCGAACCAGGCTTGCGCCGAGCTGCCGGCCGGCAACGGCAGGTTCATGTTGTAACCCAGGCCGGGGCCGGCGCCGGTTTCGTCGGCGTGGCCGAGGTAGAACGGGTATTCGCTGCGCGGGTCGGCGTGGATCGAGATGAACTGCACGTCGTCGCGCTGGTAGAAGATGCTTTGCGTGCCGTTGCCGTGGTGGTAGTCGAGATCCAGGACGGCGACGCGCCGCGCGCCGTCGTCGAGCAGGTGCTGGGCCGCCAGCGCGGCGTTGTTCAGGAAGCAGTAGCCGCCGAAGAAGTCGGCGCCGGCGTGGTGGCCGGGCGGACGCGTCAGCGCGAAGGTCGAGCGCTCGCCCAGGCGCAGCGCGTGGGCGGCGTTGACGGCGCAGTCGGCGCCGGTCTTGGCGGCGATCCAGGTGCCGGCCGTCAGCGGGGTGCCGTTGTCCATCGAATACAGGCCGAGCTTGGCGCAGAAATTGTCCGGCTCGACGTCGTCGCGCAGCGTGCGCACCGGCCACACCGACGGGAAGGCGTCCTTGCCGGCGTTGGCCGGGTCGAGCGCCAGCCAGTCGGCCCAGGCGTGGCGCAGGAAATGCAGGTAGCGCGGCGTGTGGATGCGTTCCAGCGACATCAGCGGCACGCCCTGCGGCGTGACGATGCGCCCGAGGTTGCGCCGCGCCAGCTCGGCCACCACGGCGTCGGCGCGCTCCGGCTTTTCAAAGCAGGGCACCATTTCGCCGCGGAAGATTTCAAAGCGGCCGCGGTGCTGGCCGTGCGCTTCGTTGTAAAAGGTCAGCATGGGTGCTCGCCTGGCCGGTTAGCTATGCGGGCACAGCGTGCTGGCGCGGTAGGCCGCGACATAGTCGTCGAAGTTGCCGGCCGGGGTCATCTCGATGGCGGCCTGCTCGGCCAGCGAGGTCGCGGCCAGTTCGCCGAAATAGTCCTGCTCGTCGGCGCTGGGCGGATGGGCGCGGAAATAGGCGGCGTGGCGCTCGCTCTGGCGCAGGCCGAAGGCGGCGAAGGAGCCGCCGCTGGCGCGCAGCTCGGCCAGCACCTTGGCCGACGGCGTCAGGTCCGGGTCGGCCAGCTTGGCCGACTGCGCCGCCAGCGCGTCGGCGTGGGCGCCGTCGCCGCGGCGCTCGTCGAGCAGGGCCGCCACCGGGGCGATGCGTTCGAGCAGCTCGCGGCCCCAGTCCGGCAGCGCGACGTCGCCGTTTTCGCGGCGCAGCAGCAAGCCCGGCCGGCGGCCCTCCTTGACGGCGCGGGCGAAGTTCTCCGTGTAGCGCGCGCTTTGCTGCTCGGAAATCGGCGGACTCTCGTCGAGCGCGCAAAACAGCAGGAAGGCGTCGAGGAAGCGCCCGGTTTCCAGGCTGATGCCGACCGGTTCGAACGGGTCGACGTCCATGCAGCGCACTTCGATGTATTGGACGCCGCGCAGGCACAGCGCCTGGATCGGCCGCTCGCCGGTGCGGATCACGCGCTTGGGGCGTATCGTCGAATAATATTCGTTTTCAATCTGTAGCACGTTGGTGCTCAGCTGTGTCCACTCGCCGTCCCGTTTGGTGCCCAGTTCGGCGTACGGCGGATAGGGCTGGTTGACGGCGCGCGTCAACGCCGCGACGTAGTCGTCGAGGCTGTTTTCGTGCGGGCGCAGGCCGGACTGGGCGTCGTTCTGGTAACCCAGGTCGCTCATGCGCAGGCTGGTCGCGTACGGCAGGTACAGGGTGTCGTCGGACAGCGCCTGCAACTTGTGCGGCGCGCCGCGCAGGAAGCCGGCCGTCAGCGCCGGCGAGGCGCCGAACAGGTACATCAGCAGCCAGCTGTAGCGGCGGAAATTGCGGATCGTCGCCAGATAGCTCTCCGACTGGAAGGCCATCGGCGTGGCGTGCGAGCCGGCGTCGGCGGCCAGCACGCGCCACAGCCGCTCGTCAAGCGAATAGTTGTAGTGGATGCCGGCGATGCATTGCATCGCCTTGCCGTAGCGCAGCGCCAGGCCGCGCCGGTAGACGTGCTTGAGCATGCCCAGGTTGGAGCGGCCGTACCAGGCGATGTGGATTTCCGGCTCGGCCGGCAACTGGCTCGGCATCGACTGGCTCCACAGCAGCTCGTCGCCGAGGCGGGAATAGGCGTAGCGGTGGATCTGTTCGAGCTTGGCCAGCGTGACGCCGATGTCGTGCTCGGCCGGCGTGATGAATTCCAGCAGCGCCTCGGCGTAGTCGGTGGTGATCAGCGGATGGGTCAAAGCCGAACCCAGCGGCGCCGGATGGGCGCTCGCGGCCAAATGGCCGGCGCGGTCGACGCGCAGGGTTTCCCGTTCGATGCCGCGCAAGCCGCCCGACAGCAGGGCGCGCTGCTCATCACCGGCCAGCAGGGCCAGGCGGCGGGTCAATAGAGTCGACAATTTGATCTTCCTTTCTTGTGCAGCAAATAATTTATTTGTGCTGAGAGTAACCGAAAACCGGCAAACGCGTTGTCGGCCGCAAAAACACCTCGCCAAGCCGCGCCAATGCTGCCCCGGGCTTGACCGGCGCCGCCGGCCGGGGCCGGATCGCGCCGTTTTCCGGTCAGGGGATCGATTGCCATTCTAACAAAGGTAGCGCCGGGCGGCGCACCGTTCAGTGACGCCGCGCGCCGCTGACCCGTTCGATGCCGGCCAGGTCGCGCCAGCTTTGCACCTCGGTGTAGCCGGCCGCCGCCAGCAGCGCGCGCACCGCCGCGGCCTGGTCGTAGCCGTGCTCCATCAACAGCCAGCCGCGCGCCGCCAAATGGCGCGGCGCGCCGGCGACGAGGATGCGCAGCGCCGCCAGGCCGTCGGCGTGGTCGGTCAGCGCGCCGGCCGGTTCGAAGCGCAAATCGCCCTCGGACAAATGGCGGTCGCCGCTGGCGATGTAGGGCGGATTCGAGACGATCAGGTCGAAACGGGCGGCGCCGAGCGCGCCGAACCAGTCGCTGTCGATGAACTGCACGTCGACGCCGTTGGCGCTGGCGTTGCGCCGCGCCACCGCCAGCGCCGCCGCGCTGACGTCGAGCGCGGTGACGGCGGCGTCGGGGCGGCTGTGCGCCAGCGCGACGGCGACGGCGCCGCTGCCGGTGCCCATGTCGAGCAGGCGCGCCTGGGCCGGCATGCGTTCCAGGGCCAGCTCGACCAGCAATTCGGTGTCGGGGCGCGGAATCAGCACCGCGTCGTTGACCTCGAAGGGCAGGCCGAAGAACTCGCGCTGGCCGACGATATAGGCGATCGGCTCGCCGGCCAGGCGGCGCGCCAGCAGCGCCGACAGGCGCGCCGCCTCGTCGGCGCTGAGCGTGCGCTGCGACTGCGTAATCAGGCCGACCCTGCTCAAGCCGAGCGCGTGGCACAGCAGAATGCGGTTATCCACCGGATCGAGCGGGGGGCGCGCCTGCAACGAGGCCAGCGTGCTGCCGGCGGCGACGGTAACGGTGGCGGCCGGCGTCATTTGCGGCGCGCGAGGGTCCAGGCCAGCGCCAGCGCGAACAGCGCGAAGCAGACCAACGACCATTGCGGAATCGACAGGCCGATGAACGGCCGGGTGGCGTCTTCGCACAAACCGTCGGCCCTGAACAGGAAGGGTAAATACTCGGCGGTGAAAATCTTGTTGAGGATGGTTTCCACCGGATCGATGCCGCAGGACAAACCGGGATGGGCCAGCACATACAAATGCTTGCCGGCCACGCCGAGGCCGCCGAGCGCGCCCAGCAGGGCGACGGCGGCGCCGGGCTTGGGCTTGCCGGTGGCGGCGCCGGCCAGACAGGCCAGGCCGACGGCGAGGAACAGATAACGCTGGATCACGCACAGCGGGCAAGGCAGCATATCCAGCGTGCCGTGCTGCAAATACAGCGCGACGCCGAGGGCGGCGAAGCAGGCGAAAGCGACGGACAACAACAGATTGCGCGAACTAATCATGGGAATTCCGGAAAGGGTTAAAAACGCGGGGGCCGACGCCGTTCATCGCGGCTGAACGGCATGGCGGCGCGGCACCGGCCATTTTCGCACAAAGCGTCGAAGCCTCGCCTTAGACCGCCCTTAAACCCCGGCGCGGCGTTAGTCGCCCAGGGCGGCCAGCAGTTCGGCCTGGTGTTCGGCCGCCAGCGCGTTGGTCAGGTCGCTCAGTTCGCCGTCCATGATGAAGTCGAGTTTGTAGAGCGTCAGGTTGATGCGGTGGTCGGTCATGCGCCCCTGCGGGAAGTTGTAGGTGCGGATGCGCTCGCTGCGGTCGCCCGAGCCGATCAGGCTTTTGCGCGTCGCCGCTTCCTGCGATTGCTGCGCCCGCAGTTGCACGTCCTTGATGCGCGCGGCCAGCACTTTCAAGGCCGAGGCCTTGTTTTTGTGCTGGCTGCGGTCGTCCTGGCATTCGACGACGATGCCGGTGGGCAGGTGGGTGATACGCACGGCCGAGTCGGTCTTATTGATGTGCTGGCCGCCGGCGCCCGAGGCGCGGTAGGTGTCGATGCGCAGGTCGGCCGGGTTGATGTTGACGTCTTCGACTTCGTCCGCCTCCGGCATCACCGCCACGGTGCAGGCCGAGGTGTGGATGCGGCCCTGGGTTTCGGTGGCCGGCACGCGCTGCACGCGGTGCCCGCCGGATTCGAATTTGAGCTTGGAGTAGGCGCCGTTGCCGACCAGGCGCACGATCACTTCGCGGTAGCCGCCCAGGTCCGACTCGGACGCCGACACCACTTCGACCTGCCAGCGGTTGCGCTCGGCGAAGCGGGTGTACATGCGCAGCAGGTCGCCGGCGAACAGCGCCGATTCGTCGCCGCCGGTGCCGGCGCGGATTTCCAGGAAGATGTTGCGCTCGTCGTTGACGTCCTTCGGCAGCAGCATCGTTTGCAGTTGCTGCTCGAGTTGCGTCATGCTGGCCTTGGCCGCTTCGATTTCCTCCTGCGCGAAGTCCTTCATGTCCGGGTCGGCCAGCATCTCCTGCGCGGTGGCGATGTCGGCGCCGGCTTCCTGGTAGGAATGGTACAGCGCCACCAGCGGCCCCAGTTCGGCGTGCTCGCGCGTCATTTTGCGGTAGCTGTCCATGTTGGAGGTGGCGTCCGGGTGCATCAGCAGTTCGTCGAGTTCGACCAGGCGATTGGCCAGTTGGTCCAGCTTGGACAGCATTGATGGTTTCATAGGGCTTCGGTAAGGTGGTGGGGGAACGGCCGCGACGGGCCGCGTCGGCTCGACGCGGCCGGGCGGCCAGGCGGACGGAAGTGGCCGCTAACGCCGGCCGCGGAACAACTGCGGCAGCAGGCTCGCCAGGTGGGCCCGTTCGTCGCCTTGGGCGCGGTGCAGCGCCTGTTGCGGGCCGTGCAGGAATTTCGCCGTCAAGCCCTTCGACAGCGCTTCCAGCACGGCGTCGATGTCGGCGCCCTTGGCCAGCATCTTGCGGGCGCGCTCGACTTCCAGCACGCGCATCGCCTCGCTGGTTTCGTGCAAGTCCTGGATCACCGGCACCATGGCGCGGTCGTCGACCCAGCTCATGTACGACTGCACCCGGGTTTCAATGATCGATTCGGCCTGGGCCACGGCGGCCTGGCGGCTTTCCATGCCGGTCTGTACCACCTTGCCGAGGTCGTCGACGGTGTACAGGAAAACGTCGTTGAGGCGCCCGACCTCGGACTCGATGTCGCGCGGCACCGCCAGGTCGACCATGAAGATCGGCTTGTGGCGGCGCGCCTTGATGGCCCGCTCGACCAGGCCCAGGCCGATCAGCGGCAGCGACGAGGCGGTGCAGGAGATGACGATGTCGAACTGCGCCAGTTTCTCCGGCAGCTCGGCGAGGCGGATGGCGCGGCCGTTGAAGCGGTGCGCCAGCGCCTCGCCGCGCTCCATGGTGCGGTTGGCAATGGTGATGCTGTTCGGGTTGTGCGCCGCGAAATGCGTCGCGCACAATTCGATCATTTCGCCGGCGCCGATGAACAGCACGTTTTGTTCGGCGATCTTGTCGAAGATGCGCTGCGACAGGCGCACCGCGGCGGCCGCCATCGAGACGCTGTGGGCGCCGATTTCGGTGGTGCTGCGCACTTCCTTGGCGACCGAGAAGCTGCGCTGGAACAACTGGTGCAGATAGGTGCCCAGGCCGCCGGCCGCCTCGGCGGTGCGGATGGCGTCCTTGATCTGGCCGAGGATCTGGGTTTCGCCCAGCACCATCGAGTCCAGCCCGGAGGCGACGCGGAAGGTGTGGCGCACGGCGTCGTGCTGCGGCAGCATGTACAGGTGCGGGCGCAGCTCGGCGTAGTTGAGCTTGTGGTAGTCGGCCAGGAAGTGGGCGCCGGCGTCGAGCGGCTGCGGGGCGTGGCTGGCCGCGTACAGCTCGGTGCGGTTGCAGGTCGACAAAATCGCCGCCTCGCCGTCGGCGCGCGCGTCGATGCGCTCGAACCAGGCGCGCGCCGCCCCGACCGCCTGACCCAATTGCTCAGGCGCGAACGCCAGTTGTTCGCGCAGCGACACTGGGGCGGTGGTGTGGTTGAGGCCGACGGCGAGCAGTTGCATTTCGGGCTTAGGTGGGATCGGAGTACGCATATTATAACGCGCGCGGCCGCCAGGGCGTCGGCGCCGGCCCGGCGTCGGACGACGACCTACGACACCAGCTTTTCGAGGCGGTAGCCGTAGCTGTACACCGGCGCCAGGCGGTAGCCGTTTTCCGGCTTCAGATGGAGTTTGTTGCGCACGCGCGAGATGTGGGTGTCCATCGTCCGCGAGGGCACGGCGGTGTCGCGCAGCCAGACCGCCTCGTGGATGTAGGCGCGCGACAGCGGCCGGCCGAGGTTGCGGAACAGCAGCAGGGCCAGCGCGAATTCCTTGTGCGTCAGGTCCAGCGCGGCGCCGTTCATCAACAGCCGTCCGGGCCGGGTCTCGAACACGTAGGGGCCGAATTGCAGTTGCTCGGCGCCGTTCTGGGCCGGGTAGGCGCGCCGCAGCAGCGCCTGGGTGCGCACCACCAGCTCGTTGCGCCGCAGCGGCTTGAGCATGTAGTCGTCGGCGCCGGCGGCCATGCCGGCGACGATGTCGTCCTCGCCGGCGGCGTCGCTGAGGAACATCAGCGGCGCCTTGCTCGGCAGCTTTTCGCGGACCCGGCGCAACACTTCGGCGCCGTCCATGTCGGCCACCCGCCAGTTTAAAATCAGCATGTCGTAGCTGTCCTTGCGCAGTTGCGCCAGCAGGTCGCGGGCGTTCTGGAAGCCCTGGCAGGCGTGGCCGACCGAGTTCAGTACCTGGCAGATCAGGTCGGCCTGGCCGGTGTCGTTATCTAGTACGACTATTCTCATGGTCTCGAAGGGCGGGGCGATAAACGGGTCGGATGCCGGGTCGGATACCGCTTATCGACATGGTTATTCATGGTCTACTTTTGGTCAATTTTGAATATACCAGAGATTGGCTTGCTGCCCGGATATTATCGGCGCGCGGCGCGGCGCCCACGCACCGCTGCGGGGCGTGTGCGGGGCGCGCCGGATTCCGCGCTACACTGGCAATACCGGCAAGGCTGGGCCGGCGGAACCGAAGGAGCACTATGGATACGACTCAGAGCGCAGGCAAGGATACCGACTGGACCCTGATGCCGGGCAGTGCGAAGGACATCGAGCAAGTGCGCGAGCGTTGCCGGCGCCTGGTGCGGCGGCGCGCGGCGATATCGGCCGGCGTCTCGGCGGTGCCGATCCCCGGCGTCGACGTCGTCTCGGACCTGGGCCTGTTCACGCTGTTGATCAACGATATCAACCAGGAGTTCGGCCTGACGCCCGAGCAAATCGAGCGCCTGCAGCCGAAATACAAGCTGATCGCCTACGAGGCGGCGATCGGCGTCGGCGGCATGCTGGTCGGCAAGCTGGTGACGCGCGAGCTGGTGTTAATGCTGCTCAAACGCACCGGCATCAAAATACTCGTCAAGCAGGCCGCGCGGCTGGTGCCGCTGGCCGGTCAACTGGTCTCGGCGGCGATCGGCTTCACGGTGTTCCGGCAGATCGGCTACCAGCACGTGGAGGCCTGCGCGACGGTGGCGCAGGAGCTGCTGGTGGCGCGCCGGACCTAAAAAACCAAGACGCAAGCCCGGGGCCGGACCCTCGGGGTCCGGCCTTCCCGCCTTGGCGCCGGCGCTTTGCCCTTGCTTGGCTGGCAGCGCCGCCGGCCCGCTGGTTTCACGGCGCGCTTACGCGTCCGGCAGCACCACGTTCACGTCCAGCACTTCCAGGTTGCCCTGGCGGTCGAGCGAGATCTTGATGTCTTCCGCGTTCACCTTGGTGTACTTGGAAATGACTTCGATCAACTCCTTGTGCAGCGCCGGCAGGAAGTCCGGGCCGCCGCGGCCGCTGCGCTCGCGCGCGATGATGATCTGCAGCCGTTCCTTGGCCGCCGTGGCCGTTTTGGGCTTCGAAGGGAAGAGAAATGAAAGCAAGGCCATGTCACTTTACCCCAAAGATGCGCTGCAGCAGACCGGGCTTTTCGTAGGTGGTGAAGCGCAGTTCGAGCTCTTGCCCGAGGAAGCGCGAGACCACGTCTTCGTAAGCTTCGGCCACGTCGGTGCCCTTGAAATGGATCGCCGGGTTGCCCTGGTTGGAGGCCGCCAGCACCGATTCCGATTCCGGGATGATGCCGATCAGCGGGATGCGCAGGATTTCCTGCACGTCCTGGTAGGACAGCATTTCGTCGGACTCGACCCGTTTCGGCGAGTAGCGCGTGATTAACAGGTGTTCCTTGACCGGCTCGCCGCCGGTTTGCGCGCGGCGCGACTTGGCCTGGATGATGCCCAGGATGCGGTCCGAATCGCGCACCGACGACACTTCCGGGTTGGTGACGATGATCGCTTCGTCGGCGAAGGTCAGCGCCATCAGCGCGCCGTGCTCGATGCCGGCCGGCGAGTCGCAGATGATGAATTCGAAGCCCATGTTGATCAGGTCGTTGAGCACGCGCTCGACGCCGTCTTCCGACAGCGCGTCCTTGTCGCGCGTTTGCGAGGCCGGCAGGATGAACAGGTTGTCGCAGTGCTTGTCCTTGATCAGGGCCTGGTTCAGCGACGCTTCGCCGTTGATCACGTTGATCAGGTCGTAGACCACGCGCCGTTCGCAGCCCATGATCAGGTCGAGGTTGCGCAGGCCGACGTCGAAGTCGAGCACGGCGGTCTTGTGGCCGCGCAGGGCCAAGCCGGTCGCGAAACTGGCGCTTGAGGTGGTTTTGCCCACTCCGCCCTTGCCGGACGTTACAACAATAATTCTTGCCACAAAAAATCCTTTTTAGATGTCTAAGCTTAAGAGCGGGTTGCTGGGCTGACAGATAGTATATCGATTCGGTCGCCGACCAAGCTGATTTGCGTCGGCTGGCGCGCCAGCTCGGGCGGATAACCGTCCTCGAAGGTGCGGTAGACGCCGGCGATGGAGACCAGTTCGGGCGCCATCGACAGCGCGAAGATGCGCGCGGCGGCGTTGCCGGAGGCGCCGGCCAGCGCGCGCCCGTGCAGCGCCGCGTAGACGTGGATGCTGCCGTCGGCGATGATTTCGGCGCCGTTGTTGACGACGGCGGTGATGATCAGGTCGCAGCCGCGCGCGTAGATGCGCTGGCCGGCGCGCACCGGGGTGTCGATGATCATGGCGGCGGGGCTGGCGACGGCGCCGGCCGCCGGCGTCGGCGCGGGCGCGGGCGGGGGCGGCGCGGCGAGCGGCGCGGCGGGCTCGTCGCGCGGGCCGCTGCCGCTATCCAGGCTCAGGCCGAGCGCCAGGATGGCGTCGCCCATTTCCGGCGTGGCGCCGCGCACCGCGACCGGGTTCAGGCGGTACTGCCTGAGCAGGGCGATCAGGCCGGCCCAGTCGATGGCGGCGCCATCCGGCGCCATCGCGCCGACGTCGATGACGGCCAGGTCGCCCTCGAAGAAGTCGCAGACGCCGCCGGTCATCGCGCGCAGGGCGGCGTCCAGCTCGCCGGCGTCGGCCGTGTGCAGGATGGCGGAAACCGCGACAACGGTGGAGATCTTGATTTCGATGGGCTTCGGGGACGGGCTTTTGGACATAGTGGTGAGTTGAATGGGCCTGCGACAGGCGGTGTTTCAAAGGTCATGCCGGGGGCGCGGGCGCGCCGGCGAAGTTGTTGCATTTTACTTGAAAATTTTCGCAAAAAGGGCCGACGCGGCGTGCGATGTGCCCGTCCCACGCAAAAAGCCGGGGCGGCGCGCCGTTTGCGCGGCGCGCGGCCCCGGCGACATGCCGCCGGGCGGGTATTAGTTGGCGCTCACTTACATTGCGCGCATTTGCCGTGCGGCATCTACCATGTTGGCCAGCGCGGTTTCGGTCTCGGCCCAGGCCCGCGTTTTCAAGCCGCAGTCGGGGTTCACCCACAGGTGCGCCGGCGGGATCACGGCGCTGGCTTTTTGCAACAGGCGCACCATCTCGGCCGCGCTCGGCACCCGCGGCGAGTGGATGTCGTAGACGCCGGGGCCGATCTGGTTCGGGTAGGCGAACTGGCCGAAGCCGCGCAGCAACTCCATGTCGGAGCGGCTGGTTTCAATGGTGATGACGTCGGCGTCCATCGCGGCGATCTGCGGCAGGATGTCGTTGAACTCGGCGTAACACATGTGGGTGTGGATCTGGGTGGCGTCGGCGGCCACGCCGGCGGCCACGCGGAAGGCCCGGGTGGCCCAGTCGAGGTAGCCGTGCCACTGGCCGCGGCGCAGCGGCAAACCCTCGCGCATGGCCGGCTCGTCGATCTGGATCACGCCGATGCCGGCCTGTTCCAGGTCGGCCACCTCGTCGCGGATCGCCAGCGCGATTTGCAGCGCGGTGTCGGCGCGCGGCTGGTCGTCGCGCACGAACGACCATTGCAGCATCGTCACCGGGCCGGTCAGCATGCCCTTCATCGGCTTGGCGGTCAGGCTTTGCGCGTGCACGGTCCAGGCCAGCGTCATCGGCCGCGGCCGGGCGACGTCGCCGTAGATCACCGGCGGCTTGACGCAGCGCGAGCCGTACGACTGCACCCAGCCCTGGCCGGTGAAGGCGAAACCGTCGAGTTGCTCGCCGAAGTACTCGACCATGTCGTTGCGCTCGGCCTCGCCGTGCACCAGCACGTCCAGCCCCAGCGCCTCCTGGCGTTGCACGGCGTCGGCGATTTCGGCGCGCATGCGGCTGTCGTAATCCTGGCGGCTGAGTTCGCCGCGCTTGAAGGCGGCGCGGGCGGCGCGGATCGCCGCCGTCTGCGGGAAGGAGCCGATGGTCGTGGTCGGGAAGGCCGGCAGGCGCAGGCGCGCCTGTTGCGCGCCCTGGCGCTGCGCGAAGGCGGACTGGCGCTGGTCGGCGCGCGGCGCCAGCGCGCGCAGGCGGGCGGCGACGTCGGCGCGGTGCACGCGGGCGCTGGCGCGGCGCCCGGCCACGGCGGCGCGGCCGGCGTCCATGGCGAACCCGAGCGCGCCGGCCGCGTCGGCGCCGTCCAGCGCGCCCTTGAGCAGCGCCAGTTCGGCCAATTTTTCGGTGGCGAAGGCCAGCCAGGACTGGATTTCCGGGTCCAGCCGGGTTTCCGCCGCCAGGCTGAACGGGACGTGCAGCAGCGAGCAGGACGGCGCCAGCCACAGCGCGCCGCCGCGCTTGGCCAGCAGCGGCGTGAGCGCGGCCAGCGCCGCGTCGAGGTCGCTACGCCAGACGTTGCGGCCGTCGACGATGCCGATCGACAGCACCTTGTGGGCGGGCAGCCAGTCGCACACGCTGACCAGCTCGTGGGCGGCGCGCACGCCGTCGACATGCAGGCCGGCCACCGGCAGGCGGCAGGCCAGGCTGAGGTTTTCCTCCAGCGGCGCGAAGTAGGTCGCCAGCAGTAGCTTGACGCCGACCTGGTTCAACTGCCAGTAGCTGCTTTCAAAAGCGGCGCGCCAGGCCGGCGGCAGGTCGAGTCCGAGGATGGGCTCGTCTATTTGCACCCACTCGACGTTGACTTGCTTGAGGCGGTCGAGCAGGGCGCCGTACACCGGCAGCAATTGTTGCAGCAGCGACAGGCGCTCGAAGCCGGGCGCGCCGCGTTCCTTGCCCAGCCACAGGAAGGTCAGCGGCCCCAGCACGACGGCCTTGACGGCGTGGCCCAGCGCCTGCGCCTCGGCCACCTCGGCGAACAGGCGCTCGCAGGCCAGCGAGAACTGGGTTTCCGGCGTGAACTCGGGCACCAGGTAGTGGTAATTGGTGTCGAACCACTTCGTCATTTCCAGCGCGTGGCTGGCGCCGTGCCGGTGCTCGGCGGCGCCGCAGCCGGCGTCGCAGGCGCCAGCGTCGCCGCCGCCATCACCGCGCGCCATCGCGAAGTAGCGCGCCAGCGGCGCCTGGGCGGCGTCGAAGCCGAAGCGCGCCGGTTCGCAGCCGAGCAGCTGGATGTGGTTGGCGACCTGGTCGTAGAAGGCGAAGTCGCCGACGCTGACCCAGTCCAGGCCGGCTTCTTGTTGCAGCGCCCAGTGGCGCGCGCGCAGTTGGCGGCCGACCGCTTCCAGGCCGTCGACGCTGAGTTCGCCGCGCCAATGCTGTTCCAGCGCCACTTTCAATTCGCGGTTGGCGCCGATGCGCGGGAAGCCGAGGGTATGGGTATTGATCGTAGTCATGGTGTCATTGAGATTTAATATTGGTGGGCTAGAGTGTGCGGTAAACTGCTCTATAATCAAAACGAAACATTTTGCCGTTTCGCATGAAAAATATTCATACACCTACCTGAGATTGCCACCCCGCCCATGCTAGAACTGCGCCATTTGCGTACCCTGAGCGCGCTGCGCTCCGCCGGCAGCCTGGTGCGCGCCGCGCAATTGCTGAACCTGACCCAGTCGGCGCTGTCGCACCAGATCAAATTGCTGGAGGAGCGCTACGGCACCCCGCTGTTCGAGCGCAAGTCGATGCCGATCGGCTTCACCGCCACCGGCGGGCGCCTGTTGCAACTGGCCGACCTGCTGTTGCCCGAGATCGAGCAGGCCGAGCGCGACCTGGCCCGCCTGTCGCAGGGCGACCGGGGCACGCTGCGCGTGGCGCTCGAATGCCACACCTGCTTCGACTGGCTGATGCCGGTGATGGACGCGTTCCGCCAGCGCTGGCCGGAGGTCGAGATCGACCTGGTGTCGGGCTTCCACAGCGAGCCGGCCGAGCTGCTGCGCAGCGGCGCCGCCGACCTGGTGATCGGCTCGCACTACGGCCCCGACTTCGCCACCTTCCCGCTGTTCCGCTTTGAAATCCTGGTGGTGATGGCGCAAAAGCACCGCTTGCAGGCGCGCCGCCGGCTGGCGGCGCGCGACTTCGCCGGCGAAACCCTGATCACCTACCCGGTGCCGGAGCAGCGCATCGACCTGATCCGCGAAGTGCTGCGCCCGGCCGGCGTCGAGTTCGAGCGCCGCACCGCCGAACTCACCGTCGCCATCCTGCAACTGGTGGCGAGCCGGCGCGGCGTCGCCGCGTTGCCGAACTGGGCCATCAAGAACTACGTCGACTACGACTACGTGGTGGCGCGCCCGGTCGGCGAGCACGGCCTGTGGAGCGACCTGTTCGTCTCGGTCTCGGCGGCGTTCAGCGAGAAAGCCTATGTGCGCGATTTCGTCGGCGTGATCCGCGAGCAGTGCGCGCTGACCCTGGACGGCATTAAATTATTGTCGTGACAATTGGAGACTGTTTTAAGTGATCAAGTTGATATGCTTGATAAAAATCAAGTGGCTTACCGGACGGGGCGCTTACAGTGGAATGCTAGGCGGCGCAACACGGCAACGCTATTTACTTGACGAGGATTTCCATGTTTGCTCTTTCCGAACAACTGACACGCGCCGGCAAAGCCGTGCTGGACGCCCAATTGGCGAGCGCCAGCGCCTTCGCCGAGGCCGCGTTTGACAGCGGCGTGACAGTGGTCGATCTGAACGTGGACGCGGTGCGCACCGCGCTGGCCGCCACCACCGTGGCGGCCGGGCAATGGATGGCGGTGCGCAGCCCGCAGCAGTGGTTCAGCGCCGCCAGCGCCCAGTCGCGCCTGGCGCTGGACCGCGCCAGCGCGTATGGCCGCCAGGCCGGCGACATCGCCCAGGGCGCGCAAGCCAGGCTGGCCGCCGTGGCGCACAAAGAACTTGCGGTTTCGAAACAAAAAGTAGGCGAACTTGTCGATGTCGTCAAGCAAACCCCGGACGCCGTTGCCACCCCAATAAATAGTTTTTTGAAAAGCGCTTTCGTTAACGTCCATGAAGCGTATGATAAAACCACGCACGCCGGGCACGCCCGCGCGGAAGCGGCGCCGGCCGACACGGCCGACGTGCGCCAGCGCGGCGCCAACTGAAGCGAACGCGGGCGCCGCGCCGCGGTGGCGTAGTGACTTATGGTAGTGTAGTTGGTAGAGCTTTATGGCGAGTGTTTACTTAACCTGACCATCGGTCAGCAAATCGGAGAAACAAATGGAAGATGTTGTTATCGTGGCCGCAGGCCGTACCGCAGTGGGTAAATTCGGCGGCAGTCTGGCCAAGATCCCGGCGTCCGAACTGGGCGCCCATGTGATCAAGGGCTTGATGGCCCAAACCGGCATCGACGCCAACCTGATCAGCGAAGCCATCCTGGGCCAGGTACTGACCGCCGGCGTCGGCCAAAACCCGGCGCGCCAGGCCGTCATCAAGGCCGGCCTGCCGTCCGGCATTCCCGCCTTCACCATCAACAAGGTGTGCGGCAGCGGCTTGAAAGCCACCCACCTGGCGACCCAGGCGATCAAGTGCGGCGACGCCAACATCATCATCGCCGGCGGCCAGGAAAACATGAGCGCCTCGCCGCACGTGATGAACGGTTCGCGCGACGGTTTCCGCATGGGCGACTTCAAGATGGTCGACACCATGATCGTCGACGGCCTGTGGGACGTCTACAACCAATACCACATGGGCATCACCGCCGAGAACGTCGCGAAGAAATACGACATCTCGCGCGCCGCCCAGGACGAGTTCGCGCTGCAGTCGCAGCTGAAGGCGGAAGCGGCGCAAAAAGCCGGCAAGTTCAAGGATGAAATCCTGCCGCTCGACATCGTCAGCAAAAAAGGCACCGTGGTGTTCGACAACGACGAATACGTCAAGGCCGGTTCGACGCTGGAATCGCTGGCCGGCCTGCGCCCGGCCTTCTCGAAGGACGGCAGCGTCACCGCCGGCAACGCCTCCGGCCTGAACGACGGCGCCGCCGCCGTCGTCATGATGTCGGCGTCGGAAGCGAAAAAGCTCGGCTTGAAGCCGCTCGCCCGCATCAAGGCCTACGCCTCGTCGGGCCTGGACCCGGCGCTGATGGGCATGGGACCGGTGTCGGCCAGCCGTCTATGCCTGAAAAAAGCCGGCTGGACGCCGCAAGACCTGGACTTGATGGAAATTAACGAGGCGTTCGCGGCCCAGGCCCTGGCGGTGAACAAGGAAATGGAGTGGGACACCAGCAAGATCAACGTCAACGGCGGCGCCATCGCCATCGGCCATCCGATCGGCGCGTCCGGCGCCCGCATCCTGGTGACGCTGATCCATGAAATGATACGGCGCGACGCCAAGAAGGGCCTGGCGGCCCTGTGCATCGGCGGCGGTATGGGCGTGGCGCTGGCGATCGAGCGCGATTAATCGGTCGGCGCCAGCGGCGTAATGCAGTCTGAGATGCTTTTTGTGGCAAGACGAAAACTTAGGGGATAAATATGGCAAGAGTTGCATTAGTAACCGGCGGTATGGGTGGTTTGGGCGAAGCGGTGTGTTTCAAGCTGGCGGCGCTGGGCTATCGTGTGGTCACCACTTATTCACCGGGCAATCCGAAGGTGGCGGAGTGGCTGGCCACGACCCGCGATATGGGTTACGACTTCAAAGCGTACCCTTGCGACGTGGCCGACTACGATTCCGCCCAGGCTTGCGTGGCGGCGGTGGAAAAGGAAATCGGCCCGGTCGACGTGCTGGTCAACAACGCCGGTATCACGCGCGACATGACGTTCAAGAAGATGGACAAGCCAAACTGGGACGCCGTCATGGCCACCAATCTGGACTCCGTGTTCAACATGACCAAACCGGTCTGCGACGGCATGGTTGAGCGCGGCTGGGGCCGCATCATCAACATTTCCTCCGTCAACGGCCAGAAGGGCGCCTTCGGCCAGACCAACTATTCGGCCGCCAAGGCCGGCATGCACGGTTTCACCAAGGCGCTGGCGCTGGAAGTGGCGCGCAAGAACGTCACCGTCAATACCATATCGCCGGGCTACATCGGCACCAAGATGGTGATGGCGATTCCGCAGGAAGTGCTCGACACCAAAATCATCCCGCAAATCCCGATGGCGCGCCTGGGCAAGCCCGAGGAAGTGGCCGGCCTGGTGGCCTATCTGGCATCGGACGAAGCCGCTTTCGTTACCGGCGCCAACATCTCGATCAACGGCGGCCAGCACATGTCGTAGGGGTGTAACCGCGTTGTTACCGCGTTGTTACCGCGCTGTGACGGCGCACTGAGCGATCGACAGCACCGCCTTCGGGCGGTTTTTTTTTGGGCGCGCGGCTTTTTCCGCCCGCCGCGGCATATTTCGCTACAATCGAACTCCACACCCAACAAGGACTGCCATGCCCGACGCGCTGTCACCGCTGTTTCCGCCCACGCTGCCGAACCAACACGGCATGCTGGCGGTTGACGACCTGCACACGATTTACTGGGAAGAGTGCGGCAATCCCGACGGCGTGCCGGTGTTGTTCCTGCATGGCGGCCCCGGCGCCGGCCTGTCGCCGCAGCACCGGCGTTTTTTCGATCCGCGCTATTACCGGGTGATCCTGTTCGACCAGCGCGGCGCCGGCAAGTCGACGCCGCTGGGCGAGTGCCGCAACAACACCACCCAGTTGCTGGTCGAGGACATCGAAGTGCTGCGCGCCAAGTTCGGCATCGCCAAGTGGCTGGTGTTCGGCGGCTCGTGGGGCTCGACGCTGGCGTTGGCGTACGGCCAGGCGCACCCGCAGGCCTGCCTCGGCTTCGTGTTGCGCGGCATTTTCCTGTGCACCCGGGCCGAAATCGACTGGTTCCTGCACGACATGCGCTGGTTCTACCCCGAGCTGTACGAGGAATTCATCGCGCCGATCCCGCCGGACGAGCGCGGCGACCTGCTGGGCGCCTACACCCGGCGCTGCCTGAGCGACGACCCTGCCGTGCATTTGCCGGCTGTGCGCGCCTGGAGCCGCTTCGAGGGACGCCGCTCCTACCTGCTGCCGCAGCCCGAGGAGGCGTCCAACGACGCCTTCGACCTGGGCCTGGGCCGGCTCGAGGCGCATTACATGAGCAACCTCGGCTTTTTCACCGACGACCAGCTGATCCGCGACGTCGGCCGCATCGCCCACCTGCCGGCGCTCATCGTGCAGGGGCGCTACGACGTCATCTGCCCGCCGCTGTCGGCGCACCGCCTGCACCAGGCCTGGCCCGGCGCGCACCTGAAAATGATCGCCGACGCCGGCCACGGCGCGCTGGAAAGCGGCATCGCGGCGGCGCTGGTGGCGGCCACCGAGCAGTTCAAACGCAAGGGCCGCTTCGACTAAGCGGGCGCGCAGCCGGCACGCCGCCCACTGCAAGGACAGCGGCGGCCAGGGTATTTCAGCGCCGCGGCCTGCCGGGCTGCTACACTACAGCCTACGCGGCACAGCATCGACGATAAAGTTTTCTATGAATATTCACGTTGGCGACATCGGCCACATCATCCAACTGGCGATCGCGCCGGTGTTTTTGCTCACCGGCGTGTGCACCAACTTAATGGTGCTGACCAACCGGCTGGCGCGCATCATCGACCGTTCGCGCGTGTTGGAGGACCGGCTCGACATCGGCTATAACGAAACCTATATGGCCGAGCTGGACACGCTGTACCAGCGCAGCCACCTGATTAACTACTCGATCACCCTCAGCACCGCCTGCGGCCTGCTGATTTGCCTGGTGATTGCGATGCTGTTCGCCGGCGACACCCTGAACGTCGTGCTCGACAAATACATCGCGGCGTTTTTCGTCGCGGCGATGCTGACCCTGATCGGCAGCTTCGTGTATTTGCTCAGCGAAATTTTCATCGCCTCGAAAGCCATGCGCACCCGGCGCCACGTTCGCATCCACAGCTAGTGCCGCCGCGGCGCGGCGCCACCGGGACCGTAACGTATTCCGCCACCATTTTGATTATATTGAGTTAAGCATGCACGATTACAAACGCCCCCCGACCCTGCACCGCTACGGCCAGCGCAGCGACCTCGAACTGGCGCTCACCCTGGGGCAGTTCCGCCTGACCCCGGCCGCCAACTGCCTGACCTTGAGTTTTTCCCAGGCCTGGGACAAGAAATTGTTCGACCTGTTCGCGCCGGCCGACTGCTGCCTGATCATCCACAACACCGAGGAGTTCGGCGAGCGCCTGCACCGCGCCGTGCAGCGCGCGCTGCCCAGCTGGGCCGGCATCGACGGCGCCGTCGAATACGGCGTGCGCGCCGCGCTGGGCGCGGCCTTCAGCAAATCGGGCCCGGAGGCCGCCGAGCAGGAATGGCTGTTCGCCTGGCGTTCGATGCAGACCCAGGCCAGCCTGAACCCGGTGCTCGTCAAGATCGGCAACCTGGAAAACTTCGCCGAACTGCGCGACCGCGACACCTATCTGGCCTGAGCGCCCCTGGCGGGCCGGCGGCGCTGGAAACCAAGCGGCGGCAAAGAGCCGGGGTCAAACCCCGATGCGGCGCAGTGAAGGCTTTTCCTAGGTCGGGTTAGCCGGAACGGCGTAACCCGACTGGCGTCGGCGGCGGCCCGGCGTCGGATTACGCCGTCGCTCATCCGACCTACGCAAGCTTAACTGAGCGGCATCGGGGCCAGGCCCTGCGGTTAGGCCCCTGGTTTGAACGATTTCAACGCCGCAGCCCGCGGCGTCACTGCTCGCGCCGGCTGTCGAGCCGCGCCAGCACCGCGCCGAGCATGCGCTCGATGTCGCCGCGGATGATCTGCGTGCCGAGCATCCCCGGCACGTAGAAGTTCGGGCTCATTTTGCCGCTGTAGAGCACCCGCGTGCCGCCCGTTTCGTGCAGCGGCACCAGTTCCCAGCGCGATTCGTAGTGTTTCATGTCGCCCGAGATCAGCGAGATGTCGATCGACGACATCGGATTTTCGGTGGCGCGCACGATCAGGTGGATCGATTTCGCCATGAACAGGAAGCGCGCCGTGCCGAACTGCTCGACGACCACCTCGTTGCCGTTGCGCGACAGGACCCGGCACGAGGCCAGGTCCGGCACGAACTCGTTCATGCGGTCGTAGGTCGTCAGCACCCGCCACACCGTGGCCGGCGGCGCCTGTACCGTGCCACTGGCCTCCACCTCGTACATATGCAAGGTGTCCAGATCCACGCGCCGCACCGACACGTCCAATTTTGGCATCTCCAGTTTGGGCGCCTGCGCCGGCGCCGCTCCGGCGCAAAGCAGCAGCAGGCAAAGGATAAGAGGCTCGATTCGTTGCTTCATTCGCCCAGCGTAAGGGAAAGGGTGGCAGAATACAAGGCTTGTGCCCTCTGCTTACAAAATAGGCAGCGCCGGAGTTTAGAACCCCGGGTCTAGAGAATTAGGTTTTAATGCCGTTAGCCGCAGCCGCGCGCTTCCGTCACCACACCAAAAATTATAATGACCACCTATCCGCACCTGCTCGCCCCCCTCGACCTCGGTTTCACCACGCTGCGCAACCGCGTCATCATGGGCTCGATGCACACCGGCCTGGAGGACCGCTTCTACAATTACGGCAAACTGGCGGCCTTCTACCGCGAACGCGCCCGCGGCGGCGTCGGCCTGATCGTCACCGGCGGCATTTCGCCGAACCGCTCCGGCTGGCTGCTGCCCTTCGGCGGCACCGTCAACTGGCTCGGCGACGTGCTCAACCACCGCAAGGTCACCAGCGCCGTGCACCAGGAGGGCGGCAAGATCCTGATGCAGATCCTGCACGCCGGCCGCTACGGCTACCAGCCCTTCGTGGTCTCGGCGTCGGCCAAGAAGTCGCCGATTTCGCCGTTCAAACCGCGCGCGCTCAGCGAAGCCGGCATCGAGGGCACCATCCGCGACTACGCGCGCTGCGCCAAGCTGGCCAAGCGCGCCGGCTACGACGGCATCGAGGTGATGGGCAGTGAAGGCTATCTGCTGAACCAGTTCCTGTGCGCCCGCACCAACCTGCGCACCGACCGCTGGGGCGGCAGCATCGAGAACCGCATGCGCCTGCCGGTGGAGATCGTCAAGCGCATCCGCGCCGCCGTCGGCCCCGACTTCATCATCATGTACCGCCACTCGCTGCTCGACCTGGTCGACGGCGGCAACACCTGGGACGACGTGGTGGCGGTGGCCAAGGCGCTGCAGCAGGCCGGCGTGACCATTCTCAACACCGGCTTCGGCTGGCACGAAGCGCGCGTGCCGACCATCGTCACCTCGGTGCCGCGCGGCGCCTTCGCCAGCGTGGCCGGCCGGCTGCGGCGCGAAGTGACGATTCCGGTGGTGGCCTCGAACCGCATCAACATGCCCTTCGAAGCCGACGACATCCTGGCCCGCGGCGACGCCGACCTGGTGTCGATGGCGCGGCCCTTCCTGGCCGATCCGCACTTCGTCGCCAAGGCCGCCGGCGGCCGCGCCGACGAGATCAACACCTGCATCGGCTGCAACCAGGCCTGCCTGGACCACACCTTCGCCAACCAGCGCGCCACCTGCCTGGTCAACCCGCGCGCCTGCAAAGAGACCGAACTGGTGTTCAGCAAGAAGGCCAGGGCGCGCAAGGTCGCCGTGGTCGGCGCCGGCCCGGCCGGCCTGTCGGCGGCGACCGCCGCGGCCGAATGCGGCCACGCCGTCACGCTGTACGACTCCAGCGACAGCGTCGGCGGCCAGTTCAAGATCGCCATGCAGATTCCCGGCAAGGAGGAGTTCGGCGAAACCATCCGCTACTTCCGCCGCCAGCTCGACCTGCTGGGCGTGACGCTCAAGCTGGGCCAACGCGTCACGCGCGACGAATTGCTGGCCGGCGGCTACGACGACGTCATCGTCGCCACCGGCATCAAGGTGCGCAAGCCGCCGATTCCCGGCATCGACCATCCCAAGGTGCTGTCCTACCTGGACGTGTTGCTGCACAAGGTCGCGGTCGGCAAACGCGTCGCCATCATCGGCGCCGGCGGCATCGGCTTCGACGTCGGCGAATACCTGTTGCACAACCCGGGCCACGCGCTGCCGGTGGCGCTCGCCGACTGGACCGCGGAATGGGGCGTCGACCTGAACGCCAGCAGCGGCGGCGGCCTGGTGGCGCAGCAGCCGTTCGAGCCGCAGCGGCAGATTTTCCTGCTGCAGCGCAAAACCACGAAGGTCGGCGCCGGGCTGGGCAAGACCTCCGGCTGGGTCCACCGCGCCACCCTGGGCCGCAACGGCGTGCTGATGATGAGCGGGGTCCAGTACGACAGGATCGACGACCACGGCTTGCACATCACCGTCGGCGGCGAACAGCGCCTGCTGTCGGTCGACCATGTCGTCGTCTGCGCCGGCCAGGACAGCCTGACGGAGCTGATGCCGGCCGAGCCGCCGGCCGGCGGCCCGCGCTTCCACAAAATCGGCGGCGCCGCGCTGGCGGCCGAGCTGGACGCCAAGCGCGCCATCCGCGAGGGCGCCGAGCTGGCCGCCAGTCTGTAAGGCCGGCGGCGGATTTGTAAACCAGAGGCGTCACCCGGCGCGCGGCCGGTTCAGGCTCAATGCGCGTTGCCGTCCTTCTTGTTCGCCTCGAACACGTCGAGCACGTGCTGCGCCATGCCGTTGGCCAGTTCCTGCTCGCCGATGAAGACCTTGCCGGCGCGCTCGCTGCGCAGCAGCTCGGCCTCTTCCTCGTTGTCGGTCCGCACCACGCTGTGGATCCGCGGATTGAGCGCGCGCGCCGTCTCGATCATCGCGCGCACGTGGAAGCTGTCCGGCGTGGCGATCACCAGCATCGTCGCGTGCGTGATGTGGGCCTGGATCAGCACCGACGGCTCGCCGGCGTTGCCGGCCACCGCCGGTATGCCCTGCTTGCGCAACTGGTCGACGATGTCGCGGTTTTGCTCGGCCACCACGAAGTGGATGCCGCGCGCCGTCAGCGTTTCGGCGATGCGCCGGCCGACCCGGCCGTAACCGACCAGCACCACCTGGCCCGACAGCTTGCTCTGGTCGACCGATATCGGCAGCTCGGCCAGCGGGTCGGCCGGGCGCTCGAACTTGCGCGCCGTGTCGCCGCCGCCGATCCAGCGCAGCAGCGGCCGGGTGGCGGTAAACAGCAGCGGGTTGAGGGCGATCGACAGGATCGCGCCGGCCAGGATCAGGCTCTGGCCCTCGTGCGGCATCAGGCCCAGGGAAATGCCCAGCGCCGCCAGGATGAAGGAAAATTCGCCGATTTGCGCCAGGCTGGCCGAGACGACCAGCGCGGTCTTGAGGGGGTAGCGCAGCGCCACCACCAGCAGGAAGGCGGCGATGGATTTGCCGAAGATGATAATGGCGCACACCAGCAGCACGCGCAGCGGCTGCTCGACCAGGATGGACGGCTCGAACAGCATGCCGACCGAGACGAAGAACAGCACCGCGAAGGCGTCGCGCAGCGGCAGCGATTCCTGCGCGGCGCGGTGGCTCAACTCCGATTCGCGCAGCACCATGCCGGCGAAGAAGGCGCCCAGCGCGAAGGACACGCCGAACAACTCGGTCGAGGCGTAGGCGATGCCGACGGCGGCGGCCACCACGCACAGCGTGAACAGCTCGCGCGAGCCGGTGCGCGCGACCTGCCACAAAATCCACGGGAACAGGCGGCGCCCGACCACCAGCATGAAGACGACGAAGCCGGCCACCTGGCCGAAGGTGACGGCCAGCGTCTGCCACAGGCTGACGCCGGCGTTGGCCGGATCGACGCTGCCGCCCAGCGCGCCGGCCAGCGGCGGCAGCAGCACCAGCACCAGCACCGTGACCAGGTCCTCGACCACCAGCCAGCCGACCGCGATGCGGCCGTTGAGAGAATCGAGGATGCCGCGCTCCTCCAGCGCCCGCAGCAGCACCACCGTGCTGGCGACCGACAGCGCCAGGCCGAATACCAGCCCGCCGCCTATGCTCCAGCCCCAGAAATGGGCCATGCCCATGCCCATCGCGGTGGCCACGCCGATCTGCAGGATGGCGCCGGGCAGGGCGATGCGGCGCACGTCCCACAGGTCGTCGAGCGAGAAGTGCAGGCCGACGCCGAACATCATCAGCATCACGCCGATCTCCGCCAGTTGCCCGGCCAGCGCGGTGTCGGCGACGAAGCCCGGCGTGGCCGGCCCGATGACGATGCCGGCGGCCAGATAACCTACCAGCGCCGGCAATTTCATGCGCGTGGCGATGAAGCCGAAAACGAGGCCAAACCCGAGGGCGGCGGCGATGGTGGTGATCAGGCTGATGTTGTGGGGCATGCGTGGGCGGATCCCTATATGGCGATGGATGGGCGAACGGGAAGGCTGGCAAATGCCTAGCCGGCTTAGTATAAACCGCACCGCCCGGGGGCTCGGAGGCGCCGGCGACGTCGAACATCAAGCCAAGGCCGGACCCCGCCGGCGCCGCTTGCAGCCTTACAGCCTTACAGCTTGCGCACCACCACGCAGCCGATCGAATAGCCGGCGCCGAAGGAGCAGATCACGCCCAGCGCGCCGGCGGCCAGGTCGTCCTGGTGCTTGTGGAAGGCGATGATGGAGCCGGCCGACGAGGTGTTGGCGTAGCTGTCGAGGATCACCGGCGCCTCCAGCGGCTCGGCGTCGCGGCCCAGCACCATGCGCGAAATCAGCAGGTTCATGTTCAGGTTGGCCTGGTGCAACCAGTAGCGGCTCACCTGCGGCACTTCCAGGCCGGCCTTGGCGATGGTCGCCTTGATCATCTCGGCGGCCATCGGGCAGACGTCCTTGAAGACCTTGCGGCCCTGCTGGCGGAACAGCTTGTCGGCCTTGCCGTTGCCGGACTCGTCGAAGCGGTTCAGGAAGCCGAAGTTGTTGCGGATGTTGTTCGAGAAGCTGGTTTTCAGCGCCGTCTCGACGATTTCAAACTGGTGGTGCGAGCTCGCCGCGTCCTTGGCCTCGACGATAATCGCGGTGCAGGCGTCGCCGAAAATGAAGTGGCTGTCGCGGTCGCGCCAGTTCAGGTGGCCGCTGGTGATTTCCGGGTTCAGCACCAGCACCGCGCGGGCCTGGCCGCTTTTCACGGCCGCCACCGCGGTCTGGATGCCGAAGGTGGCCGACGAGCAGGCCACGTTCATGTCGAAGCCGTAGCCGTCGATGCCCAGCGCCTGCTGCACCTCGACCGCCAGCGCCGGGTAGGCGCGCTGCATATTGCTGCAGGCCACCAGCACCATGTCGATGTCGGCGGCGCTGCGGCCGGCGCGGTCGAGCGCGTGGCGGGCGGCGGCCACGGCCATTTCGGCCTGCAGCGACAACTCGTCGTCGCCGCGTTCGGCGATGCGCGAGACCATGCGCGCCGGGTCGAGGATGCCTTCCTTCTCCATCACGTAGCGGGCCTTGATGCCGGAGGCCTTTTCGATGAAGCCCACGCTCGACCCTTCGATCCCGGTAAGCTCGCCGGCGGCGATGGCGGCGGCGTTGTCGGCGTTGAATTGCGCCGCGTAGGTGTTGAAGCAGGTGACCAGCTCTTCATTGGAGATCGAAAATGGCGGCGTGTACAGTCCGGTGCCGCTGATGACGACTTGTTTCATGGATAAGCTTTCAAATTAGGTGGTAATGCACTGCCGATAAGTGAGACAAATTCTACACAAACCTGTTCGATCATAGAGATATTCATGGGACGGACCCTGTTTATTTCAATGTTGTACGTCGATTATAGGTGCTGGCCGCAGACGCAAACGAAACCAGGGGCTTCACCCCGGGGCCAGACCTGATGGTCTGGTCCCGGCTCGTTGCCGCTGGTTTTTTTGATTGTGGCGGCGCGCCAACGGCGCCGTCCATAAAAAACGGCGCCTCGAAGGCGCCGTCGTCACTTATTTTTTTCCGGGAATCTTCTTCGGATCGCTGACCTGCACGATCGCCGAGTCCGACTTGGCCAGTTGTACCGGCAAGCCCTTCAAATGGTTCAGCGCCTGGCCCAGCTGGAAGTCGTCCTTGCTGCCGTATTCCAGCGGCTTGCGTTTCTTCTCCATCGCGACGATGCGCATCTGCTCCTCCAGCTCGTCGCGCCCGCCCTTGACCGTTTCCTTGTCGCGGTCGTTGCTCAGGTGCTTTTCCAGGTCGGCTTCGCGGGTGCGCAGGCTGTTCAAGCCGTCGCCGTCGGCGTTCTCGTCAACCAGCAGGTCGGGCGAGATGCCCTTGGCCTGGATCGACCGCCCCTTCGGCGTGTAGTAGCGCGCCGTGGTCAGCTTGACGGCGGTGTCGGCCGTCAGTTGGCGGATGGTTTGCACCGAACCCTTGCCGAAAGTCTGGCTGCCGATGATGGTGGCGCGCTTGTAGTCCTGCAGCGCGCCGGCGACGATTTCCGAGGCCGAGGCCGAGCCGGTGTTGACCAGCACCACCATCGGCACGCTCTTGACCGCCTCCGGCAGCTTGGCCAGCGCGTCGGCCTCGCTGCGCAGCGCGTAATATTCGGCGCGGCCGTAGAAAATCTGTTTCGAGTCGGGCAACTGGCCGTTGGTCGAGACGATCGCCGCGTCCTTCGGCAGGAACGCCGCCGACACGCCGATGGCGCCCTGCAGTACGCCGCCGGGATCGTTGCGCAGGTCCAGCACCAGGCCCTTCAGGTTCGGGTCCTGCTGGTACAGTTCGGTGATCTTGGCGGCCATGTCGTCCACCGTCGGCTCCTGGAACTGCGCCACGCGCAGCCAGGCGTAGCCGGGTTCGACGATTTTCGCCTTCACGCTCTTCTGGTGGATTTCCTCGCGCGCGATGATGAACACCAGCGGCTGCGGCTCGTCCTTGCGGGCGATCGTCAGCGTCACCTTGCTGCCCGGCTCGCCGCGCATTTTCTTGACCGAGTCGTCCAGGCTCATGCCCTTGACCGGCGTGGCGTCGAGCCGGGTGATCAGGTCGCCCGCCTTGATGCCGGCGCGGTAGGCCGGCGAATCCTCGATGGGGGCGACGATCTTGATGTAGCCGTCCTCGCTCAGGCCGATTTCAATGCCCAGGCCGACGAACTTGCCCTGCGACCCCTCGCGCAGTTCGGCGTAGGCCTTCTTGTCGAGGTAGGCGGAGTGCGGGTCGAGCGACGCGACCATGCCGGTAATGGCCTCGGTCAACAGTTTCTTGTCCTCGACCTGCTCGACATAGTCCGACTTGATCAGGCCGAACACGTCGGCCAGCTGGCGCAACTCTTCGAGCGGCAGCACCGGCTCGACCTGCTTTTGCGCCATCGCGGAAAACTGCAGCGAGACGGCGACGCCGGCAATGACGCCCAGGCCCACCAGGCCGGTATTTTTGAGTTTGCCCATGTTTCACCTGTCGATGCTAAAAATACACGCCGGTCCGGAAGGAGCGGCGCTACGATCCAGTATAGCCCCGAATCTTTGCTAGCGTAATGGGCGCTACGATTTTGCTGACGCAACCCTACTGTACGCCGATTTGGCGCCGTCGCAAGACTGTTTTGCCGCTGTTTTGTCAGCGCCGCGGCGGCCGTGTAATGTTTTTGTTGAAGACCGTAAGAAATTGTAAATAGCCGCGCCGCGCGCCGGCCGCCGCCCTATAGTCGGCTTGCAACTTCCCTGTACTTGTAATGGTTTTTCGCCTGCGCCGATACCGACGCAGGCTTTTTTTTCGAATGATTTCCTAGCGCCGGGAGGGCGCCGCCGTGGCGCGGCATCCGCGCCAATGTCGATGGCGATGTCGATGTCGATGGCGATGTCGATGTCGATGTGTATCGTAAAGTAAAAAACGCCGCCCCGGGCCGCCGTTGCGCCGCCCTGGCGCATAGAATACGGCCATTGACAGTCCCAGCCGCCGCCATGACTTGGCACGGCGCCACCTCCTAATTCCACGACCCCATGAGTCCATTGATCCCCGCCGCCTGCTTGATTTTGCTGGGCGCCAGCGTCGGCGCGGCGCAAGCGGCCGGCCAGAGCGCGCCGGCCGCCGGCGCCGATCCGACGCCCGCCAGCCAGAGCGCGCCACCGCCCGCGCCCGCCGCCGACGCCAAGACGCCCGCGCCGGCGCAGGTGATCGTCAACGGCAGCCGCGCCAGCGACATGGACGCGCGCCGGCAGTCGACCGCCGGCAAGCAGATCTACGGCCGCGAGGAACTCGACCGCAACGGCGACAGCAACCTGGGCGACATCCTCAAGCGCCTGCCGGGCGTGACGATGGGCGGGCGGCCCGGGCGCGGCGGCGAAATCCGCATGCGCGGCCTGGGCAGCGGCTACACCCAGGTGCTGCTGAACGGCGAGCGCGCGCCGCCGGGCTTTTCGATGGATACGCTGTCGCCCGACCAGGTCGAACGCATCGAGGTGATGCGCGGCCCGGTCGCCGAGCACAGCACCCGCGCCATCGCCGGCACCATCAACATCGTGCTGCGCGACGGTTACCAGCAGCGCGACAAGCAACTCAAGCTGAGCGACACGATCGAGCAGGGCCTGCACGCGCCCAACGTTTCGCTGCTGGTGCCGGGCAAGGTTGGCGCGCTGACCTACACGCTGTCGGCGTCGGTGTTTGAAAACCGCCAGCAAGACGGCAGCGCCACGCACAACCGCGACACCGAGGCCGACGGCGACGTCGTGAAACAGCAGGACCTGTTCGAGCGGAGCGAACGGCGTGGCCGCGGCATCCACCTGACGCCGCGGCTGTCGTATAAATTCGACGGCGGCGACACGCTGAACTTCCAGCCTTTTTTAATGAGTTCGCGCAGCGACGGCGCCAGTAGCAGCGCGCTGACGCAAAGCATCGGGCCGCTGCCGCCCGAATACGCCGACGCGCGGGCGCGCTCGCAGGCGTCGAGCACCTTCCTGCGCGGCTTCGGCAACTGGCTCCACAAGTTCGAGGGCGCCTCCAAGCTGGACGTCAAGTTCGGCTTTGGCCGCGGCCGCAGCGCCAGCGAGGCCCAGCGCGAGCAGTTCGGCGACGGCGGCGCGCTGCTGAACCGCATCGTCGACAGCGACGCCACCCGCGACCGCAGCGCCAACACCGGCGGCAAATACACCACGCCGCTGGGCCGGGGCCACTTGCTGGCGGCCGGCTGGGACGCCGAATGGAACCAGCGCGAGCAAAGCCGCGTGTCGCTCGACAACGGCGCGCCGCAGTTCGCCGACTCGGGCGACAACCTGCAGGCCGACACGCGCCGCTTCGCCGGCTTCGTGCAGGACGAGTGGGACATCACGCCGCAATGGTCGGCCTACTTCGGCCTGCGCTGGGAAGGCATCCGCACCACCAGCAGCCGGGCCGGCGCCGACATCGCCAACCAGAGCCGGGTCTGGAGTCCCTTGCTGCACGGCGTCTGGCGCATTCCGGGCAGCGAAAAGGACCAGGTGCGCATGAGCCTGACGCACAGTTACAAGGCGCCGTCGCTGGCCGACCTGATCGCGCTGCCGTCGCTGTCGCGCCTGAACAGCGCGACCCGGCCCGACCGTACCGGCAACCCGAACCTGAAGCCGGAGCTGGCGACCGGCCTCGACGTGGCCTACGAACACTACCTGGGGCGCAGCGGCATCGTCAGCGTCAGCGGCTTCGTGCGCGACATCGACAATCTGATGCGGCGCGACACCACGCTGCAAAACACCGCGACCGGGCCGCGCTGGGTCTCGACGCCGACCAACATCGGCAAGGCGCGCACCAGCGGCATCGAACTGGAGGCCAAATTCCAGCTGGCCGAGTTTGTCGAGAACGCGCCGGCGATTGATTTCCGCAGCAACTACAGCCGCTTCTGGTCCGACGTCGACGGCATTCCCGGCCCCAACAACCGGCTCGACCAGCAGGCCAAGGCCAGCGCCAACGTCGGCCTCGACTACCGCATGAAGGATGTGCCGCTGACGCTGGGCGGCAGCTTCAACTGGAGCCCGGGCAGCACCGTCCGGACCAGCCTGAGCGAAACCGTGACCGGCGGCGCCAAGCGCGCGCTGGACCTGTACGGCCTGTGGAAGTTCAACCCGCGCACGCAATTGCGCGTTTCCGCGAGCAACCTGCTGGCCGACGACGCCGACAGCGGCCGGGTGGTCGACACCGGCGGCCTGGCGCAAATGGCGGAAACCAGCGCGCGCACCTACGCCGTCTGGAGCGTCCGGCTCGAAACCAAGTTCTAAGCGACAGCGCCGGGGTCAGACCAGCAGGTCCGACCCCGGGGTTACGCCCTTGGTTTGACGCGCAAGTTTGTCCCGCATCAATACGCCAAAAATCACCGCCACATCGAGACCTGGCCCCGCAGTGCAGGGGGCGTGCGCGTGGAAAATCGTCGGGGGCCGTGCTACATTGGCACCCGGCGCGCCCGGCCATTCCGCCCGGCGGCCTTTTCTTACCTGCCCCCTAAGGACACTTTGTGAAACGATATCTTTTGAGTGCGTTGACCATGACTCTGCTGACTACCTTGAGCCACGCCGCCGACACCGCGCAGTCCCAGCCGGCCGCCGCCGCGCCGCGTTCCGGCGTCGATGTGCAGTACATCGACGCCGGCGTGCGCGCGCAGGACGATTTTTTCGCCCATTTGAACGGCCAGTGGCTGAAAACGACCGAGATCCCCGCCGATAAGTCGAGCTGGGGCTCGTTCGCCAAGCTGCGCGACGATACGCTGCCGCAGTTGCGCGCCATTGTCGAGGCGGCCCAGCAGGCCGGGCAGGGCAGTGGCGCCAAGGCCGGCGCCGCCGCCGCCGAGCAGCAAAAAATCGGCGACCTGTACGCCAGTTATATGGACGAGAAGCGGCTCGACGCGCTGGGCGCCAAGCCGCTCGCCGGCGAGTTCAGCCGCATCCGCGCCTTGCGCGACAAGAAAGCGATTCCGGCGCTGGTCGCGCATCTGGCGCAGATCGGCGTGGCCGCGCCGTACGCCATCTATATCGGCCAGGACGCGCGCGCGTCGACCCGCTACGCCGTGTATGTCGGCCAGAGCGGGCTGGGCATGCCCGACCGTGATTATTACCTCGACGCCAAGCTGGCCGAGGTGAAGACGAAGTACCAGTTGCACGTCGAGAAGATGCTGGCCCTGGCCGGCGGCAAGCGCGCCGGCGCCGACGCCAAGGCGGTGGTGGCGCTGGAAACCGCGCTGGCCCAGGTACAGTGGACCAAGGTCGAGAACCGCGACCCGGTCAAGCGCTATAACAAGGTCGCGCTGGCCCAGCTCGACGCGCTCACGCCCGGCTACGATCTCCGCGGCGGCATGGCGGCGGCCGGCGTCGCCGCCAAGGTCGATTATGTGATCGCCAGCCAGCCCAGCTATCTGGGCGCCCTGCAAAAGATCGTCGAGCAGACCGACCTGGCGACTTGGCAGGCGTATTTCGAGTGGCAGTTGTTGCGCAGCTACGCGCCTTATCTGTCGAGCGATTTCGCCGACGCCCATTTCGCCTTTTACGGCACCACCATCACCGGTGTGACGGCGCAGCCGCCGCGCTGGAAGCGCGGCGTCGCGGCGGTCGAGGGCGCGCTGGGCGAGGCGGTCGGCAAGCTGTATGTGGCGCGGCATTTCCCGGCCGAGCGCAAGGCGCGCATGGAGACGCTGGTGCGCAACCTGATGCTGGCCTACCGCCAGAGCATCGACACGCTCGAGTGGATGAGCCCGGAGACCAAGCGCGAGGCGCAGGCCAAGCTGGCCAAGTTTACGCCGAAGATCGGTTATCCGAGCAAGTGGCGCGACTACGGCGCGCTGGCGATCGCCCGCGGCGAGCTGGTGGGCAATATGATGCGCGCCGCCGATTTCGGCTACAAACGCCAGTTGAACAAGCTGGGCATGCCGGTCGACCGCGAGGAGTGGGGCATGACGCCGCAGACGGTGAACGCCTATTACAGTTCGACGATGAACGAGATCGTGTTCCCGGCGTCGATCCTGCAGCCGCCGTTCTTCGACGCCGGCGCCGACGACGCCGTCAACTACGGCGCCATCGGCGCGGTGATCGGCCACGAGATCAGCCACGGCTTCGACGACAAGGGCAGCCAGTCCGACGGCGACGGCAATCTGCGCGACTGGTGGGGCGCGCAGGACCGCAAGAACTTCGCCGCCAAGACCGACGCGCTGGTCCGGCAGTACAGCCGCTACAGCCCGCTGCCGGGCTACCAGGTGAACGGCGAGCTGACGCTGGGCGAGAACATCGCCGACAACTCCGGCCTGGCGGTTGCCTACAAGGCTTACCGGCTGTCGCTGGGCGGCCAGGAGGCGCCGGTGATCGACGGCCTGAGCGGCGACCAGCGCTTCTACATGGGCTTTGGCCAGGTCTGGCGCAGCAAGATGCGCGAGCCGCAGCAGATCGTGCAGATCAAGTCCGATCCGCATTCGCCCGGCCAGTTCCGCGCCAACGGCACGGTGGTCAACCAGCCCGGCTTCTACGACGCGTTCGACGTCAAGGAAGGCGACAAGATGTATCTGGCGCCGGAGCAGCGCGTCATCATCTGGTAGGCCGAGGCGCCGGCGGCGCGCGCACGCGCTCGCGCGGCCCCTTGCCGGCGCCCAGCAGCAGCGCGAAGTCGTGCGGCGGCAGCGCCGCCGAAAACAGGAAGCCCTGGGCGTAGTCGCAGCCGGCGGTTTTCAGCCAGTGGCGCTGTTCGGCCGTTTCGACGCCTTCGGCGATCACTTTCAGGCCGAGTTTGTGCGCCATGACGATGATGGTTTCGGCAAAGACCCGGCTGTCGCCGTCGGCGGCCGTGTCCTGCACGAACGACTGGTCGATTTTCAGGTAGTCGACCTTGAATTTTTTCAGGTAGGCCAGCGACGAGTAGCCGGTGCCGAAGTCGTCGATGGCCAGTTCGATGCCGGCGCTGTGCAGGTCGTCGAGCTTGGTCCTGACCCACGGCAGGTCGCTGAGCAGCACCCCTTCGGTGATTTCCACGCTCAGGCAGTTGCTCTCGGGGCCGCTGCGCGCCAGGTAGGTGTCCCAATTCTTCATCCGCGCCTTGCTCATGAATTCCACCGGCGACTTGTTGACGCTGATTTGAAACGGCGCGCCCAGCCATTCGCCCCATTGGCGCGCGGTGGCCGCCGCCTGCCCCAGCACCCAGTCGCCGATTTCGCCGATCAGGCCGGTCTCCTCGGCCAGGCCGATGAATTTGTCCGGCAGCATGAGGCCGGTCTGCGGATGGCGCCAGCGCAGCAGCGCCTCGGCCTTAACGATGCCGCCGCGCGCCAGGTCGACGATGGGCTGGTAGTACACCGCCAGCTGCTGCTGCGACAGCGCGCGGCGCAGCTCGTCGATCATCTTCAGGCGCACCCAGGCCGCCTCGCGCATGCCGGCGGTGAAGAAGCTGAAGCGGTTGCGTCCGCTGTTCTTGGCCACGTACATGGCCTGGTCGGCGTTGCCGAGCAGGTTTTCGGGCTTGTGCGCGTCCTGCGGGTAGAGCGTGATGCCGATGCTGCAGGAAATTTGCACCTCCTTGTTGCGCACCTTGAAGGGCAGGGCCAGGGCGTCGAGGATGGCCTGGGCCAGGATTTCGACGTGGCCGATCCTGCTGACGTCGCCGAGGATGACGGTGAACTCGTCGCCGCCCAGGCGCGCCACCGTGTCGGTGTCGCGCACGCAGGCGCTGATGCGCTGCGCCACCTGCCGCAGCAACTGGTCGCCGGCGTCGTGGCCGAGGCGGTCGTTGACCTCCTTGAAGCCGTCCAGGTCGATGAAAAACAGCGCCAGCGGCAGGCCGCTGCGCCCGGCGCGTTTGACTTCTTGTTCGAGCCGGTCGCGGAACAGGCTGCGGTTCGGCAGGTTGGTCAGGAAGTCGTAGGTGGCGCTGCGGCGGATGCGCTGCTCGGTTTGCTTGCGCTCGGTGACGTCGCGCGCGCTGCCGGCGATGGCCTCGACCTTGCCCTGCCGGTTGGTCACCGGCACCAGCAGGAAGTCGTAGGTCGCGCAGGTCGCCCGGTCCCCGCCCTCGAGCGGATACGGCATTTCGTCGCGGTGGATGAGCTTGCCGTCGATGACGCGCCGGAAGTACTGGCGCAGGTCGGCCGCCGCCGGCGCGCCCAGCTCGGCCAGGGTCTTGCCGACGATTTGTTGCAGCGAGCGCTGGTACACATTGGTCAGCGCCTTGTTGGCGTAGATCAGCCTGCCGTCCAGGTCGAAAATATAGTTCAGGTCGGGCGACGACGACAGCAGCGTGTCGAACAGGCGGGTGAAGCGCTCGCTGTCGCTGGCGTAGCGCGCCAGCGACTCGCTCAGGGCCTGGTCGAGCGCCTCGTTGAAGCGGGTCAGCTCGGCGACGGCGGCGCGCTCGCCGGCCGCGACGGTGTTACGCCATAGCCGCAGCACGCTGGCGCGCAAGGCGCGGTATTCGGCCATCGCGTCGTTGATGCTGAAACCCTCGGCGACGCGCGCCGCGCCGTGCATTTCGGCCTCGCTGGCGGCCTTGCCGCGCGGTCCGCGGCCCTTGGATTTTTCATCCTGCTGCAGGTCGCTCTGCGCCTGGTCGAGGTCGTCGGCGATCGCGCCCAGGATACCCCGGGCGTGGTCGCGCAGCGCCTCGGTGTCCATGCCGCGCGCCGACGGGATTTGCTTGGCAAACTGTTCCCACTGCTCCAGGATGGAATCGGTCCGCGCGCGTATAAAGTCCGATAGTGTCATGTGCTTTGCGTGCCGTGGTCGTACCATCGTTAGACCGCGGTAGCGTAATTAGTTCGGGCGCCGCGCGGCGCGCGCCGTGGTCTTTTCGTCTTTATGGCAAGCTGGCTAACGGTATGGCGCGGCTCTATGATACAGTCGAAAAATCCGGCCAGCCGATCCGAACGCTGGTCAGGAATCTCAGGCGTTACCGCTGTTAAACTTGATAAGGAATGATGTGAAACGATATTTACTTAGCGCATTAACTTTGAGTCTGCTGGCCGGTGTTGCCGGCGCGGCCGACGTGGCCAAGCACGCCGTCGCCAAGAGCGCCCCGGGCGGCGCGGCGCCGGTGTCGGGCATTGCCGTCGAGTATGTCGACGCCGGCGTGCGCGCGCAGGACGATTTCTTCAACCATTTGAACGGCAAATGGCTGGCCGCGACGGAAATTCCGGCCGACAAGGCGAGCTGGGGCAGCTTCGCCAAACTGGCCGACGACACCCAGCCGCAGTTGCGCGGCATTATCGAGGCGGCGGCCGCCAACCCGAACCGCGCGGCCGGTTCCGACGCCCAGAAAATCGGCGATTTTTACGCCAGTTACATGAACGAGCAAAAACTTGAGCAACTGGGCCTGGCGCCGGTGGCGCCGTTCCTGGCCCGCGTCGCCGCGCTGAGCGACAAGAAGCAGATTCCGGCGCTGCTGGCGACCTTCAGCAAAATGGGCGTGGGCGCGCCGTACGACTTCGGCATCCACCAGGACGCCAAGGATTCGACCAAGTACGTGGCCGACTTCGCCCAGGGCGGCCTGGGCCTGCCCGACCGCGACTATTATCTGGAGGCCGACAAGGCCCCCCTGCGCGCCACCTACCTGAGCCACGTCGAGAAGATGCTGGCGCTGGGCGGCGACGGCAACGCCGCCGCCAACGCCAAGGACATCGTGGCGCTGGAAACGGCGTTGGCCAAGGTGCAGTGGAGCAACGTCGAGAACCGCGATCCGGTGAAGGCCTACAACAAGCTGGAACTGGCGCAACTGGCGGCGTTGACGCCGGGCCACGACTGGCAGCCGTATCTGGCCGAGGCCGGCATCAGCGGCAAGGTCAGCTACGTCATCGTCAGCCAGCCGAGCTACCTGAAGGGCTTCAACGCGGTGCTGGAAACCACCCCGCTGGCGGTGTGGAAGGCGTATTTCCAGTGGCACCTGCTGCACAGCACCGCGCCCTACCTGAGCAAGGCCTTCGTCGACGAGAACTTCGCCTTTTACGGCACGGCGCTGACCGGCGTGACCGAAATGCGGCCGCGCTGGAAGCGCGGCGTCGGCGCGGTCGAGGCGGCGCTGGGCGAGAGCGTCGGCAAGCTGTACGTCGAGCAATACTTCCCGGCCGAGCGCAAGGCGCGCATGGAGGTGCTGGTGAAGAACCTGATGGTGGCTTACAAGCAGAGCATCGACAAGCTCGACTGGATGAGCCCGGCCACCAAGAAGCAGGCGCAGGACAAGCTGTCCAAGTTCACCACCAAGATCGGCTATCCGAACAAGTGGCGCGACTACAGCGCGCTGACGGTGACGCAGGACGACTTGCTGGGCAACGTGCTGCGTTCGCGCGCGGTCAGCCACGCGCGCGAAGTCGACAAGCTGGGTAAGCCGATCGACCGCGACGAGTGGGGCATGACGCCGCAGACGGTGAACGCCTATTACAACCCGGAACTGAACGAGATCGTCTTCCCGGCCTCGATCCTGCAGCCGCCGTTCTTCGACGCCAACGCCGACGACGCGGTCAACTACGGCGCCATCGGCGCGGTGATCGGCCACGAGATCAGCCACGGCTTCGACGACCAGGGCGCGCAGTACGACGGCGACGGCAATCTGCGCGACTGGTGGAGCAAGGCCGACCACAAGAACTTCGCCGCCAAGACCAAGCAACTGGTGGCGCAGTACAACGCCTTCAGCCCGGTCAAGGGCCACCACGTCAACGGCGAGCTGACGCTGGGCGAGAACATCGCCGACAACTCCGGCGTGGCGATCGCCTACAAGGCCTACAAGCTGTCGCTGGCCGGCAAGAAGGCGCCGGTGCTTGACGGCTTCACCGGCGAGCAGCGCTTCTACGCCGGCTTCGCCCAGGTGTGGCGTATGAAGATGCGCGAGGCGCAGCAACTGGTGCTGCTGAAAACCGACCCGCATTCGCCCGGCCAGTTCCGCGCCAACGGCACCATGCGCAACCAGCCCGGCTTCTACAGCGCCTTCGGCGTCAAGCAGGGCGACAAGATGTACCTGCCGCCGAAAGAGCGCGTCATCATGTGGTAAGCCGGTTTCCGGTGTGAGGTAGAGCTGCCGCCCGGTTCGCGCCGGGCGGCATTTTTTATGGGCGCGCGATGTGTTGCGCCGGCAGGCGGTCTTGTTTCCTCGTTGACAGCGCGGATTGAAGCGATTATATCTATACGGCAACGTAAACAAGCGTCGCACCATCCACCGCGCGCCATTCGAGAGGAAGTATTTTGACAGACATGTTCCGCACCAGCCAATCCCGTTTCATCACCCTGTTCAGCCTGGTTTTCGTGGTGCTGCTGGTGATGACGCTGGCCGTCATCCATTTTTTCGTCACGCCGGACCTGAAGCGCACCGAGGGCATGGTGGTCGGCTTTGACGTGAGTAAAATTTCCACCAAGATCACCGAGCAACTGCGGCAGGTGGAGGCGCAGCAGCGCAGCATCACGCAGACGGTGGCGCTGATGGACAGCGCGGCCATCGACGTCTTGCTGCCGGGCCTGGTCGACCAGTACTCCGACCCGAACGTCTTCGGCGGCGGCATCTGGCCGCTGCCGAAGAAGCGCGATCCCGAGCGCGACAAGTTCAGCACCTTTTTCGCCCGCGACGCCGCCAACAAGCTGGTCGTCAACACCCATTGGAATTCGCCGGAGTCGCTGAAATACTTCGAGCAGAGCTGGTATTTGGGCGGGCTCAAGTCGGCCAAGGGCCATTGCGACTGGGCCAAGGCCTACAAGGACGACGCCAGCGCGCAGCCGCGCACCAACTGCGCCATGCCGATCTACAAAGACAACGAGCTGTACGGCGTGGCCACCATCGACGTCACGCTGGGCTTCTTCAACCGCCTGGTGGCCGACATGGAGGCGGCGATCCACGGCCAGATCCTGATCGTCGAGCGCGACGGCAAGATTGTCAGCAACAGCTCCCACATCAAGGGCGAGATCGTGCTCAAGAAGGTCGACGACCTGGCGGCCAGCTCGCCGATGGCGGCGGAAATCGCCCGCCTGCTGCCCAAGCTCGACGCCCAGGGCGCGGCGGAATCGGCCTACCGCGACGACGGCAGCCACCACACGCTGTTCCTGAAGGCGATTCCGGGCAGCCCGTGGGTGCTGGCGACCGGTTTGCCGACCAGCCAGCTGACCGAGCAAAGCGAGCGCATCCTGGGCAAGCTGGGCATGGTGCAAATTCCCATCGCGCTGCTGCTGCTGGCCATGTTCATCGGCTGCATCCGCCTGTTCATGGGCCGCCTGGGGGTGCTCAAGGCCAACATCGACGCGCTGTCGGCCGGCGACGCCGACCTGACGCGGCGCCTGCCGGGCGGCGGCGGCAGCGAGTTCAACGACGTTGCCGGCAGCTTCAACAATTTTATCGAACGGTTGCAGCAGATGATGCGCGAAATCGGCCGCAGCACCGGCTCGATCGCGCTGGCCTCGCGCGAAATCGCTAGCGGCAACCAGGACCTGTCGGCGCGCACCGAAGGGCAGGCCAGCGCGCTGGAGCAGACCGCCGCGTCGATGGAGGAGCTGACCGGCACCGTCAAGCAAAACGTCAGCAGCGGCCACGAGGCCAACCGGCTGGCGCTGGACGCCTCGAAGGTGGCGGCGCAGGGCGGCGCGGTGGTGGCGCAGGTGGTCGACACGATGGGCGCGATTGAACGCTCGTCGAAGAAAATCGCCGACATCATCAGCGTCATCGACGGCATCGCCTTCCAGACCAATATCTTGGCGCTGAACGCCGCCGTCGAGGCGGCCAGGGCCGGCGAGCAGGGCCGCGGCTTCGCGGTGGTGGCGTCGGAGGTGAGGAATTTGGCGCACCGCTCGGCGGCGGCGGCCAAGGAAATCGGCGCGCTGATCGTTGAATCGGTGCACAACGTCGATACCGGCACTAAACTGGTCGACCAGGCCGGCGCCACCATGCAGGACATCGTTGCCGGCACCAACAAGGTGGCCAACATCATCGGCGAAATCCTGCTGGCGAGCCAGGAGCAGGAAACCGGCATCGGCCAGGTCAACCAGGCCATCGTCCAGCTCGACGACACCACCCAGCAGAACGCCGCGCTGGTGGAGCAGGCGGCGGCGGCGGCGCAGTCGATGCAGCAGCAGACCAGCAAGCTCGAGCAGATTATCGGCGGTTTCAAGCTGTAACGCGCCGCGCGCGTCGGGCGCCGCCGCCGATTCGGGGTCAGACCCCAGGTGTAACGGCTCGCGTTTGAACGCGGTCGTGCTCGCATTCGCCGCCGTTTTCGGCTCACACTACCTGAAGATCGTCTCGTTAAAATCTAGACGACCAGGCGACAATGGCTCGGATATGCCGCATCTAGCCATTTGGGACGCACAAAACGTCTCATGTCGGCGTCACGCATCGGTAGACCAATACGCTACAATTCATCCGCCACGGTCGCTCATCAACCGGCCAGTGGCGGCCCGGTGTGTGACGAATGCAAGTCGACGCGGTTTCCAGGTGCAACATAATTCTGACATAAGGCGTTTCCATGGCCCTCACCCAATTTGCAATGATCATCAAAGGACCGGGTTACGACCCAGCTATCCATCGCGCCTCAATAAATTCGCCTCTATTTTCCACGACCATTGTCTGCGTTTCGTCGTTTGAAGAGGCCGTTGTTGCCGCGCAAAGCTTGACTGAGCAGGGTATCCAATTGATCGAGTTGTGCGGTGGGTTTTCCAAAGAACAAGCATCTGCTCTACACGTTTCTTTGGCGATTACAGTTCCAGTCGGTGTGGTGCAATACTCCTTCGAGGAGCAGCAAAGTCTTGCTAAGCTTTTTGGCAAGCCAGCGTCACCTCACTAAATGGGCAACGGTGAGCCCACTTCCGGGAAATCGCTACGTCCGCTCTGGGGCGGCTCATTTGCAGGTATTGCGAACCGTTAGACCTAGGGGTCCGGCCTCCGGCCCGTCACCCTTGGTCGGTGTTGGTATTCAGCCTCACAGCGCCGCAACAAACATAAAAAAAGCCGCCCGGTTGCCAGGGCGGCTTTTTTAGCAACGCGCCGGTTAAACCGGCGCCAATCGATTATTTCTTGACTTCAGCTGCTGGCGCTGCCGCGGCTGCGGACGCGTCGGCAGGGGCCGCCGCGGCGGCTGGTGCCGGAACCGCTGGCTCCTTGAACTTGGCGCCGGAACCGTTGGCCATGTACACCACGGCGCGCGCGACTTCAACATCGTCCAGATCCGGGTTGCCGCCTTTGGCTGGCATGGCGCGGATACCTTCGATAGCGTGCTTGAGCAGCGTGTCGTAACCTTGGGCAATGCGGCCCGACCAGGCGGCGTTGTCGCCCAGTTTCGGTGCGCCGGCGGCGCCGGTGGCGTGGCAGGCGGCGCAAATGGCGGTGTACACGGCCTCGGCGGCTTGCAATTGCTTCGGCGCGTTCGAATCCTTGAGCGTGAAGCCCTCGTCGGCAACCGGGCGCAGACGCTCGGCGACCACTTGCGGGTCTTGGCTGTCGGAACCGCGGCCGGTCAGTTTTTCAGCAGTGACGTATTGCACCAGCAAAACAATACCGATGACGGTGACGAGGAAGAAGCCTGCAACTGCAGCAACGAGTTGCTTAGGCGTTCTGATGGCGGATTCGTGTTCGTTGTGTGCGTCGCTCATGATTTCCTTACAATTTTCGAGGCTGGTGGCAGTGCGGCGTATCGTTTTTGCATGTCTCGATGCAAACCTTCGCCAAACCCGCGATTATAGACTCAAAGAATCCGCTTTGGAATGCAATTTCCCCGAGATACGACACTTTCCATGGACGGACGCGCAGAAAGGCGGTATCCTTCGGTTCACTTCAGATTTTCCCCAGCGCGGCTGTAGCTCAGTGGATAGAGTATTGGCCTCCGAAGCCAAGGGTCGTGGGTTCGATCCCCGCCAGCCGCACCAGTTTTAGCAGTGAAATCAATGGGTTACCGTATCGCTGGTGGACGGCATGCACCGTTGCGATGCGTCATTATACCGATTCGTTGCTCTCAAACTGCTCTCGCTATTGACCATCCCCGGAACGACATTTCCTTGTTCTTCAGGTGCATTTGAGTTAATGCATTAGTTTGTGTCTCCCAAGCCCATGGTGGGCGTGCAAGCCGTCCTAAGCGCCCTCTTGGCCGTGCTCAGCATTGCCGCACCCTACCCCCCCATGCCTTGATTTTGAAGCATTTCGGCCTGTTACAGTGTTCTTGGGTAGCGACCCACCGGGGGGGGACCTCTGGCGTATGGGAAAACACACTCACTCGTCAAATCTCCAACAACAGCAACAGAATCGGTCTTTACCCCTCATTTTTGAATGAACCGCAAAACGTTGATACCGGGGGTCTTTTTCTACGGCCAAAAGAATTTCCAAGGACCAGCGCACCAGTTGACCTCATTGCTGCACTTTGCTGTGGTCAGCACACCACCGCCAGCAGCACACAACCCAATGGTCCTTCAGAAATCCTGAGACCGTGTTACCAGCATTGCGCGACTGCTCATGCGATCGTGCTTTCGTTTTGTGTTGAGGCTGTGGTACGTTGTACTAGGCGACCACAATAATTGCTTCTATTAAGGACAGGACTATGGCGATGGATGAACCGAAAATTGATGCTAAAACTTATGGGGTTAAGCATGATGGTAAGGTCATCGGGTGGATACCGAATACAGGGGACGGAAAGACTGACGCTGCGGCTGCGATGAAGGTATTGAAGGACGCTGGTCTCTACGTACCGACAACTCCGTTTCAGGCCATGTTCCGGCAAGCGCTATCGTTCTGCACGACTGCAAGCTACCTTTACAAGAAAGACTTAAGTGGGCAGCCTGTGAATCACTACAGTGCTGTTCCGTTCGTCGTCAACGCCGCGCTAGCGATTGAGCTTTACCTGAAGACTCTCTCAGCGGTGCATGGCAAGCCGTTACGTGGACATGAACTGCTCAAGTTGTTCGACAATCTACCTGCGGTGGCTATCGCAGAAATAGAGGCCCTGTGCCCTGCTGCTGCCGTTGGGCACAAAGTTAAGAAAGGTAGGTCTTATCGTGACTGCCTTCACGCGATGAACGATGCGTTCGTTGATTGGCGCTACCTTTACGAAAAGCAATCGACGGATGAGATAGTCTTGAACGAGGTAATTTTTTTACTTGATGCTGCTCACCACGCGTGTAGCGCATATGACAAGCCTAGCGGCTCCCCTAATGCCACTTAGGTAGTGCAGCTAAGAAGCTTGGCGCAGCTTACTGAAAATTTCAATTCGCAATCAGAGCATGTCTTCCCTGTTGAGCGTGTCAGCATAGGGTGTACCTCAGCATCACACATTTACCTGACAGTCTGCATCACGATTTGTGTCAGTTTAGGATTGGCATAAGATTTAGTTGACACATTTGAGTCATGGTCTTAGAATCTATCCTGACACTAACGCACAGGAAGACACCATGAAGACCGCAACCAAGCTCACAGGACAGACCATCGGATACATTCGGGTTAGTTCGCTTGACCAGAACACAGAGCGCCAGCTTGACGGCCTTCAGTTAGACCAAGTTTTCACCGACAAGGCATCCGGCAAGGACACAGACAGGCCACAGCTTCAGGCCGCTATCAAGCACGCTAGAGCGGGTGACACGTTCGTGATTCATTCCATGGATCGTCTTGCTAGGAATTCCGAGGACATGCAACGCATCGTCAGGGAACTCAAGGCCAAGGGCGTTACCGTTCACTTCGTCAAGGAAAAGCTCACGTTCACCGCTGGCACAGACAACGCAATGGATGAACTCATGTTCTCGATGCTTGCGGCGTTCGCACAGTTTGAGCGGTCGCTGATCCGTGAGCGCCAGCGTGAGGGTATCGCTGTGGCAAAGGCTAAGGGTGATGTGTACCTTGGTCGGAAGCCTGCACTGAATGCTGAACAGGTCGCGGACCTTCAGGCTAAGGCCGCAACGGGTGCAAAGAAGACCGCGCTTGCTAAGGAATTCGGTATCAGCCGTGAGACCCTTTACCAATATCTTCGCCAAGCTGCATAAGGGCGCTCAGGGGCGTTAAACGGGGCTGCGCTAGGGTTGGGGCAGTCTCAAACATTGAAGCCCACCAAGGCCGCATAAGCCTGTCTGCGTATTCCGGTCAACGTGACCGCTCATTCCGGTCTATCGTGACCGCTGCGCATGAGTTGATGTTACGCGGTTAAATTGTAATGTCTGCGGTTACGATGGGTCGATATTTCTCTCCTTTTTAACTGTTTTTGGCCGTTCGGCGCGCAGCGAATCGCCGGTCAGCGTGAAGCGGTGGTTGCGCTGCATGATGCGGTCGAGCACGGCGTCGGCGATGGTGGCGTCGCCGATCCACGCGTGCCAGTGCTCGACCGGCAACTGGCTGGTGATGATGGTGGCCTTGTTGCCGGCGCGGTCGTCGAAAGAGGCACCGTGCGCCGTGCGCGACATTCCGTTCTTCGTCTTGTTCAGGAAGATCGACCGGCGTTCAATGTCAACGTCCTCCCAACGGATACCAAGGATTTCTGAACGACGCATTGCCGTTTCGACCGCCAGCGGAACAATGTGCTTCAACTCCATGGAATGACTCGCTTGTACGATCAGGTCTATTTGATTCGGTCTGATTCGAGCCCCATTACTTCGCGGCAGGGCAGGGCGTGCAGTCTTCGGAACACCATTGGGAAGCACAATCCCCCATTCGGTCGAGGCAATGACGAATGCACGGTGCAGCAGATTCAGTTCATGCGTGACGGTCTGTGGCGACCTCAGGACCAGCCTGTTGCGCTTGTAGTCAACACAGCAGGCAGACAGCGGCCATGCCGCCGTCGATCATGGCTGGCGGAACCGCAGCACCGGTGACGGTTTCGCACGCACGGCATGCGTGTTGCGGATAAACATTGGCGATGCACGAAGAGGCGCGCCAACTCCACGTCCAACTGCCCCGTGACGCTGTCTTGGCATTCTTACAATCCATAAGCTGAAGAGCATCCTCGTACCATGAGGTCGCCTTATTTTGTTGCGCGTTGAGCGAAATCGTCTATAATTGCATCTTTACACCATGTGTAAAGTTGTACATTTCGATAAATCCTGATACCATACTTAGAGACATGGAGACATGGAAGTTACGTTCAAGAACAATGTGCACGATCGACTGGAGACAGAGCTTACCTACACGGCAGGCTTCGCGACTCCAATTGTTACGATGTATCGAAAACGGATGCAGATCATTCGTGCCGCCCCTGACGAACGCACATTTTATGCGTTGAAATCGTTACATTTCGAGAAGTTGAAGGGCAACCGAGCCGGGCAGTATTCGATGCGCCTTAATGATCAATGGCGACTCATCATCGAATTTTCTGTTGACCCAACGGGCAAGAGAGTCGTGATCATTGATATTGCGGACTATCATTAAAGGAGAGGAGAGAAAAATGGGTGCACGCATCCCCGCCGAAATTTTCCCGCCTGGAGAGTTCTTAAAAGATGAACTAGAGGCGAGAGGGTGGACTCAAGTGGAGTTCGCTGAGATTATTGGAAAAGATACGCGTTTGATAAGCGAAGTGATCAGTGGAAAACGGTCAGTTACGCCAGAGACTGCCATGGCGCTTGGCGAGGCACTTGACACAGGCGCGGAATTTTGGATGAATTTAGAGAGCCAGTATCAGCTTTCGAAAGTTCGACCAACTCAGACTTCGATCGCAAGAAAAGCAGCGTTGCATGGAAAATTTCCGGTTCACGAGATGATAAAGCGAGGCTGGATTGAGGCCAATAAAAATATCGAAATATTGGAGAAGCAAGTATTTGATTTCTTTGGAGTTGCTGCCAATGATGAAATTCCGTCATTCATGCACGCGGCAAAGAAAACTTCTTATAGTGACGCATCAATGCTGCAAATTGCATGGCTATGCAGAGCACGAAGTGCCGCCATGTCGTCGCCTGCTGAGAAGTATTCGGAAAGCAAGTGGAGCGTAGTGTGGGCTGAACTGCGAGAACAATTGGAGTTCATCGATGGAGTACGGAATGTTGCGTCTATCTTGCAAAAAGCCGGAATTAAATTTGTAATAATCGAACCTCTTCCTGGGTGCAAGATCGACGGCGCATGTTTTTGGCTTAACAAAGATACCCCAGTAATTGCACTTTCCTTGCGGTTTGATCGGGTTGACAATTTTTGGCATTCTCTATTTCATGAACTTGACCATGTGAAGCATAAAGAGGGTATGTCGCAACCGGTGATAGATATCGATATATTTAGTACGGAGCTAGGAGGGATGCCACCTATCGAAGTCCGGGCGAATGAGGCAGCATCACAATTTTTAGTTCCCAAGAAAGACTTAGAGGGGTTTATCGCGCGCGTTAACCCATCGTTTTCTGACGACCAAATTGTCGGATTTTCGCGACGAATGCGCGTTCATCCCGGGATTGTGGTCGGTCAGTTACAAAACCGCAAGTTGATTCCATATAGTTTCCATAGAAAATATCTAGAAAAAGTTCGCGCATTAGTTACTAGATCGGCTGTTACAGACGGTTTTCGCCAAATGTTAAATGATTGATTGTAATTTCACTTTCGAGGTATGAATGACTACTAAGAACGAATATTTACAGCAACTGGTTCCGCAATATCAAGCGGCAGGGAATAAATGGCCCGCCTCAACTCGCGAAGTTGCCCGTTGGGCCATCAGCACCGGAAAATGGGCACCTCATGCTTCTGCGATAGAAAGCCAATGCGCCGAAGAAATCGGACGCGCTCTTCGCGATGAATATGTCACCGATGAACAGGGGCGGCGCGTACGCACAAAGCATGCTGCCATTTATAACGCTGGCCCGGAACAATTCGTCTTATGGGATGATATTCGAACAGCGTCGCCTAAGCATATGAAGTTGGCTTTTCAGCAGCGACGAGTGCAAATTTTGGGTGACTGTAAACAATTAAAAAATGACGTGGATAGTTACAACGAAAATCAAAATTCTGAATTGGCTATTCAAATCGTATTCGATTTTGGAATAGATTTGGAAGAGTTGCAGTATGCGCGAGAGATTCGCAAAGAACGGCGCGGTTACGCGAATTAATGCTTGATAAGGTGTTTTCGTCTGTTAAGTATTAATTTATGAGGAATTAAAATGAAAAACTATCACATTACTAAATCGGCGGACGGAAATGGTTGGGCGCTCAAGAAGGAGGGGGGCGAGCGCGCCAGCTTGAAAGCGAGTACTAAAGCTGATCTGGTAAAAGCCACAAGTGAATTCATGCGGGGTAAGGAAGTTTCAGTAAAGATTCATAAGCAAGATGGAACCATCCAGGAGGAGCGCACTTACCCTGGAACGTCTGATCCATCCATCACACCAGGTTGATCTCCTGCATGACTAGGTGAATGTCAATGAGCCAGAGACGATTGTGGGATGATTAAATTTATTGTAAGCTTATGAGCGAAAAATCACACCGCATAGCATTCTCTTATTTCCTTGAAAATTGGACATATTCGAGAAATTTGAAGGAGATTTTATTGGATAAGGGCGAACAAATTTCTCCGGAGGAATATCGTTCCGAAATGAAAGGCGCGGTTTTTTGTCCAGAATGTACCACTCCTCTGAGCCGCACCCCAGAAGAGAACGATATACTTTCGAATTCGCGGACAGCTCATTTTAAACACAAGAAGACCTACCGACATATATATTGCTCACTCCGAGTTTCTAAATCGTCGGGCTTGCAATACCACAGTGAGGAAGAGGTTCGGAGGGCAGTCCAGAATAAAGATCTTGTCCTGATCGGCGGCTGGGCTGAGAACCCACCTGAAATACAAGATGGCGACGACCTAAACGATCTAGAATTTCGTCAGACACAAATCGAAGACCCTGATGGCCCTTCCACGGAAGTGCCCCTTGCCAGGCACACGGGGAAAAAGGTTTTGTTACCTACGAAGATATCCAGTGTTCTAGCAATTTGTAGAAATTTTGATAGAAATATTCACCGTGCGTTCTTTTTTCCCGACAGTCAATACGCTTTGCACCTCAGGAGCGTGTTGTTCGACGTGGCTCGACTGAAAGAAGATAGCCTCCCAGCGAGAGGAAATCTCTACTTCGGAAGAATAGTTAAATATTCGCAATTGAGTAGCAGAAATATAATATATTTAAAGGTCGAAAATTTTCCGGAATTAAAAATTTATACGTGGCCGAAATTTGATGACCGAAAGAGAATACATTCTAGTTCGATTGGAAGAGTTTTGTTATTTTACGGTGTCGTGACTGAGAAGGGTGAGGGGATTCCTCGCTGTATGACCCAGTCGTGGGGGCAATACAGCTTGTTGCCCCCGCAGTATGAGAAATATCTGCCGTAGAGATAATGGTTATTTTAGCTTTTTAGCCAAGTCTTCTGCGCGAAGATGGGTGTAACGTTTGAGCATATCCAACGTCTTATGACCGGTGATGGCGGCCACCTCCATCACGTTTAATCCTTTTTCAAATAGCCGGCTGGTCGCTTCGTGGCGCAAATCATGAAAGCGAAGTCCGGCGATATCGGCTCGGTGGGTTGCGCAAGCCCGTTCGAACGCTTGACTCATCGATTCAGCTTGTAGCGCAAACACTCGGCCGTTCTTCTTTGTGCCGAAACTCTTTAGCGCCTTGATGGCAGCTTTGGACAAGGGAACCGTGCGAGGGACATCAGTCTTTGTTTTGGGCAGGTGTGCAATCTGCTTTTTTAGGTCTATTTCTTCCCATATTAGGGAGGCTAACTCGTTCCGCCGCATCCCCGTTTCGACCGCTAAGGTGACGATAGTTCGCAGTTCAGATGATTCGGTAGCATCGAGAATCTTGACGATTTCCGCCGTGGTCACTCGGCGGTCACGACCTCTCGGCTTGGCTGGCTTGCGGACTTGTGCGGTCGGTAGCCCACCAGGCAGCGCGATTCCCCAATCCATAGACGCGGTTTTTAGAACGCGGTTCAGCAGGCTTATTTCGTGAATGACCGATTGAGGACCAACGACTTGTAGTCGCTGGTCTCGGAACTTTGCCACCTAGCTAGAGGCATGTCGTTATACATAAGTCAGCCCAGCCCGTCGCGGAGCGAGCGTAGTGTCTCGGCGGCAGCGAACACTTGATCAAGCCCGCGCCAGATTGTCTTGGCGCCCGGCTCGCCGTCGCTCTTGCGGCCGAGGAATCCGCCCAGCTGCGCAATCAGTCGCACAACCTCATTCAATGTCGGTGGATTGGCGGGCATCTTTTTCTTGGTCAATAGGTAGGCGCCGCGGATCTCGTCGGGATCGAAGAACAGCGATGCGTCCAGGTCTGGGCACGTTCGTCCCTTGCGCATCAGATACGTCACGCGCCAAGCTACCACCATGAACAAGGCCAAGGCACGCTCGAGGCGCTCAAAGCTCGACAGCTGTAGCGCCTCGACTTCGCAGCCGTTTTTCAGAACATGGAAATAAATTTCTATTTCCCAGCGCGCCCGATACCAGTTGATCAGTTCGACCGCTTGTTCTTGCGACGCGACGGTGCGGTTCGTCAGCAAACGCCATTCGATTGGCTTGACGCCAGCGGGCGCCCCTACTTCGCGCGCCACGACACAGGTGACGGTGATGCGCCCCTTGTTCCCATCCTTGATCTCGACCTCGCGCGCCCACAGTTGCTGGCGCACGGCACGCCCCTTCTGGTTTTCCCGCGAGCCGACGGCGAACGCGATCTCGCCCAGCGGCGCCCCTGCCGTCGTCGCCTCCCACAATTTGGCGCCATCCTCGTCGGGCAGGCAGCGGTTATGCTTGGCCCGCACCAGCCAGTCGGCCGGGGTGCCCAGATCGCGGGCGCAGCGCATCATTTCCACCATGTCCGCTTCGCGGTCGGCCACGTACACCAGTCGCGTTTCCGGCATTTTCGCCGCTATCTCCGCCACGCGCTGGTAGCCTTCAACCCAGCGCTTGCTCTCGATCAGGCCCGACCTGACGCCATCGGCGCCGCGCTTCTCGCGCGCCCACATCCACGCGTCGAGCACGCCAAGGGGCTCGCGCTGCGCCGTGACCACGTAAGTCGGGTGCAGGTACATGCCGCGCCGCGCTTCGTAATTGAGCGGCCCGAGCCCGTCGATCTCCTGTCCGTTGAAATCGAGCTCCGTTGAATCCTGGATGCACAACACCACCGGCTGAGCGCGCATGCGCTCCTCGGTACGCTCCCAGTGCGGGGCAAGTATGGCTTCCCATTCCACTTCGGCATTGCCCAAGAAGCGGTAGGCCGCGCAGGTTTCGCCCCAGCTATCACACGCATCCGGGATGCTGGCCGTCGGATTGGCCGAAAATCGTTCCATCATTCGCTTCGCCCTCTTGTTGAGGCGGGCATCGCCAAGATCCAGTCCCGCGAATTCTTGTTCCGTCCACTGTTGTGCTACCTTGGTCACGCGTCCGCCGAAATTCCGAGAGTAAACGCGAATTCGGCAAAGTTTACAACCCCTCTGCGCAACCCATTGAATGTAAACGGTTTTTCGGGGGCGTGTTAGTCGGCGCGGGAGATGTGTATAACGCTATGACGTAGAGCGCGTCACCCTATGGCATGAGAATTTTCTACAGACGAAGCGTATGACGGCAGCTAGACGCTCGATATTATCCACTTAGATATTTCTCTCACCTCGCTCAACCTCCCCGATTTAGGTTTGGTACAAATTCGCCCTCGCTGCTAGCTCTTCTTGGGAAAGCTTAGATTCCTCGCGGACGTGGCGAAAAGCAAGCCCTTTAGTCGGGTGGTCTCCACTCGGAGTTGGCGTCCGTTTTCCCACCTTGCTTGGGCAAGTCAAGTAGGATCTACCGACGGTGGCGGTTGCAGGGGGCTGGGTGTTTACCGACGCCGCCGATGCTTGCCTGTTCACCTTACTGGAGGAATGGGATTTGATTGCCGCCCACCAGATCCACATCGGGCGCTTGGTAACGTCCGGCGCCTGCGCCGGTATCGTCGCGCATTTGGCCAACGACCCGGTGAGTCATCACTACAAGCGGCGTTAGCACTCCGCTGCGCCGCACGGCTTGCTACACTGTCGGCCATGAGCGAAACATTCACCGTAAAAATTGAGCCGCAGGGCTGGCAGTTCGAGGCCGGCGCCGCCGAGTCCTTGCTGCTTGCCGCCGAGCGGGCCGGCGTGCGCCTGCTCAGCTCCTGCCGCAACGGCACCTGTCGCACCTGCCTGTGCCGTATGCTCGACGGCCGCGTCGGCTATCGCGTCGAGTGGCCGGGTTTGAGCCGGGAGGAAAAGCGCGACGGTTATATCCTGCCCTGCGTGGCGCTGGCCGAATCGGACCTGACGCTGGAAGCGCCCGGCGCCAGGAAGCGCTAGGAGGGAAGTAGCGACCAGCGCCGGCTAGGCGCCGCCGCGCAGGCGCAGCAGCAGCGCCTCGACGCTGTCGCTCATCGGCAGCCCGTGCTGGCGCAGCAGTTGCACGTGCAGGACCAGGTTTTCCAGCACCAGTTTGGCGGCCACGGCCAGCAAGGCCAGGTTGCGGTCTTCCTCGCTGAAACTTTCCATCGCGGCGGCCATCTCACACAGGTGGTTGGCGATCAGGCCGCGCAATTCCTGGTCGTTGAAGGGCAGGTCGGCGAAGTCGATCGGGTCGCTCAGCTCCACTTCCTGCATGAGTATTTCGAGTTGTTGCGGGGTAATCGACATCAGGCGGCTCCGGTTATCCACGTGGCCCCATTTTATGGCAAAGTGACATCGGCGCGGCCGTGATTCGCGCTAGAATTTGCTCTAGCGCGGCGCGCCTGCGCCGCGCCACGGTTGGAGGCGGGATGGCGCAACTTCATTTTACGCAGCAACTGGCGCGCTTCATGGCGCTGCCGCAGGTGCAGACCGACGCCGCGAACTTGCGCGCCGGCCTGGACACGGCCTTCGCCGCCCATCCCCGGCTGCGCGGCTACGTGCTCGACGAGCAGGGCCATTTGCGCGACAACGTCGTGATTTTTATCGACGGTCTGCGCAGCCGCGAGCGTATCCTGTTGAATGATCCGCTGCATGCGGACAGCAAGGTGTACATCCTGCAAGCACTCTCTGGAGGCTAGTCATGACCGAACGCGCTTATTTGGCCACCCGCAAGGGTTTGTTTGAACTGGCCGTCGACACCGGCCACTGGCGGCTGGCCGCGCTGTCCTTCCTCGGCGACCCGGTCTCGATGGTGCTGGCGGACCCGCGCGACGGCGCCTTGTACGCCGCCCTGAACCTGGGCCACTTCGGCGCCAAGCTGCACCGGCGCGACGCCGGCGGCGACGCCTGGACCGAGATCGCCACGCCGGCCTATCCGCCCAAGCCCGACGACAGCGCCGACCCGGTCGAGTGGAAGTTGCGCTTTATCTGGTCGCTGGCCGCCGGAGGCGCCGACGAGCCGGGCGTGCTGTGGGCCGGCACGCTGCCCGGCGGGCTGTTCCGTTCGGCCGACCGCGGCGACTCGTGGCAACTGGTGGAGGCGCTGTGGAACGTGCCGCAGCGCGCGCAATGGTTCGGCGGCGGCTACGACACGCCGGGCATCCACAGCATCTGCGTCGATCCGCGCGACAGCCGCAAGCTGCTGGTCGGCGTGTCCTGCGGCGGGGTCTGGCGCAGCGCCGACGGCGGCGCCAGCTGGAGCTTGAGCGCGACCGGCATGCGCGCCGATTACATGCCGCCGGAACAGGACGAGAACGAGGCGGTGCAAGACCCGCACCGCGTCGTGCGCTCGGACGGCGCGCCGGACTTGCTATGGTGCCAGCACCACAACGGCATCTGGCGCTCCGCCGACGACGGCAGGCAATGGGACGAGGTGCGCGAGGTGCCGCTGTCGAATTTCGGCTTTGCGGTGGCGGTCCATCCGCGCGACGGCGACGTCGCCTGGTTCGTGCCGGCCGCCGCCGACACGTTGCGCGTGCCGGTCGCCGCCGCGCTGGCCGTCACGCGCACCAGCGACGGCGGCAAATCGTTCTCGATTTTCCGCAGCGGCTTGCCGCAGGAGCATTGCTACGATTTGATGTACCGCCACGGCCTGGCGGTGGCCGGCGACGGCCGCACGCTGGTGATGGGCTCGACCACCGGCGGGCTCTGGCTGTCGGCGAATGGCGGCGAACACTGGCAGACGGTGTCGACCACGCTGCCACCGGTGTACGCGGTGTGCTTCGCCTAGGCGCAAGCGGCGAAGAAGCTAGGCGTAATAGGCCAAAAACATGTCGACGGCGGTCTCGACGATCTGCCGCTGCATGGCCGCGTCCGGCACCGGCAGGCCCAGCGTCACCTGCGGCCAGAACGCGAAGGTCTTCAACTGCCCCTGCAGCACGTGCGAGGCGAACTGGACATCGGCCGGCTTCAGGCGGCCGTCCTGCTGCGCCGCACCGATCCAGTTGCTGATGCCGCTGTCCTTCTCGCTGATTTTCGCCACCATCGCCTGGGCCCGCTCGGGCGAATGGATGGTTTCGGCGATCGCCACCCGCGCCAGGTCAAGGAAATTGCCGTCGGTCAGCATTTGCATCTTTTGCCACATCAGTGCCAGCAACTGCCCGCGCATCGGCGCGTCGGCGCGGTAGGGCACGGGCGGCTGCGTGGCGCTGTTGTCCCACAGGCGCGTCAGGATTTCGGAGAACAACTCGTCCTTGCTGGGGAAATGGTTGTACACGGTGCGCTTCGACACGGCGGCGGTGGCGGCGATCTTGTCCATGCTAGTCGCCTCGAAGCCGTTGGCGCGGAACTCGGCAATGGCGGCGTCGACGATGGCCAGGCGCTTGCGGTCGGTCAGGCGTTGCGGTGATGACATGGGAAGCATTCTGCGATAGGTGAACAAGTATTTTACACCCGCCGGTTTACTTTGCTTAAAATAGGAACTACACTGTGTAGTGTATATAAATTTCAGGCACACATTTGCGCTCCATCCTGCGCCGCAGTCTCATTGGGAGTCTTGATCACCATGCGCTATTCCACCGCCCCCGCCGCCGACCTCGCCCTCGAGCGCGCCTTCGCCACGCCGGCCTCGCAGCGGCAGGACGGCAAATACCGCAACGCGGCGCCGCGCCACAAGCTGGGCTGGGTGAAGACCATGAAACTGATGGCGACGTTCCTGTTCAACAAACCGGCGCACACCGTGCCGAGCAAGCCGATTCCGGTGCATGCGCTGAGCCGGGCGCAACTGCTGGCGGCGCCCGACCACAGCCTGTTCCGCCTGGGCCACTCGACCATGCTGCTCAAACTCAACGGCAATTTCTGGCTGACCGACCCGGTGTTTTCCGAGCGCGCCTCGCCGGTGCAGTGGGCCGGCCCGAAGCGCTTCCACCAGCCGCCGATCAGCATCGCCGACCTGCCGCCGATCAAGGGCGTGATCTTGTCGCACGACCACTACGACCACCTCGACCACGCCGCCATCCTCGAACTGGCGGCCAAGACCGAGCACTTCGTCACGCCGCTGGGCGTGGGCGACACCCTGATCGAATGGGGCGTGCCGGCCGCCAAGGTGCGCCAGATGGACTGGTGGCAATCGACCAGCATCGCCGGCGTCACACTGGTGGCGACGCCGTCGCAGCACTTCTCCGGCCGCAGCCTGTTAGACGGCAACAAGACCCTGTGGGCCTCGTGGGTCATCCAAGAGCGCGACCTGAACGTGTTCTTCAGCGGCGACTCCGGCTACTTCGACGGCTTCCGCACAATCGGCGAACAATACGGCCCCTTCGACGTCACCCTGCTGGAAACCGGCGCCTACGACAAACAATGGCCGGACATCCACATGCAGCCGGAAGAAACCTTGCAGGCGCACCTGGACCTGAAGGGAAACTGGCTGCTGCCGGTACACAACGGCACCTTCGACCTGGGCCTGCACATCTGGCACGAACCGTTCGACCGCATCGTCGCGTTGGCGGCCAAGCGCGGCGTGGCGATCGCCACCCCCGAAATGGGTGAAACCGTCAACCTGCGGCAGCCGGACCCGGGCCGGAAATGGTGGCTCACAGTCGTCGAACAAGAAACCGCCCAGTGACGGTCGACGCCTTGTTGGCGGGCAAAAAAAAGCAAGGCTGGATAGCCTTGCAAAAGGTACTTCGGAGTGAAACTGGCGCTAAGGCTTAGAAGCGGTACAGCACCGACGCTTCGATCGCGCGGCCGAACAGCGGACGGGCGTTGATCGGGCCGCTGCCGCCGGTGGTCAGGCGCGAGTTGCCTTCGGTGAGGCCGATGGTGTTGTTGACGTTGGTCGCGTTGAGCCGCAGTTCGATGTTCTCGCCGATCGAGGCCAGCATGCCCAGGTCGAGCGTGCGGTAGGCCGGCAGGTATTGCAGGTTGGCCTGGTCGGCCCAGCGCTCGCCAATCGAGGTGTAGGTGCCGTACAGTTTCAGCGCGTTGTCGCCCAGCGGTATGGTGTACGTCGGCGTCAGGCGAAATTGCAGTGTCGGCTGGCGCTGCACGGTGTTGTCGACGGTGGCCGGATTGTCCTTGTATTTGGACACCTGGTAGTCGCCGGTCAGGGCGATTTGCAGGTTTTGCAGCGGCCGCACCGCCACTTCGAATTCCAGGCCGTTGCCGCTGGAGCCGCTCACCGAGTTCAGCGTGGTGCCGTTGGCCAGGATTTGCGAGAAGGCGATGCCCTTGAACTCGGTGTGGAAGGCGTTCACGTAGGCGCTGTAGAACTTGCTGGCGGTCTTGAAGCCGATTTCCAACTGGGTCACTTTCGGCGTCGGCAATACGCTGCGGTCGTTGGCCGTGGCCCGGCTACCGGCGCCGCGCAGGTCGTCGAAGGAGACGAAGGTGTGGCCGGTGTTGGCGCGCACGAACACGCTGCTGTCCTTGGCCAGTTTGTAGTTGCCGCCGACGGTGAAGGAATTGGCCGAGTCGGTCCGGTCAATCGCGGTGTTCGAACCCGACGGCATCGAGGTGTTGTTGTTGTAGAGCGTCAGCGGGTTGCCGTCGGTGTCGCCCGAGCGCAGGTTCGAGATGCTCGCGTTGAGGCGCTGGCGCTCGCGGCGGAAGCCGGCGTCGACCTTGACGCGGTCGTTGATTTTCCATTCGTCGGCCAGGAACAGGGCGGTGTTGCAGCCGTCGTAACTGGCCACCGGCGCGTAGTTGATCGGGCCTTCCTTGCCGCGGTTGGCGACGATGGCGCCGTTGTCGAGCTTGACGTTGATCAGACTGGCGTTGGGCACCGCGCTCATCAGGTGGCTGTTGCCCAGATACCAGACGTCGTCGGACGAGTAGTCGGCGAGGTAGGCGCCCACCGTGACGGTGTTGTCCTTGAACAGTTCGCGGCTGACGCGCAGCTCGTCGCTGAACGATTTCAATTTCTTTTCCACCGACCACAGGCCGGCCTGCACCACTTGCTGGTCGGCCGCCACGGCGGCGCCGTTCAGATAGCTGGCCGCGGCCGAGCCGGCCAAGCGGCCGCCGGCGGCCGCGACCACGGCGGCGTTGCCGTTGGCCGAGCGGATGGCGGCGGCGTTGTAGTCCGCCATCGACAGCGGGTTGTTGCCGGTGAACATGGAGATGGTGTTCAAGTCGCCGTCGAAGTGGTTGAACTTGTTCGTCACGTTCCATTCGCCGATTTTCTGCTCGTATTCGGCGCCCAGCACGCTCGCCTTCAGGCCGCGGCCGTCGGCCAAGTCGCGCGCCAGCGTCGTGCCGGGCGCCGTTTCCAGCGTGAATTGGCGCATTTCGGCGCTCATCAGCGTGCCTGTCAAAGGGTCGAAGCCGGGGAAGGCGCTGATGCTGTGGCCGTTGTCGGCCGAGACCAGCGGCACCCCGGTATAGAAGGCGTTCTTGTCGCGGGTGGCGCGGGCGTAGACGCTCACTTCGCCCTGGGCGAGCTTGCGCGTCAGCGTGCCGCTCAGCTGGCGGCCGTCGTCGGCGCGGAATTGCGCGTCGCGCACGCCGTTGGTGACGCGGTAGAAGCCGCCGAGCGAGGCGTACCAGCCTTCGCCGAGCTTGCCGCTGTAGAAGGCGTCGACGCGGCGGGTGTTGCCGGTGCCGGTGGTGGCGCGCACGCTGCCCTCGGCCGTGTCGCCGCCTTTTTTCAGAATGAAGTTCATGGTCGCGCCGGGCTGGCCGTTCGAGTAGATGGTGCTCGGACCGCCGCGCAGCACTTCGACGCGCTCGATGGTGTCGTCGAGCCGGAACACCGACGAGCCTTCGTAGAACGACAGCGTCGGCGGCGGGAAGATCGGGCTGCCGTTCATTTGCACCGAGACGAACGGCGAGTCGCTGCCGGACGGGAAGCCGCGCACTTCGATGTTGGCGCCGGACTGGCCGCCGGTCGATTCGGCGTAGACGCCGGGCACCAGTTTCATGATGTCGGCGGTGCTGCTGGGCGCCGCCGATTTGAGTTGTTCTTCGTTGGCGGTGGTAATCGAGTACGAGGAGTCGATCTTGCGCACGCCGCCGGCGGCCGAGGTGCCGGTGACGACGACTTGCTGGACTTCGGCGGCGAGCGCGTCCTTGGCCGGCGCGGCCGCCTCGGCGTTCTGCGCCTGGGCTTGTGGCTGGTTGATCAGTGTCAGCACGGCGAGGGTCACCGCGGACAGCGCGAGGGTGTTGTGGCTTTTCATATGCATACCTTCTTTTTTTGTAATCATTTGTCGTCTCCCGGACGGCGCCCCAGGCGGTTCCCGTCCCCATCTTGCGCACTCCCGCCGGTCTGCGGCGGACCCGCCGGATTTTTGGCGGATGCGAAAGAATGGCCATTGAATCAAGAAATGATATCGATGTCAATCCAAATGATATCGATGTCATTAAATGAGACAACTTGCAAAAACCTGTCATAATGCGTCCGCAGTCCTGCTACAGTTCCGTACCAACCAAAGAGTGATGAATGCCTTCGAACAACATCGGTGTGCGCAAAAGCGAGTCCGGCCTGACGATGGAAGACCTGGCCCGCCTGGCCGGGGTCTCCAAGATCACGGTTTCCCGGGCGCTGCGCGACAGCCCTTTGGTGACGCTGGAGACGCGCGAGAAAGTGCGCCGGATCGCCAACGAGCAGGGCTACCGCTTGAACGTGAGCGCGCGCAATTTGCGCATGCGCCGCAGTTACTCGGTGGCGGTGGTGGTCGAGATGACGCCCGTCAAGGGCCGGCCGATGTCGGACCCGTATCCGCTTGAGCTGCTCGGCGGTATCACGCAGGAGCTGACGACGGCCGGCTACAGCGTGGTGCTGACCTCGAAGCAGTTGATGGACACCGCGCCGGTGCAGGGCGCCGACGGTTTGATCCTGCTGGGCCAGGGTTCGCACGGCGAGGCGGTGCGCTTCCTGCAGAAGGCCGGCCTGCCGCTGGTGGTGTGGGGCGCGCCGGAGGCCGGCGCCGACTACATCGTGGTCGGCAGCGACAACCGCAAGGGCGGCGTCAGCGCCGCCAAGCGCTTCCTCGAACAGGGCCGCAAGCAGTTGATTTTCCTCGGCGACGTCGACCATGCCGAGGTGCAAGAGCGCTGCGCCGGTTTCATCGAGGCAATGGGCGGCCAGGCGATGGTGCATATCGTGCGCCCGAAGGCCTTCACCTTCGAGGCCGGTTTCGACAGCGTCGCGGCGCTGTTGAAAAAGAAGGGGGCCGGGTTCGACGGCCTGTTCGCCGCCAGCGATTTGCTGGCGATGGGCGCGATCCGCGCGCTGGCCGAAAAGCGGTTGCGGGTGCCGGAGGACGTGTCGGTGATCGGTTACGACGACACGCCCGGCGCCGCCAGCTTCGTGCCGCCGCTGACCAGCGTGCACCAGTACCTGCGCGACGGCGGGGTGCTGTTGGCGCGAAAAATGTTGGGCCTGATTCACGGCGACAACGTCACGTCTGAGATGCTGCCGACCACCTTGATGGTGCGCCAGACCTGATTGAGGTGGCGCGGCGCGCTGGATGGGACTTCGCTTGCGCCGGAGCGTCGGCTGACGCCGTGCCGGCTAAGCCGACCTACGGGACGCGCTTGCTGTAGTTTCTCCTTGTAGTACACCACGAACAAAACCGGCCTTGTCTTTTTTGCATAAAATTCAAACCGGTTTGAATTATTCAACCCAGCGTAAAAGGAATGTACCGTGCACTCGTCCGCCAAGCCCAAACACAGCTATCCCCTCGATGCCTGGTGCATCCGCGAGACGTCGTTTGATACGCAATCGCATTTTCTCGATGAAACCTTGTTCGCGCTGGGCAACGGCTATATCGGCCTGCGCGGCAGCCACGAGGAGGGTTACAGCGGACCGGCCGGCACCTCGCTCGACGGCACCTACCTGAACGGTTTCTACGAGTCCGAGCCGATCCACTATCCGGAGGCGGCGTTCGGCCTGGCCAAGACCAACCAGTTCATGCTCAACGTGCCCAACGGCAAGGGCATCGGCCTGTGGATCGAGGACGAGCGCTTCGACCTGCTGCAGGGCACTGTCGAAAAATACGAGCGTACGCTGGACTTCCGCACCGGCGTGCTGCACCGCGCGCTGCAATGGAAGTCGAAGAAGGGCCGGCGCGTGTCGATCGTCAGCCGGCGCGTGGTGTGCTTCGAGCACAAGCACCTGTTCGCGATGGAATACGTGGTGACGCCGCTGAATTTCTTCGGCCGCGTGCGGCTGGTCTCGACCCTCGACGGCGCCGTCAAAAACCTCGAGGCCGGCGACGACCCGCGTATCGGCTCGTCCGTCTCCGGCCCGGCGCTGCACCTGGTCGACAGCGACCAGGAGGAACATTTTTCGGCGCTGTTGCAACGCACCGGCAACAGCGGCTTCTCGCTGGTCAGCGCCACCGCGACCGAGTTGCGGCACGCCGGCCCGCACGCGCTGCGGCTGCTGAAAAACGGCCAGCGCCTGGAGCAGTCCTACGAGGTGCAGGCCGACGAGGGGCAGGCGGTGCGCCTGACCAAGTTCGGCTGCTATTACTCCTCGCGCGACTATCCGGCCAAGGAATTGATGTGGCGCAGCCGCGACGCGCTGGCGCAGGCGCAGGCGAGCGGCTTCGACGCGCTGCTGCTGGAACAGGCGCAGTACCTGGCCGATTTCTGGCAGCGGGCCGACGTCGAAATCGCCGGCGACGACGCGCTGCAGCAGGGCATCCATTTCAACCAGTTCCACCTGCTGCAATCGGTGGGGCGCGACGGCAAGACCAATATCTCGGCCAAGGGCGTCACCGGCGAGGGCTACGAGGGCCACTATTTCTGGGACACGGAGATTTATATCTTCCCGTTCTTCCTGTACAGCAAGCCGGACATCGCCAGGAAACTGCTGGAGTACCGCTACGCCGGCCTGGGCAAGGCGCGCGAACGCGCCCGCCAGATGTCGCACGACAAGGGCGCGCTGTATCCGTGGCGCACCATCGCGGGCGAGGAATGCTCGGCCTACTTCCCGGCCGGCACCGCGCAATACCATATCAACGCCGACATCGCCTATTCGATCAAGCTGTACTTCGAGGCCACCGGCGACGACGACTATATGCTGCGCTGCGGCGCCGAAATCCTGATGGAGACGGCGCGCATCTGGCTCGGCATCGGCAGCTACGACCGCGGCGGGCGCTTCTGCATCAACCAGGTGACCGGGCCGGACGAGTACACGGCGCTGGTCAACAACAACTACTACACCAACGCGATGGCGCGCATGCACCTGAACTTCGCCGCCGACGTCGCCGCGCGCATCGCCGCGGCGCAGCCGGGCGAGTTCGCGCGCATCGCCGGCTTGATGGCGCTGGACGCCGCCGAGCCGGAGGAATGGCGCCGCGCCGCCGGCCTGATGGCGCTGCCCTACGACGTGGCGCTGCAAATCCACGCCCAGGACGACAGCTTCCTGTCGAAAAAAGTGTGGGATTTCGCCAACACGCCGAAGGAAAACTACCCGCTGCTGCTGAACTACCACCCGATGGTGATCTACCGCCACCAGGTCTGCAAGCAGGCCGACGTGGTGCTGGCGCTGCTGCTGCTGAGCGAGGAATTCTCGCTGGAGGACAAGCGCCGCGACTTCGACTACTACGAGCCGGTCACCACGCACGACTCGTCGCTGTCGTCCTGCATCTACAGCATCATCGCCTCGGAGATCGGCTACCACCGCAAGGCCTACGACTTCTTCATGGAGACCGCGCGGCTGGACCTGGACGACACCCACGGCAACACCCACTACGGCGTGCACACGGCGGCGATGGCCGGCACCTGGATGGGCGTGGCCTATGGCTTCGCCGGCATGCGCGTGGTCAAGGGCGCGCTGCGCTTCGCGCCGACGCTGCCGGCGCAGTGGCGCCACTACACCTTCAAGATTCACTTCAAGGGCGCGCTACTGCAGGTGCGGGTCGAACCCGGCCGCACCGAGTACCGCCTGCTGCAGGGCGAGGCGCTGAGTTTTGCGCACCGCGCCGAGGCGCTTGAATTGACACTGTCCGCGCCGGTGCTGTCGCGCGCGTAAAACCAAAGGGGAAAAACCATGCGTCCAAGCCGATTCAAAGCTGTTATCTTCGATCTCGACGGCGTCATTACCGACACCGCCCACTACCACTTCCTGGCCTGGAAGCGGCTGGCGGAAGCGGTCGGCGTGCATTTCGACTGCGCCTTCAACGAGCAACTCAAGGGCATCGACCGGATGGGATCGCTCGACCTGATCCTGGCGTCGTCGGGGCGCGCGTTCATGCCGACGCAAAAGCTGGCGCTGGCCGAGGCCAAGAACCTGCACTACCGCCAGCTGATCGAGACCATGTCGGCCAACAACCTGCTGCCGGGCGCGATGGAGGCGCTGATGAAGGTCCGCGCGGCCGGCATGAAGGTCGGCCTGGCCTCGGTCAGCAAGAACGCCTTCACGGTGCTGGAGCGGCTCGGCATTACCAGCGACTTCGACTACGTGGTCGACGCCTCGCGCATCGCCAGGGGCAAACCGGACCCGGAGATTTTCCTGAAGGCGGCGGCGGAACTGGGCGTGGCGCCGGCCGACTGCCTCGGCGTCGAAGACGCGGTGGCCGGCGTGGCGTCGATCAAGGCGGCCGGCATGTACGCGCTCGGCGTCGGCCTGCCCGAGGTGCTGACGCAGGCCGACCTGGTCATTTCCGGGCTCGACCGGTTCGACCTGAACGTCTACCAGTAAGCTAAGGCGCCACATCAATTTTCCTCATACTAAAAAATACAATAATAAGAAAAACCAATATGACAAACCTACGGAGACACCGTGAAAAACCAACGCATATTTTTTATCCTGTTCCTGATCTATTTCGTCTTCGCCATCCTGCTCAACAGCGTCGGGACGGTGATTTTGCAAGTCATCGGCAACTATGACGTGAGCAAGGCCGGCGCCAGCGCGCTGGAGGGCTTCAAGGACTTGCCGATCGCCGTCGTATCGTTCCTGCTGGCCTCGTTCCTGCCGCGCATCGGCTACAAAAAGGCCATGCTGGCCGGGCTGGCCATCGTCACCGGCGCCTGCGTCGCGATGCCCCTGTTGCCGTCGTTCCTGACCACCAAGATGCTGTTCCTGTGCGTCGGCGTGGCGTTCGCGCTGATCAAGGTGTCGGTGTATTCGACCTTGGGCCTGATCGCCAACGACCGCCGCCAGCACGCCAGCATCATGAACACGCTGGAGGGTTTTTTCATGGTCGGCGTGCTCAGCGCCTACTGGGTGTTCGGCTACTTCATCGACTCCGGCGACCCGAAGTCGCAGAGCTGGCTGCAAGTGTACTGGCCGCTGGCGGCGCTGTGCGCGCTGACCTTCCTGCTGTTGCTGGCGACCCCGTTCGACGAAGCCGGCGCGCAGTTGCCGGCCGGGCGCAGCGTTGCGCAAGACTTCGCCGCGATGATCAAACTGTTCTTCAAGCCGTTGGTGTGCGTGTTCGTGCTGACCGCCTTCCTGTACGTGCTGATCGAGCAGAGCGTCGGCACCTGGCTGCCCACCTTTAACAATGAAATCCTGAAACTGCCGACCGCCATGAGCGTGGAAGTGACCAGCATCTTCGCCGCCTGCCTGGCCGTCGGGCGCCTGTCGGCCGGCGTGTTGATGCGCAAGCTGAACTGGTATCCGGTCATGAACGGCTGCGTCATCGGCATGGCCGCGATGGTGCTGCTGGCGCTGCCGCTGACGCACAACGTGGTGCTCGACCCGAACGTGACCTGGGCCACGGCGCCGGTGGCGACCTTCCTGTTTCCGCTGATCGGCCTGTTCATGGCGCCGATTTACCCGGGCATCAACTCGGTCATGCTCAGCTCCCTGCCGAAGAACCAGCACTCGTCGATGACCGGCTTGCTGGTGATCTTCTCGGCCTTGGGCGGCACCACCGGTTCGCTGGTCACCGGCTACGTATTTGGCAACTTTAGCGGCCACTTCGCGTTTTATCTGACCCTGGTGCCGATTTCAATTGTGCTGATAACGTTGTTTTTCTTCAAAAAGGCGGTAGAAGAGGGGCAGGCGGAGGCCGGGCAGTCGGCTATAATCGGCACCCGGGGCTAGGTTTTTCGACATCCTAAGCCCACATCCAGACTGTTCCCAAATGAATCTCAAGAGCCTCGCAATCGCCCTCGGCATGTCGAAAACGACCGTAAGCCGCGCTTTGAACGGCTATCCGGAGGTCAATTTCCGCACCCGCGAGCGGGTGCTGGCGGCCGCCAAGGAAGTCGGCTACGAGGCCAATCCAATGGCCCGCAGCCTGGCGGTGGGGCGCTCGAACGTGGTCGGCATCATCTACCCGTTGTTGCCGACCGACCTGGGCGACGCCATGTTCCTCGGCGTCGTGGCCGGCATGTCGGAGGCGCTGGAGGCGAAGAAGATGAACCTGATCATCGCCCCGGTGTCGCCGCACAACGAGCAGCCCTCGTACGAGCACATGGTGCGCGGCAAGCGCGTCGACGGCCTGGTGGTCGGCCGCACCCTGGTGCACGACGAGCGCATCGCCTACCTGAGCCGGGCCGGCTTTCCCTTCGTCGCCCACGGCCGCACCCAGAGCGAGACGCCGTACGCCTGGTTCGACTACGACAACGAGGCCGGCATCCGCCTCGGCGTCGAGCGCCTGCTCGGGCTGGGCCACCAGCGCATCGCCCTGGTCAGCGCGCCGCTCGAACTGAATTTCGCGCGCCAGCGCAAGGACAGCTTCGTGCGGTCGATGGCCGCGGCCGGCCTGGCGATCGACCCGCGCCACCTGATCGAGAACACGCTGGACCGCCGCACCGGCTACCAGGCCATGCAGCAATTGCTGGCCTGTTCGCCGCGGCCGACCGCCGTCATCGTCGACAACCACCTGTCCGGCGTGGGGGCGGTGCGCGCGCTGCTCGACGCCGGCATCGACATCGGCAAGGACATCTCGGTGATCGTCTGGGGCAGCGTCGAAGACACCCTGGTCGGCTCGAACGTCACCACCATCGACCAGCCGGAGCCGCGCCAGGCCGGCGCCAAGATGATCGACATGCTGCTGTCGCTGCTAGGCGGTACCCCGCCGTCGCAGTTGCAAGTGCTGTGGCAGCCGATCCTGCTGCCCGGCGTCACCGTCGGCGTCTGCACGCAGCGCGTGTAGCGGGCGGTTGGCGTTCATAAAAAACGGCGCCTGACCAGGCCGCACTCCTGCGTGCCGCGCTCCAGCATCAGCCAGAAGTAAGCGGTGAAACTGCTGCGCACCAGTACTTCGTACGTGGGCGCCGCGTCGGTTTGCCACAGCCAGACCGAGGTTTTAAAGAACAGCGAGCCGGCGCTGGAGCCGGTTTGGAACACCCGCGGATGCAAGTCCAGCGGGCAGCCCTGGGCCAGCACCTCGCGCACCGGCGGGCCGCTCAGGTGCAGCACGGTATACCCGCCGCTGACGTCGGTCACCGCGTGGTGGATGCCGGCCAGCGCCGTGCGCAGCCGCGCTTCGATGGCCGCCGCCCGGCCCTTGGGGCCGACGACAAACCACTCGTCCGGGCCGGCCCAGACCAGCCGGAACACGGCGTCGGCCACGCTGGTGCAGGGTTGCACCGGCAACTCCAGGTTCAGCGCCTGCGCCACCGCAGCGCGAAACGCCGGGTCGTCGGCGTTGCCGCGCAGGTTGACGATCGCCAGTCCCGTGTGCCAGCCGGCCAGCAAGGCCCGGTCCGACGCGGCGGTGGTGGCGGCCGGCGAGCCGGCGCCGGGTAGCGCCGCGCGCTGTAGGGTTTCAAACATGTTGACGCTCCGATTGAGGATCGAGGAAGACCGGGCTGGTGATGGTGGCGGTGGCGCTGCGGCCGTCGCGCATCGAGACGTGCACGCGTTCCCCCATCCGGCTCGCACCGCCCTTGACGAGCGCCATCGCGATCGATCGGTCGAGCGTCGGACTCATATAGCTGGAGGTGACGTGGCCCACCATGGGCGCCGGAATGGTGCGCGGCGCGTCGTTCAAAATCTGCGCGCCTTCGGACAGGACGAAGCGCGGGTCGTCGGTCAGCAGGCCGACCAGCTGCTTGCGGTCGGCGCGTTGGGTGTCGGCGCGCGCCAGCGAGCGCTTGCCCAGGCAATCCTTGGTCTTGGTCACCAGGCCGCCCATGCCGAGATCGATAGGGCTGACCGAGCCGTCGGTGTCCTGGCCGATGATGATGTAGCCTTTCTCGGCGCGCAGCACGTGCATGGTTTCGGTGCCGTAGGGCGTGACGCCGAACTCGGCGCCGGCGCCGTGCATCGCCTCCCACACCCGCAGGCCGTCGTTGGCCGCCACGTTGACCTCGTAGCAGCGCTCGCCGGAAAAGCTGATGCGCATGACGCGCGCCTTGACGCCGGCGAGCGTGCCCTCGCGGTAGGACATGAAGGGGAAGGCGGCGTCGTCGAAGTCGATATCCCGGCAAATCTTCTTCAGCAGGGGCCGGCTCTTGGGGCCGGCCACGATGCTGGTCGACCAGTGGTCGGTGGCGCTGGTCAGGTAGACCTTCAGGTGCGGCCATTCGGTTTGCAGCCAGCGTTCCATCCAGGCCAGCACGCGCGCCGCCCCGCCCGAGGTGGTGTGCATCAGGTAGTGGTGTTCGGCCAGGCGCACCGTCACGCCGTCGTCGAAGACCATGCCGTTTTCATCGAGCATCAGTCCGTAGCGGCACTTGCCGATCTCCAGCTTGGACCAGGCGTTGCTGTACACCCAGTTGAGCAGCGTGGTGGCGTCCGGCCCCTGGATGTCGATCTTGCCCAGCGTCGAACCGTCGAGCGTGCCGACGCCGTTGCGCACCGCCAGCACCTCGCGTTTGACCGCCGCGTGCAAGTCCTCGCCGTTCCTCGGGTAATACCAGGGGCGCTTCCATTGCCCGACATCCTCGAACAGCGCGCCATGCCTGACGTGCCACTCGTGGATCGGGGTGGTGCGGATCGGATCGAACGCGTCGCCCAGCTCCAGCCCGGCCACGGCGCCGAAGGTGACCGGCGTGTAGTTCGGGCGGAAGGTGGTGGTGCCAACCTGCGCAATGGTCTTGCCGAGCGCTTGCGCGGCGATGCCCATGCCGTTGATGTTGCCGGTCTTGCCCTGGTCGGTGCCAAAACCCATCGCGGTATAGCGTTTGACGTGCTCGATCGATTCGAACCCTTCGCGGATGGCGAGGTGGATGTCGGAGGCGGCCACATCGTTTTGCAAATCGACGAACTGTTTCGGGGCGCGACTCGCGCCGCGCGCGTGCGGCACCAGCCAAAGCGGGCGCAGCTCGCCGGCGTCGCTTGAGGCGACGTTGGGGGCGCCCTTGTCGACGGCCGTGAAGCCGAGCTTTTGCACGCTGGCGACGCCGGCGGCGAAGCCGTCCCGGGCGCAGTCGCGCAAGGTCAGCATGCCTTGGCAGGCGCCCGCCGAGCGCTCCGATTGGGCCGGCTTGCCGGGCAAGAAGGCCGCCCGTTGCTCGTCCCATATGGCCTTGCTGCCGGCCTGGCATTGCAGGTGGATCACCGGGCTGAAGCCGCCCGACAAGGCCACCAGGTCGCAGGCCAGCGTGCTTGCGGCACCGCTTAAACGTCCTTGCGCGTCCATCGCCTGCACCATGACGGCGCTGACGCGCTTGCCGCCGCGCGCCTCGGTGACGACGTGGCCGGCCAGGATCTTGATGCCGGCGTTGTTGGCGCGCTGGCTCAGCGAGCCGCTAGCCGTGGCGCGCGCGTCGACCACCCGAACCTCGGCGCCGGCGTCCTTCAGGGCCAGGGCGGCGTCGTGGCCCGCGTCGTTGTTGGTAAAGACCACGGCGTTGCGGCCCGGCAGCACGGCATAGCGGCGCACATAAATCGACACGGCGCCCGCCAGCATCACGCCCGGCAGGTCGTTGTTGCTGAACACGAGCGGGCGCTCGTGCGCGCCGGTGGCCAGCACGACTTGCTTGGCGCGCACCCGCCACAGCCGCTCGCGGAACAGCGGCGCCTGTCCGCTCGGAAGGTGGTCGGCGCGGCGCTCGGCCAGCGCCAACAGATCGTGGTCCAGGTAGCCGAAGGCCGTGGTGCGTGGCAACAAGATGAGCTCGGGCATCGCGGCCAGTTCGGCCAGCGCGCGCGCCACCCACTGCGCCGCCGCGAGCTGGTCGACCATCTCGTTGCTCGACAGCAGCCAGCCGCCGGGTTCGGCCTGTTCGTCGCACAGGATCACGCGGGCGCCGGAGCGGCCCGCCGCCAGCGCCGCCGTCAAGCCGGCGATGCCGGCGCCGACCACCAGCACGTCGCAATGCGCGTAACGCTTGTCGTAGCGGTCCGGATCGCCCTCGGAGGGTGAAGTGCCGAGACCGCTCGCGGCGCGGATGTGCTTTTCGAAAAAGTGCCAGGCCGCCTGCGAGGCCATGAAGGTTTTGTAATAAAAGCCGGTCGGTATCAGGCGCGAGAACAGGCCGCCGAGCGCCTTGACGTCGAACTCGACGCTCGGGCTGGCGTGGATCGAGCGCGCGTTCAAGCCCTCGACCAGGGCCACCTCGGTCATGCGCGCGTTGGGCACGGTGCGGGCGCCGTCGAACAACTGCACCAAGGCGTTCGGCTCCTCGACGCCGGCCGACAGGATGCCGCGCGGACGGTGGTACTTCCAGCTGCGCGCGACCAGCGACACGCCGTTGGCCAGCAAGGCCGACGCCAGGGTGTCGCCCTCCAGGCCCCGGTAGGCGCGGCCGTTGAAGGTGAAGTTCAGCACGCGCCGGCGGTTGACCCGGCCGCCGCTGGACAGGCGCGCGCTCATTGCGCGGCCCGGGCGTGGACATGGGCGGCGGCCGCCGCCGGCGCCGGCTCGCCGATCTTCCAGACGGCCTCGAAACGGTAGCTCACGGTGTCGCGCAGCGCGTTGAACCAGCGCCCGCAGCCGCTTGAGTGGCGCCACTGCTCGTGGTGCAGCCCCTTGGGGTTCCGGCGCATGAAGACGTAGTCGCCCCACTCGGCGTCGGTCATGGTGTCGCTGGCGGCGGGACGGACGATGCCGCCTTCGCCGCCGCAGGTGAATTCGGTTTCGGCGCGCGCGCCGCACCAGGGGCAGTTGATTTGTAACATGGTAGTGATTCCTAGTGTGCGACGCCGGCCGCGCCGTGCTCGTCGATCAGGCGGCCGGTGTGGAAGCGATCCAGGCACAGCGCTTCATTGAGCGCGTGCGGCCGGTCTTGCGCGATGGTGTGCGCCATGGCCCAGCCCGAGCCGGGCGTGGCCTTGAAGCCGCCGGTGCCCCAGCCGCAGTTGATGTACAGCCCTTTGACCGGCGTCAGCCCGATGATGGGGCAGGCGTCGGGCGAGACGTCGACGATGCCGCCCCACTGGCGGTTCATGCGCACGCGGGAAAACAGCGGGAACATCTCGACAATCGCCTGCAACGTGTGTTCGATGGTGTGGTAACTGCCGCGTTGCCCGTAGCCGTTGTACTGGTCGACGCCGGCGCCGATGACCAGGTCGCCCTTGTCGGACTGGCTGATGTAGGCGTGGATGGCGTTGCTCATCACCACGTTGGGGAAAATCGGTTTGAGCGGCTCCGACACCAGCGCCTGCAGCGGCCGGCACTCGATCGGCAGGCGGATGCCGGCCATGCCGGCCACCACGCTGGAGTGGCCGGCGGCGACGATCGCCACTTTCTTGGCCTGGATAAAGCCTTTGGCGGTCTCGACGCCGACCACCGCCCCGCCATTGCGGCGGATGCCGGTGACTTCGCAGTTCTGGATGATGTCCACGCCAAGCGCGTCGGCCGCCCGCGCGTAACCCCAGGCGACGGCGTCGTGGCGCGCCACGCCGCCGCGGCGTTGCAGCGACGCGCCGAGCACCGGGTAGCGGGTGTTCAGGTTAATAAAGGGAATCATCTGCTTGATCTGCGCCGGCGTGACGACCTCGCCGTCGACGCCGTTGAGCCGGTTGGCGTTGACGCGGCGCTCGATGTCGCGCATGTCTTGCAGGCTGTGGCCCAGGTTCATCACGCCGCGCTGGCTGAACATGACGTTGTAGTTGAGCTCCTGCGACAGCCCTTCCCACAGCTTCATCGACTTTTCGTACAGCGCCGTCGATTCGTCCCACAGGTAGTTGGAGCGCACGATGGTGGTGTTGCGCGCCGTGTTGCCGCCGCCCAGGTAGCCGCGTTCGACCACCGCGATATTGCGCAGGCCGTGCTCCCTGGCCAGGTAATACGCCGTCGCCAGGCCGTGGCCGCCGGCGCCGATGATGACCACGTCGTATTCACGCCTGGGATCGGGCGAGCGCCATTGTTTTTCCCAGCCCTCGTGGTAAGACATGCTGTTGCGCAGCAGCGACCAGATAGAAAATTTTTGCATAGTAGCTTCCGGGTATCAGCACTCAACGATGTTGACGGCCAGCCCGCCGCGCGAGGTTTCCTTGTATTTGGTTTTCATATCGGCGCCGGTCTCGCGCATGGTCTTGATGACCTTGTCGAGCGAGACGAAATGCGTGCCGTCGCCGCGCAGCGCCATGCGCGCGGCGTTGATGGCCTTGACCGAACCCATGGCGTTGCGTTCGATGCAGGGGATTTGCACCAGGCCGCCGACCGGGTCGCAGGTCAGCCCGAGGTTGTGCTCCATGCCGATTTCCGCGGCGTTTTCGACCTGCTCGGGCGAGCCGCCCATGGCCTGCACCAGGGCGCCGGCGGCCATCGAGCAGGCCACGCCGACTTCGCCCTGGCAACCCACCTCGGCGCCCGAAATGGAGGCGTTCTCCTTGTACAGGATGCCAATCGCCGCGGCGGTCAGCATGAAGTCGACGACGCCCTGGTCGTTGGCGCCGGGCACGAAGCGCGTGTAGTAATGCAGCACCGCCGGCACGATGCCGGCGGCGCCGTTGGTGGGCGCCGTGACGACGCGGCCGCCGGCGGCGTTTTCCTCGTTGACGGCGAGGGCGTAGAGGTTGATCCAGTCCATGATTTGCAGTGGGTCGCTCAACGCCGCCTCGGGATGCGCCGTCAGGTCGCGGTACAGGTCGGCGGCGCGGCGCTTGACCTTGAAGCCGCCGCGCAGCACGCCCTCGGTGGCGATGCCGCGCCGCACGCAGGCCTGCATGACGCCCCAGATGTGCAGCAGGCCGGCGCGCACCGCGTCGGCGTCGCGCCAGGTCAGCTCGTTGTGCCACATCAGCTGGGCGATGGACAGGCCGCTGTCGCGGCAACGCTGCAACAACTCGTCGCCGCTTGAAAACGGATAGGGAACCCTTTGCTGGTGTGGCAGCAGCGCCGCTTGGCCCTGCGCGTCCTGGTTGACGACGAAGCCGCCGCCGACCGAGAAGTAGGTTTTCTCCAGCAGGGTCGCGCCGCCGGCGTCGTAGGCGTACAGGCGCATGCCGTTGGGGTGGAAGGGCAGGCTTTTGCGCAGGAACAGCAAGTCTTCCCGTTCGTCGAACGCGACCGGGTGCGAGCCGAGCAGATTCAGGCTGCGCGACTCGCGCACGCGCTGCACCCGCGGCGCGATGGCGTCCGGATCGATCAGGTCGGGCGCTTCGCCTTCCAAACCCAGCAGCACGGCCCGGTCGCTGCCGTGGCCCTTGCCGGTGGCGCCGAGCGAGCCGTAGAGTTCGCAGCGGACGCGCTGCACGGCGTCCAGCCAGCCGCCGTCGCGCAGCGCGCCGGCGAACATGCAGGCGGCGCGCATCGGTCCGACGGTGTGCGAACTGCTCGGGCCGATGCCGACTTTGAACAGGTCGAAAACGCTGAGTGACATGGAGTGGCTCATGGTGTTCAGCCGTACACGGGGAAGGCGGCGGTCAGTTCGGCCACGGCCGCCCGCACGCGTACCATCAGCGCCTCGTCGTCCGGGTGGTCCAGCAAGTCGGCGATCAGGTGTCCCACCTGGCGCGCCTCGGCCTCCTTGAAGCCGCGGGTGGTCATGGCCGGCGAGCCCAGGCGCACGCCGCTGGTCACCAGCGGCTTTTCCGGGTCGTTCGGGATCGCGTTCTTGTTGACGGTGATGTGGGCCCGGCCCAGCAGCGCCTCGGCGGCCTTGCCGGTCATGCCCTTGGCGCGCAGGTCGACCAGCATGACGTGGCTTTCGGTGCGGCCCGAAACGATGCGCAAACCGCGTTGCACCAGCGTCTCGGCCAGCGCCGCGGCGTTTTTCACCACCTGCCGTTGATATGCCTTGAATTCAGGTTGCAGCGCCTCCTTGAAGGCGACCGCCTTGGCGGCGATGACGTGCATCAGCGGGCCGCCCTGCAAGCCGGGGAAGATCGCGCTGTTGATCGCCTTTTCATGCTCCGGGCGCATCAGGATAATGCCGCCGCGCGGACCGCGCAGGCTTTTGTGGGTGGTGCTGGTGACGATGTCGGCGTGCGGGATCGGGCTGGGATATTCGCCCGCCGCGATCAAACCGGCGTAGTGCGCCATGTCCACCATCAGCAAGGCGCCGACGTCTTTCGCCACCTTGGCGAAACGCTCGAAATCGATGCGCAGCGCATACGCCGAGGCGCCGGCGATGATGATCTTGGGACGGCTCTCGTGGGCCTTGCGCTCCATCGCGTCGTAGTCGATTTCCTCCTTGTCGTTGAGGCCGTAGCTGACCGCGTTGAACCACTTGCCGCTCATGTTCAGCGCCATGCCGTGCGACAGGTGGCCGCCCTCCGCCAGGTTCATGCCCATGAAGGTGTCGCCCGGCTTCATAAAGGCCATGAACACGGCTTCGTTGGCCTGCGCGCCCGAGTGCGCCTGCACGTTGGCCGCCCAACCATGGGTATCGGCGTCGAAAAGCCGCTTGACCCTGTCGATGGCGAGCTGTTCAGCCTGGTCGACGAATTCGCAGCCGCCGTAGTAGCGGCGGCCGGGATAGCCTTCGGCGTACTTGTTGGTGAGCTGGCTGCCTTGCGCGCTCATCACCGCCGGCGAGGTGTAGTTCTCGCTGGCGATGAGTTCGATGTGCCGCTCCTGGCGGGCGTGTTCCCGTTGGATGATGGCCGACAGGTCGGGGTCGACGGCTTGGAGGGTTTGCTGGCTATAGCTGAACATGGTGTGGGCCCTATGTGGATCGGAGGAGTCGATGTGGCTCAAATCTTCGCAGACAAGCGTGGCGGGCGCCGTGAGTAATGCGTCAACAAATACGCGTATTACGACATCGCTGCGCGAATTTTATTGAGTGCGGGAGGGGGGGCGCGGCGGCCGCGCCGGGGCGCGCAGCTCGCGCGGGCTGGCGCCGAGGGATTGTCTTACCGTCCGGGCGAAGTGCGCGCTGTCGTGGAAGCCGCACTCAAGTCCGACCTGCTTATTTGACCACGTGGATGGTCTTGGTATACGGCAGATCCTCGCCCTCGACCCACCAGTTGGCCCAGATGCGCTTTTCCGCCGACTGCTGCGGCAGGTCGGGCTCCAGGCTGAGGAAGTTGCGCGCGCCGATGTAGCGGTGCGAGGTGCCGGGGAATTCAAACATGGTCGCGGTGATGCCGCGGTCGACGGTCTCGACGCGGGCGCCAACGTGCTCGAGGTAGAACAGCGCCATCGCCGGCGGCGCCGGGTGGACGATGCCGGACGAGGTCAGCTGGTTGATGACGTTGGCGTTGGCCGGCACGTCGCGGCGCTGCGCCTGGATCACGCCGACGGCGCCGACGTGGACGTCGCCCGACAGTACCGTGACCCGGCCGCCGGTGCCGGCCGACCAGTCGAGCAGGCGGTGGATCAGGCGCAGCCGTTCCTGCCGGTGCGAGCGGCTCAGCCAGTGGTCTTGCAAATCGTCTTCCAGTTCCTGCCGGCCCGGCAGGGCGCACAGCAGCGTTTCCAGCGTCGAGAAGTCGGGGTGGACCACTGGAATGCTCGACATCACCAGCAGGTGGTCGCAATTTTTTTGCTTGTCGAGCCAGGCGTAGGCGGCGTGCCACGCCGCGGCGCCCATCACGGTGGTTTTGCTGCGCTCGCTGCGCAGGTCCAGCGCCAGGATGGCGTAGCCGCCGACCCGCAGGCCGTAGCTGAAGCCGGGCTGGTTCGGCAGCAGCGGCAGCGGCGGCGTGGCGGCGTTGGCGTGCAGCTGGAACAGCTGGAAATACGCGCGGGCGATCGCGTAAATGCCCTGGTACACCGGGCTGGCCTGCTGCTCGGCCGGGTAGGAGCCCCAGCCGTCGAAGATGTCGTGGTCGTCCCACATCATCACCGTCGGCACGCTCGCCATCATGGCGGCCACTTCCGGCTGGCTCCAGCGTTCCAGGTAGTTTTCAAGGAAAAAGCCGTCGACTTGCGCGCGCAACTCGTCGGGGAAGGGCGCGGCGTTGCGCTCGCGGCCGGACAGGCCGGCCCATGTCTTCAGGCCGCGCAGTTCCTGCCACATGCTGTCGCTATAGATCTGGTCGCCGCCCATCAACAGCAGGTGGTAGGGCCGCTCACCGTGGCGCAGCCGCATGGTGGTCCACAGCGCGTTCTTGTCCTGCACCTGCTTCATCAGCTTGGCGTCGGAAAAGCCGTTGCAGGAGGTGTAGGCGCAGGTCGGCGCGCCGCCGGCGGGCGGCACCATAAAGATATACTCGACGCTACCGACGGTGTAGCGTATTTCCTGCTGCGCCGCTTTCTGCGCAATCGCGAAGCGGTAACGCCAGACCGTGTACCCGCTCTTTTGCTGGCGCCGCTCGCCGAGCGAGACCGCGCCGATCGCATCCCATTTGTCGCCGTCGTAGACCAGCACCGCCGGCGCGGGTTCGCCGCCGCCGCAGACTACCAGCGCGCTGACGCTCCAGAGGTCGTCGTCGACGCCGCAAAATTTCAGAATCGGTCCCAGCGCAACAGCCATCGCAATCTCCGTCATATTAGCGGTGAATGCGCTAACGTCGTGTCGTAGGCAAGCCGCCGCGGGCGCGGCGGCTTGTTAATTCCTACATATTACGACGATATTGGCCGCCGACCTCGAACAAGGTCGAGGTGATCTGCCCCAGCGAGCAGACGCGCACGGCGTCCATCAGGCGCTCGAAGACGTTTTCGTTGTCGATCGCCGCCTGCTGCAGCGCCGCCAGCGCGGCCGGCGCGGCGTCGGCGTGGCGCTGGTGGAAGTCCGCCAGGCGCGTCAGCTGCGACTGCTTTTCGTCGTCGGTGGAGCGGGCCAGCTCGATTTTCTGCGGCGCGTCGCCGGCCTTCGGGTTGCGGAAGGTGTTGACGCCGATGATGGGCAGGGTGCCGTCGTGCTTCTGGTGCTCGTACAGCATCGACTCTTCCTGGATCTTGCCGCGCTGGTAGCCGGTTTCCATCGCCCCCAGCACGCCGCCGCGCTCGGCGATGCGCTCGAACTCCTGCAGCACCGCCTCTTCGACCAGGTCGGTCAGCTCGTCGATGATGAAGGAACCCTGGTTCGGGTTCTCGTTCTTCGCCAGACCCCATTCGCGGTTGATGATCAGCTGGATCGCCAGCGCGCGGCGCACCGATTCGTCGGTCGGCGTGGTGATCGCCTCGTCGTAGGCGTTGGTGTGCAAGCTGTTGCAGTTGTCGTAAATCGCAATCAAGGCCTGCAGCGTGGTGCGGATGTCGTTGAAGTCGATTTCCTGGGCGTGCAGCGAGCGCCCCGAGGTCTGCACATGGTACTTGAGCTTTTGGCTGCGGTCGTTGGCGGCGTATTTGTCGCGCATCGAAATGGCCCACAGGCGCCGCGCCACGCGGCCCAGCACCGTGTATTCCGGGTCCATGCCGTTGGAGAAGAAGAACGACAGGTTGGGCGCGAAATCGTCGATGTGCATGCCGCGCGCCAGGTAGGCTTCGACGAAGGTGAAGCCGTTCGACAGCGTGAACGCCAGTTGCGAGATCGGGTTCGCGCCCGCCTCGGCGATGTGGTAGCCGGAGATCGACACCGAGTAGAAGTTGCGCACTTCGTGGTGCACGAAGTACTGCTGGATGTCGCCCATCACCTTGAGCGAGAACTCGGTCGAGAAGATGCAGGTGTTCTGGCCCTGGTCTTCCTTCAGAATGTCGGCCTGCACCGTGCCGCGCACGTTCTGCAGCACCCAGGCGCGGATCTTGGCCGCTTCGTCGGGGCTCGGCTGGCGCTTGTTCTCGACGACGAATTTGTCGACCTGCTGGTCGATGGCGGTGTTCATGAACATCGCCAGGATGGTCGGCGCCGGGCCGTTGATGGTCATCGAGACGGAGGTGCTCGGGCTGCACAGGTTGAAGCCGTCGTACAGCACCTTCATGTCGTCCAGGGTGGCGATGGAGACGCCGGAGTTGCCGACCTTGCCGTAGATGTCGGGCCGCTCGGCCGGGTCGGCGCCGTACAGCGTGACGGAGTCGAACGCGGTCGACAGGCGCTTGGCGTCCATGCCGGTCGAGACCAGCTTGAAGCGGCGGTTGGTGCGGAAGGCGTCGCCCTCGCCGGCGAACATGCGGGTCGGGTCTTCGCCCTCGCGCTTGAAGGCGAACACGCCGGCCGAGAAGGGGAACGAGCCGGGCACGTTTTCCAGCATCAGGAAGCGCAGGATCTCGCCGTGGTCTTCATAGCGCGGCAGCGCCACCTTGCGTATCCTGGTGCCGGACAGGGTGTGCTGGACCAGGCGGGTGCGGATTTCCTTGTCGCGGATTTTGACGACGTAATCGTCGCCGGCGTAGGCCGCCTGCATGTCCGGCCACATCGCCAGCAGCTTCTTCGAATTGGCGTCGAGGGCGTGTTCGCGCTCGGTGATCAGGCCGTCGAAGTCCAGCACCGGCTTGTTGGCGGCGGCCAGCATGCGCTTCGACTCGGTCAGTTGCTGGCGCTCGCGCGCCAGGCCGACCTGCTTGGCCGTGTGGCGGTGGTAGCCGCGCACGGTGTCGGCGATTTCGGCCAGGTAGCGGCTGCGCGCGGCCGGCACGATGACGTGCTTGGCGCTGGAGTGCTTGGCGTCCACCGGCGGCAGCTTGCCGGGCTTGGTTTGCAGGCCGAACCGCGCCAGCGACGGCAGCAGGCCGTGGTACAGCGCGGTCACGCCGTCGTCGTTGAAGCGCGACGCCTGGGTGCCGTAGACCGGCATCTCGTCGGGGCGCCTAGTCCACATTTCGCGGTTGCGCTGGTACTGCTTGGCGACGTCGCGCAGCGCGTCGAGCGAGCCTTTGCGGTCGAATTTGTTGATGACGATGAAGTCGGCGAAGTCGAGCATGTCGATTTTTTCCAGCTGCGAGGCGGCGCCGAATTCCGGCGTCATCACGTACATGCTGACGTCGACGTGCGGCACGATGGCGGCGTCGCCCTGGCCGATGCCGGAGGTTTCGACGATGACCAGGTCGAAGCCGGCCACCTTGCAGGCGGCGATGACGTCGGGCAGCGCCTGCGAAATTTCGGAGCCGGCCTCGCGCGTCGCCAGCGAGCGCATAAACACGCGCGGCTGGCCGGCGCCCCACGGGTTGATGGCGTTCATGCGGATGCGGTCGCCCAGCAGCGCGCCGCCGGATTTGCGGCGCGACGGGTCGATCGAGATGATGGCGATGTTCAGCGTGTCGCCCTGGTCGAGGCGCACGCGGCGGATCAATTCGTCGGTCAGCGACGACTTGCCGGCGCCGCCGGTGCCGGTGATGCCCAGCGTCGGCACGCGCAAGGTCGCGGCGGCGGCCAGCAGTTCGGCGCGCAGTGCCGGCGTGGCCTTGTCGTTTTCCAGCGCCGTGACCAGTTGCGCCAGCGGCCGGTGGCGCGCGCCGATGTCGCCTTCGCGCAGCGGCGCCAGCGAGGTCGGCGAATAGGTCGACAGGTCGATGTCGCACAGCTGGATCATCCACTGGATCATGCCGACCAGGCCCATGCGCTGGCCGTCTTCCGGGCTGAAGATGCGCGTCACGCCGTAGGCGTGCAGGTCGGCGATCTCGTCGGGGACGATGACGCCGCCGCCGCCGCCAAACACCTTGATGTGGGCGCCGCCGCGCTGCTTAAGCAGGTCGATCATGTACTTGAAGTACTCGACGTGGCCGCCCTGGTAGCTGGAGATGGCGATGCCCTGCACGTCCTCGGCCAGCGCCGCCGTGACCACCTCGTCGACCGAACGGTTGTGGCCCAGGTGGACCACCTCGACGCCGTTCGATTGCAGGATGCGGCGCATGATGTTGATCGAGGCGTCGTGGCCGTCGAACAGCGAGGCGGCGGTGACGAAGCGCACCTTGTTGGCCAGCTTCGGTTGCTCCGGCGCGGCGGGGATGGTGGTGGCGTTGGAAAGGTCGTTCATGATGTCCTTGGAATGGGCGCGATCTGAGTCGTTGTAAGTTATATGACGTTAACGTAAACGTCAAGTTAAACCAGAGGCGGGGCGCGGCGGCGATGAACAACCGCGGCGCCACCGCGGGGCCGGACCCGGACGGTCTGAGCCCGGCGTTGGCGCCGCGGTTTTTTGCCGGCTCAGGCGGCGTGCTGGTGGTCGTTGCCCGACAGCTTGGCCAGCAGGCGCGCCTTCTCGACGCGGTATTCGGCGACGGCCTTTTCCTTGACGTGGCCGAAGCCGCGGATTTTCTCCGGCAGGTTCGCCAGGTCCACCGCGACCGCGTGGTTGTCGGCGTTCAGCTTGCCCAGCAGGGCCTCGACCATCTGGCGGTACTCGACGATTAGCGCGCGTTCCATCTTGCGCTCTTCGCTGTAACCGAAGATGTCGAAGGCGCCGCCGCGCAGGCCCTTGGCCTTGGCCAGCAGCTTGAAGGCGCTCCACATCCACGAGCCGAATTCGGCCTTGACCAGGTGGCCCTTGGCGTCCTTCTTCGAGAACAGCGGCGGCGCCAGGTTGAACTTCAGCGAGAAGTTGCCTTCGAACTGCTGCTGCAACTGCTCGACGAAGCGGCCGTCGGTGTACAGGCGCGCCACTTCGTATTCGTCCTTGTAGGCCATCAGCTTGAAGTGGTACTTGGCGACGGCGGTCGACAGCTTGTTGCCCAGCGCCAGATTGGCCTCGGCCGCGCGCACCCGTCCGACCAGCTCTTCGTAGGTGGCGGCGTAGCCGGCGTTCTGGTACCCGGTCAGGAACTCGACGCGCTTCTTGATGACGTTTTCCAGGCTTTGCGGCATCTGCACGACGATGGACTGGGTTGGCGTGGCGATCTTCTCGACGCGCTTCAGGTCGACGGCGGCGCGGCGGCCCCACAGGAAGCTCTTCTTGTTGGAGGCGATGCCGACGCCGTTCAACTCGATGGCGCGCAGCAGCGCCGCCTCGGTCAGCGGAATGCGCCCCTTTTGCCAGGCGTAGCCGAGCATGAACAGGTTGGCGGCGATCGAGTCGCCCATCAGCGCCGTGGCCAGCTTGGTGGCGTCGATGAAGTCGGCGCTGTTGTGGGTGGCGGCGCCGACCGATTCGCTGATCAGCGCGCGCACTTCGGCGCTCGGGTACTGCCAGTCGGCGTTCTGGGCGAAGGTGCCGGGCGGCTGCTCGTGCAGGTTGACCACGGCCATGGTGCGGCCCGGGCGCATCTTCGAGATGGCGTCCTGGGCGCCGGCGGTCAGCATGTCGCAGCCCAGCACCAGGTCGGCTTCGCCGGTGGCGATGCGCTGGGCGCGCAGGTGCGCCGGCGAGCGGGCCACCTTGACGTGCGAGGTGACCGAACCGTTTTTCTGCGACATGCCGGTCATGTCCAGCACCGAGGCGCCCTTGCCCTCGAGGTGGGCGGCCATGCCCATCAGCGCGCCGACGGTGATGACGCCGGTGCCGCCGATACCGTTGATGAGGATGTTATACGGCGCGTCGCATGGCGGCAGCAGCGGTTCCGGCAGCGCGCCGAAGCCGTCGTCGGCGTTGTCCTTGTTGGCGTCAACCTTGACGCCGGTCCTGGTCTTCTTCAGCGCGCCGCCCTCGACCGTCACGAAGCTCGGGCAGAAACCCTTCACGCACGAGTAGTCCTTGTTGCAGGACGACTGGTCGATGGTGCGCTTGCGGCCGAATTCGGTTTCCTTCGGCAGGATCGAGGTGCAGTTGGACTGGATGCCACAGTCGCCGCAGCCCTCGCAGACGGCCTCGTTGATGACCATGCGCTTGGCCGGGTCGGGGAACTCGCCTTTTTTCCGGCGCCGGCGCTTCTCGGCCGCGCAGGTCTGGTCGTAGATCAGCACCGACAAGCCCTTGACCTCGCGCAGTTCGCGCTGCACCGCGTCCATGTCCTTGCGGTCGTGCAGCGTCAGGCGCGCCGGCAGCGCGCCGCGGTCGCTGTAGCGGCCCAGGTCCTCGGTCACCAGCGCGATGCGCTGGATGCCCTCGGCCGCCATTTGCTGCGCCATCAGCGGCACGGTGATCTGGCCGTCGACCGGCTGGCCGCCCGTCATCGCCACCGCGTCGTTGTAGAGGATCTTGTAGGTCATGTTGACGTTGGCCGCCATCGCCGCGCGGATCGCCAGGTAGCCGGAGTGGAAATAGGTGCCGTCGCCGAGGTTCTGGAACACGTGCGGGATCGTCGAGAACGCCGCCTGGCCGATCCACGGCGCGCCTTCGCCGCCCATGTGGGTGGTCAATTTGTTCATGTCGGGGTAAATCGAGGTGGCCATCACGTGGCAGCCGATGCCGGCCAGCGCCAGGCTGCCCTCCGGCACCTTGGTCGAGGTGTTGTGCGGGCAGCCGGAGCAATAGAAGGCCGGGCGGAACGGCGTGTTGACGGCCTTTTTCAAGACCGCGTCCTTGGCGTCGAGGAAGGCCAGGCGCGCCTTGATCAGCTCGCAGGTCACTTGGTCCGTGATCAGGCGCGAGACGCGGCTGGCGATGACGCGCGCCACTTGCGAAACCGAAAAATCGGCCTTCGACGTCAGCAGCCACTCGCCGCGCGGCGCCACCCATTCGCCCTTTTCATCGAACTTGCCGATGACGCGCGGACGCACGTCGTCGCGCCAGTTGTACAGTTGTTCCTTCAACTGGTATTCGACGATCTGGCGTTTTTCCTCGACCACCAGGATCTCGTCGAGGCCCTGGGCGAACTCGCGCACGCTGTCCGGTTCCAGCGGCCACGGCATGGCCACCTTGAACAGGCGCATGCCGACGTCGGCCGCCATCTGCTCGTCGATGCCCAGCTCCTCCAGCGCTTCCAGCACGTCCAGGTAGGACTTGCCGGAGGCGATGATGCCCAGCTTGGCGTTCGGGCTGTTGATCGTCGTGTGGTTGAGTTTGTTCTCGCGGGCGTAGGCCAGCGCCGCGTAGATCTTGTAGTCCTGCATCAGCGCTTCCTGGTTGCGCGCCTGCTGGCCCAGCGGAATGCTCGACAGGCGCGCGTTCAGGCCGCCCTCGGGCATGACGAAGTCCCGCGGGATTTTGACGTCGACGCGGAACGGGTCGGCGTCGACCGAGGCGCTCGACTCGACCGTGTCGGCGAGCGCCTTGAAGGCGACGGTGCAGCCGGAAAAGCGCGACATGGCCCAGCCGTGGATGCCCAGGTCCAGGTATTCCTGCACGTTGCACGGGTACAGCACCGGAATCATCGAGGCCGAGAACAGGTGGTCGGACTGGTGCGGCAAGGTCGACGAATAGGCGCCGTGGTCGTCGCCGGCCACCAGCAGCACGCCGCCGAGCTTGGAGGTGCCGGCGTGGTTCATGTGCTTGAAGACGTCGCCGCAGCGGTCCACGCCCGGGCCCTTGCCGTACCACATGGCGAACACGCCGTCGTACTTGGCCGGGCCGATCAGGTCGACCTGCTGCGAGCCCCAGACGGCCGTCGCGGCCAGGTCTTCGTTGACGCCGGGGACGAACTGCACGTGGTGCGCCTCAAGGTGCTTCTTGGCCTTCCACAGCGTCTCGTCGAGGCCGCCCAGCGGCGAGCCGCGGTAGCCGGAGATGAAGCCGGCGGTGTTCAGGCCGGCGGCCTGGTCGCGCTGGCGCTGCATCATCGGCAGGCGCACCAGCGCCTGGATGCCGGACAGGAAGATGGCGCCGGAGGACGCGGTGTATTTGTCGTCGAGGCTGACGGTGGTCAGGCGCGAGGGTGTGCTGCCGGCGTGGTGGTCCAACGCTGCGGGCGGCGTCGCCGTGGTGTCTGGCATGGTGGGGCTCCAAAAGGGTCTTTCAGATCGCGCCTGGCCGGGGGCGCGCCGGGTAGGCGCTGGACGGTCAGGCGATGCGGCCGCTGGTTGGGCGGCAATACAGCTATTCTAGACTGAAAAAACGGGCTGCGGCGCGAGTGTACGGCGATCCCGGCGCGCGCGGAAATAGGGTTTGCGGATGGGGGTATAAGAAAAAGTGATGGCCTTGCGCGCGCGGCGCCCGCCGCCGCGCACTGCGTGTAACAGCGGCAAGCCGAGCAAGTTCCACGGTTGCCGGCCGCGCATCGGACCCGCGGCTACGCTTGCGGTGCCGGTCGCGGCGCCAGCAGGCGCGCGCCCAGCCAACTGCCGCTCTCGCACAGTTGCGTGCTGACCTGCTGCACCAGGCGGCTGACGGCGGCCGCCGCGTTGGTCAGCGGGATGTTTTTCGACGCGCACAGCACCACCGTGCGCGACAGCGGCGGACCGTAGATCGCGTGGGTGCGCATGGTGCCGCGCTCGACCTCGGCTTGCAAGGGCGCCACCGGCAGGATGGTCGCGCCCATGTCGGCCAGGATCGCCGACTTCAGAATGGCAATCGAATTGATTTCGATGACGCTGCCCAGCGCCAGCCCGGCCGTGCGCGCCGCGCTGTCGATGCGCGGACGCACGCCGTGCTGCTGGCCCGGCAGGATCAGCGTCGCCGCCAAGGCCTGCGCCAGCGTGATGGCGTGCTGGCCGCGCAGGTAGGGGGCGTCGGCGCGGCAAATAAAACGCATGTCTTCCTCGACCAGCGCGGTGGCGGCGAAGGGCGTCAGCTGGCCGTCGTCGAACAGCAGCGCCAGGTTGACCCGGCCCGACTTCAATTGCTCGGCCAGGTTGCCGGTCAGTTCCTCGGTCAGTTGCAGCGTGATTTCCGGGTATTGCGCGCGCGCCGCCGTCAGCAGCGGCAGCGCCAGCGCGCCGGAAATGCTGTGCGGCAGTCCCAGCGTGACGCTGCCCGACGGCCGCGTGGCCGATTGCGTGACGGCCGACTTGGCGTCGGCCACCTGCTTCAAGATGGCCTGGGCGTGTTCGTAGAACACTTTGCCGGCGTCGGTGCTAAGCACGCCCTGGGCCGAGCGGTGCAGCAGTTGCGCGCCCAGCTCCTCTTCGAGCTGGCGCAGTTGCTGGGTCAGCGCCGGCTGCGCCACGTGCAGCGCCAGCGCCGCCTTCGACAGCGAGCCGTGGTCGGCGATGGCGACAAAGTAGCGCAGTTGGCGTAATTCCATAGGGTTACTTATTGTTGCTAAAAGAATTAAACAATGCGCAGAGTTGGCGGAAAACCATCTTGAAAGGGAACGCGTTGATAGACTCGTTTTAGCCTGCCGCGCACGCGCCCGCCTCTAGGTTTGTCGCGCTAGAAGAATTCGGCGGTGTCGTTCGAGGCCACCGCGTGCAACTGGCCGGTCTCGACCAGTTCGTCGTAGTGGCAGGCCAGGTTGCGCCCGTGGCTCTTGGCGTAGTACAGCGCCTGGTCGGCCCGGCCCAGGATGATCACCGGCGCCTCGGCCGCGTTCAGGCTGACGAAGCCGACGCTGACGGTAATGCGGCCGACCTGCGGGAAGTCGTGGGTTTCGACGTTGATGCGGAAGCGGTCGATAATCTTGTGCGCGTCCGCCAGCGTGCTCGAGCGCAGCAGCACGACGAATTCCTCGCCGCCGAAACGGAAGATGCGGTCCTGGGCGCGGAACGACGATTGCATCAGGTTGGCGATCAGGATCAGCACCTCGTCGCCGTACAGGTGGCCGAACTTGTCGTTGACGAGCTTGAAATGGTCGACGTCGACCACCGCCAGCCATTGCTTCTCGGTCTGCGGCGGCTGGCGCCGCTCGCGCTCGCCCGGCGGCGTGGCCGCCTCGTAGTCGCCGCCCGATTGCAGCACCTTGGCCAGCTGGTCGTCGAAGGTCTTGCGGTTGAGCAGGCCGGTGAGGGAGTCGCGCTCGCTGTAGTCGAGCAGGTTCTGGAAGTTGCGGTAGACGCTGACGATGCCGCCGACGACCTGGATGGTGGCGCCGCTGTACGGCGTCGGGTTGGTGATTTCCAGGCAGGTGTCGGCCTTGTCGCCGATCCAGATCGGCAGCCACAGCATGTGGCGGCCGTCGTCGCAGACGGTGTCGGCGCTGGCCTGGTGGCCGGCGATGCAGGCCGCCAGCGCCGGATAGCACTCCAGCGGCTCGCCCGGGGCGGCGCTGTCGCTGTGCTCCTCCATGCGCGCCGCGCTGCCGGCGCTGATGACCGCGCGCGCGCGCACAAACACCTGGCCGCGCAGCCTCGTCAGCGCCAGCACCCGCGTTTGCGCCGCGCCCGCCAATTCCTGCACCGCCGAAATCACCGAGATGTCGAGCATCGTGTGGTCGCGGTGGCCGGTCATGTCCACCATGTGTTTGAGAAGGGAATCCATTGTCGATCTCTGGAAAATAGTCACACGAGCATTGCGGTAAGCTGAAGTATGGCTGCGCCCATTTAATTTGTCACAAATTGCGAAAGCAAGGCGCACTCTACAACCGAGCAAGATGCCTTTCCAAAGAACAGCTAAGCAGGATAATGGCTTTTTGCCTAATAGGCAATTCTCATATGAAATTTTTCACGGAAAGTGCCGCGATTGCGCTTTTGCCGCCACGACACACCGAAAAAACCACAGGCGCCGCCGTTCCGCCGCCGCGCCGCGGGGCGCCGAAGCGCGCCGCGGCGGGCTGCCGCACGGTTTCTGTAGTTGCCGCATGGAAAACTTGCGCCACGTCAATTTGGTAAATCCTGGACGTTTTATAGTGGCTTCAATGGCGCAGAAGTTGAAGTTGGAGAGCTAATTGCAGGCACGCTGCGGGGTTTTCCGGCCGATGGCGCCAGGTAGTTCAACCCACTCCAGGAGCTTACCATGAACGCATTTTTCTCCGCAGTACAACGCTTTGCCGGCGACGAAGACGGCATCACCGCCATCGAGTACGGCCTCATCGCGGCGCTGATGGCCGCAGGCATCGGCGGCTTGACGACCCTCCTGCTCGGCGCTACCGACACGGTAGGGTTGAGGGGCGCTTTTAAGCAGATCTCCGACGTGCTGAACGCCGCCTAGGACCCCTTGCCCCCGTCCGCCACGCGGCCGGGGGCATTTTTTTCGCGGAGGTTGATCGTGGCTACCCTTGTTTTGCTGGAAACGGCGCTGCTGTGCTGCGTGGCAACGGCGGCCGCCACCGATCTGGTCTGGCGCAAGATTCCCAACGCCCTGGTGCTGGCCGGCCTGGGCGCCGCGCTGCTGTTGCAGGCGGGCGCGCCGCTGGCCTGGCTGGGCGGCGCGCTGACCGGCCTGCTGCTGTTTCTGCCGCTGTATGCACTGCGCGGCATGGCCGCCGGCGACGTCAAGCTGATGGCCATGGTCGGCGCCTTCACCGGCGCCGGGCCGGCGCTGCTGGTCGGCCTGGCCACCTTGCTGATCGGCGGCGCGATGGCGCTGGCGATCGTCCTGCTGCGCCGCCGCGGCCGGGAGGCGCTGGCCAACGTGCGCGCGCTGCTGTCGCACGCCTTGTGGCGCGCCGCCGGCGTGCCGCTGGCGGCGGCGCCGCCGGCCAGCGTCGGCGGCATGCCGTACGGCGTCGCCATCGCGCTGGGCACGGCGTCGCTGGTGTGGTGGCGGCACCTGTAATGCGCTTGCAAAAATGCATTTTTTGCTTTGTATCAAGGGCCGGGCGCACGCCGCCGATAGAATCAAATCCTGACTTTGCACCTTTGCACCCGGGCTTGAAGCAGCCCGCCGAACCGGATAGGAGCAGCGCATGATCGACGTCGAACACCCGTTGGCCGCCGAGGCCGCCGCCCGCGAACGCGGCGCCGAAACGGATTTGCTGCCGCCGCAGCCGCGCAGCGTGCGGGATACCGGGCTGGAGCAGCAATTGCTGGTCGAACTGGTGGCCAAGGTCGTCTTCATCGCCGGCAAAAGCCATCTGTCGGTGCTCAGCACCAGGCTGCGCCTGTCGATCAACGTCTTGCGCGAGGTGCTCGGCTTCATGGTCGGCGAGCAGCTGGTCGAAGTGGCGTGGCGCGGCGAGTCCGACATCGACGTGCAGTACCAGTTGACCGGCCCCGGCAAGCTGCGCGCCGCCGTCTATCTGGAGCGCTCGCCCTACGTCGGGCCGGCCCCGGTGACGCTGGAGGCGTATTGCGCGGTGGTCGGGCGGCAGTCGTGGCGCCAGCCGGAGCGCGCCCGCCTGGGCGCCGCCCAGATCGGCGCCGCGTTCGGCGAGCAGCGCCTCGGCGCCGGCGTGCTCGAGATGGTCGGCGCGGCCATGTATTCGGGCCGCTCGATGCTGTTGTACGGGCCGCCGGGCGGCGGCAAGACCACGCTGGCGCGCCAGCTCGGCGGCTTGCTGCAGGGCCTGGCCGCGGTGCCCTACGCCGTCGTGGTCGGCCAGGAAATCGTCCAGATCTACGACCCCTTGCTGCATTTGGCGCCGGCGCCGCAGCACGCCGCCCACGCCCAGCAGATGGTCGAGCGGCGTAGCAGCGACATCCGCTGGGCCCTGTGCCAGCGCCCGGTCGGGCAGATTGGCGCCGAGCTCAGCGCCGACATGCTGGACTTGCGCCACGACGCCTTCGGCGGCTGCTACCAGGCGCCGCCGCACCTGAAGGCCAACAACGGCATCTTCATCGTCGACGACCTCGGCCGCCAGCGCGTCGCCGCCGCCGAGCTGCTGAACCGCTTCATGCAGCCGCTCGACCTGGGCCTGGACCAGTTGTCGCTGCGCGGCGGCCACAAGTTCACCGTGCCGTTCGACGTGGTGCTGGTGTTCGCCACCAACCTGGCGCCGCACACGCTGCTCGACGAGGCCTTCCTGCGCCGCCTCGGCTATAAAATCCACGTCGGCGCGCTGCAGCGGGCCGACTACCGCGCGTTGCTGCGCCAGCAGTGCCGCCACGCCGGCATCGCCTGCGACGAGGCGGCGCTGGCGTATCTGCTCGACGACCTGCACGGCGCCAGCGGCCGGCCGCTGCTGGCCAGTTATCCGCGCGAGCTGCTGGGGCGCATCGCCGATTTCGCCGGCTCCGCCGGGCGCGCCCCGCACCTGTCCGAGGGCGCCCTCGACCAGGCCTGGCACAGCATGTTCGCCGCCTGCGGCGAGGCCGGGCCGGGCCCGGCCGCCGGCGCCAACGCCGTCTGCGACCCGGCCAACCAGTTCGAGGCCATCGTATGAAAAACGGGCGCGCGTTTCTGATCATGGCGCTGGCCGTGCTGCTTGGCTTGGGCGCGGTGGCGCTGGCGTCGCGCTGGCTGCTGCGCCAGGGTCCCGGCAGCGCCGGCAAGGTGGTGCTGGCCGCCGCCGACGTCAACCTGGGCCAGCGCCTGACGCCGGAGATGCTCAAACTGAGCGACTGGCCCGCCGACAGCCTGCCCCAGGGCGCCTTGCAAGACCCGCTCAAGCTGTCCGGGCGGGTGCTCAAGAGCAGCGTGCTGCGCGGCGAGCCGCTGACCGAGGCCAAGCTGGCGCCGGTCGGCACCGTCGGCGGCTTGTCGGCCCTGATCACCGAGGGCAAGCGCGCCATCACGGTGCGCGTCAACGACGTCGTCGGCGTGGCCGGTTTCGCCTTGCCGGGCAATTATGTCGACGTCATCGTCTACACCCAGCGCGACCGCGGCGCCGCGGTCCAGGCGCAGGCGCAGGACCCGAGCATCTCGAAGATCGTGCTCGAGCGCATCCTGGTGCTGGCGGTGGCGCAGGAGGTCGGGCGCGACGACACCAAGCCGCGCGTGGTTAACGCCGTAACGCTGGAGGTGACGCCGGCGCAGGCCGAGAACCTCGACCTGGCGCGCAGCGTCGGCACGCTGTCGCTGGCGCTGCGCAACCAGATCGACCCGGCGCCGGGCGTCACCGGCGGCGCCACCAAGGTCACCTTGCTGGGCGAGCGGCCGGCGGCGGCGCCGCCCGCCGCGGCGGCGCCGGCCGCCGTGGCCGCCGTCGCGCCCGCCGCGGCGCCGCCGGCGGCGCCGCAGAAGGTGGCGCTGGTCCAGCGCCGTTGCAGCGCCGTCATCGACGGCCTGCGGCTGTCGCAGGAATGTTTTTAGGCATCCGAACATCTCAGCACGGCCGCACTGGCCGCCACCGCATCGCTCAAGCCGGGGATACGTCCATATGAATAGCCGCACCACGATCGTCTTCGCCCTGTCCGCGGCGCTGGCCAGCACGGCGGCGGCGGCGCCGCCGACGCCGACGCCGCCGGCCGAGCGCCAGGGCGCCCGCGCGGCGGCCGGCGAGGGCGGGCCGCGCTGCAGCGGCGAGGCGGCCAAGCCGGGCCGACTGGCGCTGCAACTGGGCAAGTCGCAACTGATGCGCCTGCCCGAGGCGGTGCTCAGCCGCAGCGTCGGCAATCCCGCCGTGGTGCAGGCGATGCTGGTGGCGCCGGACACGCTGTACCTGCTCGGGGTCGACGTCGGCAGCACGAATATGATTATCCAGGGCAAAAGCGGCGTGTGCAGCCTGGTCGAGGTGGTGGTTGGCATGGACCCCGGCGGACTGCAGGCCAGCCTGGCCGCGCTGATGCCGGACGAGAAAAACATCCGCGTCAGCGCGGCCGCCGATTCGCTGGTGCTCAGCGGCACGGTCGAGGACGCCACGGCGCTGGGGCGCGCGCTGGAACTGGCCAACGCCTATGTGCGCAAGCCGGCCCAGGCGCTGGCGGGGCTGCGCAAGGGCGAGGACGGCGCGGCCGGCGCCCCGGCTAATTCCGGCGGCGGCGGCGGCGGCGGCGGGGCGGCGGCCGGCAGCCGCATCATCAACCTGCTCAACGTCAGCGCGCCGCAGCAGGTGATGTTGGAGGTGCAGATCGCCGAGGTGTCGAAGTCGCTGCTCGACAAGCTCGAGGTCGGCGCGACGCTGCGCTACGCCGCCGGCAGCTGGGCCACCACGCTGCTGTCGAATTTCCTCACCGGCAGCACCGGCGGCCTGCTCGACGCCCGCAAGTCGAACGGCAACCAGCTGACGCTGGCGGCGCAAAAGCAGGACGGCCTGATCCGCATCCTGGCCGAGCCGACCGTGATGGCCATCAGCGGCCAGGAGGGCAGTTTCCTGGCCGGCGGCAAGATCTTCATCCCGGTGGGCCAGGACAACGGCAAGGTCACGCTGGAAGAGAAGGAGTTCGGCGTCGGCCTGCGCTTCACGCCGACGGTGCTGGCCGGCGGGCGCATCAACCTGAAGGTGGCGCCGGAGGTGTCGGAGGTGTCGCGCGAGGGCGTCGGCATCAGCGCCGCCGGCTTCACCGGCGGCGCGGTGCTGCCCTTGATCACCACGCGGCGCGCCGCCACCACGGTGCAGTTGTTCGACGGCCAGAGCTACGCCATCGGCGGCCTGATCAAGAGCAACCAGGTCAGCAACATCAAGGGCTTGCCGCTGCTGGGCGAAGTGCCGGTGCTGGGCGCGCTGTTTCGCAGCACCGACTTCCAGCACGACCGCAGCGAATTGCTATTCGTGATTACCGCGCACCTGGTCAAACCGCTGCCGCCGAACTACGCGCTGCCGACCGACCAGTTGCATGCCCCTGGCCGGGCCGAGCTGTTCCTGGGCGGGCGCATGGAGGGCGCGGCGCCGGCGCCTGCGCCGGCCGACGCGCCGCCGGCGCAGGCCGCCGCCGGCTTTGAATTGAAGTGACGCATACGGGAGCCACCATGCACACCAGCTTGCACACACCACCACAGCGCGCCGCTGCGCATCCGCGCCGGGGCCGGCCGCTGCTGGCCGCCGCGCTGGCGGCCTTGCTGGCCGGCTGCGCGCCGACCACGCCGCAGTTGGACCGGCGCGCCGGCGACGCCGTGCGCATCGCCTTCGCCCAGCAGGTGGCGCGTCCCGGCGCCGCCGCCAACCCGGACCCGGTCGCCGGCATGGACGGCAAAAGCGCGCGCGCCGTGCTGGAGCGCTACCAGAAGTCGTTCGCCGAGCCGGCGCCGCCGGCCGGCAACTTCACCATGGGGTCCGGCAAGTAGCCGGGGCGCGCCATGGCACAACCATCCATCCCGTTCTTTCGCCGCTGGCGGCGCCAGCGCGGCGTGTTCGCGGTGCTGCTGGCGCCGCTGCTGCTCGGCCTGGTCCTGTGCATGGGCGTGGTGCTCGACATCGCCCAGGTCCACCACCGCCGGACCGAACTGCAGAACGTCGCCGACGGCGCCGCGCTGGCGGCGGCCAGGCAGCTCGACGGCACCCCCGCCGGCATCGCCCTGGCGCAGGCCGAGGCCGGCCGAGTCGTCGCCGCCAACCGGGTCGGGTATGGCGGCGTCGCCATGGTGTGGGACAACGCGGCGCTCGGCTTCGCCGACGCGCCCGGCGGCGGCGCCGGCTGGGTCGACGCGGCGACGGCGAACGCGGCGCCGGCCAATTACTGGTTCGCCCGGGTCGACACCGCCGCGTTGGCCGGCGCCAACGTCGCCACGCCGTTCATGCGCAGCGTCGACAGCGCCGTCGGCGTGCGCAGCGCGGCCGCGCACGCGGTGGCGGGCCACACCTCGATCAACCTCGCGCCGCTGGCCATTTGCGTGATGAGCACGGCGCCAACTGCCGTGCGCAGCAGCGGCGGCTTGAACGAGCAGGTGGAATTCGGCTTCCGCCGCGGCGTCGGCTACAACCTGCTGGCGCTGAATCCGACCGGGCCGGCCGCGCGCAACTACGTCATCAATCCGCTGGCGACGCCGCCGGCGGCGTCGGCCCCGGCCAATTTCGGTGCGGCGGTGCTGAACCCCTTCATGTGCAGCGGCAGCGTGCCGATGGCGCGCGTGCCGGCCAGCGTGTATGTCAGCGCCATCTCGCCGGCGCAGTTCGCCTACGCCGCCCAGCTCAACTCGCGCTTCGGTCCCAGCGGCGGCTGCGAAAACTCCGTGGGCGTGGCCGACAACAATGTGAAGCCCTATCCGCCGACGCCGAGCGGGCAAACGGCGGTGGCGGCCACCACCGGCAGCGCCACCGCGCTGCGCACCAAAGCCGACCTGCCTGTGCCCTTGCCTTCGGCCGCCAGCGAAACCGTCGAGGCCAAGCACTACGGGCCGCTGTGGGGCTTTTCGCGCCCGCTCACGCCCGCCGGCGCGCCGTTCGCGTTGACCGACTGGCCGACGCTGTACCGGGTCAACAGCGGCGCCGACGTCGCCGCACCCGGCAATTATCCCGCCAGCGGCGCGCCGTATACCAGCCTGGCCATCGCCTGGTTCCTGTCTTCCAGCATCGCCAATCCCAGGCTGCCCGGGCGGCGCGTGCTCAACGTCGCGCTGCTCAATTGCACGCTGCCGACCGCCCCGACGGCGACGGTGCTGGCGGTCGGCCGTTTCTACATGACGGCGCAGGCCAGCGCCACCGCCATCAGCGGCGAATTCGCCGGCGTCGCGGCGCCGGCGGCGCTGGGCGGGCCGGTGGGGCTGTTCCGATGAGCGCGCCGCGTACCGCCGCGCGGCGCGGCCGGCAGGACGGCGTCGCCGCCGTCGAGTTCGCGTTGGTGCTGCCGATGTTGCTGTTGCTGCTGGCGGTGATGGTGCCGATCGTCCAGACTTTTTTGTATTACAACGCGATGCAGAACGCGGTGCAGAACGCGGCGCGCTTCATGGCGGCCACCTCGGCCGGCGACATGAGCCGGGGGACCAAGCGCGCGCTGGCGGTGAAAGCGGCGCGCCAGATCGTGCTGGACGCCGCCGCCGGCAACGGCCTGCGGATCGAGGTGCCCGGCGACGTCAGTGTGATGTGCAACAACGTTTCCTGCGAAGCCAACGCGCCGGCGCCCACCACGATCCGCGTCTTTGTCCTGCCCTTCGTGCTGCACGTCGGCGTGCTGCAGGGCGTGCGCGACCTTTTCCACCTCGGCAGCGATTTCACCATCGCTCTGGACGTGACGGTGCCGTATGGCGGCTGAGGCGAAAACCCGCGCGCGGCGGCGCGGCCGGGCGGCCGCGGGGCGCGGCGTCGTCGCCGTCGAGTTCGCCTTGCTGCTGGCCATGTTCCTCGGCGTCGTCTACCTGCTGGCCGAGAGCGCGCACGCGATGTTCCTGGCGGTGACGCTGCAGGACACGACGCGGCGCGCCGCGCGCGCCGCCGCCGTCGCCGATTTCAGCAACGCCCCGACCATGCAGGCGCTGCGCCGGGGCGCGCTGCTGGCCGACGCCAACGGCAAGTTGCGCCTCGGCGGCCCCATCGACGCCAGCTATCTGCGCATCGACTACCTGTCGCTCGACGGCGACGGCGTCATGCAGCCGATCGCCGCCGTCGCGCTGCCGGCCTGCCCGGCGCTGAACCGCGCCGTCTGCTTCACCAATCCGAACGGCGCCGGCTGCATCCGTTTCGTGCGCGCGCGCCTGTGCCGGCCCGGCACCGACTGCACCGCGGTGGCGTACCCGCCGCTGATACCGCTGCCGGGGGCCCTGCTGGACTACAACGCCGGGGCGCTGTCGCTGAACCAAGCCGCCACGGTGGTGCCGGCCGAGACGCTGGGCTACGACCCGGCCGGCGGCTGCCCGTAGCGCGGCATTTGATTTCCACAGAAAGGGAGTGCGATGAAAGCGTTGATGATCACCCGGGACACCCAGCTGCACGCCGAGGTCGCGGCGCAGGGCACGGCGCGCATGCCGCCGCTGCAACTGTCGGCCGGCCGCGACGGCCTGCGCGACGCCGTCGAACGCGTCGTGCCGGAGCCGCCGCAGCTGGTCATCGTCGACGCCAGCGAGGTCGCCCCGGCCGAGGCCGAGCTGCTGGAACGGCTGGCGCGCATGTACCCCGGCGCCGCCTTCATGCTGCTGACCGACGGCCACCAGCAGGAGTTGATGATACGCGCCATGCGCGCCGGCATGCGCGAGGTGCTGGCGCTGCCGCTGCAGCACAAGGCCTTCCACGAGGCGATGGACCGGATCGACGTGCAGGCCGGTGTCACCCAGCAGCGCGACGGCAAGGTGCTGGCCTTCCTGTCCTGCAAGGGCGGCAGCGGCGCCACCTTCATCTCGACCAACTTCGGCTACGCGCTGGCCACGCTGGCCGAGAAGAAGGTGCTGCTGATCGACCTGCACGGCCAGTTCGGCGACGCCGCGCTGTACGTGTCGGACCAGAAGCCGGCGATGACGCTGGCCGACGTCTGCCAGCAGATCGCCCGCGTCGACGGCGCCTTCCTGGCCTCCTGCCTGGTGCACGTCTCGCCCGGCTTCGGCGTGCTGGCGGCGGCCGACGACCCGACGCTGGCGCTGGACATGACGGCCGAGCACATGGACACCATCCTGCGGGTGGCGCGCCAGCACTACGACTACATCGTGCTCGACGTCGGCCGGCAGATCGACCCGATGTCGCTGCGCGCGCTCGACGGCGCCGACGCCATCTACCCGGTGCTGCAACTGGCGCTGCCGGACATCCGCGACGGCCGCCGCCTGCTCGACATCTTCCGCTCGCTCGGCTATCCGAACGAGCGCGTGCACCTGATCGTCAACCGCTACGAAAAGGGCGGCAAGCTGCGCCTGGCCGACCTTGAGCACGCGCTCGGCGCCGAGGTGGTGCACGCCGTGCCCAACGACTACATCTCGGCGACCGACTCGGTCAACCAGGGCGTGCCGGCGCTGCTGCTGTCGCGCACCAGCGCGGTGGCGCGCAGCATGGCCGAGCTGGTCGAGCGCGTCACCGCGCGGCGCCTGTCCGAGCACAAGGGTTTGTTCGGCCGCCTGTTCGGCCGCGGCGACGCCGAATTGTGACACCCCCCCCCAACCAACCGGAGTACACCATGAGCTTACGTGAACGCCTGGCGGTGGCCGACCAGGGCCGGCCCGCCAGCGGCAACCCCGGCGGCCTGGCCGGCCAGGCCTACCAGGAATTGAAGAAAAGCATGCACCAGGCGATCCTCGACCGCATCGACCTGGAGCGCCTGAAGCGCCTGACGGCCGAGCAGTTCAAGCACGAGCTGGCGCTGCTGGTGCAGCGCATCATCGAGGACGAGCGCATCGTCCTGAACCAGCAGGAGCGGCACAACCTGGTGCTCGACATCCAGCACGAAATGCTCGGCTTCGGCCCGCTCGAGCCGCTGCTGGCCGACCCGGGCGTGTCCGACATCCTGGTCAACACCCACAGCCGCGTCTACGTCGAGCGCGCCGGCCGCCTGGAACTGACCGACGTCACCTTCCACGACAACGCCCACCTGATGAAGATCATCGAAAAGATCGTCTCGCGGGTCGGGCGCCGGGTCGACGAGTCCAGCCCGATGGTCGACGCGCGCCTGCCGGACGGCTCGCGGGTCAACGCCATCATCCCGCCGCTGGCGGTGGACGGGCCGATCCTGTCGATCCGGCGCTTTTCGGCGAACCCGCTGACGGTCGCCAACCTGCTCGACAACAAGAGCCTGACGCCGCCGATGGTGCAGGTGCTGCAGGCGCTCGGCCACGCCAAGATCAACATCCTGATCTCCGGCGGCACCGGCAGCGGCAAGACGACGCTGCTGAACGTGCTGTCGGGTTCGATTCCGGCGAACGAGCGCATCGTCACCATCGAGGACGCCGCCGAGCTGCAGATGCGCCAGCCGCACGTGGTGCGCCTGGAAACGCGGCCGCCCAACATCGAGGGCAAGGGCGAGGTCAGCCAGCGCGCGCTGGTGCGCAACGCGCTGCGCATGCGTCCCGACCGCATCATCCTCGGCGAGGTGCGCGGCGCCGAGGCGCTCGACATGCTGCAGGCGATGAACACCGGCCACGAGGGCTCGCTGGCGACGATCCACTCGAACTCCCCGCGCGACGCCCTGGCGCGGCTGGAGAACATGGTCGGCATGGCCGGCGTCAACCTGAGCCCGCGCGCCACGCGCCAGCAGATCTGCTCGGCGGTGACGGTGGTGATGCAGGTGTCGCGGCTGACCGACGGCGCGCGCAAGCTCGTCAGCATCCAGGAGATCACCGGCATGGAGGGCGACATCATCGCCATGCACGAGATCTTCCGCTTCGAGCAGAGCGGCGTCGACAAGGATGGCCGGGTGCTCGGCCACTTCGCCGCCACCGGGGTGCGGCCGCGCTTCGCCGAGCGCCTGCGCATGTTCGGCGCGCCGGTGCCCGACAGCGCCTTCGACCCGGAGCGGGTGTATGAATAGCCGGCGCGCCGGCGCCGCGGGGGCGCCATGGACCTGAGTTTCTACGGCTTCGCGGTGCTGCTGTTCGCCGCCTGCTTCCTGCTCGTCGAGGGGATCTGGCTGTGGTGGTCCGGCAGCCGCGGCGGCAGCGCCCAGAACATCGCCCGGCGCCTGCGCCTGATGTCCGGGCGCGGCCAGGGCGGCGCCGACAAGGTGTCGATCCTCAAGCAGCGCCGCTACAGCGACTGGCCGCCGCTGGAGCGGCTGCTACGGGCGCTGCCGGGCAGCGCCGCGCTGGACGTGCTGCTGCAGCAGTCGGGCACCAAATGGTCGGTGCTGCAGGTGCTGGCCGCCAGCGTATTCGGCTTGGCCTGCGGCGCCGCGCTCTCGCTGGGCTACGGCGTGCCGGCGCTGGCCGGGTTGGGCCTGAGCGGCGTCGCGCTGGCGCTGCCATGCCTGCTGCTGCTGCGCGCCCGCGGCGCGCGCCTGCAGCGCATCGAGGCGCAGCTGCCGGAGGCGGTCGACTTCCTGGCGCGCGCGCTGCGCGCCGGCCATTCGTTTTCGAACGTGCTGCAAATGGTCGGCGACGAGCTGCCCGAGCCCATCAGCGCCGAATTCAAGTTCGCCCACGAGGAAATCAACTACGGCGTGCCGATGAACGAGGCGCTGCAAAACCTGGCCACGCGGGTGCCGCTGACGGACCTGCGCTACATGGTGATCGCGGTGCTGATCCAGCGCGAGTCGGGCGGCAACCTGGCCGAGCTGCTGGGCAGCATCGGCAGCATCATCCGCGCCCGCCTGAAGCTGCTGGGGCGGGTGCGCGTGCTGTCGGCCGAGGGCAAGCTGTCGGCCTGGGTGCTGGGCCTGATGCCGCCGGCGATGCTGCTGATCATGTCGTTCATCAACCCCAACTACGTGCGCGTGTTGTGGACCGACCCGGGCGGCGTGCGCCTGCTGTGGTACTCGGTCGGCATGGTGGCGGTGGGCGTGCTGTGGATGCGCAAGGTGATCAGGATCAGGATATGAAACCCATACAGCGGACGCCGCGGAAGCGGACCAGGCGCTGCAAGCGGATGGGCGCGGCCGCGGCCGGCCGGAAGGAGGCGTCATGAACGGGCGGCAATGGGGTTTCCTCGTCATCGTGTTCGGCGTCGTCGTCGCGCTGGTCTGGCTGGCGCTGCTGATGTTTATGCCGGTGGCGCTGCGCCGGCGCCTGTTCTCGTTCATGGCGCCGGCCGAGGCGCAGGCGGCGCCGGCCAGCGGCTGGATCGAGCGCGCCGCCAAGGTGGCGCAGCCGCTGGCGCGCCTGTCGTTGCCGGCCGACGGCTGGGAGCGTTCGCCGCTGCGCACCCGCTTCATGAACGCCGGCTGGCGCCACCCGGCCACGGCGCCGCTGTATTTCGCCGCCAAGTCGCTGCTGGCGCTGCTGCTGCCGGCGCTGGTGGCGCTGTTCGCCGCCGGCGCGCTCGGCGCCGTGCTGCACCGCAGTCTGCTGCTGCTGCTGTTCGTCTGCGCCAGCGTCGGCTACTACCTGCCCAACGCGGTGCTGGCGCGCTGCGCGGAGCGGCGCCAGCGCGAGATTTTCGAAACCTTCCCGGACGCGCTCGACCTGCTGACGGTGTGCGTCGAGGCCGGCCTGAGCCTGGAGCGCGGGTTGGCCAAGGTGGCCGCCGAAATCCACATCAAGAGCGTGGTGCTGGCGCAGGAGCTGCAACTGGTGCTGATGGAAATGCGCGCCGGCTTCAGCAAGGAAAAGGCGCTGCGCAACCTGGCCCTGCGCAGCGGCGTCGAGGACGTCGACACGCTGGTGGCGATGCTGATCCAGTCCGAGCGCTTCGGCACCAGCATGGGCGATTCGTTGCGCGTGCATTCCGACAACCTGCGGAGCAAACGCAGCCTGGTGGCCGAGGAGGCGGCCGCGAAAATCGCCTTGAAACTGCTATTTCCGCTGATTTTTTGCGTGTTTCCAACGCTGCTACTGGTGCTGGTCGGACCCGCCGGCATAGAGCTCGGCAAGACCCTGTCGATTCGCTGAACCGGCGCCCGCGCCGGCGCCACACTATGCGGCTGCCCAGCCGCGGGAGAAGCCGCATGCACACAACACCCCTTACCCGCCTTGCCGCCGCCTGCGCCACGGTTCTGTTGGCCGCCTGCGCCGGTGGCGGCCAGGCGCCGGCCGGCGCGCCGTTCGCGCCGGCGCCGGTCCAGTCGGTCCAGTCGGCCCAGTTGGCCGACGGTTACTACGCGCTGGGTCGCAAGCAACACGCGGCGCGCCGCGACGCCGACGCCGCGCGCGCCTACCAACTGGCGCTGCAGTTCGACCCCGGCCATGTCAACGCCGGCAACGCCCTGGCGGTGCTGGCGGCGGCGCAGGGCGACTACGGCCGCGCGATCGCCCTGTGGCAAGACCTGACCCGGGCCGGCGCGGCGGCGCCGCGCAGCGCCTTCCTGTTCGCTAACCTGGGCTATGCCTATTTCCTCGGCGGCGACAACGAGCGCGCGCTGGCCGCGCTGGAGCAGGCCTGCGTGCTCGACCCGTCGAACGCGCGCAGTTGGGAGCACCTCGGCGCCGTGCTGGCGAAAATCGGCCAGGCCGAGCGGGCCGCGCTGATGCTGGCCCAGGCCGCCAGCCTGCGCACCCACAAAGCCGGCGACGACTACGCGCTGCTGCGGCGCCACGGCGTGGGGGCAGCGCCCGCCGCCGCGCCGGCGCGGCAGGCCGAGCGCGCCGATGCCGGCAGCGACGCGCTGGCGCGTACCGAACTGGTGGCCAGCGGCGACGTGCTGCAACTGCGGCGCGTGGCGGCGCCGGCTGTGACTGCGGAGGCGGCGCCGGCACCGCCACCGTTGGCGCACGGCGCGCCGCGACCGGCGCCGCTGCTGCTGGAAATTCGCAACGGCAACGGCGTCACCGGCATGGCGGCGGCGCTGGGGCGCACGCTCGCCAGCGAGCAACTGCGCGTGGTCCGGCTCGGCAACGACGCCTCGTTCCGGGTCGCGCGCAGCCGCGTCGAATACCGGCCCGACATGGCGGCGCAGGCGCGCGCGCTGGCGGCCCGGCTGGGACCGCTGGTACTACTGGAGCAGGCCAGTTGCGGCGCGGCCGACCTGCGCGTGGTGCTGGGCCGCGACCTGCTCGACGCGGCGGCGCTGCAGCGCCGCTACGGCAAAGCGGCGAAGCTGGCCCGGCTGGAGCCGGGCAAACTCGGTTGAGGCGCGGCGGCGCAAAGGCTGGCCCGTTTGACGCCGCACAAACGGCGCGCCGCGCCAGCGCCGACAATAAGACAGCCGTTCGCAGTCGTCCGGCCCGCGGCGGCGGCGCCGTTCGGGCCTGACGCGCGCCGCGCACCAACCCACCCCAAGGAGCAGAGCCATGAAACGAGTGCATCCCCTTTATTCATTCCTGGTCGCATTGCTGACGCTGGCGCTGGTGGCCTGCGCGCCGACCGCCAAGCGCGAGGGCGTTGGCGAATACATCGACGACTCGCTTATCACGACCAAGGTCAAGGCGGCCCTGGTCGACGACCCCCAGCTAAAGGCGCGCGAAATCAACGTCGAAACCTTCAAAGGCACGGTGCAACTGAGCGGCTTCGTCAGTTCGCGCGAGGACATCAGCAAGGCGGTCCAGGTCGCGCGCGGCGTGAAGGGCGTCACGGCCGTCAAAAACGACATGGTCGTCAAGTAGCCGGGGCCGCTTGCGCGGCATTGCGGCGCGGGCGGGCCGATTGAACGGCAAAGCCCTTAGCGGCGCTCGCGCCGCAGCGGCAATTGGCAACCCATGCCGAACACCAGGGGCAGCAAGACGATACCGATGCCGACGGGCGACATGAACGCCAGGACGGCGTCGAACTGCTGCGTCGGTCCCCACTCGCCTGATGACCCAGCGGCGTGGCAGGCGGCGCCGACCGCGGCAATGACCAGTCCGCCTCCGACGACGGCCGGCAGGGTTGCGCGATTTTTCCCGGCAAGCCATACCGCCGCCGGCACGACCAGCGCGGCCAGCAGCGGCAGCGCCGCGGCGAGCATCAGCGCGGCTAGGTACACGAAGGAATGCGCCAGCCAACCGCCGAGCTGGTCCGGGGCGAGCTGTCCTTGCGCCACTTGGCCGCAGCCTTGAGAGACGGCCTCCATCAAGGCCAGCGCCGCGATGGCCGCAGCCACCGCCAGATAGCCGCGGACGATGCGACCCGCGCCCAGCGCCGCGAACGAGGCTGGCACCAAGCGGCGCAGCAGCAGCGTGGCGACACCGGCGAACAGCAGTAGCAAGGCAAGGCCACCGGGGCGGTTAAAGTCGAGTAAAGAGAGGTTGCTTGGCATGGCGAGTGCACCGCTGCATAGCGGCGAAGTAAGGAGGCGCGGGTGGTGCGTAAGAAAAAAGGGACACAGGCCGAAGCGGGTAACCCTCTGATTTGCTGCTGTATTCTGCTGTTGACTGCAGATTTCGAACTGGCCACCTAAGTGTTTAGATTCGTGTGATTATGCACCTTTCCGTAGCTGGCCACTCTTTAAAGCCAGGCACGTTTTGAGTACACTACTTCTTTCCAGCGAATCACGCCCTGTACCTTAAGCCAAGCCCTGCATAGCCTCGCCAGAACGACCCACTTGATCCGCAAAGAGATTCGGGAATTCACCTTGAGCCAGGCCGAACTGGCGCGCTGTTATAACGTGACCCGGCAGACCATCCGCAAGTGGCAGGAACGTGATAGCGCGGAGGACCGTTCGCATCGTCCTGATACCTTACGCACCACGCTGACGCCGGTGCAGGAGGCGATCGTCGTCGAGCTCCGCACCACGCTGTTGCTGCCCACAGACGAGCTGCTGGCCATCTCGCGCGAGTTCATCAATCCTGCTGTCTCCCATGCCGGCCTGGGGCGCCCAGCTAACCGACCTGGTGGCTCAGGAGAGCGGCGAGCCGGCCAGGAAAAAAACCTTCTAAGACTATGAACCGGGATTTATTCACATCGACATCAAGTACCTGCCGCAGATGCCGGTCGAGTCATCGCGGCGCTACCTGCGTCGCCATCGACCGGGCCACACGTTGGGTCTTCATGGAGATCTATGCCGACCAGTCCGATAGCAGCAGCGTCGACTTCCTGAGCGAGGTCAAGAGCGCCTGCCCAGTCAAGATCGTCAGGCTGTTGACCGACAACGGGAGCCAGTTCACTGACCGCTACACCAGCAGGACGAAAGACGCTGATGGCAAGCGGATACCGACTGGCAAGCATGTGTTCGATCGACTCTGCAAACAATAAGGCATTGAGCACAGACTCATCCCACCACGCCATCCGCAAACAATCGGCATGGTCGAACGCTTTAACGGGCGCATCAGCGAGATCGTCGGCCAGACGAGGTTCGCGTCTGCGGCGGAACTTGAGTCGACCCTACGCGGCTATTTGAAGATCTACAACAACAGCATTCCGCAGCGCGCATCAAACCATATGACACCGATTCAGGCTCTCAAAGACTGGCAGGCAAAGAAGCCTGAATTGTTCGTTAAGCGCGTGTACAACCAAGCGGGGTGACACGACATCTATCCTGACACAGGGGGTAGAAGACTCTCGAAACCACACAAATCATGTCTGAAACGTCCTAAACAATTGATCCAGAAAAAATGCTGACGGTCCGGTGATTCCTTAGTTTCACTGAGCTGAGGTCAAGCTGCTCGTCGTCAAGACGTCACTCTGGTGGTTTAAAAGACAACCAGCGATCTAGTGAATCGTTCCCAGCGACATCAAGTTCAGCGGATACGCGCTCAATATGAATATTTTTGCTAGTCGTGAATTTCTCATAAGCAGTCCAAAATTCTTCAATTTCTTTTGTTAGTTTTGTTATTTCGGCATTTCTTTCGTAAACAGGAACCAAGACATCTTGAATGATGTCCCATTTTATCCTTCCCCGATTCATGCCTGTTGTCGAAGAAAAAATATCACCTAAAATTTCTTTTGTTCTTAATAGATTCCAATAAAAAACTGCGCATTCCTTAGATGGCGATGTCAGTATTGTGTATTCATTTGAGACAAATTTCCCTGCATGATGCGGTGGAACAACACTAATTGCCCCGCGACCAAAACCCATATTCGATATAAGCAAATCCCACTGTTTTACTTTATAAAGTTTAGAATATGAAGAATCAGCCCCGTCCAATACCTCACCGTCATTAATTTCACCGTCGTAATTAACAATTAATAGCGGGTACTCATCTTCTTCTTCTACTTTTTCTGATCGATCTGTTGCGGGTGAAAGGATGCTGCCTAATCGATTAACTTTGTAACCACCAGCTACCCAGGTTGACGCTTTACGTCCACGGTCATTGATGCAATACTTTACATCGAGCCTATCTAGGCAATTAGAAAATTGGACGACATATTCGCCATTGACACCAGCAACGTACGCGTTGTAGTCGGCAACCATACGGTTTTGCTCTTCGATTTTGGCATTCTCAAGGTCAAGGACCTTTATGCCGATTCGTTTGGCCGTTTTCGATTCAATGCCAAGATAAATTGATGATGCCATGAAGACATCTTGTTGCGTTTCCTCTTCAATTTTCTTGCGGAGTATAATCACTGACGTTTTAACTCGGGCAGAGGCGCGGCGAAATGCATCTCCAGGTAGTGATATGATAGCGTCGATAATAAAGTTCTCGCGAATATAATCACGAACATGAACATAAGAAGATCCAGATAGGACGGAGTCATCAATTACTGCAACAATTTTTCCGTCATCCGTGACCAAATCCTTATAGCGTTCTATAAACATCACACTACTGATAAGCTTATTGACGATTTTTCCGCCTTTTCTATCGCGTGATAGAGCATATTGGTTGAGAATTCGTTCTTGATCTTTATTTTCCCTTGTGTACAGAAGAGAGAAGGGTGGATTGGAAAGAATTAAATCAAATTTTATTTTTTCTTCGGTTATCAAACGCCGTAACTCATCTAACTGTTTGTCAACTTCCAAGCTTTCGGCGCCCACCCGGCCGATTCCTTTATCCAACGAATCTGCATAATAGATATTGCTACCACCATCGCCGTGTAAATACATATTCATGCGTGCAATTTTGTACATGGCTGGATCGCTTCCAGCATCAATGCCATATACACTTTTTGTCTTTATAGTATCGTCCAGTTCTTGACGCTCTTTTGATGTCATTCCCTTTATGGAAGAAGCTTGCAGCAACATTGATGTAAGTGCCGTAATTAAAAATCCACCAGATCCACAGCAGGCATCAAGAATTTTATCGACGTGATTCTTCGACGCGATCGGGCTGCCCAATTCAACCATCAATCCGACAACATCACGCGGCGTAAAAAATTGACCAATGTCTTTTCCGCGGATTGTAGCATCCAGAAATGTCTCAAACATTCTGCCATGAACATCTTCTTCCATGCCAAATAAGTCAACATGTTCAATCTCTTTAACAACTTTTTTTAAAGTCCCAGAAGACAGATTTATTTGGTCACTGCCATCAAAAAATCTTTTTTTCTTTCCAGATAAAATGTCTTTTTCAAGCTCTAAAATCAAGGTTCGAAATAATATGTCATTTATAGGATTGGCAACTTCTGTTTGACTAACAATCCAATGTTGTGAGAAAACAACGTCTTTATATTTCGGTGATGGAGACATACCAAGCTTTGCGTGGATGTCCTTGTCTTTCCGAATTTTCACAAAAAAGATCTTTATAAGTTCCTGAAATGCAGCGCTCGGACCTTTTTTTTCAGCCTGCCATATTTCTTGATGTAGTCTTTGAAATTTAGCAGCAAGTTCTTCCAATGAAATGCACTTAAAATCGAAATTTTGCTGATCGACCTCTTCTTTCAAAGACTCCGACATCCCGCGAATCGATGTGTGGGAAATTAGCGCGATGAGTTTCGTGAGTTGGGAAGACTCAATGTTAAATTCATCAAAATCCATTTCAATTAAATTGTTTTTTTTGTCCCACTGGTAAACTGCCGTCTTTAGACCGTTAGTAAGAACAAAATATTTAACTGGATTGTAGTCAAATTCTTTGTTAATTTCCAAGCAGTAGGAAAAGCATTGATGTTCCCAGTTTTCGATATTTTCGCTTGGGGATTTTGCGTCCACAACAACTGCGGGAATGCCGCCGACTTTTAAGACATAATCCGGCCGATAAAGGGTTTTTTACTACCTTTTCCGACTGCAAATTCGGAAATGCTATCCTTCAGTGATATGTCACTGTCCGCATATCCAAGATATTTTAGCAGTCTGTCAACAAAATATGACTCAACGGTCGCTTCGTTGCTCAGGTCGCTTTTTTTGCAGAAAATATTTTTCAAGTTTTTATTCCTATTGCTAGTACGGTTCGGACTGGCGGGATGCGCTAAGATGTTCACGGATGCAAGATTGTAAAGGAACAGGCGTGGAAACCTAGGTTAAATTTTTTCTATGGTAGAGTGGAGGAGCGCTTGAAGAGGCAGACAGCATGGAGCAAGAGCGATGATCTCCAAGATCGCTCCCAGTGCGCTCACACCATGCACACGATGCTCAGTGGCGCCGAAGAAGCGCTCTCGTTGCGTCAAACGCTCTATTTTGTCGTTCGATGATCTGCCCTGCATCACATCAATACATTAACGCTGAGGTGTCCCATCCCGGCGTCGCCCACCTGCTCAGGCGAGAAGGCATACTTTCTCAACACAACGATTGCCAAACACCTTGCCCGGAGAAATGGTGTCCAGCAAGTATCAAAACGAATCAACTATACACTTTCCGAAAAGTCCTATGTACTTTCCTTACACAATCGTGAAGGGGAACAAAATGGGCGCAGGACAAACGGTAGGATATATCCGGGTTTCAAGCGTCGGCCAAAACACCGCATGCCAACTCGACGGCCTGCCCCTTGATAAAGTCTTCCAAGATAAATGCAGCGGCAGCGATACGAACCGCCCAGCGCTTCAGGCGATGCTTTCGCATGTCCGCGAAGGCGACACGGTGCTAGTCCATGAAATCAGCCGCTTGGCGCGCAATACCGCTGACCTGCTGGCGCTGGTCAAACAGTTGACGGACAAGGGTGTGAGCATCACGTTCAAAAAAGAGGGACTGACCTTCACCGCCGACAAGACCAGCGCGATGAACCAGATGTTGCTGACCATGCTCGGCGCGGTATCCTCCTTCGAGTTGGCCATGATAAATGAGCGCCGCGCCGAGGGGCAGGCCCGTGCCTGCGCCAATGGCAAGCATATGGGTCGTTCCGCTAAGCTCAGCGCCGCCCAGGTTGCATCGATTCGCCAGCGCGCCGTTACGGAGAGCAAGACCGCTCTAGCCGAGGAATACGGCGTGAGCAGGGCCACGCTGTACTCCGCCATCAAGGCCGTATAGAGAACACTGGCCACGCCGTCGGCCGCTAGACCCGCATTAAGCTGGACGCCGGATGGCGGCTTAATGTGGACGCTGCTTTTTGAGCTACCTAGTCAATCCGCGAAGGAATCTGCCCGTCAGTCTTTATTTTATCCACAACTTTATCAAAATCTGAAGTGAACTCTTTGTCCTGAATGGTACGGAATTTGGCGTACTCAACTTCAGCAAGTTTCTTCGCTGCATCTGCTGATACATGGCCAGCGCCGTCCAAAACTTCGTACTCGTTAAACTTCAAAAAGTCGTCTAGCTTTTTAGTCCACGCTTCCATCGTCATAGCTTTCTGGCGCTCTGCCATGCCTTCGGCGAAGTCGAGGTACTGTGAAACTAAGCGATTCATATTTCTTAGTTCTGGTTCACTGAGATAGTTTTTGGCAACTGCTATATCAGTTTTCAGAATTTTCCCGCCTGCCTTCTCATTTCTCCAGGCTGTAAGGCCCATGTTTGGCTTCCCAGCATCTGAGCGTAGTTTGACCAATTCGGATGCCGTGTTGCCATGGATGGCAAAATGAAACTTGTTCTGCACGGTAGCGTAAAAGACCTGCGTGATAGGCGCATTCTTGTCGTAGTCAATGCTGCACTGCGCATACAGGTCTGTTATTTTTTGATAGAAACGCCGCTCTGATGCCCGAATCTCCCGGATGCGTTCGAGCAGTTCGTCAAAATAGTCTTTGCCGAACAACTTGCTTCCTTGCTTCAACCTATCATCGTTTAGCGCAAAGCCCTTCACCAAATACTCTTTCAGCACCGAAGAGGCCCAAATCCTGAATTGTGTTGCTTGCGCGGAATTTATTCTGTAACCGACAGAAATGATAGCGTCCAGATTATAGAAATTTGTGAGGTACGCCTTCCCGTCTGCGGCAGTTATCCGGAATTTCCGGATAACTGAATCTTCAACTAACTCATTGGTTTTAAAGATGTTTTGCAGATGCTCGCTGACTGTCCTAACGTCAACTCCAAAGATTTCCCCCATCCCCTTTTGCGAAGCCCAGACGGTTTCGTCGCCGAGCACTACTTGCACCTTTACGTTTCCGTCGGGTGCGGCGTAGAACAGAAATTGGGAGGTGTTCTCGATATCGGTGTTCATGGTATCCGTTCCCCAAAGAATATGATTTAACGGGCGCATCACCCACCCTGCGTTTCGCCGGTTTTCTTCAATCCGGTTACACAGCGGTTACATGGAGCATTTGAAGGCACTTCAGAAAAAAAAAGAGTTACAGCCAGAAGCATGTAACCCTTTGATTTTCCAACTAAATTCTGGTGCCGACTGCCGGTTTCGAACTGGCCACCTGATGATTACAAATCAACTGCTCTACCAAATGAGCTAAGTCGGCCTTACTTTGCGATGCGAATTATACCCTACTTAATCCGCGTCAGGGTAGGGCGGCCGCCTTTTTTCGGCGGCTCGTCGTCGCCGGCGGGCGCCGTGCGGGCGTCTTGCTGGCTGCTGCTCGGCACCGACGACAGCATCGGCGCCGGCGCGCTGATTGGCGTGGCGGCAAGCACCGGCTCGCTGCCCGAGGCCGGGCTGTCGGTCGGGCCGGCGGACGGGTCGAAGGAGCCGAGTTGCGGCTCGAACGCCATGCCCTGGCCGTTTTCGTTGGCGTAGATCGCCATCACGTTGTCGACCGGAACGTAGATCTCGCGCGAGACGCCGCCGAAGCGGGCGTGGAAGCGGACGCAGTCGTTGTCCATCTTCAAGCCGCTGGTCGCGCCGAAGCTGATGTTGAGGACGATTTCGCCCTTTTTCACGTATTCCATCGGCACCGTGGTGCCGGCGTCGACCTTGACGGCCAGGTAGGGCGTGTAGCCGCTGTCGGTGCACCATTCGTAGATGGCGCGCAGCATATAGGGTTTGGTTGAGATTTCAGGCATGGTCTTGGCAGGCTGGGAAGCCGGCGCGCCGCCCGCCCGGCGCAGGGCGGGGCGGGCGACGCGCCGATACATCAATACATCAAGTAAACGACGGTGCGGCGGCCGGTGTTAGCGGCGCATCACCTTTTCCGACGGCGTCAGCGCTTCGATATAGGCCGGGCGCGAGAAGATGCGCTCGGCGTACTTCATCAGCGGCGCGGCGGTCTTCGACAGTTCGATGCCGTAGTGGTCCAGGCGCCACAGCAGCGGCGCGACGGCCACGTCGAGCATCGAGAATTCGTCGCCCAGCATGTACTTGTTCTTCAGGAACAGTGGCGCCAGCGTCGTCAGGCGGTCGCGGATTTCCGCGCGCGCCTTGTCGTGGCTCTTGTCGTTGCCCTTGGCGCGTTCGCTTTCAAGCACGTGCACATGGACGAACAACTCTTTTTCAAAGTTGAACAGCATCAGGCGCGCGCGCGCGCGCATCAACGGGTCGGCCGGCATCAGTTGCGGATGCGGGAAGCGCTCGTCGATGTACTCGTTGATAATGTTCGACTCGTACAGGATCAGTTCGCGCTCGACCAGGATCGGCACCTGGCCGTACGGGTTCATCGTCGAAATGTCTTCCGGCTTGTTGAACAGGTCGACGTCGCGCACTTCGAAGTCCATGCCTTTTTCAAACAGGACCAGGCGGCAGCGTTGCGAAAAGGGGCAGGTTGTGCCCGAATAGAGAACCATCATTTTATAGTTCCTTAGAAACAAAGGGGGTGAAGCCGCGAACGGATCACCCCATATCGCTTACCCGCCAGTGCGGGTAGCGCAGAACGAATGCGGTGCAATCAGCACCCTCTTATTTGACTTCTTTCCAGTACGACGCGTTCAGGCGCCACGCCAGCAGCACGAAGCAGGCCATGAACAACAGCACCCACACGCCCAGCTGTTTGCGCTTGGCGGCGGCCGGCTCGGCCATCCACTCCATGTAGGCGACCAGGTCGGCCACGGCGGTGTCGTAGTCAAGCTGGTTCAGCTTGCCCGGCGTGACTTGCTCGAAGCCGACGAACTTGTGCACCGTCTTGCCGGCGTCGTGCGGATCTTTTTCCTCGACCATTTTGACGTTGCGCGCGCCCTGCAGTTCCCACAGCGCATGCGGCATCGCCACGTTCGGCAGCACCAGGTTGTTCCAGCCCGTCGGGCGGGTGTCGTCCTTGTAGAAGGTGCGCAGGTAGGTGTACAGGTAGTCGCCGCCGGTGCCGGCCGACGAGGCCTTGGCGCGCGAGATCACCGACAGGTCGGGCGGTACGGCGCCGAACCATTCCTTGGCGTCCTTCGCCTTCATGCTGGTGGTCATCATTTCGCCGACTTTTTCGCCGGTGAACAGCAGGTTGCTCTTGATCTGGTCTTCGGTCAGGCCGAGGTCCTTCAAGCGGTTGTAGCGCATCGACGAGGCGTTGTGGCAGTTCAGGCAGTAATTGACGAACAACTTGGCGCCGTGCTGCAGGGCCGCCATGTTGGTCGAGCGGTCCGGCGCCTTGTCGAGCGGGTGGCCGCCCTCGTTGGCCATGGCCAGCGCCGGCAGCAGTGCCAGGATGGCGAGCAGTTTTTTCGGAAAATTCATGTCATGTCCTTTGATCTTGGCGTCTGTCGTCGATTAGTGCGGATGGAAGGTCACGCGCGACGGCACGGTCTTGAACCTGCCCATGGCACTCCACCACGGCATCAGCAGGAAGAAGCTAAAGTAGATCAGCGTGCACACTTGCGAGACGATGGTCTTGGTGTCGGTCGGCGCCTGGGTGCCCAGGTAGCCGAGGATCAGGAACGACAGGCCGAAGACCATGTACACGTATTTGTGCCAGTCCGGACGGTAACGGATCGACTTGACCTTCGAGTGGTCCAGCCAAGGCAGCGCCGCCAGGATCATCACCGACGAACCGAACAGCACCACGCCCCAGAACTTCGCGTCCAGCACCGACGGCAGCATGCCGACGATGGCCAGCAGCGCGACCACGGCGATAACCGCCTTGAGCGCCAGCGACAGGCGCGACTTGAGCCAGATGAACACGACGTAGGCGGCGACGGCGGCCATCAGCACGTACATGAAGTCGGCCGTGGTGGCGCGCAGCACCGAGTAGAACGGCGTGAAGTACCAGGTCGGGGCGATGTGCAGCGGGGTTTTCAGCGAATCGCCCGGCAGGAAGTTGTTGTACTCCAGGAAGTAGCCGCCCATTTCCGGCGCGAAGAACACCACGGCGCTGAAGATGGTCAGGAAGATCGACACGCCGAACAGGTCGTGCACCGTGTAGTAAGGGTGCGAAGGGATCGAATCGAGCGGGTGGCCGTCGGCGCCCAGGTTGTCTTTCACTTCGATGCCGTCCGGGTTGCTCGAACCGACTTCGTGCAGCGCGATCAAATGCGCGGCGACCAGGCCCAGCAGGACCAGCGGAATGGCGATCACGTGGAAGGCGAAAAAGCGGTTCAGGGTGGCGTCGGAGACCACGTAGTCGCCGCGGATCCACAGCGACAGGTCGGGACCGATCAGCGGAATGGCGCCGAACAGGTTGACGATCACTTGCGCGCCCCAGTACGACATCTGGCCCCAGGGCAGCAGGTAGCCGAAGAAGGCTTCCGCCATCAGGCACAGGAAGATGGCGAAGCCGAACAGCCAGATCAGTTCGCGCGGTTTGCGGTAGGAACCGTACAGCAGGCCGCGCGTCATGTGCAGGTAGACGATGATGAAGAAGGCCGAGGCGCCGGTCGAGTGCATATAGCGCACCAGCCAGCCCCACGGCACTTCGCGCATGATGTACTCGACCGAGCCGAAGGCCAGGTTGGCGTCGGGCTTGTAGTGCATCGTCAGGAAGATGCCGGTGACGATCTGCAGCACCAGCACCAGCATCGCCAGCGAGCCGAAGATATACCAGAAGTTGAAGTTCTTCGGCGCGTAGTACTTGCCCCACTGGTCGTTCCACAGCTTGGTCAGCGGGAAGCGGTCGTCGACCCAGCCCAAAGCCTTGGCGGCGGCCGGCGCGTCGGCCGGGAATGTGGTTTCTTTAAAAGCGGCCATGATTACGCCTCACCTTTCTGGTCTTTGCCGATAACCAATTTGGTATCGCTCAAATACATGTGGCGCGGCACTTGCAGATTGTCCGGCGCGGGCTTGTTCTTGAAAACCCGGCCGGCCATGTCGAAGGTCGAACCGTGGCACGGGCACAGGAAGCCGCCCTCCCAGTCGTCCGGCAGCGAAGGCTGCGGGCCGGGCGTGAATTTGGTCGACGGCGAGCAGCCCAGGTGGGTGCAGATGCCGACGGCGACGAGGATTTCCGGCTTGATCGAGCGCCATTCGTTGCGGGCGTACTCGGGCGTAAACTCTTCCGGGTTGCGCTTGGAGTCGGCGTCGGCGACCTTGCCGTCGGTTTTCTTGAGCGAGGCGACCATGTCGGGCGTGCGCTTGAGGATCCACACGGGCTTGCCGCGCCATTCGACGGTGACCATCTCGCCCTCTTTCAGGCTGCCGATGTCCACTTCCACCGGCGCGCCGGCGGCTTTCGCCCGTTCCGACGGCTGGAAAGTACTTACCAAGGCCCCTGCGGTGGCCAAACCGACCACACTACCCGCCGCGCACGTAGCGACGAGCAAGCCGCGTCGGCCGGAATCGACCTGCTTTTCGTTACTCATACAAACCCCAATCAGTCAAAATGCGAAATCTTTTTTATGAGGAGCACCCCGAAAACCAGCCCGCATCCCAACCCGGGTTCGTCTGAACCTGACCGGTGCCGAGCTTTTAAAGGTACCCTGAAGCGTCAACATGGCTTCTAGCAACCTTAAATTATAAGGGAAGCGCCGGGCGAATTAAAGCAAAAACGTTGCCCAGCCCGCAATTGGGGCGTTTTGTGGCGCGTTTCGGTCAACTTGACGGCCGAAACGGCGCCGCCGCAAACGCCGGCCGGCCGCAACGCGCCCGCCGCCCGGTTTGGCGTGCGCCCGAATCGATAGTATGATCGTGATGCCGAACGCACAATCAACGGAGAAAATACATGGCAATGATGCAGGAATTCAAGGAATTCGCGATGAAGGGCAACGTCGTCGACCTGGCGGTCGGGGTCATCATCGGCGGCGCCTTCGGCAAGATCGTCGATTCCTTGGTGCAAGACGTGATCATGCCGCCCATCAGCAAGGTCTTTGGCGGACTCGACTTTGCCAACTACTATTTGCCGCTGAACAACCAGGGCACCCAGCTCACCTTGGTCGAAGCCAAGAAGGCCGGCGCGGTTTTCGCCTACGGCAACTTTATTACGATCCTGATCAACTTCCTGATCCTCGCCTTCATCATCTTCCAGATGGTGCGGCTGGTTAACAAGGCGCGCAAGGTCGAGGCGCCGGCGCCGGCTGCCGTGGTGACGCCGGAAGACATCGTGTTGTTGCGCGAAATCCGCGACGCCCTCAAGAAATAAACCGCGGCGCCCGCGCCGCCACCCTGTTGCCGCGCCCCGAGGGCGCGCACCCCTTTCAAAGCGCATATGCGACGACTCTGGCTTTTGTTTGCGCAAACGGTGACCGTGGTTCTGGCACTGTATTTCGTCTATTCCGCGCTGCGGCCGGCGCCGCCGGCAACGGCGACCGCGGCGCCGGCCCCGGCCGCGCCGCCGCTGGCGTCCTACCGCGACGCCGCCGCGCTGGCGATGCCGGCGGTGGTCAACATCCTGACCACCCAGGCGCCCAAGCGCGCCGCCAACCCGATGTTGAAGGACCCGTTCTTCAAGAAGTTCTTCGGCGAGCGCCGCCCCGACGACGACGACGACGACGACGACGCGTCCAGCCTCGGCTCGGGCGTCATCGTCAGCGCCGACGGCTACATCCTGACCAACAACCACGTCGTCGAGGCCGCCGAGCAGATCGAGGTGGTGCTGGCGGACGGGCGCAAGGCGCCGGCCAGGGTGGTCGGCTTGGACCCGGAAACCGACCTGGCGGTGATCAAGGTCGCGCTCGACAAGCTGCCGGTGATGGTCCTCGGCCACGTCGAGCAGGCCAGGGTCGGCGACGTCGTGCTGGCCATCGGCAACCCCTTCGGCGTCGGCCAGACCGTGACGATGGGCATCATCTCTGCGCTCGGACGCAACAACCTGCACATCAACCACTTCGAAAACTTTATCCAGACGGACGCCGCGATCAACTTCGGCAATTCCGGCGGCGCGCTGATCGACGGGCGCGGCAAGCTGCTCGGCATCAACGCGGCGATCTACTCGCAAAGCGGCGGCTCGGTCGGCATCGGCTTCGCCATCCCGGTTTCGACCGTCAAGACGGTGATGGACGAGATCATCAAATCCGGCCACGTGGTGCGCGGCTGGATCGGCGTCGAATCGCAGGACATCACGCCGGAGCTGGCGCACAGCTTCGGCCTGAGCCGGCAAAGCGGCGCCATCATCGCCGGCGTCGTCAAGAACGGCCCGGCCGACCGCGCCGGCATCAAGCCGGGCGACATCCTGCTGGCGGTCGAGGGCAGGGCGGTCGGCGACACCACCGACATGCTGAACCTGATCGCCCAACTGGCCCCCGGCGGAAAAGCTAAAATGACGCTGCTGCGCAAGAGCCGCGAGGCGACCCTCGACGTCGTCGTCGGCAAGCGCCCGCCCACCAACCCGCCCTGACAGGAACGCGATTCATGCATTTGCGCGATTTGACCCAATTTTTGAACGAACTGAGCGAGAACAACAACCGGCCCTGGTTCATCATGAACAAGCCGCGCTACGACATCCTGCGCGAGGAATTCCTGGCCGTCGTCACCGGCCTGATCGCCGAGCTGGGCAAGTTCGACCCGGCGGTCAAGTTCTGCAACCCGAAAAAGGCGCTGTTCCGCATCAACCGCGACGTCCGCTTCGCCCACGACAAGCGGCCGTACAAGACGCGTTTTTCGGCCGCCATCGCGCCCAACGACATGCGCCGCCCCAGCATGGCGGCCGGACCGACCTTTTACCTGCAAATCGAGGGTAGCGGCAAGCTGCTGTTCGGCGCCGGCGAATACATGCCGCCGGCCGGGCGCCTGCGCGCCATCCGCGAGCATATGCTCAACGACGCGCCGGGTTTGGGCAAAGTACTGAAGAATAGGCGCTTGCGCCAGACCTTCGGCAGCTTCCAGGACGAGGGCAAGCTGATGCGCCCGCCGAAGGGCTTCCCGGCCGACGCCGAGCACATCGAACTGATCAAGCTGAAGAGCTTTTTCGTCTGGACCGAGGTGGCGCTGGACTTGAACGCGCCGGAGCTGCTGCTGCCGACGCTGGCCGCCGGCTTGAAGGACGCGCTGCCGCTGGTGACCTGGTTGCGCGGCGCCAAGGAACAGCAAGAGCCGGAAGAGTAGCAAAGGCGTAGCAAAGGCGTAGCAGGGGAGTAGCGGCAGGACCAACCAACTTAAAAGGAGCGACACCATGGCATTGCCACATGCGGGGTCCGGCGAACTGATCGCGGTGCAGCACGGCGACGACGACCTGTCCCAGTTTTCCGCGATCGCGCTGGCCAAAACCGCCGAGATGGAATTGATCCGCATGACCCTGCCCAAAGGCAAGGTCATGCCGGAACACCATGTGCCGGGGGAAATCAGCCTGCTGTGCCTGCGCGGCGAGGTCGCGCTGGACGCCCACGGCCGCAGCCAGGCGCTGCGCGCCGGCCAGATGGTCTACCTGAACGGCGGCCAGGCGCACGCGCTGCGCGCCGAAGCCGACAGCCTGCTGCTGCTGACCATCCTGCTGGACAAGGGCCCCGGCCACGCCTAGGTCGGCGCCGGCGCGCCGCTTGCCCGATTCACACCCAAGGCAAACAGCCGGGGTCGGACGCCCTTGGTGTTGATTGTTTCAGCCTCAAGCGGCCTCGTCGCGCGGATCGCGCGCCAGCAGGCGCTTCACCATTTCATGCGGCAAGTCGCCGTCGAACAGCACGCCGGCCACCGCGTTGGTGATCGGCATCTCCACGCCCAGGGTGCGGGCCAGTTCGCGCACCGCCCTGGCGCAGGGGACGCCCTCGGCCACGTGGCCCAGTTCGGCCACGATGGCGGCCAGCGGCTTGCCCTGCGCCAGGCCGAGCCCGACCCGGCGGTTGCGCGACAGGTCGCCGGTGCAGGTCAGGATCAAGTCGCCCATGCCGGTCAAGCCCATGAAGGTTTCGGCCTGGCCGCCCAGGGCGGCGCCGAGCCGGGTCATTTCCGCCAGGCCGCGGGTGATCAGCGCGGCGCGCGCGTTCAAGCCCAGGCCCAGGCCGTCGGCGATACCGGTGGCGATGGCCAGGATGTTCTTGACCGCGCCGCCAACCTCGACGCCCACCAGGTCGTCGCTGGCGTACACCCGGATATTGCCGCCGTGCAAAGCGGCGACGACGTCGTCGCGCAGCTGCGCCGAGTCCGAGGCGATGGTCAGCGCGCACGGCAGGCCGCGCGCCACTTCCTGCGCGAACGACGGCCCCAGCAGCGCGCCGCCGGCGACCCGATCGCCCAGCACCTGGGCGACGATCTGGTGCGGCAGCAAGCCGCTGCCGTTCTCGAAACCCTTGCACAGCCAGACCAGCTTGTGAACCGCGCGCGCGCGCAACTGTTCCAGCAGCGGCCGCAGGCCGGCCACCGGGCAGGCCGCGATCAGCAGCGCGCCGGGGCCGCTGGCGTGGGCCAGCGCTTGCTCGAAGTCGGCACCGACGCGCAGCCCGGGCGGCAGCGTGAAGCCGGGCAAATACGCGTTTTCGCGCTGCGCCGCCATCGCCTGCATGGTGGCGGCGTTGCGGCCCCACAGCAGCACGTCGTGCCGCCCGGCGCAGGCGATCGCCACGGCGGTGCCCCAGGCGCCGGCGCCCAGCACGCTGACGTTGCGCCGTTCGGGCGCGGCCGGGGAGGGGGAAATAGCGGAGTCTTGCATAGGGCCTCGGACGGTGATGGCGTTAAACGGGCGCGCCGGCAGCGCCGACAATCAACCCAAGGCAAAGAGCCGGGGTCGGACCCCAGGGTCTGAGGGTGGGACGGCGGCCTTGATTGGGCGGGCTAGATGCCCCAGACGTCGCCGCTCTTCACGTAACCGTTCAAGCCGTCCTTGTGGCGCACCTTGACCCAGCCGGAGCTGCCGGCCTCGGTCACTTCCAGCAAAACGCCCTTGTCGGCGATGAACACCGGGGCCGACGCCTCGTCGGCGGCGCTGCGCACCTTCAGCGCGGCCGTGCGCACCACCACGTTGCGGCGGCTGCTCAGCACTTTCGCTTCGGTCCAGGCCATGTCGCCGCTGACGTCGCGCACCTTGACCCATTCGCCGTAGCTGAGCACCACTTCGAGCGGCATGCCGCGCGGCGCGATAAACAATTTGCCGCTTTTGGTGGAGGGGGCGTCGTACAGGATCGCCGGGGCCGCGCCCACCGTTTTGAAATCGAACGCGTGGCCGGCGGCTGCCGCCAGCATCAGCGTCGCGCCTGCGATCCAACGGGGAATGCTCATAACCGGACTTTCAATAGCGGTGAATCTGGAAAACGCGGCGCCGGCGCCACTGCGGCGCCGGCGCGGGGCGGACGACTTAGTGGGTTGCCGCGCCGGCCGCTGGCGCGGCGGCGGCGGCGTCGGCCACCGCTTGCAGGCGCTGCTGGTAGAACACTTCGAAATTGATTTCAGCCAGGTGCACGGGCGGGAAGCCGGCGCGGGTGATGACGTCGGCGATGTTGGCGCGCAGGTAAGGGTAGATGATGTTCGGGCAGCCGATTCCCAGCAGCGGGTCGAGCTGGTCCGCGGGGATGTTGCGCGCTTCAAAGATACCGGCTTGCTTGCCTTCAACCAGGAACGCGACCTTGTCCTTGATTTTGGCGGTGACGGTGATCGTCACGGTCGATTCGAAAATGCCGTCGGCCAGCGGCTCGGCGCTGACGTCGAGCGCCACTTCGATGGCCGGCGCTTCTTGTTCCAGGAAGATCGACGGCGAGTTCGGCTGTTCCAGCGACATGTCTTTCAGGTAGACGCGTTGGATTTGGAATACGGGTTGCAGGTTTTCGTCGGACATGGAACGCTTTCGTTATAGGGGAAAAGAACGGCAGCTGCCGTTCAGATGGGTAACTGAGTCAGGCACACGATCGGCTCTAGCCCCGCGCAAAGTGGCAGCACCGCGCGGGCACAAGTCGGAAGTGAGGGCAATTGTATCAAAACCAATACCCCGCGCCGGACAATTTACGCGCCCTTGAGCAGCGCGTCGAGTCCGCCGGCCTGGTCGAGCGCGTACAAATCGTCGAAACCGCCGACGTGGGTGTCGCCGATGTAGATTTGCGGCACGGTGCGGCGGCCGGTTTTCTGCATCATCAGCGCGCGCTGCTCGGGGTCGAGGTCGACGCGGATCTTTTCAATCTCGGTCACGCCTTTGGCTTCGAGCAGGCGCTCGGCGCGCACGCAGTACGGGCACACGGCGGTGCTGTAGAGGAGGACATGGGCTGTCATGGCTGGTTTTCCTTGTGGTGTGTACTTATTTGGCGAGCGGCAAACCGGCCGCCTGCCATGCCGTGACGCCGCCGTCGAGGCTGACGACGTCCGCAAAGCCGGCCTTGGCCAGCACCTTGGCGGCCAGCGGCGAGCGCACGCCCTTCTGGCACACCAGCACGACGGTCTTGCTCTTCGACTTGTCGAGTTCGCCAACCCGGCCCACCAGCTCGGTCAGCGGAATGTTTTTGGCGTCGCGCAGGTGGCCGTTGGCGAAGGCGGCCGTGTCGCGCACGTCCAGCACCAGGCTTTTGCCGCGGTTGATCATCTGCGTCACCTCCAGCGGCGAGGCGCGCTTGCCGCGCATGCTCAGGGCCGGCCACAGCAGGGCGCCGCCGGAAATGACGACGATACCGACGAGAAAAATGTGTTCAATAATGAAATTCACGGGTGTCCAATGGTTTAAGTCAATCCGCGCATTATAAAATAGAAGCTGGAACTGTTAAGCCCTAGCTTGCTTTTTGCCTCAAACCCCATTAAAAGATTGCAGACTGACATGTATAAAATCGTTTTCATGCGTCACGGCGAGTCCACCTGGAACCTCGATAACCGCTTCACCGGCTGGACCGACGTCGATCTGACGGAAAAGGGCGTCAACGAGGCGGGCGCCGCCGGCCGTATCCTGAAGGACGCCGGCTTCACCTTCGACTTGGCCTACACCTCGGTGTTGAAGCGCGCCATCCGCACGCTGTGGCTGTCGCTGGACGCGATGGACCTGATGTGGTTGCCAATCAAGCACGACTGGCGCCTGAACGAGCGCCACTACGGCGCGCTGCAGGGCCTCGACAAGGCCGAGACCGCCGCCAAGTACGGCGACGAGCAAGTGCTGGTGTGGCGCCGCAGCTACGACACGCCGCCGCCGGCGCTGGCCGAGGACGACGAACGCGCCTGCTTCAACGACCGGCGCTACGCCGGCTTGCCGAAGTCGGCCGTTCCGCTGACCGAATGCCTGAAAGACACCGTGGCGCGCGTCATGCCGGCCTGGGACGAGGAAATCGCCCCGGCCATCCGCGCCGGCAAGCGCATCCTCATTTCGGCCCACGGCAACAGCCTGCGCGCGCTGATCAAGATGCTCGACGGCATCAGCGACGCCGACATCGTCGGCCTGAACATTCCCAACGGCCAGCCGCTGGTGTACGAGCTCGACGCCGACCTGAAACCGATCCGCAGCTACTACCTGGGCGACCAGGAGGCGATCGCCGCGGCCATGCGCGCCGTGGCGAACCAAGGGAAGGCCAAGTAACTTTGCCGTATCCGCTCCGGGTCGCACCCGTTTTCATGCCGGCCTGGCGGGCCGGGGCCGGGCTGTGCCTGGCCCTGCTGCTCGCCGGCGGCGCCGCCCACGGCGCCAAACCGACCGAACGCAGCCGCCAGAAGGCGGTCGCCGAGCAGGAGCGCGCCGGCCTGCAGCAAAAGCTGACGGCCCTCAAGCGCGACATCGGCCGCACCGAAACCGCCAAGGACGACGCCGCCGACACGCTGGCCGAGTCGGAGGGCGCCATTTCCAACGCCAACCGGGCGCTGCGCGAACTGGCCGTCGAGCAGAACCAGACCGGCGTCAAGCTGCGCCAGCTCGGCGCGGCGCGCGGGCAACTGGTGGCCACCGTCGAATTGCAAAAGAAACAGTTATCAAAATTGCTGCGCGAACAATATGTCGCGGGCAACGAGGACCGCATCAAGTTGCTGCTGTCGGGCGACAACCCGAACCGCATCAACCGCGACCTGCAAATGATGTCCTACGTGTCGCAGGCGCAGGCGCGCCTGCTGGGCGCGCTGCGCGCCAATTTGCTGGCGGTCGAGGCCAACCAGGCCGAGGCGCAGAACGCCAAGGACGAGCTGGAGGAGATCGCCCAGGAGGAGCGCGAGCAAAAAACCCTGCTGGAACAGGAGAAGGGGCGCCGCGCGGCGCTGCTGGCGAGCCTGTCGAAGCGCCTGGTCGAGCAGCGCAAGGAGGCCGGCAACGTCGAGCGCGACGAGCAGCGCATGGCCGGCCTGGTCGACAAGCTGGCGAAATTGATCAAGGAACAGGCCGAGGCCGCCGCCGCCGAGAAGCAACGCCAGCAACAACTGGCGCAGGCGCGCGCCGAGGCCAAGGCCAAGGCCGACGCCGTGGCCGCCGCCGACGCCAAGGCGCGGGCGCTGGCGGCGACCGCGGCGCGCGCCACGGCGCAAGCCCAGGCCGAACGCCTGGCGCGGGAGCAGGCCAAGGGCGGCAAGGCCAAGCCGCCGACGCCGGCCAGGCCGGAGCCGGTCGCGCCCGACGAGCCGAAGGTGGCGCAGCGCCGGCCGGAGGAAGCCAAGCCGGAGCCGACGCCGGAAGCGAAGCCGGTGGTGGCCGCGGTGGCGGCCGAGCCGGTGCCGGCGCGCGCCAGCCTGGCCGCGGCGGCGCCGGAGGGCGCCTTCGCCGGCCTGCGCGGGCAGTTGCAGGCGCCGGTGGCGGGCCGGCTGGCGGCCAAGTTCGGCAGCAAGCGCGGCGACGGCCCCAGCTGGAAGGGCGTGTTTATCCGCGCCGGCGAGGGCGCCGACATCAAGTCGGTCGCCGCCGGCCGGGTCGTGTTCGCCGAATGGCTGCGCGGCTTCGGCAACCTGATCATCGTCGACCACGGCGGCCAGTACATGAGCATCTACGGCAACAACCAGGCGCTGCTCAAACGCGCCGGCGACGCCGTCAAGGGCGGCGACGCGATTGCCAGCGCCGGAAACAGCGGCGGCAACGAGGAATCGGGTTTATACTTTGAATTGCGGCATCAAGGCCGCGCGTTCGATCCGGTCGGCTGGGTGAAGTTCTAGGCCCGCCGGCGGATCGACGGACATTCTCCGCAGGTCGGCTTCGCCGGCGCGGCGCAACCCGACCTGCCGGCTCCGCCGCGGCGCGGCGGGCCGCCGCCCGGCAAGCCGGCCTGCCGGTTTTTTTTGGCGGGATCGGTGGAGCGCGGCGACAAATGGGCATCAAAGTAAAGAGTATCGGCCTGATCGGTCTGGGCATGCTGGCCGGTATCGGCGCCTCGATGCAGTTTTCGGCGGTCGCGCAAAAGAGCACGGCGGCGCCGCTGCCGCTCGAAGAGCTGCGCCAGTTGGCCGACGTGTTCGGCCTGATCCAGTCCGACTACGTCGAGGCGGTCGAGGGCAAGAAGCTGCTGACCGAGGCCATTTCCGGCATGGTCGCCTCGCTCGACCCGCATTCGACCTACCTCGACAAGAAGGCCTTCAAGGAAATGCGCGACAGCATGCAGGGCAAGTTCGTCGGCCTGGGCATTGAAGTGAGCATGGAGGACGGCTACGTCAAGGTGGTCGCGCCGATCGAGGATTCGCCCGCCGCCAAGGCCGGCGTGCTGGCCGGCGACCTGATCACCCGCATCGACAACGCGCCGATGAAGGGCCTGTCGCTGGACGAGGCGATCAAGAAGATGCGCGGCGAGCCGCACACCAGGATCGCCCTGACGGTGTCGCGCAAGGGCGAGCTCAAGCCGCTGGCGTTCAACATCGTGCGCGAGGAAATCCGCGTGCAGAGCGTCAAGGCGAAAATGGTCGAGCCGGGCTACGCCTGGCTGCGCATCGCCCAGTTCCAGGAACCGACCGTCGACGACATGGTCAAGAAAATCCAGCTGCTGTACGCCCAGGACCCGCACCTGAAGGGCCTGGTGCTGGACCTGCGCAACGATCCGGGCGGCGTGGTGCCGGGCGCGGTCGGGGTCTCGGCCGCCTTCCTGCCGAAGGACGCGGTGATCGTCTCGACCAACGGCCAGCTGGCCGACTCGAAACAGACCTTCTACGGCCGGCGCGAGTTCTACGCCGGGCGCAGCGGCGGCGACCCGCTGGCCAAGCTGCCGGAGGCGCTGAAAAGCGTGCCGATGGTGGTGCTGGTCAACACCGGCTCGGCCTCGGCCTCGGAAATCGTCGCCGGCGCGCTGCAGGACTACAAGCGCGCCACCATCCTCGGCACCCAGACCTTCGGCAAGGGCTCGGTGCAAACGCTGCGCCAGCTCACGCCCGACACCGCCGTCAAGCTGACCACGGCGCGCTACTACACCCCGCACGGGCGCTCGATCCAGGCGCGCGGCATCGTGCCCGACCTGATGGTCGACGAAACCGCCGACGGCGACGGCTGGAACAGCCTGCGCGTGCGCGAGGCCGACCTGCAAAAGCACCTTGGCAACGACGAGGACAGGGGCGTCGCCGCGCCCGCCGCCAAGCGCGACGAGCAGGAGGAGGAGCTGCGCCTGCTGGAACTGGCGAAGAAGCGCAAGCCGCTCGAATACGGCGGCAAGGACGACTTCCAGCTGGCGCAGGCGTTGAACCACTTCAAGGGCCTGGCGGTGAAGCTGTCGAAAGTCGAGGCGACGCCGGAGCAGGGCGCCGACAAGCCGGCCGACAAAAAGGCGCCGGCCAAAAAGTAACGGGCCGGCGCGCCGCAACCGACCGCGCGCGCCGTGCCCCGGCGCCGGCCCCTCCGCGTTTTCTGGACTGCACACTATGAACGACTCACAACTGCTGCGCTACTCGCGCCATATCCTGCTCGACGAAATCGGTATCGAGGGGCAGGAAAAGCTGCTGGCCGCGCGCGCGCTGGTGATCGGCGCCGGCGGCCTCGGCTCGCCGGCGGCGATGTACCTGGCCTCGGCCGGCGTCGGCCGCCTGACCCTGGTCGACGACGACACCGTCGACCTGACCAACCTGCAGCGGCAGATCGCCCACACCACGGCGCGCGTCGGCCAGCCCAAGGCCGCCTCGGCGGCGCTGACGCTGGCCGCGATCAACCCCGACATCGAGATCGTCGCGCTGGCCGAGCGCGCCGGCGCGGCGCGCCTGCTGGCGCTGGCGGCCGACGCCGACGTGGTGCTCGACTGCAGCGACAACTTCGCCACCCGCCACGCCGTCAACCGCGCCTGCGTGGCCGCCAAGGTGGCGCTGGTGTCGGGCGCGGTGATCCGCTTCGACGGCCAGGTCAGCGTGTTCGACCCGCGCGCGCCCGCCTCGCCCTGCTATTCCTGCCTGTTTCCGCAGGACCAGCATTTCCAGGACGCGGCCTGCGCCAGCATGGGCGTGTTCGCGCCCCTGGTGGGCGTGGTCGGCGCGATGCAGGCGGCCGAGGCGCTCAAGCTGCTGATGGGCGTGGGCGGCTCGCTGGCCGGGCGCTTGTTGATGCTCGACGGCCTCAACATGGAATGGAACAGCATCGGCGTCGCCCGCAACCCCGGCTGCCCGGTCTGCGGCCCCGCCGCGGCCGCCTGAAACATGGCCCGCGGCGCCCTCGGCTATACGTTTTTGATAACCTTCTATGGTGTTGCGCCGATTCCGCCTTATACTCTGCACTCGTTCATCCTCATCCTTCTATTTTCTTATGCAAAACGTTGCAAATCGTTCGATCCGGCGCCGCCTGGCCCGCGGCTTCACGCTCATCGAGATCATGGTCGTGGTGGTGATCATGGGCATCCTGGCCGCGCTGGTGGTCCCCAAGCTGATTAGCCGCACCGGCGAGTCGCGCGTGGCCGCCGCCCGCGTCGACATCATCTCGCTGATCCAGGCGCTGAAGTTGTACAAGCTCGACAACCAGCGCTACCCGACCACCGAGCAGGGCCTGGGCGCCCTGGTCAGCAAGCCGACCAGCGGCCCGGCCGCCAACGGCTGGAAGAGCGGCGGCTACCTCGACAAGATGCCGAAGGACCCGTGGGGCAATCCCTACCAATACCTGTCGCCCGGCATCAAGGGGGAAATCGACGTGCTCTCGCTGGGCGCCGACGGCCAGCCCGGCGGCAGCGGCGACGACGCCGACATTGGTTCGTGGGACATTTAAACCCGGCCATGTTCAACCTTGACCGTGCCGGCGCGCGGGCGCGCGGCTTCACGCTGATCGAATTGCTGGTGGTGCTGGTCATCGTCGGACTGACGCTGGGCATGGTGTCGTTCAACGCCATGCCCAGCCGCCAGCAGGCGCTGCACAAGGAAGCCGAGCGTATCGCGCTGCTGCTGCAACTGGCGCGCGACGAGGCCATCGTGCGCAACCGCCAGGTGGCGTTCGAGGCCGACGCCGAGCGTTACCGCTTCCTGGTGCGCAACGAGCGGCAATGGGAACCGGTCACCCAGGACGACTTGCTGCGCGAGCGCGCCTTCCAGAACAGCCCGGTGGTGTTCAGCGTCGAGCCGGCGCTGGGCGCCGGCGGCGCCGGCGCGCCGCTGCGCATCGTCTTCGGCCGCGAGCCGGTCGACAAGCCCTTCCTGCTGACCATGGCCAGCGGCGAGGGCAGCGCCGCCATCCGCGCCGATGGCATCGGCCATTTCACCGTCGAATGAAGCAGCGGCCCGCGCCCCGTCGCCACCGCGGCTTCACCCTGCTCGAAGTGCTGGTGGCGCTGCTGATCGTGGTCACCTCGCTGGGCGCCTCGCTGCGCGCGGCCGGCAGCCTGACGCAAAACAGCAACGGCTTGCGCAGCGCCATGATGGCGACCTGGTCGGCCGAGAACCGCCTCGTCGAGTTCCGTCTCAGCAAAGCCTTCCCGCCGATCGGCAAAACCGCCAGCGCCTGCCCGCAGGGCGACTTGAACCTGATTTGCCAGGAAGAGGTCGTGGCCACGCCGAACCCGCGTTTTCGCCGCGTCGAGGTCAGCGTCTACAACGCCGAGAACCCCGAGCGGCGCATCATCAAGCTGGTGCAACTGGTGCTGAGTCCATGACGGCCCGGCGCGCGCGCCGGCGCGGCTTCACGCTGGTCGAACTGCTGGTGGCGATCGCCATCCTGGCCATCGTCGCCGTGATGGGCTGGCGCGGCCTGGACGGCATCGTCCGCGCCCGCGTCGCGCTGACCGGGCAGATGGAGCAGACCCGCGGCATGCAACTGGCGTTCGCCCAGATGCAAAGCGATTGCGAGCACCTGGCCGGCGCCGGCGCGCAGGCGAGCTTGCTGCACGGGCGCGCCAGCCTGAGCGTCGAGGGCGAGCGCCTGACGCTGGTGCGCGCGGTCTTCGGCGAAAACCAGGCGACCCAGTTGCAGGTGGTGTCCTACCGCGTGCGCGACGGCGTGCTGACGCGGCGCGAGTCGGCCGGCACGCGCAACCTGGCCCAGCTCGACGGCATGTGGCAGGCGGCGCTCGGCGACACCGACACCGGCGCCGCGGTGCAGTTGCTGGCCGGCCTGGGCGGCATGGCGCTGCGGCTGTGGGACAACAACGCCTGGAGCGCGCCGGGCGGCGCCGCCGCCGCCAGCAGCACCGGGCTGGAGGTGACGCTGCGCCAGAAGGACCAGGAAATCGGCCTGGTCAAGACTTTCCTGCTGGGGGCGGTGTGACGCGCCGGGCGCCGCCATCGGGGCGCCAGCGCGGCGTCGCCGTCATCACGGCGCTGCTGCTGACGACGCTGGCCGTGACCATCGTCGCCAGCGTGTTCTGGCAGCAGCAGGTGCAGGTGCGCTCGATGGAAAACCAGCGCCTGCACCAGCAGACCAAGTGGATCACGCTGGGCGCGGTCGACCTGGCGCGCTTCTGGCTGCGCCAGGACAATCCCAACCTGACCCGGCTCGACGGCATCTGGAGCAAACCGGTGGCCGAGACCAACCTCGACCAGTTCGTCGAGCGCGAGCGCGTCGACGGCGAGGACTACGCGGCGACGCTGTCGGGCCGCGCCAGCGACGCGCAGGGCCGCTTCAACCTGAGCAACCTGGCCAGGGGCCGCGTCGTCGACAAGGCGCAGGTGCTGGTGTTCGGCCGCCTGCTGGCCAACCAGCGGCTCGACCCCGCCCTGGCCCAGGCCGCCGCGACGGCGCTGGCGCAGACCCAAAAGGGCGGCGCGCCGGCGCTGCCCGACGAGGTGCCGGCGCAGAGCGGCAGCGAGCCGATCGACTTCGCCCAGGTCGAGGACCTGCTCAGCGTGCCCGGCGTCACGCCGCAGGCGCTCGAGCGCCTGCGCGAGTTCATCATCGTGCTGCCCAAACCGAGCCCGATCAACATCAACACCGCGGCGCCCGAGGTGCTCGCCGCGGTGGTCGATTTCTCGCTGGGCGAGGCGCGCGCGCTGGCCAGCAACCGCGAACGCAAGCCCTTCAACGGCATCGGCGATTTCACGGCACTGATACAAGGCAAGACCCTGCTGCTGCCGAACCAGGGCGGCGTCGATATTAAAAGCAGCTACTTCCTGGTCGACAGCCAGGTGCGGCTGGACCGCGCGGCGCTGGCGACGCAGGCGTTGATCGAGCGCGACGGCACCAAGCGCACTACCACCCTGGTGTGGATCCGGGAAAACTAGAACCTGAAAGCGAGACCTTTTGACTACACTGTATATCCGGCATCCGGCCAAGGCCAGCGTTGACAGCGTGGCGCAGTGCCAGTTCGCGCTGGTCGCCCCCAACGGCGACGTGCAGCGGCAGGGCGCCGGCGCCCTCGGCGGCATGGCCCCGTTGATCGCCTCGGCGCGCCGCGTGGTGCTGCTGCTGGCGGCCGCCGACGTCACCCTGCTGCGCCTGAAGGTGCCGCCGCTGTCGGCGCCGCGCCTGCGCGCGGCGCTGCCGAACCTGGTCGAGGAACACATCCTGGGCGACCCGGCCGATTGCGTGCTGGCCGCCTCGGCCGAGGGCGCCGACGGCATGCGCACGGTCGCGGTGGTGCAGCGCGCCTGGCTGGAGGTGCTGGTCAAGGCGCTGCTGGCGCAGGGCGCGCGCGCCGTCGCGGCGCTGCCGGCGCAACTGTGCCTGCCCTTGCCGCCGGGCGGCGCGGCCGCCGCGCTGCACCTGGACGCCGGCGCCGACGCCGCCGAGCTGACGCTGCGCCTGGCGCCGCACGAGGGCATGGGCTTGACCCTGCCGCCGACAGCCCCGGCGGCGCTGTTGCAGATGCTGCGCGGCTTCGCCGCCGAGGCGCCGCTGACGCTGTACGTGGCCGCCGAGCGGGCCGCCGCCTACCAAGAGGCGGCCGCCGCCATTGCCGGCGACGGCGTCGGCGTCGGCGTCGGCGTCGAGCCGGACCAGTGGTCGCACTGGATCGCCGGCGCCAGGACGGCCGGGCTGGACCTGGCGCCGGCGCTGGGCGTGGCCGGCGCCCGCGCGCGCGACTGGCAGCTGTGGCGCTGGCCGCTGCGGCTGGCCGTGCTGGTGGCGCTGGTCAACATCGTCGGCGTCAACCTCGACTGGCTGCGCCTCAAGCGCGACGCCGGCGCGCTGCGCGCCGGCATGCTGCAAACCTTCAAGGCGGCCTATCCGAACGAGGCGGCGCTGTATCCGGCCGAGCAGATGCGCCGCAACGTCGCCAACGCCAAGATGGCCGGCGGCCAGCTCGGCGCCGACGAGTTCGGCGCCCTCGGCGCCGCGCTGGGCGAGGCGCTCGGGCCGCTGGCCGGCGCCGGCGCCGTCGCCTCGCTCGACTACCGCGAGCGCACCCTGAGCGTCAAACTGAAACCCGACGTGGTGCCGGCCGGCGCGCTGGCGCAGGTCAGGGAGGCGCTCAAGAAGCGCAACCTGCAACTGTCCGAGCCGGCCCCCGGCACCTGGCAAATCCGCGTTGCCCAAGGAGCGCAATGATGAACAAGCTGAGCACGATATTCCAACGCTACCGCCAGGGCGCCGGCGCGTTTTGGCAAGAGCGCACCGAGCAGGAGCGCAAATTCCTCGCCGTCGGCGGCGCCGCCGCCGCGCTGGCGCTGGCCTACGCGCTGCTGATCGGCCCGGCCGTCGGCGGCCGCGCGCGGCTGTTGAAGGAGATGCCGCAGCTGCGCGTCGACGCCGCCGAAATCGAGGGCCTGGCGCGCCAGGCCGCCGAACTGGCGCGGCAGGCGCCGGCGCCGCCGGAGCCGATGAGCCGGGCCGCCCTGACGGCGGCGCTGGCGGCGCGCGGCCTGGTGGCGCAGTCGGTCTCGCTGACCGGCGACTACGCCAAACTGCAGTTGAACGGCGCCTCGTTCGCCGCGCTGTCCGGCTGGCTCGACGCGCTGCGCCGCGACAGCCGCGTCGCGGTGCAGGAGGCCAATGTGGTGGCGTTGCCGACGGCCGGCCTGGTCGACGCCACGCTGACCCTGCGCCAAGTCGCGGGCCCGGTCAAATGACGCCGCCGCGCGACGAAAAAAGGCCGCGCCCGTGAAGCGCGCCGTGCTATGGTTGCTGGCCGCCGCGCTCGGCGTCGGCGCCACCGTGCTGCTGTTCTTCCCGGCCGGCTGGCTGGCCGCGGCGGTCGAACGCCAGAGCGGCGGGCGTTTGACCTTGGGCGACGCCCAGGGTACGCTGTGGCGCGGTTCGGCCTTCGTCGGCGCCGCCGCCAGCCGCAGCGGCGCGGTGACGCCGCTGCTGCCGGGCCGCTTCGCGTGGCGCCTGTCGCCGCTGGCGCTGCTCGGCAAGGTCGAGTTGCAACTGGAGAACCCGGCGGCGCTGTCGCAGCCGGTCAACCTGCGCGGCTCGTGGCGCGCGTGGCAGGTCAGCCCGGCCGCGCTGCTGCTGCCGGCCGAGCGCCTGGCCGGCTTGGGCGCGCCGTTGAACACGATCGCGCCCAGCGGTACGCTGCGCCTGTCGTGGAGCACGCTGCAACTGGGCCTGGCCGGCAACGCCGTCGACGTCGACGGCCGCACCACGCTGGAGTTGACCGACATGGCCTCGGCCTTGTCGGCCGTGCGCCCGCTGGGGAGTTATGAATTGGCCTTCGACTGGCGCGGCCAGCGGGCGCAACTGGGCCTGCGCTCGCTGAAGGGGCCGCTGCTGCTGGAGGGCGGCGGCGCGCTGGTCAACGGCCGCCTGCAGTTTTCCGGGCAGGCGCAGGCAGCAACAGGATATGAAGAGACCTTGGCAAGTTTGTTGAACTTGCTGGGCCAGCGCCGTACCAACAGCGACAAAAACATCATCGCCTTAGAGTTCAGATAATGAAAAAAACCACCATGAGCAATCCATCTATTTCCGCGCTGTCGCTGCGCCGCCTGGGCGCCGGCGCGCTGTTGTGCTGCGTCGCCGCGGCCGTCCCGGCGCAGCCGGCGCGCGCCGGCGACGAGGCCGCGCTGAACTTCGTCGGCGCCGACATCGAGGCCGTCATCAAGGCGGTCGGCCACTACACCAACATCAATTTCGTCATCGACCCGCGGGTCAAGGGCAGCATTACGCTGGTGTCGGAGAAATCGATCAGCAAGGCGCAGGCGTTCGCGCTGCTGGCCTCGGCGCTGCGGCTGCAGGGCTTCGCCGTCGTCAGCGGCGACGGCTACGCCAAGGTGGTACCGGAGGCCGAGGCCAAATTGCAGTCGGTGCCGACCCAGGTCGGCAGCGGCGGCGCCAGCGTCAAGGGCGACCAGATCGCCACCCAGGTGTTTTACCTGAACTACGAATCGTCGGCCAACCTGGTGACGGTGCTGCGCCCGCTGATCTCGCCCAACAACACCATCAACGCCAACCCGGGCAACAACACGCTGGTGATCACCGACTACGCCGACAACCTCAAGCGCCTGGGCAAGATCATCGCCGCGCTCGACGCGCCGGTCGCCGCCGACATGGACGTCATCCCGGTGCGCTACGCCATCGCCTCGGACCTGGCCACGATGGTCAACAAGCTGCTCGAGCCGGGCGCCGGCGCCGGCGAATCGGGCCGCGTCTCGGTGCTGGCCGACCCGCGCACCAACGCGCTGGTGCTGCGCGCGCCGTCGCCGGCGCGCGCCAACCTGGCCAAGTCGCTGATCGCCAAGCTCGACCAGCCCACCGCGCAACTGGGCAACGTCCACGTGGTGTACCTGAAAAACGCCGACGCCACCAAGCTGGCGCTGACGCTGCGCGCGGTGATGACGTCGGGCGAGGGCGGCGGCGCGGCCCAGGCCAGCGCCGGCAACGCCACCGGCCTGGGCGCCGGCGCCGCCGGACAGGGCGGACAGGGCGGCCAGCAGGCCGGCGGCCAGCAGCCGGCCGGCGGCGGCGGCGCCTCGCTGTCGGCGGCGCCGCAGGCGCTGGCGGCCGGCGGCGCGGCCGGCTTCATCCAGGCCGACGCCTCCACCAACACCCTGATCATCACCTGCACCGAGCCGGTCTACCGCAACCTGCGCGCCGTCATCGACCAGCTCGACGTGCGCCGCGCCCAGGTCTATATTGAATCGCTGATCGTCGAGGTGACGTCGGACAAGGCCTCCGAGTTCGGCGTGCAGTGGCTCGGCCTGTCGGGCGACAAGAACAGCAACTACCGCATCGGCGGCGTGCAATCGTTCGCCAACGGCACCAGCAACAACATCGCCACGCTGGCCACCGGCGCGGCCGCCGGCGGCAGCAACATCGTCGCCCCGGGCGGCGGCCTGACCATCGGCCTGTTCAAGCAAATCAACGGCGCGCTCGGCCTGGGCGCGCTGGCGCACGCGCTCGAGTCCGACGGCAACGCCAACATCCTGTCGACGCCGAACATGATCACCCTCGACAACGAACTGGCCACCATCCAGGTCGGCCAGAACGTGCCGATCCTGACCGGCCAGACGCTGGTCGGCGGCACCGCCAACGCCAGCCCGTTCCAGACCATCGAGCGCAAGGACGTCGGCCTGACGCTGAAGGTGCGCCCGCAAATTTCCGAGGGCGGCACCATTAAGATGGGCATCTACCACGAGACCTCGACGGTCGACAAGACCAGCGCCCTGGCGGTCTCGGGCATTACGCTCAACAAGCGCGTGATCGAGAACAACGTCATCGCCGACGACGGCCAGATCATCGTGCTGGGCGGCCTGATCGAGGACACCACCAACGACGGCGCCGAAAAGGTGCGCGGCCTGGGCGATATCCCGCTGCTGGGCAACCTGTTCAGGTACCAGACGCGCCAGCGCAAGAAGACCAACCTGATGATCTTCCTGCGCCCGGTGGTGATCCGCAGCAAGGAGCAGAGCACCACCCTGACGGCCGACCGCTACGACTACATGCGCGCCGCCGAGGCGCAAGCCCAGCCGGCGTCGGGCAACCTGATGCTCAAGGACCTGGGCGTGCCGCAACTGCCACCGCTGCTGAACGGCCAGCCGGTCGGCGGCGACATGCTGCGCCCGCTGCCGCAGGCGCCGCGGCCGCTGCCGCCCGCCAACGCCCCGGCCGGCAGCGGCGCGCCGCAATGAGCGCGGCGAGCATGACCGGCCACCGGGAAGGGCCGACCAGATGAGCAACCTACTACCCTACGCGTTCGCCCGCGACTACGCGCTGCTGGCCCGCCCCAGCGAGGAGGCCGAACACACGGTCGACGTGCTGGTGGGCCCCGGCACGGCGCCGGCCGCCATCGCCGAGGTGTCGCGGCGCTTCGGCCGCATCCGCCTGTTGACCTTGGCGCGCGCCGAGCTCGACGCCGCCATCGCCGCCGCCTACGCCGGCGCCGGCGGCGACGCCTCGCAGATGGCCGACGAGTTCGACGCCGACCTCGACCTGACCAAGCTGCTGCAGGACGTGCCGGCCATCGAGGACTTGCTGGAATCGTCCGACGACGCCCCGGTGATCCGCATGATCAACGCGCTGCTGACCCAGGCGCTGCGCGAGGGCGCCTCGGACATCCACATCGAGCCCTTCGAGCTGACCTCGGTGGTGCGCTTCCGCATCGACGGCAGCCTGCGCGACGTGGTGCGGCCGCGCAAGGCGATCCACGGTTCGCTGATTTCGCGCATCAAGATCATGGCCCAGCTCGACATCGCCGAAAAGCGCCTGCCGCAGGACGGCCGCATCACGCTGCGCGTCGGCGGCAAGCCGGTCGACGTGCGCGTCTCGACGCTGCCGACCGGGCACGGCGAACGCGCCGTGCTGCGCCTGCTCGACAAGGAGGCCGGCCGGCTCGACCTGCAGCACCTGGGCATGAGCGCCAGCATGCTGCCGGAGTTCGACGGCCTGCTCAAGCAACCGCACGGCATCGTGCTGGTGACCGGGCCGACCGGCTCGGGCAAGACCACCACGCTGTACGCGGCGCTGACGCGGCTCAACGCCAGCACCACCAACATCCTGACGGTCGAGGACCCGATCGAGTACGACCTGGTCGGGGTCGGCCAGACCCAGGTCAACACGCGCATCGACATGAGCTTCGCCAAGGCGCTGCGGGCGATCCTGCGGCAAGACCCGGACGTCATCATGATCGGCGAGATCCGCGACCTGGAAACGGCGCAGATCGCGGTGCAGGCCTCGCTGACCGGCCACCTGGTGCTGGCGACGCTGCACACCAACGACGCGGCGGCGGCGGTGACGCGCCTGCTCGACATGGGTATCGAGCCGTTCCTGCTGTCGTCCTCGCTGCTGGGGGTGTTGGCGCAGCGCCTGGTGCGCAAGTTGTGCGGCGCCTGCCGCAGCTTCGACGGCCAGCACTGGCAGGCGGTCGGTTGCGAGCGCTGCGGCCACACCGGCTACCAGGGCCGGGTCGGGGTCTACGAGCTGCTGCAGACGACCGAACAGATCCGCGCGCAAATCCACAACCGCGCCTCCGAGGCCGAGGTGCGCGCCGCGGCGCAGCGCAGCGGCATGCAGACCATGCGCGAGGACGGCGAGCGTTGGCTGGCCGACGGCACCACCACGCCGGCCGAGCTGCTGCGCGTAACCAAAGACTAGGGACCAGCGCAGATGCCCGCATTTCGCTATGAAGCCGTGGACGCCGGCGGCGCCACCAAAAAAGGCGTGCTCAACTCCGACAGCGCCCGTTCCGCGCGCGCCGAGCTGCGCGCGCAGGGCCTGGTGCCGCTGGCCGTCGACGCCATCGCCGCCCAGGTCGACGCCGCCGGCGTGACCAAGAGCCGGGCCTTCGGCGAACGCCTGTCGAACGCCGAGCTGGCGCTGTTTACGCGCCAGTTGGCCAGCCTGCTGGAGGCCGGCCTGCCGCTGGAACAAGCCTTCTCGGCGCTGCTGGAACAGGCCGAGCGGCCCTACCTGCGCGACCTGATCGCCTCGATCCGTTCCGAGGTCATCGGCGGCGCCGCCTTTTCCGAGGTGCTGGCGCGCCATCCGCGCGACTTCGCCGAGATCTACCGCGCGCTGGTGGCCTCGGGCGAGCAGATCGGCCACCTGGCGCGGGTGCTGTCGCGCCTGGCCGACTACATCGAGCGGCGCAACGCGCTGGTGCAAAAGGTCAAACTGGCCTTCACCTACCCGGCCATCGTCACGGTGGTGGCGTTCGCCATCGTCATCTTCCTGCTGACCTATGTGGTGCCGCAGATCGTCTCGGTGTTCGCCAACACCAAGCAGAAGCTGCCGCTGCTGACCATCATCATGCTGGCGCTGTCCGACTTCGTGCGCCATTACGGCGTGCTGATGGGCGGCGTGCTGGCGGCGGCCTGGTTCGCCTGGCGCCGCGCGCTGCAAGAACCCGGGCTGAAACGGCGCTGGCACACCTGGCTGTTGACGGCGCCGCTGTACGGCAAGTTCGAGCGCAGCCTGAACACGGCGCGCTTCGCCAGCACGCTGGCCATCACCACCGGCTCGGGCGTGCCGATTTTGCGGGCACTGGAAACCAGCCGCGACACGCTGTCGAACGTGGCGATGCAAGAGCTGGTCGAGGAGGCCAGCAACAACGTGCGCGAGGGCGTCAGCCTGGCGCGCGCGCTGTCGGCGCAAAAGCACTTCCCGCCCATGCTGATCCATATGATACGCGCCGGCGAAATCACCGGCGAACTGCCGGCCATGCTGGAACGCGCCGCCAGCGCGCAGGAGCAGGACCTGGAGCGGCGCACCTTGACCATTGCCGGCCTGCTGGAGCCGGCCTTGATCCTGGCGATGGGCGTGGTGGTGCTGCTGATCGTGCTGGCGGTGCTGATGCCGATCATTGAAATTAACCAGCTGGTGCGGTAGAGAAGAAAAATCGAGAAAACATGATGAAGCGTTTGCCCCTGTTTGTGAGTTTTGCCGCCGTCGTGGCGTTGTCGGCGTCGCTGGCCTTCTGGTTCATGGAGCTGGTCAAGCCGCCGCAGCGCGCGCTCACCGCGCTCGTCAGCCAGGCCGCGCCCGAACCCGGCCCCGACGCCGTTGCCGGCCTGTTCGGCGGGCGCCTGCAAGTGGCCGCGCTGAGCCATTACCAGTTGAAGGGCGTGGTCGCCGCCGGCAACGGCCGCGGCAGCGTGGCGATCCTGGCCAGCGACGCCAAGCCGGCCCAGGCCTATCCGGTCGGCGCCGAGGTGGCGCCCGGCGTCACCGTCAAGGACGTGCAGCCGCTGTTCGTGCTGTTGTCCGACGGCGGCGTGCCGAAGCGGGTCGAGCTGGAGCAGGCCGTGGTCGGCGGCGGCGGCGCCGCCGCGTTGGCGCCGCCGCAGCCGTCGCAACAGCAGATGACGCCGCCGCCGCAGCAGCAAATGACGCCGCCGCCGGCCGCGCCGCCGCTGCAAATGGCGCCGCCGTCGCGCGTCGTCAGCCCGCCGGCCGGCTCGCACTGACGCGCCCGGCGCGCCGGACCCCGATGCCCTTCAGTTCGCGGGCCGGCGCGCTGAACACCCACCAAGGCGAAGTGCCGGGGCCGCACCCCGGGGGGCCGACCCCGCGGTGACATCCTCGGTTTTGCGCGTTTCAACGCCCACGCCGCCGTCCAACAGGAGTGCTTCCATGGTTTCCCTTCGCGCCCTCGCGCTGTGCTGCGCCTGCGCGCTGCAGTTGTCCCCGGCCGCCGCGCAAGGCGTGGCCGAGGCCGCGGCGGCGCGCCCGCGCGTGGCGCTGGTGCTGTCGGGCGGCGGCGCGCGCGGCCTGGCGCATATCGGCGTGCTGCGCGTGCTGCGCGACATGCGCGTGCCGGTCGACATCGTGGTCGGCACCAGCATGGGCGGCGTGGTCGGCGGCGCCTACGCCGCCGGCGCCTCGGTGGCCGACCTGGAGCAGATGGCGCGCGCCACCAACTGGGACCGGGTGGTGGCCGACCGCCCGGCGCGCCAGGACCTGGCGTTCCGGCGCCGCGAGGAAGACCAGTTGCTGCCGTCGCGCATCGAGTTCGGCCTGAGCCGCAACGGCGTCTCGCTGCCGCCGGCCGCGGCCGGCAACGCCGCGCTGGAACTGGCGCTGAACCGGCTGCTGCCGGAAGCCATGCGCGACCGCCCGGTGAACCGCCTGCCGCTGCCGTTCCGCTCGGTGGCCTCGGACCTCGTCACCGGCGAGCTGGTCGAACTCGACGACACGCCGCTCTTTCTCAGCGTGCGCGCCTCGCTGGCGGTGCCGGGCGTGTTCGCGCCGGTGCGCATCAAGCAGCGCCTGGTGGTCGACGGCGGCCTGGTGCGCAACCTGCCGGTCGACATGGCGCGCGCCATGGGCGCCGAGGTGGTTATCGCGGTCAACGTCGGCACCACGCTGGCGCCGGAAAAGGACCTCGGCAGCGCGCTCGGCGTGGCCCAGCAGATGCTGCAAATCCTCACCGAGCAGAACGTGCAGCGCTCGATCCGCGAACTGGGACCGCGGGACATCCTGATCGCGCCCGATTTGAGCGGCGTCAGCTTTCTCGACTTCAACAGCCAGGAAAAGGCCATGCACGCCGGCGCCCAGGCGGCGCGCGCGCTGGCCCTGCGGCTGGCACCGCTGGCGCTGCCGCGGCGCGAATACGCCGCGCTGGAGGCGCTGCGGCTGGCGGCGCCGGCGCTGGCCGACGTCGCGCTGCCGCTGGCGCAGCTGGAGGTGCAAAGCGGCGGCGGCATCAACGCGCGCGCGCTGGCGGCGCAGTCCGGCCTGGTCGAGGGCAGCGCCGTGACGCGCGAGCAGGTGCGCCGCGCCGGCGCCAAACTGTACGGTCGCGGCGACCTGGCCCGCGTCGAAACCGAGATCAGCGACGCCGGCGACCAGCGCAGCGTGCTGATCAAGGCCAGCGCCTCCGACTGGGCCGGCAGCCGCCTGCGGGTCGGGCTGGAGCTGGCCAGCGATTTCAACGACAACAACAATTTCGCGCTGAAGCTGATGCACGTGGCCGGCTCGCTCAACGCCTGGGGCGGCGAACTGCGCAGCATCGGCCGGATCGGCACCGAACGCTCGATCGACGTGCAATGGTGGCAGCCGCTGGGCGCCGGCTCGCCGTGGTACCTGGCGCCGGCGCTGCACTACGGCTCGGCGGTGGCCGACAGCTTCCTGGCGGGGCGGCGCGCCAGCCGCTACGCCTACGACCTGCACAGCGCCACGCTGGTGCTGGGGCGCGAACTGGGCAGCTTCGGCGACATCCGCGTCGGCGCCACGCGCAGCCGCGCCAGCGCGCGCCAAGTGATCCCCGAGCTGCCGCTGGACCAGCGGCAGTCGGCGCGGGGCACCGACCGCTTCGTCAGCTACCGGGTCGACACGCTCGATTCGCTGGCCTTCCCCAGCCGCGGCTTCCTGCTCGACGCGACCCTGGCCAGCACCAAGACCGGCGGCCACGGCGTCGCGCCGCAGGCCAGCTCGTCGGTGCTGGCGATGTCGGCCTTCCACACCGCCAACTGGGCCGGCCACCTGTACGGCGAATGGGCGCGCGCCCAGAGCGGCAGCGCGCCCTTGCAACTGGGCGGCTTCCTGCGCCTGTCGGGGGTGCCGGCCAACTCCATCGAGGGCCGCGGCGTGCTGCTCAGCCGGCTGGTGATGGCGCGCCGCATCGGCGCGCTGCCCAGCACCTTCGGCGGCGTGATCCGCGCCGGCTTCTCGCTCGAGGCCGGCGGCGCCTACAACGACGACGATCTGGCGGCCGTGCGCTACCGCTTCGTCCAGGCCGGCAGCGCCTTCCTGTCGGTCGACACCCGTTTCGGCCCGGCCTATTTCGGCGCCGGCGCCAGCCGCGGCGGCACCGGCACCGTTTACCTGTTCCTCGGCCCGATCTGGTAGGGCGGCTGCGGCCGGCGCAGCGCCGTGAAGGCGCCGAATTCCCACGAGCGAAAGCCGAGTAGCAGGGTGAAGCCGTCGCGCTCGGCGCCGGCGAGGCGGCGGTCGCCCTGGTGCAGCCGCGCCAGCTCGCCGGCCAGTTGCCGGATCTTGTGCACCATCTCGTGCGCGCTGGGCAGGCTCAGGCGCGCCGGGATGCACATCAGGGTCTCGCCGGCGCCGTCGAAATGGCCGCCGAAATAATCGGCCACCACGTGTTCGCGGAAATACTGTTGCACCGGGCCGTCGGCCAGCCAGTGGAAGGCGTTCGAGACGCGCATGCTGTAGCGGTTCAGCGGTTTCAGCTCGATCAAGCCGATCCGGTCCAGCTCGGCCAGCAGGCCGATGCACTCCGGCTGCGACAGCGCGTAGGTTTCCACCACCTGCTCGAGGCTCCAGTGGCCCAGGCAGCAGATCGCCATCAGCAGCAGCTTGGGGCGCGCCATCAGCGAGGTTTCCTGCGTCAGCGTCAAGGTGTCGGCGTGCGGCGTGACGTCGGCGGCGGCGCGCAGCACGTCCTCCAGCGCGATGCCGGCCGCCTTGCAAATCTGCGCCAGGCGCGACAGCGACATGTCGTGCTGGCCGAACATGCGCTTGACGCTCGATTCGCTCATGTCGATGCGCTCGGCCAGCAATTTATAGGTGATGCCGGCGGCGCGCAATTCCGCGCGCAGCACCTGCACGATCAATTCCGGTGAACTCATGGGCTTCCTGTCTGCACGCCGTCCCTGCCAGCGCTTTCTTTGTGGTGTTTCAAACATCTTATCGTAAGGCGTTGGGGTCCGGCCCGCGCGTGCCATAGTACCGGAATACGCCACCAAACGTGGCCCATGGCGGCACTTCGCACAAGGAGATGGCGGCGCCCGGCGAAGCTTGCGACACTGCCCCATTGGGCCCGGCCCGCCCCCACCAAAGGACGCCCATGTTCCAGCCCTACCTGTTCGCCGCCGTGGCGTTGGCCGCCTGCCTGCCGGCCCCGGCCCCTGCCGCCGCGGCGCCGCTGTACGCCGGCGCCGGCCTGGGCGCGCGCCACGACGCCCGCCTGTACCTGGGCCGGCGCTACGAGTCGTTGCAGTTTCGCGGCGGCGAGGCGGCGCTGTCGCTCGAGGCCATCGGCTACGCTGGCGACGCCGCCTGGCGCGCGCTGGGCCTGGCTTACGTGGGGGGCTATAAATTCGACGCGCTGTCGCTGCACGTACGCCTCGGCGCCGCTTATGGCGGCGCGGCGCGGCGGCGCCGGCCCGCCGCGCTGTACGGCTACGGCGGCGCCTACGCGCTCGACGCCGACTGGTCGCTGCACCTGGACTGGGACAGCGTGCCGGGCGGCGCCGAGCGCGAAGGCTTGCTCACGGCGGGCTTGTCGTACCGCTTCTGACGGCCGGCGCCGACCGGCCGGCGCGGTGCCGCGACGGCTCGACGCGGTACTGCATGCGCTGGCGCGTCGCCAAAGCCTTGTTTGCCATGCCGGCCTCCTTGCTTACAACACGTAGCGCGACAGGTCCTCGTTGACGGCCAGCGCCTCCAGGCGGGCGTTGACGTAGGCGGCGTCGACGGTGACGACGCTGCCGCCGCTCTCGCTGGCGCTGAACGAGACTTCCTCGAGCAGCTTTTCCATCACCGTGTACAGGCGCCGCGCGCCGATGTTCTCGGTGCGCTCGTTCACCGAAAAGGCGATTTCGGCCAGGCGCGTGATGCCCTCGGGCGCGAATTCCACCTTCACGTTCTCGGTCGCCAGCAGCGCCTCGTACTGCATCGTCAGGCAGGCGTCGGTGCTGGTGAGGATGCGTTCAAAGTCGGCCGTCGACAGCGACTCCAGCTCGACGCGGATGGGGAAGCGCCCCTGCAGCTCGGGGATCAGGTCGGACGGCTTGGCCAGGTGGAAGGCGCCGGAGGCGATGAACAAAATGTGGTCGGTGCGGATCATGCCGTACTTGGTGTTGACGGTGGTGCCCTCGACCAGCGGCAGCAGGTCGCGCTGCACGCCGGCGCGCGAGACGTCGGCGCCGCCGACCTCGGAGCGCGAGGCGATCTTGTCGATCTCGTCGAGGAAGACGATGCCGTTCTGCTCGACGTTCTGGATCGCCTTCTGCTTCAACTCGTCCTCGTTGAGCAGCTTGGCCGCCTCCTCCTCGACCAGCAGCTTCATCGCCTCGCGCACCTTGATCTTGCGCGCCTTCTTGCGCCCGGCGCCGACGCCCGAGAACATCGATTTGATCTGCTCGGTCATCTCCTCCATGCCGGGCGGCGCCATGATTTCCATCTGCGGGCCGGCCTCGGCCAGCTCGATCTCGATCTCCTTGTCGTCCAGCTCGCCCTGGCGCAGGCGCTTGCGGAAGGTCTGGCGGGTGGCGTCGCCGGCGGCCGGCTGCTCGCCGGCGGCGGCGGCGACGTTGAAGCCGAAGTCGCGCGCCGGCGGCACCAGGATGTCGATGATGCGGTCCTCGGCGGCGTCCTCGGCGCGCAGGCGCACCTTCTTCATCTCGCTGGAGCGGGTCTGCTTGATGCCGATGTCGATCAGGTCGCGGATGATGGTGTCGACGTCGCGCCCGACGTAGCCGACCTCGGTGAACTTGGTGGCCTCGATCTTGATGAAGGGGGCGTCGGCCAGCTTGGCCAGGCGGCGCGCGATCTCGGTCTTGCCAACCCCGGTGGGGCCGATCATCAGGATGTTCTTCGGCGTGATTTCGTGGCGCAGCGGCTCGGCCACCTGCTGGCGGCGCCAGCGGTTGCGCAGCGCGATGGCGACGGCCTTCTTGGCGCGGCCCTGGCCGACGACGTGTTTATCGAGTTCGGCGACAATTTCCAGCGGGGTCATGTTCATGGTGGCTTTCCGGCTCAGTCCAGCGTTTCTATCGTATGCGACATATTCGTGTAAATGCACAGCTCGGCGGCGATGGTCAGCGACTTCTTGACGATCTCGGCCGGCGTCAGTTCGGTGTTTTCCTGCAGCGCCTTGGCGGCCGACTGGGCGAAGGTGCCGCCCGAGCCGATGGCGCCGATGCCGTCCTCCGGTTCCAGCACGTCGCCGTTGCCGGTGATCACCAGCGTCGATTCGCCGTCGGCCACCAGCAACATCGCCTCGAGGCGGCGCAGCACGCGGTCGGTGCGCCAGTCCTTGGCCAGCTCGACCGAGGCGCGCAGCAGGTTGCCCTGGTGTTTTTCCAACTTGCCCTCGAAGCGGTCGAGCAGCGTGAAGGCGTCGGCGGTGCCGCCGGCGAAGCCGACCAGCACCTTGCCCTGGTACAGCTTGCGCACCTTGCGGGCCGTGCCCTTCATGACGATGTTGCCGAGGGTAACCTGGCCGTCGCCGCCGAGGGCGACCTGCTTGCCGCGCCGCACGCACAGGATGGTGGTGCCGTGAAATTGTTCCATGAATGACCTCAAAGATGTCGGATTGACCGCATCCGCCAGAAATGGGGATGGAACGGGCGATTGCAAGGCGGCGCAACCCCGCGGCCAACCCCGCGGCGGCGCGGCGGCCCCGTCTGACCGCGGGGGTGCGCCCCGGGTTCCAGGCCTCAATACTTGTGCGCGAAGATCCTGGCGACGTCGCCGAAGGCGAGCAGGCGCAGCAGCGCCGCCACCAGGTGGTTCAGGTCGCGGAACTCGATGGCCTTGCCGCCCTTGGCCAGGCGTTGCAGGCGCGCCAGCAACAGCCCGGCGGCGCCGAACTCGATGCGCAGCAGGCGCGAGCAGTCGAACACCAGCGCGCCGTCGCCGGCGGCGTAGGCGTCGATCGCCTCGAGCAGGGCGCCGCCGGCGTCGATCAGCGCCGGCAGCATGAAGCGCTCGCTCGCCGCCGAGGCCGACTGGCGGGCGGCGGCGGTGGCGACCCGCTCGGGCGCCACGTACGGCGGCGGCGACACCTCGAAGGTGACGCAGTAGTCCATGCTGGCTTCCTCGAACTCCTTTTCGCGCTTGAGCAGTTGCAGCAGTTCCAGCAACAGCAGCCAGCTGGCCTCGCCCTCGTCGCGCCGGCCGACCTGGACGATGGCGCGCACCCGCGCCGCCAGTTCGGCGGCGCCGACCACGATCAGTTCGCGCCGGCCGTCCTGCAATTGCCGCAGGCCGGGCAGCAGCAGCGCGCAGCCGGCCGCGTCGACCGCGTTGACCTTGCTCAAGTCCAGCCGTAGCACCGGGCCGTTGCCGGCCTGCCGCTGCATCTGTGCGACGGCCGGGCCGATGCCGCCGTCGAGGGCGCCGGCCAGGGCCAGCGTCGGCGCGGCGCCGGCGTAGGCGGGGTCGGCCGGCCGCGCCGCCGCCGCCGCGTAGGCCGGCGGCGAGGTTTCAAAGCGGCTGGCGTAGTCGATCGACAGGCTGTCGAATTGCTGCTGCTGGCCGGTGATCTGGTACAGGTCGAACAACATCCACCACAGCGTGCGGTCGGCGCCGGCGTCGGCCAGGCTGTCGACCAGCATCTGTCCGGCCAGCGCCAGTTGGCCGTTGGCGTACAACAAGGCGATTTCCTCGACGGCGGCGGCGGGACCCGGCTCGCAGCTGGGCAATTCGGTGCTGTTGGCGTCGAGCGCGGCCAGCGTGGCGGTGGCGGGCCGGCGCGGCGGGCGCGGCGGCGTGCTGCCCCAGGCCGGTTCAGGCGTGTTGAAGATGTCGAAGGTCATCGCCGCCTCGATCGCGTCGATTTTCAAGGCGGTGGCGCGGGCGATTTCGCGCTGGCGCAACTGCGCCTGGTCGCGCTGGGCCTCGCTGTTGGGCGCGGCCGGCGCGGCGCCGTCGTCGCCGCGCTGGCGCGGCTGCGGCTCGGGGCCGCTTTTTTTGAACAGTGAGAACAGTCCCACGTCTTTCCCCGTCGTTGCGCTACTGCAAGAGTGTCCTGGGTGTGAAGCTCGATGTCGTGTGTCGTCGGCCGGATGCGGGGGCCGCCGAGGCCGGCGTGATCCAAGGCCGAGCCGCCGCCGACGCCAGCCGGCTTACGCTAGTGTAGCTCATGGGCAAGCCTGCGCCCCGTTTCGTTACATTTTGATAGATTGGGCGCAAAAAAAGCACGCGCCCGAGGGTTGCGTGCTTGTTGAGGAGCGGCCGGCCGCTGGCGGCTTGAGCCGCCCGCCGCCGCACGGCCGGCACTGCCTCAGTCGCCGTACAGCTTTTGTTTCAGTTCGCGGCGCTGCTGCGCTTCCAGCGACAGCGTCGCGGTCGGCCGGGCGATCAGGCGCGGAATGCCGATCGGCTCGCCGGTTTCTTCGCACCAGCCGTAGTCGCCGCCGTCGATGCTGGCGATGGATTGCTGCACCTTCTTCAGCAGCTTGCGTTCGCGGTCGCGGGTGCGCAGTTCCAGCGCGTGCTCTTCCTCGATGGTGGCGCGGTCGGCCGGATCGGGCACCAGCACGGTTTCGCGCAAATGCTCGGTGGTCTCGCCTGCGTTTTTCAGCAAGTCTTTTTCAAGCTGTTGCAAGCGCGCCTTGAAAAATGCCAGTTGCGCCGGGTTCATGTAGTCGTTTTCGCTCATCTGACGAATTTCTTCTTCGGTGATGAGGGCGACTTCTGTGTTGGCGGCGGGGGTCGATTTATTAGTTTTGGTCATCACTTCGCTTACCTTCGATACGACAGAGTTTTCAAATTGATCAGCTGATTCGGCAATTGCACCGACAGCTGCACCGGTATCCGCTTTGGCATTTTTCAGCTTTCCGGATGTTACGTTTTGTGGAAACTAGGTTTTCGGCGCAACGTTGCTTGCCAATTTTGTCATGCTTTGCTGCATATTGCCATCCTATTTCATCGTCCCGTTCGTGCGGCAACGGCGGCGGGGCGTGCCGCAAAACCCGGCTAGTTTATACCAAACATTGTTCGAGTCCGCGAATAAAGATGTCTTTCGGTAGATTTTTACCAATAAACACCATTTTGCTGCCACGCGCCTCGGTTTCCCCCCACTTCGCGCCCAGATCGCTGCCCATGATTTGGTGCACGCCTTGGAACACCACCTTGCGTTCAGCTCCCTGCATCAACAATACGCCTTTATAGCGCAGCATGCGAGGACCGTACACTTGGACGAGGCCGTTAAGGAACTCGTCGAGCTTGGCGCTGTCGAAAGGCCGGCCGCTTTTGAACACGAAGGCGGCGATGTCGTCGCTGTGGCCGGCGTGGTGGTGGTTGTGGGCGGACGCGTCGCAGTCGGCGGCGCAGGCTTCGCTGTGCGCGTGTGCGTGCCCGTCATGGCCTTCGTGGGCGTGCTCGTGCTCGTGCACGTGGGCCGGCTCGGTGGCCAGGAAGTCCGGGTCCAGTTCCAGTTTTTCGTTGAGGTTGAAGCCGCGCAGGTCGAGCACCTCGGCCAGCGGCACGTTGCCGAAATCGGCGGCGCCGATCGGCGCGCGCGGATTGATGCGCTTCAGGCGCCGCGTCAGCAGTGCCAGGTCGGCGGCGTCGACCAGGTCGGTTTTCGACAGCAGCAGCTTGTCGGCGAAGCCGACCTGGCGCTGGGCCTCCTCGTGCTCGTCGAGCTGGGCCATGGCGTGGTGCGCGTCGACAACGGTGACGATGGCGTCGAGCATGTAGTGGCTGGCCACCTCGTCGTCGACGAAAAAGGTTTGCGCCACCGGCCCCGGGTTGGCCAGGCCGGTGGTTTCAATCACCACCCGGTCGAACTGCAGCAGGCCGGCGTCGCGCTTTTGCGCCAGCGCGCCGAGCGCCACGATCAGGTCGCCGCGCACGGTGCAGCAGATGCAGCCGTTGTTCATTTCGACGATCTGTTCCGTGCTGTCCCGCACCAGGATCTCGTTGTCGATGTTTTCCTGGCCGAATTCGTTTTCAATCACGGCGATGCGCATGCCGTGCGGTTCCCGCAGGATGCGGTTGAGCAGGGTGGTTTTGCCGGCACCGAGAAAGCCCGTCAGGATGGTGGTGGGAATGAGTGCCATGGTTGCTGTCCGCCGTTGCTGTGGAATAAAGGTCTGAATCTGCGCCGGGCCGCCATTTTTGCGCGGCAGGCCGACGATTATGCCGGATTTCCGCGCCCGCTTGCAAATTCGGCTGGCGCGCTTGATGTGGATCAGGCCGGCGGCGGCGGTTTATTTGATTTTGGCGCGCGGATGCGCCTTGTCGTAAGCCAGCGCCAGGTGCTGGAAGTCGAGCGAGGTGTAGACCTGGGTCGAGGTGATGCTGGCGTGGCCGAGCATTTCCTGCACCGCGCGCAAATCGCCCGACGATTGCAGCACGTGCGAGGCGAACGAGTGGCGCAGCACGTGCGGGTGGACGTTGACGGGAATGCCGATGGCCTGGCCGTGCGCCTTCAGGCGTAGTTGCACCAGGCGCGGCGAGATGCGGCTGCCGCGGGTGCTCAGGAACAGCGCGGCGCCGCCGTCGGCCGGCGCCGGGCGCACCGCCAGCCAGGCCGCCAGCGCCGCCAGCGCGGCCGCGCCGACCGGCACCTTGCGCATCTTGCCGCCCTTGCCGGTCACCACGACCTCGCCGGCGGCGGCGTCGATCCACCCCAGCGAGGCCGGGCCGTGCGCGCCGGCCGGGCGGTGTTGCCGGTCCAGGCCGCACAACTCGGCCACCCGCAGGCCGCTCGAATACAGCAGTTCGAACATGGCGCGGTTGCACAGCTCGGCCGGCAGCGGCGCGCCGTGCAGGCGCGACGGCGTCGCCGCCAGGCGCACCGCGTCGTCGACCGACAGCGCCTTCGGCAGGGTTTTGGCGCGCCTGGGCGCGCGCACGCCGGCGGCCGGGTTGGCCGCCAGCGCGCTCTGGCGGCCGAGCCAGTCGAAGAAGCCGCGCCAGCTCGACAGCTTGCGGGCGATCGAGCGCGGGTTCAGGCCGCCGGCGTGGAGTTTCGAGGTGTAGCGGCGGATCTCGCCGACGCCCAGCGCGTCCCAGGCCAGGCCGTCGCCGAAGCGGGCCAGTTCCAGCAGGTCGCGGCGGTAGGCGGCCACGCTGTGCGGCGACAGCTTGCGCTGGCTGCTCAGCTGGGACAGGTAGGCCGCCAGCCAGTCGGCGTTGCTGCGCGTCTCGCTCATGCCGGCCGCGGCCTCAGGCGCGCAGCGGCGCCAGCGCGGTGCTGGCGGTGGCGCCGATGTTGACCAGGAAATCGGTCGCCATGCCGGCCGTGAAGCGTTGCGCGTCGGGCGAGCCGAGGATCAGCAGGCCGAACGCGGCGCCGTTGCCGTCCGGCGCGCGCAGCGCCAGCATCGCCGTCGAGGCCACCGGCCCGGCGCCGAGCCAGCGCACCGCCTCGAAGTCGTTGTTGCTGCCGCAATACGGCGCCAGCAGGCTGTTGGCGAAAAGGCGGGCGTCGTCCGAGACGCCCTGGGCGAACCAGGCGTCGTGGTGTTCCGGCGCCAGGTCCCACAGGCGCAGCGTGGCCTGCGGCACGGCGAAATGGCCGAGCATGCCGTCGAGCACCGCGCGCGCCTGCCCGGCGCCGCCGCGGGCGCGCAGCAGGTCCTGGGTCCAGCCGTGGAACTTGGCGGCGATGCCGGCGTTTTCCTCGGCCAGGCGCGACAGGTCGGACAGGCGCAGTTCGAGCGCCTTGTACTTGTCGCGCATGACTTCCATCTGGCGCTCCTGCAACGAGACGGTGCGCCCGGTCAGCGGGCTGGCCAGTTTGACCTCGCCTAGCAGGGCGGCGTGCTCCTGGAAAAATTGCGGGTGCGCCGTCAGGTATTGGGCGACGGTGGTGGAATCCAGTGTGGCGGTCATCGGTCGTTTCGGTTGGTAAGTGGTCGGCGGCGGCGTTGCGCAGCGGGAATCCCAATTTTAACCGACAGCCCCGCGGCGCGCGCGCTTCGCCTGTGCTGCGCAGAAATAAAAACAGGCGCCCGGGGGCGCCTGTCGCGGTTGCCGTCAAGCCGGCAAGCTTAGAAGCGGTGGCGGATGCCCATCTGGATGCCGCGGCTGGCGTCGCCGGCCTTCTCGGTGAAGCCGCCCGAGGCGCTGGCCGCGCCGATCGCATATTGGCCCTGGTTGGTGTTCTTGATGTAGGCCAGCACGGTGTAGATGTCGGTGCGCTTGGACAGGTTGTGGTCGTAGCCGAGGGCGAACTGGGTGGCGTCGCTGTTGGACGCGGTCTTGTCGTCCTGGCGCACCACCGAGGCCATCACGCGGCCGGCGCCGATCTTGTAGTGGGCGCCGAGCTGGTAGCTGACCGCGTCGAGGTAGAAGTTGCGCACCAGCGCCGCGTTGACCATCCGGGCGATGCCCGGCCCGGCCGCGCCCAGCGAGGCGAAGACCGGCGCCAGTTGTTCGCCGGCGAGGCGGATGATGACCGAGTTTTCGTTCTTTTGCTTGTGGTAGCCGGCGAACAGTTTGGCGTCGCCGGTTTCATACGAGCCGCCCAGCGTGGTGGTGACCAGGCCGCGGTTGCCGACCTGGTCGGTGCCGTGGTTGTGGCCCAGGCCGACGTTCCAGCCGTTCGCCTTGTAGCGCACGTTGCCGCCCCACGAGCGCTTGTCCAAGCCGACGTAGCCGGACTTTTCGGCGCCGTACATCAGCGCCGCGCCGAAGCCGTTCGGCGTTTCGATGCGGTATTGCAGCGATTTGTCGGAGCGGATCGCCATGCCCGCCGTCAGCAGGCCGCCGGTGCCGCCGACAATGCCGCCCCAGCCGCCGCCGGTGCCGGACTCGAACACGTCGGCGTTGTTGAACACCTCGTAGCCGGGCGTGTACATGCGCCCCGCAAGGATGGCGCCGACCGGCGTGACCAGGCCGACCATCGAGGTGCGGTCGAACAGCGCGCCGCTGGTGTTGACGTTGACCGCCGGCTGCAGCGCGCCGCGTACACCGGCCAGCAAGGGCGCCGGCAGGCGTTCCAGGCCGCGCGTCAGCGCGAAGCCCTGGTTCGAACTCAGATTGCCGGTCTTGTTGTTGCCGGTGTCGATCTCCACGCGCGCTTCCAGGTTGAAGATGGCCTTGTAGCCGCCGCCCATGTCCTCGGTGCCCTTGAAACCGAGGCGCGAGCCGTCGGCGATGCCGCTGACGAGCTTGACCTTGCTATCCTTGCCGCCGTTGTCGACATACATCAGGCCGGCGTCGGCGATGCCATAGATCACTACGCTGGACTGCGCCAGTACCGGCGCTGCGAAACACGCGGCAATCACGCCAACGAGTAATTTTGTGTTCATGCTGTCTCCAAATGGTTGTATTTTTAGTTGAAACGAACGTACGTACTATTTCGTCGCAGTTCAATATGACACTCTTCTATGGGCTTGTACAGAACGCCAACGTTTAGCCCGGAACGTTGGTTGCGGAAAAGACACAGGCGCCGCGCGGACGAAAAAAAACGGCCGTGGTTGCCCACTGCCGTTTTGCGCGACGCACTGGTGCGGGCGTTCCGTAGCACGGTTCGCCCTGCGCCGATTAGAAGTTGTGGTGCACGCCGACGCCGTAGTAGTTGGTCTTGACCGCGGTCTTGGTTTGCGACGCTTCCGCGTACAGATAGGTGCGTTTGGACAGGTTGTGCTCGTAGCCGATCGAGGCGCGCTTGGTTTTGGTGGCGTTCTCCGGGGTCAGGCGGCCGTAACCGGCGCGGATCAGGCCCGAGCCGACGGTGTAGTTGGCGCCAACCACCCACGATTTGGCTTCGTCGGCGGCGGCGAACGCGGTGTGGCCGAAGTCCTGCTCCTGGTACGAGGCCATCAATTTCAGCGGGGTGATCGGGTTGAACGAGGCGGCGGCCGACCACAGTTTGGTTTGGACGGCGTTGCGCTCGTAGCCGAGCATGGCGGCGACCGGGCCGTTGGTGAAGGTGCCCGACAGCGAGTAAGGATTGGCGTCGCCTGCCGAGTTGGCGGCGTACTGGAAGCGTTGCGGATTCGCCGGGGTTGGCGTTGCAATGACCGGGTTGCGGCCGATGATCGCCGGGCCGCCGTTGGCTTCCTTGGCGCCGACGGTGGCGTTCAGCTGGAAGCCGGACATCACCGGGGTGTTATAGAACAGCGCATTCGAAAAACGGTTTTTCGAATTGCCGGTCGCGCTCAGCGGATCGCTGGTGTAGCCGGCGATGTGGATGTCCGGCTGGAAGCCGGCGCGGCTAGGCATGCCCGACCATGGTTCGAAGGCGGTGCTGGTCTCCTGGTAGGCGGTCAGGCCGCGGCCCAGGCGCACGGTACCGAAGGCGCCTTGCAGGCCGACGCGGCTCTGTCCCTGGAACAGCGGACGGGTGTTCGCTTCCAGCGTGCCGGTGTCGAGTTCGTAGCGCATTTCCAGTTGGAACAGGGCTTTCAAGCCGTTGCCCAGATCTTCGACGCCCTTGAAACCGAGTTTGTTGTTGTCGTGCTTGCTGATCGCGGCGCTGGTGCCGGTCACTTTTTGGACGTTGGCGTCGACGGTGCCGTAGATGACGACCGACGATTGTGCATGTGCAACACCGGCGAAAGCGCCGAAAAGAGACAGGACCAGGAGTGATTTTTTCATTTTTAATTCCCTATAAAGTGAACTTGTTCAAAAATCCATGAAGCAGAAAAGTGCGGTGCGATCAACACTTGGATGAGTTGAACCTTAAATGCTGGCGGCGCCAAGATCGATGGAATGGTCGATTATCGGGAGGAAGGTTGGTCGAAAGCTAAAGAAAGCCGCCAGGCTGTTGTATTTTTGTAACGCGGCGATTTGAGGCGGGCAGTAGTTTTGTGCTTATTGTTGGCGCCGAAACAGCGCCGGCGGCGCATCCAGACGGCCGCGCGCCTGCCGGCGGCGCCCGCGGCGGCGGCGCCGTCGCCGCGCCGCCCCGCATACACGCTGGCCGTGGCGGCAGGCCGGGACGGGCTTTTTTGTGTGCGTTGCAACATCGGCCGCGCCGGAGGCGGCGCGCGGCGGCTGTTGTATTTATCCCTTCCTTGAAAAGTTTGCGCCAGGTCAAATGGTTTTAACGGCTGAGGACGCTACACTGTTTAATGTAATGCGCAATCCAATAGATATTCACAATGACACAATGGATTGAAAGCGGGCCGGGTGGCCTAATCTGTTTATCGACTATCTATATATTCGAAATTGCTGGAATTAACTTTCATAGTGGACCGATGGCCAATCGCGAAGAACTAGGGATTATCAGGGGGGCGCGCACCGGCGACAGCCGTTCCCAGCTCGCCCTGGGGAAACTCTATCTGTTCGGCAGCGCCGGTTTGCCAAAAAGCATGCCGACCGCCCTGCATTGGTTGCAGCGGGCCGCGCAGCAGGATTGCGCCGAGGCCAGCCTGCTGATCGGCGCCCATGTGCCGCATGAAGTGGCGCAACAGGGCGGACCGGAGGTGTTGGCCAGTTACGAGCGCGCCTACGACGCCGGCGTGGTGCAGGCCGGGCTGGTGCTGGCGCAATTGACGCTGGCGCGCGACGACGGCGGCGGCGCCTTGCGCGCCAAGGCCTTGCAAGGCTTGGAACGGGCCGCCCAGGCCGGCCTGGCCGAGGCGCAATGGCTGCTGGCCCAGCACCGCGGCGCCGGCGACGAGCGCCGCGCCGACGCGGCGGCGCAGGGCGGCCAGGCCTGGCTGGCCCGGGCCGCCGACAGCGGCGTGAGCGCGGCCTTGTACACGGTGCTCGGCCAGGCTTGGGACGACGGCGACGGCGAGGGCTTCCTGGAGCGGGCCTTGCCGATGGCGCGGCTATTGCTGCGCGAGGCCGGCGACGGCGCCGACGGCGCCCGCCGGCCGGCCGCCGCAACGCTGGCGCCGCACGAAGTGTTGCTGCTGTCGCGCTGCGGGCAGCTGCTCGGCCGCGACGGCGACGCCAGCGGCGTCGGCCATTCCGAGCGCTCGCGTTTTTGCGAGCTGGCCGCCGAGGGCGGCGACCGCGCCGCCCAACTGGCGCTGGGCCTGTGGTGCGCGCGCATGGACGCCCGCGGCGCCCGGGTCCAGGCCGGCGCCGGCGCGGCCAATGGCGCGGTCAATTTCAAGCGCGCCATCCGCTGGCTGACACAGGCCGGGGAACAGGGCCTGGCCGAGGCCTGGTTCGCGCTCTCGCGCATCTATATCAAACCGGAGTTTTCCCAGCGCAGCGTGCGCGAGGCCAAGTCTTATCTGGAGCGCGCCGCCGACATGGGCCACGGCGCCGCGCAACTGGAATGCGGCATCCACGCCTGGCGCACCCGGCGCGACGCTGAAAACAGCGACGTGCGCGCCGCCTACTGGTTGCTGAAGGCGGCCAGCCAGGGCAGCGCCGAGGCGGAGGCGGCGCTGCGCAAGATCGCGCCCGGCGCCGAGGCGGCGCCGTGGCGGGCGGCGCTCGGCCCCTTGCAGGCGCTCGAGCTGGCCGGCTGCCAGCCCTTGCTGGCGGCGCGGCTGGAACTGGCCGGCCTGTTCGGCCTGTCGCGCCCGGAAATGTTGCTGCTGGACTTGAACAGCGCCGACCAGGGCCACTGCCTGGTGATCGACATCCGCGCCAACTACGGGCGCAGCAAGCGCCGCCTGGTGCTGGTGCGCAGCGCCCAGCAACGCCAGGCGCTCGACCGCATCGCGCGCCTGTTCGAGAAGGTCGATTGCGGCTTCGACGGTCCGGAGGGCAATTACCGCCAGCGCCTGTACCGCCTGAAAACCTACTTGCCGGGGGCGCCGGCGGAAGCGGACGGCGCGCTGCTGCCGGCCTGAGGCGCGGGCACGTGGGCGCGCCGTAAACGCAAAAAACGTGCGCGGCGCCTCGCGTGTTACGGCGCCTCAGCCGACCTCGATCTCGCCTTCGAAAACGCTGACGGCCGGCCCGGTCAGCCACACCGGCTGGCCCTCGCCGGCCCAGCTGATCGACAGTTCGCCGCCGCGCGCGCTGACCCTGACCGGCGAGTCCAGCAGGCCGCGGCGGATGCCGGCCACCACGGCGGCGCAGGAGCCGGTGCCGCAGGCCAGGGTTTCGCCGGCGCCGCGTTCGTAGACGCGCAATTTGATGTGGTGGCGCCCCAGCACCTGCATGTAGCCGGCGTTGACGCGTTTCGGAAAGCGCGCGTGGCGCTCGATCAGCGGCCCGCTTTGCTCGAGCGCGGCCAGGTCGACGTCGGCCACCAGCTGCACCGCGTGCGGGTTGCCCATCGATACCGCCGACACCAGCACCTGGCCGGCCGCGCCGGGCAAGTCCAGCGCCAAAGGCCACAGCGTGTCGCGCCCCTCGGCCTGGCCGGCCAGGCCGGCGCTGTCGAACGGCACGGCGGCCGCGTCCAGCACCGGCGCGCCCATGTCGACCGTGACGCTGCCGTCCGCCTCCAGCCGCGGCGAGATCACCCCGGCCATGGTCTCGACGCGAATGCTCGAGCGCGTCGTCAGGCCCTTTTCGACGACGAACTTGACGAAGGCGCGCGAGCCGTTGCCGCACTGCTCGACCTCGCCGCCGTCGTTGTTGTAGATGCGGTAGCGGAAGTCGCAGGCCGGGTTGGCGGAGCGCTCGACCACCAGGATCTGGTCGGCGCCGATGCCGAAACGCCGGTCCGCCAGACGCTGCCACTGCGCCGGCGTGAAATCGATCGTCTGGTTGATGGCGTCGACGACGATGAAGTCGTTGCCGGCGCCGTGCATTTTGGTGAATTTGATTTTCATGGCATCGAGTATAAGTGGTTTCAGCGGGCCTGGTACGGCGACGCCGCGCCGTCGGGACGGGTTTTGAAGCGCTTGTGGGTCCAGAAATACTCGGCCGGGTGTTCGCGCGCGCGCGCCTCGATGAACGCGTTCATGCGGGCGGTGGCGGCGGTGATGTCGGGGCCGGGATAGTCGTCCCAGGCCGGGTAGTAGCGCACGCTCCAGCCCTGGTAGCCGGGCAGGAAGGTCGAGATCACCGGGATCACCTGGGCGCCGGTGGCGGCGGCGATGCGCGCGGTGGCCGTCAGCGTGGCGGCCGGGACGCCGAAGAAGGGCACGAACTCGGCGTCCTTGGCGCCGAAATCCATGTCCGGCAGCATGAAGTACGGCAGCCCCTCGCGCAGCGCGCGCAGGATAGGCTTGATGCCGTCCTGGCGCGTGAACAGGCGCACCGGCTTGAAGCGCGAGCGGCCGCTGCGCAGCACCTGGTCGAAGGCGGCGTTTTTCTGCTGCACATACATGGACGAGGCGCTGATCTGCATCGCCGTCGCCACGCCGGCGACGTCGAGGCAGACGAAATGCGGACACAGCAGAATGGTCGGCGCGGCGCCGATCTGCGCGCCGGGGAAGCCCGGTTCGACGCGGATCAGGCGCTTCAGGCGCGCCTCGGAAGCCCACCACAGGATGCCGCGCTCCCACACGCTGCGCGAATAAGCCTGGAAATGGCGGCGCGCCAGGGCGATCCGCTCGGCCTCGGACAGTTCCGGCATGCACAGGCGCAAATTGGTCAGCGCGATCGCGCGGCGCCGCCGCAGCAGCGCGAACAGCAGGCCGCCGACGGCGTCGCCGAAACGCCCCAGCAGCGGCAGCGGCAACCAGTGCAGCAGCCACATGAAGGCGATCAGCGCCCTCATGGCCGGCCCTCCGCGGCGGCGCCGGCGAGCGGGTCGGCGCCGGGGCCGGGCGGGGTGGCGCCGCGCGGCACCTTGTAGCGGTTGTAGCTCCAGAAATACTGCGCCGGGCTGCGCGCGATCAACTGCTCCATCGCCGTGTTGATGGTCTGCGCCTGCTGCGCCGGCGTGCCCTCGAGGCTGGCCTCGAGCGCGACGAAATGCACCTTGAAGCCGCGCCCGCCGGGCAGGCGCTCGGCGTAGGTGACGATGACCTGGGCGTCGCCCATCTGCGCCAGCTTGGCCGGCAGCGTCATCGTGTAGGCGCTGCGGCCGAAGAACTCGGCCCACACGCCTTCGCCCTCCTGCGGCACCTGGTCGGGCAGCAGGCCGATCGGCTGGCCGCGCTTGAGGCACTTGGCCAGCATGCGCACGCCCGACATAGTCGCCGGCGCCAAGTGCAGGTTGTGGCGCGCGCGGGCGCCCTCGATCAGCGGCTTCAGCGCGGCCTTGCGCGGCGGCCGGTACATCACCGTCAACGGCGTGCGCAGCGCGATCTGCTGGGCGACGATTTCAAAGCAGCCCAGGTGCGGCGTCAGGAACACGATGCCGCGGCCGCTGTCGAGGGTGCGCTGGACCAGCGCCCAATTCTCTTCGCTGGCGTGGCGCGCCACGCGCTCGGGCGCGGCGCACCAGATGAAGGGCAGCTCGACGATGCTCTTGCCCGATTCGGCGACGGCGGCGCGCAGGTGGCGCGCGTAGCCGGCGCGCGCCATGTTCTCGCGCATGCGCCGGCGGTACGACGGCGAGGCCAGGTACACCAGCCAGCCGAGCCCGGCGCCGAGGGCGTGCAACACAGGCAGCGGAAACGTTGATAAAAATCGGAAGAGAGGTACAAGCATAGGTAGGTTTCAACGAAAATGGCGAAGTTGCTTGGCCAAAAAAAATTAAGAAGCGTAAAATAACACGTTAGGAACATCCGCTGAGTTAACAGACAACTTGCGAAGCGGAATATAAATATCGCTAAAGCGTCGCAGGCAGCCCTTACTGCGACAGAACATTCTCTAACAGTAACAGGAGCCTGCTATGTCAAGCGAATATCTTTTCACGTCCGAATCCGTTTCCGAAGGCCACCCGGACAAGGTCGCCGACCAAATTTCCGACGCCATCCTCGACGCCATCCTGGCGCAAGACCCGACCGCCCGCGTGGCCGCCGAAACCTTGTGCAACACCGGTCTGGTGGTGCTGGCCGGCGAGATTACCACGCACGCCAACGTCGATTATATTCAAGTGGCGCGCGAAACCATTAAACGCATCGGCTACGACAACACCGACTTCGGCATCGACTACCGCGGCTGCGCCGTGATGGTGTGCTACGACAAGCAGTCGCCCGACATCGCCCAGGGCGTTGACGAAGGCGCCGGCATCGACCTCGACCAGGGCGCCGGCGACCAGGGCCTGATGTTCGGCTACGCCTGCGACGAAACCGCCGAGCTGATGCCGGCGGCGATCCACTACGCCCACCGCCTGGTCGAGCGCCAGTCGCAGCTGCGCAAGGACGGCCGCCTGCCGTGGTTGCGCCCGGACGCCAAATCCCAGGTCACGCTGCGCTACGTCGACGGCCGCCCGGTCGGCGTCGACACCGTGGTGCTGTCGACCCAGCACTCGCCGGACATCTCGCACAAGCAGATTGAAGAGGCGGTGATCGAAGAGATCATCAAGCAGGTGCTGCCGCGCGAATGGCTGAGCAACACGCGCTACCTGGTCAACCCGACCGGCCGTTTCGTCATCGGCGGACCGCAGGGCGACTGCGGCCTGACCGGGCGTAAAATCATCGTCGACACCTACGGCGGCGCCAGCCCGCACGGCGGCGGCGCGTTCTCCGGCAAGGACCCGTCGAAAGTGGACCGCTCGGCGGCCTACGCGGCGCGCTACGTGGCGAAAAACATCGTCGCCGCCGGCCTGGCGCGGCAATGCCAGATCCAGATCAGCTACGCCATCGGCGTGGCCAAGCCGATCAACATCACGGTCTACACCGAGGGCACCGGCGTCATCCCCGACGAGCACATCGCCGCGCTGGTGCAGGAGCACTTCGACCTGCGCCCGAAAGGCATCGTGCACATGCTCGACCTGCTGCGCCCGATCTACCAAAAGAGCGCCGCCTACGGCCACTTCGGCCGCGAAGAGCCGGAATTCACGTGGGAGCGCACCGACAAGGTGGCCCTGCTGCGCGACGCCGCCGGCTTGAAATAAACGCCGGCCCCGCGCCCGCGACGATGCGCCCGGCTGCCGCCGCGGCGCATTTTTTTCGCCTCCCGCCAACGCAACCACCCCGGGGCCGGGTCCCGGCATGGCGGTTTAGTTGCAAATCGGGCTGGCGAAGCGGCAACCGCAATGCTAATATGGAAGACCCGAGGAGCGTTGCGACGAATTCATTTTCGCCAGGCTCGGGAATTTTCTCCCGCAACTGCGCTCACGTTACTTTTTTCTAACTGAAAGGAGGGCGTGATGAACGCCGTACTCAAAGACCTGCAGGACTACTTCGTTGCCGACATCAGCTTGGCGCCATGGGGTAACAAAGAAATCAAGATCGCCGAAACCGAAATGCCGGGCCTGATGGCGATCCGCGAGGAATTCGCCGCCGCCCAGCCGCTGAAGGGCGCGCGCATCACCGGTTCGATCCACATGACGATCCAGACCGCCGTGCTGATCCAGACGCTGGAAGCGCTGGGCGCCGATGTGCGTTGGGCTTCGTGCAACATCTATTCGACCCAGGACCACGCCGCCGCCGCCATCGCCGCCGCCGGCACGCCGGTGTTCGCGTTCAAGGGCGAGTCGCTCGACGACTACTGGGAATTCACCCACCGCATCTTCGAATGGCCAAGCGCCGCCGGCGCGCCGGTGTATTCGAACATGATCCTCGACGACGGCGGCGACGCCACCTTGCTGCTGCACCTGGGCGTGCGCGCCGAAACCGACCTGTCGGTGCTGGCCGCGCCCGGTTCGGAAGAGGAAATCTGCCTGTTCAACTCGATCAAGAAGCGCCTGGCGGTCGATGCGACCTGGTACTCGAAGCGCCTGCCGGAAATCCTCGGCGTCACCGAGGAAACCACCACCGGCGTGCACCGCCTGTACCAGATGCACAAGGAAGGCAAGCTGGCCTTCCCGGCGATTAACGTCAACGATTCCGTCACCAAGTCGAAGTTCGACAACCTGTACGGTTGCCGCGAGTCGCTGGTCGACGGTATCAAGCGCGCCACCGACGTGATGATCGCCGGCAAGGTCGCCGTCATCGCCGGCTACGGCGACGTCGGCAAGGGCTCGGCCCAGGCCATGCGCGCGCTGTCGGCCCAGGTCTGGGTCACCGAAGTCGACCCGATCTGCGCGCTGCAGGCGGCGATGGAAGGCTACCGCGTCGTGACGATGGACTACGCCTGCGAGCACGGCGACATTTTCGTCACCTGCACCGGCAATTACCACATCCTGACGCACGCGCACCTGACGCGCATGAAGGACCAGGCGATCGTCTGCAACATCGGCCATTTCGACAATGAAATCGACGTCGCCTCGCTCAAGCAATACGAGTGGGAAAACATCAAGCCGCAAGTCGACCACATCATCTTCCCCTCTGGCCGCCGCATCATCTTGCTGGCCGAAGGCCGCCTGGTCAACCTCGGTTGCGGCACCGGCCATCCGTCCTACGTGATGAGCTCGTCGTTCGCCAACCAGACCATCGCCCAGATCGAGCTGTTCGCCAACACCGCCAGCTACCCGGTCGGCGTGTACACCTTGCCCAAGCACCTGGACGAGAAAGTCGCGCGCCTGCAGTTGAAAAAACTCAACGCGCAACTGACCGTGCTGACCGAAGAGCAAGCCAATTACATCGGCGTGTCGCAGCAGGGTCCGTACAAACCGGAGCACTATCGTTACTAAGCATGGGCCGCGCCAGCGGAACATAGCAAGTTAGCGGCACTCCAGGGCCGGCGCATGCCGCCGGCCTTTTTTTATCTGATTGGCGATTCGACATGCGATTAATCCTGACGTGGCTTATCAACGCGGCGGCCCTGTTCGCCGTACCCTACCTGATGCATTCCGTCAGCGTCAGCAACGTCGCCGCGGCGCTGCTCGCGGCCCTGGTGCTGGGCCTGGTGAACACCCTGGTGCGCCCGCTGCTGGTACTGCTGACGCTGCCGGTGACGGTGCTGACGCTGGGCCTGTTCATCTTCGTGCTGAACGGTTTCATGTTCTGGCTGGTGGCGAAACTGGTCGACGGTTTTCATGTCGACAGCTTTTGGGCGGCGATCGGCGGCGCCTTGCTGTACAGCGTGATTTCCTGGGCCCTGTCAACCTTACTTTTGAAAAATGACAATGCAAACACCTAATTTTAGTATCGAGTTTTATCCGCCGAAGACGGTGGACGGGACCGAAAAGCTGCGCGTGGTGCGCCACAAGCTGTCCGAATTGCATCCGAAGTATTTCTCGGTCACCTTCGGCGCCGGCGGCAGCACCCAGGGCGGCACGCTGAGCACGGTGCTGGAGATCCTCGCCGCCGGCGAGGACGCCGCGCCGCACCTGTCCTGCGTCGGCGGTTCGCGCGAATCGATCCGCGCCATCCTGGCCGAGTTCAAGTCGCACGGCATCAAGCGCCTGGTGGCCCTGCGCGGCGACTTGCCGAGCGGTTACGGCGCCTCCGGCGAGTTCCGCTACGCCAGCGAGCTGGTGGAATTCATCCGCGCCGAAACCGGCGACGCCTTCCACATCGAGGTGGCGGCCTATCCCGAGGTGCACCCGCAGGCGCGCTCGCCGCAGGACGACTTGCAAAACTTCGCGCGCAAGGTGCGCGCCGGCGCCAATTCCGCCATCACCCAGTACTTCTACAACGCCGACGCCTACTTCCAGTTCCTCGACGAGACGCGCAAGATCGGCCTGGACGTGCCGGTGATACCGGGCATCATGCCGATCACCAACTGCACGCAACTGATGCGCTTTTCCGATATGTGCGGCGCGGAAATTCCACGCTGGGTGCGGCTGAAACTGGCCAGCTACGGCGACGACACCGCCTCGATCAAGGCCTTCGGCCTGGACGTGGTGACGCAGTTGTGCCAGCGCCTGCTGGCCGGCGGCGCGCCGGGGCTGCATTTCTACAGCATGAACCAGGCGCAGGCGACCACCGCGCTGTGGCAGCGCCTGGTTTAAGCGCGCCGAATAGCGTGGTCGGTTCGGCGGCGCGCGTAATCCGACAATGTTGGCCGCGGCGAAACGCGCTGCTCCAGGCCAACGTTGTCGGCTTACGCCGTTCCGGCCAACCCGACCTGCGCAAACCGCGCTCACCGAACGCCCCCCTAAAAACTCAAATCATCCCGTTCTCGGTGACAATATGGTCGAGGGCGACGTCGTGCGCGTCGCTGGCGAACTGCGCCGCCAGGCAGGAGTAGGCGACGCCGACCGCCACCGGGCGCGGCGCGCGCGCCAGCGTGCGGTCGTAATAGCCGCCGCCGTAGCCGAGCCGGAAGCGGCCGGCGTTGTAGCCCAGGCAGGGTAGCAGGATCGCCGCCGGGCAGGCGTCGATGCGCAGCGCCGCCGGCACCGCCACGCCCATGCCATCCTTCTGCATCGGCTCGCCCGGCGTCCAGGCCGAGAACGCCAGCGGCGCGGCTTTTTCCAACACCACCGGCAGGGCCAGGCGCACGCCGCGCGCCGCCAGCGCCGCGTAGGCGCGCTGCAAGTCGGGCTCGCCTTGCAGCGGCCAGTACACCGCCAGCGCCCCGACCCCGGCGGCCTCGCACCAGGCCAGCACGCGCGCGCCGATCAGTTCGTCCCAGCCGGCGCGCTGGGCGCCGCCGAGGGCGCGCCGCGCCGCCAGCAAATCGCGCCGCAGTTGCGCTTTCGGGTTTGTCGCAAGCGCTGGTGGCGCGCCCGGATCGCGTGTTATTCTAGGCTTGCTGTTCATATTTCCCGTATCCGGTCGCCCGTTTTGAATTGAGAGTCGTACATTGAGTTCCACATTGAAATGGTTTGCCCGCGCGGTCGTCGCGGCCGCCTGCGCGCTGGCGCCGGCGGTATGCGCGGCCGGCGCCGAAACGCGCGCCGACGACGACGCGTTTTTACTGTTGCGCGACGCGGTACGCCAGGACGACCCGGCCAAGGCCGATTTTTACGCCGACCGGCTCGGCGCCTACCCGATCGCCTCGTATGTCGACTATTATCGGCTCAAACCGCGCATCAAAACGCTCAGCGTCGAGCAGTTCCGCGATTTTTTGAAGCGCTACGAAGGCAGCGCCATCGCCGACCGCTTCCGCAACGACTGGTTGCTGGAACTGGGCCGCAAGCGCGACTGGCTCAACTTCGACGAGCAGTATCCGCAGTTCGTGCTCGACGACGACATCCAGCTTAAATGCTATGCGCTGACGTCGCGCGTGCTCAAGGGCCAGCGCGTGGCCGCCGAGGCGCGCGCGCTGCTGCTGGCGCCGCCCGGCTACGGCGAGGCGTGCGGCGGCCTGATCACGGCGCTGGCGCAAAGCGGCCAGTTCGACGCCAACGACTTGTGGGCGCAGTTGCGCCTGGCCGGACAGAGCAACGCCACCGGCCCGGCGCGCCGCGTGATGCTGCTGCTGGGCGGCTCCGACAGCGCCATCGCGCGCGCCATCGACACGCCGGCGCTGACGCTGGCCAAGGGCGTCGGCGCCGGCCGCGTCGAGCATGAAACCTATCTGGTGGCGCTCGGGCGCATGGCCAAGACCAGCGTCAAGCTGGCGGCGCTGGCGCTGCGCCGCGCCGAGTCGGGTCTGAGCGAGCAGGAACGCGCCATCGGCTGGGGCAACATCGCGCTGCAGGCGTCGTATGCGCTGGCGCCGGAAAGCGCCGAGTACTGGCAGGGCGCGCGCGGCGCGCCGCTGTCGCAGGAACAGATGCAGTGGCAGACCCGCATCGCCCTGCGCGACGGCAATTGGGCGCTGGTCAAGTCCAGCATCAAGGCCATGCCGCCCGAGTTGCGGCAGGACCCGGCCTGGACTTACTGGCTGGGCCGCGCCTTGCAGGCCGAGGCGCCCGGCCAGGTCAGCACCGAGGCGGCGCAGCTGTTCCGCGGCATCGCCGAGCAGGGCAATTTCTACGGTTTGCTGGCGCAGGAGGAATTGGGCCGCCACCTGGCGCTGCCGGCGCCCGGCGCCGCCATCACGGCGCCGGAAATCGCCGCCATCGCCGCCAACCCCGGCTTCCAGCGCGCGCTGAAGTTCTTCTCGCTGCGCCTGCGCTTCGAGGGCACGCGCGAATGGAACTGGGAGCTGCGCCGGATGAGCGAGCGCGAGCACCTGGCCGCGGCCGAGTTCGCGCGCCAGAACAATATCCTCGACCGCATGGTGAACACTTCGGACCGCACCCGCAGCGAGGTCGACTACACCCAGCGCTACCCGTCGCCGCACGACGACATCATGCACCCGGCGACGCAGACGCTGGGGCTCGACAAGGCCTGGGTCTACGGCTTGATCCGCCAGGAATCGCGCTTCATCATGGACGCCCAGTCGCACGTCGGCGCCGCCGGCCTGATGCAGGTGATGCCGTCGACCGGGCGCTGGGTCGCCAAGAAGATCGGCCTGACCGATTTCGCCCAGGACATGCTGAGCGACGTGCGCACCAACATCCTGCTGGGCACCAACTACATGAACATGGTGATCGGCGGCCTGGACGGCTCGCAGGTGCTGGCCTCGGCCGCCTACAACGCCGGCCCGGGCCGGCTGCGCAGCTGGCGCCGCACCATGCCGCGGGCGATGGAGGGCGCGGTGTTCGCCGAAACCATCCCCTTCACCGAGACCCGCACCTACGTCAAGAACGTCATGGCCAACGCCACCTATTACGCGGCGCTGTTCGAGAACCGGCCGCAGTCGCTGAAGGCGCGCCTGGGCAACGTCACGCCGCAGGGCGCGGTGAGCGCGGCGGCGGCCGAATTGCCATAGCGCCGGCGCGCGGCGCCGGCCCACACGAGCGAGGAAAACCATGCTGATACCCGAAATGGCATTGCGGATCCCGACGGTGCTGGTGCTGGGCGGCTCCGGCTTCATCGGCAGCCACCTGGTGGCGCGGCTGGCGGCCGCCGGCGCCCGCGTGCTGGTGCCGACGCGGCGCTTCGAGCGCGCCAAGCACCTGATTTTCCTGCCGCGCGTTGAAGTGCTCGAGGCCGACCCGCAGCAGGACGGCGCGTTGCGCCACTTGATGGCCGGCCAACAGCTCGACGCCGTCGTCAACCTGGTCGGGCGCTTGCATTCCGACGTCGGGGCGCCGTACGGGCGCGCGTTCGCCCGCGCCCACGTCGAGCTGCCGCGGCGCGTCGCCGCCGCCTGCGCCGCCCACGGCGTGCCGCGCTACCTGCACATGAGCGCGCTGGGCGCGGCGGCCGACGCGCCGTCGATGTACCTGCGCTCGAAGGCCGCCGGCGAGCTGGCCGCCGCCGCCGAGCCGGCGGTGGCCGCGACCATTTTCCGGCCCTCGGTGGTGTTCGGCCCGGAAGACCAATTCCTCAACCTGTTCGCGCGCATGCAGAAGTTCCTGCCGTGGATACCGCTGGCCGGCGCCGACGCGCGCTTCCAGCCGGTCTTCGTCGGCGACGTCGCGCAAGCCTTCGTTAGCTCGCTGGCGCTGGCGCCGGCGCCCAGCCGCGGCCAGGTCTACGAACTGGCCGGGCCGCGGGTCTACACGCTGCGCCAACTGGTCGAACTGGCCGGCGCCTACGCCGGCCACGCGCGCCCCGTGGTCGCGCTGCCGGCGACGCTGGGCCGGCTGCAGGCGCGGCTGCTGGAGTGCTTGCCCGGCGAGCCCCTGATGAGCCGCGACAACCTCGACTCGATGCGCGTCGACAACGTCATCGACCCGGCCGCGCGGGCGCTGACGCTGGCCGACCTGGGCATCCGCCCGGCCGCGCTGGAGGCCGAGGCGCGCCGCTACCTCGGCGCCCGGCCGCGCTTCGACGACTACCGCAGCCGCGCCGGCCGCTGAACGCCCGATAACCTTTCCCCCCCCCTTTCTTTCACCACGGACCTGACCCATGCAAACCACCGAACTCGATCCGACCTTGTCGCAAGCCCTGTCGGACGCCCAGCAACCCGGCCTGACCCTCATCATCGGCAACAAGAACTACTCGTCGTGGTCGATGCGGCCGTGGGTGGCGATGACCGCGTTCGGCATCCCGTTCCAGGAAGTGCGGGTGCTGCTCGACCGCGACGACACCGGCAGCAAGATCGCCGCCTACAGCGCCAGCGGGCGCGTGCCGGTGCTGCTGGCCGGCGACATGACGATCTGGGACAGCCTGGCGATCTGCGAATACCTGGCCGAGCAGTTCCCCGAGAAGCACCTGTGGCCGCGGGACGTCGCCGCGCGCGCCACCGCCCGCTCGATCTGCGCCGAAATGCACTCCGGCTTCGGCGGCCTGCGCAGCGCCATGTCGATGAACCTGCGCATGAGCTTTCCCGGCAAGGGCCGCACCACCGCCGCCCAGGCCGACATCGGCCGCATCAGCGAAATCTGGGAAGAGTGCCTGTCGCGTTTCGGACACCACCAATTCCTGTTCGGCGAATTCTCCATCGCCGACGCCTATTTCGCGCCCGTCGTGGCGCGCTTCCGCACCTACGGCGTGTCGCTGGCGCCGGCGCTGAACGCCTACTGCGAGCGGGTGCTGGCGCATCCGGCGGTGGCGCGCTGGGTCAGCGAAGGCATCGCCGAGCCGGAGCGCGCGCCCAAGCACGACGGCGAGATGCCGGTTTGAGCGCAATGCGCATCTACACCGTCGGCGGCGCCGTGCGCGACGAGTTGCTGGGGCTGCCCGTCAAGGACCGCGACTACGTGGTCGTCGGCGCCACCCCGGAGGACATGCTGCGGCGCGGCTTCCGCCCGGTCGGCAAGGACTTCCCGGTGTTCCTGCATCCGGACACGCAGGAGGAATACGCGCTGGCGCGCACCGAGCGCAAGACCGCGCCCGGCTACCGCGGCTTCGTCTTCCACACCGCGCCCGACGTCACGCTGGAGCAGGACCTGGTGCGGCGCGACCTGACCATCAACGCCATCGCCAAGGCCGAGGACGGCACCTTGTCGGACCCGTTCGGCGGCCTGGCCGACATTGAAAAGCGGGTCTTCCGCCACGTCTCCGACGCCTTCAAGGAAGACCCGGTGCGCATATTGCGGCTGGCGCGCTTCGCCGCGCGCTTCAGCGGCTTCGCGCCGGCGCCCGAGACGCTGGCGCTGATGCGCCAGATGGTGGCCGGCGGCGAGGTCGACGCGCTGGTGCCCGAGCGCGTCTGGCAGGAGCTGGCGCGCGGGCTGATGGAGGCGCGGCCGTCGCGCATGCTGGCGGTGTTGCGCGACTGCGGCGCGCTGGCGCGCGTGATGCCCGAGCTGGACGCCCTGTGGGGCGTGCCGCAACCGCCGCTGCACCACCCCGAGGTCGACACCGGCGCGCACATGATGCTGGTGCTCGACTACGCCGCCGAGCGCGGCTTCGCGCTGGCGGTGCGCTTCGCCAGCCTGATGCACGACCTCGGCAAGGGCTTGACGCCGCCCGAGCGTTGGCCCAGCCACCACGGCCACGAGGGCGCCGGCGTCAAGCTGATCGAGCAACTGTGCCAGCGCCTGAAGGTGCCCAACGACTGCCGCGACCTGGCGGTGATGACGGCGCGCGAGCACGGCAACATCGGCCGCGCGCTGAGCCTGCGCGCCAACACCATCGTCACGCTGTTCGAGCGCTGCGACGGCTTGCGCAAGCCGGTCCGCTTCGAGCAGATGCTGCTGGCCACCGAATGCGACTTCCGCGGCCGCGGCGGCGCCGCCGACGGCTTCCGCGACAAGCCGTTTCCGCAGGCGCGCTACCTGCTGGCGGCGCTGGCGGCGGCGCGCGCCGTCAACGCCGGCGAGGTGGCGCAGCGCTACGCCGCGCAACCGGCGAAGATCGCCGAGGCGGTGCACGCGGCGCGCGTGAAGGCGGTGCGCGCGCTGGTGCCCACGGCGGTCGAAGAGCAGCCTTGAGTGAGCGTGTCGTAGGTCGGACGCGGGGGTCGGGCCGCTCCAGGCCAACGTTGCCAGGTTCCGCCCCTTGGAGCCACCCGACCTACGACATGAGCGGTAACTACGCCTTTTGGCTGAACCCGACCGCGCCTACACGGTAGAGGGAAAGCTCCAAATGGCGCAAGTTGATGGTATACAATTGGTGTGATGGTGCGCTGCACAATAGGCGGACACCGCTGCTGATCAGGAGCATGGCGTGACCCTAGCTAAACCCAATCCCCCCGAGCAAGACCGGCCCACCTCCAACCCGCTGTTGCGCTGGCTGGGCGGCTGGAAGCGCCAGGGCGTGCGCCCGACCGTGCTGGTGAAAGAGCTGCACGAGCGCGACCGCCGCCGCATGCTCAAGCATTTCCTGGCGCTGGAGAAGGGCGACCGCCTGCTGCGCTTCGGCACCCAGCTGCCCGACGAACTGGTGGAAATCTACGTCAACAAAATCGACTTTTCGCGCGACGTCGTCTACGGCGTCTACAACCGCGTCTTCAAACTGGTCGCGGTCGGCCACCTGGCGTTCGCGCAGAAGGAAAAGTCGCCGGCCAAGAACCTCGTCACGAGCAAGGAGCGGGTGGCCGAATTCGGCGTCTCGGTGGCGCGCTCGATGCGCGGCATGGGCGTGGGCACGAAAATGTTCGAACGCGCCGCCATCCACTGCCGCAACAACGACGTCGACACCATGTATATGCACTGCCTGTCGTCGAACCAGACCATGATGCATATCGCCAAAAAGGCCGGCATGGCGATCCAGCGCGGCTACGGCGAGGCCGACGCCTACCTGAAGCTGCCGCCGCCGAATCCGGCCAGCGTGCTGCAAGAGGCGGTCGAGGAACAGTTCGCCACGCTCGACTACACCTTCAAGGCCAACACCCGCGCCGCCGTCAAATGGTTCGACCGCCTGCCGGGGCGCAAGCCGGACTGAGGCCGCCGCCGCCTCGATAGCGCCGCGGGTGCGTTCGACCAGCGGGCGCGCGCCGGCCAGGTCGCAGTTGACCGGCATGGCGATGATTAGCTGCTTAGCTGCTTAGCTGCTTAGCTGCTTAGCGCCGCGCTGCCCGCTCAGACCAGCGGCAGCGCCGTGGTGTCCTTGACGCGTTGCAGCGCGAAACTGGATTTGACGTCCAGCACGGCCGGGTGGCGCAGCAGCGTGGCCATCATGAAGCGCGAGAAATGCTCCATGTCCTCGACGTGCACGCGCAGCAGGTAGTCCATTTCGCCGGTCATCGCATAGCAGGCCACCACCTCCGGCCACTGCTCGACCGACACGGCGAAGTCGGCCCGCGGCGAGGTTTGCGGCGCCAGTTGCAGCGCCCGCGCGTTGCTCTGGGCGCCGGCCTCGCTGTGCTTTTCCAGGCGCACGTTGACGTAGGCCAGCAGGCCCAGGCCGAGCTTGTCGGGGTCGAGCAGGGCGACGTACTGGCGGATCACGCCGGCTTCCTCTAGCCGCTTGATGCGCCGCAGGCACGGCGACGGCGACAGGCTGACCTGCTCGGCCACGTCTTGATTCGACAGGCGGCCGTCGGCCTGCAGGATCGCCAGAATCTTGCGGTCGGTTTTGTCCAGGGTAATCTTGGTCATGAATCTCTCGATAAGGCAAAGCACACGCAATATTATTGCTCAAATGGTCAGGCGATGGGAAGTCTTTGGCATTATATGCTGGCCCTGCGGGACTATACTGGGCGCTCATTGCAGGAGGGGGTAACGCGGAGCGGGCGGACGCCGTCGGCCCCGGCAAGACCAAACACCATGCGCTTGTAGCGTCATCCAGAAAGGCGCGCAAGCTTGTGCTAACCTGTGAAAAGCAGTCATTTTTTCCGTACCGGCCAGCCCACAAGGCTATCCGGTTCGCGCGCGTACGGTCCATCCGGCTTTCGCGCAATGCATATGAGAATAATGGAGACAAGCAATGAACGCACCAAGCAAAGGCTCGCACCTGGAGCCAGGCCAACCGTCGAACGAGATTTCGCTCAACGATAAATACACGCTCGAGCGCGGCCGCGCCTTCATGACCGGCACCCAGGCGCTGATCCGCCTGCCGATGCTGCAGCGCGAGCGCGACCTGAAGGCCGGCCTGAACACGGCCGGTTACATCACCGGCTACCGCGGCTCGCCGGTGACCAGCGTCGACATGACGGCGGTGAAGGCCAAGAAATACCTCGACGAACACCACGTCAAGTTCCACCCTGGCTTGAACGAGGACCTGGCCGCCACCGCCGTCTGGGGCACCCAGCAGACCAACCTGTTCCAGGACGCCAAGTACGACGGCGTCTTCGGCATGTGGTACGGCAAGGGCCCGGGGGTCGACCGCTGCGGCGACGTCTTCAAGCACGCCAACAACGCCGGCAGCGCCAAGCACGGCGGCGTGCTGGTGCTGGCCGGCGACGACCACGCGGCGAAATCCTCGTCGACGGCGCACCAGAGCGACCATATCCTGAACGCCTGCGGCATTCCGGTGCTGTACCCGTCGTCGGTGCAGGAATACATCGACTACGGCCTGCACGCCTGGGCCATGAGCCGCTACACCGGCCTGTGGGTGTCGATGAAGTGCGTCACCGACATCATCGAGTCCGGCGCCGCCGTCGACTTCGACCCGGACCGCGTGCAAATCGTCATGCCGGACGACTTCGAGCTGCCGCCGGGCGGCCTGAACATCCGCTGGCCGGACACCGTGCTCGACATGGAAGTGCGGATGAACAGCTACAAGTGGTACGCCGCGCTGGCCTACGCGCGCGCCAACAAGCTCAATAAAATCATCTGGGACAGCCCGAAGGCGCGCATCGGCATCATCACCGCCGGCAAGAGCTACCTCGACACGCGCCAGGCGCTGGCCGACCTCGGCATCGACGAGCAGGTCGCCTCCGACATCGGCATCCGCCTGTACAAGATCGGCATGACCTGGCCGCTGGAGTCGGACGGCGTGCACAACTTCGCCAAGGGCCTCGACGAGATCCTGGTGGTCGAGGAGAAGCGCCAGATCCTCGAATACGCCTTGAAGGAGGAGTTGTACAACCTGAAGGACGGCGAACGCCCGCGCGTGGTCGGCAAGTTCGACGACACCGGCGAGTGGAGCAACGAGCACCGCAGCGGCCACGGCGACTGGCTGTTGCCGGCCACTTACGAGTTAAATCCCGCCCTGATCGCCCGCGCCATCGCCAGCCGCATCTCGCGCTACTACGCCGGCCATCCGGTCGAGCAGCGCGTCAAGGAACGCATCGCCTTCCTGGAGGCGAAGGAAAACGTCCTCAAGACCATCAGCGTCAAGCCCGATCCGAGCAAGGACCGCACGCCGTACTTCTGCTCCGGCTGCCCGCACAACAGCTCGACCAAGGTGCCGGAAGGCTCGCGCGCGCTGGCCGGCATCGGCTGCCACTACATGGTGCTGTGGATGGACCGCGAAACCTCGACCTTCACGCACATGGGCGCGGAGGGCGTGACCTGGGTCGGCCAGGCGCCGTTCACCAACGAGAAGCACGTCTTCACCAACCTGGGCGACGGCACCTATTTCCACTCCGGCATCCTGGCGATCCGCGCGGCGGTGTCGGCCAAGGTCAACATCACCTACAAGATCCTGTTCAACGACGCCGTCGCGATGACCGGCGGCCAGGAGTTCGACGGCCCGCTGTCGCCGGCCATCATCTCGCGCCAGATCGCCGCCGAGGGCGTCGGCCCGATCATCGTCGTCACCGACGAGCCGGACAAATACCCGTCCGACTACGCCTGGGCCGAGGGCGTCACCGTGCGCCACCGCTCCGAACTGGACGCCGTGCAGCGCGAACTGCGCGAGCAGCCGGGCGTGTCGGCGATGATCTACGACCAGACCTGCGCGTCCGAGAAGCGGCGCCGCCGGAAACGCAACGAGTACCCGGACCCGGCCAAGCGCGCCGTCATCAACGAGGCCGTCTGCGAAGGCTGCGGCGACTGCAGCGTGCAGTCGAACTGCCTGTCGGTCGAGCCGCTGGAGACGGAACTGGGGCGCAAGCGCCAGATCAACCAATCCTCGTGCAACAAGGACTTTTCCTGCGTCACCGGCTTCTGCCCGAGCTTCGTGACGGTCGAGGGCGGCTCCTTGAAAAAGCCGAAGAAGGCCGCGCCCGGCGATAGCGCCATGCCGGTGCTGCCGACGCCGCGGATTCCGTCGACCGCCGAGCCGTTCGGCATCCTCGTCACCGGTATCGGCGGCACCGGCGTGGTCACCGTCGGCCAGATTTTGGCGATGGCGGCGCACGTCGAGGGCAAGGGCTGTTCGGTGCTCGACATGAGCGGGCTGGCGCAAAAAGGCGGCCCGGTGATGTCGCACGTGCGCCTGGCCGACCGCCAGGAAGACATCCACTCGACCCGCGTCGGCACCGGCGCGGCCGACCTGGTGATCGGCTGCGACCTGATCGTCACGGCCAGCCGCGACGCGCTCTCGCGCATGGGCGAGGGCCGCACCCACGCGATGATCAACTCGACCGGCTCGTCGACCGCCGCCTTCGTCAAGAACCCGGACTGGCAGTTCCCGGGCGCCTCGTCGCAGCAGGAAATCCAGAAGGCCTGCGGCGCCGGCATGGTCGACTTCATCGACGCCGGCCAGATCGCCACCGCGCTGATGGGCGACTCGATCGCGACGAATATGTTCATGCTCGGCTACGCCTGGCAAAAAGGCCGCGTGCCGCTGGGCGAGGCGGCCATCATGAAGGCGATCGACTTGAACAACGTCTCGGTGGCGTTCAACAAGGCCGCCTTCAACTGGGGCCGCTCGGCCGCGCACGACCCGGCGTCGGTGGTCAAATTGACCACGCCGTCGAAAGTGATCGAGTTCAAGCGCACCCAGACCCTCGACGACATCGTCAACAAGCGCATCGACTTGCTGACCGCCTACCAGGACGCCGGCTACGCGCAGCAGTACAAGGGCTTCGTCGACCAGGTCCGCGCCGCCGAGGCGAAGCTGGGCAAGGGTACCCGCCTGGCGGAGGCGGTGGCGCGCTACTTCTACAAGCTGATGGCGTACAAGGACGAGTATGAAGTGGCGCGCCTGTACACCGACGGCGCGTTCAAGGAGAAGATCGCCGCCATGTTCGAAGGCGACGTCACCCTCAAGTTCCACCTGGCGCCGCCGCTGCTGGCCAAGACCGACTCGAAGGGCCACCTGGTCAAGCAGGAATTCGGCCCGTGGATGATGAAGGCCTTCGGCGTGCTGGCCAAGCTGAAGGGCTTGCGCGGCGGCGCGCTCGACGTGTTCGGCTACACCGCCGAACGCAAGATGGAGCGCGCGCTGATCGGCGCCTACCGCGACACCGTCGGCGCGCTGCTGCCGAAGCTGACGGCGGACAACCTGGCGCAACTGGTGGCGATCGCCAGCATCCCCGAGGACATCCGCGGCTACGGCCACGTCAAGGAGCGCCACCTGAAGGCGGCCAAAGAGAAGGAGGCGGCGCTGCTGGCCAACTTCAACTCGCCGGCCGCGCCTGGCGGCGCCGCGCACCGCGTCGCCTGACGCCGTTCAGTTAGCGCGATTTTCGTAGGTCGGGTTAGCCGGAACGGCGTAACCCGACTGGCGTCGACAGCGGCTCGGCGTCGGATCAGGCTACGCTGATCCGACCTGCGACGCTGATACCGTAGTTACATGGCGCCCCTCAAGGGCGCCATTTTTTGTTTCCAAACGTCGCTAATAGCATATGAAAAAGCACATATATTCGTTTGCGCATTATTAAATATTTGATACTGTTGTCGTTCTTTCCGATTGTGAGAACAACAATGTCCCCGACAACAGAAAAACCGCACCCCCTTACCCTCGCCGTACTCGCCGTGTTGAGCGGCGCCAGTTGGCAGGCCGCCGCGCAAACGGCCGCCCCCGCGCCACAGGCCGTCGTCGTCACCGGCTCGCGCATCGCCCGCGCCGCGCTGGAGGGGCCGTCGGCGGTCACCGTCATCACCGCCGAGGAGATCACCCGGCAAGGCTATAAGAACGTCTTCGACGCCCTCAGCAACCAGGTGCAAAACTCCGGCTTCGTCCAGGGCGAGGACTTCGGCAACACCTTCACGCCGTCGGCCAACACGGTCAGCCTGCGCGGCCTGGGGCCCAACCACACGCTGGTGCTGATCAACGGCAGGCGCATGGCCGACTTCCCAGTGGCCTACACCGGCACGGTCAACTTCACCAACCTGACCAACATCCCCGCCAGCATCGTCGAGCGGGTGGAAATCCTCAGCGGCGGCGCCTCGGCCGTGTACGGCTCGGACGCCATCGCCGGGGTCGTCAACATCATCCTGAAAAAGGAGGCGCAGGGCGTCGACGTCAACGTCAAGCTCGGCGACAGTTCGCGCGGCGGCGGCGGCAGCAAGCGCGCGCAGCTCACCGGCGGCGCCAATTACGACAAGCTGCACGGGGTGTTCAGCGTGGAGCTGAGCGAGCGCGACATGTTGTGGAGCAATCAGCGCGACTTCATGACCTACCGCACCGGCAACCCGACCAGTGTGCTCTCGCGCAAAACCGTCAAGGGCGGCCGCTTCCAGGACCTGGGCGACACCTGCGACAAGCTGGGCGATTTGTTCGACGGCAGCGTCGTCAAGTACAGCGCCAAGAAGGGCAGTTACTGCGCCAGCCAGAAGGCGGGCGCGACTTACTGGACCACGCAGGCGCAAAACAAGAGCCAGAACTTTTCCGGCAGCGTGAATTACGAGCTGGCGCCGGAAACGGCGCTGTACGGCGACGTCCTGCTGGGCAAGAACAAGACGGAAAACAGCACGCGCGGACCGTCCTGGACCTCGGCCTCGACCAACGGCAGTTATTTCCTGAACCAGAACAGCAACGCCTACGAGGCCTGGACCCGCTACATCTCGCCCGAGGAGATCGGTGGCGCCGGGCGCTACAACCGCCGCTGGGAAGACCTGGCCGCTTCGCTGTCCTTCGGCGCCAAGGGTCGCATCCCGGGCACCGGCTGGAACTACGACGCCGGCTACAGCGCCTCGCTGTATCGCAGCAAGAACCACGCGCCGCGCGCCCTGAGCAATATCGACGCCTTCTTCCTCGGTCCCAAGCTGGGCGTCGACAGCGCCGGCGTGGCGATCTACGCGCCGGACCCGGCGCGCCTGAGCCAGCGCCTGACGCCCGCCGAGTTCGACGGCATCACCGGCAACTCGGTCAGCGACGATAAATCCTGGACCCATACCTTCAGCGTGACCACCAGCGGCGACGCGTTCACGCTGCCGGCCGGCGTGGCCAAGGTGGCGACGGTGGCGGAGGCCGGGCGGCAGGGCTTTAGCAACAGCCCCGACGCGCGCATCAACGCGGGTTTTTTCAACACCAGCGCGGCGTCCGTCGTCACCGCCGGCACGCGCAAGCGCTACGCCGTCGGCGCCGAGCTGAACGTGCCGTTGCTGAAGGCGGTCACGGGCTCGCTGGCCGGCCGCTACGACCGCTATGACTTCGCCGGCCGCGGCGACAGCAAGTTCACCTACAACGGCGGGCTGGAAATCCGCCCGGTACAGCAGGTGCTGCTGCGCGGGAACTACGCGACCAGCTTCCGCGCGCCCGACATGAACTATATCTACAAGGCGCGCGGCACCGGCTATTACTCGTCGAGCACCGATTACTACCGCTGCGCGCTGGCGGGCCAAAAGGCGGACGACTGCGACTACGGCAACGTCTCGCCGGGCGCCGACTACGTGCAGTTCGGCAGCAAGGACTTGAAGTCGGAAAAGGGCAAGTCGTTTGGCCTGGGGGCCGTCTGGTCGCCCAGCGCGAACTTCGACCTGTCGGCCGACTACTGGAACATCAAGATCGACGACCTGGTCACCAACCTGAGCGGCGACAAGTTGCTGCGCGACGAGGCCAACTGCCGCCTGGGCAAGGACGACATCAACTCGCCGTCCTGCGTCGACACGCTCGACCGCGTCAAGCGCTATCCGTTGACGGCCTTGAACAAGCCGGGCGAGATCCGGGAAATCTGGGTCAATCCGATCAACGCCGCGCACAGCAGCAGCAGCGGCTTCGACCTGAGCGCGAAGCTCCAGTGGGGCACGGCCGATTACGGGCGGTTTGTGTGGAAGGGCGCCTATTCGCGCACCGTGACTCAGCGCTCGAAGCAATTCGCCGGCGACAGCGTCAGCGACGATTTGCACAGCCTGGAGGGCACGGACTGGCCGGACAAGTTGAACACCAGCCTGAACTGGAACATCGGCGACTGGTCGCACACGCTGTTCGTCACGCGCTTCGGCAAGACGCCGGACGCGCAGCAGAAGGCCTACCTGACGCCGACCTACCTCGCCAACATCAGCACGGTGTACCGGGTCGGCAAGAACGCCACGCTGTCGCTGATCGTCAACAATGTCTTCAACAAGATCAAGACCGACACGACGGACGGCTGGCCGAACTACCCGGTCGGGCGCTACAGCCCGCTCGGCCGCCTCGGCTGGGTCGAGTTCAACTACCACTTCGACAGCTGAGCCCGGAATGGATGGGATGCGGCGCCACGGCGGCGGCCGCGTCTAACTTGACGGCATGCGGCTCAGGCGCCGGCGGCGAACACCCGCAGGCGGTGGCCGTCCGGGTCTTGCGCGACGAAGGTGTAGCCAAAGTCCATGTGCAGCGGCGCCTGCAGTATCGGCACGCCTTTGCCGAGCCAGTCGGCGTGCACGGCGTCGACGGCGTCCTTGCCGCCCTGCGCGAAGGCCACTTCGGCGCCGCCGCCGCCGGCCGCCGCCGCCGGTTCGACCGTGTGCTTCGACCACAGGCCGAGCATGACGCCGGAGTCCAGCGCGAACATGGCGAAGGTGGCCGACGCTTCGACCGGGGCGCGGCCCAGCAGGGCGGCGTAGAAGTCGGCGCTGGCCAGCGGCCGGTCGACGTAGAGGATGAAGAAGTTGGGATGGCTGACGGTTGCTGGCGACATGGCGTGGCTCCAAAATGGGGGGAAGGGGGGGCGGTGGCGCCGCCGTGCTGCGGCGACGCCGAACCGTTGAAGCCATGTTAGCGGCGCGCGCTGTCAGTTTCTGTCAGTGGTGACGCGGGCGGGGGCGCGCCGGCCCGCCGGATCGGCCCGGCTATTGCTCGGCGACGCCCTCGATCCGCCGCCACTCCTTGAGCAGGGCCTGGCGCCGGCGCGGATAGCGCTGCGCCGTCGCGCTCAGGGCGACGATGCGGTCGGTGCGGAAGTGGCGGAAGCCGCCGCGCAGCTCGCACCAGGCCGCCACCACGCGGGCGCCGTCGAAGAAGCCGACGGCGAAGGGCCAGACCGTGCGGCTGGATCGGCGGTCCTGTTGGTCGCGGTAGACGATGTCGAGCTTGCGCTCGGCGCGGATGGCGGCGCGCACCTGCGCCAGTTCGCGGTCGCCGGCCGGCTCGGCCTCGGCCGTGCCAATCAGCAGCGCGGCGGCGTCGAGTTCGTGGCGCAGCTCGGCCGGCAGCACCGCCGCGACCTTCGCCAGCAGGTTGCGCGCGGCTTCGCCCAGGCGCCGGTCGGCGTGCGCGGCGACCCAGCGCGAGCCCAGCACCAGCGCCTCGATCTCCTCCTCGGAAAACATCAGCGGCGGCAGCATGAAACCGGGCCGCAGCAGATAGCCCAGGCCCGGCTCGGCGTCGATGCGCGCGCCCTGCGCCTGCAGCGAGGCGATGTCGCGGTACAGCGTGCGCAGGCTGATCTTGAGTTCGGCGGCCAGGGTCGCGCCGCTGACCGGCTGGCGCCGGCGGCGCAGCGCTTGCATCAGTTGCAATAGGCGTTCGGCACGGGACAAGGCACACTCCTTGAAAAGACGGGCAAACCCGGCGCAAGCGCCGTTGTCAGGTTCGCCCTTGCGTTAGCGCAAATTGCTCTCGCTTGCGTGGGTTTCCGCAAAAAAAGAGAATATAATCGACTTTCTTGTTAATTCCCTAATTTTCGTCACATACGGTTCCCGCCGCCACTCTGTTGTCTCGCCAAAGAGGTGGAAATGTCGCAGCGATCAGACGCAGTCAGCCCCCCGACGGCCAGCCCCGAACACAGCCTGCGCCTGAACCTGTCGCGCAGCAGCGTCGTCGTGCTGAGCAGTTTCGGCCTGATCGCCCTGCTGCTGTTTATGCTCGGCTACCGCGTCTACCCCTTCCTGCACACCATCCTCAACACCGGCGTGTTCCTGGCCGCCGGCGTGCTGGCGCTGCTGCTGTGGGACATGGGCGCCGGCGCCGGGCGGCCGCTGCTGCGCCCCATCGCCATCAGCCTGGCGGTATCGTCGCTGTTCCAATTCGTCCACGCCATCGTCGAAGTCGAATGGTTCGGCGTGCTCGAACCGATCGCCCACGCCGAGCACTGGCTGCGGCCGGCGACTTGGCCGCCGGCCGCCTACATCCTGCCGATCGGCATCCTGTGCGCGCTGTGGCTGCGCCGCGGCGTGCTGCCGCCGGCGCGCCTGGGCCTGCTGCTGCTGGTGGGCGGCGCGGCGCTGATGCCGCCGTTTTTCCTGCTGCCCAAGTACACCGAGCCGATCGGCCTGGGCGTGACCCGGCCGACCCTGCTGTTCGTGCCGCTGTTGTGGGCCGTGGTGGCCTGGGCCTGCTGGCGCCAGCGCGGCGCCGACCGCCTGCTGCCGTCGCTGGCGTTGATGGCGGCGGTGCTGGTGGGCGCGCACGCGGCGATGGTGTATTCGCGCGAGACGGCCGACACGCCGGCGATGGCGGCGCACCTGGTGATCGTGGCGGCCTACCTGACCTTGCTGTTTTCGCTGATGCGCCACGCCGCCACCGACATGCTCGAGCGCAGCCGCGCCGAGCGCGAACTGGCCCAGCTGAACCTGATCCTCGAGCAGCGCGTCTCCGAGCGCACCGCCCAGCTGGAACTGGCCAACCAGTCGCTGCAGGGCCAGATCGCGGTGCGGCTGCGGGCCGAGCGCACGCTCGAGACCCAGCTCAGCCGGCTCGACCTGCTGAACCACATTACCCGCGCCATCGGCGAGCGGCTCGACCTGAAGAGCATTTTGCAGGTGGTGGTGCGCAGCCTGGAGGACAAGCTGCAGATCGATTTTTGCTGCATCTGCCTGTACGACGGCCACGCCGAGCAGCTCACCGTCAGTTGCGTCGGCGTCCACAGCGCCGAGCTGGCGCTGGCGCTGGCGATGGGCGAGCAAGCCGTCGTCGGCGTCGACCAGAACGGCCTGGGACGCTGCGTCCACGGCGAGCTGGTGTACGAACCCGACATCGCCCTGGTGGCGTTCCCGTTCGCCCAGCGGCTGGCCGGCGGCGGCCTGCGCGCGCTGGTGGTGGCGCCGCTGCTGGTCGAGAGCACCGTCTTCGGCGTGCTGGTGACGGCGCGCCGCGCCGAGGCCAGCTTCAGCGGCGGCGACTGCGAATTCCTGCGCCAGCTCAGCGAGCACGTCGCGCTGGCGGCGCACCAGGCCCAGTTGCACTCGGCGCTGCAGCAGTCGTTCGACGAGCTGCGCCGTACCCAGCAGATCGTGCTGCAGCAGGAGCGCCTGCGCGCGCTGGGGCAGATGGCCAGCGGTATCGCCCACGACATCAACAACGCCATCTCGCCGGTGGCGCTGTACACCGAGTCGCTGCTGGAAACCGAGCCGGGGCTGAGCGCGCGCGCCCGCGCCTACCTGGAAACGATCCAGCGCGCCATCGACGACGTCGCCCAGACGGTGGCGCGGATGCGCGAGTTCTACCGCCAGCAAGAGCCGCAGATGCGCCTGGCGCCGGTGCAACTGAACCTGCTGGTGGGCCAGGTGCTGGGCCTGACGCGGGTGCGCTGGCAGGACATGCCGCAGCAAAGCGGCGTCGTTATCGAGCTGGCGACGCTGCTGGCGCCGGAGCTGCCGGCCGTGATGGGGGTCGAGAGCGAGATCCGCGAGGCGCTCATCAACCTGGTCTTCAACGCCGTCGACGCGATGCCCGAGGGCGGCGTGCTGACGCTGCGCACGCGCGTGGCGACGCTGGCCGGACCGGACGGCAAGCCGGCGCCGCGCGTCTGCGTCGAGGTGGCCGACACCGGCGTCGGCATGGACCCGGACACGCGCCGGCGCTGCCTGGAACCGTTCTTCACCACCAAGGGCGAGCGCGGCACCGGCCTGGGCCTGGCGATGGTGTACGGCGTGGCGCAGCGCCACAAAGCCGAGATTGAAATCGACAGCTGGGAGGGCGCCGGCAGCGTGCTGCGCCTGCTGTTCGCGCCGGTGCGCGTGGCCGAGGTGGCGCCGGCCGGCGCGCCGGCGGCGCTGGCGTATGCGTTGCCGCCGCGGCTGCGCCTGCTGGTGATCGACGACGACCCGGTGCTGCTCAAGTCGCTGCGCAACATCCTCGAAACCGACGGCCACGTGGTCAGCACCGCGCACGGCGGCGCCGACGGCGTGGCCGCGTTCGAGGCGGCGCAGGCCGGGCCGACGCCGTTCGCCGCCGTCGTCACCGACCTGGGCATGCCCTACGTCGACGGCCGCCAGGTGGCCGCCGCCATCAAGCGCTGCGCCCCGGACACGCCGGTGATCCTGCTGACCGGCTGGGGCGCGCAATTGATCGAGGACGGCGACATTCCGGCCCACGTCGACCACGTGCTGAGCAAGCCGCCCAAGCTGCGCGAACTGCGCGCCGCGCTGGCCGGCCACGACCCGCGCGCCGCCGTCCAGGGGGAGGACCATGACGACGCCCGCACCTGAGAGCATCCGCGTGCTGGTGGTCGACGACGAGGCCGCGCACATGCAGGCGCTGTGCGACACGCTGCGCGACTACGGCTACCAGACGCTCGGCTTCACCGCCGGCGAGCCGGCGCTGGCGGCGCTGGCCGAGGGCCGCTACCAGCTGCTGCTGGCCGACCTGATGATGCCGGGCATGGACGGCATCACGCTGCTGCAGCAGGCGCTGCTGGCCGACCCCGACCTGGCCTGCCTGATCATGACCGGCGCCGGCACCATCACCAGCGCGGTCGAGGCGATGCAACTGGGCGCGCTCGACTACATCCTGAAACCGTTCAAGCTGAGCGTGATCCTGCCGGTGCTCAAGCGCGCGCTGGCGATGCGCCAGCTGCGCGTCGACAAGGCGCGGGTCGAGCAGAGCCTGCGCGAGCGAGCGGCCGAGCTGGCCGAGGCGAACCGCGCGCTCGACCTGGCGCGGGCGCAGGCGGAGCTGGCCAGCCGCGCCAAGTCGTCCTTCATCTCCAGCATGAGCCACGAGCTGCGCACGCCGCTCAACGCGATCCTCGGCTTTTCCCACATCCTCAGCTCGGCCACGCTGCCGTCGACGCCGGCGCAAAAGCGCGAATTCGCCGCGCACATTTTGAAATCGTCGAAGCACCTGCTGGTGCTGATCAACGAAATCCTCGACCTCGCCAAAGTCGAATCGGGCACCATGGAACTGGACGTGCAGACGGTGCCGCTGCAGGAGCTGATCCGCGAATGCACGGCGCTGATCGAGCCGCTGTGCGCGGCGCGCAGCGTGCGCCTGGACGCGTTGGCGCCGACCGAGCTGGGCGTGCGCGCCGACCCGACCCGGCTCAAGCAAATTCTGCTGAACCTGCTCTCGAACGCCGCCAAATACAACCGCGAGCACGGCAGCGTGGGGCTGCAGTGCCGGCGTATCGGCGCGCGCGTGCGCATCAGCGTGCTCGACACCGGCCCCGGGTTGCGGCCGGACCAGATCGCCGGGCTGTTCCAGCCCTTCAACCGGCTCGGCCAGGAAGGCGGCAGCGAGGAGGGCACCGGCATCGGCCTGGTGGTGACGCGCCGCCTGGTCGAGTTGATGGGCGGCGCCATCGGCGCGGCCAGCGCGCCGGGCGAGGGCAGCGAATTTTGGATCGACCTGCCGGCCGCCTGAGCCGCCACAAGGCCGGGGTCGGACCTTCTCGCCGGGTTACGCCGCTGGTTTGGTGTTGCGGCGCGCCGGCAGGGCGGGCATAAGCCGTCTATAATTTCCCTTCCGCCATCCTTGCCTTTTTAACCATACTGCTTTCGGAGTCCGTCCCATGATGCGTTCTGCGTTGTTGTTTGCCCTGTTCGCCAGTCCCCTGGTATCGGCCGCCGCGCCCGATCCGCTGAGCAGCGTGTCCGAGCGCTCCGGCTTCCAGCGCACCGGCCGCTACGACGAGGTGGTGCAACTGTGCGGCGCCTTCCAGAAAGCCTATCCGAAGGCGGTGCGCTGCGTCGAGTTCGGCCGCACCCCGGAGGGCCGGCCGATGCTGGCGCTGGCGGTCTCGCGCAGCGGCGCGCTGACGCCGGCCGCGGCCCGCCGCCGCGGCCTGCCGGTGCTGCTGGTGCAGGGCGGCATCCACGCCGGCGAAATCGACGGCAAGGACGCCGGCTTCCTGGCGCTGCGCGAGGCGCTCGCGGGCCGCGCCGCGGCCGGCGCGCTGGAGCGGCAGGTGCTGCTGTTCGTACCGGTCTTTAATGTCGACGGCCACGAGCGCTTTGGCCGGTGGAACCGGCCGAACCAGCGCGGCCCGGTGGAAATGGGCTGGCGCACGACGGCGCAGAACTACAACCTGAACCGCGACTACGCCAAGGCCGACGCGCCCGAGATGCAGGCCATGCTGGCGCTGGTGAACGCCTGGGACCCGCTCGCCTACGTCGACCTGCACGTCACCGACGGCGCCAAGTTCGAGGCCGACGTCTCGATCCAGGTCGAGCCGACCCGCGCCGGCGACGCCGCGCTGCTGCCGCTCGGCGTGGCGTTGCGCGACGGCGTCATGGCCGACCTGGCCAGACAGGGTTCCGACCCGAAGCCGTTCTACATGTCCTTCGCCCGCACCGACGAGCCACAGTCGGGCTTTGTCGACGCGGTTGCCACCCCGCGCTTCTCCAGCGGCTATTTCCAGCTGCGCAACCGCTTCGCCATGCTGGTCGAGATCCATTCGTGGAAGGACTACCCGACCCGGGTACGGGTGACGCGCAACACCATCGTCTCGCTGCTGGAGCGGGTCGCCGCGCACGGCGCCGGCTGGTTGAAGGAGGCGCATGAAGCCGACGCGCGCGCCAGCGCGCTGGCCGGCGCCGCGGTGCCGCTCAGCTACAAAACCGGCGAGCAAAGCCGCATGATCGACTTCCGCGGCTACGCCTACACGCGCACGCCGTCGGAGGTGTCCGGCGCCTTGATGACGCGCTACGACGAGAGCACGCCGCAAACCTGGCGGGTGCCGCTGCGCGAGCAGATCCTGGCCGACTTGTCGGTGACGGCGCCGGCCGGCGGCTACCTGGTGCCGGCGGCGCACGCGGCGCGGGTCGGCGCCAAGCTGGGGCAGCACGGCATCGCCTTCACGACGCTGGCGGCGGCGCCCGGCAGCGTTGAGGTCGAGACCTTCCGCGCCGAGCAGGCCAAGTTCGGCGCGCAGTCGTTCGAGGGGCGCCAGACGCTCGCCGTGACGGGGGCGTGGAAGGCGCAGAGGCGCGAGGTCGGCGCCGGCGCGCTGTTCGTGCCGATCGCCCAGCCGAAGGCGCGCCTGGTGATGGCGCTGCTGGAGCCGCAGGCGCCCGATTCGATGCTGGCCTGGGGGGACTTCAACAGCGCCTTCGAGCGCAAGGAATACATGGAAGACTACGTCGCCGAGGAGGTCGCGCGCGAGCAGATGGCGGCCGACCCGGCGCTCGCCGCCGCCTTCAAGGCCAAGCTGGAGAGCGAGCCGGCGTTCGCCCAAAGCGCCGCCGACCGGCTGGAGTTTTTCGCCCGCCGGCACGCCTCGTGGGACGAGCGCTTCAAGCTGTACCCGGTGATGCGCAGCGCCAAGGTGTATTGACGCGGACGCGCCCGCGCCGGCGGCTCCGCGGTGGGCCTTTATCGCGGCGCTGGCGCGGCAAGGAAAGGGCGCCACCCCGGCGCTTCGCCTCGGGTTGGTCCCGTTAGCGTTGCCGGCTTGCGCGCATCGACTACAGCGCCTGCAGCGCGATGGTGGCGCCGAAGGTGGTCGGCGTCGAGCACGGCTCCTCGTCGAAGGCGATGTCGCCCAGCGGGCTGGCGACGCCGTCCGCCTTCAGGTCGCCGAAGGCGAACAGGTCGCGGTCGAGCAGGTGCGACGGCGCCACGTTCGACAGCGCCGAGAAGATGCTGTCGACCCGGCCCGGGTGCTTCTTGTCCCATTCGCGCATCAGGTTCTTGATCTGCTTGCGCTGCAGGTTCTCCTGCGAGCCGCACAGGTCGCAGGGGATGATCGGGAAGCCCTTGACCTCGGCGTAGCGCTCGCTGTCGGCTTCCTTCACGTAGGCCATCGGCCGGATCACGATGTGGCGGCCGTCGTCCGATTGCAGCTTGGCCGGCATGCTTTTCAGTTTGCCGCCGAAGAACATGTTGAGGAAGAAGGTTTCGAGGATGTCGTCGCGGTGGTGGCCCAGCGCGATCTTGGTCGCGCCCAGCTCGTCGGCGACGCGGTACAGGATGCCGCGGCGCAGGCGCGAGCACAGCGAGCAGGTGGTCTTGCCCTCGGGGATCAGGCGCTTGACGATGCTGTAGGTGTCCTGGTTCTCGATGTGGAAGGCGACGCCCAGCTTGGTCAGGTAGGCCGGCAGGATGTCGGCCGGGAAGTTCGGCTGCTTCTGGTCGAGGTTGACGGCGATGATCTCGAAATGGATCGGCGCCCGCTCGCGCAGCGTCATCAGGATGTCGAGCAGGGCGTAGCTGTCCTTGCCGCCGGACAGGCAGACCATCACCTTGTCGCCCTCTTCGATCATGTTGAAGTCGCCGATGGCCTGGCCGACCAGGCGGCACAGGCGCTTGTGCAGCTTGTTGTTTTCCAGCGCGGTCTTTTCGACCTGCTTGGCGCTCGGCGCGGCGGCCGCGGCCGCGTCCGTCGCCAGGGCTTCGGCGTTCATACGTTGTCCTTGATCTGGAACACTTCGACGCCGACGCCTTCGCAGTCCGGGTAGACGTCCGGCTTCATCGTCGAAACGCGCGCTGCGCGCACGCGCGGGTGCGCCAGCATGGCCGCGACGACGTCGTCGACCAGGCTTTCCTGCAGGTGCACATGGCCCTGCGCCATGCGCTTGGCGATGGTTTCGCGCATGAAGTCGTAGTCGACCACTTCGTCGAGGTGGTCGGCGTGCGGCGTCGACAGCGCCAGCGGGATGTACAGGTCGACGTTGATCAGGACGCGCTGCTCGCCCTTTTTCTCGAAGTCGTGCACGCCGATGTTGATCAGCACTTCGTAGTTGCGCAGGAACAGGCGGCGGCAGTCGGTCAGACGGGGGTGGGACAGGGCGGACAACATAGTTTTTACCTTTTATCGGAATGCGGGAATACACATGGGGTGGATCTACTGGGCGCCGAACATCACGTCGCGCGCCAGCGGCGTCAGGTGCTGGCCGCCGTCGACCAGCAGGGTGGTGCCGGTCAGCGCGCGCGCCCGCGCCACGTAGCAGACGCTGTCGGCCACGTCCTCGGGCGTGCTGGAGCGCCCCAGCGGCGTGGCCTGGTGCGCTTTTTCGAAGCCGGCGGCGGACTGCTCGCCGGACACCAGCGTGATGCCCGGGGCGATGCCGACCACCCGCACGGTCGGCGCCAGCGCCTGGGCCAGCAGCGTGGTGGCGGCGTGCAGCGCGGCCTTGGACAAGGTGTACGACAAAAAATCAGGATTCAGATTGTACAGTTTTTGGTCGAGCAGGTTGACCACCACGGCCTGGGCGCCGGCCGGCGTGGCCGCGTGCAGCGCCTGCGCCAGCAGGATGGGCGCGGCCAGGTTGGCGTGCATGTGGGCGTCCAGCCGGGCGGTGCCGAAGTCGGCGGCGCTGTCGTAGTCGAACAGCGAGGCGCTGTTGACGACGCAGCCGACCGGCCCCAGCGCGGCGGCGGCGCGCGCCAGCAACTGGCGCACCTGGTCCTGCTCGGCCAGGTCGCAGCGCAGCGCGGCGGCGCGCCGGCCCAGCGCCTCGATCTCGGCCACGGTGGCCAGCGCCTCGGCCTCGGAATGGCGGTAGTGGACGGCGACGTCCCAGCCGTCGCGCGCCAGGCCGAGCGCGATGGCGCGGCCGATGCGCCGCGCCGCGCCCGTGACGAGGGCGACCTTGGCCGGGCCGGGGTGCTGCGCTGTGGTGTGCTGCGTCATGGCGGTTCGCTTACGTAAATGATTGGACGGGTTGATGCGTATCCCGGTATAAAGTGGCGGCGCGGCGCGCCGATTCGCTACAATGCCGGAATGTCCCTTCCCGCACCCACTAGCGACGCGCTGGCCGCGTCCCACGCCCTGCAGCACCGGATCGCCGCCGAGATCGAGCGGCAATCGGGCGCCATCCCCTTCCGCCGTTTCATGGAGCTGGCGCTGTACGCGCCCGACCTCGGCTATTACAGCGGCGGCGCGGCCAAGCTCGGCAAGGATGGCGATTTTACAACGGCGCCCGAGCTGACGGCGCTGTTCGGCGCGGCGCTGGCCCAGGTCGCAGCCGCTATTATGGCGCAAAGCGCGCCGCGCATTCTCGAATTCGGCGCCGGCACCGGCAAGCTGGCGCACGACATGCTGACCGAGCTGGCGCGCGCCGGCGTGCACGTCGAGCAGTACGCCATCGTCGAACTGTCGGGCGAGCTGCGGGCGCGCCAGGAGCTGGCGCTGGCCGCCTTCCCGCAGGTGCGCTGGCTGGACAACTTCCCCGACGCCTTCAGCGGCGCGGTGTTCGGCAACGAGGTGCTCGACGCGATGCCGGTCGACCTGGTCAGCAAGACCCCGGCCGGCTGGTGCGAACTCGACGTCGGTATCGAGGACGGCCGTTTCGCCTTCGTCGAGCGGCCGGCCGGCGCCGCCGCGCTGGCGCAGATCGCCGCCCAGATACCGCAGCCGGAGGCGTTGCCGGTCGGCTACGTCAGCGAAATCCACGGCGTCGCCTGCGGCTTCATGCGCTCGCTGGCGCGGATGCTGGGGGCCGGCGCGGGCGGCGCGGCGGTGCTGCTCGACTACGGTTTCCCGGCGCACGAATACTATCTGGGCCAGCGCGCCGCCGGCACCCTGATGTGCCATTACCGCCACCACGCCCACGCCGACCCGTTTTACCTGCCGGGCCTGCAGGACATTACCGCCCACGTCGATTTCACGGCGATGGCGCTGGCGGCGCAGGACGCCGGCCTGGACGTGCTCGGGTATATGAGCCAGGCCGCCTTCCTGCTCGGCGCCGGCGTCGGCGAGCTGCTGCTGCGCACCGACCCGGCCGACGCGATGGCCTATCTGCCGCAGGCCAACGCGCTGCAAAAACTGGTCTCGCCGGCCGAGATGGGCGAGCTGTTCAAGGTGCTGGCGGTGGGCCGCGGCGTGCAACTGCCGGCGGCGCTGCTGGCGGGCGACCGCAGCCACCGGCTGTAGGACCAGCCAATGGCGCTGTTGGCTTGCCAAATCGGCTATGATGACTGACTGGGCGCGACCAGCCGTCGCGACGCGCTTGTGCTTGCTTACACATTGGAACGATGGGAAAGATACACACTCACTATGACAACCTGAAGGTGGCGCGCATGGCGCCGCAGGAAGTCATACGTGCCGCCTACAAAGCGCTCAGCCAGAAATACCATCCCGACAAGAATCCCGGCGACGAGAAGGCCGCGCGCATCATGGCCATCCTCAACAGCGCCTACGGCACGCTGGCCGATCCGCAGCGCCGCAAGGAACACGACGAGTGGATCGCCGCCGAGGAGTGGGAGATCAATTGGCTGGAAAGCACCCACCAGGACGAGCACCGCCACGACGCCGCGCCGCCCGGGGAGGCGGCGGCCGCGCCGGCGCCGCTGTGGCGCGCCTGGAGTTGGTGGCTCAGCCTGGCGTTGTGCCTGGCGCTGGGCTGGCTGGGGGCGATGCTGATGCTGCAGCGCGGCGAGGCGGCGCCGTGGGGCGCGTCCGCGCGCGGCGCCGGCGCGGCCGGGCCGACGCCCGCCGCCAAGGCCGAGCCGAAGGACGAGGCGAAGGACGCGGCGGCGGTCGACCGCTGGGCCGTCGGCAAACCCTATGCGCCCGAGCCGGCCGCGCCGCGGCCGGCCGACATCAAGATCATGGCGGTGTCGCAACTGGTGCTGCCGGCCGCCGCCAGCGCCGCGCCGGCCTGCGACGCCGACCCGCGCGCGCAGACGGCGCCGAACGGCGAGCCGTGGCCGCGCAAGTCGGGTTACCTCGACGGCTTCCCGGTCGCCAACAAGGGCGCGGAGCTGCAACTGACGCTCGACAACGGCAACAACGACGTCCCGGTGTTCATCAAATTGTACGACCTGGAGCGGCGCTCGAACGTGCGCTACCTGTTCATCCTGGCGCACGAGAAGCTCGTCGTCGACCAACTGGCCTTCGGCAAGTACGAGGTGCGCTACCAGGAAATCGCCCAGGACGGCGGCGGCTGCGACAAGGCGGCCGCGCAATAGGCCGGCCGCGGGGCCGGTCTAGGCCGCGATGGTGTCGCTCAAGCCCATCTCGTCGCTCGACATCAGCTTGTCGATGTCGATCAGGATTAGCATGCGCTCGTCGATGGTGCCCAGGCCGATCAGGAAGTCGCTGCTGAAGGCGGCGCCCATTTCCGGCGCCGCCTTGACCTGGTCCGGCGTCAGCGTGGTGACGTCGGAGACGCTGTCGACCACCATGCCGGCGATGCGCCCGCCGATGTTGAGGATGATGACGACGGTGAACTGGTCGTACACCGGCGTGCCCAGCTTGAACTTGATGCGCATGTCGACCACCGGGATGATGATGCCGCGCAGGTTGATGACGCCCTTGACGAAGTCGGGCGCGTTGGCGATGCGCGTGACCTGCTCGTAGCCGCGGATTTCCTGCACCTTCAGGATGTCGATGCCGTACTCTTCGGAGCCGAGCGTGAAGGCCAGGTATTCCTGGCCGGCGATGTCCTTGCCCGGGCGCGCCTGGGACGCGGCGGATGCGCTTTCTTGCATAGTGTGGTGTCCTTGTAAAAAACGCCGGTGGGGGCGTCGCGCCGGCGCCGCCGGCGCGGCTGGCTCATGGTTGTAAAAGGGTAGCAGAGTATCCAGCATATTACGAGGCCGGCGGCGGCGCTTTGCGAAAAAATAGGCGGCGCCGCGCCAGTTCGGCCGCGCGCGCGCCGATCCAATAGAATGGGGGTTGTAACCCTGACAAAATCTGATTATGCTGGGGTGCCAGAGCGTGCAGTCGCAGACGCCGCGTTCACCCCTAAGGAGCAGTGATGACCGACCCCAACGCCGCAGACGAGAACTGGCTGCTTGACGAGGACGACGAGCAGCAAAAGCCAGTCGGTCTGGCCGCGCCGGACCAACGCCTGTGGCGCGTCTTGATCGTCGACGACGACGTCGACGTGCACGCGGTGACCCGGCTGGCGCTGCGCAACGTCAGCTTCAAGGGCCGCGAGCTGGAGCTGTTTTCGGCCTACAGCGGCAAGGAAGCCTTCGAGATCCTGCGCGACACCGCCGACATCGCGCTGGTGCTGCTGGACGTGGTGATGGAAACCGACGACGCCGGCCTGATCCTGGCCAAGCGCATCCGCGCCGACTTGAACAACGCGATCGTCCGCGTGGTGCTGCGCACCGGCCAGCCGGGCCAGGCGCCGGAGCAGCGCGTCATCATCGAATACGACATCAACGACTACAAGGCGAAAACCGAGCTGACCACGCAGAAGCTGTTTACCACGGTGATCTCGGCGCTGCGCGCCTATGAAAGCCTGATGATGCTCGAGCGCAGCCGCATCGGCCTGGGCAAGATCCTGGCCGGCGCCACCAATCTGTACCAGATCCACTCGCTGCGCGAATTCGCCTCCGGCGTGCTGAACCAGGTCAGCGCCATCCTCGACGTCGGCGCCGACGGCGTGCTGTGCCTGATGCAGGGCGGCACCGGGGTGCCGACCGTGGTCGCCGCCACCGGCGGCTACGCCGCGCTGGCCGACGCCGAGCGCCTGCCGCCCGAGCATCCGCTGGCGCCGACCATCAACAAGGCCTTCGCCGAGAAGTGCAGCCAGTTCGAGCACCCGGCCAACGTGCTGTTCATCCACACCGAGGGCGACCGCGAGCTGGCCATCTCGGTCACGCCGCCGTGGCCGCTGGCGCAGATCCAGCGCGACCTGCTCGAAGTGTTTTGCCAGCGCATCGCCGCCGCCTTCGACAACCTGTATATGTTCGGCCAGCTGCGCAAGGCGCAGGAGGCGACCGTGGTGGCGCTGGCCGACCTGGCCGAGTTCCGCGACGGCGACACCGGCGGCCACGTGCGCCGGGTGCAGGCGCTCTCGAGCGCCATCGCCGGCGTGCTGCGCGCGCGCGCCGTCTACGAGGACGAGGTCACGCCGCAGCTGGTCGACATGATCGGCCTGGCCAGCATCCTGCACGACGTCGGCAAGGTCGCCACGCCGGACCGCATCCTGCTCAAGCCGGGCCCGCACACCGCCGAGGAGCGGGCGCAGATGCAGTTGCACGCGCGCGTGGGCCAGACCATCCTCGAGCGCGCCGCCGGCATGGTCGACGGCGTCAGCTACCTGAGCTACGGCGCGCAAATCGCCGGCAACCACCACGAACACTTCGACGGCGCCGGCTATCCGCAGGGCTTGAAGGGGCGCGCCATCCCGGTGGCCGCGCGCATCGTCGCCGTGGTCGACGTCTTCGACGCGCTGCTGCACGAACGCCCCTACAAGGAACCGTGGCCGTACCCGCAGGTGCGCAGCTATATCGAGGAGCGTTCCGGCACGCAGTTCGACCCGGAGGTGGTGGCGGCGCTGGCGCATCTGATCGACGGCGAACCGGCGCTGTGGCATCCCGAGCGCCAATAGGTCGCTACCGGTCCCGGCCATGACGGAAAATGCAGCCGGGCGCGGCGCGCTCCTATACACTGGAGGGGAGGGCGCCGGCGCGGCGCCGGCGGCTTTTTCGGAACCGATGACATGAACCAATTCAAGGGCCTGAGCGCGCTGATCGTCGAGCCGCACCCGGGCATGCGCGCCAGCCTGCACAATATGCTCAACCTGTGCGGCCTGGCGCGCATCGACGACGCCGCCAACTCCAGCCAGGCGATCCGCCAGCTCGGCGTCAAAAGCTTCGACCTGATCCTGTGCGAATACGACCTCGAGGGCGGCCAGGACGGCCAGCAATTGCTGGAGGACCTGCGCCACCACAAGCTGATCCACGCCACCACGATGTTTATCATCGTCACCGGCGAGGGCAGCTTCGACAAGGTGGTCAGCGCGGTCGAACTGGCGCCCACCGACTATATCCTGAAACCTTTCACGGCCGATAACATGCTCGAGCGCATAGGCCGCGCGCTCGACAAGCGCAACGCCTTGCTGCCGGTGTACCAGCGTATCGAGCTGGGCGACGAGCGCGGCGCCATTGCCGCCTGCGTCGGCGCCGCCGTCGCCGCGCCGCGCTACGCCACCGACTTCCTGCGCCTGCGCGCCGAGCTGCACGTGCTGCTGGGCGAGCCGGCCGAGGCCGAGCCGATTTACGCCGAGCTGTACAGCGGCAAGGCGATCGGCTGGGCGCGCCTGGGCCAGGCCCGCACGTTGTTCATGCGCGGCCAGTTCGAGCAGGCCCGCGAGATGCTCGAGTCGCTGCTGGAACACAACAAGAAATTCCTCGACGCCTACGACTGGCTGGCCCGCACCCACGAGGCGCTGGGCCAGCCGGCGCGCGCCCAGGCGGCGCTGAGCGAGGCCGTGGCCCTGTCGCCGCACGCGCTGCGGCGCTTGCGCCGGCTGGGCCAGGTGGCGCTGGAGGCGGGCGACGTCGACGCCGCCGAAAAGGCGCTGAAGCAGGTCGTCAGCAAGGCCAAGTACTCCGAATTCCGCGACCCGGAGGACCACGCGCGGCTGGTGCAGAGCCTGGTGCTGAAGGGCGACCCGGTGCAGGCGGCGGCGGTGATCCGCGACCTCGACAAGTCGATGGCGGGGCAAAAGAACAGCGGCCTGTGCAGCGCGGTCGCCTCGGCCATGCTGCACGAGTTCACCGGCAACGAGGCGCGCCTGGGCGAGTCGCTCGACGCCGCGCTGGCGGCCTGCCGCCACAGCGTGGGCGTGTCGAGCGGCCTGAAGATCGAACTGGCGCGCAACTGCCTCGACAACGGCAAGGAGGACGGCGCCGCCGACGTCATGCGCGACGTCATGCGCAACGCCGGCAGCAGCGCCGAGATGGCCCGGGCGATGGCGGTGTTCGAGAACGCCGGCCGCGCCGAGTTGGCCGTGGCGCTGGCGCACGAAAGCCGGCAGCAGGTGGCCGACATGGTCGCCGCCGGCGCCGCCAAGGCCAAGGAGGGCGACTTCCGCGCCGCCGTCGACTTGATGGTGGAAGCCGCCGTGACACTGCCCGACAACCCGCAGGTGGTATTCAACGCCGCCGTCGCGGTGCTCAAATGCTTGGAAAACACCGGCTGGGAGGAGCGCCTGGGCCAGCTGGCGCTGGACTACATCGGCGCGGTGCGGCGGCTCGACCCGCTCAACGCCAAGCTGCCGGCGCTGGCCGGGCTGCACCAGCAGATTTTGCAAAAATACAACATCCGCGCCGGCCGCTGGCGCGACGCCGGCGCCGGCGCGTAGCTCGGGTTGGCCGGAACGGCGTAACCCGGTCGGCGGCGGCGCGGCGTCGAATCGCGCGTCCGCCCCGGCGGCCCCCGCGTCCGACCTACCATATCGAACGGGAGTCACGCCTATGTTTACAGCTTCATCCAGCGGGTCCGGCGGCGCCGAGCGTCCGGTGCGCGGCCAGTTGCTGCACAAACTCTGCGGCGACGAGGGCCTGTTCGCGCTCGGCGCCTCGGTCGCGCGGGTGGTGCAACTGGCCTCGTCGGACGACGAGGGGACGCAGAGCCTGGCCTATTACGTGTTGTCGGACGTGGCGCTGACGCAAAAGATCCTGCGCCTGTCGAACACGCCGACCTACCGCACCGCCAACGGCACCGCCGTGACGACGATTTCGCGGGCGATCTCGCTGTTGGGCTTTAACAACGTCAAAACCACCGCGCTGGCGATGCTGCTGGTCGACACCCTGCTCAACAGTAAGCACGCCCACAGCGTGCGCGCCGAACTGGAGGCGGCGCTGTGCGCCAGCCTGCTGGGGCGCGAGCTGGCGCGCCTGAGCTTTTACCAGGGCGCCGAGGAAGCCTCGATCGGCGCGCTGTTCAAGAACATCGGCCCGCTGCTGATCGCCTCGCAGGAGCACGAACGCTTCCGCGAGATCTGCGCGCTGGTCGCGGCCGGCGAACACAACCAGAGCCAGGCCTCGCAGATGATATTGGGCAGCAGCTACGACGTGCTGTCGGCGGCCGTGCTGCGCGAATGGAAGATCCCCGACGTCATCGTCCGCTCGCTGAGCACGCTGCCACCGGGTCCGCAGAAGCTCGCCGTCAACCGCCAGGAGTGGATGCGCCAGGTGGCCACGTTCAGCATCGACGCCGCCAAGCTGCTGGGGCGGCCGGGCGAAGCGGCCGAGACGCCGGAGGCGCGCGCGCTGCTGGCGCGCTTCGGCGTGGCGCTGGCGGTTGACCAGGCGCTGCTGCGCAAGCTGTTCGAGACGGTGCGCGCGGAAATGGCCAGCCTGCTCGAAAGCATGAACCTGGCGCCGCAGGCGGAAGACGACGGCGAGGGCGGCCTGCCCAACGTGCTGGTGCTGGCGACGATGGACGCCGGCGACGCCGGCAAGGACGCCGCCTATCCGAGCGGCAAGCCGACCAACGCCCGCGAACTGTTGCTGGCCGGGGTGCAGGAGGTGACGCAGATGCGCGCCGGCGGCCAGTGCAAGATGAACGAGCTGATCCAGACGGTGCTGGAGACGCTGTACCGCAGCATGGGCTTCCGCTACGCCACGGTGTGCCTGAAGGACGCCAGGAGCGGCCTGTACCGCGCGCGCCTGTCGTTTGGCGAAAAGCACGCCGAGCGCCAGGCCGGCTTCCAGTTTCCGATCGCCCCGGTCAACGACCTGTTCCACCTGGCGATGGAAAACGAGGCCGACCTGATGATCGCCGACGCCGGCGCGCAAAAGATCCGCGACCTGCTGCCGCCGTGGCACCGGGCGCTGCTGCCGGACGCCCGCAGCTTCATCGTGCTGCCGCTGGTGGTGCAGTCGGTGCAACTGGGGCTGTTCTACGCCGACCGCATCCACCCGGCGCCGGAGGGCGTGCCGCCGGACGAGGCCTCGCTGATCCGCGCGCTGAAGGGGCAGGTGCTGGTGGCGCTGACGCCGTGAGCGAGGTGTCGTAGGTCGGGCCAGGCCCGATGGGCTAAGCCGGCCTGCGAAAAGCCGCGCAAAAAAGAAATAGTAATATTTTTAATCTTGCCCTTGCAGATTCGCCGAACCGAGGCTTATAATCACGCCCCGAAGCAGCCAACTTCTTCTTACTCCGCGGCAGCATCAGCGGAGTTGGTTGACAGATGTGTTTGAATGCTTCATACTCTGCGGTTCCTCGCGGAGGGGTGGCCGAGTGGTTAAAGGCGGCAGACTGTAAATCTGCTCACTATGTGTACGCTGGTTCGAATCCAGCCCCCTCCACCAAGTTTTTGCAAGGCAGACTGAGTAGTGGAAGTGAACGATACTCGCGGGTGTAGCTCAATGGTAGAGCAGAAGCCTTCCAAGCTTACGACGAGGGTTCGATTCCCTTCACCCGCTCCAGTGCCCTTCAGATGCTCGGTTTGCATCGCGCGCATGACAAAGCCCTTGTAGCTCAGTGGTAGAGCACTCCCTTGGTAAGGGAGAGGCCACGTGTTCGATCCACGTCAAGGGCACCAGAATTCGTAGTATCAGCAACAGAATAGCAACAGCAGCATATTCAACCAGACCGTCGGGCGTGTGCCTGAGCAATCTAATCAAATCATTAGGAGTTCAAAATGGCAAAAGGTAAATTCGAACGGACCAAGCCGCACGTCAACGTCGGCACCATTGGCCACGTCGACCACGGTAAAACCACCCTGACGGCTGCTATCGCAACCGTGCTGGCGAAGAAATTCGGCGGCGAAGCCAAAGCATACGACCAGATCGATGCGGCACCGGAAGAAAAAGCGCGCGGCATCACCATCAACACCGCCCACGTCGAGTACGAAACCGCAGCGCGCCACTACGCTCACGTTGACTGCCCAGGCCACGCCGATTACATCAAAAACATGATCACCGGCGCAGCGCAGATGGACGGCGCGATCCTGGTGTGCTCCGCAGCCGACGGCCCAATGCCGCAGACCCGCGAACACATCCTGCTGGCCCGCCAAGTTGGCGTTCCATACATCATCGTGTTCCTGAACAAATGCGACCTGGTCGATGACGCCGAGTTGCTGGAACTGGTAGAAATGGAAGTGCGCGAGCTGTTGTCGAAATACGACTTCCCAGGCGACGACGTGCCTATCATCAAAGGTTCGGCACGTATGGCGCTGGAAGGCGTTGAGGGCGAAATGGGCGTTGACGCGGTTATGCGTCTGGCCGATGCGCTCGATACCTACATCCCTACGCCAGAGCGCGCAGTCGATGGTGCATTCCTGATGCCAGTCGAAGACGTGTTCTCGATCTCGGGTCGCGGCACCGTTGTGACCGGTCGTATCGAGCGCGGTATCGTCAAAGTCGGCGAAGAAATCGAAATCATCGGCATCACCGACACCGTCAAAACCACTTGCACCGGCGTGGAAATGTTCCGCAAGCTGCTGGACCAGGGTATGGCCGGCGACAACGTTGGTTTGCTGTTGCGCGGTACCAAGCGCGAAGACGTGCAGCGCGGTCAAGTGTTGGCCAAGCCAGGTTCGATCAAGCCACATAACCACTTCACCGGCGAGATCTATGTCTTGTCGAAAGACGAAGGCGGCCGCCATACGCCGTTCTTCAACAACTATCGTCCTCAGTTCTACTTCCGTACAACGGACGTGACCGGTTCGATCGAGTTGCCAGCAGACAAAGAAATGGTCATGCCAGGCGATAACGTGTCGATCACCGTCAAGCTGATCAACCCGATCGCCATGGAAGAAGGTTTGCGCTTCGCTATTCGTGAAGGCGGTCGTACCGTCGGCGCCGGCGTGGTTGCAAAAATTCTCGCTTAAGAATACTCTGTCCTTCCACTCGGGGTGTCCCGGGTGGTAGAATAGCGGGATTCTTCTCAAGTTTTACGTAGGGACGTAGCTCAATTGGCAGAGCGTCGGTCTCCAAAACCGAAGGTTGGGGGTTCGATGCCCTCCGTCCCTGCCACCGTTCTGGTGCAGGGCACCGAAAGTAAAAAAAGTATGTCTAATCAATCCGTGCAAACCGTTAGCACGTCGAATGACAAGATGAAAATCGTTTTGGCAGTAGTGGCCGCGATTGCAGGAGTAGTCGGGTTTTATTACCTGAACAACCAGCCAGCTCTGGTGCGCGCAGCCGCACTCGTAGCTGGTTTGGCTATTTCTGTCGGCATCTTGTGGACTTCGACGACCGGCCGTGAATTCCTGAATTTCGCCAAAGAAGCAGTGCGCGAAACGAAAAAAGTGGTGTGGCCTACACGCAAAGAAGCGTCGCAAATTACGGCTATCGTATTTGCCTTCGTTTTGGTGATGGCAATCTTCCTCTGGGGCACGGATAAGTTGCTTGAGTTTTTGTTGTACGACTTGATTCTGGGTGTAGGTAAATAAATGAGCGAAAACGTGCAAGACGATGTGCCGGGCGATGTCCCGGCATCCGATGTTGGTGCGGCACCGCTGAGCGTGCCAGTCAGCAACAAGCGCTGGTATGTCGTGCACGCCTATTCCGGTATGGAAAAAAGTGTGATGCGCGCGTTGACCGAGCGCGTCGAGCGCGCCGGCATGCAAGACCAGTTTGGCCAGATCCTGGTGCCGATCGAGGAAGTGGTCGAAGTCAAGAACGGCGTCAAGTCGGTCACCGAGCGTCGTTTCTTCCCGGGCTACGTTCTGGTTGAAATGGAAATGACGGACGAGACCTGGCATTTGGTCAAGAACACCAGCAAGGTCACCGGCTTTATCGGTGGCAAGTCGAACAAGCCGACGCCGATTCCCGCGCGCGAAATCGACAAGATCATGCAGCAAATGCAAGAGGGCATCGAGAAGCCGCGTCCGAAGACGCTGTACGAAGTGGGCGAGCAGGTGCGTATCAAGGATGGTCCGTTCACCGACTTCAACGGCAACGTCGAAGAAGTCAACTACGAGAAATCCAAGGTGCGCGTCTCGGTCACCATTTTCGGCCGCGCCACCCCGGTAGAGCTGGAATTCGGCCAAGTCGAAAAAGTATAAGTAGTGTGCGGCAAGCGCCCATCCGGAGCGTCGCAAGGTTCCGCGAAATCCGGTCAGAGGAGCCCCGCCAGGGCAACATCGGCGGGGCGCTACTACTCAATCCAAGATAGGAGCCATCATGGCAAAGAAAATCATTGGTTTTATCAAGCTGCAAGTTCCAGCTGGTAAAGCAAACCCATCCCCACCAATCGGTCCAGCACTGGGTCAGCGCGGTCTGAACATCATGGAATTCTGCAAAGCGTTCAACGCGCAGACCCAAGGCGTTGAGCCAGGCATGCCAATCCCAGTCGTGATCACCGCGTTCGCAGACAAGTCCTTCACCTTCGTGATGAAGACGCCTCCTGCAACGTACCTGATCAAAAAAGCTGCAGCGATCACCAAAGGTTCGCCGAAGCCACATACCGACAAAGTCGGTAAGTTGACCCGCGCACAAGCTGAAGAAATCGCTAAATTGAAATCGCCGGATCTGACCGCTGCCGACATGGATGCCGCAGTGCGCACCATCGCCGGTTCCGCGCGTTCGATGGGCATCACGGTAGAGGGTGTGTAATGGCTAAGTTATCCAAACGTATCAAGGCTTTCAAAGCCAAAGTCGACCGCACCAAGGCTTACGAGTTCGACAGCGCCGTCGCTCTGATCAAAGAGTGCGCTACCGCCAAGTTCAATGAATCGATCGACGTATCGGTACAACTGGGTGTGGATCCGAAGAAATCGGACCAAGTCGTCCGCGGTTCCGTCGTGCTGCCAGCTGGCACCGGCAAATCGGTTCGCGTTGCCGTGTTCGCAACCGGCGAAAAAGCCGAGCAGGCTAAAGCCGCCGGCGCCGACATCGTTGGTATGGAAGACCTGGCCGAATCGATCAAAGCCGGTAACATGCCTTTCGATATCGTCATCGCTTCGCCAGACACCATGCGTATCGTCGGTACCCTGGGTCAGATCCTGGGCCCACGCGGCCTGATGCCTAACCCGAAGGTTGGTACTGTTACTCCTGACGTCGCTACCGCCGTGAAAAACGCGAAAGCCGGTCAAGTCCAATACCGTACCGACAAATCCGGTATCATCCACGCAACGATCGGCCGCAAGTCGTTCGCTGATGCGGACCTGAAATCGAACTTGGTCGCACTGATCGAAGCGCTGAACAAAGCCAAGCCAGCATCGAGCAAGGGTGTTTACCTGCGCAAGGTCTCGCTGTCGTCGACCATGGGCGCTGGCGTCCGTGTCGACCAGGCTAGCCTGGCTGCTTAAGTAAAAAATCAAGTCCGGCCGTATCCCTGTGATACGGCCGGCGAATCTTTGGGCTGGTATCGATATGTTTTGCATATGGGTGCCAGACAATCAAAGACCGTTGGGCCAAGTGTGACAACACGTGCATGAGGTTAATCGCCGCCGCGCAAGCGGGGGCGCCCAACGCAGATGGTGTACCCGAACAAGTTTTGTAGTCCTCATGCTGCGTGAATGTAACCGCTCAGTTTTTGAACTTCTTAACTTCGGACGCCGTGTTCGAACCGATGCGAGGCGCTCAACCACTCGGTTGTGATTGCCGAACATCATTTAAGGAGGTTGACCGTGAGTCTCAATCTGAATGACAAAAAGGCCGTAGTCGCCGAAGTTTCCGCGCAAGTAGCAGCAGCGCAAACTATCGTCGTGGCCGAATATCGTGGCATCCAGGTTGGTCACTTGACGCAACTGCGTGCTAAAGCGCGTGCCCAAGGCGTATACCTGCGTGTGTTGAAAAACACATTGGCTCGTCGCGCCGTCGAAGGCACCGCGTTCGCTAGCCTCGCCGATTCCATGACCGGTCCGTTGATCTACTCGATCTCGGAAGACGCCGTTGCAGCAGCCAAAGTCATCGCTGACTTCGCTAAAACCAACGACAAACTGGTCATCACGGCAGGTAACTTCGCCGGCAAACCGCTTGATAAAGCGGCTGTCGTAGCGTTGGCTAGCATTCCTAGCCGTGAAGTCCTCATCGCGCAGTTGTTGGGCGTTATGCTGGCTCCGGTGTCGGGCTTTGCACGTGGTCTGGCTGCCCTGGCAGCGAAAAAAGATGCTGAATCCGCCGCCCCTGCCGTTGAAGCAGCCGCAGCGGAAGAAGCGCCAGTCGAAGCTTAATTGCCTCGACGCTTTTTTCTCGCAGTACCAATCTGATGTAACTTACGTAATAAATTTAGGAGTTTCAAAATGGCAATTAGCAAAGACGATATCCTGGAAGCAGTTAGCGCCATGTCCGTAATGGACCTGAACGACCTGGTTAAAGCATTCGAAGAAAAATTCGGCGTGTCGGCAGCAGCAATGTCGTCGGGCGGCCCAGCAGCTGGCCCAGCGGCCGTTGTTGAAGAGCAGACCGAATTCAACGTCATCCTGGACAGCTTCGGCGCTAACAAAGTTGGCGTCATTAAAGCAGTTCGCGAAATCACCGGCCTGGGCTTGAAAGAAGCTAAAGACCTGGTCGATGGCGCACCAAAAACTGTGAAAGAAGCAGTGTCGAAAGCTGACGCTGAAGCAGCACAGAAGAAACTGGTAGAAGCCGGCGCAACCGCTTCGATCAAGTAATAGTATTACCGGCGGCAGTTCGCGCCCGAGTCAAAGTCTGTGGTTTTCCTGTTAAAGGGAAAAACCCGGCTTTGGCTCCTTTGTCGTCTTTGTCGTATTTGTATTCGTCATGTTGTTTCGATTCAAGCCGGAAAGTAGAGCCTTGAGGTTTCGTCTGTGTCACACGCAGCCGCGATGTTGCTTCTGAGCACTTGCAAAACCTGAATTTTCTATCCTTTCTGTCACTCACGGAGTGTCCATGCACTACTCATTTACTGAGAAGAAACGCATTCGCAAGTCATTCGCGAAGCGCGCCAACGTTCACCACGTTCCGTTCCTGCTGGCGACCCAGCTCGAGTCCTATCATAGCTTTTTGCAGGAAGACATTGCACCGTCTACCCGTAAAAACGATGGCTTGCAGTCCGCCTTCACCTCGATTTTCCCTATCGTGTCGCACAATGGTTTTGCGCGCCTCGAATTCTTGTCGTACGTCTTGGGCGACCCCGCCTTTGACGTCAAAGAATGCCAACAGCGCGGACTGACCTTCGCTTCGCCGCTGCGCGCCAAGGTGCGCCTGGTGATTCTGGACAAGGAATCGCCGACCAAGCCGGTCGTCAAGGAAATGAAAGAACAAGAAGTCTACATGGGCGAATTGCCGCTCATGACGACCACCGGTTCCTTCGTTATCAACGGCACCGAGCGCGTCATCGTGTCGCAGTTGCACCGCTCCCCGGGCGTGTTCTTCGAACACGACCGCGGCAAGACGCACTCGTCGGGCAAGCTGTTGTTCTCCGCGCGTATCATTCCTTACCGCGGTTCGTGGCTGGACTTCGAGTTCGACCCGAAAGACATCCTGTTCTTCCGCGTCGACCGCCGCCGCAAAATGCCCGTGACGATCTTGCTCAAGGCAATCGGCATGTCGCACGAGCAGATCCTGGCCAACTTCTTTGTCTTCGACAATTTCAACCTGCGCTCCGAAGGCGCGGAAATGGAATTCGTCTCCGAGCGTCTGCGCGGCGAAGTGGCGCGTTTCGACATCGTCGACAAGTCGGGCAAGACGCTGGTGCTGAAAGACAAGCGTATCAACGCCAAGCACGTGCGCGATATCGAAGCGGCTGGCATCAAGCACATCTCCGTGCCTGAAGACTACCTGCTGGGCCGCGTGCTGGCCAAGAACATCGTCGACGCCGACACCGGCGAAGTGGTCGCCTCGGCCAACGACGAGCTGACCGAAGACTTGTTGGGTCGTCTGCGCGAAGCGCACATCAGCGAAATCCAGACGCTGTACACGAACGACCTGGACCAGGGCGCCTACATTTCGCAAACCCTGCGCATCGACGACACCGCCGACCAGATGGCCGCGAAAGTGGCGATCTACCGCATGATGCGTCCAGGCGAGCCGCCGACCGAAGATTCGGTCGAGGCGCTGTTCAACGGCCTGTTCTACAACTCGGACCGCTACGACCTGTCGGCCGTGGGCCGCATGAAGTTCAACCGCCGCATTGGCCGCGATGAACTGACCGGCGCCATGACGCTGTCGAACGAAGACGTGCTGGCCGTGATCAAGATCCTGGTGGAACTGCGCAATGGCCGCGGCGAAGTCGACGATATCGATCACCTGGGTAACCGCCGCGTACGTTGCGTCGGCGAACTGGCCGAAAACCAGTTCCGCGCCGGCCTGGTGCGCGTCGAGCGCGCCGTCAAGGAACGCCTCGGCCAAGCCGAAGCCGACAACCTGATGCCGCACGACCTGATCAATTCGAAGCCGATCTCGGCCGCGATCCGCGAGTTCTTCGGTTCGTCGCAGTTGTCGCAGTTTATGGATCAGACCAATCCATTGTCGGAAATTACCCACAAGCGCCGCGTGTCGGCGCTGGGACCCGGCGGTCTGACCCGCGAACGCGCCGGCTTCGAGGTGCGCGACGTGCATCCGACCCACTACGGCCGCGTCTGCCCGATCGAGACGCCCGAGGGTCCGAACATTGGTCTGATCAACTCGCTGGCCCTGTACGCCCGCTTGAATGAATACGGCTTCCTGGAAACCCCGTACCGCAAGGTCGAAGGCTCCAAGATCACCGACCAGATCGATTACCTGTCCGCCATTGAAGAAGGCCGCTACATCATCGCCCAGGCGAACGCGACCATCGACAAGAGCGGCACCTTGTCCGATGAACTGGTTTCCGCGCGTGAAGCCGGCGAAACGATCCTGGTATCCCCAGAGCGCATCCAGTACATGGACGTTGCGCCGGGCCAGATCGTCTCCGTCGCCGCGTCGCTGATTCCGTTCCTCGAACACGATGATGCGAACCGCGCTTTGATGGGTGCCAACATGCAGCGCCAGGCCGTGCCTTGCCTGCGTCCTGAAAAGGCGCTGGTCGGTACCGGTATCGAACGCACCGTGGCGGTCGACTCGGGTACCACCGTGCAGGCCCTGCGCGGCGGTATCGTCGACTACATCGATGCGGGCCGCGTCGTCATTCGTGTCAACGATGACGAAGCGACCGCCGGCGAAGTCGGTGTGGATATCTACAACCTGATCAAGTACACCCGTTCGAACCAGAACACCAACATCAACCAACGTCCTATCGTCAAGGTTGGCGACCGCGTCTCGAAGCGCGACGTCATCGCCGACGGCGCATCGACCGACTTGGGCGAGTTGGCCCTTGGCCAGAACATGACCGTGGCGTTTATGCCATGGAATGGTCTGAACTTCGAAGATTCGATCCTGATCTCGGAAAACGTCGTCAAGGACGACCGCTACACCTCGATTCATATCGAAGAGTTGTCGGTGGTTGCGCGCGACACCAAGCTGGGCGCGGAAGAAATCACCCGCGACATCTCGAACCTGGCCGAGAACCAACTGGCCCGTCTGGATGAGTCCGGTATCGTCTACATTGGCGCGGAAGTCCAGGCTGGCGACACCCTGGTCGGCAAAGTGACGCCAAAAGGCGAAACCCAGCTGACGCCTGAAGAGAAGCTGCTGCGCGCGATTTTCGGCGAAAAAGCGTCGGACGTGAAAGACACCTCGCTGCGCGTGCCTTCCGGCATGATCGGCACCGTCATCGACGTCCAGGTGTTCACCCGCGAGGGCATCGTCCGCGACAAGCGCGCCCAGCAGATTATCGATGACGAATTGAAGCGTTTCCGCCTCGATTTGAACGACCAGATGCGTATTGTCGAGGGCGATGCCTTCCAGCGTCTGGAAAAAATGCTGATCGGCAAAGTCGTCAACGGCGGCCCTAAAAAGCTGGCCAAGGGCGCCAAGATCACCAAGGAATACCTGGCCGATCTGGACAAATACCACTGGTTCGACATCCGCCCGGCGGACGACGACGCGGCGGTAGCGCTGGAAGCGATCAAGGAATCGATCAACGAGAAGCGCCACCAGTTCGACCTGGCCTTCGAAGAGAAGCGCAAGAAGCTGACCCAGGGCGATGAACTGCAACCTGGCGTGCAGAAAATGGTCAAAGTGTATCTGGCCGTGAAACGCCGCCTGCAATCGGGCGACAAGATGGCGGGTCGCCATGGTAACAAGGGTGTGGTTTCCCGTATTGTTCCCGTGGAAGACATGCCATACATGGCCGACGGCACGCCGGCCGACGTGGTGCTGAACCCGTTGGGCGTTCCTTCGCGCATGAACGTCGGTCAGATCCTCGAGACTCACTTGGGCTGGGCAGCCAAGGGTCTGGGTATCCGTATCGGCGAAATGTTGAAGGCGCACACGCAGGCCGCGGAAATGCGCAAGTACCTGACCGTGATCTACAATGAAAACGGCCGCGCCGAAGACCTCGACGCCTTCGACGACGAAGAGATCATGAAGCTGGCGGAAAACCTGAAAAAGGGCGTGCCGTTCGCGACCCCGGTGTTTGACGGCGCCAATGAAGAGGAAATCCGCCGCATGCTGGACCTGGCGTATCCAGACGACATCGCCAAGAACTTGGGCATGACACCGTCCAAGAACCAGGTGACGATGTATGACGGCCGCACCGGCGAAGCGTTCGAGCGCAAGGTTACCGTTGGCGTGATGCACATGTTGAAACTGCATCACTTGGTTGATGACAAGATGCACGCCCGTTCGACCGGCCCTTACTCGCTGGTAACGCAGCAGCCACTGGGCGGTAAAGCCCAGTTCGGTGGCCAGCGTTTCGGTGAGATGGAAGTGTGGGCCCTGGAAGCTTACGGCGCATCGTACGTGCTGCAAGAGATGTTGACTGTCAAGTCAGATGACGTGAACGGCCGTACCAAGGTGTACGAAAACCTGGTCAAGGGCGACCATGTGATCGACGCCGGTATGCCGGAATCCTTCAACGTGTTGGTGAAGGAAATCCGTTCGCTGGGTATTGATATCGACCTCGAAAGAAACTGATAACGAGAAACCCTCGACTATTGGTTTGTGATGGAGCCGCCCGGCAGGGAAACCTCGCCGGGCAACTTCGTCTCAGAAATGAAATTTAATCACCTGGAGTGATACATGAAAGCACTGCTCGATCTATTCAAGCAAGTTCAGCAAAACGAAACGTTCGACGCGATCAAAATTGGTCTGGCGTCGCCCGAGAAAATCCGTTCGTGGTCCTACGGCGAAGTAAAAAAGCCGGAAACCATCAACTACCGCACCTTCAAGCCTGAGCGCGACGGCCTGTTCTGCGCCAAGATTTTTGGTCCTATCAAGGACTATGAGTGCCTGTGCGGCAAGTACAAGCGCCTGAAACACCGCGGCGTGATCTGCGAAAAATGCGGCGTCGAAGTGACGCTGGCGAAAGTGCGCCGCGAGCGCATGGGCCACATCGAGCTGGCCTCGCCGACCGCCCACATCTGGTTCCTGAAGTCGCTGCCGTCGCGCCTGGGTATGGTGCTGGACATGACGCTGCGGGACATCGAACGCGTGTTGTACTTTGAAGCGTACGTCGTGACCGATCCCGGCATGACCCCGCTGAAAAAATGCCAGATCATGTCGGAAGACGACTACGCCGCCAAGTACGAAGAGTACGGCGACGACTTCACCGCCTTCATGGGCGCCGAAGGTATCCGTGAACTGCTGCGCTCGATCGACATCCACCGCGATGCCGAAACCCTGCGCGTGGAACTGAAGGAATCGAAGTCCGAAGCGAAGATTAAGAAATACGCCAAGCGCCTGAAGGTCTTGGAAGCGTTCCAGCGTTCGGGCATCAAGCCGGACTGGATGATCATGGAAGTGCTGCCGGTGCTGCCGCCCGAACTGCGTCCGCTGGTACCGCTGGACGGCGGCCGCTTCGCGACCTCCGACCTGAACGACCTGTATCGCCGCGTCATCAACCGCAACAACCGCCTGAAACGCCTGATGGAGCTGCGCGCTCCAGAGATCATCACGCGCAACGAAAAGCGCATGCTGCAAGAAGCGGTCGATTCGCTGCTGGACAACGGCCGTCGCGGCAAAGCGATGACCGGCGCCAACAAGCGTCCGCTGAAATCGCTGGCTGAAATGATCAAGGGTAAGGGCGGCCGTTTCCGTCAGAACTTGTTGGGTAAACGCGTCGATTACTCGGGTCGTTCCGTCATCGTCGTGGGTCCGCAATTGAAACTGCACCAGTGCGGCTTGCCGAAACTGATGGCCTTGGAACTGTTCAAACCGTTCATTTTCAACAAGCTTGAACTGATGGGCCTGGCGACCACGATCAAGGCCGCCAAGAAGCTCGTCGAGATCCAGGAACCGGTGGTCTGGGACATCCTGGAAGACGTGATCCGCGAACATCCGATCATGTTGAACCGCGCGCCAACCTTGCATCGCCTGGGTATCCAGGCGTTCGAGCCGGTGCTGATTGAAGGCAAGGCGATCCAGTTGCATCCGCTGGTCTGCGCCGCGTTCAACGCCGACTTCGACGGCGATCAAATGGCGGTCCACGTTCCACTGTCGATCGAAGCGCAGATGGAAGCGCGTACGCTGATGCTGGCGTCGAACAACATTCTGTTCCCGTCGAACGGCGAACCGTCGATCGTGCCTTCGCAGGATATCGTGTTGGGTCTGTACTACGCGACCCGCGAAGCGATCAACGCGAAGAACGAAGGGATGATGTTCCCCGACGTGTCCGAAGTGATCCGCGCCTACGACAACAAGGAAGTCGAACTGACGACCCGCGTGACCGTGCGTATCACCGAGTACCCGAAGGACGCCGAAACGGGCGAGTTCGTGAAAACGATCACCCGCTACGAGACGACCATCGGCCGCGCCATCCTGTCGGAAATCCTGCCGAAGGGCCTGCCTTTCTCGGTGCTGAACCGCGCGCTGAAAAAGAAAGAAATTTCCAAGCTGATCAACACATCCTTCCGTAAGTGCGGTCTGCGCGCGACGGTGGTGTTTGCCGACAAACTGATGCAGTCGGGCTTCCGCCTGGCAACCCGCGCCGGTATCTCGATCTGCGTTGACGACATGCTGGTACCGCCGCAAAAAGTCACGCTGATCGCGGCCGCCGAACAAGAAGTCAAACAGATCGAACAGCAATACGCGTCCGGTCTGGTCACCGCCGGCGAGCGTTACAACAAGGTCGTCGATATCTGGGGCAAAACCTCGGACGAAGTCGGCAAGGCCATGATGGACCAGCTCAAAGTCGAAGACGTGATCCGCCGCGACGGCACCAAGTCGACGCAGGAATCGTTCAACGCCATTTACATGATGGCCGACTCCGGCGCGCGCGGTTCCGCAGCCCAGATTCGCCAGTTGGCCGGTATGCGTGGTCTGATGGCGAAACCGGATGGCTCGATTATCGAAACGCCGATTACCGCGAACTTCCGCGAAGGTCTGAACGTTTTGCAGTACTTCATTTCGACCCACGGTGCGCGTAAAGGTCTGGCCGATACCGCGCTGAAAACCGCGAACTCGGGTTACCTGACCCGTCGTCTGGTCGACGTGACGCAAGATTTGGTGGTAATCGAAGACGATTGCGGCACCATGAACGGCGCGCTGATGAAGGCGCTGGTTGAAGGTGGTGAAGTCATCGAAGCGCTGCGCGACCGTATCCTGGGCCGCGTTACCGTGCACGATGTCGTCCATCCTGAAACCCAGGAAACCCTGTACGAAGCCGGCTCGCTGCTGGACGAAGACATGGTCGAGGAAATCGAACGCCTGTCGATCGACGAAGTCAAAGTCCGCACCCCGCTCACTTGCGACACCCGCTTCGGCTTGTGCGCAATGTGCTACGGCCGCGACCTTGGCCGCGGCTCGATGGTCAACGCCGGCGAAGCCGTCGGTGTGGTGGCGGCGCAGTCGATTGGTGAGCCGGGTACCCAGCTGACCATGCGTACCTTCCACATTGGTGGTGCGGCGTCGCGTGCGGCGGTGGCATCGTCGGTGGAAGCGAAATCGAACGGTACCATCCGCTTCACGGCAACCATGCGTTACGTCACCAACGGCAAGGGCGCGCAAATCGTCATTTCCCGTTCGGGCGAAGTGCTGATTACCGACGACCACGGTCGTGAGCGCGAGCGTCATAAAGTGCCGTACGGCGCGACCCTGATCGTCAAGGACGGCATGGTCATCAAGGCCGGCACCGCCCTGGCAACATGGGATCCGCTGACCCGTCCTATCATTACCGAGTACGCCGGTCTGGTGCGCTTCGAGAATGTGGAAGAAGGCGTCACCGTGGCCCGTCAGGTCGACGAAGTCACCGGTCTGTCGACTTTGGTCGCGATCGATGCGAAACGTCGCGGTTCCCTGACCAAAACGCTGCGTCCACAGGTCAAACTGTTGAACGAAGCGGGCGAAGAAGTGAAGATCGCCGGCACCGAACACTCGGTGGCGATCGGCTTCCAAGTCGGCGCGCTGATCATGGTCAAAGACGGCCAGGCGGTGTCGGTCGGTGAAGTGCTGGCGCGTATCCCTACCGAATCGCAGAAGACGCGCGATATTACCGGGGGTCTGCCGCGGGTTGCCGAGCTGTTCGAGGCGCGTTCGCCGAAAGACGCCGGTATGCTGGCGGAAGTCACGGGTACGGTTGCGTTCGGTAAAGAAACCAAGGGTAAGCAGCGTCTGGAAATCACGGACATGGACGGCAACAAGCATGAGTTCTTGATTACCAAGGACAAACAAGTGCTGGTGCATGACGGCCAAGTCGTGAACAAGGGCGAGATGATCGTGGACGGCCCGGCCGATCCGCAAGACATCCTGCGCCTGCTGGGTATCGAAGCGTTGGCGCGTTACATCGTCGACGAAGTGCAGGACGTGTATCGTCTGCAGGGCGTGAAGATCAATGACAAGCACATCGAAGTGATCGTGCGTCAGATGCTGCGTCGCGTTCAGATCGTCAACGCCGGCGACACCAACTACATCGTTGGCGAGCAGGTTGAGCGTTCGGAACTGCTGGACGAAAACGACCGTATGAACGCCGGCAACAAGATCGCCGCAACCTACGAAAACGTACTGCTGGGTATTACCAAGGCATCGTTGTCGACCGATTCGTTCATCTCGGCCGCATCGTTCCAGGAAACCACCCGCGTGCTGACGGAAGCTGCGATCATGGGCAAGCGCGACGGTCTGCGCGGCCTGAAGGAAAACGTCATCGTCGGCCGCCTGATACCAGGCGGTACCGGTCTGGCCTTCCATCGCGCCCGCAAGGAAAAAGAAGCGTGGGAAGTCGAAGAGCGCAATGCGCTGTTGCTCGCCGAGAAGGCTGCAATGGCCGGCGAAGCGGCGGAAGCCCTGCAGGACATCGAAGAGCAACAACATGGCGGCGAAGCGTAATCCAGCTTTAATCGCATAGAAAACGGCACCAGGGAGTAATCCTTGGTGCCGTTTTTTTATGCCTGAAGATATTTTGGAATCGTGGACCTTAAATCACGCGGCTTCGGCGGCGGAATCATTAAAACCCACGGCGTAATATCGGAGGTAAAGCATAAATTCGGACCTTGGCTCTTTGCCTTGGGTTGATGTTTAAAGTCGACGGCCCGCTAATGTAAGAATATCAGAATCGAACTGCGATCCTTAAAGCCATTAGGTTCTATTCGGCAGGTAGGATAGGATTTTCGCGAATAAACAAGACTTACTAGATTATATAGCGGAAGCTTTACTTGAGTATGGTTTCCATATTTCTGCTTAACGCACGAAAATATTCGCCACATCTATATGTTGTTGCTGATCCTTCTTTAACGTTGTTGAATCAACGCCCGCCTCCTTACGGGGTTCGGCGATCTCCGGCATGGTGATGACCTACGCTGCCACGATCGGCTGGAAGGTGTGGTTTCCACGCCCTGTTGGGACGTGGCGTGTAAGTCAATATTTGGCATAACTGTGCTAAGATTTGGTTCATGATTGCCCAAGCCCTCTTCACTCCAGCACAGCAAAAACTCCTCGGGCTGCTCTTCGTGCGCGTCAACGAGGGCTTCCACTTGAACGAGATTATGCGCCTGACCGGTTTGGGCAGCGCGTCGGCCCAGCGCGAGTTGCGGCGCTTGCACGACTCCGGCTTGATCACGTCCGAGCGTATCGGCAATGTGCGGCGTTTTTGGCCGAACAAGGAAAGTTTGGTGTATCCAGAGTTAAGCGGACTGGTGCAAAAGACCTTCGGCCTGATTGGCGTGCTGCATGGAACCTTGGCACCCTTGTCGAAACAGATTCGGATCGCTTTTGTTTATGGCGCAACCGCAAAAGGGCAGGATGCGGCGGGCAGTAATATCGATTTGTTGTTGATAGGCGACGATACCAATTATGGTGATTTGCTGTCTAGCCTTGCGCCTGGGGAACGGATGTTGAGGCGGAAGATTAATCCCAATCTGTATTCGATTGCCGACTTTAAACGGCGCCTGCGCGAGGAGCAGCCGTTTTTGACGCAGGTATTGCAGCAACCTAAAATATATGTTTTGGGCGACGACATCGAATTGGGGAATATCGAGCAAAGCGGCGGGGCGTTTCAAACTGAAATCGGCAAGATGCATCTCTAATTGTCGAAAATCAAAACGCCTTCAAATAGTGTTATGGTCGCGTCAGCGCTAATGTATCCTGAGCCCATGAATCAATGCGGCGGGCCGGAGGTAATTTGAAAATGACCAGGTTAGAAGCATTTGGCATCATTGTCGCCCAGGCTACGCGCGGGGAGTTGGTATTTCCAACCAGCGTCAACGCGGCCTTGCAGTTGCAACTGGCGCTAGCCGATCCGGAATGCCATATCGATACGGCGATTAAACTGGTGTTGGCCGATCCGGCATTGGCGGCGCGCACGGTGGCGCTGGCGAATTCGGCGGTATTCAATCGCGGTGGCGGAGCCGGCTTTACCGGCGTGCGGGCGGCGGTGCTGCGGGTCGGCTACCGCAATCTGTATTCATTGGTCGCTGCCATGGTGGTGCGCCAGTTCGGCAGCAAGATCGTCGATCCCAATTTGCGCATTATGGCCCAGCAGTTGTGGGAGCATACCGCCCACGTGGCGGCGTTGGCGCATGTGATCGCGCGCCGCGTCACCTTCATCGACGCCGATACCGCTTTGTTCGCCGGCATCGTACACGAGGTCGGCGGATTTTATTTGCTGTCGCGCGCCGACGAGTTTCCCGGCCTACTACAAGGCAAGCCGGAGCGGTGGATGGAGTCGGCCGAGGAGGTTATTTCACACGAGGTCATGAAACGCTTGATGATTCCCGATGCTGTGGCCGCGGCCGTCGAGGGGGTGCGCGACGGCTTGTTGGCGATTCCGCCCGATTCCCTGCTGGACACCCTGTTGCTGGCCAAGCAGTTGGCGCCGGTCGCGTCGCCCTTGCAGGCGAGTTCGCTGGAGATGCTGACGCCGTCGGAATCGGTCATCGGTTTCATCATCGATAACGAGATGCTGAAAAGCATACTGGAGGAGTCCGACGAGGAGGTCAAGTCGATGTGCGCGGCGCTGCTGGTGTAGCTTCAAACCAAAGGCGGCGGGGGGCAGACCCCAAGGGTCCGGCCCCCCGCCGGCACGCGTTACGGGTGCATGACGACTTTGATGCATTGTTCCTGCTTGTTCATGAAGATGTCGTAGCCGTGCGGCGCGTCGTCGAGCCGCAAGTGGTGGGTGATGATGACCGACGGGTCCAGCTCGCCCTTTTGTATCCGCTCCAGCAGCGGCGCCATGTAGCGCTGCACGTGGGTCTGGCCGGTTTTGATGGTCAGCGAACGGTTCATGACGGCGCCGAAGGGGATTTTGTCGCTGAAGCCGCCGTAGGCGCCCGGCACCGAAACCACGCCGCCGTTGCGGCACGCCAGCAGCGCCTCGCGCAGCGCCGTCGGGCGGTCCGTTTCCAGCCGCACCGCTTGCTTGACCCGGTCGTAGGCGTAGGCAGCGCCGGCGCCGTGCGCCTCCATGCCGACGGCGTCGATGCAAGCGTTGGGGCCGCGTCCGCCCGTCATCTGCTTGAGCGCGTCGAGCACGTCGACCTCGTCGAAGTTGATGGTCTCGGCGCCCGACTGCTCGCGCGCCATGCGCAGCCGTTCGGGGTAGTGGTCGATGCCGATCACGCGTTCGGCGCCGAGCAGGTAGGCGCTCTGGATCGCGAACTGGCCGACCGGGCCGCAGCCCCAAACGGCGACGACGTCGCCCGGCTCGATGTCGCAGGCCTCGGCCGCCATGTAACCGGTGGGTAGAATGTCCGATAGAAACAACACCTGTTCGTCCTTCATCCCGGCCGGTATGGGTAGCGGGCCGACGTCGGCGTACGGTACCCTGACGTACTCGGCCTGGCCGCCGGCATAGCCGCCGGTCAGGTGGGAATAGCCGAAAATGCCGGCCGGCGAGTGGCCCCACAGTTTTTCCGCCATGTAGGCGTTCGGGTTGGAGTTTTCGCACACCGAGAACATTTTTTGTTCGCAAAAAAAGCAGCGGCCGCAGGCGATGGGAAAGGGCACCACCACACGCTCGCCCACGCTCAAGTTGTCGACGCCGGCGCCCAGCTCGACCACCTCGCCAATGAATTCGTGGCCGAGGATGTCGCCCTGCGCCATCGTCGGTACCACGCCGTTATACAGGTGCAAGTCCGAGCCGCAGATGGCCGTCGAGGTGACTTTGATGATCGCGTCGCGCGGGTTCAGAATGCTCGGGTCCGGCACCTGTTCGACGCGCACGTCTTGCTTGCCGTGCCAGCAGTTCGCTTTCATGGTCGCACCTCTTTGTTGAACAGGCGCGCAAGGAAGCTGCGCCGTCCACTAGGCTGGCCGTTGGTGGTGGCGATTTCCCCCGTTTCAATCAATTGCTTGAAGCGGCGCAGGTCTTCTTCGATCTGTTGCGACGGCTCTTCGCCGAACAGTTTGGCGGCGACCGCGCCCACCTTGCCGGCCGGTGGATCGTAGCGCATGCCGACCGTCAGCACGGTGCCGCGCCCGCCCGGACCCGGCAGGAATTCCACCACGCCCTCGTTGGCGACGTCGGCGCCGTCGACCGAGCGCCAGGCCAGGCGCTGGCCCGGCACGTCCTCGGTGATGTCGGCGTCCCACTCGACGCTGCTGCCGGCCGGCCCCTTGGCCTTCCAGTGCGAGCGGCGTTCGTCGATGCGCTGCACCGATTCGAGGTGCTGCATGAAGCGCGGCAGGCGCTCCAGGTCGCGCCAGAACTGGTAACACTCGTCGGGCGAGCGGTTGATGCTGACCGTCTGCGTCACCGGCATGCCGGCACCGCCGGCCAGCGCCGTGGCGCGGTACGGCTGCCGGGCGGCGCTGCGCACGCCGGCCATCACGTCCAGCGCCGCCACACCGGCCACCACCGCGGCGGTGGCGGCCAGGCGCCCGCGCGCGCTGCCCGGCGCGCGCGTGGCCACGCCCAGCATCAGCAGGTCGGCGGCGTCGCCGGCCACGCGCGACCAGCGCCATGTCGGCGAGTCCGGCTGGTTCAGCAGGCCGACGCCGCAGACCAGTTCCCGCACGCCCATGGCGCGCATCATCAGCGGCGAGGGCGGCAGGCCGGCCGCCTTGGCGACCGCGCGCGGCGCCAGCAGGTGGGCCACGCCGACGCCGATGCTCAGCCAGCCAAGCGCGGTCGCCAGCTGGTTGCCGCGTTGCCCGGCGGCGCCGCGCTGCTCGTCTGCATGGCCGGCGCCGCGCCGCGAGGGCGCCGCGTGCGCTTCGTGTTCGCTGTCGGCGTCGTCGTCCGGCATTTCGGACGAGGTGGGGAATTGCCAGGAGCCGGGCCGGCTCCGGCTTGACGGGGAATGTTCGGTGATGTTTGGCATGATGTCTCCCGGCGCACGCCGCGGTCCCGCCGCGCAAGCGCCAATCGTTGAATGGTCATATCGTTTAGGCCCGTGGTGGCCGCGACAGTTCCGTCGCCGGCATGGGAAACGTGCCGCGCCGGCCCGGTTCTGCGCTAGATCAATTGAGCGCGCATGGCGCGGGCTGGCCCCGCCTTCACGCTGGCTTGACGACCATCAAATAAAAGATGGCCAGGAAGGCCAGCAGGGCTGGAAAGCCGAGCGCCACCCAGAGCCGGAAGTAGCGCCAGTAGACGGCCGGCAGCGCGGCGCCGTCGGCGGCGGCGCGGCAGGCCAGCCGCCGCAGGCGGATTTGCAGCCACAGCACCGGCAGCCAGCAGGCCACCGCGACGCCGTACAGCAGCAGCGACCAGGCCAGCCAGCGGCTGCCCAGCGGCATGCCGGCCAGGTGCGCCAGGTACAGGCCGGTGAGCGGTTGCAGCACCATCGTGGTGGCGGTGAACAGCCAGTCGGCCAGCACCACCGCGCGCGTGACGACGGCGATGGCGCGGACGTCCCGGCTGAGGCTGGTGAACAGCAGATAGAACGCCGAGCCGACACCGGTGCCGAACAGGAAGGTGGCCGACAGGATGTGCAGCACTTTGACCAGCAGGTAGTCCATCAGTGGCTTTCGTCGAGTTCCAGCAGCAAGCAGAGCGCGGCCAGCAGCGGCAGGTTTTTCAGCAGCGGGCCGTACGGGTGCAGCCAGAATTCCGGCAGTTTCCACGCGATGATGGCGCTGTAGGCGACGATCAGGGCGATCTGCGCCTGCCACAGGCGGCGCCGGCGGCGCATCAGCAGCGTGCCCAGCCCAAGCGCCAGGTCGAGCAGGGCGGCGCCGTACAGGGCGACGCTGGCCGGCGTGCCGCTCAGGCCGGTGCGCGCCAGCAGCGCGTAACTGTCGGCCACCGGGTACAGGCCCAGCGAAACGGCGGCGGTGCCCAGCCAGAGCGCCGCCAGCGACGCGCGCAGCAGCGGCAGCAGCCAGCTCAGTTTGGCTTGCAGGCGCACGCGCGGTGCCGCCGCGGGCGCGATGAATTGCGCCGGGGGCCGGGCCGGGTAGCCCAGCAGGTGGCGCAGCGTCGCCGGGCTGCCGCTGTTGCCGCGCTCGAGCATGGCCAGCGTTTCGCCGTCGAGCAGGCTGTTCGGCAGCAGCGCGCCGAACGCGGCGCCCAGGCGCACCAGCGGGCGCGGAATCGTCAGCACGCGTCCGCGCGGCAGGCCCATGGCCGCGCGCAGGGTTTGCAGGAAGTCGGTCAGCGACAACGGCTCCGGCCCGGCCAGCTCGACGCGGCCGCTGCGTGCCGGCGGTTCGGCCAGCAGCGCCATCACCGCCGCCACCAGGTCGTCGACGTGCAGCGGCTGGATGGTGTGCTCGGCGCGGCCCAGGCGCGGCAGCAGCGGCCAGCTGGCGATGCCGGTGAAGCGGCGCGCGCTGACGCCGTCGTCGCCATACACCAGCGCCGGCTGCGCCACGACGCCGCGCAGCGGCAAGGCCAGCAGGACGTCGTCGGCGCGTTTTTTCGACAGGTGGTAGCGGCTGCGCGCCCCGGCGTCGGCGCCCAGCGCGGAAATTTGCAGTACCAGCGCCACGCCGGCCGCCTCGCACGCCTGGAACAGCGCGCACGGCGCGCGCGCGTGGATGGCGTCGAAGCGCTGGCCGCCGCGTTCGCGCAGGATGCCGACGGCGTTGATCACGGCGTCGATCCGCGCCAGGCGCGGGCGCCATACCTGCGCTCGACGTCGCGGCTGAAGTCGGCCTCGATGTAGCGCAGGCCCGGCTCGGGCGCATGGGCGGCGGCGCCGCGCGCGGTCAACACCAGCGTGTGGCCGGCCGTCAGCAGCGCCGCGCGCAGGTGGCGGCCAATAAAACCGCTGGCTCCGGTGAGCAGGATACGCATCGACAAACTCCGTTTGCTTGTTTGCCGTGGGGCCAGCGCGCGGTGCGCCAGAACCGGCCTAGCGTGCGCTACACGCTGCCCGGCTATGTGATCCACCACGCCAGCGCGGTGATGTGGGCGGTGCTGTACGAGAAATGGCTTGGCGGGCGCGCCCGCGGCGCGGTGCCGGTGCTCGGCTCGGCGGCGGCGATGTCGGCGCTGGCCTGCTTCGTCGATTACAAGCTGACGCCGCAGCGGCTGCACCCCGGCTACGAGCAGCGCCTGTCGAGCGCTTCGCTGTTGCTGGTGTACGCCGCCTTCGGCCTGGGCCTGGCGCTGCCGCGCCTGCTGCCGGGGGCGGATTGGCCGCGCTGAGCGACGATGTTGTATTTTCTAATCTTGCATGGGCTGATCGGCGCGTTCGACGTGCTCTGGAACCATGAGCTGAAGGAGCGCCTGCCGTCGCAAGCTTGGGCCGCCCGCGAGCAAGGCCTGCACTGCGCGCGCGAGTCGCTGTTCGCCGCGCTGTTCATCGGTCTGGCGTGGTGGCAGTGGCATGGCGCTCCGGTCTGGCTGGTGGCGGCGCTGGTGGCCGCCGAGTTGGGCGTGACGACGCGCGACGCCGTCGTCGAGTTGCGCACGCGGGTGTTGAGCGTCAGCGAACAGCTTAGCCATGTGTTGTTGTATATCAACCTGGGCGTGTTTTTGAGCTTGCTGGTGGGCCAGTTGCGGCGCTGGCGCGGCTTGCCCGCGGCGATTGTCGCGGTCGATTAAGGCTGGCGCAGCTGGCTGCTGACGGCGCTGGGCGTGTTCGCGCTGGCGTGGAGCGTGCGCGACGGCGTCCGCGCCGCCACGCTGCGCAGGCTGCCGGCGCGGACGCCGCCGGCGGCCTGCGCGGCCCGGCATTAAGCGGCACTCATCGGCCGTGGCGCGGCTTTATTGCTGCGCGGCGATCCAGCGGTCGACTTTGCTTTCCAACAGGCTCAGCGGCAGGGTGCCGTCGCCCAGCACCACTTCGTGGAACTTCGGCAGGCTGAACTTGTCACCCAGGGCGGCGGCCGCGTGCTGGCGCAGTTCGACGATTTTCAGCGCGCCGATCTTGTAGCCCAGCGCCTGCGCCGGCCAAGCCATGTAGCGCTCGGTCTCGCTCTTGGCGCCGGCGTCGTAGCCGAGCTTGTCGCGCATGTAGGCAATGCTTTGTTCGCGCGTCCAGCCTTTGGCGTGCAGGCCGGTGTCGACCACCAGGCGGGTGGCGCGCAGCAGCTCGTCGGTCAGGTGGCCGACGTAATCGGCCGGGTTCTCGAACAGCCCCATTTCCTTGCCCAGCGTTTCGGCGTACAGCGCCCAGCCTTCGGTGAAGGCGTTGTTGCCGCCGAATTTGCGGAAGTTCGGCAAGGGCATTTCCTGTACCAGCGCCAGGTGGAAATGGTGGCCCGGCTTGCCCTCGTGCAGGAACAGCGTGGTCATGCCGCTGTTGCCGTACTGCTTGGGATCGTTGACCACCGACCAGAACACGCCCGGGCGGCTGCCGTCCGCCGCCGGCGGCGTGTAGTGGTCGGCGGCGGTGGCGCGGCTCAGTTCCGGCTCCAGGCGCAAGTCCAGCGGCGCCTTCGGCGTCAACGTGAACAGCGCCGGCAGCTTGCTGTCGAGCAGCACGTTGAGCTTGCGGTAGACGTCCAGCACTTCCTGCTCGGTGGTGAAGGGGTGGAACTTCGGCTGCGCGGCAACCCACAGCGGCAGGCCGGCGGCCGGACCGTCGTAGCCGAGCTGCGGCCCGAGCACGCTGAACTGGGCCTGGATGCGCGCCACTTCCTTCAGGCCGATGGCGTGGATCTGCTCGGGCTGCAAGGCGGTGGTGGTTTGGCTGGCGACGCGCGCCTGATACCATTCGGCGCCGCCGGGCAGGGCGCTCCAGCCGCTGCTGTCGCGGCTGGCGGGCAGGTATTCCTGTTCGATGAAGGTGGCCAGCCGGGCCAGCGCCGGCAACACCGTGGCGCCGATGACGCTGCGGTAGGCGGCGCTCAGGCGGCGCTTGTCGGCGGCGGAAAAGCGCGCCGGCAGCTTGCCGATCGGCGTGTAGTAGACGCTCTTTTCCACCGTGTCGCTGCGTAGTTTCTGGAACTGCGGCAGGGCCGATTCGACCAGCGCCTTCGGCAGCACGATGCCGCTGCGCATGCCCTGGCGCATGTTGGCGATGGCCTGGTCTATCCACGCCGGCATCTGTCCGACGCGGCTCAGGTAGGCGTCGTATTGCTGGACGCTGTTGATCGGCTGGGCGGCGTCGCCGCCGGCGTAGTTGGCCAGCGCGACCGGCACGCTGTCCATCTGGTTCAGCGGCAGCAGGTGTTCGGGGAATTTTTCAAACGTCAGCGCGCTGGCCAGTTCAAGGCCGAGGATCTCGTGGCTGATACGCTCGCCGCCGTTGAGCTGCTCCGGCTTGATCGCGGCCAGGCGCACGGCGAAGCGGCGCAGCAACGCGAACTGCCTGGCGCGCACGGCCGGCGCGATACCCATGCCCAACTGGCTGTCGAAGCGGTTGTCGCCGTTTTCCGTGGCGCCGAGCGGGTCGAAGCGGGCCTGGGCGTCGTAGTACTCGTCGGCCAGGGTGCGCAGTTGTCGCCGCGCCTTGGCCGCGCCGTTGGCAGGCGCCTGGTCGGCGCCGGCGCTTGGCGCGGCGGCGCCGGACGGCGGGGCGGCGCCGGCGCAGGCGCAGCTAAAAAGGAGGGCGGCGGTCAGCGTGCCGATTGTGCCGGCATTGAAACGATGCGTCATAAACTGCTTCCTTCGTGGGGAGTGGTGAACGTTGGCGGCAAGGATACGCCATCGGCTGCAATTTGGACAATGTTTCGATGCCCCGCGGCACGGCCCCGCGGCCTATTTCTTGCCCGCGTCGAGGCTGGCGACGAGCGCCGCCCAGTCGCCGTCCACGCTCCGGCATGGCGGGCAGGGCTGGGCGGCGATCAGCGCGCGGATGCGGGCGCCGCGCTGGGCCGTGTCCGGGTGCGACGAGATCCACGCCGGCAGCACGGCGCCGCCGTCCTTGGCGTCCGCCTCCGCCATTTTCTGGAAGAAGCTGAGCATGCCGTCCGGTTTGATATTGGCGCGCAGCAGCGCCTGGAAACCCAGCCGGTCGGCCTCGTCCTCCATGTCGCGGCTGAAGTACAGCGCGCCGGCCTGGTGCGCCAGCGTCGCCGCCACCGCGCTGACGTCGCCCACGGTCACGCTGAGCAAGGCGCCCCAGCCGAGCGAGCCGATCATTTGCTTGAGCGAATGGCGCTGTTCGATGTGCTGCACCTCGTGGGCCAGCACGGCGGCCAGCTCGGTCGGGTTGGCCGCCAGTTGCAGCAGCCCGGAATGGACCACGACGTAGCCGCCCGGCATGGCGAAGGCGTTCACCGTCGGGTCTTGCTTGACGAACCATTGGTAGCGGTAGCGCGAGCCGCGGGTCAGCTCGGCGCCGATGCGCTGCAGCGCCTGCTGCGCCGCGCCGCTGTCGAGCAGCCGGCCTTGCGAGCGCAGCTGGGCCAGCGCGAGGCGGCCCAGTTTTTCCTCGACCGAGACCGGCACTTGCCCGGCCAGCCAGCCCGCCGCGCGCGGCGCCTGCCACCACGCCAGCGCCGCCAGCAGGACGGCGCCGCCGGCCAACGCGCCCAGCCAGCGCCACACCTGGCGGCGGTTGCCGCCGCGCTGGCGCCACAGTTGCAATGGCGGCTGCAAGGCCGGCGGGGCGTCGGCCAGCAGCGTGGCGATGTCGGCCGCGGCCAGCGGTTGCAGCGCGGCCGGGGCGCCGTTGTCGTCTAGCCAGTTGAGGAACAGTTCGGGTTGTTCGAAGCCGCCGACGCTGACGATCAGCCCGGCCGGGTCGAGCGCCAGGCCGGCGGCGTCAACCAGCAGGCGGCCGCGCTCGAAGCGGGCGCCGACGATCGAGCCGGCCGGCGGGTAAGTGGCGCCGGTCAGGCGGGCTTGGAAGGTGGGCATGGCGCTCGCTCGGGGAAAAGGGTGGGGGCATTATCCCATGCCCGCCCTGTCAACCCGGTGCGACGGTGCCCGTATGGTATTTCACCCCTGACGGTTAGAACTCTTCCCATTCGTCGGCGGTTTTGGCGCCCGACGGCGCCGGCTTGGCCTTGGCCGGCGGCTTCGGCGCCGCCAACGGCGTTTTCGCCGCCGCCGGGGCGCGTGGCGGGGCGGGCCGGCGCGGCGCCGCCGGCGCGCTTGGCGTCGACCGCGCCAGGCCCGTTTCCTCCAGCTTGAACACGCTGACCACCTGCGCCAGCTTGGCGGCCTGGTCTTGCAGCGACTGCGCGGCGGCGGCCGCCTGCTCGACCAGCGCGGCGTTTTGCTGGGTGGTGTCGTCCATCTGGATGATAGTGCTGTTGACCTGGCCGATGCCCAGGCTTTGCTCCTGGCTGGCGTGGGCGATCTCGGCCATCAGGTCGGCCACCCGCTGCACCGATTGGACGATTTCCTGCATGGTCGCGCCGGCGGTGTCGACCAACTTGCTGCCGGCGTCGACCTTGGCCACCGAGTCGACGATCAAGTCCTTGATTTCCTTGGCCGCGCCGGCGCTGCGCTGGGCCAGGTTGCGCACCTCGGAGGCGACCACGGCGAAGCCGCGGCCCTGCTCGCCGGCTCTAGCCGCCTCGACGGCGGCGTTCAGCGCCAGGATGTTCGTCTGGAAGGCGATGCCGTCGATGACGCCGATGATGTCGACGATCTTGCGCGAGCTGGCGGTGATCGAACCCATCGTCTCGACCACCTGGCCGACCACGTCGCCGCCCTTGACGGCGTAGCCGGAGGCCGACACCACCAACTGGTTGGCCTGCTTGGCGTTGTCGGCGTTCTGCTTGACGGTCGAGGTCAGCTCCTCCATCGCGGCGGCGGTCTCCTCCAGGCTGGAGGCCTGCGCCTCGGTGCGGTTCGACAGGTCCAGGTTGCCGCTGGCGATTTCGCTCGACGCCGAGGCGATCAGGCCGGTGCTCTCGCGCACCTGGCCGATGGTCACGTTGAGCGAGGAGACGAAGCGGTTGAAGGCGCCGGCCAGCGCGCCGATCTCGTCCTCCGACTCGACCGTCATGCGTCGGCTCAGGTCGCCGTTGCCGCTGGCGATCTCCTCCAGCATGTGGGCGGCGCGGCTGACCGGCGCGGCGATGGCGCGGCTGATCAGGAAGATGATGAACAGGCCGACGCCGCCGCCAACCAGGCCGGCCACCAGCGCCGAGATGGTGGCCGACCTGGTGACGTTGTCGAGCACTTCGGCCTCGGGCACCTCGGCCACCACGTACAGGTTCAGCTCCGGCACGAAGGACGAGGCGACGAATTGCTTGCCGCTGGGCGCGTTGTAGGTGGTGTGGGCGAACTTGGCGCCGTTCAGCAGGGCGGCGCTGACCTTCTCGTCGAAGCCGGGCAAGTCCTTGAGCATGTGCTTGCCGTCGGCCAGCGCGGCGTCGCGGTGGATCAGCAGGCCGCCGTTGGCGCGCACCAGGTAGACGAAGCCGGACTTGCCGATCCTGTAGGCGCGGATGGTCTCGGCCAGCGACTCGACCGACAGGCCGAGGCCGGCGACGGCTTGCTTGCCCTTGGCGGTGGCGACCCGGGTGTTAATGAACAGCATGAAGGTGTTGGCGCTGGCGTCCTTGTCGAGGTCGAGCGTGTAGGGCTTGCCGCCGGCCAGGAAGCCGTAGAACCACTGGTCGCCGGCCTTGGCCTTCTCCAGCGTGCGCACCAGGCCCGCGTCGCTCAGGTACTTGCCGCTGCTGCCGGAAATCCAGAACACGCTGGCGGCCTTGTTCTTTTCCTTGAGCGCCTTGGCGTAGGCTTGCCAGGCCGGCATGCCCTCGTCCGGCAGGTCGCCGTCTTCCCAGTCGTGCAGGAAGGTGTTGTTGGCCATCGACAGCGACACCGCCAGCGGCAGCGCGATCTGGCGCTGGATGTCGTTGCGGATCTCGCCGATCTGCGCCGGCAGCTCCAGCGTGATGACGCGCTCGCGGATGTTCTGGCCCGTCATGGCCACGCTCAGCACGGAGGAGATGGCGAGGAACAGCAACAGGCACATGCCCATGCTGAGCAGCAGTTTCTTTTGGATCGACATGCGGCGCAGGAGATTCATCGAGGGTCCTGGAAGGAAGGCGGCAAAGCGCGGGGAATCCCAGTATAGACCGATTGCGGCGAGGTTCAATCCGGCGTATCCGCTCGCGTTGCACCAGAACAACGTTCGCGCCGGCGCGTTACAAATTATGTGAAATCAATTCCAGCGGCAGCGCCGTGGTGGACTTGATCTGCTCCATCGAAAAGGCCGACGAGACGCCGCTCAACTGGGCCGATTTGATCAGCTTTTTGTAGAAGGCGTCGTAGCCGCCGATGTCGGTGGTGACCACCTTCAACAGGTAGTCGACGTCGCCGCTCATGCGGTGGAATTCCTGCACCTCGGGCAGCGCCATCACGGCGGCGGCGAAGCGGCGCAGCCATTTCTCGTCGTGCTGGCCGGTGCGCACGCTGACGAACACCGTTACCGGCAGGCCGACCTTCTGGCGGTTGACGATGGCGACGCGGCGTTCGATGTAACCGTCCTCCTCGAGCCGTTTGACGCGCTTCCAGCAAGGCGTGTTGGACAGGCCGATCTTCTCGCTCAGGCCGGCGATCGACAAGGTGCCGTCGGCCTGCAGCGCGGCGAGGATCGCGCAATCGTACTTATCGAGGGGATTCATATAGTGGCTATGCAATCGAGAGAATAAACGTTCTACAGTTTAATGGTAATGCAGGGTGAATGAGTATGTTTTCACGGCTGGCGCTGGTTAAACTGTGATGGAACTTACTTGCAAGGATAACACCATGATGACCGAAATCTACCTCGACGGAAACGCCACCAGCGCCGTGCTGCCGGCCGCGCTCGCCGCCGCCGCGCAGGCGATGGCGTTCGGCTTCGGCAACCCCAGCAGCACCCACGCCACCGGCCTGCGGGCCAAGGCCATGCTGGAGGCGGTGCGCCGGCGCGCCCGCCGCGTGGTCGGCGCCGGCGCCGGCCGCCTGATGTTCAACAGCGGCGCCACCGAGGGTATCCAGACCGCCGTGCTGTCGGCGTTGTGCGCGCTGCGCGAGCGGCGCGCCGGCGGCGCCGCCATCGGCACGCTGCTGCTGTACGGCGCCACCGAGCACAAGGCCGTGCCGGAGAGCCTGGCGCACTGGAACCGCCTGCTCGGGCTGGACCTGGAACTGCGCGCGCTGCCGGTCGACGGCGACGGCCGCCACGACCTGGCGGCGCTGCGCGCGCTGGCCGGCCAGACGGCGCTGCTGTGCACCATGGCGGCCAACAACGAGACCGGCGTGGTGTCCGACCTGGACGGCATCGCCGCCGTGCTGGCCGACAGCGCCAGCGCCGCCTACTGGCTGGTCGACTGCGTGCAGGCGCTCGGCAAGCTGGCGCTGGATCTGAGCGCGACGCGCATCGACTACGCGCCGTTCTCCGGCCACAAACTGTACGCGCCGAAGGGCGTCGGCATGTTGTACGTGCGCGCCGGCGCGCCGTTCACGCCGCTCATCGTCGGCGGCGGCCAGGAGTCGGGCCAGCGCTCCGGCACCGAAAACATGGCCGGCATCGCCGCCCTCGGCGCGGTGTTGGCGGCGCTGGAGGACGGCGCCACCTTCCGCAGCCACGCCGAACTGGCGGCGATGCGCGCGCGCCTGGTGGCCAGCCTGCGCCAGGCGCTGCCCGGCATCGTCTTCAACATGCCGCTGGAACTGTCGCTGCCGACCACGCTGAACTTTTCCGTGCCGGGCGTGGCCAGCAAGGAACTGCTGGACGTGTTCGACGCCGCCGGCGTGCGCGTCAGTTCCGGCAGCGCCTGCTCGTCGGCGCAGAGCGCGCCCAGCTACGTGCTGGAGGCGATGCGCCTGCCGCGCTGGCGCAGCGGCGCGGCGATCCGCATGTCGTTCGGCCCGCACACCGACGCGGCCACCATCGCCGCCGCCTGCCGGCGCATCGAGCGTTGCGGCGCGGCGCTGCGGGCGGCCTGCCTGATGCCGTCCGGGCCGGCGGCGCCGGCGCGCGACGGCGTTATCCAGCTCGGGGCCGACGGCGCCTGCACCTGGTTGGTGACGGACGCGGCCAGCCGCAGCTGCGTCATCATCGACCCGCTGGCGGCGCTGGCCGGGCGCTTGGTTGCGTATGTGCGCCGCCACGACTACCGCGTGGCGGCGCTGCTGCACACTAGCGCGCCGCGGGACGGCGGCGCGCTGCGCGCGGCGCTGCTGGCGGAGCTGGCCGGCCGGCTCGACCCGGCCGCCGGCGCCGGCGCCGACGCCGACGCGCTGGGCTGGCCGGCCGCCGCCGCCAGCCTTGCGCTCGGCGACGGCAGCGTCTGCGCCGCGCTGGCGCTGGGGGCGCAGGCGCTGGCGCGGGTGGCGCCGGGTCCCGGCCAGGCCTACTACCTGCTGGGTGCGGCGGCCGGCGGCGTGCTGGCGCCGCCGGCGGTGCGCTTCGCCTTCACCGGCGAGCTGGCGGCGGCCGCGCTGGACGCCGCGCCGATCGACCTCGACACCTTGCTCTGTCCGGGCCGCAACGAGCAAGGCCAAGTCTGCAGCAGCCTGCGCGCCGAGCGCGGCGCGGTCGCCGCCGTCGACGCCAGCGGCGCCCAGCTGGAGCCGGCCGCGCTGGACGCCTTCCTGCGCAGCCATCCGGACGCGCTGCTGGTGGACGTGCGCGAAAGCTACGAGCACGCGGCCGGCGCCGCCGCCACCCTGGGCGGGCGCGCCGCGCTGAGCGTACCGCTGAGCCACCTGGGCGCGCACCTGGGCGACTGGCTGCGCGGCGAGCGGGTGCCGCTGGTGTTCTTTTGCCGCAGCGGCAACCGCAGCGGCAAGGCGGTCGCCTGCCTGCACCGGCTTGGCTACCCGGCCGCCTGGCATGTCAGCGGCGGCATGGCGCTGGCCGAGGCCGCGCTGACGCCGCTGGCGCTGGCCGCCTGATCCGCCGGCGCGGCGGCGCGCGGCACTGTGGTAAAAACCCCAACAATGCCGAGTATTGTTGGGTTTTTTTTATTTCCCATCGGAAAAAATTATCTTTTTTATACGCCTGCTGCGGCGTTTATGCATATCGATCCAGGAATGGTCGGCATGCGCGAACGTGAATACCGCCCCCATGCCGCTGCCGTACATTCAGGTCCGACGAGAGCGTCTTGAGACGCCGGTTGAATTCTTCTATTCCTTTAACGAGAAAGAGAGACACCTGTGGAATGTATCAAAAAAGGCAGCAAAAAACGCTTGCCGCTGTACCTGTCGGCCATCGTTGCCGCCGCCATGGCGGGGCCGCTACCGGCCGCCGCGCAGAACCAGAGTCCGAGCCAGGAACAGCAGGGCCAGTCGCAGACCGTGGCCTACCGCGGCTCGGTGCTGCACTTCCTCGACGACCCGGCCACCAGCGCGCAGCCGTACGAGTATTTCGAGGACGGCGTGTTGCTGGTCGGCGCCGACGGCAAGGTCAAGGCGGTCGGCCCGGCCGCCAGCGTGCTGGCGGCCAACCCCTATGTCTACGTGGTCGACTACACCGGCAAGCTGATCATGCCCGGTTTCATCGACAGCCACGTCCACTACCCGCAAACCGAGATGATCGGCTCGTACGGCCAGCAACTGCTGGAGTGGCTCGAAACCTACACCTTCCCGACCGAAAAGCAGTTCGCCGACAAGGCCTACGCGCAAAAAATCGCCAAGGTGTTTTTGAACGAGCTGGCCCGCAACGGCACCACCACCGCGCTGGTGTTCGGCACCGTGCACCCGCAGTCGGTGGACGCGCTGTTCGAGGAGGCCAGCGCGCGCAATATGCGCCTGATCGGCGGCAAGGTGATGATGGACCGCAACGCGCCCGACTACCTGCTCGACACCGCGCTGACGTCCTACACCGATTCCAAGGCGCTGATCCAGCGCTGGCACAACAAGGGCCGCCTGCGTTACGCGGTGACGCCGCGCTTCGCGCCGACGTCGACGCCGGAGCAGTTGACGATGGCCGGCAAGCTGCTCAAGGAGTTCCCGGACGTCTACATGCACACCCACCTGTCCGAGAACAAGGGTGAAATCGCCTGGGTGCAGGCGCTGTTCCCGGCCTCCAGCGGCTACCTCGACGTCTACAACGGCTTCGGCCTGTCGGGCAAGCGTTCGATCTACGCCCACGGCGTGCACCTGCGCGACGACGAGTTCGCGTCGCTGGCGGCGACCGGCTCGGCGGTGGCGTTTTGCCCGACCTCCAACCTGTTCCTCGGCAGCGGCCTGTTCGACCTGCAAAAGGCCGAGCAGTACAAGGTCAAGGTCGGCCTGGGCAGCGACGTCGGCGCCGGCACCAGTTTTTCGGCGCTGCGCACCATGGGCGAGGCCTACAAGGTCAGCCAGTTGCACAAGGCCTATGTGGACAACCCGGACCAGCGCCATCCGCTGACTTCGCTGAAGGCCTTTTACCTGGCCACGCTGGGCGCCGCCAAGGCGCTCGACCTGGACGACAAGGTCGGCAGCTTCCGCGCCGGCAGGGAAGCCGACTTCATCGTCGTCAATCCGAACGCCACCGACCTGATGCGTCTGCGCATGCAGCGCGCCGCCAGCGTCGAGGACAAGTTGTTCGTGCTGCAAACCCTGGGCGACGACCGGAATGTCGAAAAAACCTATGTGATGGGTAAGCGCTGGGCCGTCAGCACGGGCGGCACGACGAACTATTCGTCGAACTGAGTGCCGTAGGTCGGATGCGCGCAAGGCGTCAGCCGACGCCGGGCCGCCGCCGACGCCGGTCGGGTTTGCCCCACGCCGTGTAACAGCGGAGGGCAAACCCGGCCTGCGAAAATCACATCGCGCCCCGCTATTTCCACTGCCCAACTATTCCGCCTTAAAACGCCTGTCGCGCCGTTTTTTATTGCCCGTGTGACTGCAATGCGCCTCTTATGTTCGTTAACGCACAGTGGCGATCGGTGCCGGCACTTAGGATGCAGAAGAGAACTCCCCTCCATAACTAACATCGCCGCACCCATGGCGCGTGCCGGCGGTGCCGCGTCCCCGTGCGCGAACCTAGCGAGGTTCATGTTGAAACAATATATCACCCGATTGGCCGATCAATTCGCCGCATGGCGCGTCGCCGCCGGCGCGGCCGCGCCGGCCGGCGGCGACGCCGACGACGCCCTGCCGCTGCGCTCCGAACTGTTCAGCGCGATGCAGATGGCGGCGCACGGCAAGACGCTGGCGGCCGGCCACCAGCTCGGCCGGCGCGGCGGCAGCGACCGCCTGCTGGCGCGGCTGGCCGCCAACGCCACCCTGATCACCGAGACCGTCAACGAGCTGACCGCCGCCGTCAAGGGCGGGCGCCAGGTGACGCCGGCGTCCGAATGGCTGCTGGATAACTTCTACCTGATCGAGGAGCAGATCCGCACCGCCAAGCGGCACCTGCCGAAGGACTACAGCAAGGAGTTGCCGCGCCTGGGCGGCGCCGACGGCTGCCCGCGGGTCTACCGGATCGCGCTGGAGATCATTTCGCACGGCGACGGCCGGGTCGACCCGGAGAGCCTGCGCCATTTCGTCGAGGCCTACCAGGACGTCGCCACGCTCAGCCTGGGCGAGTTGTGGGCGATTCCCATCATGCTGCGCCTGGCGCTGATCGAGAACCTGCGCCGGGTCGCCGCGCGGGTGGCCGACAACCGCCGCCAGCGCGACCTGGCCAACAGCTGGGCCGACCAGATGACCGAGGTCGCCGAGCGCAATCCCAGCGGCCTGATTTTGCTGGTGGCCGACATGGCGCGCTCGAACCCGCCCATCACCAGCGCCTTCGTGGCCGAGCTGGCGCGGCGCCTGCAGGGCCAGGGCCCGGCGCTGACGCTGGCGCTGTCCTGGGTCACGCACCGGCTGGCCGAGAGCGGCCAGACCATCGAGCAGCAGATCCAGAACGAGATCCAGCAGCAGGCCGGCGACCAGGTCTCGGTCGCCAACAGCATCGGCAGCCTGCGCTTCCTCGGCACCATGGACTGGCAAGAGTTCGTCGAGTCGATGAGCGTCGTCGAGCAGAGCCTGCGCTGCGACCCGGCCGGGGTCTACGCCAGCATGGACTTCGCCACCCGCGACCAGTACCGCCACGTCATCGAACGCATTGCCAAGCGCAGCCCGGCCAGCGAGGTCGAGGTCGCCGAGATGGCGCTGCAACTGGCGCGCAACCACGGCGCCGGCGCCGACCCGCGCACCGGCCACGTCGGCTTCTACCTGGTCGGCGGCGGCTTGCTGGTGCTGGAAAAACAGGCCGGCGTGCGCCTGCCGCCGCTGGAGGCGCTGCAGCGCACCGGCCGCGCCGCGCCGCTGGCGGTGTACCTGGGCAGCGTGGCGGCGCTGACCACGGTGGTCAGCGCGCTGCTGCTGGAACGCGCCGTGCGCCACGGCGTGCACGGTTGGGTGCTGGCGGCGCTGGCGCTGCTGACCGTGCTGGCCGCCAGCCAGTTCGCGCTGGCGCTGGTGAACTGGCTGGCGACGCTGTGCACCACGCCGCACCCGCTGCCGCGGATGGATTTCCGCGCCGGCATCCCGGCCGGCGCCGGCGCCGTGGTGGCGCTGCCCAGCCTGGTCTACAGCGAGGCCAACGTCGACCAGTTGTGCGAGGGCATGGAGGTGCGCTTCCTGGCCAACCGCGACCCCTTGCTGCGCTTTTGCCTGCTGACCGACCTGGCCGACGCGCCCGAGGCGGTGATGCCGGACGACGCCGCGCTGCTGCGGCGCCTGCGCGAGCGCGTCGCCGCCCTCAACGACAAGTACCGCGGCGACGGCGCCGGCGCGCCGTTCCTGCTGCTGCACCGGCCGCGCCTGTGGAATCCGCAGCAGCGCTGCTGGATGGGCCAGGAGCGCAAGCGCGGCAAACTGTCCGACCTGAACCGCTTCATGCGCGGCGGCGCGCGCGACAAGTTCGCGCTGGTCGAGGGCGACACCGAGGGCCTGGCCGAGCTGCGCTACGTGATCACGCTCGACACCGACACCCAGTTGCCGCGCGACGCCGCGCGCCTGTTCATCGCCACCATGATGCATCCGCTGAACCGGCCGGTGCTGGACCCGTCCGGGCGCCGCGTGCTGGCCGGCTACGGCATCCTGCAACCGCGCGTGGCGGTCAGCCTGCCGGGCGCCAACGCCTCGCGCTACGAGCAGTTGTGCGGCGGCGAGCCGGGCATCGACCCCTACACCCGCACCGTCTCGGACCTGTACCAGGACGTCTTCCACGAAGGCTCGTTCATCGGCAAGGGCATCTACGACGTCGACACCTGGGAGCGCGTGCTGGGCGAGCGCCTGCCCGACAACCGCATCCTCAGCCACGACCTGCTGGAGGGCTGCTACCTGCGCGCCGGCCTGCTCAGCGACGCCCAGTTGTACGAGGAATACCCGGCGCGCTATTGCGACGACGTCAGCCGGCGCCAGCGCTGGATCCGCGGCGACTGGCAGTTGTTCGGCTGGCTGCTGCCGCGGGTGCCCGGGCGCGCCGGCAAGCGCGAGCCGAACCCGCTGTCGGCGCTGTCGCGCTGGAAGCTGTTCGACAACCTGCGCCGCAGCCTGGTGGCGCCGGCGCTGACGCTGGGCCTGCTGCTGGCCTGGACCATGCTGCCCAACCCGGCCTTCTGGTGCGGCGCGCTGTTCGGCGTGATCTTCGTGCCGCCGCTGGCGGCGGCGCTGTACGACCTGGCGCGCAAGCCGCGCGACACGCTGTGGCGCCAGCACCTGGCGGGCTGGGAACGCCGCTGCGGCCTGCAGTTTTCGCACGCCATGCTGACGCTGGTGTTCCTGCCCTACGAGGCCTGGTTCAGCCTGGACGCCATCCTGCGCACGCTGTGGCGCCTGAACCTTTCGCACCAGCACCTGCTGGAGTGGCGCGCCTCGGCGCTGGCGCGCTGCGGCAGCGGCCTGGCCGGCAACTGGCGCGCGATGTGGGCTTCGCCGCTGCTGGCGCTGGCCACCGGCGCCGCGCTGCTGGCCTGGCGCCCGTCCGCCTTCCCGTTGGCCGCCGCGCTGCTGTTGCTGTGGATGCTGGCGCCGGCGATCGGCTGGTGGATCAGCCGCCCGATCGAACGCGAAGTGGCGCGCCTGAGCGCCGAACAGCACCAGTTCCTGCACACGGTGGCGCGCAAGACCTGGGCCTTTTTCGACACCTTCGTCGGCCCGCAGGGCAACTGGCTGCCGCCGGATAACATGCAGGAGCATCCGCTGGCGGTGGTTGCCTACCGCACCTCGCCGACCAACATGGGGCTGGCGCTGCTGGCCAACCTGAGCGCCTACGACTTCGGCTATATCGGCGCCGGCGAGCTGCTGCAGCGCTGCGACAACACGCTGCGCTCGATGGCCGCGCTGGAGCGCCACCAGGGCCACTTCTACAACTGGTACGACATCCAGAGCCTGCAACCGCTGCAGCCGGTGTATATTTCCACCGTCGACAGCGGCAACCTGGCCGGCCACCTGCTGACCTTGCAGCCCGGCCTGGTCGCGCTGCTCGACGCCCCCATCGTCGCGCCGCAACTGGCCGACGGCATCGCCACCACCCTGCGCGTGCTGGGCGAGCACGCCGCCGCGGCCGCCAACCCCGCGCTGCTGGCGGCGCTGGAGGCGCTGCAGCAGCACCTGGCGCCGCTGCGTCCGCTGTATCCATCCAACCTGCCCGAGTGGCACGCCTACCTGGGCCAGGCGAGCGAGGCGGCCGCGCGCTGCGTGCCGCTGGCCCAGGGCGGCGACGACCCGGCCCTGGCAATGTGGGCCGAGGCGCTGGCGCGGCAATGCCGCGTGGCGCTGGCCGAGCTGCTGGAACTGGCGCCGTGGCTGGCGCTGGCCTCGACCAATCTGTTCGACGCCAGCCTGGTGCGGGTGCCGACGCTGCGCGAACTGGCCGCCATGGCCGGCGGCGCCGGCGCCGGCGATGCGCCGCCGGACGAGCCCCAGCGCCACGGCCAACTGGCCGAACTGGTGGCGCGGGGCGCCGCCGCCGCCGCCGCGCGCATGCGCCTGGTGGCCGCGCTGGCCGGGCAGGCGCGCGACTTCGCCCAGGTCGACTACCGCTTCCTGTACAACGCCGCCACCAAGCTGCTGGCGATCGGCTACAACGTCGGCGAGCGCCGCCTCGACGCCAGCTATTACGACCTGCTGGCCTCCGAGGTGCGCCTCGCCAGTTTCGTCGCCATCGCCCAGGGCCAGCTGCCGCAGGAGCACTGGTTCGCGCTGGGCCGCCAGTTGTGCATGGTGGCCGGCCAGCCGGTGCTGCTGTCGTGGAGCGGCTCGATGTTCGAGTACCTGATGCCGCTGCTGGTGATGCCGAACTATCCGTACACCCTGCTCGACCAGACCTACCATTCGGTGATCGAGGCGCAGATCGACTACGGCCGCCAGCGCGACGTGCCGTGGGGGATTTCCGAGTCCGGCTACCACACCGTCGACGCCAACCTGAACTACCAATACCGCGCCTTCGGCGTGCCGGGCCTGGGCCTGAAGCGCGGCCTGGCCGACGACCTGGTGGTGGCGCCCTACGCCAGCATGCTGGGCCTGATGGTGCAGCCGGAGGCGGCCTGCCAGAACATGCAGCGCATGCAGGCGGCCGGCTTCATGGGCCGCTACGGCTTCTACGAGGCGGTCGACTACACGCCGGCGCGGCTGCCGCGCGGCCAGAGCTGCGCGGTGATCCGCTCGTTCATGGTGCACCACCAGGGCATGGGCCTGCTGGCCCTGAGCTACCTGCTGCACGACCGGCCGATGCAGCGCCGCTTCGAGTCCGACCCGTTGCTGCAGTCGGCGCTGCTGGTGCTGCAGGAGCGCACCCCGCAGGTCGGCGCGTTCTACTCCAACAGCGCCGAGCTGGCCGATTTGCGCGTCGGCGCCGCCGAACAGAGCGCGCCGATGCGCGCGCTGACGCTGCACAGCGGCGCCATGCCGGAGACGCAATTGCTGTCGAACGGCCGCTACCACGTGATGGTGACCAGCGCCGGCGGCGGCTACAGCCGCTGGAAGGACCTGGCCGTGACGCGCTGGCGCGAGGACGGCACGCGCGACAACTGGGGCAGCTTCTGCTACCTGCGCGACCTCGACGACGGCAGCTTCTGGTCCAACACCTACCAGCCGACGCTGGTCGAGCCGAAGAAGTACGAGGTGATCTTCTCCGAGGGCCGCGCCGAGTTCCGCCGCTCCGACAAGGGGCTCGACCTGTACACCGAAATCGTGGTCTCGCCGGAGGACGACATCGAAATGCGGCGGACCCGCATCACGAATAAATCCGAGCGGCGCCGGCGCATCGAAATCACCAGCTACAGCGAAGTGGTGATGGCGCCGCCGGCGGCCGACGCGGCCCACCCGGCGTTCAGCAAGCTGTTCGTGCAAAGCGAAATCCTGCGCGACGAGAACGCCATCCTGTGCAGCCGCCGGCCGCGCTCGAAGGACGAGCAGGCGCCGTGGTTGCTGCACCAGATGACCCTGCACGACGCGGCCGCCGACGCGGTCTCGTTCGAAACCGACCGCGCCGCCTTCATCGGCCGCGGCGGCAACGCCCAGGCGCCGTGGGCGCTGCGCGCGCCGCTGGCCGAAGCCGCGCTGGCCGGCGCCGAGGGCTCGGTGCTCGACCCGGTGCTGGCGATCCGCTACAGCATCACGCTGGAGCCGCACCAGTGCGCCACCATCGACGTCGTCACCGGCGTGTGCGACACGCGCGAGGCGGCGCTGCACCTGGTCGACAAGTACCAGGACCGCCACCTGGCCGACCGCGTCTTCGAACTGGCCTGGACCCACAGCCAGGTGGTGCTGCGCCAGCTCAACGCCAGCGAGGCCGACGCCCAGTTGTACGGCCGCCTGGCCAACAGCGTGATCTACCCGAACGCCTCGCTGCGGGCCGACGCCAGCATCCTGATCAAGAACCAGCGCGGCCAGTCCGGCCTGTGGGCCTACGCCATCTCCGGCGACCTGCCCATCGTGCTGCTGCAGATCAAGGACCCGGCCAACATCGAGTTGGCGCGCCAGCTGGTGCAGGCGCACGCCTACTGGCGCCTGAAGGGGCTGGTGGTCGACCTGGTGATCTGGTACGAGGACCAGTCCGGCTACCGGCAACTGCTGCACGAACAGATCATGGGCTTGATTTCGTCCGGCATCGACGCCCAGTCGATCGACCGGCCGGGCGGCATCTTCGTGCGCCTGGCCGACCAGATCGCCAACGAGGACCGCATCCTGCTGCAATCGGTGGCGCGGGTGGTGCTGAGCGACAGCCGCGGCACGCTGGCCGAGCAGATCAAGCGACCCGGCCCGGTTGCGCTGCGCACGCCGCCGCTGATCCCGGACGGGCGCGCCGAGGCCTACCCGGTAGCGCCGGCGGCCAAGCCGGCGCTGATCCTGGGCAACGGCCAGGGCGGCTTCACGCCCGACGGCACCGAATACGTGATCACGCTGGAGCAGGGCCAGCAGACGCCGGCGCCGTGGTCGAACGTGCTGGCCAACGCCCAGTTCGGCAGCGTCGTCTCGGAAAGCGGCCAGGCCTACACCTGGAACGAGAACGCCCATGAATTCCGCCTGACGCCGTGGCACAACGACCCGGTCTCGGACGGCAGCGGCGAGGCCTTCTACCTGCGCGACGAGCACAGCGGCCGATTCTGGTCGCCCAGCGCGCTGCCGGCGCGCGGCAGCGGCGCCTACACCACGCGGCACGGCTTCGGCTACAGCGTGTTCGAGCACAGCGAGGCCGGCCTGCACTCGCAACTGACGACCTACGTGGCGCTGGACGCCGCCGTCAAATACGCGGTGCTGAAGGTGCGCAACGACTCGGCGGCGCCGCGGCGCCTGTCGGCCACCGGCTACGTCGAATGGGTGCTGGGCGACCTGCGCGCCAAGTCGACCATGCACGTCGTCACCGAGGTCGACGCCGTCAGCGGCGCGCTGTTCGCGCGCAACGCCTACAACACCGAATTCTCGGGCCGGGTCGGCTTCTTCCACGCCGACGGCGCCGGCCGCAGCGTGACCTGCGACCGCAACGAATTCATCGGCCGCAACGGCAGCCTGGCCAACCCGGCCGCGCTGCGCCGGCTGCGCCTGTCGGGCAAGTGCGGCAGCGGGCTGGACCCGTGCGCGGCGATCCAGGTGCCGTTCGAACTGCTGCCGGGCCAGGAGCGCGAGATCGTCTTCGTGCTCGGCGTCGGCGGGCGCCGCAACGCCGACGCCAGCAGCCTGGTGGCGCGCCACCAGGGCGCCGGCAACGCCCGCGACGAACTGGCGCGGGTGCGCGCGCACTGGCAGCGCACGCTCGGCGCGGTGCAGATCGCCACGCCCGACCCGGCGCTCGACGTGCTGGCCAACGGCTGGCTGATGTACCAGACCATCGCCTGCCGCCTGTGGGCGCGCAGCGGCTACTACCAGTCCGGCGGCGCGTTCGGCTTCCGCGACCAGCTGCAAGACGCGATGGCGATGGTGCACACCGCGCCGCAACTGCTGCGCGAGCACTTGCTGCTGTGCGCGCGCCACCAGTTCGTCGAAGGCGACGTGCAGCACTGGTGGCACCCGCCGTCCGACCGCGGCGTGCGCACGCACTGCTCGGACGACTACCTGTGGCTGCCGCTGGCGGCCTGCCGCTACATCGAGGCCACCGGCGACACCGAGGTGCTGGCCGAGGTGGCGCCCTTCCTCGAAGGCCGCGCCGTCAAGCCGGACGAGGACTCCTATTACGACCTGCCGGGCCGCTCCGGCCAGAGCGCCGACCTGTACGAACATTGCGTGCGGGCGCTGCGCCACGGCTTGCGCTTCGGCGTCCACGGCTTGCCGCTGATCGGCTCGTGCGACTGGAACGACGGCATGGACAAGGTCGGCGAGCACGGCAAGGGCGAGAGCGTCTGGCTGGCCTTCTTCCTGTACCAGGTGCTGCAACGCTTCGCCGGCGTGGCCACGCGCCGCGGCGACGCCACCTTCGCCGACCTGTGCCGCGAGGAGTCGCTGAAGCTGGCCGCCAACGTCGAGCTGCACGCCTGGGACGGCGAATGGTACCGGCGCGCCTATTTCGACGACGGCACGCCGCTCGGTTCGCACCTGAACGACGAGTGCCAGATCGACTCGATCTCGCAAAGCTGGGGCGTGCTGTCGGGCGCGGCCGACCCTGCGCGGGCGCGCGGCGCGATGGCCCAGGTCGACGCCCGCCTGGTGCGGCGCGACGCCGGCCTGGTGCAATTGCTCGACCCGCCGTTTGACAAGGGCGTGATGAACCCAGGCTACATCCGCGGCTACGTGCCGGGGGTGCGCGAAAACGGCGGCCAGTACACCCACGCGGCGATCTGGACCGCGATGGCCTTCGCCAAAATGGGCGACGGCGAGCGCGCCTGGGAACTGCTGCGCATGATCAACCCGGTACGCCACGGCGGCAGCGCCGCCGGCAGCGCGCGCTACAAGGTCGAGCCCTACGTGGTGGCGGCCGACGTTTACGCGGTGGCGCCGCACGTCGGCCGCGGCGGCTGGACCTGGTACACCGGCTCGTCGGGCTGGATGTACCGGCTGGTGCTTGAATCGCTGCTGGGGGTGACGCTGGAGGCGGGCGCGCTGACGCTGGCGCCGCTGCTGCCGGCCGACTGGGACGGCTTCACGCTGCGCTACCGCCACGGCGCCAGCGTCTACGTGATCCGCGTCGAGCCGGCCGGTGGGCGCCCGCTTGGGCTGACGGTGGACGGCGCGGCGCAGCCGGACGGCAGCATCGCCTTGCTCGACGACGGGCGCGAGCACGCGGTCGAGCTGCTGCTGGCGCGCGGTTAAAGGGCCGCCCGCGGCCGTTCAGTCGGCGCGGTTGCCTTACGTCGGGTTAGCCCGCCAGGGCGTAACCCGACAGGCGCCGGCAGCGGCGCGGCGCCGGATTACGCTTGGCTAATCCGACCTACGCAAGCTCAGCTTGGCGGCCTGCGCGTCGGCCCCCGGGGCGGCGTCCTTGCTTGTATGTGCGGCGGCGGCGCCTTGACGCCAAGGCGCGGCAGGAAAAACAGGCGCAAAAAAAGCGGCATCGCGATGCCGCTTTTTTTTTCACCCAGGCCGCAACCTTACGCGACCGTCGACGGCGCCCAAGGCGCGCTTTTCTTTCCGCTGCGCCCGACCAGCATCATCAGGCCGGCGCCCAGCAACAGCATTTCGTAGGGCGACGGTTCCTCCGCCATCTCATTGGCCTGTGCCGCCGCTAGCGCGGCGGCCGGCGCCGGCTGGAACGGATCGGCCGCGACTTGCTGCGCCAGCGCCATGGCCGGCGCGGCGTCGTCGGCGCTCTGCGCGGGCACAAGCGCGCCGTCGAAGAACGCCGTCTGCGCCGAAGGTTCGCTCACAATCATCGTCACGGCGCAGGCGTTGCCGGCCGCGGCGATGGCCATCAGCGCCGCCACGAGCGCGCGTTGTGCATTCAATTGCATAGTCATCCTTATAAAGTGATCGGTGGCGCGCGCCGGTGCGGGCGATGGCCCCGAATTGCTCGATGTCGTAATTCTATTTTAAATTGACAATGTTGGTCGTTCGTTACGGCAACACCAACATTGTTGATTAATAATCAGCCTCGCGCTACAAGCCCAGCCTGGCGCCCGCGCCCAGCAGCGTGGCCAGGCCGAGCAGCGCGAACACGGCGGCGGCAATGCCATGCACCAGCCGCAGCGGCACCCGGTTGGCGATGCGCTCGCCGAGGTACACGGCCGGCACGTTGGCCAGCATCATGCCGAAGGTGGTGCCGGCGACCACCGCGACGATGCCGTCGTAGCGCGCCGCCAGCGCGACCGTGGCCACCTGCGTCTTGTCGCCCATTTCGGCGAGGAAGAAGGCGATCAGCGTGGTCAGGAACACACCGTATTTGGCCAGCTTGGCGTCGTCTTCGTCGATCTGGTCGGGCACCAGGGTCCAAGCCGCCATCGCCAGGAAGGACAGCCCCAGTACCCAGCGCAGCACGGCCGGCCCCATCAGCGACGTGACCCAGGCGCCGACGGCGGCGGCAAAGGCGTGGTTGGCGACGGTGGCGAGCAGGATGGCCAGCACGATCGGCAGCGGCTTGCGGAACTTGGCGGCGAGTAAAAAAGCGAGCAATTGGGTTTTATCGCCGATTTCAGCGAGGGCGACGATGCCGGTGGAGACGAAGAAAGCTTCCATGGAAATAAGAGAGGTACGCGGGCCGGACGATTAACCAATGATCCAAGGGCGACTCCGGCCCATGCGGCCGCCCTTTGATCAATGGTCTCGTCAAGTCTTACGACCACCTGCACCACGGCCTGCGGGCCGATTATGTTGATACAGGTTCCCGCGCCGTGGGCGAAGGACGACTACTCCCCAATGTTCAGCGCGCATGATACCAGACTCGACAACAAACCCAGCGTGTTGCGCGTCTTGGGGGCAATGTTTTATTCGGGGCAGGGAAGTGCTATTCTGCCCGACGCTTGCCTTAGTCAAGCGGCCACCGTACCGACCCTCTTGGAGACTCGCAATATGTATTCGCTGAACCGCTTTGCCGCATCCATTTTGCTGGCGTTCGCCGCCAGCCAGCCGGCGCTGGCCGGCGCCGCCGCGCAGCCAAGCGCCGCCGCCGTTGCCGCCGCCGCCGCGCCGGCGCCGGCCTTCGACCTCGACGCCGACGTCGCCAGCGTCTTGAAGGCTTTCGACGTGCCCGGTATCGCCATCGCCGTCGTCAAGGACGGCAAGGTGCTCGTCGCCAGGGGCTTCGGCGTGCGCAAGCTGGGGCAGCCGGCCGCCGTCGACGCCCAGACGCTGTTCGAGGTGGCGTCGAATTCGAAGGCGTTCACGGCCGCCGCGCTGGCGATGCTGGTCGACGAGGGCAGGCTGGCCTGGGACGATCCCGTCACCAAGCATTTGCCGGGCTTCCAGATGTACGACGCGTATGTGAGCAACGCCATCACGGTGCGCGATTTGCTGACCCACCGCAGCGGCCTGGGCTTGGGCGCCGGCGATTTGCTGTGGTGGCCGACCAGCAGTTTTTCAACCGACGAGATCATCGAGAAGCTGCGCTACATCCGCCCGGCGAGCAGTTTCCGCAACAGCTACGCCTACGACAATCTGCTCTACATCGTGGCCGGCAAGATCATCGCCGAGAAGGCCGGCAAGCCCTGGGGCGCGGCGATCCGCGAGCGCATCCTGGCGCCGCTGGGCATGCACGCCACCACCACCAGCCTGGACGACAACGCCGGCAACCCGAACCTGGCCGGCGCGCACAGCAAGATCAACGGCCGGATCGCCGCGGTGAAGTCGATGCCGGTGCCGAACGCGGTCGGCGCGGTCGGCATCAACAGCAACGCCGAGGACCTGGCGAAATGGATGGCGGCGCTGCTCGACGGCGGTCGGATCGGCGCCGGCGCCGAGCCGCGGGCGCGCCTGTTCAGCGCGGCGCAGGGCCGCGAAATGTGGACCGCGCAGACGCCGATGAAAATCGCCGAGCCGAAGCCGGGCCTGGAAGCGCTGACGCCCAATTTCAACGCCTACGGCCTGGGCTTCAACCTGCGCGATTACAAGGGCATGAAGCTGGCCCAGCACGGCGGCGCGCTGCAGGGCTTCTTCTCGCAGGTGGTGATGGTGCCGGAGGCGAAGCTGGGCGTGGCGATCTTGACCAACGCCGAGAGCGGCGCGGCGATGCGCTCGCTGCAGTGGCGCATCCTCGACCATTACCTGGGCGTGGCGCCGAGCGATTGGATCGGCCTGATCGGCGCGGCCGAGCGCGCCGGCCACGCGGAGGACGCGCACAAGCAGGGCAAGGCCGCCGCCGCGCGCGCCGCCAAGTCGCGGCCGTCGCTGCCGCCGGCCGCCTATGACGGCGAATACCAGGACGCGTGGTACGGCGCGGCGACCATCCGCCACGACGGCGGCAAGCATCTGCTGAGTTTTTCGCGCACGCCCGACCTGGTCGGCGAGCTGGAGCACTGGCAGCACGACACCTTCATCGTGCGCTGGAAGGAGCGCAACTTCAACGCCGACGCCTATGTCACGTTCGCCCTCAATCCCGACGGCAGCGTCGAGCGCATGAAAATGGCGCCGGTATCGGCGGAGACCGATTTCAGCTACGACTTCGCCGACCTGGCGTTTACGCCGGTGAAGGCGAAAAAAGCCCAGCAATAGGCGCTAGGCGGGGGGGGCTAGTCGCCGCCGTCGCCGCCGCCGCAACCGCCGCCGTCCGAGCCGCCGTCCGAGCCGGCGCCGCAGCCGTCGCTTGCGCTGTCGCCGGATGAGCTGTCGCCGCCGCTCCCGGCGACGCCGCCGTCGCCGCCGGAATCGCCCGGCGCGGCGCCCCGGCCCGGCGCCGCCAGCAGGCAGGCCATGCCAACCACCAGCAAGACCGCGCCGGCCACGAACGACGCCGACACCAAGGCGGCGACGCCGCCGGCGGCCAGCGCAAGGCCAACCAGTTTTTTCATTTTCATCGCTTGCCTTGTTGGTTAAAAACGCTTTGCCGCGCCACCGGCAGCACCAAGCACAACAGGCCGGCCAGGATGATTTTGTCGCGCACCGACTGCGCCTCGGCCAGCGCCTGCTTGGCCGGGATGGCGGTGAACGCCGCAAGGTAATGGTTGTCGTCGGTCTCGGCGTAGGTGGCGAAACCGGTGTCGGGGCCCTGGCGCCGGTCTTGCGCGATGGCCGCCGGCAGCGCCAGCGCCAACTGGGCGGGGCCGGCGCGTCGCGGTGAAGACGAATGCCGTATTGGCACGGATATTTCCCAGTGTAATATGGACGGTGCCACCAAGATTACACCAAAGCATGCCCCAGCGGCGTGCCGGCGCGCCATTTTGCCGGCCGCCAGCCACAGCCGGCGGGGCACCGGCCGCCTGTCGCGGATTACTGCGGTTTGACGAATTTCAAGGTCGTGCGGTCGCTCTCGCCGATCGCCTGGTAGCCGGCCCGGCCGGCGTCCTTGTTGGCGTAGGTCGGCGCCAGCGCCCAGACGCCGCCCTGGTGGTCGGCCTTGTCGAGCGGGTTGGCGTTGCGCTTACTCCTGGCACCAGTCGCGCACGTAGCCGGGCGCAAGCGCGCCGGCGCCGGCGTCGGCCAGCGGCGCGGTGCGGCGCTGGGCGAAGGGCAGCACGCCGGCCCAGACCGGCAGCGCCATGTCGTCGGCGTCGTCCCGCGGCGCGCCGCTGCGCACCTTCGCGGCCGCCTCGTCGAGCGCGATGCGCAGCACGCTGGTCGCGGCCATTTCCTTGGCGCTGCCGGCGCGCACTTCGGCCTGGCGGCCCGGCGCCAGCTTGTCCATCAGCGCCGCCAGCGCGGCTTGCTTGGCGGCGGCGCCGGCGACCTTTTCAAAGCGGCCGTAGATCATTGCCGAGCGGTAGTTCATCGCGTGGTTGAAGGCGGAGCGCGCCAGTACCAGGCCGTCGAGGTGGGTGATGGCGACGCAGCTGTCGGCCTCGGTTAGACGCTTCAGCAGGCGGCTGCCGTTCGAGCCGTGGATGTACAGGTGGCCGCCGTCGCGCCAGCAGGCGGTGGGGATACAGTGCGCGCCGCCGGCGTCGTGGAAGGCGATGTGGCACAGGTAGGCGGCGTCGATGATGGCGTACAGCGTGGTGGCGTCGTAGTCGGCCAGCTCGGCCATGCGGCGCACGCGCGTGCGCAGGCTCGGTGCGGCGGAGGAATCGGGCATGCGTGGCTCCGGAAAGGGAAAACCGCAATATAATCGCTTGCTGGTTCCGTCATAAGGTCCAGACATGGGGTATTTTTTAGGGCCAGGACTGGGAATAAAAAGACGAAAGGGAAGGGCCATGGAATACGCCTTGCTGATGGCGGCGTGCGAGCGGCAACACGTCGGCCGCGGCTGGTCGCGCCAGCGCCTGCTGCACGAATGCCTGCGCGCGGCGATCCGCGCCGGCCAGCTGGGGGCCGGCACGCGCCTGGTCGCCACGCGCGTGTTGGCGGCCGAGTTGGGCGTGGCGCGCAACAGCGTGCTGTACGCCTACGAGCAGTTGGCCAGCGAGGGCTACGTGGTCTGCGACCGGCGCGGCACCGTGGTCAGCACGCTGCCGGCCCAAGCGCCGCCGGCGCGGCCGCCGGACGGCGCCGCCGCGCCGCAGGCCGGCCTGGCGCGGCGCGCGCGGGCGCTGCGCCAAGTGACGCCGCAGGAAAACCTGGACTGCGCCTTCGTGCCGGGCGTGCCGGCGCTGGCGGCGTTTCCGCTGGCCTTGTGGCGGCGCATGCTGGAGCGGGCCTGGCGCGCGCTGCCGGCCGAGCGCCTCAACTACGGCGACCCGGCCGGCGAGGCGCCGCTGCGCGCGGCCATCGCCGGGCACCTGGGCGCCGCCCGCGGCGTGGTCTGCGACGCCGCCCAGGTATTCATCACCGACGGCACCCAGAGCAGTCTGGATTTGTGCGCGCGCAGCTTCGCCGACGAGGGCGAGCTGGCCTGGCTGGAAAACCCCGGCTACGGCGGCGCGCTGGCGGCCTGCCGCGGCGCCGGCCTGGCCATCGCCGGCATCGGCGTTGACGACGACGGCATCGCGCCGACGCCGCACGACTGGCGCCGCCGTCCGCCGCGGCTGATCTACACGACGCCGTCGCACCAGTATCCGACCGGCGGCGTGCTCAGCCTGGCGCGCCGGCTGGCGCTGATCGACAACGCGCGCGCGGCCGGCGCGCTGATCATCGAGGACGACTACGACAGCGAGTTCCGCCACGACGGCCCGCCGTTGCCGGCCATGCAGGGGCTGGTGGCGGACGCGCCGGTGCTGTACCTGGGCACCTTCAGCAAGACCATGTTCCCGGCGCTGCGGATCGGCTTTATCGTGGTGCCGGCGGCGCTGGCGCCGGGCTTCGCGGCGCTGCTGGCGCAGAGCGCCGCGCGCGGCCGCGTCGCCGAGCAGCTGGCGCTGGCCGAGTTCCTGCGCAGCGGCCAGTTCGCGTTGCACCTGCGGCGCATGCGCCGGCTGTATCGGCAGCGCCGCGACGCGTTGGTGGCGGCGCTGCTGCGCCACTTCGGCGCGCTGGCCACGGTGCACGGCGGCTCGGCCGGCATGCACCTGGCGCTGCGCCTGCACGGCGCGGGGCTCGACGACATCGCGCTGAGCGCGCAGGCGGCCAGTCTGGGCATCGTCGCGCCGGCGCTCGGCGCCCACGCCTGCGCCGCCGGGGCGGGCTGGAACGGTTTCATGCTCGGCTACGCGCAGGTGCCGGTCGAGCGCGTCGACGCGGCGGTGGCGGAACTGGCCGCGCTGGTGCGCGCCGCCGTCATTGCTGGTCCAGCATCCAGCCCTTCAAGCCGTTGACCCAGGACTTGGCCGGCAGGTTCAGGCGGCTCTTGATGGCGCCGGCGCGCTCGTACAGCACGCTGAAGTCGAGCGCCGGGGCGTTCTTGAAGGCCAGCACGACGATGTTCTCGTCGTTCACCTCGGGCACCCAGACCACGGCGTCGAACACCAGCCCCATCGCCTGCAGGTTTTTGTCGTAGTTGGCGACGTCGCCGAAGACGTTGGTGACCATGACGCCGTCCTCGGCCAGGCAGTCGAAGCAGCCCTGGTAGAACGCCGGCGTGTCGAGCACCGGGCCGCGCGCCTGCTCGTCGTACAGGTCCACTTGCAGCACGTCGACGCTGGCGTGGTTGGCGCCGTCGAACACGAAGTCGAGGGCGTTCATTTCGCGCACGTCGAGGCGGGCGTCGTTGTCCGGCAGGGCGAACTGGGCGGCGCAGATGGCGATCACGTTCGGGTTCAGTTCGACCGCGCTGACGCGCGCCCCGGGGAAGCGGTGGTAGCAGAACTTGGTCAGCGCGGCGCTGCCCAGGCCGAGCTGGACGATGTGGCGCGGCTGCGGCGTGAACAACGTCCACATCATCATCATCTGCACGTAGTCGAGTTCGATGGCGTCGGGTTTGGCCAGGCGCATCGCGCCCTGCACCCAGGGCGTGCCCAGGTGCAGGTAGCGCACGCCGCGCTCTTCGGTGACGGTGGCCGGCGGGTGGCCGGGATAGGCGAAGACGGTGGCGCCGTAGCGGGCGGGGGGGATGCTTGGGGTCATGGCGGTGCTCGGTGTCGGATGGCGCCAAGTGTAGCAGTTGGCGCGCGCCGGGAGCGCCCGGGCGGGCGGCGGCGGGCGGAAAAAAAGACGCCGCGGCGTCTTTTAAGTGTGCCGGGCGGGCACCCGGCACCGGGTGCGGCCCGCTCAGGCCTGTTTGCGGCGGCGCGCCATGAAGCCCACCAGCGCCAGGCCACCCAGCATCATGCCGTAGGTGGCTGGTTCCGGCACTGCCGTGACGACGTTCAGGATACCGCTGTAGCTGCCGCCGTTGGAGACGCCGCTGACGTTCATGACCAGCTGGCCGGCGACGTTCGGGATGTACACGGAGGCCTGCGTAAACGGCGGCGTGTTGAACAGCGTGAAGGGGTTGCCGTTCAGGTCCGCGCCGGTGAACATAATCAGGAAGTTGGGGTTGAATTGGCCCATGCCGTCCAGCGCGAAATTGAAGAAGTAGCTCGACGCCGTGCTGCTCGGCACCGCCGGGCTGAAGGTGAAGGTGTCGGTGAAGCCGCCGATGCCGGTGACCGGTGTGCTGGCGAAGGCGGCGGACCAGTGGTTCGTCGTGGTCTGGGTCAGATTGACCGCATAGTTTGCTGCCAGCGCGCTGCCGGTGGACACGGCGAGCATGGCGGCAAGAAGGAGGGCTTTGATTTTCATGTTGTTATCCAATTTTTCAAGTTATCAGAAAGTAACGATGAGTCTGCATGGTGAGTCCACCGCTCACTTGCTGAACGGTTTACGTACATTATCTTTATGCAACTTACTTGTCAATACGATATTTATAAATGAAATTCCGGGAACGGATAGACGGCGTCTAATATGCGGGCTGAGCCATTTGGTAAAAGTGATTATTTCTTTTTTTTGTTGTAATACCGACACAAAAAATATAATTTCGCCATGTATCGACCTACATCAATACGGGCAGTATCAGCGATACCGTGAGGCCGCCGCCGACCCGGTTTGCCAGCGCGGTGCGGGCTTCGGGGCGCGGCGCCGGCAGCTTGGCGAGGCGGGCGTAGCCGAGGATGAAGCGCTCCAGGTGGCCGCTGCGTTCGGCTTGCGCCGGTGGTTTGCTTAGTTCAACGCCGCAGCCGCTTAACTGCACGGCGGCCTATTTTTCCTGCTTCATCGGCTTGTTCTTGTCGATCACCTCGCGGCAGTCGCCCTTAATGATGGCGTTGTCGTAGTTGGTCCAGCCGTAACTGTCGACGTAGCGCTTGTGCTGCTTGAACTGCTGGTTCAGGAAACTCCATTCGAGCCGCTCGCCGGCATAGCGGATGTCGCCCATGTCGAGCAGGGTGTGGAAGACGTTTTCCGTGGCCAGGCGCGCCTTGCGGTGGCGCAGCAGCTGCGCCACCTTGTCCGGGTAGCGTTCGCGGTACGGGTCGGAGTACCAGACGAAGGCCGGCACGTGGAATTCGAACTGCGTGTTGTGGCCGTGGAAGGCCAGGTTGCAGGTGCCGTCGTACAGGGTCTGACCGTGGTCGGCGACGTACATCAGCGACGCCAGTTGGCCGCCTTGCTTGAGCGTGCCGATGACCTGGGACAGGAACCAGTCGGTATACAGGATGGAGCTGTCGTAGCTGTTGTTGAGCTGGACCTTGATCTTGGTGTCGCTGTAGACCGGCTTGTCGACGCCGAACAGCGAGGGCTGCCATTTGTCGAACTGCTTCGGGTAGCGCTGGCTGTAATTCCAGTGGCTGCCCAGCGAGTGCAGCACGATCAGCTTTTTCGGCGCCGGGTCGGCCAGCGCGTTTTTCAGCGGGTCGAACAGGATCTGGTCGAAGTTGGAGCTGTTGGTGAAGCCGCCCAGGTTGAGGAACTGGATCACGTCGGCCTCCTTGGCGAACACCGACACCGGCGTGTCGAACTGGCCGAAGGAGATTTGGTTCGACAGCCAGTAGGTTTTGAAGCCGGCTTCCTTGTACGCGGTCAGGAAGGATTTTTCCGAGAAGCCGTCCTTCAGGCTTTGCGTGGCCGGCTTGCGCGAGATGATGACCGGCACCGACAGGCGCGTCGCCGAGACCGAGGTGATGACGTCGGGCAGCGTTACCAGGTTGCCCTCCTGGCTCAGCAGCGGGTTGGTGTCGCGCTCGTAGCCGTTCAAGCTCCAGCGGTCGTAGCGCGACGATTCGCCGATGACCATGACGACCACCTCCGGCGCCAGGCCGGGCGTGGCCTGGCGCGCGCTGAAGCTGAACTTGCTGCTTTTTTCGCCCAGCCGCGACAGGTAGGCGCGCTCGTTGTAGAAGTCGAGGCCGCGCGCCACCAGGCCGAACGGCCAGGACTTGCTGAAGGCGTCGAAGTGCAGCGGCAGCTTGGCCCAGTGCGGCAGGCGCGGCCAGCGCAGCGCGGTGTGGTGGGCCGGCGCCACGCTGGCGCCGGGTGCGCTGGCGCTGGCGGCGCTGTCTTCCTCCTCCTCTTCGTCGTCGGCGGCGTCGTCGCCGAAGCCGGAGGCCGCCACGCTGGCGCCCGGTTTGGACGCCGACGCGGATGTCGCTATGGCGGTGGCGTTGGACGCGGCCGCGGCCTTGCCGCGGATGCCGAATTCATGGCCGTAGCCCCACACGCAGGCGGCCAGGGCGAACGCGCCCAGCGCCACCCAGCGCGAGCCGTCGTCCCAGTCCAGCGCGCCGGTCTGGCGCGCCGCGCGCCAGCTCAGCAACCACCAGGCGATGACGCCGACCATCACGGCCAGCATCAGCCAGGCTTTCTGGCCGAGGAACTCGAGCGACTCCTTCGGGCTGGTCTCGGCGATGATGCCGAGGTGGTGGGTGGAGATGCCCTGGCCGTAGAAGACGAACAGGTACAGCTCGGTCGGCACGGCCAGGAAGGCCGGCAGCAGCAGCCAGTGGAACCAGGCCGGGCGCTTGAACACGGCCCAGGCCGCCACCCAGGCGATCGCCTCGATACCCAGCATCTGCCAGGGCCGCTCGATGCCTTTGCCTAATAAGTAAGGCACGAACGGCACCGCCGACAGCAACAGGTAGCTCAGGAGGACGAACAGGGGGGCGGGGCGCAGCAGCGTGGGCATAGGGAGCGGAATCAAAAAATGTCCGCCATTATCCGGCCTTTTACCGGCGGGGCGGGGCGCGGCGTTGCAAAAAACGCGAAACGGCGGCGCCGGCGCGGGCGTTTCTGCTGAAAATTTATGCAGCGAAAGTGGTAAACTGGTTGACCTTGCGTAATGCGGGGTCTATACTCGCGAGTTCTCGAATTTATTCTGCACATCGTATACGCAGTCGTTGCCCCTCCTTAGCGAGTGGCTGTAGTTGCCTCCGCTGTCAGCGCAAACCGGGACTAGGTTTTAGTCCCCGGGCACTAGCCCGGGTTATCAATCGTGGTAATTTTGTTGGATTTATAACGATGCCAACCATCAATCAATTGATTCGCCAGCCGCGTGTTTCCGTACGCGTCAAGAGCAAATCGCCGGCGCTGGAAAACAGCCCGCAAAAACGTGGTGTTTGCACCCGTGTTTACACAACGACTCCAAAGAAGCCAAACTCGGCTCTGCGTAAAGTCGCCAAAGTTCGCTTGACCAACGGTTTCGAAGTCATTTCGTACATCGGCGGTGAAGGCCATAACCTGCAAGAGCATAGTGTTGTGCTGTTGCGCGGTGGCCGCGTTAAGGATTTGCCGGGTGTGCGTTACCATATGGTTCGCGGCGCCCTGGATACCCAAGGCGTGAAGGACCGTAAGCAATCGCGTTCGAAATACGGTACCAAAAAGGCTAAGGCCGGTAAGAAGTAATACCCCAAGTTTCGCTGAGTGGTAACTAGCTAAGTGAATGTAGTCGACCGCATCTGGTCGAGTAAGTGGAAGGCTATGATGGTCGTCCGCGAGTGTGCCAATACTGCGCGCGCTCAACTGAAGATTGAAAGGAATTGATATGCCACGTCGTCGTGAAGTACCCAAGCGCGAAATTTTGCCAGATCCAAAATTCGGCAACACTGATGTCGCTAAGTTCGTCAACGTTTTGATGTTGTCCGGTAAGAAATCGGTCGCAGAAAACATCATCTACGGTGCTTTCGAGCACATCAAAGCAAAATCGGGCAAGGATCCGCTCGAAGTGTTCGCTACCGCCATCAACAACGCCAAGCCCTTGGTTGAGGTGAAATCCCGTCGCGTCGGTGGTGCAAACTACCAGGTGCCGGTCGAAGTTCGCCCAGTCCGCCGCATGGCCCTGTCGATGCGTTGGTTGCGTGAAGCCGCGAACAAGCGCAGCGAAAAATCCATGCCACAACGCCTCGGCGGTGAGCTGATGGAAGCGGCTGAAAGCCGCGGCGGCGCCATGAAAAAACGCGATGAAGTCCATCGTATGGCTGAAGCGAACAAAGCGTTCTCGCATTTCCGCTTCTAATAAAAGCCAGCTCCCGTTAAGGGGGCTGTCAGGTATCTGTTGTTCGAGGCCGGGCTCATTTTTGCAAAAAAATGCAGCCCGGTTTTGTCCATTCATTTAGGATTAATTATGGCCCGCAAGACCCCCATTGAGCGCTACCGCAACATCGGTATTTCCGCTCACATCGACGCTGGTAAGACGACGACGACCGAGCGCGTATTGTTCTACACCGGCGTGAACCACAAGATTGGCGAAGTCCATGATGGCGCCGCCACCATGGACTGGATGGAGCAAGAGCAAGAGCGCGGTATCACGATCACCTCCGCCGCGACGACCTGCTTCTGGAAGGGGATGGCTAACAATTTCCCTGAGCACCACATCAACATCATCGACACCCCGGGCCACGTCGACTTCACCATTGAAGTTGAACGCTCGATGCGCGTGTTGGATGGCGCCTGCATGGTGTACTGTGCGGTCGGCGGTGTGCAGCCACAATCGGAAACGGTTTGGCGCCAAGCTAACAAGTACAAGGTGCCACGTCTGGCCTTCGTCAACAAGATGGACCGCACCGGCGCGAACTTCTTCAAAGTGTACGAGCAAATGCGCGCACGCCTGAAGGCCAACCCGATTCCCCTGCAGATTCCAATCGGCGCCGAAGAGAACTTCCTGGGCGTGGTCGATCTGGTCAAGATGAAGGCGATCTTCTGGGACGACGCGTCGCAAGGCATGAAGTTCGACTACCGCGAAATCCCTGCCGAGCTCGCTGAGCTGGCCGCCGAGTGGCGCGAGAAGATGGTCGAAGCGGCCGCCGAAGCGTCCGAAGAACTGATGAACAAGTACCTCGACGAAGGCGACCTGTCGGAAGAAGAGATCAAGGCCGCTCTGCGCGCCCGTACCCTCGCTTCGGAAATCGTCCCGATGATGTGCGGCACCGCGTTCAAAAACAAGGGCGTGCAAGCGATGTTGGACGGCGTGATTGAATACCTGCCGTCGCCGGTGGATATCAAGCCGGTGCAAGGTATGGACGAAGACGACCAGCCGACCTCGCGTAAAGCCGACGACAGCGAGAAGTTCTCGGCGCTGGCGTTCAAGATCATGACCGACCCGTTTGTCGGCCAGTTGATCTTCTTCCGCGTCTACTCGGGCTCCATCAAGTCGGGCGACACCGTCTACAATCCGATCAAGAACAAGAAAGAACGTCTTGGCCGTATTTTGCAGATGCACGCGAACCAACGTGAAGAGATCAAGGAAGTGCACGCCGGCGACATCGCCGCCGCGGTGGGTCTGAAAGACGCGACCACCGGCGAAACGCTGTGCGATCCTAGCTCCATCATCACGCTGGAAAAAATGGTCTTCCCTGAGCCGGTGATCTCGCAGGCCGTTGAGCCTAAGACCAAGGCCGACCAGGAAAAAATGGGCTTGGCGCTGAACCGCCTGGCGCAGGAAGATCCATCGTTCCGCGTGAAAACCGACGAAGAGTCGGGCCAGACCATCATCGGTGGTATGGGCGAGTTGCATCTGGAAATTATCGTCGACCGCATGAAACGTGAATTCAACGTCGAAGCGACCGTCGGTAAGCCACAAGTTGCGTACCGCGAAACGATTCGCAAAGTGTGCGAAGAGTCCGAAGGCAAGTTCGTCAAGCAATCCGGTGGTCGTGGTCAATACGGTCACGTGGTTCTGAAGATCGAGCCGCAAGAGCCGGGCAAGGGTTTTGAATTCGTTGACGCGATCAAGGGCGGTACCGTGCCACGCGAATACATCCCCGCGGTTGAAAAGGGTGTGCGCGACACGCTGACCTCGGGCGTGATGGCTGGTTACCCGGTCGTTGACGTCAAGGTCACGCTGTTCTTCGGTTCGTACCATGACGTCGACTCGAACGAAAACGCGTTCCGCATGGCCGCTTCGATGGCATTCAAAGACGGCTGCCGCAAGGCGTCGCCAGTCATTCTGGAGCCAATGATGTCGGTCGAGGTGGAAACGCCGGAAGACTACGCCGGTTCCGTGATGGGCGATCTGTCGTCGCGCCGCGGTATGGTCCAAGGTATGGATGAGATTGCTGGCGGTGGCGGCAAGATCATCAAGGCCGAAGTGCCATTGTCGGAAATGTTCGGCTATTCGACCTCGTTGCGTTCGGCAACCCAGGGTCGTGCGACCTACTCGATGGAATTCAAGCACTATTCGGAAGCGCCGAAGCATGTGACTGAAGCGATCGTCAGCTCGAAAGCGAAGTAATACGCAATTCCGGGCTGGATTTCACGAGAATTCCAGCCCGTACATATCAATCATTGTTCTAAGGAAGAATAAAATGGCAAAAGGTAAATTCGAGCGGACCAAGCCGCACGTCAACGTCGGCACCATCGGTCACGTCGACCACGGTAAAACCACCCTGACGGCTGCTATCGCAACCGTGCTGGCGAAGAAATTCGGCGGCGAAGCCAAAGCATACGACCAGATCGATGCGGCACCGGAAGAAAAAGCGCGCGGTATCACCATCAACACCGCCCACGTCGAGTACGAAACCGCAGCGCGCCACTACGCTCACGTTGACTGCCCAGGCCACGCCGATTACATCAAAAACATGATCACCGGCGCAGCGCAGATGGACGGCGCGATCCTGGTGTGCTCCGCAGCCGACGGCCCAATGCCGCAGACCCGCGAACACATCCTGCTGGCCCGCCAAGTTGGCGTTCCATACATCATCGTGTTCCTGAACAAGTGCGACCTGGTCGACGACGCCGAGTTGCTGGAACTGGTTGAAATGGAAGTGCGCGAGCTGTTGTCGAAATACGACTTCCCAGGCGACGACGTGCCTATCATCAAAGGTTCGGCACGTATGGCGCTGGAAGGCGTTGAGGGCGAAATGGGCGTTGACGCGGTCATGCGTCTGGCCGATGCGCTCGATACCTACATCCCTACGCCAGAGCGCGCAGTCGATGGCGCCTTCCTGATGCCAGTCGAAGACGTGTTCTCGATCTCGGGTCGCGGTACCGTTGTGACCGGTCGTATCGAACGCGGTATCGTCAAAGTCGGCGAAGAAATCGAAATCATCGGCATCACCGACACCGTCAAAACCACTTGCACCGGCGTGGAAATGTTCCGCAAGCTGCTGGACCAGGGTATGGCCGGCGACAACGTTGGTTTGCTGTTGCGCGGTACCAAGCGCGAAGACGTGCAGCGCGGTCAAGTGTTGGCCAAGCCAGGTTCGATCAAGCCACATAACCACTTCACCGGCGAGATCTATGTCTTGTCGAAAGACGAAGGCGGCCGCCATACGCCGTTCTTCAACAACTATCGTCCTCAGTTCTACTTCCGTACAACGGACGTGACCGGTTCGATCGAGTTGCCAGCAGACAAAGAAATGGTCATGCCAGGCGATAACGTGTCGATCACCGTCAAGTTGATCAACCCGATCGCCATGGAAGAAGGTCTGCGCTTCGCTATCCGCGAAGGCGGTCGTACCGTCGGCGCCGGCGTTGTTGCAAAAATCCTCGCCTAATTAATCGTTAAGCGTCGAGACAGGGCCGGCTCGCGCCGGCCTTGTTGTGTCAAAATTGCGGGCCGCTGTGTTTACCGCGTTGTTCAGTGGTATCATGTCGACCCCAAGCCTTAGCAGTCATTCATTGCCGCGAGTGGTTTGTTCACCCGGTTCGCTCTTTTAAGGAAATACCATGTCCGCACCAAATCAAAAAATCCGCATCCGCCTGAAAGCTTTCGATTACAAACTGATCGATCAATCGGCCCTGGAAATCGTTGAAACAGCCAAGCGCACCGGCGCCGTCGTCAAGGGTCCAGTACCTTTGCCAACCCGCATCCAGCGTTTCGACGTTCTGCGTTCGCCGCACGTCAACAAGACCTCGCGCGACCAGTTCGAAATCCGCACCCACCAGCGTCTGATGGACATCGTCGACCCAACGGACAAAACCGTTGACGCGCTGATGAAGCTGGACCTGCCAGCTGGCGTTGATGTCGAAATCAAACTGCAGTAATCGTTTCTGAGCCGGCGGGGTGTCCCGCCAGCACCTTGGGGCCGGGCGCGTTCGATTGAACGCCTCCGGCCCCAATCTCGTTTACGGGCGCGCTGTTTGCGTCCCGCGCTTGACTGCGGCGGTGGGTAAAACTAGACTGCATTTTTGGGAGGGCGTGATGGCTAAATCAACATCCAAGGCCGGTGCCACAGGCGCGGGATTGCCCAAGATTAAACGCGGGGCCGGACTGTCCGGCGCGCAAAAACAGTTCAACAAGCTGGTCCAACTAGTCGACCAGGAGCGGCGCCATCTGGTGCAGTGGCAACAGGCCATCGCCGTCTACGAACGTCGCTTTGCCGACGAGTACCAGCCGCTGCAGCGCCGCTATGACGAACTGCAGACCAAATTGGTGTTCGCGCTGGACCAGGCCCACGACGGCCGGCAGGTCGGCATGGAGGACCGGATCGGCATCGCCGACGTCATCTGCGACGTCACCGGGCAACTGTTGGCGGAGCGGGCCGACGACGCGCTCAAGCAACTCTACAAGAAATACAGCGGCGAGGACTACGACGCCGAGGCCGGCGCGCAGGAGGCCGCGCTGTCGACGACGCTGCTGGAGCAGTTTGGCGTCGACCTGGAGCGGGCCTCGCCCTTGGCGGCCGCCGCGCGGATCGCCACGAAATGGCGCCGCGACGCGCTGGGCGGGCAGCCCGGGCCGGCTGGCGAGGACGAGCAGGTGGCCGCGTCGCTGGCCGCGTATGCCGCCAGGGACGTGCCGGCGCTGCTGGCGGCGCGGCGCGAAATCGAGCACCTGGACCAAGTGACGGTCAACGCGCTACCGGACCAGCGCCTGCAACAATACAGCCAGGTGTTGTCCGAGCAGCTCGCCGAGCTGCGCGACGAAATCGAGAACGTCGAGATCATATTCAAGACGGAGTACGACATTGCGCCGTATCCCGAGCTGGCGCCGGCGCAGTTGTCGGGCGACCTGGACGACGACCTGCGGACACTGGAGGACGATCTCGAGGAGCTCGAGTACGACCTCCCAAGGTTGTCGGAACTGCGATATCTGCAAAAATGGATCGGCCAGCGGCGCGACCGGATAGCCGAGCGGGACGACGAGCTGGGGATGGCTGACGACGAGTTCCTGAGCACGATGAGCGAGATCTTCCGCCAGCGCCGCTGAGCGGCCAGGCCGCACCTGCGGCGCCCCGGCCTCACGTCTCTGGTTTTTACGGCAGGGCCGGCGCGCGAACGCAACACCCGTCCACAATTGAACGCCAGTCCACCCGCATCTCTACAACCGTCCTCATTGTCGAGCACGGACTGGCGATCGCCGGCGGCACCGCCTACGCGCTGCGCACCGACGACTTCACGCCGCGCCACGTCGCCCCCGGCGGCCGGGTTCTCACCAGGCGCGCAAAAAATAATAGAATTGTCAATAAATTGGCGTTGTTTTGGTATTGTTTACGGTACTCTATTGGCATTAGATGTATGACCGGTGTCGTACCGGGGCGGCCTGTAAAAGGTGGCGGCGCGCCCACGGAATTGCTTCCACCTTGACTTTCAAATTCTAGGAGATTGAACAATGATCAAGAAACTTGGCGCCTTCCTGTTTGCCTGCAGCCTCAGCGCATCCTATGCGGTTGCCTCCGGCGGCAATCCAGCGTGCTATTCCGAGTGCTATCAAAAATACGCCGTCTGCTCGGCGCACCTGAGTTCGCAGAGTCCGCTTTGCCTGAGCCTTCTGGACCACTGCCTGCCGGCCTGCGACCAGTAAGCCAATCCGCGGCGCGGCCGATAGCCATCGGCCGCGCCCGACCGCCAGCGCCGCGCAACGCGGCGCCAGCCGGCGCGGAAAACCCGCCCATTCCCCAGTCGATCTAGCATCGCCGGACCGCCGCCAAGCCGCGCCGGGCGCGGCTGTGCGGTTTTGCCATACCCCGTGTTAACTTGTTGCGTCAAGGGTTTTTGTGGTATATACTTGCCGGCTTCGGTATGGATTCGTTCCTTTTTTTTGAGTCCTACGTTACTTTGTAGTTAAACAAGCCCCGCCCAATCGCAGGTGGGAATGGAGAAAAAATGAGCCTAGGCCTTCTCGGTCGCAAGGTTGGTATGATGCGCATTTTCACGGACGAAGGGGATTCGATTCCCGTCACCGTGTTGGACGTATCGAACAACCGTGTTGCGCAAGTCAAAACAACTGAAACAGATGGTTACTCCGCTGTTCAGGTCGCATTCGGTCAACGTCGCGCTTCCCGCGTGAACAAAGCCGTCGCTGGTCACCACGCTAAAGCCGGTGTCGAAGCAGGTACTCTGTTGAAAGAGTTCCGCGTCGATGCAGACAAAGCTGCCGAACTGAAAGCTGGCGATGTCGTCGCCGCTTCGCTGTTCGAAGTCGGTCAAAAGATCGACGTGCAAGGTATCACCATCGGTAAGGGTTACGCCGGCGTCATCAAGCGTTACCACTTCTCGTCCGGTCGCGCTACCCACGGTAACTCGCGTTCGCACAACGTGCCAGGTTCCATCGGTATGGCGCAGGATCCAGGTCGCGTTTTCCCTGGTAAGCGCATGACCGGTCATCTGGGTGACGTTACCCGCACGATGCAAAACCTCGAAGTCGCCCGTATCGACACCGAACGCCAGCTGCTGTTGGTCAAGGGTGCGGTTCCAGGCGCGAAAAATGGCCAGGTAGTTGTCTCGCCAGCCATCAAAACCAAAGCAAAGAAGGGAGCTTAAACGATGGAACTCAAGCTTCTGAATGCGCAAGGTCAAGCCGGCTCCAACGTCGTCGCTGCTGATACTATTTTCGGCCGTGATTACAACGAAGCGCTGATCCACCAAGTCGTCATCGCCTATCAGGCGAATGCACGTAGCGGTAACCGCAAGCAAAAAGACCGTGAAGAAGTTCACCACACGACGAAAAAGCCATGGCGCCAAAAAGGTACCGGCCGCGCGCGTGCTGGTATGTCGTCGTCGCCACTGTGGCGCGGCGGCGGACGGATTTTCCCAAATTCGCCCGACGAGAACTTCACCCACAAAGTGAACAAAAAAATGTATCGCGCAGGTATCTGCTCGATTCTGTCCCAGCTGGCTCGTGAAGACCGCCTGACTGTGATCGACGATCTGACGATCGACGCGCCAAAAACCAAACTGCTGTCGCAAAAGCTGACCGGCATGGGTTTTGAATCCGTCCTGATCATCACTGACACGTTGAACGAAAACCTGGAATTGGCATCGCGCAACCTGCCACACGTGCTCGTCGTTGAGCCGCGTCACGCAGACCCGCTGTCCCTGGTGTTCTACAAGAAGATCCTGATCACCAAGCTGGCATTGGCTAAGATTGAGGAGATGTTGGCATGAGCGCGATTTTGAAACATAGCGAAGAACGCTTGATGAAGGTGCTGTTGGCGCCGGTCATTTCCGAAAAGGCCACCATGGTCGCGGAAAAGAACGAGCAAATTGTATTCCGCGTACTGCCGGATGCAACCAAGCCTGAAATCAAGGCAGCGGTCGAACTGCTGTTCAAGGTTGAAGTTCTGTCCGTGCAAACCGCGAACCGTCAAGGTAAGCAGAAGCGCACCGGCAAGTTCAACGGTCGTCGTAATCATACCAAGCGTGCTTTCGTGTGCCTGAAGCCTGGCCAGGAAATCAACTTCTCCGAGGAGGCTGCATAATGGCACTCGTTAAGATGAAACCAACCTCACCAGGCCGTCGCGGCATGGTGAAGGTTGTGAACCCTGACCTGTACAAAGGTCGTCCGTTCGCAGCCCTGGTTGAAAAGAAATCCAAGACCGCTGGTCGTAACAACAACGGTCATATCACCACCCGCCACATCGGCGGTGGTCATAAGCAACACTATCGCTTGATCGACTTCAAGCGCACCAAAGACGGCATCCCGGCGAAAGTGGAACGTATCGAATACGATCCAAACCGTACCGCGAACATCGCTTTGCTGTGCTACGCCGACGGCGAGCGCCAGTACATCATCGCCACCAAGGGCATGGCCGTTGGCGACGCGGTGATGAACGGTTCGGAAGCGCCGATCAAATCGGGTAACTGCTTGCCTATCCGTAACATCCCGGTCGGTACCGTGATGCATTGCGTCGAAATGCTGCCAGGTAAGGGTGCCCAGATGGCCCGTACCGCCGGCGCCGGCGTTGTGCTGATGGCCCGCGAAGGTGTCTACGCTCAGGTGCGTCTGCGCTCCGGCGAAGTGCGCCGCGTGCATATCGAGTGCCGTGCTACGGTTGGCGAAGTCGGCAATGCCGAACACAGCCTGCGTAAAATCGGTAAGGCCGGCGCGATGCGCTGGCGCGGTGTTCGTCCTACCGTCCGCGGTGTGGTCATGAACCCGGTCGATCACCCGCACGGTGGTGGTGAAGGTAAAACAGCAGCTGGTCGTCATCCAGTGTCGCCTTGGGGCCAACAGACGAAGGGTAAGAAGACGCGCCGTAACAAGCGTACGACTTCCATGATCGTCTCGCGCCGCGGCAAGAAATAAGGGATAGCACATGACTCGTTCATTGAAAAAAGGGCCGTTCTGTGACGCCCACCTGGTGAAAAAAGTTGAGGCTGCGCAAGCAATCAAAGACAAAAAGCCAATCAAAACCTGGTCGCGTCGTTCGACGATCATGCCTGACTTTATCGGCCTGACGATCGCGGTGCATAACGGCAAGCTGCACGTGCCGGTATATGTTTCCGAAAACATGGTTGGTCACAAGCTCGGCGAATTCGCACTGACCCGTACGTTCAAGGGCCATGCAGCTGACAAAAAGGCTAAGAAATAATGGAAACTAAAGCTATCCTCAAAGGTGTGCGCCTGTCGGACCAAAAGGGTCGTCTGGTTGCTGACCTGATCCGTGGCAAGAAAGTTGACGCAGCTCTCAACATCTTGCAATTCAGCCCGAAAAAAGGTGCTGCGATCATCAAACGTGTTCTGGAATCCGCGATCGCGAATGCCGAGCACAACGATGGCGCCGACATCGACGAGCTGAAAGTCACGACGATCTACGTCGAAAAGGGTCCAGTCCTGAAGCGCTTCACAGCACGCGCTAAGGGCCGGGGTGATCGTATCTCGAAACAATCCTGTCACATTTACGTGACTGTCGGCAACTAAGGAGTCACGATGGGACAGAAGATACATCCAACAGGCTTTCGCCTTTCGGTAACCCGTAACTGGGCATCGCGTTGGTACGCTGGCAACGGTAATTTCGCCGCCATGCTCAACGAAGATCTGAAAGCGCGCGCTTACCTGAAAAAGAAACTGAAGAACGCTTCGGTTGGCCGCATCGTCATCGAGCGTCCTGCCAAGAACGCGCGCTTCACGATCTACAGCTCGCGTCCGGGCGTGGTCATTGGTAAAAAAGGCGAGGACATCGAAGTACTGAAGTCGGCGCTGACCAAGATCATGGGCGTTCCCGTGCACGTGAACATCGAAGAAATCCGCAAGCCGGAAATCGATTCGCAGCTGATCGCCGATTCGATCGCCCAGCAGCTGGAAAAGCGCATCATGTTCCGCCGCGCGATGAAGCGCGCGATGCAAAACGCCATGCGTCTGGGTGCCTTGGGTATCAAGATCATGTCGTCCGGCCGTCTGAACGGTATCGAAATCGCCCGTAAAGAGTGGTATCGCGAAGGCCGCGTGCCTCTGCACACCCTGCGCGCCGATATCGACTACGGTACCAGCGAAGCGTCGACCACCTACGGCATCATCGGTGTCAAGGTCTGGGTATACAAGGGTGACCGCGCGCCAAACGGCGACGCACCAGTCATCGATACCCCTCCTGACGAGAAGAAGAGCCGCGGTCCACGCCGTGACGATGGCAAGCCTACCGGCCGCCCTCGCGCACCCGTTGGCGCGAAACCATCCACAGCACCAGGTGCTGCACGTGTGCGCACCGCCGCTAAACCGGCCGGCGCTGTCGCTGCACCAGCTGAGAAAGCAGGAGAATAATCATGCTGCAACCAGCACGCAGGAAGTATCGTAAAGAGCAGAAGGGCCGCAACACCGGTATTTCCCACTCGCGCGGCACCGCCGTGTCGTTTGGCGAATTCGGTTTGAAAGCGGTTGCCCGCGGCCGTATCACGGCGCGCCAGATCGAAGCGGCTCGTCGTGCGATGACCCGCCACATCAAGCGCGGTGGTCGTATTTGGATCCGCATCTTCCCGGACAAGCCAATCTCGAACAAGCCAGCCGAAGTTCGTATGGGTAACGGTAAGGGTAATCCTGAGTACTACGTCGCTGAAATTCAGCCGGGCAAAGTACTGTACGAAATGGACGGCGTTGACGAAGCGCTGGCACGGGAAGCTTTCCGTCTTGCTGCATCGAAACTGCCACTGGCCACGACGTTTGTCGTACGCCAGGTCGGCCAATAATTGGAGTTGAAATATGAAAGCAACTGAACTCCGCGGCAAAGACCAGGAAGCTCTGCAAAAAGAGCTGAATGACTTGTTGAAGGCACAGTTCGGCATGCGTATGCAAATCGCTACGCAACAGCTGGGCAACACTTCGCAACTCAAGAAGGTGCGCCGCGATATCGCGCGTGTGAAGACGGTCATGAATACGAAGGAAGCCAAATGAACGATCCAGTGAAAAAGCCGCTCAAGCGCACGCTGATCGGTAAAGTGGTTTCCGACAAGATGGACAAGACCGTCACCGTTCTGATCGAACGCCACGTCAAGCATCCGTTGTACGGCAAGATCATCATGCGTTCGAACAAGTATCACGCGCATGACGAGACCAACGAAGTCAAAGCCGGTGACACGGTCGAGATCCAGGAAGGTCGCCCGATCTCAAAAACCAAGGCGTGGACAGTTACCCGTGTTGTGCAAGCAGCACCGACTGTCTAATTAGTTCTTGCAGGCCCGCGTATTGTATGTGATACTAGCGGGCTTCGTTCATGTAACGCCGCAAAGTGTCTGGCCACAGACAGTAGGCCGCGGTCAGTAGATGTATGAAGGTCATGCACCCAAACAGTTTCGCTCTGCATGAGCGGATCTGGCGGGACCAAGACTGACCGTGGTTCTACAATTGTGTGGATTCTTCGGCTTAAGTTGGGAAAGAGAATACTATGATTCAAACTGAAAGCCGGCTCGAAGTGGCTGACAACACCGGTGCAAAAGAAGTTATGTGCATCAAGGTGTTGGGCGGTTCCAAGCGCCGTTATGCAGGCATTGGCGATGTGATCAAGGTAACCGTTAAGGTTGCTGCGCCACGTGGCCGTGTCAAAAAAGGTGAAATTTATAACGCCGTGGTAGTGCGCACCGCAAAAGGTGTTCGCCGTCAAGACGGTTCCCTGGTGAAGTTCGACGGCAACGCCGCCGTTCTGTTGAACGCCAAGCTGGAACCGATCGGTACACGCATTTTTGGACCTGTCACGCGCGAACTGCGCACTGAAAAGTTCATGAAAATCGTGTCCCTGGCACCGGAAGTCCTGTAAGGAGTCGTAATGGATAAGATTCGTAAAAACGACGAAGTCATCGTTCTGACCGGGAAAGACAAGGGCAAACGTGGTGTAGTTCAGCAGCGCATCGACGCTGAGCACATTGTGGTTGACGGTATCAATATCGCTAAAAAAGCGGTGAAACCGAACCCGATGACTGGCGTAACTGGTGGTATCGTCGACAAGACCATGCCAATTCACGTGTCCAACGTTGCATTGTTTAATGCAGCGACTGGCAAGGCAGATCGCGTGGGATTCAAAGATGTCGACGGCAAAAAAGTCCGCGTCTTCAAGTCCTCCGGCGAAGTAGTGAAGGTTTAAGAGATCATGGCCCGTCTCCAAGAATTCTATAAAGAAAAGGTCGTTGCTGATCTGGTCGCCAAATTTGGCTACAAATCGGCAATGGAAGTTCCGCGTCTGACCAAGATCACCCTGAACATGGGTCTGTCCGAAGCAGTCGCAGATAAAAAGATCATTGAACACGCAGTTGGCGATCTGACCAAGATTGCTGGCCAAAAGCCAGTCGTCACCGTCGCTCGCAAGGCAATTGCCGGTTTCAAAATCCGTGAAGGTTATCCGATCGGTACCATGGTCACGCTGCGCGGCGCTCGTATGTACGAGTTCCTGGATCGCTTCATCACCGTGGCCCTGCCGCGCGTGCGCGATTTCCGTGGCGTGTCCGGCCGTGCATTCGATGGTCGTGGCAACTACAACATCGGTGTCAAGGAACAGATCATCTTCCCTGAGATCGAATACGACAAGATTGACGTGCTGCGCGGTATGAATATCAGCATCACGACAACTGCCAAGACCGACGACGAAGCGAAAGCGCTCCTCGCCGCCTTTAAATTCCCGTTCAGAAACTGAGATCATGGCAAAATTGGCACTGATTAACCGTGAGCAAAAGCGTGCTGACCTGGTGGCGAAATTCGCCCCCAAGCGCGCCGCGCTGAAGGCCATCGTTGATGACCAGTCGAAATCGGAAGAAGAGCGCTACGAAGCGCGCCTGAAATTGCAGGCGCTGCCACGTAACTCGAACCCGACGCGCCAACGTAACCGTTGCGCCATCACTGGTCGTCCGCGCGGCACATTCCGTAAATTCGGTCTGGGTCGTATCAAGCTCCGTGAATTCGCCATGCGTGGTGAAATTCCGGGTATGACAAAAGCAAGCTGGTAATAGGAGAATATGCAATGAGTATGAGCGATCCTATCGCCGATATGCTGACCCGCATTCGCAACGCCCAAGGCGTTCAGAAAACGACCGTGGCCATGCCATCGTCGAAAGTCAAAATTGCGATTGCCAACGTCCTCAAGGACGAGGGTTACATTGAAGATTTCGCTGTTACCGAAGCCGGTGGCAAAGCGGAACTCAAGATCGGTTTGAAGTATTATGTTGGCCGTCCTGTCATCGAGCGCTTAGAGCGCGTTTCCCGTCCAGGGCTGCGCGTCTACAAGGGCAAAGACGATATCCCGACCGTGATGAATGGCTTGGGTGTGGCGATCGTGTCGACTCCGCAAGGCGTCATGACTGACCGCAAAGCACGCGCTACCGGTGTCGGCGGCGAAGTTATTTGCTACGTGGCTTAAGGAGTTACACATGTCTCGAGTAGCTAAAATGCCGATCGCTGTCCCAGCTGGCGCCGAAGTCGCCATCTCCGCGGCCGCGATCACGGTAAAAGGCCCACTGGGCGTACTGACCCAGGCCCTGAACGGCCTGGTCAAAGTAGAGAACAATGCAGGAACCCTGAGTTTCGACGTCGCCAACGACAGCCGTGAAGCCAATGCCATGTCCGGCACGCTGCGCGCACTGGTCAACAACATGGTTACCGGCGTCACCAAGGGTTTCGAGAAAAAGCTGAACCTGGTTGGCGTGGGTTACAAGGCGCAAGCGCAAGGCGACAAGTTGAACCTGTCCCTGGGCTTTTCGCACCCTGTAGTGCACGCGATGCCAGTAGGCGTGACCTGCGCCACCCCGACGCCGACCGAGATCCTGATCAAGGGTATCGATCGTCAACAGGTGGGCCAAGTCGCCGCCGAAGTTCGCGCTTACCGCGCTCCCGAGCCTTACAAGGGCAAGGGCGTCCGTTATTCGGACGAAGTGGTTAAGATTAAAGAAACCAAGAAGAAGTAATTAGGGGCTGACGATGAATAAGAAAGAATCACGGCTTCGCCGCGGGCGCCAAACCCGCATCAAGATCGCGGAGTTGAAAGTAAATCGCTTGTCGGTGCACCGCACCAACCTGCACATTTACGCGAACCTGATCAGCCCGGACGCGAAAATTCTGGTGTCGGCCTCGACCGCCGAAGCAGAAGTACGCGCCGAACTGGCTGGCCAGTCGGGCAAGGGCGGCAACGCCGCCGCCGCTGCTCTGGTCGGCAAGCGCGTCGCTGAAAAAGCTTTGAAAGCAGGGATTACCGAAGTTGCGTTTGACCGCTCCGGTTTCCGTTACCACGGCCGTGTGAAGGCGTTGGCAGAAGCCGCGCGTGAAGCCGGTCTGAAGTTCTAAGGAAGAATCGTCATGGCAAAAATGCAAGCGAAAATGCAAAGCGACAAGCCGGATGACGGCATGCGCGAAAAAATGATCGCGATCAACCGCGTGACCAAAGTGGTCAAGGGTGGTCGTATCATGGGTTTCGCCGCGCTGACCGTGGTTGGTGATGGCGATGGCCGCATCGGCATGGGCAAGGGCAAGTCGAAAGAAGTGCCGGTTGGTGTCCAGAAGGCGATGGAAGAAGCCCGTCGCAACCTGATCAAAGTGCCGCTCAAAAACGGTACGCTGCATCACACCGTCACGGGCCGTCACGGCGCGTCGAAGGTGCTGATGAACCCGGCCAAGCCGGGTACCGGCGTGATCGCCGGTGGTGCAATGCGCGCGATCTTTGAAGTAATGGGCGTGACGGACGTGGTGGCGAAATCCACCGGCTCGTCGAACCCTTACAACTTGGTGCGTGCGACATTGAACGGCTTGGCAAAAATGAGCACTGCTTCCGACATCGCCGCCAAACGCGGCAAGTCGGTCGAAGACATTCTGGCTTAAGGCAAAAAAATGACAACCACACTCAAAGTGCAATTGGTCAAGGGCTTGATCGGTACGCGCGAATCGCATCGCGCTACCGTGCGCGGTCTGGGTCTGCGTCGGGTTAACTCGGTTTCCGAGTTGCAAGACACCCCATCCGTTCGCGGCATGATCAATAAAGTATCGTATCTCGTTAAAGTTGTCGCGTAAGCCTTCGGGCTTACTCGAACGGAGCAAAAACATGGAATTGAATACTATTCAGCCAGCAGTCGGTGCCAAACACGCAAAGCGTCGCGTGGGTCGTGGTATCGGCTCCGGTATCGGTAAGACCGCCGGTCGCGGTCACAAGGGTCAGAAATCGCGTTCGGGCGGCTTTCATAAAGTCGGTTTCGAAGGCGGTCAGATGCCTCTGCAACGCCGTCTGCCAAAGCGCGGTTTCAAATCGATGCACGCCACCTTCAAAGCTGAAGTGCGCCTGTCCGATTTGAACAAGCTGGCCGTTGGCGAAGTCGACATTCTGGTCTTGAAGCAAGCTGGCGTTCTGGGCGTGTTGGCCCGTGACGTGCGCGTGATCTTGTCCGGCGAAATCACCAAGGCGGTGAATTTGAAGGGCTTGAAAGTGTCCGCTGGCGCGAAAGCGGCCATCGAAGCAGCTGGCGGCTCGGTAGCCTGAGTTGACAGCTAACAGCTTGATCGGAGCGAAAATTGGCGACTAATCCACAACTTGCTAAAAGTGCAGCTGCCGGTTTCCCTTGGGGACGGCTCTGGTTTTTGCTTGGCGCATTGGTGGTTTATCGTATCGGTGCTCACGTCCCGGTTCCCGGGATTGACCCGACACAATTGGCCTTGCTGTTTAAACAGAACGAAGGCGGCATCCTGGGCATGTTCAACATGTTCTCGGGTGGCGCCCTGTCCCGTTTCACAGTGTTTGCGCTGGGTATCATGCCTTACATTTCGGCCTCGATCATCATGCAGTTGATGTCGATCGTGTCGCCGCAGATGGAAGCGTTGAAAAAAGAAGGCGAAGCCGGCCGGCGCAAGATCACCCAGTACACCCGGTATTTCACGGTTGCGCTGGCGACGTTCCAAGCGTTAGGCATTGCAGTCGCCCTGGAGTCGCAAGCTGGTCTGGTTCTGGACCCTGGTCTTGCATTCCGCTTCGTGACGGTCGTCACTTTGCTGACCGGAACAATGTTTTTGATGTGGTTGGGCGAGCAAATTACCGAGCGCGGCTTGGGAAATGGCATCTCGATCATCATCTTTGCCGGGATCGCCGCCGGTCTGCCAGCAGCACTGGGTGGTTTGTTCTCCCTGGTGTCGAACGGTTCGATCAGCAGCATAGGCGCGATTTTCATCGTGATCCTGGTAGCGGCAGTCACGTTCTTCGTGGTATTCGTCGAACGCGGTCAACGCAAAATTTTGGTCAACTACGCGAAGCGCCAGGTTGGTAACAAGATCTACGGCGGGCAAACGAGTCATCTGCCGCTGAAGTTGAACATGGCCGGCGTGATTCCGCCGATCTTTGCTTCTTCGATCATCTTGTTCCCGGCCACTATCGTGGACTGGTTTTCGAAGGGCGCCGACAACGCTAACCCTGCGGTGCGGTTCTTGAAAGATTTGGCAGCATCGATGGGGCCAGGCGAGCCTATCCATGCGCTGTTGTACGCAGTGGCAATTGTGTTTTTCTGCTTTTTCTATACGGCGCTGGTATTCAACAGCAAGGAAACGGCGGATAACTTGAAGAAGAGCGGGGCCTTTGTGCCAGGGATTCGTCCCGGTGAGCAGACTGCCCGTTACATCGACAAGATCCTGACACGCTTGACACTCGCCGGCGCGGTCTACATCACCTTGGTGTGTTTGTTGCCGGAATTTATGCAAGCCCAGTGGAAGGTACCATTCTACTTCGGTGGTACTTCTTTATTGATTATTGTGGTTGTCACCATGGATTTCATGGCTCAGGTACAAAACTACGTGATGTCGCAGCAATATGAATCGCTGCTGCGCAAAGCAAATTTCAAGGGCGGAATTCCGACGCGATAAGCGCGGTAAACATACCGAATGGCAAAAGACGACGTCATACAGATGCAGGGCGAGATTCTTGAGAATCTCCCAAATGCAACATTTCGAGTGAAGCTAGAGAACGGACACGTTGTGCTCGGGCATATTTCAGGTAAAATGCGGATGAATTATATTCGCATCCTTCCTGGGGACAAGGTCACGGTGGAGTTGACGCCGTACGACCTGAGCCGAGCGCGCATCGTGTTCCGTACCAAGTAACACGTGAATCAAACCAAAGAAGCGAAAGAAAGAGCCCAAAAATGAAAGTTCTCGCATCAGTCAAGCGGATCTGCCGCAACTGCAAGATCATCAAGCGCAAAGGCGTAGTCCGCGTTATCTGCGTGGAACCGCGTCACAAGCAGCGTCAAGGTTAATCGAGGAATAACAAATGGCACGTATTGCAGGGGTTAATATCCCAAATCATCAGCACACTGTTATTGGCCTGACCGCCATCTACGGTGTTGGCCGCCCACGCGCACAGAAAATCTGCGACGCCACAGGTGTAGCTACCAACAAAAAGATCAAAGATCTGGATGACAGCGAACTGGAAAAGCTGCGCGATGAAGTAGGTAAATTCATCGTCGAAGGCGATCTGCGTCGTGAAATCTCGATGAACATCAAACGTTTGATGGATCTGGGTTGCTACCGCGGCATGCGCCATCGCAAGGGTCTGCCTTGCCGTGGCCAGCGTACGCGTACGAACGCTCGTACCCGCAAGGGACCGCGTAAAGCCGCTCAATCGCTGAAAAAATAATCCGCTAGGGAATAATTATGGCTAAGTCGCAAAATAACGCCGCATCAGCACGCGTGCGTAAAAAAGTTAAAAAGAACGTCGCCGAAGGCATTGCACATGTCCACGCATCGTTCAACAACACGATCATCACCATCACCGATCGTCAAGGCAATGCGCTGTCGTGGGCAACCTCCGGTGGTGCGGGCTTCAAGGGTTCGCGTAAATCGACCCCGTTCGCAGCGCAGGTCGCCGCGGAAGCCGCAGGCAAGGTCGCTGTTGAGTGCGGCGTGAAGAACCTGGAAGTGCGTATCAAGGGCCCTGGTCCTGGTCGCGAATCCGCGGTTCGCGCGCTGAACAACCTGGGTATCAAGATCACCGAGATCCAGGATGTGACGCCGGTACCGCACAACGGTTGCCGTCCGCCAAAACGTCGTCGTATCTAAGACCGGCACCGGCAGAGGGCGCGCAAGCGCCAGCTGCTCTTGTTCGTTGTTAGCATAAATCGCTGGAGCAGGAGGCCGGAAACGGTTATACTGCCCGGCTGTTGTTGCCTGTCGAATCCGTTCGGCGGGTTTTTCGTTTTCAGCCACCGTCTGGTTGTCGTTGGACCAGACTAGCGCCTAACCGCACCGCGCATGCCGCGCGCCTGTGGCTGGGGCGTTATCATTCAAAAAAGGAAGCACCGTGGCACGTTATATCGGACCTAAAGCAAAACTTTCCCGCCGTGAAGGTACAGACCTGTTCCTGAAGAGCGCCCGTCGCTCGCTGGACTCCAAGTGCAAACTGGACGTCAAGCCAGGCCAACACGGTGTCAAATCCGGCGCCCGCACCTCGGACTACGGTAACCAACTGCGCGAAAAGCAAAAAGTCAAGCGCATGTACGGCGTGCTGGAACGCCAGTTCCGCCGCTACTTCGCTGAAGCGGACCGTCGTAAAGGCAACACCGGCGAAACGCTGTTGAAGTTGCTGGAAACGCGTCTGGACAACGTTTGCTACCGCATGGGCTTTGGTTCGACCCGCGCTGAAGCGCGTCAACTGGTCAGCCACAAAGCGTTCACCGTCAACGGTATCGTTGTCAACATCGCGTCGTACTCGGTCAAAACCGGCGATATCATTGCTGTTCGTGAAAAATCGAAAAAGCAAGTGCGTATCCTGGAAGCGCTGTCGCTGGCCGAACAAGTTGGTATGCCTAGCTGGGTTTCGGTTGATGCCAAGAAAATGGAAGGCACCTTCAAGTCCCTGCCAGAGCGTAACGAAATCGCTAACGACGTCAACGAATCGCTGATCGTCGAGCTGTACTCGCGTTAATAGCAGTTTGTAGGACACCCGCCCACTCGTTCGAGTGGGCGTTTTACCTATGCCATCAGCCTTATCGGTGTAATGAGCCGAGGGTATTGAAAAGGACATTTCATGCAGAACAGTTTGTTGAAGCCACGTATTATCGATGTTGAAGCTCTCGGTGCCGGTCACGCCAAAGTCGTGATGGAGCCGTTCGAGCGCGGCTACGGCCACACATTGGGTAACGCGTTGCGCCGCGTGCTGTTGTCTTCGATGGTAGGCTACGCGCCGACCGAAGTAACGATCGCCGGTGTAGTACACGAATATTCCTCACTCGATGGCGTGCAAGAAGACGTCGTCGATTTGTTGCTGAACTTGAAGGGTGTGGTATTCAAAGTCCACAACCGCGATTCGGTGACCTTGACATTGAAAAAAGAAGGCGAAGGCGCGATTCTGGCCTCCGACATCGACCTGCCGCACGACGTCGAACTGATCAACCCTGACCACGTGATCGCCCACCTGACCGCCGGTGGCAAGCTGGACATGCAGATCAAGGTTGAAAAAGGCCGTGGTTACGTGCCGGGCAACGTGCGCCGCCTGTCGGAAGACACCAACAAGACGATCGGCCGCATCATTCTGGACGCCTCGTTCTCGCCGGTGCGCCGCGTGTCGTACTTCGTGGAATCGGCCCGCGTCGAACAGCGTACCGACCTGGACAAGCTGATCATCAACATCGAAACCAACGGCGTGATCTCGCCGGAAGAAGCGATCCGCCAGTCGGCCCGCGTCCTGGTGGACCAGTTGAACGTGTTCGCCGCCCTGGAAGGCACGGAAGCGGCCGCCGAAGCGCCATCGCGCGCTCCGCTGGTCGACCCTATCCTGTTGCGTCCGGTCGACGACCTGGAGCTGACGGTGCGTTCGGCGAATTGCCTGAAAGCCGAAAACATTTACTACATCGGCGACCTGATCCAGCGTTCGGAAAACGAACTGTTGAAGACGCCAAACCTGGGCCGCAAGTCCCTGAACGAAATCAAGGAAGTGCTGGCGTCGCGCGGCTTGACCTTGGGCATGAAGCTGGAAAACTGGCCGCCTGCAGGTTTGGAGAAGTAATTTTTTTGCAGCAAACCGCCCGCGGCATGTGTCGCGGACGTTATTTTTTACAACCGGTCCGCGACTGCGCCTGCGTAGTCGATCGAAGAACTGGATGAACACTCACCGAAAGGATTTACCATGCGTCACGGTCACGGCCTCCGTAAACTGAATCGTACCTCGTCACACCGTCTTGCAATGTTGCGCAACATGACTGTTTCGTTGCTGCGTCACGAAGCAATCAAAACCACCCTGCCAAAAGCAAAAGAACTGCGCCGCGTTATCGAGCCGATTCTGACACTGGGCAAAACCGACTCGCTGGCAAACAAGCGTCTGGCCTTCAACCGCCTGCGCGACCGCGAAATGGTCCTGAAACTGTTCGCAGTCCTGGGCCCGCGTTACGCCAACCGTAACGGTGGTTACCTGCGTATCCTGAAAATGGGTTTCCGCGTCGGCGACAACGCTCCTATGGCTTACATCGAGCTGTTGGATCGTCCAGAAGTCACCGAAATAGAAGACGCAGTCGTTGCTGAGTAATTCAGTGCCGCTGGAGTAAAAAAAAGCCAGGCCCAGCCTGGCTTTTTTGCGTCTGGAGCGGGCTTGTGTGCCCCGGTGTACTATGCTGCTGTGCGCCGCCGCGGCATTCGCCGCCGCCACGCCGCCGAGGTCGGAAAGGCATTCCCTGTGTGCCGTTAAAAAGGTCTTCATGTTCAGTATTTCGCACCGCGCGGCTGCCGCCGCCCCGTTCCCGCAACGCGCCCTGAGCTGGCTGCGCCGGGCTTTCTCAACGGCCCTGCCGGTGCTGCTGGCTTTGCTGGCGGCCCTGGCCGGCACGCCGGCGCGCGCCGACGAGGAGTTCCTCGAACCCGGCGCGGCCTTCAAGTTCTCGGCGCGCATGCAGGACGGCGCCACCGTCGCCGTCACCTACGACATCGCCGACGGCTACTATATGTACCGCGAGCGCTTCCAGTTTACGGCGGCCGGCGCCACCCTGGGCGCGCCGCGGATCCCGCCCGGCAAGGTCAAGTTCGACGAAACCTTTCAAAAGAACGTAGAGACATACCGCCACGCGATCACCATCCTGATTCCGGTCCAGGCCGGCGGCCCGTTCACGCTGCTGGCCAGCAGCCAGGGTTGCTCCGACAAGGGCCTGTGCTACGCGCCGCAGGAGGCGCGCGCCAAACTGGTCGGCAGCGCCGCGGCGGCCGCCGGCATCTCGACGGCGCCGCCGGGGGGCATGTCGGTGGCGCCGTCGCCGGGCGCGCCCACCGTGGTCGCGGTTGCCGCGCCGGTCAGCGAGGTGCAGCCCTTGGCCGTCGGCGCAAGCGGCGCCGCCGCCGCGACCATCGTGACGGATGTCCCGGCGAGCCCGCCCAGCGAGATGGGCAAGATCGAGGCGGCCTTGAAAGGTGGCAAGTTGCTGGTCATTGTGCCGCTCTTCATGCTGCTCGGCCTGGGCCTGTCGTTGACGCCCTGCGTACTGCCGATGGTGCCTATCCTGTCGTTCATTATTGTCGGCGAAGGCGCCAACGCCAGCCGGAAGCGCGGCTTGTTGCTGTCGGCTACCTACGCGCTGGGCATGGCGGTGGTCTATACGGCGCTCGGCGTGGCCGCCGGCCTGGCCGGCGAGGGTTTGGCCGCGGCGCTGCAAAACCCCTGGGTGCTGGGCGCGTTCGCGCTGTTGATGGCGGGCTTGTCGCTGTCGATGTTCGGCGTCTACGAATTGCAGGTGCCGGCGGCGTTGCAGAGCAAGCTGGCGGCGGTGTCGAACCGCCAGTCGCCGGGCAAGCTGGCCGGCGTATTCGTCATGGGCGCGATCTCGGCGTTGATCGTCGGCCCCTGCGTGGCGGCGCCGCTGGCCGGCGCCTTGCTCTACATTAGCCAGACGCGCGACGTGCTGGTCGGCGGTGGCGCACTGTTCGCGATGGCGCTCGGCATGAGCGTGCCGCTGCTGCTGGTCGGCGTCTCGGCCGGTGCCTTGCTGCCGCGCGCCGGTGCATGGATGGACGCGGTCAAGCGCTTCTTCGGCGTGTTGCTGCTGGCGATGGCCTGGTGGCTGGTGTCGCCGGTGTTGCCGGCGGCGCTGCAAATGGTCGGCTGGAGCGCGCTCGGCATCGGCTATGGCGTGTATCAATTGTCGCGCGGCGGCTGGGCCGGCAAGGCGTTGGGGCTGGCGTTCGCGTTGCTGGGCGCGGTGCAACTGGTCGGTGTCGCCAGCGGCGGGCGCGACGCGCTGGCGCCGCTGGCGCACCTGCGCGGCGGCCAGCTCGCGCATCTGCCGTTCGTGCGCGTGAAAACCGTGGCGCAGTTGGACGCGGCGCTGGCGCAAACCGGCGGCAAGACCGTGCTGCTGGATTTTTATGCCGACTGGTGCGTGTCCTGCAAGGAAATGGAGAAGCTGACCTTCGTCGACCCGCGGGTGCGCGCCAAGCTGGCCAATTCGCTGTTGTTGCAGGTCGACGTGACGGCCAATGACGCCGACGACAAGGCCATGCTGAAGCGTTTCAAGCTGTTCGGGCCGCCGGGAATTATCCTGTTCGACGCGCAGGGACGGGAGATTGCCGATTCGCGCGTCATCGGATTCCAGAATACGCAGACGTTCTTGGCTTCACTGGAGAAGCTGCGTTAGTGCACACCAGAGGCAAGGTCCGGGGTCCGACCCCTCGCGCCAAGGCGAGAAGGCCCGACCCCGGGTGATGTCGCTTGCTGACTGCTTACTGTACCTTCATGCCGTCGTGGCCATGGTGGCCATGGTGGCCGCCGCGCCAGCCGCCGTGCATATTGGCGTCCAGTACCTTTTGCTGTTCCGGCGTCAACACCGCGTAGAAGGTGCGCAATGCCGCCAGGCGGCTTTCCTGCATCGCCAGGTGCTCCTTTTGCATCGCGATGTGCTTCTCCAGGCGCTCCGGCGCCGTCATCTTGGCGTATGCCGCGCGGTCCGGCCGGGCGTGCGGGCCCGTTGGCGCCGCCGCCGCGCCGAAGGCGGCCCAGGCCGGTTCTTGCGCGGCCGACAGTTTCAGCTTGTCGTGCAGCTGGGTCTTGTGTTGCGCCATGCGTTCGGCGTGCTTGGCGCCGCGCTGCTCCTGCGTCGCGGTTTGGCCGTGGTGGCCGTCTTCGGCCGAGTGCGCCGCCAGCGTCGTCGCGCCCATGCCCAGCGCGGTCAGACCAATCAACAGGCTTTTGCGTAATGTGTTCATCTTGTTTCCTTTAAGTGTTAAACGGGCTTATGCGTCACAGCAACCGGTTGGCGCTGCACATGAACCCATCATCGCCGTTCGATGTTTCAAACAAGTGTCGCGCAGGCGGCAGTTTGTATCCAATTGTTTCGTCCGGCTCGCTATATACATGACGATACAATTGGCCTGTTCAGGCCGCGCCGAACTGGGGATAATCGCGGCATGGAACCCACAACCACCATTCTGATCGTCGACGACGACCGCGACATTCGTACGCTGCTGGCGGACTACCTCGAAACCCACGGCTACCGCACCCTCGGCGCCGCCGACGGCGTCGCCATGTGGAAGCTGCTCGACGAGGCCCGTCCCGAATTGATCGTGCTCGACCTGAACCTGCCCGGCGACGACGGGCTGACCTTGTGCCGCAAGCTGCGCGCCCAGTCCAGCGTGCCGGTGATCATGCTGACGGCGCGCAGCGAGCCGCTCGACCGCATCCTCGGCCTGGAGATGGGCGCCGACGACTACCTGCCCAAGCCCTTCGAGCCGCGCGAACTGCTGGCGCGCGTGCGCAGCGTGCTGCGCCGCAGCCACGCGATGCCGTCCAACGCGCCATCCGACAAGGCGCAGCGGATGCGCTTTTCCGGCTGGACGCTGGACCTGGCCGCGCGCCACCTGCTGAACCCGGACGGCATCGTCATCATGCTGTCGGGCGCCGAATTCCGCCTGCTGCGGGTGTTCCTCGAGCATCCGAACCGGGTGCTCAACCGCGACCAGTTGCTGAACCTGACCCAGGGCCGCGACGCCGACCCGTTCGACCGCTCAATCGACATCCAGATCAGCCGCCTGCGCCAGAAGCTGGGCGAGGACGCGCGCTTGCCGCAAATCATCAAGACCGTGCGCAACGGCGGCTACGTGCTGGCCGGCCAGGTCAGCGTGGAGCCGCCGGCGTGAAGGCCTTCCTCGGTTCGATGACGGGGCGGGTGTTCCTGGTGCTGCTGCTCGGCATGGCCGCCTCGGCCGCGCTGACGCAGTGGTTGGCCTTGGGCGAGCGCCAGCGTACCATCGAGCAATACCGCGACTTCCACGCCCTCGAACGCGCCGAGCAGGTGATCCTGACGGCCGACGTGGTGCCGGCGGCCGCGCGCGCCGCCTATCTGAAGGTGGCCAACCGCGGCGGCGTGCGCCTGGAGGCGCGCGCCGACAGGCCGGCCGCGCCGGAGCTGGCGCCGACCGAATTCTCGTTGGCGCTGGGGCAGCGGCTGGGGCCGGACTTCCACCTGGCGCCGCTGGCCGAGCGCCCCGCCGCCTGCGAGCGGCCGCGCCGGCGCAGCGGCCTGTTCGGCACGCTCCAGTGGAGCGGCGCCTGCGAGAGCATGAACGTGCATATGCGCGACGGCCAGTTGCTGCACCTGTCGGTGTTGCCGCCGCGCGGCCCGCCCGGGCGCGGCAAGAACGAATGGGCGACGCTGTTGCCCTTCCTGGCCAGCATCGCGCTGCTGGCCTACCTGGTCACGCGGATGACGATGCGCCCCCTGAAGCAACTGGCGCAGGCCGCGCGCGACCTCGGCAACGACATCAACCATCCGCCGCTGGAGCTGTCCGGCGCCAGCGAGATCCGCCTCGCCGCGGCCGCCTTCAACGCGATGCAGGCGCGCATCCGCCAGCACATTTTCCAGCGCACGCAGATGCTGGCGGCCATCACGCACGACCTGCAAACGCCGCTGACGCGGCTGCGGCTGCGGCTGGAAAAGGTCGTCGAGCCGGAGTTGCACGAGCGCCTGGTGGGCGACCTGTCGGCGATGCAGCACATGGTCAAGGAGGGGCTGGACCTGGCGCGCTCGATGGACAGCAGCGAGGCGATGCAGGCGCTCGACCTCGATTCGCTGCTCGACAGCGTGTGCGCCGACGCCAGCGACGCCGGCCAGCGGGTCGCGCTGAGCGGGCACGCCGGCATGGCGCTGATGGGCCGGCCGATGGCGCTGCGGCGTTGCCTGGTGAACTTGATCGACAACGCCGTCAAGTACGGCCAGTACGCCAACGTCACGGTAGAGCGCGAGGCCGGCGCGGCGCGCGTGCGCATCCGCGACGGCGGCCCCGGCATCGCGGCCGAGCAGATGGCCAAGGTGTTCGAACCGTTTTACCGGATCGAGACGTCGCGCTCGCGCGAGTCCGGCGGCACCGGCCTGGGCCTGACGATCGCCAGCAACATCGCCGAGCAGCACGGCGTCGGCCTGCTGCTGGCGAACCACGCCGGCGGCGGCCTGGAAGTGACGCTGACGGTGCCGGAATACCGCCCGGGCAAGTAAGCCAGTTGGGCGGAAGGCGTGCAAGCTGCCCCGGCCGGCGGCGCCGCACCGGCCCGGTCTGCATGCCCTTGTGCGACAATGCCACGCCTAATGCGTGTTGGCAACATTGTGTAAACGTTGATTAACCCAGACAGCCTTCCCCCGCGAAGGCGCGAGCGAATGAAAAAATCCACTGTTGGACTCCTGGTCGGCGTCGCCGTCTGCATCGGCGCCGGCGCCTGGTATGCCACGCGGCAAGGCGGCGCACCGGCGCCGGGCCAGGCCGGCGCCGGCCAGCCGCCCACCGTCGTCACCGTCACCACGCCGCGGCGCCAGGACGTGCCGGTGCTGCTGCAGGCGAACGGCAACGTGACGCCGATCAGCAGCGTCGAACTGCACCCGCAAATCACCAGCACCATCGCCGCGGTGCACATCCGCGAGGGCCAGTTCGTCAAGGCCGGCGAGCTGATGTTTACGCTCGACGCCCGCAACCAGCAGGCCGCCGTCGACAAGGCCCGCGCCCAGGTGGCGCGCGACCGGGCCGGGCTGGCCGACGCCGAACGGCAGTACCAGCGCAGCCTTGAGCTGCTGGGCAAAAATTTCATCGCCCAGAGCGCCGCCGACACGCTGAAAAGCCAGCTCGACTCGGCGCGCGCGCTGCTCGGCGCCGACCAGGCGGCCTTGCGCGCGGCCCAGGTCGACGCCGGTTACGCCGGCATCCGCGCGCCGATGGCGGGACGGGTCGGCGCCATCGGCGTGTACCCGGGCAGCCTGGTGCAACTGGCCAGCGTGTTGACGAGCATCACCCAGCTCAACCCGATCAACGTCAGCTTCACGCTGCCGGAAAGCGCCTTGGCGGCGCTGCTGGCGGCGCACAAGGCCGGCGCCGTGCCGGTGGCGGCCGGCGTCGGCGGCAGGCAAGTGCAGGGCGCGCTCAGCTTTATCGACAGCAGCGTCGACCCGGTGGCTGGCGTGATCCGCCTCAAGGCCCAGTTCGACAACCGCGACACCCAGTTGTGGCCCGGCCAGTACGTCGCCGCCAGCCTGACCGTGCAGACGCTGAAGGACGCGCTGGTGATCCCGCAAAACGCCATCATCAGCAACAGCACCGGCGTCTTCGTCTACACCATGGAGGCCGACCGCACCGCCAAGGTGCGCCCGGTGGCGCGGCTGCACTCGTTCGGCTTGAACGCGGCCGTTTCGGGCTTGAACGGCGACGAGAAAGTCATTGTCGACGGCAAGCAAAACCTGCGCCCCGGCGGCAAGGTCCGCCTCGCGGACCAGGCCGGCAATGGCGCGCCGGCCGGCAAGGGGCAGGGCGGCGCCCACGGCAAGAAAGGCCAAGCGGGATGAACCTGTCCGAATTGTGCATACGCCGCCCGGTGATGGTGGTGCTGCTGTCGCTCAGCCTGATCCTGGTCGGCGTGCTGGCCTACATCAACATTCCGGTCGCCGCGCTGCCGAGCTATAACACCCCGGTCATCAACGTCAGCGCCGATCTGCCCGGCGCCAGTCCGGAGACGATGGCCTCGTCGGTGGCGTTGCCGCTGGAGAAGCAGTTTTCCACCATCGCCGGCCTGAGCCTGGTCACCTCGACCAGCACGCTCGGTGCGACCTCGCTGACGCTGGAGTTCGACACCAGCGTCGACGTCAACGTCGCCGCCGTCGACGTGCAGGCCGCGCTGCTGCGGGCGCAGCGCCAGTTGCCGCAGGAGATGACGGAGCTGCCGTCCTACCGCAAGATCAACCCGGCCGACGCGCCGGTGCTGTTCATGGCGATGACGTCGCCGTCGATGAACCTGTCGGACTTGAACGACTTCGCCGAAAACCTGGTCGCGCCCAGCCTGTCCACGCTGCCCGGCATCGCCCAAGTCACCGTCAACGGCCAGAAACGCTTCGCGGTGCGGGTGCGCGCCAAGGCCGACCTGATGAACGCGCGCGACCTGACGCTCGACGAGCTGGCCACGGCGATCCGCGCCGCCAACGCCAATTCGCCGCTGGGCATCCTGGACGGGCCGCAGCAGACCCTGACCATCCAGGGCAACGCGCAATTGATGAAGGCCAGCGAATTCGCCGAGCTGATCGTGGCCAACCGCAACGGCCAGCCGGTGCGCCTGAAGGACGTCGCCGACGTCGAGGACAGCTACCAGTCGGTGAAGACGGCCGGCAGCTACAACGGCGAGCGCTCGATCGTGCTGCTGGTGCAGCGCCAACCGAGCGCCAACACCGTGCAGGTCGTCGACGCGGTGCGCAAGCTGCTGCCGCGTTTGCGCGCGCAATTGCCGGACTCGATCAAGATCAGCCTGGTCAACGACCGCTCGGTGTCGATCCGCGAGGCGATCCACGACGTCAACCTGACGCTGGCGCTGACGGTGGTGCTGGTGGTGCTGGTGATTTTCCTGTTCCTGCGGCGCGCCGCCGCCACCTTCATCCCCGGTATTACGATGCCGATCTCGCTGCTGGGCGCGCTGGCCCTGCTGTACTGGCTCGGCTACAGCCTCGACAACGTCTCGCTGCTCGGCATTACGCTGGCGGTCGGCCTGGTGGTCGACGACGCCATCGTGGTGCTGGAAAATATCGTGCGGCACATCGAGATGGGCAAGAAGCCGATGCAGGCGGCGCTGGTCGGGGCCAAGGAAATGGGCTTCACCATCGTCTCCATCTCGGTGTCGCTGGTGGCCGTGTTCATCCCGATTTTCTTCATGCCGGGCGTGATCGGCCTGCTGTTCCACGAATTCGCGGTGGTGGTCTCGCTGTCGATCCTGGTCTCGGCGCTGGTCTCGCTGACGCTGGTGCCGATGCTGGCCAGCCGCCTGCTGCCGGCCGACTCGCACGACGGCCCCGGCGACGCCAGCTTCGTCGGCCGGCATGTCGAGGCCGGCTTCCTGAAGCTGAAAAACGGCTACGTGCGCTGGCTCGACAAGGCGCTGGCGCACCGCACCCTGGTGCTGCTGGTGGCGCTGGCCACGTTCGCGCTGACGGTGCTGCTGTACGCGACCATCCCCAAGGGCTTCTTCCCCGAGGAGGACCTGGGCCAGATCCGCGTCACCACCGAGGCCGCCGAAGACATCTCCTCGGAGGCGATGCTGGCCTTGCAGGCGCGCGTCGCCGCCGTGCTGCAGGCCGACCCGAACGTGCAGGACGTGACCTCCTTCGTCAGCGGCGGCAACACCGGCCGCATGTTCATGGTGCTCAAGGCGCGCGACCAGCGCGCCAAGATGGCGCAGGTGCTCGACAGCCTGCGCCGCGCCACCCGCGCCGTGCCCGGCATCGCCGTCTACCTGCAGCCGGTGCAAAACCTGCAGCTGGGCGGTCGTCCGAGCAAGAGCCGCTACCAGTACACGCTGCAAAGCGTCAGCCCGGACGCGCTCAGCGACTGGGCCGCCAAATACATCGACGGCATGCGCGCCGACCCGGCGTTCCGCGACGTCACCAGCGATTCGCAACACCGCGGCCTGCAAGCGTCGCTGAAGATCGACCGCGACAAGGCCAGCGTGCTGGGCGTGCAAATGGCCGACGTGCGCAGCGCGCTGTACCTGGCCTTCGGCGAGCGCCAAGTGTCGACGATTTATTCGCCGGCGGCGAGTTATGTCGTCATCCTGGAGGCGGCCGCGGCCGACCGGCAGTTCGACGACGCGCTGACCAAGGTGTCGGTGCGCAGCAAAGCCGGCCAGCTGGTGCGGCTGTCGAGCTTTGCCACGGTCGAGCGCACCGTCGGCCCGACCGCCGTCAACCACCAGGGCCAGTTGCAGGCGATCACGGTGTCGTTCAACCTGGCGCCGGACGTGCCGCTCGGCGTGGCCACCGGCAAGATCGAGCAGATGGGGCGCGACATGCGCCTGCCGCCGTCAATCATCACCAAGTACGGCGGCGACGCGGCGGTGTTCCAGGATTCGCAATCGAGCCAGATCATCCTGATCGTCGCCGCGCTCGGCGTCATCTATGTGCTGCTGGGGGTGCTGTACGAAAGCTACATCCATCCGCTGACGATCCTCGCCGGCCTGCCGTCGGCGGCGGTGGGCGCCTTGCTGACGCTGCGCCTGTTCGGGCTGGACCTGACGATGATCGCCATCATCGGCATCCTGATGTTGATCGGCATCGTCAAGAAAAACGCCATCATGATGATCGACTTCGCGCTGCACGCCCAGCGCAACGAGGGCATGGCGCCGGCCGCGGCGATCCGCGAGGCCTGCATCCTGCGCTTCCGGCCGATCATGATGACGACGCTGGCGGCGCTGATGGGGGCCTTGCCGATCGCCCTCGGCCTGGGCGCCGGCGCCGAGCTGCGCCAGCCGCTGGGCCTGGCCGTGGTCGGCGGCCTGATCTTCTCGCAGGTGATCACGCTGTTCATCACGCCGGTGATTTACCTGTTCCTCGACAAGTACAGCGGCGGCGGGCCGATGGGCGACGCCGAGCTGGCCGCCGCCGCGGGCACCACCGCGCCCGGCCATTGAGATACATCTTGTAACAACCGCCAAGCGCGCCATCTTGTACTCTGGCGGCAGGCAAGCGGGGACGGCGGCGGGCGCGCGCGGCGCCGCCCGCCGTTCCCAAAAACTTGGGATTCTGGCACTATGGCTGCATTTTTTCGATCTTGATCCCACTGAAAGCCTGATTCATTTTGCATGACAAGACCCACATCACCGCTGGCGAGACCGATTACTGCGAAACCTGCGGCCAGTTGATCAAGCCGCCGCCAAGTTACGGGGAGCGCAACAGCTCGAACCGGCTCGGCATCGCCCTGTCGATCCTGCTGCATGTGCTGATGGTCGGGTATTACCTGCTGCGCCCGCCGGCGCAGCGGCCGCTGCCGCCGCCGACGCGCGAGAGCGCGATGGTGTACGTGGCGCCGCTGGCCGACAAGCCGCAGCCGAAGGCGCCCGCCAAGCCGGCGGCGCCGAGCAAGGTCAAGCCGCCGCCGCCGCCGTCGCGCCAGCCGCGCGTGGCGGCGATCACGCCGCCGAAGCCGCCGCGCCAGCCGAAGCTGGAAACCATCGTGCCGCCGGTGGTGGCGCCGGTGCCGACGCCGGTGCAGGAGGTCGACATGGCGGCCTACATCGCGTCGCGGCAAAAACAGCGCGGCGCGCAAGCGGCGCCGGAGGCCCCGGAAAGCGAGAACGACCGCGCCAACCGGGTGGCGCGGGCGAATATCGCCGGCGCGCAGGGCAAGAACGCGGGCAGCGACAAGGACGATTCGGGCGGCGTGTTCTCGATCGTCGAGAAGAACTCGTTCAGCGCGACGATCAAGTTCCGCGGCTGGAACACCAACTTCAAGCGCCGCTGGCTGAACCAGGTGCAGGTGGAGCTGGGCGCCGAACTGGACATCGAGACGGCCATCGTCAAGAAAATGATCGACTTGATCCGCAAGGAAAAGCCCGGCGACTTCGTCTGGGAATCGCACCGCCTCGGCCGCAACGTGCCGATGAGCGCGCGGGTGGAGGACACGGCGGAGTTGCAGGCGTTTTTGCTGAAGGAATTTTTCCCCGAGTACCGCGCGCGCCGGTAGGCGGCGTGGCCGGCGCCTGGGCGTAAAAAAAGGGCAGGGCGCTGGCGCGGCCTGTCCTTTTGGCGTTTTGACCGGGGCGCGGCGTGTTACGCGCGCGCCTTCAGCAGGCGCGCGATGTCCAGCGCGAAGTACGTCAGCACGCCGTCGGCGCCGGCGCGCTTGAACGACAGCATCGCCTCCATCATCACCTTGTCGTGGTCGAGCCAGCCGTTTTGCGCGGCCGCCTTCAGCATCGCGTATTCGCCGCTGACCTGGTAGGCGAAGGTCGGCACCTTGAACTCGTCCTTGACCCGGCGCACGATGTCCAGGTAGGGCATGCCCGGCTTGACCATCACCATGTCGGCGCCCTCGGCCAGGTCGAGTCCGACTTCGCGCAGCGCCTCGTCGCTGTTGGCCGGGTCCATCTGGTAGGTGTTTTTGTCGCTTTTGCCCAGGTTCTTGGCCGAGCCGACCGCGTCGCGGAAGGGGCCATAGAAGGCCGACGCGTACTTGGCCGAGTAGGCCATGATGCGGGTGTGGATCAGGCCGTGCTGCTCCAGCGCGGCGCGGATGGCGCCGATGCGCCCGTCCATCATGTCCGACGGCGCCACCACGTCGACGCCGGCCTCGGCCTGGGTTAGCGCCTGGCGGATCAGCATGGCGGTGGTCTCGTCGTTGAGCACGTAACCGTTGGCGTCGAGCAAACCGTCCTGGCCGTGGCTGGTGAACGGGTCGAGCGCGACGTCGGTGAGGATGCCCAGTTCGGGAAAGTGTTGTTTTAACGCACGAACGGCGCGCGGCACCAGTCCGTCCGGATTGGTCGCCTCGACGCCGTCGGGCGTCTTCAGCGCCGCGTCGATGACCGGGAACAGCGCCAGCACGGGAATGCCCAGCGCCACGCATTCCTCGGCCACCTTCAGCAGCAGGTCCACGGAAACGCGCTCGACGCCCGGCATCGACAGCACCGGTTCGCGCTGGTTCGTGCCTTCGAGGATGAAGACCGGGTAGATCAGGTCGGACGCGGTGACCGTGTTTTCGCGCATCAGCGCGCGCGAAAACGGGTCGCGGCGCATGCGCCGCATGCGGATACCGGGGAACTGGGCGGGGGCTTGTGAGTTGTGCATCGCGAATACCATCAAAGGAATGAAGTGGTCGCCGGCGGCGGGCGCGCGGCAACGGGCGGCCGCCGCGACCCGGACCGCCGGCCCGGTGTGAAGCGCGTTACTAAACCGAATACGAGGCCGACTACGAAGCCGAACCCGGCTCCGGCTCGTCGCTGTCCTGCATCTCGACCGGCTCGGCCGGCGCGCCGGCGCCGTCGTCGCTGACGCCGGCCAGTTCCAGGATCTTGTCGTTGGCTTCTTCGATGCCGATGCGTTTCAAGGCCGAGAACAGTTGCGCGGTGAACGGGAAGCCGACGCCGTCTTCGTCGACGTAGCTGGCCAGCTTGGCGCGCGTCTGGCGCAGCACGTTGGTCGAGTCGTTGCGGTTGAGCTTGTCGGCCTTGGTCAGGATGCAATGGATCGGCTTGCCGGTCGGGGCGAACCATTCCAGCATCTGGATGTCGAGGTCGGTGAACGGGCGGCGCGAGTCCATGATCAGGATCAGCGCGGCCAGTTGTTCGCGGCGCTGGACGTAGTCGCCCAGCAGGCGCTGCCAGTGCAGCTTGGCCGAACCGGACACCTCGGCGTAGCCGTAGCCCGGCAAGTCGACCATCATGCATTCGATCTCGTCGATGATGGCTTCGTCCTTGCGGTGCTGCGCGACGTGGGCGCCGCCAACCGAGAAGTAGTTGATGTGCTGGGTGCGGCCGGGGGTCTTGGAGGCGAACGCCAGCCCTTTCTGGTTGCACAAAATATTGATGGCGGTAGATTTACCGGCGTTGGAGCGACCTGCAAATGCGATTTCCGGCACCGTGGTGTCGGGCAGGTCGCGCAGTTGGTTGACGGTCGTAAAGAAGCGGGCTTGCCAGAGTTTAGACATGGGATGGGGAGAAATTGCAACAAAAGGGGGCGAAAACGCGAGGAAGCTATTGTACAATAAGGGGTTACGAATTGTTGACATCGAAAGCGGCCGTTACATCAAAGCCCGCTGCGGCGACAATCTTTACCACTAATTTTTTGACTAGTCTCAGGGTGTTTGAATGAATCGTGCGTTTTCACCATTTGTAAAATCCTTGTTCGCCGCATTGCTGGCCGTCTCGGCCGCCGCATCGGCAAACCAAGAGAAAAAGCCGGCTCACGCCGAAGCCGCCGTGGTTAAGGCCGACGCCGGCAAGGGCGCCACCCTGTACGCCGAAGGCGACGCCGCCCGCGGTTTGCCGGCGTGCGTGTCGTGCCACGGCGCCGCCGGTAATTCGACCATCGCCGCCAACCCGAAACTGGCCGGTCTGAACGAAGTCTACCTGAACAAGCAATTGGTGGAATTCACCAAGCCGGAACGCAACCAGCCGGTCATGACGGGCTTCGCCAAGATGCTCACCGACGCCGAAAAGAAAAACATCGCCGCCTACCTCGCCGTGCAAACGCCGAAACCGGGCGCCGCGAAAAACAAGGACACCGTTGAACTGGGCAAGCGCATCTACCGCGGCGGCATCGCCGAGAAAAGCGTGCCGGCCTGCGCCAGCTGCCATGGCGCCTCCGGCACCGGCATGCCGATCCAGTACCCGCGCCTCGGCGGCCAGCACCAGGACTACACGGTGGCCCAGCTGACCGCGTTCCGCGGCGGCGCGCGCAAAAACAGCGCGCAAATGTCGACCATCGCCATGCGCCTGTCGGACGATGAAATGAAGGCCGTCGCCGACTACGTCGCCGGTTTGAAATAAGCGGAAACAAGCACTACGCGGTATGTCTGGCGGCGGGCCTCGGCCCGCGGCGGGTGGCAAAAGGGCGGCAGCGTGAGCGGGCTGCCCTTTTTGTTAGTATCATGCCCGCAGCGTCGCCATGAGTGCCGCCATACTTTGAGATTGTGTTGAGCATGAGCACCCCAAGCACCACCGGAATTGAGTTGAAAACGCGCCGCCGGGCGCTGGCCGAAACCGTCGAACTGGTTTCCTCGATGCGTTTCGCGATCAGCCTGCTGACCCTGATCGCGATTGCCTCGATGATAGGCACCGTGCTCAAACAGAACGAGCCGATGCCGAGCTATGTGAACCAGTTCGGGCCGTTCTGGTTCGAGGTGTTCCACAAACTCAGCCTGTACGCGGTGTACTCGGCCTGGTGGTTCCTGCTGATCATGGCGTTCCTGGTGGCGTCGACGTCGCTGTGCATCGTGCGCAACGCGCCGAAAATGCTCAAGGACATGCGCAGCTGGCGCGACAACGTGCGCGAGCAATCGCTGCGCAACTTCCACCACAAGGGCGAATGGCGCTCGCCGCTGGCGCGCGCGGCGCTGGCGCAACAGACCGTGGCGCGGCTGGAAGACGCCGGCTACAAGGCCAAGGTGGTCGACAAGGGCCACGCCACGCTGGTGGCGGCCAAGCGCGGCGCGGCCAACAAGTTCGGCTATATCTTCGCGCACAGCGCGATCGTCATTATTTGCATCGGCGGCTTCCTCGACTCCGACATGCCGATCCGCTTCCAGCAGTGGTTCATGGGCAAGACGCCGTTCGCCGGCAGCGGCGTGATCGCCGACATTCCGGAAAAGCACCGGCTGAGCCTGTCCAATCCCACCTTCCGCGGCAACACCATGATTCCCGAGGGGGCGAGCAGCAACGCCGCCGTGATTCCGCAGGCCACCGGCGTGCTGATCCAGGATTTGCCGTTCACCATCTCCCTGAAAAAATTCCACATCGACTTTTACAGCACCGGCATGCCCAAGCTGTTTGCCAGCGACGTGGTGATCAAAGACCACGAGAGCGGCGCCAGCTTCGCCGCCACCATCAAGGTCAACGAGCCCTTGCTGTACAAGGGGCTGGCGGTGTACCAGTCCAGCTTTGAGGACGGCGGCAGCAAGCTCAAACTGACCGGCTTCCCGATGACCGGCAGCGCCACCGCGCGCTTCGACATCGCCGGCGAGGTCAGCGGCAGCACGCCGCTGGCGCTGGCGTCGGGCGAGGCGTATACGGTCGAATGGTCGGGCTTTCGCCCGTTCAACGTGGAAAACCTCGCGGCCGGCCAGGATGTGCGCGCCGTCAGCAAGACGGCCAGCTTGAACGAGCAGTTCGCGGTCGGGCTCGACAAGCGGCTCGGCTCGGCGGCGAAAAACGCCAACAACAAGGATTTGAAGAACGTCGGCCCGAGCGTGCAATACAAATTGCGCGACAAGACCGGCCAGGCGCGCGAATACCAGAACTACATGCAGCCGGTCAGCGTCGACGGCGCCACCGTGTTCCTGGCCGGTATGCGCGTCAATCCGGGCGACCCGTTCAGCTTTTTGCGCATTCCCGCCGACGACGGCCACAGCGTCAACGAGTGGATGCGTTTGCGCGCCGCGCTGCAAGACCCGGCGCTGCGCGGCCAGGCCGCCGCGCGCTATGCGCAGCGGGCCATGCCGCAGGCCGGCGCCGAGGCGCTGCGGCTGCAACTGCAAGAGTCGGCCGCGAAGAGCCTGGGCATTTTCGCCGGCGACGGCAAGGACGGCGGTTTCCTGGCCATTTCGCGTTTCCTTGAGAAAATCCCGGCCGCCGAGCAGGAAAAGGCCGCCGACATTTTCATGAAGATACTCAACGGCAGCCTGTGGGACCTGTGGCAGGCCGCGCGCGCCAAGGACGGCCTGGCGCCGGTGGCGGGCGACCAAGTCCACGGCCGCTTCCTGCAACTGGCCACGAACGCGCTGTCGGACAGCTTCTTCTACGGCGCGCCGGTCTACCTGCAACTGGACGATTTTACCGAGATCAAGGCCTCGGTGCTGCAGGTGACGCGTTCGCCGGGCAAGAGCGTGGTCTATCTGGGCTGCCTGTTCCTGGTGCTGGGCGTGTTCGCGATGTTCTATATCCGCGAGCGCCGCCTGTGGGTGTGGATCAAGGACGGCGCCGACGGTAGCGGCGGCGCCGAGGCGTTGATGGCGATGAGCACGCAACGCAAGACGCTCGACTTCGAGAAGGAATTCGAGGCTTTGAAAGCGAAGTTGCCGCAGTCGGCGTAAGGTAGTGTGGCGCGGCGCTCCCGCAAGGGCGCGGCGCCACGGCAGCGCAGCACGACACTAGCGGAGCACGCCGCATGACGCTAGCGACAGTGATATCCGGACGTCCGCCGCGGCGCCCCGGGTTTTGGAGAGAATGATGGAATTGACACAACAAACCTATACCCGCGCGCCGGGCTTTTTCAAGCGCCTGACGACGCTCGACTGGCTGTTCGGCGCGCTCTTGCTGTGCGGCTCGCTGTACGGCCTGAACCGCTTCGGCGCCTATATGGACATCTACGAGAAGGTGATCATGCTGGCGTGCGCGCCGACTTTCGCCTGGCTCGGCTGGCACTGGAAGCCGGTGCGCTGGCTGATGCCGCTGGCGGCGCTGCTGGCGCTGTTCGCGGTGTCGCTGTACGGCGGCAACCTGGACGCGGCGAATACCCGGTTTTTCCTCAAGTACATGCTGTCGAGCCAGTCGGCGATCCTGTGGATGGGCACCTTTTTCGTGCTGTCGACGGTGTTTTACTGGATCGGCCTGGCGGCGCGCTCCGACTTCGGCTCGTCGGTCGGCTCGGTGCTGTGCTGGGCCGGCGTGGTGCTGGGCCTGACCGGCATGCTGGTGCGCTGGTTTGAATCGTATCTGGTCGGCAGCGACGTCGGCCACATCCCGGTGTCGAACCTGTACGAAGTGTTCATCCTGTTTTCCCTGATCACGGCGATGTTCTACCTGTACTACGAGCAAAGCTACGCGACCCGCCAACTGGGCGCCTTCGTCATGCTGGTGATCACGGCCGCGGTGGTGTTCCTGCTGTGGTACACCGTCACGCGCGACGCCGCCGACATCCAGCCGCTGGTGCCGGCGCTGCAAAGCTGGTGGATGAAAATCCACGTGCCGGCCAACTTCATCGGCTACGGCACCTTCGCGCTGTCGGCCATGGTGGCCGCGGCCTACCTGCTGAAGTCGCACGGCCGCCTGGTCGACCGCCTGCCGTCGCTGGAAGTGCTCGACGACGTCATGTACAAGGCCATTTCCGTGGGTTTCGCTTTCTTCACCGTCGCCACCATCCTCGGCGCGCTGTGGGCGGCCGAGGCCTGGGGCGGCTACTGGTCGTGGGACCCGAAGGAAACCTGGGCCCTGATCGTCTGGCTCAACTACGCCGCCTGGCTGCACATGCGCCTGATGACGGGCCTGCGCGGGCGCGTGGCGGCCTGGTGGGCGCTGGTGGGCCTGCTGGTGACCACCTTCGCCTTCCTCGGCGTAAACATGTTCCTGTCCGGCCTGCATTCTTACGGCAAACTGTAGGCGACATTAAGTCACGATTAATTCGGGCCGGATAGTGTAAGGTTAGTCAGTCTTGGCGCGACCAAGACGCAATCCCTTCTCTTTCTGTCCCGGAGCCGCCATGCTGATCCAACGCAGTCCCAACGGTATCGACCTGCCGTTTTCTTCCGAAATTACGCCGCGCGAGGTGTTCGAGTCGCGCCGCCGTTTCATCCAGCACATCGGGGCCGGCTCGATCGCCGGCGCTTCGCTGCTGGCCATGGCCGGGCGCGAAGCGTTCGCCCAGAACGGCGCCAACCCGAAGCTGCCGGCGCGCCTGAATCCGGCGTACTCGTCGATGGACAAGCCGAGCGCCTACAAGGACGCCACCACCTACAACAACTTCTACGAGTTCGGCACCGACAAGGCCGACCCGGCGCACAACGCCGGCACGCTGAAGACGCGGCCGTGGACGGTGACGATCGAAGGCGAAGTGAAAAAACCGATGACGCTGGACCTGGACGCGCTGCTCAAGCTGGCGCCGCTGGAGGAGCGCATCTACCGTCTGCGCTGCGTCGAGGGCTGGTCGATGGTGATTCCGTGGGTCGGCTATTCGTTTTCCGAGCTGATCAAGAAGGTCGAGCCGACCGGCAACGCCAAATACGTCGAGTTCGTCAGCCTGGCCGACAAGAAGCAAATGCCCGGCGTCGGCAGCCGCGTGCTGACCTGGCCCTACGTCGAGGGCTTGCGCATCGACGAGGCGAACCATCCGCTGGCCCTGTTGACGCTGGGCATGTACGGCGAGACGCTGCCGAACCAGAACGGCGCGCCGGTGCGCATGGTGCTGCCGTGGAAGTACGGCTTCAAGTCGGCCAAGTCGATCGTCAAGATCCGCTTCGTCAAGGAGCCGCCGCGCACCGCCTGGAACGTGTCGGCGCCGTCGGAGTATGGTTTTTACTCGAACGTCAACCCGGAAGTCGACCACCCGCGCTGGTCGCAGGCCAGCGAGCGCCGCATCGGCGAGGACGGCTTCCTGGCGCGCAAGCGCAAGACCTTGATGTTCAACGGCTACAACGACGTCGCCTCCCTGTACGCCGGCATGGATTTGAAAAAATTCTTTTAAGCAGCCATGCCATTCAATCCGAACCCCAAACAGCTGAGCTGGCTGAAAGTGGCGCTGTTCCTGCTGTCGCTGCTACCGTTCGGGCGCATGGTGTGGCTGAGCGCGACCGGCCAGCTGGTCGAACCGCTGGAGTTCCTCACCCGCGGCAGCGGCGACTGGACCCTGTATTTTCTGTGCATTACCCTGGCCTTGACGCCGCTGCGCCGGCTGGCGAAGTGGAACTGGCTGGTCAAGCTGCGGCGCATGCTGGGCCTGTTCGTGTTTTTCTACGCCGCGCTGCACTTCACCACGTTCCTGTGGTTCGACCACTTTTTCGACCTGGCCGAAATGTGGCGCGACGTGCTCAAGCGGCCCTTCATCACGGTCGGCTTCAGCGCCTTCGTGCTGTTGATCCCGCTGGCCGCCACCAGTAGCAACGCGATGGTGCGCCGGCTCGGCGGCAAGCGCTGGCAGTGGCTGCACCGGCTGGTTTACCTGATCGCGCCGCTGGCCATCCTGCATTTCTGGTGGATGAAGGCCGGCAAAAACAACTTTGCACAACCTATCTTATTTGGCTTGATCGTCGCGCTATTGCTCGGTATTCGCTTGTATTGGGCGCGCAGCAAAGCCGCCGCCGCGAAGGCCGCCTAGCACCCTCTGTGTCTGTCCTTGCGCGCGCCCTCGAAGAAATTGTCGCCGACGAGTAGGGCGCCGGCGTCGGCCCGTGGCGCCGCGTTTATTGCACAGGCGTCGGCATGGCCGGTGGCGGCGGCACCGGCGCCGGGGTGATTGCCGGCTTGCCGCTTGTGGCCGCTTGCTCGGGCGCCGGTTTGGCCGGCGGCTTCGGCATGAACAGCGGACCCGGTTGGCCGCAACCGGCCAGCATGCCGGAGATGAGCAGGGAAATGCTGATATACAACGCTAAAGATGACTTCACGATTAGAATCACGGTTTGATATGAGATCTTGGAGTGTAGCATGAGCGAATCGGAATTCCTGGCACTGGCCGAAGCAACCCTGACGGCGATCGAGGCGTCGCTGGACCGTTTGAACGACGAGGACGTGCTCGATGTCGAATGCAGCCGCAGCGGCAACGTGCTGCAAATCGAGTTTATCGACAACGGCTCGAAAATCATCGTCAACAGCCAGGCGCCGATGCAACAGTTGTGGGTGGCGGCGAAATCCGGCGGTTTCCATTACGGCCGGGTCGGCGAGCAGTGGATCGACACGCGCGACGGTTCCGAGTTGTTCGCCGCGCTGTCGGCGCTGGCCAGCGCCCAGGCGGGCGCACCGGTGACCTTGTCCTAAGGAAGTAACAAGGGGGAGGGCCGCCGGCTTGCGCCGCCAGCCCTCCCCCGCGGGGAGAGCGCGGCGCGGCGTCAGAACAGCTCGTTCTTGACGGCGTCCTTGACTTTCTCCTCGGCCGGCGTGCCGCGCGCCGCGCCCTCCAGGCTGTGCACGCCCGTGCCCGGCGGATTCTCCGCGTAATAATAGTCGTCGCCGGACTGTACCAGCCCCTCCGGCACCGCCCTTTCCTCGACCGGAATGCCCTTCAGCGCCTTTTGCATATAGCTCATCCAGATTGGCAAGGCCAGGCCGCCGCCGGTTTCGCGGTTGCCCAGGTTCTTCGGCTTGTCGTAGCCGATCCAGGCGATGCCCACCAGCTTCGCCTGGTAGCCGGCGAACCAGGCGTCGATCGAGTCGTTGGTGGTGCCGGTCTTGCCCGACAGGTCGGGCCGCTTCAGCGCCATCGCCTTGGCGGCGGTGCCGTAGCGCACCACGTCGTTCATCATGCTGTTCATCAGGAAGGCGTTGCGTTCGTCGATGACGCGGTTGGCCGCGACCCCGGCCAGGTCGGGATTGGCCTGCGACAGCACCTTGCCGTCGCTGTCGGTGACCTTGGCGATCAGGTAGGGGCTAACCTTGTAGCCGCCGTTGGCGAACACCGCGTAGGCGCCGGCCATCTGCAGCGGCGTGACCGCGCCGGCGCCCAGCGCCAGGGTCAGGTAGGGCGGGTTCTTGTCGGCGTCGAAGCCGAAGCGGGTCGCGTATTCCTGGCCGTACTTGGCGCCGATCTTCTGCAGGATGCGGATCGAGACCATGTTTTTCGACTTGGTCAGGCCGCGCCGCATCGTCATCGGCCCCTCGTACTTGCTGTCGTAGTTCTTCGGCTCCCAGGCCTGGCCGCCGGTCTGCCCGGCGTCGAAGGAGATCGGCGCGTCGTTGATGATGGTCGACGGCGACAGGCCGCGCTCGAGCGAGGCCGAGTAGATGAAGGGTTTGAAGGCTGAGCCCGGCTGGCGCCAGGCTTGCGTGACGTGGTTGAACTTGTTGCGGTTGTAGTCGAAGCCGCCGACCATCGCGCGGATCGCGCCGTCGCTGGTGCTGGCCGAGACGAAGGCCGATTCGACCTCCGGCATCTGCGTCACGCTCCAGCCGCTGTCCTCGCGCATGACGCGGATCACGGCGCCGCGGCGGATGCGCCGGTTCGGCGCCGCCTTGTCCGACAGCCAGGCCGCGCCGAAGGCCAGGCCCGGGCCGCTGATGGCGATTTCCTCGCCGGCGGCGCTGACGGCGACGATTTTCTGCGGCGACGCCTGCAGCACCATCGCCGCGACGATGTCGTCGCTGTCCGGGTGGTCGGCCAGCTCGGTTTCGATGGCGTTGTCGGCCTCCTCCTTGGTCGACGGGATGTCGATGTAGGCTTCCGGGCCGCGGTAGCCGTGGCGCTTCTCGTAGTCCATCACGCCGCGCCGCAGCGCCAGGTAGGCGGCGTCCTGGTCGGCCTTGGTGATGGTGGTAAACACGTTCAGGCCGCGCGTGTAGGTGTCTTCCTTGAACTGCTCGTAGACCAGTTGGCGCGCCATTTCGGCGACGTACTCGGCGTGCACGCCGAACTCGCTGCTGTCGGTCTTGATCTTCAACTGCTCGGCCTTGGCGTCGGCGAACTGGGCGTCGCTGATGTAGCCGAGCAGGTGCATGCGCTGCAGGATGTATTGCTGGCGGGTGCGCGCGCGCTTCGGGTTGACCACCGGGTTGTAGGCCGACGGCGCCTTCGGCAGGCCGGCCAGCATGGCCGCCTCGGCCACGCTGATGTCCTTGAGGTTCTTGCCGAAGTAGATTTGCGCGGCCGACGAGAAGCCGTAGGCGCGCTGGCCCAGGTAGATCTGGTTCATATACACCTCGAGGATCTGGTCCTTGCTGAGGTTTTGTTCGATCTTCCAGGCCAGCAAAACCTCGTAGGTCTTGCGCTTGAGCGTTTGCTCGCTCGACAGGAAGAAGTTGCGCGCCACCTGCTGGGTGATGGTCGAGGCGCCCTGTTTCGCCCCGCCGGTCAGGTTGTGCAGCGCGGCGCGGGTGATGCCCAGGTAGTCGACGCCGCCGTGTTCGTAGAAGCGGTCGTCCTCGATCGCCAGCACGGCCTTTTTCATCACGTCGGGGATGTCCTTGACGCGCACCAGCGTGCGGCGCTCCTCGCCGAATTCGCCGATCAGCACGTTGTCGGAGGAGAAGATGCGCAGCGGCATCTTCGGCCGGTAGTCGGTCAGGGTGTCGAGCGCCGGCAGGTTCGGGTAGGCCATGGCCAGGCCGAACACCACCAGCAGCATGGCCACCAGGCCCAGGCCCAGCACGCAGGCCAGCGACAACAGGAGGAAGCGGCGGGGTTGGCCGGCGGCGGGCCGGGGCGCGGGCGCGCCGGCGGTTTTGGAGGAGGACATGCGGGTGGAGTCTTTCGCTGTAGTTATGCGAGTCAATTATAAGCGAGGCGGCTCGCGCGCGGCGCGTCAAGCGGGCGCCCCCGCTGGCCAAGCCGGCAACTATCGTGGTGTGCTTGACCACACCCCCTCCGGCCGAGTGTGGCGGATACCACGACGCTTCGAATCATGCGCAGCAGAAATACCTTTAAATACCTTTACACACACCAAGCCTTATTGCTAGGATTTAAAGTACTGTCTGATGTGTGCCGTTTAAACGCTGGTCTACAAACGAGTTTCCCCTTATGCCAACAGTTCTAATGTGTGCCCCGAAACACAATAGTAGTGGCGCGGGCCAGCCGGCGGCGCGCCGCGGCGGGGGACGGCCTTGATCGACCTGAGCGCCCTGTTCGGCCGCGCCAGCCAGCCGCTGCTGGGGATCGACATCAGCACCTCCGGGGTGCGCCTGGTCGAACTGGCCCTGGTCGGCAAGCAGGAGCTGCGCCTGGAGCGCTACGCCGCCGAGCCGCTGCCGCGCGGCGCCGTGGTCGACGGTAACATCGAAAACATCGAGCAAGTCTCCGAGGCGCTGCGCCGGCTCTGGAAGAAGAGCGGCGCGCGCGCCCGCCTGGTCGCGCTGGGCATGCCGCCGGCGTCGGTGATCACCAAGAAAATCATCCTGCCGGCCGGCCTCTCCGAGGACCAGCTGGAAGTCCAGGTCGAGTCCGAGGCCAGCCAGTACATCCCGTTCGCGCTCGACGAGGTCAGCCTCGACTTCGACGTGCTCGGGCCGGCCCTGAACTCGCCCGACGACATCGAGGTGATGCTGGCGGCGTCGCGCCGCGAGAAGGTCGAGGACCGCGTCGCCGTGGCCGAGTCGGCCGGCCTGAAGGCGGTGGTGATGGACATCGAGTCGTACGCCGCGCGCGCCGCGCTCGAACGCGTCACGGCGCTGACGCCCAAGGCCACGCTCGACCAGGTCATCGCGCTGTTCCAGATCGGCGCCCAGGTCACCCACATTTCCGTGCTGCAGGACGGCGTCACCATTTACGAGCGCGAGCAGCCCTTCGGCGGCAACCAGCTGACCCAGGACATCGTGCGCGCCTTCGGCATGTCGTTCGAGGAGGCCGAGGGGCGCAAGAAGTCCGGCGAGCTGCCGGAGAACTACCAGCGCGACGTGCTCGCGCCCTTCCTCGAGAGCGCCGCGCTGGAGGTGACGCGGGCGATCCAGTTTTTCTTCACGTCGACGCCCTACACCCGGGTCGACCAGTTGTTCCTGGCCGGCGGCTGCGCCCAGCTGCCCGGCCTGCTCGAACTGGTTGCCGGGCGCACCAAGATGGCCGCCGCCGTGTTCTCGCCGTTCCAGGGCATGCAACTGGCGCCGGGCGTGCGCGAGGCGCAGTTGCATAGCGACGCGCCGGCCTACCTGGTGGCCTGCGGCCTGGCCTTGCGGAGGTTCGGCTGATGATACGCATCAACCTGCTGCCGCACCGCGAGGAAAAACGCCAGCAAAGGAAGGCCGCCTTCCTGGCCCTGCTGGGGCTGTGCGCCGTCGCCGGCGCCGCGGTGGTGCTGGCGGTGGGCGGCTACAACGCGCGCCGCCTGTCGATCCAGGACGAGCGCAACGGCGCCATCAAGGCGGCGATCGTCGAACTCGACGGCAAGATCGTCGAAATCGCCACCCTCAAGCAGGAGATCGAGGCGCTCAAGGCGCGCCAGCAGGCGGTCGAGGATTTGCAGGGCGACCGCAACCAGCCGGTGTTCCTGCTCGACGAGCTGGTCAGGCAAACCCCGGACGGGGTCTACCTGCGCGCCTTCAAGCAGGAAGGCCAGCGCGTCAACATGAACGGTTACGCCCAGTCGCAGGAGCGGGTCTCGGAATTCCTGCGCAACCTGGCCGGCAACTCGCCGTGGCTGGAGCGCCCAGAACTGGTCGAAGTGCGTTCCACCGGCCTGGGCCAGGGACGCAGCGCCAAGAAGGTGGTCGAATTCACGCTGGTGGTCGGCATCAAGCGCCCGCGCGACAAGGACCAGCCCAAGCAAGACAAGAGCGGCGCGGCGGCGCCCGCCGCGGCGCCGAAGCAATGACAGCGGAGCGATCGATATGGCTAACCTGACACACTTGGCGCAGTCGCTGGCGGCGCAGTTCCGCGGCCTGAACCAGCTCCACCCCGGCCAGTGGCCGCTGGCGCCGCGCGTGCTGTGCGGCTGCGGCGCGGCGGCGGCGGTGATCGCGCTCGGCTATTTCGGCTACTGGAGCGGCCAGTTCGAGCAGCAGGAGGCCGGCGCGCTGCGCGAGCAGGGCTTGCGCGACGAATACAAGGGCAAGATGGCGCTGGCGATCAACCTGGAGGCGCTGCGGGCGCAGAAGGCGCAGGTCGACCAGTACGTCGAGCGCTTGCAAAAGCAGTTGCCGAGCAAGGCCGAGATGGCCGCGCTGCTGTCCGACATCAACCAGGCCGGGCTGGGCCGCGGCCTGCAGTTCGAGCTGTTCCGGCCGGGCCAGGTGGTGGTCAAGGATTATTACGCCGAGCTGCCGATCGACATCAAGGTCAGCGGCAACTACCACGACCTCGGCGCCTTCGCCGGCGACATGGCCAACCTGCCGCGCATCGTCACGCTCAACAACATGGCCCTGGTCGCGGCCAAGGACGGCAGCCTGACGCTGGAAGCGGTCGCCAAGACCTTCCGCTACCTCGACCCGGACGAGGTGCTGGCCCAGCGCAAGGCGCTGGCCGACAAGAAAAGCAAGGCCAAGAAATGAGCGCGCCGCGCAACGCCGCGGCCGCCGCCGCGCTGCTGCTGGCGCTGGCCGGCTGCGGCGACAGCGACGTGCAGGAGGTGCGGCTATGGATGGCCGAGGTGAAGGCGCAGGCGCGCGTCGCCGTGCCGCCGCTGAGCGAACCGAAGACTTTCATCCCCTTCGCCTACGGCGCCAAGGAGGCGGTCGACCCGTTCAGCCCGAACAAGCTGCTGGCCGAGCTGGCCCGCGCGGCCAAGTCCAGCTCGGGCTTCAAGCCGGACCTGGAGCGCCGCAAGGAATTGCTGGAAAGTTACCCGCTCGACACGATCAAGATGGTGGGGACGCTGCAAAAGGCGGGCGTGGTGTACGCGCTGCTGCAAATCGACCGGTCGGTGTACCAGGTCCGCAGCGGCCAGCACGTCGGCCAGAATTTCGGCCTCATCACCGGCGTCACCGAGGAGGCGATCTCGATCAAGGAGATCGTTCAGGATGCGGGCGGCGACTGGGTCGAGCGCATGGCCAAGTTGGAGTTGCAGGACAGCAAGGAGACAAAATAATGAGCGCATTCCCATTCATGGCGCGCGGCGCGCGGCTGGCGGCGGCGCTGGCGCCGCTGGCGCTGGCGCTGCTGCTGCCGGCCGGCGCCGCGCGCGCGCAGCCGGCGCCGGCGCAGGACAACGTCATCGAGGCGATCAGCGCCAACCAGCAGGGCTCGAACGTGATCGTCAAGGTCAGCATGCAGCGCGCGCCGGCCGGCATGCCGATCGGCTTTTCGATCACCAACCCGGCCCGCATCGCGCTCGACTTCGGCGCCACCGTCAACGGCACCGGCAAGAGCGTGCTCGACATGAACGTCGGCGATTTGCGCAGCGTCAACGTGGTGCAGGCCGGCCAGCGCTCGCGCCTGGTGCTCAACCTCAAGCGCGCGCTGAACTACGCCACGGCGATCGACGGCAACGCCGTCATCGTCACCATCGAAGGCTCGGGCGGCGTCGCCACCGCCGTCAACGCCGCCGGCCTGCCGGCCGCCGCCGCGCCGGCGCCGGCCGGGCGCCAGTTGCTGCGCGACATGGACTTTCGCCGCGGCGCCAACGGCGAGGGCCGCATCGTCGTCGACCTGCCGCACAGCCAGGTGGCCGTCGACGTGCGCCAGCAGGGCGCCGGCGTGGTCGTCGACTTCCTCAAGACCGGCCTGCCCGAGACGCTGCGGCGGCGCCTCGACGTGGCCGACTTCGGCACGCCGGTGACGCGCGTGACCACCGTGCCGCAGGGCGAGAACGTGCGCATGACGATCGAGGCCAAGGGGCTGTGGGAGCAGACCGTCTACCAGAGCGACACGCAACTGGTGATCGACGTCAAGCCGATCAAGGAGGAGCCGAACAAACTGACCCAGGGCAGCCAGGGCTACCGCGGCGAAAAGCTGTCGTTCAACTTCCAGAACGTCGAGGTGCGCGCGGCGCTGCAGGCGATCGCCGACATCTCCGGCCTGAACATCATCACCAGCGACAGCGTGACGGGCAACCTGACCTTGCGCCTGCGCGAGGTGCCGTGGGACCAGGCGCTCGACGTGGTGCTGCAGGCCAAGGGCCTGGACATGCGCAAGAACGGCAGCGTGCTGTGGATCGCGCCGAGGGAGGAGTTGCTGACGAAGGAGAAGCTGGAACTCGAGCAGCGCGCCCAGATCGCCGAGCTCGAGCCGCTGCGCTCCGAGATCTTCCAACTGAACTACCAGAAGGCCGACGCCTTCCGCACCGTGTTCGGCCTCGACGTCGGCGGCGACGGCAAGAACCGCGTGCTGTCCAAGCGCGGCAGCGCCATCATCGAGCCGCGCACCAACCAGTTGTTCGTCACCGACGTCGCCGCCAAGCTCGACGACATCCGCAAGCTGATCCAGAAGACCGACGTCGCCAGCAAGCAGGTGCTGATCGAGGCGCGCATCGTCGAGGCCAACGACTCGTTCAGCCGCAACCTCGGCGCCAAGCTCGGCTTCGCCGACATGCGCACCATCCGCGGCGGCGACGCCGGCTACCAGGTCGGCAACGGCAACACCCGCGTCGCCATCGGCGGCAACATCGCCGGCGTGGGCGAGGTCACCGGCCAGCTCGGCGAGACCGGCTCGTCCTACAACAACAGCCAGTTCGTCAACCTGCCGGCCGCCAGCATCAACGGCATCGCCCCCGGGAACCTGGCGGTGAGCCTGTTCTCGGCGGCCGCCAACCGCTTCCTGAACCTGGAGCTGTCGGCGCTCGAGGCCGACGGCAAGGGCAAGATCATTTCCAGCCCGCGGGTAGTCACCGCCGACAAGGTGATCGCCCTGATCGAGCAGGGCATCGAGCTGCCCTACCAGGTCGCCACCAGCAGCGGCGCCACGTCGATCACCTTCAAGAAGGCCAACCTGCGCCTCGAGGTGACGCCGCAGATCACGCCCGACGGCAACGTGGTGCTGGAAGTGGACGTCAACAAGGACAGCGTCGGCCAGGAAACCCGGGCCGGTTTCGCCATCGACACCAAGCACGTGAAGACCCAGGTGATGGTCGAGAACGGCGGCACCGTGGTGCTGGGCGGCATCTACCAGCAGTCCGAGCGTTCGTCGGAGTCGAAGGTGCCGCTGCTGGGCGACATCCCGGTACTGGGCTACCTGTTCCGCACCACCGGCCGCACCAACGACAAGACCGAGCTGCTGGTGTTCATCACGCCGAAAATCGTCGCCGACCGGCTCTCGACGCGTTAATAAAAAGTAAGACATCAACGAATTTTATGCTGGATAACAAGGGTGGACCTATGAACATACCGCGCAATTCGAGCAAACCATTTTCCGCCTGGCTGGCGCTGGCGGCCTGCGCCGCGCTGCTGGCGGCCTGCGGCGGCGGCGGCGGCAACCCCGGCGCGGTGCCGGGCACCACGCCGCCGGGCGCCGCCTCGAAGGTCGCCAGCGTGGTCCTGGTTGGCAGCGCCGAGTCGATACTCGCCTCCGGCGAAACCGGCACCGAGGTGGTGTTGACGGCCATCGTCAAGGACGCCAACAACACCGCGCTGAAGGACGAAACCGTGGCCTTTTCGGCCGACTCGGGCACCGTCAGCAGCGACAACCTGGTCAGCGACGCGACCGGCGCCGTCACCGCCAAGCTGAGCACGAAGGGCAACACGGCGGAGCGCAACATCACCGTCACGGCCAGCGTCGGCGGCGTCAAGTCGACCGCGCTGGTGGTCAAGGTGGTGAAGGCGACGACGACCTCGATCGCCTCGATCCAGTTGACCGCCAACAGCGTCACGCTGGCGTCGGCCGGCACCGCCGAGGTCAGCATCGTGGCCCTGGTCAAGGACGCCGCCAATTCGGTGGTGCCGAACGCGCTGGTTAATTTCGCCGCCGATTCGGGCGCGCTCAGCCAGCCGGTCGCCACCACCAACGCCTTGGGCCAGGCCAGCGTCAAGCTGGGCACCAGCGCCGATCCGACCCTGCGCGCGATCACCGTCACCGCCACCGTCGGCGGCAAGACCATGAGTACGGTGGTCAACGTGGTCGGCACCAAGCTGTCGATCGCCGCCAACAACACGCTCAACCTGGGCGCCAGCGCCGAGCTGACGGTGAAACTGGTCGACTCGGCCGGCGCGGCGCTGGCGAACAAGGCGGTTACTTTCAGCGCCGCCAGCAACCCTGTCACGGTCAAGGGTGGCGGCGCCGCCGTCACCGACGCCAGCGGCCAGCTGGTGCTGGTGTATCAGGCCAACGTCAATCCGGCCGGCAGCGCCGACACCGTGACGGTGAAATCGACGGGCGACACGGCCTCGACGACCATGACGATCAACGCCTCGAACTTCAACGTCAAAGTGGTCAACGCCGGCGGCGCGACCCAGAGCCAGGCCTTGATCAACACCTGCCAGCGCGTGGCCATCCACAACGACACGGCCGGCGTGGCGCAAACGGGCAACGTCGGCCTGGGCACGTCGCGCGGCAACGTCTACAGCGACAGCGCCTGTACCTTGGAACTGGCGGCGCCGCTGACCTTCAGCGCCGGCGACGCGACCGGCTATGTCAAGGCCACCAGTCCCGGCCTGGCCAGCCTGACCGCGACGGCCGCCGGCGTGTCGGTGCAGGGCACCGTCGAGTTCGTCGCGCCGCTGGTCGCCAGCGCCAACGTCACCGGCCAGGCCGATCCGGCCCTGGTCGGCCCCAACCTGCCCGGCAGCAGCACCCAGCAAAGCACGGTGCGCGCCATCGTGCGCGACGGCACCGCCGCCAACAACCTGGTGAAGAACGCCTGGATCAGTTTCTCGATCCAAAAAGACGGCAGCGGCGGCGCGCTCAGCTCGCCTTCGCGGGTGCAAACCGGCAGCGACGGCGCCGCCAGCGTCAATTTCATCCCGGGCGCCAGCACCACGGCCGTCAACGGCGTCGTGGTGCGGGCCAAGATCGACGACCCGGCGGTGCCGGCGGCGGTGGCCCTGGCCGACATCCAGCTGACGGTGGCCAAGAGCGCGCTGTTCATTAGCGCCGGCACCGGCAACTCGGTCGGCACGCCCAGCTCGACCACCTACAGCAAGGAGTACGTGGTGTTCGTCACCGACGGCGGCGGCGGCCCGGCGGCCAACGTCGACATCACGGTTTCCGTGCGTCCGCGCAACTATTACAAGGGCATCATGCTGTTCCCCGGCCTCGAAGGCCCGTGGACGGCGCAAGTGAGCGCCAGCTGCGCCAACGAGGACGTCAACAGCAACGGCATTCTCGACGCCGGGGAGGATTTCAACACCAACGGCTTCCTCGACCCGGGCATTCCGGTGCAGGTGACGTCGAGCGCCAAGACCGACGCCAACGGCATGGCCATCGTCACGTTCACCTACGCGCGCGACCGGGCCTTCTGGCTCGACATCGATTTCACGGTGCGCGGCAAGGTTTCCGGGACGGAGTCGACGTATGTCGGTTACACTTTGCTGCGCGGCCTGAACAGCGACTACGCCATTAAGACGATCAGCCCGCCGGGCGTGGTCAGCCCATACGGACGGGCATCGGCCTGTAACGATAAAAATTAAACTATTGCCGCAATGCAAAATCTGTATTTAGTAGGGCTGATGGGGGCCGGAAAAACCACCATCGGCCGCATCCTTGCCCGCAAGCTGGGCAAGCGCTTTGTTGATTCCGACCACGAAATCGAGGCCCGCACCGGCGCCTCGATTCCGTGGATTTTTGAAATCGAGGGCGAGCAAAGCTTCCGGCGGCGCGAGGCGGAGGTGATCCGCGACTTGACCATGCAGCAAGGCATCGTCATGGCCACCGGCGGCGGCGCCGTGCTCGACGCCGACAGCCGCGCCTATCTGAAGCAGCGCGGCACCGTCATCTACCTGCGCGCCAACGTCAACAGCATCATGACGCGCACCAGCCACGACAAGAGCCGGCCGTTGCTGCAAACAGCCGATCCGCGCAAGCGCATCGAGGAGCTGGCCGTGCAGCGCGAGCCCTTGTATATGGAGGTGGCCGACGTCGTCATCGACACCGGCCGACCTAACGTACAATCGATGGTCCAAACAATTCTGATGCAGCTGGCCAGCCTCGAATGCGAGAACTCGCCCAACTGCGTCACCCAAGCAGAGCCTTCGATGAACGAGCAATCCAATATCCTTTTAAGCGTCGACCTCGACGAGCGCAGCTACCCGATCGTCATCGGCCCCGACCTGCTGGCCGACGCCGATTTGCTGCTGCGCCACGTCAGCGGCGGCAAAGTGGCCATCGTCACCAACACCACGGTGGCGCCGCTGTACCTGGCGCGCCTGGAGCGGGCGCTGGCCGCCGGCGGCAAGGAGGTGTTCAGCATCGTCCTGCCGGACGGCGAGGAGCACAAGAACTGGTCCAGCCTGATGACCATTTTCGACACCCTGCTGGCGCGCAAGTGCGACCGCAAGACCACCCTGGTGGCGCTGGGCGGCGGCGTCATCGGCGACCTGACCGGTTACGCCGCCGCCAGCTACATGCGCGGCGTCGGTTTCGTGCAGATCCCCACCACCTTGCTGGCCCAGGTCGATTCCTCGGTCGGCGGCAAGACCGGCATCAACCATCCGCTGGGCAAGAACATGATCGGCGCCTTCTACCAGCCCAACGTCGTCATCGCCGACACGACGACGCTGGAAACGCTGCCGGCGCGCCAGTTGTCGGCCGGCCTGGCCGAGGTGATCAAGCACGGCGCCATCATCGACGCCGCCTTCTTCGACTGGATCGAGGCCAACATCGGCAAGCTGATGGCGCGCGACAAGGGCGCGCTGGCCTACGCCATCGCCCGCTCGTGCGAGATCAAGGCCGACGTGGTGCGCCAGGACGAGCGCGAGGGCGGCCTGCGGGCGATCCTCAATTTCGGCCACACCTTCGGCCACGCGATCGAGGCCGGCATGGGTTACGGCAACTGGCTGCACGGCGAGGCCGTCGGCTGCGGCATGGTGATGGCGGCCGAGCTGTCGCGGCGCGTCGGCCACGTCGACGCCGCCACGGTGGCGCGCGTGCGCGCGCTGGTGGCCGCCGCCGGCCTGCCGGTGACGGCGCCCGACCTGGGCACCGAACGCTGGCTCGAACTGATGGAAGTGGACAAGAAAAACGAGGGCGGGGAGATCAAGTTCATCCTGCTCAAGCCGCTTGGCAGCCCGAGCATCGGCAACGCCCCGCGCGAGCACGTGCTGGCCACGCTGGCCGCCTGCGTCGGCTAGCCGGCCATGCTGGAAGACGCCTTGCTCGCCCCTTACGCGGCCCATTCGGCGCAGGGTAGGGGGCGGCGGGTGGCCGAGGCGCCGGCCGCTTCGCGCAGCCAGTTCCAGCGCGACCGCGACCGCATCATCCACTCGTCGGCCTTCCGCCGGCTCGAATACAAGACCCAGGTTTTCCTCAACCACGAAGGCGACCTGTTCCGCACCCGCCTGACGCACAGCCTGGAGGTGGCGCAGATCGGCCGCTCGCTGGCGCGCAGCCTGCGCCTGAACGAGGACCTGGTCGAGGCGGTCGCGCTGGCGCACGACCTCGGCCACACCCCCTTCGGCCACGTCGGCCAGGACGTCCTCAACGACTGCATGAAGGGCCACGGCGGCTTCGAGCACAATCTGCAGAGCTTGCGCGTGGTCGACGAGCTGGAGCAGCATTACGGCGCCTTCGACGGCTTGAACCTGATGTTCGAGACGCGCGAGGGCATCCTCAAGCATTGTTCGCTGGCCAACGCGCAACAATTGGGGCCGCTGGGCCAGCGCTTCATCGACCGCACCCAGCCCTCTTTGGAGGCGCAACTGACCAACCTGGCCGACGAAATCGCCTACAACAACCATGACATCGACGACGGCCTGCGCTCCGGCCTGATCACAATGGCGCAGATGGAGCAGGTGGCGCTGTTCGGGCGCCACCGCCGCGCGGTCGAGGCCGAGTTCCCCGGTCTGCCGGGCCGGCGCGCGGTGTATGAAACGCTGCGCCGCATCATCAGCGCGCTGGCGGCCGACCTGATCGCCACGTCGTCGCAGCTGATCGCCGCGGCCGCGCCCCGGCACATCGACGAGGTGCGCGCGGCGCCGCCGCTGATCCGCTTTTCCGCGCCGATGCGGGCCGAGGCAAGCGAGTTGAAACGCTTCCTGTACGCCAACCTGTACCGCCATTACCAGGTCAACCGGATGCGCGTGAAGGCCAGCCGCATCGTGCGCGAGCTGTTCGAGGCCTTCCAGGCCGAGCCGGTGCTGCTGCCGCCCGACTACCTGGCGCCGGCGGACGCGCCGGGCAAGCAGGCGCGCCAGATCGCCGACTATATCGCCGGCATGACCGACCGCTACGCCATCCGCGAGCACCGGCGCCTGTTTTCAATCGACGAGCTGTAGGCTTGCCGCCGCACACGCCGCACTGCGCGCCGAGACGGCGGCCATGAAGCCAGACTCGTCAAATGGTTCATCGCCACCGCCGCCACGCTCAGCGGGTGGCGTTGGCCATCGCCGGGCGGGTCCCCTCACCGCCGCCGCTAAAAATCCATGCGCGCCTGCGCCGCCTGGGTGTCGCCGAATAGTTCCAGCAGCAGTTTCTTGATCGGCGCCGGCAGCGGCGCCTGGCCGATGGCGGCGCCGTCGTACCAGACGTGGCCCGACTCGCCGGCCAGGTCGAGGCGGCGCGCCAGCGCGATGCGGCACGGCGCGATGTGCAGCTTGTAATGCGTGAACACGTGGGTGATCGGCAGCAGGCGTTGCTGCGACTCGATCTCGCCGAACTTGCCGACCGCCAGCGTGACGGCGTCGTGGTCGACGGCCGGCGCGGCGCCGCCGTCGAGCGGCGCGTGGCCGTCCAGCTCCGGCAGCGACAGCAGGCCGCCCCAGATGCCGCTGCCGGGCCGCTGTTCGAGCAGCACCTGGCCGCGGTCGATGATCACCAGCATGGTCGCGTGCTTTTCCGGGCTGGTCTTTTTCGGCTTGCGCACCGGCAGTTCCTTGACCCGGTCGGTGGCGAAGGCAACGCAGCGCGGTTGCAGCGGGCAGCGCTGGCAATCCGGGCTGCTGCGCGTGCACAGGGTCGCGCCCAAGTCCATCAAGCCCTGGGTGTAGGACTCGATGCCCGTCAGCGGCAGCAACGCCTCGGCGCGTTGCCACAATGCCTGCTCGATCTTTTTTTCGCCGGGATAGGCGTCGATCCCGAAGACCCGCGCGAACACCCGCTTGACGTTGCCGTCCAGGATGGCGGCGCGGGCGCCGCTGGAAAACGCCGCGATCGCCGCCGCCGTCGAGCGGCCGATGCCGGGCAGCTCGGCCAGCAGCAAAGGGTCGTGTGGAAACACGCCGTCGTACTCGTCCACCACGCGCCGGGCGCACTTGTGCAGGTTGCGCGCGCGGGTGTAGTAACCGAGGCCGCTCCACTGCGCCATCACGTCCTCGACCGGCGCCTCGGCCAAGCTGCGCAGCGTCGGAAAGCGCGCCAGGAAGCGCGCGTAATATCCCAGCACGGCCGCGACCTGGGTTTGCTGCAACATGATTTCCGACAGCCAGACCAGGTAGGCGTCGCGCGTGTTTTGCCAGGGCAGGGCGTGGCGGCCGTGGACTTGCTGCCAGCCGATCACGGTGGCGGAAAAGCCGGGGTCGGCCAGGGCGGCGGCGCTGGCCGCGTCGTGCCGCAACGGCGGCGGGTGAAGCAAATTTTTCATGTCCTTGTTCGTCTCGTTTTCTCGTGTGGACGCGGCTGCCGGGGCGGCGCTCAGGCGGCCGCGTCGAGGACCGCGCCGCGCGCGTCGATGGCGGCGCCGATCGCGCCCACCAGTTCGCCGAGGCGGATTTTTTGTTGCTCCAGCTCGAGCAGGCCGGCCTCGAACGCGTCGATTTTCTGCTCCAGGCTGTCGGTGGCGTCGTGGATGCGCTGGATCGACGCCAGCCGGTGTTTCAGCTGGTCCTTGTGCTGGCGGATCTGCGCCTCCAGCGGCGCCATGATCACCTTCAGCCAGGCGTCGGCGTCGTCGTTGGCGGCCTTGAAGCTTTTGCGCACGCGCGAGGCGATCGAGTCGAAGAATTTCTCCATCAACACCACGCGGCTGGTCGTGATCAACGTCGCGGTGCCGAACTGCTTGTGGTAGACCGCCTCGATTTCGCCGATTTCCCGGCGGTAGCGCTCCAGCGAAAACGGCATCGGCAGCGCCAGCGCCAGCCCGTGTTCGGCGGCGAACTTGCGGTACATCACCCCCATCATCTCGGAGATTTCCACCGTCTTGCGCTCCGATTGCGCGAGGTTGTGCTTGATGCGCTCGAAATACTGCCGCACGGCCTCGCGCACGCCGGTGAAAAAGCGGCTGCGCCGCATCGCCTCGCGCACCTGGTCGATGTCGTCGCGCACGATGTCCATGCCCAGGCTGGTGTACAACTCGGTCGACAAGCGGGTAAACACCGAGCGCGTCGCCTGCAGCTTGAACAGGCTGCTGTCGAACTCCTTTTTCTCGACGTCGATGCGCCGCATCATGTGCGCGATCACGCTCTGGTTCTTGCCGCGCAGGCTTTTCAGTTCGTGCAACTGCTCGACGATGCCGCGGATGCGCGCCGCCACCAGCGCCTGCTGCGCCGTGTCGATGGCGCGCAGGTCGTCGGCCAGTTGGCCGCGCACGATGTCCTTCTTGGCCGGGATTAGCTCGTCGAACAGGGCCCGCTCGAGCGCCTCCAGGCCGCTCTTGGCCAGCAGCGCCGGGTCGCCGTTGATCTTGCCCACCAGCGCCTTTTGCGCCGACACCGGAAACACCTGGCGCGGGGCTAGCGCCAGCATGTGCGCGGCGCCGGCCTGCTGGCGCGCAATGTCGGCGTCGACCTCGGCGTCGCTGCGCAACTCGTCCCACATGCTGTCGATCTTGTTGAGCACCACCAGGCGCCCGGCGCCGCCGCCGATGTGGTTGCGCCACACCTCGATGTCGCTCTTGGTCACGCCGGTGTCGGCGGCCAGGATGAACAGCACCGCGTGGGCGTTCGGAATCAGGTTCAGCGTCAACTCCGGCTCGGTGCCGATGGCGTTCAAGCCGGGCGTGTCGAGGATCACCAGGCCCTGCTTGAGCAGCGGATGCGGGAAGTTGATGATGGCGTGGCGCCACAGCGAAATCTCGACCATGCCGCGCTCGTCGAGCACCGCCGCGGCGTCCGGGTCGTCGGCGTCGTACAGGCCGTAGCTCTGCGCCTCGGCCACCGTCACGCGCTTGCTCATGCTAACTTGCCTGAGCGTTTCCTGCAGCGAGCCGGCCGCGTCCAGGTCGAGCGGCAGCGCGGTCCAGGCGGCGGCGTCGTCGCGGTAGTCGCTGGTCGACAGGTTGCGCGCCCGCGTCTCGATCGGCAGCAGGCGGATCGACGGCGGCTGGGCCGGGTCGTACAGCAGCTCGGTCGGGCACATCGTGGTGCGCCCGGCCGCAGACGGCAGGATGCGCTGGCCGTAGTCGGCGAAGAAGATGGCGTTGATCAACTCCGATTTGCCGCGCGAGAATTCGGCGACGAAGGCGATCGACAGCTTGTCGTCGGCCAGCCGGGCCAGCGCGCGGCCCAGGCGCAGCTCGGTGGCGCCGTCGGCCAGGTCGGCCGCGCCGACCCAGTCCTGGTACCGCCGCAGCGCCGCGACGACGCCCTGGCGCCATGCGCTGTATTGTTCCAAGTCCCTGACCATCATGCTCGCCACGCCTCCATTCGCATCTTATTTTTGGCAGTTGACGCAATAAAACGTCGAGCGCTGCCCCTGCTTGATCTGGCGCACCGGCGCGCCGCATACCCGGCAGGGCGCGCCTGCACGATCATAGACGAAATAGCTCTGCTGGAAATAGCCCGTCTGGCCGTTTACGCCAATAAAATCGCGCAGCGTGCTGCCGCCCTGGGCGATGGCCGCCGCCAGCACCTCGCGGATGGCCTGCGCCAGTTTGTCGTAGCGCGCCAGGCCGATGCGCCCGGCCGGGGTTTTCGGGTTGATGCCGGCCCGGAACAGGCTCTCCGAGCAGTAGATATTGCCCACGCCGACCACGATGTCGCCGGCCATCAGCACCTGCTTGACGCTGGCCCCGCGTCCGCGCGTTTTCTTGTACAGCAACTGGCCGGAAAAGCCGTCCTCGAGCGGCTCCACGCCGAGGCCGCGCAGCAGCAGGTGCTGGTCGACGCCGCCGTCGCGCGCGTCGTGCCACAACACGGCGCCGAAGCGCCGCGGATCGGTCATGCGCAACACCTGGCGGCCCTGCGCGCCGTCGACGACGAGGTCGAAATGGTCGTGTTTTTGCGCCTCAATGCCCGGCGGCAGCACGCGCAAATGGCCCGACATGCCCAGATGGATGATCAAGGTGCCGTGCTCGAAGGCCAGCAGCAGGTACTTGCCGCGGCGCCCGGTCAGGCCGATGGTGCGCCCGGCCAGCTGGCGCGCCAGGTCGGCCGGAAACGGCCAGCGCAGGCCGGCGCGGCGCAGCACCACCGCCTGCACGGCGCGGCCTTCAAGATGCGGCGCGACGCCGCGCCGGGTGACTTCAACTTCGGGCAATTCTGGCATGGCAAACTCGAACTGGGGTGGAAACGCCGGCTTGCGGCCGGGACGGCGCATATTTCGTTACGCGCGCGCACGCAATGGATGGGTTGGGCGTAGAATCATCGCTTACCCGTACAGCCAGGAACGCCTTTTGAAAAACGCTTTCGCCATTGTAACTCTCTGCGCCCTGATGTCGGCGTGCGCCGTGGTGGCGCCGCAGCGCCAGGCGCCTGTCGCGCCCGCGCCGGCGCCGCCGGAGGAGGACGGCGCCGCCGGCGAGGCGACGTCGGCGTCGACGCGCGCGGACGAGGTCCTGCCCAGCCTGGAGCTGAGCGCCGACCTGTTGTACAAGCTGACCAAGGCCGAACTGGAGTTCAAGGGCGGGCGCTGGCAGGGACCGTTTGTCACGCTGATGAGCGTGGCCCAGCAAACCCGCGACCCGCGCATCGCCCACCGCGCCGCCGAAATGGCGCTGACGGCCAAGCAGGGCGGCGAGGCGCTGGCGGCGATCCGGCTGTGGCGCGAACTGGCGCCGAACTCGGAGGAGGCCAGGCAGTATTTCCTCGGTTTCGTCGTGCTCAGCGAGCAGATGGGCGAGGCCGAGCCGATCTTCAGCCAGCGCTTGAGGGACGCGGCGCCGGCCGCGCGCGCGCTCAACATGTTCCAGATGCAGCAATTCCTGACCCGCGCGAAAGACAAGGCGGCCGCCTTCGCGATGCTCGAACGGGTGCTCGCGCCCTATCTGGCGATGCAGGAAAGTCACCTGGTGCTGGCGCAAAGCGCCCACGCCAAGGGCGATCGCGAACGCGCCGAGCGGGAGGCGCGGGAGGCGCTGCGCATCAAGCCCGACTCGGAGCTGGCGGCGCTGACGCTGGCGCAGGTGGCCGGCAACGCGCAGGCCGCCGACGAGGTGCTGACGGCGTTCCTGAAGGCCAACCCGGGGGCGCGCGAAGTGCGCGCGGCCTACGCCCGCTTGCTGATCGAGCAGAAGCAGTTCGAGCCGGCGCGCGGCCAATTCCAGATCCTGCTCAAGGACCAGCCCGACAACCTGGCGACGCTGTACGCGCTGGGCATCATCTCGATGCAACTGGGCGACGGCGGCGCCGCCGAGGCGCACTTCAAGCGTTTCCTGGCGGTGCTGGCGGCCAAGCCGAGCGACGAGCGCGACCCGGCCAAGGTGCAAATGATCTTGGCCCAGCTGGCCGAGGACCGGGGCGACCACGCCGGCGCGCTGGCATGGCTGGACCAGGTCGACGGGCGCGACGCGCGGCCCTACTTCGAGGCCAGGGTACGGCGGGCCCAGCTGATGGCTAGGCACGGCGACCTGGACGGCGCGCGCAAGGTGCTGGCCGACATCAAGACCGACGAAGCCGAGGAGCAGGCGCAGCTGTTCCAAACCGACGCCCAGTTGCTGCGCGACGGCGGCTACGCCCAGAGCGCCTTCACGGTGCTGGAAAACGCGCTGATACGCTTCCCGGACAATGCCGAACTGCTGTACGACTTCGCGCTGCTGGCGGAAAAGCTGGGCAAGCTCGAGGTCATGGAAACGAGTCTGCGCCGCGTCATGGCGCGCAGCCCGGACAACCACCACGCCTACAACGCGCTGGGCTACTCGCTGGCCGAGCGCAACGTCCGCCTGCCGGAGGCGCTGGCGCTGATCGACAAGGCGCTGAAGATGGCGCCGGGCGACCCTTTCATCATGGACAGCATGGGGTGGGTGCAGTTCCGCCTCGGCAACCTGGAGCAAGCCGAGGAACTGCTGCGGCGCGCCTACAGCTTGCGCAGCGACCCGGAAATCGCGGTCCACCTGGGCGAAGTGCTGTGGCAGAAGGGCGACAAGGCCGACGCCGAAAAACTCTGGCGCGAAGCCGGCGCCAAGGACCCCAAGAACGACGCCTTGAAAAGTACGCTGGCGCGGCTCAACTTCAGCTTGTAGACTGGCGCCGCCGGCGCCACGGGTTTGCCAGGCTTGCGCGGCGTTTTTCACTTCTTAATTATTACGGTCCCTTATGTCCCTGCCCATCGCCCGAAAAAACCTTGTTGCCGCCGGCTTTGCCTGCGCGCTGTTGTCGGCCTGCGCCACCACCGGCGCGCCGCCGTCGGCGCAGCCGGTGGCGGCCTACCGCGACAGCGTCGAGCTGGCCGGGCGCCTGTCGGTGAACTACCAGCGCGACGGCAAGCCGGAGTCGCTGTCGGGCAAGTTCGTCTGGCGCCAGAGCGGCCAGCGCATCGACGTTAGCCTGGCGTCGCCGCTGGGCCAGACCATCGCCGTCATCGGCGTCGCGCCCGGCCTGGCGACGCTGACCCAGGGCGGCCAGGCGCCGCGCACTGCCGCCGACATCGACAGCCTGAGCGCGCAGGCGCTGGGTTGGCCGCTGCCGGTGTCGGGCCTGCGCGACTGGCTGCAGGGTTACGCGCTGGACGCCGACGGCCGGCGCTTCGCCGCCTCGCCGCTGCGGGCCAGCGTCACCACCGGCGACGGCTGGCGCCTGACCTTCGTCTCGTGGCAGGACGGCGCCACGCCGCGGCCGAAACGCATCGACGCCGAGCGCGGCGCCGGCGCCGGTTCCGAAGCGGTGGCCATCCGCATCGTCATCGACCCGGTCCAGCCGTGAGCGCGCCCACCAATGCGGGTACGCCGCTTGCCGGCCTGCGCGATTGCCCGGCCCCGGCCAAGCTGAACCTTTTCCTGCACGTCAACGGCCGCCGCGCCGACGGCTACCACTTGCTGCAAACCGTGTTCCAGCTGGTCGAGCGCGGCGACGTGCTGCATTTCCAGCTGCGCGGCGACAGCGCGATCCGCCGCGTCACCGACCTGCCCGGCGTGCCGGAGCGGCAAGACTTGATCATCCGCGCGGCCACGCTGCTGCAGGCCGAGGTGCTGCGCCGCAGCGGCGCGCTGCCGCCCGGCGTCGACATCGAAGTCGAGAAGATCCTGCCGATGGGCGGCGGCCTGGGCGGCGGTTCGTCCGACGCCGCCACCGCGCTGATGGCGCTGAACCAGCTATGGCGGGCCGGCCTGACGCGCGCCGAGTTGATGGCGCTGGGCCTGCCGCTGGGCGCCGACATTCCGTTCTTCATTTTCGGTGAAAGCGCCTTCGCCGAGGGGGTGGGGGAGGCGTTGCGCGCCGTCGTCACGCCGGATTGTTGGTATGTCGTCATCGAACCCGGCGTCGCGGTGCCGACCGCCGCGATATTTTGCGCCGAAGATTTGACACGGGACACAAAACTCGTCACAATAGCGGACTTTTCCAGGCACCTCATGTTGCAGCGCGACGTGGGCGAATTTGGCGAAAACGATTTGCAGCAAGTGGCAAGCCGCTTATTCCCGCCGGTAGCAGAGGCGATAGAATGGCTGGGGCGCCACGGCAAGGCCAGGATGACTGGCTCCGGCGCTTGCGTGTTTTGCGCGTTTCCCAGCGCAAGCGCAGCCGATGCGGTGCTCGGCAAGGTGCCCGCGGTCTGGGTCGCCTGGAAGGCGAAAGCGCTGAGCCGCCATCCTCTGGAGAGAATGTTGCAAATGTTGTAAGCAGGAAAAATAAATTTGGCTTTACGTTGAATAGGCGCTAGAATACTGGCCATGACGGAAAGCAGTCAGTTGCGTAGGGGAATCGCCAAGCTGGTTAAGGCACTGGATTTTGATTCCAGCATGCGAAGGTTCGAATCCTTCTTCCCCTGCCATTAGTTGCTCCTGCAAATCTGTCGATGCGAAGTCAGCGTCCAGTCAGGGCAAGATAGGTGTACCCGCAAACGCGGTCCATCCTAAACACAGCGCAGCCGGGCCTTTGCCCGGCTTGTGACTTTTCAAGATTCAACGCTTACCTCTTGGGACTCCTCCATGGCTTACGAAAACCTGATGGTTTTTACCGGCAACGCTAATCCGGCTTTGGCAGAAGGGGTCGCAAAAAACCTCGGCATCCCCCTCGGCAAGGCCAATGTGACGAAGTTTTCCGACGGCGAAGTCATGGTCGAGATCAACGAAAACGTGCGCGGCAAGGATGTCTTTGTATTGCAATCGACCTGCGCCCCGACCAACGACAGCCTGATGGAAATCATGCTGATGGTCGACGCCCTGAAACGCGCATCCGCCGGCCGCATCACCGCCGCGATCCCGTATTTCGGCTACGCCCGCCAAGACCGCCGCCCGCGTTCGGCGCGCGTGGCCATTTCCGCCAAAGTCGTCGCCAACATGCTGGAAAAAGCCGGCGTCGAGCGCGTCCTGATCATGGACTTGCACGCCGACCAGATCCAAGGCTTCTTTGACATCCCGGTCGACAATATCTACGCCTCGCCGATTCTGCTGGGCGACCTGCAAAAGAAAAACTACCAGGATTTGCTGGTGGTCTCGCCCGACGTCGGCGGCGTGGTGCGCGCCCGCGCGCTGGCCAAGCGCCTCGGTTGCGACCTGGCCATCATCGACAAGCGCCGCCCGAAGGCGAACGTGTCGGAAGTGATGAACATCATCGGCGAAGTCGAAGGGCGCAATTGCGTGATCATGGATGACATGGTCGACACCGCCGGCACGCTGACCAAGGCCGCCGAAGTGTTGAAGGAACGCGGCGCCAAGAAAGTCGTCGCGTATTGCACCCACGCGGTCCTGTCCGGCCCGGCGATCGAGCGCATCAGCGCCTCGTCGCTGGACGAGCTGGTCGTCACCGACACGATTCCGCTGTCGGAAGCGGCCCTGGCCTGCGGCAAGATCCGCCAACTGACCTGCGCGCCGCTGCTCGCGGAAACGTTCAAGCGCATCATCAAGGGCGATTCGGTCATTTCGCTGTTCATCGACTAAACACCGGGAACACCGGCAGTATGTTAGCGGCGCGGCCGGCAGATTTGCCGGTTGCGCCGCTGTAGTTTCCACCGTCTTCTTGGGCGCGGCTGCCGCGCCCATTTCCCGAAGTCTCCTGGTCGCGGGGGACTTCACAACGCGCGGCGCAAGCCTCGTTCTTTTTGGAGCAACACATGAAAGTTATCGCATTTAAACGTGAACTGCAAGGTACCGGAGCGAGCCGCCGCCTGCGTATTTCCGGCCAAACCCCAGGTATCGTCTACGGTGGCACCGAAGCCCCGGTCAAGATCTCGCTGGACCACAACGCGCTGTACCACGCGCTGAAAAAAGAAGTCTTCCACTCGTCGATCCTGGAATTGGAAATCGACGGCGCCACCCAGCAAGTTCTGCTGCGCGACTTCCAAGTCCACGCGTACAAGCAACTGGTTCTGCACGCCGACTTCCAGCGCGTCCTGGCCGACCAGGCTATCCAGATGAAAGTGGCGCTGCATTTCACCAACGCCGACGTCTCGCCTGCCGTCAAACTGCACGCCGCCACCATCAGCCACGTGCTGAACGAAGTGGAAGTTTCCTGCCTGCCAGGCAACCTGCCAGAGTTCATCACCGTTGACCTGTCGACCATCGACGTCGGTCATTCGATCCACCTGGCCGACCTGACCCTGCCGGAAGGCGTTACCGTGATCGCCCACGGCAAGAACCAAACCGTTGCCACCGCCCTGGTGCCGGCTGGCCACGTGTCGGCCGAAGCCGCCGCTCCTGCTGAAGGCGCTGCCGCTGCTCCAGCCGCCAAAAAAGGCAAGAAGTAATACTCGACGAAGCGGCCGCCTGGCGGCCGCATCGATAAAAAACCCGCCTGGCGGGTTTTTTATTGCCCGTTTTCCGCCATAATCGCATTTTCCTCTCCCACTATCCCATGCCCATTCGCCTGATCGTCGGCCTCGGCAACCCCGGCCCCGAATACGAACAAACCCGCCACAACGCCGGCTTCTGGCTGGTGGACCAGCTCGCCAATAGCCTGCCCGGCGCGCGCCTGCAGCGCGAATCGCGTTTTAACGCGCTGGTCGCGAAAACCGCGGTCGGCGGGCGCGAAGTGTGGTTGCTGGAGCCGCAAACCTTCATGAACCGCTCCGGCCAGTCGGTCGGCGCGCTGGCGCGCTTCTACAAGATCGCGCCCGACGAGGTGCTGGTGGTGCACGACGAACTCGACCTGGCGCCCGGCGTGGCCAAGATGAAGAAGGGCGGCTCGGCCGGCGGCCACAACGGCCTCAAGGACATCACCGCCGCGCTCGGCACGCAGGACTACTGGCGCCTGCGCCTAGGCATCGGCCACCCGCGTACCACCGCCTCGCAGCAGGCCGTGGCCGACTTCGTGCTGCACCGCCCGCGCAAGGAAGAGCAGGCGCTGATCGACGAGGCGATTGAAAAAAGCCTGCGCGTGCTGCCGCTGGCCTGCGAAGGCAAGATGGACATCGCGACGATGCAGTTGCATACCGCCGCGTAGCCGGCGCCCCCCCCAGCAAGAACGCGAGGCCGGCGCGGCGTTTCCTAGCGCGCCTCGACGATGATCTGGCTCTTCAGGTCGCGCAGCATGCGCTCGACCATCGGGCGCAGGCGCTGGAAGTCGGCCGCCGTGCACACCATGCCGGGCGGGCTGAACACGAGGCGCCGCCGCACCGTCACGGTGTTGCCGGCGCGCGTGTAGTCGGCGCGGTAGTCGAGCCTGTCCTGGCGCAGCGCCAGCGCCGCCGGCAGCGCCAGGATGGCGACCTCGGGGGCGAACTCGAAGCCGCTCTGGTCCTCGCTGTCGACGGCCGGGCAGACGTAGTCCTGGCTGCGCTCCTTTTCCTGCGCCAGCGCCAGCACCGCCTCGGTGACGCCGCCCCAGAAGCTGAACGAGGTGGCGACGCCGGCCTGCCCCGGCAGGTTGGCGACGCTGTCGCTGACCCCGGCAAACACCATTTGATACTCGTCGCCGGCGCCGTCGAGCCGGCCCGGGTCGAGCACGCCGTAGCCGCGCTGGCCGGCGCCCTGCAGCATGCGTTCGACCAGCGCGTCGCGCTCGGCCTGGCCGATGCCGCGCAGCGCCTGCCGGTACGGCTCGGCGCTGGCGCCGGCGCTGGTCTTGGCGACGCGGAACAGGCTGTTGCCGTTCTTGCCAATCTGGAAGGTGATGGCGTTGCGGCTGCGTCCCGGCTGGGCCGCCGGGGTGGCGGCCAGGCGGCCCGTTTTGGTCAGCAACACCGGCTTGCCCAGGTCGCGCTCGGGCAGGTAGCCGGCGGCGATGGCCTCGGCGGTCGGGTCCAGGTACAGGTCCAGGCCGGGCACGTAGGTGATGATATGGTTGAAGATGCCCAGCGTCGGCACGCCGGGCAACTGGAACACGTTGCCGTTGTTGAGCAGCGCGCCGGTGCTGTCGATGCCGGCCGCGCCCAGCAGCGCCTGCAGCAGCGCGGCCTGGTCCTTGCAGTCGCCGTAGCGGCGCGCCAGCACCTCGCCGGCGGCCTGCGGCACCACGCCGCCGGGGCCGATGTACAGCGCGACATAGCGGATGTGCTTGCGCACCCAGTCGCTCAGCGCCAGGGCTTGCTCGCGCGGCGCGGCGCGGCTGGCCGTGAGCTGGCGCGCCAGCGCGGCGATCGCCGGCGTCACCGCGGCGCGCCCGCGCGCGCCGGCCTCGAAGGCGCGCGCGAAGGCGGCGTAGTCGGCGAAGGTCGACACCGCCAGGCGCTTGCCGTAGTCGAGGTAGCTGACCGAATCGGCTTCGATACGCTCGTTGTCGCCCGGCACGTAGTCCCACTGGTAACGCCGCCTGCCCGGCGGGCTGGCCAGCGCCACCGGCCGGAAGCCGCGCGCGTCGGCGTACAGCGGCATCCCGGCCGGCAAGTCGTAGCGCAGGCTGAAGGCCTTGTTGAGGAAAAACTGCGACGACGACAAGTCCTCGAAATGGCCGGGGAAGAGGGCGCCGCTGCGCTTGAGCACATAACGCAGCACCAGCCGGTCGCCCACCGCCACGTCGGGGAAGACGATCACTTTGACGCGGATGTCCTGGAACACCGGCGCCTCGGCCGAGACCGCCTCGTGCTGGTCTTTGATCTGGCCGGGGCCGACGGCCAGGCGGCGCCCGTCCGGCTTCTCGGTGTAGGCGGCGATGGCGTCGACGCTGTCGAGCGTGCCGTTGTAACTGATGTAGTACTGGCTGTGCGGGCCGACCGCGCGTTGCTGCGCGATGCGGCGCTCGTCCTCCACCGTCAGCGTGTAACTGCCGTCGGCCTCGACCACGTACGACTGCGCGAAGCGCTCGATCACCAGCGACGGGTCGGTGCCGCTGTCGTGCGCCGCCGCGGCGCGGCAGGCGGCCGCGAGCAGGGCGGCGGCGAGGCGCCGCGCGGGCGAGAAGGCAAGGCACATGTCGGACTCCTGGGCGGGCGGCGGACGGCGCGCCGGTTCAGGAATGGTAGTTTGGCGGCCGCGACGCCCCTTGAGGCAACGCAAGCGGGCTTGCGGCGGCGGCGCGGCGGCGGCGCTTGCGGCGTAAATCGGCGGCGCCGGCGCATAACTCTTTTGAAGAGAGCCTGCGGGAAGGTTACAATTGACCCCTGAACGCTGCACAACAATACCATTTCCCGAAAATGCGGCCAGGCGCCCCGTTTTCTCTACCAGCACCGCCCCAGCGCCGCCCGCCGGCGCGGTCGTGCTTTGATTATTAAAGGTTTTCCATGAGTCTCCAATGCGGCATCGTCGGCCTGCCTAACGTCGGCAAGTCCACCCTCTTCAACGCCCTGACCAAGGCCGGCATCCCGGCCGAGAACTACCCGTTCTGCACCATCGAGCCGAACGTCGGCGTCGTCGAGGTGCCGGACCCGCGCATGGCGGCGCTGGCCGCCATCGTCAAGCCGGAGCGCTTGGTCAACGCCATCGTCGAATTCGTCGACATCGCCGGCCTGGTGGCGGGCGCGTCGAAGGGCGAGGGCCTGGGCAACCAGTTCCTGTCGCACATCCGCGAAACCGACGCCATCGTCAACGTGGTGCGCTGCTTCGAAGACGACAACGTGATCCACGTGGCCGGCAAGATCAGCCCGCTCGACGACATCGAAGTGATCCAGACCGAGCTGGCGCTGGCCGACATGGGCACGGTTGAAAAAGCCATCCACCGCGAGCACAAGAAGGCCCGCTCCGGCGACAAGGACGCGGCCAAGCTGGTGGCGCTGCTCGAACGCATCATGCCGCATCTGAACGACGCCAAGCCGGTGCGCGCGCTCGGCCTGGACGCCGAGGAAATGGCGCTGATCAAGCCGCTGTGCCTGATCACCGCCAAGCCGGCCATGTACGTCGGCAACGTTTCCGACACCGGCTTCGTCAACAACCCGCTGCTGGACCAGCTGGCCGCCTACGCCGCCTCGCAAAACGCGCCGATGGTCGCCATCTGCGCCTCGATCGAATCGGAAATCGCCGACCTCGACGACGCCGACAAGGAAGCCTTCCTGAGCGACATGGGCATGCAGGAACCCGGCCTGGACCGCTTGATCCGCGCCGCCTACAAGCTGCTCGGCCTGCAAACCTACTTCACCGCCGGCGTCAAGGAAGTGCGCGCCTGGACCATCCACGTCGGCGCCACCGGCCCGCAGGCGGCCGGCGTGATCCACACCGACTTCGAGCGCGGCTTTATCCGCGCCCAGACCATCGCCTACGACGACTTCGTCGCCTACAAGGGCGAAGCCGGCTCGAAAGAGGCGGGCAAGATGCGCGCCGAGGGCAAGGAATACGTGGTCAAGGATGGCGACGTGCTGAACTTCCTGTTCAACGTCTAATTGGATCGCCGCCGAACGGCGGCGGACAATCTAAAAAAACCCGTACATCCTGTGGATGGCGGGTTTTTTTTCTCGTTACCCATCGTGCCGCGGCGGGTAAAGGCTGGCCCTGCTCAGTGCTCAGTGCTCAGTGCTCAGCGGGGAAGGGCTGCGGCGGCGCAGCGCGTCAGGATCACGTGTTTGACGAGCGGCCGGCTGGACTCGCTGAGGTTGCTCAGCTTCACGCGCTGCTTGAACGCGTCGAGTCCGAGCCGGGCCGCGAGTTGGCCCACGCACTCGTCGGCGAACGACGGCGTCAGACTGCGGTGGCGAAAGTCGATGTCAACGGACTCGTGCTCGCGTAACAGGGCCAGCAACTGCGCCCGCGCCTGTGCGCCGGCAGGGCGGGTGGTCAGTTCCCTGGCGAGCTCTTCGATATTGGCGCTAAAAATCGAAATCATCATCACTCATTCCCTCCGGCAGCGGAAAACCATCATAGACAGCACCGATATCCATCTGAACGTCCAGATTCCATTCGATTGCCAATAAAGTACCATTCCACGGCGCGTTGGGGGCATATATTCCTGCATAGCTTGAGGTAAGGCAGAACGCTTCCACCCCGGAGCGCAAATACAACACGCCGTCGTTTTGCTCCAGCAATTTGCGGGCCACCGCCAGCCGCGTTCTGCGCCAGCGAGGCGCGGATACCGATGCCGGTGTCGGCCAGCGCAATCTGCGCTTTTCGCCCTGCGGGCCAGACCTGCGCGCACAGCACGCCATAGACCCCGTCGGTGACCGCGGAGTGCGCGTAGCAATTGCCGAGCATTTCGCGCAGCATCGTGTAGAGCGCATCGATGGTGCGGGCATTGGAGCATACCGACTTGAACAGGGCGACCAGGGCGTCGGCCGTGTTTTCGATGCCGCTCTCGTCCCTGAGCAGTTCAATCGGATAGCGGCCCGCCGCGTGGCGTTGCCTGTCGCCGAAAGGGGATACAATGCCGAGCGCGCCCCACAGGTTCATGGTGTCGGCGTAGGAGCTGATGGCGTCGGGCAGGGCGAGACGGGCGGGGCCGGGGTGGCGCAGACGTCAGCGTAAAGTTAACGGGCAAAAAGAAAGCCGCGAATATCGCGGCTTGCTTTTTGTTGCGCCGGTGTCAGCGGCCCGGCGCGGGCGCCGCCGCGCTTCAGCGCGATCCGCATGGCGCGCAGCCCATGGCGCCGGTCTTGCTGACCGACAAGCGCTGTGCCAGCCGGTTCAACTGCGCGCCCAGTCCCGCCGCAATAGACGGTCGGCGCGCGCCGCTGAAGTCGACCCGGCTGGCCACTTTGTCTGCCTCGATCACCACCAGGCGGCCGGCCGGCACGGCGAAGCTGTCGCCGGCGCTGAGCCAGTAGTCGCCCAGCTCGCCCTCGACGGTGAGCCAGACCCGGCCGCTGGCGATGCGCAGGCTCTGGGCTTGGCCGGCGACGCCGGAGACGGCTTGGCCGGCTGCGATATGAAAGCAGCTGTTTGCGAATAATTCTCTCATGATGGTTACCCGTTCAAGTAGCGCCGGCCCGCCGGATCGAATCTTTCGATCGCATGTATCGGTGCCGGACAAGACCATATTACGTCTTGTGTGCGCCGCAGCAAAATGATAAATTTTCCCTGTCTTTGCTATTTATATTCACATACCGCGATGGCCGTCCCAGGTCGCCTGCACCCCGCGAACGCAAGTTATTTTTGACTGTCCATACTGCTCCGCGCCGCCAAACAACCCCGCGCGCACTTGGGATAGGTCAAGGATGGCTGGCAGACCAAGATGTTACTATGTGAAACTTTCAAAATTAACAATCCGCCGCGTCAACGCTGCGCGGTGTGGGAACCTACATGAGCGATGGACTTCAAAGTTTGCGCGAGCTGATCGCCGGACGCCAGCATAACCGCATACTGCGCCTCTCCTTTCCCGGCAACGACGGGCCATCCTCCCAGCTACTGGTCGACAAACTGGACGCGTTCGAAAGCTTGTCGCGCGATTTCGATTTCACCGTGGAGTTACTGTCGGATAACGCGTGCCTGGAGCTCAAGGACCTGCAAGGCAAGCTCCTGTGCGTGGAAATGGTCCGTTCGAACGGTACCATGCGACACTTTTCCGGCTACGTGTACGAATTCCGCTTACGCCGCGTCGATGGCGCCCTGGCGTTTTACGAGGCCCGGTTGGGGCCTTGGGCGCGCTACTTGAGTCTGCGTAAAGACAATTACCTGTTTCACAACAAGAGCTTGCGCGAACAGACCACGATGATCTTCCAGGATTACGGCACCCATGCCGTCTGGGACTGGCGCGTCATCGGCGATGATGCGCCAATGACGGATGCGTGTCAGTTTGGCGAATCCGATTTCAATTATCTGTCGCGGCGCTGGGAGGCGGCCGGCTGGAGTTATTTCTACGAGCATGCCGCGACGGGCCACCAGCTTGTTCTCATTGACGACACCACCCGCGCGGCGTTGATCGACGGCGGCGCCGACGTTCCCTACCAGCGCCACGGCGGTTCGTACGAGGAAGACGGTATCGGCGAATGGTCCCCGGTGCGCCAGTGGATGCCCGGCAGCGTGGCCGTGGCGCGGTTCGATTTCAAGAATCCGGCCCGGCAGTCGCAGAATATCAGCGCGGTGCCGACCGTGAGCAAGCAGGGCGCCGTGCTGGATATCGAGTCGTATGAATACGCCGGCGCCTACGGCTTCAAGAACCGCCAGGACGGCGACCGCTTGGCCAAGCTACGGATGGAAGAGATGGAAGCGGCCGGCAAACATTTCGAAGGCGCCGGCAACAACCGCTATATGATGCCGGGGCGCTGGTTCCACCTGGTCGGCCATTTCGACGACAGCCTGGCCGTCGGCGAACGGGCCGGGGAGCAGAACGCCTTCCTGATTCTCGAAGTGCGGCACGCGGCAAGCAATAACTATTTGCAGGGCGCGGACGGCCCCGCCGGTTACAGCAACCGCCTGCGCTGCATCCGCAAGGCGATACCATGGCGGCCCGGCCGCAATTTCAACAGCGTCGACACCAGGATCTTGGCGCCGCAGACGGCCAGCGTGGTCGGCCCCGCCGGACCCGACAGCATACACGTCGACAAGTATGGCCGGGTGCGCATCCAGTTCCACTGGGACCGGGTCGGCGAATACGACGACCGAAGTTCGGCCTGGGTGCGCGTCGCCGGTTTATGGGCGGGTAGCGAATTGGGCGCGGCGGCGATACCGCGCGTCGGCTCGGAAGTTTTGGTAGCATGGCTCGATGGTAATCCCGACCATCCGATCATCACCGGCGCCATCCATAACCAGCGCAATATGCCGCCATGGGCGCTATCGACCCAGCAGGCGTTGACGGGCCTGCGCAGCCGCGAGTTGAAGGCCAACGGCGGCAACGCCGCCAGCGGACGCAGCAACCACTTAATCCTCGACGACACCAATGGAAAAATACAGGCGCAGCTAAGAAGCGACCACCAACACAGCCAATTGAGCCTGGGCCACATCACCCGCATCCAGAGCAACGCCGGGCGCCAAGACGCCCGCGGCGAGGGCTGGGAGCTGCGCAGCGACGGCAATGGCGCTTTACGCTCGGGCAAAGGGATGCTGATCTCCACCGAAGCGCGCGCCGGCGCGCAAAGCCACATCACCGACATCGGCGAGCCGTTGCGGCGGCTGACGACGGCGCGCGACCAGCACGAGCGATTCGCCGATTTCGCGCAGCAGCTGGAGGCGCAGGAGAAAAACGCCGACCAGAGCGCGGTGGCCCGGGCCATTAAAGAGCAAAACGAGGCGCTGAAAGGCGGCGGCGAGCAAGGCGAGCTGGCGGCGCCGCATTTGCTGGTGGCGGCCGCCGCCGGCATCGAGGGGACGACGCCGAAAAGCATCCACCTGGCCAGCGGCGAACACACCGCGCTGACCACCGGCGGGCACGTCAGCCTTAGCGTCGGCGAGCGCCTGCTGGCCAGCGTCAAAGGCGGCATCCGCCTGTTCGCGCATCAGATGGGCATGAAACTCATCGCCGCCGCGGGCGTGATTGAAATCAAGGCGCTGACCGACGCGATCAAAATGATCGCCAAGCTCGATATCGAAATCATCAGCACCACCGACAAGATCCGCATCTATTCGACCAAGACCGTTGAAATCGGCGCCGGCGACAGTTTTACGGTGTGGAAGCCGGACAGCATCGTCGACTACACCCAGAACCGCATCACCTTCGCCAATTTTTCGGCGCCCGGGCCAAAAATGATGCCGGGCAGCGTGCCACAACTGCCCGAGGGGAAAATTTGTACCAAGTGCATGCAAAACGCCGCCAATACCGCCGGCACGCTCAGCAAAATCGGCTAACCGCCGCGACGCGCAACCCTTTGTTTTAAAGACGCAATGACACCGACACTCCATTACTTGCTCGACGGCGCCATGGTGGGCGGCGCCGATAGCCGCCTGCCGGCGGCGCTGCCCCATCCGGCCTGGCTGTACCCGCTGGCCGGCCGCGATGACCCCGGCGCGCCGTTCGGCGCCATCCTGCTCGATCCGCAGGCGGCCGCCGCCGCGCAGCAACAGGAGACGCTGCTGGCGTTGCGCCAGGCGGTTCCGTCCGGCTTGCACTGGTCGGTCATCGAATCCGCGCTCACGCCGGCGCAGATGGCGGCGCACCTGAGCCAGTTCACCAAAATCCTGCTGGACGACAGGCAAACCTATTTCTTGCGTTTTACCGATTGCCGGGTGCTGCTGGTCTTGTCCAGCGTGCTAACGGCCGGGCAATGGCGCGCACTGACGGCGCCCATGGCGACATGGGAAATCCATCTGCGCGACGGTAGCCGGCATGCGCTGCCGTTGGGCGGCAGCGACGTCGAGCCGGCCGCCGCGCCCTGGATATTGCGCGACAACCAAGTCGCGGCCTGCATGGACGCGGAGGAAGCGGACATCTTGTTAAACCAGCTTGGCTACACACTCGACAACATGGGCGAAAATATCCACCACTACTGGAACGCCGCCAGACGCTGCGTCGCCGCGTGGCAGCAGGACGGCGCGGGAAACCGGCAGACCTTGTTTTATATTGCGCGCAGGGCGTTCCAGCCGGAAGGAACAGGGCTGCAAGCGAGCGAGCTGAACGCGCTGTTTCTGGCCTCGCCGCCGGTCTGTTGATGGAGGGCGCCCAATGACTATGAAATCCTTGTTGCGATATCTGCAGCGGCTTTGTTACATCGTCGGCGTGTGGATGCTGGCGGCTTGCGCCGGCCCCGGTGGCGGCAGTCGGGCACCAGCCGAAATGATGGGCGTTTCCATTGTCTCAGTGGGCCACATTGGTGGAATGGTTGGTATTCCCAATTTTTATGTTAATGGCGCGTGGGGTGGAAACAGCACCGGTTGGGGAGGTGGAGGAAAGAGAACCTGTTGTGTAAGTTTGCCTAAAATTCCGCAACCGACGTCGGTGACAGTGAAGTGGAAAACTTGCGATATCAGCCACATTGAATTTATCAATGATCGAGCGGTTGATCCGAATTCGAAGTGCAAGTCCGAATGGCACGAGGCCAGCGTTCCGGTGCATTTCACAGTGCCGCCGGGGGATAGTTTTGGTTTGAACATTCATTTTTTGCCGGGCAACAAAGTAGAGGCTTGGTTGGCGAATAAGGGGTTGTTAGCCCCTGACTACCCGGGGCCAAAATATTCGAGTGGTCCCGCCCCGGACTATGCCGTGGAGTAGTTTGGCGCATGCAATTCCAAAGGGGCAGCGATCAAAATGCAATTTGAAAGGGAGAATGCAATGAATGTAATGATGAAATCCACGCTGCGAAATTTGCGATGGTTGTGCTGCTGCGTTGGTTTGCTGGTACTGGCGGCTTGCGCCGGCCCCGGTGGCGGCAGTCGGGCACCCGCCGAAATGATGGGCGTTTCCATTGTCTCAGTGGGCCACATTGGTGGAATGGTTGGTATTCCCGATTTTTATGTTAATGGCTCGTGGGGTGGAAACAGCACCGGTTGGGGCGGGGGCGGCGGAACGACTTGCTGTGTAAATTTGCCTAAAATTCCGCAACCGACGCTTGTGACGGTCAAGTGGAAAACTTGCGATATCAGTCACATTGAGTTTGTCAATGATCGAGCGGTTGATCCGAATTCAAAATGCAAGTCTGAATGGCACGAGGCCAGCGTTCCGGTGCATTTCACGGTGCCGACAGGGAAGAGTTTTGGTTTGAACATTCATTTTTTGCCCGGCAACAAAGTGGAAGCATGGTTGTCCAACAAGGGCGTGGGAAAAGCGGACTACCCGGGGCCAAAATATTCGCGTGGACCCGCCCCGGACTATGCCGTGGAATAGTTTGGAACGTGCAATTCCAAACATACTATTTATGAATAAAGGATAATATTGCTATTTTCGTGAGTGGTAACAATCAGAGTGCAATATAAAGGGAGAACGCGATGAATGTAATGATGAAATTCACGCTGCGAAATTTGCGATGGTTCTGCTGCGGAGTTGGTTTGCTGGTACTGGCGGCTTGCGCCGGCCCCGGTGGCGGCAGTCGGGCACCAGCCGAAATGATGGGCGTTTCCATTGTCTCAGTGGGCCATATTGGTGGAATGGTTGGTATTCCCGATTTTTATGTTAATGGCTCGTGGGGTGGAAACAGCACCGGCTGGGGCGGAGGAGGAAAGACAACCTGTTGTGTAAGTTTGCCTAAAATTCCGCAACCGACGCTGGTGACGGTGAAATGGAAAACTTGCGATATCAGTCACATTAAATTTGTTAATGATCGAGCGGTTGATCCGAATTTAAAATGCAAGTCTGAATGGCATGAGGCCAGCGTTCCGGTGCATTTCACGGTGCCGGCAGGGAAGAGTTTTGGCTTGAACATTCATTTTTTGCCGGGCAACAAAGTAGAGGCATGGTTGTCCAACAAGGGCTTGGGAGAAGCGGACTACCCGGGGCCAAAATATTCGAGTGGTCCCGCACCGGACTATGCCGTAGAGTAGTTTGGAACATGCAATTCAAAATATGCCGTTTATGAGTGAGGAATAATATTTTTATTTTCGAAATTGGTAACAATCAGAATGCAATATAAAGGGAGAACGCAATGAATGTAATGATTAAATCCACGCTGCGAAATTTGCGATGGTTCTGCTGCGGCGTTGGTTTTCTGGTACTTGCGGCTTGCGCCGGCCCCGGTGGCGGCAGTCGGGCGCCTGCCGAAATGATGGGCGTTTCTATTGTTTCCGTGGGCCACATCGGTAGAATGGTTGGTATTCCCAATTTTTATGTTAATGGCTCGTGGGGTGGAAACAGCACCGGTTGGGGCGGAGGTGGCGGAACGACTTGCTGTGTAAGTTTGCCTAAAATTCCGCAACCGACGCTGGTAACGGTGAAATGGGAAAGTTGTGATATCAGTCACATTGAATACAAAAATAATCTAAGAGTTGATCCTGATGCGAGGTGCACACTAGCATGGCATGAGACTAGCGTTCCGGTGCATTTCACGGTGCCGCCAGGGAAGAGTTTTGGCTTGAACATTCATTTTTTGCCGGGCAACAAAGTGGAGGCTTGGTTGTCTAATAAGGGGTTGGGAGAAACGGACTATCCGGGGCCAAAATATTCGAGTGGTCCCGCCCCGGACTATGCGAAGGAGGAATAAACTTGAGCGCTCCCACCCATTATTTGGTGCCGCCAACGCTGCAACGCGCAGACAAATTGCCCCACGGTACCTGCGTCGATTGTAAATCCGTCGTCAACATCGGAGTTTTTTTTGATGGCACCGACAATAATTTTGAGCGCGACAAGGAAAAATCGGGCCATAGCAACGTGGCCCGTCTTTTTTTAGCATATAAAAATGATTATAAAAACGGACATTTCAGCCATTATGTCGCTGGCATTGGAACGGAATTCAATTTAATTTCCGAAAGCAAGCCCTCTTTCAGGGGGAGTCCATGGGGCGCGGGCGGCGAGGCGCGCATCGTATTCGGGCTGTTGCAGGTGTTGAATTCGTTGCACGCGTTCGTCAATGGAAACAGGCGGATGTTTGACGGCGAATGCGTCAAGGCGCTTGCGGGCGATCGCACTGTTGCGGAAACGAATCCCGACCAATGGCCGCCTGCGGCATTGACAGAAGAGGACAAGCTATTGACGGCGCTGGACCTGCCTAGCGGGCTGGTCGGCAATGCGACGCTGCGGCACGCTTTTTTGGCAAAGCACGCCGGGAAACTCGGCATGCAATTGGCGCGCAAGGAAACAACGCCGAATGTTTCTGGGGTTTATCTGGACGTGTTTGGTTTTTCACGCGGCGCTGCGGAGGCGCGCGTGTTTTGCACTTGGTTGTACGAGTCGCTATTAAAGGATGGCAAGCTTTGCGGCGTCCCCGCCTATGTGCGCTTCCTCGGCTTGTTCGATACGGTTGCCTCTGTCGGTCTCAGCGTAACCGGCCACAATTCGTGGGCGACGACCCAGAATTTGCGCATTCACCGCGCCGTTAAAAGTTGCGTCCATTATGTCGCCCTCCATGAATTTCGCAACAACTTCCCCTTGGACAGCGTGTGCGTGGACGGTGTCGTTCCTTCGAATTGCTGCGAGCAGCTCGCCCTCGGTAGCCACAGCGATGTGGGTGGCGGCTATGAGCCCGGGTCCCAAGGCAAGGGCGTTGTTTTGCAGGCGTCTGACCCGCGTACTCCGGAAAAATTGACGGCGACAAGGGCGGGTGGGGATAAATACAAATTGTCGCAACTGCCGCTGAATCTGATGCTCGCCGCCGCGCGCAAGGCGCGCGAGGCACACGGTACCGATGGCGACCCTTGGCTGGACTTTAAATCGGACGAGGGCGATCAGAAAAATCTGACAACAGAATTTGCCTGTGCCCCCGAAACCCAAGTGGCGGTGCAGCGCTATTTCGCCGGATGCGGCGTGGCTCCCGGTGTAAGCGTGGACCAGGCTTTCCGCGAACACATGACCCTGTATGTGGCGTGGCGCGTCGCCGTGACCTTGCAGAAGAACGGATTTCAATCCCTCCCCAGCGCTCAGTATGCGCAGACCACGGATGACCTCCACTCGTTTTACAAGCAAGGACAGGACATGTTCGCCGAGCAGATGAAGGCTATCGATGGCATGACGGGCATGCTGCGCAAACCCACGGAAGACGATTTTAAGGAAAGAAAGTATCACGGCAAGGCCGGCGAGATCCATAGGCGTGCCAAAGCCATGACCGTTGCGGCGGACATCGGCTTGTTTTTCGACCAGTATGTGCATGACTCTTACGCCGGCTTTATTTCAAAATTCGGCGACGGTTTCTTCATGGGAACGGCCCATGGCATCGCCGAACCTCGCCGGTATTTTTGTTATCGCCTGATGTACCAGGGCGACGACAGGCAGCTCAACGTCATGCTCCAGCAACCTCAACCGGCGCAGGAATACGCGTGACGCCGCGTTCATCCACCGCCACCGAAAGTATTGCATGTCACTGCATATTATTACCGTAGGCGACGACACCGATCACGGCGGCAAGGTAATCGGCGGTTCGCCCAACCACTCGATCGCCGGCAGGGCGATTGCGCGCGTTGGCGATCTGGTCGATTGCCCGCAACGCTATCCCGGCGGCCGGCCGCACGGCGTCAATCCGATTCTCGACGGCCACGCCACCTACAGCGTCGACGGCAAGGCGGTGGCGGTGGATGGCAGCGCCACAAGCTGCGGCTGCAAATTGATCGGCAGTGTCACCGCCACCGTCGACTAGTCCGCCTCGTCTGGCTATCGCGTCCGCTTGGCGGGCGGGAAGGGCGCCGGCATCGCCGGCCCGGCGCCGCAGCGCTTCAATGCGATCCGCATAGCGCCTGCTTGGCGGCGTTATGGTTACCGGGCGGCAGGCCGGCTTCCCCCGCTGTTTGCGAATATTTCTCTCATGATGCGACTCCTCCAGCGAAGGCGGCGCGCCGAATTGCAGAATCGTAGTTCCTTTTTTTGCAGCCGACGAGGCCCTATTACGTCTTGTGTGCGCCGCAACAAAATGATATATTTTCCCTCCCTTTGCTACTTAATTTCACATACCGCCATGGCCGATCTGCGTCGCCTGCCCAACCTCGCCGCCCTGCGCGCCTTCGAGGCGGCCGCCCGCCACGAGAACTTTTCCCGCGCCGCCGAGGAAATCCACGTCACCCACGGCGCCGTCAGCCACCAGGTGCGCGGCCTCGAGGAGGAGCTCGGCGTGGCGCTGTTCGTACGCAAGGGCAAGCGCCTGGCGGTGACGGCCGAGGGCCAGCGCTTCGCCGCCGTGGTGCGCAAGTCGCTGATGGAGATCGCCGTCGCGGCCGAGGCCCTGAAGGCGACGGCCGGGCAGAAGCGCCTGACCATCACGGCCATGCCCTCGTTCGCGGCGCGCTGGCTGGCTCCGCGGCTGGGCAACTTCATCGACCTGTATCCGGACGTTGAAGTGGTGCTGCAGTCGAGCGGCCAACTGGTCGACCTGGAGCGCCAGGCGGTCGACGTCGGCATCCGCTTCGGCGCCGGCAACTACCCCGGCCTGACAGTGGAAAAACTGATGTCGGACTATTACTATCCGGCCGTCAGCCCGCGTTTCAACGGCGGCAAGCTGCCGGCCACGCCGCACGAACTGGGCCAATACCACCTGCTGCGCGGCGACGACGAGCCCTGGCTGCCGTGGTTGCGCGCGGCCGGCACCGACGTCGCCGAGCCCAGCGGCGGCATCGTCTTCCACGACCTGGCCATGCTGATCCGCGCCGCCGCCAACGGCGACGGCATCGCGCTGGCGCGCCACGTCATCGTCATGCAGGAAATCGCCAGCGGCGAGCTGGTGCGCCTGTTCGACACCGCCGTCAAGTGCCCGTACGCCTACTACTTCGTCTGCACGCCGCAGGCGATGCTGCGCCCGGAGGTGGGCGCCTTCCGCAACTGGCTGTTCGCCCAGGTGGCGCAGTTCGACGCCAATTACGGTTGGCCTGAATTGCCGGAAAGTAACTTGCAGTCATACGAACATGACTACCGACGGGAGTGGCAATGAACTATAATTCGGCCGCGAAATATTTCATTTTTTATATTTTTCGCCGCGCCACCGCAGCCCGGTCGGCTATGTGAAATTAAGAGAACAAGCTCTCCGACGGGCGCGGCCGCGCCGGCGAAGCTGCCCAAGGTCGTCATCCTGGCCACCGGCGGCGCCATCGTCGGCAGCGGCGCCGACAGCGCCACCGCGCAGATGAAGGCGCCGCTGGTCGAGGCGCGCCGGCGCCTGTTTGCTGCCATACTGGGCGCCCGAACAACTTCGCGGCGGCCCGGCCCGCCGCCCCGGTGCCAATGGCTATCCTCTCCGACATCACCCTTTATCCGATCAAATCCTGCGCCGGCATCAGCCTGCGCGAGGCCACGCTGACGCGCGCCGGCCTGATGACGGACCAGATCTACGACCGCGAATGGATGGTCGTCGACGCCGCCGGCCACTTCCTGAGCCAGCGCGAGCATCCGCGCATGGCGCTGATCACGCCGCGCCTGAAGGCCGGCACGCTGGAGCTGCGCGCGCCCGGCATGCTGCGCCTGGAAATCGAACTCGGCCTGCCCGACCCGCACCTGGCGCCGACCTTGCAGGTGCAGGTGTGGGACGACCGCCTCACGGCCTACGATTGCGACGCCGTCACCGCCGCCTGGTTTTCCAACGCCGTCGGCGTGCCGTGCCGGCTGGTGCGCTTCCACCCGCACGCGCAACGACTGGCCAGCAGCAAGTGGACCGGCGCCGTCGCTGCCCCGACGCTGTTCTCGGACGGCTACCCGGTGCTGCTGGCCGGCGCCGCCTCGCTCGACGACCTCAACGACAAACTGCTGGCGGCCGGGCGCGCCGCGATCCCGATGAACCGCTTCCGGCCGAACCTGGTGCTGGCCGAGCTCGGCGCCTTCGAGGAGGATTACGTCGACACCTTCCAGTTCGGCGCCACCGCGCTGAAGCCGGTCAAACCCTGTTCGCGCTGCGCCATTCCGGCCAACGACCAGGCCAGCGGCGTGCCCGGCCCCGACCCGTTGGAGATCCTGCAAGGCTACCGCGCCAAGCCCGAGCTGGACGGCGCGATTTGCTTCGGCATGAACGCCATCGTCGTCGACGGCGGCGACGAACGCATCCGTGTCGGACAGGAAATCGGCGTCGAGTTGTCATTTTGATTCGCACTCATGCCGTATTTATACGTTTTGCCATATCCAAGCCGGCCAACTTGGCGTAATGTTCTAACTGGCCGGCGCGCCGCGGGCGGCGTCAGCCGCGCGCGCCGCTTGGGACGCTTTGGATAAGGGTTTGGATATGACGTACGATGTGACGGCAACGACGCCGCCGGCTGGCCTGGCAGAGGAAAACCAGAAGTTGCGCGAGCGCATGGCCGCTTTGCTGCAGCAAGCCGAGCAGAACCACGCGATCATGTGCCGGCACCAAGCCTTCGACTTGGAAATCGTCGGCGCCGCCACCTTTCCCGAATTGATCGGGACCATCTTCCGCACCTTGCCGGCGATCTCGGAACTCGACGGCGTGACCCTGAGCCTGCTCGACGAGGGCGGCGACATCTTGCACGTGATGGAGAAGCTGGGCGTCGACTTCGCCGATTTCCCGCAACTGATCTTCGTCGACGGCGAGGCCGCGCTGGGCTTCGGGCCGGGCGGCGCGGCGCAGGCGGCGTCGCCCAAGCCGCTGCTGGGACCGTACGCCGGCGGCGCCCACGGCGCGCTGTTCCCGGCGCCGCCGCAGCCGCTGCGCAGCGTGGCGCTGGTGCCGCTGCTGCGCAACCGGCGCCTGATCGGCAGCCTGAACCTGGCCAGCGCCGACGCCGCGCGCTTCACGGCCAGCCTGGGCACCGACTTCATCGAGCACATGGCGTCGATCATCGCGATCTGCCTGGAAAACGTCATCAGCAACGAGATGCTCAAGTACATCGGGCTGACCGACTCGCTCACCGGCGTCTACAACCGGCGCTACCTGGACCGCCGCCTGCCCGAGGAGATCGCGCGGGCGCGGCGCCAGCGCTACTGCATTTCCCTGATGTACATCGACATCGACCACTTCAAGCGCGTCAACGACAGCGTCGGCCACCAGGGCGGCGACGAGGTGCTGCGCGAAGTGGCCGAACGCATCAAGCACGAGCTGCGCCGCTCCGACGCGCTGGCCCGCTTCGGCGGCGAGGAATTCGTGGTGCTGTTGATTGACGCCGAACTCGACAGCGCGGTGGCGGTGGCCGAGCGCATCCGCGCCAGCATCGCCAACGCCCAGTTCGCGCTGGCGGCCGGGGTCGAGGTCGGCGCCAGCGTCTCGATCGGCGTCGCCAGCCTGGCCGGCGACGACCACGACATCTCGATCGAGGCGGTGGCGCAGCAACTGGTGGCGCACGCCGACAGCGCGCTGTACCAGGCTAAGCAGCGCGGCCGCAACCAGGTGGTCAGCTTCCGTTAGGGTGGGGGATTGCGCGGGCCGGCCGCGCTGGAAGCAAGCCGGGGCAAAGAGCCGGGCTCAAACCTCAATGCCGTTCACTTAACGTGTCGTAGTTCGGATTAGCGCGGCGTAATCCGACACGGTCCGCGGCGGCGCTTGTCGGGTTACGTCGTTCCGGCTAACCCGACCGACGACAATGCTTCGGCGATGTTAGCGCAGCAGCAGGCTCTCGGCGCGCAGGACGGCTTCGGCGCCGCCGCGCAGCACCACCACGTCGCCGGCCTCCAGCACCGTCGCCGCGTCGGCCTCCAGGCGCGCCTTGCCGCGGCGGATAGACGCCACCTCGGCGCCGCAGCCGGCCAGGTCGACCTGGCCCAGCGCCCGGCCGACGCCGCCGGCGCCCTGGCCCAGCGTGACCGAATGCAGGCGCACCAGGTCGGCGTCGTCGCCGACGTCGCTGGCGCCGTGGAAGTAGCCGCGCAGCGAGGCGTAGCGCGCCTCGCGCGCGGCCTGCACCCGGTGCACCACGCGCCGCAGCGGCACCCCCAGCATGATCAACGCGTGCGAGGCCAGCATCAGGCTGCCCTCCATCAATTCCGGCACCACCTCGGCGGCGCCGGCCGCCTTCAGCAGGTCGAGGTCGGTGTCGTCGTGGCTGCGCACGATCACCGGCAGCGTCGGCGCCAGCTCGTGCACCAGGTGCAGCACCCGCAGCGCCGACGGCGTGCTGGCGTAGGTGATGACGACCGCGCTGGCGCGGTAAATGCCGGCCGCGACTAGGCTTTCGCGCCGCGCCGCGTCGCCGTACGAGACGCTGGCGCCGGCGCTTTGCGCCTCCTGCACCCGCTCCGGGTCGAGGTCGAGCGCGTGGTAGTCGATCTTTTCCTCAGCCAGCAGGGTCGCCAGGCTTTGCCCGCTGCGCCCGAAGCCGGCGATGATCACGTGCTTCTGGGTCGACATGGTGCGCGTGGCGATGCGCGTCAGCGCCAGCGATTGCATCATCCATTCATTGCTCGACATCTTCATGACGATCTGGTCCGACTTGGCGATGATCAACGGCGCCACCAGCATCGACAGCACCATCGAGGCCAGCACCAGTTGGATCAGGAAGGGGTCCATCAACTCGACGCCGCCGGCCAGGTTGAGCATCACGAAGCCGAACTCGCCGGCCTGCGCCAGCGCCAGGCCGGTGCGCATCGACACGCCGTCGGAGGAGCCGAACAGCTTGGCCAGCCCGGCGATCAGGGCGAACTTGAGCAGCACCGGGCCGCATAGCAGCAACAGCACCAACCACCAGTTCTCCAGCACCAGGCGGACGTTGAGCAGCATGCCGACGGTAATGAAAAACAGTCCCAGCAGCACGTCGCGAAAGGGCTTGATGTCTTCCTCGACCTGGTGCTTGTATTCGGTTTCGGAGATCAGCATGCCGGCGACGAAGGCGCCCAGGGCCAGCGACAGGCCGGCGCGCTCGGTGATCCAGGCCGCCCCCAGTGTGATCAAGAGCAGGTTCAGCATGAACAATTCCTGCGAGCGCCGCTTGACGACGATGGCGAACCAGCCGCGCACCAGCTTCTGGCCGATCACCAGCAGCAGCAGCAGCACCACCACCGCCTTGGCGCTGGCCCAGCCCAGCGTGGCCAGCAGGTTGTCGGGGTTCTTCGCCAGCGAAGGGATGAGGATCAGCAGCGGCACCACGGCCAAGTCCTGGAACAGCAGGATGCCGATGATCTTGCGGCCGTGCTCGCTTTCCAGTTCGAGCCGCTCTGTCAGCATTTTTGACACGATCGCCGTCGACGACATCGCCAGCGCGCCGCCGAGGGCGAACGAGACTTGCCAGCTCAGGTGTATGTATCGCGGCAATTGCCCGGCGACCAGCCAGCCGAGCAGCATGGTGGCGGCGATCGTCGTCACCACCTGGGCCATGCCGAGGCCGAAGACGATGCGCCGCATCGCCATGAACTTGGGCAGGGAAAACTCCAGGCCGATCGAAAACATCAGGAACACCACGCCGAATTCCGCCAGCGCGGTGGTGGCGTGGCTCTCGGCGGCCAGGCCCAGCGCGTGCGGGCCGATGACGATGCCCACGGCCAGGTAGCCGAGCATCGGCGGCAGGTGCATCATGCGGAAGGCGACCACGCCGAGCACGGCGCTGCCGAGCAACAGCAGGGTCAGTTCAAGCGAGGAAAACATGGAATCGGCATGGCGCGTGGATGGATTTCGTTGTTTGTTGCGACTGGCAAGTTTTTTGCTTTCCTAATTCGTTTATACTTTGGGCATGAGTGTAACCCATGAAAAAACAATGCTGAAAGCTTTTGATGCAAACACCGCGCGGCGGGCGCTGCAACTGGCGCGCGAGACCCTGCAAATCGAGGCGGACGCCATCACCGCGCTGCACGCGCGCCTGGCCACCGACGACAGCGTCGGGCGCGCCGTCGCGCTGCTGCTGAACTGCGGCGGGCGGGTGGTCGTCTCCGGCATCGGCAAGTCCGGCCACGTCGGGCGCAAGATCGCCGCCACGCTGGCCTCGACCGGCACGCCGGCGATGTTCGTGCACCCGGCCGAGGCCGCCCACGGCGACCTCGGCATGGTGACCTCGCAGGACGCCTTCATCGCCATCTCGAACTCCGGCGAAACCGCCGAGCTGATGGCGATCGTGCCGATCGTCAAGCGCATGGGCGGCATCCTGATCGCCATGACCGGCAACCCCGGCTCCAGCCTGGCGCGGCTGGCCGACGTCCACCTCGACGTCTCGGTGGCCAAGGAAGCCTGCCCGCTGAACCTGGCGCCGACCGCCAGCACCACCGTCACGCTGGCGCTGGGCGACGCGCTGGCGGTGGCGCTGCTGGACCTGCGCGGCTTCAAGGAAGAGGATTTCGCCCGTTCGCACCCGGGCGGCGCGCTGGGCCGGCGCCTGCTGACCCACGTGCGCGACGTCATGCGCAGCGGCGCCGCCGTGCCGACGGTGCCGGTATCGGCGACGCTGACCGAGGCGCTGCTGGAAATCACCAAAAAGGGCATGGGCATGACGGCCGTGGTCGACGCCGAACAGCGCCCGCTGGGCGTGTTCACCGACGGCGACCTGCGCCGCCTGATCGAGAAGGTGCAGGACTTCACCAAGGTGGCGATCCGCGACGTGATGCACGCCAACCCGCATTGCATCGGGCCGGACCAACTGGCCGTCGACTCGGTCGCCGAGATGGAGAGCTTCAGCATCAACCAGATGCTGGTGGTGGACGCCGACGGCAAGCTGGTCGGCGCGCTGCACATCCACGACCTGACCCGCGCGAAGGTGATCTGATGACGACCGAAGACACGCTGCGCCGCGCGGCCCGGGTGCGCCTGATGATTTTCGACGTCGACGGCGTGCTTACCGACGGCAGCCTGCATTACGGCGAGGACGGCGAATCGATGAAAACCTTCAACGTCCACGACGGCCTGGGCATCAAGCTGCTGCAGGAATCGGGCGTGCAGACCGCGATCATCAGCGCGCGCCGCTCGCCGATCGTGGCGCGCCGCGCCGCCGACCTGGGCATCAGCCACGTGCACCAGGGCGGCCACGACAAGCTGACGCCGTTTCGCGCCCTGCTGGAAACGACCGGCTTGAGCGCCGAGCAGTGCGGCTTCATCGGCGACGACGTCGTCGACCTGCCGATACTGGCGCGGGTCGGTTTCGCCGTCAGCGTGCCCAACGGGCGCGACGACGTGCGCAACCGCGCCCACCACGTGACCCAGGCCGGCGGCGGCCGCGGCGCCGTGCGCGAAGTGTGCGAACTGCTGCTGCGCGCGCAGGGCAACTATGACAGCGTGCTGGCGCAGTTCCTCGTATGACGCGGCGCTCCCCCTTTCCGGCGGCGGTGCGCCATGCGTAAGCGCCAGCCCCATCCGCAGCGCTGGCGCACCGCGCTGACGCTGCTGGCCGGCGTCGTCTTCGCGCTCGGCAGCTTTTGGCTGCTGCAGGTGCTCAAGCAGCAGGGCCAGGACGGCGTCGTCGGGCAGCCGCGCAACGAGCCCGATTATTTCGTCGACAATTTCAGCGTCGTGCGCATGGGCGTGGACGGCAAGCCGGCCTACATCGTCTCCGGCGTCAAGCTGACCCACCGCCCGCTCGACGACTCGTCCGACATCGAGCGGCCGTACCTGCGCAAGCTGTCGCCGACGACGCCGCCAATGGACGCGCGCGCGCTGCGCGGTCGCATCGACCAGGACAGCAGCCGGGTCCAGCTGAACGGCAGCGTCGTGGTCGACCGGCCGGCCGGCCCGGGCGCGGCCAGCATGAACTTGAAGACCGAGGCGTTGACGGTGTTCCCCGACGCCGACCGCATGGAAACCGACCAGCCGGTGGTGCTGTTGCAGGGCGCCAGCCGCATGAGCGGGGTCGGCATGCGCGCCAACAACGCCACCGGCCAAATCGAGGTCGCGCAGCAGTTGCGCATTACCATTCCGCCGCCGCCGCGCTGACGCGGCCGCCGCCCTTTTACCCAGGAGTACGCAAATGAAGAAAATTGTGTTGTTGGCGCTGTTGTGCGCCGCCTTTGCCGGCGCCGCCCGCGCCGAAAAAGCCGATTCCACCAAGGAAACCGTGATCACCGCCGAGCAGGGCGTCGCCGACGAGGTCAAGCAAACCCGTACGCTGACCGGCAACGTCGTGCTGGTCAAGGGCACGCTGACGATGAAGGCCGGGCGCGCGCTGATCCTGGTCGACCCGCAGGGCTACCAGTTCGCCACCTTCTGGGCCGCGCCGGGCAAGCTGGCGACGTTCCGCCAGAAGCGCGACGGCGAGGGCGACCTGTGGGTCGAGGGCGAGGCCGAGCGCGTCGAATACGACGACAAGACCGAAATGGTCAAGCTGTTCTCGAAGGCCAAGCTGACCCGCCTCGAGGGCAGCAAGAAGACCGACGAGGCCGAGGGGCCGTTCATTTCCTACGACAGCCGCAAGGAGTTGTTCGCCATGGAAAACACCGCCAGCGGCGAAAGCAAGCCGGGCGGCGGCAGCGTGCGCATGGTGATCCAGCCGACCAAGAGCGCCGCTGCGGCGCAGGAGAAGAAGTGATGGAAGCGATCCACGGCGCCAGCACGCTGGTGGTGCGCGGCCTGCAAAAAAGCTACGGCAAGCGCCAGGTGGTGCACGACGTCTCGCTGCAGGTCGAGTGCGGCGAGGTGGTCGGCCTGCTGGGCCCCAACGGCGCCGGCAAGACCACCTCGTTCTACATGATCGTCGGCCTGGTGCCGTCGGACGCCGGCAGCATCGACATCAGCGGCGTCGACATTTCGCGCCTGCCGATCCACCGGCGCGCCCAGCTCGGCCTGTCCTACCTGCCGCAGGAGGCGTCGGTGTTTCGCAAGCTGACGGTGGAGGACAACATCCGCGCGGTGCTGGAAATCCAAAGCGTCGACGGGCGCGCGCTGAAAAAAGCCGAAATCGAGGCCAGGCTCGACACCCTGCTGGCCGACCTGCAAATCGAAAAGCTGCGCGAGAACCAGGCGCTGTCGCTGTCGGGCGGCGAGCGGCGCCGCGTCGAGATCGCGCGCGCGCTGGCCACCAACCCGCGCTTCGTGCTGCTCGACGAGCCCTTCGCCGGGGTCGACCCGATCGCCGTCATCGAGATCCAGCGCATCGTGCGCTTCCTCAAGGAGCGCGGCATCGGCGTGCTGATCACCGACCACAACGTGCGCGAAACGCTGGGCATCTGCGACCGCGCCTACATCATCAACCAGGGCTCGGTGCTGGCCTCGGGCCGGCCCGACGACATCATCGCCAACGAATCGGTGCGGCGGGTCTACCTGGGTGAACATTTCCGCATGTAAATCCGATGAAACAATCCCTGCAACTGCGCACCTCGCAGCACCTGGCGCTGACCCCGCAACTGCAGCAGTCGATCCGGCTGCTGCAGCTATCGACGCTGGAGCTGCACCAGGAGCTTGAGCAGTTGCTGGGCGAGAACCCGCTGCTGGAACGCCTCGACGACCCGCTCGACCGCTCGCTGCGGCTGCTGGCGGACGGCGCGCTGAGCCCGACCGGCGCGCCGCCACAGGACGGCGCGGCGGCGCCGGGGCAAGATAGCGCGCCGGCGGCCGACGCCGAACCCGCGTACGACGGCGCCGAGCACGCCGCCGCCGACAACGGCGACAGCGACTGGAGCGAGATCGGCCGCGGCAAGGCGCCCGACGACGAGGATTCCCGGCCGCAGCTCGAAGCGAGCCAGCGCACGCTGCGCGAACACCTGATGGAGCAAATGCGCGTCACCGTGCAGCCGCTGCGCGACCGCGCGCTGGTCGAGTTGATCATCGACGCGCTCGACGACAACGGCTACCTCGAGGAGCCGCTCGACGAGATCCTGGCGCGCCTGCCGGCCGAGCTGGACGTCGGGGCCGACGAGATGCGCACCGCGCTGGCGCTGCTGCAAAGCTTCGACCCGGCCGGCGTCGGCGCGCGCAACGCCTCCGAATGCCTGGCGCTGCAAATCAAACGCCTGCCGCGGATCGCCATGGTGACGCGGCGCATGGCGCTGCTGATCGTCGAGCGGCACCTGACCTGGTTCGCCCAGCGCGACTTCAACAAGCTGAAAAAGGCCCTGCTGTGCGACGACGAGGACTTGCGCGAGGCGCAGACGGTGATCCGCCAGTGCAACCCGCACCCGGGCGCGGTGTTCGCCGCCGACGTCTCCGACTACGTGGTGCCGGACGTCGTCGTCAAGCGCGCGCGCAACGGCTGGCACGTCAGCCTGAACCACGAGGTCATGCCGCGCCTGCGCGTCAACGCCATGTACGCCAACCTGCTCAAGCAGGGCAAGGGCGAGGGGGCGATGGGCGCCCAGTTGCAGGAGGCCAAGTGGCTGATCAAGAATATGCGCCAGCGCTTCGACACCATCCTGCGCGTGGCCCAGGCCATTGTTGAGAGGCAGAAAAATTTCTTCTCGCACGGGGCGGTGGCGATGAGACCCCTTGTGCTCCGTGAAATAGCTGATAAACTGGGTTTACACGAGAGTACTATTTCTCGGGTAACAACTCAGAAGTATATGCTGACCCCGCATGGCATGTTTGAGTTGAAATATTTCTTTGGTAGCCATGTCGCCACCGAAGCGGGGGGAGAGGCATCATCGACGGCGATACGGGCGCTTATTGTGCAATTGACAGGAGCTGAAGACCCGAAAAATCCTTTATCCGACAGTAAGATTGCGGACATGCTGGGAGAACAAGGCATGGTGATTGCGCGACGCACTGTTGCCAAATACCGGGAAGCGCTGAAGATCCCGCCAGTCAGTCTGCGAAAATCGTTGTAGTTTTACTTTGGTTCCTCTGCGCGCCAGAAGACCGGCGAAGGCACGAACCCGACATCATCTTTAGGAGTGTGTATGAATCTCACTATCAGCGGACATCATCTCGAAGTGACACCGGCCATCCGTGAATACGTACAAACCAAACTGGAGCGCGTGCAACGCCATTTCGATCAAGTCATTGATATTGCTGTCATTCTGACCGTAGACAATCTGAAAGAAAAAGATAAACGGCAAAAGGCCGAAATCAACCTGCGCATGTCCGGCAAGACCGTGTACGTGGAAAGCCTGTCGCAAGACCTGTACGCCGCCATCGACACCCTGATCGACAAACTGGACCGCCAGGTCATGAAGTACAAAACCAAAGTGCAAGAGCACGGTCACGAGGCGATCAAGCATCTGCCCGACACCTACGAAGCCGCCGCCGTCTAATCCGGCCCCCGCTTCCCACCCCGACTAAGGGCGCGTCTCGCGCCCTTTTTTGCGCCCGCGCCCGCGCCGCCGGTGCGCTAGTATACGTTCCTTTCCACCTGCCATCGACCCTGCCATGAGCGAATTCGTCCACACCTCCGTCCAGCACCGCACCGCGTGCATCGTCCTCGACCGCCCCAAGGCGCTGAACTCGTTGTCGCTGGCGATGGTGCGCCAGCTCGCCGCGGCCCTGCTGGCCTGGCGCGACGACGCCGGCGTCGACGCCGTGGTCATCAAGAGCAGCAGCGAGAAGGCCTTCTGCGCCGGCGGCGACATCCGTTTTTTCTACGACGCCGGGCGCGCCACGCCGCTGGCCGGCAGCGCCCTGCTGGAGGACTTCTTCAGCGAGGAATACGCGCTGAACCACCTGATCCACTTTTATCCGAAGCCCTACGTGGCCCTGCTCGACGGCGTGGTGATGGGCGGCGGCATGGGCGTGGCCCAGGCCGGCCCGGCCAGCCGCGTGCGGGTGGTAAGCGAGCGCACCAAGATGGCCATGCCGGAGGTGAACATCGGCCTGTTCCCCGACGTCGGCGGCAGCTATTTCCTGTCGCGCGCGCCGGACCGGCTGGGCCTCTACCTGGGCTTGACCGGGCTGACGATAGGCGCGGCCGACGCGCTGCACGCCGGCCTGGCCGACCACTTCGTGCCGCAAGCCCAGAATGCGGCGCTCACGGCGCTGATCGCGGCCACCCCGGGCGCGTTGCTGCCCGCCGCGATCGCCGCCTTCGCGGCGCCGTTCCAGGCCGAGGCGGGCGCCAGCGCGCTGCGCCAAGAGGCCGCCGCGCTGGCGCGGCATTTCGGCGCCGACTCGGTGGCCGGCATCGTGGCGTCGCTGGAGGGCGACGCCTCGCCCTTCGCGCAAAAGACGCTGGCGGCGATGGCGCAGCGCTCGCCGTTGATGATGTCGGTGACGTTTGAGCTGCTGCGCCGCGGCGCCGCGCTGGGGGTGGCCGATTGCCTGCGCATGGAGCGCACCGTGGTGCGCCACAACTTCGCGCACGGCGAGGTCATCGAGGGCGTGCGCGCGCTCGTCATCGACAAGGACAACGCGCCGCGCTGGTCGCCGCCGACGCTGGCCGAGGTGACGCCGCAGATGGTGGCGGGCTTCTTCGCGCCGGTGTGGCCGGCGCACGCGCATCCGCTGCGCGAGCTGGCGTAGGCCGGCGGCTCCGCCGCTACGGTTGTTCGCGGTGGCGCAATACCACCTGTTCGGTCGGGCCGAAGTGCTGCGCCAGGCGCTCGGCCATGTACACCGAGCGGTGCTGGCCGCCGGTGCAGCCGACCGCCACCGTCAGGTAGCTGCGGTTGTCGGTCTTGAACGAGGGCAGCCATTTGGCGAGGAAGGCGCGGATGTCGCCGAGCAGCTCGGCCGCCGCCGGCTGGGCGTCGAGGAAGGCGATCACCGGCGCGTCGCGCCCGGTCAGCGGGCGCAGCGCCAGGTCGTAATACGGGTTCGGCAGCGCGCGCACGTCGAACACGAAGTCGGCGTCCAGCGGCACGCCCAGCTTGAAGGCGAACGATTCGAAAAACAGCGTCAACGGCGCGCGGTCGACGGCGACGATTTCCTTGATCCAGCCGCGCAGTTTGTTGGCGCTCAATTCCGACGTGTCGATCACATGGCCCAGTTGTTCGATCGTCGACAGGCGTTCGCGCTCTTCGGATATGCATTCGATCAGGGTGCGCCGCGCCGCCGGGTTCTGGCCGGGGCGCAGTTCGTGCGACAGTGGATGGCTGCGGCGGGTTTCGGAAAAGCGCGCCACCAGCGAGTGCGTGGTGGCGGTCAGGAACATGACCTTGACGTCGTGGCCGTCCTGCTTGAGCCGGCCGACGTCGTGCGGCAGACTGGCCAGCGAGGCGGCGCTGCGGGCGTCGACGGCGACCGCCAGCGACTCGGTGCCTTCCTGTAGCAAGGTCGATACGAGCTGGCTCAGCAGCGCTGGCGGCAAGTTGTCCACGCAATAATAACCGGCGTCTTCGAGCACGTTCAGCGCGACCGATTTGCCGGATCCGGAGATACCAGTGATGAGGACTATATGCATAGGCCTTGATCATACAATAAGATCAAACACGGCGCTGAAAGCAAGCTGCTGTACATCCGATGGCAGATGCCATGCCGCCGGCCGGCCGCGCTAGTCGCCGCTCATCGCCTGGCGCTGGCGCTCCATGAATTCCTGCAGCGTGTCGATGCCGCGCAGTTGCAAGATGGTGTTGCGCACCGCCGCCTCCAGCAGCACCGCGATGTTGCGCCCGGCCGCCACCGGAATGACGACCTTGCGCACCGGCAGGCCCAGCACGTCCTCGGTGGGGAACAGGAAGGGCAGGCGCTCGACCTCCTCCTCCAGCGCGCTGCGGCGCACCAGGTGCACGATCAGCTTCAGGCGCATCTTGCGGCGCACCGCCGTTTCGCCGAAGATCGCCTTGATGTCGAGCAGGCCCAGGCCGCGCACCTCGAGCAGGTTTTGCAGCAGCGGCGGGCAGCGGCCCTCGATCATGTTCGGCGCGATGCGCGAGAATTCGACGGCGTCGTCGGCCACCAGGCCGTGGCTGCGCGAAATCAATTCCAGGCCCAGCTCGCTTTTGCCGAGCCCGGAATCGCCGGTGATCAGCACGCCCACGCCCAGCACGTCCATGAAGACGCCGTGCATGATAATGCGCTGCGCCAGTTTCTTCGACAGGTAGACGCGCAGGAAGTCGATCACCTGGGCCGCCGGCAGCGGGGTGGAAAACAGCGGAATGTTTTTTTCATCGCAGATGGCGAGGATGTCGGGCGGCGTTTCCAGGCCCTGGGCGATAATCAGCGCCGGCGGCCCGCCGGCGATCAACTCGCCAATGATGTGGCTGCGCGAGCCGGACTTCAAGCGCTGGTAGTAATTGATTTCCTGGTGGCCGAAGACCTGGATGCGGCCCGGGTGGATCAGGTTCAAATGGCCGACCTGGTCGGCGGCCGAGGCGACGTCGCCGGAAATGAGCCGTTCGCCGCCGGGAAAGCCGGCGAACCAGCCCAGTTGCAGGCTTTCACGGTTGTCGTCGTACAGGCGTTGGATCGTCAGCGGTGTTTGCAGCATGCGCGGGCTCACTCAGGAATGGATAGTCACGCGCAGTGTAGCGCAGTTTAGCCCGCCGCCTGCAGACTGGGTTGCCAGTTGATAATGCGCGCGTGCACCGATTTCGGGTCCGGGTCGGTCGCCAGCGCGGTGCGGAAGGCGTCGTCGGAAAACATTTCGGCGATTTCCGACAGGATTTCCAGATGCTGCTGGGTAACGTGGTCCGGAATCAGCAGGAAGAACAGCAGGTTCACCGGCTTGCCGTCGGGCGATTCGAACGGAATCGGCTCGGCCAGACGCACGAACGCGGCCAGCGGCGCCTTGAGCGTCTTCATGCCCTTGATGCGGCCGTGCGGCACGGCCACGCCATGCCCCAGCCCGGTGGAACCGAGGCGCTCGCGGGCAAACAGGTTGTCCGACACGGTGGAGCGGGCGATGCCGCAATTGTTCTCGAAAATCAGACCGGCTTGTTCAAAGGCGCGCTTCTTGCTGGACACTTCCAGGTCGAGCAGGACGTTTTCGAGAGATAATATTTTGCTGAGGTTAGTCATAACACTAAGTGAAATGGTGCGGTGCACAAAAGGGGCTTGCGAGCAGAATTATAGGCTTGTTTTTGCGCCGTGTAACATGAATTCTGTTGCCGCCACAACCGCCTCAGTCCGCTTGAAGGCGAACCGGGGCCGGCGGCCGCGGCGTCCGCACTCGGGCGGGCCGTGGCTTCGCTATTTCTGGCGCGAAATACGCTGTCTTGCCGATTTTTCCATTCTACATGACTGTTTCGCCAATTATTCAACGCCGGGGCCGGCTCCGGCGGATTTCCAGTAACTTATTACATTGTAAATGAAAACGCGGTCGGTGCCGCTTGCCTGGAAGGTAGGGGCATTGCACCAGCCAGTCAAGGCGCGCGGCGCGCGAACGCGCGCGCGTTTGCGCCGCGTCAAGCGGCGATCGTGCGCGCGCCCTTGACGCGTTTGAACAAGCCCACGTAGCGGAATTCGCCCGTTGCGCCCTGGGCTGGCCGGCCGCTCCGTTTCGGCCGCTACTGGCGGGCGTTGCGCAGGTTGGGCGGACGCTGGCCGGTGCTGAAGTTGCTGCGCCATGGGTTGATGTCGAGTCCGCCGCGGCGGGTGTAACGGGCGTACACGGCCAGTTTTTGCGGCGCGCACTGGCGCAGGATGTCGACGAAGATGCGTTCGACGCATTGCTCGTGGAACTCGTTGTGCTCGCGGAAACCGATCAGGTACTTGAGCAGGCTTTCCTGGTCGATCTGCGGCCCGGCGTAATGGATTTGCACGCTGCCCCAGTCCGGCTGGCCGGTGACCAGGCAATTCGATTTGAGCAGATGCGACAGCAGTTTTTCCTCGACCGGCGCCTCGTCCAGCGCCGCCTTGAGCAGCAGCGGCGACGGCGTGTACTGGTCGATGTCGATGTCGAGGCGGTCCAGCAGCAAGCCGTCGAGTTCGCCCATTTTCAAGCCGGCGAACTGTTCCTGCAAGGTCAGCGCGACCTGCACCGGCGCGCCGAAGCCGCCCGACAGGTCTTGCTGCAGCAGCGCCTGCAGGGCGTCGGCGCTGGCCAGTTTGGTCTGGTTGAAGGAGTTCAGGTAGAGCTTGAACGACTTCGACTCGACGATATTGGGCGAGTCGGCCGGCACGGTGACGCGGGCGATCGCCACCTGCGGCTTGCCGCGCAGGTTGAGCCATGACAGCTCGTAGGCGTTCCAGATGTCGACGCCGAAAAAGGGCAGGGTGCCGTGCAATTGCAGCTCGTCGCGCTTGCCCTGGCGGGGAATCGGGAACAGCAGTTCGGGGGCGTAGTCGCTGCGGTAGGCGGCGCTTTTGCCCAGCGGGGAGAGGTCGGCGGAATTGGTCATGGTGATTTGAAGGTAAGGTGCCGCCGGCTGGCAGCGAAGCAGCGGCGTGAATCTGGGGTCGGGCCTTCTCGCCTTGGCGCTGAGGGTCCGACCCCGGCTGTGCGCCGCCGGTTTTTGCGTATGCCGGCGGCGCGCGGGTGCAGCCCGCCCTCTGGTCGTGGGATTATCCCAGGAACAGCTTGTAGACGGGGTTGCTGCTTTCGTCCCAGTAGCGGTAGCCGAGGGTGGTCAGGAATTGGCCGAACTCGCCCATTTCGTCCTGCGGCACCTGCAGGCCGATGAGGATGCGGCCGACGTCGCCGCCCTGGCTGCGGTAATGGCACAGCGAAATGTTCCAGTTCGGCGCCATGCTGTCGAGGAAGCGCATCAGCGCGCCCGGGCGTTCCGGGAACTCGAAGCGGTACAGCAGCTCGTCCTGGGCCAGGCGGCTCTTGCCGCCGACCAGGTGGCGGATGTGCGACTTGGCCAGCTCGTCGTGGGTCAAGTCGAGCGTCTTGAACTCGTGCTCCTCGAACTTGCGCGCCAGCACGCCCGATTCGTTGCGGTTGGCGATCTGCACGCCGACAAACACGTGCGCCTGGCTCTCGTCGCTGATGCGGTAGTTGAACTCGGTGACGTTGCGCGCGCCCACCAACTGGCAGAAGCGCTTGAAGCTGCCGCGCTGCTCCGGCATCGTCACGGCGAACACCGCCTCGCGCGACTCGCCCAGCTCGGCGCGTTCGGCAACGAAGCGCAGGCGGTCGAAATTCATGTTGGCGCCGCAGGCGATCGTCACCAGCGTTTCGTTCTGGACCGGATGCTTGCTCAGGCTGGCGCGCTCGATGTACGCCTTGGCGCCGGCGATGGCCAGCGCGCCGGCCGGCTCCAGGATGCTGCGGGTGTCGGTGAAGACGTCCTTGATGGCGGCGCAGATGGCGTCGGTGTCGACGATGATGACCTCGTCGACGTACAACTGCGCCAGGCGGAAGGTTTCCTCGCCGACCAGGCGCACCGCGGTGCCGTCGGAAAACAGGCCGACGTCGGGCAGCGTCACGCGCTCGCCGGCCTTCAGGCTGCGCGCCATCGCGTCCGAGTCCAGCGTCTGCACGCCGATGATCTTGATGTCGGGGCGGATCTGCTTGACGTAGGCGGCCACGCCGGAGATCAGGCCGCCGCCGCCGATGGCGATGAAGATGGCGTGGATCGGGCCGGCGTGCTGGCGCAGGATTTCCATGCCGATGGTGCCCTGGCCGGCGATAACGTCGGGATCGTCGAACGGGTGCACGAAGGTCAGCTTCTGCTCTTTTTCCAAGGTCAGCGCGTGGTTGTAGGCGTCGGTGTAGGAGTCGCCAAACAGCACCACCTCGACGTTGGCGCCGCCGCGCGCCTTAACCGCGTCGATCTTCACCGGCGGCGTGGTGGTCGGCATCACCACCAGCGCGCGGCAGCCGAGCCGGGCCGCCGACAGCGCCACGCCCTGGGCGTGGTTGCCGGCCGAGGCGCAGATGACGCCGCGCTTGAGTTGCGCCTCGCTCAGGTGGGCCATCTTGTTGTAGGCGCCGCGCACCTTGAAGCTGAACACGCTCTGCATGTCCTCGCGCTTGAAGTAAATCCGGTTTTCCAGGCGCTGCGACAGCGCCGGCGCGAACTCCAGCGGGGTTTCAATGGCGACGTCGTAGACGCGGGCGGTCAGGATTTTCTTCAGATAGTCGATAGTCATAGTCTGCAAACAGAGTGATTCTGGGCCAGAGGGTCTGGAACGTGTTCGGTGGAGCAAAGACGTGCTGGTCGCGGCGGGTAGCCGAAGCGGGCGCCGCGGCGGCCGCCGGCCGGTGGGCCTGGCGCCAGCGTGCGGCGATTCTCGATTGTACTGTGCGGGTGTTGCGCTTCATTATAATGGACACCTTTCGCCTACCTCAAAGAGTTCGATGATCGAATCTACAATCGCCTGGTTGCTGCACCTGTTGGCGGCGCCCGAAGTGGGGCTGACGTCGGTCTTCATCATCAGTTTTATCTCGGCCACGCTGCTGCCGCTGGGCTCGGAGCCGGCGGTGTTCGCCGTCGTCAAGGCCAACCCCGCGTTGTTCTGGCCGGTGATCCTGACCGCCACCGTCGGCAACACCCTCGGCGGCATGGTCGACTACTGGCTCGGCTACCGCGCCAAGGTGGCCTTCGCCAAGGAGCGCGACACGCGCTGGTTCCGCTGGCTGGCGCGCTACGGCGCCAAGACCATGCTGCTGGCCTGGTTGCCCGGCATCGGCGACCCGCTGTGCACGCTGGCCGGCTGGCTCAAGCTGCCGTTCTGGCCCAGCGTCGCCTACATGGCGGCGGGCAAGCTGGCGCGCTACCTGACCATGACGAGCCTGCTGTTGTTCGTGCCCGACGGCGTCTGGCAACGGATCGGACAACTGCTGGGCTAAAGCCGCCGCGGCCGACGGGATTGTTTATTTGCAATAATAGCCTTTTGTTGGCAGGATCTATCAAGAATGGCGTATTTTCATCATATGGATTTGGTGATATACGCGCTTCGCCGCGTTTCGGGCGGCGCCGCCGGCCTCGCTTAACCCGTAGGGGGGCGAGGGCTGTTCCGGCATGGTGCGGCGCAATACGCTAAAATGCCTCTTTAGGGTCAGTCCACAAGTCCACATATACCATGAACGCCCCCGCACACATCAAAGCACTGCTGGCCGAAACGCCAAACGGTCCCGCCGCCACCCGGCTGCGCGAAATCCCCTATAACTACACGTCGTTTTCCGATCGCGAGATCGTCATCCGACTGCTGGGGGAGCACTCCTGGAGCCTGCTCGACGAGCTGCGCGGCGCGCGCCAGACCGGCCGGTCGGCGCGCATGCTGTACGAGGTGCTGGGCGACATCTGGGTGGTGCGGCGCAATCCCTACCTGCAGGACGACTTGCTGGACAACCCGAAACGGCGCCAGGAACTGATCGCCGCCTTGCACCACCGCCTGGCCGAGGTCGACAAGCGCCGCCTGACGGTGGACGCGGCCAGCGAAGCGAACCTGGACGACGCCGCGGCGCAACGCCGCAGCGCCAGCGTCGAGGCGCTGCTGAAGGCGGCCAGCAAGGCCGTGGCCGACTTCGGCGACGAGTTCCGCCAGACCTACGACCTGCGCAAGCGCACCACCAAGGTGCTGGGCCGCTACACCGAAAAGCACAACATCTGCTTCGACGGCATGAAGCGCGTTGCCCACGTTACCGACGCCACCGACTGGCGCGTCGAATACCCGTTCGTCGTGCTCACGCCCGACACCGAGGACGAGATGGCCGGCCTGGTCAAGGGTTGCATCGAACTGGGGCTGACCATCATCCCGCGCGGCGGCGGAACCGGCTACACCGGCGGCGCCGTGCCGCTGACGCCGCTGTCGGCCGTCATCAACACCGAAAAACTGATTACCCTGGGCGAGGTCGAAATGACCATGCTGCCCGGCGTCGAGCGCGAATACGCGACGCTGCTGTCGGGCGCCGGCGTGGTCACCAAGCGCGTCTCGGACGCCGCCGAAAAGGCCGGCTTCGTGTTCGCCGTCGACCCGACCTCGGCCGAGGCTTCCTGCATCGGCGGCAACGTCGCCATGAACGCCGGCGGCAAGAAGGCCGTGCTGTGGGGGACCGCGCTGGACAACCTGGCCTCGTGGCGCATGGTCGACCCGAACGGCGACTGGCTCGAAGTGACGCGCCTGGAGCACAACCTGGGCAAGATCCACGACGCGCCGGTGGCCAAGTTCAAGCTCGAATGGACCCACCCGACCAGCCGCGGCGCCGCCAAGGCGGCGCCGTTCAAGACCGAGTTGCTGGACATCGCCGGCCGCAAGTTCCGCAAGGAAGGCCTGGGCAAGGACGTCACCGACAAATTCCTGTCCGGCCTGCCGGGCATCCAGAAAGAGGGCACCGACGGCCTGATCACGTCGGCGCGCTGGATCTTGCACAAGATGCCCAAGCACGCCCGCACGGTCTGCCTGGAATTCTTCGGCCAGGCGCGCGACGCGATTCCGTCTATCGTTGAAATCAAGGACTACCTGGACGGCTTGCCGGCCCGCGGCGACGGTTTCACGACGATCCGCCTGGCCGGCCTGGAGCATCTGGACGAGCGCTACCTGCGCGCCGTCGGCTACGCCACCAAGTCGAAGCGCGGCGTGCTGCCGAAGATGGCGCTGTTCGGCGACATCGTCGGCGACGACGAGAACGCGGTGGCCATCGCCGCCTCGGAAGTGGTGCGCATCGCCAACACCCGCGTCGGCGAGGGCTTCGTCGCCGTCAGCCCGGAGGCGCGCAAGAAGTTCTGGCTCGACCGCGCCCGCACGGCGGCCATCGCCAAGCACACCAACGCCTTCAAAATCAACGAAGACGTGGTGATTCCGCTCAACCGCATGGGCGAATACACCGACGGCATCGAGCGCATCAACATCGAACTGTCGATCAAGAACAAGCTGCAACTGGCCACCGCGCTGAGCGACTTCTTCGGCGCCGGCAACCTGCCGGTGGGCAAGAGCGACGACGCCTCCGACGACCGCGTCGACGACGCCGAAATGCTCGGCGACCGCGTGCAGCAGGCCACGGCGCTGCTGCGCCAGGTGACGGCGCGCTGGACCTACGCGCTGGCCGGGCTGGACCTGCCGCTGGCCAGCGCCAAGGACCAGTTGGCCGAATTGGGCCTGGAGCGCCTGCTGCCGGTGTTCGAGGCGCGCCTGGCGCAGCAGCCGGACGCCACCCTGTTCGACGTGGTGCAGGACCGCACCGTGCGCATCACCTGGAAGCAGGAAATCCGCGCGCAACTGCGGCAAATCTTCAACGGCGCCGCCTTCAAGCTGATCCTCGACGAAACCACGGCGATCCACGCCCGCGTGCTGCGCTCGCGCGTGTTCGTCGCGCTGCACATGCACGCCGGCGACGGCAACGTCCACACCAACTTGCCGGTCAACTCCGACAACTATGAAATGCTGCAGGACGCCCACCAGGCGGTGGCCCGCATCATGGTGCTGGCGCGTTCGCTCGACGGCGTCATTTCGGGCGAGCACGGCATCGGCATCACCAAGCTGGAGTTCCTGACCGAGGAAGAGATCGGCGAATTCCGCAGCTACAAGCAGCGCATCGATCCGGAAGGGCGCTTCAACAAGGGCAAGCTGCTGAACCTCGACGGCCTGGGCGCGGACTTGCGCAACGCCTACACGCCGTCGTTCGGCCTGATGGGCCACGAATCGCTGATCATGCAGCAAAGCGATATCGGCGCCATCGCCAACAGCGTCAAGGATTGCCTGCGCTGCGGCAAGTGCAAACCGGTGTGCTCGACCCACGTGCCGCGCGCCAACCTGCTGTACTCGCCGCGCGACAAGATCCTGGCGACCTCGTCGCTGATCGAAGCCTTCCTGTACGAAGAGCAGACCCGCCGCGGCATCTCGGTCAAGCACTGGGAAGAGTTCGAGGACGTCGCCGACCATTGCACCGTGTGCCACAAGTGCGTCACGCCGTGCCCGGTCAACATCGACTTCGGCGAGGTGTCGATGAACATGCGCAATCTATTGCGCAAAATGGAAAAGAAAAGCTTCAAGCCGGCCCTGGCCGCGACGATGTTCTTCCTCAACGCGACCGACCCGACCACCATCAACGCCTCGCGCCAGGTGATGATCGGTTGGGGCTACAAGGCCCAGCGCCTGGGCAATGATTTGCTGAAGAAATTCGCCAAGAAACAGACCAAGGCGCCGCCGCCGAGCCTGGGCAAGCCGAAGGTGCGCGAGCAGGTGATTCACTTCATCAACAAGAAAATGCCGGGCAACCTGCCGAAGAAAACCGCGCGCGCGCTGCTCGACATCGAGGACGACAAGGTCATCCCGATCATCCGCAATCCGAAGACCACCACGGCCGACACCGAAGCCGTGTTCTACTTCCCGGGCTGCGGTTCGGAGCGGCTGTTCTCGCAAGTGGGCTTGGCGACCCAGGCCATGCTGTGGGAAGTGGGCGTGCAAACCGTGCTGCCGCCGGGCTATCTGTGCTGCGGCTATCCGCAGCGCGGCAACGGCGAGTACGACAAGGCCGAAAAGATGATGACGGACAACCGCGTGCTGTTCCACCGCATGGCCAACACGCTCAACTATCTGGACATCAAGACGGTGCTGGTATCCTGCGGCACCTGCTACGACCAGCTGGCGACTTATGAGTTCGACAAGATCTTCCCCGGCTGCCGCATCATGGACATCCACGAGTACCTGCTGGAGAAAAAGGTCAAGCTCGAAGGCGTCAACGGCACGCGCTATATGTACCACGAGCCATGCCACAACCCGATGAAGCTGCAGGAATCGGGCAAGACGATCAACGCGCTGATCAGCACCGTCGACAACGTCAAGATCGAGAAAAACGACCGTTGCTGCGGCGATTCCGGCACCCTGATGGTGTCGCGCCCCGACATTTCGACCCAGGTGCGCTTCCGCAAGGAAGAGGAAATGATCAAGGGCGCCGACAAGCTGCGCGCCGACGGCTTCGCCGGCGAAGTGAAGATCCTCACCAGCTGCCCGGCCTGCCTGGGCGGCGTCTCGCGCTACGGCGAGGAGGCCGGCACCACGGCCGACTACATCGTCGTCGAGATCGCCAAGCACTTGCTGGGCGAGAACTGGATGCCCGACTACGTCAAGCGCGCCAACGACGGCGGCATCGAGCGGGTGCTGGTGTGACCGTCCAGCCCTGCGACCTGTGCGTCCTGCTGGCCGGCTTCGACGCCGGCGCCGGCCTGGACGCGCTGGTGTGGCGCGACGAGCGGGTGGCCGTCGCGCTGGTCGACGAGGCCGGCTATCCCGGCTTTTGCCGCGTCGTCTGGCACGGCCATGTGAAGGAAATGAGCGATCTGGGCGCGGCCGAGCGCAGCCGCGTGATGGAGGTGGTGTGGCAGGTCGAACTGGCCCAGCGCGAAGTGATGCGGCCGGAAAAAATCAACCTGGCCAGCTTCGGCAACATGACGCCGCACGTGCACTGGCACGTGATCCCGCGCTACCTCGACGACGCCCATTTCCCGAACCCGACCTGGGCCGCGGCCCGGCGCGCGCCGGCGGCCGACACGCTGGCGGCGCGCGCCGCGCTGCTGCCGCAATTGCGCGCCGCCATCGTCCAACGCCTGAATTCCTGAGCGCCTGAGCACGCCGCCAAACATTTACCAAGAGAACACCATGACAGGCTCCAGACAATCGGCCCCGACGCCGCAACCGACCGGACTGACGGTGCACAGCAAATCGCGGGTGCTCGACGTCAGCTTCGACGACGGCGCCAACTTCTCGCTGCCGTTCGAATTGCTGCGCGTGTGCTCGCCGTCGGCCGAAGTGCGCGGCCACGGTCCGGGCCAGGAAGTGCTACAGCTGGGCAAGCGCGAGGTCGGCATCACGGCGCTCGATCCGGTCGGCAACTACGCGGTGCAACCGACCTTCTCGGACGGCCACAACACCGGCCTGTACTCGTGGGAGCTGCTCTACAAGCTGGGCGCGCAGCAGGAGCAAGTGTGGCGCACCTACCTGGAGCGCCTGCACGCCGCCGGCTTCCCCGGCGACAGCGGCCGCGAGCCGGGCGCGGCGCTGCCGGCGGCGCCGGCGGCCGGCCACGGCTGCGGCCACAAGCACTAGTGGCGCCGCGGCTGAGCCGCATCCGGCGCGAATTCTTGACCTGGGTTCGCGATTCAGAACAAGCCGGGCCGCGCCGGCGCGCCGCTTGTATAATGCCCGCACATCAATCAGGCTGATAACCATGACCAATACGACGCATTTCGGCTATAAAACCGTTTCGGAAGACGACAAAGTGCACGAGGTGGCGAAGGTGTTCCACTCCGTCGCCGCCAAATACGATGTGATGAACGACCTGATGTCGGCCGGTTTGCACCGCCTGTGGAAGACCTTCACCATCGCCAACGCCGGCGTGCGCCCGGGCTTCAAGGTGCTCGACATTGCCGGCGGCACCGGCGACCTGGCCAAGGTGTTCGCCAAGCAGGCCGGCCCCGGCGGCGAGGTCTGGCTGACCGACATCAACGAGTCGATGCTGCGCGTGGGCCGCGACCGGCTCTTGAATCGCGGCCTGTTGACCCCCACCTTGTTGTGTGACGCGGAAAAACTGCCGTTCCCGGACAATTATTTCGACCGCGTCAGCGTCGCCTTCGGCCTGCGCAACATGACGCACAAGGACCAGGCGCTGGCCGAAATGCGCCGCGTGCTCAAGCCGGGCGGCAAGTTGTTGGTGCTGGAATTCTCGAAAGTGGCGGCGCCGCTGCAAAAGCCGTATGACGTGTATTCGTTCTCGGTGCTGCCGTGGCTGGGCCAAAAAATCGCCGGCGACGCCGAAAGCTATCGTTACCTGGCCGAGTCGATCCGCATGCATCCGGACCAGGAAACCCTGAAAACCATGATGCAAGACGCCGGCCTGGAGCGCGTGCAGTATTTCAATTTGACGGCCGGGGTCGCAGCTTTGCACACGGGTATCAAACTGTAGGAGGTTGGCATGAATATCAAGAAATTTCTGGTCGGCGCGACACTGGCCGCGCTGTCGTTGTCGATGCTGGCCGACTCGATCGCCCGCCCGATGGGCGGCGGCCGCTCGATTGGCCGGCAGTCGCACAACGTGAGCCGCCAGGCGCCCGCGCCTGCCCCGGCCCCGGCGGCGCAACGCCAGGCCCAAGCCGCCGCCGCGCCCGCCGCGGCGCCGGCGGCCGCGGCCAAGCCGCCGAGCCGTTGGAAAGGCATCCTGGGCGGCGCCTTGCTCGGCCTGGGCCTGGGCGCCTTGTTGTCGCACTTCGGTCTGGGCGGCGCGCTGGCCGGCATGATCGGTTCGCTGTTGATGCTGGCCTTGCTGGCCGGCGCCGTCTACCTGATCTATCGCCTGGTGCGCGGCAAGCGGGCCGCCAACGACGGCGGCAATCGCAACGCGCCGTTCTCGGGCGGCTTCGGCGGCAACAATGCGCTGGCCCAGGGCGCCGGCAACACGCCGGAGATCGGCTCGCGCATGCAGCCGCAGGCCTTCGAACCGCTGATGCCGGCGCCGTCGGCCGGCTCGATGCTCGACAAGCCGGCCGCGGCCGCGCCATGGGGCGTGCCGGCCGACTTCGACACGGCCAACTTCCTGCGCCACGCGAAAAGCAACTTCATTCGCCTGCAGGCGGCCTGGGACAAGGCCGACGTCAACGACATCCGCGAATTCACCACGCCGGAAGTCTACGCCGAGATGAAATTGCAACTGCAGGAACGCGGCGCCGGCGCCGACTTCACCGACGTCGTCAGCATCGAGGCCGAATTGCTGGGCATAGAAACGAGCGCCGCCGACTACCTGGCCAGCGTCAAGTTCTCGGGCGCGATGCGCCCGGCGCCGAACGCCGCCGCGGAACCGTTCGCCGAAGTCTGGAACCTGGCGAAGCCGGTGTCCGGCAACGGCGGCTGGTTGTTGGCCGGCATCCAGCAACTGTCCTGAGTGCGCGCACGGTAAATTGCCGCTGCCGTTTATTTCCCGGCAAGCTGGTAAGATCAAGACCGCCCACGATTGCCACGGGCGGTTTTTTTTTGAGGTTTTTTACAGATCGACCGCATGCCCCTACCTATCCCTAGCAGCTCCGCGCTGAGCGCGCCCGTCGTCGCTTCGATCAACCATTTGCTGGCGCAGGAGCCGTGGGCGCAGCAACAGCTCGCGCTGCACGCCGGCAAGGTCGCCTGCGTCGACACCGGCGCGCTGGCGCTGCGCGTGCGCGTCGCCGGCGGCATGTTCGAGGTGGCGCCGGACGACGCCGCCGCCAACGTGACGATCCGCGTCAAGCTGTCGGACCTGCCGCTGATCCTGCAAAACCGCGAGCGCGCCTTTTCCTACGTCAAAATCGACGGCGACGCCGAATTCGCCAACGCCATTTCCCAGCTCAGCAAGACCTTGCGCTGGGAGGCCGAACACGACCTGGAAAAGCTGGTCGGCCAGATCGCCGCCCAGCGCATCGCCGCCGGCGCCAGGGCGGTCGTCGCGGCCGCCAAGTCCGGCCAGCAAAAGCTGGCCGAGAACGTCGCCGAATTCTTCCTCGAAGAGCAGCCGCTGCTGGTGCGTCCGGCCGCGGTCGAGGCCTTCTCGGGCGACGTCACGCGCCTGCGCGACGACGTCGAACGCATCGCCAAGCGGATTGAAAAGCTAGAACAAAAACTGGCGCGCGGCGTATCCGCCGCGGCACCATCACCGGACCTCCAATGATATTGAAATTTTTGCGCCTGCTGAAAATCCTGCGGGTGGTCGTCAAATACGGCCTCGACGAAATCGCCATCTCCGGCCTGAAGGTGCCGCGCACCGCCAAACTGATCGACACCGTCATCTTCTGGCGCGACATCAGCGCGCCGCGCGGCGAGCGCATGCGCATGGCGCTGGAAGAGCTGGGGCCGATTTTCGTCAAGTTCGGCCAGGTGCTGTCGACCCGGCGCGACCTGATGCCGGCCGACCTGGCCGACGAGCTGGCGCGCCTGCAAGACCAGGTGCCGCCGTTCGACTCCGACCTGGCGATCGCGCAAATCGTCAAATCGCTGGGTGCCCACCCGGAGCAGCTGTTCGCCAACTTCGAGCGCACGCCGGTGGCCTCGGCCTCGATCGCCCAGGTGCATTTCGCCACGCTGAAGGACGGCCGGGAAGTGGCCGTCAAGGTGCTGCGCCCGGGCATGAAAAAGCTGATCGACGAGGACGTCGCGCTGATGCACATCGCCGCCGAGTGGATCGGCCGCATCTGGGCCGACAGCAAGCGCCTGAAGCCGAAGGAGGTCGTCGGCGAATTCGACAAATACCTGCACGACGAACTCGACCTGATGCGCGAAGCGGCCAACGCCAGCCAGCTGCGGCGCAACTTCGCCGACTCGAACCTGCTGATGGTGCCCGAGATGCACTGGGACTTTTGCTCGTCGAGCGTGATCGTCATGGAGCGCATGGTCGGCATCCCGGTGTCGCAGCTGGACCGCCTGGCCGCGGCCGGCGTCGACCTGAAGAAGCTGTCAAGCGACGGCGTGGAAATCTTCTTCACCCAGGTGTTCCGCGACGGCTTCTTCCATGCCGACATGCACCCCGGGAACATCCTGGTGTCGGTCGAGCCGGAAACGTTCGGCCGCTACATCGCGCTCGACTTCGGCATCGTCGGCACCCTGAACGACTTCGACAAGGACTACCTGTCGCAAAATTTCCTGGCCTTTTTCCGGCGCGACTACAAGCGCGTCGCCGAAGCGCACATCGAATCGGGCTGGGCGCCGAAGGAGACCCGCGTCGACGAACTGGAATCGGCGGTGCGGGCCTGCTGCGAACCGATCTTCGACCGGCCGCTGAAGGACATCTCCTTCGGCCAGATTCTGCTGCGCCTGTTCCAGACCTCGCGCCGCTTCAACGTCGAAGTGCAGCCGCAACTTGTGCTGCTGCAAAAGACCCTGCTTAACATCGAAGGCCTGGGGCGCCAGCTCGACCCCGACCTCGACCTGTGGAAAACCGCCAAGCCCTACCTGGAAAACTGGATGTCCGACCAGGTCGGCGTGAAAGGCATGATGGAGCGCCTGAAGGGCGAGGCGCCGCGCTTCGCCCACATGCTGCCACAACTGCCGCGCCTGCTGCACCACGCGCTGGCGGTGGCCGGCGCGCCGCGCAACGCCGACACCGAGCTGCTCAAGACCCTGATCGCCGAACAGCGCCACACCAACCGCCTGCTCAGTTTTGTGGTTTACTTCGTCGGCGCCTTCGCCGTCGGCGCGCTCGGCCTGCAACTGATGCTGCGCTGGCAGCACCTGGCATAAGAGGGGGCGCCGGCATGCCCGACTTCCAGGCCCGCGACCCGCTCTCCCCGGCGTTCTGGGACGAACGCTTCGAACGCGGCTTCACGCCGTGGGACCGCGGCGGCGTGCCCGACGCGCTGCGCGCCTTCGTCGCCGGCGCCGCCGCGCCGCTGCGCTGCCTGATCCCCGGCTGCGGCGCCGCCTACGAACTGGCGCACCTGTGCCAGGGCGGCTGGGACGCCACCGCGATCGACTTCGCGCCGGCCGCCGTGGCCGCCGCCCGCGCCGCCGTCGGCCCGTGGGCCGGGCGCGTGCTCGAAGCCGACTTTTTCACCTACGCGCCGGCCGAGCCGCCGCAACTGATCTACGAACGCGCCTTCCTGTGCGCCATGCCGCGCGCGATGTGGCCGCAGGTGGCGGCGCGCTGGGCCGCGCTGCTGGCGCCGGGCGCCTTGCTGGCGGGCTACTTCTTCTTCGACGACGCCCTGCGCGGCCCGCCGTTCGGCATCGAGCGCGCGCAACTCGACGCGCTGCTGGCGCCGCACTTCGACTGCATCGCCGACGAGCCGGTGGCCGACTCGATCGCCGTCTTCGAAGGCAAGGAACGCTGGATGCTCTGGCGTCGCCGGGGCGGCAATCCGTGAGCGCATGGAAAAAGCTTTATAATTCAGGGTTTTGATGATTTTTGCGGAGTTTTGAATGCCGATTTACGCTTACCGCTGTGACGATTGTGGTTTCGCCAAAGATGTCTTGCAGAAGATGTCCGATCCAGTGCTGACGGTTTGTCAGTCGTGCGGCAAGCCTACGTTTAAGAAACAATTGACCGCCGCCGGCTTCCAGTTAAAGGGCACCGGCTGGTATGCGACCGATTTCCGCGGCGGCACGCCGCCGAGCACGGCGCTGCCGACCGGCCCGGCCGACACGGCGCCGGCGAAGGACGCCGCGCCCGCCGCCGCCGCCGCGGCCGCGCCCGCCGCCGAGGCCAAGAGCGCCGCGCCGGCCAAGGCCGACTGAGGTTTTACCACGGCGGACGGCGCGAGCCGCCTGCCCGTCACCAAGAACAGAGAGACCGATGCGTAAATATTTCATTACCGGATTGCTGATTTTGGTTCCGCTGGCAATCACGGCCTGGGTCTTGAACCTGGTGATCAGCACCATGGACCAGTCCCTGTTGCTGGTGCCCGGCAGCACCCAGCCGATGAAGTTGTTCGGCCGCGACTTCCCGGCGCTGAGCACGATTCCCGGCCTCGGCACGGTGTTGACGGTGTTGATTGTGTTCGTCACCGGCTTGCTGACCAATAACCTGGTCGGCAACTACGTGGTGCGCGTGTGGGAAAAGCTGTTGCAGCGCATTCCCATCGTCAATTCCTTGTATTCAAGCGTCAAGCAGGTTTCCGACACGCTGTTTTCCTCGTCCGGCAACGCCTTCCGCAAGGCCGTGCTGGTGCCTTATCCGCACCAGAACTCGTGGACCATCGCGTTCCTGACCGGCGTGCCGGGCGGCGACGTGCGCAACCACCTGGTGGGCGACTATGTCAGCGTGTACGTGCCGACGACACCGAATCCGACCTCCGGTTTCTTCCTGATGATGAAGCGCGGCGACGTCGTCGAACTCGACATGAGCGTCGACGTCGCCCTCAAGTACATCGTCTCGATGGGCGTGGTGGCGCCCGAACCGGCGCCGCCGGCCAAACATTAAACCGACAATAAACGGGCACGCGTCCGCGAAGCAGGGCGCGGCCATCTGAATAATCTAACCTGGACTGAGAAATTTATGTCAATGCGTACACATTACTGCGGCCTCACCACCGAAGCCCTGCTTGGACAAACCGTCAACCTGTGCGGCTGGGTGCATCGCCGGCGCGACCACGGCGGCGTCATTTTCATCGACTTGCGCGACCGCGAAGGCCTGGTGCAGATCGTCTGCAACCCCGAGCAGGCTGAAGTCTTCAAAGTGGCCGAAGTGGTGCGCAACGAGTATTGCCTGCGCGTCACCGGCGTCGTCAGCAACCGCCTCGAAGGCACTGTCAACAACAACCTGAAGTCGGGCAAGATCGAAGTGGTCTGCTCCAACCTGGAAGTGTTGAACGCCTCGGTCACGCCGCCGTTCCAGCTGGACGACGACAACCTGTCCGAAACCACCCGCCTGACCCACCGCGTGCTGGACCTGCGCCGTCCGCAGATGCAAAACAATCTGCGCCTGCGCTACAAGGTAACGATGGAAGTGCGCAAGTACCTCGACGAACTGGGCTTCATCGACATCGAAACGCCGATGCTGACCAAGTCGACCCCGGAAGGCGCGCGCGACTACCTGGTGCCGTCGCGCGTCAACGCCGGCAACTTTTTCGCGCTGCCGCAATCGCCGCAGTTGTTCAAGCAGCTGCTGATGGTCGCCAACTTCGACCGTTACTACCAGATCGTCAAATGCTTCCGCGACGAAGACTTGCGCGCCGACCGCCAGCCTGAATTCACCCAGATCGATTGCGAAACCTCGTTCCTGTCGGAACAAGAGATCCGCGACCTGTTCGAGAACATGATACGCATCGTCTTCAAGAACACCCTCGACATCGACCTGCCGAACCCGTTCCCGGTGATGGACTTCGCCACCGCGATGGGCCTGTACGGTTCCGACAAGCCGGACATGCGCGTCAAGCTGGCCTTCACCGACCTGACCGCCGTCATGAAAGACGTCGACTTCAAGGTCTTCGCCGGCGCGGCCAACATGGAAGGCGGCCGCGTGGTCGGCCTGCTGGTACCGGGCGGCGCCAAGGAAGGTTCCGGCATGCCGCGTTCCGAAATCGACGCCTACACCCAGTTCGTCGCCATTTACGGCGCCAAGGGCCTCGCTTACATCAAGGTCAACGAGAAGGCCAAGGGCCGCGACGGCCTGCAATCGCCGATCGTCAAGAACCTGCACGACGCCGCGCTGGCGCAGATCGTCGAGCTGACCGGCGCCCAGGACGGCGACTTGATCTTCTTCGGCGCCGACAAGGCCAAGGTCGTCAACGACGCCATCGGCGCGCTGCGCGTGAAGATCGGCCACAGCGAATTCGGCAAGAAAGCCGGCCTGTTCGAGGACAGCTGGAAGCCGTTGTGGGTGGTCGACTTCCCGATGTTCGACTACGACGAGGAAAACGACCGCTGGACCGCGACCCACCATCCGTTCACGGCGCCGAAAGACGGCCATGAAGACATGCTGGAAACCAATCCGGGCGCCTGCATCGCCAAGGCCTACGACATGGTCTTGAACGGTTGGGAGTTGGGCGGCGGTTCGATCCGCATCCACCGCGAAGAAGTGCAGAGCAAGGTGTTCCGCGCCTTGAAAATCGACGCCGAGGAAGCCCAGTTGAAGTTCGGCTTCCTGCTCGACGCGCTGCAATACGGCGCGCCGCCGCACGGCGGCCTGGCGTTCGGCCTGGACCGCATCGTCACGATGATGACCGGTTCCGATTCGATCCGCGACGTGATCGCCTTCCCGAAAACCCAGCGCGCGCAGTGCCTGTTGACCCAGGCGCCGTCCGAAGTGGACGAGAAGCAATTGCGCGAACTGCACATCCGCCTGCGCGCCGCCGAGCCGAAAGTCGCTTAACCGTCGTCCGGCCCGCCTGCACGGGGGGCCGCATGCTGTGAAAAAAGGCGCGGGAGACTGCGCCTTTTCTTTTAATATGAGCCATAAAATCCCCGAATCCGTCCTGGTCGTGATCCACACCGCCGCGCTGGAGGTGCTGCTGCTCGAGCGCGCCGACCGGCCCGGCTTCTGGCAATCCGTGACCGGCTCGCTCGACGCGCCCGACGAGCCGCTGCTGGCCACCGCCGCCCGCGAGCTGTTCGAGGAAACCGGCATCGTCGCCGACGCCGCGACGCTCCGCCTGCGCGACTGGCAGTTGTCGAACATCTACGAAATCTACCCGGTCTGGCGCCACCGCTACGCCCCCGGCGTCACGCACAACACCGAGCACGTGTTCAGCGTCGAGGTACCGCGCGACATCGCCGTCACGCTCAGCCCGCGCGAACATCTGCGCCACGTCTGGCTGCCCTACCTGGAGGCGGCCGACCGGTGTTTCTCGTCTTCCAACGCGGAAGCCGTGCTGCAACTGCCGCAGCGCTTGAAATAGCCCCGGCCCACGAAAACCGCGCGCGCTTGAACGGTATTGCGCCCCCGCGCGGGCGCCGTTGTGGCGGCGATGCGAAGCTTTCACCGCCGCACAATTGAAGTCGTGCGGAAATGGCGGCTATGGGGTTAAAATCAAGCCATGAGAATCCGCGTAGCAACTTATAACATCCACAAGGGCGTCTCCTCGATGCGCGGCCAGCCCCGCGTACACGCCTTGAAACAGGCGATTGCCCTGTTCGAGGCCGACGTCGTCTTTTTGCAGGAAGTCCAAGGCCGGCACGACCGCAACGCCGCCCAGTTCGGCGCCGAAAGCCACGGCCACAAGCATTGGCCGGAGACGGCCCAGCACGAGTTCTTCGCCGGCGCCTCGCACCATTCGGCGTACGGCATGAACGCCGTGTACGACCACGGCCACCACGGCAACGCGCTGCTGAGCGCGTTTCCGATCGGCTCCACCCGCAACCACGACGTCTCCGACCACGCCTACGAGCAACGCGGCATCCTGCACTGCGTGCTGCAGACCGAGGGCGTCGACGTGCATTGCTACGTGGTCCACCTGGGCCTGTTCGAGGCCGGCCGCGGCCGCCAGACCGAGGCGCTGATCGAGGCCGTGATGGCCTCCGCGCCGCACGGCGAGCCGGTCATCATCGCCGGCGACTTCAACGATTGGCGCAACAACCTCAGCGACAAGCTGCGCAACGCGCTCGGCGTGGTCGAGGTGTTCGACCAGCGCGCGTCGAATTCGGCGATCGGCGACCTGGTGCGGCAACTGGCGCGGCGCAAGGCGGCGACGCCAACGCTGACGCCGGCGCGCACCTTCCCGGCGGCGCTGCCCTGGTTCCGCCTCGACCGCATCTACGTGCGCGGTTTCCAGGTCGAAACGGCCCAGGTGATGCACGGCACGCTGTGGGCCAAACTGTCCGACCACGCACCCATCGTCGCCACGTTGAAACTGGCGTAGACTGGACCCATGCGATCCGTCACCTATATAGCCGATAACGACATCACACTGCTGCATTGCGGCACCGACTATTTCCCCGCGCTGATCGCGGCGATCGACTCGGCCCGCTACGACATCTATTTCGAAACCTATATCTTCGCCGACGACGACACCGGCAACGCGGTCAAGGCCGCGCTGATACGCGCCGCCGGCCGCGGCGTGCAGGTGTTCATGATCACCGACTGGTTCGGCACCGGCAACGCGCGCGCCAAGCGCATGCACGCCGAGTTGGAGGCGGCCAAGGTGCACCACCGCATCTTCAACCCCTGGTTCCGCCGCGGCGTCACGCGCACCCACCGCAAGATCTGCGTCGTCGACCGCGACGTGGCGCTGGTCGGCGGCATCAACATCAACGACGACATGTTCTGCGACTACGACCACCGCGTCGCGCTGTCGGCGCCGCGCTGGGACTTCGCGGTGCAGGTGCGCGGCCCGCTGGTGGGCGCGATCCACCAGGAGGCCCAGGCGCAGTGGGCGCGGCTCGGCAAGATGGGGCTGCTCAAGCGCATCCACCTGTACCGCGAGCTGCGCGCCGTCAACAAGGCGCAGGCGCGCAGCGTCGTCAAGGCCGGCTTCGTGGTGCGCGACAACCTGCGCAACCGCCGCACCATCCAGCGCGCCTACCTGCAGGCGCTGGGCCAGGCCAGGCACAGCGTGCTGTTGGCCAACCCGTATTTCGCGCCGGGGCGCAAGTTCCGCGAGGCGCTGGCCTCGGCCGCGCTGCGCGGCGTCGAGGTGGTGCTGTTGATCGGCGTCGGCGAAATCTGGCTGCAGGACGCCGTCGCCCATTCCTTCTACCCGAAGCTGCTCGACGCCGGCGTCAAGCTGGTCGAATACCACAAGACCCAGTTGCACGCCAAGGTCGCGGTGGTCGACGACGACTGGGCCACGGTCGGTTCGAGCAACGTCGACGGCCTGAGCCTGTTCCTGAACCAGGAGGCCAACGTCGTCGTCAAGGACGCCGCCTTCGCGCTGGCCCTGCGCGGCCACATCGAGCGCGCCATCGCCGACGGCGTGGTGGTGCACAAGGACGATTTCGCCCACGTCGGGCGCTTGCGCCGGCTCGGCTACGAAGCCGCCTTCATCCTGTACAAACTGGCGATGCGCGTGTTCGCGATGGGCAAATACGCTTGAAGTAGTGCGTTTAAATGAGTACGCTTACATCAGTGCGCATAAACCAGTGCGCTTAACCGTCCCGTCCAACCATCACGCTGAAACCACCATGACCGACACCGTACGAATCGACAAATGGCTGTGGGCCGCGCGCTTTTTCAAGACCCGTTCGCTGGCCACCGACGCGGTCGACAACGGCAAGGTGCGCGTCGGCGGCGAGCGCGTCAAGCCGGCGCGGCCGCTGCGCCTGGGCGACGAGCTGCTGGTCGACAACGGCGCCGACAACTGGGAGCTGCGGGTGCTGGGCCTGTCGGACCAGCGCGGCAGCGCCCCGGTGGCGCGCCTGCTGTACGCGGAAACGCCGGCCAGCATCGCGCGCCGCGCCAACGAGGGCGAGCAGCGCAAGTTGTTCCGCGAGCCGGGCGCCGCCATCAAGGGCCGCCCGACCAAGCGCGACCGGCGCCAGTTGAGCAAGGCCAGCGGTGCCGACTAGGCGGCGAACCGGGCGCGCCCGGAGCAAAATCCCCGATGCTGCGTTGCAGCAATAGAACCTCGCCTCTAATGTTCCCGTTTGACTTTTATGCCCCGGTGGATAATAGTACGAGCGTTCGGAATTCTTTTCAACTGAAGTGGGTTCACATCGTTGCCGACGTACTGTTCCTGTGAATTCGAAACTAGCTTTGAACGGAAATATCATCAATACATCAATTAAATTCATGCGCAAAGGCGAGTTGACCCGCGCGGCCATCCTCGACGTGGCGTTGGACTTGTCCAGCCGCGACGGGCTGGAGGGCCTGACCATCGGCCTGCTCGCCGACAGGATGAACATGAGCAAATCGGGCGTGTTCGCGCATTTCGGCTCGCGCGAAGACCTGCAGATGGAGGTGTTGAAGCTGTACCACCATCGTTTTGAGCAGGAAGTGTTTTTCCCGAGCATGAAGGAGCCGCGCGGCATCTTGCGCCTGAAATCGATGTACGCGCGCTGGATCAAGCGCGTCAGCGTTGAAATCGCCTCCGGTTGCATCTACATCAGCGGCGCGGTCGAGTACGACGACCGGCCCGGGCCGATCCGCGAGGAGCTGGTCTCGATGGTGCGGGCATGGCAGGGCGCGTTGTTGCGCTGCGTCCAGCAGTCGATCGAAACGGGTGATTTAAAACCCGACACCGACCCGCAGCAGCTGGTGTACGAGATGTACGGCCTGATCCTGGGCTTGCACCACGATGCGCGTTTCCTGCGCATCCCCGGTAGCGTGGAACGGGCCCGGCTGGGCTTCAACCGCCTGATCGACAATTACCACAACCCGCGGCCGGGCGCCGCGCCGGCCGCACAGAAGACTTCGTAAGCCGTTGCGCGCGCCGCCTGCGCGCAACTTGAGAATCACATTTAGAGCTATTTAGCCGCCAGGAGAAAAATTATGGGTCAATACGTCGCGCCAATCCGGGACATGCAATTCGTGCTGCACGAGTTCCTGCAAGTTGAGCAAGAGTTGAAACAAATGCCGCACTACGCTGAAGTCGACGCCGACATCATCAACCAGGTGCTGGAAGAGGGCGGCAAGTTCACGTCCGAGGTGTTGTTCCCGTTGAACCACTCCGGCGACCGCGAAGGCTGCCGCCACGACAACGTCGCGCACACCGTGACGACGCCGAAGGGCTTCAAGGACGCCTACAAGCAATACGTCGACGCCGGCTGGGGCGCGCTGTCGTGCTCGCCGGAATACGGCGGCCAGGGCTTGCCGCTGGTGCTGAATAATTCGTTCTACGAAATGCTGAACTCGGCCAACCAGGCCTGGACCATGTACCCTGGCCTGTCGCACGGCGCCTACGAGTGCCTGCTTGAGCACGGCACCGACGAACAAAAACGCCTGTACCTGCCGAAGCTGGTCTCGGGCGAGTGGACCGGCACCATGTGCCTGACCGAAGCGCACTGCGGCACCGACCTGGGCATGCTGCGCTCGAAAGCGCTGCCGCAGGAAGACGGCTCGTGGCTGATCACCGGCAGCAAGATCTTCATCTCGGCCGGCGAGCACGACATGTCGGAAAACATCTTGCACCTGGTGCTGGCCCGCGTGCCGGACGCGCCGGAAGGCTCGAAGGGCATCTCGCTGTTCCTGGTGCCGAAGTTCCTGCCGAACGCCGACGGCAGCGTCGGCGCGCGCAACCCGATCACCTGCGGCGCCATCGAAGAGAAAATGGGCATCCACGGCAATTCGACCTGCCAAATGAACCTGGACGGCGCCCGCGGCTGGATCATCGGCCAGCCGAACAAGGGCTTGAACGCCATGTTCGTGTTTATGAACGCGGCCCGCCTGGGCGTGGGCATGCAGTCGCTCGGCCTGACCGAAGTGGCTTACCAGAACGCCCTGGCCTACGCCAAGGACCGCATCCAGATGCGCAGCCTATCGGGCGTCAAGGCGCCTGAAAAAGCCGCCGATCCGATCATCGTGCATCCGGACGTGCGCCGCATGCTGCTGACGTGCAAGGCCTACGCCGAGGGCGCGCGCGCCTTCACCTCGTACGCCGCGTTGCAGATCGACCGCGAACTGCACCACCCGGACGAGGAAGTGCGCAAGGAAGCGGCCGACGAAGTGGCGCTGCTGACGCCGATCATCAAGGCGTTCATCACCGACAACGGCTGGATCGCCACCTCGGAAGCGATGCAAGTGTTCGGCGGCCACGGCTACATCGCCGAATGGGGCATGGAGCAGTACGTGCGCGACGCCCGCATCAACCTGATCTACGAAGGCACCAACACGATCCAGTCGCTCGACTTGCTGGGCCGCAAGGTATTGATGGACAACGGCGCCAAGCTGCGCAAGTTCGGCGCCAAGATCCAGGCCTTCGTCGAAGAGAACGGCACCGACGAGGCGATGAGCGAATTCGTCACGCCGTTGGGCGAACTGGGCGCGAAAGTGTCCAAGCTGACCATGGAAATCGGCATGAAGGCGTTCCAGAACCCCGACGAAGTCGGCGCCGCGGCGGTACCTTACCTGCGCGTGGTCGGCCACCTGGTCTACAGCTACTTCTTCGCCCAGATGGCGAAGATCGCGCTGGAGAAGGAATCGTCCGGCGACAATTTCTACAAAGCGAAACTGGCCACGGCGCGTTTCTACTTCGCCCGCCTGCAACCTGAAACCGCCACCCTGATCCGTCAGGCGCGCTCCGGTTCGGCCAGCCTGATGGCACTCGACGCCGACTTGTTCTAAGAGATAGAGGATTATTATGACCAATTTCATCGTGAAAAAAGTAGCCGTGCTCGGCGCCGGCGTGATGGGCGCGCAAATCGCCGCCCATTGCATCAACGCCAAAGTGCCGGTCGTGCTGTTCGACCTGCCGGCCAAAGAGGGTGCCAAGAACGGCATCGTGCTGCGCGCCATTGACAACCTGAAAAAGCTCAGCCCTGCGCCGTTCGGCAACAAGGACGACGCCGCCCTGATCCAGGTCGCCAACTACGAAGACAACCTGGACCTGCTGGCCGGTTGCGACCTGATCATCGAAGCCATCGCCGAGCGCATGGAATGGAAGCACGACCTGTACCAGAAGGTCGCGCCGCATATCGCGCCGAACGCGATCTTCGCCTCGAACACCTCGGGCCTGTCGATCAACAAGCTGGCCGACGGCTTCGACGACGAACTCAAGGCGCGCTTTTGCGGCGTGCATTTCTTCAACCCGCCGCGCTATATGCACCTGGTTGAACTGATCCCGACCACCTCGACCAAGCCGGAGATCCTCGACCAGCTGGAAGTGTTCCTGACCACCACGCTGGGCAAGGGCGTCGTGCGCGCCAAGGACACCCCGAACTTCATCGCCAACCGCGTCGGCGTGTTCGGCATGCTGGCCACCATCTACGAAGCCGAGAAATTCGGCCTGTCCTGCGACGTCGTCGACGACCTGACCGGCGCCAAGCTGGGCCGCGCCAAGTCGGGCACCTTCCGCACCGCCGACGTGGTCGGCCTGGACACGATGGGCCATGTCATCAAGACCATGCAGGACAACCTGCCGGAAGACCCGTTCTTCGCCATCTACAAGACCCCGGCCGTGCTGGCCAAGCTGGTCGAAGCGGGCGCGCTGGGCCAGAAGTCGGGCGCCGGCTTCTACAAAAAAGTCGGTAAGGAAATCCAGCGCCTGGACTTCGCCACCGGCGAATACGTCGCCGGCGGCGGCAAGGCCGCCGACATCGTCGCCCGCATCCTGAAGGAAAAGGACCCGGTCAAGAAAATGAAGGCCTTGCGCGAATCGACCAATCCGCAGGCGCAGTTCCTGTGGGCGATCTTCCGCGACGCCTTCCACTACATCGCCGTGCATCTGGACACGGTCGCCGACAACGCCCGCGACATCGATTTCGCGATGCGCTGGGGCTTTGGCTGGAACGTCGGCCCGTTCGAAACATGGCAGGCGTCGGGCTGGACCCAGATCGCCACCTGGATCAACGAAGACATCGCCGCCGGCCATGCCTTGTGCAACGCGCCGTTGCCGGCCTGGGTGCTGGAAGGCCCGGTCGCCGAAAAAGGCGTGCACACGCCGGCAGGTTCGTACTCGGCCGCGTCGAACAGCTTCGTGCCGCGCTCCAGCCTGGCCGTGTACGAGCGCCAGCAGTTCCGCGCGCCGGTGTTCGGCAGCGGCGCCATCGACGGCAAGACCTTTGGCACCACCGTCTTCGAAGACGACTCGGTACGCCTGTGGCACAGCGACGACGAAGTACTGGTGATCTCGCTGAAAACCAAAATGCACGTGATCGGCGAAGGCGTCATCAACGGCCTGAAAATGGGTCTGGCCGAAGCCGAGAAGAATTTCAAGGGACTGGTGATCTGGAACGCCGACGCCGCCGACGGCGGCGCGTTCTCGGCCGGTGCCGACCTGCAAGCTGCCTTGCCATTGTTCATGCAAGGCGGCGCGAAAGCGATGGAGCCGGGTATCAAGCTGCTGCAAGATACCTTCATGGCGATGAAATACTCGAACGTGCCGGTGGTCGCCGCGGTGGCCGGCCTGGCCCTGGGCGGCGGTTGCGAGCTGGCGCTGCACGCGTCCAAGCGCGTCGCCTCGATCGAGTCCTACATCGGCCTGGTGGAAGTGGGCGTCGGCCTGATCCCGGCCGGCGGCGGTCTGAAGGAAGCGGCGGTGCGCGCGGCCAAGGAAGCCCAGGGCACCGACATCCTGCAATTCCTGAAAGCCGGCTTCACCAACGCGGCCACCGCCAACGTGTCGAAATCGGCGCTGGAAGCCAAGAAAATGGGTTATCTGTCGGCTTCCGACGTCATCGTCTTCAACCCGTACGAGTTGCTGCACGTGGCCAAGGTGGAAGCGCGCGCCATGTTCGACGCCGGCTTCCGTCCGCCGCTGCAGACCCCGGTCGCGGTCACCGGCCGTTACGGCTGGGGCACCATCAAGGCGCAGCTGGTGAATATGCGCGACGGTGGCTTCATCTCCGCGCACGACTTCAAGCTGGGCGAGATGATCGCCGAGATCGTTTCGGGCGGCGACGTCGACCAGGGCAGCCTGGTCAACGAACAGTGGTTCCTCGACATGGAGCGTAAAGCCTTCCTGGAACTGCTGAACCACCCGAAAACCCAGGAACGGATCATGGGCATGATGCAAACCGGCAAGCCGGTACGCAACTAAGCCGGGTCGATACGGAAAGAGCGCGGCAAGACTGGCCCCGGGACGCCGAGCGCGGCATCGCCGTCGCCGCAACAACCCCGGGGTCGGGTCTCGCTACGACGGTCGTTCCGAAGCACCGAACTTCGATCAAAAATTTTTGAAAGAACACAATGAGCAAACAACTTCAAGACGCCTACATCGTCTCCGCAACCCGCACCCCGATCGGCAAGGCGCCGCGCGGCATGTTCAAGAACACCCGCCCGGACGACCTGCTGGTGCGCGTGCTGCAATCGGCCCTGGCGCAAGCGCCGGGCCTGGACCCTTCCTTGATCACCGACGCCATCATCGGCTGCTCGTTCCCGGAAGCGGAGCAGGGCTTCAACATCGCCCGCCAGGCCGTGCTGCTGGCCGGCTTGCCGAAAACCGTCGGCGGCGTCACCGTCAACCGTTATTGCGCCTCGGGCATCACCGCCATCGCCATGGCCGCTGACCGCATCCGCGTCGGCGAATGCGACGCCATGATCGCCGGCGGCATCGAGTCGATGTCGATGGTGCCGATGATGGGCCACCACCCGTCGATGAACCTGAACATGTTCACCGACGAAAACGTCGGCATGGCCTACGGCATGGGCCTGACCGCGGAAAAAGTCGCGACCCAGTGGAAAATCTCGCGCGAAGCGCAGGACGCCTTCGCCGTCGAATCGCACCGCCGCGCCATCGCCGCGCAGCAAGCCGGTTTCTTCAAGGACGAGACCACCCCGGTTGAAATCATCACCCGCACGCCCAACCTGGCCACCGGCAAGATCGACGTCAGCACCCGCGTCGTTGACACCGACGAAGGCGCGCGCGCCGATTCGAGCGTCGAATCGCTGGCGAAACTCAAGCCGGTGTTCGCAGCCAAGGGTTCCGTCACCGCCGCCAACAGCTCGCAAATGTCGGACGGCGCCGGCGCGCTGCTGATCGTCAGCGAAAAATTCCTGCGCGAGCACAACCTGACCCCGCTGGCGAAGTTCTCCTCGTTCGCGGTGCGCGGCGTGCCGCCGGAAATCATGGGCATCGGCCCCAAATTCGCCATTCCCGACGCCTGCAAGGCGGCCGGCATCACCCAGGACCAACTCGACTGGATCGAGCTGAACGAGGCGTTCGCCGCGCAAGCGCTGGCCGTCATCGGCGACCTCGGCCTGGACCCGTCGAAAGTGAACCCGATGGGCGGCGCGATCGCCCTCGGCCACCCGCTGGGCGCCACCGGTGCGATCCGCGCCGCGACCGTGATCCACGGCCTGCGCCGCAACAACCTGAAATACGGCATGGTCACCATGTGCGTCGGCGCCGGCATGGGCGCCGCCGGGATTTTCGAACGCATGTAATCTTGAGTTAAAATTAACATCAAAGGGCGCGCCAGGAATTCCTGGGCGCCCTTATTTACATTTGGAGACAGCATGGATATTTTGTGCAGCAAGGCCGACGGCGTCCTGACGATTCAATTCAACCGCCCGGAGCGCAAGAACGCGATCACCACGACGATGTACCAGGCGATGGCCGACGCCATCAACGACGGCGAGCAAGACGCCGCCGTGCGCGCCATCCTGATCATCGGCCAGCCGGAGATTTTCACCGCCGGCAACGACCTCGACGATTTCGCCAAGACCGCGCGCCCGAGCGCCGGCGAAGTGTTTGAAGAGCGCCCGGTGTTCCGCTTCATGCGCGCGCTGAACGGCGCCAGCAAGCCGGTGGTGGCGGCCGTCTCCGGCGCCGCGGTCGGCATCGGCACCACGCTGCTGATGCATTGCGACCTGGTCTACGCGGCCGACAACGCCAAGTTCTCCATGCCATTCGTGCAACTGGGCCTGTGCCCGGAATTCGCCTCCAGCCTGCTGTTCACGCAACTGGCCGGCTACCCGCGCGCGGCCGAAAAGCTGATGCTGGGCGAAGCCTTCCTGGCCGACGAGGCGCTGCAAATGGGCCTGGTGGCTAAGGTGCTGCCGCTGGCCGAATTGCTGCCGTTCGCCCGCGGCCAGGCCGCCAAGCTGGTGGCGTTGCCGGCGGCGTCGATCCGCGCCACCAAGCAATTGATGAAGAACCACCGCGCCGCGCCCATCGTCGACACGATGGCCGAGGAAAACAAGCTGTTCGGCGCCATGCTGCTGGCGCCGGAGGCGAAAGAGGCGTTCACCGCCTTCTTCGAGAAGCGCAAGCCGGACTTCAGCAAGTTCGCCTGATTCCGCGAGCACGGCGGCGCGCTGGAAAACGGTTGTTAAATACCGTTTGACGCGCGCATCGACTTGTCGCAGAATCGCGTCTCTGAAGTTTGATGAACCCTACTTTTTATGAAAGGACCGAGCATGCCACGTACGGCTATCAGCAATGCGCACCACCCATAGCCTCGGGCATGACTGCCCGGGGTCGTCGGCCATCGTTGCCGATCCCGAGCCGGTCGTTCCATACTTGAACCCCGGTGAGGAAACTCGCCGGGGTTTTGCGTTTCCGGGCACGTTTTCCGCGTGCCGCGCCCACCCCGGCATAACAAACCATGAAAGAAATTGTTATGCCAACCAAGATTAAAATCACATTGCCGAAGCCGCGCAACCCATTGGCGGTGGCGGCCAAGAGCCGGCGCGCCGGTTCGCACCAGGGCGAGCAGCCGCAGCGGCTGGCGCGCCGCGCCGAAAAGCACCAGTTGCATTTGCTGCTGGCGGGGCGCAAAGGGGCGGGCGGCGACGACGCGTGACGTCAGTAAAACCGGAGGCGCAAGCCCGCGGGCAGAGCCTCGGGGTCTGGCCCTAATGCCGCCAAGTGAAGGTTGCGTAGGTCGGATGAGCGGAACGCGTAATCCGACGACGAGCCGCTGCCGACGGATGGTTGCTGCGCCCGATATGGCTCCCGGCTTATTTCCAAATTGTATATACAAGCTGGTTTTAATTCGTTCGTGGAATGAAAACCGGCCCTTATAGTGGTTTCTCCCTGGCATTACCCGTGCCCCCGGTCCACAAGGCCGGATGGCGCCCGTACGCCCCCTTTACCCAAAAGGGGGCTCCAATCCCAACAAGAGGAACCCATGTTCAAACCACTCAGTATCAGTCTGGCCATCGCCGCCGCCTTTCCCTCGTTCGCCGCCGCCGCCGACACGCTGGAGCGGGTCGTCGTGACCGGTTCGAATATCCGCGTCACGCAAAAGGAGGGCGCCAGCGCGGTCCAGGTGATCAGCGCCAAGGAACTCAAGGCCAGCGGCAAGGCCAGCATCGCCGACGTCATCCGGTCCATTTCCGCCAACAGCGGCAATAGTTACAACGAGCAGTACACCGGCAGTTTTTCGGCCGGCACCGCCGGTTTGTCGCTGCGCGGCATCGGCCAGAAAAACACCCTGATCCTGGTCAACGGCAAGCGCGTCAGCAGCTACGCCACCGCGCAGGATTTGCAAGAGACCTTCGTCGACCTGAACAGCCTGCCGATGGCGGCGGTGCAGCGCATCGAGATCCTGAAGGACGGCGCCTCGTCGGTCTACGGCTCGGACGCGGTGGCCGGCGTGGTCAACATTATTTTGTACAAGGAATTCAGCGGCACCGAGCTGGGCGCCCAGGCCGGCGCGTCGACCGAAGGCACCGGCCAGAACGAGCGCAGCGCCAGCCTGCAAACCGGCTTCGGCACACTGCGGGACGACGGCTACAGCGTGGTCTTGTCGGTCGACGCGCAGCAGCGCGACAAGTTGCAGCAGAGCGATGTCGGCTGGATGCGCGCGGCCGACTTCCGCGGCCAGAACGGCGGTACGCTGTCGTGGCCGATCACCAATTACACCGGCGGCCAGCCGACCCAGTTGCTGGGCGGGGCGCAGGGGCCGCTGCAATTGACGCCCTACGACAGCATCAATCCGGACAAGAGCGGCAAGGTGCTGGCCTACAATCCGGCGCCCTACAGCACGCTGATCCCGGGCATCAAGCGGGTCCACTCCTCGCTGCGCGGCACGCTGCGCCTGGACGCCGACAGCGAGGCCTACGCCGAGCTGCTGCACAGCTATTCGCGCGCCGACCAGACCTTCGCCGCGCCGCTGTCGGTCAGCAGCAGCCTGCGCGCGTGGAACCAGGACCGCCAGGCGCTCGATACGATCCCGACGGTGCTACCGGTGGGCCATCCGAACAATCCCGGCGCCACGCCGCTGCCCTTCGTCGCCACGCTGTTCGACCTCGGGCCGCGCCTAAAAAGCGACCAGGTCACCTTTTACCGTGCGCTGGCCGGCGCCAAGGGCAGCCGCGCCGGCTGGGACTGGGACGCCTCGCTGGGCCGCTCCGGCAGCCGGCTGGAGGAGACGGTGCAAAATTTCGTCAACCGCTATGCGTTCGAGAAGGTGCTGGCGGACGGCAGCTACAACTTCGCCGACCAGTCGCAAAATAGCGAGGCGCTGCGCCAGCGCCTGCGCCTGTCGACGCTGCGGCCGGCCGCCTCGACCCTGAGCACGCTCGACCTGTCGGCCTCGAAAGATTTGCTGGCGTTGCCGGCCGGCCCGCTCGGCTTCGCCGCCGGCGCCCAGTGGCGCCGCGAACGGATGGATTCGCAGACCTCGACGGCGGTGTTGTCGGGTACCGAGTTGCGCCCGGCGCTGAACATCATCGACGGCAGCCGCGACGTCACGGCCCTGTTCGCCGAATTCAACGTGCCGGTGGTGGCCAAGCTGAACCTGAACCTGGCCGGGCGCGCCGACCATTACAGCGACTTCGGCCGGGCCTTTTCGCCGAAGGCGGCGCTGCGCTACCAGGGCGCCGACTGGCTGCTGCTGCGCGCCACCGTCTCGCGCGGCTTTCGCGCGCCGTCGCTGCCGGAAATCACCAACAGCAGCGCCGTCAGTTACACCAGCGTGCTCGATCCGCGCGACCCGATCTCGCCGACCCAGACCCGCGGCGTGACGCAGATCAGCAAGGCCAACACGGCGCTGCGGCCGGAGCGCTCGAACAACCTGAACCTGGGCGTGGTGATCGCGCCGAGCGGCAACAGCAGCGTCGGCGTCGACTACTACCGCATCAAGCAGCACGGCATCATCGGCACCGAGAGTTCCGACACCATCATCGCCAACGAGGCGCGCTTCCCGGCCCAGATCGCGCGCGACCCGCAGGGCCGCATCAGCACCTTGTACGTGCAATACGGCAACCAGGGCGACCGCGAAGTGTCCGGCCTCGACATCGACCTGCGCCAGCGCTTCCTCGGCGGCGCTTGGGGTAATCTGACGCTGAATGGCCAGCTCAGCCGGGTGCTGCGCTTCGCCGCGCCCTTGTCCGAGGGCGAGGCGCCGACCAACGGCGCCGGCAACAACCACTTCGGCTCGATCCCGACGTGGCGCGGCGTCAGCGGCGCCACCTGGGACATCGGCGCCTGGTCCAACACGCTGACCTGGAACTACGTCGGCGCCTACCGCCAGGGCAAGCGCCCGCGGGAGCGGGTGGCGGCGTTCAGCACGCTCGACGCGAATCTTGCGTGGAAGGTGACGCCGGCGGCCAGCGTGAGCTTCATCGTGCAAAACCTGGGCAACAAGCGGCCGTCGTGGGACAGCTCGACCGACTTCTTCGACTATACCCAGGCCGACCCGCGCGGCCGCTTCGCCTCGGTCAAGTTGAACTACAAGTTCTGACGCCTGCCGTGGGTCGGATGGGCGCAGCGTAATCCGACGCGGCGCCGCCGCCGGCGCCAGTCGGGTTACGCCGTTGCGGCTAATCCGACCTACGAAAGGCGCGCCAACTGCGCCGCATTAAGTGTTGGCGGCGCTTTCCTGCTCGGCCAGTTGCTGGCGGTAGGCGCTGGGCGTGACGCCCGCTTTGCCGCGGAAGGCGGTGGCGAAGTTGCCGGCGTTGTTGAAGCCGACCAGCAGCGCGATATCCTGCACCTCGATGTCGGTCTCGCGCAGCAGCGCCATGCTGCGCTCGATGCGCGCCTCGCGGATAAAGGCGAACACCGTCATGCCGGTCTGGGCGCGGAACATCTGCGACAGTTTTTCGCGGTAGGTGCCGACGCGGCGGGCGATTTCGGCCAGGTCGGGCAGGGTCGCCAGGTTGTCCAGGATCAGGCGCTTGACGGCGTTCACGTAAACCTCGTCGGGCTCCTGCACCGGCGCCGGGGCGGCCGGGCGCGGCGGCTCGACGCGCAGCATCAGGTTCAGGTGCACATGGATGCGCGCGGACAGCTCGGCCGGCGTAAACGGTTTCGACACATAGTCGACCGCCCCCACCGACAGGCCCATCAGGCGTTCCTCGTCGGCGTCGGCGCCGCTCAGGAAGATCACCGGGATGTCGTGCGTGCGCGGATTCGCCTTCAGCAGGCGGCAGGCGGCGTAGCCGTCCATCTCCGGCATGCGCACGTCGAGCAAGATCAGGTCGGGGCGGGTGCCCAGGGCCAGCTGGTATCCCTGGAAGCCGTTGAAGGCCACGCTGGTGCGGTACGGCCCCTCGCTGAGCAGGTCGACCAACATGCGCTGCTCGAACGGCGAGTCGTCGACAATCAGAATGTTCTTTTCGCTGGTGGCGTGTGCCGTATGCATGGTTTGCTCAATACAGATGCGCGATGTGGTCATTATGCCTTTGTTTTTATTGTTTTATGCTTTTCTGTCGCCGGAAAACCGTTGCTTCGGATTGGCGCCCGATCTTAGATGTTTTTTTTGCACATTTTCTCGTCTTTCAAAAGCTTTTCCGCCGCAAGTAAAGGCGCGCATTTTTTAGATGCCTAATAATCGGCCCATGCATGTGTGGCGTACGCCCGAAAAAAAGAGTCGGCGCCAAATCATTTCAATCTTGGAGGGGCTTATGAAACATACGGATTTCGGCAGCATGCCTTGCCCGATCGCGCGCAGTCTGGGCCGGGTCGGCGAGTGGTGGAGCATCCTGATTTTGCGCGAGGCTTTCTACGGCAAGACGCGTTTCGACGAATTTGAAAAGAGCTTGAAGATCGCGCCGACCATCCTGACGCGGCGCCTGGCCGATCTGGTCGACGGCGGGCTGATGGCGCGCCGCCTGTACTGCGCCAAGCCGCCGCGCTACGACTATGTGCTGACCAAGTCCGGCTTGTCGTTCAAGCCGGTCCTGCTGGCCTTCATCGCCTGGGGCAACGAGCAATTCGCGCCCGAGGGCGCCAGCCTGGTGATCGCCAGCCGCGACACCGGACTGGCCGCCGATCCGGTGCTGGTGGACGCCATGACCGGGTTGCCGATCAACGACGAATACTATGGCTTCGCGCCGGGGCCGGCGGCCAGCGACAGCATGCGCCGCATCATCTCGGACGCGGAAAAAGGCCACGCCGCCTAAACCCGGCCCGGCGCTAGCGCCGCACGCAATAATGGCTAAGCGGTTCCGCGGCCAACTGGGCGGCGATGCCGGCCCACGCGCCGGACGCCACCACGCGGCCGATATGGGCCTGGTGCAGCGCCGCGCTGTCCCACTCTTCCAGCAGCGTGAACAGGCAAGGATCGCCGGCCCCGGCGAACACCTGCACGCCCCTGCAGCCTTCCACCTCCGGTAAATCGCGCTGCACCTGCGCCAGCAAAGCCGAAAAACCGGCCGCCGCTTCGGCCTTGGTTTGAAACGTGACGATGACGTGAATGCCGCTCATATAGTGCCTTGCCTTATGCAGTTGGGGAGCACAAAGTGTAGCGGCGCGCGCATGCCGCCACAATGACGCGCCCTGCGGCAACGTTGATCACCACTGCGGATCGGCGGCGGCCATGCGGCGTTGGTACTCGCCCGGGGAGAGTTCGAAGCGGCGCCGGAACTCGCGCGTGAAATGCGCGCTGCTGTCAAAGCCGGCCCTGGCCGCCGCCTCGCTGGGGCGCGCGCCGGCGCCCAGCAGCAGCGTGCGCGCCAGGTCGAGGCGGGCGTCGCGCACATAGCGCATCGGACTCACGCCGGCGACCGCGCGAAAGCTGTGCGCATAGTGGGACGGGCTCATCGCCGCCTGCCCGGCCAGCTGCGCCACCGACAAGGGCCGCGCCACATGCGCCTGGATGAACTGCATCGATTGCTGGATGCGGATCGCCGAGCGCGTGACGGCGGCGGCGTCGCGGATCGCCGCCGCCGCGCCGCCGCGCAGCAGGCGCACGACGATTTCCTCCACCACCAGCGGCGCCAGCATGGCGCGGTCGAGCGCCGCGTCGGTCGCCGGCAGCAGACGCGCCAGCGCGTCGAGCAAGTCCGCCTCCAGCGGCGCGACGTAGTGTTCGCGCAGCGGCCGCGGCGCCCCTGCGGCCTGCCGCTCCAGCGCGATCAGCGTCTTGACCAGCATCTCGGGCGGCAGGTCGAGGTGGAGGGCGAGATAGGGCAGCTCCGGGCTGGCCTGCACCACCGTGCCGTGGCAGATGGCCGCGCCGCCCAGCACCAGGCACTGCATCGCCGCGTAGGTGAGCGCGCGGCCGGCCAGCTCGATGGTCTTGCGTCCTTGCAGCACGACGACGACGCCCGGCACCAGCAGCTGGGTCTTGCGGTACGCGGTCGGCGTGGAAAAGCGGTAATAGCGCAGCCCCGGATAGGGCGAGTCGGTGCGGCCTTCGGCGCTGGCGCGGGCGGCGACCCGCGCGCGCAGTTCGGCCCCGGCCGATTGCGCGGCGCCGGTGGCGGCCGAAGGGGAGGGGACGGCGTGGTCAGGTATCAAGGGAGATGGGACAGTAAGTGCCGGCGCGTTCAACGTTGGAGTATAGCGCAGCGCCGGCGCGAAGATGTCGCTGCGCATATGCGGCCAAGCGGGAGCCACTGAACTTGTCATTCCGGCGCCGGTCAAATTGGTGCGGGCGCGGCGGCATGGGCCGCCACGCATTCATTCCATTTATCAGGAGAAGCAAGATGACTAAAGCGAGAATAGGCCAGCGGCTGTTCGCGGTGGCGGTGGGGGTGATGCTGTTTGGCGCCGCCGCGGCGCGGACCCCAGCGGCCGCGGCGCCGATCGGCAAGGGCGACCAGGCGCTGCTGATTCAAATGGCGCAGGCGAACCGGGCGGAAATCGACGCGGCCAAACTGGCGCAGGGGAAAACCCAAAACCAGGAGGTGAAAAATTTCGCCCAGAAAATGATCGACGACCACACCGCGGCGCTGCAAGAGGTGCAGCAACTGGCGCAGGCGAAGGGCGTCGGCCTGCCGGCCGAGGCCGACGGCAAGCACAAGAAAATGGAGCAAAAGATGAGCGCCTTGTCGGGCGACGCGTTCGACCGCCGCTATATGGCGCAGGCCGGCGTCGCCGACCACCAGAAAACCCATGCGCTGCTGCGGCGCGTGCAGACGCGCGCCAAGGACGCGGACGTCAAGGCGCTGGCGGCAAAGCTGCAACCGACGGTCGAGGAACATTTGAATTCGGTGCGGCAAGTGAACGCCGCGCTCGGCAAGGGCGCCGGCACCGCTTCCGGCAGCTCCGGCACGGCGGGCAGCCAGGGCAGCGGCAACACCGCCCCCGCCACCAAGCCCAAGACCGGCGGTTGAGCGGCGGCCATGCCCGGGGCGCAAACCGAAGAAACATTCTGATCGGCGTCATGCCGGAGTCATAATATTTTTTTATCATCGCTGATTCTTTCTTATTGGAATCAGCCAGATGAGCACTCCACATTCACGCCGCCAGTTCATCCGCGGTTTTGCACTGGGCACCGCCGCGGTGTCGCTGGCCGCCTGCGGCGGCGGCAACGGCGCGACCTTTTCCGCCAGCTTCGCGCATGGCGTCGCCAGCGGCGATCCGCAGGCCGACCGCGTCATCATCTGGACCCGCGCGACGCCGTCCGAGCTGCGCGATTTCGAGGTGCGCTGGGAAGTGGCCAGCGACGAGCAATTCGCCGGCGTCGTCAAAAGCGGCAGCGTCAACACCGGCGCCGCGCGCGACTTCACGGTCAAGGTCGACGTCACCGGGCTGGGCGCCGGCAGCGTGTATTTCTACCGCTTTTGGGTCGGCGACAGCCGCTCGCCGACGGGGCGTACCAAGACGCTGCCGTCGGGCAAGGTCGAGCAAGTCAAGCTGGCCGTGTTCACCTGCTCGAACTATCCGGCCGGCTACTTCAACGTCTACGCCGAGGCGGCCCGGTTGAACGACATCGACGCCGCCGTGCACCTGGGCGACTACATCTACGAATACCCGCGCGACGGCTACGCGTCGAAGGACGCGGCGGCGCTGAAGCGCGAGGTCGAGCCGAAAAACCAGATCGTCACACTGACCGACTACCGCAGCCGCTACGCGCAATACCGCGGCGACGCCGACCTGCAGGCGCTGCACGCCAAGCTGCCATTTATCGCCGTCTGGGACGACCATGAATTCGCCAACGACACCTGGACCGGCGGCGCCGAAAACCACAATCCGGCCACCGAGGGCCCGTTCAGCGCGCGCCGCGGCGCCGCCTTGCAGGCCTACCACGAATGGATGCCGATCCGCCTGCCGGACGCGGCCCGGCCCGACCGCATCTACCGCTCCTTCGACTTCGGCGCCCTGGTCTCGCTGCACATGCTCGACACCCGGGTGATCGGGCGCGACAAGCAACTGAGCTACAACGACTACACCGGCGCGGCGGGTTTCGACGCGGCCAGGTTCGGCGCCGACATGGCCGATCCAGGCCGCCAGTTGATGGGCGCGGAGCAAACCGCGTGGTTGCAACAGCAGATGCGCGCCTCGACGGCGACGTGGCAAATCCTCGGCCAGCAGGTGCTGATGGCGCGCATGCACATTCCGGCGCCGCTGGCGCTGCAACAGATCGGCTTCGGCGACTACCTGGCGCTGGCCGGCAAGGCGCAACAGGACCCGGCCAGCCTGACGCCGGCGCAACGGCTGATGCTGGCGCAGCCGTCGGTGCCCTACAACCTCGACGCCTGGGACGGCTACGGGGCGGCGCGCGAAACCGTGCTCGGCATGGCCAGGGCGATGGATAAAAACCTCATCACCTTGGCCGGCGACACCCACAACTCGTGGGCCAGCGACCTCGCCGACATGCACGGCAAGGCGGTCGGCGTCGAATTCGGCGTCACCTCGGTGACGTCGCCGGGCTTCGAGTACATCTTCCCGAACGAGAGTCCGGCCACGGTGGCGGCGGGACTGGAGCAGGTGATCGGGCCGCTGGTGTACGCCGAAACCGAGCACCGCGGCTTCATGATCGTCACCGCCACGCAGTCGCAGGCCTGGGCCGAGTGGCGCTACGTCAGCACGGTCAAATCACAGACCTACACGGCGCTGCCGGGCAAGACGCTGCGTACGCTGCCGGGCGCGGCGAACCGCAAACTGCTGGCGGTGTGACGCCGGCGGCGGCGGGCGATTTTCGGCGGGCGTAACCCGACAAGCTTGGCCCGGAGCAGCCCGACTCGCTTCGGCCAACATTGCCGGACGACGCGTCCCGCTCATCCGGCCGAGGACACGCAACTTCAGCGCATGCACGCCACCCGCGGTTACGCCGGTGGCGTGGATTTTTTCAGTGCGCTCGTTGCCGAACTTTTGTTACATCTGCGCGCTTTGCTTTTTTTCCTCCGAGATATAAAATAAGCCATCTTTTCTAAAGCATAATTCGACATGCGCAAGTGATGCTGTCGTCCCGTTACGGCCTTGCACGTGCCCGCACATCCGGGTTTCATAGCCTGGCTTCAGGAGCATTCCGCATGCCCAATACGTCCCCGTACAATGTATTTTCCCCCAACGCCGACGCCTGGGACTTGCAGGCGCGCGCCAACGGCGCGTGGTCGCAGCCGGTCAGCAGCGCCGTCATCGCCGCCGCCAAGCTTGGCCATTGGCACATCTACTTAACGCCGGGTCCGCTGCCGTCCGACTGGCTGGGCAACGTCGCCGGCAAACGCGTGCTCTGCCTCGCCGCGGCCGGCGGCCAGCAAGCGCCGGTGCTGGCCGCGGCGGGCGCCGACGTCACCGTGTTCGACTTGTCGAACGAGCAGTTGGCCAAGGACGCCATGGTGGCCCGGCGCGACGGCTTGTCGCTCACCCTGGTGCAGGGCGACATGCGCGACCTGTCGTGCTTTGCCGACGCGTCGTTCGACCTGGTGGTGCATCCCGTGTCGAACCAGTACGCGCCGGTCATCGAACCGATCTGGGAAGAGTGTTACCGCGTGCTGGACCACGGCGGCGCCTTGCTGTCGAGTTTTTTCAACCCGGCCGTCTTCATCGCCGACCGCGATCCGGCCTACGCCGCCGAGGGTTTGATACGACCGCGCTATCAGGTACCCTATTCCGACCTGATCGACCTGGACCAGGCGGCCATCGCCGGCAAGCGGGAACAAGGCCAGCCGATGTTGTTCGGCCACAGCCTGGCCAGCCAGATCGGCGGCCAGCTGTCGGCCGGCTTCGTGATCGCCGGCTTCATCGAGGAAATGCACACGCCGGCGCGCTTCGAGATTGAAAAATTCATGCCAAGCTTCATTGCCACGCGCAGCCTGAAGTTATAACGCCCGGGCGTCCGGGCGCGCAAACGCAGGGGAACGGCTACAATCGTTTCCCATGCTTACCATTCTCACCGTCACCTTTCCCTTTTTCGCGCTGGTGCTGTGCGGCTACGTCGCCGTGCGGCGCAGCATGCTGCCGCTGGTCGCGATTCCCGGCCTGAACACCTTCGTGCTGTTTTTCGCGCTGCCCTGCATGTTGTACCGCTTCGGCGCCGTCACGCCGCTGGCGCAGTTGCTCGACCCCGGCGTGTTCGGCGTCTACCTGCTGTGCGCGCTGGTGATGGTCGGCGTGACCATGGCCGCCACGCTGAGCCACCGCATCGACTGGAACAACGCCGCCTTCGGCGCGTTGGTCGCGGCCTTTCCGAACACCGGCTTCATGGGCGTGCCGCTGCTGCTGGCGCTGCTCGGACCGCGTTCGTCGGGGCCGGTGATCGTCACCATCGTCGTCGATATGGTCATTACCAGTTCGCTGTGCATCGCGCTGTCGCGGGTCGGCGGCGCCGACGGGCAGGGCGGCCGGGCGGCGGTCGGCAAGGCGCTCAAGGGTATGCTCGGCAATCCGATGCCGTGGGCCATCGTGTTGGGGGCGTTGACGTCGTGGCTGGGGCTGGCGCTGCCCAAGCCGTTGATGCAGACCGTCGGCCTGCTGGCGGACGCGGCCTCGCCAGTGGCGCTGTTTACCATCGGCGCGGTGCTGGCGCGCTCGCAGATGAACAGCGCCGACGCCTCGCCGCTGGGCGAGTTCGTGCCGGTCGCGCTGAAGAAGTTGATCTTGCACCCGCTGCTGGTGCTGGGCGTGGGCAACGCGGCGATCGCGCTGGGGCTGCCGCTGGAGCGCTTCGCGCTGACCGTGCTGGTGCTGGTGGCCTGCCTGCCGAGCGCGAGCAACGTGGCGATGCTGTCGGAGCGCTTCGGCGCCAACACCGGGCGCATCGCGCGTATTATCCTGGTGTCGACGGCCTTGTCGTTTTTGACGTTTTCGGCGGCGGTGGTGTTGCTGACTTAAAGCCAAGGACGCAACCCCGGGGTCGGACGGGGACGGCGCGTCCCCGGGGGGCTGGTCCGGTTATTTACATTGCCGGCCGCACCAGCGGCGCCATCGGGTGGTCCGCGCCCAGCCCGGCGGCGATGCTGCGCTTGTCGCGCGCCGAACGGTTCTGGCTGGTCTTCCATTTTCCTTCGATGCGCGTCAGCGGGATTTCGATGCCGACGATGGCCGCCAAGGTCTTGGCGATGAAATCGGGCGGCGCGTCGTCGACGCGCCACGGCGCCGCCTGCGCCGCCTCGTGGCGCGCGGTCAGCCGCTCCAGCATCGCCAGCAGCCACTGCGGGTCGTCGATCGCGCGCAGCCGGCCGTAGCCGTGCACCACCGCGTAGTTATAGGTTGGCACCACCTTGCCGGTGCGCGCCTTTTCCTCGTACCACGCCGGCGTGATGTAGGCTTGCGCGCCCTGGAACAGCACCAGCGTGTCGGCCTCGTGGCGCCACAGCGGATTGGCGCGCGCGACGTGGCCGCGCAGCACGCCGAACGGCGCCTCGGCGGTCGGCGCGCCGACCTCGAACGGAATGTGGTCGGCGCCCAGGCCGGCGGCGCCGTGCGTCACCACCGCGCCGAGCGGGTGGGCGTCGATCAGCGCGTGCAGCACGTCGAGGCGGGATTCTTCAAACAGGGCCGGTTGGTACATGCTCAGCCCTCCGCTTCGGCGACGACGATGTCGGTCTTGAGCGAGTTGGCGATGTAGCACTTCTGGTGCGCCAGGTGGTGTATCGCGGCGCGCGCGGCGGCGTCCGGCAGCGCCGCGCCGGAGAAGGCGATCGACGGGCGCAGCGTGATGCGGGTCATCGCCACGCGGCCCTCGGCGTTGCGCGCCAGCTCGCCCACCGCGTGGTCGCTGTAGCGGTCGACAACGAAGCCGCGCTGCGCCGCGATCGACAGGAAAAACAACATGTGGCAGCTCGACGCGGCGGCCACCAGCGCCTCCTCCGGGTCGAGGTTGGCCGGGTTCGACATCGGCGGCGGCACCGATAGCGGCGACGACGAGGCCGGCACCCGCAGGCCGCCGTCGAAAGACCATTCGTGGGCGCGGCTGTAGCGCTGGTCGGCGAACCCTTGTTGGCCCCGTTCCCATACCAGTTTTGCTTCGAATTGCTGCATGATTGCTCCTATTGGGGTTGACGGACGATGCAGCCCTTGTCCACGGCGGCGAAGCCGATCTTGGGCGTTGGATGGAAGGTAAGCCATCTTAGTGTTCAATTTGGCTTTTTAAAAGATCCAATAAGTGCTATTTTAAAAATACCAATTCAACGAGGCCGCACCATGCACATCACCGCGATCCTGACCGCGCTGCCGCTTGACCGGGCCGATCCGGCGCCGCTGTTCCGCCAGCTGTACGCGGCCATCAAGGACGCCATCCTGCGCGGCGCGATCGGCCCCGGCATGCAGTTGCCGCCGACGCGCGAGTTCTGCCGCCTGCTGGCGATTTCGCGGCAAACCGTGCTGAACGCCTACGCCCAGCTGAGCGCCGAGGGCTACCTGAGCGGCAGTGTCGGCAAGGGCACCTTCGTCAGCGCCGACCTGCCGATCGCCGGCGCCGGCGCCGGCGCGCCCGGGCTGCTGCGCCCGCTGTCGGCGCGCGGCGAGGGCTATCTCGCGGCGATGCGCCAGGTCGCCTACCACCGCGGCAAGTTGCGCGCCTTCCGGGTCGGCATGCCGGCCATCGAGCATTTCCCGTTCGACGTTTGGAGCCGGCTGGAGGCGCGCCGCTGGCGCCGGCCCGACCACCTGATGGGCTACAGCGACCCGGCCGGCTACCTGCCGCTGCGCGAACTGCTGTGCGTGTACCTGAAGGCGTCGCGCGGGGTCAACTGCACGCCGCAGCAGATCGTCATCACCTCCGGTTCGCAGCAGGCGCTGTACCTGCTGTCGACCATGCTGCTCGGCCCCGGCGACGCGGTCTGGATGGAGTCGCCCGGCTACCGCGGCGCCAGCGGGCCGTTGCACGCCGGCGGCGCGCGCGTGTTCCCGGTGCCGATCGACGCGCAAGGGTTGGACGTGGCCTACGGCGCCGCGCACTGCCCGCAGGCGAAGCTGGCCTACGTGACACCGTCGCACCAGTTGCCCCTGGGCGTGAGCATGAGCCTGCAGCGCCGGCTCGAGCTGCTGGCCTGGGCCGCCAAGGCCCGGGCCTGGGTCATCGAGGACGACTACGACAGCGAATACCGTTACACCGGCGCGCCGCTGGCCTCGCTGCAAAGCCTGGACCGGGCCGGCTGCGTGGTCTACGTCGGCACGCTGTCGAAGGTGCTGTTCCCCGGACTGCGGCTGGGCTACCTGGTGGCGCCGCCGGCGCTGGCCGGCGCGCTGGTGCAGGCCAAGGCGGTGCTCGACCGCCACACCGCGATCGTGCCGCAGATGGTGCTGGCCGACTTCATCGCCGAGGGCCACTTCGGCCGCCACATCAAGCGCACGCGCGAACTCAACGCGGGGCGGCGCGCGCTGCTGATGGACGGCATCGCGCGCGACCTGGGCGACTTGCTGGCGTGCGGCCCGGCCGACACCGGGCTGGAACTGTGCGTGCATTTCCGCCGCGGCCACGACGAGGAGGCGGTGGCGCGGGCCGGCCTGGAGCGCGGCATCGAATTGCGCCCGCTGGGCCACTATGCCGACGCCGGCGCGGCCGCCGAATGCCGCGCCGCGCCCGGCCTGCTGCTGGGTTTTTCGGCGATTCCCGAAGCCGAGATCGCGCACGGCCTGAAGGTGCTCGGCGCGATCCTGCGCGGCGGATAGAGCGGATACCCGCGCGCCGCCGCGGCTTGCTGATTTATACTGTGCGTCCCCACTTTGATCAGGCTCCGTCATGACCGTCACCCGCTGCAGCTGGGCCAACCCTGCCAACCCGCGCTATCTCGCATACCACGACAGCGAATGGGGCGTGCCCTGCCACGACGAGACGCGCCTGTTCGAGATGCTCAACCTGGAGGGCGCGCAGGCCGGCCTGAGCTGGGAAACCATCCTGAACAAGCGCGAAACCTACCGCGCCGCCTTCGACAACTGGGACGCGACCACAATCGCCGCCTACGACGCCGACAAGGTGGCCGAGCTGCTGGCCAATCCCGGCATCGTGCGCAACCGCCTGAAGGTGGCCGCCGCCATCACCAACGCGCAGGCCTACCTGCGGCTGGTGCGGGAGGGCGGCAGCCTGGACCAGTTCCTGTGGTCTTATGTCGACGGCGAGCCTATCGTCAACAGCTGGCAGCCGGGCCAGTTCCCGGCCAAGACCGAGCTGTCCGAGCGCCTGTCGAAAGACCTGGCCAAGCGCGGCTTCAAGTTCGTCGGCTCGACCATCGTGTACGCCTACATGCAGGGCATCGGCATGGTGAACGACCACGCCACGACCTGCTTTTGCCGCGCGCCGCGCTGACCCCGTGAGCGCCTACCTGGACGGCAACGGCTTGCCGGCGCGTTGGGCCGGCATGGCGCGCTGCGTCATCCTCGACACCGGCTTCGGCGCGGGCCAGCAGTTCCTGGCGACGCTGGCGGCGTGGCGCGCCGACCCGCGCCGCGCGCGCCGCCTGCACTACATCGCGCTGGCGGTGGCGCCGGACGCCGTCGCCGCCATGCCGGCCGAGCTGCGCGAACAATGGCCGCCGGCGCTGCCGGGCCTGCATCGCCTCAGCCTGGAAGGCGGCGACGTCACGCTCGACCTGATGTCCGGCCAGCCCGACGCCTGCCTGGCGCAGGTCGAGGCCCGCGTCGACGCGGTCTACCTGGCAGCGCCGCTGCGCTCGGCCACGGCGCTGGCGCGGCTGGCGCTGCCGGGCGCCACGCTGGCCGCGCCGGCGGCGCTGGAGCCGGCGCGGCGCGCCGCCCTGTCCGCCGCCGGCTTCGCCTTCGCGGCCGGGCAAGGCACGGCCCGCGCCGTGTTCGCCAGCCGCCAGCCGCGGCCGGCGCGGCCGGCGCCGACCGAGCGCCGCGCCATCGTCATCGGCGCCGGGGTGGCCGGCGCCGCCGCCTGCGAGCGCCTGGCCGCGCGCGGCTGGCAAGTCACCCTGGTCGAGCGGCACGCGCTGCCGGCGCAGGAGGCGTCGGGCAACCTGGCCGGCATCTTCATGCCGCTGCTGTCGCAGGACGACAACCCGGCCACGCGCCTGGGCCGGGCCGCCTACCTGTTCGCGCTGCGCCACTGGCAGCGTCTGGGCGGCGTCGGCGGCGCCTTCACCGGCGCGCGCTGCGGCGTGCTGCAACTGGCGCGCGACCCGGCCCACGCCGGCTTGCAACGGCAGATCGCGGCGGCCGCCGGCTATCCGCCCGAGTACGCGCGCTGGCTGGAGCGGGACGAGGCCGGCGCGCTGCTGGGCGCGCCCGCGCCGGACGGCGGCTGGCTGTTCGGGCAGGGCGGCTGGGCGCGCCCGTCAACGGTGTGCCAGGCCATGCTGGACGCCTGCGGCGCGCGCCTGGAGCGGATTTTTTCAACCGGCGTGCGGGAGCTGGGGCGGCGCGGCGGCGAGTGGCTGCTGCGCGACGCCGGCGGCGCCGTGATCGCGCGGGCGCCGACGGTGGTGCTGGCCAACGGCTGCGGCGCGACGGCGCTGGCGCAGGCGGCCGGCCTGCCGTTGTTGCCGGTGCGCGGCCAGGTGACGCACCTGGCCGAGGGCAGCCTGCCGCAGCCGCCGCTGGTGGTGTGCAGAGAGGCTTACATGACGCCGGCGTTCGACGCCACCGTGTGCGTCGGCGCCACCTACGACGCCGACGCCGATCCCGGGTTGCGCGCCGCCAGCCAGCGCGAGAACCTGGAAAAAATCGCCGACATCCTGGCGCTGCCGGTGCTGGACGCGCCGCTGGCCGGGCGCACCGGCTTTCGCTGCGTGGCGCCGGACCGCCTGCCGCTGGTCGGCGCGCTGCCCGACGCCGGCGCGGCCGCGGCGGGGCGCTGCGAGCGCCTGCGCGACGTGCCGCGCTGGCCCGGTTTGTACGGTTTGCTCGGTTACGCCTCGCGCGGGCTGATCTGGGCGCCGTTGGCGGCCGAACTGCTGGCCGCGCAGCTTGACGGCGAGCCGCTGCCGCTGGAGGCCAAGCTGGCCGCCGCGCTCGACCCGGCGCGCTTCCTGCTCAAGGAGCTGCGGCGGCGGTCTTGAGCGCCGTGCGTTGGCGCGGCCGCGCGCCGCCCGTGCACGTTAAGGACGAAGGCTGGGGGCAAACCTCCGGGTCGCTGGCGGAATGTGTCGCCGGGTGTAACAGCGGTTGCGCTCGCTTGCCGTATTAACTATATTGGTATTTTTTACATGGCGGTCGACATGGATAAGCGGGTAGCCGGGTACGACCTGGCGCGGGCCTTGGCGGTGATCGGCATGGTCGTCGTCAACTTCAAGATCGCCATGCACGCGAAGGTGGCCGGCGCGCCGGGCTGGTTGCGCCTCTTCGACGTCATCGACGGGCGCGCCTCGGCGACGTTCGTGATACTCGCCGGCGTCGGCTTGTCGCTGCTGTCGGCGCGCGGGCGCGCCAGCAACGACGCCGCGCAGATCCGCGCCGACCGCGTGACGCTGCTCAAGCGCGCCGCCTTCCTGTTCGCCGCCGGCCTGTTGTACGTGCAGATCTGGCCGGCCGACATCCTGCATTTCTACGGCGCCTATCTGCTCATCGGTGCCGCCGCGCTGACCTGGCGCAGCGGCGCGCTGCTGGCCGCGGCGGCCGCCATGGTGCTGGGTTTCGCGCTGCTGGCCAGTTTCCACAACTACGAGCAGGGCTGGAATTGGCAGACGCTGGCGTACGCCGATTTCTGGCGTCCCGCCGGCTTCCTGCGCAACCTGCTGTTCAACGGCTTCCACCCGGTCTTGCCGTGGGCCGGCTTCCTGCTGCTGGGGCTGGCCCTGGGTCGCCTGGATCTGCGCGCGCCGGCGGTGCGCGCGCGCGTGTTCGGCGCCGGCCTGCTGTTGGCGCTGGCGGTCGAGGCGGCGGTCTGGTGGGGCGCCGGCCACGCCGCTCCCGGCGCCGGCGTCTGGGCCGTGGCGTGGTCGTCGCAGCCGATGCCGCCGCTGCCGCTGTACTGGCTGGCGGCCGCCGGCAGCGCCTGCGCCGGCATCGCCGCCTGCGTCGCCGCCGGCGAGCGCTGGCGCGACGCGCGCTGGCTGGCGCCGCTGGTGCACACCGGCCAGGTCGCGCTGACGCTGTACGTCGCCCACGTGGTGGTCGGCATGGGCCTGCTCGACGCCGCCGGCCGCCTGGAGGACCAGAGTTTCGCCTTCGCCGTCGGCAGCGCGCTGCTGTTTTGCCTGGCCGCCGTGCTGTTCGCCCACCTGTGGCGGCGCCGCTTCCGGCACGGCCCGCTGGAATGGCTGATGCGCCGCTGCGCCGGCTGATTCCGGGCCGCGCGCTTGCCGCACAGGCTATAATTTGACTTTGGCAATGTTGCATGCCGGCCCAGTGGAGCCCATCAAAATGGAAGACCAAACCAGCTCGCCCGAGCTTTTCCTGTTCCTGGCGTCGACCGTGCACGACATGAAGAACTCGGTCAGCGTGGTCAGCGGCACGCTCGAATCGCTGCTGGCCGCCAACCCGGCCGCGAGCGCGACGCCGTACCCGGAAATGGCGCAGATGCTGTACCAGACCAAGCGCCTGAACGACAACCTGATCCAGCTGCTGGCGCTGTACAAGCGCGTCGGCAAGCCCGGCTACCCGTTCGACGTCAACCCGCAAATGGTCGGCCAGCTGGTCGAGCAGGTGGTCGCGCAGGAGCGGGTGCTGCTGGCCTCGAAGGGCATCGCGCTGCAGACCAGCTTTCCGCCGGAGTTGATCTGGTGCCTGGACGAGGACTTGATCATCGGCGTGCTCGGGCACGCCATCAACAACGCCATCCGCTACACCCGCGACACCATCCGCCTGTCGCTCGCGCAGGTCGGCGACATGCTGGAAATGCGCGTCGAGGACAACGGCGGCGGCTTTTCGCCGGCGCTGTTGGCGGCCGGCGCGGCGGCCATGGACGGCGGCTCCGGCGGCGTCAACTTCTCCACCAACAGCACCGGCCTGGGCCTGTATTTCGCCAGCGAGGTGGCGAAGATGCACAAGCACCGCGAGCGCAGCGGCGCCATCGCGCTGGAAAACGGCGGCGCGCTCGGCGGCGGCTGCTTCATTCTGCGGCTGCCCTGATGCGCGCGCCAGCCGCCGCGCCGGGCAAGCCCGACGCCGCCGCCCAGCCGGAAACGGCGGTGCTGAGCGCCGCGCCGACCGCCTGGGCCGACAAGCACTACCTGCTGGTTGACGACTTCGTCGGCATCCGCATCCTGCTGCGCGAATCGCTGCGCAACCTGGGCGCGCGCCATATCGACCAGGCCGCCAGCGGCGGCGAGGCGATGAAGATGCTGGCCAAGACGCGCTACGACGTCGTGCTGTGCGACTACAACCTGGGCGAGGGCAAGAACGGCCAGCAGGTGCTGGAGGAAACCCGGGTGCGCAACCTGACCGCGCCCAGCGGCATGTGGCTGATGGTGTCGGCCGAGAAGAGCGTCGAGTCGGTGATGGGCGCGGCCGAGCACCAGCCGGACGCCTACCTGATCAAGCCGATCACCGAGGGCGTGCTGCTGACGCGGCTGAACCGGGTCTGGCACAAGAAGCAGGTGTTCCGCGAGATCGACCAGGCCGTGCTGGAGAAGGACTACCTGCGCGCGGCCAGGATGTGCGACGCGCAGATCGAGCACAATAAAATCCATGAAACCGATTTGCTGCGCATGAAGGCCAGCCTGCTGCTGAAAAGCGGCGAGCCGGAGAAGGCGCGCGCCGTCTACGAACGCGTGCTGGCCGAGCGCGACTACAACTGGGCCAAGGCCGGGCTGGCGAAGATCCGCATGAACAACGGCGAACACGAGGCGGCGCGGCAGATGTTCCAGGGCGTGATCGTGGAGAACCGCTACTACATCGACGCCTACGACCAGATGGCCACGGCGTTCCAGCTGATGGGCCAGGACGAGGAGGCGTGCAACGTGCTGGAGAAGGCCGCCAAGCTGTCGCCGAACTCGGTGCCGCGCCAGCGCAAGCTGGGCTTGCTGGCGCTCAAGCTGGGCAATACCGCGCTGGCCGAAAAATCCTTCCGCAAGTGCATCGCCATCGGCGAATACTCGGTGATGAAGACGGTCGACGCCTACCTCGGCCTGGCGCGGGTGTGCGGCATCAAGAACGAGGCGAAGGAGGCCTTGCAATGGCTGCTGATGGCGCAGCGCGAATTCGGCGGCGAACAGATCGATTTGCGCCTGAAAATCACCGAGGGCCTGGTGCACCACGAAAGCGGCGACTACCGGCGCGCCCGCAAATGCGGCGACGAGCTGGAGGAAATGCTCAAGCAGGACCCGGCCCGGCCCGACACGCCCATCTGCATGGAATTGGCGACGCTGCTGTTCGCCGTCGGCGTCAAGGACGCGCCGGCCGAGCTGCTGTGCTACGTCATCAAGAACAACCACGACAACCAGGTGCTGCAGGACGACGTGCAAAAAATCTTCGACAAGGCGCGCATGGCCGAGGAGGGACTGGCGCTGATCCTGGCGTCGCGCAAGGAGGCCTCGGACTTGATGAACAAGGGCGTGCTGTTGTGGAAGACCGACAAATTGGGCGAAGCCGTCGCGTGGATGCGCGCGGCGCGCCTGAAGCTGCCCAACAATATGCGCATCCTGTTCAACAGCGCGCAAATTATCATCTCGCACCTGCAACAGCACGGCTTCGAGCGCGCCTTGTCGGACGAGGCGGTGGGCGTGCTGCTGCACGTCGACCGTATCGCGCCGGGGCAGCAGCGTTTCGCCCAGTTGATGGAGCAATTGGCCGCGCTGGCGCCGGTTGGCGAGGCCGCGCGCGAGGCCGAAGCGGCGGCCGAGGCCGCCGCAGCTGTGGCGCAGGGGTAGGCTTGTTGACGAGGAATCGTGTTTCTGGCGTGTCGAGTGATAAACTACGCTTCAGCGCGGGCTGGCCCGCGCTTTCAGTGTTTCACAACGATAAGGAAGAAAATATGCGTGATGTCGCCAAAGAAGTGTATCAAAAGATGAAGGTAGGCAGCATGGCTTGGGTCCGTCCCGTCGCCGCCAAGGGCGATACCCTGCCCTCGTTCCAGACCGCGCACGACAGCGCCAAGCAACTGGAAGAAGAGGGATTGATCACGATCGGCGAAGTCAAACGCCAGGACGATGGCCTGATCGAGGCGATCCGCATCCAGCGCCTGGCTTAAGCCGGCGCAGGTAACGCTAGCGTGTCGTCAACGCTAAAAATCTAGCAACGGCAAGGAGCCGGGGCCGGACCCCAGCCTTTGCCCTTGGTTTTCGCGGGCAGCCGCTTACGCCTTGGCGGCCTTGACCGCTTTCGGTTTGGCCGGCGCGCGTTTGGCCGGCGCCTTGACGCTGGCCTTGTCGACCGCCGCCGCCGCCGCCGGTTTCGCCGGTTTGTTGGCGGCGTTCAGCTTGGCCGCCGCGTCGGCCGCCGGCGCGCCCGCGCCCGCGCCCGTCACGGCGTCGGACGCCATGGCGGTGCTCACGGCGTTCTTGAACTGGTCCTGCAGCAGATTCCACCAGGCGGTGGGATTGGTCATCGGCGCCGCCGCCGCGTCCGTCAATGGCGGCGCAAGCGGCGCGGGCGCCGCCTTCGCTTCGGCTTGCTTTACTTCGGCCGCCTTCGCCGGCGCCGCCGGGGTAGCCGGTTGCTGGAAGAACGCCGATGCGTACGGCACCGATTCAAACAAGGATTTTTCGCTGGCGCCCGGCTGTTTCACGGCGGCGGCGAACGAGGCGCCCATCGACTTCAGCGTGACGATGGTACCGCGCTGCACTTCCAGCGCCTGGATGCTGCCGCGCAGCATGCTCATGTTCAGGTTGAGCCAGGCTTCGACCGCCTTCAAGTCGCTGATTTTCTTGTCCAGCTCCTCGACCGACAGCGTCGGCGCGGTAATGCCCGGAATGCTCATGCCCGGCACGCCCATGCTGCCCCACAGGTTTTTGACGAAATCAAGGGTGTCCGTCATGACCGCGGCGCCTGGGATGTTGGGCATTTGAGGTGTTGCCATATTGAGTCTCCGTTGGGGATGGTGTGCCCTTAGCGTAGCAGATAAAACGACACCCTTCACAAATAGTTGGCCCTATTGATCTGGCGCAAATGCGGCCCCCGCGACGGCGCCCGGCCCGAACGCGTTAAACTAGCGCCATGACGATTGCCCCCCTCTTTCCCGCCCGCCGCCGCCGCGCGTTGTTGTTGTGCGCGGCCACCGTTGCGCTGCATGTCCTGGCGCTGGACTGGGTCGCCGCCCGCATCGGCCCGCCGCGCGACGCGTCGGCGCCGGCGCCGACGGTCACGGCGCAGTTGCGCCTGGCGCCGCCGCCGACGGCCGTCGCCGCCGTGCCGGCGCCGCCGGCCGAGCCGGCCACGCCGACGCCGCGCCGGCCACGGCCGCAACCGCGGCCACCGGCGGCGCCGGCGCCGCCGCCGCAACCGCAACCGCCGCTCGGCGCCGCCGGCGCGTCCGGCCAGCCTGAGCCCGAGCCCGAGCCGGCCGCGCCGGCGGCCGCGCCGCGCGTGGCGGGCGACGGCGAAGCGGCGCCCGCTGTACAATCGGCGCCGGCCGCCAGCGCCGCCGAGCCGCCCGGCGCGCCGGCCGACGCGCCGCCGCAGTCGGCGCGGCGCTACAAGGTCGAGCTGCCGCCGGCGGCCGATTTCGAACTCGACGTCAAACGCGTCGACGCCGACGGCACCAAATGGAGCGGCGTGGCGGCGATGGCGTGGCGGCGCGACGGTCCGCGCTACACCTTGTCGCTCGAGGCCGGGCTGAGCGTGCTGGTCACGCGGGTTAATTTGCTGGTGCTGAGCAGCGAGGGCGGGGTCGACGACTACGGCATCGCGCCGGTGCGCGCGACCGAAAAACGCAAGGGCAGGGCGCTGACGGCGACCCATTTCAACCGCGCCGACAAACGCATCACCTTCTCGTCGAGCGCGCGCGCCTATCCCCTGCAGCCGGGCACGCAGGACAAGGCGACGCTGCCGTTCCAGCTGGCCGGCATCGGCCGCGCCGACATCAACCAGCTGGCCGGCGACATCGACCTGTTCGTCGGCGAGGACAAGGAAGCGAACATCTTCCGCTTCGTGCTGGTCGGCGAGGAGGAGGTCGACACCAAAATGGGCCGGCTGGTGACGATGCACCTGAGCCGCCCGCCCAAGCCCGGCACCTATTCGTCGCGCCTGGATATCTGGCTGGCGCCTGGCCGGCACTGGTATCCGGTGCAGATCCGCAACACCGAAGCGAACGGCGCCGTGACCACGCAAACCGTTTCCAGTATTACCTTAACTGAACCATCGGGACAATAAGACATGTCGATCACCACCTTGCAACGCACCCTGGCCGCCGCCCTGCTGGCGGCGGCGCTGGCGCCTGCCGCCGCCGCCGACCAGCACCCCAGCGTGAAACGCGCCTTCAGCGTGCCGCCGTCCGCCGACCTGAGCTATTCGATCAAGGCGCGCCAGCGCGGCCTCGGCCTGGCCGGCGACTCCACCACCGCCTGGCGCGCCGGCGACGGCAAGTACTCGGTCGCGTCGGAAACGCGCTCCGCGCTGTTCGGCAAGATCCTCGAGAACAAAAGCGACGGCGCCATCGACGACTACGGCCTGGCGCCCAGCCAGTACTACGAAAAACGCTACCGCAAGGAGCCGGGCACGGCCACGTTCAAGCGCGACAGCAAAACCATCGTCTTCGGCGGCTCCGAGCAAAGCTATCCGCTCAAGGGCGGCGAGCAAGACCGCAACAGCGCGCCATGGCAACTGGTGGCGGTGGCCCGCGGCGCGCCGGACAAATTCACGCCCGGCTCGGAATGGGCGTTTTTCGTGGCCGGCCGGCGCGACGCCGAAGCGTGGGTCTTCAAGGTGCTCAACCAGGAAAGCGTGCACACCGGCGAGGGCGAGGTCAGCGCCGTCCACCTGGTCAAGGCGCCGCCGCCGAACGACCAGGGCCAGCAGGTGGAAGTGTGGCTGGCGCCGTCGCTCGACTGGTTCCCGGTCAAGCTGCGCTTTTCCGACGACGACGGCGACTACGTCGAGCAGACGCTGGAAAAAATCACCAAGAAGTAAGCGCCCACTTCAATGACGCCGGGGACAGACCACGTTTTCCGGGAAATTCTTTCCCGAAAAACGTGGTCTGTCCCCGCTGGCGCCCGAGCCGGCCCCTCCCGCTTCGGGATTGCATGGCGGAACTGATATACTGACGCCCCCGCGAACAGTGACGCGCCGAGCGCGAATAGCAGCTATGCCCGCTCCGCCGCGAACCCAGAATGGCATCCGGAACAGAATGATTGATTTAATGGCAAGTGCAGCTGCGGCTGCGGATCCAAACCAGGCAGAGCAAGAGCACCACGACTCCCTGCAAGCCCATTTCCAGCCCAATGTATCGGCCGACGAGATCGAGCAGGTATTCCATCTGAAGCGCGCGCAGCCCTTGCTGCAAGTGTTTACCGCGCTGTTCCACGGCGGTTTCGACGGCGTGCTGGTGCGCCTGCTGGTATTGCGCGAGTTGGCGGCCGACACGGCGTCGACGGCCTTCACGCGCCCCGACATCAACCAAAAACTGGCCTACCTGCTGCCGGAAAGCCTGGAAACGGTGCTGATGCGCCTGCGCAGCAACCAGTTGCTGGCCTGGGACGCGCAGCAGGCGGTCTACCGCGTCACGCCGATGGCGCGCAACGTGCTGTCGGCCATCGACGCGCTGCTCAGCCTGGGCCAGTCCGAGGACCAGGCCGAGATGGGCTTCCTGCTGTCGCAGGTGGCCGGCGCCCAGGCGGTCGGCGGCGTCTCGGTCGAGCAGTTGCAGCATCTGCTGGGGCGCCTGATGGACCTGACCGAGGAGTTCGCCGACGCCATCGCCTCCGGCTCCGAGTTCCGCCTGCGCACCGCCCAGGCGAAATGGAATATGGCCTGCGACTGGGTCGAAAAGGGTTCCGAGATCATTATCGCCATCACCGGCGACGAGCACGCCGACTCGGCCACCCACCGCGCCGCCCAGGCCATCGGCCGGGCCCAGAGCACGCTGTTGAACATGCAGGGCATGTTCTCGCGCGCCCTCAACCAGATCGAGCGCCAGCGCGTCCACCTGGGCCAGTCCGGCCTGTCGACCACGGACATCAAGCGCTGGCTGCTGCAGCACGACGACCTGGCCTCGCTGGCCGACGGCGCCATCGACCAGCCGGTGATGCCGCTGTTCTCGACCCCGGCCGAGATGATCGACGTCGCCGAAACCGAGCTGCTGGTCGAGCGCGCCGCCGGCGTCGCCCAGACCGGCCTGCCGACCGGCCAGGACGCGCCGACCACCATCAACGACGCGCCGGCGATGCAGCTGGAGCTGGACGACTGGCTGGCGCGCCTGTCCGACTTCGCCGACCTGGCCAGGCTGCCGGGCCCGGACGGCGCCGCGCCGCGGCCGCTGCCGATCCACGAGGCGCTGCTGCCGGCGACGTTCGCGGTGGCCTCGTACCGCGCCTCGATGCTGCCGCTGCTGGGCGACGCCTCCGAGGCCAGCCTGCAGGGCGCGACCGCCAAGCTGGCGCGCCTGCCGGTGAGCTTCACGCCGACCGACGAGATGATCGAATTGCCGGACCTGCACGTGGCCGCCATGTCGATCGCCTCCCTCTCACTTGATTTGGAAAGCGGCCCGGCCGATGAATGACGACTCACAAATTCTGATTGCGCGCCTGCTGACGCACCACACGCTGCGCCGCGACGACAAGCTGGTCAAGCGCGTGCTGTCGGACGAGCTGTTCCGCGCCGAGATCGACGCGCGCCTGCTGGCCTGCGGCCTGAAGCTGCTCGACAACGTCTACGCCGACCACGTCACGCTGGCGCTGACGCGGGCCATCGAGCCGAAGATTTTCGGCGCCCGCGACGTCTGGCAAAACAATAACTTCGGCCTGGCGCGCGACGGCGTGGCCCTGCTGGTGGTGCTGTGGGCGCAGATCATTCTGCCCAAGCGCGAGCGCCAGGAGACCCACCAGCACGCCGAGGACGACCAGAACGACATGTTCGACAAGGACAAGCCGCTGCCGCGCGCCGAGGACACCTCGATCGGCATTTCGTACAAGGCGCTGCTGTCGGACTTCGGCGACAAGCTGGGCAAGAAAACCCGCATGGACATGAACCTGGGCACGCTGGCCAAGCTCGGTTTCATCGAGCGCCGCGGCGACGTGCTGGTCGAAGGGCCGCTGCTGGACCTGATGATGGACACCGACACGCTCAAGGAGCGCATCATCAACGGCGCCCTGGCCGACGTGTTCAAACGTCCGCTGACGGCGGTGGCGGTGGCGGTGGCCGCGCCGGACGAGCCGCAAGCCGAGCCGCTCGACGTGGCCGAATTGATCGACGCCGGGCCGGCCTTCGAACCGGCCGCGGCGGAATTGGGCGCCGCCGCCCCTACCGATACCCCAACCTAAGAGCCCGCCATGTTTCATATCAAATCGCTCGAACTGGTCCACTGGGATTACTGGCAGCGCATCAAGAACATTCCGCTCGACGCCAAGATCATCACGATCGCCGGCCAGAACGGCTCCGGCAAGACCACCTTGCTCGACGCGCTGCGCACCCTGTTCGGGCTGGACTGCTCGATGGGCCGCACCTACAAGCACTACGCGCGCCACTCCGGCCAGCAGACGGCCTGGTTGCGCGCGGTGGTCGACAACAAGAACGTCGGCAAGCAGTTGTCGAACCGGCCGTTCCGCAGCTCCGGCTTTTTCAGCGACGACGAGGTGACGCTGTTCTGCCAGATCCAAAAGAACGGCGGCGACTGGAAGCGCCAGTACCTGATGCGCCCCGGTAACGTGCAGATCGAGGAAATCCAGGACGCCAACGACTGGCTCGGCGTGGAAAACTACCGCAAGCGCCTGGCCAACGCCGGCCTGTCGCCGGCGATGGCGAAAGTGCTGGCGCTGGAGCAGGGCGAGACCGACAAGCTGTGCGAATACGCGCCGCGGCAACTGCTCGACCTGGTGTTCCAGGTGTTCGGCGACAAGGAGGTGCTGGACGCCTACGACGAGGCCAAGCGCCACCAGCGCGACACCGAGACCGAGTTGAAGCGTTTTGAAAGCGAGCTGGAGGCGTCGAAGACCAACCTGGAGGGTTTGCGCCTGCGCGTGGCCAACTATCACCAGTGGGAAGGCTTGCACAAGGAGCGCCGCAACCTGATCGAGGAAGTGCTGCCTAGTTTGCAGTACCACGAGGCGCGCGAGAAGGCCGGCGCCGCCAGCCGCCAGTTGCGCGACGCCCGCAAGCCGATGGCGCAGGCCGACCAGCAACTGATCGACAAGCGCAACGGCCTGGCCGCGCAAGCGAAGGCGCTGAGCGACGCGCAGCAGCAGGAGACGCTGCTGGAGCAGGAGGCGACCGCGCTGCAAAGCCGCCTGTTGCTCATCAACGGCAAACTGAAGCCGCTCGACAGCCTGCTGGAGCAGCGCGAGCGCCTGCAAAAACTGGCCGCCGAATCGGGCAGCGACATCGCCGAGGTGTCGGCCCAGCTGGAGCAGAAGGAGTCCGAGCTGCTGCGCCAGCGCCAGGCGCGCGAGACGCTGACGACGCGCATCGCCGGCGAGCACGCCACCATCGCCGCCTTGCAGGGCAAGACCGCGATGCCGGAACCGGACGCGGTGCGCGGCATGCGCCGGGCCTTGCGCGACGAGGGCATCGGCCACGCCATGTTGTCGGATATTATCGAAGTCACCGACAGCCGCTGGCAGGGCGCCGTCGAGGGCGTGCTGGGCGGCTTCGCCTCGGTGGTGCTGCTGGAAAAGGCGCGCGACGCCGCCAGCGCCTACCGCCTGGCCGAGAAGGAGCGCTACCGCCACTTCATCGTGCCGGAGCTGGTCACCGCGCCGGTGGTCAAGGACGACAGCCTGCTGTCGGTGGTGCGCTTTTCGGCGAAGGCGCCGGCCTGGTTGATCGACCAGTTGTCGCGCATTTCGCGGGTCGACTCGGTCGAAGCCGGCTTCAAGCTGAGCAACACCGAGGAATGGATCACGCCGGACGCCTACCACCGCGAACGGCGCGGCGGCCGCTCGCTGTTCATCGAGGCGTCGCGCTACCGCTTCGGCCAGGCCGGCCGCACGCAGCGCCTCGAAGCGCTGCAAAAAACGCTGCCGGGGCTGGAGGCGCAGGAGGACAAGCTGACGCTGGCGATCAGCAAGCTGGCGTCGGAAGTGGGCGCCTTGAAGGGCCGCATCGCCGGCGTCGACGCGGCCAAGGAACTGGCCGCGCGCCAGGCCGAGTTCGACGAGGCCGGGCGCAACACCCTGCCGCTGCGGGCCGAGCGCCTGCAAGTGGGTTCGCGCCTGGGCGAACTGCAAACGCTGACGAAGAACGCCACCGTCGCGCGCACCCGCGCCGACACGGTGTGGCAGAACGCGCGCATGGCCTTGTCGGAGGCCGAAGCCGGCCTGCGCCTGGGCCACAAGCGGCAGATCGAGCAGCGCGCCGAACACGCCAAGGCGCTGCTGGAGCTGCGCCGCAACTGGCGCCACCTGGCGAAAAGCTGGCGCCGGCCGGCGCGCCGCGGCGCGCTGGTGGCCGAGCACCAGAACGCCCACCAGGTCGATTTGCGCGTCGCCAGCCTGCAGCACAGCCTGGCGCGCGACGACTGGGAACTGGACGCGACCGTCATCGACCAGCACCACCGCCTGGCCGACCAGTTGAACGGCCGCCAGTCGGAGACCGACGAGCGGCGCTACCAGAACAACCGCGCCATCGAAGCCACCGGCAACGCCCGCGGCGCCTATATCGAGCGGCTGCGCTACACCGTCAAGACCTACAGCCGCAACATCAAGGAGCTGGGCGAACTGGCCGGCATCGAAGTCCACGCCGACCCGGTGCGGTTGGAGAACGACGACGTGCAGTTGTCGCAGGCCGGCCTGCACGTGCGCTTCAAGTTCGACGGCAAAGGGCCGATCGGCATGAACGACGGCGAGGCGTCGGGCGGCCAGCAGGTGATGAAGTCGCTGGTGTTGCTGATTGGCCTGCTGAAGTCCGAGGACGGCTCCGGCGGTTTCGTCTTCATCGACGAACCGTTCGCCCATCTGGACATCCGCAACATCCAGCTGGTCGGCGAGTTCCTCAAAAACACCGAGGCGCAATACCTGATGACGACGCCGCTGACGCACAACACCGACGTCTACGACCCGTCCGAGCTGACCCTCATCACCAGCAAAAAGAAGAAGGACAGCGAGTGGGCGCAGCCGATCTTCGTGCTGCAGCGGCGCCTGCCGGGCGCCGCCAAAGTGGCATAACAGCCAGAATGCCTTTCAATTGAGGCGCCGCCAAAGCAAAACAAAAGCACCGGCATAGGGCCGGGTCAGACGGGGACAGCGTGTCCCCGAGCGTCTGCCCCCGGTTTTACGCCGGTGTTTTTTTGCTTCCATTCCCACTGGACAACCATGGAAAAACCCACCCTCGCGCTGCTGCTGGCATGCGTCGCGCCGGCGTTCAAGAAGATAATCCAAGCGCCAGCGCCAGGCGCGAACGGCCGGACGGCGTCGCGGCGCGGGCCGGTTGCATTTCCTACATCCTCAAAACGGGTAACACCTGGAAGAACGGCAGCGAGGACTTCACCTTGAACGTTCCGGCTAACCCGACCGACGCAAACCGCGCGAGCCCATCCCTATGTATTCGCCAAATTCATGCCGGCGATCTGCCCGAGAATGGCGGCCAGCACGTCGAGCTGCTCCGGCGCCGTGTCTTTCAGCAACTCCTGGCTGATCATGTGCGCGGTCGTGACGGCGTGTTGTAGCAGCGTTTGGCCGGCCTCGGTGATAGCGGCGTAGCCGACGCGGGCGTCGCGCGGGTCGGGCTGGCGCGACACCAGGCCGATTTTTTCCAGCGGCAACAGCGCGCGCGTGACGCCGGACGCGGTCAGCGCCAGGCGTTCGGCGACGTCGACCCGGCGCAGGCGTGCGCCCGGCGCGCGGTTCAGGTGGTACAGCAGCTGGAAGTCGCTGAAGCTGATGCCGTGCAGGTTGCCCAGGGTATTGTCGAGCCGGCGCACCAGCACCGCCTGGGCCCGCGCCAGGCGCAGGCAAAAGTCGAGCGCGCCGTCGGCGGCCTGGGTCTGCGGGGTGGTATGCGTCGCTGTCATCTTATCCAATTCGATTGCCTTGTACGTGGGCGCGCAAGTTTACGTCAATACGCGGCGGCGCTGGCAGGTTTTTGCTCCACCCCTTCATAGGTACGACTGCGCCGAGCCGCGCGGGCACTGCTCCAGGTGCATGGCGAGCAGGGTATCGAGTTCGGCCGCCGCGTCGAAGGCCGGATCGGCCGACGGCTGCACCGTGTCGACCTCCTCGAAGCTGAAGCCGGCCTCGCCATAGCGCTTCCAGTCGGCCTGCAGGTCGGCGTTGTGGTGCTTGCCCAGCTTGAGTTCGAAGCGGTGGCGGTTGATGATGCCGGGCAGGTTGGTGCCGCGCCCGATCAGCGCGCGGCCCGTCGCCAGGTTGCGGATGGCGAACACGCCCATCGCCGGCGGATGCAATTTATAGCCCGATTTCAAGGCCGCGTGGCGGGCCTGGCTCATGCTTGTTCCATCTGCGCGAGCAGGGGGCGGCGAGCGGGTCGCATTGCGCCGCAAAAGTCGAGTTCGGCGTGTGGGTTGCGCGGCGTGTGGGCGCTTGTCATGGTCGTCCTTTTAATTGTTTAATGCTTGAGCGATCAAGTATATGGCAATTATTAGAAAGAGTGGTGGAATTTTTGTTGGCGTGGCGGGTGCGGCTTCGGCGTTGAATGCGTTAAAACCAAGGGCGTAACCCCGCGGGCGAACCCCGGTTCTTCGCCTTTGGTTGATTTTCAGCGTTGCCAGCGCGCATACTGTCGGGCGACGCCCATCCACCTAGAATCACCATGAAAAAAACCGACGACATCGCCCGTCAATATTTGGGCCGGCCCTACGAATCGCTCGACGAGCAATCGCAAAAAGTGGCGCGCCACATCGCCGGGCGCCAGCATATCGCCAAGAACACGGCGCTGGCGTTTGACGAGGCAATCAGCGTCGGCCAGCGCGCCGCCGACGCCGTCGCCAAGTTCGGCGGCTCGTGGACCTTCATCATCCTGTTCGCCGTCGTGCTGGTGTGCTGGGTTGGTTTGAACTCCTACCTGCTGGCGAACATCGGCAAGCACAGCTTCGATCCCTATCCGTATATTCTGCTGAACCTGTTCCTGTCGATGCTCGCGGCGATCCAGGCGCCGATCATGCTGATGTCGCAAAACCGGCAATCCGAAAAGGACCGCTACAACGCCGAGCATGATTACGAGGTCAATTTAAAGGCCGAACTTGAAATCATGCTGTTGCATGAAAAAGTCGATTTGCTGCGCGAGGGGCAGTGGGGCGAGCTGCTGGCGATCCAGAAGGAGCAGTTGCGGCTGCTGGGCTGTTTGATAGAGAAGCGCGGCGGCGCCACTTAGGCAGCCAGCGGTTTCTGGCTGCGGCGCCAGCGCAGCAAGCCATAGCCGTAGGCGGCGTAGTAGGCGGCCAGCAGGCCGAAGCTCAGCAAGGTCACCGGGCTTTGCGCGAAGTCGCCCTGCGGCACCGGCACGGCGACGCGGGTGTTCATGTACAGCTCCATGCCGCGGTACAACACGCGCGCCACGAACAGCATCGACACCAGCATGCCCAGGCGCAGGTTGGGCGTGTAGAAGTAGCCCTTGTCGGTGCTCTCGAAGCGCGTCAGCTTGACGCCCCAGACGCCCAGCCAGGCGCCCGCCAGCGCGCCGGCGCCCAGGCACGATAGCGCCAGCACCTCGCCCTTGGTGGCAACGGCCAGCGCGGCCAGCAGCAGCGGCAGCAGCAGCGTCGCGGCCCAGTGGCGCCACAGTTGCGACGCCTGCCGCCCCATCATGCGCTTCAGGCGCGAATAGATGCGCCAGACCAGCAGCGGAATCAGGACCAGCAGGGCGAGCGTTGTTGTTTCCATCGAGGGTATCCGGGGGCCCGCGGGCGGGCGCAATTAAAACCGCGATTGTAAGCCAGATTGCGGCGCGGCGGCCGGCGCCCGCTTGTCTTGCCGATTGACATTTGCGAGTCCTGAAAGCACTATTCCCATTCCACCCGGCGGCGCGCGGGCCCGCCGCGCCGGCGTTTTAGCGCAACCATAGACTGGACCCCCATGACCACACGTATCCCCTTGCTGCCGCTGACGCTCGGCCTGATGGCGGCCTCGCCGCGGGCCGGCGCCCAAAGTTCCGGCTACCAGGCCCCGCCAGCCGCGCTGCAAGCCATCGTCGACGCGCCGCGGGCGCCGGCCCTGAGCCTGAGCCCGCTGCGCAACCTGGCCGCGATGGTGCAAACGCCGGCGCTGCCGGGCATCAGCGAGGTGGCCCAGCCGGAGCTGAAACTGGCCGGCGTACGCATCAATCCGCGCACCTATTCGCAGAGCCGGTTTTCCTTCGGCAGCGGCCTGGGCCTGCTCGACATCGACACCCAGAAGGAGATCGCGCTGAAGGGCCTGCCGCGCGATCTGCGCGTCGCCGACCTGAGCTGGTCGCCCGACCAGCGCCACCTGGCCTTCAGCCACATCAACCTGGCCGATACGGCCAAGGGCGGCGGCGTCGAGCTGTGGCTGGTCGACATCGCCGCGCGCAGCGCGCGCAAGCTGTCGGCGCAAGCGTTGTCGGCGGTCTACGGGCGCGGCTTCACCTGGATGCCCGACGGTAAAAGCCTGCTGATCAAGCTGAAGCCGGCCAAGCTGGGCAAGGCGCCGCAGGCGAGCGGCGTGCCCGGCGGGCCGAGCCTGCAGGACAGCCAGCCCGGCGGCGGCCAGAAGCAGGTGCGCACCTATCCCGACCTGCTCAAAAGCGCCGACGACGCGCTGCTGTTCGAGCATTACGTGACGGTGCAACTGGCGCAGATCGAACTGTCCGGCCAAACCCGCCTGATCGGCGAACCGGGCCAGTTCGCCGCCGTCGCGGTGGCGCCGGACGGGCGCCACCTGCTGACGATGAGCATCGTGCGGCCGTATTCCTACCTGGTGCCGGCGTCCAGCTTCGGCAAACGCATCGAGGTGCGCGACCTGCAGGGGGCGCTGCTGCACACGGTGGCCAACCGGCCGCTGGAGGAGGGCCTGCCGCCGGGCAACGACGCCGTCAGCGCCGGCGTGCGCGAGGTGTCGTGGCGCGCCGACGCGCCGGCGACGCTGGTCTGGGCCGAGGCGCAGGACGGCGGCGACCCGGCCCGGGCGGTCGAGGTGCGCGACATCGTCTACAGCCAGGCGGCGCCGTTCAAGGCGGCGCCGGCGGTGCTGGCCAAACTCGGCTCGCGCTTCGCCGACATCGCCTGGGGCCGCGGCGACGTCGCGCTGCTCACCGAACACTGGTACAAGACGCGCGCGCTGAAGCGCTGGCGCATCGCCCCGGACCAGCCGCAGGCGCCGGCCGAGCTGCTCTACGCCGGCTCGTCCGAGGACCGCTACAACGACCCCGGCGCGCCGGTGATGCGCGCCAACGGCGCCGGCCAGGCGCTGTTGATGATCGGCCCCGACGCCACCATCCTGCTCGACGGCGCCGGCGCCTCGGCCGACGGCGACCGGCCCTTCATCGACCGCTTCAGCCTGGCCACGAAAAAGACCGAGCGGCTGTTCCAGAGCGCGCCGCCGTATTATGAAAACGTGGTGGCGGTGCTGAACGAGGACGGCACCCGGCTACTGTCGACGCGCGAATCGCCGACCGAGCGGCCGAACTACTATGTGCGCGACCTCAGGCGGAGCGGCGCCGCCCAGCTGACCGCGCTGACCCGCTTCGCCCACCCGACGCCGCAGTTGAAGGACGTGCAGAAGGAGCAGATCCGCTACCAGCGCGCCGACGGCGTCGACCTGACCGCGACGCTGATGCTGCCGCCGGGCTACGACGCCAAGCGCGACGGCCCGCTGCCGCTGCTGATGTGGGCCTACCCGCAGGAGTTCAAGTCGGCCAGCGCGGCCAGCCAGACCACCGGCTCGCCGCACCGCTTCAACGGCGTCAGCTACTGGGGGCCGGCGGCCTTCCTGGCGATGGGTTACGCGGTGCTCGACAACCCCTCGTTCCCGATCGTCGGCAAGGGCGAGGAGGAGCCCAACGACAGCTACCTGCCGCAACTGGTGGCGGACGCCCAGGCGGCGGTCGACGAGGTGGTGCGGCGCGGCGTGGCCGAGCGCCACCGCATCGCCATCGGCGGCCATTCCTACGGCGCCTTCATGACCGGCAACCTGCTGGCGCACACGCGCCTGTTCCGCGCCGGCATCGCCCGCAGCGGCGCCTACAACCGCACCCTGACGCCGTTCGGCTTCCAGTCGGAGGAGCGGCCGTTCTGGCAGGCGCAGCCGGTGTACCAGGCCATGTCGCCGTTCAACAACGCCGACAAGATCAAGGACGCGCTGCTGCTGATCCACGGCGAGCAGGACAACAACTCCGGCACCTTCCCGATCCAGAGCGAGCGCATGTTCCAGGCCATCAAGGGGCTGGGCGGCACCGCGCGCCTGGTCATGCTGCCCAACGAAAGCCACACCTACCGGGCGCGCGAATCGATCATGCACATGCTCTACGAGACCAACAACTGGCTCGACAAATATGTGAAGAACGCCCAGCCCTAAAAGGCAAGGGCGGGCAAGCGCGGGCAAGGGAACACGGGCAAGGGGACAGACCACGATTTTCGAGGAAGTTTCTCGGAAATCGTGGTCTGTCCCCGGTTTGAGGTTCGCCGCTTGCCGCGAACGCGGGCGCGCCGGGGCGACTCATGTTAATGTCATCTTTTCAGCGACAGGAGGATACGCCATGGACCCAGTTGCCATCCACGCCCACCGCGCGCCGGACCCGGCGCCGGTCGACGATCCGGTGCCGGAGCCGCATCCGCACCCGTATCCGGCGCACCCGGTGCCGCAGGACGACCCGGTGCCGGACCCGAACCCCAGTTGAAGGCTCTTTGCCTTGGGTTGGTTGTTAACGGCGCCAGCCCGCAAACTCCGCGCTGGCGACCCTAGTCGAACGCCCAGGTGTACAGTACGTCGAGCGCGTTGTTGGTGCCGGTTTGGAATTGCAAGGTGATGCGCTCGTTGAGCTTGTAGCGTAGTTTCACCAGGCTCGACGCCGAGCTGGCGCCCTGTTCGAAGCTCAGGTAGGCGCGCCGCGAGAGGCGCTTGCCGAGCGTGACGACGGTGTTTTCCAGCCCTTTCGCCGAGCCCGTCCCGCTGCCCTGCGCCTGCGCCAGCCCGACCTCGTCGAGGCCGAAGGTGTTGGCCAGGCGCGATTGCAGGCCGCCGCCGCCGCCGCTGCCGCCGAACAAGGCGCCGGCCGCCGTCGTCAGCAGGCCCAGTTCGTTGCCGGCGGTGCCCTCGGTGCCGTGTCCGAGTACCAGCCAGGCTAGCTTCTCGCTGTCGGGCACGGTTGGCGTCGACACCAGCTTGGCGGTCGGCGCCAGCGCCGTGCCGCGCACCTCGACGCCGGCCTCGACATTGCTCTCGGTCAGCTGCTCGCCCTCGGGGCGCTTGCGCACCGCCAGGATGTTCAGGCCGGGATTGTCGTAGGCGCCGGTGAAGTTCAGCAGGCCGCGTTCGATTTGCAGTTTCTGGCCGTAGGCGGCGTAGGTGCCGCTGGCAACGCGGATGCTGCCGACCACGCGCGGCGCGCGCCGGTCCTGCACGCGCAGGTGCACGCTGCCGGCCAGTTGCGCGTCGAGTCCCTTGCCGCGCAGGTAGAAGGCGTCGCCCAGGTCGGCCTCCAGGTCGATGTTCAGCGGCAGCGTCGGCGCCGCCTTGGCGCCGCCTTTCGCCGCGTTCTTGCCCAGCACGATCACGTCCTCGCTCTGGGTCGGCGCGTCCTGCCCGGCCAGTTCGATCAGCGCGCGGTCGGCTTTGAATTTGCCTTCCAGGCGGAAGCGTTTCTGGTCGCGCAGCAGCGTGCTGTGGCCGCTCAGCACCAGGGTGCGGTCGGGCCGCGCCAGCGCCTGCAACTTGTCGGCCACGAGTTTCAATTCCATGCTGGCCTCGGCGTTGGCGAAACGCACCCAGCCGTCGGCGCGGACCTTGCCGTCGCCGCCGTCAAAGCTCAGGCGCTGCAACTGCAACTGGTCGCCGGCCAACTTGGCCTGCAATACGCCGTTGCGCAGCTTCAAGCCCTGGTCGGCCCAGTTCAGCGTCAGCTGGTCGCCGTTGACGTCGCCGTTCAGCAAGGGCGCGCCGATGCTGCCGGTGCCGCTCACCGCCAGTTTCAGGGCGCCGTCCAACTCCAGCCCCGGCTGCCCCGCCAGCGGCGCCAGCCAGGCCAGCGACGCCATGTTGGCGCTGCCGCTCAGGGTCAAGGCGCTGTCGGCGCCGATGCGCCCCTGCAGCATGCGCGCGCTGCCGTCCAGGCGGGCCTGGCCGGCGCGGCTGCCGTCGAGCGCCAGTTGCAGGCGCAGCGTGTTCGCCTGCACGTCGACGCGGGCGTCGAGGGTGCGCAGGCCGAGCGCCAGCGGCACGTCGGCGCCGACGCTGACGTCGCCTTTTTCGCGGAACACGTGCACCATGCCGGCGATGACCGGTTCCGGCGCCGCCGGCGTCGCCGCCAGCAGGTTCAGCGACCATTGCGCGCCCAGCGTCAGGTCGCCCTTGGCGTTGTCGCGCAGGGTCGGCGACAGTTGCGCCAGGTAGGTCAGCGGCACGCCGGCGGCCACGCCGGCGCTGCGCCAGCGGGCGCCGGCCTTGTCCAGGCTTTGCAGGCTGACGCTGCCGCCCGGCAGTTGCAGCACGGCGTTCGACAGCGCGAGCTGTTCCGGGCGCAGCAGGCCGGCGACGCCGGCGTCGGCCGGGCCGGCCAGGCGCAGCGGCGCCGGCGCCTGCAGCGTGAGGGCGAAGCGGCCGCGGTTTTGCAGCGCCTCGACGACGCCGTTCCAGGCGCCGGCGGCGTAGCCGCCCTTGACGCGGGCGGCGGCGTCGAAGTCGTCGCCGCGGGCCGCCAATTGCAAGGTGTGCGCGGCGCGGGTGCCGTTCGTTTGCAGGCGCGCGCTGGCCACGTTCAGGCCCGGGCCGCTGTACTCGGTCAGCACGACGTCGCTGACCAGCGGGTCGGCGGCGCCCTGGCCGGCGCCGACGTTGGCGCTGGCGCGCAGGCTTTTAATGTGGTGTTCGCCGAGCAGGCGCAGGTTGGCGCCGGCCAGCGTGGCGTTGAGCGCCGGCGCCGCCAGGGTGCCCGACAGCGCGCCGGCGCCGCGCAGCTCGCCGCTCAATTGCACGCCCAGTTCGGCCAGCTTGGGCGCGTCGAGTTTCCATTCGAGCCGGTCGCTGGCGGCGCCGAAGCTGCCGTTGGCCTGCATGCGGTTGGCGCCCAGGCGCAGGTCGAGGTCGGCGCGCTCGAGCCGCTTGGCGTTGGCGCTGAGCTTGGCGTGGCCCGCCAGCGGCGCGTTCGCCAAGGTCGATGCTTGCAGCGCCAGGTCCAGCGCCAGGCGCCAGTCGGCGCCGAGCCGGCCGCCGCCGTTGAAGTCGGCGTTGACGCTGCCGACCGGGTAGGCGCCGAACGCGGCCGGGTTGAAGCGCAGCGCGCTGCCGCGCAGGTTCAGTTCCGGCGTGCGCCGCGGCCCGGCCAGCGCTACGTCGCCGCTGGCGTGCAGCACGCTGTCGGCCAGCGGGCGTTTGGCGCGGGCCAGGCCGAGGCCCCTGGCGTCGGCGACGAAGCTGCTGCGCGGCGCCGCCATCGTGCCCTGGATGACGCCGTTGGCCGTCAGCGCGCCGAGCAGTTCGCCGCTGGCGGCCGAGAGTTGTTTGGCGTCGACGTGCCAGGCCAGGGTTTCGCCGGGGGCGCCGAAATCGCCGCGCAGCGCGAGCGTGTTCCGGCCCAGCGCCAGCGTGGCGTCGACGCCGCTGACGTGCTTGGCGTCGGCGCTGAGCTTGCCGGCGCCGCTCAGCGCCTGGTTCAGCAGGCGGCTCGGGCGCAGCGCGAAGTCGCCGTTGAGCAACCACTGCGGCGCGGCGTGGCCGGCCAGGCGCACGTCGACGTTCAGGTCGGCTTGCGGGTAGGCGCCGAAATCGGCCGGGTTGAAGCGGCTGGCGCTGGCGCTGGCCTTGAATGCGCGTTGCTCCTTCAGGCTGGCCTGGCCGCTCAGCGTGACGCTGCCCTTGCCGGCCTGCAGGCGCGCCCGCTGCACCTGCAGCAGCAAGTCGGCCAGGCTGGCCTGCACGTCCAGCCGCAGGCCGTCCTGCGCCAGCAGCGCTGTCAGCGTCAGCGTCTTGCCGGCGCTGGCGAGCTGGATGTCGCCGGCGATCTTGGTGCTGTTGATGCGGCCGTGGATCGCCTTCAGGTCGATGCGGTCGGTGTGCAGCGTGAACGTGGCGCTGCCGACCGGCGCCTCGGGGCCGCTGCGCTCGACCGTGCCGGCGCCGCTGAACTTGCCGGCGGCGCCGAAGTCGAGCAGCGCCGCGTCGATGCTGGTGGCGGTCAGGCTGCCGCCGACCTGGGCGCTGACGGCGCGCAGCGGCAGGCGGCCCTGGTCGAGCGGGCCGGGCGCGGCCTGGTTAATGATGGCCAACCTGCCCGACACGGCCTGGTCGGCGCCGACCTTGGCCCTCAGTTCCAGGCGCAGGTCGGCCTGCGGCAGGTCCGGGTTGTAGCGGCCCGGGTTGATGCCGCGGCCGTTGATGTTGGCCGCGCGCAGTATCACCGGTTCGAACGGCGCCAGGCTCAACGCGGCGTCGACGCTGGCCGGGCCGGCGCTGCCGCTGGCGTTCAGCGCCAGCAGGGCCAGGTTGCCGCCCAGCTTGGCGTCCAGTTGCGCCGGTTTTTCGCCGGCGGCCGCGGCCGCCTGGATCAGGCTGGCCGCGCCGGCCAGCGCGAACGGGCGCGCGGCGCCGATGCTGGCGCTGGCGGCGGCGTTGCCCCAGGGCGTGGCGGCGCTGGCGTCTTGCAGGCGCCAGCCGCTTTTGTCGCCGGCCAGTTTGAAGCGGACGGCGGAAATGACGGTGGCGGCGCCGCCGGCGCCGACAATGCTGAGGCGTGCGACGCGGGCGTCGGCGATGCCGAGCTGGAACGGCGGCGCCACGCTCGCCGGCATCACCGGCGGCGTCGCCGGGCCGACGCTTTGCAGCGCCAGGCTACCCACGCTCAGTTCGCTGATGGCGATGCCTTCGGAGAAGTACTGCAGCGGCGACCAGTTGATGTCGACGTTGTCGGCGCTGATGTGCCGGGTCGGGCTGCGGTAGTCGACGTGGCCCAGGTGCATTTTGTTATACAGCGAGCCGGACACGCCGGTGACGACGATCTGGCCGCCGCTGGCGCTGGCGAGCTTGCGCACCAGCGTTTGCAGCGTCGCTTCGCGCCCGAGCAGCCACAGCGCGCCGGCCAGCAGCGCGGCCACGGCGGCCAGGCCGATCAGGAAATAGCGCAGCGCGCGGCGGCGGCGCGGCGCGATGGCGGGCGGGGTGGTGGCGTCGGACATCAGAAGGTGAATCCCAAAGAGAAGTGCAGGCGGTATTTCTGGATCGCATGGCCGTAGGCGGCGTCGACGTTGATCGGGCCGACCGGGCTTTTATAGCGCACGCCGAGGCCGTAGCCGGACTTCGGGTGCAGCTGCTTGACGCTGTCGGCGGCGTTGCCGGCGTCGTAGAAGAGCGCCGCGCCCCAGGTCGGCGTAAGCCAGTGCTGGTACTCGGCGCCGGCGGTGGCCAGGTAGCGCCCGCCGACGGTGGCCTGGCCCTCCTGCACGCCGAGCTCGCGGTAGGCGTAGCCGCGCACCGACTGGTCGCCGCCGGCGCGGAACAGGTACACCGCCGGCACGCCGGGTTTTTCCTTCGAGGCCAGCACGCCGGCCTCGCCGCGCAGGATCAGCGTGCCGCTCTTGCCGAGCGGCTGGTAGTAGACGAACTTGGCGCTGCCGCGGACGAACAATTCGTCCGTCAGCAGCGGCAGCGGCGCGCCGCCCAACTGGGCGTTGACGACGTAGCCGCTGGTCGGGAACAGCAGGTTGTCGAGCTGGCGCTTGGTCAGGCTGTAGGTCAGCGGCAAACTCTTACTCTGGCTGGCCGCGGCGCCCGCGACAGTCTTGTTTTCGTTGAGGAACTCCAGCGTGATGCTGCGTTCCAGCAGCGGCGTGCCCCAGGCGCGCTTGGCCGCCAGCGTCTCGATGCGCGTGGTTTCGTTCTCGATGTCGCTGCGCTCGAACGAGGCGCCGATGCTGTCGTTGTAGCCTTCCGGCGTGGTGGGAAAGTAGAAGTCGCCGCGCGCGGTCTGCTTCTTGGTCTCCAAGGTCAGCGCGCTCTTGAATTTCAAGCCCAGCAGGTTCAGGTCGTCGTAGTTCAACTGGGCGCGGTTACCGGTGTTGGTGCTGTAACCGACGCCGGCGCTGACGTTCTTGCGCTTGTTCTCGACGACGCGCACCACCAGCGGCACCGGCTCGACGGTGGCGGCGGGGGCGGCCTTGGCGGCGCCCGGTTGGGCCTCCTCGGCGGCGTCGATTTGCTCGTTCAACAGGCCCGACAGGTCGGCGCTGACTTCGACCGCACTGAAGTAACCGGTATCTTGCAGGCGCGACTGCAAGGCTTGCAGCGCCGCCTCGCTGTAATAGGCGCCCGGCTCGATCTGGTTCAAGTTGCGCACGATCGTCTCCGGGTAGCGCCGCAAGCCTTCGATGCGCAGCGCGCCGAAGCGCAGCTCCGGGCCGCTGTCGAGCACCACGCGCAGCTCGGCGCGGTGGCTGTCGGGGTCGACCGTGGCCAGCGTTTCGCTCAGTTGCGCGCGCGGGTAGCGGGTCTGCACCACCTGGCGCAGCAGGTTGCGCTTGGCCGCCTCCCAGTCGGCCTGGCGGAACCGCGCGCCCTCGTGCAGCCGCCAGGCGGCGCGCAGCGCCCGCGTGTTGAATCGTGCTTCGCCGTCCCGCGCCGGGGCGTCGAAGCCGCGCAGTTCCAGCTCGACCTTGCCCACCAGCACCGGTTCGCCCGGCTCGACGCTGACCACCACGGTGGGCGTGGCGGCGTCGGCGTCGAGGCGCGCGCTCACCTGCGGCGTGTAAAAGCCGGCGGTGGCCAGCAGCGCCTTGACTTGCTCCGGCGCGGCGCGCACCAGGCGCTGCAACTGCTCGCGGTCGATGCGGGCGTTGCCCTGGAAGCGCAGCAGGTCGAGGTTTTTTTCGAGCAGGGCGTCGAGCGGCGCCGGCGCGACGATTTTCACCTCGTACCGCACCGCGGCGGCGACGGCCGTCTCGGCCGCCGTGGCGTCGGCGGCGCGCGCCGCCGACGCCAGCGTGGCGGCGCCGGCGGCGACCAAGGCGGCCCGCCCCATTGCTTTTACCAGCGCTTGTGCCAAAATTCGTGATCGCGCCGGTTTGCCGGCTGGTACGGGTATTGCGGGAAACATGGGACTCCAGGAGGGTAATTGCTCCCCGCATGTTACCGGAATAGGCATATAGATGGCGGACGAATAAGATTTCACGCGGCGCCGGCCGGCGCGCGGCGCCGCGCCCACGCAACACTCAAGAATTAAAGAAAGAAAACTATGCTTGCAACTGATACCGCCCTGGTGCTGTTTAGCGGTGGCCAAGACTCCACCACCTGCCTGGCCTGGGCCCTGGAACACTATGCGCGGGTCGAAACGATCGGCTTCGACTACGGCCAGCGCCACGCCATCGAACTGACGGTGCGCCCGACGGTGCTGGCGCGGATGCGCGCCGCGTCGCCGCGGTGGGACGGCCGGCTGGGCCAGGACCACATGATCGACCTGTCGCTGATCGCCGCCATCTCCGACACGGCGCTGACGCAGAACGTCGAAATCGCGATGCAGGCGAACGGCTTGCCGAACACCTTCGTGCCGGGCCGCAACCTGCTGTTCATGACGGTGGCGGCCACGGTGGCCTACCGGCGCGGCCTGACGGTGCTGGTCGGCGGCATGTGCGAGACCGACTTCTCCGGCTACCCGGATTGCCGCGACGATACGATGAAGGCGCTGCAGGTGGCGTTGAACCTGGGCATGGCGACCCGGCTGAAGGTGGAAACCCCGCTGATGTGGCTGGACAAGTGCCAGACCTGGGAGCTGGCGGAAAAGCTGGGCGGCGCGGCGCTGGTCGACCTGATCCGCAGCGGCACCCACACCTGCTACCTGGGCGAGCGCGGCGAGCTGCACGACTGGGGCTACGGCTGCGGCGGCTGCCCGGCGTGCGAGCTGCGCGCGCGCGGCTACCGGCAGTACGCGGCGCTGCCGGCGCCGGCGGCCTGAGCCGGTGCCTCGGTCTGCGGGCCTTCGCGCAGCAGGTCGGCGAAGGCGGCGATCTTGCCCTGCGGCGCGCCGCGGCGGGAAATGAGCAGCGTGCGCGCGCTGTGGAAGCGTCCGCCCAAGGCGTGCACGGAAAGGTAGGCCGTCTCGGTGTAGGTCGCCAGTACCGAGCGCGGCATCAACGCCACGCCCATGCCGGCGGCGCAACAGCCGAGTATCGCGTGGTAGGAGCCCAGCTCGATGATCTGCTCCGGCACCACGGCGGCGTCGGCGCACCAGTCCTCCAGCCGCTGCCGATGCGGGCAGCCCGGCTCGAAGGCCAGCAGTATTCTCTTGTCCAGATCGCGCGCCGAACGGATAGGCGCCTGCCCGGCCGGGCCGACGAGCACCAGTTCCTCGGTGAACGCGGGCAGGCGGTCGAGGCGCTCGTCTGCCACCGGTTCGACCACCAGGGCCGCGTCGAGCTCGCCGGCCGGCACCTGGCCGGCCAAGGTGCGCGGCAGGCCGGTGCGCAGGTCGACGGCCAGCGCCGGATGGCGCCGCTGCAGCGCCGCCAGCAGCGCCGGCAGGCGCGCCGCGGCGGTGCTTTCCATGCATCCAAGGCGCAGCCGTCCGCGCGGCGAAGTGTCGTGGACCGCCTCGTGCGCCTCTTGTGCCAGCGCCAGCAAGCGCCGGGCGTAGTCGAGCAGGACCTTGCCGGCGGGCGTCAGTTGCAAACGCTTTTTTTTGCGCAGGAACAGGGCGGCGCCGATATCGTCCTCGAGGTTCTTGACGCGGGTCGAGATGTTCGACGGCACCCGGTGCAGGATCGCGGCGGCGCGGGTGATGCCGCCGGCCGTCGCTACCGCCTCTCTTCCAGGAGTACCGGGTGCAAATTTGCCAGGTCCAGCGCGATAGCGCCGAGCGGCGCTGACGGCCGCCGCCAGGCGCTTGCCTGCTTACTTCTTGCGCACGATTTCCTGAAGTAAAACAAAGGCTTCGTGCTGGATCGCCGGCTGCGCGGCGGCCAGGGCCTTGTCGGCCGCCACGTAGGCCGGGCGCTTGAGGTCGGCCTTCTCGGCCGGGGTTGGCGTCGGCGCCCCTTCGGGGTACAGGCTGGCGCCGCTGTTATAAGTTTGGAACAGCGCGCGCTTGCCATAGGCGCTGCCATAGAAGCGCGTCATTTCGGTCGCGGTCGCGCTCGACACGAGGCGCGCCACCGGCCCGGCCAGGCGCCGGTAGATCTCTTCGGCCGGCACTTTGGCCAGCTTGTCGTACACCGCCTGGCGTTGCCGCGGGTTGGCGTAGTTGCTGGCGCCGGCGGTCGCGCGCATCATTTTTTCCGCCTGCATCGCGGCCAGCAGCGCGTGCACGGCGGCGATGTGGGCGGCGTCGGGGGCGGCGGCGGCGGCCGGCGCCGCTGCGGCGGTGGCGGCGCCGGACCACGGCGACACGGCGAATAAACCGGCCAGGGCCAGCGCTGTGATTGTTTTCATCAGGTACTCCAGTGGGTTGGCGCGGCGCGATCGCTGCGCGAGCGGGCATCATACGATTAAATCAACAAAAAACAAACGCGCGCCGGAACGGTGGGAAATGGCGGGCAATCGACGTTTCCTTATATGCAATAATGCGCCGTGCCCAAGGCCGGCCGGGCCGGCGCGCGCACGCCGGCCGGCGCGGCCGCGCTGTTGCCGATTAGCTACAAGCGGCGCGTTGCCAGCCGTTGCGCGCTCACGTACTATGGTTCCCATACCCGGCCGATCCCGGTGCGGCGTGGCCGCGCGGTGGCCGCAGCGACGTTTCGATGGTTTTTTCGGCCATGCCAGTGAGTTCCATGAACCAGACCCGCTCCATGCCGCCCGCCGTGCGCTCCATCGAGGACTGGCTGGGACCGCGTTTCCTGTCCCTGTTGATCCTCGGCGTTTGCCTGTGCTTCACCTATGGCGCCTGGCGCGGCGCCGAGGACGACGCCCAGCGCCAGGTGCAGGCCGAGTTCGACTCGCGCGTGCGCGAGCTGGTCAACCTGCTGGCCTCGCGCATGCAAACCTATCTCCAGGTGCTGTACGGCGCGCAGGGCCTGTTCGTCAGCTCGGACGTCGTCGACCGCGCCGAATTCCACGACTACCTGGCGGTGCAGCAGATCGACCTGCACTTCCCCGGTATCCAGGGCGTCGGTTTCATGCGCGTGGTGCCGCGCGAGCAGCGCGAGGCCCACATCGCGACGCTGCGGCGCGACGGCTTCCCCGACTACACCATCAAGCCGGCCGGCGCGCGCGCGCTGTACGCGCCCATCGTCTACCTCGAGCCTTTCAGCGGCAGCAACCTGCGCGCCTTCGGCTTCGACCCTTATTCCGAGCCGGTGCGGCGCGCCGCGCTGGAGCGCGCGCGCGATTCCGGCCAGGCGGCGATGACGGGGAAAATCAGCCTGGTGCAGGAAAACGACGGGCAGGACCGGGCCGGCTTCCTGATCGCCATGCCGCTCTACGACCCGCACCGCGCCCACGCCACGCTGGCGCAGCGGCGCGAGGCCATCCGCGGCTGGGTCTACGCGGCGTTCCGCATGGACGACCTGATGGCCGGCCTGGGCGGCGCCGGCGCGCTCGACATGGAAGTCTACGACGGCGACGCGGTCGGCGCCGGCCAGCGCATGCACGGCGGCGCGCCCGGCGCGGCCGCCGCGCTGGCGCGCCACAGCCGGCAAAGCATCGACGTCGCCGGCCGCCGCTGGAGCGTGCTGGTCGGCGCCGGGCCGGGCTTCGAGCGCGCCGCCGCCGCCAAGCCGCTGTTGCTGGCCTGGGCCGGCGCGCTGCTCGGCCTGGGGCTGGCGGCGCTGACGTGGTTGTTGGCGCGCAGCCGCGCCGGCGCCAAGGCGGCGCTGCACCGCGCCGGTTTGCTGGCGGCGCAATTGAAGCAGGGCCAGGCCAGCGTGCTGGCGATGGCCGAGACGGCGCAGCGCAGCCAGGCGGTGTTGCGCAGCATCCTCGACTCGACCGTCGACGGCATCCTGGTCGACGACCTGCAGGGGCGGGTGCTGAACTCGAACCGCCGCTTCCGCGAGCTGTGGCAGGTGGCCGACGCGCTCGACTGGCAGGCCGACGCCGCCGCGCTGTTCGCGCACATCGAGCGGCAGTTGCGCCAGGCGGCGGTGTTCGCCCGCGGCCGCGTCCAGGCGCCGCGGGACCACCGCGAGCGGCACGACCTGCTGCAGTTGCACGACGGCCGGGTGATCGAGCAGGTGGTGCGCAGCATGCAACTGGGGAGCGAGCAGGCGCGGCTGTGGTCCTTCCGCGACATCACCGAGCGCAGCCAGGTCGAGCAGCGCGAACGCACCCGCCGCCACGTACTGGAGCTGCTGGCCACCGGCGCCTCGCTGGCCAGCGTGCTCGAGGGCGTGGTGGTGGGGGTCGAGGCCGGCCACCCGGCCATGCTGTGCAGCATCGCGCTGCTCGACGGCGAGGGCCGCCAGGCGCTGCTGGGCGCCGCGCCCAGCCTGCCGGACTTCTTCAACGCCGCCATGCACGGCCAGCCGTTGGCGGCCGCGGCGGCCGGCGTCGCCGCCCTGCGCGGCCGCCGCGTCGTCGTCGCCGACATCGCCGTCCATCCGCTGTGGCAGGGCCAGCGCGAGCTGGCCGCGCGCGCCGGCGTGGCCGCGTGCTGGTCCGAGCCGGTCCGCGGCGGCTCGGGCGCTCTGCTGGGCGCGTTCACGGTGTACCACCGCCGCGCGCACCAGCCCAGCGCCGCCAACATCGCCCTGATCGAGGAGGCCGCGCACCTGGCCGGCATGGTCATCGAGCAGGCCCAGGCGGCGCTGGCGCTGCGCGCCGGCGAGGCGCGCTTTCGTAGCCTGTACGACAACGCCCCGGTCGCGCTGTGGGAGCAGGACTGGTCGGCGGTGCGCGCCGAGCTGGTGGCGCTGGAGCGGGCCGGCGTGGACGACCTGGCGGCCTACCTGCTGGGCCATCCGCAGCAGGTGGCGCGGCTGGCCGGGCTGGTGCGCATCCTCGACGTCAACGCCGCCGCGCTGGCGCAGGTGGGCGCCGACGGGCGCGCCGCCGCCGCCGCGCTGAGCCTGGCGCAAAACTTCGACGCGCCGGCGCTGCCGGCGTTCGCCCGCGCGCTGGCGGCGCTGGCGCAGGGCGCCCAGTTGTTCGCCTGCGAGGGCAGTTTCGTGCGCCTGGACGGGGTGGCGCGGCAAAACGAGCTGACCCTGTTGGTGATGCCGGGCCACGAGCGCAGCCTGGATTTCGTCATCGTCTCGACGCTCGACATCACCGAGCGCAAGCGCATGAACGACGAGTTGCTGGTGCTGGCCACCACCGACTTCCTGACCGGCCTGCCGAACCGGCGCCACTTCATGGCGCGCCTGGACCAGGAGCACGCGCGCCTGCGGCGCGAGATCGACAGCTGCGCGGCGGTGCTGATGTTGGACCTGGACCATTTCAAGACCATCAACGACGCCCACGGCCACGCGGTCGGCGACGCCGTGCTGCGCCACCTGGCCGCGCTGATGTTCGACGGCCACCGCAAGGTCGACACGCTGGGGCGGATCGGCGGCGAGGAGTTCGCGGTGCTGCTGCCGGGCACCGACCTGGCGGCGGCCGGCGTGTTCGCCGAGCGCCTGCGCCAGCGCGTGGCCGACACGCCGCTGGTGCTGGCGGACGCCCGCATCGCCGTCACGGTGAGCATCGGCGTCGCCGCCATGAGCCGCCTCGACACCGGCTACGACGCCGTGCTGGTGCGCGCCGACAAGGCGCTGTACCGCGCCAAGGGCGCCGGGCGCAACCGCGTCGAAACCGGCCTCGGCGCCGAGCGCGGCCCGCGCGCCTCGTAGCGAATATTTTTCCTTGCATTAAAAATATCACTGCCTATACTGAATCTCTCCACTTCCGATAGGAGGGCAAGATGGTTTTGAATGCACAGACAGGGGATCAATCGATATCCTCGGCAAACGGTTGCTTCCCGCGCCAGCGTAGCGCCGCAACGTACCACGCGGGGCCGAAAGGCGCGCCGCCGGCCATACCACCGATCATTATCACGCCGTATAGCTACCAGTCGCCGGCGCCGGCCATCGACCCGCGGCGTCCGCCGCCCAGTCCGCCGGTAGCGCCGCCGTCCAGGCCGTCGATGTCCTTCGAATACGCCTGAAGCAAGCCTGGTTTTCCGCCAGCGCCTCCGCGCCGGACTTGCCCTCGCATGGGGCAGGTCCCGCTGCGCGTGGCCGGCAAAAGCGGGCGCGGCCGGGCAATTTCGACTATCATGCTAGGCCCATCTTCCAGACATGAGCCACATCACATGAGTACCGACTCCCCCGACTTCCCCGAACCGGACGACGACGCCAAGATCCAGGAGCCGCGCCTGTGGGTCGGCAACGGCTGGACCGCGCGCGTGATCAAAAACGACGAGGACGAGGGGTGGGCAGTGGCGATGATCAAGGACGGCGAGCCGGAACCGGCGCTGGTCGGCCCCTGGACCATGGGGCGCGACAAGAAAAACCCCAAGCCGCTCGACGTCAACGCCTTCAACACCCTGGTCAAGACGGCCGCGGAAGTGTTGCGCCGGCACGAGCAGCAACTGCACGCGCAGTTGCACAAGAGCTTGTTCGTCAGCATGTCCGGCGGGCAAATCAAGGTCATGCTCGATATCGTGCCGGACGAGGAGCATCCGTACGCGATGCTGAGCGCCTACGACCAGGACGGCGAGGAGCTGGCCAAGGTGCGCACCTCGGCGGCGTTCAAGCTGAGCGCGACCAGCGCCGCCGCGTGGATCGAGAACGATTACCGCAAGCCGTAAACCAACACCAGGGGCGGCGCCGCGGGGTCGGACCCGAAGGTCCGGCCCCGCGGCGTTGCCGCGTCAGATATGCCGCGCCGCTGGCGCAGAGTCGCCCGCCCTTGCTTGCAGGCGCGCCGCCGCGCCGGCTTCCTCCTCCCTGCGGTAGGCGAGCCGGTACAGCAGCGGCAGCACCAGCAGCGTCAGCGCCGTCGACGACAGGATGCCGCCGATGACGACGGTGGCCAGCGGCCGCTGCACTTCGGCGCCGGTGCCGGTGGCGATCGCCATCGGCACGAAGCCCAGCGAGGCCACCAGCGCCGTCATCAACACCGGCCGCAGCCGCGTCAGCGCGCCTTCGACAATCGCTTCTTGCAGCGTGCGGCCCTCGTCGCGCAACTGGCGGATGAAGGCGAGCATCACCAGCCCGTTCAGCACCGCCACGCCGGACAGCGCGATGAAGCCGACCGCCGCCGAGATCGACATCGGAATGTCGCGCAGCCACAGCGCGACGATGCCGCCGGTGAGGGCGAACGGAATGCCGCTAAACACCAGCAAGCCGTCCTTGACCCTGCCGAACATGGCGAACAGCAAAATGAACACCAGCAGCAGCGCCAGCGGCACGACGATCCGCAGGCGCCGCGTGGCCGACTGCAATTGCTCGAACTGGCCGCCCCAGCTGGTCCAGTAGCCGGCCGGCACCTTCACCTGCGCCAGGATTTGCCGCTCGGCGTCGGCGACGAAGGAGCCGATGTCGCGCCCGCGCACGTTGGCGCTGACGACGACGCGGCGCTTGCCGTCTTCGCGGCTGATCTGGTTCGGCCCCGGCGCCAGTTCCAGGCTGGCCACCTCGGCCAACGGTATGAAGCTGGCGCGCCCGGCGCCCTTGGGCAGGGCGACCGGCAGGCGTTTCAACTGTTCCATGTCGTTGCGCAGGCCCTCCGGCAGGCGCACCACGATGTCGAAGCGGCGGTCGCCCTCGAACAGCGTGCCGGCGCGTTGGCCGCCGATCGCCGTGGCGACGGTGTTTTGCACGTCGGCGAGGTTCAGACCGTAGCGCGCGCTTTGCTCGCGGTCGATCTTCACCGTCAGCACCGGCAAGCCGCCGGTCTGCTCGACCTTGACCTCGGCGGCGCCGCCGACCTTGCCCAGCACCGCCGCGATCTGCGCGGCGGTGGCGTCGAGCACCGCCATGTCGTCGCCGAACAGCTTGACGGCGACGTCGCTGCGCACGCCCGAGATCAACTCGTTGAAGCGCAGCTGGATCGGTTGCGAGAACTCGTAGTTGTTGCCGGGCAGGCCGTTGGCGGTGGCCTCGACCTCGGCCAGCAGGCGCTCCCGGCTCTTGCCCGGCAGCGGCCACCGCGCGCGCGGCTTGAGCATAATGTAGCCGTCCGAGATATTCGGCGGCATCGGGTCGGAGGCGATTTCGGCGGTGCCGGTGCGGGCGAACACGCGCTCGATCTCGGGGTGGTTTTGCACCAGCGCGCGTTCCAGCTGGCGCTGCATGGCCAGCGATTGCGTCAAGCTGGTGCCGGGGATGCGCAGCGCCTGGATGGCGATGTCGCCCTCGTCCAGGCTGGGCACGAACTCGCTGCCCATGCGCGTCGCCAACAGGCCTGCCAGCAGCACCGCCACCGCCGCGAAGGCCAGCACCACCGGCGCGTTGCGCAGCGAGCCGTGCAGCGCCGGCCGGTAGCAGCGCTTGGCCGCGCGCATCAGCAACTGGTCCTTCTCGGCCACCTTGTCGCCGATGAACAGGGCCACCGCGGCCGGGATGAAGGTGATCGACAGCAGCATCGCGCCCAGCAGGGCGATCACCGCCGTCAGCGCCATCGGCGTGAACATGCGGCCCTCGACGCCGGTCAGCGCGAAGATCGGCAGGTACACCACCATGATGATCAGTTGGCCGTACAGCAGCGGCCGGCGGGCTTCCCGCGCCGCCGCGAACACCTCGTGAAAGCGTTCGTCGCGCGTCAGCGGGCGGCCGCGCGCGGCCTGCGCGTGGGCCAGCCGGCGCACGCAGTTTTCGACGATGACGACGGCGCCGTCGATGATGATGCCGAAGTCCAGCGCGCCCAGGCTCATCAGGTTGGCGCTGACGCGGTAGCCGACCATGCCGGTGAAGGTGAACAGCATCGCCAGCGGAATCACCATGGCGGCGATGACGGCGGCGCGGATGTTGCCGAGGAACAGAAACAGCACCGCGACGACCAGCACCGCGCCCTCCAGCAGGTTGTTCTTGACGGTGCCGATGGCCTTGTCGACCAGCACGGTGCGGTCGTACACGGTGACCGCGTGGACGCCCTCGGGCAGGCTGCGGTTGACCTCGACCATTTTGCGCTCGACCGCCTGCGACACGCTGCGGCTGTTTTCGCCGATCAGCATGAAGACCGTGCCGAGCACGACTTCGCGGCCGTTCTCGGTGGCCGCGCCGGTGCGCAGCTCGCGGCCGATGTCGACGTCGGCGACGTCGGCGACGCGGATCGCCACGCCCTCGACGTTGGCGACGACGATGTTGCGCAGGTCCTGCATCGAGGCGAGCTGGCCGGGCGCGCGGATCAGCAACTGCTCGCCGCGGCGCTCGATATAGCCGGCGCCGACGTTGCCGTTGTTGCGCTCCAGCGCCGCCACCACGTCGGCCAGGCCGAGGCCGTAGGAGGCCAGTTTTTCCGGCCAGGGCGCGACCTGGTATTCCTTGGCGTAGCCGCCGATGGAATTGATCTCGGTGACGCCGGCGACGTTGCGCAGTTGCGGCTTGATGATCCAGTCCTGGATTTCGCGCAGGTCGGTCGGCGTGTAGGGCGCGCCGTCGGCCTTCCTGGCGCCTTCCCTGGCCTCCACCGTCCACAGGTAGATTTCGCCCAGGCCGGTGGAGACCGGACCCATCGCCGGCGCGGTCCCGGCCGGCAGTTGCTGGCGCGCCTGTTGCAAGCGCTCGTTGATCATCTGGCGGGCGAAGTAGATGTCGGTGCCGTCCTTGAAGACCGCCGTCACCTGCGACAGGCCGTAGCGCGACAGCGAACGGGTGTGCTCCAGGTTCGGCAGGCCGGCCATCGCCGTCTCGACCGGGAAGGTGATGCGCTGCTCGGTCTCCAGCGGCGAGTAGCCGGGCGCCGCCGTGTTGATTTGCACCTGCACGTTGGTAATGTCCGGCACCGCGTCGATCGGCAGTTTTTGGTAGTTGTAGATGCCCAGCGCCGCCATCGCGGCGACGGCCAGCATGACCAGCCAGCGCTGGTCGATGGCAAAGCGTATCAGTCGTTCAAACATGGTGGCTCGCCTTCCGCGTCAATGTTCGTGGCCGGCGCTGGCTTTGCCCAGCTCCGACTTGAGGATGAAACTGCCGACGGCGGCGTAGCTGGCGCCGGCCGGCAAGCCCTTGACGATTTCGACCAGCTTGCCGTCGCCGCGGCCGAGCGTAACCGGGGTCGCCTGGAAGCCGCCGGCGACCTTGACGAAGACCGTCGGACGCTGTTCAACGGTTTGCACCGCGTCGGCGGCGACGGTGACGGCGGCGTCGCTGAAGCCGGAGGCCACCTCGACGCTGACGAACAGGCCGGGGCGCCAGGCCATCGCCGGATTGGCCATCGCCACGCGCGCCTTGGCGGTGCGGGTCTGTTCGCCGATCAGCGCGCCGACGTAGGTGATGCTGCCGTCGGCGCTGGCGTCGAAGGCGCTGGCCTTGACCTTGGCCCGGCCGCCGACGCGCACCGCGTTCAAATCCTTCGCCGGCACGGCGATTTCGGCCCACACGGTGGACAGGTCGGAGAGGACGAAGATGTTGGCGTCCTCCTTGACCGCCTCGCCCAGCGCGATGTGCTTTTCCAGCACCATGGCGTCGAACGGCGCGCGGATTTCATAGCGGTTCAGCGGGCCGGCGCCGGCGGCGTCGGCGCCCAGCGCGCTGAGCTTCTGGCCGGCGTTGCGCACGCCGATTTCCGCCTCCTGCATCGCCTGCCGGGCCTGCAGGTAATCCTGTTCGGCCGAGATTTTTTCCTGCCACAGCCGCTGTTCGCGCTCGTAGGTCGAGCGCGCCAGCGCCAGGCGCCTTTGCGCCGACAGCAATTCGCTGCGCTGCTCGGACAGGCCGGTGCTGGCGATGACGGCCAGCACCTGGCCCTTCTTGACCAACTGGCCGAGGTCGGCGCGCACGCCTTCGACGACGCCGGCCAGGCGCGGCACGACGTGGGCGGTGCGGTCTTCGTTGAAGCGGATTTCGCCGGCCAGCGCGACGCTGGTGCCGATGCGCCCGGGCGCGGCGGCGGCCACGCCGATGCCGGCGGCCTTGATTTGGGCGTCGCTCAGTTCGAGCTTGCCCTCTTCTTCGTGGTGCGCCGCGCCGGCCGACGCCGAGGCGGTGTCGGCGGCGGCGGGCGTGGCCGGGGCGGTGGCGCCCAGGATCAGGGCGGCCAGCAGCGCGCCGGCGCCGAGGATGGCGGCGATGGCGATGCCTTGTTTCTTGCTTGGTTTGATATCCATAGAGTGTTCCTTATTCGGCGGCGTGGGCCGGTTCGCCGAGGATGCGGTCGATCTCGGCGGCGGCTTTGTGCGCGTCGGCCAGCGCGCGCAGGTGTTGGGTGTTCGCTTGCAGCAGCGTGCGCTGGGCGTCGAGCACGTCGATGAAGGCGAACTTGCCGTATTCGAAGCCCTTGGCGGCGGCCTCGTAGGCGCTTTGCGCGCCGGGCAGGATGTCGCCGCGCAGCGCCTCGACTTGCTGGCGCGCGTCCTGCAGCGTCTGGCGCGCCGCGGCCAGTTCGGCGCCGCTGCGGATGCTGGCGGCGGCCAGTTCGTCGGCCGCCTTGTCGCCGCGGCGCAGCGCTTCGAGCACATTTCCCTGGTTGCCGTCGAACAGCGGCAGCGGCAGCGACAGGCCGAAGATGGCCTGGTTGCGGCCCAGTTCCGCCGAGCGCTTGACGCCGACGCTGACGCTCAGGTCCGGCGTGCGGCGGCTGCGCTCCAGCTGCGCCATCGCGGTGCGCTGGGCCAGCGCGCTGCGCGCCTTGAGCACGGCGGGGGCGTTGCCCAGGCGGCGCGCCAGGTCGGCCTCGTCGGGCAGGGCCGGCAAGGGTTCCAGCCGGCCCTCGGCCTGGCTGAAGGGCGGCGCCGGATTGCCCCACAGGGCGGCCAGGCGCTTGCGCGCGCCGGCCAGCGCGCCGCCGGCCAGGTTGGCGTCGAGCCGCGCGGCGGCTTCGGCGACGCGGGCGCGGGTTTGCTCGACCGGCGAGGCCTTGCCGGCGGCGACGCGGCGCGCGGCGATGTCGCCGGCGTGGCGCGCCAGCGCGGCGGCGCTGTCGGCCAGGCGCAGGCCTTCCTGCGCGGCCAGCACCTCGACGAAGGCGACGCTGACGGCGGCGCGGGTGGCGGCGCGTTGCGCCGCCAGGTCGTGGGCGGCGCCGTCCCGGCCGTGGCGCGCCGCGTCGATGCGGGCGCCGCGCTGGCCGCCCAGTTCCAGCGTCTGGTTGAGCTGGACGGTCGTGCTGCGGGTGGCGCGGCGGCTGTCTTCGACCAGGGTTTGCAGTTGCGGGTTGGGCAGCGCGCGCGCCTGTTGCGCGGCGCCGTCCAGCGCCGCCGCCTCGTGCCGGGCGGCGGACAGGTCGGGGTTGGCCCGCATGGCCAGGGCCAACGCGGCCGGCAAGGTCAGGGCGGCGGCCGCTTCGCCGGCGTTGCCGGCGGCGGCGCTGTACGTGTCGTGCGCGCCAGACGGCGTTGGCGTCGCGGCCGTTGCGGGCATGGCGAATACCGCCACGCTCAGTGGCAATAAAAATCGGTGCATCGAATTCTCCGGATAGTAGGGAAGGATTCGACGAGACCTCAGCTCGTTTCGCTAGAAAATGGCGTTAGCGCAGGTGTGGTGGCGGTCCCGTCGGCTAGGCGACGGAACGCCAGTCGGGCCGCTTGGGGCCGTCCGGGATGTGGGAGGCGTAGAAGAAGGGGCAGGGCGCGACGGCCAGCGAACCGGGGGCCAGCGCGGCCAGGCCGGACGTCACCGGAAAGCTGGCCTGGCCGATGCCGTGGCAGAAGTTGCAGTCGCTGTGCGGCTGGCCGGCGTCCTTCTTGGCCGGCGTCTGCTCCGACTTGGTCTGGTGCTCGTGGCCGTGGTGGCCCAGGTGCCGGGCGCTCTGGTCCTGTTCGTGCTGGCAATAGGCGCTCGCCGCGGCCCAGGACATCTGGAGCGGCAAGACCAACAGCAGCAGGATCAGGAAGAATTTTTTCATCAGGGGGCTATTTTAATCGATTGCGGACCGGCGCATGCGATGGGGCTGGCGCAGACTTCCCTGGTCCTGCTAGTATTTCCCATATGAATTAATTAATAAGGGAAGAATCGATGGAAAGCCGTCTCAGCCGCCTGGAAGCGGTGCAAAGCATGTTGTTGGAAATCGGGCAACGGTCGAGCACCTGCAGCGATATCAGCGAATTCCTGCAAGCCGTGCACGCGGCGCTGGGGCGCATCATGTACGCGGCCAATTTCTACGTGGCCCTGAGCGACCAGGAGGACGGCCTGGTGCGCTTCCCGTATTTCGTCGACGAGTTCGACCCGGCGCCGGACCCGCGCGCCGGCCACCGGCTGGCCACGCCGGAGCAGTCGCCGACGGCCTGGGTGATGTTGAACCGGCGCCGGCTGGTGATGACGGCCGAGCAGGAGTCGGCCAGGGAAATCGACGGCGCCAGTTGGGGCGGCGGTACCCCGGCCGAGCACTGGATGGGTTGTCCGCTGTTCGACCGGCAGCACCAGGTGCTGGGCGCCATCGTCATCCAGAGCTACGACACGCGGCATACCTTTTCCGAGGAAGACCAGGCGCTGTTCGAGCTGATCGCCAGCCACGTTTCCAGCGCCTTGCAGGGCATGCAGAGCGTCGACCGGCTCGAGCGCGCGGTGCAGGAGCGCACCGCCTCGCTGGCGCACGAGGTGGCCGAGCGGCGCCGCGCCGAGGCGCTGCAGCACGCGCTGTACGAGATCGCCAACCTGTCGGCGTCGGCCTGGGACGCCGATAAGATGTACGTGCAACTGCACCGTATCATCAGCGGCCTGGTGAGCGCGAAAAACTTCCTGATCGCGCTGTACCACCCGGAGGGCAAGGACATCAGCATTCCGTATTTCGTCGATGAAAAGGACCTGCAGGCGCCGGTCAAGCGCTTCCGCTACGGCATCGGCATGAGTTCCTATGTACTCGAGCGCAAGCAAGCCTGCCTGCTCGACGCCGGCGCCTACGCGGCGCTGGCGGCCGGCGGCCAGATCGACGAGCCGCTGGGCGACGTCAACATCGCCAGTTGGATGGGCGCGCCGATGCTGCTGGGCGAGCAAGCCTACGGCGTGATCATCGTGCAAAGCTACGACCAGTCGGTGCTTTACAGCCAGGCCGACCTGGACATCCTGGCGTTCATGGCCAGCCACGTGGCGGTGGCGATCGCGCGCATGCAGGCGGAGCGCGCGATACGCCGCGCCAAGGACACGCTGGAGGAGCAGAACGCGGCGCTGAACGACGCGCTGACGGCGCTGCGCGAGGCGCAGTCGGAGCTGGTGCGGCAGGAAAAGCTGGCCTCGCTGGGCCGCCTGGTGGCCGGCGTGGCGCACGAGATCAATACGCCGCTGGGCATTTGCGTGACGGCCACCAGCCACCTGGTGCAGGAGTTGAAGCTGACCCGGGAGGAGATGGCGGCGGGCGAGTTGAACGAGGACGGCCTGAACCAGTTCTTCGACATCATCGACCAGACGCTGCGCATCATGACCACCAACACGCAGCGCGCGGCGGCGCTGGTGCGCAGCTTCAAGCAGGTGGCGGTGGACCAGTCGTCGGACAATATCCGCCATTTCAACCTGAACAATTACCTGGGCGAGGTGCTGTTGTCGCTGCAACCTAAGTTAAAGGGCAAGCCGATCGAGGTCGTGGTCGACTGCCCGGCGGATATGGAGCTCGACAGCTTCCCCGGCGCGGTGTCGCAGATCGTCACCAATATGGTGGTCAACTCGCTGGTGCACGGCTTCCCGCAGGACATGCCCGGGACCATCCGCATCGCCGCGCGCTACGACGGCGACTGCGTGCGGCTCGACTACGGCGACGACGGCGCCGGCATGGACGCGGCCACGCTGGGCCAGTTGTTCGACCCCTTCTTTACCACCAAGCGCGGCTCCGGCGGCAGCGGCCTGGGCGCGCACATCCTGTACAACCTGGTGACGGGCGCGCTGGGCGGCAGCGTCAAGGCCGACAGCGCGCCGGGCCGCGGGCTGCAATACCAGCTGCGCTTCCCGCGTTCGCGCCGCTAGAAAAACGCCGGCCCCAAGGCGTCGGCGGGAGGCGTAATCCGACGCCAGTCGGGTTACGCCGCCGGCTAACCCGACCCACGAAAACCCTGAACTTAGCGGTGCGGCGCTACCGGCTCAGTCGGGGAAGCGCTCGTTGATCGCCAGCGCCTTGTCGATGTTCTGGATCAGCAGCTCGACGTAGACCGGGTCGAGGTGGTGGCCGCTCACTTCGCGCAGGTGGTCGACGACCTCGCCGACCGGCCAGGCGTCCTTGTAGCAGCGCTTGTGCATCAGCGCGTCGAACACGTCGGCCACCGCGACAATGCGCGCGTACAGGTGGATGGCATAGCCGGCCAGGCCCTGAGGGTAGCCGCTGCCGTCGAATTTTTCGTGGTGCTGGTGGGCGATCACGGCCGCCGCCTTCAAGATCGGCCGCTGCGAGCCGTCCAGGATCGACAGGCCGACCGCCGGGTGCTGCTTCATGATTTCCCATTCCGCCGCGTCGAGCTTGCCCGGCTTGAGCAGCACCGCGTCGGGCGTGGCGATCTTGCCGATGTCGTGCATCGGCGCCGCGTGGCGCAGCACCATCGTCTCTTCCTCCGGCATGCCGGACGCCTGCGCCAGCAAGTGGCAGACCTCGGACATGCGCCGCACGTGGTTGCCGGCCTCGTTCGAGCGCGATTCGACGACGTCGCCCAGGCGCAAAATCAATTCGGCCTGGGTGTCGGTGATTTCCTGGGTCAGCAGGATGTTGTCGAAGGCGATCGCGACGCCGGAACAAAACACTTCCAGCAGCTTGGCGTCGATTTCGGAGATTTCCTCGACGCCCTTCAAGACCAGCAGCGAGGCCTTGCCGCTGCTGTTGGGGAAGTAGCCGACGTAGGTGTCGCCGTGCAGGCGCGAAATCTTGTTGCTCTTGGCGTCGTCGAGTTGCGCCAGCAGCTCCGGGCTCAACATGGCGCCGTCCTCGGGCTCGCCGATGCGCGCCAGCACCTCGTAGTCTTGCTCGCCGCTGATGGCGCTGGCGCCGCGCAGGCGTAGCAGCATGCTCGTCTCCAGGCGCAGCAGGGCCACCACTTGCTGCAGCAGGCCGCTGGCGAAGTCGCGCAGGTTGCGTTGCTGGAAGATGTGGGCCGAGGCGGCGATCACCCGTTCCAGGCCCTCGCGGTAGTTGAGCTGGGCCAGGCGGGCTTCCTCGACCTTCATGATGTCGCGGTAGGCGCGCAGCGCGGCGAAGGTGGTGGTGAACAGCTTAGTGCGGTCGAGTTCGGTCTTTTCCTTGTAGTCGTTGATGTCGTAGTTGACGATCACGCGCTCCTCCGGCGCCTGGCCCGGCTGGCCGGTGCGCAGCACGATGCGGGTGAACTGGTTGTCCAGTTCCTCGCGCATCCAGCGCGCCACTTCCAGGCCGCTGTCCTCTTTTTCCATGACGACGTCGAGGAACACCAGCGCGATGTCGCTCTCGCGCGCCAACACTTCCTTGGCCTCGGCGCCGCTATAGGCGTGTACAAAACTCAGGCTGCGCCCGTCCAGTCGGAAGCGGGTGAGGGTGAGCTTGGTGATGTCATGGATGTCGGGTTCATCATCGACCAGCAAAATTTTCCACGGCGCTAACTTGGGCGTTGCTGAAGACAAAAAGGACATAGGGCGAGTTCCGCAAAAAGGCACAACTAACGCAATGCTAACGACGCGGCCGGCGCGGTGTTTACCCGGCGAAGCCGCAGCGGCGCTGCGCGGGTTCAGGGCGCATGTAATCGATTGTAGACTGACATCAAACTATTAACAACAAGCAATACAACCTGCGTGAGGCAACAGGGCAACACGCGGGGCGCGGGCCGGCTGACGAAAAAAAACTGCCGAATTGCAATAAATAACCAGTGGTGGCCGTATTTATTCGTGTTTAATAGTAAATATCCGTGCATACGAAACAATACTTTGTTTTTGTTAATGTTTGTAACTTTTGGGAAAAATATTTTGCTTGTCGATCATATGCCAGAGGCGACAGACGTAACAAAATATTGCTTATGCTGCCAAGGGACGGGGAAAGGCCTATAGTCGCTTGACGGTCGGCGTTGGCCTGTGCCGCCGCTTCCATTGGAAAGGATAGATCATGCGCGTATTTTCTCGAACCATGCTGGCGGCGTGCGCGCTGGCGCTCAGCGGCGGCACTTGGGCGGCCGTGAGTGTCAGCTACACCCAGCCGGAAAAATTCTCCGACCTGCCGTTCTCGATAGCGGAGCGCGAGCGGATTCTCAAGGAGTTGAGCGCGCATTTCCTTATTCTGGGCAAGAGCTTGCCGGCCGGCCAGAACCTGAACGTCGAGGTCCGCGACATCGACTTGGCGGGCAGGGAAGAGCGGACCGGCCGGACCGCCGACGAGATCCGGGTGTTGCGCGGCGGCGCCGATTGGCCGCGCATCAGCTTGCGTTATACGCTGGAGTCGAACGGTCAGGTACTGGACAGCGGCGAGGCGAAGTTGTCCGACATGGCGTATATGAACAAGCTCAACCGCTATGCGTCGGGCGACCGCTTGCGCTATGAAAAGCGCATGATCGACGACTGGTTCGCCAAGCAGTTCAAGGCCGCGCCGCGTGGCTAGCGCTGCCGGCGCCGCGCGCGGCGCCTCAGTCCATCCAGTTCACCTGCGGGAACTTGGCGCGGAACTCGTCCGGCATCGGCACCACCTGGCTGGTCTTGTAGTTGAAAAACACGAAGCCCGACTTGGCCATCGCGATCAAGGCCTGGTCGCGCGGACGGCTGACGCGGAAGGTGATGTCGCCGCCGTATTTGTTAAAGTCCATCACGCCCACCTCGAACAGCAACTGGTCGCGCGCGTGCGCCTCCGCCTTGTAGGTGGTGGCCAGGTCGGTGACGATGATGCCGGTGCCGTCGATCTCGGTTTCGCGCACGCCCAATTCAAACAGGAAACGCGCGCGCGCCTCCGATATCATCGAAATCATCGAATCGTTGCCGAGGTGGTTGGCGCCATTGATGTCGGTCACCCGCACCGTCAGTTGCGACGAATAACAATATTGATCTTCGGGAAATTCAAGTTGTAAACGGGCCATGTTGTCCTCGTGAGCGTGGGCGGCGCGCGGCGCGATGCGTACGCGTAACACGCAATTCTAGCGCCTCGCTTTCGGCGGCGCCGGGAAAAATGCCCAGCCTGGCCCTCCCGCTCACGGCGCCCGCACGATGCGGTAGACGGTGCCGGCCGCGCTCAACATATAAAGTTCGTTTTGGCCGTCCTGCCCGAACCAGACGACGTTGCCGATGTCGGCGACCGGCCAGTCGCGCACCTCGCCCACCGCGCCGTTGCGGTAGACCAAGCTTCTCAGCGAGCCGCCGCAATAGTCGGAATACAGGTCGCCACCGCCACCGCCGCCGCAGGCGGTCAGCGCCGGCAGCAGCACGGCGAACGGCAGCAGGTGCGGCACGCGCCGGACCAGCCGGGCTATGGCGGCGCGGGCGGCGGGGGCAAAAACGGCGGGGTTCGGGTTGGACATGGCAGGCTCCGCGGGACGATGGCGAACGGCGGTTCGCCTAGGAGTAGACCTATGCGGCGTAGCCTAGTTCAGCGCGGCCAGCTTGGGTTGGCAGCACGCGCTTGGCCTAGTCGCGCACCTTGTTGGCCTGGAAGCTGGCGGCGCGCCCGGCGCGCTCGGCGTCGTAGGCGACGCCGAAGGTCATGTCCAGGTCGGCGCCGTCGAATTGCTCGCCGCAATCGCTACAGGCCAGCGCGATCTCGAGCCGCTTGCCGCAGTGCCGGTGCACCACGTTGAGGGCCGCTAGCGCCGGATCAAGTTCGCCCCATTTGTCGCCCCAGCCGGCCAGCGTCAGCACGATGGGGAACAGGTCCTCGCCCTTGGCGGTCAGGCAATATTGGTAGCGCCGCGGCTTGGCGTGGTAGACCTCGCGCGCCAGGACGCCGTCGCCCTCGAGCCGCTTCAGGCGCGTCGACAACAGGTGCGGCGACATGCCGGTCTGGGCTTGCAGGCCGTCGAAACGCTGGTTGCCAAAGAATAGTTCGCGCATGATCAGCATGGTCCAGCGATCGCCGACCACCGCCAGGCAGCGCGCGATGGGGCACAGCGTATCGCCAATTTCCGACCAGTTCATCTTGACTCCTGCAGTGTGAGGATGCGATTTTAACGGTTCCCGCGGCGCCGCTCACGTTCGTTTGACAGGCCGCGCGCGGCTGAATTGGCGTATGGATAATGTTGTTGTCAGGAATGTATTGGCTGCCCCGGCAAGCGGCATAGTATTGTCGGGTGGCATTTATTGCCGGCGGCGGCGGCGGCGCTGCGCCCGGCGTCGAAACAGCCCTATAATCGGACATGAACATTGCCCGTGCTATATTTTTTTTGGCCGGCTTGGCGCTGCTCGGCCTGGCCGTGCCTACGCGGGCCGGCAACCTCCTTTTCAACGGCGCCCCGGTGGCCTCGTGCACGCTGGCGGGCAATGCCTACACCTGCGCCACGCTGGCGCTGGGGGGCCAGAACGACGTCGTGACCATCGCCGGCGGCTACGCGGTGACGGTGGCGGCCGGCTCCTTCGACTTCGGCTTCCACCAGGGGCTGGTCATGAGCGGCAGCGCCGCGTTGACGGTGAACGGCAACCTCGACATCGGCGGCGTTAAAACCGACAACCTGCAAATTAGCGGCGGCACGCTGACCGCCCGGGGCGGCACCTTCAGCATGGGCGCGCAGGCGCAGAGCATCGTCGCCAATATCGCCGCCACGACGATCAAGATCGGCAGCGGCTCGGCGACCAAGGTGACCGGTAGCCTGAGCGCCGTCGGCAACGTCGACATCGCCTCGCACGCGACCGTGGTCGGCGCCATCTCGGGCGCCGACGTGAGCACCGGCGCGCAGTCTTCGCTGAGCGGCAACGTCAGCGCCCGCGGCACGTTCACGCTGGCCTCGGGCAGCGCGCTGCAGGGCGCGGTGACGGCGGCGACGATCGACATCAACGCCGCCAACAGCACGGTGAACGGCAACCTGACGGCCTCGACCAAGCTGAGCGTCGGTGCCAACAACACCGTCAACGGCAACCTGGTGTCGGCCGTCGTCGACGTCCACCCCTCCGGCGTCGTGGTCAACGGCAACGTCACGGCGTCGACGTCGCTCACGCTCGGCTCGGGCGACGCGATTTCGGGCGACGTTGTGGCCGGCAGCGTCACGCTGGAACCGGCGGGCGCCTATATCGGCGGCAACGCCACGGTGGACGCAATCACGCTGGGCAGGCACGGGCGGGTGGCCAAGACCATCACCTGCAACGGCGGCACCGTCGACGCGCCGTGCAACTGCGTCACCAACGACAGCGGCTACGACGCCTCCAGCACGCCGAGGGGGCCGAGCTGCGCCGCGCCGACGCCGGCCGGGCCGCACCACATCCTCATCACGCACCCCGGCACGGCGCTGACCTGCCAGGCGCGCGCGGTAACGCTGACGGCCTGCGCCAACGCCGCCTGCAGCGCGCCGCACTACAGCGGCAAGCCGAGCGTGACGCTGACGCCGGGCAGGCAGGCCGTCACGCTCGACGCCAGCGGCGTCAGCGGCGCCGCCACGGTGCGCCGGCTCACCAGCGGCGCGGCCACGCTGGCGGCGCAGTCGAACCCGGCGGCGCTGTCGAACCCGGCCACCTGCGTCAACGCCGCCACCTCCGACCCCGCCAAACAATGCATAATGGAATTCTCGGACGCCGCCCTGGTGCTCGGCATCCCCAACCACCGGGCCGACAGCATGGTCGGCATCTCGGTCAGCGCGGTGCAAGCGTCCGGCGACCGCCAGGCTTGCGTGCCGATGTTCGCCAATGCCGACAAGGTCGTCAACCTCAGCTGCGTGTACGACAACCCCGCCACCAGCGGCGTCAAGGCATTGCTCGCCGGCACGGCCATCGCCTGCGGCGCCGGCAGCGTCGCGGCGCCGCTGCATTTCGACGCCGGCGGCGTGGCCAGCGCCGGCTGGAAGTACGCCGACGTTGGCCGCATCAGCGTCAACGCCGTCTACAGCGGCAGCGCCGCGGGCGGCGACGCCGGGCTGCTGATGCGCGGCTCGGCCGCCTTCGTGGTGGCCCCGGCGACGCTCACATTCGACAAGGTCTGGGACGGCGCCACGCCCGCAGTCGACGCGCAGAGCGCCGCCAGCCCCAGCGTCGCCGGCGCCGTGTTCACCACGGCCGGCAAGGCGTTTTCCGCGACGATCACGGCGCGCAACGTCAACGGCGCCACCACCGGCAACTTCGGCGCGGAGACGCCCAGGCAAACGGTGAGCCTGGCGGCAACGGAGGGGCTGCCGGCGCCGGCTACCGGCTACGGCGGCTTGAGCGGCAACCTGGCGCCGTCCTTCGGCGCCGGCACGGCGACGGTCAGCGACTTGGCCTGGAGCGAAGTGGGCGTCATCAAGCTGAGCGCCAAGGTCGCCAACGGCAACGGTTACCTCGGCAGCGCCGGCGCGCCGACGCTGGACTCCGCCGGCAAACTGCTGAACGCGGACACTGGCAGCGGCAACGTCGGGCGCTTTATTCCCGACCGTTTCGACACCCTGGTACTGCCGGCCGGCGCGTTGACCGCGGGCGTGCCGATGACCTGCATTGCCGGGGTGTTGAACTGCGTCGCTCCGCTCAACGGCTTCGTCTACGCCAGCCAGGGCTTCGGCTTGCAGGTGCGGGCCTTGAACGCCGACGGTATCGTTACGCGGAACTATTCCGGCCCCGCCAGCCCCGCCAACCCCGCCGGCACCAACCTGGCCAAGCAAGTTCTGTTGACGGGCTGGCTGGCCAACGGCGGCACCACCCAGAACGCGGCCGGCGACCCGCGTTACGCGGCCGGCGCCGGGGCGCCAATGGCGGCGTCGTTGTTCGTGCTGGGCCAGGCGCGGGCGATCCAGACCTATGTCTACCCGGCCATCACCGCGCTGCCCAGCAAGGTGTTTTTCCGCGCCATCGACAGCGACCGCGCCAGCTCGCTGCGCGCCGTCGCCAGCGACAGCGCCGAGGCCGGCCTGACCGTCGTCAGCGGGCGCATGCTGATCCCGAACAATTACGGCTCCGAGTTGTTGCCGATGACGATCACGGTGCGCGCGCAACTGCGCAACGCCGCCGGCGCCTGGATCACCAACCTTGCCGACAGCAGCGCCTTGACGCCGAGCGCGCTGAGTCTGAGCGCCTGCACGAAGAACCTGTACAACGCGGCCGCGGCCAGCAAGTGCAAGGCGGTGCTGCTGGCCGGCCCGGCCGGCCAGCAGCCCTTCACCGGCGGCGAGGCCAGGGTGCGCTTGGCGGCCCCCGGCGCCGGCAACAATGGCAGTGCGATCATCAATTTCCTGTTGCCGGGCAATCCGAGCAGTCTATACCTGCCGAGCGCCCCGGCGCAGGCCACGTTCGGCCTCTACAAGGCCGGGCCGATCATTTATCTGCGCGAGCTGTATTAAAGCTGTCGCGCCAGGCATGGTCTTCACCATCACCGGAACCCGACCATGCGCGTTACCTCCGAATGGACCTGGCCGAGAACCTGTAGCCGGGCCGGGCTGGGGTGTTTATGGTAATGTCCTGCCCGGATGGGCGCCAGCAGGCTACAACAGCACGACCCTGGCGCCCGCTTGAACAATAATATGTGGGAATAAAGATGGCCAAAGTAAGCGTTTCTGTGACATTGGCGGCACCGGCCGCGCGCGTGTGGGAGTTCATCGGCGGCTTCCACGCGCTGGCCGAGTGGTCCAGCTCGATCAAAAGCAGCCTGCCGGAGCAGGGCGGACGCGTGCGCCGCCTGAAGACCACCGACGGCGCCGTCATCGCCGAGCGCCTGCAGAGCTTTAGCGAGGCGCAGCGCGAGTACAGCTACAGCATCGTCTCCGGCCCTATTCCGGTGAGCAACTACCACTCGACCTTGAGGGTGCTCGGCGACGACGACGCCGCCGAGTGCAGCGTCGAATGGTCGAGCCAATTCGACGCCGTCGAGGGCGTCGAGGAGGCCATGGTCGACGTGTTCCAGCATTTGTACGAGAGCGCCTTCGTCGATTTGCGGCGGCTGATGGGCATTTGACGGCAAGCGGCCGGGGACGCTGGAAACAGTGACGAATAGTTCAGTATTTAACGATTTGGCCGTCGATTCCCCGATTTTTCTGTCTTTTACGCGTAAAAGTTGGCAATCTCTGGTCCGGTTCCGCCCGGGCCGCGCCAGTACAGAGTAAACTGTATACAGCATTCTTTCGCATTGGGCGATTCGAGCGAACTTGTGAGTGAATTCATGTCCGACACACCTATTTCCCTATTTTCCGACCTCAATCTCAGCGACGCGCTCGTGCGCGCGCTGAAAGACGTCGGCTACGAAGCACCGTCGCCTATCCAGGCGGCAACCATTCCTTTGTTGCTGGCTAACCGCGACGTACTGGGCCAGGCGCAAACCGGCACCGGCAAAACCGCCGCGTTCGCGCTGCCTATCCTGTCGCGCATCGACCTCAAGCAAACCACGCCGCAGGCGCTGGTGCTGGCGCCGACGCGCGAACTGGCGATCCAGGTGGCCGAGGCGTTCCAGGTGTACGCCCAGCATATTCCCGGCTTCCACGTGCTGCCGATCTACGGCGGTCAAAGCTACGGCCCGCAACTGTCGGCGCTGCGCCGCGGCGTGCACGTCGTCGTCGGCACCCCCGGCCGCGTCATCGACCACCTCGACAAAGGCTCGCTCGACCTGTCGAAGTTGAAGACGCTGGTGCTGGACGAGGCCGACGAGATGTTGCGCATGGGCTTTATCGACGACGTCGAGCGCATCCTGCAAGAAACGCCGGACACCCGCCAGACCGCGCTGTTCTCGGCCACCATGCCGTCGGTGATCAAACGCATCGCCACCACCTACCTGCAAAATCCGGCCGAAGTGACGGTTGCCGCCAAGACCGGCACCGCCGACAACATCCGCCAGCGCTACTGGCTGGTGTCGGGCATGCACAAGCTCGACGCGCTGACCCGCATCCTGGAAGCGGAAACCTTCGACGGCATGATCATTTTCGCCCGCACCAAGCTGGGCACCGAGGAACTGGCCGGCAAGTTGCAGGCGCGCGGCTTCTCGGCCGCCGCCATCAACGGCGACATCCAGCAAGCCCAGCGCGAGCGCACCATCCAGCAATTGAAGGATGGCAAAATCGATATCCTGGTGGCCACCGACGTCGCCGCCCGCGGCCTGGACGTCGAGCGCATCAGCCACGTGGTCAACTACGACGTGCCGCACGATCCGGAAAGCTATACCCACCGCATCGGCCGCACCGGCCGCGCCGGCCGCAGCGGCGAGGCGATTTTGTTCATCACGCCGCGCGAGAAAAACCTGCTGAAGGCGATCGAACGTTCGACCCGCCAGCCGATCGGCATGCTGGAACTGCCGACGATCCAGGCCGTCAACGACGTGCGCATCGCCAAGTTCAAGGAACAGATCACCGAAACGCTGGCGCTGGGCGAGCTGGAGCAGTTCCAGTCGCTGATCGAGGATTTCGAGCGCGAACAGAACATCCCGGCGATCGAAATCGCCGCCGCGCTGGCGAAAATGGCCCGCGGCAACACGCCTTTGTTGCTCGACAAGAAAGCCCAAACCGCGGCGGCCTCGTGGGCCGACGACCGGCCGGCGCGCCAGGAGCGCTTCGACCGTCCCGAGCGCGGCGAGCGTGCGGAACGTTTCGAACGTCCCGAGCGCAACGAGCGTTTCGAGCGCAACGAGCGCGCCGAGCGTCCGGCCTTCCCGAAAAAGGAACGCGTCGTGCGTCCGGCCGACGCCGGCATGCAAACCTTCCGTATCGAAGTGGGCCACGCCCACGGCGTCAAGCCGGGCAACATCGTCGGCGCCATCGCCAACGAAGCCGGCCTCGATTCAAAGCATATCGGACGTATTGAAATCTACGACGACTACAGCGTGCTGGACTTGCCGGACACGATCCCCAACGAATTGCTGGACCAGTTGAAAGGCGTGTGGGTTGCCGGCCAACAGTTGCGCATCAGCCGCGACGGCGAGGCGCCGAACCCGGCGCCGGCCGCCGCGCCGAAGCCGCGTCCGGCCAAGGCCTTCGACGAGGCGCCGAAGCGCGCCGCGCCGGCCAAGTCGTTCGACGAGGCCCCCGCGCGCAGGGAAGCGCCGGCCGCCGCCGAGGCCGCGCCAGCGCGCGCCAAGAAGGAGTCCAAAGGCAAGCCGGGCATGATCGCCTACCGCATCGAAGTGGGCCGCAACCACGCCGTGACGCCGAGCAACATCGTCGGCGCCATCGCCAACGAGGCGCAGTTGGAAGCGAAGCACATCGGCCGCATCGACATCTTCGACGACCACAGCGTGCTGGAAATGCCGGAAGGCATGCCGCCGGACGTGCTCGACCACTTGAAGTCGGTATGGGTTGCCGGCAAGAAGTTGGACATCAGCCTCGACGACGGCAGCTCGGCGCCGATGTCGGCGCCGAAGAAGGCGTTCAAGCCGAAAAGCGACTTCGCGCCGCGCTCGTTTGACAAGAAAGCGCCGCGCAAGACCTTCAAGCCGGGCTAAACCGGTTGGCGGGATGGGGTAAACAAGAAGGGACCGCCAAGGCGGTCCCTTTTTTTCGGTCAACGTGTGCGTGATTTCGTAGGTCGGGTTAGCCCGTTGGGCGTAACCCGACAACGTTGGCCTGGAGCAGCGCGTAGCGCTTCAAAACCAACGGCGTAACCCTGGGGCCAGGCCCCGCGCGCCAAGGCGAGCACCGCGGCTTTTTTGTCGCGCAACCGGCGCCTCAGTACTCCGAATACTTGCGGGCGTCGCCGCGGACCCGCTCGGCCGGGTATTTCTCCCGGTTCAACTGCATTTTCTCCAGCACGGCGGCGCGCAGGTCGACGCCGCTCTTGTCGGCCAGGCGTATCAGGTAGACCAGGACGTCGGCCATTTCATGGCGTATCCCGGCGCGCTTCTTGTCGTCGAGCTCGGCGTCGGCGCCGCTCGGCAGCCACTGGTAGTGCTCGACCAGTTCCGCCACCTCGACCGAGAGCGCCATCGCCAGGTTTTTCGGCGTGTGGAACTGGTCCCAGTCGCGTTCGGCGACAAAGCCGCAGATCAGCTCGCGCAATTCGACCAGGCTGTCGATCCGCCCCCCCGTGTCGCCAGCGTTGTCCATTCCCATCCCTCCATTGAGCGGGCGCGGCCCCCGCCGCCGCCCGTGCGGCCATGTTAGCACCGGCGACGGCCGTTGCGCGGCGCGACGATACCCGGCGTTTTACTGACCCAGCGCAGATGGCCGCAGTTTCAACTGGGATATCTTTGATTTTCCTGCCGGGAACATTGAACGCGCCGGCGCGGACTTGCTGGTGATTGAATGAAGCATGAGATATGTCAAATCCGCTCCGGGTCGGGTTGCATGAGGCGGCGCCTTTTGCCCATAACATGGGGAAAGGAAAAATTTTCAAATTGAAATTAATGCATTTGAAAGGTGCGATTCCATGCTGAAGAATATCAAAATCAGGACGCTGATCATTTCCACCATGGTGTTCTTTGTGGCGATGCTGTTGTTGATCGGCGGCCTGGGCGGCCACAGCATCAACAACACCAGCAGGCTGCTGGACAACACCGCGAAAAAGGACGCCCGGGTCAGCGCCCGGCTGGCCGAGCGGATCCGCTTCAAGATGGAAATCAACCGCAGCCAGATCCTGCAGGCGCTGCAGCACAACCCCGCCATGGAATGGTCCAAGTTGCACGACCATCCGCTGGCGGTGCATTTCAAAACCATCGACGACACCACCGCCGAGATCAACAAACTGCTGTCGGCCTACCGCGACGCCATTGACACGGCGCCCGAGCGCGAGCTGGCCGAGCAGTGGGTGGCGAAAAGCAACAACCTCGGCATCAACGCGATCAGCGCCGCCAGCGCCCTGATCCAGCAGCAGAAGTGGGACGACGCCGAGTCGATCCTGATCCGCTCGATCAATCCGGCCTACCGCATTTCCGACCCCGCGCTGCTCGAGTTGACCGATGTGCTGGCGCAGCGCGCCAGGGTCGACGCCGAGGCGGTGCGCGGCACCATCGGCGCGACCGCCTGGCTGATGGGCGCGGCAATCCTGGTGGGGGCGGCGCTGAGCGTGTTGATCGGCGTGCTGCTGATACGCGGCATCACCGAGCCGCTCGGGCGCGCCGTCGGCATCGCCCGCGGCGTCGCCGCCGGCCGCCTGAACGGCGCCATCGCGGTCGACTCGGACAACGAGATCGGCCAGTTGATCGGCGCCCTCAGCGAGATGGACGCCAGCCTGTTCGACATCGTGCGCGACGTGCGCAGCGCCACCGACACCATCGACGGCGCCTGCGGCCTGATCGCCGCCGGCAACCTGGAGCTGTCCGGGCGCACCGAGGCGCAGGCCGGTTCGCTCGAGGAGACCGCCGCGTCGATGGTGGAACTGACCGAGACGGTGCGGCGCAACGGCGAGAACGCGCGCCAGGCCAACTTGCTGGCGCTGTCGGCGGCCGAGGTGGCCGGCCAGGGCGGCGCGGTGGTGTCGCAGGTTGTCGCGACGATGGGCTCGATCAACGAATCGGCCAAGAAAATCGTCGACATCATCGGCGTCATCGACGGCATCGCCTTCCAGACCAACATCCTGGCGCTGAACGCCGCCGTCGAGGCGGCCCGTGCCGGCGAGCAGGGCCGCGGCTTCGCCGTGGTCGCCTCGGAGGTGCGCAACCTGGCGCAGCGCTCGGCCGGCGCCGCCAAGGAAATCAAGACCCTGATCGACCACTCGGTCGAGCAGGTGACGTTCGGCGCGCGCCTGGTCGACCAGGCCGGCAAGACCATGGGCGAGATCGTCACCAGCGTCAACCGGGTCACCTCGATCATGGGGGAAATCACCGTCGCCAGCCGCGAGCAGAGCGAGGGTATCGACCACATCAGCAACGCCATCCACCACATGGACGGCGCCACCCAGCAAAACGCCAAGATGGTCGAGAACGCGTCCGCCGCGTCGGAGGCGCTGGAGCAGCAGGCGAAAAGCCTGGTGCAACTGGTCAGCGTGTTCAAGCTGGCCGAGGCCGCGGGCGCCGCGCGCGCGCCGGCGCCGCCGCCGCGCGCGCTGCCGGTGCGCAGCATCCAGGCGCCGGCCGCGCCGCCGGCGCGCCGCGCCAAGCGGGCCTGAGCCGTCCGCCGGCCCCGGCCCCGGCCCCGGCCGCGTTCCCGGCCCGGCGCGGCGCGGCCACGCCTTGCCGCCGGCGCCGCGCCGGCGTCCCGTCCCGTTCCGTCGTCCACCATCGCCCGAAGGAGAGTTCATGACCATAGCCGCCCCCAACCTGCGCCGGGCCTATCCGCCGGCGATCCTGGCGTTCGCCGACGGCCCGGTGTTTCGCGGCGTCTCGATCGGCGCCGCCGGCCACACCAGCGGCGAGGTGGTGTTCAACACCGCCATGACCGGCTACCAGGAAATCCTCACCGACCCCAGTTACAGCCGGCAGATCGTCACGCTGACCTACCCGCACATCGGCAACACCGGCGTCAACGACGAGGACGCCGAGTCGGGCCGCATCGCCGTGGCCGGGCTGGTGATCAAGAACCTGCCGCTGCTGGCGTCGAACTTCCGCTCGACCCGCTCGCTGTCGGAGTATCTGCAACAGGAGAATATCGTCGCCATCGCCGGCGTCGACACGCGCAAACTGACGCGCCTGCTGCGCGAGCGCGGCGCGCAGAGCGGCGCGATCGTCGCCGGCACCGACCAGGCCGGCCACGCGCTGACGCTGGCGCGCGCCTTCCCCGGCCTGAGCGGGGTCGACCTGGTGCGCCAGGTCAGCACCCGCGAACCCTACGAGTGGCGCGAGACCGAGTGGGCGCTGGGGCGCGGCTACGGCCGGCTGGAGGCGCCGCGCTGCCGCGTGGTGGCGATCGACTACGGCGTCAAGCGCAACATCCTGCGCATGCTGGCCGCGCGCGGCTGCCAGGTCACGGTGCTGCCGGCGCACACCTCGGCGGCGCAGGCGCTGGCGCACCACCCGGACGGCGTCTTCCTCGGCAACGGCCCGGGCGACCCGGCCCCGTGCGACTACGCCATCGGCGCCTGCCGCGAGCTGATCGAGCACGGCGTGCCGACCTTCGGCATCTGCTTCGGCCACCAGATCATGGCGCTGGCCTCGGGCGCCACCACGCGCAAGATGAAGTTCGGCCACCACGGCGCCAACCACCCGGTGCAGGACCTCGACAGCGGCCACGTCATGATCACCTCGCAGAACCACGGTTTCGCCGTCGACCTGGAGTCGCTGCCGGCCAACTGCCGGGTCACCCACCTGTCGCTGTTCGACGGGTCGTTGCAGGGCTTCGCCCGCACCGACCGGCCGGCGTTCTGCTTCCAGGGCCACCCCGAGGGCGCGCCCGGCCCGCATGACATCGGACACCTGTTCGACCGTTTCGTGACCTTGATGGAGAAGCATAAAAATGCCTAAGCGTAAAGACCTCAACACCATCCTGCTGATCGGCGCCGGCCCCATCGTCATCGGCCAGGCCTGCGAGTTCGACTACTCCGGCGTGCAGGCCTGCAAGGCGCTGCGCGAAGAGGGCTACAAGGTGATCCTGGTCAACAGCAATCCGGCCACCATCATGACCGACCCCGACATGGCCGACGTCATTTACATCGAGCCGATCAACTGGGAGGTGCTGGCGCGCATCATCGCCCGCGAGCGCCCCGACGCGGTGCTGCCGACGATGGGCGGGCAGACGGCGCTCAATTGCGCGCTCGAACTGCACCGCCACGGCGTGCTCAAGGAGTACGGCGTCGAGCTGATCGGCGCCTCGCCGGAAGCCATCGACAAGGCCGAGGACCGCTCCAAGTTCAAGCAGGCGATGAGCCGGATCGGCCTCGGTTCGGCGCGCTCCGGCGTCGCCCACAACATGGCCGAGGCCTGGGAGGCGCAGCAGGAACTGGGCTTCCCGGTGGTGGTGCGGCCGTCGTTTACGATGGGCGGCAGCGGCGGCGGCATCGCCTACGACTTCGACCAGTTCCTGGCCATCTGCACCCGCGGCCTGGAGCTGTCGCCGACCGGCGAGCTGCTGATCGAGGAATCGCTGATCGGCTGGAAGGAATTCGAGATGGAGGTGGTGCGCGACAAGAAGGACAACTGCATCATCGTCTGCTCGATCGAAAACCTCGACCCGATGGGCGTGCACACCGGCGACTCGATCACGGTGGCGCCGGCGCAGACGCTGACCGACAAGGAATTCCAGATCATGCGCAACGCCAGCCTGGCGGTGCTGCGCGAGGTCGGCGTCGACACCGGCGGCTCCAACGTGCAGTTCGCCGTCAACCCGGACGACGGCCGCATGATCGTCATTGAAATGAACCCGCGCGTGTCGCGCTCGTCGGCGCTGGCCTCGAAGGCGACCGGCTTCCCGATCGCCCGCGTCGCCACCAAGCTGGCGGTCGGCTACACCCTCGACGAGCTGCGCAACGACATCACCGGCGGCCACACCCCGGCCTCGTTCGAGCCGACCATCGACTACGTGGTGGTGAAGATCCCGCGCTTCGCCTTCGAGAAGTTCCCGGCCGCCGACGACCGCCTGACCACGCAGATGAAGTCGGTCGGCGAGGTGATGGCGATCGGCCGCACCTTCCAGGAGGCGTTCCAGAAGGCGCTGCGCGGACTCGAGGTCGGCGTCGACGGCCTGCGCCGCAACGGCAGCGGGCGCGCCGTCATCGACGAGGAGCTGGCCGCGCCGGGGCCGGACCGGATCTGGTACCTGGGCGAGGCCTTCGCCCAGGGGTATTCGCTGGAGCAGGTGCACGCGCTGAGCCGCATCGACCCGTGGTTCCTGGCGCAGTTGCAGGACTTGATCGCCACCGAGCTGTGGCTGGCGGGGCAGTCGCTGGGCGCGCTCGACAAGGGCGTGCTGTTCGAACTCAAGCAGCAGGGCTTCGGCGACCGCCGCCTGGCCACGCTGCTGCACACCAGCGAGGCCGAGGTGCGCGCCCACCGCCACGCGCTGGCGGTGCGGCCGGTCTACAAGCGGGTCGACACCTGCGCCGGCGAGTTCGCCACCCGCACCGCCTACCTGTACTCGACCTACGACGAGGAGTGCGAGGCCCAGCCCAGCGAGCGGCGCAAGATCATGGTGCTGGGCGGCGGCCCGAACCGCATCGGCCAGGGCATCGAATTCGACTACTGCTGCGTGCACGCGGCGATGGCGCTGCGCGAGGACGGTTACGAGACCATCATGGTCAACTGCAACCCGGAGACCGTCTCGACCGACTACGACACCTCCGACCGCCTGTACTTCGAGTCGCTGACGCTGGAGGACGTGCTGGAGATCGTCCACTTGGAGCGGCCCATCGGCGTCATCGTCCAGTACGGCGGCCAGACCCCGCTGAAGCTGGCGCTGGCGCTGGCGCAGGCCGGCGTGCCGGTGATCGGCACCACGCCCGACATGATCGACGCCGCCGAGGACCGCGAGCGCTTCCAGCAACTGCTGCACAAGCTCGGCCTGCGCCAGCCGGAAAACCGCACCGCCCGCACCGAGGACGAGGCGCGCCGCCTGGCCCAGGAGATCGGCTATCCGCTGGTGGTGCGCCCGTCCTACGTGCTGGGCGGGCGGGCCATGGAAATCGTCGAGGAGCCGCTCGAACTGGAGCGCTACATGCGCGAGGCCGTCAGCGTTTCGCACGACTCGCCGGTGCTGCTCGACCGCTTCCTCGACAACGCCATCGAGGTCGACGTCGACTGCCTGTCGGACGGCCACCGCACCTTCATCGGCGGCGTCATGGAGCATATCGAACAGGCCGGCGTGCACTCGGGCGACTCGGCCTGCGCGTTGCCGCCGTACTCGCTGGCGCCCGACACCATCCGCGAACTCAAACGCCAGACCGTGCTGATGGCGCGCGGCCTGCACGTGGTCGGCCTGATGAACGTGCAGTTCGCGGTCCAGCAGAGCAAGATCGACGGCCGCATGCAGGACGTGATCTACGTGCTGGAGGTGAACCCGCGCGCCTCGCGCACCATCCCCTTCGTCTCCAAGGCCACCGGCCTGGCGCTGGCGAAGATCGCCGCGCGCTGCATGACCGGGCGCTCGCTGGAGGCGCAGGGCGTCATCGACGAGGTGGTGCCGCGCTACTTCAGCGTCAAGGAGGCGGTCTTCCCGTTCGCCAAATTCCCCGGCGTCGACACCCTGCTGGGGCCGGAGATGAAGTCGACCGGCGAGGTCATGGGGGTTGGAAAAACCTTCGGCGAGGCGTATTACAAATCGCAGCTGGCGGCCGGCATCCGCCTGCCGCGCAGCGGCCGCGTCTACATGCGCGTCAAGCGCAGCGACCAGGCCCGCGCGGTGGCGGTGGCGCGCCAGTTGCACACGCTGGGCTTCGGCATCTGCGCCAGCCTGGTGACGGCGGCCGTCATCAACGCCGCCGACATCCCGGCGCTGGCGGTGGAGGACGCCGAGGTGCTCGACCAGCTGGCCGCCAGAAGCATCGCGATGGTGATCCTGACGGTCGACGAGAAGCGCGCCGCGATCATGGCCTCGCGGCCGATCCGGGTGGCGGCGCTGCAGGCCGGCGCGGCGTTCTACAGCACCATCGCCGGGGCCGACGCGGCCAGCGAGGCGCTGCGCCACATCGACAGCTTCGGCCTGTACCCGCTGGCCCAGCAGCACCAGCCGCCCGAGGCCGACGAGGAGGCGGCGCGCCCGAGCGCGGGCGGGCGCCTGGCGCCGCGCCTGCTCGACTGGGAGGCGGCGGCGATCGAGGTGCCGGAGCGGCGCGCGCAGCGGCGCGGCCAGCGCGACGTCGGCAGCGCGCCGGTCAAGGTGTTCGTCCGCCAGCCCTTCACCGAGGCCGACCAGGAGCAGCAGCGCATGATCGCCGACATCCTGGTGCTGCTCGACAGCGCCAACGGCGCGCCCTACACCTTCCACTACCTGACCGGGATACGGGCCGAAAGCGCGACCACCTTCAAGCAGTCGTTCGAGCGCGAAACCGGCAAGCTGTTCACGCCGCCGAACTTCCGCGAGCACCGCCTGGCGCTGCTCGACCAGGCCGACCTGTTCATCAACATCCGCGTCGGCATGAGCGAGAGTAGCGCCTTCGAGCTGGGCTACCACGTCTTCAAAGGCAGTAACGCGCCTATCCTGTTCCTGGTGTGGAAGCACGCGCCGATCAAGACCACGCTGCTGCGCGAACTGGACGACCTGGCCGACGTCACCTACCTCGAGTTCGAGCACGTCGACGACCTGCGCAAGGGCGTGCACCAGTTCTTCAGCAGCAAGGCGCTGGGCGCGGGCTAGGGCTGGCGGGCCGGCGGCGTTAAACGCAGGCAGCGGCAAAGAAGCGGGGTTAGACCCTTGGGGGCCGGCCCCGGGGTTGCGCCCGCGCTTTTTGACCATGTCGACGCCAGTCGGCTTACGCCCTTGCGGGCTAACCCGACCTACGAAAATCGCGCTAGCTTAACGCGATACGCTCTCATCACGCCGCCAGCGCCCGCAAGCGCATGCGCAGGCCCACCGGCGACATGACGAAGGCCATCAGCTCCCGCGCCTCGCCGCCGTCCGGCGTGTCGACGCCGAGCAGATCGAAGCGCGCCAGCAGCATCGCCACGGCGACCTTCATTTCCAGCAGCGCCAGGTAGCGCCCGGGGCAGGTGCGCAGGCCGGCGCCGAAGGGCAGCGCGAGCTGCTTGTCGAAGCCGGCGCCGGCCTCACCGTGCGCCGGAGCCAGCCAGCGCTGCGGCTCGAAGGCGGCGGCGTTCGGCACGTGCGCGTCGGCGACGCTGTCGTGGCGCAACACGCACCAGACGTAGCTGCCGGCCGGCACCGCGACGTCGCCGACCACGCTGTCGCGCAGCGCCTCCAGCGGCATGTACGGCGCCACCGGCTTCAGGCGCATGGCCTCGCTGGCGCAGGCGCCCAGATAGTCGAGCGCGTCCATCTGCTCGACGCTGAACGCGGCCGGGTCGGGCGCCAGGCGGCGCACCTCGTCCTGGGCGCGGCGCAGCGCCCGCGGGTGGCGCTGCAGCAGGTACAGCATCCACGAAATGGTGTTGGCGGTGGTGTCCTCGCCGGCCAGCAGCATGGTCAGGACGTTGCCGCCGACGGCCTGGTCGTCGACCCCGCTGCCCGCTTGGTCGGCGGCGCACAGCATCGCCTCGAGCAGGTTGGGCGGGCGCTCGCGCCGCGCCGGCTCGGCCAGCAGGCGTTGCCGGGCCTGGCCGACCAGGTCGCCGATGGCGGCCCTCAGCGCCACCGCGCTGCGCTCCAGGCGGCGGTCGGCCGGCAGCTTGAAGTAGCGCCAGTACGGCCACAACGCCAGGCTGCGCCGCGCCAGCGCCGGCAGCATGACGTCGAGGTGGCGCTGGATCACGTCCCCGCCCGATTCGATGGTGTTGACATCGGTGCCGAAGGCCAGCCCGGCGATGATGTCGACGGTGTAGCGCTTCAGGTCGTCGGCCAGGTCGATCGCCGCGCCGGCGCCGGCCGCCGCGTCCCAACGCCGCTGCAGGCGCAGCGCCACCGCCACCAGCGACGGGAAATACGCCTTGATCGCGGCCGGCGCGAAACCCTGCATCACCACGCGGCGCTGGTTGCGCCACTCCGCGCCCTCGACCATGAACAGGCCCGGCACGCCGCCCATTTCCAGCGACAGGTCGGCTTGCACCTTGGGCCGGCGGAAGCCGTCCGGGCGGTCGCGCAGGACCGCCGCGACCGCCTCGTGGCCGGCCACCACCAGCACCTTGCTGCGGCCGAGGCGGATGCGGAACAGCGGCCCGTAGCGGCGGCACCAGTCTTCGACGTCGCGGTGCACGCGCGAAGGCTTGAGCTGCAGGGCGTTGCCCAGCAGCGGCAGGGCGAACGGCCCCGGCAGCGCGGCGATCTGGCGCAGGGCCGGCCGGGCCGGCGGCGCGGCGGTGGGGGTGGTGCCGGGATACGCTGTCATGCTGGTTCCTCCGCAAGTGCGTGTCGTTGGCTTGCACTGTAGCGGCAACCGGGGCGGCCGTCTTGAACGTTTCCGACAAACCGCGGCGGCGCCGACACGCCGCGCCGCCGCGGTACAATGGACCGACCCCACCACGCCCATTCGACCATGTCCGCCACCCCCACCAGCCTGCCCAGCGCGCGACTGATCGCGCCGCGCCTGTCGCTGGCCTCCTGCGTGCGGGCCTGCCTGGCGCGCAGCACGATGGATTGCGCGCCGCTGTTGCCGTGGCAGCGGCTGAACCGTTTTCCGGCCAGCCCGCTATGCAGCATCAGCTGGATGATACGCGGCGCGCGCAACCTCGAACGGCGCGTCAAGGCCTGGGCCGGGCAGCCGATGCGCACGCTGCGGCGCATGAGCCGCGCCGAGCTATCGTTCCTGGACTCGCGCGCCGATATCCTCGGCGGCAAGCCGTCGTGGAGCGACATCGCCGCGCGCGGCGGTTATGCCGACCAGGCCCACCTGTGCCGCGAAACCAAGGAAATCACCGGGCTTAGTCCGACCGAACTGGTGCGCGCCGGGCAGGAGGATGAAAGCTATTGGGTTTACCGGATTTGGTCGTGAGGCCGCGTCAGCCGGCCGCGGCGGGCTCGGCGTAGGCCACGCCCTTGGCCAGCAGCACCTCGTGGTGGCCGCGCCCCGGCGCTATCATCGGGAAGCAGTTTTCCTCGCCGGCCACGCGCACGTCGAGGAAGTAGGGGCCGCTTGAGGCCAGGCACTCGGCCAGCGCGGCGTCGAGTTCGTCGCGCCGCGTCACCGCGCGCGCCTGCCAGCCGAACGCCCGCGCCAGCGCGACGAAGTCGGGCAGCGCCTCGGTGTAGCTGTGGCTGTAGCGGCCGCCGTGGATCAGCTCCTGCCATTGCCGCACCATGCCCATGTAGCCGTTGTTCGACAGCACCACCTTCACCGGCGCGCGGTGCTGGGTGGCGCTGGCCATTTCCTGGATGTTCATCAGGATCGAGGCGTCGCCGCTGACGCAGACCACCAGGTCGCCGGGATGGGCGATCTGCGCGCCGATCGCCGCCGGCAGGCCGTAGCCCATGGTGCCGGCGCCGCCCGAGGTCAGCCAGCGCCCCGGCCGTTCGATGCGCAGGTGCTGCGCCGCCCACATCTGGTGCTGGCCGACGTCGGTCGAGACAATCGCGTCGCGCCCGGCCAGCGCCGCTTGCAGCCGGCTCATCAACGCTTGCGGTGCGATGTGCGCGGCGCTGTCGTCGAACGCCAGCGAGCGCCGCGCGCGCCAGGCGTCGATGCGCCGCCACCACGCCGCCAGATCGTCCACCCTGGGCGCCGCCGCGGCGGGCGCGGCCTCGCGCAACGCCCGCCGCAGCCCGGCCAGCACCGCCGCGCAGTCGCCCACCAGGGCCACGTCGGCCGCCACCACCTTGCCGATCGAAGCCGGGTCGATGTCGACGTGGATGATCGCCGCGCCCGGGCAGAAGGCGTCCAGGCGGCCGGTGACGCGGTCGTCGAAGCGCGCGCCGACGCAGACGACCAGGTCGGCGTGGTGCATCGCCAGATTGGCTTCCAGCGTGCCGTGCATGCCCAGCATGCCGAGAAACCGCGGGTCCGAGCCGGGGAAGGCGCCCAGTCCGAGCAAGGTCAGCGTGCAGGGCGCGCCGCTGTCGTGGACCAACTGGCGGAAGCTGGCGCAGGCGGCCGCGCCGGAGTTGATCAGGCCGCCGCCGCCGTAAAACACCGGCCGGCGCGCGCCGCCGATCAGGTGCGCCGCCCGGCGCAGCGCGTCGGCATCCGGCGGCGGCGTCGCCGCGGCGGCGGCCGGCGCGCGCCACGCGGCGCCGCGCACCGGCGCCAGTTGCAGGTCCTTGGGGAAGTCGATCAGCACCGGTCCGGGCCGCCCGCCGGTGGCCATGCGGTGCGCGCACAGCACGCTGGCGGCGACGTCCTCGGCGTCGCGGATTTGCTTGTTCCACTTGGTGACCGGGCGCGAGATGCCGATCGCGTCGCATTCCTGGAAGGCGGCGGTGCCGATCGAGGCGGTGGCGACCTGGCCGCTGACGCAGATCAGCGGGATCGAGTCGCAGAAGGCGTCCAGCAGGCCGGTGGTGGTGTTGCTCATGCCGGGACCGGAGGTGACGAACACCACGCCGGGCCGGCCGCTGCTGCGGGCGTAGCCCTCGGCCGCGTGCACCGCCGCCTGCTCGTGGCGCACCAACACGTGGCGCAGGCGCGGCTCGGCGTGCAGCGCGTCGTACAGCGGCAGCACGGCGCCGCCGGGGTAGCCGAAGACGGTGTCGACGCCGAGCGCGAGCAGGGTTTCAATCAGCACCGCGGCGCCGTTGCGCGGCGCGACATAGGCGGAAGGGGCGGGGGTGGCGGCGGCCATGCAGGAAGTATTCATGGCATAGATTTTGTTGCATAATACGCAGAAAAGGCTTCTATATTTGTCGCCAAACGCCACCGATTCAGTAAAATTTACCGTGAAAATGAAAATAACAGAATGAAGCTGGATAAATTCGACCGCGCCATCCTGGCCGCGCTACAAGTGGACGCGCGTCTCAGCCTGCACGAGCTGAGCGCCAAGGTCGGCCTGACCTCGTCGCCGTGCTGGGCGCGCATCAAACGCATGGAGGAGGACGGCGTGATCGAAGGCTATACGGTGCGCGTCAACGCCGCCAAGGTCGGACTGGCCGACACCGTCATCGTGCAGGTGACGCTGGACGACCATTCCGACCAGGCGCTGTTCGAGTTCGGCCACGCGCTCGAGCTGATCCCCGAGGTGCTGGAAGCGTTCCTGGTGTCGGGCGACTACGACTACTACCTGCGCATCGCCGTCAGCGACACGCGCGACTACGAACGGCTGCTGCGCGAGCGGCTCTACAAGATCCCCGGCATCCGCCACAGCAAATCAAGCTTCGTGCTGCGCCAGCTCAAGCAAAGCTACCTGCCGCTGCAACGCTGAACCGGCGCGCGCCGGGCCGCCGACATCGGCGATAATGGCGGCCCCGACTATCTCCGGCCGCCTTGTCGGCGCCGCCCAACATGACACCGTTCACCGAGCAAGACATCCGCCACTATTTCGACGCCGGCACCTTCGGCCGCGGCGAGGACTACGCGCGGCGCGGCAAGGTGCGCGCCTTCAAGCTCAAGCCGGACGTCGTCGATGGTGAAGTCAGCGGCAGCGGCGGCCAGCGCTACACCCAGCAGGTGAGGTGGCGCGCGGCGCGCACCGGCACCACGTTCCATGGCGACTGCACCTGCCCGATGCAGGGCAACTGCAAGCACGTGGTTGCGGTGCTGCTCAGCGCGGCGGCGAAGGGCGGCGCGCAGCCGGCCGCGGCGCCGCCCGGGCCGGCGCTGCCGTACGCGCTGTCGGCCTGGTTGCGGCAGCTTGGCGAGGTTGCGCAGGCGCCGCCGCCGCTGGCCAAAACCGCCAAAATCATATACCGGCTGGAGTTCGTGCTGATGTGGGACGAGCGCCGCGAACGTGTGAACTTGCACATGTGCAAAGCGCGCCTGCGCGCCGATGGCGCCGTCGTCTCGGTGGCGGCGGTGGCCGACAGCTACGCGATGCAAACCCGGCCGCCGGACTATTTGACGCCGGCCGAGCTCTACCAAAGCCGCGTGTTCTTCGGCATCAAGGGCAGCGGCAGCCTGTTCGGTCCGGCCGCCCTGGAACCGACGCAGGCTCTGGGCGCCGAGTTGTTGCGCATGTTGCTGGCGGCCGGCAAGTTGTCCTGGGCCGCCGGCAAGGACGAGTTGAAGGCCGGCCGCTTGCATCCGCTGAGCGCCGGTGCGCCGCGCGCCGGCGCCCTGGGCTGGCACGCGCAGGACGACGGCGGCGATGCGCTGCGCCTGGACTGGCAGTTCGACGACGGCGCGCTGATCGACTTTGTGCTGCCGACCGAACCGCCGTTGTATCTGCACGCGTACGCGCTGGGCGAGCTGGCGCTGGCCGGGGGCGCGCGCGCCATGCCGATGCGGGACTTGCACGACCTGGTCGCGCGGGCGCCGTTGCTGGCCGGGTGCGACCGACTGGAGGTGTCGCGCCAACTGGCCGAGCGCGGGCTGGCGGCGCTGGTGTCGGCGCCGCCGGCCCTGCGCCGGACGCGGCGCGAGGATATCGCGCCGCGTCCCTTCCTGCTGCTGGGCGGCGTGGAGGACGGGCGGCGCCGCTGGCACGGTTTCGCCGTGCTGGCGTTCGACTACGACGGCCTGCGCGCCTCGTTCGACCCGGCCCATGAACTGCAGCGCCACGGCGGCGCCGGGACCGAGTTGATCGTGCGCGACGCGGTGGCGGAAGCGGCGGCCGCCGCGACGCTGGCGCAGCTCGGTTTCGCGCCGGTCGCCGACGCCGACTCGCCGCTGCGCACGCTGGCAGGGGCCATGGAACTACCGTCCGAGGCGCACTGGCTGGCCTTCGCCGCGGGCGGCCCGGCGCGCCTGCGCGCGGCCGGCTGGCTGGTCGAGATGCAAGCCGACTACCGCTACGACCTGGCCCAGGTGGACGACTGGTACGCCGACGTCGCCGACGGCGGCGAGGCCGGCAACGCCTGGTTCGACCTGGAGCTGGGCGTGCTGGTCGACGGCGCGCGCGTGCCGCTGCTGCCGGTGCTGGTGCAACTGATCCGCGAGGCGCCGCATCACTTCGACGCGGCCGCGCTGGCCGCGCGCGCCGACGACGAGGCGTTGCTGGCGCGCCTGCCCGGCGGCGTGCGCGTGGCGCTGCCGTGGGGCCGCCTGAAACCGATCCTGGCCGCGCTGGGCGAGCTGTACTTCAAGGACGGCGTCGGCGACGGCATCCGCCTGCCGGTGCTGGACGCGGCCCGCCTGGCCGAGTTGGAGGCCGGCGCGCAACTGCGCTGGCTGGGCGGCGAGCGGCTGCGGGCGATCGGCCGCAAGCTGGCCGGTTTCGGCGGCGTGCAGGCGGTCGCGGCCCCGGCCGGCCTGCGCGCCAGCCTGCGCGGCTACCAGAGCGAAGGGTTGGCGTGGATGCAGTTCCTGCGCGAGTATGGCCTGGCCGGTATCCTGGCCGACGACATGGGCCTGGGGAAAACCGTGCAGACCTTGGCGCACATCCTGCTGGAAAAGGAGGCTGGCCGCCTGACAGCGCCGGCGCTGGTGGTCGCGCCGACCAGCCTGATGGGCAACTGGCAGGCCGAGGCGGCGCGCTTCGCGCCGGACTTGCGCGTGCTGCTGCTGCAGGGGCCGCAGCGGCTGGAGCGCTTCGGCGACATCGGCCGGTTCGACCTGGTGCTGACCAGCTACGCGTTGCTGGCGCGCGACGAGGAGCCGTTGCGCGCGCAGCGCTACCACCTGCTCATCCTCGACGAATCGCAATACATCAAGAACAGCCGTTCCAAGGCGGCGCAGACGGCCGCGCTGCTGACGGCGGCGCACCGCCTGTGCCTGACCGGCACGCCGCTGCAAAACCACCTCGGCGAGCTGTGGTCGCAGTTCCACTTCCTGCTGCCCGGTTTGCTCGGCGACGAGAAGGGCTTCAACGCCGACTTCCGCAAACCGATTGAAAAGCTGGGCGACGGCGCGCGCAACGCGCTGCTGATCCGCCGCATCAAACCCTTCCTGCTGCGCCGCACCAAGGACCGCGTCGCCACCGAGCTGCCGGCGAAAACCGAGATGGTGCGCGAAGTCGAACTGGCCGGCGCCCAGCGCGACCTGTACGAAACGGTGCGCGTGGCGATGGACAAGAAGGTGCGCGACGAGATCGCCCGCAAGGGCGTGGCGCGCAGCCAGATCGTGATCCTCGAAGCGCTGCTGAAACTGCGCCAGGTGTGCTGCGACCCGCGGCTGGTCAAAACCGCCGGCGCCAAGAGTGGCGCGCCGTCGGCCAAATTGGCCGAACTGATGGAGATGATCGCGACGCTGCTCGACGAGGGCAGGACCATTCTGGTGTTCTCGCAATTTACCAGCATGCTGGCGCTGATCGAGGACGAGCTGCGCCAGCGCGCCATCGCCTACGCGCTGCTGACCGGCGCGACCGGGGACCGCGCCGCCCAGGTCGAGCTGTTCCAGAGCGGCGCGGTGCCGATCTTCCTGATCAGCCTGAAGGCCGGCGGCGTCGGCCTGAACTTGACGGCGGCCGACACCGTGATCCACTACGACCCGTGGTGGAACCCGGCGGCCGAGAACCAGGCCACCGACCGCGCCTGGCGCATCGGCCAGGACAAGCCGGTGTTCGTCTACAAGCTGATCGCCAAGGGTACGCTGGAAGAGAAAATCCAGCTGATGCAGCGCAAGAAGGCGGACCTGGCCGATGCCGTGCTGGCCGAAGGCGACGGCGCGGCGGAGGGCTTGCGCATCACGCAGGACGACTTGCAAGCCATTTTCGCACCGCTGTAGCTGAGGCGGCGCGCGCCGCTCGCTCGGCTAGGCGGGCGCGAACGCCGGCCGCGCCGACGCCGCCAGCAGCGGCTCGAACTCGTCGGCCGGCATCGCCTGCCCGAACAAATAACCCTGGCCGTAGTCGCAGCCGGCGCGCCGCAGCAGTTCGCTTTGCGCGCTGCGTTCCACGCCCTCGGCGATCACTTTCAGGCCCAGCTTGTGCGCCATGACGATGATCGCCTCGCACAGCGCGACGTTGGCGGCGTCGTGCTCGAGGTTGTAGACGAAGGACTGGTCGATTTTCAGGAAGTCGAGGTGGAACTTGCGCAGGTACGACAGCGACGAATAGCCGGTGCCGAAGTCGTCGAGCGAGATCTGGATGCCGGCGTCCTGGAACGCCAGCAATTGCTGGGTTACGGCGCCGTTCGAGGCCAGCAGCAAGCCCTCGGTAATTTCCAGGCCGACCGCCGGGCTGTCGCTGCCGGCGGCGCGTTCGGTGCCGCTGCACAGGCTCAGCCATTCGGCGTAGTGGGCCTCGTTGTTGCGGTAGAACTGCGCCGGCGAGACGTTGACGCTGACGGTGAAGTCGGGGTTGAGCGCGCGCCAGCGCTTCGCTTGCCGCAACGCCTCGTGGAAGACCCAGTCGCCGATGCCGACGATGAGGCCGTTGTGTTCGGCGATGGGAATGAACTCGACCGGGCTGATCAGCCCTTGCGTCGGGTGCCGCCAGCGCAGCAACGCCTCGGCCTTGCCGATGCGCCCGCTGGCCAGGTCGACGATCGGCTGGTAGTACACCTGCAACTGCTGGCCGGCGACGGCGCGGCGCAGGTCGTTGCTCAGGTTCATGCGCGTTTGCGCCAGCCGCTGCATGCTGGGCGTGAAATAGCTGAAGCGGTTGCGCCCGGCGTCCTTCGACTGGTACAGCGCCTGGTCGGCGTTGCGCAGCAGCTCGCCGGCGTTGCCGGCGTCCTGGGGATACAGCGTAATGCCGATGCTCGCCGAGATATAGGCGACCTCGGCGCCCAGCAGGAACGGCTTGGCCAGGTCGTCGAGGATTTTCTGCGCCAGGTGGGTGGCGCTGTCGATGTCTTGCAATTCGCCCAGCGTGATGACGAACTCGTCGCCGCCGAAGCGCGCCACCGTGTCGGTTTCGCGCACGTAGGTGCTCAGGCGCCGACCCACTTGCCGCAGCAGCACGTCGCCGGTCTGGTGGCCCAGCGTGTCGTTGATTTCCTTAAAGTGGTCGAGGTCGATGAACAGCAGGGCCAACGGCAAATTCTTGCGCTGCGAGCGCTTGATGTCAATCTCCAGGCGGTTCTGGAACACGTTGCGGTTGGGCAGCCCGGTCAGGCGGTCGAAGTTGACCTCCCGCAGCGCCTGCTCGATCTGCTTGCGGTCGTGCACCTCGGAGGCCAGCGCGAACGCTTGCTGCTGCAGCGCGGCGATGCTGCGCTGCAGCAAGCCGATGCCGACCTGCGGGTCGTAGCTCTCGGCCGGCAGTACGTCGGTGTGCAAGTCGCACACTTGACGGAACATCGCCTGGTCTTGCTCCTTCGGAAACGCGCTGAGCGGATAACCGCATAACAGCGTAAACGAGTAGTGCTGCAGCAAGTCGTTGAAAAAGCGCTCGACATGGATGGCGGCGTCATGCTTGCCCAGCGAGCGCAGCGGGCAGTGCGCGGTGCCGCACAGAATCGCCACCATTTCGCCGAAAATATACACATGGCCCGGATGCTCGACCGCCGCTTGCGCGATGACGTTGCCGATCTCGGTGCGAAAGCGCAGTTCGTCGGGCACGCCGTCGTCCATGAACAGCGGCAGCATATGGTCGACCTCCAGCGGGATGTAGCGCCCGTCCGGATCGCCCGCGCCGCCGTTCAACAGGCCGCGCTGTCTGAGCGTGTCCTCCAACTGTTCCAGATGATTCCTGGTGGCGATAACGACGCCCTTGTCGCCGCGACTGAGGGCGGCGCCGATGTAGTCGCCCAAGCCCTTGATCAGGAAACTGTCGTCCTCGTAGAATTGCACTGTGTGCTGACAGGTACGGAGGTGTTCCATGGCGCTACCACCCAATTAATTGATACTATCGGTTAATTAGAGCCGGTCCGCCGGCGTTAGTTCCACGCGCGCGCGGCGCGATGCCGCGGTGAAATAAGGCTTGCGGACAAGGCCCGCCTCGCATACCTTATCCACTCCGCCACCGTCGATTGAGGAGTTCGCCGTGACCAGTTTCCGCACCAACACCGACCGCCTGCTGGAAGTGACGCTGCAAAACGAAAAGGTGCTGGCCATTGCCGGCTCGATGGTGGCCTATACCGGCAGCGTCAAGTTCGAGAAGTCGATCCTCGGCGGCGAAGGTATTTTCGGCGCGCTCAAGCGCAAGGCCAGCAACGAGGGCATGCAACTGATGCAGGTGTCCGGCAGCGGCAGCGTGTTGTTTGCCCAGGACGCCGCCGAAATCACGCTGCTGGCGCTGGCGGGCGACAAGCTGACGATCGAGAGCGGCAGCTTGCTGGCCTATGACAGCGCGCTGAAAACCGGCACCAGCTTCGCCGGCCTGCGCGGCGCCGCTTCCGGCCAGGGCCTGTTCAGCACCACGGTGGAGGGCAACGGCAACGTCGCGCTGATCGCCCGCGGCAATCTGATCATGCTCGAAGTGACGCCGGCGCAGCCCTTGCGCGTCGACCCCGACGCCTTCGTCGGCTTCAAGGGCAACATCACGCAGGAATTCGTCTTCGACGTCAACTGGCGCACCATGCTGGGCCAGAGCTCGGGCGAGTCCTACCAGCACAAATTCAGCGGCCAGGGCGTGGTGTTCATCCAGCCGGCCGAACGCTAGGCTGGCGGCCAACGAGCCAGGAAGTCAACCGAATCCGACTGGAGAACGCGATGCCCGTGTACCAACAAATCAATGAAAAAATGTTGCAGGTCCAATTAGCCGGCGAGCAGGTCTTCGCCCGCAAGGGCGCGATGGTGGCCTACCAGGGCGAGGTGCATTTCAGCCGCTCCTTCCTGGCCGGGCAGGGCGTGCAGAGCCTGGCCATGCGCGCCGCCACCGGCGAGGGCTACGCGCTGATGGCGGCCACGGGCAGCGGCAGCGTCTACTACGCCTGCGCCGGCCTGTTCGTCACTATCATCCCGGTGCGCGGCGAGACCTTGTACGTCGAGAGCGACAACCTGCTGGCCTTCGACGCCCGGCTGACGGCCGGCACCATGTTCCTCGGCAACCAGGGCGGGGTCCAGGGGGTGCTGCGCGGCGCCGTCTCCGGGCAGGGCTTGTTTACCAGCACGCTGCAGGGCACGGGCGAGGTCGCCATCCTGTCGGACGGCAACGCGATTGGCTTACCGGTGACGCCGGACGCGCCGGTTTGCGTCGATCCGCAAGCCTATCTGGGCCACACCGGACAACTGGCCTCGACCATCGTCACCGATCTGAACTGGAAATCCTTCGTCGGCCAGGCCTCCGGCGAGTCGTACCAGGTCAAGTTCACCGGCCAGGGCACGGTCTACATCCAAGCGAGCGAAAGGTAAGCCATGACGATCTACAACCCCGACACCCTGCCGAAAAACGACAACCTGAACCGATTCGCCTTCGTCGTCGACGTCAAGGAACAGATGTTCATCCGCAAGGGCAAGATGATCGCCTTTTACGGCAACCTGAGTTTCGAGGCGATGGGCAACAGCGTGCTCGACATCCTGGTGCGGCACGCCTTCAACGCCCCCAAGTACATCCACGACTTCGTGGTGGCGCAGGGGCAGGGCCAGTTGCTGCTCGGAGACAACGGCAACGACCTCGCTTGCTACGACCTGGATAAGGCGAATATGACGATACGCGCCAAGAACCTGCTGGGCTTCAGCAAGGACGTGATCTGCCAGGAATCGACGCTGCCGGGCTTCCTGACGATGCTCGGCAGCGGCAAGGTGATCGCCTCGTCGAACGGCCCGGTGCATTTCCTCGAACTGCCGTGCCGGGTCGACGAGCAGGCCGTGCTGGGCTGGGCCGACTGCCCCAGCCCGTCCTACCGCTACGACTACGAGCACGTCAAGGGCTGGGCCAGCGCCGCCGGCGCGTTGACCGGCTTCACCCTGTCGGGCGAGGAGAAGCAGGTCGACTTCACCGGCAGCGGCACCGTGCTGATCCAGTCGTCCGAACTCGACGTCAACGGCAACGCCACCCTGATGAACCTGCTGGCGCAGTTGCCCATGCTGGGGCGCAACGAGTTGACGCAGCTGAGCCTGTCGGCGCAGCAGCGCATCAAGGACAGCCGCTAGGGTGGCGGCGCCGGCTGGCGCGCGATCCAGTCGAGCAACTCGCGCCCGCACACGCGCGCGCGCGCGGTGTCGATCTGGCGCAGCTTGTACGCTTCGTGGCTGGCCGGGCCGCTCAGGCTGCGCTCGTGGCTGGCCTGGTCCATCAGCTGGATTTCGTACTCGAAGAAAAAGCCGACGTCATAGTCCTGGCCGGCGTCGGCCGCCTCGTCGGGGGGCACGTGGATCATTTTGCGCACCGTCACCTGGATGCTGCTGAAGCCGTCGCCGCTGTGCGGGTTGTCGCTGCGGGTCTGCGGCTGGGAGCTGGCCAGCAACTCCTCGTCCATGCGCCGCAGCAACGCCACCGGGTAGTCGTCGCTGCGCTCGAGCATGGCGCGGTACTTGATGAACACTTGCTTGGCGGCGTCGAGGTCGAGCAGGGTGTTGCGGGTGCGCTGGGCGTCGACGTTGGTCACCGACAGCAGGTGCGCGCGCTGCAACGTGCGCAGCGCGAACAGGCATTCGATGCGGGTGCCGAAGACCAGGCGCACGCCGAGGTGGTCGAAAATATCGGCGGCCAGGTAGGCGGCTTTTTGCAGCAGCTTGAGCAAGATGCTGTTGCGGCCCTTGTTGCTTTTCCTGTCGTAGTGCAGCAGCGGCAGGCAGACTTCGCCGTCGCTGAGGAAGTAATCGTCGCCGTCGCGGTGGATCACCTCGTCGAGGCTGGCGAAGACCTGTTCGCGGATGGTGTTGAAGTAGCGCAGCTTGAGGTTGTTGTCGATGTAGAAGATGCCGTGCATCACCTTGAGCACCGCGCACGACCACATCCGCAGCAGGTCGGCGTGCTGGCCGCGCAGCGAGGCGTACACCAGCAGTTGCAGCGGGTCGTCCGGCGCGGCCACCTCGGGCGGGATCAGCGCGGCCTGCCGCGGCGTCAGGAAGGTGGCGGCGATGAAGTCGACCGCCTCGCGGTGGGCGCGGGCGATCAGCGCCGGCGCCGCCGGCTGGTCCAGGTCGAAGCCGTATTCGCGCACGAACTGGCGCGCGTCGTGCAGGTTGCGCAAGGCCATCGCGCCCAGATCGATCGCCGAGACGCCGTGGGCGATGGCGTTCAGATAGCTCCAGTTGAGCGAAAACTTGCGCGTGCTCTTGAGTGAAGCTCGTAGTTCAGTCATGTCACCCGTCGCCTGGCCATCCATCGTTGGGCGAGTATCGCAGCGCCCCGGGTTGCGGTCAATCAATAGATATGTTGCGGCGCACACAAAACGGCCGCGCCGGCGCGGGCGCGGCCGGCGCATAAAAAAAGCCCGCTGGCTGGCGGGCTGGCGGACGAACGGGGTGGCGCGCTTACGCGGCGTTGCCGGCCGATTTGCGGCGCGCCACGCCGACCAGCAGGCCCAGGCCGGCCAACAGCATCGCGTAGGTTTCCGGTTCCGGCACCGGTGGCGCGACGATGCCGTTGCGCACCGAGAAGTTGTAGCGGCCGTCCACGCCGGAGTCGATCGAATGGCCGACCAGGGAGCGCGAGCCGGTGTCGAGCAGCGCGCCATTGACGGCCGAGCCGGCCAACTCGTAGGAATGGTCGACGCCGTTCGACCAGCCGGCGCGTGCCGAGGTGCCGCCGATGCCGCCGGTGCCGTTGCTGGCGGTGCCGGTTTCCCAGTGGACGTTATCGTAGTTGTACTGGAAATCGAAATTGCCGGCGCCGGTGTCCGAGCGGTCGGTGATGATCAGCTGGAAGCTGTTGGTCTTGTCGGCGGCGTTTTGGTAGTAACCCACGTTGATCCAGTTGACGCCGAAGACGTTGCGGCCGCCGATCGTCGACTGGGCATACTGGACCACTTCGCTGTGGCTGTTGCGGGTGTCGACGTCGGCGAAGAACGGTGCCAGCATCGGGGTGCTGGTGCTCAGCAGGCTGAACGGGGTATAGGTGTTCAAGGCGTGGTTGAACGTCACGTTGCCGTTGTTGTTGACGTACAGCTGGGTGAAGTTAGCTCCAAAGAAATTGATGTTGAAACCCATGTCGACGACGCCGGTGGAGCCGTCGTCGTTGCGTGCCAAGGTATTGGCGGTGAACAAGTTCTGGTCGTGGATGGCGCCGGCCGATGCCGCCGTGGTAACGAAGGCGGCGGCGAGGGCGAGGCCGATGGTGATTTTGCGGAACATAGTAGTTTTCTCGTGAATGTAAACAACAATAAACGCTCACCCATGGCGTTGATGCGCGTTCACCAGCGCAGTCAAAGGTGCCAGCCGGAGTGAGGGGAAGGGGCGGAAAGTCGCGATTCTCGTAATAGAAAACACAAGTTTTCCGGCGCGGCGAATGTTATCACGAAATAAATTATTAGAATAGCACTGTTGGCAACGGTGCCGGCGCCGCACTTCGGCGCCCGGCCGCGCCCGGGGCGTTGCCAGCCGGCGGACCGGTCGCCCTGGCCCGGCCGGCGATCGCGGTTCTGCGGGGGCCCCTTTTTTGCTATGCTAGCGTCTTTCCACCGGCCGGCGCCGCCGCCCTAGGCTGGCGGACCCCTATTTACGGAGCAGCGCATATGGCCTCATTACAAGAGCAGTTTTTGAAATCCGGCTTAATCGACAAGAACAAGGCCAAACTGGCCAACCAGGACAAGAGCAAGCAGCAGAAGGTCGAGCGCCGCACCGGCACGCAGAGCGTCGACGAGGTGCGCCTGGCCGCGCTGGAGACGCAGCGCAAGAACGCCGAGCGGGCGCGCGAACTGAATGCCCAGCGCGACGCGGCCGCCACCCAAAAGGCGATCGTCGCGCAAATCGCCCAGTTGGTGCAGAAGAATCGCCAGAGCAAGGGCACCGGCGACATCGCTTACAATTTCACCCACGACAAGAAGATCGAGCGGCTATATGTGTCGGCCGCGGTGCAGGCGCATTTGGTGGCCGGGCGCCTGGTGATCGTCTGCCAGGGCGGCGCCGTCGAATTGGTGCCGCGGGTTATTGCCGACAAGATCGCCGAGCGCGACGCCGCGCTGGTGGTGCGGGTGAACAAGGCCAGCACCGAGGTCGAAGCCGACGATCCGTACGCCGCCTTCCAGATCCCCGACGACTTGATGTGGTAGCCAGCGCGCCGGCCGGCAGCTGATGGCCGCCATCGACGGCCCCGCTAGCGCGCCGCCGCCTGCCAGCCGCGCAAGCCGCGGATGGCTTCTTCCTTGAATTTGGCCTCGATCTCGATCCACGGCGCCTGCGCGTAGGCGGCCGGCATCGTGCCGATCAAGTCGGCATGCTGGCGGTCGTTGAAGGAGGCGCGGCCATTCGAGATATGCACCAGTTGCTGTTCCGGCACGGACCAGGTGGCGCGCGCCCTGGCCAGCATCGCGGCCACGCTGGGGTCGTCGTAGCTGTCGAGTTTTTCGTGCACGATATGGTGGTGGGCATCGAACACCATCGGCACGCCGCAGCGCAGGCAGATTGCGTGGATCTCGGCGGCGCCGTACGCATACTCGTCGTTCTCCAAGCCCAGGCGGCAGCGGATCGCGTCGGGTAGCGCGGCGATGCGCTCAAGCAGCGCGTCGGCGCGCTTGGCCTTGCCGCCGTGAATCTCCAGCAGCGCCCACGACGTGCGCGGCTGGCCCAGCATGTCCATGATGTCGGCGTGCATCTGCAGGATCTTGACGCTGTTCGCCACCACGCTGGCCGAATCGGAACTGAGCACGACAAACTGGTCCGGATGCATGACCAGCCGGATGGCGCCTTCGCGCGCCCGCGCGCCCGTTCGCGCCAGCGCCGGCGCGAAGCCGGCCAGCAGGGCGCGGCCGATATCGTCGTCGGCGAAGGGGAAGATCGACGAGGGGATGCGGTACAGCGCAATGTCTTCGCGCTCGCAGTAACGCAGCGCCTTGTCCAGGGTCTGGATATTGGCGCGGTAAATGTCGTCGAGTAGTTTTTGCTGCGATTCGAGCGCATGCTCAAGCAGGCGCTTGCGCGTGATGGTGCGATATTTGACGTCGTTCGAGACGGTGACGCAGACGAGGCCGAGATGGGGGCGCATTGGGGGGGGGCAGGCTGGGATATCGGACTTCCTATGCTAGCCATTTCCTGGTCGCGGCGGCGCACTGGTGGACGCTTGCGGCCTGCGCTACGCGCTGGCGATTCCTGCTGATCTCGCATTTGGGTAAGGCGGGACTCGGCCACTGCCGCCAAGGGTGGACGGGACGGCTTACCGCTTGCGCTCGGTTCGAACTGTTAAGTCTTCCTTAATAGTTGCCTCCGCTCGCAATAGTCGATCAGCCAGCGCTTGCCGTCGTCGCGATCGACGATCAAGGCGGTCTTGCGGCGCAGCTCCAATATCGTTCCGATCCGTTGCGCGTTGGCTCTGGCGTCGAAATACTCGACCGACTGCCCCGCTTGCAGGCGCGCTTGAATCGCCTGCAGGCGGGCCGGCTCGTCGAGGGCCACGCTGATGGCCGCGCGCATGCGAAACAATTCGAATGCCGAGGCCTCGTTCAACACTTTCAACACGTCGGAAAAATTCATGTTCGATGCAGTCCAAGTCAAGTTTGCGGGGCGGGAGGCGCGACGCCGGCAGTCCGGCCGGGCCAGCGTCGCCGACGCCGTTTGCCGCGGCGGGGAAGGAAGCACACCCTTCCGCGCCGCCGTCGGCGCCGTCCCTGGCGTGCGCGGCGCCGGGCCTGCTCCGCTATAATTGGGCGGCCTACGGCGCCGCGTTGTCCGGCGGCCTTGATTCCCCCGTTCCACCTCCCAATATTACCGCCATACAATGAAACTCACCGCGCAGTGCTCCATCCGCATCGCCGAGCCGGCCATCAAGGGCCCGGCGTCGCGCGCCCGCAAGCAGTTCAATACCCTGATCAAGAAACTCGAAGCCACGCGCCTGCGCTTGGCCGGCTGGAAGGAGGCCCTGCCTTCCATCATGGGCCAGGCCGAGCGCGAATTCAAGCCGCTCGCGCTCGCTTGCGAGGCGCAGCGTAGGGCCTTGGTGCTGCTGCTTGACCAAATGTACCAGCACAAGTCGATGGGCAAAAAAGACCGCGCCAAGCTGGCCGGTCTGATCTGCTCGACGGCGTTCGAAATGCTCGAGGACGGCGACGACGCCGAGCTCAAGGAGATTTACAACCGCCACAGCGGCGGCGACTTCGACGCCGACGCCGCCGAGGATGGCGCGGCGTTCAAGGACATGATGGAGGGCATCCTGGGCGTGCGCCTGGACGCCGACGCCGACCTGCGCTCGCCCGAGGCCATGATGGAGGCGCTGGCCGCGCAGATGCATCGGCACGCCGGCGAGGAGCGGCAGGCCGCGCGCCCCAAGCCGGCCGGCGCGCTCGCGCGCGAACGGCGCCAGGAAGCCGAGGTCGACCGGCTCAAGCAATCGGTGCGCGATATTTTCCGCAAGCTGGCCAGCGAACTGCATCCTGACCGCGAGCCGGACGCCACCGAGCGGGAGCGCAAGACGGCGCTGATGCAACGCGTGAACGTGGCGTACGCGGCCAACGACCTGTTGGGGTTGTTGGAACTGCAACTGGAGGTGGAGCAGCTCGACCAGGCCGGCCTCGACAACCTGAGCGAGGAGCGGATCAAGCAGTACAACAAGATCCTCGAAGGCCAGTTGCGCGAGGTCGAACGCGAGACCGCCGAGATCGAGTACGCGGCGGCAATGGACATGGGCGGGGAAGCGCGGGGACGCCTGACGCCGCAAACGATGCTGCGCCACCTGCGCGTCGATATTGCGGCAATGCAGGCAAGGCTTGACGCTCTCGTCGCCGAGCTGGACCAGTTCGGCGACGTCAACAAGCTCAAGGCATGGCTGAAGACGTACCGGCCCCCCGCGGCGTCCGACTATGACGACGCGTATTGGTAATGACTTGGCCGCGCCGGAAACGCGCCGGCGCGAGGAGCGTTGCCGACCGGGGTGGCAGTCCCGGCCGAAGGCGCGCGAGGCCCTATAGCGGCTTGCTGCACAGGCGAAAGTCGGGGTCGTCGGTGTACGGCCGGATCTGGAAACCCAGGCTCGCCATGAGCTTGAGCATGCCGCTGTTTTTACACAGCACCAGGCCGTCGATGTCGCTCAAGCCCTTGTCGCGCGCCACGTCCATGATCGCCAGCATCAAGCGCGTACCCAGCCCCTGGCCGCTGAAACGGTCGTCGACCAGCAGCGAGAATTCGCAGCTGCTGCGGTCCGGGTTGGCGATGTAGCGCGATACGCCGATGATGCTGGAGGTTTCGACGAATTCGCCGTCCGGCCCCGGCGCGCGCCGGGTCTGCACCGCCACCATCGCCATCTCGCGGTCGTAGCCGATCAGCGTGTAGCGGGCCAGCATCGGCACCGACAGCTCGCGCAGCGACGAGGCGAAGCGGTAGTAGCGCGACTTCTCCGACAGCCGGCGCACCAGCTCCTGCAGCATCGAGGCGTCGTCCGGTTGCACCGGGCGCAGAGTGTACCGGCCGCCGCCGCGCATCGGCCACTCCTGCGTGTAGTTCGACGGGTAAGGCAGGATCGCCAGATGCGCGTAATTGTGCGTCGCCGGCGGCGCGTGGTCGATGACGATGCGGGCGTCGACGGCCAGCGCGCCGTGCTCGTCGACGATCAGCGGATTGATGTCCATTTCCCGCAACTGCGGCAGCGCGCACACCATCTCCGATACCCGCAGCAGCATGTGCTCGACCGCTTCGCGCTGCGCCGGCGGGGCGCCGCGCCAGTCGCCCAGCATCGCCTCGTTGGCGCCGCGCGCCAGGATGGTTTGCGTGATGGGGATGTGGAAGGCCGCCAGCAGCGCCTTCGACTCCATCTCGGTAAGCATCTTGCGCGGTTCGGCCAGCACACCCTCGATCAGCAGGCGGGCGCCGTCCAGGTCGGGCTGGTCGGGTTGCGACAGCGGCGGCGGGGTTTGCTGCAGCAGTTGCTGGTTTTGGTAGAACGAGGCGATGTTGCTAAAGCCGTTGACGGCCGCCTCCGGCGTGCGGAACGTGGCCAGGCCGGCGGCGTTGATGATCCGGCGCGCCGGCGCGACTTGCTGGTCGCCCATCCAGCAGGTCAGCGGCGGCTTGCCCAGGCCGGCGTTGAGGGCGCAGACGGCGCGCGCCACGGCGGCCGGGGCGCCGTCAAGCTTGGGCGAGTAGATGACCAGTATGCCGTCGACCAGCGGGTCGCGCGCGCAGGCCAGCACCGCCGCGCAGTAGGCGTCGGCGTCGGCCTGCTCCGACAGGTCGAGCAGGTTGCTCAGGGTGGCGTGGGGCGGCATATTCGGCGTGGTGGCCGGGCGGACGCACATTGCAGAAGGCGCTGCCGGCGCCCTCGGCCAGTACCAGGTCGGTGGCCAGCACGGCGGCGCCGGCCGCGCGTAGTGAAATTAAGCAATTTCAACCCAGTGGAATGAGCGGGATCAAATTATTCATTGATCCACATCAAAATTTACGCTTTCCGCGAGACGGTCCGAAAGGGCGGGGGCCGAGGATGAGGCATCCGACAAACGACAACGCCAACCGGCGAGGGTTGGCGTTTTGTCACAACCAATTCTTGGTCGCCCGGGGCGGAACCGAACCACCGACACAAGGATTTTCCAGAATCGCGCCGAGTTCCAACAATAGTTAAGCCGCGCCCCGAAGCAGCGCCGGCTTACACCCATTGTCAGGCGCGTGGCCGCTTGCGCCACTTGCTCGTATACGGCAGCGCGAACAGGTACAGGCCGGAAATGAGCATCAGAAAGAGCGGGGGCAGCGGCGAGTACGTTATCCACGGCGACGGCTCGCCAGGATCCACCGCTCTTGCCATGAAGTTGGCCATCACAGTCATGGTGAAAACGATGGACAGCCAGCGGTGGCCCTGTCGAATCCAATGACTCCAGTTCATGGCGACTTCCGCGAATGCGGCTTGGCTGCGGCCTCGATCATTTTCCATCCGTTGCCGGAAGGATCCCGAAAGCCGGCATCCACGTTGCCGTAGCGATCCACGGGCTCCTGCGTGAACTCAACGCCGCACTTGCTCAGACGTTCGTAAGCGGCACGGCAGTTGTCCACTAACAGCACCAGTGGCGGCATGGCTCCCTTCGCTACGATCTCATGCAAGATCTGCGCGGTTGCCGCGTCATGCACCGGGGGCCCGGGAATAAACAAGCCGAGCTGGAATGAGGGTTGGTCTGGATGCTGCACCGTCAGCCAACGATAGTCGCCGTTTCGAACGTCGGTGTGGACGAGGAACCCCAGCTTTTCGACGTAGAAGGCAAGCGCTTCGTCCTGGTCACGCACATACAGACCGGCCATATTGACACTTTGATTCATATCAGCTCCTTAGGTTGAAGCTACAGTGTGCCAGCCGCTTTCATTCGCCGCTTCTCCAAAACTGCGATATTGAGGTTTGGCCGTTGTGCATCGCGCATGACGCACTCGGGGATATGTTCCCCGACATGCGGAACCGAGCGCTCGCGCGCTCGAAGCTCGCCCGGATTTCCACCGGTGATGTCACGGAAGATGCGCCCAAAGGAGCCGAGACTGGTCCAGCCGGTTTGCAGCGCGATCTCCGTAATGGACAGGTCGGTGTCGCGCAGCAGCGCCGTCGCTCGCTCGATACGACGTGTGAGCAGGTAGCGATGTGGCGGTACGCCGAAGGCCTTCTTGAACTCGCGCGCGAAGTACGCCACCGAGACCGCGCTCACTTGCGCTAAGCGGTGGATGGGCCACTCCTCATGGGAGGCTGCGTCCATCCTATCTTTCGCACGCAACAATCGCCGCAGTAGCAGGGGACTCTGAGTCATCCTATCCTCGCACGTAACTGTTGCTTACATAGCCCGCCAAAAGGAGCGGAAATCGACCGACCCACCGGCTGCTCACCCACAAAACAAAAACGCCAACCTGCATGGGTTGGCGCTCTCTTTAAAGCATTCTTGGTGGCCCGGGGCGGAATCGAACCACCGACACAAGGATTTTCAATCCTCTGCTCTACCGACTGAGCTACCAGGCCAAGGTGCGGAATTATAGCAGGCCTGCGGCGCGTCTGGCTAGGGTCTGTTCGCGAACTGTCGCGTCCGCCGCGTTTCGGCGCGCCGCCCGGCTACAGCGTGATCGTGGCCGGCGATGTGGTCTCGGGCGCTTTCCCGGACAGGCGGCGCGAGCTGGGCGACAAGATGGGCTGCAAATTCGTCTTTCCGGTGGTGCCGCGGGCGCGCATGGCGTCGATGTTCCTGCAGTCCGGCGAGGCCGACCTGACTGCAGGTCGGCCGCGGCGACTTCACCGTGGTCGCGCCGTCGGTATTCCTGACGTCGCTGGGTAAGGACCCGGCGCTGGCGGACTTGCGCGAGAAACTCGAATTTACCACGCTGGAGGGGCTGCCGCCGACCGAGAGCGGGGCCTACATCTCCAAGCGCTCGCCGTCCGCCGCCGACCAGGCCGAGCTGTACGCCTTGCTGGAGCGCGCGCGCAAGGGCGTGCTGTGGAAGTCGTTCCAGAGGTACTATCCGGCCGAGCTGCTGCAGTATTTCGTGTTGCAGCACTAGCGGAGATGCCGAGTTAAGCTTGCGTAGGTCGGATGCGGGGGCCGCCGGGGCGAACGCGTAATCCGACGCAGGGCCGCCGCCGGCGCCAGCCGGGTTACGCCGTCCCGGCTAACTCGACCTACGAAAACCCTGAGCTTAGCGGTTCTCCTGGTACAACTGGACGCGGTCGTGGCCGGCCTGTTTGGCCCGGTACATGGCGAGGTCGGCGTGCTTGGTCAGTTCGATCTCGTCGCCGCCGTGCCCGGGGTAGATGGCGACGCCGATGCTGGCCGAGATGCGTAGCTGGTGGCCGGCGACGACGTAGGGCTGGCCCAGGCTATGGCGGATTTTCTCGGCCACGCCGGCGGCGCCGTCGGCGCTTTCGACGACGCGCAGCAGCACCATGAATTCGTCGCCGCCGATGCGCGCCACCGCGTCCGACTCGCGCACGCAGTCGAGCATGCGCAGCGCCACCTCCTTGAGCAGCAGGTCGCCGGTGCGGTGGCCGTGCCGGTCGTTGACCGGCTTGAACAGGTCGAGGTCGAGGAACAGCAGCGCCAACTGCTGCCGGTCGCGCCGGGCGCTGGCCAGCGCCAGTTGCAGACGGTCGGAAAAGAGCGCGCGGTTGGGCAGGCCGGTCAGCATGTCGTGCTGGGCCAGGTGGCGGATGCGCTCCTCGCCGCGGCGCCGTTCGCCGATGTCGCGCGTCACCCCCAGCAGGCCGACGAACTGGCCGGCGCCGTTGCGCATGCCGCTGACGTTGGCCTCGGTCCACACCGAACCGCCTTCTTTGCACGGGTATTCCAGTTCGTGGCGGAAGGCCGGCACCGGCTGGCCGGCGCGAATCGCCGTGACCAGGCCGTGCAGGCCGGCCGCGGCGACGGCCGCCGAGGCCGGCGTGAGCAAGTCGGCCAGCGCCCGCGGCATCAATTCCGCCGGGCTGTAGCCGAGCAGCTTTTCCACCGACGGGCTGAGGTAGGTGAAGCGGCCGTCCAGGTCCATGGTCCAGATCAGGTCGGAGGCGTGGTCGGCCAGCAGGCGGTGGCGTTCCTCGCTCAGGCGCAGGGCTTGCTCGGTGTGCTTGCCGTGGCCCAGCGCGTTGGCCAGGCGCCGGTTGGTGCGCAAGATGTAGACGGCCAGCGCGGCGCTCGCCGCCAGTAGCGCCAGCGCGCCGGCCAGCCAGCTCAGGTCGAGCTTGGGGCCGGGCTGGTACAGGAAGCCCTGGATCGAAAAATCGCGCGGCAGCTGGCCCAGGCCGACGTAGGCGGCGGCGATGTGGCGCCAGCGCTCCGGGTTCATGTAGCCGATTTCAATGAGGTCGGTGCGCAGCAGCGGCGCCATCGCCGCCGCCTCGGACAGGTAGAACTCGAGGCTGTGCGCGGCCGAGTACTGGCCGATGATCAGCTCGGCGATCTGGCGCCGGTGCGTCATCGCGTATTGCCAGCCGCGCAGGCTGGCGTCGCGGAAGGCCTTGGCCCGGCCCGGATGCAGGCGGATCTCCGCCTCGGTGGTAAACAGGTTGTCGCCGTAGAAGTCGATGCCGGCCGCGCGCGGCGTGTAGACCTCGTACTCGAAGCCCAGCTGGTCGAAATAATACGGTTCCGTGGTCAGGTAGGCCGAGATCGCGTCGACCTTGCCATCGATCAGGTCCTGCGGCCGGTTGCTGTGCTTGAGCTGGACGAAGCGCCCCGGCCCGACGCCTTCCCGCGCCAGGTAGGCCAGCAGCTCGTCGGACTGTTCCTCGATCATGATGCGCTTGCCGAGCAGGCCGCGCACGCCGGCCGCGGCGCCGCTCTTGGGCGCCAGCAGCACCGCCGGCGAATGCTGGAAGATCACCGCCAGCGCCACCACCGGCTGGCCGGCCTGGCGCGCCAGCAGCAGGCTGCTGGTGGCGACGCCGTATTCGGCCTCGCCGCGCACCACGTTCTTGACCGAGTCGGCGCTCGGCGAGCCCTCGACGATGGTGACGTCGAGTCCGGCCTCGCGGTAGTAGCCCAGCTCCTTCGCCGCGTAATAGCCGGCGAACTGGAAGGCGTGCGACCATTTCAGTTGCAGCGTGACCGGTTCCAGCGCCTGCGCCGGGGCCGCCGGCCACAGCCAGGCTTGCAGCGCCACCGCGGCGCCCAACACGAAACGGCCTAACAGTCTGTTCATAGGTGGTCAATGGCGTGGAAAGGGGGGCGGGCGCGGCGCGGCCGGGGCCGCCGGCGCGTCCGCAAGCCATGCAAACCTTGTCCGATTATACGTTGGCTTTGGGCATCATTGACGCGTCGTCGCCGCTAAATCGTTGCGAACGGCGCGCCGCTGTTGCATAGCGACAGCGGGCGGCGCCGCCGCGGACGAAAAAAAACGGAGGCCGAAGCCTCCGTTCTTACTTGCTCAACGCCGCTGACGCTTACGCGGCGGCGTTTTTACGACGACGCGCCATGAAGCCCAGCAGGCCCAGGCCGCCCAGCATCATGCCGTAGGTGGTTGGCTCAGGTACCGCGCTGACGTTCAGGTTGCCGGCGAAGCTACCAGCTTTGCCCGACACGGCGCTACCGCCGACTTTAACCGAGTAGGCGCCAGCGGCCAGGCCCGTCTTGGTCAGCGTCCAGCGGTCGGTTTTGCCGGTTTCCAGTTGCTGGAACGAGGAGACCAGGCCGTTCATGCCGTACAGGGCCACCGAGGTGATGTCCAGGCCGTTGTGTGCGTTCGAGCTCATCGACGATACCAGGCCATCGAAATCGCTGGTGCCGTTAAAGCTGAAGGTGAATTCGTCCAAAAAGGTGTTCTTGTTGTTGCCGGCGCTAAACGAGCTGCCGAAGTCGCTGGTGCCGTCGAGCAGGGTCAGCGCTTCTGGCGCGTGGCTGATGTCGGCAGCCATGGCAGCGGTGGAAGCGACGGTTGCGCCTGCGAACAGCAGTGCGGCGATCAGGGAGGTGGATTTTTTCATGGAGTTCCTTACAAAAAAACGACTGCGTTAAGCAGTCTAGGTTGATGAATCATCTGAACGGTTATGCTAGCAGGCGGATGCGTCAATTTGTATGGCGGACTCAAGCGTGCGCGAGGTCTAAGCTGTTGATTCTTCAGGGCAATATCGGACCGGCGCGCATGGGTTTGGCGCTTGCTTCATAGGCGAACCCAGCAAAAAATATTGCCACTTGGATCATAAGTTGTCGCAACTATCATCTCGGTAGGAGTAGTCTTACAAATAGACGGGCGATACTCCGGCAGGCCGGTGTCGGGGAAAGGGGCTTGTGCTGGTCTTGCCCTAGCGTTCAGGGCGGCGCGGTGGCGTCGGTCTCTGCCAGCAGGTGCTCGGGGTGGTGGGGGGATTGGCGCGCGACGCCATTGTGTTTGCACAAACGAAAACGCCAACCGGCGAGGGTTGGCGTTCTGCAACAACTCATTCTTGGTGGCCCGGGGCGGAATCGAAGCACCGACACAAGGATTTTCAAGACGAACGTCTTGTCGAAATCGAGCGCGGAATAACGCGCCCTCAACGTTCGACCTGCGTCCAACCGTGTTGTCCATCAAGATTCATTGCCATAAATGCATTTTTTGTGGCGTCCACAAAAAGCAGCGGAAGTTGCATTGTAGTACGATAATTCGTTGTTAACTGGGTGGGGATTTGGATAATTCTGGCCTCAGGCTGCATCTACTGCTATCGATTCGGCGACCGTGCGGGTTGTCGGTTTATGGTACTTAATGTAGGACGCCAAGTCCGTATGCGCGTGGGATGTTGTTCTCGATTCTTGCGCACACTTCGATACAATTTTCCTCCGTTACGGCCGCTGCAATGTTAAAAAACAATGCTGGACAGGAGGCGACCGTGGCTCTTAAAAAAAATATCAGACCCTAAGACGGAACCTCTTATACAAGGTGAAAGCCGTCAGTGCATATCTAGTTCGGAAAACTCGAATGTTGAAATAGGGTAACTGTTCAGCCGCTATGCGGTGCGCAGGATAGGATCGCGCCGATGAAGCGCAGGACGGCGTCGGCGTGCAGGCGGAAGCGGCGCAGCAAGTTGGCCGCCGTGCTCTGCTTGAGGCGCGTGCTGGTTTCAGCATCGAGCAGTTCGGCGTCCCGGACGATGCCGTCGTACACGCTGCCACATGGCGTCCAGATGAACAACTTTTTGCCCTATTCACTCACGCTGAACAGTTACGATAAAAGTACTGTATAGTTATCCGAAAGCCAAGTCACAAGTTGTCTTTTGTGCGGTCTGCGATGCCGAGTTGGGGAGCCGGCGTGGAGTTGGGGCGCAAAATTATCTCCCTGCACCGTTCTTGACTATTTACTGATCGAGCACTCAATATGACGTTGAAAACAATTTTCTTTGGGGCCATTTTTATGACGCCAATGGTATTTGCGCAGGGTATAGAGGTGGCGGCGGCAAAGGCCCCGTTACAAAACTACATTCGAGCGCATGAGACGGGAAATGCGGATTTCATGCGCAAGGCCTTTACTAGTGACGCGAAAATTGTTGGGTACATGGGCGGCAACATGATTTCATGGAGCTTGGAACAGTACGCCGGACGCTTTAGCGGTAAGCCTGCAAATGATGAATCGCAACGCAGGCGAAGCTTTGAAATTCTCGATTTGGCTGGGGATGCGGCCGTGGGTAAGGTGGTACTGGATTATCCAACCGTGAAATTTGTGGACTATATGACACTGCTCAAAATCGACGGCGAGTGGAAGATTGTCAATAAGTCATTTAACGCGCAAGCCAAGCCCGCACTGTAATTAAGGGGCTTCATGCGATCGCCCTGGAGGAGGAGCGGGTCTGCCTGATGGCTCGCTGGTCTGGGCGCAGCACAACCGTTGAATAGTACCGGAAATGGACCGGAGCCGAGGACTGCGAATCCCAGAAACGACAAAGCCCACTTGCATGAGTGGGCGTTGCGCGAACGATGTTCTTGGTGGCCCGGGGCGGAATCGAACCACCGACACAAGGATTTTCAATCCTCTGCTCTACCGACTGAGCTACCAGGCCAAGGAGGAGAATTATAGCAGGCTCAAGCGGGAATGCAAGGGTCGAAAAGCAACTTTCAAAAAATTAATAATTTTAGAATGTAAATATTTGCTTTCGAATCAACTATGCGTGGGCGGGAGTGGTGTTTTCCTCAATAGACGATGGCCGCGCGCGGCCGCGCCGTTCAGCGGGAAACGTGAACAACACCGCGAGCGGCGGCGCTGGCCGTGGCCCGGCAAACGCTATAATGCCTGTATGAACAGTCCCTCATCCCCCCGCGTGCCGCCCGGCCACAGCGAAGTGTGCATCGTCGGCGATGGCGCCATTGCGAAAACCACCGCGCTGGCCTTCGCCCAGGCCGGGCAGAGCGTCACCCTGTTATGTCCGCCGCTGGCGCCGCCCGCCGCCGCCGGGCACGGCTGGGACGTGCGCGTCTACGCCCTGAACCACACCGCCCACACTCTGCTGTCGTCGCTGAGGGTGTGGGGCGCGCTCGACGCCGCCCGCGTGGCGCCGGTCGACGCCATGCTGGTCAACGGCGACGGCGCCCACGCCGGCGGCCTCGGCTTCGACGCCTACGGCGCCCATGTCGGCGCGCTGGCCTGGATCGTCGAGGACGGCAACCTGGGCCAGGCGCTGGACGCGGCGTTGAAGTTCGCGCAGAACGTGCGCGTCGTGCACGGGCGCGCGCTGCGCCTGGAGCGCGGCGACGCCCACGCCACGGTGCACCTCGACGGCGGCGACAGCATCGCCGCCGCGCTGGTGGTCGGTGCCGACGGCGCCCAGTCCTGGGTGCGCGGCCAGTGCGACATCGGCCTCGACTACCGTTCCTACGGCCAGCGCGGCGTGGTCAGCAACTTCGCCTGCGCCAAGCCGCACCACGGCGCCGCGCACCAGTGGTTCACCGGCGCCGACGGCATCGTCGCGCTGCTGCCGCTGCCCGGCGACCGGGTCTCGCTGGTGTGGTCGGCGCCGGACGCGCTGGCCGACACGCTGCGCGCCGAATCGGCGGCGCAGCTGGCCGCGCGCCTGGCGCCGCTGTGCGCCGACAAGCTCGGCGCGCTGACGCCGCTGCAGCCGGAGCTGGTGCGCGATTTTCCGCTGGTGCTGATGCGCCCGCACGCGATGGTCGCGCCGCGGGTGGCGTTGGTGGGCGACGCCGCCCACGTGGTCCATCCGATGGCCGGACACGGCATGAACCTGGGCTTCGCCGACGTCGCCGAGCTGGTCAAGGCGGTCAACGCCCGCGAGCCGCAGCGCGGCATCGGCGACGCGCGCGTGCTGGCGCGCTACGCCCGCGCCCGCAAGGAAGACGTGCTGTTGATGCAACTGGCCACCGACGCGCTGGCGCGCCTGTTCGGCAGCGATATCGAGCCGCTGCGCGCGGTGCGCAATTTGGGATTAAACTTGCTGGATAAATTGCCGGGACTCAAGCGCCGCCTGATCTCGCACGCGCTGGGAAGGCCGGGTTAAAGCGGCGCTTTGCGTAGGTCGGGTTAGTCGGCGGCGGCCCGGCGTCGGATGACGCGTGCCGCTGATCCGACCTGCGACACGCTCAATGACGGGTTAAGCTGGCCTTAATTGTGGCAATGCTTGGTGAAAAGTACAATGGCTGCACGCCGGCCACGCGAGGCGCGCCCGTGCGCCCATCGCTTTTGCGGATGTCACTGGAGATGTTATGAAATTGAGTATGACTGCAAGTAAAACCGCGCTGTTGCTGATGTCGGGGCTGATGATGTCCTGCGTCGGCGCCGAAACCCCGGTCGAAGCGAACATCAAGAAGTTGATCGAGCCGCGCCTGGGCGAGGGCGCCAAGGTCGATTCGATCAAGGAAACCCCGTACGCCGGCCTGTACGAGGTGCGCACCGGCGGCGACATCCTGTACACCGACAAGAGCGCGACTTACCTGATCGTCGGCCACGTCTTCAACGCCAAGACCTCGCAGGACTTGACCAAGGAGCGCATCGACGAGATCAGCCGCATCAAGTTCTCCGACCTGCCGCTGGAAGTGGCGACCAAGGTCGTCAAGGGCGACGGCAAGCGCGTCATCGCGGTGTTCGAGGACCCCAACTGCGGCTACTGCAAGCGCTTCCGCCAGACCACGCTGAAGGAAATCGACAACGTCACCGTCTACACCTTCATGTACAACATCCTGTCGGAAGACTCGGTCGCCAAGTCGAAGAACATCTGGTGCTCGGCCGACCGCAACAAGGCCTGGGACGACTGGATGTTGAACAACAAGGCGGCGCCGGCGGCGCCGGCCGGCTGCACCTCGCCGCACGAGAAGGTGCTGGCGCTGGGCCAGAAGTTGCGCGTCAACGGCACCCCGGCGATCTTCTTCGCCGACGGCAGCCGGATTCCCGGCGCCATCGACACCAAGGCGCTGGAAGCCAAGCTGGCCAGCATTAAACAGTAACACCGCCTTCACCCGCCGCACACGGCGCGCCCCTGACCCGGCGCGCCGCTTTTACATCCGCGGCGCTTCACTTCAGGCAGGCCCGCCGAAAACCGCAGCGCAAATAGGAGCAGTCGATGATTACATTGAATATCAACGGGCATGACACGCAGGTGGACGCCGATCCCTCGACGCCGATCCTGTGGGCGCTGCGCGACAACCTGAATCTGACCGGCACCAAGTTCGGTTGCGGCGCGGCGCTGTGCGGCGCCTGCACCGTGCACATGGGCGGGCAGCCGATCCGCTCCTGCGTAACGCCGATTTCCGCCGCCGCCGGGCGCAAGATCACCACCATCGAGGCGATCGGCGCCGACAAGGTCGGCAAGGCGGTGCAAGACGCCTGGGTCAAGCACGACGTGCCGCAGTGCGGTTACTGCCAGAGCGGCCAGGTGATGAGCGCGACGGCGCTGCTGAAGTCGAACAAGAAGCCGAGCGACGCCGACATCGACGGTGCCATGAGCGGCAACATTTGCCGCTGCGGCACCTATCAACGGATCCGCGCCGCCATCAAAGACGCCGCCAAAACACTCGCCTAAGGGGACATCGCATGCGTATCGAATGGATCAATCGGGAGGCGCTGGAAAACGGCGTGGCGACCCTGGCGCAAGCCGGGCAGGGCCGCGGCGCGCTGTCGCGGCGCAGTTTCATCAAGGCCGGCGCGCTCGCCGGCGGCGGCCTGGTGCTGAGCTTTTTCGTCCCCGGCGCCAACAAGTTCGCGCGCGCCGCCGAGGCCGAGGCGAAACCGCTGTCGCAGCCGAACGCCTTCCTGCGCATCGCGCCGGACAACAGCGTGACGGTGCAGGTGAACCGGCTTGAATTCGGCCAGGGCGTGCACACCAGCCTGCCGATGCTGATCGCCGAGGAGCTCGACGCCGACTGGTCGCAAATGCGCGGCGAGCTGGCGCCGGCCGGCGACGCCTTCAAGGACCCGGCCTTCGGCATGCAGATCACCGGCGGCTCCGGCACTATCGCCCACTCGTTCACGCAGTACCGCGAAATCGGCGCGCGCGCGCGGGCGATGCTGGTCGCCGCCGCCGCCGAGCAGTGGCAGGTGGCGCCGGCGCAGGTGACGACGGCGCGGGGCATGCTGCTCGGCCCGGCCGGCCAGAAGGCCAGCTACGGCGCCTTCGCCGACGCCGCCATGAGGCAGACCCCGCCCGCCAGCGTGCAGTTGAAGGACCCGAAGGACTTCCGCATCATCGGCAAGCCGGTCAAACGACTCGACGCGCGCGCCAAGTCGAGCGGCAAGCAGGAGTTCGGCATGGACTTCAAGCCGGCCAACACCAAGGTCGCGGTGGTGGCGCGCCCGCCGGTGTTCGGCGCCAGGGTGGCCAAGTTCGACGCCGGCAAGGCGCTGGCGATCAAGGGCGTGCAGCAGGTGCTGGAGGTGAAGACCGACCGCGGCGGCAGCGGCGTGGCGGTGATCGCCGACGGCTACTGGCAGGCCAAGCAGGGCCGCGACGCGCTGCGGATCGACTGGGACAGCAGCGCCGTCGGCAAGGTCGACAGCGCGCAGCAACTGGCCGCGTTCAAGGCGCTGGCGCAAACCCCGGGCCTGCCGGTGAAGAGCGCCGACACCTCGAAGCTGGCCGCGGCGCCGAAGAAAATCACCGCCGTCTATGAATTCCCCTACCTGGCGCACGCGCCGATGGAGCCGCTCAATTGCGTGGTCGACCTGCGCGCCGACGGCTGCACCGTCTGGGCCGGCTCGCAGTTCCAGACCATGGACCACGCCGCCATCGCCCGCACCGCCGGCCTGAAGCCGGGGCAGGTGACGCTGCACACGATGATGGCCGGCGGCGGCTTCGGCCGGCGCGCCGTGCCCAGCTCGGACTACATCGTCGAGGCGGTCAACGTCGCCAAGGCTTGGCAGGCAAGCGGCAAGGGCGGGCCGCTGAAGCTGATCTGGAGCCGCGAGGACGACATCAAGGGCGGCTACTACCGGCCGTCGCATGTGCACCGGGCCGAACTGGGCCTGGACGGGACGGGCGCCATCGTCGCCTGGAACCACACCATCGTCGGCCAGTCGATCATCACCGGCACGCCGTTCGAGGCCTTCATGGTCAAGAACGGCGTCGACCACACGATGGTCGAGGGCATGGGCGAACCCTACCAGGTGCCGCTGAACCTGACGGTGCACAACGCCCAGGCCAACGTGCCGGTGCTGTGGTGGCGCTCGGTCGGCTCGACCCACACCGGCTTCGTCATTGAGACCCTGATCGACGAGGCGGCGCACGCGGCCGGCGCCGACCCGGTGGCCTACCGCAAAAAGCTGCTGGGCGAAAAACACCCGCGCCACGTCGCCGCGCTGGACCTGGCGGTGGCCAAGTCGGGCTACGGCAAGAAGGCGCTGCCGAAGGGCCAGGCCTGGGGCGTGGCGATGCACGAGTCGTTCAACTCCGTGGTCGCCTATGTCGTCACGGCCTCGGTCAAGGACGGCGTGCCCAAGCTGCACAAGGTTACCGCCGGGGTGCATTGCAACCTGGCCGTGAACCCCTTGAGCATCGAGGCGCAGGTGCAGGGCGCGGTGCTGATGGCGCTGGGGACCACCTTGCCCGGCGCCGCCATCACGCTCAAGGACGGCGTCGTCGAACAGCAGAACTTCGGCGACTACCCGGTGGCGCGCATCACCGACATGCCGGTCGTCGAGGTGCACCTGGTCGCCTCCACCGACGCCCCGACCGGCATGGGCGAGCCGGGCGTGCCGCCGCTGGCGCCGGCGTTCGCCAACGCCATCTTCAAGCTGACCGGCAAGCGCCTGCGCAAACTGCCGTTCGACCTGGCGACGGCCTAGCGTGGGCGGCGTCGCCGGCGTGGTTGGCATTTTGCTGGCGGCCGGGCGCGGCCGGCGTTTCGACCCGTCCGGCGCGCACAACAAGCTGTTGCAGCCGCTGGCCGGCGGCGAGGCGGTGGCCGTGGCCAGCGCGCGCCACCTGCTGGCGGCGGTGGGCCGGGTGGTGGCGGTGGTGCGCGGCGGCGACGAGGCGCTCGCCGCCGCGCTGCGCGGCGCCGGCTGCGAAGTGACGTTCTGCGCCGACGCCGACGACGGCATGGGAACCTCGCTGGCGCACGCGGTGCGCCACGCGCGCGAGGCGGGCGGCTGGCTGGTGGCGCTGGCCGACATGCCGCACGTGCGGCCCGACACGATGCGCCTGCTGGCCGAGGCCATCGGCGGCGGCGCCGGCATCGCCACGCCGCTGCACCAGGGCCGGCGCGGCAATCCGGTCGGCTTCGGCCGGGTCCACCTGGCGCCATTGTTGGCGCTGCAAGGGGACCGGGGCGCGCGCGAACTGCTCAAGCGTTATCCTGTGCGCGTGGTGATGGTCGACGACCCCGGCGTGCTGCAAGACATCGACACCCGGGCCGACCTGCAACGATAAGACGGACAGGCGCCGAGAACCCGCAAACACGAGGAAAAAGATGAAAAAACCAAACAAGAAAAACGCCGCGATCGCCTACACCATCCGTCCCAAAGACCTGGCCGGCCACCTGTTCGAAGTGACGCTGACGGTGCCGGCGCCGGACCCCGCCGGGCAGGTGTTCGCGCTGCCGGCGTGGATACCGGGCAGCTACATGATCCGCGAATTCTCGCGCAACGTCGTGCAGATCCGCGCCGAATCGGACGGCTGGTCGGTGGCGCTGACGAAACTCGACAAGCACTCGTGGCAGGCGGCGCCGTGCCGCGGCGAGCTGGTGCTGCACTACGAGGTCTACGCCTGGGACCTGTCGGTGCGCACCGCGCACCTGGACCAGGGCCACGCCTTCTTCAACGGCACCAGCGTGTTCCTGCGCGTGCTGGGGCGGGAGGACGGCGCGCACCAGGTCGACATCGTGCGCCCGGACGACGCCGCTTGCAAAACCTGGCGCGTCGCCACCACGCTGGCGGAACTGGGCGCCAAGCGCTACGGCTTCGGCACCTACCAGGCCGCCGACTACGACGAACTGATCGACCACCCGGTCGAACTGGGCGACTTCGCGCTGGCCACGTTCAAGGCGCACGGCGTGCCGCACGACATCGTCATCAGCGGGCGCGTGCCCAACCTCGACATGGCGCGTCTGAGCGCCGACCTGAAAGCCATCTGCGAAACCCAGATCGCCTTCTTCGAACCGGAAACCAAGCGCGCGCCGATGCCGCGCTACCTGTTCCTGACGTTGGCCGTGGGCGACGGCTACGGCGGCCTGGAGCACCGCGCCTCGACCGCGCTGATCTGCGCCCGCGCCGACCTGCCCAGCACGGCCACGCCGAAGGGCGAGGCGATTAGCGACGGCTACCTCAAATTCCTCGGCCTGTGCAGCCACGAATACTTCCACACCTGGAACGTCAAACGCATCAAGCCGGCGGCCTTCGCGCCGTACGACCTGCAAGCGGAAAGCTACACCCCGCTGCTCTGGCTGTTCGAGGGCTTCACCAGCTACTATGACGACCTGATGCTGGTACGCGCCGGCATCATCGACGAGGCGGCCTACCTGGCACTGCTGGGAAAAACCGTCAACAGCGTGCTGCGCGGCAGCGGCCGCAACAAACAAAGCGTGGCCGACTCCAGCTTCGACGCCTGGGGCAAATACTACCGCCAGGACGAAAACGCGCCGAACGCCATCGTCAGCTACTACACCAAAGGCTCGCTGATCGCGCTGGCGCTGGACCTGACGATCCGCGCCAAGACGGCCGGCAAACGCACGCTCGACGACGTCATGCAGGCGCTGTGGCAGCGCTTCGGCCGCGACTTCTACCACGGCGCGGCGCGCGGCGTGACGCCGGCCGAAGTCGACGCCCTGCTCGACGAAGTCAGCGGCCTCAAAATGAAAGCCTTCGTCGAGCGGCACATCCGCGGCACCGCCGACCTGCCGCTGGCGAAACTGCTGGCGCCGTTCGGCGTCGCCTACGCCGACGAGCGCAAGAGCGCCAAGCCGAGCCTGGACGTCGGCCTGGGGCGCGACGGCGCCGACGCCAAGCTGGCGCAGGTGCACGAAGGCGGCGCCGCCCACCTGGGCGGCCTGTCGGCGGGGGACGTGTTGGTGGCGCTGGACGGCTTGCGCGTGGGCGGCCAGCCGGCCAACCTCGACACGCTGCTGGGCCGCTACCAAGTGGGGCAGCGCGTCACGATCCACGCCTTCCGGCGCGACGAACTGATGAGCTTTGACGTCACCCTGCAAGGCGAACGCCTACCCGGCGTGACGCTGACGCTGGCGGCGCCTGGCAAAAAAGGCATCGCCCTGCGCCGCCCGAGCGCCGCGCGTTAACCCAGCGCTTATTGCGGTCCGGCCAGGCTTCGCAGCTGGAAGTGGAAGCGCTCGTTAAACAGGAAGGTTTCGGAAAAGTCGAGCGTCTTGTGGTTGCGCTTGAGCAGGTGCAGCGGCTTCGGGAACGGCGCGCCGACCCGTTTCACCGCCGCCAGCGCGACCTTCGACGCTTCCTTGTTGCGCGAGCGTTTCACTTCGACGCTGCGCAATTCGCCGTCGCGGTCGACGCTGATGTCGACGACCACGATGGCCGGCAGCATCGGCGGCAGTTGGCCGCTGAAGGTGATGCCGGGGTTGGCGTCGAGGATTTGCTGGGCCACCAGCATCTTGTAGTCGTCGATGTTGTTCATCGGCGCCGGCGGCTTGGGTGCGGCGGCGGGCGCCGGCGGCGCCGCCATCTCGGCCACGCTGGGCGTCGGCGGGGTGCGCGGCGGGGTTTTCTGGCAGCCGCTCAGGAGCAGCGACAGCAGCCCCAGCGATACCGATACGAGAGTGGATGTCACTGGGCGGGCCATGGCGTTACCTCTTGGGCTAAGGAGCCTAACTGAACAATCGGCGCAGCTCGGCGCCGGGGTCGGGCGCGCGCATGAACGCCTCGCCCACCAGGAAGGCGTGCACGTTGGCGTCGCGCATCCGTTGCACGTCCTCGCCGACCAGAATACCAGATTCGGTAATGATGAGCTTTTCCGCAGGAATGCGCGGCAGCAGGTCGATGGTGGTCTGCAGCGACGTCTCGAAGGTGCGCAGGTTGCGGTTGTTGATGCCGACCAGCGCGCTCTTGAGTTTGAGCGCCGCGTCCAGCTCGGCGCCGTCGTGCGCTTCGATCAGCACGTCCATGCCCAGCTCGTGGGCGCAGGCTTCCAGCTCGGCCATCAGGCCGTGGTCGAGCGCCGCGACGATCAGCAAGATGCAGTCGGCGCCCATCGCCCGCGCTTGGTAGACCTGGTACATGTCGACCATGAAGTCCTTGCGCAGCACTGGAATGGCGCAGGCGGCGCGGGCCTGCTTCAGGTAGTCTGTGGCGCCCTGGAAGAACTGTACGTCGGTCAGCACCGACAGGCAGGCCGCGCCGTTGTCGGCATAGCTGGCGGCGATGTCGGCCGGACGGAAGTCGGCGCGCAGCACGCCCTTCGACGGCGACGCCTTTTTCACTTCGGCGATGACGGCGGCGGCGCCGGCGCCGATTTTCTGGCGCAGGCTGGCTTCGAAGCCGCGCAGGTCCTGGCGCAGTTCGGCGTCGGCCTCGACGTCGCCGCGCAGGCTGGCCAAGCTGCGGTATTTTTTCGCCGCGGCGACTTCGTCGGCTTTGACGGCCAGGATTTGGTTGAGGATGTCGGACATGGCGGGTTCCAAGTGATGAGGGGAAGGGGGGCGTCAGTTGGGCTTCGACAGCGCCAGCTTCAGGCCGAGCGCGATGAACAGGCCGCCGGCGGCGCGGCCGAGCCACGCCGTCACGCGCGGCTTGAGCTGCAGGCGGGTGCTGGCGAACGCGGTGAACAGGGCCAGCGCGTGGCACCACAGCATGCCGTTAACGTTGAAAATGCAGCCCAGCACAATGAACGCCAGCGCCTTGTTGGGCGCGTCGGCGGCGATAAACTGCGGCACGAAGGCGAGGAAAAATATCGCCACTTTGGGATTGAGCACGTTGGTCAGGAAGCCTTGGAAAAAGATCTTCCGGTACGGCAGTGGCGCCGGCGCCGCTGCCGCGGCCCGGGCCGGTTTGCTGCGCAACAGCGCGATGCCGACGTAGACGATGTAGGCGGCGCCTATCCATTTGACGGCGGTGAAGGCGGCGGCCGACGTCGCCAGCAGCGCCGACAGGCCGATTGCCGCGGCCAGCACGTGCACCATCGTGCCGGCGCCGATGCCGAGCGCGGCGGCCGAGCCGGCGCGCCAGCCCTGGGTCGCGCTGCGCGCCATGATCAACAGCGAGTCGGGGCCGGGCATGACGTTGAGCAGCAGGCCGGAGACGATGAACAGGGTGAGGTCGTGGATGCCGAACATGGTGCGCTTTCGTTTAGGGGGCCGGGACGCGTTTGAAACCAAGGGCGAAGAGCCGGGGCCAGGCCCCGGGGGTCTGACCCCGTTTGCGGCGCGGGTTTTGTTTTGCGGCGGCGCTTATGCCTGCGCGCCCAGTTGCTGCGTCACTTGCACGAACTGTTCCAGCTTGGCCTTGGCCGCGCCGGACAGGATCACCGCGCGCGCCTTCGCCAGGCCGTCTTCGATCGAGCCGGCGACGCCGGCCGCGTACAGCGCCGTGCCGGCGTTCAGCGCGACGATGTCGTAGGCCGCGCCCGGCACGCCGGTCAGCGCCGCCATCAATTTTTCCTTCGACTCGGCCGCGCCCGCCACCTTCAGGTTGCGGCTGGCGGTCATCTGCAGGCCGAAGTCTTCCGGGTGGATCTCGTATTCGCGGATTTCGCCGTTCACCAGTTCGCCCACCATGGTGGCCGAACCGAGCGAGACCTCGTCCATATTATCGCGGCCCCAGACCACCACGGCGTGCTGCGCGCCGAGGCGTTGCAGCACCCGCACCTGGATGCCGACCAGGTCGGCGTGGAACACGCCCATCAGGATGTTGGGCGCGCCGGCCGGGTTGGTTAGCGGTCCGAGGATGTTGAAAATGGTCCGCACGCCCAGCTCGCGGCGCACCGGCGCGGCGTGCTTCATGGCGGCGTGGTGGTTCGGCGCGAACATGAAGCCGATGCCGGTTTGGGCGATCGACTGGGCGATCTGCTCGGGCGCCAGATTGATGTTGGCGCCCAGCGATTCGAGCACGTCGGCGCTGCCGGACGAGGACGAGACGCTGCGCCCGCCGTGCTTGGCCACGCGCGCGCCGGCGGCGGCGGCGACGAACATCGAGGCGGTCGAGATGTTGAAGGTGTTGGCGCCGTCGCCGCCGGTGCCGACGATGTCGAGCAGGTTGGTGGTGTCGGCCATCGGCACCTTGGTGGCGAATTCGCGCATCACCTGCGCGGCGGCGGCGATTTCGCCGATGGTTTCCTTCTTCACGCGCAGGCCCATGGTCAGGGCCGCGATCATGGTCGGCGACATGTCGCCCGACATGATCTGGCGGAACAGGTGCAGCATTTCGTCGTGGAAGATTTCGCGGTGTTCGATGCAGCGCAGCAGCGCTTCTTGATGGGTGATCGGCATGGTGCTTCCTTCTTCAGTGATGGCGCAGGAGAGACGAGCGGAGTAGACGGGCCGGCGCGGCGCGCGCGCCATTGGCGCGCGGCGGCCTCCCGCTCAGCGCGTCAGGAAGTTCTTCAGCAGCGCGTGGCCGTGTTCCGACAGGATAGACTCGGGGTGGAACTGCACGCCCTCGATGTCGAACTCCTTGTGGCGCACGCCCATGATTTCGCCGTCGTCGGTCCAGGCGGTCACTTCCAGGCAGGCCGGCAGCGTCGAGCGTTCGATCGCCAGCGAGTGGTAGCGGATCACCGTGAAGGGGCTCGGCAAGCCCTTGAAGACGCCGACGCCGGTGTGGGCGATCGCCGAGGTTTTGCCGTGCATAACCTGCTTGGCGCGGATCACCTGGCCGCCGAAGGCGGCGCCGATGGCCTGGTGGCCCAGGCAGACGCCGAGGATCGGCAGCTTGCCGGCGAAATGCGTCAGGATGGGCACCGAGACGCCGGCCTGCGCCGGGGTTTTCGGTCCCGGCGAGATGCAGATGCGGTCCGGTTGCAGCGCTTCGATCCCGGCCAGCGTGATCTCGTCGTTGCGCACCGTGCGCACGTCTTCGCCCAGCTCGCCGAAATACTGCACCAGGTTGTAGGTGAAGGAGTCGTAGTTGTCGATCATCAGCAGCATCTTAGAACTCCCCATCCAGGCCGTCTTGCACTTGTTCGGCGGCGCGCAGCACGGCGCGCGCCTTGTTTTCGGTTTCCTGCCATTCCATTTCGGGGATCGAGTCGGCGACGATGCCGGCCGCGGCCTGCACGTACAGCATGCCGTCCTTGATCACGCCGGTGCGGATGGCGATCGCCACGTCCATTTCGCCGCCGAACGACAGGTAGCCGCAGGCGCCGCCGTAGATGCCGCGCTTGGTCAGCTCCAGCTCGTCGATGACTTCCATCGCGCGCACTTTCGGCGCGCCCGTCAGGGTGCCGGCCGGGAAGGTGGCGCGCAGCACGTCCAGGTTCGACAGGCCTTTTTTCAGGGCGCCCTCGACGTTCGAGACGATGTGCTGGACGTGCGAGTATTTTTCAATCACCAGGCGGTCGGTCACCTTCACGCTGCCGATTTCGGAAATGCGTCCGAGGTCGTTGCGGGCCAGGTCGATCAGCATCACGTGTTCGGCGATTTCCTTCGGATCGGCCAGCAGCTCCGCCGACAGCTCGGCGTCGCGCTCCGGCGTGGCGCCGCGCGGACGGGTGCCGGCGATCGGGCGCAGCGTCACTTTCTTGCCGCCGTCGGCGGCCGTCTCGTTGCGCACCAGGATCTCCGGCGAGGCGCCGATGATCTGCATGTCGCCGAAATTGTAGAAGTACATATACGGCGACGGGTTCAGCGAGCGCAGCGCGCGGTACAGCGTCAGCGGCGAGTCGACGTAGGGCTTGCGCAGGCGCTGGCCGATTTGCACCTGCATCAGGTCGCCCGCCATCACGTATTCGTGGGCCTTGGCGACCGCCTTCAAATAGTCCTCCTTGCTGAAGTCGCGCATGGTCTCGGTGCGCACCGAGCTCGACGTCACCGGCGCGTCGACGCCGCGGCGCAGCATCATGCGCAGGTCCTTCAGGCGCTGGCGCGCCTTCGAGAACGACTCCGGCTGGGTGGTGTCGGCGTAGACGATCAAGTACAGCTTGCCCGACAGGTTGTCGATCACCGCCAGTTCCTCGGTCACCATCAACTGGATGTCCGGCAGGCCCAGGTCGTCCTTGGGCATGCTGTCGGCCAGTTTCTTCTCGATGTGGCGCACGGTGTCGTAGCCGAAGTAGCCGGCCAGGCCGCCGCAAAAGCGCGGCATGCCGGGGCGCAGCGCCACCTTGAAGCGGGCCTGGTACTGTTCGATGAAGTCGAGCGGGTTGCCGTCGTGGCTCTCGATGACGGCGCCGTTCTTGACGATTTCAGTGTGGCTGCCGAAGCTGCGCAGCACCGTCGTGGCGGGCAGGCCGATGAAGGAAAAGCGGCCGAAGCGCTCGCCGCCGACCACCGATTCAAGCAGGAAGGTGTTCTTGCCGCCGTTCTGGGTCTGCGCCAGCTTCAGGTAGAGCGTCAGCGGGGTTTCGAGGTCGGCGAACGCCTCGGCGATCAGCGGGACGCGGTTGAAGCCTTCATTGGCCAACGATTTGAATTCGAGTTCGGTCATGTTTCTCTCCATGCCGCCAGGTTTGCGTGTGGCGGTGGGTTTGCAAAAAACCTGCCGGATGCGCGTGGGCAGCCGACAGCAATCAAAACGGGGTTACTTAGCCCAGGATTGCCAGCGTCGCCAAAGCCAGGCCTCAATCGAGCCGGTTTGGGTAACATTGTGTTTTTTGTCGAGAAACATGTTGTGTGTGGTCAGTGTGCGGGTTGGTTGTGCAGACTAATTAAGTGAGCGGCTACAAGCAGCGTGTCAACTATACCATCTGAATCGGTTTCATGTATAGAGTGTCCGTGATTGTACCCGTAGGGCACCGTCAACACCGGGCAACCCGCAGCCCGCGCGGCCTGCGCGTCGTTTGACGAGTCGCCGATGGCCACCACTTGCGCCGGCGCCAGGTCGAAGTCGGCGCACACTTGCGTCAGCGGTAGCGGGTCCGGTTTCTTGCGCGCCAGCGAGTCGCCGCCGTAGACGATCTCAAAGTAGCCGGCCAGGCCTTTTTGTCGCAGCAGGGGCAGGGCGAAGGCGATCGGCTTGTTGGTGACGCAGGCCAGGCGCAGGCCGGCCGCCTTGAGCGCGTCCAAGCCGGCCAGCACGTCCGGGTACAACACGCTGAAGTCGCCGTTGACGGCCAGGTAGTGGCGCTGGTAGGCGTCCATCGCCGTGGCGAAGCGCGTTGCCACGCCGGCCTCGTCGAAGTCGAGCGCCAGCACGGTGCGGACCAGGTTTTCCGAGCCCTTGCCGACCATCAGCGTGATGCGTTCGGCCGTCATCGGCGCCAGGTCGAACTCGGCGCGCATCTGGTTGATGGCGACGTGGAAGTCGGGCACGGTGTCGAGCATCGTGCCGTCCAGGTCGATGATGGCGGCGCGCACGCCGCCCAGAACGTTGGCCGCCGTCATCTTAGACGCTCGCCAGTTGCGCGCGCATGGCGTCGATCACCGCCTTGTAGTCGGGCTGGCCGAAGATGGCCGAACCGGCGACGAAGGTGTCGGCGCCGGCCGCGGCGGCGGCGGCGATGTTGTCGATTTTAATGCCGCCGTCGACTTCGAGCATGATGTCGCGGCCCGATTCGTCGATCATGCGGCGCGCCAGGGCGATTTTCGTCAGCGCTTCCGGGATGAAGGACTGGCCGCCGAAGCCCGGGTTGACCGACATGATCAGGATGATGTCGATCTTGTCCATCACGTGGTCGAGGAAGTGCAGCGGCGTGCCCGGGTTGAAGACCAGGCCGGCCTTGCAGCCGTTGTCGCGGATCAATTGCAGCGAGCGGTCCAGGTGCTCCGACGCTTCCGGATGGAAGGTGATGATGTTGGCGCCGGCCTTGGCGAAGTCCGGAATCAGGCGGTCGACCGGTTTGACCATCAGGTGGACGTCGATCGGCACTTGCACATGTGGACGAATGGCCTGGCAAACCAAAGGTCCGATGGTTAGGTTGGGAACGTAATGGTTGTCCATGACGTCAAAATGTATGATGTCTGCGCCGGCGGTGACGACGTTGCGCACTTCTTCGCCTAAACGGGCGAAATCGGCGGACAGGATGCTGGGGGCGATGCGGTATGTAGGCATGGTCAGGGGCGGGCTAGGTGAAAGATGCGCTATTTTACGCCCGGCGGCGGTGTTGCGCTCCGGCTATACCTGTTTTAATCGCCGCTTGCAGCCCGCTTTTAGCCCGATTGCCGCCCGCTTTCAGCCCGCTGGTTGCGCGTTGGCGTCGCCCCGGCTTGCGTCTATTTGCCGGCGACACCTTGCGCCCGGCCGCGTTTTGGGGTGCAATGGCAGGTCATTGACAATGTCACATGCCCGCATCGGCGGGCTGGCACAGCTTACTTGAGGAATTTCGATGGCTTCTTATGAATTTACTGTTTCCGTCCGCACGCAATATCTGCCGGAACAGTCGGACCCCGACCGCACCAGTTTCGTGTTCACCTATTCGATCACGATCAAGAATAGCGGGACGGTCGGCGCGCAGCTGATCTCGCGCCACTGGGTCATCACGGACGCCAACAACCACATCGACGAGGTGCGCGGCCTGGGCGTGGTCGGCCACCAGCCCTTGCTGCAACCGGGCGAGCAGTTCGAGTACACCAGCGGCACCGCGCTGGCCACGCCGCAGGGATCAATGGTCGGGGAGTATTTCTGCGTCGCCGAAGACGGCCACCAGTTCGAGGCCAAGATTCCGGAATTTGTGCTGTCGCTGCCGCGCACCCTGCATTGATTACTGCCGGCCCGGGGCGGCCCGCATCGCGGCCGCCCGCCTATTGCATCTTCACTTCTGTCACTCGATGTTGTCGCCGGGCTTGTGCTCGGGTAATTGCTTTTTCTGCGCTGGACGGTTCGGCTTGCGGCCCGAATACATGGTCCACCAGACGATGAAGACCAGCAAGAAAAACGCAAACACCGCTTCCAACATTAATAGCCACATATCATTCCCCATGTCATTTTCACGCAGTAGTTTACTCGTTTCGATGGGCGCCGTCGCGCTTTCCCTGGCCGCCTGCACCAGCACGCCGGTGCCGCCCGCGCCGGTGCACATTCCCGCGCCAATCGTCAAGCCGGAGCCGGCCAAGCCCGCCGCCGCGCCGGCCGTCGCCAGCGCCGCGCCGGCGCCGCAGTTCGTGCCGGTCGGTTTCGCCGCCTTGCCGGGCTGGAGCCGCGACGACATGCGCGCGGCGTGGCCGGCGTTCATGGCCTCGTGCGGCGTGCTGGTCAAGCGCGCCGACTGGAAGGAGGCGTGCACCATCGCGCGCCAGGTCAACGCCGGCGAGGAACGCGCCATCCGCCTGTTCTTCGAAACCTTTTTCGTGCCGCACCAGGTGCTGGCGGCGGACGGGGCCAACAGCGGCCTGGTCACCGGTTATTACGAACCCTTGCTGCACGGCGCGCGCAAGCGCGGCGGGCCGTACCAGACGCCGCTATATAAGGTGCCGGAAGACATGGTCAGCGTCGACCTGGCCAGCGTCTACCCGGAGTTGAAGGGGATGCGCCTGCGCGGCCGCCTGGTCGGCAAAAAAGTGCTGCCCTACGCAACCCGCGCCGAGATCGAACGCGCCACCGAGGTGACGGGCAAGGAATTGATGTGGGTCGAAGATCCGGTCGAAGCGTTCTTCCTGCAGGTGCAGGGTTCGGGTCGGGTGCAACTGGCCGACGCGCAGGAAACGGTGCGCGTTGCCTACGCCGACCAGAACGGCCACCCGTACAAGTCGATCGGCAAATACCTGGTGGAGAAGGGCGAGCTGACGGCGGACCAAGCCTCGGCGCAGGGCATCAAAGCCTGGATCGCCGGCCATCCTACGCGCCAGCAGGAATTGTTCAACGCCAATCCCAGCTATGTGTTCTTCAAGGAGGAGCGCCTGCCGGACCCGAAAGTGGGGCCGAAGGGCGCCTTCGGCGTGCCGCTGACGCCGCAGCGTTCGGTGGCGGTCGACGCCACCTTCCTGCCGCTGGGCGCGCCGCTGTTCCTGTCGACCACGCAAGCGAACAGCGACATCCCGATGCAGCGCCTGGTGATGGCGCAAGACACCGGCGGCGCCATCCGCGGCGCGATCCGGGTCGACTACTTCTTCGGCTTCGGCGCCGAAGCGGCGGAAAACGCCGGCCGCATGAAGCAGAGCGGCATGGTGTGGGTGCTACTGCCAAAGCAAGCGCCAAAACGCTAAGAAAAAGCCAGCGCCTGCAAGCCGCGAGAGGCGCTGCTTTAAGCCAACATTGTCGGGTAACGGCCCTTGGGCTAACCCGATGAAAACCTCGGTCCTAGCGCAACACCATCACCGGCAGCGTCGTATGCGCCAGTACCTTCTGCGTTTCGCTGCCGAGAAACAGCTTATTCAAGCCCTTGCGGCCGTGCGAGGCCATCATAATAATGTCGCATTGATACTTCTCCGCAGTCGCGACGATTTCCTCGTACGGACTGGCCGACAGGCTCACCACGCCCTCGAACGGCACCTGGGCTTCGCGCGCGGCAACGCCGACCTTGTCGAGGTTGCGCTGCGCCGTCTCGTGCATCTCGCGTTCGTACTGGCCGGCGTCGAAGACGGCGCCACCGTCGCTCATCGGCGAAAATGGAAACGGCTGCACCACGCTGATGCCGATGATCTTGGCGTTATTCAGCTGCGCAAACCGGATCGCCGTGACGGTGGCCTTTTCTGATAATGCGGAGCCGTCGGTAGGCAGTAGGATAGTGTTGAACATGGAATTCTCCGGTTGATGTACACAAGCCAGCTTATGGAAGTGAGGCGAAAAAACCTTGATGTATATCAAAGCCGAGCAAATCCAGCCTCTTGCTGCCTGATGTCCGAGTGTAGGCTGCCGCGCCGATTCAGGCGCGCACGGTATGCAGCGGCGAGGCAAGCGGCATCGCCCCCAGGCCGTTACCAGCACCGCGAACGGCTGTGAGTAATTGCATATACTCGCGGAAGGGGGATAAAACGCTACAATCGCCGCTACCGTGTTCCACCCATAGGAGAGCCTTATGCAATACGAAGATCTGATTATCGAAATTCACGACAAAGTAGCGCTGATTCGCCTGAACCGCCCGAAAGCGCTCAACGCGCTGAACGAACGCATGATGAACGAGCTGGGCGAGGCCCTACACAAGTTCGACGCCGACGCCAGCATCGGCTGCATCGTCCTGACCGGCAGCGAGAAAGCGTTCGCCGCGGGCGCTGACATCGCGGCGATGGCCGACTACACCTATCCGGACACCTTTAAAGACAACTACATCACGCGCAACTGGGAACACATCCTGCGCGTGCGCAAGCCGGTCATCGGCGCCGTCGCCGGCTACGCCTTGGGCGGCGGCTGCGAACTGGCGATGATGTGCGACTTCATCATCGCCGGCGACAACGCCAAATTCGGCCAGCCTGAAATCAAGGTCGGCGTCACCCCGGGCGCCGGCGGCACCCAGCGCCTGCCGCGTACCATCGGAAAAGGCAAGGCCATGGACTTGCTGCTGACGGCCCGTACCATCGACGCCGCCGAAGCGGAGCGCATCGGCCTGGTGTCGCGCGTTGTTCCCGCCGACAAGCTGATGGAAGAAGCGCTGGCTGCGGCCGCGACCATCGCCGCCATGCCAACTTCGGTGGCGATGATGATCAAGGACGCCGTCAACCGCGCCTTCGAAACCACGCTGACCGAAGGCGTTGCCTACGAACGTCGTTTGTTCCACGCGGCGTTCGGCACGCCGGCCCAAAAAGAGGGCATGCACGCTTTCTTGGAAAAGCGCTTGCCAAAGTTCGACGGACTTTGATATGATTCGCCTCCCCGCTGAAACAGTAGCGAAATCAAGTAGTTGCAGCGCAACGGGGAGCGCCGGAAACGGCGTTGCAGGAAAATCAGGGGGTTGACGACACAAGCGAAACGCTGCATACTCTTCCTTCTCTGCTGACGACAAACAAAACGCTTTGTCGGTGACGCAGAAGGCACTACAAAACAAGTTCTTTAACAATTAACAGTCGATAAATGTGGGCATTTGATGAAGGTGCCGGCGGACTTCGGTTCGCCGCATACTTAAATTATCAAATGCTCACGAAAGAATAAATATAGGACATTCGCAAGAATGGCCTGTCAGTATTTTGAGTGAGCGAATTCATGCCAGTGGCATGAATTCGGAGGCCCTAAAAAGCCTTCGACCTGACAGCAATGTCATTAAACAGAGATTAAACTGAAGAGTTTGATCCTGGCTCAGATTGAACGCTGGCGGCATGCCTTACACATGCAAGTCGAACGGCAGCACGGAGCTTGCTCTGGTGGCGAGTGGCGAACGGGTGAGTAATATATCGGAACGTACCCTAGAGTGGGGGATAACGTAGCGAAAGTTACGCTAATACCGCATACGATCTAAGGATGAAAGTGGGGGATTCGCAAGAACCTCATGCTCGTGGAGCGGCCGATATCTGATTAGCTAGTTGGTAGGGTAAAAGCCTACCAAGGCATCGATCAGTAGCTGGTCTGAGAGGACGACCAGCCACACTGGAACTGAGACACGGTCCAGACTCCTACGGGAGGCAGCAGTGGGGAATTTTGGACAATGGGCGAAAGCCTGATCCAGCAATGCCGCGTGAGTGAAGAAGGCCTTCGGGTTGTAAAGCTCTTTTGTCAGGGAAGAAACGGTGGTTTCTAATACAGATCACTAATGACGGTACCTGAAGAATAAGCACCGGCTAACTACGTGCCAGCAGCCGCGGTAATACGTAGGGTGCAAGCGTTAATCGGAATTACTGGGCGTAAAGCGTGCGCAGGCGGTTTTGTAAGTCTGTCGTGAAATCCCCGGGCTCAACCTGGGAATTGCGATGGAGACTGCAAGGCTAGAGTTTGGCAGAGGGGGGTAGAATTCCACGTGTAGCAGTGAAATGCGTAGATATGTGGAGGAACACCGATGGCGAAGGCAGCCCCCTGGGTCAAGACTGACGCTCATGCACGAAAGCGTGGGGAGCAAACAGGATTAGATACCCTGGTAGTCCACGCCCTAAACGATGTCTACTAGTTGTCGGGTTTTAATTAACTTGGTAACGCAGCTAACGCGTGAAGTAGACCGCCTGGGGAGTACGGTCGCAAGATTAAAACTCAAAGGAATTGACGGGGACCCGCACAAGCGGTGGATGATGTGGATTAATTCGATGCAACGCGAAAAACCTTACCTACCCTTGACATGGCTGGAACCCTTGAGAGATCAGGGGGTGCCCGAAAGGGAACCAGTACACAGGTGCTGCATGGCTGTCGTCAGCTCGTGTCGTGAGATGTTGGGTTAAGTCCCGCAACGAGCGCAACCCTTGTCATTAGTTGCTACGAAAGGGCACTCTAATGAGACTGCCGGTGACAAACCGGAGGAAGGTGGGGATGACGTCAAGTCCTCATGGCCCTTATGGGTAGGGCTTCACACGTCATACAATGGTACATACAGAGCGCCGCCAACCCGCGAGGGGGAGCTAATCGCAGAAAGTGTATCGTAGTCCGGATTGTAGTCTGCAACTCGACTGCATGAAGTTGGAATCGCTAGTAATCGCGGATCAGCATGTCGCGGTGAATACGTTCCCGGGTCTTGTACACACCGCCCGTCACACCATGGGAGCGGGTTTTACCAGAAGTAGGTAGCTTAACCGCAAGGAGGGCGCTTACCACGGTAGGATTCGTGACTGGGGTGAAGTCGTAACAAGGTAGCCGTATCGGAAGGTGCGGCTGGATCACCTCCTTTCTAGAGTTGCACCGAACTGAGAATGTTCACTCATTAAATGTCCACATTTATCGACTGTTGAAATTGAAGAAACAGTAGCAGTACTGGTACACCTTGTCGGGGCTGTAGCTCAGCTGGTTAGAGCACCGTGTTGATAACGCGGGGGTCGTTGGTTCGAGTCCAACCAGCCCTACCAGCAATACCACAGGGGGATTAGCTCAGCTGGGAGAGCACCTGCTTTGCAAGCAGGGGGTCGTCGGTTCGATCCCGTCATCCTCCACCATCACTGCCGTGAAAGTTCAAACGTAAATCAGCGCAAACGGCGCCGGGATTTAGGTTTGGTCTTTCAAAGATTATTGGCTGTTTCGTTCTTTAACAATTTGGAAGAAGTAAAGTTTTATTTGACCGGCAGGAATGCCGGTCATGGGTAGTGATTGTATTATCAACAAACATGATTCAAGCAATTGAATCTGGCAACGCTGTACTTTCTTATCTTTGTACCGTTTCTTTCGGCGCGCAAGCGGCGAGAGGCTAACGTTATAGGGACAAGCGAATAAGTGCACATGGTGGATGCCTTGGCGATTACAGGCGATGAAGGACGTAGTAGCTTGCGATAAGCTGCGGGGAGCGAGCAAACACGCTTTGATCCGCAGATTTCCGAATGGGGAAACCCACCTTTTTAGGGTATTGCATACTGAATACATAGGTATGCAAGGCGAACGCGGCGAACTGAAACATCTAAGTAGCTGCAGGAAAATAAATCAACC
>NZ_KB467824.1:3809550-3809666 GCF_000344615.1 Janthinobacterium sp. CG3 | reverse complement strand
CATGATTCAAGCAATTGAATCTGGCAACGCTGTACTTTCTTATCCCAATACCGTTTCTTTCGGCGCGCAAGCGGCGAGAGGCTAACGTTATAGGGACAAGCGAATAAGTGCACATG
>NZ_KB467824.1:3707874-3809450 GCF_000344615.1 Janthinobacterium sp. CG3 | reverse complement strand
TGCTTTACTTCTTCCAGATTGAGCCGTCTGCCGCCAAAGGGTGCAATTCCCGGGGCAGATGGTTTTACAAGTTATGCCTGATGACCATAGCAAATTGGTACCACCCCTTCCCATCCCGAACAGGACCGTGAAACAATTTTGCGCCGATGATAGTGCTGCAACCAGTGTGAAAGTAGGTTATCGTCAGGCTTGTTATATTAAAAAACCCCACCAGCCCCAGCGCGCTCAAGATCGCGCTGGGCGCCGGTGGGGTTTTTTTCCGTCCGCGTTTTTGTCGGCGTTAAACCAGAAGCAAACCTGGGGTCAGACCCCGGCCCTTGCTTTTGGTTTGGCTTCGCAGATGTAAAAAAAGCCCTTCTAGCTAACGAAGGGCTTGGTCCGCTACTGATTCGGCTTACTTCAAACGCCCCAGACGATATCGTTGCCGTTGGCGCTGGCCGAACGCAGCATTTCCATCAGCGGAAAGGCGCGGGCGCCGAAATCCACCCGCTGTACCTTGGCTTCTTCCAGCTTGTCGTCATCTTCTTTTTCCCCCGCGCCGGTATCGGCCGCAGGCTCCTGGCGCTGGCGGCTTGCCACGACTTCTTGCTCCAGCGTCGCCATTGCGCCTGCCGCTTCCGCCGCGGTGATAATGCCGCGCGCCGGGCTCTTATGCAGCAGGTCCAGGATGGGTTGCGCGTTGTCTTGCAACATCAGCACGTCGGCCGACGATTTGGATTTGAAAGTGATCAACATAAGTGCTTTCTGAAACTGTTATTTAGTTTGCCAACAATATCACGTTCGCCTGTTTCAGCTTTAGCGGTGGCGCTTCAAACGTGCGGCCGCCGTTTCAGTGCAGTTTGACCGAACTCATGAAGGTTTCGACGCTGTCGCGATCAAGGTGTTTTTCCTTGCCCAGCACGATGATTTGATAGACGCGCTTATCTTGGGCCGCAAAGCGCCCGACCAGCAGCATGGGCGTGCCGTTTTGCATGCCATTCGCTTCAATCTCAATCGATGATTTCTGGCTGGATGCACCGTTGCTGCTGCTGGCCGCCGACGATGCCTTTTCGCTTTTCACGGTGCCGCCGATGTTCTTGACCATCGCCGTTTTCATTGCCGCCAGCGCGGCCTTGGCCTTGGCGGCGTCGGCCATGTCGGCGCTGCCGATGGCAAAGGTGGTGCCGTCGATCTCGGCGGCGGTCATGGTCATGTTCGCTTTCACTCCGTTGAGGTCCACTTCGCGGGTGAAGCTTGCCGGTTTGGCGGGAAAGAGGGCGGAATAGCTCGCGTCCGGGCTGCGGTAGTCGCGCCAGTCGAATTTAGGGCTGCAGGCTGACAAGACGCAGGCGGCAACTAGGGTGCCCAGCACGGTGGGGATGGTTTTTTTTAGCATGGGCAAATGGTAGCAGCCGGGCCGGCGCGAGGCAATCGCGCACGCGCCGCTGTCAGCGTTCGCGCAAGGCGCGGCGATATTGGATCGCTTCGGCGACGTGCTGCGGCGCGATGGCCGGCGCGCCGGCCAGGTCGGCGATGCTGCGCGCCACCTTCAGCACGCGGTGGTAGGCGCGCGCCGACCAGCGCAGCCGCAGCATCGCCGTGCGCAGCAATTGTTCGCCTTCGTCGTCGAGCTGGCAATGCCGGTCGATTTCGCGCGCCACCAGGTGCTGGTTGGCTTTGCCCTGGCGCGCCAGTTGCAGCTGGAACGCCAGCGCGACGCGCTGGGCGACATCGGCCGAGCTTTCACCGTCGGCCGCCGCGCTCAGCGAGGCGGGCGGCATGGCCGCCACTTCGATCTGCATGTCGATGCGGTCGAGCAGGGGGCCGGAAATGCGGCCCTGGTAGCGCAGCACGGATTCGGTTGTGCAACGGCAGCGGTCCGACTGGCCCAGGAAGCCGCAGGGGCAGGGGTTCATCGCCGCGATCAGTTGGAAGCGCGCCGGAAAGTCGGACTGGTGCGCCGCGCGCGAAATGGTGATGCGACCGGATTCCAGCGGCTGGCGCAACACCTCCAGCACGCGCCGGTCGAATTCTGGCAGTTCGTCGAGAAACAGAATGCCGCAATGGGCCAGCGAAATTTCACCCGGACGCGGCACGCTGCCGCCGCCGACCAGGGCGACGCCGGACGCGGTGTGGTGCGGCGCGCGGAATGGCCGGCGCTTCCAGTTGCCGGCGTTGAAGCCGCCCGTCAGCGATTGCACGGCGGCCGATTCGAGCGCCTCCTCGTCCGTCATCGGCGGCAATAAGCCGCCAAAGCGCAGCGCCAACATGGTCTTGCCGGCGCCCGGCGGGCCGATCAGGATGATGCTGTGGGCGCCGGCGGCCGCCACCTCCAGCGCGCGCTTGGCCTGGCGCTGGCCTTTCACGTCGGCGAAGTCGGGGTAGGCGAACTGCGTGTCCGGCAGGCGGGCGCTGTGGCGTTGCAGCGCGGCGGCCGGATCGCGCGCGGCGAAGTGCGCGCACACCTGTAGCAGCGTGCTGGCGGGGTAAATGGCGGCGTCCGTGACCAGCGCCGCCTCGTCGGCGTTGGCCAGCGGCAGGATGAAGGCGCGCGGTTTGCCGTCGGCGCTGCGCTGCATGGCGAAGGTCATCGCCAGCGCGCCGCGGATGGGCCGCAGTTGGCCCGACAGCGATAGTTCGCCGGCGAATTCGTATTGGTTCAGGCGCCCGCCCGGGATCTGGCCGGAGGCGGCCAGAATGCCCAACGCGATCGGCAGGTCGAAGCGCCCCGATTCCTTCGGCAGGTCGGCCGGGGCGAGGTTGACGGTGATGCGCCGGTTCGGCATGTCGAAGCCGCCGTTTTGCAGCGCCGCGCGGACCCGGTCGCGCGATTCCTTCACTTCGGTATCGGGCAGGCCAACGATGGTAAACGACGGCAAGCCGTTGGCCAGGTGGACTTCGACGTTCACTTCAGGCGCGTCCATACCGGCCAGGGCGCGGCTTTTCAACACGGCGAGGCTCATGGTTTTCCTTGCGGCTGGGGATCGGCGTTACTGGGATCGTAAGGGGTTTTGCAGGGGGCGCTTTGAGGGCGACCAAACCTGGCGTGTATAGACGGCTGGAGCGGGGAGGGCTGTGACCAAACGCGTTAGGCTGGAGCCGGGTTTTGTAGGTCGGGTTTGCCCGCCAGGGCGCAACCCGACAACGTCGTTGGCCTGGAGCAGCGCGTCTCGCTTCGGCCAACATTGTCGGATTAGGCTTCGCTAATCCGACCTACGACACGCTAACTTAACGCTATGCGGGGCTTACGCGTCTTTCGACAGGACCGGCGGCAGGCGCGCTTCCAGTTCGGCCACGCGCGTTTCCAGCGCGTCGAGTTTGGCGCGGGTCTTGGCCAGCACTTGCGCCTGGATGTCGAATTCCTCGCGCGTCACCAGGTCGAGCTTGGAAAACCCCTGGGTCATCATCGATTTGACGTTCTTTTCGATGTCTTTGGCCGGCGAGTTTTCTATCGCTTGGTTGATCTTGCTCTGCAAGTCGGTGAAGAAGTTGTTCATATCCATGGGTATCCTTTGTGGCTGGCAGGCGCGTCGCACCATTGCGGTGCGCCCCCGGCGTTAAATTGGTGCGGGTCTGGCTAATGTGATAACGCGGCACGCTTGCGGTTCTGTGCGACCTGGCGAAAACGGGGCACGCCAGGGTTGAAATGTCCATAACGGGCAGCGGCGGCTGCTGGCACGCATTCTGCTAATGAGGTTACTGACAGCATTTTGCGCCTCATCCCAGATTTTAAACCCCAACCGCCATTAAAGTTCAATCAAAAGGAAATCGTTATGAAAAACCTGACCACGAACCTGACTCTAGCTGCCGCGTTGACCCTTGCAATGAGCGCCATCGGGACCGTGGCCCACGCCGAAGATGCTGCGACGCCGGAGCACGCCGTCAGTTACAACGTGGCCGTGACCAGCGATTACCGTTTCCGCGGCGTCTCGCAAACCCGCTTGCAGCCGGCGCTGCAGGGCGGCGCCGACTACGTCAACAATCCAACCGGCCTGTACGCCGGCGTGTGGGCGTCGAACATCAAATGGATCAAGGACGCGAAGGGCGACAGCGATATCGAGATTGACCTGTATGGCGGCAAGCGCGGTGAAATCGCCAAGGACGTCAGCTACGACATCGGCGGCCTGTACTACTTCTACCCGTCGAACGACCTGAACCCGAGCGCCAACACCTTCGAGGTCTACGGCCAACTCGGTTTCGGTCCGGCCTACGCCAAATACTCGGTGTCGACGACGAATTTGTTCGGCTTTTCCGACAGCAAACAAAGCGGCTACTTCGACATCGGCCTGAACTACGACGTCGCCCAAGGATATATGTTGAATCTGCACGCCGGCCACCAGGAAGTCAGACACAACGGTGCGGCCAGCTATAACGACTACAAAATCGGCGTGACCAAGGACTTCGGCGTCGTCACCGTCGCGCTGGCCGCGGTCAAGGCCGATATCGAGGTGCCCGCGCCGAACGGCAAAAACACGGCTAAAACCGGTCTCGTCCTGACCGTTTCCAAAACTTTCTAAGCGAGGCCAGCATGAAAATGATCACCGCCATTATCAAACCGTTCAAACTCGACGAGGTGCGCGAAGCCTTGTCGGCGATTAACGTGCAAGGCATCACGGTTACCGAAGTAAAAGGTTTCGGCCGCCAAAAAGGACATACCGAGCTGTATCGCGGCGCCGAATACGTCGTCGATTTCCTTCCTAAAACCAAAATCGAAGCGGCCGTCGACGACGCCATCGTCGACCAGGCGATTGAAGCCATCGAGACCGCGGCCCGTACCGGCAAGATCGGCGACGGCAAAATCTTCGTGTATAACCTGGAACAAGTCATCCGTATCCGCACCGGTGAAACCGGCAACGAAGCACTCTAAGGCAAGGGGAATATAGATGAATAAAAATATAACAAAATGGCTAGCCGGGGTTGCTGTCCTGTTTGCTTGCAGCGTCGCGATCCCGAGCTTTGCCGCCGACGAGACCGCTGCAAAAGTTGAACCGGTGGCCACGGCCGCCGTGGCCGCGCCGGCTGCCGCGCCAGCTGCGGAGCCCGCCTCCGCGCCGGTTGCCGCCGCCGCAGCCGCACCGGCAGCCGCCGCGGCGGCACCGGCCGCCCCTGCCGCGCCGGCCGCCGCACCCGTCGCCAACAAGGGCGACACCGCCTGGATGATGGTGGCGACCTTGCTGGTGATCCTGATGACCATTCCCGGCCTGGCGCTGTTCTACGGCGGCCTGGTGCGCGCGAAAAACATGCTGTCGGTGCTGATGCAAGTGTTCATGGTCTTCGCCCTGATCATCGTGCTGTGGTGCCTGTACGGCTACTCGCTGGCGTTCACCGAGGGCGGCTCGTTCTTTGGTGGTTTCGGCCGCCTGTTCCTGAACGGCATCTGGGATCCGGCCGCCGGCACCTTCGCCTCGGCCGCCACCTTCAGCAAGGGTGTCGTCATTCCCGAATTCGTGTTTGTCGCGTTCCAGGGCACGTTCGCCGCCATTACCTGCGGCCTGATCGTCGGCGCCTTCGCCGAGCGCGCCAAGTTCGCCGCCGTGCTGGCCTTCGTGGTGTTGTGGTTCACCTTCTCCTACCTGCCGGTGGCCCATATGGTCTGGTTCTGGACCGGCCCCGACGCGATCAAAGACGCCGCCACGCTGGCCGCCGAAACGGCCAAGGCCGGTTGGATCTGGAAAAAAGGCGCGCTCGACTTCGCCGGCGGCACCGTGGTGCATATCAACGCCGCCGTGGCCGGCCTGGTCGGCGCGATCATGATCGGCAAGCGCGTCGGTTACGGCCGCGAATCGATGGCGCCGCACTCGCTGACCATGACCATGGTCGGCGCCTCGCTGCTGTGGGTCGGCTGGTTCGGTTTCAACGCCGGCTCGGCGCTGGAAGCGAACGACATCGCCGGCCTGGCCTTCATCAACACCTTGCTGGCCACCGCCGCGGCCACCGTGTCGTGGGTGTTCGGCGAGTGGATCTCCAAAGGCAAGCCATCGATGCTCGGTGGCGCCTCCGGCGCCGTCGCCGGCCTGGTGGCGATCACCCCGGCCTGCGGCTACGTCGGGCCGATGGGCGCATTGTTCATGGGCTTGCTCGCTGGTATGATCTGCCTGTGGGGTGTGAATGGTTTGAAACGCCTGATCGGCGCCGACGACTCGCTGGACGTGTTCGGCGTGCATGGCGTCGGCGGTATCCTGGGGGCCTTGCTGACCGGCGTGTTTGCCGCGCCACAACTGGGCGGCCAGGGCGTGTTCGACTACGTCGCCAACAAGATGTCGGCCGACGCTTATTCGATCGGCAACCAGGTCTGGATCCAGGCGCAGGCGGTCGGCACCACGATCGTCTGGTCGGCGCTGGTTTCGGTCATCGCCTACAAGCTGGTCGACGTGGTCATCGGCCTGCGCGTGCCGGAAGAAGAGGAGCGCGAAGGCCTGGACATCACCAGCCACGGCGAGTCCGCTTACCATTCCTGATTGTCGATTGTGCACGTGCCCGCGCAAGCGGGCCGGCCAAGGCGCCCCCAGCGGGCGCCTTTTTGCATTGCGGGACTTTAAAACAAGGGTTTTGCCCCGATTTGGGGTACTTGCACGGTAATATAGACAGCGCTATGTGCTTTTTTGATGCCGGCACATAATTTAAGGATGTCACCATGGTTCCCCACCTCGTCACGGCCCTGACCGGACCTCTGCTCGACCTTGAAAAGAAAATCCTGGCCGCGACGCCGGCCATTGAGCGCTGGTTCCGCATGGAGTGGCAAGAGCACACGCCGCCGTTTTATTGCTCGGTCGATTTGCGCAACGCCGGCTACAAGCTGGCCCCGGTCGACACCAATCTGTTCCCCGGCGGCTTCAACAACCTGGCCACCGAAATGCTGCCGCTGTCGGTGCAGGCGGCCATGGCGGCGATCGACAAGTATTGCCCCGACGCGCGCAACCTGTTGATGATCCCGGAGAGCCATACCCGCAATCCCTTCTACCTGCAAAACGTCGCGCGCCTGATGCAAATCTTCCGCCAGACCGGGCTGCACGTGCGCCTGGGCACGCTGGACCCGGAAATCACCCAGCCGACGCCGTTGGCTCTGCCGGACGGCAACATGCTGGTGATCGAGCCGCTGGTGCGCCTGAACAACGGCCGGCGCCTGGGCTTGAAGGATTTCGATCCCTGCACGATTTTGCTGAACAACGACTTGTCGGCCGGTATCCCGGATATCTTGCAAAACATTCACGAGCAAAGCCTGCTGCCGCCGCTGCACGCGGGCTGGGCGGTGCGCCGCAAGAGTAACCACTTCGCCGCCTACGACGAGGTGGCGAAGAAATTCGGCAAGATGATCGACGTCGACCCGTGGATGCTGAACCCCTTCCACAGCAAATGCAGCGACATCAATTTCCAGGAAGGCGAGGGCGAGGATTGCCTGGCGGCCAACGTGGACGTGCTGCTGGCGAAGATCCGCAAGAAGTACAAGGAATACGGCATCAAGGAAAAGCCTTTCGTCATCGTCAAGCCGGACGCCGGCACCTACGGCATGGGCATCATGACGGTGAAGGACGCCAGCGAGGTGCGCGACCTGACCCGCAAGCAGCGCAACAAGATGTCCGTCATCAAGGACGGCAAGGTGGTCACCGACGTCATTATCCAAGAGGGCGTGCCGACCTTCGAGAGCATCAAGGAGGCGGTGGCCGAGCCGGTGGTGTACATGATCGACCGCTACGTGGTGGGCGGCTTCTACCGCGTGCACGCCGAGCGCGGCGTCGACCAGAACCTGAACGCGCCCGGTTCGCAGTTCGTGCCGCTGGCGTTCGCGCAGCAGCACGCGGTGCCGGATTTGAAGGCCAAGCCGGGCACCGCCGCGCCGAACCGCTTCTATGTCTACGGCGTGGTGGCGCGGCTGGCGCTGCTGGCGGCGTCGCTGGAGATGGAGCGCACCGATCCGAATCCGGAAGTCTACTGAACCGTAGGCGCGAGCCCGGCTCCGCGCCCCCGGTTTGGCGGCGGCGGCCGGCGCGTGGCCGCAAAGCGGGCTCGACCGGACCGGCGCCGCCAATCTCGGCTAGAATCAGGCATTACCTCATTTGGACCCGACCATGAAAATCGCATTCCTCGCCGATCCGCTGGCAGGCTTTAAGACTTACAAAGACACCACCTACGCGATGATGGTCGAAGCGTCCCGCCGCGGCCACGCGGTGTACGCGTTCGAGCAGAAGGACATGGCGCTCGACGAGGGCGTGGTCAGCGCCAACGTCGCGCGCATCACCCTGACCGGCGAGGCCGACGACTGGTTCCGCGCCGACCTGCGCCACGAGACCCCGCTGGGCGAGTTCGACGCCATCATCGAACGCAAGGACCCGCCCTTCGACATGGAGTACGTCTACGGCACCTATCTGCTGGAGCTGGCCGAGAAGCAGGGCGCGCACGTCTTCAACAAGCCGTCGGCGATCCGCGACAACAATGAAAAACTGTCGATCGCGCAGTTTTCGCAGTTCACCTCGCCGACCCTGGTCACTTCCAGCGAGGCGCGCCTGCGCGCCTTCCACGCGCGCCACCAGGACGTCATCTTCAAGCCGCTCGACGGCATGGGCGGCACCGGCATCTTCCGCGTCAAGTCCGACGCCCTGAACCTGGGCGCGATCATCGAGACGCTGAGCGACAACGGCGCCCGCACCATCATGGCGCAGCGCTTCATCCCGGAGATCGCCAAGGGCGACAAGCGCATCCTGGTCATCGGCGGCAAGCCGGTGCCGTTTTCGCTGGCGCGCATCCCGCAGGGCGGCGAAGTGCGCGGCAACCTGGCCGCCGGCGGCGTCGGCGTGGCGCAGCCCTTGACGGCGCGCGACCTGGAAATCGCCGAAACGCTGGGGCCGATACTGGCGGCGCGCGGCCTGATGCTGGTAGGATTGGACGTGATCGGCGACTACCTCACCGAAATCAACGTCACCAGCCCGACCTGCTTCCAAGAGATCGGGCAGCAGACCGGTTTCGACGTCGCCGCGATGTTCATCGACGCCGTCGAGCGCGGCGTGGCGGGGCGCTGAGATGGTCGGCATTCTGCTGATGACGCACGCGCCGCTGGGCCAGGCCTTCGTGGCCGCCTGCGCCCACGTGTTCCGCGGCCCGACCGAGCGCCTGGAGGCGATTGACGTCACCGCCGACCAGGACCTGCTGGAGGTGCAGGCGCTGGCGCAGGAAGCCATCCGCCGCCTCGACGACGGCAGCGGCGTGCTGGTCATGACCGACATCAAGGGCGGCACGCCGGCCAACTGCTGCAACAAGCTGCACGACGTCGGCCAGGTCGAGGTGATCGCCGGCATCAGCCTGCCGATGCTGCTGCGCGCCATCACCTACCGCCGCGACACGCTCGACGTGGTGGTGGAGATGGCGCTGGCCGGCGCGCAAAGCGGCGCGGTAAGGGTCGACAACCGCATCCGCGTCGGCGAGAATTAGGGGGGGGGGGGCCGAGGGGCAAGCCCCCGGAGTGAAAGTAGCGCCTTATAACTGCGACTGAGACAATATAAAAATGATTCAACAAGAACTCGAAATCATCAACAAGCTGGGTCTGCACGCGCGTGCCTCGGCCAAGTTCACGCAACTGGCCGCCAAGTTCCAGAGCGATGTCTGGCTGACCCGCAACTCGCGCCGCATCAACGCCAAGTCCATCATGGGGGTGATGATGCTGGCCGCCGGCAAGGGCGCCAAGGTGACGCTGGAGGCCGAGGGCGCGGACGAGGGTCCCTGCGTCGCCGCCCTCGCCGCGCTGATCAACGACAGGTTCGGCGAAGGCGAGTAATGCCTTCCGACCGCAGCCACACCCGCATCCCGACAGGTCCGCCGATGGCGTCCTTCACCTTGCACGGCATTCCGGTCTCGCGCGGCATCGCCATCGGCCGCGCCCACCTGCTGGCGCCGGCCGCGCTCGACGTCAAGCACTACCTGGTCGCCGAGGAGCTGCTGGAGGCCGAGGTGCGCCGCCTGCGGCACGCGCTGGCCGAGGTGCACAAGGAATTGCAGACGCTGTGGAACGAGCTGCCGAAGGACGCCCCGACCGAACTGGGCGCCTTCATCGACGTGCACGCGCTGATCCTCTCGGACCCGCTCATATCCGAGGCGCCGCTGGACATCATCCGCTCGCGCCACTACAACGCCGAGTGGGCCCTGCTGACGCAGATCGACGAGCTATCGGCGCAGTTCGACGAGATCGAAGACCCCTACCTGCGCGAGCGCAAGGCCGACATCCAGCAGGTGGCCGAGCGCGTCCTCAAGGTGCTGTTGGGCAGCGAGCCGCTGCCGTCGGCCAGGGCCGGCGACGACCCGTTCCAGGCGCAGATGATCGTCGTCGCCCACGACATTTCGCCGGCCGACATGCTGCAGTTCCGCGACCGCTCCTTCATCGGCTTCGTCACCGACGTCGGTGGCCAGAACTCGCACACGGCGATCGTCGCGCGCAGCCTCGACATACCGGCCGCGGTCGGCATGTCGCAGGCCTCGACGCTGATCGAGCAGGACGACTGGCTGATCATCGACGGCGACGCCGGCGTCGTCATCGCCAACCCCAGCGCGCTGGTGCTGGATCAGTACCGCGAGCGGCAGAACGCCATGCAGCGCGCCCGCAAGAAGCTCAACAAGCTGAAGAAAACCCCGGCCGTGACCAGGTGCGGCACGCCGATCACGCTGCTGGCCAACATCGAGCTGCCGGACGACTGCGCGGTGGCGATGGAGTCCGGCGCCAGCGGCATCGGCCTGTTCCGCTCGGAGTTCCTGTTCATGGGGCGCGGCCACAAGATCCCGTCCGAGGACGAGCAGTTCGAGGCCTACCGCCAGACGGTGGTGTCGATGAAGGGCCGGCCGGTGACCATCCGCACGCTCGACATCGGCGCCGACAAGCCGCTCGACCAGTCCGACCACACCGCGCTGAACCCGGCGCTGGGGCTGCGGGCGATCCGCTACTGCCTGGCCGAGCCGCAGATCTTCCTGACCCAGTTGCGGGCGATCCTGCGCGCCTCGGCCTTCGGCAAGGTGCGCATCCTGATCCCGATGCTGGCGCACGCCTTCGAGATCGACCAGTCGCTGGCGATGATCGCCCAGGCCAAGGCCGAGCTGCGCGAGGCCAACATCAAGTTCGACGCCGACGTCGACGTCGGCGCCATGATCGAGATCCCGGCGGCGGCGCTGGCGCTGCCGATGTTCGTCAAGCGCATGGACTTCCTGTCGATCGGCACCAACGACCTGATCCAGTACACGCTGGCGATCGACCGGGTCGACTACGAGGTCGCGCACCTGTACAACCCGCTCCACCCGGCGGTGCTGCAACTGATCTCGATGACCATCACGGCCGGCCACAAGGCCGGCATCGACGTCGCCGTCTGCGGCGAGATGGCGGGCGACGTCAAGCTCACGCGCCTGCTGCTGGGCATGGGCCTGCGCGAATTCTCGATGCATCCGGCGCAGCTGCTGGCGGTCAAGCAGGAAATCCTCAACAGCGACCTGGGCCTGATTACGCCGCGCACGCGGAAAATTTTGCGCTCGATGGAGCCAAATGTCATCGCCGAGGCGGTCCGCCAGTTGCAGGTGATGTAAGATTGCCATGCGGAGCCCGGGCGCCGGGCTCCGCGGCGGCGCCCCGGCCTTTCTTTCCACCCCATTTTTAACGTTGACAAGTACAAGCACATGGCCTCCATTGGAATCGTATCGCCGCAGACTATGCAGTTTGCGCAACCACTGCTGCTGCAAAGCGGAGCCACGCTGCACGACTACATGTTGATGTTCGAAACCTATGGCACCCTCAACGCCGACAAGTCGAACGCCGTGCTGGTGTGCCACGCGCTGAACGCCTCGCACCACGTGGCCGGGGTCTACGCCGACCAGCCGAAAAGCCTCGGCTGGTGGGACAACATGGTCGGCCCCGGCAAGCCGCTCGACACCGACAAGTTCTTCGTCATCGGCGTCAACAACCTCGGCTCCTGCTTCGGCTCGACCGGGCCGATGCACAGCAACCCGGCCACCGGCAAACCCTACGGCGCCGCCTTCCCGGTGGTGACGGTGGAGGACTGGGTGGTGTCGCAGTCGCGCCTGGCCGACGCCCTCGGCATCGACCAGTTCGCCGCCGTCATGGGCGGCTCGCTGGGCGGCATGCAGGCGCTGGCCTGGAGCATCATGTTCCCGGCGCGGCTGCGCCACTGCGTCGTCATCGCCTCCACCGCCAAGCTGTCGGCGCAGAACATCGCCTTCAACGACGTCGCCCGCCAGGCCATCCTGTCGGACCCGGACTACCACGGCGGCGACTTCTACGCCCACGGCGTGGTGCCGAAGAACGGCCTGCGGGTGGCGCGCATGGTCGGCCACATCACCTACCTGTCGAACGACGACATGGCCGAAAAATTCGGCCGCAAGCTGCGCGACGCCGCCCAGACCGGCAACTACAAGTTCGGCTTCGGCATCGACTTCGAGATCGAGTCCTACCTGCGCTACCAGGGCGACAAGTTCTCCGAGTACTTCGACGCCAACACCTACCTGTTGATCACCAAGGCGCTCGACTACTTCGACCCGGCGCGCGCCCACGACGGCGACCTGGCGGCGGCGCTGGCGCACACCCGGGCCAAGTTCTTCCTGGCCTCGTTCTCGACCGACTGGCGCTTTTCGCCCGAGCGCAGCCGCGAAATCGTCCAGGCGCTGGTGAGCAACCGGCGCCAGGTGACCTACGCCGAAATCGACGCGCCGCACGGCCACGACGCCTTCCTGCTGGAGGACCAGCGCTACATGAACATGGTGCGCGCCTATTACGAGCAGGTCTGGGCCGAAGGCGCCGCCCCGCCGCACACCGCACCGACCGCCAAGCACGGCAACAAGGAATACGCATGAACTTCGACGACTTGAGCGCGCTGCGCCCCGACCTCGCCTTTATCGCCCACTGGGTGCCGAACAAGGCCCACGTGCTCGACGTCGGCTGCGGCGACGGCGTCATGCTGCAGTACCTGCAAAGCGACAAGGCCTGCAGCGGCTACGGCATCGAAATCGCCGACGACAAGGTGCTCGCCAGCACCCGCCGCGGCGTCAACGTGATCCAGCAGGACATGGAGAAGGGCCTGGCCGTGTTCGGCGACAACAGCTTCGACACGGTGTTGTGCCTGTCCTCGCTGCAGATGATGAAGCACGTCGAGGACCTGCTGCGCGACATCGTGCGGGTCGGCGCCGAGGCCATCGTCTCCTTCCCCAACTTCGCCTACTGGCCGCACCGCGCCGCGCTGCTGCGCGGGCGCATGCCGGTGTCGAAATCGCTGCCCTACCAGTGGTACGACACGCCCAACCTGCGCTGCGCCACCATCTCCGACTTCGAGGAACTGGCCAACCAGGTCGGCCTGGAGGTGCTCGAATGCGTCGCGCTGGGCGCCGACGGCAAGCCGGTGACCTTCCTGCCCAGCCTGCGCGGCAGCATGGCGGTGTTCCGGCTGCGTAAAAAAGCGCTCCACTGATGTCGCGGCGGACCAAGGGCGCGGCGTGGCGGGACTACCTGAACACGCGCATGCTGACGGTGCTGGTGCTTGGTTTCAGCTCGGGCCTGCCGCTGTTCATCCTGCTGTACCTGCTGCAGGCGTGGCTGGCCAAGTCCGGCCTGAACGTCAAGGCGCTGGGCTTGTTCGCGCTGGTGCAGTTCCCCTACATCTGGAAATTCCTGTGGGCGCCGCTGATGGACCGCTTCAGCTTTGGCTCGCTGGGGCGGCGCCGCGGCTGGATGGCGCTGACCCAGGCCGCGCTGTTCGTGGCGATCGGCTGCATGGGCATGCTCGACCCGCTGACCCAGATCGGCCCGATCGCGCTGGCGGCCGCCGGCGTGGCCTTCCTGTCGGCCAGCCAGGACATCGTCATCGACGCCTACCGCCGCGAGATCCTCTCCGACAACGAGCAGGGCCTGGGCGCCGCCGTCATCGTCAACGCCTACAAGGTGTCCGGCATGGTGCCGGGCGCGCTGGCGCTGGTGCTGGCCGACCGCATGCCGTGGCAGCCGGTGTTCTGGATCACGGCGGCGTTCATGCTGCCGGGGCTGCTGTGCACGCTGCTGATCAAGGAGCCGGCCGTCTACGGCGCGCCGCCGAAGACGATGAAGGACGCCATCATCCTGCCGTTCAAGGAATTCATCGCCCGCGACGGCTGGCGCCACGCCCTGTGGATACTCGCCTTCGTGCTGCTGTATAAGATCGGCGACAGCATGGCCACCGCGCTGGCCACCAAGTTCTACCTCGACCTCGGTTTCACGATGACGCAGATCGGCCTGGCCGCCAACACCACCGGCTTCTGGGCCAGCCTGGCCGGCGGCGTGGTCGGCGGCGTCTGGATGGTCAAGCTGGGCATCAACCGCGGCCTGTGGGTGTTCGGCGCCTTGCAGGCGGTGGCCATCCTCGGCTTCGCCTGGCTGGCCCAGGCCGGCGCCAACACCGTCTTACTCAGCGCGGTGATCGGCTTCGAGGCCTTCGCCAGCCTGGGCCTGGGCGCGGCCGCCTTCGTCGCCTTCCTGTCGCGCAGCACCGACCCGCGCTACACCGCCACCCAATACGCGCTGTTCACCAGCCTGGCGGCGGTGCCGCGCACCTTCATCAATTCATCGGTAGGCTATATCGTCGCTGAAACCGGCTGGTTCACGTTCTTTATCGTGTGCTTCGTTTTGGCGTTTCCTGCGATGATGATGCTACCTAAAATCGCACCATGGAACGAAAAAAAATGATCGCATTAAAACGTCTGACGGTTCTCTTGAGCCTTTCCGCCTGCGCCGGTTTGGCGCTGGGCGAGCAAGCGCCGTCCGTACAGGACGGTATCGAAGTCAAGCCGCTGTCGAGGTGGCGCAATCTGCAGGACCAGCAGGAAGTGGACCAGCAGGCGCAAAGCCAGTACGCCGAGATGATGGACGAGGCGCAGCAAAAGGGCGCGCTGGTCGACGCCGCGCATCCGCAGGTGAAGCGCCTGCGCGCCATCGCCGCGCGCCTGACGCCGTACGCGCCGCGCTGGAACGAGCAATCGGCGCAGTGGAAATGGGAAGTCAACCTGCTCAACTCGCCGCAGGTGAACGCCTTCTGCATGCCGGGCGGGCGCATCGCGTTCTACAGCGGCATCCTGACGACGCTCAAGCTGAGCGACGACGAGGTGGCGGTGGTCATGGGCCATGAAATCGCCCACGCGTTGCGCGAGCACGGCCGCGCCCAGGCCGCCAAAACCAACGCCACCTCGATCGGCAGCCGCTTGCTCGGCGCCGGCGCGGCGGCCCTGTTCGGCGTCGACCCGCGCATCACCGGCACCGTCGCCGACATGGCGGCCAAGGGTTTGAGCCTGCATTACTCGCGCGACGACGAGCGCGAAGCCGACCTGGTCGGGCTGGACCTGGCCGCGCGCGCCGGCTTCGACCCGCGCGCCGGCATCGTGCTGTGGCAAAAAATGGGCTCGCTGAACAAGAGCGCGCCGCCGGCCTTCATGTCGACCCATCCGTCCGGCGCCGACCGCATCGACATCATGCAGAGCCACATGGGCCAGGTGTTGCCGCTGTACGCGCGCAGCAAGGGCGTCAGCGTTGAGAAACTGCCGGCCTACCGCAGCAGCGCGATCGCCAGCAAATAATGGCGCGGCCAGCGTGACGCCGCGCAAGGAGGCGCCGCGGCCGGCGCCGCTGCCGGTGCGCGACGGCGTCGCGCCCAGCTACCTGTGGCTGCCCGAAGGCGGCTGGGCCGACATGCTCAGCTTCCTGGTCGAACGCTTCCCGCTGGTAACAAGGGCGGAGTGGGGCGAGCGCATGGCGCGCGGCGAGGTCGTCAGCGGCGACGGCGTCGCGCTGCAGCCGGGCAGCCAGTTCCGCCGCGGCATGCGCATCTTTTACTACCGCGAGCTGGGGCGCGAAACCCCGATCCCGTTCGAGGAGCGCATCCTGTTCCAGGACGAGCACCTGGTCGTCGTCGACAAGCCGCATTTCCTGCCGATGATACCCAGCGGGCGCTTCCTGCGCGAGACGCTGCTGGTGCGCCTGAAGAAAAAGCTGGCGCTGGACGACCTGAGCCCGATCCACCGGCTCGACCGCGAGACCGCCGGCGTGGTGGTTTTTTCCAGCCGGCAAGCCAGTCGCGGCGCCTACCAGTCGCTGTTCCAACGGCGCGAGGTCAGCAAGGTCTACGAGGCGCTGGCGGCGCCGCTGGCGGGGCGCGACTACCCCTTCGTCCACCGCAGCCGCATGGTTGAAGGCGAGCCCTTCTTCCGCATGCGGGAGGTGGCCGGCGAGGCGAATTCGGAAACCGAGGTCGACGTTATCGAAGCGCGCGGCGCCGCAGCGCTATACCGGCTGCGCCCGCACACCGGCCGCAAGCACCAGTTGCGCGTGCACATGGCGGCGCTGGGCGTGCCCATCATTAACGACGCCTTCTATCCGGTGGCGCTGCCGTGCAAGGAGGACGACGTCTCGGCGCCGCTGCAACTGCTGGCGCGGGCGATTTCGTTCACCGATCCGCTGACGGGCGAATGGCGCCAATTTGAAAGCGGCAGGACGCTCGACCTGGACGCGTTCGCCTGAACCGCGCCGCCCGGGCTAGCCGTGCGGTAATGCCGCCGGCTAAGCCGGCCTACGACAACGCTTATATCGAATAGTCGATCGTCAACGGCGCGTGGTCGGAAAAGCGCTCGTCCTTGTAGATCGCCACGGTCTTGGCCTGCGCCGCGATGCCGGGCGTGGCGACGTGGTAGTCGATGCGCCAGCCGACGTTCTTGGCCCAGGCCTGGCCGCGGTTGCTCCACCAGGTGTATTGCTCCTCGCGCTTGTCGAGGCCGCGGTGCACGTCGACGAAGCCGACTTCGTCGAAGACCCGCGTCAGCCAGGCGCGCTCTTCCGGCAGGAAACCGGAATTCTTCTTGTTGCCCTTCCAATTCTTCAAGTCGATCTCGTTGTGGGCGATGTTCCAGTCGCCGCAGATGACCACTTCGCGGCCCTCGGCCTTGAGTTGCAGCAGGTGCGGCAGGAACAATGCCATGAAGCGGAACTTGGCTTCCTGGCGCTCCGGCGAGGACGAGCCGGACGGGCAATACACGGAAATCACCGACAGGGTGCCGAAATCGCAGCGCACGTAGCGGCCCTCGGCGTCGAACTCCGGGCTGCCGAAGCCGATGTGGACGGCGTCGGGCGCCAGTTTGCTATAGACGCCGGTGCCGGAATAGCCTTTCTTCTCGGCGTAGTGGAAATGGCCGTGGTAGTTGCCGGGGTTGAGGAACTCGGGCGTCATGTCGGGCAGTTGCGCCTTCAACTCTTGCACGCAGATGAAGTCGGCCGACTGCGCCGCCATCCAGGTGAAGAAGCCTTTTTTGGACGCCGAACGGATGCCGTTCAAGTTGGCGGAAATGATTTTTGGCATAGATAGGGGGGGGAAGAGGGCGGGCCGGCGCGCAACCGGCCTGCGGGATTGATTGTCGCGCCGGGGCGCGCGGATTAAAATACAGTCACTTTTAATAAATGAGGCCATCGTGAACAATTTACGTCAACAGTTTATCGCGTTTTCAGTGTCGACGGGCGTGTTGCGCTTCGGCGACTTCACCACGAAGGCCGGGCGCCAGTCGCCGTACTTCTTCAACGCCGGCCTGTTCCACGACGGCGCCACGCTGGCGCAACTGGCGCAGTTCTACGCCCAGACCCTGCTCGACTCCGGCGTTGAATTCGACATGCTGTTCGGTCCGGCCTACAAGGGCATCACGCTGGCCTCGGCCACCGCCGTGGCGCTGGCCGGCAAGGGCCGCAACACCTCGTTCGCCTTCAACCGCAAGGAAGCCAAGGACCACGGCGAGGGCGGCACCATCGTCGGCGCCAAGCTGCAGGGCAAGGTCGTCATCATCGACGACGTCATCTCGGCCGGCACCTCGGTGCGCGAGTCGGTCGACATGATCCGCGCCGCCGGCGCCGAACCGTGCGCCGTGCTGATCGCGCTGGACCGCATGGAGCGCTCGGGCAAGGACGGCGAACTGTCGCCGAGCTCGGCGGTGCAAGAGGTCAGCAAGGCCTACGGCATCCCGGTCATCTCGATCGGCAACCTCGACGACCTGTTCGCCTACCTGAACGGCGCCGGCGCCGACCCCGGGCTGCTGCAATACAAGGACGCGGTGGCGGCCTACCGCGGCCGCTACGGCATCTAAACCGGAGCCGCCTGCGAGCGACTCGATCCCGGCTTACCTTGTTCCTTGATCTTTTGTGCGTCGCCGCCTCATGGCGGCGCCGATTTAGGTTAAGCTGCAACCATGTCATATATACAATGCGAAGGCGGTCACATGAGATTTTCCGAGGATAAGCTGGCGCTGCTCACATGCAGCGATCTGGTCGCGCGGCACATCCATATCTGGCAGCCGGAGCAGCCGCGCGCGGTGATCCTGGCAATCCACGGCGGCATGGCGCACGCCGGCGACTATGTGACGCCGGCGCTGTATTTCCGCGCCCATGGCATCGCCACGGTGAGTTTCGACATGTGCGGCCACGACGGCAAGAAGCGGGTCGACATTCCCGGCTTCGACAGTTTCCTCGACGACGCCGAGCTGTTCTTGCAATGGGTCAAGCGCCACTATCCGGGCCTGCCGATCTTCGTCATGGGGCATTCGATGGGTGCGCTGATCGCCACCCACCTGGGCCTGGCGCGCTTCGCCGGCGACGCCGACATCAAGGGCTTCATCCTGTCCTCGCCGTACTACGTGAACGCGATCAAGGTGCCGAAGGTGTTGCTGCTGCTATCCGATTTCCTCGCCAGGGTGTTTCCGACCATGAAGGTGCCGCTCGGTTCCCTGACCGAGGTGCTGACGCACGACCGCGGCATCATCGCGCGCCATGTCGCCGACGAAAAGGACAACGTCCGCGCCACCGAGGTGACGGTGCGTTTCGCCGCCGCGCTGACGTCGGCCCAGTCCGGGCTGGCCAGCCGCTTGCCGGCCTGGCGCTTTCCGGTGTTCGGCGTGGTCGCCGGCGACGACAAGCTGGCCGACGCCGCCGCGTCGCAGGCGATGCTGGCGTCGATCTCGCCGGCGCTGCTGGAATACCATTTTTATCCGGATAATTACCACGAGAATTTCAACGAACTCAACCGGGACAAGATCTTTGGCCAGATCTTGCACTGGCTGGACGGCTTGCTGGAAGCCCCGCGCGGCAGCCAGCCGTAAGGCCCGGCCAGCGCCGTTTAAGCGGCGCTGGCCTGGGCGGCCTAGGCACGATGGCGGATGGGCAGCGGCGCGCAGCTGCGTATAATCAATTGCTTCCTCCGCCGCCATGGAAGCACGCCGATGTCCGCCCCTCAAAACCGGCCCAGCGCCGACCCGCCCGCCAACACGCAGGCGTGCCACTCCCTGTTTGAAGACCTCCAAGCCTTGCTTACCGGCACGCTGGTGGTGGCGCTCGGCATCGCCATGTACAAGAAGGCCGGCCTGCTGACCGGCGGCGTGACCGGCGTGGCCTTCCTGTCGCATTACGCCAGCGGCATCAATTTCGGCCTGCTGCTGGTCGGCATCAACCTGCCGTTTTATGTCTTCGCGCTCAAGCGCATGGGGCTGGCGTTCACCGTCAAGAGCCTGCTCGCGCTGGCGCTGGTGGCCTTGTTTACCGAGTATTCGTCGGCGCTGCTGCGCTTCGAGTGGCTGCACCCGGTGGTGGCCGGCGTCGTCGGCGGCATGCTGATGGGCGTGGGCATGTTGATCCTGTTCCGCCACAAAGCCAGCCTGGGCGGCTTTAGCGTGCTCGCCCTGTATCTGCAGGAAACGCGCGGCTGGCGCGCCGGCAAGGTGCAGATGGCGCTCGATTGCGCCATCCTGCTCGGTTCGGCTTTTGTCGTCGAGCCTATGATGATCGCGATCTCCATCCTGGGCGCGGTGGTGCTGAACTTGTCGCTGGCGACCAACCACAAGCATGGCAGGTATATGGCGGCGTAGGTCGGGCCGGCAACGCTGAAATCAAGCAAAGGGGTCAGACCCTGGGGGGGCTGGCCCCGGGGTTACGCCCTTGGTTTTAACGATTTCAGCGCCGCAGCCGCGTCATTTAACGGCATCAAGCTCAGACCGCGACAACACGGCCCTCGCCGGCGCTGCGCAGGGCCGCCTCGATCAGGCGTATCGTCGCCAGCGCGTCTTGCGCCGCCACCGGCGCCGGGGCGCCGTTGCGGATGGCGTCGGCCATGCCCTGGTAGAAGTGTTGATAGCAGCCGTCGGCCATCGGCAGGTGCCGGGCCTGGCCGTCGGCGGCGTCGGCCAGGTGCAGCGCGCCGTGCACCGGGTCGCGGCCCCAGCCGGGCTGGCCCGGGCGGCCGCCGGCTTTCAAGGCGTCTTCCTGCGGGTCCAGGCCGAATTTGACGAAGCTGCCCTTGTCGCCGTGCACGGCGAAGCGCGCCGTCGGCGCGTTGACCAGGCAGCCCGCCTGCAGCACCACGCGCAGGCGTTCGTAATACAGCACCAGGTGGAAGTAGTCGACCGCGGCGGCGCCGTCGCGCAGCAGCGCGATGTCGGCGTACAGCCGCTGCGGCGGGCCGAACAGTTGCAAGGCCTGGTCGAGCATGTGCGGGCCGAGGTCGTACAGCAGGCCGCCGCCCGGCGCGGCCGATTCGCGCCAGCGCTGTTTGATGTCGGGGCGGAAACGGTCGAAGTGCGATTCAAAGCTCGTCACGCGGCCCAGCGTGCCTTGCGCCAGCAGCGCCTTCAAGCTCAGGAAGTCGGCGTCCCAGCGGCGGTTATGGTACACGCTGAGCACGCGCCCGGCCGCCTTGGCGCAGGCGATCAGCGTCTCGGCCTCGGCGCTGGTGAGGGTGAAGGGCTTGTCGACCACCACGTGCTTGCCCGCCAGCAGGGCGGCGTGCGCCAGGCTGAAGTGCGCCTCGTTCGGCGCCGCGATGACCACCAGTTCTATCGACGCGTCGGCGAACAGTTGCGCCGCGTCGGCGTACACGGTGGCGGCCGGCCAATCCTTGTGGACCAGCTCGGGCTTGCTGGAGGCGACCGCGGTCAGTTCCAGCGTCTCGACGGCCGTCAATACCGGGGCGTGGAAGGTCGAGCCGGCAAAGCCGTAGCCAACCAAACCAGTTTTTATTTTTTGCATGGGATTCTCGCGGCGGGTGGACGGTCCATGATGATACCCGTTCGCCGCCGGCGGCGCAGGGCGCTACACCGGGGACAGACCACGATTTCCGGGAAAGCTTTCCGGGAAATCGTGGTCTGTCCCCGGTTTGCTCGTGTCGCGAGAAAGCTTTGTCGAAAATCTTGGTCTGTCCCCGCGTTCGCCGGTGTCGGGAAATCTGACAGGGGGCGGCTGCGCTACCGGGCAGGCCGGGCCGTGGCGCCGCGCGCACCGGCGCGGCGGCGTCTGGCCCGATATATGCATGAACCTTCTTACTTTCCAATGGGGGTGGTCATGATGAATTTTCGTTGCGGATGGGGCGGGCTGGCGCTCGCGGCAAGCCTGGGCGCCGCGCCGGTCGCGCAGGCGGCGCCGCTCAAGGTGCTCTGGTACAGCTATGCCGACCAGGCGTCGGAATACAAGGAAAAAATCTCGCTGCTGGCCGATTCGGTACAGACTTTGCCCAGCGGGACGGGACAGGCCTGGAACCTGACGTATTTCGGGCCCGGCAGCGCGGCGCCGAATTTTTCACGGTACGATGTGTTGGTGGTGCAAAGCGGCGAGGCCTTCCGCACCGGCGCGCCGGGCGCTCCGAACGCGCGGCCTGACTATAGCGGCATTCTGGGCAACAAGGCGGCGATCGCCTCCGCCCGCGGCGACCGCACCTTCCTGACCGGCGCCGATTCCGACTTCCACGCCGTGCGCGGCGACACCGGCAACATCGCCTTTCCGGCGAAATGCTCGCCGAGCATCACGGCGCCCGCGTGCTGGGACGGCGCGCTGGGCCACTCGGTCAACGCCGTCAACTGGGCCGGCAACGGCAACGGCATGGGCGTGGTGTCGTTCTTGGACGGCGAGTTTCCCGGTTCGTTCTGGTGGACCAAGCAGGACTCCTTCCTGCGCCAGGAACTGCTCGGCAATGTCGGCTACGGCGGCCACGACCAGCACGCGCTGTTCGACGCCCGCGGCGCGGCCCTGCCGCTCAATGCCGGCCTGAGCTCGCAGGGCTTGTCGAACTGGAACTTGTCCTTCCACGCCTTCTTCAAGGACAGCACGCCGGGTTACACGCAGGTGGTCGATTCCACCGCGCTGCCGGGCTGGGCGCTGGCGATCGCCACCTCGGGCACGGCAGCGGGGGCGCGGAGCGCGCCGGTGATGCTGCCGCAGGTTGACGAGCCCGCCATGCCGCTGATGCTGGCGCTGGGGCTGGCCACGCTCGGCGTCATCCGGCGGCGCCGGGGCCGGAGCGTGGCGCCGCATTGAAGCCTGGAGGGCCGGTAGTCCGGCGCAAGCTGGACGACCCGGCGCGCAGCCGCATGCGCGGGTGGTGTGGCAGGGGCGCAGCCATCCTTGGCTGCCCCCCCTATGCCGATGCCGGTTCGCTTAGCCCGCCAGCTTTTGCTTCAGCAGCTCGGTCAGCTGGGCCGGGTTGGCCTTGCCTTTCGAGGCCTTCATGGCCTGGCCGATCAGCGCGTTGATGGCCGCTTCCTTGCCGGCGCGGTATTGCTCGACCGACTTGGCGTTGGCCGCCAGCACCTCGTCGACGATCGCCGCCAGCGCGCCGCTGTCGGAAATCTGCTTCAAGCCCTTGGCGTCGATGACCAGGTCGGCCAGGTTCTCGTCGGCCGACTTGGCTTGCCACATGCCGGCGAACACCTCCTTGGCCAGCTTGTTGGAGATGGTGCCGTCGGCGATGCGCGCCAGCAGCAGCGCCAGTTGCGCGCCCGACACCGGGGCGTCGACGATGTCGACGTTTTCCCGGTTCAGCGTCGAGGCGACGTCGCCCATCAGCCAGTTGGCCGCCGTCTTCGCCTGTTCCTTGCCGGCCTTGGCCAGCACCGCCTCGAAGAACGCCGCCATCGCCTGCGACTGCGTCAGCACCAGGCCGTCGTAGTCGGACAGGCCGTATTCCTTGGTGAAGCGGGCGCGCATCGCCTCCGGCAGTTCCGGCATGTCGGCCTGGACGCGGGCGATCCACTGCGGCGAGATGACCAGCGGCGGCAAGTCCGGGTCCGGGAAGTAGCGGTAGTCCTGGGCGTCTTCCTTGCTGCGCATCTGCCGGGTTTCCTTGCGGTCCGGATCGTACAGACGGGTGGCCTGCTCGACCTTGCCGCCGTCCTCGATCAGCTCGATCTGCCGCCGCACCTCGTAGTGCACCGCCTCTTCGATAAAGCGGAAGGAGTTCAAGTTCTTGATCTCGCAGCGGGTGCCGAATTCCTTCTGGCCGACCGGGCGCACCGAGACGTTGACGTCGCAGCGGAACGAGCCCTCCTGCATGTTGCCGTCGCACACGCCCAACCACATCACCAGCGAGTGCAGCGCCTTGGCGTAGGCTACCGCCTCGGCGGCGCTGCGCAGTTCCGGCTCGCTGACGATTTCCAGTAGCGGCGTGCCGGCGCGGTTCAGGTCGATGCCGGTCATGCCGTGGTAGTCCTCGTGCAGCGACTTGCCGGCGTCCTCCTCCAGGTGGGCGCGCGTCAGGTTGACGGTTTTGGTGACGAACTCGCCGTCCTTTTCAAAGCCGAAGGTCAGGCTGCCGCCTTGCACCACCGGGTCTTCGAACTGGCTGATCTGGTAGCCCTTCGGCGAATCCGGGTAAAAATAGTTCTTGCGCGCGAAGATGGAGGTCGGCGCGATGGTGGCGCCGACGGCCAGGCCGAAGCGGATCGCCCGCTCGACGGCGGTCTTGTTCATGACCGGCAGCACGCCCGGCAGCGCCAGGTCGACCGGGCTGGTCTGGGTGTTCGCCGCGGCGCCGAACTGGATCGGCGCGCCGCTGAAAATCTTGGACTGGGTGGTGAGCTGCACGTGGTTCTCAAGACCGATGACGACTTCCCATTGCATAGTGTTCTCGCTTTCTGTTGGCCCGCGGGGGGCCGAATTCGTTGATGCGTTATCGCTTAAACGCCGGCCGGCGCGCGCAGGTGCCAGTCGGTGGCCAACTGGTACTGGTGGGCGATATTCAGCAGCTTGGCTTCGGCGAAGTAGTTGCCGATGATTTGCAGCCCGACCGGGCGCGCGGCGTTCTTCTCGCCCTGGCCGAAGCCGCACGGAATCGACATGCCGGGCAGGCCGGCCAGGCTGGTCGACAGCGTGTAAATGTCGGCCAGGTAGTTGGCGACCGGGTCGTCGGTCTTGGCGCCCAGGTCCCAGGCCACGCTCGGCGCGACCGGTCCCATGATGACGTCGCAGGGCGCGTCGGGGCCGTTCAGCGCGGCGGCGAAGTCTTGCGCGATCAGGCGGCGGATTTTTTGCGCCTTCAGGTAGTAGGCGTCGTAGTAGCCGTGGCACAGCACGTAGGTGCCGACCATGATGCGGCGCTGCACTTCCGCGCCGAAACCCTCGGCGCGGCTCTTCTTGTACATGTCCTGCAAGTCCTTGTACTCGGCGGCGCGGTGGCCGTAGCGCACGCCGTCGAAGCGCGACAGGTTCGACGACGCCTCGGCCGGGGCGATGATGTAGTAGGCCGGGATCGACAGCGCGGTGTTCGGCAGCGAGATGTCGACCAGCGTGGCGCCCAGCGCCACGTATTGCGCCAGCGCGGCGCGCACGGCCTGCTCGACGTCAAACGCCAGGCCTTCGCCGAAGTATTCGCGCGGCACGCCGATGCGCAGGCCGGCCAGCGATTGGCCCAGGTCGCGCGCGTAGTCTTCCGCCACGCCGCCTTGCTCCGGCGTCAGGCTGGTCGAGTCGCGCTCGTCGAAGCCGGCCATGGCCGTCAGCAGCAGGGCGCAGTCCTCGGCGGTTTTGGCCATCGGCCCGCCCTGGTCGAGCGAGGAGGCGAAGGCGATCATGCCGAAGCGCGACACCCGTCCGTAGGTCGGCTTGATGCCGGTGACGCCGCAAAACGCCGCCGGCTGGCGGATCGAGCCGCCGGTGTCGGTGGCGGTGGCGGCCGGCGCCAGGCGCGCGGCGATGGCGGCGGCCGAGCCGCCCGAGGAGCCGCCCGGCACGGCCGTGCTGTCCCACGGGTTCTTGACGGCGCCGAAGGCCGAGTTCTCGTTGGCCGAGCCCATGGCGAATTCATCGCAGTTGAGCTTGCCCAGGGTGACCATGCCGGCGGCGTTGAATTTCTCGACGACGGTGGCGTTGAAGGGGCTGGTGTAGTTGCCCAGCATTTTGGAGCCGGCCGTCGAGCGCCAGTCGCGCGTGACGAAGATGTCCTTGTGGGCGATCGGCACGCCGGTCAGCGCGGTGGCGGTGCCGTCGGCCAGGCGGGCGTCGGCGGCGGCGGCCTGCGCCAGCGTGAGCGCGCGGTCGACGTGCAGGAAGGCGTTCAGCGCGCTGCCGTCGATGCGGTCGAGGAAGTGGGTCGCCAGTTCGGTGGCGGAAATCGCCTTGCTGTGCAGCAGCGTCGACAGCTCTTTGATGGTTTTTGTATGCATGGTGGTCAATTCAAGTCGGTTCGGCGGGGTGGGGCGCGCGCGGTTCGCCGGGTGCTTGGCGGTCGGCTGCTCGGGCGTTTACTCGATCACCTGCGGCACCAGGTACAAGCCGTCCTCGGTCTTCGGCGCGAGCGCCTGGTAGTCGTCGCGGCGGTTCGGCTCGTTGGCGACGTCCTCGCGCAGGCGCAGCGCGATATTGTCCATGTGCGCCGCCAGCGGGTGGCTCAACGGCGCCACGCCGGTGGTGTCGACCGCCTGCATTTGCTCGGCCAACGCGAAAATACCGTTCAGTTGGCCCAGCGCGGTGGCGGCCTGCTCGTCGCCCATTTCAAGTTGCGCCAGGTGGGCGATGCGTTTTACGTCGGATAGGGTCAGGGACATGGCGAAATGGCGCGGACGGGCCGCGCGGGTTTAAAGTTGGCGTATAGATAAAACGCGGGTATTTAGTGCTATTTTGCTCATAAAAGCGCGCCAATGGCGTGTATTTCGCGCCCGGCCGGGCCGCATTTTTAGGCGCTTTTTGAGTAAATCGCAATCAAATTATAAGGTAGAATGGCGGGTTAATGCGTTGTCGGCGCCGATTCACTGCTGCCGCAGCATAGAAAAGAGTGCGCCAGCGCCCCAGCAGCCTCCGATGGCGCCCGCATAGATACCCCCTACAACAGCTTTTGCGCAGCTCGATGCGCTACAGGACACTCATGTTTGGTTTTTTACGCAGGTATATTTCCACCGATCTGGCCATTGACTTGGGCACGGCCAACACCCTTATCTATGTGCGCGGCCTCGGTATTGTGCTGGACGAGCCATCGGTCGTGGCGATCCGCCAGGAAGGCGGCCCGAACGGCAAGAAAACCATCCAGGCGGTCGGCAAGGAAGCCAAGCAGATGCTGGGCAAGGTGCCCGGCAACATCGAGGCGATCCGGCCGATGAAGGACGGCGTGATCGCCGACTTCACCGTCACCGAACAAATGCTCAAGCAATTCATCCGCATGGTGCACGACTCGAAATTCTTCCGGCCCTCGCCGCGCATCATCATTTGCGTGCCGTGCGGTTCGACCCAGGTCGAGCGCCGCGCCATCCGCGAATCGGCGCTCGGCGCCGGCGCCTCGCAGGTGTACCTGATCGAAGAGCCGATGGCGGCGGCGATCGGCGCCGGCCTGCCGGTGTCGGAAGCGACCGGCTCGATGGTCGTCGACATCGGCGGCGGCACCACCGAGGTCGGCATCATCTCGCTCGGCGGCATGGTCTACAAGGGTTCGGTGCGCGTCGGCGGCGACAAGTTCGACGAGGCCATCGTCAACTACATCCGCCGCAACTACGGCATGCTGATCGGCGAGCAGACCGCCGAAGCCATCAAGAAGGCCATCGGTTCGGCCTTCCCCGGCTCGGAAGTGAAGGAAATGGAAGTCAAGGGCCGCAACCTGTCGGAGGGCATCCCGCGCTCGTTCACCATTTCCAGCAACGAGATCCTGGAAGCGCTGACCGACCCGCTCAACAACATCGTCTCGGCCGTCAAGAACGCGCTCGAGCAGACCCCGCCGGAACTCGGCGCCGACATCGCCGAAAAAGGCATGATGCTGACCGGCGGCGGCGCCCTGCTGCGCGACCTGGACCGCCTGCTGATGGAGGAAACCGGGCTGCCGGTGCTGGTCGCCGAGGACCCGCTCACCTGCGTGGTGCGCGGCTCCGGCATGGCGTTGGAGCGTATGGACAAGCTCGGTTCGATCTTCTCCTACGAATAATCGACACGATGGGCCGGAACACAGCGTTCCGGCCCATCGCAGTTTTGGCTGACTTTTTTGGCTGATTTGTTGGTCGAGAGTCGTCTCGTTGGCGTCTTTGCGCCGGATTATTGGAAGTCATGGAATACAGCCCTCCGCCCCTGTTCAAACAAGGTGCCTCCGCCAGGGTCAAGATGATGGTGTTCGCCTGCATCTCGATCGGCCTGTTGCTGGCCGATTCGCAGAAGTTCGCCCTGAACGCGCTGCGCCAGAGCGTGGGCACGCTGCTGTACCCGGCGCAGATGGCGGCGCTGGCGCCGCGCAACCTGGCTTACGGCGTCGGCAACTACTTCTCCTCGCTGTCGGCGCTGGAGACCGAGGTGCGCGAGCTGAAGCGCCAGCAGATCGTTGCCGCCCAGACCATGCAGCAAGCCCAGTTGAATATCATCGAGAACAACCATTTGCGCAGGCTGATGGAGGCGCGCGAGCACGTGCCGGTGAAGTCGATGATGGCCGAGATCCTGTACGACGCGCGCGACATGTACTCGCGCAAGATCGTGCTCGACCGCGGCAGCCAGCAGGGCGTCGAGTTGGGCTTCCCGGTGATCGACAACCTGGGCGTGGTCGGCCAGGTGACGCGGGTGTTCCCGTTCACCGCCGAGGTGACCTTGCTGACCGACAAGGCGCAGGCGATCCCGGTGCAGATTTTGCGCAGCGGCCTGCGCTCGGTGGCCTACGGCGGCGGCCAGTCGGGCCAGCTGGAGCTGCGCTACACCACCACCAACGCCGACATCGTGGTCGGCGACATCGTCGTCACGTCGGGCCTGGACGGGGTCTATCCGGCCGGGCTGGCGGTGGCGCGCGTGATGCTCGTCGAGAACAACGCCAACGGCGTCTTCGGCCGCGTGGTGTGCCAGCCGCTGGCCGGCATCGCCCGCAACACCCAGTTGCTGGTGCTGATGTCGACGCCGAACATCGCGCCGCGCCCGCCCGAGGAAGAGTTGAAAACCAGCAAGAAGCACGGCAAGATGGCGCCGATCAAGGATGCGCCGGCGGCGCCAACGCCCGCCGCCGCCGCCGCGCCGGCCAAAGACGCCGCCAAGGCGGGCGCCGCGCCCGCCGCCAGGCCGGCCGCGCCGGCCACCGTCCCGGGCGCCGCCGCCGCCAAGCCGAAGGAGGAAAGCCGATGAACCGCCCCCATTACATCCTGCTGCCGGTGAGTCCGATTTTCATCGGCTTCAGCCTGTTGTGCGCGTTTTTGCTGAACCTGCTGCCCTGGGGCGGCTTGATCGGCGTGCCGGACTTCGTCGCGCTGGTGCTGGTCTTCTGGGGCATCCACCAGCCGCGCCGGGTCGGCATCGGCATGGCCTTTTTCATGGGCCTGCTGATGGACGTGCACAACGCCAGCCGGCTCGGCGAGAACGCGCTGGCCTACACGCTGCTGTCGTATTTCGCCATCATGATGCACCGCCGGGTACTCTGGTTTCCCGTTATGACCCAGGCCTTCCACGTGCTGCCGCTGCTGCTGCTGACGCAGTCGATCCAGCTGCTGGTGCGCTTCCTGGGCACCGGCATGCTGCCGGGCTGGTCGTATTTCATAGAAAGCCCGGTCTCGGTGGCGCTGTGGCCGGTGGTCACGTGGATGCTGCTGGCGCCGCAGCGGCGCGCGGTGGACCGCGACCACACCCGGCCCATCTGAGGCGGCGCGCGGCCGGCCCGCCGCGCCGTTGCGCGCCGCCTTGGCGGCGTCCCCGACACTCCCCGATTTGCCCCGACATGCCCATGAGCAGACCCGATGACCGAGATTAAGAACACCGAACGCGAGCTGCATTTCTTCCGCCTGCGCCTGACCGCGCTGGTGGCGCTGGTGTTCATTTGCTTTTGCTGCCTGCTGGCGCGCTTCATCTGGTTGCAGGTGATCAAGCACAACGACTTCGCCGCCCAGGCCGAGGACAACCGCATCGCGCTGGTGCCGATCGTCCCCAACCGCGGCCTGATCCTCGACCGCAACGGCGTCATCCTGGCGCGCAACTACTCGGCCTACACGCTGGAGATCACGCCGTCCAAGCTGACCGCCAGCCTGGACGCGGTGATCGACGACCTGGCCAAGCTGGTGGCGATCGAGGTCAAGGACCGGCGCCGCTTCAAGAAGATGCTGGAGGAGTCGAAGAACTTCGCCAGCGTGCCGCTGCGCAGCCGCCTGAGCGACGAGGAGGTGGCGCGCTTCACCGCCCAGCGCTTCCGCTTCCCCGGCGTCGAGGTGCAGGCGCGCCTGTTCCGCCAGTATCCGCTGGGCGAGGTGGCCTCGCACGTGGTCGGCTTCATCGGCCGCATCAACCGCGGCGAGGCGAAGGCGATGGAGGAGTCCGACGACGCCGCCAACTACCGCGGCACCGACTACATCGGCAAGGAGGGCCTGGAGAAAAGCTACGAGAAGCAGTTGCACGGCACCACCGGCTACGAGGAGGTCGAGGTGTCGGCGCGCGGGCGCGCCATGCGCACGCTGTCGCGCAAGGCGGCGGTGCCGGGCAACAACCTGATCCTGTCGATCGACATCGAGCTGCAAAAAGTGGTCGAGGAGGCCTTCGGCGAGTGGCGCGGCGCGATGGTGGCGATCGAGCCGTCCACCGGCGACATCCTGGCCTACGTGTCGCGGCCCGGCTACGACCCGAACCTGTTCGTCGACGGCATCGACCAGCAGAGCTGGAACGAACTCAACACCTCGCTCGACCGGCCGATGGTGAACCGGCCGCTGTCGGGCACCTACGCGCCCGGCTCGACCTTCAAGCCCTTCATGGCGCTGGCCGCGCTGGAGCTGGGCAAGCGCACCCCAAGCCAGGCGATTTCCGACCCCGGCTTCATGTACCTGGGCGACCATAAGTTCCGCGACGACAAGGTGGGCGGCCACGGCACCGTCGACATGCACAAGTCCATCGTGGTTTCCTGCAACACCTATTACTACCAGCTGGGCAAGGACATGGGCATCGACCTGATCCATGACTTCATGAAACCGTTCGGCTTCGGCCAGCCGACCGGCATCGACCTGGAGAACGAGCGCGTCGGCGTGTTGCCGTCGACGGCGTGGAAACGCGGCCGCTTCAAGACCGTGGCGCAGCAGAAGTGGTTCCAGGGCGACACGATTTCGGTGAGCAACGGCTCCGGCTACAATTCCTATACGCCGCTGCAAATCGCCCACGCGGTGGCCAACCTGGCCAACGACGGCGTGGTGATGAAGCCGCATCTGGTGAAAATCGTCGAGGACGGCGCCACCCGCGCGCGCACCCTGACGGTGGCCAAGGAAAGCTACCGCATCCCGCTCAAGCAGGACAACATCGACACCATCAAGCGCGCCATGGTCGGCGTCACCAGCGAGGCCGGCGGCACCGCCGTGAAACCCTTCCTCGGCGCGCTCTACACGGTGGGCGGCAAGACCGGCACCGCGCAGGTGATCGCGATCAAGAAAAACGAGAAGTACAACGCCAAGCTGATCGCCGAGCGGCTGCGCGACAACGCGCTGTTTACCGCCTTCGCGCCGGCCGACAAGCCGCGCATCGCGCTGGCCATCGTGGTGGAAAACGGCGGCTTCGGCGCCACCACGGCGGTGCCGATCGCCCGCAAGGCGCTCGACTTCTATCTGCTGGGCAAGCGCTCGGACGAGAGGGACACCACCAAGGTGCCGAAAGAGGACGCCGAGGCGCTGCAGGCGGTCGAAGCGATCGAGGACGAGCAGGCCGCCAACGCCGAAGCGCGGCCGGCGCCGGCGCCCGCCGCGGCGCCGATCCGCCCGACGCTGACGCCGGGCGTGCCGGCGCCCGCGCCGAAACCGCCGGCCGCGCCGACGACGCCGGCGCCGGCGCCGCAGCCGGCGCCGGCCCGGCCCGCTAACAAACCATAAGGAAACGCTGCATGCGTATGAACGAGAGGCGCTCCCTGTGGCGCCGGGTGCGGCCCTATCTGGCGGTGTTCGACCCGTCGCTGACCTTGATCCTGATGTTGCTGATGTGTACCGGCCTGGTGGCGATGTACTCGGCCGGCATCGGCATTCCGGGCAAAATGGAAGACCAGTTCCGCAACATCGGCATGTGTTTCGCGATGATGTGGCTGGTCGCCAACCTCAGCCCGCAACTGATGATGCGCGTCGCGCTGCCGGTGTACGTGGTGGCGGTGGCGCTGCTGGTGGCGGTGGCGCTGTTCGGCACGATCAAGCTGGGCGCGCGCCGCTGGCTGCACGTCGGCATCGACATCCAGCCGTCCGAATTCATGAAAATCGCCATGCCGATGATGCTGGCCTGGTATTTCCAGCACAACGCCGGGGCGCTGCGCTGGCAATCCTTCCTGATCGCCGGCGTGCTGCTGGCGGTGCCGATCGGCCTGATCGCCAGGCAGCCCGACCTGGGCACGGCGATGCTGGTCGGCGCGGCCGGCTTCTACGTGATCTTCCTGGCCGGCCTGTCGTGGAAAATGCTGATCGGCATGGCGCTGGCCTTCCTGGCCAGCCTGCCGCTGGTGTGGTCGAACCTGCACGACTTCCAGCGCCAGCGCGTGATGACCTTCATCGACCCGCTGCAGGACCCGCTGGGCAGCGGCTTCCACATCATCCAGTCGGTCATCGCCATCGGTTCGGGCGGCCTGACCGGCAAGGGCTGGACCAACGGCACCCAGGCGCATCTGGAATTCATTCCGGAGCGCACCACCGACTTCATTTTCGCGGTTTACTCGGAAGAGTTCGGCCTGGCCGGCAACCTGCTGCTGATGCTGCTGTACCTGCTGCTGATCGGGCGCGGCCTGATGATCGCGGCCAACGCGGCCAACGTGTTCTCGCGCCTGCTGGCCGGCGCCGTCACGATGGTCTATTTTACTTACGCCTTCGTCAACATGGGCATGGTCAGCGGCATCCTGCCGGTGGTCGGCGTGCCGCTACCGTTCATGAGCTACGGCGGCACCGCCATGATGACGCTGGGACTTAACGCAGGGATACTAATGAGCATACAACGCCACCGTAAATTGGTGCAGACATGATGGGTCGGCGGTTGACGCCGGCGCGCGCCGGCGCCGCGCTGGCGGCGCTGCTGGCGCTGGCGCTGGGCGGCTGCGGCACCGCGCCGCGGCAGGGCGGGGCGACGCCGGCGACCGGCGCCAGGCCGCCGTCGTCGCGCGCCGAGCCGTCGCTGCCGGCGCTGCCGCCGGCCGGCTCCGGCCGCGGCGGCTACTACAAGGACGACGGCCCGGGCGAGAATCCGCCGCCCAACCTGGCCGACACGCCGGACGCCGAGGCGCGGGTCGAGCCGCCGCTGCCGCGGGCGAACCGGCCGTACGTGGTGTTCGGCAAGACCTACACGCCGGTCGCCGGCAACCGGCCGTTCAGCCAGCGCGGCACCGGCAGTTGGTACGGTAAGAAATTCCACGGCCAGCGCACCTCGTCGGGCGAACTGTACGACATGTACAAGATGACGGCGGCGCATCCGACGCTGCCGATTCCGTCGTACGTGCGACTGACCAGCGCCGGCAGCGGCAAGCAAGTGGTGGTGCGCATCAACGACCGCGGCCCCTTCCATTCCAGCCGCGTCATCGACGTCTCCTACACGGCGGCGCTGAAACTTGGCCTGCTGAGCAAAGGCAGCCACGAATTGCAGATCGACCTGCTGCTGCCGGACGAAATCGAACGCATCCGCGCCGCCGGCAAGCAAGCCGCCGCCGCGCCGGCGCCGTCGGCGGCGGTACTGGCGGCCGAGGAGGAGGTGTCGACCGAGGCGGTGGCGATGCCGGAAGCGACCCAGTCGCTGCTGCCGGTCGCGGCGGCGGCGGTTGAGGCGGCCGCGCCGGCCGCCGCGAAAGGCGGTTTTTATTTACAGATGGGGGCGTTCGGACGGCTCGAGAACGCCGAAGCGGCGCGGTTGCGCCTGCTACCCTACACCGCCACCTTGGGCACGCTCGACGTGGTGCAGTCGGGTACGGTGCATCGCCTGTACGGCGGTCCGTTTCCCAGCCGCCAGGCCGCGGTCCAGGCCGCGGAAGCGCTGCTGGGCGCCTTTGGCGTAAAGCCGATCGTCGTGCAGCGCTAACACCGGGGACAGACCACGATTTCCAGGAAATATTTCCCGGAAATCGTGGACTCGGCGTCCTCGTCTGCCCCCGGTTTCGCTTCCAGCCTAGCGGCAGCTGCGCATTTCCTGCTCGGGGAACTTGGCCCGGATTTGCTCCACGCGGCTGCGCGTGGCCCGGTCCAGGTCGCGGAATTGGAAGGCCTGCAGTTTGCCGTTGCTGTAGCGCGGGCCGACGCGGGCGCTGTGCACGCCCTGTTTGACGAGGCTGGCCAGCAGCGTTTGCGCGCCCGTTTCCTGCTTGAACACGCCCAGCGAAATCGCCCAGCGCATCGTGGTGCTGTCCGACATGATGAAGAAATTGTTCACGCCCAATTGCTTGAGTTCGTTGGCTTTCTTGTCGGCCGCCTCCTTGTTGGCTTGCGGCGGAATATACACGATGTAGCTGGAGATATCCTGGCCGGGCACGTTGCGGCGCGACTGCCGCTCGCCCAGTTCCAGCGCTTCGAGGGCGCTCTCGAAACGGCGCGCGTCGGCCGGCGCGAAATTGCCGACCTCGGTGCAGACGAACACTTCGAGCGGCTTCGGCGCCGGCTTGGCGGCGGAGGCGCCGGCGGTAGCGGTAGCGGCGGCCGTCGCGGTCGCCGCCGGCAGCAGGCTGATTTTGTCGCTGTTGAGCTGCCTGGCCAGACGCTCGGGTTCGTGCGCGTCGGCGTGGAAGCTGCCGAGGTAGCCGCGCCCCAGCGCGAACAGCCCGGCGTTCACGGCCAATAGCAGCCAAAAGAGCCATTTCACCACGACGCGTCCTCGGCGGCGGCCTGCAGGCCAATCAAGACGATGTTCTCGACGAAGCGGTACGGCAGCGACAGGCTGGGCGCGATGAACGGCGCGGCGCCGCCCGAGATCAGGCATGCCGCGGCGCCGTGGGCGGCGAAGGCGCGCTCGATGGCGCCGGCCTGCGCGGCCAGGCAGCCGCTCAGGATGGCGTCGTCGGTATTGTCGGCGAAACCGGCCGGCAGCGCGACGTCCTGGCCGATGTGCGGCAGTTGCGCGGTATGGCGCGCCAGCGCGCTGGCCATCAACCCCAGCCCCGGCAGGATCATGCCGCCGAGGAAGCGGCCGTCGGCCGTGATCGCGTCGATGGTGGTGGCGGTGCCGCAATTGGCGACGATGATGGCCCGGCCGGGCGCCAGCGCGCGCGCGCCGATGGCGGCGGCGAAGCGGTCGCAGCCCAGTTGGGCCGGGTTGCGGTAGCCGTTGCGCAGGCCGGCCAGTTGCGGCACGGAGGCGAACCAGCGCGCCGCGTGCGGCGCCAGTTCCGCCGGCAACGCCCGTTCCAGGCCGGCGCGCAGCGCGGCGCCGGCGACGTTGGCCAGCAGCGCGCCGCGCAGCGGCCGCCCGGCCAGCGCCGCGCGCCACGCCTGCGGCAAGCCGGCCAGGCCGGCGTGCGGTACCGCGCCCCAGGCCAGCCAGGCGCCCAGGGCGGCGCCCGGCTCGGCCAGCGCCCATTTTATTCTGGTGTTACCCGCGTCAATCAATAGCATCATGGTTTTATTCTTCCGCTGAGCGCAACGATACGTCGCCCGACAAGACCGCGACCCGGCCCTGCGGCGTGTCGAGCAGCAGGCGGCCGCTGTCGTCGACGCCGCGGGCGACGCCCCGGTGCAGCACCTGGCCACGGTCGAGGATCTTGACGTCCCGCCCGTGGTGCGCGTGCAGCCGGTTCCAGCGCTCGCTAAAGGCGGCGAAGCCGGTGTCGTCGAACTCGGCCAGCGTCGCCGCCAACCGGTTCAGCAACTGCGCCATCAAGTCGTTGCGGTCCATTTGCGCCAGCCACGGCGCGGCGGCGACGCCGCGGCCGATCTGGCTTTCGAGCCGGTCCGGCATCAGCAGGTTCAAGCCGACCCCGACCACGGCCCACACCGCGCCGTCGGCGCCGGCCAGGGTTTCAACCAGGATGCCGGCCAGCTTGCCGTCGTCCTTGATCAAGTCGTTCGGCCATTTCAGGCGAACCGGCACGCTCAGCGCGGTCAGCGTTTCGGCCAGCGCGACGCCGACCGCCAGCGGCAGGCCGACCAGTTGCTGCAGCGGCCCCTTGAAGCGCCATGCCAGCGAAAACATCAGCGTGGCGCCCGGCTCGCTGAGCCAGGCGCGCCCGGCGCGCCCGCGCCCGGCGCTCTGCTGCAGCGCGATCAGCAGCGTCGGGCCGGGCAGGGCGGCGGCGCGCGCCAGCAGGTCGGCGTTGCTGGAGCCGGTTTCGGCCACCACCTCGATCGCCACGTGGGCGGCGCTGGCGGCGCAGCGCGCGTGGACGGCGGCGCCGCTGATGCCGGTGTTGGCGGTGGCGTTGACGACTGCGCTCATGGCAGGCGGCGCGCTTTGTGCGGCGCCTTCGCAAACGCCAGGTCGTAGAGCGGATTGGGCAGCATGCGCAGCAGCTTGGCCACCAGCCCCATCTGCCACGGGATCACGCGGTAGCTGGCGCCGGCGGCGATGGCGGCGACGGCCTTGGCGGCGAAGGTCGCGGCCGGCATCAGGAAGGGCATCGGGTAGGCGTTATGCTCGGTCATCGGCGTGTCGATGTAGCCGGGCGTGATCGTGACGACGCGGATGCCGTACGGCTTGAGCTCGAGCCGCAGCGATTCGCAGTAGCTCATCAAGGCCGCCTTCGAGGCGCTGTAGGCCTCGGCGCCGGGCAGGCCGCGGATGCCGGCGACGCTGCCGATGCCGACCAGGCGCGCCGGCGTGGCCTGCGCTTTCATGGTGGCGATGAAGGGCGCGAAGGTGGCCACGGTGGCGGTGACGTTGACCGCCATGATGGTCGCGAACGCGGCCAGGTCTTCCGGGTGTTCGGTGAGCGTGCCGAAGGACACGCCGGCGCAGGCCAGCACCGCGTCGACGCCGCCGGCGTGGCCGATGAAGTCGACGGCGGCGGCGCCCAGCGCGGCGTGGTCGGTGACGTCAACCGGGTAGGCGCGGTGCAGTTGCGGGTTGGGCAGGGTGGCGATCAGCGCGGCGAGCGCGTCGCCGCGGCGGGCCAGCAGGCCGAGCGTCGCGCCCTGCCGGGCGTAGCGCAGCGCCAGGGCCGCGCCCAAGCCGCTCGACGCGCCGGTGATGAAAACCCGCGTCATCGGCTGCTGCATGCTTATTTCTTTTCCGCTTTCGCTTTCGCGACCAGATGGTCCATCACGGCCAAACCCTGGCTGTTCAACTGCTCTTCGTTCTGCGCCGATTTCGAGCCTTCGTTGGCCATCGAAGGCGAGGTGGTGAAGCGGCCGTCGATGCCGATCATCGGCCAGGAATCGACCTTGAAGGCGCCCATCATCGCGTTGGCCTGGCGCACCCGCGCGGCCACGCCGAAGGAGCGGTAGGCGTCGCTGAACTTGGCGCGGTCGATACCCTGCTTTTCAACGAAGCTGAAGACCGCCTCGTCGCTGTTGAGGCGGTTGCGTTCGACGTGCATGGCCTGGAACACCTTGCTGTGCAACTGCTCGACCAGACCCATCGCCTCGAGCGTGAAGAACAGGCGCTGCTGCGGCGCCACGCTCTCGTCGCGCTGCACGTGGACGCGCTTGAAGACGATGTTGTCGCCCTGTTTCTTGACCCAGGCGGCCAGCGCCGGTTCGAGCACGTTGCAATGCGGGCAGTAATAGGCGAAGAATTCGACGACCTCGATTTTTTTGCCGGCGGGCGTCGCCTGCGCGACCGGCAGGGTCTGGTACTCGACGCCGTTTTTCGGATCGGCCGGCGAGGCCTGGGCGGCCATGGCCGCGCCGCACAAGGTCGCCGCAAACAGTACTTTTTTGAGCAAACGCATAAGACTCCCTGGTTATTTCTGGTTGCGCACGACGGCGACGTCGACGCCGTTTTCGGATAATTTGGTGCGGGCCCGGTTCATCGACTCGACCTGGGTGTACGGACCCATGCGGACGCGGTGCAGCACGCCGTTGTCGGTGTTGCGGTCGGTGATGGCGGCCTCGAAGCCGAGCAGGGCCAGCTTGGCGCGCGCGCTCTCGGCGTCGACGGTTTCGCGGAACGCGCCAACCTGCAGGTAGTAGATCCATTTTTCCTCGGCCGCGTCGGCCTTGGGCGGCGCCTTGGCCTCGGGTTCCTTGCTGAAGCCGGCGATGACCTGTTGCAGCGGATCGGCCGGCGGCGCTTTCGGCGCCGGCTTCGGCTCGGGCGCGGCCTTCGGCTCCGGCGCCGGCTTCGGTTCGGCCGCAACCTTCGGCTCGGCCGGCGCTTTCGGCTCCTTGTCGAAATCCTTGGCCGCCTCGCGCGCCGCCTCCTTGTTGCCGTACATCGGCTTGTTCGGATCGCTGGCCTGGCCGGCGGTCGGCTCGCTCTTGCCGTTCCTGGCCTTGTCGGTGAACGGCGTCGAACCCTTGGTGATCACCAGCGCGACGACCACGGCGATGACCAGGCCGACGACCAGGCCGATGATGATGCCAACGAGGGTGTTGCCGCGCTGGCGGCGCGGCAGGCTGGAAATGCGCTGCTTGCGCGGCGGGCTGGAGCGGGCGGCGGAAGCGTTCATGCGTCCGGGCTTTCCAGGCTTTCGCGCACCATCTTGTCGGGCGCCGACACGCCGATCAGGGCCAGGCCGTTGCGCAGCACCTGGCGCGTGGCGACCATCAGGGCCAGGCGCGCCAGCTTGAGCGGCTCGTCGTCGACCAGCACGCGCTCGGCGAAGTAGAAGCTGTGCAGGTTGGCGGCCAGTTCGCGCAGGTAGAACGCGACCTGGTGCGGGCCCAGTTCGTTCTGGGCGCGCGCCAGCACCTCCGGATAGGCCGCCAGCGCCGCCAGCAGCGTGGCCTCGGTCGGCGCCGTCAGCGGCGCCAGGTCGACGCCGGCCAGCGTGGCCTCGTCGCCGTGCCACTGCTCCAGCATGCGGCAGATGCGCGCGTGCGCGTAATGCACATAAAACACCGGGTTCTCGTCCGAGCTTTTCAGCGCGACGTCGACGTCGAAGACGAATTCGGTGTCGGCCTTGCGCGAAATAAGGAAAAAGCGCACCGCGTCGCGGCCCTTGGCGATATCGCCGGCGCCGGACCATTCGATCAGGTCGCGTACCGTGACGTAGGAACCGGCGCGCTTGGAGATCTTGACCTCCTCGCCGTTCTTCATCACCGTCACCATCTTGTGCAGCACGTAGTCCGGGTAACCCTTCGGAATGCCCATGTCGACCGCCTGCAGGCCGGCGCGCACGCGCGCGATGGTGCCGTGGTGGTCGCTGCCCTGGATGTTGATGGCCTGGGTGAAGCCGCGCTGCCACTTGACGACGTGGTAGGCGACGTCCGGCACGAAATAGGTGAAGCTGCCGTCGGTCTTGCGCATCACGCGGTCCTTGTCGTCGCCGTAGTCGGTGGTGCGCAGCCACAGCGCGCCGCCGTCCTCGTAGGTCTTGCCGGACTTGACCAGCGCGTCGACGGTGGACTCGACCTTGTTATCGCTGTACAGCGACGATTCGAGGTAGTAATTGTCGAACTTGACGCCGAAGGCCTGCAAATCGATGTCCTGCTCGTTGCGCAGATAGGTGACGGCGAAGGCGCGGATGGAATCGATGTCCTCGACGTCGGCGCTGGCGGTGACGGGCGCGCCGTCGCTGGCCGCGACCGTTTTACCGGCGAGGAAATCGCCGGCGATGTCGGCGATATAGTCGCCGTTGTAGGCCGACTCGGGCCAGGCGGCGTCGCCCGGCTTGTGGCCGCGCAGGCGCGCCTGCACCGAATTGGCCAGCGTCTGGATCTGCACGCCGGCGTCGTTGTAATAAAACTCGCGCGTGACGGCATAGCCCTGCGAGCCGAACAGCGAGGCCAGCGCGTCGCCGAGGGCGCCCTGGCGGCCGTGGCCGACGTGCAGCGGGCCGGTCGGGTTGGCCGAGACGAATTCGATGACGACCTGCTTGCCGGCGCCGGCGGTGCTCTGGCCATACGCGGCGCCCTGTTGCAGCACGGCCGAGACGACGGCCTGCTTGGCGGCGGCGGCCACGCGCAGATTGATGAAGCCGGGGCCGGCGATATCGGCCGACTCGATCAAACCCTTGCCGGCCGGATCGGCCAGCAGCGCCGCGACGATGGTCTGGGCCAGCTCGCGCGGATTCAACTTCAACTGCTTGGCCAGCTGCATCGCGATATTGCAGGCGACGTCGCCGTGCGAGGCGTCGCGCGGTCGCTCCAACACCACCGACGGCGTCAGCGCAGTGCCGGCCAGGACGGGAACGAGAGCGGCCTGGAACAGGGCGATGATTTCTTGTTTTTGTTGAGCGAGCATGAGCGTGGTGGCGGCGGGGCCGCGCTAAATAAACAACCGAAGGCAAAAAGGACGGCGCCAGGCGCCGGCCAAACAGCAGTAATTATACTGGTTTGGCGCCGCCAGCAATACGAGCGGTGCGGCAACCCCGGGCCGGCGCGGGCGCCGGTGTGGAGGCGGGCCGGCTTGCGCTTGCGCAAAGGGGCGCCATATGGCGGTTTTCACAACGCTTTTGCGGGCCGTAAAGCAATCGCTTAGGTGAAGCCGCGCCACAACCGCTACAATCGACCCTTTACAGTGCGTGGCCGCGCCCGCCGCGCGCGCAGACCAGATACCGGATTGATGATGATTAAGCGCCCCATGTTGAAGTTGAAGATTGTCTCGAAGCCGGCCCCGACGCCGGCCGAGGCCGCCGCCGCCGAGGCCGCCGCGTACGCCAAGCTGCGCCCCAGCTACCACCCGGACGTGAAGCCGCGGCTGCAACCGAACTTCCAGCCCGACCTGCGCGCCGATTCGCTGGCGTTTTGCCTGCTCGGCGCCGCCAACGCGGTGGCCCAGGTGCGCGGCGGCGGCGCCCTGCCGCAGGCGCTGGCCAAGGTGTTCGCGCAGAACGGCGCCACGCCGCAGGCGCGCGGCGCGATCCAGGACATTTCCTACCGCGCCATGCGCCAGCTGGGCCGCAGCGAGACGCTGATCGGCCTGATGACGTTGAAGGCGCCGGAGCCGCCGATGCTGGCCGCGCTGCTGTGCTGCGCGCTGGCGCTGATGGCCGCCGAACCCGGCGAGCAGCCCTACGAGGAATTCACCGTCGTCGACCAGGCCGTCACGGTGGCCACCTCGCACCCCGACATGGCGCACGCCAAGGGCATGGTCAACGCCGTGCTGCGGCGCTTCCTGCGCGAGCGCAAGGCGCTGTTGGCGGCGGCGCTGCAGCAGCCGCTGGCGCAGTGGAACTACCCGCAGTGGTGGATCGACGCCGCGCGCGCCGCCTATCCGCGCGACTGGCAGGCGATCCTGACGGCCGGCAACGCCGCGCCGCCGCTGACGCTGCGCGTGAACGCGCGCAAGAGCACGGTGCCGGCCTTCCTGGCCCGCCTGGCCGAGGCCGGCATCGGCGCGGCCCAGGTCGGCCCGTCCGCGGTGCGCCTGGAGCAGCCGGTGGCGGTCGGCCTGATCCCCGGCTTCGCCGACGGCCACGTCTCGGTGCAGGACGCCGGGGCCCAGCTGGCCGCGGCGCTGCTCGACTTGCGGGACGGCATGCGCGTGCTCGACGCCTGCGCCGCGCCCGGCGGCAAGACTTGCCACATCCTGGAAACGGCGGCCGTCGAGCTGACCGCCATCGACGCCGACGCCAAGCGCCTGCCGCGCATCGCCGAGAACCTCGAACGGCTCGGCCTGGCGGCGACGCTGAAGGCGCAGGACGCCCAGTCGGCGGCGTGGTGGGACGGCCAGCAGTTCGACCGCATCCTGGCCGACGTGCCATGCACCGCCTCGGGCATCGTGCGGCGCCACCCCGACATCCGCTGGCTGCGGCGCAAGGGCGACGCGCTCCAACTAGCAACACTTTCGGCCAAAATCCTCGACAACCTTTGGCAGATGCTGCGCCCCGATGGTAAATTGTTGTTCGTGACCTGCTCGTTGTGGCCGCAGGAGTCGGAAGCCCAGGCCGCCGCCTTCGCGGTGCGCAACAACGCCACGCGGCTGCCGGCGCCGGGCCAGTTGCTGCCGACCGGCACGGCCGAACAGGACCACGACGGGCTGTTTTACGCCTTGTTTCAAAAAAATGGCGGGTAAGCGGCCGGTCCGCCATTTTCCAACGCAAGCACCGCAAGCACCGCAACCACCGCAACCATTATTGAGCACCGGCCCACTTGTGACGACACGCTTTTTCCGATTGCTCGCCTGGCAACTGCTGCTGACGCTGGCGTGCATGCTGCCGCGCGCCCACGCCGCCGACGGCGTCGAGATCACGCGCGCCTACATCGAGTCGGTCGACGAGGGCTACAAGCTGGCCGCCAGCTACGCCTTCGACCTGAACCACGGCCTGGAGGACGCGGTGCAGCACGGCGTGCCGCTGTTCTTCACCACCGAGATCGAGCTGACCCGGCCGCGCTGGTTCTGGTTCGACGAGAAGGCCATCGTTGCCAGGCGCACCAGCCGGATTTCCTACAACGTGCTGACGCGCCAGTACCACGTCTCGATCACCGGCAACGTGCAGCAGAGCTTTGCCTCGCTCGAGGACGCGCTGTTCCTGATCCGCCGCCCCAGCCGCTGGCTGGTGGCCGCGCGCGGCGCGCTCAAGCCGGGCGAGACTTACAACGTCACGCTGCGCATGGACCTGGACCGCGACTACCTGCCCAAGCCGATCCAGGTGAACGCCTTCAACAACAGCGAATGGCGCCTGAGCTCGAATAAAAAGTCCTTCCTGTACAAGGCGGAGTAGTGAAGCAGGCGTTGCGCTATGCGATGGTGGTGGGCGGCGGCGTGGTCAGCATCTTGCTGTTCCTGCTGGCGTCGGCGTCCGACAACTCGGGTTTTTTCGACCGCTATTATTCCTGGTTGCTGGGCCTGAACGCGGCGGTGGCGGTGTCGCTGCTGCTGCTGGTCGGCATTTCGCTGGCGCGCCTGTACGCCCGCCACAAGAGCGGCAAGTTCGGCTCGCGCCTGATGGCGCGCCTGGTGCTGCTGTTCGCCGGCATCGGCATCCTGCCCGGCCTGGTGATTTTCCTCGTCTCGGTGCAGTTCGTCTCGCATTCGATCGACTCCTGGTTCAACGTCAAGATCGAGGCCGGCCTGGAGGCCGGCCTGAACCTCGGGCGCGCCGGCCTCGACAGCGAGCTGCTCGAACTCAAGGCGCGCGCGCTGCGCTCGGCCCAGGAACTGTCCTCCGAACCGCCCGAATACAATATGGCCACGCTGGCGCGCCTGGTGCGCGAGCGCGGCATGCAGACGGCGCTGATCGTGCGCGCCGACGGCCGCCTGGTCGGCGGCGCCGGCGCCGGGCCGAACGCCAAGCTGAGCGCCGAGCTGCCCAACCCGGACATGCTGTCGCAGGCGGCCGGGCCGGCCGGCTACGGCGCCGCCGAGGGCGGCATGGAATTGCAGGACGGCAAGGACGGCGGCGGCATGCGCCCGGCCGCCGCGGCCGCCGCCACGGCGGCCGACCCGACCACCGGCCTGCGCCTGCGGGTGCTGGTGCCGATCCCGGGCGCGGCGCCGCGCTACCTGCAACTGCTGCAGTCGGTGCCGGTCAGCCTGGCCACCAACGCCGAGGTGCTGCGCACCGCCTACAGCGAGTACAAGGAGCGCTACGTGGCGCGCTCGGGCTTGCGCAAGATGTACATCGAGACGCTGACCTTGACCTTGCTGCTGGCCATTTTCGGCGCCATCGGCAGCGCCTTCCTGATCGCCGACAACCTGGCCCAGCCGCTGCTGGTGCTGGCCGAGGGCACCCGCGCGGTGGCCGAGGGCGACCTGTCGCCGCGGCCCATCGTCGCCAGCCGCGACGAGCTGGGCACGCTGACGCAGTCGTTCAACACCATGACGCGCCAGTTGTTCGAGGCGCGCACCGCCGTCGAGAGCAACCGCGCCGCGCTGCAAAACGCCAAGGCGCACCTGGAGTCGGTGCTGGCGAACATGTCGGCCGGCGTGATGGTGCTCGACGGCGACTTCAAGCTCGTCACCTGCAACGAGTCGGTCGAGCGCATCCTGCAGCACGCCGGCGCGACCATGGTCGGCCAGCCGCTGGCGCACATCGGCGGCATGGAGGAGTTCGGCGGCGCCATCGTCAGCGCCTTCACGGCGCAAAGCGCGCAGACGGCGTCGGGGCGCAACCTGCAGCGCCTGCACTGGCAAAAACAGGTGGAGATTCCGCGCCGCCCCGGCGACGAGCACGACATCACGCTGCTGGCGCGCGGCTCGCGCCTGCCGCTGGAAACCGGCAGCGGCTACCTGGTGGTGTTCGACGACATTTCCGACGTCATCTCGGCGCAGCGCTCGATCGCCTGGGGCGAAGTGGCGCGCCGGCTGGCGCACGAGATCAAGAACCCGCTGACGCCGATCCAGCTGTCGGCCGAGCGGCTGCAGATGAAGCTGGCCGACAAGCTCGGCGAGGCCGACGTCGCGTTGCTCAACCGCAGCACCACCACCATCGTCAACCAGGTCGACGCGATGAAGCGCATGGTCGACGACTTCCGCGACTACGCGCGCACGCCGCCGGCGGTGCTGACGCCGCTCAGCCTGAACGAGCTGATCGAGGAAATCCTCCACCTTTACCTGGGCGGCGATGACGCCGACATCATCCACCCGCTGCTGGCGCCGGGCCTGCCGCTGGTGATGGGCGACGCCACCCAGATGCGCCAGGTGGTCCACAACCTGCTGCAAAACGCCCAGGACGCGATGAACGACGTCGCGCCGGGCGCGCCGCACCCGCGCATCGACGTGCGCACCGAGGCGATCCACTACCGCAGCGCCGGCGGCGGCGTCAACGTCGCGGTGCGCCTGGCGATCAGCGACAACGGCCCCGGCTTTGCACCGAAAATACTCGCGCGCGCCTTCGAACCGTATGTGACGTCGAAGGCGCGCGGCACTGGATTGGGACTGGCCATGGTCAAGAAAATCGTCGACGAACATGGCGGCAGGATCGATATTGAGAACCGGGCCGACGGAAGTGGCGCGTCTGTCGTCATTTTGCTGTTAAAGTTAGCTCCGGTTAATCTGGCTTAACGCTTAAAACACTAATAAAATCATAGTTGTGACGCGGCGCGGTGACTGCGCGGCGAAATCGGCGAAATGAGGAAGGCAAGGATAGATGGCAAACATTCTCGTAGTTGATGATGAAATGGGGATCCGCGAGCTGCTCTCGGAGATTCTTGGAGACGAGGGCCACGCGATCCAGTTGGCGGAAAACGCCCAGCAGGCGCGCGAGGCGCGCAACGCCGGCGCGCCGGACCTGGTGCTGCTCGACATATGGATGCCGGACACGGACGGCGTCACGCTGCTCAAGGAATGGCAGCGCGACGGCTTGCTGACGATGCCGGTCATCATGATGTCGGGCCACGCGACGATCGACACCGCCGTCGAGGCGACCCGCATCGGCGCGCTGAACTTCCTCGAGAAGCCGATCGCCCTGCAAAAACTGTTGAAGGCGGTGCAGCAGGGTCTGACGCGGGCGCAGGAAACGGTGCGCGCGCCGGCGCCGGCGCCGCGGCCGCAGCCGCAAGCGCCGCTGGACGACGGCGCGGCCGGCGCCGCCTCGCCGTTCGGCGGCGCGGCGGCGCAGTCGCACGCGGTGGTGCGCACCGGCGCGCTGGCGCAGCCGGCCGCCGACGGCCACACCTTCAGCCTGTCGTTCGACCTGCCGCTGCGCGAGGCGCGCGACGCCTTCGAGCGCATGTATTTCGAACACCACCTGGGCCGCGAGGGCGGCAGCATGACGCGGGTGGCGGAGAAAACCGGGCTGGAACGTACCCACCTGTACCGCAAACTCAAGCAATTGGGCGTCGAGCCCGGCAAGCTGGCCAAGAAAAACCTGTGATGGGCGGCGGCGCCGGTAACACGGCAACCGTGCTGGTGACGGGCGCCGGCGCGCGCGAGCGCGAGGCGGCGATTGCCGCCGCGCTGCACGCGGGCGCGGACGGCGCCGCCATCCTCGAAGGTTTGGCCGACGGCAATTCCGCCTTGGCCGACCTGCTTGAGCGCGCGCCGGCCGCGGCCGCGCCGCGAGTGCTGCGCATCGCCCCCGGTTGCCTGTGCTGCACCGGCAACCTGGTGCTGCGCGTTACCCTGAACCGCCTGTTGCGCCGGCCGCCGGCGCAACTGTTCATCAGCCTGGCCAACGCCGAACACCTCGGGCAACTGCGCCAGTGGTTGACGAGCCCGCCTTACGACGCCCTGCTGACGCTGGGCGCCGACCTCGACCTCGACCTGGCCGCGTGCTTTGCCGGCCCGCTACACGACTGAACGGCGCGTGCGGGCGACGCGTTTGCGCCACTCCGGTATCATATCCTGACACACTGCGTCGGCGCGGGGCCGTCCGCGCCACTTGAAAACGCCGGCGACAGCCCCACCTGATTTCTGAAGAACGATATGGCTTGCCGCCATGTCGATGAAGCGAAGGAATCCACATGAATCTGATCTACAACAGCGAGCAATATAGCGTCGTCGAATTCGGCGTCGACCGCGACCTGGAAGCGTTGCGCTTCGGTGGCTATGAAATCGTCGACAAGGGCGGCAAGCGCGAGACCTTCATCGCCGGCCTGTTGGCGCAGTCGTTCCGCCGCGACGTCAACCTGCTGATCGCGCGCGAGCCGAGCATGGAGGAAATCGACGAATTCCTGGGCGGCTACGATTCCTTGATGAGCCAACCGGTGCTGCTGCACTAACGGCAGCGGCGCTGGCCGGGCGTACCGGTGGCGACGGGCGAGGCTGTGCGGGTTTCCTCGCTACGTCGCCGTGTGTTGCCGCTATCACGCGCGCCGTCGCCCCGGCGGCGTGCGCGCGTGGTAAGGTTGGCCTGTTATAGCAGAACCGCAAGCAGACCATGTGCCAACTTCTCGGAATGAACTGCAATGTCCCTACCGACATTGTTTTTAGCTTTACCGGCTTCGCCATGCGCGGCGGCCACACCGACACCCACCACGACGGCTGGGGCATCGCCTTTTTCGAGGGCGCCGGCGTGCGCCATTTCGTCGACCACCAGGCCGCCGTCGCCTCGCCCGTCGCCGCACTGATCAAGCGCTATCCGATCAAGTCCAAGAACGTCATCGCGCATATCCGCAAGGCCACCCAGGGCCGGGTCGCGCTGGAGAACTGCCATCCCTTCGTGCGCGAGCTGTGGGGCCGCTACTGGGTGTTCGCCCACAACGGCGACCTCAAGGATTTCCACCCCGAATTGGACGGCATCTACCGGCCGGTCGGCTGCACCGACAGCGAACGGGCTTTTTGCTACCTGTTGCAGCAACTGCGGGCGCGCTTCGGCGCGACGGCTCCGCCGCTGCCGCGGTTGCGCGCCGCGCTGGCCGAACTGGTGCGCGGCATCGCCGCCCACGGCACCTTCAATATGCTGCTCTCGAGCGGAGGCGAACTGTTCGCGCACTGCTCGACCAATCTGTTTTATGTCGTGCGCCAACATCCGTTTGTAACCGCTAAACTATCGGACGAGGACGTCACGGTGGATTTTTCGACCCTGACCACGCCGCAAGACCGGGTCGCCGTCATCGTCACGCAACCGCTGACCACCAACGAGTCGTGGACCGCGTTTGCGCCCGGGGAATTGAAATTATTTGTCGATGGATTGCCGCAGGAAGACGAATCGGCGTAATTTGTCCAAGACAAGCGCAAATATTGCTGCCAAAATAGCCGTATGACATGATTATTACGGTAAAGTATTGACAATATTGACCCTCGACATGCGCGAAGCACCTTCTACCCCCTCGCCGCGTGTCACTCGACGTGAATGATAAAGATTTAATGATCGACATTTCTAGCACCGATATCGCCCCGAAACCTTTGCGCGTGCGCGAGTTTTACCTGGGGCGCCAGCCGATCTTGGATTGGAACCAGGCGTTGTTCGGCTACGAGTTGCTTTTTCGCAACGCCCCGGTCGGGCCGGCGAACATTAGCAGCGACCTGTCCGCCACCGCTTCCGTGATCGCCCACGCCTCCCAGCTGGGCATGGAAAAAGTCATCGGCGACGCGCTCGGCTTCGTCAACGTTGACGCCGACGTCATCATGAGCGACATTTTCGGCTTCCTGCCGCGCGAGAAGGTGGTGCTGGAAATCGTCGAATCGATGATCGTGACGCCGCAGATCCACAGCCGCATCGGCGAGCTGGTCGGGCACGGTTTCACGTTCGCGCTGGAAAACGTCATCGCCGACTCGAACCAGGTGCAGGAACTGATGTCCCTGGTCGACTACGTCAAGATGGACATGAGCAAGGTCGAACTGGCCACGCTGTCGACCCTGGCGCCGCGTTTCAAGCGCGAGCAGAAAAAACTGGTGGCCGAGAAGGTCGAGACCCGCGAGGAGTTCAAGACCGGCCTGGACCTGGGCTTCGATTTCTTCCAGGGTTATTATTTCGCCAAGCCTGCGATCATGACGGGCAAGAAGCTGTCGCCGTCGCAACTGGCGGTGATGGAGTTGATGACCCTGGTCACCTCCGACGCCGACAATATGGAAATCGAGCGCGCCATCAAGCGCGACGTGTCGCTGGCGCTGAACCTGCTGCGTCTGGTCAACACGCCGGCCGTCGGCGCGCGCCAGCGCATCGATTCGCTCAGCCAGGCCGTGTCGGTGCTGGGCCGGCGCCAGTTGCAGCGCTGGCTGCAAATCATGCTGTACGCCGAGCCGAGCAAGCGCGGCCACAGCATGACGCCACTGCTGATGCTGGCAACGACCCGCGGCCGGCTGTTGGAATTGTTGGCGACCAAGCTGCGCCCGAACCAGGCCCACGCCGCCGACGTCGCCTTCACGGTCGGCATCATGTCGCTGATGGACACGCTGTTCGGCGTGTCGATGGACGAGATTTTGAAGCAAATCCACGTGATCGACGAGGTCGGCGAAGCCTTGCTTGAACGTAACGGTTTCTATGGCGACCTGCTCAAGCTGGCCGAGTGCATCGAACGCATCGAAGACATGGAAGACCAGATCGTGCCGACCTTGCGCGAACTGGCGATGTCCACCGAAGACCTGGTCGAGCTGGAAATAGCGGCCTTCGAGTGGAGCGACAACGTGGTGCGCTACGCGCTGTAAGCTGGTTGTCGCCCAAGTAAACCGGCAATGAGCCGGCAACGGCGCCTCCTTATCGGGGCGCCGTTGGCGTTTCTGCGTGGCGGCGCTCAGGTCGCGGTGCCCGTGCCGGGCCAATGCTTGTGCAGCTCGGGGTCGGTGCGCATCTCCCACAGCGCCAGGACGGCCACGGCAATGCCGACGATGAGCTCGTTCCACATCGCCGTGCCGCGATCCGCGGCGCCCAATACCCACGGCGACGCGGCCACCCATATGCCCACCAGCAAATTGAGCAGGACGGCCCAGAAATACGTCTTGTACAGGTCGAAGGCGGCCAGCACCGCGATCACCACCCCGGAGACGAAGGCGTTGATCATGTGCGGCGAGCCTTCCGGGTAGCTGAACGCCCACGGGGAAACGATCAACCATAAGCCGAGTACCAGGATCAGTTGGTCTTGCCAGCGCCTTGCGCTTACCACTTCGTTCGTTGCCATATGCCCTCCATTGCTTGTCACGGGAATGTCGTGCAGCGGGGGACGCAACAGCTTGGCTGGCGCAAACCCGCCGACGTACACAATTAGTGCGCGGGGCGGCAGAAAAGTTCAGTGTTGTGCATGGCCGCGATTGTCGTCGGTCGGCTTAGCCGGAACGGCGTAAGCCGACCGGCGACGCGCGATCCGGTCATTGCATCAAGACAGGTTCGGCGCGAGCCAGCGTTCGACCTCGTCCTTGCTGGCGCCGCGGCGCTTGACCATGTCGTTGAGCTGGTCTTCGCCGATCTTGCCGACGACGAAGTACTTCGACTCCGGATGGGCGAAGTAGAAGCCGGACACGGCCGCGCCAGGGAACATGGCGAACGATTCGGTCAGCCGCATGCCGATTTCCTCGGCCTGCAAGACCTTGAACATGTCGGCCTTGACGGTGTGCTCCGGGCAGGCCGGGTAGCCGGGCGCCGGGCGGATGCCCAGGTATTTCTCGCCGATCATGTCCTCGTTGCTCAGCGTCTCGGCGCTGGCGTAGCCCCACAGGTCTTTGCGCACGCGCTCGTGCAGGTATTCGGCGAAGGCTTCGGCCAGGCGGTCGGCCAGCGACTTGAGCATGATCGACGAGTAGTCGTCGTGGGCGTCCTCGAAGCGCTTCTCGTACTTCTCGATGCCCAGCCCGGAGGTGACGGCGAACATGCCGATGTAGTCCTTTAACCCGGACGGCTGGCCCTGCAGCAGTTTCGGCGCGATGAAGTCGGCCAGGCACTGGTTCGGACGCTGCACCTTGTTGCCGTCGGCGTCTTCGATAATCGGCTTGACGCCCTGCTGGCGCAGGCCGTAATAGGTGAAGGCCACCGTGGCGCGCGTGTCGTCGGTGTAGATCTCGATGTCGTCGTCGTTGACGCTGTTGGCCGGCAGCAGCGCGACGACGCCGTTGGCGCTCAGCCAGCGCCCGTCGATGAGTTTTTTCAGCAGCGCCTGGCCCTCCGCGAACACCTTGGTGGCGGCGTCGCCGACCACCTCGTCCGTCAAAATCGCCGGGAACGGCCCGGCCAGGTCCCAGGTCTGGAAGAACGGACCCCAGTCGATGTACTGGGCGATCGCCGCCAGGTCGACGTTCTTGAACACGCGCCGGCCGATGAACTTCGGCTTCACCGGCGTGTGCGCGCCGTCGAAGGGCACCAGCATCTTGTTGGCGCGCGCCGCCGCCAGCGTCAGGATCGGCAGCACCTTCTTGTTGGCGTGCTGCTCGCGGATGCGCGCGTAGTCGACTTCGATGTCTTCGATGTATTTGTCGCGCGCCTCCGGCGTCAGCAGCGACTGCGCCACCGACACCGAGCGCGAGGCGTCCGGCACGTATACCACCGGGCCTTCGTAGTTGTGGGCGATCTTCACGGCCGTGTGGGCGCGGCTGGTGGTGGCGCCGCCGATCAGCAGCGGAATCTTTAGCATGCGGAAGTGCGGGTCGCGCTGCATTTCCTTGGCGACGTGGGCCATTTCCTCCAGCGACGGCGTGATCAGGCCGGACAGGCCGATGATGTCGGCGTTCTCGATCTTGGCGCGCGCCAGGATTTCCGAGCAGGGCACCATGACGCCCATGTTGACGACCTCGAAGTTATTGCACTGCAAGACGACCGAGACGATGTTCTTGCCGATGTCGTGGACGTCGCCCTTGACGGTGGCGATGACGATCTTGCCCTTCGGCTTGGCGACGATGCCGGTGCGCTGCTCTTCGCGTTTTTTCTCTTCCTCGATGTAGGGGATCAAGTGGGCCACGGCCTGCTTCATCACGCGCGCCGACTTGACCACCTGCGGCAGGAACATCTTGCCCTGGCCAAACAGGTCGCCGACCACGTTCATGCCGTCCATCAGCGGGCCTTCGATGACGTGGATGGGGCGCCCGCCGTTGCCCAGCAATTCCTGGCGCGCCTCCTCGGTGTCCTCGACGATCCATTGCGTGATGCCCTGCACCAGCGCGTGCGACAGGCGCTGCTGCACCGTGCCCTCGCGCCAGGCCAGCGTCTGCACCTCGGCCTTGCCGCCGGCCTTCAGGGTGCCGGCGATCTCGATCATGCGCTCGGTGGCGTCGTCGCGGCGGTTCAGCACCACGTCCTCGACGCGCTCGCGCAGCTCGGCGTCGAGGTTGTCGTAGACGCCCATCATGCCGGCGTTGACGATGCCCATGGTCATGCCGGCCTTGATCGCGTGGTACAGGAACACCGTGTGGATGGCTTCGCGCGCCGGGTCGTTGCCGCGGAAGCTGAAGCTGACGTTGGAGACGCCGCCGGAAATCTTGGCGTGCGGCAGGTTGTCCTTGATCCAGCGGGTGGCGTTGATGAAGTCGACCGCGTAGTTGTTGTGTTCCTCGATGCCGGTGGCGATGGCGAAAATGTTCGGGTCGAAGATGATGTCTTCCGGCGGGAAACCGATGGCCCGCGTCAGCAGCTTGTAGGCGCGCTCGCAAATTTCGGTCTTGCGCTCGAAGGTGTCGGCCTGGCCCTTTTCGTCGAAGGCCATGACGATGACGGCGGCGCCGTAGCGGCGGCACAGCGTGGCTTGGCGCAGGAACTCGGCCTCGCCTTCCTTCATCGAGATCGAGTTCACCACCGCCTTGCCCTGCACGCACTTCAGACCGGCTTCGATGACCGACCATTTCGACGAGTCGATCATGATCGGCACGCGCGATATGTCCGGCTCGGAGGCGATCAGGTTGAGGAAGCGCGTCATCGCCGCCTGCGAGTCGAGCATGGCCTCGTCCATGTTGATGTCGATCACCTGGGCGCCGTTCTCGACCTGCTGGCGGGCCACCGACAGCGCCTCGTCGTATTGCTCGTTGAGAATCATGCGCGCGAAAGCCTTCGAGCCGGTCACGTTGGTACGTTCGCCAACGTTGACGAACAGCGAGGCGTCGTTGACGGTGAACGGCTCCAGGCCGGACAGGCGCAGGTCGTGGTTGGCGGCCGGCACGGCGCGCGGCGCGGTCGTCGCCAGCATGTCGGCGATCGCCTGGATGTGGTCGGGCGTGGTGCCGCAGCAGCCGCCGGCCATGTTGATGAAGCCGCTGTCGGCGAATTCGCGCAGCAGCGCCGAGGTGTCCGCCGGCAGCTCGTCGAAGCCGGTGTCGCTCATCGGGTTGGGCAGGCCGGCGTTCGGGTAGATGCAGACGAAGGTGTCGGCGATCTTCGCCAGTTCCTCGGCGTACGGGCGCATCAGCGCCGCGCCCAGCGCGCAGTTCAGGCCGATGGTCAAGGGTTTGGCGTGGCGCACCGAGTTCCAGAACGCCGGCACGGTCTGGCCCGACAGGATGCGCCCGGAGGCGTCGGTGACGGTGCCGGAGATCATGATCGGCAGGCGCACCTGGTCCGGGTTTTGCTCGAAGTACAGGTCGATGGCGAACAGCGCGGCTTTGCAGTTCAGCGTGTCGAAGATGGTTTCGACCAGCAGCACGTCGGAGCCGCCCTCGACCAGGCCGCGGGTTTGCTCCAGGTAGGCCGCCACCAGTTGGTCGAAGGTGACGTTGCGCGCGGCCGGGTCGTTGACGTCCGGCGAGATCGAGGCGGTCTTCGGCGTCGGCCCCAGCGCGCCGGCGACGAAGCGCGGCTTGTCGACGCTGGAATACTTGTCGCAGGCGGCCCGCGCCAGCTTCGCCGCCTGCACGTTCATCTCATAGGCCAGGTGCGCCATATGGTAGTCGTCCTGGGCGATGGTGGTGGCGCCGAAGGTGTTGGTCTCGATCAGGTCGGCGCCGGCGGCCAGGTAGCGCTCGTGGATTTCCTGGATAATGTGCGGCTGCGTCAGGGTCAGCAATTCGTTGTTGCCCTTGACGAAGAGTTCGCGCGCGCCGCTGTCGGCCGGCGCGGCGAAGTCGATGAAGCGGCCTTCGGGGCCGCCGCGGTAGGCCACCTCGTCGAGTTTGTATTGCTGGATAATCGTGCCCATCGCGCCGTCGAGGATCATGATCCGGCGCGACAGGATCTCGCGCAACTGGGTTTCGGTCTTAGACATGGCGGGGATCACGGTATCGTTCATTTCATGCTTTCATTTGACGGGACGGGCAGGGCGTCGGACCAGGCTGGGGCCGTAACTTCGCGAGGATAAAATTATACGGCATCGGCCTGCTTTGGTTTGGCGGCGGGGCGCCGTGGCGGCGGCGATACGGGCGCGAAGAGGTTTCTTTGCCACACTATGGAGGGGGCCGGCCCGGCGGCGGCGCGGCGCGCCCCGCCCATCGTTATTTTTTCCTGAATAAAACTGCCCGATGAAATTTCTTCCGTGGATAATGCCTGTTTGGTAGAAATAGAGAGCGTTGTGTGATGGCTGCTACAGTTTCATTTCCGCGCGCCGCGCGACCAGGCGCCGCCGGGCCGCGCCTGGCGCTGGCCGCCTGTTTCCTGTTGGGTTTGTCCGCTTGCGGCGGCGGCGGTGCGGACGGCGCCGCGCCTGTCGCTGCGGTTGCGCCGGCGGCCGTCGCCACGCTCACCGGCGTGTCCGGCAATAGCGCGGTGGTGGGCGGCAGCATCGTCGTGACCGGCACCAACTTGAACCTCGTCGACGCCTTCCGCCTCGGCGACCTGGCGCTGGCGGCCAGCAACAGGACGCCGACCTCGGCAACCTTGACGATGCCGGCGACGCCGGCCTCGGGCGTGCTGACGATGGTGGTCGGCAGCACCTCGCTGAGCAGCGACTATCGCATCGACGCCTACGTCGCGGTGGCGGTGACGGCAATCACGCCGTCGGCCGGCCCGGTCGGATCGCGCGTCACCGTGAGCGGGCGCGGCCTGGCCGGCGTGACGGCTGTACGCTTTAGCAACGGCGTGGCGGCGACGCTGCCGGCCGAGCGCAGCGACGCCAGCCTGAGCTTCCCGGTGCCGCCGGGCGCCGCTTCCGGCAAGCTGAGCCTGACCGGCGCCTACAACGCGCTCACCACCGACGCCGCGTTCGATGTCCTGCCCGCCGTCACGCTCGCCGCCGGCGGCCTCGAATTTGCCCAGGTGTTCAGCCGCCGGGCCAACGATCCGCAGTTGTTGCTGACGCAAGACAAGGCGGTCGTGGTGCGCGCCGCCGTGCTGGCCGCCGCGCCGGGCCGGGCCAGCCCCGCCGTCAGCCTGAGCGCCTACGCCGGCAACGGCGTATTGCTGGGCCGCATGGCGATGACGGGCCCGGCCGAGTTGCCGCTGGCCCGCGACGACTACCGGCTCGACACCACCTTCAACGCGCTACTGCAAGGGGCCTGGGTACGGCCCGGTTTGACGGTCAGGGTGACGGTTGGCGAGGGCGCCGCCGCCGTGACCCTGGACGCCACACCGCCGGTGGCCGCCGCCACCGCCATCCGCATCGTGCTGGTGCCGCTGCGCACGCCATCCGGCGTGACCGTCTCGCCAAGCATGGACAGCGTGAACGAGCAGCTGGCGCGTATCTATCCGTATGCGACGTCGAGCATCACCGTGGCGCAACGCCAGCCCTTGACGGTGAGCGGCAGCAGCGCCGACCTGAGCTGGTGGCACAACGCCTTGGCCGAGCTGGAGGAGGTACGCAAGCAGGAAGATCCGACGGCGTTTTATTATGGCCTGGCGCCGACTTACACCAATCCTTCGGCGCTGACGCATACGGCGGGGATGGCCTATTTGACCGACCGCGACAGTGGCCGCGGCGCCACCTCGGCCCTGGGCGTGGACGCCACCTGGCGCAAGCCGAGTGCAACGGACCCCTTCGGCAACAACTGGCCGCTGTGGCTGACGGTGATGTTGCATGAGCTGGGCCACAACCACTCGCTCAAGCACGTCGACTGCGGCGCGCCGGAGAATGTCGATACCGACTATCCGTACCCGAACGGCGATCTGGGCGATCTGCCGCTGTACGACAGCGTCTACCGCGCGACGACGTATCTGGGTGGCTTGGACGCGCCGCGGGCGGTCGATCTGGATGGCGTGAGCGGAAAAATGAAAGACGTAATGAGTTACTGCGACGGCGCCTGGCTGTCCGATTTCAGCTACCTGCGGGCCCAGCAATTTTCACTGAAGCGCGCGCAGGCGCAGGCGCAGGCCCCGGCCCGCGTGATGGCGAAACGCACGGCGGCGCTGGCCGACGGCTACCTGAGCATCTCGGGCAGCATCAGCCGCGGCGCGCTGCTACTGCGCCCCGCCATGGCGTCGAGCGCCCGCCTGCACCAGGAAGTGGCGGGCCAGCAGCACGCCTACGTGTTGCGCGTGGTGACGGTGGCGGGCCAGACCTTCGACCAGCCCTTGGAGACCCAACTGGTCGCCGACAGCAAGGTCGAAACCCGCCACTTCTGGGCCAGCCTGCCCAACCCGGGGCCGGTCGCGAGCATCGAGGTGTTGTACCAAGGCAAGCCGCTGGCGCGTCCGGCGGCGGCGCAAACGCCGGCCGGCAAGCGCGCCGCGGCGCCCGGTGTGGCCAGCTTCGACTGGACGCTGGAGGGCGGGCGCCTGGCGTTGACCTGGAACGCCGCCGTCGAGCCGCAGGCGGCGGTGCTGCATATCGCCGCCAACGGCCAGAAAACCGTGCTGGCCAACGCCTTGAGTGGCGGCAGCGCGGCGCTCGACGTCAGCGCGCTGCCCGTTGGCGGCCGCTTTGAGGTGAGTCTGGCGACGACGTCGAACGCGCGTTTGCTGAGCATTCCGCACCACTGAGCGCGAGCGCCCGCCCGCGTCGATAGGAAGCGGGCCAGCAGCGCGCCGGCGAAGCGCGCTTCGAGCGGAATGCGCATGCTGTGGCCGCTACCGGGCGGCATTTGCGGGTAGCGCTGGCGGATTTCCTCGATGTCGTTGAGCGACAGCTCGCGCGGCGGAATCACCCGCGTCAGACCCATCGCCCAGTTCACCGTGTTGGCCTGCACCGACCTGTAGCGTTGAGCATGACCAGTGAATGGGACGAGAATGGGCCACCGTGGTGCGAATTGCTGCACGAGTAGATGAGAACGACCTGGAACAGTCCGAAATACGCGGTCGAATTGGGTCACCGCGCAGAACGATTTGTGTGAAACTTGCACGAAATATGTGCATTACTAAGTATTGATCTGCGTTTGCGGCACCATTACCATGGTCTTCTCTCCACTTTGACTGAAAGAGCCCATACCATGCCGATCCTGAACGTGCGCCTGTCGACCAGGCCAGATAGCGTCCAATACGCCGCCGTGGCCGGCGCGTTGTCGCGCCTGACCGAGCAGATTTTGCACAAAGACCCTGCGCTGACCTCGGTCGCCATGTCGCACGTCGAGCCGGCGCACTGGTTCGTCGGCGGCGCGCCGCTGTCGCAGCAGGGCAAGACCAGCTTCTTCCTCGACATCCTCGTTACCGACGAGACCAATACGGCGGCGGAGAAGGGCGCCTACATCGCCGCCGTGTTCAAGGAAATGGCGGCGCTGCTGGGCGAGCTGCACGACGTCAGCTACATCCACGTGCACGACGCGCGCGCGGCGGCCTGGGGCTATGGCGGCAAGACCCAGCAGTACCGCGGAATCAAGAAGCAGCTTGATACGCCTTGATGGCGGTGGCCCCGGTTTCGTAGGTCCGGTTAGCCCGCCCAGGGCGTAACCCGACTGGCGTCGGCAGTGGCTCGGCGTCGGATCACGCTGGCCCCGGCGGCCCCCGCATCCGGCCTACGGTTGATTGCGGAGGATGGCGCGGTTCAGTCCCAGCGGCGCGTCCGGTACAGCTCGGCGGCGAAGTCGACGAAGGCCCGTACCTTCGGCGACAGGTGGCGGTTCTGCGGATACAGCGCGTACAGTTCGCGCGGCGCGATGGCGTAGTCGGGCAGTACCCGCACCAGCTCGCCGCGCGCCAGTTCGTCGCGGACGATGAACGCGGCGGCGGCCGCGATGCCCAGCCCGCCGACGGCGGCCGCGCGCAGGGCGATGCCGGTGTTGGCCTGCAGATTGCCCTGTACGCTGACGTGGTGGGCCGCGCCGTCCGGCCCGGTAAAGTCCCAATCGCGCGGTTGCGCCGCCAGGGTGTAGCTCAGGCAGTTGTGCGCCAACAGATCTTGCGGCGTGCGCGGCGCGCCGTGCCGCTCAAGGTAGGCCGGCGCCGCCACCAGCGCCACGCCGCCGCTGGCCAGGCGGCGCGCGATCAGCGTCGAGTCGGGCAGCTTGCTCGTCAGCCGCAGGGCGACGTCGAAGCCGTCCTCGATCAGGTCGACGATGCGGTCGTTGCACACCAGGTCGATGCGCAGTTCGGGGTAACGGGCGAGAAATTGCGGCAGCCAGTGCGCCAGTTCCAACGCGCCGAAGGCCATCGGCGCGTTGACGCGCAGGCTGCCGGCGGGGCGCGCCTGCTGCTCGGCGACGGCGCGGTCGGTGGGGCCTTGAGCGGTCCACGCACTCCTTCGACTTGTGGCTTCATGTCGCGCGCCAGGTACTGCAATTCCAGCTGCAACCACCAGTGAGGCGTCGACATGAACGTCAGCAGTTCGACACAGGGTCGGCTCGGCGTTGCGTGGACGCTTTCTGATTATTGGTTTGTACTCCATTGCCAAATCGTTCGACCATATGCAGAATTGCCAAAAATAGGCATGACATCGCCTTGCTTGAAATGACTGCGGCTATGCAGTTTGGCCGGGGTTTCCCAGAAGCCGGTTTGAGGGCAGGGCTGTCCGCCCTCAATACGCCTGGCATTGACTAATGTTTCCGTATCCCGGCTGGTGTAGCGGTTTTCTTCCCATAATTTTCGTGCATAATCGACCAAGTCTTTGGGATAGACAAGATGGTCGATTACACTGTCGTTCAAGTCAAGTATAAAGGCGGTTGCGCCCGCTTCAAATGCCCAGTAACCGTAATAACCAGCATAGCCTTCTTCGTTAACCTTTAGATGCTCGTTGTACCAGCGTGGATGATCTTTCATGGCCGGATACCACTGCTTCAGGTACTTATTGACGAGATCGAGCGTGGTCTTTTCATTCTCTTCATAGTACGCTTGCAGCAGGATGTCATAGGGTTTGCCGATAATACAAGTTTCTAGCGTCTGCTCATCTTCGACGTATTCGCTAATCAATTGTTCGAACAGACCGTCCTGGCCGCGGTGACTGCGTAATATGTGGATGATGCGTTTAACCGAACGTTGATCGCGCAGCAATATGGCGATGCTTAGCAGTTGTAGTGTGTTCTCGTAATCGGAAAGGGTGGAGAAGTCCGGCGCCCCTGCATATTCATACGGACCAAACTCTGGAAACTCAAGCGCAGCTTCCTGTTGATAAAATTGATCCACATCATTCCACGCTTCGAACGCATCCACAATGCCCGATATGTGCGGCGCCAGCTCATCAATCGGCACGCCCGCTGTGTAGTCGAGCATCCAGATCCAAAACATTTCTAGGTATAAAAACCGATGAACCGAAGAGTTTTCCTGTGTCGAATCGGCTATTTCTTTATTGGCAAGTTGACCTTCAATTAACGAAAATTGATTTTTTCGAGTTTTATTATAGAGTTCTTCGTAGAGGAACTGCTGGCGGCGGCGCTCATGAAATGGTAAAATTTCCATTGCTATTTTCTCCGTTTTTTCTTGGTTGAATCTGGTTTTTCTTCTTCTTGCGAACGTGAGGAGTTATTGGGTGTTGATTTTTTCGATCTTGTACGACCTTTTTCTGTGCGATCTATTTCAATATGGTCGAACGTTTCAGTTATGTTATGAGTTTTTTTGTGTTTATCATGTAATTTTATGTTGTAATGATCGCCTGTTGAAAGTAGCTCCAATGTGGCTTCAAAATGATCAATAACTCCAGGCGCTGCGGTTAACTTGAGTTTGCTATTCGGGTGGGCTGATGTCAAGAACGGATTGGAGCCAGCAGTAATTCCAAGCATAAGGTACACCCAACGATTTTTCAAATTGCTAGCCGATTGCATTGCGGCAGTCTTAGTGCTCTCACGAATCCAATTTTTCCCCATCTGTGTGCCCTTTTTAGGCTGGCCAAGCAAAGCCCACAACATGAGTTCTCTGTCGTTGAGTGTGGCGGGGGCTCGCGGAATACTGCCATTTCTGACGTTGTTTTGCAGCCGTTCAAACAGACTGTATACAGTCTCGCTGAACTTCGCCTCGATGAAGTGAAACGTGTCGCCGTCCGTCTGCCAGATTGTATCGGGACCGGATAGCGTCACCTTTGCCAAGTCTTCCGGTACTAGCTCAGTGGGGCGCTTGTGTTTGCTATCGGGGCCGACAATGCGCGGGTAGTCCGAGCGCCATTTCCCATGTATGTTGCCGTGGGGCCAGGCGCCGGCTTGTTCAAGCACGTGTTCCATATGATAATAATCCGCCATATGTTCGCCGATCAGCCCCCTTGGTCCGAATTTTATTTCAGAAAGCAATTGCCGTATTGGCCTCGCAGTATGCGTCACCGGCGCGCTGCCGCCGCCGCTGCTCTGACGGTTGGAATCGGCGACTGGCTTGTGCGTCTTGTCTTTTCCGGGTGAAACCGGTTCCTTGGCTTTGGCCGTGGTCACAGGCTTGCCTGGCTTGGGCGCGGTTGTCGGCTTCGAATGTGGCGTGCCGCTGTGCGGGTGGGAGGCGCCGGGCCTGTGGTTGTGCTTGGCGGCCGGATTGGCGCCGGTGGTGGCTGCGGCGGCAATTTTTTTCGCCGCCCACAAAGCGTCCTCGCCCAGCATGTCCTGAATCATTTCCTGCACCGCTTTGGCTCCCTGCGCAATGCCGGCCTTGAGCGGTCCACGCACTCCTTCGACTTGTGGCTTCATGTCGCGCGCCAGGTACTGCAATTCCGGCTGCAACCACCAGTGGGGCGTCGACATGAACGTCAGCAGTTCGACGCAGTTATCCAGCGCGCCCATCGCGGTTGACATGGCCAATTGGGTATTCTGTGCCCACTGGAAGGTCTTCAGGAACTTGATCGCGGCACCCTTGCTTTCTCCCAGCATGGCTTCGATCATCACGTGGCCGCCGGCGGCCGCCGCTCCGGCCTCCTTGCGGTATTTTCTCAAGGGTTTGATGATCGTTTTGAACAGGCTTCCCACTTCGGGAATACAACCGAACGCCGCCAACGCGATGTCGATCCAGTCATCCTTGGTCGCGTGCGCCACACCTTTCCTGCCGATCCGATAAATCATTCCCGACACGTCGCGCACGTCCATGATTTGGTCGACCACGGGGACCAGGGAAATGGCGCCCCCGATCACCATGGCCGCCTTGCCTTGATCCTCTTCAAAGTCACCTAAAATCAAGTCTTTGAAGAATTCTACGACCTCGTCAACGAAGTTTTGGCTCATGATCGTGTACCTTTTCCCTTGTTTGCCCTGGCCGCTTCCAGCAAGGCTGTGGCTTGATCTTGCTGCTGTCTGGCCAGTAGGAGCTGCGGATCGGGCGCCAGCGGCGGTGCTACCCATTCACGCTGGTCTTCACCGTACTCGACGTGGTACTCGCCGGGAGGAACGTTTTCGACACGGGCGTGCCCCTTTGCATCCAGCAAACCGTTGCGTGAAGTGCCATTGGCGAAGGTGATCTTGTAGGGTGAATTGACGACCGGCTCTAAATCGCCGTAATGCAAGTTCAACTCAATGGCCCGGTCAATATCGGCTGCTTTGGGGAGGGCCGGCAGACTGGCCTGGCTGCTGGCCGGCCCGGTCAACTCCTTCATGCTGGCCTTGAAGTCCATCTTGCCCGGCCCGTGAATCATGATGTTGCCGCCTTCAAGCTTCAGATAGGCGCCTTGCGCCGTCATCAGCACATGCTCCTTCGCGGCGATGTTGACGCTCTGGGTGACGCTGGCCACGGTGACGGCCTTGTCGGCGGTGATGCTGGTCTTGTCCGATTGGCTCTGGCTGCTGACCTTGCCGGTCGCCGCGTGCAGTTTGATGCCGGTTTCCTGGTTCGGCTTGTCCTTATTGCCGGCCTTGCCGTAGGTGAACAGGCTGAGGCCCGCCTTCACCAAGTAATAGCTGTTGCCCTGCGCGGCGAAGTTGATGTCCTGCCCGGCGGTGACGCTGCCGGTGTTGCCGGCGGCGAGGATGGCGTTGGCCGGCGTGGTCGCGGCGATGCCGGCCGGGCTAGACAGTTGCAACTGCGTTGCCGTGTAGGCCGTCACCGGAGTCTGCCCGCCGCCGCCGTCCGTACCCTTGAGTACCTCGACGCTGTTGGCCATCTGGGCGATCGCCGGCAATTGGTCCGGTGCCGGCTCGGCCTGGCCCTTGTCGTCCTTGATGCCGGCGTTGTGCTTTTGCGCGGTGCCGGCCATGCTCAGTTGCAGTTCGTGGCTGCGCTCGATCTGCGCCTGCGCCTCCTGCGAGTCGAGCTGGCTGCCGCTGGCGCCGTTGCGGGCGTCGCTCGACAGCAGCATCCCTTGGCCGGCGCGCAGCGCGGCGGCGTGCTCGGTTTTCAATTCGGCGCCGAAGCCGGCCTTGGCCAGGCGCTGGTTGTCGCTCTGGTGGCGCAGGTGGCCCAGGTTCAGCTCGTCGTTGCCGCGGTGCGCCTTGGCGTGGCGCTGCAGCGACAGCCGTGGCTGGCCGGGGCTGTCGTCGAACACCAACTGGTTGTAGGGCGCCGGCGCCGCTCTGGCTGCTGGGCCATCGCCTGCGATTTCAAGCCCGACAGTACGGCCGGGTGGGCGTGCCGCCGCCCCTCGCCGGGAACCAGGCCGCGCGTTGCCGGTGGCCGCGCCGCGCCCTTGAACGCCTGGTTGTGCTGCGCGTCGGGCTGGCCCTTGCCGTTGTAGACGGCGCCGATGACGACGGGACGGTCGATGTTACCTTCAAAGAAGTCCACCAGCACTTCCTGGCCGACGCGGGGTAGCGCGTTGGCCCCCAGTTGGCGCCGCCACCGGGGCGATCGGCGTGGCCACGCGCACCCAGGTGCCGGCGCGGTGGTCGGCCGGGCGCCGCTGTGGCCGTCCGGCGCCGGGTGGTCGAGGCGGCTGTGGCTGCCGGCGCCGCGCTGCCAGTGCATCTGCACCAGGATGCGGTGGTCGCGGTCGGTGTGGATGACGCTGCCGGGCGGGCCGACGACGATGGCCGTTTGCTGGCCGTGCACGGTCGGGCGCGGTGCAGCAGGTGGCCGTGGCCGTCCACGCCGCTGCTGCGGTAGGGCGTGGCGCGGGCCGATGGCGTCGAGGCGGCAGCGGTACAGCGGCCGTTCGCCGATGTGCCTGCCGCTGGCGTGCAGGCTGTGCGCTTGCTCCTTTTCGTTGGCGGCGGCCAGCGCGCCCTGCCCAGTTCGCGCACGATGCCGGCGCGGCATCTCGGCGCTCAGGTTGTTGTGCGCCAGGTGCACGGCGCGCACGATCAGGAAGCTGCGGCCGTCGTCGTCGCGGGCGGCGTCGAACCGGTGGTGGCCGCGCAGGGTGAAGGTGGTGCCGGGCGCGGCGGTGCGCACGGTGCCGGCGGCGGTGTGGATTTCCCTGCCCGCCTCGAACGCCTGCAGCTGGTTGTCGGCGATGCGCTGGCCCTGCGCGCGGCTCTGGTAGGCGTAGGCGCCGGGGGCGTCGCGGCTGAGCAGGCGCACGCCGTCGCCGATGTCGCCGTAGGCGCCGACCGGGTTGTCGCGGCAGGAGCGGTAGTCCCAGGAACTCAGTTCGATGGCGTTGGTCCGCTGCGTCAGCGTGGTGCGCCAGCGGTCCAGGCTGTCCGCCTTCATCACCGCGCCGGGCTGGGTGAATGCAATGTCGGCCTGGACGTTGGCTTGGAAGCTGCCGTTGTGGTCGGCCACGACCAGGGTATGCCCGCCCAGGCCGGGGCCGTCGCCGGCGCTGTGCTCGTAGTAGTAGAACAGGCCTTCCTCGCTCATCAGGCGCAGGACGAAGGCGAGGTCGCTTTCCTGGTATTGGGTGGTAAGGCTGCGGCGCGGGCAGATGTCGCGCTCGGCGATGTCGAAGCGCCACGCCGGCATCAGGCGGCCCTGGCCCAAGTAGGGGGCGAAGACGGAGTCGAGGATGTCGCACACCGTCATGTCCTGGAAGATGCGGCTGTCCTGGTTCAACGCCAGGAAGGCGGTCCATGGTTCGATGGTCAGCGCGTAGCGGGCGAAGCCGCCGTTCGCTGCGGTCATTTCGACGGCCGTGATGTGGCCGTGGAAGGGGCGCCGGGCGCCGGCGGCGCCGGTGAGCAGGTCGACGCGGGCGGGCTGGCCGATCAGCGACTTCAGGGGGATGCGGGCGTCGCTGGACAGCGCCGCGACCTTGAGCGAGTAGCCCTGGCTCAGGCCTTCCTCGCCGCGTAGGCATTCGACTAGTAATTTGTCGGGGCCGAGCGGTGTCGTCAGTTGCAGCAGGCGGGTGCTTTGCGTGAAGCCCGCAAGCAAGGCTTGCAGGCTGGATGACTGTGGCATTTGGCACTACTCCCGTGTGGCGCACTTTGAGATGAAAATAAAGCAATATTTTTCACATGGCATTAAGCATCAGAAATGCTGCTGGCACAAGGGAGATTCGTTCGAGACAGCCTTGACCGATATCAATACGGGGAGGTTCAGTCCCAGCGGCGCGTCCGGTACAGCTCGGCGGCGAAGTCGACGAAGGCCCGTACCTTCGGCGACAGGTGGCGGTTTTGCGGATACAGCGCGTACAGTTCGCGCGGCGCGATGGCGTAGTCGGGCAGTACCCGCACCAGCCCGCCGCCCGCCAGTTCGTCGCGGACGATGAACGCGGCGGCGGCCGCGATGCCCAGCCCGCCGACGGCGGCCGCGCACAGGGCGATGCCGGTGTTGGCCTGCAGATTGCCCTGTACGCTGACGTGGTGGGCCGCGCCGTCCGGCCCGGTAAAGTCCCAATCGCGCGGTTGCGCCGCCAGGGTGTAGCTCAGGCAGTTGTGCGCCAACAGCTCTTGCGGCGTGCGCGGCGCGCCGTGCCGCTCAAGGTAGGCCGGCGCCGCCACCAGCGCCACGCCGCTGCTGGCCAGGCGGCGCGCGATCAGCGTCGAGTCGGGCAGCTTGCTCGTCAGCCGCAGGGCGACGTCGAAGCCGTCCTCGATCAGGTCGACGATGCGGTCGTTGCACACCAGGTCGATGCGCAGTTCGGGGTAACGGGCGAGAAATTGCGGCAGCCAGTGCGCCAGTTCCAACGCGCCGAAGGCCATCGGCGCGTTGATGCGCAGGCTGCCGGCGGGGCGCGCCTGCTGCTCGGCGGCGGCGCGGTCGGCGGCGTCGAGCGCGTCGAGGATCTGCCGGCTGGCGTCGTAGTAGCGTTGGCCCGCCTCGGTCAGCGCGAAGCGGCGCGTGGTACGGTTCAGCAGTTGCGCGCCGAGGTGGGCTTCCAGGTGGCTGACATGGCGCGACACCGCCGTGTGCGACACGCCCAGCGCCGCGCCGGCCTTGGTGAAGCTGCCCAGTTCGACGACGCGGCGCAGGGCGCGCAGCGCCGCCAGTTGGTCCACGCTTTAGCTAAAGCGTGCGCCGTCGATGGCGAAGCCCTTGATGAACTCGGCCGCCGGTAGGCGCTTGCCGCCCGGCTTTTGCAGTTCGGTCAGGCGCAGCGAGCCGGCGCCGCAGGCCACCACGATGCCGTGCTGGGCGTCGGCCGCCAGCACCTGGCCGGGGGCCTCGGCGCTGTCGGCTTCCATCGCCTCGGCGGCCCACAGTTTAATGGTGACGCCGTCGACTTGCGCGGTGGCGCCGGGGAAGGGATTGAAGGCGCGGATTTTCAGGCCCAGCTCCAGCGCCGGCAGGGCGAAGTCGAGCGCCGCCTCGTCCTTGCTGATCTTGGCGGCGTAGGTGACGCCGGCCTCCGGCTGCGGCACCGCCTCCAGCGCGCCTTGCTCCATCTTGCGCAGCGCGGCGACGATCATCCTGCCGCCGAGCGCGGCCAGCGTGTCGTGCAGCGTGCCGGTGTTGTCCTGCGCGGCGATGGTGACGCGCTCGATCGCCAGCATCGGCCCGGTGTCCAGGCCTTCCTCCATTTGCATGATGGTCACGCCGGTCTCGTCGTCGCCGGCCTCGATGGCGCGGTGGATCGGCGCGGCGCCGCGCCAGCGCGGCAGCAGCGAGCCGTGGATGTTGACGCAGGGCCGGATGTCGAGCGTGCTGCGCGGCAGGATCAGGCCGTAGGCGGCCACCACCATGACGTCGTAGTCGGCCGCCAGCAGGCGCTGGTGCGCCGCCTGCGCCTCGGCCGCGCGCTGCGGATCCTTGCTGTCCTGGCGCAGCGACAGCGGTTGCAGCACCTCGATGCCATGGCGCTGCGCCAGTTGCTTGACGGCCGAGGCGTGCAGTTGCATGCCGCGTCCGGCCGGGCGGTCGGGCTGGGTCAACACCAGCGGCACCTCGAAACCGGCTTCGAGCAGCGACTGGAGCGCGACGGCGGCGAATTCCGGCGTGCCTGCAAAGATCACTTTCATAGTACTCCTTGGCTTGTGGCGCGCGGGCGCCACCTTACTTGCGGGCGCCCGCGCGGGCCGCCCGGTGACCGGACAATCAGTAGCGGCGCCCTTGCGCGCGCAGCGACGCCTCGCGTTCCAGGCCGCGGATTTCCTTGACCATCTTGGCCTTGATGCGGTTGCGCTTGAGCGGCGACAGGTAGTCGACGAAGACCTTGCCCAGCAAATGGTCCATCTCGTGCTGGATGCAGACGGCCAGCAGGCCGTCGGCGCTGACTTCGAAGGGCTGGCCCTGCAAGTCGAGCGCGCGCACCTTGACCTGGGCGTGGCGGTTGACGCCGTCGTACACGCCGGGCACCGACAGGCAGCCTTCGTCGTAGACTTCCATCTCCGGGCTGGCCCAGGTGATTTCGGGGTTGATGAACACCTGCAAGGCGTCCTTGGTTTCGGTGACGTCGATGATCAGCAGTTGCTGGTGCACGTCGACCTGCGACGCGGCCAGGCCGACGCCGGGCGCGTCGTACATGGTTTCGGCCATGTCGGCCACCAGTTGCGCCAGGCGGGCGTCGAACACGCTGACGGGTTTGGCGACCGTGTGCAGGCGCGGGTCGGGATAGCGGAGAATATTAAGTATGGACATACGAGTTCGGTTGGGCTGGGTGGGTTAAATTGGTGCTGCTTGCGCTAACGGGCCTGGCGACATAATCTTGCGTGAACCAAAACGCAACAGCCGCCGGGGTGGCCGCAGCGCGGTTTTTCTTGCTAGTTCAAGGTTTTATGGGCAGAATTTGATTCAGTTCGGCAAGCCTTATCGTCGATAGGGTAGCGTATTTCCTGGCAGCGCCGGCTCGGACGCGCTTCGGTTTCATGGCGATGCCGCACTTTACGGCGCACTTTACGGACCTATTAATGGAAAATTTTAGCACAGTCGGGACGCGCCTTGTGTTTGCCGCGCTTTTTGCGGGCGGCGCGGCCAACCAGGCCGCCGCGGCCACTTGCGAATTTTTGCCGAACGCGCCGGACCAGCACGAGGTCGTCAAAGGCGACACGCTGTGGGGTATTTCCGGCAAATTCCTCGAGCATCCCTGGTGCTGGGGCCAGGTCTGGGGCATGAACCGCGAGGAAATCCGCAATCCGCACTGGATTTATCCGGGCCAGATCGTCTACCTGGACCGCGCCGCCGGGCGCCTGCGGCTGGGCCGGCTGGTCGGCGACAGCGGCGGCGCCGGCCAGCCGGGCGACACCCGCCTGTCGCCGCAGTTGCGGGTCGAGGGCCTGGGCAAGGACGCGGTGGCGTCGATCCCCTCGGGCGTCATCGAGCCCTTCCTGAGCCAGCCCCTGATCGTCGAACCGGACGAGCTGAACGGGGCGCCGCGCATCATCGCCACGCAAGAGAACCATTTATTCCTGGGCAAGGACGACAAGGCCTATGTGCGCGGCGACCTGCAGGGCGGCACCTCGTTCCAGGTGTTCCGTCCCGGCAAGCCGCTGAAGGACCCGGACACCGAGAAGGTCATCGGCTACGAGGCCTTCTACCTCGGCACGGTGATGCTGCGCGCCGAGGCCAAGCCCGGCAGCGAGGTGCACACCTTTGTCGTCGCCAGCGCCAACCAGGAGATGGGCAGCGGCGACCAGTTGCTGCAGGCGCCGCCCACGCCGATGCGCAACTACGTGCCGCACCCGCCCGAGCGGCAGGTCAACGCGCGCGTGATGTCGGTCTACGGCGGCGTCAACTACGCCGGCCAGAGCCAGATCGTCAGCGTTAATCGCGGCTCGCTTGACGGGCTCGACATCGGCTCCGTGCTGCAGCTGTACCATAACGGCAAGACGGTGAGCGACACGACCGGCGCCAAAGGCTGGCACGGCATGGGCAAACCGGAGGTCAAGCTGCCCGACGAGCAATACGGCAGCCTGTTTGTTTTCCGCGTCTTCAAGCATATCGCGTATGGCTTGATCATGCAGGTCACCGAGCCGGTGCAAGTCGGCGACGTCGCCACCTCACCGGAGTAACGCCGCCGTGCCAGCCACGGACACCCCGCCCCCCGAACCCGCCGACGACCTGCTGCACTGGCTGCGGCTGCAGGACGTGGCGGGCGTCGGTCCGGTGACGGCGCGCCAACTGCTGGCCCGCTTCGGCCTGCCGGGGCAGATTTTCGCCGCCAGCCACGCCGCCTTGCGCGAGGTGGTCGGCGCGGCCGGCGCCGCGGCGCTGCTGGCGCCGCCGCCGGACGGGCTGGCGCGCCGCCACGACGCCGTGCTGGCGTGGCTGGCGGCGCCCGGCAACGCCGTGCTGACGCTGGCCGACGCCGCCTATCCACGCAGCCTGCTCGACATCGCCGATCCGCCGCTGCTGCTGTACGCCAAGGGCCGCTGCGCGTTGCTGGCGCGCGCGGCGCTGGCGGTGGTGGGCGCGCGCAGCGCCAGCGCGCAGGGCGTGGCCAACGCCGGCCGTTTTTCCCACGCGCTCAGCGAGGCGGGCCTGACCATCGTCTCGGGATTGGCCCTGGGCATCGACACCGCCGCCCACGAGGGCGGCCTGCGCGGGGCCGGCTCGACCGTCGCCGTGATCGGCACCGGCGCCGACCTGGTATACCCGCCGGCCAACCGGACGCTGTCGCAGCGCATCGGCGAGCGCGGCTGTATCGTCAGCGAATACCCGCTGGGCTGGCCGGCGGCGCCGACCAACTTCCCGCGCCGCAACCGCCTGATCAGCGGCCTGTCGCTGGGCGTGCTGGTGGTCGAGGCGGCGGCGCGCTCCGGTTCGCTGATCACGGCGCGCCTGGCCGGCGAACAGGGCCGCGACGTCTTCGCCATTCCCGGCTCGATCCACGCGACGTTGGCGAAGGGCTGCCACAAGCTGATCAAGCAGGGCGCCAAGCTGGTCGAGACGGCGGCCGACGTGCTCGACGAGCTGAAGTTGCCGCTGCCGCCCGGGCCGGCGCCGGCGCACCGGCCCGGCGCCGGCCCGGCGCGCCACGCCGCGCTGCTGGCGGCGCTGGGTTTCGACCCTGCCGACGCCGACACGCTGGCCGCGCGCGCCGGCCTCGACGCCGCCGCCGTCGTCGGCCAGTTGCTCGAACTGGAACTGGCCGGCCTGGTCGAGCGCCTGCCCGGCGGCACCTTCCAGCGCACCGTGCTCTAATTAGATAGCGCGCTTTGCGCAGGTCGGCTCAGGCCCGACTGGCGTCGGCGGCGGCGGCCCGGCGTCGGATGACGCTGCGCTCATCCGGCCTACGCTACGCGAACGTGCGCGCGCTTGCCCTTGTGCCGCAAGGAGCTTAACTGATAGAGTAGAGCCATGTTCGACATCCTAGTTTATCTCTACGAGACTTATTACCGTCCCGACGCCTGCCCTGAACCGGCCGCGTTGGCGAAGAAACTGTCGGCCGTCGGTTTCGACGACGAGGAGATTTCCGAGGCGCTGGACTGGTTGACCGACCTCAATGCCATGGCCGGCGCCGCGCTGTCGCTGACGACCGAGTCGACCGGCACCCGCTTCTACGTGGCCGAGGAGAGCGAGGCGCTGGGCACGGCGGCAATCGGCTTCATCCAGTTCCTCGAAAGCGCCAAGGTGCTCAGCTCGCAGCAACGCGAAATCGTCATCGAGCGCGCGCTGGCGCTGGACGAGGCGCCGGTGTCGCTGGGCAAGCTGAAGGTGATCGTGCTGATGCTCTTGTGGAGCCAGGGCAAGGAGCCGGACGCGCTGATGTTCGACGACCTGTTCGGCGGCGACGACGAGCAGGCGGCGCCGCGTTTGCTGCACTGAGGAATTACACCCTGTTTGCCCGTTGCCGCCGGCGTGCCGGCGCGGGCGCAGCCACACCGCCATCAAACCGTATCGATTCCCGCAACACTTGTCGGCGTACCCGCCGCAGCCCCGGCGCGGCCCTTGCGGATTTGTCGGCAACGCGCTTATCATTGGCCGCTTGACAATACTATTCCATAGACAGTGCCGGGTAGACAAACGCGCTGGCGCCTTCGATGCACTGTATGATGCGCTTGCTGAACCAACCCTAGAGCAATTTTCGAGACCACATATATGACCAAAACCCTCATCATCGCCGAGAAGCCTTCTGTCGCGAACGATATCGCGAAGACGCTTGGCGGCTTTACCAAGCACGATGAGTACTTTGAATCGGACGAATACGTGCTGTCGTCGGCCGTCGGCCATCTGCTGGAAATCGCCGTGCCCGAAGAGCACGACGTCAAGCGCGGCAAATGGAGCTTCGCCCACCTGCCGATGATTCCGCCGTACTTCGCGCTGAACCCGATCGCCAAAACCGAGGCGCGCCTCAAAGTATTGAACCGGTTGATCAAACGCAAAGACGTGACGACCCTCATCAACGCCTGCGATGCCGGGCGCGAAGGCGAGCTGATTTTCCGCCTGATCGCGCAAAACGCCAAGGCCAAGCAACCGGTCAAGCGCCTGTGGCTGCAGTCGATGACGCCGGGCGCGATCCGCGACGGCTTCAGCAACCTGCGCAGCGACGAGGACATGCTGCCGCTGGCCGACGCCGCGCGCTGCCGTTCGGAAGCCGATTGGTTGATCGGCATCAACGGTACCCGCGCGATGACCGCGTTCAACTCGAAAGAGGGCGGCTTCTACCTGACCACCGTCGGCCGGGTGCAGACGCCGACGCTGTCGATCGTCGTCGAGCGCGAAGAGAAGATCAAGAAATTCGTCTCGCGCGACTTCTGGGAGGTGCGCGCCGAGTTCGTCTGCGCGGCCGGCATCTACGAGGGCCGCTGGCTCGACACCGCCTTCAAGAAGGACGAGAACGACCCTGAAAAGCGCGCCGAGCGCCTGTGGAGCAAGACCGCCGCCGATTCGATCGCCACCGCCTGCCGCGGCCGCCAGGGCAACGTCACCGAGGAATCCAAGCCGACCACCTCGATGGCGCCCGGCCTGTTCGACCTGACTAGCCTGCAGCGCGAGGCCAACTCGCGCTTCGGCTTCTCGGCCAAGAACACGCTCGGCCTGGCCCAGGCGCTGTATGAAAAGCACAAGGTGCTGACCTACCCGCGTACCGATTCGCGCCACCTGCCGGAAGACTACATCCCGACCGTGGTGCAGGCGCTCGAAACGGTGATGGAGAACAACAACTACCACCAGTTCGCCAAGCAGATCATCGACAAGGGCTGGGTCAAGCCGAACAAGCGCATCTTCGACAACACCAAGATCTCGGATCACTTCGCGATCATCCCGACGACCATCGCGCCGAAGAACCTGTCCGAGCCGGAGCAGAAGCTGTACGACCTGGTGACGCGCCGCTTCATGGCGGTGTTCTTCCCGCCGGCCGAGTTCCAGGTCACCACCCGCTACACCGAAGTGAGCGGCCACCAGTTCAAAACCGAGGGCAAGGTCATGACCAACCCGGGTTGGCTGGCGATCTACGGCAAGGAAGCGTCGACCGACGAGGACAAGGAAGCGAACGGCAACGGCAACCTGGTGCCGGTGGCCAAGGGCGAGAAGGTGCACACCGACAAGGTCGGCGCCAACGCCCTGGTGACCAAGCCGCCGGCGCGCTACACCGAGGCGACGTTGCTGTCGGCCATGGAGGGCGCCGGCAAGCTGATCGACGACGACGAGTTGCGCGACGCCATGGCCGGCAAGGGCCTGGGCACGCCGGCGACGCGCGCGGCCACCATCGAGGGCTTGCTGACCGAGCGCTACCTGATCCGCGAAGGGCGCGAGCTGATCCCGACCGCCAAGGCGTCGCAGCTGATGACCTTGCTGCGCGGCCTCGGCGTCAACGAGTTGACCGCGCCGGAATTGACCGGCGAGTGGGAATACAAGCTGTCGCAGATGGAAAAGGGCAAGATCTCGCGCGACGAGTTCATGCGTGAAATCGCCCAGATGACGCAAATCATCGTCAAGCGCGCCAAGGAATACGACAACGACACCATTCCCGGCGACTACACGACGATGACGACGGCGTGCCCGAACTGCGGCAGCGTGGTGAAGGAAAACTACCGCCGCTTTGCCTGCACCAAGTGCGACTTCTCGATGAGCAAGACGCCGGGCAGCCGCCAGTTCGAAATCGCCGAGGTCGAGGAACTGCTGGAGAAGCGCACCATCGGCCCGCTGCAGGGCTTCCGCTCGAAGATGGGGCGGCCGTTCGCGGCGATCCTGCGCATCGTGCGCGACGAGGACATCAGCAACTTCAAACTGGAGTTCGACTTCGGCCAGAACGACGACGACGAGAACGCCGAGCCGGTCGACTTTACCGGCCAGACCGCGCTGGGGCCGTGCCCGAAATGCGCCGCCAACGTCTACGAGATGGGCCTGGCGTACGTATGCGAGCACAGCATGGCGAAACCGAAGACCTGCGATTTCCGCAGCGGCCGCATCATCTTGCAGCAGGAAATCCTGCCCGAGCAAATGGTCAAGCTGCTCAACGACGGCAAGACCGATTTGATGCCCGGCTTCATCTCGCAGCGCACCCGCCGTCCGTTCAAGGCCTTCCTGGTCAAGGGCAAGGACGGCAAGATCAGCTTCGAATTCGAAGAGCGCAAAGCCAAGGCGCCGGCCAAGGGCAAGGCGGCCGCGGTCGCCGACCCGGTCGACGGCGCCGAGGGTGAAGACGGCGCGCCGGCCAAGGCAACGGTGAAAAAAGCCGCCGCCGCCAAGGCGCCGGCCAAAAAAGCCGCGGTCAAAAAGCCGGCGGTGAAAAAAGCCGCGGTGAAAAAAGCCCCGGCCAAGAAAGCCGCCACGGTCGAATAAACGGCGTTGGCGCAAACAAAAACGGCGACGGCACCCAGGTGCCGCCGCCGTTTTTTTTCGCCGTTTTAGCGGGCCGATACGGCCAGAAAAGCCGGCGGCAACGAGCCTTCGGCGTCGGCCCCCCCGGTCACGCTTGGCGGGCGCTCAATCGAGGAAGTCGGAGTACTCTTTCTGGGCGTAGCCGGCGACCCGGCTCCACGGCAATGCGCGGCTCAGGCTGGCCAGCGGCTTGGCGTCGACCCGGCGGTAAAAGGTGTTGGCCTTGTCGCCGCTTTCGATGGTCAAGGCGATCTGCCGCTGCTCGTCCCACAGCACGCGCTGGTACACGCCGTTTTTCTCGACTTCGTGCCAGCGCGCGCCGGCCACGCTGGAGGCTTGCTTCGACAAGGGCATGGCGGACACCAGTGTCGGGTTCGCCAGATAGAAACTGTTGTCCCAGGAACCGTCGAAATCGACGTTGTCGTAGTCGCTGGCGGGAACCGCGATCAGTTCCCGCTTGGGGGCGTCGATGAATTCCAGGCGCACCTGGTTCTTCTCCAGCATGACGTGGCGCGGCGTCAGCACGTGGTTGAATTCCTTGTGCTCGTGTTGCGCGGGCTTGAACCCGACCTTCTTGCCGAGCGGCGCGGCGGCCGCCTTGGGCAGCACGCGCTCGATCCAGACGTGGCCCGGGCGGCGCAGCATGCTTTCCTCGTAGCGGCTCTCGCGCGTGACGCCTTCCGCTGTTTGCGCGCGGCTGTAGTACTGGATGGTCAGGTCGAGGTCGGGCGCCGGGGCGGCCGCTTGGGCGAGGGCGCTCAGCAAGGCGCCGGCGAGGAGGAGGGTAGGCGATTTCATGTGTGGTCTTTTTCGTGTGCGTTAAGCCAGCGTGTGGTCGGTCGGATGAGCGGGACGCGTCATCCGACCATGTTGGCCAAAGCGGGCCGCGCCGCTCCGGGCCAACGTGGTCGGGCTAACCCGAGCTACATTTCTTAGAGGCCGAACGCGGACTTGAGCAGGCTGAACACTTTGGTGTTGTCCAGCGTGCCTTTGAAGCTTTTCGCGCCGGCGCCGGTGGCCAGCAGTTTCACGTCGCCGCCGCCGTGGGTTTCGCTCGACAGGCGCACGCCGGTTTCCTGCAGGTAGTCGTTGCCCAGCGCGGTGGCGCTGTCGACGCTGGTGCGCAGGTTGGGACGGTTCGGGCCGTTGCCGAACACCAGGGTGGTGTAGCTGTTGCCGTCGGCGTCCAGGCTCGGTTTGCCGTCCTTGTAGTTGCGGTTGATGTCGAGGATGGGGTTGCCGCGCTTGCCGTAGCCGTTGAACGCCAGCGTGTGGTCGTGGTCGGCGGTGACGACGATGAGCGTGTTGGCCAGCGTCGGGTCGCTTTGCCTGGCCTTGTCCAGCGCCGCCTTGATGGCGTCGTCGAAGGCGACGGTGTCGGTCAGCGCGCGCTTGGCGTTGGTGCCGTGCAACGCGTGGTCGATGCGGCCGCCCTCGACCATCAGGAAGTAACCCTTGCCGTTGCCGGACAACAGGTCCATCGCCTTGACCGTCATCTCGGCCAGGCTGGGCTGGTTCGCCCCTTCGCCCTTCGGCGGCGTGGCGCCGCGGTCCAGCTCATACTCCAGGTGGCTCTTGCTGCTGTACAGGCCGATGAACTTCTTGTTGTTCGGCGCCGCCGCCATTTGCGCCTTGGTCGCGGCCACCGTGTAGCCCTTGGCCGCCAGTTCGGCCAGCAGGTCGCGTCCGTCGGCGCGGCCTTTGCTGTTGCTTGCCGCCGCGAACGGCGTGAAGTGGTTGCGGCCGCCGCCCATCAGCACGTCGACGCCGTCGGCCAGCGCGGCGTTGTAGCCGGCGCCGCCCGGCACCACCTGCGCGGCGATGGCGTACTGCGCGTTGCGGTTGCAAATGTGCGAGAACGTCGCCGCCGGGGTCGCGTGGGTCAGTTCGGTGGTGGTGATCGCGCCGACCGCCTTGCCGCTGGCCTTGGCCAGTTCGAGGATGGTGGCGGCGGCCTTGCCGTTGCCGGCGGCGCAGTTGTTGACGCCGAGGTTGCCGTTGGCGTCCCTGCCCGGGTCCGTGGCGACGGTGTCGGCCGACATCGAGACCACTTCATTGTTCATTTTGACGCCGGTCATGTAGGCGGCCATCGATGGCGCGCTGTCGGTGGTCTGGGCGTCGTTCGAGTAGGTCTTGATGCGCGCGGTGCGCTCCAGCTTGTCCATGGCCAGGCTGCCGTCTTCACCGTACTGGTAAATGCGCGCGGCGGTCACGGTGGTCGGACCCATGCCGTCGCCGAGGAAGAAGATGACGTTCTTGGCGTCGGCGGCGCAGGCGCCGTTGGCGAACAGCGCGGCCAGGGCGGCGCCCAGCAGGGTGTGGTTCAGGGTAGGTTTCATCTTGGATATCCCGTTCTTGATGCGTTTTTGACGCGTTTTTTTGACGATTACAGGCCGGCGGCGTTTTTTACCAGGCCGAATACTTTGGTGTTGTCGATGGTGCCGAGGAAGCTGTCGGCGCCCTTGCCGACGGCGCCCAGGAAGACGTCGGCGCCGCCGTGGGTTTCGCCGCCGACCGCCGTACGGACCACCGCTTCCTGGTGGTAGGCGTTGGCGCCGGTAACGCTGTCGTCCAGGCCCGCCAAGCTGGCGCGGCTGGCCTGCGTGCGGTTTTCGCCGTTACCGAAACCGATGATCGAGTACGGCGCGCCGTCGGCGTCCTTGACGGCGACGCCGGTGACGTAGTCCTTCACCAGGCCCAGCACGCCCGGCTTGCCGGCTTCGGTTTTGCCGGTGCGCTTGGCGTAGCCGTTCAGCGCCAGCGTGTGGTCGTGGTCGGCGGTGACGACGATCAGCGTGTTGGCCAGCGTCGGGTCGCTGAGTTTCGCCTTGGCGATGGCGGCCTTGATGGCGTTGTCGAAGGCGACGGTGTCTTGCAGCGCCTTCTTGGCGGTGGTTTCATGCAGCGCGTGGTCGATGCGGCCGCCCTCGACCATCAGGAAGTAGCCCTTCTTGTTTTTCGCCAGCACGTCCATCGCCTTGGTGGTCATGTCGGCCAGGCTTGGTTCCTTGGCGGCGTCGCGGTCCAGGTCGTAGCTCATGTGGCTGGACGTGAACAGGCCGAACAGGCGCTCGGTCTTGCCGGCGTCGAGCGCGTTGAATTCGCTCGCGTTGGCGGCCACCGTGTAGTTTTTCGCCTTCATTTCGGCGACCAGGTCGCGGCCGTCGGCGCGCTTGCCGCCGTCCTTGAACGGCGTGAAAAACTGCTTGCCGCCGCCCAGCACGACGTCCAGGCCGGTCGCGCCCAGCGCGCTGTTGTAGCCGGCGCCGCCCGGCACCATGGCCGTGGCGATGTCGTTTTCCAGGTCGCGGTGGCAGATGTGCGAATAGGTCGCCGCCGGCGTGGCGTGGGTGACGCGGGTGGTCGTGACGACGCCGGCCGACAGGCCCTTGGCCTTGGCCAGTTCCAGCAGCGTGGTGGCGGGCTTGCCGTTGGCGGCGCCGCAGTTGTTGCCCAGCTTGTTGCCGTTGGCGTCGGCGATCGGGTCGACCGCCTTGGTGTCCTGCGACATCGACAGCACTTCATTGTTCATCTTGACGCCGGTCATATAGGCCGACATCGACGGCGCGCTGTCGGTCACTTGGGCGTCGTTCGAGAAGGTTTTGACGAAGGCCGTTTCCGGCAGCGTGTCCATGGTCAGTTCGCCGTCTTCGCCGACGGCGTAGATGCGCGCGGCGGTCATGGTGGTCATACCCATGCCGTCGCCGAGGAAGAAAATGACGTTCTTGGGCGCTTCCGCGACTACCTCGGTTTCCTTCTTGGTATCGCTGCCGCAGGCGGCCAGCATCATGGTGATAGCGACGCTGAGTCCAGCGGCGGTGAGGTGTCTGCGTGTCATGTGCTTGATCCGGGCTGTGAAAAGCTGCGAATGTAGCAAGACTTTATGACGCGCTGATGACCAGGGGGCCGACCACCGGTTGCCGCGAAAAATCCGCTACCGGGCCGCCGTTCGGCCTAAGCCGACCTACACCTTCACGCTTGCATTCATCCGAATGAAGCAATTAACCATTGCACTTTCCCCCGTATTTCATCCGGATTAAGCAACGTAAGATGCGTTCATTCCAATCACATCGCAAAGGTCTCTATCATGTTCAAGCCAAGCACCCTGTTCGCCGCACTGGCCGCCGCTGCCGTTGTCTCCGTGGCCCCGGCCTCGGCCGCCGCGCCGGCGCCACTCAAGCTGGAAGTGTTCAATCCGGGCGAGGCGGCGATCTTCCCGGTGGCCTCAGTGCTGGTAAGCGGCAAGACCGACGCGGTCTTGATCGACGCCCAGTTCTCCCGCGGCGAAGCGCTCAAACTGGTCGAGCAGATCCGCGCCAGCGGCAAGAAGCTGACCACGGTCTATATCAGCCACGGCGACCCTGACTTCTACTTCGGCCTGGACGTCGTCAAGGCGGCCTTCCCCGAAGCCAAGATTGTCGCGACGCCGCAGACCATCGCCGCGATGGAAAAGAAAGCCACGGCCAAGGTCGCTTATTGGGGGCCGATCCTGAAGCAGAACGCGCCGCGGGGCATCGTCATGCCGGAACCGTTGCAAGGCAACGAGATTACGCTGGAAGGGCAGACACTGACGATCTCGGGTCCGTCGCCGGAGCGTAGCTACGTATGGATTCCTTCGATCAAAGCGGTAGTCGGCGGCGTGGTGCTGTTCAACGACCTGCACGTGTGGAGCGCCGACACGCAGAGCGCGCAGTCGCGCCAGGACTGGCTCGGCACGCTGGCCGGCATCGCCGCGCTAAAGCCCGTGACGGTGGTGCCCGGCCACTTCAAGGTGGGCGCCGCGCTGACACCGCAGAGCATCGCCTACACCCGCGACTATCTGGTGCGCTTCGAGGCGGCCACCGCCAAGGCCGCCAACTCGGCCGAGTTGATCGCCGACATGAAGCGGCAGTATCCGGACGCCGGCCTGGACGCGGCGCTGAGCACCAGCGCCAAGGTCGCCAAGGGCGAAATGAAGTGGTAGCGACAGCGGCGGCGCCCACAGCGACACCGCACTACACCTTCGGCCAGCTGCGCTGTGCCGCAGATAGTTAAAAGACCAAGCGTGCCGCGCCGCGACGCACGGCCTTTTATTTTGTCATTTGTAAAAGCTATCGAGTGCATATAAGTAATTGGCTTTACCTTTGCCTCCGTACTGCTTAGTATCCTTATATCCGAATGACAACAACGAAGGAACAAGCCATGAGTCAGAAACCGCCAATCAGCACCGCATCGGGCATTCCCGTCGCCGACAACCAGAATTCGATCAGCGCGGGTCCGCGCGGCCCGTTGTTGTTGCAGGATTTCCACCTGATCGAGAAACTCCAGCATTTCAACCGCGAGCGCATCCCGGAGCGCGTGGTCCACGCCAAAGGCTCGGGCGCCTACGGCACCTTCACCGTCACCCACGACATTAGCGGCTACACCAAGGCCAAATTGTTCAGCGAAGTGGGCAAGCAGACCGCGACCTTCGCGCGCTTCTCCACCGTCGGCGGCGAGCGCGGCAGCGCCGACACCGAACGCGACCCGCGCGGCTTCGCGCTGCGTTTCTACACCGAAGAAGGCAACTGGGACCTGGTCGGCAACAACACGCCGATGTTCTTCATCAAGGACCCGATCAAATTCCCCGACTTCGTGCATACCCAGAAGCGCGACCCGCAATCGAACCTGAAGTCGGCCAACATGATGTTCGACTTCTGGAGCAAGGCGCCGGAAAGCCTGCACCAGGTGACGATGCTGTTCTCCGACCGCGGCACGCCGGACGGCTTCCGCCACATGGACGGCTTCGGCAGCCACACCTACAGCCTGATCAACGACAGGGGCGAACGCGTCTACGTCAAGTGGCACTTCAAGACCCGCCAGGGCATCAAGAACCTGAGCGCGAAAGAGGCCGGGCGCCTGGCCGGCGACGACCCGGACTACGCCCAGCGCGACCTGTTCGGCGCCATCGGCAAGGGCGACTTTCCGCGCTGGGACGTCAAGCTGCAAGTGGCCACCGAGGCCCAGTTGGCCGAGTGGGAGGCGCGCACCGGCTGGAACCCTTTCGACCTGACCAAGGTTTGGCCGCACGGCGACTTCCCTTTGAAACCGGTCGGCGTGTTCGAACTGAACCGCAATCCCGACAACTACCACGCCGAAGTCGAGCAGGCGGCGTTTTCGCCTTCCAACGCGGTGCCGGGCATGGGGTACTCGCCGGATAAAATGCTGCAGGGGCGTTTGTTCGCCTACCACGACGCCGCGCTGCACCGGGTCGGCACCAACCACCAGCACCTGCCGGTGAACGCGGCGCGCTGCCCGTTCCACAACCAGCAGCGCGACGGCGCGATGGCGATCCACAACGGCGGCGCCGCGCCCAACTACGCGACGCTGGAAGCGGCCGGCAGCAATCCTGTCGGGCTGGGCCACGGCGAGCCGACGCTGGCGCTGGAAGGCGGCGCCGCCCGCTACGACGGCCGCGGCGTGGAAGACGACTTCACCCAGGCCGGCAACCTGTTCCGCGTACTGACGCAGCAGGGCAGGCAGAACCTGTTCGACAACCTGGCCGGGCCGCTGAGCCAGGTCGACGCCGACATCCTGCAGCGCCAGTTGGGACATTTCGACAAGGCCGACCCGGCCTACGGCGCCGGCGTGCGCGCGGCCTTGAGCGCGCGTAACGCGATGTAAGCGAGGCCTTCCCCGCCGGGTGGTGTGCTGCGTTTCAAGCAACGGGGTCGCCGGCGCGCTGTTTTCTACTGCGCCGGCGGCGTCGCGTCGATCGGCGTGGCGCGATACTGCGCAATCGACCCCAGCGCGCGCATCCCCTCCACCAGCGACGGCCATGGCTGCGCCCACACCTGCGGGTAAATACACTCGCCTTCATACTGCACCGGATAGGCCAAGTTCTCCACGCCGGGCGTAAATTGGCAGTCCATGCCGGGCTTGCTGTTGCCGCGCGCGTCGCAGCGATACCAGCCGCTGCCCTCCAGCCACACCGCGACGAAGCCGTGGGTGCAATGCGGCGGGTTGGGGCCGCTCAGCGTCAGGCGCTGGTAGCACAATCCGGCCGCGATGCCGTTGGCGCGCAGCAGGGCCACCAGCAGGTGGCTCTTCGCCGTGCACAGCCCGGTGCCGACGGCCAGCGCCTGCGACGCCGTCAGCGTGACCTCGTCGCGTTGGTAGTCGATGCTGTGCTCGATCTGGTCGCGCACCCAGTCGAAGCAGCGCTTGGCGCTCGCTGGCGGCGTGTCGGCGCGCAGGCTGCGCGCCAAGTCTTGAATTGCCGCGTCGCGATAGTCGATGATGTCGCTGGCGGCGAGGAAGGGGGTCAGGTCGGGCTGGATGGCGGTCACGCGTGGCTCCTTGAAGTGGAAGGACAATTATGGCCGAATTGAACCTGTTTTTAAATAGGCAAGTGAGAGGGGATGTTTCAGCGTTTCAGACGCGCGCCTTGCGCGGGCGCAAACCTGCGGCCGTCTATCTGATGTTGCCAGGTATACATAATGCCCATCCTTGCGTAGACTCACCAGATGGCCGTCATTGCAATGTTCTGCTATCAGCGAACGGGCTGCAATGCGGATGACCCAGCTTGTGGCGCCGCTACCCGATGCGGCGCCGGACGATACGAGGCAAACTGATATGAACATGGCGTCTTTAACCGTGTACGGCGACGACCGTATGCTCCAGGCGATCCGCGAGGCGCTGCCGACGGAACCGGCCAGCGATTGGCTCAAGGGCGATGCGCGCGGCAACGGCCGCATCCACCTCGACTCGGGTTTTACGGTCGACATTATCGCGGTCGGCAGCCCGGATCTGCTGCTCGAGCCGATCCGCGCCTACCTGGCCGAGTGCGGCTCGCGCGGGATTTCGTTTACCGAGTCGCGCATTGTGGCCGAGTTGAAGATCGGCCTGGACGGCGGCGCCGCGCTGCCGGCGCCGGCCAGCTTCGATCTCTCGCTGGACGACTTGAACATGCTGGCGGAAATGGGCGTTTGCCTGAGCCTGACGGCGCGGCCGCACGCCTGACGACAGCAACGGCGTCACCCCGGGGTCAAAGCTTCAGGTCTGACCGCGGTTTTTTGCCGTTGTTTTCAAGCTACTGCTTGAACTCGACGCCGATCATGTTGTCGTCCGGCTTGCGGTCGATGAGTTTGTTGTCCGGATCGATGCCGGCCCTGGCCGGTTTGCCGCTCACCACGAGCGTGTACGTGCTCTCCTTTTGCGCGATCAGTTTGCGTTCGCGCAGCAGGCTGTTGCCGTCCTTGTCGTCAACGCCGATGTCGACCAGGTCCTTCAGCGGCGCGTCTCGTTCCTCGCCCAGTTCACCGGCCCGCACCTTGGTCGCGTGCACCTTCAGCGTCACCTCGTACTTGCCGTCGGCACGCTTGCGCGCGCTCGCCGCCAGCGCGTGGTTCTCGTACAGCACGATGGACTCGAACAGGTCGTCGATCAGGTAGGCCTGCGCCGGCGGCGTCACCCGGCGCAACGCCTCAATCAGCGTCGTCACGCTCGGATACGGCGGCCCGGCCAGCGCGTGGCGCGCCAGCAGGGTGCGCAGCGCGCCGTTGACCTTGTCTTCGCCGACGATGTCCTGCAGCAGGTACAGCGCCAGGCTGCCCTTGTGGTAGTGGATGTAGTTCTGGTCTTCGTTCTCGGCCAGCGGCAGCTCCTTCTTGTTTTCCTCGGCGCGCCCCATCAAATACTGGTGCAGGTCGTAACGCAGGAAGCGCCGCATCTTGTGCGGGCCGAAGCTTTTCTGCATGACCATCAGCGCCGAATACTCGGCCAGCGTTTCGCTGAGCACGCTGGCGCCGCGCGTGTTGCCGGCCACCAGCTGGTGGCCCCACCACTGGTGCGCGAGCTCGTGCGCCGTCACGTAGTACGGGTAATCGATGTCCTTCGGGTTGTTGTCGTCGACCTTGGCAATAAAACCCAGCCCCTCCGAGAGCGCGATGGTGGCGGGGAAGGACTGCGCCAATTTGGCGTAGCGCGGGAGCTCGACCACGCGCACCTGCTTGTGCTGGTAGGGGCCGAAGTGCTTGCTGTAGTACTCCAGCGCGTCGCGCACGCCGCCGGTGATGCGCTCGAGGTTGTATTCGTGGCCGGGGTGGTGGTAGACGTCGATGGCGACGTCCTGCCAGCGCTCGTGGCGCACCGCGTAGCGGCCCGACTGGAAGGCGTAGAAGTTGAGGATAGGCTGGTCCATCTTGTAGTGGTAGTAGTGGCGGCCCTTGTCGATCCACTCGTTTTCCAGCGTGCCCGGGGCGATGGCGATCTGGTCCGGGCTGGTGCTGACGGTGGCCTCGAAGCTGATCCAGTCGGCGTCGCTGGCCAGGGTGTTGTCGGCCAGGCCGCGCGGATCGTTGCGCGCCAGCGCGCGCTCCTGCGCCGGCAGGCCGTGGCGCTTGCGGTCGCGCGGGTCGCGCAGTTCGAGCCGGCGCTGGTAGCCGATGTGCGGCAGCACGGCGTTGCTGACGAAGCTGCCGTTGCCGACCACCGGCGTGTCCTGGCCCAGGCCGAGCGCGCCGCGCGGGGCGAATTCAAGGTCGAATTCAAGCGCCAGCGTGGCGCCCGGCGCCAGCGGCTTGAGCAGCTTGAAGCTGTAAAATCCCAGGCGCTTGTCGCTCAGGCCGGTGTGCACCGGCGTGTCGAAGCGCAGCGCGCGGATGGCCGCTCCGGTGTCTTGCTGGATGAAGACGTCGCTGATCGGCACGCCGCTCTTGTTGTGCAACTGGTAGCGGCCCTTGGCGAACAGGGTGCGCTGTTCCGGCAACATGTCGAGCTCCAGCTTGACGGCGGTGATGCGCGGCTGCGCCGCCGCGGCGAAGCGCTGGTACTGCCGCTCGTAGCTGGCGTGGTCGGCGTCGCGCTGGTACGCCGACTTGACGTCGTTGAGCACGTGCTGGCTGTAGTACAGCAGCGCGCCGGTGCCGACGAAGACGGCCAGGCCCAGGCCGAGCGCGCGCAGCACCGGCCCGGTCAGCGCGTGGCGCGCCAGTTGCAGGCGGATGCGCCAGTCGGCGTCGGCGCCGCGCGGCCAAAACACCAGGGCCAGCACGCTCAGCACCAACGCCGCGCCGGACCAGTACAACTGATACCAGCGCTCGCGCAGCAGGAAGTGGCCGTCGCCGTTCATGGCCGAGTAGACGTAGCCGGGCGTGCTGGCATACAGGATCAGCGGGTCGCCCAGGCCGAGCGTGCCGAAGGTGAGGGTGGCGGCGTAGTACAGGATCATCGCGAAGAAGGCGACGAATTTGTGGTTGATGATACTCTGCAGGGCGATCGCCAGCACCGCCACCAGCGCGTAGCCGGGCAGTTGCACCAAAAACAGTTGCTGTAGATAGAGGCCGGGGTCGAGCAGGAAGTAGCCGTTGGCGATCTGGATCGACATGCCGCAGAGCATCACGGCGACCAGCAGCAGCGCCTGCACGGCGATCAGCGCGAACAGTTTCGACAGCAGCGCCAGCCAGCTGGGGACGGGCAGCGCGTCGAACATCTGGGCGATGCGGCTTTCGCGCTCGCGCCAGACCAGCTCGCCGGCGTAGAAGGTGGTGATGACCAGCATGAACAGGGCGAAGGCGCCGCTGACCACTTCCAGCACCCGTTCCGTCACCGGATAGCTGCTGGCGCCGCAGATGGCGTCCATGTCGAGCGCGTTGGCGTACATGGCCAGCACGCCGGCCAGCACGATGACGGCGAAGTAGATGTTCTTGACGGTTTCGCGCAGGTTCAGCCAGCTCAGTTGCAGCAGCAGCGGGGCCAGCTTGCGCTGCTGGAAATCGGGCGGCTCCCGGGTGCGCGCCGGCGTCGCCGTCGGGCCCGGCGCCGGCTCGGCGGCGACGCGCGGGCCGTGGCCGGCGTCGAAGGTGGCGCTGAACTGGAAGCGCCGGTAGCCCAGCATCAGCGCGGCCAGCGCGAACGAGGACCAGAGCAGGCGGTTGCTCAGGTAGACGCCCTCCGGCAGCACCAGGCGCAGGTTGCGCTCGGCCACCGGCCAATACTCGGTCAGGCGGATCACCGCGGTGGTGCCGAACGGGTCGATCAGCGCGGCCAGCGTCTTGTAGTCGAGGTCGCGCGCCAGCGACGGCGCCACCAGGTAGCCGATCAGCATCACGACGCTGCTGATATACACCGGCAGCATGCGCCGCGTCAGCGCCGCCAGGATAAAGAAGATGGCGCCGAAAATGAACAGGTTCGGCAGCAGCGTGAAGGCGTAGGGGATCAGGTAGGCGGCCAGGCGCTGCGGCCCCAGCCGGTCGGGTTCGATGCCGGGCACGTAGGTGCCCAGCCAGGCGCCCAGCACGATGCTGGAGAACACCACCGCCAGCACCAGGTAGGCGCCGAGGAAGCGGCCGAAGATGTACTGGCGCTTCTTGATCGGCGCGCTGAAGAAGAAGTGCTGCATGTCGTACTCGACGTCCTCCTGCACCGAGCGGCCCATCATGGCCGCCACCACCACCACGCCGAAGCAGCCGAGGAAGCTGCAGGTGAGGGCGATGCTGCGCGAGGAGTTGAGCGCGACCTTGCTGCCGAAGCTGACGTAGGCTTCCTTGAAGACGCCGCCGGCGGCGGCCATCCACAGCACCGCCAGCAGCAGGAAGACGACGAAATAAAACCAGGTCGACAGCCGCGTCAGCCGCTGGCGCGCTTCGAACAGGGCGATCGCAAGCATGCGCGGCCCTTAGCAATTGGCCGCGGCGCGGTGGCGCCCGGCAATGGTGGCGAAGTAGACGTCTTCGAGGTCGCCGATGGCCTCCTCGAAGCCGTCGCCCGGGTCGTCGTCGCTGTAGACGTGGATCAGGGTGCGGCCCGACAGCAGCCGCGTCGAGATGACGGCGTGGCGCTGCTGGAAGCTGGCCAGCTCCTTCTTGTCGACGAAGCGCGCCCAGATTTTGCAGCTGACGTCGTCGATGAGTTGCTGGGTCTGGCCGCACAGCAGCAGGTGGCCCTTGTTGATGATGGCCATGTTGGCGCACAGGTCGGCGACGTCGCTGACGATGTGGGTCGACAGCAGCACGGTCTTGTCGTCGCCGATGTCGGAGAGCAGGTTGTGGAAGCGCACCCGCTCCTGCGGGTCGAGGCCGGCGGTGGGTTCGTCGACGATGATCAGTTGCGGGTCGCCCAGCAGCGCCTGGGCGATGCCGAAGCGCTGGCGCATGCCGCCGGAAAAACCGCCCAGGCGCTGGTGGCGCACGTCGAACAGATTGGTTTGCTGCAGCAGGGCGTCGACGACCTCGCGCCGCCGCGCCCGGTTCGACAGGCCCTTGAGCACGGCGAAGTGGTCGAGCAGCTCGTAGGCCGTCACCTTCGGATACAGGCCGAAGTCCTGCGGCAGGTAGCCGAGCAGGCGGCGGATCTCGTCCTTGTCGTCGAGCACGTCAAGCTCGCCGAAAAACACCGAGCCGGCGTCGCACTCCTGCAGCGTGGCCAGGGTGCGGATCAGCGTCGACTTGCCGGCGCCGTTCGGGCCGAGCAGGCCGAACATGCCGCTGGGTATCGTCAGCGAAATATTGTCGAGCGCCACGACGCCGTTGCTGTAAGTCTTAGACAGGTTGCGGATCTGTAATTGCATGCCATTCCTCACTTATGCGTGCCGGCGCCGGCGCCAGCGCCATCCTGGCCTCTATTATGGTGGCATTGTATTCAATTGGGGCCATGGCGGGCGTGTCCGTGCGATATTCGGCGTATTCGGCCGCCCAGAGTGCGCGAACGCGGCCGCCGGGCGCGCGCCGTTGGCCGGCGGCGGGGGCGCCGCGATGCCCTATAATCAGCTTTTCACACCAAAACAGACACATGCCATGGCAGCGAACCAGTACCACCACCCCTTGGATCGTTTGATTATCGGCGCCGACAGGGCGCTGCGCGTCATCGCCGGCGTCGCCTCGGCGTCGCGGCCGACCCCGGCGGTGCACGCGCCGGACGCGGCGCTGGACCAGGCCGAGCAGCGCCACGCCGCCGGCCTGATGCGTGTAAACCACGTCGGCGAAGTGTGCGCGCAGGCGCTGTACAACTCGCAGGCGCGGCACGCCGGCAGCGACGCCATGCGCGCGCAGTTCGCGCAGGCGGGCAGGGACGAGGAAGACCACCTGGCCTGGACGGCGCAGCGGCTGGCCGAGCTGGGATCGCAGCCCAGCCTGCTCAATCCGCTCTGGTACGCCGGCGCCTACGCGCTCGGCACCGTGGCGGCGCGGCTGGGCGACGCGCGCAGCCTCGGCTTCGTCGTCGAAACCGAGCGCCAGGTTGAACAGCACCTGGCCAGCCACCTGGAGAAATTGCCGGCGCAGGACGCCAAATCGCGCGCCATCGTCGAACAAATGCGCGTCGACGAAATCGAGCACGGCGCCAAGGCCGAGGCGCTGGGCGCGGCGCAGGTGCCGGCGCCGGTCAAGGCGCTGATGGCGCTGATGGGCAAAGTGATGACAAAGACCGCGTACTACCTCTAGCGACGGCGGGATTGTGTGGGTCGGGTTAGCCCGGCAGGGCGCCCGCCTCGGCGGCCCCCGCGTCCGGCCTACGCCACGCTAACGTGGCGTTTAGCCTTCGACAATCTCAAACGAATGCGTCATCTCGGCGGTTTTCGCCAGCATGATGGACGCAGAGCAATACTTATCATGCGACAGCGCGACCGCGCGTTCGACGCCGCCCGGCTTCAAATTCTTGCCGGTGACGGTGAAATGGAAATGAATCTTGGTAAACACCTTCGGCTCGGTCTCGGCGCGTTCGGCCTTCAGCGTCACCTCGCAGCCGCGCACGTCCTCGCGCCCGCGCTTGAGGATCAGCACCACGTCATAGGCGGTGCAACCGCCGGTGCCGAGCAACACCATTTCCATCGGCCGCGGCGCCAGATTATGGCCGCCGCCGTCGGGCGCGCCATCCATCGTCACCAGATGACCGGAGCCGGTTTGTGCCAAAAAACTCATGCCCGACGGGCCGTTCCAGCTAACTTTGCATTCCATGGTTCTCTCCGATAAATAAGCGCCCTATATTGTAAGGGAGGAACGCAAACGGCGTGCCGCCGCACCCCCGAAGGTGGTGGTTGACGCGGACGGGCGAGATCGCTTATACTTGTCGGCTTTCCGTTCGCTCAGGAAAAGTAGATAAGGCAGAGTCCGCAAGAAGTTGATGTTGGCGGAACCACCATTTGAGCGTGTAATCTTTTAGGAAGTCAACATGAAAACATTTTCCGCTAAAGGACATGAAGTCCAGCGCGATTGGTTCGTGATTGACGCGACGGACAAAGTCCTCGGACGTGTTGCCAGCGAAGTGGCACTCCGACTGCGCGGCAAACACAAACCAGAATTTACTCCTCACGTCGATACCGGCGACTTCATCGTCGTCATCAACGCAGGCAAACTGCGTGTGACCGGTACCAAAGCCACTGAGAAAATTTACTACCGTCACTCTGGTTATCCAGGCGGCATCTACGAAACCAATTTCCAGAAAATGCAACAGCGTTTTCCGGGTCGCGCGCTGGAAAAAGCGGTCAAGGGCATGTTGCCTAAAGGCCCGCTCGGCTACGCGATGATCAAAAAGCTGAAAGTGTACGCGGAAGCAACCCATCCGCACGCTGCTCAGCAACCTAAAGCACTTGTTCTCTAAGGAACTGACATGATCGGTAATTACAATTATGGAACCGGCCGTCGCAAGAGTGCAGTGGCTCGCGTTTTTATCAAAGTCGGCACAGGCTTGATCGTCGTTAACGGCAAGCCAGCGAACGAATACTTTTCGCGCGAAACAGGTCTGATGGTCATCCGTCAACCTCTGGAACTGACCGGCAATGTCGAGCGTTTCGACATCAAGGTCAACGTTCACGGCGGCGGCGAGTCCGGCCAAGCTGGTGCAGTGCGTCACGGTATCACCCGCGCGCTGATCGACTACGACGCAGCCCTGAAACCAGACCTGGCTAAAGCCGGTTTCGTTACTCGCGATGCTCGTGAAGTTGAGCGTAAAAAAGTTGGTCTGCGCAAAGCACGTCGCGCAAAGCAATTCTCGAAGCGTTAATTCGCCCGCTACGGCACGCAGTCTCTGCGTGTTGTTCAAAAAGCCGCCGACCCCTGTCTGGCGGCTTTTTTGCGTTTGGCGCCGGCGCGCCCGCATTCGCTAGCCCTGTTAAAATAACGCTCCTATTTCTCACTTTACTCTTCACACCTCATTTGCAAGGAATAAACATGATCAAAGTTGGCATCGTTGGCGGCACTGGATACACCGGAGTGGAGTTGCTGCGCCTGTTGGCGGTCCATCCACAGGTCCAGCTGACGGCGATCACGTCGCGCAAGGAAGATGGCTTGCCCGTTGCCGACATGTATCCATCCTTGCGCGGCCGCGTCGACCTGGCCTTCTCGTCGCCCGACAAGGCCAACCTGAGCGAGTGCGACGTGGTGTTTTTCGCCACGCCGCACGGCGTCGCGATGGCGCAGGCGCCGGCCCTGCTGGCCGCCGGCGTGAAAGTGATCGACTTGGCGGCGGATTTCCGCTTGAAGGACCAGGCCGTCTTCGAGCAATGGTACAACATCCCCCACACCGCGCCCGAGCTGATCGAGCAGGCCGTGTACGGCTTGCCAGAGCTGAACCGCGACGACATCAAGGGCGCCTCGCTGGTCGCCAATCCGGGTTGCTACCCGACCACGATGCAACTGGGCTATACGCCCCTGCTGAAGGCCGGCCTGATCGACGCCTCCAGCCTGATCGCCGACTGCAAGTCGGGCGTCTCCGGCGCCGGCCGCAAGGCCGAGATCGGCATCCTGTTCTCCGAGTCCAGCGACAATTTCAAGGCTTATAGCGTGTCCGGCCACCGCCATTTGCCAGAAACCACCGCGCAGTTGCAGCGCTTCACCGACCAGAAAGTCGGCCTGATCTTCACGCCGCATCTGGTGCCGATGATCCGCGGCATGCATTCGACCTTGTACGCGCGCCTGAGCAAGGACGTCGGCAACGCCGAATTGCAGGCGCTGTTCGAAGCCGCGTACCGCGACGCGCCGTTCGTTGACGTAATGCCGTTCGGCGCGCATCCGGAAACCCGCTCGACGCGCGGCTCGAACATGTTGCGCCTGGCGCTGCACCGTCCGCAAGTCGACGGCGCGCCCGGCAATACCGTCATCGTGCTGGTGGTGCAGGACAATCTGGTCAAGGGCGCGTCCGGCCAGGCGGTGCAGTGCATGAACCTGATGTTCGGCCTGGACGAGAGCATGGGGCTGGCGCATATCGCGTTGATGCCGTAACGGCGACCCAGATCAAGGCGCTGCGGCTACGCCGGGGTAAATTAGTTGCTTAGGTCCACCGACCGGTAGTGTTTGCCTGAGGACTTCTGCGATGTTCGCCCGTAACCCGAGAAACGCGATGGATAGCCTGATCGGCGCAGCGACCCGGATCGACGGCGATGTGCTGTTCAAGGGTGGCCTGCGGATCGACGGCCAGGTGCGCGGCAACGTCACCGCCGAAGTCGGCCAGCACAGTTTTGTGGTGGTCGGCGAGCATGGCAGGATAGACGGCGAGGTGCGCTGCGACCATCTGGTGGTGAATGGCGCGATCAACGGCCCGGTGCACGCGTCGGAATTGCTTGAAGTTCAGCCGAAAGCCCGCATCTACGGGGAAGTCCATTACAAAGTGTTGGAAATGCACGGCGGCGCGCTGGTCTCGGGGCAACTGGTCCACCATGACGGCGTCGACAAAGTGTTGCATTTGGCGGCGTCTGAAGCGTGAGCTGCGCTAAAGGTCTATAATGAATCAATGTTTTCAAGTAGGAGTATGAAATGAATGCCGTCGCCGAATCGCTAGATGTAATCCCTTCGCCTATTATCTTCACCGACAGCGCCGCCGAAAAGGTCGCGCAGTTGATCGAGGAAGAAGGCAATCCCGACTTGAAGCTGCGCGTTTTCGTGCAAGGCGGCGGTTGCTCCGGCTTCCAGTACGGCTTCACGTTTGACGAAATCGTCAACGAAGACGACACCACGATGGTGAAAAACGGTGTGCAGTTGCTGATCGATTCGATGAGCTACCAGTACCTCGTCGGCGCCGAAATCGACTACAAGGATGACCTTGAGGGCGCGCAGTTCGTCATCAAGAACCCAACCGCGTCGTCGACCTGCGGTTGCGGCTCCTCGTTCTCGGTGTAAGCCTTCGCCGGTAAGGCCCGTTGCGGCGGACGACTTCGGTCGTTCCGCCGCTTTCGTTCGTCCGCGGTTTCGTGCGTGGCGTAAGCCGAGCGGTTCGCGGCGGCCGTTCCGTCCGAACCCCCGGCCAATTCTCTAGCGTGGATACAGGGCGCCCAGCACGCGGCCGCCTTGCGCTCCGGTTACCGCCGCCAGGTTGCCCGCCGCGCGTTGTGTGAAGCGGTAGGCCAGCCAGGCGAACGCCAGCGCTTCGACGTGGTTCGGCGGCACGCCCAACACGTCGGTCGATTGCACCGTTGCCTGTCCGTCCAGCGCCGCCGCCAATTCGCGCAGCAGCGTGCCGTTGTACGCCCCGCCACCGCAGACATACACGGCGTCGGCTTGGGCGCCGTGTTGGCGTATCGCCTGCGCCAGCGTCAGCGCGGTCAGCCTGGTCAGTGTGAACTGGACGTCGGCCGGCGCCGCGCCGGCGAACGGCGCCAGCTTGGCGGCGAGCCAGTCGGCGTTGAACAGGTCGCGCCCGGTGCTTTTGGGCGCCGGCAGCGCGAAGTAGGGCTCGGCCAGCATGCTCGCCAGTAGCGCCGGGATGTCCTTGCCGCTGGCCGCCCAGGCGCCGTCGGCGTCGTAGTCGCGGCCCAGGTGGTGGCCGATCCACGCGTCCATCAAGGCGTTGCCGGGGCCGGTGTCGAAACCGCTGACGCCGCCGTCGGCGCCGAGCACGCTGATGTTGCTGATGCCGCCGATGTTGGCGACCACCCGGGCCTGGCCCGGCTGGCCGAACTGCGCCCGGTGGAAGGCCGGCACCAGCGGCGCGCCCTGGCCGCCGGCGGCGACGTCGCGGCTGCGGAAGTCGGCGACGACGTCGATGCCGCACAGTTCGGCCAGCAGCGCGGGGTTGTTGGTCTGGCGCGTGAAGCCCAGTTCCGGGCGGTGGCGGATGGTCTGGCCGTGCGCGCCGACGGCGCGGACGGCGCCGGCGCCGACGCCGGCCTCGGCCAGCAGCGCCGCCGCGCAATCGGCGTAGCGCGCCGCGATCCGGTTGGCGGCCAGCGCCTCGCGTTCGATTTCGTTGTGGCCGGCGCTTTGCAGGGCCATCAGGTCGGCGCGCAGCTCGGCCGGAAAGGCGATGTAGGCGGCCGCCAGCGTGCGCGGCGCGGCGCCGCCAAAGTCGACCAGGGCGCCGTCAACGCCGTCCAGGCTGGTGCCGGACATCAGACCGATGTAGAGAGTCATGTGTTTGTCCTCGCTAGTTCAAAAATTGTTCGATGGCGCCATTTTGCCTGAGTGCGGGCGCGGCGCGTCGAACGCGGCGGCGGCTGGCTGCGGCGGGAAGAAAAAATGCAGGGGGAGGGGGGGGGCCGCCGCGCGTCGTTCGACGCGGGCGGCGGAATGCATCAGCGCGACGCCAGGGCCGTGCCGTTCGGGCGCAGCAGCGTGAAGCGGTGCATCATGTCGGCCGACACCATGCGGAAGCGGCTCAGTTCGGCGGACGTCAGTGGCGCCTGCGCCAGCACGTTGACCGACATCGGGTCGGCCGCTTGCTTGTTGACGCGGAACTCGTAGTGCAGGTGGGCGCCGGTCGACCAACCGGTGCTGCCGACGTAGCCGATGACGTCGCCCTGGTTGACTTTCATGCCTTTTTTCAAGCCCGGCGCGAAGGCGCTCATGTGGGCGTAGGCGGTCGAATAGTTGGCCCAGTGCTGCAGCACCACCATGTTGCCGTAACCATTCTGGACGCCCACCGAATCGACCACGCCGTCGCCCGAGGCGCGGATCGGGGTGCCGGCGGCGGCGGCGAAATCGACGCCCTTGTGCTGTTTCCAGTTGCCTGAAATCGGGTGCACGCGCATGGAGAAGCCGGACGAGATACGGGAAAATTCAAGGGGGGATTTGAGGAAGCCTTTTTTGAGCGATTTGCCGTCGAAGCTGTAGTAACCGCCGCCTTGCTTGCTGGCCGGTTCTTCGAACCAGACCGATTGGAACGTGGTGCCGCGGTTGGTGAATTCGCCGGCCAGGATGCGGCCCGCCCGGACCATTTCGCCGTCTTGCCAGAAGGTTTCATACACCACGTTGAAACTGTCGCCGCGCTTCAGGTCGGAACGGAAATCGATGTTGGTCGAGAACATCTCGACGATCTGCGCCGAGATCGAGTCCGGCAGGCGGGTGCCGTCCAGGCTTGAATCGGTCGCCGCGAACAGCGTCGAGGTGATCTGGCGCGCGTGCATTTCCACCCGCCGCTCCAGCTGCGCCGCCACTTCCGTGGCCACGAAGGAGTCGCCCTTGCGGTTGATCATGATGTTCTTGACGTCGCTTTCCTTGGCGTCGACCAGGGTCGCGCGCAGCCATTGCAACTGGCCGTCTTCGGTGGTCTGCGCCTGCACCCGTTTACCGGCTTTGAGCAACATGACACCGCGCGCGATCTTGTCGGTCTTGATGAAATTGGTGGCCGCCGCATCGTCCACGCCGAGTCGGGTCAGCAAGGCGGCAAGGGTGTCGCCGGCGCGGACTTTCTCTTCGTGGACGAATTTCTGGTCGTGGTCGTCTTGAGCGAGCGCGGTGATCTGCGCGCTCAGGTTCGGCATTTCCAGGTCTTGGGCGATCGACTTCACCGGCAGGTCCGAGGCGTCCGGCGCCAGAGGCGCGACGCCGGCCGCACCGAATGCGAACACCGTCAGCAACAGCGCCGAGGCGCTGAGGATACGCGCTTTGCGCGACGAAGCTAGCAGTGTGTACAAGTGTGAGCTCGTTTTGGATTTGGTTGGGTTCATGCAATCAGTTAGAATTTGCGGCTTGAACGAAGCTCTCTATATTGTTGTTGTTATTTTGGTTCGTTTCATTCGGCAAGATTGATGGGATCGGGCATTATAGCAAACTCCGGAAACCTACCACCATTTCGCGATTTTTCGCGGCATTTCGCAAAAGAACATATATATGGACAACACCTCCGCATCGCCTAAAAAGGCCGCCCCCGCCGCAACCGCACTGCCGCTGTCGGACAGGGTACAAGAAGCCCTCGCGATTACCAAGCGGGGCGTCGACGAACTATTGATCGAAACCGAATTTGCGCAAAAATTAGCCCGCTCCGAATCGAGCGGGGTGCCGTTGCGGATTAAACTGGGCCTGGACCCGACCGCGCCGGACTTGCATCTGGGCCACACCGTGGTGCTCAACAAGATGCGCCAGCTGCAAGACCTCGGCCACCAGGTGATTTTCCTGATCGGCGACTTCACCTCGATGATCGGCGACCCGTCCGGGCGCAACATCACGCGTCCGCCGCTGACCAAGGAGCAGATCGAGGTCAACGCCATGACCTACTTCGCCCAGGCGTCGCTGGTGCTCGACCCGGCCCGCACCGAAATCCGCTACAACTCCGAGTGGTGCGATCCGCTCGGCGCGCGCGGCATGATCCAGCTGGCGTCGAGCTACACGGTGGCGCGCATGATCGAGCGCGACGACTTCACCAAGCGCTTCAAGGACGGCGTGCCGATTTCGATCCACGAATTCCTCTACCCGCTGATGCAGGGCTACGACTCGGTGGCGCTGAAGTCGGACCTGGAGCTGGGCGGCACCGACCAGAAGTTCAACCTGCTGGTCGGGCGCGAGCTGCAAAAGCAATACGGCCAGGAACAGCAGTGCATCCTGACGATGCCGCTGCTGGAAGGCCTCGACGGCGTCGACAAGATGTCGAAGTCGAAGAACAACTACATTGGCATCACCGAGCCGGGCAACACCATGTTCGCCAAGCTGATGAGCATTTCCGACGTCATGATGTGGCGCTACTACGAGCTGCTGTCGTTCCGCTCGATCGCCGAGCTGGCGCAGCTGAAGGCCGAAGTCGAGGGCGGCCGCAACCCGCGCGACGCCAAGGTGGCGCTGGCGCAGGAAATCGTCGCACGCTTCCACTCGAAGCAGGCGGCCGACGACGCGCTGGCCGACTTCGTCAACCGCTCCAAGGGCGGCATCCCGGACGACGTCGCCGAGGTGAGCCTGGGCGGCGCGCCGCAGGGCTTGCCGCAACTGCTCAAGCAGGCCGGCCTGTGCCCGTCGACGTCCGAGGCGATGCGCATGATCGAGCAGGGCGGCGTGCGCATCGACGGCGCCGTCGTCGGCGACAAGGCATTGAAGCTCGACGCCGGCACCTTCGTGCTGCAAGTGGGCAAGCGCAAGTTCGCCCGCGTTACCCTGAGCGCATGATCGCGCTGTTGCAGCGCGTCAGCCAGGCCAGCGTGGCGGTCGACGGCGCCAGCATCGGCGCCATCGCCGCCGGCCTGATGGTATTGCTGTGCGCCGAGCGCGGCGACAGCGAGCGCGAGGCCGATTTGCTGCTGGCCAAGCTGCTGGGCTACCGCGTCTTCGGCGACGACGCCGGCAAGATGAACCGCAGCGTCACCGACGTCGGCGGCGGCTTGCTGCTGGTGCCGCAGTTCACGCTGGCGGCCGATACCAAGTCCGGTACGCGGCCCTCGTTCACGCCGGCCGCCAGCCCGCGGGACGGCCTGCGCCTGTTCGATTATTTCGTGCGCCAGGCGCGCCACCGCCACCCCGTGGTCGAGACCGGCCGCTTCGGCGCCGACATGAAGGTGTCGCTGACCAACGACGGCCCGGTGACGTTGTGGCTGCAAATACACCCCAACGCGGCTGCGAAGTAACGCCGTTCCTTGCGTGCGCTCAAACGAATGCGGCGCGGTATCCGCAAAAATATTGATAAAGAACGGGGTGCCAAATGAAACTGTGGAGCGATTCGTTTCGGGATTGCGGCCTCATCCCCGCCGATCACGCTTTCGCGGCGATCGACCCGGACGCCCGGGTGCGCCTGGCGGGCAACCGCAACCCGCACCTGGCCTGGGACGAGGTGCCCAGCGGCACCGAATCGCTGGCCCTGTTCTGCTTTGACGTCGACGCGCCGCTCGACGCCGGCGGCGTCAACCGCGAAGGCTTGACGCTGGCTGAACAATTGCCGCGCGGCGATTTTTTCCACTGGACCGTGATCGACCTGCCGGCGGCGCTGCGCACGCTGGCGGCCGGCGCGTTTTCGGCGCAGGTGACGCTGCGCGGCAAACCGGGCCGGGCCGTGGCGGCGGCCGCCGACGGCGCTGGCCGGCCGTGGCGCGAGGGCGTCAACGACTTCAGCGACTGGTTCGCCGGCGACCCGGCGATGGCCGGCGACTATTACGGTTATGATGGCCCCTGTCCGCCATGGAACGACGAGCGCATCCACCACTACATTTTCCGCCTGTACGCGCTCGACGTCGCGCGCCTGGCGCTGGCGCCGCGCTTTACCGGGGCGCAGGCGCGCGCGGCGATCCACGGCCACATCCTCGACGAGGCGCAACTGATCGGCGCCTACTCGCTCAATCCCGAGCTGGCCCTTACCTTGAAAACATAGACTGCATGAGCACCACGATTTTATTGATACGCCACGGCGAAACGGCGTGGAACGCGGCGCGCCGCCTGCAGGGACACACCGACATCGACCTCAACGACGAGGGCATGCGCCAGGCCGAGGCGCTGGGCGAGGCGCTGGCCGGCGCGCCGCTGGCGGCGGTGGTATCGAGCGACCTGCGGCGGGCGCGCCAGACCGCGGCGGCGGTGGCCGGCCAGCACGGCCTGGCGCTGCAAGCCGATTGCCTGCTGCGGGAACGCTGCTACGGCGCCTTCGAAGGCATGCTGTACGCCGACATCGCCGAACGCTATCCGCTTGAGTACGCCGAATGGCAGGCGCGCCATATCGACGCGGTGATGCCGGCCGGCGAGCGGGTGGCGGAAAGCTTCCGCCAGTTTTACCGGCGCGCGGTCGACGGCGTCGAGCGCTGGGCCGCGCGCTACCCGGGCCAGACCATTGCCGTGGTGGCGCACGGCGGCGTGCTGGAGTGCGCCTACCGCGCGGCGGTCGGCATGTCGCTCGACAGCCCGCGCGACTTCCAGGTCAAGAACGCCAGCGTCAACCGCTTCGCCTTCGCCGCGGGCAAGTTGACGCTGACGCAGTGGGGCGACGTCGAACACCTGAGCGCGGGCGCCATCGACGAGCTGGGCTGAGTAGCCGGCTCACCGGGGACAGACCACGATTTCCGGGAAATATTTCCGAAGAAATATTTCCCGGAAATCGTGGTCTGTCCCCTGATGCACCCTGATGCATAGGGCAAATTGCTTGTCCAATAAAAAATAGTGCTTATTATTTGAGCAGAACCTCGGTTAAAATAGTGGGTTCCCCCAACCATTTCAGGTCTCGCCAGTGCAAATCGGCCCACACATTCTGCGCAACAACGTTTTCGTCGCCCCGATGGCCGGGGTGACCGACCGGCCGTTCCGCCAGTTGTGCAAGCAGTTGGGCGCCGGCTACGCGGTGTCTGAAATGGCGGCGTCGAATCCGCGCCTGTGGGCCACCGAGAAAAGCGCGCGGCGCACCGACCACGACGGCGAAATGGAGCCGAAGGCGGTGCAGATCGCCGGCGCCGACCCGCGGGACCTGGCCGATTGCGCCAAGTTCAACGTCGACCGCGGCGCGCAGATCATCGACATCAATATGGGTTGCCCGGTGAAAAAGGTGTGCAACAGCTGGTGCGGTTCGGCCCTGCTGCAAAACGAAAGCCTGGTCGAGAAGATCCTGCACGCGGTGGTCAACGCCGTCGACGTGCCGGTGACGCTGAAGTTCCGCACCGGCTGGAACCGCGACAACAAGAACGCCCTGAACATCGCCCGCATCGCCGAGCAGGCCGGCATCGCCATGCTGACGCTGCACGGGCGCACCCGCGCCGACGGCTACAGCGGCGACGCCGAATACGAGACCATCGCCGCCGTCAAGGCGGCGGTCGGCATCCCGGTGGTGGCCAACGGCGACATCACGACGCCGCAGAAAGCCCGCCTGGTGCTGGACCAGACCGGCGCCGACGCCGTCATGATCGGCCGGGCGGCGCAGGGCCGGCCGTGGATTTGCCGCGAAATCGCGCATTTCCTGCGCACCGGCACCCTGTTGCCGGCGCCGTACGTGGACGAGGTGCGCGCGCTGATGGACGAGCATTTGCGCGCCCACTATGCGTTTTACGGCGAATTCCTGGGCGTGCGCACGGCGCGCAAGCACATCGGCTGGTATGTGCGGGACTTGCCCGGCGGCGAGGAGTTCCGCCAGAAGATGAATTTGCTGGAGTCCACCGAGGCACAGTTAGTTGCCGTCGACCAATTTTTCGAATCGCAATGGAGTTTTGGCGAACGGTTACAATACCGCCTCGCCGACGCCGCATTGGCAAGCGAATGAAGAGTAGCGGCCGGACGTAGCAGCGTCGCAGCAGCACAGCACCAAAGGGCACACGCCTTACCGTCACGCGTTTTTAGAGCGGCACGAAGACGGCGTCATGACAGATCAATTAGCCGAATGAATCGTAAAACGTAAAATGAGTAAAGAAAGTATCCAGGAAGTTGTCCAGAAAAGTCTTGAGGAGTATTTCAACGACCTGGGCGAGCAGCAAGCGTCGAACATTTACGACATGGTCGTGCTGACCGTGGAAAAGCCTATCCTCGAGGTCGTCATGACGCGCGCCGACGGCAACCAGTCGCACGCCGCGCAAATGCTCGGCATCAACCGCAACACCTTGCGCAAGAAGCTGCAAGAGCACGGCCTGCTGTAAGGCGCGCAGCCGCCGCCGGTTCCCGCGCCGCCGTGGCGCGGGCGGCGGCGTGGCCGCGCATCCGTCCCACCGAACATTCAACCACCTAGCCACTGCCATGATCAAACAAGCCCTCATCTCCGTTTCCGACAAGACCGGCGTGCTCGACTTCGCGCGCGCCCTGTCCGCGCTCGGCGTCAACATCCTGTCGACCGGCGGCACCGCCAAACTGTTCGCCGACAACGGCGTGCCGGTGACGGAAGTCGCCGACTACACCGGCTTCCCCGAGATGCTGGACGGCCGCGTCAAGACGCTGCACCCGACGGTGCACGGCGGCATCCTGGCGCGCCGCGATTTCCCGGAGCACATGGCCAAGCTGGCCGAGCACGGCATTGCGACCATCGACATGGTGGTGGTCAACCTGTACCCGTTCCAGGCGACGGTGGCGAAAGACACGTGCACGCTGGAGGACGCGATTGAAAACATCGACATCGGCGGCCCGGCCATGCTGCGCTCGGCGGCGAAAAACCACAAGGACGTCGTCGTCATCTGCGACCCGGTCGACTACGCCACGGTGCTGGCCGAAATCAAGGCGGCCGACGGCGTCGTCGGCTACGACACCAAGTTCATGCTGGCCAAGAAGGTCTACGCCCACACCGCGCAGTACGACGGCGCCATCACCAACTACCTGACCAGCCTGGGCCCGACCAAGGAACACGGCAGCCGCGGCGCCTACCCGGAAACCTTGAACGTCGCGTTTGAAAAAGTGCAAGACATGCGCTACGGCGAGAACCCGCACCAGAGCGCGGCGTTCTACCGCGACCTGCACGCCACCGAAGGCGCGCTGGGCAACTACCGCCAGTTGCAGGGCAAGGAACTGTCGTACAACAACATCGCCGACGCCGACGCCGCGTGGGAATGCGTGAAGAGCCTGGGCGGCTTCGACCAGAGCGCCGCCTGCGTCATCGTCAAGCACGCCAACCCGTGCGGCGTGGCGCTGGGCGCCAACGCGGCCGAGGCGTACGCGCGCGCGCTGCAAACCGACCCGACCTCGGCGTTCGGCGGCATCATCGCCTTCAACACCGAACTCGACGGCGCCACCGCCGAGCAGATCGCCAAGCTGTTCGTCGAAGTGTTGATCGCGCCGTCGTTTTCAAACGACGCCAAGCAGATCCTGTCGAGCAAGCAAAACGTGCGCATGCTTGAAATTCCGCTGGGCAAGGGCGTCAACGCGATGGACTTCAAACGCGTCGGCGGCGGCCTGCTGGTGCAGTCGCCGGACGCCAAAAACGTCTCGATCGGCGACCTGAAGGTGGTGACCAAGCTGCAACCTACCCAGCAGCAACTGCAAGACCTGATGTTCGCCTGGCGCGTGGCCAAGTTCGTCAAGTCGAACGCGATCGTGTTCTGCGGCAATAACATGACCCTGGGCGTGGGCGCCGGCCAGATGAGCCGCATCGACTCGGCCCGCATCGCCGCGATCAAGGCGCAAAACGCCGGCCTGGCGCTGGCCGGCTCGGTGGTGGCGTCGGACGCCTTCTTCCCGTTCCGCGACGGCCTCGACGTTGTCGTCGACGCCGGCGCGACCTGCGTCATCCAACCGGGCGGCTCGATGCGCGACCAGGAAGTGATCGACGCGGCCAACGAACGCGGCGTCGTCATGCTGTACACCGGCACCCGCCACTTCCGCCATTAATAATCGGCTGGCAATAGTTTTATTGCCGCTAGCGTAAAGCAAAACCAAGGGCAAGCAGCCCTTGGTTTTTTTTGCGTCGCCGGCGCCCGAATACCCACGGCCTTGCCGTCCAGAACAGCCTCCCCGCGTTACAATCGGACAATGATTATTCTAGGCATAGACCCTGGCTTGCGCACGACCGGTTTCGGCGTCATCGACAAGCAGGGCAACAAGTTGCGCTATATCGCGTCCGGCACCATCAAGACCGTTTCCGAGGGCGAGTTGCCGCCGCGCCTGAAGATTATCCTGCAAGGCATTACCGAAATCGTCGCCACTTACCGGCCCGACTGCGCCGCCATCGAGAAGGTTTTCGTCAACGTCAATCCGCAGTCGACCTTGCTGCTGGGGCAGGCGCGCGGCGCCGCCATCTGCGCGCTGGTCGGCGCCGACCTCGACGTGGCCGAATACACCGCGCTGCAAGTCAAGCAGGCCGTGGTCGGCCACGGCAAGGCGGCCAAGGAACAGGTGCAGCAGATGGTGTCGCGGCTGCTGACGCTGCCCGGACTACCCGGCAGCGACGCCGCCGACGCGCTCGGCGTGGCGATTTGCCACGCCAACAGCTACGACGCCTTGGCCCTGATCAGCGCGCTGGCGCCCGGCATGGCCGGTTTGCGCATGAAGCGCGGCCGCCTGGTCGGCTAAACTACCCATTCCACCCGCATTCCCAAACAAGGTCACACGATGATAGGTCGTCTCTGCGGTATTTTGCTTGAAAAAAATCCGCCGCAATTGCTGGTCGACTGCCAAGGCGTCGGCTACGAGGTCGATGTGCCGATGAGCACGTTTTACAACCTGCCGCACGTCGGCGAAAAAGTCGTGCTGTTCACGCACCAGGCGATCCGCGAGGACGCGCACCTGCTGTTTGGCTTCGGCAACGCCGAGGAGCGCGCCGTGTTCCGCCAGTTGATCAAGATCACCGGCGTCGGCGCGCGCATGGCGCTGTCCATCCTGTCGGGCATGACCATCGCCGACCTGGCCCAGGCCATCACGCTGCAAGAGTCGGGCCGCCTGGTGAAGGTGCCCGGCATCGGCAAGAAGACCGCCGAGCGGCTGCTGCTGGAACTCAAGGGCAAGCTGGGCGCCGACATCGGCGCCGGCGGCGCCCGCGCGGTGCCCGATTCGCAGTCCGACATTCTGAACGCGCTGATCTCGCTGGGCTACTCCGACAAGGAGGCGGTGCAGGCGTTGAAGAGCGTGCCGGCCGGCAGCGGCGTCTCCGACGGCATTAAACTGGCGCTTAAAGCGCTGTCCAAAGGCTAACCATGAGCATTCAAACCGATAACTTCAGCGAGCAGCGCATCATCGACGCCGCGCCCGCCTCGCCCAACGAGGAGGCGATCGAGCGGGCGCTGCGGCCCAAGCAGCTCGACGAGTATGTCGGCCAGGAAAAGATCCGCGGCCAGCTGGAAATTTTCATCACGGCGGCGCGCCAGCGCAAGGAAGCGCTCGACCACACCCTGCTGTTCGGCCCGCCGGGCCTGGGCAAGACCACGCTGGCGCACATCATCGCGCGCGAAATGGGCGTCAACCTGCGCCAGACCTCCGGCCCGGTGCTGGAGCGCCCGGGCGACCTGGCGGCGATCCTGACCAACCTGGAAGCCAACGACGTGCTGTTCATCGACGAGATCCACCGCCTGTCGCCGGTGGTCGAGGAGATCCTCTACCCGGCGCTGGAAGACTACCAGATCGACATCATGATCGGCGAGGGGCCGGCGGCGCGCTCGGTCAAGCTCGACCTGCAACCGTTTACGCTGGTCGGCGCCACCACCCGCGCCGGCATGCTGACCAACCCGCTGCGCGACCGCTTCGGCATCGTCGCCCGGCTGGAGTTCTACAACGCCGACGAGCTGACCAAGATCGTCACGCGCAGCGCCGCGCTGCTGAAGGCGCCGATCGCCCCCGACGGCGCGCGCGAAATCGCCCAGCGCGCCCGCGGCACGCCGCGCATCGCCAACCGCCTGCTGCGGCGCGTGCGCGACTACGCCGAGGTCAAGGGCAACGGCGACATCACCAAGGACGTCGCCGACAAGGCCCTGGTCATGCTCGACGTCGACACGGTCGGCTTCGACGTGATGGACCGCAAGCTGCTGGAGGCGGTGCTGTTCAAATTCGGCGGCGGCCCGGTCGGCATCGGCAACCTGGCGGCGGCCATCGGCGAGGCGGCCGACACCATCGAAGACGTGCTCGAACCCTACCTGATCCAGCAGGGCTTCCTGCAGCGCACCCCGCGCGGGCGCGTCGCCACGCCGGCCGCCTACGCCCACTTCGGCGTCAGCGCGCCGCGCACCGGCCCGAACGGCGAACTGTGGAACCTGTAGTGGTGGAAGGCAAGGCGGCGATGCAGATCTGGGTCGACGCCGACGCCTGCCCGGTCGCCGTCAAGGACATCCTGTACCGCGTTGCCGAGCGACTGCAACTGATGGTGACGCTGGTCGCCAACCAGGGCTTGCGGGTGCCGGCCTCGCGCTTCATCCGCACCGTGCGGGTGGCGTCGGGCGCCGACGTGGCCGACCGCGAAATCGTGCGCCTGCTGGCGGCGGGCGACCTGGTCGTCACCGCCGACATTCCGCTGGCGGCCGACGTGCTGGAGAAGGGCGGCTTTGCGTTGAATCCGCGCGGCGAGTTCTACACCGTCGACAACATCGCCCAGCAACTGACGATGCGCGCCTTCCTGGAGGAGTTGCGGGGCGGCGGCGTCGACACCGGCGGCCCGGCGCCGTTCAGCCAGGGCGACCGGCAAAACTTCGCCAAGCAACTGGACGGCCACCTACGCCGCCACGCGCGAAATATACAGTCGTTTAAACCGTAGATACTATGAATGAAGGCGGGTCGGCAAAAGACGCAAATTAATCCTAAAGTGAAGGTTCGAAGAATCAACTTAGGAGAAAATCATGCAACCGACCCGCGCCAACGATTTTACGCCTGAAGTCGAAGTTTTTGCAGTGGCATTAGAGTTGTCGAGCAAGAGCTGGAAAATTGCCTTGCACGACGGAAAGAGAGAGAAGCCGGCGATTCAGACGGTTTCCGGCGAGACAGCGGCGGGGCGCCTCAACGAAACGGTGCAGGAGATTGAGAAGTTCAAGGCAAAGTGGGGCCTGGCCGCCGAGGTACGCACCGTCGTGCTGTACGAGGCTGGTCAGGATGGCTTCTGGATTGAACGCGCCCTCTCGAAGCTGGGCTACGAGGTGGTGATCTGCGACCCTGCCAGCATTCCCGTCGAGCGGCACAAACGGCGGGCCAAGACCGACCGGCTCGACGCGATCAAGCTGGTGCTGACATTGCGGGGCTGGTTGCGTGGCGAGTACGACCGGATGCACGTGATCCGTGTTCCGACGGTGGAGGCCGAGGCGCAGCGGCACGTGGTACGGGACCGCGGCGAGTTGCAAAAGGAAACGCAGCAGCACCGCGACCGGATCCGCAAGCTGCTGCGCACCGTCGGCTGCTGGGATGGCGTCGGCGGCGATGTGGGGGCGCGGCTGAACAAGCGGGAATTGTGTTGCTACGA
>NZ_KB467824.1:2854785-3707774 GCF_000344615.1 Janthinobacterium sp. CG3 | reverse complement strand
GGATAGGATAAATTTGCGAAAAACCAGTTGACTTGGAATTCATCATAGAAGGTCGGGTTAGCGCGGCGTAACCCGACAATGTTGGCCTGGAGCAGCGCGTTTTGCCTCGGCCAACTACGACACTGAAGTCGTTTAAACCAGAGGCGCAACCCTGGCGTCAGACCCCGGGGGTCTGACGCCAATTCACCGCTGTTGGCTTCAATGAGAGCGGTGGCGCTCGCAAAAAATAATCCGCGGACAAAAAAATCGGGGCCAGGTCTTGCATGCATCATTCCGCGAAGAATGGTGACGTGCAAGACTTGGCCCCGATCCGCGTGGTGTCGCTGGCTTATTCCTGGCGCAACCAGGTTTGCGAGCGCCCGAACATCGGCAGGCCGACGTAGCCGCGCACTTGCAATTTCTTGCCGTTTTCGGTCAGCCACGCTTTGCTGCGATACACCTTGCCGTCGGCCGGATCGGTGATTTCGCCGTCAACGTATTCCTCGCCGCTTTTTTTCAGGCCCGACAGCATCGTCATGCCGATCATCGGCTGGTCCTTGTTGGCACCCTGGCATTTGTCGCATTTCGGCGCCTGGTCCTGGTCCGGCGTACGGAACAGCTTTTCGATTTTTCCTTGCAGCACGCCGTTGCTTTCGGTGACGCGGATCAGCGCCTTCGGCTTGCCGCTGGCGTCGTCCACGCTTTTCCACAGGCCAACCGGGGAGCTGTCGTCGGCCCAGGCGGCGGCCGATGACAGCGCCATGGCCGCCGCGAGCAAGCCCGCTTTTACTAAAATACGCATCGTGTCGTCTCCAATATCGTGATTGATAGGGATATTTCTTTTTTATTCGATGGGTAGTTTAGCAAACTGTTCGCGCATTTTTTCGATCGTTGCGGAAAAACTGAGCAAACGCTCGGTTTCCTGCGCCACCACTGCCGCCGGCGCCCGCGCAACGAAGCTTTCATTGCCGAGTTTGCCGTTAACCTTGGCAATTTCTGCCTCGATGCGTGTAATTTCCTTGGATAAACGTTCGCGTTCGGCCTTGACGTCGATCTCCACCTTCAGCATCAGCTTGGTGGTGCCGACCACCGACACCGCCGCAGGCGACTCCGGCAGCGCGTCGACGATGTTCACCTCCGACAGCTTGCCGAGCATCTGCACGTACGGCGCGAAGCTGTGCAGCGCGGCCTTGTCGGCGGCGTTGCCGGCCTCGACGACCAGCGGCACGCGTATCGACGGCGAGATCTGCATTTCGCCGCGCAGGTTGCGGGTGGCGTCGGTCAACGCCTTCAACTGCTGCATCCAGGCCTCGGCGTCGGCGTCGATCTTGGCCGGATCGGCGATCGGGTAGGACTGCATCATGACCGAGCCGCCGTGCGCCGCCATGTCGACGCCGGCCAGCGGCGCGACGCTTTGCCACAGCGCCTCGGTGACGAAGGGAATGATCGGGTGGGCCAGGCGCAGCACGGTTTCCAGCACGTGCAGCAGGGTGTGGCGGGTGGCGCGCTGCTGGCCTTCGCTGCCGTGCTGGATCTGCACCTTGGCCACTTCCAGGTACCAGTCGCAATACTCGTCCCAGACGAATTTGTAGATCGACGCGGCGATGTTGTCGAAGCGGTAGTCGTCGAAACCCTTGGCGATGTCCAGTTCGGCGCGTTGCAGCAGCGAGATGATCCACTTGTCGGCCTGCGACAGGTCCGCCGCGCTGGCCGAGCAATCCTTGTCCTCGGTGTTCATCAGCACGAAGCGGGTGGCGTTCCACATCTTGTTGCAGAAGTTGCGGTAGCCTTCGCAGCGGCCCAGGTCGAAGTTGATGTTGCGCCCCAGCGAGGCGTAGCTGGCCATGGTGAAGCGCACCGCGTCGCTGCCGTAGGCGGCGATGCCGGACGGGAATTCCTTGCGCGTCGCCTTGGCGATCTTGTCGGCGTCGCGCGGGTTCATCAGGCCGGTGGTGCGTTTGACAACCAGGCCCTCGACGTCGATGCCGTCGATCAGGTCGATCGGGTCGAGCGTGTTGCCCTTCGACTTGGACATCTTCTGGCCGCTGGAGTCGCGCACCAGGCCGTGCACGTAGACGGTGTGGAACGGCGCCTTGCCGGTGAAGTGGGCGGTCATCATGACCATCCGGGCGACCCAGAAGAAGATGATGTCGAAGCCCGTCACCAGCACCGACGACGGCAGGAAGGCCTTGATGTCCGGGGTTTCCTCCGGCCAGCCCATGGTCGAGAACGGCACCAGCGCCGACGAGAACCAGGTGTCGAGCACGTCGTTGTCGCGGCGCAGCGCGCCGCTGCTGCCGGCGGCGGCGGCCTTGGCCTGCGCCTCGGCTTCGGTCTGGGCGACGAAGATGTTGCCGGCGTCGTCGTACCAGGCCGGGATCTGGTGGCCCCACCACAGTTGGCGCGAGATGCACCAGTCCTGGATGTTGTTGAGCCACTGGTTGTAGGTGGTGCTCCAGTTTTCGGGGACGAACTTGACCTCGCCGCTGGCCACCATGTCGAGCGCCGTCTCGGCGATCGACTTGCCCGGGAAGAAGGTGCCCTCGGGCGCCGGCTTGCTCATCGCCACGAACCACTGGTCGGTCAGCATCGGTTCGATGATGACGCCGGTGCGGTCGCCGCGCGGCACCATCAGCTTGTGCGGCTTGACCGCTTCCAGCAGGCCCAGCGCGTCGAGGTCGGCGACGATCTTCTTGCGCGCGACAAAGCGGTCCAGGCCGCGGTAGGCCTCGGGCGCGTCGTCGGTGATGGTCGCCTTCAAGGTCAGGATGACGATTTTGTCCAGGTTGTGGCGCTGGCCGACGGCGTAGTCGTTGAGGTCGTGCGCCGGCGTGATCTTCACGCAGCCGGTGCCGAATTCCTTGTCGACGTACTCGTCGGCGATGATCGGGATTTCACGGTCGGTCAGCGGCAGCTTCAGCATCTTGCCCACCAGCGGCAGGTAGCGCTCGTCGCTCGGGTCGACCGCCACGGCGACGTCGCCAAGCATGGTCTCGGGGCGGGTGGTGGCAACCGTCAGGTGGCCGCTGCCGTCGGCCAGCGGGTAGCGGATGTACCACATCGTGCCGTCTTCCTCTTCCGACACCACTTCCAGGTCCGACACGGCCGTGCCCAGCACCGGGTCCCAGTTGACCAGGCGCTTGCCGCGGTAGATCAGGCCCTGCTCGTACAGGCGCACGAAGACGTCGGCGACCACCTTCGAGCGCGGCGCGTCCATCGTGAAGTATTCGCGCTGCCAGTCGGGCGAGGTGCCCATGCGGCGCATCTGGCCGGTGATGGTGGAGCCGGATTTTTCCTTCCACTCCCACACTTTTTCAATGAATTTTTCGCGGCCCAGGTCGTGGCGCGAAATCTTTTGCGCGTCCAGCTGGCGCTCGACGACGATCTGCGTGGCGATGCCGGCGTGGTCGGTGCCCGGGACCCAGGCGGTGTTGTGGCCGCGCATGCGGTAGTAGCGCGTCAAGCCGTCCATGATGGTCTGGTTGAAGGCGTGGCCCATGTGCAGCGTGCCCGTCACGTTCGGCGGCGGCAGCAGCGTGCTGAAGGACGGCTTGCCGGCGTCGAGTGTGGCGGCGAAGTATCCGCGCCGCTCCCACTCGTTGCGCCAGAATTGTTCAATGTCGGCGGGCTCGAAAGACTTGGCTAATTCCATGATTTGGCGTGTAATTTGTGCGAAAACACCCATTATAGATGACCCGGCGGCGCCCGCGCCCGGGGCCGCCGCGTATTTTCTTCGCCCGGGCCGGCCCCGGCGGCTAGGCGGCGGCGCCGGCCCAGCCGGCCAGCGCGCGGATGTCGTCGGGATTGGTGCGGCAGCAGCCGCCGATCAGGCGCGCGCCCTGCCTGTGCCAGTCGCGCGCCTGCTCGGCGAAGGGCTGGCTGTGGGCGCAACCGTGCCATTGCTTGTCGGCGCCGTCGTATTGCTCGCCTGAATTTGGGTACACCAGCAACGGTTTCGACGTGCGCGCGCGCATCTGGCCGATCAGCGCCGACATGTGTTCCGGCGCGCTGCAGTTGACGCCCAGCGCCGCCACCTGGGCGTAGCCGTCCAGTTGCGCGACGCAATCGGCCAGCGGCTCGCCTTCGCTGTTGTGCGCGCCGTCCCGGCACGAGAAGCTGATCCAGGCGCTGACGCCCGGCAGTTCCGCCAGCAGGCGGGCCAGCGCCAGCGCTTCGGCCAGGCAGGGGATGGTTTCGCAGGCCAGCAGATCGGCGCCGGCGTTGGCCAGCACGTGCAGGCGCGGACGGTGGAAGTCCATCAATTGCTCGACGCTCAAGCCGTAGCGGCCCTTGTACTCGGAGCCGTCGGCCAGCATGGCGCCGTAGGGGCCGACCGAGGCCGCCACCAGCGGGCGCGGGCGGCCGGCGCGGTTGGTCTGGTCGGCCCAGAACGCGTCGCGCGCCTGGCAAGCCAGTTGCACCGAGGCGCGCATCAGGTCCGCCGCCTCGTCGGCGCCGATGCCGCGCCGGGCGAACGCTTCGAAGGTGGCCTGGTAGCTGGCCGTGGTGGCGACGTCGGCGCCGGCGGCGAAGTAGTCGTAATGCACCTGGCGTATCAGTTCGGGTTGCTCGACCAGCACCTTGGCCGACCACAGCGGGTCGTTCAGGTTGGCGCCGCGGCGCTCCAGTTCGGTCGCCAGCGCGCCGTCGAGGATCATCAAAGGCCGCGCCGCGAGGATGGCGGCGATCGGATCGGACACGGGGGTGGATGGCATGGCTATTCCTTAATTTACCAGGCGCTGGCGGCGGCGTCGGCGCGTGATGGATGGGTCGGTCCGCAATGTCGGCTAAAATTCTGCCTGCTTACCAGTTGTGGTCAATGCTGTATAGACCAATAGTCTACAAGATTTGCATCAAACCAGAGGGAAAAAAGATGAAAACGATCCAATGTCTGATAGCGGCCGCCGCGGCCTTGATGGTGTGCGCGACGGCCCAGGCGCGTACGCTGGAACAGATCCGCAAAGACGGCAAGATCATTATCGCGACCGAAGGCGCTTATCCTCCGTTCAACTATTTCGAGGGTTCCAAGCTGAGCGGTTTCGAAATCGAACTGGGCGAGGCCATCATGAAAAAGGCCGGCTTGAAAATCGAATGGAAAACGCTGGGCTTTGACGCCCTGCTGAGCGGCTTGCGCCAAGACCGCTGGGACGCCGTCATCGATTCGGTCGGCATCACCGAGGAGCGCGCCAAGGCCGTCTCGTTCGCCACCCCGTACTATTGCAGCGGCGGCGTGATCGCCTCCAAGAACCCGGCCATCCTCACCGTCGCTGCGCTGAACGGCAAGGTGGTGGCGGTGCAGACCGGTTCCACCTATATGGAGCAACTCAACAAATTGCCCGGCGTGAAAGTGAAGAACTTCCCGCAGGACACCGACGCCCGCGCCGCGCTGCTCAACAACCGCGCCGACGCCTGGGTCGGCGACCGCTTCGCCGTCAAGGCCGCGCTGGCGAAACAGCCGGACGGCGGCATGCGCATGGGCGCCTACCTGTTCATCGAACAGATCGCCATTGCCGTGCAAAAGGGCAATACCCAACTGGCCGGCGCGATCGACAAGGCGCAGCGGGAGGTGGTGGCGGACGGCACCTTCAAGGCGCTGTCGGAAAAATATTTCCAGGAAGATATCCGCTGCAAGTGAGGCGCGCGCCAGTCCCGGGCCGGCGCTACACCGGCGTGCGCACGCGCTCGGCGTCGGCGTGGTGGTGCGGAGCGCCGCCAAATACCTGGGCGGCCCCCCCCGTATTGTTGTGTCTGCGCACAAGGAAATCGAATCCTGATTGCTTCCAGTGCAATCTTATGATTTGATAAGAGTTCCCCTATGCAAGCAGAAAAAACGATGTCATATTAGGCAGGAAATGAATAGCACGAGTGTTCGTTTATACGTCAAAAAAATCACATCAGGAGACAACATGCAGCATAAAAAATTAGCGCTGGCCCTGCTAAGCGCGGCGGCGCTGGCCGCTTGCGGCGGCAACGGCAGCAGCGGCGGCGACCAAAACAACAAAGTCAAATACAGCGCCCAGGTGGTCTTTGGCGACAGCCTGTCAGACGTCGGCACCTATCGGGTCGGTGCGGTATTGGCGCTCGGCGGCGGCAAATTCACCATCAACGGCGACAACACCGCCATCAACAAGGAACTGAACGGGAAAAACTGGATCGAGCTGATGGCCGCGCAATTTGGCTTGCCCGCCCCTTGCCCCGCGCAAACCGGCTTGAACGGCGACGCCAGCCTGGGCTTTGCCGTACCGGTGGTGAACCATGCCGGCTGCTACGGCTACGCCCAAGGCGGCGCGCGCGTGACCGCCGACATCGGACCGAACAATGCGGCGACCGGCTCGCCGCTGGGCGCGCTGACGCTGCCGGTGGCCAAGCAGATCCGCAACCACCTGGCCGCCGTGGGCGGCAAGTTCAAGGGTGACGAGGTGGTCTTCGTGACCGTCGGCGGCAACGACATCGCGGCCTTGCTGGGCGTGCTGAAGAGTGGTGCGACGGCGGCCGGCGTCGCCGCCGGCAAGACCACCTTCGCCACCACGCTGGCCGGCCTGCTGGCCGCCGGCGCCACCAATCCCGCCGCCGCCGGCCCGCTGATCGGCCTGGCGATCCAGACCGAGGCGGCCAAACCGGGCGCCACCGACAACACCATCGTCCAGGCCGCGGCGACCGCCGCCTTTATGCAAGGCAACGCCAGTGCGGCCGACCCGGCCTATGTCGGCGCCCGCGCGCTGCAGGCGAAAACCGCCGGCGAAGCGGCCGGCCAGCAGGCCGGTCTGGATTACGCCACCGCCAGCGCCCCGGGCGCCGTCGCCGCCATGGCCCAGGCCGGCGTCGAGACGGCCGACCTGGTGAAAACCGAGATCATCGGCAAGGGCGCCAACTATGTCGTCGTCAACAACTTGCCGGACTTTGCCAACACGCCGGTCGGCAAGTCGCAGAACGCCCAGATCCACGCGCTGCTGGTGACGATGGTCGACGCCTACAACGCCAAGCTGCTGGCCGGCCTGAACGGCCAGGCCAAGGCCTTGTACGTGGACCTGTATGCGATCAGCCACGACCAGATCACCAACCCCGGCCCGTATGGCCTGAGCAACACCAGCACGCCCGCCTGCGGCGCCAACGTGCTGGAAGGCTCCGCGCTGGGCTGCACCGGCCGGAACGTGATCGCCGGCGACGTCAGCCACTACATGTTCTCCGACGACCGCCACGCGACGCCGTACGAGTATTCGCTCATTGCCAAATTCGTGGCCAAGGAAATGATCGTGCGCGGCTGGCTGTAAGGCAGGCAAGCGGCGGCGCCGTCCCTGCGGCGGGCCGCCGACACAACAATGTAAAGAATAGGAGAGAACATGACATTCAAACTCAATAGCGGCGCGCGGTTGCTGGTCCTGGCGGCGGCGCTGGCGGCCGCGTCGGCGGCGTCGGCGCAAAGCGCCGGCCAGTGGACGCTCAAGGTCGGCGTCAACAAGATCACGCCGAAAGTCGACAGCGGCGACGTGTCCGCGCCGGCCCTGCCGGGCACCAAGGCGGCCGTTGGCAGCGACACCAAGCCGGTGCTCATCGTCGGCTACGGCGTGACGGACAACATTTCGGCCGAACTTCACCTGGGCGTGCCGTACCAGCACACCATCAGCGGCGCCGGCGCGATCGACGGCACCGGCAAGCTGGGCACGGTGGAAGCCTTGCCGCCGACGCTGCTCGCCCAGTACCGCTTCTTCACGCCGGCCGCCAAGTTCCGTCCCTACGTCGGCCTGGGCGCCACCTACGCCTACTTCCAGAAGGCGCGCGGCTCGGCGCAGATGACGGCGATCACCAATGTCGGCGGCCAGTCCACCACTTTCAAGCTCGACAACAAGCTGGCGGCGACGCTGCAGGCCGGCCTGGCGATGGCGATCAACGAGCGCTGGTACGCCGACCTCGCCGTGACCAAGACCTTCCTGAAAACCACCGTCAGATTCTCGACCGGGCAGACGCAGGACATCACGCTCGATCCACTGGCGGTGAGCTTCGGTATCGGCTACAAGTTTTAAACCGGTACGCGGAAAAAAACCAGCGGCAAAGAGCCGGGGTCGGACCTCCAGGTCCGACCCGGTTGCCGCGCCGCCGTGTTGTTACGAGAACGCCTGGATGCCGGTCTGGGCGCGGCCCAGGATCAGCGCGTGCACGTCGTGCGTGCCTTCGTAGGTGTTGACCACCTCCAGGTTGACCATGTGGCGGATGACGCCGTATTCGTCGGATATGCCGTTACCGCCCAGCATGTCGCGGGCGACCCGCGCGATGTCCAGCGATTTGCCGCAGGAGTTGCGCTTCATCATGGAAGTGATTTCCACGGCGGCGGTGCCGGCGTCCTTCATGCGCCCCAGTTGCAAACAGCCTTGCAGGCCCAGCGTGATTTCGGTCTGCATGTCGGCCAGCTTCTTTTGCACCAGCTGGTTGGCGGCCAGCGGCCGGCCGAACTGCTGGCGGTCGAGCACGTACTGGCGGGCGCGGTGCCAGCAATCCTCGGCCGCGCCCAGCGCGCCCCAGGCGATGCCGTAGCGCGCCGAATTCAGGCAGGTGAACGGCCCCTTCAGGCCGCGCACGTCGGGGAACGCGTTCTCTTCCGGGCAGAACACATTGTCCATGACGATTTCGCCGGTGACCGAGGCGCGCAGGCCGAACTTGCCGTGGATCGCCGGCGCGCTCAGCCCGGCCATGCCCTTGTCCAGCACGAAGCCGCGGATCGCGCCCTCGTCGTCCTTGGCCCAGACCACGAACACGTCGGCCACCGGCGAGTTGGTGATCCACATCTTGGCGCCCGACAAGGCATAGCCGCCCGGTACTTTTTTGGCGCGGGTGATCATCGAACCGGGGTCGGAGCCGTGGTTCGGCTCGGTCAGGCCGAAGCAGCCTATCCATTCGCCGCTCGCCAGCTTCGGCAGGTATTTCTGGCGCTGCTGCTCGGTGCCGAACTCGTAGATCGGCACCATCACCAGCGACGACTGCACGCTCATCATCGAGCGGTAGCCGGAGTCGACGCGTTCGACTTCGCGGGCGATCAGGCCGTAGCTGACGTAGTTCAGGCCGGAGCCGCCGTATTCGCTTGGAATGGTCACGCCCAGCAGGCCCAGCTCGCCCATTTCACGGAAGATCGTCGTGTCCATCTTTTCGTGGCGGAACGCCTCGACAATGCGCGGAGCCAGCTTGTCCTGGCAATACGCGGCGGCGGCGTCGCGCACCATGCGCTCGTCATCGCTCAGTTGGTTCGACAGCAACAGGGGATCGTCCCAGTGGAATTGCGCTTTACGGCTGGAGTCTGCTTGGGTCATGGTTTGTCCTGGTCTCGTTAGGCTGTTGGTCTTGTATAGACTGCTTTGCCGATGCGTCAATTCTAGCGCGTTTGTGTGCTGTCAAATTGTCCGTTATGAAAAATCAGTGAAGCTTGGGGTGTCGTCGCGCATTGTTCGACTTCGCCGACGAAAATAACGTGGTCGCCTTCGGGGTAGCGGCTGCGGTTGTGGCATTCGAACCAGGCCGAGACGCCCTTCAGGATAGGCTGGCCGGTGCGCGACAATTCGTAGTCGACGCCGTCGAAGGGGTTGTCGCTGCGGCGCGAGAACAGCTTGGCCAGGTGGGCCTGGTCGGCGCCCAGCACGTTGATCACATAATGCGAGTTGCCGCTGAACACGGGCATGCTGTTGGCGCCGGCGCCCAGGCTCCACAGCACCAGCGGCGGCGTCAGCGACACCGAGTTGAAGGAACTGGCGGTCAAGCCACGGAAGCTGCCGTCGGCCAGGCGCGTCGTGATGACCGTCACGCCGGTGGCGAACTGCGACAGGGCCTGGCGGAAGTGCGCGGTGTCGAATTCGGGTGCCGGTGCGCGGGGGGAGCGAGTGTTCATGGGGGGGCCTGTATCTTTTTTGCCATTATGCCAAAGATTGCGGCGGCGGGCGCGATCACGCACGATCATGCCACATCCGCCCGGCGCGGCGTCCGCGCGCGGCCACTTGCTGCGCCGTCGCAATGGCGCAACGATAGGCAGTGCATCCGAGCACGGTTTGCGTTACAGTAATCGACACAGGTAGTCATCACTTTTTTGGAGCGCGCTATGACAACGGATGGGAAGAATGAAGTTGCCGTACTCGGAGGCGGGTGTTTTTGGTGCCTTGAAGCGGTCTATCTTGAAATGCGCGGCGTTACCCATGTCGAGTCCGGCTATACCGGGGGCCAGCAGACCGATCCGACCTACGAGCAGGTGTGCGCCGGCACCACCGGCCACGCCGAAGTGGTGCGCGTCGAATTCGATCCGACCCTGATCAGCTATCGCGACTTGCTGGAAGTGTTTTTCACGATCCACGACCCGACCACGCTGAACCGCCAGGGCAACGACGTCGGCACGCAGTACCGTTCGGTAATTTACTTCCAGTCGCCGGAGCAGGAGGCGGTGGCGCGCCAGGTCATCGCCGAGATGGCCAACGTCTGGGACGCGCCCATCGTCACCCAGCTGCAGCCGCCGCAGACCTATTACAAGGCCGAGGATTACCACCAGGATTATTTCCGCCAGCATCCGCTGCAAGGCTATTGCGCCTTCGTCGTCGAACCCAAGGTCAGCAAGTTCAGGAAAACCTTTTCCAATCGCTTGAAGTAGGCTGGCGTTCGCGCGCCGCCCGCCTCGTTGAAACCACGGGCGAAGGGCCGGCGGCGGTCAAGCTAGTTGTCGCCTGTCACGGCGCCGCCGAGCGCCCCTGCGCCTGGTACATGTACTTGCGCGACCACGGCAGCGCCGCCGCCGGCCGGCCCGCCTTGCCGCAGACGATTTGGTACAGGCTGATCAGGTCGTGCTCGAAGGCGTAGCTGCAACCGGCCAGGTAGACGTGCCAGATGCGGAAGCGCTTGTCGCCGGCCAGTCGGCGGATCTCGGCGGCGTTGGCCTCGAAATTCTCGGTCCAGATCGCGCATGTGCGGGCGTAGTGGCGCCGCAGGTTTTCGACGTCGAACGCTTCTAGCTGTCCCTGCTGCATCGCCTTCAAGACTTGTCCGATGTGCGCCAGTTCGCCCTGCGGAAACACGTAACGGCCGATGAATTCGCCGCCGCCGTACGGCGCGCCGCCGTTGTCCGGGTCGGTCGTGGTGATGCCGTGGTTCATCGCCAAGCCGTCCGGCGCCAGCAGCGCGTGGACCGCGCCGAAATAGTCGGGCAGGTGGCGCAGGCCGACGTGCTCGAACATGCCGACGCTGGTGATGCGGTCGAACTGGCCGCGCACGTCGCGGTAGTCTTGCAGGCGGATGTCGACCAGGTGGTCCAGGCCGGCCCGGGCGACGCGCTCGCGCGCCAGCGCGTACTGGTTTTCCGACAGCGTCACGCCGACGCAGCGGGCGCCGTGGCGCTGCGCCGCGCGCAGCACCAGCGCGCCCCAGCCGCAGCCGATGTCGAGCAGGCTCTGGCCCGGGCGCAGCCGGATCTTGGCGAGGATGTGGTCGATCTTGCGCAGCTGCGCCGCTTCCAGGGTTTCGTCGCCGCGCTCGAAGTAGGCGCAGGAATACACCAGGTTCGGGTCGAGGAACTGGGCGTAGAACTCGTTGGAGACATCGTAGTGGTAGCGGATCGCGGCGGCGTCGCTGCGCTTGTCGTGCGCCACGCCGCGCGCCAGGCGGGCGAACGCGCCTTCGCTCTTCAGGCTGGCGCGGGCCAGCGCGTTGACGATGGCGATCATGTCGCTGGCGGCGCCGCGCACTTCGATGGCGCCCTCGACGTAGGCGCCGCCCAGGTTCGACAGCGACGGCGTGAGCAGGTAGCGCGCCGCCGAGGCGCGCGGCAGGCGTATCGTCACGCGCGGCGCGTCGGCGGAAAAATCGACCTGTTGGCCGTTCCACAATTCAATGCGCAGCGGCAGCGCGACCTGCTTGCGGACGCCGGCGACCCAGGCGCTGAGTCGGTTTTGTGCGAACACGTTTGCCTCCCAAGGCGGCGCCCGCCGCGTTGCCGCGCGGCGCCGCCGGTTCAGATGGGACCAAGCGTGCCCGCCGCCAACTAGGGTTGCAGGCGCTCGATCCGCCAAGTGCCGTCGGCTCGCCGCGTAAACACGATACGGTCGTGGAAGCGCGAACGGCGGCCCTGCCAAAATTCGACGCGCTCGGGCACCAGGCGGTAGCCGCCCCAGTGCGCCGGGCGCGCCGGCTGGTCGCCGGAACTGGCGGCGACGCAGGCGAAATTCGCTTCCAGCTCGGCGCGGCTGGCGATGGGCGCGCTTTGCTTGGACGCAATTGCCGCCAGGCGGCTCTGCAGCGGACGCACGCCGAAATATTCGTCGCTTTCCGCCGCCGAGGTTTTCTCGACCCGGCCCTCGATACGCACCTGGCGCTCCAGCTCGGGCCAGAAAAACTGCAGCGCCGCGTGCGGGTTGTCGGCCAGCTGGCGGCCCTTGTCGCTGTCGTAGTTGGTGAAGAAGCTGAAGCCGCGCTGGTCGAACTGCTTGACCAGCACGATGCGCGAACTGGGCTTGCCGTCGACGCTGGCGGTGGCCAGCGTCATCGCGTTGGGCTCGTTCACCTGGGCCTTCAGGGCCTCGTCAAACCACTTGCCGAACTGCGCCATCGGCTCGGCCAGCACGTCCGTTTCCATCAGGCTGGACTGGCTGTAGTCCTTGCGCAGCCCGGCCAGCAAGCTGCCGGGATGGGCGTTGCCGGCGGCGGCCGGCGCCGGCTCGCCGATGCCGCGCCGCTTCTGCATCGCCGTGCCCAGTTGCGCCATCTGCCCGGCGCTGAAAATGCGCTTGGCCATCGGCGCCAACTGGCTTTCCTCCTTCGCCATGTGGGCCTGGTAGGCGGCGGCGAAGCCGGCCACGTCGGCCGCCGACAGCGTCGCCGCGCTGCCGTCGGCGATGCGTTCCAGTTGCGTCTTCAAGCTGCCCCACGCGGCGTCCATCTGGCGGTGGTCGGCCAGGATCTCCGGCACCAGCGCCGTCAGCAGCGCCGCGTCGGCACCCTCCGCGGTCGCTTGCAACATCGGCATCAAATCCTCTTCCTCGTCCTCGTGGTGCAGGTGGGCCGCCTTGTTAAAGTACTGGAGCACCGCCTTGGCGCCTTGTTGTGCATCAAAGTTGGCGCCATACTGGGCCAGATGGCTCAGCAGGTTTTGCATGGTTGTAATTTGCTTGCGTATCTTGTCGTGGCAATGTTTCAGCACGGCGATCGGCTGGTCAAAACCGGGAATGGCGTCGAACAATGGGGCGGTCATATGTGCTTTCGTGGCTACGGTCAAAAAAATCGTGTCTTGCTGGTCTGGTCTGTGCGCACATTTTAGAATAGATGGACTGCCGCGTCCGTTAAAATGGCGCCATGAACACAATCACTAATGCTATTTTTCCGGCAACCTTGACCGAGATCGATTTTGAGCGCCGCTTCGGCGGCATCGCCCGCCTGTACGGCGCCGCCGCGCTGGCGCGTTTCCGCGGCGCCCACGTGTGCGTGATCGGCGTCGGCGGCGTCGGCTCCTGGATAGTCGAGGCCTTGGCCCGCAGCGCCATCGGCGAACTGACGCTGATCGACCTCGACAACGTGGCCGAATCGAACATCAACCGCCAGATCCAGGCCACCAGCGCCACCATCGGCCAGGCCAAGATCGCCGCGCTGGCCGAGCGGGTGGCGCTGATCAACCCGTTCTGCCGGGTCAACCAGATCGAGGACTTCATCACGCCGGACAACCTGGCGCAGATGCTCGGCGCGCGCCACTACGATTACGTGATCGACGCCATCGACAGCGCCAAGGCCAAGGCCGCGCTGATCGCCTTCTGCCGCGACCGCGCGCTGGCGCTGATCACCATCGGCAGCGCCGGCGGCCAGACCGACCCGACCCGCATCGACGTGCGCGACCTGGCCAAGACCGAGCAGGAACCCTTGCTGAAAAAGGTGCGCAAGATGCTGCGCACCGAGCACGGCTTTCCGCGCGGGATCAAGAACAAGTTCAACGTCGACGCGGTGTTTTCCATGGAGCCGCTGCAATTTCCCGACAACGAGGCCAGTTGCTCGGTCGACGGCGACGAGCGCAACGGCGTCACCGGCCTGAACTGCGCCGGCTTCGGCTCGAGCATGGTGGTCACGGCCAGCTTCGGCATGGTGGCCGCCGCGCACCTGTTGCGCAAGCTGGCGGACGGCGCGACGGCCGCGGCGCCGGCGCCGCACGGCGACTAGCGACTACTCCAGCCGGCGCGCGCCGATGACGTGGTAGCCGTCCGGCCCCGTCGACGCCGCCAGCACCAGCTCGTCGGCGCGCCAGCGCAGCGGCGCGAACGCCGGCGGCGGCGCCGCCGGGGCCGGCGCCTTGCGCGCCAGCGTCACGTGCGGGCGGAAGCGGTCGTGCTCGAACTCGGGCGCGAAACCGGCCTGCGCCAACAGCCGCATCAGCTCGGCGCGCAGCGCCAGCAGCGCCGCCGGCGGCGCGCCCATGCCGGCCCAGGCGATGCGCTGGCCGCTGAAATGGCCGTAGCAGTCCAGCTCCAGCGTCATGGCCGGCGCCGCCACCGCTTGCAGGATGGCGCACAGCGGGGCCAGGTCGGCGTCCGGGCGTTGCCCCAGGAACGCCATCGTCAAATGCAGCTTGGCCGGCGCCGACGGCTTGCCGGCCACGCCTTGCTGCAGCCGCGCCAGCGCCGCGCGGGTGGCCGGGTCGGGCCACAGCGCGAAAAAAAGCCGGTGCTGTCGCGTTGCCGTCGTCATGCGCCTCCGCCAGTTTGCTATGATGATGTCGCGCTTTGCTTGGAAGCACGCAAGCAGAGATTCACCGAACCTCCTTGAAAGAATACATCATGACGCGTTGTTCCGTTTTATTCGCTTTGATTTGCTCGGTCGCCGCCTCGATGGCGTACGCCGCCGACCCGGCCCCGGCCGCCGCCGCCGCCACCGCCGCCATGTCGGCGGACACGCCCGGCCCGCTGGCCGACAAGCTGATCGTCACCGACACCAAGGTCGGCACCGGCAAGGAGGCGCAAGCCGGCATGGACGTGCAGGTCAACTACACCGGCTGGTTGTACCGTCCGATGGCCAAGCTGTCGCACGGCAAACAGTTCGACAGCTCGGTCGGCCGCGGCCCGCTGCCGTTCAAGCTCGGCACCGGCCGCGTCATCAAGGGTTGGGACCAGGGCGTGGCCGGCATGAAGGTGGGCGGCAAGCGCACCATCATCATTCCGAGCGAGCTGGCCTACGGCGCGCGCGGCGCCGGCGCCGACATCCCGCCGAATTCGGCGCTGATATTTGACGTCGAGCTGGTCGACGCGAAATAAAGCCGTCCGGGCGCTGTTTGGCTGTCGTTTTTGGCAACACCGGGGGAAAACGCGGTAGACTAAAGATTCCATCCCTAGTCCTCGCAGCGGAGACCCCAGCCATGCATATCGCCCAAGACGTCACTGAACTGATCGGCAACACGCCGCTCGTTCGTATCAACCGGATGGCGGCCGGTACCTCGGCCACCATCCTCGCCAAGCTTGAATTCTACAATCCGGCCCATAGCGTCAAAGACCGCATCGGCCTGTCGATGATCGCGGCGGCCGAGGCGGCCGGCCAGATCGGCCCCGACACCGTCATCCTCGAACCGACCAGCGGCAACACCGGCATCGCGCTGGCGATGGTGTGCGCCGCGCGCGGCTACCGCTGCGCCCTGGTCATGCCCGACACCATGAGCCGCGAACGGCGCATGCTGCTGCGCGCCTACGGCGCCGAGCTGGTGCTCACGCCCGGCAGCGAGGGCATGCTGGGGGCCATCAAGAAGGCCGAGGAGATGGTCGCCGCCGACCCGCGCTACCTGATGCCGCAACAGTTCAACAACCCGGCCAACCCGGCCGTCCACCGCGCCACCACGGCCGAGGAGATCTGGCGCGACACCGACGGCCAGGTCGACATCCTGGTGGCCGGCGTCGGCACCGGCGGCACCATCACCGGCGTCGGCGAGGTGCTCAAGGAGCGCCGCCCGGGCTTTCGCTGCGTCGCCGTTGAACCGGAGGCGTCGCCGATGCTGTCGAAGGGCGTCAAGGGCGCGCATCCGATCCAGGGCATCGGCGCCGGCTTCGTGCCGGCCGTGCTCAACACCGCCATCTACGACGAGATCATCTGCGTCAAGAACGACGACGCCTTCACCACCGCGCGCCGCGCCGCCAAGGAGGAGGGCCTGCTGGTCGGCATTTCCTCGGGCGCCGCGCTGTGGGCCGCGCTGCAACTGGCGGGGCGGCCGGAGAACGCCGGCAAGGTCATCGTCACCATCATCCCCTCGTTCGGCGAGCGCTACCTCAGCACGCCGCTGTTCGCCGGCCTGGAGTAAGCCGGCGCCTAGCAACACGACGTGCCGCCGGGGGCGAATCGTAATACCGCTAGTTAAGGATTTTCGTAGGTCGGGTTAGCCCAACGGGCGTAACCCGACTGGCGTCGGCAGCGGCTCGGCGATCGCGCCGGCGGCGGCTGGGTGCAGTGGCACGTAGCGGACTTTGCTCCCCATGCCCAGCACACGCAAATGGCGAATGCCGCGCCGCTCCTGCAGGTCGACTAGATGCAGCGCGTACAGCTCGGCGCGTCGCAAGCCGTGGTACAGCAGCCTGGCTTGGTGCGTTTGAAAACAAACGTGCTCGCACTAGATGCGGTTTTCGGCTCGAATTCACTGAAAATGACGGGACCTCCATGCTCACGCTATCTGCAAATGAGCTTGCAATCGACGGCGCTTGCTTGCATTCAATGACAACGTGCTCGCGCTATTTGCAAATGAAGGTCCATGTCTGCACTTCCCTCGACGTTTTCGGCAGTCTAAATACCCAGCCGTTCACGCGTAATCACTGAGCGCTACTCATCCTGGTTGGTGGCACACTGCTTCAATGTTGTTGCCTTCTAAATCAATGACAAAGGCTCCATAGTAGTTAGGGTGATAGTCTGGGCGGAGGCCAGGGGCACCATTGTCTTTTCCTCCGGCGGTGATCGCTGCGAGGTAAAAAGCATCCACTTGCGCACGAGCTTCTGCCCGCCATGCTAGGTGGCAGCCGGTAGTCGCTGATGGGCCCCCGTATGGTGATGGGCCATCGATGAACCATACGTCGGCTTTTTTGCCGTCAGGCTCAGAGGAGTCAGGGTAAGCAAACCCCAACATGTTCACGCCGTAGTTGCCTTCGAAGCATACGCTGTAGCCCAATGGCGCAAGTGCCGCGCTGTAAAACGCTTTAGCACGACCAATATCGGTCACGCGGAAAGTCATGTGGTCAAGCATGGTGAGTTACTCCTGAGGTAGATTGTTGTGTGCGATTGACGCCTATTAACTGTACATGCATACAGTATTAATGGCAAGACATTAACACTGTATATACCTCAAGCCCTGCGGTAGACATAGCTGGCCCGGCACTGTCCTGTTCGACTCCCACCATCCGCCGGCACGTCGCATTGCTCATAGCTGTTCCGGCAGGCCGTGCGCCCGTGCCGTTAAGGTACATCCCAAGGCGTCATAGACAGTGCGGAAGGCGGCGACATCGTCAGAGTTGAGCGTGCGTTGCTGTCGCCGGGCCGCTGTGCAAACCCGGTTGGCGCCGAGTAGCAATTGCGTCATCGAATCGGGCCATTGCTGTCCGGTGATTTCTTTCACGTAGACCCGTTCGCGCAACAAGTGGGCATTGCACAGGGCGTGAATGGAACCGTCGAGCCGCCAATACGGTGCCCAGCAATCATGCACCAGCACGCCGAGGCGCTTGGGTAAGATGCCATGCGCCTCGATCGCTTCCAAGCCCCGCTTGGCATGCACGCCATACCAGGTCAGCGTGACACTGGCGCGATGTGTAAGCAGTGCAGTTTGCCGGCCACACGCAGACCGGACTCGTCGGCATTGAGCACCGGCGCGGCGCGCAACTGATCGGCAATGCAGTCCGCCGTCGTTTGCAGGGCCGCGCTCGCTTCGGCCACCCACGCCAACAAAGTGGCCGGCGAGACCGCGAGGCCGTACACATCGGCGATCAACTCGGCAGCGCGCGCGTATGGCAGCATTTGGCCGTGAATCAGGTGCACGGCGAGGGCACGCACGTTCGGCCCGTACTGCACCATGTCGGTCACGTCGGAGCGGAAGCTGCTTACATGGGCCTGGCCGCAGCGGCACGTCACGGCCGGCGTGCGGTATTCGATGACGTCAAATACGCTGTTCGGCACGTCAATAATTTGGCGCCGCTCGGCCACTTGTGCCTGATCCATCGGCAGTGCGCTGTGGCAGCGCATGCAATGTGGCGGCAAGGGGTGATCGACCGTCTCGGTTGGTTCGGCAACCCGCTTCAGCGTCGTACCTTTGTGGCCATCGACATGCGCGGCCGGGCATAGATGGAATGCCGCGTGCGACACCTCAGCGTCAGGCCGGCTTGCCGTGCAGGCTGCAGGCGTGCGCGGTGGTGCCCAGTTCGACCTGCAGCGTGCTGTGGCCGATCGCGAAGCGGCTCTTGAGCTGCTCGGCGATGGCGTCGATGGCGCCGTCGCCGGGGTAGCCGTCCGGCATCACCAGGTGCGCGGTCAGCGCCGTCTCGGTGGTGCTCATGGCCCAGATGTGCAGGTCGTGCACCTCGCTGACGCCGGCGCTGGCGCGCAGGAACAGCTCGACCTTGGGGGCGTCGACGTTGTCGGGCACCGCCGCCATCATCAGGCGCAGCGCGTCGCGCAGCAGCGACCAGGTACCCAGCATGATCAGCACCACGATGACGATGCTGGCGGCCGGGTCGAGCCAGGTCCAGCCGGTGAAGATCACGGCCACGCCCGCCAGCAGCACGCCCAGCGAGATGGCGGCGTCGGCCGCCAGGTGCAGGTAGGCGCCGCGGATGTTCATGTCGTCCTTGCTGCCGGCCATGAACAACCAGGCCGAGACGCCGTTGACGGCGATGCCGATCGCCGCCACCACCGACACGGTGGCGCCGTGCACCGGACTCGGGTTCAGCAATTGTTGCACCGCCTCCCAGGCGATCGCGCCGCAGGCCAGCATCAGCAACATGGCGTTGAACAGCGCCGCCAGCATCGACGAGCTGCGCAGGCCGTAGGTGTAACGGCTGCTCGGCTTGCGCTGCGACAGGATCGCCGCGCCCCACGCCAACGCCAAGCCGAGCACGTCGGACAGGTTGTGGCCGGCGTCGGCCATCAGCGCGGTCGAGTTGGCGATGAAGCCATAGACGAACTCCACCACCACGAATATCGAATTCAGGGCGATGGCGATGGCGAAGGCGCGGCCGTGGCTGGTCGGATCGCCATGGTGGTGGTGGCCGTGGCCATGGCCGTGCGCGTGGCCGTGGCCGTGCTTGTGCTCGGGCGGCGCGGCGTGGTCGTGCCCGTGCCCGTGTTTGCCGGCGTGGCCGTGGTCGTGGCCGCATTGGCCGTGTTCGTGCTGTCCGCTCATGCGTCGCTCCCTGTTGCCGGTTCGGCGATATGTTCGAGCATATCGGTGAGTACGCCGCTGATGTGGGCATCGGCGGCGGAATAAAACACTTGCTTGCCCTGGCGCTCGGATTTGACGATGCGCGCCGCGCGCAGCAGGCGCAGGTGGTGGCTGACCAGCGAGCTGCTCAGTTGCAGCGCGGCGGCGATGTCGCTGACGGCGGTCGGCGTCTCCAGGCAGCACAGCACGATGCGCAAGCGGGTCGGGTCGCCCAACAAGTGGAACAGGTCGGCCAGTTGCGCGACCGCGTTATCGGATTCGTTGAAGGTGGTCATGGAATAACATGTGAAGAGATGTTCACATGTTAGGCTTGTTTATTGGAAAGGGCAAGTGCAAAATCCGTTCCGTCCCCCATGCCGTTAAGTTGGCGGGCCGGCAATGCTGAAAATAAACCCAAGGCGAACAGGCGCGGCCTGGCCTTGGTTTGAATGAATGCAACGCCGAAGCCGCATAACTTGATGACACCCGCCACCGTAAAAAGGAAAACATGTCGTACTCTCTGCACTATTTGGACGCCCAGTACCGCGCGCCGCGCCGGCGTTGGTTGCAGTTCGCCGGCCTGGTCGCGGTGGTCGGCGTCGGCCTGGCGTCGCGCGCCTACCCGCTCTTCCCGGCCGCGCTGGGAAAATATCCGGGCGACGCGCTGTGGGCGTTGATGATCTTCGTCGGCCTGGGCCTGCTGTGGCCGCGCGCCGCCAGCGCCACCCTGGGCGCGGCCGCGCTGCTGCTGTGCTACGCCGTCGAGTTCAGCCAGTTGTACCAGGCGCCGTGGATCGTCGAGTTGCGCTCGCATACGTTGGGGCACCTGGTGCTCGGTTCGCATTTCGGCTGGACCGATTTGATCGCCTACGCCGTCGGCGCGGGTGCCGGCGCGCTGCTCGACATGCTGCCGCGGCGGAACAGCAGGCGTCTTTTTCGACCATAACAGTTGCGCCTACCGGCAACTGTGACGGTCACAATGTCGAATTGCTGCATCTGTCATGGCTGGCGCGGCGCCGGTATGCTGGGATTCGCACGGCCAGCGCATCCCGCGCCCGCCGCGCCTCTCCAGCTGCGGAAGCCTTCACAATGCATATCAAAGATTTTTCCCTGTCCGCCGTCGTCGCCGGCTTGCTTGCCGTGTTCATCAGCTTCGCCGGGCCGGTGGCCATCGTGTTCCAGGCCGCCAGGCTGGCGGGCTTGTCGGAGGCCATGACCTCGTCCTGGATCTGGGCCATCTCGCTGGGCAGCGGCGTCGCCGGCCTGCTGCTCAGCTACCGGCTGAAGATGCCGGTGCTGGCGGCCTGGTCGACGCCGGGCGCGGCGCTGCTGGTGGTGTCGCTGCCGGTGGTCGGCATCCACCAGGCCGTCGGCGCCTACATCGTGTCGGCCTTGCTGGTACTGGCGCTGGGCCTGTCGGGCGCGTTCAAGGTCTTGCTTGAGCATGTACCGAAAGGCATCATCGCGGCGATGCTGGCGGGGGTGCTGTTCAATTTCGGCGCGCAAGCCTTCGTCGCGATACCGGGCCGTCCGGCGCTGGTGCTGTGCGTGCTGCTGGCCTTCTTGCTGGGCAGGCGCCTGGCGCCGCGCTACGCCACCGCCGCCGCGATGCTGGTCGGCACCTGCTTCGTGCTGGCGGGCGGCGACACCCATCTGGGCGGCGTCGCGCTGACCTACGCGACGCCGGTGCTGATCGCGCCCGCGTGGTCGTGGCACGCGGTGTTCAGCGTCGCCCTGCCGCTGACGCTGGTCACCTTGAGCGGGCAGCACGTGCCCGGCCTGGCGGTGTTGCAGGCGTCCGGCTACCAGCCGCCGGCCAAGCCGATCGTCGCGCTGACCGCCTTCGTGTCGCTGCTGTTGGCGCCGTTCGGCGCGCACGCCATCAACCCGTCGGTGATCGCCGCCTCGATTTGTACCGGCGTCGAAGCGAACCCAGACCCGGCCAAGCGCTACGTCGCCGGCATCGCCGCCGGCGTGTTCTATTTGCTGATCGCCGTGTTCGGCGGCACGCTGGGGCAGCTGATGGCGGCGCTGCCGAAGGAGCTGGTGGTGACGCTGGCCGGGCTGGCGCTGGTCGGCTCGATCACCACCGGCCTGGTGGGACTGGTCAGCAACGAAGGGCACCGCGACGCCAGCGTCATCACCTTTTTGGTGGCGGCGTCGGGGATGAGTTGGCTGGGGCTGGGCGCGGCGTTCTGGAGCCTGGTCATCGGCGCGCTGGCGTATGTGATTTTGCATCAGCGCTGGGGCGGCGGCGCCCGCCGCGCAGGCGGTTGCGAGCCGGCGGCGCTGAAAGTTAAGCCCAGTCCGTAGGTCGGATGACCCGACCGACGCTAGGATGTTGGCAACGGCGCGGCGCCGGCCGGCCAGTAGGCGCGGATGATGGCGGCGAGCCTGGCGAAGGCCGGCCCGATCTGCTCGCTGGGCACGGCCGCGTAGCCGAGCATCAGGCCGCGCCGCGCGCTGCGCGCGTCCATGTAGTAGCGCGACAGCGGCCGCACCGTCAGCCCCTGGCGCGCCGCCTCCTGGCAAATCGCCAGGTCGTCGCAGTCTTGCGGCAGGCACAGCGCCAGGTGCAGGCCGGCTTCGCCGCCGGTGGTGGCGACGCTGCCGCCGAAGTGCAGCGCGATGGCGTCGCGCAGCAGGTGCAGGCGCTCGGCGTACAGCATGCGCATGCGCCGGATGTGCGAGGCGAAATGCCCCTCCACCATGAAGTCGGCCAGGATCGCCTGGTTGAACGTCTGGCCGCCGCGGTACAGCTCCGACAGCCCGGTGCCGAACACCGGCGCCAGCGCCTTCGGCACCACCAGGTAGCCGACGCGCAGCCCCGGAAACATGGTCTTGCTGAACGTCCCCATATATAACACCCGCTCCTGCGCGTCCATGCCCTGCAAGGACGGCAGCGGCCGGCTGGCGTAGCGGAATTCGCTGTCGTAGTCGTCCTCGATAATCCAGGCCCGTTGCGTCGCCGCGTAGTCGAGCAGGGTGCGCCGGCGCGACAGGCTCATCACCGTGCCCAGCGGGTACTGGTGCGACGGCGTGACGATGATGAAGCGCGGCGGCTGCAGCAGGTCGGCGGGACGCATTTGCATGCCCTCGCCGTCGACCGGGATCGGCACCGTCTCGATGCCGATCGATTGCAGCACGCTGCGCGTGCCCCAGTAGCACGGGTCTTCGACCCAGGCGCGTTCGCCGTGGTCGCCCAGCAGGCGCGCCGCCAGGTCCATCGATTGGTGGATGCCGGTGGTGATGAGCACTTGGCCGGCGCTGCAGTTGACCGAGCGCGCCACCCGCAGGTAGTTGGCGATGGCCTCGCGCAGCGGCAGGTAGCCGCCGGCGTCGGCGTAGGTCAGCAGCTCGGCGCGCGAGCGGCGCCAGTGCTTGTTTTGCAGGCGGCTCCAGATTTTGTTGGGAAATAACGTCACATCCGGTATGCCCGGCATGAACGCGCCCCACTGCACGTTGTTGACGCCGGCCTGGCCCACCAGACGGGCGCCGCGCTGCGACAGCCCGACCTCGTCGCGGCTGGGCGGCACCGCGGGCGCGGCGCTGGCGGCCCCGGCGATGCGGTCCGGCACGGTGTCGGCGACGAAGGTGCCGGAACCGGCGCGGGTCTCCAGGTAGCCTTCGGAGATCAGTTGTTCATAGGCGTAGGTGACGGTATTGCGCGACACGCCCAGCTCCAGCGCCAGGTAGCGCGACGACGGCAGTTGCAGGCCGACCGGCAGCGCGTGCGACCAGACCGCCTCGCGCAGCACCTGGTAAATCTGCCGGTTCACCGGCTGGCGCTGGCCGCCGGCGTCGAGCGTGCGGTCGATGCGCTGCAACAGAAAATCCGATAGCGAGGCGATCCGCAAAGTGGCTCCATAAGAAAAATTAAAGTGGCTCTGTATTGTAGTGCCATTGCCGCCTTAGTATGGCTTGTCATGTCGCACAAGCAAAGATTTACAGCGCGCGCAGTGACTGGCGGTGCGATCGAGCAGACGCAATTACAACAACGACGGACGCGGGAGACATGAGTTGGAACCTTTAAGCACCAGTAACAGCACCAGCGGCGGCAACGGCGCGCGCGACCACCTGGTCGAGTTCCGCGGCGTGAAAAAAACCTACGACGGCGAAAACCTGGTCGTCAAGCACCTCGACCTGAACATCGAGCGCGGCGAATTCCTCACCCTGCTGGGGCCGTCCGGCTCGGGCAAGACCACCTGCCTGATGATGCTGGCCGGCTTCGAGTTCCCGACCGGCGGCGACATCCGCCTGGACGGCAAACTGCTCAACAAGGTGCCGCCGCACAAGCGCGACATCGGCATGGTGTTCCAGAACTACGCGCTGTTCCCGCACATGACGGTGGGCCAGAACATCGCCTATCCGTTGCAGGTGCGCAAGGTCGACGCCGGCGCGCGCGCCGAGAAGGTCAAGCGCGCCCTCGACATGGTGCAGATGGGAAAATTCGCCGACCGCTATCCGGCCCAGCTTTCCGGCGGCCAGCAGCAGCGCATCGCGCTGGCACGGGCGCTGGTGTTCGACCCCAAGCTGGTGCTGATGGACGAGCCGCTGGGCGCGCTCGACAAGCAGTTGCGCGAGCGCATGCAAATCGAGTTGAAGGACTTGCACCAGCGCCTGGGCGTGACCTTCGTCTACGTCACCCACGACCAGAGCGAGGCGCTGACGATGTCGGACCGGGTCGCCGTGTTCGAGCACGGCGTGATCCAACAACTGGCGGCCGTCGAGACTTTGTACGAGCGGCCGGAAAACCAGTTCGTGGCCGGCTTCATCGGCGACAACAACCGCTTCACCGGCAGCGTCGAGGCGCGCGACGGCGACGCCTGCCAATTGCGCCTGGGCGACGGCACGCTGCTGCGCGGCGTCAACGCCAACGCGCTGAAGGTCGGCGACGCCGCCGTGGCCTGCATCCGGCCCGAGCGCATCCGCCTGCTGGCGCCCGGCGCCGAGTCGGCCAACGCGCTGCCGGTGACGGTCAGCAGCCTGATTTATTTCGGCGACCATGTGCGGGTGCGCTGCGCGCTGCCGCGGCAAGACGACTGCTTCATCAAGCTGAACTTGAAAGACCCGGCCCTGCCGGGCCTGTCCGCAGGATCGCCAGTGCGGCTGGACATCGATCCGGCCCATTTGCGCGTGTTTATCTGACCGTAGTTTCCACCGTTAAGACAAGAGGAATTGAAATGAAATTATTGTTTACCCCTGTTTTGCTGAGCGCGGCCCTGGCCGCCGGCCCGTCCCACGCGGCCGACATCACGGTCGTCAATTTCGGCGGCGCCAACGGCGCGGCGCAGAAGGCGGCGTTCATCGAGCCGTTCCAGAAAAGCGGCGCGAACAAGGTGGTGATGGTGGAATACAACGGCGAAATGGCCAAGCTCAAGGCCATGGTCGAAAGCAAGAAAACCAGCTGGGACGTGCTCGAGGTGGAGTCCGGCGACATCGGCCGCGTCTGCGAGGAGGGGCTGGTGGAAAAAATCGACTTCGCCAAGATCGGCAAGAAGGCCGACTTCATGCCCGAGGCGATCCACGAGTGCGGCGTCGGCGTGTTCGTCTGGTCGACCGTGCTGGCCTACAACGCCGACAAGCTGAAGGCGGCGCCGAAAAACTGGTCCGACTTCTGGAACACCGCCAAGTACCCGGGCAAGCGCGGCATGCGCAAGGGCGCCCGCTACAACCTGGAATTCGCGCTGATGGCCGACGGCGTGCCGACCAAGGAAGTCTACAAGGTGCTGGCCACCAAGGCCGGCGTCGAGCGCGCCTTCAAGAAACTCGAAGAGCTGCGCCCGAACATCCAGTGGTGGGAAGCCGGCGCGCAGCCGCCGCAGTTCCTGGTGGCCGGCGACGTCGTCATGTCGACCGCCTTTAGCGGGCGCATCGACTCGGCCCAGCGCGAGGGCAAGAACCTGCAAGTGAGCTGGGCCGGCAGCATCTACGACCTCGACTACTGGACCATCCCGAAGGGCACGCCGAACAAGGAGGCGGCCGAGAAGTTCATCGCCTTCGCCAGCTCGGCCGAGGCGCAGAAAACCTACTCGACCAAGATCGCCTACGGCCCGGCCAACGTCACCGCGCTCAAGCTGCTGGACGCGAAAACCCTGGCCAGCCTGCCGACCTCGGCCAACAACGCCAAGGACGCGGTGCAGAACAACCTGAAGTTCTGGACCGACCACGGCGAAGACCTGGAGCAGCGCTTCACCGCCTGGGCCTCGAAGTAAGCTCTACCCTCGGCGGCGCGGGCGCGGTGATCATCCGCGCCCGCGCCGCCCGCCGTTTCATCTGACCGATAGCGCCCACCACTATGACTTCCATGGCCACCGCCGCCCCGATCCACCCAGCGCCGGCCGAGACCTCGCCGGCGCAATTGAAGCGCGACCTGCGCAAGGCGCAAACCCGCAAGCGCATCGCCGCGCTGGCGCTGATCGCGCCGCTGGCGATCTTCCTGATGCTCACCTTCGTCGTGCCGATCGCCGCGCTGTTGATGCGCGCGGTGGAAAACCCCGAGGTCGCCGCGACCCTGCCGAAAACCGTGCAGGCGCTGTCGGGCTGGGACCGCACCGGCCTGCCGGGCGACGCCGCCTACGCCGCGCTGGTCGACGACTTGGCCGCCGCGAAGGCCAACAACAGCACCGGCGCGCTGGCGCGGCGCATCAACTCCGACTTGCCGGGCGCGCGCTCGGTGGTCATGAAAACCATGCGCGCGCTGCCCCTGCTGGACGCCGCCGGCCAGCCGCTGGCGCCGCCGCGGATCAAGCCGGCGCTGCTCGACATCGACGAGCAGTGGGGCAAGCCGGAGTACTGGCAAACCATCGCCAAGAACGGTTCCTACTATTCGCCCTACTACCTGCTGGCGGCGGTCGACCTGAAGCAGGACGCCTTCGGCCACGTCTACCGGGCCGACCCGGAGCAGTCGGTGTACCAGCAGATCTTCGGCCGCACCTTTTGGATCAGCCTGGTGGTGACGCTGTGCGCGCTGGCGCTCGGCTATCCGCTGGCGTACTGGCTCTCGGGCATGCCGGAGCGGCGCGCCAACCTGTTCATGATCCTGGTGCTGATCCCGTTCTGGACCTCGATCCTGGTGCGCGTGGCGGCCTGGATCGTGCTGCTGCAATCGGAGGGCCTGGTCAACAAGGCGCTGCTGGCGCTGGGCCTGACGCAGGCGCCGCTGGAGCTGCTGTTCAACCGCTTCGGCGTGTACGTCTCGATGACGCACATCCTGCTGCCGTTCATGATCCTGCCGCTGTACAGCGTGATGAAGTCGATCCCGCCGACCTACGTGCGGGCCGCCGTCTCGCTGGGTAGCCACCCGTTCGCCGCGTTTTGGCGCGTCTACGTGCCGCAAACCTACCCGGGCGTCGGCGCCGGCGCGCTGCTGGTGTTCATCCTGGCGCTGGGCTACTACATCACGCCGGCGCTGCTGGGCGGGCCGAACGAGCAGATGGTCAGCTACTACGTCGCCTATTTCACCAACGTGACGATCAACTGGGGCATGGCCTGCGCGCTGGGCGCGCTGCTGTTCGCCGCCACGCTGGTGCTGTACGGCGTGTACCGGCGCTTCGCCAAAATCGATGTGAGTATGTGAGGACGCCATGAAGATATCTTTGCCGCTGTTTCCGCCCTATACCTCGCTGCCCGAGCGGGCCTGGTTCTTCGCGCTGCGCGGCTTCAACGCGCTGGTGCTGCTGTTCCTGATGCTGCCGATCCTGGTGATCATCCCGCTGTCGTTCTCCGACAGCAGCTTCCTGTCGTACCCGATCCCCGGCCTGTCGCTGCGCTGGTACGACAACCTGCTGCGGTCGGAGGAGTGGATGCGCGCGGCCCGCAACAGCTTCATCGTCGCGCCGCTGGCGACCCTGATCGCCACCGTGCTGGGGACGCTGGCGGCGGTCGGCCTGAACAAGGCCGACTTCCCCGGCAAGGGCTTGCTGATGGCGGTGCTGATCTCGCCGATGGTGGTGCCGGTGGTGGTGGTGGGTGTCGGCGTGTACCTGCTGTTCGCCAAGATCGGCCTGTCCGACAGCTACACCGGGCTGGTGCTGGCGCACGCGGCGCTGGGCGCGCCGTTCGTCGTCACCACCGTCTCGGCGACGCTGCAGGGCTTCAACCACAACCTGGTGCGCGCCAGCCTGAGCATGGGCGCCTCGCCGTTGATGACGTTTTTCCGCGTCACGCTGCCGGTGATCGCGCCGGGGCTGATCTCGGGCGCGCTGTTCGCCTTCGCCACCTCGTTCGACGAAGTGGTGATCACGCTGTTCCTCGCCGGCCCGGGCCAGGCGACGCTGCCGCGGCAGATGTTTACCGGCATCCGCGAAAACATCAGCCCGACCATCGCCGCGCTGGCGACGATTTTGATCATCTTCTCGACCTGCCTGCTGCTGGCGCTGGAATGGCTGCGCGGGCGCAACAAGGCCGCCGCCAGGATGTAAAGGCGCCGGGTGGACTTTCAGCGCACGTTGCCGTCGGCGTCGCGGTACTCGACCGGCGCCAGCTTCAGCTTGTCCAGCTGCGGCTCGACCGTGGCCTTGTCGCCGACGCCGATGACGATCAGCTTCTCCGGCCGCAGGTATTTGCGCGCCGCCGCCTGCACCTGGGCGCCGGTGACGCCGGCGAAGCGCCGCGGCAGTTTGGCGTAGTAGTCCAGGCCGAGGTCGTAGACGTAGGTGTTGGCCATGCTGGCGGCGATGCCCTGGTTGGTCTCGAACTGGCCGGGCAGCGACAGCACCTGCGAATTGCGCGCGTTGCCCAGCTCCTTCGGCTTCATCGGCCGGGCGATCATGTCGCGCACCTCCTTGAACATCTCCGCCACGGCCGGGCCGGTGGCGTCGGTGCGCACGCTGGCGGCGATCGAGAACGGACCCGGCGCGCGGCGGTACTGGAACTGCGAACGCACGCCGTAGGTGTAGCCCTTTTCCTCGCGCAGCTTGGTGTTCAGGCGGCTGGTGAACAGCCCGCCCAGGGCCGCGTTGAGCACTTGCAGCGGCGCGAAGTCGGGCGTCTTGCGGTCCGCGCCGATCAAGCTCAGGCGCAGCGCCGTTTGCGGCGCGCCGGCCTTGTCGACCAGGATCACCCGCGCCTTGCTGGTGTCGACCGTGCCGGCCGTGGCCGGCGCCACGTCGCCGCGCCGCCAGGCGCCGAACTTGGCCTGCGCCAGCGCCTCCAGCTCGGCGCGCGTGATGTCGCCCGAGACCACCAGCGCGGCGTTGTTGGGCAGGTAGTGCTGGCGCCAGAATTGCTGCAGTTCGGCGCGGCTGGTGGCCTTCAGCGCGGCCTCGGTGCCGAGCTGGCCGTAGCCGTACGGGTGGCCGGCGCCGTACAGCGCGGCGGCCTCGACGCGGGCCGCCACCGCGGCGGCGTTTTCGCGTTCCTGCGCCAGGGCGCCGAGGCGGCTGGCGCGCTGGCGCTCGACTTCGGGGTCCGGGAAGGCCGGGCGCTGCACGATGTCGGCCAGCAGGTCCAGCGCCGGGGCGAAATGGGCCTTCAGCGCGAACACCTGCGCCACCGAGGCGTCGGCCGTCGAGCTGGTGTCGAGGAAGGCGCCGAGCTGGGCGATGTCGTCGGCGATCTGCGGCGCGCTGCGCGTCGTCGTGCCTTCCTCCAGCAGTTGCGCGGTAAAGCTCGACAGGCCCGGGCGCGCCAGCGGATTGGCTTCCGAACCGGTCTTCAGCACCAGTTGCGCCGACACCATCGGCAGCGCCGGGTTGAAGTTGTGCAGCACCGTCAGGCCGTTCGGCAGCGTGAACGCGGCGCCCTGCGGCAGCGCGATGCGCGGCTGCGGGCCGGCTTTCGGCGCGCGCATGCGCCACGGCTCGTCGCGGTTGACCGGGCCGGACTGGCCCGCCTTGGCCTTGCCCGTCGCCGGCGCCGGCGTCGCCACCTCCGGCCCCAGGTCCGGCGTGCCGGGCACGCCGTGCACCACGGCGCGCGCGGTGTTTTGCAGCTGGGCCGCCAGCACGCGCCGGATGTCGGCCACGCCGACGCGGCGCAGCCGCTCGATGTCCCGGCCCAGGTAGCCGGGGTCGCCGAGGTACTGGTTATAGTGGTTGAGCTGGTTGGCCAGGCCGGCGCCGCCGACCTTTTCGATCTGGCTCAACATGGCCGTCTCGAGCGTGTTGCGGGCCCGCTCCAGCTCCTTCTGGGTCGGGCCGTCGGCGCGCAACGCCTGCAGCTCGGCGTCGATGGCGGCCTCGATTTCGGCGGCGTCGTGGCCGGGGCGGGCGGTGACGTCGACGATAAACATCGACGTCAGCGCGTTCGAACTTTGCGCCGCGCCGACGTCCTGGGCGATCTGCTTGTCGTACACCAGCGTCTTATACAGCCGGCTCGCCTTGCCGCCGCCGAGAATGTGCGCCGCCAGGCTCAGCTCGGCGTCGCCGGCTTGGTAGGCCGGCGGCGTCAGCCAGCCCATCATCACGCGCGGCAGTTCGACCCGGTCGGCGACGACGGCGCGCCGCTCGGCGCGGATCGGCGGCGTCGCCACGTCCAGCTTCGGCAGCGCCGGGCCGCGCTTGAAGCTGCCGAAGTACTTGGCCACCATGGCCTTGGTCTTGGCCTTGTCGATGTCGCCGGCGATCACCAGGCTGGCGTTGTTGGGACCGTAGTAGCGCGTGAAAAATTGCCGGATGTCGGCCAGTTTGGCGGCCTGGATGTCGGCGTGCGAGCCGATCACCGACGCGTAGTACGGGTGCCCCTTGGGAAACAGCAGGTGGTACAAGCCTTCCTCGACTATACCGTAGGGGCGGTTTTCCACGCTCTGGCGGCGCTCGTTGCGCACCACGTCCTGCTGGTTGCTCAGCGCGGTCTGGTCGAGCACGTCGAGCAGGTAGCCCATGCGGTCCGAATGCGTCCACAGCGCCAGTTCGAGCTGGTTCGACGGCACCGTGTCGTAGTAGTTGGTGCGGTCGAAATCGGTGCTGCCGTTCGAGTCGGTGGCGCCTGCGCCCTCGAGCAACTGGTCGGCCAGGCCGCGCGGCATGTGCTTGGTGCCGGCGAACATCATGTGCTCGAACAAGTGGGCGAAGCCGGTCAGGCCCGGCTCCTCGTTGGCCGGGCCGACGTGGTACCACAGGTTGACGGCGGTGACGGGCAGTTTATGGTCCTCGACCAGGATCACTTCCAGGCCGTTCGGCAGCGTGTATTTTTCAAAGGCGATGCGCGGCACCGGCGTCATTGCGGCGGCGTCGGCGGCGAAGGCCGGGACCGGCGCCACGCCGCCGTAGAGGGAAAGGAGCAGGGCGGGTACGGCCAACAATGTGCAAGGCTTCATGCGTGCGATCCGTTATCAAAGGTTGAATATGCGGTGTCGCCCGGCGAGTAGGGAAGGGCGGCGGGAATGGCAATGCTAGCAAATAATCGGGCGAAGGCGGGGGCCGGCGCGAGCGTGGCGCTGTCCGGGGATCGCCGCCCATACACCGCCAATACATAAACAGTCGCGTGCTACGGTTTTTGCATTTCGGCCTGGACCAGGGCGCGGCTTTTCGGGTCGAGCTTTTGCACCGCGCGCGCCAATTTGTCGCCCTGCTCGATGGCGGCGCTTTGCTGCGGCGTCAACGCCAGCGCCGTGACCGCCGGCGCCGGTATCACCGGCGGCTTGGCCAGCCAGGCTTGGCCGGCCAGCACCAGCAGGGCGCTGAACGCGGCGACGGCGGCGGCGCCGCCCAGCAGGCGCCAGTCGCGCGGCGCGAACGGCGCGGCGGCCTGGCTGGCCACCGCCAGGGGCGGCGCATCGCCAGCCGGCGCCAGCGGCGCGGCGGGCGCGCCGGCGGCGGCGCCGCGCGCCTGCCGCGCCAGCTCCTGCGCCGCGGCGTCGAGCAGCGCCACCTGGCGCTCGACCGTGTCGGCCAGCACCGCCTCGTTCAGCGCCACCAGCGCGAAGATCGGGTCGTCGCAGTCGACCTTGATGCCGGTCTTCTCGAACACCAGCGCGCGCAGTTTTTGCCGGTCCATCGCGCCCCCTACCACTGTACTTTATCGAGCTGCTCGAAAATGTCGCGGTAGACGACCTTGATGCGCTGCTTCTCCATGATGTTGAATTTGTCGTTTTGCAGCACCTCCTGCATCGTCAGGCGCGCCGTGTTCATCTTCTTGATGTCGGCGCCGAAGGTGTCGGCGTTGCGCTGGCTGAGCGTGACGCTGCCCTTGAGCCGGCCCGCGTGCTCGCTGTAGGACTGCGATTCGACGAACAGCTTGCCGGAGGCCGATTGCAGCAGGCCGAAATGCTCGTTCTGCCACAGCACCAGCGGCACCGTGGTGGCCTTGGCCGTCGCCACGAAGCCGGTGGCGGTGTCGTGCAGCGTGTCGCCGCCGCCGACGATGGTGTGGATGTAGACCTGGCGGCCGGATTCCTGCAGCAGCGAGAAGCAGTCGTTTTCGATCAGGTAGCCCATCAGCGGCGAGAAGGTGTTGGCGCCGTTGTCGATGACGCAGTTGCCGTCCTCCTCGAGGATGTCGATCATCAAGGCGTCGAAGCGCTTCGGGTCGATGTTGCGGGCATCGGTCATCACCGGCACGTGCTTGACGTCCATCGCCTTGTAGCGCGAGAAGGTGGCGTTCTCCTGGTCGGTGTCGTAGCAGCGCAGCGGCCGCTCGTCCTTGCCCGCTATCCATTGCGCCAGGATGGTCGACACCAGCGTCTTGCCGATGCCGCCTTTGCCCTGCAGGATGAAATGAACCGTGTTTTGCATTGCAATACTCCAAAATGAGTCGAACAGCATTCAACAACTACCAATCAATCCGCGGCGCGCCCGGCCGCGCCGGCGCCGGGACGCGTCAATCCAGCGTCGAGGGTAAGTCTTTTGCGGCGAGATGGCAACCGCCGCGCCGGGGCCGGCCGCCACGGGCCGCGCCGGCGGCGGATATATTTTCCGCCGCTGCCTGAAAAAGCGGCAGCGCGGCGTCGAATGTGGGTATCATGTCGACTTAATGAAATGCAATATTTATGGTCGAACGCTTTCGCCCCTTGTGCCCCGAGAAGGATACCCGCGCAGTGCCCAAAGCCCGCCACGACAAGACCGAGATCGATCGCCTCAACCTGCAGGGCCTGTCCTGCCTGGTCGCCAACCGGCGGCAGGCCAGGCGCCTGACCCGGCTGGCGCTGGTGTCGGCCGCCGCGCTGCGCTACGAGCGCGGCGCGGCGCGCGCGCAGATCAACCAGCTGTGGCTGAGGTATTACGCCGGCCTGGCCGGCCAGCCCGAGCCGCTGTACCAGGCGCTGCACCGGCGCTTCGAGGCGTGCGGCGACCTCGAGGGCAGCATGGCGCTGGAGGTGGTGCTGGGCGCCTACGCCAGCCGCGGCGGCGAGCTGGCGCTGGCGGCGCGGCATTTCGACAACGCCCGCGCGCTCGCTTCGCACATTCCCGACTCGTTGCACAAGTTCATGCTGCACACCCGCCTGGGGATTGACGCGCAAAGCCGCGGCGACGGCCGCGGCGGGCCGCGCAGTTTCCTGCTGGCGCTCGACATCGCCGAGCGCTTCGGCAGCGCCGCGCACCGCGTCAACAGCCTGTCGAACCTGGCCTCGACGCAGCACGACCTGGGCAACGACGAGGACGCCATCCCGCTGCTGGGCGAGGCGCTCGACATCATCGGCCACCAGCAGTTGCACCAGCAGCGCGCGATCGTCTCGGCCAACCTGGCGATGTGCCTGCTGGCCAGCGGCAAGGCCGGCGAGGCGCTGGCGCTGGTCGAGCCGTTTTTCGACGACGCCGAGGCCGACGTCGGCGTGCGCGCCTTCGTGCTGTGCATCGGCGCCCACGCGGCGATCCTGGTGGGCCGGCTCGACGCCGCCCAGGAGCTGCTGCGGCGCGGCCAGGCCTGCGCCTTGCAGGGCCGCGACCTCGACGAGCAGATGCACGGCTGGCTGGTACAGGGCACGCTCGACCAGGCCCGCGGCGCGCCCGGGGCGGCGCTGCTGGCGCTACAGCGCGCCCACGCCATGCTGGAGCTGACGCGCAACCCGTATTACGAGCGGCAGATCTACCAGGGCCTGGCCACGCTCCACGCCGGGCTGGGCGACTGGCGCGCCGCCTTCGGCTTGCTGCGCCAGTACCAGGCGCTGTTCGAGGCCAGCAGCAAGTCGGCGCGCGAGTCGCGCCTGCTGATGCGCCACCTGGAGGGCGAGATGCGCACCCTGAAGGGCGAGCGCGACAAGGCGCTGGAACTGCAGGCGGCGCGCCAGCTTGAAAACCAACAGCTCGAGCACCTGAACCGCGAGTTGGCGCAGCAGATCATGCACGTCAATTCGCTGCAGGACAGCCTGCGCGAGCAGGCCATCCGCGACCACCTGACCGGCTTGTACAACCGGCGCCATTTCGAAACCTGCCTGAACGCCATTCTGCACGAGTCGGACGGCCGTTTCCCGGTCAGCGTCGTGCTCGTCGACCTGGACTTCTTCAAGCGCGTCAACGACAACCACGGCCACGCCTTCGGCGACGAGGTGCTGGTGCAGTTCGCCCGCCTGGTCGAGGGCCAGTTGCGCGCCAGCGACCTGCTGTGCCGCTACGGCGGCGAGGAGTTTTGCCTGCTGATGCGCGAGGCCGACAGCGCCATCGCCGCGCGCAAGATGGCCGATATCGCGGCGCGCTACCGGCAACTACTGGTGCGCCAGGGCGGGCACGCGCTGCGCGGCTGCACCTTCTCGGCCGGCATCGCCGAATACCCGCGCCACGGCGCCGGCCGGCATGAATTGCTGACGCGCGCCGACGGCGCGCTGTACGCCGCCAAGCAGGCCGGCCGCGACCGCGTGCAAGTAGCCTAGCCGGCCCGGCGGAGCGCGGCGCGGCGGCCGCGCCGACCGCCCCGGCCCGACCGGCCGCTAGCGCCGCTGCGGCGCCGCGCCCTGCTCGCCGCGGCCGCTGCGCGGCTCGAGCGTGGCGCTGTCGACGCCGGCGCGCGAGGCCGCCCGCAGCTCGGCCCAGGTGACGGGGGCGCCGTGGGTCACATGCCAGATCCCGCTCTCCTCGTCGATCAATAGGTCAAGGCAGGCGTGCAGCAGGTCCGGCACGTAGGTCGGCGACACCGTCAGGTCGGCGGCGGCGGCGAACGGTTGGCCGCGTTCGAGCGCCGCCAGCGCCCGCGCCAGGAAATTGCAGTCGTCCCACGGCCCGAAAAAGGCGCTGCTGCGCACCACCAGCGCGGCCGGCGCGGCGTCGAGCACGCGCCGTTCCGCCTCGGCCTTGCTTTTGCCGTAGATGTTGAGGGGCGCGACCGCGTCGGCTTCGACGTGGGGCGCCAGTTTGCCGCCGTCGGACACCAGGTCGCTCGAAAAGGTCAGCAGGCGCACCTGGCGGCGCTGGCACTCTGCCGCCAGCACCGCCGCGCCGGCGCTGTTTTCCCGGAAACAGCGCGCGACGTCGGTTTCGGCCTGGTCGACCTTGACGTAGCCGCTGGTGTTGACCAGCGCCCACGGCCGGTAGTGGCGCGGCGCCGCATTCCGGGCCGCCCCACATTTCAAGCGGGGCGGCGGCGCTGTCGTGCTGTGGCGTGGGCATGGGGCCTGTCTCCGCTGGCGCGATGCAGGTTCGATGCCAACCCCGGCCGAAAAGTTCGCGCCGCCTCAGCCGACGAAGCGCAGCAGGCCCTTGAGCGCGTGCGCCACGGCCTGCTCGCGCACCGCCTGGCGGTCGCCGGCGAAGACCAGCCGCTCGGTGTGGCTGCGTTCGCCGATGCGCCAGCCGAAGCAGACCGTGCCGACCGGCTTGCCCGGCACCGCCCCGGCCGGGCCGGCGATGCCGGTGGTGGAGACGGCGACGTGGGCGTTGCTGTTGGCCAGCGCGCCGCCGGCCATCGCCGCGGCGACCTCCTCGCTGACGGCGCCCAGTTGCGCGATCAGCGCCGCCGGCACGTCCAGCAGCCCGGTTTTCGAGGCGTTCGAATACACCACGAAGCCGCAGTCGAACCAGCCGGTCGAGCCGGCCACCTCGGTGATCGCCTGCGCCACGCCGCCGCCGGTGCAGGACTCGGCGGTGCTCAGCAGCAGGCCCCGGGCTTGCAGCGCGCGGCCCACCTGGGCCGCCAGGTCGGGAATGTCGTTGCTCATGTGTGGCTCCTTGAGGATGGAACAGGGCGGCGCCGGCGGCGCCGGCATGGCGTGATTCTAGCCTGCCGGCGGCATGGTCAGCCCTGCAACATGTCAAAAAATTTCACCCGCCGACCTTGAAAATGCGTACACTTGTTTCCAATCAGAACGCTAAAAATGTCCATTCAACACACTCCGCCGTGGCTTGGCGAGCCTGCGCGAGCGGCTCGCCCGCGACCCGGGGCAGCGCCGGCTCGGGAACCGATTTTGCCAACACACGATACCGACCGCTCCGCGATGGGGAGCGCCATGTTGCTGAACCGCCTGTCCGGGCCGCGCCGCTGGCGCGCGTCCGCTCGCCCGCGATGGCGGCGCTGACGCGCGCCGGCGCCGCGCGGGCGCAGCGCCAGGTCAAGGCCGCCTACCTGTATCAATTCGCCGGCTTCGTCGAATGGCCCGAGGGCAGCTTCGCCCGGTCCGACAGCGCGCTTGGCGGCATGATCAACTTCGTCGTCGCCGACCAGAAGCTGCGCGTCGAGGTGGCGCTGAAAGCGCTGGCCTCGGCGCGCCTGCGCATCAGCGCGCGCACGCTGTCGGCCGCCTACAACGTGCGGGGGGCCCCGTGATCCGACTGCGCTCGATCCGCCTGAAGCTGCTCGCCGTGGTGCTGTCGACAACGCTGGTGGCGTTGCTGGTGTCGATCGGCTCGATCATCGCCTACGACCTGCGCGCCTACCACCGCACCGTGCTGGCCGACATGGCGAGCCAGTCCGAGCTGCTGGGGCGCATGACGTCGGCGGCGCTGACCTTCGACGACCGGCGCCTGGCGCGCGAGAACCTGGCGCTGCTGCGCATCCGTCCCGGCGTGCAGGCCGGCGCCATCTACAACGCCGGCGGCGCGCTGTTCGCCAGCTACCTGGCGCCCGGCCAGGCCGAGGCCTTCCCGGCCCGCGCCGAGGGCGACGGCGTGCGCGTCGACGGCAAGCGCCTGTTGCTGTTCAAGCGCATCGTCGACAACGGCGAGCTGCTCGGCACGGTCTATCTGCGCGCCGACTACCAGCTGGCCGGGCGCATCGGCGACTACCTCGGCATCGCCGCCGGCGTCACCGTGCTGGCGCTGCTGCTGGCCTGGTTGGTCACGCGCCGGCTCGATTACATCATCACCCGGCCCATCCTCGACATCGCCGACGCCGCCCGCGAGGTCGTCGAGACGGGCGATTATTCGCGCCGCGCGCGCAAGTTCAGCGACGACGAGGTGGCCCGGCTGGTCGACTCGTTCAACCAGATGCTCGCCGAGACCGAGCACCGCACGCGCGCGCTGGAAACCTCGAACCGCGAGATCGCCCGCGAGGCCGAGCAGCGCAGCCTGGCGCAGGCCGAGGTGATGCGCCTGAACCTGGACCTGGAGCGGCGCGTGCACGAGCGCACCACGCAGCTTGAGGTCAGCAACGGCGAGCTGGCCATGGCGGTGGCGCAGGCCAAGAGCGCCAACCACGCCAAGTCGGCCTTCCTGTCGGCCATGAGCCACGAGCTGCGCACGCCGCTCAACGCGATCCTCGGCTTCGCCCAGATCCTGAGCTCGGAGCGCTTGCCGTCGACGCTGGCGCAAAAGAAGGAGTTCGCCAGCCACATCCTGAAGTCGGGGCGCCACCTGCTGACGCTGATCAACGAGATCCTCGACCTGGCCAAGGTCGAATCGGGCACGCTCGACCTGTCGCTCGAACCGGTGGCGCTGCAGGACATCCTCGACGAATGCCACGCCATGGTCGCGCCGCTGGCGCAGCAGCGCGGCGTGCGCATGCTGTTCCCGCAGGGCTGCGCGCTGAACGTGCAGGCCGACCGCACCCGCCTCAAGCAGATCCTGCTGAACCTGCTCTCGAACGCCCTCAAATACAACCGCCCGGCCGGCAGCGTGGTCGTCGACTGCGCGCCCAACGGCGCCGGCGCGGTGCGCCTGTCGGTGCGCGACAGCGGCGTCGGGCTGGCGCCGCGGCAGCTCGAGCGGCTGTTCCAGCCGTTCAACCGGCTCGGCCAGGAAACCGGCGCCGAGGAGGGCACCGGCATCGGCCTGGTGGTCACCAAGCGCCTGGTCGAGCTGATGGACGGGCGCCTCGGCGTCAGCAGCGAGATCGGCGTCGGCAGCGTGTTCTGGGTCGAGCTGCGCGCCACCGAGCCGACCGCGCTGGCGGCGCCGGCGGTGCCGGCCGAGGAGGCGGCGGCGCTGGCGGCGCCGGGCGCGCCCGTCACGCTGCTGTACGTCGAGGACAACCCGGCCAACCTGCGCCTGGTCGAGGAGATCGTGCGTTTCCGCCCCGAGCTGCGCCTGCTGTCGGCGCCGGACGGCCACCTCGGCATCGAGCTGGCGCGCGCCCACCAGCCGCAGTTGATCCTGATGGACATCAACCTGCCCTGCGTCAGCGGCATCGACGCCATGAAGCTGTTGCGCAGCGACCCGCTGACGGCGCACATCCCGGTCATCGCGCTGACCGCCAACGCCATGCCGCGCGACGTCGAGCGCGGCATGGCGCTGGGATTTTTCCACTACCTGACGAAACCCATCAACATCGACGAATTCACCCAGGCCATCAACAGCGCGCTGGCCCACGTCGCAGAAAAGGGCGGGCCGACATGATCACCCAAGCCGACATCCACGGCGCAAAAATCCTGCTCGTCGACGACCAGGCCATCAACGTCGAGCTGCTCGACTATTTGCTGAGGAGCACCGGCTACCTGGCGGTCAGCTCGACCACCGATCCGCGCCGGGTGGCGGCGCTGCACGCCGAGCACGACTACGACCTGATCATCCTCGACCTGCACATGCCGGGCATGAGCGGCTTCGACGTGATGGCGGCGTTGAAACCGATCGAGGCCGGCGCCTACCTGCCGGTGCTGGTGGTGACGGCCGACCCGGAGAAGAAGCTGGCCGCGCTCGACGCCGGCGCGCGCGACTTCGTCAGCAAACCCTTCGACCCGCTCGAGGTGCTCACGCGCATCCACAACATGCTCGAGGTGCGCCTGCTGCACCGCGAAGCGCGCCAGTACAGCGCGCGCCTGGAGCGCACCGTGCTCGAACGCACCGCCTCGCTGCAGCGCTTTCGCAGCGCCATGGACGCCACCGCCGACGCCATCTTCCTGGTCGACCCGGCCGGCGCCGCCCTGCTCGACGTCAACGAGGGCGCCTGCCGCATGCTCGGCTACAGCCGCGCGCAACTGCTGGCGATGGCGCCGGCGCGGCTGCTGCCGGCGCCGCCGGCGGGCGCGCCGCGCGACCCGGCGCGCGCGCCGCTGCTGGTGGAGTGCGAGCTGGAGCGCCACGACGCGGTGCCGGTGCCGGTCGAACTGTACTGGCAGTGGCAGCAGCAGGTGGAGCCGGGGCGGGTGCTGATCGCGGTGGCGCGCGACATCAGCGAGCGCCGCGCCGCGCAGGAGCGCATGAAGCACCTGGCCCATTACGACAGCCTGACCGGGCTGCCCAACCGCACGCTGTTCTACCAGACGCTGGAACACGCGATCGGGCTGGCGCGCGAAAAGGCCTGGCGCATCGTCGTGCTGTTCATCGCGCTGGACCGCTTCAAGAACGTCAACGACTCGCTCGGCGCGGCGCTGGGCGACGAGCTGCTGCGCCAGTTCAGCAACCGCCTGGTGCAGTGCGTGCGCCTGCGCGACACGGTCGGGCGCATGGGCAACGACGAGTTCGCGCTGATCCTGACGATGACGCGCGACCAGCAGGACGCCGTCAACGTCGCCAACCAGGTGCGCGAGGCGCTGCGCGCGCCGTTCGACCTGGGCGGCCACGCGGCGGCGCTGACGGCCAGCATCGGCATCGCCATGTACCCGGACGACGCGGTCGAGCCGGAACCGCTGATCAAGTACGCCAACACGGCGATGGCGCGCGCCAAGCAGGCCGGGCGCGACGGCTACCGCTTCTTCACCGCCGGCATGAACGTCCAGGTGCTGGCCCGGCTCGACCTGGAGCTGGCGCTGCGGCGCGCCCTCGACCAGGGCGAGTTCGTGCTGTACTACCAGCCCAAGGTGGACCTGCGCCGCGGCCGCCTGAGCGGGGTCGAGGCGCTGCTGCGCTGGCGCCGGCCCGGCTACGGCCTGGTCGCGCCGGCCGAGTTCGTGCCGCTGCTGGAGGACACCGGCCTGATCGTGCGCGCCGGCGCCTGGGTCGTCGACGAGGCCTGCCGGCAGATCGCCGCCTGGTGCGCCGGCCCGGTCGGCGCGGTGCACGTGGCGGTGAACGTGTCGAGCCGGCAGTTCGCCGAGGGCGACCTGGAGGGCGGGGTGCGCGCCGCGCTGGCGCGGCACAAGGTCAACCCGGCGCTGCTCGAACTCGAGCTGACCGAGTCGGCGCTGATGGTCAACGCCGAGCGCACCATCGTGGTGCTGGGCAACCTGAAGAAAATCGGCGTGAAGATCGCCATCGACGATTTCGGCACCGGCTATTCCAGCCTGTCCTACCTGCAGCGCTTCCCGATCGACAAGCTGAAGATCGACATCGCCTTCGTGCGCAACATTACCACCAACCCGAACGACGCCGCCATCGCGCTGGCCATCATCAGCATGGCGCACAGCCTGAAGCTGGGGGTGATCGCCGAGGGCGTCGAGTCGCGCCCGCAGCTGGAATACCTGCGGCGCAACCGCTGCGACGAAATCCAGGGCTACTACTTCAGCCGGCCGCTGCCGGCCGCCGAGCTGGGCCTGCTGGTGGCGGCCGGCACCGGCCTGCCGCGCGAGCCGGACCAGGCGGCGCAGCCGTCGCAGACCCTGCTCATCGTCGACGACGACGTCAACGTGCTGTCCTCGCTGCACCGGCTGTTCCGGCCGGACGGCTACCACATCCTGACGGCGGCGTCGCCGGCCGAGGGCTTCGAGATGCTGGCGTTGCACCAGGTCCACGTGATCGTCTGCGACCAGCGCATGCCGGTCATGAGCGGCACCGAATTCCTCAGCAAGGTCAAGGAAATGTACCCGGAGACCATCCGCATCATCCTGTCCGGCTACACCGGGCTGGAGTCGGTGCTGGACTCGATCAACCGCGGCGCGATCTACCGCTTCTACACCAAGCCGTGGGACGACACCCAGTTGCGCGACAATATACGCCTGGCCTTCCACCACTACTGGCTGGTGAACCAGGCGGTGCCGGCGCGCCCCGGCGACGCCCAGGCCGACCCGGCCATCTGAGCGCCGCGAACAAGCGAAAAACCGGCGGCAAAGAGCCGGGCTCGGACCTTCAGGTCCGAGCCCGGGCTGACGCCGGCGGTTTTTTTCGGCCCGCCTACGCCTTGAAGTGGTCGAAGCCCTGCAGCCGCAGGTCGAGCGGGCGGCCGGCGCCGTCGACCAGGCGCAGGCCGGGCGCGGCGTCGATGGCGCCGACCCGGGCCACCGGCGTGGCGGCGCCGGCGGCCAGCGCCAGCACCGCGTCGCGCGCCGCCGCCGGCGCCGTGAAGCACAACTCGTAGTCGTCGCCGCCGGCGGCGGTGAAGCTGCGCCGCAGCGCCTGCGTCTGGCGCGCCAGCACCGGCCCGGCCGGCAGCGCGTCGACGTCGAGCGTGGCGCCGACCCGCGACGCGGCCAGAATGTGGCCGAGGTCGCCGACCAGGCCGTCCGAGATATCAATCGCCGCGTGCGCCAGGCCCGAGCGCGCCAGTGCCAGCCCCAGCGCCACCCGCGGCGCCGGCGCGTGCATGCGCGCCGCCGCCCGCTCCAGCTCGGCGCCGTCCAGCGCCAGCTCGGCGCGGTAGCCGGCCAGCGCCAGGCGGGCGTCGCCCAGCGTGCCGCTGATCCAAATGTCGTCGCCGGCGCGGGCGGCGGCGCGGCGCAGCGCCGCGCCGGGCGCCAACTCGCCGAACACCGTGATGCAGATGTTCAGCGGCCCCTTGGTGGTGTCGCCGCCGATCAGCTCGCAGTCGAAGGCGTCGGCCAGCGCGAACAGGCCGTCCGAAAAGCCGGCCAGCCAGTCGCGTTCTGCCGCCGGTAGCGCCAGCGCCAGCGTGAAGGCGACCGGGCGCGCGCCCATCGCCGCCAGGTCGGACAGGTTCACCGCCAGGCTCTTGTGGCCCAGCTTGCGGGCCTCGGCGCCGGCGAAGAAATGCCGGCCCTCGACCAGCATGTCGGACGAAATCGCCATCTGCATGCCGGGCGCCGGGGTCAGCAGCGCGCAGTCGTCGCCGATGCCGAGCGTGGCGCGGCCGGCGCGCGGGCGCGCGAAATATTGTTTGATGAGGTCGAATTCGGAGAGCATGGCGCCATTGTACCGAATGGCGGCGTACGTGCCCCTTTGCCGGGCTCCCGCTCAGCCGAGCCGCTCCAGCGCGAAGTCGACAAAGCTGCGCACCTTGGCGCTGGGGCGGGTTTCGGCGCGCCGCACGATGTGCATGGCGCGCTCCGGCAAGTTCCAGTCGGGCAGCAATTCGACCAGTTGGCCGGACGCGATGAACGGTTCCAGCAGCGCCCCGGTTTGCACCGCCACGCCCATGCCGGCCAGCGCCGCCGCCACCAGCGCCTGGCCGGTGTTGCTGGCGAAGCCGCCGCGCACCGGCGCGTGCACGCTGGCGCCGGCGCGCGCGAAGCGCCAGGCGTGGTCCGGCCCCCAGGCGGCGAACGCCAGGCAGTTGTGTTGCGCCAGGTCGGACGGGTGCAGCGGCGCGCCGCGGCGCGCCAGATAAGCCGGGCTGGCCACCGCGTGCATGCGCTCGGGCCGCAGCGGCCGGGCGACCAGGGCGTCGTCGCGCAGCGCGCCGGCGCGCACGGCGACGTCGAAACCCTCCTCGGCCATGTCGACCACGCGGTTGTGCAGCGCCAGGTCAATGTGCACCTGCGGGTGCAGCGCGGCGTAGGCGCCGATTACCGGCACCAGCCGGTGGCTGCCGTAGGCGACCGGCGCGGTGACGCGCAGCACGCCCTGGGGGCTGGCGCGCACGGTCTCGGCGACGTGGTCGGCCGCCTCGACGCTGGCCAGCACCTCGCGGCAGCGTTCCAGGTACAGCGCGCCGATTTCGGTCAGCACCTGGCGGCGGGTGGTGCGCTCGATCAGTCGGGCGCCCAGCTGCTGTTCGAGCGCGCGCACGTGCTTGCCGACCATCAAGGCGGAGATACCCAGCGCGGGCGCCGCCGCGGCGAAGCTGTCGGCGCTGGCGGCGGCCACGAAGACCCGCATGCTATGGAGTTTATCGCTCATATTCATAATTATAAGTTACGGGTGGCCTAATAATTGGCGTATTTATCGCATCGATTATTTCGACAATAATGGCTCCATTGCAAAGTCAAATGGAGTCGGGAATGCGAATTGTGACGATCAAGCGCGCCGGGGCGCTGGTGTTGGCGGCGTTAGCCGCGCTGGCGCAGGCCGCGCCCGAGGCCGCGGCGACGCGGGCGTTGCCGCCCGACTGGTATCCGGAAAGCGTGGCGGCGGGCGCCGACGGCGCCCTATATGTCAGCAGTTGGCGCCAGGGCGCCGTGGCGCGGCTGGGCGGCGCCGGCGGCGCCGCCGGCATTGTCGTGGCGCCGGCCTCCAACGGCCTGGCGAACGGCCAGGGCGTGCTGGTCGACGCCGCCCGCCGGCTGCTGTGGGTGTGTTCGGCGGCGTTCGGTTTCACCAGCGTGCCGCTGACGCCGAGCGCGCTCAAAAGCTACGACCTCGACAGCGGCGCGCCGCGCGCCAGTTATCCCTTGCCGCCGGGGGAGGGTGGCGGCCCCGGCCAGTGCAACGACGTGGCGCAGGACGCCGCCGGCACGCTGTACGTGACCGACGCCGCGCAGCCGCGCGTGCTGCGCCTGCGCTCCGGCGACGCGGCCTTGCAGAGCTGGGCCGCGGACGCCGCCTTCGCCGCCGGCGCGCAAGGCTATACGCTCAACGGCATCGCCATCGACCGCGACCAGATTTACCTGAGCGCGGTGGCGGCCGTGCCCTACCTGTTGCGCGTCGGCGTCAACGGCGACGGCTCGGCCGGCCCGGCGGCAAAAATCGCCTTGCCGCGCGCGCTCAAGAACGCCGACGCGCTGCGGCTGGCCGGCCCCGACCGCCTGGTCATTTTCGAGAGTAACGCCTTTGGCGGCGACGGCGCCTATGGCGGCCAGATCACGCTGGCGCGGCTGGCGGGCCGCGGCGCCACGCTGCAAACCATCGTCGCCGGCCTCAACGAGCCGTCCTCCGGCGCGGTGGTGGACGGGCGCGTCTATTTTGTCGAATCGAAATTCGCGCTGCTGTTGCGCCACAAGGACGCGGCGCCGCCGCCCGACGTGCCCTTCAACGTGCAGTCGCGCGCGCTGCCGGCCGACTAAGCCTTCCATCCGCCACCACCACAGGAGCAAGGACATGACCGCATACGCCATCGGTTCGATCACCATCCACAACACGGATTGGCAAAAAGAGTACGGCGAAAACATGCCGGCGCTGATACAAAAGCACGGCGGCACGGTGCTGACGAGGGCGCCGGCCGTGGCGCTGGAGGGCGCGCCCTTGTTGCCCGGCCTGGTCGTGATGATCGCCTTCCCCGGCGCCGCGCAGGCGCGCGCCTGGTACGACGACCCGGCCCATGCGCCGCTGCGGCAATTGCGCCAGCGCGGCGCGCATTTCGACCTGATGCTGGTCGACGGCGTCTAGCCCTGCGCCTCAGGGTTGGGTGGTGGTCGCCTGCTCGTGCGACGGGCAGTTGGTGGTTTTCGACGGCAGGCCGTTCTTGATGATGTCCCTGCCGTTCGGCGTCTGGACGCCGTCGAAGGTGACGCAGTAGGTGCCGCCGGCGCCGACCACCTTGTGGCGGCGCCGTCCCTCGCCGGCGGGATCGATGAGTTCCTGGACTTTCGGCGCCTCGAACCAGCGGTTGGGCACGGCGTCGGCGGCGTCGGCGAAACCCTTGGCCAGGCGGGTCTGCGGCGTATTTGCCGGCGCGCTGAAGCGCAAGCCGGGGCCGGCCTTGCGCAATTGCCTGTCGATGGCGCCGACGTCGCGTTTGGCTTGTTGCAAGATATCGTCGATCCTCGGGGCCGGCGCGGCGCGTTCGGCGACGGCCGCTTGCACCGTGGCGGCGGGCGCGGTGGCGGCAAGCGGCACCGGCAGCAGCGTCGCGGCGGCGGCGCGCGGCAGGGCCGGTGGACGCCCCGCGACGCGACGCGCGGGCAAGGCCGGCAATGCCGGCAATGCCGGCACCGCCGTTGGCGGCGTCAGGCGCAGCCACTGGATGGGGTTGCCGGGCTCGGCCGGCTGCTGTGCCTGCGGCGGCGTCGGCCGGCTCAGCGTCCACGCATACAGCAAGGCCAGATGGATGGCGAGGGTCAGCGCCGCGCCGGCCAGCGGGCGGTGGCGGGGCGTGAATGTCGGTGTAGGCATGGTCAGGCAGCATAGCAAGCGGCACCTCATATTGCAACATTTGCAATACTTATTTACAAGTTTCGAGTGGGATTGCCACGCCGCGTCGCCCTCGGGACGGAGGCTTGGCATTGATGCGCATCACACATCCATCGCTATAACTGATCGGATTTATTGGCTTAATAGAAATTTCCTTCGGTTTTTTGGAATAAATTATGCGTTTTGGTGATAACGGACTGTCGCTTGGGGAAAATACCTAGCTAATTGAAAGAATCCGTCTGATAAAATCGTACGCTTTCCGATCGAACAAATAGGAAGGCTGCACAGAATGGATTCGTCATCTGATCAAAAAGAGGAATTACGTCAACAACTGCGCCTTGCCGCGCTCGAATACCACGAGTGCCCGAGACCTGGCAAAATCAGCGTCACGCCCACCAAACAACTCACCAACCAGCGCGACCTGGCGCTGGCCTACTCGCCGGGTGTGGCGGCGCCGTGCGAAGAGATCGTCATCGATCCCGCCAACGCCTATAAATACACGGCGCGCGGCAACCTGGTCGCCGTCATCACCAACGGCACCGCCGTGCTGGGCCTGGGCAACATCGGCCCGCTCGCCGCCAAGCCCGTGATGGAAGGCAAGGGCGTGCTGTTCAAGAAATTCGCCGGCATCGACGTGTTCGACATCGAGATCAATGAGCTGGACCCGGACAAGCTGGTCGACATCATCGCCTCGCTCGAGCCGACCTTCGGCGGCATCAACCTGGAAGACATCAAGGCGCCGGAGTGCTTCTACATCGAACGCCAGTTGCGCGAGCGCATGAAGATTCCGGTCTTCCACGACGACCAGCACGGCACCGCCATCATCGTCGGCGCCGCCATCCTGAACGGCCTGCGCGCGGTCGGCAAGGACATCAAGCACTGCAAGCTGGTGGTGTCGGGCGCCGGCGCGGCCGCGCTGGCCTGCCTGGACCTGATCGTCGACCTCGGCTTCCCGCTGGAAAACATCTTCGTCACCGACCTGGCCGGCGTGGTCTACAAGGGCCGCGTCGAACTGATGGACCCGGACAAGGCGCGCTTCGCGCAGCAAACCTCGCTGCGCAGCCTCGGCGAAGTCATCGCCGGCGCCGACATCTTCCTCGGCCTGTCGGCCGGCGGCGTGCTGAAACAAGACATGGTGCGCCAGATGGCGCCGAACCCGCTGATCCTGGCGCTGGCCAACCCGAATCCGGAAATCCTGCCGGAAGACGTCAAGGCCGTGCGCAGCGACGCCATCATCGCCACCGGCCGTTCGGACTATCCGAACCAGGTCAACAACGTGCTGTGCTTCCCGTACATCTTCCGCGGCGCGCTCGACTGCGGCGCCACCACCATCACGCGTGAAATGGAAATCGCCGTGGTGCACGCGATCGCCGAGCTGGCCCACGCCGAGCAGTCCGACATCGTCGCCACCACCTACGGCATCAGCAACCTGGCGTTCGGCCCGGAATACCTGATTCCGATGCCGTTCGACCCGCGCCTGCTGATCCAGATCGCGCCGGCGGTGGCCAAGGCCGCCTTCGAGTCCGGCGTGGCGACGCGCCCGATCAAGGACCTGCAAGCCTACGCCGACAGCCTGCAGCAATTCGTCTACCGCAGCGGCACCTTCATGAAGCCGCTGTTCCAGGTGGCGAAAAGCACCCCGGTCGAACTCAAGCGCATCGTCTACGCCGAGGGCGAAGAGGAGCGCGTGCTGCGCGCCGTGCAAGTGGTGGTCGACGAGCGCCTGGCGCGGCCCATCCTGGTCGGCCGCCCGGCCGTGCTGGAGTCGCGCATCGAGAAGTTCGGCCTGCGCCTGAAGCAGGGCCAGCATTTCGACGTCATCAACCCGGACCACGACGAGCGCTACCGCGACTACTGGCAGGCCTACTACGCGATGAGCAGCCGCAAGGGCGTCACCGAGGAATACGCGAAGCTGGAAATGCGCCGCCGCCACAGCCTGATCGGCGCGATGATGATCCACAAGGGCGACGCCGACGGCATGATCTGCGGCACCTTCGGCACCACCGACCTGCACCTGAAATATATCGACCAGGTGCTGGGCATGGGCGCCGGCAGCAAGGTCTACGCGGCGATGAACGTGCTGATCCTGCCGGAACGCCAGTTGGTGATCGTCGACACCCACGTCAACGAGAACCCGGACGCCGAGCAACTGGCCGAGATCACCATCATGGCGGCCGAAGAGATGCGCCGCTTCGGCCTGAGTCCGCGCGCGGCGTTGCTGTCGCATTCGAACTTCGGTTCGAGCAACAGCGCCTCGGCGCAGAAAATGCGCGCCGCGCTGGCCATCATCAAGGAGAAGGCGCCGGAACTGGAAGTGGACGGCGAGATGCACGGCGACACCGCGCTCGACTCGAAGCTGCGCAACAAGATCATGCCGCATTCGGACTTGAAAAACGACGCCAACCTGTTGGTGATGCCGAACATCGACGCCGCCAACATCGCCTACAACCTGCTCAAGACGGCGGCCGGCAACGGCATCGCGGTCGGCCCGATCCTGCTGGGCTGCGCCAAGGCGGTGCACATCCTGACGCCGTCGGCGACGGTGCGGCGCATCGTCAACATGACGGCGCTGTGCGTGGTCGACGCGGTGGCCCAGCGCAAGGCATAAAGCGGCGCCGCGGCCCTTTTCCGGGCCGCGGCAGCCGGCGCCGTCAAGCTTGTGGTTGACGCGCATCAAACCCCACGCCGATTGTTGTGCAGGCGTGGGGTTTTTCATTTGAGTTGACAATTGTCAAGTTCGAACGCGCGCCAGCGCCTAAGATGCAAGGGAACTCTCGGCCCTCCCAGCGGTCAACGATGACGAAGTAACCCATTGTTTATTTCCGGCTGATCGTGCGACGCAACAGCGCTGTCAGTGCGGGAGTTCACCATTTCAGTTGGCGCCAGCCGGGTTTGCCGCGTCGTGTCACGGCGCGGGGCTAAACCGATCCACGACAAGCGCGTTAACGGCCTACTTCTCGGCCCAGCGTTCCTTGATGGCGACGATCGCCGGCAGCTGCGCCAAAAACAGCTCCACCAGCGCGGCGTCGAAGTGGCGCCCGCGCTGCTCCAGCAGGAAGTCCACCGCCGCCTCGACCGACCAGGCTTCTTTGTACGGCCGCGCCGACGTCAGCGCGTCGAACACGTCGGCGATCGCGACGATGCGCCCGGCCAGCGGAATCGCCTCGCCCGCCAACCCCTTCGGATAACCGCTGCCGTCCCATTTCTCGTGGTGCGTCAGGGCGATGACGCGGGCGAGCGCCAGCATGCCGCCGGCGTGCTCGCCGATGATGTCGCCGCCGATGGTGGCGTGGGTTTGCATCACCGTCCATTCGGCGGCGTCGAGCCGGCCCGGCTTTTGCAGGATACTGTCGGGGATGCCGATCTTGCCGACGTCGTGCATCGGCGCCGCGTGCAGCAGGTCGTCGGCCTCGTCCTGGTCCATGCCGGCGGCCACCCCCAGCAGGCGCGCGTAGTGGCTCATGCGGATCACGTGCAGGCCGGTTTCGTTGTCCTTGTATTCGGCCGCCAGGCCGAGGCGCTGGACGATGGCCAGGCGCGATTGCTTGAGCTCGTCGACGTGCACCAGCGACAGGTGGGTGCGCACGCGCGCGCGCACGATGGGCGGGCTGACCGGCTTGGTGATGTAGTCGACGGCGCCGGCGTCGAAGCCGATCACCTCGTCGCGCGGGTCGCCCAGCGCGGTGACGAAAATCACCGGGATGGCGCAGGTGGCCGGGTCGGCCTTGAGCTGGCGGCAGACGTCGTAGCCGCTCATGCCGGGCATCATGACGTCGAGCAGGACCAGCTCGGGGCGCTCGCGCCGCGCCAGCTCCAGCGCCCGCTCGCCGTCCTTGGCGAACAGCAGGCGGTAGCCCGATTGCAGGATCTGGCGCAGCAGTTGCAGGTTGCTGGCCTCGTCGTCGACGGCCAGGATCAGCGGCAGTTTGTCGTGCGGGTGGCTCATGTCGGTTCCGGATTGAGAATGCCAAGGATGCCTTGCACGGCGCCTTGCGCCAGCGCGAAGTCGAAGTCGGCCAGGGCCAGTTGCAGCGCCGCCAGTTCGCCCGCCGCGCGCCCGCCCAGGCTGGCCGCCAGCGCCGCCAGCGCGGCGTCGTCGAGTTCGCCCCGTTGCAGCGATTGTAGCAGCATCGCCGCGCCGGCCCGGGCCGCGTCGGCGTCGAAGGCGCCGGCCGCGGCGGCCGCGGCGGCGCGCGGCGCCGGCGCGTCGGCGCGGATCGCCTGCAGCGCCGCCGGCCACTGCGCCACCAGGCGGCTCAGCACTTCGCTGCGGGCGGCGGCGTCGTCGCCGCCGCCGGCCAGGCACAGGTGTTCGACCTGGCCCAGCGTGGCGGCCAGTTGCTCCATGCCGAGGTTGGCGGCCATGCCGCGCAGCTTGTGCGCCTGCGCCTGCGCCGGCGCGTAGCGGCCGGCCTCGATGTGCGCCGCCAGCGCGTTGGCCGCGCCGCCGTGCTCGCGCTCGAAGTTCGCCAGCGCGCCCAGGTAGGCGTCGGGGCTGTCGGCCCAGCGCTGCAGGCCGGCCTTGCGGTTGAGTACGCGCCGGCCGGGGCCGGCCGGCGCCGCCGCGCCCGCCGCCGGCCCGCTTTCCAGCCCCAGCACGCGGGCGATTTCATGCGACAGCGTGGTCCAGTCGACCGGTTTGGAGGCGAAGCCGTCCATGCCGGCGGCGGCGCTGGCCTTGCGGTGGGCGTCGAGCACGCTGGCCGTCATCGCCACCACCGGTACCCGCGGGCGGCCGTCGCGCAGCGCCGCGGCGCGGATTTCGCGGGTCGCCGCCAAGCCGTCCATCAGCGGCATTTGCACGTCCATCAGGATCACGTCGAACACTTCCCCGGCCGCCAGCCGGGCCGCCTGGAGGCCGTCGCCGGCGCTGCGCACGCTGTGGCCGCGCTTGCCCAGTAGCAGCGCCAGCAGTTCCAGGTTTTGCGGCACGTCGTCGGCCGCCAGCACCCGCAGCGGCGGCAGCGCGAACGCGTCGCGCGCGCCGGCGGCCGGCGCCGCGCGCCGCCCCGGCACCAGCGGCAGCAGCACGTGGAAGGTGGCGCCGCGGCCGGGGCCGCTCTCGGCCCAGATGCGCCCGCCCATCAGCGTCACCAGCTGGCGGCTGATGGTGGTGCCCAGGCCGGTGCCGCCGTAGCGCCGCGTCATCGAGGCGTCGGCCTGGGTGAACGGCTCGAAAATGGCGTCGAGGCGGTCGGCCGGGATGCCGATGCCGGTGTCGCTGACCTGGATGTGCAACTGGCCCTCGCGCGTCGCCGCGGCCACGGTGACGCCGCCGGCGGCGGTGAACTTGACGGCGTTGCCGAGCAGGTTGCCGAGCACCTGGCGCAGCCGCAGCTCGTCGCCGTACAGCTCGGCCGGCAGGTCGCCGGCCAGCGCGATGTCGACCGTCAGTCCCTTGCCGCGGGCGTTGCCGCCGTAGGTCGACGAGAGTTCGTCGAGCAGCGCCAGCAGGTTGTAGTCGCCCAGTTCGAGTTCGACCGCGCCCTTGTCGAGCTTGGCCGTGTCGAGGATTTCGTTGAGCAGGCGCAGCAGCGAGCGGCCGGCGTGGCGCACGGTGTCGAGGTGGTGGCGCTGCTGCGCGTCGAGGTCGCTGTCGAGCAGCACGTCGGTGAAGCCGAGGATGGAATTCATCGGCGTGCGGATTTCATGGCTCATGTTGGCGACGAAGCTGGCGCGCGCGGCGGCGGCCTGCTCGGCGGTTTCCTTGGCGCGGCGCAGGTCCTGCTCCATGCGCTGGCGCTCGCTGATGTCGAGGATGACGCCGTCGATCCAGTGGCCCTGGCCGCTGGCGTCGGGGCCGACGGCGCCGTGTTCCCACATCCAGCGCAGCGTGCCGTCGGCGTGGCGCAGGCGGTATTCGACCAGGTAGGGCTGCGCCGCGGCCTGGCTGTGCGCGACGGCGGCGGCGACGCGGCCGCGGTCCTCCGGCAGGATCAGCGCGTTCAGGGTGCGCAGCGGCGGCTGGCCGAGGAAGTCGGCGGCCGCATAGCCGGCCACGCGCTCGATGCCGTCGCTGAGGAACAGCGCCGGGTGGCCCGGCGCGCTGCTGCAGCGGAAGGCGATGCCGGGGATGTTGCCGATCAGCGAGCGGAATTGCTGCTCGCTGTGGCGCAGCGCCAGCTCGATGGCGCGGCGTTCGCTGATGTCGCTGATGAACAGCACGAACAGCTCGCTGTCGGCCAGGCGCGCGTGGCCCAGCGCGCGCCGCAGCGGCACGCTGGAGCCGTCCTTGCGCAGGCCGCAGATTTCGGCGTCGAGCACGCCCTCGCCGCTGCGCAGGTAGCCGAGCAGTCCCTCGCGCTCGGAGCGGCCGGGGTCGGCCATCAGCACGCTGATGTTACGGCCCAGCACCTCGGCGCGCTTCCAGCCGAAGATGCGCTCGGCCGAGGCGTTGAATTCGTGGATGGCGCCGCCGCGGTCGACGGTGATGACGCCGTCGATGGTGGTGGTGAGCAGCGCGCGCATCCAGCTTTCGTTCTGGCTGAGCTGGCGGAACATTTCACGGTAGCGCAGCAGGCCGTTGGCCGAGGCGGCGAAGATGGTGAAGGCGACGGTGATCAGCGTCACCGCCAGCGCCACGAAGGCGCTGCTGGCGCCGACGGCGTTGCCCGGCGGCGGCGTGCCGACGAAGCGCGCCGCCGCCATGCCGGTGTAGTGCATGCCGGCGATGGCGCAGCCCATCACGCTGGCGGCCAGCAGCAGGCGCACGTCGCGGCCGAGGTATTGGCGCAGGCCGCGCAGGCCGAAGCGCACCCACAGCGCCAGCGTTGCCAGCAGCACCGCCACGACGATCGACAGGCCGAACATGAACGGGTCGTAGCGCAACGCCAGGCTCATGTTCATCGCCGCCATGCCGGTGTAGTGCATCGCGCCGATGCCGGCGCCGGTCAGCGCGCCGCCGGCCAGCAACGCGCCGGCGCTGAGCGTGCGCCGGTTCAGGATCGACAGCGCGACGCCGGAGGCGGCCAGGCTGGGCAGGATCGACAGGATCGTCAGCGCCGGGTCGTAGTCGACGCGGGTGCACAGGCTGAAGGCGAGCATGCCGATGAAGTGCATGGCCCAGACGCCGCAGCCCAGCGCCAGGCTGCCGGTCAGCAGGGCGATGCTGCGCAGGGCGCGGCTGGGATGGGCCGTGCCGCGGCCGGCGATCTGCAGCCCCATCCAGGAGGAAAAGATGGCCACCAGCACCGACAGCGCGACCAGGGCCGGATCGTAGCGGCCGTAGTTGAGCAGGCTCGGATCGGCCGGCGGCGAGAACAATTGCAGCAGCGTGGGTAGGAACATGGGGCGACGGCGGGACGGGTGGATAACAAATGCTTCGGTCTAGAAACCACCATAACACATTTCCTCTGGGAAACAAGGCCTGCACGCGTGTTGTTGCGTTCCCGCACCAGCGGCGGCGCCGCCGGCCGTCAGCCGTCGCGCCCGTCGCGCAACTGGCGCGCCCGCGCCAGGCCGGCGACGATCACGTCCAGCGCCTGTTGCCTGGCGGCCGCGTCGGGCAGGCGCAGCACGTAGGACGGGTGGTACAGCGCCAGCACCCAGCGGCCCTGGTGGCGCAGCGGCCGGCCCAGCGCCTGCTTGAGCGTGGCGCCGGCGTCGCCCAGCACCGCCTTGAGCGCCGTCGCGCCCAGCGCCACCACCACCGCCGGTTGGCCGCGCTCGATCTCCCGCTCCAGCCAGACGCGGCAGGCGTCGACCTCTTGCTGCGCCGGCGTCTTGTGCAGGCGCCGCTTGCCGCGCGGCTCCCATTTGAAATGCTTGACCGCGTTGGTGATGTAGACGGCGTCGCGCGCCAGCCCGGCCAGCGCCAGCGCGCGTTCGAGCACGGCGCCGGCCGGGCCGACGAACGGCAGCCCGGCCAGGTCCTCCTGGTCGCCCGGCTGCTCGCCGACCAGCATGATCGGCGCCGTGGCCGGGCCGGCGCCGTCGACGGCCTGGGTGGCGTGGCGCCACAGCTCGCAGCGGCGGCACTGCGCCAGCGCGCCGTCGCCGTCGCCGTCGCGGCGCGGCCCGGCGCCGCCGGCGGCGATGCGCACCACGCTGCCGGCGCGCTCGGCCACGCCGGGCGCCTGGCCGGTGCGGCGGGCGCCGGCGGCGGCCTGCGCCAGCATCGCCGGCACCACCGCGCCCTCGGGCAGGTTTTTCCAGAAGCGCGCCGGGATGTGGCTGTGCAGCAGGCGCCGGTTCAGCCGCGCCGGATTGAAGATGCTACGGTAATAGGTCAGCCACAGCGCCTCGCCGGCGTCGTCGACGTCGGCGGCGCCGCGCATCCGCGGCGGCAGGCTGTGCAGCGCGGCGCCGTCCCACAACACGGTCGCCTCGGGCGTGGCGATCATCCACGTCGCGCCGCCCATGCGCGCGGCGAAATGCGGCGCCACCTGCGCCAGCACGTCGTGCACCGGTTCGTACCAGGCGACGAAGCGCGGCGCCCCGGCCGCCTCGGGGCGTTCGCGAAAGCGCACGTAGGCGTGCATGTCGTGCTGCTCGCGCTGCACCGCCTTGACCATCGCGTGCAGCCGCGCGCCGTCGGGGTCGGCGGCCGACATGACGTCGCGTTCGCCGCGCCGCCAGCGCCACACCACCCGGTACAGCAATGCCCAGCGCGCGTCGGCGCGGAAGCGCGCGGCCGTTTGCAGCAGGTCCACCAGCCGGCGCGGCAGTTGCATCGCGCCGGCGGCGGGGCAGGGCGCGCGCGGCCGCGCGACGGCGTCGTCGATGCCGGCCAGCAGGTCGCCGTCGCCGGGGCGACTGATCCATTGCACCGCGTGCGGCGCGATGTCGTGCGCCAGCAACTGGCGCGCCGCGTCGCGCCACTGCTCGAAGCACTGCGCCAGCACCGGCTGCCCGGCGCTCACGGCGGCGACCGCGTCCGGCGGCGTCAGCTTGTTTGCGGCGCCGGCCATAGGTCTAACTGTTGCGGCGCCAGCTGTTGCTGCGCCTGTTGCTGCGGGCCGCGTTGGGGCGCCGGCGCCAGCGCGCGCCGCAGCAGCTCGGACGAGCTGGCCCCCTGCGGCGGCGAATAGTCGGCGGTGACGATGAACGGCGCCGCCTTCTTCATGCTGCAGCGCAGCCGGCTCACGTCGGCGTAGCGGATGCGCCGCAGCCGCCGCAGCTCGACCAGGCGCTTGGCGTTGCGCACGCCGATGCCGGGCACGCGCGCGATCATCGCCGCGCCGGCCCGGTTCAGGTCGAGCGGAAAGTGCTCGCGGTGCGCCAGCGCCCAGGCCAGCTTGGGGTCGATGTCGAGCGCCAGGTTGCCGGCCGCCGGCAACAGCTCGTGCACCTGGAAACCGTAGGCGCGCAGCAGGAAGTCGGCCTGGTATAGGCGGTGTTCGCGCAGCAGCGGCGGCGCTTGCAGCGGCACGCTGTCGGGGCTGTGCGGGATCGGGCTGAAGGCCGAATAATAGACGCGCTTGAGCTTGTAGCTGCCGTACAGGGTTTCCGCCGTCGCCAGGACCTGCCGGTCGTCGCTGGCGTCGGCGCCGACGATCATCTGGGTGCTCTGGCCGGCCGGGGCGAACGCCGGCGCCCCCGGCTCCTGCGCCTTTTCGTCGAGCTTGCGGCGGATCGCGCCCATCGCCAGCTTAATGGTGTGCAGGTTTTTCTCCGGCGCCAGGCGCTCGATGCCGGCCTGCGTCGGCAGTTCGATGTTCACGCTCAGGCGGTCGGCGTAGCGGCCGGCGGCGGCGATCAGGGCCGGGTCGGCGTCGGGGATGGTTTTCAGGTGGATGTAGCCGCGGAACTGGTGCACTTCGCGCAAGGTGCGCGCGACCTGCACCAGTTGCTCCATCGTATAGTCGGCCGAGCGGATGATGCCGGAACTGAGGAACAGGCCGTCGATATAGTTGCGGAAATAAAAGTCCGTGGTCAGCTTGACCACCTCGCGCACCGAAAAGCGCGCGCGCGGCACGTTCGAACTGCGCCGGTTGACGCAATACTGGCAGTCGTAGGCGCAGTAATTGGTCAGCAAAATCTTCAGCAGCGACACGCAGCGCCCGTCCGGCGTGTAACTGTGGCAAATGCCCATGCCGGTGGTGGCGCCGAAGCCGTCCAGGCCGGCCGAACCGCGCTTGGGCGCGCCGCTGCTGGCGCAGGAGGCGTCGTATTTGGCGGCGTCGGCGAGAATTTCAAGCTTGTCGGTCAGTTCCATGGGAATAATTAATTACTGTATAAATATACAGTATGGTACGCCGATTCGCGTCGCCGGTGTGATCCGTTTCGGTCCGTGCACGGCGGCGTTTTTTGCCTGTCCGGCGGCCGGCGATGAGCAGGCTTACGCCGTCGCTCATCCGACCTGCCACGCGCTCGCTCCGGCCGCCGGGAGCATGGGCACAGCAACAACATCCATGGCATACATCCAACGTAAAATTCTCCCGGGCAAAACGTCAATGCCGCGTTACGCTTGCGTTATACTCCCGTTCTGGTGTCGAACCTGGCATGGCCGAGGCCCATGCCAGTAGCAGACAACGCTCCCGCTGCCCGTCCGAAACGCGCCCGCAAGACGGCCGCCCAAGCCCGCCCCATTCGCCCCCATGCCGACCGACATCGCCTCCCTGCTATTCGCCCTGACGCTCAACATGCTGGTCATGTCCGTCGCCCTGCCGTCGGTGATGGGCGAGGTCAACACGGCGGCGCGCCGGGCCCAGGCCGGCATCTTCGCCGGCGCGGTCGGCTGGGCGCTACTGCTGGGTTCCGGGCTGACCGACGCCGGCTCCTGGGCCGACCGCGCGCTGTCGACGCTGGCGATGGCCGGCATCGCCGGCGGCATGGCGCTGAACGCCGTCGCGTTCGACCTGTGGTGCGGGCGCACCACGTCGTCGCGGGCGCCGGCGGCCATCGCCGTGCTGCTCACGCTCGGCTACGGCATCGGCTTTTCCAGCTACGCGTTCCGGGTCGGCTGGGCCAACGGCCTGCTGGCGCTGCAAATGGCGATGGTGGCGGCGACGCTGTGGCGCAAGCCGCGGGTGCCGGTGGGCCGCTGGCGCTGGCTGCTGGTCGTCGCCCTGCTGGCGCAGACCATCGTGACGGCCTGGCGCGGCGTGCTGGGCGCCTTCTTTACCGACCAGTTTCCGACCTTCCTGACCCTGCACCCGGTCAACATCGCCTTCGGGCTGGTGGCCAACGTCACCTCCATGCTGTCGCTGGCGGGCATCCTGCTGGCGCACCGCGACGAGGCGGCGCGCGGGTTGCAACTGCTGGCCACGCTCGACGGCCTGACGGGCGTCTTCAACCGGCGCGCCTGGCTGGTGCAGGCCAAGCTCGACCTGGCCATCAGCGTGCGCTACGACCAGCCGCTGGTGCTGCTGATGCTCGACCTCGATTACTTCAAGCAGATCAACGACAGCCACGGCCACGAGGCCGGCGACCGCGCCTTGCGCTTTTTCGCCGTCGCGCTGCAAACCCTCAGCCGCACCGGCGACGTGCTCTGCCGCTACGGCGGCGAGGAATTCTGCGTGCTGATGAACCGCGCCGACCACGCCGCCACGCAGTCCTTCGACCAGCGCCTGCGCGCGCTGCTGGCCGCGTCGGCGCAGGACCAGCTGGGCCACCAACTGAGTTACAGCGCCGGCGTCGCCACGCGCGTGGGCGCTGGCGACACGCTGGAGGCGATGCTGCGGCGCGCCGACGTCGCGCTGTACGGCGCGAAGGCGCTGGGCCGCGCGCGCACGCTCGACGCCCAGGGGCGAGAGCTGGAGCCAGCTAGCGCGTCCTGAGGCAGCCGCGTCGGTTCCGTTCAGGTGGACGGGCGCAGGCGCCGCATCAGCGCGTCGTAGACCGCGGGTGGCAGCAGCAGTCGCTCAACCACGGTCTGCCGGCTTTGCTTGAGCTTGCCCTTCGCATCGAGATGGTTGTCGAGGGCGTCCAGGTTCAGCACGCGCAGGGTCGGGTCGGCCGTTTCGGCAATCAGTTCAAGCTCGAAGCTCTTCCAGCGCTCCGTTTCGCGCGGCGCGCCGGCATCGACGGCAAGGAGCTGCTCCAGTTGCGTGAAGTCGCCGCGTTCGAATGCCGCGCGCAACGCTGCCGGGGCCGTGTCGTGGCCATCCACTTCGAGTTTCAGCGCCTGCTCGGCCCATCCGCCGCAGCGTTCCGAATACACGCGCGTGCCGGTGCCGACCCAGGCGCTAAACAGCGCCGCCAGCGCGACCAGCGCGGCTTCCAGGCCCCATTGCCAGAGCATCTGGTTCGCCGACGCCGGCTCGGACGGCGTGCCCGCGCCCATGTGACGGCTGATGGACGTGCGGTAGTGCTCCGCCAGCCAGTCGAAAAAGGCCTGCCATTGCGCGACATCGGCCAGCGCCAGCTGGCTGGCGGTCGCGCCGCCGCGATCCAGCGTCAAGGCGATCCAGAGCAGCCACGACGCCCACAGCCCGAAGGCCACCAGCACCAGCGTTGCGAGCAGGTTGAAGGGCAGCGAGCGCGACTTCCCGGCCTGCGCGGCGGAACTGGCGGCTATGCCGATCAGCGCGCCGAAGATCAGCGTCGCCAGAAACGAAAAATAGATGAAGGGGTTGTAATGGATGACCACGGCGTACAGCGCGGCCGACGCGGCAACGCCCGCTCCGCCGGCGAAGAGGACGTACAAGGGAGCCAGCGGGCCGACGCGCCCGGAGCGCACATGATAAATGGGAGATTGCTGCATGTATTGAGTGCCTGATTTTAAGTTGTGGGGGAGCGCGCAAAACGCATGCTGGGTCGGCTATAGTCGTAGAGTTTAATGCAGGCTGTGGAGGGCACGAATTATTAATCAGATAATTTGTCATGTATCGCATGATTGCCGCCCTCAGTTGGCCGCACTTAAGCACTCTTCTATCATGAGTATTCGGGTATGAGCCGATATTAATGCTAGTATCCTGTGTATATGGATGCCACCACCTGCACACTCCAGATCTTCACCGACGATGCCTGGCGCGACGCCGCGGCGCTCGACATGGTCGGCGACCCTGCGCGCGGGGTGGATGCCGCCACGTATCTGATCTACCTGCCCAAGCACGCGATGGCGTATTGGGGCAGAACCGACGCTGCGGCGCTGTCGGTGAACCTCCCGGTCGATTTGAGCACCTATCCTGCCGAGACTTGGCCGCCTTTCCTGATCGACTTACTGCCCCAAGGCTATGGGCGAGCTGAACTCTTAAAGCAACTGGGGAGAGGCGAGGCTGTCGGGCCAGCCGCGGATTGGTCGCTGCTGTGCGCGGGTGCCGGCAACCCTATCGGCAACGTCAGGGTCAAGGAGGCGCACGAGTGGGTCGCCGCGCGCAGTGGCGGCGCGCCCCGTGGATTCACCGTGGGCGAGGTGGCATCCAGGGCCGGCGATTTCAACGAGTACCTGGCGCAACAAGGTTTATTCCTGGCGGGATCATCTGGCGTTCAAGGCGAGTGGCCAAAAATCCTCCTCACACGGGCGCGCGACGGTCTGCTCTACCTCGACCACACGCTCCCGGACGAGCAGGCGCAAGAACACTTCATCGTGAAGTTTGGCCGAGGTACGGACCAGTCATTGGCCAACATCCTGCGTCTGGAGGCGCCGTACATGCGTCTGGCGAAAGGGTTGGGACTGAATGTCTATGCCGACCTTGCCTTGCGCGAACGCGCCTTGTTCATCCCGCGCTTCGATCGGGAGGTGGCGGGCGGGCGCGTGATGCGTTACGCCCAGGAAAGCGTCGCTTCGCTGTGCGGCATCGGCGGATTCGGCGCGGCCCCTTCGCACAACGAGGTGTGCCGGCTACTCGGTGAAGCGGCGACCGATCCGATGCGCGAGGTGATCGAGTATCTCAAACGCGACATCGCCAACATCGCGCTGGGCAACAAGGACAACCATGCCCGCAACACCGCCATCCGGCGCAGGCACGACGGCAAGGTGTCCCTGACGCCGCTGTTTGATTTTGCCCCGATGTGGTTGCACCCCGATGGCATAGCCAGGCGGATTCGATGGCAAGCCGATGATGGCGGCTCGCCCGTGTGGGCCAGCGCCATCGACCAGGCCTGCGCGGCGGCACAGGTGGACCGCGCCGCCGTGGCCGCCAGCGTGCGGATGATCGCCGCGCCGCTGGCAACGCTCTTTGCCGATGCGCGCGCGCTGGGGATAGAGGAACAGTTTCTAAGGCCGTTGGACAAGACGCTTGAAAATGTTCTGTCGCAGTTGGAGAAAATCTAGATGGACAAACGCTTCAAGCCGCTTTCGCCGAGCGAGGAGCTGCAGGCGCGCCGCGCATTGGCCGACGAACTCGCCAGCGATCCCAGCCTGCCGATTCCGGCGGTGATCAGGAAGATCCGCACGGCCCTGCGCTTCACCATCGCGGAGTACGCGCAGTTGTGCGGCGTGTCGGCGCGGACCTTGCAGGATATCGAGCGCGAAGAGTCCAGTCCGACGCTGGCGACCGCCGAAAAGCTGCTGCGGCCGATGGGCATGGCGCCGGGCGCCGCGGCCAAGCCGCGCCGGCGCTGACGCGCCGGCTTTTTATCGCCTGGCGTTTACTTCGCCGCAGCTTGTCCGAGGGCGGGAGCCAACTTCGCCACGAAGCCTGCCATGGTTTCCTCGCCTAAATCAACAGTTTTGGCTCCGCCGCCTGCAATGAACGTCACGTCAACAATGCCGATCACACCAAGGATGAGGCGTAGATATTGGCTGGCGATGTCGCGGTCGCGGATTGGCGAGCCTTCGGTATACACGCCTCCCGATGCTATTAATACTGTCGCCTTCTTATTGATTAAGAGTCCGCGTCCATCGAAGCCGAGCGTTAATCCCTTTCGAACAATGTGGTCGACCCACGCCTTGAGTACGGCGGGAACGTTGTAGTTGTAGACCGGTGTTGCAATGACGAGGTGGTCGGCGGCGAGCAATTCCGCAACGAGCTGGTCCGACAATCGCAACTGGTCTTTCATGTCGGACGAATGCCGATCCACAGGTGTGAAATAGGCATCGAGCCAAGCTGCGGTGACGAAGGGCAAGTCAGTGTTCAGTAAGTCGCGTTCGACGACTTCGCCATCGACGTGGCTGGCCTGCCAATCCGCGACGAAACGACGAGTCATATTGCGGGAGATCGAGTGGTCGCCCCGCGGGCTGGTTTCAATTACCAAAAGTTTAGTCATGAAAAATTTCCTTCCGAAAGAACACTACAGATAAAGGCACAATGGGATTGCATGGCACCAATATATCGGGGAAGCTCCATGTTTGGCAGCGATTAAAATATGATACGATCCATCACTTTTATCGATGTACATTGAATGCGGAGCATGCCGTGATTGGAAGCCTTACACTGGACCAGTTGCGTGTCCTGGTGACGATCGCCGATGTCGGCAGCTTCTCCGCCGCCGGCCGCCGCCTGCATCGGGTACAGTCGGCTATTAGCCAGGCGGTCGCGATACTTGAGGCAACACAGGGTGTCCTGCTGTTTGACCGAAGCGGCCATCGGCCGACTTTGACAGAGACTGGACGGGTTCTTGTTGAGCAAGCGCGCTTGGTTCTTGCCAGCGCTGCCCGCTTCGAGGCGGTGGCCACGGGTACCCGTTCCGGCTTGGAGCCGGAACTCGTCATTGCAATCGACCCCTTGGTTCCCACGGCGCCCTTGATCGATAGTTTGTCCGCCCTGAGCGAAACATTCCCCAGCCTGCCTGTCAGTTTTTCAACCGAAGGGCTAGGCGGTTCGCTGAGGCGCCTGCGCAGCGATTCGGTGGCAATCGGCATCTGCCTGCTACTTCCAGCCGTTCCCGACGACGTCACCGCCTATCCGCTGCTACGCGTGCGTATGCTGCCGGTCGTGGCGCCCGGACATCCACTCGCCTTGCTGGAGCGTCCGGTGGCGCCGGACGATTTGGAAGGGCACGTTCAGCTGGTACTGTCCGACCCTGTTGATCCCGCTGGCGCTAATTACGGACTGTCGAGTTCGAGACTGTGGCGCTTCGTCGACCTTGGCCGGCGCCTGGACTTTCTCATCGCCGGTTTCGGCTGGTGCCGTATGCCCGAACATCTTGTCGCCGGCTTGATTGCGAAGGGGGACTTAACGTTGCTTCAGATCGACGCGGACTCAAGCCCCAAGGAAGGGCTGGCGATCTATGCGGCCCACAAGCGCAGCCGTGCACTCGGGCGGGCGGGACGCTGGTTGCTTGACGACCTGAGGCAACGACTATCGCCGCCCACGCCCGGCTGAGCTACGGCTACAAAAACAGACGGGCGGGGAGGTGGAAGCGTTGGGTAAGATGGTCTGTGATTCCCGCGTACCGGGGATGATGAAATGTACAGGCGAGAAAAAAGCCACTAAACCCTTGATTACATCGGATTTAATGGCTTTTCGGTACTTCTCGATTTGTCTGGTGGTGCCGGGAGCCGGAATCGAACCGGCACGCTGTTTCCAGCGCGGGATTTTGAGTCCCGTGCGTCTACCTATTCCGCCATCCCGGCAACGCGAGACGCATTATCACTGATTTACGGTAATTCGGCAAGTTTTCGCAAAATTTGTATACTTTAACAAGTATTCCATGCGCGGGGAATCGGCGTATCATCTCGGCTACCTTAAGCATTGCGCCGGTTTTGCCGGTCGCCCAGACGCATGAAAAACAAGAAAATCCGCGAAATCATTCTCGGCAAGGCGCTTGATCCGATGAAGGTGGAAACCCGCCACTCGATGGCGCTGGTTGCCTTCCTGGCCTGGGTCGGCCTGGGCGCCGACGGCCTGTCCTCGTCCGCCTACGGCCCCGAGGAAACCTTCAAGGCGCTGGGCGGTCACGCCCACCTCGGCCTGTACATGGCCATCGCCACCGCCGTCACCGTCTTCATCATCGCGCTGGCCTACAACCAGGTGATCGAGCTGTTCCCCACCGGCGGCGGCGGCTACCGCGTCGCCACCAAGCTGGTCGGCCCCTACATGGGCCTGATCTCCGGCTGCGCGCTGGTGCTCGACTACGTGCTGACGATCGCCATCTCGATCGCCTCCGGGGTCGACGCGCTGGCCTCCTTCCTGCCGCTCGGCTTCCAGCCCTACAAGCTGTGGGCCGAGGTGTTCTTCATCGGCTTGCTGATCGTGATGAACCTGCGCGGCCTGAAGGAGGCGATCCAGATCCTGCTGCCGATTTTCCTCGGTTTCGTCGCCACCCACCTGATCCTGATCGTCTACGGCATCGTCGCGCACGCCTCGCACCTGCCCGAGCTGATTCCCAACACCCTGGTTGAAACCACCGAGCTGGCCAGCAGCATCGGCTGGACCGGCGTGGCCGGCATGCTGCTGCTGGCCTATTCCCAGGGCGGCGGCACCTATACCGGCCTGGAGGCGGTGTCGAACAACGTCAACCTGCTGGCCGAGCCGCGCGTGCGCACCGGCAAGGTGACGATGCTGTACATGGCGCTGTCGCTGGCGTTCACGGCCGGCGGCATTATCTTGCTGTACCTGCTGTGGGACGCCAAACCGACGCCGGGCGAGACGCTCAACGCCTCGACCTTCAAGAGCATCATCGCCAGCATGGACCTGGGCGGGCCGCTGGTGAACCAGGTGCTGCTGGTGATCGTGCTGGCGTTCGAGGCCGGCCTGCTGTTCGTGGCCGCCAACACCGGCTTCCTGGGCGGCCCGTCGGTGCTGTCGAACATGGCGGCCGATTCGTGGGTGCCGCACAAGTTCCGCTACCTGTCGACCCGGCTGGTGACGCAGAACGGCATCCTGGTGATGGGCCTGGCCGCGCTGGCGATCCTGTTCTGGACCGCCGGCAGCGTGACGCTGCTGGTGGTGCTGTATTCGATTTCGGTGTTCCTGACCTTCGCCATCTCGCTGTTCGGCCTGTGCCTGTATTGGATGCGCAACCGCAAGGAGGGCACGCACTGGCTGCGCCGCCTGCTGCTGTCGCTGGTTGGCTTCGTCATCTGCGCCGGCATCCTGGTGATCCTGGTGTTCGAGCGCTTCGCCGAGGGCGGCTGGGCTACCGCCGTCATCATCGCCGCCATCGCCGCGCTGTGCATTGTCATTCGCAAGCACTACGGCCAGACCAAGCGCGCCATCCATTCGGTCGACGAGGTTTTCGCCGCCCAGCCGTTCGGGCCGGGCGTCGAGCCGATCGAGCCGGACCCGGACCACCAGACCGCCGTGTTCATCGTCGGCACCTCGCGCGGCGGCGGTCTGCACGCGCTGTTGTGGGTGCAGCGCATGTTCCCCGGCCATTTCAAGAACTTCATCTTCGTCAACGCCAGGACGGTCGATTCGCACGCCTACGGCGGCGAGGGCGCGCTCGAGCAGATGCGCAGCGAGGCGGCCAAGACGCTCGAATTCTTCGTCGATTTTTGCCACAGCCACGGCATGGCGTCGGCCTCCTACATCGGCTTCGGCACCGACGCCGTCGACGAGGTGACGCGGCTGTGCGAGGACATCAGCGAGGACTTCCCGAACGCGATCTTCTTCACCAGCAAGCTCATTTTCGCCACCGACAACTGGTTCACGCGCCTGCTGCACAACCAGGCCGCGCTGGCGGTGCAGCGGCGCCTGCATCTGGAGGGTTTGCAGATGGTGATTCTGCCGATGAAGGTGTAGGCGCCGGCACGCCGGCAATAGCGACCGCGCCGCTCCCCGGGCCGCGGCCGCGCGCTGGCGCAACATCCTGCTGCAGGCAGGAGATCGGTTGTTGTGCCAACTCAAGGAATTTTTCAGTCAATGTCGTGAAGCCTGCGTAACAGTATATTCTTTCTCTCTCCCCCGCCACGGTAGGCCTCGCCCCCTGCGTCGGCTTCTGCCCCTCCCGTGGCAACGCCTGTGTCTAGCCGCGGTTCCCAGATGCGCGCGCCGGCCCGGCGCGAAAACGACTCTTTCTATTGTTGTTTTTTTTGTTTTTTTTCCCGCTAAGTATTATATAAGTAATATTGTCTGTGCCATACTATTGATGTTAGGAAATCAATTCCCACGCTCTTGTGCTGCGGAAGTGTCTTTTTATATAAATCAATTGAAAGGTTTCATATGGAACTAGGATTTTTGGGCACCTTCGCTGCGGCGGCCGCTCTCGCCGCACCCTTCGCTTTGCCCGCCAGCGCCGCAGACGATTTCACCGTGCACAAATTTTCGTTCAGCCAGCAGCAAGCGGATAGCTCCTACTTTACCGGCACTTTCAACGGTATCGATTTCGACAGCGACGGCTTCCTGAGCGCTGACGAGACGTGGAATTTCACTTACGCCGCTTTCGACGGCCCACGCGGCTACCTCGATGGTAATTTTCGGGTGTCGTATGAATGGATGACCTTTAACCTGTCGGAATTCAAGGCCAATCCCAACAGCGACTCGCTGCTTAAATTTTCCGCCTTTACCGACTGTGCGCATTGCTCCGGCTACTACCGCAGTATCTATTCGGAAAATTCGCAAACCGACTTTGCATACACAAACGTAAATCTGTTCCACTCCAAGGGCGCCGGCAATTCCGATCTTCCTGATTATTTCAACCGCCACATCAATGGCCACGTCGTGATCCGCGACCTCACCCTGTCCGCCGTGCCTGAGCCAGGCACCTACGCGATGCTGCTCGCCGGCTTGGGACTGCTCGGTTTCGTCGCGCGCAAACGTCGCGCCTAAGCAAGCAGGGGTGGCGGCGTAATCCCCGCGTCAGCAAAAAAGCTTATGATTTCCCTATCAGAGCGCGCAGCGCGGCCGCAAAGGCCGCGCCCGCCGCCGTCATAAGGAGATCGGATGCAACAGCTTAGTTATGTACACGGCGCCCACCAGACGCCGTTGATCGGTGCCACCATCGGCGCCTACCTCGACGCCGTGGCCCTGCGGCACGGCGAACGCGAGGCGCTGGTCGTGCCGCACCAGGGCGTGCGCTGGAGCTACCGCGACTTCCACGCGCGGGTCGAGCGGCTGGCCGCCGGCTTGTTGAAGCTGGGCTTGCAGCCGGGCGAGCGCGTCGGCATCTGGTCGCAAAATTGCAGCGAGTGGGTACTGACCCAGTTCGCCACGGCGAAGGCCGGTTTGATCATGGTCAATATCAACCCGTCCTACCGCCGTTCCGAGCTGGAATACGTGCTCGACAAGGTGCACTGCAGCGCCTTGATCCTGGCGCCCGCCTTCAAGACCAGCGACTACCTGGCGATCCTGCAAGACGTGGCGCCGGAACTGCGCCATTGCGCCGCCGGCGATCTGCGCTCGCCGCGCCTGCCGCACCTGCGCCACGTGATCCGGCTGGGCGCGCAACACACGCCGGGCATGCATAATTTCGACGCCGTGGCCGAGGCGGCCGGCGCCGCCGATCTGGCGCGCCTCGCCGAGGTCGCCGCCACCCTGCAGTTCGACGACGCCGTCAACATCCAGTTCACCTCCGGCACCACCGGCGCGCCCAAGGGCGCCACGCTGACCCACCACAATATCCTGAACAACGGTTTTTTCATCGGCGAGGCGATGCGCCTGACCGAAGTCGACCGGCTGTGCATTCCGGTGCCGCTCTACCATTGCTTCGGCATGGTGCTGGGCAACCTGGCCTGCGTCACGCACGGCGCGGCGATGGTGTATCCGGGCGAGGGTTTCGACGCCAGGGCGGTGCTGGACACCGTGCAGGCCGAGCGCTGCACCGCCTTGCACGGCGTGCCGACGATGTTCATCGCCATCCTCGACCATCCGGCGTTCGGCGAGTTCGACCTGTCGAGCCTGCGCACCGGCATCATGGCCGGCTCGCCGTGCCCGATCGAGGTGATGACGCGCGTGGTCAAACTGATGCACATGGCCGACATCACCATCGCCTACGGCATGACGGAGACCGCGCCGGTCAGCTTCCAAAGCTCGGTCGACGACCCGCTGGCGCTGCGCGTGTCGACCATCGGCCGGGTCCATCCGCACCTGGAGGTGAAGATCGTCGACGCCGGGGGGCGCATCGTGCCGCGCGGCGAAAAGGGCGAGTTGCTCACGCGCGGCTATTCGGTGATGCGGGGGTACTGGGGCGACCCGGAGAAGACCGGCGAGGCGATCGACGCGGCGCGCTGGATGCACACCGGCGACCTGGCGGTGATCGACGCCGACGGCTTTTGCAGCATCGTCGGGCGTTCCAAGGACATGGTGATACGCGGCGGCGAAAACATCTATCCGCGCGAGGTCGAGGAGTTTTTGTACCGCCATCCGAAGGTGCTGGACGTGCAGTGCGTCGGCGTGCCGGACCCGAAGTACGGCGAGGAGCTGTGCGCCTGCATCATCCTGCGCCCCGGCGCGCGGGCCGACGCCGAGGAGATCCGCGCCTTTTGCGACGGCCAGATCGCCTACTACAAGGTGCCGCGCTATGTCCGCTTCGTCGAGGCGTTTCCGATGACGGTGACGGGCAAGATACAGAAGTTCATCCTGCGCCAGCAGGTGGCGGGCGAGCTGGGACTGGGCGGCTGAACGCCGCCGGCAAACGCCGAAGCGGCCTGACTTCACGCCATTCGGCTCACACGCCAGCGGCGGGGATGGTCTGGGCGAATTGCGACACGCCGTTCAGGTCCAGCAGTTCCACCGTCATGGCCTTGGTCTGCGGCTCGATGCTCACTTCGCCGAAGAACTGGAAGCCGGCGAACGGCGACGAGTTCTGTAGCACCGGGGAGCGGGCGAACACCTCGGTCGGGCCGAAGGTTTTGTCGAGCTTGCCCGGGCCGAAGGAGCCGGCGTTCATCGGGCCGGCGACGAATTCCCAGAACGGCGCGAAGTCGCTGAACTGCGCCTTGGCCGGGTCGTAGTAGTGCGCGGCGCAGTAGTGCACGTCGGTGGTGATCCAGACGACGTTCTTGACCGCCTTGACGCCCTTGAGCAGACGGGCCATTTCCAGTTCGCGCCCCGACGGCGCGCCGTGGTCGCCGTTGGCGCTGCCCTCCCAGCGCGCGTTGCCCTGGGCGTCCTTGCCGTCGCCCACCTGCAGGCCGATCGGCATGTCGGCCGCCACTACTTTCCAGGTCGCCTTCGACGCCGCCAGTTCGGCGATCAGCCAGTCCACCTGCGCCGTGCCGAGGAAGGCGCTGTCGGCGTTGTCGACGCTTTGCAGGTTGGCGCTGTTCGGGCCGCGGTAGCTGCGCATGTCGAGCACGAACACGTCGAGCAGCGGGCCGTACGACAGGCTGCGGTAGATGCGCTGCGGTTCGGCCTGTTTGTAGTAGCGCATCGGCGCGTATTCGAGGAAGGCGCGGCGCCCGCGCGCGGCCAGCGTCGCGACGTTCTTCTCGGTGTAGCGCGGGTCCGCCGACAAGTCCTTCGAGCCGCTGTAGTTGTTGGTCACTTCATGGTCGTCCCACTGCCAGATTTGCGGCACCTGGGCGGCGAACTTGCGGAAGTTCAGGTCCAGCGTGTTGTAGGCGTGGCGGCCGCGGTATTCCTTCAGCGTCTCGGCCACCTTGCTGACCTCCTCGGTGACCAGGCTGGTCCAGATGCGCCCGTCCTCGGCCGGCGTGCGGGCCTGGATCGGGCCGTCGGCGTAGATCGTGTCGCCGTTGTGGATGAAAAAATCCGGATCGCGCCGGCGCATCGCCTCGTACATCTTGACGCCGCCGAACTCGCTGTTGATGCCCCAGCCCTGGCCGGCGGTGTCGCCGCTCCAGTGGAAGCGCAGCGGCCGCTTGCCGTCGGCGGCGGGGGGCGTGCGGAACTGGCCGGACACGGTTTCGCTTTCGATGCGGCCGTTGTCCGGGTCGACGTAGCGCACCCGCACGAAGACGGTTTGCCCGGCCGGCAGGCCGCTCAGGTCGACGCGGGTGGTGAAGTCGCTGGCCTCGCTGGCGGTCGGGCCGACGATGCGGCTGGCGTTGGCGAAGCGTTCGGTGGTGTCGTATTCGACGATCATTTGGGCGTTGCGGTCGCTGCGGCTCCAGATCACGGCGCGCTCGCCGGTGACGTCGCCGAACTGGATGCCGGAGGGCAGCTTGGGCCGTTCGGCTTCACTGGGCAGCACGGCCGGCGCGGCGCCGGAGCCGCCGCAGCCGGGCAGCAGCAGCGCGCCGCCCAGCGCCGAAGCGCCGGCCAGCATGCCGCCCTGCGACAGGAAGCGGCGGCGTGAGATGGATGATGTCATGGCTAGCCTCGTGGTGGAATTGTCCACGAGTGTAGGGGGCGATTATGACAGCGCCATGAATCCGCCCGCGGTGCGCCCGGGCGGCCGGGCCTTACGCCGCCTCGGCCAGCGCCAGCGCGGTGAAGCCGCCCGGCATGTCGATTTCCATGCGTTCCTCCAGCAGCGCGAAGATGGCGTCCTTGGACAGCACGTAGCGCTCCAGCAACTCGGTTTTCAGCGAGGCGATGACGGCCTTGTAGTCGCCGATGGCCCCCAGCGTGTAACTGTACAGCTCGTCCGCCTTGGCCTCGACCTGGCGCAGCGTGTGCTCGCCGTTGCCGTCCTGCTTGAACTGGCTGTAGTCGATCTTCGAGCGCGAGTACATCGACAGCCGGTTGACCATCATGTCGAGCATCGCGGTGGCCTTCTGGATGTCGTTCTGGCTGCCCACCGAGATGCCGCGGGCGCCGTAGAACAGCTCCTCGGCGGCGACCCCGCCGTACAGCTGGATGACGTCGCGCTCCATCTCCTCGAGCGTGCGCAGCGACAGGTCGTCGCCGGCCGACAGCACGTAGCCCAGCGCGTTCAGCTTGGAGACCGACTCGGTGCTGATCTTCAGCAGGTGCGACTTTTCCTTCACCTCGGCCAAGCTCAAGCCCTGGCGCAAATAGGGGTCGATCTGCATGAAGAAGTGGCCCAGCTCGTGCAGCGCGATGCGTTCGCGCTGCAGCGCCTTCTCGGCCGTGGTGGCGCGGTCGGTCAGGCCGATGGTCGAGCGCTCGAAGGCGCGGAACATCAAGTCGGTGTCGATCACGGCCTTGTCCTGGATCGCGATCATGCTGGCGCGGTCGACCACCGACTCCAGCAGCGCCGGGCTGAGGTTGGCGGTGATGTCGGCCACCTGGTTCAGGTCGAGCCGGTCCCAGGCCACGCAGCCTTCCTGCTTGCGCCCGAGGAAGCTGCGCAGCAGTTCGGCGCGCTCGGCCTTGTTCGGCAGGCGGAAATTGATCTTCACCGAAAAGCGCCGCAGCATCGCCTCGTCCATCTGGCTGGAGGCGTCGTCGAAGTTCGACGCCACCACCCAGATCACGCCGCTGCCTTGGTCGCTCTTGACGCCGTCGAGCAGGCCGAGCAGGGTATTGGCGGTGTCGTCCTCCCATTTCTTCTCGCCGCGCCCGCGCGGCATGAACAGCGTTTGCGCCTCGTCGAGGAAGATGATGCAGTTGCCGCGCGCGCAGGCCTTGCGGTACAGCGCGTTGAGGGCCTTCGAGCCGCCACCGATGTAGCCCGATTCCAGCGCCGAGCCGGACGCCTGGATCAGCGGCAGGTTCAGCTTCTTGGCCAGGTAGCCGGCCAGCTTGGTCTTGCCGGTGCCGGCCGGCCCCGTCAGCATGACGTTGAAGGGCTTGTCGATGTTGTGCGAGCGGTACACGCTGCGGTGGCGGATCATGTCCTCCAGGTGCAGCACCTCCTGCTTGATGTCGTCCATGCCGATCAAGTCGTCCATGCTGCCCTTGAGCTGGTCGGGCGTGATGACGGTGGTGCTCATGCCCATGCCGGGGATGCCGAACTTGAGCGCGAACAGCAGCAACGCGACGACGGTGATGTCGAAGGCGTGGCGCTTCAGAAAGGCGGCCGAGGCCGCCACCGGGCCGGCGTCGGCGTCGTCTTGCAGCACGGCCTTGTGCGAGGCCAGGAAATCGTCCTTGGCGATGGCGTACGGAATGCCGTTGCGCAGCAGGATTTCGCGCTCCAGGCTCAGGTGCGAGGTGCTCGGCACCTTCACCACGTGCAGTTGCGCGGTGTCCTTGAACTTGAAGATATAGCGCGGCGCCTCCGACAACGGCTTGGCCACCAGCAGGTATTCCAGGCGCGCGCGCTGGCCGGCCAGCGCGGTGATTTCGGCAATGTTTTGCGAGCGCACCAGCGGGATGGCCACCTGCTCGACGTCGCCGCCGAAATAGGTGGCCAGGCCGATGCCGAGGGCGGCGAGCACGCCGAGCATCAGGCGGACGTAGGTGTTCTTCAAGGCGAGCTGGAGTTTATAGAATGTGGGCATAGCAATACTCAACAGTGGCAATGGTCTGGCGGACGGCGCGGCGGGGTGCGGACGCTTGTGTGACGCAATAGTCGGACGAGATGCGCGGGGCGGGGCGCAGGCGGCGGGCAAGGCAGCGCAAGCCGCCGATACCACTTCGCCAAGATTTCAATGCCGTACGGCAATGCGTAATATGCCGACTATAGCGCTATGTGGGCGCTTTGTGTTGAGCTGGCGCATAAAAAATTTGGTCGCGCAACAGCCGTGCTTGCCTAGTGTAGTTGCTTCGACAAGCTGTGCGGCGCGCCACTGTTGTACATATTAAAACGACCCGGGCGCTGGCGCGGCCGGGTCGTTCTCGATCATCTCGCCACGGCGGCCGTGGCGCACGCTCAGGCCGCCTTGCGGCGGCGCAGCACCAAGCCCATCAGGCCCAGGCCGGCCAGCAGCATCGCATAGCTTGCCGGTTCCGGCACGGCCGAGACGCTGACGCCCTTGAAGCCGAGCGCGCCGATTTCGACGCTGGAATGGCCCTGGCCGATGGCCATGACGGAGTCGGCGACCAGGCTGCCTTCCAGGTGGCCGCTGCCGGAGAACTGCGCCAGCGGCGCCAGAATGCTGCCCCAGGCGTAGGTGGTCAGGCTGGCGCTGGTGGCGGCCGAGAAGTTGAACAGGGTGCGCTCGCCGAAGGCGCTGAAGCTGGCGTAGCCGCCCGACAGCTTGATGCTGGTGGCGCTGTCGTTGATGATGATGTGCGCGGTGCTCTTCAGCGAGGAGATGTCCAGCGTCAGGTTTTGCAGCGACGAGGAGTCGATGTTGAACACGTTGACGTCGGCGTTCTTGTCGCCGACCAGGGTGTAGCCGCTGTTTTCAATGACCACGGTGCCGGTCGACTTGAGCTGGGCGACGCTGTTCGACAGGGTGCTCAACTGGGTCTTGGCGGCGGCGAAGTCGATCGGCGCGCCTTTGACGAAAGTGCCCGGGGCGAACCATTGCTTCGTCGTCAGTTTGTTGCCGTAGACGGCGCCGCCGTTGGCGATGTTGCCGGTGCCAATCTTCAGGTTGCCGCCGGCGACCAGCACGGGCGCGCCGGCCGGGCTTTTCTGGCCGACCGAGAAGCCGCTGAGGAATACATCGCCGCCGGCCGCCAGGCGGCCTTCGACGTCGCGGAAACCGCTGTTGGCGCTGTTGCCGACCTGGCCGAAGATGAAGGCCGAATAGCCGTTGGCCGGGCCCAGGTCGATGCCGAGCGGGGCGGCGCCGGCGGCGCCGGCGCAAAACAGGGCGGCCGCGGCGGCCGGGATAAGACGTACTGCGAAGGAAATCGATGGCATGGGCGTACTCACATTAGCGTTGATGGGTTCAGGCGGCATAAGGTGGGGGCGCCGGAAACAAGACCGCGTATTATATCCAAAAACCAACTAATATTTCTAGTTAATAACAATAGGCGGTATAGGAATGAGGCGATATGGAGGAAGCGGCTAGTCGGCCCGGTGGTATAGCCGGAAGCGCTCGGAGTTGTCGGACGGGCGACGGCCCTCCCACACCTTGACCCATTGCTTGCCGCGGAACTGGGGCGCGATTTCCTTGTCGTCGCGCAGCTTGGTGCTGTCCTGTAGCAGCAGCACGTCGCAATGGCCGCCTTGCATGCCGGCGAACGGCAGGTGCGCATAGTAGGCGAACGAGGCGCGCTGCGCCGGGCCGACGTTGGTGTCGATGCAGTTGGGCGCCGGCGGCAGCTTTTGCGCGATCTGGCGGGCGACGCTGGCGTAGCTCTTGCTGTAGTTCAGCTCGGGCAGGAACAGCGTCATGATCAGCACCCACAGCAGGATCAGGCCGCCGGACGACAGCACCACGGCGCGCCACAGCACGGCGGGCTGGCGCGAGATGCGCCAGTGCACCAGCGCGATCCAGCCGGCGGTGGCGCCGGCGGCCACGAAGAAGGCCACCAACTCCAGTTCCGGCGTGAAGCCGGGCACCAGCTTGAGGACGTTCTTCGACAGTTGCGCCGGCCAGCCGGTTAGCTTGGCGAACCAGAACAGCCAGAACACGGCGGCGCAGGTGGTCAGCACCATCACCGAGAACCAGTCGATGGCGTTGATGGCGCCGCGCTTCATGGTCAGCAGGCCGAACGCGGCCATCACCGCCAGCGGCGGCAGCAGCGGCAGCAACTGGCTTTGGTCCGGGTTCGGGTGGCACAAGGCCAACAGCGCCAGCATGCTGACGAAGCTGACCGGTACCACCACGTGCAGCACGTGGTGCTGGCGGCGCCAGGCGTAGACGGCCCAGGCCGCGAACGGCCACGCCGGCCAGAAAAACCACATGCCGACGCGGCAGAAAAATTGCAGTCCGGCCAGGCCGGGCGCGCCGAGCTGGGCCTGGTTCCAGGCCAGCCACGGCGCCAGCGGCGAGCCGCCGAACGGTTGCAGCAGCTCGGCCGGCAGCAGCCAGAGCAGGGTGACCAGCAGCGCCACCGCCAGCGCCGCGGCCAGGTCGCGCAGCACGCGCAAGGCCGGCAGGCGCAGGAAGCGGGTGCACAGGAACAGCGCCGCCGTCAGCGCCAGCGGCGTGACCCAGCCGCGCGCCAGCGTCAGGCCGCCCAGCGCCAGGCCGACCAGGGCGGCGTTGCGCAGCGACGGCAGTTCGACGTAGCGCACGGCCCGGTACAGCAGGTAGGCCAGCAGCGTCACTTGCAGCGTTTCGGCGGTGTTCTGGTGGCTGTGGTTGAGCAGGCCCAGGCAGCCCAGGTAGATCAGCACGGCGGCGTCGGCCAGGGTGCGGCCGAAGTCGTCCGGCTCGGGCTGGCCGCCGAAGGCCAGGCGCAACGGCTGGGCGTCGGGGCGCCGGCCCAGGTTGAAGGCGGTGTACCACAGCGACAGCACGCCGCCGCCGAAGATGCCGATGGTGGCCAGGCGGGCGCCGAAGACGTCGCCGACCAGCCAGCCGAACAGTTTGATGCACAGCGCGCCCAGCCAGAACGTCAGCGGGCCTTCCTCGGGCGCCGGCAAGCCGGCGATGTTGGGCCACAACCAGTCCTGCAGGCCGCCGTGGGCCATCGTCCACATGACGCCGAAGCTGGCGGCGTCGTCGTTTTTCCACGGTTCGCGTCCGATCAGGCCGGGCAGGATGTACAGCAAGCCGAGCGCGAACAAGGCCCAACGTGGCAGCGCGAGGGTGGCGGCGGCGGGAAGGCGGACTGGCTTCATCGTTCAAGGGCGCGCAAAAAAAGGGGTAGACGGAGTATCAACGAAAAAAGGCAGCCGCAGCTGCCTTTTTTTGCGCAAAGCGGCAAAGACTTAGCCTGCTGCGACTTGGGTTTTCGAACCCACGGTACCGAATTTCTGACGGAACTTCTCGACGCGGCCAGCGGTGTCGACGATCTTGTGCTTGCCGGTAAAGAACGGGTGCGATTCAGCCGACACCTCGATTTTCACCAGAGGGTATTCTTTACCTTCGTGGGTGATCATTTCGCGGGTCTGGATGGTCGAACGGGTGACGAATTTGAAATCGCACGACAGGTCGTGGAAGACAACTTCGCGGTAATTTGGATGTGTATCGACTTTCATGTGTACCTCTAATAGTTTGGTAGCCAAACAGCACTTCGTCGGTCGCCGTACTTCTTGACCCGATTGCCGATCACTTGCCGGGGGTTAAATAATGCAACCGCAGATTATACAGCGCCGCCGCCGTGCTGGCAAATGTAAAAAACGGGGACAGACCACGATTTTCCGGCAATCTTGCCGGGAAATCGTGGTCTGTCCCCGGTGTGCCGGCCGGTGTTGCTTAGCCGCCGCGGCGCATCATGTCGAAGAATTCGGCGTTGTTCTTGGTCGCCTTCATCTTGTCGAGGATGAATTCCATCGCTTCGATCTCGTCCATCGAGTACAGCAATTTGCGCAGGATCCAGATCTTTTGCAGCTGGTCCGGCTTGATCAGCAACTCTTCGCGGCGGGTGCCCGATTTGTTCAGGTTGATCGCCGGGTAGACGCGCTTCTCGGCCAGGCGGCGCTCCAGGTGCACCTCCATGTTGCCGGTACCCTTGAATTCCTCGAAAATCACGTCGTCCATGCGCGAGCCGGTTTCGATCAGCGCGGTGGCGATGATGGTCAGCGAGCCGCCTTCCTCGATGTTGCGGGCGGCGCCGAAGAAGCGTTTCGGGCGCTGCAGCGCGTTGGCGTCGACGCCGCCGGTCAAGACCTTGCCCGACGCCGGGATCACGGTGTTGTAGGCGCGCGCCAGGCGGGTGATCGAGTCCAGCAGGATGACCACGTCCTTTTTCATTTCGACCAGGCGCTTGGCTTTTTCCAGCACCATCTCGGCCACCTGCACGTGGCGCGTGGCAGGCTCGTCGAAGGTCGAGGCGACCACTTCGCCGCGCACCGAACGCTGCATCTCCGTCACTTCCTCCGGGCGCTCGTCGATCAGCAGCACGATCAGCGTGATGTCGGGGTGGTTGGCGGTGATGGCGTGGGCGATGTGTTGCAGGATCACCGACTTGCCGGACTTCGGCGAGGCCACCAGCAGGCCGCGCTGGCCCTTGCCGATCGGCGCGATCAAGTCGATGATGCGGCCGGTGATGTTTTCCTGGCCGTTCATTTCGCGTTCCAGGCGCAGCGGCTCGTTCGGGTGCAGCGGCGTCAAGTTTTCAAACAGGATGCGGTGCTTCGACATTTCCGGCGATTCGCCGTTGACCTTGTCGACCTTGACCAGCGCGAAATAGCGTTCGCCGTCTTTCGGGGTGCGCACTTCGCCCTCGATCGAGTCGCCGGTGTGCAGGTTGAAGCGGCGGATCTGCGACGGCGAAATGTAGATGTCGTCGGTCGAGGCCATGTAGCTGGCGTCGGGCGAGCGCAGGAAGCCGAAGCCGTCCGGCAGCACTTCCAGGGCGCCGTCGCCGAAAATCTGTTCTCCTGATTTCGCGCGCTTCTTCAAAATGGCAAACATCAGTTCCTGTTTGCGCAGGCGGGCCGCGTTGTCGATATCAAGACCGATCGCCATCTCCAGGAGGGCGGATACGTGTAGGGCCTTTAGTTCAGATAAGTGCATAGTGTGTTGAGTGTCCCGAGACGGGAAGTAAAGGTAGGGGAGGGAGCTGCGTGGTGTTGGTCAATTAGGGGGCGAACTTGGTGGGCCCGGTTCCCGGCCAGTCAGGCGGCGTTGCGGGCGCAACGCCGCCAATGATACTTAAATATTGCTGTCGATGAAAGAGGTCAATTGGCCTTTTGCCATCGCGCCCACTTTTTGCGCCGCAGCCACACCGTTCTTGAACAAAATCAGGGTCGGAATGCCACGGATGCCGTGTTTGGCCGGAATCGCCTGGTTGGCGTCGACGTCCATTTTCGCGATCAGGATTTTACCGTCGTATTCCTTCGCCACTTCTTCCAGGATAGGCGCGATGGCCTTGCAGGGACCGCACCACTCGGCCCAGAAGTCGACCAGCACGGGGCGGTCGGCCTTCAGGACGTCGGCTTCGAAGGATGCATCGGTGATGTGTTTGATATTTTCGCTCATATTTTCCTCAATCGAGGTGTGGGATCAACAATTATGAATAATGCCTGGAGATTAAGCCATTTTCTGTCTGGTTTCGCCGTCCACGCTTCCTGGGTACATCCGGCAGGTGGGGGCATCGTGCGCAAATTCAATGTTATTGGAAGGTGCGGCCAGAGGGTGTGCGGGCGGGGATGGCTGAAATAATAACCCATTTTTCAAAAATGTGGAGACTATTGCGGAAAATTATCGCCGGGCTTGCGCTGGCGCAAGCCCGGCGCCGGCGGCCGCCTCAGCCGAGCTGGCCGATGGCGCGCGCCAGCGCCTCCGGCGCCGGCGGCTTCGGCAGCGCCGCCAGCACGCGCAACTGGTGGAACTGGGCCATCAGGCTGGCCGAGTTCAAGACCCGGTCCTCCTGGCCCGACAGCAGGATCACGCCGCCGTCGTAGCGCCGCTCGGCCAGGCCGGTCAGTAGCTGGAAGCCGTCGACGCCGGGCATCTGCAGGTCGGCCACCACCAGGTCCGGCTTGGCGCCGGCTTGGTCGAAGGCGGCGATGGCGCCGGCGCCGTCGGCCGCCGTGGCGATTTCGACGACGCCGAGCTGGCGCAACTGCTCGCCGACGATGTCGAGCATCAGCGCGTCGTCGTCGACCAGCAGCACGCGCAGGCGCGCCAGCGCCGCGCCCGGGCCCGCGGCGCCGCTCACGCCGGCACCGTTCGGCCGGCGGCCAGGTCGGCTCGTTGTTGCAGCGCAACCATGTGCAGCAGGTCGGTGCGCTCCATCGGCTTTTTGTAGGCGCCCAGCAGGCGCAGGCCGTGGGCCTCGGCCAGGCGCTCGGCGGCCTTGCGCACCGCCACGTGCATGCCCGACAGCAGCACCACGCCGCCGTCGAAGCCGGCCTCGGCGGCCAGGCGCAGGAATTCGATGCCGTCCATTTCCGGCAGCGACAGGTCGCAGATCAGCAGGCGCGGCCGGTGCAGCCGCAGCGCCGCCAGCGCCGCCGCCGCGTGCGCCGCGGCGACGACGTCGAATTCGCCCAGTTGGTCCAGCATCTCGGCCAGGACCTCGAGCATGAAGGCGTCGTCGTCGAGCAGCAGCACGCGCATGGGCGCGGGCGCGGCGGGGGGCGGGCGGGTGTCGTTCATGGCTACCTCGTCGTGGTGATTATGGGTATGGATTATTCTTGTTGCCGGTGCTTGTTGGCCGCGCTTCAGTCGTCGTTGGCGAAACTGGTGTTGGTCATGATTTGTTCGGTGACCAGTTCCAGCAGCGGCCACAGGCGCGCCACCAGCAGGGCGGCCTGCTCGGCCTCGCGCGCGGGTTCCTGCAGCGGCAGCGTTTCCAGATTCTGGCACAAGTCGGCCAGGCCGAGCGCGCCGACGGTGCGCGCCGACGATTTGATGCGGTGGCCCAGCTCGCGCACCTGCTGCACGTCGCCGCGCGCCAGCGCCGCCTCCATGTCGGCGAAGCCCTCCTGCGTGGTCTGCAGGAACTTGAAGGCGAACTTGCGCACCTTTTGCGGATTGTAGCCGAGCAGCTTGGCGAGGATCGACAGGTCGATCACCCGCGGGTCGCCGGCCAGCGTGGTCTTGAACGCCGGCGCCCGCGCCGGCCGCGCCGGCGCCGGCGCCGCCGGCTCGCGCTCGGGCAGCCAGTTGGCGATGGTCTGGTACATCATGCCGGGCTGGATCGGCTTGGAGATGAAGTCGTCCATGCCGGCCTCGACGCAGCGCACCCGGTCCTCGCTGGTGGCGGTGGCCGTCATCGCCAGCACGCGCATGCCGGCCGTGGCCGGGTCGGCGCGGATGCGCCGGGTCGCCTCCAGGCCGTCCATCAGCGGCATTTGCACGTCCATCAGCACGCAGTCGAATTCGGCCTGGCGCAGCAGGTCGAGCGCCTCGACGCCGTTGTTGGCCAGGCACACCGAGGCGCCGGCCTCCTCCAGCATCTCCAGCGCGATCTGCTGGTTGAAGGTGTTGTCCTCGACCAGCAGGATGCGCGCGTGCTTGAGCGCGGCCATGACGGCGGCGCTGTTGGCGCTGGCCAGCATCGCCGCGGCGGCCTGCTTGACGTGGTCGACCACCGTCGGCACCGTCGACGTCGACACGCCCAGGCGCGCGGTGAACCAGAAGGTGCTGCCTTCGCCGGGGCGGCTGTCGACGCCGACGTCGCCGCCCATCAACTGGGCCAGTTGCTTGCAGATCGCCAGGCCCAGGCCGGTGCCGCCGTATTCGCGGGTGGTCGAGGTGTCGGCTTGCTGGAACGACTGGAACAGCTTGCCCATCTCGTGCTCCGACAGGCCGATGCCGTGGTCGCGCACCTCGAAGCGCACCAGGCAGTCGCTGGCGTCGGCCACCACCAGCGCCACCTTCACCGTGATGGCGCCCTGTTCGCTGAACTTGATGGCGTTGTTGGCGTAGTTGATCAACACCTGGTTCAGCCGCAGCGGGTCGCCGCGCAGCATGCGCGGCAGGCGCGGGTCGCGCTCGAACACCAGCGTCAGGTTCTTGCCGGCGGCCTTGGGCGCGACCACCGTCGTCAGCGTCTGCATCACATGGTCGAGGCTGAAGTCGACCCGTTCGATCTCCAGCTTGCCGGCCTCGATCTTCGAGATGTCGAGGATGTCGTCGATGATGCCCAGCAGGTGCTCGCCGGCGAAGCGGATCTTTTCCAGGTAGTCGCGCTGGCGCGGCTCCAGCTCGGTCTTCAACGCCAGGTAGGCCATGCCGATGACGCCGTTCATCGGCGTGCGGATCTCGTGGCTCATATTGGCCAGGAACTGGCCCTTGGCCTGGCTGGCCTCCTCGGCCACCTGCTTGGCCTGGTCGAGCTGCTCGGTGCGCTGGGCAACGCGCTCCTCGAGCGTTTCGTTGAGTTCGCGCAGCGTCTGCTCGGCGCGCTTGTGGTCGGTGATGTCGGTCAGGCTGGAGACCACCATGCCGACCTTGCCGTGCTCGTCGGCGATGGCCTCGGTGTTCACCGACAGCCAGCACAGGCTGCCGTCGGCCTGCTGCACGCCCATCACCACGTCGCGCACCGCCGCGCCGCTCGACAGGGCGATGTGGACCGGGTGGCTGGCCTGGTCGAAGGCGCTGCCGTCCTCGCGCACGGCCGGCCACAGCCGGTTGGCGTCGGCCGGCGGCAGCAGGCGCGCCGCCGCCGCGTTGCTCTCGAGGATGCGCCCGGCGCTGTCCTGCACCACCAGGCCGTTGGTGACGGCCTCGAACACCGAGGCCATGCGCTGGTTCGAATGGCGCAGCGCCACCGCGGCCAGGCGCCGCTCGGTGATGTCGGTGATCATCGCCAGGGTGCCGCCGTGCTCGCCGTTTTCGGCGGCGATCGGCGTCGTCGACAGCAGGCCCCACAGGCTGGAGCGGTCCTTGCGGAAAAAGCGGAAGTCGCCCTGCTCGGGCTGGCCGGCGTGGCGCCGCTGCAGGTGCTGTTCGAGCTGGACGTGGCCGTCGCGGTCCATGAACTCGTGCATCGCCCGGCCCTGCATCTCCTGCACCGTGTAGCCGAGCATGCGCGCCATCTTCGGGTTGGCGAAGCTGGTCTTGCCGGCCGCGTCGGTCATCCAGATGCCCTCGGCGGCGGTTTGCACGATCAGGCGGTAGCGCTCGCTGCTGGCGTGCAGCGCCTCCTCGGCGCGCTGGCGCTGGGTCATGTCGCGCAGCGCGACGATGGAAAAGTCCTGGCCGGCCATGCGCAGCGGCGTCAGGTTGACCTTGGCCGGGAACTGGCTGCCGTCGCGCCGGCGCGCCGTCAGCACCCGGCCCGGCATGCTGGGGCGGGCGAACAGCTCGCGCTGGCCGGGCGGGCCGCGCATGGTGTCGGGCACCAGTTGTTCCAGCGACAGGCCGAGCAACTGCTCGACCGGGTAGGCGAAGCAGCGCGCGCCGATCTGGTTGGCGTAGCGGATGCGCCCGGTGGCGTCGGCCAGCAGCATGGCCTCGGGCGCCGCCTCGAGGATGGCGCGGACGCGCTCCTCCTCCTCGGCCTTGCGGGCGTTGATGTCGACCAGCGTGCCGCCGGCGCGCAGCGCCCGGCCCTCGCCGTCGCGCTCGGTCACGGTGGCGCGCGCCAGCACCCAGGTCCAGCCGCCGTCGCGCCGGCGCAGGCGCAGCTCGCACGCAAGGCGGGCGCGGGCGCCGGCCGGCGCGGCCAGGCCGGCGCCGAATTCGCGCTCGACGCGCAGGCGGTCGTCCGGATGCACCTGGGCCTGCCACTGCTCGGGCGCCAGCGCCAGCTCGCCGTCGCGGTAGCCGAGCATTTCGTGGCAGCGCGCCGACAGGTCGAGCGCGCGCATGCCGCGCTGCCAGTGCCAGACGCCCTCGCCGGCGCCGTCCAGCGCGAAGCCGGAGCGCAGCTCGGCGCCGGCCAGGCGCGCCTCGCTGGCGCGCAGGCGCGCGCCCAGGCGCTGCGCGCGCCACAGCGCCGCCGCCAACAGCAGGACGGCGGCCGCCGCCCCATACGGTAGCAGCGAGCGCGCGCGCGGCTGGTAGAGCAGGCCGTCGAGCGGGTAGTCGGCCGGCAGCAGGCCGAGCCGGTGGTAGGTGGCGGCGATGGCGCGCCAGCGCGCCGGCGTGCCGCTGCCCAGCGGCGCGCCGTTTTGCTCGACCAGCGCGGCGGTGGCCTGGGCCTCGGCCAGCAGGTGTTCGCGGTGGGGGCTGTTCGGGTAGCGCGCGCGGATCAGGTCGGCGATCTCGCCCTGGTGCGCCAGCGCGTAGGTCCAGCCGCGCAGCGTCGCCTCGCGCATCGCGCTGGCGCGCGCCGGATGCTCGCGCAGCTCGCTCTCGGTGGTATACAGGTTGTCGCCGTAGAAGTCGATGCCGGCCTGGCGCGGCGCCAGCAGCTGGTAGCCGACGTGGCCGCGTTCGAGCACGTAGGGCGCGCGCGCGATGTTGGCCGAGATGGCGTCGACCTTGCCGCCGATCAGGTCGTCGTAGTTATAGCTGTGCCGCTCCAGGCGCAGCGTGTCGAGCGCGATGCCCTGTTGTTTCAGGTAGGCTTGCAGCTCCTCGCTGTCGGGTCCCAGCATGACGCGGCTGCCGGCCCAGTCGCGCCGCGGCTGGCCGTTTTCCAGGTGGCGCACCGCCAGCACCGCCGCCGAGTGCTGGAACACCTGCGCCAGCACCACCAGCGGCCGGCCGGCGGCGCGCTTGAGCAGCACGCTGCTGTTGCCGACGCCGTACTGGGCGCTGCCGTCGAGCACGGCGGCGGAGAAGTCGGCGCCCGGCTCCATCTCGCGCAGCGTCACCTCCAGGCCGGCGTCGCGGTAATAGCCCTGTTCCTGCGCCGCGTAGTAGCCGGCGAACTGGAACTGGTGGCGCCAGCGCAGTTGCAGCGTGACCTTTTCCGTCGCCGCCGCGTCGGCGCCGGCGCCCGCCAGCAGCGCCCAGGCGAGCGCCCACAGCGACAGGCGCCGCCGGCGGCTGGCCGTGGAGCGGCGGGGGGGCGGGGGGCGGCGGTGCGGCAAGTGCGTCCCTTTCATGGGCGGGGTTGGGGGCGGCGCGGGATTTTTCCCGAGCAACTATAGCATCGAATTTTTACCGGCAGGGTTAACTTTCGCCGCGCCGGCGCGGCCGCGGGCGATGCGCGACGTTTCCCGTTGATATAGCTCAATTGGCGGGCACATCGTGACAATTAGTGAGAATTCAGGGCGCGCCGGCGGCAACGCGGCGGCGGGCGCCGCCGCGCGCCTAGGCGAAGCTGCCGGCGAACTGGTAGCGGTGGCCGGGGTGCCACATGGTCGCGATCGAGGCCACCTGGCCGCCCGAGCGGGTCTGGCGGCGCAGCACCAGGCAGGCCTGGCGGGTGTCGACGGCCAGCATGTCGGCGATGTCGCGCGGCGGCGACAGCGCCTCGATGCTGTAGGTGGCGCCCTGCAGCGGCGCGGCGGCCATCAGGTACTCGTTGGGCGTGATGGCGGAAAAATCCTGCACCATGTAGTCGGGCGCCAGGGCCGGGTTGACCCAGCGGTCCTCGACCTGGATCGGCACGCCGTTTTCATAGTGCACGATCAGCGAATGGAACAGCGCCAGCTCGGGCGCCAGCGCGAACTGCTTGGCCAGCGGCTCGCCGGCCTTGGCGCGCTCGAGCAGTTGCAGGCTGCTGCGGTGGACGTGGCCGCGGGCGCGGATCTCGTCGGCGATGCTCTTGATCTCGAGCAGCGTGGCCTGGTATTTTTGCTGGGCGACATAGGTGCCGGAACCCTGGCGGCGCGTCAGCACCTGCTCGGTGGTGAGTTCGCGCACGGCGCGGTTGACGGTCATGCGCGAGACGCCGAACTGCTTCACCAGCGCCTGCTCGGAGGGGATCACGTCGCCCTCCCTCCAGCGGCCGGCGGCGATCTCGGCCAGCAAATAGTCCTTGATGCGCTGAAAAATGGGCAGGTTGTCCTGTGCAGCTTGATCGTCCAATGGTCTCTCCGAATGCCGCCCGGGGGGGCGTGGCCGGTAACGATTCTAGCATTGCGCGGCGGCGCCGCGATTCAAAAGCAAGCGCCGGGGTGTGCGCGGCGCGCCGGCTCGCTATCATGGAGCCATTCCTTACCATCCGCCGGGAGCACGCCATGAACGACACAGTCTACGCCAGCGAGGAGCAGCGCTGGGCCGCGGTGCAGCGGCGCGACAGCCACGCCGACGGCGCCTTCTACTATTCGGTGCGCAGCACCGGCGTGTACTGCCGGCCCTCGTGCGCGGCGCGCGCCGCGCTGCGCCGCAACGTCGCCTTCCACGCCAGCCGCGAGGAGGCCGAGGCGGCCGGCTTCCGGCCCTGCCTGCGCTGCAAGCCGGAGCAGCCGCCGCTGGCCGAGCGCCGCGCCGCCATTGTCGCCCAGGTCTGCCGCCTGATCGACGCCGCGCCGGAACAACTCGACCTGGAGGCGCTGGCGCTGGCGGCCGGCATGAGCCGCTTCCACTTCCACCGCGTCTTCAAGGCGCACACCGGCATCACGCCGAAGGCCTACGCGGCGGCGCGCCGCGGCGCCCGCGTGCAGGCCGCGCTGGCGCAGCCGAAGGAGCGCGCCGGCAGCGTCACCGAGACGCTGTACGCGGCCGGCTTCAACTCCAGCGGCCGCTTCTACGCCAGCGCGCCGGCGCTGCTGGGCATGACGCCGCGGGCCTTCCGCGCCGGCGGCAGCGGCGCGGCGATCCGCTTCGCCATCGGCGCCTGCACGCTGGGGGCGATCCTGGTGGCGGCGACCGACAAGGGCATCTGCGCGATCCTGCTGGGCGACGACCCGGAGGCGTTGGCGCGCGAGCTGCAAGACCGCTTCCCGCGCGCCGAACTGCTGGGCGCCGAGGCGGCGTTCGAACAAACCGTGGCGCGCGTGGTCGCGCTGGTGGAGGCGCCGGAAATCGGCCTCGACCTGCCGCTCGACGTGCGCGGCACCGCCTTCCAGCAACGGGTCTGGCAGGCGCTGCGCGAGATCCCGTCCGGGCGCACCGTCAGCTACGCCGAACTGGCGCAACTGGTCGGCGCGCCGAAGGGCGCGCGCGCGGTGGCCGGCGCCTGCGCCGCCAACGCGCTGGCGGTGGCGATCCCCTGCCACCGGGTGGTGCGCCAGGACGGCTCGCTGTCGGGCTACCGCTGGGGCGTCGAGCGCAAGCAGGCGCTGTTGGAACGCGAGGCCGGCAAATGAGCGGCGCCGACCTGGGCGCGCGGGTGGCGGCGCTGGACTGGGCGCGCCTGGCCGAGGACCTCGACGGCCACGGCTGGGCGCTCGCGCCGGGCCTGTTGGCGCCGGCCGAATGCGCGGCGCTGGCGGCGGCCTACGCCGAGCCGGCGCGCTTTCGCAGCCGCGTCGTGATGCAGCGGCACGGCTACGGCCGCGGCGAATACCAGTACTTCGCCTACCCGCTGCCGGCGCCGGTGGCGGCGCTGCGCGCGGCGCTGTATCCGCCGCTGGCGGCGATCGCCAACCGCTGGTACCAGGCGATGCGGCTGGCGCCGCGCTTTCCGGGCGCCCACGCCGACTTCCTGGCGCGCTGCCACGGCGCCGGCCAAACCCGGCCGACGCCGCTGCTGCTGGAATACCGCGAAGGCGACTACAACTGCCTGCACCAGGACCTGTACGGCGAACACGTCTTCCCGCTGCAGGCGGCGCTGCTGCTGTCGCGGCCCGGGGTCGACTTCGACGGCGGCCAGTTCGTGCTGACCGAACAGCGCCCGCGGATGCAATCGCGCGTCGACGTGGTGCCGCTGGCGCAGGGCGACCTGCTGCTGTTTCCGGTATTCCACCGCCCGGTCAACGGCGCGCGCGGCAGCTACCGCGTCAACATGCGCCACGGCGTTTCGCGCCTGCGCGGCGGCCTGCGCCACACCCTCGGCATCATCTTCCACGACGCCGCCTGAGCCCGGCGTGTCGCGTTGACCGGCCGCGCGCCGCCAAAACCAGCCAAAACCCCAGGCAGGGAGCCGGGGTCGGACCCCGCGGGTCTGCCCCCCGAACCCCGCGCCGTTGGTTTTTAACACAAAAAACTGGTTGACTTAGTTGTATAGACAACCTATCCTTTCAGCATGCAAGGAGCGTTCGCGCCCACTTCCCACCCAATCCGAGGAGACGATATGAACAAGCAAACGAGCAGCCTGGACCAAGACCCGCGCTATGACGCCAGCCGCGAGATCCGCGCTCCGCGCGGCACCGAGATGAGCTGCAAGAACTGGGGCGCCGAGGCGGCCTATCGCATGTTGCAAAACAATCTGGACCCGGAAGTGGCGGAAAACCCCAAGCATCTGGTGGTCTACGGCGGCATCGGCCGCGCCGCCCGCAACTGGGCGTGCTTCGACCAGATCCTGGCCTCGCTGCGCGAGCTGGAGGACGACCAGACCCTGCTGATCCAGTCGGGCAAGCCGGTCGGCGTGTTCCAGACCCACGAGAACGCGCCGCGCGTGCTGATCGCCAATTCCAACCTGGTGCCGAAGTGGGCCAACTGGGAGCGTTTCAACGAACTCGACCGCGCCGGCCTGTTCATGTACGGCCAGATGACGGCCGGCAGCTGGATCTACATCGGCACCCAGGGCATCGTCCAGGGCACCTATGAAACCTTCGCCGAAGCCGGGCGCCAGCATTTCGGCGGCGACTGGGGCGGGCGCTGGATCCTCACCGCCGGCCTGGGCGGCATGGGCGGCGCGCAGCCGCTGGCCGCCACCATGGCCGGCGCCGTCTCGCTGAACATCGAGTGCCAGCAGAGCAGCATCGACTTCCGCCTGCGCACCCGCTACCTCGACAAGCAGGCCGGCAGCATCGACGAGGCGCTGGAACTGGTCAAGTACCACACCGACCGCAAGGAGGCGATCTCCATCGGCCTGCTGGGCAACGCCGCCGAGATCCTGCCGGAGCTGGTCAAGCGCGCCAAGGCCGGCGGTATCGTGCCCGACCTGGTCACCGACCAGACCTCGGCGCACGACCTGATCAACGGCTACCTGCCGCGCGGCTGGAGCGTGTCGGACTGGAAGTCGGCGCAGCAAGACCCCGAGCGCCACGCCCGCCTGAGCGCCGCCGCCGCCGATTCCTGCGCCGCGCACGTGCAGGCGATGCTGGACTTCCACGCGATGGGCGTGCACACGGTCGACTACGGCAACAACATCCGCCAGGTCGCGCTCGACCACGGCGTCGAGAACGCCTTCGACTTCCCCGGTTTCGTGCCGGCGTATATCCGGCCGCAGTTCTGCGAGGGCCGCGGGCCGTTCCGCTGGGTGGCGCTGTCGGGCGATCCGGAAGACATTTACAAGACCGACGCCAAGATCAAGGAGTTGTTCCCCGAGCACAAGCAGGTGCACCACTGGCTCGACATGGCGCGCGAGCGCATCGCCTTCCAGGGCCTGCCGGCGCGCATCTGCTGGCTGGGGCTGGGCGAGCGCCACATCGCCGGCCTGGCCTTCAACGAGATGGTCCGCAACGGCGAGCTGAAGGCGCCGGTGGTGATCGGCCGCGACCACCTCGACACCGGCTCGGTGGCCAGCCCGAACCGCGAAACCGAGAGCATGAAGGACGGCACCGACGCGGTCTCCGACTGGCCGCTGCTGAACGCCATGCTGAACACGGCCGGCGGCGCCACCTGGGTCTCGCTGCACCACGGCGGCGGCGTCGGCATGGGATACTCGCAGCATTCCGGCATGGTCATCGTTGCCGACGGCACCGACGCGGCGGCCAAGCGCCTGGCGCGCGTGCTGGTCAACGACAGCGGCTCGGGCGTGATGCGCCACGCCGACGCCGGCTACGAAAGCGCGGCCGCCTGCGCCAAGCGCAACGGCCTGAACCTGCCGATGATCAAGTGAGCGCGTAACTAGAGCGCACGCCGCACGCCACCGCACACCTACATATATATAGAGAGAGAACGACTATGAAAAGCAGCAACAAGAGCTGGACCCTGAACCCGGGCGCGATGACGCTGGCCGACCTGCGCACCGAATGGGCGGCGCCGTCCGCGCTGAGCCTGGCGGCGGACGCCTATCCGGTGATCGAGGCCTCGGCCGCCGCCGTGCGCGCCATCGTCGCCAAGGGCGACGCCGCCTACGGCATCAACACCGGCTTCGGCCTGCTGGCCAAGACCCGCATCCCCGACGACAAGCTGGAACAACTGCAGCGCAACCTGATCCTGTCGCACTCGGTCGGCACCGGCGAGCTGATCTCCGACGCCGTGGTGCGCCTGGTCATGCTGATGAAAATCGGCAGCCTGGCGCGCGGCTATTCGGGCGTGCGCCCGCTGATCGTCGACACCCTGATCGCCCTGTACAACGCCGGCGTCATGCCGGCCATCCCGGCCAAGGGCTCGGTGGGCGCCTCCGGCGACCTGGCGCCGCTGGCGCACATGACGCTGGCGATGCTGGGCGTGGGCGAGGTGCGCGTGCACGGCGAGATCATGCAGGCCAGCGACGCGCTGAACGCGGCCGGCATCGCGCCGGTGGTGTTGGCGGCGAAGGAGGGCCTGGCGCTGATCAACGGCACCCAGGTGTCGACCGCGCTGACGCTGCACGGCCTGTTCATGGCCGAGCGCCTGCTGGAGGCCGGCATGGTCACGGGCGCGCTCTCGCTCGACGCCGCCAAGGGCAGCGACGCGCCGTTCGACGCCCGCGTCCACGCGGTGCGCGGCCAGCCCGGCCAGATCGCCGCCGCCGGCGTGTACCGCCAACTGGTGGCCAACAGCGCCATCCGCGCCTCGCACCTGGTCGGCGACGAGCGCGTGCAAGACCCGTACAGCCTGCGTTGCCAGCCGCAAGTGATGGGCGCCTGCCTGGACCTGATCGTCAACGCCGGGCGCACCCTGCTGATCGAGGCGAACGCCGTCACCGACAACCCGCTGATCTTCCAGGAAGCCGGCGACGGCCTGGCGAAGATCGTCTCGGGCGGTAACTTCCACGCCGAGCCGGTGGCCTTCGCGGCCGACACGCTGGCGCTGGCGATCGCCGAAATCGGCGCGCTGTCGGAGCGCCGCATCGCGCTGCTGATCGACGCCACGCTGTCCGGGCTGCCGCCGTTCCTGGTGCGCGACCCGGGCGTGAACTCCGGCTTCATGATCGCCCACGTCACGGCCGCCGCGCTGGCGTCGGAGAACAAGTCGATGGCGCATCCGGCCAGCGTCGACAGCCTGCCGACCTCGGCCAACCAGGAAGACCACGTCAGCATGGCCACCTACGCCGGCCGCCGCCTGGACGACATGGCGCACAACACCGCCGTCATCGTCGGCATTGAGCTGCTGGCCGCCGCGCAGGGCATCGACTTCCACCGTCCTTTGAAGACCTCGCCGCAGCTGGAGCACGTGCATTCGCAGCTGCGCCAGAAGGTGGCCTTCTTCGACGCCGACCGCTTTTTCGCGCCGGACATCGAGGCGGCCAAGCAGATGGTGGTGACGGGCGAGCTGAGCGCATCTTGCCACGGCCTGTTCGTTCCCCTGTACGCTTAATAAGTAGGTAGAGTAGAGCCCGGACCGTTTGGTCCGGGCGCAAGGAGACTACATCATGGACTTCCGATTTAACGCGGGCAGCATCCCCCTGCTGGTGTCGATGCCGCACGTCGGCACCGACATCCCGGACGACGTCGCGGCCGCTTTCACGCCCGCCGCGCTGGACAAGGCCGACACCGACTGGCACCTGGTCGAGCTGTACGGTTTTTTGCGCGAGATGGGCGCCTCGACCCTGTCGGCGCGCTGGTCGCGCTATGTGGTCGACCTGAACCGTCCGCAGGAAAACACCAATCTATATCCGGGCCAGGACACCACCGGCCTGTGCCCGGTCGACACCTTCCACCGCGCGCCGCTGTACCTGCCGGGGCGCGAGCCGGGCGAGGCCGAGGTGCAGCAGCGCCTGCAGCGCTACTGGCGCCCCTACCACGCGCAGTTGCAGGCCGAGCTTGAGCGCATGCTGCGCATCCACGGCAGCGTGGTGCTGTGGGACGCGCATTCGATCGCCTCGGTGGTGCCGCGCTTCTTCGACGGCAAGCTGCCCGACCTGAACTTCGGCACCGCCGACGGCGCCAGTTGCGCGCCCGGCCTGCGCGACGCCGTGGTCGGCCTGGCGCGGGCGCAGGACGAATTCAGCGTCGCGGTGAACGGCCGCTTCAAGGGCGGCCACATCACGCGCCACTACGGCCAGCCCGGCGCGAACGTGCACGCGATCCAGCTGGAGATGTGCCAGTGCCTGTACATGGACGAGGCGGCGCCGTTCGGCTACCGCCCCGACCTGGCGGCGCGGGTGCAGGGCCTGCTGCGCCAGATGACCACGGCCGCCGCCGATTGGGCGCGCCGGTGAGCGCGCTGTTCGCGCGCCACGCGCTGCTGCCGGACGGCTGGCAAAAGGACGTGCTGCTGGAGTGGGACGACGCCGGCGACCTGCTGGCGGTGGCCGCCGGCGTTACGCGGCCGGCCGGCGTCGAAGCGGCCGGCTACGTCCTGCCCGGCATGGTCAACCTGCACTCGCACTCGTTCCAGCGCGCGCTGGGCGGCCAGACCGAGAAGGCTGGCGACAGCCCGGACAGCTTCTGGACCTGGCGCGACTTGATGTACCGCTTCGCGCGCAACATCACGCCCGAGCACATCGAGGCCATCGCCGCGCAATTGTTCACCGAGTGCCTGCGCCACGGCTACACCGCCGTGTGCGAGTTCCACTACGTGCAGCGCGACCCGGGCGGCGCCATGTACGCGCGCCCGGCCGAGACGGCCGAGCGGGTGGTCGCGGCGTCGCGCCACAGCGGCATCGGCATCACCATGCTGCCGGTGCTGTACAGCTACTCCAGCTTCGGCGAAGTGCCCTTGAAGCCGGAGCAGAGCCGTTTTAAAACCAATCCCGACGACGTGCTGAAGATCGTCGAGGCGCTGGCGCCGCTGCGCGACGGCCAGACCGAAGTGGGCTTCGCGCCGCACTCGCTGCGCGCCGCCTCGGTGGCGCAGATCAACGAGGTGCTGCTGGCGCTGCCGGCGGCGCGCCCGGTGCACATCCACATCGCCGAGCAGCAGCAGGAAGTGGCGCAGTCGCTGGACTGGTGCGGCCGCCGTCCGGTGCAATGGCTGCTCGACCAGGTCGCCGTCGACCAGCGCTGGTGCCTGGTGCACGCCACCCACCTGCTGCGCGACGAGGTCGACAGCCTGGCCGCCAGCGGGGCGGTGGCCGGCCTGTGCCCGACCACCGAGGCCAACCTGGGCGACGGCATGTTCCCGCTGCCCGAGTTCCTCGCCGCCGGCGGGCGTTTCGGCATCGGCAGCGACAGCCACATTTCGCAGGGCGCGGTGGAGGAGTTGCGCTGGCTGGAGTACGGCCAGCGCCTGCAGCAGCGCCGCCGCAACGTCGCCCACAGCGACGGCCAGCGCCATGTCGGCGACTTCCTCTGGCAGGGCGCCTTGCAGGGCGGCGCGCAGGCTTCGGGGCGGCGCCTGGGCGCGTTGGCGGCCGGCAGGCGCGCCGACCTGATCGTGCTCGACGACGAGCACCCGAACCTGTGCGGCGCCGCGCTGCAGGATGTGCTGGGCAGCTTCATCTTCTGCGGCAACGACAACCTGGTGCGCGACGTGCTGGCCGGCGGCCGCTGGGTGGTGCGCGGGCAGCGCCACGTGGCGCAGGACGCCATCACCGCGCGCTACAAGCGCACGCTGGCCGAACTGCGGCGGTTCTGACATGGCCCGGTTCATCGCCCATGCGGACCTGGTGGCGGCGCCGTGGAAAAACGGCGGCGGCAGCACCACCGAGGTCGCCGTCTTTCCGCGCGGCGCGGGCTTCGACGACTTCGACTGGCGCATCAGCCTGGCGACGATCGCCCGCAGCGGCGCCTTCTCCGTCTTCCCCGGCATCGACCGCAGCCTGTGCCTGGTGGCCGGCGACGGCGTCACGCTGACGCTGGACGGCGAGCGCCGCATCACGCTCAGCGCCGCCAACCCGCTGCTGTGGTTCGCCGGCGAGGCGGCGGTGCACGCCGACGTCGCGTCGATCACCACCGACTTCAACGTGATGACCCGGCGCAGCCGCTGCCGCCACCAGCTCGAACGCGTCAGCGTACCGGCCGAACTGGCGCGGCGCAGCCCGACCACGCTGCTGTTCGTCGCCGACGGCGGCGCCGTGGTGGCGCGCGCCGGCGCGCGCGCATACACGCTCGGCCTGTTCGACGCGCTGCTGCTCGACGCCGACGACGCCATGCACTGGTCGCTGGCCGCCGGCGCCGGCGCCGGCGCGACCGTCTTCGTCGCCGATCTGATCACCTGAAACCAAACCCGCGGCGGCGAAAAAATGGGGCCAGAGCCCGGGCGCCAAGGCGCGAAGGTCCGACCCCGGCTCACCCACCACCCGACAATTAAAGGCGGCAAGCATGCAAACCTGGGACGTGCTCTACACGAATGTTCACCTGGCCACGATGGTCGACGGCTACGGCGAGATCCTTGACGGCGCCATCGCCGTCAAGGACGGCCGCATCGCCTGGCTCGGGCCGCGCGCCGCGCTGCCCGCCAGCGCCTGCCCGGTGGTCGACGGCGGCGGCTGCTGGCTGACGCCCGGCCTGATCGACTGCCACAGCCACATCGTCCACGCCGGCAACCGCAGCGACGAATTCGAGGCGCGCCTGAACGGCGCCAGCTACGAGGACATCAGCAAGGCCGGCGGCGGCATCATGTCGACGGTGCGGGCGACCCGCGCCGCCAGCGACGACGAGCTGCTCAGGCAAAGCCTGCCGCGCGTGGCCAGCCTGCTGGCCGAGGGCGTGACGACGCTGGAAATCAAGTCCGGCTACGGCCTGTCGCTGGAGTCGGAGGAGAAAATGCTGCGGGTGGCGCGCCGCGTCGGCCAGGTGCTGCCGGTGGCGGTGGCCACCACCTTCCTCGGCGCGCACGCGCTGCCGCCGGAGTACGCCGGCCGCGCCGACGCCTACATCGACCTGGTGTGCGAACAGATGCTGCCGGCGCTGGCCGGCGCCGGCCTGGTCGACGCGGTCGACGCCTTCTGCGAGCGGATCGGCTTTTCCGCCGCCCAGACCGAGCGCGTGTTCCGCGCCGCGCGCGCGCACGGGCTGCCGGTCAAGCTGCACGCCGAGCAGTTGTCCGACCAGGGCGGCAGCGAGCTGGTGGCGCGCTACGACGGCCTCTCGGCCGACCATTTGGAGCACCTGACGCCGGCCGGCATCGCCGCCATGGCCGCGCACGGCACGGTGGCGGTGCTGCTGCCGGGCGCCTATTACTTCCTGCGCGACACCCAGCCGCCGCCGGTGGCCGCGCTGCGCGCCGCCGGCGTGGCGCTGGCGGTGGCGACCGACTGCAACCCCGGCACCTCGCCGATGACCTCGCTGCTGCTGGCGATGAACATGGCTTGCACCCTGTGGCGGTTGACGCCGCGGGAGGCGCTGGCCGGCTGTACCATCCAGGCCGCCAAGGCGCTGGGTTTGCAGACGCAGGTCGGCAGCCTGGAGCTGGGCAAGCGCGCCGACTTCGCGCTGTGGCACATCGCCCGCCCGGCCGACCTGGCGTACGCGATCGGCTTCAATCCCTGCCGCGGCGTCGTCAACGGCGGCGTCTGGCGCGAACCAGTGGTAAGCTTGCCGGCCTGACCGGCGCGCCGCCACGTTGCCCGCAACGCGGCGGCGCGCCGGCACCACTCTGGAGCACGCGTGCGCGCCAAACCCACCTTCACCTGCCTGTTCGCCCTGCTACTGTGCTTCAGCGCCGCCGGCGCCGCCGCCGACACGCTGAAAATCGGCTCGAAGCGCTTCACCGAGTCCTACATCCTCGGCGAAATCCTGACCCAGCGCGCGGCGTCGCTGACGCCGGCCGAGCACCACCAGGGCCTGGGTAACACCGCCATCGTGCTGGCCGCCCTGCGCTCGGGCAATATCGACCTCTACCCCGAATACCTGGGCACCATCGACAACGAAATCCTCAAGCACGCCCAACCGGCCTCGCTGGAACAGATCCGCCGCGAACTGGCGCCGCTCGGGCTGGGCGTGGCGGTGCCGCTGGGCTTTAACAACACCTACGCGCTGGCGATGCGCGCCGACGCCCCCGCCGGCATTGCCAGCCTGAGCCAGCTGGCCGGCCAGCCCGGCTTGACATTCGGCCTGTCGCAGGAATTCATCGGCCGCGCCGACGGCTGGCCCGGCCTGGCGGCGCGCTACGGCCTGGCGCAGCGGCCCAGCGGCCTCGACCACGGCATCGCCTACGCGGCGCTGGCGCAGCGGCAAGTCGACGTCATCGACATCTATTCGACCGACGCCAAGATCCAGCAGTACGGCCTGCGCGTGCTGGCCGACGACCTGGCGTATTTCCCGCGCTACGACGCGGTGCTGCTGTACCGGCTCGACGTGGCGCGCCGCTTCCCGGCCGCCTGGCGGTCGCTGCAGGGGCTGGAGGGCAGCATCAAGGGCACCGACATGGTGGCCATGAACGCCGCGGTGGAGATCGGCGGCAAGAGTTTCGCCGCGGTGGCCGCGGAATGGCTGGCGTCCGGCCGGGCGGCCGCGCCGCAACGGGGCGGGGCGGGGCGCGGCCTGCTGGAAAAGATATTCGACGACAATTTCTGGACCCTGACGCGCCAGCACGTCACGCTGGTGCTGCTGTCGCTGGCGCTGGCCTGCGCGGTCGGCATACCGCTGGGCGTGCTGGCGGCGTTCGTGCCGCGCCTGCGGCAAAGCGTGCTGGCGCTGGTCGGCGTGTTGCAAACGGTGCCGTCGCTGGCCTTGCTGGCGATGCTGATCCCGCTGCTGGGCATGATCGGCACGGCGCCGGCGCTGGTGGCGCTGTTCGTCTACGCCTTGCTGCCGATCGTGCGCAACACCTGCACCGGCATCCTGCAAGTGCCGCGCGGTTTGCGACTGGCGGCGCTGGCGCTGGGGATGCGCCGCCGCGAACGCCTGCTATATGTGGATTTGCCGCTGGCGCTGCCGGTGATACTGGCCGGCGTCAAGACGGCGGCGGTGATGAGCGTGGGCACCGCCACCATCGCCGCCTTCATCGGCGCCGGCGGCTACGGCGAGCGCATCACCATCGGCCTGGCGTTGAACGACAACGACATGCTGCTGGCCGGGGCGATTCCGGCCGCGCTGCTGGCCCTGCTCGCCCAGGGCCTGTTCGAGCTGGTCGAACGCTACGCCGGGGCCGGCGCGCGCGCCCGCCGCTAAATTACAGCGACAGCAGTTTGGAACGTACCGCCACGACTTCGCGGTGCAGGATCCGCTCCGCATGGAAATCGTTTTCGCGTTGCGCGGCGATGGCTTGCAAGTCGCGCGTGTAACGCGTCAGCCGCGCGCGCAGATAGGCGCGGTAGACGAGCGTGGCGATTGGATTGGGCAATATTTTCATGGTGCGTACTCCGTGGTCGTTGGCGGCAGCCCCATTTTGTGGGAGCGCGGCGGCGCCATCCTTGCGCCGAATCAAGCGGCCGGCGCCTTCGCGGCGGCGCGCGCGCCAGCGCGGAGTTTGAGTTCCCGCAAGGCGGCGGCCGCCCGAAGCCGCAAAATGGACCTTCGCCCGGGGCTTGCCCGCCTTTTGTCAGCGTTATCCGAGGAGATCGGCATGCTTGTAACTGCAACAATTTTAGTTTGCGCCGCCTGCGTCAAGGCATATCAAATATGGATGAGGTCGAAGCGGGGCGGTGAGTCCGATAGCGCGCTCCAGCCCAGCGTCGGCATGCACGGCGGGCTGGTAGAGCCGAGAAGATAGGCTTGACAGCCAGCGTCGCCGGCGCCGGCTGGCGTGGGCGTCGCGCAACACGCGAAGTGTAACGCCGCCGGTAAGCACGGTAAGCAAATGTAAAGACGAGCGAAGACGCTTTCGACGCGGGTTATATTGAACCCGTTGAATCAACCCTCCCCTCCCACTTAACAATGGGTTTCCCCCACGGCGCTGTATGCACGTGGGATTTTTTTTGCCCGACGCTTTGTCAGGCGGCGTCGGACAAGGCGGCCAGGGCCGCGCCGCTGAGGCGGCAGATGCGCAGGTCCGGCAACACGTCGGCGCCGACGCCCTGGTAAAAGCGGATGGCGTTGTCGTTCCAGCTCATGACGCCCCACTCGAAACGGCTGCAACCGCGCCGTAGCGCCAGCTGCGCCAGCGTCGCCAGCATCTGCTTGCCATAGCCGAGGCCGCGCGCGGCGGGCCGGACGTACAAGTCTTCCAGATACAGGCTCTTGCGGCACTGGAAACTGGAGAAGGTGTGGAAAAACAGCGCGATCATCACCGGCGCGCCGTCCACGCAACCGACCAGCGCCTCGCAGCCGGGGCTGGCGCCAAACAGGGCCTGGCCCAGCATGGCGGCGTCGGCGACGAGCAGCTGTTCCACGCCGCCGAACTGGGCCGATTCATAAATCATGGCGTAAATGGCGTCGACGTCGGCCGGCTCGGCCGGGCGGATAATAAAGCTTGCTTGCATGATGTCTCCTATGGGTTTGTCAACGAGGCGCTGGCGGCCGGCGCTGTCGGCGTTGGCGTCGGCGCGCGCAGCGCCCAGGCCACGCTGGACAGGCACAGCAGCATGCCGGCCCATTCTCCCGGCCCGGGGCGGTACTGTTCCAGCTGGATCGACAGCAGCACCGAAATGACCGGCGTGACGACGCCGACATACACGGCTTTTTGCGAGCCGATGCGGTCGATCAGCGTGAAGTAGGCGCCGAAGGCGACGACCGAGCCGAACAGCGCCAGGTACAGCAGGCCGATCCAATAGCGCGGCGTCGCCGGCAGTTGCAGCGACTGGCCGGTGGCCAGGACCCACAGCGCGACCAGGGCGCTGCCCCACAGCATCGCCCAGGCCATCGTCAGCAGCACGTTGGACGACTGTTCGCGCACCTTGACGACGATGACGTTGCCGACCGAGCTGGAGATGGTGGCCGCCAGCGCCAGCGCGAAGCCGAGCATGAAGCGGCCGCTGCCGCCGTTCAGCGTTGCCTGCCACGAGGCGCGGATCGACGGATAGAACAGCAGGGTGACGCCGCACATCGCCACCGCCGCCGCGCACCAGGTGCGCCAGGTCAGCGGCGTGCCGAAGGCGAGGCGGTTGCACAGCGGATTCCAGAACACCATCAAGGCAAACAGCACGCTGACCAGCGCCGACACCAGGTACTGCTCCGAGCTGTAGGTGCAGACATAGCTGAAGCCGAAGGTGGCGAAGCCCTGCAGCATCAGCCAGCGCTGGGCGCGCCAGGGCAGGCGCAGGCGGTCGCCGCGCAGGCGGCACCAGAGGAACAGCACGGCCGCGGCCAGCCCGAAGCGGACCATCACCGAGACGGCCGGCGCGACCTCGCCCAGTTGCAGCGTGATGGCCCAGAAGGTGGAACCCCAGATCAGGGAGGCGATAAGAAAGAGGAGGGGAGAAGACATCCGGGCAGTATATGGTTTTTTACAACATCTTGCCCGGTGTCTATGTTTTACCACGATGGCGGCCGCTTGTGGCGCATTTGGTCCTAGGCGGTTGAGCCAGCGCAGGGGCGGGCGGCTTGCTTACTTTTATAGCAATGCCTGAATTATTATGGGAATTGCAAGTAAATCCGCGCTGCAATCCGCCCCGCACGCGCCCCGGCGCAATTCCATGAAAGGTCATTCCATGAAATTCCCGCTGCAACTCAAAGTGGCCAGCCTGTTCGCTTACATCGTCGCGGCGGCCGCGCTGGTGGTGGCGCTGGCCGACGGCCACGGCCACGCGCTGATCGCGGCCGGACCGTTCGCCTAGGCGCCGCCGGGCCGGCGGCGTCAGTGCGTGACGCGGGTGGTGCGGCCGTTCGACAGCAGGCGCACCCGCTCCCCCGCGCGGAACATTTCGTCGGCGTCCTGGGTGATTGCGCGCAGTTCGCCATTGTCCAGCCGCACCGTGATTTCAAAACCCTTGCGTTTCATCATGTTCGCTTCCACGTTCTGGCCCGCCAGGCCGCCGGCGACCGCGCCCAGAATGCCGACCGCCACCGCGCCGTTGCCGCCGCCGATGGCCGAGCCGGCCAAGCCGCCCAGGGCCGCGCCGGCCAGCGTGCCGGTGCCGCTGTTGCCCTTGTCGATCATCACTTCGCGTATGGATTCGACGCTGCCAATGCGCACCGACTGCTCGTTTTGCGCCTGCCGGGCGTTGTAGACGCTGCCGGAATTGGGCGCGACCACGCAGGCGCTCAGGCCCACGACCAGGGTTGCGGCGAGGGCGGCCGTCATCAGTGCTTTCATGCGTAACTCCATAGGACGAAATTGGTTGGATGGGGCCGGCGCGCGCGTCGAGCCAGCATGCTTAGCATATCGATAATTTGTTTGGGCAACTAGTGTGAAGAAGTAAGAATCTGTTACCGCTCAGCTTGCCGGCGCATGCGGCCGCGGCGGCATGCGCGGATCTTCAATAGGCCAGCCTGAGGCGGCGGTAAAGGAAGCCCAGCACGAACAGCGGGCCGATCAGCAAAAAGCGCAGGTCGTCGAGGAAGGACGGCTTCTTGCCCTCGATCTGGTGGCCGATGAACTGGCCGATCCACGCCAGCACGAAAATCGCCAGCGACAGCGGCAGCACGGCGGCGGGCGGCATCGCCATGAGCAGGCCGAGCATGGCCGCCGCCATCAGCAGCATGCCCGCCGCAAACGGTTTCGACAGTGTGAAGTAGTACAGCAGCGCGGCCGCGCTGGCCGCCACCGCCGCCAGCGGATGGACCGCCCACAGCAGGCCGAGCAGGGTGAACACGATCACCGGCACGCAGACGAAATGGATCACTTCGTTGGCGGGGTTCAAGTGGCTTTCGCTGTAGCGGGCAAGCAGGGTGTCGATGGTTCTTGGCTCTGGCATGGATAGTCTCCGTTATTGTTGGTTTGGGCCGTGCCGGCAAATTCTACACCGGAACATCGCGGCCCTCGCCGGCGCGCGCCATCCGTTAAAATGACGGCCATGCCGACCCCATCCGCTCCTTCCCTCACCGGCCTGGCGCCGGTGCTCGCGCCCGCCACCCGTATCCTGATATTGGGCAGTTTCCCCGGCGCGGCCTCGCTCGCCGCGCAGCAGTATTACGCCCATCCGCGCAACCAGTTGTGGCCGATTTTGTCGGCGCTGACCGGCGAGGACCTGGCCGGCTTGCCCTACGCCGAGCGCCTGCCGCGCCTGCTGGCGCACGGCTTCGGCCTGTGGGACGTACTGGGCGCCTGCGAGCGCGCGGGCAGCCTCGACTCCGCCATCCGCAAGCCCGCCGCCAACGACTTCGCCCGCCTGCGCGAGCTGTGCCCGCGGCTGGAAACGGTGGGCTTCAATGGCCAAACCTCGGGCAAGTTCGCCCCGCAATTCGCCGCGGCGGGCTATCGAACAGTCATTCTGCCCTCTTCCTCGCCAGCACATGCCAGTGTTAGCTTCGAGCAAAAATTGCAGGCATGGCGGCAGCTGGTTAATCAGCCATCGCTTTGACGGCTGTTCGCGTTTCTGCTGTAAGGTAGCGGGTCTGCGATTCTTGGCCCGCTCATATGATTGCTTTACTTGATAGTTTGTTGACGCGCTGGTCCGCGTCGGGCCGGATGGCTGCCATCGCTGCTTCGCCGGCGAAGAGGATCATCGACAGCCCGAGCGGATCGATTCGGGTATTGGACACGGGTTCAGGCAAGCCATGCGTGGTGGTCGTGCCAGACGGCCCGAACGTGGTTGAACACTATGAACACTTGTCAGCGTTGCTGGTTCGGGACTATCGGCTGGTGTGCTTCGACATGCCCGGTTTCGGGTTGTCGCTGCCATCCTCATCCTATCGCCATTCTTTGGATCAGGGGGCGAGGGCGGTGCTGGATGTCCTCGATGCGCTCGGCATCCGCCAGGCGACCCTGGCGTTTAGCTGCGCCAACGGTTTCTACGCCTTGCGCGCGGCGCAAATCGCGCCGCGGCGTATCGCTAGCCTGTTCCTTGCGCAGACCCCGTCCTTGTCCGCGATGCACGCCTGGACCATGCGCACGGTGCCGTGGCCGTTGAGGATACCCGTGTTGGGCCAACTGGCCGCATGGGCCTTTCGTCTGAAGACCACGAATGCGTGGTATGCAATGGCATTGCCCCGCGGCACCGACCGGACTTTTTATCGCCGCCACGCCCACCACGCGCTTGCCCGAGGCGCCTGTTTCTGCCTTGCCGGCGTGGTGCAGGGTCTGCTTCGTGAGGCGATCTCGGCCGTCAAGGTGGCGCGCACGCCTTGCACCATGGTGTGGGGCGGCTCGGATCGCTCCCATCGCGCCACCAACGCGCAGTCACTGCTCGATTGCGTGCCGCATGCGGAGATTATTCATTTCGAGGATTGCGGACACTTTCCAGACCTGGAACAACCGGAACGGTATGCGAAATTCTTGAATGAACACATGCTCAAGCACGTCAGCGGAGGCGGCCAAGTGGAAGCATCGACGCAGCGATAGCGCTCTTCGGCCGTCTACGCTGGTGGCCGGCGCCGCTGGGCGGCCGAGGCGGTGTTCAAGGCCACGGCGGCGCGGATGAGCGCCTGCAACGCCTTTTCATCAATCGCGTCGTCCTGATGGAAATCGATGGCGCGCCTGGTGTTGCCGTCGAGGCTGGCGTTGAACAGACCCGACGGGTCGTCCAACGCGGCGCCCTTGGCGAAGGTCATCTTCACGGCATGCTTGTACGTCTCGCCGGTGCAGATAATTCCCGCGTGCGACCACACGGGCACCCCCCGCCACTTCAACTCCTCGACCACTTCGGGGTCGGCCTGCCTGACGAGGGCGCGCAGCCGGGCTAGCGTTTCGCCGCGCCAATCACCCAACTCCTTGATTTTCGCGTCTATCAGCTGGGAGGCGGAGTCTCCTGCTATTTCTTGCTCCCCTTCGCCCTTGGTTTTCGTCATGGTTGTCGTCGCTTTCTTCGTGCTTGTTGTCGCGCCTCGCCGCACTCCCCGGTTACGCCCACCCATTGTATGCCTGATCCCGCACATTGGCATACCCCGCGCCTAGACAGCGCCGACGGCACGTTCCGCCTGGCGGCGCCGGCGGAGGGGGTGTACCAGATCGGCGTGGCCGTGGATGGCTGCGCGCCGGCGTCGGCGACGGCCGTCGTCAAGGGCGGCCAGGAAGTCCTACTCAGGCTGCAATTGAATCCGGCCGCAAACTAGTCCTAGGCCTGGTCCGAGTCCGCTAGGCCGAACGCGCGCAGTTGCGGCCAGCGGTCTTGGCCATATAGAGGGCGCAGTCGGCGCGTTCGAGCAGGCTTTCGAGCGTGTCGCCGGCGCGCAATTGCGTGTCGCCCAGCGAGATCGACAGCCGGTGCGGCAGCGCGCCGGGCGCCGCCGCCGGTTCGGCCACCGCCAGGCGCAGGCGCTCGGCGACGAGCGCCGTTTGCGGACCGGCCGTGTCCGGCAGCAGCACGGCAAATTCCTCGCCGCCGTAGCGCGCCAACAGGTCGCCCGGGCGCAGGTTGTCGTTCAGCGCCAGCGCCACCGCGCGCAAGGAGCGGTCGCCCGACAGGTGGCCGTAGGTGTCGTTGACGCGTTTGAAGTGGTCGATGTCGATCATCAACACCGACAAGGGTTTGCCCTCTTGCAGGCTGGACTCGACTTTGCGCCGGAACGCTTGCTCCAGCCAGCGCCTGTTGTGCAGGCCGGTCAGGCCGTCGACGAGCGCCATGCTTTCGAACTCGTTTTGGCGGTGCATGCCGTCCCTGACGGCTTCGTTGCCCTGGCGCACGCGGCTGGACAGCATGACCAGCATATTGCGCGAGATCGCGTGGGATGCGTGGATCAGCGACCACATCGTGTCGCGCGGAATCACCAGCAGGCGGCTGGCGGCGCTGGCGAGCACCTGCGCCGAGGTCTCCCTGCCTTCGATCATAGACATCTCGCCGACGCATTCGCCGGCGCCCAGCCGCACATACGACGGTTGAGCCGATGTGGTGAGGTGGATAGCCAGCTGCCCCTCCAACAGCACGTAAAGCTGGTCGTTGGGCATCCCCGCCTCCAGCAGGACGGCGCCGGCCGCGACCTCGATCACGCCGCAGCTGTCGAGCAGGTGCGCAATCGCGTCGAAGCGGACGTCGGCAAACAGTTTGGTCTTGGCGAGCTCTTCGCGAAGGCGGCTTAACATTGGCGATCCCGCAACGACGTGGTGAATGAAGCAACATATTATACGGGGGTTTTTCCGGCGCCGACGATTTGCCCCGGCTGCCGCGCCTGCGCGTCAAGCGAGCGGCTTGCAGCGCACGGCAAAGTCGACGTGATAATTGATAAATTCATTGAAGAATTCTCGCGGGGCTCAAATACGGTCGCTTTCCTTGCGCACCACGCGGCCGACGATCAGGCACTCGTTGCCGCGGCACATCTTGCGGTGGTACTTGCGCTGGTCCGGATTGTCCGATGTCAACCACCACTGGCCGATGTCGCGCGCCAGCCGCTTGACCACCGCCTCGCCCTCGTAGTTGACGGCGAACACGACGCCGTCGGCCGGCTGGGTATCGGCGGTGTTGATGATCACCACGTCGTCCTGGAACAGGGCCGGTTCCATGCTTTCGCCCTTGACCTTGATCGCCACCAGGCGCTCCGGCTGGAAGCCGTTGCGTTCGACCCAGGTGCGCGGCACGCTGATCATGCTGCCGTCGTAGCTCTCCGGCTCGATGCTGAAGCCGGTGATGCCGGCCGACAGGCACAGCCTGACCTTGCGGATCGCGCAAAAGCGCTCGTCGTCAATTTCCGCCACCACGACCGGGCGCAGGCCGGGCAACGGGGCGGCCTCGGCCGGCGCGGCGCCCTGGTCGAAGTACATCGTTTCAATCGCTAGGTCGGCCTCCAGCTTGCGCGCGATTTTTTCGCTGAAGGCGCGGCCGTCGCGGTAGGTCGGCGACAAAATTTGCGACATGCGCGCCTCGCTCCAGCCGCTCGCGTCGGCAATATTCTTGCGCATGTTGCCGTACTGGTCGCGTAGCAGGGCCAGCAGGCGGTCGCGTCTGTATTGATACATATCCATATCGACATTACACCTTAAATTTACCGTTTGATAAATTACCAAATGCTTGACTTTAGCATTATCAATCGCTAAAGTCGAGTCCTGATGTGAATACACCGGAGCAAGGGATGTGCGATGCAAGAGCCATCACCGCCCCAGCGACGCGGCCGAGGGGCGGTCCGCGCAAGCACACAGGCATTATTCTGCGCGCCGGGCGGCGTGCCTTACAGGGAGAAACATCATGGGATTTTCCGAACAATTCATCGCATCGCTAAGCTCGCGGGATCTGCGTGACGACGAGTTCCACCACGATCTGGACGCTATCGGCGCGGCCGCACGGGCCGGCGACCTCGGCGCGTTGCTGTGCCGCGTGAAATACGCCGACGGCAGCGTCAACCGCCTGTCCGAGGGCAACTCGGGCAATCTGGCGCAACTGTTGCGCGTATGGACCGCCAAGGTTGGCGAGACGGGGCGGACGCGGCGCTGGGCCAAGGCCAACACCGCCTGGGACATACAGGCCGCCAACACGCTGTACCGCCGGGTCGCCGAGGCCTCGCTGGCGCACTGGCTCGACGGCAAATGCAAGCGCTGCGGCGGCACCGGCATCGCGCCGCCGTCACGCCGTGTCGCCTGTGCCGCGTGCCAGGGCAGCGGCGACGCGCCGGTCAGCTGCCCGGGCAGTTTTGAGCGGGAAAAAATCAAGGAGATGGTCGGCGAACTGGAGGGCCTGCTGCAGACGCACGGCGCGCGCGCGGCGCGGCTGCTGGGGCGGCGCCGGCGCTAAAAAATGCTGGGGAGACAGAGATTTGAATGAAACCACCCGATACACACTTTCCTCACTCGTAATAGTCGCGTCAGCCGGCGCGGCACCGATAGGGGAAATTAGCGCAGATTGAGGCCGCCACCGGCGCCACCACGTGCGCACAACAACGCCGGTCGCGCGGATCGCCGCGCGGTCTTTTTTTATCTTCAAGCTAATTCACACGCACGCTCAACCCAACCCGCCCCGGCGGGTTTTTTTTATGGAGGTAGACATGGCAGAACCCGTATCCACCATCGCCGCGCTCGGCGCCGCGCTCATCGCGCCGGCGCTGGCGTACCTGCCGGGCGCGGTCGGCGCGGCCGTTTCGCTGAAGTTCCTCGGCGACGGTCCGAGCCGTTCACAAAAGCTGATCTCGTTCGCCGCCGGTGTCGCCTGCGCGGTCTACGTCGCGCCGGCGTTGATCGAGTTTTTCAGCATTGGCGGCGCGCAGGTGCAGGCCGGCGTCGAGTTCCTGGTCGGCCTGTTCGCGCTGGCGATCGGCCGTCAGTTGTTTATCGAGATTAACTCGGCCGACCTCATCGGCGCGCTGAAACGGCGCTACTTCGGCGACCGCAAATGACGCCGCAGGCCGCCGCCGCCGCCGCCCGCGCCGCTACGCGTGGCCGGCGCCGGGCCCGTGGTGCAGGCGGGCGCCCCAGCTGCGCTCGTAGAACGGCGCCACGCTGTTGAGGAAATAGTCGCTCAGCTTGTCCTCGCCGGCCACCACCAGCGTCAGGTCGACCGGCTCGCCGGGCGGCGCGGCGGCGGCGGCGACGGCGCCGGCCCGGCGCAGCAGTTGTTCGGTGTCGCCGTCGGCGTCCAGGCCCACCAGCAGGTGCGGCTGGCTGTCGAGCGAGGGCGCCAGCATCAGCGACAGGTAGGCGGCGCGGGCGTTGGCGCAGCCGGCCAGCAGCGTCGTCAGCGCGTCCACCAGCTTGCTGGGGTAGCGCTGCGGCTGGCCCAGGAACACCTGGGTGGCGTCGGCCGCCAGCCGCGCCCCGCTTGGCGCTGGCGCGCCGTCGCGCAGCATGGTGGCGACCTCTTCGGGCAGGAACTCCTTGCCGTACAGCGACTTGGGATTGAGCACCAGCGCCGCGCCCTTGGTGATCTCGAACAGCGAGCGGGCCGACAGTTGCAGGTAGTTGCAATCGGCGTCGACGGCGCGCTGCAGCGCCGCCACCGAGCTGAAGAAGGGGATGATGGTGGAGCCGTCGCTGCGGGTCCAGTTTTGAATCGAGATCGACTCGCCCGGGTCGACGTCGCCGAACGGCCCCGGCTCGCTTTCGCCGACCACGTAGATGTCGGCGTCGAGCAGCGCCCGGTAGAAATGGACGCGTTGCGCCGGGTCGTCCGCCGCCAGGCGCAACGACTGTTCCAGATGGCTCTCTGCACCTTGCATGCGACCTCCGTGAATGCGATGAAGAACGGAAGAAGCGCAGCCGCCGGCGCTTCCCATGTGAGTGGAAAGTCTAGCGCCGATGGCCGGCGCTTCGCTTGTCGACGATCAGAGGATGCCGCGAAGGGCGGGCGCGCCGCCGGATGGCGCACGCCAGGGCCGACGAGGCGGGCCCCGGGTGGGGGCGGCGCCGCTTACCGCGGCTGGTACGGCTGCGCTTCCAGCGCCAGGCCGGCGCCGTCGAAGCGCAGCGCCACCGCGACGTCGCGCACGCCGAGGGTGGCGAGGGCGTCGGCGATGTCGTCGACCTCCACCGCCAGGTCGGCGGCCAGGTCGAGCGGCTTTTCCGAGGACGCCAGCAGGGCGCCGCCGGCCGCGTACAGGTTGACCCGCAGCACCATGTCGCCGCGCACGTCGGCCGGCCCGACCACGGCGCCGGCCTGCCCGGCGGCGACGCCGTGTTGCCGCAGCGCGGCGTTGATCTCGGCCATCATTTGCAGCATGAAGTATTCGGCCATGCCTTGTTCCTTACCGCCGTGGAACAGGTCCTGGTACAGGAAATGGATCTCCGGCGCCGCGCCGGGGGCCGCCAGGCAGCGTTGCAGCAACGGCGCCACCCGCACCGTCCAGGCCTGGTAGCGCGCCATGCGCGCGGCGAAATAAGCGTCGGCCGCGGCTTCCTCCTCGGGCGCCTGGTAAAACGGATCGTCGGCGCGCTTGAGCGCGAAGCCGAGCAGGAAGCGCAATTCGACGGCGGCGTCGCCGGCGCCGAAGCCGCTGTCGCTCCAGCCGGCGATGCTGCGCTCGAGCGCCGGCGTCGCCGTCACCTTCTTGTCCGTCATCGAGGCCCAGGCGTCGCGCACCATCTCGTTGAGGTGGCTGTAGGTGATGCGGTCGATTTCGTCGAGGTCGTAGGCGTGGTTCATCAGCACCACCTTGGCCTTGGGGCTTTCCAGGCCCGCCTGCTGGAAGCTCTGCACCAGTTGCTCGAACGCGTCCTGGTCCTGGAAACCCTGCTCCTGCCGCAAGCCGCCGGTGCTGTGCACGAACAGCGGCACCACGAAGGCGTTGATCTCTATCGTCGGCGCGCCCTCGCGGCGGATCAGCACGGTGGAGGCGGCCTCCTCGATGTGGCCGCGCAGGTACTGGTAGGCGCCGACGTCCTCGTACTTGGCGCGCTCGATGGCCTCGTACAGCACCTCGTCCTTCTTCTGGTTGAGGTTTTTGCGGATCATGCGCTGGAACTCGACTTCCTTCTGGCGCAGCACCTCGCTCATGGTGTCGCTGTCTTCCTGCTCGACCAGGTCGAGCGCCAGGTCGCACAGCGATTGCGTCAGCACATCGTCTTTGTCTGCGGCGGTGTCGCTCGATTTGCGGGGCGCGGGGCGCTTGTTTTTTGGCATGGTGGTATCGGTATCGTTCTGTGCGGGGTGGTAGGGGGGGCGCGCCGGGTCGGGTCGGTAGCGCAGTGCTGGAATGCCTTAGTGGTCGCTGTCGAACATCTCGTGCAGCTCGTCGAGCAGCTCGTCGGTTTCCTCGTCGCTCAGGCCGAGGTGCCGGCAGGCCAGCGCGCCGCCCTTGTCCCACTCCAGCGAGTTGCTGTTGCCGTGGTAGCGCTGGATGCCCTTTTCGGCCAGCAGCGACAGCGCCACCAGCGAGCGGATGGCGTCGTCGGTGGCCGGGTCTTGCAGCACGCGGTAGTCGTGGTGCAGCAGGATCGCCCACGAGACGTCGCTCGACAGGCCCCAGTTGCGCGCCAGCAGGCAGCCGATCGCCGCGTGGTTGGTGTTGTGGCGCGCGTCCTCGATGACGGTGAAGCAATGCTCGGCGTCGTTGCTGGCCGCCTCGAAGGTGTTGACGTAGTCGGGGAAGCGGTTCATCAGCAGCGGCACGCCGATGTCGCAGAACAGGCCGAAGGTGTGGGCGATGTCGGGCGGGGCGATGCGCAGCTTGCGCGAGGTGAACACCAGCGCGCGCGCGCGCTTGGCCGAGACGTCCCAGAATTCGTTCAGCGACACGCCCTCGGCCTCGACCGCCTGGCGCGCCAGCATGCCGGTGACCAGCGCGCTGCACTGGTTCACGCCGAGGAAGTTGATGCCCTGCTCGACCGACTTGGCCTTGCGCGCGGCGCCGTAGAACGGCGAATTGGCCAGCTTCAGCAGGGCGCCGGAGATGCCGACGTCGTTGGCGATGATCTTGGCGACCCGGCGCGGCGACGGGTCCGGCTCGGCCAGCTCGCGCTGCAAGTCGACGAGCAGGCTGGGTCGGGGCGGGATGCGCAGCGAGCGCATCAGGGCCGCGACCGGATCGTCTTCGTCTGCTTTCGCTGTGGCTGCCACTTTCGTCATCGTTGTCTTCAGGTCAGGCTTGCATGGGTATACGCGCGGCGCCGGCGCGCCACACCCGATTATCGCTGTTTACTGCCGGCAATTGCTTGTATTCCTGGGCGGCGCCTTGAAAAAAGTCGATATTTTTTTAAAGAAATGCACGCGCCGGCGTGTTTCCGCGCCGTCGTGGCGGCATGTCGGCGCGTCCATCATGCCGATTCGATAAGAAGCGCGGCGGCCGCCGCCGGTATACAATCGGGCGCATGACTATCCTGCTTCCCGGCATTGATTTTAGCGCGCCCTCGTTGTATGTGGCCCAGCAATTGATCGGCGCCACGCTGCTGGTCGGCGGCGTCGGCGGGCGCATCGTCGAGACCGAGGCCTACGACCGCGCCGATCCGGCCTCGCACACCTTCGGCGGCCCGACCCGGCGCAACGCGCCGATGTTCGGGCCGCCGGGGCGCAGCTATGTGTACCGCTCCTACGGTTTGCACTGGTGTCTGAACGTCGTCTGCCGCGAAGAGGGCCACGGCGCCGGCGTGTTGATCCGCGCGATCGAGCCGCTGGCCGGGCTGGCGCAGATGCGCAGCCGGCGCGGCCTGGCCGACGCGCGCCTGCTGTGCGCCGGGCCGGGCCGGCTCTGCCAGGCGCTGGCGGTGGACGCCGGGCTCAACGACATGGCGCTCGACGCGGCGCCGTTCCAGCTGAGCGCGCGCGCCGAGACGCCCGATATCGTGGCCGGGCCGCGCATCGGCATTTCCAAGGCGGTCGAGCTGCCGTGGCGTTTCGGCCTGGCCGGCTCGCGCTTCCTGAGTCGGCCGCTGCGCTAAACCGCGACGTTGGCGGGCCGCTAACCCGAGCTACAAAACCGGCTTAACTGCCGCCCTCAACCGTCGCGCCGTTGGCCGCCCCAGCCGGGGGCGTTGCGGCGGTCGGCGTTGGCGCCGCCGCGCAGCGGGCCGCCGTCGGCGCGCCGCTCCAGGTCGCCCTTCAGCGCGGCGCGGGCCGGCGCCTTGGCCGGGGGCCGCGCGGCGCCGGCGGCGGCGGCCGCCGCCGTGCCGGCCGAGCGCGCCGCCGCCGCCGCCGCCGCCGAGCGCGCCGTCGCCGGCGCCGTCCCGGGCGCGTCGATCTTGAACACCAGCGCGGCCTGCGACAGGCGCGCGGTCTGGTCTTGCAGGCTGGCGGCGGCGGCGGCGGCCTGCTCGACCAGCGCGGCGTTTTGCTGCGTCATGTCGTCCATCTTGCCGACCGCCTCGTTGACGTCGCCGATGCCCTCGGCCTGCTCGGCGCTGGCGGCGCTGATGCGGCCGATCACCTCGTTGACCTGCTGCACCGAGGCGACGATGTCGGCCATGCTGGCGCCGGCTTGCTGCACCAGCACGCTGCCGTCGTCGATGGTGCCGACCGAGGTGGCGATCAGCGCCTTGATTTCCTTGGCGGCGGCGGCCGAGCGCTGCGCCAGGTTGCGCACCTCGGCGGCGACCACCGCGAAGCCGCGGCCCTGCTCGCCGGCGCGCGCCGCCTCGACGGCCGCGTTCAGCGCCAGGATGTTGGTCTGGAAGGAGATGCCGTCGATCACCGAGGTGATGTCGACGATCTGGCGCGAATGGGCGCGGATGGTTTCCATCGTCGTCACCGCCTGGCCCATGGCGCTGCCGCCGCGCAGCGCCAGCGCGGCGGCGTCGGCCGCCAACGCGCACGCTTGCTTGGCGTTGCCGGCGTTTTGCGTCACCGCCAGCGTCAGGCTGGCCATCGCGCTGGCGACTTGCTCCAGCGCGGCCGCCTGCACCTCGGTGCGGCCGGACAGGTCCAGGTTGCCGTCGGCGATTTCATGCGAGGCCTGGTCGATCGACTGCACCGCCGCGACGATGGTGCGCAGCGTCTGGTTCAAGTGGGCGATGCTCTGGTCGAGCAGGCGCGAGGTCTGGGCGATCTCGTCGCGCCCGTCGTTGCGCGCCGCGCCGATCAGGCTGCCGTCGGCCAGCTCGTGCACCACCTCGGAGATCAGGCCGATGTCGCGCAGCATCGCCTGGCGCACCCAGATCGTCACCACCAGCGACAGCGCGATCGACAGCAGCACCAGCGCCGCCATGCCCAGCCCGAGCGCGTTGAACTCGGCCTTGGCCTGCTGGTGGGCGCTGGCGCCGAGGCGTTTTTCCAGCGCGCCCAGCTGCGCCAGTTGCTCGTTGAGCGCGAGGAACTGCTTCTCCGCCTTGGCCATCGAATTGGCGGCGATCGACAGGTCCATCTGCGCCAGTTCCATGGTCTCGGTGACGGCCTTGCGGTAACTGGCCAGCGCGCCCTGGGCGTCCTTCAGCAGGGCCGCCTCGTCGGGCGCGGCGGCGACCGCCAGGCGCGCCAGTTGCTGTTCGATGGCGCCGTGCTTGCTTTTGATCTGCCGCATCAGCCCGTCCAGCCTGGCCTGGGCGAAACTGCCGCTGATCCACGACAGCAACTGGTAGGTGTTGGCGTGCACGTACTTGGCGTCGCCGGCGACGTCGGCCGCGGCGCTCATGCGCCCCATGTGCACCTGCGCCAGGTTTTCCATCGAGCGGTTTTGCCGCACCATGCCGTAATAGGCGCCGGCCGCCGTGGCCACCAGCAGCAGCAGCACCAGGCAGGGCGCCAGCAGTAGTTTCGGACCGATACGCAAACTCTTCAACATGGTTCACTCTCCCGCCAGTGGCGTCATTCGGGGCTGCCGCGGCATGGCGGGAGCCGCGGCTTATTTCTTGTAGATGCCGGCCTCGAGCACCACGTCGCCGACCCGCAGGATGTAGGTGGTTTTCGGCTCGATCTTGCCGCTGGTCGGGTTCTTGTACTGGTAGTCGACCCAGCCCTTGCCTTTCTTTTGCGCCAGTTCGATGATCTCGCGGCGGTATTTCTTGCCGTTGGCGTCGGGCACGTCGGTCAAGTCCTTGCCGACGATGGACTGGTTGACCGGGTGCGCCAACACGATGCCGCTGTTGATGTCGCGCATGTCGACGTACAGCGAACCCTGGATGAACTCGGGGTCCTTGGCGCTGATTTTTTTCATCATCTCCTCCTTGCCGTGCGCCTTCATGAAGGCGGCGCCTTTTTCGGCCATCGCGATGGCGTCTTTTTCGGTCGGCTCGGCGTTGGCGAAGGCGCCGGAGCTGGTGGCGGACAGGGCCAGGCACAGAGCGGTGGCGGCGAATAAGCGTTGCATGGTGTTCTCCTTTTGGTGGGGGGGGGGGGGCGGCGGCATGGCGAATGTTGCTCATGTGCATGAATGTAATGTACCCCCCGCGCCGCCCACATGGATTGCGCTAGAACAATCAGGCCTCGTCCGAGCCCCGAATACAATTTCCGAGTGGAAAACAATTGATGTGCGACAAGAACTTTTCGCGTCGTCGGCCTACCATCGAAACATGGCCCGAACGCACAAACAGCGGGGCCGCACTGGGGTCCGCCACGGCAAAGGCGGGCGCCGCCGGTTACCGACACCTGATTGGAGAGCGCCTTGACCACCACCACCACCACCAACAACACCGCCACCGCCGCCAGCGGCCCCGCCATCGCCAGCAGCGGCGCCGTGCCAGCCAAATTCAAGCCCTACACGCGCCAGAGCATCGTCCAGTCGCGCCAGTGGGGCTTGCTCGGCGCCGAGCAGCAGGAGGCCGTGCAGGTGGTCTCGCACGTGCTGCCGTTTCGCACCAACGAGTACGTGATGGACCACCTGATCGACTGGAGCAACATCCCGGACGACCCGATCTACCGCCTGACGTTCCCGCACCGCGACATGCTGCCGGCGGCCGAATACGCGCAGTTGCGCGACCTGGTGTTGCTCAAACGCGATCCGCAAGCCATCGCCCGCTTCGTGCACGGCATCCGCATGCGCATGAACCCGCACCCGGCCGGGCAGATGACGCACAACGTGCCGCGCGTGAACGACGCGCCGCTGCGCGGCCTGCAACACAAGTACGACCAGACGGTGCTGTTTTTCCCCAGCTCCGGCCAGACCTGCCACGCCTATTGCACCTTCTGCTTCCGCTGGCCGCAGTTCGTCGGCATGGAGGACATGAAGTTCGACGCCAGCGAGTCCGGCGAACTGGTGTCCTACCTGAAGCTGCACCCGGAGGTGACCGACGTGTTGATCACCGGCGGCGACCCGATGATCATGAACACGCGCTCGCTGGCCGCCTACATCGAGCCGCTGCTGCAGCCGGAACTGGCGCACATCCAGAACATCCGCATCGGCACCAAGTCGGTGGCGTACTGGCCGCAGCGCTTCGTCAGCGACAAGGACGCCGACGACCTGCTGCGCCTGTTCGAGCGGGTCGTCAAGGCCGGCAAAAACCTGGCCGTGATGGCGCACTACAGCCACGCCGTCGAACTGCGCCAGGACATCGCCCAGCGGGCCGTCAAGCGCATCGTCGGCACCGGCGCCACGGTGCGCATGCAGGGGCCGCTGATCCGCCACATCAACGAAGACCCCAAAGGCTGGGCCGAGCTGTGGCAGACCGGGGTGCGCTTGGGCGCGATTCCCTACTACATGTTCGTCGAGCGCGACACCGGCCCCAGCGAATACTTCCAGCTGCCGCTGGCGAAGGCGCACGAGATCTTCCAGGCCGCCTACCAGATGGTGTCGGGCCTGTCGCGCACGGTGCGCGGGCCGTCGATGAGCGCCTTCCCCGGCAAGGTCGTCATCGACGGCGTCGTCACCATCGGCGGCGAAAAGCTGTTCGCGCTGCAGTTCCTGCAGGCGCGCAACCCGGACTGGGTGCGCAAGCCGTTCTACGCCAAGTTCGACCCGTCGGCGACCTGGTTGGACCACCTGAAGCCGGCCTTCGGCGAGAAGAAATTCTTCTTCGAGGAGGACGCCGACGCGCCGCGCAAGGTGATTCCGCTGCAACCGGCCGGGCGCGGCCACGGCGGCGCCGGCGACGCTTGCGGCGACAGCAAACTGGCGTAGCGCGCGCCGCGCCGCACAGCCGCACGGCGCGCACGCGCGACACCAGCCGCACCAGCCGCACCAGTCATACCAGCCGCACCAGTCATACCAGTCGCACAATCCGGGGTGTCAATGCGCGGCCCAACCGCGCGCGGCCCGGCGCGCCTGCCCGGCCAAAAAGCCGCCGGGCCGGGAGCAATTCGGCCCCCGCCTTTGCCCGGCGCGCGCGCGGTATTCCAGCCGTATATCGATGGTATCTCGATGCAATAACGGTGATGCGGCCCGACCCGGGCGGCGCCGCCGTGCCCTCAACAAGGAGGACGTGATGGTCAAGCTGCAACCGCGGTGGCCGGCCGGGAAGATGCCCGGGGTGGCCGTGTTTTTCCAGGTGTTCCTGCCGTTCGCGCTGGGCCATTACCTGTCCTGCCTGCTGCGCACGGTGAACGCCGTGCTGACCCCGCACCTGCAGGCGGAGTTGAGTTTGAATCAGCTGCAAGTGGCGCTGCTCAGCAGCGCCTTCTTCCTGTCCTTCGCGCTGGTGCAACTGCCGATCGGCGTCGCGCTGGACCGCTACGGCCCGCGCAGAGTGCAGTCGCTGCTGCTGCTGCTGGCGGCGCTGGGCGTGCTGATGTTCAGCCACGGCCACAGCTTCGGCGCGCTGATACTGGCGCGCGTCGTCATGGGCGCCGGCCTGGGCGGCAGCTTCATGTCCGCCGTCAAGGCGATCTCGACCTGGGTGCCGCCGGTCCAGCTGCCGGCGGTGCACGGCTACCTGATCGCCATCGGCGGCTTGGGTTCGGCCTCGGCCACCCAGCCGGTCGAGCTGGCGCTGCAGTCGATCGACTGGCGCGGCGTGTTCAACGCGCTGGCCGTGGCGGCCTTGCTGGTCAGCCTGCTGGTGCACCGCTGGGCGCCCAGCCCGGAGTTGGGCGCGCAGCGCCGGCCGGTGACGCTGGACTCGCTGCGCGAGGTCTACCGCAACCGCGCCTTCCGCGACACCATCGCCCTGATGCTGGTGCCGCACGCCGTGTTTTTCGGCGTGCAGGGGCTGTGGATCGGCCAATGGCTGGGCGACGTCGTCAAGCTGCCGGCGCCCGCCGTGGCGAGGGTGCTGGCGCTGAGCATGGGCGCCGTCATCGTCGGCGCGGTCGGCGTCGGCAAGCTGGCCGAGGCGGCCGCGCGGCGCGGCGTGCCGCCGCTCAGCGTGGCCGCCGGCGGCATCGTCGTCTTCGTCGCGGTGCAGTGCGCGCTGGTGTGCGACTACGGGCCCAACATGCTGTGGCTGGCGATCGCGTTCACGCTGGTGGGCACCATCACCGGCCTGGAATACGCGATCGTTTCGCAAAGCGTGCCGGCGGCGCTGGCCGGGCGCGCGGCCACCTGCCTGAACCTGCTCATTTTCGTCGGCGCTTTCTTGGTCCAGGCCGGCTTCGGCATGATCCTGTGCTTCTGGACGCCGAACGCGGCGCGGCAGTATCCGGCGCAGGCTTACCAGGTCGCGTTCGCGCTGTTGATCGTGCTGCAACTGCCCGGGCTGCTGCGGTTTTTCCTGCGCCGCCACGGCGGCGCTTCGGCATCCGGTAAAATGGCGCCCTGCACGGCACTCACATGACTCGAAGGAAGAATATGAAATTGGTTCGCTATGGCCGCCCCGGCAAAGAAAAACCCGGCTTGATCGATGAATTCGGCAAGCTGCGCGACCTGTCCGGCGTCATCGCCGACATCGACGCCGGCCAGCTGTCGGACAAGGCGCTGCGCAAGCTGAACAAGCTCGACCCGGAAACGCTGCCGCTGGTGCGCGGCAACCCGCGCTTCGGCGTGCCGCTGGCGCGCGTCGGCAAATTCATCGGCATCGGCTTGAACTACGCCGACCACGCCGCCGAGGCCGGCCTGCCGGCGCCGGCCGAGCCGATCGTCTTCATGAAGGCGACCAGCTGCCTGTCCGGACCGGACGACGCGGTGATGCTGCCGAAGGGCTCGAAAAAGACCGACTGGGAAGTCGAGCTGGGGGTCGTCATCGGCACCCGCGCGCAGTACGTCGGCGAGGAAGAGGCCTTGAACTACGTGGCCGGCTATTGCGTCGTCAACGACCTGTCCGAGCGCTCCTACCAGCTCGAACGTGGCCCGCAGTGGGACAAGGGCAAGGGCTGCGACACCTTCGGCCCGGTCGGACCGTGGCTGGTGACGCGCGACGAGGTGGTCGACGTGCAGCGGCTCGACCTGTACCTGGAACTGAACGGCAAGCGCATGCAAACCGGCAACACCGAAACGATGATCTTCAGCGTCGCGCAGATCGTCAGCTACCTGTCGCAGTTCATGACGCTGGAACCGGGCGACGTCATCGCCACCGGCACGCCGCCGGGCGTGGGCGCCGGGCGCAAGCCGCAGCGTTTCCTGAAAAAAGGCGACACGCTGCGCCTGGGCATCGCCGGCCTCGGCGAGCAGCAATCGGACGTCATCGCCTACCAGGCGTTTTGATGGCGCCGGCGCGGCGCCCTTGACACCCGGGGCGGCGCGCCTTAGCGCGTGACGGCGGCGACGGCGTCGTCGAGGGCGTCGGCCAGCCGCGAGACGATCTCCGACAGGTCGGCCTCGCTGGCGATGAACGGCGGCGCCAGCAGGATGTGGTCGCCGCGGCGCCCGTCGATGGTGCCGCCCATCGGGTACACCATCAGGCCGCGCGCCATCGCGCACTCCTTGACGGCGGCGTGCAGCCGGCGCTCCGGCGCGAACGGCTCCTTGCCGTCGCGCTCGCGCACCAATTCAATTCCCAACAACAGGCCGCGGCCGCGGATGTCGCCCACGTGCGGGTGCGCGCCGAAGGCTTCGCGCAGGCGCGACATCAACGAGGCGCCGCGCAGCGCGGCGGCGTCCACCAGGTGCTCGCCGGCGATCACCTCCTGCACCGCCAGCGCGGCCGCCGCCGCCACCGGATGCGCCATGTAGGTGTGGCCGTGCTGGAAGGCGCCGCTGCCCTCGCGCAGGCGCGCGACGACGTGGCCGCGCGCCAGCACCGCGCCGATCGGCTGGTAGCCGGCGCCCAAGCCCTTCCCCAGCGCCACCAGGTCCGGCACCACGCCCTCCTGCTCGATGGCGTACAGGCTGCCGGTGCGGCCCATGCCGCACATGACCTCGTCGATGATCAACAGCATGCCGTACTTGTCGCACAGCGCGCGCACGCCCTTGAAGTAGCCGGGCGTCGGCGGCACCGCGCCGGCGGTGGCGCCGACTACGGTTTCGGCGCAAAAGCCGATCACCCGGTCCGGTCCGGCGGCGAGGATGGCGTCCTCCAGCTCGGCGAGCAGGGCGGCGGTGTAGTCGGCGCGGCTCTGGCCGGGCGCGCGGTCGCGGTATTCGTAGCAGGGCGCCACGTGCGGCACGTCGATCAACAGCGGCGCGAAGGGCCGGCGGCGCCATTCGTTGCCGCCCAGCGCCAGCGCGCCCAGGGTGTTGCCGTGGTAGCTCTGGCGCCGGGCGATGAAGACGCCGCGCTCGCCCTGGCCGGATTCGACGGCGTACTGGCGCGCCAGCTTGAGCGCCGTCTCGATCGCCTCCGAGCCGCCCGACACCAGGTACACGCGGTCCAGGTCGCCCGGGGCGTCGGCCGCCAGGCGCGCGGCCAGCGCCTCGGCCGGCGCGCTGCTGAAAAAGCCGCTGTGGGCGTAGGCCAGCGCGTCGGTCTGGCGGTGCATCGCCGCCAGCACGTGCGGGTGGGCGTGGCCCAGCGACGATACCGCCGCGCCGCCGCTGGCGTCGAGGTAGGCCTTGCCGTCGCGGTCGTACAGGTACATGCCGCCGGCGCCGGCCGCCAGCGGCGGCTGCTGGCGCAGGTTGCGGTGGATCAGATGGCTCATGGCTTCCCCTTGGCGGTTGGTCGCGGCGGTGCGACTGGAACGCTGACAATAGACGCGATTGGCATCGATTTCTTTGATTTTTTCCGGTACTTGTGCGAATATTTTCCAAACGTAATTTTTTTAATGTCTGAATCGCCAGTAAATTGTAAAAAGAGAAACTTCGGGCGCCGCGTCCCCCAACCAGCACAGGCCACATGCCATGACGGACCGCCTCGGCCCCATCCCCTTCGAGCAGTTGAGCGAACCGCAGCGCGTCGTCGCGCAGGCGGTCATCGACGGCCCGCGCGGCGCGCTGTACGGGCCGTTCGTGCCGCTGCTGCGCAGCCCGGAACTGATGGCGGCGGCGCAGGCGATGGGCGAATACCTGCGCTACCGCAGCGCGATCGGTACGCGCCTGTCGGAGCTGGCGATCCTGGTCACGGCGCGGCAATGGAGCCAGCAGGTCGAGTGGGCGATCCACGCGCCGCTGGCGTTGCACAACGGCGTAGCCGGGAGCACCATCGAGGCCATCGCCGCGCGCCGGCGCCCGGCCGAGATGCCCGCCGACGAAACGCTGGTGCATGATTTTTGCCTGGAGCTGCAGCAGCGGCGCATGGTGTCCGACCACACCTACGCGGCCGCGGTGGCGATGTTCGGCGAGCGCGGCGTGGTCGACCTGATGGGCATCAACGGCTACTACACCTTCCTGTCGATGCTGATGAACGGCGCCCAGACGCCGGCGCCGGCGTCGAGCGCGGCGCCGCTGCCGGAGTAGCGCAAGCGGCGTCCAGCGCTGCCGCCGATCCGACCCACGACAACACGCCAACCCGGCCCTTCGTGCGCGCTCAGCGCAGCATCTGCCGATAGCGGCTGGGCGCCACGCCGACGCCGGCGCGGAAGCGGTGGCTGAAGTGGCTCAGGTCGGCATAGCCGCAGGCCTGGGCGATGTGCTGCAGCGGCAGCGCGCCGTCCTTGAGCAGCGCGCGCGCGCTCGAGGCGGCGCGCGGCGATCCACGCCGACGGCGGCATGCCGAAGGACAGCCGGAACATCCGCGCCAGGTGGAACTCCGACAGGCAGGCCAGTTGCGCCAGCAGGCCCAGCGTTAGCGGCTGGCCCAGGTGGGCGTCGATGAACTCGGCCAGGCGGCGCCGCACCGCCGGCGCCAAGCCGCCGCGCAGCCCCGCCTGGGGCCGGCGCATCGACTGCGATTGCAGCAGGTGGCTGAGCATGGCGTGCGTCATCTCGTTGGCGCGCAGCAGCGCGTCGGCGCCCTGCCAGGACTGGCCGATCAGCGCGTCGGACAATTGCGCGATGCGGGCGTGCTCGAAATAGGTGCGGTCGGCCAGCGTCAGTTCGCGCGGCTCGCGGTCGAGTTCGATGACGGCGCGGCGGGTGAAGTGCTCGGGCAGGAAGTAGACGTGCAAAAAGCGCAACTGGTCGCGCACCAGCCAGCGCGACTCGTGCCAGTCGGGCAGGGTGCACAGGCGCCCCGGCGCGCCGTACACGCCGGGCAGCTCGCCGCGTTCGGTGCGGTAGCCGCCGCCCAGGTAGTAGGACAGCGTGTGGTGGCCCGGCTGCGAGTAGGCGGTTTCCTCCTCGTCGGTTTCGCGCTGCCAGATGGCGATCGCCAGGTTGTCGCCGAGCAGGGCGAAACGCTCCAGTTGCGCGTTGGTGCCCGACAAGGTCTGGAACACCGTATGCTCGATCGTGCCGGCCGGCGGCGGCGCGTTGTTGGCTGGAAGTGGCAGGTTTGGCATGGTGGTCGGCGCTGGGCGGGCGGCCCCGGAAGGCCCTGGGCCAGACTGTAGCACGGCGGCGCCGGCCGCGTGCCGCGGCGCCCGCCGGCGCGCCATCAAGACCGCAATCCCAGACAAGTCGGGCGGCGCCGCATGGCGCATGCTGGCCGTTCCATCTTCGGACAGCCTTCCCGGAACAGAAATGAATCCCTTCCTCTACGTATTAACCGTCCTGATCTGGGGCACCACCTGGATCGCCATCAAATTCCAGCTCGGCGTGGTGCCGGCGCCGGTGTCGATCGCCTACCGCTTCTGGATCGCCGCCGCCGTGTTGCTGCTGGTGCTGCTGCTGAGCCGCCAGCGCGTCTGGCCGCCGCGGCGCGCCTGGCCCTACCTGCTGGCGCAGGGCATCGCCCTGTTTTGCTGCAATTTCCTGTGCTTTTACTATGCCAGCCAGTGGGTGCCGAGCGGCCTGATCGCGGTGGTGTTTTCCACCGCGCCGCTGTGGAACGCCGTCAACGGCCGCCTGTTCCTCGGGCGGCCGATCCGCCGCCAGGTGATGGCCGGCGCGCTGCTCGGGCTGGCCGGCATCGGCCTGCTGTTCCTGCCGCAAATGCAAGGGCACTGGGGCGACGGCGGTATGCTGCTGGGACTGGGGCTGGCGCTGCTGGGCACGGTATTTTTCTCCTGCGGCAACCTGCTGTCGAGCCGTATGCAAACGCTGGGGCTGACGCCGTGGCTGACCAACACCTGGGCCATGCTGATCGGCGCGACGCTGCTTGGCGCCGGCGCGCTGGCGCTGGGCATGCCGTTCGCGCTGGACGCCAACCCGCGCTACCTGGCGTCGCTGCTGTACCTGGCGATTCCCGGCTCGGTGATCGGCTTCACCGCGTATTTGCTGCTGGTCGGGCGCATCGGACCGGACCGGGCGGCCTATTCGACGGTGCTGTTTCCGGTGGTGGCGCTGACGGCGTCGACGGTGTTCGAGGGGTATCACTGGAGCGCGCCGGCGTTCGCCGGCCTTGGTTTGGTGTTGGCGGGGAACGTGCTGGCGTTTCTGCCGGCGCGGGCGCCGGCGCCGGCCGCGGTGGCGGGCTTGGCGGGCAGGGCGTAGGCGCCGCCGGTTTGTTATGGGACGCGGGCGTTTTTCGTAGATCGGGTTAGCCGGAACGGCGTAACCCGACTGGCGTCGGCAGCGGCTCGGCGGCTACGCCAGCACGCGGCGCAGCCAGGCGCCGATGTCGTCGACTTCTTCGCCGCACAGCGAGTGCTGCATCGGGTAGTCGTGCCATTCGACCTGGTAGCCCAGCGCCTGCAGCGCGTCGCGCGACTGCTCGGCGCGCATCATCGGCACCACCGGGTCGGCGCTGCCGTGCGCCATGAAGATCGGCGTCGCCAGGCTGGCCGCGTGGCGCTCGGCGGCGGCCTTGTCGGCCAGCGGCAGGTAGCCAGACAGGCACAGCATGCCGGCCAGGCGCTCGGGGTGGCGCAGGCCGGTTTGCAGCGTCATCGCGCAACCCTGCGAGAAGCCGGCCAGGACGATGCGTTCGGCCGGGATGCCGCGCGCCTTTTCGCGGGCGATCAGCGCTTCGATCTGCGACTGCGAGGCGCGCAGGCCGCTTTCGTCCTCGCGCCGGGTCAGGTCGGTGGCGACGATGTCGTACCACGAGCGCATTTCGTAGCCGCCGTTGATGGTCACCGGCATCACGCCGGCGTGCGGGAAGACGAAGCGGATGCCCGCCAGGCCGCTCAGGTCCAGTTCCCGTACCAGCGGCACGAAGTCGTTGCCGTCGGCGCCCAGGCCGTGCATCCAGATGATGGCGGCGCCCGGGTTGGGCGCGGTGTCGACTTCAATGTTCTCTAGCAGCATGCTCATTGTTTTTCCTCGGTGGTGGTCGGCGCCGTTCGCAGCGCGTTTTTTGGGCGGAAGGCCTTGCAGACGGCCGGGTCGGTTTCCATGTAGGGGCCGCCGATCAGGTCGACGCAATACGGCACGGCGGCGAAGATGCCGCCGACGATCTGTGTGCCGTCGGCGTCCTTCAAGCCTTCCAGGGTTTCCTTGATGGCCTTCGGCTGGCCCGGCAGGTTCATGATCAGCGCGGCGTGGTCGGGCGTTTCGCGGATGACCGCGAGCTGGCGCGACAAAATCGCCGTCGGCACGAATTGCAGGCTGATTTGCCGCATCTGCTCGCCGAAGCCCGGCATTTCCTTGCTGCCGACGGCCAGCGTAGCCTCCGGCGTGACGTCGCGCCGGGCCGGGCCGGTGCCGCCGGTGGTCAGCACCAGATGGCAGCGGGCCTGGTCGACCAGTTCGACCAGGGTCGCCTCGATGTGCGCGCGCTCGTCGGGAATCAGGCGCGTTTCGACGCGGAACGGCGTCGTCAGGGCGGCGCCCAGCCAGTCGCGCAGCGCCGGAATGCCCAGGTCCTGGTAGACGCCGCCGCTGGCGCGGTCGGAGATCGACACCAGGCCGATCACCAGTTCATGTTGGTTTGTCATGGTCGTCCTGTCGTAAAAACCACAAAACCGGGCGGATCCCGGTTTTGTCGTGTGCAGCGGCTGATTCAGTCAACAACCAGCGGCGGGGGCGGGGGGGCGGACCCCGAGGATCCGCCCCCCGGCTCCTTGCCGGTGGCTCTTTATTACTCGTCGTCGCGCTCGGCGGCGTCGTCGTCGGTCTCGCCGTCTTCATCGTCGCCGCCCTTGCCGCCGGCGGTTTTCTTGGCCACTTGCTTGAGGATCTGGAAGATTTCGCGGTAGGCCTTCGGCGGCTTGTTCTCGGCCTGCTCCTTGCGGGCGTTGCGGATCAGGGTGCGCAGTTGCTGCACGTCCAGTTCCGGGTTCTCCGACAGCAGCACCGTCAGCGCCTTGTCGTCCGTCAGCAGCTTCTCGCGGCGGCGCTCCATCGCGTGCATCGCCGCGGTGTCGGCCTTCGACAAGCCCTTCCAGCTGTCGATGGTGCGCTGGACCGCGGCCAGTTCGGCCTCGTCCAGGGTGCGCATCTTCTTGCCGACGAATTGCAACTGGCGGCGGCGGCCCTCGTGGTCCTTGATCAACTGGCAGGCGAGGATGGCGTCGCGCACGTCCTCCGGCAAGGGCACCCGCTTGACGCGGTCGCGCGCTTCGTTGACCAGCTCTTCGCCCAGCTTTTGCAGGACGGTCATTTGACGCTTGAGCTCGGATTTCGACGGACGGTCGTATTCCTGTTCGAATTCGGAGGATTGGAAGCCGCAAGCTCCCCGGTTTGGATTTGGCATGATGTGTCGATTTGGCGTGCGGCCATATCTGTAAACTGTAAACGACTGCTATGATAACTGTTTTAGCGGTCATCCGAAGAAAACACCTCATGAACGATTCCGTATTTACCCACACGCAGGACCAATTGAAGCAACTTGCGCGCGATGTGTTGTCTTTTGCGCGGGAGAAGGGCGGCACCGACGCCGCCGTCGAAATCAGTGAAGGCGGTGGGCTCTCGGTCTCGGTGCGCAAGGGCAAGATCGAGACGATCGAGCAGAACAAGGACAAGGGCATGGGCGTGACGGTGTTCGTCGGCCAGAAGCGCGGCAACGCCAGCACCTCGGACTTTTCGCCGGCGGCGCTGCGCGCCACCGTCGACGCGGCCTACAACATCGCCCGCTTCACCGCCGACGACGACTGCGCCGGCCTGGCCGACGCCGACATGCTGGAAATGGCGCCGCGCGACCTGCAACTGTTCTACCCGTGGCTGATCTCGGCCGAGGAGGCGGTGGCGCTGGCGCAGCGCGCCGAGGCGGCCGCCTTCGCGGTCGACTCGCGCATCAGCAACAGCGAGGGCGCCGGCGTGCATGTGCAGCAGTCGCACTTCGTGTCGGCCAACTCGCGCGGCTTCATCGGCGGCTACCCGTTCTCGCGCCATACGCTGTCGGTGGCGCCGATCGCCGGCAAGGGCGCCAAGATGCAGCGCGACGACTGGTACTCGTCGGTGCGCGACCCGGCCAAGATGGCCGCGCCGGAAGCGGTCGGCCGCTACGCCGCCGAGCGCGCGCTGTCGCGCCTGAACGCGCGCAAGCTCGACACCCGCACCTGCCCGGTGCTGTTCGAGGCGCCGCTGGCGGTCGGGCTGCTGGGCGCCTTCGTGCAGGCGACCTCGGGCGGCGCGCTGTACCGCAAGTCGACCTTCCTGCTGGACTCGCTCGGCACGCAGGTGCTGCCGTCGCACATCCAGATCGTCGAGGACCCGCACATTCCCGGCGGCGTCGGCTCGGCGCCGTTCGACGAGGAGGGCGTCAAGACCCAGCGCCGCGACGTCGTCAAGAACGGCGTGGTGCAGGGCTATTTCCTGTCGACCTACTCGGCGCGCAAGCTGGGCATGCAAACGACCGGCAACGCCGGCGGCTCGCACAACCTGTCGCTGACGTCGAGCAAGACCAAGCGCGGCGACGACTTCGTGGCGATGCTCAAGAAAATGGGCACCGGCCTGCTGGTCACCGAACTGATGGGCCAGGGCACCAACTACGTCACCGGCGACTACTCGCGCGGCGCGTCCGGCTTCTGGGTCGAGAACGGCGTGATCCAGTACCCGGTCGAGGAAATCACCATCGCCGGCAACATGAAGGACATGCTGCGCCAGATCGTCGCCGTCGGTTCCGACGTGCTGCTGCGCGGCACCAAGCAGACCGGCTCGATCCTGATTGAAAACATGGTCATCGCCGGCGGCTAAGCGCCGAAGCCGGCGGCGCGCTACGCCATCGCCCCACGGGCGGCGGCGTATTGCGCCGCCGCCGCATATTTTCGTTGCACGCAAGGTCTCCCGCCTCTACACTAGTCCCAGCATATTGCATGCTGTAACGTTTTTTTAGTGACGTAAAACTTCGGGAGACACACAAATATGGAACGTCGTTCCTTTCTAAAAAAAGCCGCAGTGGGCGCATCGGCCGGCGCCATCGCGGCGCCGGCGCTGGCCCAAGCGCTACCGACCATTAACTGGCGCCTGGCGTCGAGCTTTCCGAAATCGCTGGACACCATTTACGGCGCGTCGGACACCTTCATCAAACGCATCTCCGAGCTGACCGGCGGCAAGTTCAACATCCGCGCGTTCGCGGCCGGCGAAATCGTGCCGGGCCTGCAAGTGATGGACGCGGTCCAGGCCGGCACCGTCGAATGCGGCCACAGCGCCTCCTACTACTACTTCGGCAAAGACGCCACCTTCGCGTTCGACTGCGCGGTGCCGTTCGGCCTGACCTCGCGCCAGCACACCGCCTGGTACGACCAGGGCGGCGGACGCGAGCTGACGCGCGAATTCTTCAAGGGCTACGGCATCGTCAACTTCCTGGGCGGCAACTCCGGCACCCAGATGGGCGGCTGGTTCCGTAAAGAAATCAAATCGGTGGCCGACCTGAAGGGCACCAAAATGCGCGTCGGCGGCTTCGCCGGGCGCGTGCTGGAACGCCTCGGCCTGGTGCCGCAGCAACTGGCCGGCGGCGACATCTATCCGGCGCTGGAAAAGGGCACGATCGACGCGGCCGAATGGGTCGGCCCGTACGACGATGAAAAGCTCGGCTTCTTCAAGGTCGCGCCGTATTACTACGCGCCGGGCTGGTGGGAAGCGGGCGCCTCGTTCTCGTTCTACGTCAACATCAAGGAATGGGAAAAGCTGCCGAAGGAATACCAGGCGGCGGTCGAAGTGGCGTCGTACGAAGCCCACGTCGTGATGCAGGCCGAATACGACGCGAAAAACCCGGCGGCGCTGGCGCGGCTGCTGAAAAGCGGCGTCAAGCTGCGCAACTTCCCGAAAGACGTGATGGACGCCTGCTACAAGGCGGCCACCGACGTCATGAACGAAGAAGCGGCGAAGAACGCCAAGTTCAAGAAAATCTACGAGCCGTGGAAGCGTTTCCGCCAGGACCAGAACCAATGGGCCTCGGTCGCCGAGGCAACCATGCAAAACTACCTGATCAACGCCGGCCGCAAATAAGCCGGATTGCTCCCCAAAAAAACCCGCGGATTGCGGGTTTTTTTTGACGACGCCGCGCCGTCGGCCATCGCCGTCAGCGTTTCGCCGTCGCTAGCATTACACCAAAGAAGACCAGCGTGCCCCCGCCGACTTTGTTCACCACCAGCCCGCCTTTTTCCGAAGTCAGCCACGTCTTTGCCTTGGACGCAAAGAAGGCGTACATGAAATGAATCCCTATCAGCAGCGCGCTGAAAGTCAATACCAGAAATGAAAACTGGGTCCCGTAAGCGGCGGACGGGTCGATGAACTGCGGGAAGACTGACAGAAAGAAAAAAATCGATTTGGGATTCGTCACCTGCAGCGACAGGCCTTCCGCGAAGCGCCGCCGCATGCTCACTTCACGCGGCGCCAATTCGTGAAACTGGAAGGGTGGCGCGCGCCACAGCCGCACGCCCAAGTAAACAAGGTAGCCGGCACCGATAAATTTGATCACCGTGAAGGCGAGGGCGGAAGTCGCTAGGACGAGACCCAAGCCGGTGGCGGAAATCCCGGCCACGATCACGATGCCAAAGGCCAGCCCCATAATGCCGCTAACGGTGCCACGGAAGCCCTCGCGCAAGGAATTGGTCAGCGTCATAATCACGCCCGGACCCGGGCTCAGGATGGTCATCGTCGCCATGATGAGGAAAAGGGCGTAAAGCTTCATGTTCATGTTTATCCTATAGAAAAAACCGCCGATATCAACGCTGGCCCGCCCTCGGGTGGCGGGCCAACGCCACCCGAACCCTTGCGCCTAGTTACCCACGGCTTCCAGGAGTTTCTGGTTGATCTCCGAGATATCCGCCACGCTTTGCGCAGTGGAGCGGCTTCTCGTCTCAAAGGCAACGAGGCCGCGCCATCCGCACTTTAAAATCTCGTCAATAATGGCGTCATAATCCAAAGTGCCTTCACCGATGCCAAAGTGCTGGTCTTGAACGCCGTTGTTGTTGCTGAACGATATCCCTTTAATTCGGTGGTGGTGCTTTCTGATGACGTCGACAGGGTTGCCGTCGCAAATATTCTCATGGCCGATGTCGAGGAACATGAAAACGTTTTGATTGCCCTTTAAGTTATCAAAAATATAAGCATATTCATCAAAGTTGGTGAAGATGTAGTGGAACGGCCGGTAGTTCTTGTAGTTGGAAAGATTCTCCAAGTAGATATCCACACCTTTGTCCGCAGCGTATTCGGCTAGCTCCGTCACGGATTTCAAGTAGTTGTCCAGCGCAATTTTTTTTGCCTGAACCACCATTTTTGGCTCGACAATGCAGCCGCCGTGCGCGATCAACGGCGCTTTGATTTTGGCGCAAATATCTATTTCTTTTTTTACATAGGCGACTGCGGCGACCCGGAATACATCGACGTCGCTGGCGAGGGGCGCCTTGAAATTCCCGTGGAAGATAGGCTGGACGCGGGTCTTCCGGATCAGCGTGTTCAAGTTGTCAATCCGCTCGTCGGTCCAATCGTCGACCATCTCGCCGATCAAACTGGCATCCAGATACCAATGCGTGCATCCCGACTCAAACGCTACATTGATTCCGTCCTCCGCCCTGAGATATTTTTGATGCGCGATGCCACTGGCGAAAGAAATTGAATCGTCAAACATGGCGCTATTCTGCGTAACCATAATCAATTACCTCAAAAAAAAGTTAAAATTCTAAAAGTATAAAATCGGATTTTGTCAAATCGCAGTCAGGGCAGTTCCAGCCGTCTGGGATGTCGGTCCACAGCGTTCCTGGTGCGATTCCATAGGCCGATAATCCAACTTCCTCGTCATAGATAAACCCGCAATCCACGCACATATACTTCTTCATAGTTGACTAATTAATGGGAGGTTGATGGAGGAAATGATGGAACATTCCCCCGCAAAGTGAGAAAGGATCTTGGATCGGCTGGTAAGATACAAGGGACCACTGGTGTCGAAATCGCCGGTGATTCAAGCTGCCCACATGCGGACGCGCAGTGTAGCATGTGTACAAATAGCAAATGTTATTTTTTAATTAAAATTATTTGCGGTTTGTTTTTAATCAATTGTTGATTGAAAAATAGTTGACGCTGCGACCGGGCTGCTATATGCCGGCCGCCGGGGTGGCGGGCGGGGAAGCGGCAACGCCGAACCAGCTGATCAAGGCCCCCCTTCCATGTAGTAACAGGTGCCGCCGACCGTGTGCTCGATCTCGGACAAGCGCGCCAGGAACTGCTGCCACAGCGGCGGCAGTCGCTCGGCGATATTGTTTTTCTCCGAGTCGGTGCCGAAGAAGCTGGTGCGCATGCCGACCAGGTGCATCCGCGCCTGCGCGTAGATTTCCTGCTCGGCGCTGACGCCGTGCTTGATGTGCGCCAGGTAGTCCTGGTCGAACCTGGCCTTGGGCTGTCGTCGGCTTCAACGGCGATGTCGATGATCCGCCTATCCGTGTTCAGCAGCAGCTCCAGCGCCCGCGCCAGCCGGCGCGAGCGGATGTAGTCCTTGACGGTGTCGCCCGTCAAACCTTTGAACATGCGCTGGAAATGCCACGGGCTCATGCCCGACTCGCGCGCCACCGCGCCGATGGCGATGGGCGGGTCGAGATGGCCTTCGATGTAGTCGACGCCGCGCTGGATGTGACCGAGATAGTTCATGTGCTCTCCTAAGTGAGCACATAATTAGGGAGGCGCCGGGCTGGCTTTTGATATTTTGTGCCGGTTACGGCGCGCCCGCTACCGCCTCAGTGGCCGCGCGACGGGTTGGCGCGTCGGCCAAGCACGATGTGCAGCACCGTCAAGGCGCCCAGCGCCAGGCCGACGACCCAGTGCAGCGCCGACCACAGCGGCCGGTCGCTTTCGCCGGCCAGGTAGTAGAGCCCGAAGCCGCTGACGACCAGCAGCGCGAACGTGGCGATCATGGCCCAGCCCGACGCCAGATTGCGGCCCGCCTTGAGGGCGCGGCGGATGTGGGCGTTCATCAGGCTGCCGAGGAAAAACAGCGTGACCATGGCGGCGGCGCCGTGCGTCTTCATCGCCCATGGCTCCAGCGGATGGATGGTTTCGCCGAATTGGCCGGGAGCGCGCAGGCAGTAGCGCGCCAGCAGCCAGGCGACGCCGCTGGCGAACAGCGCCGCGCAACTAAGGTAGACGCAGCGGCGGTGCCAGCGCTCCAGCCGCAGGTTGACGTGGTGGCGGGCGTGGGCGGCGGTGGCGGGTTTGGTCGAAGGCATGGGGCCGATTATAAGGGTTGGCCGGTGTTATACGGCGAATGGCTGTGGCGGACGTCCCGCTCACAGTATCAGCGCGCTGGCGCCGAAGGCCGCCAGCGCCGGGTGGCGCGGGTCGCCGCTGGCCAGCACCACCTTGGTCAGCGCGTCGGCCACGGCGCAACTGGCCGCGCGCACCGAGGCGCTGGCGGCGCTGCCCATCGGCCGGCCGTCGCGGCCGTCGACCAGCGCGCCGACCCGCACGCCGTCCTTCATCCCGGCCGAGAAGTAGCTGGCCGAGGTGGCCATCGCCGCGTCGCCCAGCAGCAGTTCCAGCGCCGCCGATTGCGGCCGCCGCGGCGCGCGCAGCGCCACCACGAACGGCGCCTCGCCGAGCACGCGCAGGTCGCCGCCGGCGTTGACGCAGGCCGAGCGCACGCCGGCGCCGGCCAGCGCGGCGACTGCCAGGTCGACCGCGTAGCCCTTGGCGAGGCCGCCCAGGTCGATCCAGCCGGGCGCCAGCTTGCGCACCCCGCCGCCGCGCTCGCAGCGCAACACCGCCAATTCGGGCTGGTAGCGCGGCGCCGCGCCCGGCGGCGCCGGCAGTTGTTCCCACGCCACCAATTGCGGCGCGCAGGCGATATTGAAGATGCCTTCCGAGGCGGCGGCCACCCGCTGCGCCAGCTCCAACACGCGCCGGGTGTGCCGGTGCACCTCGACGAGCGCGCCGGGCGGCGCGCGGTTCAGGCGCGCGACGTCGCTGGCGTCGTCGTGAAAACTCATCAGACGGTGCACCAGCGCGACCTCGGCGAAGGCCAGCGCGGCCGCGGCGTGCGCCTCGGCCGCCGGCAGCGGGTCGGCGACGCGGATGTCGACCAGCGTGCCCAACCAGGGCTGGGCACGCCGTATCATTTTTTCAGCATCACCTGGGCGATCGCGGCGATGCGCCGCACGCCGTCGGTGACGTGGCTGGCCGACAATGTGGCGCCGCTGATGTTGGCGACGCCGTCGCCGATGGCCAGCCCGGCCGGCGCGCTCTTGCCGACGAATTGCCGGCGCCAGGCCGGGTTGCGGATCTCGCCGCCGTGGCTTTCGCGGTAGGTCAGGATTTCCACCTGGCGCACGCTGGCGTCGAGGTTGACGCCGACCGCGTACGAGATCAGCTCGAACTTGCCGACGACGTCGTCGAGGATCAGGTAGCCGATCGCCGCGTCGGCCTTGTAGGCGCCGAACACGCGCCAGTTGACCGAGCGCGCCGGCAGGGCGCAGAGTTTTTCGATGTCCCGCATCTGCGCCGCGCTCAGCGCCAGGTTCTGTTCGCGGAAGGCGCTCGCCTCGGGGAACACCAGGCGCTGCGCCTGTTCCAGGGTGAGGTATTGGGTGGCGAAGGCGGGCGCGCTGGCCGCGCCGGCCGCCAACGCGGCCAGGTGCAGGGTTTTCATCATGCCCGGATTTTAATACGAAAAGCCGACGCCCAGGTTGAGGCGGTCGCGCGAGCTGTCTTCGCTAAATTTCTGGTAGTCGGCCTTGAGCACCACGCCTTCGCCCACGCGCAGGTTGGCGCCGATGGTGCCGACCTTCTCGTCGCTGGCGGCGGTGATGCCCAGGCCCGGTGGCACGCCGGAGAGGCGCTTGGCGGTGTTGAACCGCTCGTAGCGCAGGAACGGGCTGAGCGTGTAGTCGCCGGCCTTCAGCAACTGGTAGGCCGCCTGCAGGTACCAGCCGGAGAAGGCGCTCGGCACCGGGTTGGGTTGGCCGAAGTTGGCCTCGTTGAGGGCGGCGGTGTGGCTGATCTGGCCGCGCGCGTACAGCGCCGACAGGTCCCAGCGGCCCGGCGTGTAGCGCCCGTGCAGGTCGAGCAGCGTGATGCGGGCGTTCGGCGCGGCGAAATCGGCCGACTTGTGGCCGGCCTTGCCGGTGAAGAGCGAGCCGCCCAGCAGCAGGCCGGGCACGCCGCGCCAGTTCAGCGCGCCGTGCACGCTCAGGTCGCGCGACTTGGCCAGCATGCCTTCCTGGTGGATGCTGCCCAGCGGCGATTCGCGCCCCTCGCCGTCGGCGTCGTAGCCCCAGCCGCCCAGATTGAAGCCGGTGGTGACGCCGGCGTCCCAGCTCAAGGCGTTGGCGAATTCGCCCGACAGGCCCAGGCCGACTTCGCGCCAGGTGGTCGGAATGATCGCCGTCTCGACGAAGTTGCGTTCGACGCCGTAATACGCGGTCGGTTCGTGGTTGGTGTTGAGCAGGCCGACCGGCATCAGGAACAGGCCGGCCTTGCCGCGCATGCCGTTGCCGAATTCGCGTTCGACGTACAGCTGTTCGACTTCGACCTCGCCGCTGTCGTCCTTGGAGACGACGGCGTGCTCCAATTCGAACTCGCCGACCACCTTGGTCTTGTCGTCGAAGCGGTGCTGGACGCCGATCACGGCGCGCCGCACGTCGCTCTGGGCCGCGCTGGCGTCCTTGCTCGGGCGGTTGTAGTTGATCTCGCCGTAGCCGGTGATCACGGTGGCGGGGGCGGACGGGCCGGCGGCGTCCGCCGCGCCGGCCGGCGCGCGGGCCGGCGTTGCGGCCTGCGCCGCCAAGGTTTGCTGGCGCTGCTCGACGGCGTCGGTTTTCCTGGCGCTGGCGCGCAGCTCCAGCTTCAACTGTTCCAGCTCGGCGGCCATTTTTTCAATCCGCTGCAGCAGTTCGGCTTCGCCGGCGGCGGCGCCCGGCGCGGCGCCCAGGAATGCGGCGGCGATAGCGGCGGCGATCAGGTTTTTGTTCATCATATTGGTTCTCTTTGAAGTAAGGGGTTAGGGGGCCAGGTAGCCGTCCGTGAGGGTGCCGAGGAATTTCACGACGTCGCCGATTTCGCTCTCCGTCAGCGCCGGCGCCATGCCGGGGCGGCGGTTGTACGGGCCTTCGACGACGTTGACGTTGGCGCGGTATTGCGGCGGCAGGTCGTTGAATTTGTCCACCGCGCCGTCGGCGCCGAGCGGATACCATTCCTCGGGATTGGTATCGCGGCGCACGTAAAAGCGCAGCACCTCGGTCAAGTCGCTGAAGGCGCCGTTGTGGAAGAAGGCCGTGCGGGTGGCGACGTTGCGCAGCGTCGGCACCTTGAACGCGCCGCACAGGTCGGCGCGGGCGGCGAGGTCGCCGCGGTCCGGGCCGCACAGGCCCAGGTCGAAGTAGGCCGGGTCGAGCGTGGCGGCGAGGCGCTTGTTGCGCGGCACGCCCAGGTTGTCGAAGCTGAAGTCGGTGAACAGCGGCGGCGCGCCGTCGGCGCCGCGGGCGCTGGCGTGGCAAGCGGCGCAATTGCCCTTGCCCGGATTGTTGAACAAGGCCAGGCCGCGCATTTCCGCGTCGTCCAGTTTGGTTTTACCGGCCAGGAACAGGTCGTATTTCGAATCGTAAGGGTGGAAGGCCGGGTCCTCCTTCTGGAACTGCTGCAGCGCGAAGGTTAGCCGGGCGAAGGCCTGGTCGGCGTTGTCGAGGATGGCGGCGCCGAACACTTGGCGGAACTGCTCGGCGTAGGCCGCGCGCCGCAGGCGGGCGAGCACCTCGTCCTTGTTGGCGTTGGCCATTTCGTGGGCCGCCAGGAAGGGCCGCTCGGCCTGCTCGGCCAGCGAGCGGGCGCGGCCGTCGCGGTCGAGGCCGCCGGTCGGGGTGCCGTCCTTGGCAAAGAAAAACGCCGGGTTCAAGTCCAGGTAGCGTAGCGACGGCGAGGTGCGGAAACCCTGCACGTCGCCGTTCGGGCCGCCCAGCTGGGCCGCCAGCTTGTCGCTCGGGGCGTGGGCGTTGGCGGGGTTGTGGCAAGTGGCGCAGGATTGCTTGCCGGACGCCGACAGCGACTGGTCGCTGAAGATTTTTTCGCCCAGGGCGGCGGCTTGGCTCAGGGCGCCGGCCGGGGCGGGCGCCGGGGTCGGCGCGGCGTCGCCGCCGCCGCCGCAGGCGGACAGGCCGAGCGCCAGCGCGAAGGCGGCGGCGCGGGATAACACCGAGGAGCGCGCGGAGGGCCGGGCGGTTGTGCTGTTTGTCATTGCGTCGATATCGATATAAAAGGTGCGGTAAAAGGTGCGCCCAGGCGCAAATGCGAATGATTATAATTTCCAATTCGTATTGCCGCAATTCGGCCGTATGAACTAGATCGGGGAGGGGTGGGCAAATGGCGGGCGCGCGCGGCGCCGGAATGGCTGGGAAATGGCGGGGAAAGGGCTGGCCCCATAGCGCGGGCGGGGGGCTGGACGGGTGGCGCGGCGGGCGCCGCCGGGGTAAAGCGCGGGTGTTGTATTTTTACAAATGGCGGGCGCCCACCGTGGCGCCGCGCGGGCGGCGGGCGCAATCCGGCCCTGTGCCCGCAGCGGGCCGCGCCGCCCCGGGGGCTTGCGTTGCCGGCTGACGCCGCGCGCACCCGGCCGCCGGCGCCACGCCCCGCGGCGCTCGCCCGCTTATTGCGCCGCGCGCAGCGTTTGCAGGATGGGTTGCAGGATGGCTTGGCCGAGGCGCACGCTGCGCGGACCGCTCCAGCCCGCTTGCGGGTCGGGGTCGTTGGCGTTGTCCTTGAACGGCATCTCCAGGGTCAGCGCCAGGCAGCCGAAGGCGTGCGTGATGTGCGGCGAGCCCATCGTCAGCACTTCCGGCGTGAACGGCGCGTCCGGGTAGCCGACCGCGTCCTGGAAGTCCGGGCTGGCGATCTTGAAGTCGGCGATGAAGCGGTCCTGCTCGGCCTTTTGCGCCGGCGTGAAGGTTTCCAGCGCGTCGCTGCCGGCCACGAACACGTACGGCAGGCCCTCGTCGCCGTGGATGTCGAGGAACAAGTCGCAACCGACCTCGTGCATTTTGTTCTTGACCACGAACACTTCCGGGCTGCGCTCCATGCTCGGCGTCATCCATTCGCGGTTCAGGTTGGCGCCGACGGCGTTGGTGCGCAGGTTGCCGCGCACCGAGCCGTCCGGGTTCATGTTCGGCACCACATAGAACACGGCGTCCTTGAGCAACTGGCGGGCGAACGGGTTGGCGTTGTCGAGCAGGGCGTCGAGCATGCCCTCGACGAACCATTCGGCCATCGTCTCGCCCGGATGCTGGCGCGCGATGACCCACACCTTGTTGGCGGCGTCGGGGTTGCCGACCACCAGCAGGTTCATGTCGCGCCCCTCGACGCTGCTGCCCAGGTCGAGCATTTTCACCAGCGGCGACGCCTGCGCGTTGTCGAGCAGGGCCAGGTGGCGGTCCCACGGGTACGGTTCGAAGTAGGCGTAGTAGACGCTGTCCTCTTCCGGCGTGTGCTCGATGGTCATGACGCTGCCGTCGTAGCTGGTCGGCACGCGGAACCAGGTTTCGCGGTCGTAGCTGGCGACGGCCTGGTAGTCGACCCAGCCGTCCGGGTAGGCGGCCTTGCCGGCGTTCAGGAAACGCATCGTGCACGGCTCGGCCTGCGCGCCCTGCAGGCGGAAGTAGAACCATTGGATGATGTCGGCGTGCGTATCCTTGCGGATGTTCAGTTCGATGGCGTGCGGCGCGTCGGCGCGCACGACGTCGATCGCGCCGGCGTCGAATTGGTGGCTGATTTTGATGGACATGGGGAAGTTCCTGTTAAATTTTAGTACGCTAGGTATCGCATCAATGTGCAATGACTTCATGATACTTGTTTTGCCAGTGTTGTAGAAATTGCGCATCAGGATTTGCGCTATTGCCAGCGCGCGGCGCGGCCCCTACACTAGAGCGGTGAATGACAGGCTTGTTATTTATGCATTTCCGACAATAAAAAACTTCCGGAGACTTTGATATGGAACGTCGTTCTTTCTTGAAAAAAGCAGCGGTCGGCGCCTCCGCCGGCGCGGCCATCGCCGCTCCGGCGCTGGCGCAGAGCGGGCATCCCGCCGTCAGCTGGCGCCTGGCGTCGAGCTTCCCGAAAACGCTGGACACCATTTTCGGTTCGGCCGACCAGTTCGTGAAGCGCGTCGCCGCGCTGACCGGCGGCAAATTCCAAATCCGCCAGTTCGCCGCCGGCGAAATCGTCCCCGGCCTGCAGGTGATGGACGCGGTCCAGGCCGGCACCGTGGAAATGGGCCACACGCCGTCCTACTATTACTTCGGCAAGGACCCGACCTTCGCCTTCGATTGCGCGGTGCCGTTCGGCCTGACCTCGCGCCAGCAGACGGCGTGGATGGACCAGGGCGGCGGACGCGAGCTGATGCGCGAGTTCTTCAAGGGCTACGGCATCATCAATTTCTTCGGCGGCAACACCGGCACGCAAATGGGCGGCTGGTATCGCAAGGAAATCAAGTCGGTCGCCGACATCAAGGGCTTGAAGATCCGCATCGCCGGTTTCGCCGGCCGCGTGATGGAGCGCATGGGCGCGGTGCCGCAGCAGATTCCGGCCGGCGACATCTACACGGCGCTGGAAAAAGGCACGATCGACGCGGCCGAGTGGGTCGGCCCGTACGACGACGAGAAGCTGGGCCTGGTCAAGGTGGCGCCGCATTACTATTCGCCGGGCTGGTGGGAGGCCGGGCCGCAGCTGTCGTTCTACATCAACATCAAGGAATGGGAAAAGCTGCCGAAGGAATACCAGGCGGCGATCGAGGTGGCCAGCTACGAGTGCCACGTCGTCATGCAGGCCGACTACGACGCCAAGAATCCGGCTGCGCTGGCGCGGCTGATGAAGAACGGCGCCAAGCTGCACAATTTCTCGAAGGACATCATGGACGCCGCCTACAAGGAGTCGAACGCGGTGATGGAGGAGGAGGCCGGCCGCAACGCCAAGTTCAAGAAGGTCTACGAGCCGTGGAAACGCTTCCGCCAGGACCAGAACCAGTGGGCCTCGGTGGCCGAGGCGACGATGCAGAACTATCTGATCGGCATCGGCCGCAAGTAGGCCCGCCTGCCGGCTACAAGGACCAGGCCGGGCCTGGTCGTTCGCGCCGGCGGCATGCGCCAGCGCAAGCGCGCGCCCCTTCAGTTTGCTATGTTCGATGGTGACCGCGCGCGCCGTGCGCCGGTTTGCCCGGGCCGGCGCGCGGCCCATCGAAGGGGGGCCGAGCATGGACAAGGGGCACGACCACGTCAAGCAGCTGGAACAGAAAATCGACGCGCTCAGCGACGCGCTGGCGCGCCTGGGGCAGGGCGCGACGCTGAAGGAATTGCTGCGCATCATACGTTTTCCCGGCTACACCACGCCGGCCGAGTTCGTCTTCAACGGCGCCATCCTCGACGCCATGCAGGCGCAGGTCGTCGCGCTCGACAAGCTGGGCCGGGACTTGCTGGCCGGCGCCAAGCTGGTGGTGAAGGACGCCGGCGCGGAACTGTAGCGGGCCGGCGGCGCTGGAAACCAAGCCAAGACGGGGAGCCGGGGTCAAGTCTTCTGGCCTTGGCGCGAGGGGGCGGACCCCGGGCTTACGCCTTTGGTGTCGACGACCCCGGCGCCGACGCCACCGCTATTGCTGCGGCGTATTTTTTTCTGGGCGCGCCCGACGAAACCGATTACACTGCTAGGTTGTCAATACACCCGGGAGTGGGCATGGTTTGGTCGCGTTGCTGCCTGTGCGCCGCACTGTTGTTGCCCGCGCACGCGCAGGCCCTCAAGCTGCGCCTGTGCGTCGACGCCCGGCCGCACCCGCCGTTCCTGACGCCCGACGGCGGCGGCTCGGTCGGTGCGCTGGTCAAGGCCGCGGCGGCCGAGGCCGGCGTCGGGCTGGAGCTGTACCACGCGCCGGTGACGCGCTGCCGCGAGGAGATCCGCGCCGGCCTGGCCGACGGCTATCCCAGCGCATCGTACACGCCGACTTGGCGCGAGCTGCTCGACTATCCAATGAAGAAGGGCCGCCCGGACCCGGGCCGCGCGGTGCTGTTCGTGCGCGTGCTGGCGTACCAGCGCAGCGGCGGCGGCGTCGGCTGGGACGGCCAACATTTCAGCAAGCTGAGCACTCCGGTGCTGGTCAGCTACGGCAGCGTGATGATCGGCGACCGCCTGGCCGCGATCCGGCAGCCGAGCGACGCCACCGGCAAGAACCTGGAGGTCAATTTCACCAAGCTGGCGGCCGGCCGCGGCGACGTCGCGCTCGGCTGGGAGAATGACGGCCAGGCCTTGCTGGAGAAGCTGGAATTCGCCGGCAAGGTGGAGCCGCTGGCGCTACCGTTCGCCGAGGAAATGTTCTACCTCGGCCTGTCGAAGCGCTTCGTCCAGGCCAACCCCGCCGCGGCCGAGCAGTTGTGGGCGGCGATCGGCCGCATCAAAAATCCCGCGAGCGCCGCCGACGCCGCCAAGACCCGCTAGCGCAGGCCGCCGAAACGCTGGTAAAACGCCTCCTCGGCCGGCGCGGCGCGCTCGTCCTCGCGCCGCAGCGTCGCCATCAGGTGCCCCTCGGCGCCGGTGTAGACCAGCCGGTACAGCGCGCGCGCCAGTTCGTAGGCGGCGCTGCCCGGCCACTGCGCCGGCAGCAGCTCCAGCGGCAGTTGCGGGTCGTGCAGCTGGACCCGGCGGTAGGCGTGGATCAGCAGCAGACGGATGACGAAGGCTTGCTCGGGCGCCACCGGGGCCGCCCGCAGCAGCGCCAGCAGCGGCTGGAACTGCGCGCTGAACTGTTCGTAACCGCGCGTCACGGCGGACAGGTCCCAGCCTTCGGCGACCATGTCGCGCAGCGGCCGCAGCGGCACGCCCGGCAGCTCGGTGGCGCGGCAGACGTACAGCTTGCCCTGCACGCCGTTGCGGCTGAGGATCTCTTCGAGCACCTCGGCGTCGGCGCCGGGGTGGCCGAAGATGCCCGGCGCAATCACGCTATACCCTTCCCACAGCAATTCCTTGCGCAGCGCGCCGCGCTCGGCCGCGGCGATGTTGCCGCCCGAGCCGATGATGATGGTCCAACTGCCGTCCCAGTGCGCCGCCAGCGGCGCGTAGATGCGCCGGTAGGCGCGCGCGAAACGCCGCCGCGCCGCCGGCATGATCGCGTAGGCGCTGCGGCGGCCGTCGCGTTGCGCCCCCAGCCAGCCCTCCTGCGCCAGGCGGAACACGCTGGTGCGCAACAGCCGGTCGTTGACGCCGAACGGCGCCAGCAGTTCGATCAGGCTGCCCAGCCAGACGACGCCGCCGTGCGGCACGATGGCGTCGCCGAAGATCGTCATCACCAGCGACTTCGAGCGCGGCGGGTCGGCCGCCAGAAAGTCGCTGATCCATTCGGTGCTGGTGCTGTCGCTCATCGGGCCCTTTGCGCAATCGCGCGTTCACATTCGAAGAAAGCAGGAGTTTACTTTGCCCTTGCATCGGCGCAGCATTATTTTTGCACGGGGCGCCGCAAACGTGCGCACGGGATACGGAATCTGTAAATGATTCAAATCAAGTGTATTCAAATATAATTTTGTATCGTATTATCCGTTCATCGCGTGTGCCTCGCTGCGCACCAAAACCGACATGGAGAGTGATCATGTACGCACAAATGGTTGAAACCGGTCTGAAGAACGTACGTTCGGCCGACGACATGGGCGCCGACGAACTGGCCTTCCAGGCCCGCATCGACGCCGGCATCAAGATCGAGGCGAAGGACTGGATGCCCGAGGCCTACCGCAAGACGCTGATCCGGCAAATTTCCCAGCACGCCCATTCGGAAATCGTCGGCCAGCTGCCCGAGGGTAACTGGGTGACGCGCGCGCCGACGCTGAAGCGCAAATCGATCCTGCTGGCGAAGATCCAGGACGAGGCCGGCCACGGCTTGTACCTGTACAGCGCCGCCGAGACGCTGGGCGTGTCGCGCGACGAAATGCTGGCCGCGCTGCATTCGGGCAAGGCCAAGTATTCCAGCATCTTCAACTACCCGACCCTGAGCTGGGCCGACATGGGCGCCGTCGGCTGGCTGGTCGACGGCTCGGCCATCATCAACCAGATTCCGCTGTGCCGCTGCTCGTACGGGCCGTACGCCCGCGCCATGATCCGCGTCTGCAAGGAGGAATCGTTCCACGCGCGCCAGGGCTACGACATCATGATGAGCCTGTGCAAGGGCTCGCCGGCGCAAAAAGCCATGGCGCAGGACGCGCTGAACCGCTGGTGGTGGCCGGCGCTGATGATGTTCGGCCCGTCCGACGCTGAGTCCGTCAACAGCGCCCAGTCGGCGCAGTGGCGCATCAAGCTGTTCTCCAACGACGAGCTGCGCCAGCGCATGGTCGACCAGACCGTGCCGCAGATCGAATACCTGGGCCTGACCGTGCCCGACCCGGACCTGAAATTCAACGCCGAGAGCGGCCACTACGAGTTCGGCGAGATCGACTGGTCCGAGTTCCACAACGTCTTGAAGGGCAACGGCCCGTGCAACAGGGAGCGCCTGCAAACCCGCGTCAAGGCCTACGAGGACGGCGCCTGGTTCCGCGACGCGCTGCTGGCCTACGCCGACAAACACGCCGACGTCAAAGCCGCGGCCTAATAAAATGAGAAGGGGATATTCATGAGCAAAGAATGGCCATTGTGGGAAGTCTTCATCCGCAGCCAGCACGGCCTGGCGCACAAGCACGTCGGCAGCCTGCACGCGTCCGACGCCGAAATGGCGGTCAACAACGCGCGCGACGTCTACACCCGCCGCAACGAGGGCGTCAGCATCTGGGTGGTGCGCGCCGCCGACATCGTCGCCAGCAGCCCGGGCGACAAGGGCGCGCTGTTCGAGCCGTCCAACAGCAAAGTGTATCGCCACCCGACCTTCTTCCCGATGCCGGAAGAAGTCAAAAACCTGTGACGCGCGGAGACCGTGATCGTGGATGATAAAGTCAATTACCTGCTGCGCCTGGGCGACAACGCGCTGATCCTGAGCCAGCAGCTGTCGCAGTTGTGCGGCAAGGGGCCGGCGATGGAAGAGGATATGGCGCTGACCAACGTCGCGCTCGACCTGCTGGGCCAGACCCGCCTGTGGCTTGACTACGCCGGCGAACTCGAAGGCCTGGGCCGCAGCGAAGACCAGCTGGCCTTCCTGCGCGACGCGCACGACTTCAAGAACTGCCTGCTGCTGGAGCAGGCGAACGGCAACTACGCCGACACCATCGTGCGCCAGTTCTACTTCGACACCTGGCACTACTTCCAGCTGCAGGGCCTGGCCAAGTCGGTCGACCCGCGCATCGTCGAAGTGGCCGAGAAGTCGCTCAAGGAAGTGACCTACCATTTGCGCCGCAGCGGCGACCTGGTGGTGCGCCTGGGCGACGGCACGGCCGACAGCCACGCCAAGACCCAGGCCGCCGCCAGCCGCCTGTGGCCCTACACCGGCGAGATGTTCAAGTACGACGCCGTCGACCTGGCGATGGTCGCGGCCGGCGTCGCCCCCGCCGCCGAGGAACTGCGCGCGCAATGGCTGGAGCACGTCGGCGAGATCTTCGCCGAGGCGACCTTGGCCATGCCGGCGCCGGACGCCTGGATGCAAAAGGGCGGCAAGCAGGGCACCCACACCGAGCACCTCGGTTTCCTGCTGGCCGAAATGCAGTTCCTGCAGCGCGCCTACCCGAACTCGGAGTGGTAGGTGGATACCGCGACGGTCAGCGCTGAACAGGTTTGGGACTGGCTGGGCGAGGTGCCCGACCCCGAGATCCCGGTCATTTCCGTGGTCGACCTGGGCATCGTGCGCGCGGTCGAGCTGCGCGGCGCCGAGTGCGTCGTGACCATCACCCCGACCTATTCCGGCTGCCCGGCGATGGCGGTGATCGCCGAAGCGGTGACGGCGGCGCTGCACGGCCACGGCGTCGCCAACGTGCGGCTGGTGAACCAGTTGTCGCCGGCCTGGACCACCGACTGGATGAGCGAGGGCGGCAAGGCCAAGCTGAAGGGCTACGGCATCGCGCCGCCGGCGCAGCAGGTGATCGACATCAGCGGCTTGAGCGCCGGCGTCAAGCGCCGCCCGGCGCCCAAGCTGGTGGTGGCGTGTCCGAACTGCGGCTCCAGCCACACCGAGTTGACCAGCCAGTTCGGCTCGACGCCGTGCAAGGCGCTGTACAAATGCGTCGATTGCCGCGAACCCTTCGATTACTTCAAGTGTCACTAGCGGCGGCCCGCCCGTCTGCAATGGAGAGCAAGACCATGAGCAAATTTTATCCGCTGTCCGTGTCCAAAGTCAGCAACGAAACGCGCGACACCATCGCCGTCACCTTCGCCGTGCCGGCGGAGCTGCAAGAGAGCTTCCGCTTCCAGCAGGGCCAGCACCTGACGCTGCGCGCCAACATCAACGCCGAGGACATCCGCCGCTCGTATTCGATTTGCTCGTCGGTGCAGGAGGGCGCGCTGCGCGTGGCCATCAAGCGCACCCCGGGCGGCGCTTTTTCAACCTGGGCCAACGACACCTTGAAGCCCGGCGCCACGCTGGAAGTGATGCCGCCGATGGGCCACTTCAACGTGCCGCTGGCGGCCGACAACCGGAAGCACTACCTGGCCTTCGCCGCCGGCAGCGGCATCACGCCCATCCTGTCGATCATCAAGACCACGCTGCTGGCCGAGCCGCACAGCCGCTTCACGCTGTTCTACGGCAACCGCGCCTCGTCCACGGTGATCTTCAAGGAAGAGCTGACGGATTTGAAGGACAGCTACATGGAGCGCCTCAACCTGGCCTACGTGATGAGCCGCGAGCAGCAGGACATCGACCTGTTCAACGGCCGCATCACCAAGGAAAAGTGCGAGCAGTTCCTGCGCCATTGGATCAACATCGAGGACTTCGACACCGCTTTCATCTGCGGTCCGGAAGACATGATGCTGGGCGTTTCGGCGGCGCTGCAGGCGGCCGGCATGGCCAAGCAGAACATCAAGATCGAACTGTTCGCCGCCAGTATTCCGAAGCACCAGCACAAGCCGCGCGCGCTCGACACCGCCGCGCACCAGGAGACCCAGGTCACCGTCATCATGGACGGCAACCACACCACCTTCACGATGGACAAGGACAAGGAATCGATCCTCGACGCCGGCCTGCGCCAGGGCATCGACATGCGCTACTCGTGCAAAGGCGGGGTTTGCTCGACCTGCCGCTGCAAACTGGTTGACGGCAAGGTCGATATGGATGTCAACTACGCGTTGGAGGATTACGAAATCGCCCGCGGCTTCGTGCTCAGTTGCCAAAGCTTCCCGGTGACCGACACCGTCGTGGTCGACTTCGACCAGGCCGAATAAAACTAGCCTACGCAGGGGACAGAAGGGGACAGACTCCGTACGGGGTCTGTCCCCGGTTCACACCACGCAACTACAACACTACCGAGACGCCCATGAACTACGAAAACATCCTCTTCGAGATCACCGACGGCATAGCCAAACTGACGCTGAACCGTCCCGACAAGTTGAACAGCTTCACCCAGGCGATGCACGAGGAAGTGCGCCACGCGATGGCGCAGATCCAGGCCGACAAAAGCGTGCGCGTGATGGTGCTGACCGGCGCCGGGCGCGGCTTCTGCGCCGGCCAAGACCTGTCCGACCGCGCCGTCGAGCCGGGTTCGCGCGGCGTCGACCTGGGCGACTCGGTGGAAAAAAACTACGCGCCGCTGGTGCTGGCGCTGCGCGCGCTGCCGATGCCGGTGATCTGCGCCGTCAACGGCGTCGCCGCCGGCGCCGGCGCCAACCTGGCGCTGGCCTGCGACATCGTGCTGGCGGCGCGCTCGGCCAGCTTCGTCGAAGCCTTCTGCCGCCTCGGCCTGATCCCCGACACCGGCGGCACCTACTTCCTGCCGCGCCTGATCGGCGGCGCCCGCGCCATGGGCCTGGCCATGCTGGGCGAAAAGCTGACCGCCGAGCGCGCCGAAAGCTGGGGCCTGATCTGGAAATGCTATCCCGACGAATGCCTGGCCGAGGAAACCATGGCGCTGGCCAGCCACTTCGCCAGCGCGCCGACCAAGGGCCTGGCCTTCACCAAGCAGGCGCTGTACGCCAGCCCGTCCAACAACCTGGAACAGCAGCTCAAGCTCGAATGCGGCATGATGAGCGAGCTGGGCAACAGCAACGACTACCGCGAAGGCGTCGCCGCCTTCATGGCCAAGCGCGTCCCTGAATTCAAGGGGAACTGAGCGATGAGCGCACTGACAGCAGGCAGCGTCGTCGCCGTCATCGGCAGCGGCGCCATGGGCGCCGGCATCGCCCAGGTCGCGGCGGCCGCCGGCTACCGCGTAAAACTCTACGACACCCGCCCCGAGGCGGTGACCAAGGCGCTGGCCGACATCGGCAAGATGTACCTGAAGCTGGCCGAAAAGGGCCGCATGACGGCCGAGCAGGCCAGCGCCGCGACGGCGCGCCTGCAAGCGGCCGGCGCGCTGGCCGAGGTGGCCGACGCCGCCCTGGTGGTCGAGGCCATCGTCGAAAACCTCGACGTCAAGCGCGCCCTGTTCGCCGAGCTCGAAGCGGTGGTGGGCGACGCCTGCATCCTGGCCACCAACACCTCGTCGATCTCGGTCACCGCCATCGCCGCCAAGCTGCGCCTGCCGCAGCGCCTGGTCGGCATGCACTTCTTCAACCCGGTGCCGTTGATGGCGCTGGTCGAGGTCATCAGCGGGCTGGCCACCGACGCAGGCGTCGCCGCGACGGTCCACGCCACCGCCGCCGCCTGGGGCAAGAACCCGGTGCACGCGAAATCGACGCCCGGCTTCATCGTCAACCGCGTGGCGCGGCCGTTCTACGCCGAGGCCCTGCGCCTGCTGACCGAGCAGGCCGGCGACGCCGCCACCCTCGACGCGGTGTTGCGCGAGGCCGGCGGCTTCCGCATGGGACCGTTCGAACTGATGGACCTGATCGGCCACGACGTCAATTTTTCGGTGACGCAGTCGGTCTTCCACGCCTACTTCAACGACCCGCGCTTCACGCCCTCGGTGCTGCAGCAGGAAATGGTCAACGCCGGTTTCCTCGGCCGCAAATCCGGCCGCGGCTTCTACCAGTACGGCGAGGGCGCCGCGGCGCCGCAGCCGCGCACCGAGGCGCCGCAGCCGCGCCCCGACTTCGTCAGCTACAGCCTGGAGGCGGGTAGCGGCGACGGCGGCGTCAGCGGCCTGCTGGCGCGGCGCCTGACCGCGGCCGGTTTCCACATCGCCAACCGCGACAGCGGCGCCGGCGAGCACAACGACCCGGCCCCGGCCTTCCATTGCAACGGCGCGGCGATCTACCTGAGCGACGGGCGCAGCGCCACCGAACGGGCGCGCGCCAATGGCCACCCCGACACCGTGCTGTTCGACCTGGCGCTGGACTACGCGACGGCCACGCGCATCGCCCTCAGCTGTGCGGACCAGTGCAGCCCGGCCGCCTGGCACGCCGCGGTCGGCCTGTTCCAGGGCGCCGGCTTCGCCGTCTCGCGCCTTGACGACGTGCCCGGCCTGGCCGTGATGCGCACCGTGGCGATGCTGGCCAACGAAGCGGCCGACGCCGTCAACCAGGGCGTCTGCACCGCCGCCGCCGTCGACGTGGCGATGCAAAAGGGCGTCAACTACCCGCGCGGGCCGCTGGCCTGGGCCGACGCCGTCGGCGTGGCGCACATCGCCACCGTGCTGCACAACCTGGCCGACAGCTACGGCGAGGACCGCTACCGCGTCGCGCCGCTGCTGCGCCGCAAACTCGCCACCAAAGGACGCTTCCATGCATAACCAGGGCCACCCCGTCGAAGCGCTGGCCCTGGCCCGGGCCGCCGGCGCCGCGATGTACGCGCGCGACCGCGCCAGCCAGGCCATGGGCATGCTGCTCGGCGAAATCCGCCCCGGTTACGCGCGCATGACGATGGCGGTGCGAACAGACATGCTGAACGGGCACCAGAGCTGCCACGGCGGCTATATTTTTGCGTTGGCCGACAGCGCCTTCGCATTCGCGTGCAACAGCCACAACCAAAACACTGTGGGCGCCGGTTGCACGATCGACTACCTGGCGCCCGGGCGCCAGGACGATGTGCTGACGGCGGAGGCGGTGGAGCAGGCGCTGGCAGGGAAAAGCGGCGTCTACGACGTCAAGGTCAGCAACCAGGACGGCCGCCTGATCGCGCTGTTCCGCGGCAAATCCATCCGCATCGCCGGCGAGGTCGTTCCCACGCACATCTGAAGCAAACATAGCGACCGCGCAGGCACCACGCGCAAGCACAACGAGGAGACTCCGATGGTTCAACGTACCCCCGCACCCGCCGACTTGGAAGCGATCGAACGCGCCAGCAGGGACGAACTGCAGGCGCTGCAACTGCAACGCATGAAATGGTCACTGCGCCACGCCTACGACAACGTGCCGCACTACCGCGCCGCGTTCGACGCCGCCGGCGTCCATCCGGACGACCTGAAGACGCTGGCCGACCTGGCCAAGTTCCCCTTCAGCGACAAGAAGACGCTGCGCGACAACTACCCGTTCGGCCTGTTCGCCGTGCCGCGCGAGCAGGTGGTGCGCATCCACGGCTCCAGCGGCACCACCGGCAAGGCCACCGTGGTCGGCTACACCAGGAACGACATCGACACCTGGGCCAACGTGGTGGCGCGCTCGATCCGCGCCGCCGGCGGGCGCGCCGGCGACATGGTGCACATCTCCTACGGCTACGGCCTGTTCACCGGCGGGCTGGGCGCGCACTACGGCGCCGAGCGGCTCGGTTGCACCGTCATCCCGATGTCGGGCGGCCAGACCGAGAAGCAGGTCCAGCTGATCTGCGACTTCAAGCCGGACATCATCATGGTGACGCCGTCGTACATGCTCAACATCATCGAGGAGTTTTCGCGCCAGGGCATGGACCCGGCCGAGTCCTCGCTGAAGGTCGGCATCTTCGGCGCCGAACCGTGGACCGAGGCCATGCGCGCCGAGATCGAAAGCCGCGCCGGCATCGACGCCGTCGACATTTACGGCCTGTCCGAGGTGATGGGCCCGGGCGTGGCCAGCGAGTGCATCGAGAGCAAGGACGGCCCGGTCATCTGGGAAGACCATTTTTACCCGGAGATCATCGACCCGGACACCGGCGCAGTGCTGCCGGACGGCGCCGAGGGCGAGCTGGTGTTCACCTCGCTGACCAAGGAAGCCATGCCGGTGATCCGCTACCGCACGCGCGACCTGACGCGGCTGCTGCCGCCGACCTCGCGGGCGATGCGCCGCATCGGCAAGATCACCGGCCGCTCCGACGACATGCTGATCATCCGCGGCGTCAACGTGTTCCCGTCGCAGATCGAAGAGCTGATCCTGAAGATGCCGAAACTGGCGCCGCACTACCAACTGGTGGTGTCGCGCGAAGGCCACCTGGACAAGCTCGACGTGATCGGCGAACTGCGCCCGGAGGTGTCCGGCAAGCTGAACGCATCCGACACCGCGGCGCTGGCGAATGAACTGTGCCACCAGATCAAAACCTACGTCGGCGTGACGACCGGGGTGCGCCTGCTGGCGGCGGGCAGTATCGAACGCACGCTGACCGGCAAAGCCAGGCGCGTGGTCGACAAGCGTCCGAAAACCCCGGCATGAAGCGTAGGTCGGATTAGCGCGGCGTAATCCGACGCGGCGCCGCCGACGCCAACTAAACTGGCAATGACAATGACAACGAAAACTGGAGCAAAAATAGTGAACGAAGCCTTTATCTGTGACGCGGTGCGCACCCCGTTCGGCCGCTACGGCGGCTCCCTGGCCGGCGTACGCGCCGACGACCTTGGCGCGCTGCCGATCGCCGCGCTGATGGCGCGCAACCCCGGCGTCGACTGGAGCCTGGTCGACGACGTCTACTACGGCTGCGCCAACCAGGCCGGCGAAGACAACCGCAACGTCGGGCGCATGTCGGCGCTACTGGCCGGCTTGCCGGTCGAGGTCCCGGCCAGCACCATCAACCGCCTGTGCGGCTCCAGCCTGGACGCGGTCGGCATGGCCGCGCGCGCCATCAAGGCCGGCGAGGCCGAGCTGGTCATCGCCGGCGGCGTCGAAAGCATGACGCGCGCGCCCTTCGTCATGGCCAAGGCCGACAGCGCCTTCTCGCGCGCCGCGAAAATCGAAGACACCACCATGGGCTGGCGCTTCGTCAACGCCCAGATGAAGGCCAAATACGGTATCGACAGCATGCCCGAGACGGCCGAGAACGTGGCCGAGGAATTCGGCGTCAGCCGCGCCGACCAGGACGCGCTGGCGCTGCGCAGCCAGCAGCGCTGGGCCGCCGCCCACGCCGCCGGCGTCTTCGCCAACGAGATCGTGGCGGTCTCGCTGCCGCAAAAGAAGGGCGATCCGAAAATCTTCGCGGTCGACGAGCATCCGCGCCCGGACACCAGCTACGAGGGGCTGGCCAAGCTGAAGGGCGTGGTGCGGCCCGACGGCGGCGTCACCGCCGGCAACGCCTCCGGCTTGAACGACGGCGCCTGCGCGATCCTGCTGGCCTCCGGCGCCGCCGCCGACAAGCACGGCCTGAAGCGCCGCGCCCGCGTGCTGGGCATGGCCACCGCCGGGCTGGCGCCGCGCATCATGGGTTTCGGCCCGTCGCCGGCGACGCGCAAGGTGCTGGCGCAGACCGGCCTGGGCATCGAGCAGATGGACGTGATTGAATTGAACGAAGCCTTCGCCGCGCAGGCGCTGGCGGTGACGCGCGACCTCGGCCTGGCCGACGACGCCGCCCACGTCAACCCGAACGGCGGCGCCATCGCCGTCGGCCATCCGCTGGGCGCCTCCGGCGCGCGGCTGGTGATGGCGGCGCTGAACCAGCTCGAACGCACCGGCGGCCGCTACGCCTTGTGCACCATGTGCATTGGCGTCGGCCAGGGCATCGCGCTGATTATCGAACGCGTGTAGCACAACGTCGGTCGGGTTACGCCGCGCTAACCCGACCTACGAGACAAGTTAACAATAAAAGCCGCACGAGCGGCGCCGTATCCGATTGTTGTAAAACTGGGGGAGACACACATGGTATCGAAATTCTGGAAGCAAACCGTCATTGCCGCGGCACTGTTCGCCGTCGCCGGCGCCACCTGCGCCGCCGAGAACATCAAAATCGGTTCGGTGCTGTCGGTGTCCGGCTCGGCCGCCTTCCTCGGCGACCCGGAGCTGAAAACGCTGCAGATGTACATCGAGAAAATCAACGCCGCCGGCGGCGTGTTGGGGCGCCAGTTGGAACTGGTGCATTACGACGACGGCAGCGACGCCGCCAAGGCGAACGGCTTTACCAAGCGCCTGATCGAGTCCGACAAGGTCGACGTGCTGATCGGCGGCACCACCACCGGCGCGACGATGGCGATGGCGCCGCTGGTCGACAAGGCAGGCCTGCCGTTCATTTCGCTGGCCGGCGCCGTGGTCATCGTCGACCCGGTCAAAAAATGGGTGTTCAAGACGCCGCACACCGACCGCATGGCGGCCGAAAAAGTGTTCGAGGATATGAAGAAGCGCGGCATCGGCAAGGTCGGCCTGCTGTCCGAAACCAGCGGCTTTGGCGCGTCCGGGCGCAAGGAATCGCAGGCGGTCGCGGCCAAGTATGGCATCACGCTGGTGGCCGACGAAACCTACGGCCCGAAAGACACCGACATCACCGCGCAACTGACGCGACTGAAGGGCGCCGCCGGCATCCAGGCGGTGTTCGTGTTCGGCCTGGGCCAGGGGCCGGCGGTGGTCACCAAGAACTACGGCCAGCTGGGCATGGGCGCGCTGCCGCTGTACCAGTCGCACGGCGTGGCGTCGGACGAGTACATCAAGCTGTCGGGCAAATCGGCCGAAGGCGTGCGCCTGCCGACGCCAGCGCTGCTGATCGGCGCCATGCTGCCGGCGGCCGACGCGCAGAAAGCCATCGTCACCGACTACGACAAGCAGTACAAGGACCGCTACAAGATCGACCCGTCGACCTTCGGCGGCTACGCGCTGGACGCGCTGTACCTGTCGGTCGACGCCATCAAGCGCGCCGGCTCCACCGACAAGGAAAAGGTGCGCAACGCGCTGGAGCAGACCAAGGGCTTCGTCGGCACCACCGGCGTGTTCAACATGTCGCCGACCAACCACATGGGCTTGGACCTGTCGGCCTTCCGCATGGTGGAAGTGAAGAACGGCGAATGGGTGATGCTGAAGTAGCCAGCTTGTGTAGGTCGGGTTAACCCAAAGGGCGTAACCCGACAACGTTGGCCCAGAGCGGCGCGTCGCGCTTCGGCCAACATTGTCGGATTACGCTGCGCTAATCCGACCTACGGTTTCGCTTGCCCGTGAACGGCGCCAGGATCTAATCGGAGACACCATGCTTGCCCAATTTTTGCAGTTCCTGTATTCGGGGATGACGGTCGGTTCGGCATACGCGCTGGCCGCGCTCGGCTTCACCATTATCTATAACACCAGCGGGGTGATCAATTTCGCGCAGGGTGAATTCATCATGCTCGGCGGGATGCTGGCGGCGCTGCTGTCGGCCGGCGGCGTGCCGCTGCCGCTGGCGATCATCGTCGCCGTCGCCGTCACCGGCCTGGTCGGCCTGGTCATGGAAAAGGCCGTCATCGAGCCGGCGCAAAACGCCCAGGTGGTCTCGCTGATCATCATCACCATCGGCGCCTCGCTGGTGGTGCGCGGACTGGTGCAGATCTGGCTCGGCAAGGGCACGCACACGCTGCCGGCGTTTTCCGGCGACACGCCGATCCTGTTCCTCGGCGCCAGCCTGCTGCCGCAAAGCCTGTGGGTGCTGGGCGTGACCCTGCTCATCGTCGGCGCGCTGGCCTGGTTCTTCGGCCGCACCATGCTGGGCAAGGCCATGCTGGCGACCTCGCACAATAAAACCGCGGCGCAGCTGGTCGGCATCGACACCCGCCGCGTGCTGCTGTTCTCGTTCGGCCTGGCGGCGCTGCTGGGCGCCATCGGCGGCGTCCTGGTCGCGCCGATCACCTACACCTCGTACGACGCCGGCATCATGCTGGGGCTGAAGGGCTTCGTCGCGGCGGTGCTGGGCGGCCTGGGCGGCGGCGTCGGCGCCATCGCCGGCGGCCTGATCCTGGGCATCGCCGAAGCGATGACGGCCGGTTACATCTCCTCGGCCTACAAGGACGCGGTGCCTTTCGTGCTGATCCTCCTGATCCTGTTCTTCCTGCCGCGCGGCCTGTTCGGCGCGCAGATCTCGGAGCGCGTATGAAGTCGCCGTCGAAGACGCTGATTCCGCGCCACGCCGGCCTGCTGGCGCTGGCCCTGGTGCTGGCACTGCTGCCGCTGGCGCTGCCGAACGCCTTCTACTACGACGTCGCCATCCGCATCGCGCTGAACGCCGCCGTGGTCATCGGCCTGAACCTGCTGATGGGTTACACCGGCCAGATCAGCCTGGGCCACGCCGGCTTCTACGGCCTGGGCGCCTACGCCTCGGCGGTGCTGACCACGCACTTCAACTGGCCGCCGCTGGCCGCGCTGGCGGCCGGCGCCGTCGCCACCGGCCTGCTGGCGCTGTCGCTGGCGCGCCCGGTGCTGAAGCTGAAGGGCCACACGCTGGCCATGGCCACGCTCGGCCTGGGCATCATCATCTCCATCGTCATCAACAACGAAACGCAGTGGACCGGCGGCCCGGACGGCATCGCCGTGCCGGCGCTGGCGCTGTTCGGCGCCGAACTGTCGGGCGAAAAATCCTGGTACGCGCTGGCCGCCGCCATGCTGCTGCTGGTGACCTGGTGCGCCTTGAACCTGATCGACTCGCCGGTCGGGCGCGCGCTGCAAGCCATCCACGGCTCCGAAATCGCCGCGCGCGTGGTCGGCGTCGACACCACCCGCTTCAAGGTGCGCGTGTTCGTGCTGTCGGCGGTCATCGCCAGCGTCGCCGGCAGCGTCAGCGCCCACTACATCGGCTTCATCACGCCCACCCTGGCCGGCTTCTTCCATTCGATCGAGCTGGTGACGATGGTGGTGGTGGGCGGCATGGCGTCGGTGTTCGGCTCCATCGTCGGCGCCGCGCTGCTGACGATCCTGCCGCAACTGCTGTCGACCTTCGAAGGCTGGGAGACGGTGGTGTTCGGCGCGATCCTGATGGCGACGATGATCTTCATGCCGAAGGGCCTGGTGCCCAGCCTGGCGCGCCGGCGTGGTAGACAAGGGAACTGAGCCATGTTATCGATTCAAAACCTGAGCAAGAGCTTCGGCGGCGTGCACGCGGTGCAGGACGTCAGCTTCAACGTCAAGGAGGGCGCGATCCACTCGGTGATCGGGCCCAACGGCGCCGGCAAGACCACGCTGTTCAACCTCATCACCGGGGTCTATACGCCGAGCCGCGGGCAGATCCTGCTGCGCGGCGAGAACGTGGCCGGCATGCCGCCGGACGCGCTGGCGCGGCGCGGCATGAGCCGCACCTTCCAGAACCTGCAAGTGTGCATGAACATGACGGCGCTCGCCAACGTGATGGTGGGCGCGCACCTGCAACTGAACCAGAACCTGTTCGCGGCGATGCTGCGGCTGCCGTCGGTGCGCCGCGCCGACGCCGCCTGCCGCGACGAGGCCGCGCGCCTGATGGAGTTCGCCGGCGTCGGCCGCCACGTCGACGACCACGCCGGCGAAATGTCGTACGGCGCCCTGAAGCGCCTGGAGATCGCGCGCGCCTTGGCGGCGCGGCCGAAGGTGCTGCTGCTGGACGAGCCGGCCGCCGGCTTGAACCACACCGAAACCGGCGAGATCGAGGCGCTGATCCGCAAGGTGGCGCAGTCCGGCGTGACGGTGGTGCTGGTCGAGCACGACATGAAATTGGTGATGAATTTGTCGGACCACATCCTGGTGCTCGACTACGGCAAGAAACTGGCCGAAGGGACCGCCGCCGAAGTGCGCGCCAACCCCGACGTGGTCGCCGCTTACCTGGGAGCGCCAGCATGAAAATGGACGTCGACAATCCGCCGCTGGTATTGGAAATCAAGGGGCTGACCAGCCACTACGGCCGCATCCAGGCGCTGCACGGCGTCGACATCGAGGTGCGCAAGGGCCAGCTGGTGGCGCTGGTGGGCGCCAACGGCGCCGGCAAGACTACCTTGCTGCGGGCGATCTCGGGCGTGCAGCCGATCAGCGGCGGCGGCATCCGCTTCGGCGCCGACGACATCAGCCGCATGCGCGCGGACAAGCGCGTGCGCGCCGGCATCTGCCAGGTGCCCGAAGGGCGCCAGGTGTTCGGCCCGATGTCGGTCGAGGACAATCTGCGCCTGGGCGCGTTCACGCGGCCGCAGCGGGACGTGGCCGGCGACATGCAGCGCATGTTCCAGCTGTTCCCGATTTTGAAGGAAAAGCGCCTGCTGCCGGCCGGTACGCTGTCCGGCGGCCAGCAGCAAATGCTGGCGATGGCGCGCGCGCTGATGGGGCGGCCGCAATTGCTGCTGCTCGACGAGCCGAGCATGGGCTTGGCGCCGCTGCTGATCGCCGAGGTTTTCCGCGTCGTGCAGGAGCTGCGCGACCAGGGCATGACGATATTTCTGGTCGAGCAGAACGCCCACGCGGCGCTGTCGATCGCCGACGTCGGCTACGTCATCGAGACCGGCGCGATCACGCTGTCCGGCCCGGGACCTGAACTGCTGAAGAACGAACAGGTGCAAAGCGCCTACCTGGGAATGTAAGCGCCGGCGCCACACCCGAATTGGAGAATACATATATGGTTAAAGTCTACGAAATCAACGGCGTCACGCCGGTGGTCCACCCCAGCGCCTACGTGCATCCGAGCGCGGTGCTGATCGGCGACGTCATCATCGGGCCGCGCTGCTACGTCGGCCCGCTGGCCTCGATCCGCGGCGACTTCGGCCGCCTGATCCTGGAGGAGGGCGCCAACCTGCAGGACACCTGCGTCATGCACGGCTTCCCCGGCTGCGACACGGTGGTCGAGGTCGACGGCCACATCGGCCACGGCGCCGTGCTGCACGGCTGCCGCATCGGCCGCAATTCGCTGGTCGGCATGAACGCGGTGGTGATGGACAACGCCGTCATCGGCGAGGAATGCGTGGTCGCGGCGATGAGCTTCGTCAAGGCCGGCATGATCGTAGCGCCGCGCAGCATGGTAGTCGGCACGCCGGCGCGCGTGCTGCGCGCGCTGAGCGACGAGGAAATCAAATGGAAAAGCGCCGGCACCGGCCAGTACCACGAACTGGCGGTGCGTTCGATGCTCAGCATGCGCGAAGTGGAGGCGCTGACCGAGGTCGAGGCCGGCCGCAAGCGCATCGACTGGGAATCGTCGCTGCCGCTGCACCTGCACAAAAACGCCTCGGCCTGAGCCAATACGCAGCGGCCCCGAATTGAATAAACAAACCCGATATTTTTACTGGAGAACTGACAAATGGCCGTATCCACCCTACAAAGCCTGATCGCCGGCCGTTGGCTCGGGGCGTCCGCCGCCGTGCCGCTGCACAGCGCCCTCGATAACAGCCTGATTTACCACACCCACTCGGAGGCGATCGACTTCGGCGAGGCCGTCACCTACGCCCGCAAGACCGGCGTGCCGGGCTTGATGGCGCTCGACTTCCAGCAGCGCGCCGCGCGCCTGAAGGCGCTGGCGCTGTACCTGGTCGAGCGCAAGGAAGAGTTGTACGCGATCTCGCACCTGAGCGGCGCCACCCGCGCCGACAGCTGGGTCGACATCGAGGGCGGCAGCGGCACCCTGTTCGCCTACGCCAGCATGGGCAGCAACGAGCTGCCGTCGTCGAACGTGCTGCACGAAGGCCCGGCCATGGCGCTGGGTAAAAAGGGCGGCTTCGCCGGCACCCACATCCTGGTGCCGCGCGGCGGCCTGGCGGTGCACATCAACGCCTTCAACTTCCCCATCTGGGGCCTGCTGGAAAAATTCGCGCCGAGCTTCCTGGCCGCGATGCCCTGCATCGCCAAGCCGGCCACGGCCACCTCCTACCTGACCGAGGCGGTGGTGCGCATGATGCACGCCTCCGGCCTGCTGCCGGAGGGCAGCCTGCAACTGGTGATCGGCAGCACCGGCGACCTGCTCGACCGCCTCAACGGCCAGGACGTCGTCACCTTCACCGGCTCGGCCGCCACCGCCGCCAAGCTGCGCACCAACCGCAACCTGATCGAGCACTCGGTGCCCTTCAACGGCGAGGCCGACTCGCTCAACTGCGCCATCCTGGCGCCCGACGTCAAGCCCGACGACGTCGAGTTCGACCTGTTTATCAAGGAGGTGGCGCGCGAAATGACCGGCAAGTCCGGCCAGAAATGCACGGCGATCCGCCGCATCATCGTGCCGCACGATATGCTCGACGCGGTCGGCACCCGCCTGCGCGAGCGCCTGTCGAAAATCACCGTCGGCGATCCGTCCATCGAGGGCGTGCGCATGGGCGCGCTGGCGTCGAAGGAGCAGCAGCGCGACGTCGCCGAGCGGGTGGCGATTCTGTCGGCCGGCAACGAGGTGGTGTACGGCGCGGCCGACGGCTTCGCGCCGCTCGGCGCCGGCGCCGCCGACGGCTGCTTCTTCAGCCCGACGCTGCTGATGTGCCGCGACGGCCTGGCCAACGATTCCGTGCACGACGTCGAGGCCTTCGGCCCGGTCAGCACCATGATGCCGTACACCGACATCGACGAGGCGCTGGCGCTGGCCGCGCGCGGCAAGGGCAGCCTGGTCAGCACGCTGGTGACGCGCGATCCGAAAATCGCCGCCTACGCGGTGCCGGTGGCCGCCGCGCTGCACGGCCGCGTCCACATCCTCGAGCGCGAGGCGGCGGTTGATTCGACCGGCCACGGCTCGCCGCTGCCGCAGCTGAAACACGGCGGTCCGGGCCGCGCCGGCGGCGGCGAAGAGCTGGGCGGCGTGCGCGCCGTACGCCACTATTTGCAGCGCGCCGCCATCCAGGGCTCGCCGACCATGCTGGCCGCGGTCACCGGCGAATACGTGCGCGGCGCCGCCGTCAAGGAAAGCGCGCTGCACCCGTTCCGCAAGCATTTCGAGGATTTGGAAACGGGCGATTCGCTGCTGACCCACCGCCGCACCGTCAGCGAAGCCGACATCACCGCCTTCGGCGGCATCTCGGGCGACTTCTTCTATATGCACTTTGACGAGATCGCCGCCAAGGAATCGCAGTTCGGCAAGCGTATCGCGCACGGCTACTTCGTGCTGTCGGCGGCGGCCGGGCTGTTCGTCTCGCCGGGCGTCGGCCCGGTGCTGGCCAACTACGGCCTGGACAACCTGCGCTTCGTCAAACCGGTCGGCATCGGCGACACCATCCGCGCGCGCCTGACCTGCAAGCGCAAGGTCGACCGCAACCGCAAAGACGTGTTCGGCGTGGGGCAGGGCGTCGTCGCCTGGGACGTGCAAGTGACCAACCAGGACGAGGAGCTGGTGGCCAGCTATGACATTCTGACGCTGGTGTCGAAGCGCGAGTGAGGCGATTCGTTGGTCGGAGTAGCGTAAGGTCATCCGACAATGTTGGCTCGGAGCCAGCCCGTTTTGCCGCGGCCAACGTTGTCGGGTTACGCCGTTCCGGCTAACCCGACCCACAAAACCCGGCTAACTCGGCTTTTCTTCGGCGAAGCCGCCAGCAGCGGGGCCGACGGCGCTGGCGGCGCGCACCGACGCGCACGCGTGGATGCGCCAAGAGCGGCCGAATGCGCTGCTGAAGCCCTTCTTTTTGCATCCTCGCAAAGGATGATCTAGTCGACCGGGTTTTAGATTTTTCCCTCTAAAAACCCCTGTTTTCTGCCGTGAAAACAACGAAACGACCTATCGGCGTAAGAATATTCTTCGAGGGAAATATATTTCCCTGTAGCATTCTATTTCTCCCAGGTCGCGCACGATCCCGCGCATACATAGTGAGTCCGGCCCAACCCATCGCCGGCGTAATCACATGGCCTTGAACCGGCATTCCCATCAATGAGTTACATACGCTACGGGTACAACAATGAACAAACGTTTTTTAGCCACACTGCTGACCATGCCGCTGGCGCTGGCCAACGCTTTCGCCGATGAAGCCGGCGCCGGCCCGACCGTCAAGATCAGCGGCTACGGCACCGTCGCCATGACCGGCACCGACACCAACGACGCCCAATTCGCCCGTCCGAACCAGGCCAGCGGCGTCGGCAAGACCGCCCGCACCGGCGTCGACTCGAACCTGGGCCTGCAGGCCAACGTCACCGTCAACGACTGGTTGTCGGGCATCGCGCAGGGCCTGGTGCGCAAGGACGGCGAGGACAACTACGGCGCCGACCTGGCATGGGCCTTCGCCAAGGCCAAGCTGTCGGACAATTTCAGCGTCCGCGTCGGCCGCATGGGCCTGCCGGTCTTCATGATTTCGGACTACCGCAACGTCGGCTACGCCAACACGCTGCTGCGCCCGCCCGGCGAGATGTACTCCCAGGTTCCGCTGAACAGCATCGACGGCGTCGACGGCACCTACCAGCGCAGCTTCGGCGATACCAACCTGACCGCCCAACTGGCCCTCGGCAGCACCAAGGCGACCCTGGCCACTGGCCCGGACTCGACCGTGCACATCCGCGGCAAGTCGATCGTCGCCCTGAACCTGGTGGCCGAACACGGCCCGCTGACGCTGCGCTTCGGCCGCGCCGACACCAAGATCAGCATCGACGATTCGCGCGAGCAGAATAAGCTGATCGGCGCGCTGCGCGCCACCGGCGCCGCCTTCCGTATTCCACAACTGGGCGCGCTGGCCGACGAGCTGGTTGTCAAGGACAAGAAAGCCTCGTTCACCTCGCTTGGCCTGGGCCTGGACTGGAACAACATCGTGGTGCAGTCCGAGTACGCCAAGCGCAAGACCGACAGCTACGTCAACGACAGCACCTCGTGGTACCTGATGGCCGGCTACCGCATCGGCAAGTTCCTGCCGTACTACAGCCACGCCGACCTGAAGTCCGACGGCACCGTCGCCAACAGCGTCCCGCGCATTGCCGCGCTGGCGCCGCTGGCGGCCGGCGTCAACACGCTGCTGCACACCCGCAACCAGCAAGAGCAGTCGACCGATACCGTCGGCCTGCGCTGGGACTTCCACACCTCGGCGGCGTTGAAGGTGCAGATCGACCGCGTCAAGCCGGTCGGCCAGGGCCTGTTCCTGCAACCGGCGGCCGGCTTCAAGGGCCCGGTCACGGTTGCCGCGGTGGCTATCGATTTCGTATTCTAAGGACCGGCACATGAAGATGACAATGAAGGCGCTCGTTGTGGCGGGCGCGGTATGGGCGGTAACGATCCCGGCCCTGGCCGAAGTGGTGGTGGTGGTGGTCAATCCGAAGAGCGCCAGCGGCGCCATGACGAACGACCAGGTGGCCCAGTTCTTCCTCGGTAAATCGACGGCGATGACGCCGATCGACCAGCCGGAGAGCGCGGCCATCCGCGCCGAGTTCTACAAAAAGGTGACGGACAAGGAACCGTCGCAGGCGAAGGCGCTGTGGTCCAAGCTGGTCTTCACCGGCAAGGCGACCCAGCCGAAAGAGGCGGCCAACAGCGCCGACGTGAAGAAGGCCGTCGCGGCCGATCCGAAAGCCATCGGCTACATCGAAAAAAGCGCGGTCGACGCCTCCGTAAAGGTTGTGTTGACGGCCCCATAAGGCTACATTATCCAAGGAACGCGCCGCCGACCCGCAACCACGGTCGGCGACGCCTTCGAAATGGCCTCGGCCCGCATCGCCACTCTACGGTTTGGCGATGCGGGCTTTGTAGCATGGTTAAAAATACTATAGATACAGGAGACGGCAATGAGCATCAAACGCAAGATATGGGCACTTCCGGTCATCTCGACCATCATTTTCGGCCTGGGTCTTGCGGGCAGCGCTTATCTGGCCACCTCCGCACTCAATTCGATACGCACCACTGAAAGCGTCGACTACCCGGTGCTCGACACCGCCAAGTCGCTCACGCTCGACGTCGGCGCGGTGGCCGACAGCCTGCGCGATGCCGTCACCGAGGGCGACAAGAACCGCATCGGCCAGGTCGGCGAGCAGGCCGGCAAGCTGCGCGCCAAGCTGGCCAAGTTCGGCGAGATCCCCGGCCAGCGCGAGGCCGGCGCGCGCCTGGGCAAGGAATTCGACGCCTACTACGCGCCGGCGCTGAGCGCGGCGCGCATCATGCTGGAAATGGAGCAGGGCGACCCGCAGGCGACCGTGGCGCGCATGCAGTCGGCGCTGACGCTGCTCAACGCCGACCTGGCGAAAACCAACGAGGCGGCGCAGAAGCAGTTCAAGGCCGGCATCGCGAACAGCGAGGCGAGCGTGCGCAACGTGCTCACCACCAGCATCCTTGTGGCGCTGGTGGTCATCATCAGCCTGGCGCTGGTGTCGTACTTCGTGGTGCAGGCGATCTGGCAGCAGCTTGGCGGCGAACCCGAATACGCCCGCGAGATCGCCCGCGCGGTGGCCGACGGCGACCTGTCGATGGACATCGCCACCGATCCGAAGGACACCGGTAGCCTGCTGGTGGCGCTGAAGGACATGCGCGGCAAGCTCGGCAACATGGTCTCCGAGATCAAGGTGTCGGCCGAGACCATCAAGATGGCCAGCGCCGAAATCGCCCACGGCAACGCCGACCTGGCCTCGCGCACCGAGTCGCAGGCCGGCAGCCTGGACCAGACCGCGCGCTCGATGGAGAGCCTGACCAACACCGTGCGCGAGAACGCCAACAACGCCACCGAAGCGAACGAGCTGGTGGTGTCGGCGTCGAGCGTGGCGATCAAGGGCGGCAAGGTGGTCAGCCAGGTCGTCACGACGATGGGCGAGATCAACGACTCGGCCAAGAAGATCGTCGACATCATCGGCGTCATCGACGGCATCGCCTTCCAGACCAACATCCTGGCGTTGAACGCGGCGGTGGAAGCGGCGCGCGCGGGCGAGCAGGGCCGCGGCTTCGCCGTGGTCGCCTCGGAGGTGCGCAACCTGGCGCAGCGCAGCGCCGGCGCCGCCAAGGAAATCAAGCAATTGATCGGCGACTCGGTGGCCAAGGTCAACATCGGCTCCAAGCTGGTCGACGAGGCCGGCCTGACGATGGGCCAGATCGTCGATTCGGTCAAGAAAGTGGCCGACATCATGGCCGAAATCAGCGCCGCCAGCCAGGCCCAGAGCACCGGCATCGAGAACATCGGCCAGGCCATCGGCAGCATGGACGAGATGACGCAGCAGAACTCGGCGCTGGTCGAGGAAGCGTCGGCGGCGGCCGAATCGCTGCGCGAGCAAGCCGACCAGCTGAGCGGCGCGCTGGCCGTGTTCAAGCTCGAACAAGTGTCGGCCTCGGCGCCGCGCCCGACGCGCGCGGCGCCGCCGCAGCGGCTGGCCCTGGGCCGCTAAAACGCTGCGCGGCAAACAAAAAAACGGCGGCGCGCCCAAAGCGCCCGCCGTTTTTTTACGCGCGCCGCGAACGTCATTCCAACCCGACGGCAAAGAACCGGGGTCAGTCCCCGAGGGTCCGACCCCGGGGTTACGCCCTTGGTTTAAAGCGCCAGCCCAAACGGATCGTCGATGCTGTGGGCCGGCTCGGTGAACCACTTCGGCCCCTGTTCCGTCATGTAAAAATGGTCTTCGTGGCGGATACCGAATTCGCCGGGGATGCAGATCATCGGCTCGTTCGAAAAGCACATGCCGACCTCCAGCGGGGTGCGGTCGCCGCCGACCAGGTAAGGCCATTCGTGGATGTCGACGCCGATGCCGTGGCCGGTGCGGTGCGGCAGCCCCGGCAGCGCGTAGCCGGGGCCGAAGCCGTCCGCTTCCAGCGCGGCGCGCGCGGCGCGGTCGACGTCCTGGCACGGCACGCCCAACTGGGCGGCGTTGAAGGCGGCTAGTTGGGCCTTCTTTTCGCTATTCCAGACCGAACGCTGGCGTTCGCTGGCGGCGCCGAACACATAGGTGCGGGTAATATCGGAGATGTAGTTCAGCATCTGGCAACCGGTGTCGATCAAGACCACGTCGCCGCGCTTGAGCGTTTGCACGTAGCTGACGCCGTGCGGGTAGGCGCTGGCCTCGCCGAACAGCACGATGCAGAAGTACGAGCGCGGCGCCCCCACTTTGCGGTGGGCGCGCTGGATGAATTCCTCCACCTCGACGGTGCTGACGCCCTCGTACAACATGCTGGCGGTGGCGACGTGCACCGCCAGCGTCATGTCCTTGACCCTTTGCATCAGCGCGATTTCGGCGGAAGATTTTTTGCCGCGGCAGTGGGCGGTCACGCCGCCGGCGTTCTCCAGCGCGTAGCCGCCTGCCAGCGGACGGATGCCGTCGGCGATGAAGAAGGCGGCGCTTTCGCAGATGCCGACCCGGCTTGGCCGCGCCGCGCCGGGCGCCACGCCCATCCGCGCCAGCACGTCGATGAACAACTGGTACGGACTCTCGTGCTCCTGCCAGCCGTTGACCCGGCCGTCGACCAGCATGCAACCCTGCAGCGTGCATTCCTCAAAGGCGGGCGCGATGTATTCAAGCGCACCGTTGGCTGGCAGGATCGCGCCGACCATGCGCTCGCTGGCGTACCATTTGGTGCCGGTGAAATAGCTCAGGTTCGAGCCGGCGTTCAGGTAGATCGCGGCGATGCCCTGGGCGCGCATAAACGCCTGCGCCTTGTCGATGCGCTGCAGGTGCTCGGCCTTGCCGATCGGGACCATGCCGGCGCTCATGTCGGAGAGGGAGGCCAGCGCCTCGTCGATGCTTTTGCCGCCTATGCCTACGCTCATGCTGTTCTCCTGGGAATGTGGACTCGGCGACTGCATCCACACCGGGGACAGACCACGATTTCCGAGAAACCTTTCTCGGAAATCGTGGTCTGTCCCCTTCGCAATCGCCCTGGGAATTGGGCGCGATGATAGCAGTTCGCGCCGGCGGTGGATTGTGGTTTTCCTGGCCGCCCCGTGCTGGTTTTTACATGTCGCTGGCTTTGGGTTTGGCGTTTTGCGACTGTCCGCCCGTCGTGCCGTCCTTGGGGTTGCCGTCCTTCGGCGCGCCGTCCTGCGGGCCGGTGAACAGGTCCGCCGGGTAGGTGAAGATCCAGTCGGCGTAGCGCTGTTTCAGGCGCAGGCCGGCGTCGTCGTCGTCGAAGTTGTCCTGTTTGATCGGCAGGCGCGTCGACAGCGAATGCACGCCGACGATGCGCCCTTCGCGCATCACCAGCGCCCATTCGGCCCGGCCGGTGGTCGGGTCGGTGTAGAGCCGGCGCAGGTGGCGTTTCGGATTGGGGAAGCGCGGGTCCTTCAGCAGCTCTTCCAAGGTCAGCGGGTAGTGGTGCTGGCCGTTGGCGCCGTTGACGTCGTAGTAGCGCCCGATGGCGTTGCGGAATTCGTGGCCGATGAAGATCAGTTGGCGCTCCTTGTCGCGCCGCGCCGCCGTCGCGTACAGGTCGCCGCAGACGGCCAGGCCGGCGCCCATGAGGGCCACCAGCGCCAGGGTCCACAGGTAGGCGAAGCCGTCCGCGCGCCGCCGCCAACGAGGCGTCCGCTTCATGTCACAGCTGCTCGAACGGGGTGCCGTCGCGGGTCTTGCCCTTGGCGCCGCTGCGGATGTCGGCCACGCCCGGCTTGTCGCCGTCGGGCGAGGTCAGCAACTGCCAGGTGCCGGCCGATTCCGTCACCGGGTCCACCGGCACCGCGCGGAAGTAGCGCTGCGCTACCAGCTCGCTCAGCGCCGACGGGTATTCGCCCTTGTCGGCGTAGAATTTGTCGATACCGCCGCGCAGCAGCCGCAGGTTTTCCTTCAGCGCGACCTCCTTGGATTTTTCCACCGAGCCGAAGTAGCGCGGCAGCGCGATCGTCAGCAGCAGCGAAATGATGGCCAGCACCACCAGCAGTTCGATCAGCGTGAATCCGCCGCGCGTCGCGCGGCCCCGTGTGTGCGTCATGGCGTCACCATTGTTTCAGCGGCACGCCGTTCAGGCCCACCAGGTTGGAGCGCGAGGCGACGTCGAAGACGTCTTCGCCTTCGCTCGGGTTGTCCGGCGGCGAGGCGTAGCCGCGCTTGGCCCAGCTGTCGGCGGCGCTGCCGGCGTCGGCCGGCTGGAACGGGTCGCGCGGCAGTTTGCGCAGGAAGTACATATTTTGCTTGCGCACGCTGCGCTGGTCCGGCACGCCCTCCACCAGTTCCTCCAGCTTTTTCGGGTAGCCGGAGGCGCCGATGCCGAGCTTGACGCGGCCGTTGTCGGCGGCGCGCTTGTAGGCGTCCAGCCCCTCGCGGATCTGCACCAGGGCGGCGCGCAACGCGTGCTCGCGCTCGCGCTGCAGCGCCACCTGCGCCAGCGGCGCGGCCACCAGCGCCAGCGTGGCCATGATCGCCAGCGTGATCATCAGCTCGATGAAGGTGAAGCCGCGCTGGCGTGTCACCGCATGACCTTGATCGGCGCGTTCGGCGACGGCCCGCTGGCGGCCGCCTTCTCCGCCGGCGCGGCCTTGTCGGGCGCGGCCGGCGCGTCGTCGCCGCCGGTCATCGGCGAGGCCGGGCGGTTCGGCGGCGGCGCCTCGGCCAGCACCACCGCCTCGGCGGCGCCGACCGGCGCGCGGCCGCCGACCGTGGTCTCGGTGCCGGAGTTGAACTCGGCCGTCATCAGGTCGGGCCGGCGGATGCTGCGCAGGATGCGCGGCGTGATCGACAGTACGATCTCGCTGCGGTTGCTGTCGTCCTTTTGGCTGCCGAACAGGCGGTTCAGCAGCGGCAGCTCGCCCACGCCCGGTACCTTGCTGGCGTTGCTGCGGTCCTCGTCGCTGATCAGGCCGGCCAGCACCTGGGTTTCGCCGTCGCGCAGGCGCAGCACGGTGTTGGCGGCGCGGGTGCCGATCTGGTAGGCCAGCGTGCCCGACTTGCTGGTGACGTCCTTGACCACGTTGCTGACCTCCAGGTTGACTTTGATGGCCACCTCGTCGTCGAGGTAGACGTTCGGCTCGACTTCGAGCTTGATGCCGACGTCGACGTAGTTCACGCTGTCCGAACTGACGCCGTTGTTGGTGGTGACGGTAATGACCGGCACGCGGTCGCCGATCAGCACCTTGGCCTTTTCCTTGTTGCGCACGCGGATGCGCGGGTTGGCCAGGATATTGCTGTCGGTGTCGACCTTGTTGGCGTTGACGACGACGTCGCTAATGCCCAGGTTGATGTTGCCGCCGTTGATGCTGCGCAGGTCGGCGACCTTCAGCGCGCTCAGCCCGGTCACCGCGCTGGCGCTGCCGGCCAGGCTCAGCGACGCCTTTTCCGGCCAGCGCACGCCCAGCTCCATCAACCGCGTGCGCTTTACCTCCAGTACCTCGACCTCCAGCATCACCTCCGGGTCGGCCAGGTCCTGCACCGAGATCAGGCGCTCGGCCAGGCGGATCATTTCGGGCGTGTCGCGCATCATGATCAGGCCGAGCCGCTCGTCGGTGACGATGTCCTTCGCCTTCAGCAAAGTCTTGATCGAGAACGAGACGTTTTTCACGTCGGCGTTGGCGAGGAAGAAGGTGCGCACCACCAGCTGCTGGTAGTCCTTCACCTTCTGCGGCGTGTTCGGATAGATGGTGATCGACTTTTCATTCGACACGCTCTGTTCCAGCTGGTTTGCGCTCAGCAGCAGGCCGATGGCTTCCTCGATGCTGGTGTCGCGCACCGAAATGGTGGCCTTGATGTTCGGGTCGATTTCGCGGTCGAAGACGAAGTTCAGGCCCGACACCTTGCCGATGAAGTCGAACACGGAACGCAGCGGCGCGTCGCGGAATTCCAGCGTGACCGGCTTGCGGTAGGCCGCCGCCAGCTTGCCGGCGGCCGGGCGCTTTTTGGCCTGCTCGTCGCCGATGCGCCCGCGCAGATTGAGCGCCTCGCGCTGGCCGGGGCGCTCCAACAGCACCAGGCGCAGCGTTTCCTGCGCCTGCGCCAGATTGGCGTCGCCGCCGCGCTGGTGCAGCGCCTCGGCCTCGGCCACCATCTGCCGCTGGCGCCGCTCCTGCGCCAGCGCCGCCAGGCCCTGCTGCGCCACGGTGTTAGTCGCGTCGACCGCCAGCGCCTGCTGGAACGACTGCTCCGCCTCGGCGATATTGCCCTGCTGGCGCTGGACGTCGGCGCGGGCGTTGGCGGCGTTCACCAGGCGCATCTTGCGGTTGCTCAGGGCGATGCGGTATTGCGCGTTGCCGGGTTCGGCCTGGATTGCCAGTTCCAGCTTGGCCAGGCCCTGTTCCACCTTGCCCTCGTCGAGCAGGGCGTTGCCTTCCTTGAAGGTCTGGTTGCTGGCGCACGCGCCCAGCAGGGCGCTCATTACCAGCAAGTTCAGGCGGGCGATTACGGTGTGGTTCAATTGACGTCCCCTACGACTAAGGATTGCTGTTGATTGAGCGGTACATAGGTGAAGTGCAGCGCGTCGCCGCTGGCGCTGTCGAGCGTGTAGTGCTCGTCGACCTTCTCGCCGACGCGCGCCACCAGGTTGCGCCCGTCGGCCTGCAGGAAGTAGGCGGCCTTGCCCTCGTCGACGAAGCGGCCGAGGAACTGGAACGGCAGCGGCGGCGCGCCCGGCGCGGCGGCGGCGGCGATCTTGGCGCCGGCCGGTTCGGCCTGCGCCAGCATGATTTTTTTCGGCGTCTCCGGCTGCCAGCTGTGCTTGGCGAAGACATTGCCCAGGTCGTCGTCGGCGACGCTGCGCGGATGGATTGTCAAGTCCGGCCCGGCCTCCCGCGCGATGGCCTGCAAGCCGGCCGCGAGGGTGGGCGCGGCCGGGCGCTCGCGGGTGGTGGCGGCGGCGGGGCCGACCACGCCGCCCTCGTCCTCGGGGGCGAAGTAGGCCGCCAGCAGGGTGGCCGCGGCGGCGACGCCGATGACGGCTTTTCTCATGGTCGGGCCTCGGGTTTTTTCACCAGCAGGATGAACTGGATGCGCGCCTCGATTTCAGCGGCCTCGATCTGTTCGCGTTTGAACAGCACCGACTCCAACGTCAGCGTCGGCAGCGCCTGTAGCGCGGCGACGATGAAGCTTTGCACGTTGGCGTAGTCGGCCTTGACCGGCAGCGTGATCTGGTAGCGCAGGAAGGCGGCGTTGCCCTCCATCTGCGGCTTGTATTCGGCCTTGACCAGCGTGACGTCGCTTTTCCGCGCCACCGCGACCAGTTCCTTCAACTGCTCGGGAATCGCATCGTGCGCCGGCAGGTAGGCGTAAAACGCGGCCACGCCGTCGGCGCCGCCGGGCGGCGGCGGCAGCGCCGCGGCGATGGCGGCGGCCTTGCCGGCGGCCGCCAGTTGCAGCGTCAGCGTCTGCTGGCGCGCCACCAGGGCCGGCGTTTGCAGCAGCGCCAGCGCCGCCAGCGCCAGCGCGGCGGCGCCGCCGGCGCCGGCCCAGCCAAAGCGGCGCCAGCAACGTTGCGCCTGCCACGACAGGCGCGCGCCCAGTTTGCCGGGGCCGCGCGCGGCCAGCGGCGCCGCTCCGGTTTTTATTGCCGCCATTGGGCCTCCAGTTGAAAACGATACGGGTGCTCGGGTGCGGCCACGTTCATTTCGTGTTTGACCAGATACACCGAGCGGAACAGGCTTTGCTGGTTCAGGAAGGCCAGGTAATTGATCATGTCCTGCGCGGTTTCGGCCTCGGCGGCGATCTTCAGCGCGCCGGCGGCGCGGCCGCCCTGGTCGGCGCCGGCCTCGCCGTTCAAGTCCAGTCCCAGCAGCGCCACGCGGACGTCGCGCGGCGCCTGCACGGTCTTGATCAGGCGCGTCACCGGCAGGTTCAATTGGCGCACCGCGTCGGCCACCAGTTTCAGTTGGGCGTCGTGCTCGCGCTGGCGCTCCGGCGCCAGGCGCGGCCGCTCCACCTTGCGCGGCTGCGCCTGCGCCAGTTGCGCCTCCAGCCGGCTCACCGCCTGGGCCTGCGCCAGCCAGTGCGCGGCGGCCGGCAGCAGGGCCAGCGCGCCGGCGAGCAGCAGCGCCAGGCGCCAGCCGGAACAGCGCGCCGGCTCCCGGTTCAGGAAATCCAGGTTGCTCAGGCCCATGCCGATTCCCCCATCAGGTGGACCGGGCCGAGTTGCGCCATGGCCGCGGCGGCCGGCACGAACGGCGCCGCCAGCGCGCCGCCCGGCGCGTCGGCGGCGGCGTCGGCCGACGCGCCGCTGAGGTCGACCACGGCAACCCGCGCCAGCGTGGCCAGCTCCGGCGCGCGCAGGCTCCAGCGCTGCCAAGCCCGCGCCAGTTCGGCGCGCCAGTCGTCCGGGCAAGCCTGCGCGTGCAGCGCGACGATACGCCCGCCGCTGACCGCCGCCATCAGCAGGCGGCCCGGTTCGACGACGGCGAAGGCTTGCGGCTTCGTCGCGGCGATCGCCCGCCAAGCCACCGTCAGCAGCGGTTCGATGGCGTGGCAGGGCAGGCCGTGCGCGCCGGCGAGCTCGCGCAGCGACTGCAAAAAATCGCCGTCGACGCCGCACACCAGGCGCGGCTGGCCGTACCCCGCGTCGTCGGCGCTGATGCTCCAGCCGCGCGCGCCCTCGCCGTACAGCGCCACCAGCTGGCTTTGCAGATAGCGCCCGCCGGCCGGTTCGCTCAGCAGCGCGTCGCTCCACGGCGCCAGCGCCATGCGGCACCAGCCGCTGGCCAGGCTGATCGACAGCGGCAGGCCGGCGCCGGGCCGGCCGGGCTGGCGCAACCAGGCGTCGAAGGCGGCCAGCGGCAGTTGCCAGTGGCCGTCCGGGTTGTCGATGGCGATCCGCCCGGCGCTGCCGGGGACGATGCGGCCGCGCTGGCGCAGCGCCCAGCCGAGCTGGCGCGGCGCCAGGTGCAGGCACAGGTTGCAACCCAGGTGGGCGCCGGGGATCTTGCCGGCGCTGTTGGCAAACAGGCGCTTAATAAGTGACACGGTTCAGCTCCGTCAAGGTGGTTTCGCCCAGCCGCACCAAGTCCAGCGCGGCCTCGCGCGCCAGCCGGAAGCCCATCGCCGCGGCCTCCTCCTTCATGCGGCTGACCGGGGCGCGGGTGCAGATCATTTCGCGCATCGCGTCGTTCAGGATCAGCACCTCGGCGACCGCCTTGCGGCCCTTGTAGCCGGTGCCGCGGCAGTGGCCGCAACCCTTGCCGGCCATGAAGCGCCAGTCGGCCACCTGCTCCGGGCGCAAGCCGCTGTCCTGCAGCTCCTGCGGATCGGGCGCGGCGTCCACCGCGCAGTGCTCGCAATTGAGGCGCAGCAGGCGCTGGGCGACGATGCCGTTGAGCGCGGCGGCGAAGCTGTAGGCGTCCACGCCCATGTGCAGGAAGCGCCCGACGACGTCGAACACATTGTTCGCGTGCACGGTGGTGAACACCAGATGGCCGGTCAGCGACGCCTGCACGGCGATCTGCGCGGTTTCGTCGTCGCGGATCTCGCCGATCATGATTTTGTCGGGGTCGTGGCGCAGGATCGAGCGCAGCCCGCGGGCGAAGGTCAGGCCCTTCTTCTCGTTGACCGGGATTTGCAGCACCCGCGGCAGGCGGTACTCGACCGGGTCCTCGATGGTGACGATCTTGTCGCGGCCGGTGTTGATCTCGGTGATGGCGGCGTACAGCGTGGTGGTCTTGCCGGAGCCGGTCGGTCCGGTCACCAGCAGCATGCCGTGCGGCTTCGCGGCCAGGCGGCGGATCTGCTCGATGGCGTCGGCGTTCAGGCCCAGGCTTTCCAGCCGCAGCGCCTGCGCCGCCTCGGTCAGCGCGCGCCGGTCGAGCAGGCGCAGCACCGCGTCCTCGCCGAAGATGTTGGGCATGATCGAGACGCGGAAGTCGATCTCGCTGCCCTTTACGCGCACCTTGAAACGGCCGTCCTGCGGCACCCGGCGTTCGGCGATGTCGAGGTCGGCCATGACCTTGATGCGCGAGATGATTTGTTCGGCCATTTGCAGGCCCTGCACCTGGCCGGCCTGCACCAGCACGCCGTCGACGCGGTACTTGATGATCAGGCTGGCGACGTCGCATTCCAGGTGGATGTCGCTGGCCTGGAATTTCAGCGCGTCGTAAATGGTCGAGTTGACCAGCTTGACCACCGGGCTGCTGTCCTCGCTGATCTTGATCAGCGAGATGTCCTCGACGCCCGGGTCGAGGTCGGGCATGTCGCCGCCGTCGCCGCCCATTTCCTGCATCGCCTGTTGCACGCTTTCCTGCTGCGCCAGGTAGGCGCTCAGGTCGTCGGCGTGCGCCAGCGCCACCGTGAACGGCGCCTTGACGGCGTAGTCGGCCCACTGCAGCAGGTCGTCGGCGAAGGGGTTGCCGATCACCAGCACCGGCGCCGCACCGGTTCCAGCGGCGGCGGCGGCGCGCATCAGCACGCAGTCGCGCTGGGCGCAGTCGGTGTAGGGCAGCAGGTCGAAGGCCGGGGCGGCGTCCTGCAACTGCGCCATGCTCCAGGCCGGATAATGGAACAGCGCCGCCAGCTCGCGGGTGAACTGCTCCGGCGTCAGCCCGGCCGATTCCTGCAGCACCAGCAGTTGCGGCCGGCCCTGCGCCAGCGCCTCGGCGCGCCCGCGCTGCAACGCGGCGGCGCTGAGCGGCTCCCCGGCCTGTTCGCGTGCGTTCAAGACAAGCTCCCCGCCAATTCAAAGATCGGCATATACATCAACACCACGACGCCGCCGATGACGACGCCGATGAACATCATTAAGACCGGTTCGAGCAGGCGCGAGGCCCAGTCGACCCAGCGGGCGAATTCCTCGTCGTGGAACTTGGCCGAGCGCTCCAGCATGTCGCCCAGGCGGCCGGTGTTTTCGCCGACCTTCAACAGCGACTGCGCCACCGGCGTGGCCAGCGCGTTCTGCTCCAGCGCGGCGGAAAAGGGCAGCCCCTCCTGCACCGCGCGGCGCGCCTGCGCCAGTTGCCCCTGCTGGCCGGGCAGCAGCATCGCCGACACCATCGCCAGCGCCTTCGACAGCGGAATGCCGGCGTGCAGCAGCAGGCTGAGGGCGCGGTAGAAGCGCGCCAGGCGGAACTCGGCGGCCTTCTCCGACAGCACCGGCAGGCGCAACACCGCCAGGATCAGGCGCTGGCGCATGCTCGGATTGGTGGCGGCGAACACCAGCGCGCCGACTGCGCCTGCCAGCGCGGCCAGGCACAGCAGCGGATGCGCCGCCAGCGACTGGCCGAAGCCGAGCAGCATCTGCGACATCCATGGAATGTCGCGGCCCGAACTTTCGTACACCACGCTGAACTTGGGCACCACGTAGCCGAGCAGGAACAGCGTAACCAGGGTGCCGACCAGCAGTAGCATGCTCGGATAGATCGCCGCCGCCACCAGCTTCTTGCGGATCGCGTCGAACTGCAACTGGTAGCCGACGAAGCGCGCCAGCGCCTCCGGCAGGTTGCCGGAGCGCTCGGCCGCGTGCACCGTGGCGATGTACAGCTCGGGAAAGATGGCGGGGAAGTCGGCCAGCGTGTCGGAAAAGCTTTTACCCTGCTGCAGCGTGCGCAGGATCGCCGCCAGCGTGGCCTTGGCGCCGGCGCGGTTTTCCTTGTTGTGCAGCGTGGCCATGGCCTCGCTCAGGTTCAGGCCCGCTTCGAGCAGGGCCAGCAGCTCCTGGCTGAACTGCAGCAGCGGGAAGGCGTGCTTGCCGGCGCCGGCGGCGGCCGGCGCGTCGGCCTGGGCGCCGGCGATGGCCAGCACGCGCCAGCCGTTGCGGGCGGCCTGGCGGATCGCCTCGGCTTCGCTGGCCGCTTCAATGGCGATGGCTTGGCGGCGGCCGGCGCCCTGCACCTGGAGTTGGAACTGCATCGCCGCCTCAGGCGCTCAGGCTGGCGACGCTGGCAACATGCGCGGGCGGGGCCGGGGGCGACGGGCTGCGGTCGCTGCGCGAATTCTGTTTAGGCATCGGTGAATAGCAATCGGAAAAATGTTCTCAACAAGCCGGCAATGCTGCGAATGCAACAACCCAACCTTAGACCCGGCATGAGTAAAAAGCAATGTTGTTTTAAGGTTTATTTTGTGGCCGCCCGGCGGCGTGCGCGCGGCGCTTACTGCGCGGTGTCGGCCGGCGTCGTCATGGGCTGGGCGCCGATAGCCGCAGCAAGCAAGGTCTGGCGAAAGTTCATGAAAGCTCCGAGAGAGGAAGTAAAAACGGGTCAGGCATCTCGGTATGGGCGATAGCGCAAACACCGGGTAGGACGACACTATTCCTATCGGCTGCGGCAAGTCAAAAATCTTCGGAATTTCGTCGGAAAACCCCGGAATGTCCAGAATTGGACATTCCGGGCGGGAACGGGGGGGGAGGTGCGGTGGAACGGTTATGGAAGGCTTCACATTACCGTTCTTGTAGAAAACATATCGTTATGAAAAGATAGGCGTGGAAATCCACAAAATTTCGGGAATCCGGTGCCGCCGTTGACGGCGTTCTGCAAGTCAAGGAACGGCCGCTGCCGTCCTATAGCGGACGTTGGGAAAATGGAAAGTGGAGTGGATTCCAACGTTACAGCTCAGCCGCCGCCGTAGGTCGTCTGTTCGTGCGCGGGGGGCGGCGTTTCTGTCACGGCAATCCTTCCCTTTGACTGGCATCCAGTACTCGACGTTGCAGCAGTCTCGTGCGCCTAGGCACATGAGCCGCTGACCGCTGCCTCCAGGACAAGCCTGAATGTCGCAAATGGCGGTACCGTACGCGCTTCATTTACGCCGTAGTCTGGACACTGAGGGCTGCATTTGCCGTCGTATTGCTGTCGCGGAAGGTATATCGCGTTGCGCATTATCGTGTATCGCTTACGCGACAACGATGTCAACTGAACGTCCAGATGCTTTGCATGTCGTCCAGTCTGTTCCCATGAAACCGCCATCTGTCGCCTGATGTTTGACCGACTTTTCGTACTGTGCTTAAATGCATTTTTCGCCTCGCCCGGGTTGAGGTGATTCCACATTTTTCGAAGGTCAGGCATGTCCTATTGCGTCAGCATCAACGGCACTTCACATCAGGTGGACGCCGACGCCGACACGCCGCTGCTATGGGTGCTGCGCGATTGCCTGGGCCTGACCGGCACCAAGTTCGGCTGCGGCATCGGCATCTGCGGTGCCTGCACCGTCCACCTCGACGGCCAGGTGGCGCGCAGTTGCACGGTAGCGTTGTCGGCCGTTGGCAAGGCGCGCGTGAACACCATCGAATCGCTCTCGCCGGACCGGAGCCACCGCCTGCAACAGGCGTGGATCGCCGAACAGGTGCCGCAGTGCGGCTACTGCCAGTCCGGCATGCTGATGGCCGCGGCGGCCCTTCTCAAGGAAAATCCAAAACCAAGCGACGCCGACATCGACGCCACGATGACCAATCTTTGCCGTTGCGGCACCTACAACCGCATACGGCGCGCCATCAAGCGCGCTGCCGGCATGAGCGTGGCGGAGCAGGCATGAAAGCGGCTTCGCGCCGCGACTTCCTCAAGAGCGCCGCTGCCGGCGGCATCCTGCTGGCGATTGCACCGGCCGCGCTGGTGTCGGCTGGCGCCGCGACGTCACCGGCCTCGGCGACGCAAACCGCGCTTCAAGGCTGGGTGCGCATCGCCGCCGACGGTGGCGTCACCATCCTTTCAAACAGCAGTGAAATCGGCCAGGGTACCGGCACCGCCATCGCTCAGATTTTGGCCGATGAACTCGATTTGGACTGGCGCAGCGTACGCATCGAGATGGCCCCGGTCGAGGCGCAATTCTTCAACGCGGGCTGGGGTGAATACGCGACCTACGGCAGCGGCGGCGTGGCGCGCCAGTTTGCGCCATTGCGCAAGGCCGGTGCACAGGCGCGCGCGATGCTGATCGGCGCTGCCGCCGACGAATGGAAAGTGCCGGCCGGCGAATGCGACACGGACAGCGGCCAGGTACTACACAAGCCAAGCGGCAAGCGGCTGGCCTACGCGCGGCTTGTCGTTAAAGCGGCGGGCAAGCCGGCGCCGGAAAACCCGGCCTTGATGCCGAAAGAGCGTTGGCGCCACATGGGCAAGAACATTGCGCGCCTTGACTTGCCGGGCAAGGTTGACGGCAGCGCGGGCTTTGGCATCGACGTCAAGGTGCCGGGCATGCTGGTTGCCACTGTCCTGCAATGCCCCCACTTTGGCGGGCGTCTGGCCTCGGTTGATGTCAAGCCGGCGCTTGGGATACGCGGCGTTGTGCGCGTGGTGCGGCTCGATAACGCGGTCGCCGTCGTCGCCGACGGTTACTGGCGCGCCAGGAAGGGGCTCGACGCACTCAAGCCGGAATGGGATTTAACCAAGGCGAGCAAGCATACGTCGAGCGCTTACAACGCCTCGCTCCAGGCGGCGGTCAACGCCGGCGGTGTCGTTTTCCCGCCGCGTAATTCGACTGCGGAAAGGCCATGGCCGCTTACGACGCCGCGACGAGCAACACCACGCGCAGCGTCGAACAGCTCTACACCGTGCCTTTCTTGTGTCACGCGCCGATGGAGCCGATGAACGCGACAGCCCATGTGAGCGCCGACAAGGCCGAACTGTGGCTGCCGACACAAACCCAGTCGAACTCGCGCAACGCCGTTGCGCAGGCGCTCGGCTTCGCGCCGGAGGCGGTCACTATCCACACGACTTTATCCGGCGGCGCCTTTGGCCGGCGCGTCGAATTCGACTTTGCGGTGCAGGCGGCGCTGATCGCGAGGGCTGTAGGCCAACCGGTCAAATTGATCTGGAGCCGCGAGGAGGACATGCGGCACGACTTCTATCGTCCCGCCGTCGCCATCAAGCTCAAGACGGGCGTGAACGCGCAAGGCATGCCGGTCGCGCTGCGCGTCGACAGTGCCTGCGAATCATTATTCGATTATTCGCGCAACGGCGACGAGCGCGCCATGGGAAAGCCGGTCGACCCGAGCGCAGTCGGCGAACTGCCCAGGTACTACAACATTGGCGCCACCCTGTTCCGGGTTACGACGATGGATGCGGGGATACCGGTAGGCTACTGGCGTTCGGTCGCGACGTCGCAAAACGCCTTCGCGTACGAGAGCTTCATCGACGAGCTGGCGCACCAGGCCAAGGTCGATCCGATCGCTTACCGCCACAAGCTGCTGACCGTCGGCAGCCGCGGGCGCCGTACCCTGGACGCGGCTGCCGAGCGTGCGGGCTGGACTAGTCCCGCGGCTGCGGGGCGCCACCGCGGTGTCGCGCTGGTCTGCGCGAATGGCAGTTATGTGGCCATCGTCGTCGAGCTGTCGGTTGACGCCACGTCGCACGTCAAACTGCACAAGATCACCGCCGCCATCGACTGCGGCGTGGCGATCAACCCGCAAAATATCCGTTCCCAGGTCGAGGGTGGGATCGTGTTCGCCTTGTCGGCAACTTTTTTCGGCGAGATAACCGTGCGTGACGGCGCGGTCGAACAGTCGAACTTCCATGACTACCGGCTGATTGGCCTGGCCGACATGCCGCCGGTCGATATCGTTATTCTGGAAAGTGGTGAGGTGCCGGGCGGCGCGGGTGAGGAATCGGTTGGGCCGCTTGCACCGGCAATTACCAACGCCTTGTTCGCGGCAACGGGCAAGCGCGTCACGCACTTACCGCTCGAAAAATCCGGGTTCAGGTTCGCATAGGTGCGCTAATGATCTGAGATCGTGGATCTCCTTGGGGCGGGCGGCGCACAGGTCGTCGCGCAGTCGCCAGCGAGGCGCTCTCCGATCGGATTGCCGAGTCGGCCGGGCGGGCGCTGTTGGGTGGCAGTTGGACGCCAATGTTACCAAGTGTCGAACCTTAGCGTATTGGCGGCATGACCGGCGTCCGGGGCCGGCTTCGCCGCTTGGCGACCGCCCCGCAGAGTGCGCGGGGCGGTAAGCGGTATTATTGCGCCAGCACGCTGACCTTGTCGACCACGAACGAGGTTTGCATCGACGAGTCTTCCGTCATGGCGAACGAGATCTGCACGGTCTGGCCCTTGTAGGCCAGCAGGCTGAAGCTGCGGCTCTGGTAGCCGGTGGCGGCGTTGGCGTTGCTGTAGGTGGCCAGGGTGCCGAGCACGGTGCCGGCCGTGTTCTTCACGGTCACCACCAGCTTGTCGTAGGCGGTCGTGCCGCTTTCGGCCGTATCGATGTGCAGCGCGAAGCTCAGGCTGGCCGCGGTGGCGGTGCTTGGAATGGCCACGCTTTGCGACAGCGATTGCGAGGTGCTGACGCCCTTGCCGCCCAACCAGGCGTACTTGCTGCCTTCAAAGGCGCTTTGGCCGGTGAAGGTGCCGATGGTGGCGGTGCTGCCGGTCCAGCTGGTGGCGCCGGACTCGAAGCCGCCGTTCAGCAGGCGCTCGGTGCCCGCCACGACGGTGCCTTCATCGACGTCGAGGCCGACGTTGATGGCGGCGTAGGCGCGTTTCACGGCGGTCGCTTCCTTGCTGGTGGCGCCGTACAGTTCCTCGGCCGCCAGCAGCACCTTGTTGCGCGCGTCGGCGTAGTCGGTCGACGAGGTGAACTTGGTGGTCAGGGCCTTGAACCAGATGCGGTAGGCCTTGTCGGTGCCGATGCCGGTCATCGCCAGCGGCGCCTTGTTCAGGTAGGAGCTGTAGTAGTCGCTGGTGGTGGTGGCGTTCGAACCCTGCGACAGGAAGTAGAACATGCGGTTGTTCGGGCCGCTGCTGTAATGCACGTTCAGGTTCTTCAGCGTGCTGCTCCAGGCGTTCGGGCTGGTGCCGTCCTTGCTTGGCTTGTACATCCAGCGCAGCGGCTGGCCGGACTTGCTGATTTCGCTGCCCATCATCCAGTCGTTGCCGCTGTTCGGGATGGTGGCGCCGGTGCCGCCGGCGCGCGCGTAGGCTTCGACGGCCTCGCCGCTGATGTCCGAGCTCGATTCGTTCAAGCCGCCCGATTCGGCGGTGTAGACCAGGTTGGAGGTGGCGGCGGTGACGCCGTGGCCCATTTCATGGCCGATCACGTCGATCGAACCGAGATTTTTGAACATGGTGTTGCCGTCGCCGATGTACATGCATTTGCAGGTGTCGTCGTAGTAGGCGTTGTCCTCGGCGGTCTTGAAGTGGACGCCGATGTAGGAGGCGGTGTTGTTGCCGTCCAGGCTGCTCCAGCCAAGCGTGTTCTTCAGCATGTCGTAGGTGTTCATCAAGCCCCACATGGCGTTCACGGCCGCGGTCTGGCCGTTGGCGTTGGTGGTGCTGCCGCCGGCCAGGTATTGCTGGCCGTCGCCCCAGGTGTTGCTGGTGTTGGTGTAGACGCTGCCGCCGCTGCTGCCGTGGTTGACGTTGGTGATGGCCATGCCGCCGTACGGTCCGCCGACGCCGCGGGTGGCGTCCTTCATCGAGTAGGTGGTGCCGCTCAGCGTGGTGTTGATGGGCACGGCGCCGTTGTATTGGCTGTTGCCGGTGCCGACCACGGTTTGCAGCGCCGACCATTGGGCCAGCACGCGGCCGTCCTTGGCGCTGACGACGGTGTCGAAGAACACCGGTTTGTTGGCGCTGGTCATGCGGGTTTTGACCAGATAGGCCAGTTCGTAACGTTCGACGACGTTTTCCATGTCAAGCGCGTTGAGGGCGCTCTCGGACTTGCTCAGGGCGTCGGCGACGCGCACCGACTTCATCACCGGCCAGACCAGCAGCTCGGCCGACGGCGCCGTCTGGTGGATACCGCGCGGGGCGACGCCCTTGACCACCAGGTCGATCGCGCCGATCTGGTTCAGCGTCGGATTGACGTCGAGCTGGGCGTTGCCGCGGCCGTCGAGGGCGTTACCGGCGCCGTTGCCCAGGCCGGCGCGGCGGTCCGACACCGATTCGCTGACGATGGCACCGGCGCCGTCGGTGACGACCACGGTTTCCGAGCCGAACACGCGCAGGCCCTTGAAGGTGTGCTGGGCGCGGCTGATCCGGGTGCCGGCGACGCCGGGGTGCTGCGTGCCGACGGCGAAGCCGTGGTCGGCGTTTAAGCCGGCCTTGCCGTGTTGCGCGGACAGCTTGGCGACCAGGCCGGCGCTTTCCTGCGGCGACATCTGGGCCACCGGGGCGGCCATCATGAAGGGGCCGGCGGCGTGCGCCTGGGCCGCCATCATCATGGGCAGGGCGCCGATAGCTGCTGCAAGCAAGGTCTGACGTAAGTTCATGTAATCTCCGGGGGTATTGTTATTTGACATGGTTGTGGGCCCAATGCGGCCGTCTGCAGAACGCGTGGTTCATGTCGGCGTGTGCGAAGCGGAAACGCCGGGTAAAGCGACACTATTCCTATCGACGCCGGCAAGTCAAAAATCTTCGCAAATTCGTCGAAAGGCGGGCGCTTGTTCAAAATGGGACATTCGCGGGCGTAAAAAGGCCCGGGGGCTGCGCGCTCCCGGGCCGGTGGCCCGGCGCGCCCCAGGCGCGCCGGGCGGCAACGCCGGCTGGCTTACTGGGTGACCAGGCTGACCTTGTCGACGACGAACGAGGTTTGCAGCGACGCGTCCTCGGTCATGCCGAACGAGATCTGCACGGTCTGGCCCTTGTAGGCGAGCAGGCTGAAGGTGCGGCTCTGGTAGCCACTGGCCGGGGCCGTGTTGCTGTACGTGGCCAGGGTGCCGAGCACGGTGCCGGCGGCGTTCTTCACGGTGACCTTCAGCGTGTCGTAAACCGTGCTGCCGGTTTCGGCCGTGTCGATGTGCAGCGCGAAGCTCAGCGTGGCCGCGGTGGCCGACGCCGGAATCGTCACGCTCTGCGACAGCGTTTCCGTCGAGGTCGTGCCGTTGCCGCCCAGCCAGGCGTACTTGCTGCCCTCGAAGGCGCTCTGGCCGGCGAAGGTGCCGATGGCGCCGGTGGTGCCGCTCCAGCCGGTGGCGCCGGCCTCGAAGCCGCCGTTGGTGACCAGCTCGCTGGAAGTGTTGCTCGACACCGTCAGCGTGGCGTTGCCCGAGGTCACGGTGACGGCCGGCGACGAAGCGTCGGTCACGCTGGCCTTGAACACGGCGCCGCTGTCGGCCGCCTGCGCGGTGAAGCCGTAGCTGGCCGAGGTGGCGCCGCTGATCAGGGCGCCGTTGCGGTACCACTTGTAGCTGTACGGCGCGGTGCCGCCGCCGGCGCCGACGGCGAACGAGGCGCTGGCGCCCGGCGCGACCGTGACGTTGGCCGGCTGGGTGGTGATGACGACGGCGCCGCCGGTGGCGGTTTCATCGACGTCGAGGCCGACGTTGATGGCGGCGTAGGCGCGCTTGACGGCGGTGGCCTCGGCGCTACCGACGCCGTACAGCTCCTCGGCCGACTGCAGCACCTTGTTGCGCGCGTCGGCGTAGTTGGTGGTCGAGGTGAACTTGGTCGACAGGGCCTTGAACCAGATGCGGTAGGCCTTGTCGGTGCCGATGCCGGTCATCGCCAGCGGCGCCTTGTTCAGGTAGGAGCTGTAGTAGTCGCTGCTGGAGGTCGAGTTCGAGCCTTGCGACAGGAAGTAGAACATGCGGTTGTTCGGGCCGCTGCTGTAATGGACGTCGAGGTTCTTGATGGTGCTGCTCCAGGCGTTCGGGCTGCTGCCGTCCTTGCTTGGCTTGAACATCCAGCGCAGCGGCTGGCCGGTCTTGCTGATTTCCTTGCCCATCATCCAGTCGTTGCCGCTGTTCGGGATGGTGGTGCCGGTGCCGCCGGCGCGCGCGTAGGCTTCGACGGCCTCGCCGCTGATGTCCGAGCTGGACTCGTTCAAGCCGCCCGATTCGGCGGCGTAGTTCAGGTTGGAGGTGGCGGCGGTGACGCCGTGGCCCATTTCGTGGCCGATCACGTCGATCGAGCCGAGGCTGTTGAACGAGCTGCCGTCGCCGATGAACATGCACTTGCAATTGTCGTCGTAGTAGGCGTTGTCGTAGGCGGTGTTGACGTGGGCGGCGATGTAGGTGGCGGTGTTGTTGCCGTCCAGGCTGCTCCAACCAAGCACGTTTTTCAACATGTCGTAGGTGTTCATCAAGCCCCACATGGCGTTTACGGCGGCGGTCTGGCCGTTGGCGTTGGTGGTGCTGCCGCCGCTGATGTATTGCTGGCCGTCGCCCCAGGTGTTGCTGGCGTTGGCGTAGACGCTGCCGGCGCTGGTGCCGTGGTTGGCGTTGGTGATGGCCATCGCGCCGAAGGTGCCGCCGACGCCGCGGTTTGGATCCTTCATCATGTAGCTGCTGCCGCTCAGGGTGGTGCTGATCGGCACCTGGCCGTTGTACTGGCTGTTGCCGACGCCGACCACGGTTTTCAGCGCCTTCCACTGGGCCAGCACGCTGCCGTTCTTGGCGCTGACGACGGTGTCGAAATAGATCGGCTTGGTGCCGCTGATCATGCGCGTTTGTACCAGGTAGGCCAACTCGTAGTGGTCGACCACCTCTTCCAGGTCGAGCGCGTTGAGGGCGGCCTCGGACTTGTTGACGGCGCCGGCCACGCGCACCGACTTCATCACCGGCCAGACCAGCAGCTCGGCCACCGGCGCGCTGAAGTGGATGGCGCGCGGCGCGACGGCCTTGACCACCAGGTCGATGGCGGCGCTGCCGCTGATCGACGGCGTGACGTCGAAGCGGGCGCCGGCGGCGCCGTCGACGGTGTTGCCGGCGCCGCTGGCCAGGCCGGCGCGGCGGTCGGCCACGGATTCGCTGACGATGTCGCCGGCGTTATTGGTGACGACCACGGTTTCCGAGCCGAACACGCGCAAGCCCTTGAAGGTGTGCTGGGCGCGGCTGATCTTGGTGCCGGTCACGCCGGGGTGCTGGGCGGCGATGACGAAGCTGTGGTCGGCGTTCAGGCCGGCCTTGGCGTGTTGCGCGCTGAGTTTGGCGACCAGGCCGGCGTTCTCTTGTGGAGACAACTGGTTGACCGGCGCAGCCATCAACTGATTGGCCGCGTAGGCCGGGATAGAGGCCATGACGGGCAGGGCGGCGATGGAAGCGGCGAGTAATGTCTTACGTAAATTCATTTCTTCTCCATGGATATCGATTGAAAAACGCGGTGGGAACGACGTGGTCGCCGCTGCGCTGGCTGCCATCCCGGTGGCCACTTGTGGTGGCGGCAGCGGGTAGTGGCGACACTATTCCCATCGGCGCGGGCAAGTCAAAATTCTTCGGAAATGGGACGCAAGCGTCCAAAATATTAAAAATAAAACATTCTTGATGGATATGGAACGGGTTTCGCGGGAGCGGCCGTACACGGAAATCGCTGGCGTAGGCGCACGATTGCGGGGTTTTGTATAGGAATGGCAACGGTTTAGAGGCTACGCTCTAATTTCGCCGAGAATGCAACACAATGCCCAATTTTTCAGCAAAAGTTAGTTGCATTCCTTTAATGTTGCGTTCTACACTAGGCAAAACCCATCGGAATATCAGTCGAATGGGGAAGATAAAAAGCGCACGCGGCACGACCGCGAAAAAACACCGCGCATCGGGAACCACAGGGAGAAACAAATGACTTCAAGCACAGGTCTGGCTGCTCTATTCACCGTCTTGCGTCGCTGCGTTGCGCCGGCGGCACCACTGCCCCTTACATAGCCCCGCCGCTGGCGGCCGCCGCGGCGCCGCTTGGCGGGCGCTACCGAGACGCCCTCCGCACCCGGCCCGCGAGGCCGGGCGGAAGGCGAAACCAGACCTCATTTGACGGAGTCTTTGCGCGCGTGCGCGGGGAGCGACCTTGGTCGCCCGCCGCCGGGCAGGCGATAGTTAACTATGCTGTCGATTTCCACCAAAGTTGAACAGATCGTTATGGAGTCGGCCTTCCTGACCGAGGGCCTGGGGCGGGGCTTGATCAACCTGTCGGAGCTGGCGCGCCAGCTGCAGCCGCAGATCGAAACCGACCTGTGGAAGCCGGTCGGGCAAGCCGCCGTGGTGATGGCGCTGCGGCGCCTGGCCGAGCGCCTGCCGGTGCGGCAGGGCGGCGAGATCGTGCTCGGCGAGCGCACCGGCGAGCTGACCACGCGCACCGAGCTGACCGTCTTCACCTACCGCTACTCCGAACGCAGCTACGAATGCCAGCGCCAGTTGCTGGCGCTGGCCGAGCCGCAGCGCGGCGCCTTCATCACCGTCACCCGCGGCGTCAACGAAGTGATGATCATCTGCAGCCGCGGCCTGACCTGCATGGTCGAGGAGGTGTTCAGCGAGGAGCGCCAGTTAGCGCGGCTGGAGCACCTGACCGCGGTGACGCTGCACCTGGACCCGGCCAGCCGCGGCACGCCCGGGATCTACCACGCGGTGCTGAAGAAGCTGGCCTGGGACAAGATCAACCTGGTCAACATCATCTGCACTTACACCGAGCTGACCATCCTGCTGGAACAGTCGCAGACCGGCGCCGCCTTCTCGGTGCTGTCGAAGATCGTCGAGCACTAGGAGTGTGCGCGGCAGAAGCTGATGTGATCCAAAGCGGAAGGGTAAACGTTGTTACCAAATGAAAACGAGCTATCTTCCCTACGATCCGCAACAGCAGATGCTTCTGCCGCATGAGCTGCAAGCCTGATTGCTCGAGGGGCACCTTGTCTATTTCATCAGTGATACGATCGACTCGCTCGACCTGTCGGCCTTTCATGCGCGGTACGCGGGAGGCGGTTCCGCGTTTTGATACAGTCTGGGCCATATCTTTATACACAACTCTGAGCCGGCGATAGCCGCCTGCTGAAAAGATGTTACTTTCAATGGGTTGCAGGCCGGGGTTGTAAACAAACCGGAAATCGCGTTTACTGTCTGACTTTGGGGGACGCATTGGCCAAGGCATCTACTCGCTGGACGGAACGGGAATTCGCCGGGCTCGACCTGGGAGATGGTCGCCTCAACAAGAGTGCGAAGATACTGATGGAACGATTCACTGCAAAGCCGACTGCGAGCATTCCGCTGGCCTGCCATAGTTGGGCGGAAACGTGCGCGGACTACCGTTTCCTTAGCAACGCGGACGTTGAATGGCGCGACATGATGGCGCCGCATTGGGAGCAGAGGCAGCAACGCATGCGCGCCCGCCTGGTGGTGCTGTGCGTGCAGGACACCACCGAACTTGACCTCAACGGCCAGGGAGGCAAGGGGCTCGGGCCGCTCAATTACGAGGCGCGGCGCGGCATGTATGTGCATCCGACTTGGCGCTTACACCGCAACGCGAGCCGCTCGGCGTACTCGACGCTTGGATGAAGGCGCGGGAACCGCGCGACAAGGATGGTGTGCGACACGGGCAGAAGGAGAGCACGCGCTGGATTGAGTGTTACGAGCGGGTTGCCGAGATGCCCGCGACGCGCCTGGTGTACGTCGCCGACCGGGAGGCCGATCTGGTGGCGATGATGGCGCGCGCAGGCGCTGGGCACGCCTGCGGACTGGCTGGTGGTGCCAAGCACAACCGCTGCCTGCCGGATGGCGACGGCGAGAAACTGTGGGCGCACACGACTGCCGGCGAGGCAATGGGGGAAATTACCTTCACGATGCCAGCAAGAGAAGAGCAAAAAGCGCGCAAGGTCCGCCAACAATTGTGGGCGCGCACGCTGGAGATATCGAACGGCAAGGGCGGCACCGTTGCCGTCACCTGCGTCGTGGCGCGCGAAATCGGCGCGCCGAAGGGCGCCAAGCCGGTGGAGTAGCGCCTGCTGACAAACCGGGCGGCGCCGGCCCTGGAAGACGCCATCGAGCTCATCGATTGGTACCGGGTGCGCTGGGAAGTAGAAATTTATTTCAATATCCATCAAAAATGGTTGCAAGGTCGAAGCGCTGCAACTGTCGACCATCGATCGGATCGGACGGGGCGTTGGCCCTGTTCATAATCGTCGCCTGGCGGGTCGCATATCTGATGCGCGCTGGACGCACCTGCCCGGATCTGGACGCGGCCCTGTTCTTCGACCCAGATGAAATCCGTGGCGCGTATCTGCCGTCGAAGAAGCCCCAGCCGGGCGAACCGCCAAGCCTCAACGAAGTGCTGCGCCTGATCGCGCAGCTTGGCGGCTTCTTGGGCCGCAAGAACGACGGCGAACCCGGCGTCAAAACGATCTGGCAGGTATTACAGAGAATCATGGGCGTCGCCACCGTATTACAGTCGCTGCGCGAGGGACACGGCTGAGTTATGTATAACGATATGAGTCTGGGCCAGGAGCGGCCATTCGCTTGGTGATTAGATTTATTGATCAAGATAATCAAACCGAACATTTTATCTTTCCTAGTAGACACAAACGCACTCAGTGCGTAGACTGAAATAATTCCGTAATGTAACGATTCACTGATCGAACAGTCTTGGCGGTTGTGGCGTAGGGTTCTCAAGTGTGACGTGTTTCGCAATATTTTAGTACTGTGTGCACATATAGTTTGCCTCGAAAACTGGAACTGGAGCGGCTTCTGAAGGATCAGTCCAATGTGCTTATCAGCTTTCCAACATACATACCGGCTCGCCCTGTCTGTAGAAGTACCAGTTAGGTTATTCAATGGCAACTATCGCGCGTACTCAGACCGAACTCGATGTGCTTCTAGAAGAGCAACTTGACTTCCTCAAACTTTCTAGTGCATCTTTTGACAATGGATTTGAAGGCGAAATAAAGCGTCTTGCCGTATCTGTGCGCGTGTTGGTGCACGATACAGGCGCTTCTACTTCGCTGCTAACCCTCTCCAATAAAAAGAATACAAACTTTCTAGACACGTCCGATCCATACGACGATGAAAACGCGCTTAGCCACTCATCGTTGGTGCAAATCCACATGTCGTCAAGTGAGGCCAAACCCAAGGCTCACCTTGACGACGACATCCAGTCAAACTGGATCACTTTCGACGCGTGGTGGAACGGGATCGTATTAGTTGATTCGAAAAAGAACGAATTCAGTCGAAAAGATATTGTCTTGCATCTCGCCAATAAAGATGGCGGCGCGCATGTGGATCACGAAATTGATGAGAAATATCACGACCTGCGCACAAAGAATTCATTGGAATGGATTACTGTCCTTGGCGATGGGCGAGAAATTGCGGGAGAAGATCACGTGCCCGCTACGATGCGCCAAATCGCCCACGAGCTAATCCGGTCCCTTGATAGTCGATACCGCTGTGCGCGACCGATGGGAAAAGATACGGGGTTAGTAATACGTGGAATGAGCATGGTTGCAGGCGCTCACGCACCGGAGCAACGGTATCCAAATCTTCGCAAAGACCGCCCAATAATTGGAGGTAAGAAAGTGGGCCGCAATGATCTGTGTCCGTGCGGTAGCGGAAAAAAATTCAAGAAGTGCTGCATTTGAGCGAAAAACCTAACATGGCGTCAACCTCGCTTCCTTCGGTCGCTGGACGCTGCGCGATAAAGCCGCGCAGCGCCGGTTAGCTCTACGTTATGTGCTTAACCAAAAGGATCATTTGGCTGTGACCGAACATCAAATCAAGAAGTCTACTCTATTCATCAGTCACGCCACGTCGGATGGTGAGTGCGCCAACGCCGTGAAACAAGAGATTGGAAAAATGTTTGCCAACGGCATCAACCTCCTTTGCATTAAGTAGTCAGGAAAAATTTATTGTGAATGCAGTTCAAAACCCTTTCATCAAGGATTTCACTTCGGTCAGCAACTCACTGCCTTTCAGTCCGACGAAGCGGCGTCAGCAAGATTTGGCATGTTTCCACAAGATTTCGATGCGGTTCAGTTCCGGCCTGTAAGGTGGTAAGTAATACAGAAACAGTCATTGTGCCATCCATTTTGGCCGGCACTTCTCGATCTGCCGCCCCTTATGAAATGACGCGTTGTCGAGCACTAAATGCGCGGCACGGCATGTTTTTGCGCCGCGAGATCGTCGAAGAAACCGATCACGTCTTCGCGCACCGTTGGCCGACGTTGTGTTCGCCAGTGCAGCGTGTTGTCATGCCGCAGCGCGCCCAAGACATTGACGCGCTCGCCATGCAATAGCGGTTCCACGCCACGCGTCTGGCCAACCGGCGTCGAGCCTGATTGAATCGGCGGATTTGGACTGAAACCGGACTCGTCAAAATACAGCAGTTCGCAGTGCCCGGCACGCGCCAGTTGATCCAATTCCCCGATTATTCGTGTGGCCTTGCTGAAAGCTTCCGGTGCATACTTTTTTTAAACGGCCAACTGTAGCGATAGCGCTTGTAGTTGAAATGCATCTCGTGCAGATACCGCCTCGTCGGTTTCTGGCTGATCGCTGGCAAGCTTTCCGTTTGCGCCAGGGTGCGCAGCAAACTGTTGGCGCTGCCCCCATCGGCTTGGGCCAATGATTTCAGCGCCGCTTGCTGCTCGGCTGTCCACTTGTGCTTGCGCCCGGTATGATGCCCTTCATCCAGGCCCATCAGGCCTTCCTTGTTCCAGCGCTGCCGCCATGCGTCGATGCTGTTCAGATGGACATGGAATTCGTTCGCCGTTTGTTGTAACGTCAATCCCTGCCTCCGCCGCACTATCGCTTTTGCGCATATTCGTACCCGTGGGTGCGGAGGAAAAACACCCAGCTCAAATTCTGTCTGTCGCGCACGCCCCTAGGACGGGCGCAAGGATTTTCGTGGGTCGGGTTACGCCGTTCCGGCTAACCCGACCCACGAAAAGCGCGGCAAGCTAACGCCATTCGGGTCTGGCCGGGGCCTACGCCGTTGGACTGCTGCGTTCCTCCCCTGCGCGATCAAGCGGCCCGCCGGGCCGAACTCAGGCGATAATCCCTCCCAACCCCAGCGTTACGGCAGGGAGCCATATGTATGCGAAATGATGGAGGGATCAATTTAGATGTCCGACGCGGATTGGCACGAGATGTCGCACTGAACCCCAGCGGTGGAGGCCGACGGTATGGTGGGCCGGCTCACCGACGACAATTGGGGCCGGCGCGCAGTCTTGGCGGAAAACCTTGCTGCAACTGCCCGCACGCCTCTGCCACAGCGCCTGCTCCCGGATCACTGCGCGCACACGCGGCAAGACCAGATGAGCGACGCAAAAGTCGAAGCCTATTTTCAGGCATTCCTCGCGCTGGTCGGTGCGCTGCCGGAAATAGGTTTTCTGAATAAGCAGCTTGGCCTAAACAGCGACGGGGGCCGCCATGGTCCTGCTCGCCGCTGTGCGGGCCTGCAGGGCGAAAATGTCGGCACCCGCGCAAATATGGGAAAGGACCGAATGGCTTGATTTCGAGCGGTGCACCTGGCGTCGGCGTAAACACTGCACGGACGAGTTCTTCCCGCTGAAAAATGATAGCGTTCCGTTCGATGCACTGATGCTGGTTTGCTATATACGACATTGGGAGCAAGGGGGGGAGCTACGAAGTCGCACTGTGCAAGCTCGCCGAGATTCAAACAAGCGGCATGCACACGCCGCCCTGCCTGAATCACATGCGGATGTTCGACCTCAAGGACGAGGCCCACGATTTTGCCCGGGCCGTGGCGACGCGTTGGGGAATCGCTTGCTGGCAGCACGCCGGCGGCGCCACTGCGCAGTGCAACAGGTTTTGCTGAGAAAGCCTCAATCGCCCAGGTCGATGGTCGCCGCCAGCGGCACGCTTCCTGGCGCCTGGTAGTCGGCCAGCACCCAGGCGCGTGAGCCCTGTGCCGCCTGTGTCAGCAGCGCCAGCACAAAATTAATCGACACCTTGTCGAGTCCCGCGAAAGGCTCGTCGAGCAAGGCCAGCGGGGTGCCCGACGCGAACGCCGCCGCCAGCCAGACCTTGCGCTTCGACCCGGTGGACAGCATGTAGAAAAACTTCTCCAGATGCGGCGCCAGCGACAAGCCCTCTATCAGGCCGGGCAATGCCAGCTCGTCGAATTGCGGGTACAGGCCGGGCAGGGAACGGAAGTAATCCAGCACGCTGGTGTGCTCGAAGGCGTCGGAACGCGGATCGACCCAGAACACTTGCCGCCGGTAGGCCGCCGGCTGTTCGTCCAGGCGCACCGCGTTGATTTGCAACTGCCCGGCATCGGCCGCCTGCGCGCCGGCGAACAGGCGCAGCAGCGTGCTCTTGCCGCGGCCGTCGCCGCCGCGCACCAGCGTGACGCCCGGCGCGATGGCGGCCGACCAGTGTGCGAACAGCTCGCGCTCCGGATAACTGAAGCGCATGTCCGTGACCTGCAGCAGCGCTGGTGTGGCGATGGCGGAATGTTCGATGATGTTTCCTCTTTAATATTCGTCATGCGCAGCCAGGGCGGCAACGACGCGGCGAAGGTGAAGGATGGTGGGGAGGTGAAAGCCGTTGGCGGCGCGCCTTGTCGGCGCGCCGCCGGGCGACGGCGCCGGCCGCCGGGGCGGCGGCCGGGTGCAGCCACTTACTTCTTGTCGGTGTCGGTGGAGAAGTTCAAGGCCGGCGCTTCGTCGTCGCTTTTCTTCGGCTCGTCGGCTGGCGCCGGCGTGCCGTAGTCGGCCGGGGCGTCGATCTTCAACTCGATCTGCTCGGTCATGTCGGTTTTCTTCTCGACCGAAACCAGGTGCGGGAAGGCGATGATCAGGGCCACCATGACGACCTGGATGCAGACGAAGGGGATCGCGCCCCAGTAGATGTCGGAGGTCTTGACTTCCTTCGGCGCCACCGAGCGCAGGTAAAACAGCGCGAAGCCGAACGGCGGGTGCATGAACGAGGTTTGCATGTTCACGCCCAGCAGCACGCCGAACCAGATCAGGTCGATGCCGAGTTTTTCCGCCACCGGGCCGACCAGCGGCACCAGGATGAAGGCCAGCTCGAAGAAGTCGAGGAAGAAGGCCAGGCCGAAGAACATGATGTTGACGACGATCAGGAAGCCGGTGGTGCCGCCCGGCAGGTTCGACAGCAGGTGCTCGACCCACAGGTCGCCGTTCACGCCGCGGAACACCAGCGAGAACACGGTCGAGCCGATCAGGATGAAGATGACGAAGCAGGACAGGCGGGTGGTCGAGTTCATCGCCTGTTTCATCAGGCTCCACGACAGGCGGCGGTTGGCCATCGCCAGCAGGATCGCGCCCATCGCGCCCATGCCGCCGCCTTCGGTCGGCGTGGCCAGGCCGATGAAGATGGTGCCCAGCACCAGGAAGATCAGCGCCAGCGGCGGGATCATGACGAACACGACTTTTTCGGCCATGCGCGAGAGCAGGTTCAGTTTCAGGTGGCGGTTGGCCAGCGCGAAGGCGAAGGCGCCGACGATGCCGACGGCGGCGGCGAAGATGCCCAGTTCGTCCTTGGCCATGTTCGGATGGCCGGCGCGGTAGAACTCGGCGAAGGCGAACGAGGCGGCGACCGTGCCGACGACCAGGAACAGCAGCGAGACGGCGCCGCTGTTGCCGTTCGGCTGGCGCAGGTTGCGCGCCTCCAGCGGCAGCGCCGGCACGTGGTGCGGCTTGAAGATCGACAGGGCCAGCACGTAGCCGGCGTACATCGCCGTCAGCATCAGGCCGGGGATGAAGGCGGCCTTGTACATGTCGCCGACCGAGCGGCCGAGCTGGTCGGCCATGACGATCAGCACCAGCGACGGCGGGATGATCTGCGCCAGCGTGCCGGAGGCGGCGATGACGCCGGACGCCAGTTTTTTGTCGTAGCCGTAGCGCAGCATCACCGGCAGCGAGATCAGGCCCATCGAGATGACCGACGCGGCCACCACGCCGGTGGTGGCGGCCAGCAGCGCGCCGACGAAGATGACGGCGTAGGCGACGCCGCCGCGGATCGGCCCGAACAACTGGCCGATCGTGTCAAGCAGGTCCTCGGCCATGCCGGAGCGTTCGAGGATCAGGCCCATGAAGGTGAAGAAGGGGATCGCCAGCAGCGTGTCGTTGGCCATGATGCCGAAGATGCGGTTCGGCAGCGCCTGCAGCAGCTCCGGTTTCAGCAGCCCCAGTTCGATGCCGACGAAGCCGAAGAACAGGCCGTTGGCGGCCAGGGAAAACGCCACCGGGAAGCCGGATAGCAGGAAAATGACCAGGGCCCCGAACATGATCGGGGCGAGGTTCGCCGTTAAGAATAATTCCATGTCTCTGCGCCGCTTTTTATAAAGTTGTCGTCAATGTGCCAGCTGGGCCGTATCGCGTGTCAATCGAGGTTGTTGGCCGCCTTGATGGCCGCGATCTCGTCTTCCGGGGTGGCGACGTGCTTGGCGAATTCGTGGCCGTCGATCTGGCCGCGCAGGAAGGCGACGCGTTTGATGATCTCGGACAGGCCCTGCAGGATCAGCAGCAGGAAGCCGAGCGGCACCAGCAGCTTGGCCGGCCAGACGATCAGGCCGCCGGCGTTGCTCGACATTTCGGCGCTGGTGATCGACAGCCACGCGAACGGCACGCCGTAGTACAGGATGACCAGCGAGATCGGCAGCAGGAACACCACGAAGCCGAACAGGTCGATCCACACCTGGGTGCGTTTCGACAGGCGCCCGACGATGACGTCGATGCGCACGTGCTCGTCGCGCTTGAGGGTGTAGGCCGAGGCCAGCATGAAGATGGCGGCGAACAGGTACCACTGGATTTCCAGCCAGGCGTTGGAGCTGGAATTGAAAACGTAGCGTATCAGGGCGTTGACGGTGCAGATGATGACCGCGGCCAGCAGCGCCCAGCTGACGGCGCCGGCGATTTTTTCGTTCATCGTGTCGATGAAACGCGAGAGTGGCATAAACATGGGTGTGTCTCCTCTATCCTCTGGTGGACGCTTCTTTGGCGTCCGTTGGGGGCGTGCCGGGCGGGCGCTGCCCGCCCGCCGCGATGACGCGGCGCGCGCTTACTCGGCCAGTTGCGCGCGCACCCGGGCGATCGCGGCGCGCACCTGGCGCGGCGCGGTGCCGCCGACGTGGTCGCGCGCGGCGACCGAGCCTTCCAGCGTCAGCACGGCGAAGACGTCGTCCTCGATCAGGGCGGAGAAGGCGCGCAGCTGCTGCAGCGACAGGTCGGCCAGGTCGCAGCCGGCGTCGACGCAGGCGCGCACCGCGTGCGCGACCGCCTCGTGGGCGTCGCGGAACGGTAGGCCCTTCTTGACCAGGTAGTCGGCCAGGTCGGTGGCGGTGGCGTAACCCTGCAGCGCGGCCGCGCGCATGGCGTCCGGCTTGACGCTGATGCCGCCGGCCATGTCGGCGAAGATGCGCAGCGTGTCGACGACGGTGTCGACGGTGTCGAACAGCGGCTCCTTGTCTTCCTGGTTGTCCTTGTTGTAGGCCAGCGGCTGGCCCTTCATCAGGGTCAGCAGGCCGATCAGGTGGCCGTAGACGCGGCCGGTCTTGCCGCGCGCCAGTTCCGGCACGTCGGGGTTTTTCTTTTGCGGCATGATCGACGAACCGGTGCAGAAGCGGTCGGCGATGTCGATGAAGCCGACCCGCGGGCTCATCCAGATGACCAGTTCCTCGGCCATGCGCGAGACGTGCATCATCAGCACCGCGCCGGCGGCGCAGAACTCGATGGCGAAGTCGCGGTCCGAGACGGCGTCCAGCGAGTTGTGGCAGACGTCGTCGAAGCCGAGCGTCTTGGCCACGCGCAGGCGGTCGATCGGGAAGGTGGTGCCGGCCAGCGCGGCGGCGCCCAGCGGCAGGCGGTTGACGCGCTTGCGGCAGTCGGCCATGCGTTCGCTATCGCGGCCGAACATCTCGACGTAGGCCAGCATGTGGTGGCCGAAGGTGATCGGCTGGGCCACCTGCATGTGGGTGAAGCCGGGCATGATGGTGTCGGCGTGCAGTTCGGCCAGGTCGGTCAGGGCGCCGCGCAGCGTGCCGAGCAGGACGGTGATGTCGTCGATGGCCGCGCGCACGTACAGGCGGATGTCGGTGGCGACCTGGTCGTTGCGCGAGCGGCCGGTGTGCAGGCGCTTGCCGGCGTCGCCGACCAGTTCGGTCAGGCGCTTTTCAATGTTCAGGTGGACGTCCTCCAGGTCGAGCAGCCATTCGAACTGTCCGGCGCCGATTTCCTGGCTGATCTGGGCCATGCCGCGCTGGATCTCGGCGTAGTCGAAGGCGTTGATGATGCCCTGGGCGTGCAGCATGTCGGCGTGGGCCAGCGAGCCCTCGATATCGAACAGCGCCAGGCGTTTGTCGAAGAAGACCGATGCGGTATAACGTTTAACGAGGTCCGAGACCGGTTCGGAGAATCGCGCCGACCAGGCTTCGCTTTTTTTGGAGAGTTGAGCTGTCATAGAGTGGGGAGTGGGTCCGGTTGTTTTGACGATTATAAACAAGGAACGGGCGTGGTAGGGCATTTCGGCCATATAAGCGTCGGCCCGCGTGCACATCGCGGAAAGGTTTCAATTAACGCAAGCGGGGCGGCGCCAAAGCGCACAAATTGGCTTCGGCATGGGGTTTGCGTCATCTGTCCCGCCTTTTGCGCGTTGCGTCGCATTCGGCTGGCCGCGCGGGGGCCGTATGGCTACAGTTCAAGCATCGAAACGCCACTCAGCCGGAGGAAAACCTCATGAACATCGCCAAAAACATGGAAGCCCTTTTCGTCGCCGTCGCCGTCGTCGTCAGCGCCGCCAGCTTCGCCACCGCCGCCGCGCCGAAGGTGGCATTTGGCGCTATTGCCAGTGCATCAGGCTGGGCGGCACCAGCAGCGCCAGCGCCAGCGCCAGGTAGATCAGTTGCAGCGGCACCATCCACTTGGCCCAGGTGATCCACGGGATGCGCGCCAGCGCCAGCACGCCGACGGTGATGCCGGAAGTCGGTATCATCGGCGTGGTCAGTTCGCCGAGCTGGTAGGCCAGGATCGCGGTCTGGCGCGTCACGCCCACCAGGTCCGCCAGCGGCGCCATGATCGGCATCGTCAGCGCGGCCTGGCCGGTGCCGGAGTGGATGAAGAAGTTGATCACCGTTTGGATCAGGAACATTTTGTGGGCCGCGAAGATCGGGCTCGACGAGGCCACCAGCGGCATCAGGCTGTGCAGCATGGTGTCGATGATGTTGGCGTCGCGCGCCAGGATCATGGTGCCGCGCGCCAGCGCGATCACCAGCGCGGTGGTGACCAGGTCGCGCGCGCCCTGCTGGAAGGCGGCCACCAGCTGGTCGGCGTTGAGCCGGCCGATCAGGCCGACCGCCAGTGCCATCACCAGGAACAGGGCGGCGATTTCGTTGATGTACCAACCGAATTCGATCACCCCGAGCACCATCGCCCCCAGCGTCCCCATGAAGATCCACAGCACCAGCACGTGGGTGCGGGTCATGCCGTGGAAGTCGTCGAGATTAAGCGTGTGTTCGGCGCGCTTTTCCTGGTCGAGCGCGTAGGTCGGGCTTTTTTCCGGCGATTTCTTGATCTTCGCCGCGTACCACATCAGGAACAGCACGGTGACGGCGGTGGCCAGCGCCCACACCACCAGGCGGTAGCCCATGCCGGAGAAGATCGGCACGCCGGCGATGCCCTGGGCGACGCCGACGTTGAAGGGGTTCAGGAAGGCCGCCGCGAAGCCGACCTGCGAGCCGACGAAGGGGATCGAGACGCCGATGATCGAGTCGTAGCCGAGCGCCAGCGCCAGCGGCACGAAAATCAGGATAAAGGGGATCGCCTCCTCGGACATGCCGAAGGTGGCGCCGCCCAGCGAGAACAGGGTGACGAACAGCGGGATCACGCTGGCGCGCACCAGGCGCGAATGGGCGTGCGCCTTGGCGATCGATTTGATCAGCGAGTCGATCGCCTCGGTGCGTTGCAGCACGGCGAAGGCGCCGCCGACGATCAGCACGAAGCCGATGATCTGCGCCGCCTCGACGAAGCCTTTGATCGGCGCCATCATCAGCGCGGCGAAACCCTGCGGTTTGCTGGCGATGTAGTGGAACGAGCCGGGGTCGATCAGCGCCTTGCCGTCGACCATGTGGGTGTCGTATTTGCCGCCCGGGACCAGCCAGGTCGACAGCGCGATCAGCGCCAGGATGGCGAACAGCAGCACGAAGGTATTCGGCAGTTTGAGGCGTTTCATGGGTCCCCTTGTTGGTCGGCTTATGGGCGCCGCTTATTTAAACAAAAACCACCGGCGTGAATCGGCGGGGCGGGTGCGCCCGCCAGGGCGTAAGCCGACCTACGACACGTGCGCGATGCGCTTACTGGCTCAGCAGCTTGCCGCTGCGGAAGGCGGTGGCGCCGGCGATCTTGCCGACGTTCATGCCGCGCAGCACGTGGCGGTGCGCGCTGCGGGCGAAGAACACGCCCGCCACCGTGCAGCGCAGCGGCGTGCAGGCGCCGCTGACCGGGTCGGTCACTTCGGCCAGCACGGTGCCGGCCTCGACCCGCTGGCCCAGCTCGCACAGGAACACCAGCACGCCGGCGTGCGGCGCGAGAATCGGTTCGACGCCCTCCAGCGGCGTCGGCTGGCACAGCGGCGCCGGCAGCGACGGCGCCGCCGCGTCGATGACGCCGGCGTGCGCCAGGAAGCCGATCAGCGCCTCGGCGTCGCGCTGCGCCAGCGCGTAGCCGACGTCCATTTCGCCGCGCAGCTCGATCGTCGTCGACAGGCACGACAGCGGCAGCGGGAAGGCCGCGCCGAAGTGCTCGGCCAGTTCCCACCACAGGCGGCTGCAGGCTTCGTCGAAGGGTTCCTCGCCGGCCTCGCGCGCCAGCAGCACGGCGTGCGCGCCGAGCAGCGCCGACAGCGGCGCGACGGCGTCGGCCAGCGGCGTGCCGGTGTAGATGTGCAGCACCGCCTCGTTGTCGCAATGCAGATCGAGCACGATGTCGGCATCGATCGCCAGCCCGAGCAGGATTTTTTTCAGCGCGTCGGCGTCGGTCGACGCTTGCCAGCTCGCCACGCTGGCGCGCGCGTGGCGCCGCACCGCCGCGACGTTGGCGTCGGCGTCGGCGCCCAGCTCGCCCACCAGCGACTCCTTGAGTTCCTGCGCCACGTGCTTGTAGGCGCGGTTAAAGTTGACGCCGGTGCTCAGGTCGAAGCGGCCGAACGGCGCGCCGTGGATCGCCTGCGCCAGGCCGATCGGATTGGCCGCCGGCACCAGCACGACCTCGCCGCGGATCTTGCCGGCCGCCTCCAGCGCCAGCAGCTCGCGGCGCAGGAATTGCGCCACCAGCATGCCGGGTACTTCGTCGGCGTGCAGCGCGGCCTGGATGTAGACCTTTTTGCCGGTTCCCGGGGCGCCGAAATGAAAACTGTTCAGTGCGTAGGCGGTGCTGCTGTGCAGCGTGGAAATCGGGTGTTTTTCTGCTTGCATGGCGACTGGAGCGCCCCGGTCGGGGACGCGCGGTTGGTGGGATTCGATCCATTATGTTGCATTTTTTTCTCACTGTAAATGAACGTAAATTTATTTTCACAAAGCTGTTGTGTTTTCTTTTTGACATCGCTACAGTGGGATCGCCGCACAGCGCCATTGAAAGATCTTTTACACTATTTACACTATTCCGAGCGAAGGAAGCGCCTTGAGCCGAACCGGGCCACCGTTGAGGGAGACGCCGCCGGCGGGCGCCGACGCGGCCCGGCCCAGCGCCGACGTGGCGTTCGCCCAATCGACGCTTGGCCAGTCCCTGATCGAGGTGCTGGCGCACGGTTCGCCGTCGCGCCAGAGCATCGCCGACTTCCTGCTGCGCCACCAGTTGCGGGCGACCGCGCTGGGCATCGAAGAGCTGGCCGGCCAGTGCCGGGTGTCGACCGCCACCGTCAGCCGCTTCGCGCGCGAGCTCGGCTTCAAGAACTACGCGGCGATGCGCGCGGCGGTGGCGCAGGCGCTGCAGTCGGCGCTGCAGCCGGTCGAGAAGCTACGCAGCAGCATCGCGCGGCGCGCCGGGGCCGCCGCGCCGGCGATGGAAAGCCTGGAGTACGCGGCCGCCAGCATCGGCGCCACCGGCCAGGCGCTGTCGCCGTCCGGTTTCGAGCAGGTGGTGCGCCGGCTGGGCGGCGCGCGCACCGTGTACGTCATGGGGTTCGGCTTGTCGTCGCACCTGGCCAGCCTGCTGGCCTCGCATTTGGAGACGTTCTGCCCGCACGTGGTCGACGTCGCCGGCCAGGGCGGCACCGAGGTGGCGGCCGGCCGCCTGACCCATATCACCGCGCGCGACGTGCTGGTGGCCATATCGCTGCCGCGCTACGCGCTTGACGCGGTGCGCCTGGTGCATTTCGCCCGCGACCGCGGCGCCAGCGTGGTGGCGCTCACCGATTCGCCGGCCTCGCCGCTGGCCGGCCTGGGCGACCTGGTGCTGTACGCGCACAGCAGCCACCCGGTGCTGCCCAGCAGTTCGACCGCGGCGCTGGCCGTGATCGAGGCGTTGGTGGTGGCGCTGATGGTCTCGAACAAGAACAACGTCGACAAGGCGGCGCGCCTGACCGAGGCGGTCGCCGCCTACCTGTACGGCGCCGAGCCGGCGCCGGGCAAACCGGCGCGCAAGTCGCGCCAGTCCATTCGTGCCGGTTAGTTTTAATGCGTGTCAACGAGCGCCAAACCGGCGCGCCAGATTTCATATCCACCCGCAAGGACTACCGCGGCGTCGACCTGAGCGCCGCCGACCTGGAAACCCAGCACGGCGGCGCCGGCAAGCGCACCGCCAGCATCAGCGCCGGCTACGGCGACTTCGGGCGCGACGGCGTCTGCGGGACCTGACCGGCAGTTGGAACTGGAACAAGAACCTGAAGCTGCGCGCCGGCGTGCTCAACGTCGCCGACACCGAGCCGCCGTTCTCCAACCAGGGCGCGTTTTTCCTGGTCGGCTTCGATCCGACGTACACTGACCCGCGCGGACGCAGTTTCTTTCTCAGCGCAAACTATGCGTTTAAATAGCACGACACTTTATTAGCAGGAGAGCCCCACCGTGAAGCGATTCCAGATCTTTTTTCAACGCCTGAGCTGCGCCTGTCTGTTGGGGCTGGCCGGCCTGGCGGCGCAGGCCGCCGAGGCCGAGCCCGAATTCACGCTCAAGCCCGAGATGGGCACGCCGACCGGTTCGCTGGTCATCATTGGCGGCGGCCTGCGCGCCGACAACGCCGAGGTCTGGCAGCGGATCGTCGAGCTGGCCGGCGGCAAGGGCGCGCGCATCGCGGTGTTCCCGTCGGCCTCGATCAAGCCGGAGAAGTACGGCCAGAGCACCATCGACAAGCTCAACCAGTACGGCGCCAACGCCTTCTTCGTGCCGGTGGCCATCACGCTGGCCGGCAGCGACTACCGCGAGGCGGCCGACGACCCGGCGCTGGCGGCCAAGGTGCGCGGCGCCGCCGGCGTCTACTTCATCGGCGGCGACCAGGGCCGCATCACGCGCGCGCTGCTGCGCCCGGACGGCAGCCGCACCAGGGTGCTCGACGCGGTATGGTCGGTGTACCGCGGCGGCGGCGTCATCGCCGGTTCCAGCGCCGGCGCGGCCATCATGAGCAGCACCATGTTCTACGACGCCAAGCCGGTGCTGGAAATGCTGAAGATGGGCCTGACCGACGGCCGCGAGATCGCCCCCGGGCTGGGCTTCATCGGCAACGACGTCTTCGTCGACCAGCACCTGCTGGTGCGCGGGCGCTTCGCGCGCATGATCCCGGTGATGCTGAAGAAGGGCTACAAGCTCGGCCTGGGCATCGACGAGAACACCGCGATGGTCGTCACCGGCCGGCGCGACGTCGAAATCATCGGCTACAGCGGGGCGCTGCTGATCGACCTGTCGCGCGCCACCAGCGACGCCACCAGCAAGAACTTCAACGTCAGCAACGCCCTGGTCAGCTACCTCGACCGCGGCGACAAGTTCAACCTGGTGACGCGCGCGTTCACGCCGTCGCCGGACAAGGCCGACGGCAAGCTCGACCCGACCCAGCCCGACATGCGCGAGCCGGTCTTCACCAACGACATCCTGGGCAACAGCGCGGTGCTCGACCTGATGGGCAACCTGATCGACAACTCGCAGCAGGAGGCGATCGGCATTGCCTTCGGCAACCCGCGCGACGCGCTGGCCGAGCTGGGCTTCGAATTCAGGTTCAGCAAGACCGTCAACAGCGTCGGCTACAGCTCCAGCGAGGCGCAGGCCTACTCGGTGCTCAAGCTGCGCCTCGACATCCGCCCGATCCAGCTGCAGCAGCCCTTCTACCGCTACAAATAACGCGGGGAGGCGGACCGGAGGCGGACCGGGGACAGACCACGATTTCCGGGAAATACTTTCCCGGAAATCGTGGTCTGTCCCCGCTTACACCGCTTACACTTACAATACACGGCGTTTTTCCATTCGATTCAGACCCGACTGCAAGGATACCCATGTCTTTGTTTTGCCCCCGCTTCATCCTGGCCGGCTTCGCGCTGGCCGCCGGCCTGGCGCAGGCCGGCGCGGCCGTTCCCGCGCCGGCCACCGTGCGCCTCGACTACCAGCACAGCGGCAACACGCTGGCCGAGCAGTACGCCATCGAGCGCGTCGTCATCGAGCCGCTGCCGTGGCCGGGCGACATGGCGCGCACCCTCGACGACAGCGACCGCGGCGTGAACCGGGTCGAAGTGGTCGACCCGAAAACCGGCGAGCTGCTGTATTCGCGCGGCTTCAGCACCATTTTCGCCGAATGGCGCAGCACCGACGAGGCCAAGGGCCTGAGCCGGGCCTTCCAGGAATCGGTGCGCTTCCCGAAATTCGACAAGCCGGTGCGGGTGCGCATCCTCAAGCGCGACGAGCGCCACGCCTTCTCGGTGGTGTGGAGCGTCGACGTCGACGCCGACGCGCCCGACGTGGTGCGCAGGCAGCCGCCGGCGCCGGCCAGGCCGATCCCGATCCGCGTCAGCGGCGCCTCGCCCGGCAAGGTCGACCTGCTGATCCTCGGCGACGGCTACACCGCCGCCGAGATGGCCAAGTTCGAGGCCAGCGCGCGCAAGCTCGCCGAGCACCTGTTCAAGGTGGCGCCGTTCCGCGAGCGCGCCAAGGACTTCAACGTCTGGGCGCTGGCGCTGCCGACCCGGGAGTCGGGCGTGTCGCGGCCCTCGACCGGGGTGCACCACGCCTCGCCGCTGGGTACGCGCTACGACATCTTCGGCAGCGAGCGCTACGTGCTCACCGTCGACAACCGCGCGCTGCGCGAGCTGGCGCAGTACGCGCCCTACGAGTTCATTGAAATCCTGGTCAACAACGACACCTACGGCGGCGGCGGCATCTTCGGCCAGTTCAGCACGGCGGCGGCCAACAGCGACTGGGCCAACTACCTGTTCGTGCACGAATTCGGCCACCATTTCGCCGGGCTGGCCGACGAGTACTACACCTCGCCGGTGGCCTACCAGTCGAACGGCGAGCGGCTGGAGCCGTGGGAGCCGAACGCCACCGCGCTGCGCGATCCGGCCAAGCTGAAATGGAAAAGCCACGTCAAGGCCGGCACCGCCCTGCCGACGCCGTGGCCGAAGGCCGAATACGACGAGCACGCGCGCGGCTACCAGAAGACGCGCGCCGAGCTGCGCGCGGCGAACCGGCCGGAGTCGGAGATGAGCGCGCTGTTCAAGGCCGACCTGGAGCATACCCGCGAGCTGTTCTCGCGCGCGCCGCACCAGCACCAGGCCGGCGCCTTCGAGGGCGCCAATTACGAGGCCACCGGCTACTACCGCCCCGAGATGCAGTGCATCATGTTCGACCGCAGCGACGAATTTTGCTCGGTGTGCCGCGAGGCCATCGGCGGCATCATCGACCTGTACGCCGGCCCCGCCGCGCGCAAATAGCCGCGTCGGATCCTGCCGGCGCGCAGCTAGCGTGTCGTGGGTCGGATTCGCGGGACGCGTAATCCGACAATGTTGGCCGAAGCGCGACGCGCCGCTCCAAGCCAACGTTGTCTGCCGGCCCGCTCATCTCACGCCCGGCGGCCGGCCGGCTCTACCGCGCCACGCATTTTCAGTTCATCTTGTTAATTTTGACATAGATCAATGTTGCGACGCCGCAATTGCTCGTATAGTTGAGCCGTCCCGGGCCGATGCCGGTCCGCGCAGTTTGAACAGGAAGTTCGCCCCATGAAAATGATGTCCATGCCGCCGCCCGGCGCCGCCGGCCTCGACGCGCAGGCCCAGGCCGCGTGGGCGCGCGCCTGCGCGTCGCTGGCGCCGCAACCCCACCTGCGGGCCTGGCTGGACTGGGCCGCGCACCTGGCCGGCGCGCCGGACAAGCGCGCCGGGCTAGCGCAACTGGCGCTGCGCCAAGGCGGGCAACTGGCCGCCTACCTGGGCGCATGCCTGGTCGCCGGGCCGGGCGCGGCGCGCGCCGGCGTCGAGCCGCCCGAGCGCGGCCACCGCTTCGCCGCGCCGCAGTGGCAGCGGTGGCCGTTCAACCTGCTGCACCAGGGCTTCCTGCTGCAGCAGCGCTGGTGGAGCGACGCCACCCACGGCGTACCCGGCGTCGACCGGCACCACGAGGAAATGGTAGCGTTCATGGCGCGCCAGTGGCTCGACATATTCTCGCCCGGCAACCAGTTGGCAAGCAATCCGCTGGTACTCCAGCGCACGCTGGAGGAGGGCGGCGGCAACCTGCTGCGCGGCGCCGGCGTGCTGGCCGCCAAGCTGCGCCAACTGGCCAGCGACGCGCCGCCGCGCGGCACCGAGCATTTCGCCGTCGGCCGCGACGTCGCCGCCACGGCCGGCAAGGTGGTACTGAAGAATCGCCTGATGGAGCTGATCCAGTACAGCCCCGCCACCGCACAGGTCCACCCCGAGCCGATCCTGGTCGTGCCGGCCTGGATCATGAAGTACTACATCCTCGACCTGTCGCCGCACAATTCGCTGATCCGCTACCTGGTCGAACAGGGCCACACGGTATTTTGCATCTCGTGGAAAAACCCCGACGCCGCCGACCGCGACCTCGGCATGGACGACTACCTCGAACAAGGTTTCCACGCCGCGCTGGGCGCGGTCAACGCCATCGTCCCGCGGCGCAAGGTGCACGCCGCCGGTTACTGCCTGGGCGGCACCCTGCTGGCGATCGCGGCGGCGGCGATGGCGCGCGACGGCGACGCCCGCCTGGCGTCGCTGACCCTGTTCGCCGCCCAGACCGACTTCAGCGAACCGGGCGAGCTGGGGCTGTTCATCGACGAGGGCCAGATCGGCGCGCTGGAAGCGCAGATGGCGCAAACCGGCTACCTGAGCGGCGCGCAGATGGGCAGCGCCTTCCAGATGCTGCGTGCCGAGGATTTGCTGTGGTCGCGCCTGGTCAACGACTACCTGCTCGGCACCCCGGCCGAGATGAGCGACCTGATGGCGTGGAACGCCGACGCCACGCGCATGCCGGCGCGGATGCATTCGCAGTACCTGCGCCGCCTGTTCCTGGACAACGACCTGAGCGCGGGCCGCTATCCGGTCGGCGGCCGGCCGGTCGCGCTGAACGACATCGCGCTGCCGGTATTTTGCGTCGGCACGGCCAGCGACCACGTGGCGCCGTGGCGCTCGGTGTACAAGTTGCACCGCGAAAGCGCCACCGAGATCACCTTCGTGCTGACCAGCGGCGGCCATAACGCCGGCATCGTCAGCGAGCCGGGCCACCCGCACCGGCACTACCAGATCCACACCCGCGCGTGCGGCGCGCCGTACCAGGGGCCGGACGCCTGGGCCGCCGCCGCGCCGCGGCGCGACGGTTCGTGGTGGCCGGCCTGGACCGGCTGGCTGCGCCAGCGCTGCGGCGCGCCGCAAGCGGCGCCGCCCGCCGGCGCGGCCGCGCTCGGCTACCCCGTGCTGGGCGACGCGCCCGGCGCCTACGTGATGCAGAGGTAAGGATGATCGATCCCGGATTGCAGGGCAAGAAAGGGCTGGTGGTCGGCATCGCCAACGAGCACAGCATCGCCTGGGGCTGCGCCCGCGCCTTGCGCGCCGCCGGCGCCGAGCTGGCCGTCACCTGGCTCAACGACAAGGCGCGGCCGCACGTCGAACCGCTGGCGCGGCAACTGCCGGCGGCCATCGCCATGCCGCTCGACGTCACCTCGGCGCCGCAGATGGCGGCGCTGTTCGCGGCCATCGCGGCGCAGTGGGGCAGGCTCGACTTCCTGGTGCATTCGATCGCCTTCGCGCCGAAGCAGGATTTGCAGGGCCGCGTGGCCGACAGCTCGGCCGCCGGATTCGCCCAGGCGATGGACGTTTCCTGCCACTCCTTCGTGCGCATGGCCAAGCTGGCCGAGCCTTTGATGCGCCACGGCGGCAGCTTGATGACGATGAGCTACCTGGGCGCCGAGGAGGTGATCGGCGATTACGGCCTGATGGGGCCGGTGAAGGCGGCGCTGGAGGCGTCGGTGCGTTATCTGGCGGCCGAGCTGGGGCCGGCCGGCATCCGCGTCAACGCGGTGTCGCCGGGGCCGCTGGCGACCCGCGCCGCCTCCGGCATCGCCCATTTCGACCGGCTGCTGGCCGACGCCGCCGCGCGCGCGCCGTTGCGCCGCCTGGTCGACATCGACGACGTCGGCGCGCTGTGCGCTTTTTTGGCCGGCGACGCCGCCCGCGCCATCACCGGCGGCACGCTGTACGTCGACGCCGGCTACCACATCCTGAATTGATAGTCAGGTTGGGGGCCTGCGCGGACGCCACAGTTGAGCGAACTCAACTAGAGGAATTCGTGCCACCGCGCCGGTATAGGGGTAGTATGGAAAACCTTTCTGGCGCCGCCGGTAATAGGGGCTGCGCTGTTTTTTGTTCAACTTTCCGTATTCGCAGCAGCGAACGGTTTTTTCCCTCGTTTAAAAGGACCCACCATGACCACGAATACCGAACTGCCGATGAATCTGTACAAAGCCAACTTGGAACTGTTGCAAACCGCGGGCAAGCTGGTGCAGGAAAGCGGCCAACAATTCATGAGCCAGGGCACGCCGGGCGACTTGCAATCGTTCGCCGGCAACCTGGCCAGCAGCCAGGCCGCCTTTTTCCAGGGCATGACCGCCGCCGTCCAGGCCTGGCAAAAGGAATCGACCGCCGCCATGAGCAGCCTGAACACCGCCGCGCCGTTCGGCAGCGCGATGGGCGACTTCATGAAACAGTTCAACAAGTAATCGCACGCACGTCGTCCCAGCCAGCGGCGGGGGAAGAGCGGGGTCAGACCCCACGGGTCTGGCCCCGGCTTTTTGCCGCTGGTTTTACACGCGGCCGCGGCCCTCGCGCCGCCTCAATCCTGACCATTCCGCGCATATGACGATAGTTCCAGACGACGACCTGAAGATCATCCGCAACCGCACCTTCGACCAGATCGCCATCGGCGACAGCGCCGCCATCGAACGCACGCTGAGCACCGAGGACATCCAACTGTTCGCGGTGATGTCGGGCGACGACAATCCGCAGCACGTCGATCCGGAGTTCGCCGCCTCGACCCGCTTCCACGGCGTTATCGCCCACGGCATGTGGGGCGCGGCGCTCATTTCCGCCGTACTCGGCACGCGCCTGCCCGGCCCCGGCACCATTTACCGCGGCCAGACGCTGCGCTTCCTGCTACCGGTGCGGGTCGGCGACACGCTGACCATCAGCGTCACCGTCGGCGCCATCGTGGCCGAGAAGAAGCTGCTCAGGCTCGACTGCCTGTGCGTCAACCAGGACGGCAAGACCGTCATCGAGGGCGAGGCCGAGGTCATCGCGCCGACCGAGGCTATCGTGCGCCCGCGCACCACCCTGCCCGAGGTGCGCCTGAGCACCGGCGGCGGCGTGCAGCGCCTGCTCGACCACGTCGCGTCGATGGCGGCGATCCGCGTCGCGGTGATCCACCCCTGCGACGAACTGAGCCTGTCGGCCGCGCTCGACGCCCGCGCCGCCGGCCTGATCGTGCCGGTGCTGGTGGCGCCGCGCGCCAGGCTGGAGGCGCTGGCCGCCGCCGCCGGGCTGGACTTGGCCGGCGTCGAGATCGAGGACGTCGCCCACAGCCACGCGGCGGCGGCGCGCGGCGCCGAGATGGCCGGCAGGGGCCAGGTCGAGGCGCTGATGAAGGGTAGCCTGCACACCGACGAGCTGATGGCCGCGGTGCTGGCGCCGGCGGCCGGGCTGCGTACCAAGCGCCGCATCAGCCATTGCTTCCTGATGCAAACGCCGGCCTATCCGCGCCCCTTCATCATCACCGACGCCGCCATCAACATCGCCCCGACGCTGGAGCACAAGGCCGACATCGTGCGCAACGCCATCGACCTGGCCCACGCCATCGGCGTCGCGCTGCCGCGCGTGGCCATCCTGGCGGCGGTGGAGACGGTCAACCCGAACATGCCGGCCACGCTGGACGCGGCGGCGCTGTGCAAAATGGCCGACCGCGGCCAGATCAGCGGCGCGCTGCTGGACGGCCCGCTGGCCTTCGACAACGCCGTCTCGGCCGCCGCCGCCCGCGTCAAGGGCATCGTCTCGGAAGTGGCGGGGCGGGCCGACGTGCTGGTGGTGCCGGACCTCGAAAGCGGCAACATGCTGGCCAAGCAGCTTGAATATATGGGCGACGCGGCCAGCGCCGGCATTGTGCTGGGCGCCAAGGTGCCGATCGTACTGACCAGCCGCGCCGATTCGCGCGAAAGCCGCATCGCCTCCTGCGCCATCGCCCTGATGCTGGCGCACCAGTACCGCGCCAGTCCGCCATGAAAAACCAGGCCGAACTGATCCTGGTGCTGAACTGCGGCTCGTCGAGCATCAAGTTCGCGCTGTTCGGCGCCGGCGCCGGCGCCGCGGCGCCGCCGCGCCAGGCCGAGTGGAGCGGCAAGGTGAGCGGCATCGGCGGCCCGAAGGCGGCCTACCGCGACAGCGCCGGCGCCGCAGAGGACCTGGCGGACGGCGCGCCCAAGCCCTACCACGGCGCGCTCGAGCGCATCCGCGCCCACGTCGTCGCGCGCCTGGACGGGCGCGCCCTGCGCGCCGTGGCGCACCGGGTGGTCCACGGCGGCAGCAAATACTCGGCGCCGACGCGTATCGACGCCGCCGTGCTGGCCGACTTGAAAACCTTCATTCCGCTGGCGCCGCTGCACCAGCCGTTCGCGCTCGAGGCCATCGAGGTGCTGCTGGCCGAGCTGCCCGGGCTGGCGCAGGTGGCCTGTTTCGACACCGCCTTCCACCACACCGTGGAGCAGGTCGAGCAAATGCTGCCGCTGCCGTACGCGGCGTGGCAACGCGGCCTGCGCCGCTACGGCTTCCACGGCCTGTCGTACGAGTACATGGCCGAGGTGCTGCCGGAGCGCTTCGGCGCCCCCGCGCGCGGGCGCGTCATCGTCGCTCACCTGGGCAGCGGCGCCAGCCTGTGCGCGCTGCGGGACTTGCGCAGCGTCGCCACGACCATGGGTTTTTCCGCGCTCGACGGGTTGATGATGGGCACCCGCTGCGGCGCGCTCGACCCCGGCGCGGTGCTGTACATGATGGAGGTGGAAAAGCTGACGCTGCAGCAGGTCGGCCACCTGCTGTACCACGAGTCCGGCCTGCTGGGCGTGTCCGGTGTGTCGGCCGACCCGCCGGTGCTGCTGGAACTGGAAGGGCGCGGCGACGCCACCGGCGAACGGGTGCGCGCCGCGCTGGCGTTGTACGTGCGCCGCATCGTGCGCGAGGTCGGCGCGCTGACGGCGATCCTCGGCGGGCTGGACTTGTTGGTGTTTACCGCCGGCGTGGGCGAGCACAGCGCCGAGCTGCGCCAGCGCATCTGCGCCGGCCTCGGCTTCCTGGGGCCGCAACTGGACCCGGCCGCCAACGCCGTCCACGGCGCGCTGATCTCGGCGCCGGACAGCCGCCTGCTGGTCGGCGTCGAACCCACCAACGAGGAATGGATCGCGGCGCGCCACGCCGCGGCCACGCTCGCCTGAGCGCTTGAGGCCGCTTGTCTTGCAGAAATTTTATTCTTGCAACGTGTGCTAGCGCACAGAAGGGTGGAGGCGGAGTCGTTATTCTGCATGCATGTTGTGGTTTTGCTTTGGCAGAAGCGGACCCGATACCTGGCAGATTTATGAATGTTTGCCCGCTTCCTATAAAACTAAATAAACATCCATCCAAACTCGAAAGGTTACACACCATGAATAAATTACTCGCCACCCTGATCGCCGCCACCTTCGCCACGTCGGCATTCGCCCAGACCGCTGTTCCAGCGCCAGCCGCGCCAGCCACCGAAGCCGTTGTGAAGGCCGAAGCCAAAGCTGAAAAAGCCAATTCCAAGGCTGTCGTGAAAGAAATGAAAGTGGACGCCAACGCCGACGAAAACGTCGCCGAAGCGGCCGTCAAGGCCGACAAGAAAAAGCAGAAAGCCCACGCCAAAGCGCACAAAGCCCATGCCAAAGCGGCCGATAAAGTCGCCGGCGCGGACGCCGAAGACAAAATGAAGGCCGAAGCCAAAGCCGACAAAGCCGTTGCCGGCGCCGATGCCAAAGCCATCAAGAGCTCGGTGAAAGCCAACGAAAAACTGGCCAAGGAACAAGTTGAGGCGAGCGCCGACAAGGCCATCGCCGCCACCAAAACCGAAGAAGTCAAAGCCAAGGGCGCCGCCGACGTGAAAGCCGCCGCGGCCAAGAAGTAATCAGTAGTCAGTAGACCGGCCGGCCCGACAGCCGCCCCGCCAAAAGAACCAGAAACGTTAATCTGGGGACGGACCCGACCGGTCCGACCCCGGCTTTTCGCCTTTGGTTCTTTTGTCATGGGCGGCTTTTTTCATGGCGCCGGCCGATTGTGTTTGGTGGCGTGGCGCATCTGCGGCTTCTCGCCGGCGGCGGCCTTGGCGAACGCCTCGCGCGCGCGCTGGTAGCCATACTGCCACTGCGTTTCCACCTGGACGACGAAGCTGCGGTAGTCGGCCGGCATCACCAGGCGGATGCGGTTTTCGCGCCACGCCAGCTTTTGCTGCATGCCGCTGCTGCGCAGCACCTGCTCGACATCCGAGGAATCGATCCACACGTCGGCGCGCTGGGCGTGGATATGCCGCAGGCGCTGGTTGCCGTCGATGCCCAGCACCGCCCGCAGCGCCGGAATGGCCGCGTTCTGGCTGAACGGCGCCTTCATCTCGATCACCACGCTGTGCGCCATCCGCTGCGCCACCTCGATCGGGAACAGGTCGATCACGCCGCCCATGTAGTGCTGGTCCTCGTGGGCGTGGCAGCGGAAATAAAACATATCCGAAATCGAAATGCGCACCGCGTCGCCGATCGGCATGCCGACGTCGGTGAGCAGGCGCGGCGCAATGGCGTTGTCGCCCCATTGCGGCGCGCTCAGCGGCGAGACCATGCCGTCGAGTAGGGCGGCGCTGCGCGCGTCGCCGAACACCGTCTCGGCGAACAGCTTGCGCCCGGCGCGCAACTGGCCGACGTCCTCCGGTTCGAACAGGATCTTGCCGCCGACGATGGCCACCGCCGGCGCGTCGTACGACTGCCGCGGCGGCAGCGGCAGCTCGGGCGGAATCTCGAAGAAATAGTCGTCGAACAGGTCCGGGACCAGCTTGGTGCGGCCTTTTTGCAGGCGGCGTTTCAGCGCGCGCACAAAGGAGCGGCCGATGGCCGCCTTCGGCGTCGACTGCAGGCCGCACAGGAAGGCGTACATCGCCGGCGAACTGACCCAGGCCTTGCGCTGGGCGTCGTCGGGCAGGGCCTGGATCACGGCCGCGGCGATCGAGCCGCCGCAGCTGGCCAGCAGTAAGTCGGGTGGATTGCCGCTGTCGACGGCGGCGGCGTACATGCCGAGGTAGTAGGGGAAGCGGAAGCCGCCGCCGGCCATCACCAGGCAGCGCTGATATTTGGGGGATTGGTTCATGGTTCAAGATCATCCAGCGTTGCCGGGATTTCCGTGGGTCGGGTTAGCCCGCATTCCGTTACACGGCGTGGCTAACCCGACGACGTTGGCGTGGAGCTGCGCGTCCCGCCTCGGCCAACATGGTCGGATTACGCTACGCTCATCCGACCTGCGGCAGGTTAACTGAAGGTCGCGTCAGACGATCGGCGTCAGCGACACCGGTTTCAGCTTCGACTCCAGCGTCTTGCCCTTGCGCGCGCGCTTGCCGAAGTGGGCAGCCAGGCCGGTGGCCGACAGGCGCGCCTCCTGCGGTTTCGCGGCGCGGCCGATGCCCGACACCAGCACGCCCTTCTGGCTGATCGGCTGTGCCGCCAGCAGTTTTTCCTTGGCGTCGAGCTCCATCAGCGTGACGCCGCGGCCGCCGTTGGTCAGCGTCTTCATCTCGTCGAGGCCGAACACCAGCAGGCGCGCGCCGTCCGAGACGCAGGCCACGGCGCTGGCGCCGTCGGCGACCACCCGCGGCGCCAGCGGCAGGTCGCCCTCGTCGAGGGTGATGTAGGCCTTGCCGCCCTTGATGCGGCTGACCATGTCGCCGGCCTTGGCGAGGAAGCCGTAGCCGGCGCTCGATGCCAGCAACAGCAGCGTGGCGGCGTTGCCGGCGAAGTAGTGCAGGATGCGCGCGCCGCCGGCCAGGTCGACCAGCGTGGTGATCGGCACGCCGTCGCCGCGGGCGTTGGGCAGGGCCGCCACCGGCACCGAATAGATCTTGCCGTTGTTGCCGAAGCCGAGCAGGGTGTCGACGGTGCGGCACTCGAAGGCGCCGTGCAGTGTGTCGCCGGCCTTGAAGGTGAACAGCGCCTGGTCGTGGCCGACGCCGGTGCGGGCGCGGATCCAACCCTTGTCGGAGACGATCACGGTGACCGGCTCGTCGACCACCTTCTGCTCGGCGACGGCTTTTTGCGCCTCCTCGATCAGCGTGCGGCGGGCGTCGCCGAACTGCTTGGCGTCGGTCTCGATTTCCTTGATGATGCAGCGCTTCATCGACGCCGGGTTCTCGAGCAGGTCTTGCAACGCCTGGCGCTCCTTGCGCAGCTCGGCCAGCTCCTGCTGGATCTTGATGGTTTCCAGCCGCGCCAGTTGGCGCAGGCGGATTTCCAGGATGTCCTCGGCCTGGATCTCCGACAGTTTGAAGGCCTCGATCAGGGCCGCCTTCGGTTCGTCCGATTGGCGGATGATCTGGATCACCTTGTCGATGTTCAGCAGGATCGCCTCGCGACCCTCGAGGATGTGGATGCGGGCGTCGACCTTGCCCAGCTTGAAGGTGCTGCGCCGGGTCACGGTGGTGAAGCGGAAATCGATCCATTCGCGCAGGATGTCGCCCAGGCCCTTCTGCCGCGGCCGGCCGTCGCCGCCTATCATCACCAGGTTGATCGAGGTCGACGATTCGAGCGAGGTGTGCGCCAGCAGCATCAACATGAACTCGGTCTGGTCCTGGTTCTTCGACTTCGGCTCGAACACCAGGCGCACCGGCGCGGCGCGGCCGGACTCGTCGCGGATGGTGTCGAGCGAATTCAGGACCAGCGCCTTGAGCGTGATCTGCTCGGGCGACAGGGTTTTCTTGCCCAGCTTGATTTTCGGATTGGTCAGCTCTTCGATCTCTTCCAATACCTTCTGCGACGAGGTGCCCGGCGGCAGTTCGGTGACCACCGCCTGCCACTGGCCGCGCGCCAGCTCTTCGATCTTCCAGCGCGCCCGCACCTTCATGCTGCCGCGGCCGTTGGCGTACATGTCCTGGATCAGCGCCGGCGGCGTGATGATCTGGCCGCCGCCCGGGAAGTCCGGGCCGGGGATGATCGCCATCAGCTCGGCGTGCGTCATTTTCGGGTTGCGGATCAGCGCCACGGCGGCCTGCGCCACCTCGGCCAGGTTGTGCGACGGGATCTCGGTGGCCAGGCCGACGGCGATGCCGGAGGCGCCGTTGAGCAGCACCATCGGCAGGCGCGCCGGCAGCAGCTTCGGCTCCTCGGTCGAGCCGTCGTAGTTCGACTGGAAGTCGACCGTGCCCATGTTGATCTCTTCCATCAGCAGGCGGGCGATCGGCGTCAGGCGCGCCTCGGTGTAGCGCATCGCCGCGGCGCCGTCGCCGTCGCGCGAGCCGAAATTGCCCTGGCCGTCGATCAGCGGGTAGCGCAGCGAGAAGTCCTGCGCCATGCGCACCAGCGCGTCGTAGACCGACTGGTCGCCGTGCGGGTGCAATTTGCCGAGCACGTCGCCGACCACGGCGGCCGACTTGCGCGGCTTGGCGGTGGCGTTCAAGCCCAGTTCGTTCATCGCGTACAGGATGCGCCGCTGCACCGGCTTCTGGCCGTCGCAGACGTCGGGCAGGGCGCGCCCCTTGACCACCGAGATCGCGTAGTCGAGGTAGGCGCGCTCGGCGAAGGTGGACAGGGTCAGCGTTTCGCCGTCGGCGGGTGGCTCCGGCGGCTCGGGCGGGGTGGCGTCAAATAGGTTTGCTTGTGTGGACATAGTGTTGTTCGGTGTTGAAATGGGGGTGCGGCGGCGCGGCGCCGGGCGCCGGGCCGCCGTGTCGGCGCGGTCAGATGTCCGCTTCGGCCTCGTTGCCGTGTTCCTCGATCCAGGCGCGGCGTCCGGCCGCCTCGCCCTTGCCCATCAGCATGTTGAAGCGCGCCGACGAGGCCGAGTGGTCGATCTCGCCCAGCGCCACCGGCAGCAGGCGGCGCGTGTCGGGGTTCATCGTGGTCTCCCACAACTGCTCGGCGTTCATCTCGCCCAGGCCCTTGAAGCGGGAAATCGCCCAGGCGCCCTGCTTGACGCCCTCCTTGCGCAGCTTGTCCTCGATGGCGACGAGCTCGCCGTCGTCGAGCGCGTAGATCTTCTGGATCGGCTTCTTGCCGCGCGCCGGCGCGTCGACGCGGTACAGGGGCGGGCGGGCGATGCAGATGTGGCCGCTGGCGATCAATTGCGGGAAATGCTTGAAGAACAAGGTCAGCAACAGCACCTGGATGTGCGAGCCGTCCACGTCCGCGTCCGAGAGGATGCAGATCTTGCCGTAGCGCAGGCCGGACATGTCGGGCGCGTCGCCGTGGCTGTGCGGGTCGACGCCGATGGCCACCGCCATATCGTGGATCTCGTTGTTGGCGAACAGGCGGTCGCGGTCGGTCTCCCACGAGTTCAGCACCTTGCCGCGCAGCGGCAGGATGGCCTGGAATTCCTTGTCGCGGCCCATCTTGGCGGAACCGCCGGCGGAGTCGCCCTCGACCAGGAACAGCTCGTTGCGGCCGATGTCGGTCGATTCGCAGTCGGTCAGTTTGCCGGGCAGGACGGCGACGCCGGAGGATTTCTTCTTCTCGACCTTTTGCAGCGAGCGCTGGCGCGACTGCGCCTGTTTGATGACCAGGTCGGCCAGCTTCCTGCCGTATTCGACGTGCTGGTTCAACCACAACTCCAGCGGCGGCTTGGTGAAGGTCGACACCAGGCGCACCGCGTCGCGGGAATTCAGGCGCTCCTTGATCTGGCCCTGGAACTGCGGGTCCAGCACCTTCGCCGACAGCACGAAGGAGGCGCGCGCGAAGACGTCCTCGGGCAGCAGCTTGACGCCCTTGGGCAGCAGCGAATGCATCTCGACGAAGTTCTTGACGGCGCCGAACAGGCCCTCGCGCAGGCCGGACTCGTGGGTGCCGCCGTTCGAGGTGGGGATCAGGTTGACGTAGGATTCGCGCACGATGGCGCCTTCCTCGGTCCAGGCCACCACCCAGGCCGCGCCCTCGCCCTCGGCGAAACCCTCGGCGTCGGGGCCGGCGTACTGCGCGCCCTCGAACAGCGGGATCAGGGTCTCGCCGTTGGAGACCTGGGCCAGCGACTCGGTCAGGTAGCCGCGCAGGCCCTCGGCGTACAACCAGGTCTGCACGTCGCCGCTCTTGGCGTTGGTCAGCGTGACGGTGACGCCGGGCAGCAGCACCGCCTTCGAGCGCAACAGGCGCTGCAGCTCGGTCTGGGAAATCTGCGGCGAGTCGAAATACTTCGGATTCGGCCAGGCCGTGACGCGGGTGCCGGACTTCTTGCCCTCGCGCGGCGCCGGGCGGGAGTTGAGCGGCTCGATCACCTCGCCGTCGGCGAACACCATGTGGTGCAGGCCGTTGCCGTTGTCCTCCTTGCGCCAGACGGTGATCTCCAGGCGCGACGAGAGCGCGTTGGTGACCGAGACGCCGACGCCGTGCAGGCCGCCGGAGAAGGCGTAGGCGCCGCCGGAGCCCTTGTCGAACTTGCCGCCGGCGTGCAGGCGGGTGAAGACGATTTCCACGGTCGGCACGTTTTCCTCGGGGTGCAGGCCGACCGGGATGCCGCGGCCGTTGTCCTCGACGGTAACGCTGCCGTCGACGTTTTGCGTCACGGAGATCAGATTGCAATGACCGCCGAGCGCCTCGTCGGACGCGTTGTCGATCACTTCCTGGATGATGTGCAGCGGATTTTCAGTGCGGGTATACATCCCCGGGCGTTGCTTGACGGGTTCCAGTCCCTTGAGGACGCGGATCGATGATTCGCTGTAGTCTGATGCGGGTTTTTTAGTGGCCATACGTGTTCAAGCTGATAAAGGCGGTACTGGGTTTATGCGGACGCCTGCGCATTCTATCCTTATCGGGGCGCAATACGCCAAACGGCGAGCGCCGAAACCCCGCCGCCGTCCGGAAAAACACGAAACGCGGCGATTTTTACATCTTGTTTACACCCGTCCCTGGAGTCTTTACGAAATTTTTAGACGCTTCCCGCTAACCTTCACGGCATCAAAACAAACCTTACTGGGGATGGTGATGGATATCGTATTTATCGGCTTGATTGCCGCGTTTTTCGCCGCCGTGTGCGGCTTTGCCGTCGCTTGCGACACATTGGGAGGCCCGCAATGAACGCGTTTTATGTGCTCGGCGCGGTCGTGTCGGCCGCCCTGTTGGTGTATTTGCTGGTGGCGCTGTTGAAGGCGGAGCAGCTGTGATGACGACGCCATCGATATTGTTGTTGCTGGCCTTCCTGCTGGTGTTGCTGGCGCTGGCCTATCCGCTCGGCCTGTATATGGCCAGGGTCGCCGGCGCCGCCCCGATCCGCGGCCTGGGCTGGCTGCGGACATGCGAAAACGGCCTGTACCGCCTGGCCGGTCTGCCCGCCGACAAGGCGATGGGCTGGAAGCGCTACGCCATCGCGCTGATCGTCTTCAACACGCTCGGCGCCGTCTTCGTCTACGCGCTGCAGCGCCTGCAGGGCGTGTTGCCGCTGAATCCGCGGGGCCTGGGCGCGGTCAGCCCGGATTCCTCGTTCAACACGGCGGTCAGTTTCGTCGCCAACACCAACTGGCAGGGCTACGGCGGCGAGCAGACGATGAGTTACCTGACGCAAATGCTGGGCCTGGCCGGGCAGAATTTCTTTTCCGCCGCGACCGGCATCTGCGTCATTTTCGCGCTGCTGCGCGGGTTTTCGTCGCGCAGCTCTAAGTCGATCGGCAATTTCTGGGTCGATATGACGCGCTCGACGCTGTATGTGTTGTTGCCGCTGTCGCTGCTCTTCGCCGTCGCGTTGATGGGCCAGGGCGTGGTCCAGAACTTCGCCGCCTATACCGAGGTGGCGCTGCTGGAGCCGGTCGCGTACGCGGCGCCGCACACCGGCGCCGACGGCCAGCCCGCGCTCGACGCGGCCGGCCAGCCGGTGCTGCAAGCCCGGCTCGCCACGACGCAAACCCTGGCCATGGGCCCGGTCGCGTCGCAGGAGGCGATCAAGCTGCTCGGCACCAACGGCGGCGGCTTCTTCAACGCCAACTCGGCCCATCCGTTCGAGAACCCCAGCGCGCTGAGCAATTTCCTGCAGATGCTGGCGATCTTCCTGATCCCGGCCGGCTTGTGCTTCACCTTCGGGCGCATGGTCGGCGATATGCGCCAGGGCTGGGCGGTGCTGGCCGCGATGACCTTGCTGTTTACCGCGCTGACGCTGGCCCTGATGGGCGCCGAGCAGGTCGCGCATCCGGCCTTGCAGGCGCTGGGCGTCGACCAGGGCGCCAGCGCCTTGCAGGCCGGCGGCAATATGGAGGGCAAGGAGACGCGCTTCGGCATCGGCGGCTCGACGCTGTTCGCGGCCGTGACGACGGCGGCCTCCTGCGGCGCCGTCAACGCGATGCACGACTCGTTCATGCCGCTGGGCGGCGCCGTGCCGCTGCTGTTGATGCAGTTCGGCGAAGTCATTTTCGGCGGCGTCGGCACCGGCCTGTACGGCATGCTGATGTTCGCCATCCTGGCGGTGTTCATCGCCGGCTTGATGATAGGGCGCACCCCGGAATACCTGGGCAAGAAGATCCAGGCCTACGAAATGAAGATGACCTCGCTGGCCATCCTGGCGACGCCGGCCCTGGTGCTCAGCGGCACCGCCGTCGCCGTCATGCTCGATGCCGGCAAGGCCGGCATCCTGAACCCCGGCGCGCACGGTTTCTCGGAGGTGCTGTACGCCTTCACCTCGGCCGCCAACAACAACGGCAGCGCCTTCGCCGGCCTGTCCGCCAACACGCCCTTCTATAACGTGATGCTGGCCGTGGCGATGTGGTTCGGCCGCTTCGGCGTGATCGTGCCGGTGCTGGCCGTGGCCGGTTCGTTGGCCGCCAAGCAGCGCCTGGCGGCCAACGCCGGCACCATGCCGACCCACGGTCCGATGTTCATCGCCTTGCTGGTCGGGATCGTGGTCCTGGTCGGCGTGCTCAATTACGTGCCGGCGCTGGCGCTCGGCCCGGTCATCGAACATCTGCAACTTTTCACCAAATAAGAGGTTCACCATGTCATGCACAAGCCTGACGCTGTTCGACGCCGCCCTGATCGGCCCCGCCGTCCTGGACGCGTTCAAGAAACTCCACCCGCGCACGCAGTGGCGCAGCCCGGTGATGTTCGTCGTCTACGTCGGCAGCATCATCACCACGCTGTTGTACTTCCAGGCCCTGAACGGCGCCGCCGAGGCGCCCGCCGGCTTCATCCTGGCGACCACGGTGTGGTTGTGGTTCACGGTGTTGTTCGCCAATTTCGCCGAGGCGCTGGCCGAGGGCCGCAGCAAGGCGCAGGCGGCCTCGCTGCGCGCGCTGAAACAAACCGTGATGGCGAAGAAGCTGGCCACGCCGGTCCACGGCGCGAGCTGGTTGCCAACCCCGGCCACCGATCTGCGCAAGGGCATGACGGTGCTGGTCGAGGCCGGCGACGTGGTGCCGGCCGACGGCGACGTCGTCGCCGGCGTCGCCTCGGTCGACGAAAGCGCCATCACGGGCGAGTCGGCGCCCGTCATCCGCGAGTCCGGCGGCGACTTTTCGGCCGTCACCGGCGGCACCCGCGTGCTGTCGGACTGGTTGATCGTGCGCGTTTGCGTCAACCCCGGCGAAGCCTTCATCGACCGCATGATCGCCATGGTCGAAGGCGCCAAGCGGCAGAAGACGCCCAACGAGATCGCGCTGACGATCCTGCTGGTGGCGCTGACGATCGTCTTCCTGATCGTCACCGTGACGCTGCTGCCGTTCTCGCTATTCGCCGTCGCGGCGGCCCAGTCCGGCACGCCGGTCACCATCACGGTGCTGATCGCGCTGCTGGTGTGCCTGATCCCGACCACCATCGGCGGCCTGCTGTCGGCCATCGGCGTGGCCGGCATGAGCCGCATGATGCAGGCCAACGTCATCGCCACCTCGGGGCGCGCGGTGGAGGCGGCCGGCGACGTCGACGTGCTGCTGCTCGACAAGACCGGCACGATCACGCTGGGCAACCGCCAGGCGGCCGCCTTCGTCGCCGCGCCCGGCGTCAGCGAGCGGCAACTGGCCGACGCGGCGCAACTGGCCTCGCTGGCCGACGAGACGCCGGAGGGGCGCAGCATCGTGGTGCTGGCCAAGCAGCGCTTCAACATCCGCGAACGCGAGATGGCGGCGCTGGACGCGCGCTTCGTGCCGTTCACGGCGCAGACGCGGATGAGCGGCGTCGACGTCGCCGGGCGCGCGGTGCGCAAGGGCGCCGCCGACTCGGTGCGCAAGTACGTCGAGGCGCTGGGCCGGCCCTATCCCGAGGAGGTGGCGCGCGCCGTCGAGGATATCGCCCGCCGCGGCGGCACGCCGCTGGTGGTGGTCGACGACGGCCGCGTGATGGGCGCCGTCGAGCTCAAGGACATCGTCAAGGGCGGCATCAAGGAGCGTTTCGCCGAGCTGCGGCGGATGGGCATCAAGACCGTGATGATCACCGGCGACAACAAGCTGACGGCCGCCGCCATCGCCGCCGAGGCCGGCGTCGACGACTTCCTGGCCGAGGCCACGCCGGAGGACAAGCTGGCATTGATCCGCAGTTACCAGTCACAGGGGCGGCTGGTGGCGATGACCGGCGACGGCACCAACGACGCCCCGGCGCTGGCCCAGGCCGACGTCGCCGTGGCGATGAATTCCGGCACCCAGGCGGCGAAGGAGGCCGGCAACATGGTCGACCTCGATTCGAACCCGACCAAGCTGCTGGAGATCGTCGAGATCGGCAAGCAGATGCTGATGACGCGCGGCTCGCTGACGACGTTTTCGATCGCCAACGACATCGCCAAGTATTTCGCCATCATCCCGGCCGCCTTCGTCGGCACCTATCCGCAACTCAAGGCGCTTGACGTGATGCACCTGGCCAGCCCGGCGTCGGCGATCATGTCGGCGGTCATTTTCAACGCGCTCATTATCGTGGTGCTGATCCCGCTGGCGCTGAAGGGGGTGCGCTACCGGGCCATCGGCGCGGCCATGCTGTTGCGCCGCAACCTGCTGGTGTACGGCGTGGGCGGCATCGTCCTGCCCTTTATCGGCATCAAGCTGATCGACATGGTGTTATCCGTTTTTAATTTCGTATAAAGGACCTATTATGAGTTCCATCATTCGCCCCGCCCTGGTGCTGTTCGCCTCGCTGACGCTTGTCTGCGGCGTCGTCTACCCCTTCGCCGTGGCCGGCATCGGCCAGGCCGTCTTCCCCGACGAGGCGGGCGGCAGCCTCGTGCTGGCCGGCGGCAAGGCGGTCGGCTCGCGCCTGATCGGCCAGTCGTTCACGTCGCCGCGCTACTTCTGGGGCCGGCCGTCGGCCACCAGCCCGATGGCCAACAACGGCGCCGGCTCGGGCGGCTCGAACCTGGGGCCGGCCAATCCGGCCCAGCTGGACGCCGTCAAGGGCCGCGTCGACGCCCTGCGGGCGGCCGACCCCGGCAATACGGCGGCCGTGCCGGTCGACCTGGCGACGGCCTCGGGCAGCGGCCTGGACCCGGAGATCAGCGTGGCGGCGGCGCGCTACCAGATCGGCCGCGTCGCGCGCGCCCGCGGCATGCCGGCCGAGCGGGTGCGCGAGATCGTCGCGCGCCATGAACAGGCGCGATATTTCGGCTTTCTCGGCGAGGCGCGCGTCAACGTGCTGGCGCTGAACATGGCGCTCGACGCCGCCCGCAAGTAAGATGCGGGTTAAGCCGGCGGCGCGGCGCGCGCCGCGTTAATCCGACCTATTCGACTCCGAGCAAGGCAAGCATGTTCCCGAACGAGCAGCAACGCCCCGACCCCGACGCCCTGCTGGCGCAGGTCCAGGCACAGGAAAGAAGGGCCGCGCGCGGCAAGTTGCGTATTTATTTCGGCGCTTCGGCGGGCGTCGGCAAAACCTACGCGATGCTGGCGGCCGCCCGCAAATTGCAGGCGGACGGCCAGCAGTTGCTGGTCGGCGTCGTCGAAACCCACGGCCGCGCCGAGACGCTGGCGCTGGCCGACGGCTTGCCGCTGCTGGCGCGCAAGGCGCTCGCCCACCGCGGCAAGACGCTGGCCGAGTTCGACCTGGACGAGGCGTTGCTGCGCCGTCCGCCGCTGATATTGATGGACGAACTGGCGCACTCGAACGCGCCTGGGTCGCGCCACCCGAAGCGCTGGCAAGACGTCGAGGAGTTGCTCGACGCCGGCATCGACGTCTTCACCACGGTCAACGTGCAGCACCTGGAGAGCCTGAACGACGTGGTCGGCGGCATCACCGGCGTGCGCGTGGCCGAAACCCTGCCCGACACCGTGTTCGACCGCGCCGACGAGGTGGTGCTGGTCGACCTCCCCGCCGACGAGTTGCTCAAGCGCCTCAAGCTGGGCAAGGTCTACCAGCCGCGGCAGGCCGAGCGGGCGTCGCAGAATTTTTTCCGCAAGGGCAACCTGATCGCGCTGCGCGAGCTGGCGCTGCGGCGCACCGCCGACCGCGTGCAAGACGAGGTGCAAGCCTACCGCGTCGAGAAATCCATCAACCCGATCTGGAAGACCGGCGCCGCGCTGCTGGCCTGCGTCGGCCCGCGCCCGGGCAACGAGCACGTGGTGCGCAGCACGGCGCGCCTGGCCAGCCAGCTCAACGCCGAATGGCACGCGGTCTACATTGAAACGCCGCAGTTGCGGCACCTGCCGTCGCCGCAGCGCGAGCGCATCCTGAAGACGCTGAAACTGGCGCAAGACCTGGGGGCGCGCACGGCCGTCCTGTCGGGCAACGACATCGCCGGCGCCATCGTCGACTACGCCCGCGCCGGGAATATCTCGAAACTGATCGTCGGACGCGCCCACCGCACTTGGCCGTGGCGCGCCGCGCACGCCAAGCGCATCGCGCAACTGGCGCCCGACGCCGACCTGATCCAAATCGGCCTGGCCGCCGGCCAGGGGACGCCGGCGCCGGCCGCCGCCGCGCGCGGCGCCGCGGAGGACGGCGCGCAGGCCGGCCGGCACCCGGCGCGCCACCGGCGCTACGCGCTCGCCGCCGGCGCCAGCCTGCTGACGGCGGCGTTCTGCCTGCCGCTGCTGGACCATCTGGGACTGGCGCTGGCCAATATCGCCATGCTGTTCCTGCTGACGGTGGTGCTGGTGGCGGTGCGCCTGGGGCGCGGGCCGGCCGCGCTGGCCAGCCTGGTCGGCGTGGCCGCCTTCGACTTCGGTTTCGTGCCGCCGCGCTTTTCCTTCGCCGTCGGCGACATCCAGTACCTGATCACCTTTGGCGTGATGCTGGCCGTCGGCCTGATCACCGGCCACCTGACCGCCGACCTGCGCTTCCAGGCGCGGGTGGCGGCGCACCGCGAGGCGCGCGCCCGCGCGCTGTATGAGTTCGCCCGCGACCTGTCGGGCGTACTGCAGACCGAGCAGATCGTCGAAGTTACGCGCAACTACATCCAGCGCGCCTTCCAGGCCCGCGCCGCGCTGCTGGTGCCGGACGACGACGGCCGTCTGCACATGGCGGCGGCCGCCGACGGCGCGCCCGGCGCCGCGCTCGAGGTCGACCTTGGCATCGCCCAGTGGGCCTTCGACCACGCCGAGGCGGCCGGCAGCGGCACCGACACGCTGCCGGCGTCGACGGTGTTCTACCTGCCGCTGGTGGCGCCGATGCGCACCCGCGGCCTACTGGCGCTGCTGCCCGAAAAGCGCCGCTGGCTGCTGGTGCCGGAGCAGCGCCAGCACCTCGACACCTTCGCCGCGCTGGCCGCCATCGCGCTCGAGCGGGTCCACTACATCGACGTGGCCCAGGGCGCGCTGGTGCAGATGGAGTCGGAGCGGCTGCGCAACGCGCTGCTGGCGGCGCTGTCGCACGATTTGCGCACGCCGTTGACGTCGCTGGTCGGCCTGTCGGAGTCGCTGGCGATGTCGGCGCCGCCGCTGGCGCCGGCCCAGCTCGACATGGCCCGCGCGCTGGAGCAGGAAGCGCTGCGCATGAGCGCCCTGGTCGCCAACCTGCTCGACATGGCGCGCATTGAAAGCGGCCACGTGCGCCTGAACCTGCAATGGCAGGCGCTGGAGGAGGTGGTCGGCAGCGCGCTGCGCGCCAGCGCCGCGCAACTGCGCTCGCACACGCTGCGCACCCGCCTGGCGGACGCGCTGCCGCTGGTGCGCTACGACGCCGTGCTGATCGAGCGCGTGCTGTGCAACCTGCTGGAGAACGCCGCCAAGTACACGCCGGCCGGCAGCGCCATCACGGTGGCGGCGGAACCCAGCGGGCAGTATCTGCAAGTGACGGTCTACGACGACGGCCCGGGCCTGCCGGCCGGCCGCGAGGAAGCCATTTTTGAAAAATTCACCCGCGGCGAACGCGAGTCGGCCAAGCCGGGCGTCGGTCTGGGGCTGGCGATCTGCCGCGCCATCGTCGAAGCGCACGGCGGTACGATCCGCGCCGGCCGCGCGCCGCGGCACGGCGCCGCCTTCGTCTTCACGCTGCCGCTGGGCACGCCGCCGGCGATGCCCGCACCCGACGACGGCGACGCCACCTTGAACGGATACATACCATGAGCGACACCCCCGCGACGGCCCTGCTGGTCGAAGACGAACCGCAAATCCGCCGCTTCGTGCGCGCCGCGCTGGAGCAGGAGGGCTGGCAGGTTTTCGAGTCGGCCACGATGCAGCGCGGCTTGATCGACGCCGGCACCCGGCGCCCCGGGTTGATCGTGCTCGACCTCGGCCTGCCCGACGGCGACGGCATCGACTTCATCGCCGACGTGCGCAAATGGTCGGGCGTGCCGATCATCGTGCTGTCGGCGCGGGTCGGCGAGGGCGACAAGATACGCGCGCTGGACGCCGGCGCCGACGACTACCTGAGCAAGCCGTTCGGCGTCGGCGAGCTGCTGGCGCGGGTGCGCGCGACGCTGCGCCGGCAGCGCCAGCCGGGCGCCGGCGCCGACGGCGCCTTGCAGTTCGGCGACGTCAAGGTCGACCTGAAGGCGCGCCTGGTCACGCGCGGCGGCCAGCTGGTGCACCTGACGCCAACCGAATTCCGGCTGCTGTCGGTACTGGTGGCGAACGCCGGGCGCGTCGTCAGCAATCCGCAACTGCTGCGCGAAGTGTGGGGGCCGTCGCACGCCGAGAACGGCCACTACCTGCGCATCTACATGGGGCACCTGCGCCACAAGCTGGAGAACGACCCGACCCAGCCGGTCTACCTGTTGACCGAAACGGCGGTCGGCTATCGCCTGTTGCTGCCGCTATGAACTAACGCCATCCCGGCCTGAGCCCCCCTTCGACGTGACAAGGCGCGCGCGCGCGCCAGGGGGGCGGCTGGCCAAAATTTTGCAGCGACGGGCCAGCTGCGCCATTCCGGCAAAGGCCCATTCCACCCACTACGAAGAAGAACACCATGAAAAAACTGATCCTTGCCGGCGCCATCGCCGCAGCCTGCGCCGCCGGCCCGCTGCGCGCGCAAGACGCCAAGCCCGACAACGAGCTGAGCTTTAACGTCGCCGGCGTCTCCGACTACCGCTTCCGCGGCATCTCGCAAACCCGCCTGGAGCCGGCGCTGCAAGGCGGCGCCGACTACGTCAACAATCCGACCGGCTTCTACGCCGGCGCCTGGGCCTCGACCATCAAATGGACCAGGGACGCGGGCGGTGGCGGCGACGTCGAAGTCGACCTGTACGGCGGCAGGCGCGGCGCGATCGCCCGCGACTTTTCCTACGACGTCGGGGTGCTGGCCTATGTCTACGCCGGCAACGACCTGGGCAGGGTCGGCCTGAAGAACGCCGACACGCTTGAACTCTACGGCCAGCTCGGCTACGGCCCGGCCTACGTCAAGTATTCGCACGCGGCGACGAACCTGTTCGGCGCCGTCGACAGCAGCAACAGCGGCTACCTCGACATCGGCGCGAACATCGACCTGACGCATGGCTGGACCGGCAACCTGCACGCCGGCCACCAGAGCGTGAAGCGCGCGCCGGCGGCCAGTTACAGCGATTGGAAGCTTGGCGTGACGAAAGACTTCGGGGTGCTCACGGGCGCGCTGGCCGTCATCGGCAGCAACGCCGACAAGGGCGCCTACGCCTCGCCGGTGAACGGCAAATTCACCGGCAAGACGGCGCTGGTGCTGACGCTTGCCAAAACCTTCTAAGGGAATGCGGCGCGGGGCCGGCCCAGGCGGCGTTGAGTTGGCCGCTGGTAGAAGGGCGGATTGGCCGGAGCGGCGCAATCCGCCCGTGTTGTCCGCAGCGAGACGCGCCGCCGCGGGCCGCCCCCCGGCTTTCAGGCGGCGCGGCTAACCGGCTTCAGCCGCGTCTTGCCTTTACTGGAACAGCGCCGCGTACAAGCGCTCCGCGTCGGTCACGACGGCCGCCGGAATCCGCGCCGCGACGACACCGGCGCGGGCGCATTGTTGCGGCGAGGCCTGCGCGCAGGCGAGTACGAGCAGCACGCGCAAGCCCGGGTTGAACATGCGCGCCCTGCCGATGCGCCGGATCAGCAGGTCTTCGCCGGCCGCGTCGTCGCGGGCCGGATCGAGCGGCACGACGACGGCGCGCGCGGCGATCAGCGCCGAACGGCTGGCCAGCGAATCGCGGGCCTCGCTGTCGATGACGATGTCATGGTAGCAGTTGACTAGGTGTTCCAGTTCCGGCCGCAAACCCTTGGCGCTGATGGCGCGCGCCACCAGCTTCGGCCGGGCGGCGCAGCATTCCAGCGCGCGGCGGCGCGGATCGGCGTCGAGCAGCAGCACCTTGCGCCCGGCCAGCGCGCGCGCGGCGGCCAACCGGCCGGCCAGCATGGATTTGTCCATGCCGCCGTGCGCGTCAGTGACGGCGATGATCATCGCGGCGCCCGCAGGGAACGACGGCGGCGCCGGATAGCGCTGGCACCGGCGTGGCCGGGCCGTCGCCGCGCCGGTCGGCGCGGGCGCCGCGCGCCGGCCACCGCGGCAGCGTCATCAAGGCCTCCAGCGCATTCGACAGGCGCGCCCTGCCGGCGGCCGTCATCGGCGTCATCGGCAGGCGCAGCTCGTCGCCGATCCGGCCCTGCAACGCCAGCGCGGCCTTGACCGGGCCGGGGTTCGGCTCGGCGAACAGCAGCCGTATCATCGGCAGCAAGGCCTTGAACAGTTCCCGCGCCGCGTGCGCGTGGCCGCCTTTGACCAACTCGTACAACTGCGCGTACAGGTCGGGGCGGATGTGCGCGGCGGCCGAGATGGCGCCGTGGCCGCCGGCGCACAGCGTCGCCAGCAGCAGCGCGTCGTCGCCGCTGAGCACGTCCAGCCGGGTCGTCGCCAGCAGTTCGGTGATCTGCCGCATGCCACCGCCGGCTTCCTTGATGGCGACGAAGCGCGTGTCCAGGCTGAGCTCCGCCACGGTGGCCGGGGCGATGTTGACGCCGGTGCGGGCCGGGATGTTGTAGAGGATGATCGAATGGTCGGTGAGCGCCGAAATGGCTTGGAAGTGGCGCAGGATGCCGGCCTGCGACGGGCGCGCGGAGGAGGGTGCGGAAATGAGCAGGCCGGCCAGCGGCTGGTCGTTATAGCGCTGCACGCGCGCGGCGACGGCGCGCGTGTCGCCGCCGGCGACGCCCATGACGACGGGGAAGTGCGGGCCGACGGCGTCGAGCACCGTGCGCAGCAGCGCGGCTTGTTCGGCCTCGCTCAGCGTCGCCGCCTCGCCGGTGCTACCGCACACGACCAGGCCGTGGATGCCGTTGGAGGCCAGTTGCGCCGCCAGGGCCGCCGCGGCGGCGTAATCGACGCCGCCGTCGCGCAAGGGCGTGACCATCGGCACCCAGATGCCCTGGAAGTGGGCGGTGATGCGGCGGGACGACATGGCGTTGTCGCAGCTGTTCAACATGGCCGGCGCTTGCCGCGCGCCGTGGTGGGCGTGGTTCATGATCGCTGCGCCTTGCGGATGCGCCCGAATTCCGCCGCCGGGAGCAGGCGCATCACCGCGTCCATGGTCAGGCGGATCGCCGGCTCGGGCAGGCACAGCCACACCTTCATCCGCTCGGCGTGCTCGACCGGCTCGACGCGCATGAAGGAAAGCATGCCACCGCAGGTGTGCGCGACCAGCCGGCGCAGCTCGGTGAGGCGGCCGGTATCGACGGTGACGTGCATCAAGAAGGTCGGCCGGCGCGGCGGGCGCTGGCGCGAAGGTGGGATGATAGGCCCGGATGTGCGACGCGAAGAAGGTTCCATGGGGAGGTTTGCACCTGTCGTTGAGATGCTTTCAAGGTTAGCAGTCCGCGTATAAAGATTCCCTAAAAAACCGGGGCCGGCGCGTAAACGCCACGTATACATTGATACGCCCGCCGCTTGCGCCCGCAAAACCGGCGCGCCGGCCCCGGCTCGACGCCGCGGGCGTTCGTTGGCGTCGCCCGCGGCGCGTTTTTGTTACAAAATCTAATCGTGTGGACTGTCCAGTAGGTTTATATTGAAACATCATCGTTACCCGCAGGTGCCAAGCCCATGTCCGATATCGATCCCCCCAATCCGGCCGACGCCGACCAGGCCGCGCCGCGGCCCGAGGGCGGCGCCGAGCGCCGCACCGACAAGGGCGCCTCGCACCCGGAACGCATCCCCGACCGCCGCTCCGCCGATTCGGCGCCGCGTTATCTGAAGGAAAACGACACGCCGTTCGCGCTGGGCTGGCGCGTGGTCATGGCGCGCTACCGCGCCATGCGCGACAAGGCCGGGCGCGATTTCATGCGCCGCACCTTGCGCATCGGCATTTCCGCGCGTATTTTCCATCCCGAACCGGGTTCGACCGGCCTGCGCAGCAAGAACCTGCAGTATCTGGAGGAGTCGATCGCGCAGTGGGTGATGTCGCGCGACGTGCTGGTGTTCATGATTCCGACGGTCAACACGGGCGGCCTTCTGCATCCTAGTAACATTACCCTGCGCCATTACGCGCGCCACCTGGACGGCCTGGTGCTGCAGGGCGGCGCCGACGTCTCGCCGCAGACCTATTCGGAGGCGGCCACCCGGCCCGAATGGAACGGCGACCGCGCGCGCGACCTGTACGAGCTGGAGCTGCTGCACGAGTTCGTCGACGCCGGCAAGCCGGTGCTGGGCATTTGCCGCGGCTGCCAGCTGATCAACGTCGGCTTCGGCGGCACGCTGTACCAGGACATCGCCTCCGACGTGCCCGACGCCGCCGAGCACGTCAACAGCCTGTACGACAGCCACCGCCACACGATCGCCTTTCCGAAGGGCTCGACGCTGGCCTCGCTGTTCCCGAAAAACACCGGCGAAGCCCTGGTCAATTCGATCCACCACCAGGCCGTCAAGGAGTTGGGGCGCGACATCACCATCGAGGCGGTCTCGCAGCCGGACAACATCGTCGAGGCGATCCGCTACCAGCGCGCGCATTTCGTCGTCGGCCTGCAATGGCATCCGGAATTCCATTCCGCCGGCGGCGTCGAACTGCTCGACTGCACGCCCATCCTCGACAATTTCCTGCGCGCCGCGCGCGAAACCCGCTTTTGACGCGCCGCTGATGTGCCGCGGCGCCCGCCACCCCGCCCGGGTGGCGGGGCGCAACTTGGCAATTTCCGCGTAGTGTTTGTCCGCTTGCGGGCAGTCGCCGGCGGCCTCTTCCCCTATCATTATTCTATTGCCACAGTTCAATAAGTGGCCAATGAATGATGGGAACGAGCCGGTATGACGAGCAACGCGCACCCTGCCAGATATGGTTACGTCATCCTGGCGTCGACTCTGTTGTTCGGCTCCACCTTTCCCGCCACGAAGGCTGTATTGCAAGAGATGACGCCGCTGTGGGCGGTCTCCCTGCGCTTCCTGGTGGCCGCCTTGTCGATTTACCCCTTCCTGTTGTTGAACCGGATATTTCTGAAGCGGCCGATCATCCCGCCGGCCATGCCGTGGCGGGTGATTGCCGCGGTCGGCCTGTTGCAGACGGCCGGCTCGACCGGATTCCTGAACCTCGGTTTGCGCACCACCTCCGCCCCCAAGGCGTCGATTCTGATGGCCTGCACGCCGCTGATCGTGGCGCTGCTTTCCGCCATCGTCTTCAAGGAGAAAATCCGCCTGCTGGCGCTGCTCGGCTTGCTGATCTCCTTTGTCGGCGTGGTGCTGTGCATCGGCCCGGCGGCGGTGGCGGCGGGCACATTCGGCCTGGGCGACGCGCTGGTGCTGTGCGGCGCGCTGTGCTGGTCGGTCGCGACCTTGCTGGTCAAGCGCGCCAACCTGCGCATCGATATTTTCCTGCTGTCGTTCTGGCAAATGGCGATCGGCGCGCTGGTGCTGGCGGCGCTGGCGGCGGCCGCCGGCGAAAAATTCGCCGCGCCGGTCAGCGCCCCCATCTGGCTGGCCTTCCTGTGGCTGGCGGTCCCGGCCACCACCGGCGCGATGGCCCTGTGGTTTCTGGCCCTGCGCCTTGGCGGCGCGGTGCAAACCTGCGGCTACCTGTTCCTGTCGCCGCTGTTCGCCTCGATTATTTCCTTTTTTGCGTTCGGCTACGTGTTGAGTCCGATCGAACTGGCCGGCGGGGTGCTCATCGGCCTGGGTATTTACCTGGGAGCGAAGGGCGCGCCGAAACCGGCCGCGCTGGCCGCGGCGGCGTGAGCGTGGCGCCGGCGTCCGCCTTGGCGTTTTTTTGTTGTCGTAACTTAATAGAGAGTGCGTTCCATCCATTATGAAAAAATTGATCATCACCGCCGCGGTCAACGGCGGCATCACCAGCCGCCAGAAACACCCGGGCGTGCCGTTTACGCCCGAGGAAATCGCCGAGTCGGTCTACCAGTGCTGGAGCGCCGGCGCCGCCGTCGCCCACATCCACGCCAGGGACGAGCACGGCAACGCGTCCTACCAGTTCGAGAAGTACCATGAAATCGCCGAGCGCATCCGCGACAAATGCGACATTCTGATCAACTTCAGCACCTCCGGCTTGAACCTGCCGCCGCATCTGGATGAAAAAGAGGCGTGGAACCATTTGTGCCTGCGCCCCGAGATCGCCTCCTTCAATTGCGGCTCGGTCAACCACGGCAACAAGCCCTTCATCAATTCGCCGGCGCTGGCCAAGCGGTTGGCGACCGACATCGCCGAATACAAGGTCAAGGCGGAAATCGAGGTGTACCACCAGGGCATCATCGGCGAGGCGCTGGCCTTGCGCGAGCAGGGTTTCCTGCAAGGCGTGCTGTGTTTCAGCTTTGCCTTGGGCATACCCGGCGGCGCCGCGGCGACCTGCAAGAACCTGCTGCATTTCGTCGAGAGCATTCCCCAGGACAGCGTCTGGTCGGCGCTGGGCATCGGCAAAAGCCAGTTGTCGATTAACCTGCACACGATGTTGTTGGGCGGGCACGTGCGCACCGGCCTGGAAGACAATGTGTATTACCAGTACGGCGAACTGGCGCGCGACAATGCGCAGCTGGTCGAGCGCCTGGTCACGCTGTCGCGCGAGGTGGGCCGCGACGTCGCGTCGCCGGACGAGGCGCGCGCCATCCTCGGCATCGCCGCCCGCCACTGATGACGCAGATGCTCAATCCGCACAGGGAGCGGGAACCGGCGTTCCACGGCGCCGCCATCGACGAGGCCGTCGTCGCCGTGGTCTTGCTGCACGGGCGGCGCCAGTCGCCGGCCGACGCGCGCGCGCTGTTTGACGCCTTGGACGCGCCGCGGGCGCTCTGCGTTTTGCCCTCGGCCAGGGAGCGCAGCTGGTATCCGCACGGTTTCATGGCGCCGCTGGCGGCCAACCAGCCCTCGCTCGACTACGCCATCGATTGCGTCGACGCGGCGGTGCGCTTGCTGCTCGGCCGCGGATTCGATGCCAGCCGCATCGTCTTCATGGGCTTTTCCCAGGGCGCCTGCCTGGCCGCGCACTATGTCTACACCCACCCGGCCGCCTGGGGCGGGCTGGTGGCCCTGTCCGGCGGGCTGATCGGCCCGCCCGGGCAATTGCCGCGGCCACCGGCGCGCGCCTTGACGATGCCGGTGCTGCTGGGCGCCAGCGACGCCGACAGCTGGATCCCGCTGCCGCGCGTGCAGGAAACGGCGGCGCTGTTTCGCGCCGCCGGCGCCACGGTCGACTTGCGCGTGTATCCGGGCATGCCGCACCAGACCAACGACGACGAGATGCAAGCGGCGCGCGCATTGCTGGCCGCGCTGGCCGAGCGCAGCGCCGCCTTGGCGTAAGCCGCCGCGCGCCCCGGCCCCGGCCCCGCGGGGCCTTCCCGCTCCATTGTGAAAGGATTTCATTGTGCAAAAGCTACCAGTCAGCCGGCCCCGGCGCTTGAGGAAAGGCCGCGTCATCCGCGAGTTGGTGGGGGAAACCTGCCTGCTGCCAAGCGACCTGATGTATCCGATATTCGTCATCCACGGCGGCGCGCGCAGCGAGCCGGTGGCGTCGATGCCGGGCGTCGAGCAACTGTCGCCGGACCTGGTGCTGGCGCTGTGCGCGCGCGCCTGGAAGCTGGGCATCCGCTCGGTGCTGTTGTTCGGCATTCCCGCCAAGAAGGACCAGGACGGCTTCGGCGCCTGGGCCGACGACGCCCCGGTGCCGCAGGCGATCCGCCTGATCAAGCAGGGTCTGCCGGAAATGCTGGTGCTGACCGACGTCTGCCTGTGCCAGTACGCCGAGCACGGCCACTGCGGCGTGCTGCGCGGCGACAGCATCGACAACGACGCCACGCTCGACGTGCTGGGCCGCATCGCCTTGAGCCACGCCCGCGCCGGCGCCGACATGGTGGCGCCGGCCGGCATGGTCGACGGCCAGGTCGGCGCCATCCGCCACGCGCTCGACCAGGCCGGCTTCCAGGACGTCGGCATCATGTCGTACTCGGCGAAATACGCGTCGGCGTTCTACGGGCCATTCCGCGAGGCGGCCGACTCGCGCCCGCAACTGGGCGACCGCGCCAGTTACCAGATGCAGCCCAGCAACGCGCGCGAGGCGCTGCGCGAGGTCGCGCTGGACGTGGCCGAGGGCGCCGACATCGTCATGGTCAAGCCGGCCATGGCCTACCTCGACATCGTCGGCAAGATCCGCGCGGCGTGCCTGCTGCCGGTCGCCGCCTACAACGTCAGCGGCGAATACGCGATGGTCAAGGCGGCGGCGGCCAAGGGCTGGATCGACGAACGGCAACTGGTGCTGGAAATATTGCTGGGCATGAAGCGGGCCGGCGCCGACATCATCATCAGCTACCACGCGCTGGACGCGGCGCGCTGGCTGGCCGACGGCGGTGAAGCGAGTTGAGCCGCCGATACGCTAGCCGGCGTGGGCGCCCGCCACGCTGTTGCGGTACTGGCTGGGCGAGGTCCGCATAATGCGCCGGAACATGGCCGAGAACGCGCCGGGCGTCTCGTAGCCCAGGTCGCCGGCGATCAAGGTCACCGCTTCGCCGGCGCACAGGCGCGGCAGCGCCGCCATCACCGCCGCCTGCTGGCGCCAGTACAGGTAGGACACGCCCAGCCGGGCGTGGAACAGCCGCGCCAGCGTGCGCTGCGAGGCGCCGACGATGCCGGCCCATTCGGCCAGGCCGCGCGGGTCGGCCGGGTTGTCGAGGATGGCCGAGCAGATGCGCCGCAGGCGCGGGTCGCGGGTGGTCGGCAGGCGCAGCGCGGTCTCGTCGGACCAGGTGATTTCCTCCATCAACAGCGACATGATGCGCGCCTCCTTGCTGTCCTTGGCGTAGCGTTTGGGCAGGCCGTTGGCGCGCACGATCAGCTCGCGCAGCAGCGGCGAGATCAACACCGCCTGCGGCGCCAGCGGGCTGGCCGCCAGGCCGGCGCAGCTTTCCACGTACACCGAACGCAGCGAGACGGCGCCGCGCGCGCGCATGCGGTGTTCCATCTCGGACGGAATCCACAAGCCGCGCGCCGGCGGAATCAACCACACATGTTCGCCCACGGACAACTCCATCACCCCCGCGATGGCGTAGGTGAGCTGGCCTTGGCTATGCGTATGCGGTCCCACCGTGTATCCGTTCGGATACTCCCGGTTGACCACCCAAACGGACTGCTCTGCGTTCATTTCGCCGATGTTTACTCGCTAAAAATTACAAAAATACACATTTTATTTTTTAATTAATTATAGCACGCAAGAAAAGCCGCTCCCGTCGGCGAGGAAACGGACGCCGCGCCTGCGGAGCGTCGATTTCCTTTGTCCCGGGACAATAGCCGGCTCTGGAAAACTATTGCTGTGTGGATACATTCATTATTTCGTTGAAATTCCACGGATGCTATTGCATCCAACAAAAACAATGGATGGCGGATTAATTTTTCTCTATTTAACTATCTTAGTTTCCATTGTGGGCTTTTCCTATGTCGCCTTCAAATTTGGCCGCGACGAGTTTTTTTCCCTCAAACGCCGGCCCATCCGTTTCAACCGGAAAGAGCAAAAAATCCACACGATACGGCGCCGGCGCTTTTTCGCCAAGCCCGGCGAAGGCGACGTGACGTGGGAGGTGCCGTGGAACGCGCAATCGATCTTTTGCATGCACCGGAGCGACAAGGCAACCGACGACTCGTATCACATCCGGCACTACTCGGTTGACGAGCAGGGCAACGTGGTGCGAGCCTTCGCCCTCGGCCGCCAGTGGGAGGGCAAGCGAAACCTGGAGGGTCTGCTGTCGCAATGGAATTACTGGTGCGAATACATGAACAAGGGGCCGGCGGACCTACCGTCGCCGCCGCTGTTTTTCAGCGAGCGCGAGAACATGCGCGAGAGCCTCTTGTTCTGCATGTACGAGATGGGTTTTACCGCCGGCACCGTGTTTCGGCTGATCATGATGCCGCTGATCCTGTTTTTCACGAGCCACCGCTTGATGGCGTTGTGGACTTGCCGCGATACGCTGTGGCCAAAGTCGGTAGAGGCGGTCAGCGCCATCGCGCCCGACGATGCCTACGACCAGCCGCGCGGCGACACGCCGGTCGGTTGGGCCGAGACGGCGATCGCGCGAGCTCGGCATGACTGGCCGTTCGACCCGAAACGGAAAGTGGAGAACTGGCGCGGCGAACCGGACGGCGCGAAAAACGCGCTGCTTTGGGCGCAGCACACGCCACCGCCAGTTTGAACTGACGGCGGGAGGGATGCCTCGCGTCGTGCCGGCGCATGCCAGGCAAGGCATGTTGCTTTGCCTGCCTTCTTGTAGACGGGGGCGCGGCCGTTCCAGACTTGGAACAGTTGGTCGTCGCGCGCCGCCATGGCGCGGGCGCCGTTAAAAATGCATCGGCTCGCCGCGGAAGCTGCGGATGGCGGCGTCGACCATGCCCTCGGCGCTGCCCTGGCGGTCGTACTGGGTGCGCAGGTATTGCGCGTCGCTCCACAGCTTGGTGACGTCGGACAGGTGCTTCAGCGCCGCCGTGCTGCCCAGCGCCTCGCCGTGCGGCTCCATCTTGCGCAGCGTCGTCATGATGTCTTCCCGCAGCGACATCGTCTCGTAGGTTTTCGGGTGCGTGATGGCGCCGTCCAGGCCGAAGCGGCAAGCCTGGAAGCGGTTGTAGTTGTAGACCAGATAGTCGTCCTCGGCCGGCGCCGCCTCGCGCCGCTCCAGCAGGTGCCGGCATAGCGCCTGCAGGTAGGCCGCCAGCGCGGCGGCGCGCTCCACCGTCAGCGGCGTGTCGCACACGCGCAGTTCGATGGTGCCGAACTCCGGCTTGGGCCGGATGTCCCAGTAGAAATCCTTCATGCTTTTGATGATGCCGGTCTTTTCCATCTTGGCGAAGTACTGGTTGGCGAACTCGTCCCAGCTCAGCGTGAACGGCGCCCGTCCGCTCATCGGGAAGGCGAACACCGAGTTCAGGCGCGCCGAGTCGAACAGCGTGTCGCGCCCCTGCACGAACGGCGACGAGGCCGACAGCGCGATGAAGTGCGGGATGTAGCGGTTCAGCGAGTGCAGCAGGAACATCGCGTCGTCGCCCGAGGCGCAGCCGATGTGCACATGCTGGCCGAAGATGGTGAATTGCTTGGCCAGGTAGCCGTACAGTTCGGAAATCTCCTTGAAGCGCGGCTTGGAAAAAATCTTTTGCGCGGCCCACTGCTGGAACGGGTGGGTGCCGCCGCCGCTGATGCCGATGTTGAGCTTGTCGCCGGCGGCCACCAGCGTGTCGCGGATTTCCTGCAACTGCGCCAGCAGCGGCGCGTGCTCGGTATGCACGCTCGAATTGATCTCGATCATCGATTCGGTGATTTCCGGCGTGACGTTGCCGGGGAAGGGGTTCTTGCCCAGCAGATGCAGCAAGTCCGGGCTGGCGGCGGTCAGGTCGAAGTCCGACAGGTTCACCAGTTGCAATTCCAGTTCGACGCCGAAGGTCAGCGCGGCCGATTGGCTAAACGGTTCTAGCGACATGTTAGCGCTCCTGTTCGTTATGGGTTTCCTTGGCCCAAATCAGGGCGCGCTGGATGAGGATGGGGCCGAGCAGTTCGAGGATCAGGACGAAGGCGGCCAGCGAACTGAGTTCCTCGGCGAAACCGACGCCGCGGTGGCGCGCGTGTTCGACCAGCAGCACCACGGATACCGACACCGGCGTCAGCGCCATGCCGGTGAGCACGCCCTTGCGCCAGGAAATGCCGCTGACGTGCGAGAACGCGCCCACGCCGATGATCTTGGTGAACAGGCGCCCGGCGATCATCGCCAGCGCCAGGCCGGCGCCGGCCACCACCTTCGGCCATTCCAGCGTCGAGGCGGCGAACACGAACAGCAGCACCGTCAGCAGTTCGCCGAGGGCGCCGAAGTTGCGTTGGGCTTGGCTGAAGGCGACGCGGCGGTGGCGCGCCACCAGGCCGAACACCAGCGTCGCCAGCAGCGGCGACAGGCGGGTGCTGTAGGTGATGGCGACGAGCAGGATCACCGACAGCGCGAAGGCGACGGTGGCGTCCTGCGCCATGTTGCCGAGGCGGCGCAGCATGGCCGGCACGACGATGCCGAAGACGGCGCCGGCGCCGGCCGAGGCTAGTAGCATGGTGAAGCTGCTCATGCTGGCGTCGAGCAAGTCGCCGGAGTTGTGGAACATGCGGTAGCCAACGATGACGTTGAAGGTGAACACGGCCAGCACGCAGTTCAGCGCCGACATGTGCATGACGCGTTCGCTGACCTGGCCGGAACTGCGCTCCTCGTTGATGACGCGCATGATCGTCGCCGGCGAGGTCGACATCGACAGCGCCGCCAGCAGCAGCGCCGACACGGTTGCGACGTTGAATTCGACGGCGATCAAATAGACCACGGCGAAGGTGCCGATCGACTCGACCAGGCCTGCCACGGCGATCCACGGGTTGTTCGACAGCCAGCGCAGGTTGATGCGGTAGCCCAGCTCGAACAGGATCAGGCCGAAGGCGACGTCGGCCAGCACCAGCATCGGGCCACTGCCGACGTGCGGCAGCACGCCCAGCTGGGTTTGCGCCAGCGCGAAGCCGACCACGCCGTAAAAACTGATGCGCGGCAGACCGGTCCAGCGGTGGCCGAACTCGCCGGCGACCCAGGCCAGGGCGATGGCGAACGGCCAGGACAGATCGGATGCAATGGATAAGATGCTTTGCATAGACACTCCTCAATGATGAATTCTGTGCAGTCGGCGCGCGGCCCGCGGGGGCCGCCGCGGCTTGTTGCCGAGAGTGCATTGCCGATTCTACTTGATGGGAGGCGGCGCACGATACGATGGCCGTGTTGCCTATCGGGTAAGAAATTGCGGTCTTGCGAGGCGCCACGGGCGCATGCAAACCAAGGGCTTCACCCCGGGGGCAGACCCCAATCCACCCAAGTTAAGAATTTTTCTTTAAAAGTAGAGCGAAATACAATAAAAAGCTTGACATGCCAGTGAGGTAGGGCGCGGCCAGTGAGATTTTTTACCTCATTGGCCGCCATGTCCCTTGCCGCACTGTTCAACGATCTTGCCGCGCATTTGCAGTCCGTCGAATTCCTTCTGACGGCCCGACATATTGAACNCCCCGCCGCATTTTCCCGCCAGCGAAAATTGCCGTTGCCGGCGCTGGTCGCGTTGATGCTTACCGGTATGCGCATGAGCGTCCAAGCCGAGCTCGACGTATTCTTCGCCCATCTGCAGCAACGTGCGCAATTGGTGCGCAAGGTGTCTGAGCAGGCGTTCGCCCAGGCGCGCGTCAAGCTGTCTCTGACGGCCATTCCCCTGCTCAACGACTGGCTGGTCGCACGCGCCGAGTACCACGGATTTGTGCCGCGCTGGCGCGGCCTGCGTTTGGGCGCCGCTGATGCTTCGACCATGCGCTTCGGCTTGCGCGCGAGCCACGTCAAGCGCGCCGCGCTGGCCGATCAAATCCTGTTCGGCCTGTTCCTTCCCGGCGCGGAGTTGATGCTTGCGGCCTCGCTGCACGGCATCGAGGACTGCGGCGAGCGGCAAATGCTGGTCGAACACCTGGACCGGCTTTCCGGCACCGATCTTCTGCTGCTCGACCGGGGCTACCCGTCCCGATGGCTGGTATCGCTGCTCAAACATCGTCACATTGCGTTCTGCATGCGCGTCGAGAAGGCCGGCAACGGCGGCTTTCCCTGCGTGCGCGACTTCCTGCGCTCCGGTCTGAGCGAGCAGCTCGTCATGCTGCGCGCGCCCGACCGGCGCGACGCCGACGATTATGAATGCCCCCGAGAACCCCAGCAGGTGCGCCTCGTCCGCCATGTCGCGCCGAACGGCAAGGTGCGGGTGTTGATGACCAATTTGTTCGACAGCGCGCGCTTTCCCGCCGACGGCTTCGGCGACCTCTACCACAAGCGCTGGCGTATCGAGGAAGCCTTCAAGCGGCTCAAGCATCGACTCAATTTGGAGCATGTGTCCGGCCTGTCCCAGCAAGCCGTGGTGCAGGACGTCGCCGCCAAAATCATGTGCGATAACTTGCAAACCCTGGCGGCCTTGACAGCCCACGACAGCGCCGACCTGCGCGCAGCCGAGCGCATCAACCACGCCTATGCGCATACCGCCCTCAAACCATTGTTGCCGGCCCTCCTGCTCGGAAAAAAGGTGGCGAAGTTACTGCGCGAGGTGCTGCGCCTGATTGCGAAACGGACATACGTCCATAGGGAAAATCTATCCAAAACACGCAAAGCCAGGCCGAAGCCGCACAAGCACATGGCCCAAAAACCATGTTAAAAGGTTGGAAAATCCTTAACTTGGGTGGATTGGGGCAGACCCCGAGGGCCCGGCCTCGGCTCTTTGCCGTTGCTTTCAACCGCGCTTATTTGCTGAGCAGGCGCATGCCGCGCTCCAGCCCTTCTATCGACAGTGGGAACATGCGGTTGTTCATCAACTGCCTGACCACGGCAATCGACTGGCGGTATTGCCACAGCCCCTCCGGTTCCGGATTGAGCCAGATGAATTTCGGGAAGGCGCTGGTGAAGCGCGCCAGCCAGCTGGCGCCGGCCTCCTCGTTGTTGTACTCGACCGAGCCGCCGGGTTGCAGGATTTCGTAGGGACTCATGGTGGCGTCGCCGACGAAGATGAGCTTGGTGTCGGCCGGGTACTTGCGCAGGATGTCCCAGGTCGGGAAGCGCTCGGCGTTGCGGCGGCGGTTGTTCTTCCACAAGTAATCGTAGACGCAGTTGTGGAAGTAAAAGAACTCCATGTTCTTGAACTCGGTCTTGGCCGCCGAGAACAGTTCCTCGGTGCGCTCGATGTGGTCGTCCATGGTGCCGCCTACGTCGAGCAGCATCAGCACCTTGATGCGGTTCTTGCGCTCGGGCCGCATCTTGATGTCGAGGAAGCCGGCGTTGCTGGCGGTGGCGTGGATGGTCGCGTCCAGCGCCAACTCGTCCTCGGCGCCCTCGCGGGCGAACTTGCGCAGGCGCCGCAGCGCCACCTTGATGTTGCGCGTGCCCAGTTCGCGCTCGGTGTCGTAGTCCTTGTAGGCGCGCGCCTCCCACACCTTGACGGCGGTGCGGCTGCCGCCCTTGCCGCCGATGCGGATGCCTTCCGGGTTGGTGCCGCCGTTGCCGAACGGCGAGGTGCCGCCGCTGCCGATCCATTTGCTGCCGCCCTCGTGGCGCTCCTTCTGCTCCTTCAGCAGCTCGTTCAAGCGGTCCATCAGCTTGTCGTAGCCGAATTTTTCCAGCTGCGCCTTTTGCTCGTCGGACAGCTCGCGCTGCATGCGCTTGACCAGCCAGTCGAGCGGAATCGCGGCGTTGCTCTCGAAGGCCGCGTTGACGCCCTTGAAGTACTGGGCGAAGGCGCGGTCGAACTTGTCGTAATGGGCCTCGTCCTTGACCAGGGTCAGGCGCGACAGGTAATAGAAGTCGTCCATCGAGGCCTCGATGACGTTCTGTTGCAGCGCCTCCAGCAGCGTCAGGAACTCCTTGATTGACACCGGGATCTTGGCGTCTTTGAGCGTGAAGAAAAAATCGATCAACATGGTAATTAGTCCCGCTTCAGCTTGTATTCCAGGTGCGCCTTGATTTCCGGCCACTCGCCGCGCGTGATGCTGTAGAGGTGGGTGTCGCGCACGGTGTTGTCGCGGCGCAGCGCGTGGTGGCGCAGCACGCCGTCGAGCTTGGCGCCAAGGCGGGAGATCGCCGCCTGCGAGGCGAAATTGAAGTTGTCGGTGCGGAAACCGACCAGCGCGCAGCCGAGCGTCTCGAAGGCGTGCGTCAGCAGCATCAGCTTGCAGCTGGTGTTGACGTGGGTGCGCTGGTGGCGTTTGCCGTACCAGGTGTAGCCGATTTCGACCCGGTCCAGCTCGGGCACGATGTCGTGGTAGCTGGTGCTGCCGAGCACGACGCCGCTGGCCTGGTCGACGACGGCGAAGGCCAGGCGGGCAGGGCGCATTTCGGCGGCCTTGAAAATGTACTGGTCGACGTGCTCGGGTTCGGGCACCGAGGTGATGCGCAGCTTCCACAGCTCGCCGTCGCTGGCGGCCGCGCGCAGGCCGTCGGCGTGGTGCGGCGCCAGCGGCTCGAGCCGCACCCCGTTCAAGGCCAGCGTCAGTGGTGCGGGCGCGCGCATCAGCGGTTGGTCCGCGACATGAACACCAGGCGCTCGAACAGGTGCACGTCCTGCTCGTTTTTCAGCAGCGCGCCGTGCAGCGGCGGCACCACCGCCTTGGCGTCCTGGCTGCGCAGCGCCTCGGCCGGGATGTCTTCGGCCAGCAACAGTTTCAGCCAGTCGAGGAATTCCGACGTCGACGGTTTCTTCTTCAGGCCGGCGACGTCGCGCACCGCGTAAAAGGTTTGCAGCGCCTGCGCCAGCAAATCCTTCTTCAGGGTCGGGAAGTGCACGGCGACGATCTGCTCCATCGTGTCCTTGTCGGGGAACTTGATGTAGTGGAAGAAGCAGCGGCGCAGGAAGGCGTCCGGCAACTCTTTTTCATTGTTGGAGGTGATGATCACCAGCGGCCGGTGCCTGGCCACCACCATCTCGCGCGTTTCGTAGACGTAGAACTCCATGCGGTCTAGTTCGCGCAGCAAGTCGTTCGGGAACTCGATGTCGGCCTTGTCGATCTCGTCGATCAACAGCACCACCGGCTCGGGCGCCGTGAAGGCTTGCCACAGCACGCCCTTGACGATGTAGTTGTGGATGTCGCGCACGCGCTCGTCGCCCAGTTGCGAGTCGCGCAGGCGCGAGACGGCGTCGTACTCGTACAGGCCCTGCTGGGCCTTGGTGGTCGACTTGATGTGCCATTGCATCAGCGGCATGTTCAGCGCCGCCGCCACCTCCTCGGCCAGCATGGTCTTGCCGGTGCCCGGCTCGCCCTTGATCAGCAGCGGGCGCTGCAAGGTCAGCGCGGCGTTGACCGCCAGTTTCAGGTCGGCGGTGGCGACGTAGTTGTCGGAACCCTGGAAGCGGTGGCCTTGGCCTTGAGGTGCGTGCATGGACGTGTCGATCACAGTGTAAAGTGGAAGAATGTTGCGGTTACGCCGAGTATAAGACAGAACCGCGCAAAACGGCCATGGTGGCCCGCCCGGTCACCCCGCGGCGCCGGCGCGCGAGGGGGGAAGCGGCGGCGAGGTTGCGCTTCCACACGGCGCGCATTCAAAGTGGACTTGCGGGAACGTCTTGGGTTAGAATCGCAGGTTGTTAGTGTAAAGCTCAACGTTTGCACCCGCCTTATCCCCGATTACCACTGATTACCTTTGCCACCATGAAAAAAATCATCGCACTTCTCGTGCTCGCCGGCATGGCCACTGTCGCCGCAGCGGCGGACATCGTTGGAAACGCCAAGGCCGCCACCGCCAAGGTTGAAATGTGTATCGGTTGCCACGGCATCCCAGGATACAAAGCGACCTTCCCGGAAGTTTTCCAGGTGCCGATGATCGGTGGCCAGTCGGCCAAGTATATCGAAAGCGCGTTGAAAGCCTATCAAAAGGGCGATCGCAAGCACCCGAGCATGAAGGGCATTGCCGCCAGCCTGTCGGACCAGGACATCGCTGACGTTGCCGCATACTACTCGCAGCAAACCAAGACGAAATGAGGAACAAGAACATGAAAAAAATACTCACCGCCCTGATCTGCTCCGCCATCTCCTTGAGCGCCTTCGCTGGCGGCAACATCGACGCCGGCAAGGCGCTGGCCGAAAAATACAGCTGCGCCGCCTGCCACGGCAAGGACCTCGGTTCGCCGATCGACCCTTCATACCCGAAACTGGCCGGCCAGCACAAGGACTACCTGGAACACGCGCTGACCGCCTACAAGCGCGGCGACGCCCCGAACGGGCGCAACAACGCCATCATGACCGGCCAAGTCAAACCGTTGACCAACCAGGACATCAAGGATTTGGCAGCTTACATGCACAGCCTGCCTACCGGCCTGGTGCTGCACCGCTAAGACGCGCGGCCCGGTTGGACAAGAAAAAAGCCACGTTCGTTTCGTGGCTTTTTTCTTTTCTAAGCAGAACTTGCCGTAAAAAATAGCCATGGACAAACGCATTAATGTGGCCGAACCGGTGGCGGCGATTGGCACTGTTCGATCGCTTCGGGTCCGATCGGCCCGGTCGGCGCAGCCCGGCGTCGTGCCCGCCGCCGTGGCGATCGCCGGCGTGGGGCTGGACGGCGATGTCCACGCGGACACGCTCTCGCCCCGGCAGGTGTTGCTCGCCGGCGTACACGCCTACGATCAATACCGGCTTGAGGCCAACGCGCTGCGTGAAAACCTGTTATTGGATCTGGATAGTTCGGTGTTGCGGTCGGGCGCGTTGTTAAGGATAGGTCCGCAGGCGGTGCTTTGGCTGACGTTCCAATGCGAACCATGTGGCCACCTCGATGCCCACCAGCCAGGTCTGTCCAAACGGATCGGCGCCCATCGAGGCATGTTGGCGCGGGTGGTGCGCGGCGGCGAGGTCAGGCCCGGCGATGCCGTCGCCTGCCTGCAGCGTTCGCTGCCCGGTTGGTCGGACGACTGGCGTGAGCGCGTCGTGCGCATTTTGCAGTCCGTCCCCGACGATATGGTGCTGGAATACAAGCAGCTCGCGCGCCTTGCGGGCGTGTCGACCAGCTACTGCCGGGTTTTTCCGAGAATGGCGCGGGATCTGGGCCTATCGGAAAAGCTGGTGCCGATGCGCAGCCAGTCTGGCAAAGCGCGCTGGGAAGGAAGCGAGTTGTTCGATGTGGAGCAGGGCCGGCGATGAGCTTTGCTCTTTGCCGACCAGCTCGGCTTGCATGTGCTCCGGCACCGCCAACAACCCTTTGAGGTCTAGTGGGGCGACGCCTGTCGCAAGCTTAGCGCCGGCGCACGCATTCGAGGTAGGCGGCGCCGTCCGGCGGCAGGCCGGCGCGCTGCGAGTTCCAGATCATCTGGCCCAAGCATTCCATCATCTGGTGGTGCGCCGCGTGTTCGGAGTCGAGCCGCTGCGCCAGGCTTTGGCTGGCCGCGCGGACGCCGCTCGGGCGGTCCACCGCGATTTGCTCCGCGATGGTCAGGTGCATCGACAAGTGCAGGAAGGGGTTGGCTTGGCCGCCGTCGACCGAGTAGTCGCGCGCCAACGCCGCGTCGACGTCGCCCAGATCGCTTTCGTATTCGGGGTGCTGGACGATCCAGTCGAGCGCGATTGCTTCGAGCGGACTGAGAATTTCCTTGGCGTGGTGCTTGCGGTAGATGTCGCAGAAGAAACGGCGTACATCGTCGGAGGAGGGAGTAAACATCGTTGGGTCACTGGGCTAATTGGAGCAGCCGACATTGTACCCCCGTGTCGATTATGTGTACTCTGTACAGGGATAAATGTAAAAAACGGGCATCCTTGGATGCCCGTTTTGTTTTGCCGCCGGCCGGCGCCTACTCCTTGTGCTCCGGCGCCAGCAGCGCCGGTTCCGGGGTGGGCTCGGCGGCCGGCTCGGCCACCGCCACCGCCACCGCCGCCTCCAGCGCCTCGCAGTGCTGCGCTTCGCAGTGCTGCGCCTCGTGCGTGCGCGGCGCGTGCGGCTGGCGCAGGTAGCGCGAGGTGTGCCGGTGCGGCGGCGGGTTGCCGTGCACCGGCCACGTCAGGAAGCGCGACAGTTCCTGCAGCGCCCTCTGGTAGACGTCGCGCTTGAACTCGATGACGACGTCCAGCGGCACCCAGTACTCGTGCCAACGCCAGGCGTCGAACTCCGGGTGGTCGGTCAGGCGCAGGTTGACGTCGTTGTCGCGGGCGCACATACGCAGCAGGAACCAAATCTGCTTTTGCCCCCGGTAGTGGCCGCGGATTTCGCGTTTGATGAAATGGTCCGGCACTTCGTAGCGCAACCAGTCGCGCGTGCGGCCGACAATCTTGACGTGTTCCTGCCTTAGTCCTATCTCCTCTTCCAGTTCACGAAACATGGCCTGTTCGGGGGTTTCCCCGTACTTGATGCCGCCTTGCGGAAACTGCCACGAGTGCTCGCGCACCCGTTTTCCCCACCACACCTCATTTTGGGCGTTTAGCAGGATGATGCCGACGTTGGGCCGGAACCCTTCACGATCGAGCATAGTGCACCTCAAACTTTCTGCGGCCGAGCGTCTTTTTTACATTTTTGCCCACAACTCCGCACGCCGGCAGCGTTTTCGGGGTACGAAAACGGTCGGAGTGGCACCAATTGCACGCATTTGTATAAAGTATGGACGCATCAGCCAGCTAATCCTTTAAAATTAGGTTGATTATAACCCTCTCTTTTTAAAAAGAATTCACCGTTATGCGCGCCTCCCGTTTTTTTATCTCAACGCTCAAAGAAGCCCCATCTGACGCCGAAATCGTCAGCCACCAATTGATGATGCGCGCCGGCATGATCAAGCGCATCGGTTCGGGCATTTACACCTACATGCCGATGGGCCTGCGCGTCATCCGCAAGGTCGAGGCCATCATCCGCGAGGAGATGAACGAGGCCGCCGGCATCGAGCTGCTGATGCCTTTGGTCCAGCCGGCCGAGCTGTGGCAGGAGACCGGGCGCTGGGACAAGATGGGCGCCGAATTGCTGCGCGTGAAGGACCGCCACGGCCGCGACTACGCGATCCAGCCGACGTCGGAAGAGGTTATCACCGACGTGGTGCGCTCCGAGATCAAGTCCTACCGCCAGCTGCCGCTGAATTTTTACCATATCCAGACCAAGTTCCGCGACGAGCGCCGGCCGCGTTTCGGCCTGATGCGCGGGCGCGAATTCACCATGAAGGACGCCTACTCGTTCGACCGCGACGTCGCCGGCCTGCAGGCGTCGTACAAGGTGATGTTCGACGCCTACGTCAAGATCTTCACCCGCTTCGGCCTGAAGTTCCGCGCGGTGGCGGCCGACAACGGCGCCATCGGCGGCTCCGGCTCGCATGAGTTCCACGTCATCGCCAGCACCGGCGAAGACGCCATCGTCTACTGCCCGAGCTCCGACTACGCCGCCAACATGGAGGCGGCCGAGGCGCTGCCGCTGGCCGCCGCGCGCGCCGCGCCGGCGCAGCAGCTGGTCAAGACCTCGACGCCGGGCACGGTCAAGTGCGAAACCGTGGCGGCCCTGCTCGGCCTGAAGCTGGAGCGGACGCTGAAAACCATCGCGCTGACGGTCGACGGCGAGAAGGACGGCAAGGTCGCGAAACAATACTGGATGCTGCTGCTGCGCGGCGACCATGAACTCAACGAAGTCAAGGTCGGCAAGATCGCCGGCCTGGCCGGCCACCGCTTCTCCACCGAGGCCGAGCTGCTGGAAGTGTACGGCACCGTGCCGGGCTACCTGGGGCCGATCGGCACCAAGGCGCCGGTCACCGTGGTTGCCGACCGCACCGTCGCCAACATGAGCGACTTCTGCTGCGGCGCCAACGACGCCGACTTCCACTACACCGGCGCCAACTGGGGCCGCGACATGGCCGAGCCGGCCATTGTCGCCGACCTGCGCAACGTCGTCGAAGGCGACGCCTCGCCGGACGGCCAGGGCGTGCTGGCGATCGAGCGCGGCATCGAAGTGGGCCACGTGTTCCAGCTCGGCACCTCGTATTCGCAGAGCATGAAGGCCACCTTCCTCGACGAAAACGGCAAGCCGGCGCCGCTGCAGATGGGGTGCTACGGCATCGGCGTGACGCGCATCCTGGGCGCGGCGATCGAGCAGAACTTCGACGACAAGGGCATCATCTGGCCGACCGCGATCGCGCCGTTCGAGCTGGTGCTGTGCCCGATGAACTACGACCGCAGCGAACTGGTCAAGGCCGAAACCGACCAGCTGTACGCGGCCCTGCAAGCGGCGGGCGTCGACGTCATCGTCGACGACCGCGGCCTGCGCCCGGGCGCGATGTTCGCCGACTGGGAGTTGATCGGCGTGCCGCACCGCGTCGTCATCGGCGAGCGCGGCCTCAAGGAAGGCAACCTGGAATACCAGGGCCGCCGCGACACCGAGGCCACCGCCGTGGCGCTGGCCGACATCGTCGGCTTCGTCCAGGGCCAGATGCGGAAGTGAGAGCGCTCTCGCTTAGCGGGCGCGGCGCGCCGTGGCGCTGGAGCGGCGCGCTGCTGCTGGCCGCCGGCCTGATGGGCGGCGGCGGCGCGCGCGCCGGCAACCAGAAGGAGGAGGCGCTGGCCGACTCGGTCCGGCTGGCGCTGTCGCACGCGATCAAGGACGACCGCCCGCCGCGGCAGACGTTCAGCGCCGACAAGGACCGCCTGCATTACGAAAACTGGCTGGCGCAGATGTCGCAGCGGCTGGCGCGCAAGCTGCCGGACGCGCAGGTGCGCACCGAGTTCCTCGAGGCGGCCTGGTACGAGGCGCGCCGCGCCGGCCTCGACCCGGCCCTGGTGCTGGGCCTGATCCAGGTTGAATCGGCCTACCGCAAGTACGCGGTGTCGATGGCGGGGGCGCGCGGCTATATGCAGGTGATGCCGTTCTGGACCGGCGTGATCGGCGACAGCGACCGGCGCAAGCTGTTCCACATGCAAACCAATCTGCGCTACGGCTGCGCCATCCTGCGCATGTACGTCGACATGGAGGGCGGCAACCTGTACCTGGCGCTGGGGCGCTATAACGGCAGCCGCGGCCGGCCGGAATACCCGAACGCCGTGCTGACGGCGTGGAAGCGCTGGGAGCTGACGGCGATGTAATGGCGGCGCCGCCAAGAAAACCAGCGGCGCTCTTCGCCGTGGGTCCTAAGTCGGCAAGCGGGGTGTTGGCCGGGCAAAAAAAATGCCCCGATCGCGCTGGCGACAGGGGCACTCCGATCGGCCACCGGAGCCGACCGCGTTCTATTATTTCAAATGATCGGAGATGAGCTTGGTCATTTCAAACATGGACACTTGGGCTTTGCCGCCGAACACAGCTTTGAGCTTGTCGTCGGCATTGATCATGCGGCGGTTCGCCGGATCTTGCAGGTCGAGCTTTTTGATGTAGTCCCACACTTTTTTGGTCACTTCGGTACGCGGCAATGGGTCCGCGCCAACGACGGCGGCCAAGACTGTGGACGGTGTCATCGCTTTCATGAACGCTGCGTTCGGCTTGCGTGGAACTGCCGGAGCCGCCGCTTTTTTCACTGCTGGCTTTGCTGCCGCTTTTGCTGGTGCTGCTTTTTTAACTGCTGCAGGTTTGGCTGCCGCAGCTTCTTTAGCTGGCGCTGCTACTGGGGTTTTTTTGGCTGTTGCCATCTTCGAGCCTCCTTAACGAACACATGGGAAATTGCGCAATTGATCGCACGGCTAATATTGGTGGGGTTTTACCGAGTACGCAAGTGTTTTTCACGTTTTCCCCCGGAAAACATGCCTAAATAGCCTCCCCGGCGCGGCGCCGCACCGCTTCGGGGCGCGGCACCGGCGTTTTGCCCGTAAACACCGGCATTCCCGGGGCTGGCCGACGCCGCGGCGGGCGCGCCGCGGCCGGCGCCGCCCCCCCGTCGAAGCGGGCCTTAGCGCATGCCCGGCATCATGCCCTTCATGCTGCGCATCATTTTCATCATGCCGCCGCCGGACAGCTTCTTCATCATCGACTGCATCTGCTCGAACTGGGTCAGCATGCGGTTCACTTCCTGCACCTGGACGCCGGCGCCGGCGGCGATGCGGCGTTTGCGGGTGGCCTTGATCAGTTCCGGCTTGGCGCGCTCCTGCGGCGTCATCGAATCGATGATGCCGACCATGCGCCGCACCTGCTTGTCGGCCTGGTCCATGTTCTTGCCGCCGGCGGCTTGCTGGAACTGCGCCGGCAGCTTGTCGACCAGGCTGGCCATGCCGCCCATTTTCTTCATCTGCCCCAGTTGCGACTTGAAGTCGTTCATGTCGAACTTGCCGCCGACCTTGATTTTCTGCGCCAGGTCGGCCGCCGCCTTGACGTCGACGCCCTTGCGCGCCTCTTCCACCAGCGCCAGGATGTCGCCCATGCCGAGGATGCGGTTGGCCATGCGGGTGGCGTCGAACGCCTCCAGGCCGTCGAGCTTCTCGGACACGCCGGCGAACTTGATCGGCTTGCCGGTGATGTGGCGCACCGACAGCGCGGCGCCGCCGCGGGCGTCGCCGTCCAACTTGGTGAGCACGATGCCGGTCAGCGGCAGCGCGTCGTTAAAGGCCTTGGCGGTGTTGATGGCGTCCTGGCCCAGCATGGCGTCGACCACGAACAGGGTCTCGATCGGCTTGACGGCGGCGTGCACGGCGGCGATCTCGCGCATCATCTCCTCGTCGATACCGAGGCGGCCGGCGGTGTCGATGATCAGCACGTCGTGGTAGTGCTTCTTGGCCCAGTCCAGCGCGGCCAGCGCGATGTCGACCGGCTTGTCGTCGCTCGACGACGGGAAGAAGTCGGCGCCCACTTGCGCGGTCACCGATTGCAGCTGGGCGATCGCGGCCGGGCGGTAGACGTCGGCCGAGACGGTCAGGACCTTTTTCTTTTTCTCTTCGCGCAGGTACTTCGCCAGTTTGCCGACGGTGGTGGTTTTACCCACGCCCTGCAAACCGGCCATCAGGATGATCGCCGGCGGCTGGCAGGCAAAGCTCAGCTGCGAGGCGTCGGGGCCGAGGTCGGCGCCCATGATGGCGGCCAGCTCGCGCTGCACCACGCCGACCAGGGCCTGGCCCGGCGTGAGCGAACCGACGACGTCCTCGCCCATCGATTTTTCCTTGACCTTGGCGATGAATTCGCGCACGGCGGGCAGGGCGACGTCGGCCTCGAGCAGCGCCAGGCGCACTTCGCGCATCATCTCGGCGGTGTTGGCTTCGGTCAGGCGCGCCTCGCCGCGCATGGTCTTGACGACCTTGGCGAGCCGCTGGGTAAGATTATCTAGCATGATGAACCTGCAATGTGGAGCTGGGAAGGGCGGCACGGGGCCGGACGTTGGGCGCCATTTTACCCCATCGGGGGCGGCCGCGGCCGCCGGCCCGCGCGCCCGCGCCAGGGCGGCGGCCGGCATTTTTGGCGCCCGCGCCGGCGCCCCGCTCCGACTCCTGCTACCATGGCCGGGCCGGCCCCCGCCGGCGCGTCCCCTACACGAGGCCCAGGACACGCATGAAACCGTTGATTTTTTCCTTGATGCTGGCCTTGGCCGGCGCCGTCCACGGCGCCCCCGTGAGCATGGCGTTCGGCGACAACCTGCCGCCGTATATCATGGCCGAGAGTCATTCGGGCATCGAACTCGACGTCGTGCGCGAGGCGCTGGCCTTGCGCGGCCACGAGCTGCGCCCCCAGTACGGGCCGATGGGCCGCATTCCGTTCAGTTTTATCGAAGGCAAGGTCGACGCGATCATGATGGACGTCGGCGAGGACATGGCGGCGCACGGCGGCCACTACGGCGAGGCGCCGGTGCTGTACGACAACGTCTTGTATACGCTGAAGCGGCGCCAGTTGCGCCTGCGCAAGCCTGCCGACCTGAAGGGGCTGAGCATCATGGCCTTCGTCGGCGCCGCCAAGCGCTACCCCGAATGGCTGCTGCCGCTCAGCCGCACCCCCGAGTACGTCGAGCGCAACAACCAGGCGGTGCAGCCGCTGTTGCTGTCGCTGGGGCGCTACGACGTGGTGCTCAGCGACCGCACCATTTTCCAGTATTTCAGCGCCCTGCAACGGCGCGCCGATCCGCATTTCGTGCTGCCGGCGGTCGAGGAGCATGCGCTGCCGCCGCCCGATCCGCGCGATTACCGTCCGGTGTTCCGCGACGCGGCCGTGCGCGACGACTACAACGCCGGCCTCGAGCAATTGCGCAAGAGCGGTCGCTACAAGGCGATTTACGGCAAATACCTGGAAAAATGAGCGGTGTTGGAAAGCGGCGGCGCCGGCTTGCGCCGCGGCTTTCCATTTGCATAACGCCGAGTCGGCCAAATTGCACGGCATCGAGCCCCGACCTCACCGTTTCATGCGGTTGCGCAATAAAAAAATGTTTCTGACGCGCCAACGCTTGGTATCATCTGCTGGCAATTGCCGTTTATCGCGGGCCGCAACAACACCCTATTCAGGAGAAGTGGATGAGCAAGCATTGGAAGCGGGCCGGCGCGATCGCCGCCGCCGTCGTGGGCATTACGGGCGGGTTGCTGGCGGCCGGCGCCGCGCAGGCCCAGGAGGTGGTACGCCTGGGCAACCTGAAGTTCGCCCACTTCGGCGCCATCTCGTATATCAAGGAAATCGCGCCGAAGTGCGGCATCAAGGTCGAGGAGCACATTTTCGCCAAGGGACTCGACGTGATGCAGGCGATCATCGCCGGTGAGCTCGACGTTGGCGCCACCGCGTCCGAGGCGGCCATCTCCGGGCGCGCCGGCGGCGCCGCGATCTTCGTCGTGGCCGGTTTCGCCAAGGGCGGCGCGCGCCTGGTCGGGCGCAGCGACCTGAAAATGCAGTCGGTGAAGGACTTGAAGGGCAAGAAGGTCGGCGTCACCCGCGGCGGCATCCAGGAAGTGCTGCTGCTGGCCGAGCTGGCCCAGCACGGCCTGACGGTGTCGGACCAGCCGGGCAAGGACGTGCAACTGGTGTTTCTCGCCTATGCCGACCTGAACCAGGCGCTGATGGGCAAGAACATCGACGCCATGATGCAGTCCGAGCCGCAATCGTCGCAGGCGCTCAACAAGGGCTTCGGCAAGGAGATGCTGAAGCCCTACGACACGCCGATCGGCGAGCCGGTGCGCACCTTGGTGATGACCGAGAAGTTCTACAGGGAGCGCCGGCCGGCCGCCGAGAAGTTCATGCGCTGCTTCGTCGAGGCCACCAAGGCCTTCATCGATACCCCGGCCGTGGCCGAGAAATACGTGCGCGAGGTGATTTTCAAGGGCCAGATCAGCAAGGACGACTTCGACGACGCCATCAGCAACTCGCCGTACACCTACGACATCACGCCCGAGCACATCCAGACCACCACCGACGTCATGCACAAGACCGGCGTCGGCAAGATGAGCAAGCCGCCGCTGGCGAAGGACTGGGTCAAGACCGACCTGCTGGTTCAGGCCAAGAAAAGCCTGAACGTCAAATAAACCACACGGCGACGGAGGCGGCATGGGCACAAGGGGCGTGGGCGCGCGGCAGTGGCGCGAAATCGGCATCGGCATGGTCGTGCCGGCGGCGGTAATTGGGCTGTGGCAGGTGGTGGCGATGCTGGGCTGGGTCAACCCGCAGGTGCTGCCGTCGCCGCTGGCGGTGCTGCAGCGCTGGATCGCCTACCTGCTGCCGGTGGCGCCGTTCGCCGACTACGCCTACGCCGGCGCCGGCGCCTGGCTGGGCTGGGCCGTCTCGGGCGAGCTGATCGTCGATTCGCTCGGCAGCCTGTACCGGGTCGCCGCCGGCTTCGTCATCGGCGCCGGCCTGGCCCTGCCGCTCGGGCTGGCGATGGGCGCCAAGCCGCGCGTCTACGCCTGGCTCAATCCGCTGGTGCAGGTGCTGCGGCCGATTCCGCCGATCGCCTACATCCCGCTGTCTATCCTCTGGTTCGGCCTGGGCAACCCGCCGGCGGTGTTCCTGATCGCCCTGGGCGCCTTCTTTCCGGTGCTGATGAACACCGTCGCCGGGGTGCGCCAGGTCGACGGCATCTACCTGCGCGCGGCGCGCAACCTGGGCGCCTCCGGCACCACGCTGTTCGTGCGGGTGATCCTGCCGGCGGCGGTGCCCTACATCCTCTCGGGCGTGCGCATCGGCATCGGCACCGCCTTCATCGTCGTCATCGTCTCCGAAATGATCGCCGTGAACAACGGCCTGGGCTTCCGCATCCTGGAGGCGCGCGAATATTTTTGGTCCGACAAGATCATGGCCGGCATGATCAGCATCGGCCTGCTCGGCCTGGCCATCGACGTCGCCATGAACAAACTGAACAATCATCTGCTGCGCTGGCACCGCGGCATGGAGAACTGATATGAGCGCAGCGCACATCGTCATCAGCCAGGTCAGCAAGGTGTTCCGCACCGACGAACGCGAGCTGGTGGCCCTGAAGGACATCAACCTGGAAATCCCGCGCGGCCAGTTCGTCTGCCTGCTGGGGCCTTCCGGCTGCGGCAAGTCGACGCTGCTCAACGCGGTGGCCGGCTTCGCGCCGCCCAGCGCCGGCGGCATCAGCGCCGACGGCCGCGTGGTCACCGGGCCGGGGCCGGAGCGCGGCATGGTGTTCCAGGAGTACGCGCTGTTCCCCTGGATGACGGTGGCCGAGAACATCGCCTTCGGCCTGGAGATCAAGGGCGCGCCGAAGGCCGAGATCGCCGCCACCGTGGCCAAGCTGCTGCAAATGCTCTCGCTGGGCGACTTCGGCGCGCGCTTCCCGAAGGACCTGTCGGGCGGCATGCGCCAGCGCGTCGCCATCGCCCGCGTGCTGGCGCTGGACTCGCCGATCATGCTGATGGACGAACCCTTCGGCGCGCTGGACGCGCTGACCCGGCGCAACCTGCAGGACGAGCTGCTGCGCATCTGGGCCGAGCTGAAAAAAACCATCCTCTTCGTCACCCACAGCATCGAGGAGGCGCTCTACCTGGCCGACCGCATCGTCGTCATGACCTACCGGCCGGGCACGGTCAAGCGCGACCTGCTGGTCGAGCTGCCGCGCCTGCGCGACCCGGCCTCGGCCGAGTTCAACGCCCTCAAGCGCGAACTGGGCCACCTGGTGATGGAGGAGCAGCAGCGCCACCACAACGACGAACTGCGCCTGGCCGCCGTCGATTGAGGTCGGCGGCGCCCTGAACCGGCGCGTTCCCGCCCGCCCCGAACCCCGCGGGCGGCCTATGGTGTAAACTTAAACTTATGCAGACATTCTTTTTTATCGCCGCCGCCTTGTCCTACGCCGTGTGCGCCGTCCTCCCGTCCCGCCAGGGTGCCTGGATTACCGCCGCCACCGGCGTGGCCTGGCTGCTGCACGGCGTCACGCTGGGTGTCGATTTGATCGCGCCGGGCAGCGTGCGCATCGGCTTCGCGGCGATGCTGTCGTCGGCGCTGTGGGTCTCGGTGGGCGCCTACTGGCTGGAGAACCGCAACTTCGCCCTCGACGGCCTGCGCCGCCTGGTCATGCCGAGCGCCGCCGCCGTGCTGCTGCTGGCCTGGGCCTTCCCGGGCAGCCAGGTGCTGTTGGAGGGCAAGTCGTCGATGTTCGGCTGGCATATCGCCGTCGCCATCCTGGCCTACAGCACCTTGACCATCGCCGCCTTCCACGCCGTGCTGATGGCGCTGCAAGAGTCGCGCCTGCACACCCGCGGCGAGCGCATGGGCTTTCTCGGCGCCGCGCTGGACCAGTTGCCGGCCCTGCTGACGATGGAAAAATTGTTGTTCCGCATGATAGGTTTCGGTTTCGTCCTGCTCAGTTTGACCGTGCTGTCGGGCATCGTCTTCTCCGAGCAGTTGTTCGGCAAGGCGCTGACCTGGGACCATAAATCGGTGTTCACCCTGTTGTCGTGGCTGCTGTTCGCCGCGCTGCTGGCCGGGCGCCGCTTCCGCGGCTGGCGCGGCAAGACCGCGCTGAGCTTCACCCTGGCCGGTTTCGCCACGCTGGCGCTGGCCTACGTCGGCAGTCGTTTTGTACTGGAAGTGGTTTTGCATCGGGGATTGGCATGACACGTATTCTATTTTGGCTGGCGCTGGCCTTTCTGGTGCTGATGGCGGTGCGCAGCAAGTTGCGCGGCATGCGCCAGCAGGGCGAGCGGGCGCGGCCGCCGGCGGCGCCGGCGCGCGCCGAGGCGCTGGCCGACCCCGAGGCGATGCTGTGCTGCGCCCAGTGCGGCGTGTATTACCCGTCGTCGGAGACGGTGCAGGCCAAGGGGCGCGATTTCTGCAGTCAGGCGCACGCCACCTTTCCCTAGGGCCGGGCCGTGACGACGCGCCTGCGCGGTTGGACGGCGGAGTCGGGCGACACCTTCTGGCGCTCGCTGCAGACGCTGAGCCTGACGCGGATGATGATCGCCAGCGTGCTGCTGGTGTACCTGCTCGTCGGCGGCGTCGGCTGGCACGGCGGCGGCCAGTTGGCCTATGGCGAGCTGTGCGCCGCCTACCTGCTGCTGGCGGCCGCCTTCGCGCTGCTGACGCTCTACCGGCGCCAGCGCTTCCTGCTGCAACTGCTGGTGCAACTGGCCGTCGACGTCGGCGTCATCTCGCTGATCTACATGGACGCCGGCGGCGTGCGCAGCGGCCTGGCCATCCTTTACCTGTTCCCGCTGGCCGGCGCGGCGATCCTGGCGCCGTTGCTGCTGGCGCTGTTCAGCGCGGCGCTGGTGACGCTGTTCATGCTGTCCGAAAGCATTTACCAAGTCCTGGCGCTGGAGGGCGAGCGCGGCGTGCTACAGGCCGGCCTGTACGGCGCCTCCTTCTTCGCCGTGGTACTGCTGGTGAGCCGCCTGGCCGCCAAGCTGATCGGCCAGGAGGCGCTGGCGGCCCAGCGCGGCAACGCGCTGGCGATCCAGCTGGCGATCAACCGCCTGGTCATCGCCGACATGGGCGACGGCGTACTGGTGGTCGGGCGCGACGGCCAAGTCTTCACCGGCAACCCGGCGGCCCTGCAGATGTTGGGCCTGGCCGGGCTGGAGCTGAATTTCCGCCTGGCCGACAGCGCCAGCCTGGGGCCGATCGCCGTGGCCTACGACGACTGGCTGGCCGACGCCGGGCGCAGCACCGTGTACCTCACCGTCAAACCTTATACCGACGCCGCGCTGCAGGGCGTGACGGCGGCCTGGAGCGGGCGGCGCGAGCTGGCCACCCACTTGAAGGCGCGCTTCGCCACCGTCGACACGGCCGGCCTGGCGGCCGAGCGCAGCGTCATCTTCCTGCAGGACGTGACGGCCATCGAAAACCAGGCGCAGCAACTGAAGCTGGCGTCGATGGGCCGCCTTACCGCCAGCATCGCGCACGAGGTGCGCAACCCGCTGTCGGCGATCGGCCACGCCACCGCGCTGCTCAGCGACGACCTGGTCGAGCCGGTCCACCTGCGCCTGCTGCGCATCGTCGGCGACAACGTGGCGCGGGTCAACCGCATGGTCGAGGACATCCTGCAACTGTCGCGCAAGGTCCAGGTGCAGGAGGAGGCGCTGGCGCTGGCGCCCCTGCTGGCCGAACTCATGGCCGAGTTCCAGCAAACCCACGCGCTGGCCGACGCGGTGGTGCGGCTGGACGGCTGCGGCGCCGCCGAGGTGCGCTTCGACCCGCTGCACCTGCGCGAAATCCTGCTCAACCTGCTCAACAACGCGGTACGCTACGCCAGCGGCGGCCCGGGCAGCATCGAACTGTTCGTCGTGCGCGACAAGGCCCGGCGCCTGGAACTGCACGTGCAGGACGACGGCCCGGGCATTTCGCCGGAGGTGCGGGCGCACCTGTTCGAGCCGTTTTACACCACCTCCAGCAAGGGCACCGGCCTGGGCTTGTATCTGGCGCGCGAACTGTGTTTGAATAACGGCGCGCTGCTCGATTACGAGTACCATTTCGCCAGCGGCGGCCGGCGCGCCAGCGGCCGCTTCGTGATCACCTTCGCGGCGCCCCTATGAACCTTGCAGAAAAGGCCGCACCATGAGTTCTCCCCGTATCCTGGTGGTCGACGACGAAGCCGATTTGCGCGAGCTGTTGGAAATCACGCTCGTCAAGATGGGGCTCGACGTCGACAGCGCCGATTCGCTGGGGCAGGCGCGCGCCTTCCTGGCGCGCAGCGAGTACGCGCTGGTGCTGACCGACATGCGCCTGCCCGACGGCCTCGGCCTGGAACTGGTGCGCGAAGTGGCCGGCGCGTATAAGAACACGCCGATCGCCGTGGTGACGGCCTTCGGCAGCACCGACAACGCCGTCGTCGCGCTCAAGGCCGGCGCCTTCGACTACGTCTGCAAGCCGGTGGCGCTGGACCAGCTGCGCCTGCTGGTGCAGTCGGCGCTGGGCTTGAGCGCGCCCGCGCGGCGCCAGGCCGCCAGCGCGGCGGCGCCGGCCTCGCGCCTGAAGGGCGAATCGGCCCAGGTGCAGGCGCTGCGCGCGCAGATCGCCCGGCTGGCGCGCTCGATGGCGCCGATCGCCATCAGCGGCGAGTCCGGCAGCGGCAAGGAGCTGGCGGCGCGCGAGATCCACGCGCAAAGCGCGCGCGCCGAGCAAGCCTTCATCGCCGTCAACTGCGGCGCCATCCCGGAGGCGCTGATGGAGGCCGAGTTCTTCGGCTACCGCAAGGGCGCCTTCACCGGCGCCGTCGACGAGCGCGACGGCTTTTTCCAGGCCGCCCATGGCGGCACGCTGATGCTCGACGAGGTGGCCGACCTGCCGCTGGCGATGCAAGTGAAACTGCTGCGGGCGATCCAGGAACGGCGCGTGCGCAAGATCGGCGCCACCGCCGAGGAGGCGGTCGACGTGCGCATCATCAGCGCGACCCACCAGGACCTGTCCGCGTGCGTGGCGGCGGGGCGCTTCCGGCAAGACCTGTTCTACCGCCTCAACGTGATCGAACTGTGCCTGCCGCCGCTGCGCGAGCGGCTCGACGACCTGGAGGTGCTGACCGAGGCGATCCTGGCGCGCCTGGCCGGCCCCGGCCAGCCGGCGGCGCTGGCGCCGGCGGTGCTGGCGGCGCTGCGCGCCTATTCCTTCCCGGGCAACGTGCGCGAGCTGGAGAACATCCTCGAGCGCGCGCTGGCCTACGCCGACGACGGCGTCATCGGCGTCGGCGACCTGGCGCTGAAGGGCGCCGGCGTACCCGCGCCGGCGCCGGCCGCCGCGGCCGGCCTGGACGGCGCGCCCGCGGCGGCGGCGCCCGGTTTCGCCTTCGCGGCGGCGCCGGACGGCGGCGCCGGCCTGCCGCACTGCCTGCCGGAATACCTGAGCCAGGTCGAGCGCGACATCATCGTGCGGGCGCTGGCGCAAACCCAGTTCAACCGCACCCAGGCGGCGCAACTGCTGGGCATCAGCTTCCGCCAGCTGCGCTACCAGATGCAAAAGTTGAACATCCAGGAGCCGGAGGCGTGACGCCGGCGGCGGCGCTGGCGGTGGCGGCGGACGGCTGGTGCGCCGGCGCGGCGCGCTACGCGTCGCCGCATTGCGACGCCCGTCCGGACGGCGCCGAAGCCGAGCTGCTGGTGATCCACAACGTCAGCCTGCCCGCCGGCCGCTTCGGCGGGCCGCATGTGTCCGACTTGTTCACCGGCCGATTGGACTATAATGCCGATCCCTCGTTCGCCGATTTGCGCGGCTTGCGGGTGTCGGCGCATTTTTTCGTGCGCCGCGACGGCCGCCTGATCCAGTATGTTTCCGGCAACGACAAGGCTTGGCACGCCGGCCTGTCGGCGTTCCGGGGACGGCCGCGCTGCAACGAGTTTTCCATCGGGGTCGAGCTGGAGGGCAGCGACGTGGTGGCGTTCACGGCAAGCCAGTACGCGACCCTGGCGGCGCTGACGGCGGCGCTGCAGGCGCGCTACCGGCTGCGCGACGTCTGCGGCCACGAGCATATCGCGGCCGGCCGCAAGACCGACCCGGGACCTTGTTTCGATTGGAACCTTTATAAAAAAACATTGTGCGAATTGCTGGTTCGCCAAGGTGCGTTAGTACCCACTTACCGGCAGCTGGGCTTCCCGGCGACAGTTTGAAAAGTCAACACAAAAAGAGTGGAAAAGTGCAAATATCTCGCCCCCCGCACGCTTGCGTTAACCAAATTTGAGTACTACAATTAGTAAAATTTATAAGCTTCAACACTATATCTAGTAGTCTCCTGGGATTTCACCACTGTTGCTAGATACGTCTGGAACACCGCTACCAGGCAGTCGCCGGACATTATCATCCGCAAACCAATGACCCGAACCAACATTCAAGAGCCGTTGGAAGGGGCATTCTTTTGCTTTTTTAAAGCACCATTTTCCGCAGAACTCGCGCCTGATCGGGGGTTCTAATTCATTACCATCGGCTTGGCACATCGCCGGGCCGCTACCGGGAGCTTCAATGCAATCAACCTCAGACATGTCCATCCATCCGGCAGCAATTCCGGCAGCAGTGCCGGCCTCGGCCAACAACAGCGTCGGCCCGACCGCCGCGGCCCTGGGCGACTATCGCATCATCCGTCGCAACGGTTCGGTGGTGGCGTTTGAGCCGTCGAAGATCGCTATCGCCATGACCAAGGCGTTTTTGGCCGTTAACGGCGGCCAGGGCGCGGCCTCGGCGCGCGTGCGCGAACTGGTCGAGCAATTGACCGACGGCGTGGTCGCGGCGTTGGTGCGCCGCCAGCCTAGCGGCGGCACCTTCCATATCGAAGACGTGCAAGACCAGGTGGAATTGTCGTTGATGCGTTCGGGCGAACACGACGTGGCCCGCGCCTACGTGCTGTACCGCGCCAAGCACATGGAAGAGCGTCGCCTGCAAAAAGAAGCGCAGCAGGGCGGCGCGTCCGCCGCCGCCGCGCCGCAGTTGCACGTGACCGAAAACGGCGAGCGCCGTCCGCTCGACATGAACCAGGTGCGCGACCTGATCAACGCCGCCTGCGTCGGCCTGGAAAAGCACGTCGACGCCGAAGCGATCCTGTCGGAGACGCTGAAGAACCTGTACGACGGCGTGCCCGTCGAAGAGCTGCACAAGTCGGCCATCCTGGCCGCCCGCGCGCTGATGGAAAAAGACCCGGCCTACAGCCAGGTCACCGCGCGCATCCTGCTGCACACGGTGCGCAAGGAAGTGTTCTGCAAGGAAGTGCCGCAAGCCGGCGCCGCCGCCCACTACATTGAATACTTCCCGGCCTACATCGCCAAGGGTATCGACGCCGAGCTGCTCGACCCGCGCCTGGCCGACTACGACCTGGCGCGCCTGGCCAAGGCCCTGGTCGCCGACCGCGACCTGCAATTCGGCTACATCGGCCTGCAGACGCTGTACGACCGCTACTTCCTGCACATCAACGAAGTGCGCATTGAAATGCCGCAGGCGTTCTACATGCGCGTGGCGATGGGCCTGGCCCTGAACGAGAAGGACCGCGAAGCGCGCGCCATCGAGTTCTACAGCCTGCTGTCCTCGTTCGACTTCATGAGCTCGACCCCGACCCTGTTCAACTCGGGCACCCGCCGCTCGCAGCTGTCGTCGTGCTACCTGACCACGGTCTCGGACGACCTGGAAGGCATCTACGACGCCATCAAGGAAAACGCGCTGCTGGCCAAGTTCGCCGGCGGCCTGGGCAACGACTGGACCCCGGTGCGCGCGCTGGGCGCCCACATCAAGGGCACCAACGGCAAATCGCAGGGCGTCGTGCCGTTCCTGAAAGTGGTCAACGACACCGCCGTCGCGGTCAACCAGGGCGGCAAGCGCAAGGGCGCGGTCTGCGCCTACCTGGAAACCTGGCACATGGACATCGAGGAATTCCTCGACCTGCGCAAGAACACCGGCGACGACCGCCGCCGCACCCACGACATGAACACCGCCAACTGGATTCCCGACCTGTTCATGAAGCGCGTGATGGAAAAGGGCGACTGGACCCTGTTCTCGCCGAGCGAAGCGCCGGACCTGCACGACAAGGTCGGCAAGGCCTTCGAACTGGCCTACAACGGCTACGAGGCGCGCGCCGCCGCCGGCGAGATCCGCGTATTCAAGAAGATCGCCGCGCTCGACCTGTGGCGCAAGATGCTGTCGATGCTGTTTGAGACCGGCCATCCTTGGATCACCTTCAAGGACCCTTGCAACATCCGCAGCCCGCAGTCGCACGTCGGCGTGGTCCACAGCTCGAACCTGTGCACCGAAATCACGCTCAACACCAACGAAAGCGAAATCGCCGTCTGCAACCTGGGTTCGGTCAACCTGCCGGCCCACATGAAAGAGGGCAAGCTGGACCACGTCAAGCTGCAAAAGACCGTGCGCACCGCCATGCGCATGCTCGACAACGTCATCGACATCAACTACTACGCGGTTGAAAAGGCGCGCGCCTCGAACATGGCGCACCGTCCGGTCGGCATGGGCATCATGGGTTTCCAGGATTGCCTGCACATGATGCGCGTGCCGTTCGCCTCGGACGCCTGCGTCGCCTTCGCCGACACCTCGATGGAAGCGGTCTGCTACTACGCCTACCTGGCCTCGACCGACCTGGCCGAGGAGCGCGGCCACTACAGCTCCTACAAGGGTTCGCTGTGGGACCGCGGCATCCTGCCGCAGGACTCGGTGGCGCTGCTGGCCGAAGAGCGCGGCGGCTACCTTGAAGTGAACAATTCGTCGGCGATGGACTGGTCGCTGGTGCGCTCGCGCATCAAGCAATTCGGCATGCGCAACTCGAACTGCGTGGCGATCGCCCCGACCGCCACCATTTCGAACATCATCGGCGTGTCGGCCTGCATCGAGCCGACCTACCAGAACCTGTACGTGAAATCGAACCTGTCGGGCGAGTTCACCGAGATCAACGCCCACCTGGTGCGCGACCTGAAGGCGCGCGACCTGTGGGATGAAGTCATGATCTCCGACCTGAAATACTTCGACGGCAGCCTGGCCAAGATCGACCGCATCCCGCAAGACCTGCGCGAGCTCTACGCCACCGCCTTCGAAGTATCGCCGACCTGGCTGGTGGAAGCGGCGTCGCGTCGCCAGAAGTGGATCGACCAGGCCCAGTCGCTGAACATCTACATGGCCGGCGCGTCGGGCAAGAAGCTCGACGAGACCTACAAGCTGGCATGGTTGCGCGGCTTGAAGACCACCTACTACCTGCGCACCATCGCCGCCACGCACATGGAGAAGTCGACCTCCAAGACCGGCGCGCTGAACGCGGTGGCGGTCGACGGCGGCATGTCCGCCAGCGCCCAGGCCGCACAAGCGGCGGCGGCACCGGCCGTCACGGCGGCCGCGGCGGTCGCGGCCGACGCGGACGGCGAGGCGTGCTACCTGCGTCCCGGCGACGACGGCTTTGAAGAGTGCGAAGCCTGCCAGTAAACGTTGGACGGCCGCCGCGGCCTTGCCGCGCCGGCCGCTTGTACCCGCTAGTATCCGCTTGAGTTTGACCCGACCCGGCCCGCCGGGCGGTCTTTTTACAGATTACCCGCCGGCTGTTGGCCGGCACATAAAGGAATACACACCATGTTGTCTTGGGATGATGAAGTTTCGTCGGCGCCAGCGCCACGCCAGCCGCAACCGGCCCCGTTGGCCGATACCGGCCTGAACCTGGGCGCCGCCGCGGCCGAGCCGGAAGCGGCGCCGGAGGCAGTCGCCAAGCGCGTCAATGCCGACGACAAACGCATCATCAACGGCAAAACCGACGTCAACCAGCTGGTGCCGTTCAAATACAAGTGGGCCTGGGACAAATACCTGGCCGGCTGCGCCAACCACTGGATGCCGCAGGAAGTGAATATGCAGCGCGACATCGAGCTGTGGAAAAACCCGAACGGCCTGACCGACGACGAGCGTCGCCTGGTCAAGCGCAACCTGGGCTTCTTCGTCACCGCCGACTCGCTGGCCGCCAACAACATCGTGCTCGGCACCTACCGCCACATCACGGCGCCGGAATGCCGCCAGTACCTGCTGCGCCAGGCCTTTGAAGAGGCGATCCACACCCACGCCTACCAGTACATCGTCGAGTCGCTAGGCCTGGACGAGGCGGAGATCTTCAACGCCTACAACGAAGTGAAGTCGATCCGCGACAAGGACGAGTTCCTGATCCCGTTCATCAACACGCTGACCGACCCGGCCTTCACCACCGGCACCGTGGAAAACGACCAGAAGCTGCTGCGCTCGCTGATCGTCTTCGCCTGCCTGATGGAAGGCCTGTTCTTCTACGTCGGCTTCACCCAGATCCTGGCGCTGGGCCGCCAGAACAAGATGATGGGCGCGGCCGAACAGTACCAGTACATTCTGCGCGACGAATCGATGCATTGCAATTTCGGTATCGACTTGATCAACACGATCAAGATGGAAAACCCGCTGTTGTGGACTGCCGAATTCCGCGAAGAGATCAAGGGCCTGTTCCTCAAGGCCGTCGACCTGGAATACGCCTACGCCGAAGACACCATGCCGCGCGGCGTGCTGGGTCTGAACGCGCCGATGTTCAAGGGTTACCTGCGCTTCATCGCCAACCGCCGCGCGCAGCAAATCGGCCTGGAGCAAATGTTCGCCCAGGAAGAAAATCCCTTCCCGTGGATGAGCGAAATGATCGACTTGAAGAAAGAGCGTAACTTCTTCGAAACCCGCGTCATCGAATACCAGACCGGTGGCGCCCTGAACTGGGAATAAGAGCCTCTGCCGATGTGGAAAAAACCCGCCTTGGCGGGTTTTTTTATGCGCGTTCCAAGCGCGCCAAGCTTACTCTGGCGCGCCATCCACGGCCCGAACCGCCGGTATCAATTGCGCCGAAATGATGGCCTCGGCGAAGACCCGCGCGCGCGTCTTCGCGTACCAACCGGCAGGCGCGCGCGAGGGGTGGCAAGCCGATTTGGCGCGCTACCGCGAAATAGCGCACGTATCCTGCAAAAAAGCCCACGAAAACGTGTTGTGCTGGTTGCGCATTGACAAGGTTTTCGTGTACTTTATGAGATTGAAAATGCGAGCATTAGAATGCGCGGTTTTTTCAGCCGCGTGGCATCGCAAAAAATCGCAAATCGGGATACAAATTCATACGGATATGCACAAGCCCACACCGTTTTTTTCTGCCGCCATGCTTGAATTTTTTCAGGCATGGCGGTTTTTGTTTTGAAGAATGGGGTGTGGCTGCGGGCGCGTTGAAGACGACCGAAAATCGTCCCGGCGGGCACGCAACACACCAGACTTTGCCACCAGCTGCGAGATTGGGCAGGGTGGCACCGACGATGGCTGAAGTGCTGCAAACGTGAGGAGTTGCAGCAGTTCAGCTGGTGCCGAATTCATTAGCGCAAACCTGTTGTTTGTGCCGATGAATAATTCGCCTGGCCCAATATGATGGGTTGGACGGGTTTTAATCTTGTAGCGTAAATTTCTCATCTCAGATGAAGGAGAGACAAATGGCAACAGCCGCTAAGAAACCAGCAACAAAGAAACCAGCCGCCAAGGCAGCTCCCGTCGTTAAAAAGCCGGTAGCAGCAGTTAAGGCAGTGGCCGCAAAACCAGTCGCGAAAGCAGTAGCGAAGCCAGTAGCCAAGGCCGCCGCTAAGCCAGCCGCGAAAGCAGTAGTCAAAGCAGTCGCCAAACCAGTGGCAAAAGCTGCAGCCAAGCCGGCGGCCAAAGCGGCAGCCAAACCAGCGGCCAAAGCGGCAGCCAAACCAGCGGCCAAAGCGGTAGCCAAGCCAGCGGCCAAAGCAGTAGCCAAGCCAGCGGCCAAAGCAGCAGCCAAGCCAGCGGCCAAACCAGCGGCCAAAGCAGCAGCAAAGCCAGCGGCCAAAGCAGCAGCAAAGCCAGCGGCCAAAGCAGCAGCCAAGCCAGCGGCCAAAGCGGTAGCCAAGCCAGCGGCCAAAGCGGCAGCCAAGCCAGCGGCCAAAGCGGTAGCCAAGCCAGCGGCCAAAGCGGTAGCCAAGCCAGCGGCCAAAGCGGCAGCCAAGCCAGCGGCCAAAGCGGTAGCCAAGCCAGCGGCCAAAGCGACAGCCAAGCCAGCGGCCAAAGCGGCAGCCAAGCCAGCGGCCAAAGCGGCAGCCAAGCCAGCGCCTAAAGCGGCAGCCAAGCCAGCGGCCAAAGTAGCAGCCAAACCAGCGCCTAAAGCGGCAGCCAAGCCAGCGGCCAAAGTAGCAGCGAAGCCAGCGCCTAAAGCCGCAGCGAAGCCAGCGGCCAAAGCAGCGGCTAAGCCAGCGGCAAAAGCGGTAGCGAAGCCAGCGGCCAAAGCGGCCGCGAAGCCAGCGGCCAAACCGGTAGCGAAGCCAGCGCCTAAAGCAGCAGCGAAACCAGCGGCTACTGTCGCTGCCAAGCCAGCGCCGAAAGCGACAGCGAAGCCAGCGGCCAAAGCAGAAGCCAAGCCAGCGGCCAAAGCGGCAGCTAAACCTGCGGCCAAAGCAGCAGCCAAGCCAGCGGCTCCAGCGCCAGCGCCACTTGCAGCGGCGCCGGTAGCGGCCGTAGCGCCAGTCGAAGCGAAGCCAGCCGCGAAAAAAGCGGCAGCCAAGCCGAAGAAGGCCGCAGCGCCGAAGAAGGCCGCCGTCGCCAAACCGGCAGCGGTGGTAGCGCCAGCAGCAAAAACAGTGTTGGCACCGGCAGCAGCCTGGCCGTTTCCTACCAGCACTCGCCCGTCGTAACCCAGTTCGCTTGGGTGCCTTGATGAGGCAATACGCCGCTGTGTGAATCAATCACACAGCGGTTTTTTTTGGAGAATCGTCGTGCTTAGTATTCTTACGTTGATCGTTGATACGGTTGCCAGCGTGTTGGGTGGCGTTTTGTTGTTGCGGTTTTGGATGCAGGCGGTCCGGGTACGACCGCCATCGACGGTCGCGCAATTCACCTTTCAACTGTCCGATTGGCTGGTGCGCCCGTTGCGCCGGATTGTGCCCGGCGTCGGTGGTTACGATTGGGCTAGCCTGATCGGCGCCTTCCTGGTCGTGCTGTTGGCCACGTCGCTGTGGCTGATCGCCGGCATGCCGTTCCAAACCATCCTCTTGATGGCTTTGCAGCGTTTCCTGCAATGGATTCTGTACGGCTTCATGGCCCTGCTAATAATCGAGGCAGTGTTTAGCTGGATTAATCCGCATGCGCCGCTGGCGCCGTTTGTGCGGGCCTTGAACGAGCCGCTGCTGCGTCCCGTGCGCCGGGTGGTGCCCTTGTTTGGCAGTTTGGACTTGTCGTTGCTGGTCGCGCTGATCCTGCTGCAGGTCGCGCAACTGCTGGTCGGCATGTTATTTGGTAGTCGATGAGTAAAGCTTGGTGTTCGGCGCTGCCGGGCGGCGTCCGTCTGGCCGTGCAGATCACGGCGAACGCCAAGAAAACCGAGGTCATCGGCGTGCTCGATGACGCTCTCAAGCTGAAGCTGCACGCGCAGCCGATTGAAGGCAAGGCCAACGAGGCCTTGATCCGCTACCTGGCCGCTACGCTGGCCGTGCCCGGGAGCGCCATCACACTGACCCACGGGCAGACCAATAAACGCAAATTGCTGGAGATTGTATCGGCCAAGCTGACGCCGGAGGTGGTGGCGCGCTTGATGGGTGTTGCCGCTACTTGAAGGCGCGCGGCAAGTCTCTTTAAACCAATGGCGTAACCCCGGGGTCAGACCTTAAGGGCTGACCCCGGCGCTTCGCCGGTGGTGTACATGGCGCAAGCGGCGCGCCTTGGTTCATTAATAGCGGTAGCCGAACGCCGCTTCGAAGCGGTCGCCGATTTCGCTCGCCGTCAGCTTGTGGTTTTGCGCGCCCTGGTGGGCGATTTTGATCGAGCCCATCAGACTGGCCAGGCGGCCGCTGGTTTCCCAGTTCAGGTCGTTGGTGATGCCGAACAGCAGGCCGGCGCGGTAGGCGTCGCCGCAGCCGGTCGGGTCCAGCACCGCGTCGGCCGCCACCGCCGGGATGTCGATGCGCTTGCCGTCGGTGTAAATTTCGGAACCTTGTTCGCCACGCGTGACGATCAGCGCTTCCAGGCGGCTGGCCATGTCTTGGATGGTCAGGCCGGTGCGCTCCATCAACATTTCGATTTCGTAGTCGTTGGCGGTGACGTAGGTGGCTTTGTCGATGAAGTCGATCAATTGCTCGGTGTTGAACATCGGCAGTTGCTGGCCCGGATCGAACATGATCGGGATGCCGATGTCGGCCAAGTCTTGCGCGTGCTTGAGCATGCCTTCGTGGCCGTCCGGCGAAATGATCGCGACCCGCGCCGGGCCGGCTTTGGCGACATTGTTTTCATGCGCGAACGACATCGCGCCCGGGTGGAAGGCGTTGATCTGGTTGTTGTCGGCGTCGGCCGTGACGAAGCACTGGGCGTTGTAGCTGTCGGCCTTGATCATGATGTTTTCGGTGGAGATGCCGAGTTTTTGCAGGCGTTCCAGGTAGGGCCCGCAATCCTGGCCCATCACGCCGATGATGCGCGGCTCGCCGCCCAGCATTTTCAGGTTGTAGGCGATGTTGCCGGAGCAGCCGCCGAACTCGGTGCGCAGGGTCGGCACGAGGAAGGATACATTGACCTTGTGCAGTTGGTCCGCCAGCAGGGATTCGCCGAAACGGCCGCTAAATTGCATGATGGTGTCGATGGCGAGTGATCCGCAGATCAGGGAGGTCTTGGTCATGATAGTGTCTATGGATAGAAAATTGCGATGTGATAGCCAGATGCCTTCAACTGGGCCAATTCAACGTAGAGTTTAACGGCTTGTTCCGAGCGCGGGGGAAATCCCTTGCTGAGATTGATAGACTGCGGCAGGTAGTCGCGCGGCGCAATCACGCGGCGCAGCACCGCCTTGTCGCTGGCGTCGTCCAGCGTCAACTCCAGATAGGGCCAAGCTTGCGCGCCGCCGCTGGTATTGCGTAGCACGGTTGCGTAGGAGAAGGTCCGCTCGGCCAGGCTTTGCAGTTCGCCAGGTTCGATCGACAACAGGTCGATCTGCGCCGGCAGCTCGACGCGGCATCCCACCGCGGCGCACAGCGACACCAGCGCCGGTTTTAGCTGCGGCACCTGGGCCGCCAATTGATTGCGGAAGGTGGTCGCGCCTTGCGCCAGCAGCGTGAGCAGCAGCACCAGCGAACCGGCCGCCATCAGCGTGCGCAGCATCTTGCCGGCGCGCTGGCGCCGGCGGCCTTGCTTGACGAAGCCCGGCTCGTCTTCGCCGGTATCCTCGTCTTCGTCTTCGTGCTCGGGCAACTGTTCGAGGTCGGCTTTGTCGTCGCTTGCCATGGCGTCTTCGGCGGGCGTTATGGGCGCGTCCTGGTCCGCCGCAATGCTGGCTGGTGGCGGCTCGGCGTCGTCGCCCGGCGCCTCGAACGAGGGTTCGCGCCGGCCGTCGTTGGAACGGCGTAGCAGCAAAGACGGGGGCGCGTCCTGGCCGCGCCGGCGTTCCGCGTCGGCCGCGGACTCCGCTGGCAACGCGGCCGTTGATTCGTCGTCAAGGGAAGGCTCGATGTCGGACTCTGGCTCAGGCGCGGTTTCGAATGCGGGCTCTGGCTCAGGTTCAAGTTCGGACTCGACCAATTGCTGGCGTGCCGGCTCGTCGGCTGCATGCAGATCCGACGCCAATGCGTCGTCGGGCGCGGGCTGCAACTCGGACTCCAGCTCCGCCTCCCACTGCGGCCCCAACGTCAACTCCTCCGGCTGCAGCGGTTTCAGCTGGGCGTATTCGGGCAACAGGCCATACGGGTCGAAGGAGGTATCGAAGTCGAGCGCGTAGGGCTGCTCCTCGGCCGCGGACGCGGCTTGGCCGGCGGAACGCTCGGCAACAGCATGGGCAGGGGGCGGGGCGGCGTGTGCCGCCAGCGGCGGCAGCGCAGCCGGGTCGTGCAGGGCGGCGTTGCCGTCGAATACTTCATTGCAGGAGCCGCAGCGCACAATGCCCCCACGCAACTTCAACTGGTCGGCAGCGACCCGAAACAGTGTGTTGCAATGGGGGCATTTGGTGGCGAGCGCCATTGCGGTGGTTACGCGCCTTCTTTGACGCGCGCCAGCGGCGCCGCATCGCTGCCGAGGCGGCCATGCAGGGCAACCCAGCCGTCTTGCTCGGCCCACACGCCCAACTTGATAAACGGCGCGTAGGCGTCGATCACTTCGTTGGCCTGGCGCGCCAGCACGCCCGACAGGATCAGGGCGCCGCCGTCGGCGACGCGGCCGGACAGCATCGGCGCCATCACCTTCAACGGGCTCGACAAGATATTCGCCACGACGGTGTCAAAACGCTGCCCGGCGTGCGCCGACTTGGCGAACGTGTCCGGCAGGAAGTATTCGATGTCGCACTTGTTGCGCAAGGCGTTGTCGCGCGCCGATTCGATCGCTTGCGGGTCGATGTCGACGCCGGTGACGACGCCCGAATCGAGCTTCTTGGCCACCATCGCCAGAATCCCCGAGCCGCAACCGTAGTCGAGCACGGTCTTGCCGGGCGCCGGATTGGCTTCCAGCCATTCCATGCACAGGCGGGTGGTCGGATGGCTGCCGGTGCCGAAGGCCAGGCCCGGGTCCAGCTCCAGGATCAGGCCTTCCGGGTCCGGCGCCTCGTGCCAGCTCGGCACGACCCAGATGTTCTTGCCGATGTGGATGGGCGCGAACTGCGACTGCGTCAGCCGCACCCAGTCCTGCTCGGCCACCGCGCGCAGCGTGAACGCCGGCGCGGTTTTCAGGCGGATCGCCTTGGCCGCGGCCGCCACGATGGCGCTCTGGTCGGCGTCGACGTCGGTCAGGGCCACCACGCGGCTGTGTTCCCATGCCGCCTCTTCCGGCTCCATGCCCGGTTCGCCGAACAGCGGCTGCTCGGCGTCGGTGCCCTCGTCGGCGTCTTCCACCGACACCGACAGGGCGCCCGCTTCCATCAAGGCGTCCGACAGGGCCTCGGCGTTGTCGCGCGCTATTTCGATGACGATTTCTGTCCAGCTCATGCTTGTACCTTGACGTCCAACTTGTTGGCGATGCCAGGGCCGACCTTGGCGGCGCCCTTGGACAAGTCCGGCATGTCCGCCAGTTTCTGTTCCAGATAATGGATGTTGGTGCCGCCTTCCATGAAGCGCGCGTCGATCATCAGTTCGCGGTGCAGCGCGATGTTGGTCGAAATACCCTCGACGACCATTTCCGACAGCGCGATCTGCATGCGGCGGATGGCTTGCTCGCGCGTGGCACCGTAGGCGATGACCTTGCCGATCATCGAATCGTAGTGCGGCGGCACGTAGTAGCCGGCGTAGGCGTGCGAGTCGACACGGATGCCGGGACCGCCCGGCGTATGCCAGGAAATGATCTTGCCCGGCGACGGCGTGAACTTGAACGGGTCTTCGGCGTTGATGCGGCATTCGATGGCGTGGCCGGACAGCATCACGTCGCGCTGGCGGAAGCGCAGCTTCTCGCCGGCGGCGATGCGGATCTGTTCCTGCACGATGTCGATGCCGGTGATCATCTCGGTGACCGGATGCTCGACCTGCACGCGCGTGTTCATCTCGATGAAATAGAACTCGCCGTTTTCGTACAGGAACTCGAAGGTGCCGGCGCCGCGGTAGCCGATCTTGCGGCAAGCCTCGGCGCAGCGGTCGCCGATTTTTTCGATCAGCTTGCGCGGGATGCCCGGCGCTGGCGCCTCCTCGATGACCTTCTGGTGGCGGCGCTGCATCGAGCAGTCGCGTTCGCCCAGCCAGACGGCGTTCTTGAATTCATCGGCGAGGATCTGGATTTCCACGTGGCGCGGATTTTCCAGGTACTTCTCCATATACACTTCGGGGTTGCCGAAAGCCGTGGCGGCCTCGGCCTTGGTCATTGCCACCGCGTTCAGCAGGGCCGCCTCGGTGTGGACGACGCGCATGCCGCGCCCGCCGCCGCCGCCGGCCGCCTTGATGATGACCGGATAGCCGACCTTGCGCGCGGTTTGGATGATGATTTTCGGATCGTCCGGCAGCGCGCCTTCGGAGCCGGGCACGCAGGGCACGCCCGCCTTGATCATGGTTTGCTTGGCCGAGACCTTGTCGCCCATCAGACGGATCGATTCCGAGCGCGGTCCGATGAAGACGAAACCGGATTTTTCGACGCGTTCGGCGAAGTCGGCGTTTTCCGACAGGAAGCCGTAACCCGGATGGATCGCCTCGGCGTCCGTCACTTCCGCCGCGCTGATAATGGCTGGCATGTTCAGGTAGCTCAGGCTGGAGGGTGCCGGTCCGATGCAAACGGATTCGTCGGCCAACTTGACGTATTTCGCGTCCTTGTCGGCTTCGGAATGGACCACAACCGTCTTGATGCCCATTTCGCGGCAAGCGCGCTGAATACGGAGGGCAATTTCACCCCGGTTGGCAATAAGGATTTTTTCAAACATGGGTAGGTTTCGCGTATGTCTGTGAGAGCCGGGCAGGCCGGCGGCAAGTGAAGGGCGCTGCGGGCGGCCGGAGCGGCCGCCTAGCTGGCTGTTAGCCGATCACAAACAGGGGTTGGCCGAATTCGACCGGCTGGCCGTTCTCGACCAGAATCTGGGTCACGACACCGGCTGCGTCCGAGTCGATTTCATTCAACAGCTTCATCGCCTCGATGATGCACAGGGTGTCGCCTTCCTTGACGGTGCTGCCGATTTCGACGAAGGCCGGGGTGCCCGGGGCCGACGAGCGGTAGAAGGTGCCGACCATAGGCGACTTGACCACGTAACCGGTCGGCTCGACGGCGGCGATAGGCGCCGCAGCGGTCGGCGCCGCGCCCATCGGCGCGCCGGCTTGCTGGTACTGCTGCTGCATGCCTTGCGGCTGCATCATGACAACTTGGTTTTGCGGCATGGCGGACGACTTGACGATGCGGACCTTGCTCTCGCCTTCGGTCACTTCCAGCTCGGCGATATCCGACTCGGCGACCAGGTCGATCAAGGTCTTCAGTTTTCGTAAATCCATGTAAAACCCCTTGGAATTATATTGTTATAAGAGTAATGCGGTGCTATTGCTCAGAAGCATCCCGCGATAATTGCGTGCAGATCGCGTAGATTAACGTGTTTTAAGCGCAAAGTCGATGGCAAAGCGATATCCATCGATACCGAGGCCGCAGATCACGCCCTGCGCGATCGCGCTGAGAAAAGAGTGGTGGCGAAATGCTTCGCGCTGATGAACATTCGAAATATGCACTTCCACGAACGGAATGGCCACCCCCGCCAAGGCGTCGCGCAAGGCCACGCTGGTGTGCGTGAGCCCGCCCGGATTGATGACGATGGCGTCCACGCCCTCGGTCTTGGCGGCGTGGATGCGGTCGATCAAGGCACCCTCGTGGTTGCTTTGAAAGCAAGAAAGCTGCGCGCCGGCCGCCCTGGCCTGGGCCTGCGCGGCTTGCTCGACGTCGGCCAAAGTGCTCGCGCCGTAGACCTCTGGCTCGCGCGTCCCCAATAAATTCAAGTTGGGACCGTTCAGCAGAAGGAGGTTTTTTGCCATGTATTAGAGACCATTTTTCGCGAAAGTTCCGCATTTTGCCGCCAAAGGGGTGCCTTGGCAAGAGAAAATATATTGTCGAAATAATTAGAGTGTAGCCAGGTCGGCACGCAATTGTTCAAACTTCAAGCGGCCCAGATAGGTCTTCTTGACCTGTCCGTCGGCGCCGATCAGGACCGTGTAGGGCAAGCCGCCGGCAGTATTGCCAAACTGGCGCGACAAGTCGGTGCCGCCCATGCCGGCCACGTACACCGGATAGGAAATCTTCACTTTTTCGGCAAATTGCGCGATGTTGCCGGGCGAATCAATGCCAATGCCGATGACTTGTACGTTTTTGCCGGACATCTCCTGCTGCAGCGCCGACAGTTCCGGCATTTCCTCAACACAAGGGGCGCACCACGGCGCCCAGAAATTCACCACCATCGCCTTGCCCTTCCACTGCGACAGGGCTTGCCCCTTGCCCGCGGCGTCGGGCAGCGACTGCGCGAACAAAGCCTGCACCGGACCGTTGACGCTTGGCGCGGCGGCGGCCGGCAGCGGCTCGGCTTTATTGCTGGTAACGGCGACGTAGGCGCCCATGCCGCCAAACAGCAGGGCGACGAGGGCGTAGGTAGCGAAGTTCTTCTTTGCCATGGCAATTCACTGGAAAAAGGTATTAAACAACCGACACTGTACAGGAAATGCGCGCGGGTGCTGCTCGGGCCGACGAATACCCGGGATCACTCCATACCGGTTTCAGCCGATGGATGGGGGGTTTTGACTATTTCAACGCGCCGCATATAGATATACATATATATATAGCGGCGCAAGACGAAGCGCGCGGCCAAGCCGGCTACCCGGCGGCGGGGTTTTGCGTGCTTGCCAACAGCAGCGCCCGCAAGCCGGCCGCGTCGGTGCGCACGGCCTTGGCTTTCAGGGCGCCGCGCAGGTCGTCGAGTTCGTACAAGGCCGCGTGCACGCCCTCCTTGTTCCACAGGAAACTGACGGTTTCAACCGGGTCAAAGCGCGGCCCCTTGAAGTGCGGGGTTTCGGAAATGTCGATATTCACGTTCTTACCCAGCAGAAAAATCTGCACGTCCTTGGCGCTGTCGGCGAACAACTGCAAGTAAATTTCCGCGTGCGGCCCGGCGGTGCCGTTGAACACCGCGCCGGTCAGATAGGGGTGGAAGCGCTCCAGCGCCTCCATCACCTGCAAGGCAATGGTGCGTAGCTGGAACAGCCGCGCCGGTTGCGTATCGGCGAGAAACAGCGCGTTATACAGCCGTACCTCGTTTTCAATCTGCGCGTTGTCGGGCAGGAAATTGGCGACGGACGGGGTATCGCCGAGCAGTTGCCGCGCCGCCTTGCGTTTCGCGGTGCTGTAGTCGGCGCCGTCCTGGGCGACCAGGCGCGCGGCGGCGGCGGCAATTTCGTTGCGCAGCCCTTGGGCGTCGTCGTAAGCGTTTGTCATGCAGACGATGATACCCCGAACCGCGAAACGGTAGCGGCGGGGTGGCGTGGCGCAGTTGGCAAGTTGTACTTTGACGCGGGGGCGGCCGCCTTCTCAGGTAAAATCTCACACTTACACATTCGCCAGCGCAAGCCTCTCAACATGCATATTCATATTCTCGGCATCTGCGGCACCTTTATGGGCGGCCTCGCAGTGCTGGCCAAGGAAGCCGGCCACCGCGTCACCGGCTGCGACGCCAACGTTTACCCGCCGATGAGCACCCAGCTGGAAGCCCAGGGCATCGAGTTGATCCAGGGTTTCAGCCCGGAACAGACCAAGCTTGCGCCCGATCTGTACGTGATCGGTAACGTGGTGTCGCGCGGCAATGCGCTGGTCGAGGAGATTCTGAACCGCAGCCTGCCCTATGTGTCCGGGCCGCAGTGGATCGGCGAACATATCTTACGCAACAAGTGGGTGCTGGCCGTGGCCGGCACGCACGGCAAGACGACGACGTCGGCCATGCTGACCTGGATTCTCGAGGACGCCGGTTACGCGCCCGGTTTCCTGATCGGCGGCGTGCCGATGAACTTCGGCATTTCGGCGCGTTTGTCGGGCAAGGGCGTCGATTCGGACTTCTTCGTTATCGAAGCGGACGAGTACGACACGGCCTTCTTCGACAAGCGCAGCAAGTTCGTCCACTACCACGCGAAAACCGCGGTCATGAACAACCTCGAATACGATCACGCCGATATCTTCCCCGACCTGCACGCGATCGAGACGCAATTCCACCACTTGGCGCGCACCGTGCCGGGCATCGGCCGGATCGTCTTCAACGGCGACGAGGCGGCGCTGGGCCGGGTGTTGCAGCGCGGTTGCTGGAGCGAAAAGGAAAGCTTCGGCCACGGCGACGACAAGGACTGGGCCATGAACGAGCACGACGACGGCAGTTTCGACGTGCTGTTCCAGGGCAAGGTCGCCGGCAGGGTCGAGTGGCAACTGACGGGCAGGCACAACCGTTGCAACGCGCTGGCAGCCATCGCCGCCGCGCGCCACGTCGGCGTGCCGACCGCCCAGGCGGCGCAGTCGCTGGCCAGGTTTGAAAACGTCAAGCGGCGCATGGAAGTGCGCGGCGTGGTCAACGACATTACCGTGTTCGACGATTTCGCCCACCATCCGACGGCCATCGCCACCACCGTGGGCGGATTGCGCCAGAAGATCGGCGCCAAGGGCCGCATTTTGGCGGTGCTGGAACCACGCTCGAACACCATGAAGCTGGGGGCGATGAAGGACGCCTTGCCGGGCAGCCTGGTCGACGCCGACCTGGTATTCGGTTTCGGCAGCCCCGAGGCGCTGGGCTGGAGCCTGGGCGACGCGTTGGCGCCGCTGGGCGCGCGCGCCAGCAGTTTCGAGCAGATCGACGCGCTGGTGGCGGCCGTGGCCGGCGCCGCGCGTCCCGGCGACCAGATCATTGTGATGAGCAACGGCGGCTTCGGCGGCGTGCACCAGAAGTTGCTGGAGGCGCTGGCGCAATGATTTTGTACCTGCACGGATTCCGTTCCTCGCCGCTGTCGATGAAGGCGCGCCTAATGGCCGGGCGCATGGACGCGCTGGGGCTGTCCGCGCAGTGGCGCTGCCCGCAGTTGCCGGCCTCGCCGAAGCTGGCCATCGAGCTGGCGCTGGCGCTGGCCGCGGCGGTGCCGGCTGACGAGTTATGCATCGTCGGTTCGTCGCTGGGCGGCTATTACGCGACCTGGCTGGCGGAGCGCCTGGCTTGCCGCGCGGTGTTGCTGAACCCCGCCATCAAGCCGCTGCAAGACCTCGACAAACACGTCGGCGTCACCACCCAATTCCATTCCGACGCGCCGTTCGAGTTCAAACGCGAGTATATCGACGAGCTGCGCGCGCTGGCGGTGCCGCGCATTACCGAGCCGCAACGGTATTTCCTGATCGCCGCCACCGGCGACGCGGTGCTGGACTACCGCGACATGGTGGCGCACTACGCCGGCGCGCGCCAGCAGGTGATCCAGGGCAGCGACCACGGCATCGCCGAGTTCGCCGATTACCTGGCGCCGGTGCTGGCGTTTTGCGGCGTCGCGGACGGCGCGCGGTGAGCGGCGGTTCGCTCCGGCAGACCGAATGGCAGCGCCACATCAACGCCGTCAACGCGCCGCCGGCGCTGCGCCACTGGCTTGTCGGCGGCGGCTCGCTGACGGCCAAGTTGCGCGCGCACAGCGGCAGCTTCCGCGTCCAGTGCCTGCACCAGTTGACCGCGCGCTGCCTGTCGGACGAGGCCGCGGCGATCGGTTTGCACCGGCCCGGGCGGGTGTGGGAGCGCGAAGTGCTGCTCAGGTGTGATAATACGCCGGTGGTGTTCGGCCATACCGTGGTGCCGATGTCGGCGACGGCGTCGGACTGGCCGCTGTTCAGCGCGCTGGGCGAGCGCTCGCTGGGCACCACGCTGTTCGGCGACCGCAAGGTGCGGCGCGGGCCGTTGGAATTCGCCCGCCTGCGCGCCGGGCATCCGCTGGCGCGGCGCGCGCTGGCCGCGCTGGGGCCGGCCGGCCACGACGAGCGGATTTTGTACGCGCGGCGCTGCCTGTACCAGCGCCGCCAAGGATTGCTGCTGGTGACAGAGGTGTTTCTGCCGACGGTATTGGCGTTGGCGCACCCTGTTGCAACCGAAACATTAATAAACAGACTATAAGAACAGAGCAATGAATCTATTTTTTGAAGAATCCGGCGATTTCAAGGTGGGCACGATGATGTCGCAAGCGGGCGAGGCGTATCAGGTCGAGATGGCCAGCGGCAAGCGCACCAAGGTCAAGATCAAGGACGTGTTGTTGCAGTACGCGGCGCCGGCCCCGGTCGAATTGCTGGAGAAGGCCAAGGCGGTCGCCGCCGAGATCGACCTCGACTTCCTGTGGGAAGTGGCGGGCGAGGAGGAGTTCGGCTTCGCCGAGCTGGGCGCCGAGTATTTCGGCCACGCCCCGCTGGCGCCCGAGGCGGCCGGCCTGATCCTGGCGCTGCATTCGGCGCCGGTGTATTTCTACAAGAAGGGCCGCGGCCGCTACAAGGCCGCGCCGGAGGCGTCGCTGAAGGCCGCGCTGGCCGGCATCGAAAAGAAAAAGCTGCAAATGCTGGTGCAGGCCGGCTATGTCGAGGAGTTGAAGGCGAACACCTTGCCGGCCTCGATGCAAAACATGGTGTTGCAACTGTTGTTCAAGCCGGACAAGAACACCATCGAGTACAAGGCGTTGGAAGCGGCGTGCAACGAATTGCACACCAACCCGGCGCGGCTGATGTTGGCCACCGGCGGCGTCGCCACGCCGAAGGACTTGCATCTGTCGAAGTTCCTGTTCGAGAACTTCCCCAAGGGCGCCGGTTTCCCCGACGTGCCGGTGCCGGGCGTGACGGCGAAGTTGCCGCTGGCCGAGGTCGCCGCGTTCTCGATCGACGACGTCACCACCACTGAGATCGACGACGCCTTTTCGGTCGTCAAGCTGGACGACGGCACGCTGCGCGTCGGTATCCATATCGCCGCGCCGGCGCTGGGCATCCGCCCGGACGACGCGATCGACAAAATGGCGCGCCAGCGCATGTCGACCGTGTACATGCCCGGCGACAAGATCACCATGTTGCCCGACGAGATAGTCGCCGCCTTCACGCTGGCCGAGGGCAAGACCTGCCCGGCGCTGTCGCTGTACGCGACGCTGGACCCGACGGACTGGAGCGTGCTGAAGACGGAAACCCGGGCCGAGCTGGTGCCGATCGCCAGCAATTTGCGCCACAACGACCTCGACGACCTGGTCAACGAGGAAACCCTGGCCAGCGGCGAGGGCGACTACCCGCACAAGGCCGAGCTGGGCGTGCTGTGGCAGTGGGCCCAGCAGCTGGAGCAGGGGCGCATGAAAAAGCGCGAGGGTTTCGGCCTGAAGCCGGAGCAGAACAACCGCGTCGACTTCAACTTCTACGTCGAGAACGACGTCGTCACGGTGGCGCGCCGCAAGCGCGGCGCGCCGCTCGACAAGATCGTCGCCGAGCTGATGATTTTCGCCAACAGCAGCTGGGGCAAGCTGATGCACGAGCACGGCGTGCCCGGCATCTACCGCGCCCAGGGCGGCGGCAGCGGCAACGGCTGGGCCGCCAAGATGCAGGTGCGCATGGTTACGCACGCGGCGCCGCACCAGGGCCTGGGCGTCGACCAGTACGCCTGGAGCACCTCGCCGCTGCGCCGCTACACCGACCTGGTCAACCAGTGGCAAATCATCGCCTGCGCCGAGCACGGCGTGACGGCGCCGCTGGTGGCGCCGTTCAAGCCGCGCGACGCCAATTTGTTCGCCATCGTGTCGGCCTTCGACGCCGCCTACGCGGCCTACGGCGAGTTCCAGTCGAACATGGAACGCTACTGGTGCCTGCGCTGGCTGGGCCAGGAAACCGCCCGCCAGGTCGAGGCCGTGGTGTTGAAGGACGAGCTGCTGCGCCTGGTCGACATTCCGCTGGTGATCAAGCTGCCGGGCATGCCGCAGGTGGCGCGCGGCGCCTCGGTCACCCTCGACATCCTGCGCTGGGACGAGGTCGACCTGTCGATCGAGGTGCGGCTGCTGGACATCGCGGCGGCGCCGGAGTTGGCGGCGGACGCCGAGCTGGACTATGAGGACGAGGCCGACCAGGACGGCGGCGCCGCCGCCGCCGAAACCTTGCAGGAGGCCGGCCAGGGCGCCGACGCCGAACTGGCCGAACTGGCCAGCGCCGCCGCCGGCACCGAGCCGGCCGTGGAGTAAAGCCGTGGGCGCCGCGAAAAACCCGGAAGGGCGCGGCGCCAATCACGTAGAATCCCCACTATCGCTATTCTTCCGAAGTAACGAACCGATGCCTGCTTGCGCGTGACGTATTTTCAACAAAACCGTTTCCTGATCATCGCCGTCGCGATTTCGCTGCTGGCGCACGGCGCTTTGCTGGGAGTGCACTTCGTCGCGCCCGCGCCGCCGCCGCTGGCGCCCACCGATCCCGGCTTGGAAGTGATCCTGGTCAACGCCAAGCACAAGAAAAAGCCGCTCAAGGCGGATGCGCTGGCGCAGGCCAACCTGGACGGCGGCGGCCAGGCCGACGCCGGCCGCGCCAAGTCGCCGCTGCCCGACATGCGCAAGATGGAAACCGGCGACAGCGTCAAGTCGAGCAAGCGCAGCATCGCCGACCTGGAGCAGCGCCAGCGCGACCTGATGACGCAGGTGCACCAGCCGACGCCGTACCGGGCCGCCCCGATCACCGAAAAAAACCCGCCCGACCCGACCCCGAAGGGCGCCGACCTGCTTGAAACGAGCAAGGCGATCGCCCGCATGAGCGCCGAAATCAACCAAACCATCGAAGACCAGAACAAGCGCCCGCGCAAGACCTTCATCACGCCCAGCACGCAGGAGGTCGGTTATGCGATGTATTACAAGACCATGCAAAAGCGCGTCGAGGAAATCGGCACGCTCAATTTCCCGCAGCAAAACGGCCGCAAGATGTACGGCGAGCTGGTGGTCTACATCCCGATTTTCCAGGACGGTACGATTTATATGAAGGACGGCGGCGTGCGCATCGAGAAAGGCTCGGGCAACCCGGCGCTCGACGCCGCCGCGCTGGCGATCGTGCGGCGCGCGGCGCCGTTCGGGCGTTTCCCGCCGAATATGTTATCTAGCGACAAGGATGATCTGTGGGTTATCATCACGCGGTTCAAATTTACCCGTGAAGAAAAAATGGAAGCCAATCTGACTAGTAGCGCGCATTGAGCGGCGCCGCCCGCTACGCTGTGTTCGGCAACCCGATCGCGCACAGTAAATCGCCCGAGATCCACGCCGCCTACGCCGCCCAGACCGGCCAGGACATCGCCTACGAGCGCATGCTGGCGCCGCTGGACGGCTTCGCCGCCGCCGCGCGCGCCTTCTTCGCCGCCGGCGGCCAGGGCGCCAACGTGACGGTGCCGTTCAAGCTGGAGGCGTGCAAGCTGGCCACCGCGCTGACGGTGCGGGCGCAGGCGGCCGGCGCCGTCAACACCCTGAGCTTCATCGACAACGAGATCCACGGCGACAACACCGACGGCGACGGCCTGGTCGCCGACATCATGCGCAACGCCGGCGTCGACATCGCCGGCAAGCGCGTGCTGCTGCTGGGCGCGGGCGGGGCCGCGCGCGGCGTCGTGCTGCCGCTGCTGGAGCAGCGCCCGGCGCAATTGCTGATCGCCAACCGCACGCGCGCCACCGCCGACGCGCTGGTGTTGCAGTTCGCGCCGCTGGCCGGCGCCGCCGGGTTGCTGCAAGCCTGCGAATTCGACCAGCCGGACGCGCCCTTCGACCTGATCATCAACGCCACCTCGGCCAGCCTGGGCGGGGAACTGCCGCCGCTGGCGCCGGCGCTGTTCGCCAGCCACACGCTGGCGCTGGACATGATGTACGGCGCCCAGCCGACGGTATTCATGCGATTTGCCGCCGCCCACGGCGCCCAGGTGCGCGACGGCCTGGGCATGCTGGTCGAACAGGCCGCCGAAGCCTTCCTGGTCTGGCGCGGCGTGCGCCCCGACACCGCCGCGGTGCTGGCGCGACTGCGCGCGGCGCTATGAGCAAGGCGCGCAAGACGGCGCCGCGCGGCGGCATCGGCGGGTGGATCAAGTGGATTTTCCTGCTGCCGGTGAGCGCCTTCCTGGTGATCCAGTTGTATTTCCTTTTGCAAATTTGCTGGTGGGTCAAGCACGACCCGGACAGCACCGCCTTCATGCGCGAGCAATTGTCGGTGTTGCAGGAGAAAAACCCGAACGCCGAGCTGAAGCACACCTGGGTGCCGTACCAAGGCATCTCGAACAACCTCAAGCGCGCCATCATCGCCTCGGAGGACGCCAACTTCTCCGGGCACGAAGGGGTCGACTGGGAGGCGCTGCAAAAGGCCTACGAAAAGAATACCCGCAAGCACAAGGTGGTGTCGGGCGGCTCGACGATCACCCAGCAACTGGCGAAGAACCTGTTCCTGTCCGGCTCGCGCAGCTATTTGCGCAAGGGCCAGGAGCTGATCATCACGTTCATGCTGGAAACGCTGATGGACAAGGAACGCATCTTTGAAATCTACCTGAACGTGGTGGAGTTCGGCACCGGCATTTTCGGCGCCGAAGCGGCGTCGCGCCACTACTACAACGTCGGCGCGGCGGGCCTGGGCGCCAGCCAGGCCGCCAAGCTGGCCGTGATGCTGCCCAATCCGCGCTTTTTCGACAAGCACCGCGGGTCCGGCTACCTGGCGCGGCGCACCGGCGTCATCTTGCGCCGCATGGGCTCGGCCGAATTGCCGTAACGCCGGGGCGTTAAGTTAGCGTGGCGTAGGTCGGCGCGCACTTCGCGGCTTGGGTTCCGAGCCCGTTGGTTTTGTTCGTTTCCACCACAAGGAGGTAACAATGCATCATCGACAACGCGGCGCCATCAATTTGTACTGGGTCGCCATCCTCTCCGCCGCGTTCGCGGCCGTCGCCCTGGCGGCGCTATTTTCCATGCGCGCCGAACGCAACCTGTTTGCCGACGGCTGGCACAAGCTGGTCAAGGGCGCCGGCGCCGAAGCCGTCGTGCAAAGTTCGCAACAGGCGTTGGGCGCGCCGGCCGCCGGCGTGCTGCGCAAATGCGTCATCAACGGTAAAACCGTGCTGTCCGACGTCGACTGTGCGGCCAACCATCCCGGCAGCGAAGTGGTGGTGGTGCACCGGACCAAGGGCATCGAGTCGCCGAAAGCGCCGGCGGCGGCGGCGCCCGACACGGCGCCCGCCACCATGCAGGACAAAATGATTGAAAAGGCTACCCGCTGAGGCAAAATTTCGCGACCGGACTGGTCGGGAAAAGGGCTTTGCGGGTACACTTGCGCTGTTTTGATTTTGGCGCTGCGATTGGCGGCCGGCGCTAGCACCATCTATACGATATACGACAACCCAACGTCCGGCTGAGAGCGCGCATGATCAATGTCTTTGTTTTACAAAATGGCCGGCTCAACCAGGTGCCGATCGACAGCCGCACCGACTTGGAAAGCGTGGAGCCGGTCTGGGTCGACCTGACCGACCCGAACGACGACGAGCGCGCCTGGGTCAAGGCGATCTACGGCGTCACGCTGCCGGGCGAAGACGAAGTCAAGGACATCGAGGCGTCGGCCCGCTATTACGAGGCGGAAAACGGCGACCTGCACTTGCGCACCGACTTCCTGCTGGAAGAGGACGACGGGCCGTCGCGCATCGTCACCGTGGCCTTCATCCTGGCCAAGAAAATGTTGTTCTCGGTGCATACCGACGACCTGCCGGTGTTCCGCCTGGTGCGCATGCGCGCGCGCTCGCGGCCCGGTTCGATCGCCGACTACATGGACGTGCTGCTGGACCTGTACGCCACCGACGCCGAGTATTCGGCCGACGCGCTCGAGGGCATTTACCAGAACCTGGAAGAGGTCAGCGGCCGCGTGCTGCAGGAAGAGTTCACCGACCAGGACGCGGCCGCCGCGCTGAACTCCATCGCCCACGAGGAAGATTTGAACGGGCGCATCCGCCGCAACATGATGGACACGCGCCGCGCCGTCAGCTTCCTGATGCGCGGGCGCCTGCTCAATTCCGAGCAATTCGAGGAGGCGCGCCAAATTCTGCGCGATATCGAATCCCTGGACGGCCACACCTCTTTCCTGTTCGATAAGATCAACTTCCTGATGGACGCCACCGTCGGTTTCATCAACATCAACCAAAATAAGATCATCAAGATCTTCTCGGTGGCCAGCGTCGCCTTCCTGCCGCCGACCTTGATCGCCAGCATCTACGGCATGAATTTCAAGGGTTGGTTCCCGGAACTGGACTGGTCGCTCGGCTATCCCTTCGCGCTGGCGCTGATGATCACCAGCGCGATCGCGCCGTTTTGGTACTTCCGCCGCCGCGGCTGGCTCAAATAAGTTCCCGGCGTTCCCGCGAGGACTGATGAAATAGGTCATCCGCTGGCCATGGATGACATATTTCGTCACGTCTAGTCATGTTCCGACATTACGAAAAGCAAGCAATCTTGAGCTAGGGCCAGCAAGGTTTATTTGTGTCATGCCTGTTTTGATGCGGGTGACAATTGGAGAGCATAGGTCGGAAAATTTGCACGAAACTGTTCCATATTGATACGACGCCGGGTCCGGGTAGCGGCGCCAGAGTTTGTTCTTTTTGCCTTTGCGCCGCGGGTAAAAAGATGGCTGTGACAAAGCGACGCTTTACAGTCCAACAGGGAGTCACCATGTCTCGATTCGTTCCATCCGGCAGCTATCAAAGAACTGCCACCCAGATCAATTCCAACCTGTACGGCAAGGCGCAGCGCCGCGACCAGAGCTGGGTCGCCAGCGGCGCCAACATCACCAACCTGTCGGGCGGCCTGGTCAACCTGGACGGTTCGCTGCAGGCGGAAAACGACGCCGCGCCCAGCGCCGGCTTCGTGCCCAACGGCAGTTACAAACAGACCACCGAAAACGTCTCGGTGGTGCTGTCGGCGTACTGTCAAAAGATCGACGGCAGCTGGCAATGGGCGACGCTCGACATCACCCGCTACATCGCCGGCCACGGCGACATCGCCAACATCGACGGCGACCTGAAGATCCAGTAAGGGCCGCGGCTGCGCCTACATGGTGGCGAACATCGCCACCACCGCCGCCAGCATCACCGCCACGCCGATCCAGCCGATGGCGGTGTGGCGGGCCGTCAGCGTGAAGCGGCCCATGACGCTCTTGTTATGCGCCAGCAGCATCATCACGACCATGATCGGCACCGCGATCACGCCGTTGATCTGGGCCGACCAGATCAACGCCTTGATCGGGTCGATCGGCGCGAAGTTCAGCGCCATGCCGCCTATCGTCGCCAGCGAGATAATGACGTAGAATTCACGCGCCTCCAGCGCCTTCAGGTCCAGCCCGTTGGGCCAGCGGAAGCTTTCCGTGACCGCGTAGGCGGCCGAGCCGGCCAGCACCGGCACCGCCAGCAGGCCGGTGCCCAGGATGCCCATGGCGAAGATGAAGAAGGCGAATTCGCCGGCGATCGGCCGCAGCGCTTCGGCCGCCTGGGCCGAGCTGTCGATGTTGCTGATGCCGTGCACGCCCAGCGTGGCGGCCGCCGTCAGGATGATGAAGTAGGCCACCAGGTTTGAAAACCCCATGCCGATATAAGTGTCGAGTTTGATGCGGCGCAGGTGTTTGCCGGCGTATTCCGGCGCCTTGCGCAGCGGCTGGCCGCCGCCGTCGGCGCGCAACTCCTCGACTTCCTGCGAGGCTTGCCAGAAGAACAGGTAGGGGCTGATGGTGGTGCCGAAGATCGCCACGATCATCGCCACCGACTCCTTGTTCCAGGTGAAGCTGGGCCAGACGGTGTGGCGCGCCACCTCGGTCCAGGGCATTTTGATGGCGAACACCGTGGCGACGTAGGCCAGCAGGCCTAGGGTCAGCCATTTCAGGTAACGCACATAGGTGCGGTAGGGCAGGAAGATTTGCAGGGTCAGGCAGAGGAAGCCGCAGCCGAGCGAATAGAAGTGCGCCGAGCCGACGCCGGTCAGCAGGCGCAGCGCCTGGCCCATCGCGGCGACGTCGGCGGCGATGTTGATGATGTTGGCCACCAGCAGCAGCGAGACGATGCTGTAGAGCAGCCAAGCGGGGAAGGCGCGGCGGATGTTGGCGGCCAGGCCGCGCCCGGTGACCAGGCCGATGCGCGCCGACACCAGTTGGATGCCGACCATCAGCGGGTACGTCAGCACCAGCGTCCACAACATGTTGAAGCCGAACTGGGCGCCGGCTTGGGAATAGGTGGCGATGCCGGACGGGTCGTCGTCGGCGGCGCCGGTGATCAAGCCTGGACCGAGCGCCTGGACGGCCTCGTGGTTGCTGATGCGCTTAAATAATGTCATGTTGGCCAATGCAAAACGGACGGCCAACGTGGCGGTCGGCGCGTTAAATCAGAAGGGAGGGGGGCGGTTTCATGTCGGCGCAGTGTAGCAACTATTGCCGGACGCCGGTGTAACGGAGGTGTAAGCAATTGTTAGTGCCGCTTGGCATGCGTGGCGGCGCCGCGGGGCGTCCAGTTAGCGTGCCGTAGGCCGGATCAACCGATCGGGCGCCATCCGGCCATGTTGGCCGAAGCGAGGCGCGCCGCTCCCGGCCAACGTTGTCGGCTGACGTTCAATGGGTTAAGCGGGCGATACAATCCGCCGCTTAACGGCAGGTGTAGCCGCCGTCCACCGGCAGGCTGACGCCGCTGATCATCGACGCCGCCTCGCTCAGCAGGAACAGGATGGGCCGCGCCACCTCGTCCGGCCGGGCGAAGCGGCGCAGCGGAATCGCCTGTAGCATGGGCGCGCTCTTGGCCGGGTCGCCCCAGGCCCGCAAGGCCATCGGCGTCAGCGTCACGGTCGGGTTGACGCTGTTGACGCGGATGCCGTGCGGCCCCAGTTCCAGGCACATCACGCGGGTGATGGCGTCCAGCGCCGCCTTCGACGCGCAGTACGACAGGTGCTCTTCCAGCGCCACCAGCGCGGCCTGGCTGGAGACGTTGACGATGCTGCCGGCGCGCCGCTCGGCGACCATGCCGGCGGCGACGTGGCGCGCCACCAGCGCCGCGCCGCGCGCGTTGACCGCCATCACGCGGTCGAAGTGCTCGCCGCGCAGTTCCAGGCACGACTCCAGTTGCGCCACGCCGGAGCAGTTGACCAGGCCGTCCAAGCCGCGCACGCCGGCCAGCGCGCGCTCGATGGCGGCGCCGTCGGCGACGTCCAGCGGCAGCGGCTCGCAACTGCTGTCGGCTTGCAGCGCGGCCAGCTTGGCGCGGTCGCGCCCGACCGCGACGACCGCGGCGCCGGCCGCTCGCAGCAGTTGCGCGGTGACCAGGCCGATGCCGCTGGTGGCGCCGGTCACCATGATTTTTTTGCCGCTGAAATCGAATCGCATGTGCTTCCCCTTAAAGTGACGCAGGCTGTTCGGCGGCCTGCTGCGGCGCCGCCTGCAAACCGTGCATGATCGGTTTCAGCGCCGGATACAGCTCGCGGTACAGCGCGAAGCCGCGGCGGTAGACGGCGCCGGCGGCGGCGTCCGGCACGGCGCGCGGCACCAGCGTAATCCAGCCGCGCCGCGCCGCCCGCGGCGTCACCAGGCCGGTGCCCAGCGCCGCCAGCAGCGCCGCGCCCAGCGCCGCTTCGACGTTTTCGGCGATGGTGTAGACCGGGTAGCCGGTGACGTCGGCGATGATCTGCATCCACAGGTCGGAGTGGGCGGCGCCGCCGACGACGATCAGTTTGTCGTCCAGCGATTGCGCGCCCTTGGCGCCGGCGTCGATGTTGTGCTTGAGCGCGAACGTGACGCCCTCCAGCACCGCCCGGTACAGGTGGGCGCGGCTGTGGTACAGGCTCAGGCCGACGAAGGCGCCGCTGGCCTTGGCGTCCCAGATCGGGCTGCGCTCGCCCATCAGGTAGGGCAGGAACAGCACGCCGTCGGCGCCGGCCGGCACCTTGGCGGCGCTGTCCTCCATCAGCCGGTGCGGATCGGCGTGGCCGAGCGCGCGCGCGGCGTCGACGTCGGCCTGGCAGAACGCGTCGCGGAACCAGCTGACCGAGGCGCCGGCCGCGATGGCGCCGCCGAACACGTACAAGTCCTCGCCGCCGTTGTGCACGTGCGGCATGCTGATCAGGCCGTTGCGCGCATCGACCCGCTGGTTGATGTAGCCCCAGCACATGCTGGTGCCGATCATCGCCACGTGCTGGCCGGCGCCGCTGACGCCGGCGGCGAAGGTGGCCACCGCCGCGTCGACGCCGCCGGCGACGATCGGCGTGCCGGCCAGCAGGCCGAGGCGCTGCGCCAGTGCCGGCAGCAGGCCGCCGACCACCTCGGACGAGTCGACCAGGCGCGCCGGCATCATGGCGGCCGGAATGCCGAGCCGCTGCAGCATCTCCAGCGACCAGCGGCGCCCGCGCATGTCGTAGACGCCGCCGATATTGCCGGCCGAGCTGTGGTCGACCGCGACCTCGCCGCACAGCAGGTAGTTGATGTAGCTGTTCGGCGGCAGGAACTGGCGGGTGCGGCGCCACACCTCCGGGCGCTGGCGCCGCAGCCACAGCATCTTGGTGTAGCCGTAGTAGCTGTCGACCGAATTGCCGGTGATGTCGTAGAGCCGCTCCAGGTCGAGCGTTTGCCGGACCCATTCCACCTCGGCGGTGGCGCGCCGGTCCATCCAGATCAGGCAGGGGTGCAGCGGACGCATGTCGGCGTCGACCGGAATGCCGGAGCCGCCGTACAGGCTGCTCACGCAGAGCGCCTTGATCTGTTCGGCGCGCAGGCCGCTCTGGCGCACCACCTGCGCCACGCACTCCAGCACCGCCTGGTACCACACGTCCGGCCACTGCTCGGCCCACAGCGGCTGCGGCGTGTCGACCTGGTAGCCCCGCGCGTGCTGGGCGACGATGGCGCCGGCGCAGTCGACCAGCAGCGCCTTGGTGCTCTGGGTGCCGATGTCGACGCCGATGACGTAGTCTTTGCCGTCCATGCTCAGCCCTGGGCCGCGGCCGGTTTCAGCAGCACCTTGATCGAGTCGAGCGAGTTCGCCAGCGCGAACGCCCGTTCCCAGTCGTCCAGCGCGAAGGCGTGCGTGACGATGCCCTTCGAGGTGATCAGGCCGCGCTCGAACAGGTCGATCGCCACCGGGTAGCAGTACGGTCCCAGGTGGGCGCCGCGCACGTCGAGTTCCTTGCGGTCGCCGATGATGGACCAGTCGGCGCTGGTCTCCTTGCCGAACACGCTGAATTCGACGAAGCGGCCCAGCTTGCGGATCAGGTTCAAGCCCTGCGTCACGCCGGCCGGCACGCCGGTCGTTTCGATGTAGACGTCGCAGCCGTAGCCGCCGGTCAGGGCGCGCACGATCGCCATGGCGTCGTCCTTGGCCGGGTTGATGGCGACGTCGGCGCCGAAGGCCAGCGCCAGGTCGAGGCGCTCCTGCACCAGGTCGATGACGACCAGCTTCTTCGGCGTTTTCAACGCGGCGATCTGCACCATCATCAGGCCCAGCGGGCCGGCGCCGGCGATCACCACCACGTCGTCGAGCTGCACCTCGGCGCGGTTCACGGTGTGGATCGCGCAGGCCATCGGTTCGATGATGGCGGCGTCCTCCAGCGAGACGGCGTCGGGGATTTTATGCACCAGCGCGGTCGGCGGAATGCGCATGTAGTCGGCCATGCCGCCGTCGGCGACCTCGCGCTGGAAGCCGAAGATGTTGTGGACTTCGCACATCCAATATTTGCCGGAGGTGCAAAAGCGGCACTTCGCGCACGGCACGATCTGCTCGGCGATGATGCGCTCGCCGACCTGGACGCCGAAATGCCCCTCGGCGCCTTCGCCGGCCTCGACGACGTAGCCGAAGAATTCGTGGCCCGGCACCACCGGCGGCTTGACCCAGCCCGGCTGGCCCTCGCCGCCCCAGAACATGGCGGCGCCGGAATGGCATTTGCAGTCGCTGGCGCAGATGCCGCAGGCGGCGATGCGGATCACCAGCTCGTTGGCGCGCGCGCGCGGGCGCTTGATGGTTTGCAGGCGGTAGTCTTGCGGGCCGTGGCAGACCACGGCCTGCATGTCGATTTCGGTGTATTGCATAAAAACTCCGTTGGATAAAGTGTTGGATAAAACCAAAGGCAAGGGCTGGGGTCGGACCCCGGCTTTGCGCCGTTGGTGTGGTGCTAGCCGCGCTTGCCGTTGTTGCGGCTGATGTAAATGGCCAGCAGGATGATCACGCCCTTGATGATGTTTTGCAGGTAGGGCGAGACGCCCATCATGTTCAGGCCGTTGTTGAGCACGCCCAGCATGAGCGCGCCGATCAGGGTGCCGACGATGGAGCCGCGCCCGCCGGTGATGGCGGTGCCGCCCATGACGACGGCGGCGATGGCGTCGAGTTCGAAGCCGACGCCGGCGTTGGGCTGGCCGCTCATCAGGCGCGACGTCAGCACCAGCCCGGCGATGGCCGCCGTGAAGCCGCTGATGGCGTACACCAGCAGCTTGTAGCGCGCCACCCGCACGCCGCTCAGGCGGGTCGCCTCCTCGTTGCCGCCGATGGCGTAGATGTAGCGCCCCGGCGGCGTGTGTTCGAGCAGCACGTAGGCCAGCGCGAACACCAGCAGCATGGTCAGGATCGGCGCCTGCACGCCTAGCACGCTGCCCTTGCCGAAGAACTCGAACCAGGCCGGCAGGTCGTTGATCGGGTAGCCGCCGGTGTACAGCAGGGCCATGCCGCGGGCGATGCCCATCGTTGCCAGCGTGACGATAATCGGCGGCATCTTGGCGTAGGCGACGAAGAAGCCGTTGCCGACGCCGAAGGCGACGCCCACCGCCAGGCCGATCGGGATGGCGGCGGCGGGCGGCACGCCGGCCACCATCAGGCCGGCGCTCAGGGTGCCGGTCAGCGCCATCACCGAGCCGACCGACAGGTCGATGCCGCCGCTGATGATGGCGCAGCTCATGCCGACGGCGATGATGGCGTTGATCGAGACCTGGCGCGCGATGTTGACCAGGTTGTCGAGCGACAGGAAGTGCTCGGTGGTGGCGATCATCACCGCGCATACCAGCAGCAAGCCGGCGAAGGGCAGGAAGGCCGCTTGTTTGCCCAGGGCGCGCCACAGCGCGGCGGCCGGGGCCGGGGCGGCGGGCGGGGTGTTAGTGTTTACCGGCTGTTGCATGGCGCATTACCTCGCTTGAATTGATGGACTCGGCTGCCAGTACGGTGACGATGGCGCCCTGTTTGAAAACGGCGACGCGGTCGCACATGCCGACGATTTCCGGCAGCTCGGAGGAGATCAGGATGATCGAATAACCCTGCCCGGTGAGCTCGCGCATCAGCCGGTAGATTTCGGCCTTGGCGCCGACGTCGATGCCGCGGGTCGGTTCGTCGAAGATCAGGATCTTGCAGTGGTGGTTGAGCCAGCGCGCGATCACCACCTTCTGCTGGTTGCCGCCGCTGAGCGTGGCGACGCGGCTGTGCGGGCCGGGCGCCTTGATGCCGACCTTGGCGATCATCGCCGTGGTGGTGCGCAGCTCGCGCTCGCGGCTGATCAGGCCGCCCGGCAGCAGGTACTTCCCCAGGTTGTTGATGGAGATGTTGTCCTTGATGCTGAAGTCGGTGATCAGGCCCTCGACCTTGCGGCTTTCCGGCAGCAGGCCGATGCCGTGCTTGAGCGCGTCGGCGGGGTCGCGCAGCGCGACCTTGGCGCCGCCGACCCGCACCTCCTTGTGCCAGGCCGGATGGGCGCCGATCACCGCCAGCGCCAGTTCGCTGCGGCCCGAGCCGACCAGGCCGGCGAAGCCGAGGATTTCGCCCTCGCGCAACGCGAAACTGTTGGACGGGCCGTCGCGGCGAAGGCGCACGTCGCGCGCCTCCAGCGCCAGCGGCGCGTCCGGCCGCGGCGCCGGCTTCGGCGGAAAGCCGCTTTCCAGTGTGCGCCCGACCATCATCTCGACCAGCTGGTCGACGTTGGTCCCGGCCACCTCGGCCATGCCGGCGTAGCGGCCGTCGCGCAGCACGGTGATGCGGTCGCACACCTCGAAAATCTCGTCCATGTGGTGCGAGATGAAAATCATCGCCACGTCCTGCCGCTTCAGCTCGCGCATGATGGCGAACAGCTGCCCGGCCTCGCCCGGCGTCAGCGTTGCGGTCGGCTCGTCGAGGATCAGGATGCGCGCGTTCAACGACAGCGCCTTGCCGATCTCGACGAACTGCTGCTGCGCCACGCTGAGCTGGCAGATCTCGCGCGACAGGTCGATGTCGATGCCCAGGCGCTCGAAGGTGGCGCGCGCCCGGGTCTTCATGCGCGCCTTGTCGAGCAGGCCGAAGCGGTTGCGCAGCTCGCGTCCGAGGAAAATGTTCTCGACCGCGTTCAGATAGGGGACCAGGCTGAATTCCTGGAAGATGATGGCGATGCCGGCGGCGATCGCGTCCTTATAGCTGTGAAAGTCGCGCGCCGTGCCGTCGACGACGATCTCGCCCTCGTCGGGGCGATGGATGCCGCTGAGGATCTTCATCAGGGTCGACTTGCCGGCGCCGTTCTCGCCCAGCAGGGCGTGGATCTCGCCGCGGCGGATCGACAGGTCGATGCCGCTGAGCGCCTTCACCCCGGGGAAGCCCTTGGATATGTTCTGCAGTGTCAGAATCGTGTTCATTGCGTGCCTCTTGCCGTTTTTGAAACAGCGCCCCGGGCCGCGGCCGCGGGGCGCCCGGAGTTACCAGCTGAAGGTCTTGGCGCCGTCCTTGTCCACCAGCTTCACTTCGACCGGCACGCTGGCCGGTACGTTGGCGCCCCACTTCTTGGCCAGCGCGATGGCCAGCGCCAGGCGCACCTGGTCGCGCGGGTACTGGGCGGCGGTGGCGATGAACTTCGAGTTCGGCTTCAAGATGGCCTTGATCGCCTCCGGCGCGCCGTCCACGCTGGTCAGCTTGACGTCCTTGCCGCTGGCCTCGATGGCCGACAGCGCGCCCATCGAACCGCCGTCGTTGACGCTGAAGATGCCCTTCAGCTTGGGGTTCGCCTGCAGGATGTTTTCGGTCACGGTCAGGGCCTGGTCGCGTTCCTGCTTGCCGTTCTGGGTGGTGACGATTTTAATCTCCGGGAACTTGGCCAGCGCGTCCTTGCAGCCGCGCACCCGCTCCAGGATAGGCACCACGGCGATGCCGTCGAGGATGGCGACGTCGCCCTTGCCGCCCAGGTTCTTGGCCAGGAAGGTGCAAGCCATCTGGCCGGCGTCGAAGTTCTTCGAGCCGACGAAGGAAGCCACCGGGCCGTTGGCGTTGGCGTCCACCGCCACCGTGATCACGCCGGCGGCGTGGGCCGACTTCACCGCCGACTGGATGCCGACCGAATCGGTCGGGTTCAGCAGCAGGATGTCGATTTTCTTCTGGATCATGTCCTCGATGTCGCTGGTTTGCTTCGACACGTCGTGGCGGGCGTCGGTGATGACGACGCTGGCGCCCAGCGTGGCGGCGGCTTCCTCCAGCGCCTTTTTCATCGTGATGAAATACGGGTTGTTCAGCTCCTGGAACGACATGCCGATCTTCAGCGGCGCGGCCAGGGCGGGGGCGGGGGCGGACAGTAGCATGGCGCCCAGCGGGCCAGCGGCCAATGCGATCAATTTTTTCGAGTAGAACATGATGTCTCCTTAGTTTTTATAATGGGTGCTTGGGTTTTGACGTTGTTGCGACGGGCAACACTGTGGCGCTGCCCGTAATTCGGGCAGTACGCGGCCTCCTTTTCTGGTGGCGGGGCGGCAGGGTGGGGGGAGGTGGGTGGGACGGCTAGCCGGTGGCGGCGCTCGCCGTTTTCATCTCGTCGTAGCGGCGGAACTTCGACGGCGGAATGCCTTTTTGCGCCAGGAACTGGCGGTTGAAATTGGACAGGTTGTTGAAGCCGACCTTGTAGCAAATCTCGGTGATACTGAGTTCGCTATTGGTCAGCATTTCGCAGGAAATGCGGATGCGCAGCTGGTTCACGTAATGCACGAACGAGATCCCGGTGTGCTTGCGGAACGAGCGCGAGAACGAGCTGACGTTCTGCCCGGTCAGCTCGGCCAGGTCGGTTTCGCGCAGGTCGGTCGAGAGGTTCTTGCCGATGTAGGCCAGCGCCAGGTTGATCTTCGACGACATATAGCTGTTCGGGTCGGGCAGGTAGTCCGGGCTGGCCAGCGGGCGCCGCCCGGCGTCGTGCAGCAGTAGGTCGAGCAGCGACAGGAACAACAGCACGCGGCGGCAGCCCTTGGCCTCCAACAGCGCCAGCATCAACGGCTTGGCGGCGACGCCGGCGGCGGCCGTGAACAGCAAGCCGCTGCGCGACTCGGCCAGCAGCGCCTCGACCTGCTGCAGCTCGGGGAAGGCGTGGATCGCGTCGGCGATGAATTCGCTGGAAAATTGCAGCACCAGGCAGCGCTGCTGCACCGGACGGTGGTCGGGCAGCTCGCTGACCCAGTTGTGCGGCAGGTTCGGCCCCGACATCACCAGGTTGCCCGGCTCGAAATCGCCGATGTAGTCGCCGACGAAGAACTTGCCGGTGGTGCTGGTGATCAGCTGGATCTCGTATTCGGGATGGAAGTGCCAGCGCACCGTGCGATAGGGATAGCCATGCGACCAGGCGGTAAAGGACTCGTCGCGCCGTACACAAACCAGTTCGAGATCGGGCTTCATGCATGTCTCCAGTTATGCTTCGCTGACCGCGGCGCTGTTGCCTTGCCGGATCGCGTTGTCATCATTTATGGCTTCATTCTATGTACTTGAGCTGCCTTGCACCACTACATATGGCGCGGTTAACTGATACTTTTTTTGCATTCCGGCGGTAGATAGGCGGAAAAATGTCAAATTTGGTGCAGCGCGTCACAATTTTCTATGCAATACGTTTGCATCTGGCTCCGACGGAACAACAAAATAGTATCGAAGATGCTTTCCATTCGACGTGGTGCGCCGGCGCCCGGGCGTCTACGATTACGGCGTCCGGGCCACGCTGGCCGCCGCTCACGCGCGCGCCGCCCCGCGCCGCGCCGACTTAAACAACTGCGATTGGAGATACACATGCGAGCCCCCCATGCCGACTAGCCGCCGTATTGGCCCGATTACCCATTTGGTCAGTGACTGCGACGGCGTTCTGATCGACAGCGAAGCGGTGGCGCTGGACGCGCTGCTGTCGGCGCTGCAACCGCGCTTCGGCGACGGCGAGCGCCTGGTAGGGCTGATCCGGCCGCTGCTGGGCCGCGAACTGGCGCCGCTGCTGGTGGAAGTGTTCGGGGAATGTGGCGCCGACGCCAGCGAAGCCGAGCTGGCCGCCATCCGCGCGCTGGTGGAGGCGCAGTGCGACCTGCGGCTGGCGCTGGTGCCCGGCGTGGCGTCGGCCATGGCGGCGATCGCGCTGCCGAAGGCGGTGGCCAGCAACAGCAGCAGCGCGCGGGTGCACGCGGCGCTGGGCCGCACCGGGCTGGCGCCGCTGTTCGGCGCGCGCATCTACACGCCGGACCTGGTCGGTAGCGCCAAACCGCACCCGGGCGTGTATCTGGTGGCGGCCGGCGGTTTCGACGTCGCGCCGGGCGCCTGCGCGGCGGTCGAGGACAGCGTCACCGGCGTCACCGCGGCGGCGGCGGCCGGCATGTACGTGCTCGGCTTCACCGGCGGCGGCCACATAGTGGCGGGGCAGGCCGCGCGGCTGCGGGCGGCCGGCGCCCACGCCACGTTCGACGCCATGGCGCAGCTACCCGGCCTGATCGACGCGTTGACAAAACCCAAGACGTAACCCCGGCCCCTGCCTCTGGTTTGTTTTACATTGCCAATTGAACATGTAAAACAACCGGCTTGCTATAAACTTCATCCTTTCCAGTCACCAAGGCCATCCCCATGCCGAACATACTGCCCCTGAACGCGCTGGCCCTGACCCTGCTGGTGCTGGCCCCAGGCGCCGCGCTCGCTTGCGACGCGCTGGTCGGCAGCTACGCGCTTGCCGCCGGCGGCGTCGCCGTCATCAACATCGTCAAAACCCCGACCGGCTACGCGCTGAGCACGCGCGAAGGCGGCCGCGTCGACGGCCCCTGGAAACTGGCCGAGCCATCGATGCGCGCCGGTACCAGCGCGCAGTTGAACGCCGGCGGCGTCGGCGTCGAGATGGACGCGCACTCCTGCGGCCTGTCCGCGCCGGACGGCTTGTTCCTGAAAGTGAAGCCCGGCGCGAAGTACCAGGACAACAGCCGCACCGGCCAGAACCGCATCGAAACCCGCGGCAGCGAGACCGGCTACATGATCTACCTGGCCCAGGGCATCGTAATGGCCGGCGTCGACCTGTTCCCGGTCCCCTTCACCGGCCAGGCGGCGCGGCAATAGCTCAATTGCGGCGCAGATTGACCATCACGATACCGGCCAACACCAGCACGGCGCCGGCGGCGAAGCGCACGCTCAACTGCTCGTCCAGCAGCAGCACGCCGAAGCCGACGCCGAACAGCGGCGTCATGAACGAAAACGCGGAAATGCGCGAGGCCAGATAGCGCCGCAACATCCAGAACCACGCCAGGTAGCTGGCAAAGGCGACGATGACGACCTGGAAAAACATGCTGACCCAAGCCATGGCCGTCATCGAAATCGCCTGCACGTCGCCGTCGCCGACGGCCACGGCGATCAAAATCACCGCCGCCACCGCCAGTTGATACAACAGCGTAGTGGTGGGCGCCGCCTCCGACAGCGACGAGCGCCGCACGACGATGGTGGTGGCGGCCCAGAACAGGCTGGCCAGCAGCGCGAAACCGTCGCCGATCAGCGTGTCGCTCCAGCCCGTGCCGGCGCCGGTGAAACCATTTGAAAACGCCAGCGCGATGCCGGCGAAAGCGGCGCCGATGCCGGCCCACTGCATGCGCCCCAGACGCTCGCCGGCCACGCCCCAGTTCAGACCGAGCACGGTGAAAATCGGCGCCGCGTATAGGAACACGACGATATGCGAGGCCGAGGTGTAGTTCAGCCCGAGCGAGACGCACAGGAACTCGGCGGCGAACAAGACGCCGGCGGCGATGCCGGGCCAGAAGGTGCCGTCGCGCAGCGAAAAACCGTTACCGCGCCAAAACATCAGCGCGCACACCATCAGCGCCGCGCCGCCGGAACGCAGCCCGGTCTGCAGCATCGGACTCATGCTGACGGCGGTCGCCTTCACCGCGACCTGCTGCAAGCCCCAGCACATGCACAGCACCAGCATCACCAGCGCGGCGAAGCCGTCGAGCGGTTTGCGCGCGGCGCTCATGCGGTGCGCCCGGTGGCGCCGGCGGCACGTTCCGCGACGCCGCGCCGTTGATGAAGTGCGAACATAGCTATTCCCTGTTTTATGCCGCGTAATGCTGCGGTGATGCGCAGTTGCGCCCTTGTGGTCAATTATAGGGGTGGCGGCTTGGGATGGTATAGTTAAAACCAGACAAACAATACGACACTTCGGACAAAATGGCCGTACACCTGCGCCAGCCGCCGTTCAGCGACGAACTGCCCCATCCGGTCTACATCCGCAGCGAAAAGCTAGAAAGCGACAGCACCTATCCGCGCCACAGCCACGGCTGGGGCGAATTCGTCTACTCGTTCAGCGGCGTCATGGAAGTCAAGCTGGCGCAGCGCAGCTACCTGGCGCCGCCGCACTACGGCATCTGGCTGCCGCCCGAGGTCGAGCACACCGGCAGCAACCGCTTCGAAGCGTGGTTTTGCTCGCTGTACCTGTCGCGGGAGCTGTGCGCCGGGCTGCCGGCGGACACCTGCACGCTGGCGGTCGGCCCGGTCATCACATCGATCCTGGCCGATCTGACGGCGCGCAAGGTCGACTACCCGCGCGGCGCCGAGGACGCGCGCCTGGTGCAGGTGCTGATCGACCAGCTCGGCCTGGCGCCGCGGCACGACAGCTACCTGCCGATGTCGGACGACCCGACGCTGGGCCAGGTGCTGGCCGAGTTGCGCAAAACCCCCAGCGACAAGCGCTCGCTGGAGGCGTGGGCGCGGGCCGTGCACAGCACCGAGCGCACGTTGTCGCGGCGCTGCCAGCGCGACCTCGGCATGTCCTTCAGTGAATGGCGCCAGCGGCTGCGGTTGGTGAGTGCGCTGCCGATGCTGGACGCCAGGATGCCGGTGCAGTCGGTCGCGCTGGAGCTGGGTTATAGCACCTCGTCGGCCTTTATCGCGATGTTCCACCGCATGCTGGGCATCACGCCGGAAGAGTTTCGCAAGCGCAGCCGCGGCGCTTGAGGGAAGCGACAAGCGGCGGATTTTTTTTCGTTGGCGGCGCGATTGTTGTTTACTTCTGTACCGAACGTTCGGTATTATTGATGGGGTCAACTTTACACAGGAAAACCGCCATGCCAACTCCCCAACCCGCTCAAGCCATCCGTCTGTACGGTTTTCGTCTTTCCGGGCACGCGCACCGGGTCCAGTTGTTCCTGTCGCTGCTGGACTTGCCGGTGGAAATGATCTATGTCGATTTGCGCGGCGGCGAGCAGAAGCAGCCGGCGTTCCTGGCCAAGAACCCGTTCGGGCAGGTGCCGGTCATCGAGGACGGCGATGTGACGCTGGCCGACTCGAACGCGATCCTGGTCTACCTGGCCAGCAAGTATGGCGAGCCGCACTGGCTGCCGCGCGACGCCGAGGGCGCCGCCGCCGTGCAGCGCTTCCTGTCGGTGGCGGCCGGGGAAATCGCCCGCGGTCCGGCGCTGGCGCGGGCGGCGGCGCTGTTTGGCGTCCCGTGCGACCGCGCGGCGGCCCAGGCGCTCGCGGTGCGAGTGCTGGGGATTTTCGACTCGCATCTGGCCGGGCGCGCCTTCCTGGTCGGCACCCAGCCAAGCATCGCCGACATCGCCTGCTACAGCTACATCGCGCACGCGCCCGAAGGCGGCATTCCGCTGGAGCCGTATGCAAACCTGCGTAACTGGTTGAGTAGCGTCGAAGCGCTGCCGGGTTTCGTGCCGATGCAGGCGAGCGCAACCAAAGCCGAGACCTAAGCGTCCTTGCCGACAACGGAAACATGTTATTGACGAGGAGCTTACGCAATGTCCACGAGTCCAGTTCCCGGGTCGCCGGGTGCGCTATCCCCGTTTCACGCCGGCGAGCGCGCCGTACAGGAGCGGCTTGGCGTGCGCGCCAAACTTGAGGCGCACGCTAGTTCGTTCATCCGCGCGGAAATGCCGGATCAACATCGCGAATTCTTCGCGCAATTGCCTTTCGTCCTGGTCGGCAGCGTCGACCGCGCCGGGCAACCTTGGGCCTCGGTGCTGGTCGGGCGGCCCGGATTCATCGTCGCGCCGGACCCGACGCACCTGTCGATTAGCGCCCGTCCCTTGTTCGCCGACCCGCTGGCCGGGGCGCTGTCGCCGGGCGCGCCGCTGGGCCTGCTGGGCGTCGAGCCGCACACCAGGCGGCGCAACCGGGCCAACGTGACGGTGGAACGGCTGACGGAAGCCGGGTTCGCGGCGCGCCTCGACCAGAGTTTCGGCAACTGCCCGAAGTATATCCAGGCGCGCCAGCCGGCGCTGCTGGACGCCGCGGCGGGGCGGGGCGAGCGCCGGGTACGCCGCGGCGAGGGTCTCGACGGCGATATGCGGCGGCTGATCGGCGCGGCCGACACCTATTTCATCGCCAGCGCGTTTGCCGGCGACGCCGGGCAGCCGGCCGGCGTCGACGTGTCGCACCGCGGCGGCAAGCCGGGTTTTGTGCGGATCGACGACGAGCGGACCTTGTCGGCACCTGAGTTTTCCGGGAATTTCTTCTTCAATACGACCGGCAACCTGATGCTCGATCCGCGCGCCGGCTTGCTCTTCATCGATTTCGCCAGCGGCGACCTGCTGTACCTGGCGGTGAGGGCGCGCATCGTCTGGGACGGCGCCGAGGTTGACGCCTTCGTCGGCGCGCAGCGTCTGTTCCGCTTCGACATCGTGCGGGCCATTTTGGTGGAAAATTCCCTGCCTTTGCGCTGGGGCGAGGCGCAGATGTCGCCTTTGTTGGAGAGGACCGGATCATGGCCGCAGTCCGGCGCCGCGACGGACTAGTAAACCTTGCGGTTTCCCGGCACGGCGTTTAAATTGGGCGACTAACACGCAACCGCCTCGCTTCCATGTCCACTGCCGCCCTTCCGCGCGATGAAATCGTCTTGCGCATCCTCGCCGCCTTCCGCCAATACGGCTATGAGGGCGCCAGCCTGGGGCGTCTGTCGAGCGCCACCGGGCTGGGCCGCTCCAGTCTGTACCACCATTTTCCGAAGGGGAAGGAGGACATGGCCAACGCGGCGATGTCGGCGGTCAGCGCGTGGTTTGGCGAACACGTCCTCGCCACGCTGGCAGGAGAGGAGCCGGCGGCGCGCCGGCTGGAATGTTTTGCCGCCAAGCTCGCCGAGTTTTACCGCCAGGGTGAATCGTCCTGCCTGACCGACGTGTTCACCATCGGCGAGGCCGGCGCGGTTTTCCAGCAGCGCATCGGCGAACGGATGAAGCTGCTCATTGGCGCGCTGGCGAAGACGGCGCAGGGGGCCGGCGTGGCGCCGGGCGAGGCGCTGCGGCGCGCCGAGGACGCCGTGGTCAGCATCCAGGGTTCGCTGATCGTCGCGCGCGCGCTGGGCGACACCGCGCCGTTTCTGCGCGCGATGCAGCAGTTGCCGCGGCGCTTGCTGGGGGAGTGAATTTGGCGGTTGCGCCGCCGGTTTTGACTGGCGCGGCGGTGCTGTCGGGCCGGCGATGTCGGCTTGCGCGCCGCGCGCTAACCCGACCTGCAAAAGCGCGGCGGTGCGCCCTTACGCCAGCTTGGCGAAGACGCGCCGCGCCGCCTCGATGGTGGCGTCGATGACGGCGTCGTCGTGCTGCGCCGAGACGAAGCCCGCCTCGAACGCCGCCGGCGCGAAGTACACGCCCTCGTCGAGCATGGCGTGGAAGAAGGCGTTGAATTTGCCGCGGTCGCCCGCCATCATTTCGGCGTAGCTGGTCGGCACCGTTTCGCTGAAGTAGATGCCGAACATGCCGCCGATGGCGTCGGCGCAGAAGGTCACGCCGGCTTCCTTGGCCGCCGCCGTCAGGCCGCGCGCCAGTTTGTGCGCGGTCGCGCCGAGCGCCTCGTAGAAGCCGGGCGCCTGGATCAGTTTCAGGGTCGTCATGCCGGCCGCCACCGCCACCGGGTTGCCCGACAGCGTGCCGGCCTGGTAGACCGCGCCCAGCGGCGCCATGTGCTGCATCAGCGCCGCGCTGCCGCCAAACGCCGCCACCGGCAGGCCGCCGCCGATGACCTTGCCCAGCGCCGTCAGGTCCGGCCGGATGTTGTACAGCGCCTGGGCGCCGCCCAGCGCGACGCGGAAGCCGCACATCACCTCGTCGAAGATCAGGATCGCGCCGTGCTCGCTGCACAGCGCGCGCATCGCCTGCAGGAACGCCGGCGTGGCCTTGATCAGGTTCATGTTGCCGGCCACCGGCTCGACGATCACGCAGGCGATCTCGGCGCCGAAGCTGTCGAAGGCGTCCTGCAGTTGTTCGACGCTGTTGTAGTCCAGCACCAGGGTGTGCTTGACGAAGTCCTCCGGTACGCCGGCCGAGGTCGGGTTGCCGAAGGTCAGCAGGCCGCTGCCGGCCTTGACCAGCAGCGAGTCGGCGTGGCCGTGATAGCAGCCCTCGAACTTGACGATCTTGTCGCGCCCGGTGGCGCCGCGCGCCAGGCGCAGCGCGCTCATGGTCGCCTCGGTGCCCGACGAGACCAGGCGCACCTGCTCGATCGACGGCACCAGCTTGTGGATTTCCTCGGCCATCTCGATTTCACCCTCGGTCGGCGCGCCGAACGACAGGCCGCGCGCGGCCGCCCGCTGCACCGCCTCGACCACCTCGGGGTGGGCGTGGCCGACGATGGCCGGACCCCAGGAACCGATATAGTCGATGTAGCGCTTGCCGTCGGCGTCCCAGAAATAAGGGCCTTCGGCGCGCGTGATGAAGCGCGGCGTGCCGCCGACCGAACGGAAGGCGCGCACCGGCGAGTTGACGCCGCCCGGTGTGGTTTTCTGGGCGCGGGCGAACAGGGTGTCGTTTTTCGAGATGTTTGTCATGGTCGGGTTTTCCGAAAGTGAGTCGTTGAGCTGGATGGTCGTCGGGCTTGCTTTACGCGGCCAGGCCGAGCTGGCGGAACAGCCGGTTCGGCACCAGCTTGCCCATGCCGAAGCGCTGCGCGTGCGCCAGCGCGCCGGCGGTGTAGTCCTGCGCCGCCCGCAGCGCCAGCGCGGCGTCGCAGCCGCCGTCGCCCTGGCGCGCCATCAACGCCGTCAGCGCCGCCGACAGCGTCGCGCCGGCGCCGCTGAAACTGCCGGCCAGCGGCTGCCAGGGGTCGTGCCGCACCACGCCGTCGCTGCCGAACAGGGTGTTGGCGCGCAGCGCGTGCTCGCCCTGGCCCGGGTTCGGGGTGCCGGTGACGAGCACGAATTCGCAGCCCAAAGCCAGCAGGTAGTCGACGTCGGCGCGCAGCGTGTCGGCCGGGTCCGGGTCGCGCCAGGTTTCGGCCAGGCGCTCCAGTTCCACCTGCGACAGCAGCAGCACCGTCGTCTGCGGCACCAGCAACTGGCGCAGCGCGGTCAGCATTTCCTCGCCGTCGATGCCCTGTTCCGGCAGCGCCGAGGTGAACGGGTCGAGGATCAGCGGCACGTCCGGGTAGTCGGAGACGATTTCGGCGATCGCGGTGATGTGCTCGACGCCGAACGGCGCGCCGATCTTGATGGCCGCCACGGCCATGTCTTCGAGCAGCACGCGGGCCTGGTCGGAGACCCAGTCCGGGTCGACCTCCTGGATGTCTTCGACGCGCGCGGTGTCGCCGATCAGCAACGCGGTGCTGACCGTCAGGCCGTGGCAGCCGAAGGCGGAAAATACGGCCAGGTCGGCCTGGATGCCGATCGCGCCGACTGGATCGGACACGCCGAAGCTTAATATGAGGGGAGAAGTTTGGTTTTGCACGGCGGGTAGATTAAGATACCTAATTCAGCATTTTACTTGATTGAAGGGTGGCAGAACGTGAGTAGTAACGAAACAACGCAGCAATTCCAAACGTGGATGTGTCTTATTTGCGGCTGGGTTTATGACGAGGCGGCCGGTTTGCCGGACGAGGATATCGCGCCGGGCACGCGCTGGGCCGACGTGCCGATGAACTGGACCTGCCCGGAATGCGGCGCGCGCAAGGACGATTTCGAGATGGTGGTGATTTAGTTAATCTTGCCGCGGATCGGGAAAGGCGCCGGGTTTGCCCGCGCCTATGCTATCGTGTGGCTTCATGCCCCCAGTGAGCAAAAATGACGACAACGCCGCAGTCCACAGCCGTGCCGCAGGCCGGCTTGAAAATCATGGTGATCGACGATAGCAGCACGATCCGCCGCTCGGCCGAGATTTTCCTCAGCCAGGCCGGCTACCAGGTGGTGCTCGCCGAGGACGGCTTCGACGCGCTGGCGAAGATCAACGACCACCATCCGGCGCTGATCTTTTGCGACATCCTGATGCCGCGCCTGGACGGTTACCAGACCTGCGCGCTGATCAAGAAGAGCGCGAAATTCCACGCCACGCCGGTGCTGATGCTGTCCTCGAAGGACGGCTTGTTCGACCGCGCGCGCGGCGCGATGGTCGGTTCGGCCGCCTACCTGACCAAACCGTTTACCAAGGACAGCCTGCTGGCGGCCGTGCGCGAGCACAGCGCCGCGGCGGGCTAGAATGCGGCGCCGCGACCCCGGCTGGGGGCCGGGCGCGGCGCCGCACGTTTCGCACTTACACATACCAATAAAGCAGCAGGGGCGCACATGGCCATACATACAATTCTCATCGTCGACGACTCGCCCACCGAGCGCTACTACCTGACCGACATCCTGGTGCGCAACGGCTACGCCGTGACCACCGCCGACAACGGCGAGGAGGCGCTGCTGCAGATCAAGCTGCAAAAGCCGCAGCTGATCCTGATGGACGTCGTCATGCCCGGCGCCAACGGCTTCCAGGTCACGCGCTCGATCGCCCGCGACCCGGAACTGGCGGACGTGCCGATCATCATTTGCTCGAGCAAGAGCCAGGAAACCGACCGTATCTGGGGCATGCGCCAGGGCGCGCGCGACTACCTGGTCAAGCCGGTCGACCCGGCCGAGCTGCTGGCCAAAATCGCCGCGCTCGGCTAGCGATGGCGCCGCCCGGCCACCAGCCCCCCCCGGCCGCGCCCGACGGCGCCGAGCGCCGCAGCCGGCTGCGCCAGTACCAGGTGCAGCTGCTCGAACGCATGCAGGCGGCCAAGAGCGGCGCGGTCGACCGCAGCAAGCAGCTCGGCGTGCTGGTCGGCGCGCGCCACTGCCTGCTCGACCTGACCCAGGTCGGCGAGATCGTCGCGCTGGCGCCGATCGGCGCGGTGCCGCTGGCGCGCGACTGGTACCTGGGCCTGTGCAACCTGCGCGGCAACCTGACCGGCGTCGTCGACCTGGCGCGCTACCGCGGCGAGGCGGCCTGCGCCAGCGGGCCGGACAGCCGCGTCGTCACGTTCGCGCCGGCGCTGGGCTTCAACTGCGCGCTGCTGGCCGAGCGCGTGCTGGGGCTGCGCCAGAGCGGCCAGATGCAGGCGCAGCCGGACGCCGCCGCCGCGCCGGCGTGGGCGGCGCGGCACTTCGTCGACGCCGACGGCCAGGCTTGGAGCATGCTCGACCTGGCCCTGCTGGTGCGCGAGGCGCGCTTTTTACAGGTCGGTTTTTAAGATGACGAGCGCCGGCCGCCCGCCTTGGCGGCGCGGCCGGGCCACGAATACGCAACGCACACGCAGCAATTGGGAGATGGAATGGGATTGATATCAGCGATGTTCTCCAGGGCCAGGCCGGAGCCGGTTGACGAGCCGTCGGCGAACTCGGAGTTCGCCGACGCCGGCCCCGGCGCGCCGCCCCGGCCCGCCGCGGCGCCGGCCGCCGACGAGGCGCCGCTGCGCCTGCGCGACGCGCTCGGCAGCAAGAACCGCCGCGGGGCGCAGCGCGAGAGCAGCCGCGACAGTGACTTCCGCCTGCCGCTGGTCGGCCACCTGCCGTTGCAAAAGCAGCTCAGCGTGCTGTCGACGGTGCTGGCGCTGAGCCTGGCCACCAGCCTGCTGTTCGTCGCGCTGAACATCCGCCACAGCGCGGCGCTGTCGACCCAGACGCAAATCGCCAGCGACGCGCTGATGCACTCGCAGCGCGTCGGCAAGGCCGCGCCCAACGCGGTGCAGGGCAACGCCGAGGCCTTCCGCCAGCTCGAGCAGAGCCGCGCCGAATTGAGCCAGGACCTGGCGCTGATGGCCGGCGGCGGCAACTACCAGGGCCGCAACGTCGGCCAGGCCAGCGCCGCGCTGGCGCCGATGGTGGCCGACGCGCAAAAGAAATGGGCCAGCAGCGACAAGGCGGCGCAGGTGATCCTGCGCACCAAGGCCGAGCTGAGCGCCTTCGACCTGACGCTCGAGCAGTTGAACACGCTCTCGCCGGTGCTGCTCGACCAGAGCGAGGAGATCGTCGCGTTGAAGGTGCAGCGCGGCGCCAGCGCGCGCGAGATGGCGGTGCTGGGGCGCCTGATGATGCTGACCCAGCGCATGAGCCGCAACGCCAGCGAATTCCTCAGCTCCGGCGGCATCAGCTCGGAGACCGCGTTCCAGCTGGGCGGCGACACCACCTACTTCCGCGCCGCCATCGACGCCTTTTTGAACGGCAACGAGGCGCTGCAGGTCGGCGCCAGCCGCGACCCCGAGTTGCGCGACATGCTCAACGTGCTAAAAACCCGCTTCGACACCTACCAAAAGCTGGTCGCCTCGATCCTCGACAAGCTCGACAAGTACACCGCTGCCAAGGCGGCCGAGCAGCTGATCTTCAGCGAGAACGAGGGCGTGCGCCAGCGCCTGGCGCTGCTGCAGCAAACCTACCACAGCGACCAGGATTCGCTCGGCAAGGAATTTTGGGTGATGATCGCCTCGGCGCTGCTGACGCTGGTCGCGGCGGCCGGCATCGGCCGCGTGCTGCTGCAGGATTCCAGCAACCGCACCCGCGGCGCCGAGCGCCGGCGCCAGGACGCCGAGGCGCAGCGCCTGCTGTCGCAGCGCAAGGAGGAGCAGGCCAAGGCCACCAACGACCAGAACCAGGCGGCCATTTTGCGCCTGATGAACGAGTTGCAGGAGGTCGCCGACGGCGACCTGACGGTGCAGGCCACGGTGTCCGAGGACATCACCGGCGCCATCGCCGACTCGGTCAACTACACGGTCGAGGAATTGCGCGGCCTGGTCGGGCGCGTCACCGCCACCGCCGAGCAGGTCACGCGCGCCTCGACCCACGCCAACAGCATCTCCAGCGGCCTGCTGAGCGCTTCGCAGCAGCAGTCGCGCGAAATCCAGGACGCCAGCGCCACCGTCGTCAAGATGGCCAACGAGATCACCGACGTGTCGAAGTCGGCCAGCGAGTCGGCCGACGTGGCGCGCCAGTCGCTGGCGGCGGCGCGGCAGGGTTCGACGGCGGTGGAAAACGCCATCAAGGGCATGCACGAGATCCGCGAGCAGATCCAGGAAACCTCGAAGCGCATCAAGCGCCTGGGCGAGTCGTCGCAGGAAATCGGCGAAATCACCGAACTCATTTCCGACATCACCGAGCAAACCAACGTGCTGGCGCTGAACGCGGCGATCCAGGCCGCCTCGGCCGGCGAGGCCGGGCGCGGCTTCTCGGTGGTGGCCGAGGAGGTGCAGCGGCTGGCCGAGCGCTCGGCGGCGGCGGCCAAGCAGATCGGCGCGCTGGTGCGCACCATCCAGACCGACACCCACGACGCGGTGGCGGCGATGGAAAAGTCGACCCAGGGCGTGGTCGAGGGCGCGCGCCTGTCCGACGCGGCCGGCGCGGCGCTGTCGGACATCAGCCAGGTGTCGAACCGGCTGGCCGAGCTGATCCAGGGAATTTCCTACGCCACCGGGCTGCAGGCCACCTCGGCCAACGGCGTCGCGCTGAACATCCAGCACATCCTGGCAGTGACCGAACAGACCCAGGACGGCACCCAGCAGACCGCGCAGTCGATCCACAAGCTGTCGGTGCTGGCGCAGGAATTGAAAAACTCGGTGTCGCGTTTCCGCGTCGTCGCCTGACATGGCGCGGCCCCCATTGAATTGCCGAGGCAAGCATGAGCACAACTGATTTTTCGCCCGCGCCTGGCGCGCCCCACCCGGCCCCGGCCGGCTTCGACGCCGGCCCGCTGTCGTGGGTGATGGCGGAGGTGCGCGAAGCGCTGGGGCGCTCGCGCACCGCGCTGTTCGAGGCCGGCGGGCGCCAGTTGGAGGAGCGCGCCACCGCGCTGCAGCACGCCAAGTCGCACCTGCACCAGGCCCACGGCGCGCTGCTGATGGTCGACGTCGACGGCGTCGGCCTGCTGACCCAGGCGGCCGAGCAGGCGCTCGAGCGCTTCAAGCTCGGCAGCCTGGAATACAACGTCGACAACGCCCAGGCGGTGGCCGAGCTGTACCAGGGCGTCATCGAATACCTCGATGAGCTGCTGGCCGGCGCGCCGGCGCAACCGGCGCGGCTGTTCCCCTACTACCGCGCGCTGCAGACGCTGCTGGGGGCCGAACGCAGCCACCCGGCCGACCTGTTCTTCCCGCCGCCGCCGGGGGCGGTCAGCATCCGCGCCGCCGCCGAGCCGGCGCCGCAGGACTACCCGGCCTACCGCCAGCGTTTTGAAAAGGCCCTGCTGCCGTTCCTGAAAAGCGCCGCCGGCCCCGAGCAGGACGGCCACGCCAACGCGCTGCGCGAGGCCGTCAAGCTGGTCGCCGACGCCCAGCAGGACGGGCCGGCGCGCACCTTCTGGTGCGTGATGCAGAGTTTCGCCGAGCTGGTCGCCGCCGGCGAGCTGGCCAGCGGCCTGTACGTCAAGCAGTTGTTCGGCCTGATCAACCTGCAGATGCGCCGCCTGACCCAGGGCAGCGCGACCCAGCCCGAGGGCATGCTGCGCGACGCCCTGTTTTTCATCGCCAGCGTGGCGCGGCCGACGCCGGCCGCGCTGCAGATGCGCAAGGCCTACCGGCTCGACGGCCTGGTGCCGCCCGACTACGACGTCAAGCGCTACGGGCGTATCGACGCGGCCGCGCTGGAGCAGGCGCGCCAGGCGCTGGCGCAGGCCAAGGCGGCCTGGGGCAAGCTGGCCGAGGCCGCCGCCGACGCGCACGCGCCGGGCGGCGCCGCCGACCCGGCGCTGGAGGCCGCCTTCGCCCAGGCGCTGGCGCAGGTGGCGCGGCAGGCCGCGCTGTTGAAGGTGCCGGCGCTGGACGCGCTGATGCGCCAGCTCGGCGAGGTGGCCGCCGCGGCCGCGCGCCGCGGCCCCGACCTGGCCCTGGAGATGGCCACCGCGCTGCTGTTCGCCGAGCACGGCCTGGCGCAGATCCGCCGCCTGCCCGACGATTTCGCCGGCAACGCCGCCAGCATCGTCGCGCGGCTGGCCGCGCTGGTGGCCGGCGACGCGCCGCCGGCGCCGTCGCAGTGGCAGGGCGAGATGGCGCGCCGCATCGAGCAGGAGCAGACCGTGGCGGCGCTGGCGGCCGAGATGAAGGCCGGCCTGCGCCAGGTCGAGAAGGTGCTCGACGAATACTACGCCGACCCGGCCAGGCGCCCGGCGCTGGCGCAGGTCGACCCGCTGCTGCACCAGTTGCAGGGCGCCCTGGCGATACTCGACCAGGACCACGCGATGCGCGCCGCGCAGCACGTCCAGCAGGCGGTGCGCCGGCTGGCGCAGGGCCAGGACCAGCCGGGCGGCGCGGCGGGCGCGCTCGACGAGATCGCGCAAAACGTCGGCGCGCTGGGCTTTTTCGTCGATATGCTGGGCCGCAACGCCGAGGCGGCCAAGGGCCGCTTCCACTTCGACCCGGCCAACGGCGCCTTCCGCGCCATCCCGTACGGGAGGATCGCCGCGGCCGAGCCGGTGCCGCTGCTCGACGAGGAGCTGGCCGCGGCGCCGGCGCCGGCGGCGCCGCCCGAGGCGCCCGCGCCGCGGGGCGACGCCGCCGTCGAGGCCGAGCTGCTGGACATTTTCATCGGCGAGGCGCGCGACGCGCTGTCCTTCGTCGAGGGCACGCTGGCGCGCCCGCGAGCGCACAGCGCCGGCGCGGACCAGATGGCCATGCTGCGGCGCTCCTTCCACACGCTCAAGGGCAGCGGGCGCATGGTCGGCCTGAACCAGTTCGCCGAGGCCGCCGGCGCGGTCGAGCGCGTCATGAACGTCTGGCTGGCCGAGGACCGGGCGCCGAACGACGAGCTGTTCGGCCTGCTGGCGCACAGCTGGAGCCTGTTGAGCGACTGGCTCGCCGAGGTGGCCGACGGCGCCGCCTCGCAGCGCAGCGCCGCGGCGCTGGTGGCGGCCGCCGAGCGGGTCCAGCACGGCGCCGCGTTCGCGCCCGACGAGAGCGGCGCGCCGATCGGCGGCGTCGACCTCGACGAGGGCGCCGCGGCGGCGCGGCCGCCCGCGCCGGACAGCAACGTCATCGACTTCCCGACGGCGCCGAGCGCGCCGCGCGACGACAACCTGAAGCAGGTTGGCGAACTCGACATCAGCCTGCCGCTGTATAACATTTACGTGGCCGAAACGGACGAGTTGCTGCGCCTGCTCAGCGTCGACTTCAGCGAGTGGCGCCACGAACCGCGGCGCGCCGTCAGCGCCGAGGCGCTGCACGCGGCGCACACGCTGACCGGCTCGTCCGGCACGGTCGGCTTCAAGGCCTTGCGCGAACTGGCCCACGCGCTGGAGCAGGCGCTCGAAGTGGCGGTGCCGCCGGCGCCCGGCTTGAACGAGGCGCAGCGCGGCGTGCTCGACCAGGTCACCCAGCGCGTCGGCAAGATGCTGCAAAGTTTCGCGCTGGGCGAGCTGGCGCCGGAGCAGCCGCAACTGCTGGCGGCGTTGCAGCAGCTGCGCGAGCAGCTGTTGCAAGCCCCAGGCGAAGAGCAGGCCGCCCACCTCGACCAGATGGACCAGCTGGACCAGCTGGAAGGGCGCCTGAACGCGCTGTTCGCGGCGACCTACGACAGCATCGTCGGCGCCGGCGCGGCCGCGGCGCCGGCACCGGCACCGGCGCCGGCCGCGCCCGTGGCAACGCCGGCGCCGGCAAGCGAGCCGGCCGCCGCCGCGTTGTCGTCCGCTCCGGCCGAGCCGGCGTCGCAACTCGACGCGCTGTTCGCCGCCGCCTATCAGAGCATCGTCGGCAAGCCGCCGCAGCCCGGCGCCGCCGCCGATACCGCGGCCGACGAGGCGCCGACGGCCAAGCCGGCGCCGCCGCCGGCGTCCGACACCAGCGACGTCGACGATTTGTTCGACGCCATCTTCGACGACGCGCTGGCCGCGCCCTTGCTGACGCAGGCCGAACCGCTTGCCGAACTGGCGCCCGAGCCGCCGGCGCAAGTCGAGGCGGCAGCGCAGCCCGAGTCCGGGTCCGCGGCCGCGCCCGAACTTGGGGTGGAATCCGCGCCGGAGCGCGAAGCGATGATCCAGTCGCTGGCCGCGCCGGCGTTGGTCGAGGAAGTGCTGGTTGTCGCGGCGAGCCCGCGCGACGAACTGGACGTCGACCTGCTGCCGGTGTTCCTGGAGGAGGGCGCCGACCTGCTGCCGCAAATCGGCCAGGCGCTGCGCACCTGGCAGCACAACCCGGACGACCTGGCGCAGGCGCAGATGCTGCTGCGCCTGCTGCACACCGTCAAGGGCAGCGCGCGCATGGCCGGCGCGATGCGCCTGGGCCAGTACGCCCACGAGATTGAAACCCACATCGAGAACATGCTGCACGCGGGCATCGCCACGGCGCACGCCTTCGAGGAGCTGCTGGCCCACTACGACCACGCGCTGCTGCTGTTCGAACAGTTGCAGCAGGCCCCCGGGCAGGCCGCCGGGGCGGGCCAGGCCGGCGCGCCGGGCGAGGCCGCCCCGGCCGCCGACGCCAAGGTGGCGCTGGTGCGGGTGCGCGCCGACATCCTCGACCGCCTGGTGAACCAGGCCGGCGAGGTGTCGATTACCCGCTCCAAGCTGGAAAACGAAGTCGGCTCGCTGCGCTCGTCGCTGCTGGAATTCGCCGACAACCTGACGCGGCTGCGGCGCCAGTTGCGCGAAGTCGAAATGCAGGCCGAGTCGCAGATCGCCTCGCGCATGGCCATTTCCAGCGAGCGCGAGTTCGACCCGCTGGAATTCGACCGCTTCACGCGCCTGCAGGAACTCACGCGCATGATGGCCGAAAGCGTCAACGACGCCGCCTCCTTCCACGACAACCTGACCCGCACCGTCGACAGCGCCGCCGACGACCTGGTGCTGCAGGGGCGCCTGACGCGCGAGCTGCAACGCGACCTGATGCGGGTGCGCATGGTGCCGTTCGCCAGCATCGCCGAGCGCCTGTTCCGCGTCGCGCGGCAGAGCGCGAAAGAGGTCGACAAGCGCGTCAACCTCGACCTGCGCGGCGGCGCGGTGGAAATCGACCGCAGCGTGCTGGAACGCATGGCGGCGCCGTTCGAACACCTGCTGCGCAACGCCATCGCCCACGGCGTCGAGTCGCGCGCCGGGCGGGTCGCCGCCGGCAAGAGCGAGACCGGCGAACTGCTGGTGCAGGTCAGCCAGCAGGGCAACGAGGTGGTGATTGAATTTAGCGACGACGGCGCCGGGTTGGACCTGGCGCGGATCCGCGCCAAGGCGCGCAGCAGCGGTTTGCTGGGGCCGGACGAGGAGGTCGACGACGAGCGGGCCGGCGCGCTGATCTTCCAGCCGGGTTTCTCCACCGCCGACAGCCTGACCGAGTTGGCCGGGCGCGGCGTCGGCATGGACATCGTGCGCTCCGAGGCGCTGGCGCTGGGCGGACGGGTCGACATCCTGTCGCAGCCGGGCGTGGGCGCCTGCTTCACCGTGCATCTGCCGCTGACGCTGGCGGTGACGCAGGTGGTGCTGCTGTCGTGCGGCGGCACAACCTACGCGCTGCCGTCGCTGCTGGTCGAGCAGGTGCAGCAGTTGAAGGAGGCCGCGCTGGCCGCGGCGCACGCCGCCGGCGCGCTCGAGTCGCAGGGCCAGCAAGTGGCGCTGCACTACCTGTCGCACTTGCTGGGCGAGGAGGCGGCGCGCCCGCAGCTGCAGCGTTCCAGCCCGGTGCTGATGCTGCGCAACGGCAACGACCGGCTGGCGCTGCAAGTCGACGAGGTGCTGGGCAACCGCGAAGTCGTCATCAAGAACGTCGGGCCGCAACTGGCGCGCATGGCCGGCATCGCCGGCGCCACCGTGCTTGGTTCGGGCGACATCGTGTTGATTCTGAACCCGGTGGCGCTGGCGCAGCATCTCGCACTGCACCCGGAGCTGCGCGCCCACCATCCCGGCGCCGCCGCCGCCGGGCGGGCCGACGGCGGCGCGCCGCTGCCGCGCGACACGCTGATCATGGTGGTCGACGATTCGTTGACGGTGCGCCGCGTCACCCAGCGCCTGCTGGAACGCGAAGGCTACCAGGTGGCGCTGGCCAAGGACGGCGTCGACGCGCTCGAACAACTGCAGGGCGTGACGCCGGCGCTGATGCTGGTCGACATTGAAATGCCGCGCATGGACGGCTTCGACCTGACCCGCAACGTGCGCGGCGACGCCCGCACGCGCGCCATCCCGATCATCATGATCACCTCGCGCAGCGCCGACAAGCACCGCAACTACGCGATGGAGCTGGGCGTCAACGCCTACTTCGGCAAACCGTTCCAGGAGCCGCTGCTGCTGGCGGCCATCAGCGGTTTGTTGGCGCCGTAAGAAGCAGCGGCGTAACCCGGCCGGCGTCGGCGCAGGCTCGCCGGTCGGATTGCGCCCCGTGGGCTCATCCGACCGGCGCGATTACCTTCACCACCGCGTAGCGCTCCAGCGTGGTCTTGCGCGCGACGTCGTGCTGCACGATCGGTTCGGGGTAGTCGCGCCCCAGCCGGATGTTCTTTTGCTCCAGCAGCATCCGCGGCACCAGCCAGGGCGCGTGGATTTCCTTGTCGTGCAGCGCTTTCAGTTGCGGCAGGTAGCGCCGGATGAAGCGGCCGGCCGCGTCGAACTTTTCCGACTGCGTGACCGGGTTGAAGATGCGGAAGTAGGGCTGGGCGTCGCAGCCCGACGAGGCGGCCCACTGCCAGCCGCCGTTGTTGGAGGCCAGGTCGAAGTCGTTCAGGTGCAGCGCGAAGTAGGCTTCGCCGCGGCGCCAGTCGATGCCCAGGTCCTTGATCAGGAAGCAGGCCGTGACCATGCGCAGGCGGTTGTGCATGTAGCCGCTCTGGTTCAACTGCGCCATCGCCGCGTCCACCAGCGGGTAGCCGGTGCGGCCCTCGCACCAGGCGGCGAAGTCCTGCTCGGCCCGCGGCCCGCTTTCCCATTCGATGGCGTCGTAGGCCGGCTTGAAGGCGCGCTGCGCCACGTGCGGATGGTGGAACAGGATGGTGGCGTAGAACTCGCGCCAGATCAGCTCGGCGAGCCAGACCGGCGCGCCCTCGCCGCCGACGCCGCGGTCGATCAACTCGAGCACGGTGCGCACCAGGTGGCGCACCGACAGCGTGCCGAAGCGCAGGTGCAGCGACAGGTAGGACGGCCCCTTGACGGCCGGGAAGTCGCGCGCCGCGGCGTAGTTGGCCAGGCGCGGCAGGAAGTCCTCGATCAGCGCGGCGGCGCCCGACATGCCGGTGGGGATCGCCAGCTCGGCCAGGTTGCTCGGCTCGAAGCCCAGCTCGGCCAGCGTCGGCAGCGCCGCCTCCGGCATGGCCGGCGCGGCCAGGCGCGCCGCCAGCGGCTCGACCGACAGCGGCGCCGTGCAGTCCGGGTCGGCGCGCAGCTTTTTCAGCCAGGCGTTCTTGTACGGCGTGAACACCGAGAAGGTTTTGCCGGACAGCGTAGACACTTCGCTCTTTTCAAACACCACCTGGTCCTTAAAGCTGAACCACAGGCGGGCGTCGGCCGCCAGCGCCTGCGCCACGGCGGCGTCGCGCGCGATCGCCTGCGGCTCGTAGTCGTGGTTGGCGAACACCGCGTCGACGCCCAGTTCGGCCGCCAGTTGCGGGATCGCGGCGGCGGCGTCGGCGTGTCGCACGATCAGCTCGCCGCCCAGTTGGCGCAGCTCGGCGGCCAGTTCGGCCACGCTGGCGTGGATGAAGTCGACGCGCCGGTCGCGCCGCGGCAGGCCGGCCAGGATCGCCGTGTCGTAGACGAAGACGCAGTAGACGGCTTTGCTTTGCCGTAAGGCATGGTGCAGGGCGGCATGGTCGAAGACGCGTAAGTCGCGGCGCAACCAGACCAGGGATTTATCGAGTGTCATTTGCGTGTTCACGGTCAAGGTACCAGGCGGTTTTCATGCCTACCATCGGATGATGCCGAGGCACGCGGCGGCGCATACGCCGCCGCCGCGCCAATTCAGTGTAAACTGTAGGCAGTTGCGCGGCATGTCGCCGGCGTCGACGATCTTACCAGCAAAGCAGGATAAGCCAGCCAGCAGAGAGAGCAACGCGTATGAAAAAGAGCAAAATCGGCAAATCTCTACCTGTGCACGGATCGTTACAGGATCCCTCCGACCTTTTGGAGCCCGGCGGCGGCGGGGGCGCCCTCGCGCTGAATTTGGCGAACCATTTTCTAATCGCGATGCCGGCGATGCAAGACCCGATCTTCGGCGGCACCGTCGTGTATGTCTGCGAACACAATGAAAACGGCGTGCTCGGCGTGGTCATCAACAAGCCCACCGACATGACGATGCAGGTGCTGTTCGAGCGCATCGACCTCAAGCTCGGCGCCGGCATGGACACGCCGATGGTCAACGAGCCGATCATGTTCGGCGGGCCGGTGCAGGACGACCGCGGCTTCGTGCTGCACACGCCGGGGGGGCGCTATTCGTCGTCGCTAACGGTGACGGACGAGGTGGCCTTCACGACGTCGATCGACGTGCTCGAGGCGGTCGCCAACGGCGCCGGCCCGCAGCGCCTGCTGGTGTCGATCGGTTACGCCGGCTGGAGCCCCGGCCAGCTGGAGGACGAGATCGGCCGCAACGGCTGGCTCACCGTCGGCGCCGACGCCGACATCCTGTTCGACCTGCCGATCGAGGACCGCTACGTCGCCGCCATCAAGCTGCTCGGCATCGACCCCTTGATGCTCGCCTCCGAGGCCGGGCATGCTTGAACTTGACCTCGACCTCGACGTCGGCCTGTCCGTCGGCGCGGGCGCGCCCCTGTGAGCGCGGTGATTGACACCGTGCTCGGCTTCGACTTCGGCATCAAACGCATCGGCGTGGCGATCGGCAACACGATGATCCGCCAGGCCCAGCCCCTGTCCGTCATCGCCGCCATCGCCAACGAGCCGCGTTTCGCCGCCATCGCCGCCCTGGTCGACGAGTGGCAGCCGAGCCGCATCGTGGTCGGCCTGCCCAGCCATCCCGACGGCGTCGAGCATGAAATGAGCGCGCGCTGCCGCCGCTTCGCCAACCAGATGCACGGCCGCTTCGGCCTGCCGGTGGTGCTGGTCGACGAGCGCTACTCCTCGGCCGTGATCGCCGCCAAACGCGGCGAGGTCATCGACGACCGCGCCGCCGCCATCATTTTGCAACAATACTTTGACGACTATGCCCAATCCAACTAACCCTTCCCAACTCGACGCCGAGGCCCTGTACCAGGTCTTGCTGCAACAGGTACAGAGCGGCCTGTCCGGCGTGGCCGACGTCGCCATCATCGGCATCCACTCCGGCGGCGCCTGGCTGGCCGAGCGCCTCGCGGCCGACCTCGGCTTGCAAGCGCGCCTGGGCGTCATCGACGTCTCGTTCTACCGCGACGACTTCGCCCAGAAGGGCTTGCACGCCGACGTCAAGCCGACGCAAATCGGCTTCGACGTCAACGGCGCCACCATCCTGCTGGTCGACGACGTGCTCTACACCGGGCGCACCACGCGCGCGGCGATCAACGAGCTGTTCGACTACGGCCGCCCGGCGCGCATCATGCTCGCCGCGCTGGTCGACCGCGGCGAGCGCCAGCTGCCGGTGGCGGCCGACTTCGTCGCCGCCAGCGTCGCCATCGAGCCGGGCCGGGCGCTGGTGCTGCAGCGCGCCGACGCCGGACAATTCACGCTAACAATCGACAACGCCTAGACAACCACCATGCTTAATCCGCAACTGAACAAACACGGCGAGCTGCAGCATCTGCTGACGATCGAGGGCTTGCCGAAGACCATCGTCAACCACATCCTCGACACCGCCTCGTCCTTCGTCGGCGTCTCCGACCGGGACGTCAAGAAGGTGCCGCTGATGCGCGGCAAAAGCGTCTTCAACCTGTTTTTTGAAAACTCGACGCGCACCCGCACCACCTTCGAAATCGCCTCGAAACGGCTGTCGGCCGACGTCATCAACCTGAACATCCAGGCCTCGTCGGCGAGCAAGGGCGAGTCCCTGCTCGACACCATCGACAACCTGTCGGCCATGCACGCCGACATGTTCGTGGTGCGCCACGCCCAGTCCGGCGCGCCCTACCTGATCGCCAAGCACCTGCACGACACGCGGCAGAACCACGTCCACGTCGTCAACGCCGGCGACGGCCGGCACGCGCACCCGACCCAGGGGCTGCTCGACATGTACACGATCCGCCACTATAAAAAGGACTTCACCAAGCTGACGGTGGCCATCGTCGGCGACATCCTGCACAGCCGGGTGGCGCGTTCCGACATCCACGCGCTGACCACGCTGGGCGTGCCGGAAGTGCGGGCGATCGGCCCGCACACGCTGCTGCCGGGCGGCCTGGAGCAGATGGGCGTGCGCGTCTTCACCGACATGAACGAGGGCTTGAAGGGCGTCGACGTGATCATCATGCTGCGCCTGCAAAACGAGCGCATGAACGGCGCGCTGCTGCCGTCGGCGCAAGAGTACTTCAAAAACTACGGCCTGACGCCGGAGCGGCTGGCGCTGGCCAGGCCGGATGCGATCGTCATGCATCCGGGGCCGATGAACCGCGGCGTCGAAATCGACTCGGCGGTGGCGGACGGTCCGCAAGCGGTGATTCTGCCGCAGGTGACATTCGGCATCGCGGTGCGGATGGCAGTGATGAGCATTTTGGCGGGAAATCAAGGATGAACTTACATATCAAGAACGGCCACCTGATCGACCCGGCCAACGGCGTCGACAGCCTGCAAGACCTCTTCATCGCCGACGGCGCCGTGCTGGCCGTGGGCGCCATGCCGGCCGGCTTCGTTGCCGGGCGCGTCATCGACGCCAGCGGCCTGGTGGTCGCGCCCGGCCTGGTCGACCTGTCGGTGCGCCTGCGCGAGCCCGGCTACGAATACAAGGCCACGCTGGAGTCCGAACTGCGGGCGGCGATGCAGGGCGGCGTCACGCGCCTGGTCTGCCCGCCCGACACCGACCCGGTGCTCGACGAGCCGGGCCTGGTGGAAATGCTGAAATACCGCGCCAAGACCATGAACCTGGCCCACGTCCACCCGCTGGGCGCGCTGACCGTCGGCTTGAAGGGCAAGGCGCTCACCGAGATGGCCGAACTGACCGAGGCCGGCTGCATCGGCTTCGCCCAGGCCGAGGAGCCGGTCGAAGACACCACCGTGCTGCTGCGCGCCATGCAGTACGCCAACACCTTCGGCTACACCGTCTGGTTGCGCCCGCAGGACGCGCACATCGGCCGCGGCGGCATCGCCCACGCCGGACCGCTGGCCTCGCGCCTGGGCCTGTCGGGCGTGCCGGTGATGTCCGAAACCATCGCGCTGCACACCATCTTCGAACTGATGCGCGCCACCGGCGCCCGCGTGCACCTGTGCCGCATCTCGTCGGCGGCCGGGCTGGACCTGATCCGCGCGGCCAAGCGCGAAGGCTTGCCGGTCAGCTGCGACGTCGGCGTCCACCACGTCCACCTGACCGACGCCGACATCGGCTTCTTCGACCCGAACGCGCGCGTCACGCCGCCGTTCCGCAGCCAGCGCGACCGCGACGCCATCCGCCTCGGCCTGCTCGACGGCACCGTCGACGCGATCTGCTCGGACCACACCCCGGTCGACGACGACGAGAAGCTGCTGCCGTTCGGCGAAGCCTCGCCGGGCGCCACCGGCCTGGAACTGCTGCTGTCGCTGGCGCTGAAATGGGCCGACGACTACGCCGCCGGCCAGGCCACCGGCGAGCGCCGGCCGATCGCCCGCGCGCTGGCCAAGGTGACGGCTGACGCGGCGCGCGTCGCCGGCATCCCCGGCGGCAACCTGGCGCCGGGCAGCGTCGCCGACGTTTGCCTGTTCGACCCGGCGGCGCGCTGGACCGTGACGGGCGCGGCGCTGGCCAGCCAGGGCAAGCACACCCCCTTCCTCGGATACGAGTTGAGCGGTGTGGTGCGGGCGACCATCGTCGCCGGCCACGTCGCCTACCAGCGCTAGGTCGCGCAACAAGCCTCGGGTCAGGTCTCGATAGGACGGTTTTTGAAGCGGGAAAACCGCCCCAGGTGGACCCGACCCCGTTGTTGTTGTGTAAAAACCGTTATGCCGAGGCCGGTCCCGATGTTTGTTTGAACCGATGTTGTTGCGGCGCCGTGGCCGTGCTTATTTTTTGTTTGGTGTGATGTGAAACTATTGCTTATTTATCGGCTCGGGCGGGTCGCCGTGCATGTGGCGCTGGGTATGGCGACGTGCGCCGTGGTGTTTCCTTGGCTGGGCGCGCCGGCGCGCAACCGCCGTATCCGTATCTGGTCGCGCCAGTTGATGGCGGTCTGCGGCGTGCGCGTCGAACGCTCGGCCGGCTGGGAGCAGGCGCTGCCGCAGGCGATGGTGGTCGCCAACCATGTCTCGTGGCTGGATATTTTCGTCATCAACGCGGTGCATCCCTGCCGCTTCGTCGCCAAGGCCGAGATCCGCGACTGGCCGCTGCTGGGCTGGCTCAGCGCCAAGGCCGGCACCGTGTATATCGCGCGCGGCAAGCGCCGCGACCTGCGGCATATTTTCAAGGGCCTGGTCGACAAGCTGGTCGACGGCGAGCGCATCGGCTTCTTCCCCGAGGGCACCACGGCGCCGCAGGGGCAGTTGCTGCCGTTCCACGCCAATTTGTTCGAGGCGGCGATCGACGCCAAGGTGCCGGTGCAGCCGCTGGCGCTGTCCTACGTCGACGCCAGCGGCGGCTCGCATCCGTCGGTCGATTTCATCGGCGACATGAATTTCGCGCAGAGCCTGGTGGCCATCCTCAGCGGCCCGGCCGTGACGGCGCGGCTGGTCTGCCTGGCGCCGCTAGACAGCGTCGGCGCGCACCGGCGCGAGCTGGCGCTGGCCGCGCAACTGGCGGTGGCCGGCGCGCTCGGCATCGAGGCCGCCACGGCGGCGGCGGCCGAACCGGCCTGAGTGTGGCCCGAGTCCGGCCCGAGTTTGACCCAGGCGCGGCTTCAGCGCGCCGGCTCGCCGGCGTGCCGGCGGTAGCTCGGGCAGTCGACCTGCAGCAGCGTGCGATCCTCCAGGCACACCGCCGACAATTGGCCGCCCCACACGCAGCCGCTGTCGAGGCCGATTAAATTCGGCCGCAGCGTCAGGCCCAGCGCCGACCAGTGGCCGAACACCACGGTGTCGGCGGCGCTGCGCCGGCCCGGCACCTCGAACCACGGCAGCAGGCCCGACTCCGGCGCGGCGCTGCCGCTTTCCTTCATCTTGAAATCCATCACGCCGTCGGCGCTGCAAAAGCGCAGCCGCGTCAGCGCGTTGACGATGCAGCGCAGGCGCGCGTCGCCGCGCAGGCCGTCGTCCCAGGCGGCCGGCGCGTTGCCGTACATGCCGCGCAGGAAGTCGACCCAGTCCGGGCCGCGCAGCGCCGCCTCGACTTCGCCGGCCAGCGCCACGGCGCGCCGCGCGCTCCATTGCGGCAGCACGCCGGCGTGCACCAGCAGGTGGCCCTGGCGCAGCAGCGCCAGCGGGCGCCGGCGCAGCCAGTCGATCAGCGCGTCGCGGTCGGGCGCCCGCAGGATCTCGGCCAGCGTGTCGCTGGCGTGCGCCGGGCGGATGCCGCAGGCCACCGCCAGCAGATGCAGGTCGTGGTTGCCCAGCACGGCGTCGATCTCGACCTCGCCGTCGCCGCGCTGCGCCAGCGCGTGCACGTGGCGCAGCGTCGCCAGCGATTGCGGGCCGCGGTTGATCAGGTCGCCGGCGAACAGGATGCTGCGCGGACCGGGGCAGGCCAGTTCGATGCGCGCGAGCAGGGCCAGGGTTTGATCGTGGCAACCTTGCAGGTCGCCGATGACGTAGGTTTTCATGGTGATGGCTAATGTCTCTTGTTATTTTGTGGCGCGCCGCGCGCGGCCGGCAATTCTTGTCGCTTGGCGCGCATAAAATCACTTAAAATCGTACTTATCACTAATTTATGCTTTGGGCAGGATACTAAATGATTTTTGTAACTGGCGGTGCCGGCTTTATCGGATCGAATTTTGTGCTGGACTGGCTGGGCCAATGCGACGAGCCCGTGCTCAATTTCGACAAGCTCACCTACGCGGGCAATATGCACAACCTGGCCGCGCTGAAGGACGACGCGCGCCACCTGTTCGTGCGCGGCGATATCTGCGATGGCGAGCACGTGCTGGCGCTGCTGCGCCAGCACCGGCCGCGGGCGGTCCTGCATTTCGCCGCCGAGAGCCACGTCGACCGCTCGATCCACGCGCCGGGCGACTTCATCAACACCAACATCAACGGCACCTTCAGCCTGCTGGAGGCGACGCGCGCCTACTGGAGCGAGCTGGACGCCGACGCCAAGGCGGCGTTCCGCTTCCTGCACGTGTCCACCGACGAGGTCTACGGTACCCTCGGGCCGGACGACGCGCCGTTTTCCGAAACCACCGCCTACGCGCCGAACAGCCCGTATTCGGCCTCGAAGGCGGCGTCGGACCACCTGGTGCGCTCCTACCACCACACCTACGGCCTGCCGACGCTGACCACCAACTGCTCGAACAACTACGGCCCCTACCATTTCCCGGAAAAGCTGATTCCATTGGTGATCGCCAACGCCCTCGCCGGCAAGCCGCTGCCGATCTACGGCGACGGCCAGCAGGTGCGCGACTGGCTGTATGTGAGCGACCACTGCGCGGCGATCCGCCGGGTGCTCGACGCCGGCCGCCTGGGCGAAACCTACAACGTGGGCGGCTGGAATGAAATGGCCAACCTCGACGTGGTGCGCGCGCTGTGCACCATTCTCGACCGCCTGGCGCCCAAGGCCGGCGCGCCCGTCAGCTACCTGGAGCAGCTGACGTATGTGGCGGACCGCCCCGGCCACGACCGCCGCTACGCCATCGACGCCGGCAAGATCGAGCGCGAACTGGGTTGGAAACCGGCCGAAACCTTCGACAGCGGCATCTTTAAAACGGTGCAGTGGTACCTGAGCAACCAGGCCTGGGTCGCCGACGTGCAGTCGGGCGCCTACGCCAACTGGGTCGAGCAAAACTATCTGAACCGGGAGGCCGCAGCATGACGCGCCATCCGACCAACCGCAAAGGCATCATCCTGGCCGGCGGCTCCGGCACGCGCCTGTATCCGGTGACGATGTGCGTCTCCAAGCAATTGCTGCCGATCTACGACAAACCGATGATTTACTATCCGCTCAGCACGCTGATGCTGGCCGGCATACGCGATATCCTGATCATATCGACGCCGCAGGACACGCCGCGCTTCCGCGAACTGCTGGGCGACGGCAGCCAGTGGGGCGTCAGCTTGAGCTACGCGGTGCAGCCCTCGCCGGACGGCCTGGCGCAGGCCTTCATCATCGGCCGCGCCTTCGTCGGCGACGCGCCGTCGGCGCTGATCCTGGGCGACAACATCTATTACGGCAACGAACTGGACGCGCTGCTGGGCCAGGCCAACGGCCGCACCGACGGCGCCACCGTGTTCGCCTACCACGTGCAGGACCCGGAACGCTACGGCGTGGTCGACTTCGACGCCAACCGGCGCGCCGTCAGCATCGAGGAAAAACCGGCGCGGCCGAAATCGAACTACGCCGTCACCGGCCTGTATTTCTACGACAAGCAGGTGTGTGACATCGCCGCCGACATCGCCCCGTCGGCGCGCGGCGAGCTGGAAATCACCGACGTCAACCGGATGTATTTGGAGGCGCAGCAATTGAACGTCGAACTGATGGGCCGGGGCATGGCTTGGCTCGACACGGGCACCCACGATTCCCTGCTGGAGGCGTCGCAGTTTATTGCCACCATCGAGAAACGCCAAGGCTTGAAAGTGGCTTGTCTGGAAGAAATTGCCTACCGCAAAGGGTATATCGACGGCGCGCAGTTGGAGAAACTGGCGCTGCCGCTGAAAAAAAATGGTTACGGCCAGTATCTGCTGCAAATTCTTCAGGATAAAGTGATTCGATAATGAAGGTAACCCCGACCGCTATCGCCGACGTGTTGATCATCGAGCCGAACGTGTTTGGCGACGACCGCGGTTTTTTTTATGAGAGTTTCAACGCCCGCCGCTTCGCCGAACTGAGCGGCGTGCAGGTCGAATTCGTCCAGGATAACCATTCGAAGTCGGCGAAAAACGTCTTGCGCGGCCTGCATTACCAGATCGTCCAGCCGCAGGGCAAGCTGGTGCGCGTCACCGCCGGCGCGGTCTACGATGTCGCCGTCGATTTGCGCAAGAGCTCGGCGACGTTCGGCCACTGGGTCGGCGTCGAGTTGTCGGCCGAAAACCGGCGCCAGTTGTGGGTGCCGCCCGGCTTCGGCCACGGCTTCGTGGTCACCAGCGAGAGCGCCGAATTCCTCTACAAAACCACCGACTACTACGCCCCCGAGCACGAGCGGGCGATCCTGTGGAACGACGCGGCGCTGGGCATCAGCTGGCCGCTGGCCGGCGCGCCCATGCTCTCGGGCAAGGACCAGCAGGGCAAGCTGCTGGCCGAGGCCGAGGTGTTCGCGTGAAGATCCTGCTGACCGGCACCAGCGGCCAGCTCGGTTACGAGCTCGAGCGCAGCCTGCAGGGCCTGGGCCAGGTGGTCGCGCTCGACCGCGCCCGCTTCGACCTGTCCGACCTGGACCAGGTGCGCGACGTGATCCGCGCCGAGCGGCCGCAACTGATCGTCAACCCGGCCGCCTACACCGCCGTCGACAAGGCCGAGAGCGAGCCGCAACTGGCGTACCGCGTCAACGCCGAGGCGCCCGGCCTGATGGCCGGGGAGGCGGCGCGCCTGGGCGCGGTGATGGTGCATTACTCGACCGATTACGTGTTCAATGGCGCCAAGAGCGGCGCCTACGTCGAGGACGACCCCACCGCCCCGTTAAACGTCTACGGCGCCAGCAAGCTGGCCGGCGAGCAAGCCATCGCCGCCGCCGGGATACCCCACCTGATCTTCCGCACCAGCTGGGTGTATGGCATGCGCGGCAAAAATTTCCTGCTGACGATGCTGCGCCTGGCGCGCGAGCGCGACGAATTGCGCGTGGTCGACGACCAGCACGGCGCGCCGACCTGGAGCCGCACCATCGCCGACAGCACCGCGCTGATCCTGGCGCAGGCGCGCGCCGGCCAAGCCGACTGGTGGCGGGAGAACAGCGGCGTGTACCATCTGAGCAGCCAGGGCCGCACCACCTGGTTCGGCTTCACCGAGGCTATCCTGGCGGCGGCGCAGATCGATTGCCGGCTGATTCCGATCCCCAGCGCCGAGTATCCGGTGCCGGCGCCGCGGCCGTCCAATTCGGTGCTGTGCTCGGACCGCCTGATCGGACGCTTTTGCGATCTGCCCGATTGGCGCGAGGCGCTGCGATTATGCCTGGAGGAATAGGCGGCGGCGCGGAACGGCAAGGATGAAGAGAAACCGGGCGTCGCCCCCCCCGGTTCTTATTGCCGATAAATAATATTTATTTCAACCGCGCTTATCGCCGCGGCGGCATAGCGGCGCCATAGCGCGCGAATATATGCCGCGATGCCGGCATAATCCGATCCGATCGCGTATAGGATGCGCTTCGGATAAGAAGAACCGGTGTTGTCCTGATAATGTAGTATATTCCGCTCACCGCTAAGGTTTTATGCCTATAACTCGTACAAAAGGAATCACGATGGATTTATCGAATATGTCGGCGCCCGAGCTGCGCAACCTTCAGGACAAAATCAAGCAGGAAATGAAAAAGCGCGAGCACCGCGATATCGCCAAGGCGCGCGAGCAAATTCTGGCGATCGCCCAGAGCGTCGGCATTCCCTTGAAAGAGTTGGTCGCCAGCGGCGTGCGCGCCAAGACCGGCAGCGTGGCGGTGCGTTACCGCCACCCCGACGACGAGTCGCAGCAGTGGACCGGCCGCGGCCGCCAGCCGAAATGGGTGAAGCAATGGACCGATTCCGGCAAATCGATCGATCTGCTGCGGGTATAATTCGGTATACTTCCACGGCGCGCGGAACCGCAGTCCGGTTCGGCGAGCCGCCCTTGGTGCCGCGGCGGACGTCGTTTGACGCCGCCCGGGCCTTCCCGTTGATGTTTGGCGATACCGCGGCGCCGGCCGGTTTGGCATGGCGCGCGGCTTCGCGCGTTTTGAAAATACTATGGTCTCCCTGTCGAAAACAATCTTTAAAGCTTACGATATTCGCGGCATCATCGGCAAAACCCTCGATGCCGATGTGGCGCGGCAGATCGGCCGCGCCTTCGGCCGGGCCGCGCTGGCCAAGGGCCAGAGCCGCGTCGTCATCGGCCGCGACGGCCGCTTGTCCGGACCCGAACTGATCGCCGCGCTGGCCCAGGGTTTGCAGGCGGCCGGCGTCGACGTGATCGACCTGGGCGTGGTGGCCACGCCGATGGTCTACTACGGCACCAACGTGCTCGACACCCAGTCCGGCATCATGGTCACCGGCAGCCACAACCCGCCCGACTACAACGGCTTTAAAATGGTGTTGGCGGGCGAGGCGATCCACGGCGAGACGATCCAGGCGCTGTACCACGGCATCGTTGCGCACCAGGCCGACGCCGGCGCCGCCGACGCCGGCAAGACCGGCGCCTACTCGACCCATGACATCCGCGCCGCCTACCTTGAACGCATCCTCGGCGACGTCAAGCTGGCGCGCCCGATCAAGATCGCGGTGGACTGCGGCAACGGCGTCGCCGGCGCCTTCGCCGGCGACCTGTTCCGCGGCATGGGTTGCGAAGTGATCGAGCTGTTCTGCGAAGTCGACGGCACCTTCCCGAACCACCATCCCGACCCGGCCCATCCGGAGAATTTGCAAGACCTGATCCGCTGCCTGCGCGACTCCGACGCCGAGATCGGCATCGCCTTCGACGGCGACGGCGACCGCCTCGGCGTCGTCACCAAGGACGGCCAGATCATCTACCCGGACCGGCAAATGATGTTGTTCGCCGCCGACGTGCTGACGCGCCATCCTGGTGAGCAGATCTTGTACGACGTCAAATGCACGCGCCACCTGGCGCCGTATATCGCCAAGCACGGCGGCCGGCCGCTGATGTACAAGACCGGCCACTCGCTGGTCAAGGCCAAGCTGCGCGAAACCGGCGCCCCGCTGGGCGGCGAAATGAGCGGCCACATCTTCTTCAAGGACCGCTGGTACGGCTTCGACGACGGCATGTACGCCGGCGCCCGCCTGCTGGAAATCCTGACGCGCGAAAGCGACCCGTCGGCGCTGCTCAACAGCCTGCCGCAGTCCGACAGCACGCCCGAGCTGCACCTGGAGTTGAAGGAGGGCGAGAACGTCGCGCTGATGGAGCAGTTGCACGCCAACGCCGAGTTCCCCGGCCACCAGCAGATCATCACCATCGACGGCCTGCGCGTCGAGTACGCCGACGGCTTCGGCCTGGCGCGTTCGTCGAACACCACGCCGGTGATCGTGATGCGCTTCGAGGCTGAAACGCCGGCCGCGCTGGCGCGCATCCAGGCGCAGTTCAAGAGCGTCATCCTGGCCGCCAAGCCCGACGCGCAACTGCCCTTTTAAGTCGAATGGGGGCGCCTGCCGGCTCGGCCAAGCCGTTGAACATCCTGCTGGTGCGCGTCTCCTCGATGGGCGATGTGCTGCACAACCTGCCGATGGTGGCCGACATCGCCCGCCACTTCCCCGACGCCCGTATCGACTGGGTCGTCGAGGAGGCTTATACCAGCCTGGTGCGGCTGAACGGCCGGGTCGGCACGATCCTGCCGTTCGCGCTGCGGCGCTGGCGCAAAAGCCTGGGCAGCAAAGCCACCCGGGCCGAAATCGGCGCCTTCTTCAAGACCCTGCGTGAAAAACGCTACGACTACGTGTTCGACACCCAGGGCCTCTTGAAGACCGGCGTCGTCATGGGCGCGGCGCGGCTGGCGCCGGGCGGGCACAAGGTCGGCCTGGCCAACGGCAGCGAAGGCTCGGGCTACGAAGGCATCTCGCGCCTGTTCCACAGCAAGAGCATCGCGCTCGATCCGCGCACCCACGCGGTGGCGCGCGGCCGCCTGGTGGCCGGCGCCGCGCTCGGCTACCAGGTCGACACGCCGGCCGATTTCGGCCTGCCCGACGCGCCCCGGCCGGAACCGCGGCCGGATTGGATGCCGGCGCAACCGTACGCGGTGTATTTCCACGGCACCGCGCGCGACGCCAAGAAATGGGCGGCGCAAAACTGGATAGCCCTGGGCGCGCAACTGGCGCCGATGCCGATCCTGCTGCCCTGGGGTTCGGCCGCCGAGCTGGCCGAGGCCGAACTGCTGGCGGCGGCGCTGCCGAACGCGCGCGTGCTGCCGAAGCTGTCGATGGCCGACGCCGTCACGCTGGCGCGCCACGCCGCGCTGGCGGTCGGCGTCGACACCGGCCTGACCCACATCGCCGCGGCGTTCACGCGCCCGACGGTGGAACTGTACTGCGATTCGCCGCGCTGGAAAACCGAGGGCAACTGGTCGCCGATGATCATCAACCTGGGCGACCGCGGCGCGCCGCCGGGCGTGGCGCAAGTGCTGGCCGCGGCCAAGAGCTTGCTGGCCCAGAGTTTGCCGACGCCATAGTGTTACGCTTCTATTCCCTGATGTGGTGGTTGGCGCTGCCGCTGGTGTTGGCGCGGCTGTGGCTGCGCGGGCGCCGGGAACCCGGCTACCGCCTGCACTGGGCCGAGCGGCTCGGCTGCTACGGCCGGCGTCCGCCGGGCGCCGCGCCGATGACCGTCTGGCTGCACGCCGTTTCGGTCGGCGAGACCCGCGCCGCCGAGCCGCTGGTGGACGCCCTGCTGGCGGCCTGGCCCGAGTGCCGCATCGTGCTGACCCATATGACCCCGACCGGGCGCGCCGCCGGGCGCGCGCTGTTCGCCCGGCACGGCGCGCGCCTGCTGCAATCCTATCTGCCCTACGACACCGGCGGCATGGTGGCGCGCTTCATCGCCCGTTTCGAGCCGCGCCTGTGCATTTTGATGGAAACCGAGGTGTGGCCGAACCTGATCGCCCAGTGCGGCCGGCGCGGCGTGCCGGTGGCGCTGGTCAACGCGCGCCTGTCGCAGCGCTCGCTGGGCAAGGCGCGCCGCTTCGGCCGCCTGCTGCTGGACGCCGCGCGCGGCATCAGCCTGGTGGCGGCGCAGACCGAGGCCGACGCCGCCCGCGTGCGCGAGCTGGGCGTGGCGCGGGTCGCCGTCACCGGCAGCATCAAATTCGACGTCGCGCCGGCGCCCGCGGCGCTGGCCGCCGGCGCGCGCCTGCGCGGCCAGATCGGCGCCCGTCCGGTGCTGCTGTGCGCCAGCACGCGCGACGGCGAGGAGGCGCTGATCCTGGACGCCTACCGCCGCGCCGCGCTGCCGCCCGAGCTGCTGCTGGTGATCGTGCCGCGCCACCCGCAACGCTTCGACGAGGTCGCCGCGCTGGTCGACGGGCACGGCCTGGCGCTGCGCCGGCGCACGCAACTGGCGCCCGACGGCGCCGCGCTGGCGGCCGGCGTGCAGGTGCTGCTGGGCGACTCGATGGGTGAAATGTTCGCCTATTACGCCGCCTGCGACTGCGCCTTCGTCGGCGGCAGCCTGCTGCCGCTGGGCGGGCAGAATCTGATCGAGGCCTGCGCGCTGGGCAAGCCGGTGCTGACCGGGCCGCACACCTTCAACTTCGCGCTGGTGACGCAGGACGCCATCGAGGCCGGCGCCGCCGAACTGGCGGCCGACGCCGACGCGCTGCTGCGCCAGGCCGGCGCCCTGCTGCGAGACGAGGCCCGCCGCGCCGCGATGGGCGCCAGCGCGCTGGCCTTCGCCGGCCGGCACCGCGGCGCCACCGCGCGCACGCTGGCGCTGCTGCGGCCGCTGCTGGCGTAAGCCGACCGACGACAATCGCGCTAACCGGGCGGTGCGCTACCACAGCGCCGGCAGTTCCTGCGAGCGTTTGCGCAGCGCCTGCTTGGCGCCGTCGTAGTCCGGGTAGACCGATTCGACGGTGGCCCAGAAGCGCGCGCTATGGTTCATTTCCAGCAGGTGCGCCAGCTCGTGCGCGACGACGTAGTCGACCAGCGGCAGCGCGAAGTGGATCAGGCGCCAGTTCAGGCGGATTTTGCGCTGCACCGTGCACGAGCCCCAGCGCGTGCCGGCCGACGACAGCGCGAACGAGTGGAAGCTCACGCCCAGCTTGGCGGCGTAGACGTCGAGCCGCTCGGCGAACAAGCGCCTGGCCTCGTCCTGCAGCCAGGCGCGAACCTTCTCCTTCAATTGTTGTTCGGTGCCGGCCGGCGGGACCCAGACGTGCAGCTCGCCCGAGTCGCGGTTGATGCTGGCGCGGTGGCGCGCCGCGTAATGCAGGCGCAGCGTGATGGAGCCGCCCAGGTAGGGCAGCGCGGCGCCGTCCGTCCACACCACCGGCGGGCGTTGCAGGCGCTGGGCGCGGCGTTCGCGCCGTTCGTGCAGCTTGGACAAAATCCAGCCCTGCTTGGCGCGGATGGCGTTGTCGATTTCGGCCAGCGTGATGCGCTTGGGCGCGGTCACGCGCAGGCCGTCGTCGTCGATCATGAAGCCGATCGAGCGCCGCGTCGAGCGGCGCAATTCGTATTCGATGCTGTGCTGGCCCAGTTGCAGCTGGCGTAGCGGCGGCGCGTCGGGCGCGCGCGGCGGCGAGGGCAGGGCGGCCGGCGGCGGCGCGCTCCATAGCAGCGACGGTGGCGTCGATGGCGGTGCTGGCGGCGCCGATGACGGCGCGCCCGGCGCCTTGGCGGCGGCCGGGGCGTCCTGCGCGAACAAATCCAGTTGCTGACCGTTGACCTCGAGTGACTTCATTTGCTGTCGCAGTGTCGGTTCCTGGATCGTCGCGCCGATGCCGTCTAGCCAGCGCTGTAGGCGTGAGGCGAAATGACGCGCATTTCTGATTCTATCCAATTTTCCACCTGTTGCATCATGCTGTCCGGCGTGTGGCCTTCCGGCGAAATCGGTTTGCCTATCGAGACCGTGATCAAGCCCGGCCGCTTCAAAAACGATTGCTTGGGCCAGCATTCGCCCGAGTTGTGCGCAATCGGCACCACCACGGCGCCGGTGTCGATCGCCAGCCGGGTGCCGCCGCTTTTGTATTTGCCCTTCTGTCCGACCGGAATGCGCGTGCCTTCAGGGAACATGATAATCCATTGGCCGTCCGCCAGGCGGCGTTTGCCGTGCGCGACCACGTTCTTGAAGGCGTTCTTGCCCTGTTTGCGGTCGATCGGGATCATGCGCAGCAGCGCCATGGCCCAGCCGAAGAAGGGGATGTACAGGATTTCCTTCTTGAACACGTAGACCAGCGGGCGCGGCAGGCTGGGCAGCAGGAAGATGGTTTCCCAGGCCGACTGGTGCTTCGAGAGCACGATGGCCGGCGCGTCGGGGAAGTTGTCGGCGCCCTTGACCTGGTAGCGGATGCCGCAGATGACCTTGGCGCACCACAGGATGAAGACGTTCCAGCGCGAGGTCACCCAGTAGCGCTTGTTGTACGACAGCGGCGCGGCGAAAAAGCACACGCAGGCCCAGACGATGGTGGCGACGATCATGATGACCATGAACAGCAGGGAACGCAGAAACAGGGAAGTATTACGCAATGCGGGCTCCAGATTAAGTGCTAAGGGCGGTGTTCGGGGGCGCCGCCGGCGCCGTTTTCAACAGGTGGCCGACCATCCCCGCCAAGTCGGGGAAGACCAGGGTGCCGGGCGGCAGGCCGCCGTCGGCGTGGGTTTTCTCGCCCTTGCCGGTCAAAACCAGGTAGGGCGCGCAGCCGCTCTTGAAGCCGGCCTGCAGGTCGCGCAGCGAGTCGCCCACGGTCGGCACGCCTTTCAGCGTGGTCTTGTAGCGCTGCGAAATTTCATCGAACATGCCGGGCTTGGGCTTGCGGCAGTCGCAGCCGTCGACCGCCGCGTGCGGGCAGAAGAAGATCGCGTCGATGTTGGCGCCGACCTGCTGCGCCAGCGCGTGCATCTTCTGGTGAATCGCGTTGAGGATCGTCATGTCGAAGAACTCGCGCGCGATGCCGGACTGGTTGGACGCCACCACGACGCGGTAGCCGGCCTGGTTCAGGCGCGCGATCGCCTCCAGCGAGCCGGCGATGGGCAGCCATTCGGCCGGCGATTTGATGAAGTCCGGCGAGTCGTGGTTGATGACGCCGTCGCGGTCAAGGATGATCAGTTTCATCGCCGGTGCTCCCATCAGGCGGCCAGTTTCGAGATGTCGGCGACGCGGTTCATCATGCCGTGCAGCGACGACAGCAGCGCCAGGCGGTTGTTGCGCAGCGCCAGGTCCTCGGCCATTACCATGACGTCGTTGAAGAAGGCGTCGACGTCGTCGCGCAGCTGGGCCAGGGTCTTCAGCGTGCCGGCGAAGTCGCCGCCGGCGAACGCCGCGTCGACCTGCGGCTGTACCCGCAGCAGCGCCGCCGCCAGGTTCTTCTCGGCCGCGTCCCGCAGCAGCGCGGCGTTGACGCCGGCCGCCGCGACCTGGCTGAGCGCCTCCTCGTTCTTTTTCAGGATGTTGGTGATGCGCTTGTTGGCCGCGGCCAGCGAGGCGCTCTCCGGCAGCGCGGCGAAGGCTTGCACCGCCTCCAGGCGCTGCACGATGTCGTCCAGGCGGTCCGGGTTCTGCGCCACCACGGCCTCGATCTCGTTGGGCGAGAAGCCGCGCTCGCGCAGGATGCCGCGCAGGCGTTCGAGCATGAAGACGGTGACGTCGGCGACCGGGTCCTTGAAGCCGGGCAGCGCGGCGAAGGGCCGCGCGGCGTCGGCCAGCAGGCCGCCGATCGACAGCGGCAGGCGTTTTTCCAGCAGCATGCGCAGCACGCCCAGGGCGTGGCGGCGCAGCGCGAACGGGTCCTTGTCGCCGGTCGGCTGCAGGCCGATGCTCCAAATGCCGACCAGGGTTTCAAGCTTGTCGGCCAGCGCCACGGCGGTGCCGGTGGCGCTGCCCGGCAGGCCGTCGCCGGCGAAGCGCGGCTGGTAGTGCTCGGAGGCGGCCAGCGCCACCTCGTCGTGCTCGCCGTCGTGGCGCGCGTAGTAGGTGCCCATGATGCCCTGCAGCTCGGGGAACTCGCCGACCATGTCGGTCAGCAGGTCGGCCTTGGCCAGCATCGCGCCGCGCTCGGCCAGGCCGACGTCAAAGCCCAGCTTGGCGGCGATGGCGCCGGCCAGCGCCTTGACGCGCTGCATGCGCTGCGCCTGGCTGCCCAGCTTGTTGTGGTAGACCACGTTGGCCAGCAGCGGCAGGCGCGCCTCCAGGGTTTTTTTCTTGTCTTGCTCGAAGAAGAACTTGGCGTCCGACAGGCGCGGGCGCACCACCCGCTCGTTGCCGCCGACGATGTGCTCGGGCGTCGCCGTCTCGATGTTGGAGACGATCAGGAAGCGCGAACGCAGCTTGCCGGCGCTATCGGTCAGGGCGAAGTACTTCTGGTTGGTCTGCATCGTCAGGATCAGGCATTCCTGCGGCACGTCGAGGAACTCCTCCTCGAAATGGCACTCGTAGACCACCGGCCATTCGACCAGCGCGGTCACTTCGTCGAGCAGCGCTTCCGGCATCAACACCAGGTCGGCGCCGGCCTTGGCCAGCAGCTGGGCGCGGATGCTGTCCTTGCGCGCGTCGTTGCCGGCGACGACCTTGCCTTCGGCTTGCAGCTGCTCGGCGTAGTTGTCGGCGTGGGTGATGCTGACGGCGTGGGCGCGCTCGGCGCACAGGAAGCGGTGGCCCAGCGTGGTGCGGCCCGCTTGCAGGCCCAGCAGCGTGAGCGGCACGACGTTGATGCCGTGCAGCGCCAACAGGCTGTGCGCCGGGCGGACGAATTGCACGGTGCTGGCGTCGGGGCGCTGATAGCTCATCAGCTTGGGAATCGGCAGCTTGGCGGCCGACTCTTCCAGCGCGCCCTGCAGGCCGCTGGCCAGCGCGCTGCCGGGCGCGGTGTGGGTGTAGAAGAAGCTGTCGGCCTTGCCGTCGGCGGCGCGTTCCAGCTCGGCCACGGTGACGTGGGAAAAGCCCAGCGCCGCCAGTTTCTTGGCCAGCGGCGCGGTGCCGGCGCCGCTGGCGTCGAGCGCCACGCTGACCGGCAGGATTTTTTCGCGGATCGCCTTGTCGGGCGAGACTTCGCGCACGTTTGTGATGGCCACGGCCAGGCGGCGCGGCGTGGCGTAGGTGGTGGCGACGCTGTCGGCTTCGAGGAAGTCGCGCGCCTTGAGGCCGTTGTAAATGCCGGCGGCGAAGGCGGCGCCCAGTTTGGCCAGCGCTTTCGGCGGCAGTTCTTCGGTCAGCAGTTCGATGAGCAGTGTGTGGTTCATGGTGTCTTGGTGCGTTACGGTGAAGCGGCGCTTACGCGGCGCAGGGCGCGGCGGCTGGCGCGGCGGGGCGGTCGGCGGCGTCGAGCATCGGGAAGCCGAGGCGCTCGCGCGACTCGTAATACGCTTGCGCGACCAGGCGCGACAGCGTGCGCACCCGGCCGATATACGCGGCGCGCTCGGTCACCGAGATGGCGCCGCGGGCGTCGAGCATGTTGAAGCTGTGCGAAGCCTTCATGATTTTCTCGTAGGCCGGCAGGGTCAGCTGCAAGTCGATCAGGCGCTTGGCCTCGGCCTCGTAGTTGGCGAACTGGGCGAACAACAGCTCGGTGTTGGCGTGCTCGAAGTTGTAGGTCGACTGCTCCACCTCGTTCTGGTGGAAGACGTCGCCGTAGGTCAGCTTCTTGGCCACGCCGTTCTCTTCCCATTCGGTCCAGACCAGGTCGTAGACGTTTTCCACGCCCTGCAGGTACATCGCCAGGCGTTCGATGCCGTAGGTGATTTCGCCCAGCACCGGCTTGCAGTCGAGGCCGCCGACTTGCTGGAAGTAGGTGAACTGGGTCACTTCCATGCCGTTCAACCAGACTTCCCAGCCCAGGCCCCAGGCACCCAGGGTCGGGCTTTCCCAGTCGTCCTCGACGAAGCGCACGTCGTTTTGCTGCAAGTCCAGGCCGAGCGCGGCCAGCGAGCCGAGGTACAGGTCGAGGATGTTTTCCGGCGCCGGCTTCAACACCACCTGGTACTGGTAGTAGTGTTGCATGCGGTTCGGGTTGGCGCCGTAGCGGCCGTCCTTCGGCCGGCGCGACGGCTGCACGTAGGCGGCGCGCCAAGGCTCCGGTCCGATCGCGCGCAGGAAGGTGCCGGTGTGGAAGGTGCCGGCGCCGACTTCCATGTCGTAGGGTTGCAGCAGGGCACAGCCCTGTTTGTCCCAGTAGGATTGCAGCGTCAGGATAATTTGTTGAAATGTGAGCATCGTGTTTGGTCTCTACGCGAATGACGGCGCGCGCCGGGCGAGGGCCTGGCGTCGCAAAGCGCTTAATTTTAGCGGGTTTTAAAGGCAGGCTGTGACTCTTCCAGCAACTATCTGCCGACTATCAGCAAATTCGTGCGTTCAGGCGTCATCGGCCCGGTTGTTGCGTTTCATTGGGTCCGGCGCCGGCCCGCCTGCGCTGGCGCCGCGCCAGCAGGCCGGCGCCGGCCAGGGCCAGCGCGGCGATGGCGAGTATGAGTTTATTGCCAAACAATATATACGGCGTCACGCCGCCCATGCCCTGCACCGTCGCCGCCAGCGTGGCGCGGGTGTGCGGCGCCAGCGCGCTGGCGATGGCGCCGCGGCCGTCGACGACGGCGGTGCCGCCGGTGTTGCCGGCGCGGAGCATCGGCCGGCCCGTCTCCAGGCTGCGCATTTGCGAAATTTGCAGGTGTTGGGGCATCGCCGTCGAGTCGCCGAACCAGGCCAGGTTCGACATATTGATCAGGATCGAGGCCGGTTGCCGGCCGGCGCGGTGCGCCGCCGCCAGCTGGTCGGCGATTTCCTCGCCGAACAAGTCTTCGTAGCAGATGTTCGGCAGCACCAGTTGCTCGCGCACCGCGAACGGCGCCTGCACCGGCGCGCCGCGCTGCATGTCGCCCAGCGGAATGGCCATCATCGCCACCAGCCAGTGCAAGCCGTCCGGGGTCGATTCGCCGAACGGCACCAGGTGGTGCTTGTCGTAGCGGTAGGTTGGAGCGCCGTCGCGCGGGGCGAAGCCGACGGCGCTGTTGGCCACCTGCGACGGGCGTTCCAGCAGCGGCATGCCGAGCAGGACGTGGCTGTCCGACTTGACGGCGAATTGGGCCAGGCTGGGCAGGTATTCCGCCGGCAGCTGGTGCGGGAACAGCGTCACCGCCGTTTCCGGCGTGGCGATCAGGTTGGCCGGCGCGGCGGTGACGGCGCCGTGGTACATCCGCAGCGCGTCCTCGACGTTGGCGGGATTGAATTTCTGGTCTTGCGGCACGTTGCCCTGCACCAGGCGCACGCTGAGCGGGCGCCCGAACGGTGCGGTCCATTGGACCTGGGTCAGCGCGAAGCCGGCCGCGAAGGTGCCCAGCACCAGGGCGGCGGCGGCCAGGCGGGTGCGGTGCGCCAGCAGCAGCAGCGCGCCGGCGCTCAACGCCGCCAGCCAGCCCAGGCCGTAGACGCCGAGCAGCGGCGCGTAGCCGGCCAGCGGGCTGGCGTTGTGGGCGTAGCCGGCGACGACCCAGGGCAGGCCGGTGAAGAACCAGCCGCGGCACCATTCCTGCAGCGCCCACGCGGCCGGCAGCACCAGCAGGTTCATCAGCGGCAGCGGCAGCAGCCAGCGCCGGCGCAGCCAGGCCGCGCCGGCCATGGCCAGGCCGACGTACAGGCCCATCAGCGCCGCCAGCAGGGCCACCGCCAGCGCCGCCAGCGGCGCCGGCATGGCGCCGTAGCGGTGCATTGAGATGAACAACCAGTACATGCCGGCGCCGAACCAAGCCGCGCCGTAGGCCCAGCCGACCAGGAAGCCGCCCTTGACGGCGTTGGCGCGCAGCATTTGGTAGAACAGGATGGCCAGGCTGGCGATTTGCAGCGGCCAATAGCCGAACGGCGCGAACGCCAGCACGGCGCCGGCGCCGGCCAGCGCGGCGATCAGCATGCGCCCGCGGATGGGGCGGGGCGGGGCGGGCGGGGCGCCGGGGCGGGCGCGTCGAAAGCGCATTTAGACGTCGGACACGGCCGCGTCGGGCAGCTTTTCAACCAGCAGCACGTGGACCTGCCGGGCGTCGGCGCGCAACACCTCGAAGCGCAGGTTGCCCAGGTCGAACACGTCGCCCTTGTGCGGCATGCGCCCCAGGTGGTTCGAGACCAGGCCGCCGATGGTGTCGACGTCCTCGTCGGCCAGCGCGGCGCCGAGCGTGTCGTTGAACTGGCCGATCTCGGTGAGCGCCTTGATGCGCCAGCGCGGGCCGTGCTGGCCCTCCTTGATCGAGAGGATGTTGTCCTCCTCCTCGTCGAAGTCGTATTCGTCCTCGATGTCGCCGACGATCTGCTCGAGCACGTCCTCGATGGTGATCAGGCCGGCCACGCCGCTGTACTCGTCGACGACGATGGCCATGTGGTTGTGGTTGGCGCGGAAGTCGCGCAGCAGCACGTTCAGGCGTTTCGACTCGGGGATGAAGATGGCAGGGCGCAGCATGTCGCGCACGTCGAAGCTTTCCTCGGCGTAGTAGCGCAGCAGGTCTTTCGCCAGCAGGATGCCGATCACCTTGTCGCGCTCGCCCTCGATTGCCGGGAAGCGCGAGTGGGCCGTGGCCAACACGGTCGGCATCCATTCCTCGATGGGTTTGCTGATGTCGATCATGTCCATCTGCGAGCGCGGCACCATGATGTCGCGCGCGGACAGGTCGGACACCTGGAACACCCCCTCGATCATCGACAAGGCGTCGGCGTCGATCAGGTTGCGCTCGTGCGCATCGTGCAGGACTTCAAGAAGTTCCGCGCGGTTCTCTGGCTCGGGGGAAATCAGTGCGGTCAGGCGTTCAAACAGTGACCGGTGGGGCTTGGCGTCATTTTTGACGCCACTAGGGTGCTCTTGCATAGGAGGCGTGAGCCGTTGTTACGAAGGGGTATAGGATACACCAAAAGGCCGGCGTTGATGGATTTTGTCGGAAAGGCATGGCCGCGCCGGGCTAGGGGGCGTTTTTAATCGTGCGCGGCAACGCCGCGAAAGCGGGCCGGCGCGCCGCGAACGCTATGCCGCCACGCGCGCTTTCAGCGCCAGCACGGCGGCGCGCCACTCCTCGTAGTGCTCGCTTTCCTGCCATAGTTGGCGCAACTCGGACTGCTCGCCGAGGACCCGCTCGATGGCCCGCAGCGCCTTGCCGGCCAGCGCCGGCGAGACTTTCTGCTTGCGCTGGGCGACCCAGCGGTCGATGTCGGCGCCGCCGCCGTCGTCCGCGTCGCCGCCGCCGTTACCTTGTAGCCGCGCCAGCACGTCGATCGCCGCCAGCGCCTCGGCGCCGAACGGCGCCTCCAGCTCGCCGTCGCCGAGGGCGTAGTCGAGCGTGCTCTCGATTGGCTCCAGGTTGCCCGCCTCCTGCAAATCCTGCGCCCAGTCCAGCGCGTAATCGTTGCCGTATGTATCGACAGACCATGTACCCATGTAATGCTCCTTCAATGGCGATGTTCGTAGCCCGGCTTAGCCCGCCAGGGCGTAACCCGCCTGGCGCCGGCGGCCGCCAGGCGTCGGATGACGCCGCGCTAATCCGCGGCCTAGTGCGCGGCCTAGTGCGCGGCTTCTCAGCCTTGCGCTTCGGCGGCGTACGGGTCGGCGACGCCGAGCTTGGCCAGGATCTCGGTTTCCAGACCCTCCATCTCGGCGGCCTCTTCGTCGTCCATATGGTCGTAGCCCTGCGCGTGCAGCACGCCGTGGACGATCAGGTGCGCGGTGTGCGCCTCGACGGTTTTGTTCTGCTCGGCCGCCTCGCGCTCCAGCACGTCGGTGCACAGGACGATGTCGGCTTGGGTCGGCGCGTCGTCGGCCACGCCGCCGCCCATGTCCTCGCCCTCGTTGTAGGCGAACGTCAGCACGTTGGTCGCATAGTCCTTCTCGCGGTAGTCGCGGTTCAGGGTGCGGCCCTCGTCGGCGTCGACGAAGCGGATGGTCAGCTCGGCCGGGGCGAACAGCGCGGCCTTGACCCAGCGCCGCACCTTCGGCCGCGTGATGCTCCCTTGCAGGCGCGGGTCGGGGTATTGCACCGACAGGGATAATTTATTTTTTTCGATCATTTTTTTTCGTCGATGTCAGAAGGGGGGCGAGCTCGTGCGCCACCGCTTGCGCGCTCTGCGCGCTTTCATAGGCGTCGACGATGCGCGCCACCAGCGGATGGCGCACCACGTCGGCGCTGGTGAACTGGGTGAAGGCGATGCCGCGCACGTCCTTCAGCACGGAAATCGCGTCGATCAGGCCGCTCTTCTGGCTCTTCGCCAGGTCGACCTGGGTGACGTCGCCGGTGATCACCGCCTTGCTGCCGAAGCCGATCCGCGTCAGGAACATCTTCATCTGTTCGACCGTGGTGTTCTGCGCCTCGTCGAGGATGACGAAGGCGTGGTTCAAGGTGCGCCCGCGCATGTAGGCCAGCGGCGCGATCTCGATGACCTGTTTTTCAAACAGCTTCTGGGTGCGGTCGAAGCCGAGCAGGTCGTACAGCGCGTCGTACAGCGGGCGCAGGTAGGGGTCGACCTTTTGCGCCAGGTCGCCCGGCAGGAAGCCCAGCCGCTCGCCGGCTTCGACGGCCGGACGGGTCAGGATGATGCGCTTGACGGCGTCGCGTTCCAGCGCGTCGACGGCGCAGGCCACTGCCAGGTAGGTCTTGCCGGTGCCGGCCGGGCCGACGCCGAAGCTGATGTCGTGTTCCAGGATGGCGCGCAGGTAGGCGATCTGGTGCGGGGTGCGCCCGCGCAGGTCGCTGCGGCGCGTCTTCAGCACCGGGCTCTGGATGTCCGGTTCGACGAAGGGCGTGGCCGGGTTGTGCTCGGACGCGGCCGACAGGTTGGCGCGCTGCTCGACCAGGGCCAGTTGCACCTCTTCCAACGGCACCACCTTGTTGGCGATGGCGTAAAACTGTTCGAGGATGGCGACGGCGCGCTCGGCGTTGCTGCCGCCGACGATGAAGCGCTCGCCGCGGCGGAAGATGGTGACGTCGAGCGCGGCGGAGATTTGCCGCAGGTTTTCATCGAGCGGCCCGCACAGGTGGGCCAGCCGGCTGTTGTCGAGCGGCTCGGGGACGAAGTAGTGCGGCTGGGTCGGGGTCTTGGTTTTCAAGAGGCTCTTTTCAGGTCAACGGCGGCGGCCACCAGGTCGCCGCGCAGGGTGTAGGAGTGGCTGGCGCTGATGCGCACCTCGACCAGCTGGCCGATCAGGCGCGCCGCGTCGGCGCCGGCGTCGAAGTTGACGACGCGGTTGTTTTCGGTGCGCCCCTGCAGTTCGCCGGGGTCTTTCTTCGACGGCCCCTCGACCAGGATGCGCTGCACCGTGCCGACCATCGCCAGGCTGTACCGCTTGGTGTTGGCGTCGATCGCCGCCTGCAGTCTTTGCAGGCGCGCCAGCTTGACCTCGTGGGGGGTGTCGTCGGCCAGGCTGGCGGCCGGGGTGCCGGGGCGTTTGCTGAAGATGAAGCTGTAGCTGTTGTCGAAGCCGACGTCGGCGATCAGCTTCATCATCGCCTCGAAGTCGGCCTCGGTCTCGCCGGGGAAGCCGACGATGAAGTCGGACGAGATGGCGATGTTCGGCCGCACCGCGCGGATGCGCCGGATGATCGACTTGTATTCGAGCCCGGTGTAGCCGCGCTTCATGGCGCCGAGGATCTTGTCGCTGCCGTGCTGGGCCGGCAGGTACAGGTGGTCCACCAGTTGCGGGATCTTGGCGTAGGCGTCGATCAGGCGCTGGGTGAATTCCTTCGGATGGCTGGTGACGAAGCGGATGCGCTCGACGCCGGGGATGGCGGCGACGTATTCGAGCAGCAGCGCGAAGTCGGCCACCTCGCCGTCGCCGTCCATGACGCCGCGGAAGGCGTTGACGTTCTGCCCCAGCAGCGTGATTTCCTTGACGCCCTGGGCGGCCAGCCCGGCCACCTCGGCGAGCACGTCGCCGAAGCGCCGCGAGACCTCCTCGCCGCGGGTGTAGGGCACCACGCAATAGCTGCAATATTTGCTGCAGCCTTCCATGATCGAGACGAAGGCGGCGGCGCCGTCCACCTTGGCCGGCGGCAGGTGGTCGAACTTTTCGATTTCGGGGAAGCTGATGTCGACCTGCGGCTGGCCGCTGCTGCGGCGCGCGCTGATCATCTGCGGCAGGCGGTGCAGCGTTTGCGGGCCGAACACCATGTCGACGTAGGGCGCGCGCGCGACGATGGCGGCGCCCTCCTGCGAGGCGACGCAGCCGCCGACGCCGATCAGCAGGCCGGGTTTCGCCAGTTTCAGTTCGCGCAGCCGGCCCAGGTCGGAGAACACTTTCTCCTGCGCCTTCTCGCGCACCGAGCAGGTATTGAGCAGGATCACGTCGGCGTCTTCCGGATTGTCGGTGCGCACCAGGGCGTCGGAGGCGCCCAGCACGTCGGCCATCTTGTCCGAGTCGTACTCGTTCATTTGGCAACCGAATGTTTTGATGAAAACTTTTTTCTGCATGGAATAAGGCGCCTAAGGGTTGTGCCGGGGGCGCGCAGGCGGGCGCGGCGCTGTGCGCATGGCGAGCAATTCAGGACGCTAGTTTAGCGCAGTTTCGCGGCGCCGGCCACGGCGCGCCGGCCCGGCAAGCGGACCCGACGCTTTAAGGTACTGGCCTAAGCCGATGATTTGTAACAATTTCCTACGCGTCCTTGCGTGCGACGTTATCCATCCCTATGTGTTGAAATGACAGCGTTGCTCGGGATTCCAGCGGGTTGATTGATGTTGAACAACGTTCGCATCCGACGCTTAGGCTGCAAGCGGACGCTTTTGGCATAGAATATTGTTTAAAGGGCAATTTCACTGAAGAGATTGCCAACATGCCTCGCCCACGCCGACGCCCGCTCCATTTTATTCTTGGAGGAAATAAATCACGTGGGTCCGTTGTTTAACCCGCTGCTCAACCTGTAGTGCAACTCGTTCTTCAAACGTTTGTTCGATCCTGTTCAAGCGATATACGACACATTATTTGTGGAACTTATTTGGCGAAACTAAGTCTTCCTTAAGTTCGAAACGGCATTCTTTTCACAACTTACCAGACGAGGAAAATCATGGCACATCATTCTCTTGCTTCCCAAGAAAGCTACAACCCGAACCATCTGCTCGACATCCTGTTGGGCAAAATGCAGCTGAAAAACGACGCTGCGCTGTCGCGCCTGCTCGAAGTGGCGCCGCCGGTCATCAGCAAGATCCGCCACCACCGCCTGCCGGTCGGCGCCTCGCTGCTGATCCGCATGCACGAAGTGACCGGCATGAGCATCCGCGACCTGCGCGACCTGATGGGCGACCGCCGCACCAAGTACCGCCTGTCCGACGCGCAGGGCCGCCCCAAGGCGGAAGAGCGTCCGGATGCGTCGCAGGAGTCGTCGTCGAGCTATGCCCACTGAGGCCGGCGCGCTGTGGCGCTCGCTTGCCAACCGGCATAGTGCATCCGCCGCCGGGTCCTTCGGGTCCGGCGGCGGCCTCCCGCCCGTGCCCGTCTGACCTGACCGCGGCGACTTCCAGCCCGCCAACGCAAGTGCGCCAGCGCGCCCCGTATCGACCGCCCCGCTTGAGTGCGTCAAGGTCGCCCCACCGCTTTACGCCAGCAGTATCGTGGTGATCTCTTCGTACTGCAGCTCGGTTTCGCGGAACAGCTGCAAATACGCTTCCTCGTCCAGTCCGAGCGCGCTCCACGCCACCGTCGACACCCGCGGCACCAAGTCGTCGGCGCCGCCCGCCAGGTCGAGCGCGTAGACCACCGCGTCGGCCACGTGGATGATGGAGGCCAGGAAACCGGCGCCCGGCGCCTCCGGATCGTGGTGCCCGGCGATGGCCAGGCGCATCGTGTCGGAAAAATTCCAGTGTTCCGCCAACGCCAGCCCGGCGTCGACATGGTCGACCCCGAGCACGGCGCGTTCTGCCTGCAGCATGCTGCAGTCGTGCGCGGCGCGGTGGGCGATGGCCTCGCTGAAACGCTGCGGAAAACTCGTCACCAGCACCAGCCGGCCGATGTCGTGCAGCAGCCCGGCGGTGAAGGCGTAGTCCTGGTTGAAGCGGATCTGCCGCGCCAGCACCTTGGCGCAGGCGGCGGTGGCGATCGAGTGGCGCCAGAACGCCTTGTCGTCGAAGCCGGCGCAGCGCCCCTCCGGGAAGCAGCCGGTGACGGCGGCGGCGGTGATCAGGTTGCGCGTGGTCTGGAAGCCCAGGTAGGTGATGGCTTGCTGTATCGTGGTCACCTTGACCTGCAGGCCGTACAGCGAGGAATTGGCCAGGCGCAGGGTTTTCGCCGTCAGCGCCTGGTCGTGGGACACCTTCTTGGCCAGCACCGAGATGTCGATGTCCTCCTGGTCGATGCTGTTGAGCAGCTCCATCACCACCGCCGGCAGCGACGGCAGGTCGGCCAGGTTGTGTACGATATCGTCGCGGGTCAGCGGCGCGGCGCTCATGGCGCCGGCTCCTTGCCCAGGCGGTAGTCTTCGACGAAGCGGCGCAACAGGCCGCTGGCCCAGTCCTGCTGGTCGTCGGGGTCGTTGTGGCGGAACAGCCGCGCCAGGCGCTGCTGGGCGTGGCCGTGGGCGCTCGCCAGCTCCTCCTCCGAGACGGCGCCGTTGGCGATGGGCAGCATTTCAATGCCGTGGCGCGGCATCAGCGCCAGCATCGCCTCGCTCAACACGGTGCCCTGCGGCAGCAGCACGTGGCCCTGCACGTCGAGCAGCTCATCGGATAAAACCATTCCCGCTTGCACTTGCGCCAGTGCAAGGTGCCGGTAGCTTGCCGTCATCGCGTGTCCCCCTGTTGAATAGCTGCGATCTTACCACTCACGGAATGTTCCGGGGTTTGGTCTTGCCAGCGCCTGGCTGGCCGGCTGGCGGCACGAAGTCGTCCCGCCGCTCCGACGGCGCCAAGTATTTCCGGGCGGCCCTCGGCCCGCACTTGTCGAGATTGGCACATTGGCGGCACCACGTCCCCCCTTTTACGGATGAGGCAACCGCCTGCCACTCGTGTCCCCGATGGCACAGCCAGGACAATTTCTGCGCCAGGGTGACGACGTGCCCCGAAAGCAGATGGCCGCCGCGTTCCTTTGCCAGTTCCGAGAGTTGCGCGTGGCGTTCCGCCGCCGGCATCCTTCCGCTGCATCTGGGGCACCATTTGCCACCCATGATATTGGATGGGGACGCCGACCAAAGGTGGCCTTCGCCACATTGCCATTGCATTTTCCGGTGGGCGGTCGTGTAGTCGTCTGACAGGCATAGCCCGCCGCGCTCCCTGGCTACGGCGTGGTATTTCCGCATCAGCGTGGGAGTGTGTTTATCAATAATCCCGCACTGCGGGCACCAGCGCCCATGGGTTTTCACCGAGGCGAGCGTGGCGCCCCATTGATGGCCGCGGCGGCATTCCCAGGTCAGCTTATCGCGCGCACCGAGATAGCATGCCGAAACCAGCCGGCCGCCACGTTCAACGGCCAACTGGCTAAGGATCGCGTGATGTTCTTCCTTCGAGCCGCGTCCGTAGCACTTCGGACACCATTGCCCGCTCTTGATATTGCCGGGTGGCGCCTCGAAGGTATGACCCCGAGCGCAACGCCAAGCCAGCTTATTTCTATTGTCGAGGTAATGCGTCGACAGCAGTTGGCCGCCGCGCTCGAGCGCGATCTGGCGGCACTGCGCCAGCATTTCCTGCTTCGGCAAACGGCCGCGGCATCGCGGGCACCAGGAAGGGCCATTTTTTACCGAACCGGGGGACGCCATCCAGATGTGACCGTTCGCACACTGCCATTCCAGCAGATCGTGGCTGCCGACATAGACGGTGGAGAGCAACTGGCCGCCGCGCTCTTGCGCCAGGCGCGCCAACATGGCGTGTTGCTCGTCCGCCGGCATGTAACCGCGGCATTTGGGACACCATTTCCCTCTGCCGATATTGGCCGGCGTCGCCGGCCATTGGTGGCCCGCGGCACATTGCCATAGCAGTTGGGTGTGGGAATTCGCATATTCCGACGACAGGCACTGGCCATCGCGCTTCCCGGCTAAGCGCTGCATGTCTTCAATGGTGAGACGGCGCGACAAGCGCGTACAAGTAGCGCACCAAAAGCCTTTGAACAGAATTCTGAGTTCGGTTTCCCACTCATGTCCGCGGGCGCAACGCAGGCGGTAGCGTTGCCCGACGATGTGGGTAAAGCTCGGCGCCAGGCACGTTCCCCCATGCAGTTCGGCGATCGCCTGCAGCAACAGCAGTCCGTTTTGCTGACGCACCGCGGCCGCTCTGCCCAGGATGGGGTAACGGCTGCGCAAATCGGCAATAGCGCCCAATGGCGCGACTAATCTTGTTGGTCGAATGATGGCGGCGCTCCTATTTGGGCGCAATGCCGCCGATGGCGAAGTGGCTGGCGCCGACACTGACGACTTGACCGCCATGACTGCTAGGGTCGTTTAAGCGTATGACGCTACGCATGGCTATCCCTCATTTGGTAAAACAGTCATGCATTATTGTCCGGCACACTACACACGAGTTTGCGCAAAGACAAGACAATGAGTTTTCCCGCTGACGTGCTTGGCCAGCAACAGGTCGTCGTTGACGCCCTCGCCACTGCCCAGGCGCAGCCGGATAGGGCGGTTGGCTTCGCTCAGACCCGTGGGCACGGCCGGGCCGGATCGCTTGGTGGATGTCATGGAGGAGGGTCCTGGCTGCTGGGCGGCCTGGCGCGGCCGGAAAAATCGCCTGCATTGCAAACGACGCAATATGCTGGAAGTGTAAGCCGGTCCGGTCAACGGTATTTTGCTTTGAGGCAACATGTGCTGGCGTCCGTCATCTTTTAGTTTGCGCGAAATGCGGCCAAACCAGCTGCAAAGGCCGGGGGCGGACTGGAATGCCGCTAACTTAAATGAGCGCACGCGTAAGCCGACGCCAGTCGGGTTACGCCCTGGCGGGCTAACCGACCTACGAAAATCCTGAACTTAGCGGCATTGGGGGCAGACCCCGAGGGTCCGACCCCGCTTCGCGGCCGCCGGTTCTATGCCGCGCCGGTCTAGCGGTTCGTCTTGCCAAGACGCGGGCCATACCGTACATTGGGACGTTGCCGTCAAATTCGCTTCCGCCCGCGCCGCGGCGGCCGAAGCCCTGGCAGAGGGAGAGTGCACCGATGGTCCGTATTCAAGTCCGGCTGACGCTGCTATTCGTGGTCATCGTCACGCTGGTGCTCGCCATTTCCGGCAGTTATACCCAGTACTGCCTGGGCAAGGACCTCGAATCGGGCAGCCAGCGCCTGCGCGAGGGCGTGCTGACGCGCCTGCAAACGAGCCTGCCGTCGGCGCTGTGGGACCTCGACAAGTCCAAGGTCGACAGCATCGTCGCCGCCGAGATGCTGCCGCCCGAGCTGGTGGCGATCCGCGTCTACGACTCCTCGGTCGGTCTGTTCTCCGGCAAGGCCCGCGACGCCGCCGGGCGCATCGTCTCGATCGCCTCGGAGCTTGTGGTGGCCGGCGCGCCGGTCGAGGCCAACCTGGTGTTCCGCGATTCGGTGGCCGTGTCGGCGTCGAGCAAGCCGGTGACGGTGGGCAAGGTGGTGGTCAATTTCAGCCGCGCCCAGATCGACGCGGCGCTGGTGGCCGAGGTGCGCCGCAAGGTCATCGAGGTGCTGCTGCTGGACTCGATCCTGGTGGCGGCGCTGGCGCTGAGCCTGCGCATCGTCTTCGACCCGCTCAAGCAGTTGCGCGACGGCCTGGTCGACCTGGCCACGCGCGGCAGCGACGACGTCGAGGAGTTGCCCGACAACCGCCGCGACGAGCTCGGCGACGTGATCCGCGGCTTCAACGCGGTGCAGCGCAAGCTCAAGTCGATCATCGAGCGCATCCGCGAGGCCGAGGACGCGGCGCGCCGCTCGGAGCAGCAGACGGCGCGCGCGATGGACGAGCTGCGCCGGGCGCAGGAGTCGCTGCTGCAGTCGGAGCGGCTGGCCTCGCTGGGCAGCCTGGTGGCCGGCGTCGCCCACGAAATCAACACGCCGGTCGGCATCGCCCTGACCAGCGCCTCGGTGCTCAAGGAGGCCACCGACGAGGTGCTCGCCGCCGTCGGCGGCGGCAACGTCAAGAAGTCCGACATCCTGCGCTACCTCGAGACGGCCGGCGAAAGCGCGCGCCTGATCATGAACAACGCCTACCGCGCCGCGCACCTGATCCACAGCTTCAAACAGATCGCCGCCGACCAGGTCAGCGAGGCGCGCCGCCATTTCGAGCTGCGCGAGTACATCGGCGAGGTCGTCTCGAGCCTGCAGCCGTCGCTGAAGAAGACCCGCATCGGCATCGCCATCGACTGTCCCGACGACATCACGCTCGACAGCTACCCGGGCGCGCTGGCGCAGGTGCTCACCAACCTGACGCTCAATTGCGTCGAGCACGCCTTCGACGCCGACACCGAGGGCTTGATCGCCATCGGCGTGCGGCGCGACGGCAGTTGGATCGAGATGCAGGTCAGCGACAACGGCAAGGGCATCCCGGCCGACATGCTCGACAAGGTGTTCGACCCGTTCGTGACGACCCGCCGCGGCCAGGGCGGCACCGGCCTGGGTTTGAATATCGTGTTTAACTTGATCGTCAAGCAGTTTGGCGGCACTATTTCGGTCAGTAGCACGCCCGGACACGGCGCCCGCTTCACCTTGCGCATCCCGCGCCAGACGCCGGCGCCGGACGACGCGGCGGGCGCCGAGCCGGCCGCCGCCGCGGCGCTGCCGTAGCGCGGCGGCGCAGACCAGGAGGAGAAGGCGATGAACGCAGAGCAGCACGTGGCATTGTTGCGGGGGATAAATGTCGGGCGGGCCAAGCGCGTGGCGATGGCCGACCTGCGCAAACTGTTGGGCGAACTCGGTTACAGCGACGTGCGCACCTTGCTCAACAGCGGCAACGTGGTGTTCGGCGCGGCCGGCTTCACGCCGGCCGAGTCGGCCGCGCGCATCGAGGAGGCGCTGGTGCTCAAGCTGGGCGTGGCGGCGCGCGCGACCGTGCTCGACGCGGTGCGGTTCGGCGAGATCATCGCCGGCAACACCCTGCTGGCGCTGGCCGACGACCCGTCCAGGCTGCTGGTGTCGGTGTTCAAGCAGCCGGCCGACCTGGCGCGCCTGGCGCCGCTGCTGCGGCAGGACTGGGCGCCCGAGGCGCTGGCGGCCGGACCGTGGGCCGCCTACCTGTGGTGTCCGGCCGGGGTGCTGGCCAGCCGCGCGGCGGCGGCGCTGGGCGCGCTGCTGGGCGACGCGGTGACCTCGCGCAACTGGGCGACGATGCGCAAACTGCAGGCGCTGCTGGACGGGCCGCCGCCCCGCTGAGCGGGACGCCGCGGCGCCGCCGCCTCGCATACAATGGCGCTTTCGAAGGGAGGCGCGCGCAGGCGCGGGTGCCGCAATGAACAAAGAAATACTCAAGGGCGTGCTGATCGTGTTGTTCGGCGTCGCCGCGCTGCTTGGCCTGTCGGTGCTGATGGCCGATTCCGGGCCGGACAAGGCCGGTTGCATCGCCCGCGCGCTGAAGAGCAACGTCGCGGTCGGCAACATCGAGCGCGTGTGCAGTCTGCGCAGCTATCCGTAATGGCTGGCACCGCCCAAAAAAATCCCGCGCTCGGCGGGATTTTTTTTGGGGAGGGGGCGGGCGCTCAGGCTGGCGCGAACTTCTCGGTGTCGTTGCCGCGCGCCGTGCACAGCAGTAATACCAGGCCGAGCATCAGCATCGAATAGCTGCTCGGTTCCGGCACCGCCGACGCCACCGCGATATGGTCGATGAAGGCGGTGGCGTCGCCGCTGGCGTTGAGCCCGGCGAAACGCAGCACCCCCGGCGCCGCCGCGGCAAAGCTGAGCGCGTGGCCGGTCCAGCCGGCGCCAAAGCCGACCTGGACGGTTTCGAGCACGACGCCGTTGAACGACACTTGATAGGTTTCGGCGCCGCCGTAGTTGCCGCGGCCGGCGTCGGCCCAGGACAGCGCGTAGACGCCCGGCGCGGCCAGGGTCAGCGTCTGTTCCAGGTAGCTTTGGTTTTGCAGGCCGGCCAGCAGCGCGCCGTACGGCGAGTTCGGCACGCCCCACGGCGCGCTGTCGCTGTGGATCAGGGCGAACTGGCCGCTCCAGCCGGGCACCGCGCCGCACTCGTGGCCGGCCACGTTGAGATAGCAATAGGAACCGTCGACCATGTTGGCGCCGGCGTCTTCAAAGCTGCCGTTGGCGACGTGGCCGGTGGGCGCGGCGTGCGCTGCGCCGGCAAGGAAAAGTGTGACTAGTGCGGTGTGGACCAAGCAGAGCGGCTTCATTCTATGCTCCTGTTATCGACGTGGAAGGGTGTGGTACAGCCCGTCGCGGTCCGAAGCGTCCGCCCGGCGGGGGGCGGCTTGACTGTGATGCGCTGAAGTTTCCATTAGATCACAATCGCTAAAATTTTGATATCATTATTTTCTTTGTGTCATTATTGTTGCCTCCAGGGAAACTTTCAGGCGGCGCCGGCGGCCGCCGCGCTCAGCCCGGGAAGCTGGCGGCGAACGCTTGCCGCGCCGGGTGGTGGACGATGTCGCGCCGCCACACCAGCACCGTGGTGACGCCGGCCAGCGCCGCCGGCAACGGGTGCGCGCGGATGCTTTTCGCCAGGCTGCGCTGGCGCAACACTTCCTTGGGCATTAGCGCCACGCCCATGCCGGCGGCGACGCAGCCGATGATGGCCTCGAAGGTACCGAACTCGGCGACGCGGCCGACGCCGACGCCGGCGTCGCCGAACCAGGCCTCCAGGCGGCGCCGGTACGAACAGCCGGCGCGGAACACCAGCAGCGCCTTCCTGGCGACGTCGTGCGGCGTGGCGACCGGGCCGTGCGCCAGGTCGGTCAGCAGCACCAGCTCCTCCTCGAACACCGCCAGTTGCGCCAGTTCCGGGCGCGCCACCGGCGCCGCCACCAGCGCGCAGTCCAGGCGGTGCTGCACCACCGCCTGCACCAGGTAGTCGGTCGGGCCGGTGTCGAGCAACAGCTCGACGTCGGGGTGCAGGCGGTGGAAGGCCGCCAGCACCAGCGGCAGGCGGGCGGCGGCGGTGGTTTCCATCGCGCCGATCCGCAGCTTGCCCGACGGCGCGCGGCGCCCTTGCACCGCGGCGGCGGCCTCGTCGGCCAATTGCAGCAGCCGGTCGGCGTAGTCGAGCAGGCGCGCGCCCTCGGCCGTGATCAGCAGGCGCCGTGCGCTGCGGTGGAACAGCGCCACGCCCAGCGCCTCCTCCAGCTGGGCCAGGCGCGCCGAGACGTTCGACTGCACCCGGTTCAGCCGCGCCGCCGCCCGGGTGACGCTGCCTTCTTCCGCCACCGCCTTGAATATGCGCAACGCCGCCAAGTCCATCGCCGCCCTCGATTCTTAAAAAGTGATTGATGGGTTCATTATTATTCATTTTTTAAAATACGTGCGGCGATTTACAGTGCCCCATCCATCCACCCTACGCAAGGAGCAGGTATGCCATCGCTTCCCACCCCGGCGCCGGCGGTACTGCTGGCCAGCAGCTTCGCCTTCGTCGTCGTCCAGCTCGACGTCACCATCGTCAACGTCGCGCTGCCGCGGATCGGCCTCGAACTCGGCGCCGGCGTCGGCGCGCTGCAATGGGTGGTCGACGCCTACATGCTGGGCTTCGCCGCGCTGCTGCTGTCGGCCGGCGCGCTGGGCGACCGCTTCGGCCACCGCCGCGTGTTACTGGCCGGTTTCGCCTTGTTCGCCGCCACCTCGGCCGCCTGCGCGCTGGCGCCGCACGCGCCGGCGCTGAACGCGGCGCGCGCCGCCCAGGGCGTGGCCGCCGCGCTGCTGGTGCCGAGTTCGCTGGCGCTGCTGCGCGCCGCCTACGGCCACGACCGCCAGCGGCTGGCCGCGGCCGTGGCGTGCTGGACCGCCGCCGGCGGCGTGGCGATCGCCGCAGGTCCGCTGCTGGGCGGCTTGCTGCTATCGGTGGCCGGCTGGCGCAGCGTGTTCTGGGTCAACCTGCCGATCTGCGCGCTGGGCTTTGCGCTGACGCGCGCGCTGGCCGAGGCGGCGCCGGCGGCGCCGCCGGCCGGGACGCCGCGCCGCCCCTTCGACGTCGCCGGCCAGTTGCTGGCCATCGTCGCGCTGGTGGCCCTCATCGGCGCGCTGATCGAGGCCCAGTCGCTGGGGCAGTCGCACCCGCTGGTGCGCGGCGCCGCGCTGCTGGCGCTGCTGGCCGGCGCCGCCTTCGTCGCGGTCGAACGGCGCAGCGCCGCGCCCATGCTGCCGCTGCAACTGTTCGCCCGGCCCGGCTTCGCCGCCGCGGTGCTGTTCGGCGTCCTGCTCAACTTCGCCTACTACGGCGTGCTGTTCGTGCTGAGTTTTTACCTGCAGGCGCTGCGCCACTTCTCGGCGCTGCAGAGCGGCCTGATGTTCCTGCCGCTGACGGCCACCTTCATCGCCTCCAACCTGGCCGGCGGCTGGATGGCGGCGCGCGCCGGGGCGCCGGCGACGATGGTGCTCGGCGGCCTGATCGGTTGCACCGGCTACGCGCTGCTCGGCCTGCTCGGTGTGTCGGCCCGCGCCGGCTTCCTCGACATGCTGCCCGGCCTGGCCTTGATTCCGGCCGGCATGGGGCTGGCGGTGCCGGCCATGACCACGGTGATCCTGGCCGGCGTCGAGCCGCGCCTGGCCGGCACCGCCTCGGCCGTGCTGAACGCGGCGCGCCAGGTTGGCGGCGCCGCCGGGGTGGCGCTGTTCGGCGCGATGGCGGCGGCCGGCTCGCGCGTCGAGGCGATCGGCGCGGTGCGCGCGGCGATGGTGTGGTCGGCGCTGCTGCTGTTGCTGGCGGCGACGCTGGCCTACCGCTGCCGCGGCGGGCTGGGGGCGCCGCGCCCGGCCGCGCAACCCGCCTGACGGCCCCTGCCGACACTATGCCCAAGGATATAATGTCGGCTTGGGCACATGACGGGGGGGGGGCAATGGCGGGCGACGGCGGTTTCGATATGGCGGCGATGCGGCTGGCGGCCGGCAACGCCAGCGCGTTGCTGAAGGCGATGGCCAATCCGCAGCGCCTGCTGCTGCTGTGCCAGCTGGCGCAGGGCGAGCGCAGCGTCGGCGCGCTCGAGCAACTGCTCGGCATCGCCCAGCCGACGCTGTCGCAGCAGCTCGGCGTGCTGCGCGGCGAAGCGCTGGTGGCGAGCCGGCGCGAGGGCAAGCAAGTGTTTTACCGCGTCGCCAGCGCGCCGGCGCTGGCCGTGCTGCAACTGTTGTACAGCCAATTTTGCGCCGCCGAAGCGTTGCCGGACGCAGCGTAAAGCGCGCCGCCGATATACAATCGACGCCATTCCGACGACTTCGAACAGGCTGCCCCGACAATGATGAACACGACCGACAACGGCGCCGCGGCGCGCCCGGCGGCGCCGCTGCTGGCGGCGCTGGGCGCGCTGGCGCTGGCCGGCTGCGGCGCCGTCCAGCGCGCGCCGGCGCCGGCCGCGCCGCCGGCCAATCCGCAGGTGCTGCTGCTGGGCGAGGTGCACGACAACGCCGCCGGCCACCGCGCCCGCTTCGACGAGTTGCGCCTGCGCGTCGAGGCCGGCTGGCGCCCGGCCATCGCGATGGAGCAGTTCGACCGCGAACACCAGGCCCTGCTGAGCAAGGCGCAGCGCGACTGCGCCGACGCCGAGTGCGTGATCCGCGTAATGGCGGCGCCGCGCTGGGACTGGGCCTTGTACCGCCCGGTGATCAGCCTGGCGCTGCAATACGATCTGCCGCTGCTGGCCGCCAACCTGTCGCGCGCCGACGCCTCGCGCACGGTGCGCGACGGCATCAAGGCGAGCTTCGACGCCGCCACCGTCGCCGCCTACCAGCTGGACGCGCCGCTGCCGGCGGCGATCCGCGCCGGGCAGCAGCGCGAAATCGTCGCCGGCCACTGCAATATGCTGCCCGATTCGATGCTCGGCGGCATGGTCGACGCGCAGATCGCGCGCGACATCTGGATGGCCAAGATCGTGCGGGCGCAGGCGCCGCGCGACGTCGTTCTGCTGGCCGGCAACGGCCATGTGCGCAAGGACTTCGGCGTGGCGCGCTGGCTGGCGCGGACGGCGCCGGCGCTGACGTTGCGCAGCATCGGCTACCTTGAAGCGGGCGGCGCCGTCGCCGCCGATGCCTACGACGCCACCCGCACGGTGGCGCCGCAGACCCGGCCCGACCCCTGCGCCGGATTGACGGTGAAATAGAAGGTGCAATAGGTGCGACGGCCGCCGCCCGCGGCCATCGTTGAATCGACGCCATAGGAGTTGCCATGCAATGTGTATTCCCCCCACCGGCCCAGGCCACCGTCGCGGTCGTCGGCAGCGACGCCGTGTTTCCGGTCCACCGCATCTACTGCGTCGGGCGCAACTACGCCGAGCACGCCAGGGAGATGGGCCACAGCGGGCGCGAGGCGCCGTTTTTCTTCATGAAGCCGGCCGGCGCCGTGTTGCCGGTCGCCGCCGGCGCGCTGGGGCGCATGCCGTACCCCGCGATGACGGCCGACCTGCAACATGAAATCGAACTGGTGGTGGCGATCGGCAAGGGCGGGCGGGCCATCGCCGCCGCCGACGCGCCGGCCCACGTCTGGGGTTACGCGGTCGGTCTGGACATGACGCGGCGCGACCTGCAGGGCGAGGCCAAGCGGCTGGGGCGGCCCTGGTGCGCCGGCAAGGGCTTCGAGCATTCGGCGCCGATCGGACCGATCACCCCGGCGGCGGCGGCCGGCGCCATCGACGGCGCCGCCATTGCGCTGACGGTGAACGGCGCGGCGCGCCAGGGCAGCGCCATCAGCATGCTGATCTGGAACGTCGCCGACACCATCGCCCACCTGTCCACCTACTTCGAGCTACAGCCGGGCGACCTGATCTTCACCGGCACGCCGGCCGGCGTGGCGGCGGTGACGCGCGGCGACGTGCTCGAGGGCAGCATCGACGGCCTGGCCGGCCTGCGCGTCAAAATCGTCTGAGCGCGCCTGACTTGGCGGTCGCCGCCGGCTGGCCGGCCGCGCGCACGTCGGCCTTGCGCCGCGGAATCCGGCTGGCGCTGCTGTATTCGGCGTCGGCGCGCGCTGGCGCCGCCCAGGGCGCGCCTGGCGCGGCGGAAACGGCAAGCCGTTTCATGCGCGCGCGCTTGATTCAGCGCAAACGCGGCGCGGCGCGGCGCGCTTAGTCTGGACTCCAGCTCACCATTGCGCCACGGCGTGAAGGGCAGGAAACATGAAGGTCGACCAGGACCCATCGAAGCCGTGGCAGATACCGTTGTGGTATTGGTTGCTGCTGCCGCTCGTCATCCTGCTGGTGCAAGGCATCGGCGACGCCCGCACCACCGAGCAACTGGCCTACAGCGACTTCAAGCAGCTGCTCAAGGCCGGCAAGGTCGAGGAACTGCTGGTTGGCAACGACACGATCAAGGGCAAGCTGCTCACCGACGGGCTCGACAAGGTACTGCCGAAGCCGCGCGCCGACGCGCTGCGCCAGGAGGGCGCGCCGCGGCGCGATTTCATCACCGTGCGCGTCAGCGACCCGGAACTGACCGGCGAGCTGGACGCGGCCGGCGTCCACTACGCCGGCCAGGTCCGCAGCGAATGGCTGGCGACAATGCTGTCGTGGCTGCTGCCGCTGGCGCTGATCCTCTGGTTGTCGTCCTACCTGGGCCGGCGCGGCGGCGTGGGGGCCGGCTTGGCCTTCGATATCGGCAAGAGCAAGGCCCGCGCCTACGTCGAGAACGCGACCGGCGTCAGCTTCGACGACGTCGCCGGCATCGACGAGGCCAAGGAGGAATTGCGCGAAATCGTCGACTTCCTGAAAAACCCGCAGCGCTACCACCGCCTGGGCGGCAAGATCCCGAAGGGCGTGCTGATCGTCGGCGCGCCCGGCACCGGCAAGACGCTGCTGGCCAAGGCCGTCGCCGGCGAGGCCGGGGTGCCGTTCTTCTCCATCAGCGGCTCGGAATTCGTCGAAATGTTCGTTGGCGTCGGCGCCGCCCGCGTGCGCGACCTGTTCGCCCAGGCCGAGCAGAAGGCGCCGTGCATCGTCTTCATCGACGAACTCGACGCGCTGGGCAAGGCGCGCGGCAGCGGCTCGCTGCTGGGCGGGCACAGCGAGCAGGAGCAGACGCTCAACCAGTTGCTCGTTGAAATGGACGGCTTCGACGCCAACAAGGGCGTCATTATCCTGGCCGCCACCAACCGCCCGGAAATTCTCGACCCGGCGCTGCTGCGCCCGGGCCGCTTCGACCGCCACGTCGCCGTCGACCGGCCCGACCTGAAGGGGCGCGAACAAATCCTGCAAGTGCACGCGCGCCAGGTGCGGCTGGCGCCGCAGGTCGAGCTGGGCGTGATCGCCGCGCGCACCGCCGGCTTCGCCGGCGCCGACCTGGCCAACCTGGTCAACGAGGCGACCTTGCTGGCGGCGCGGCGCGGCAAGGACCAGGTCGACATGCGCGACTTCGACGAGGCGATCGACCGCGTCGTCGCCGGGCTGGAAAAGAAAACCCGCCTGATGAACCCGCAGGAAAAAGAGACCGTCGCCTACCACGAGGCCGGCCACGCGCTGATCGCCGAGTTTCGCCGCTACGCCGACCGCGTCGCGAAGATTTCCATCATCCCGCGCGGCCTCGCCGCGCTCGGCTACACGCAGCAACTGCCGACCGAGGACCGCTACCTGCTCAAACGCAGCGAGCTGTACGACCGCATCGACGTGCTGCTGGGCGGGCGCGTGGCCGAGGAGGTGGTGTTCGGCGACGTCTCGACCGGCGCCCAGAACGACCTGCAAACGGCCACCGGGTTGGCGCGCCACATGGTCACGCAATACGGGATGAGCGAGCGGCTGGGGCTGGCCACCTTCGAGCAGGCGCGCGCGCCCTACCTGAACCCGGCCGCTCCGGGCGAGCGGCAAAGCTACAGCGAGCACACCGCCGTGACCATCGACGCCGAAATCGCCAGGCTGCTCGACGAGGCGCACAAGCGCGTGCTGGCGACGCTGCGCGAGCGGCGCGGCCTGCTCGACGCGCTGGCGCGCATGCTGCTTGAGCACGAGACGGTGGACCGCGGCGCGCTCGACGCGCTGGTCCACGGCGCGGCCGGCGTCAAGCCGGCGGCGCTGGCCGCAGCGCCGCCGTAGCCCGCGCCGCCGATAAAAACCAGGGGCTTGATTTTTAGCGCGCTAAGTTGGCGCGATTTTCGTAGGCCGGGTTGGCCCGCAAGGGCCTAACCCGACTGGCGTCGACAGCGGCTCGGCGTCGGACGACTCCCGCCTCGTCGGCCGCCGCATCCGAGCTGCGGCGCGCCGATCGGATAAAAGGCGGGCGCCTAGCGCGCCGCCTTGGCGCGCAGCGCTTCCAGCGTCTTCGGCAGGCTGTCCTTGCTCAGACTATCGACGATCCAGCCCATGCCGATCGGCACCGGACCAGGATCGGTGTAGACAAAATACTTGACCACGGTTTTGCGCTTGTCGGCCGGGGCCGGCGTCAACTGCCAGTAGCCGGTGGTGTCGGCGATGGTCTGGTCCGGCGTCAAGCCGGCCGACGGCAGCATCTTCCACGACAGCTGGCACAACTGCGCGCTGCTCTTCGCGTCCATTTTCAAACGGTAGCGCTTGCTTTTACCCATCGGCAGTTTGAGCGTCATATCCACCAGCGTGGCGTCGGCGCCGCGCGTCACCACGGTTTTCGCCACGCTCGGCATGAAGCCCGGGTAGCCGGAAAAATCCTGGATGATGGCGCACAGCGCCGGCAGCGGCGCGTCGATGATGGTGGCGGCCAGGAAGGACTTGCCGGCGGCGCCGGCCTGGCTTGCGTCGAGCATCGCCACCTTGGACTCGGACAGCGTGGCCGTGTCGATGCCCGGCTCGGCGGCGGCCGGGACGGGGCCGGCCAGCAGGCAGGCGGGCAGCAATACCGCGGCGATCTTGCGCATAATTGTGTTTGGCATCAGTTTGGCATCATGTTGGTGGCCTGCTCAGGCTTGTTCGACGCCGCGGCGGATCGCCTCGACGTCGACCTTGCGCAGATAGCGTTCGATATTCTTCCACATCGTATGGTAGCCGTAGCCGCCGTTCTTGAGTTCGTCGAGCGCCTGCTCCTTGCTGCGCTGCTGGTACAGCACGCGGTACATGGCCGCGACCAGCCCGGTGCGGTCGGCGCCGTGCAGGCAGTGCAGCAAGACCGGGCCGTCGCGCTCGGCGCCGCGGATCGCCCGCAGCGCCTGCACCATCTGAGCGTCCTTGATATGCCAGGTATTGATCGGAATGCGCACCGTGCGGATGCCGCTGTTGGCCAGCAATTTGTCGTCGGAGTGCAGCGCGCGCAGGCTGACCACGGTTTTTACGCCCAGCGCCTGCAGCCGCACCACATCGGGCCGTTTCAGCCTGGCGCTGCGGTAAAAGGTCGGCGTCACCCGGTGCAGGTTCGAGGCCGCCTCGACCTGCGTGGCCCACAGCGGATCGCGGGCGGACTGCGCCGGCGCCGGCTCCTGGGCCGCCGCCGGCTTCCACGCGGCGAACCCGACGGCGCCGGCCGGCGCCAGCAGGGGAGCGGAAAGGCGTTTCGTTTTATTCCTATAAGAAAAAGTGAGCAGGGCGGCGGCCAGCGCCAGCGACACCCAGTAATCGGTCGGCGCCAGCCACAGCCAGTGCTTGTGCCAAGCCACGTGGACCGGGTCGAAGCGTGCCAGGCCATAGGCCGGATTCAGGACGAACCAGAGGAAGTCCTCGACGATCCAGAACAGCATGATGCAGCCGAGCGCGCGGCACTCCAGGCGCGGCGACCACTGTTGCATGAAAAAGAATGGAAAATGGAAAAACAGCGCGATGAAGGGGAACACCCAGGCGTGGTAGCCGGTCATCGCCCGCCCGCCCCAGAAGATGTCGAGCAGCCAGTGCTGCTCGACGCGCCAGGTCGGCAGGTTGGCGGCCCAGCCGGCCGGCCCCTCGATCTGGATCTCGGTCTGCGCAAAGAACAGGCCGAGCAGCAGCACCCAGGCCAGCGTCAGGGCGATGCGCAGCGCCTGCCGCCGCGGCGGCAATAACGGCGTCGACGGCGCCGTCATGCCGGCAAGCCGCCCAGCACCCGTCGCAGCACCTGGCGCGCGGCGTCGGGGCGGCCCAGCGCCCTGGCCTTGGCGGCCATCTCGGCCAGCTTGGCCGGATTCTCCAGCAGGTGGCGCACGCGGTACTCCAGCGTCACGGCGTCGAAGGCCTTCAGCGCCACGCCCTGTTCGAGCAGGAAGTCGGCGTTGCGCTCTTCCTGGCCGGGAATCGGCGAATTGACGATCATCGGCAAGCCCATCGCCAGGCATTCCGAGCTGGTCAGGCCGCCCGGCTTGGTCACCACCAGGTCGGCGCAAGCCATCAGCCGCTCGACTTTGTCGGTGAAGCCCTGCGCCAGCAACCGGCCCGGGTGGCGCGCCGCCAGCGCCTGCAAGGCCGCCAGCGCCGCGGCGTTCTTCCCGGCCAATACGATCAACTGGAAATCGCCGTCCAGCGCCAGCAGCCGTTCGGCCACCTCGTCCAGGCTGCCCAGTCCGGCGCCGCCGCCCATCAGCAGGAAGGTGGTGCGGGCCGGGTCGAGCCCGAACCCGCGGGCGCACTCGGCCCGGTCGTGCGCCCGGGCGAAGGCCGGCATGATTGGAATGCCCGTCACGTGGATGCGCTCGGGGCCGATGTCGCAGGCGCGCATGCGGAACGCCACCTCGTCGCTGGCGGCGAAATAGCCGCTCATATGCTCGTGCACCCACATCCGGTGCAGGTCGAAGTCGGTGACCTGGACCCAAACCGGGCAGTGCAGTTCGCCCTTGCGCAGCGCCCGCGACAGGATTTCGGCCGGCAGGAAGTGCGTGCAGACGATCGCGTCCGGCTTGAACGCGGCGATTTCCTTCAGCAGCGCGCGGGTGTTGAGGCGCTCGACGCCGCGCCGCAGCCGCTGCATCGAACTGTCGGGCTGGGCCTCGTTGGTGGCGTGGTACAGATAGCCCCACAGCGTCGGCGCCTTGTTCACCAGCGTGATGTAAAAGTCGGTATACAGCTTGCGAAAGCCGGCCGTCACGAAGTTCATCACGTCCAGATGGCTGGCGACGACGTCGGCGCCGGCGTGGGCGCGGATCGCCTCGGCCGCGCGCATGTGGCCGGCGCCTGCGGAAACGCTTAACAAGAGGATTTTTTTCGGTGTCATCGGAACAGTGGGGTGGTCCCGGCATGCGCCGGAGGTGAATCGGGTAGCGGGAATCGGCTGGCCGCCGGCGCGATCCGGGGCGTTGCCGCCGCCGCGCGTGCGCGGAAGCAATCATACCAGATTGCGTAATTGATAAGTCATCGCTGCTCAACGGGAAAAACCGCTAGACGGCGTAACTATCCCGAATCATTTTATGCCGCCAAATTCGGTAACGACTCTATAGCTCGACGACCGGCTATCGCCGCACTACCGAGGTTTGCCAGCTGCGAGAGCGCACCTCAGGACGATCGAACATCAGACGTGGGTGCGCTGGCGGCGGCAACTTGGCTTTTTTCGCTATCGGTGAGCGCGCTTCAAAAGCTTGTCTCGGCTGTGTAGGAAGCCGATGCGCTAGCAAATTTGCCAGTGCACACCTTGCCACCGGCGGCTTCGTCACCCGGCTTGGCGTGTCGAACCTGGACGTCGCTTAGCCGTAGCACGAGCTGTTGGCGCCATGGCTTGACGTTGGGATCCAAAAGGCCGGATGTCGGCGAACGTCCTCGAACGTCAGCGAACAAAAAACCCGCAGGTCTCAAAGGGAGAGCTGCGGGTTTTCGGCCTTCTTGCTACTTCTTAAGACTAATTCTTGGTGGTGATAGGTGGACTTGAACCACCGACCCCAGCATTATGAATGCTGTGCTCTAACCAACTGAGCTATATCACCCAACAGCCCGGCATGACCCGGTCGCTGGTAAAACAGAAATGGCGCAGTCTTGAACCGCTCCGTGCCGCCTCTGGATGTTCTTGGTGGTGATAGGTGGACTTGAACCACCGACCCCAGCATTATGAATGCTGTGCTCTAACCAACTGAGCTATATCACCCAACAGCCGAGCATTATCCGGGCTTCGCTTTTCTTTGTCAAGACAGGTGCCGGAAAAACTGCGTTTTCGCCTGCCGGCCGCTTCCAATGTTATTTATTTAACACCGCCATGTGCGCCAGCATCGCGCCGGCGGGGTCCGCGCCCAGGCAGTCGACGACGACGCGCTCGGGCATCGAGCGCAGCCAGGTCATCTGGCGCTTGGCCAGCTGGCGCGTGGCGATGATGCCGGTCTCGCGCAGCGCGGCGAAGTCGATGCGCCCGTCCAGGTAGTCCCAGGCCTGGCGGTAGCCGACGCAGCGCATCGACGGCAGGCCGGGGTGCAGGTCGCCGCGCCGGCGCAGCGTCTCCACTTCGCCGATCAGGCCGCCGTTGCCGTCGTCCTCGGCCAGCATCGCGTCGAAGCGCGCGGCGATGCGGGCGTGCAGCACGGCGCGCTCGGACGGTTCCAGCGCGAACGACAGCAGCGTGAACGGCAGCACGGTTTTTTCGCGCAGCGCCAGCAGCTCGGACATCGGCTTGCCGCACAGGGCGATGATTTCCAGCGCGCGCTGGATGCGCTGGGCGTCGTTCGGCGCCAGCCGCGCGCCGGTGGCCGGGTCCAGCGCCTGCAGGCGCGCGTGCATCGCCGGCCAGCCCACCACGGCCGCTTCGGCCTCCAGTTCGGCGCGCAGCACCGGGTCGGCGCCCGGCAGCTCGTCGAGGCCGTCGGCCAGGCCTTTGAAGTACAACATGGTGCCGCCGACCAGTAGCGGTAGCTTGCCGCGCGCCGTGATGTCGGCCACCAGGGCCAGCGTATCGGCGCGGAACTGCGCCACCGAGTAGGCGTCGAGCGGGTCGAGGATGTCGATCAGGTGGTGCGGCGCGCTGGCGAGTTCGGCGGCGGTGGGCTTGGCGGTGCCGATGTCCATGCCGCGGTACACCAGCGCAGAGTCGACCGAGATGATCTCGGACGGGATTTGGCGCGCGATGGCCAGCGCGGCGGCGGTCTTGCCGGACGCGGTCGGACCCATGATGGCGACGGCGAGCGGTTTGGTGGTGTTTGTCATGGTGCGGTTCTTTGAGACGTGTGGGTGTTAAAGCAAGGGCGCAAACCAGGGGCCAGACCCCTCGCGCCAAGGCGAGAAGGCATGGCCCCGGCTGGTTGCCCGGGGGTTTAATTTTTTTGCGGCGGCCCGCTTGCGCTTATTGGCCGCGCAGGAACAGTTTGTCGAGCGCGCCGATGTCAACTTGCACCCAGGTCGGCCGGCCGTGGTTGCACTGGTCGGCCCGCTCGGTATGCTCCATCTGGCGCAGCAGCGCGTTCATTTCCTGCACCGACAGGATGCGGTTGGCGCGCACCGCCGTGTGGCAGGCGAGGGTGCCGAGCAGTTCGTTCTGGCGCTCGATCAGCACGCGCGAGCCGCCGTATTCGCGCACGTCGCGCAGCACGTCGCGCGCCAGCGTCTGGGCGTCGGCGTTCTTCAGCAGCGTCGGCACCGAGCGCACCGCCAGCGTGGTCGGCGACAGCGCGGCGATGTCGAAGCCGAGCGCCTTCAGCGTCTCCTGGTTGTCGTTGGCGGTGGCCACTTCGATGGCGTCGGCGTAGAAGGTGATCGGAATCAGCAGCGCCTGCACCTGCATGTCCTGGCCGCAGACTTGCGCCTCCAGCGCCGTCTTCAACTGCTCGTACAGGATGCGCTCGTGCGCGGCGTGCATGTCGACCAGCACCAGGCCCTTGGTGTTCTGCGCCAGGATGTAGATGCCGTGCAGCTGCGCCAGCGCGAAGCCGAGCGGATGCTCGTCCTGCGCCATCGCCGCCGCCGAGGCCGTGTATGGCGTGGCCGGCTGCGCCGCCGCGGGGCCGGCGCCGGCGCCGAACAGCGCGCCGTAGCTGCTGCTGCTCTGGACCACGCCGCCGCCGGCGGCGGCGTCGTGCAGCGCGCGCGCCGACGGGCCGAACGGCGACGGCGAGAACGTCGCCGAGAACTGCGGTCCGAACGAGGTCTGGGTTTGCTCGCGGCGCCACATGCCGGCGCCGCCGCCCGCCGCCTGGTCCGCCGCGCCCGGCTCGGCCGCGCCGCCGCCCAGGCCGGCGCCGGCCGGTTGTGGCGACTGCACGCTGCCGAAGGCGGTGGCCGAGGTCTGCGCCAGCGCGCGCTGCACCGCGTGGAAGACGAACTGGTGCACCGCGCGGCCGTCGCGGAAACGCACCTCGATCTTCGACGGGTGGACGTTGACGTCGACCAGCGACGGGTCCAGGTCGAGCGCCAGCACGTACGAGGGGAAGCGGTCGCCGTGCAGCACGTCCTGGTAGGCCGCGCGCACCGCGTGCACCAGCAGTTTGTCGCGCACGTAGCGCCCGTTCACGTAGAAGAACTGGCCGTCGGCGCGCGCCTTGGAGGCGGTCGGCAGGCCGGCGAAGCCGTGCAGGCGCAGCGGCCCGGCCGTTTCGTCGAGCGCCAGCCGGGCCTGGGCGAAGCCGTCGCCGAGGATGTGGGCGCTGCGCCTGGCCATTTCGCTGACGTTCCAATGGTCGATGGCGCGGCCGTTGTGGGTCAGCGAGAACGACACGTCTGGGCGCGCCAGCGCGATGCGTCGCACCACCTCGGCGCAGTGGCCGAACTCGGTCTGCTCGGATTTCAGGAACTTGCGCCGCGCCGGCGTGTTGAAGTACAGGTCGAGCACGTCGACGGTGGTGCCGTGCGCGCCCGACGAGGGCGCCACGCCGCCGGTGTGCGAACCGACGATTTCCCAGGCGTGGGCGGCGTCGGCGGTGCGCGAGGTGACGGTGACGGCGGCGACCGAGGCGATCGAGGCCAGCGCCTCGCCGCGAAAGCCCAGCGTGCCGACGTTTTCCAGGTCGCTCAGCGAGGCGATCTTCGAGGTGGCGTGGCGCGCCAGCGCCAACGGCAACTGCTCGGGCGCGATGCCGCGGCCGTTGTCGGTGATGGCGATGCGCTTGACGCCGCCTTCCTCCAGCCGCACGGTGATCTGCGTCGCGCCCGAGTCGAGCGCGTTCTCCAGCAATTCCTTGACGACGGCGGACGGCCGCTCGACCACCTCGCCGGCGGCGATTTGCGAAATCAGTTGGTCGGGCAGGGCCTGGATCGGGCGGTGGGGCGTGATGGGAGCGTTCATGCCCAGATTATAGCGTTTTGGCGGGCCGCCGCGCCGCCGGGTTTTTCTCAGTTCCCGGCTTGCTCGCGCACCGGAATGGGCGCGTTGCATAGCTCGACGTAGCCGGCCGCGACCTTGCTCCATGGGCCGCCGCGGTTGCGCTGCGCCTCGACGGCGGCCTGGTAGGTCGCCGTCTCGGTGCGCATCACCTCGATATGGCTGCGCTCGGCCGGGGCGACGTCGGCGGCCAGGCGGATCGCGCTGATCGGCACGTTTTTCCCCGGCTGGTCGTAAAAGCCCATCGCCGCGGCGCCGCGCGGCAGCGTCGACAACAGCGGCATGCCGGCGACGACGCGGCCGATGACGGTGATGTTGCGGTCCAGGTGGCGCGGCGCGTGGCCGATCACCGCGTACAGCTCGGCGCCGCCGCCGCTGTCGCTGGCGTTGTCGCGTCCGACCCCGACCGTGCCGTAGCAGTGCGCCAGCCAGGCCGTGCCGCTTTTCGGGTCGCGCGCCGACGGGAAGCCGTTCGAGTGGCCGACCTGCGCCGCGTAGCCGTCGCGGTCGGGCAGGCGGGTGAAGGCGCCGGCGCTCTTCAGCGGCACGGTGAATTCGCCGGCCAGCGTGCGCTGCGCCGTTTTCATCGGCTTGAGGTTCTTCTCGTCCGGGTCGCCCCACTGCACCACCCAGTTGTCTTGCGAACGCAGGATCGCCAGGCCGTCGTAATACCGCTCCCGCACCAGCGCCTTGATGTTGGCGACGTGCCTGGGCGCGAACGCCGGCGCCATCTCGATAACGACGCGCCCGGCCGGGATCTCCAGGTACAGCGTGTGCTCCGCGTCGAGCGGGCGCCAGTCGGACGCCTTGGACGCCTTGATGACGTCGGCCAGGGTCGGCTTGGCGGCGGCCGGGCCGGCGCCGGCCAACGCCGGCACAAGGGCCAGCGCCAGCGTCGCGGCGGCGCGGCCGGTTGGTACGGAGGTGAAAGCGTGCATGTTGAAGTCTCCTGGCAGGGGCCGGAACGGGGCGGCGCCGCGGTCTCGGTTGCCGGCGATTGTAAACTGGAATATAGTCAATTAGGAAACTTCTGCCTTGGCCGGATTGGCGCCGGCGCCGCGTTGGCCGGCGCCGCCCCGGCCGATCACGCCGCCCGGCGACTATTACCGTGATAATCACGAAATATCCCGACGCGGAGCGCCGATCCGTCTCTGCCTTGGTGTATGATTCCGCCGCGACCTTTAGGAAAATATATGGATTTTGTGCAATTACTCGACATGCTCGTGCATGTCGACAAGACGCTTGGCATTCTCATCGCCCAATATGGCACGCTGGTCTACGCGGTGCTGTTCGCAATCATTTTTTGTGAAACCGGGGTGGTGTTTCTGTTTTTCTTCCCGGGCGACACGCTGCTGTTCATTGCCGGCGCCTTTTGCGCGACCGGGCACATGGACCTGCGCCTGTTGATGTTCCTACTAGTGACGGCCGCCGTTTCCGGCAGCACCCTCAATTATTGGATCGGCGAGGCCATCGGCCACCGCGTGTTCACCCACGACTACCGTTGGATCAACAAGGATGCGCTGCGCCGCACCCACGATTTCTTCGAAAAACACGGCGGCAAGACCATCATCCTGGCGCGCTTCGTGCCGGTGGTGCGCACCTTCGCGCCCTTCGTCGCCGGGGTTTCCGACATGACGCACACACGCTACCAGTTGTACAACGTCACCGGCGCGCTGATCTGGGTGGTCGGCCTGGTGACGGCGGGTTACTTCTTCGGCAATATCCCGCAGGTGCGCGACAACCTGACCCTGATCGTGCTGATCGGCGTCGGCGTGGCGGTTGTCCCGATCATGCTGGGCGGGCTGTGGAAGCTGAGCCGCAAAATGTTGCGCCGCTAAGCCATTTCCCGCACGCAAGGCTGCGGCGCCCGCCGCAGCCGGCCGTTTTCAAGATATTTCTCCAGTGCATGGCCGGCACGTCTCAAGTTTCCCCCTGTTACTGCCGTATACCAGAGTGTATTTTTCACTTTCTGGAATCCCATGCGCAACCTGATCGCCCTGTTAGCTGGCAGTTTCATCACGATGGCGGCGGGCGCGAACGACGCCCCGGCGCCGGCGGCCAAAACCATTACCGACTCGGCCTTGCCGAAGCAGATCTCGTCGCCGGTGATGCAAAAGAACGTGCTCGCGCCGGTCGGGCCGGGCGCCGCCGCGCTGTCCAGCCGCGCCAAGGAGGAACAGGCCGAGGTCGACCTGTCGGCGAAGATCGCCGCGCGCCTGGCCGAGATGCGCGCCACCCAGGCCGCGCGCGTGGCTGGCGCCGCGCGCGCCCGCAAGGCGGCCGGCGCCGCCGCGGCGCAGGCCGCGGCGGCGCCGGCGGTGGTCAAGAACCTCCACGGCAACCACTGGTCCTACGAGGGCGAAAGCGGGCCGGCCAACTGGAGCAAGATCAATTCCGACTGGACCCGCTGCGGCACCGGCTCGCGCCAGTCGCCGATCGACATCCGCGACGGCATGAAGGTCGACCTGGAACAGATCAGCTTTGACTACAAGCCGTCCTCGTTCAACGTCGTCGACAACGGCCACACGGTGCAGGTCGGCGTCGGCGGCGGCAACTACCTGACGGTGCAGGGGCGCATGTACGAGCTGCTGCAATTCCACTTCCACCGTCCGTCGGAGGAGCGCATCAACGGCAAGGGCTATGAAATGGTGGTGCACCTGGTGCACAAGGACGCCGAGGGCAAGCTGGCGGTGCTGGCGATCCTGCTGGAACGGGGCCGCCCGCAAAGCACCATCCAAACCGTGTGGAACAACCTGCCGCTGGAAAAGCACGAGGTGGCGTCGCCGTCCATCGTGCTCGATCCGATGGAGATGCTGCCGCAGCGGCGCGACTATTTCACCTATATGGGCTCGCTGACCACGCCGCCGTGCAGCGAGGGCGTGCTGTGGCTGGTGATGAAGGAGCCGCAACAGGCGTCGCCGGCGCAGATGGCGCTGTTCAGCCGCCTGTATCCGCTGAACGCGCGGCCGATCCAGACCAGCTCGGGGCGCATGATCAAGGAATCGAATTAGGCGTAATGTGGTCGTCGTGGGTCGGGTTAGCCCGTATGGGCGTAAGCCGACCGGCGTCGGCGGCGGCCCGGCGTCGGCTGACGCTGGCCTCGGCGGCCCCCGCGTCCGACCGACGCTTGGTTCCGGCTGCGGCGCCTAGCCCGCGACGATGCGCTGCAGGCCGGTCCATTCGGCGCCGGCGGCCAGCACGTCCGGTTCGATCAGCGCCGCCTCGACGCAGACGAAGCGGCGGTATTCCTCGTCTTCCATGTCGGTCAGCGCGGCCGCGTCGGCGGCGCCCGGATTCCACACCACCGCGTCGGTGAAGCCGTCTTGCTCCAGGCGCAGGCTGGCGTCGCCGCCGCGCAGCGTCAGCGCCACCGGCAACTGGTAGTAAATCCGGTCCAGCTTGTCGCTGAAAGCCAACGCCGGGGTTTCCTGCAGCGCCACGGCGCCGTTCTCGTCGCAATAGCGCACATGCTGCAGGCCGGCCAGTTCGCAGTGTTCCAGCTGGTCGACCAGGAAATAGCTGTGCAGCGCCGCCGAGAACGGGAACGCTTCGGTGCCGCTGTTGAGCACGCTAAACGACAGGTTCAGGCCGTCGCCGTGCAGCGCCACGCGCAACGTCAATTCGAAGGCGAACGGCCAGGCCGCCGCCAACTCGGGCGGCAGGTCGGCGGCGGCCAGGCTGAACCGGGCGAACTCGTCCTCGCCGTCGCGGCCGCCGCCGCTCAGGCGCCAGTGGCACACGCGCGCGAAGCCGTGGCGCAGGCCGTCGCCGCGGGCGCCGAATTGCGGGAAGATCAGCGGCACGCCGCCGCGGATGGCGCGGCTGCCGTCCAGCGCCGAGCGGGCGCTGCGGAACAGGCGCTCGCGCCCGTCCGCCGTTTGCCACGAGACCAGGTGGCCGCCGTACAGCGTGACGATGGCCTGGGCGCCGTCGGCGGCGCTGATGCGCACCGCCGGCAGCTTGCCGAATTCAATCATTTGCATCGGAAGTCCTTGTGCGTTTAGGTCTGGCGGCTTTTCGCCAGCGGCGGGTTTTTGGCGAAATAGCGCCGGATGCCGGTGACGATGGCCTCGGCCAGCTTGTCCTGGTAGGCGTTGTCGGTCAGTTTGGCCTCTTCCTCCGGGTTCGAGATGAACGCCGTCTCGATCAGGATGGAGGGAATGTCGGGCGCCTTCAACACCGCGAAGCCGGCCTGCTCGACCGAACCCTTGTGCAGCCGGTTGATGCCGCCGATTTCGTTGAGCACGGCCTTGCCCAGCTTCAGGCTGTCGTTGATCTGCGCCGTCGTCGACAGGTCGAACAGCACGCTGGCGAGCTGCTTGTCCTGGCTCTTGTTGATGTTGACGCCGCCGATCGAGTCGGCCAGGTTTTCCTTGTTCGCCAGCCAGCGCGCCGCCGTCGAGCTGGCGCCTTTTTCGGACAGCACGAACACCGACGAGCCGCGCGCGCTGGGTTCGACGAAGGCGTCGGCGTGGATCGAGACGAACAGGTCGGCTTGCACCTTGCGCGCCTTTTCCACGCGCATCCCCAGCGGCACGAAAAAGTCGGCGTCGCGGGTCATCATCACGCGGATGTTCGGCTGCTCTTCCAGCTTGGCCTTGAGGCGCTTGGCGATGGCCAGCACCACGTCCTTCTCGCGGCTGCCGCCGCGGCCGCTGGCGCCGGGGTCCTCGCCGCCGTGGCCGGGGTCGAGCGCGATGGTGATCATGCGCAGCACCTTTTGCGGCGCCGCCGGCTTGCCGTCGGGCCGGCGTTCGGGCTTGTGCTCGGGCTTGGGCGGCGCCGCCTCGGCCACGTCGGGCTTGGCAAGCTCCGGCAACGGCTGCGGCGCCACCGCAACCGGCGCCGGCGGCGCCGGCTGCTCCGGCGCGGCCGTCGTCAGCGGCGGTTTGGCGTCGCTCGACCATTCGCGCTTCTCGATCATGGCGGCGATCAGGTCCGGCTGGCGCACCGGGTACAGGTCGAAAATCAGGCGGTGCTGGTAGGCGCCGACCGGGGCCAGCGTAAACACCTGCGGCTTGACCTCCTCCTTCAGGTCGAACACCAGGCGCACCACGTTGGGCCGGTTCTGGCCGACCCTGACCTGCTGGATGTACGGGTCGCCCGACTGGATCTTGGCGACCAGGCCCTTCAAGGTCGGATTCAACTCCAGCCCCTCGATGTCGACGACCATGCGTTCGGGGTCCTTGACGATGAAGTGGGTGACCTTGAGCACGCTGTCGTTTTCCAGCGTGACGCGGGTATAGTCCTCGGCCGGCCAGACCCGCACCGCGAGGATTTGCGCGGCGTGGGCGGCGTGCGGCGCCAGCACCGACAGCAGCAGGGTGGCGCCGGCCTTGAGGACGGTGCGCCGGGTTACGGGCTGGGCGCTCACAGATTGGGGGCGAATTTGAGGCGTTGGAGGCATGACAGACCCAGTTCAGACGACGCTTGCAATTTTACATCACGGCCCTGGCCCGCCACTTCCAGGTAAATATCCAGGTCGGCCGGCGGCAGCACCGGCTCGGCCTTCTCCGGCCACTCGACGATGCAGATGTTGGCGCCGTCGAAGTCCTCGCGAAAGCCGGCGTCGAGGAATTCCTCCGGGCTGCCCATGCGGTACAGGTCGAAATGGATGACGTTGACGTCGCGCCCGTCCAGCGCCACGCGGTACGGCTCGGACAGGGTGTAGGTCGGGCTTTTGACGTGGCCGGCGTGGCCGGCCGCGTGCAGCAGCGCGCGCGTCAGCGCGGTCTTGCCGGCGCCGAGGTCGCCGTGCAGGTAAATCGCCAGGCCGGGCGCCAGCGCGCGCGCCAGCGCGGCGCCCAGGGCGGCGGTGCCGGCTTCGTCGTGGAGGTGGGCTGTAAAATGCTGCATCGAATAGAATGTCGTCTAATTGTCCGGGTGTCCGCGGTTGCGGCCTTGCCCATTGTAACCGCGAGTGAAACCGAAGTCCGAGCATGCCTGCCAACCAAACCGATTTAGCCGACCTGGCGCGCACCATCAAAAGCTGGGGGACGCAGCTGGGCTTCGCCGAAGTGCGCATCGCCGACGTCGACCTGGCGCACTGCGAGGCCGGCCTGCAAGCCTGGCTGGACGCCGGTTTCCACGGCGACATGGATTATATGGCAAGCCACGGCATGAAGCGCGCCCGTCCGGCCGAACTGGTGCCCGGCACGGTGCGCGCCATCTGCGCGCGCATGGACTACCTGCCGGCGGCGCTGGCGCCGGACTGGCGCGCGGCCGAGGCGGCGCGCCTGGCCGAGCCGGGCGCCGCCGTGGTCTCGGTGTACGCCCGCGGCCGCGACTACCACAAGGTGATGCGCGCGCGCCTGCAGCAGTTGGCCGAGCGCATCCGCGGCGTCGCCGGCGAGTTCGGCTTTCGCGTCTTCACCGACTCGGCGCCGGTGCTGGAGGCGGCGCTGGCCGAGAAGGCCGGCCTGGGCTGGCGCGGCAAGCACACGCTGTTGATCAACCGCCAGGGCGGCTCCTTCTTCTTCCTCGGCGAAATTTTGGTCGACCTGGCGCTGCCGGTGGACGCGCCGGAGACGCCGCACTGCGGCCAGTGCCAGGCCTGCATCACGGTGTGCCCGACCCGGGCCATCCTCGGGCCGGGGCGGGTCGACGCGCGCCGCTGCATCTCCTACCTGACGATCGAGCTGAAGGACAGCATCCCGGTCGAGCTGCGCCCGCTGATCGGCAACCGCGTCTACGGCTGCGACGATTGCCAGACCGCCTGCCCGTGGAACAAGTTCGCCCAGCGCGCGCTGCTGCCCGACTTCGACGAGCGCCACGGCCTGGGCCGGGCCTCGATGGTCGAGCTGTTCGCCTGGACCGAGGACGAGTTCAACAAGCGCATGGAGGGCAGCGCGGTGCGCCGCATCGGCCACCAGCGCTGGTTGCGCAACCTGGCCGTCGGCATGGGCAACGCCGCCGAACAGGCCAAGGGCGCGCCGGCGATTGTCGCCGCGCTGGAGTCGCGCCGCGGCGACGCCTCGGCGCTGGTGCGCGAGCACGTCGAATGGGCGCTGGCGCGCCACCGCTGAACCGCGGCCCGCCGAAACCTCATTTGTAGGACGGCCTAGCGCGGCGTAACCCGACACGTCCGCGGCGGTCGATAGGTCGGCGTCCCGGCCTACTTCAACAACCCGGCCAGTTCGACGGCGGTCTTGACGTGCATCTTGTCGAAGATGTTGGCGCGGTGCACCTCGACCGTGCGCATGCTGATGCCCAGCTTGTCGGCCACCACCTTGTTCATTTTGCCGGCCAGGATCAGTTCCAGCACTTCGCGTTCGCGCGCCGACAGCGTCGCCAGGCGCGCGTGCACCGCCGCCAGTTCGCCGGCCTGGCGCGCGCCGGCCAGGCCCTGCTCGACCCGGTCCATCAGGGCGTTGTCGTTGAACGGCTTCTCGAAAAAGTCGAAGGCGCCGCGCTTGAGGCTGTCGACCGCCATCGGCACGTCGCCGTGGCCGGTCAGGAAGATCACCGGCAGGCGCTGCGCCAGCCCCAGCCGCACCAGCTGGTCGAACACCGCCACGCCGTTCATGTCGGGCATGCGCACGTCCAGCAGCACGCAGTCGCCGAGCGGGTCGAACTGGCCGCCTGCGCCGTCCAGGAAGGCGCGCGCGCTGGTGTAGGTGCAGGCGGCGATGCCGCGCGAGCCGGCCAGCCAGGATAGCGAGGCGCGCACCACTTCTTCATCGTCGACAATATGCAGCATGGCAAAACTCCTAGTGCTCGCGCGCCGCCGGCAGCGCGAAGGTGAAGATGGTGCCGCCGTCCGGGTTGGCGGCGTGGCTCAGGGTGCCGCCGTGGAATTCGATGGCGGTGCGGCAGATGTTCAAGCCCATGCCCATGCCCTCGGCCTTGGTCGAGAAGAACGGCGAGAACAAGCGCTCGGCGACGTCGGCGGCGATGCCGTGGCCCTGGTCGATGACGGCCAGCGCCACCTGCGCCAGGGCGGCGTCGTAGCGCGCCTCGATGCGCATCACGCGCCGCTCCGGGGCGACGTGCTGCATCGCCTCGATGCCGTTGCGGGTCAGGTTCAGCAGCACCTGCTCGATCATTACGCGGTCGGCGCGCACCGGCGGCAGGCCGGCCGGGATGCGCGTTTGCACCACCACGTAGAACTGGCGCGCCTGCAGCTCGATCAGCGCTGCGATGCCTTCAAGCAGCGCGGCGATCGCCAGCCGCTGCCGTTCGGTGTCCCGTTTCTTGACGAACTCATGCACGCTGCGTATGATCTGGCCGGCTCTTTGCGCCTGCGCGCTGGCCTGTTCCAGGGCCGGTTTCAGCAGCGCGCTGTCGAGCCCCCGGCCGGCGCCGTCGGCGCGTTCGAGCAGGTTCAGCGCGCCGGTGGTGTAGCTGGAAATCGCCGCCAGCGGCTGGTTCAATTCGTGCGCCAGCATCGAGGCGATTTCGCCCATCGTTGCCAGGCGCGCGCTGGTCTGCAGCTTTTCCTGCTGCTGCCGGTTGAGCTCCTCGATCCGCTTGCGGTCCGAAATGTCGAGGATCGACCCCATCCACCCGGTTTGCCGCCCTTCGTTGTCGACCAGCGGCGCCTCGAAAATGAGCACCGGCACGCGGGCGCCGTCGCGGCGCTGGAAGATGGTCTCGAACTGAGGCGTGATGGTGCCGGCCAGCACGCCGGCGAAGCGCCGCTGGTAGTCGGCCATCGCCTCCGGCGCCCAGTACGGCATCGGCGGCAGCTTGCCCACCAGCTCATGCTCCGGGTAGCCGACGATCTGGCAGAAGGCCGGGTTGACGTAGGTGACGCGGCCCTCCAGGTCGCGCGCGCGCAGGCCCGTCACCAGCGAGTTTTCCATCGCCGTGCGAAACGACATCTGCTGGCGCAGCGCGCCCTCGGCGGCGAGCCGGCGCGAAATGTGGCGCCACAGCGCGTGCAGGCTCCACAGCAGTCCCAGCGAGAGCGCGATCACCGACCCCACCAGCAGGTTAGGCAGCAGCCGCGGTTCGCTCTTGACGCTGTCGGTAAACAGCGTCACGGAGGCGCCCGGCAGGTCGAGCGCGCGCTTGTGGGTGTAGACGCCGCGGCCCGGGCCGGCGGCGGCGCGCCGCGCCAGCGTCTGGTCGTCGCGGTCGATCAGGGTGATCTGGTTGTCCTGGGCGAACCACCACGGCACCATCTCGTCGAGCAGGCCGTCGACGCGGTAGGTGGCGACCAGGCTGCCGAGGTAGCGGCCGTCGCGCAACAGCGGCAGGTGGTAATCCATCAGCGCCGCGGCCGGCGCGGCGCCGGGCTGGCGCGGCGGCGGCGCCGGCTGGCTGTATTGGCCGCTGCGGGCGCGGCGCGCATGCTCGGCGGCGGCGGCCGAGGCGGCGCCGAACGGCACCGGCACCGGCGCCGGCGGGCTGGCCTCGCTCGAACCGGCCGGCCGGCCGCGCTCGTCGAGCCACAGCACGCGCTGCAGTTCGTGGCTGTTTTTCAGTAACTGGCGCAGGCGCGCGCGCACGGCGTCGGCGTCGAGCCGGCCGGCGCCGATGTCGGCGCCCAGGCCGGCCAGCGCCTCTTCGTTGCGCGCCAGCTGGAAACGGATGGTCTGCTCGACCCACAGGGTGTCGGCGATCAGTTGCTCCTGGCGCTCGTTGCTTTCCATCTGGCGCGCCTGCCACGGCAGCCAGAACAGGATCGCCAGGAAGAACAGCAGCAGTACGACCGGCAACAACCAGCGCAGGTGGCCGGTCAATTGTGCGCGGCGCGCGAGCGGAAACGGATTTATCATCGCAACAGGGTAGCGCTTTGTGGATCGCGCGCTATTGTGGTTTTCCACAGTGGCGGCGCGGCCGACTGTCAGACAGTATCAGCGAAACTCTTAGAATAAAAGTTTTTTTTCACCCAACCGGAGACACCATGAAATTGAAATTCCTGCTGGTCGCGCTGTGCGCGGCAATGAGCATCGACGTCTACGCGCAGGCACCGATCGTCATCAAGTTCAGCCATGTCGTGGCCACCGACACGCCGAAGGGCCAGGCCGCCGAACGCTTCAAGCAACTGGCCGAGAAGGCCACCAACGGCCGCGTCAAGGTCGAGTTGTACCCGAACAGCCAGCTGTACAAGGACAAGGAAGAGCTGGAAGCGCTGCAACTGGGCGCGGTGCAGATGCTGGCGCCGTCGCTGGCCAAGTTCGGCCCGCTGGGGGTGAAGGAGTTCGAGGCCTTCGACCTGCCGTTCATCTTTCCCAACAAGACCGCGCTGTACAACGTCACCGAGGGCGAGATCGGCAAGAGCTTGCTGAAAAAGCTGGAGCCGAAGGGCATCACCGGCCTGGCCTACTGGGACAACGGCTTCAAGGTCATGTCGGCTAACAAGCCCTTGCGCGTGCCGGCCGACTTCAAGGGCATGAAAATGCGCATCCAGTCGTCCAAGGTGCTCGACGCGCAGATGCGCACGCTGGGCGCCAACCCGCAGGTGCTGGCCTTCTCCGAGGTCTACCAGGCGTTGCAGACCGGCGTTGTCGACGGCACCGAGAACCCGCCGTCGAACATGTACACGCAGAAAATGCACGAGGTGCAAAAGCACCTGACGGTGTCGAACCACGGCTACCTCGGCTACGCCGTGATCGTCAACAAGAAGTTCTGGGACGGCTTGCCGGCCGACGTGCGCGGTCAGCTGGAAAAGGCGATGAAGGAGGCGACCACGTTTGAGAAGGCCATCGCCCAGCGCGACAACGACCTGGCCATGGACGCCATCAAGAAGGCCGGCAAGACGCAAATCTACGCGCTCAGCGTGCAGGAACAGGCCGAGTGGCGCCGCGTGCTGGCGCCGGTGCAAAAGCAAATGGAAGGGCGCATCGGCAGGGAGCTGCTCGCCGCCATCAACAAGGAAAGCGCGAAGTAATCCGGCCACCCGGTTCCGGGTCGTCCCCCGGCGCGCCGGCCCGGCGCGCCCGCCCTTTTTGAAAGCCATCCATCATGAAATACCTCGACCACCTGGAAGAGTGGCTGATCGCGTCCCTGATGGGCGCGGCCACCGTCATCATCTTCATCGCCGTGGTGCACCGCTACCTGTCCGGCCTGCCGATACCGGTGGTGCAAGACTACCTGATTCAAATGAACACCAGCTGGGCCCAGGAGCTGTGCATCTATATGTTCGTCTGGATGGCCAAGTTCGGCGCCGCGTATGGCGTGCGCACCGGCATCCACGTCGGCGTCGACGTGCTGATCAACCGCATGCGGCCCGAGTGGCACCGCAGGTTCGTGGTGCTGGGCCTGCTCTCGGGCGCGCTGTTTACCGGCATCGTCGGCACCCTCGGCGCCTCCTTCGTTTGGGAAATGAGCCACACCGACCAGACCTCGGCTGACCTGGAGTTGCCGATGTGGATAGTCTACCTGGCCGTGCCGCTGGGTTCCTACCTGATGTGCTTCCGCTTCCTGCAAGTGACGGTACAGTTCCTCAAAACCGGCAGCCTGCCGAAACACGACCACTCCTTCGTCGAAGGGCTCGACGAAGAGCTGGCCGCCGAAGGCAAAGGAGCCAAGGCATGAACGCGCTGATTATTTTCGTCCTGCTGCTGACCTTGATGCTGACCGGCATGCCGATCTCGATCTCGCTCGGCCTGACGGTGCTGACCTTCCTGTTCACGATGACGACGGTGCCGATCGAATCGGTGGCGTTGAAGATCTTCACCGGCATCGAGAAGTTCGAGATCATGGCGATCCCGTTCTTCATCCTGGCCGGCAACTTCCTCACCCACGGCGGGGTGGCGCGGCGCATGATCAACTTCGCCAGCTCGATGGTCGGCCACTGGCACGGCGGCCTGGCGCTGGCCGGCGTGATGGCTTGCGCGCTGTTCGCCGCGGTGTCCGGTTCGAGCCCGGCGACGGTGGTGGCGATCGGCTCGATCATCCTGCCGGCGATGGTCAAGCAGGGCTACCCGCGCGGCTTCGGCGCCGGCGTCATCACCACCTCGGGCGCGCTGGGCATCCTGATCCCGCCGTCGATCGTCATGGTGATGTACTCGGTCAGCACCGGCACCTCGGTGGGCGCGCTGTTCATGGCCGGCGTGGTGCCGGGCCTGATGCTGGCCTTCCTGCTGGGCCTGACCACCTGGTATTTGGCGCGCAAGCACAACTACCCGCGCATGCCGAAAGCCAGCTGGGGCGAGCGCTTCGTTACCTTCAAGAAGAGCGCCTGGGGGCTGCTGCTGATCGTCATCGTCATGGGCGGCATCTATTCCGGCGTGTTCACCGCCACCGAGGCGGCGGCGATGGCGGCGGTGTACGCCTTCATCATCGCCGTCTTCGTCTACAAGGACTTGAAGGTCAAACAGGTCGGCAAGGTCTTGCTCGACTCGGCGGCGATGTCGGCGATGCTGCTCTACATCATCACCAACGCGGTGCTGTTCTCGTTCCTGATGACCAGCGAAAACATTCCGCAGGCGATGGCCGAGTGGATCACCGGCAAGGGCTTGGGCGTGATCAGCTTCCTGCTGGTGGTAAACGTGTTGCTCTTGTTGGCCGGTAATGTGATGGAACCGTCGTCGATCGTGCTGATCATGGCGCCCATCCTGTTCCCGGTGGCGATGAAGCTGGGCATCGACCCTGTCCATTTCGGCATTTTGATCGTCGTCAACATGGAGGTCGGCATGTGCCATCCGCCGGTCGGCTTGAATCTCTACGTGGCCTCGGGCATCACCAAGATGGGTATTTCCGAGCTGACCGTGGCGGTGATGCCGTGGCTGCTGACGATGCTGGGCTTTTTGCTACTTGTGACTTATTTACCACAGATTTCCCTGTGGCTGCCGAATTTAATTTACAAGTAGGGGGATTGAAGGCGCCTTGCCGCAAAAAAAATGCGATATCGCTTATTAAGTACGCTATGATGGGCAACTTTTCGGGGATGCAGAACATAAGCTTATACGCAACTTGATGGACAAGTTGCTATCTTGGCCGATGCGACCCCGGCGGCAAGAACACGCAGTACGGTTGGTGGGGAGTGTATATAAGAACGGTATCGATACCGGAGATATATTGAGGAGACACACGTTTTACAGAATGCTGTTGGAGTCATCGCTGCAAGCTGCCACAAGCTAGCTACGGCGGGTCCCAAACGGCCGGAAACGTGAGGAAGATTTTGAAGCGCACCGCAAGGTGCGTTTTTTTTCGTCTATTTTTCGTCCCTTGTTTCGGCCTTGGCGACCGCGGCGGGCCTTGCCGGTCCGCCACGGGTGGCAATTCCGCCACAATGGAGTAAACTGGCGTGATGAAAAAACAACAGGGTAGCGAGTTCTTTTCGGCCATCGTGGCCGCGCCGTTCGGCGCCATGGGCATCCGCAGCGAGGCCGGGCGGGTGTGCGAGCTGGTCTACCTGCCGCCGCACTTCGCCGAGAAGGACGCCGCCGATCCGGTGTCGGCGCTGGCCGCCGAGCAGATCGCCCGCTACTGCGGCGATCCCGACTTCCGTTTCGCGCTGCCGCTGGCGCCGGCCGGCAGCGCCTTCCAGCAACGCGTGTGGGACGCCATCGCGGCGATTCCGCGCGGCGAGGTGCGCACCTACGGCCAGGTCGCCAAGCATATCGGCTCGGCCGCGCGCGCGGTCGGCCAGGCTTGCGGCGCCAACTGGTACCCGCTGGTCGTGCCCTGCCACCGGGTGACGGCGGCGGGCGGCCTGGGCGGCTTCTCCAACCACGACGACGCCAACGGCTTCCACCTCGGCGTCAAGCGCTGGCTGCTGCGCCACGAGGCGGCGGCGGGTTATCGCTGATGGCGCGCGACGACGCCGCGGTGGAGGCGGCCGGCAGCGCCGCGCTGATCGACGAGTTCTGCGACAGCCTGTGGCTGGAGGACGGCTTGTCGAAAAACTCGCTGGACGCCTACCGGCGCGACCTGCGCCTGTTCGCCCGCTGGCTGGAGCTGGCGCGCCCCGGCGTGGCCGACCTGCTGGCCGTCGCCAGCGCCGACATCGACGCCTATTTCGCCGCGCGCCACGAGGACACCAAGGCCAGTTCGTCGAACCGGCGCCTGTCGGTGCTCAAGCGCTTCTACCAGATGGCGCTGCGGCACAAGCGCATCCGCGTCGACCCCTGCCTGAACATGGCCTCGGCCAAGCAGCCGACGCGCTTCGTGCACACCCTCAGCGAGGCCCAGGTCGAGGCGCTGCTGGGCGCGCCCGACGTCGCCACGCCGCTCGGCCTGCGCGAGCGCACCATGCTTGAGCTGATGTACGCCAGCGGCTTGCGGGTGTCGGAGCTGGTGGCGCTGAAATCGGTGGAGATGAGCTTGAACGACGGCGTGCTGCGCGTCACCGGCAAGGGCGGCAAGACGCGCCTGGTGCCGTTCGGCGAGCAGGCCCGGCGCTGGATCGAGCGCTACCTGCGCGACGCCCGCGGCGTGATCCTCGACGGCCAGGTCGACGACGCGCTGTTCGTGACGGCGCGCGGCGGTCCGATGACGCGGCAGATGTTCTGGGTCTTGATCAAGAAGCACGCGCTCAAGGCCGAGATCACGGCGCCGCTGTCGCCGCACACGCTGCGCCACGCCTTCGCCACGCATTTGCTGAACCATGGCGCCGACCTGCGCGTGGTGCAGTTGCTGCTGGGGCACTCGGATATTTCAACGACGCAAATCTACACCCATGTGGCGCGCGAACGACTCAAACTGCTGCATGCGCAACATCATCCGCGGGGCTGAAATATTTGCATTTGTCATATCTGGGTCATAATGTGCGGTATGCACTCGCTTGTACCATCAAATTGAATAGAGGTTGTAAATGGCAAAGACAAATTTCCAGTACGAAAAACGGCAAAAAGAATTAGAAAAAAAGAAGAAAGCCGACGAAAAAGCCAAGCGCAAGCTGGAAGCGAAGAACAACCCGAAGCCGGCTGACGGCACGCCGGGCGAAGACGACGCCGACGAGGCCGACGAGCCCGCCGACGCGCCGGCGCAGCCGGAATAAGCCGGGCTACCCGCCGCCGGCGCCAGCAAAAGCCGGCGGCGCAGGGCCGGGGGCAGGCCTTCCCGCCTTGGCGCCCGGGGGCCTGACCCCGGTTTGACGCCGCCGGTTTGAAAGCGGGCGGCGGCCCCTTGGCCATTCGGCTTCGAGGGCACAAAAAAAGCGGCTTCATTGGAAGCCGCTTTTGCGTTCGCGCTTGGCGTTTCTCCTTGCCTACGCCGCTTCGGCGACCTTCTCCTTCTCTTCCTCCGCCACGTCGTCGGCATGCTCTTGCCCGGCGCCGAACCAGCGCGCCGCGCGTCGGCCCAGGTCGTCCAGGTAGGAGTAGGCCACCGGCACCACCACCAGCGTCAGCAGGGTCGAGGTGATCACGCCGCCGATCACCGCGCGCCCCATCGGCGCCTGCGACTCGCCGCCGTCGCCGGCGCCGATGGCCATCGGCAGCATGCCGAAGAGCATCGCCAGCGTCGTCATCAGGATGGGCCGCAGGCGCACCTGGCCGGCGTCGAGGATGGCCTGGCGTTGGCTCTTGCCGTCGCGCTGGCCGTGGTTGGTGAAGTCGACCAGCAGGATGGCGTTCTTGGTCACCAGGCCCATCAGCATGATGACGCCGATCACCGAGAAGATGTTCAGCGTGCTGCCCGTCGCCAGCAGCGCCAGCAGCACGCCGATCAGCGACAGCGGCAGCGACACCATGATGGCGATCGGCTGCAGGAAGCTGCCGAACTGCGACGCCAGCACCAGGTAGATGAAGATCACCGCGATGCCCAGCGCGGCGGCGGCGCCGGCCATGGTTTCCTGCATTTCCTGGGCCTGGCCGCCGACGTCGAAGCGCACGCCGGCCGGCAGGGCGATGCCGTCCATGGCCTTTTTGACGTCGGCGTCGACGTCGCCGCCGGGCCGGCCCTCGACGCCGGCGTAAATCGCCACGCGGCGCTGCAGCGCCTGGCGCTTGAGTACCTGCGGGCTCGACGAGGGCACGAACTCGACCACCTGGCGCAGCGGCACCATCAGCGCCTTGCCGTCGGCGCCAACCTGGCCCGACACCAGCGTCAGCGCGCCCAGGTCGGCCACCTTTTGCCGGCCCGACTTCGGCAACTGCACGTTGACCTCGTAGTTCTGGCCGTCGCCGGCGAGCCAGTGGCTGACGGTGTCGCCGGCAACGAAGGGCCGCAGCGCGCCGCCGATTTGCGCCGGCGTCAGGCCCAGGTCGCTGGCCAGCTCGTGCTTGATCTTCAGCGTCGTCGACGGCGTCGCGCCCTCCTGGCTGTACTCCAGGTCGGTCACGCCCTTGATCGCGCGCATCTGCGCCATCAGGCGCCGCGCCACCTGTTCCAGCTTGGCCTCGTCGGTGCCGAGGATGGCGATGAAGATCGGCTTGTCGCCGACCGACAGCGTGATGCCGGCGACCGGCAGCAGGCGCGCGCGGATCAGCGCTTCCAGCGCCTTTTGCGGGCGCCGCCGGGTGGCGTTGACGTCGCTTAACTTGAGGTCGACGCGCGCCGTGTTGCGGCCGTCCTCGGTGCCGACGGTGGCGATCACGCTGTCGATCTCGGGGAAGGCGCGCAGCGCCGCCTCGACCTGGCGCACCTTGCCGTCGGTGTAGGCGAGGCTGGAGCCGACCGGGGTCTTGAAGTGCAGGTTGATCCAACCCTGGTCGGTCTCGGGGAACATCTCGGCGCCGATCAGCGGCAGCAGCGCCAGGCTGGCGGCGAACAGCCCCGCGGCCAGCGCCAGCGTGGCCTTGCGCCAGCACAGCGCCAGCCCCAGCACCCGGCCGTACCACAGGTGCAGGCGGTCGATGCCGCGCTCGATGCGCGCCATCAGGCGGCCCAGCCGCGGCAGGTATTTGAAACGGTCGCGGGCCGGGTCGCGCCATACCGACGACAGCATCGGGTCGAGCGTGAAGCTGACGAACAGCGAGACCAGCACGGCGACCGCGACGGTGATGCCGAACTGCAGGAAGAAGCGGCCGATGACGCCCTTCATGAAGGCCACCGGCACGAACACGGCGACGATGGCGAAGGTCGTCGCCATCACCGCCAGGCCGATCTCGTTGGTGCCGTCGTTGGCCGCCCGGTAGTGGTTCTTGCCCATGCCGAGGTGGCGCACGATGTTTTCGCGCACCACGATGGCGTCGTCGATCAGCAGGCCGATGCACAGCGACAGCGCCATCAAGGTCAGGAAGTTGAGCGTGAAGCCGAACGCCTTCATGGCGATGAAGCTGGCCAGCACCGAGATCGGCAGCGTCAGGCCGGTGATGACGGTGCTGCGCCACGAGTGCAGGAACAGGAAGACGATCAGCATGGTCAGCAGCGCGCCCTCGACGATGGTGCGCTTGACGTTGTCGAGCTGGTTTTGCACGCGCTGCGACTCGTCGTCGACGAGGCGCAGCACGACGCCGGCCGGCAGCGCGGCGCGCAGCTCGGCGGCGACGCGCTGCACGCCGGCGCCGACTTCGACCACGTTGGCGTCCTGTACCTTGGTGATGCGCAGCGTGATGCCGGGCTGGCCGTCGACGCGCGAGATCGAGGTTTGCTCGCGCTCGCCGTCGACGATGTCGGCCAGCTGTTCGAGGTAGACCACGGCGCCGGCGCGGCGCGCGACGATGATGCGGCCGAAGCCGCGCGCGTCCTTGATGCGGCCCTCGACCCGCACCAACTGGTCGCTGGCGCCGTAGCTGATGTTGCCGGCGGGCAGGTTGCGGTTGGTTTCCTGGATCGCCCGCAGCAGCTCGTCGACGCCGACGCCGTGCGCCTGCATTTCGTCGGGCTTCAGGTTGACCAGGATTTGCCGCGTGCTGGTGCCGCTCAGCTTGACCTGGCCGACCCCGGCCACGCCCTGGAAGCGCTTGACGATGAGCTGCTCGGCCAGCGTCGACAGTTCGCGCAGCGCGCGCGTGTCCGAGGTCAGAACCAGTTCGGCGATCGGCCGTTCATTGTCGCCCTCGGCGCGGGCGATGAACGGCTCCTTGGCCTCCTTCGGGAACTGCGGGCGCACCAGCGCGACCTTGTCGCGCAGCTCCTGCATGGCCTTGTCCATATTCGTCGACAGCGCGAATTCCAGCGAAATGCCGCTGCGCCCCTCCCACGAGTTCGAACGCAGCGTCTTGACGCCGCTGACGGTGTTGATGACGTCCTCGAGCGGGCGGGTGATGTCGTTCTCGACCGCCTCGGGCGAGGCGCCCGGGTAGTTGGTCTCGACCCAGGCGAACGGCAGCGTGACGTTGGGCATGCTCTCGACGCCCAGGCCGCGGTAGGAGAACACCCCGAGCACCACCAGCGCCACCATGACCATGGTGGCGAAGACCGGGTTGTGAATACTGGTTTTGGTGATCCACATGGCTCAGCCCTTTGGCGCCGGCGCGGCCGGCGCGGCGAAAATGACGCGCTGGCCCGGCTTGACGCCGTCGAGCCGGCTGACGATGACGCTGGCGCCCGCCGCCAGGCCGGCGCTGACGGCGGCGTAACCCTGGTCGTCGTCGCGCAGCCCCAGCGTGACGGCGCGCGCCACCACCTGGCCGTCCTCGATGGCGTAGACCAGCGGCGCGGCGGCCGTGCCGCGCAGCGCCGCCAGCGGCAGCAGCGGCGCGACGGCGGCGTGCTCGGTGACGATGCCGCCCTTGGCGAACATGCCGCCGCGCAGCGCGCCGTCGGCGTTGTCGACGGCGATGTAGACCAGCATCGCCCGCGAGCCGGCCTCGGCGCTCGGGTTGATGCGCGCGACCGCGCCGGCGAAGGCGCGCCCGCCGAAGCCGTCGACCTGGAAACGCACCGGCTGGCCGACCTTGACGCGCGGGATCTCGGCGGCCGGCACCTGCGCCTCCAGCGTCAGCCGGGACAGGTCGACGATGCTGTAGACCGGCATGTCGGGCGCCAGCTTCTCGCCCGGCTGGACGTGGCGGCGGCTGACGATGCCGGCCAGCGGCGCGCGGATCACGCTGTCGGCCAGCGCGATGCGCGCCATCTGGCGTTGCGCGGCGGCGGCCTGGACCCCGGCGCGCGCCAGTTCGACGGCGTTTTGCGCGGCGTCGTAGGCGCTTTGCGAAATGTACTGTTGTTGCAGCAGCGTCAGGTGCTTGGCCTCGTGCCTGGTCGCCAGCGACAGGCGCGCCGTCGCCTCGTCGAGCGCGGCCTGCTGCTGCGCCAGGCGGGCGCGCGGCTCGGCGTCGTCGAGCCGCGCCAGCACCTGGCCGGCGGCCACCGCCGCGCCCTCGCGCGGCGCCGCCTCGGTGACTTGGCCGGAGACCTTGGCCTTGACGGTGGCCTGGTGCAGCGGCACCAGCGAACCCGACAGCGGCAGCGTCAGGCTCAGCGCGCCCGCGGCGACCGCCGCGACGTCGTCGCGCGCCAGCTCGTGCACCACGGCGGCGGGGGCGGCCTTGGCGGCGGCCGGCGGCGGCGTCGCCCGCGCCTGCAGCGCGGCCCAGCCGGCGCCGGCCGCGGCCAGCGCCAGCAGGGCCAGCGCCGGCGCGCGCCAGCGTCGAACCCGGACGGGGGCGGGGGAGGGGGTGTCGATGCTCATCGTGGTCTTCTTCGGGCTAAGGGGTGGAGCGGGGGGAGGGCGTGGCGGCGGCCCACAGCGGCGTGTGTGATGCACTTTACTATTGCGCAATGTTGCTGGCAATGACAAAGCGATAAAACGTCCGTTTGCCGACCTGGAACGTCGAAATGGCGGGCTGGCCGGCATGCCCGCGCGCGCCGGCGCACCCGCATGGAATTGTCATGCGGCAATGAAAGTTGTTTTACGGAGTCATGCCGCCGCCATCGTTGAGGGAACGCAAGGGCTGTTTTGACGGCGGCGCAAGAATGGCGTAGATGGTTGCGCGGCCGGCTTTCCCGGCCGCGGCGGCCGCTTGCCGCGGGGGTGTTCGGTGTCCGATCCGATTCTTGAAACAGGTCCGGCGCCGGACGGCGACGCGGCGGCGGGCGCCGGCACAGGGGTGGGCGCCGGGACAGAGGTGGGCGCCGGGACGGCGCAGGACGCGCTGGAATTGCTGTCGGGCCTGGTGACGGCGATCGACCGCAGCCCGATCCTGGCGGTACGCAGCGTCGACCGCGGCGGCGCGGTGCGCTACTGGAGCGGCGGTTGCGCCGAGCTGTACGGCACCCCGGCGGCGCTGGCGCTGGGCCGCCCTGACGCCAGCCTGCTGTCGCACGGCGAGCAGGACGGCGAGTTCGCCGCCGCCGTCGAGCAGGTCTGGCGCAGCGGCCAGGCGCAGCCGGCGCGCGACTGGCAGGTGCGCAGCGCCGCCGGGCGCCTGCTGTGGATCTACGCCAGCCTGTTTCCGGTGTTTCGCGGCGGCGTGCTGCAGCAGGTGTATTGCGTCGAGATCGACGTCAGCGCGCGGCGCCGGCAGGAGGACGCGCTGCGCGCCGCCGGCGACAATTTCCGCCAGTTGTTCGAGAAGTCGTCGGACGCCATCGTGCTGCTCGAGGGGGTGCGCATCGTCGACGTCAACCCGGCCGCGGTGGCGCTGTTCCACTGTCACGACAAGGGACGCATGGCCGGGCGGGTGCTGTGCGACTTCTCGCCGCTGCTGCAGCCCGACGGCGGCGATTCGTTGACGCTGGAGGCCCAGTTCGCCGAGCGCGCCCACCAGAACGGCAACTGCCGTTTCGACTGGCGCTACCGGCGCTGCGACGGCGCGGTGTTCTGGGCCGAGGTACTGCTGACCTCGATCACCTACGACCACAGCTACCTGTTTTACGCGGTGATCCGCGACATATCGGCGCGCAAGGCGGCCGAGCGCTCGCTGCACCTGGCGGCGCAGGTGTTCGAGAACGCCCGCGACGCCATCCTGGTCACCGACGCCGAGCGGCGCGTGGTGGCGGTCAACCGCGCCTACCTCGACGTCACCGGCTTCGACGCCCACGAGATGCTGGGGCGGCGCTTTCGCGTGCAGCGCGCCGGCGCCGACGAGCAGGCCTTCTTCCAGCAGGTCTGGGCCGGGCTGGCCGCCAGCGAGCACTGGCAGGGCGAAATCGAGGGCAAGCGCAAGAACGGCCAGCGGTATCCGGCCTGGCTGTCGCTGACGGCGATCCGCGACAGCGCCGGCGCCGTCAGCAACTACATGGGCATCGTCTCCGATATCACCGAGCGCAAGAAGTCGGAGGCGCACACCCGCCACCTGGCCGAGCACGACTTCCTGACCGACCTGCCGAACCGGGTGCTGCTGCTCGACCGCCTCAGCCTGGCGCTGGCGGCGGCGCGGCGCAAGCACAGCATGCTGGCGACCCTGTTCCTCGACCTCGACCACTTCAAGAACATCAACGACACCATGGGCCACCGGGTCGGCGACCTGCTGCTCAAGGAGGTGGCGCGCCGCCTGATCAAGTGCGTGCGCGGGGTCGACACCGTCAGCCGCCAGGGCGGCGACGAGTTCGTCATCATCCTGGCCGACCTGGGCGGCGTCGACCAGGCCGCGCACGTCGCCGCCAGCGTCCAGCACGCGGTCAGCCAGCCCTACCAGATCGACGGCCACGAGCTGTACATCTCGACCTCGATCGGCGTCAGCATCTTCCCCAGCGACGGCGGCGACATCGACACGCTGGTGAAAAACGCCGACATCGCCATGTACCACGCCAAGGAGGGCGGGCGCAACGGCTACCAGTTCTTCAACGCCGAGATGAACGCGCAAATCGTCGAACGCGTCAGCTTCGAGAACGGCTTGCGCCAGGCCATCGCGCGGGGCGAGTTCATCCTCGAATACCAGCCCGAGATCGACATCGCCAGCGGCGCCATGGTCGGCGCCGAGGCGCTGATCCGCTGGCGCCATCCGCAGTTGGGCCTGCTCAAGCCGGAGCGCTTCGTCGGCGTGGCCGAGGAGTGCGGCCTGATGGTGCCGATCGGCGACTGGGTGCTGCGCCAGGCTTGCGCCGAGGCGCGCCGCTGGCACGACGGCGGCCACCCGCTGGTGGTGGCGGTGAACCTGTCGGCCAGCCAGTTCATGCACCGCGACCTGGCGCTGAGCGTGGCCGAGGCGCTGCGGGCGGGCGGGCTGGCGCCGGCGCTGCTGGAGCTGGAGGTGACGGAGGCGGTGATCATGAAGGGCGGCGCCAAGGCCGTCGAGATCCTGGCGGCGCTGCGCCGGCTCGGCGTCAAGCTGACCATCGACGACTTCGGCACCGGCTACTCGCGCCTCGGCCAGCTGCGCCACTACCCGATCGACAAGCTGAAAATCGACCAGTCCTTCCTCGGCGCCATGAAAAGCGACCCGGACGACGCCAGCGTCGTCACCACCATCATCGCCATGGCCAAGGGGCTCAAGCTGAAGGTGATCGCCGAAGGGGTGGAAACGGCCGAGCAACTGGCGTTCCTGCGCGGCCAGGGCTGCGACCAGTACCAGGGCTTTTACGCCAGTTCCGCGGTGCTGGCGGCCGAGCTGGGCAAACTGATGCGCTGACCCCGGCGCGTTCACGCCGGCCGGCGCGCCTAGTTGGCGCCGTCGCGCGCGCCGTACAGGCGGATGCGCGCCAGCACCTGGCCGTGGTCCGACGCTTGCGGCAGCGCCTGCCGCAAGTGGTCGTTCAGGTACGTCACCTCGAGCACCTCGCCGATGGCGTTGCGCGACGCCGGGTTGAACTCCTCCGACACCAGGATATGGTCGATCGTCATGGCCTGGCCGTCGTGGATGTTGCTGTAGCCGAGGTGGCGCAGGCCGCCCTGGCACGCCTGGATGCGCTGGCTGTCGTACAGGCGCCCGGCCGGCTCCCGGCCCGGCTCGCAGCAGGCGCCGCCCAGCACGATGCTGGTGGTGACGGCGTCGGCGACGTCGTTGAAGTCGCCCAGCACCACCCGCGGGCGGCGGCCGCCGTCGCGCGCCAGCCCGGCCAGCAGCACCCGCAGCGCCACCGCCTCGGTGCCGCGGCGTATCAGCGAGCGCAGGTTGGCCATGGCCACCTGCAGCGGGTCGTCGCCGCAGTCGCCGTTGCGGTAGTCGGGGCGGCGCGACTTCAGGTGCACCACGACGACGTCGAGCGTGGGGCCGTGCGGCAGGGCGATCTGGGCGTGCAGCGGGGCGCGCGCGAAGCGGTCGGCGTCGCGGCTGCCGGGCGGCATCGCCACGCCGTCGGGGAAGTCGGCGCGAAACGCCACCGGCGCCGCCAGCGGCAGCCGCGACACCAGCGCCACGCCGGGCGTGAGGCGCTCGGCGGCCGGGTCGGGCGCCGCGCAGGCGTGCTGCGCGTCGCGGTAGCGGCGGCTGCGCGCGAGCACGTCGCGCAACACCAGCGGCGAGAAAATCTCTTGCAGGCCGATGACGTCGGCGTCGAGCTGGTCGAGCTGGTCCGCGGTCCAGTCGACCTTGGCCTGGTATTGCTCCACCGACAGCGGCTCCAGGTTGTCGTACAATTTGGCGCCGGGCGGCGCCAGGTTGCAGACATTGAAGGTGGCAAGGCGAATTTCTTGCTGCATAATTAGAAACTCCTCATTGAACGATCAGCGTATCACGCATGGCTAAAAAAGAGCACGTTTCAGAGACCCAGGCGACGCACATGCTGCGCAAACACCAGGTCGGCTTCAGCGAACACCCGTATGCCTACGAGGAGCGCGGCGGCACGGCGGTCTCGGCGCGCGAGCTGGGCGTGCCCGAGTACGCGGTCGTCAAGACCCTGGTAATGCAGGACGAGGCCGCCAAGCCGCTGATCGTGCTGATGCACGGCAACTGCAAGGTCTCGACCAAGAACCTGGCGCGGGCCATCGGCTGCAAGTCGGTCGAACCGTGCAAGCCCGAGGTGGCGCAGCGCCATTCCGGCTACCAGATCGGCGGCACCTCGCCGTTCGGCACACGCAAGGCCTTGCCGGTATACGTCGAGGATAGCATCCTGCGGCTAGAAAAGATTTATATCAATGGCGGGCGGCGCGGCTACCTGGTCGGCCTGGCGCCGCGGGCGCTGCTCGATTTGCTCGGCGCCAAGCCGGTGCAGTGCGCGCTGGCCGACTGAAAAGTTTTGGCGCGGCCACGCCATGGTGTATATTCAGCGGCCCCGGCGGATGGGCCCGGGTTGAAAAAACAAGAGGGATCAGATGAATACAGTATTGATGACGGTGGCCGCGTATTTGCTCGGCTCAATTTCGTTTGCCGTCGTGACCAGCAAGTTGTTCGGCCTGGCCGACCCGCGCACCTACGGCTCGAAGAATCCGGGCGCGACCAACGTGCTGCGCAGCGGCAACAAGGCGGCCGCCGCGCTAACCCTGCTGGGCGACGGCGCCAAGGGCTGGCTGGCGGTGTTCCTGGCCAGCCACTACCAGGTGCAACTGGGCGTGGGCGACCTGGCCGTCGCGCTGGTGGCCATCGCGGTGTTCCTCGGCCACCTGTGGCCGGTGTTTTCGCGCTTCGTCGGCGGCAAGGGCGTGGCGACCGAGCTGGGCGTGCTGCTCGGCCTGAACCCGATACTCGGCCTGGCCACGCTGGTGACCTGGCTGGTGATCGCCTACGCCTTCCGCTACTCGTCGCTGGCGGCGTTGGCGGCGGCGCTGTTCGCGCCGTTCTACTACGGCCTGCTGTTCGGCGTCGAGCCGCAATTGTTCGCGGTGGCGGCGATGAGCGCGCTGCTGGCGTGGCGCCACAGCGCCAACATCAGCAATCTGCTGGCCGGCAAGGAAAGCCGCATCGGCAGCAAGAAAGACGCCGCCAAGGCTGGCAAGAAGCAGTAAAGCCCGGGTATAGCGAAACACGCGGGCGCGGCGCAGATCTTTAGGCGGCGCCGGTTGCCGTAGCCCATCAGGATCAGCGAAATACGCTGCGGCCTCGAACGTTCCCAGCGCTTCGTTGGCGTGGTCGGCCTGCTCGGCGCGGCCCCTTGATTTTGATCAAAGCGGTACTATCTGTTGGTTTCGATTGCCGCGCCGCGCGGCGCTTCCCGACCAAGGCCCATGATGAACATCCCGATCAAAATCGATTTCGTTTCAGACGTTTCCTGCCCGTGGTGCGTGATCGGCCTGAAGTCGCTGGAACAGGCGCTGGCGCGCCTCGACGGCGTGGTCGAGGCGCAAATCCATTTCCAGCCCTTCGAGCTGAACCCCGACATGGGCGCCGAGGGCCAGGACCTGGCCGAGCACATCGCCGAGAAGTACGGCTACGGTGCCGAGCGGATGGCGCAGGCGCGCGAGGCGATCCGCGCCCGCGGCGCCGAGCTCGGCTTCGTCTTCGAGATGGGCCAGCGCACGCGCATCTACAACACCTTCGACGCCCACCGCCTGCTGCACTGGGCCGGCCTGGAAGGGCGCCAGCCGGCGTTGAAGCAGGCGTTGTTCGAGGCCTACTTCACGCTCGGTGGCAACCCGTCCTCGCCCGAGTTGCTAATGGCGCTGGCGCGCCAGGTCGGCCTGGACGGCGCCGCCGCCGCGCAGGTGCTGGCCTCGGGCGCCTACGCCGACGAAGTGCGGGCGCAGCAGCGCTTCTACCGCCAGCAGGGCATCAGCGCGGTGCCGGCGATTATCATCAACGAGCGCCACCTGATTTCCGGCGGGCAGAGCCCGGAGGTCTTCGAGCAGGCGCTGCGGCAGATCGCCGCCGGCGCCTGAGGCGCGCCGAAAGAGCGGGCCGCAACGGCCTTTTTGCGCTAAACTGAGCCCAGCGGCGCCTCGCCACCACCACAGGGAGGGCGCATGACAGCCACTGAACTGCCCACGGCGGCGCCAGCGCGCGCGCCGGACGAGTGGGTGCGCGAGAGCGTGCGCGTCAACGACATCGCCGGGGGCTACGGCGGCGACGCGCTGTACCGCGCCCAGCGCGGCGGGCGCAACCGCGTCGAGTGCTGAGCGGATTTCCACGCTGTTTCAACCCTGCAACCTTTGCCACGGGAACGCGCATGCCAACAGCAATCTGGAACGGCGCCGTCATCGCCGAAGCGGCCGACGACGCGGTGCGCATCGTCGAGAACAAGGTGTATTTCCCGCTGTCGGCGGTCAACCAGGCGTACCTGCAGCGCAGCAGCCACCACAGCGAGTGTCCGTGGAAGGGTACCGCGCACTATTACCACCTGACGGTCGGCGGCAAGTTCAACGACAACGCCGCCTGGTACTACCCGGCGCCGTACGAGGCCGCCAGCGAGATCGCCGGCCACGTCGCCTTCTGGCGCGGCGTCGAGGTGCGGCGCTGACGGCGCCGCCGCGCATGCCGGCTGGGCCGCCTTGATCCCGGCCACGCGCCCGACAGATTTCCATGGACGGCGCCGGCGCGCCTCGGCGATACTCGGCCCAGCCCTTGGCGCTGGCCCCCGCTCCAGCCCGAGCTTGAAATCCCCCGATAGCCACGGAGAACGTCCCATGGATGTGCGCCTTGCCCTGTACGAGCTGATGATCCGCCACAAACTCGACGCCGGCGCCGGTGCCGCGCTGCTGCGCCTGGCGGCGCTGGAGCGCGAGCCGGAAGCGCTGGCGCCGCTGCTGCGCCGCGGCGTCGCCGTGCTGGCCGCCGCGCTGGGCGGACTGGGGCTGATCCTGTGGATCGCCGCCAACTGGGAAACCTTCGGCCGCTTCGGCCGTTTCGCCCTGATCCAGGTCGTGTTTACCGCCATGTGCGCCGGCGCGCTGTGGCGCCCGGCCGCGCGGGTGCCGCTGGCCCTGCTGGCGCTGCTGGCCATCGGCGGCCTGTTCGCCTACTTCGGCCAGACCTACCAGACCGGGGCCGACCCCTGGCAACTGTTCGCGCTGTGGGCCGTGCTGGCGCTGCCGCTGTGCCTGGGCGCGCGCAGCGACGTGCTGTGGACGCCGTGGGCGCTGGTGGCGCTGACGGCGGTGTCGCTGTGGGTGCACGCGCACACCGGCCACAGCTGGCGCGTGCAAGCCGACGACCTGCCGGTGTACGCGCTGGGCTGGGGCGTTGCGCTGGCGCTGACGGCGCTGTTGGCGGCGCCGGCGCGGCGCCTCACCGGCGCCGGCATCTGGTCGCTGCGCGCGGCCGCGCTGCTGGCCATCGCCAGCGTCACGCTGACGGCGCTCGGCGCGCTGTTCAACGATGACATCGCGCCGCAATTCTGGCTGGCGCTGGTGTTGATGGCGCTGGCCGCGGCCGCGCTGTGCCAGCCGCGCCTGCACGAACTGTTCGCCCTGAGCGCGCTTGGCCTGGGCTTGGACGTGCTGCTGGTCGGCGCGATGGCGCACGCCCTGTTTGAAGGCAACAACAACGGCGGCAGCCTGATTGGCTCGCTGCTGCTGCTCGGCCTGGCCGCCGCCGCCCTGCTGGCGGGCACCGTGCGTTTCATCCTGCTGCAGTCGCGCCGCCACGCCGGCGCCGGGGAGGCGGCGTGAGCGGCGCGCGCCTCGCCCGCATCGTCCAACAGGCGCGGGCGGCGGGCGTGCTGCCGGCCGACGCCGTGGTGCCAGCGCGCGACAGCCGGCCCTGGCCGCTGTTGCTGATGTCGGCGCTGGGCGCCTGGCTGGCCGCGCTGCCGCTGTTGCTGGGGCTGGGCATCATGCTGGGCGAGGTGCTGATGCGCGGCCCGGGACCCTACCTGGTGGGCGCGGCGATGCTGGTGGCCGCGGCGATGGCGTTTCGCAGCAGCGGCCTGACGCTGTTTGCCGAGCAACTGGCCCTGCCGGCTTTGCTGGTGGGCCTGGGCATGCTGGCGTTCGGCCTGGGGCGCGACCTGCCGGAGCAAGTGGCCGCCGCCGTGCTGGCCGTGCTGGTCTGCGCGCTGGCCTGGCTGTTGCCGCGCGACTGGCTGCGCGTGCTGCTGGGCGCGGCCGCGTGCCTGCTGCTGGTGGCCGCCTGCGTGCTCGGTCGCGGCTTCCTTTCGCTGGAGCGCTACCCCTTCGGCTTCTGGCTGGCGTGGCAGGCGGCGCTGCTGTGCTGGGTCGGCGCGCAGCGCCTGCAGCGGCGCCTCGGCGGCGACGGCGCCGGCGCGCGCCACGCCGCGCTGCTGGAGTGCGTTGGCGCCGGTTGGTTGTTGGCCACGCTGGCCGGCCTGGCGCACTGGTCCGGCACGAGCTTCCTGGTCGGCGCCAGCTTTGGCGGCGCCGGCAGGGTGCTGTGGGGCGCCGCCGACGGCATGGGTTGGTACGGCGCGCTGATGCAGGCCGGCTCGGCCGCGCTGGCGCTGGCCGCCGCCGCCACGCTGGCGCGCGCCTGGCCGGGCCTGCGCCAGCCGTGGCTAGTCGGCGTGGCGCTGGTGCTGGTCGGGCTGGCCTGGCTGATGCCGGCGCTCGGTGCGCTCTGGCTGGCGCTGGCGCTGTGCGCGGCCAACGCACGCTGGCTGAGCGCCGCCGCCGCCGCGTGCGCGGCCGCCTGGGTCGTTGGCGGTTTTTATTATCAGTTGGAGTTGCCGCTGGCCACCAAGGCGCTGCTGTTGCTGGGCGCCGCCGTGGCGCTGGCCGCGCTGGTCTGGCTGGCGCCGACGTCCGGCGCCGCCGCCGCGGCGCCCGCCGCGGCGGCGGACCTCGGTGCGCGCCGGTCGCGGCTGGCCATCGGCGCCTGCGCGCTGGCTGTGCTGCTACTGGCCAATGGCGCCATCTGGCAAAAAGAGCAGCTGATTGCGCAGGGCCGGCCGGTGTATGTCGACCTGGTGCCGGTCGACCCGCGTTCGCTGATGCAGGGCGACTTCATGAGCCTGAGATTCCCCTTGCCGGAGGGCATGAACTGGCAACCGCAGCACTGGAGCGAGCAGCGCCCGTACGTGGTGGCGCACAGCGACGCGCGCGGCGTTGCCGCCATTAAGCGGGTACATGGCGTCGAGGCGCTCGCCGCCGGCGAGTTCCTGATGCAACTGACGCCGAAAAACGGCAGCTGGGTGCTGGTCACCGACGCCTGGTTCTTCAAGGAGGGCGAGGCGGAGCGCTGGAGCAAGGCCAGGTACGGCGAATTCCGCGTGGCGCCCGACGGCCGCGCGCTGCTGGTCGGCATGCGCGGGGCCAAGCTCGAGAAGCTCTGAGGTGGGGTGGGGCGGCGACCGGACTGCCGGGCGGGCGTGCCGGGCTGGGAGGTGCCGCGCCGGGATCTGTTGACGCCGGCGGCCGCGGCGCCGCCGCGGTAAGGCCGCGCGCCGACCGCCGATTCTGGCGTGCGTTTGCGCCAGACCGCATCGGCGCGCGGCCGCTTCGCTACACTGGGCCATGGCCACGCCACGCGACGACTACGATACGCCCTGGAAGGACGCCGTCACGCGCTATTTCTCGGCGTTCATGGCCTTCTATTTTCCGCAGGCGCACGCGCAGATTGACTGGTCGCGCGAGCCCGAGTTCCTCGAGCAGGAACTGGCGCAGGTGATGCGCGAGGCCGAACTGGGCAAGCGCGTGGCCGACAAGCTGGCCAAGGTTACCTTGCTCGGCGGCGCCGAGCGCTGGGTGCTGGTACATCTGGAAGTGCAGGGGAGGCGCGAGTGCCGCTTCGCCGAGCGCATGTTCGTCTGCAACTATCGCATTTACGACCACTACCGGCGCCCCGTCGCCAGCCTGGCGCTGCTGGCCGACGGCAGCGCGTCCTGGAAGCCGGATACGTTCGGCTATCGCCTGTTCGGCTGCGAGATGCGCTTCGGCTTTCCGGTGGTGAAGCTGAGCGATTACGCCGGCCACATCGAACAATTGCTGCGGGACGAAAACCCGTTCGCGCTGGTGACGGCGGCGCACTTGCTGACGCGCCAAACCAAGGGCGACGTGGCGTGCCGGGCGGCGGCGAAGCGCCGTCTTTTTGCGCTGCTATTCCAGCGAACTTGGGACAAACAACGTATCATCGACTTCCTCAATGTCATAGACTGGATGATGCAGTTGCCCGCCGAGTTGAACAATGAATTGTGGGCCGACATCCCTGCGATGGAAAGGAGCAATGCGATGCCTTACATGAGTTATTTTGAACGTAAGTTCCGCGGCGAAGGCGAGGAAATCGGCCGGCGCGAGGGACGCCAGGAAGGCCTTCGGAACATTCTCAAGCTGCAACTGGAAGAACGCTTTGGGGCGTTGTCGAAAGACGCGGGCGAGCGGCTGGCGGCGGCCAGCGACGAACAGTTGCTGGCCTGGGGCAAAGCGCTGCTGCGCGCGCCGACGCTGGAGCACGTGTTCCTTTGCGGCTAGCGCCGCTCGCGCACGGCTTTGCGCGGCCGCCCGCGGTGGCGGCGCACCTGCCTGTGCGACAATCGCGGCTACGCCATGGCGCATTCAAACGGGACCAGAGTGGAAGAGCAACACGCAATACCTTATCTGCGCGAGACGCTGCTGTTCCTGGCGCTGGCCGGTATTTTCATTCCGCTGCTGCAGCGCCTGCGCGTCAACCAGGTGCTGGGCTTTCTCGCCGTCGGCGCGCTGTTCGGCCCCTTCGGCGTCGGCCTGTGGGCGTCCAGCCTGCCCTGGCTCAGCCATTTCACCTTCGTGCGCGTCGAGCAGGTCGCCGGCCTGGCCGAACTGGGCGTGATGTTCCTGATGTTTATGATCGGCCTGGAACTGTCGACCGAGCGCCTGTGGTCGCTGCGGCGCTGGGTCTTCGGCGCCGGCGTCGCCCAGGTCGGCGTGTGCGCGGCGCTGCTGGGCGGCGCCGTCTACCTGTTCGGCCTGCGGCTGGAGGCGGCCATCGTGCTCGGCTGCGTGCTGTCGCTGTCGTCGACCGCCGTCGTGATGCAACTGCTCAACGAGCGGCGCGCGCTGCACACGCCGGCCGGCCAAGCCACCTTCTCGATCCTGATGCTGCAAGACCTGGCCGTGGTACCGCTGTTCATCCTGATCGGCGTGCTGGCCAGCGGCGACAGCGACAACCTGTTCTACCTGCTCGGCTTCACGATGGCCAAATCGGCCGCCGCCATCGTCCTGATCTACCTGCTGGGGCGGCGCGTGATCCGGCCGCTGTTCCAGTTCTTCGTCAAACGGCACCAGCCCGACGTGTTCATGGCGCTCACCTTGCTGAGCACCTTGGGCATCGCCGCCCTGACCGCCGCGGCCGGCCTGTCGATGGCGCTGGGCGCGCTGCTGGCCGGGCTGCTGCTGGCCGAAACCGAGTTCCGCCACGAGGTCGAGGTCACCATCGAACCGTTCAAGGGCCTGCTGATGGGCGTGTTTTTCATGTCGGTCGGCATGCAGATCGACGTGCGCGAAATCGCCCGCCAGCCGCTGCTGATCCCGCTGGCGGTGCTCGGCCTGTTCGCCGTCAAGACGGCGGTGGTCGGCGTGATCTTCCGCGTCGGCGGCTTCCCCTGGGGTCGCGCGCTCGAGTCCGGCGTGCTGCTGGGGCAGGGCGGCGAGTTCGCCTTCATCGTCGTCGGCTACGCGCTCAGCACCAAGCTGATCGCCGCGCCGGTGGCGCAGTTCGTCATGCTGGTGGTGGGCCTGAGCCTGTTCGCCACGCCGGCGCTGGCCAAGGCCGGCGTCGCCTTCGGCGACTGGTGGCAGCGCCGCCACAGCGAGCAGGTGGCCGACCTCGACGACGGCGCGGCGCCGCCGGCCGACAGCCGCGTCGTCATCGCCGGCTTCGGCCGCATCGGCCAGATGGTCGCCAAGATCCTGCAAGAGCAGGGCGTGCCCTACGTCGCCGTGGAGAACGACGCGCGCCTGGTCACGCGCCTGCACCCGCAGGGCTTTCCGGTCTACTTCGGCGACGCCTCGCGCGCCGAGCTGCTGCACAAGGTCCACGCCGGCAAGGCGGCGGCGGTGGTGCTGACGATGGACCATCCGGCGTCGGTGCTGCACGCGGTCAAGTCGATCCGCCGCGAGTTCCCGCAACTGCCGGTGTACGCCCGCGCCCGCGACGACAAGCACGCGGCCGCGCTGATGCACGCCGGCGCCACGCTGGTGGTGCCGGAGGCGCTCGAGTCGGGCCTGCAACTGTCGGTGACGGTGCTGCAGCGGCTCGGCTTCGCCGAGGCGCGCGCCTTCGAGCTGGTCAACGACGAGCGCGAGCTGCGCAACGCCGGCCTGCAGGACAAACGATTGCTGTAGCGCGGACGCCATCATGCGGCGTGATCGACCCGCTGGCCATCGTGCCGACCTACATCGGCCTGGTGTTCCCCGGCGCCCACGTGCTGATCGACGTGCGCATCCCGCGCCTGCTCCGCATCCTCAAGCTGAGCTCCTACGTGCGCGAATACGGCCCGCTGGGCCGCGCGCCGATGCATTGCGGCGCGCCGCCGCCGCCCTACCTGCACGACGAGTTGGCTAGCGAACAAGGGTATTGTTAAAAAGCATGTTATTGTTCGAAGTATCAGATTCTGGCGCCGCGCCACACGCATGGCGCTACGAATCACACAGACGCGAGCGTTCCTGTCGATCTGCCAAATGTAGTGCGACACTGGACCAGTGCGGCGGCGCCGCCGGTCCCGGCCCCGGCGGAACTTCCGCGGCGCGGCGAGCGTCGGCCCCGGCAGGCCGCGGCCCTATCAAGAAAGACATAAAGATGAATAACAATACACCTCCGGGCAGCCGCGCGGCGGCGGCGCCGGTATGAGCGCCGCGTTGATGCCGCTGCGCCTGCTCGCGGTCGGCAAGGCGCTGCCGTCGCAACTGGTAACGTCGGCCAGCCTCGACCAGCGCCTGGGCCGGCCGGCCGGCTACACCTTCGGCAAAAGCGGCGTGCAGTCGCGCTATTTCGCCGCGCCCGACGAATCGCAAAGCCAGCTCGGCGCCGCCGCCCTGCGCGACGCGCTGCGCAACGCCGCCCTCGAACCGGGCACGATCGACCTGCTGATCGGCGCCTGCGGCGTGGCCCAGCAAGCCTTGCCGAACACCGCCTGCTTCATCGCCGAGCGCGCCGGCCTGGCGCCGGGCACGCCGGCCTTCGACGTCAACGCCAGTTGCCTGAGCTTCGTGGCGGCGCTGCGCGTGGCCGCCGGCCTGCTGGCCGGCGGCGGCTTGCGACGCATCGCCATCGTCGCCGCCGACCTGGCCTCGCGCGGGCTCGACTGGGACGAGCCGGAAGCGTCGCTGATCTTCGGCGACGGCGCCGCCGCCGTCATCGTCGAGCGCGGCGACGCCGGCCAGGGCATTGCCGCGTTCAAGCTGGCGACCTTCCCCGAGGGCCGCCACTTTTGCGAAATCCGCGCCGGCGGCACCGGGCGCAACCCGCGCGCCGGCGCGGTCCCGGCCGACTACCTGTTCCGCATGGACGGCAAGGGCGTCTTCAAGCTGGCCCTGAAGGTGATGCCGCCCTTCCTCGACGCCCTGCTCGACGACTCCGGCGCCGGGCTGGAGGCGATCGACGTGGTGGTGCCGCACCAGGCCAGCGCGCTCGGCCTGGCGCACGCGTCGAAACGCCTCGGCGTGCCGGCGGCGAAGATCGTCGACATTTTCGCCACCCACGGCAACCAGGTCGCCGCCTCGATCCCCACCGCGCTGCACGAGGCGGTGATGAGCGGGCGCGCCAAGCCGGGCAGCCGGGTGCTGATGATGGGCACCGCCGCCGGCTTGACGCTGGGCGGCTTGATACTCGACCTATGAGCGCCGCCAACGCCGCCGCGCCGCCGCCGCGCATCCTGGTCACCGGCGCCACCGGCGGCCTGGGCCGCAACGCCGTGCGCCTGCTGCTGGCGCGCGGCGTCGCCGTGCGCGCCAGCGGGCGCAACGCCGGCGTCGGGCGCGAACTGGCGCGGCAGGGCGCGCAATTCGTCGCGCTCGACCTGGCGCTGGCGACGCCGGCGCAACTGGCCGAACTGCTGGCCGGGGTCGACGCGGTCTGGCACTGCGCCGCGCTGTCCTCGCCGTGGGGGCCGGCGGCCGACTTCGTCGCCGCCAACGTCGACGCCACCCGCGCCTTGCTGGCGGCGGCCGGGCAGGGCGGCGCGCGGCATTTCGTGCACATTTCCACCCCGGCGATCTACTTCGACTACCGCGACCGCGCCGACGTGCCGGAAAGCTTCCGGCCGGCGCGCTACGTCAACGACTACGCCCGCACCAAGGCGGCGGCCGAGGCGCTGGTGCAGGCGGCGGTGGCGCGCTTCCCGGCGATGCGCTGCGTGATCCTGCGCCCGCGCGCCATCTTCGGGCCGCACGACCAGGTGCTGATCCCGCGCCTGGACCGGCTGCTGCGCCGCGGCGCCGGCCGCCTGGCGCTGCCGCGCGGCGGCGCCGTGACGCTCGACGTCACCTACGTCGACAACGTCGTCGAGGCGATGTGGCTGGCCACCAGCCACGCCGCGCTGGCCTCGGGCAGCGCCTTCAACATCACCAACCACGAGCCGGTCACGCTGCGCGACGTGCTGCAACGCCTGTTCGTCGACGCGCTGGGGCGGCCGCTGCGCATCGTCGCGCTGCCGTATCCGCTGCTGGCCGGCGTCGCCCGCGCGCTGCAGGTGGCGGCGCGCTTCAGCGGCAAGGAACCGGCGCTGACGCCGTACAGCCTGGGCGCGATCAGCTACAACATGACACTGGATAATATGCACGCACGCGAAGTACTGGGCTACCTCCCGGCCGTCAGCCTGGCCGAGGGCATCGCCCGCACCGCCGCATGGATGCGCCAACATGGCTAAGATCACCGCCTTCCGGGTCGGCCACTGCACCCACCCGTCCTGCATGGCGCTCAAGGGCAGCGGCCTGCACAGCCTGTGCTTTCCGTCGCGCGCCTACCTGATCGACACCCGCAACGGCCTGTACCTGTGGGACACCGGCTACGCCGACCACTTCCGCCAGGCCACCGCCGGCGGCCTCAACCGGCTCTACGCCTGGGTCACCCCGGTGTCGTTCGAGCCGCGCGAATCGCTGCGCGGCCAGCTCAAGGACTACGGCGTCGACCCGGACGACATCCACACGCTGCTGCTGTCGCACTTCCACGCCGACCACATCGCCGGCATGCGCGACTTCCCGCGGGCGCGCCTGATGTGCTCGCAGCCGGGCTGGGACGCGGTGCGCCGCCTGTCCGGCGTGGCGGCGCTGCGCCAGGCCTTCGTGCCGCAACTGCTGCCGCCCGACGTCGAGGCGCGCATGGCATTCGTCGAAAGCTGCCCGGCGACCGCGCTGCCGGCGCAACTGCAGCCGTTCACGGCCGGGCGCGACGTCAGCGGCTGCGGCGAAATCTTCGTCGTCGACCTGCCGGGCCACGCCCGCGGCCACATCGGCGCCTTCGTGCGCGGCGAGCGGGGCTGGACCCTGCTGGCCTCGGACGCGGCCTGGCAGGCGCAAAGCTACCAGGAACTGCGCGGCCCGTCCGAACTGTCCTTCGTCATCCAGCACCGGCGCGCCAGCTACTACGAGACGCTGCGCAAGCTGCACGCGCTGCACCTGGGCGGCCAGGCGCAAATCCGCCTGACCCACGAGGGCGCGGCCGACACCGTGCCGTTGGCGGCGCCATGAAGCGCCTGTACTGGCTGCTGATGGCGTACTGGCGCACGCGCCGCCTGCGCTTCGCCGACCGCGCCGCGCTGGAAGCCTACCAAAGCGGCGCCCTGGCCGCCTTCACGGCGCGCCTGTGCGCCGCCAGCCCGTACTTCGCGCCGTTCGCCGGCGTGCCGCTGGCGCAGTGGCCGGGCATGGACAAGGCCCTGATGATGGCCAACTTCGGGCGCATGAACAGCGCCGGGCTGACCCTCGACGAGGTTATGCGCACGGCGCTGGACGCCGAGCGCAGCCGCGACTTCAGCCCGGCCATCGGCGCCGTCACGGTCGGCCTGTCGTCGGGCACCTCGGCGCAGCGCGGGGTGTTCGCCGTCAGCGCCCGCGAGCAGGCGCAGTGGGCCGGCGTGATGCTGGCCAAGGCGCTGCCCGACGGCCTGCTGGCCGGCGAGCGCGTCGCGCTGTTCCTGCGCGCCAACAGCAACCTGTACACGGCGGTGCGCAGCCCCTGGCTGACGTTCACCTTCTTCGACCTGTTGCAGCCGTTCGAGCGGCTGTGCGCCGACTTGGCGGCCTACCGGCCGACGGTGGTCGTGGCGCCGGCGCAGGTGCTGCGGCAACTCGCGCTGGCGCTGCTGGAGGGGCGCCTGGCGCTGGCGGCGGCGCCGAAGCGCGTGATCTCGGTGGCCGAGGTGCTGGAAGCGCAGGACCGCGCGCTGATCGAACAAGCCTTCGGCGCGGTGCACGAAATCTACCAGGCCACCGAGGGTTTCCTGGCCAGCACCTGCGCGCTCGGCCGGCTGCACCTGAACGAGGAGTACGTCCACGTCGAAGCGCAGTGGCTGGACGGCGGGCGGCGCCGCTTCGTGCCGGTGATTACCGATTTCAGCCGCCTGACCCAGCCGATCGTGCGCTACCGGCTCGACGACGTGCTGCTGGCCAGCGCCGCGCCGTGTCCGTGCGGGCGCGTCACGCGCGCCATCGACGCCATCGAAGGGCGCTGCGACGACATGCTGACGCTGCCGGACCGCGCCGGCGGCGGCGTCGCGGTGTTCGCCGACGCGCTCTCGCGCATGCTGGCGCAGTCGCTGCCGCGCCAGGCCGACTACCGGCTGGTGCAAAGCGGCGTCGCCACGCTGACGCTGCACGCCGAACTGGACGCGGCCGGGCTGGAGCAGGTGCGCCTGCGCCTGGCGTGCTTGCTGCGCGGCCTGGGCGTCGACGACACGCGGCTGGAATGGCGCCTCAGCACGCAGCTGCCGGCCTTCGACCCGACCCGCAAACGGCGCCGCATCGCGCGCCTGGCCGACACATGAACACAGCGAGCACCATGGATACCAGCGGCGGAATCGACGCCCACCACAGAATAAACACGGCGGCGATGACGCCGTGGTCGCGCCTGCGGCACCTGCTGCTGGGCTGGGGCGGCGTCGGCCTGGTGTATTTTTCGACCGGCTTCCTGGGCCGCCCCGCCACCGTGCTGCCGGAATTGGCGCTGGACCGCCTGATACCGTACAACCCGGCCGGCATCTGGTTGTACCTGTCGTTCTTCATCCTGATCCCCTACACCTACGCCAGCGTCGCGCCGCGGCGCGTGCGCTGGCTCAGCCGCGCCATGCCGCTGTGCGCGGCGCTCAGCGGCGTGGTCTTCCTGCTGTTCCCGACCACGCTGAACTACCCGCCGCTGGCGGCCGGCGGCGCCGACGCGCAACTGCTGCAACTGCTGCTGGCGTCCGACTCCAGCAGCAACTGCCTGCCGTCGCTGCACGGCGCGCTGACGGTGCTGTGCGTGTGGGCGCTGTGCGAGCCGGGCCGGCCGCTGCGCGCCGCGCTGGCGCTGCTGCTCGGCCTGGCCATCTGCTATTCCATCATCCAACTGCGGCGCCACCTCAGCATCGACCTCGGCGCCGGCGTGCTGGCCGGCCTGTTGTGCGGCGCGCTGCTCAAGCTGCGCGCGCCCGCGCCCGCGCCACTTTTTAACCGGGAGACCCCGCCGTGAACATGTTTGCCCTGTCCTTTGTCGCCATGCTCGCCTTCGTGCTGGCCGAACTGCTGGTGCTGCGCTTCGCCCGCCGCCAAGCGATTCCCTGGCGCGAGGTGATCTTCAACCTCAACTCCGGCCACATCCTGATGTGGGTGCTGCGCGGCGTCGAACTGGGCGCCTTCGCCCTTCTGCTGGCGCACGCCAACCTGCACATCGTCGACCGCTGGCCGCCGGCGGCGCAGTGGGCGTTCGCCTTCGTCGGCTGGGACTTCTGCTTTTACTGGATGCACCGGCTGCACCACAAGCTGCCGATTTTCTGGGCCGTGCACGTGGTGCACCACCAGGGCGAGCACTTCAACCTGTCGCTGGGCGTGCGCAATTCCTGGTACTCGTCGCTGACCTCGCTGCTGTTCGTGGCGGTGCTGGCGGTGCTCGGCGTGCCGCTTGAAATCTTCCTGCTGGTGTCCTCGTTCCACTACTCGGTGCAGCTATACAACCACAACGGCCTGGTCAACAAATCCGGCATCCTCGACCGCTTCCTGGTGACGCCGTCGAACCACCGGGTGCACCACGGCATCGACCCGCGCTACCTGAACAAGAATTTCGGCGGCACCCTGCTCGTCTGGGACAAGCTGTTCGGCACCTACCAGCCGGAGCTGGACGGCGTGCCGATGCAATACGGCGTGCCCGGCATGGTGGCCACCGACAATCCGCTGTGGGCCAGCAACGGCGCGCTGTTCGGCTGGGTGCGGCGGCGCTTTCCCGACCGGCGCGACGGCGCCAGCCCGGGCTTCGCCGTGCCGGAGCTGTTCATCGGCATCGGCGGCGTCATCCTGTTCGCGCTGGTCATCTACTACGTCGACAACGAGGGCCGCTATCCGGCCGCGCGCCAGCTGCTGCTGTTCGCGCTGATCTTCGCCGGCAGCATCGCCCTCGGCGGCCTGTCCGACGGCCGCCGCTGGGGCGCGCTGGGCTGGGCCGCCATTGCGCTGGCGCTGCCGCTGACCTTCATCGGCGGCTACGGCGTGCGCGAGCCGTGGGGCCTGTGCTGGCTGGCGCTGCTGCTGGCGCACGGGCTCGACACCGGCCGGCGCCTGCTGTCCGGGCGCGGCGGAGTGCCGGCGTGAGCGCGCCAACGAAGGGGCCGGGCGCGCCCCGGCCGCTGCCGCCGCTGCGCTTCAAGCCGGCGCGCGACTGCGCCTTCCGGCGCGCGTTGCAGGCCGAGGCCGAGGCCTACCTGCGCACCGACGGCGGCCACCGCTACGCCGACGGCTGGGTCTACCTGAAGGGCGCCGGCCTGGCCGGCGCGCTGCTGGCCAGCTATCTGCTGGTGTTGCGCGCCGACGCCGCGCTGCCGTTCGCGCTGGCGCTGGTGGCCTGCCTGTGCACGGCGATGGCGCTGGCGTTGAACATGCTGCACGACGCCGCCCACCTGGCGCTGTTCCGCTCGGACCGCCTGAACCGCGTCGTGCGGCGCGTGCTGGCGGTGCCGGTCGGCATCGACGCCGACTACTGGACCGTGCGCCACGTGCATTTCCACCACACCTACGCCAACATCGAAGGCTACGACCTCGACACCGAACCGAATCCCTTCCTGCGGCAAACCCCGTTCCAGGCCTGGTCGCCGCAATACCGCTACCAGCACCTGTACTGGCCGCTGGTCGCCGCGCTGTCGCTGCCCTACCTGAACTGGTACTCGGACTGGGCCGACCGCTTCGGCGCCACCCCGGTCGGCGCCCAGGGCAACGGGCCGGGCTGGCCGCTGTTTTTGACCGGCAAGCTGGCGCACGTGCTGCTGATGCTGGTGCTACCGATGTGGGCGGCGCAGCACGCCGGCATCGGCTGGGGCGTGGTGCTGGGCGCGTATTTGCTCGGCCAGATGCTGGCCTCCTGCGTGCTGGTCAGCCTGATCCTGGGCACGCACTGGTCCGAGGTCGAGTTCTTCCAGCCGGGCGCCGACGGCGCCATGCCGCACACCTGGTACCAGCACAGCTTCCACACCGCCTGCGACTGGACGCCGCGGCCGGCCTGGCTGGGCTACTTCCTGGGCGGCCTCGACAAGCACCTGACGCACCACCTGTTCCCGACCTGGAACCACCGCCACTATCCGGCGCTGGCGGCCATCGTCGCCCGGCTGGCGCCGCAACACCAGCTGCGCTACCGCAACCTGGGCTACCGCCAACTGCTCCAGGCGCAGCAGAGTTTCCTGAAATCGATGGGCGCGCCGCCCCGGACGGGCAAAAAAGCTTGACTTGCGTTCCATAAAAGACTCTAATTTCTGTGGTGACAGAAACGAGAGAAAATAATGGAACTGACTCCGACCACGCAAAAATACATCCTCCACTGGGGCGAGATGGGTACCCGCTGGGGCGTCAACCGCACGGTGGCGCAAATCCACGCGCTGCTGTTCCTGGCCAACGACCCGCTGACGGCCGAGGATATCGCCGACACGCTGACGGTGGCGCGTTCGAACGTCAGCAACAGCCTGAAGGAGTTGCAAAGCTGGGGCTTAGTGCGCGTGTCGCACGTGATGGGCGACCGGCGCGACCATTTCGTGGCCCTGCAAGACGTCTGGGAAATCTTCCGCGTCATCCTGGAGGAGCGCAAGCGGCGCGAAATCGACCCGACCCTGACGGTGCTGCGCGAATGCGCCATCGACGGCGAGCGCGACGCCGCGCTGGCGCCGGCCACGCTGGAACGCATGGGCGAGGTGCTGGCCTTCATGGAAATGCTCGGCAGCACCTACAACGACTACAAAAATCTGCCGCCGGCGACCATGCTGCGCTTCCTGAAGATGGGCGGCAAGATGGCGCGCTTCCTCAGCCCCGACGACAAGGACGCGCTAGCATGAGCGCCGCCCCGGTAGCCGGCGCGCCCAACCCTTTCATCCAAGGCCGCCCATGAGCGCGCATACGATACGTCTTTGGGCCGTGCGCTGGACCTACGCCAGCGCCGCCGCCCACCTGCTGGTGGCCGTGGCGCTGCCGTGGATCGCCGGCCTGGCGCTGCTCGACGGCTACCACGGCGGCATCGAAGCGGCGTTCTGGGGCCGCGCCGCGCCGGCCGCCGCGCGCGCCCAGCAACTGTGGTGGATAACCCTGTTCGGCGCGACCATGCAGTCGGTGGCGATCTGGATGGGCGCGCTGACCTGGATCGGCGACCGCGAGCGCAGCGCCGTCGCCTGGGGCGCGCTGATCGCCGGCATCGTCGTCTGGGCGCCGCAAGACATGGCCATCTCGCTGCGGGCCGACTGCTGGCCCCACGTCTGGCTCGATTGCTTCATCGTCGTGACGATGCTGCCGCCGCTGCTCTGGCTGCTGCTGCACGACCGCCGCCGGGTGGCAGCGTGAGCGGCGCCGCCGCGCCGCGCACGGCCGGGCCGTCCGAGGGCGAACTGTTCAAGCGCATCCTCGGCGCCGAATGGGGCAAGCTGCACCCCGACATCCAGCGCCGTTTCGGCAAGAATCCGGCGCCGGGCCTGCCGCTGTACTACCGCGGCGAGCTCAGCGAGCTGCGCTCCTCGCGCATCGCCAAGCTGCTCGGCTACCTCAGCATGCCGCTGATCCAGGGCGCGCTGATCCCCTACGACGACGCCCATTTCCCGGTCGATATCCAGGTGTATTCCAAGCCCGGCTGCGCCTTCATCTTCAAGCAGCGCATCTACCGCCTGACCCGGCGCAAGGCGATCCGCTTCACCTCGTACATGCGCGAAAGCGAAAAGGGCGAGGTGCTCGAATACGTCGGCATGGGGCTGGGCATGAAGCTGTTGCTGGCTGTGCGCGACGGCAATTTGCACTTCACCAGCGACGGCTATTTTTGGGACATCCTCGGCTGGCGCATGCCGCTGCCGGCGATCCTGACGCCGGGCACCACCTTCCTGCGCCACTGCAACGACAACCCGCAGCAGTTCAACATCCGCATCGACATCGAACATTGCCTGTTCGGCCGCACCTTCACCCAGGTCGGGGTGTTCCGCGAAATGCCGGACGCACAACATGAACAGGACGCCGCATGAACACCCATTTACTCGCATTGCAACTGATGGCCGCGCAAGGCTGCCTGGGCGCCTTCGACACGCTCTACCACCACGAGTTGACCGAGGCGCTGCCGCAGCGCGCCAGCGCCCGGCTGGAACTGGCGATCCACTCGGTGCGCGCGCTGATCTACAGCGTGATGTTCATCGGCCTGTCGGCCTGGTCCTGGCACGGCGCGTGGGCGCTGGCGCTGCTGGCCATCTTCGTCGTCGAAATCCTGCTGACGCTGTGGGACTTCGTCGTCGAGGACCGCACCCGCCTGCTGCCGGCCACCGAGCGCGTCACCCACACCGTGCTGGCGATCAACGGCGGCGCCTTCATCACGCTGCTGGTGCTGAACACGCCGCCATGGCTGGCCGAGCCGACGGCGCTGGTGTGGCAGCCGTTCGGCGCGCTCAGCGTGTTCCTGGCGCTGTGCGGCGTCGGCGTCGCCGCCTCCGGCGTGCGCGACGGCTTGGCCGCGCACCGGCTCGGGCGCGCCGGGCTGGCCGGCGCGCCCGAGCCGGTGCGCTTCAACGACGCCGAACAGCGCGTGCTGGTGACCGGCGCCACCGGTTTCATCGGCCAGAAGCTGGTGGCGGCGCTGCTGGCCGACGGCCACCAGGTGACGGTGCTGACGCGCCGGGTCAAGCAGGCGGCCTGGCTGTTCGACGGCCGCGTGCGCTGCGTCGACAGCATGGCGCAGTTGCCGGCGCGCGAGCGCATCGACGTCATCGTCAACCTGGCCGGCGCGCCCGTCCTCGGCCGGCGCTGGACGGCGGCGCGCCAGGCCCTGCTGCGGCGCAGCCGCAGCGGCCTGACGCTGGCGCTGGTGGCGTGGATCGCCCGGGCCGAGCACAAGCCGCGCCTGCTGGTGTCGGCCTCGGCCATCGGCTACTACGGCGCCCAGGCCCGGGGCGACGACAGCGTGCTGACGGAAGCGAGCGGGCCGCAGGCGGTCTTCATGTCGCAGCTGTGCAGCGAATGGGAGGCGGCGGCGCAGACGGCCACGGCGCACGGCGTGCGCGTCGCCTGCATGCGCCTGGGCCTGGTGTTCGGCCTGCAAGGTTCGCTACCCTTGATGATGCTGCCGATCAAGCTGGGGCTGGGCGGTCCGCTGGGCGGCGGACGCCAGTGGCTGTCGTGGATACACGTCGACGACGTGGTGCGCGGCGTCGCCCATTTGATGCGCCTGGACGACGCCGGCGGCGCCTACAACTTCACCGCGCCGGAAAGCTTGACGCAGGCGCGCTTCAGCCAAATCGCCGCGGCCCAGGCCGGCCGTCCGAGCGGCTTGCCGACGCCGGGCTGGCCGATGCGCCTGGCGCTGGGCGAGCAGGCCGACTTGCTGCTGGAGGGCCAGCGCGTGGCGCCGGCGCGGCTGCTGGCGGGCGGCTTCGCCTTCCGCTACCCGGACGTCAAAAGCGCGCTGCAAAGCGTCGCGTAACGCCGGCGCACCGCAAACCGGGGGGCGGCCCCCAGTGCCGCTAAGGGCCGATGATTATGCTGCGAAACGTCTGCCGCGCTTCCGGCAGCGCCTGGCAGGCGTCGTTGCCGTCGTCGCTGAGCACTTGCACGGTGTCGCTGCCGGGAACCGCGAAGATGGCTTCCGGGCGCAGCGTCCCGAGGTCCGCCCGCGGCAGCGCCACGGCGGCGTCGCCGCGCCGGCCCGACCAACGATACAATGCGAAAGCGCCGGCGTTGGCCGTCGGCCCGGCAACGATCAGGTAGGACGAGCCGACCCGTTCGACGCTGCGCACGCCGCGCCCGCCCAGGTCGAGTTCGAACGCCGCGCCGAACCTGGCCTGTTTTCCCTCGATTAATTCATCCGGGTTCAGCAGCGGCAACAGCAGCGCCTTGCCGGCCAATAGCGGACTGCGCAGGCCGATCAGCAACTGGCCTTGCGGCGTCGCCGCCAAGCCCTCTATGTTGAATCCGCCAGGCTGCTCCGGCCCCAGCGCGGCCGCCGCGGCGAGTCCCAGCGGGCGCAGTTCGGCCGCCGCCAGCATGTCTTCCTGTAGCCCGGCGTAGACCCTTCCCGTCAGCCGCGGGCGCGCCTGGCCGTCGCCGTCGTCGGTGGCGAAGAAGCGGTGGCGGCGCGCTTGCGCCTCGCCCCGCTTGTTGCGCCCGTGCGAGGAGATCCAGTAGATGCGCCGGCCGATCGCCGCGGCGCCCTCCAGGTCCGATTCCTTGTCCTTTTTGGTGTCAAGGAATTTCCACGCCTCGATGGCGTCGACGGCGTCGGCGACGCCGCGCCGGTAGATTTTCAGGGTGTTGCGCTCGTCGTCGGCGACGATAAAACGGTCCGGCCCCAGCGCGACGGCGGCCGAGGCGTCGCACAGGCCCCGGTAGACGAACTCTTGTTGCGCGGCGGCGCGCGGCGCGGCGGCTAGCAGGGCGGACGCGGCCAGCGCGCAGGCGGCGCGGCGAAGTCGATGGCTCATGTGATCAATTCCCGGTGGCGCCGACGCTCGCGGCGGTCCGGCCGGCGTTGGCTGCTACAAAGATAGGGCGAAACGGCGCGCGCGTCGACTTATTTATCGCCCGCGCTTGATCCCGGGCCGCGCGTCGCAGCGGTGCGTGCTGTTGGTGCGGCGCACAATATCGGTGCTGGAAAAACACTCACAGGGCTGAAAAGCGCGCTAAAACCGTTCGCCAACCGTGCGCCGCCGTCCTTGTCGAGCTGGCACACCAATTGCTGTTACCTGTTGAGTAGCTAGATGAAACGGCAAGCCGGACGCAGCAGCCCGCCGGCCTTGTCTCCGCAATTCCATGCACTCTACGAGGCCACAATGACAATCGAAACCCCCTTCAATCCGAGCCGCCGCAAGTTGCTGGTGGCCGGCGCCGGCGCCACCGCGCTGGCCGCGTTGCCGGGCGGCGGCGCCTGGGCCGCCGGCTCCGACAAGCCGGAAAAGGAGGAGGTCAAGGTCGGCTTCATCCCGCTGACCGACTGCGCCTCCGTGGTGATGGCGTCGGTGCTGGGCTTCGACAAGAAGTACGGCATCAAGATCGTGCTGAGCAAGGAGGCCTCGTGGCCGGGCGTGCGCGACAAGCTGGTCAATGGCGAGCTGGACGCGGCGCACGTGCTGTACGGCCTGCTGTACGGCGTGCACCTGGGCGCCGGCGGGCCGAAGAAGGACATGGCCGTGCTGATGAACCTGAACCACAACGGGCAGGCCATCACGCTGTCGAAAAAGGTGGCCGACAAGGGCGGCGTCGACGGCGCCTCGCTGGCCAAGCTAATGCGCACCGACAAGCGCGACTACACCTTCGCCCAGACCTTCCCGACCGGCACCCACGCGATGTGGTTGTACTACTGGCTGGCCAGCTACGGCATCGACCCGATGAAGGACGCCAAGGTGATCACGGTGCCGCCGCCGCAGATGGTGGCCAATATGCGCATCGGCAACATGGACGGTTTTTGCGTCGGCGAGCCGTGGAACCACCGCGCCATCGTCGACGGCGTCGGCGTCACCGCCGCCACCACCCAGGAGATTTGGCGCGACCATCCGGAAAAGGTGCTGGGCAGCACCGCCGAGTGGGTCAAGAAATACCCGAACACGGCGCGCGCGCTGACCGCCGCCGTGCTCGAGGCCGGCCGCTGGATCGACGCCTCGCTGTCGAACAAGAACAAGATGGCGCAAACCATCGCCGACAAGTCCTACGTCAACACCTCGGTCGACGTCATCAACCAGCGCATCCTGGGCCGCTACCAGAACGGCATGGGCAAGACCTGGGACGACCCGAACTACATGAAATTTTTCAACGACGGCAGCGTCAACTTCCCCTACCTGTCGGACGGCATGTGGTTTCTGACCCAGCAGAAGCGCTGGGGCTTGCTCAAGGCCGAGCCGGACTACCTGGCGGTGGCCACGGCGATCAACCAGATCGACGTCTACAAGGACGCCGCCGCGATGGCCCAGGTCAGCGTGCCGAAGTCGGCCATGCGCAGCGTGAAGATGATCGACGGCACCACCTGGGACGGCAAGAATCCCCAGGCCTACGCCGCGTCGTTCAAGATCAAAGCTTAAACCACGGAGGATGCGATGAGTGCAGTCATGGAAAACATCAACAAGGGAACCTTGCCGCTGGCCGACCCGGCTTTGAAGGGCGCCGGCAAGCCGCCGCGCAGCGAACGGCTGGCGGCGCGCGGCTACACGCTGGGCACCGGCAAGTCGCGCCTGCGCCCCGTCGTGTTGCGTTACCTGCCGCCGCTGCTGGGGCTGGCGATGCTGGTGCTGGTGTGGCAAATCATCGCCGCCAAAAACAGCAATTTCCCGACGCCGTGGGTGACCGCGCTGGAAGCCGTCAAGCTGTTCTCCGACCCCTTCTACAGCAAGGGGCCGAACGACCGGGGCATCGGCTGGAACATCCTGGCCTCGCTCCAGCGGGTCGCGCTCGGCTTCGGCATGGCGGCCGTGGTCGGTATTCCGCTGGGCTTCATGATCGGCCGCTTCAAGTTCCTGGCCGGCATGTTCAACCCCATCGTCGCGCTGCTGAAGCCGGTCTCGCCGCTGGCCTGGCTGCCGATCGGCCTGCTGGTATTCAAGGCCGCCGACCCAGCCGCGATCTGGTCGATCTTCATCTGCTCGATCTGGCCGATGGTCATCAACACCGCCGTCGGCGTGCAGCGCGTGCCGCAGGACTACATGAACGTGGCGCGCGTGCTGAACCTGTCGGAGTGGAAGATCATCACCAAGATCCTGTTCCCGGCCGTGCTGCCGTATATGTTGACCGGCGTGCGCCTGGCCATCGGCACCGCCTGGCTGGTAATCGTCGCCGCTGAAATGCTGACCGGCGGCGTCGGCATCGGCTTCTGGGTTTGGGACGAGTGGAACAACCTGAACGTGCCGCACATTATCATCGCCATCGTCGTCATCGGCGTGGTCGGGCTGCTGCTGGAACTGGCGCTGGTGGCATTGGCGAAATCATTCACCTACGAAGAAGTCGGGGGCTAAGCATGAACATGGGCGCGTACAAATTCATCGACATCCAACACGCCGACATGGTGTTCCCGACCAAGAAGGGGCCGTTCGTCGCGCTCGACGACGTCAGCCTGACGGTCGAGAAGGGCGAGTTCATCACCCTGATCGGCCACTCCGGCTGCGGCAAGTCGACGCTGCTGAACCTGATCGCCGGCCTGAGCACGGCCAGCGCCGGCGCCTTGATCTGCGGCGGGCGGGAAATCGCCGGGCCGTCGCCGGAGCGCGCCGTGGTGTTCCAGAACCACTCGCTGCTGCCGTGGCTGACCTGCTACGAAAACGTCCACCTGGGCGTGGAGCGGGTGTTCGGCGCCAGGGAGAGCGGCGGGCAATTGAAGGAGCGCGTGATGGGCGCGCTGGCGATGGTCGGCCTGACGGCGTCGGCGCACAAGCGGCCGCACGAGATTTCCGGCGGCATGAAGCAACGCGTCGGCATCGCCCGCGCCCTGTCGATGGAGCCGAAGGTGCTGCTGATGGACGAGCCCTTCGGCGCGCTCGACGCGCTCACCCGCGCCCACCTGCAGGACGAGCTGCTGCGCATTGTCGGCGCCACCGGGTCGACCGTGGTGATGGTGACGCACGACGTCGACGAGGCGGTGCTGCTGTCGGACCGCATCGTCATGATGACCAACGGGCCGGCGGCGACCATTGGCGAAATCCTGCAGGTGCGGCTGGCGCGTCCGCGCGAACGGCTGGCGCTGGCGCAAGACCCGCTGTATGCGAGCTACCGCACCAGCGTGCTCGACTTCCTGTACCGGCGCCAGGCGCGCCCGGTGAAAGAGGCGGCGTAGCCGGGTTTTGGCGGCGCCCGGCGGGCGTCAAACCTCTTTGATTTCGTCGAGCGGCCAGCGCGGGCGCACGTTGAACGCGTAATCGCGCTTGGCCGCCTGCGGGTTGATTTGCAGGCGCATCGCGCCGGCGAAGGCGATCATCGCGCCGTTGTCGGTGCAGAACTCCAGCTCGGGGTAGTAGACCTTGAAGTGCTTCTTGGCCGCCGCCGCGTTCAGCGCCGCGCGCAGCTGGGTGTTGGCGCCGACGCCGCCGGCGATCACCAGGCGCTTCAGGCCGGTGTGCTTGAGCGCGCTGACGCACTTGGCCGTCAGCACGTCGACGATGGCGTCGACGAAGCCGCGCGCGATGTCGGCCTTGTCCTGCTCGCAGATGTTGGCGACGACTTTTTCCTCGTGGTTCTTGACCACCGTCAGCACCGCCGTTTTCAGGCCGGAAAAGCTGAAGTTCAAATCCTTCGAATGGAGCATCGGCCGCGGCAGTTTGTAGGCGCTCGGGTCGCCGAATTCGGCCAGGCGCGAAATCGCCGGCCCGCCCGGGTAGCCCAGCCCCAGCAGCTTGGCCGACTTGTCGAAGGCCTCGCCGGCGGCGTCGTCGAGCGTCTCGCCCAGCAGCGTGTACTGGCCGACGCCGTCGACGCGCATCAGTTGCGTGTGGCCGCCCGACACCAGCAGCGCGATGAAGGGGAAGGCCGGCGGCTCGGACGCCAGCAGCGGCGACAGCAGGTGGCCCTCCAGATGGTGGATGCCGAGCACCGGCTTGTCGATCGCCAGGCCCAGGCTGCAGGCCACCGACGAGCCGACCAGCAGCGCGCCGGCCAGGCCGGGGCCCTGGGTGTAGGCGATCGCGTCGATGTCGGCCAGCGCCACGCCGGCCTTGGCCAGCGTCTCCTGCAGCAGCGGGATGGCGCGGCGGATATGGTCGCGCGAGGCCAGCTCCGGCACCACGCCGCCGTACTGCTCGTGCATCGCCACTTGCGAATAAAGGGCGTGCGACAACAGGCCGCGCCGGGTGTCGTACAACGCCAGGCCGGTTTCGTCACAGGAGGATTCGACGCCGAGAACAATCATGGGGAGCTAACAAATGCATTAAAGCCGACATTGTAAAGGAAAGCCGCGCGGCGGCGGACCCTCGGCGCCAAGGCGGGCAGGCCCAGCCCCTCGCCCCTGGATCGCAGCCGCCCACGCACCAAGCCGGCCCCGCCTTTTGGCGCGCGCCGCACCCCGTCAGTGCATTTCTTGCCGCTTTGCCATTGGAGCGTCGAACTGGCGTCCGGTTGCGCCGTCGCGCCGGCTTAGGGGGCTAAGCCGGAACCCCAGATTATTCCGGCCAAAGCGAATGCCAGTTGTTGGCTTGGTGGGAGCGAAGCTACCACCAGATGAAATTTGCTAGTGTTGCTTGTCCGCGCAAGGGCTGCAGTTGTGCCGCAGCTTGCTGCGGGCTAGCAGTCGCGTCCCCATTCATCGTTCAAGCCGGTGTCGTAACTGAAGTCGGCAGCGCGGTGACGGCCTTTTCTTACGGTGACGAAGTATTTCTACGCAGAATTAGCCCGTGGTGGCACCTATGCAGACTACGTGGCGGTCGATGCCGCGCAAGTTGCGCTGAAGCCCCGCACTGTGTCGTTCGCCACGGCGGCGGCTTTGCCCATACCGGGAGTGGCGGCCTGGAGGGCTTTGATCGAAACAGCCCAACTGGAGCGCGGTCTGCGCGTGTTGATCCGCGGTGGCGCCGGCGCGCCGGGCAGCGTGGCAGTGCAACTCGCCGATCTTGACCAGATCGCCACCGCACCGGCCGCAGGTGCATGAGTCCGACTCGTGCAGGCGCGCCACGCGTTCGATGTGGCCGGGCAGTGGCTGGCGGCCGGCGCGAGCGCGTTTCTTCCTTGGCGCGTCGACCCGGGCTTCCAGCTCGGCCAGATCCGCTTCCCACGTTTCCTGGAACAGGTCGCGCTGTTCGGACGAGAGCGCCTCGGCCTTGGCGCCGAAGCGCTTGGCCGGTGGTGCGCCAGTGCGAGCGTCAACGCCTGGATTGTGACGTTCGCGGTGTGCAGTTCGGCGTTCAGGCGGGCCTTTTTTTTCGCCTCCCTGAGCAGGCGGTCGGCCACCTCCGCAATCCACTTCGGCGGTGTCGGACGGGTGCTCAATCGGGCCAGGTCGTCGCTTAATTCGGTCCCTGATTTTTAACATTTCACCTATGAAGCAGCCAGTAATCACATCGCATTTTCCGATCGTTTCCAGGCTGATCATGCGCGCCATTTCACAGCACCCACGCGCGCGTGTCGGCCATGCGCGTATCCACGGCCTCGACGGCGCACCATACCTGTGTCGGGCTGGGGATCATGACAAGGCCCCAAGCAAGTGCCCCAACCATGCCGCCGACACCTCGCCGGTCATTGACAGCGACCAACCTTGGGGGCCGCGCAACACCAAGTCCGCGCGGGACGCAGACGCCGCCTCGACGCCGGAAGCATTGCGGGCAGCATGGAGCCACGCACGTTACCTGCATGTTACCTGAATGTTACTTACATCAATGGAATTAACTCTATATAACTACAAGCGAGTGCATGAGAACTCACCCTCCCTTTCTTTCATCTGAGGCATAACCGATCTTCGCTGAAAAAGGTATTGCACTTGCAGTGTTAAAACCTCTGGTTTTTCTTAAAACTTCACGTAATGAAAGTAAATCATGACTACAATTAATGTGCTGGTAGCGGTGAACGTCGGTATGGCAATTTCCACCGGAAACTTGAGTCAATACGTCTTTATGGTGGATACCACCGGATATTCAGGAAACGGTAACGAAGGTGGAAACGAGCTGCTAACCACCTGCACCAATGGTGATACCGTCATCTGGAATGTGGTGTCCATCGATCCGAGCGAAAACGTCGCCATCCTCGGTTTCTCTGGCGCCGCCATTCCAAACATGATCAACCCGGGTCAATATCCACAGTATGCAGGTACGGTGTGGGGTGGGCGTGTCAACAGTGCCGGCTCGGAAATTCAGTACAGCCTGGAGCTGCTGTTGGAGGGCAATGTGCAACAGTCGTTTGATCCATTCCTTACCGCCAATAATGCGCTGAATCTACGCTAAAGCGCTGCCTTGACCTTAGCTGCGATAAGGCGAAACCAGCCCCAACGTCTGGTAATGCCGTTCAGTTAAGGTAGTTTATTAATGACGCGGGTGTCATACCGCTTCGCTGTTGTTTTGACGGCCCGATCGTACTTGCGATTGGGCCGTTGGTCCGCGCGAGCGGTTTAGTCCATCGACCCATTCTGGCCATTGCAAATGGAACCAGGCACCCTCGCCGTACACTTGGCTAGTGCCCTTTACTTGCTGGTAATTAGTGTATTAACATGCTCGAAACGGACGATTGCATCATATCGATGATGCTATTCTTTTTCGCTAAACAACTCTCAACCAAATAAGGAAACGGTAATTATGCCTCATGCCAAACCCGCCACGGCCCTGCTATATGGCCAATCTGGCCTACTGACGGCCCAGGCCTTCAACGCACCCACACCGGTGTGACCGAACTGATCGTTGATATAGTCGACATCACGGCGCCTTATAGCCACTGAAATCGTCGACCATGAGGCGCCCTTGCCAGTCTTGCAGATAGTCGCGCGCGAACTGGCCGCCGCGCCCCGGCTGGTAGTCGAACGCGACAATGGGCGGCCCATCCTCCAGCTTGCCGCTGCGGTAGGCCCACAGGTAGGCTTTCTCGGTCTTTCCCTTGCCGGGATCGAGTTGCGCGACCGGCGCTTCATCGGCATACGGCACCCGCGCTGGCGCTGGAAGTGGCTTAGCCGATCGGCCAGCGCTCGGACTGGTTCGAGCGCGGCAGCGGCACATTGTCGCGCGCCGTTAACATTTCACCTATGAAGCGCCAGCAATCACATCGCATTTTCCGATCGTTTCCAGGCTGATCATGCGCGCCATTTCACAGCATCCAGGCGCGCGTGTCGGCCATGCGCGTATCCACGGCCTCGACGGCGCACACATACCTGTGTCGGGCTGGGGATCATGACAACGGCGTGCGGTCTTCGAGTTCGACAAGCTGGTGCGCAGCATCGACACGTTGCGCTACCTGCGCAATCCGCAATTGGAACGACACGCGCATCGCTCGCAGAACCGCATCGAGTCTTACCACCAGTTACGCTCGACCATCGCGCAGGTCGGAGGAAGGAATTGACTGGTCGCACCGACATCGAAATGGAGATCAGCAACCAGTGCGCCAGACTGATCGGCAGTGCGATCATTTATTACAACTCGGCCATTATGTCGAGATTGCTGGCGAAGTATGAAACGGACGGCAACGCCAAGGCCGTGGCGCTGACCACCCAGATACCGCCGGCAGCCCGGCGGCACATTCTGCTCAACGGACACTACACCTTCCAGAACGGCGGCAAGATGATCGACCTGGACACGCTCCTCGCCGAGCTGGAGTTGGGGTGGCGGAATTTTCTGGGGTTGCGGCTTAGAACCCCGCTTAGTCGCGCGGACGCAGGCGCAGCTGGGCGGCGGCGTCGCGCAGCATCGTCGCGGTGGTGTCCCAGTCGATGCAGCCGTCGGTGACCGAGCAGCCGTACTGGAGTTCGGACAGGTTCTGCGGGATCTTTTGGTTGCCGGCGACCAGGTTCGATTCGATCATCACGCCCACCAGCGACTGGTTGCCGTGGCGGATCTGGTTGATCACGTCGGCCATCACCAGCGGTTGCAGCTCCGGCTTCTTGTAGCTGTTGGCGTGCGAGCAGTCGACCACCAGGTTGGCCGGCAGCTTGGCCTTGGCCAGCGCCTGCTCGGCGATGGCGATCGAGACCGAGTCGTAGTTCGGGCGGCCGTCGCCGCCGCGCAGCACCACGTGGCCGTAGGCGTTGCCGCGGGTGCGCACGATGGCGACGTTGCCGGCGCTGTTGATGCCGAGGAAGGAGTGCGGGTGCGCCGACGACAGGATGGCGTTGATGGCGATGCTGATGTCGCCGTCGGTGCCGTTCTTGAAGCCGACCGGGGTCGACAGGCCGGACGACATTTCGCGGTGCGTCTGCGACTCGGTGGTGCGCGCGCCGATCGCGGTCCAGGCGATCAGGTCGCCCAGGTATTGCGGCGAGATCGGGTCGAGCGCCTCGGTGGCGGTCGGCAGGCCCAGCTCGCACACGTCGAGCAGGAACTGGCGCGCCTTTTCCATGCCAACGTCGACGCGGAAGGAATCGTCCATGTCGGGGTCGTTGATGTAGCCCTTCCAGCCGGTGGTGGTGCGCGGCTTCTCGAAATACACCCGCATCACCAGCAGCATGGTGTCGGCCACCTCGGCTTGCAGCGCCTTCAGGCGGCGCGCGTAGTCCAGGCCGGCGACCGGGTCGTGGATCGAGCACGGCCCGACGACGACGAACAGGCGCGGGTCGCGCCGGTCGATGATGGCGCGCAGCGCCTCGCGGCCTTCGCTGACGGTCTGCAGCGCGGCGGCCGACAGCGGCAGCTTGGCGTGCAGGGCTATGGGCGAGGGCATCGGCGCGAAGGAGGTGACGTTGATGTTTTCGATGTCTGGCGTGTTCATGTTTCTAGGCTCGGCTTTCGGTCAGGCGTTCTCGGGAACCATTAGTGTAGCGGAAAAGACGCCTGCGGCAGTGCCTGCGCCGGCGCCGGGCGTGGGGCGGACCCTTGGGGGCTGGGCCCGGGCTTGCGCGGCGGCGTGGAACCTCAGTGCGGCAAGCAGGCGTTGCCGGCGGGCGCCGGCGCCCGTTTAACCAGCTCGACGTTGCGCGCCAGCGCCGGATGGCGGTGCAGGTGCGCGTCGATGTCGCGTTCGAGCTGCCTGACCTGGCCGTCCAGGCAGGCGATGGCCGCGCGCACGTGTTCGGCCAGCGCCTCCTGCCCGGCCAGTTGGTAGTTCTGGCGGCGCCGCGACTCGCCCAGGCGGATCGTGCGCAGCGCGTGCAGCTGCGCCAGCCAGGCGCGCAGCGCGCGGAAGGCCACCGGCGGCGGCACCCACGGCGCCGGCCGGGTTTCGGCGCAAAAGCGCGCCAGCAGCACCGCGTCGATACCGCTCTGGCGCGCCGGCGCCGGGGCGCTGGAGGCGAAGGCCTGCACCCGCTCCGGGTCGACGTCGCTGACCACCATGCCCATCGCCGTCAACGCCAGCGCCGCCGCCTCGCTGTACGGACCGGTCGCTTCCATGCAGACCGGCAGGCCGGCCACGCTGACCTCGTGCCGGGTCAGCCAGTCGCGCAGCCAGCGGAAGCCGGCCAGGTCGTTTTCGACGACCTTGTTCTGGATTTCGCCGCGCGCCAGCAGCGCGACGTCCAGTTTCAATTTGCTGACATGGATGCCGACAGCCGGCTGTGTATTGGTCATGGTGGATGCGTTCTCGTAAGCCTGACCCGGATCTTATTGCAAAGTACCGCAAAGAGCGCGTTCGATTCGACCGGTTCGCTCAAAATGGCAACAGTTTCAATTCCAGCGCGCGTTCGGCCAGCCACAACGCCGCCAGCAGCGCGATCAACGCCGAGCCGGCGCCGAACAGCAGCCGGTACAGCCAGGTGCGGCGCAGCAGGTAGGCCAGCGGCAGGAAGACGGCGACGATGGCGAGTTGGCCGATTTCCACGCCCAGGTTGAAACCCAGCAGGCTGCTCAGCAACGACTCTTGCGGCAGGCCGAGGTCGGCCAGCACGCCGGCGAAGCCGAAGCCGTGGATCAGGCCGAAGCCGAAGGCGGCCAGCGCGCGGCGCCCGCGGAACAGCGGCAGCAGGTTGTTCAGCGCCGCCAGCAGCACCGAGGCGGCGATCGCCGATTCGACCCAGCGCGACGGCAGCGCCACCACGGCCAGGCTGGCCAGGGTCAGCGTCACCGAGTGCGCCGCGGTGAAGGCGGTGACGACCTTGAGCACGTCGAGCGCGCAAGCCTTGAAGCCGCCGGCCCGTCCCGCGCCGTCGAGTTTAGCGCCCGGCAACACCGCCGGCAGCAGCAGCGCCAGCAGGAACAGGATGTGGTCGAAGCCGATCCAGATGTGCCAGACGCCGTGGCGCACGTAGGCGCCGAACTGGCCGAGCCGGTCCGGCGCGGCCAGGGCGAGGTGCTGGCGCGCCTGCTGCGGGCTGAAGATGGCGGTGCTGGTGGCGCCGGCGTGGCTTAGTTTGAGCAGCCCCTTGTGCTGCGGGTCGAGGTCGGCGAACAGGCGGTAGTCGACGTCGAGCGCGGTGATCGGGGCGGCGCAGTCGGCGCGAAAGCGCAGCACGCTGTAGGCGCCGTCGGTGTGGCGCTCGATTCGCTGGTCCAGCACGCGCGCCGGGCAGACGCCGCGCGCGCCGGACAGGTCGAGCCGGCCCAGCGCGTAGGCGGCGATGGCGGGGTGGCGGCCGCGGACCTCGTCCCAGGTCAGTTGGCCGTCGCCGTCGCCGTCCAGGCCAATGGCGAAGTCGAGGTCGCGCAGCGCGATGTCCCACTGGCCGAGCACCGCGCCGCCCTCGACGGCCAGCGCCAGGTAGCTGTCGCTCGGCTTGTGCGCCTGCGCCGGCGCGGCCAGCCCGGCCAGCAAGGCCAGTAGCGCCAGCAAGGGCGCGATCAGCTTCACGCGCCCGCCCGCAGTTGCCGCGCCAGCCGCGCCAGGGCGACGTCCTCGACGCCGTTGGCGGCGATCCATTGCAGCACCGGCGCGGCGGCGGCGGCGTCGCGCGCCCGTAGCGCCGCCTCCAGGTAGACGCGCATGTCGGCCGGCTCCTTTTGCACCGCCCAGTTGCGCCGCGCCAGCGCCAGCGCGGCGGCGCCGTTGCCGCGCAGGTGCAGCTCGAAGCGGGCCTGCTCGCGCTGGTGCACGGTGTCGCCGCGCAGCGCGGCGGCGTCGAAGCGCGCGCCCAGCTCGGCGGCGGCGGCGGCCAGCGCCTGCGGCGTGCCGGCGCCTTGCTGCAGCGCCAGCGCGTGGCGCAGCAGCAGGGCGTCGACGCGGCCCTGGTCCTTGAGCAGCTTGACCACCTCGGCCGGGCGGCGCTGGTCGAGCAGGAAGTCGGCGTAGGCGCCCAGCAGATAGCTGTCGCGCGGGTCGAGCGCCAGCGCGGCGCGGTAGCGCGCCTCGGCGACGGCGGCGTCGCCGCGGCGGGTGGCCATTTCCGCCAGCAGCGTCAGCGCCCAGCTTTGCAACTCGGACGCGGCGCCGGCGCTGCGCTGCAAGGTCAGCGCGAGCAGTTTCTCGCTGTTGAGCAGACGCCCGCTGACGCCGGCGACGCCGGACAGGCAGGTCACGCCGACCAGCGCGTCGGCCAGGCCGGCCGCGCGGGCGCAGCTGGCGGTGGCCGCCGGATAGTCGCCCTGCACCGTCAGCACGGTGGCGCGCGTAAGCCAGGCCTGGGCGTTGGCCGGATCGGCGGCGATGACCGCGTCCAGGTCGGCCAGCGCGGCGCTGAATTGATGGGTACTTTGCAGCACGGTGGCGCGCAGCAGGCGCACCTCGGCCGGCGGCGCCGGCAACTGCCACCACGGCGCCAGCGCGGCCTGGGCGTAGCCCAAGTAGCGCGGATCGGTCTCGCTGCGGGCCGCGCCGATGTAGCGCCGCGCCAGTCCGGTGGCCAGGCCCAGGTCGCGCGGGTGCGCGGCCAGCGCGGCGCGCAGGCTGCGCAGCTCGCGCTGCAGCGGATCCGCGCGGCGCGGCAACACCTCGACCACCTCGGCGCCGCTGGCCGGGGTATAGGGAGCGGCAACGGCGGCCGCGCCCGGCAGCGCCGCCGCCGCGCACACGGCCAGCGCGCCGAAGCGTCGGGAAAAGGTGTTTGTCATGATGTGCAGTAATACATAGCGTTAATGTCCTCAGCGTCGCCGCCGCATAGTGCAAGCCTGCGGCAACGAACCGGGGTCGGACCCTCGGGCGACCGACCCCGGTTCCACGCCGCTGTTTTTACAAAGGCAACGGATCGGTATCGTCCGGCGTCGTCACGGCGACGGCGTCGATCTCGGCCGGATCGGCGTCGTCGGCGCTGCCGGCCACCAGGGCCATGACGCTGGCGACGAACGGGTTCGGCGCGGGCGCGGCGGCGCCGCCGTTGACGCCGTCGTCGACGGCGTCGCCGCCGCCGCTGCCGCAGGCGCTAAGAAGCAGCGCCAATACAATCGATAGTTTTTTCATCTGGCTCTCCTCAATGGTTGTTCGATGGCGCCGCTCATTGCTGCGGCGAGCCGGCGATCGGCGTCTTCAGGTAGGGGAAGCCGGCGCCGAAATAGCTTTCGTCGAGGAAGGCGCCGTCGGTGAAGCGGATCGCGCCGGCCGGCGCGTCGGCCGGCGCGCAGCCGATGTTCAAGGTGCACAGCTTGCCCATCACCACGCGCAGCGCCACGTCGACCACGTCGTCGCCGGGGCGGCGGCCGTTCGGAAAGCCGGCGCCGTCGCCGTCGATCACGCCCAGGCGTTTTTGCGCGCCGATCGGGGTCGGCGCGGTCGAGGTGTTCAGGCGCAGCATTTCGGCGGCCTTGACGTTGGCCGGCTGGTTCACGCCCTTGATGCCGGTCAGGAAGGTGGCGACCAGGTCATTGCGCGGGAAGTTGGTCGGGGCCTTGGCGCCGGCGCTGCCGAACAGCACTTCGACCAGGGCCGGCAGGGTCGGGTTGGTCACATAGTCGGCGAACTGGCCGTCGGCCGACGGCGCGCTGTGGTTGAAGCGGTCCTTGTCCTTCAGGCCGATCACCACCTCGTTGACCAGCGGCATGCCCAGGCGCGACACCTGGACCCAGGCGCCGCCCTCCTTGGAGGTGTCGGCGCCGCCCTTCGGAGACGGGTTGAGCAGGCGGCCCTGGCGCAGGCTGGCCGTGGTCCAGCCGCCGATCACCGGTTCGGCGCCGCCGCTGGCCGTCAGGCAGGCGGTGGCCACTTCCAGCTCGATCGAGGTGACGTTCTTGTCGGCCAGGTCGTCGCGGGCGCCCTTTTCGGCGTTGGCGCTGAACTCGACGGCGGGCGCCTTGATGTTGATCAGGTCGAAGGTTTCGCCCAGGTTGACGGCGAAGGAATCCTTGCGCTGGCCGACGAACAGGCGCGCCGGCGTGGCGCAGCCGGGGATGTTGACGCTGTAGACGTGCTTGGCGGCGTAGGCGGCGTAGTCGGGAATCGCCTTCTTGCCGATGTTGTCGATCGGCTTGTCGAAGACGGCGGCGCCGCCGCTGGCGTTGGTGACGGCGGCGCGGCTGCCGTGGCGGCGGTCGCCGCGCACCACGGTCACGCCGTAGGTTTCGCGCACGTTGATGCCGGCCGGGTTGACGCTGTCGATGGCGCCGCCGTTGATGACCAGGGGAATCGAGACCTTCTTGCCGCCGACGGTGAACTGGGCGTCCTTGATGGTGTTGGCGAAGCGGAACTGGAACGTCAGGTCTTCCTTGGCGTCGCCGTTGTTGTCGATGTGGATTTCGTAGAGCGCGTCCGGGTCCATCGCGAAATAGTTCGGGCCGCCGTAAGCGTCTTGCAGCGGCACGTAGTTGGCCACCAGCGTGACGAACTTGTCGCGGCCGGCCTCGTAGCTGCGGAACATATAGAAATCGGTGGCGTCCACTTTGGGTGTGCGCGTGATGAACGGCGCTTCGCGGTGGCTCGACGCGAACGCGGCCGGGGCGAAGGCGCAGGCGATTAGGTTGCTCAGTATCGCCGCTGCGATGGCGGTTTTTGGTGCTGTGACTGACATGGTGGTCTCCAATGAAGGTACGGAACAGGGACGGGGTGTCGCGCGCTACCGTGGATATACGCGGCCGCCAGACGGTTGGATTCAATTATCGGCGATTGTTTCTACATATATTTTTGCCGCTCCGGGCGGGCGCCTCAGCGCCTATGTGAAAAAAGCCACGGGCCGGCTTCAAGGCAAGGGCAAATCCTGTAAACTGGCGGCATGACTCCTATCGCCCCCCCAGTTTCGCTAGAACCCTTCCCGGCCGCGCGCTTCATCAAAGAGATCGGCCGCGGCAAGCACGGCGCGCGCGGTATGGCGCGCGCCGACGCAGAGGCGCTGTACGGCGCCATGCTGGCCGGCCGGGTCTCCGACTTGGAGCTGGGCGGCATCATGTTGTCGATGCGCATCAAAGGCGAATCGGTCGATGAAATCGCCGGCTTCCTGGCCGCCGCCGAGGCCTCGTTCGCGCCGCTGGCGGCGCCGGCCGGCCGCTACGCGCCGATCGTCATTCCCAGCTACAACGGCGCGCGCAAGATGGCCAACCTGACCGCGCTGCTGGCGCTGTTGCTGGCGCGCGAAGGCGTGCCGGTGCTGGTGCACGGCGTCGACAGCGACCCGGGCCGCGTGACCACGGCCGAAGTGTTCGCGGCGCTGGGCGTGGCGGCCGCCACCGGCCACGGCGAGGCCGAGGCCGCGCTGGCGGCCGGGCGGCCGGCCTTCATCGGCATCGACGCGCTGGCGCCGGCGCTGGCGCGGCTGCTGGCGATGCGGCGCGTTCTGGGCGTGCGCAATTCGACCCATACGCTGGTCAAAATCATGCAGCCGTTCGCCGGGCCGGCGCTGCGGCTGGTGTCCTACACCCACCCGGAATACCTGGAAATGCTGGGCGAATACTTCACCACGGCGGCGCCGCAGGAACGCGGCGACGCCTTCCTGATGCGCGGCACCGAGGGCGAAACCGTGGCCAACGCCAACAAGGCGCAGCAGATCGACTGGTTCCACGGCGGCGCCCGCACCGTGCTGGTGGAAAAGCAGGGCCTGGTGCAAACGCTGCCGGACCTGCCGGCCGAGCGCGACGCCGCCACCACCGCCGCCTGGATCTCGGCCGTGCTGGCCGGCGCGGTGCCGGTGCCGGCGTCGATCGCCGAGCAGGTGGCGCAATGCCTGCGGGTATCGGCCGCGCTGCGCGCCTCATCCCGCGGGCCGGCAACGCTGAAACCAATCTGAGGCAAAGAGCCGGGGTTCAGCCCTTGGTTTTAACTGTCGCAACGCCGAAGCGTCTGGGTTTACAATGGCGCTTTGAAATTAAGCGGGTCCGGAAATCTCTATGGCAAAACAATTTGATGTGGCAGTGATCGGCGCCGGCGCGGCCGGCATGATGTGCGCGGCCGTCGCCGCCCAGGGCGGCAAGCGGGTGGTGTTGATCGACCACGCCGACAAGCTGGCCGAGAAGATTCGCATCTCCGGCGGCGGTCGTTGCAATTTCACCAACATCAACGCCGGGCCGCAGAATTTCCTGTCGGACAATCCGCATTTCTGCAAGAGCGCCTTGTCGCGCTACACGCCGCAGGATTTCCTGGCGCTGGTGAAGAAGCACCGCATCGGCTACCACGAGAAGCACAAGGGCCAGTTGTTCTGCAACGAGTCGGCCGAGCAGATCATCCAGATGCTCAAGGACGAGTGCGCCGCCGCCGACGTGCACTGGCGCATGCCGTGCAAGGTGGAATCCATCGCCCGGGGCGACGACGGCGCCTTCGTGCTGCGCACCGACAGCGGCGACATCGAGGTGGCCAGCGTCGTCGTCGCCAGCGGCGGCTTGTCGATTCCGAAGATCGGCGCCAGCGACTTCGCCTACCGCCTGGCCGAGCAGTTCGCGCTGCGCATGGTCGAGCCGCGCCCGGCGCTGGTGCCGCTGACCTTTGACGACGCCGCCTGGGCGCCGTTCGCGCCGCTGTCGGGCATCGCGCTGGAAGTCGAGGTGACGACCGGCACGCTGAAGGGCAAGAATCCGAGCGGCGCGCGTTTCCGCGAAGACTTGCTGTTCACCCACCGCGGCTTGTCCGGCCCGGCGATCCTGCAAATTTCCAGCTTTTGGCAGCCGGGCACGCCGATTGTCGTCAATTTGCTGCCGGAGATGGATGTCGCGCAAACGCTGATCGAAGGCAAGGGCGGCATCAAGAAGCAACTCGACAACGTGCTGTCGCAATGGTTGCCGGTGCGCCTGGTCGAGGGGCTGCTGGCGGCCACCGGCCTGGCCGCCGACGCCCGCCTGGCCGACTTGACCGACGCGGCGCTGCGCAAGCTGGGCGCGGCCGTCAACCAGTGGTCTATCGTGCCGAGCGGCTCCGAGGGCTACCGCAAGGCCGAGGTGACGCGCGGCGGCATCGACACGCGCGAGCTGTCGCAGCAAACCATGATGGCGGCCAAGGTGCCGGGCCTGTACTTCATCGGCGAGGCGGTCGACGTGACGGGCTGGCTGGGCGGCTATAATTTCCAGTGGGCCTGGGCCTCCGGCGTGGCCGCCGGGCTGGCGCTGCGCTAGTTGACCAGGGGAGGGCGCGCGCTGTTGCGCAAGCGATACGGCGGGCGCCGCCGCGGCGGGTTTTTTAGCAACGGCGCGCGCCGGCGCGTGCATCGCCACTTCCCTTTTCGGACAATCGATGCTACTATCTACCTCTTCCTATAAATCAACGGTTTGAATTTTTACATGACCACTATTCGCCTTAAAGAAAACGAGCCGTTCGAAGTCGCAATGCGTCGCTTCAAGCGCACTATTGAAAAAACTGGTCTGCTGACCGAATTGCGCGCACGCGAATTCTACGAAAAGCCAACAGCTGAGCGCAAGCGCAAGCTGGCAGCTGCTGTTAAGCGCCACTACAAGCGCATTCGCAGCCAGCAATTGCCTAAAAAATTATTCTAAGACTGTTCATTCAAAACTAACCCGGGTTATAGGCGCTTTGGTCGCCAGGGGTTATGTTTTGTTTCATCTGGATGTTAGGTTCAGATGGGTCGCATACCCGCTCCGGTTCGCCGCAGCGGGTTTTCGCATTTATACACCACACGGAGCACAGCATGGGTTTGAGAGAGCAGATTACGGAAGACATGAAAGCCGCGATGCGCGCCAAGGAAACGGTCAAGCTGGGCACCATCCGCCTGCTGCTGGCCGAGATCAAGCGCAAGGAAGTCGACGAGCGCATCGAAGTCAACGACGAGCAGAGCGTGGCCATCGTCGAAAAGATGATCAAGCAGCGCAAGGATTCGATCACCCAGTTCGAGGCCGGCGGGCGCGCCGACCTGGCCGACATTGAAAAGGCGGAACTGGCCTTCCTGGTCGGCTACATGCCGGCCGGCCTGTCGGACCAGGAAATCGCCGCCGAAGTGGCCGCCGCCGTGGCCGCCTCCGGCGCCGCCGGTCCGCAGGACATGGGCAAGGTGATGGCAATCGTCAAGCCGAAGCTGGCCGGCCGCGCCGACATGACGGTGGTGTCGGCGCTGGTCAAGAAAGCCCTGGCGCCCGCCTAAGCGCGCCGCGTGTCGCAGCGCCGCGCGTTGACCTGGATCAATCCGGGCAGCGCGCGGTGGTATAGCCTGATCAATAACAAGACCCCCCGAGCCCCGTGATCCCACAATCCTTCATTTCCGATTTGCTCAACCGCGTCGACATCGTCGACGTGGTCGGCCGTTACGTGCAGCTGAAAAAGGGCGGCGCCAACTTCATGGGCCTGTGCCCGTTCCACAGTGAAAAGTCGCCCAGCTTCACCGTCAGCCCGACCAAGCAGTTCTACCACTGCTTCGGCTGCGGCGCGCACGGCACCTCGATCAACTTCCTGATCGAATACTCCGGCATGGGCTTCGTCGACGCCGTCAAGGACCTGGCGCAAAACGTCGGCATGGTGGTGCCCGAGGCCGACGACAAGATTCCGCCGGCCCAGCGCGCGCAGATGCAGGCCCAGAGCATGGCGCTGTCGGACGCGATGACGCACGCCTGCGACTTCTACCGCGGCCAGTTGCGCGGCGCCGGCGTGGCCATCGCCTACCTGAAGAACCGCGGCCTGACGGGCGAAATCGCGGCGCGCTTCGGCATGGGCTTCGCCCCCGGCGGCTGGGACAACCTGCGCTCGGTGTTCCCCGACTACGACGCCGTCGCGCTGGCCGAGGCCGGCCTGGTGATCGACAAGGTCGACGAGGACGGCGGCAACCGCAAGCGCTATGACCGCTTCCGCGAGCGCATCATGTTCCCGATCCGCAACACCAAGGGCCAGGTGATCGCCTTTGGCGGGCGGGTGCTCGACCATGGCGAGCCGAAATATCTGAATTCCCCCGAAACCCCGCTGTTTTCCAAGGGTTTCGAGCTGTACGGCCTGTTCGAGGCGCGCCAGGCGATCCGCGACGCCGGCTACGTCCTCGTTACCGAGGGCTATATGGACGTGGTGGCGCTGGCGCAGATGGGCTTTCCGCAAGCCGTCGCCACGCTCGGCACCGCCTGCACGCCGACCCACGTGCAAAAGCTGCTGCGCCAGACCGACAACGTCATCTTCAGCTTCGACGGCGACAAGGCCGGCCGCCGCGCCGCCCGCCGCGCGCTCGAGGCCAGCCTGCCGCACGTGTCCGACAACAAAACCATCAAATTCCTGTTCCTGCCGACCGAGCACGACCCGGACAGCTATATCCGCGCCCACGGCGCCGAGGCCTTCGAGCAACAGGTGCACGAGGCCATGCCGTTGTCGCAGTTCCTGCTCAAGGAAGCCTCGGGCGAGCACGACCTGTCCGAGCCGGAGGGGCGCGCGCGCGTCCAGTTCGACGCCAAGCCGATGTTGCAGGCGATGACGCCGTCGGCGCTGCGCCTGCAGATCGTGCGCGGGCTGGCGTCGATGACGCACACCACGCCGGCCGAGATCGAGGCGCTGTTCGAGCTGGCCAAGCCGGTGGCGGTGGCGCAGCGGGCGCCGCCGCGCTCCGGGCGCACCATGCCGGTGGGGCTGGAGTTGCAGATCATCCGCATCCTGGTCGCGCATCCGCCGCTGAGCCTGGAAATCGACGCCGCCGGCCTGGCCGCCTTCGGCTATTTCGGCGCCGGCAACGCCGAGCGCCTGGCGCAGCTGGTGGCGGCCGGGCAGGAGCTGGGCGCGGCTGGCAGCTTCGCCGCGCTGGCGCAGCATTTGAAGGCCCAGGGCGGCGACTACGACGCCATCATCGGCGAGATCGCCGCCAGCCCGGAGTCCGACGCCGACAGCGACCGGGTCTGGATGGTCGGGGCGATCCGCCAGCTCAAACTCGACGCCTTGAAGCTGGAATTGAGCCAATTGTTCGCCGCCGGTTTGTCTTCCGACGAAATTGGTGTACGCTACCGCGAAATTACATCGCAACAGGACCAATTGTTGCGCGAGGGCGAGGCGGAATTGGCCAACCGCTAGCGGGGAAATCCCGGCGCCGCCCCCGGGCGGCGCCGGGCTGGAAAAAGAATTTGGTCGTGCTATAATTAAATGCTAAGTATTCTATGCTTTGGCAGGGTAGTATTGTTTCGAAAATAGTGTTTGTTTTCATTAAGTTAGGCTCTTGATCGGCGCATACGGACGGCGTCGGCGGCCAGGGCCAGCTGGTGGTTTCGGCGGCGCAGCGTGGTCTGCGCCGATGGCAAGCATGCCGTCAGCCGCAGCCATTTTGGCCCTCGCCCCCACACGCAGCCGGATGCAGCCGCATTTCCGCCGAAGACGGCCGGGTATGGCCGTGGTGGAACTGTCTGCGGCATACGCGGATCGCGGCCGACGAGGTGTAAGTAACGTAGGGCAGTGTCGCAGCCGCGTCGTTGGCGGCTGCGAAGATGGTGGCCCCGGCGGGGCCGGCAGCAAACTTTATCCTAATCCACCGTAAAGCAAGTCGTTGTGTAATCGAAAGCGCCTGTGCCAATCAAGAAACCCGAACCCAATGTGGCTGAAAAGCCAAGCAAAGTTACCGCGAAAGCCGAAAAGGCGATCGACAGGCCGGAAGCGCGCGTCACCAGTGCGCCGGTGGTCAGCCAAACCACCGACGCGGCCGCGCTGGCCGCCATCGACACCTCCGGCTACGTGCTGCCGTCGGTCAAGGTGCCGGGCAGGCGCGGCCGCAAGCCGAAGGAATTCCAGCCCGAAAACGACGAGGTGGCCGCGCTGAACGCGGTCGAGCGCGCCGAGCTGAAGGCGGTCGACAAGGCCAAGGCCAAGGACCGCAAGGCCAAGGAGCGGGCGCTGCTGAAGGACGCCTTCTCGTCCGACACCGAGGCCAGCGAAGAGGAACTGGAACGGCGCCGGCAGAAGCTGAAAACGCTGATCAAGTTCGGCAAGGAGCGCGGCTTCCTGACCTACGCCGAGATCAACGACCATCTGCCCGAGAACATCGTCGATCCGGAAGCCATCGAAGGCATCATCGGCACCTTCAACGACATGGGCATCGCGGTCTACGAGCACGCGCCCGACGCCGAGACGCTGCTGCTGTCGGACAATGTCGCCACCGTCACCAGCGACGACGAGGCCGAGGCGGCCGCCGAGGCGGCGCTGTCGACGGTCGACTCCGACTTCGGCCGCACCACCGACCCGGTGCGCATGTACATGCGCGAAATGGGGTCGGTCGAGCTGCTCACCCGCGAGGGCGAGATTGAAATCGCCAAGCGCATCGAGGACGGCCTGAAGGACATGATCCAGGCCATCTCGGCCTGCCCGGTGACGATCGCCGAGATCATCGCCGCGGCCGACCGCATCGCCAACGACGAGAGCAAGATCGACGAAGTCGTCGACGGCCTGGTCGACCAGAACGAGGACGCCGCGCCGGTAGTGGTGGCGCCGGTCGAGGACGATGAGGAGGACGGCGAGGACGAGGAAGAGGCCGAGGGCGAGGAAGAGGAAAGCAACGCCTCCGGCGCGGCCGGCTTCTCCGCCGAACAGCTGGAAACCCTGAAGCGCAACGCGCTGGAAAAATTCGCCATCATCTCTCAGCAGTTCGACAAGATGCGCAAGGCGTTTGAAAAGGACGGCTACAACTCGAAATCCTACGTCAAGGCGCAGGAATCGATCTCGCACGAACTGCTGGGCATCCGCTTCACCGCCAAGGTCGTCGAGAAGCTGTGCGACACGCTGCGCGGCCAGGTCGACGAGGTGCGCCACATTGAAAAGCAGATCCTCGACGTGGCGGTGAACAAGTGCGGCATGCCGCGCGCCCACTTCATCAAGGTGTTCCCGGGCAATGAAACCAATTTGAACTGGGTCGACGGCGAAGTCAACGCCGGCCACGCCTACAGCACCATCCTGGGCCGCAACATTCCCACGGTTAAGGAGCTGCAACAGCGGCTGATCGACCTGCAGGCGCGCGTGGTGCTGCCGCTGCCGGACCTGCGCAACATCAACCGGCAGATGGCGGCCGGCGAAATGAAGGCGCGCAAGGCCAAGCGCGAAATGACCGAGGCCAACTTGCGCCTGGTCATTTCAATCGCCAAGAAATACACCAACCGCGGCCTGCAATTCCTCGACCTGATCCAGGAAGGCAACATCGGTTTGATGAAGGCCGTCGACAAGTTCGAATACCGCCGCGGCTACAAGTTCTCGACCTACGCGACGTGGTGGATACGCCAGGCGATCACCCGTTCGATCGCCGACCAGGCGCGCACCATCCGCATTCCGGTGCACATGATCGAGACGATCAACAAGATGAACCGGATCTCGCGCCAGATCCTGCAGGAAACCGGCGCCGAGCCCGATCCGGCGACCTTGGCGATCAAGATGGAAATGCCCGAGGACAAGATCCGCAAGATCATGAAAATCGCCAAGGAACCGATCTCGATGGAAACGCCGATCGGCGACGACGACGACTCCCACCTGGGCGACTTCATCGAGGACAACAACACGCTGGCGCCGGCCGACGCGGCGCTGCACGCGTCGATGCGCGGCGTCGTCAAGGACGTGCTCGATTCCTTGACGCCGCGCGAGGCGAAGGTGCTGCGCATGCGCTTCGGCATCGAGATGTCGACCGACCATACCTTGGAAGAGGTCGGCAAGCAGTTCGACGTCACGCGCGAGCGCATCCGCCAGATCGAGGCGAAGGCGCTGCGCAAGCTGCGCCACCCGTCGCGCTCCGACAAGCTGAAAAGCTTCTTGGAAGGCAACTAAGACTTGACTAGTGTTGGCGTAACCCCTATCCTCGCCACTTCGTTTCTACACGAAGTGCGCGCGGGCGGGTATCGCCGGCCCCAGCGCTTGTGCAGCAGACTGGGCCTCTAGCTCATGCTTGGTTAGAGCAGCGGACTCATAATCCGTTGGTGCCGTGTTCGACTCACGGGAGGCCCACCAGAATTAGGTAGAAAAAACAAGGGGTTACAGCTTTCGGCTTGTAACCCCTTTTTTCGTTCTGCTTCGGACGCCGCAGCTTGTAACCTACTTGTAAGCCAATTTCATCAACGACACACCGCCGGGCTCCATCAGGCCCACTCCGCGCATAGCGACTCGGCCTGCTCCAGAATCAGTTGCACAGCCGCGTCCTGCTTCACAGGTGGATACTTGTATTTGCGCAGAATCCGTTTGACCAGCAGCCGCAGCTTGGCCCGAACACTGTCGCGCACGGCCCAGTCGATGCTGACGTTTTGCCGCAGGCTCTCGGCCAGCTCATGGGCGATTTTCTTTAGCGTCTCGTCGCCCAGCTCCCGCGCCGACTCCTCGTTGTCAGCCAGCGCGTCGTAGAACGCCAGTTCGTCGGCATTCAGGCCAAGGTCACTGCCCCGGCCGGCCGCCTCCTTGAACTTCTTCGCCATCGCGATCAGCTCTTCCATGACCTGGGCGGTTTCGATGGAGCGATTCTGGTAGCGCTTGATTACGTTGGTCAGCATTTCGCTGAACTTGTTGTTCTGCACCATGTTGGTGGCGAAGCGGGCCTTGATCTCCCCCTCAAGCAGGCGCTCCAGCAATTCGACCGCTAGGTTGCGCTCGGGCAGGTTGCGCACTTCATTAAGAAAGTCGTCATCGAGGATGCCAATATTGGGCTTGTCCAGGCCGGCGGCGTTGAAGATATCGACAACCTCATTCGAAACCAGTGCCGAACCGATGATCTGCCGGACCGCCAAGTCGCGCTCTTCGTCCGTACGCTTTTTGCTGCTGATTTCCTTCTTGGTTAGCAGTACTTTGACGGCCTGGAAGAACGCCACCTCGTCGCGCACCGCCTTGGCTTCATCGAGCGTGCAGCACAGCGTGAACGCCTTCGACATGGCCAAAGCCGTATCGCAGAATCGCTTCTTGCCGTCCTTCAGCCCGAGTACGTGGTTGGCCGTCTTGGCCAGCATGCCGTGCCCGCCCGTCAGGAAGCCGCTGTAGTCGATTCCATGCAGCATGGCGCGCAGCACATCCATCTTCTCATCCAACACGGCATAGGCCTCGTGCGAGTCCACGGTGGGGCGTCCCCGGCCCTTGCTGGCGGTGTACTCCTTTAACGCCTGCTTCAGGTCGCTGGCAATGCCGATGTAGTCGACAACGAGGCCGCCCTGCTTGTCCTTGAATACGCGGTTGACGCGCGCGATTGCCTGCATGAGGTTGTGGCCCTTCATGGGCTTGTCTATGTACATGGTATGCACACAGGGGGCATCGAAACCGGTCAGCCACATGTCCCGGACGATCACCAGGCGCATCGGATCGTCCGGGTCCTTGAACCGCTTCTCCATGCGTTTCTTGATCTGTTTCGTATAAATGTGGGGCCGCAGAAGCGGCTTGTCGCTGGAAGAGCCGGTCATCACCACCTTGATGACGCCTTTTTCGGGATCGTCGTCGTGCCAGTCCGGCCGCAAGGTGATGATGGCCTTGTACAGGTGGGCGCAGATGTCACGACTCATGGCCACGACCATGGCCTTCCCGGATTGGGCCTTGTCTCGCTCCTCGAAATGCTGGACCAGATCGGCGGCGACCTGCTTGATGCGCGGCTCGGCGCCCACCACTTGCTCCAGCGCTGCCCAGCGGCTCTTGAGCAGCGCTTTCTGATCGTCTTCCTCGTCCTCCGCCAGCTCATCCACCTCGTCATCGATGTCGGCGAGCGACTCTTCCTTCAGCCCAAGCTTGGCCAGCCGCGACTCGTAATAGATCGCTACCGTGGCGCCATCGTCGCGCGCCTGCTGCATGTCGTAGATGTGGATGTAGTCACCGAACACGGCGCGTGTATCGCGGTCCTCGCTCGATACAGGGGTGCCGGTGAAGGCCACGAAGGTCGCATTCGGCAGAGCATCCCGGAGGTTTTGCGCGTAACCGACCTGATACCGCTCCAAATACCGCGCTGGCGCCTCCGCGGCGCCGAGTTCAGTCGCGGGCAGCGCTCCGGTCCCGAGCACTCTGGGTGACGCCTTGCGGGTCTTCAGCTTGGCCTCAAAACCGTACTGAGTGCGGTGTGCCTCGTCGGCGATGACCACGATGTTGTGGCGGTCCGACAGCAGCGGATACGTGTCCTCGTCCTCGCCTGGCATGAATTTCTGGATTGTGGCAAAGACAATCCCGCCCGATGGCCGGTTTGCCAGCTTGGCGCGTAAATCCTGCCGCGTTGTGCCCTGTACCGGCTGCTCGCGCAGCAGATCCTGCGACAGCGAGAAAACCCCGAACAACTGTCCGTCGAGATCGTTGCGGTCGGTGATTACGACGATGGTCGGGTTCTCCATTGCCGTCTCGCGCATCACGCGCGCCGCGAAACAGGTCATGGTGATGCTCTTGCCCGATCCTTGGGTGTGCCATACCACACCGCCCTTCTGGCTGCCGCCAGGACGAGATGCAGCGACCACCTGCGCAATCGCCGCACGCACGGCATGGAACTGGTGATAGCCGGCGATTTTCTTGATCAGCGTGCCGTCGTCCTCAAACAGCACGAAGAAGCGGAGGAAGTCCAGCAGGTAGACCGGAGCCAGCACGCCACGGACCAGCGTCTCCAGCTCATTGAACTGGCCCAGCGGGTCGAGCGCTACCCCGTCGATGGTACGCCAGGCCATGTAGCGCTCGGCATTGCTGGACAGGGAGCCCATACGCGCCTCGCTGCCATCGGCGATCACCAGCACCTCGTTGTACTGGAATACGTCGGGTATCTGCTCCTTGTACGTCTCGATCTGGTCGTATGCCTTCCAAATGTCGGCATTTTTGTCGGCCGGGTTCTTCAGTTCCAGCAACACCAGCGGCAAACCGTTGATGAAGAGAATGATGTCCGGGCGCCGCGTGTGCTTGGGACCCTTGATCGAAAACTGGTTAATCGCCAGCCACTCGTTGGCCGCCACGTCGGCGAAGTCGATCAGGCGGACGAAGTCGCCCCGAGTCTCCCCGTCGCGCTGGTACTCGACCGGCACGCCGTTGACCAGCAGGCGGTGGAACAGCCGATTCGCCGACAGTAACACCGGCGTATCGAGGTTCAAGACCTGCTGTAACGCGTCCTCGCGGGCCGCCAGCGGGACCGAAGGATTGAGCCTGGCAATTGCGCTACGAAGGCGCTCGACGAGTACTACCTGCGTGTAGTTGGCACGCTCGGGCGCGTTTCCGTCGACCGCAATGTCAGGCCCGTAGATGTGGCCATAGCCACTATCGACCAGCCAGGTCAGAGTTTCGTGTTCGAGTTGGTCTTCAGTCATCAAGCGGCCCGGATCTGTCGATCTGATCGACACGTTTATCGAATATGTTTAAAAAACTCGAAAAAATCGACATGTTCGTCAGACGTGTCGAGCGAATCAACCTGTTGCTATCGCGCCAACTCCGCGAGTAGTGCATCGTTGATGAAGTATTTCTCGCGTCCGATCTGTTGCGCGCGCAGCACCTCAAGCGCCGCCAGCGTTTGCAGGTAACCCGATGATGTCTGGCGCTTGGCAATATTCGCATCGACCAAAAATTGGATTTTGGTATACGGGTGCCGGAAGATCACCTCAATCAGGTCTTTGCTGTAGATCCCCGGCGCCTCGCGCTGCACCTTCTCGCGGACGTCCTCCATGAGCTTGAGAATCCGTTTCACTTGCTCAAAGGTCTGCTGCGCCGTGCTCTCCACGGCGCGCAGCATGAACAACACCCAGTTCTCCCAGTCCTGCTGCTCCGTCACCTTCTGCAAGCCCAGATAGTAGTCGCGTTTGTTGGCGATAATGTAACGGGATAAGAAAAGCACAGGGATGTCCATCAGCCCCGCCTGCACCAAGTAAAGCAAGTTCAGGATGCGGCCGGTCCGGCCATTGCCGTCTGGGAAAGGGTGAATCGCTTCGAACTGGTAGTGCATCACCGCCATCTTGACAAGCGGATCAACGCCGTCATCGGCATGAATAAAGAGTTCAAGATTGGACAGCTTGTCGCGGATCACCTTGTCGCCGACGGGCGGCGTGTACACGACATCGCCTGTCTCATTTTTCAGCGCCGTGCCAGGTATCGCACGGATTCCGATCTCGGACTGCTTGATCAATTGCGCGATCTCGACAAAGAGATTGGTCGTCAAGGGTCGCTCGTGGAGGGCAGAAAATCCATGCTGCAGCGCCTGCCGGTAGCGCAGCACTTCCTTGGTGTGCGGGTCGGTCTTGCCATCCGCATCGGCGTCAGCACGGTACAGCTCGTCGTTGGTCGTGACGATGTTCTCGATCTCGGACGACAGCCTCGCTTCCTGGAGGGTAATGCTGCTAATCAGCATGCTCTGATTCGGGATCTGGCCGGCCAAACCACGCAGGTTGGCCAGCGCCCGGTTGGCACCAATCGCCTGCTTTAGTACGGCCTTACTTTCCAGGTCGTGAGGCGGCGGCAACAGCGGCAGATCGTTGTAGGGTTGGTTCCGATCAAAGGCCATCAGGCGGCCTCCTGCAAGGCTTCAGCTGTATCTGGGAGGCGCAACCGGCCTGAAATTAGATGAGGTAACAGCGTGTCGCGCAGTTCTACTAGCGTGCGGATATTCGCGTGTCCATGGCTGATACGTTCATCGAGCTTGCGCACGATGTCGTCGAAGGCCTGTAGGACGAAGTCATCGGGGCGCATGATTGAGACTGCGCCCAGGATACCAGTATTCAGGTTTGGCATCGTTGCACCGACGGCATGCCGAAGTAACCACTCTTTGGCGTCGGCACGATCGAGCGCAAGGGACAAGTAAGTTGCGGAAGGCCATGATTGGCCTGGCCTCACTAGCAGGCATCCTGTTCCGCACAACCACCCTGATTCTCGGACGCCGACCAGCGCGTGGCGTCCAACATCGCCACGGCGGCTAAACACAATATCGCCAGTGCGTAGCCAGTGCCGGGACAAGCGACGGACATCATCGTCACCGATCCGCGCAATTTTCTCGACCCGGACACGACGCCCGGCCAAGTCTTGCGGCATCACTACCGGCACGCCGATATCCAGGTAATCAGAAGCGTGAAGCTGGCTGCCGAATGGCCCAGTCTGAATAGTCCCGCCGCTTTCCTTGCAAATTGTACCAAGCGTCGTTACCTGCCACCCCTTCGGTTGCACACCCATCTCCGACTCATCAAATGTATCAGGGAACAGCGCCGCCGTTGCCTCATCCATGCCCTCGGGCATGCGCCCATCCAGCTTGGCGTACACGGGATCGAAGTCCACGAACCACGACTTGAACAGGGCTTGGGCGATGGCTTCGAGGGTTGCGTTGGTCTCGCGCAGAAGGGAGATGCGTTCGTCTAGCCTGTCAAAAAAATGCGCCAGCTTTTCCTGCGCGTCAACTGGGGGTACAGGTACAGGGAAGCGGTCAATTGAATCGAAAGTGATCTGGGGGAAGGTTCCAGATCGCGATTCAGCTATGCGCTGAAATTCACCCAGTGCAGATTGACTAGTTAGGACATGATAGAGGAAACGTGGCGTAAGTCGGCCAAATGTTTCTATGACCATGAATTTTGTTGAGACGACGTATTTTTCCGCTGGAAAATCTACGAACGCATACCTACTATTGCCAGGGCGAATTTCTGTTATTAGTATGTCATTCTGCTTTAATGATTTTTTTGCTTGGCCCGGCAAATCCGCCCCTACGGAAACTTTGCAGTGCAGGAATTTCCCCATCAAGACATCGCCAGTATTGACAAAAATCACATCTGGGTGTGACTTGAACGAAAAAGGGCGGGATGCGTTGAACGCCTCCATCCCCAACTCACTGAGCGGCCAGCCTCTCTCATAGCTCATAGCCCAGCCCCCCGAGCTTCTGACGTATCAGTTGATCCAGCTCCGCCCCCTTGGCCATCTGCTCGCACAGGGTTTCGGTCAGCTTCTGCATCTTGTCGGCGAATGCCTCGTCGTCATCGTGGACTGCTTCCGCACCCACGTAGCGGCCCGGCGTGAGCACATGACCATGTTCGGCGATCTCGTCCAGTGCGACGCTTCGGCAGTACCCCAGCGCATCCTGATATTCGCCAGCATCCACTTCGCCACGCCATGAGGCCACGGTCCCGGCGATCCTGTCGATAACTTCCTCGGTGAACTCGCACTGCACGCGGCTGATCATGCTTCCTAGCTTGCGTGCGTCGATAAACAACACCTCGCCTTGTCGCGCGCGCTTTTCCTTGACCAGGAACCACAGGCAGGCGGGGATCTGTGTATTGAAAAACAACTGGCCGGGCAGCGCGATCATGACCTCGACCTTGTCAGCGTCGACCATCGCGCGGCGAATATCGCCTTCACTGTTCTGGCTCGACGACATGGAGCCGTTGGCCAGCACGATGCCGGCTCGGCCGGTCGACTTGAGGTGGTACAACATGTGCTGGAGCCACGCGTAGTTGGCGTTGCCTTGCGGCGGCGTGCCGTAGACCCAGCGCGGGTCGCCTTCCAGACTACCATGCCACCAGTCGGAAATATTGAATGGCGGGTTGGCCAGCACGAAGTCGGCGCGCAGGTCGACGTGCTGGTCGCGCACGAAGGTGTCGGCCGGCTCCTTGCCCAGATTGAAGTCGATGCCGCGAATGGCCAGGTTCATCGCTGCCAGTCGCCACGTTGTCGGGTTCGCTTCCTGGCCATAGATCGACACGTCACCGATCTTGCCGCCGTGCGCTTCGATGAAACGCTCCGACTGCACAAACATGCCGCCGGAGCCACAGCAGGGGTCATAGACCTTGCCATGGTGGGGCGCAAGGACGGCTACCAAGGTTTTGACGATCGATGCCGGCGTGTAGAACTGGCCGCCGCGCTTGCCTTCGGCGCTGGCGAATTGGCCTAGGAAGTACTCGTACACTTGTCCGAGCAGATCGCGCGCGTGGTTCTTGGCCGTGTCGCCGGACTCGCCAAAGCCGATGGTCGAGACCAGATCGACCAGTGCGCCCAGCTTTCCGTCGGGCAGTTGCACGCGCGCGTAGCGCTTGTCGAGGATGCCTTTGAGCTTGGGATTTTCCAGCTCGATCAGGGACAGTGCGTCGTCGATGCGTTTGCCGATGTCGGCTTGCTTGGCGAGCGCGCGCAGCGTTTCCCAGCGCGCCGCCTCAGGCACCCAGAATACATTGACTTCCTTGTAGTAGTCGCGGTCTTCCAGCTCGTCGGCCAGCATTTCGTCGTCTACGTCGTGCAGAAAATAGTCGTCGTCAGCGTCGGCAAAGCGGCGCGTCAGCTCGTCGCGGCGGGTCTGGAAGGTGTCGGAAATATACTTAACGAAGATGAGGCCAAGGACGATGTGCTTGTACTCGGCGGCGTCCATGTTAGCGCGCAGTTTGTCGGCCGTGGCCCAGAGTGTTTTTTTGATGTCTTCTATCATGTTGGGACGAGGCGGGCGAATCGTGGTGAGGCCGCCATCTTATCCTATGTCCAACGGCAACAAAATCGCAGTCAGTCGACCGAACGGAAAAAACGCGTTCCTCGACGCTCACGCGGGCAGGCACACCACTATTCGGCTATGTTGATGGCACTTTGATGCAGGGCTTCGCGTTTTGTTTCGGAGAGGTCCGAGTAGATGCGGATGATGTCGGCAAGGCGGTCATCGCTGCAATAAAAATAGGCAGCGGAGATGCCCAGTACCTTGGCGATTGCCTCGGCGAACTGGAGGGCGGGTTCATGAATTCCACTTTCGTACCTGCTCATGCGGGCGCTACTTGATGACTCCTCCAGCCCCGCCAAGACTCCGAGACGGTCTTGGGACAAGTCACGGCGTTGGCGTGCTTGCCGCAATCGACGGCTGAATACGGGGTTCTTCGGAAGTGAACGGCTTTGCATTCTCCGATAATCGTAGATTGCCTTGGATTTTTCCCTACGAAAAACGTAGAATATGGCGCGAAACCTTAACCCTCGAAGATTGGAAATTGATTTGAAAATGATGATTTTTGTCGGAGCCGTCTTGTTGACTGGGTGTGCCTCCACCACCGGCGTTGTATCCATCGGCAAGGACGCCTATATGATCGCCCGCGAAGACAACGGCCCGGCCGCGTCGCTTGGAGCGATCAAGGCGGCGACGTTCAAGGACGCGGCTGCATTTTGCGCAGGGCAAGGCAAGAGCATGCAGATGATTAAGGAGCACGATACGCCCCGGTCGTTTGGACAATTCCCACAAACGAACTTACAGTTCACCTGCGTTTAGGCGGTCCACAATCATGCGCTTGGCCGTAAAGGGTCGTCTGACCGAAAAGTATCTTGCCGAAATCATGAATTTGCTAAAAATGCAATCTCCTGGTTTTTCGTTTGAATTTGATGGATTTGTCACGTTTGGAGGCGACCACGCTGCGGCCGGGGAGCCACCGGAGGCCTGCTCTCCGCCTGAAGCGCAAAGTTCACCGAGCGAACACCTTGCGCCTTGCACGGGGCAACCGGTGGCGGCCGTGCCCACGGTATCAGCAACGGAAGAAGAACTGGAAAGCGAGGAAGAAGCCCGTCGTAACGAGAGGTTTGAAAGGATCAAACCACTGTTTTTTCGCGATTACGACACCCAAGAAGAATTTGATGCGGCGGCGCTGCGCGGTGAGTATCCTGACTTCCCAGCAGCCATTGCCGTTCGTAAGCGGACGGCAAGTGTGGTCGCATCTGCAGCGTTAAGGGCGGCGCAGGAAAGGCTTCAGCGGGTTTTTGCACGCATTCTGCAAGACAAGGGCGAGTCCTTCATTGCGGCGCTAAACGCAGCAATAGAGGACGTCTGGCGCGAGGTCAAGCCGGTCTATGCCCACAATGGGAATGGCGGGACTAAGGGCGCGCCGAGGCCGATGCCAAGCATCGAACGTCGAGGTAGCCAGTTACTGATTCATACGAACAACCCGAAGCAGACTTTCCATCGGATCAAGACGCCGTTTTCGCTCGGCAATGGTTACGAAAAGACGCTGCCCGTTTGGACATACACCGAGTGGGTGGACATCGTGCTGCCTCGGCTTGCGCAGATTGTCGATGAATTTGAACAGTCGATCGCGGCGTCTTCCGGTGCCGCTGCCTAAACGTCCTGGCCAAATGTGGGCGCATAAAAAGGCCAAATATGAAGTTGAAAATCAAGGGGAAAGTGACCTTGCCCGTTCTTGGCGAGGCATTTTCAGACATGCTCCAGCACATCGAATTCGACAAAGATCGATTTTTTATCAACGGGGCCACCGTGTACTTCAACTTGTATGACAACGAAACCGGAAAAATGCTTGAGGTAATCCGGGATGGGAAGATACTCGACTTAGTTGAGTGGGCCACCCCGGTTGTACAGGCTAAGGAACAGCTAGCGGCAAGAAGGAGAAAACCACGAACCCCTAAAAAAACTTAACGCCAGGCGTCTTGCCCACCTGCACTTGGCCGCCCTAGACTGCTCTGGTAACGCAGGCGCCGTATCGCTGAACACGCAGGGGCTGGCTGGCGTTGTCGCTCACAACCACGTTCTGAGCTAAATGACTCAGGCATGACTTGCCATGTCGTTTTTTCGGCAGCCTGGCTACCCACAGATCGCTACCGCAACCACAAAAACTCATGACAAGTTTCGCAAACCCAGCCGTTTACCAGTGCCCTGCCTGTCAAGGCCTCCTCCTTCGTGAGCGCCTCCGTTCGTTCAACACCTTTGGCGTCACCTCCTGGTCTGATGGCGATGCAACTTTTTCGCGCCTGCCATCGCGCTCGCCGTTAATTCGATGCCCCTGCTGTCCGGCAGTGTTCTGGCAGGACGACGTGCAGCCAATCGGCGAGTTACCAAAGAAACCGATGCGGCGGGAGTCGATGGGCTGGTTCATGCGGATGTTGGTTCGATTGGGCGGCGATGAAAATGGTGATATTCAAACTCAACGAGACTGGAATGCAGCGCCGACAGAGTGGCGTGCAGCCGAGTATGACGAGGAATTGGAGTATGGCGACTTATGCCTAGCCCTGAGCGGCCTGCGTTCGCCAGATCATCCGCGCGAGAAATTTATCCGGCGTAGGATTTGGTGGCTAACAAATGATTGCGGCCGGATATATCGCAACGGGAAGTGCGCCGCCGAGCACCCGTTGGTTCCTCCCACCGCCGCTCGGGAAAACATGCTGCGTTTGCTTGAACTGAACGAACAGGAAGGGGGGAGCTTGGTCGAGCGCGCTGAGTTGTTGCGGCAAATGGAGCGCTTCGATGACGCTGTCCAACTATCCCCCTGTGTCCCCCCTGTGCCAATATAACTTGAGACACCTACCCGATTAATTTAAAGTACACCGGTAGGTCCCAACATGCACAACCGAAAGCATCAAATTAGCAGCCCAGCAGATACCCAGAACGCACCCGGCCCGTCGTCTATTGAGGTCCTGCGGCCCGACCCCGAGGTTGTTCCCATCGCCAAGCGGCGAGCCTTTTCCAAGGCCGAGAAGTTACGCATTCTGGCCGCCGCCGACGCCTGCGTGGCTCTTGGCGATATTGGCGCCTTGTTGCGCCGGGAGGGCATCTATTCGTCCCATCTGGCGACCTGGCGCAAGCAGCGGCAACTAGTTGGCGAGACTGGCGCGCTGGAGCGCAAGCGGGGACCGAAGGCTGATCCCGCCGGCGCCCAGACACGCCGGGTGCAGGAACTGGAAAACGAAGTCGAGCGCCTGCGTGCCAAGCTGGTCAAGGCGGACTTGATCATCGACGTCCAAAAAAAACTTTCCATTCTGCTGGGGCTGAGCACCGCCGACACGCCGAGCGAGCCGAAGTGATCAGCGCCGCCAAGAGCCTCGTTGAACAGGTCGGCGTGGCCGCCGCCTGCCGCGCCCTGCGCCTGCCACGCAGCGCCCTGTATCGCGACCGAGCCGCTTGCCACGTCTGTCCATTGCCGGCCACCGCAGCACCGGCCCGGCGACCGCCGCTGGCGCTGTCGGAGCTGGAGCGCCGCGTGGTGCTCGACGTGCTCAACAGCCCACGCTTCGCCAATTGCGCTCCGGCGGCCATCCACGCCCAGTTACTCGACGAGGGACGTTACGTGGCTTCGGTGCGCACCATGTACCGCCTGTTGCAAGGCTGTGCCGCAGTGCGCGAGCGCCGCGACCAACTACGCCATCCCGAGTACGCCAAACCGGAACTGCTGGCCGTGGTGCCCAATCAAGTCTGGAGTTGGGACATCACGAAGTTGAAGGGTCCGGTCAGGGGCACCTGCTTCCACCTGTATGTCATTCTCGACATCTTCAGCCGCTACGTCGTCGGCTGGATGGTGGCCGAGCAGGAAACCGCCGAGCTGGCCGAGCAGCTCATTGCCGACAGCGCCGCCAAAGAATGCATCGTACCGGGAACGCTAACCTTGCATGCCGACCGGGGCAGCAGCATGCGCTCCAAGGCGGTGGCCACGCTGCTGTGCGACCTGGGCATCGCCAAGTCGCACAGCAGGCCCTACGTCTCCGACGACAACCCGTACTCGGAGGCGCAATTCAAAACCATGAAGTACCAGCCCGGCTTTCCGCCACGCTTTGGCTCGCTGGCCGACGCGCGCGCGCACTGTGTCCAGTTCTTCTCTTGGTACAACCGACAGCACCGCCATTCCGGCATCGGCATGATGACGCCTGAGAGCGTTCACACCGGCCGCGCCGCCGAAGTGCGCAAGCAACGACAAGCCACTCTGGCAATCGCTTTCCAGCGCACGCCGAACCGCTTCAAACACCGCATGCCACAGCCGCAAAAATTGCCGACGGCGGCTTGGATCAACCCGCCACCAATGGAGAAAAAAGCTGCCTGAAATCCGAGATTTAGACTCTCGCCGATTCAACCAGGTGTTTCAAAGTCATTGACACGCTCCGGTCAGACTACTTGTCGGGTGTGTTTTTGAACAAATTATGTCCTGATCTTGATCGTTGTAGTGGGGTTTAGGGTTCGTTTTTGTGCTTTATTTTTAACATCGTTTCCGGGCGTAGGGGACGGGTGTTACGGGTGGAGCGCAGCGGAACCCGTTCCCTCAAGACGTCAGGTTTGTGATTTTTGTTCAAGCAGGGCGGATGCCGATGTTGGGCTCGCGGCCCGGCAATGGAACTAGTTATCGCCTCTAATTTTTCAATTTAATAGAGGTACCAATGACATCAAAGTATCCCGAAGCATTTATCGAGCAAGCCTTGGTCAAAGCGTATTCACGTGGCCACCGGTCGATCAAGTCGGTCGCGGAAGACCTGAAGGTGAATCACCACACGTTAAAATATTGGATGAAGAATAAAGTTGTGACCGACAAGGACGCGCCGGCGGCGCGCGAGAAGCGCCCCCAGGACTGGACTGCCGCAGAGCAGTTTGCCGCGTTGCGGGCAACCAGTGGATTATCCGATGAGGCTTTGCAGGCATGGTGCCGCGGGCACGGCATATTCCCCCATCACCTGACCAGCTGGGAGACGGCCTTCTGCGCCGAAGTAAAAGAGCCGGCAACGGGCGTGCGCGAAATGCGCACATTGAAGGACAAGGTTGCCAAACTTGAGCGCGAGATTGTGCGCAAGAATGGCGCGTTGGCGGAGGCGGCCGCGTTGCTGATCCTGCAAAAAAAGTTCCGCGCGCTGTGGGAGGACGAGGAGTGATGACCGACCTCCCGCAGCGCGACCAGGTGATGGCCTTGGTAGCCGAGGCGGTCGGTGCCGGAGCGAGCCAGTGGCGTGCGTGCGAGGTAATTGCGCTGAGCGAGCGGACCTTGCAGCGCTGGCAGAACGATAAGGCCGAGGGCGCTTGTGATCGACGGCCGACTCGGGTGCAGACGCCCAAGAACCGACTGAGCGAGCTGGAACGTCAGCGCGTGCTGGCGATCGCCAACTCGCCTCAATTCGGCCACCTGCCGCCGAGCCAGATCGTGCCACGGCTGGTCGATCAGGGTGAGTACGTCGCCTCGGAATCGACCTTCTATCGCGTGCTGAAGGCGGCCAATCAGCTCAAGCACCGTGGCGCCGAAAAGCCAGCGAAACCGCGCCACAAGCCGCGTGCGCTGGTGGCAACGGCACCGGGCCAGCTGTTTAGCTGGGACATCACCTATTTGCCAACGCCGGTCAGGGGGATCTACTTCTATCTGTATCTCTTCATGGATATCTTCAGCCGCAAGATCGTCGGCTGGCAGGTCTACGAAACGGAAAGCAGCGAGCTGGCCAGCGAGGTAATGCGCGATATTTGTGTGCGCGAAAACATCGCGCCAAAACAAGTGGTGCTGCACTCTGATAACGGCAGTCCGATGAAAGGTGCCACCATGCTTGCAACGCTGCAAAAGCTCGGCGTCGTCCCGTCGTTCAGTCGGCCTGCGTGCAGCAATGACAACCCCTTCAGCGAAAGCCTCTTCAAAACGCTCAAGTACCGCCCAGCCTATCCGCAGGGCGCATTTGAAAGCCTCATGGTCGCAAGACAGTGGATTGGCACGTTCGTGCGTTGGTACAACGAGGAGCACCGGCACAGCGCCATTCAATTCGTTACGCCAGCACAGCGCCACGCAGGCCTCGACGGTGCGCTGCTAGTCAAACGCGCCGAGGTCTATGAAGCGGCAAAGGCCAAGCGACCGGAGCGCTGGAGTGGCGCTACGCGAAGCTGGGCGCCAGTTACGACCGTACACCTAAATCCGGAAAAAAGTGCCGCGGAACACGTCAACAAAAAGGAGAAAAAAACAGAACTCAAAAAAGCGGCGTAAAAATCGTATTTAGGCGACAACTAGCTTGCAAATTTCCGCTATTGACCGGTGCAGCACCGGGTCAATTCGGCGAGCGAGGAGAGAAAATTCGTGAGTGGGCACAGGCACAGGATGCCGAAGTGAAAATGCTTGGCCAGAATGGATTTTGAATAGTCGGATCGATTGCGGGTGGCACGGCTGGACGTTTACCCAAGCCTAGCCAAGATGACGTCCACTTTTGATTCGATCCGGGCAAGTGCCAGCCACAGTGGCTGAAATATTTCAACGATTTTTGCATCCTGCTTGGCCGCCGCGTCCTGCGCGGCTTGACTTGGTGAGTGGCATGTGGCGTTTGCCTGTTCTTTCTCTTCTTGGACTGGAGGGGCTGGATGGAAAGGTTGCAATGCGCTTCCGAGCAGTACAATCTTGGCGATCAAGACTAAAAAAATGGGGGCGATGATGTATTCCATGTGCCGATCAACGTTGATGAGGTAGTCGATATCGTCCCATGTCCGAAGTAATTCGAACCGTTAAACCTGCCGAAAAAAATTCAAAATTTATTGGCGGAATTTTTTTGAGGGGCCGACCGATAGCTGGCCTAACTGGACGGGGTGCCTTTTCCCTCCCCCCCCCCCCCGGGGGGGGGGCTGTCGTCAGGCTGCGCAGTCTGCTTGCCACGGCGTAGAATAGTAAATTCCATAAATTGGACTGAGCGCGCCATGGGAATTGAACAGGAAATTGACGCCGTCCGGGCCGGTATTCATGCAGGCCGCTTTTTAAACGAGGCTTCTGTTTCCCAAGGCGTCGTACTCAGGCTGCTGGCGGCCCTGTCCTGGCCGACATACGATACCCAAGTCGTGTGCCCGGAATATTCGCTTTCGGGTCGACGAGTCGATTTTGCCCTATGCCACCCGCCTGGCAAGCCAATTGCATTTATCGAAGTGAAGCAAGTTGGTCAGAGCGATGGCGCCGAACGTCAGCTATTTGAGTACGCGTTCCACGATGGCATCCCACTGGCGATTCTGACCGACGGTCGCGAGTGGAATTTTTTCTTGCCTGGGGAGCAGGGGGCATACGGGGAGCGGCGAGTCTACAAACTGGATATCGTCGAGCGCGACGTTGGTGAATGTGCTGCCAGGCTCCAGCGCTACTTAAATCATTCCGCCATAGCCTCCGGCGAAGCGATGCAGGCAGCCAGGGACGACTATCGCAACGTCGCCAGAGAGCGCCAGATGAAAGTCTCTTTGCCTATTGCACTGGCTAAGCTCATCGAGGACGAGGATGGGGCGCTGCTGGAAATCGTGGCTGATCGGACGGAGACACTGTGCGGCTTTAAACCGGATCAAGACATGGTGGCGCAGTTTCTGAAGAAACTATTTCCGGCTGCTCCAGCTCCAGCCTCGGCCCCGCCACGGTTGAAACCACGTCAAGCCTTCGTCGATACGCCAGAGCCACTGCTTGCCGCGCCACAAGCTTCTATCACTCACTCTGCCATCGGCCAGAATGTGTCGAAACCGCTACTTGATCGATTTGGTTATGAACTGGAAGGGCAGTTTTTTCCCGCCCGCAATGCCATCGATGTACTCACGAAGATTTTCGAAAACCTCTCTGCGCGGGATGCCACCTTTGCCGAGCGCTTTGCGGCGATGCCCCATGGCCGTACCCGGCGCTACCTTGCCAACGGCCGGGACGAACTGTATCCGGGTCGCGCAGACTTGTGTCGCGAACATGCAACGCAGCTTTCGTCTGGGTGGTGGTTGGGCACGAACCACAGCCGGCAGACAATAGAGGGGATTGTTAAAATGGCATGTGAAATTTCAAACTTGCGATACGGTATTGATTTGATTGTGCATCTGGGCGTATCCCAAGGGCGGGTATACGTGCCGGAAACGTGAAGTCGTCATGATGGCTGATCATGTCCATTGAGCGCTGCGTAGAGCCTCGCCAAGGCGCTGGCGCCTGTGGTTGCTGCATGCCAGTCGGGAGAGCCGTCGAGCGGCCCTAGCATCGATGTAGACGGCCGCAGGCTGCATTTATCGTCGATGTGTACAAAGACAGATTAGTCGCTGGGCGACCGCGTCGCTGCATGGACTACGGCCAGCGTTCCAAGAAGAGACTTTTTGCAATCGATTCCTATGTTAGGTATCAGCAAACCGAGGATTCATGCAGGTTTGAAGGTGGATGGGGTGATTTTTGGGGTGAATCAGGAGCAAAACACTCCGCTCGGGGAGGGGAGGCACGTTTTGGTGCCGCAACGTGCGCTACCGCCAAGCCGGCTAAATCCCTCTTGATAAGGTCGCTAGTCGATTTTTAGCACCGCCATAAAAGGGGCCGCCAGGGAGTGCCAGAAGATTATCATGCATGGTTCCATCGGCGCAGGTTCTTATATATGACGGACCCCGGAGGCCTTGATGCACAGCCGCAACATATGCCTTGTCCCCGCAACGGTCTTGGACAAAGAATTTTTGCCCCGCCGCCAACAATTTTATGACGTTTTCGACCGTCCACGAGCGATGCCCGCTCATCACCACCTCTATGTGTTCGGAGCGTGGATAAAGGGTCGCGATGCCCGAGATCGACATTCGTACCGCATCCAACTCAATTTCGTTGTTCATATGACATTTTCTATTTTGACGGGTGAAGTATTTTTCATCGGCATGTGCGGGCCGTGGTGGCCCGCACATGGAACCCTAGCGTTTGGTTGGCTTACTCGGGGGCTTGCTTGGTGTCGTCCGAATAGTTTCAACTACCGCCCCCTTTTTGTTCTGCTGTGCTTCCTTGACGGGAATAAATTGCCCATTGCCGGCATCTCTGCCAATTTTTCTTGTTGTCATAAAAATACCTTATTAAGTTGAATTTAGGAAACTTTATTGCACATACCTGAAATTTTTATTGACATGGGTTGGCTGAATGGGGGTGGTTTTGTCTTCTCTGAAACTATCCATTCAGACCCCTTATTGAAGGTTGGCTCAGGTAGGTTACCAAGTTCCATTCTTTTTAAGGGGGGGGCTACATTTAGTTAAATTCATCAAGCTGGCACTAATTGTAGTGCTAATCGTGCGAATTTTCTACAAATCCACACTTTTTCACTCAGTTATTTTTTCAAGTCTTTTTGCCTTTTATGCATTGATTTTTTGAAAATCTAGGCAGGTATATAGAGGAATATGTCCTGAAAACAACGAAAGTTGTATTTTGGCATTGATATTTTTGGTTCTGTGTTGTTTTTTTTGTGATTTCTATTCTGGTTTTTTATACAGTAGTAATCGTGTGCGATCTCATCCATTACAGTTGTTCCGACAGTAGGGGGGCATTGGCCGAGTGCACTACTTGCCGGGACGGGCAACTACCTTCGCTTTTATGCTCGGCCAAGGCAAGCACTGAGCGTTTTGGACCCGAAATGGCGGAGGTTGTTGGGCCTTCCCATGTGGACGAAAACTGTGCATTTAGCAGATTCCGTGGCTGGGCTCTGGCGGCTTGAAATCGCAGGCATGATGGTGCAGTTTTATTAATCAGTAGCCCACGCCGACTATTGGGGCAGCCCCATTGTGCTGCGGGTCTATGGGGCAGCTGCAGTGCAAGTGAGCGCCATTTGTTGACGGGGCGAATAGCGGACGTTGCGCAGGCTCGCCAAACGACCTGCCATGCGCTTGTGGCGGTAACGCCAAGGAATTGGAGCGCCGTTTAGTTATTGGGCCGACTAGCTGACCTCTCACAGCGTTTAGGCTCTTGAGTCGGTTCAAGCGTGTCCGGGTCGTGACGGTTGGTGCCAAGCTGGACGTACCGTACGTAGTCCATGGCAATGCCGACAGGCCACTTCGGTGCCCTATTAGTACAGCATAAAAAATTTCCTCGTGCGCGCGTAAGGGCATGATGGGGCCATACATCGTTGTTCCACATCGCGAAATTTTATGGAGTTGATGTTGGTTTTTTTGATGGCAAACCTATACATTGCACCCGCCTTGTGGCAAGACGAAACACGCCAGTGTGCTGTCCTGTCTCTATAGGTGAATATATATAATTTATTATATATATAACTACAAAAATGACTCATCTTGTCATCTTGCCTGGCACCCCTCGTCGCCAGGCATTAGCAAGTCACCAGGTATCTTTTTCGGGTCATTCTCCGAGGTGGTGAAAGGGACCGGTGTTCACGGCCAAGCCAAAAAAATTTAAACAGTATGGGCGTAGTGCCGAAAGGCAGATGTTCGCCTTCCATTGGGCTGATACTGAGCATCCATGGGGGTTCCCGGTGAATTTCAACATCTTTTTTTTGCAGGATGTTCGCCGGATGTTCGCAGATGTTCAGGTCGGCCTTGGAAAGGCGAGGTGTTGTTTTGTACAGTTGACGGAGCTTTTCCGTGCCGGCTATAGTGGCGCCGCTTGGCAAGCGAGTGGCGGCGACGGCTCAATTTTCATCTCTTGCGCGCGTCTTCAGCGACGTCAAGTGAGACCGCCGGCCGTGTCCTCAAGAACCCTACCCGGATTATATCTGCCCACTATTGGAAGGCGAAATGGAGCTCCCCGTCATATTGAAAATTGAAGAGGCCCTTGATCTGCTGCTCCGGGAAACCGGCGAACCATGGTCGTGGCCCCAGCTTCTCGGCGCGGTGATCGAACACAGGCTGCCTCTGCGGGCTGTGGTGCCTGGCGCTGCCCGGATCGTCATGAAAGGATGGGGCGAGCAAGCCGGGTTGGCCTGGCCGCTTGTCGGACGTCGTCTTGCATTGCTGTTGGCTCCACACGTGGAGGATTTGCGAAATCACAGGGAGACTTATACCCGCGCGGTAGCATTGGAACCCGGCGATTCCGGATACTTGACGTTCGAAGAAATTAAGGCCCGCAGGGCTATCCTTTCCAAGGTGGGGCACACGCGCGAGACTTGGTTTGAGGCGTGGCCCGACAGCGATTGGGATGACGGTGAGTTTATGGGTGAGTGTGACATTGCCGAGTTCTTGGAGGCGGTGCACGTCACGGAGGATAATTGCCGAGTGCCGCGTGAGACGATGGATGGATTGCTGTTTATTTTGCAACAATCTGCTGCTGCCAAAGTTGCCCGGGCCATTGAGACCAAGTGTCAGCCAATACGGGGTATTACCAAGAACCAAGCTCGGACCGCTTTCGCGGGACTTGTTGAAATCAATCTGGAAAAGCGCCTCGGCGACGCTTGCGGGCTCTACGGCGACGAAGGCGCCCGGGTTCAGGCCGGATCGCGCGGTGGGCGCCATCCCTCCCTGTGGAATCCCGTCTTGTTGGCTTTGGGCTTGAATGAGCAAAATGGTGTGGCGTTGCACAAACTGAACAACGCGTTTCGGGATCACCGCTTCCTCGCTGTTTGGCAGGACGAGTGGCGAGAAGCGTCTGAAAAATTTGCTTAGCGCGGTTTTCCATCGGCCCTAAATGCGGGTGCCTAATGCGGCTCAAATACCGCTCAAGTGCCCTCGCAGAGTGTCGAAAAATTAAGCAAGCCCGCAAGAAACCTACTGGAGCCCTGCGCGAAACCACCGGCGCAAATGCGGCAGGGTCTGGCCGCCCAGGTGCCGCAATTGATTCTCAAATCCTTTCAATACGCAGCGATGCGATAAAGGATTGTGGGATGAACACCACCTTAATTTCTGTACACACTCAACGGGGCGCGACAGCAGGCCCGATTTTCCCCGCGCTCGATGCGGAAACGCGCAGCCATGTCGATACCGCTTGCGCAGCATACTGGATGAACCGCAGGCCACAAACGCTGCGTGCTTGGGCTTGCCTGGAAAATGGCCCGATCCGCCCAATCCGTATGCACGGGCGCCTTGCCTGGTGCGTCTCGGATATCCGCCAAGTCATGGGTGACAGGAGCGGGAAATGAGCGCCGGCATGATGACTGAATCAAGCCAGGTTGCCTTCGTCAACCCTGCACGCGCCGCCGCCATCACATGTGCTGGCCTCGGCATCCCGGTATTCCCAGTTCACGGTGTGCGCGACGGGGTTTGCACCTGCGGATTCGAGCACCTGAATAATTCGATCGGCAAGCATCCCTGCGGCGGACTCACCTTCCGGGACGCGACTACCGATGTGAAGGCTATTTCCGTATGGTTCGATCGCTGGCCGGATATGAACTATGGCATCGCGACCGGCGTCGAAATCAAAGGAGGGAACAAAATGCTGGTTGTCGTCGACGTTGATTCGTACAAGGGAGGTGCAGATGCTGCGATGGACGCCTTTGACGCCGCCCATGGCAAGATGCCCGAAACCGCCGAGGTGCAAACCGGTGGAGGTGGCCGGCACTTGTATTTCCTGACCGACTGTGGCAAAAAATTCCGTAGCACGCTCGGCAATGCCGGGATCGATTTCAAGGGCATCGGCGGGTATGTGATCGGACCCGGCTCCCTCCACCGCAGCGGCCGGCGGTACGAATGGGAGGCATCCAGCGACCCGTCCGACGGCCAGGCTATCGCTGACTTGCCGGCGTGGGTAATAGAACAATTTGGTGTGAAGGAGGCCGTGCCCACATCCGCCGCCTCGTCGATTTCCGGCGATGTGAGCGAGGCCGAAATTGCCGAGTACCAGGCGCACTTGGATGTGATCGCAGCTGATGATTATGCCATCTGGTGCCAAGTACTGATGGCCTTGAAAAATCGCAGCGCGTCGGAGCAGATGTTCGCCTTGGCTGACCGTTGGAGCCAAAAATGCCCGGAAAAATATAACGCCACTGCATTGCGTCATAAATGGGATAAGCACATCAAGGCCGAGGGGGGAATCACGATCAAGACGCTGGAGAGGCTGGCTGACCCGACAGGCATGAAAGGCGTGAATATCGCTGGCATCATGAACCGCAGCGCGGAGAAGGATGCCGGCGCGCGCTTAGATGTGGCTCGCTCGGGAATGGATGGCTCCCAGCATCAGCTCAAGGGGCCAGCCCCTACGGCAGCCGATTCAGCGCATGCTGAGCTGATTGTCGTCCAGCAGGCGGAGGTTTTGAGGAGGGCGACTGAAGTTGTCGAAGGCAACCAGCATGCTGTGCCAACCTATAGCGACTGCGACGACCTGGGCGCGCGCTTGCCGCCAGTGATGGCGGAACTTGCGAGCTGGAGCCGTATAACCGGCCGGACGGTGCAACCTGCGTTCATGCTGTGCGCCGCGCTGGCGGCATGCAGCAGCGTCTTGTCGCGGGACTTCATCGGGGCTGGTGGCGCGCACACGAATTTGTACTGTGTGGCGGTAGGCCCGACGGCCTGCGGCAAGGAAAACGCGATCGACTCCGTCGTCAAAATTGTTACCGCTTACGATCCGATGCGGCTGGCGGGGGTGCCGGCCAGCGACGCCGGCGTTCTGGCGGCAATGAAACGGAATGCGGCTGGGGTATTTGTCATTGACGAGATCGGAGAGGTGCTGAAAAGCATCTTTGACGAAAAGGCTGCCGGCTACAAGGCGCTGATCGGCACGGTGTTTATGGAGCTCTATACCAAAGGAGGCAAGGCTTACCGCGGCAAGGAATATGGCAACCAAACGCCGGTCGGCGGCAAGCCGCGCGAAGACATTTTCAGCCCATGCCCCTCGATTTTTGGTGCTACAACCGCCACGACGCTCTTCGATGCCATCAACAGCACGGCAGTCGGCAGCGGGTTTTTGCCTCGCCTGATGGTGTTCCGCGCACCGGATATGATCCCCATGCCGAACCTCGACTGGGTCAGTGCGCCAATTCCAAACGGAGTTGTGGCATGGCTCGACGCCATCCGCACCCGCGTCGCTCAGCACGCTGCCGCTATCGCGGAAAAGGGGGATCTGATTGGCGTATCAAGCAACAACTACCAGCCGATCGATGTCCCTTACTCCGACAGCGCCGTTGCCTTGTTCCGGGCCGAGCAGATCAAAATTGTCAATCGCCGGAATGCCACCGCCGATATACTGGAAAGCAACATGTTGTCCCGCGTCGTCGAAAATGCCGGAAGGGTCGCGTTGACGCTCGCTTTGGCCGAGAACCCATGGGTCGAGGAGGTCAGCGCAAAGTGTTTCAGCGACGCGATGGATATCGTTAATGAGTCGACGCAAAGGTTCATTGCGGATATCCGGGAGAATCTGTTTGACAGCGGACATGCCAAACTGGAGGCCAAGGTGCTCCAGAAAATCACGGAGTTCTTTGTGAAAAATGAGGGCAAGGCAATTTCCGACGGAATTCTGGTCGACAAGTGCGGGGCGTATAACTCTGCCAAGCCGCAGGACCGGAAAGGGGTCATTGATGCGCTGATCCGTCAGGGAAAGATCATCGAGCGCCCGGGGCGCAACAAGAACACGCGGCGCTATTTCCCCAACTACGACCAAGACTGAACACCTGTGTTTACGCTACAGCATGCAATTTCGGTGCGGTTGGCGTGAACGTAACCCCGGCCTGCTCCAACATGTCGGCCTCGATCTTGACGTGCCATTTCCGCAGAAAATCCAAAGGGCGGACGATATAGCTCTTTTCACGCGCGCTCTGCGGTTTGTGCCCTTGAATTTGGGCTGCGACGCCGCCGGGCGCTTCGGTTTGTTCTGCCAGGCTGGCAAACGATCGGCGCAGCCCATGCAGAGTCAGCCCCTGCAGTCCGGCGGCTTCACAGGCCAGTTTATGGGCCAGGTGAGGCTTGCCAATCATCTTCACTCCCGCCTGCGCGCTGGAAAAGACATACTCGTTGCCTGGGCGCCTTGGCAGCGCATCCAGCAGGTGCCTCACGAACGGCGTCAACGGTATCGTGCGGGTGCCTTCAATTTTGTCTCGAATAACAATCGACTCCCACTTCCAGTTGATGTCACTCCATTGCATCCCCAGGACTTCACCGGGGCGTGCGCCGGACAACAGCAGGGTCTGCAGGTAGGCGCCGACAGTCGGGTTGCCTAGTTTTCGCACCGCATCGAACCATCCGGGCAGTTGGGCGGATTGAATGTTGTCTTGTTTGGCTTTTGCCTTGCCCAGCGATTCACGGCTTTTTTTGGTCTTGCCCGGATTGAGTTGCGGAAGCAGCCCGGCGTACGCCTTGTTCTCATAACACCACTGGAAAAAAACCTTCAACATCCGCCACGCAAGCCTGGCTGATGTCGGCCGGGTCATGCTTTCCAGCTTCGCCCATTTTTCTACGACTTCGGAGTCAATGCTGCTAATCGGCATGTCGACAAAGTAGTGCAGGGGGCCGGCAATCGTAACTCCGCGACCGCGTGTTCCCCGGATGGCCGGAATGCCGCCGGCGCCAATTTTTTTCACATGATCCTGATAGTGGCGTTCGCCCCAGTGCGCCTTGCGGTCAACCAAGTACGCAGCCCACACTTGCCCGAAGGTGGTTGACTCGCGTAAGGCTGCGGCGGTGGCGGCCGCCTCTGTCGCGGCGATTGCCGCCTGTCTGGCGGCGCGGGCGTCTTGTGCCTGCGCCAGCTCGTCGGCCTTGATTTGTCGAGGGTCCTGGCCGTTGTCGATAATGCTTTGCAGGCGGCGGGCCTCGGCTTGGGCCGCATCAATTGTCCACGTGTCCGGTGAGCCGATCGTGATCCGCATTGACCGCCCGTTTAGCTTCGACTGGAAAAAGTAGGACTTATCGCCGCGGGGCGTCGCGCGAAGCCCAAGTCCTGTCGCTGCAGCACTCCACATGAATGCTTGGCTTTTCCCAATTTCGCAAGTGAAGTCGGCGACACGCCCAGCCGTAAATTTGACCTTTGCCATATTGCTACCTTTAATGATTGCTCAGAACTTGTAAGCTACTTGTAACCATTTTCGGAGTATAGCAATCAACATGCATCAACGCAATGGCAGAGGTGTTTGCGATTAAGTACTTGATTTTAATGGATTTACAATGATTTCTCAACACGGATCAACACTGCTGAATTGCATATTTGTCGGACTCATAATCCGTTGGTGCCGTGTTCGACTCACGGGAGGCCCACCAAATTTATCCGGTATATTCAAGAGGTTACGCGATTTTCCGCGTAACCTCTTTTTGCTGTGCCCCCACTTTCATTTTTGCCCAGCAGGGCAGCCGCGCGGCGCCATCCAGCGCCAGCGAAATGAAGAAAGCCCGGCACGCAGACCGGGGTTGTGTGCGGTAGCCAGACGCGGAAGGTGCAGTTGCTCTCCTACTCAAGGGACGTATAGAGTGGACCCACGATGTGAAACAGCAGTTTAAGCTATGGTCCCCACTGGAGGATTGTCCGGCAAACTACTTGGGCTAGCCCCCTCGCAAGCCATCGAACTCACGCTTTATTGGCACCATTGGCAGACCGAGCAGCCGCCGTCCGCCGACGCCACCGCCTTGGTCATGAGTGAGTTGATCCCGGGTCGGCGCCCGCCTTGACGGTGCCAAGCGCGACCGGGACCGCCATACTGCGGTAGCGAGGCGTGTCGAGAAAAAAAGCACGCGAAAACGATGCGTGCTTTTTCTTGATGCCTGGCGAACACGCCAGCCCTTCAACCCGGCACGATCAAGGGCAGTGGCGCGCCAGCAATTCGCAGGCCCGCGGCACGCCGTTCTGGCATTTTGTTTCCAAGGCGTCGCACTGGGCTTGGGTGTAGAGGCCGGCGGTCGCGTTGGCGATGGAACCTGACAGGCCGAGTGCCATGCAGAATACAAACAGTGCTTTTTTAATTGAAATCATTGCGTCCCCACTTTTCAAAGTTAAGAGTGAAATTTAAAAGCCGATTTGAAACAAGGCGCGTCGGGCGCAGTCGAATGGAACGCTTAAGCGGCGTCCGGCGCGTGCTGGAAATATAGCATTAAGCAACGCCTGGAAGTGTAAAATATTCAACATTGAAATATAACCAAATATCACGCTGGGAGCTTAGTATCCAGCCGGAATACCATCTTTCTCCTCGATGCCCCAAACAATTTCCGTCGCCGCCCACAGTGAACTTTTCATCAAAAAAAGCCGTTTCCTCGGCTGCGTCCAGCCTGTCGCAGATCGCGCCGCGGCGCGACAGGCCGTCGCCCAATTGCGCCTGCAGCACCCGGCCGCCGCGCATGTCTGCTGGGCCTTGCTGGCCGGCGGAGAGTCGGCGGCGGTCGACGATGGCGAGCCGGGCGGAACGGCGGGCCGCCCGATGTTCGAAGTGTTGCGCCATCAGGACTTGGACGGCGTGCTGGCGACGGTGGTGCGTTATTACGGCGGCGTGAAACTGGGCGCTGGCGGCTTGGTGCGGGCCTATACGGACAGCGTCGCGCAAGCGCTTTTGCTTGCGCAAAAAATCACCATAGTAAAGTTGCGCACGCTGCGCTGCGGCTTCCCGTATGCGCTGGAAGGGTTGATGCGGCGCGAGCTTGAGATTGCCGGGGCGACTTTGCTGGACGTTGCGCATGGCGAGCAGGTCCGCTTCGATTTCAGTCTCTCCGACGCGGCCGCCGCGGCGCTGCTGGCCCGCCTGGACGAGGCCGGTCATGGCCGCATTGCTTGGCTGGGTGTCGAGGAGGGGTGATTTTTATGCGCAAGTACAAGCGCTGCCGGCGCGCTAACTTGCGCGGACGTGCTAGAAGCGGTAGCTGGCGCCGAAGCGGATTACCGGGTACAGCTTGAAGTCGCTGGCCTCGTCCGTCAGTTTGGCGTTTTCGGCGACGATGTCGGCCGCCAGTTGGGTGCAAACCTGGGTGGGGGCGACGCAGTGGTTGTTCTTCAGGGAAGTCGACGGCGAGCCTTGGAACATCACGCCGAAGTCGCTGGAGAAGCCCCAGCCCTTGCCCGGCGCGGCGGCGTTGCCCCAGCCGATGCCGAGATAGGGCGCGCTTTTGCGGAAGTCGACGTTGCCGTCGAGCGTGCCGACGCTCGTCGCCAGGTAGGTGTGGCCGTTGATCGTGTAGGTGCCGGTGCCGGCGGGTTTGCCGTGCGCGTCGATTTTGTTGCCGTTGTAGACCAATCCGGCGCTGACGCGGAAGCCGTTGTTCATCGGGAAAAAGTCGAGCAGGGCGTCGACGGTGCGCAGTTTCATCTTGAAGTCGTAGTCGACGTCGGAGGTATTGGCGTTGTACGAGTAGTTCAGGTAATTCGCGCCGACGCGCACGTTCAGGTTTGCCTGCAGCGGCACGCTCAGGTGCGCGCCTACGCCAGTGCTGCCCAGCTCGGCCGTGACGCCCGTTTCCGCTTGTACCAGGCCGGCGCTGAATACGCCCGCCAGCAGGACCGAGAGAGTTGTTTTGATGTTCATTTCACTATTCCATGAGAAGGGTTCCGCGCCAAGCGGAAGGGGCGCCGTCGATGTCGCCGGGCACGCTGCTGCATGGGATGGTAGGAGTTCTCTGGGTATTGCGCAAGAGCAATAAGGCCGCTTGATGCGGAAGCGCAACAGCGGCGCGCCGGCGGCGCTAACGTAGCGGCGTTCGCTCAGAGCGGACCGATGTGTTTGCGCATGCGCGCCAGCGGTACGCTGACGTCGCCGGGCAGGCTCAGCTCGAAGCGTTCAACCACGTCGAAGCCGGCCGCCAGGTAGAGCGGTACGCCCGGCATGGTCGCGGCCAGTTCCAGCGCGTCGAAGCCCGCCGCCAGAGCTTGTTCGCTGCAGTGGCGCAGCAGTTGCCGGCCCAGGCCGCGCCGCGCCATGTCCGGCGCCACGAAGAAGGCGCGGATGCGCGCCGCCTCCAGCGCCGGGTCGAGCAGCGGATCGGCACCGGATTTGGCGCGGTCGCCGCCGAACAGCGTGCGCCGTTTGCTCCAGCCGCCGCAGGCGAGCAGGGCGCCGTCTTGTTCGATCAGGAAATAAGTCTGGTCGGCGATCAGTTGCGAGTCGACGCCGAAGACGTGCCGGGTGACGGCGGCTGCCTGGCGTTCGCTGTAGAAACCCGCGCTCAGTTCGATGCCGGAACGGGCGATCAGCGCCTCCATGCGCGCCACGTCGTCCGCCAGCGCCAAGCGCAACGCCGGTGCGCCGCTCACCGCGTGCCGGCCGGTGTCTGGGCGCCGAGCATGAACCAGGCCCTGGCGATGCGCTCGTCGCGCACCTCGTAGATGGCGACCAGGTCGACGCTGACGGGACCGTCGGCCGAGCTGCTATGTACGGTTTCGTGGTCGATCACGGTGTCGCCACAGACGATGCGGTGCCGCAGCACCGCGCGCGGCTTGCCGCTGGCGAAGCGGGCCGTAAAGCGGGCCCGGATCGCCTCGCTGCCGCTGGCGAGCAGCGTGTCTGGATGATCGAAATGTTGCACGTCGTCTGCGTAGACGGCAAGCAGGGCCTCGACGTCGTGGGCGTTGTAGGCGTCGAGCTGGGCTTGCACGACCGTCGCCGGGTCGGGTGCCTGCTGTTGCTGGGGCATCGGGGATCCATTTTGGGTAAGGGAAAAAATTAACTTATATCAAATAAGCGCCCGCGTCCAGCGGCCGCCCGCGTCGGCGCCGTACGGCATGCAAGGCGGCGCATATATTTTCTGCCGGGCCGGAATGCGGTGCTAGAATATTTTCATTGAGAATCACCGTTCGCCCCACGCCACTTCCACCCACGCCCACCGAGGAAACACGATGAAATGGTTTTACGACTTAAAAATTGCCACCAAGCTGGTCTGGTCGTTCGGCGCGGTGTTGCTATTGACGGTGGCGCTGGGCGTCTCCGGCATCGTGTCGATGGCGCGCATCAATGCGGCCTCGGCCGAGTTATCCGATAAATGGATGCCGAGCGTGCAGGCGGTGCTGACGGTCAAGTCCGGCCTGGGCGAGTTGCGCCGTTGGGAACTGTCGCATCTGCTCTATCCGGACGCGGCCGGCATGGCGCTGCCGGAAAAGCGCATGGCCGAGATCCTGGCGCAGTTAAAGCTCGACGGCGACAAGTACGCCAAACTGATCAGTAGCCAGCAGGAGCGCGCGCTGTACGGCGAGTTCGTCAAGCTGAGCGACAGCTATTTGCCCGAGCACAACAAGATGATCGACTTGTCGCGCCAGTTGAAAAAGGACGAGGCCCGCGCGCTGCTGAGCGGCCCCACCTCGACCATGCTGGCGCAGATGTCGACGCTAATCAATCAACTGGTAGCCTTGAATATCGACGGCGGCGCCGCCGCCAGCGAGGCCGCCGACCGCACCTACGGCAATGCGCGCCTGAGCGCCATTGTCATGCTGGCGGGTAGCGTGCTGATCGGCATGCTGCTGGCGTTGTGGGTCGCGCGCATCGTCTCGCGGCCCTTGAACGCCGCCGTCGGCTTGGCGCGGCGGGTGGCCGGCGGCGACCTGACGGCCGATATCCAGGTGGCGTCGAGCGACGAGACCGGCCAGCTGATGCAGGCGCTCAAGGACATGAACGCCAGCCTGCTGCGCCTGGTCGGCCAGGTGCGCAGCGGCACCGACACGATAGCCACCGCGTCGAGCGAAATCGCCGCCGGCAACCAGGACTTGTCGTCGCGCACCGAGCAACAGGCCAGCTCGCTGGAGGAGACCGCCTCGTCGATGGAGCAACTGACCGCGACGGTGCGGCAGAACGCCGACAACGCGCGCCAGGCCAACACGCTGGCGGCGTCGGCTTCCGGCATCGCGCTGCGCGGCGGCACGGTGGTCGGCGAGGTGGTCGGCACGATGGCCTCGATCAACGAATCGTCGAAGAAAATCGTCGACATCATCGCCGTCATCGACGGCATAGCCTTCCAGACCAATATCCTGGCGTTGAACGCGGCGGTCGAGGCCGCCCGCGCCGGCGAGCAGGGCCGCGGCTTCGCCGTGGTCGCCTCGGAGGTGCGCAACCTGGCGCAGCGCTCGGCGGCGGCGGCCAAGGACATCAAGACGCTGATCGGCGACTCGGTCGAGAAGGTCGGCGCCGGCTCGCGCCTGGTCAACCAGGCCGGCAGTACGATGGATGAGATCGTCGCCAGCATCACCCGCGTCACCGACATCATGAGCGAGATCACCGCCGCCAGCCAGGAGCAGAGCGCCGGCATCGAGCAGGTCAACCAGGCGATCGCCCAGATGGACCAGGTGACCCAGCAAAACGCCGCGCTGGTCGAGCAGGCGGCCGCGGCGGCCGAATCGATGCAGGACCAGGCCAGGACGCTGGCCGAGGTGGTCGGCGTGTTCAAGCTGGACCAGACGCTGGTGGCGCCGCCGCGCGCGGCGCGCAAGCTGGCCGCGCGGGCGCGCCCGGCGGTCGCCGCGCCGGCCGCGCCGCGCCGGGTCGCGGCCACGCCCGCCGCCGGCAAGGACGAATGGGAGGCGTTTTAAGCGGCGTCCGCGGCGGCGCCCCGGCGCAGCTGCCACACCGCCAGCGCGCGCCGGTATTGCGCCAGCTCGTCCTGGTACATATCCAGCACGCAGTAGTTGCAGCCGCTGTTGCAGCATGAGTTCGGGTCTGGCTCGGGCGGCGGCGTCGGCTCGGGCGGGGGCGTGGCGGTGTGCATGGTGGTCATTGTCGTGGTAATCGTCGTTATCGGGTGCCGGCGGCGGCGCGTTCGCTCGGCTCTATTATTGCCCAATTGCAACATATTTTCCATGGAAAACGCGGTTTCCGTGTACAGTTGCGCTAATTTAGGGTATCGTTTAGGGCACTGATATTGTATCCTCGTCTGCGCGCGCTATGCCAGGCTTGATCTTCATGGCGGCTGGTCCGCGTTGTCGCCGCCCCGCACCCGTCCACCGCTCCCAGCACGCGCAACGCAGATGGCCTCGGAGCAAAGAGGCGCGGTACGAGGTATGATCTTTGGCGAGCGAACGAAGCCATGCGAAACGCCGCCTGCGCCCAGAAAATGTAGTTTATTGAAGAAAGCACGGCCTCCCGCAGTTCGGGGGCACACCAGATACCTATGTCCGAAACCGAGTTCACCACCTTGCCCAGTATCCCGACCGGCGCCGCCGCCGAGGCCGCCGCACCGGCAGCCGTGCCCGCCGTCGAGGCCGCCGCACCGGCTGCTGCACCCTCCGTCGACGCCGCCGCGCCTGCCGCCCCCGCATCCGTCCCCGCCGCCGAAGCGGCCGTGCGCTTTGCCGACTTCGGCCTGTCGCCGGACATCCTACGCGCGCTGAACGACCAGGGTTACGTCCATCCGACGCCGATCCAGGCGCAGGCGATCCCGATCGTGCTGCAAGGGCGCGACGTGATGGGCGCCGCGCAAACCGGCACCGGCAAGACGGCCGGCTTTTCGCTGCCGATCATCCAGTTGTTGCTGGCGCACGCCAGTTCCAGCATGTCGCCGGCGCGCCACCCGGTGCGCGCGCTGGTGTTGACGCCGACCCGCGAGCTGGCGGTGCAAGTGGCCGAAAACGTCAAGGCCTACGCCCGCCACACGCCGCTGCGTTCGACCGTCGTGTTCGGCGGCATGGACATGGCGCCGCAGACGGCGGCGCTGCGCGCCGGCGTTGAAATCGTCATCGCCACGCCCGGCCGCCTGCTCGACCACGTGCAGCAAAAGACGCTGAACCTGTCGCAGGTGCAAATCCTCGTCATGGACGAGGCCGACCGCATGCTCGACATGGGCTTCCTGCCCGACTTGCAGCGCATCATCAACATGCTGCCGAAGCAGCGCCAGAACCTGATGTTCTCGGCGACGTTTTCGGGCGAGATCAAGAAGCTGGCCGGCAGTTTCCTCAACAATCCGCTGTTGATCGAGGTGGCGCGCAGCAACCAGACCGCCGACAAGGTCACCCAGGTGGTCTACAAGGTCGCCGACGAGCACAAGCGCGACGTCGTCGCCCATCTGATCCGCGGCCGCGACCTCAAGCAAATCCTGATCTTCTCGAACACCAAGATCGGCGCCTCGCGCCTGGCGCGCAGCCTCGAACAAGAGGGCGTCAAATGCACCGCGATCCACGGCGACAAGACCCAACAGGAACGCATGGCGGCGCTGGAGGCGTTTAAAAAAGGCGAGATCGACGTGCTGGTGGCCACCGACGTCGCCGCGCGCGGCCTCGACATCACCGACCTGCCGTGCGTGATCAATTTCGACCTGCCCTACAACGCCGAAGACTATGTGCACCGGATCGGCCGCACCGGCCGCGCCGGCGCCTCCGGCGACGCCATTTCGATCTTCTCGGACAAGGACGAGCGCTTGTTGCTCGACATTGAAAAGCTGATCAAGCAAACCATCACGCGCGGCGAACTGGCCGGCTTTACGCCGACGGCCATCCGCGCCGGCGCCGAACGGGGCGAGCGCGGCGAACGTACCGAACGTGGCGAGGGCCGCCGCCCGCGTCCGCCCTTCGACGCCACCGAGGCGCGTCCGCCGCGTCCGGCCTTCGACGCCGAGGCGCGCGCGCCGCGCCAAGCCGCCTCCAGCGGCGACGAGATCCGTTCGTCGATGCGTCCGCCCGAGCGCGAACGCGGCCGATCCAGCAACGGTCCGCTACCGCGGCGCGAGAAGGCCGATCCGTGGTTTTCCAAGCCGTACGAGCCGGCCGCGGCGGCCGCGCCGATGGTCAGCAGCGCCTTGCCGGTCGCTAAGCCGAAGCAAAAGGTGGCGGCCTTGCTGGGCGGTTTGCGCAAGCATTAACGCACCGGGCCTGTGTAAATGTTGTAACGGCGACCGTGCCACCCGGCCGCCGCCCCCGCGCGCTGATGTAAAATGCCAAGTTGCAATTCAAGCCAGCCCATAAGCGACGCCGCTGGCTTCATCGTCTTTCCATGTTTTTAACATCCTGCGATGCCGATGAGGCCGCGCCTGTGGCGGCGTGGCCAAGTATGGGAGGTGCCCGCTAGACAGCGCGGCCGGCGGGCGCGGCGACAACCTATTTCGGCGGCGAGTTCAACCGCCGCGCAGACAACTTTGGATGGATACGATGACAGCACTGACATGTTTTAAAGCCTACGATATCCGCGGCCGCCTGGGCGATGAACTCAACGAGGACATCGCCTACCGCATCGGCCGCGCCTACGCGCAGCACCTGGGCGCCAAGCGGGTTGCCGTCGGCGGAGATGTGCGCCTGAGCAGCGCGGCGCTGAAGGCCGCGTTGGCCGATGGGCTGATGGACGGCGGGGTCGACGTCGTCGACCTCGGCATGACCGGCACCGAGGAAGTGTATTTCGCCGCCTTCCACCTCGACGTCGACGGCGGCATCGAAGTCACCGCCAGCCACAATCCGATGGATTACAACGGCATGAAGCTGGTGCGCCGCGGCGCGCGCCCGATCAGCGGCGACACCGGCTTGAAGGCGATCGAAGAGTTGGCGCGGGCCAACCAGTTCGGCCCGGCGGCGGCGCCGCGTGGCACGCTGAGCAGCGAGTCCATCCTGGCGCCTTTCGTTGCGCATTTGCAAACCTATATCGACGCGCCCAAGCTGCGGCCCTTGAAATTGATCGTCAACGCCGGCAACGGCAGCGCCGGCCACGTCGTCGACGCGCTTGAGCGCGCGCTGCAGGCCAGCGGCGCGCCGCTGACCTTTATCAAGGTGCACCACGAACCGGACGGCAGCTTCCCGAACGGCATCCCCAACCCGCTGCTGCCCGAGAACCGCGCCGCCACCGCCGACGCGGTCAAGGCGCACGGCGCCGACATGGGCATCGCCTGGGACGGCGATTTCGACCGTTGCTTCCTGTTCGACGAACACGGCGACTTCATCGAGGGTTACTACATCGTCGGCCTGCTGGCGCAGGCGTTCCTGGCGAAACACCCCGGCGCCAGCGTCATCCACGACCCGCGCCTGACCTGGAATACCGTCGACATCGTCCGGCGCGCCGGCGGCGTGCCGATCCAGAGCAAGACCGGGCACGCCTTCATCAAAGAGCGCATGCGCGCCGAGAACGCGATTTACGGCGGCGAGATGAGCGCGCACCACTATTTCCGCGATTTCGCCTATTGCGACAGCGGCATGATCCCGTGGCTGCTGGTGGCGGAGCTGATCAGCGCGGGCGGCTTGCCGCTGTCGCGCCTGGTGGGCGAGCGCATCGAGTCCTATCCGTGCAGCGGCGAAATCAACTACACCGTCGCCGACGCCGCCGCCGCGCTGCTGGCGGTGCGCCAGCGCTACGAGGGCGAGGCGCTGCTGGTCGATACCACCGACGGCCTGAGCATGGAATTCGCCGCGTGGCGCCTGAACGTGCGCAGCTCCAACACCGAGCCGCTGCTGCGCCTGAACGTCGAGACCCGGGCCGATCTGGCGCTGCTGCGCGCCAAGGTGGCCGAGCTCGAGGCCTTGATAGGCGGCGCGGCGCACTAAACGTCGTTGCCGGGCGGCCCGCGCGTCGCACCGCCCGGCAGTTTGCGCTTGGCATACTGATTCAGAGAAAAACACATGACAATAGTTGCATTGGGCGCCGGCCGGACCGGCGTCGTCGACACCGCCGCCCCGGCGGCGTGGCAGATCTCCATGCCGGCGCGCGATGCGGCTTGAGCGGCTGCGGGGGATGGCTGCCCACGCCGGTTTCCGGCGTTATTTGAACAATACCTCGTGGATGTTCTGCGAGCAGATCCTGCGTATCGTCGCCGGCCTGCTGGTCGGCATCTGGGTGGCGCGTTACCTGGGGCCGGCGCAGTTCGGCATCTTCACCTACGCCGTCACCTTCACGGCGATCTTCGCCGGTGTCGCCAAGCTGGGCCTGGACGGCATTGTCGTGCGCGACCTGGTGGACGCGCCCGAAAAGCGCGACATCTATCTGGGCACCGCCTTTTGGTTGAAGCTGGCCGGGGCCTTCCTCACGCTTGCCGTGGTCGGCGTCGCCCAGCTAATAATGGGCAACAGCCGCACCATCAATCTGTATATCTTCATTATCAGCAGCGGCGCCGTGTTCCAGGCGTTCGAAGTGGTCGATTTTTATTTCCAGTCCAAAACCCTGTCGAAATTCGTCTCGCTGTGCAAAATCACCCAGCTATTGTTTTCCTCGCTGCTGAAGCTGTATTTTGTTTTCAGCGGCAGCGAGCTGTTTTGGTTCGTGCTGGTCGCGCTGGTCGACCAGGCCATGCTCGGCCTGACGCTATACCTGGCCTACCGGTCGCGGGGGCTGGGCAGTTTTTACCGCTGCTTCGACGCGGCGGTGGCGCGCTCGCTGTTGCGCGACAGCTGGCCTTTGATATTCAGCAGCTTCGTCACCATGGTGTATATGCGCATCGACCAGATCATGATAAAAAGCCTGCTCGGCGAGCGTGAGCTGGGCTTGTATACCGCCGCCGTCCGGCTGAGTGAAGTGTGGTATTCTTTTCCCGCCATTATTGCCAGCTCCCTATTTCCGGCGATTGTCAGCGCGAAAAAAATCAGCGAGGCATTGTATTTGACGCGCCTGCAAAGGCTGTATACCGGTTTGGTATGGATGGCCATCGTGGTCACCGTGCCGGTGATGTTCCTGTGCGAATGGGTCGTGGTGTTTTTATATGGCGAGGTGTTCCGCGAGGCCGGCCGGGTATTGCAAATCCACATATGGTCGGGCGTGTTTGTTTGCCTGAACGTCGCCAGCGTCAATTGGTTTACCACCGAGAATCTGCAGCGCCTGTTATTCTATCGGACCTTTCTCGGCGCGCTGATCAACGTAGCCTTGAACCTGGTGTTAATCCCACATTTCGGACTGGTCGGCGCCGCGCTCGCCAACGTTGTCACGCATGCCGTTGTCGCGGTGTTTTTCGACGCCCTGTCGACGCGTACCAGGCCCGGATTTTTTATGAAAATGAAGACGCTCAATTTTATGAGCCTAGTGAGAATGCGTTGAAATGAGTATATCGATTGACCACCCGCGCGCCCGTCCCGCAGTACCGCCATTGCCATGTTGACGCCGTCGATCCTGCTGTTGCTGGCCGTGCTGGCGGCGGGTAGAACCATCAAAACGCCGCTGGCGATTTATTGCCTGGCGTGGCTCGCCTGTATGATTCCCAGTGCAATTGGACTGATTAACTATCATTTTATAGGCGACGAAAACGACTTCGCCCGGTATGTGCTGTTCGGCTATAATGTATTGTTTGTCGCCGGTTACCAATTGGCCGAATATTATTACGCGGGCGCCGGCGCGCGCCGCGCCGCGCCGCCCGCCGGCAATGCGGCGTTGCATGCCGCCATCTCCGGGCGCGTCGCGCTGGTGGCGATGGTTGGCGTGGGGATGGCGATTATCGATTTTAAATTATTCCAGGGTATCGTCCTGGAGGATTTTTCCCAGATGCGCGATTCGTTCCACGCGCGCCAGGTCAACGCCTTGACGCAAATCGGCTCGCTGCTAAGCTGGGGCGCGCTGTATGCGCTCCCGTATTTAATCGTCAATTGGTCCGGTCTCAGCCTCGCCAGGCGGGTGTATTATGCGATTCCGGCCGTCGGCCTGTTTTATTTTGGTATACTGTCGGCCGGCCGCCAGGCCGCGTTTCAAATATTGATTATTTCATCCCTGTCTTTTTTGTACAGGGGAATCGTCACTGGCAGCCGCGTCAAGTTGTCGCTGGCATTCAAAGCGGCGCTGGCGGCGCTGCCGGTGCTGATGATCCTTTACATGGGCATCGTCGCGCACCAGCGCAACGACGGCTTGATTTCGGAGAGCAAGACGGCGGTGCTGGAACTGCTGTTCGATTTTTCCCTCGATCCGCTGGCCAATTCCGTGGCCGACAGCGTCGGCCCGGCCTTCAAGGACGGCATCGTCGAAGGGGTGGTGTATTTTAATAGTCCGGTTAACCTGTTTTCGGTCTTCCTGGCCCAGCCGCACCCGCCGGCTTACCATGGTTTGATGACGTTTCCGCTAGTGGCCAGGCGCTTCGATTCCTTCGGCGACACCACGGTGGTCCAGGCGATGGAGGCGACCTCGAAAATGATGGCCAACGCCGGCGTGATTAACGTCGGCTGGGCCACTTCGTACGGCAGCCTGATCCTCGATTTCGGCCTGGCCGGTTGCGCCGTGTTGATGCTGTTATTGGGATTGCTGTCGAGTTGCGCCTGGAGGATATTTCTGCGGGAAAGAAGTTTTGCCTCGTTTATGCTGGTGCTGTGCGCCTGCATCCATATTATTTACATCCCGTTATTGCCGGCCATTTCAGACACCAACGTGTTTTTGCTGACGATTTTCTCGGTGCTGATCTGGAAGTACAGCAAGACCGCCCGCTGACGGCGGGCGGCGCGTCCGCCCGCCACCGGCTTATTTGGATTGATTCATGATACGTCACCTAGTGAATATATTATTGGCGCTGCTGCCGCCGTCCCGCATGTTCGGGCTGCGCCGCTTCCTGCTGCGTGTCGCGCGGGTGCAACTGGCGCAGGGCGTCAGCTTTTGCGGCCGGGCCTGGATTTACGGCCGCGGCACGCTGTCGATCGGCGCCGACACCTGGCTCAGCCCCGGCGTGCAGGTCCACACCCACCTCGACGCCGCCGTCGTGCTCGGGGCGCGTTGCGACATCGGCCCGCAGGTGACGTTTATCACCGGCGGCCACGTCGTCGGGGACGGCGCGCGCCGCGCCGGCGCCGGCACGGCCGCGCCGATAACGGTCGGCGACGGCTGCTGGATCGGCGCCGGCAGCCTGATACTGGGCGGCGTCACCATTGGCGCCGGCGCGGTGGTCGCGGCCGGCTCGGTAGTGACGCGCGACGTGCCGGCCAATGTGCTGGCCGCCGGCGTGCCGGCGCGCGTCAAGAAAAGCCTGGCGTAACCGATGCGCAGCCTCTTTTTCGTGTGTAACGCGCTGGACGACCAGACCCGTATCGAACGCGGCATTACCACCGACAGTCCGGCCGCCTCGCGCAAGGTATTGCTGATGCTGAAGGCGGCGCGCCGGGCCGGCGTCAGGGCGTATGCCGTCAGCCTAGGGCGCGGCAGGCAAGACGGCTCCGGCCGCTATTTCGGCGCCAAGGTGGCCAGGGTCGACGGCGTCGCCGTCATCTACCTGCCGTTTCTGCACACCCGGCTGCTGTCCGAACTGCTGTCGCTGCTGGCCGGCGTGCCGCTGCTGTGGCGCCTGCGCCGCCGCCCGGGCCGCAAGACGGCGCTGTGCTACAACCGCCTGCCGGCCTATCTGCCGACGCTGCTGGGGGCGCGTTTGCTGGGCTTTAACACCGCGCTCGACCTAGAGGACGGCGAAACCGACCTGCGCCAATGGTCCTTGTCCGGGTGCAAGTCGCGGGTGTTGCGCTGGGCCATAGATTCGCTGTGCCCGGGCGGCGCGCTGCTGGCCTGCGAAGCCCTGGCCGATAGCACCAGGTTGCGCCCCACCCGTTGCTGCTATGGCACCACGGAGATCGCGCCCGACGCGGAAAAATGGACGTTGCCCGCGCTCACCGCGCTGTTCGGCGGCACCGTGGCCGACGACACCGGCGCGCAGTTGCTGATCGACGCCGTCGAACGCCTGCGCCGGGAGGCGCCGGCGTGGGCCGCCGCGTTGCGCATCGAGGTCACCGGCAAGGGCGACCGTCTGGAGCAATTGCGCGCCCTCGGCCAAGACCCGCGCCACCCGGCCGTGCTGGTGCATGGCCGCACCAGCGACGCCGAGTACCGCGCGGTGCTGGCGCGCACCCAGGTCGGCCTGGCGCTCAAGCCGAACGGCGGCAAACTGGCGCACACCACCTTTCCGTCGAAGGTCATCGAATTCGCCAGCCACGGCATGCTGGTGCTGACGACCGATATCAGCGACGTCAAAAAAGTGCTGGGCGACGGCGCCGTCTACCTCGAGAGCGACGACGCCGGCCTGCTGATCGAGAAATTGCGCTGGATCGTCGCCAACCGCGGCGCCGCGGGCGCGCTGGCGCAACGCGGCGCCGAGGCGGTCTCGGCGGTGTGTGCGCCGGCCAAGGTCGGTGCCATGCTCGACGCCTTCCTGTTTCCCGCCGGTCCGGGGGGCAAGCGATGAAAGTGGTTTGCTGGCACCCGGTGCTGACCGACCACCAGTCGTATACGCTGGAGGCGCTGCGCGACGCCGGCCAATGCGAGCTGGCGGTGTTCGTGGCCAAGCAGGAACACGCCGAACGGCAGGCACAGGGCTGGGTCAACCGGCACGCGTCGGCGCTGGCGCCGACCTTGATCCCGCAACGCGGCTGGCTGCGCTACATCGTGCGGCAACTGCGCGCGCGGGGCGAGGCCGTGCACCTGTTTGGCAGCCCGTTCGAGCAGCCGCGCCTGATCTTGGCGCTGTTTCTGGCGCTGGCGATGGGCTTGCGGGTGTTCCTCATCTCCGAGCCGTATTCGACCACCGCCGCCGGCTACCAAGACGACCGGCGCCGCGGCCTGAACTGGCTCAAGGCGCAACTGCGCCCTGCCCTGTACCGGCTGTACGGCATGTTGATGGCGCGCCGCCTCGGCGGTCTGTTCGCCATCTCCACGCTGGCCGTCGAGCAATACCGCCGCATCGGCATACCCAACGAGAAGATTTTCCGCTTCGGCTACTTCGTCCCCGCCACCGGGCTGCCGGCGCCGGCCGCGGCGCGCCCGCCCGGCCTGCGGCTGGTGTTCGTTGGCACCTTGATTGAAAGAAAAGGCCTCGACGTCTTGATCGCGGCCGTCAAGCAGTTGCGCGACGAAGGCGTCGGCGTGACGCTCGACGCCTACGGCCCGGGCCAGCCGGAGCCGTTCGGCTTCGACCAGGCGGCGCTGGCCTACCGCGGCCAGATTCCGTTCGGCTGCGCCCAGGCCGTCATCGGCGGCTACGACGCGCTGGTGCTGCCGAGCCGCTACGACGGCTGGGGCGTGGTCGTCAACGAAGCCCTGCTGGCCGGCGTGCCGGTCATTTGCAGCGACCGCGTCGGCGCCGCCGCCGTGCTGCGGCGCTGGCCTTGCGGCGCGGTCTTCGCCAGCGAGTCGGTGGCGCAACTGGCCGACTGTTTGCGCGCCTGCGCCGATTCGCCCGAGCGGCTGGCCGCGATGCGCACGGCCGCCGCCGCCGCCGGCGCCGCGCTCGAGCCGCGCGTGGCCGGGCGCTATATGTACCAGGTGCTTAGCCTGGCGCCGGGCGCCGCCGCCCCGACCAAACCCTCTTCCCCCTGGTATGAACACGACAACTAAGGCCGCGCCGCCGCGCGCGACGCCCCCCAAGCCGGTGCGCCTGCACCTGACCAACATTATCGGACTGGGCGCGACGCAATTGCTGCGCTCGCTGCTGCCGAGCCTGGAAAGCCTGCCCGGCTACCGGCTCGAAACGCTGTACCTGCCCGCCAGCGGCCCGCTGGCCGCGCACATCGCCGCCGATCCGCGCACGCGGCTGGCGCTGTACCGCCGCTATTTGCCGAACGCCTTGTCGCGTGTGCTGGAATGCACGCTGTTCGGCGCCGGCTTCGACGGCGCAACGCCGCTTCTGGTGCTGGGCGACATTCCGCTGCGCTGCCGCGCCCGGCAAACGGTGTTCGTCCAGAACTCCTTGCTGACCAAGGGCGCCGACACCGGGCACAGCTTGGGTGCGCTCAAATACTATATCGCCAAGTGCTTGTTCAAGCGCAATATGCAATACGTCGCCGCCTTCATCGTCCAGACCGAGGCGATGAAGGCGGCGCTGCTCGACAGCTATCCGCAGATCCTCGGCCGGGTCCACGTGATCGCCCAGCCGGCGCCGGACTGGCTGCTGGCCTCGCAGTTGCGCCGCGGCGCGCCGCGCGACGGCGGCGGGGCCGGCCTGCGCCTGTTTTATCCGGCCGCCGGGTATCCGCACAAAAACCACGGCCTGTTCGGCGAGCTCGGCGCCGCCGAAGGGCAGTCGTGGCCGGTGGCCGAAGTGGTGCTGACGATACCGCAGAGCCTTCACCCGAACCCGGCCTTGTCCTGGCTGCGCTGCGTCGACCGGCTCGAGCCGGACCAGGTCATCGCCGCCTACGGCGCCTGCGACGCGCTGCTTTTCATGTCCTTGACGGAAAGCTTCGGTTTTCCGCTGGTCGAGGCGATGTGGATAGGCTTGCCGGTGGTCTGCCCCGACTTGCCGTACGCGCGCGCGCAGTGCGGCGACCAGGCCCTGTATTTCGACGTCGCCGACGCCGCCTCGCTGGGGCGAGCGCTGGCCGAGTTGCACAGCCGCCTGGCCGACGGTTGGTGGCCCGACTGGAGCGAGCGCCTGCGCACCATCCCGCGCGACTGGGCGGAGGTCGGCGAGGCCATGCTGAGCCTGGCCGCCGGTGCCGACGCGGCGCCGGCGGCATGAACGAGGTCGCGCGCCCGGCTGGCGCGGCCGCCTGTCAAACAAGAAAAAGAAATGGTGGAAATGTGATTGCTTGCCCGGTGAAGCCGCTATGAAGGTATCTATTATTACCGTATGTTACAACAGTGAAAAAACTATCCGTGATACGATTGAATCGGTGTTGTCGCAGGATTATCAGGATATTGAATACATTATTATCGACGGCGCCTCGTCCGACGGTACGATGGCGATCGTCAATGAATACCGCGAGCGCGTCGCGACGATTATCAGCGAGCCGGATAAAGGTATTTACGACGCCATGAACAAGGGCGTGCGGGCGGCCACCGGCGAGGTGGTCGGCATTTTGAATTCGGACGATTTTTACGAAAGCGGCCAGGCGGTATCGGCGGTGGCGCGGGCGTTTCATGGCCGGCCCGCGCTCGACATCGTCTTCGGCGACGTGGTGTTTGTCCACGCCGGCGATTTGAACCTAGTGCGGCGGCATTATGGCGCCGCCAGGTTCAAGGCTTGGAAGCTGCGCTTCGGCTGGATGCCGCCGCACCCGGGCACGTTCGTGCGGCGCGCGCTTTATTGGAAAACAGGCTGGTACCGGACCGATTTTAAAATCGCCGCCGATTACGAAATGTTCGTGCGCTGGCTGCTGGTCGGCCGCGCCAGTTACCGATGGATCGACCAGGTGCTAGTGCGCATGCGCATGGGCGGGGTCAGCACCGGCGGCTTGAAAAGCAGCCTGCTCTTGAATCGGGAAATAGTGCGCGCCTGTAAAGCGAATCATATTTACACGAACTTGTTCTTGGTGATGAGCAAGCTCCCCTTTAAATTGCTGGAATTGTGCAGGCGGCCCTCGTGACGCACCTGGCGGTGACGGGCGCGAGCGGCTTTGTCGGCGCGCGCCTGCTGGAACGGCTGCGCGCCGACGGCCGCGCGGTGTCGGCGCCGCGGCGCGGCATGGGGTCCGACGGTGTGCCGGCCTGGGCCTTGCCGGCCGGCGTCGAGGTGCTGGTGCACACGGCGGCGCGCGTGCATGTGATGCAAGACAAGGCGGCCGACCCCTTGTTGGCGTTTCGCCAGGCCAACGTCGAGGGCACGCTGCGGCTGGCGCGCCAGGCGGCGGCGGCGGGCGCGCGGCGCTTCGTCTTTGTCAGCAGCGTCAAGGTCAACGGCGAGGCCAGCGGCGCGCGTCCTTTCGGCCATGCCGACCTGCCGGCGCCGGCCGACGCCTACGGGGTGTCGAAGCACGAGGCCGAGCAGGGCTTGCTGGCGCTGTCGCGCGAAACCGGGTTGGAGGTGGTGATGGTGCGCCCGCCGCTGGTGTACGGGCCCGGCGTGCGAGCGAATTTTTTGAAAATGATGCAGTTCGTTAAGATGGGCCTGCCCTTGCCGCTGGGCGCGGTGCGCAACCGCAGAAGCCTGGTGGCGCTGGACAACCTGGTCGATTTGCTGGTCAGTTGCAGCGACCACGCCGCCGCGGCCGGCCAGACCTTCATGGTCTCGGACGGCCACGACGTCAGCGTCGCCGAACTGCTGCGCATGCTGGCGGCGGCGATGGGCAAGCGCAGCCGGCTGTTGCCGGTGCCGCCGGCCCTGCTCGGCGCCGCCGCGGCGCTGCTGGGCAAGTCGGCCGCGGCCGAGCGTTTGCTCGGTTCGCTGCAAGTCGACCTGGCGCACACCAGCCAGACCCTGGGCTGGCGCCCGCCGCTCGACATGCAAACGGGGATTCGTCAATGCGTCGCCCATTTTTTGACCCACAATTGATCGATATCGTTTATGAAAAGATTGTTTGATTTGCTGCTCGCCTTGCTTGCCTTGCTGTTGCTGGCGCTGCCGGTGGCGGCGGTGGCGCTGCTGGTCAAGCTGACCTCGGCCGGCCCGGCGGTGTACTGGTCCGACCGGATCGGGCGGCACAACCGGGTTTTCCGCATGCCGAAGTTCCGCACGATGCGGGTCGACACGCCCGCCGTGGCGACCCACCTGTTGACCGACCCGGGCCGCTTCCTGACCCCGGTCGGCTCGTTTTTGCGCAAATCGAGCCTCGACGAGCTGCCGCAGTTGTGGAGCATCCTGCGCGGCGACATGAGCTTTGTCGGCCCGCGCCCGGCGCTGTTCAACCAGGACGACCTGATCGCCCTGCGCAGCGAATACGGCGTCGACCAGGTGCTGCCCGGCCTGACCGGCTGGGCCCAGGTCAACGGCCGCGACGAGCTGCCGATCCCCGACAAGGTCAAACTGGACGCCTACTATGTGAGCCGGCAGTCGCTGCTGCTGGATATACGGATTATTTTCCTGACTTTTTTAAAAGTGCTGCGGCGCGACGGTGTCAGCCATTGACACGGGCCGCCGCGGTTTAACTTTGTTGATTGGTTATTGTTGATGAAACCCTTGCTGGATTTCTCCCGCTTTCACAAGCAAATCGTCGCCATCACGGCCGACGCGCTATTTCTGCCGCTGACTTTTTGCGTGGCGGTGTTGCTGCGCTTCGACGGCTTCGGCCTGGCCCTGCTGCAGCCCTACTGGTGGCTGATCTTGGCCGCCCCGCTGCTGTCGATTCCGATCTTTATCAAGCTGGGGCTGTACCGCGCGGTGATCCGCTTCATCGACTACAAGATCGTCTACGTCGCGGTGGTCGGCGTCACCGTCTCGGTGGCGCTGCTGATCGCGCTGGCGGCGTTCGCCACCCACATGCTGGGCCTGTCGCGCGGCGTGTTCGGCACCTATTGGATCAGCGCCATCATGTACGTGGCCGCCAGCCGCTTCCTGGCGCGCGCCTATTTCGCCCACCTGAGCGGCGCCGCCGGCGGCGTGCGGGTGGTCATCTACGGCGCCGGCGCCTCCGGCAGCCAGCTGGTGCACGCCCTCAGCAACGGCGGCGAATACCGCCCGGTGGCGATGGTCGACGACAAGCGCGAGTTGCAGGGCGCGACCGTGGCCGGCATCCGCGTCTACGGGCCGGACGCGCTGGCGGCGCTGGTGGTCGACAAGAATATCAGCAAGATCCTGCTGGCGATGCCGTCGGTGTCGAAGGCGCAGCAGCGGCGCATCCTGGACCGGCTCGAACCGCTGAAGATCAAAACGCTGGTGACGCCGCCGATCAAGAGCCTGGTCAGCGGGCGCGTGCGGGTGGAGGACGTGCGCGAAATCGAGGTCGAGGATTTGCTGGGGCGCGATGCGGTAGAACCGGACCACGATTTGATGGCCCTGTGCATCACCGGCAAGTCGGTCATCGTGACCGGCGCCGGCGGCTCGATCGGCTCTGAGTTGTGCCGGCAGATTCTGCAACAGCGGCCGGCCCGGCTGATCCTGTTGGAAATGTCGGAGTTCGCGCTGTACTCGATCGAGCAAGAGTTGCAAGGGCTGCGCGCGCTGATGCGCCTCGACGTCGAGTTGCTGCCCTTTCTCGGCTCGGTGCTCGACACCGCCAAGTGCGAGAGCATCCTGCGCACCTTCGGCGTCGAGACGGTGTACCACGCGGCCGCCTACAAGCACGTGCCGCTGGTCGAGCACAATCCGATCGAGGGCATCCGCAACAACGCGCTCGGTACGCTGAGCATGGCGCGCGCCGCCATGGCCGCCGAGGTCAAGCGCTTCGTGCTCATTTCCACCGACAAGGCGGTGCGTCCGACCAACGTGATGGGCTCGACCAAGCGCATGGCCGAGCTGATCTTGCAGGCGTTTTCCCGCGAGCAAACCAAGACGCGCTTTTGCATGGTGCGCTTTGGTAACGTGCTGGGTTCCTCGGGCTCGGTGGTGCCGCTGTTTCGCAAGCAGATCATGGGCGGCGGACCGATCACCATTACCCATCCGGAAATCACGCGCTACTTCATGACCATCCCGGAGGCGGCGCAACTGGTGTTGCAGGCCGGCGCCATGGGCGAGGGCGGCGACGTGTTCGTGCTCGACATGGGCGCGCCGGTGAAGATCGTCGACCTGGCCAAGCGCATGGTCCATCTAAGCGGCCTGGAAGTGAAAAGCGAGCTTGCGCCAAACGGCAACATTGAAATCCACTACGTCGGCCTGCGTCCGGGCGAGAAATTGTATGAAGAGTTATTGATCGGCGATAATGTCGAGGGCACCGGCCACCCGCTCATCCTGCGCGCCCGGGAGAACGAGATTCCCTGGGTTAGGCTGGAGGGCATGCTGGCCGAGTTGACGCTCGCCTGCGACCGCTTCGACCACCCCAGCGTGCGCGCGCTGCTGTTGCGCGTGGTCAGCGAATATGCGCCCCAGTGCGGCATCGAGGATCTGATCTGGTGCGCGCGCGAGGAGGGCGCCGTCGCGGCGCCCAAAACGCTCATCACGCTCGCCCGCTGAACCGCGCCGGCGCGCCGGCCGCGCCGCGTCAATACCGCCGCGGCTATACCGTTAACCCAGCGTCACCCACTATTTTAAGAAGAGTTATGGAAAAATTGGACAATTCGAAGCAAACCGATGATTTGGGCAACGCCGGCGCCTTCTCGCTGACGGATACGCTGGTCGCGCTGTGGCGCGGCCGCCGCGCGATCGCCGCCGGCACCGTGCTGGTCACGGCCGCCGGCGCCGCTGCGTCGCTGTACCTGGCGCAATACAAGAGCGAAGGCTTCCTGCAGTTCGGCGGGGCTATCCCGATGCAGAAGGAAAAAAATCCGAGGGAAAAGGAAAGCCCCGGCATTCCGCTGGCCGACTACAAGCGCTTCGCCGCCGCGTTCGGCGCGGTCGACCGTTTCGACCAGTTCGTGCGCCAGAACAAGCTGGAGGGAAACGCGGGCGTGGCCGGTTTGCGCCTCGCCTTCGCCAGCAACGACGGCACCGCGAAAATGATCGAGGCGGTGTATCCGTTCACCAAGCTCGACGCCAAGGATTTGATGGAGCAACCCAAGGACAGCAGCAACAACGTCATCGGATTGCGCATCAGCTACGCGGCCGGCAGCGCCGAAAACGCCCAGCGCACCGTCGGCCTGCTGGGGCGTTATGTCGTCGATAGCATCGTTTATTTGATTTATTCGGACAACCTGCGCTTCAAGCATTCGGAAATCACGTCGCGCGTCACCAAGCTCGACAATGACATCATCGACAACAAGGAGCGCCTCGAGGAATACCGCCGTCGCGGCGAGAGCCTGAGGCAGATCGTCGGGCGCCATCCGGACTCGGCCGGGCAGGCGGCGCGCCAAGTGGTCAGCGTGACCGAGGAAAACGCCCGTTTCCTGTCGCCGGTGACGCATCTGATGTCGACCGAGGTGGAAGCGTCAAACGCCAGCGAGGCGATCGTCAGGGCCAGGCGCGAGCAGCGGCAGTCGTTGTTGCGGCGCGATTATTACGACCGCGCCAAGCAGGTGCTGGAAGCGAGCAAGTCCGGCGAAAGTGTCTTGCGCGCGCTGGACGCGGTCAAGGAGAGCGTGTTCAAGGACAAGGATTTGAAGGATGAACTGGTCAAGGAGGTGTACAACGAGATCAGCATCGACAACCAGAACGCCATCAGCTTGTTTTTGGAAAAAACCCGCTTCATCGCCGGCCCGAGCCTGCCCGAGAACCGTTCGACGCGGCTGTCGTCGGCGCTGATGTCGAGCTTCCTGTTCGGCCTGCTGTTTTCGTCGCTGCTGGTGCTGGGCCGCAACTGGTGGCGGGCCAACGGCCAGAAGATCGGCGCCTGAGCCTAATGCCGCCAAGTGAAGGATTGTCGTCGGGTTAGCCCGCCATCGGCTATACCGCGTGGCTAACCCGACTGGCACCGGCAGCCGCCCGGCGGCGGATGACGCTATCGCTAATCCAAGCTGCGAACACTGAACTTAACGGCATTGGCGCCCGGGCCGCGTGGCGCGCGGCGGCCAGGGCCGCCACGCTGCTAGGTGTTCGACGCGCTGCCGTGGCAATGCGGGCACGACACCTCGTACACGTATTCCGGCGCCAATTGCTGGCGCGGCGTGACGACGGCGCGGCAGACGAAGCATTGCACCGTCTCGGTCGGCTGCAACTGCGGGTTCAGCGCGGTGCGGTAGTCGAACACGAAGCAGTCGCCGGTGTAGTGCGCGCCGCCAACCTCCTCGAAATACTTCAAAATGCCGCCGTCGAGCTGGTACACGCTGTCGTAGCCGATCTCCTTCATGTGGATGGCCGCCTTTTCGCAGCGGATGCCGCCGGTGCAGAAGGTCACCACGGTCTTGCCCGCCAGCTCGTCCTTGTGCGCCGCCGCCACCGCCGGGAATTCGGTGAACTTGTCGATGCGGTAGTCGAGCGTGTTGTTAAACGTGCCGACGTCGACCTCGAAGGCGTTGCGCGTTTCCATCATCACCACCGGCTTGCCGGCGTCGTCGACGCCGCTGTCGAGCCAGCGCTTGAGCGTGCGCGCGTCGACCGACGGCGCCCGCCCCAGCTCCGGCTTGATCAGCGGCATGCGCATCGTGATGATCTCGTTTTTCAGCTTGACCAGCATGCGCTTGTGCGACTGTTCCTCGGAATAGCTTTCCTTGACCTCGATGTCGGCGAAGCGCGCGTCGGCGCGCAGCCAGGCCAGGTAGTTGTCGACCGCCGCGCGCGGGCCGGACAGGAACATATTGATGCCCTCGGGCGTCAACAGGATCGTGCCCTTCAGGCCCAGCTCGGCGCAAATGGCCTGGAATCGCGGCCGCAACGCCTCGGTGTCGTCGACGGTGATGAATTTGTAGGCGGCGATGTTGACGTGGGCGGCGCTGGCCTGCCTGGCCTGGTTGGCTGCGCTGGAGTGGGGTGTGGCGTGCATGGTGGCGATCGAAAAAAACGGAACAGGCGATATTATAAACTTTGTCGCGGCCCGCTCCGGGGCGGGGCGCCGGGGCACGGTAAAATAGCGCCAATTGAATTTGCAAAAGATTGGCACACAGGATGGAAATGCTTACCCAAGACGCCGCCGCCGCGCAGGCGCACGCCGCCCAGCCGCGGGGACCGGCCTTCGTGCACCTGCGGGTGCACTCCGAATACTCGATCGTCGACGGCCTGGTGCGCATCGACGACGTCGTCGGCGCCGCCGCCAAGGACCGGCAGGCGGCGCTGGCCGTCACCGACCTGTCGAACCTGTTCGGCATGGTCAAGTTCTACAAGGCGGCGCGCGGCAAGGGCGTCAAGCCGGTGGTCGGCTGCGACGTCTGGATCAGCAACGACGACAACCGCGACAAGCCCTCGCGCCTGCTGCTGCTGGCGAAGAACCGCGTCGGTTACCTGCAACTGTGCGAGCTGTTGTCGAAGGCCTGGCTGACCAACCAGCACAAGGGCCGCGCCGAGGTGCGGCCGGAGTGGTTGGAAGCATTGGCGGGCACGCCGCTGAGCCTGCTGCCCGACACCAGCCCGGCCAACGGCCTGATCGTGCTGTCCGGCGCCCACTTCGGCGACGTCGGCATCGCCATCGAGAACGCCAACCTGGCGCTGGCCGAGCGCAGCGCGCAGCGCTGGGCGCGGGTGTTCCCCGGCCACTTCTACATTGAAATCCAGCGCGGCGGCCAGCCCAACCAGGAACGCCAGGTGCGCCAGTCGGTCGCGCTGGCGGCCAAGCTCGGCTTGCCGGTGGTGGCGACGCACCCGGTGCAGTTCATCGACCGCAACGAATTCATCGCCCACGAGGCGCGCACCTGTATCGCCGAGGGCGAAATGCTGGCCAACGCCAAGCGCGTCAAGCGCTTCAACGACGAGCAGTGCTTCAAGACCCAGGCCGAGATGGCGGCGCTGTTCGCCGACCTGCCGGCGGCGCTGGCCAACTCGGTCGAGATCGCCAAACGCTGCAACCTGACGCTGGTGCTGGGCAAGCCGCAACTGCCGAACTTCCCGACCCCGCCCGGCATGACGATCGACGAATTCCTGGTCGCCGAGTCGAAGGCCGGCCTGGAGCAGCGCCTGCTGCAGTTGTACCCGGACCCGGCCAGGCGCGAGGCGCAGCGCGCCCGCTACAAGGAGCGGCTGAAGTTCGAGACCGACACCATCAGCAACATGGGCTTCCCCGGCTACTTCCTGATCGTGGCCGAGTTCATCCGCTGGGCCAAGGAAAACGGCGTGCCGGTCGGACCGGGCCGCGGCTCCGGGGCCGGCTCGCTGGTGGCGTACTCGCTGCTGATCACCGACCTCGACCCGCTCGCCTACAACTTGCTGTTCGAGCGCTTCCTGAACCCCGAACGCGTCTCGATGCCCGACTTCGACATCGACTTTTGCCAGGAGGGGCGCGACCGCGTCATCCAGCACGTCAAGGACCTGTACGGCAAGGACGCGGTGTCGCAGATCGCCACCTTCGGCACCATGGCCGCCAAGGGGGCGATCCGCGACGTCGGCCGGGTGCTCGACTTCGGCTACAACTTCTGCGACGGCATCTCCAAGCTGATCCCGTTCAAGCCGGGCAAACCGGTGTCGATCGCCGACGCCATCAAGGAGGAGCCGCTGCTGGCCGAGCGCCTCGACAACGAGGAAGAGGTCAAGCAGTTGCTCGACCTGGCCCAGCAGGTCGAGGGCATCGCCCGCAACATCGGCATGCACGCCGGCGGCGTGCTGATCGCGCCGGGCAAGCTGACCGACTTCTGCCCGCTCTACACCCAGGGCGGCGACGGCGGCGTGGTGTCGCAGTACGACAAGGACGACGTCGAGGCCGTCGGCCTGGTCAAGTTCGACTTTTTGGGCTTGACCACGCTGACCATCCTCGACCGCGCGGTGCGCTACATCAAGCAGCTCGACCCGGCCCAGGCCGACTTCGACCTGGCCAGGTTGCCGCTCAACGACAAGGCCTCGTACGAGTTGCTGACCAAGGCCAAGACGGTGGCGGTGTTCCAGCTCGAGTCGCGCGGCATGCAGGGCATGTTGAAGGACGCCCGCCCCGACCGCTTCGAGGACATCATCGCGCTGGTGGCGCTGTACCGCCCGGGTCCGATGGACCTGATCCCCGACTTTTGCAAGCGCAAGCACGGCGAGCGCTTCGACTACCCGGACCCGCGCACCGAGTCCATCCTGTCCGAAACCTACGGCATCATGGTGTACCAGGAGCAGGTGATGCAGATGGCGCAGATCGTCGGCGGCTACTCGCTGGGCGGCGCCGACATGCTGCGCCGCGCCATGGGCAAGAAAAAAGCCGAGGAAATGGCCGAGCACCGCCAGATCTTCCGCGACGGCGCCGCCAAGGACGGCTTGACGGAGCAAAAGGCCGACGAGATCTTCGACTTGATGGAAAAGTTCGCCGGCTACGGCTTCAACAAGTCGCACGCCGCCGCCTACGCGCTGCTGTCCTACCATACCGCCTATTTAAAGGCGCACCACACCGCCGCCTTCATCGCCGCCAACTTGTCGCTGGCGATGGACGACACCGACAAGATCAAGATCCTGGTCGAGGACGCCATCGACGTCTGCGGGCTGACCTTGCTGGCGCCCGACATCAACCTGTCGGACTACCGCTTCACGCCGGACGGCCCGGCGCCGTCGGTGTCGGGCAAGCGCGTCACGCAGATCCGCTACGGCCTGGGCGCGGTGAAGGGCTCGGGCCAGAGCGCGATCGAGGCGATCATCGCGGCGCGCCAGAAGGACGGCCCGTTTACCGACCTGTTCGACTTCTGCCAGCGCGTCGACAAGCGCCAGATCAACCGCCGCACCATCGACTCGCTGATCCGCGGCGGCGCCTTCGACTGCTTCGGCGTCGACCGCGCGGTGCTGCAAGCTTCGGTCGGCTTCGCCATGGAATGCGCCGAGCAGAGCCTGAAGGCGGCCAACCAGGTCAGCCTGTTCGGCGGCGACGACAGCGACATGGTGGCGCCGCCCGAGTACGTCAAGGTGGCGCCGTGGAGCGACAAGCAAAAGCTCACCGAGGAAAAGATCGCGCTCGGCTTCTACCTGTCGGGCCACCTGTTCGACTCGTACGCGCCGGAGGCGCGCCGCTTCGCCCGCACCAAGCTGGCCGACCTCGACCCGTCGCGCGAGCCGCGCATGATGGCCGGCGTCATCACCGGCATCCGCACCCAGCTGACGCAGCGCGGCAAGATCATCATCGTCACGCTCGACGACAAGAGCGGCACCGTCGAGGTGACCGTGTACAGCGAGTTGTTCGAGCAGAACAAGAAGATTTTCAAGGAGGACGAGTTCCTGGCCGTGGTCGGCAAGGTGTCGGAGGACCGCTTCTCGGGCGGCTTGCGCATCACCGCCGAGAAGGCGTTCGACATCGTCGCCGCGCGCATCCAGTACGGCCGCCAGCTGGGCCTGGCGCTGCCGGCCACGCTCGATTCGAAGCGGGTGCGCGAGGTGCTGCTGCCGCACCGCGCCGAGAACGGCCTGCTGATCGCCGCGCGCGTGGCGCCGCAGGGCGTCGCCTGCACGCTGCAGTTCGGCGAAGAGTGGCGGGTGGCGCCGTCGGACGAGCTGCAACTGGCCTTGCAGCAACAGCTGGGCGCGCAGGAGGTCGCCGTCGAGTATTGATAAAACCGGGGACAGAAAACCGGGGACAGACCACGATTTTCGAGAAACTTTTTCGAAAATCGTGGTCTGTCCCCTTTTACATTTTCGAAAATCGTGGTCTGTCCCCTTTTACACGCTTTTACACGTCGTTGACGCTGGTGATCGCGTAGCCCTTGGCGGCGATTTGCTCTTGCGTATGCGCGATGCTGTAGTCGGGCAGCTCGTCGGCGCCCTCGTCGAGCTCGACCGCGCGCGCCTCGGGCAGCCAGTCGGTGTTGATTGCCTCCTGCGGGATCGGCTTGCCTTCCGGCACCGCCAGATACGAAAAAACGCCGTCCTGCTCGGCACGGCGGTAGATATCGAGACGCATGATGTTGCCTCCTTGCGGTGGGCGCCGCGGCTATGGGACGGTGAGGGCCGCCAGCCGGCGCTTGCTGGCAAGTATGGCACGATTGCCGCGGAGGCGGCGTTCGCCGCGGCCGCGCTTATTTGGCGGCGCGTTTGCGCAGGTAGCGCAGGAACCACGCCAGGCTTTGCAGCGGCTTGCCGCGGCGCCACAGGAAGCGCGAATGCATGCGCATTTCCTTGGTGTTCTTCGGCGCCGGGTCGAGCGGCATGCCGGCCCACGGCGACAATTCCAGGTAGCGCCGGAACAGCAGGCGGGCGTCGTGGCCGCTCCAGTCGGTCCACGGCTTGACGGCGCCGGCGAAGTGGATGAAGACGGCCTTGCCGACCGGCCGCATGGCGGTCTTGTTGACGTCGAGGTCGTGGATCAGGTCGTACAAATAGTTCCAGCGCGGCGACACGTAGCGGGCGCGCCCGTTGAGCACGATGTTCAGCGCGTCCTGGTCGTTGAAGCGCATGTCCTTGGTGCCGTGCATTAGCGTATCCAGCGTTCGCGCGCTGATGTCGGCGTCCATCCACGGCTGCAAATTCATCAGCAGCACGCCGGCGTTGAAGTACTCGTTGTGCGCCAACTCCAGCGCCGCCACCCGGCGCCGCGTCGTCACCGGCGCGTCCGGCACCACCACGGCGATGTCGCCGCCCAGCTCCAGCGCGATCATCTCGGCGATGCTGGCCACGCACAGGATGTCGGCGTCGAGGTACAGCACGCGGTCGGTCTGGCCGCGCAGCACCGTCGGAATCACCAGGCGCGTGAAGATCGACAGCGAGTAGTGCGAATGGCCGAGGAAGTGCGCGAACTGGCTGAACGAGGCCGGCTCGAGCAGGTGCAATTGGGTGCGCACCGGGTATAGCTGCTCGAACGCGGCGATGCGCCGCTTGTTGTCGTCCGACAGGTCGAGCGTCAGCACGTGGAAGGTGAAGTGCTGCCCGGGATTGTTGGCGATGATCGAGGCGATCGTCGCCCCCATCGGCCGGCAGTAGTTGTTGTCGACGCAAAAGGCGATGTGGAACGACGCCAGGCCGTTGGCGCCGCGCGCGGGCGCGCCGGTATCCACGGCGCCGCTCACGGGAGGGCTTTCATGACTTGCGCGACCGGGATCGCCTTGACCCAGTCGCTGCGCCGCGCCGCCGTGATGACGCTGCTGTTGGCCTGGTCCAGCGGCACCCATTCGGGGTTCTTCTGGCGCATCAACGCCACCACCGGCACGTGCACGGCGTTGGCCAGGTGCATCACCGCGGTCTCGACCGAGACGATCAGGTCGCACTGCGCCAGCATCGCCGGCAGCTGGAAGAAATTCTCCTCGGCGCTGAACAACTCGGTGCGTTCCAGGCCGTAGCTGGCGATCACGCTGCGGGCGTTGGCCAGTTCCGACGGCACCGCGTTGACGATGAAGCAGGCGTCGCGCCAGCCGTCGCGCTGGCGCATCGCGGCGATCAGCTCGGCGACGCGCTCCAGCGGCCAGCAGCGCTTGTGGGTCTTGGCGAAGGGGTTGACGAAGACCAGCTTGCCGCTGCGCGGCGCGAAGCCCCAGCCGGCCAGGCGCGCGCGCGCCTGTTCGTGCCAGCGCTCGGGAATGTCGACGAAGGGGAAGCGCGCCGCCGGCGCCAGGTCCAGGCCGCACAACTGGCGGAACCAGTCGGCGTAGACGTCGCTGATGTGCCGCGGGCCGTCGCGGCCGGCGTCGTAGGGCGCCAGCGCGGCGTCGAGCTTGCGGTAGGCCAGGTGGTGGTGCGGCTGGAAGAAGCCGACGGTTTTTTTCATGCCGACCACCAGGGCGCGCGGGCTGACGGCGCGCGCCAGGCCGGCGTACAGGTGCGGGCGCAGCGTCGCCAGCGAGACCACCAGCGGGTAGTTCTCCCGCTGCGCGGCGGCGATCGACTGCTGGTACAGCGCCGGGCTGTAGGTGTCGCTGTAGACCTTGTCGAAGCAGCCGCAGGCGCGCACCCAGTCGTACAGCGAGTATGTTTTCAAGCCGTCCCACTGGGCCGCGTCGGCCGTGCGGCGCACCTCGTCGACCCACAGGTGCACCTGCAGGTGCGGGTGGGCCTGCTTGAAGGCGCGGAAGCAGTTTTGCAGGTAGGTGAAGTCGCCCAGCGCCAGGTGGGCGATGAAGAGGATTTTGTCCGACTTGCGCAGCAGGTCGGCGGGGATCAGTGTGTGCGTCATGGGTGCTCTGGCGGCCGTGGTAAGGGAGGGGGTTGGGTTCAGGCGGCTTGCTGCGAAAACTGCAGGCTGTGCAAATTGGCGTAGACGCCGGCGCGCGCCAGCAGTTCGCGGTGGCTGCCGGTTTCGACGATCTGGCCGTGCGACAGCACGACGATGCGGTCGGCCCGTTCAATGGTCGAGAGGCGGTGCGCGATGACGAAGGTGGTGCGCCCGCGCATCAAGCCCTCCAGCGCCGCCTGCACCGCGCGCTCGGACTCGGTGTCGAGCGCCGAGGTGGCCTCGTCGAGGATCAGGATGGGCGCGTCCTTGTAGATCGCCCGGGCGATCGCCACGCGCTGGCGCTGGCCGCCCGACAGGCGCGCGCCGTTGTCGCCGATCGGCGTCTCCAGGCCTTGCGCCAGGCCCTGCACCACGTCGCCCAGGTGGGCCGCCGTCAGCGCCGCCTCGACGCGGGCGCGGTCGGGCGCGGCGTCGCCGTAGGCGATGTTGGCCGCCAGCGTGTCGTCGAACAGCACCACGTTCTGGCTGACCATGGCGATCTGGCCGCGCAGGCTGGCCAGCGCGATGTCGTCGATGTTCTGGCCGTCGAGCAGGATGCGGCCGCTGCTGACCGGATAAAAGCCCGGCAGCAGGCCCACCAGCGTCGACTTGCCGCCGCCGGACATGCCGACGAAGGCCACCGTTTCGCCCGGCGCCACGCTCAGGTCGATGCCGCGCAGCGCCGGCTCGGCCTGGCCGGGGTAGTGGAAGCCGACGCCGACGAAGTCGACCCGGCCGCCGCTGCGCCGCGCCAGCACCTGGCCGCCGACCCGTTCCGGGGTCTTGTCGATCAGGCTGAAGACGGCTTCGGCCGCCGCCAGGCCGCGCTGCAGCGGCCCGTTGACCTCGGCCAGTTGCTTGAGCGGCGCCAGCAGCATCAGCATCGCCGTGATGAAGGAGACGAAGCCGCCCACCGAAATCTGGCCGGCGGCGTGCTGCGACAGCGCCATCATCACCACCACCGACACCGCGGCGGCCGTCATCAGCTGGGTGATCGGCACGGTGGCGGCGAAGGTGCTGGTCATGCGCATGGTGTAGCGGCGCAGGTTGTCGGCGCGTTGCTGGAAGCGCGCCTTTTCATAGTCGTGGCCGCCGAAGATCTTGATCACCTGCTGCGCCCGGGTGGTCTCTTCGATCACCTGGGTCAGTTCGGCGTTCACCGCCAGCGAGTCCTTGTTGAGTTTTTTCAGGCGCTTGCCGGTGGTGCGCACCACCAGCGTGATCAACGGCAGTAGCACCAGCGTGACGATGGTCAAGGCCCAGTTCAGGTACAGCAGCCAGGCCAGCAGGCCGAGCACGGTCAGGCTGGCGCGCACGATCGAGGTGAACACCTTGGTGACCATTTCGATGATTTGCTGGACCTCGAACATGATCGAGTTGATGACCTTACCGACCGTGTTGGTGGCGTAGAAGTCGATCGGCAGGTTCAGCATGCTGGCGAACATTTGCCGGCGCAACTCGTTGAGGATGCGCGTCGAGACCCAGGTCATCAGGTAGGAGCTGGTGAAGGTGGCCAGGCCGCGCACCAGGAACATGCCCATCACGGCGGCCGGCACCACCCAGTAGGAAAACGCCGGCTTGCCGGAAAAGCCCTTGTCGAGCAGTTGCTGCAAGGCGTACGGCAGCAGCGGCTCGGTGGCGGCGGTGACGATCATCGCCAGGAAGGCCAGCGCCAGGTGTTTTTTGTACGGCGCGTGGAGCGCGGTCAGGCGTTGCATGTCGGGCGGCAGCATCATGGGGTTCCTTGCAACTGCGGTCAGAGGGGGGCGGCCGGGGTACGGCCTGCGGCGCGCAAACCCGACCACAGGATCACCGTCAGGAACGCCAGCATCATGACGCCGATGTTGAGCGTCAGGAAAGTGGTGGTCAGGCCGAACACCATGTAACTGATGCCCAGCGAGACGCCGGCCAGCGCGTAGGGATGGACGCGGCGGTCGCTGCTTTTCAGGCGGCGCGCAAACAGCGTCAGCGGTAGCAGGAACAGGGCCAGCACGGCGGCCAGGCCGAACACGCCTTGTTTGACCAGCGCGTCGAGGTATTCGTTATGCACATTGGTATATTCACCGATCGAGGCCGGCACCTTGCCCTGGTGGATCAGTGCGAGCTTCTGGTCCATGAAACCCTGCTTGCCCCATCCCAGCAACGGCTTGGCGGGCGTCATGACAATCGCGTTGCGCCACATTTCCAGTCTCTGGCCGAGGGAGGTTTCGGTATTGACGGCGCGGGAAAAATCGCGCGCCTCCTGTAGCGAAGCGAGAGTGCGCGCCTTGACGGTCGATTGCGGAATCGCATACGCCACCGCGATCAGCGTCGCCAGCGTCAACAGGCCGGCGTATAAATAACGGCGGCCGTGCATGTTGGTGTAATGCAGGCATAACACGCAGGCGCAGACCGGCATCGCAATCCAGCCGCTGCGGCTGCTCGTTAGCATGGAGCCGACCATGCCGAAGACGCTGCCCAGCAGAAGCAGGAGCGTCCAGGCGGCCCGGCGCGGCTGCGTCAACGCCCAGCCCAGGCCGGACATGCACAAAATTCCCAGCAACATGCTGATATTGCCAAATTGGATGGGATTGGTGGTGCCGCCCGGGCGCACAATCCCTTGCGCAAGAAGTTGCCAACCGACAAATACACCGCCGCCAATGGCGCCCACGGCCAAACCGGCCCACACCGATGACGGTTTGGCCGGATAGGCGAGCAACAACAACAACACCGGCACGGCCAGCAAGAACCTCAATGGCGCGTCATATTCCCTGCCCGGGTCGGCATGGAAGGCGACGATCGCCGATCGGACGATGAAGTACAGCAACAGCGTGCCGATCAACAAGTAGTCGGCTTTTTTCAAGGCCAGTACCGGCCGTTTCCATAGCAGCGCCGCGCTGCCGACAAAGAGCATAGTGGCCCCAATTGAGTAGCCGCCGCCCAGCGCTAGCGCCAGCGCGGAAAAAAGAAACACGGCCAAAGAGTTGTAACCGACCATCAAATAATTCCTTGAAGTATCCAAACCGGTAGAGACTTATTCTAGCCAAACCGCAAAATCAGAAGTTATAGAAGTCGGGCATTGTAAACTAAACCAGCCACGGACCCGGCGTTCAGCGCGCCGGCGGCACTGTTTTACTGTATAAAGCAAATAAACAATTTCCGGGTATCTATGTCGAAGCGCCGCCCCATCACATTTTGGGCCACTGTTTTTGTCGCCGTCGTCTGTCTATCGCTGGTTGCCATCGACGGCTGGCGCAGCTGGAACGCGCGCACGCAGCAGTTGCTAGAGGTCGAGCGCTCGGCCACCAACCTGGCGCGCGCCATGGCCCAGCAGGCCGACGACACCATCAAGGCGGCCGACACCAGCCTGGCCGACATCGTCGAGCGCATCGAAGTCGACGGCGCCGCCGCGCCGGCGCTGGCGCGCCTGCAGCGGGTGCTGCGCGGTCATGTCGCCGAGCTGCCGCAGTTGAACGGCCTGTTCGTCTACGACGCCGACGGCGCCTGGCTGGTCAATTCGCGCCCGGAACCGCTGCGGGAGCGTAACAACGCCGACCGCGAATACTTCCAGTTCCACCGCGCCGACCCGGCGCGCGGCGCCCACATCGGCACGCCGGTGGTCAGCCGCTCCAGCGGCAAGTGGGTGGTTCCGGTGTCGCGCCGCATCAACCGCGCCGACGGCGGCTTCGCCGGGGTGGCATTGGCAACCATCGACGTCGACTATTTCAAGCGCTTCTACCAGAGTTTCGACATCGGCCAGCGCGGCGCGGTGGCGCTGACCACCAACGCCGGCACGCTGTTGCTGCGCCGGCCGTTCGACGACGCCACCATCGGCATGAGCATGGCGCGCAGCGCGCTGTACCTGGCCTACCGCGGCGCCGGGCCGGTGGGCAGCGTGTTCCTGGAGTCGCCGTTGGACGGCGAGGTGCGCCTGAACAGCTACCGCGCGCTGCAGCACTACCCGCTGTTCGCCACGGCCGCGCTGTCGAAGGACGAGCAGTTGGCTAATTGGCGCCGCGACACCTTCCTGCATTCGCTGGGCGTGCTGCTGCTGGCGGCGCTGTTGGGGCTGTTCGGCAAGCGCCTGGTCCAGCAAATCGGCCTGCGCGTGGAGGCCGAGGCGCAACTGCTGGGCGCGCGCGACGCGCTGGAAAGCCTCAACCGCCAGCTCGAAAAGCTGGCGTTGCAGGACGGCCTGACCGGCCTGGCCAACCGGCGCCAGTTCGACGCCACGCTGGCCGGGGAATTCAGCCTGGCCGGGCGCGCCGCCGCGCCGCTGGCCTTCATCATGCTCGACGTCGATTGCTTCAAGCAATACAACGACCACTACGGCCACATCGCCGGCGACGCCTGCCTGCGCGCGCTGAGCCAGTGCATCGTCGCGCTGATGCCGGGGCGGCGCGGCGAACTGGCGGCGCGCTACGGCGGCGAGGAGATCGGGATTTTACTGCCCGACACCGGGCTGGACGAGGCGCTGGCGCTGGCCGAGCGGGTGCGCGCGGCGATCGAGGGTTTGCGCATCGGCCACCGCGGCAGCCCGGCCGGCGTCGTCACCGTCAGCGCCGGGGTGGCGGCGCTGTTGCCGCGGCGCGGAGCCGGCGCGCCGGCGCGCCTGCTGGAGGCGGCCGACAAGGCGCTGTACGCGGCCAAGCTGGGCGGACGCAACCGCGTCTGCGCCGCCGCCGCCGCGCCGGCCTGCGCGTAGGCCTAGGCGCAGGCCGCCGACCCGGGGACGCCTTAAAACTCTTCCCAGTCGTCGGGCGCGGCCGCCGCGGCGTTGAGCAAGCGCTTCGGCGCCGGCGCCGCCGGCGCGTGGCGCGATTCGGCGCGGGCCTCGGCTGCGCCGGCCGGCGCGGCGGCGCGCGCGGCATGGGCGCCGGCCCCGCCCTGGCGCACCGGGCGGGGCGCCGGCGCGGCCGGCGGCGCGGCCGGGGCCGGGGCCGCCAGCGCGGCGGCGCTGGCCTCGTCGAGTTGGAACACGCTGACCAGCTGCGCCAGCGCGCCGGCCTGGTCCTGCAGCGACTCGGCGGCGGCGGCGGCTTGCTCGACCAGCGCGGCGTTCTGCTGGGTCACGCCGTCCATCTGCGTGATGGCCTGGTTGATCTGCTCGATGCCGGCCACCTGCTCCTGGCTGGCGGCCATGATTTCGCCCATGATGTCGGTAACCCGGCGCACGCTGGAGACCACCTCGTCCATGGTGGCGCCGGCTTGCTCGACCAGGCGGTTGCCGACCTCGACCTTCTCGACCGAGTCGCTGATCAGGGTCTTGATCTCCTTGGCGGCGGCGGCCGAACGCTGCGCCAGGTTGCGCACCTCGCTGGCGACGACGGCGAAGCCGCGGCCCTGCTCGCCGGCCCTAGCCGCCTCGACCGCCGCGTTCAGCGCCAGGATGTTGGTTTGGAAGGCGATGCCGTCGATGACGCCGATGATGTCGACGATTTTCTTGGCCGAGGCGTTGATCGAGCCCATCGTCTGCACCACCTGGCCGACCACGGCGCCGCCCTTGACCGCCACGTCCGAGGCCGACAGCGCCAGCGCGTTGGCCTGGCGCGCGCTGTCGACGTTTTGCTTGACGGTGGAGGTCAGTTGTTCCATCGACGAGGCGGTTTCCTCCAGCGAGCTGGCCTGCTGCTCGGTGCGGGCCGACAGGTCCATATTGCCCGAGGCGATCTGGCGCGAGGCGGTGGCGATGGCCGCCGTGCCGCCGTGCACCTGGCCGACGATGTGGGCCAGGCTGTCGCGCATCGCGCGCATCGCAAACAGCAGGCTGGACTGGTCGCCGCGGGCGGTGCTGATCTGCACCGCCAAGTCGCCGCCGGCGATGCGGCCGGCGATCTCGGCCGCGTAGTCGGGTTCGCCGCCGAGCTGGCGCAACAGGCTGCGGCTGACCCACAGCGCGGCGAGCACGCTGGTGAGCAGGGCCAGCAGGCCGAAGCCGAGCATCAGCGCGCGCGCGCCGGTGTAGGTGCGCTCGGCCGCCAGCGCGGCGTCGGCGCTCATCTTGTCTTCCAGCGCGACCAGCGCGCGCAGCGACTCCCACCAGCGTTTTTGCACCGGCCGCAACTCGTTGCGCAGCACCTGGTAGGCCTGCTCGCCCTGCTGCGCCTGCCCCAGCTCGGCGGCCCTGACGATCAACGGCGCCGCCAGCGCCGCGTCGAGCTTGACCTTGTCGAGCAGCGCGCTGCGCTCGGCGGCGCTGTCGGAGCGGGCGGCGAACATCCGGCTCAGCTGCTCCTGCGCGGCGGCGTAGGCTTTCGCCTGGACGTCGATGCGCGCCAGTTCGACCTGGATTTCGCCCGCGTCCTTGAGCAAAATGAGGTTGCGCAGCGCCAGCGCGCGCTCGGTCACCGTCAAATCCATCGTCGCCGCCAGCCGGGACTCGACCGCGTTGACCTTGGTGATCTCGTCCATCTGCTCGCGCATGGCGCCCATGCGGTTCACGCCGAGCCAGGTCACCGTGGCCAGCAACAGCGACACCAGGCCGTAGCCGATGCCCAGGCGGGTCGCCACTTTCATCTTTGCAGCACTCATATCGTTTTTCTCCAATGGCCAGCGTCGGGCCGCGCGCCGCGCGCACGGGGGCGCGGGCGCACCCGGCCGCCCGCATCAAATATTTCCTAGAGGATTTTTAGAGTCGCATCGGCGTACGCCGCTGTCAACGCCGGCGACGGGCCCATCAGATGTGGCTCAAGCTTGCAGCAGATAGCCGGCGCGCCTGTTGCAAACGGGCCGGAAAAGGGGAAGAAAATGAAGTGACGGGGACGGCAGCGGGAAACCAGGGCAGGCAGCCGGCGCCGGGGCGCGAAGGCCAGAGCCTCCGGTCCGGCCCCGGGGTGACGCCCTGGGTCGGGACGGAGCGCTTACAGCGCCGGCACCGTCACCATCGGACGCGTTGCCACGCCCGAGGACACGGCGGCCAGCGCGACGGCCGGCGCGACCCGGTGCAGCAGGCGCGGGTCGAACGGCGACGGGATCAGTTGCAGCGGCGTCAGCGCGCTCTCGGTCTGGCCCGGCAGCGGCTCCTTGGCCAGTTGCGCGATCGCGCGCACGCAGGCCAGCTTCATTTCCTCGTTGATGGTAGTGGCGCCGACGTCGAGCGCGCCGCGGAAAATGTAGGGGAAGCACAGCACGTTGTTGATTTGGTTCGGATAGTCCGAGCGGCCGGTGGCGACGATGGCGTCGCCGCGGGTGGCGTGGATCAGCTCGGGCGAGATTTCCGGGTTCGGGTTGGCCAGCGCGAAGATCAAGGGGTGGCCGGCCATCGACTCGACCATCGCCGCGCTGACCACGCCGCCCTTGGAGACGCCGATGAAGACGTCGGCGCCGACCATGGCGTCGGCCAGCGAGCGGTCGCTGGTGTCGTTGGCGTAGCGCGCCTTGTTCTGCTCCATGTCGGCGTCGCGGCCCGGGTAGATGACGCCCTGGCTGTCGCAGACCTTCAGCAACTGCTTGTTCAGGCCGAGCGAGCACAGCAGGTCGAGGCAGGCGATCGCCGCCGCGCCGGCGCCCGAGACCGCCACGCGCACCGCGCCGATTTCCTTGCCGACCAGTTCCAGGCCGTTCAGGATGCCGGCGGCGACAATGATCGCGGTGCCATGCTGGTCGTCGTGGAAGACCGGGATGTTCATGCGCAGTCGCAACTGCTGTTCAATATAGAAGCAGTCCGGCGCCTTGATGTCTTCCAGGTTGATGCCGCCGAAGGTCGGCTCCATGCGGCAGACGGTGTCGATGAACAGGTCGGGGTCGTTCTCGGCCAGCTCGATGTCGAACACGTCGACGTCGGCGAACTGCTTGAACAGGCAGGCCTTGCCTTCCATCACCGGCTTGCTGGCCAGCGGACCGATGTCGCCCAGGCCCAGCACGGCGGTGCCGTTGGTGATCACCGCCACCAGGTTGCCGCGCGAGGTATAGCGCCCGGCCGCGCGCGGGTCTTCGACGATGGCTTCGCAGGCGTAGGCGACGCCGGGCGAGTAGGCCAGCGTCAGCGCGCGCGCGTCGTCCAGCGGCTTGGTCGGCACCACCGAGATCTTGCCGGCGCGCGGCAGCGCATGGTAGGCCAGCGCGGCGTCCTTCAGGGACAGCTTGTCGGCGGCGGGAACGGCGTGCAGCGGGGTGTTCGATGTAGGCATAGGAGAATATTGGTAAGCGGCGCGCGGCCGGGTTAAAATGAATGGTTTTGCAGCGTTTTATGCAAGCGTTTGCACGCCGTGTAACATGGAATTTACCAGATAATGGAGGAAAAGAAATTCATTTTTTGCCGCATGTTACGCAAACGCTTGCCTGGACGGCCGCCGCGCGGCCGGGGCGTTTTTGCCGGTTCCGGCCACTTTATTGCAGTTTGAAAGGCACATGACAACCAAAGCCGCCACGTTGAACGATGTAGCCCGGGCCACCGGCGTCCACCTGTCGACCGTCTCGCGGGTGATGAATCCGGAGACCCGCGGCAAGGTTAGCGCCGAGGTGGCAAAACGCATCCTGGCGGAGGCGCGCCGGCTCGGCTACCGCACCAACCGGGCCGCCTCGACGCTGGTTACGCGCAAGTCCAACATCATCGGCGTGGTGCTGCCCGACATCACCAACCCGGTCTTCCCGCCCATCCTGACCGGCATCGAGGAGGGCTTGCGCAAGCACGGCTACCAGGCCATCGTCGCCAACGTCGGCGCCGACGAGGAAGAGCAGCGCTTCGTCATCAACCTGCTGCTGGGGCAGCAAGTCGACGGCCTGATCCTGGCAACGGCGCGGCGCCACGACCCGGTGGTGAAGATGTGCGTCGAGCAGCGGGTGCCGCTGGTGACGGTGAACCGGCGCGACGAGAGCGGCATCGCCTCCTGCGTCATCAGCGACGACGGCCACGGCATGCGCCTGGCGGTGCAGCACCTGCTGGCGCTGGGGCACCGCCACATCGGCCATATCGCCGGGCTGGACGCCTTGTCGACCGGGCATTTCCGCCGGCTCGGCTTCGTCGCGGCGGTGCAGGCCAGCGGCATCGACGCGGCCGGGGTGACGGTGTGCGAGAGCAGCGGCCACACGCGCGAGTGCGGCAAGGCGGCGCTGCTGGAGCTGATGCGGCGCGCGCCGCGGACCACGGCGGTGGTGACCGGCAACGACCTGCTGGCGATCGGCTGCTACGACGCGCTCGCCGAACTGGGCCTGCGCTGTCCGCAGGACGTCTCGGTGGTCGGCCACAACGACGTGCCCTTCATGGACATGGTGCGCCCGCCGCTGACGACGGTGCGCATCCGCCACCACGGCATGGGCGTGGAGGCGGCGCGCCTGATCTTGCAGAGGATCGAGACGCGCGACGCGCCGGTGCTCGACATCCGCCTGAAGCCGGAGCTGGTGGTGCGCGAGTCGAGCGCGGCGCCGCTGCTCGACAGCGGCGAGCGGGCCGCCGCGCATCTGGTGTAGGGAGGGTACGGGGAGGGGGCTTCGGCGTTACCCCGCCGGCTTTTCGGCGTTGCCGGGCCGCTTCATTCACCCCGCGCGTTTTGCCGCTTCCGCCAACACCTCGAGCAGTTCGAAATGCAGCGTCGTGAACTGAACATCATCGCTCAGCGCGTGATCTGGCATGCAGCGAACATGGCACTCCTGGAACTCTTGCGCGCTGGAAAACGTCTCCCCCCGCCACACTTCCTCGGGGATATGGCCGAACTGGATGTTGTATACCTTGGTCGCATTGATCAGGCAGCGCAAGTTTTGCTTTAGGTCGTACACCTCGATCACATCGAGTAGTCGCATTCAATCACGTCGTGGTGTATTTCCGATGCGGGAGGGCATCTGTGAACGAACTGTAAGCCCGACGAGGATACCGTGTGTTTCGAACAGACCGGCAGGAAGCAATGGCCTGTTTCATTCGAACACCCTTATCAACGTGGAGCATGAAATGAAATCACAGAATCTTGATCATCGCGCATTCCGGTCGATCCCAGGCGCGGCTCGTCCCAATCCAGCCAGCGGCCCGGCATCGAAAACACCCGTTGCCGCAGCCGTGCAAGGCCTGCGCAGCGCATTGCAGCCAGGCTTTCCCGGGCAAGCGCCGCGCATCGGGCACAGGCTCAACTGGTTTATCGGCCTCTACCTCGTCTCCCTGTTTTCCTTCGGCGGCCTGATGTCGGCGCTCCGCTGGACGCTGGAACTGCTCTGATGGACAGCATGGGGATCGTCATGCTGTCGCGAGCTCAATTCGGCGCCACCGCCAGCTTGCATATCATTTTCCCTTGCCTGATCATCGGCTTGGTGTTTTATCTGGTTGCGCTTGAAATACTATGGCTGGCAACGGGCAGGGAAATCTATCGAACGCAATTCGACTTTTGGGTAAAGCTGTTTGCGGCGGCGTTTATCGTCGGCGTGGCGACCGGTGTCGCGCTATCCTTTCAGCTCGATACCGCGTTCGGCGGCTTCTACGATAAAACGTTCGCCCTGCTTGTGCCGATTCGCAAAATGGAGTTGCTCAACGCCGTGTTTATCGAGGCCGGCTTCTTCGGCGCGATGGTATGGGGCAGGGAGCGGGTCGGCAAGCGCTTGCATCTGGCCGCGACATTGCTGGTCGCGCTCGGCGTCGTCACGTCGATGGCGTGCATTCTCGCGCGCAATTCATGGATGCACACGCCCGACGGATTTTCCTTGCTGGGCGGGCGCTTGGAAACCCGGGACTGGCTGTCGCTCGTCCTCAGTCCCTCTTTTCCGTATCGTTTTTTTCACATGCTGGGCGCCAGCTTCTCAAGCGCGGCATTTGTCGTCCTCGGCGTTTCCGCATGGCTGATGCTGAAGGGACGCGAGCCTCACTTCGCGGCGTTTGGCTTGCGCGCTTCCTTGCGGGTCATTGCCGTCGTGCTGCCGCTGCAATTCCTGTCCGGGGATTTGCATGGCTTGAACACCAGCGCATACCAGCCGACAAAACTGGCCGCAATCGAAGCCTTGTGGGACACCACGCATGGCGCGCCGATGGTGCTGTTTGCGCTGCCGGACCAGGAACGGGAAAGGAACCGGTATGCCATCGAGATTCCCAAGCTCGCCAGTCTGATCGTGGCCCATTCCCTGAACGGGAAAATCGCCGGCTTGAAGGAAGTGCCGAAGGACGAGCGCCCGTATGTTCCGCTGGTGTTTTTCAGCTTTCGGATCATGGTCGCGATGGGCGTGATGATGTTGGCCGTCGGGATCGTTGGCATGGTGCTGCTGCGCAAGAAACGCCTGTATGACAGCCGCCGGTTTCTGCGCATCTGTTGCGGGATGATTCCGAGCGGGTTCATCGCCACCATCGCTGGATGGTGCGTGTCTGAAGCCGGCCGCCAGCCTTGGGTGATCCATGGTTTGCTGAAGACCGTCGACGTTGCCGTGTCCATGCCGGCCGCGCGGGCGATGCATACCGCCGCCTGGTTCGGCGTCGCCTATGCAGTCTTGTTCGCGGCCTTCTTCTATGGCGCTTGCCGCATCGTCAAACAAGTGCCCGTCGGTTCTGCGTGAATGTGTGAGCGGTCTGTAAGCGTCATATGTCTATCTTCTGCATCTGGACCGGGCAATCGAGAAGGCGGATTGCCCGGATAACGAAGTCAAAGGCGCAGAGCGCGCGCAGGAGCAAGCATCGTGGGAAAAAACATCATTCTTCTTTCCGATGGGACCGGTAACAGTTCGGGAAAAGCGTTCCGGACAAATGTGTGGCGGATCTATCAGGCGGCCGACCTGGCCGATCCGCAGCATCCAAGCTTGCCACGCCAGTTCGCGTTGTACGACGATGGCGTGGGTAGCTCGTCCTTCCGTCCTTGGGCCTTGCTGTGCGGCTTGGTGGGCATTGGCCTTGCTCGCAATGTGCGCGAGCTCTACATCTTTCTCTGCCGCATTTATGAACCTGGCGACCGCATTTACGGATTCGGCTTCAGCCGCGGCGCGTTTACCATACGCGTGCTGACCGGCCTGGTTATGAGCCAGGGCCTGGTCCCGTATGGCGGCAACGAGGGGCGGCTGCAGCGGCTGGCGGCGGGCGCCTATCGCGCCTATCGGCGCCAATACACGACCCGCTTCGGCTTGCTACGGCCATTGCGCGCGGTACGCGATGTCGTGATCGATGTCCTGGACCGGCTTGCCAGCCGGCCTCGCTATCGTGACGTCGCGAAGAGGGGGGGGCCAGGGTCGGAAAATCCGCTGCAAATTGAATTTCTCGGGCTATGGGACACGGTCGACGCCTATGGACTTCCGATGGACGAAGTGGCCCGTGTCATCGATCGATTCATCTGGCCGTTCAGGATGCCCGATCTGAATCTGAACCCGCGGGTCAAGCGGGCCATGCATGCGCTGTCGATTGACGACGAGCGCAGGGCATTTCATCCCCGCCTCTGGAATGAAGAGGAACTGCCCGGCACGTCCGCGCCAGAGGCGGCCACCCATGTCGATGCCGAGCGCATCAGCCAGGTATGGTTCGCCGGCGTGCATTCGAACGTCGGCGGGGGCTATCCGGACGACAGCCTGTCCTATGTTTCGCTGGAATGGATCATGGCGGGCGCGGCAAAATGCGGGCTGCGCTTCAGCGACAAGATATGGCAGGGCTTCCGCGCGCTCGGCGACGAGAATGGACGCCTGTACGACTCGCGCCGGGGACTGGCAAGCTACTATCGCTACAAGCCGAGGCGGATAGAGAATCTTGTCAATAACGACGAGGTCAGGATCCGGCGTCCGAAGATCCACGAAAGCGTCTTGCGCCGGATCAGTGTCGGGCATGAGGGCTACGCGCCTTTCGTGCTGCCACCCGATTTCGCGGTCGCGCGCGTGGATGGCAGCATCGTCGATGGCGGCGCCTACCTGCATCTCAAAGACATCGGAAAGCAGTCGGCGTTCGGCATCCATAGCGAACATGTCTACAATTGGGTCTGGTGGCGCAGCGCCGCCAATCTCTTTACGATTGCCGTCACGCTTGCACTTGCACTTGTGCTCATGCCACTCCTGCTGCGTGGCAAGCCGGCTGCCGCCTGCGGGGGTATATGGTGTCTGCTGGCGGCGGGGATCGATTTTTTGGCCTCCATGCTTCCGGGCGTTGCCCAACGGTGGATCGGCTGGTTTTCCTCGCATCCGAAGGTATTGCTCACGCTTGCCGTCGTGGCCGTCGGCGGGCTGGCGATGGGGAAAAAACTGGAATGCCGGATAAGCGATGCAATGCGGCCGGTCTGGTATCACATCGCAAAGATGAGAACGCTGAGCGGCCCCGCTTGCCCGCCCACGGAACCAGGTCGTATCAATCGGACGCTTGAATGGCTGCGCACGCGTCGTACGTATCATGCCGTCGCCGGCATCGTCCAATGCCAGATCGTGCCGGTCCTGTTCATTGCCGCAATCGGTTTCGGCGGCATTGGACTGTTGCTGAATGCAACGTACGGGTACCGCTAACTTTACTCTTGCGTACTCGCCAGATATGCCGCTTCGGTCTCCGCCGATGGCTTGACGCCGAGCACGACGGAGAGCATTTGGCGGCAGCGGCGATAGACCTCGATGGCTGCCGCCGTTTCGCCGCGCCGTCGATGGCATAGCATCAGGCTGCGGTACAGCTCTTCCGAGAGATTGTCGATTTCAATGCCGCGCTGGTACGCCGCCACTGCGCGGTCCCAGTCGCCCGCCTGTTCCCAGGCATGCCCGAAACTGAGCGCCTGGCGCAGGAATTTGCCGCGCAAGCGCTCGCGTAGCGGCAGCGCCCAGGAGGCTTGGGTCTCGCGCTCCAGGAAGTTGCCCGGATACAGACGAAAGAATTTGTCTGCGACGCCGAGGCAATCGCAGGGCTTGTGTTCAAGCTGGTTCGCCAGCCGCTCGAATGCCCACACGTCGACCCAGACAATGTGCTGATTCAGCGAAAGTTTTCCTTCATGCATGGTGATCGCATCGTCGTGCCTGAGCAGCTTGCGCAGGCGGTGCAGGCTGGTATTGAGTGCATGCTGCGCCGCGTCGCCTTCCACGTCCGGCCACACATCGCCGGCCAGCATGGCTGCGGATGCCTCTCGGCCGCCGTGGGCGATGAGCGCCTTGAGCAGTTCCAGCGGCTTGGCTTGGGCCTTGCCCGATGTCTTGGCCGGCGTGTCCTCGATGGCGATGGAAAAGCGGCCCAGCGTATACAGCTTGATCGGCCACGGCCACTGCTCGCTATCGGGCGTATCCGGCTGTAGCCCGCGTACTCGAATGAGTTGCTTGGCATAATCGACTTCAATGCCTTCTTCCAACGCACGGCGCAGCAGCGGCGAGACGATCTTTGGTTGCCAGCGCAAGGTGTTGACATAGCCCTGCCCGCGTCCGATAGCCAGACCGGCGCGCAGGATCGGCAGGCCGGCGGCGGCGTCGCCTGTTTTCAGGGCGGCGTAGGCTTCGATCAACAGCGCGTCGAACGTGAGGATCAGGCTGGCTTCGCCCGCGCGCAATCGCATCCCGCGGGCGCTGGCGCCGGCGTGTTCCAGTTCGCCGGCTTCGAGCAGCAGCTGCGCGCGCGCGATCAGGCAGTAAGTTTGAATCGTCACCGCGCCGGTTTCGAATGCGCAGTCGACGGCGGTTTGTCCATGCTTGAGGGCCGCCGCCAGCTCGTTTCGGGCCAGGTGGTACCAGGACTTTACCGAGTGGAACAAGGCCACGTCCATGCGCCGCTGCGGATCGATGGACGCTTCCAGCTGCGGGATGAGCTGGCGCGCGCAATCGAGGTCACAAAAGGAGAGGGCGAGAATGGCCCGCTGCGTCAGCACCACGGGCTCGATGAAAGTCAGATGGTATTCCCGCGCAATATCGGCGGCTTCCTTCAAGACCGTGGCCGCGGCATTGTGCTCGGCGCGCAGCAACAGGTAGTATGCGGTGGCAATGCGCCACCACACCTGGTTCAGGGGCGACACCTGCGCATGCGCGAGATGCGGGCGCAGCAGCCCTACCACGTGCTCGGCGTAGTCGAGGTTGCCGCGGAAACAATAGCAGTTGAGCAGAATGGTGCCGGAGGCAAAGCGGACGCCGGCCGGCACGTCCTCCGCCAATAGCGTGAAGGTGCGGGCCGCCTCGCGCATCAGCAAGGGATGCTGCGGTTGGCGGTAGAGGAGTGCGGCCAGCAGCGCCGATCGCGCGCTCAGTTCGGCTTCCGGCGATGAGAACTCCGCGCCGTCGGCCAGCAAGGCATTCAGCAAATCGATCCAATGATCGAGCGGCGCGAAGGAGCTCCACTGGAAGTAATAAGTTTCCATGATGGCGGAAATGGCCCGTATCTGGCCGGCCGTGTCGTCTTGCGCCTTCAGGCCCGCGTACGCTTTTTCCAGCGCGCCGCGGGCCTCCCCGGGGTCGATGGCGGCGTCGCAGATGCCGCGCCAGTAGCGCAGCCAGGGGTCGGCGTCCAACGCGCCGGCGGGCAATTGGTCGATCCAAGCCTTCACCGTCTGCCAACGGCCATGCTGAATCAGCTCATGCGCATGCTGGCGGATCAGCCGCGTGGCTGCCGGCCAATCCTGGGTGGCGACATACAGCGGCAGCGCATCCTCGGGACGCTTGCCGATTTCAAGAAGCCGCGCCGAACGCCGCTGCAGCAGCAGGCATTCCGCCGCGTCGAGCTGCCGGCACGCGCGCGCCAGCAGGAACTCGCGAAACAAGGCGTGGTATTGGTACGTCACTTCCGGCTCGTCGCGGCGGTCGATAAAATAGCGCAGGCGATACAATTCATTGAGTTGCTGGCCGGCCTCAAGGTCGCCGCTGATCGCTTCGGCCATCGGCACCGTAATGAGCGGAAGGAAGGCGGTGCGCAACAGCAAATGCTGCGCCTCCGGGGATGCCGCCGAAAATATTTCGACAGCGAAGTAATCGAAAAGCGCCTGGCGCGACATGGGCAGGCTTGCGCCTTGTGCGCTGCCGACCGAGCGGTGCTGGCTGAGCATTAATACGAAGCCGGCGGCCCAGCCTCCGGACATTTCCCGCAGGCTGCTTGCCTTTTGTTCGACCTCTTCGGGGGAAACGCCTTCGAGCAGCGCAATTTTGTGGGCTTCGTCCATGCTGATCTGTAAGTCATGCCGGTCGAGGGAAATCAGCGAGCGGCTCAGTTGCAGCCGCAGGAACGCATCGGGCGGCTCCAATCGGCTGGTGACGATAATGTTCACGTCCTGCGGTACCTCTTCCATCGCATCGCGCATAATCCCATGCAACACCGAAGTCAATGGCACCGCATGGTAGTTGTCAAATATGAGCGCGCCCGGGTGCGGCAGGCAATGGAACAGTTCGCGAAAAAATCGACGCGTGAATCCGGGAAGATCAGACAAGTATTCGGGCGCCAGAAGCGGCAGATGTGCGGTGCGCAGCAAGCTGCCGGCCGCCATCGCCAAGTAATAGAAAAAGCTCGCGGGGTCGGCGTCGCCGCTATCGATCTGATACCACACCGCGTTGAGCTTTCTGGTCTCGAGATAACTCGATACCAGTGATGTTTTTCCCGAACCCGGAGAACTGGCGATCCAGACCGCTTGGTGTTCGCGCGCCTCATCGAGCCGCAGGAACAGGCGCTCGCGCGGCAGTGTTCGATACAGTCTTGGACGGGTCAGCTTCGCAAGGGTAAACGACTGTTCCATGGTTGTCTCTCGATCAGGTTTGTTTTTCGATGTAGGTCAATGGGCGCGGGAATCCATTGTGGTAAACGCGATGAAGGTTAGAGCATGGTGCTCCGCTGCGAGTTCTCCACAGAACTGCAAAGCGCGTGGATTTGATCGATATGCATGGCCTACCGCTTCATTGATGCATGATGAGCTTGATCAGGGCCAGCGATTCTTGCGGAATTCTATCGACGCGATGAATCATTTTTTCAATGTCATGCAGCTTGCGGGCGGCATCGACGCATGCCTCGCGCGTTGACAGATTCAAGGTCTTGTCAATTGCCGCTTTATGCAGCCGCCATCCCAATTCCGCACAGTTCATTTCTGCTACTCCTTCATCTACGCAACGCCGCGGGACCGGGCGGCCTGCATCCAAGATTGCGTCCGCTGCGCTTACAAATAACTCACCGCTCCGGCGAAAACCGCGACGCGGCGCCAATGAACGAATGTGTGGGCCATCTGTAAGAAACGCCCGGTTATGTTGCTTGCGTGAAGACGGGAATACGCCATCAAGTCCTTTCCCCCACTCTTCATCCGGCAAGTCGCCACACGTAGGCCTAGCAGTGCCAGGCCACCTTTACCTATTTTTAAGAAAGCACGGAGGAAAAAATGAGAGATCCAATTTTGTTCTGGAATGAAATTTCTTTGGAAGCCGATCGGCGTAGTCATACAAATAACCAAGGCGAGCAGCGCGGCCCGACACTGAGTTCCCGCGCCTTGGCCATCGTTCATTTGGCGATGTACGACGCCTACGCTGGAGTCGTCAACAACCAGAAGTTACTCCCTAGTTATATGGGGTGTTCTCCGCTTGGTGCTAAATTATCGGCAGAATTGGCGGTATCCGCCGCGGCGCATAGGACCTTGTCAGTTTTATACCCCAGTCAAACGGAATTTTTCGACGCTATTCTCGCAAAAGAAGACGATAAAAAACTGGATGATAAATCCAGGGATTCGTATAAATTCGGCAATGAGGTTGCCTGCAGTATTTTGGAGGACAGATTGGGCGATCCGGACGCTGCGGCGGGTTCGTATAAACCCGCGACCGGCCCTGGAAAACATCGGCCCGACCCCGACAACCCCGGCCAGGGAACCTATTCAGCGGAGTATGGAAAACTCTCGAAAGGCTTTGGCATTTCTCAGCGGTTCGAACTCGCAGAGCCACCGAAGCCGAATACTGATGCGTATAGGAAAGCTTTGGCGCAAGTGAGGGGGAAGGGAATCAAGCCAGATTTGATGGGAACGCTTCCTGCCGGTATTGTAGGTAGAACCCCGGAGGAAACAATCATCGGTATATTCTGGGCCTATGACGGCGTGGCAAACCTGGGTACGCCACCACGCTTATATAACAAAATAATCCGCAAGATTGCCATGAAGAAGTGCAACTCTGTTTCTGATAACGCCAGGCTATTCGCTTTTGTTAATGTGGCAATGGCTGACGCTGGCATCCTGGCATGGGAGCACAAATATAGGTACGAGTTTTGGCGTCCCGTGCTCGGCGTGCGAGAAGATACATCAGCAGGCGATCCTTTCTGGTTGCCTTTGGGTGCGCCCAATACCAACCGTATAGCAAAGAATTTCACACCCGCCTTTCCGGCATATCCGTCGGGACATGCATCGTTCGGCGCAGCAGCTTTCCATATAACTCGGCTCTTTTATGAGGAGGGTGGTTTGTACAGAAAAAATAGCATATGCGACGACACGCTTCTGGCAGGCCTTGACATCACTTCCGATGAACTCAATGGCATCAGTATGGATAATACCGGTACGGTGAGGCCGAAAATTGTCCGCACATTCCCCGGCGGTTTATGGCAAATGATTCAAGAAAACGGTTTGAGCCGCGTTTTCTTGGGCGTGCATTGGATTTTTGACGCTTTCATGCTTAAGGGAAACGGAGAGCCTGATATTTATATGAAGGACGATGACGGAAATCCATTTGGCGGTGTTCCGCTAGGCTTGCAAATTGCTGAAAATATCTTCAGTGAAGGCGCCTGCTTAGCGCCGAAGAAACCAAGAGGCGGCTAACCAGGCGGGACGCCGGCCGCCGGCGCCGCCGAGGCCTTGCTTCTCGGCGCCGCTTCTTGAAAAACTGATGCCGCCTGTTGCATGAACCCGCGCTTCCGCGCTTTTTCATGCAACAGGCGGCATTTTTTCGCTGTCCAGGGTGGCTCAATCATGACAAATCTACGCAATCCCGATCAACGCCGCGCCGTCCATGAGAACGGCCAGCCCCAGAAAAAAGGTCATGACGGTAGTCAGGATCCGCAGCCAGACATCCATGGAGCGTGCCGGTTGAGGGCGCGGGTAGCGTTCGCTCTCGTTGGCGGCGCAGTGTGTTGTCGTCTCGTTTGGGCGGTCGTTCTCGCGAATCATGATGCTCTCCTCTGTCTGGCCTCCCGCTTACTATGTCACGATGCGCATTACAAGTCGTCTACGGATCGACCAGTGCATGTAATGAAGAGAAAGGCAGAGATAGCAGGGCGTTCCCGCGGCGGGGGCGTGGTCGACATCAGGCTGGAGAAGGCGGCGCGACGCTTTCTTTCGCGCGGCATCGGGGTTCGCTAGGCTGCGGGATCGGCGTAGAGCGGCCAGACTGCGCCGCCCACGCGGGCGATCCGCCGGAACATGTGTCACATCAAAATGACGTCGTACTGTTCCTGGTGGTAGGCGTTTTCCACCTGCAGCGAAATTTTCTTGCCGATGAAGTCGCCCAGCATCGCCAGGTGCTGCGATTCCTCTTCCAGGAACATGTCGACCACCTCTTGCGAGGCGAGGATGCGGAATTCGCGCGGGTTGAACTGTTTCGCCTCGCGCAGCAGTTCGCGCAGGATTTCATAGCAGATCGTGCGCGAAGTCTTGACCTGGCCCTTGCCGGCGCAGGCCGGGCAGGGTTCGCACAGGATGTGCGCCAGCGATTCGCGGGTGCGCTTGCGGGTCATTTCGACCAGCCCCAGCGCCGAAAAATTGCTGACCGACACCTTGGTGCGGTCGCGCGACAGGGTTTTCTTCAACTCGGCCAGCACGGCGTTGCGGTGCTCGGCGTTGTCCATGTCGATGAAGTCGAGGACGATGATGCCGCCCAGGTTGCGCAGGCGCAGCTGGCGGGCGATCGCGTGCGCCGCCTCCAGGTTGGTCTTGAAGATGGTGTCGGCGAAGTTGCGCCCGCCGACGAAACCGCCGGTGTTGACGTCGATCGTCGTCATCGCCTCGGTCTGGTCGACGATCAGGTAGCCGCCCGACTTCAGGTCGACGCGCCGGCCCAGCGCGCGCAAAATCTCCTCCTCGACGCCGTACAGGTCGAACAGCGGGCGCTCGCCGGTGTAGTGTTGCAGGCGCGCCAGTTCGCTCGGCGTGTAGGCCTGGGCGAATTCGCGCAGCTTGACGTGGTTTTCGCGCGAGTCCACCTGGATCGTTGCCGTGTCGTCGGTGACGAAGTCGCGCAGCACGCGCTGGGCCAGGCTCAAGTCCTGGTGCAGCAGGCTGGTGGCCGGGCGCGTCTTGGCGCCGTGCAGGATCGCGCTCCAGGTCTTGCGCAGGTAGTCGACGTCCGACGCCAGGTCGGTGTCGGAGGCGTCCTCGGCCATGGTACGCACGATGTAGCCGCCCTTTTCGTCGGCCGGCAGCATGCCCTGCAGGCGCGTGCGCAGCCGTTCGCGCTCCGCTTCCTTCTCGATTTTCTGCGAGATGCCGATGTGGCAGTCCTGCGGCAGGTACACCAGCATCCGTCCGGCGATCGAGATCTGCGTCGACAGGCGCGCGCCCTTGGTGCCGATCGGGTCCTTGATCACCTGCACCGTCAGCACTTGCCCGTCGAACAGGATTTTTTCAATCGGCGCCGGCGTCGAGCTGCTGCCGTCGTGGCTGCGCGCCTCCCAGATGTCGGCCACGTGCAGGAAGGCGGCGCGTTCCAGGCCGATGTCGATGAAGGCCGACTGCATGCCCGGCAGCACCCGCACCACCTTGCCCGAATAGACGTTGCCGGCCAGGCCGCGCGTCAGCGTGCGCTCGATGTGCAGCTCCTGCACCGCGCCCTGGAGGATCAGGGCGACGCGGGTTTCCTGCGGGGTGATATTGATCAGTATGTCTTCGTTCATGCTTCTGGGCTGCCGGCAGGTGGAGGGGAGGTGCGCACGACGATCATACCGATCATACGCGCGTTCACGGGAGCGCCAGTCCGGCCTGGCGCAGCAATCGTGCGGTCTCGAACAGGGGCAGGCCCATGATACCGGAGTGGCTGCCCTCGATGTGTTCGACGAACAGCGCGGCGCTGCCCTGGATGCCGTAGCCGCCGGCCTTGTCGTAGGGTTCGCTGGTGGCGCAGTAGGCGGCGATCGAGGCCGCCGACAGCACGCCGAAGCGCACCTGCGAGACCTGGGTGAGGTGTTCGGCCAGGCCGTTGGAGTGCACGGCGATGGCCGTCAGCACCTGGTGGGTGCGGCCCGACAACTGCTGCAGCATGGCGACGGCCTCGGCGCGGTTGGCCGGCTTGCCGAGGATGGCGCCGTCGAGCGTGACGGTGGTGTCGGCCGCCAGCACCGGGCGCGCCTTGAGGTGGCGGCGCCGCACCAGGTCCCAGGCGTAGGCGGCTTTTTCATTGGCGACGCGCGCCACGTAGTCGAGCGCGGCCTCGCCGGGCAGGACGGTTTCGGTGACGTCGGCGCCGCGCGGGCCGTCGCTGCGCAGCAGCAGCAATTCGAAGTCGACGCCGATCTGGCGCAGCAGTTCGCGCCGGCGCGGGCTCTTCGACGCCAGGTAAATTTTCGTGTCGACCAGTTTCATCGTGTTTTCCTGGTATTTCCGCGGTTCAGACGCGATGATAGGGATGGTTCTGGGTGATCGACCAGGCCCGGTATAGCTGTTCGGCCAGCAGCACGCGCACCATGCCGTGCGGCAGGGTCATGCTGGAGATGCGGATCAGCCCCTCGGCGCGGGCCTTCAGGTCCGGGTCGAGGCCGTCGGCGCCGCCGATCAGGAAGGCCGTGTCGCGGCCGTCCTGCCGCCACTGCATCAACTGCTGCGACAGGCCGACGCTGGTCAAGTCCTTGCCGCGTTCGTCGAGCGCGATGATGCGCACGCCCTTCGGCAGCGCTTGCTCGATGCGCTCGCGTTCGAGCGCCATCGCGGTGGCGGCGGTCTTGCTGCCGGAGCGCTCGACCGGCTTGACTTCCTTGAGCACGACGCGGCACTCGGGCGGCATGCGCTTCGCGTATTCGGCGAAGCCCGTGTCGATCCAGGCCGGCATTTTGTGGCCGACCGCAGCGATGATGAGCTGCATGGAAGCTTACTCTGCTTCTTTTTTGATGCGCTTGATGACGGTTTTGGCTGGCGCCGCGTCGGCCGCGACCTTGACCGCTTTGACGCGCGGCGTTGGCGCCGACTTCGGTGGCAAGGCTTTCAGGGCCTTCACAGCCGCCGCTTCGGTCTTGGTCGGGGCGATCTTGACGGTTTTGCCGACGGCTTTCGAGGCTGCCGGTTTCTTCGGCGCGGCCTTGGCCTTGACGCCCGCGGTGGCCGAGGCTTTCTTGACCACTTTCTTCTCGATCACAGGCGACGCTTCGACTTTTGCCTTGGTGGCCGCCAGATGGCCGCCGGTTTTCTTCGGCGCTTCTTCGCTTTCGCTGGCGGTGCGCTTGGACGGCGCGCGTTTCGCCGCGCCCAGTTTCACCGGCTTGTCGCCCCAGATCTCTTCCAGGCGGTAGTAGGCGCGGATCGGCGCCTGCATGATGTGGACGATCATGTCGCCCAGGTCGACCAGCACCCATTCGCCGGTGTCTTCGCCTTCGATGCCGACGATGTCGCCGCCGGCTTCCTTGACCTTGTCGCGCACCGAGGCGGCCAGCGCCTTGGTTTGGCGGTTCGAGGTGCCCGAGACGATGGCGATGCGGTCGAACAGGCTGGTCAGGTGGACCGTGTCGAACACGGTGATGTCCTGGCCTTTGACGTCTTCAAGGGCGTCGACGACGAGAGTTTGTAGTTTTTTAATGTCCATTTAGCTTTTGTATAAATTATGTTGTTCAATATAGTCTAGCACTAGCGGGGCGATAAGCGAGTGTGCCGTCGTGCCCCGTTGTAATGCCGCACGTATTTCGGTGGCGGAGATATCCACCGCGAAGTCTTTTGCCAGATAAGTCAGACCGTGCGGCGTGTTGCGGATGTGTTCCAGGGTGCCCAGGCGGCGCGCGAACGCGTCCGCCACCGCCTGCGGCACCGCTGGCCCGTTCAGCGCGAAGCCCGGTCGGGCCGCCACGCAAAAATGGGCGAATTCAAATAACTGCCGCCAGTCGCGCCAGGTGTCGAGGCGCTGCAACTGGTCGGCGCCCATCAGGAACACCAGCGAGGCTTGCGGGCCGAACTCGGCGCGCAACTGGCGCAGCGTGTCGATGGTGTAGGTCGGCGCGCCGCGTTCGATTTCCTGGCAGTCGATGAAGACCGGCGCGGCCAGGCCGCCAAAGGCCAGGCGCACCATGTCGGCGCGCTGGGCCGGGGTCGCCTGCAGCGCGTCCTTCTGCCACGGCATGCCGGCCGGGATCACGCGCAGCTGGTCGGCCCGCAGTTGCTCGGCGAAATAGCCGCCGAGCGCGACGTGGCCCTTGTGCACCGGATCGTAACTGCCGCCGAGCAGCGCGACGCATGTCGTCACGCGGCCAGCCAGTCGCGGTGCACCAGGAAGTCGGTGTACAGCGCCGCCTCCGGGCTGCCGGCTTCCGGCTGCCAGTCGTAGCGCCACTTGACGATGGGCGGCATCGACATCAGGATCGCCTCGGTGCGTCCGCCCGACTGCAGGCCGAACAGCGTGCCGCGGTCGAACACCAGGTTGAACTCGACGTAGCGGCCGCGCCGGTAGGCCTGGAAGTCGCGCTCGCGCTCGCCGTAGGCGCAATCCTTGCGCCGTTGCAGGATCGGCAGGTAGGCGCCGACGAAGCTGTCGCCGACGCTGCGCATCATGGCGAAGCTTTGCTCGAAGCCGGCGGCGTTGAAGTCGTCGAAGAAGATGCCGCCGACGCCGCGCGGCTCGCGCCGGTGCTTCAGGTAGAAATACTCGTCGCACCAGGTCTTGAAGCCGGCGTGCAGGTCGGCGCCGAAGGGCGCCACGGCGTCGCGGCAGCTCTGGTGGAAATGCCGCGCGTCCTCCACGTAGCCGTAGTACGGGGTCAAGTCCATGCCGCCGCCGAACCACCAGACCGGCTCGCCGGCGGCGTTGCTGGTGGTGAAAAAGCGCACGTTCATGTGCACCGTCGGCGCGTGCGGATTGCGTGGATGCAGCACCAGCGACACGCCCATCGCCTCCCAGGCGCGGCCGCCCAGCTCGGGCCGTCCGGCCGCGGCCGACGGCGGCAGGCTGGCGCCGGTGACGTGCGAAAAATTCACGCCGCCGCGCTCGAACACGTCGCCTTCCTCGATCACGCGCGAGATCCCGCCGCCGCCCTCGGGGCGCTGCCAGGCGTCGCGGGCGAACGGCTGGCCGTCGAGCGTCTCGAGCGCTTGCACGATGCGCTGTTGCAGATCGAGCAAATAGGCCTTGACGGCGCTGGGGGAAGGGGAAGACAACATTGCGCGCTAGAATAAAAAAGTGAGGGGGGATTGTACCCTGTCGCGCGTTTTTGTGATAGCAAAATGAGGGGTGCGCCGGCGCCGGGCGCCATGGCGTCGAGTTGGCGCGATGTTGTCGGTCGGATTACGCCCGATGGGCTGATCCGACCCACTGTATTAGTGCTTCAGCCCGCGCCAGCCGATGTCGCGGCGGTATTGCGCGCCGTCGAAGTGGATCTTCTCCAGCGTTTCATAGGCGGTTTTTTGCGCCATCTTGACGCTGTCGCCCAGGCCGACGACGCACAGCACGCGCCCGCCGTTGGTGTAGAGCTTGCCGTCGAGCTGCGCGGTGCCGGCGTGGAAGGTCACCGAGTCCGGCGTTTCGGCCGGGATCGCGCCGATCAGCTGGCCCTTGACCGGCGCGTCCGGATAGCCGGCGGCGGCCATGACGACGCCGACCGCGGTGCGGCGGTCCCATTCCAGCTCGACCGCGTCGAGCGTGCCGTTGACGGCGTGCTCCATCACCGTGACCAGGTCGGTTTTCAGGCGCGCCATGATCGGCTGGGTTTCCGGGTCGCCCATGCGGCAATTGAATTCCAGCGTCTTCGGGTTACCCTTGTCGTCGATCATCAGGCCGGCGTACAGGAAGCCGGTGAAGACGATGCCGTCCTTGGCCATGCCCTGGATGGTCGGGTTGATGATCTCGCGCATCACGCGCGCGTGCATCGCCGGCGTGACGATCGGCGCCGGCGAGTAGGCGCCCATGCCGCCGGTGTTCGGGCCTTCGTCGTGGTCCTTCAGGCGCTTGTGGTCCTGGCTGGTGGCCAGCGGCAGCACGTTCTTGCCGTCGCACATGACGATGAAGCTGGCCTCTTCGCCGGCGAGGAATTCCTCGATGACGATGCGGGCGCCGGCGTCGCCGAACTGGTTATCGGAGAGCATCATGTCGACCGCCTGGTGCGCCTCGTTCAAGGTCATCGCCACCACCACGCCCTTGCCGGCGGCCAGGCCGTCGGCCTTGATGACGATGGGCGCGCCCTGCGCGTCGATGTAGGCGTGCGCCGGGGCCGGCTCGGAGAAGGTCCGGTACAGCGCCGTCGGAATGCCGTGGCGCTGCATGAAGGCCTTGGCGAAGTCCTTCGACGACTCCAGTTGCGCCGCCTCCTTGCTCGGGCCGAAAATCTTCAGCCCGCGCGAGCGGAACAGGTTGACGATGCCGGCCGCCAGCGGCACTTCCGGTCCGACCACGGTCAGGCCGATGTGCTCGGCGACGACGAAGTCGGCCAGCGCGTTGAGGTCGCTGATATCGATGTTGACCAGGCGCGGGTCGCGCGCCGTGCCGCCGTTGCCGGGCGCGCAATACACCATCTGTATGCGTTCCGATTGCGCCAGTTTCCAGGCCAGTGCGTGTTCGCGGCCGCCAGAGCCGACTACCAAAATTTTCATAAGAACCGTTCGTTCAGTGGTGACGCGGGCGACGGGGCCGCCCGCGGTGTAGCGATTAGTCGTCGACTGTTCGTCGATTAGTCTTCGATCAGCGCGTTCGAGAACACTTCCTGGACGTCGTCCAGGTTTTCCAGCGCGTCCAGCAGTTTTTGCATCTTGATGCCTTCCTCGCCGCTGAAGACGGTCTCGGTGGCCGGCTTCATGACGATCTCGGCCACTTCGGCCTTGAAGCCGGCCGTTTCCAGCGCGTCCTTGACGTTGGCGAAGTCGTGCACCGCGCACAGCACCTCGAAGCCGCCCTCGTCGTCGGTCAGCACGTCCTCGGCGCCGGCTTCCAGGGCCGCCTCCATCAGCGCGTCCTCCCGGGTGCCGGGGGCGAACAGGAACTGGCCGCAATGCTGGAACAGGAAGGCCACCGAGCCCTCGTTGCCCATATTGCCGCCGTACTTCAGGAACGCGTGGCGCACCTCGGCCACGGTGCGCACCCGGTTGTCGGTCATGCACTCGACCACGATGGCGGCGCCGCCGATGCCGTAGCCCTCGTAGCGCACCTCTTCGTAGTTGGCGCCGTCGACGCCGCCGCTGCCGCGGGTGACCGCGCGCTGCACGTTATCCTTCGGCATGTTGGCGTCGGCGGCCTTCTCGACGGCCAGGCGCAGGCGCGGGTTGGCGGCGACGTCGCCGCCGCCCATACGCGCGGCAACCGTGATTTCCTTGATCAAACGGGTCCAGACCTTGGCGCGCTTAGCGTCCGTTGCGGCCTTTTTGTGCTTGATATTGGCCCATTTACTGTGTCCAGCCATGTCGGATCTTCCTTAGACGGTGTGCAATTGTGGCCGACATTTTACCATATTGGCATGCCAAAATCTCCCCCGGCGGCGGCCTGGATACGCCGCTTCCCTGTGCGCGCGCAACGTCCCAGCCGCGATTTCCACAAATTCCAGGCGCCGGCGGCGTCCAAAAAATACCAGCGGCAAGCAGTCCGGGCTCGGGCCCTCGCGGTCTGCTCCGGGTTCGCGCCCCTGGTTTTGCCCCAAAAACCGCCATGTCGGGAGCTGACCCCGGCGTTGTCGCGTTGCCGGGGGAGGGCGTCAGCGACGTTTCGCTTTTGCCATTACAATCGATGCATGAGTACAATTCCAGCTGTTTCGCCCCAGCAGTCCCTTCCACGTTCGGCGTATCTGGGCGGCCTGTCGATCGCGGTCGGCGGCGCGGTGCTGTTTTCCACCAAGGCCATCGTCGCCAAGCTGTTGTACCGCTACCAGATCGACGCCGTGACCCTGATCGCTTTCCGCATGCTGTTTTCGCTGCCGGTGTTCGCCGCCGTGGCGCTGTGGAAGATGCGCACCGAGGCGCCGCTGGCGCCGCGCGACCGCTGGCGCCTGGTCGGCCTGGGCCTGGTCGGCTACTATTTGTCGAGCTTTCTCGATTTCCTCGGGCTGCAATACATTACGGTCGGGCTGGAACGGCTGATCCTGTTCCTCACCCCGACCTTCGTGCTGCTCATTAGTACGGTGTTCCTGAAGCACCACATCAGCCGGTTGCAGTGGCTGGCGCTGCTGGCCTCGTATTGCGGCATCGTGCTGGTGTTCGTCCACGATTTGCGGGGCGGCGCCGGCAATGTGGTGCTCGGCTCGCTGCTGGTGCTCGGGTCGGCCACCTCGTACGCGGTGTATCTGCTCGGTTCGGGCGAACTGGTCAAGCGCATCGGCGCGCTACGCCTGGTGTCGTACGCGATGTGCGTCTCCAGCGCCGCCTGCGTCGGCCAGTTTTTCCTGCTGCGCCCGGCGTCGATGTTGCTGCAGCCGCTGCCGGTGTACGGCCTGTCGCTGCTCAACGGCATCTTTTGCACGGTGCTGCCGGTGTTCATGACGATGACGGCGGTGCAGCGCATCGGCGCCGCCACGGCGTCCCAGGCCGGCATGATCGGCCCGGTGTCGACGCTGTTCCTGGGCGCGCTGGTGCTCGGCGAGCAAATCACGAACTGGCAGTTGGCCGGCACCAGCCTGGTGCTGGCCGGTATTTATATGTTATCGAAGAAATAGCCCCTTACCTCCCTCCATACGGACAGCCCACCATGACAACCCGCATCGCCCTGATTGCCCACGACAAGAAAAAAGACGACATGATCGCGCTGGCCGGCGAATACATCGATTTCCTGCGCACCTGCACGCTGTCGGCCACCGGTACCACCGGTGGGCGCCTGATCGACGAGTTGGGTCTGGTGGTCGAGCGCAAGCATTCGGGTCCGTTCGGCGGCGACTTGCAGATCGGCTCGATGCTGGTCGAGGGCCGGATCGATTGCGTGGTGTTCCTGCGCGACCCGATGACGCCGCAGCCGCACGAGCCGGACATCAACGCGCTGGTGCGCGCCTGCGACGTGCACAACGTTGCCTGCGCCACCAATCTGGCGTCGGCCCACCTGGTGCTGTCGCAACTGGCGGCGCGCGCCGCCGCGCCAGCCTGACTTCAACTTCACAACGACAAGGAAGCCCCTATGACTAAGACGATCAGAATGCGCCGCACCGGCGGTCCCGAAGTGATGGAATATGTCGACGTCGAGCTGGCCCCGCCCGCTCCCGGCGAGGCGCAGGTGCGGCACGAGGCGATCGGGCTGAATTACATCGACGTCTATTTCCGCACCGGCCTGTACCCGCAAGAGTTGCCGGCCGGCCTGGGCAAGGAGGGCGCCGGCGTCGTCGAGGCGGTGGGCGAGGGCGTCACCGAGGTCAAGGTGGGCGACCGTGTCGCCTACGCGGGCGGGCCGAACGGCGCCTATGCGCAAGTGCGCAACGTGCCCGCGGCGATGCTGGTGGCGCTGCCGGAGAAGGTCGATTTCGACACGGCCGCGGCGATGATGTTGCAAGGCATGACGGCGCAGTATCTGCTGCACCGCACGGTGGCGCTGAAGGCCGGCGACACGGTGCTGTTCCACGCCGCCGCCGGCGGGGTCGGCCTGATCGCCAGCCAGTGGGCCAAGGTGCTGGGCGTGACCCTGATCGGCACGGTCGGCTCGGACGACAAGGCGGAACTGGCCAGGGCGAACGGCGCCGCGCACGTGATTAACTACAACAGCGAGAATTTCGTCGAACGGGTGCGTGAGATTACCGGCGGCAAGGGCGTGCGCGCGGTCTACGACTCGATCGGCAAGGACACCTTCACCGGCTCGCTCGACTGCCTGGCGCCGCTGGGCACGATGGTCAGCTTCGGCAACGCGTCCGGGCCGGTGCCGCCGTTCTCGCTGGGCGAACTGACGTCGCGCGGCTCGCTGTTCATCACCCGTCCGTCGCTGTTCAGCTACATCGCCACGCGCGAGGATCTGCAGGCGACGGCGAGCTCGCTGTTCGGCATCGTCGCCAGCGGCGAAGTCAAGATTGCCGTCAACCAGCGCTATAACCTGGCCGACGTGGCGCAAGCCCATACCGAGCTGGAGTCGCGCAAAACGACCGGCTCGTCCATTTTAATACCGTAGGAAAGATGTGCGATGCTGACGACGAGGTGCCGGCGGGCGGGGGCGGCGACGGCTCGCCCAAGTTCGGCCGCCTGCTGATCGCGCTGGCGCTGGCGGTCTTGCTGATCGGCGCCATCACGCTGGGCGCCGAAGCGTACTATGCAAACCCGCGGCCCTCAATGCGGAGGCTGACTCTCGGGGGCCGCGCCCGGCGCCTGGCCTGTGGCGTCGACGAAGCGGGCGCTCACTCCACCTTTAAATCGACGCGGCGCGGCACGCCGCTCTGGCCCGGGAAGCCGGCGAAGGCGCTGGCGACCAGCGCCGGCATCACCACCGGCGTGGCCGCTACGCGGCTGGTGTTTTGCGCCGTCACGTCAAACAGTTTCTTGCCGTCGGCGCCGTCGATGGTCACCCGTAATTGCCGCTCGTAGTTGTGGCGTATGCTTTCGCGCATGTCGAGCGGGCCGAACATGAACGGGTCGTAATACGGCCGGAAGCCGTGCCAGCGCGGGTAGCCCCACGGATAGCGGTAGCCGTAGCGGCCCGGCCAGTAGCCCGGCCCGCTCCAGAACGGGTCCGTCATTTCCATCACGCGCACCGGCCGGTCGATGGTGGCGAAGCGCACCGCCACCTTCAGCCTGGCCGCTTCCGGGCCGGCGGCCTCGTTGAAGCCGAGCTTGCCCAGTTCGGCGCGCACCAGGTCCAGGTAGCTGCGGTATTCCAGCGTGTCCTCCACCTGCGCCGGCGCCTGGAACGCGTACGACTTGTCGCGCAGCTCGGCCGGCCACTGGTGGAAGGCGGTGACGTCGCTGCGGATGGTGGTGGCGCAGCCGGCCAGTAGCAAGCTCATCGCGGCGGCCAGCGTGGCGAGATATCTGATCATATTGATCTCCGGCAAAGGAATACACATTACAGGGGAATAGTTTACGTCCGTGTATCGCGCGTCGCTGGATTATTACAGATTGTTACCCCCGCCGTCCGCCGCGCTGAAGATTCGGCCGCGCACCGGGCTGGTGTTGGTAAAATAGGCTTTTGCCTCCGCCACCCACCAAATCCCTATGCGCACAGACAGCCCTCAGACGATTTACCGCAAAAATTACACCCCGCCAAGTTTTCTGGTCGAGAGCGTGGAGTTGGGTTTCGACCTCGATCCCGCCCGCACCATCGTCGCCAGCCGCATCACGCTGAGCCGCAACCCGGCCGGCGCCAACAGCGACATCGCGCTGCACGGCGAGCATATCGAACTGGTCGCCGTGCGCCTGAACGGCAAGGCGCTGAAGCCCGGCGAGTACGAGCTGAGCGACGCCGGCCTGACGATCCGCAAGGCGCCCGCCAAGGTCACGCTGGAAATCGAGACGGTGCTGGCGCCGCGGAACAATACCTCGCTGTCGGGCTTGTACGTGTCGAACGGCAACTTCTTTACGCAGTGCGAGGCCGAGGGCTTCCGCCGCATCACCTTCTTCCCCGACCGTCCCGACGTCATGGCCAAGTACACGGTGATGCTGCGCGCCGACAAGGACAAGTTCCCGGTGCTGCTGTCGAACGGCAACCTGGTCGAAGAGGGCGACCTCGGCGACGGGCGCCACTACGCCAAATGGGAAGATCCGTTCAAGAAGCCGTCCTACCTGTTCGCGCTGGTGGCGGCGCGCCTGGTCTGCCAGGAGGAGCGCTATACGCTGCGGTCCGGCCGCGAAGTGCTGCTGCAAGTGTGGGTCGAAGAGGGCAACCTCGACAAGGCCGACTACGCGATGCAGTCGCTGAAAAACAGCATCCGCTGGGACGAGGAGCGCTTCGGCCTGGAGCTGGACCTGGACCGTTTCATGATCGTCGCCGTGGGCGACTTCAACATGGGCGCGATGGAAAACAAGGGCCTCAACATCTTCAACACGAAATACGTGCTGGCGAACCCGCGCGTGGCCACCGACATCGACTACGCCGGCATCGAGGCGGTGGTCGGCCACGAATACTTCCACAACTGGACCGGCAACCGCGTCACCTGCCGCGACTGGTTCCAACTGTCGCTGAAAGAGGGCCTGACGGTGTTCCGCGACCAGGAATTCTCGGCCGACATGATCGGCACCGACACCGGCCGCGCGGTCACCCGCATCGACCAGGTGCGCACGCTGCGCCAGGCCCAGTTCCCGGAGGACGCCGGGCCGATGGCGCACCCGGTGCGGCCCGACTCCTTCGTCGAGATCAACAACTTCTACACCGTCACGATCTATGAAAAGGGCGCCGAAGTGGTGCGCATGATGCAAACCCTGGTCGGGCGCGACGGTTTCCGCAAGGGCATGGACCTGTACTTCGCGCGCCACGACGGCCAAGCGGTGCAGTGCGACGACTTCCGCGCCGCGATGGCCGACGCCAACGGCCGCGACCTGGGCCAGTTCGAGCGCTGGTACAGCCAGGCCGGCACGCCGCTGGTGAAGGCCGTCACGCACTACGACGCCGAGGCGCAGACCTACCACATCACGCTGGCGCAGAGCTGCCCGGCGACGCCGGGGCAGAGCGACAAGCTGCCGTTCCACATCCCGGTGGCGGTCGGCCTGCTGGGCGCCGACGGGCGCGACCTGGCGCTGCACACGGCCGGCTCGGCCGGCGCCACCACGGTGCTGCTGGAGCTGACCGAAACCAGCCAGAGCTTCCACTTCAGCGGCGTCGCCGAACGGCCGACGCCGTCGCTGTTGCGCGACTTTTCGGCGCCGGTGGTGCTCGACTACGACTACAGCGACGCCGAACTGCTGCACCTGTTCAGCCACGACAGCGATCCGGTGAACCGCTGGGAAGCGGGCCAGCGCCTGGCCATGGAGCGCCTGCTGAAGCTGACGGCCGCGGTCGCCGCCGGCGCGCCGCTGGCGCTGGACGCGACCTTCATCGCCGCCCAGCGCGCGCTGCTGGTCGACGACACGCTCGACGCGGCCTTCCGCGAACTGGCCTTGGTGCTGCCGTCGGAAACCATCATCGCCGAACGGATGGACGCGGTGAACCCGCAGGCAATCCACATCGCCCGCCAGTTCATGCGCCGCAGCATCGGCGCCGCGCTGAAAGCGGAATTGCTGGCGCAATACCAGGCCAACCAGACGCCGGGGCCGTACAGCCCGGACGCGCTGTCGGCCGGCAAGCGCGGGCTGAAAAACCTGTGCCTGTCCTACCTGCTGATCGCGCCCGGCGCGGCCGAGTTGGAACTGGCGCAGCGCCAGTTCGACAGCGCCGGCAACATGACCGACCGCGCCGCCGCGCTGTCGGCGCTGATCCATTCGGGCGCGCCGGAGAACGCCGCCAGCGCGCTGAAAAGCTACTTCGCCGACTTCGAGCAAGAGGCGCTGGTGATCGACAAATGGTTCGCCATGCAGGCGAGCGCGCCGGGCACCAACGTCGCCGCCGTGCGCGCGCTGATGACGCACCCGGCCTTCACGCTGAAGAACCCGAACCGCGCGCGCAGCCTGATCTTCAACTTTTGCGCCGGCAACCCGTCGCAATTCCACGCGGCCGACGGCAGCGGCTACGCCTTCTGGGCCGAGCAGGTGATCGCGCTCGACGCGCTCAACCCGCAGGTGGCGGCGCGGCTGGCGCGCAGCATGGACCGCTGGCGCCGCTACGTGCCGGCGCTGCAAGTGCACATGCAGGCCGCGCTGGAACGGGTCAGCGCCAGCGCCAGCCTGTCGAACGACGTGCTCGAAGTCGTCAGCAAGGCCCTGTCGAACTAAACAAACCGGCCGCGAACGCCAGCAACAAGCCAGCGGCAAGAAGCCGGCGTCAGACCCTAGGGGGCCGACGCCGGCCCTACGCCGGTGGTCTACAAGCAGCCAACGGCCCGCAAGCAGCAACACTATTTATACACAAAGGGAATTCATGAAACGCATCAGCCTCACGCAATATCTGGTCGAAGAACAACGTTCGCACAACAGCATCCCGGCCGAATTGCGCCTGCTGATCGAAGTCGTCGCGCGCGCCTGCAAAACCATCAGCCACTCGGTGGGCAAGGGCGCGCTGGGCGACATCCTGGGCAGCGCCCACACGGAAAACATCCAGGGCGAAGTGCAGAAAAAACTCGACGTGATCTCCAACGAGATCCTGCTCGAAGCCAACGAATGGGGCGGCCACCTGGCGGCGATGGCGTCGGAGGAGATGGAATCGATCCACCCGATCCCGAACCGCTATCCGAAGGGCGAATACCTGCTGCTGTTCGACCCGCTCGACGGCTCCAGCAACATCGACGTCAACGTCTCGATCGGCACCATCTTCTCGGTGCTGAAGGCGGCCGACGGCATGGGCGAGGCGACCGAGGCGGACTTCATGCAGGCCGGCAGCAAGCAAGTGGCCGCCGGCTACGCCGTGTACGGCCCGCAGACGATGCTGGTGCTGACCACCGGCAACGGCGTCAACTGCTTTACCCTGGACCGCGAGATGGGCTCCTGGGTTCTGACGCAGAGCAATATGCAGATTCCCGCCGCGACCAAGGAATTCGCCATCAACGCGTCCAACGCGCGCCACTGGCACGAGCCGGTCAAACGCTACGTCGACGAACTGCTGGCCGGCGTCGACGGCGCCCGCGGCAGCAACTTCAACATGCGCTGGGTCGCCTCGATGGTCGCCGACGTGCACCGCATCCTGAACCGCGGCGGCATTTTCATGTACCCGGCCGACACGCGCGACACGGCGATGCCGGGCAAGCTGCGCCTGATGTACGAAGCCAACCCGATGGCTTTCATCGTCGAGCAGGCCGGCGGCGCGGCCACCGACGGCCAGGCGCGCATCATGGACATCGAACCGCACAAATTGCACCAGCGCGTGCCGGTGTTCCTCGGCTCGAAGGACGAAGTGGCGCGCGTTACCAGCTACCACAACGCCTAGTTCGACGGGCCGGGCGGCCCGTCCGGCGGCGCCGTACCGGGCCGGCAGAATTATTTGGCAAAAAAGTCGCATTGGCACTAGCGAAATTTCTGGAATGTTTGTTAGAATACGCGTCTTCGCCGTTGTAGCTCAGTTGGTAGAGCAGCACATTCGTAATGTGAAGGTCGCCAGTTCGATTCCGGCCAACGGCACCAGATATTCGCAGTGAAATCAAAAGGTTACAGGCTTCGGCTTGTAGCCTTTTTGTTTTTCGGCTTGTTTTTTTGTGTCGAGTAGGGCTGGTATAGGATTTACGCGAAGGTCGGCGATTCAATACGGGCAGGTGTTGCGAATAGTGGACCGCGCAGCGGTCGCCCCGGCCAACCTTTCCACCAGCGCCAGCACAGGCAACAAAAAGCCCCCCACATGGTAGGGCTTCGGGGGGGGGGGCGTCGCCACTTGATATTTATTAATATTTTATCAATCTGAAGTCCTCGTGCCTACTTGCCTGATGCGCACCGAAACTTGATTTCGGTCTTGCGGAAGCTCCCAAGGATGTATGGCGGCTGCGCGTCGTTCTCGCTGACCATCTCCATAGACTGCCCTTTCGCGCCGCAGAACTGCCCAGCCTCGCCGATGGCCTCTGCCTAGAGCGTTCCCATTCCGGAAAAGCCGGTCGCAGCCTGGCGCGACACGAAGTATGTATCCGAGCCCATAGCGACCACGCCGGAATTGCTGGCACACCCAACTAGTGCTGACAGTGCCGCAATCATCATTATAGTTTTCATTTTTCCTTAGTTGGAAAAAGTGTACCGTTACGCCAGTTACACGCACTTGAAAATCAAATCAACAGAGTGCATTCCCTCAGTCCAACTTGTGGCTGAGGCACTCTCGGCAACAATGTCCACGGTCTTGCCAGTTTTAGCGCACTCTTGGCTTGCATCAGAATATGCGGACCTCTTTGCAGAGGGGCCGCCGCCAGCCCCAGGTGATGCCCTCGTGTTCACTGTGAAGGTATCTCGGGCCGACTTAAGTACGCCAGACGACGACGCGCACCCAGACAGCACAATCATCATGCAGGCGATTCTTATTTTTGCATTGGTCCAGCCTCCCCGTCGTAACGTTATCAGTGTCCGGTTATATTGCCATATTGCAATAGCTGTTTGCCACGTGCAGGCGATTCAAAAAAGGTGAGGGACAAATCCTAAAAGGGTCGTCGCCTAGCCGGTCATATGCACCAAAATAGACCGGCAATTCTTTTGGCGCATAGTTCAGGCTAGGGGTTTCAGCTTCCCAAAGCTCAATATCTCGCATGTGTCGCCACTTATCCCAATTGGGCTGCTGCTGAGCTGGCGAATCTATTCGTATGCGCCCGCGACCGAATAACGGTTTGATAGGCTCTAGCGCTTTGCTTAACTGAGCCTGCTTTTTTGCCTCTGTCATCCACACCCCTTCAAGGCGTCATCCCTCATAAATCGGGGCACCAGTCAGGCCGGTGAAGGTTCCGGCTTTTCTCCCCGTCGGGATAGGCTGGCGCTTTTAATTGTGCTTGAGTCCGTCAGGCGGGAATTACACGATGCACAGCCAATTTCAAACCCACCGCATTGAACACCGCCAGCAGGGTCTTTATTGTCGGATTGCCTGTAGGCGAAAGCGCGCGGTAAAGGCTTTCGCGCGGAATACCTGCCCGTTCCGCAACAGCGGCCATTCCTTGTGCCTCGGCTACATGGCGCAATGCGGCCAGCAGCGCGGCTTGTCCGCCCGGCAGGTCGGCTTCGTCCAAGGCGGCGGCAAGGTATTCATCAGCAAAAACGGGGTCGTCGCGCAGCAGTTCTATCACTGCGTCGGCGTGCGGTCGAGATGTTTTGTTCATGATGTGTTTCTCCGGTTCCAGTCATCCCAATATGCCAATGCCGTATCTATGTCGGCCTGCTGCTTGCGCTTGTCGCCACCCAACAGCAACAACAGCAGCTTTTCACCAGCGCGGGCGTAATACACCCGATAGCCCGGCCCGTGGTCGATGCGCAGTTCCCACATGCCCCCGGCAATGGGCTTGCAGTCGCCAAAGTTGCCTGCCCCCATACGTTGAACCCGCACAAGAACCCGTGCACGGGCTTGGCGGTCGGCAAGACTTGCCAGCCATTCCTTGAAGGGGTCATGCCCATCAGTCGTCAGGTAGTCCGATATTTGATACATGTTTTTTGTGGATTATACGTTACAAATTCGAAAATTCAAGGCGTTTCAATTTACCGCCCGCAAGCCCGGCGCAACCGGCACAATGTCGATTCCGGCCTGCTCCAGCATGCAGGCTTCAATCTTGACGTGCCACATGCCAAGCAGCCGAGGGACGCCCGCTATGCCTTCGCCAGCCTGCCGCTCAGTTGCGGCTGCGCATGCTCAATGTTGTTTAAAACAAATATATTTTGGCGTATGCGCGCTAGCGCACATAGCGGGGTGAAAATAGCGAGGATAACAAAGGTACGGTCGAAAAACGTCGCCGCCCACTTGCCCGAACTGCGCGGCCGGTGGCGGGGGTGTTGCCAAGACCACCGCTCGCGCGCCGCCGTCAAGGGGCGTCAAATCACACCATAAAGGGATGCGCCATGAACGCTCTGAAGTTGCACATGAAAACACTACTCTGCTCTGTGGGGTTCCTCCTCACAGCGATGCTGGCCGGTTGCGGCGGCGGAGACCAAGGGCGCGACCCAATTCTGGGCTTGCCGGCCGCGGAACTGAGCAGCGTCACGGTCACGCCGGCAACGGCTTCCGTGCCGATCGGCGCCACCCAGCAATTTATCGCCACGGCAACCTACGCCGATGGCGCGTCCAAGGACGTGACCGCGTCGTCGACCTGGACCACGGCGAGCGCCGGCATCGCTGGCGTCAACGCCGGCAGCGGCCTGGCCACCGGCGTTGCCAGCGGCACGGCGAGTATCGGCGCCGCGTTTGGCGGCAAGAGCGGCGCGGCAACCTTGACGGTCACCCCGGCAACCTTGCTGTCGCTGGCGATCAGCCCGCCCAACCGCAGCATCGCGATCGACGGCCGGCTGCAATTCCAAGCCACGGGTACCTTTACCGATGGCACCACGCGCGACGTCACCGCGGCCTCGACGTTCACGTCCGCGACGCCGGCCTTTGCCAGCATCCTCGCCGGCGGCGCCGCCACCGGCGTGACGGCCGGCACCACGGTCATCAAAGCCCAGTCCGGCGCCTTGAGCGCCAGCACCAACCTGACCGTGACGAGCGCGACGCTCAGCGCCATCGCGGTCACGCCGACGAACGGCTCGATCGCCGCCGGCGCCACCCAGCAATTCACGGCCACCGCCACGTATAGCGACGCCAGCACCAGCGACGTGACCATCTATTCGACCTGGACCTCGGCCGCGACCAACGTCGCCACCGTCGGCAGCGCATCAGGCCTGGCCACCGGCGTCGCCCAAGGCGCCGCGCCGATCACGGCTACCTTCGCCGGCAAGAGCGATACCCAAACCTTGACGGTGACGGCCGCCACCGTGGTGTCGCTGGCGGTAACGCCCGCGAACGCCTCCATTGCCATCGACGGCGTGCAACAATTCACGGCGACGGCGACGTATAGCGACGGCAGCACCAGCAACGTCACGGCCGGCTCGACCTGGTCTTCGGCCAACACCAACGTGGCGACCGTGTTGCAAAACGGCATGGCCCACGGCGTTGCCAGCGGCACCTCCGTTATCATGGCCACGTTCCGCGGCAAGAGCGCCAGCCAAACCCTGACCGTGCGTCCGGCCACCCTGACGTCGATCGCGGTCACGCCGATCAACGCCGTCATCCCGGTCGGCGCCACCCGGCAATTCATGGCCACGGCCAGCTACAGCGACGGCACCACCAGCGACGTCACCGCCGCGTCGAACTGGAGCTCCGGCAACCTGGTCGTCGCCACCGTCAACAACGCCACCGGCGTGGCCACCGGCCGCAGCGGCGGCACGGCGCTGATCAGCGCCAGCTACAAGGGCAAGAACGACGCGCAAACACTGACCGTCACAGCGGCGCTGGGTCCGGCCGCCGTGATCCTCGGCGGCGCCGGCAATTTCGCGATTTTGAGCAAAACGGGCGTCACCAACGTGCCGACGTCTAGTGTTACCGGCAACGTCGGCACCAGCCCGATCAGCGGCGCCTTCATCGGCATTACCTGCACCGAAGTGAACGGCATCATTTACGCGGTCGACGCCGCCGGCCCGGCCTGCGCCGTGGCCGACCCGGTGCTGTTGACCGCCGCCGTCAGCGACCTGGAAACGGCGTATACCGACGCCGCCGGACGGCCCGCCGGTGTCGGTCCCTTCCTCAACCTGGGCGCCGGCACGGTGGCCAACCAAACGCTGGTGGCCGGCACCTATACCTGGGGCAGCAACGTTACGATCCCGACCAATCTGACCCTGGTCGGCGGTCCGAACGACGTGTGGATTTTCCAGATCAACGGCAAGCTGAACATCAGCCCGAACATGCGCGTCGTTTTGAGCGGCGGCGCGCAGGCCAAGAATATTTTCTGGCAAGTTACCGGCGCGGTCACACTGGACACCAACTCGCATTTCGAGGGTAACATCCTGGCCCAGACCAATATCGCGATGCTGACCGGCGCCTCGCTCAACGGCCGTACGCTGTCGCAAACGGCCACCACGCTGCAGCAAAACACGGTGGTTAAACCGGCCCCGTAAGGTCCCGGTCCGCGTGGCCGGCGCGTTGTTGCGCGCCGGCCAAGCCACCGCCATCCGCATCGTTGAAGCGACGCCGACGCCATCGGCGCTTCGTCCTATTTCTTGGAGCAAGACATGAAGCAACACACGAAACTAGTCAAATCCGTCACCTCGTTCGGCGTCATCGCCGGCGCGCTGCTAGCCAGCCAATGTGCCCACGCGGCCGACGAGTGGGTCAATCCCGACTGGGCCAATGCGGCCTGGTATATCGGCGCCGGCATCGGCCGTTCGCAGGCGAACATCGACGAAGAGCGCCTGAGCCGCAGCCTGATGGCCGGCGGCTCGACCGCCGTGCGTTTCGATTCGCGCGAACACGATACCGCCATCAAGCTGTATTTGGGCAAGCAACTGAACAAGAATTTCGCCGTGGAATTGGGTTACTTCGATCTCGGCAAGTTCGGTTTCAACGCCGTCACCGTCCCGGCCAGCCGGCTCAACGGCGACGTCAGTTTCCGCGGCGTGAACCTGGACTTGTTGGGCCAGTTTCCGCTGTCGCAGCGTTTTTCGGTGTACGGCCGCGTCGGCATGAATTACGCGCAGGCGCGCGCCCATTTCACCGGCAACCGCCTGTTCGCGGTGACCAACCCGAATCCAAGCGAGCGCAAGCTCAATCCAAAGGTGGGCGTGGGCCTGGAGTATAAATTCAGCGAAGCGTTGGCGATGCGCGCCGAACTTGAGCGCTACCGCGTCAACGACGCCGTCGGCAACCGCGGCGACGTCGATCTGCTCTCGTTCAACCTGGTGTATAAATTGGGCCGTCCGGCCTCGAGCGCGCCGGTGTACGTGGCAGCGCCCGAGCCGGCGCCGCTGCCGGTGGAGCCTACGCCGGTGCAGCCGCAGCCGCAACCGGCCCCGGTGGTCGTGTCGGAAAAGGTCAGCCTGGCGGCGGAAGCCTTGTTTGATTTCGACAAATCCGTGCTCAAGCCGGAAGGCAAGGCCGCGCTGGACGGTTTGCTGGCGCAACTGCAGGGCATGAACACGGAAGTGATGATCACGGTCGGCCACACCGACTCGGTCGGCAGCCCGCAGTACAATCAAAAACTGTCGATACGGCGCGCCGAGGCGGTCAAGGCTTACGTGGTGAGCAAGGGCCTCGACACGTCGCGCGTCTACACCGAGGGCAAGGGCGAAGCCCAGCCGCTCGCCGACAACAAGAGCGCCGAGGGCCGGGCGAAAAACCGCCGCGTCACCGTCGAGGTGGTCGGCACGCGCGGCAAGTAAGCGCGCCGTCCTGGCGCCGCAGGGGTATCGACAGACCCGTTCGCCGCAAGGCTGGCGGGTTTTTTCTCGTGTGGCGCGGCTGTCGATGGCAGGGAAACTGTCCAGACCGTAGTACCATCGGGCTTTTGCCGCCGCGCGCTGCGATAAGGCGGCGATACGCCTCAAAAGGTCAGCGTTTCGTTAGGGTATTTCATGTTTTCGACCAATGCACTGCTGCAAATGATCGCCGGGTTTTTTTTGATTCTCTTGGTGCCCGGGCCAACGAATACCTTGCTTTTGTCGTCGGGCATCAAGTTCGGCGTCGCGCGCTCGATTAACCTAATTGCCGCGGAAACATTGGGCTACCTGACGGCGATCTCCGCCTGGGGCTTCTTCCTGTTGGCGCTATCGCATTCCACGCCCGCCCTGGTGGTCGCCATTAAACTCCTGTGCGCCGTCTACATCGCTTATTTGGGCTGGCAAATGTGGCCCAGCCATCCAACCGCGGGCGGCGTCGACGGCAAGCGCATGACGTTTGCGTCGATGTACTGCGTGACGCTGCTCAATCCCAAGGCGATCCTGTTTGCCAGCGGCATCTTCCCGCTGGCGGCGTTTGCGTCGGCCGGGGTTTTTTTCGTCTGCGTCGCATGCTTTGTGCTGACGCTGGTGCCGGTGGCGCTGGGCTGGCTGTGCTTGGGGGCGAGCTTGAAGGGCGGCGGCGACGCGCCGGTCAAACCGGCGTTATTGCTGCGCTGCGCGTCGCTGGTCTTGCTGCTGTTTTCGGCTACGCTGGCGTACTCGGTTCTGATGGCGTAAGGCCGCTAATGCGAAGGCGCCGCGGCCGGGACGGTGGCGCCGTGTCGTTGCCGCGACAGCGGCACCGCCGCCGCCATGCGCCGGCACGCGTCGGCGCAGCGGCGGCAGGCCAGCGCGCAGTCCTGGCAATGCTGCATGGCATGCCTTGCGCATTCGTCGGCGCAGGCGTTGCAGGCGTCGACGCAGGCCCGGCAAACGGCGGCGGCCGATTCGCTGCCGCGCGCCATGAAGCCGGCCGCCAGCCGGCAGATCTGGGCGCAATCGACGTCGACGGCGATGCAGCGCGCCATCCTGGCGACGTCCGCTTCCGCCAGGCAGGATACCGCGCAGTGGTCGCAGGCGTTGGCGCACAGGTGGCAGGCGTCGATGCACGATTCAAACATTCGCTGGCTCATGGGCTTCTCCTGGTGTCGCGTGGGCCGGGGGGGGGGGGCGAACCCTTATGCTGCGCCCGATTGCGCCGTGCCGGCGCCACCTTGAGCGTTGGAAAGTCCGGCCGGCGCGCCGGCCTCAGGTTTTCAACGGCAGCGTGAAGCGGAAGGTGGTCAGCGCGTCGTTGGAGCTGACGGCCAGCGCGCCGCCGTGGCAGCGGGCGATTTCGGCCGCGATATACAGGCCCAGCCCAAGGCCGGCGGGCGCGTTCTCGGCGGCGCCGCGCCAGTAAGGCTGGAACAGGCGGGCGATCAGCTCCGGCGCAATGGCCGCGCCGCCGTTGCTGATTTCAACGCGCAGCACGTCGTCGGCGGCCAGCGCCGTCAGCGTGACCGGGCGCTCCGGCGCGCCGTGCACCAGCGCGTTGGTGAGCAGGTTCGACAACAGTTGCGCCAGCCTGACCCGGTCGCAAAAGATGATGGCTTGGATGTCGATCAGGCTGTCGATGGCGCGCAGCGGGAAGGCGCCGCGCAACTCGGCGACGACGTGCTCGAAGTCCGCCGCCAGCGCGTCGGTCGCCTTCAGGTTCAGCGGAATGCCGCCGCCCATCCGGCCGCGGGCGAAGTCGAGCACGTCGTCGACCAGCGCCGCAATGCGGTAGCCGCTGCGGCGCATGCGCTCGACGGTGAAGCGGGTCTGCTCGTCGAGCGGCTTGCGCAGCAGGATGTCGGTGCCGCCGATGATCGACCCCAGCGGCGTGCGCAGGTCGTGGCCCAGCACGGCGATGAATTGTTCGCGCAGCTCGGCGGTGGCGCGGGCGTCGAGCAGGGCGGCCTCGCTGGCGCCCCAGCGGCTTTCGCCCTCCAGTTGCTGGGATATCAAGTCGGCCAGCAGTGTCAGGGTGCCCAGCGTGTGCGGATCGGCCACTTTGGCCGGCTTCGGGTCGAGCGCGCACAGCGTGCCGAAGTAGTCGCCGTTGGCGCGGTACAGCGGCAGCGAGACATAGCTTTCAAAGCCGTACAGGCGCGGCGTGATGTGTCCGCTAAAGTGCGGGTCGACGCTGGCGTGGTCGATGGCGATGGCGCCGCCGCCGATGCGCACCTCGTTGCACAGCGTGGTGTCGAGTTGCAGCTGGTCGCCCGCCTTCATGCCGAAATCGATCTGGTCGAGCACGGCGCAGGCGGTCCACGATTCGCTGGTGACCCGGGCCACGCAGGCGAAGCGCAGGCCGGTGATGCGCGACATCAGTTGCAGGATCGTCGGGACGGCGCCGATGGCGGCGATGGCGGCGATGTCGGCCGCAAGCGGGGTGCTCATGTCTTGGTTCAAAGTCATGTTGTTCCTGGTTGCGGCGGACGCCGGCGCGGCGATAAGGCAGCGCCCATTTTATCCCGGTTTCGGCGCCGCTTCGCACCGCACCGCACCTCGCGCGCGACTTTCACGGGCCGGCGCGGTCGGCCACGCTGGCCACGGTGGCGATCAACTCGCCGGGCTCGACCGGCTTGGCGACGTGCGCCAGGTAGCCGGCGCGCAAGGCCCGGGTGCGGTCCTCCGAGCGGGCGAACGCGGTCAGCGCAATAGCCGGCACCTTGCCGCCGCGTTCGGCGCCCAGCGCCCGCACGCGGCGCAGCAACTCGTAGCCGTCGACGTCGGGCATGCCGATGTCGCTGATGAGCACGTGGGGACGTTCGCGCTCCAGCAGCGCCAGCGTATCGGCCGCCGACGCGGCGGTGACGACCTCGGCGTGGCATTCCTCCAGCAGGCGCCGCACCAGGTCGCGGGTGTCCGGCTCGTCGTCGACCACCAGCACCTTGATACCGCTCAGGTTGGCCGGCGCGAACGGCGGCGCCGGGCAGATTTCCGTGCCCGGCTGCACCCGGCCGCCGCTGTAGAGGCTGCGCCGCAGCGCCATGACCGGCAGGCACACGGTAAACGTCGCGCCCAGTCCGCTGCCGGCGCTGCGCGCCTGCACGGTGCCGCCGTGCAACTCCACCAGGCTCTTGACGATCGACAGGCCCAGGCCCAGGCCGCCATAGTGGCGCGTGGTCGAGCCGTCGGCCTGGCGGAAGCGGTCGAACACGTGGGCCAGGAATTCGGGCGCGATGCCGGCGCCGGTGTCGGCCACGCTCAGTTCAATGTGCGAGTTGACGCGTTCGAGCAGCAGTTGCACTTCGCCGTTCTTGGGGGTGAACTTGATGGCGTTGGTGAGCAGGTTCCACAACACCTGTTGCAGCCGGTTCGGGTCGCCCGAGACGGCGCCGGCGGACGGGTCGAGCAAGAGTTTCAGGCCGATGCCCTTGGCGTGCGCCGCCGGGCGCACCGTGTCGATGGCGGCGTGGATGACGCCGAGCAGCTCGACCGGCTGCACGTCCAGGCGCACCTTGCCGGAACTGATGCGGCCCATGTCGAGCAAATCCTCGACCAGCCGCGCCTGCAGGCGGGCGTTGCGTTCAATGGTTTCCAAGCCGCGCGTCAGGTCGCTCTGGCTTTTCGGCCCGGCGCGCAGGATCTGCGACCAGCCGAGGATGGCCCCGAGCGGCGTGCGCAATTCGTGCGACAGCGTCGTCAGGAACTCGTCCTTGACCGCGCTCAGGCGTTCCGCCTCGGAGCGCGCCGCCCGCTCGGAGGCGAGCAGCAGTTCGCGTTCGCGCGCCGACTGTTGCGCCGCCGCGTACAGCCTGGCGTTGTCGATGGCTACCGCCGCCTGCGCCGCCACGGCGACGATCAGGCGCTCGGTGCGGGCGGTAAACACCGCCGCCGCCGCGTGGCCGAAACACAGGCCGCCCAGCACGTCGCCCTGGCGCGACAGCACCGGCACCGCCAGGTAGGCGCGCAGCGGCGCCGGCGCGCCGTCGTGCCAGGCGGCGCCGACGTCGTCGTGGCGGATCGCCGCGTGGCCGTCCAGGGTGGCCTGGAACAGGCCGGCGGCGCCGGGGCGGCCGAAGCGGGCGAACGGGTTCGGCGCCGGCCCGGCCAGTTTGCACCGGGTGCCCGCCTCGCCCCGTTCGTCGCGGCTAATGTAGCAAAAGGCGCCGAACTGCGCGCCGCTCAGTTCGGTGGTGGCGTCGACGACCGCCTGCAGCAATTCCTCGACGTTGAGCTTGGACGCCAGCATCGCCCCGGTTTCATTGAGCCGTTCCAGGATCAAGGTTTCGTCGCGCAAGGCCGCCTCGGTGCGGCGCCACGCGGTGATGTCGCGAAAGCTCCAGACGCGGCCCTGTTCGGCGCCGTTGACGTATTGCACCTTGGAATAGCGCTCGAAGGCGCGGCCGTCGGCCAGTTCCAGCAGGTCGTAGCTTTCCGGCAGCGACGAGGCGTCGATCTCGCGCACCCGCGCCAGGAACGCCTGCGGCGCCGCGAACTGCGCGCTGACCGCCGCCATCACGCGCGCGTAGTCGCCCGCCAGCATCAGCTCGGGCGCCAGGCCCAGCATGGCGACGAAACGCCGGTTGAAGGCGGTGATGCGCAGCGCCGCGTCGACCGCCGCGATGCCGTCGGTGGTCGATTCCAGCGTCGCCACGGTGGTCGCCAGCGACGTCGCCAGTTGCTCGGAGCGCATTTCCAAATCTTCCTTGGCTTTCAGCAAGGCCGCTTCGGCGCGCTGGCGCGCCAGGAAAATGCTTTGCGCGTTTTGCAGGGCGACCGAGCGCAACAGGGCGTCCTCGTCCTCCTGTTTCATGGCGCGGCGGCGCCGAGTACCGCCGCGGCCATCGCCGTGCCCAGCACGCGCGCGCGGATCTTGGCGAAGGCGGTCTCGCGGCTGGTGGTGGTGTCGTCGCAAAACGGCGAGAAGCCGCAATCGTCGGTGGTGCCGAGCTGGGCCAGGGGGAGGTAGCGGGCCGCCTCGAGCACCCGCTCGCACACCTCTTCCGGCGTTTCGATGCGCGGGTCGATCGGCGCGACCACGCCGACGAAGACGCGCTGGTTCGGCTTCAGGTAGCGGCGGATGATCTTGAGCACGCGTACGCGGTCCGGCTCGCCGGCCAGGGCGATGTAGAAACTGCCGACGCGCAGTTCAAACAGGCTCGGCAGCAGATCCGCGTAGTCGACGTCGGCGCTGTGGGTCGAGTCGCGGTCGCTGCCGGGGCAGGTGTGTACGCCGATGCGCTGGCGCTCCTGCTCCGAAAAGCGCGCCAGCGCCAGGTTGTTCAAGTCGATGAAGCTGTTCAGCAAGTCGCCGCTGGGGTCGAGCTTGACCGCCAGGCGCGCCTCGGTGAAGTCGATCTGCACCTTGTAGGCGCCCTTGGCCAGGCAGTTGCGCACTTCCTTTTCATGTTCGCCCAGCAGGTCGGCGATGAAGGCGTCGCGCGAGTAGCCGGGGATGCCCTCGGCCGGATACATCAGGCTCAGCGCCGACGGCGAAATGACCGCCTGCTTGACCGGCACGCGGGCGTGGCGCATGGCCACTTCCAGATAGCTGTCGGCGTAGCGCTGGTAGCGGAACGGCCCGCGCGTCAGGCGCGGCATGCGCCGCGTGTGGCCGGCCGAGAAGGGGATTTTAAAGCCCTCGGCGTCGGTGTTGGGCAGGCCGTGCACGCAGTAGGTCCAGAAATTATGGTACTTGCGCTGCTCGCCGTCGGTGATGACGGGCGAACCGGTCGCCTCGAACAGCGCCACGGTGTCGCGGATGGCGGCGTCGTACAGCCGCTCCAGGTCGGCGCCGGCGCCGCCCCGCTGGACCGCGTCGATCAGTTCGATGGGGCGGGGGATACTGCCAATTGGCTCTGTTGGAATCAGCAAGATATTTTTCCGGAAATACGAGGTTCGATATGGAAAGTCGAGCGCGCCGGGCGTGGCGCGGCGCAACGGCCGCTTGTTTGATTGTACATACTTGTGCTTGTTTAGGTTAACAACGCGTTCAAGCGTGACGCCGCCGTCACAGCAGCTTGTCGGGCGTGATCGGCAGCGCGCGCACGCGCGTGCCGGTGGCGTGGAAGATGGCGTTGGCCACCGCCGCGGCGACCCCGACGATGCCGATTTCGCCCAGGCCCTTGGCCCCCAGCGGGTTGACGATGTCGTCCTTTTCCTCGACAAAAATGACTTCGATGTCGTGGATGTCGGCGTGCACCGGAATGTGGTATTCGGCCAGGCTGTGGTTCATGTAGCGCCCCAGCACGTGGTCGGTTGCGCTGTGCTCCATCAAGGCCATGCCGATGCCCCAGACGACGCCGCCGAGGATCTGGCTGCGCGCCGTTTTCGGGTTCAAGATGCGCCCGCCGGCGACCGCGCTGACCACCCGCGTCACCCGCACCGTGCCCAGGTCGCGGTCCACCGTCACCTCGACGAACACCGCCGAATGGGTGCTGCGGTTGTAGCGCAGGTGCTTCGGCGACGGCAGCGTCTTGGCGCTGTCCTCCAGGCTGGCCAGGCCGGCGTGGCGCATCGCCTCGACCAGCGTCACGGCGCGCCCGGCGTCGGCCTTCAGGTAGATCGCGCCGCCGGCGAATTCGACGTCCTCCAGCAGCGCGCCCGACAGCGGCGAGCGCGGCACCTGCCTGGCCAGGCGCAGCAGTTTCCTAGCCAGCTTCAGGCAGGCCGCCTGCACCGCCGTGCCGACCGAGGCGACGGTAAACGAGCCGCCCTGCAGCGGCGCCTTCGGCAAGGCCGAGTCGCCCAGCGCGAACGTCACGTCGGCCGCCGCCAGGCCCAGCGTGGCGGCGGCGATTTGCGTCATCACGGTGACGGTGCCGGTGCCGATGTCGGCGCTGGCGCTGGAAACGCTCAGCTTGCCGTCGGCGCCCAGCACCGCGCGCGCCTGCGCCGGCAGTTGGTGCGCGCCCCAGATGCCGGCCGCCATGCCCCAGCCGACCAGCTGCTGGCTGGCCTGCAGCGTGCGCGGCGCCCGCGGCCGCCGGTTCCAGCCGAAATGCGCGGCGCCCTGGGCGAAGCAGGCGCGCAATTCCTTGCTGGAGAAGGGCTGGTCGCGGTTCTGGTCGCGTTCCGTGTAGTTCTTCAGGCGCAGCTCGAGCGGGTCCATGTCCAGCGCGTGGGCCAGCTCGTCGATCGCGCATTCCAGCGCGAAGCAGCCGCTGACGCCGCCCGGGGCGCGCATGTCGAGCGGCGTGTGGACGTCCAGCGCCACCAGGCGGTGGGCGTAGGCCACGTTGGCGCAGCGGTACATCTGGCCGGCCACGTCGACCACGTTTTCGGTGTAGTCCTCGCAGCGCGAGGTTTCCGCGATGGCTTCGTGGCGCAGCGCCAGCAGGGTGCCGTCGGCGGCCGCGCCCAGCGCCAGCCGCTGCACGGTTTCCGGGCGGTGGCCGAAGGAAAACATCTGCTGGCGCGTCAACGCCAGCTTGACCGGGCGTTGCAGCGCCAGCGCCGCCATCACCGCCAGGAACAATTGGTGCTGCGGCCGCAGCCCGGAGCCGAAGGCGCCGCCGACGAAGGCCGACTTCACGCGCACCCGCTCGGGCGCCAGGCCGAACACCTTGCAGACGTAGTTCTGGCTGTTCAGCGGGCCCTGGGTCTTGTCGTAGATGGTCAGGCCGCCGTCGGCTTCGACGATGACGGTCGAGGCGTGCATTTCCATCGGGTTGTGGTGCTGGGCCGCGTGGCGGTACTCGGCCTCGACCTGCACGGCGGCGGCGCCGAAGGCGGCGTCGAAGTCGCCGCGCGGCGCCGGCAGCGCGAAGCCGGCCTTGGTCTTGCCCGGCGCGTAGGCGCTGCCGCGCTGGTGTTCCAGGTTGGTGCCGTGGCGCCAGCGCTGGTAGTCGACCCGCACCAGCGCCGCGCCCTGGCGCGCCGCCTCGAAGGAGTCGGCCAGCACCAGCGCCACCGGCTGGCCGCTGTAGCGCACGATGTCGTCGTAGAGCGGGCGGAACGGCGAGCCCGGCGGCGCGTCGTCGTCGCGGTAGTTGCGGTCGAACCAGGCCGGCGTCGGCCGGTTCAGGTGGGTCAGGACGTGCGCCACGCCGGGTACCGCCAGCGCCTGCTCGGTGGCGATGGCGCTGACGCGCCCGCGCGCGATGCTGCTCGAGACGATGTAGCCGTAGGCCACGCCGGGCACGGCGATTTCGGCCACGTAGCGCGCCGCGCCGGTGACTTTGCCGCGGCCGTCGGTGCGGCTCAGCGGCCGTCCCAGCTGGCTGGCGGCGGCGCTGTCGCCGGCGCCGCCGGCGTGGTTCGCGGCGTTGTTCACAGCGTGGTTCATGGCGCCTCCTTCGCGGCCGTGGCCTGCTCCAGCGCGCGCACCACGGCGCGCGCCGCCATCTCGATCTTATACGTGTTGTCGGACAGGCCGGCGGCGCCGCGCAGCAGCCTTTGCGCGGCGTCGCGGAAGGCTTCCCGGTCGGGGCTGCGGCCCCGCAACAGCTGTTCGGCGGCGGCGTCGCGCCACGGTTTGTGCGCCACGCCGCCGAGCGCGATGCGCACCTCGCCCAGCACGCCGTCCTTGAGTTCCAGCGCGACGCCGGCCGACACCAGCGCGAACGCGTACGAGCTGCGCTCGCGCACCTTGACGTAGGCGCTGCGCCGCGCCGCGCCGGCCGGCGGCAGCAGCAGCGCGGTGATGATTTCATCGCGCGCCAGATTGGTGTCGCGTTCCGGCGTGTCGCCGGGCAGGCGGTGGAACTGCCCGAACGGTATCGCCCGCGGCCCGTTCGGCCCGAGCACCTCGACCGTGGCGTCGAGCGCGGCCAGGGCCACGCACATGTCGGACGGGTGCACCGCGACGCAGTGCGCGCTGGCGCCGAGGATGGCGTGGATGCGGTTCATGCCGCCGATGGCCGGGCAGCCGGAGCCGGGTTCGCGCTTGTTGCAGGGCGTGCCGACGTCGTAGAAATAGTAGCAGCGGGTGCGCTGCATCAGGTTGCCGCCAGCGCTGGCCATGTTGCGCAACTGCGCCGAGGCGCCGGCCAGGATGGCGCTGGCCAGCAGCGGGTAGTCGGCGCGCACGCGCGGGTGGCTGGCGGTGTCGGCGTTGCTGGCCAGCGCGCCGATGCGCAGGCCGCCGTCGGGCGTGGCGTCGATGCCGGCCAGCGGCAGCCGGCCGATGTGGATCAGCTGGCCGGGCCGGCTGACGTTTTCCTTCATCAGGTCGAGCATGTTGGTGCCGCCGGCGATCAGCGCGGCGTCGCCGCGCGCGGCCAGGCGGCGCACGGCGTCGGGCAGGTCGCGCGCCACCTCCCAGTCGAAGTCATGCATCGCGTTCGCCCCGCGCGCCCGATTGCAGCACCTGCATGATCGCCGCGACGATGTTCGGGTAGGCGCCGCAGCGGCACAGATTGCCGCTCATCAGTTCGCGCACCTCGTCGGCCGTGCGCGCCTGGTTCTCGATGAGCAAACCCTGCGCCGAGCAGATTTGCCCCGGCGTGCAGTAGCCGCATTGGAAGGCGTCGTGGTCGAGGAAGGCTTGTTGCAGCGGGTGCAATTGCTCGCCGCGGGCCAGGCCCTCGATGGTGGTGACGTCGGCGCCGTCGTGCATCAGCGCCAGGGTCAGGCAGGAATTGATGCGCTTGCCGTTGACCAGCACGGTGCAGGCGCCGCACTGGCCGTGGTCGCAGCCCTTCTTGGTGCCGGTCAATTGCAGCTTCTCGCGCAAGACGTCGAGCAGGGTGCAGGCGGGGCGCAGCGACAGCGCGGTCGGCGCGCCGTTGACGCGCATGCTCATGCCGATATCGTTATTTGTCATGGCGTTTGTCCTTGTTGTCGATGTGCTCAACGGCCCGTCGTGGTGGTAAAGCGTGTCTGGAATGGCCAAGCTGCCACATTAAAGGACGAGGCCGCTGCTGTATGTACGCTGTCACACCTACGCCTGACGACGCGCGCGCCGAAAGGATTTCCGAAGGCCGGCTTATTCCGCGGGGCGCAAGCCGGCAACGTTGGCGCGGACCGCCAGCGCGTTCGGCAGCGCGGCGCCGGCGGCGGTGTTGTCGAAGACGACCCAGGCCGCGTCGCCGGCGCGGGCGCCGGCGGCCAGTTGCTCGGCCAGTCGCCGCAGGAAGTCGTCCGGGTAGGACGAGTAGTACACCCGCGGATTGCCGTGCAGGCGGGTGTAGGAGGCGGCGGTGGTGGGCGCGTGCGCACCCGGCTGGCCCTTGGGCGGGTCGGCGGCGACGCGGGTCACCGCGTGGCGCCGCAGCAGCGCGCCGGCGGCGTCGGCGAACCAGCTCGCATGCCGCGCTTCGCAGGCGATCATGCAGTCGAAGCTGTCGCGCAGGCGCGCCATGAAGTCGGCGGCGCCGGCCGGGTGGAACGCCAGGCTGGGCGGCAATTGCACCAGCACGCAGCCGAGCTTGTCTTGCAATTCGCCGACCTGGCCGGCGAATTGCGCCAGCGGCGCGGCAATGTCGCTCAGCCGCCGTTCATGCGTGATGGCGCGCGGCAGCTTGACCGAAAAGCGAAACGCCGGCGGCACGCTGTCGCGCCAGCGCGCATAGGTTTTGGGCTGGTGCGGACGGTAGAAGGAGGAGTTGATTTCGACGGCGCCGAAGACGGCCGCGTAGCGTTCGAGCTGGCTGCCGTGGGCGGGGAAGAGCGGCGCGGCGTCGCGCGCGATGCTCCAGCCGGCGGTGCCGACCAGGTCGCTGCCTGGCCGCGCCGGGGTGCCGCGGTGTGCCGCGCCGTCATGTTCGTTGGGCTGATCCATGAGGCGAGGTATACACGATTTCTCGCCGGCGCGGCGCGGCGCAAGGCCGTGCCGCGCCGCAGTGCATCAATAGCTGGTCAGCGGCGACAGCTGGCCGCCTTTGAACGTGAAGATCGTCACCGGCGATTGCTTCATGTCGCCGTGGGCGTCGAACGCGTAGTTGCCCGCCACGCCCTTGTACGAGATGGCGGCGATGGTCGGGCCGACTTTGACCGGATCGATCGAATTGGCTTTTTGCATCGCTTGCGCGTACAGCATGGTGGCGTCGTAGAACGAGGCGGCGTAGACGTCGGCGTTCTGGTTGAAACGCTTCTGGAAGCGCGCCTTGAAGGCCGGGCCGTTGGCGGCCTTGTCGAGGATGGCGCCGCCTTGCGAGCACAGCACGTTTTCGCCGACGGCGTCGCCGCCCAGGTTGCCCATCTCGGCGGTGCAGATGGTGTCGCCGCCCAGCAGCTTGGCGTTGATGCCCAGCTGTTTCATCTGGCGTGCCATCGGCGCGCCCTGTGGCGCGTAGCCGCCGAAGAAGATCGCTTCGACGTTCTTGGCCTTCAGCTTGGTCAGGATCGAGGTGAAGTCGAACGACTTGTCGGTGGTGAATTCGTGGCCGGCGACCGTCAGGCCGGACAGCTTGGCCTGCTTCTTGAACTCTTCGGCCACGCCTTGGCCGAAGGCGGTGCGGTCGTCGATCACGGCGACGGTCTTGAGCTTCATTTCCTTGGCCGCGTACAGGGCCATTTTCGAACCCAGCTGGGTGTCGCTGGCGTTTACGCGGAACAGGTTCTTGTAACCTTGCTGGGTGATTTTCGGGTTCGAGGCGACGGTGGCGATGATCACGCCGGCGTCGTTGTAGGCGCGCGAGGCCGGCACCGTGACGCCCGAGTTGTACGGGCCGACCACGTATTTGACGCCGCTGTCGATCAGCTTCTGCGCCGCCGCTACGCCGGCCTTCGGATCGCCCTGGTCGTCTTCCGATATCAGTTCGAATTTGATTTTCTTGCCGGCCACGGTGATCGGCTTGGCGTTGAGTTCCTCGATCGCCAGGCGGACGCCGTTTTCATTGTCCTTACCGGAAAACGCTTGCGAACCCGACAACGGGCCGCTGTGGCCGATTTTGACGACGGTTTCTTGCGCGACGGCGCCGGCGGCTACGCTCAACAGGGCGGCTGCGCCCACAATGTGTTTGATGTTCATTTGCTCTCCAGATAGTAAAAGTGCAGGCCAGCCGGTGAGGGTATCGATGGCAGGCCCGGCGCCGTAAAAGATAATGCACGGAACTGAATTATGCTCAATATCCGGGCGTATTATTGTGTTATTTGAGGCCGGTTGCGCATTGTTTTCCACGGTTTTTACGTGAAACGTCGTATTTTTGCGAATTTTATTCCGTTTGGTACAAAGCGGTGCAGGCGGCCTGCCGACCGATTTGCTATTCCGGCAAGTCCCACGGCGGCGCGGACACTGGCGCGCGCCTTCGACGGGGGATCTTTTCGTGCATGCCCTTGTTTGTTAGACAGCGCACGGTGGCGCCATCGCGGCGGCGGTATTGTTGAGCCTCAATATTGCTTAGCCGATATTGATGAACGGAAGAAGCCGTCGTCCTTGATGGCGGACAAACGCCGTCAGCGTGGCTTGATATGCCGCAGTGCGGGTCCTTCTTTCTATTTTCTTTCGCAGGCAAACAGAGAAAAATCGTGAGACCGGTTACGAACCGTTGTCATGAATGGACTCTTCTTTATCAAAGGAAATCAACATGAACACGAACGAAAAAACCGGATTTGACCGCGACGCCCTGAGCGCCATTGGCAAGGACAGCCGCGCCGATCTGCACGGCGCGATCGACAAGGCGGCCGAGAAGGCGCAGCCGTTCGCCGACCGCCTGGCCAGCAGCGCCCACAACGGCGTCGACCAGGTCAGCGCCAAGGTCGGCCAGATCGGCGACAAGATGAGCCAGGTCGGCGAGCAGGTCGGCGCGGCCTCGGCCTCGCTGGCCGAGCGCGGCAAGCAGGCCGGCGAGGCCTACCAGCGTATCGCCGAAACCGGGCGCGGCTATGTGCGCGGCAGCCCGGCGGTGTCGCTGCTGGTGGCGCTGGCGGCCGGCTATGGCCTGTCCAAACTGATCGGCTCGCGCAAGTAGCCGCGGGCGGGAATGCCGGCGTTACGCCATGCGGCGATCCGGCCCGACGGCGCGGCGGCGCCGGCCGGACATGAGAAACAACGAGAACAGCATGCGTGTCAATCCCTCTGCCCGGCGCCGGCCATGCCGGTCCGGGCAGTATCTTTAAGAGGCTACTTGTATGGTCACAAATAGTAAGAAACCAGGGCAATCGGTCGACGGCGCCGGCTCCGTGTTAAGTACCGTGTCCGGTCCGTCCGACGCGGCGCCGCCGCAAAGCCTGGGTCGGCACGACGAGCGCGCCGACACGCTACTGGAAAAAGTCGTGGCGGGCCAGGACTTGGCCGCCGGCACCGCGTTTAACGCGAACAAGCCGGATGAATACGGCGACGACGCGCGCACGCCGGAGCCGGGCGCCACGGTGGCGCCGTCGGCGCCGGTCGCCACCGCCAGCAGCGCCACCGAAACGGTGGCCTCGGCGAAGGTCGGCGACGGCGTGCCGCCGCACGGCGAGAACCGCAACAACGGCCCGCTCGACCGGGTCCGTGTCGACTCGTCGGCGCAGCCGCTGACCACCAACCAGGGCGTGCCGGTGGCCGACAACCAGAGTTCGCTCAAGCTCGGCCTGCGCGGGCCGACGCTGATGGAAGACTTCATCCTGCGCGAAAAAATCACCCATTTCGACCACGAGCGCATCCCCGAGCGCGTGGTGCACGCGCGCGGCTCGGCCGCGCACGGCTATTTCGAATCCTACCAGGACCTGGGCGAGCTGACCCGCGCCGCGCCGTTCGCCCACGCCGGCAAGCGCACGCCGGTGTTCGTGCGCTTTTCCACCGTGGCCGGCGAGCGCGGCTCGGCCGACACGGTGCGCGACGTGCGCGGCTTCGCCGTCAAGTTCTACACCGACGAGGGCAACTGGGACCTGGTCGGCAACAACATGCCGGTGTTCTTCATCCAGGACGCGATGAAATTCCCCGACCTGGTCCACTCGGTCAAGCCGGAACCGCACCACGCGATGCCGCAGGCGTCCAGCGCGCACGACACCTTTTGGGACTTCGTCTCGCTGATGCCGGAATCGGCGCACATGCTGATGTGGCTGATGTCCGACCGCGCCATTCCGCGCAGCTACCGCACCATGCAGGGCTTCGGCGTGCACACCTTCCGCCTGGTGAACAGGGAGGGCGCGTCGGTGTTTTGCAAGTTCCACTGGAACCCGCTGGGCGGCACCCACTCGCTGGTTTGGGACGAGGCCGCCCAGATCATCGGCGCCGACCCCGACTACCACCGGCGCGACCTGTGGGAAGCCATCGAGGCCGGCAACTTCCCCGAATGGGAACTGGGGCTGCAAATCTTCACCGAGGAGCAGGCCGAGCAGTTCGGCTTCGACGTCCTCGACGCCACCAAGATCGTGCCGGAGGAACTGGTGCCGCTGCGCATCGTGGGCAAGCTGGTGCTCGACCGCAACCCCGACAATTTCTTCGCCGAGACCGAGCAGGTGGCGTTTTGCACCGCCCACATCGTGCCCGGCATCGACTTCACGCACGACCCGCTGCTGCAGGGGCGTATCCACTCCTATGTCGACACCCAGATCAGCCGGCTGGGCGGGCCGAACTTCCACGAAATCCCGATCAACGCGCCGCTGGCGCAGGTCCACAACAACCAGCGCGACGGCATGCACCGGCAGTCGATCAACCGCGGCCGCGTCAACTACGAGCCGAATTCGCTGGGCGGCGGCTGCCCGTTCCAGGCCGGCATGGCGAACGGCTTCACCAGCTTCCCGCAGCCGCTGGCGGAGGACAAGGTGCGCGGCAAGCCGGAGCTGTTCGGCGAACACTACGGCCAGGCGCGCCTGTTCTGGACCAGCCAGAGCGCGGCGGAGCGGCAGCACATCATCAACGCCTACCGCTTCGAGCTGACGCGGGTGCAAACGCCGGCGGTGCGCCTGCGCGTGCTGGCGCTGCTGGCCAACGTCGACGCGACGCTGGCCGGCGCCGTCGCGCAGGGCCTGGGGCTGGCGCTGCCGGCGCCGCTGCCGCTGGCCAGCGACGTGCCGCCGCCGCCCTACCAGCCGTCGCCGCCGCTGTCGCTGCTGCACCGGCCCGGCCAGAGCGGCGTCGCGACGCGGCGCGTGGCGATACTGGTCGGCCCGGGCGAGGACGGCGACGCCGTGCGCAAGCTGTACGCCGACCTGCTCAAGGAACGCGCGGTGCCGCGCCTGGTGGCCAGCCACATGGGCGAGCTGGCGGTGGCCAAGGGCGCGCCGCTGGACGTCGAAATCTCGCTGGAGGCGGGGCCGTCGGTGCTGTACGACGCCGTGCTGCTCCCCGGCGCCGAGGCGGCCGCGCAGCAACTCGGCCGGGACGCCCACGCGCTCGACTTCCTGCGCCTGCAATACCGCCACTGCAAGCCGCTGCTGGTGCTGGGCGCCGGCGCGGCGCTGCTGGCCAAGGCCGGCGTGCCGACCACGCTGCCCGACGGCAGCCCCGACCCGGCGCTGATCGTCGCCGATCCGGCCGACGCGGCGGCGGCGCTGCTCAAGTTCAAGGCGGCGCTGGCGGCGCACCGCAGCTTCGCGCGCGAGACCGACCCGCCGCGGGTCTGAGCCGAACGCTGGGCGAACTTCGTCGTTGAGGTTGTTAAAACCCACGGCGTCGCCCCGGGGTCGGACCTGAAGGTCTGACCCCGGCTCTTTGCCTTTGCTTGATTTGCTGCGTTGCCGGCCCTCGGCAACGGAACCAACACCGCGCCAGGCGGTCTTATCCATAAGATAAACATTCCCGGCGGTGGGGCACATGGGCACGGACCTAGGCATCAAGCTGTTGCGCGCGTTCGCTATCGTGTTGCTGGGCGCTTGCTGGCGCCTGGCCGCCGCGGCGCGGCCGTCGTCGCGGTGGCGCCCGACTGGCGCGCCAGACTGCTGGCCGTCGTCGCCGACCCCGCCATGGCGCTGATCTTGCTGACGATCGGCATCTACGGCTTGATGTTCGAATTCGCCACGCCCGGCGCCGTCGCGCCCGGCGTGGTCGGCGCCATCTGCCTGCTGCTCGGCCTGTATGCGCTGCAACTCATGCCGGTCAATTACGCCGGCCTCGGCTTGATCCTGCTGGGCCTCGCCTTGATGGTGGCCGAGGCCTTCCTGCCCAGCTTTGGCGTGCTGGGCCTGGGCGGCGCCGTCGCCTTTGTCGGCGGCGCGCTGATCCTCATCGACACCGATTTGCCCGGTTACGGCGTGCCGCCGGCGCTGATCGTCGGCATCGCCGTGCTCAGCGCGGCGCTCGGCGCCGGCGTGCTGGGGCTGGCGCTGCGCACGCGCCGGCGCGCCACGGTGGGCGGCCCCGGCGAGCTGATCGGCGCCGTGGCGCGGGTGGTGGAGCAGGGGCCCGACGGTTGCTGGGTCCTGCTGCGCGGCGAACACTGGCGGGTCGTCAGCGCCGCGCCGTGCGGCTTGGGCGGCCGGTGCGCGTGTTGGCGCGCCAGGGGCTGCTGCTGACGGTGGCCCCGGCCGGCGAGGGCGACAAACAAGGAGAATGACAATGTTGAATCTGAGCGTGGCCACCCTGGTATTCGTGCTGCTTGCGCTGCTGGGCTCGTCCATTCGCATCCTGCGCGAATACGAGCGCGGCGTGGTGTTCCAGCTGGGCCGCTTCTGGGCGGTCAAAGGCCCCGGCCTGATCCTGCTGATCCCGGCGCTGCAGCAAATGGTGCGGGTCGACCTGCGAACCGTGGTGCATGACGTGCCGACCCAGGACGTGATCTCGCGCGACAACGTCTCCGTCAAGGTCAACGCGGTGCTGTACTTCCGCGTGGTCGACCCGGAGAAGGCCATCATCGAGGTCGCCGATTTCTTCGAGGCCACCAACCAATTGGCGCCAACCACGTTGCGCTCGGTGCTAGGCAAGCACGAGCTCGACGACATGCTGGCTGAACGCGAACGCCTCAACATCGACATCCAGCAAGTGCTCGACGCCCAGACCGACACCTGGGGCATCAAGGTGTCGAACGTCGAAATCAAGCACGTCGACCTGGACGAGTCGATGGTGCGGGCGATCGCGCGCCAGGCCGAGGCCGAACGCGAACGGCGCGCCAAGGTGATCCACGCCGAGGGCGAGTTGCAGGCGTCGGAAAAACTGATGCAGGCGGCGCAGGTGATGGCGCAGCAGCCGGGCGCGATGCAGCTGCGCTACATGCAGACGCTGAGCAATATCGCCGGCGACAAGAGCTCGACCATCGTCTTCCCGCTGCCGATCGACTTGCTGGGCGGCTTGACGGGCGCGCCGCCGCGCTAGGTCGTGCGCCGGCCTTGGCTTGCGCACCCGCTCTCGCCGGATGTGCAACAATGCAATATTGGCATCTCGCTGTGCCTTCGCGACAGTTGCAAACCTTGGAGTCCATCATGACAAGCACCCGTGTCCTCGTCACCGGCGCCGCCGGCGCGATCGGCAGCGCCTTCTGGCATACCACGCACGCCGCGCTGACGCTGCGCCTGGCCGACATCCGCGCCGACACCCTGTGGTCGGCGCCGCACGAGGCGGTGGCGCTGGACGTGACCGACTACGCGTCCTGCCTGGCCGCCTGCAAGGACATCGACGTGGTGCTGCACCTGGCCGGCGACCCGTCGCCCGACGCCGACTTCCACAGCTCGCTGCTGCCGACCAACATCGTTGGCACCTACAACATCTTCAGCGCGGCGCAGGCGCAGGGCTGCCGCCGCGTGGTCTTCGCCAGCAGCGCGCAGGCGGTCGAAGGCTATCCGCTCGACGTGCAGGTGAACGAGGCGATGGCGCCGCGGCCGAAGAACATGTACGGTGCCAGCAAGGCGTTTGGCGAGGGCGTCGCCGCCAGCTTCGCGCACCAGTTCGGCATGACGACGCTGGCGGTGCGCATCGCCAACGTGGCCGACTTCCAGCCGGGCCAGAGCCACAGTCCGCGCGACGTCGCCGCCTTCATCAGCGAGCGCGACGTGGTGCAGCTGCTGGCGCGCTGCGTCGAAGCCGAGCTGCACGGCTACCACGTGGTGCACGGCGTCTCCGATAACCGCTACAAGCGGCTGGCGATCGACGCCACCCGCGCGCTGCTGCAATACGCGCCCGCCGACGACGCCTTCGACCTGTTGAACATACCGGGCGGCGCGCGGCCGCGCCAGGGGCCCAACGCATAAAGGAACACCATGAAAGACGAGTTGCATGTCGCGTTGCGCGACGTCACCGGGGACAATTTCGCCGCAGTCATCAATCTGCAGCTGCCCGAGGACCAGCAGGATATGCTGGCCAGCAACGCGTATTCGATCGCCGAATCGAAATTCGACCCGTACGCGCGCCCGCGCGCGATCTACAACGGCACCGAGCTGGTTGGGTTTTTAATGTACTGGTCGATGGACGACGACGAGGCCGGCGCCGATAAGCGGCCGAACGAATATTCGATCTGCCGTTTCATGGTCGACCACCGGCACCAGGGCAAGGGCGTCGGCCGCCGGGCGCTGCAACTGGCGCTGGAGGAAATACGGCAAAACCAGGCGCTCGAATGCATCTATATTTGCTACCACCCAAGCAATCCGATTGCCAAGGATTTCTACGCCAGCTTCGGCTTCGTCGAAACCGGGATGGACGAAGACCACGAGATGATCGCCGAAATCAGAACGGCGCGCGCCGGCCGGTAAACCGCCGCGCCCGGCCTGCCCGGCGCCGGCTCAAGCACGGCGCCTCGCCGACATGGCTGTAGGAACCGAGCGCGTCGACGTTGTCGCGGCGTTTGAACAGGCGACACTGGCCGCCATCCTGTTTCAGCACGTAGACGTTGGGCAAGCCCGGCGGGGAATGGCCGACCACCCCCTTGCGCTGGCCGTCGCCCAGTTGCGGGTTCGCCACCAGCAGCCGAGGGCGGCCGGCGATGGCGCTAAAACAGGACGTCGAGGTCGACGGCGTCGGCCATCGCCCGGTTGCCGCGCTCGCCCGGATGCAGGTGGTCGCCGGAGTCGAATTCGCTGCGTAGGCGGCGCGGCCGCGCGGGGTCCCTGAGCAGCGCGTCGAAGTCGAGCACGGCGTCGAATTCGCCGCCGCCGCGTATCCACGCGTTGATGGCTTGACGCAACTGATCCTTGTCCGCGTGGTAATAGTTGTCCAGCGGCGTACCGGCCAAGGCCCCCTCGAACGGCGTCAGCGTGGCGCCGACCACCCGCACGCCGCGCAGATGGGCGCGCGCGATCAATTGGCGATAGCCGGCGATCAGCGCCTCGGCCGACGGGCGCACGCCGTGCGGATCGAAGGCCGTCCCGGGCCAACTGATGTCGTTGATGCCAAGCAGCACGACGACGCTTTTCAGCCGCGGTTGGCTCAGCACGTCCCGCTCGAAGCGCGCCAGCGCGTTGGCGCCCATGCGGTCGCCGAGCAGGCGCGCCCCGGAAATGCCGGCATTGAGCACGGCGACCTTGCGCGGCGCCAGCCGGGCGGCCAGGAAGTCGGGCCAGCGCGCGTTGGCGTCGACGCCGGCGCCGTTGCCGTCGCTAATCGAGTCACCCAGCACGACCACGGCGCCGGCGTCCGCCGCGGCCTCGACCTCGACCTGAATGCCGCTGAGGAAAATGCGCGCGGTGGTGGTGCGCTCGGCCTCGATGCGCGCGCTGGCGACGTGCTCGCCCGGCGCCAGGTAGGCGGTTTGCCGGCCGTCCCAGTGAAAGGTGGTGGCCGCCGTGGCATGCGGCAGGAAGACGCTGACGGCGACGCTGGCTAAGGGCGCCAGCGCCAGGTCGACCGGATCGCTGAGCAGCGGCGCCCCCGGCGGCACCACGGCGAAGGTGTTGCCGCCGAAGGTCAACGGCCGGTCCGTGCCGGGCACGATCGCCGAACCGGCGCCGGCCAGCGCGATATGCGCGGAGCCGACGCGTAGCGGCGCGCTGCCGTATTCGTTCGACAGCGCCACGCGCACGCGCTTGCCGCCAAGACTGATCCGCGCCACCTGGCGGATGGTCTGGTCTTGCAGCGTTGCCGGAATGTTGGTGGGGAAGGCGAAGTCCGCCCCCCAGGTCGGCTGCGGGCTGGCGCTCCAGGTGCCGATCCAGGCGCCGGTGTCGGCCGCGTGCGCCGCGCGGCCGGCGAGCATGGCCATGGCCAGCAGCGCCGCCAGCGCGGGCGCGCGCCACAGGCGCAGTCCGGCCGGACGCGGGGGGGAGGGCGGGGGGGTACGCTTGCTGCTCATATTGGTCCTTGTCGAGATTTGTGAATTGGCGTGCGCCTAATGGTCTAATTATGAATTCGGATCACTTTGTCGAGTAGACTGCGACTGGGATAAACACTTGTGAGCTGACCTCAATATGGCGCGTCTGGACATCAACCGGTCGGGGGAAATGGAAGTATTCGTGCGCGTGGTCGAACTCGGCGGCTTTTCCGCCGCCGCGCGCGCCCTGCGCATGACGCCCTCGGGCGTGAGCAAACTGGTGGGGCGGCTGGAAAGCCGGCTCGACGTGCGGCTGCTGAACCGCTCGACGCGCCAGGTCCAGCTCACCGCCGAGGGCTGCGTGTTCTACGAGCGCGGCGTGCGGGTGCTGGCCGACCTGGAAGAGGCCGAGCGCGGCGCCGCCACCAACGCCGCGCCGCGCGGCCGGCTCAGCGTCAACGCCAACGTGCCCTTCGGCGCGCACTTCCTGCTGGCGCTGGTGCCCGAGTTTTTGGCGCGCCACCCGGACGTCACGCTCGACCTGGTGCTGACCGACGAGGTGGTCGACATCCTCGAACAGCGCACCGACGTGGCGGTGCGCGCCGGCCCGCTCAAGAGCTCGGGCCTGCTGGCGCGCAAACTGGGGCAGACCCGCATGGTCATCGTCGGCGCGCCGGCCTATCTGGCGCGGCGCGGTACGCCGCTGCGGCCGGCCGACCTGGAGCGGCACAACCGGCTGGGCTTTAATTACGCCCGCGCGACGCAGGGCTGGCCGCTGCTCGACCAGGGCATCGGCACCCGCGTGGCGACCAACGGCAACGCCCAGGTCGGCGACGGCGAAGCGCTCAGGCGGCTGGTGTTGGCGGGGCTTGGCCTGGCGCGGCTGGCGGCGTTCCAGGTCAGGGACGACATCGCCGCCGGCAGGCTGCTGCCGTTGCTGGAAGAGTTCAACCCCGGCGACGTCGAGGAAATCCACGCGGTCTTCCTCGGCCAGGGTGGCTACCTGCCGTCGCGGGTGCGCGCGCTGTTGGATTTCTTGGTGGAGAAGGTCCGCTTCGATTGAGCGCTTGCGCCGGGGCGCGGTTTCGGCGGTGAAATAACTGAAACCAAGGGAGTCGCCCCCCTGTGTCAGACTAGTTGCCGCCTCGATGATTTAACCGCATCGGGGCCGCCGCGGGCTTGCCGCGGCGGCGTCGCTTACGCCTGCTTCTTCAGGCTGACCGGCGCGTCGGCGCCGGCGCTTGCCGCGCCGTGCCTGGGGTGGCGCAGCTTGCCCGAGACGCGCTGCAGCAGGTGCTCGAGGTCGTCGATGTAGGTGAACACCGCCGGCACCACCAACAGGCTCAGCAGCGTCGACGTGATCAGGCCGCCGATCACCGCGATCGCCATCGGCGAGCGGAAGCTCGGGTCGGCGCCCCAACCCAGCGCCAGCGGCATCATGCCGGCGCCCATCGCGATGGTCGTCATCAAGATCGGCCGGCTGCGCTTGTGGCAGGCGTCGACCAGCGCGTCGTAGCGGTTCATGCCGGCCTGGCGCGCCAGGATCGCGTAGTCGACCAGCAGGATCGAGTTTTTCGTCACGATCCCCATCAGCATGATCAGGCCGATCATCGAGGGCATCGACAGCGCCCGCCCGGTGAGCAGCAGCGCCACGAAGGCGCCGCCGATCGACAGCGGCAGCGCCGCCAGGATGGTGATCGGCTGCATGAAGTCCTTGAACAGCAGCACCAGCACGCAGAAGATGCACAGCACGCCGATCAGCATCGCCAGGCCGAAGCTGGCGAACAGCGCCACCATTTCCTGGGCGTCGCCCAGTTCGGCGATCTTCACCGCCGGCGGCAGGTTCTTCATCGACGGCAGCGCGCGCGCCTCCTCGTTGACCTCGCCCAGCGTGCGCGCGCCCAGTTCCACGTCCAGCGTCACGTTGCGGCTGCGGTTCAGGCGGTCGATCTGCGCCGGGCCGCTTTCCATCGTGATGCTCGCCACGTTGGCCAGGCGCACCGGGCCGTTCTTGCCGGGCACCGTCAGGCGCTCGATCGCCGCCAGGTCGGCGCGCACGGCGTCGGGCAGCTTGACGCGGATCGGCACCTGCCGCTCCGGCAGGTTCATCTTGGTCAGGTCGGTGTCGTAGTCGCCGGCGGTGGCCACGCGCACCGTCTCGCCGATCGCCGCGGCCGTCACGCCCAGGTCGGCGGCGCGGGCGAAGTCGGGCCGCACGATGATTTCGGGGCGCACCAGCGAGGCGCTCGAACTGACGTTGCCGATGCCCTTGAGCGTGCGCAGTTCGCGCTCCACCTTCTGCGCCGCCTCGGTCAGCGCGACCGGGTCTTCGCTGCGCAGCACCAGTTGCATCTTGACGCCGGTGTCGGGCGGGCCGACGTTGAAGCGCGCGCCCGGAATGGCGTCGAGCTGGTGGCGGATCGACGACTCCAGGTCGGCCATCGATTCGCCGCGGTCGGTGCGGTGCACGGTGGTCAGGGTCAGCACGGCGCGGCGCGCCTCGGCCGCCGCGCCGGGCGCGAAGGCGTCGCCGCTGGAGCCGCCGCCGATCGAGCTGAACACGCCGGTGATACCCTTCACGCGCAGCGCCGCCAGGCGCGCCTGCTCGGCCACGACGCGGGTTTCGGCCAAGGTCGAACCGGGCGGCAGCTCCAGGTTGATCTGCGTCTGGGCGCGGTCGGCGGCCGGCACGAAGCCGGTCGGCAGCAGCGGCACCAGCATGATCGAGCCGATGAAGAACAGCGCCGAGGCGATCGCCGTCACCAGCCGGTGCGTCAGGCACCAGCGCATCAGCGCGATATAGCGCTGCATCAGCCAGCTGTCCTTTTCCTCCCCGACGTGCTTGAGCGGCTTTAGCAGATAGGCCGCCATCATCGGCGTCAGCAGGCGCGCCACCACCAGCGAGGCCAGCACCGCCAACACGGCGGTCCAGCCGAACTGCTTGAAGAACAGGCCCGGCACGCCGCCCATGAAGGCGGTCGGCAGGAACACCGCGACCAGCGCGAAGGTGGTGGCGATCACCGCCATGCCGATCTCGTCGGCCGCCTCCATCGCCGCCTGCATCGGCGTCTTGCCCATGCGCAGGTGGCGCGTGATGTTCTCGATCTCGACGATGGCGTCGTCGACCAGCACGCCCACCACCAGCGCCAGCGACAGCAAGGTCACGGTGTTGAGGGTGTAGCCGAAAAAGTAGATGCCCAGGAAGGCCGGCATCACCGACAGCGGCAGCGCCGCCGCCGCCACCAGCGTGGCGCGCCAGTCGCGCAGGAACCACCACACCACCAGCACCGCCAGCAGCGCGCCCTCGTACAGCAGTTCCATCGAACCGTCGAAGTTTTCCTCGACCGGGAAGGCGTTGTCGATGCTTTGCTTGAGCACCACGTTCGGGTTGGACTTCTGTAGCTCGGCGACGGCTTCGCGGGTGCCTTTGGCAACCGCCACCTCGCTGGCGCCCTTGCTGCGGAACACCTCGAAGCCGACCACGTTCTTGCCGTCCTGCTCGGCCAGCGAGCGCGGCTCGGCCACCGTGTCGCTCACCGTGGCGACCTGGTCGAGGCGGACGTGGCGCCCGTCGAGCAGCGGAATCTCGATGCGCGCGAGTTCCTCGGCGGTCTTGACGGTGGCGATGGTGCGCACCGACTGCTCGGCGCCGCTGACGTCGCCGCGTCCGCCCGGCGCCTCTTTTTGCACCTGGCGCAACTGCCGCGAGACGTCCAGCGCCGACACTTTCAGCCCTGCCATGCGCGCCTCGTCGAGTTCGACGCGGATTTCGCGGTAGACGCCGCCGACGCGCTTGACCGCGCCCACGCCGGGCACCGACAGCAGGCGCTTGGCAACGCTGTTGTCGACGAACCAGCTCAGGGCCTGGTCGTCGAGCTGGTTGTCGACGCCGGGTTTCGAACTGGCGGTAAACGTCAGGATCACCCGGCCGGCGGTCGAGGCCTTCGTCACGGTCGGGTCGCGCAGCTCGGCCGGCAAGTCGGCCTTGACCCGCGCCACCGCGTCGCGCACGTCGTTGACGGCTTCGGCGATGGGTTTTTCAAGGATAAATTCCACGGTCACGCTGACAGTGCCGTCGAGGACCTTGGTGTAGATGTTTTTGACGCCCTGCAGCGTGGCGACCGAGTCCTCGAGCTTGCGCGCGACCTCGGTTTCCAGCTGGGCCGGAGCGGCGCCCGACAGCGCCGCGTTGATGGTGACGATCGGCAGTTCGATGTCGGGGAAATCCTGCACCGGGTTGGCGCGGTAGGCCATCAGGCCGGCCAGCGTCAACAGCGCGAACAGCATGATCGCCGGGATCGGGTTCTTGATCGACAGGGAGGAGAAATTCATCGCGCCCCCCTTATTTGGCGAGCGGCGCGGCGCCCGGCGCGCGCGCGGCGGCGGCCGCGACGTTGCGTACCAGGTCGCCGTCGTTGAGGAAGCCGGCGCCGCTGATGACCACCGGCGTGTCGGCCTTGATGCCGTCGAGGATCTCGATGCGGTCGGCCAGGCGCCGGCCCGGCCGCACCTTGATCTGGCTGACGCGCTGGTCCGGGTTCAGGCGGAACACGTAGCTGAAGCCGTCGCGCACGGCGATGGCCTGCTGCGGCACCGTCATCGCCTCCGACGTGCCCAGCTCGAACTGGCCGCTGGCGTACATGCCGGCCTTGAACGGCGCGTCCTTGCCGGCGCTGGCCGGCAGGTCGACGTACACCAGCGCCGAGCGGGTCTGCGGGTCGACCGTCGGCGCGATCATGCGCACCTTGCCGCTCAGCGTGCTGCCGTTGGCGGCCGTGACCTGGGCGCCGGTGCCGGTTTTCAGGCTCAGCAACTCGGTCGCGGTGACCTCGGCGCGCCACTCCAGGCGGCCCTGGCGGATCATGCGGAACAGCTCCGTGCCGGCGCCGACGACCGCGCCGACGGTGGCCGCGCGCGCCGAGATCACGCCGCTGTCGGGCGCCACCACCTGGGTGTAGCGCAGGCGCAGCTGCTGGGTCGCCAGCGCCGCCTTGGCCGAGGCGATGCGGGCGTTGGCGGTTTGTTCGGCCGTCAGGTACTGGCTGATCTGCTGCGCGCTGAGCGCGCCGGTGCTTTGCAGCGAGCGCGCGCGCGCCGCGTTGGCGGCCGCTTCGGCGGCGTTGGCCTCGGCCTCCTGCACGGCGGCGCGGGCCTGGGCGAGGTCGGCGTTGACGGCGTCGGCCGAGAACACCGCCAGCACCTGGCCGGCGCGCACCTGGTCGCCGACGTTGGCGCGGACCTCGGTCAGGCGCAGGCCGTTCGACTCGCTGCCGATGATGGCCTCCTGCCAGGCGGCGACGTTGCCGTTGGCGCTGAGCTTGATCGGCAGGCGCGCCGCCAGCGGCTTGGCGGTGGTCACCGTCAGCGCCGGCTTGGGCGCGTCGGCCTTCTTGTCGTCGGCGGCGGTGGTGGCCGGGGCGGTCAGCGCCAAGCCCAGCGCGCCCAGTCCAAGGGCGGCGGCGAGGGCCAGGGTCAGCGGTTTGAATGTCAGTTTTTTCATGTTTTGTCCGGCAAGGTTCGATACGGGATGATCAATCGGCGGCGCTGGCGTTCCAGCCGCCGCCGGCGGCGCGGTACAGGGCGACCCAGGCGGCGCTGCGTTCGCGCGCCAGGTTCACCACGGTGTTCTCGGCGGCCAGGCGGGTGCGCCGCGCGTCCTCCAGTTCGAGCAGGCTGGCCAGGCCATTCCTATAGCGTTGCTCGGTGGCGTCGAAGGCGCTGCGGTAGCCGGCCAGCGCGGTTTCGGCGTGGCCGCCGCGCTGCCCGGTGCTGTCCAGGTTGACCAGCGCCTCCTCGACTTCGCGCACCGCCTGGCGCACGCTGCCGCGGTACTTGGCGACGGCCTCGTCGTAGCGCGCGGCGGCGGCGTCGACGTTGGCGCGGCGGCGCCCGCCGTCGAACAGCGGCAGCGTCAACGCCAGCGGGCCGATGCTCCAGGTGTCGGCGCCGGTGTTGCTGCCGGCGCTGTGGAAATTGGCGACGCCGACCGCGCCCGACAGCGTCAGGCGCGGATAGCGCTGCGCCTGGGCGGCGCCGACGTCAAAGCTGGCGGCCGCCACCTCGCGCTCGGCGGCAAACACGTCCGGGCGCTGGGCCAGCGTCTGCGCCGGCAGCGCGGCGGGCGCCAGCGCCGGCGAAGGCGCCGCCGTGGCGCTGCCGGCCAGTTGCCGGCGCAGCGCCGGTTCGGCCAGCGCCGTCAGCGCCACCAGCGCCTTGACGTCGCGCTCGCAGGCGGCGCCCTGCTCGATGGCGCGGCTGCGCCCCTCGGCGGCGCTGGCGCGCGCCAGCGCCGCCGTGGCCGGCGCCTGCAAGCCGGCGCCGGCGGTCAGCTCGGTCAGGCGGGCGGTGTCGGCGCGCGAGGCGGCGTCCTGCTGCGCCACGGCCAGCAGGCGGGCGCAGGCGCGCAGGCTGTAATACTGGTTGGCCACCTCGGCGGCGACCGAGACGCGGGCGTCGTGCCAGCCGGCGTGGGCGCCGTCCAGGCGCGCCTGGGCGGCGTCGCGGGCGGCGCGGTTGGCGCCGAACAGGTCGATCTCCCACGCCGCCTGCAGCGCCGCCTGGGCGGTGCTGCCGAGCGGCTGGGCCGACTGCTGGCTCATGCGGCTGGCGCTGGCGTTGGCGTCCAGCGTCGGGCCCAGCGCCGCGCCGCTGCCGACGCGCTCGGCGCGTGACTGCGCGATGCGGCTGCGGGCGGCGGCGACCGACGGGCTCACTTCCTGGGCCGCGGCGATCAGTTGCACCAGCAGGGCGTCGCCCTGGCGCTGCCACCAGCCGGCCAGGTCGTCGACGCTGCCGTTGTGCGGCAGCGGCGCCTGCCATTGCGGCGGCGCGGCGTGCGCCACCCGCGGCGCCGGCGCCTGGCTGGCGCAGGCGCTCAGCGCCATCGCGGCGGCGGCTGCCAACGCGCGTTGAAGAGTCTTCATATGCTTCCTTGTCGTAGACGGGTTTGTTCGGCGGCGACGATCGCCTCGGCATAGCCGACTAGGCGCGGCTGCCAGCGCAGCACCGCGTCGGGCGTGTCCAGCAATTGCGGGCGCGCCGCGCGGATCACGTCGCAGCCCAGCATCACTTGCAGGCCCAGGCCGGTGATGGCGAAGGCCAGCCGGTGCATATCGTCGTCGGCGCCGGCGACGCCGAGGTGGCGGCACAGCAGGGACACCAGCGCCAGGTGCATCGGCTTGATCGACTGGTCGATTTCCTCGGCCAGCAGGCCGGTCGGTTCGAGCATCTCGCGCGACCACATGCGCATGCACAGCTGCGCCGTCTCGCCCTGGCGCATCGGTTCGAGCAGCAGCGTGAAGAAGCCGTCGAGCGACTGGCGCAACGTGAAATGGGGTTGGTCGAACAAGCCGATGTCGTGTTCCGGGCTGGAGGACGAGGCCGACAGCGCGGCGCGGTACAGGCCGGCCTTGTCGCCGAAATAGTAGCTGATCGCGGCGACGTTGGCGCCGGCGGCCAGGGCGATTTCGCGGGTCGGGGTTTTGTCGAAGCCGCGCTCGGCGAACAGGCGCATGGCCGCCATCAGCAGGCGCTCGCGCGACTGCTCGCCGTCCGAGCGCGGCTTGCGCGCGTCGTCGGCGGGGCGGCCGGCTTTGTTGTTGGTGGATCTATCATTCATAAATGCTATTAAACCATACGTTTCAAACGATTGATATAACTAAAACGATTGCTTAGTTTGAACGCCCGCGGCGCCGGGCCTTGCGCCAGCCGGCGCCGCGGAGACTTACACCAGCATTTAAAAGATTGGGTTACAAGTAAGCTTCAGAAAAAGATAGGCCAAGTTGTGCTATTGGGTCCGTCAAATCCAATATAGGACATACAGAGCTAGCTTCCGGAATGGCAAGTATTATCAAGGCCAGGCTTTGATCACTGCTCTGGCGTCTCGCAGAGATCGACCGAATGAAGGCGGAAAATGCGATATGTTACTTTGTAATCAACGACTTGATCAACTATTGCATGAGCTGGAACGTCGATTAAGAGTGATGTGATATTATATATAATAATATCAAAACAGACAATTCCACTCAGCGACGACGACCTTCGCCAGATGGGCGGCGAATGGCTTAGTGCGCTCACTTCTGCGGAGAAGGCGGCGCTGCTGGTTCGTGCACTGTTGTGATCCTGCCGAAAGCTGACTGTGGAAATGTTTATGCAACGTGCCCCTCAAGAAAAACGTGTCCTGATTGTCGAAAATCATCCGGTTGTTGCATTTGCAATTGAATTTCTTTTATCTAAAATGGATAGTGGAATCAGCGCCACTATTTGCGGTTGCGCAGAAACCGCCCGCGACGAATTTTTGCGCCCCGTCAATTGGTTTCGTATTTTCGTCGACCTTGACGTTCCGAAGGCCTATGGATTGTCCCTGGTGCGATATTTTGCGCTGCAAGGCGCACATGAACGTTGCGTCATTGTGACCGGATCCAGCAATCCGGATTTTATTGGCGCAGCCAAGGACTTGGGCTTACTTGGCTATATCGTCAAAGCCGCGCCTTTCGGCGATTTCATGTCGGAGCTACGATCAGTTTTCGACGGCCGTCGGACGTTTCCCTCTGTAGATGGCGCAAAGAAATCGCGGGCTTCATCGGTGATTACGCGACGCCAACTTGACGTGCTATGCCTTCTTCAACGTGGATATTCATCCAAACAAATTGCCAAACAACTCAAGCTCAACAGCGGAACAATCGACAACCATGTCGCCGGCTTGATGCGGACTTTGAATGTATCCAGCCGCACTCATGCGGTCGCGAAGGCGATGGAACTTGGCTATATCACTTTTTAGGAGATGCTTCGGCGCTCGTCATAATCGACGCGCAGCGATCACTTTTACCGAAAACGCTGGTTCGGAGGGATAGCGGTTGGAGTACGCGCCGCGTACCTGGTCGCGGCCATAAATATGACAGGCCTCATCTCCTTGCCTTCCCGGCCATTATCACACCAAAAATTGCTATGCAAACTATCGACAGCATACCAACGCTATAGAATGGATTTGGCTCCGCAAGCCAAATCGAACACATCCAAAAAAAACTCAAAATTGACGAAAGCACGACGCTTTGCACAGCCCCTCTGGCTATATAAACAAAAAAACAAATTAAGAATCCCGTTAAAACTACACCGGAAAACCATAATACATCTTTATTTTGCGATAACTTTACATTTTGTCCCGCTTCAGCCCGAGCTTTAATTCCCATTAAAAGCCGTCTTTCCATAATGAAATGAAAAGGAACTTCAAAATAACTCGCAATCTTCAGCCGCACATTTCTTTTTGCAATCTCTTGGGTTCGAATAATCAAACGAGTCTGCTGACCATTTATTTCTTCCAGCAGAAATGTCCCCCAATTATCCAACACAAAAGTTTCTTCCGGCTTAACATAAAGAACTTCAAAGTTGTATGGGACAATGCTATGTTTTTCATTGATTGACCCTCGAACCAGATCGCCCGCTTTTATTTCTTTAAACTCAGGCGTAATGGCATCTTGATGACGGGTTTCATATCCAAGCGCTTCTTCAATAAAAGAGTAGCTGTAAAACCCCCCTCTATCCGCACCGAGTTGTATCAACCATTTCCAGACTTCGGATTTCGAAGCATTAATCGATATGGCCCTGGTGGCAGTAATAGCCAAATTTTTGTCATCTCCAGCCATTAGCATGGATACTTCTTTTTCAGAGGCCCCCCATGTGGTAATGACGGGTTTCAAAAAAATGCTATATATCAACAGTTGAAATAAAAAAATAAATGCGATTATCGATATGGTTTTACCTAAATTACGCATGCCAGCCTTTCCATTAACCCGACTCTATTAATACCTTGCTGGGTTCGCCAAAAAAAAGTGAACCAAATAGTTAATTTCCGCCAGCAGTTCTTTATTGTCTTGGGCAATAATAGCCCAACGCAAAACGCCTTGGCCGTTCGGCCAGCACGATCGGCCGCGAAATAAAACGCACCGCTGGTGCTGGCGTCCACGATGCCAACAAGGCGCATTTGCTTTGCCGGCTTGCACCGTCCAGGTTTAGCTTGACGGAATCGCTCTGTCGCTCAATGCGCGCCCGCGGGCCAGGCTTGGATTTGGATCGCCGCTGCGCGTTTATACTCAGCACGTTACGTTGCCACAACATCCGTCGAATACTGTTCATTAACCCAGTGTTGCGCTTGGAATTTTAAACCGCCAAAGTATACCAAGGCACAAGCTGCTTGAATATATGCAGAATCTCATGGTTCATTGAGGGGATATATTAGGCGGGCGTCGGGGCGGCGGGCAAAAAAATGCCCGCTGGCCTTGCGGCGCGGGCTGAATCCAATGTTCGGAGAACGTTTGGAGGAGACAGTGACACTATAGTTCAAACAATGGTGCGGTGCAATACCGTAGAACTACGGTGTCGATTTGTCCACGCCGGCGCCGCCAGCGGCGCCTATTTGCGCGTGCGCAGCGCCAGCGTGAAAGTGCTGCCGGAACCGTAGTCGCTGTTGAAGAACAGCGCGCCGCCGATGGCGCTGGCCAGGTTCTGGCACAGGTACAGGCCCAGCCCGGCGCCCTCGGCGTGCCGGGTCGAGGTCGAGTCGAGTTGCGAAAACGCCTGGAAGAGCTTCGACTGGTCCTCTTCGCGGATGCCGGCGCCGCTGTCGGTGACGCTCATTTCGGTCAGCGTGTGGCCCTCCTCGGGGCGCTCGGTCAGGTTGACGCGCACGGTGCCGCGCTCGGTGAACTTGATCGCGTTGTTGAGCAGGTTGATGAGGATTTGCGCCAGCGCGCGGCGGTCGGTTTCGACTCTGACCGGCTGGTCCGGCAGCGCCACCTGCAGCTCCAAGCCCTTTTGCTCGGCCAGCGGGCGCAGCGTGTCGGCCACCTCGTTGATCAACTGCTGGTAGTGCACCGTTTCAAGCGTCAGGGTGAGCTTGCCGGCCTCGATCTTGGCGACGTCGAGGATGTCGTTGATCAGCGAGAGCAGGTGGCGCGCGCTCGAGCGGATCGTGTTGAGCTGCTTGTCCTGCTCCACCGTCAGCGGGCCGGGCAGCTTCATCAGCAGCGCGCCGGTGAAGCCGATGATGGCGTTCAGCGGCGTGCGCAGTTCGTGCGACATGTTGGCGATGAAGGCCGACTTCATGCGGCTGGCCTCGGCCAGCTCCAGGTTCTTCAGCGCGATCTCGCGGTTGATGGTTTCCAGCTCGCCGGCGTGGTGCGCCAGGCGCATGTTCAATTCGATCACCTGGCGTTCGCGCGCCTGCAGCTCGGCGTTGACCTGCACCGCCTGCTCGTAGGTCGAGATCAACAGGTCGAGGATCTGCTGGCGTTCGGCGTTGATGAAGTGCTTCTGGTCGCCGAGGTACAGCGCGATGCCGATTTCGACGTTGGTGTTGTTGCGCAGCTTCTGGTTCATCAGCATGTGGCCGATGCGGTTCAGCAGGTAGTCCTCGGCATACGGCTTGCGGATGAAGTTGTCGGCGCCGCACTCGATGCCGCGGATGATGTCCTTGGGGTCGTTGAGCGAGGTCACCAGGATCACCGGGATGTCGCGCAGCGTCGGGTCGGACTTGATGGCGCGGCACAGGTCGTAGCCGTTCATCTCCGGCATGACGATATCGGTCAGCACCAGGTGCGGCTTGCGTTCGCGGATCGCCGCCAGCGCCAGCTGGCCGTTGCTGGCCACGCGCGCCTTGTACCGGGCCGCCTGGATCAGCCGGCGCAGCCGTTCGGCCTGGGTCGGGCTGTCCTCGACGATCAGGATTTCGACGTCGTCGGCGTTAATCTGGTTACTGGAGTCCACAGACCATCTCCTTGAGTGCTCGAATTGACTAATTGCGGCCGTTGCGTCCGGTAGCCACGTCTCGCGACTATATCGGATTTACCGGGCACACAGTAAATTTTCGCGCGCGGCGCTGATATGGCCGCGTGCGCTTAATGTTCGCCCTGGAAGCGGCCGGCGCGGTAGGTCAGCACCAGCGTGTCGCGGTGGCCGTGCGCGGCGGTCGGCTGGATCGGCGTCGACTCGTGGATCACGGTGGCGTCGTCGAGCAGCAGCAACGACCACGGCTCGGTCAGCGTGAAGCGCTTGCCGTTCGGGCCGTCGGCCTCGAAAATGCGCGTCTCGCCGCCCTTGACGTGGTGGCGCCCGACCAGCAGCACGGCGACGAAGTCGACGCCGTCGCGGTGCGCGCCCTCCGGCGTGGGCCGGCCGATGCCGTCGGTGGTGTCGATGCGGAACTGGTGCGCCTCGATGAACCACGGCTGCTCGCCCCTGGCGCTGGAGCAGACCCGGCCCAGCGCGCGCAGCAACTGGCCCCAGGCGGGGCGCGCCGCCACCTCCGGCTCGACCGCCTCGAACAGGCGGTGCATGCCGCCGTGCAGGGCGTTGTATTCGAGCGGTTGCCAGTGCGGCCGGTGCGGCGTCTGCGTCAGCGCGGCGCCGTCCTGGACGAAGCAAGAGTGGCGCCGGCGCCGGTAGCGCCCGCCGTCCTTCAGGTAGTTGTCGATGGCCAGCGTGTCCCAGCTGGGCACCAGCGCGGCCAGCTCGGCCGGCGCGCAGCCGGCCAGCGCGCAGACGTCCTGCGGGCGCAGCACGGCGTAGCCGTCGCCGCGCAGCGCCGCGACAAGGTGGGCGGGATCGGTAAAAATCGGTGCGGAAGTGGTCATCGTTACGCCAGGCAGTGGAGGGTATCGCGATATTCTACGATGCCGGCGCGCAAACCGGGAGGGCTCGGTGCGTTTTCGCCAACGCCGGCGCGCGCCGCGCCGCGCCTTGGCCGCGCCGGGCGCCGCCTCAGACGCTGCGCAGCAGGCTGGTGCGCAAGGCGTCGAGCTGGTTCTTCATGCCCGCCACCTCGCCGGCGCTGCAGTTGGTGGCGCCGAAAATCGCCTCCGGCAGCAGCGCCGCCTCGTGGCGCATCTGGTCGCCGCGCCCGGTCAGCGAAATGATCACCTGGCGCTCGTCGCTGGCGGCGCGCACGCGCGTGAGCAGCTCGGCCTGCTCCATGCGCTTGAGCAGCGGCGTCAGCGTGGCCGAATCGAGGAACAGCCGCTCGCCGACCTCGGAGACGGTCAGCTCGTTCTTTTCCCACAGCACCATCATCACCAGATATTGCGAATAGGTCAGGCCGAGCTTGCGCAAGAGCTTGCGGTACAACTTGCTCATGGCGAGCGAGGTCGAGTACAGCGCAAAGCACAACTGGCGGTCCAGGCGCGGCACCTCGTGCAGGGGGTTCGGTGGGGTATCCATGGTTGCAGTATATATAGCGCGCTATTCAATTGCAAGCAAAGCCTTGCCCGAAACCAACGCCGTGGCCGCTGGCGCTGTCTTTTGCGGTTTCTCATGCTATAGTCGTTTAACTCGGTTCGCCGGCCCTTGCCTGCCGACCGGCCCTACCCCAGACCAGCGGAGCCCATCGATGCGAGGACACGGATACCTGGCGTTCCTCGTCGGCATTTGCACTACCGTGTGGATTTGCCTGGTCGTCATGGACGTGCAGGATCGCCAGGCCATCGGCAACTTCCAGCGCGACAGCGACCGCATCGTGCGCGACACCAACGTGCGCCTGCAAACCTATTTCGATATCCTGCTTGGCATCAAAGGCATGTACGCGGTCAGCGCCGACGTCGACCGGGGCCAGTTGGCCGCCTTCATCGGCGAGCTGAAACTGGCGCAGCGCTACCCCGGCTTCCAGGCGATCCAGTTCGTGCGGCGGGTGCCGGCGGCCCAGCTCGACGCCTTCGCCGCCGCCGTGCGCGCCGACGACAGCGTAGACGCCGGCGGCTATCCGCGCTTCCAGGTGCATCCGGCGCTGGCGCGCGACGAGCATTTCGTGGTTGAGTACACCGAACCCTTGAAGGGCAACGAAACCGCGTTCGGGCTCGACCTGGCGGCGCTGCCGCCGCATTTGCGGGCGCTGGAAATGGGCCGCGACAGCGGCCAGATCGTCGCCACCGAGCGCATCACGCTGGTGCAGGACGCCACCGGCGCGCCGGGCTTCGTGGCGCGCGTGCCGATCTACCGCCGCGGCGCCGCGCTCGACACGCTGGCGCAGCGGCGCGCCGCGCTGGTGGGCTTCGTCGCCATCGTTTTCCGCGTCAACAACCTGATGCGCGAGGTGCTCGACGCCAGGCTGCTGCCGCACCTGGCGCTGCGCATCCACGACGCCGGCTACCGCGGCGACGCCGCGGCGCCGGCCACGCTGATGTACGACAGCCTGACCCAGTCCGGCGGGGTGGCGCGCGGCGCGGCGCTGGCGCGACTGGGCGCGCACGCCGACCTCGACGTCGGCCAGCGCCGCTGGAAGCTGACCTTCACCGGCTACGACGGCGCGCGCTACGGCCGCAGCGACGGCGTCATCGCGCTGATCGGCGGCGTCGGCGCCGTCATCAGCGCGCTGATCGCCGCGCTGATGGTGACGCTGCAACGGCGCCGCGCGCTGGCCGACACCTTGCGCACCACGCTGCACGAGCAGCGCGCCTTCCAGGACAGCGCCATCGTCGGCATCGGCCTGTTCTCGGACGGCTTCATCCTGCGCTGCAACCGCGGGCTGGAGGAGATGATGGGCTACCGGCCGGGCGAGTTGAACGGCTTGTCCACCAGCGTGATGCTGTCGCGCGGCACGCTGGCGCAGGCCGACCCCTTCCATTGCGAGGGCGGCCAGCGCCTGCGCGGCGAACTGGAACTGCTGTGCAAGGACGGCGCCGCGATCTGGTGCGTCGTCAACGGCAAGGCGCTCGACCCGGCCGACGCCGCCAAGGGCTGCGTTTGGGTGATCCACGACGTCAGCGACCGCAAGCGGGCCGAGGCGGCGCTGCTCGACGCCCGCCACGGCCTGGAGCACAGCCTGGCCGAGCTGGAGCAGCAAACCGCCAACGTCGAGGGCGCGCGGCACGACTTGGCGGCGGTGCTGGCGACGCTGAAGCAGGCCCAGACCAATTTGATCACGTCGGAGAAAATGGCCTCGCTCGGCTCGCTGGTGGCGGGCATCGCGCACGAACTCAACACGCCGATCGGCAACAGCCTGCTGACCGCCACCGCGCTGCAGGACATCGTGCGCGAGTTCGAGCGCAAATTCGCCGACGGCGGCGTCAAGCGCTCGGTGCTGGAGGCGCACCTGGCCGACACCAAGCAGGCGTGCGCGATCATGGCCAGTTCGCTGGCGCGCGCGGCGGACCTGATCACCTCGTTCAAGCAGGTCGCGGTCGACCAGACCAGCGACCAGCGCCGCGTCTTCGACCTCGACGGCCTGCTGCGCGACACGCTGGCGACCTACGCGGCGCAACTGCGGCGCATCCATTGCGAGGTCCGGCTCGACGTGCAGCCGGGGCTGCGCTTCGAAAGCTATCCGGGCAGCGTCGGCCAGGTGTTGAGCAATTTGATCAACAACACCCTGCTGCACGCGTTCGAGGGCCGCGCCGGCGGCGTCATCACCATCCGCGCCCACGAAAACGTCGCCGGCCAGGTGAAGCTGGAGTTCGCCGACGACGGCGTCGGCATGTCGGAGCGCACGCTGCACCAGGTGTTCGACCCCTTCTTCACCACCAAGATGGGGCAGGGCGGCTCGGGGCTGGGCATGAACATCGTCTACAACATCGTCACCGGCATGCTGAAGGGGACCATCGAGGTGCGCTCGGAGCCGGGCCACGGCACCAGCGTGACGCTGACGATACCGACCCGGGCGCCGGACCATAGCCAGGAAAGCGCCGGCCAGCTGCTGGCGCCGGCGCACGCGTAGGCGGCTTCGGCGTTGAATGCGTTAAAACCTAGGTCCGAGCCGAATGCCGCTAGGAGTCTGCGCGGCAGACAATTCTTGCGCTGACCATGTGACGCGCTTCTTGCCTGCGTCGATGGCGATTCACTTTCGCACTCGAAAGTGGAATGAAATAGGAGCCTGAGAGCGGGGATTGGACGGACTTTCGCCCTTTCAGGTCTTACGCGGACAGCATTTTCGCCATGCGCCGCAGGTTCAGCGCGGTGCAGACGAGTTTCCACTCGGCCTGAGCCTTCGCCAGTCCTCGCATGCTAAATTGCCGGAACCCGAGTACGCTTTTCACCCAAGCGTTGGGCGGTTCCGAGATCCACTTGCGTNNTCGGTAAGCCGCCTGGATCGTCGCGGATCTGAACTTGTCTGCCATGGCGGCACACAAAGGCCGCTTTTTCGGATCGATTACCGCTTCCTGCTTGCCGATGCGTCCGAGTGCCACAATCAGTTCGGACGGGTGAGCGCGTAGTTGCTCGAACATGGCTTCCGAGCGATAGCCTGCATCGGCGAGCACCAGCTCGGCATCGTCACCGACGTTGCGCTTTACCGCTGCGAGCACCGACGCCAGTTGCCCACTGTCAGCCGCACTATTGACGAGTTCGGCCGCCACGATGATGTGGGCGCTCTCGTCGACTGCAGCTTGGGCGTTGTACGCATAGTCGAAGCCGCCGCCGGCGCNCTTCATGATACGGCTTTCCGGNTCGGTAAAATTCTCTTGGGCGTCGGGCTTGGGTTCGCCGAACTTGTATTTAAAACGCGACTTCTTCTTTGGCTTGCCAGAGTCCTCGGGCGGCACATCTTCGTCATCGCTACGGCCGCGCGCGATATCGGCCTGGCGTTGGCGATCTTCAAGACGCGCACGGGCAGCGCGGATGACGGCAAGGCGGTCCTCGCGCCTTGCGATCTCCGCCGGGATATCGAGTTCCGGCTCGTTTTTTTCGGCGGCATCCGCCGCTCTGGCCCTGGCCAGCAACGCGTCGATTTGATCCTTGAGCTCACGCTCGGCCTTTTGCATCCGGTCGTAGCTCATCGCTTTGTGGCGCGATGCGTTGGCCTTGATCTTGGTGCCATCGACACCGATCGTGCCAAGCTTGACCAAGCCGCACTCTTTCGCCATCTTCACTACCTGTACGAACAGGTCCGACAGTTCCTTCAAGTGGATCGCGCGGAAATCGCAAATTGTTCGGTGCGCCGGATAGTTGTCAGCGGCGAGCATACGCAACGCCACGTCCTCGTACAGCTTTCGGGCCAGCTTGCGTGATGAAAACACACCGGTTGCATACCCGTACACAAGTATTTTGACCATCATCGCCGGATTAAATGGCTGGTTGCGGGACCCGCCCCCTGCATACCGCGCGTGAAAGGCGGACAGGTCGAGCGAGTCGACAGTGTCGCTAACGAAGTAGGCCAGGTGCCCCTCAGGGAGCCAATCTTGCAAAGCATGGGGAAGCAGCATCTGTTGATGCTGATTGTAGGGCAGGTAGCTCGTCGTCATTCGACAAGTTTACCTCGTCCCCATTCCGATTGCATCAGTTTCTGCCGCGCAGACTCCTAGGTGAAGCTTGCGCAGGTCGGACGCGGGGGCCGCCGAGGCGAACGCGCAAGCCGACGCCGAGCCGCTGCCGACGCCAGTCGGGTTACGCCCTGGCGGGCTAACCCGACCTTCTACGAAAATCCTGAACTTGGCGGCAACCAGGTCGGACCCCGGTTCTTTGCCTTGGGTGGGTTTCAGCGCCGCCGGCCCGCGGACTTGACGGCGCGCGCGTCCTAGATGAAACCGCGCACCGGAAACGCGGCGTCGCGCTGGATCCAGTTGTGCGGCGAATAAGCGGTGCCGGCGTCGGTGGCGTGCAGCGTGTAGGCGTGGCGCGACACCGCCGAGCGGTTCGGCGCGCTGTAATGCGGCAGCAGGCCGTGGAAGCACACCAGGCTGCCGGCTTTCACTTCCAGCGCCACGGCGGTGCTGTCGTCTGGCCACGGCGTGGTGTCGAGCCTGTCGATCCGCACCTGCCCGCCGTGGCGCACGAAGCGCTCGCGCAGCGGGCCACGGTGGCCGCCCGGCTCGGCCCACAGGCAGCCGTTGTCGCGGGTGGCGTCTTCCAGCGCGAACCAGAAGGTGGTCACGCTGATCGGCGTGGTCTCGAAGTAGGTCGCGTCCTGGTGCCAGCGCACCTCGCCGCCGATGCCGGGCTGCTTGAAGATGTACATCGACTGCCACACCTGCGCCTGGGCCAGGCCGAGCTCGCGTGCCACGGCGGCCAGCCGCGGATCGCTGGAAAAGGCCCGGAACACCGGGTCGAGGTCGTGCATCGCGTGGCCGATCTTGTTGATCGACAGCGCCTTGTCCCGCTTCAGCAGGCCGTCCGGGCCGAACGCCTCTTCCTCGAAAAAGCAGCGGATGGTGTTGTCGGAGGCGAGGAAGTAGTCGTCGGTTTTTTTCTCCTGCTCGCGGGTGGTGAAAATCGCCCGGCTCGCACTCGGATCGAATTGGCTGACAATCCGCTCGGCGCGGGCGCGCAGCGCGGCGATCTCGGCGCCGCCCTTGAAGTCCGGCACGACCAGGAAGCCGTCGCGTTGGTATTCGGCCTGTTGGGCGCTGGTCAGCATGGGGCGGTGCTCCTGGGTGTGGGCGAAGCCCCATTGTAAGGCGCGCGCGCGGCGCCGACAATCGGCAAACGGTCGACACATTGTCGCCACAACGTTCGTCGACGCCGCGCGGCGCGATCCGCTACGCCACGGTTTCGCCGTGGACGATACGCGTCGGCGGCAATCCCGATAGGGAGCGGGCCGGCCCGCCGCCGCCGGCGCCCTCGGTTGATGGCGCCGTCGCTCAGACGATCCAGGCGCCGTCGCGGTAGACCAGCTCGTCGTCGAGGTAGACGCCCTCGGTGACGGCGAAGACGTCGACGTGGAAGCGCGTGTCCTTGCGCTTGAATTGCGGCTTGGCGTAGACGCCGTGCTTGGCGCCCAGCGACAGGTGGATGCCGCACATGCGCTCGTAGGTGCCGATGTCGTTGACCATCTGCTGGCGCGAGAACGCGCGGTTCATGCCGAAGCCCAGTTCGCGCACCCACACCTCGCCCTCGTGCGCGCGGATCTGCGCCAGCACGGTGTCGAACTCCGGCGTGGCGCCGATGACGGCGACGACGCGGCCCTTGTCGATCATCAGCGTGATCGGATGCTCGGGCCGGTTGACCATGAAGGCGGTGTCGCCGAAGACGAAGATGCGCACGCAGCCGTTGACCGCCTCCAGGTCGCGCGCCTCGGTGAACACCTCGCCGATGGGAAACTGGCCGCCGACGTTTTTCATGTCGCTGTAGTCGCCGATGTTCAGCTTGGCCGGCTCGAACGGCGAGGCGAACACCAGTTTCTCGCCGTCGCCGCTGTCGACCATGCCGTGGCTGGCGCGGTCGATGCGCTGCTTCAGTTTGTGGCCGACGCCGCGGTAGTAGGCCGGGTCGTAGGCCAGCGAGGCGATGTAGTGCAGCCCCTGCACGCCGGGCATGCGCGCCAGGTGCACGTGCTCGATCACCTTCAGGCCGCGCTTGAACAGTTCGATGCGGATGCGGAAGGCCTCCAGGCGGAAGCTGCTGGACTGGATCAGCACCACCAGGCTGCCGGGCGCCAGTTGCGCGAACGCCGCCAGCACGTCGCCCGGCGCGACCGCGCCGAAGTCGATGAAGGGCGCCTCGGGCAGTGCGCGGCGGTAGGCCTCGGTGAGCACGATGTTGAGCCAGGAGTCGGTGTCGCAGACCACCAGCGCGGCGTCGGCGGGGCGGTGTTCGATGGCCATCGCCAGCAGGTCGGCGACGTTGGTGGCGGCCATCTCGACGGCGGCGTCGGTAATGGCGTCGAGGCGGCTGGTATCGCTGGCGGAGAGGGATGGCGTCATTGTTGTTTCTATACAGTACTTGAATGGGGGCATGCGCATTATAAAGCCCCGTTGCCGCGGCCAACTGTTATCCTGTATTGCCATTTGACAAGTTCGTCCCGGCGCCTGGCTTGTACTGGGCGGGGGGCCGATGTATGATCTAAAAAAAATAGGCTTAAAAGAAAGGTCCGCTGCCCGATTGCAACCCGCGATCCGGCGCGCACCGGGGACAGCCAGCCACGTCCGCTTCTCCCGCCAGCGCGCGCCGCCCGGGGTCGCGGCGCGGCGGCGCCAACACCATGAGTGGGATACTTCGATGAGCGTAATTGGACAGGATGTACCGATGGAACGGCCCGACACCGACGGCAGGGCGGCCTTGTTCGTGCCCGGCGGCAGCCTCAAGGAAGATATCCTGCTGACCATCCGCAAGGGCGCCGCAATTGCCGGCTTCGCCAACCACGACGGCACTCTCACCTTGTACTACGAGAGCAACCGCTTCGACGATCCGATGCTGGCGAAGTGGGAGCACAAGGCGCGCAAGGCCTACGACCGCCTGATCGACAACGCCCCGACGGTCTCCAAGATGACCGCCGCGCCGCAAGGCTTCGAGCAGATCGGCTACATCAACGGCAAGGGCATTACGATACGCCGGATGGAAAGCCTGAAGCGCTGGCTGAGCTACTCGGACGCGCTGGCCACCTGCCCGGAGACCGAAATAGTGCCGCGCAGCGTAGTCGCCAAGGTCGACAACGGCACCAAGGCATAGCGCGCGCGTAAACCAGCGGCGCAACCCCGGGGCCAGACCCGCGGGTAAGAGCGGCGTTGCCCGGTCTGTTGCGCGATCCCGACGCTAGCGAACCATCTACATTTTTTATCAATGTTGCCGCTCGGCATGTGCTATCGTTGACGGCACGGCCCGCCGCGTGCGGCGCGCAGCGCAACACGGTCAGCAGGCCGGACCCACCGCTATTTTCTTAATGCACGAAGGAGACACGCAATGAAAAACGTATTCCAGATTCTGTTGGCCGCCTTGCTCACCCTCAGCCTGAGCGGCGTCGCCATGGCCGAGGACAAACGCGGCACCGCCGACGAGGCCGTCGCGATGGTGAAGAAGGCCGGCGCCTATTTAAAAGAGCACGGCAAGGACAAGGCCGCCGCCGCCTTCAACGATCCGAAGGGCGACTTTATCAAGGGCGACCTGTACGTATTCATGTTCGGCACCGCCGGCGAGGCCACCGGCGTGGCGCTGGCGCACGGCCAGAACGCCAAGATGGTGAATAAGAACCTGTTGGAATTGAACGCCGGCGGCGTCTACCCGATCAAGGAATTCCTCAAGCTGGCCAACAGCCCGGCCGGAAAAGGCTGGGTCACCTATAAATGGCCGAATTCGATCAGCAAAAATCTGGAAGAAAAAAACACCTATGTCGAGAAATTCGGCGACGTATTGATCGGCGTTGGCATCTATAAATAAGCGGCGCGCCGCCGGCGCTTTCTTTCTCCTTGTTACCATTGAATACGCCCGGCCAAAACCGGGCGTATTTTTTTATGGCGCGTCAATCATCCGCGGCGCGGGAGCGGCGTGAATTCGCGCTACCTTACGCAACTTGCGTTATGATTGGATCAAGTAAGTGAGGCTCGCTGCGGCGGGTATTTTAATGCCTTAATGGTTGGACATCCGCATTACGGCGGGCATTTCGAGTGAATTGAGCGGCAACATGGCATATCGATGGGAAACGACCGACAGCGTGTGGTTGGAGGATGAACACAGCGGCCAGTTCAGCCTGGCCAGCAGCGCCGGGCTGGGCCGGATCGACTGGCACACGCTGGCGCGCAACCGCATCCCGGACGTGGCGCAATTGCTGGGCGCGTCGCTGCCGAAGGGCTGCCAGCACGGCCCGATTTATCCCGAGGGCTTCGCGTATTGCCCAAGCTGCGGCGCGGCGCTGGACAATGATTCGGCGAAGGCCGCTGCGCCGCTGCCGCCCTGGTGGGACGCCAGCAGCGCCGCCACGCCCGACCGCCTGCACAGCCTGCCCAAGCACGTGCCGCACGGCTTGCCGATCACCGCGCTGCCGCTGGCCCGGGCGCTGGAAAGCCGTCCGCCCGAGCCGCGCGTCGGCCAGGTCGAGCGCAAGATACCGAAGCCGCCGAACCTGCCCTGCGTCTTCGCCGCCGCCCATTACGGCTTCGCCCGCCAGCGCCTGCTGGCGCTGGCCTACTCGCGCGACGTGCTGCAATACTGGGACCCGCGCGCCGCCACCTGGCAGGTGCTGAGCGGCGAGCCCGGCGCCGCCGACCTGCAGTTCACCGCCTCGGACTACGCCTGGCTGCCGGCCAGCGGCGGGCGCCGCGGCGACGTCGCGCTGGTGCCGTCGAAGCAGGGCTTGTTCCGCCTGCTGATCAATCCGGTGAGCGAGAGCTACCATACCGAAGCCGTGTTCGAGGCGCCGCTGGCGAGCGCGCCGGGGGCCGTGCTGCGCCACATCGCCTGCCTGTATGTCGACGGCGCCGGCGTCGGCTTGTGGAGCGCCCTGGCCGACGGCGCCGAGCCGCTCGCCTGGCCGTGTCCGGCCGGGGTGCCGGCGCAGGGCTGGTCGCGCCCGCTCAGCTACGACGACAAACTGATGTGGTTGCACGAACAAGGCCAACTGAGTTGGCAGGCCGGCGCCGCGCCGCAGTGGCTGGCGTGGCCGCGGGACTGGACTCCGCGCCTGAATTTCGGCGGCGCCACCCAAAGCCACGACGGCCGCCTGTGGCTGATCGGCAAGGATACACACGGCTATTCCTTCGTCGAACTGGGCCGGGAGAATGGCCAGATGGAGCGGCTCGAAGGCGCCCGCCTGGGTTTCGGCAAGTTGCTGTTCCACCGCGGCCACCAGGTCAAGCGCAACCCGTGGGACAGCGCCGACGTGGACGACGCGCGCCACGACAACACGCTGGTGCTGCCGCTGCTGGAAAACTTCATTCCCGGGCGCGAAGCGGCCAGCGGCCTGGTGCTACGGCTGGAACCGTTCGCCGGCGTGGTCGAGACGGCGTTCGACGCCGCCGCGACGGTCCCCAAGACCTATGTCGAATGGATCGGTTCGCGCAATGTCATCCTCGACATGCTGCCCAACGTCGCCAGCCCGGCCGACTGCGTCGCCTTCGTCTACGACGACCACCTGTGGTTGCACCATCCGAAGTGGCCGGAAATGCGCGGCTGGCACTTGAAAGCGGTGTCGTGACGCCAGCGCTGCGCCGCGCGGCGCTGCTTGCCTGCGCGGCGGCGGCGCTGGCGCCGGCGACCGCCGCCGCCGTGTCGCACGTCTTCCTGGTGCAAAATTCCGGCTGGATGGAGCCGTTTTACAGCGACCCGGCCTCGCCGTACAAGGCGCTGGTGACGGAGGTCGTGATGGCCGCCGCCCAGCCCGGCGACGTCATGGTGCTGGCGGCCTTCAACCAGAGCCTGCCGGGGGCGCCGTCGCCGAAAGCCCTGCTGGCGGAAAAAGTGGCGGCGCCGTCGCAACGCCAACACGTAACACAGGCGCTGGCGCCGTTGACGACGGCGAAAAAGCCGGGCGGCGCGGCGCTGGCCGACACCGACTTGGGCGAGGCCGTCGGCGCCGCCATCGGCACCGCGCTGAACCGCAAGCCGGGCCTGGTCTGGCTGTTCACCAACAATAAAAACAGCCCGAACAACGACCAGGCGACGGCCCGGCGCAACCGCGAATTCTATCAACTGATCCACCACGGCGCCGACATCAAGAAGGCGCTGGCGTTCCCGCTGCACATGCCGGTGCAGGGCGCGCGCTACCACGCCAACGGCCTGATGGTGTACGTCTTCGCGATCCACCAGCAGGGCGCGCGCGAGCTGGACCAGTTGCTGCGCAGCGGCCGCCTGCAAAAAGTCATCACCGAACCGCCGGCGCGCCTGAAGCCGCTCGACCAGGACACCGTGCGCCTGGCCCCGGTGCGCGTCGAGGACGCCCCCGGCGTGGCCTTTTCGATGGCCGCCGACGGCATGCTGCGCGCCGACGTGCAGTCCGACGCGGCGGCGCCGACGGCGCGCATCCACTGGCACCTCGACAACGCCATCTACCCCTACACCATCAGCAGCGCGGCGCTGTCGGCGCGCTCGGTGCTGGCCGGCGAGGAGCGTCCCATCGCGCTGGGCGCGGCCCGCGTCAGCGCGCTGGCGCCGGGGAAAAGCCAGCCGCTGTCGTCGCTGATGCAACTGCCGGTGGCGCGCCTGCCCGGCAAATGGTCGGCCGCGGCGATTTCGGCGGCGGGTTCCGCCGTGGTCCTGCCGGGCAGTATCGAGGTGCGGCTCAGCGAGCAAAAGCTGGAGCTGTCGCAAGCGTTCAAACAGCGCATGGCGGCGCTGTTCCCGGGCGATCCGCTGCCCGACATTTTCGCGCCGCCGAGCCAGGTGGAGGGCTCGCGCGCGCTGCTGCCGATCGAGGTGCGGGTGCATTACGGCATGGCGCCGCTGCTGGCGCTGATCGGCGCCGTGTTCGCGCTGCTGGGCCTGCTGGCCGCGGCCGCGCTGGCAATGTCGCGCGGGCGCACGGTCCAGCTCACCGTCGAGGGCGAACTGCGCACCGTCAGCACCAAGGCCGGCATGCGCCACCCGATCTACGACCAGGCCGGCAACAAGGTCGCCGAACTGAAAACCACGCTATTTGGCCATACACTGACGGACCTGCGCGAAGGCGCGCAGGTCCGTCTGGGCCGCTGACTTATCCAGGAAACCCCATGTCAAACACCACCTCTCCACACACCCTGCAACTGGCCCAGGCCAACACCAACCCCGTGGCCCAAGCCAACACCAACCCCGTGGCCCAAGCCAACACCAACCCCGTGGCCCAAGCCAACACCAACCCCCTGGCCCAAGCCAACACCGACCCCGGCTTCAAGGTACCGGGCGCCGGCGCAGGCGCAGCCCCGGCCAGCGCCCCGGCCGACGCCGGCGGCGCCGGCGCGTCCGCGATCGAAGTGGCGCCGCTGGCCGGCGCGCCCGCCACCGACACCAGCTCGCGCGAGCTGGCCATCGGCGGCGGCGTGTTCCTGGTCCTGCTGCTTATCTTCTTCTTCGTCCGCAACGCCTTCGCCAACAACCTGGTGCGCCGCCGCGTGGCGCCGTCGTCGGCCGAGTCGGCCGGCTGGCTGCTCTTCGTCGGCCTGTCCTTCCTCGGCGCGGCGGTGGTCCTGGCGATCATCAACGCCAGCAAATTCCTCACCTTCGCCATCACCGGCACGCTGATGCTGGTCGGCCTGGCCGCCCTGGTCGGCGCCATGCTGGCCGGACGCCGCTAAGCGTCCCCCGACTCCCTTTCGAAAGACACCCATGGCAGAATTTCCCAGCAACGGCGGCGACAAGAAGGCCGAATTGAAAGTCGATTTGCGGCCCACGCTGTTCATCGGCACCGGCGGCACCGGCATGGAGGTGATGATGCGCATCCGCCGGCGCATCCTGTCGGCGGTGTGGAACCCGCACAACCCGACCCGGGTCGAATCGATCGGCCAGTTTCCGGTGGCGCGCTTCCTGCACTTCGACCTCGACAGCGGCGCCGTCATCGACGCCGGCAAATCGCAGCGCACCGACCCCTGGTATTCACTGGTCAAGCTGAGCGACGAGGAGCGCCTGGTCGAGCCGATCGACCTGCCGCAGTACCACGAGTCCGACGACAGCCTGGCGCGCTTCCCGCTGATTGAAAGCTGGATGCCGCTGCGGCCGAAAAAACTGCGCTCGCTGGGCATCGACCCGTCCAAGGGCGCCGGGCAGATCCGCGCCGTCGCGCGCCTGTACCTGTTCGACAAATATCCGAAGCTGCGCAGCCGCATCAAGGGTGCCCTGAATTCGCTCGGCAGCAACGCCGGCGCCGAGCGCAAGGAAGACTACCAGCGCCTCGGCCTGCGGGTCGACACCTCGAAGTTCCGCATCGTCGTCATCGGCTCCTGCGCCGGCGGCACCGGCGCCGGCAGCGCCATGGACCTGGGCTGGATCGCCAAGGCGGTGGCGCGCGAGGAGGTCGCCAGCAACCAGGTCGACCTGGTGATGTTCATGCCGTCGGGCTACGCCCACGCCAACAAGGAGCGCACCGAGGCCAACGCCTACGCCACGCTGATGGAGCTGGAAACGGCGATGCGCGACATGAACGCGCAGGTGCGCTGGGCCGACCCGGACAGCCTGGTCGGCAAGGGCGCGCCCTTCGACGACGTCTACTTCGTCGACACCGCCAACCTGTCCAACAACGCCACCCAGGACATCAAGGACGTCTACCAGATGGTGGCCGACTCGCTGTTCGAGGACTTCGCCTCGGCCGACTTCGCCAACAGCAAACGCTCGATCGCGGTGAACCAGCAGCAGCACAAGCTGGGGCCGTTCAACCCGCGCGTGCCGGAGCAGCGCTTCGGCGACATGCGCCTGTCGTACTCGAAGGTGTATTCGGCCTTCGGCCAGGCTGTGCTCGACACCCAGCAGGGCCTGCGCGAGGACATCCGCGCCTACGAATTGTCGGCGCTGATGGTGAAGGCCTTCTTCGGCCTGCTCGGCAGCGACGGCCGGCCGGCCCGGCGCGCCGGCGACACCGAGCGCGACGTCTTCATGCGCGAGCACCTGGCGATGAAGGAGCATCCGTTCGACGAATTCCCCGACTTCAAAAAGGGCACGGTCGACCTGACGCCGTTCCAGGAATACGCGCTGACCGACCTGCTGTTGATGGACAAGGACGAGCGCTCGCTGCTGGAGCGGGTCGAGAGCAAGGTGCAGCTGGAAATCGACCGCATCATGGGCGCCTACGAATTGAACGTGTGGCGCGAGAAGGTCGCCGAACTGCTGCCGCAGCTCGAACGCGACGCCATCCGCGAGGCCGGCGCCACCGCCGAGACCAGCGAGGACCGCGTCAAGCGCCACACCGCCGAACTGCTGGTGCGCCTGAAGGGGCGCGCGCGCGACCAGTTGTATGCGCTGCTGGACGACCGCAAGCAGGGCGGGCTGGAATTCGTGCTGTCGCTGCTGGAGCAGGTCAAGGCGCGCATCGCCCAGCGCGACCTGGTCGCGGTCGAGCGCAACGCCAAGCGCTACCGCGACATCCGCGACGCGCTGCGCACCCGCCAGGTGGAAGAATCGCTGAGCAACCTGGGCCAGGCCGCCGGCAAAATGTTCGGCCGCGACGCCCAGGCGCGCGAGGTGATGAGCCACCTCAAGCGCGACATCGCCGACTACCTGCGCTTCCACATGCTGGCGGTGGCGGCCGGGCAGGCCAGCGAACTGCTCAACGGCCTTTCCGTCTGGCTGGGCGAGAGCAAATCCGTCGACGAGAACGGCCAGCCGGTGTGGAGCGGCGTGGCCGGCGAATTCCAGGAGGGCCGCCGCTGCGTAGAGGCGATGCTGGCGGCGGTCGACCAGCGCATCGAGCAGTTGCGCGCCGACGCCCGCCACGAACACGCGACCTATATGAAGCTGGCCAGCGACGCGCTGCCGGAGCCGGTCGCGCTGGACGGCGACACCAGCCAGTGGAGCGAAGAGGTGCTGCTGGAATTCGGCGGCTCGTCGCGGCTGTTCCCGCAACTGGGCGACGAGGCGATGCGCGCCGGCCTGCTGCTGAAACTGTTCCGCCGCGCCCAGACCCAGTTGAGCCGCCAGAGCGCCGGCGACGCGCCGCCGGTCGACCCGCTGCTGGAACGCCTGCAGGCGATGTCGCCGCAGGAGCGCAAGGTCATTTTCGGCGAATGGATCAAGAGCGCGATGCCGTGGGTGAACGCGCGCTTCAGCGCCGAGTTTACGCCGCGCGAAGACCAGTTCAAATGCTTCATCGGCGTCGGCGACAGCGAAGCCTGGGCCAAGATGGCGCAGGAGATCAAAGCGGCGGTGCCGGCCGGGCACTTCCACGGCGACCTGCTGCGGCTGGTCAATTCCGGCATCGCCGGGCGCGCCGTCTGCTACATCGAGCTGTCCGGCTACCCGATGACGGTGCTGCGCGGCCTGCCGACCTGGCGCACCTCGTACCAGATCGAAAATCCGAAGATTCCGACCCATCTGCATTTCGACTCGACCCGCTTCCGCCACCCGATCGTGCCGTCGATGGACGAGTTGAACCGGCTGGCCGACGACTACGAATACTTCCTGCAGGCGATCGCGCTGGGCGTCATCAAGCGCAAGCCCGACCTGGCCGACCGCGAGGCGCTGTTCCAGCCGCGCGGGCAATACCTGTTCGAGGTCGAAGCCGGCTCCGGCGAGTGGCTACAGATCGGCAACGAATTCGCCATCCGCTCGAACGGCTTGCCGTCCTATTACCGCAGCCTGATGATGGTGGCGGTGCAACAGCGCCTGGCCCGCGTCGGCCCGCACCAGATGCTGCTGCTGGCGGCGCTGATGCGGCACTACCAGTTGCGCGTCTACCAGCCCAAGCTGGAGGTCGACGAAACCGGCGCCGAGCTGCCGTCGCCGTCGCTGCCGCACATTACCGCCAAGCGCCTGTACGAGGCGTGGCTGAAGCGGGCCTTGGCGATGAACCCGGCCGCCTCGCCGGCCACGCTGGAGCGGGCGCTGGAACTGCTGCCGCTGTGGAGCGAACAAGTGAGCGACTCGGCCAGCGACGCCTACCGCTGGGAGGTGCAGCAGGCGCTCGACAAGCGCGTGATCCAGCCCGACTACCTGGTCAACGAGGCATTGGCGGCGAGCCTGTTCGGCGCGGCGGGCATGCCGCGCCCGGCCGCGAGCGCGTCCGGCGCCAGCTACAAGGTATTCCTGAACAAGGTGCAGCACGGCCCGTACACGCTCGACGAAATGGCGTTGCGCATCGGCCGCGGCGAAATCGAGGCGGGCACCAAGATCTGGAACATGCAATGGATACCTCGCGTCGACCAGTGGAAGCTGGCCGCCGAGATACCGGAGCTGGCCGCGCTGTTGGACAGCGCGATCCCCGATCCCGACGACGACATTCCCGATCCGGAATAAGACTAGACAAGGTTGATTTGTGGTTGATGAAGTGATGTATAAATGTGTCAACAGCGCCTGTGGCCGCGGCATGCCGCGGCCGGTGGCGTTCTGCCCCTATTGCGGCGTGCGCCAGGCCGCCGCGCCGTCGCGGCCGGCGCCGGCCGCCGCCGTCCCGGTGGCGGCGCCGCCAGTGCCGCCAGTGCTAGTGCCGGTGCCGCCTCCGGCTGCGGTCGCGCAGGCGGTGCCGGAGCCGGCCGCGCCGCCGCTCAAGCCCAAGGTCGATCTCGGACCGAAGCCGCTGCATATCCCGCCGCTGGAACCCGACAACGCCACCAGCCGCAAGCCGTCACCGCCGCCGCGCCAGCCGATCCGCATGCGCACCTGGCTGATGGCGCTGGCCGCGCTGACCGCGATTTGGCTGTTCGCCAAACCCGGCGACACCGGCAAGAAAAACGCCGACCGGGTTGACGTCGCGGTGGCGCTGGCGGCCGAGTGCAAAATGGTCGAGGCGCGCGCCGAACTGGCCGCGCTGAAAAGCGCCAAGGCCGCGCCGGCCCAGCTGAAGCGGCTGCAAAGCGCCATCAGCGAAACCACGCCCGGCTGCGAGAAAAAGCGCCTGCGCGCGGCCGCCTGGAACGACACCCGCGGCGCGGTCGAGACGGCGCTCGACGGCGGTTCGCCCGATAAGGCGGCCAGCCGCCTCGCCGCGTTCACCCGGCGCTGGGACGCCGACGCCGACACGCGCGAATTGAGCGACAAGATCGAAGTCAAGAAGGCCGAACGCCTGCTCGACGAGGCCGACGCCTGCCTGGCCAAGTCCGAACGGGGCTGCCTGGAAAACCGCTTGCTGGCGGCCGAGCGCCTGAAGCGGCCGGAACTGTCGCAACGCACACAGGCGCTGCGCGAATCGCTGTCGCGGCTGCTGGAATCGTCGCTGCTGGGTACGCCGTCGGCGGCGCCGGCCGCCGCGCCGCCGCCGGCGGCGCTGAACAACGAGCCGCCGCGCGCGGCCGCGCCGGCGCCGTCGCGCGTCATCAGCACCGCGCCGGCGCCGTCCAGCCAGACCGGGCAACAGGTGCGCAAAATCCTGTCGGACGCCGAGCGTGAGCTGGCGCAAGGGAACTACCGCGGCGCCATCGACAAACTCGACATCTGCGCCACAATGATCGATGTCGGCAACCGCGACTGCCTGGTGCTCAAGCAACGCGCCGAGCGCCTGAACCGCGACATGCTGCGCTGCGTGGCCGGCGGCGCGGACTGGGTCAACGACCGCTGCAATTAAGCCGGCGACAAACGCAACGAAGGAATGGGAGAAAGCCATGAAAAAGACAGTAGTGTTAGCGCTGGCGGGGGTGGTGTTCATCAGCGGCTGCGCGGCGCCGAACGGCGGCGGCGGCATGGGCGGCGGCCATAGCGCCGGCCAGAACACCGCCGCCGGTGCCGCCGTCGGTGCCGTGGCAGGTTGCGCGCTGGCGGCGGCGCTGGGCAAGCGCTGCGCCGAGGGCGCCGCCATCGGCGCGCTGGTGGGCGCGGCGATCGGCTGGTCCAGCAGCTCCGAAAAAGTGGCGTCGGCGCAAACCGTCAATGCCCAGGCCAGACGCGAAGGCGTGGCCGTGCCGGACGACGAAATCCGCCTGCGCGACTATCAACTGAATCCGTCGTCGCGGGTGGCGCAGGCCGGCGGCGCGCCGCTACAGGTGGTCGGCGACATCAAGCTGATCGGCCAGTCGCGGCGCGTGCCGGAAGTGGTGCAAAGCATGACGCTGGTGAAGGCGAACGGCGAAAACGCCTCCGACAAACCGCAGATCGCCCGCGTGGAAAAGGTCGACGGCGCCGGCCAGTACAAGGCCATCGGCATCTACAAAATCCCGCGCGGCATGGAACAGGGCCAATATACGGTGCGCAGCGTGCTGTTCCTCGACGGGCGCGAAGTGGCGCGCCGCGACACCGGCTTCCGCGTCGCCCGCCTCGACGGCGCGGCCGTGCTGGTTGCCTCGCGCTAGTCTATTGCGCGTTCACGCGTTTCGCTTCGGCCAACGTTGTCGGGTTACGCCGTGCCGGCTAACCCGACCTACAACACCGCGCTGACGTCGACGGCGACGCCCGACAGCACGGCGTTGCCCGACAGCGGGTCGCGCAGGTTTTCGTCGAGCAGCGCGTTCAGGTTGACGCCGGGGCGCTCGCCGGCCACGCCCAGGCGCGTGCCCTCCAAGTCGTGGCCCCAGCCGTGCGGCAGGCTGAGCACGCCCGGCATCATGTCGGCGCTGATTTCCACCTGCACCTCGATGCGCTTGTCGCCGTTGCGGATCTGCGCCCGGCCGCCTTCGCGCAGGCCCAGCCGCGCGGCGTCGTCCGGATGGAGCAGCGCCGTGCAGCGGAAGGCGCCCTTGGCCAGCGCCGGCAGGTTGTGCATCCAGCTGTTGTTCGAGCGCAGCTGGCGGCGGCCGATGATGACCATGTCCGGCGCCGCCGTGTCGAGGTCGGCGGCGGCCCGCGCCAGGTCGTCGAGCAGGAGTTGCGGCGCCAGTTCGATCTTGCCCGACGGCGTGCGCAGCAGCTCGGGAATGCGCGGCGCCATCGGGCCGAGGTCGATGCCGGACGGCGCCGCCTGGATGCGCGCCAGCGTCAGCCCGCCCGGCACGCGGCCGAACTGGTCGCCGTACGGTCCGCTGCGCAAGCCCAGGTCGAGCAGGCGCTCGGCGCCGCGGCGCGGCGCCAGCGCCGCCATGACGGCGCCAGCGGCCGGGCCGGCCGTGCGTTGCAATTCGTCCGCCAGCGCGGCGTCGTCGAGCGCTTCGATGTCGGCCTCGGCGCCCAGGCCCTTGGCGATGGCGGCCAGGCGCAGCAGGCTTTGCCATTCCTCCGGCTGGCCGGCGGCGCGCGCCAGCACCGGCGCGCTGTAGCGCGCGTGGTTGCGGTGCGAAAACTGGGTGAAGCTGACGTCGTAGTGCGCCTCCTCCAGCGGCGACAGGCCGGGCAGGATGACGTCGGCGTGGCGCGTGGTTTCGTTCAGGTAGATGTCGAGGCTGACCATGAAGTCCAGCCCTTCCAGCGCGCGCGCCAGCCGCGGGCCGTTCGGCGCCGACAGCACCGGGTTGCCGGCAATGCTGATCAGCGCCTTGATCTGTCCCGGCCCGGGCGTCTCGATTTCCTCGGCCAGGCAGGTCAGCGGCAGTTCGCCGGCCACCTCGGGCGCGCCGGAGACGCGGCTGCGGTGGCGCCCGCTGGCGACGCCGCGCCCGCCGCCGCCCTGGCCGCGGGTGTTGGCGGCGAACGCCGCCGCCTTCGGGAACATCATGCCGCCCTCGGCGTCGAGGTGGCCGGTGAGCACGTTGAGCACGTCGATCAGCCACGAGCACAGGGTGCCGTACCGCTGGGTACAGGTGCCGATGCGCCCGTACACGGCGGCCCGTTCGGTGCCGGCCAGTTCGCGCGCCAGCGCGCGCACGTTGGCGGCGGCGACGCCGCAGCGCGCCGCCATGCGCTCGGGCGCGTAGGCGGCGACGGCGGCGCCCAGTTCGGCCACGCCGGCCACGTGCGCCTCCAGCCGGCCCAGCCGCAGCAAGCCTTCGTCGAACAGCGTGTGCACCAGCCCGAGCAGGAAGAACACGTCGGCGCCGGGGCGGATGAAGTGGTGGGCGTCGGCCGCCTCGGCCGTTTCCGTGCGGCGCGGGTCGACGACGACGATGCGCCCGCCGCGCGCGCGCAGCGCCTTGGCCTTGCCGCGGAAGTCCGGCACGGTCCACAGGCTGCCGTTCGAGACCATCGGGTTGGCGCCCAGCACCAGCAGGAACTGGCAACGTTCGATGTCGGGCACCGGCACCGACAGCCAACTGCCGAACATCAGCCCGACCGACAGCATTTTCGGCACCTGGTCGACGCTGGAGGCGGAAAACATGTTGCGGGTGCCGAGCGCGCGCGCCAGGCGCGGGAAGTACAGCGTCAGGCCCATCTTGTGCGACACCGGGTTGCCCAGCACGGTGGCGACGGCGTCCGGCCCGCCGGCGGCGATGACGGCGGGCAGGCGCCGGGCGATTTCGGCGTAGGCGTCGGCCCAGCTGGCCTCGACGAAGCGGCCGTCGCGCTTGATCAGCGGCGTGCGCAGGCGGTCCGGGTCCTCGTGCAAGTCCTTCAGGCCGACCGCCTTCGGACACAGGAAGCCGGCGCTGAAGACGTCGGCGCGGTCGCCGCGGATGCGTCCCACGCCGGCGCCCTGGCGTTCGACTTGCAGCCCGCAACTGGCTTCGCAAAAGGGGCAGATACGGTGGGCGACGGCGTGTTCGGACATGGTGAAGCCTTTCGGAAAGGACATCGTGGAGGGCGGCGCGGCAGTCGCTTAAAAAAGCGAACGTGCGTGCTATTGTCGGGATTCGCCGGCGTCGTGTCAACCGCCGCGTGCACCGGTCGAAGCACGTTTTATTATGTTCGCCAACGAACATATAAAGCGCCGCCGCGGGTGTATGCTCGGCACCAGTTGGTATTGATTTCAGAATAAAAGGGGATGACATGACTATCGCAAAAAAACTGATGGCGGCGTGCGCGGCCGGGCTGATGCTGGTGGCGCTGGCGGGCTGCCAAAAGAAGGATGAGCTGAGCGGCGCCGGTCCGGCCGAGCAGGCCGGGCGCAAGGTCGACCAGGTCACCGAAAAGACCGGGCGCGAGCTGACCCAGGCGGCCGAGAAGGCCAACCAGGACATCCTCAAGGCGGCCGACGACGCCAAGGCGAAGATCAACCAGGTGACCGAGGACGCCAGCGCGGAGGCCAGCAAGGCGGTCGAGCGGGCCGGCGCCAAGGTCAGCCAGGCCGGCGAGAAGATGCAGGATTCGGCGCGCAAGGCGCGTCCGGCCGACGAGCCGGCGAAGTAGGCGCGGCGAGGGGCGGGCCGGCCGCGCCGTTAGCGGCTGGCCGGTTTCGGCGCCGCCTTCAGCGGCACCACGTTGCTGGCGCCGCGCGCCGGCTGGCTGTGCGGCGCGCCCGGCGGCGTGTCCGGCTCGGCGCCGAGGACGATGCTCAAGTCGACGAAACCGGCGCGCCAGGCCAGCTCCAGGTCTTGCTCGATCGACTCCATCGAGGTGGCGCCGAAGTTGTTGAAGCTGCGCACGCCGTAGGCGCGGTTGCGCCCGTGCGCCTTGGCCAGGTACAGCGCCATGTCGACCAGGTTGACCGCGCGCTCCCACGGCAACGGCGCGTCCAGCGGCACCAGCGGGAACGGCGCGAAGCCGATCGAGACGTTGACGGCGATTTCCTTGCCCTGGTAGCTGACGCGCTGGGTCGAGACGCCGCGCAGCACGCGCCGCGCCACCTCGTCGACGCCGTTGCGCGGCACCGCCGGCAGGAAGGCGAGGAATTCCTCGCCGCCCCAGCGCACGATCATGTCGGTCTCGCGCAGCAGCTCGCGCAGGTTTTCGGCGATCATTTTCAGCACCGCGTCGCCGGCGGCGTGGCCGTAGCCGTCGTTGACGTGCTTGAAGTGGTCGATGTCGAGCAGGAACAGGGCGCCGACGATGTCGCCGTCGCCGGCGGCGCCCTGCTGCTCGACCTGGTTGTGCAGGCGCATGAACTCCTGGAAGTGGCGGCGGTTGTACAGCCCCGTCAGCGGGTCGCGCGAGCTTTGCTGCTTGAGTTCGAGGTTTTTCACGTGCAGCTGGACGTTGGCGTGGCGCACTTTGCGGTACAGCAGGCCGACCACCGCCGACGCCAGCGCGAACACCACCGCCAGCAACCACCAGACCCGCTGTTGCAGCTTGCGGTTGTCCAGCTCGGCGCTCTTGACCTGGTTTTCCCGGCTCAACAGTTCAATTTGGCGCTGCTTTTTTTCGGTTTCGTATTTTTCCTGCAGCTCGTAGACCGCCTTCTGGCGCTCGCTCTCGAACAGCAGGTTGGAAATGCCGCGCTCGCGGTGGTAGGCGGCCACCGCGCCGGTCATGTCGCCGGCCCGCTCCAGCGCCGAGCCGTACTCCTTCAGCACCGACTGGATTTCCGGTTTGTTGTCGGCCTTCTCATAATAGGCCAGACCCCGCTCGAAGCTCTTCTTGCCCTCGGCCAGGCGGCCCTTGCCGAGCAGGGCCTGGCCGATGTTGACGTGGGCGGTAGCCTCGCTCGCCTCGTCGTTGACCAGGCGCGCGGCGGCGATGGCCTGCTCGCCGTACTGCTGCGCCTTGGCATAGTCGAAGCGCTTCAGGTAACTGTCCGACAGGTTCACCAGGGTGCTGGCGATCATGCTGCTGGCGCCGAGCTGGCGTTCCAGCTCCAGTCCCGTCAGCAGTGCCTGCAGCGCCCGCTCCGGCTGGTTCGACTCGATCGCCAGGCAGTACTCGGTGTTCTTGGCGATCACCAGCCGGGCAGTCAAGCCTAGCCGTTCGATCAACTGCAGCGACTCCTGCAGCGCCACGAAGCCTTTTTCGTATTCCTTCATCTGGCTGTACAGCATGGCCAGCGCGTCTAGCGCGCTGAGCAGCGGTCCCGGCTCGCCGTGCTGGCGGGCCAGGTCCAGCGCCATCTGCAGCTTCGCCAGCGCGGCCGGATAGTTGCCCTCTTCGGCCCAGGAATCGCCGGCGGTGATGCTGGCCAGCACGCGCAGGCGCAGGTCGCCGGTGGTGTGGGCCAGCCGTTCGGCGGCGAAGGCCAACTGGTGCGAACTGGTCGGCTCGGCCATGGCGAACTTGACATAGGCCTTGGTCAGCATGCCCTTGGCCAGCCCGGCGTCGCTGCCGCCGGCCTTGGCGGCGGCGATCAGTTCGTCGGCCAGTTGCAGCGCGATCGGCATCTGGCCCAGGCGCATGCGCGCCACGCTCAGCTGGGCGAGGAATTCGAACTTCGTCGGCGGCGCCGCCGCGCGCGCCTCCGCCTCGATCTGCTGCAGCTGCAGCAAGGCCCGGTCGGGCACCAGGCGGCTCTGTTCGCGGATGGTGGCGATGCGCCCGTCCAGCGCCGTCTGGGCGCACGCCAGCGCCGGCGCCAGGCACGCTAGCGCCAGCCAAGCTCGCAGCTGTCTCAACATCGTTGAATGGAAATCGCCTGCCAACGCCGTGCCTCCGGTGGGGATGTTGCCGCAGCGCCCGCCGGGGCGGGCCGCTGCCAACAATCTAAGTCATCAATTATATTCTTGTTGCAGGTGAGAAAGCCCAACGTTCGCGGGGATTTCGTCGGCACGCGTGGCATTTGTGGCGGCGCCGGCGCCGCGCCCGCTGGAATGATGTCAAGACGGCATTGTTGTCGCCGGATGGGCCGGGGCCGCGCTCAGCGCGGCCCCGGCAGGCGCGCCGGCGCCGCGCCGGCGGCGCCGCCCTTCAGGCGGAACATGCCGACCGCGCGGAACAGCGCGTCGGCCTGTTCCTGCAGGCTTTCGGCGGCGGCGGCGGCCTCCTCCACCAGCGCGGCGTTCTGTTGCGTGATCGCATCCATCTCGCTGACCGCCTGGTTCACCTCGCTGATGCCGGTACTCTGCTCCCGGCTCGCGCTGGTGATCTCGACCATGATGGCGGCCACCTTCTGGATCGAGTCCACCACCAGCGTCATGGTGTGGCCGGCCTGGTCGACCAGCTTGCCGCCGCTGTCGACCCGCTCGACCGAGGCGCCGATCAGCGCCTTGATCTCCTTGGCGGCGGCGGCGCTGCGGTGCGCCAGGTTGCGCACCTCGCTGGCGACGACGGCGAAGCCGCGGCCCTGTTCGCCGGCGCGCGCCGCCTCCACCGCCGCGTTCAGCGCCAGTATGTTGGTCTGGAAGGCGATGCCGTCGATGACGCCGATGATGTCGGCGATCTGGCTGGAACTTTCCTTGATCGAGCCCATCGTGCTGACCACCTGCGCCACCACAGCGCCGCCCTGGCGCGCCACCGAGGAGGCGCTGGCGGCGAGGTCGTTGGCCTGGTTGGCGTTGTCGGCGTTTTGCCGCACCGTGGCCGTCAGCGTTTCCATCGAGCTGGCGGTTTCCTCGAGCGAGCTGGCCTGCGCCTCGGTGCGCGCCGACAGGTCGGCGTTGCCCAGCGCGATTTCGTGGGTGGCCACCGACATTTCATCGGTGCTGCTGCGGATGTTGCCGATCATGTCGGTCAGGTTGGCGTTGATGGTGTTCATCGCCTGCATCAGCACGCCGATCTCGTCCTCCCGCTCGACGACGACGTCGGTGGTCAGGTCGCCGTCGGCGATTCTTTGCGCGGTGGCGATGGCGTGGTCGAGGTTGAGCTTGATGTGGCGGTACACCAGGAACAGGCACAGCAGCGAGACCACCACCGACACCAGCAGCAGGCCCACGGTGACGGTGTAGGCGGCCGTGGTGCCGCCCTCGGCCGCCGCCACGGCGGCGCCGGTGCGGCTGTCGAGCAGGGCCAGGAACTCGTCTACCGGCTGCATGATCTTGGCCTTGTTGCGGTGGTACTCGGCGTCGTGCATGATCTTGCGCGCCATCTCCAGGTCGGGCGGGCCGCTTTTGCCGAACTTGCCGCTACCGTCGTCGAACAAGCCCTTGACGGCGTTCATCGCGATGACCTCGGTTTTCACCAGGCCGTCGGAATTGGCCTGGGCCTGCTGCAGCTTGGCGAACTCCTGCTCGCTGAAGCCGGCCTGGCGCATCAGGTCGGCCAGCGCCACGGCGGGGCCGGTGGCGGCCGGCACCGGCATGCCGGCGGCCACGAAATCCCAATAGATACGCTCGTAGTGCGGCGGCCGCGGCTTCTTGCCGTTGCGGATGTCGAGGATGTCGAGGTACTGCCGTTCATATTGCGGGTCGGCCGAGACGACGTAGGTGCGCGCCAAGCGGGTCAGGTCGTCCGAGCTTTGCCGCAGTTCGTCGGCCAGCAGGTAGGATTGGTAGCGCGTCTCGGTGGCGCGGCTCGCCTCGGCCTGCTTTAACGAGACCCGGAACAGCGCGCCCAGGCTGAGGAAGGACAGGCCCAGGCTGAGCAGGAAAATCGCGATGAAGATGTTTTTGATCGACAGTTTGCTGCGCATGGGAACCCCGTCTACTGTGGCTGCGGCGGGCGGGTTGCGGCGCCGACGGATCACTATACCGCAGCGTTGCGCCCGCTACTATTGATTCATGCTCCAAAGAAAAAAAACCGCGCGGCGCCGCCACAGGCCGCGCCGCGCCTCAGGCGGCCAGTTGCTGCAGCAGGTAAAGGCGCTGGTACAAGCCGCCCTCGATTTGCATCAGTTGTTCGTGCGGGCCGGCCTCGGCGATGCGGCCGTGGTTCAGCACGATGATGCGGTCGGCCTCGCGGATGGTCGACAGGCGGTGCGCGATGGCGATCACGGTGACCTTGCCGCGCAGCTCGTTGAGGGCTTGCTGGACGATCTGCTCGGTCTGGCTGTCGATGCGCGAGGTGGCCTCGTCGAGCAGCAGGATGCGCGGGCGCCCGGCCAGCGCGCGGGCGATCGCCAGCAACTGCTTCTGGCCCGACGACAGGCGCGAGCCGCCCTCGCCAAGCGCGCTGTCGTAGCCGTGCTCGAGCGCCATGATGAAGCCGTGCGCGTGCGCCGCGCGCGCCGCCGCCTCGATGTCGGCGTCGCTGTAGCCGCGCCCCATGTCGATGTTGTCGCGCGCCGAGGCCGCCAGCAGGAAGGGGTCCTGCGGCACCAGGCCGACCTCGGCGCGGAAGCGCTCGTTGTCGATGGCGTCGAGCGGCACGCCGTGGATGGCGATGCTGCCGTGCCGCGCCGGATAAAAGCGCAGCAGCAGCGACAGCAACGTCGACTTGCCGCTGCCGGTGTGGCCGACGATGCCGACAAAGCCGCCCCGCGGGATCTCCAGCGACAGCTGGTGCAGCACGTTGCGCTGGCCGTCGTAGGCGAACGACAGCGCGTGGATCGCCACCGCCGGCGCGTCGGCGTCGGCGGCGGCGTCGCTGGGCGCGTCGGCGCCGCGGCCGGCGGCGTGCTCGGGCGCGCCCGGCTCGTCGAGCAGCGCGGCGACCCGGGCCGAGGCCACCACCGACTGTTGCAACTGGCTGAACTGCATGGTGATTTGGATCAGCGGCTCGACCACGCGGGCGATGTAGTTGATGAAGGCGTACAGCACGCCGACTTCGAGCGCGTTCATCTGGCGCCGGCCGAAGCTGAAGATGACCACCGCCAGCAGCATCACGTTGAGCATGTCGAGCGCCGGGCGCAGCAGCCAGGCGTTGGCGCGCAGCTCCTGCATGCGCGCCGTGTAGTGCTGCCAGTTGGTGGCGCCGAAGCGCGCGCCGAAGCGGGCCGCGGCGTTGTTCGCCTGCAGCACGCTCATGCCGCCGATCGATTCGGCGACCTGGCCGTTGATGTCGCTGCGCAGCGCGCGCGCGCGCGTCACGGCCGGCGCGCTGCGGCGCTGGTACAGGAAGACGATGGCCACGACCGCCGGCACCAGCGCCAGCACGATCAGCATCAGGCGCCAGTCCAGCCAGGCCATGGCGCAGGCGGTGCCGACCAGGACGATGGAGTTGTCGAGCATGACGAACAGCACCTGCACGTAGAGCGATTTGACGGCCTCGGTGTCGTTGGTGACGCGCCCGACCAGCTGGCCGATGATGGCGCGGTCGAAAAACGCCATCGGCAGGCGCAGCACGTGGCCGTAGACCGCCTCGCGCAGGCGCTGCACCGAGCGCATCGCCAGGCCGGATAGGCGCAGCAGTTGCAGGTAGCGCAGGCCGCTAGCGATCCAGCCGCTGAGCAGGCAGCCGCCCAGCAGCAGCGCCATGCGCTGCCAGTCGAGGTTGCGCGGCAGCAAGTGCTCGTCGATCAGGGCCTTGCCGAGGATGGGGCCGGACACTTCCAGCGCGGCGGCGACCACCAGCCACAGCACCGCCCACGTCAGGTGGCGCCGGTCGGGGGCGGCGGCGCGGCGCAGCAGCGCGAACGCCTGCGCGCTCTGGCGCGGCGCGGCGGCGGCGGATTTATTCAATGGCGTCAAGGCTGGCCTCCAATTGTTGATAGCGCCACTGGCTGGCGTACCAGCCATCCGTGGCCAGCAGCGACGCATGGTCGCCGCTTTCGACGATGCGTCCGCCGTGCAGCACCACGATCAGGTCGGCGCCGACCACCGCGCTGAGGCGGTGGCTGGCGATGATCGCGCTGCGCTCCGGGTGTTGCGCGCGCAATTCCGCCAAGTGCCGCAGGATGCGCGTTTCGGTGCCGGTGTCGACCGCCGACAAGGCGTCGTCGAGTAGCAGCAGGGTGCTGTCGGCCAGCAGCGCGCGGGCGATGGCGACGCGCTGGCGCTGGCCGCCGGACAGCGTAATGCCGCGCTCGCCGACGTGGGTCCGGTAGCCGTCGGGGAATTGCAGGATGTCCTCGTGCACCGCCGCCAGCGTGGCGGCGCGCTCGATCTCGCGCTGGCTGGCGCCGGGGCGCGCCAGCGCGATGTTGTCGGCGATCGTCGCCGAGAACAGGAAGGACTCCTGCGGCACCCAGCTGATGGCCGCGCGCAGCGTGTGCAGCGTGTAGTCGGCCAGCGCGTGCTCGCCCCAGCGCACGCTGCCGGACTGCGGCGCGAGCTGGCGCAGCAGCAGGCGCAGCAGCGTCGACTTGCCGCTGCCGGTCGGGCCGACCAGGCCCAGCGTCTGGCCCGGCCGCAGCGTCAGCGAGACCTCGGCCAGCGCCGCGCCCTGCTGGCCGGGGTAGGCGTAGCCGAGCGCGCGCAGCGCCAGCGCGCCCGGCGCCAGCGTGGCGACGGCGCCGTCGTCGTCGATCGCCAGCGGCGCGTCCAGCAGCGGTTGCAGGCGGGCGTGGGCGGCGCGGCCGCGTTCGATCAGCGACAGCACCCAGCCGGCGGCGAACATCGGCCAGATCAACTGGCCCAGGTACATCGAAAAACTGGTCAGCGCGCCAATCGTCAACTGGTTCTGCCACACCAGGTAGCCGCCCAGGCCCAGCGTCAGCGTGCTGGCCGCCGTCAGCGTCAGGCCGACGGCCGGTTCATAGGCCGCCTCCCAGCGTTGCGCCGCCAGGCTGGCGTCGGCGGCGCGTCCGGCCAGCACGGCGAACTGGGCGCCGCTGCGTTGTTCCAGGCCGAGCGCGCGCACCGTGCGCACCCCGGCCAGGGTTTCCTGGACGTGGTCGTTGAGGGCGCTGAAGCGCTCCAGCGAGTCGGTCGAGGCGGTGTGGATGTGGCTGGAAATGCGCCAGAAGGCCAGCCCCATCAGCGGGAACGGCAGCAGCGCGATGCAGGCCAGGCGCCAGTCCACGCCCAGCAGCATCACGCCCAGCACCATCACCAGCGTCAGCGTGCCGTCGAAGCCGGCCAGCATCGCCTCGCCGGCCGCCATTTCAATGGCGTCGATGTCGTTGGTGGCCAGCGCCATCAGGTCGCCGGTGCGCTGGCGCTGGTAGAACGCCGGCCCCTGCAGCGACAGGCGCTGGTGGAAGCGGGTGCGCAGCTCGACGCCGAGCTTGTAGGCGGCGGCGAACAAGGTGATGCGCCAGCCGACCCGCAGAAAATAGATTGCCGCGCCGATGGCCAGCAGGCCGGCCAGCTCCAGCCACAGCGCGTCGCCGCCCAGGCGCTGCGCGGCCATCGCGTCGATCATCGCGCCGATCTTGCGCGGTATCCAGGCCGTCAGCGCGGCCACGCCGGCCAGCATCAGCGCGGCCGCCGCGTAGGCGCGCCAATGCTGGCGCACGAAGCCGGCGATTAGCCTCGATAGACTCATGTTCTTCATCCTTGTGTGGGGCACCGGCGCGGCCGAGCGGGCGTGCGCTGCCGTGCGGCAGGGCGTAGGATACAACAGACGCAAAAAACGGGCCGAAGCCCGTTGTTTTTACCGTCGGCTGGCGTCGCGCCGGCCTCGCCGGCCTATTTCTTGCGCCCGCCCTTGCCGCCGTTCTGCGCCGCGGCCGGCGCGGCCGGCTTGGCGACTGCCGCGGCGACGACGGCCGGCGGCGCCGCCTTGATGCCGAGCGCGGCGACGACGGCCTCGGCCGCCGGGGTGGCCTTGAGCTGGGGCTTGGCAGTGAGCTTTGCGTCGGCCCCGGCGGCCGGCGCCACCTCGATCTCGACCAGCGCGGCGACCGGTTTGGCCGCCTCGACCGGCTTGGCCAGCGGCGCCGGCGCCGCCTCGACCATTGCGGCGGGGCGCGGCGCGGCGGCCAACGCCGGCGCCGGCGCGGGAGCCGGGGCCGGCGCCGGTGTTGGCGCCGGTGTCGGCGCGGTGGCGGCCGCCGGGGTTGGCGTCGCGGTCAAGGCCGGCGTGTCGGCGTGCGGCTTGGCCGAGTCCAGCAGCGCCGCCTGTGCGCTGGCGGCGATGCCGAACAACTGGCGGCTGTAGGCCAGCATGCTGTCGATGCCGGGTTGGGCCTGGCTGGTGCCGAAGGCGAACAACTCGCGCGGGTCTTTTAGCGCCAGCAGTTGCCTGGCGCTGGCCGTGCCGCTGTCGAGCGCGTTGCGGCCGGCGTGGAAGTTCAGGGCCATGACTTGCTGGGCGCCTTCAAACGCCTTGCTGGTGAGCGTGTTGAGGATTTTCAGTTGTGCTTCAAGTTGCGATTTTGCTGTGGTTGAAAACTGTTCTGGAATCGGAAACATGGCTACTCCCTTGTGCGGATTAAAATGCTGGCAAAACGCTCTGCGCAACCGGTCGGCAATGGCACTGGGCCTAACCCGGTTGCGCCGGGTGTTCAACGTTGTTAAACCAATTTTGATGCGACGCAATACGAATATTCTAGCGGTGATTGTATCGGGAAGAAAGTTATTTTTCCGCCGCCGCCGGGCGCTTTCAGCAGTAAAATTTCTCGTCCGGAAAAGAATTGCGCTTCATATTCTTGCAGTGCAGCATCAACGATACCACCGAAACCAAACAAGGAAAGCATGACCATCAAATTGAACCAGGAAGTCGAAAAGCGTTTATTGACGTCGATCCAGCGCTACTGCGCGGAAAACATGGACGAGGAGGTCGGCGAGCTGAAGGCGCGCCTGCTGCTGGATTTTTGTTTGCGCGAAATCGGGCCATCTGTCTACAATCAAGCCATCGTCGACGCGCAGGCGGCGATGCACGACAAGATCGCCGAAGTCGAGACGGTGTGCTACGAAAGCGAATTCGGCTATTGGAAGAAAAAATAGGGCGTTGGCCTACAACCAGGGCAAAGGGCCGCGCTCTGAGCCCGGGGTGACGCTCTTGGTATTGACTTTCACCCCTCACCAGGAGTAACACATGGACGTGGTCATACGCAACGCCAGCCTGCCGGACGGCCGGCGCCACATCGACATCGGCATCGACGGCGGGCGCATCGCCGCCGTCGGCCCGGCCCTGGCGGCGCGCGGCGCGCGCGAGATCGACGCCGCCGGCGACCTGGTCACGCCGCCCTTCGTCGACGCCCACTTCCACATGGACGCCACGCTGAGCTACGGTCTGCCGCGCGTCAACCAGTCCGGCACCCTGCTCGAGGGCATCGCGCTGTGGGGCGAACTCAAGCCGCATCTGACCCAGGACGCGCTGATCGAACGCGCCATGCAGTACTGCGACTGGGCCGTCGCGCGCGGCCTGCTGGCGGTGCGCTCGCACGTCGACATCTGCGACGAGCGCCTGCTGGCGGTCGAGGCGCTGCTCGACGTCAAGCGCCGGGTCGCGCCCTACCTCGACCTGCAACTGGTGGCCTTCCCGCAGGACGGCGTGCTGCGCAGCCCGGGCGCGCTGGAGAACCTGAAGCGCGCCGTGGCGATGGGCGTCGACGTCGTCGGCGGCATCCCGCACTTCGAGCGCAGCATGGCCGACGGCGCCGAATCGGTGCGCATCCTGTGCGAATTCGCCGCCGAGCGCGGCCTGATGGTCGACATGCACTGCGACGAGTCGGACGACCCGCTGTCGCGCCACATTGAAACGCTGGCCTTCCACAGCCAGCGCCTGGGCATGCAGGGCCGGGTGGCCGGCTCGCACCTGACGTCGATGCACTCGATGGACAATTACTACGTCAGCAAGCTGCTGCCGCTGATCCGCGAGGCCGGCGTCGCCGCCATCGCCAACCCGTTGATCAACATTACGCTGCAGGGCCGCCACGACAGCTATCCAAAGCGCCGCGGCATGACCCGGGTGCCGGAGCTGATGGCCGCCGGCATCGACGTCGCCTTCGGCCACGATTGCGTGATGGACCCGTGGTACAGCCTGGGCTCGGGCGACATGCTGGAGGTGGCGCACATGGGCCTGCACGTGGCGCAGATGACCGGGCAGGAGGCGATGCACGCCTGCTTCCTGGCGGTGACGCAGACGCCGGCGCGCATCCTCGGCCTGGACGGTTATGGCCTGGAGCCGGGCTGCCACGCCGACCTGGTGATCCTCGACGCCGGCGACACGGTCGAGGCGCTGCGCCTGCGCGCGGCGCGCCGGTTGGTGATGCGCCGCGGCCGCGTCGTCAGCGAGGCGCCGCGCGCCGGCGCCAGGCTGAACCTGCCGGGCCGTCCGGTTGGCGTCGATTTCCGGCTGCGCCCCGGCGCCGCGCACGGGGTCGGACTTGATGTAAAAAATACATGACAACCCAGGACGTCGAACCAGCGCAGGGTGTTGCAGCTCGATGCCGTCGTCGCCACCCCGCCCAGGGCCTACCGGCGTGCCGAGCCAGGCGATGTCGACACCGACGTGATGTACCAGTTGCTGCGCGAGCCGAAGCGCTGGCCGGCCGCGGTTAGCGCGTCGTAGGTCGGCGTAATCCGACCATGTTGGCCGAAGCGAGCCGCGCTGCTCCAGGCCAACGTTGCAGGGCGCTTGACACCCGTCAAGCGCCGCGCAACGAGCGCCGCGGCGCCGCCGCGATTCTTATATTATTTCCTCTCGGACACACATCGCGTGGTCCGCCGGCGCCGTCCGGCGCGACGAAAGGGGAGTCATGTTGCCACCATCTTGCCGCCGGCGCGGCGCATGAATGCCGCGCCGCTGTTGCTGGGCTTGTTGTTGGCGGCCCTGCTAGCCTACCACTGGCGCCAGGCGCTGCTGTGGCAGCGCGCGCGCCTGCAATGCGCGGCGCTGCAACGCCAGCTCGACGCCGCGCTGGCGCTGCTGCACGCGATGCCGGCGGCGGTGATCGGCACCGACCCGCAGGGCGCGGTGCGCTACCTCAACCAGCGTGCCGAGGCGATGACCGGTTACGCCCTCGGCGCCGGCGCCGGCCTGTCCGTCGGCGAATTGCTGGCGGTGTACCAGGACGGCGTGGCGCTCGACGCGCGCCAGCACATCCTCGACTGCATGCGCAGCGGCGAGGAGCTGGAGGCGGCGCGCGGCGCGGTGCTGCTGCGCCGCGGCGACGGCAAGCGCATCGACGTGCAGTACAGCTGCGCGCCGCTGGCGCCGGCGGCGCCGCGGCCGGGCGCGGTGATGCTGCTGCAAGACGTCTCGGCGCGCCGCCGCGCCGAGGCGCACCTGGAATTCATCGCCCACCACGACGGCCTGACCGGGCTGCCGAACCGCTTGCACTTCCAGATCCGCTTCGAGCACGGCATCGCCTACGCCAAGCGGCACCGCGGCATGCTGGCGGTGCTGTTTGTCGACATCGACCGCTTCAAGGGCATCAACGACAGCCTCGGCCACGACGTCGGCGACCAGGTGCTGGTGCAGTTCGCCCAGCGCGTGCAGCAGTGCATGCGCAAGGTCGACACGGTGGCGCGCCAGGGCGGCGACGAGTTCATCATCCTGCTGACGGAAATGCGCACGCCGCAGGACGCCGAGCGGGTCGCCGAGAAAATCGCCAGCGCCGTCAAGCCGCCCTTTATCATCGGCGAATACAGCCTGTCGGTGCGCGCCAGCGTCGGCGTGGCGATTTACCCGGACGACGACGACGACGTCCACCAGCTGATCGAAAAGGCCGACATCGCGATGTACGCGGCCAAGCGGCGGGCGCCGGGCAGCTGCGTGCGCTACGCGCCCGGCCTGCGCACGCCGAGCTATTCGCAGGCCATCCTCGACGCCGAGCTGCGCCACGCGCTGGAGCGCCAGGAATTCGTGCTGTACTACCAGCCGCGCATGGACCTGCGCCAGCAGCGCATCACCGGCGTCAAGGCGCTGCTGCGCTGGCGCCATCCGAAGCTGGGGCTGGTGATGCCGCTCGACTTCCTGGCGATCCTCGAGCAGCGCGCGCTGATCCTGCCGGTCGGCGCCTGGGTGCTGGCCGAGGCGGCGGCCCAGGCTAGGCGCTGGATCGACCAGGGCCAGCCGCTGACGGTGTCGGTCAACCTGTCGGCGCGGCAGTTCTACCAGACCGACATCGTGCACAGTTTCGGCGCCATCCTCGACGCCGCCGGCGTGCCGGGCCGCTTCATCGAGCTGGAGATCGCGGCGGCGATCCTGATCGACAAGAACCAAGACTGCGAAAGCACGCTGCGCCAGTTCAAGCAGCTCGGCATGGGTATCTCGATCAGCGATTTCGGTACCGGCGACACCTCGCTGAGCTACCTGCGGCGCTTCCCGGCCGACGCCGTCAAGATCGAGAAATGCTTCATCGACGACCTGCGCCGGCCCGACCCGGCCGGCGGCGCCGACCATGGCGCGATGGTGCGCGCCATGGTGGCGATGGCGCATACGCTGAACATGCGGGTGGTCGCCGGCGGCGTCGAAACCGCCGACCAGCTGGCCCAGCTGGTGGCGATGGAGTGCGACGAGGCCTTCGGCTTCTACCTGAGCCGGGCGGTGGCGCCGGCCGACATCGACGGCCTGGTCAAGAGCCAGCAGAGATTTCCCGGCCTGAGCTTGCAGCCCTCGGTGTAAGCTTGAGCCAGGCCAGGCTGGCGCGCCGGAAGGTGGACAAGCGCTTGAAGATGCGCTTGTGCGTGATCACGCCACTGGCGATGGAGACCAGCATGAACATGGCGCACAAGCCGACGATCCAGCGCGGCCAGATGGCGGGCCGGTAGTGCAGGTCGAAATGCAGGCGGTAGAAGAACGCGCCGCCGCGGGTTGCGCGCGGCGCTTTTCCCTGGCGGCGCCGGGCGCGGCCGGATCGCTCCCAGAGATGCGGGTGGCCGGCTGGCGCGCGCTGGGCAGCGTGATCGACCAGTGTCGGCGTCTGCCCGCGCCAGCAGCGCCGTCAGCGCCGCCGGCAAAGGGTGGTCGGAGGGGAGCGGGGTGAAGTTGATGCGTTCGCTGTCGAGTTCCCGCACCGCCGCGCCGGTGCTTTGCCCCAGCACGTCGGCCAGGCTGTTCAGGCCCATGTCGTCCATGCGCCGGCGCGTGGCCACGCTGACCGACGGCGGCGTGTCGCGCATCGACATGTCGAGGCGACGCGGCGCCCGCGTGGTATGGGAACAGTGGCTGGGCATCGACCTGGCTGGCCGCGGCGCCGGTATAAACGGGTAGTCCTAGCCAATTGAAAGCCGCATGTCATTTTTGATATGTATGATGCGCTTTGACGCGCGCGGCGGCCGCCGCCGCCGCCCCACCGGACATTGACGCGGAGCCAGTATGACCATCCAGACCATCGCCACCAGCCCGTTCGCCGACCAGCGCCCGGGCACCTCGGGATTGCGCAAGAAAGTGCGGGTATTCCAGCAAGCCGGCTATCTTGAAAACTTCGTGCAAAGCGTGTTCGACACGCTGGGCGATTGCGGCGGCCAGACGCTGGTACTGGGCGGCGACGGCCGCTACCACAACCGCGCGGCGGTGCAGACCGTGCTGCGCATGGCGGCGGCGCACGGCTACGCCAGGGTGCTGGTGGGGCGCGGCGGCATCCTGTCGACGCCGGCGCTCAGTTGCGTGGTGCGCAAGCACGCGGCGCTGGGCGGCATCGTGCTCTCGGCCAGCCACAACCCGGGCGGACCGGACGGCGACTTCGGCATCAAATACAACATCGCCAACGGTGGCCCGGCGCCGGAAAAATTCACCGAGGCGGTCTACCTGCGCAGCACCGCCATCGAGCGCTACCGCATCAGCGACGGCGCCGCCGTCGATCTCGACCGCGTCGGCGCGGCGCACCTGGAGGCCATGCTGGTCGAGGTGATCGACCCGGTCGCCGACTACGCCGAGCTGATGCGCGGCCTGTTCGACTTCGACGCCATCCGGGCGCTGTTCGCCGGCGGCTTCACGATGCGCTTCGACGGCATGCACGCGGTTTGCGGCCCGTACGCGCGGGCGATCCTCGAGGGCGAGCTGGGCGCCCCGGCCGGCAGCGTCATCAACGCGGTGCCGCTGGAAGACTTCGGCGGCGGCCACCCGGACCCGAACCCGGTCAACGCCGCCGAGCTGGTCGCGCTGATGGCGGCGCCCGACGCGCCCGACTTCGGCGCCGCCTCCGACGGCGACGGCGACCGCAACATGGTGGTCGGGCGCGGCATCGAAGTGACGCCGTCGGACAGCCTGGCGATCCTGGCCGCCAACGCCGCCGTCGCGCCGGGCTACCGCGCCGGGCTGAAGGGCATCGCCCGCTCGATGCCGACCTCGCGCGCGGCCGACGCGGTGGCCGCCGCGCTCGGCATACCCTGCTACGAAACGCCGACAGGGTGGAAATTTTTCGGCAACCTGCTCGACGCCGGCATGGTCACGCTGTGCGGCGAGGAGAGCTACGGCACCGGTTCCGACCATGTGCGCGAAAAGGACGGCCTGTGGGCGGTGCTGTTCTGGCTCAACTTGCTGGCGGCCAGCGGCGCCAGCGTGACGCAACTGGTGCAGCGGCACTGGCAGCGCTTCGGGCGCCATTATTATTCGCGCCACGACTACGAGGGCGTCGACAGCGCCGCCGCCGACGCGCTGATGCTGGGCTTGCGCGGCAAGCTGGACCAACTGGCCGGGCAAACGCTGGGCGGCTACACGATCGCACTGGCCGACGACTTCGCCTACACCGACCCGGTCGACCGGTCGGTGTCGAGCCGGCAGGGCGTGCGCCTGGTCATGACGGACGGCTCGCGCGTGGTGCTGCGCCTGTCGGGCACCGGCACCGAGGGCGCCACGCTGCGGCTGTATTTGGAGCGCTACGAAGCCGACCCGGCGGCGCACCACATGCCGACGCAGCTGGCGCTGGCGGGCTTGATCGCGCTGGCCGACAGCGTCGCCGGCATCGCCGCCACCACCGGCCGCAGCAGTCCCAGCGTGACCACCTGAGGCCGGCGCGCGGCGTCGGCGCGCCGCGAACGTCAGGCCAAAGCACAGGCAAAGAAATGAAAAAGGCGCCCCGCGGGACGCCCTTGTCGGCTTGCCGGCGCCCTTACGGCACCGATAAAATCACTTTCACGCTATCGTCGACGGCCGATTTTTCAATGTAGCCAATCGCGCTCGGATCGGCCGCGACCGCCTTCCTCACCTCGGCGCTGGAGGCGTATTCCCTGGGCGCCTGGCCCTTGCCGGTAAACACCAGCTTGGACCAGATCGCCTTCACTTGCGCCGGCTCCTTGCCCAACACCTTTTGATGGAACTCGGCGCGCAGCGCGGCGCCCTCGTTGTGCTCGACCGGCGTGAACTGGTTTGACTTGCCGATGAAGAACTGCCCGGCCTGTTCGCTGAACATGCGCGTGGCCGGGTTTTTCGGGTTGACGATCACCGCGATTTCGGTCGCGAAAACGGGCAGGCTGCCCAGGCATAGGCCGGTCAACACCAGCAGCGTGTCGATTTTGATTCTCATGTCTGTTTTCCTCAGAAGACGAAGTCGATGCCGGCGGCATACACATTGACCGGGCCGGTGAAGCCCGGCGCGGCGTTGACGAAGGCGCCGGCGCCGTCGCGCGGTTTGACGCGGTCGATCTGCACCTTCAGCGCGGCCGATTTGTGGAAGTCCCAGCGCAGGCCAACCGCTTGGGTCGACTGCAGCGCGGCCTTGGCGACCGAGTTGGCGCCGGCGGTCAGCGCCGCCAGCGGGCCGGCGGCGGGCATGCCGGGGAAGCCGCGCGCGCTGTCCTGCTTGATGTCGCCGTAATAGTAGTACGGCGTGACGGTGCCGTAGCGGTAGCCGAACATCGCGTACCACGAGCTGGTGTCCATCACCGCGCGCGACTCGGTCTTGCGCACGGCGTACTCGGATTGCACCAGGAAGTTCTTGTAGTCGAGGCCGAAGCCGAGCGAGGTGAACGAGCCTTTCACGTCGTTGACGTCGAGCTGGTCGGCCACCGCGCCCTGGCCGAATTTGCGCAGCGAGGCCAGCAGGCCGTTCAGCCTGGCGTTGTCGCGCACCGAGAACGTGGCGTCGGCGCGGCCGAAGCGCAAGGTGAACGGGCCGTTTTCCAGCAGCACGTGCAAGGCCGTCACCGGCTTGTATTCGATGCGGGCGTTGTTCGGCTGGCGCGCCTTGGACTGGCCCAGGCCGAACTGCGCGGTGACGGTGGTGTCGTCGAACGAGCGCTGGTAGATCAGGTCGACGCCGTCGAAATAGTCGGCGGTGACCTGGCGGTAGACCTCGGCCGGCGGCCGTATCATCGTGTTGGCGTAGCCGACGTTGCGGAAGTCCGAGATCATATAGACCGGCAGGCCGATGCGCCCGACGCGCACGTTGAAGTCGTCCGACAGCTTGTATTTGGCGAAGGCCCAGGCCAGTTCCGCGCCGAAATGGTCGGTGGCGTATTTGCGCACCAGGCCCTGGCCGGTCAGCGACAGGCGGTCGTTGAATTTGGCCGTGGCCTGGATGCCGAGATTCGAATCGACGCCGGTGCGCGGGTCCTTTTTGGCGCCGGCGACCTGGTTCGGCCGGGCGTATTCGGCCCGCTCGTTGTCGGTCATGGTCAGGGCCGCCGTGCCGAAGCCGCTGACGGTGACCACGGGGCCGTCGGCCGCCTGGGCCGGCAGCGCGCAGGCGGCCAGGACCGCCAGCGATACGGTTGAGCGTGCGAGTGTGTTCATTGATTCCCTCCAGGAATGTACGAATGGATACATGTTGCCCCGGCCGCTGTGCGGCGGCGTCGGAACGGCGCATCTGGTTGCACCAGTTATGTTGCGCTGTGGAACAGTGTGGACCAGTACGGAGGGGTTTGGGTAGGCAAAACAGTCTAATTCCGCGCTAAACGTTGTAAATGGGGAACAAAGTTTAGCGCGGCGCGGCCGGCGTGTTACGCCGTGGCGAGGGCGGCGGCGGCCGGGACGCCGCGGTAGTTGTCGACCATGCGGTAGCGTTTGGCGTACCAGCCGAACGCCAGCATGGCGAGCGCCGCGAAGGCGGCGAAGAAGAACATCTGGAAGGCGGTCACGCTAAAGCCGGTGGTCTGGATATACGCGTTGACGGCGTCGTTTTTGACGCCGGCGTTGACGATCAGCACCCACAGGTTGCCCACCGTGGTCGACAGGAACCACAGACTCATGATGGTGCCCTTCATCGACGCCGGCGCCTGGCTGTAGGCGAACTCCAGGCCGGTGGCCGACACCAATACCTCGCCCATCGTCAGCAGCATGTAAGGCAGGATCTGCCAGACGATCGACATGTGCTCGCCGCCGTCCATCTTCATCTGGATCGCGCCGATGACGACCCAGGACAGTGCCGAAAAGCCGATGCCGGCCGTCATGCGCCGCAGCGGCGTGACGTTGAATCCCATGCGCGCCACCAGCGGGTACAGCAACAGGTTGTTGAAGGGAATCAGCAACATCACCAGCAAGGGGTTGAGCGCCTGCATTTGCGCCGGCAGGAACCAGCTCGGCTTGTCCATCGCGGTCGCCTGCACCACCCAGGTCGAGGCCTTCTGGTCGAACAGCGAGAAGAATGGCGTGACCAGCGCGAAGACGATCAGGATGCGCAGCACCGCGCGCACGCCCTCGACCGCGTGGTCGGGGTGGGCGCCGCGAGCGCGCTCGATCTGCATCGCCGTGCCGACGCCGCCGCAGGCCAGCAGCAGCACCAGCGCGCTGCAGGCGGCGATGACGAAGCCCCATTTCGGCGTCATGCACAGGCAGACGATGGCGCCGGCCATGCCCAGGCGGGCCACGCTCAGCCCGGGCCGGGCCTGGCCCGGTTTGGCGGCCAACAGGGCGGTGCGGGCGACCTTGGTGAACGAGTCGGGGTCGGCCTGGGCCGGCGCCACGTGGACGTATTTCTTCTTGCCGAGCCAGAACACCATGGTGGCGATGAACATCAGCACGCCGGGCACGCCGAAGGCCAGCGCCGGGCCGTAGTCGCGCAGCAGGATGGGGATCAGCAGCGAGGCGCCGAAGGAGCCGAAGTTGATGCTCCAGTAGAACATGTCGTAGACCAGCTTGGCCTTGCCCTTGTTGCCGCGGTCGAACTGGTCGCCGACGAAGGACGACACCAGCGGCTTGATGCCGCCCGAACCCAGCGCCACCAGGAACAAGCCGAAATAGAAACCGTTGATGTTGGCCTCGAAGTAGGCCAGGCAGGCGTGGCCGGCGCAGTAGACCAGGCTGAGCCAGAAAACCGTGTTGTACTTGCCGAAATAACGGTCGGCCAGCCAGCCGCCCAGCAGCGGGAAGAAATACACGCCGATGACGAAGGTGTGGAACACGTGCTTGGCTTCGCCGGCGCGGTCGGCCAGCGGCATGAACATGAGTAGCGTGCTGATCAGAAATGGCGTGAGGACGTTGCGCATGCCGTAAAAGCTGAAGCGCTCGCAGATCTCGTTGACGATGATGTAGGGAATTTGGCGGGGCATCGGCCCCATTCCATCTTTTGTTTCCAACTGTGACATTGGTTCTCCAGGTTTTTTATTTATCCGCGATACGAAGCGGAAGTGCGTTTGCTGGCAACGGAAATTCGTCTGTCGACGTCGTTTGCGTACCATCGCCTGCATATATACCGCAAAACGATTCCGGGATGACAGTATTTTTGAGAATTCGCGGTATTTTCGCCGGTTCGCCAGGGACGGGCTTTGCGCTTCTTCAGGGAAAGGGCGGATTCACGCGCGGGGGGGCAGCGCCATCGCCATCCGCAGCTGCTCGCCATCGTCCGACGCGCCGACGACGGCGAAGCCCAGCCTGGCATACAGCGCCTCGGCGACGTCGTTGCCGCGGCGCACAGACAGCGTCAGCGTGCGCAGCTCGCCGGTCGCCGCCGCGTGCGCCATACAGGCGTGCATCAATTGCCGCGCCAGCCCGCCGCCGCGGGCGCCGGGCGCCACGTACACGCCCCAGATATTGGCGCGGTCGTGGATGAGCGCGATCGGCTCGCGCGACAGCGCGGCGCAGCCGACCAGGCGTCCGTCGTGGAAGGCGCCGAACATGCGCTGGTACGCCGTGTGCACCAGACGCTGGCGCATGCGCTCCAACGGCACCGCGCTTTCCGCCGCGTGGGTGGTGCAAAACGCGGCCGGCGCCTCCAGAATGCCGGCCAGCCGCAGCGCGCGGTAGGCGTCCAGATCGTCGGGGCCGAGTTGGCGGAGGGTCAATGAGGTCATGTCGGCAATTATAGAAGCGTTGCAAGACGGCTTGCAAAAAAAGCTTGAAAAATGAAAATTACCAGTTAAGATATATCTTATTGCGATATATCTTATGGAGGTTTACATGTTTCATTTTTTTCGCGGACAACACCGCATGCAGGCGCACCTACACTCCCAGCCGCACGGCGGCGGACGCGGCCCGAAACGCTTCGACGCCGGCGCGATGCGCTACGTGGTGCTGCAACTGATTGCCGAGAAACCGCGCCACGGCTACGAAATCATCAAGGAAATCGAACAACGCGCCGGCGGCAGCTACGCGCCCAGTCCCGGTGCGATCTACCCGCTGCTGTCGATGTTGCTCGACCTTGGCCACGTCTCGGCCGAGCTGGACGGTAATAAGAAGCTGCACAGCATCACCCCGGAAGGGCAAACCTTCCTCGACGACAACCGCCAGTTCGTCGACGCCATTTTGGCGCGCATGGCGGCGCCACCGGAGGGCGGCGACGACTTGCGCCAACTGATGCACGAATTGAAGGCGGTGGTGATTGCGCGGGTGCGCACGGAGCAAGCGAGCGAGGCGCGGCTGGCCGGCGTGCGGGCGATTTTGCGCCGCGCCGCCGCCGACATCGAACAACTCGATTAATGTCAAACAAACCAATTCCAACCAAGCAAAAAAATATGACGACCCTTCCCCTTTCCCCCGGGCGCGAGCGCGCCCTGTTGTGGCTGCTGGCCCTGACGCAATTTACCGTCATCATGGATTTCATGGTGATGATGCCGCTGGCGCCGCAATTGATGCGGGCGTTCGCGATCTCGCCGGCCGCCGTCGCCGGCGCGGTGTCGGCCTACGCCTGGTGCGCCGGCCTGTCCGGCCTGTTCGCGGCAACCTACATCGACCGCTTCGACCGTAAGAAATTGTTGTTGTCGATGTTCTGCCTGTTCACGCTGTCGAACCTGGCCTGCGCGATGGCACCCAATTTCCACGTGCTGGTGCTCTCGCGCGCCTTCGCCGGCCTGACCGGCGGCGTGCTCGGTTCGATTATCATGGCCATCATCGGCGACATCATTCCGGCCGAGCGGCGCGGCGCCGCGACCGGCGTCGTCATGACCTCGTTCAGCCTGGCCGCGGTGGCCGGCGTGCCGATCGGCGTGGTGCTGGCGGCGCACTTCGGCTGGGCCTCGCCGTTCTACCTGCTGGTGTTGTTGTCGGTGCTGATCTGGATCGGCGCGGCGCGGGTCTTGCCGGCGCTGACCGCGCACCGCGGCGCCAAGCCGGCGACGCTGGCCCAGGCCCTGCCGAATCTGCTGGCGCTGTTCACAGTGCCACGCCATCTCAGCGCCTTCCTGCTGTCGGGCCTGTCGATGGCCGGCGCGATGCTGATCATTCCCTTCATCTCGCCGGTGATCGTCAGCAACCTGGGCGTCGCCCCGGCCGACATCACCTGGATCTACCTGGCCGGCGGCGCCGCCACGCTGTTTACCGCGCGCCGCATCGGCGTCTGGTCGGACCGCTACGGCAAAGCGCGGGTTTACCGCTGGGTCGCGCTGTTCTCGATACTGCCTATCCTGTGCATGACCCATTTGCCGCAGCTGCCGCTGCTGGCGCTGATCGCCTTCTTCCCCTTCTTCATGGTATCTATTTCGGGGCGCAACATTCCGTTGCAGGCCTTGATGACGACGATACCGGAGCCGGCGCGGCGCGGCGCCTTTCTCAGCGCCGGCTCGGCGGTCCAGCAACTGGGCAGCGGCCTGGGCGCATGGGTTGGCGGCTTGACGTTGCACACCGACAGCGCCGGCCACATCGGCGGCTACGGCGTCAACGGCTGGGTCGCCGCGGCGCTGACGCTGTTGACGGTGTGGTGGGTGGGACGGGTGCAGGGCGTGGCGCAGGCGCCGCGGGCGGTGAAGCCGGCCTAGAACGCTAGCACACTAGAGCGGCGCGGCGACGCCGCCGCGCCGGCGCATCGGCTGTTTTTCGCGGCGCCAGCGTTCCAGGCTCAGCGGCTCGTCGGACGCCGGGTCCTCGACCAGGATCTCGTCGCTGCCGCTGGCGACCAGGAAGCTTTCCCAGCGGTGCGCCGCTTCCGCGCTGTTTTCGACGAAGCTGAGTTGCCAGTAGCGCTTGCCGTTGATGAGGCGCGGCGTCAGGTCGTACTCGATCAGCGCGCCATGGGCGGCGCCGCCCGAGTTCTTCTCGATGAAGGCCGACCACGCTTGCAGTTCCGGCAGCGCCATCAAGGCCTTCGACGCCTGCTCCTTGCTGCGGCCGGCCACGGCGCCTGCCTTGGGGGCGGACGCCGCTCGCTGAGCTTGCGTCGGCGCGTCCGCCGGCGCCGGGCGCCGCGGATAATAGGCGCCGATACCCGCTCCCAGCAGACCGGCCAGTACGCCGACAATCACGGTGGTTTTCGACGATGAAGATGGGCGTTGCGGCATGCTCGTTAGCCTTGTTGGATGATGTGGCGGCCATACTAAAGCAAAGGCCGGCGACCGGCAACAAGCGGCCCCGGCGCGCCCTCTGCTTTTGCGGCGGGCAGCACATATTCGCCACCGTCGAGACAAAGAAAAAGCCCGCAAGGCGCGAACCTTGCGGGCTTTTTTAGCGTTGACGAGGCGCCGTCGCCGGCGCGCTCATCGGGCTGGCATTACATCATGCCGTCCATACCGCCCATGCCGCCCATACCGCCCATGCCGCCGCCCATGCCGCCGCCTGCTTTGTCGTCCGAGATTTCGCAGACCATGCAGTCGGTCGTCAGCATCAGCGAAGCGATCGAAGCGGCGTTTTGCAGCGCCGAACGGGTCACTTTGGCTGGGTCCAGAACGCCCATTTCAACCATGTCGCCGTAGGTGCCGTTGGCCGCGTTGTAACCGTAGTTACCCGAACCAGCCAACACGGCGGCAACCACAACCGAAGCTTCTTCGCCGGCGTTTTGAACGATCATGCGCAGTGGCTCTTCCATTGCGCGCAGAACGATCTTGATACCCGCTTCTTGATCCGGGTTGTCGCCTTTGACGGTGATGTTGGCACGCGCGCGCAGCAGGGCAACGCCGCCGCCAGGAACGATACCTTCTTCCACGGCAGCGCGGGTGGCGTGCAGTGCATCTTCAACGCGGGCTTTCTTTTCTTTCATTTCGACTTCGGTGGCTGCGCCAACCTTGATCACGGCAACGCCGCCGGCCAGTTTGGCCACGCGTTCTTGCAGTTTTTCACGGTCGTAGTCCGAGGTCGCTTCTTCGATCTGCACGCGCACTTGCTTGACGCGCGCTTCGATCGAACCAGCTTCGCCGGCGCCGTCGATGACGATGGTGTTTTCCTTGCCGACTTCGATACGCTTGGCTTGGCCCAGTTCGGCCAGGGTGATTTTTTCCAGCGTCAGGCCGACTTCTTCAGCGATGACTTGGCCGCCGGTCAGGACAGCGATGTCTTCCAGCATGGCTTTGCGGCGGTCGCCGAAGCCTGGTGCTTTTACTGCGCAGGTTTTCAGGATGCCGCGGATGTTGTTCACAACCAGGGTGGCCAGCGCTTCGCCTTCGATGTCTTCGGCGATGATCAGCAGTGGACGGCCGGCTTTAGCGACTTGTTCCAGTACCGGCAGCAGATCGCGGATGTTCGAGATCTTCTTGTCGCACAGCAGGACGAATGGATTGTCCAGGATGGCAACTTGCTTCTCTTGGTTGTTGATGAAGTAAGGCGACAGGTAGCCGCGGTCGAATTGCATACCTTCAACGATGTCCAGCTCGTCGTTCAGGGATTTGCCGTCTTCAACGGTGATAACGCCTTCCTTGCCGACTTTTTCCATCGCTTCAGCGATACGCTCGCCGATCGAGTAGTCCGAGTTCGCCGAGATCGCGCCGACTTGGGCGATTTCTTTGGTGGTGGTGCAAGGACGGGAGATCTTGGCCAGCTCTTCGACGGTCGCCGCAACAGCTTTGTCGATACCGCGCTTCAGGTCCATCGGGTTCATGCCGGCGGCGACGAATTTCATGCCTTCGCGCACGATTGCCTGAGCCAGAACGGTGGCGGTGGTGGTGCCGTCGCCGGCGTTGTCGCTGGTGCGGGAAGCAACTTCCTTGACCATTTGCGCGCCCATGTTCATGAGCTTGTCTTTCAGTTCGATCTCTTTGGCAACCGAGACGCCGTCCTTGGTGACGGTAGGGGCGCCGAACGAGCGCTCCAGCACGACGTTGCGGCCTTTCGGGCCCAGGGTGACTTTGACTGCGTTGGCAAGGATGTTGACGCCTTCAACCATTTTGGCGCGCGCTGCGTCGCCGAATACTACTTCTTTAGCTGCCATGTTTGTTTCTCCTGAATTTCGTGAATGTATCGGAAGCGATGCGAGCCGCTTAGCGGACGACGATCGCCATGATGTCTTCTTCGCGCATCACCAGCAGTTCGTCGCCGTCGACCTTGACGGTCTGGCCGGCGTATTTGCCGAACAGGACGCGGTCGCCGACTTTGACATCCAAAGGACGCACTTTGCCGTCGTCCAGAATCTTGCCATTGCCTACGGCGAGTACTTCGCCTTGATCCGGTTTTTCAGCAGCTGCATCTGGAATGATGAGGCCGGACGCAGTTTTGGTCTCTTGGTCGAGGCGTTTGACGATGACACGATCGTTCAAAGGGCGAAGATTCATACAAAACTCCTTAAGTTCAATGGATAGATGTTGCTAAATGATTACGAGACCGGCCTGTGGCCACGCCCGTCTTCAGTCGATTACCGTAACAAGCAAGCTTGCCGCGGCGAGAAAGAGTTGTTAGCACTCTCTACTAACGAGTGCCAATTATAGGGACGGTATGGGGGTATTTCAAGGGTGCACACATTTATTTCATATCGATAGACGGTTTTTCGGGCCGCAAATGCACAGCCGTTGCGCCAACGCAAACGCGCCGCCCGGGCGTAGCGTGCCGCGAAGGCGGTATAGACCGGCGCGACAGGGATGCCCGCCGGCAGGCGCGGCGCCGCGTCGTCGGCGGGCAGGCGGGCGGCAAAGGACAATGAAAACGCGGCGGGGCGGAGGGCCGGCGGCTAAAAAGTTGCCACGAAAGAAATTTTTAATGTATTATTGTAAATATCGGTAACAGTGGTGCGATTCGATTGACGCCTTTAGAGCTGTTCCCTATAGTGACGGGATGATTTCCGAATTCCAAGACCTATCCGTAAAAATCGACTTGCTGGCCGAGCTGACGCACGCGCTGCGCCGCGAGAACGCCGAGTTGCGCCTGGCTAACGCGGCGCTGGGCGCCGAAAACGCGGTGTATCTGCAGCGCATCAGCGAGGCGCATCTGCGGGTCGAGTCCCTGCTTGAAAAAATTCCCGAACTGGTCCAGGCCGGACTGGCCGAAGCCGCTGAAGAGAAGGACGCTTGATGACCCATTTGGACGTCACGATCATGGGACAGCCCTACCGCATGGTGTGCAAGGAAGGCGAGGAAAGGGCATTGCGCGAAGCGGCCAAATTCCTCGACGGCAAAATGACGGCGATCCGCGACGCCGGCAAAATCAAGGGCAACGACCGCATCGCGGTGCTGGCCGCCTTGGGCGTGGCGGCGGAGTTCCTGTCCTCCAAATCGCCGCAGGGGCCACTGTCCGAGTTCAGCATTTTGGAAGTCAAGGAAAAACTGGGTGCCATGCACGCGGTGCTCGACGACGCCCTGACGCCGCAGGAAAATCTGTTTTAATCAACGAAATACGTTTGACATGCGTGGGCATAAGAGTAAACTTCGGCACTACCCTGCAGTGTTCGCGATTGCCATATATTCCTTGAACCATTTATGTGCACCGGTTGCGGAATTTTGTTTGATGGGAGTGAGCGTCGCTAGTCCGACGAACCCGAAATTGAACTAACTGTGACCACCTTGAACCGTTTGGTTCGGGATGCCGGCATAACGGCACATGCGGGGTTCCTCATTCAGAGCGGTTGCTTCATCACCCGATGCGCAGCCGCTTTTTTACGTCCGCGTATTTTGGTGCTCGCCGCCGGCTTACAGTCAAACCAAGGCGACCGCGCACTATCTTCCACCCAGGAGTCCACCCGCATGCAATATTGGTTGATGAAATCCGAGCCCGACGAAGTCAGCATCGACGACGTGATGGCGGCGCCGGCGCACACCGTGCCATGGTTTGGCGTGCGCAACTACCAGGCCCGCAACTTCATGCGCGACGGCATGCAGCTCGGCGACGGCGTGCTGTTCTACCACTCCAGCTGCCCGCAGCCAGGCATCGCCGGTCTGGCCGAGGTGGCCAGCGTGGCCTACCCCGACGCCAGCCAGTTCGAGGCCGGCGGCAAATATTTCGACCCGAAGGCGACGCCGGAGCAGCCGCGCTGGATCAGCGTGGACGTGCGCGGCACGCGCAAGACGCGCCTGCTGCCGTTGACCGAGCTGCGCCACATCCCGGAACTGGAAGATATGCTGCTGCTCAAAAAAGGCAGCCGCCTGTCGATCACCCCCGTCACCCCGGCCCAGTGGGACCTGATCGTCGCGCGCCTCCAGTCGCACTGAGCTTCGCTGCCAATGCCGCGGCGCACAACTGAACGTTGTTGACTCGTCGGGTGACGGTAATGCGCGACGGAAAATACGTCGGCACCGACGCTTTCCGCGATATCGCCATCGACGACATCGTATCGAAAATGGTCGGGCGCGCATTGGAGGAAAAATTCCCCGAACGTAATCCCATTGCCACCGACACGACCCTGTTGCGCGCCGCCGGCCTAGCCCGCGCCGGCGTTTTCGGCCCGCTTGATGTCACGCCCAAGCAAGGCGAAATCCTCGGCTTTGCCGGTCCGATGGGGGCCGGGCGCACCGAGGTGGCGCGCGCCATCTTCGGCGCCGACCCGCCCAGCTCGGGCCACGTTTATCCTGGGCGGCATATCGTCAACGCCTTCCCAGGCCAGCCGGTACACCTGATCGGCTTTGCCGGCTGCTTCCCGAACGACGACGCCGACCAGGTGATGCGCCAACTGCTGCGTCACGAGGTCGCGCCAACGCGGAAAACGGACGGACATTGTTGCCGACCGATCGGGCCATACCTTGATCTAGATCAATACCGGTATAGTGGATTTCCTCCATTGAATAGTCGATGAAACCTCAGTACCATCAAGACTCAATTATAAATTTTCCGCTAAACAAGGCGGAATAACTAACCGGAGATCTTGAATGAATACAGAGGCCAGTGCAGTGGAAGTTTATAAACAAAATCCAATGGTATTGAATGAAAAGAGCCATAAGACAGTTAAGACTTTGATTAACGCGTCGCACCGCAAGTTATTGCAACTCGATACCGTCGTGCCGTGGGCTGATGGCGTCGATTTGAACAAGCCACCCAAAATTGAAGAAGCCGGGTGGTTGTACGGCACCCCGTACTGGGACGCGCTGACCCCGGCGCAGCGCAGCGAAGTGCTGTGGCTTGAAACGGCAAGGGACGTGTCCTATTTCATCTGGCTGGAGCAATCCTTGCCGGAGTTGTATGTCGGCTATGTGAATAAATACCATGGCGGCCTGTCCGACGATGTGCGCGAATATCTGATGATCTTTTCGCGCGAGGAAATCGTCCATACGCTGATGTTCCGGCGCTATCTGGAGACGGCAAAACTGCCGTTGTGGAGCCATCCCGAAAACATCCCGAATTTCTCGAAATTCGAAGACCAGTTGGCCGGCAAACATCCGGTCTACGGGATTATCTGGAATTTGCTGATCGAGTGGTTCGCCGAGCTGAATTCGATCTACCAGACCCAGCACGACATCATCGACCCGCTGACGCGAACCATGTTCCGCGAACACCACACGGAAGAATTGCGGCATATCGCCTTCGCGCGCCACGTCGCCGAAAACTACTTCGCCAACGCGCCGGCGGGCGAAATCGATGAAGTCAGCGATTTTTTCAAGAAGGGTTACGTGTTCCTGCTCGATGAATATACCTACATGCCGGAAATCGCCCGCTTCACCTCCTTCGAGTTTCCGATCGCGATCGGCGACACCGAAAAAATCAAGGAGATCCGCAATTCGCCGAACAACCTGCGGCTGAACGAGGCGCGCTTCCGCGACGTGCGCGAATGGTGCCAGAAATACAAAATCATCGATTAAACCGGATTCGCCTAGGCCGTGGCGCCGCCGCGCGCCGCGCTCCGTTTCCCCGCACAACTCAACGTTTTTAATTGGTGGATCAAATGATAGACATCATCCCGCACGGCGAGCACATCGTCGAATTCCGGCTCGCGGCGCCGCCGGTGAACGCGATGGACGTGGCGTCGCTGCGTGCGCTCAACAGCGCCTTCAGCGACGCCACCGCCGCCGGCCGGCAAGGCGTCATCCTGTCCGGCGTGCCCGGCATCTTTTCCTCCGGCATCGACGTCATTGCCCTGCTCGACGGCGACGCGGCGGCGGTGCGCGATTACTGGACCGAGGTGTTTACGCTGGCCGCGCGCATGGCGCTGGCACCCATGCCGGTGGTGGCGGCCATCGGCGGCCACTGTGTTGCCGCCGGCACCTTGTTGGCCTTGTTTTCCGACTACCGCATCATGGCGCGCGGCGACTGGGGCATCGGCCTCAACGAAGTGCGCGCCGGCGTCACGCTGCCGGACTGTTTCCAACTGGCGCTGCGGCGCGCGGTCGGACCGCTGGGCGCCGAGCGTATGTTGGTGTCCGGCAGCCTGCTGGACCCGGCCCGCGCGCTGGCGCTGGGCCTGGTGGACGAATTGGCGGCGCCGGACGAGGTGGTGGCGCGCGCCAGGGACAAGCTGCTCAGCCTGCTGGCCCTGCCGCGCCACGCGATGCTGTCGACCCGCGCGATCGCCCGCGCCGACCTGCGCGACGCCTTCGCCGACGTCGACGCGCTGCCGGTGGCGGCCTTTGTCGACGCCTTCCTGGAACCGCGCACCCAGGCCGCGCTGCGGCAGGTTGCCGGCGCGATCAAGCGCAAACTGCAAGGTCCGCGGCCCGACGCCGGCGTCGCCCGTCCGGCCGGCGCCGCCGCCGCGATCCCGGCATGACGGCGCGCCGGATGGCCTGCCCGAGGGGGCCGCGCCGATGAATCTGTATTTCCGCCTGCTGTGGGTCTGGTGGCGCGCCCGCTTCAAGCCGCCCATCCTGATCGGCGACACGATCGAGATGACGCTGCGGGTCTGGCCCAACGATCTGGACTTGAACGGCCATATGAACAACGGGCGCTACATGACCATCATCGACCTGGCCCTGGTCGAATACCTGAGCCGCGCCGGCTTCCTGAAACTGGCGTGGCGACACGGCTGGCGCCCGATGCTGGGCGGTTCGCTGATTTCCTTCCGCCGCGGCTTGAAACCGTTCCGGCGCTACACGCTGCGCTTTTCGATGCCTTGCTGGGACGCGCGCTGGAGTTATATGCGTTTCGAGTTCTTGCAGGGGGGGCAGGTCATGGCGCAGGGCCACGCGAAGGGCGCGATAGTCGGCAGTGGAGGCATCGTCAGCAGCGAGCAGACCTATGCGGCGCTGGGCCAGAAGGCCGGTTCTCCGCCGTTTCCCGCCTCGGTGCTGGCGTGGATCGAAGCGGACCGGCTAGTGCGTGTTTGAGCTAGATCAAGGTCGCGTCCGAATTTTGTCTGGTTGATACCACGTCTGGCTGTCATTTCCATTGAGAACTTGCTAACAATCGTGCGAATCGATAAGATTGACGGTAAATAAATAGAACACTCGTTCTTTTATTTGACGGATTTTACTTGGCATTCATTTGCCAATACTCCGCTCCACTACAATTAAAACATGAGGCAGACGATGGAAAAAATCTGGTTGAAATCGTATCCGCAGGGCGTTCCGGCAGAAATCGATCCCGCGCAGTACCGCTCGCTGGTGCACTTGCTGGAAGAATCGTTCGAAAAGTTCGCGTCGCGCAACGCCTACGTGTGCATGGATACCTTCCTCACCTACGCCCAGTTGGACGACTATTCGAAGAAGCTGGCGGCCTGGTTGCAGAGCCGGGGCATGCAAAAGGGCGCGCGCGTCGCCGTGATGATGCCCAATGTGCTGCAATATCCGATCGCCGTCGCCGCCATCCTGCGCGCCGGTTTTGCCGTCGTCAATGTCAATCCGCTGTACACGCCGCGCGAACTGGAACACCAGTTGCGCGACTCGGGCGCCGAAGCCATCATCATCCTGGAAAATTTCGCCACCACGCTGGAGCAGGTGCTGGGCAAGACCGGGATCAAGCATGTGATCGTCGCCAACATGGGCGAAATGCTGGGCGCGCTCAAAGGCGCGGTCGTCAACTTCGTGGTGCGCAACGTGAAGAAGATGGTGCCGGCGTTCGCGCTGCCGAACACGGTCGGTTTTAAGCAGGCGCTGTCGCAGGGGGCGCGCATGCCGCTGGCCAAGGTCGAGCTGAACCACGCCGACGTCGCCTTCCTGCAATACACCGGCGGCACCACCGGCGTCTCGAAAGGCGCCACGCTGACGCACCGCAACGTGATCGCCAACGTGCTGCAAAACGACGTGTGGATCCAGCCGGCGCTGGACAAGGCGCCACGGGTCGAGGCGATAACCATCGTCTGCGCGCTGCCGCTGTACCATATCTTCGCGCTGACCGCGTGCAGCCTGATGGGCACGCGCTGGGGCGGCATGAACATCCTGATCCCGAATCCGCGCGACATCCCGGGCTTCGTCAAGGAACTGCGCAAATACAAGTTCAACATGTTGCCCGCCGTGAATACCTTGTACAACGGCCTGCTCAACAACGCCGACTTCGCTAGCCTCGATTTTTCCGCGCTGAAGATTTCGCTGGGCGGCGGCATGGCGGTGCAGCAGGCGGTCAACGAACGCTGGCTGAAAGTGACCGGCTGCCCCATCCTGGAAGCCTACGGCCTGTCTGAAACCTCGCCCGGCGCGACCAGCAACCCGGCCAACGCCACCGCCTTCTCCGGGACCATCGGCTTGCCGATTCCGTCGACCGAAATCGCCATTTTGGACGACGACGGCCTGCCGGTGCCGCAGGGACAGCCCGGCGAAATCGCGATTCGCGGGCCGCAGGTGATGGCCGGCTACTGGAACAATCCGGAGGAAACGGCGAAGGTGATGACGGCCGACGGCTACTTCAAATCGGGCGACGTCGGCATCATGGACGAACGCGGCTATACCCGCATCGTCGACCGCAAGAAGGACATGATCCTGGTGTCCGGCTTCAACGTCTACCCGAACGAAATCGAAGGCGTCATCGCCGGCCATCCCGACGTGCTCGAATGCGCCTGCATCGGCGTGCCCGACCAGCATTCCGGCGAGGCGATCAAACTGTTCGTGGTGCGCAGGAATCCGGCGCTGACGGCCGAGCAGTTGATGGACTTTTGCAAAACGCAATTTACCGCCTACAAGAAACCGAAATTTATCGAATTCCGTGAGGAACTGCCGAAGACCAACGTCGGCAAAATTTTGCGGCGCGAATTGCGCGACGAGAAGAAAGCCGCGTAAAACGGCCGGCTTGCCGCGTGCGGCGGACCGCCTGGCAGCGGGCGGTTTTTTTGCGCGCCCGGCATGGGCGCAATCTCGCAGGTGCAAGACCGGCGTCACAAAACGGCTTAGCTATCCGGCAAAACAACTCGATAAAGGAGCCAGAAATGGTATTCGGCGAACAGTTCAACGGCGGCGCGGCGGCGCCGCCATCCAGGTCGTCCCGTATTGCCGTGGTCGGCGCCGGCCCGTCGGGGTTGACGGCGGCGGACAGTCTGCGCCGGCTGGGCTACGACAACGTGACGGTCTTTGAAAAGAGCGAGCGGGTCGGCGGCAAGGTCCATTCGCTGCGCCGGGGCGCGGCCGTGGCCGAGCTGGGCGCGGTGCTGGCCTCGACCGAATGCAAGCTGGTGCTGGGCTTGGCCGACCGCTACGGCATCCCGTACGCGCCGTACGCGGTGGGCCAGAACATCCTTGACGAACACGGCGGGCGCCATGCCGGCGCCGCCTTCCTGGCCAGCCGCTACAGCGCCGACGAGATCGCCTCGGCGGTGCGCCACTACGCGGCCGCGCTGGAGCGCTTTGGCGCCGTCGGCCAGAATGGTTTCGCCTCGCTGCCGAGCGACCTGTACCTGCCGTTCGACCAATTTGCCGCGAAACACGGCTTCACCGCGGTCGCCGAGCAGGCGCGCAGCGCGCTGATAGGCTTCGGCTACGGCTACTACGACAGCACGCCGGCGCTGTATTTCATGAAATTGATTGGCTGGCTGCTCAAGCCGGGCGGTCCGAACGGTTTGGAGCCGGGCGCGTTTTATATGTTCCCGAACGGCTTTCAAGGGATATGGGACGCGCTGGCCGGGGACCTTGACGTGCAACTGGGCGCCGACGTGACCGCCGTTGCCCGCGATGCGCGGCGCGCCGGCGGCCCGCTGCAAGTGACCGTCAACGGCAGCCGGCAATACGAATTCGACGCGCTGATCGTTTCCGCGCCGCTCAATGTGGTGGGCCATTTCCTGCGCCTGGACGAGGAGGAGGAGGCGCTGTTTTCGCAAGTGCGCAGCCACCGCTATGTCGTCAACCTGTTCAGCGCGACCGGCCTGGCCACCGGCGAATTTCTTTTCTTCCACGGTAATGCGCACGCCGCGCGCGCCAACCACGTCAACGCCTGGTCCAACCGCGATCCCTCGGTGCCGGCCTACATCGGCTGGCAACTGGCCGACTGGGCGGCCACGCTCGACCAGCTCAACGCCACGCTGGCGCAGGACGTCGCGGCGCAGGGCGGCCAATTCGGCGCGTTGGCCCTGCGCCGGGAATGGGACTACTTTCCGCACGTCGGCAGCGCGGCCTTGCGCGACGGCTTCTACGAGCGGGTCGAGGCGCTGCAAGGCAAGGACCAGCTGTTTTATGTCGGCGCCACGCTCAGCTTTGAAACCGTCGAGCACAGCGCGCGCTACGCCGAGGAACTGGTGAACTCCCGTTTCCCGGCGGTGCACGCTCACGCCCGCCGCGCCTGAGCGCTCTCGCTCTTTTAGGCGCGCGCCGGCGCGCCGCCGGTGACGTTGCGCTTGTAGGCCCACAACAGCATCAGCAGGCCGCCGGCGATCATCGGCAGCGACAGCATCTGGCCGGAGCTGATCGTCATGCCGGCGAAGGTGACCTCGTAGTCGGGCACGCGGAAGTATTCGGTGAAGAAGCGCGCGCAACCGTACAGCAGCGTGAACATGCCGCCGACGGCCATGCGCGGGCGCGACTGGCGCGAAAACAGCCACAGGATGGCGAACACCAGCACGCCGTCGACCAGCGCCTGGTACAGCGGCGACGGGTGCACCGGCAGCGCCACGCCCGGCCATTGCATGGCCCACGGCAAACCGTCCGGCGCGGTGCGGCCCGGCAGCTCGGCGTTGATGAAGTTGCCGATGCGTCCGGCGGCGTAGCCCAGCGGCACCAGCGGCACGATGAAGTCGTAGACGTCGAACAGATTGCGCCCGGACTTGCGCGCCCACAACCACATCGACAGCATGACGCCGAGGAAGCCGCCGTGGAAGGACATGCCGCCGTGCCAGACCATGAGGATTTCCAGCGGGTTGGCCAGGAAGAAGGCGGGGCGGTAGAACAGCACTTCGCCCAGGCGCCCGCCGATCACCACCCCCAGCACGCCGTAGAACAGCATGTCGTCGAGGTCCTCCTTGGTCCAGTGTTGCGCGGCGATGTGCGCCTGCTTGATGCGCACGCGGCCCAGCGCGATGAACAGCGCGAAGGCGACCATGTACATCAGGCCGTACCAGTGCACTTGCAGCGGGCCGATGGCTATGGCGATGGGGTCGGGCATCGGGTGGATCAGCATTGTGTATTCTTTCTCAGTAATTCCAAAAAGCCCCGCAGCACCGGCGAGCGGTTGTCGCGGCGCCAGGCCAGGCCGGTTTCGACCAGCGGGGTCGGGTCCGCCAGAGGTCGGTATTCTACGCCGGGGCGCATCAGGTTCGACACGGATTGTGGCACAAGTGCGATGCCCATGCCGGCCGATACCAGGCCGACGATGGTTTGCATCTGGATCGCCTCCTGGCCGATCTCCGGCGTGATGCCGGCGGCGCGGAAGACGCCGACGATGGCGTCGTGCAGCGCCGGCGCGATGGCCCGCGGGAAAATGATCAGCGCCAGCGGCGGTAGCGCCGCCAGCGCCACCGGCCCGGGCGCCTTGAGCGCCTCCAGCCCCGCCGGCGCCGCCAGGATCAGGGGCTCCGACAGTACCGGCAGGTAGTCCAGCTCGACCCGGGCGCGTTCCGGCAGCGGCGGGATCAGCAGGCCGGCGTCGATGCGCCCAAGCAGCAATTCGTCGAGCTGGACGTCCGAGGTGGCCTCGCGCAGGCCGATCTGCACCTGCGGGTAGGCGGCGCGGTAGGCGCGCAGGAACGGCGGCAGCACGCTGTAGTCGGCCGACGAGACGAAGGCCAGCGACAGCCGGCCGGCCTCGCCGGCGGCGGCGCGGCGCACCAGCTCGGGCAGCCGCTGCGACTGTTCCAGCATGCGCCGCGCCTCCGGCAGCAGCGCCTGGCCGGCCGGCGACAGGCTGACCTCGCGCCGGCTGCGCACGAACAGCGCCGCGCCCAGCAGCTCTTCGAGCGCCTGGATGGTTTGCGACAGCGGCGGCTGGGTCATGTGCAGGCGCGTGGCGGCGCGGCCGAAGTGCAATTCCTCGGCGACGGTAACGAAATAGCGCAATTGGCGCAGCTCAAGGTTCATCGATATGCGTTTCTATTAATAATTCATCCTGTGATATGTTTTTCGACTCACAGTCATGCGAATGATATATTTGACAGGGCGGCGCCGGCAAGGCAATCTGGTACACCCACACGCACCGCGACAAGCCCGGCTGCCGGCCGCCGACTATGCAACTGCCCGTAGCGCCGGCGCCGCCGCCGGGTTCGTCAGGCAACAATACCTTTTTGGAAAGTCTATCATGCCAGTCTACCGCTCCCGCACCACCACCCACGGCCGCAACATGGCAGGCGCGCGCGCGCTGTGGCGCGCCACCGGCATGAAGGACGGCGATTTCGACAAACCGATCGTCGCCGTGGTCAACTCCTTCACCCAATTCGTGCCCGGCCACGTCCACCTGAAGGACCTGGGCCAGATGGTCGCGCGCGAGATCGAGGCGGCCGGCGGCGTCGCCAAGGAATTCAACACCATCGCCGTCGACGACGGTATCGCCATGGGCCACGGCGGCATGTTGTACTCGCTGCCCTCGCGCGACCTGATCGCCGATTCGGTCGAATACATGGTCAACGCCCACTGCGCCGACGCCATGGTGTGCATCTCCAACTGCGACAAGATCACGCCGGGCATGCTGATGGCGGCGCTGCGCATCAACATCCCGGTGGTGTTCATCTCCGGTGGGCCGATGGAGGCCGGCAAGATCATCAAGGTGGTCGACGGCGCCCGGAAAATCATCAAGCTCGACCTGATCGACGCGATGATCAAGGCCGGCGACAGCTCGGTGAGCGACGCCGACGTGGCCGAGATCGAACGCGCCGCCTGCCCGACCTGCGGCTCCTGCTCCGGCATGTTCACCGCCAACTCGATGAACTGCCTGACCGAGGCGCTGGGGCTGGCGCTGCCGGGCAACGGCACCATCGTCGCCACCCATTCCGACCGCAAGGAGCTGTTCCTGCGCGCCGGCCGCCTGATCGTCGACCTGGCCAAGCGCTACTACGAGCAGGACGACGCCTCGGTGCTGCCGCGCAACATCGCCACCAAGGCCGCGTTCGAGAACGCGATGGCGCTCGACGTCTCGATGGGCGGCTCGACCAACACCGTGCTGCACCTGCTGGCGGCGGCGCACGAAGCCGAGGTGGAGTTCTCGATGGCCGACATCGACCGCATTTCGCGCAAGGTGCCGTGCCTGTGCAAAGTGGCGCCGATGACCGACAAATACCATATCGAAGACGTCCACCGCGCCGGCGGCATCATGGGCATCCTGGGCGAACTGGCGCGCGCCGGCCTGCTCGACACCAGCCTGCCGACGATCCACAGCAAGACCATGGGCGAGGCCATCGCCAGCTTCGACGTCACCCAGACCGACGAGCCGGCCGTGCGCGAGCTGTTCCGCGCCGCCGCCGGCGGCGTGCCGACCCAGGTGGCGTTCTCGCAGTCGTCGCGCTTTGAAACCTTGGACCTGGACCGCGCCGGCGGCTGCATCCGCGACCTGGCGCACGCCTACTCGAAGGACGGCGGCCTGGCCGTCCTGTACGGCAACCTGGCGGAAAAGGGGTGCATCGTCAAGACCGCCGGCGTCGACGAAAGCATTCTGAAATTCAGCGGCAAGGCGCGGGTGTTTGAAAGCCAGGACGCCGCCGTCGAGGCGATTCTGGCCGATACCGTCAACGCCGGCGACGTCGTCATCATCCGCTACGAAGGCCCGAAAGGCGGCCCCGGCATGCAAGAGATGCTGTACCCGACCTCGTACATCAAGTCCAAGGGCCTGGGCAAGGCGTGCGCGCTGTTCACCGACGGGCGCTTCTCGGGCGGCTCGTCGGGGCTGGTGATCGGCCACGCCTCGCCGGAAGCGGCCGAGGGCGGCGCCATCGGCCTGGTGGAAGAGGGCGACATGATCGACATCGACATCCCGCAGCGCAGCATCAACCTGCGCATCGACGCCGCCGAACTGGCCGCGCGCCGCATCGCCATGGAGGCGAAGGGCGCCGACGCCTGGCTGCCGCTGGGCCGCGAGCGCTTCGTCTCGCAGGCGCTGCAAGCCTACGCCGCGCTGACCACCTCGGCCGACCGCGGCGCCGTGCGCGACCTGTCGCAACTGAAGCGTTGATTCGCATCACGCCGGCGTGATGCGCCGCGCCGGCGTGGCGGGTTACACTTGGCCCGCCACCCGGGCTGCAGCCGCTACTTGCGCTTGTCGAAGGATTGCTTGACGCGCTCCTTGCGGCGTTGCTCGTCGACGTTGTGGGCCTTGCGCTTGTCCAGTCCCAGCATCGATTCGATGAACTCGAACCAGATGAAGGCGAGCGCCATCAGGCCGACGATCCACCACCAGGACACGTCGGCGAAGCGCCAGACCTCGAAGTAACGCAACAGACACAGTGAAACAATTACTAGAATGATAGGCATCGACGGCTCCTGCGGTTACATCATCTTACAAAGAAAACCGGGCTTTGGGAGTAATATTACCGGCGCTGTCAACGAGGCCGCGCAACAGCACGTTTAGTTCACAATGCCGATACGGCCCGGATTTGAAAACACGGTAGAATGCCGTTAGTTAATTTGGAGAATACAATGAAACGTTCCATGATGGTTGGTGTGTTGATGGTATCCGCATTCGCTTCGCAGGCTGCGCTTGCCAACGCCGACTTGGCAAAAGCAAAAAACTGCATGGCTTGCCATGCGGTCGGCAGCAAACTGGTGGGCCCGGCCCTCAAAGATGTCGCGGCCAAGTACACGGGTCAAAAAGACGCCGAGAACAAACTGGTGCAAAAAGTTTTGAAGGGCGGCTCCGGCTCATGGGGCGCGATCCCCATGCCGGCGAATCCGCAAGTGAGTGAGGCCGAAGCCCACACGCTGGTGAAATGGGTGCTGGCGCAGAAATAATCTGTGCCGCGAGACGAAAAAAAGCGCGCTGGCCAAAGCCAGCGCGCTTTTTTTATACGCGGGTGCCGGCCGCGCGCCGCCGGCCAGCCCTCCGCTATTACTTCACCACTTCCATCTTGACCTTCTTGCCGCCCTTGAACGTGAACAAGGTCAGCGCGCCGTCCTTGATGTCGCCGTTGGCGTCGAAGGCGATCGGGCCGGTCACGCCGACATACTTCACCTTGGCCAGGAACGGCAGGTACTTGGCCGGATCGGCCGACTTCGCGTTCGCCATCGCGGTCGCCATCGTCATCACCGCGTCGTAGGTGTAGGGCGCGTAGATCTGCACGTCGATAGCGTATTTCTTCTTGTAGCGCGCGACGAAATCTTCCATCGATTTCTGGCTGCTGTCCATGATGCCGCCCGCTTCCGCGCACGTCACATTGCCTTCGCCCAGGCCGTCGCCGGCCAGGCGCGGCATCGATTCGGTACACAGGCCGTCGCCGCCCATGAACTTGGCCGTGATGCCCAGCGCCTTCATCTGGCGCAGCATCGGGCCGCCGACGGCGTCGATGCCGCCGAAGAAGAGCATGTCGGGCTTTTTGGCCTTGATCGAGGTCAGGATCGCGTTGAAGTCGGTCGCGTTGGCGCTGGTGAATTCCTTGGCGACGATTTGCACGCCCGGGAACTTGGCCTTGGCGCCCTTGACGAACTCCTCGGCGACGCCCTGGCCGTAGGCGGTGCGGTCGTCGACGATGGCGATGCGCTTCGCCTGCAGCTTGTCAACGGCGTAACGGCCCAGCGTGCCGCCCAGCTTGTTGTCGTTGGCCACCACGCGGAAGGCCGTGTTGAATTTTTGCTTGGTGTACTGCGGCGTCGTCGCCGACGGCGAAATTTGCGGAATGCCGGCGTCGAAGTAGATTTTCGATGCCGGCACCGTGGTGCCCGAATTCAAATGGCCGATCACGCCATTGACTTTGGCGTCGACCAGCTTCTGCGCGGCGGCCGTGCCCTGTTTCGGATCGGCGGCGTCGTCTTCGGTCAGCAGCACGAACTTGACGGCCTTGCCGTCGATCTTGAAGCCCTTGGCGTTCAATTCCTCGATCGCCATCCTGGCGCCGTTTTCGTTGTCTTTGCCCAGATGCGCGATGCCGCCGGAAATCGGACCGACATGGCCGATTTTGACGATTTCCTGCGCCGCGGCGCTACCGCAGAAGGCCAGGGCAATGGCGAGAGGAAGGAACTTAACTTTAAACAGCATAAACATCTCCAATTTGACAGAAAAACAGCGGCGTGGGCATTTGCGCGGCACTAATATTTGGCGCAGGTGCAGAAAGGTACAATAAAATATGGAAATTTCAAAGCGTCCGCGCAGGTTTTTTTGATGAAATTCGCCATTCCCGGGCGTGCAGGCGAAAAAAAAGCGCGCCGACAGCTCGACGCGCTTTTTCCTGCAAATGGGCCGGCAACCCGATTAAACCCAAAGGCGAGGAGCCGCCGGGGTCACGCCCTTGGTTGAAAAGTCTTACTTAACCACTTCCACCTTGGTCTTCTTACCGCCCTTGTAGGTGTACAAGGTCATAGAACCGTCCTTGATATCGCCGAAGGCGTCAAAGGCGATCGGGCCGGTCACGCCGGCGTACTTGACCTTGGCCAGGAACGGCAGGTACTTGGCCGGCTCGGCCGACTTCGCGTCCGCCATCGCGGTCGCCATCGTCATCACGGCGTCGTAGACGTTCGGCGCGTACAGCTGCACGTCGCTGTTGTATTTCTTCTTGTAGCGGGCGATGAAGTTGTCCATCACCTTTTGCTGATCGCCCATCACGCCGCCGGTTTCCGCGCAGGTGACGATGCCGTCGCCGGCGCCGTCGCCGGCCAGCTTCGCCAGCGACTCGGTGCAAATGCCATCGCCGCCCATGAAGCGCACGTTCATGCCCAGCGACTTGATCTGGCGCAGCATCGGGCCACCGACCGCGTCCATGCCGCCGAAGAATACCAGGTCGGGTTTCTTGCCCTTGATCGAGGTCAGGATCGCGTTGAAGTCGGTGGCGTTGGCGTTGGTGAATTCCTTGCCGACGATTTGCACGCCCGGGAACTTGGCCTTGGCGCCCTTGACGAACTCCTCGGCGACGCCCTGGCCGTAGGCGGTGCGGTCGTCGACGATGGCGATGCGCTTCGCCTGCAGCTTGTCAACGGCGTAACGGCCCAGCGTGCCGCCCAGCTTGTTGTCGTTGGCCACCACGCGGAAGGCCGTGTTGAATTTTTGCTTGGTGTACTGCGGCGTCGTCGCCGACGGCGAGATTTGCGGAATACCGGCGTCGAAGTAGATCTTCGATGCCGGCACCGTGGTGCCCGAATTCAAATGGCCGATGACGCCGTTGACTTTGGCGTCGACCAGCTTCTGCGCGGCGGCCGTGCCCTGTTTCGGATCGGAGGCGTCGTCCTCGGTCAGCAGCACGAACTTGACGACCTTGCCGTTGATCTTGAAGCCGCCCGCGTTCAATTCCTCGATCGCCATCTTGGCGCCGTTTTCGTTGTCCTTGCCCAGATGGGCGCTGGCGCCCGAGATTGGCGCAACGTGGCCGATTTTGACGACTTCTTGCGCGCCTGCGTTGCCGGCGAAGGCCATGGCGATGGCGAGGGGAAGGAACTTAGTCTTGAACAACATAAACATCTCCAATGGGATAGAAAACTGTGGCGTCTCGTGAACACCGTCGCAAAGATTGTATGAGGCCAGCACGGTACAACAAAACCCCGGTGTGCGCAAAGCGCGTTCGCGAATTTTCGCGGACATGGTTGATTGGCGGCAACAATTGCTTAGCGAGAACATTCTACAATTTCCAGCATGGCAACACGATTTGTTCCTTCATGCATCTTGCCGAGACGAAGGATGGCCGTCATGACATCGAAGTTTCCAGGCGGCGCGCCGCCGCGCCTGAGCGAAGCGAACCGTCCGATCCGCCTGCGCCTGGGGGCCAAAGGGGGCGCGCGCGACGACCTCTTGCTCGTCAAGCACGTCAGCGGCGTCGAAACCATCTGCGGCGGCATCGAATACCGGCTGCTGTGCGTGGCCGCCACGGCCGGCCTGCCGCTTAAGCGATTCATCGCCATGCCGGTCGAGGTGCAGTTCGTCACCGACACCGGCGGGCTGCGCTCGGTCTGCGGCATCGTCGACGAGGCCGTCGAGGGCGAGTCCGACGGCGGCCCGCCCGGCGAAGCGGTCCACTGCGACGAGCAGGGGCGGGTGCAGGTGCGCTTCCCGGGCTTGCGCCGGGAGGAGCGCGCCGGCTCGCCGGCGCCCGCCGAGGGCGTCACCCCGGACGACTCGGCCTGGCTGCGGCCGAACCCCTTCTGGGCCGGGGCGCGGTTCGGCGCGTTTTTTCCGCTGCGGGTTGGCACAATGTGCCGCGTTAGCTTCCTCGGCAACGATCCGGACAAGCCGATCATCCCCGGCGCCGTGCACGGCGGTACCACGCCGCCGCCCAGCTTCAGCCACGTCAGCCGCTTGCCGGGCGACCGCTACCTGTCGGGCATCGTCAGCCAGGAAATCGGCGGGGTCCGCTCGAATCAGGTCCGCCTCGACGACTCCCCGGGCCAAATCAGCATACAAGTCGGCAGCGACCACTGCGCCTCACAGCTCAACCTCCAGTTCACTCCCGATAAATCGTTCGAACATCCGGCGCGCAGCGTGCTGCAAGGGGCGCCGGTGGAGTTGGTGCCGCTTGCCGGCGGCGCGACCATGGCAGTCTACGAAGAGCGCATCGTCACGCTCAGCGCGCAACCGAAGTCCTACGACGATTTCACGTCGAACCATCCCGCGTGGCCGGGCACTGGCGGCGCGGACGGCCGGCATAGCTGGAAGGGCGCCGTGGCGCAGGCCGGCAAAGTGGTCGCGGCGGGGGCTTAAAGGCCAATGCCGAGAACGCGTGCACGCTGCAGCGACGGGCGGGAGAATGGACGGCTTGTGCCGCGCAAGGCCGTTCCACTTGTCAGGTAATATACAGTTTCACTTAACTATTATAGAAAAAGCAAAATGATCTCGCACCAATCCGCCGCTATCCGCATTGCCCTTCGGTTTCTCGCCGGCGCGTGTTTGACCTTGCCGATGCTCGGGCACGGCAAGAACGAGCAGGCCGCGCTGAGCGTGGTGGCGCAGCGCCATGGCGAGTGCCTGCGGCCGTCTTTCGGCGTAGGAGAGCTGGTGCCCATATCCAAGGATGTCTTCGGTGGCTATGGCATCGAGGTTCAGGGCGAGCGGTATTGGGCCACGGTGCCGCAACGTATGACGTACCAACTGCTATCCCAGGACGGCGCCGAGGTTGTGGCCCGGGTCAATCTGGATCGCCCGCCGGTCGCGGAGTTTGACGAGCAAGCACGCTGGCGCGTGCGCTGGTTGGAGGATATCGCCGAGCGCGCCGGTGTGGCGTTGAATCGCCAGTCCTTGCGCGACGGTGCGCAACTGTTGACGGTCAATAAGGACGAGTTGAAAGGGCAGTTCGCCGGGATGTCGATGCTGGTCGACCCGCGCCACAGGTCGTTCGTGCAGTGGGACTGGCATATATTGCCCCGCTATACCGGCGCGCAGGATGTGGTGGCGACGCAGAGCGACGTGTGGGGGAAGTTGATGCCTTGTTTGCTGAAGCCTTGATTGGCGCGCCGTTGAATTCGTTTAAACCAACGGCGTGACCCTGGCTCGTTGCCGCTGGTTGGTGTTTGCGTTCGCGGCGCCTTGGTTTTGCTGCGTGCATGGCGGCGCATTGTCGGATTACGCTTCGCTAATCCGACCTACGAGATGAGTCGCGGGAGGGCTATTTTTTCAGGGTTTGCAGGTGCGTCAGCTCTTGGCTCACGGCTCGCGCGACGATGTCTTCGATGGTGTGTTGCAGGCTTTTGCTCAGTTCGCCGGTGAGGTCCGCCAGCGCGCGCTGCAGCGCCTCGGCCATGCAGTCTTTGATGCGCTGCTCCAGCACGAAGTCGACGCGGCCCTGCAATTGGTGCAGGATGCGTTCCGACAGGCGCCGCTCCAGCACGTGCCAGTCCTGGTCGCTCCACTGCCGCAGCGCCTCTTGTTCGAGCCGCTCGCCGGTGTCGACGGTCGGCGCCGGCACCTTGCGCGCGGACCCGGCCGGCGCCGCCTCGACGGCGTCGCCCAGAACTTCGGTCAGCACCGGGATGCTGGCGTCGAAGGCCGGCTGGTAGCTCATGGCTGGTTCGCCACGAAATGGCTGGGCTGGTATTGCTGCTGTTTATAGGACTTGTAACGCTGGCGTCCCACCTCGGCGTCGTCCGCATCGGCCGAGACGATTTCGAAGACCCGCGCGAAGCTGGCGAAATGCGCCGGCTGGCGGCGCGACAGGTTGACCAGGATGTCGTGGTGCGGCAGGGCGGCGGCGTCGCTGTCGGTCAGCACGATCGGCGTTTCCGCCGCCAGCGCGTCGCCGGCCAGCACGTGCGGCAGGTAGTCGGTCTCGGACAGGCTCCACAGCGCCGCGTTCAGCGCCGCCAGTTGCTCGGCGTCCTCGGCCAGCAGTACCACTCGGTTGCGCGCCATATAGGCCTTGCGCGCCAGGCGGCAGGCGTAGGCGATCTTGTCGGGGACGTTGGTATGGAAGTCGATGCGTGTCATAGTAATCAGGGATGCAGAGATGGCGTGGGGGGCTGGCGCGCCGACCCGCAGCGCCGATTTTAACCGGTTGAGCTTGTCAGGGCGCTAGAATTGGAAGTCGCCGGCGGGTTTGGCTTCTTGCGCCTGGTCGCGGCGCCCCTGCTCGGCGGCGGCCGCCGCCGTCGCCTCGGTGTCGACCGGCTGCGGGCGCGGCGCCGCCGGCGTCGCCGGCGCCTGGCGGTAGCCGGCCGGCAGCATGCGCTGGGCCGGGTAGGCGGCCGCGCTCAGCGCGCCGTCCCAGGCGCCCTGCTCGAAGCCGGTGTATTTTTTCCGCCCCACCAACAGCAAGGGCAATTGCGAGGCGCCGCCGGCCTGCTTCAGCGCGGCCTGGTCGGCGGCGCTGCCGACGGTTTTTTCCGCGAACGGAATGCCGCGCGCGCGCAGCATGGCGCGGCCCTGGTCGCAGGCCTCGCACTGCTCGGTGGTGTACAGCGTCACCGGGTGGTTTTTGGCCGCCTCGGCCAGTTCGAACGGCAACGCCGCCGCCGCCGCGCCGCCGCCGAAGGACTTGAGTTCGACCTTGGCGGTCGCGGCCGGCGGCGGCGTATCGCTGAAGTGGGTCACGCCCTTGGCGTCCTTCCACTTGTATACCTGGGCGTCGGCCGCGCCGGCGCAGGCCAGCAGCAGGGCGCCGATTGTCCACCTCGTTCGCAAGTTCATGGCGCGCGCCCTCCCGGTTCGATGATGCTCATTACAAAATTGACACTCAGGCCGCCATGCCGCTGTGGCGCAGCAAGGCGTCGATGCTTGGCTCGCGGCCGCGGAAGGCGGTGAACGACTCCAGCGCCGGGCGCGAACCACCGACCGCCAAAATTTCTTCCTGGAAGCGCCGCCCGGTTTCCGCCGACAGGATGCCGCCGCCCAGCGCAGCCGCCTCCTCGAAGGCGCCGTAGGCGTCGGCGGACAACACTTCGGCCCACTTGTAGCTGTAGTAGCCGGCCGCGTAGCCGCCGGCGAAGATGTGGCCGAAGGAGTTCTGGAAGCGGTTGTAGGCCGGCGGCGGCATCACCGAGAACTTGCCGCGCACCTCGTCGACAACGTCCTGCACGCTTTTCGCGCTCTGCGGATCGTAGTCGTAATGCAGGTGCATGTCGTGCAGCGAGTATTCGACGTGGCGCAGCGTTTGCAGGCCGGATTGGAAGTTGCGCGCCGCCAGCATTTTGTCGTACAGCGCGCGCGGCAGCGCCGCGCCGCTGGTGACGTGCGAGGTCATGTGTTCGAGCACTTCCCATTCCCAGCAGAAGTTTTCCATGAACTGCGACGGCAGTTCGACGGCGTCCCATTCGACGCCGGAAATGCCGGACACGCCGATCTCGTCGACCCGGGTCAGCATGTGGTGCAGGCCGTGGCCGAACTCGTGGAACAGCGTGATGACTTCGTCGTGGGTGAACAGCGATGGCTGTACTTTGCCGTCGATGACGGCGGGTTCGGTGAAGTTACAGGTCAGATAGGCGACCGGGGTTTGCACCGTGCCGCCTTCTTCAACACGCCGGCCGCGGGCGTCGTCCATCCAGGCGCCGCCGCCCTTGCCGCTGCGCGCGTACAGGTCGAGGTAGAACTGGCCGACCAGCTGGCCGTCTTTTTCAATGCGGAAGAAGCGCACGTCCGGGTGCCAGGTGGTCGCCGTATCGACGGCGATGGACACCGAAAACAGCGTTTGCACCAGACGGAACAGGCCGTCGATGACTTTATGTTCGGGGAAGTATTGCTTCACTTCCTGGGCGGAGAAGGCGTAGCGGCGCTCCTGCAGCTTTTCCGACGCGTACGGCATGTCCCAGGCTTGCAGCTGCTCCAGGCCCAGCTCGTCCTTGGCGAAGGCGCGCAGCTCGGCCAGGTCTTGCTCGGCGTAGGGGCGGGCGCGCGTGGCCAGGTCTTCCAGGAAGGTGATGACTTGCTCGGGGCTTTGCGCCATCTTCGGCACCAGCGAGACTTCGGCGAAGTTCTTGTAGCCGAGCATTTTGGCTTCTTCGTCGCGCAGTTTCAGCAAAGTGACGATGTTCTGGCCGTTATCCCACTTGTCCTTTTCGCTGAAGTCGCTGCCCATGTCGGACGCCTTGGTGGCGTTGGCGTGGTAAATCTTCTCGCGCAGCGCGCGGTTGTCGGCAAATTGCAACAGCGGGAAGTAGGACGGGAAGTGCAGCGTGAACAGGAAGCCGCTCTTGCCGTCCTTCTCGGCGGCGGCGCGGGCCGCTTGCTTGACGTCGTCGGGCACGCCGGCCAGCTCGGCCTCGTCGGCCACCAGCAGCTTGAAGTCGTTGGTGGCGTCGAGCACGTTCTCGGAAAAACGCGTCGACACGCCGGCGTGTTCTTCCTGGATCTCGGCGAAGCGTTCCTTCTTTTCCTCGGCCAGCTCGGCGCCGCCCATGCGGAAGTCGCGGATGGCGTTGTCGATAATGCGCTGGCGCGGCGCCGACAGGGCGGGGTAGCCCGGCCCGGCCTTGAGCAGCTTGTATTTGGCGAACATTTCCTCGTTCTGGGCCAGCGCGGTCCAGAATTCGGTGATTTTCGGCTGGTTTTCGTTGTAGGCGGCGCGCAGCTCGGGCGTGTCGACGACGTTGTTCAGATGGCTGACGATGCCCCATGCCCGGCCCAGCAACTCGGTGGCGTTTTCCAGCGGCGCGACGAAGTTTTCCCACGTCACTTGGGCGATCGGCGCTTCCAGCTCCGCCACGACGGCGGCGCTGTCGGCGAGCAACTGGTCGATGGCGGGGGTGACGTGTTCGGCTTTGATCGCATCAAAACGCGGCAAGCCCGAGAAGTCCAGCAAAGGGTTTTGTGTAGTCATCAGTGTGTCCTAGTGGTCGTCGGCGCGCCCCGCACGGCGGGCGCGGCGCAGTGTAAGTTTAGTCGCGTTCCGCCGCTTCGACGGTATTCATCAGCAACATCGTGATCGTCATCGGACCGACGCCGCCCGGCACCGGGGTGATGTGCGAGGCCAGCTCCTTAACGCCGTCGAAATCGACGTCGCCGCACAACTTGCCGTTATCGTCGCGGTTCATGCCGACATCGATGACGATCGCGCCGGGACGGACCATGTCCGCCGTCAGCGTGTTGCGCCGTCCGACGGCGGCGACGATGACGTCGGCGCCGCGGGTGTGGTGCGCCAGGTCCGGCGTCGCACTATGGCATATGGTCACGGTGGCGTTCGCTTGCAAGAGCAGCAGCGCCATCGGTTTGCCGACGGTGTTGCTGCGGCCGATGACGACGGCGTGCTTGCCGCGCAGGTCGACGCCGGTGCTTTCAATCAGTTTCATGCAGCCGTACGGGGTGCAGGGGCGAAAGCCCGGCAGGCCGGTTAGCAGTTCGCCGGCGCTCAGCACCGAGTAGCCGTCGACGTCCTTCGAGGTCGAGATCGCCTCGATAACCTTGTGCGGGTTGATGTGCTTGGGCAGCGGCATCTGCACCAGGATGCCGTGGATGGCCGGGTCGGCGTTGAGCGCGTTGATGCGCTCCAACAACGCCGCCTCCGACAGGTCCGCCGCGTATTTTTCCAACACCGAATGGAAGCCGACGTCGCCGCAAGCCTTGACCTTGTTGCGCACGTACACCTGGCTGGCCGGGTCTTCGCCCACCAGGATCACGGCCAGGCCGGGCTGTTTACCCTTGGCGGTCAGGGCGCTGGCGCGCACGGCGATTTCGCCGCGCAGTGTTTGGGAGAGCAGGATTCCGTCGATCAGTTGAGCTGGCATGGTTTTTGGCTGGTGGTGATAGGTAAACCGAGATTATAAAGCCGGCGCGCCCCTTCGACCGCGTTTTCAGCCGCGCCGGCGCCGATTTCTGGAGAATAAATGCGGCGGCGCAGCATAAATCCCATGGGGTAATTTCACATTGTGAAAAGACGTATCGTAATTTGAAAAATATGGAATAGCCTGTTAGAATCCCCAGACTAATTTAGGGTATTGGTAAATAATCAGCGAAATGCCGTCCACCAGCGATCGGGTATCTTGGTGGGGCGCTTATAAAGGAGACTCACCAAATGTCAGCTCAACTCGACCAGGTTACGGCGTTAGTCGCGCAGGACCCAGATATGCAGGAAACCAAGGAATGGCTAGACGCGCTTGAAGCCGTGCTGGAAAACGAGGGCCCTGAACGCGCCCATTACCTGATGGAACGCATGGTCGACCTGGCGCGCCGCCGCGGCGCCCAAATCCCATTTTCCAGCACCACCGCCTACGTCAACACCATCCCCACCCACCTCGAAACGCATTGCCCGGGCAACCTGGAATACGAAGAGCGCCTGCGCTCGTGGATGCGCTGGAACGCGATGGCGATGGTGGTCAAGGCCAACCGCGCCGACGGCGACCTGGGCGGCCACCTGTCGAGCTTTGCCTCGCTGGCGAACATGCTGGGCATCGGCTTCAACCATTTCTGGCACGCCCCGACCGAAGAGCACGGCGGCGACCTGCTGTACATCCAGGGCCATTCCTCGCCCGGCATCTACGCGCGCGCCTTCCTGGAAGGCCGCCTGACGGAAGACCAGTTGCTGAATTTCCGCAAGGAAGTCGACGGCAAGGGCCTGTCCTCGTACCCGCATCCGAAGCTGATGCCGGACTTTTGGCAGTTCCCGACCGTGTCGATGGGCCTGGGCCCGCACATGGCGATCTACCAGGCGCGTTTCCTGAAATACCTGCACGCACGCGGCATCGCCAAGACCGACAACCGCAAGGTGTGGGCGTTCTGCGGCGACGGCGAGATGGACGAGCCGGAATCGCTGGGCGCGATCGGCCTGGCCGCGCGCGACGAACTGGACAACCTGGTCATCGTGGTCAACTGCAATCTGCAGCGCCTGGACGGCCCGGTGCGCGGCAACGGCAAGATCATCCAGGAACTGGAAGGCGAGTTCCGCGGCGCCGGCTGGAACGTCGTCAAGGTCATCTGGGGTCCGGGTTGGGACGCCTTGCTGGCGCAGGACAAGGAAGGCATCCTGCAGCGCGTGATGATGGAAACCGTCGACGGCGAGTACCAGAACTACAAGGCCAAGGACGGCGCCTTCGTGCGCAAACACTTCTTCGGCAAGCATCCTAAGCTGCTGGAAATGGTCGCCAACATGAGCGACGACGACATTTGGCGCCTGACCCGCGGCGGCCACGATCCGCACAAGATCTACGCCGCCTTCAAGATCGCCCAGGAACACAAGGGCCAGCCAACCGTCCTGCTGGTGAAAACCGTCAAGGGCTACGGCATGGGCAAGTCCGGCGAAGCGCGCAACACCGCGCACCAGACCAAGAAGCTCGACGACGAGGCTATCCGCGAAATGCGCGACCGGTTCTCGCTGCCGATCCCGGACGACCAACTCGCCGACATCCCGTTCTTCAAGCCGGCCGACGACGCGCCGGAAATGATCTACCTGCAAGAGCGCCGCAAGGCCCTGGGCGGCTACCTGCCGCAGCGCCGCCAGCAGGCCGAGGAAGTGCTGCCGGTGCCTGAGCTGTCGGCGTTCAAGAACGTGCTGGAAGCGACGCCCGAAGGCCGCGAAATCTCCACCACGCAGGCGTTCGTGCGCGTGATCTCGACCCTGCTGAAGGATCCGAACCTGGGCCAGCGCGTCGTGCCTATCCTGGTCGACGAGTCGCGCACCTTCGGTATGGAGGGCCTGTTCCGCCAGATCGGCATCTACAACCCGAAAGGCCAGTTGTACGAGCCGGTCGACAAAGACCAGGTCATGTACTACCGCGAAGACAAGGCCGGCCAGATCCTGCAAGAGGGTATCAACGAAGCGGGCGGCATGAGCTCGTGGATCGCCGCGGCGACCTCGTATTCGACCAACAACCGCATCATGATCCCGTTCTACACCTTCTACTCGATGTTTGGCATGCAGCGCATCGGCGACCAGGTGTGGGCTTCCGGCGACATGCGCGCACGCGGCTTCCTGATGGGCGGCACCGCCGGCCGCACCACGCTGAACGGCGAAGGCTTGCAGCATGAAGATGGCCACAGCCATATCGTCGCCGCGACCATCCCGACCTGCTTGCCGTACGACCCGACCTTCAGCCATGAAGTCGCGGTCATCATCCAGGACGGCCTGCGCCGCATGATCGCCAACCAGGAAGACGTGTTCTACTACATCACGATCATGAACGAGAACTACCCGCAGCCGGGTATCAAGCCGGGCCAGGAAGAAGGCATCCTGAAAGGCATGTACCTGTTCTCGGAAGGCGACAAGGAAGCCAAGCTGCGCGTGCAACTGATCGGCTCTGGCACCATCCTGCGCGAATCGATGTTCGCCGCCGAACTGCTGCAAGCCGACTGGGGCATTGCCGCCGACGTCTGGTCGGCGCCGTCGCTGACCCTGGTGGCGCGCGACGGCCAGGACGCCGAACGCTGGAACATGGTCAACCCGTCCCAGACCCAGCGCGTGCCGTACGTTACCGAGTGCCTGCAAAACACCAGCGGCCCGATCATCGCCACCACCGACTACATGCGCGCCTTCGCCGAACAGATCCGCGCGTTCGTGCCGAAGGGCCGCACCTACAAAGTGCTGGGCACCGACGGTTTCGGCCGCTCCGACAGCCGCGCCAAGCTGCGCGAGTTCTTTGAAGTGAACCGCTATTATGTGACGGTCGCCGCGCTGAAGTCGCTGGCCGACGAAGGTTCGATCGACGTCTCGGTGGTGGAACAGGCGATTGCCAAGTACGGCATCAACCCGAACAAAGCCAATCCGGTCACCCAATAACGCGGTTCTGACGAATAGAAAAACGGAGCAAACGCTATGAGCATTGTGGAAGTTAACGTCCCGGATATCGGGGATTTCAAGGAAGTGGAAATCATCGAGTTGATGGTCAAGCCGGGCGATACCATCAAGGTCGACCAGTCGCTCATCACGGTGGAATCGGACAAGGCCAGCATGGAGATTCCCTCCAGCCATGCGGGCGTAGTGAAAGAAATGCGCGTCAAGGTCGGCGACAAGGTGCATGAAGGCTCCCTGCTGCTGATCTTGGAGACCAGCGACGCGGCAGCTTCGGCCGAGGCGCCAGCCGCCGCGCCGGCACCGGCTGCGCCAGCGGCCGCGGCCGCGGCGCCAGCGGCAGCTCCGGCCGCGGCCGTCGCCGCAGCCCCGGCTCCGGCCCCGGCCGTGGCTGCGGCCCCGGCCGCGGCGCCCGCCGCCGCGCCAAGCAACGCGCTGGCGCACGCCTCGCCGTCGATCCGCAAGTTCGCCCGCGAACTGGGCGTCGACCTGATGCGCGTTCCAGGCACCGGCCCGAAAAGCCGCATCCTGCAGGAGGACGTGCAGAATTTCGTCAAGGGCGTCATGGCCGGTTCGGTCGCCAGCGGCGCCGCGCCGGTGGCGGCCGCGGGCAAGGGCGTCGGCATGGACCTGCTGCCATGGCCGTCGCTGGACTTCAGCAAGTTCGGCGAAACCACCTTGCTGCCGTTGTCGCGCATCAAGAAGATCAGCGGCCCGAACCTGCACCGCAACTGGGTGATGATCCCGCACGTGACGCAGTTCGACGAAGCCGACGTCACCGAGCTGGAAGGCTTCCGTGTCTCGACCAACGCCGGCAACGCCAAGAACAAGGAAGCGGTCAAGCTGACCATGCTGGCCTTCGTCATCAAGGCATCCGTCGCGGCGCTGAAAAAGTACCCGGCCTTCAACGCGTCGATCGACGGAAAGGGTGAAAACCTGATCCTGAAGCAGTACTACAACATCGGCTTCGCGGCCGACACGCCGAACGGCCTGATGGTCCCGGTGATCAAGGACGCCGACAAAAAAGGCGTGGCGCAGATTGCGCAAGAGATGGGCGAATTGTCGGCGCAGGCGCGCGACGGCAAGCTCAAACCGACCGACATGCAGGGCGCGACCTTCACCATCTCGTCGCTGGGCGGCATCGGTGGCACGGCCTTCACGCCGATCATCAACGCCCCTGAAGTGGCGATCCTGGGTCTGTCGAAAGCGGCCATGAAGCCGGTCTGGGACGGCAAGGCCTTCCAGCCGCGCCTGATGATGCCGATGTCGCTGTCGTACGACCACCGCGTCATCGACGGCGCCATGGGCGCGCGCTTCTCCGTCTACCTGGGCGAAGTGCTGGCCGACCTGCGCAAGACGCTGCTGTGATGTGAATCCGGCGCGGGCGCACCGCCTTGACGGGCGGTCCGCCCGCGCCGCTATCCTAGGGCAGGCGAAGCGCCGAGGCGCCGCCTGCATCCCTCTTTTTACCCCGCGCGGCCGTTACGGCGGCGAGGGGAGCGATGGAGTATGCGATGAGTACGATCGAAGTGAAAGTGCCCAATATCGGCGATTTCAAAGAAGTGGAAGTGATCGAGTTGATGGTCAAAGTGGGCGACACGATCAAGGTTGATCAGTCGCTCGTGACGGTCGAGTCGGACAAGGCCAGCATGGAAATCCCGGCCAGCCACGCCGGCGTGGTCAAGGAATTGAAAGTCAAAATCGGCGACAAGATCGCCGAAGGTTCGTTGTTGCTGGTGCTGGAAGAGGGCGCCGGCGCAGCCGCCGCGCCTGCCGCCGCCGCACCTGCGGCGACGGCACCCGCCGCAGCCGCGCCAGCCGCCGCTCCGGCGGCGGTAGCCGGCGCGCCCGCGCCGGTTGGCGGCAGCTACACCGGCAAGGTCGACATCGAATGCGACATGATGGTGCTCGGCGGCGGTCCCGGCGGTTATTCGGCCGCGTTCCGCGCCGCCGACCTGGGCCTGAACACCGTCATCGTCGAGCGTTACGCGACGCTGGGCGGGGTATGCCTGAACGTTGGCTGTATCCCGTCGAAGGCGCTGCTGCACGTGGCGGCCGTGATCGACGAGGCGGCCACGATGTCCAAGCACGGCGTGACGTTCGCCGCGCCGCAAATCGACATCGACGCGGTGCGCAGCTACAAGGAAAAAGTCATCAACAAGATGACCGGCGGCCTGAGCGGCATGGCCAAGGGCCGCAAGGTCAACGTGGTGCGCGGCGTCGGCCAGTTCGTCAGCCCGTTCCACATCGAAGTGACGGCCGACGACGGCAGCAAGCAAGTGGTGCAGTTCAAACAGGCCATCATCGCCGCCGGTTCGGCCGTCGTCAAACTGCCGTTCGTGCCGGAAGATCCGCGTATCGTCGACTCGACCGGCGCGCTGGAACTGCGCGCCATCCCGAAACGCATGCTGGTCATCGGCGGCGGCATCATCGGCCTGGAAATGGCGACGGTGTACTCGACCTTCGGCGCGCGTATCGACGTCGTCGAAATGCTCGACGGCCTGATGCAGGGCGCCGACCGCGACATGGTCAAGGTCTGGCAGAAGTTCAACGAGAAGCGCTTCGACAACATCATGACCAAGACCAAAACGGTCGCGGTGGAAGCGCTCGCCGAAGGCATCAAAGTGACCTTCGAGGCGGCCGAAGCCGGCGCCGTGGCGCCCGCGCCGCAGGTCTACGACATGGTGCTGGTGGCCGTTGGCCGCAGCCCGAACGGCAAGAAACTGGCGGCCGACAAGGCCGGCGTCAGCGTCACCGACCGCGGTTTCATCAACGTCGACGGCCAGATGCGCACCAACGTGCCGCACATCTTCGCCATTGGCGACCTGGTCGGCCAGCCGATGCTGGCGCACAAGGCGGTGCACGAAGGCCACGTCGCGGCCGAAGCCGCGGCAGGCCAGAAGGCCTACTTCGACGCCAAGGTGATCCCGTCGGTGGCCTACACCGATCCCGAAGTGGCATGGGTCGGCATCACCGAGGACGAAGCCAAGGCCAAGGGCATCAAGCTTGAAAAAGGCCTGTTCCCGTGGGCGGCCAGCGCGCGCGCCGTGGCCAACGGCCGCGACGAGGGTTTCACCAAGCTGCTGTTCGACGCCGAGACCCACCGCATCGTCGGCGGCGGCATCGTCGGCACCCACGCCGGCGACATGATCGGCGAAATCGCCCTGGCCATTGAAATGGGCTCGGACGGCACCGACATCGGCAAGACCATCCATCCGCACCCTACCTTGGGCGAATCGATCGGCCTGGCCGCCGAAGTGTACGAAGGCGTCTGCACCGACCTGCCGCCGCCGCGCAAGCGCTAAGCTAGGCAGCCACCGCCGCGGAACGCGGATCGGGGCCAGGTCTGGCATGTCACCATTCTTAAGGGAATGGCGGCGTGCCAGACCTGGCCCCGACGTCGTTTACGCGCCGGTAGCGCCGTCGTCGCAGCGCCTTGCTCATCGGTAACGACCACACGTCGCCGTTCGCTTCGGTCTTTTGCATCATCGCCGTTCAAAACGCGAAGAGGCTCATCTCGTGCTTTCTTATAACTGGGGGAGCACTAGATAAGTATCGAAATTCGTTTCGACTTAAGGACTTAGTGTTCATCTAACGTTGTGGTTTCTAGATGGCACAACACAAAAATTCTCGGGCGTTGTTTGTCGTACACTATGGGTGTCCAGGAAAAAGGACACCATGCTAAAAATAGCAATTTTCTACGTTTTTCACTCTGTAAGGAACTGTTATGACCCTTCAATTTTCACGCGATGAAATCCAAATATTGCTTACTTCGCTCGAGTATTCGAAACGTAACATTACAGATGCCCAAAATACTCCTTTGGACACTCGAAGCAACGAACTGCGTGACTTAGAGTCGATTGCCGTGAAGCTTCGTGCTATGAGGAAAATTGCCGAGGAATAGCCTGTTGTCACGCCAGATGTGGCCAGAGTTCCAAGATCGGGGCGCTTGACTTGGGGCCTTTCGCCCACCATGTTGCGAGTCGTTCAACGTAGGGCTTCCACAGTCGAAACTGTGCTTCTTGCAACAGTTTCACATATGTCGCGTCGTTTCGTAGGTTCTTCCATTCATTGCCTGCGAAATTCGACAATAGAAAATCAATACACAGAATGGCTTCCATTGGCGGGGATGCCATCCTTGGAGCGGGAAGCAGAAGTACTTTGCCGAGCGAATCTGCGAGTTCCTTCATTTCGTGACCCCCGTGCTGAAAGTGATAGAGCGGATGGGCTTCGATAGACTCGTCAACTTCGTCAAAAATGTGCTGATCAAAATGCCACGAGCACATGCTGCTTCGATCTTCATTTTCGATTCTGACCTTGAGTATTAATTTTTTAAAGCTATGCTCCAACTCTTCATCACAAAAGCCACAAAGGTCGAGATCAATCGTTAAATTAAGTACCTTTCCCGCCCCTTTCGGTAAAACATTTTGCGGAGCAATGACTTGCAACTGGAGACCGGCAACCTGGTATTCCCAAAACTTCCCATGATCTTGCAAGCATTGGTTTGCCGACGATTTCAAAACGTCTGCGTTCAGGACGACTGCTGACGTGTTACGCTCTAAAATTTGAGATAAACTTATCAAGTCGTTCGACAATCTGCGTCTAATTTCTGCCGGTTTAACTCGCTTAGCCATATCTAGCTCTTCTTTAGACGGTCAAATCGGCCACGGTCTGCAGAACTAATTCGCCATTTTGTTTTTTCTATTCGATTTAACGCGGCGTATCCCGACACATATGCAGTATCCTGCCATGGCTTCATATTTAACTCAGCTACTCTGAATCCATCGGCAGGATCGAGAGGCTTTCCGGTGGCGACACAAATACAAAAAAACTTGTCGCTGTAGTCCGCCTCGATCGGAGTTGCAGCCTTAAGGGCGAACCCAAACCTATCATTGAGAATTTTAATGCGCTCCGCCGCTCCAATTCGACGAAGATTGGGTTGCTTAGCATTTAAATTATTCCACCATACCTCTACAGTGAACCACCACCAACGTTGCCATCCGGCGCAAAAGGGCCCACCGTAACGCGCAATTTCCAGCTCAACCTGTAACTGAGTCCAACTTGCACCTGACTTTGCAATGTCAATGCCGAGCCTGGCAGCCAACAATGTTTTATCAATTAGTAGCCCCGTTGGCCCGATGAGACTGTTCAGTAGATAGGACGAAATTTCGTGAACAGCCTTGCCTTCGACGAAGTATTTAAACTCTTCAACGAATGACTCGTGCAGGCCAACAGTTGACTCTTGTCCAAACCCAAGCATAGCACCGGCCAGGCGCCCCTTCTTGTTAGAAACTATCTGGGCATATCCATTTACTAGCGAAATCATTTGTATAGCTACTTGGGCAGGTTGATCGATGATCTGGTCATCCTTACCGAAAACCGCATCAAACAAGTCATGAGACGACTCGTCAAACGACTTGACGAATTTTTCAGTGATCGACCAGAGGACGATCGGAAAAGGGGCTATTTTCTTCTCTGTCATCCGCGTTCGTAGTTCTTGCGCTAAGGTCGGCCCCCTATATGGTACTTTGGGGTGATCATCCGTCGCCTCTTGATCAAGACGGAGGTCAAGTAGCAATCCGAAATTATTTTTCTCTTTGCTGGCTGTTGAAATTTGTTTAATCTGTGCGGCTAACTCAATCGGCGTTTTTCTTTCAACTAATAATTCCTTGTTACTCTTATGCAGGAGTGACAATAGATCATCTATCGTGCGATCTTGTTGATCATCTATGCATAAAAAATTAGTATTTGGCATCGCCAACCTCTTCATCTTTTGCCTTCGGAACTTCTATTCTGAAACAGGTTGAATAACCTTTCGGCGCATCTACTAATTCGACTTCTCCGTTGGAACCTTCTAAAATATCGCGGACAATTTTCATGCCCAAGCCTGTTCCAATCAGCTTTTCTGAATCACTAGATAGTACATTTACGGGAGTGCTCGTGGTGAAAAATGCGTCGAAAATTTTATCTCGATTTTCTACGGGAATGCCATCTCCGTTATCGGAGAATTGTATGTATAAACGATCATCAACGATACCGCTCTCGATAAGGATTTTCCCTTTCCCTCCGGCTCGGTGAATGGCTTTCATGGAATTCGTGAATAAATTTAAAAATATAGACGCCCACTCAGATTTATGCATTGGCCGAGTAAATAAATCATGTCCAAAAAATTTTGATTCTATATTAATTTTCTGTCGATCCAAAGTTGGCTTGACTATCGCTGAAAATTCGTTGACCAAGTCACGGATTTCATGCACGCTCAATTCACGGTGAGCATTTTGAATTACTGCATTGTCAAAATATCTGACGTAGCTGCGGAGCAGTTCAATATTTTCATGCATCGACTCACTAGAGGAGTAAAGAGGATGCTTAATGGGAACTTCACTCCTAATGAGTGTTGCGGTTGCGCTTAACGCTGCGATGGCATGCCTAACTTCATGGGTGAATTCACCAATAGTTAAGCCAAGGCTTGCCAACACGCGAAGCATTCCATTCTCTTCTAAAACTTCTTGGGACTCTAGCCCTAATTTTTCAACCTCATCAGCCAATTTATTCATATCGCCGGAGCTAAAGGGCAGAGGGGGATCGGTATCCGGTGGGGTGTCATTATCCGCCTGACTATCAGGTTTGGTACTGGAAGAAGACGTTGAAGATATGGCCACACCAGCAGCCGTGCGCAGGGCATTCGCGAGTTCAGCCGCTTTAGCTTGCGGGGACGGTTTTTCCGTATTTTTTTTCCGACTCTCACCGGCAAATATTTTTTTCTCCCGCGCCTGGCCAATTTCTATAACTCCCATCATGAGGGCACGATAAACAAAATCTTGAAGTTGAAGAAAAGCTTCGTTTTCAATTAGGCCCTCTCGGCTGGCAGTTTCTTCAAATCGTACACCACCCACATCGAGTATTTCAACAAATCCTAGAAAGTTCGTGTTGTGGTGTGGGGGCAATAAGGCCCTCAATGCGCTTGATCGCTGCAGGCCCAGCCAGTCATCGAACGTCTCGCCATAGGGTAATACCCGAAAACCGTTTCGGTAAACCCGTATGCCACCTTGCCGGTTTAACACATCCCGAGCTAGGCTGCGAGTTCCCGGTGGGAGTTCATCGGTAATGAAATAGTGCGCTTTGAATCGGATTCCGGCTAGTAGTGGATATTTTTCGATTGCTAGTCCAGTTTTAGCTTTTACTCGTTGATCAAATATTATTTTTCTATCTTGTATATCGATTTTATATTTTTCAGACAATAAATTTAATATGGCTAGCCCATCATTATTTACTTCTGCAGAGATTGTCGCCAATGCATGGGCGAAAATGCTCTGTTCCTCGCTAGCTACCACATTGATCTGACCACTTTGCAGTCTGGAAAATTCCACTTTAAAGCCGGGGTCTGCTTGTACCATGCCGTCATTTTTTTTAGCCAGAGGGAACGGCTGCAAGAGCTCAGATACAAATCGAAAAGTTCGTTGAATTTGTGCTTCACTCCATGCGTCGCGAAGGTTAATAATCCTGAGTATTGTTCCTTTTTGTGCTAACTTGGGGCCGAGGCTGATTTGATTGGAAATTAAATTTAAGTCTTTTCCGCCTGAAAAAATGTCCCAATCAATAGCAATTTGAAGTGAGAATTTTTCTGAGTCCTGTTGTGTTGCAATTAACAGCTTGGTCCCTAATCTTTGGGCGGCAAATCGTCCGATACCTTTACGTCCAGCGCGCTGTCGTTTGTAGAGGTTCGAGATAGGCATTTCCACTTTTTCTTGGGTCGAGATACGCATAAATCCGTTGATCAGCCTATCTCGTGACATACCCTCACCATTATCAATAATTGTAAGCTCTCCACCGCTTGAGTCAGAATTTTTGAATATAAGGTTTACTTTGATTGCATCGGCGTCATATGCATTTTTTATTAACTCAGCAACTGCTGTTTCTTGCTTTGAAACGAGTTCAATACCCAATCTATATACATGGCTAGCATCAACAGAGAAACGAACATTTTTATCATCGAGCTTTGCGATATCACCTGCAAGAGCGAGAATTTTCCCGTAATCAATTTGGTCTTCATTTAATTCTTTTGAGAGCGATTCTTTTAAAGTTTTCAATGAGGTCATTTGTGCTTGCCTATGTTGGTTGCTCCGCACTCCGCATGCGCCTTTTTCGCCCAATATTTAACCCATTTTTTATTATGGGTAAAATCTCTATAAAGTCTTTTTCATCGCTAAAAATAAACGTATCAGCCTTGATTCGTGCTTGATCAAACTCACCAGATCTCAACAGCCCATCGATTTCCGTGAAAACTGCATTTGTTTCATCAACCGATTTATTGGGCGGGATGTATAACCGGAGTGATAGCGTGTGACTAGGTTCTAATTTAAGCGCTCCGGAGCCTCGACCTTGTCCCAGTAGCTCCGCTGAGAACTGTGAATATGTTGTGTTCAACGATATTGCAGCAAGTTTTTTACTCGCATTGCTGGATTTTGATTTAAAGAACACCCTATAAACCGAGTTTGTACAGTTCGCCTGAACATTGTTGATGATCATCCTAGGGCCGAGGTGTGTCATAAACACCATGAACGCATCAGGAATTCGATCATCAAAGAAGTAGTGCCAAACGCCTCGCTTGCGAAATGTCGCGTTTAACAAAATTTCACTCTTGTCATATCCTGCCAGGTATTCTTTAACCGGAGCCGACTGTGGCGCTACTGGGCAGTCCAATGCTAGGCAAGGAATACCGTTTTCAATATGTGATAACTTATCTTCTATGTTGATAGAAATGCCGTGTATCCATTTTGTTTTAGGTACTATATATCTTAAATATTTCGAAGAAATACCAAGTGAATCCCATTTTTTTTGGGGTTTGATGAAATAAGGTACATTTCCGGTAACTAATCCAATTTGGATCGCTGCTAAATCTTTTAGAAATATTAAATTCTTACTGGTGAAACTATTAAAGCTAATGATTGCTTCAATCGGAAGCATCCCGCTTCCCTGTTGCGTAAGTGTTGGATTAACTGAGTCTGAACATGTCTCTGGCCATTTCTCGACTAGAGCCTTCATCTGCGCAATCGTGTCTACGCACTCGATAGAAATTTGAGTGGGTTCGTGTCTATCGCCAAATCCTTCCGCCAATAAAATTACGGTTGCCTCTTCTGTTCCCTCAACAAGAAATAATCGCTCAGTTAGCGTAATCGCCGAGATTCGCGAAAAATGTCCGCCAAGTATTTCGCGAACTTTTGTTGAGTAAGCGGATGTCAGAAAGCTCACCGGTAGCACCCATGCAACCCTTCCGCCTAATTTTAAAAAATTAAGAGCGTGAAGAATGAAATATGCCCACAAGCTCGCCCGCCCATGAAGGGCAATGTCGTATTTTTCCGCCCATGCCGCTACCGTTGCCTTTTGAAGAATATCAAATTTACTATGACGTATGTATGGAGGGTTCCCGATGATGAGGTCAAATTTTTCCGCAATATCAATATCTCCCACGGATAGAAAATCTTTAAGGATAAAGTTAGCGCGTTGTTGTGAGATGTTTCCGAAATTTTCTAAATATTTGAAAGCGAGTGGGTCAATATCGCATCCGAATAGCTGGTTTTCGGGCGAAGATTTCCCCAATAGTTGTAATCTTGTGAGCAAGGCTTCAAGGAACGTGCACCCACCAAAACACGGCTCAAGCACGGTGTCATCGTTGGTTCGAATTCCCCAGTTGCATAAAATGGTCGCAACGGTTAAAGGCGTGTAGAAGGCACCGATTTTTCTCCGATGAGAGATGGCGTGAGGCTCCGGGACGGTTCGCGGAGAAACATCATCGCCGCCAATAAGGCGAGCTTCGTCTTTCATATGTCGGCGACGCCTGCTTTTTTCGATGTCGAATCACTATTGGGCTCACTTTTTCGCAGTCGGATTTCTCCGGTATCCACCAACAGGACAACGTCAAGTGTGTCGCCCTCCCCGAGCTCTAGTGTTCGAAGAAGGTTCTGGTCGAGGGTAATTCTTCTGAGCTTCTGTATCGTTACAGAGCCGAAAGATACTTCGTTTAGGCGTGATTTAGACAAATTTTTGTATCCAAAAATACTTGCTGAGATGTAGATGTTGACCTGATTTTAGCTTACCGAGAGTTTTTTTGCTAGGTAAGACGAGTTCGACTCTTGCCGTTTTCTCTCGGGCAAGGCTTCGCGAAGTGCAGTCTAAATTCATGAAAACCTGGGCCCAACGTCGGTACAGCACGTGTCCCTAATGCCGAGTTGCTTAGTGACTTTGCTTTGCAATAGTTGAAAACCAACAGCGTAACCTTAGGAGCAGGCGGAGGCAGTCAATGACCGCCTCGGCTTTTTCATCCGCGCCATTCCCCCTTCCCGGAAAAGCATACTGACTCGCTTGATTTCTTAGCTATCAAAATTATTGAGGAAATCTATTGCTTGCGGCGGCGGCATCGTCGGCACGCACGCCGGCGACATGATCGGCGAAATCGCCCTGGCCATCGAAATGGGCTCGGACGGCACCGACATCGGCAAGACCATCCATCCGCACCCGACCCTGGGCGAATCGATCGGCCTGGCCGCCGAAGTGTACGAGGGCGTCTGCACCGACCTGCCGCCGCCGCGCAAGCGCTAAGCTAGGCAGCCACCGCCGCGGAACGCGGATCGGGGCCAGGTCTGGCATGTCACCATTCTTAAGGGAATGGCGGCGTGCCAGACCTGGCCCCGATGTCGTTTACGCGAGGTACCGCGAGGTGAAGGATGTTGCGAAAGGCGGCGCTGGAAAAGTGCGGCGTTTCGCTTGATTTACCGGGCGGTAGGAAAATTATGGCGGGAATCTATTGCTCGTGAATATTGGTTAGAATTTTCACAGTGAAAAAATGTCAAAATTCCGTATGGGAAAGTTTTTATCGATCAGCTTGTTTTGACGACCCAACCACATACCGAAACCACATCATTTAGATGAAAACATTCACCGCGCTTCACGTATCAGACCTGCACCCCGGCCGCGCCGCGCGCCCCTTGCCGCCGTCCAGGAACGCGCTGGTGGTGTGCGCGCCGGCGCCGGGTCGCGCCTCGCCCTTCGCCGCGGCCGACGGCGCCGCCTTGTTGGCCGAGTCGGACGACGCGGCGGGCCTGCGCGACTATCTGGTCGAACTGGCGTATTTCCTGTTCGAGTTGAAAAAAACCAGCGTCACGTTAGCTCAATTGGCGCAGTTCGAGGCCGACTATTTCGGCGTCAATGGATTGCCCTTGCCGCCGCTGCCGCGGTGCGCCACGCTATGCCAACTCGGTTTGCTGGAAGACGAGGGCGGCGCCGTCGCGTTCCGCTTCGACTGTTTCCGGGCCTATTTTTTGGCGCAGAAGTTCGACACCTCCGTCGGCCTGCTGCGCTACGCGTTTACCCAAAAGGGCTTCGTGGAGTTGCAATCCGAACTGGACATCTACACGCAGCTGCACCACCATGAGATTGAAAAACTGACCGCCGCCGCACCTCCGCCGGAGCCATTTCCGGCGCGCGGGCTGGCGCACCTCGATTTACCCGATTTCGGCCAGTACAAGGACCGACGCCATGGCGGCGAACCGCAACGGCGCCACAGCGCCGACGAGCAGGAGTGCCTCATCATGGCCGTGGCCAAGAGCGCCAGGGTGCAGCGCCGCGCGCGCCTTGTGGAACCCGTGTTGGGTGAACTTTAGCGTTGACGGCATGCGGACAATGCCGGTAGGCGCGGATAAGTGCGCTGCGGCTTAGGCGGTTTCGATGTTAACGCAATCCACACATCGGCGTCACCTTGCTGCCGCTAAGTTAAGCTTCCTGAGGTCGGATGCGGGGGCCGCCGAGGCGAACGCGTCATCCGACGCCGAGCCGCTGCCGACGCCAGTCGGCTTACGCCGTTCCGGCTAACCCGACCTACGAAAATCCTTAACTTTGTGGCATTCGGGTCTGACCCCGGCGCTCTGCCTTTGCCTGGTTTTTGACGTCGTCGGCGCGCTCATTACGCCTGGCGCGTACCGAGGAAGAACAGGTCCAGCCCGTGCGCCACCTTGGCGCGTATCTCGTCGTCGGTCGGCGCGGTTTCGGGCGGAAACAACAGCCGCGACATTTGATCGCCCATGATGCAGTTAAGCAGGTGGATCGCCAGCTGCGCCGGCGCCAGGCCCGGACGGAACAGCGGCAGGATGTCGGGGCGCGCCAGCAAGCGCGCCAACACGTCCCGCGTCTGGCCCGGGCCGACCTGGTAGAACGTGGCCGCCAGTTCCGGGTTGCTGCCGGCCTCGGCCAGCACCATCCGGTGCAGCCGGATCGCCTCCGGCTTGGAAATCAGTTCGGTGATGCGGAAACCGAAGTCGGCGAGGATCTGTTCGACCGGGCGCATGTCGGTTTCCATGTCGGCCATGGTTGAGAAGTAGCGCTCCTTGTAGCGCGTCAAAATGGCGTTGAACAGGCCCGCCTTGCCGCCGAACTTCACATAGATGGTGCGCACCGCAACGTGGGCTTCGCGCGCGATCAATTCCAGACTGACCTTGCTGTAGCCGTTCTGCAGGAACAGGCAGGCCGCCGTTTCCAGCAGGCTTTCCATGCGCGCCTCCACGTCGGCCGCGCGCGGCCGTCCGGCCGGCTTGCCGCAGGATGGGTCGGGGACGCCGGCGGGTTGGGCCGCGCTGGCGTCGGGGGAATCGTGCTGTGTCATGTTCATCGCCATATTGTGGGGCATGGCGGTACTGTAGTCCAGATTAAAATGAAATGCAATCGTTTCATTTCTTGACTTGGCGTTTTATTTGTCGAATAATGCACCTACATCATTTCAATTTGGAGCGCAGTATGCCCACCCAGCACAGCCCAGCAGAGCCAACCACGCTCAGCGCCGTCGCGCCGGCCATCCAGGCCGCCGCGCCCACCAAGACGCCGCCGAACCGCCGCGTGCTGATCGTCGCCGGCCTGATCGCGCTGGCCGCCGTCGGCGCCGGCGCGCGCATGTGGTATCGCGGCCATTACTTCGTCGAGACGGAAAACGCCTTCGTCGCCGGCCACGTGCATCCGGTCTCGGCGCGCATCGCCGGCGTCGTCACCAAGGTGCTGGTCGACGACAACCAGGTGGTCAAGGAGGGCGACGTCATCGCCGAACTCGATCCGTTCGACCAGCGCGTCAAGGCCGAGCAAATCCAGGCGCAGATCGACACCGCCGAGCAGCAGGTGCTGCAATCGGACGCCCAGCTGGCGCAGGTGCAGGCCCAGGCCAGCGCCGCCGCCGCCCAGGTGGCGCAGTCGGAGGCGCTGCTGCTGCGCGCCAAACAGGACGCCGACCGCTACGGCCAGCTCTACACCAGCCAGATGAAGGCCGTTTCGAAGGCCGAGCTGGACGCCGCCGTGGCCGGCCGCTCCGGCGCCGTGGCCGACCTGGCCGCGCGCCGCGACAGCGCGCAGGCCGCCAAGGCGCAGATCGCCGCCGCCGGCGCCGCCCGCGAAGTGCTCAAGGCGCAGGTGCGGGTGCTGCGCGTGCAGTTGAAGGACGCCCAGCAGCAGCTGGCCTACAACCGCATCCTGGCGCCGGTCGCCGGGCGCATCGGCAAGCGCGCCATCGAGGTCGGCATGCGCGTGCAGCCGGGCCAGCAACTGACGGCCATCGTGCAGGATAAGGTCTGGATCACCGCCAATTTCAAGGAGACCCAACTGGCCGACCTGCGCCCCGGCCAGGACGTGCACGTGAGCATCGACGCGATGCCGGGCAAGGCCCTGGTCGGCAAACTGGACAGCTTCGCGCCGGCGTCGGGCGCGCAGTTCGCGCTGCTGCCGGCCGATAACGCGACCGGCAACTTCACCAAGATCGTCCAGCGCGTGCCGGTCAAGATCGTCCTCAAGGACGAGGACATCAAGGCCTTCGGCGGACGACTGGTACCGGGCATGTCGGCGCTGGCCGAGGTGGCGGTGAACGACGAAAAAACCCAGGCCAAGGCGCCGGCGACGGCGCAAGCCGGCGCGCAGCCGGCCGCGGCCCACTAGGATAGCGCCATGACGAGTACGACACAGACAATGCCGGCGCGCGGCGCGCCGCCGCTGCCGCCGGCGGTGGGCGAGCAGGTCAGCGCCCGCACCTGGATCGCGGTCGCCGCCGGCATGATGGGCGCCTTCATGGCCGTGCTCGACATCCAGATCACCAACTCCTCGCTCAAGGACATCCTCGGCACGCTCTCGGCCACCCAGGAAGAGGGCTCGTGGATTTCCACCGCCTACCTGGTGGCGGAAATCGTCGTCATTCCGCTGACGGCGCTGCTGACGCGCGTGTTCAGCCTGCGCAATTACATGATCGGCACCACCGCGCTGTTCGTGCTGTTTTCGACGCTGTGCGGCGCCGCCTGGAACCTGCCCAGCATGATCGTCTTCCGCATGCTGCAGGGCTTCACCGGCGGCGCCCTGATCCCGATGGCGATGACACTGGTGATGGTCAAGCTGCCGCCGTCCAAGCGCGCCACCGGCATGGCCATCTTCGGCCTGACCGCGACGCTGGCGCCGGCGATGGGGCCGACCTTCGGCGGCTATCTGAGCGAGCTGTATGGCTGGCCGTCGATCTTCTACATCAACTGGGTGCCGGGCGCGCTGCTGATCGCCGGCATGCTGTACGGCCTGGAACGCGAGCCGACCCAGCTCAAGGCGCTGTGGAAGGCCGACTGGCTCGGCATCGCCTTCATGGCGATGGGCCTGGGCTGCCTGACCATCTTCCTGGAGGAGGGCAACTCGAAGGACTGGTTCGACTCGCCCTTCATCATCACCTTCGCGGCGCTGTCGATCACCGGCCTGCTGGGCTGGATCGTCACCAGCACCACCCGCGCCGAACCGTTCGTCAACCTGGCGCTGTACGGCAAGCGTAACTTCCTGGTCGCCACGGTGTTGTCGGCCGTGACCGGCATGGGCTTGTACGGCTCGTCGTTCCTGCTGCCGCTGTTCCTCGGCCAGATCGCCGGTTATTCGCCGATGCAGATCGGCGAGGTCATCATGTGGGTCGGGCTGCCGCAGTTGTTCATCATGCCGTTCGCCGCCAAGCTGTCGTCGAAGGTCGACAACCGCATCCTGTGCTCGATCGGCCTGGCGCTGTTCGGCGGCTCCTGCCTGATGAACGCCTACATGGACGCCGGCACAGGCTACGACCAGCTGTTCTGGTCGCAGATCGTGCGCGCGCTGGGCCAGCCCTTCATCATGCTGACGTTGTCGAACTTCGCCATGGCCGGCATCGCGCCGCGCGACATGCCGTCGGCGTCGAGCCTGTTCAACATGACGCGCAACCTGGGCGGCTCGATCGGCATCGCCTTGCTGGCCACGGCCCTGAGCAGCCGCGAGCACTTCCACTCGGCGCGCCTGGGCGAGGCGGTGACGATGCTGTCGGCCGCCACGCTCGAACGCATCGACCAGCTGACCCGCTCCTTTATCAGCAAGGGCGTCGACCCCATCACCGCCGGCAACCAGGCGCTGACGGCGATCAGCAACATCGTGCGGCGCGAAGCATATGTGATGGCCTACAACGACGGCTTCTTCATCGTCGGCGTGATCCTGCTCGGCTGCATCGGCGTGCTGTGGTTCGCCGACAAGGTCAAGGCGCCATCCGGCGGCGGCGCCGGCGCACACTAAACTAGAATAGTAGAGGTAACAACATGATGACAGCTTTGATGCGTCTGACACTCGCGGCATCCGTGAGCCTGGCACTGAGCGCCTGCGGTACCGTCGGCAACGATTTCTTCGCCCCGAAAAACCTCGACGGCGCCGCCTTCCGCCACCAGGCGGCGGGGGCAGCCGGCGACGCGCGCTTACCGTCGGACTGGTGGAGCGTGTTCGGCGACGCCACCCTGGACCGGCTCGAACGCAGCGCGCTGCGCGACAACCCGAGCGTGAAGGCGGCCGCGCAGCGCCTGCTGCAAGCGCAGGCGCAAGCCGGCGTGGCGCGCGTCGGGCAAACGCCGACGCTGGGCGTCAACGCCTCGGTGGCGAACTCGCGCACCTCGGCGAACACCTCGCAAAGCCTGGCGCTGGGCGGGCGTTCGATCAGCGGCAACAACTACGCGCTGGGCGCGGCGATGTCGTATGAGCTCGACCTGCTGGGCCGGGTGCGGCGCCTGGTCGAAGCGGCCGACGCGCAGGCGCTGGCGGCCGAGGCCGACCGCGACGGCGTGCTGCTGATGCTGTCGGCGCAGGTGGCCAGCAACTACTGGCAATTGCGCGGGCTGGACGCCGAGATGGCGATCCTGGCCGGCGCGCTGGATACCCGGCGCGAGTCGGCGCAGCTGATCGAGGCGCGCTTCAACGCCGGCCTGACCAATGAACTGGACCTGGCGCGCGCCCGCGTCGAACACGCCAACGCCCAGGCCGACCTGCACGAAGTCAAACGCCAGCGCACCCTGCTCGAACACGGCCTGGCGACGCTGACCGGGGTGGCGCCGGCGGCGCTGCAACTGCCGGCGGCCGGGGCGGCGACGGGCGGCGCGGCGGCGTTGCCGCAGCCGCCGGCGATTCCGGTCGGCCTGCCGGCTTCGCTGTTGGCGCAGCGGCCCGACCTGGCCGGCAGCGTCGCCAACCTGCGCGCCGCCAACGCCCAGGTTGGCGTGGCCGAGGGCGCGTTCTACCCGACGCTGCAATTGACCGGCAACTTCGGCTACGCCTCGGAAAACCTGCGCGAGCTGGCGCAGGGCGGTTCGCGCCAGTTCAGCGTCGGACCGCTGGCGCTGACGCTGCCGATTTTCGACGGCGGGCGCAACCGCGCCAACCTGGCGCTGTCGAAGGCGCGCTACGAGGAGGCGCTGGCCAACCACGAAGGCAAGCTGCTGACGGCGCTGCGCGAAGTGGAGGACGCGCTGTCGGACCTGGAGCAGCGCCAGTTGCAGGGCCAGGCCCAACAGCTGTCGCAACAGGCGGCGGCGCGCGCCCACCTGGTGGCGCGGGCGCGCTACGAGCGCGGCGTGTCGAACTACCTCGACGTCACCGACGCCCAGCGCAGCTCGCTGGCGGCGGACCGCGCCGCGGTGCAGATCGGCACACAGCGCCTGCTGGCGACGGTGGCGGTGGCGCGCGCGCTGGGCGCCGGCTGGCAGGCGCCGGCGGCGCGGTAACGGTGCGCGCCGCAAACCCGGTTTACACCAACGGCGTCACCCCGGGGTCAGATCTGAAGGTCTGAGCCCGGTTGTTTGTCTGTGGTTTTACTGTGGTTCGCGGCGCCGGCAATTCAAAACAAGGCCGCGCCCGGCCCGAAGCGCGCCAGCATGAAGTCGATGAAGGTGGTCATCTTCGGCGTCGCCTGGCGGTCGCGCGGGTACACCAGGTGCATCGGCCGCGGCGTCGGTACGTAATCCTCCAGCAGCGCGACCAGGCGCCCCGCCGCGATATCCTGGGCCAGCAAGATCTCGGCCTGCATCACCACCCCGAAGCCGTGCAGCGCCGCCATGCGCAGCGCCTGGCCGTTGTTCGAGCGGAAGCGGCCGGCCCAGATCGCCTGCCCGGTCTCGCCCTTCAGGCGCCAGCGCACGTGCTGGTTCCAATGCGTGTAGTCGAGGCATTCATGGCCGGCCAGGTCGGCCGGCGTGCGCGGCGTGCCGCGCCGCGCCAGGTAGGCCGGCGCGGCGCAGATCGCCATGCCGTACGGCCGCAGCGGCCGCGCCACCATGCCCGAGTCGCCCAGCGCGCCGATGCGCACGGCGGCGTCGAAACCCTCGTCGAGCAGATCGGCGAGGCGGTCGTTCAAGCTCAATTCCACGCTCACGTCCGGATGCAGCGCCAGGTAGTCGGTTAACGCCGGCGCCAGCCATTCGCTGCCGAACGACACCGGCACCGACAGCTTCAGGCAGCCGCGCGGCAGCGCGCGCATCGCCTCGGCGCCGGTCTCGGCGGCGGCCACCTGCGCCAGAATCGCCCGGCACTGCTCGCAATACTGCCGCCCGATCTCGGTCAGCGCGTGGCGCCGCGTGGTGCGCGTGAGCAGGCGCGCGCCCAGGCGCGCCTCCAACTGCTTGATGTGCTTGCCCACCATCACCGGCGACATCATGAACGCCTCGGCGGCGGCGGTGAAACTGCCGGCGTCGACGACGGCGACGAACACTTCCATGCTGCGCAACTTATCCATCGATTACACACTCCTGCTTAGTAATGTACTTCATGTTAGCGCATTTATTCCCCGAACGAACAGGGTGATACTGCAAGCAGTCGCATCCAAACACACCAACAAAAAAGGAAACAATATGAAAATCATCGTTATTGGCGCAACCGGCACGGTAGGCAAGGTAGTCGCGGCGGAGCTGGCGCAGCGGCATGAAATTATTGCGGTCGGCAGCAAAAGCGGCCAGTTCCAGGCCGACATGAGCGACATCGTCCAAGTGCGCGCGCTGTTCGCCCAGACCGGTAAAGTGGACGCGGTCGTGGTCGCCGCCGGTACGCTGCACTTCGGCCCGCTGTCCGACTTCACCCCGGCGCAATTCCAGGTCGGCCTGAACAGCAAATTGATGGGCCAGGTCAACGTCGCGCTGGTCGCCCAGCAGCACCTGAACGACGGCGGCTCGATCACGCTCACCAGCGGCATCGTCAGCGACCAGCCGATCCGCAACGGCGTCGGCGCGAGCATGGTCAACGCCGCCGTCGAAGGCTTCGCGCGCGGCGCGGCGATCGAACTGCCGCGCGGCCTGCGCATCAACGTCGTCAACGCCACCGTATTGGAAGAATCGCTGGACAGCTACGGCCCCTACTTCCACGGCTTCGAAGCGGCGCCGGCCAGCCGCGTGGCGATGGCCTACAGCCGCAGCGTCGAAGGCGCCCAGACCGGCCAGGTCTACCGCGTCTGGTAAGCCGGAACCCGTCATGTCGAGACCGGACCCCAGAGTGTAGGATTGTCTGGCGGTATCGCGAAAGTTGGTCGATTACAATTGGCGTTCATTGAAAAAGCGGCACCTTACGGGTTCCGCTTTTTTCTTTTCGCCGTGGCCTTTTACGTGGTGGTGTTGCGCGGACGTAATGATGTCGAGTTTTCCTCGCGGAAATATTTTTCTCGGATTCCCTGAAGAAATTAAAGTTGCTGACGATATTCATGTATGGGCCTCGCACAGGAGCTTAGCCATGTTGAAATGTTTCGTTTTTTCCATGCTGGCGCTGGCCGGCGCCGCCGCCGGCGCCGCGCCGTCCGGCCTGACCGAGCAGGAGCGCGGCTGGTTGCGCGCCGGCGCCGCCGTGCTGGAGTACGCGCGCCAGATCAAGTTGCCCGTCGATATCATCGTCCAGCCGCAGCCGGCGCCGGGCGCGGTGCCGCTGGCGATGGGCTTCGACGGCGGCCGCTGCAAGCTGGTGCTGTCGATGCGCGAGAACCCACAAACCGAGCTGGTCCTGGCGGCGCTGCCGCGGGCCGACCACGCACTGATGATCGAGGCGATGACGGCGCACGAGATCGGCCATTGCTGGCGCTACGCGCACGGCGAATGGCACGCGCTGCCGGCCGGCTTCGTCGAGACCGGCGAGGAGTTCGCCGGCAACCCCGAGTTGCTGCGGGACGCCAAGGGCTTGCGCGACACCCGCCGCGAGGAGGGCTTCGCCGACTTGGTGGCGCTGGCCTGGATCCAGTTGCGCCATCCGAACCGTTACGTCCAGGTCTACGACTGGCTCGCCGGCGTGCGGCGCGAAGGCTCGCTCAGCGGCGGCTCGCACGACACGCTGGCATGGCTGAACCTGGCCCGGGACGGCGCCGCCTTCACGCCGGCGGCGACGCCGTTCGACCAGGTTGGCGCCCTGTGGGGCCGCGGTTTGACCGGCGACAAGTAGGCGTTCGGTTCCGCGGCTTGATTTGCCCGCACTGTTCGTTCGCGCACAGATGGACTTGTTTCTGGAGGGGTAAATTGCCTTGTCAACCAATCCAGAAAGGGAACATCATGACTAAATTGACCATGCTTGCGCTGACCGGCGTCGCCAGCGCCCTGTTCTGCGCCGGCTCGGCGTCGGCGGCCGACGACAAGGGCGCTTCCTACAAGAGCCTGAGCGACCGCGCCACCAGCGAGTATAAGAGCGCCTATGCGCGCTGTAACGAGGAGACCGGCAACGCCCGCAATGTATGCCGGCAGGAAGCCAAGGTGGCGCGCGCCAAATCCGACACCGACGCCGTCGCCCAGTACCGTAACACGCCGCGCGACTTGGGCAAGGCGCGCGCCGCGCTGGCCAACGCCGAGTATGACCTGGCCAAGGCCAAATGCGCCGAGCGCGGCGCCGCCGATCGCGGCGCCTGTGCCAGCGAAGCCAAGTCGGCCCGGATGGCGGCGCTGACGGACGCCAAGTCCGGCACCCGCTCGGCCGGTACCAGCGGCGCCATGGGCAGCAGCGGCGCCGGCCAGGACGAACGCAACGCCTCGACCGGCACCACCCCCGGCGCGATGGAAAATTGCGAGACGATGAGCGCCGGCGAGAAGACCGCCTGCCTGACCCGCCGCACCAGCGGTTCGGCCAAACACGTGGTGGCCGATACGGTCATCACGACCAAGATCAAGGCCGACCTGGTCAGGGACCCGGATTTGAAGGCGATGGACGTGCATGTCGAGACCGTTGACGGCGTCGTCATGCTTAGCGGTTTCGTGCCGTCGCAGACCGAGGCGCAAAAGGCGGAGCGGTTGGCGCGCAGCGTCGACGGCGTCAAGGACGTCAAGAGCGCCTTGAAGGTCAATGCCAATAAGTAAGCATGGAAAACCGCTAGCGGGCCGGCGGCGCTGACAGCCAAGCAAGGGTTCCTTTTTGACGGCGCTGCTGCGTTGCCGGCGGCGCTAGTGGCCTAGGCGCGTCACAAAACACGCCCGCCGCGCCACGCGGCGGCAAAACGGGAGGGGGCACGCATGCGCGGCGCCCCCTCTTTGCATTGCGCCATCCGGCGGCTCGGTGAGGCGGCGTCGACGTCGATGCAGGCATAAGCGGCCGCTTACTTGTTGCCATGGCGATCCGGTTTTGCTTATATTTATTTGGCAACAATGTCTAAATAAAATATTTTGTTTATTCGTAATATCTTGCTTTATTACGTTGTAATATTCTTCACTGTACAAAATAATTAACGCCGATAGGGCTTATGCAACCACCCTTGTTCCGCCCTGAAGTGCTGACCGCGCAGCGTAGCGCGTGGTATGGCAATGTCGTGCTGCTGCGTCCGCTCAGCTTCGCCCTGCTGACCGCGTTCGCCGCCCTCAGCACCGCGCTGTTGTTGGCCTTTTTGTTTGGCGCCCACTACACCAAACGGGTCCAGGTCGGCGGTTTGCTGGTACCCGACGCGGGCCTGGTGCGCATCCAGTCGCCGCAGCCCGGCCTGATCGTCGAGCGCCGCGTGCGCGAGGGCCAGCAGGTGCGCGCCGGCGAGGTGCTGTATGTGGTGTCGAGCGAATTGCAGATGGCGCCGGCGCCGGGGCGCGACGCCCAGACCGAGAGCCAGGGCGCGATTTTGCGCACCCTGCGCGCGCGCCAGGACAGCGTCGCCGAGGAGCGCGCCCAAGCCGGGCGCATCGCCGCGCGCCAGGCCGAGCAACTGGCCCGCGCCGGCGCCGGCCTGGGCGCCGAAATCGCCCAGCTGGACCAGGAGATCGCCACCCAGTCGGCGCGCCTGAAGTCGGCCCAGTCGCAGTACCAGCGCAACGTGCAGATGCAGGCCCAGGGTTTCATTTCGAGCCTGGCGCTGCAGCAAAAAAACGACGAGTTGCTCGACCAGCAGGGCCGCCTGCAAAGCGCGCAGCGCAGCCGCCTGGGCCTGCTGCGCGAGCTGGGCAACACCCAAAGCGAGCTGGCCGCGCTGGCCGGCAAGAGCGCGCGCGAGCAAACCCAGCTGGGCCGCCAGGTGCTCGAACTGGAGCAGCAAAGCCTGAGCACGCAAGCGCGCCGCCGGTTCCTGGTCACCGCGCCGCAGGCCGGCACCGTGACGGCGATCCTGGCCGAGCCGGGCCACAGCGCCGGCAACCAGACCCTGTTGACGATTTTGCCGGCCGGCGCCGTGCTTGAGGCGCAATTGTACGTGCCCAGCCGCGCGGTCGGCTTCATCGAGGCCGGCCAGAAGGTGTCGATCCGCTACGCCGCCTTTCCCTACCAAAAATTCGGCCAGCACGAGGGCCGCGTCACCGAAGTGTCGCGCAGCGCGCTGCTGGCGCAGGACATGCCGGCGCAACTGGTGGCGAGCGAGATCGGCGCCGCGCGCGAGGGCATGTACCGGGTCCGCGTGGCGCTGGCGCGGCAGTCGATCAGCAGCTACGGCAAGGCGCAGGCGCTGAGCGCCGGCATGCAGCTCGACGCCGACGTGTTGCAGGACCGCCGTTCGCTGCTGGAGTGGCTGCTGGAACCGGTCTACAGCCTGAAGGGCAAGGTATGAGCGGCGCCGGCTTCGCGCTGCCCAGGCTCCACTTCGGCTTCGGCCAGCGCCTGCCGCTGGTGCTGCAGGGCGAGGCGGCCGAGTGCGGCCTGGCCTGCCTGGCGATGGTGGCCGGGTATCACGGCTACCGCACCGACTTGCTGAGCCTGCGCCGGCGCTTCACTGTCGGCCTGCGCGGCTCGACGCTGAAGGGCGTGATGGACATCGCCTCGGCGCTGGCGCTGTCGTCGCGGCCGATCCGCATCGAACTGGGCGACCTGCCGCAGCTGCCCACGCCGTGCCTGCTGCATTGGAACCTGAACCATTTCGTGGTCCTCAAGAAAGTGCTGCGCAAGGGCGGCGGCGCGCCCGCCGGCATCGTCGTGCACGACCCGGCGCGCGGCCAGCTGACGCTGTCAATGGCCGAGGTGTCGGCCAGCTTTACCGGCGTGGTGCTGGAACTGACGCCAACGCCCGGCTTCCGCCGCGAAGAGGACAAGCAGCGCATCAGCCTACGCCAGATGATGGGCAGCGCCACCGGCCTGAAACGCTCGCTGGCGCAGATCTTCGTGCTGGCGCTGGCGCTCGAGGCGTTCGCGCTGGTCGGGCCGTTTTTCATGCAACTGGTGGTTGACGGCGCCATCCTGTCGGCCGACCGCGACCTGCTGACCATGCTGGCGCTGGGCTTCGGCCTGCTGATGCTGGTACAGACGGCGCTGTCGGTGTTCCGCTCGTGGATGGTGCTGTACCTGAGCACCCACCTGAACCTGCAATGGTTGGCGAACGTGTTCACCCACCTGATCCGGCTGCCGATGCATTATTTTGAAAAGCGCCACCTGGGCGACGTCGTCTCGCGCTTCGGCGCGGTGCAGGCGATCCAGCGCACGCTGTCGGCCAATTTCGTCGAGGCCATCCTCGACGGCTTGCTGGCGCTGGCCACGCTGGCCATGCTGCTGGCCTACAGTCCCGCCCTGAGCGCGGTGGTGCTGGCGGCGCTGTTGCTGTACGCCGCGCTGCGCTGCGCCTTTTACCGCCCGTACCGCGCCGCCAGCGAGGAGCAGATCAACTTGCAGGCGCGCGAGCAGTCGCTGTTCCTCGAATCGATCCGCGGCATCCAGGCCATCAAGCTGTTCAACCACCAGGACGAGCGCCGCGCGCGCTGGCTCAACGCGCTGGGCGCGGCGACCAACCGGCACATCGCCACCCAGCGCATGACGCTCGGCTTTAACTCGGCGCACACCTTGCTGGCGGGCGCCGAAAACATCCTCATCGTCTTCCTCGGCGCGCGCCTGGTGATGGACAACGTGTTCTCGGTCGGCATGCTGTACGCCTTCATCAGCTACAAGACCACCTTCACCGGGCGGGTTTATTCGCTGATCGACAAGTGGCTGGAACTGAAGATGCTGTCGCTGCAGGGCGAGCGCCTGGCCGACATCGTGCTCAGCGCGCCGGAGGAGGCCGGCGCGGCGGCCGAGCCGGGCCAGCGGCGCGAGCCGGCCGACACCTCGATCGAGGTGCGCGGGCTGTGGTTCCGCTACTCGGACATCGAACCGTGGGTGCTGAGCGAGCTGAGCCTGACCATCCGCGCCGGCGAATCGCTGGCGCTGGTGGGGCCGTCGGGCTGTGGCAAGACGACCCTGCTGAAGCTGCTGCTGGGCCTGCTGGAGCCGAGCCGCGGCGAGATCCTGGTCGGCGGCGTGCCGCTGGCGCAACTGGGGGCGCGCCGCTACCGCGCGCTGATCGGCGCGGTGATGCAGGACGACCAGCTGCTCAGCGGCAGCATCGCCGAGAACATCAGCTTTTTCGACTTGCAGGTGGACCTGCCGTGGTTGCAGCAATGCATCGCCGCCGCCGCCCTGGCCGAGGAGATCGCGGCGATGCCGATGGGCAGCCAGACCCTGATCGGCGACATGGGCACCAGCCTGTCGGGCGGCCAGAAGCAGCGGCTGTTACTGGCGCGCGCGCTCTACAAGCGCCCGCGCATCCTGTTCCTCGACGAGGCCACCAGCCACCTCGACGGCGCCAGGGAGCAGGCCGTGAACCAGGCCATCAACGCGCTGTCGCTGACGCGCGTGATCGTCGCGCACCGGGCCGAGACGATACGCTCGGCGGCGCGGGTGGTGGAACTGGACAAGGGCGCGGTGGTGCGCGACCTGCGCCAGGCCGAGCGCGAGGCGCAGGCGCAGGCCTGAACGGCGAATTTCGTTTCCAGTCCGCTGGAAAGCTGTACCCGGCGTGGCGCCCCTGGCCCGTCATGCCGGCCATCACTGACGGCCATGTTTTTTTATGAGGCAACCATGAAAGAAGTCAAGCAAGAAGTACCGGCGCAGCGCATTCTGGGCCGCACGGTGGGACGTGAAATCAGCGCCGAGGAAGCGGCGAGCATCGGCGCCGGCGGCATGCCAGCGCCCGATCCGGAAGGCACGATGCCGTTCGTCATCGGCGGGCGCGAGTGGGCCTATGGCGACTGGGGCGGGAACTAAGCGGCGCACAACTCCGGGTCCGCTAGCCGGCCACCGTCAAACCAATGGAGCAATGATGAAACAACAGCAAAAAGAAGGCACGCACCGTATCCTGGGCCGCACGGTCGGGCGTGGGATCAGCGCCGAGGAGGCGGCGGCCGTCGCCGGCGCCGCGTCGAGCGGCGGTAATGTCGGCACGCGGCCTCACCGCATCGGCAACGAAGTGGTGTACCTGGACATGGGGCCGGATCCAACGCTGTAAACGCTACGGCGCCGGCTGGCGCCGTAGCGGCACAAGGCCCGCCGCCGTGGCGGCGGGCCTTGTCCTTCCATCCATTCCTGTCTACTGTTCAAACCATGACGATCCTGATCATTAGTGAAGCCGACGACCTGCACGCGGCCGCGGTGGGCTGGGGCTTGCGCGCCCTCGGCTGCGAGCCGGTGTTGTGGCGCTGGTCGGCTTTTCCGCGCGCCGACAGCGCCTCGTTCTACCTCGATTCGGGCGGCGACGCGCGCCTTGAACTGACGCTGGACGGCGCCGTCCACAGCCGCCCGTTCGACGCGGTCTGGAACCGCCGCCCCGGCAAGCCGGCGCCGCGCGCGGCCAGCCACCCGGCCGACCTGAAGGTGATCCGCGACGAGTCGCTGGCCTACCTGCGCAACGTCGCCCCTTTCATCGCCCATCCCGGCACGCTGTGGGTGAACGGCATCGACGAGGCGCGCCATGCCAACCACAAGACGCTGCAACTGCTGGCCGCCAGGGCGGTCGGCTTGCCGATCCCGGACACCCTGATCGGCAACGAAATCGACAAGGTGCGGCAGTTCTACCGCAAGCACGGCGGCAAGATCATCTACAAGGCGTTCCAGCCGGGCGGCTGGGACCATGGCGACGGCTCGACGACGATGCTGCGTACGGCCGCGCTGGCGGCCCAGGACCTGGCGCATGAGGAGGCGGTGCGGGCCTGCCCCGGCATTTTCCAGCAACAGGTCGACACCGACTACGAGCTGCGCGTGACGGTGATGGGCGAGCGCCTGGTGGCTGGCGCGATCCACAGCCAAGCCGCAGGGCCGAGCGTGGACTGGCGTTACAGCGGCGTGTTGGGGCAGGTCCCGCTGACGCCGGTCGAGCTGGCGCCCGAGCTGGCCGCGCGCTGCCTGGCGCTATGCCGCAGGCTCGGCCTGGCGTTCGGTTGTATCGACCTGATCGTGCGCCCCGACGGCGAAGCCGTCTTCCTGGAAATTAACGAAGCCGGCCAGTTCCTGTGGAAGGAGGGCATCGCGCCGGACCTGCCGATGCTCGACACCTTCTGCCGCCTGCTGGCCGGCGGCGGCGTGGGCCGGCAAGTGCCGCCGCTGCGGCTGGCCGACTACTACCAGTCGGCCAGTTTCGCCGAGTTCAAGCTACTCGAACGGCGCGGCACGGCGCCGGAAGAGTCCCTGTTCACGCCCGACCCGCCGCGCCCCGGCGCTTGAGCGGGGGGGCGACGCCGAAGCGCTGTATTACGACAGCAAAAACCAGGCCGGCGCCGGCCAAGCCGACTGGCAGCGGGTGCGCCATTGCGCGTTCGCCCAAGCGCAGCCTAGCGTGCTGATCATGTTGTACGCGACTGGCAGCGGCCAGCAATCAAGGCGGCATCAGCGACTTCACCACCGTGACCAAGGACGAGGCCAAGCAGACGCAGTGGCGCGCCAGGCAATTGCACGAGCTGGCGTCGCAGTAAAGGGGAGCGGCGTGCCCCTACCAGGCCAGCAGTCCGGCGCGAAACGCCGGGCTGTCGCCGACGATGCGTTTGTTGCCGACATAGCGCAGCACGATGTCCACCGCCTCCAGGCGCGCGGTGCCGGGCAGGGCGAGTAGCGCGAACTGGCGCTTCGCCGCAATCGGCAGGTCGACGACGCGCACGCCTTGCGGCTCGGGAAACACGGCCAGTCTCGGCAGTATCGAATACGCGAGGCCGAGCCCGACCATGGCCGCGACGGCGCTGTCGGTCGCCAGCGTGCGCGACGGCTCGGCCGCGAAGCCGGCCGCGCGGCATTGCGCTAGCACCGCCAGCGCGCCGCTACAGTCGAGCTGGATATACGGCAAGTCCTTGAGTTGGTCCCACGACAGCGGCGCGCGCGCGGCGAACGAGGCCGGCACCACCAGCACATAGGAATCGGCCACATAATTGCGCACCAGCAGGTCCGCGGCGACGGGCAACTGGCCGATGCCGATCTCGGCGCGTCCGTCCGCCACCGCGCGCGCGACCTGTTGGCGCTCTTCGCAACTGTCGTCGATGTCGACGCGGATGCCCGGATACTCGACGGCAAGCGCCGCCAATGCCTGCGGCAGCACATGGGTGGCGACACTGCGGAAGCAGGCGATGCGCACGCGCCCGACCAGCCCGGCGCCGACGTCCGCCGCCCCGGCCAGGCCGGCCGCCAGGCGCAACATCTGGCGCGCCTTGGCCAGCACGCGCTGGCCGGCCTCGGTGGGCGCGCAACCGGTGCGCGAGCGCGTCAGCAGACGCGCCCCCAGGCACGCCTCCAATTCCGTGATGGCGTGGCTGATGCGCGATTGGGTACAGGCCAGCTCGGCCGCGGCGGCGCCAAAACTGCCGGTATCGGCGACCGCCACCAGCATTTCAAGCTGATTGAGCTTAGGTTTGTTCATTTCGGCAATCGAAATCCTTCATGGATAAGCGCCAAGTATAGGCGAATTCGGTTGTGGCCGAGCGGGCGCCGCCGCACCATGGGATTCTCGTTATCCCCCACAAAAAAGGACGCAATATGAAGCCATTCCCCTTGGGCGCCGTGTTGATCGTGATCGACGTGCAGCAAGCCTTCAACGACGCCAGCTGGGGCGGCCGCAACAATCCCCAGGCCGAAGCCAACATCGCCGCCTTGCTGGCCGGCTGGCGCAACACGCAGCGACCGGTCATCCACGTGCGGCACCGCTCGGCGCGGGCGGATAGCCTGTTCCATCCGGACCAGCCCGGCTTCCAGGTCAAGCCGGAGGCGCAGGCCTTGCCCGGCGAGCCGGTGATCGACAAGCAGGTCAACAGCGCCTTTATCGGCACCGACCTGGAGCGGCGCCTGCGCGCGCGCGCCGCCACCACCCTGGTGATCGTCGGCATCACGACCGACCACTGCGTGTCGACGACCACGCGGATGGCGGGCAATTTCGGCTTCGACACCTACCTCGTGGCGGACGCCACCGCGACGTTCGGGCGGGTTGGGCCGGACGGCCGCCGCTTCAGCGCCGAACAGATGCACGACACCGCGCTGGCCAGCCTGCACGGCGAGTTCGCGACGGTGCTGAGCGCCGCCGCCGTGCTCGACATGCTCTAAGTGGCTCTGCGGAATAACATACGCCAGTTCATTTCCCAGGTCTTGCCCTGGTCCGGCGACATCGCCTGCTCCCAGCGGGCGCTGTCGGGCTGGAGGTCCGACCAGGTATAGCGCACCCGGATCGGTTTTCCGTCCAGTTCGTCCTCGCATTCGAAGACGCCGACGCCGTTCTCGAACTGGCCGACCACGGGCGGCAGCAATATCCCGGCGGCACTCAAGCCGGCGTTCTGGTTGTCGAGCCAATAAATGCTCCACAACCCGGTTTGCGGGTTGAACAGGCGCAGCGACATGCCGACAAAACCGGGTCGCCAGTTGCCGGCGACGAAGTCGTCGTAGTTGCCGATGCCGGCGGGCAGCGCCTGGTTGTGCTGGATGGCGTCGAAGGTTTCCCATTCGTGGTTGTCCTGCAGGCGCTTGCGCAGGCGCCGGTTCTCGACGTGCCAGTGGCCAAGCAGGAAATCGAAAGCCTGGATGCCGTTGCGGCTAAGTTGATTCATTTGCATGGGATGGGTAAAAGGAATATATGATAGAACTGCGCGGCGCCGTGGCCAATGCGACATCAACGGTCTTTGCCGCGCGACACCGGTGCTATTAAAGGTTTTTTGAAAGGTTTTCCTTGAGTTTTGAACTGGACGCTTACGACCGCAAGATCCTTGCGCTTTTACAAGACGACGCCCGACTCGGCTATTCGGAAATCGGGCGCAGGATTCACCTCACCGCGCCGGCGGTCACCGAGCGGGTGCGCCGGCTGCAAGAGGCGGGCGTGATCGAGGGGTTCACGGCGCGCTTGAACTTGCGGGCTTTGGGCTACAGTTTCGAGGCGTTCGTCAACGTTACCGTCGAGTCGCATGATGCGCTCGATGCGTGGGCCGCCGCGCATCCGGAAGTGCTGGCGCTGCACACCACCACGGGCAGCCATTGCGCCTTGATCCGCCTTGCGGTGACGGCGCCCGAGCATTTGCAGGCGCTGATCAAATCGCTCGGGGAGATCGGCAAGACCACCACGTCCATCGTTTTATCCTCGCAGTTCGAAGACCGCCCCCGTTTGGCGGGGGCGCAGCTGCCGCTGGCCGCTTCCAAGACCCGTTGACGGGCTGCTACAATTTGCGCGTCGGTCCGACGACAAACCGTTCCGGTATCCGGGTGCGGTTCGCCAGCATGAACGTGAGGAATACCTGCTCGCGCAAGGCCAGGCGGACCATCAGCGGTAGCCGCCCGTACAAAACCCCCGGGATTTTTTTCAGGCGCCGAGCCAGGTTTCCATCATCAAAGTCGCCCAGTGACATCATTTATCCTCAGTGTTGATACGGCTGCTGGAGTCTACCTGAATTGTTTTTTTCACGACTTGACGAGTGCCCCCGGCCTGTGTGATATTAGATATATGAAATTCAACCTGTTCCCGCCAACCGCCATCACCGCCTTCGTGCTGTGTTGTGAGGCTGCGCTTGGGGAGAGCGTCGCATAGCGATAGTACGTTCACATTCCTCAAGGGCCACAGCGTTGAAAAACCTGTGGCCCTTTTTGTTTCCAGTCACACCTCATCGGGAAAGCGGCATGGCACTTCACTTATATGACACGTACACGCGCAAGCTGCGCGAACTCCACGGCATTGAGCCGGGCCGAATCGGCCTGTATGCATGCGGTCCGACAGTGTATGACCACGCCCATATCGGCAATCTACGCACCTATCTGTTTGTCGACTTCCTGCGGCGCACCTTGGAATACAGTGGATTCCAGGTCAAGCACGTGATGAACATTACCGATGTCGGGCACTTGACGTCCGATCAGGATACCGGCGACGACAAAATGGAGAAAGGCAGCTTGCGCACAGGACGATCGGCGTGGGAAATCGCCCAGGAGTACACGCGGGCGTTCAAAGAAGACCTGGCGTTGTTGAACATCCAGGCGCCCGGCACATGGTGCCACGCCACCGACCATATCGCCGAGCAAATCGAATTCATCGCCGACCTGGAGCGCAAGGGCTACACCTACCGTACCGCCGACGGCATTTATTTCGACACCTCCCGGCAGGCGGACTACGGCTATTTGGCGCGGTTGGATCGAGCCGGCTTGCAATCCGGTAAACGGGTCGACATTGGCGAAAAAAAGCACCTCACCGATTTCGCGTTATGGAAATTCAGCGGCACCCCCGGCGTGCGCCAAATGGAATGGAGCAGCCCATGGGGCGTCGGCTTCCCCGGCTGGCATATTGAATGCTCGGCGATGTCGGCCCGGCATTTGGGTGAATATTTCGATATTCATTGCGGCGGCGAAGATCACGTTCCGGTGCATCACAGTAACGAAATCGCCCAATCCGAGGCCCGATATGGAACGCGCGCGGCCAATTTCTGGCTGCATGGGGCCTTCCTGAAAAGCGACGGCGATAAGATGTCGAAATCGGGAATGTTCGTGCACCTACAAACGCTGCTTGATCGCGGTATCGATCCGTTGGCTTACCGTTATCTGTGCCTGACCACGCACTATCGCAGCCAATTGAATTTTACCGACGATGCCTTAAGCAGCGCGGCGAACGGATTGGATCGCATGAGGATGCTGGTGGTTCGCTTAGGCGCGCCGGGCGTAGCCGACGACGATTATCTGGCGCGTTTCGGAGCCGAAATCAGCAAGGACCTGAACATGCCGCGGGCGCTCGCGCTGGCGTGGGAATTGCTGAAAAGCGAGCTGCCCGACGGGGTAAAAAAGGCGACGATATTGCGCTTTGACGAAACGTTTGGCCTGCGGCTCGTTCTGTGGCAACCCGCCGTTGTCAGTATTCCACCGGCGTTGCTTGAATTGATGGCGCAACGCGAGCTGGCCAGAAATGAGCGACGCTGGTCGGACGCCGATCGACTACGTCTACAAGCGCGGGAAATCGGCTACGAACTGGACGATACGGCCCAGGGCCAGCAAGCACGCAAAATGTGAGTGACGCCGGGTATGGCGTAGGGGCGATCGAAGGAGCGGCGGCCAAGACTACTTTACTGGCACTTTCAAAACGCCGCGACCACGCTCACCAGCCCAAACAAGCTGCTCTTCATTGGGACGGGGCGACGTGGTGGTGGGGGACCGCCTGATTTTCCGCTACTTCATCGACAAGCTCGAACGGCAGAGCGATGCCGCGCAAGCGCTGACGTACCACAGGATTTTCCTGAAAAGTCTGTGCAAGAGCGTGTGCTCATCGCGGAAAATACGCTCCAATTGACGAACCATTAAAGCAAAAAAGACTTACGCGCCGAAGCGGGTAAGTCTTTTTTGGTACTGCTGAATTCGTGGTAGGCCGTGCGGGATTCGAACCTGCGACCAACGGATTAAAAGTCCGCTGCTCTACCAGCTGAGCTAACGACCCCGAAAGAGGCCGCATTATATACCCTGTGAAAATTAACGCAAAGGGTTTGCGCAAGAAAGTTCAATTCAAGACAATGCGGCCGTCACTTTCAGCACTTCCTCGGCGCTGGTGATGCCTTCGATGATCTTGAAGGCGCCGGCGATGCGCAGCGGCTTCATGCCGTCGGCCACGCTTTGCCGGCGCAGCGCGTGGATGTCGGTACGTTCGCGCACCTGGGCGCTGAAGGCGTCGGTGATGCCGAGCAGCTCGTAAATACCGGTGCGGCCGCGGTAGCCGGTCTGGCGGCATTCCGGGCAGCCGACCGGGCGGTACACCCGCGCCGGCTTGGGCAGGTTCCAGGCGCCGCCGATGCTGTGCCAGATGTCGTCGGTGATCTCGCCGTCGCCGCTCTTGCAGTCCGGGCACAGGGTGCGCACCAGGCGCTGCGCCATCACGCCGATCAAGGTCGCCTCCAGCAGGTAGTAGGGCACGCCCAGCTCGAGCAGGCGCATGACGGCCGACGGCGCGTCGTTGGTGTGCAGCGTCGATAGCACCAGGTGGCCGGTCAGCGCCGCCTGGATCGCCATTTCGGCCGTGGCCAGGTCGCGGATCTCGCCGACCATGATGATGTCCGGGTCTTGCCGCATCAAGGCCCGCACGCCGTCGGCGAACGACAGCTCGATGCCCGGCTGCACCTGCATCTGGTTAAAGGCCGGCTCGACCATCTCGATCGGGTCTTCCACCGTGCAGACGTTGACCTCGGACGTCGCCAGCGCCTTCAACGTCGTATACAGCGTGGTGGTCTTGCCCGAACCGGTCGGGCCGGTCACCAGGATGATGCCGTGCGGCCGGCTGGTCAGCGCGTCCCAGCGCGCCGCGTCGTCGGCCGGGAAACCCAGCTCCGGCAGCGTCTTGACCACCACTTCCGGGTCGAAAATGCGCATCACCAACTTTTCGCCGAAGGCCGTCGGCAGCGTCGACAGGCGCAGCTCGACTTCCTGGCCGCCGGCGGTGCGGGTCTTGATGCGGCCGTCCTGCGGGCGGCGCTTTTCGATCACGTCCATGCGCCCCAGCAGCTTGATGCGCGACGTCATCGCCAGCATCACCACGGCCGGCACCTGGTAGACCTGGTGCAGCACGCCGTCGATGCGAAAACGCACCGAGCCGACGTCGCGCTTCGGCTCCAGGTGGATGTCGGAGGCGCGCTGCTCGAAGGCGTATTGCCACAGCCAGTCGACGATATTGATGACGTGCTGGTCGTTGGCGTCGACCTGTTTGTTGTTGCGCCCGAGTTCAACCAGTTGCTCGAAGTTGTTGCGCAGCTGCAGATCTTGGCCGGTCGACTTGTTGGCGTTCTTGATCGACTTGGCCAGGCTGAAAAATTGCGAGATGTACTGGGCGATGTCGAGAGGGTTGGCGATCACCAGTTTGATGGCGCGCCGCGAGATCTTGGCGATTTCCGCCTCCCACTCGAGCGCGAACGGCTCCGTGGTGGCGATCACCAGCGTGTGCGCGCTCAGCTCGACCGGCAGGATGTTGAAGCGCGCCGCGTAGCTGGCCGACATGACGTCGGCGACCTTGGTGAAATCGACCTTGAGCGGGTCGATGCGGATGAAGGGCAGGGCGACGCGCCCGGCCAGCCATTCGCACAGCGCGTCCAGGGTCAGCGCCTTGTGCGGCGCCAGCGCCGAGGCCAGCTTGCAGTGCGCCACCGCGCACAGCGGGTGCATCGCGCCGACGATGTTTTTCAGGATGCCCAGGGCCTGCGCGTAGTTGGCCTTGACGTCGGCCTTGTCGACCAGGCCGTCGGCCAGCAGCCAGGTGAAGATTTGTTGCAGGTCGAGCGCTTTGGGGGACCCATTCTTCATTCGCTACTTTCTTTGCACAAAATCAGCTGGCCGCGCCCCGGCCGGGTCACACCGCGCTGTGGATGCCCTTGACCCAGGATTTGGCGGGCAGCTTGCTGTCGGCGACGATTTGCGCGGCGCGCGCGGCCAGCGCCGCGGCGTCGAGCGCGGGCTTGCTCTTGAAAGCGATGGCCACGACGTTGCCATCATGCACCTCCGGCAGGCAGATGACATGGCCGAACGCAAATTTCATCGCTTTCAGGTTTTTCGCGTAGCTCGGATGGTCGCCGAACAGGTTCACCGTCATGATGCCGTGCGGCGCCAGGCAGGCGGCGCAGGCGCTGTAGAAGTCGGCGCTGTCGAGCACCGGGCCGCGCGCGGTGGCGTCGTACAAATCCACTTGCAGCGCGTCGAAGGCGGCGTGGTTGGCGGCGTCGTTGACGAAGTCGAGCGCGTCCATTTCCAGCACGGCCAGACGTTCATCGTTCGGCGGCAGCTTGAACATCGACTCGCACACGGTGATCACGGCCGGGTTCAGCTCGACCGCGCGCACCTGCGCGGCGGGGAACTGGCGGTAGCAGAACTTGGTCAGCGCGGCCGTGCCCAAACCCAGTTGGGCGATGCGCAGCGGCTGTTCGATCCACAGCATCCAGGCCATCATTTGCTGGGCGTATTCCAGTTCCAGCCAGTCGGGCTTGCGGATGCGCATCGCGCCCTGCACCCATTCGGTGCCGAAGTGCAGGTAGCGCACCCCGTTCATCTCCGACAGCGTCACCGGCGCGTACTTGGCTTTGCGCGGAGCGGGCGGGCGCGGCGGGCGCGAGGATTCTTCTTTTTCGATCGATTTTCGTTTGATGAGCATAGGGATGGCCTGATAGATTGCCCCATTATCCCGCGATGCCTTGCGGCAAAGCAAGGGAAACCGGCGCGCGCCGGCGCGCAACAACCTTGATTTCGGGCGTGAATGTCGGGGCGGCGCCGGGGAAGATGCGCACGCGGTAGTCGGCGGCCGGGTCGCTGGCCGGCAGCACGAAGGTGGTTTCGGACAGATTGGTCCAGCGCGCGATGGCCTGCATCTGCGCGTCGCCCAGGCCCTCGGCGTCGAGGATCACCGCCAGCGGATTGCCTTTGAACGGCGCCCGGCTGAATACGTCGACTTGCTTGAAACGGCGCATCTCTGCCATTGTGGACTCCTGATAGTGGGGGGATACAGTGCGGGGATACGCCGAATTTACGTGGCGACCTTGGGGCCGGAGCCGGCGCCGCGCCCGGCCGCGGCCGCCGGCTCGGCCTCCGCCTCGCGCATGCAGCGCAGCGACAGGCGGTTCAAATACCAGGTCAGCAGCAGCGCCGCCACCGTCAGGCCCAGCACCAGGCCGATCCAAAAGCCGCTGGCCGCCATCGGCGCGGCCGGCGCCCACGGCAGGCCGGCCGGCGCCAACCCCAGCACGTAGCCGAGCGGCAGCGAGACGCCCCAGAACGCCAGTAGTTGGATCAGCATCGCCGGGCGCGTCACCTTGTAGCCGCGGATCGCGCACGAGGTCGCCACCTGGGTGGCGTCCGACAGCTGGAAAATGGCGGCGAACAGCAGCAGTTGCGCGCACAGTTGCTGCACCGCCGGGTCGGACGTGTAGGCCTGCGCGATCTGGTGGCGGAACAGCGTGATGCCGATGGCCGACAGCACCGCCGCCGCCAGCGCCATCGCCACCCCGATCCAGGAGACGAAGCGGGCCTTGCGCGGATTGCCCTCGCCGATGGCGTGGCCGACCCGGGTCACCAGGGCGATGCCGAAGGTCAGCGGGACCATGAACACCACCGACGAGAAGTTCAGCGCGATCTGGTGCGCCGACACCTGCACCACGCCGTAGCGCGCCACCAGCAGGCTGATGACGCCGAAGGCGCTGACTTCGGCGAAGTAGGTCACGCCGATCGGCAGGCCGAGGCGCAGCATGCTGCCGATCTCCGGCCAGTGCGGCCATTCCCAGTGCGTGAACGGATAGGTGGCGCGGTAGGCCGGCGCGTGGCGCATCCACAGCAGCATCGCCGCCAGCATCAGCCACATGCAGGCGCTGGTGGCGACCGCGCAGCCGACCCCGCCCATTTGCGGCAGGCCCCAGTGGCCGTAGATCAGCAGCCAGTTGATCAGCACGTTAAGCGCCAGCGCGCCCAAGGCGATCACCATCACCGGCTTGGTCTGGTTGATGCTGGTGCTGTAGCCGTACAGCGCGCGGTAGGCCGCCAGCGCCGGCAGGCCGGTGCTGATGATGTGCACGAACAGCGAGGCCTTGGCGTTCACCTCGTCGCTCAGGTACAGGTGGTCGAACACCACGGTGACCAGGTTGGCCAGCAGGCAGCCGGCCAGGCCGACGCCGAGCGCCTTCCACATCGACTGGCGCACGATGTGCGGCACGCGCTCGATGCGGCCGGCGCCGAACTCGTGGGCGACGACGGAATTGATCGCCATCATGATGCCGGTGATGGTGACCAGCACGATCGACCAGATCGACGCGCCCAGCGACACCGCCGCCAATTCCTCGGCGCTGGCGTGGCCGCTCATGGCGACGTCGGCCACGCCCATGCCGACGGTGGCGAGCTGGCCGATGAGCATCGGCCAGGCCAGGCGCCACAGGGCGGACGCTTCGGCGCGGATGGCGGATAATGTGAAGGCGGTGGTGTGGGGCATGGCGCTCGAGCTTGACGAAACCGCCAATTCTACGGGAAATGGCGCTTGTATAAAATTATTACAATTGCATGTAGGCGAAAGCGCGCGCCGGCGCGTTGCTGTCGCAAGCGTATTGACGACATCGTTTTACAATAAATCAGGAGAACCCACATGAACATCACACTGAGCGGCGCGCTGCTGCTGGGCGCCGCCCTCTTCGGCCAGGGCGCCGCGCAAGCGGGCGAATTGTCGCTGTACACGCACAGTAATTTCAACGGCCGCGAGGTGACCTTGCGCGGCGCCACGCCGGACCTGTCGGAGCTGGGCTTCAACGACCGCGCCTCGAGCATGCGGGTGCGCTCGGGCCGCTGGGAAGTGTGCGTCGACGCCGACTTCAGCGGCGGCTGCACCGTGGTCGAGCCGGGCGAGTACCCCACCATGGAGCGCTTCAACGACCAGATCTCGTCGGTGCGCGAGCTGGGCGGGCGCGACGGCGGCCGCGGCCACGGCCACGGCGGGCGCGAGCGGCACGGCCGGCGCGGCATGCTGGAGTTGTTCAGTGCGCCCGACTTGCGCGGCGACTCGACCCGCGTCGTGCGCGACACCGGCGATTTCAATGAAATCGGCTTCAACGACCGCGCCTCCAGCCTGCAGGTCGAGGAAGGCAGCTGGCAGTTGTGCAGCGACGCCGACTACCGCGGCGTCTGCCGGGTGTTCGAGCCGGGTGCTTACCGCGACGTTGGCCGCGAGCTGAACGGACGCGTCTCGTCGGCGCGCCTGGTCGACGACGGCGGCCGTGACGGGCGCGACGAGCGTGGGCGCGACGACTGGCGCGGCCGCGGCGACGAGGCGCCGGTGGTACTGTTTGAGCACGGCGACATGCGCGGCCGTCCGGCGCCGCTGTTGCGCGACGCGAGCAACTTCGGCGAGTTTAACTTCAACGACAAGGCCGGCTCGATCGTCGTCAACGCGGGCCAGTGGGAGTTCTGCGAACACGCCGAGTTCGGCGGCCGCTGCGTGGTGTACGGCCCGGGCCGGTATCCGCGCCTGGACGGCATGAACAAGCGCATCTCGTCGGCGCGCCGCGTGCGCTGAAAAAACCAAGGGCGTCAAACCGGGGCCAGAGCCTCGGGGGGGCGATCCCGGGCCGACGCCCTTGGCGTCGATTGCTTCAGTTGGCCCCGCTATTACCGCCAGCGTTGCGCTGGCGCGCGCCCGCATCGTTTACACTGGCTTGACCATACCGCCATGGCAATCGGCCCGCGCGCGGGCGAACCTGAGGAGCGCAGCATTGGAATACAAGGACTACTACAAGACCCTGGGGCTGGAGAAGGCCGCCACGGAAGATGAAATCAAGAAAGCCTACCGCAAGCTGATCCGAAAATACCATCCGGATGTCAGCAAGGAGGCCGACGCCGACAAGCGCACCAAGGAATTGAACGAGGCCTACGGCGTGCTGGGCGACGCCGACAAGCGCGCCGCCTACGATGAGCTGGGGCGCGGCCAGCGCCCCGGCCAGCCATTTCGCACGCCGCCGGACTGGCCGTCCGGTTTCGACCCGTCCGGCAGGACCGGCGCGGCCGGCGACGACGACTTCTTCTCCGACCTGTTCGCCCACCTGGGCGGGCGCCGCCGTGGCGGCGGCGCCGCCGCGCGCGGCGAGGACAGCCACGCCAGCATCGTCATCGACCTGGCCGACAGCTACCGCGGCGCCACCCGCACGATCACGCTGCGCGCGCCGGAGGCGGACGCGCGCGGCCGCGTCGTCACGCGCGAGCGCAACCTCGACGTCAGCATTCCAAAAGGCGTCACCGAGGGCCAGCAATTGCGCCTGAGCGGACAGGGCCAGCCGGGCCGCGGCGGCGCGGCGGCCGGCGACCTGTACCTGGAAATCCATTTCAAGCCGGACCCGCGCTACCGGGTCGAGGGCCGCGACGTCTTTGCCACCGTGCCGGTGGCGCCGTGGGAAGCCGCGCTGGGTGCGCAAATCGACGTGCCCACGCCGTCGGGCACGGTGACGGTGACGGTGCCGGAACACTCGCAAGGCGGGCGCAAGCTGCGCCTGAAGGGGCGCGGCGTTCCCGGCAACCCGGCCGGCGACCTGTACCTGCTGCTCGAACTCGTGCTACCGCCGGCGCACAGCGCCCGGGCGCGCGAATTATATGAAACCATGGCGAAGGAGATGGCATTCAATCCGCGCCAGAAAATGGGAGCGTAAATCATGGGACAAGCAAAGATTGTGACTGGCGTCATGCTGGAAGAGTCGGCGCTGACGGTGGAGGAAATGGCGCGCGCCTGCGCGGTCGAGCCGGCATGGGTGCTGGAGCGGGCCGCCACCGGCATCCTGGGCGGACCGCCGCAGCCGGTACCGCCGGCGCCACCGGGGGCGCCGGCGTCCGGCTGGCGTTTCACCAGCGTTGACCTGGTGCGGGCGCGCCGGCTGCGCGACATCGAGCGCGCCTTCGACGCCGACGAGCACCTGGCGGCGCTGGTGGTGGACCTGTCGGAGGAGGTCAGGCGGCTGCGGGCGCGGCTGCGGGCGGCCGGCCTCGGCTAGGCGACGCCATGGCCGCCGCGTTCAGACCGGGGCGCCGTCCTTGACCACGGTCAGACGGCTGATAAAAAAGCGGCCGTCGACGACGACCCGGTGCGGCACGCCGCTGACTGAAAAGCCGGGGCCGCCATCGGCGATCCAGCCTAGCGCCAGACTGTCGAACTGCTGCACCGGCAGGCGCAGCATTTGCGCCGTGATGACGAAGCGCGCGCCATCCTTTTGCTTGTTGATGAAATCGTCAATTGCGGCCATCGCGTTCCCTGTAGCTGAGTTAAATTCGTGCCTATCATATAGCAGCGCGTGAGCCGGCGCGGGGCCGCCGCCGACGCCGCTCGGGTTACGCCGTTCCGGCCAACCCGAGCGGAAAAACCGCGCTACCTAAAAGCCGCGCGCCAGCAATTGCGGCAGTTGCGCCGCGAAGCGCTCCACCAGCCACTGTGCCGCCGGACCCGGCTGCTGGTCGCCGCGGTGGATCAGGTGGATCGGAAAATGCATCACGTCGCCGTCGCCGAGGCGCAGCCGCACCAGCCGGCCGCTGGCCAGGTCTTCGCGCACCATCGCCTCGGGCATGCTGCCCCAGCCCAGGCCGGCGCGCAGCAGCGCGTGCTTCGAGCCGAGGTCGCTCAAGCGCCAATTGCGCAGCGCCAGCACGCCGAAATCCCGGCCCTCGGTCAGCGCGCTGCGGTCGGTCAGCACCAGTTGGGTGTGTTCGCGCGCCAGCGAGGTCGGAATCGGCCCGGGCAGCTGCGCCAGCGGGTGCCCGGGCGCCGCCACCGGCATCATCCGCACGTGGCCGGAGGCCAGCCGCTCGATCGCGTCGGCCGTCACCGGCATCCAGCCGCCCACGCCGATGTGGCAGGTGCGGTCCAGCACCAGTTGCGTGACCGCGCCCATCGCCTCCACCCGCAGGCGCAGCGCGACGGTGGGGAACTCGAGCTGGAACGCCTCCAGCGCCTCGACCAGCACGCAGGTCGGAAACATCACGTCGACCACCAGCGCCACCTCCGCCTCCAGCCCGCCGGCCAGCGCCTTGGCGCGCGCGCGCATGCCGTCGACCTTCAGCGACACCGCGCGGGCGTCGGCCAGCAGCGCCTTGCCGGCCTCGGTCAGGGTCGGCTTGCGCTTGCCGCGGTCGAGCAGCACGACGTTGAGCTGTTCCTCCAGGTTGGCAATGGTGTAGCTGATCACCGATTGGGTGCGGTGCAACTGGCGCGCGGCGTGGGCGAAGCCGCCGGCGTCGATGACGGCGATGAAAACACGTAGTTGGTCGAGGGAGGGCAGGCCGGGTTCACGCATATATCTAGAATATCGATGCTAACGATTTGAATTTAATGGATTCCATCGATGCTAATGCGGAACTAAGATGAACGCAATCAACAAATCTGACGTTCAACCGAATTTGAAGGAATCTCTATCATGGCAAACGTACTCCACATCAATAGCAGCGTGCGCAACAACGGTTCCCTGTCGCGCCAATTGTCGGGCGAATTCATCGCCACGTGGCGCGCCGCCCAGCCGGGCGATAGCATCGTCGAGCGCGACTTGGCCGCCGCGCCGGTGCCGCACCTGGACGAAGCCATGATGGGCGCCTTCTTCACGCCGACCGAGCAGCGCTCGGCGCAGGCGGCCGAACTGGTGAAGGTATCGGACGCGCTGGTCGGCGAATTGCTGGCCGCCGACGTGCTGGTGATCGCCGCGCCGATGTACAACTTTTCCGTCAGTTCGACGTTGAAGGCCTGGATCGACCATGTCGCCCGCGCCGGCCGCACCTTTGAATACACCGCCAACGGCCCGGTTGGCCTGGCCACCGGCAAAAAAGTCTATATCTTCACCGCCAGCGGTGGCATCTACAGCGAAGGCCCCGGCGCCGGCTACGACCACCTGTCGACCTACCTGCGCGCGGTGCTCGGCTTCCTCGGCATCACCGAGATCACCTTCATCCAGGCCGAAGGCGTGGCAATGGGCGAGGCGGCCGTGGCCGCCACGCTGGCGAAGAGCCGCGCCGCGATCGCCGAACTGGCGCCGGCTTAGAACCCGGTCAGCACCGTGTTCATATGTTCGACCTGCGGCGGCGCCTCGAAGAAGCCGCCCACCAGCCGGCGCCATTCGAGGAAGTCGGCGCTGCCGCGGAAGTCCACGGTGTGGTTCTCCAGCGTTTGCCAGCCCACCACCAGGCGGTAGTGGTCGCCGTGCTCGATCGAGCGTTCCAGCGCCATCGACAGGCAGCCGACGGCGCGGCGGAACAGCGGCACCGCTTCGGCGACGGCCGCTTCGAAGGCGGCGTGGGTGGCGGATTTGATGTGGATGTGGGCGATTTCAAAAATCATGACAGTGTCCTTGGTTGAGAACGGACATTTTGCCCTAAAGAAGCAAGCGGCGCGCACGCGGGCGCTGATAGCGTTGCGTGCCTGGCCTGATCCCTTGCCGCAGCCGGCAAAAAAACGATAGCGAAACGATAATCTGCTGCAAGGTGCAAGAAGCGCTACTATAAGGGCGTGGGCCGGTCCGTCCGGGCCGGCGTCATCTTTCATATGGAGAACTACATGGCGGCGAAGAAAATTTTATTTTTGACCGGCGATTTCGCCGAGGATTATGAAACGATGGTGCCGTTCCAGGCGCTGCAGATGGTCGGCCACACGGTGCACGCGGTCTGCCCCGGTAAGAAGAGCGGCGACAAGATCAAAACCGCGATCCACGACTTCGAGGGCGACCAGACCTACACCGAGAAACCGGGCCATTTATTCGCGCTCAACTACAGCTTCGCCGAGGTCGACGCGGCCGCCTACGACGCGCTGATGATCGCCGGCGGCCGCGCGCCGGAATACCTGCGGCTGAACCCGCGCGTGATCGAGATCGTGCGCCAGTTCGCCAGCGCCAACAAACCGATCGCCGCCGTCTGCCACGGCGCGCAACTGCTGGCGGCCGCCGGCGTCATCAAGGGCAAGCGCATCTCGGCGTATCCGGCGTGCGCGCCGGAAGTCACACTGGCGGGCGGCCACTACGCCGAAGTCGAGGTGAACGACGCCGTCACCGACGGCAACTTCGTCACGGCGCCGGCCTGGCCCGCGCATCCGCAATGGCTGGCGCAATTCCTGGTCCTGCTCGGCACCGAAATCAAGTTGTAGAAACGCCCGGATCGTCCTTGAAAACCAAGGGCGTAGCCCCGGGGCCGGACCGGAAGGTCCGACCCCGGCCCTTTGCCTGCGGTCGATTTTCAGCGTTGCCGGCCCGCTAACCGGCGGCATGCGATGATATCGCCTGTCATCGGATTTCCGAAGCTAAGCCAGAGCACGACCATGAACCCGCACCGCAGCATCGCCCCCGTCAAACGCAGCTCCTTGCGCTCTGCCAACCGCGTGCGCGCCCGCGCCGACGCCGGCGCCACACCCGGCGCCACGCCCGGCGCGCTGGCCCGGCGCGTGCGCGAGCAGGCCGCCCAGCTCGACGCGCAGGCCAGCCAGATGGCCGCGCTGCAAGACGTCACGGCGCTGTTGGCCGCGCAGCAGACCATCGAGCAACTGTGCCGCGGTTTCCTGCTGCGCGTGATGCGTTTTAGCGGCGCCGACGGCGGCACCGTGCGCACGCTCGACCGCCAGCGCGGCAACGTCCACATCGTCGTGCACGAGGGCATCCCCGAACAGTTGATCGAGCAAGAGCATTGCATCCGGGCCCAGGACTGCCTGTGCGGCGAGGCGATCGTCCAGGGCGTCATCGTGGTCAAGGATCTGCGCCGGCTTGGCCGCGAGGCCGGCCGGCTCTACCGCTGCGCGGACGAGGGTTTCGTCTCGCTGGCGGTGTTCCAGGTGCGCGTGCGGGAGGAGGCGATCGGCAGCTTTTCGCTGCATTTCGGGCGCCGCCGCGGGCTGGGCGCCGCCACCCTCCGGTTGCTCGAAACGCTGGGCCGCAGCCTTGGCATCGCGGTCGACAACCAGCGCTTGATCGCGCTGGAAAAGCAGGTCGCGGTGGCGCAGGAGCGCGGTTTGATGGCGCAGGGTTTGCACGACAGCATCGCGCAGGGCTTGAACCTGATCAGCCTGCACGCGCAACTGCTGGAGGATTCGGTACGGCGCGGCAACCTGGCCGAGGTGGCCGAGGTGGTGCCGCTGCTGCGCGCCGGCGTCGACGAAAGTTATTGCGACGTGCGCGAGCTGCTGCACAATTTCCGCACGCGCTGGCCGGGCGGCGACGTCGACGCCAAGGTGCGCGAGGTGCTGGCCAAGTTCGAGCGGCAAAGCGGCCTGCCGTGCGCGTTGGAACTGCGCGGCAGCGGCGCGCCGCTGGCGCCGGAGCAGCAGTTGCAGGTGCTGTTCATCCTCCAGGAGGCGCTGTCGAACATCCGCAAGCATGCCGGCGCCGGCGCGGTCTGGGTCGACGTCGACAACGACCGCGACTTCGCGCTGACGGTGCGCGACGACGGCAGGGGATTCGCCCCGGCGCAGCTGGGCGAATCGGAGCAGCACGTCGGCCTGAGCATCATGCGCGAACGCGCGCTGCGGCTGGGCGCGCAGCTCGACATCGTCAGCGAACCGGGCGCCGGCGCCACGGTGAGCCTGTCGCTGCCGCGCGAAAACCGCCAGGTGGCGTGACATAATGGCGGTAACTAGGCAGAGCGAAGGCGTGCGGGCATGACAATCAAAATCCTCCTGGTGGACGACCACACCTTGCTGCGCAGCGGCGTCAAATTGCTGCTGCAGCGCAATCCCGACTTCGACGTGGTGGGCGAGGCGGCCGACGGCCTGGAAGGCGTCAAGCGCGCCAAGCAGTTGCGCCCGGACGTGGTGCTGATGGACTTGCACATGCCCGGCCTGTCCGGGCTGGAGGCGCTGCAGCTGATCATGCAGGACTTGCCGCGCACGGCGGTGCTGATGCTGACGGTGTCGGAGCAGGCCGAGGACTTGGGCGCGGCCCTGCACGCCGGCGCCCGCGGCTACCTGCTGAAAAACATCGAGGCCGACAAGCTGATGGAGGCGATCCGCCGCGCCGCCGCCGGCGAGGCCGTCGTCGCCGAGTCCATGACGGGCAAGTTGGTGGCGCAGTTGCGCGCCGGTTCGGCGGCGCAGGGGCAGGCCGGCGCGCCGGCCGCGCCGCCGGTGCGGTTGACGCCGCGCGAGCGCGAGGCGATGGGCTTCCTGGCGCGCGGCCAGAGCAACAAGGAAATCGCCCGCGAACTGTCGGTTGCCGAGAGCACCGTCAAAATCCACGTCCAGAACATCCTCAAGAAACTGCAATTGAGCAGCCGCGTGCAAATCGCCGTCTACGCCGTCGAGCACGGCATCGGCAAATAGGCCGATGTTCGTGGGTCGGGCTAGCCGAAACGGCGTAACCCGACAATGTTGGCCTGGAGCAGCGCGTCGTGCTTCGGCCAACATTGCCGGATGACGCTTCCCGCTAATCCGAGCTACGACACGCTAGCTTATCCCCCCGTCGTTTGGCTGGCCGGCCTAGTTCCATCGGCGGATAGCCGCGGCCGCCGCGCGCGCCTACACTTGACCTTAGTCAAATCGATTGAAAAGAGAGTGTCATGAGTAAGGTCAACGTCGGCGGCTTGCTGTCAACCCAGGCGCTGTTTCGCCATATCTCGCCGATCCAGCTGGAACAGCTGCGCACCGACGTCAGTCGCGTCGAACTCGACAAGGGGCAGATCCTGTTCCGCAAGGGCGAGGTCGCCGAGGGCGCCTACATCGTCGTGTTCGGCATGGTCAAACTGAGCATTGCCACGCCGGACGGCGGCGACAAGGTGCTCGAACTGATCCGCCCGGGCCAGAGCTTCGGCGAGCCGATGATCTTCCTCGACGAAGCGTATCCGTTTTGCGCCGAGGCGCTCGACAACACCCTGCTGCTGCGGATTCCGCCGGCCGCGCTGCTGCGCCTGTTGGAGCAGTCGCCGCGCATCGCCCGCCAGATGATGGCCAGCCTGTCGGACCACCTGCTCGGCTTCATCCGCAACGTCGAGCGCTGCTCGGTGCAGAACGCCACCCAGCGCGTGATCGAATACCTGCTGCAGGCGTCGCAACTGCAACGCTCGACCGAGGTGCGCTTGGAGTTGAAGAAAAGCTTGCTGGCGTCGCTGCTGAACCTGGCGCCGGCGACGCTGTCGCGGGTGCTGCACCAGCTCAGCGCGCAGCACTTGATCAAGGTCAGCGGCTCGCTGATCAGCATTGCATCGGCCGACGCGCTGAAATTGTACGGCGGCGCGGCAGCGTAGCGATTGCCCGTGTTTTTAACTTCCGCAGCACCCGCATATCGATATGCGGATTGCTTCGTTCGTTATCTAAAGCTTCACACGTACCATGCATGTTGACGGTTCGCTCGGACCTTCGCGACCCCCGCAGGAGATCGACATGCAAACCCAAGCCATGGCGCAGTTGTCCGTCGACCACGTCGACTTCGCCTACCCGAACGGGCACGTGGTGTTCCGCGACCTGTCGCTGCGGGCGCGGCCGGGCGAGTTCATCGCGCTGCTGGGGCCGTCCGGCTGCGGCAAAAGCACCTTGCTCAACCTGCTGTCGGGCTTCCACCAGCCGTCGCGCGGCAGCGTTACCGTGAACGGCGCGCCGGTCACGCCGGAGACGCCGGAACTGGGTTACGTGTTCCAGTCGCCGCAACTGTTCCCCTGGCTGAACGCGCTCGACAACGTGCGCTTCGGCCTGCGCATGGGCAAGCGCATCGGCGTGGCCGAGCAGCGCGAGCGCGCCCGCCATTACCTGGCGATGGTCGGCCTGGCGGACGCCGCCGACAAACTGCCGTACCAGTTGTCGGGCGGCATGCAGCAGCGCGTCGCGCTGGCGCGCACGCTGGTGATGGAACCGACGCTGCTGCTAATGGACGAACCGTTCGCCGCGCTCGACGCGATTTCGCGCAACAGCATGAACGAGGAAACGCTGCGCCTGTGGGAGAACCTGGGCCAGACGGTCGTCTTCATCACCCACGACATCGACGAGGCGGTGTTCCTGGCCGACCGCGTGGTGGTGCTGGGCACGGCGCCGGCGGGCATCCAAAGCGAACTGCGCATCGAGCTGCCGCGTCCGCGCATCCACCGCGACACGCGCAAGCTGGCCCGCTTCAACGATTACCGCAACGAGCTGATGGACCGCATCGCGCCGGCCGCCCAGCCGGCCTGACGCCGCCGCCCCGATTCCGCCCCGAACTGTGAAAGCACGCATGATCAAGACACTCCTGGCGACCTTGTCGCTGCCGCTGCTGGCGCTGGCCGCCGCCGCGCCCGCCGCCGCGCAGGGCGCCGGCAAACCGATCCGCATCGGCTGGGTCCACGCGCTGGCCAACGCGCCGGCGCTGATCGCCGACAAGAAGGGCTACTTCGCCGAGGAGGGCCTGAAGGTCGAACTGACCTCGTTCGGCGACGGCCCGGTGGTGCAGCAGGCGCTGGCGGCCGGCGAACTCGACATCGCCTACATCGGCGCGCCGCCGGTGTTCCAGTGGTACGCGCGCGGCCTGAACAGCCGCATCCTGGCCAAGGTCAACTACGGCCAGGCGGCGCTCATTACCAACGGCAACGCCGGCATCACCAGCCTGGCCGGGCTGCGCGGCAAGAAAATTGCCGGCGTGGCCAAGGGCAGCGGCATGGACGTGCTACTGCGCGGCTACGTGCTGAAGGAAGCGGGCGGCCTCGACCCCGAGCGCGACGTCGACGTCGTCAGCATGCCGGTCGGGAACATGAACGCGGCGCTCGAGCGCGGCCTCGTCGACGCCGCCTTCACGTGGGAACCGTTCGTCTCGGACGCGCTGTTGCGCGGCAAGCGCGTGCTGCTCGACGTCAACCAGGGCATCCCGCGCTACCCGTGGTACGTCGTCATGGCGGTGCCGAAGACCCTGGCCGAGCGCCCCGACGACGTCGTCAAAGTGTTGCGCGCGCACCGCAAGGCGATCGCCTTCCTCAACGAGCACCAGGAAGAGTCGAACCGCATCATCGCCGACGCCTTCCAGATTGCGCCGGTCAAGACGGCCGCCGGCGCCACCGTCGCGCCGGCGGCCGTGGTGCAGCAGGCGCGCAAGCGGCTGGGCTGGTCGGACCGGCTGGAGCCGGGCGACCTGCGCTTCATCCAGCGGCTGATGGATTATTCGCTGGCGCTGGGATTTCTGAACAAGGAGCTGAAGGTTAGCCAAGTGGTCGACCTGAGCTGGCAGCAGCGCGCCGACCAGCCGCGGGTGAAGCGTTAAACCATGCGCGCCGTGATCGCCAGGGCGTCGTGGAGCTGGGCCGCGCTGCCGGCGCTGCTGCTGCTGTGGAGCGTCACCGCCAGCCGCTTCCCGGCCTACATCCTGCCGCAGCCGTGGGAGGTGGCGCAGGAAGGCTGGCGCTGGCTGGCCAGCGGCAAACTCTGGCCGCAACTGGGCGCCAGCCTGCTCGAGGAACTGGTCGGCTTCGGCGCGGCCAGCGTGGTCGCGCTGGCGTTGGGCACGGCGGCCGGCGTCTCGAAAGGCTTCCGCGACTTCATCACCCCCTTGAACAGCCTGTTCATGTCGATCCCGCCGATCGCCTGGGCGCCGCTGACGATGATCGTCTTCGGGCTGGGCTACCTGGCCATCGTCGCCGTCATCTTCATCGCCGCCGTGTTCCCGATGGCGTTGACGATCCAGGAAGGGGTGCAATCGATCCGCGGCGGCGAAGTGCGGGCCGCGCGCATCCTCGGCGCCAGCCGGCTGCAACTGCTGCTGCACGTCTACCTGCCGGCGTCGCTGCCGGCGCTGACGGCGGCGCTGCGGGTCGGCTTCAGCCAGGCCTGGCGCGCGCTGGTGGCCGCCGAAATGATCGGCGCCACGCGCGGCATCGGCTGGATGGTCTCGCTGGGCGGACAGGTCGGCAACGCCAGCCAGGTCCTGCTCGGCATCGCCCTGATCGGCTTCATCGCCTGGCTGGCCGAAAGCCTGGTATTCCGCCGCATCGAACGGCACTACCAAACCTGGCGCAGCCACTAGCGGATTTTCGTAGATACTATGAATGAAGGCGGGTCGGCAAAAGACGCAAATTAATCCTAAAGTGAAGGTTCGAAGAATCAACTTAGGAGAAAATCATGCAACCGACCCGCGCCAACGATTTTACGCCTGAAGTCGAAGTTTTTGCAGTGGCATTAGAGTTGTCGAGCAAGAGCTGGAAAATTGCCTTGCACGACGGAAAGAGAGAGAAGCCGGCGATTCAGACGGTTTCCGACGAGACAGCGGCGGGGCGCCTCAACGAAACGGTGCAGGAGATTGAGAAGTTCAAGGCAAAGTGGGGCCTGGCCGCCGAGGTACGCACCGTCGTGCTGTACGAGGCTGGTCAGGATGGCTTCTGGATTGAACGCGCCCTCTCGAAGCTGGGCTACGAGGTGGTGATCTGCGACCCTGCCAGCATTCCCGTCGAGCGGCACAAACGGCGGGCCAAGACCGACCGGCTCGACGCGATCAAGCTGGTGCTGACATTGCGGGGCTGGTTGCGTGGCGAGTACGACCGGATGCACGTGATCCGTGTTCCGACGGTGGAGGCCGAGGCGCAGCGGCACGTGGTACGGGACCGCGGCGAGTTGCAAAAGGAAACGCAGCAGCACCGCGACCGGATCCGCAAGCTGCTGCGCACCGTCGGCTGCTGGGATGGCGTCGGCGGCGATGTGGGGGCGCGGCTGAACAAGCGGGAATTGTGTTGCTACGACGGCGATCCGCTGTCGGCGCAGCTGCAGCAGCGGCTGGAACAGGAGTGCAAACGTTTGGAGTTGGCGCAGCAACAACTGGCCGCGCTGGAAAAAGGGATGGCGGAGCAATTGCCGCCGGAGGTGCGCCAGCGCATTGCCGACCTGGAACGGTTGAAGGCGGTGGGGCCGGTGGGCGCGACGAGGCTGGTGCTGGAGCTGTTCTGGCGCAAATTCGAGAACCGCAGGCAGGTGGGCGCCTGCGTCGGTTTGGTGCCGCAGCCCTACGACAGCGGCGAGAGCCGGGTTGACCAGGGCATCAGCAAGCAGGGCAACCGGCGCGTGCGCGCGCTGTTGATCGAGATGTCTTGGTTCTGGCTGCGCTACCAACCCGACAGCGTGATGACGAAATGGTTCGCCCGGCGCACGCAGGGAGGCCAGAACAAGCGCGGCAAGCGCATCGCCATCGTCGCGGTGGCGCGCAAGCTGGTGGTCGCCCTGTGGCGCTACCTGGAGCATGGGATCGTCCCCGAAGGGGCGCAGTTGAAACGAGCGGCATAAGGGAGTAAGGCGGCACGTTCAGTACCAGTAGTTGGCATTACGTTGAAGTACGCAGCAGCAAGGAGTAGGCAGGCCCGTAACCCGACCTGGTTGCCCATGGCAACCGACCCTAGTAGATGGGGCTTGCACGCATCAAGGTCACTAAGCGCAACGCGCATGCAGAATTAGGCTGGGGTAGCAAAACCAGCGGATAGAAGGTGGTGGGACGTGAAGTCTCACGCAATGATGACCGAGAGCTTCGAACTGGGCTGTACGAACGACGAAAGCAAAGCGCTGGCAATGAACGAAGGCCAAAACGAAACAGGTCGGCATGGCGCCAAGCCGCAATATGCGTCATGGCGCCATGGACCAGCATATTTCGGTATCGGCGGCGTCAAGGGTTCGCTTCGCCGGGCTTCGCCCGCCCTTGACCCCGCCGATACCGAAACAAGGGATAGGATAAATTTGCGAAAAACCAGTTGACTTGGAATTCATCATAGAAGGTCGGGTTAGCCCGAAAGGGCGCAACCCGACTGGCGCCGGCGGCGGCTCGGCGTCGGATTACGCTTCGCTAATCCGACCTGCGAAAGCTTGACTTGGCGGTATTCACCCGGATTTTTTTAGGAGTATGTATGAGTGAGCACGATTCGACCGCGCAACGCTACGCGGCCTTGCGCGAGCGCCTCGGGCCGCATTTCGCGCCCGTCGGTTTGTACGAGCGCAACAAGGCGCTGCCGTTTATTGGCAGCGTGCGTTGCGACGTGGCGCGGCTGGAGGCCGGCAGCTGGCACGAGATCGTGCTCGACTACGAAGTCGGCGCCGCCGGGCTGGCCGACGGCGGCTGGTTCAAGGCGACCTTTAAATTCTATTCCGATTGGGCGCTGTTCCAGACCAGCGATCCGGCCGCCGCCAACTATGTCAGCGCCGAATACCAGGCCGGCCCGCTGGCGCCCGGCCAAAGCCCAGGCACGGTGCAGTCGCTCAGCGTGCGCTTCGACCAGAAGGGCCACGAGCGGCCGTTCCAAAAGGCGGTCATCGTCGACGTCGTCGACGGTTACCTGAACGCCGGCGACCATATCATCGTGCGCCTGGGCGACCGCCGCGGCGGCGGCGCCGGCACGCGGGTGCAAACCTTCGTCGAGGACCGCTTCCGCTTCCGCTGCTACGTCGATCCGCTGGGGACGTCGCGCTTCGCGCCGGTGCCGGGCGACGTGGTGATCGACGTCGCGCCCGGCGCGCCGGCGCGCCTGCTGGTGGCCGGGCCGCGTTTCGCCCGACCCGGCGAGCGCCTGCCGTTCCGTTTTTCGCTGCAAGACCGTTGGGGCAACGCCTGCCTGGGGGCCGGCGGCGCGCTGCTGGTGCGCGCCTTCGCCGGCGCCGCGCAGGTGTACCAGGCGCGCCACGCCGTGCCGACCGAGGGCTGGGCCAGCGTCGGCGTCGACGACCTGCCGGCCGCCGCCGGCGAGTTGCGCGTGTTCGCCGAGTACGTCGGCGGCGGCGCCGTGCGGCCCGCCACGGCGCTGGTGGAGGTGGCCGCGCGCTTCCCGGCGCCGCGCTCGTTCTACGCCGATTTGCACGTGCACGCCAGCGACACGGTCGGCACCAACAGCCCGGCCTACAACGCCGCCTACGCCCGCGACATCGGCGGCATCGACGTGCTGGGCTACACCGCCAACGATTTCCAGATCACCGACGCCAACTGGCAATTGGGCGTGGACACGGTCGAAGAGTTCAACCAGCCGGGCCGCTTCGTCTGCTATCCGGTGCAGGAGTGGTGCGGCAGTTCCACCGCCGGCGGCGACCACAACGTGGTCTTCCTCGGCGACGAGGCGCCCGACTTCCCGTACAACCGGCGCGGCGAGCATAACCGCACCTTCGTCTGGAACGAGGACATGAAGGGCGACGCGGTGGAACTGGGGCGCTGGCCGGTGGAGGAGTTGTGGGCCGCCTACGTCGGCGAGCCGGAGCGGCACCTGATCATGCCGCACGTCGGCGGCCGACGCTACATCCCGGACTGGCACCACCCGGAGCTGGAGCGGCTCGTCGAAATCGCCTCGAGCTGGGGCCATTTCGGCTGGTTGTACCAGGACGTGATCGAGCGCGGCTACAAGATCGGCGTGGCCGCCAGCGGCGACGAGCACCGCGGCCGGCCCGGCGGCGGCCCGCCCGGCACCCAGGTGTTCGGCGTGCACGGCGGCCTGACCGGGGTGCTGGCCGAGCGGCTCGACCGCCACAGCATCGGCCGCGCCCTGCGCGCGCGCCACACCTGGGCCACCACCGGCGAGCACAGCGCGCTGCTGGTGCGCTGCGGCGCCCACCTCCAGGGCGACGAATTCCGCCTGCGCGGGCCGGCCACGCTGGAGTACGACTTCCTCGGCGCGGCCGGTTGGGAGGAATTGGCCGCCTACGACCACAGCGGGCGCATCTGGCAGCGCAACCTGCACCGGGAGTTGGGGTTTTCCGAACGCCTGATCCGCCTGCGCTGGGGCGGCGCGCGCATACCGGACCGCTACCGCTGGGCCGCGTGGCAGGGCCGCATCACGATCCGCAACGGCACCATCAACCGCTTCCAGTCGCACGGCTTCGAGCACGACGAGGAGGTGTGCTGGCGCGCCGGGCCGACCGAGATCGGCTTTCGCAGCGAGACCTACGGCGACGCCGACGGCGTCGAGATCGACGTCAGCAACCTGCGCCACTGCAGCGTCAAGGTCGAGGGCACTATCGACAGCTACGCCAAGACCGGCGACCCGCTCAAGCGCAACCCCTTCGTCCACGCGCCGACGTTTTGCTGGGAGGTCAGCGGCGAACAGCTGCTGCGCGACGGCGGCATGCGCCTGGAACTGGGCGGCACCGAGCTGTTCCTGGCGCTGGAGCGCCTGACCGAGCGGGCGCTGCCGACCAGCCTGGCCGGCGCGCTCGACGTGGCGCCGGCGAACGGCCCGTTCGGCCACCGTCCGGTGTACCTGTTCGGCCGCCAGCGCGACGACAGCAAGGTCTGGTCGTCGGCCATGTTCATCGACTTCGACGACGCTAATGGCGTCTCGTAGGTCGGATGGGTGGAACGGCTAATCCGACGCCAGTCGGGTTACGCCCTGGCGGGCTAACCCGACCGACGAAAATCGGCGCCGCCAGCGGGGCGCGGCGCGTTCGGCTATATTCTTGTCTGCTGTTCATTCGCAGCTGACGCGCCGCGCCTTCCGCGGGCCTCCGATCCACGCCCACGCCCCGTCTTCACCGATGATCACCGATCCGATTTTCTACGCCGTCGCCATTCCCGCCGTCCTCTTGATCGGCGTTTCGAAGGGCGGCTTCGGCGGCGCGCTGGGCGGCGCCGCCGTGCCGCTGATGGCGATCGCGCTGTCGCCCCGGCAGGCCGCCAGTATCGTCTTGCCGCTGCTGTGCCTGACCGACCTGGTCGGCCTGCGCGTCTACTTCGGCAAATGGGACGCGCGCATCGTGCGCGCGCTGATTCCCGGCGCCCTGGTCGGCGTGGCGCTGGGCGCGCTGACCTTCGGCCTGTTCAACGAATCGACGATCCGCCTGCTGATCGGCGCGATCTCCGTGCTGTTCGTGGCCAGCCGCTGGCGCGACGCCAAGGCGCAGGAGCAGCGCTCGCCGCCGTCGAAGGTGGCCGGCGCCTGCATGGCGGCGGTGTCCGGCTTCACCAGCTTCGTCGCCCACGCCGGCGGCCCGCCGGTGCTGATGTACCTGCTGCCGCGGCGCCTGGACAAGGTCACCTTCCTGGCCACCATCAACGTGTTTTTTTTGATCACCAACGCCGTCAAGCTAGTGCCGTACGCGTGGCTGGGCCAGTTCAGCGGCGCCAACCTGCTGGCCAGCCTGACGCTGGCGCCGCTGGTGCCGCTTGGCGTCGCGCTGGGCGTCTGGCTGCAGGAACGCGTCAGCACCGTGTGGTTTTTCCGGATCGCGCAAATCGGCCTGCTGGTCACCGGCGTGCAGCTGATTTACCAGGGCGCCAACGGCCATTAAATACCCGGCGCGCGGCGTGAAACGGCGCCGTTTCGCCCAACGGCGGTCGGCGGCCGCCGTCGAAAACAACTATTCGTCAGAAAAAGTTTGAAATTGCCACCGTCCTTGCTGTAAGCTAGCAACGCTCGTTCGCGCAAGCGGCGGCAACGATTTGAATTGGCTTTGCGCCATACGTGATATCGGGAGAGCCTGTACGGCGGTTACCCGCAGGACAGCGCCGAAGGAGCAACCGCCCCGGAAACTCTCAGGCAAACGGACCGATATTGCAGTTGAACTCTGAAGAGCTGCCGGAGCTTTCGTCGTCCGGTGCACCGAAGGAGCAAGCGATGCCCGCCCCAAGCGGCCATACGTGAATCTCTCAGGTCCAGAACAGAGGGGGTGTCCGCTGCGCGTGTGTGCGCGGATTGAACCCCGACGTGTTGGAGCTTGACGAGTATGAAAACTATTGCAGTTATCGGCGGCGGAATCACCGGCGTCACCACCGCCTACGCGCTGGCCAAACGCGGCTTTGCCGTCACCCTGATCGAAAAACACCGTTACGCCGCGATGGACACCTCGTTCGCCAACGGCGGCCAGTTGTCGGCCTCGAACTCGGAGGTGTGGAACCACTGGTCGACCATGCTCAAGGGCATCAAGTGGATGCTCAAGAGCGACGCGCCGCTGCTGGTCAACCCGAAGCCGAGCTGGCACAAGCTGACCTGGTTCGCCGAGTTCATCGCCGCCATCCCGCATTACAACAAGAATACCGTCGAGACCGTGCGCCTGGCGATCGCCGCGCGCCAGCACCTGTACGCCTGGGCCGAGGAGGAGGGTATCGACTTCGACCTCAAGCAAAAAGGCATCCTGCACATCTACCGCGACAAGGCCGGCTTCGACCACGCCGCCTCGGTGTCGACGCTGCTGGCGCAGGGCGGGCTGGAACGGCGCGCGGTGACGCCGGCGGAAATGCGGGCGATCGAACCCACGCTGGCCGGCAAATACTACGGCGGCCACTTCACCCAGAGCGACGCCACCGGCGACATCCATAAATTCACCAGCGGCCTGGCCGCCGCCATCGCGCGCCTGGGTGTCGATTGCCGCTACGGCCAGGACGTGCAGGCGATCAGCGCCGACGCCGGCGGCGCCAGCATTACCGTCGGCAGCGGCGACCAGACCAGCACGTCGCGCTTCGACGGCGTCGTCATCTGCGCCGGCAGCGCCAGCCGCGCGCTGGGCGCGGCGTTGGGCGACCGCGTCAACATCTACCCGGTCAAGGGCTACTCGATCACCGTCAACCTGAACGACGCGCAAAGCCAGGCGGCGGCGCCGACGGTGAGCCTGCTCGACGACGCCACCAAACTGGTCTGCAGCCGCTTCGGCGCCGACCGTTTCCGCGTCGCCGGCACGGCCGAGTTCAACGGCTACAACCGCGACATCCGCGCCGACCGCATCCGCCCAATCGTCGAGTGGGTCGAGCAATGCTTCCCCGGCGTGAGCACGCGCAGCGTGGTGCCGTGGGCCGGCCTGCGCCCGATGATGCCGAACATGCTGCCGCGCGTCGGCCGCGGCCGCCTGCCTTGCGTGTTCTATAACACCGGCCACGGCCACCTCGGCTGGACCCTGTCGGCGGTGACGGCCGACATGATCGGCGACGTCGTCGCGCAGGCGCTGGGCGCGCGCGCGCCGCACAGCAGCGCGCTGCAAACGGCCGCCGCCTAAGGCGCCGCTGGCGGACGGGGCGTCCCCGTCCCGCCCGCCAATCCCCCCCCGGTGCCGGCCGCTTCGAGTGGCTGGCGCCGCATCCCCCTGCCTTGGCCGTCCGGCCTTGCGCTGCGTAGTTGTTTTTTAACACCAGGCCGGCACTGTATAATGGGGCACGCCGACACCGGCGGCGCCCGCGGCCCTGTTGCGGCGCCACCCACCACGCCTTCCGATCGACCGATCGGACGGCCAACGCCACAGCGGCATCACCCTATGAAAACACCAAAAAGAATCCAGCCCCTGGTTGAAGAAGGCTTGATCGACGAAGTCATGCGCCAATTGATGAGCGGCAAGGAAGCCACCGTCTACGTGGTGCGCTGCGGCGACGACGTGCGCTGCGCCAAGGTGTACAAGGAAGCCAACGAACGCAGCTTCCACCAGGCGGTCGCCTATCAGGAGGGGCGGCGCGTGAAAAACAGCCGCCAGGCGCGCGCGATGGAGAAGGGCACGCGCTACGGCCGCAAGATGGCCGAGGAGGTGTGGCAGAACGCCGAAGTGGACGCGCTGTACCGGCTGGCGGCGGCCGGCGTGCGCGTGCCCAAGCCCTACATCTGCTTCGAGGGCGTGCTGCTGATGGAGCTGGTCACCGGTGCCGACGGCAACGCCGCGCCGCGCCTGAACGACGTCGAGCTGGACCGCGAGCTGGCGCTGGCCTACCACGCCGCGCTGCTGCGCGAGGTGGTGCTGATGCTGTGCGCCGGCGTGATCCACGGCGACTTGTCCGAATATAACATTCTGGTCGACGCGATCGGCCCGGTCATCATCGACCTGCCGCAGGCGGTGGACGCGGCCGGCAGCAGCGTGGCCGCCTCGATGCTCGAACGCGACGTGACCAACCTGGCCAACTTCTTCGGCGCCGTCGTGCCCGAGCTGCTGGGCAGCCAGTACGGCGCGGAAATCTGGAAACTGTACGAGGCCGGCTTGCTGACGCCGGACACGCCGCTGACGGGCGTGGTGGCGGCGCCGGAGCGGCCCGCCGACGTCGGCGCGGTGATCCGCGAAATCGCCCTGGCGCGCGAGGAGGAAGAGGAGCGTGCCCGGCAGCAGATGGAAGCGCAGGGCTGACGCCGCTTGCCGGCGGCGGCGGCCCGGCCTGCCGGGTAGACGATCAGGCAACCATGTATTTTGCGTTACCGTACACTTATGTTATTATAGCCGCAGGGGAATGGCCAAGCTGGTTAAGGCACCGGATTCTGATTCCGGCACGCGAAGGTTCGAATCCTTCTTCCCCTGCCAGATGCCGCAAGATCGTCGCGCCGGCTTCTGCTTCCCACTTTATCTCCCGTTGTTTTCGATTCGCCCCACTGTCAATTGATTTACATTGCCTCGGCAAATGTTCGAACGCGGTTGGCGTCACTTCGCCGATGTATTGAATGACATATAATTAATATCGTTCGTTAATATAGTTCGTTAAGGTTTATGTCCGACATGATTATTCGTAAGCTTACCGCCGCCGCCGCCGACGCCGAGGCTTCCCGCGCCCTGAGGCTGGCCGGCACCCTCGAGTCGCCCGCCGCTTTCTGGTCCAGCCACGAAGAGGAATTGCGCAATTCGCTCGACGCGATGGCGCAACGCATCGTCGAAACCCCGTTTCAGTGCGTGTTCGGATTGTTCGCCGGCGCCGAATTGGTGGGTATGGCCGGACTCAAGCGCGAGCAGATCGACAATGTCAGCCACCGCGCCGGCGTCTGGGGCGTGTATGTCGCGCCCCAGGCGCGCGGTACCGGCGCCGCCCGTCGCCTGATGCAGGCGCTCATCGCCTACGCGCGGACCCTGCCGGGCGTAGTGCAACTGACGCTGTCGGTGCGCGCCGTCAGCGCGGTGGCCAACGCCCTGTACGCCAAGTTGGGCTTTGAGCACACCGGCGTCGAGCGCCGCTCGATTTATTGCGACGGCGTTTATTATGATGAAAATCGCATGGTGTTGATGCTCGACGCGTGAGCCTGCCGTATGCCGTAGGTCGGATTAGGAACGCCGACGCCGGGCCGCTGCGACGCCAGTCGGGTTACGCCCTGGCGGGCTAGCCCGACCTACAAAATCGGTTTGAAATCCGCTCACTCAGCGCGCGCCGGCGCGGCCGGGCAGCCGGCCCAGCTGGTGCCGGCGGGAATGTGCTCGCCCTTCATCACCAACGTCAGCGGACCGAGGCGGGCGTTGTCGCCCACCTTGGCGCTGTACAGGACGGCGCTGCGCGGCCCCATGTAGACCTTGCTGCCGATGTCGACCCGGTCGATTTTCATGACGCGGTCTTCGAACAGATGGGTTTGCGGGCAGGCGAGGGCGTTCAACTCGCTGTAGTCGCCGATCGAGACGCAGTCGAATTCGGTGATGTCGGTGGTGTCGAGGTAGACGCCGCGGCCGATGTTGCAGCCGAGCAGGCGCAGGGCCACCGGCAACCACGGCGTGCCGCGCAGGTAGCGCATGAAATTCGGCACGGCGATGCCCTCGTACAGGTTGGTCACGCCCTCCGAGAGCCAGACGAACGGCGTCCACATCGGCGCGGCGCGTTTGCGGTAGCGGCCCAGCAGCAGCCACTTGAACGCCAGCACGAACAGATAGTTGCCTATGCAGTAAAGCAAGCCGGCCACGGTCAAGTCGAACGCCACCTCGCCCCAGCGTCCGGCGCCGGCCACCGGCATCACGTCAAGCACCACGGTGTAGCCGACGGCGATCACCAGCGCGTGCGGGGCGACGATGCGGAAGGTTTCAACCAGGGTGCGGCCGAGCCGCCGCAGCGACGAGGGCCGGTAGGTCAGCGACTCCGGATAGCCGCCGACCTGCTCGCGCGCCGGCAGGTGCAGCGGCGGCGAACCCAGCCAGGTGTCGCCGCTGGCCATGCGCGCGTTCTCGGGCGCGTGGGTGTGCACGCCGACCAGCACCCGTTCGGGCAGCACGGTGCCGTCCGGGATGTAACTGCCGTTGCCGACGAAGCTGCGGTGCGACACCACGGTCGCCTGCATCGTCATCCAGCCGCCCTCGATCTGCTCGTCGCCCAGCATGACGGCGTCGGCGATGAAGGTTTCGTCGCCCAGCGTGAGCATGTCCGGCACCACGCCCAGCGCGGTGGAAATCTCGGCGTCGCGCCCGACCTTGGCGCCCAGCAGGCGGTACCAGTACGGCGCGAAGACGGTGGCGTAAATGCCGTGCAAGACGTTCAAGCTCGATTCCTGGATGTGGCTGACCAGCCATTTGGAGCAATAGATGTTGCTGTGGACGGCCGAGCGGCCCGGCTTCAGGCGCGGCATGCCGCCCCAGCGGATGGCCGCCGACACCAGCACCGTGAACAGCACCAGCACCGCGCTGGCCGGAAACGCCAGCAGGAAATAGCGCGCCAGTTGCGTGCCCAGTTGGCTGCCCTGCAACCACGGCATCACGCCGCGCTCGTCGAGCCAGTCGATCAGCACGAAGCTGGGAAACACGGGCATGAAGAACAGCGTGCTCACCAGCACGATGCCGAATACGAAGAACAGCGCCTCGCCGGCCAGGCGCAGGGGGCCGACGGCGGGGCGCGGCGGCAGCGTCGGGGCGAACGGGCCGAGGTCGCGCGCGGGCGAGCCGCCCCAGACGCGCCCGGCCGGCACCGCGGCGCCGTCCGCCAGCGCGCTCTGGCCCTGCAGGTGGCCGGCCTTGCCGACGCCGGTGTTGCCTTCGAGGACGCAGTACGAGGCCACGCAGGCGTCGTCGTCCAGGTTGACCGCGCCGAGCAGCAGGCGGCCGCGCTCGACCCGCGCGTTCTCGAAGTTCACGGCGTTGCCGATGCTCACGCCGTCGCCGATGCGCAGCAGGTCCGGCGCGCGCAGCGTCGCCGAGCCGATGATGACCGCGCGCCCGACCTTGGCGCCCAGCGCGCGCAACCACCAGTTGTAGAGCGAGGAGCCGCTCAGCAGGTAGACCGGGGCCGCTTCGAGCAGGCGGTCGGACAACCACCAGCGGTAATAGGTCCAACCCCATAGTGGATAGGAGCCGGCGCGCAGCCTGCCGCCGATAAGCCACTTGCCGGCGATGGCGACGACGAACTCCATCAGCGTGGCCAGCAGGAACACGCCGATGGCGGCGGCGACGGCGCGCGCCACCGAGTCGCCCGGATCGCCGGTGAAATAGTGGTAGGTGAAGAAGGGCGCCAGCCATTGCACCATGCGCAGCGCCACCAGCGGCGGCACGGCCAGCGCCTGGGCCGCGCCGCAAGTCCAGCGCCGCAGCGCCGACGGCGCGGTCCAGTCGCGCTCGGCCGCCGCCGCCGCCGGGGCCTCGGCCAGCGCGGCGGCGATGCGGCCGATTTGTCGGTGGTGGTAAATGTCGCGCACCGTCACGTGGGCGAAGGCCGGGTCGGCGCGCAGCGCCGACGCCAGGCGCGCGGCGAAAAAGGAGTGGCCGCCGAGGTCGTCGAAAAAGTCGGCCTGGCGGCGGATCGGCTGGCCGGGGAACAGTTGCGCCAGCGCGCCGAACAGCGCGCTTTCGGCGGCGGTTTCGGCCAGGTCGGACTCGCCGGCGGCGCCTTCCGGCGCGGCCGCCAGCGGCAGCGCGCGCAGCGCCTTGCGGTCGATCTTGCCGGAGGTCAGGCGCGGCATCAGCGGCAGCGTCTGGTAGCGGCCCGGCACCATGTAGGGCGGCAACACCTGGACCAGGGCCGGCCGCAGGGCCGCGCCGGCGAGGGCGCGCTCGTCGGCGCCGTTGGCGGCCACCAGATAAGCCACCAGTTGGTCGATGCCGTCGTCCTTGCGCAGCAGCACGGCGACCGTGCCGACCCCCGGCTGTTGCGCCAGCACCGCCTCGATCTCGCCCAGCTCGACGCGGAAACCGCGCAGCTTCACCTGGTCGTCGGTGCGGCCCAGGCAGCGCACTTCGCCGTCGGCCTCGATGCGCGCCAGGTCGCCGGTGCGGTACAGGCGGGCGTCGTGGACGCCGCTGGCCCAGGGATTGTCGAGGAATTTTTCGGCCGTCAAGTCGGGGCGGCCGAGGTAGCCGGCCGCCAGGCCGGGGCCGGTGATGCACAACTCGCCGGTGCCGCCGCGCGGCAGCAGCGCCAGCGCCGGCGCGTCGGCGTCGATCACCAGCAAGCCGTAGTTGGGCAGCGGCGTGCCGATGGTGATGGCGCGGCCAGGCTCCAGCCGCGCCAGGCTGGCCGAGACCGTGGCCTCGGTCGGACCGTAGGTGTTGAAGATCTGGCGGCCGGGGCGGGCCCAGCGCTCGACCAGCGTTTCGGGGCACATCTCGCCGCCGAGGTTGATCAGGCGCAGGCCCGCCACGTCTTCGCTGAACAGGGCCAGCAGCGTCGGCACGGCGTGCAGCACGCTGACCCGGTTCGCCGACAGCAGCCGCGGCAGCGCCTCCGGGTCGCCGGCGACTTCCTTGGGACCGATCCACAGCGTGGCGCCGACCAGGTAACTGATCCAGATTTCCTCGAACGACATGTCGAAGGCGAGCGAGAAACCCTGGTAGACGCGGTCGCCGGCGTGCACGCCGAGCACCGCGTTTTCGCTGCGCAGGAAATGGCAAATGCTGCGCTGCGAGATCAGGATGCCCTTCGGCTTGCCGGTCGAGCCGGACGTATAGATGACGTAAGCGGGCTGGTCGGGTGAGACGGCGCCGCGGCGGCGCAAGGCCTGCCCCGCTTCCGGCGCGGCCAGCAAGTCCTCGGCGCGCCAGACCGGGCAGGCGGCGCCGCCCAGGCGTTCGGCGTGGCCGGCGCTGCTGACGACGCCGACGGCGGCGGCGTCGTCGAGGCACACTTGCAGGCGCTCCACCGGCGTGTCCTGGTCGACCGGCAGCCAGGCGGCGCCGGCCTTGGCGATCGCCAGTTGCATCACCAGCAGATCGATGCCGCGCTCCATCCACAGCCCCACCATGTGGCCGGGGCGCACCCCGTGCTCGATCAGGCGCGCGGCCGCCAGGTCGGCAAACCGGTCCAGTTCAAGATAAGTCAGTTCGCGCCCGTCGAACACCAGCGCCACCTGCGCCGGGGCGCGGCGCACGCTCGCCTCGAACAGGTCGGCGAGAATTTCCTCCTTCAGCAAGGAGGGGGCGACGGCGCCGTACAGGATGTCGGGGTGGGTCGTGGGGGTACTGCGGGATAGCAAAGATTGATCGTTCATTCACGCGACTTGGTTGCTCGGCGCGAACGGTGTCACGCCACCACCCAACATACAACATTTTTTGCTTTTTGCCGGCGGTTGAAGTCGTATTTCCGGAAAAAAAGCCATCAAAATCAACTATATTTCAAAAAGACCGAGCAAGATGGTGGCGCGACGTCAGGTTCCGCTTGCGCGGCGCGATGGCGCCGGGGTCAGGCCCTATAATTGGCGCATGAAAATACCGTTTCTCTACACCGCGGGCATGATGCTCGGCTCGCTCGTCTTGACGCTGTCGACGATGTGGGGCGGCCTGGCGCTGTGGTACCAGTTGCCCGGTGGCGTGGCGGCGCGCACGCTGGCGGTGTCGCTGTGGGCCGCCTTTGGCGTCGCGACCGTGGCACTGTGCTGGTGGCGGCCGCAGGCGCGCATGCTGCTGCCCTGGCTGTCCGCTTTCGTATTGCTGCTGTGTTGGTGGAGCAGCATCGCGCCGACGCACCAGCGCCTGTGGGCCGCCGACGTCGCGCGCATGCTCGGCAGCCGGGTCGACGGCAGCATCGTCACGCTCGACCAGGTGCGCAACTTCGACTGGCGCAGCGACGCCGACTACACCGAGCGTTGGGAATCGCGGCAATACGATTTGGACCGGCTGCGCTCGGTTGACGTGGCCATGTCCTATTGGATGGGGCCGGCCATCGCGCACACGCTGGTGTCGTTCGGCTTCGACGACGGCCGCTATCTGACGTTTTCCATTGAAATCCGCAAGGAACGCGGTGAAAGCTTCTCCGCCGTCGAGGGTTTTTTCAAGCGCTACGAAATGGTGCTGGTGGCGGCCGACGAGGGCGACATCCTGCGGGTGCGCACGAACGTGCGCGACGAGGACATGTATTTGTACCGCTTGACGATGCCGGCGGCGGCAAAGCGCGCGCTGTTCCTGGCCTACCTGGGCGAGGGCGACCGGCTGAAACGCGCGCCGCGCTTCTACAACACGCTGACGGCCAACTGCACCACCATCGTATTCGAGATGGCGCGGCACATCAATCCCGCGCTGTCGCTGGACTGGCGCTTGCTGGCGTCGGGCTACCTGGACCGCTACCTGTACGACATCGGCGCGCTGGGAGGCGGCGACTTCGCGGCCTTGCGGCGGGCCGCGCACATGACCGCCAAGGCGCGCGCGGCTGGCCGGGCGGAAGACTTTTCCGAACGCGTGCGCCGCTAAGGCCAGCGGACGCGCGCCCAGCGTCCGCATCCAAGCCGGCACACATAAAAAAAAGCCTCGCCAACTTGCGCCGGCGAGGCATTGTCTGCCATCCCTGGTGATTACATGCCCAAAGACCTCAGCAGATCCGAATTGTCGTCATCATGTTCAACGGAAGCCGGGGCGCTTCTCGCCTCCTGATTCGCATTCTCCAAATCCATCAACGCGTCTGGATCGAGCACCTCCTCGGAATCGAACTCATGCAATTTGATGAATTCGGTGCGATCAATGGCCAGCTCCAGATAGAAGATGTTGTTTTTCTCGGTGAAAAACGAGACGCGGCGCATCTCAGGGCGGTCCAGCGGGGTGTCGACGCTGAGCATCACTTGCTTGTTGAGCACCAGCATTTTGGGCTGGTTCTGGGTGATGTTGGTTTGCAGTTCACGGCGGACTTTGCCGGTGAAGTCGCCGACGATCTGGTTCATCAGTTCGCCCAGGATATTCGAGACCTCGTCGGAGGTGTGGGAGCCGGCCAGCTCGGACTTGGGCATGCCCATGTGCAGCATGTACCGTTCGTAGAGTTCCATCGCCGTATCGGCGCCAAAGTTCAGCACTACCAAACCGGAAAAGCCGCCGTCGAATAACACGAAGCAGCCGATGTCGGGCTTCAAACCAATCTTGGTGATCCGCTGAACCATGCCGGAGTAGTGAACCTTGCTCTGCGTAGCGACGTTCAAGACGCGTGTAACTGAGTTACACAGACCAGTCAGCAGGTCTTCGGTTCCGTACACAACGCGTTTTTCTTCAGTCATTGCCAATCCCTGTAATTTTTATATGATACGTTACGCCGATATTGCTGCGATAGCCCCGGAGTGTTTTGTTGTTAACGGTCTCGACCGGATGGGCTATTGCATTGCCGCGTTCGATGTCATCGGCCAGCGCAACGCGAAACAAGCGTACTTTGCTGAGCAGGAGAGTTGCCATGCCGGCTCCCCGCTCGGACAGGGCAGTTGCCCCATCAGAATACTGTGAGAATACTGAAGCGCTCAGCTTCCGTCCACCTTATTCATGCATTCTGTGCGAATTGTCGGCTTGCCTCGAGCAAGGTGCCTTGCATGAAATGAAACCTTGGTCAGTAGAATCGGAGAGACTCCCTGGCTTGCGTGGAATGAAACCTTGGTCAGTAGAATCGGAGAGCCGTTGCGCTTGCAAGCGCAACGTCGCTGCGCAGGCGCGCCGCACGCGGCGCGAATTCCCTGCTACGCCCCGCGTCCGTACCGGACGCGGATTCGGTGCCCGCAGCCGGCACGCGGTGAATAAACAACAAGGCCCTCCCCGACTTGCGTCGGGGAGGGCCTTGTTGTTTATTCAGTGGTGGAGACGGCGGGAATCGAACCCGCGTCCGCAAGCACTCTACAGACAGTTCTACATACTTAGCGCTGCCATTTGATTTAACCCGTACGACGCGGACGCGCACGCTGCGGACAGGCGAGTCACCTATTATTTAGTATTTTGCCAAGTGACCCGACAAGATACGATTCCCTGTAAATGACTCTACAGCTTTTGACGGCCCACCCCAGGGAAGAAGTGTTGTAGAGCTAACAGCAATTAAGCTGCTAGTGCGTACGAGTTATCGTTTGCAGTTAAGTTTTTTCAGGTTGTATTTACGAGGTAGCCTGCCCTCGGTATGCCCTGCGCTGCTTTGCAACCCACGTCGAAACCTGGTCGTCCCCACAGAATCTGTATTCTAACGCAATTCGCCCAGGCGCGCAGGCTCGATTCGTCGCGCCCGCGCCGGCATCGGCTTTACGCCGCCAGTTCGCCGCGCCCGGCGCCCGCGACGGTGTCGCGCACCAGTGCCAGCAAGGCTTGCGGCGTGTCCAGCAGGTAGTCGGCGTCCCAGCTGTGCGGTTCGGTCGCGCCGCAGTAGCCCCAGGCGCAGGCCACCGTTAGCATGCCCGCCGCGCGCCCGGCCTGGATGTCGCGCAGGTCGTCGCCGACGTACCAGCATTGCTCCGGCGCCAGCCCGAGCCGGCGCGCCGCTTCCAGCAGCGGCGCCGGGTGCGGCTTGGCGTGCGCCATGGTGTCGCCCGAGATGACGCAGCCGGCGCCGCCCAGGCCGATCTGGCCGACCAGCGGGTCGGTGAAGCGCGCCGCCTTGTTGGTGACGACGCCCCAGGCCAGGCCCAGTTCGACGAGGCCGTCGAGCAGCGCCGGCACGCCGTCGAACAGGCTGCTGCGCACCGCCAGCGCCGTTTCGTAGTTGGCCAGGAAGGCGTCGCGCAGTTCGTCGTAGCCGGCTTCTTCCGGGGCGATGCCGAAGGCCGCGCCGATCATGCCGCGCGCTCCCGCCGAGGCGGTCGGGCGCAGCAGCGGGTAGGGCGTGGCGTCCAGGCCGCGCGCTTCGCGCAACAAATTCACGGCCGCCGCCAGGTCGGGCGCGGTGTCGGCCAGGGTGCCGTCGAGGTCGAACAGGATGGCGAGCGGGGCGGATGGTTGGTTTCGGGTGGTCATGGCGGGATTCGGGTAGGCTGTGGGCGGCGGCCGCGGCCGCCGTGCGATTGGTCGGGGGGCGTCGGATTTACAGCGGCGGACGGCTGCAGGCGACCAGGTAGTTGACGCTGGTGTCGTCGTTGAGCGAATAGATCTTGCTCAGCGGATTGTATCCCAGGCCTTTCATGGCGTTCACGTCCAGTTGCGCGCTGCGGGCGTATTGCGACAGTTCGGCCGGGGTGATGAATTTGTCGTAGTCGTGGGTGCCCTTGGGTAGCATGCGCAGCAGGTATTCGGCCCCCAGGATGGCGAACAGGTAGGCTTTCGGGTTGCGGTTCAGCGTGGAGAAGAACACCTGGCCGCCCGGTTTTACCAGCGTCGCGCAGGCGCGCACGATGGCGGCCGGGTCCGGCACGTGTTCCAGCATTTCCATGCAGGTCACGACGTCGTACTGGCCCGCTTCCTGCTCGGCCATCGCTTCGGCCGCGATCAGCTGGTAGCGCACCTGCGCGCCCGACTCCAGGCTGTGCAGGTCGGCCACTTTCAGCGCCTTCTCGGACAGGTCGATGCCGGTCACCTGGGCGCCTTTTTTGGCCATCGATTCGGCCAGGATGCCGCCGCCGCAGCCGATGTCGATGACGCGGCGGCCGGCCAGCGGCGCGCGCGCGTTGATCCATTCGAGGCGCAGGGGGTTGATTTCGTGCAAAGGACGAAACTCGGATGTGGGGTCCCACCAACGATGGGCCAGCTCACTGAATTTTTGGATTTCGATAGGGTCGGCGTTCATAGGTGGAATCATAACGGCAATTTGGTCGATTCAATAGGCGGCGCTGCAAAAAACCCGACGGGGGTTGGGAAGGGGGACCCCGAGGGTCGGATCCCGCGCCTCGGCGGCGGTTTGTTTCGGGCATAAAAAAACCCCGCCGAGGCGGGGTTTTTTATCGTTCGCGGGAAGCGAGCGTCGTTTTAACCGGCAATATTATTTGCGGGTGCCGACGACTTCGATTTCTACGCGGCGATTTTTCTCGCGGCCAGCTGCCGATTTGTTATCAGCAACAGGTTGTTTCTCGCCTTTGCCTTCGGTGTACACGCGGTTGGTTTCGATACCTTTCGAAACCAGATACGCTTTGACGGCTTCCGAACGACGGATCGACAGTTTCTGGTTGTAGGCATCGGTACCAACGGAGTCGGTGTGGCCGACAGCGATGATGACTTCCAGGTTGATGCCGCCCAATTTCGAGCTCAGGTCGTCCAGTTTCGCTTTGCCTTCTGGTTTCAGAACGGCTTTGTCGAAATCGAACAGGGCGTCGGCTGCGAAGCTGACTTTTTCCGAGATTGGCGCTGGAGCTGGAGCTGGACGCACGGCTGGTGCTGGGGCTGGAGCTGGAGCTGGTGCTACTGCTGGTGCAACGCATTTGCCGTCAACCAGGGTTTCTGGAGCAACGCACAGTGGCACGTCGCAACCTGGCACCGCGTCAGCTGGTGTCCAGTAGCCGGTGCGCCAGCACAGGCCGAACGGGTCACGAGCGATGACGCCGCGTGCATCTTGCACGTAGGCGCTTTTTGGCGTCGGTGCTTTGATGTCGGTGGTCACTGGTGCGAATGGCGGCGACGTTGGGGTTTGGGCCGAAGCCGTGCCAGCAATCACTGCGGATGCAGCAAAAAACAGCGTTACAAATTTATTCATTATTTTTTCCTTTCGGGGGGTGATATCCGCAGAAATACACTGCGCGACTGGACCTGCATAAATCATATTAACATGCAGGTTAGCAACGCTCGTTTCAGATTGCGAAACTAGCAATTAACTTCTCATTCATTTTGCCACAGGCGACAAGTTCGCACGCCGGTGGTTAAATCAAAGTTTCCCGGATTTTAGACTTGTCGTTGTTTTTGTGCAACGTCCGTAAGATATTGTTACACTCTTATGACAACTTTCACTTGATTTGCCTGTTTGCTGGGCAGTCGCCGCCGTTGCGCCGTGCGCCGGCGCGGCGCCGCGCGGCGCACGCGCCCCGGAGCGGTGCGCTTGGGCGGCGTCGGAATTGCGCTGGAAGAAGGTCGCGCATGTTAAAATCCCATGCTTGACTGTTGAAAACATGGTAGCAAGCCCAACCGCCCAGCACCCATGCAGCAGCCGCCCCGGATATGCAGTATTGCGTCATACATTGCGTAGCAGATAAGTTAACCACAGCCTGAGATCAGTCGAACCGCCAATGGATCAATTCGCAAAAGAAACAATCCCTATTTCCCTCGAAGAAGAGATGCGCAAGAGCTACCTCGATTACGCCATGAGCGTGATCGTCGGCCGGGCCCTGCCGGATGTGCGCGACGGCTTGAAGCCGGTGCACCGCCGCGTCTTGTATGCGATGCATGAAATGAACAACGTGTGGAACCGCCCTTACGTCAAGTGCGCCCGCGTCGTCGGCGAGACCATGGGTAAATTCCACCCGCACGGCGACGCCTCGATTTACGACACGCTGGTGCGCATGGCGCAGGACTTCTCGCTGCGCTACACGCTGGTCGACGGCCAGGGCAACTTCGGCTCCGTCGACGGCGACAGCGCCGCAGCGATGCGTTACACCGAGTGCCGCCTCGACAAAATCGCCAGCGAGATCCTGGCCGACATCGACAAGGATACCGTCGACTTTGTACCGAACTACGACGGCAAGGAAAAAGAGCCGTCGGTGCTGCCGACCAAGATCCCTAACCTGCTGATCAACGGCGCCACCGGCATCGCGGTCGGCATGGCGACCAACATTCCGCCGCACAACATCACCGAGGTCATCGACGGCGCGCTGCACGTGCTGCGCAACCCCGACTGCAGCATCGACGAGTTGATTGAAATCATTCCGGCGCCGGACTTCCCGACCGCCGGTATTATTTATGGCGTCTCCGGCGTGCGCGACGGCTACCGCACCGGCCGCGGCCGCGTCGTCATGCGCGCCAAGACCCACTTCGAGGAATTCGGCAAGGAGGGCGGGCGCATCGCCATCATCGTCGACGAGCTGCCGTTCCAGGTGAACAAGAAGTCGCTGCTGGAACGCATCGCCGAAAACGTGCGCGACAAAAAGCTCGACGGCATCTCCGACATCCGCGACGAGTCCGACAAGTCGGGCATGCGCGTGGTCATCGAACTGAAGCGCAACGAAGTGCCGGAAGTGGTGCTCAACAACCTGTACAAGCAGACCCAGTTGCAAGACACCTTCGGCATGAACATGGTGGCGCTGGTCGACGGCCAGCCGCGCCTGCTGAACTTGAAGCAGATGCTGCAATGCTTCCTGGCCCACCGCCGCGAAGTGGTGACGCGGCGCACCGTGTTCGAACTGCGCAAGGCGCGCGAGCGCGGCCACGTGCTCGAAGGCCTGGCCGTGGCGCTGGCCAACATCGACGATTTCATCGCCATCATCAAGGCCGCGCCGACGCCGCCGATCGCCAAGGTCGAGCTGATGAACCGGCCGTGGGATTCCTCGGTCGTGCGCGAGATGTTGGCGCGCACCGGCGACGGCACCACCGTCGGCGGCATCGACGCCTTCCGTCCCGAGCACCTGCCGAAGCACTACGGCATGCAGAGCGACGGCCTGTACAAGCTGTCGGACGACCAGGCGCAAGAGATTTTGCAGATGCGTCTGCAGCGCCTGACCGGCCTGGAGCAGGACAAGATCGTCAACGAATACAAAGACGTCATGACGCACATCGCCGACTTGCTGGACATCCTGTCCAAGCCGGAGCGCGTCACCATCATCATCACCGACGAGCTGACGCTGGCCAAGAACGAATATGGCGAGGGCAACAAGGACGTGCGCCGTTCGCAGATCGAACTCAACGCCACCGACCTGGAAACCGAAGACTTGATCACGCCGCAGGACATGGTCGTGACCTTGTCGCACACCGGTTACATGAAGGCGCAGCCGATTTCCGAGTACCGCGCGCAAAAGCGCGGCGGGCGCGGCAAGCAGGCCATGGCGACCAAGGAAGAGGACTGGATCGACCAGCTCTTCATCGCCAACACGCACGACTACATCCTGTGCTTCTCCGACCGCGGCCGCATGTACTGGCTGAAGGTGTGGGAAGTGCCGCAGGGCTCGCGCAATTCGCGCGGCAAGCCGATCGTCAACATGTTCCCGCTGCAAGACAACGAGAAGATCACCGTGATCTTGCCGCTGTCGGGCGACAACCGGGTTTTCCCGGAAGACCATTACGTGTTCATGTCGACCAGCCTGGGCACCGTCAAGAAGACGCCGCTGAAGGACTTCAGCAACCCGCGCAAGGCCGGCATCATCGCCGTCGACCTCGACGACGGCGACTTCTTGATCGGCGCCGCGCTGACCGACGGCCAGCACGACGTGATGTTGTTCTCCGACTCCGGCAAGGCGGTGCGCTTCGACGAGAACGACGTGCGCCCGATGGGCCGCACCGCCCGCGGCGTGCGCGGCATGAACCTGGAAGAGGGGCAGCACGTGATCGCCCTGCTGGTGGCCGAGAACGAGCAGCAGTCGGTGTTGACGGCAACGGAAAACGGCTTCGGCAAGCGTACCCCGATCACCGAATACACTCGCCACGGCCGCGGCACCAAGGGCATGATCGCGATCCAGACCAGCGAACGCAACGGCCGCGTCGTGGCCGCCACGCTGGTGGAGGAGAGCGACGAGATCATGCTGATCACCACCGGGGGCGTGCTGATCCGCACGCGCGTGGCGGAGATCCGTGAAATGGGCCGCGCCACGCAAGGCGTGACGCTGATCGCGGTCGAGGACGGCACCAAGCTGTCCGGCCTGCAACGCATCGTCGAGGCCGACGTCGACGACGTCGAACTGGAAGCCGGTCCGGAAGCGAAACCGGCGGAATAAGGCGGGTAGCGCAGCGGGGGCCGGGCTTGTTTTAGCGAACAACCCGGCCCCAGTTACGAGCGGCGCCGCTGTTGTTCGATTGCTCGCGCCCCCGCGGCGGCTCCTGTCGGCTTACTCCGCGCTAACCCGACCTACGCGCCGCGCCGTTGGTTTTAAGTCAGTCGCCGGTTTGTTTATTGGGGTAATCACCACGGCGGTCAACGCGGTTCCGCTGTGTCCATTAGAATATCGTAGCAAGGCAAACCAACTAGTACTCAAAGGATCGCAACGTGACGCACATCTATAATTTCTCCGCCGGCCCGGCCGTGCTGCCCAAAGAAGTGCTGGCGCAAGCGGCCGCCGAAATGCTCGACTGGCACGGCAGCGGAATGTCCGTTATGGAAATGAGCCACCGCGGCCCCGAATTCATCTCGATCTACCAGGGCGCCGTGCGCGACCTGCGCGAGTTGCTGGCCGTGCCCGACAACTACAAGATCCTGTTCCTGCAGGGCGGCGGCCTGGGCGAGAACGCCATCGTGCCGCTGAACCTGGTCGGGCGCAAGCCGCAGCCGGCCACGGTCGACTTCGTCCACACCGGTTCCTGGTCGGGCAAGTCGATCAAGGAGGCGGCCAAGTACGCCAACGTCAACGTCGCCGCCTCGTCGCAGGCCGACGGCTACAACCGCGTGCCGCCGCAGTCCGACTGGACACTCACGCCGGGCGCCGCCTACCTGCACATCTGCACCAACGAAACCATCGACGGCGTCGAGTACGCCTTCGCGCCCGAGCTGGCCGGCGACACCACCATCGTCGCCGACATGTCCTCGCACATCCTGTCGCGCGTCATCGACGTGTCGAAATACGGCGTCATCTTCGGCGGCGCGCAAAAGAACATCGGCCCGGCCGGCCTGACCCTGGTCATCGTGCGCGAGGACCTGCTCGGCGCGGCCCTGCCGATCTGCCCGTCGGCGTTCGACTGGAGCGTGGTGGCGCAGCACGACTCGATGTACAACACGCCGCCGACCTACGCGATCTACATCGCCGGCCTGGTGTTCCAGTGGCTGAAACGCCAGGGCGGCGTGGCGGCGATGGAGAAGCGCAACATCGAAAAAGCGGCGCTGCTGTACGCGGCGCTGGACGCCGACGACTTCTACCATAACCGCATCGCCGCTGAAAACCGCTCGCGCATGACGATCCCGTTCTTCCTGCGCGACGAGAGCAAAAACGAAGCATTCCTGGCCGGCGCCAAGCAGCGCGGCCTGCTGCAACTGAAGGGCCACAAGTCCGTCGGCGGTATGCGCGCATCGATCTACAACGCGATGCCGATCGAGGGCGTGCAAGCCCTGGTCGATTATTTGAACCACTTCGCGGGCCGCGGCAAGTAAGTCCCGCGGCAAAGATCGACACACAATTAGCCCCACGCAGACAATGACAGACAAATTAAAACCGTTGCGCGAGCAAATCGACGCGATCGACGCGCAAATCCTCGATTTATTGAACCGCCGCGCGCGCCTGGCGCAAGAGGTCGGCCATGTGAAGGCCGAAACCATGGCGCCGGTGTTCCGCCCGGAGCGCGAGGCGCAGGTGCTGCGCGGCGTGGCCGAGCGCAACCCCGGGCCGATGGGCAGCGGCGAGCTGCAAACGATTTTCCGTGAAATCATGTCGGCCTGCCGCTCGCTGGAAAAGCGCGTCACCGTGGCCTACCTGGGCCCGGTCGGCACCTTCACCGAGCAGGCCGTCTACAAGCAGTTCGGCAGCGCCGTCGAGGCCTTGCCGTGCGCCTCCATCGACGAGGTGTTCCGCGCCGCCGAAGCCGGCACCGCCGATTTCGGCGTCGTGCCGATCGAGAATTCGTCCGAGGGCGCGGTCAACCGCACGCTCGACCTGCTGATGCAGACCAGCCTGATCATCAGCGGCGAGGTGGCCATCGACGTCCACCACAGCCTGATGACGAAGAGCGGCGCGATGGAGGGCGTCGGCGTCATCTGCGCCCATTCGCAGGCGCTGGCGCAGTGCCAGGCCTGGCTCAACGTGCACTATCCGAACATCGAGCGGCGCGCCGTCGCCTCGAACGCCGAGGCCGCGCGCATGGCCGGCCTGGACCCGGCCATGGCGGCCATCGCCAGCGAGATGGCGGGGCGCCAGTACCAGCTTGGCGTGGTGCAGGCGCACATCCAGGACGACGCCCACAACCGCACCCGTTTCGCCGTGATCGGCCATTTGCAGACCACGCCGTCGGGCGCCGATCAGACCTCGCTGGTGCTGGCGGTGCCGAACAAGGCCGGCGCCATGTACCAGTTGCTGGCGCCGCTGGCCAGGCACGGCGTGTCGATGTCGCGCTTCGAGTCGCGCCCGGCGCGCCTGGGCAGCTGGGAGTACTACTTCTATGTCGACGTGGTCGGCCACGCCGACGACGCCGCCGTGGCGCTGGCGCTGGCCGAGCTCAAGAGCAACGCCGCCTTCTTCAAAGTACTGGGTTCCTACCCGGTCAGCCTCTAATAGATATACAGTAAATTCACAGACTAATTTTATGCCTACACAATTCGGTCCCGAGTACGTCCGCGCCATCGCCCCTTACCAGGCCGGCAAACCCATCGCGGAAGTCGCGCGCGAATTCGGCCTCGACGAGGCCGCCATCGTCAAGCTGGCGTCGAACGAGAATCCCTTCGGCGTGCCGGATTCGGCGCGCGCGGCGATGTTGCAGGCCGCCAGCGACATCGGCCGCTACCCCGACGCCAACGGCTTCGAGCTGAAGGCCGCGCTGGCCGAACGCTACGCCGTGCCGGCCGACTGGATCACGCTGGGCAACGGCAGCAACGACATTCTGGAAATCGCCGCGCACGCCTTCGTGCGGCAGGGCCAGGCGGTGCTCTACGCGCAGTACTCGTTCGCCGTCTACGCGCTGGCGACCCAGGGCGTGGGCGCGCGCGCCATCGTGGTGGCGGCCAGCGACTACGGCCACGACCTGCCGGCGATGGCCGCGGCGATCGACGCCGACACCCGCCTGGTCTTCATCGCCAACCCGAACAACCCGACCGGCACCTTCATCCCGGCGGTGCAGATCGAAGACTTCATCCGGCAGGTGCCGGCGCACGTGGTGGTGGTGCTCGACGAGGCCTACAACGAATTCCTGGCGCCCGAGCAGCAGTACGAATCGGCCGCCTGGGTCAAGCAATACCCGAACCTGCTGGTGTCGCGCACCTTCTCGAAGGCCTACGGCCTGGCCGGGCTGCGGGTCGGCTTCGCCATCGCCCAGCCGGCGCTGACGGACCTGATGAACCGCATCCGCCAACCCTTCAACGTCAATTCGATGGCGCAGGCCGCCGCCGTCGCCGCCCTCAACGACGGCGCCTTCCTGGCCAAGGGCGCGGCCAACAACGCCGCCGGCTACCGCCAGTTCACCGAGGCCTTCGCCGCGCTCGGGCTGGAGTACGTGCCCTCGTACGGCAATTTCGTCATGGTGCGGGTCGGCGACGACGACGGCGCCGGCGCCCGCGTCAACCTGGCCCTGCTCAAGCGGGGCGTGATCGTGCGCCCGGTCGGCAACTACGGCCTGCCGCGGTGGTTGCGCGTTTCCATCGGCCTGCCGCGGGAAAACGCGGTGCTGATCGCCGCGCTGACGAAGGCACTGGCCTGACGTTATGGCGACGCCCGCACTCAATAAAATCGTCATTTTCGGCGTCGGCCTGATCGGCGGCTCGTTCGCCCGCGCGCTGAAACAGGCCGGCGCGGTCGGCCACGTGGTCGGCATGGGGCGCTCGCAGGCCTCGCTGGCGCGCGCGCTGGAGCTGGGCATCATCGACAGCGTCGGCGCCGACATGGCCGAGGCCATGCGCGACGCCGATTTGGTGCTGATCGCCGCGCCGGTGGCGCAGACCGAGAACATCCTGGCGGCGCTGCGGCCGCACCTGCAAGCGGGCACCGTGGTCACCGACGCCGGCAGCACCAAGAGCGACGTGGTGGTGGCGGCGCGCCGGGCGCTGGGTGGCAAGCTGGCGCAGTTCGTGCCGGGCCATCCGATCGCCGGGCGCGAGTCGAACGGTCCGGACGCCGCCATCGTCGACCTGTACCGGGGCAAGAAGACGGTGCTGACGGCGCTGGCGGAAAACGTTCCGGCCGACGTCGAGCGCGTCGCCGCCGCCTGGCGCGCCTGCGGCGCCGTCATCCACCAGCTGACGCCGCAGGAGCACGACAAGGTGTTCGCCGCCGTCAGCCACCTGCCGCATTTGCTGGCCTACGCGCTGGTCGACGACATCGCCAACAAGCCGCACGCCGACCTGCTGTTCCAGTACGCCGCCAGCGGCTTTCGCGACTTCACCCGCATCGCCGGCTCGTCGCCGGAGATGTGGCGCGACATCAGCCTGGCCAACCAGGGCGCGTTGTTGACCGAGCTGGACGCTTATCTGGCACAATTGACCGGCCTGCGCGCCATGCTGGCGGCCGGCGACGGCACCGCCATCGAGGCGGTCTACGCCAACGCCCAGCGCGCGCGCCGGCAGTGGACCGGGGCGATCGAAAGCGCCGAGGCGCCGCAGCCGGCCGACCAGGCGGAATAGATAGGAATAGCGATATTCGCACACAAGCAGACAAGGACGAAACCGCATGACGCAGCAAAAACACTACCCGCACCATCTCGATTTGAAACCCGTCATGCAGGTGCACGGCACGGTGCGCCTGCCCGGCTCGAAGAGCATTTCGAACCGCGTGCTGCTGCTGGCCGCGCTGGCCGAAGGCACGACCAAGATCATCGACCTGCTGGCCTCGGACGACACCTTCGTCATGCTCGGCGCGCTCACGCAGCTGGGTGTGCACTGGGAGCAGGAGGAGCAGGAGGGGCAGAGCCGCCCCGAAACGCTGCACCAGGTGCACCACGTGCACGGCGCCGGCGGGGTCTTCCCGAACCACGCTGCCGACCTCTTCATGGGCAACGCCGGCACCGCCATCCGTCCGCTGACGGCGGCGCTGGCCGTCATCGGCGGCGACTACACGCTGCACGGGGTGGCGCGCATGCACGAGCGGCCGATCGGCGACCTGGTGGACGCCCTCAACGCGGTCGGCGCGCAGATCGAGTACACCGGCAACCAGGGCTTCCCGCCGCTGCGCATCCGCCGCGGCCACCTGCACGCCCAGCGCATGTCGGTGCGCGGCAACGTTTCGAGCCAGTTCCTGACCGCGCTGCTGATGGTGGCGCCGTTGATGGCGCGCCAGCACGCGGTGTCGATCGACGTCGTCGGCGAGCTGATCTCCAAGCCCTACATTGAAATCACGCTGAACCTGATGCGCCGCTTCGGCGTCGTCGTCGAGCAGGACGGCTGGCAGTCGTTCACCGTGCAGCCGGGGCAGAAGTATACAAGCCCGGGCGTTATCCACGTCGAGGGCGACGCCTCGTCGGCGTCCTACTTCCTGGCCGCCGGCGCCATCGCCGGCGGGCCGGTGCGGGTCGAGGGCGTCGGGCGCGACAGCATCCAGGGCGACGTGCGCTTCGTCGCCGCGTTGGAGCAGATGGGCGCCACCATCACCATGGGCGACACCTGGATCGAGGCCACCTCGAACGGCGTGCTCAAGGCCATCGACGCCGACTTCAACCACATCCCCGACGCCGCCATGACGATCGCCATCGCCGCGCTGTACGCCGACGGCACCAGCACGCTGCGCAACATCGCCAGCTGGCGCGTCAAGGAAACCGACCGCATCGCGGCCATGGCCTGCGAGTTGCGCAAGCTCGGCGCCGAGGTCGAGGAGGGCGCCGACTACCTGCGCGTGACGCCGCCGGCGGCGATCGCCGCGGCGACCATCGACACCTACGACGACCACCGCATGGCGATGTGCTTCTCGCTGGCCACGCTGGACGGCGCGGCGCGGCGCGGCAACGCGATGCGCATCAACGACCCGAAATGCGTCGCCAAGACCTTCCCCGAGTATTTCGAGGCGTTCGCCGGCATCGCCCGCGAAGACCTGTTTTAAACGCCAAGGCGTCGCCGGAGGCGGCCGGGGACAGACCACGTTTTTCGAGAAACATTTCTCGAAAAACGTGGACTCGGCGTCCCCGTCTGTCCCCGGTTTTCTGGTTAGGAATTGACGTATCAACAAAAAGAAGATTATGACCACATCCCACTACCCAGTCATCACCATCGACGGTCCGACCGCCTCCGGCAAGGGCACGGTGGCGCACCGCGTCGCCGACAAGCTCGGCTTCCACTACCTCGACTCCGGCGCGCTGTACCGCCTGACGGCGCTGACGGCGCTGCGCCGCGGCACCGACCTGGGCGACGAGCACGCGCTGGCCAAGCTGGCCGAGCATTTGCCCTGCAGTTTCGCCGGCGGCGAGATCCTGCTGGCCAACGAGAACGTCACCGACGCCATCCGCGCCGAAAGCGTCGGCAACACCGCCTCGAAAATCGCCGCGCTGCCGGCCGTGCGCCAGGCCCTGTTCGCGCTGCAACTGGGTTTCCGCAAGGCGCCGGGCCTGGTCGCCGACGGGCGCGACATGGGCACGGTGATCTTCCCGCACGCCCCGCTGAAGGTGTTCCTGACCGCCAGCGCCGAGGCTAGGGCGCAACGCCGATATAAGCAATTGATTGACAAGGGAATTTCTGCTAGTATAGAAGACCTTCTGATGGATTTGAATGCGCGAGACGCACGTGATACTCACCGTGCGATCGCGCCCCTGGTCCCCGCAGAGGGTGCTCATGTGCTCGATACGTCGAATATGACTGCCGATGAGGCCGTCGATTTGGTGCTGAAATGGCATGCGGCGGCGGCAAAGTAGTGCGTATCAGTACTACCGTGGTGCCCGTGGCGGCGCAGTCCGGCCCGGGCGTGTGTCAAACCTAACCCAGTTTAAGTCGCATCGTGCGATCTCTGCTGGCTAACAATGTGTGAACCCCTATGTCTACAGCTACATCTACAGAATTTACCGGTATGGAAAGTTTTGCCGCGCTCTTCGAGGAATCGTTGTCGCGTCAAGATATGCGCTCCGGCGAAGTTATTTCCGCTGAAGTCGTGCGCCTCGACCACAATTTCGTGATCGTCAACGCCGGCCTCAAATCCGAAGCATTCATCCCAATCGAAGAATTCAAAAACGACCACGGCGAACTGGAAGTCAAAGTCGGTGACTTCGTTTCCGTGGCGATCGAATCGTTGGAAAACGGTTTCGGCGACACCATCCTGTCGCGCGACAAAGCCAAGCGTCTGGCTTCGTGGCTGGCGCTGGAAAAAGCGATGGAATCGGGCGAGATCGTCGTCGGTACCGTCAACGGCAAAGTCAAGGGCGGCCTGACCGTTCTGACCAACGGCATCCGCGCGTTCCTGCCGGGTTCGCTGGTCGACACCCGTCCAGTCAAAGACACCACCCCGTTCGAAGGCAAAACCCTCGAATTCAAAGTGATCAAGCTCGATCGCAAGCGTAACAACGTGGTTCTGTCCCGCCGCGCCGTCATCGAAGCGTCGATGGGCGAAGAGCGTCAGAAACTGATGGAAACGCTGAAAGAAGGCACGGTCGTGACCGGCGTCGTCAAAAACATCACCGACTATGGCGCCTTCGTGGACCTGGGCGGCATCGACGGCCTGCTGCACATCACCGACCTGGCATGGCGCCGCGTGCGTCATCCGTCGGAAGTGCTGACGGTTGGCCAGGAAATCACCGCCAAGGTCCTGAAATACGATCAAGAGAAGAACCGTGTTTCGCTGGGCGTGAAACAACTGGGCGACGATCCTTGGACCGGTCTGTCCCGTCGTTACCCACAAAGCACCCGTCTGTTCGGTAAAGTCACCAACCTCACCGACTACGGCGCCTTCGTTGAAGTCGAGCAGGGTATCGAAGGTCTGGTGCACGTCTCCGAAATGGACTGGACCAACAAAAACGTCGCACCAAACAAAGTTGTCCAACTGGGCGACGAAGTTGAAGTGATGGTTCTGGAAATCGACGAAGAGCGTCGTCGTATCTCGCTGGGTATGAAACAGTGCAAAGCCAACCCTTGGGATGACTTTGGCGTTACCCACAAGAAGGGCGACAAAGTCCGCGGCGCGATCAAATCGATCACCGACTTCGGCGTGTTCATCGGCCTGGCCGGCAACATCGACGGCCTGGTTCACCTGTCCGACCTGTCCTGGACCGAAACCGGCGAAGAAGCCGTGCGTCGTTTCAAAAAGGGCGACGAACTGGAAGCCATCGTGCTGGCCATCGACGTCGAGCGCGAGCGCGTTTCCCTGGGCGTCAAGCAGCTGGAAGGCGATCCGTTCAATAATTTCGCTGCAATGAACGACAAAGGCTCCCTGGTAACGGGTACGGTCAAGTCGGTCGAGCCTAAAGGCGCAGTGATCCAGTTGTCGGAAGAAGTCGAAGGCTACCTGCGCGCTTCGGAAATCTCGCGCGACCGCGTGGAAGATGCCGGTACCCACTTCAAAGTCGGCGACGTCGTTGAAGCGATGGTTCTGAACATCGACCGCAAAGCCCGTGGTATCCAATTGTCGATCAAAGCGAAAGACAATGTCGAAACCCAGGAAGCAATGCAGAAAATGGCCGCAACCGACAACAACGCAGCTTCGGGCACCACCAGCCTGGGCGCATTGTTGAAAGCTAAATTCGACAACAAGAACTAAGACAGTCTGCGGATCAGTAGATGACCAAGTCCGAGTTGATCAACCGCCTCGCTGAGCGTTATTCTCAGCTGGTGGCCAAAGATGCGGAATACGCCGTCAAAACCATCCTCGACGCGATGACCAACGCCCTGGCGACCGGTCAGCGCATCGAGATCCGCGGTTTTGGCAGCTTTGCCCTCAACAGCAGGCCACCGCGCATCGGCCGCAATCCGAAGTCCGGCGACAAGGTGATGGTGCCCGAAAAACGGGTACCCCACTTCAAGCCGGGCAAGCAGTTGCGCGAGCGGGTAGACGCGATGGTCGGCCAGCCGATCATCGAGGATTGACCTCGTCCGCTGAAAAGTGACTAGTGGACTGTAACGGAAGAATCGGCAGTGAAGGACGCGCCAGCGGCGTGCAAGGCAAGGCGCAAAGCGCAACGATAGCGCGCTATCGTGAGCATTTGCAACGCCGCCATGCGCGTTGCTGGCGTGGCAGGCACTCCTGATTCGAGCGTGACAGTCCACGCAGCATGCCGACCCGGCGCACCCCGCGTGCGCGGGGCCGGCGTCAAAGAGCGGCGTCCTTGGATGCCGCTTTTTTTTGTACCCCTTTTTTTGATGTAAGCGTTTTCTTGTGCCACACTGGCGCTTGTGAACCACAAACTGGACCTCGCTGATGAAATTTATTTCCTCCTTCGTTGGATTTGTTCTGTTCGTCTTGTTTTTTGGTTTCGCGCTGAAAAATACGCAGGAGGTCGATCTGCGCTTTTTCCTCAATTACGAATTACGCGGCCCGCTGGTGCTGATGCTGCTGGGCTTTTTCGTCGCCGGCGCTAGTCTTGGCGTGCTGGCCCTGACGCCCACCGTGTTCCGCCACCGGCGCGAAGCGAGCAAACAAAAATCGACCATCCAGACGCTGCAAACGGGCGCCCAGCAGGGCACGCTCCAACCGCAGCCGGACAGCGTCAACACGCAGCAGTAATGCCGCCCACACACCAAGAATAAAAAAACGCATGGAATTTGAACTCTGGCTGCTCCTGGGGATACCGGTCTTTTTCGCGCTGGGCTGGATCGCCGCGCGGGTTGATATCAAGCAACTGGTGTCCGAGTCGCGCAGCCTGCCGCGCGGCTATTTCACGGGCCTGAACCACTTGCTCAACGACCAGCCCGACAAGGCCATCGACGCCTTCATTGAAATCGTCAAGCTGGACCCGGAAACGGCCGATATGCACTTCGCGCTGGGCAATCTGTTCCGCCGCCGCGGCGAGACCGAGCGCGCCATCCGCGTCCACCAGAATCTGCTGTCGCGCCCCGACCTGCCGCAGGAGCAGCAAGCGCACGCCGAATTCGAGCTGGGCCAGGACTACCTGAAGGCCGGCCTGCTCGACCGCGCCGAGGAAACCTTCAACCGCCTGCTGGCGACGCAGTACGCGGTGCAGGCCCGGCGCGCGCTGCTGGAAATTTTCCAGCGCGAGAAGGAGTGGCCGCGGGCGATCGAGGCGGCCATCGGCCTGCAGGAGTCCGGCGCCGGCGCGCGCCAGAAGGAAATCGCCCAGTTCTATTGCGAGCTGGCGCAGGACGCGCTGGTGCACATGCACCCCGACGACGCCCTGCCGCTGTTGGAAAAGGCCTTGCAAACCGACCGCAAGAACGTCCGCGCGACCTTGCTGACGGGCGACGCCCAGCTGGCCAAGCACGACGTCGAGGGCGCGCTGCTGACCTGGCGCCGGGTCGAACAGCAGAGCGTGCCGCACGTTGCGCTGGTGGCGCAAAGGCTGATGGATGGCTATAAGAAAGTGGGTCGGGCCCAAGAAGGTGTTAATCTTCTGAAATCTTATTTGGAAGAGGCGTCCTCGATCGACTTGATTGAAGTCGTGTTCAAGGCGGTAATCGAACTCGACGGCGTGGAGGCGGCCAAGCAATTGGTCAGCGCCGAGCTGCGCCGGACCCCGACCTTGTTAGGATTAGATAAACTATTGGAGGCGCGCCTGATGGATGCGCCGGCCGCTTTGTGGTCGGAGCTATCGATGGTGAAGAACCTGGTGCATGGTTACACCCAGAAATTGGCGCGCTACCAGTGCAGCCACTGCGGCTTCAAGGCGCGCCAATTTTATTGGCAGTGCCCCGGTTGCAGCCGTTGGGAGACCTATCCGCCGCGGCGCACCGAAGAACTCAATGTCATGAACTAAATTGAAAGCGTAGACGAATGAAAATTACCATTATTGGCACCGGATATGTGGGCTTGGTGACGGGTGCCTGCCTGGCCGAATTGGGCAACGACGTGTTTTGCCTCGACCTCGACGAAAAGAAAATCGCCATGCTCAACGCCGGCGGCATTCCGATCCACGAACCGGGTCTCGATGAAGTCGTCGCGCGCAACCGCGCCGCCGGCCGCCTGACCTTCTCGACCGACGTCGAAGCCGGCGTCGCCCACGGCAAGCTGCAATTCATCGCCGTCGGCACCCCGCCCGACGAAGACGGCTCGGCGGACCTGCAATACGTCGTCGCCGCCGCCCGCAACATCGGCAAGTACATGACCGAGTTCAAGGTCATCATCGACAAGTCGACCGTGCCGGTAGGCACCGCCGAGCGCGTCGCCGCCGGCGTGCAGGCCGAACTGGACGCGCGCGGCGTCGCCGCCACGTTTTCGGTTGCCTCGAACCCGGAATTCCTCAAGGAAGGCGCGGCCGTCGAAGACTTCATGCGTCCCGACCGCATCGTCATCGGCTGCGACAGCACGCCCGACGGCGAGCGCGCGCGCGAACTTCTCAAGGCGCTGTACGCGCCGTTCAACCGCAACCACGAGCGCACCCACTGGATGGACGTGCGCTCGGCCGAGTTCACCAAGTACGCCGCCAACGCCATGCTGGCCACGCGCATCTCGTTTATGAACGAACTGGCCAACCTGGCCGACCGCGTCGGCGTCGACATCGAGGCGGTACGCCACGGTATCGGCTCGGACCCGCGCATCGGCCACAGCTTCCTGTACGCCGGCTGCGGCTACGGCGGCTCCTGCTTCCCGAAAGACGTGCAGGCGCTGGAGCGCACCGCCCGCAGCTACGACCAGGAATTGCTGATCCTGCGCGCCGTCGAGGCGGTCAACGACAAGCAAAAGCTGGTGCTCGGCGCCAAGGTCACCAAACGCTACGGCCAGGATCTGAGCGGCCGCCATTTCGCCGTCTGGGGCCTGGCGTTCAAGCCGAACACCGACGACATGCGCGAAGCGTCGGCGCGCGTGCTGCTGGCCGAGCTGCTGCAGCGCGGCGCCAGCGTGGCGGTGTACGATCCGGTGGCGATGGCCGAAGCCAAACGCGTGCTGGAATTGGACCTCTCGCCTGAGCATATGGCGCGCGTGCGCTTCGCCAGCAGCCCGATGGACGCGCTGGCCGGCGCCGACGCGCTGACTATCGTCACCGAATGGAAAGCCTTCCGCAGCCCGGACTTCGAAAAGATCAAGGCTGCCCTGAAAGACCCGGTCATCTTCGACGGACGCAACCTGTTCGAGCCGTCGGTGATGGCCGCCGCGGGTATCGAGTACCACGGGATCGGACGTTCGGTCCTGACCCGCGCGTGATGGGCGGCGTCGTCAAGGCGGCGCCGACACCGGCGCCGGCGCTCGACGCCGTGCGCCTGTTGGTGGTCGGCGACGTGATGCTGGACCGCTACTGGTTCGGCGACGTCGGCCGCATCTCGCCGGAGGCGCCGGTGCCGATCGTGCGCATTGAAAAGCGCGAAGAGCGCCTGGGCGGCGCCGCCAACGTGGCGCGCAACGCCGCCGCGCTGGGCGCCCACACCGGGCTGCTGGGCGTGGTCGGCGCCGACGAGGCCGGCGGCCAAGTCGAGCAGCTGCTGCAGGGCGGCGGCATCCACAGCTACCTGCAGCGCGACCCGGCCATTTCAACCATCATCAAATTGCGCGTGATCGGGCGCCAACAGCAGATGCTGCGCATCGACTTCGAGGACGCGCCCAGCGACACCATCCTGCGCGACAAGCTGATCCAGTTCAACGCGCTGCTGCCGGACTACGACGTTATCGTCCTGTCCGACTACGCCAAGGGCAGCCTGGTCAACGTCGCCGACATGATACGGGCCGCCCGCGCGGCCGGCAAGATCGTCATGGTCGACCCGAAGGGCGACGACTTTTCGCGCTACGCCGGCGCGTCGGTGCTGACGCCGAACAAGTCGGAGTTGCGCCGCGTCGTCGGCAGCTGGGGCAATGAAGAGCAACTGACGGCGAAGGCGCAGCAAATGCGCCGCGAACTGTCGCTCGACGCGTTGCTGCTGACCCGTTCGGAGGAGGGCATGACGCTCTACACCGAGCACGAGGTGCTGCACATGCCGACCGACGCGCGCGAAGTATTCGACGTCTCCGGCGCCGGCGACACCGTCATCGCGACGATGGCGGCGATGCTGGGCGCCGGCATGAGCCTGGGCGACGCGGTGCGCACCGCCAACCGCGCCGGCGGCATCGTCGTCGGCAAGCTGGGCACCGCCACCGTCACGCGCGCCGAACTGTTCCCGGAATAGGGCGCGACGGCGGCTCGCAAACACCGGCGGCGTCACCCGGCGGGGCGGACCCCGAGGGTCTGGCCTCCTGGCCCTGGCGCCGGCTCTTTGCCTGTGGTTTGAAGCCGGCCCGCGGCCCGCGCGCGGCAGTCATGCTTGAGCCAGCGCAAGCGGCCAACGCTGTCGAGCGCATCAGGTTGTCAACCATATCACTTCCCGCGCGTTATGATGGCCAAGGCGCTGCGCTCCCTTGCGTTCGAGCCAACCTGAAACCCCACCCCGGAGAGATACGACATGATGAAGAAATTACTGCTGGCCGTTGCGAGCTTGATTGCAACGATGGGCTTTGCGTTCGCGCAGGTCGACGTCAACAAGGCCGACCTGGCGGCGCTCGACAGCGTCAAAGGGATCGGCCCGGCAAAATCGAAACAAATCATCGACGAGCGCACCAAAGGCGGCCAATTCAAGGACTGGGCCGATTTTGAGAGCCGCGTCAAAGGCATCGGCGCGAAGAACTCGGCCAAGCTGTCGGAAGCCGGCTTGCAGGTGAACGGCCAGGCCAAGGTCGGCGCGGACGCGAAGCCGGCCGCCGCGGCGAAGCAAGCCAAGCCAGCCACCGCCGCCAAGGAAGCCAAGCCGGCCGCCGCGGCGGCGGAAGCGGTGCCGGCCGGCGCGGCGAAGGAAGCCAAGCCAGCCGCCGCCATGGCCAAGGACGCCAAGCCGGCCGTGAGCGCCGACGCCGGCAAAGCCAAGAAAGAGGAAATGAAAAAATAAGCGCAGCCCGGGCCAGTCGGCCCGTAGCGTCACCGCACCAGCCCCGCCGGCGTCAGCCGCGCGGGGCTGTTTGCTTTCCGGCCGCGTGCGTAAGCGCAATATTATATTTTTATGAATATTTCTTGCATGTAATGCTGATGCAAATAATAATGACACGCCTCGAATGGGGTCCAGGCCCAGCGCCTACGGCTCTCGAAGGGCATGCTGAACATTGCCTCTAAATTAATCATTCTAAGAGGAAACTATTTTATCGTAAAATGAACCGGGCCGCGCTTTTCCGCCGGCGCGCCAGGCGTCCGCGGCACAGCCGCGCCGCGTGTGCGCATGGGAGCCGGCGCCGGCGCTTGCCCAGCGGTTCAACGTTTCTCTACTTAGGTACACATGAAAAAAAATCTGATCGCGGCGGCAGTCGCCATGGCCTCGGTTCTACTGGTCAACGCCCCGGCCCATGCCTGGGCGCAGGAAACCCATCGGCGCATCGTGCTCGACGCCGTCGAGTTCATGAAAAACAATCCTGGCCAAACCAACTACGGCAAGCTACTGACGGGCGTCACCCGCGCCGGCTACAGCATCGAGCAGTTCGCCACCGCGCTGGGCCAGGGCGCCTACGACGTCGACGATTTCGTCGACACCTACCTGTGCGGCGCCTCGACCGGCAATTGCCAGTACGCGCCGGTGTGGGGCGGCGGCGCCAAGATCGTCAAATACACCTCGTACTGGCACTTCCAAAACCACACCGCCGGCCCCGACGTGCACGGCAACCCCTTCGGCGGCTACAACTACGCCAAGCTGAGCATGGCCGGCGACATCGACAACATGGCCGCCACCTGGTTGTACGGCGACTACCTGGACGACGGCGCGGGCGGCCTGAAGGGCTGGTTCGGCGATAGCAGCAAATACAATAGCTACGGCTTGACAGAGGCCAATTACCGCTTTGCCGGCGTGTCCAGGCCGGAGCAGTACGCCGACTTCGAGAGCATGCCGTTCCAGCCGATCGACAACCTGGGCCAGTACTGGTTCCAGCAATTCCTGGCGCGCCCGACCGCGCAAAGCCTGGGCTTCGTGCTGCACACCACCGATCTGTTGCAACCGCACCATACCTGGACCTCGTCGGCCCACCACCACGCCGGCTGGGAAACCTGGGTCAGCGACTACTACACGTCCGAGCGCCTGAACGAACCGGCGCTGGTGCGCGCGGCGCTGGCCGACTTTGCCCCGGTGGCGCCGGCGGCCATCGACATCCGGCCGCTGTTGACCCAGGGCGGCACCTATTCGTACGCCAACGGCGGCATCGTGCTGTCGTCGACCGACCAGGGCGACCGGGTTCGGGTCGGCAAGCAAATGATCCCGCATTCCATCGCCATGGTGGTCCACGTGTTGAACCGCGCCGCCGAGCGCCTGGTCAATTGAGCCCGCTGGGCAAGTTGGCCGCGCTGGCGGCCTGCGCGCTGTGGTGCGCGCAAGCCGGCGCGGCGCCGGTGAGCACCCGGCTGAGCGAGCCGGCGCTGGCGGCGCGCATCGACGGCGCGCCGCTGTACGCGCTCAGCGTGGAATCGCTGCTGCGCACGGCGCGCGAGAAAACGCCCGAGGCGACCCGCACGGCGGCGCTGCAGACGGCGATCGGCAACCGCCTGCTGGCGGGGGCGGCGCGGCGCGAATTCAAGGACGCCGAGCTGCATCCGTCCACCCGCGTCACGTTCCAGCGCGACGTCGCCGCCGACGACAGGCTGGCGGCGAATCTGCGCGCGCACTACGGCAAGGAGCTTGAAACGGCGCTGCAGGCCTTGCCCGGCGGCAGCCTCGACGGCCTGGTCGGCGACAGCGCGGCGCCCGACCCGGCGGCGTGGGACCGGGTGTTCGGCAAGTCCGACAAGTTGTTGCTGGAATACGCGCTGAGCGAGGCCCAGCTGGCGCAGGCGAAACGGCTGGTGGTGCTGCGCTACAGGCTGCCCGCCGGCAAAGGCGGCGCGCTGACGTTGTACGACATATACCAGCGCCAGAACGTGCAGGGCCGGGTGGAATTGTTCAAGCGTAACCAGGAGTTCCTCGGCCAGCAAGCCAAGCTGCGGCTGGCCAACCTGTTTGTCTTGCACTGGGCCAGGCAACAGCATGGCGCCAAGGCGGTCGACGATTTGCGCCTGACCCTGGACGACCAGGACGAGGTGCGGGCGCTGCGAGCCTTGCACGGCATCGGCGAGGACTTGCACGACGACAGCCCCTTGCTGGGGCGCCTGGCGCGCCAGGTGAGCGCGGCCGAGATCGCCGGCTATTACGCCGCCCACAAGGACCAATTTACGCGCATTGAACGGGTCAAGGCGCGCCACATCCGGGTGCCGGACGAAAAGCTGGGCAACGAGGTGGTGGCCGCCGCCGCCCGGGGCGAAGACTTCGGCGCGCTGGCGCGGCGCTACTCGAGCGCCGACGACGCCAAGGCCGGCGGTGAACTGGGCTGGATCAAGCACGAGGGCAAGCTGAGCTGGTTACAGCAATTGGTGTTCATGCAGGCGCAGGGGCAGGTGTCGCGGCCGTTCCGCGCGCCGGTGCCGCCCAACCAGCCCGCGCCGTGGGAAGTGGTGCTGGTCGAGCAGCGCGTGATGGGCTACCAGGCGGCCGATTCGGAAGCGGTCGGCTACGCGGCGCGCAACGCGCTGGCGCGCGAGAAGGCCGCCGCGCAGTTGACGCTGCTGCGTCTGCGCCTGCTGCGCAGCGCCGTGATCGAGGTCAACGGCGCCATGCTTGACGTGCCGTTGCAACTGGACACGCCGTCGTGACGTGGCGCGCCGCGCTGCTGGGCGCCGCCGTCGCCGGCGCCGGCGTCATGCTGCTGTGGCCGCGCGCCGCGCCGGACGCGGCGGCGCCGCTGGCGGCGGCCGCGCCGCCGCCAGCGGCATCGGTGTCGGCGGCGGTGCCGGCCGCTTGGCCGGCGGCGCTGGACGGCGTCGACGCCGAACCGAAACGGGTGGCGCTGACGCCCTTGGGGCGGGCCGAGCCGGCGGCCTACAGCATGGCGCTGGCGCGCCAGAACGGCGACCCGCGCACGCCGCCGATCAGCCGCGACGAGGCCGCCGCAGCGCCCAGCGCGGCGGAACTGGCCGATCCGAAAGCCTACCAGGGCTACGAGTCGCGCCAGAACATGAAGCTGTACGCCGGCTACGTGCAGGCCGCCGACGCCGACCTGCCGGCACTGCGGCGCGACATAGCGCGCGGCCGCGAAGCCGGCGTGCCGGCCGCGGAAATCGCCAAAGTCGAGGAAAAGCTGCGGCGCATCGACGCGATGCGCGCGCAACTGCTGGCGCGGCACCCTGAGCTGGCGCCCCGCTGAACGTGCCGATTTCGTAGGTCGGGTTGGCCCGAAAGGGCGTAACCCGACTGGCGTCGGCAGCGGCTCGGCGGCGGATTACGCTCCGCTAATCCGACCTACGAACGCTTCACTTAGCGGCATTAGGCCCTGACCCCAGGCTTACGCCCCGGGTGTTGACCGCCTCAACGCCGAAGCCGCCTTATCAGTCAAGGTCGAACCGGCAGCGTGGCCAGGAACGCGTGGATCTGCGACACCACGGCGGCGCCTTCGCCGACCGCCGCGGCGACCCGCTTGGTCGAGCCGGCGCGCACGTCGCCGAAGGCGAACACGCCCGGCACGCTGGTTTCCAGCGCGGCGCGCGGCGGCGCCTCGTCCGGCACATGGCCGGGGTGGCCGTTGGCGCGGCATTGCGCGCGCGTGACGTCGAAACCGGTGCGGATGAAGCCGTGGTCGTCGACGCCGACGCCGCAGTCGGCCAGCCAGTCGGTGTTCGGCTCGGCGCCGACAAACAGGAACACCTGGCGCACGCCGCACTCTTGCTCGTCGCCGTTCTGGTTGTTCCGCCAGCGCACAGACGCCAGGCCATCCTCGTCGCCCTCCAGCGCCACCAGCTCGGTGTGCGTGTGCAGCACGATATTGGGCGTGGCGGCGATGCGCTCGATCAGATAACTCGACATGCTGGCGGCCAGGCCGGCGCCGCGGATCACCACGTGCACGCGCGCGGCGTGGGCGGACAGGAACACGGCGGCCTGGCCGGCCGAATTGCCGCCGCCCACCAGCAACACCTGCTGCTCCTTGCACAATTTGGCCTCGATCGGCGAAGCCCAGTAATACACGCCGCGGCCCTCGAAGGACTTCAGGTTGGCCAGCGACGGCCGGCGGTAGCGCGCGCCGCAGGCCAGCACCACGGTGCGCGCTTTCAGCTCGGTGCCGTCGCACAGCGACAGGCGCGGCGGATAACTTTCGCACTGCAGGCGCGCGGCGTTGGCGGGAATGGCGATCTCGACGCCGAATTTTTGCGCCTGCACATAGGCGCGTCCGGCCAGCGCGCGTCCCGAAATGCCGGTCGGAAAGCCCAGATAATTCTCGATGCGGGCGCTGGCGCCGGCTTGGCCGCCGTAGGCGCGCTGCTCCAGCACCAGCACCGACAAGCCCTCCGAGGCGGCGTAGACGGCGGTGGCCAGGCCGGCCGGGCCGGCGCCCACCACCAGCACGTCGAACACCTTGCCGTCGTTTAAGTCGGGCAACAAGCCCAGGCAGCGGCCCAGCTCGACATTCGACGGATTCTTCTTCACGCTGCCGTCCGGGCACACCACCAGCGGCCACTCGCCGGGCTGGGGCTGGTGGCGCGCCACCAGCGCGGCGGCGCACTCGTCGAGGGCCGGGTCGAGCACCGTATGCGGATGCCCGTTACTCGACAAGAAACTCTGTAAATGGTGCATATTGCCGTTGCCGCGCGGCCCGACCAGCACCGGACTGCCGGAATTGAACTCGAGCAGACCGACGCGGCGCAAGATCAGCGCGCGCACGATACGCTCGCCCAGCTCGGCCTCGGCTACCACCAGCGCGCGCAGCGACTCCGACGACACCACCAGCACCTCGACGTTGCCGACGGCGTGGCCGTTGACCAGCGCCGGACGGCCCGACAACTGCGCCACTTCGGCGCTGAACTCGCCGGGGCCGTGCTCGGTCACCGGCGTCATTGTGCCCAGGCCGTCGTTGCGGCTGATCGCGATACGGCCCGACAACACCACCAGCATGCCGAAGGTACTGCTGCCGGCCTCGAAAATGCTCTTGCCGTCGCGGAAACAACAAGGCGCGCCGAAACGCTGCAGCCGCCTGAGCTCGGCCGCCGTCAGCACCGGGAACATCTGCTGCCGGCGCGACGCGACATCGACCATCGGTGCCTGGACGGGATCGTCCTTGCCCGCTTCGGGCACAAACTCCGGTACGCTGCTCATCGCCATGCCCCATCCCCCAAAATGAAAAAAACCGTAGCGGCCAGTCTAGCGCAGAATCTTCACAACAAGCTAGGGTGCCGGGCTGGGGAGGCAAGAAAACCGTCATATCGGGACCTGGCCCGGGGGCTGGCGGATACGCGCCGGCGGTTCTCGGATTAGAATGGGTGTTTTGTTGAATTCAATCACAGACGATGGCTTATAAGACACTCGAAGATACGATCGGTAATACGCCGCTGGTGCGCTTGACGCGCTTGCCCGGCGCCGATGCGCTCGCGCGGAATAACATTATCCTGGGTAAAATGGAGGGCGACAATCCGGCCGGGTCGGTCAAGGACCGCGCCGCCATGTCGATGTTGCGGCGCGCCGAGGAGCGCGGCGCCATCAAGCCGGGCGATACCTTGCTCGAGGCCACCAGCGGCAACACCGGCATCGCGCTGGCGATGGCGGCGGCGCTGCGCGGCTACAAGATGGTGTTGCTGATGCCGGAGAACCTGAGCATCGAGCGGCGCCAGAGCATGGCGGCCTATGGCGCGCAAATCGTGCTCACGCCCAAGACCGGCGGCATGGAGTATGCGCGCGACTTGGCCGAGCAGATGCAAAAGGACGGCCAGGGCATTATCCTGGACCAGTTCGCCAACCACGACAATTCGCGCGCCCACTACGAGGGCACCGGCCCGGAGATTTGGCGCGACACCGACGGCCGCGTCACCCATTTCGTCAGCGCCATGGGCACCACCGGCACCATCATGGGCGTGTCGCAGTATTTGAAGGAGCACAATCCGGCCGTCCAGATCATCGGCGCGCAACCGGAAGAGGGCTCGTCGATTCCCGGCATCCGCAAATGGCCGGAGGCTTACCTGCCGAAAATCTACGACAAGGCCAGGGTCGACCAGATTGAATACGTCAGCCAGGGCGCGGCGGAGCGCATGGCGCGCCGTTTGGCGGCGGAAGAGGGGATTTTCTGCGGTATTTCGGCGGCGGGCGCCTGCGAGATCGCGTTGCGCGTGTCGCAAACCGTGGAGAACGCGACGATCGTCTTCATCGTCTGCGACCGCGGCGACCGTTATCTGTCGACCGGGGTGTTTCCTGCGTAACTGAGTTAAGTCACTTCGTAGCTTGACCGGCTAGCCGGTCGCGTACAACCCTGCAACGCTGCTGCCGCCTCCCCGCGAGGGGAGGGGCGCCAGCGCGAACGCGACACCGCAGGGATTAACCTTGCGGTGTTTCGCCTTCCTTTGGTTTGAACTGTTTGTCGCTGATGCGGAACTTGTTGCGGCGGTCGCCCATCAAGTAACGCAGGTCGCGAATGCTCAGGTCGCTCACTTCGTGCATGCGAATCAGCAGCGAGGCGCCAACCGGCAGGCGGTGGTGGCGGATCTTGCTGATCACCGGGGGCGCGACTTCCAGCGCGCGGGACAGGGCTGCGTCGTTCTTCAGGCGCAGGTTTTCGATCAGGGTGTCCAACAATCTGTTTGGATTGTACTGGAGCAAATCATCGGATTCCGAATCGCTGTTCATATCAATGCCGACTTGGTTTGTCATGTTCTAATGTTCCTTCTGTAGTTGCACTGCAAAGTAAAAACACTCGGAGCTCGCTCTTGCTGCGTCAATGTTCATTCTTTACTAAAGGAACGAATTCACACACGGTCGGATCCGGGATACAGGTTTCGTAATGTCGTAATATATGCACAATTGTACAACATGAAGCAATCTAATACTCATAAGCAATAAAGAAACAGCGCGTTACCACCAAATCACTGTTGTCAAAGTGCAACATGAATTTGGTATTTACTACGCTTACGCCGCGTCAAAAAATAATAATATGACAATTCTAAGTATAAAGCAATTCGGGGATGATGCGCCACACGATAGCCACAAAGCGGCTGTGCGGCTCCACCATACGGGCGCGGCGCGCCAGTATCAACCTTCCTTACGCTTTCTTACAAGTAAGAAAGACGTCTTTACATGCCGCGCGCCAATTGTACGGCGCGGCCCAGGTCGAGCACCGACATGGCGTAGAAGTAACTGCGGTTGTATTGCGTAATAGCAAAAAAATTGGCGCTACCCAGCCAATATTCGGTTGCTTCCGAGCCATTTTGCAAGTCTACCAGACCAAACAACCTTCCGCCGGGCAAGGGCGTGTCGCTGCTGACGCCGGCGGCGAGCAGCTCGTCCGGGCGGAACTTCGCTTCGAGACCCTGGCCGATGAAAGGTTCCCAGGCCCGTCCCGGCGATACCGCGACCGGCAGCGCGAACGGGCGCGCCAGGTCGCGCTGCCAGCCGTGTTGCACCAGGAAGTGGGCGACGCTGCCGATGGCGTCGCCGGCCGAGCCGCGCAGGTCGATGCGGCCGTCGCCGTCGAAGTCGACCGCGTGCTTGAGGATGCTGCTGGGCATGAACTGCGGCAGGCCGACCGCGCCCGCATAGGAGCCGAGCAGAGAGAGCGGGTCGACGCCGCCCTGGCGGGCGAACAGCAGCGCGCTTTCCAATTCGCCGCGGAAAAATTCCATGCGCGCCAGGCGGGTCGGCGTTTCCGGGTAGGAAAACGCCAGCGTGGTCAGCGCGTCGAGCACGCGGAAGCGGCCGGTGTTGCGCCCGTACACGGTTTCGACGCCGATGATGCCGACGATGATGTCGGCCGGCACGCCGTAGACGCTTTCGGCGCGCGCCAGCGCCTCGGCGTTGTCGTTCCAGAATTTGACGCCGGCGTCGATGCGCACCGGCTCGACGAAGCGGGCGCGGTAGGCTTGCCAGTTTTTCGGCTTGCCCGGCGGCGCCGGCTTCATCAGCTGGATCGCGCTGTCGACGTAGCGCACCTTGGCCATCAGCGCGTCCAGCTCGGCGCGGTCGAACTGGTGCTTGGCGGCGATGTCGTCGAGGAACTGGCCGACTTGCTTCCATTCGGCGAAGTTGACGAATTCGCTGTCGGTATCCGCCTTCGGCTTGGCTGTCGGCGCCGGCGTGGCCTTGCGGCTGGCTTTGGCGTGGCCGGGTTTGTGTGGCGCGGCGCTGGCCGCGGCCGCGCCCAGCAACAGCGGCAGGGCCAGGATCAGGGCGCTCAGGGAACGGGTGGTGTGGGGCACGGAAAATCTCATCGGGATTGGTTGAGCAGGCGGCGCAGGGTGGGCAGCGCCGCCGCTTTGTCATGGGGACTGGCGACACCATACTTGATCGCGCCGTAGATTGCCAGAAAGCGCGCGGCGGCGGCGCGCCGTTCGGCCGGCGCCGCCGTCGCCGCCAGCCGCTTGGCGTAGCCGTGCGGACCTTCGTGCGGCGCGCGGGCGCAGCCGCGGCGCGCCTGCTGGCGGCAGAACGCGGCGTACAGCGCGTCGAACGGGTCGCGCTGGCGGCGCCGCCGCAGCGCCCATACCAGCGCCAGCAACGCGCCCGCCAGCGCGGCGCCCAGCAGCGCCTGCCAATTGCCGGCGCTCTGGCCGAGCTGCGCCAGCACGCCGCGCTGGCGCTGCGGGTTGTAGTCGAGCACCCACTGGTTCCAGCCGTTGTTGACGGCGTTCCAGTTGAAGCGCAGCGTCGCCAGCAGCGAGCCGGGGCCGCCCATCAACTCGTGCAGCCCCTGCAGGCCGAAGCCGCCGGACGCCGGCAGCGCGCCGGCCAGGTTGCGCTCGACCCGCTCGGATGCGACCGCGGCGGTCGGGTCGACCCGCAGCCAGCCGCGCCCGGCCAGCCAGACTTCGGCCCAGGCGTGGGCGTCGGACTGGCGCACCGTCAGGTAGCCGTCGACCGGGTTCATTTCGCCGCCCTGGTAGCCGGTGACGACGCGCGCCGGAATGCCCATCGCCCGCATCAGCACGACGAAGGCGCCGGCGTAGTGCTCGCAGAAGCCGGCCTTGCTGTCGAACAGGAACTGGTCGACCGCGTCGCGCCCCAGCAGCGGCGGTTGCAGCGTGTAGAAATACCGTTCTTGGCGGAAGGTGCGCAGCACCGCCTCGATGGCCTCGGCGGGCTGGCGGCCGGCCGCCGTGCGCGCGGCCCAGGCCAGCGCGCGCGGGTTGTAGCCGGCCGGCAGCGCCAGCCACGCCCGCATGCGCCCGGCCGGCTCGTCGGCCTGCAGCGCGTAGTTGAGCACCGAGCTGACGCGGTAGCGGGTGCGCTGGGCGATCGGATTCAGCACCATCACTTCCAGCGCCGGCGAGACCGCCTGCGCATTGCCGTCGAGTTCGTAGAGCCGCTCGGGCAGGTCGAGCGCGAACAACCAACGCTGGCCGCTCGGCTCCAGCGTGACCTGGTAGCGCAGCGACGGCCCGTTCAGCTTGATCTCGACTTGCTCGGGCGCGCCGCCGCGGCGCGTCGCGCCCAGCCGGGTCCAGGTGCGCCCGTCGTAGTCGCCCAGCACGATGCCGCGCCAGTACAACTGCCGCTGCGGCGGCGCGGCGCGCTCGAAGCGCACCCGGAACGCCGGCTCCTCCGATTGCGCCAGGTTGGCGATGGCGCCCGGCGCCATCGTCTCGGACAGGCCGGTGCGCCCGCTGTGGCTGTCGCCCGGCAGGCCCCACAGCGGCCCCTCGATGCGCGGGAACAGCACGAACAGCAGCAGCGCCAGCGGCGCGGCGGCGCCGACGATACCGCCCGCCAGGCGCAGCCGGCGCGCCAGCGGCGGTTGCACGCCGCTGTACTGGAACGACAGTTGCGCCGCCAACAGCACGACAATGGTCAGCAGCATGACGGCGGCGGTGGCGATGCTTTGCGAATAAAAGAAATTCGTCAGCAATAGGAAGAAGCTGAGGAAGACCACCACGAACAGGTCGCGTTTGGCGTGCATTTCCAGCAGTTTGAAGGCCAGCAGCAGGGCCAGCATGGCGACCCCGGCCTCGCGCCCGAGCAGCGTGCGGAAGCTGGCGTAGACGCCGCCCATGGCCAGCAGCGACAGCGGCAGCAGCAGCCACAGCGGCGGCAGGCGGGTGCCGCGCACGGTGATGACGGCGCGCCACAGCAGGCTGGCGGCGACGCTGGCGACGCTCCACGGCGGCAGGTGGGCGGCGTGCGGCGCCAGCACCAGCACCGCGGCGAACAGCAGCAACAAGGTGTCGGCCTTGTCGCGCGGCAGGCGCGCCAGGGCCGGCGCCAGCGCGCTCCAGCGGTGGCCCGGGCGCGCCGGCTTCATGCGCGCCGCGCCTGGCCGTGCAGCGCCAGCGCGCGCAGGCAGGCGCCCTGGTGCGCCTCGCCCAGCGCCGCCGCGAACTCCAGCGCGCCCAGGCGCAGCGCGTAGGGCAGGGCGCGGCGCTCGGCTTCAAGCACCCAGCTGGTCATGCGCGAGAGCCGTGTTTCCAGGTCGAGGTCGGCGGGCAGCGCGGCGAAGTCGAGCTGCAGCTGGGCCGGCGCGCCGCCCTCGAAGTGTTTGCTCACCAACTGGCCGCCCAGCGTCGTGTCGAGCCGGGCGATCTGACGCCAGGCCAGGTGGCGCATCGGGTCGCCGGGCTGGTAGTTGCGGATGCCGGCGAAGTCGTCCTGGCCGGTGCCGCCGCCGACGCCCTCGCCGGCGGCGCCGGCCAGCGGCAGCGCCGGCGCGTCGGCCTCGGGAAACGGGTACACCAGCACCCTGGCGTCGGGTTGCCAGTAGCCCCACGCATGGAACAGGCCGAGCGGGAAGCGCGTGCTCAGGCGCACCCGCGGCGCCGCCAGCCAGCCGCGCGCGCCGCTGGGGCAGGACAGCAGCAGCGGCGCGCTGGCGCCGGCGGCGACGTCGGCGACGTGGCGCGGCGCCCCGGCGCTGATGAAGTCGAGCCAGATGGCGAAGCGGTCGCGTTTGCCGCGGTTGTGGATGTGCAGCTCGAAGCGCGCCTCCTCGCCGGCGAAGACCGGCTGCGCGCGGCCCGGCGCCAGGTGCAGCAGCGCCAGGTTGTGCGCCGTCAGGACCATGTCGACGACGGCGCAGGCGGCGCTGAAAAAGGTCAGCGCGAAGCCCAGCCCGAGCTGGTAGTTGATGGCGCCGATGAACAGCAGCAGTAGCAGGGCGGCGAAGGCCAGCCCGGCCCGGCTGGGCACGATGAAGACCCGGCGCTGGCTCAGGAACACCTCGCCCGGTTCGCTGTCGCGCAGCTGGAACAGGCGCCGGTCGAGCAGCGCGCGCAGGCGCCGCTTCAGCGTGGCGCTGGCGGCCCGCATGCGCTACACCGGCACCGCTTGTTGCAACTGCAGCACCAGGTCGCGGCTGGCCAGGGCGATGCCGTGCGCCGACTTCAGCGGACGCAAGCGGTGTGCGCAGACCGGCACCAGCACCGCCTGCACGTCCTCCGGTATCACGTGGTCGCGCCCCTCCAGCGCGGCCCAGGCGCGCGCCGCCTGCAGCAGGGCGATCGCCGCGCGCGGGCTGAGCCCCTCGGCGAAGGCGCCGTTCTGGCGCGAGGCCTGCGCCAGCGCCTGCACGTAGTCGACCAGCGCGGCCGAGGTGTGGATCGCCCGCAGCGCGCGCTGCGCCACGCCCAGCTCGACCGGCGTCATCGCCGCCGGCAGCGTCTTGAGCATGCTGCGGCGGTCTTCGCCCAGCAGCAGCGCGCGCTCGGCGGCCGGGTCCGGATAACCCAGCGACAGGCACATCAAAAAACGGTCCAGCTGCGACTCCGGCAGCGGGAAGGTGCCGACCTGGTGCGCCGGGTTTTGCGTGGCGATGACGAAGAACGGCTCCGGCAGCGCGCGCGTGACGCCGTCGGCGCTGACCTGGCGCTCCTCCATCGCCTCGAGCAGGCCGGACTGGGTCTTCGGCGTGGCGCGGTTGATCTCGTCGGCCAGCAGCACCTGGGTGAAGATCGGCCCCGGGTGGAACACGAAGCTGTTCTTTTCGCGCTCGTAGATGGAGATGCCGGCGACGTCGGCCGGCAGCAGGTCGCTGGTGAACTGGATGCGGTTGAATTGCAGGCCCAGCGAAATGGCCAGCGCGTGCGCCAGCGTGGTCTTGCCGACCCCGGGCACGTCCTCGATCAGCAAATGGCCGCCGGCCAGCAGGCAGGTCAGCGCCTGGCGCACCTGCAAGTCCTTGCCGACGACGATCTGGCCGACCTGGCGCGCCACCGCGTGCATTTTTGTGAACATGAATATCTTCCGTGAAAACGCCGGCGCCGGCGCCAATGCGGGACTGTCGAAGCGCGAAACGCCGGGCGCGTGGTAGATTATCGATATAAACACATTTTATGCGTCTCATCACGCTTGCCAATGATTCTATGCGAGAACGGCGCAATGGGGGCAAGAATGATCTTGACGTGATCGTAGCGGTACAGAAAACGAGACATGAGCACAGCCATTTACAGCCATACCGATTGCCAGCGCCACGAAATGGGCGACTGGCACCCCGAGTCGCCCGCGCGCCTGCAGGCCATCAGCGACCAGCTGATCCTGGCCCACATCCACGACCTGCTGGAGCACCGCGAGGCGCCGCTGGCGCAGCTGGCCGACATCGAGCGGGTGCACAGCCGCAAGGCCATCGCGCTGGTGCGCGACAACGTCCCCGCCGCCGGCGCGTACTACCCGCTCGACGGCGACACCCTGCTCAACGCGCACAGCTGGAACGCGGCGCTGCGCGCGGCCGGCGCGGCGGTGGCGGCCACCGACGCCGTCATCGACGGCGAACTCGACAACGCGTTTTGCGCGACCCGCCCGCCCGGCCACCACGCCCGCCCTTGCGAGCCGATGGGTTTTTGCCTGTTCAATAACGTCGCGGTCGCGGCGCGCCACGCGCTCGACGCGCGCGGGCTGGAGCGGGTCGCCATCATTGATTTCGACGTCCACCACGGCAACGGCACCGCCGAGGCGTTCGCCAACGACCCGCGCGTATTGATGACGAGTTTTTTCCAGCACCCGTTCTATCCGTTCAGCGCGGTCGAGCCCTACACCGACAACTGCGTCAACGTGCCGGTGCCGGCGCGCGCGAAGGGCGACGTGGTGCGCCAGCTGGTGCTGGAGCACTGGCTGCCGGCGCTGCACCGGCACCGGCCGCAGATGCTGTTCATCTCGGCCGGCTTCGACGCCCACCGCGAGGACGACATCGGCGGCATGGGGCTGGTCGAGGCCGACTACGCCTGGATCACGCGGCAGATGATGGCGCTGGCCAAGCTCTACGCCAAGGGCCGCATCGTCAGCTGCCTCGAAGGCGGCTACAACCTGTCGGCGCTGGGGCGCAGCGTGGCCGCGCACGTGCGCGCGCTGGCCGAGCTGGACTAGCTGCCAAGGCGCCGGGCATGTGACATTCCAAGCGCGCATGAGCATTTCCTCAATCTTGTCCGCGGGCTGCCCAGGAAAGTCGGACGCGGCCGCGCCAACCACGTAAAATAGCGGATTGACCGAACGATTTTGAAGGTAATAGCATGGCGATACAATGGTACCCCGGACATATGAACGCCGCCCGCAAGAAGGCGGCGGAGTCGATGGAAAACACCGACCTGGTGATTGAAGTGGTCGATGCCCGGCTGCCCGAGGCCAGCTGCAACCCGATGGTCGAGGAGCTGCGCCTGTTCCGCCAGCGGCCCTGCCTGAAAATCCTCAACAAGACCGATTTGGCCGATCCGGCCGCCACCGCCGCCTGGGTCGCGTATTACAACGCGCAGGAAGGCGTGACGGCGTACGCGATGACGACCAAGAAGCCGGGCGAGGTCGCGCGCATCCCCGATCTGGCCAAGTCGCTGGCGCCGCACCGCGGCGTGCCGACCAAGCCGCTGCGCATCATGATCATGGGCATCCCCAACGTCGGCAAATCGACGCTGATGAACGCGCTGCTGAAAAAGCGCGTGGCCAAGGTCGGCGACGAGCCGGCCGTGACCAAGATGCAGCAGAAGCTCTACCTCGACAAGAACACCATCCTGACCGACACGCCCGGCATGCTGTGGCCGAAGATCGCCATTCCAAGCGACGGCCTGATGCTGGCGGCCAGCCACGCCATCGGTTCGAACGCGCTGATCGAGGAGGAGGTGGCGGTATTCCTGGCCGAGGAGCTGCTCAAGCGCTACCCGGCGCTGCTGACCGCGCGCTACGGCTTCAAGACCGAGGAGCTGGACGCCATCGCCGTCGTCGAAGGCATCGCGGCGCGCCGCGGCTACCGCCAGAAGGGTGGCGACTTCGACTTCGAGAAGGCCTCGCACACGCTGCTGCTGGACTACCGCAGCGGCATCCTCGGGCGCATCTCGCTGGAGACGCCGGAGACGCGCGCCGTACTGCTGGCCGAGCACGCCGCCGAAATGGCGGAAAAAGCCGCCAAGGCCGCCGCCGCGGCCGCCGCCAAAGCCAAGGCCGCCGCCAGCGGCCGCCGCGGCACCTGAGCTAAACGACGGCGACGCCTCAAACAACCACCGGCAAAGAGGGGTGTCGTAGGTCGGATTCGCGTAGCGTAATCCGACCTACAAAACCTGGCCAACTTAACGCTGTTCGGCGGCACTCACCCATCCACCGCCTTATCCGCCTCATCCGGCGCGGCCGCCTGGCCGAAGCGAAAGCTCGACACCGCCAGCGCACCGAAGAACTCATCCTCGTGGTACACCGTGGCGGCAGCCTCCTGCTCGGCCGCGCCCAGCGCCACCATTAGCGGCAGCAGGTGGTCTTCGTACGGATGGGCTTGTCGCGCCGCCGGCGCCTCCGACCAATTCAGCAGCTGCGCCAGGCGCTCGGCCGGCGCCAGCGCCATGGTTTGGCGCAGCCAGGCGTCGAACTGGTGCGAGGCGTGGCCGCCGCCGGCGCCGAACTGGCGCAGGTTGTGGTAACTCAGGCCGCTGCCGACGATCAGCACGCCCTCGCGCCGCAGCGGCGCCAGCGCGCGCCCGGCCCGCACATGGGTCAGCGCGTCGTAGCGGTGCTTGAGCGAAAGCTGCACCACCGGCACCCCGGCCTGCGGATAGATCGGATACAGCAGGCTGAAGGTGCCGTGGTCGAAGCCGCGCCGGTCGTCCAGGCTGGCCGGCTGGCCGGCGCCGTCGAGCAGGGCCTTGACGCGCGCCGCCAGCGCCGGTTCGCCCGGGGCCGGGTACTGCACCTCGTAGGTGTGCGCTGGAAAACCCGAGTAGTCGTAAATCATGCCCGGCTGCGCCCCCGACGAGACCAGAAACTGCGGCCCCTCCCAGTGCGCGGTGACGACCAGGATGGCCCGCGGCGGCGCGCCGAGCTGGCGCGGAATGTCTTGCAGCGACGCCTGCAGCTTGTCGTAGCGGCCGCCGTACTGGTCCAGCATGAACGGCCACGGGCCGCCGCCGTGGGACAGGAAATAGGTGGCAAGCAGGGTTTCGGTCATCGCGTACTCCAGGTTGGGCATGGCTACTCGGACGCAGCCTGCGATGTCTCCACTATAGGCATCGCTTGATCGATTATCAATCGCGCGATAGCGGACCCGCAGCCCTTAAGGCGGGCTTAATTTGCCCGCGGAGAGGGCTTTTTTCGCCACCCGCCCCGAACGGACGGAGGAAAAAGTGGTAATCTCGCCCCGTTCGCTACTCTTACGATGAAGGATTGTTATGCGTTTTCTGCGTCTCTTGCTCGCCGCCGTCACTTTGATGGCCTCCACCTCCGGCGCTTTCGCGGCCGAGCCGAAAAACGGCGTCGACTACACCACGCTCGAATCGATGAACCGCCCGGACACCGGCAAAAAAATCGAGGTGATCGAGTTTTTCATGTATTCCTGCCCGCATTGCTACGCGCTGGAGCCGTTGATGAGCGAATGGGTCAAAAAACAGGGCGACAAGATCGCCTTCCGGCGCGTGCACATGGCGTTCTCCGGCCCGCAAGACCCGCAGGCGCACGCCTACGTGACGCTGGAGGCGATGGGCAAGCTTGAGCTGCTGCACGACAAGATCTTCCGCGCCATCCACGTCGAGCGCAACCGCTTGAACAAGGACGAGGCGCTGACCGCCTTCATCGCCCAGAACGGCGTCGACAAGGCCCAATACCTCGAATTCTTTAACTCCTTCGCGGTGCAAACCAAGATGAAGCGCGGCGTGTCGCAAATCAACACCTTCAAACTGACCAGCGCGCCGAGCATCGTCATCGACGGCCGTTTCGTCACCTCGCCGTCGATGGCCGGGCGTCCGGGCCAGACCGAGACGCAATCGCAGCAAGCGACGATCCAGGTGCTGGACGCGCTGGTAGCGAAGGCGCTGCGGGAAAGCGGCAAGGGCGCCGCCGATGTTGCCGCCAAGCCGGTGAAGAAATAAGCGGAAGCGCGTGCGATGAAACAGCTTCCATGGACATTGCTGGCGTTGACGCTGGGCCTGATCGTCTGGCTGTCGCTGGCCGTGATCAACGCCGAGAACCAGCGTAACGCGCTGATCACGCGCGCCTGCGCCGACCCGGTCTTCAAAGGCGAGGTCGACGCCAAATGCCTGGCGAACATCCAATCGCGGCAGAACTGGTGGCAGCACCTGACGTACGCGCTGACGCACGTCAAGCCCTAAGCCGCGGCGCCCCGCGCCATGCCGTCCAACGTCGAGTTGGACGGCTTTTTTTTTGCCCGCTTGCCGCCAATCGTCCCTACAACCCCGGGGAGTGTTGCGTTGCGCGGGGCCACTTGTTGATCTTGATCCATATCCGTAAATCAATGCCGGGCCACGATGTGGACAAGTTGCGTCGCTGCAAGCGAGTCGTTCACCACACGTTTTATCCCAAAGGCGAAACATGAAAATGACACTCAAGGCGCGGCTGGGCGCCGTGATCGGTATGCTTTTTCTGCTGTCGGTTGGCATCGGTCTGCTCGGCTTGTATGGCATCGGCAAGGCCAACGCGGGGCTCGAAACGGTGTACCAGGACCGCACCATCGCGCTTGAGCAGATTTCGCGCATCGACCGCTTACTGGTGAGTAACCGGCTGGCCCTGGCCGAGATGCTGCTCGACCCGGTCGCCGGCAAGATCGACGGCGGCGCGCAGTTGGTCGACAAGAACGCGGCGGAGATCGGCAAGGCGTGGGGCGCGTATAGGACGACCGCGCTGACGGTCGAGGAAAAGCGCCTGGCCGACCAGTTCGCGCTGGACCGCGGCGTCATGCTGCGCGGGGCGCTGTTGCCGGCGGTGGCGGCGCTGCGCGCGGCCAATGTCGACGCCGCCAGGCGGTCGCAGAAGAAACTCGAGCAGTTGGCGTTGCCGGTTCGCAGCGGCATCGACGCGCTGCGCCAGTTGCAGCTCGACGTCGCCGGCAGCGAGTACCGCGCGGCGCTGGCGCGCTACGCGACGATACGCGCGCTGATGCTGGCGGCGGTTGCGGCGGGCGCGCTGGCGGCGGTCTTGCTCGCTTATGTGTTGATCCGCAATATCTATCGGCAGTTGGGCGGCGAGCCGGAGGACGCGATGCATATCGTCCAGCGCATCGCCGGCGGCGATCTGAGCGTGCCGATCGCGCTGCGCCCCGGCGACAGCCGCAGCCTGCTGTGCGCGATGCAGGCCATGCAGGACAATCTGGCCGGCACCGTCGGCGCCATCCGCCTGACGACCGACACCATCGCCTGCGCCTCGACCGAAATCGCGGCGGGCAACCTGGACCTGTCCTCGCGCACCGAGCAGCAGGCCAGTTCGCTCGAGCAGACCGCCTCGTCGATGGAGGAGCTGACCTCCACCGTCAAGCAGAACAGCGACAGCGCGCGGCGCGCCAACCAGCTGGCGCTGTCGGCCTCCGGCGTGGCGGTGCGGGGCGGCGCCGTGGTGGCGCAGGTGGTGCGCACGATGGGCTCGATCAATGAATCGGCGCGCAAGATCGCCGACATCATTGGCGTCATCGACGGCATCGCCTTCCAGACCAATATCCTGGCGCTGAACGCCGCGGTGGAGGCGGCGCGCGCCGGCGAGCAGGGCCGCGGCTTCGCGGTGGTGGCGTCCGAGGTGCGCAACCTGGCGCAGCGCTCGGCCGCCGCCGCCAAGGAGATCAAGGCGCTGATCGGCGACTCGGTCGAGCAGGTCGACAGCGGCAGCAAGCTGGTCGACCAGGCCGGCAGCACGATGGACGAGATCGTCGCCAGCGTCAAGCGCGTCACCGATATCATGGGCGAGATCAGTGCCGCCAGCGCCGAGCAGGAGTCGGGCATCGAGCAGATCAACCAGGCCATCAGCGAGATGGACGCGGTGACGCAGCAGAACGCGGCGCTGGTGGAGCAGGCCGCCGCCGCCGCCGCGTCGTTGCAGCAACAGGCCGGCGGGCTGGCGCAGGCGGTCGGTGTGTTCAAGTTGGCGCGGCCGCCCGCGCCGGCGCCGGCGCGCGCGCGCGCGGCCGGCGCCAAGGGCGCCGCCCGCGAATTCACCGGCGGGCCGGGCCCGGCGCCGCGCCCGCTCCAGCAGCGCGCGGCCGTCGGCGGTGACGAGTAAGGTTTTACGCCTTGGATTTGGTCGAAACCGCCGGCGCCCTGGCGCCGACGACAACGGTGCAGGTGGTGCCGGCCACCAGCGTCTGCCCCGGCGCCAGCTGGTCGATCTGGATGCGCACCGGCACGCGCTGCGCCAGCCGGACCCAGTTGAAGGTCGGATTGACGTCGGCCAGCAGCTCGTGGCCGGTGCCGGCGTCGCGGTCGGTGATGCCGTGCGCGATACTCTCGATGTGGCCGCGCATGGCGCCGCCGCTCATCATGTCCATCCGCACCGGGTCGCCCGCCCGCAGCCGCGCCAGCTTGGTTTCCTCGAAGTAGGCGACGACGTAAAACGAGGCCCGGTCGATCACCGCCAGCTTGGCCGCGCCGACGGCGGCGAAGTCGCCGGCGTGGACGTTCAGATTGGTCACGTAGCCGCTTGTCGGCGCCCGCACCACGGTGCGTTCCAGGTTCAGCCGGGCCAGCTGGCGCGCCGCCAGCGCGGCCTGGTATTGCGCCGTGGCGCCGGCGGCGGCGGACTGCGCCGTCTCCAGGCTTTCGGTCGAGACCACGCTGGCGTCCAGGCCGGCGCGCCGGCCGGCTTCCTTGCCGCGCCGGCCCTGTTCGATTTTCTGCGCCGCCAGCACGGCGTCGGCCTGGGCCAGCGCGCTGACGTAGCGTTCCTTGTCGACGACGAACAGCGGCGCGCCTTTCCGCACCAGTTGGTTGTCGCGCACCAGCACCTCGGTGACGCTGCCGGCGACGTCGGCGCCGACGTTGACGACGTCGGCCTTGACGCGGCCGTCGCGGGTCCAAGGCGAGTCCATATAGCGCTGCCACATGGCGGCGCCGCTCCACAGGGCCGCGCCCAGCAAGAGCAGGGTGATGGCGTAGCGGATCAGGGTATTGGGCAGCTTGCTTGGCATGGGGGCGGTTTCCTTCGATGGGATCATGGTTCAGGTGTAGAGCGGCAGCACCAGCGCGCCGAGGATGCAGACGAACAGGCACAGGCGCACCAGCGACGGGTGCCACGCCAGGCGGTACAGGCCGAGTTTGCCAAGACCCCAGTCGGCCAGCATTTGCAGCGCCATCGCGGCGATGAACAGCGGCAGCAGGGTCGGAATCAGCACGCCAAAAATGGCCAGTTCACGCGGCATGGTGCGCTCCTTCGGTGGTCTGTGGCAGTTGGTCGAGTAGCGAGGTGTAAATCGAGTGCAGGTCGGCCAGCGCGGTGCGCAGCCGGGCCGCGCGCTGCGCGTCGGCGCCGGGCAGGGCCTGGCGCACCGCCGCGCCGGCCAGCAGCAGCGCGTCGAGCGCGGCGCGGCAACTGGCCGGCTCGGGCGCGCGCAGGTAGGCGGCGATCAGCGCGACGCCGTGTTGCAGCGCGGCGCTGGCCGGGCTGGCCGGCGAGCAGGCGATCAGCGCGCGCATCTCGATCACCGAATGGCCCAGTTCCAGCAGCGTCAGGCCTTGCCGCAGCACGGCGCGGGTGGCTTCGGCCGGGACCGGGCCGGCGGCCGCGTTGAGCTGGTTCAGCAGGTCGCGCACGCGGCCGTCGAAGCGGTGCTTCAGGCGCCGCGGGCCGGCCTCGCAAGTGCGCAGCGCTTCGCGCCACAGCGCGCCGGCGACGAGGCGCCGGTTGCCCATCGTGTGCTCGGGCAGCAGCAGCGCGAAAATCAGGTAGGCCAGCACCACGCCGAGCAGCAGCGCCAGCGCGTTGTTGAGGAAGGCGGCGCCGTCCACCCGCATCAGGTTGGCGGGCGTGACCACGGTGGCGACGAACAGGTTGATGCCGATGCCGACGCCGGCCTGTTTCGGGTTGGTGCTCAGGTAGCTGCCCAGCATTAGCGGCGGCAGCATGGCCAGCACCAGCATCGGGTAGCCGTCGGCCCGCACCAGCACGAAGAACAGGCAGGCGAACGACAGCGGCAGCGCCACCACGAAGCCGGTGAGGATTTGCCGCACCATCATGGTCGGGCGCGGCGACGACGAGGCCAGCGCGCAGAAGATGGTGGCCATTAGCATGGTGGTGCCGGCGTACGGCCAGGCCAGGTAGTACCAGCCGGCCGCCAGCAGCAGCAGCGTCAGCGCGGCGCGCGCGCCGCTGGCCAGGACGATGGCCGGCGGCGTCTTCGGCGTGTAGGCCAGCGGATCGCTGAGCTGCTGGCGGCCGGTGTCGCTCAGGCCGTCGTAGACTTGCTGGAAGGCGCGCAGGTTCAGCGCGAAGCGTTGCAGCAGTTCGGCGGCGGTGTCGAAGGCGATGCGCTGCGCGCGGTCGGGCCGGCCGCGTTCCAGCGCCGCGCGCGCCAGCGCCAGCGCCGAGCGCTGCCGCGCCGCCGCCGCGTCCAGGCTGGCCAGCGTGGTGGCGCCGCGCAGCGCGCCGGCCAATGGCGCGTGCAGCGGTTCGATCAGCGCCAGCAGCGGCGAGCCCGGTTGCTGGCGCAGCCGGTGTAGCAGGCGGTGCAGCGTGTAGAAGGTGGTCAGCGCGGCCAGGAAGGCGGTGTTGAAGGCGTGCAGCCAGCGGCTGTCGGCGCGCCCCCGGCCGGCCTCGAAGAAGGCGGCGGCGCGGCCCGACTCCAGCGCGGCGATGTCGGCGGCGAACTGCAGGTGGGTCAGCTCGACCTCGGCCGGCGCCAGGCGCCGCTCCAGCACTTCGTGGCAGAAGCCCAGCAGGCGGGCGTAGCGCGCCTGCACGGTGCGCATTACCTGGGCGCCCTGGTGGCGCGGGAACAGCGCGTCGTTGATGACGGCCGAGCAGATGATACCCAGGCCGACTTCGGCCACCCGCGTCACCGCCAGCGCGAACACCTGCGACGGCTGGGCGATGGCCGGGATGGCGATCATGCAGGCGGTGTAACCGGCCAGCACGAAGCTGTACGACTGGGCGTTGCGGAACATCGCCGCGCCGCTGGTGCACAGGCCGACCCACAGCGCCAGGCCGAGGAACAGCGCCACGCTGTGCTGCGCGAACGCGGCGATCAACAGCAGCGCGCCGGCGCAGCCGACCAGGGTGCCGAGCAGGCGGTAGAAGCTTTTTTCCAGCACCATGCCGCTGCTGGGCAGCGCCAGGATGAAGACGGTGGCCATCGCCGAGTTGGGCGAGTCGAGGCCGAAGCGGTAGGCCAGCCACAGGGCCGAGAAGGCGGCCAGCATGGTCTTGGCGACGAACATCCAGCGTTCGCCCTCGCTGTCCAGCCAGTCGCGCGCGGCGCCGGCCAGCAGGCGGCCGGCGCCGCGCGCGACTGGGGGCAAGGAAGAGGGAAGCGGTGGCATGGAACTCCGTGGGTCGGGTGGGCGAAAGCGCAACCCGACTACGCCGGCGTGCCCGCGGGGTCGGATTACGTGATGTTGTTCAGGTTGCGCAACTGGCGCGCAAACATGTTTTCCAGCTGTTGCAATTCCTCGGCGGTGAAGCCGTCGTACGTCTGCGTGGTCTTGCCGCACACCTGCGGCAGGATTTCCTCGACCAGGGCGCGGCCGCTGTCGGTCAGCGTAATCATCACCGAGCGGCGGTCGCCCGGGCGCGCGCCGCGGTGGATCAGGCCGCGTTCTTCCAGGTCGTTGCACACGCGCGTCAGGTTGGCCGGCTTTTCGTGGCAGGCCATGCCCAGCGTGCAGGCGTTCGACGATTCGTCGTCGGTGCCGTACAGCACCGCCAGCACCATGTAACTGGCGTCGACCAGGTCGTATTTCCTCAAGGCCGCGTTGGTCAGATCCTTGATACCTTTTTGAATGTGGTAGGTCATGCGGATCAAGCGCACCAGTTCGAGCGGAAACTCCGGCATCCGCGTGCGGATGTTGTGCAGCCGCTTGTAGGTGGCGTCAAAAGCGGTCATCGCGAACTCCTCAAACAAAGAAAGGCTAGATTGTATATCGTGGCGTTTGCGCCGCTTAGGGCAAGGCGCCGAATCCCCCTCCCAGCGCCGCCATCAGGCTGACATAACTGTCCAGTTGGCGCGCGCCGATTTGCGCCGTTTGCTGCTGTTCGGCGAGCAGCGCCAGTTCGCTGTTGAGCAGGTTGACCGCGTCGCTCAGGCCGGCGCGGTAGGCTTTCCCGGCCAAGTCGCTGGCCCTGCCGGCCGTGGCCAGCGCGTCGGCGCCCAGGCGTTGCTGCCGTTGCAGCGACTGCGCCTTGGCGACCGCGTTGGCGACGTCGGCCAGCGCCGCCACCACGCTGGCGTTGTATTGGGCGACGGCGGCGTCGTAGAGCGCGTCCTGGTTGCCAAGCTGGGCGCGCAGCCGGGCGCCGGCAAACAAGGGCAGGCTGAGCGCCGGCGCGACGCCGCCCGTGGCCGCGCCGGCTTCGAGGAAGTGGGCGAAGCCGAACGATTGCAGGCCGGCGAAGGCGAGCAGGTTCAGGTTGGGGTAAAAATCGGCCTTGGCCACCGCGATCCGCTTGGCCGCCGCCTGCACCCGCCAGCGCTGCGCGGCGATGTCCGGGCGCCGTCCGATCAGCTCGGCCGGCAGCGCGCCCGGCAGGGCCGGCGGGCGGTCCAGCCGCAAGGCCGGCCGGCGCAGCGCCGCGCCGTCGGCCGGGCCCTTGCCGGCCAGCGCCGCCAACTGGTTGCGCAGCAGCGCGATAGTGTGCGCCGCCTGTTCCAGCTCGCGCCGGCCGGCCGGCAGGGTGGCCTCGATTTGCGCGACGTCGACCTCGGTGCCCAGGCCGGCCTGGCGGCGCCGGCGCGCGATATCCAGGATGCGCTCGCGCCGCGCCAGGGCGGCGCGGATGAAATCCTGGCGTTCGAACTCGAACGATAGCTGGACGTAGTTGCCGGCCACGGCCGTTTGCAGTGCCAGGCGCGCCATCTGCGACTCCGCCGCCGCCAGTTGCACCTCGTCGAGCGCGGCCGCCAAAGCCTGGCGGTTGCGGCCCCACACATCCAGGTCGTAGGACAGCGACAGCGTGGCCTGGTTGCGCCAGGCGTAGTTGCCGGCGAGCGGAGCCGGCGCGCTGCCGTGCTCGGAATACCGTTCGCGGTTCAGCGCTACGCTGGCGTCCGCCTTCGGCCCGGTATGGTCGTCGGCCAGGCCGGCCAGCGCGCGCGCCTGGCGCACCCGCGCTTGCGCCGCGTGCAGCGTCGGGTTGTCGGCCAGCGCCACCGCTAGTAATTGGTTCAACTGCGGGTCGTGCAAGTCCTGCCACCAAGCTTGGCTGGGCCACTCGATTGCGCCCTGGGCGGTGGCGACGGCCGCGCCGGCGTCCAAGGTGTTGGCGTCGAGCAGCGGCGCACGCGGTGTCATCCGGCCCATGCCGGCGCAGGCGCTCAGGGCCAGCAGTAGGCTGGCGGCGCTCAGGGTGCGTAACAGGGGCGGGACGGATGGCATGGGCGTGGCGCTCGTTTCGATGCTCTTGGTTGGCGGGCTGGCTTAGCGAACTTGTTGCGGCACTTAGTGCGTCGAAGGCGACGCGTTCCGGGTGGCGTGCGCCACATCGAAGTAGACTTCCGACGTCGGCATTTCACCGTTCTTGCGCGCTTCCACCAGTTCGGCGATGACCTGCGCGCGGGTGAGCGTGCTGACGAAGGCCGGCGTGCGCGGGTAGTCGGTGTCGTTGGTCGAGATTTCGCCGGCGGCGCGGGCGCGCACGTATTCGGCGGTGACTTCGGCGCGGCTCAGGGTGCTGGCGCTGTCCGGCATTTTGGGATAGTCGACCTCGCTGGTCGAGAGTTCACCGGCGTCACGGGCGCGGATGAATTCGGCGCTCACTTCGGCGCGGGTCACGCCGGCGCTTGGCGCGGGCGCCTGGGCGAAGGCGGCGCCGGTGGCGGCGAGGGTCAGCAGGGCGGCGATCAATTGTTTTGCGTTCATGGTAATTCTCCAGAAAGGGTAAGAAATTTGTTTATCTGGGTACACTATAGCAATGAATAGTACATTTGTGAAGTAATTTATCGACGAGTTCGATTGACGGAGATGAAAGGCGCTGCCGCAGGGACGCTGATGGGCGGAACCCGAAGACCCTCTGGCCGGACCGGGTACTCGGGCGCGGGCACGGCACAGGCGCGCGCCCGGTCTGGCGCAACGGCGTCGGACCGGCTTGGCGGCGGGAACCAAGGTCGACACCGACGAGGGCATGGCGGGCGGAACGGCCGGTCCCGATGTTGGCGACGCCGACCTCGATAGCGACACCGATTCCGGCGGTACCGGCGAGTGCGCCGCCGCCGGCCGCGACGCGGCGGCGGACGGCGCCGACATCGACGTCGACCACATTGAAACTATCCCGCCCGAACCGGACGACAGCGAAGGGCGCCGTGCCGGCCATCGTCCCGGCGTGCGATAGCTTGAACCAGCGCGGCAACTGCCCGATTAACGCGGCGACATGGAGCGCCACGGGTAAAATAGGCGTACAAGGCAATCAAGCCTGCACACCAATCGAAGGCAAGCGCAATATGAAGGAAAAAGAAGAAGGCGTCATGGCAATGTACCGCGACTCGCTGCCGCCGGATTACGTCGAGGAAGTCGATACCACCAATTACTTCGGCTGGACCTTGCTGAGCGTGGCGCTGGGGCTGCTTGCCTGGTTGCTGATTTCACTGAGCAACGCGGAAAACCAGCGCAACGCCCTGATGACGAAGGCGTGCCAAGACCCGGTGTTTGCGGCCGAAATAGACCGCAAGTGCCTGGCCATGGTCAGCACCCGCGACCACTGGTGGCAGCACGTCTATTACGCCGCCACGCACCTGCGGCCGTAATTGCGGCGCCAGGCGGCCGCGGCCCCCGATTGATCGGCGTCAAAGCGCGCACCGTTCGGTGCGTGCCGCGGTCCCGGCGGCGCTATAGTCAAACCTCCATCGCTCGGTCGCCAAGACCGATTTCGGGAGAGGGAATGGACAATACAGGCGCCGATTTGGTTCGCGAACACCACGACCATCGCCAGCACGGCCACCCTGCCGGTTGGCGCCGTTGGCTGTATGCGACCAACCACAAGGATATCGGCACGCTGCACCTGTGGTGTTCCCTGATCATGTTCATCGTCGGCGGGGTGCTGGCCTTGCCGATCCGCGCCGAACTGTTCCAGCCGGGGCTGCAGTTCTCCTATCCCCAGCTATACAACCAGTTCGTGACGATGCACGGCCTGATCATGATTTTCGGCGCCATCGTGCCGGCCTTCGTCGGCTTCGCGATAGGCGGCTTTTCCGGCTTGATCCTGGCGGTCGTGCCGATCGTGAAATAAAGGGCACGGCGATTGGTTCGCCACCATCCGGGGGAGGCGTGCATGCCGCGCGACGTATCGAACAATAACCATGAATGGCTGCTCAGGCGGCATTTTTCGCTGGCCCCGCGCCAACTGGCGCTGGCCTACGGCGTATTGTTCCTGCCGTCGTTCTGCGTCGCCGGCGCGTTTGCCTGGTTCGGCCTGTGGTGGGTGCCGCTGTTTTCAACGCTGGAGTTGGGCGCCGTCGCGCTGGCCATGCGCTATTACGCGCGCCACGCGGCCGACTACGAGCACATCGCGCTGGCCGAAGGCTGCCTGCTGGTCGGGCAGATGCGCGCCGGGCGGCTGCGGCAGACCCGGCTCGACCCTTACTCGACCCGTATCGGCCTGCCGCCGCTGCGCGGCGGCGGCCTGATCCGGCTGGAGGCGCGGGGCGTCGCGGTCGAAGTCGGGCGCTTCGCCACGGCGGCGCAGCGGCGCCGGGTGGCGCGGGAGCTGAGCCAGTTGTTGCCGGGTCCGCGCATGGATTTCCGCGGCCCGGTTTAGCCGGCGGGGTTCAAGCCGACCGCGACGATTCTTCCCACAGGTTGATATCGCCATTCGTGGCCTTGTCGTCGATGGCGCGCAACTCCTGCGCCGTGAACGTCAGTTGCCGCAGCGCCGCCACGTTCTCGCGGATCTGCGCGCTGCTGCTGGCGCCGATCAGGGTCGAGGTCACGCGCGGGTCGCGCAACACCCAGGCCAGCGCCATCTGCGCCAGCGTCTGGCCGCGCGCCTTGGCGATCTCGTTCAACGCGCGCACGCGGGCCAGGTTGTCCGCGCTCAGATGCTCCCGCAGCAGCGAGCCGCCGCCGGGACGGTTGATGCGCGCGTCCTGCGGCACGCCGTTCAGGTACTTATCGCTCAGCAAGCCCTGCGCCAGCGCGGTGAAGGTGATGCAACCCATGCCTTGCCGCTCCAGCGTGTCGAGCAGTCCGTCGTCCTCGATCCAGCGGTTGAGCATATTGTAGGACGGCTGGTGGATCAGGCAGGGCACCTTCCACTCCTTGAGCAACAGCGCCGCCTCGGCCGTTTTCTCCGGCGAGTACGAGGACACGCCGACATATAGCGCCTTGCCCTGCTGCACGGCGGTGGCCAGCGCGCCCATGGTTTCCTCCAGCGGCGTGTCCGGGTCGAAGCGGTGCGAATAGAAAATGTCGACGTAATCGAGGCCCATGCGCTTCAAACTCTGGTCCAGGCTGGCCAGCACGTACTTGCGCGAGCCGCCGCCCTGGCCGTAGGGGCCGGGCCACATGTCCCAGCCGGCCTTGGTCGAAATGATCAGCTCGTCGCGGTAGGGCAGGAAGTCTTCCTTGAACAGGTGGCCGAAATTGGTTTCGGCGCTGCCGTACGGCGGGCCGTAATTGTTGGCCAGGTCGAAATGCGTGATGCCCAGGTCGAAGGCGGTGCGCAGCATGTCGCGCTGCGAGGCCAGGTGGTTGCTGTCGCCGAAGTTGTGCCACAGGCCCAGCGACAGCAGCGGCAGCTTCAGGCCGCTGCGTCCGCACGTGCGGTATTGCATAGTCTCGTAACGGGATTCCGATGCGTGGTAAGTCATGGCGGCTCCTTGCGTGCGCTTGAAAAAAAATCCGCCGCGGCGGATTTTTTCATGTTGCCGGAAAACTGGCGCGATTAAGCGAAGTTTTTGGCAACGAATTCCCAGTTAACCAGGCCAAAGAATGTTTCCACATACTTGGCGCGCAGGTTGCGGTAGTCGATGTAGTAAGCGTGTTCCCACACGTCGCAGGTCAGCAGCGGCTTGTCGCCGGCGGTCAAAGGGCAGCCTGCGTTCGAGGTGTTGACGATCTCGACCGAGCCGTCGGCCTTTTGCACCAGCCAGGTCCAGCCGGAACCGAAGTTGCCCAGGCAGGATTTGGTGAATTCTTCCTTGAATTTTTCGAACGACGTGAATTTCGCGTTGATCGCGTCGGCCACCGCGCCGGTAGGAGCGCCGCCGCCGTTAGGCTTCATGCCGTTCCAGTAGAAGGTGTGGTTCCACACCTGGGCCGCGTTGTTGAAGATGCCGCCGGACGATTTCTTGACGATCTCTTCCAGGGACAGGTTCTCGAACTCGGTGCCCTTGATCAGGTTGTTCAGGTTGGTGACATATGTTTGGTGATGCTTGGCGTAGTGATATTCCAGCGTCTCTTTCGAGATGTGCGGCGCCAGAGCGTCCATTTCATACGGCAGTGGTGGCAGAGTATGTTCCATGTGTGTCCCTTTGTGGTTGAGTGTGCAAACTAGTATGCAAGGTATTTTTTGCTGAAACGACCACCATTGTAAAGCGGATGCGCGAACGCTGCATACCGGCGTCGTGATAGGTGGCGCGGCACTGAACCGGCGCGGCGCGGCCTCAGCGCAGCCGGCGGGCACGCTCGCCGTTAATCAGGCGCAACAGCGCATTGGTGGCGATGCGCCGATGTCGTACAGCGGCTGGCGACGCAATCGATTTACGGCGCCTTCTACAATGCTCCGCGCACCGCCGGTGTCCGGGTTTCGGTCAAGTTCTGATCGTGATGTGACTGCGAGCGCCATGGCCATGGTGCCCGGCGTTCCTGACCGTAGCGGGGGGGGGGGCGGGATGTTTCGCGTTTACCCCAACTTATTCGAGGCTTGCCTGCACGCTGGCGATGCCGATTTCGGCGCTGCCCTCGGCCAGCCGCACGCCGATGTTCTGGCGCGCCTTCAGCTGCGACGGCGAGCGCAAAATCAGGCCTTTTTCGTCCGTCAAAATAGCGTAGCCGCGCTCCAGCGTGCGCTGCGGATTCAACAGTTCCAGCTGCGCCGCCAGGCCGCCCAGCGCGTGGCGCCGCTGCGCCAGCCGGTTGGCCATGCCGATCTCGCCGCGGTGGCGGTAGCTTTGCAGCGTGGCGCGCAGCGCCGTCACGTCGGGCCGGTAGCCGGACCAGCGCGCGCCCAGACGGTCCAGCGCGAAGCGCGACTGGTTCAGCGGCGCGCGCGTGGCGTGCGTCATCGCCGTCGCCAGCGCCAGCAGCTTCAGGCGTTGCTGGTCGATCTGCGCCGACGGGTTCAGCAACCGGCGGCTGTAGTTGTCCAGCGTTTGCGCCGCCTCGTCGACGCCGCGGCGCATGGCGCGGCGCAGGTCGGTGGCGTCGGCCTTGAGCGAAGCCATCCAGTCGGCGCGCGGCGTCACCGCCAGTTCCGCCGCCGCCGTCGGCGTGGCCGCGCGCAGGTCGGCGGCGAAGTCGGCGATGGTGAAGTCGGTTTCGTGGCCGACGCCGCAGATCACCGGCATCGAGCAGGCCGCGATGGCGTGCGCCACGCCCTCGTCGTTGAACGACCACAGGTCTTCAATGCTGCCGCCGCCGCGGCACACTAGCAGCACGTCGCATTCGGCGCGGCGCGAGGCGGTGTGGATCGCCTGGGCGATTTTTTCGGGCGCCAGCTGGCCCTGCACCGGGGTCGGGTACAAAATAATGTGGACATGCGGCGCGCGCCGCTTCAACGCCGTCAGGATATCGCGCAGCGCCGCCGCCTGCGGGCTGGTGACGATGCCGATGGTCTTGGCGAACATCGGAATGCCGCGTTTGCGCTCGGGGTCGAACAGGCCCTGGGCGTTGAGTTTTTCCTTCAGGCGCAGGAAGGCTTCATACAGCGCGCCGACGCCGGCGCGGCGGATCGCTTCCACGTTGATCTGGTAGTCGCCGCGGGCGCCGTACAGCGTCACCAGCGCGCGTACCTCGACCTTGTCGCCTTCGCGCGGCGTGAAGCCGGCGAACTGCGAGCGGCCGCGGAACATCACCGCGCGCACCTGGGCGGCGTCGTCCTTGAGCGTAAAGTACCAATGGCCGGAACTGGCGCGGGTGAAGTTGGAAATCTCGCCGGCGATCCAGGTCAGCGGAAACGAGCGTTCCAGCAGCCGCGCGACCGCCTGGTTCAGGGCCGTGACGGTGATTGCCGGCGGTGGGGAGAAGCTGCTGTCGGGGGAATTGTCGGTATTCATGGGCGCTTAAAGAAGAACTGTCCACATATTTTTCGGAAGGTCATGCTTATGTCATATTTCATGTGAAACGACAAGTTTAATTTGTAAGTACATGATTATTATATGAAAAATTCTCTGCCTTATTTGACGGCAAGATGAAAAAGTCCTTATATATCAAGCACATCACGGTTGTGGCGGGTACTTACGCACAAAGTTATCCACAGATTATGTGAGGAACTATCGCGGCGCCGCAGCGCTATTTTATCCTGTGGCAAGCTGGTTTGCCGCCGTGTTTGCAGCGTGCCTGGCGGTATGGGAATGTCCCTGCCGCATTTTTGCGCAGAATAAAAAGGACGTTCAAAATCAATTACTTAGGTGATTGTATCGATCCTTGCTAACAATCTTATCCACAGAAGGTGTGCAGAATTCGCTTGGCACCCTGCGGATGAGCGGAACGCTGCTTGAAAAACAATTAAAAAGAACGCTGTTGCCTCGTTTAACTGTCCAGTCCCCGCTAACGTGACGGTTTTGTTCCATATGCCGATTTTTTACGCAAGGAAAAAAAACCCTTTGATATCAACGGGGTTGAGCAGTGTCAACTACCTTGCTAACAATCTTATCCACAGAACTTGTGCAGAAGTGGGCGCGCGGCGCGGCGTGCGGTCATGCCTGGGCTGAAGCCCCGCTTCCACCGGCAAGGTGTCAGCCAATGTTATCCACCTGCCATATTTTTGTGCAGAAAGAAAATGTCCTTTAAAATCAAAGGACTTGATGAGTGTCAAATACCTTGCTAACAATCTTATCCACAAAAGATGTGAGGAACTGTTGCCGGATAGTGCAGCCGACGGGAATTGCGCATTTTCCTCCTGGGAGCATGCCATGGGGACAACAGTTATTGGTGCAAAATGCCTCTATTTGAAGATCTGCGAGATTTTTACGCACACGGAAAAAATCCTTATAAATCAAGGCACTTAAGGCGAGTCAATGGGCTTGCTAACAATCTTGTCCACAGAAAAGGTGTAGAACTCATGCGCCCGCCCGGCTGGACATTTTTGGCTCGACGTAGCTTATTTGGGTACAACAGCAAGCTTGTGCTCTTTGCTGAGTGGAAACTGTTTAGCTAAATGGGTTGCCGGGGCCTTGAATGATCCGCCGTTCCTCTCGGCACCCCCTTCGCCGCGCCTATTTGCTGTGCAAGAAAGTAATCTGGAGGGCATGCGAGCGACCGTGCCATATTTTTACGCATCGTAAGAATATTGATGTAAATCAAAGCCTTAAATGCTGTTGGGGTGGCTTGCCAACAATCTTATCCACAGAAGATGTGCAGAAGTCGCGTAAGTGAACTGTTTAGTCTGTTTGCACGCGCCGTTAGCCTGACATTGGCACTTTTGGGCGGCTGTCCTGGCATCTGCTGTTTTTTTACTCAGAGGGAAAATGTCCTTTTAAATCAATGGTGTTGGCTATTGTTAATTCGCTTGCTAACAATCTTATCCACAGAAGATGTGCAGAACTGTTGGGGGAGCTGGCACTGAAAATTTGGCACAAGCAACGGCGCGCACTTGGGCGTCCGACCCGCGCCGGCCCGCTAAGGTAACGCGTTGCCGTCTGACCTTGCCGGCGCCGGTGCAACGCGTTACATTGCGCCATTCGGCTTGCCTGTGCGTACAATAGGCGTTTCGCTTCGGCCGCGCCGACTTCGCGGTTTTTTGCGGCCTTCATTTATTCAGGAGTTCGTTTTGTTCGCTATTTTTCAAGCTGCTGGCTGGCCTATCTGGCCGTTGTTGATTGCCTCTATCGTTGCCGTGGCGTTGATTGTGGAGCGCTTGCTGTATTTGCGCCGGAGTAAAATTTTGCCGCGCAAGCTGCTTGATGAAGTGGTCAAGGTGTATCGCGGCGGCACCATTACCGCCGATACGATTGAAAAGTTGGAACAGAATTCCCCGCTCGGCGCGGTGCTCGCCGCGGCGCTGCGCAACGTCGATTCGCCGCGCGAGGTGATGAAGGAGTCGATCGAGGAGGCCGGCAACGGCATCGCCCACACGCTCGAACGTTTCCTCACCACACTGGGTACGATCGCCTCGCTGGCGCCGCTGATGGGCCTGTTCGGCACGGTGGTCGGCATGATCGAGATTTTCGGCTCGCAAAACGCCACCGGGGCGAATCCAACCCAGTTGGCGCACGGTATTTCGGTGGCCCTGTACAACACCGGCTTCGGCTTGGCGATCGCCATGCCGACGCTGGTGTTTTACCGCCATTTCCGCGCCCTGGTCGACGGCTTCGTCATCGAGATGGAGCAGCAGGCGGTCAAGTTCGTCGATGTCGTCCACAGCGCGCGCAAATGAATTTTCGTAAAGGAAAGGGGCGCGAGGACCCCGAAATCAATCTGATCCCCTTTATCGACGTGCTGTTGGTAATCCTGATCTTTTTGATGGTCACGACCACCTATAGCAAATTCACCGAGCTGCAGATTACCTTGCCGACGGCCGACGCCAACAAGGCGCTCGAGAAGCCGGGCGAGATCAACGTGACGGTCGACGCCAAGGGCAATTACACGGTCAACAACGTGGCGGTGTCGTTCCGCGACGTCGCCGGCCTGGCCGACTCCCTGCGCGAGGCCGCGCTGGAGGCCAACAAGGGCCAGCCGCCGGCGCAGACGCCGGTGGTGGTGGTCAACGCCGACCAGTTCGCGATGCACCAGATGGTCATCAACGTGATGGAGGCCGCGCGCCTGGCCGGCTACGAGAAGCTGACGTTCGCGGCGCAAGCCGGCGGCAAGAAGTAAGCCGGGCGCCAAGCCAGCCTGTCATCCAACCCGGGGCGCGCCAAGCCGCGCGCCCGTTCCCATTCGCCATCGCATGTCCATTTCCGACCCGCTCGTTTCCCCCGTCCCGCCGCAGCCGTCCAGCCTGGAGGCGACGCTGAGCCGCGCCTGGCTGCGCCGCGGCCCGCTGGCCTGCGCGCTGTGGCCGCTGTCGCTGTTGTTCGGCGCGCTCAGCGCCGGCCGCGCCGCGCTGTACCGCAGCGGCAGGCTGAAGTCGACGCGGCTGCCGGTGCCGGTGGTGGTGGTCGGCAATATTTTCATCGGCGGCACCGGCAAGACGCCGCTGACGATTTGGCTGGTGCAGGCGCTGCGCGAGCAGGGCATGACGCCGGGCGTGGTGTCGCGCGGGCACGGCGGCAAGGACAGCCTGCCGCGTCTAGTGACGGCCGAGTCGCGCGCGCGCGACGTCGGCGACGAGCCGCTGCTAATCGCCGGGCACGGCCGCTGCCCGGTGGTGGTCGGGCGCGACCGCGCGGCGGCGGGCAGGGCGCTGCTGGCGGCCCACCCCGAGGTCGACGTGTTGATCACCGACGACGGCCTGCAGCATTACGCCTTGCAGCGCGATGTGGAAATCGTCTTGTTCGACGGCCGCGGCGTCGGTAACGGCTGGCTGCTGCCGGCCGGCCCGCTGCGCGAGCCGGCCACGCGCCGGCGCGACTTCACCGTGGTCAACGCGGCGCAACTGCCGGCCGCCTTGCGCGCGGCCGTGGGCGGGGCGCAGGCGGCGGCGGTCCAAATGCACCTGGGCGGCGACTATGCCGAACGCCTGGTCAACCGCGCCGAGCGCTTGCCGTTGACGCTGCTGGCCGGTGAAGGGCGGCGCATTGCCGCCGCCGCCGGAATCGGCCATCCCGAGCGCTTTTTCAGCATGCTCGAAGCCAAGGGCTTGCGCTTCGCCCGGCTGCCCTTGCCGGATCACCATGACTTCCTCGACCGGCCCTTCGACGCCGTCGACGCCGATCTGATCTTGATCACGGAGAAGGATGCAGTAAAATGTGCGCAAATTGAACATCTCAAAGACGACCCGAGACTGTGGGTCGTCCCGGTCACGGCGCGCATCGACGCCGCCCTGGCCCAACACATTGTGGAGAAATGTCGTGGACACTCGACTGCTTGATATCCTGGTCTGCCCTGTATGCAAGGGCCCGCTCGAACACGACAAGAAGGCCCAGGAGCTGATCTGCCGCGCCGACCGGCTTGCCTATCCGATCCGCGACGGCATTCCGATCATGTGGGCCGACCAGGCCCGCACGCTGCAAGACGCGCTCGAATAAGCGCGGCGGCGACATGGCTTTCATCGTCATCATCCCGGCCCGCCTGGCCTCGACCCGCCTGCCGAACAAGCCGCTGGCCGACCTCGGCGGCAAGCCGATGGTGGTGCGCGTGGCCGAGCGCGCCGGCGCCGCCGGCGCCGCCCGCGTCATCGTCGCCACCGACCACGAGGACATCCGCGCCGCCTGCGCGGCGCACGGCGTCGAGGTGTGCATGACGCGCGCCGACCATCCGTCCGGCACCGACCGCATCGCCGAGGTGGCGCGCGCGCTGCAACTGCCGCCCGACGCGGTGGTGGTCAACCTGCAGGGCGACGAGCCGCTGATCGACCCGGCGCTGCTGGCCGCCACCGCCGCGCTGATCAGCGCGACGGTGCCGATGGCCACCTGCGCCCATCCGCTGCACCAGGCCGCCGACGTGTTCAACCCGAACGTCGTCAAGGTGGTGCTCGACAAGGCCGGGCGCGCGCTGATGTTTTCGCGCGCGGCGATGCCGTGGCACCGCGACGGCTTCGCCCGCTCGAGGGCCGCGCTGCCCGACGGCTACGCGGCGCTGCGCCACATCGGGCTGTACGCCTACAGCAACGCCTTCCTGCAAGCCTACCCGCAGCTGGAGGTGGCGCCGCTGGAGGCGGTCGAGGCGCTGGAACAGTTGCGCGTGCTGTGGCACGGTTATCCGATCGCCGTGCACGTGACGGCGTCGGCGCCGGCGGCCGGCGTCGACACGCCGGAAGACCTGGCGCGGGTGCGGCTGCATTTCGCCGCTTGACGGGCGTTTTGTGCAAACGCAGCAAATACCGCTGTTGTGCGCCGGAAAAGACGTTAATGGCTGCGTTTGATCAATCTGACCATGGCAAATCGTCCACAAGGTGGCGTTCTACGCGACTTTTGTGGTAAGTTTCGTAGGAACATAGTCAGACCAGCATCGTCTTCGCAATTTTCAACCTCCACCATATCCATATCTGTTTTTAGGAATTTTTCATGCGTCTTATTCTTTTAGGAGCACCCGGTGCCGGCAAGGGTACCCAAGCTACTTTCATCAAAGAAAAATACAACATCCCGCAAATCTCCACCGGCGACATGTTGCGCGCGGCCATCAAGGCGGGCACGGAACTGGGTATCGCCGCCAAGAAGATCATGGATGCGGGCGGACTGGTGTCGGACGACATCATGATCGGCCTCGTGAAAGACCGCCTGCAAGACAGCGATTGCCAGAACGGCTATCTGTTCGACGGCTTCCCGCGCACCGTCGCGCAAGCCGACGCGATGAAGGATTCCGGCATCGACGTCGACTACGTGCTGGAAATCGCCGTGCCCGACGAGTCGATCGTCGAGCGCATGGACGGGCGCCGCACCCACCCGGCTTCGGGCCGCACCTACCACGTCAAGTTCAATCCGCCAAAAGTGGAGGGCGTCGACGACGTCACCGGCGAGGCGCTGATCCAGCGCGACGACGACAAGGCTGAAACGGTCAAGAAACGCCTGGAAGTGTTCCACAACCAGACCGAAGTGCTGCTCGGCTATTACAACGACTGGGCCAAGTCCGGCACCCCGGGCGCGCCGAAATACCGCCGCATCTCCGGCGTCGGTCCGGTCGAACAAATCCGCGACAGTGCGTTTGCCGCGCTGGCCGAATAAGCTTCAAACGAGAGCGGACCGAGTGTCCGCTTTTTTGCGCCCAATGAGTTAGCGCGATTATCGCAGGTCGGGTTAGCCGGAACGGCGTAACCCGACAACGTTGGCCTGGAGCAGCACGACTTGCTTCGGCCAACATGGTCGGATTACGCGTGCGGCTAATCCGACCTACGACACGCTAACCATGTTGTTCCGTTTTCGCTTTTCAAGGTTTTGCAGTACGCAAGTTGGTTGGCTGCACGTGTCTATCCGGCACGGCCGCAGTTTCCGAGTGTCGTAGATGTAGTACTTGATTCAAAAACAAAAGGGGACAATATGGCAGCTAGTCTGTGGTTCGCGATAGCTTGCGGCGTCATCGCCGTGGTGTACGGCCTCTGGTCGCGCAGTTGGATTTTGCGCCAGGACGCGGGCAACGCCCGCATGCAGGAAATCGCCCTGGCGATCCAGGAGGGCGCCGCCGCCTACCTGGCGCGCCAGTACCGCACCATCGCCATGGTCGGCGCGGTGCTGCTGGTCGCCATTTACGCGCTGCTGGGCCTGCACACCGCGCTCGGCTTCCTGATCGGTTCGGTGCTCTCGGGCGCCTGCGGCTTCATCGGCATGAACGTCTCGGTGCGCGCCAACGTGCGCACCGCCCAGGCCGCCACCAAGGGCATGAACGAGGCCCTCGACGTCGCCTTCAAGGGCGGCGCCATCACCGGCATGCTGGTGGTCGGACTGGGCCTGCTGGGCGTGACCCTGTTTTACTGGATGCTGACGGCGGGCGCGCCGGCCGGCGCCGACACCCACAAGCTGATCCAGCCGCTGATCGGCCTGGCCTTCGGCGCCTCGCTGATTTCGATTTTCGCGCGACTGGGCGGCGGCATCTTCACCAAGGGCGCCGACGTCGGCGCCGACCTGGTTGGCAAAGTCGAGGCCGGCATCCCGGAGGACGACCCGCGCAACCCGGCGGTGATCGCCGATAACGTCGGCGACAACGTCGGCGACTGCGCCGGCATGGCCGCCGACCTGTTCGAAACCTATGTCGTGACGCTGATCGCCACCATGCTGCTGGGCGCGCTCTTGATCACCGGCGCCGGCGCGGTCGCCGCCGTCATCTATCCGCTGCTGCTGGGCGCGGTGTCGATCCTGGCGTCGATCGTCGGCTGCTCGATGGTCAAGGCCACGCCCGGCAAGAAAATCATGTCGGCGCTGTACACCGGCCTGTGGTGGGCCGCCGGCCTGTCGCTGCTCGGCTTCGGCGTCGTCACGTGGCAGGTGTGGAGCGAGCAGGCCATGCGCGTGAGCATGATGGGCTCGGCCGTGGTCGGCATCGTGCTCACCGGCCTGATGGTCTACATCACCGAGTACTACACCGGCACCGACTTCAAGCCGGTGCGCCACATCGCCGAAGCCTCCACCACCGGCCACGGCACCAACATCATCGCCGGCCTGGGCGTGTCGATGAAGTCGACCGCCTATCCGGTGCTGGCGGTGTGCGCGGCGATCCTGGTGTCGTACCAATTGGGCGGCCTGTATGGCATCGCCATCGCCGCCACGTCGATGCTGTCGATGGCCGGCATCGTCGTCGCGCTCGACGCCTACGGCCCGATCACCGACAACGCCGGCGGCATCGCCGAAATGTCCGGCCTGCCGGACTCGGTGCGCGCCATCACCGACCCGCTCGACGCGGTCGGCAACACCACCAAGGCCGTTACCAAGGGCTACGCCATCGGCTCGGCCGGGCTGGCCGCGCTGGTGCTGTTCGCCGACTACACCCACGCCCTCGAATCGGTGGGCCAGCACATCACCTTCGACCTGTCGAACCCGATGGTCATCGTCGGCCTGTTCATCGGCGGCCTGATCCCCTACCTGTTCGGGGCGATGGCGATGGAGGCGGTCGGACGCGCCGCCGGCGCCGTGGTGGTCGAGGTGCGGCGCCAGTTCCGCGACATCAAGGGCATCATGGACGGTAGCGGCAAGCCGGAATACGACAAGGCGGTCGACATGCTGACCGCCTCGGCCATCAAGGAGATGATCGTGCCGTCGCTGCTGCCGGTGGTGGTGCCGATCGTCGTCGGCATGCTGCTGGGGCCGGCCGCGCTGGGCGGACTGCTGATGGGCACCATCGTCACCGGCCTGTTCGTGGCCATTTCAATGACCACCGGCGGCGGCGCCTGGGACAACGCCAAGAAATACATCGAGGACGGCAACTTCGGCGGCAAGGGCTCGGACGCCCACAAGGCCGCCGTCACCGGCGACACCGTCGGCGACCCGTACAAGGACACGGCCGGCCCGGCCGTCAATCCTTTGATCAAGATCATCAACATCGTCGCGCTGCTGCTGGTGCCGCTGTTGCCGGCCAGCGGCTGGCTGGCCGTCAGCGCGCCGCTGGCGCTGTACGCGCCGGCGCTGCCGGCCGTCGGCGCGGTCGACGCGGCCGCGCCCGCGGCCCCGAAGTAGACCGGCGCCGGCGACGCCGCGTTTGCCGCGGCGCACGCTGACAGCACGCACAGGCAGCCGTGCCGGGTCGACACCCCGTCGTTGACCCGGCCCGCCTGTCGTTGCTTTTCCACATGGCCGCGCAACGTTTTCTGCAATCCATATCCGTTCGTATCAATCGTGACGAATTGTTACGGCGGCTTTTCTTTCGCGTCGTCTCTGCCAATAATGTCTTCACCTTCATTTGGTTTCGCAACGCCCGGAGGTGGGCCATGGAAAATCAACTCGACCTGCTCAAGCACATTTCTCCGCGCCCGCGCGGCGCCAGAAAATACCTGAAGCCGGCCTTGGCGCTGGCCTTCCTTGTCGGCTCGGTGTTTTGTAGCAACGCCTGGGCCGACCGCGGCGGCCACCACCACGGCTATAGCCGGGTCCACGTCGGCGTGGCCATTGGCGCCCCGCTGTACTGGGGCGGCGGTTGGTACGGCGACCCGTATTTCGACTATCCCTATGCCTACGGTTACCGTCCTGCGCTGGTGGTGGTGGAAGCGCCCGTGTATGTCGAACGCGGCGTGACGCCGGCAGCGGGGCTGTGGTACTTCTGCAGCAATCCGCAAGGCTATTACCCCTATGTAAAACAATGCTCGACGCCCTGGCGCACGGTGGCGCCATATTCCGTCACACCCTGAAGGGATCGATGACATGCTGACAAAACCACATACCTCACCGGTGTTGCCGGCGGCGCTGGCGGCCCTGCTGCTGGGCGCCTGCACGGTCATGCCCAGCGGCCCGTCGGCGCTGGTGCTGCCGGGCGCCGGCAAGAGTTTCGAGCAGTTCCGCGGCGACGATTTTTCCTGCCGGGGTTACGCCCAGTCGCAGTTGGGCGGCGCGTCGGCGCAGCAGGCCGGCGTCGACAGCGGGGTGCGCAGCGCGGCGCTGGGCACGGTGATCGGCGCGCTGGCCGGCGCGGCCATTGACGGCGGCCACGGCGCCGGCGTCGGCGCCGGCACCGGCCTGGCCTTCGGCGCGCTGGCCGGCGCGGGCGCGGCCGACGGTTCCGGCTACGGCATGCAACAGCGTTATGATTACGCCTACCAGCAATGCATGTACGCCTACGGGCACCGGGTGCCGGTCGCCGGCCGGTTCAGCGAGGTGCCGGCCAACGCCGCCGTGCCGCCGCTGAACACGCCGCCGCCGGCCCGTTGACGTATCAGGTAAGGGGAGTCCGATGAACATTGCGCTTGCCGCGCTGGGCCTGCTTGTTGCGGGCTGGCTCAACCAGGCCGCCGCGCAAACCGGCGCAGCCGAAGCGGCGGCGCCACGCCCATTGCCGGTGTGCGCGCTGGCGCCGGACGACCCCACCAGGCTGGCCGTCGAACCTTGCCGGCCGGCGCCGCCCAGGCAGGACCGGGCGCGCCGCGCGGTGCCGCAAGCCGTCGGACGCATGCCGCCCCGGGCGGCGCCGCCGCTGGCCGCCGCCGCCTCGCCATCAACGCCATCAACGCCATTAACGCCATCGCCACAATCATCCCCATCGCCGCCGTTGCCTATTATTGGCTGCGATAGCGGCGGCTGCCGCGACGCCGCCGGCGTACGCCACAACGGCGGCGTCGGCAACGCCACCATCGACGCCGGCGGCAGGCAGTGCGTGCGCAACGGCGCATGGTTGCAGTACTACTAATGTTCTGAACCGTTTTTCTCTGTTCGGCTTGAAAAGTCGCTACAATTGCCGTCACTTGACGTTTACGTAAACGGCAAATAGGCCAGGCGCGCGTCACGGACGGCAAAGCAAGATTGCGCGCCATTTTCACTATCGACGGAGGATTTTTATGCAGATTCAAGACAATGTATTCATCATCACCGGCGGCGCGTCCGGCCTGGGCGCGGCCACCGCGCGCATGCTGACGGCGGCCGGCGGCAAGGTCGTGCTGGCCGACGTGCAGGTCGAGGCCGGCACCAAGCTGGCGGCCGAGTTGAACGGCCAGTTCGTCCAGTGCGACGTCACGTCGGAAGCGGACGGCCTGGCCGTGGTCGCCGCCGCCGTGGCGCTGGGCACGCTGCGCGGCCTGATCAACTGCGCCGGCGTGGCGCCGGCCGTGAAAACCGTCGGCAAGGACGGCCCGCATCCGCTCGAGGTGTTCCAGCGCACCGTCAACATCAACCTGGTCGGCACCTTCAACATGGCGCGTCTGGCCGCCGACGCGATGGGCAAGAGCGACGCCACCGCGCAGGGCGAGCGCGGCATTATCGTCAACACCGCCTCGGTGGCCGCCTTCGACGGCCAGATCGGCCAAGCCGCCTACGCCTCGTCGAAGGCGGCCGTGGTCGGCCTGACGCTGCCGATGGCGCGCGACCTGGCGCGCAGCGGCATCCGCGTAATGACGGTGGCGCCCGGCATTTTCGAGACGCCGATGTTGCTGGGCATGCCAGCCGAGGTGCAGGACGCGCTTGGCAAAATGGTGCCTTTCCCTTCGCGCCTGGGCAAGCCGGACGAATACGCCCACCTGGTCAAGGCGATCATTGAAAACGTCATGCTCAACGGCGAGTCGATCCGCCTCGACGGCGCCATCCGCATGCAGCCGAAGTAGGTTCCACGGCGGCCGGGCCGGCGCGATGTTTTAATCTCGCAACATTGCCCACAAACGCGGCAGACCCTGCTACCCTTGGCCGCATGGGAATTCAAAAGAAAACGGGTCTGATCCTGACCGGTGGCGGCGCCCGCGCCGCCTACCAGGTCGGCGTGTTACAGGCGGTCTCGGAGATTTTGTGGGAGGCCGGCTGGCCGCCCGCGCGCAACCCCTTCGACATCATCTGCGGCACCTCGGCCGGGGCCATCAACGCCACCGCGCTGGCCTGCCGCGCCGACAACTTCGGCGAGGGCGTGCAAAAACTGCTCGACGTGTGGCAGCACATCAAGGTCGAACAGGTCTACCGCGCCGATTCGCTGGGCGTGATCCGCTCGGGCGCGCGCTGGCTGTCGCTGCTGTCGTTCGGCTGGATGCTGCGCCAGTGGCGCGCCGCGCCGCCCGCCTCGCTGCTCGACAACACCCCGCTGGTGAGCCTGCTGCACCGCATGCTCGACCTGCCGCGGCTCGACGCCGCGCTGTCGGAGGGGCTGCTGCACGCGCTCGCCGTCACCGCCTCGTCCTATACCGGCGGCCAGCACATGACCTTTTACCAGACCGCCACCGACATCGCGCCGTGGATCCGCACCCAGCGCGTGGCGCTGCAGGACCAGATCGGCGTCGAGCACCTGCTGGCGTCGGCGGCGATCCCCTTCATCTTCCCGGCCGTGCCCTTGTTCGTCGGCGGCCACCGCGAGTATTGCGGCGACGGCTCGATGCGCCAGTTGGCGCCGATCTCGCCGGCGATCCACCTCGGCGCCAGCAAGGTGCTGGTGGTCGGCGCCGGCCGCCTGACCGAACCGGCGCGCGACGCCACCGAGTCGGCGCGCTACCCCAGCCTGGCGCAGATCGCCGGCCACGCCATGTCCTCGATCTTCCTCGACGGCCTGGCGGTCGACATCGAGCGCCTGAACCGCATCAACTTGACGCTGTCGATGCTGCCCGAGGAGTTTTTGGCGCGCACGCCGTTGAAGCCGGTCGAGTTGCTGGTGATCGCGCCGTCCGAGCGCCTCGACGACATCGCCAGCCGGCATATCGCCAGTTTGCCGCGGCCGATCCGCACCATGTTGTCGAGCATAGGCGCGGCCGAGGCGCGCGGCGCCGCATTGGCGTCGTACTTATTGTTCGAATCATCCTATACTTGCGAGTTGATACGGCTGGGCCAGCGCGACACGCAGGCCCGCAAGGACGATGTGCTGGCGTTTTTCGGCTCTTGACTCCTCCCCGCGAGCGTCGGCCGCGCGCCTTCCCACCCTTTTAGCCCACAGGACGCTTGTGTTGTCACTTCGACGTTTACGTGGCCGGCCCGGCCCGCCGCGGCCGGCGCCGCTGGCGTGGTTGCTGGCGTTGCTGGCGTTGCTGGCGCTGTGCGCCGGCGCGGCCGCGCCGGCCGGCGCCGCGCCGGCGCGCAGCCTGCGCTTCGAACAGCTCAGCGTCGAGCACGGCCTGGCGCAGGAGACCGTGCTGGCGATCGCCCAGGACCGCCAGGGCTTCATGTGGTTCGGCAGCCAGGCCGGCCTGAGCCGCTACGACGGCTACCGCGTCACCACCTACAAGAGCAGCGGCGCCGACCCGCGCAGCCTGGCCGCCGACTGGGTGCGGGTGCTGCACGTCGACCCGTCCGGCCGGCTCTGGGTCGGCACCGACGGCGGCCTCGACCTCTACAACCCGGCCAGCCACGACTTTAGCCACTTCGTGCCGCGCCAGGCCGGCCAGCGCGGCAACGGCAACCGCCACGTCGGCGCCATCGTCGACGACGGCGCCGGCGGCCTGTGGATCGCCAGCGCCGACGGCCTGCAGCATTTCGACCCGGCCAGCGGCCGCTTCACGCTGTGGCACCATGAAGCCGGCCGTCCCGGCAGCCTGGGCGACAACGCCGTCAACGCGCTGGCGCGCGACGGCGCCGGCCGCCTGTGGGTCGGCACCGCCACCGGCCTGGACATGCTGGCGCCCGGCGCGGCCGCCTTCGAACACTTCGCCGTCGAGCCCGACGCCGCCGGCGCCAAGCGCAACGCGGTGCAGGCGCTGCTGGTCGACGCCGGGCAGAACCTGTGGATCGGCAGCCTGGCCGGGGTCGAACGCTGGCGCCTCGGCGGCGTCGGCGCGGCGCCGGCGCGCAGCCGGCTCGGCGCGGCGCAGGGCTTGAAGGAAGGGCGCATCGGCGCGCTGTACCAGGACGCCGACGCCACCATCTGGATCGGCAGCCATTCCGAGGGCCTGTACCGCTGGGACCCGCAAACCGGCCGCCTGGTGCAGTACCGCCACCACGACAGCGACCGCCACAGCGTCGCCGACAACCAGGTATCGGCGTTGTACCGCGACCGCGTCGGCACGTTCTGGGTCGGCACCTGGTACAACGGCGTCAGCCGGGTCGACCTGGGCAGCGGCGGCTTCGCCCATTTCGCCAAGGTGGCCGACGCCGCGCGCTCCTTGTCGGACAATAAGGTGCGCGCGCTCGCCGACGCCGGCGCCGGGCGCCTGTGGGTCGGCACCAACAACGGCCTGAACCTGGTCGACGCGGCCACCGGCGAGGCCGAGCTGTTCACGTCGCCGCCGCAGGCCGGCGCCGCGCGCGACGAACAGGTCAGCGCGCTGTGGCCCGGCAAGGGCGGCACGCTGTGGGTCGGCGGGCGCACCGGCCTGTACCGGCTCGACACCGCCAGCGGGCGCTTCGCCACGCTGTCGTTCGCCCGCGGCGACCCCGGCAGCGACATCATCCGCAACGTGGTCGGCGACCGCGCCGGCATGCTGTGGGTCGCCACCCGCGGCGGCCTGCACCGGCTCGACCCGGAAACGCAGGCCTACCAGAGCTTCCGCCACGACCCGGCCGACCCGGCCAGCCTGGCCGACGACGTGGTGCGCCCGGTGCTGGAGGACCGCCGCGGCGCGCTGTGGGTCGGCACCTTCAACGGCCTCGACCTGCTGGACCGGAAAACCGGCCGCTTCCGCCACTTCCGCCACGACCCGAAGGACCCGGCCAGCCTGAGCCACGACGAGGTGCACGCGCTGTTCGAGGACCAGGGCGGCGCGCTGTGGGTCGGCACCGCCAACGGCCTGAACCGTATGAAGCTGGGCGCCGACGGCGTGCCGCGCTTTCGCCGCTACCTGCGGCGCGACGGCATGGCCGACGACGCCATCGCCAGCATCCTCGCCGACGGCGCCGGCGGCCTGTGGTTGAGCACCAACAGCGGCATCAGCCACCTCGACCCGTCCAGCGGGCGCTTCCGCAACTTCGACAGCTCCGACGGCACCGCCGCCGGCGCCTTCTTCGACGGCGCCGCGCTGCGCGGCCCCGACGGCAGCCTGTACTTCGGCGGCTTCTCCGGCGTCACCGGCTTCGATCCGCGGGCGATCCGCAACAACGGCGTCGCGCCGCCGGTGGCCATCACCGCCTTCCAGATCCTCAACCAGCCGGTCGAACCCGGCCGCGGCGCCTACCCGCGGGTGCTGGCCGGCGCCATCGAGGGCAGCGCCGCGCTGACCCTGGGCGACCAGGACGCCGTCTTCTCGCTCGAATTCGCCGCCCTGCACTACGCCGCGCCGCAGCGCAACCGCTTCGCCTACCGCCTCGAGGGCTTCGACCGCGACTGGGTCGCCACCGACGCCGGCAAGCGCTTCGCCACCTACACCAACCTCGACCCGGGCCGCTACGTGTTCCGCGTCAAAGCCGCCAACAAGGACGGCCTGTGGAACGAGGCCGGCGCCACGCTGGCCATCACGATCCTGCCGCCGTACTGGAAAACCTGGTGGTTCCGCACGCTGCTGGCGCTGCTGCTGGTGGGCGCCGCGCTGGCCGCCTACCAGGCGCGCATGCGCGGCGTGCGCGCGCAAAAGAGCTGGCTGGAGCAGCAGGTCTCGCAGCGCACCGCCGAGGTCGAGCACAAGAACCTGCTGCTGCGGCAGCAGGAAAAACAGGTGCGGCTGCAGTCGGGCGAGCTGGCGCTGGCCAACCGCGCGCTGCAGGACAACGACGAGCGGCTGCGCCAGGCCAAGCGGAAGGCCGAGGACGCGACCCGGCAAAAGTCCGAGTTCCTGGCCAACATGAGCCACGAGATGCGCACCCCGCTGGCCGGCGTCATCGGCATGCTCGGCTTCGCGCTGCGCGACCAGCAGTTGCAGCAGTCGACCCGCGAGCAAATCCTGCGCGGCCAGGCCAACGCCCAGTCGCTGCTGGCGATCATCAACGACCTGCTCGACTTCTCGAAGATCGAGGCCGGCAAGCTGAGTATCGAGAACATCGACTTCGCCCTCGGCGCGGCCATCGAGAACGTGGTCAGCCTGTTCGAGGAGCAGGCGGCGGCGCGCAGCGTCGGCTTCGCCATCGACTTCGCGCCCGACCTGCCGAGCTACGTCGTCGGCGACCCGACCCGGCTGCGCCAGGTGCTGGTCAACCTGGTCGGCAACGCCTTCAAGTTCACCCAGCGCGGCGCCGTCAGCATGCGCGTCGAGCGCGCCGGCAGCGCGCCCGGCGCGCACGGGCGCGGCCTGAACCTGATACGCTTCACCGTCAGCGACTCCGGCATCGGCATCGAGCAGGAGGCGCTGCCGCGCCTGTTCCAGCAGTTCGAGCAGGCCGACAGCACCACCACCCGGCGCTATGGCGGCACCGGGCTGGGACTGGCGATCTGCCGCCAGCTGGTCGACCTGATGGACGGGCATATCACCGCCGAGAGCGCGCCCGGCCTGGGCAGCACCTTCACCTTCGTGGTGCCGCTGGCCGACGGCGTGGCGCCGCCGCTGGTGCCGCAGGTGCCGCGCGCGCCGCACAGCCACCAACTGCGGGTGCTGTGCGCCGAGGACTTCCCGACCAACCAGATCATCATCCGCGTGCTGCTCGAAGACCTCGGCCACCGCGTCGAGGTGGTCGGCAACGGCGCGCTGGCGGTGGCGGCGTGCGCGCGCGTGCGCTACGACCTGATCCTGATGGACGGGCGCATGCCGGAGATGGACGGCGCCAGCGCGACGCGGCTGATCCGCGCCGGCGGCAGCGCCGAGGCGCCGGTGCGCGACCAGGAGCTGATGATCATCGCGCTCACCGCCAACGCCAGCGAGGAGGACCGCAGCCGCTACCTGGGCGCCGGCATGGACGACTTCCTGACCAAGCCGATCGACGAGGCGGCGCTGCATTTCCAGCTCGGCCGCGCCATCGAGCGCCAGTTGCAGCGCGGCCTGGCGCTGCCGTTGATGCCGGCGCCGGCGCCGACGGCCGGCGAACTCGACGCGATGTTCGGCGTGGCCGCCGAGGCCGCGCCGCAGCCGGCCCGGCGCCGCCCGGGCGAGCTGACGCGGCGCCTGCGCGACGCCTTCGCCGGCGACGTCAACGCCCGCCTGGCGGCGCTCGACGCGGCGCTGGCCGGGCGCGACGGCGAGGCCGCCGGACGCCTGCTGCACGGCCTCAAGGGCAGCGCCGCCTACCTCGACGAGGTCGAGTTGCACCTGCTGTGCGGCGAGCTGGAACGGCTGGCCGACGCCGGCGGCTGGGCGGCGCTGGCGGCGGCCATGCCGCGTCTGCGCGGGCTGCTGGCCGGCGTCGTGTAGCGGGCTGTAGCGGTGCGCTGGTTGCGCTGGTTATAATGTAATATAAATGCAAGCATCAGCCGGCCGTGATGCCGGCGAAAACAGGCGCGCTGGACCTTGGAGAGACACATGAAAGTATTGGTGGTGGACGACGACGTCGTCTCGCGCATGGTATTGATGCACCTGATCGACAGTTGCGGCAGCTTCGACATTGTCGAGGCGGAGGACGGCGTGGACGCCTGGGAGCAGCTGGAAAACGGGCTGCGCCCGTCGATCTGCTTTTGCGACCTGCGCATGCCGCGCCTGTCCGGCATGGAGCTGCTGCAGCGCGTCAAGGGCGACGCCACCCTCAACACCATGCCGCTGGTGCTGGTGTCCTCGGCAACCGACCGCGAAACGGTGCAGCACGCAACCCAGTCGGGCGCGGCCGGCTACATCGTCAAACCGTTCCAGGCCGACCAGGTGCGGGTGCATTTGGGCGCCTACCTGGACCAGGCCGCCAGCGGCTACCAGCACCTGGCCGAAACGCCGCAGGCGACCGAGCGCCGGCTCGGCATCAACAGCGAGCGCCTGCTGGTCTACCTGGCCGGCTTCCAGCACCAGTTGACGGCGGCCAGCGGCGAGCTCGACGCGCTGCTGGCGCGCGGCGAACGGGACGAGGCGCAGGCGCGCGTCGAACGGCTGCAGGTCGGCTGCGTCACGCTCGGCCTGAGCGGCGGCGCGGCGGCGCTGGGCAGCTTCACGCCGGGCCTGCTGCTGAGCGAGACGCTGCAGCCGGTGCTGGCCGACGTGGTGCGCGCGGTGATCCACCAGGCCGGCCTGGTGCGCCAGCAAAACCTGCCCGCGTAAAAAAACCGGGGACAGACCACGATTTCCGGGAAAGTATTTCCCGGAAATCGTGGTCTGTCCCCGGTTTTTCCTCCCTTTTTCCTGCTGTGATTTGCCCGCTTGATGTTTGGATAGTTTAGGTTTAAAGTATCTGCTCGCAGGCCGAATCGATACGACGAACCGATACGCTTATCCAAAGCTCAGGGCAACCATGACCAGACCGACTGCCGCCGCACCCGCCGCCACCGCCTACACCGCCCACCTCGACCATTTCGCGCGCGAGCATTTGCCGCCGCCCGGGCAATGGCCGCAGATCCGCTTCGACCTGCCGTCGCTGCAGTACCCGGCGCGGCTGAACTGCGTCGGCGCGCTGCTCGACGCCGCCGTGGCCGACGGCGGCGGCGGGCGCGTCGCCATCTACGCCGACGCCGAGCAGTGGAGCTACGCCACCTTGCAGCGCAAGGTCAACCAGATCGCCCAGGTGCTGCGCGACGAGCTCGGCCTGGTGCCGGGCAACCGCGTGCTGCTGCGCGGCGCCAACAACCCGATGATGGCGGCCTGCCTGCTGGCGGTGCTGAAAAGCGGTTGCGTCGCGGTGCCGACCATGCCGCTGCTGCGCGCCAAGGAACTCGCCGCGATCATCGGCAAGGCGCGGGTCGACGCGGTGCTGTGCGCGGCCGGCCTGCGCGCCGAGATCGACGCCCTCGACGCCGCCCCGCCGACCGTCTGGTTCAACGACGCCGGCGCGGACGCGCTGGAGGCGCGCATGGCGGCGCACGACGGCCGCTTCGAGGCGCTCGACACCGCCGCCGACGACGTTTGCCTGATCAGCTTCACCTCCGGCACCACCGGCGTGCCCAAGGGCACCATGCACTTCCACCGCGACGTGCTGGCCATCTGCGACTGCTTTCCGCGCTCGACGCTGGAGTCGCAGGCCGACGACGTCTTCATCGGCACGCCGCCGCTGGCCTTCACCTTCGGCCTGGGCGGCCTGCTGCTGTTCCCGCTGCGCGTCGGCGCCGCCGCCGTGCTGCTGGAAAAGCTGACGCCGGAGACGCTGCTGCGGGCGATCGCGCGCTACCGCGCCACCATCTGCTTCACCGCGCCGACGTTTTACCGCCAGATGGCGCCGCTGGCGGCCAACTATGACCTGGCCAGCCTGCGCAAGAGCGTCTCGGCCGGCGAGGCGCTGCCGCTGGCCACGCGCGACAGCTGGCAGGGCGCCACCGGCCTGGCCATGATCGACGGCATCGGCGCCACCGAGCTGCTGCACATCTTCATTTCCGCCGCCGGCGCGCAAATCCGCCGCGGCGCCACCGGCAAACCGATCCCCGGCTACCAGGCCTGCATCCTCGACGCCGACGGCAAGCCGGTCGGCCCGGGCGTGGTCGGACGGCTCGCGGTCAAGGGCCCGACCGGCTGCCGCTACCTCGACGACGCGCGCCAGAACGACTATGTGCTGGACGGCTGGAACCTGACCGGCGACGCCTACGAGATGGACGCCGACGGCTATTTTTTCTACCGCTCGCGCACCGACGACATGATCATCTCGGCCGGCTACAACATCGCCGGGCCGGAGGTCGAGGAGGCCTTGCTGCGCCACCCGGCGGTGGCCGAATGCGGCGTCATCGGACGCGCCGACGAGGAGCGCGGCCAGGTCGTCGAGGCGCACGTGGTGCTGAAAAGCGGCTTCGACGCCTCCGAGCAGCAGGCCAGGGCGCTGCAGGAATTCGTCAAACAGCAGATCGCGCCGTACAAATACCCGCGCTCGATCAAATTCCAGGCGGCCCTGCCGCGCACCGAAACCGGCAAGCTGCAGCGCTTCAAGCTGCGCGCCGAATGAAAATGAGTCCAATATGAATATCGTTTGCATAGGCGGCGGCCCGGCCGGCCTGTATTTCAGCCTGCTGATGAAGAAGCAGAACCCGGCCCACCGCATCGTCGTCGTCGAGCGCAACCGCCCCTACGACACCTTTGGCTGGGGCGTGGTGTTCTCCGACCAGACGCTGGGCAACCTGGTTGGCGCCGACGAGCAGAGCGCCCGCGCGATCTTGCAATCGTTCAACCACTGGGACGACATCGACGTGCATGTCAAGGGCGCCAAGGTGCGTTCCGGCGGCCACGGCTTCTGCGGCATCGGCCGCAAGCGCCTGCTCAACATCCTGCAACAGCGCTGCGAGGAACTCGGCGTCGAACTGGTGTTCGAGACCGAGGTCCAGGACGACCAGGACATCGCCAAGGCCTACGGCGCCGACCTGGTGATCGCCTCGGACGGCTTGAACAGCCGCATCCGCACCCGCTACGCGGCCAGCTACCAGCCCGACATCGAGGCGCGCCAATGCCGCTTCGTCTGGCTCGGCACACGCAAGAAGTTCGACGCCTTCACCTTCGCCTTCAAGGAAACCGCGCACGGCTGGTTCCAGGCGCATATTTATCAATACGACGGCGACACCTCGACCTTCATCGTCGAGGCGCCGGAAGCCGTGTGGCGCGGCGCCGGCCTGGCCGACATGAGCGCCGAGCAGAGCGTCGCCTTCTGCGAGCAGTTGTTCGCCGACCAGCTCGACGGCCACGCGTTGATGTCGAATTCGCCGCACCTGCGCGGTTCGGCCATGTGGATCACCTTCCCGCGCATCGTCTGCGGCCAGTGGGTGCACTGGAACGGCGCCGTGCCGGTGGTGCTGATGGGCGACGCCGCCCACACCGCGCACTATTCGATCGGCTCCGGCACCAAGCTGGCGCTGGAGGACGCCATCGAGCTGGCGCGCTGCTTCGGCCGGCACGCCGGCGCGGCGCAGGCGCCAACCTTGGCGCTGGCCGACTACCAGGCGGCGCGGGCGATCGAGGTCATCAAGATCCAGAGCGCGGCGCGCAATTCGATGGAGTGGTTCGAGAACGTCGCGCGCTACAGCGCCATGGAGGCGCCGCAGTTCGCCTATTCGATGCTGACGCGCAGCCAGCGCCTGTCGCACGAAAACCTGCGCCTGCGCGACCCGGACTACGTCGCCGGCTACGAGCTGTGGCTGGCCGGGCGCGCCTGCGCCCAGGCCGGCGTGGCGCTGCCGGCCGGCGCGCGCGTGCCGCCGATGTTCACTCCCTTCAAGGCGCGCGGCCTGACGCTGAAAAACCGCATCGTGGTCTCGCCGATGGCGCAGTACAGCGCCGTCGACGGCGTCGCCGGCGACTACCACCTGGTGCACCTGGGCGCGCGCGCGCTGGGCGGCGCCGCCATGGTGTTCGCCGAAATGACCTGCGTCTCGGCCGACGCGCGCATCACGCCGGCCTGTCCCGGCATGTACGCGCCCGCGCACACCCAGGCCTGGAAGCGCATCGTCGACTTCGTCCACGCCGGCAGCGACGCGAAGATCGCCATCCAGCTGGGCCACGCCGGCGCCAAGGGTTCGACCCGCGCCATGTGGGACGGCATCGACCAGCCCCTGGAAGAGGGCAACTGGCCGCTGCTGGCGGCGTCCGAGCAGCAATACCTGGCCGGCGTGTCGCAGACCGCGCGCGCCGCCGACAGCGCCGACATGGCGCGCATCGAGGCCGACTTCGTGCGCGCCACGCTGGCCTCGGACCTGGCCGGCTTCGACTGGCTCGAACTGCACTGCGCGCACGGCTACCTGCTGTCGAGCTTTATCTCGCCGCTGACCAACTTGCGCGGCGACGAATACGGCGGCAGCCTGGAAAACCGCTGCCGCTTCCCGCTGCGGGTGTTCGCCGCGATGCGCGCGGCGTGGCCGCGGCACAAGCCGATGAGCGTGCGCATTTCGGCGCACGACTGGGTCGAAGGCGGCATCACGCCGGACGACGCGGTGCGCATCGCGCGCCTGTTCAAGGCGGCCGGCGCGGACCTGATCGACTGCTCGTCGGGCCAGGTCAGCAAGGCCGAGCGGCCGCTGTACGGGCGCATGTTCCAGACCCCGTTCGCCGACCGCGTGCGCAACGAGGCCGGCGTGGCGACGATGGCGGTCGGCTCGATCTTCGAGGCCGACCACGCCAACAGCATCATCGCCGCCGGCCGCGCCGACCTGTGCGCGGTGGGCCGGCCGCATCTGGCCAACCCGGCCTGGACCCTGAGCGAGGCGGCGAAAATCGGCTTCCACGCGCTGCCGTGGCCGAAGCAGTACCAGCCGGGCAAGCTACAGCTCGAGCGCAACCTCGAACGCGAGCGCCAGCTGGCCGCCGCCAACACCGGCTTGAGCCCGCAGCAAGTCGCGGCCAAGCTGCTGGAGGGTTGACATGGCGCCCCTCGCATTGGCCGGCAAGCACGCGCTGGTGACCGGGGCCGGGCGCGGCATCGGCCTGGCCTGCGCCCGCGCGCTGCTGGAACGCGGCGCCCGCGTCACGCTGGCCGGGCGCGACGGCGCCACACTGGCGGCCGCCGCGGCCGAACTGGCACCCCTGGGCGAGCTCGCCTGCGAGCGGCTCGACATCACCGACGAGGACGCGGTGCGGGCCGCCTTCGGGCGCGCCGCCGCGCGCTTCGGCCGCATCGACATCCTGGTCAACAACGCCGGCCAGGCCAGCTCCGCGCCGTTCGGCAAGACCGACGCGGCGCTGTGGCAGCAGATGTTGGCGGTGAACCTGACCGGCGCCTTCCACTGCATGCAGGCGGCGCTGCCGGGCATGCTGGAGGCGCGCTGGGGCCGCATCGTCAACGTCGCCTCGACCGCCGGCCTGGTCGGCTACCGCTACGTGAGCGCTTACGTCGCCGCCAAGCACGGCCTGGTGGGGCTGACGCGGGCGCTGGCGTTGGAGGTGGCGGCCAAGGGCGTGACGGTGAACGCGGTTTGCCCCGGTTACACCGACACCGACATCGTGCAGCAGGCGCTGGCCAACATCAGCGGCAAAACCGGCCGCAGCGAGGCCGAGGCGCTGGCCGAACTGGCCGCCGGCAATCCGCAAAAACGCCTGGTGCAAAGCGTTGAAGTGGCCGCCGCGGTGGCGTGGTTGTGCCTGCCCGAGTCGGCCGCCATGAACGGCCAATCGATCGCCGTCGCCGGCGGCGAAGTCATGTGAATAGATGAAGGTAAGCGCCCTTATGCCAGCCACACCCAACGACAATGAAGTGAGCGCCGGCTTACCCGACGACGACGGCGGCGCCGTGCTCGACCTGGCCAGCCGCCTGACGCAGGACCACCACCAGTCGCTCAAGCTGTGGCTGCGCATGCTCTCTTGCACGGTGAAGATTGAAAACGAGATCCGCAGCCGGCTGCGCTCGAGCTTCGACATCACGCTGCCGCGTTTTGATTTGATGGCGCAGCTGGAGCGCCACCCGGACGGGCTGCGCATGGGCGAGCTGTCGAAGCGCATGATGGTCACAGGCGGCAACATCACCGGCATCACCGACCAGCTTGAGACGGAGGGGCTGGTGCTGCGCGTGCCCGCCCCGAAGGACCGGCGCGTCTACAGCGTCAAGCTGACGGCGGCCGGGCGCGCCGCCTTCGCCACGATGGCCCAGGTGCACGAAGGCTGGATCGCCGAGCTGCTGCACGGCGTCTCGCCGCAGGACAAAACCCAGTTGATCGGGCTGCTGTCGCAGATGAAGCGCCAGCTCGACGACAACTAAGCAACATACATAAAGGACCACACCATGCGCTACCTCCCTGGCCAAGCCCAGCAACTGCCCGGCAACCGCGCCAGCGTGGCCGACTACCAGGCCGGCCATTTCCGCTTCGAGGTGGCCGGCGGCGTCGCTACGCTGACCTTGAACCGGCCCGAACGCAAGAACCCGTTGACCTTCGACTCCTACGCCGAGCTGCGCGAGCTGTTCCGCGCGCTGGCCTACGCCGACGACGTCAAGGCCGTCGTCGTCACCGGCTCCGGCGAGAACTTTTGCTCCGGCGGCGACGTGCACGACATCATCGGCCCGCTGACCACACTGGACATGCCGGGCCTGCTGGCCTTCACGCGCATGACCGGCGACCTGGTCAAGGCCATGCGCGCCTGTCCGCAACCGATCGTCGCGGCCATCGACGGCATCTGCGCCGGCGCCGGGGCGATGCTGGCGCTGGCCTCCGACATCCGCCTGGGCAGCGCGCGCAGCAAGACCGCCTTCCTGTTTACCCGGGTCGGCCTGGCCGGCTGCGACATGGGCGCCTGCGCGCTGCTGCCGCGGGTGATCGGCCAGGGCCGCGCCGCCGAGCTGCTCTACACCGGCCGCTCGATGTCGGGCGTGGAAGGGGAGCGCTGGGGCTTTTTCAACAGCCTGCACGAGCCCGGGGCGCTGCTGGCCGCGGCCCGGGCCTTCGCCGCCGGACTGGCCAACGGCCCCACCTTCGCCCACGGCATGACCAAGAAAATGCTGCAGCAGGAGTGGAACATGGGCATCGACGAGGCGATCGAGGCGGAAGCCCAGGCGCAGGCCATTTGCATGGCGACCAACGACTTCCACCGCGCCTACCACGCTTTCGTGGCGAAGGAAAAACCGCAATTCGAGGGGGATTGAGCATGAGCGATAAAACTTATCTGGACTGGCCGTTTTTCGAGCCGAAGCACGCCCAGCTCGAACGCGAGTTGGACGCCTGGGCCGCGCGGCACATCCACGACGTCCACGGCGCCGACGTCGACGCCGCCTGCCGCGCGCTGGTGCGCCAGCTGGGCCAGGCCGGCTGGCTCAAGCACGCCATCGGCGAGATCGACACGCGCGCCATTTGCCTGATCCGCGAAACGCTGGCGCGCCACGCCGGCCTGGCCGACTTCAGCTTCGCCATGCAGGGGCTGGGCTCGTGCGCCATCAGCCTGTTCGGCAGCGCCGCCAACAAAGACGCCTACCTGCCGCGGGTTGAACGCGGCGAGGCCATCGCCGCGTTCGCGCTGTCGGAGCCGCAGGCCGGCTCCGACGTCGCCGCGATGGCGTGCGCGGCGGTGGCCGACGGCGACGACTACGTGCTCAACGGCGAGAAGACCTGGATTTCCAACGGCGGTATCGCCGACTTCTACGTGGTGTTCGCGCGCACCGGCGAGGCGCCGGGCGCGCGCGGCATCAGCGCCTTCATCGTCGACGCCGCCACGCCCGGCTGCGAAGTGGCGGAGCGCATCCACCTGATCGCGCCGCATCCGCTGGCGCGGCTGCGCTTCGACCATTGCCGGATCCCGGCCAGCGCCCGCCTGGGCGCGCCGGGGCAGGGCTTCAAGGTGGCGATGGCGACGCTGGACGTGTTCCGCACCTCGGTGGCGGCGGCCGCGCTGGGCTTCGCCCGGCGCGCCTTCGACGCGGCGCTGGCGCACGCGACGCAGCGCAAGATGTTCGGCCAGACGCTGGCCGACTTCCAGCTGACCCAGGCCAAGCTGGCGCAGATGGCGACCGGCATCGACGCCGCCGCGCTGCTGACCTACCGCGCCGCCTGGCAGCGCGACCAGGGCCGCAAAGTCACCAAGGAGGCGGCGATGGCGAAGATGACGGCGACCGAGACGGCGCAACAGGTGATCGACGCGGCGGTGCAGCTGTTCGGCGGCCTGGGCGTGGTCAGCGGCCACCCGGTCGAATGCCTGTACCGCGAAATCCGCGCGCTGCGCATCTACGAGGGCGCCACCGAGGTGCAGCAACTGATCATCGCGCGCGAACTGCTGCGCGAGGCGCCGGCCAGCGAGCCGTCGTAGCGCCGGCGTGTGTCAGCGCCGCGCCGCGGTAGGAAAAGCGCCGGCTCTGCGCCGCTGGTTTAAGCTAGCGCGCAACATCCATATATAAGTAACACTGGAAAGGTTTGACATGGAATTTTTACAACCGCCCGGATGGGCCAGGCCGCGCGGCTACTCGAACGGCGTCGCCGCCAGCGGGCGCACGGTGTGCGTCAGCGGCATGATAGGCTGGGACGGGCAGGGCGTGTTCCACACCGACGACTTCGCCGGCCAGGTGCGCCAGGCGCTGCAGAACGTGGTCGAGGTGCTGGCCGAGGCCGGCGCCAAGCCGTCCGATATTGTGCGCATGACCTGGTACGTCGTCGACAAGCGCGAATACGTGGCCGCCTACCGCGACATCGGCGTCGCCTACCGCGAGTTGATCGGCCTGCATTTCCCGGCCATGACGGCGGTGCAGGTGGTGGCGCTGGTGGAGGACCGGGCCAAGGTGGAGATCGAAGTCACCGCCGTGGTGCCCGACCGGGCGGCGAAACGGCAAAACCGCGCGCCGTTTCCCCCTTGAGTAAATGTCAATGCCGGCGCCGCGCCACGCACTCTGTTGGCATTTTTCGTTAGCCTGTACAATAGCGACTCTTCAAGTGTGCCGCCATCGCACAATGGATAGTGCAACCCCCTCCTAAGGGGTAGATGTGGGTTCGATTCCCGCTGGCGGTACCACCGTTGTCCGCGGCCGCGATGCCGATATATGGCGCAGCAGGCGCGAGTGTCGGTACAATGCTCGCTTCATTCAACTAATCGGCCGGTATTTCGTCCCCAACGGAACGCGCCCGAGCACCTCTCACTTACTATGGCTGTCATCTCTCTTTCATCGGCGCAACTCGCGTTCGGTCATGTCGCGCTGCTCGATCACGCGGAATTCTCACTGGAAACGACCGAGCGCGTCGGCCTGATCGGGCGCAACGGCACCGGCAAGTCCTCGCTGCTGAAGGTCATCTCGGGCACGTTCAAGCTCGACGACGGTTTGTTGGTTATGCAGCAGGGCATCAAAATCGCCTATGTCGAGCAAGAACCGCAATTCGACCAGGAAATGTCGGTGTACAACGCCGTCGCCTCCGGCATGGGCGAGTTGCCGGCGCTGTTGCAGGAATACGACGCGTTGACCGGCCAGTTCGGCCAGGGCGACGACGAGGCGCTGATGGAGCGCATGCACGACATCCAGGTCAAGCTCGACGCCGGCGACGGCTGGAGCCTGCCGAACAAGGTCGAGACCGTGCTGGGCCGCCTGAACCTGCGCGGCGACATGCTGATGAAAACCCTGTCCGGCGGCATGCAGAAGCGCGTCGCGCTGGCGCGCGCGCTGGTGTCGGCGCCGGACGTGTTGCTGCTGGACGAGCCGACCAACCATCTGGATTTCACCTCGATCCTGTGGCTCGAAGGCTTGTTGCGCGACTACAAGGGCAGCGTGCTGTTCATTACCCACGACCGCAGCTTCCTCGACAACGTGGCGACCCGCATCATCGAACTCGACCGCGGCCGCCTGCTGTCGTACCCGGGCAACTTCACCGCCTACCAGGTGCGTAAGAGCGAGCAACTGGAGATCGAGGAAGTCGAGAACGCCAAGTTCGACAAGTTCCTGGCGCAGGAAGAGGTGTGGATACGCAAGGGCGTCAAGGCGCGCCGGGTGCGCGACGAGGGCCGCGTGCGGCGCCTGGAAGCCTTGCGCGTGACGCGCAGCGTGCGCCGCGAGCAGCAGGGCCAGGTCAAGCTGGACGTGTCGGCCGGCGAACGCTCCGGCAAGATCGTGGCGGAACTGGAAAACGTCTCGAAGTCCTACGGCGACAAGGTTATCGTCAAGGAATTCACCGGTACCATCCTGCGCGGCGACAAGGTCGGCCTGATCGGCGCCAACGGCGCCGGCAAGACCACGCTGCTGAAAATGATCCTCGGCCAGGAAGAGGCCGACAGCGGCACGATCCGCCTGGGCACCAAGCTGCAGGTGGCGTATTTCGACCAGATGCGCACCCAGCTCAACGAGGAGGCGAACCTGATGGAAACGATCGCCCCGGGCAGCGACTGGGTCGAAATCAACGGCCAGCGCAAGCATGTGATGACCTATCTGAACGATTTCCTGTTCGCGCCGGAGCGCGCCCGCTCGCCGGTGAAGTCGCTGTCCGGCGGCGAGCGCAACCGCCTGCTGCTGGCGCGCCTGTTCGCCAAGCCGGCCAACGTGCTGGTGCTCGACGAGCCGACCAACGACCTCGACATCGACACGCTGGAATTGCTCGAGGAATTGCTGGAAGACTACACCGGCACCGTCTTCCTGGTCAGCCATGACCGCACCTTCCTCGACAACGTCGTGACCCAGGTGGTGGTCTCGGAGGGCGAGGGCAAGTGGCGCGAATTCGTCGGCGGCTACACCGACTGGGAGCGCGTGCGCACCATCGCGCCGGCCGCGCCGGCCAAGGCCGCCGCCAAGGCCGAGCCGGCCGCGACCCAGCCGGCCGCCGCCAAGCAGAAAAAGCTCAGCTACAAGGAGCAGCGCGAACTTGACGAGCTGCCGCTGCTGATCGCCAAGCTGGAAGACGAGCAGGCCGTCATCGCCGGCCAGCTGGCGCATCCGGATTTCTACAAGAAGACCCCGGCCGAGGGCAAGCGCTTGAACGCGCGCGTCGCCGAAATCGACGCCGCGCTGCTGGAAGCGCTGGAAAAGTGGGAAGTGATCGAGGCCCGCGCCAAGGGCTGAGGCGTGGGCGGGCTGCGCGCACGCCGTCCCATGATTGGCGGAAATATATATGCCGTGCGGGCTTGATTGAGTTTGTTGTATCAATCACAATGGCGCTTTCATGTTGAAAGAGACCGCCATGCCTGTACCATACCGCGCCGACGCCGGGCGCCTGCGCTGGGCGCAGCGCGCCACCACCCCCGGCGGGGACGCCGATGTTTGACCGCGACGCCTTGCCACGGGTGTTGCCCTTCCTCGTCTACATCGCCTTCATTTTCATCGCCGACATGCTGGTGCGCAGCGGATTCGCCGCGCACGAGCTGCGTTGGTTGTACGCCGTCAAGATCGGCGCCGTGCTGGCGGTGCTGCTGGCGTTCCGCCGCCGCTACACCGAGTTGGCCTGGACCCGCATGGGCGCGCGCACGCTGGCTGCCGCGCTGGCCACCGGCGTGGTGGTGCTGGTGTTGTGGATTAACCTCAACGCTGGCTGGATGACGGTTGGCACGCCGCTCGGCTTCGATCCGCGCACCAACGGCGAGGTCGACTGGCTGATGGTGGCCGTGCGCATCGGCGGCGCCGCCCTGGTGGTGCCGGTGATGGAGGAATTGTTTTGGCGCTCCTTCCTGATGCGCTGGATCGAGTCGCCGAAATTTCTTGAAATTAAGCCCGCGCGCGTTAAAACCAAGGCTCTTGTTGTCACGGTGATATTATTCGGGTTTGAACATAACTTGTGGCTTGCCGGCATGGTCGCCGGCGCCGCCTACAGTATCCTTTATATGCGCAGCCAAAACCTCTGGTCGCCCATTCTCGCGCACGGCGTGACCAATGGTTTACTGGGGGTATGGATAATTTCTACTGGTCACTGGACTTACTGGTAATATTGCCCGTCAGTGGTTTGATCTTTCAAAAGACGAATAAAAATGTTGAGCTCCTCGCGAAAAAACATCGATTCCCGCCCGAATCGCCCATCTCTACCGCGCCGCGCCGCGCCCGGTGCGCTCGGCGCGCTGGCCGGTCTGTTCGGGGTGCTGTGCTGCGGTCCGGCCGCGGCCGCCGTCAGCGATACCGTGCACCCCTTCGTGGCGGTGGTGTATACCCACGACGACAACTTGTTGCGCCGCGGCGACGAGCCGTCGGGCGCCGACCCGCGCGGCGACAACCTCAAGCAAGTCCAGGCCGGCCTGTTGTTCGAGCGGCCGATCGGCCGGCAGATCTTGACCGGCCAGGCGAAGGTGTCGAAAGTCACCTTCGACCACTACGACCAGTTCAACTACAACGGCAAAGATTTCCTCGCCGCGCTGGAATGGCATGTCGCCAACCATCTCGAGGGTCATCTCGGCGCCAGCTACAACCAGACGCTGACGCCGTTTGCCGACTCGCAGGAAACCGAACGCAACCTGCGCGTGCAGCACCGCGCATACTTCGACGGCGGCTGGCGCTTCCATCCGAGCTGGCGGGTGCGCGGCGGCGTCAGCCGCGACCGCACCAGTTACGACCTGTCGTCGCAGCGCTTCAATGAGCGCACCGAGCTGGCCACCGAAGCCGGGCTCGACTACCTGGCCGCCAGCGGCAGCCGGGTCGGCCTGCAGTTGCGCAAGGTCAAGGGCACCTATCCGAACCGCCGCACCGTCGGCTCGCTGCTGGTCGACAACGATTACGATCAAAACGAAATCAAGGCCAACGTCTACTGGAACTACAGCGGCGCCACCCAGTTCCAGTTGCTGGGCGGATGGGTCGAGCGCAAGCACGCCTTTTTTACGCTGCGCGACGCCACCGGCGTCAACGGCCGGGCCATCGCCTACTGGGCGCCGACCGGCAAGCTGCGCTTCACCGCCACCGGCTGGCGCGAATTCGGCGTGGTCGAGAGCGCGCTGGTGAACAACAGCCTGAACAAGGGCGCCAGCCTGGCCGCCGTCTACGCCGCCAGCGCCAAGACCAGCGTTAACGCCTCGCTGCGGCGCGAGCGGCGCGACTTCTCCGGCCTCAACGGCGTGGTGCTGCCCGACGACTCCAGCGACTCGACGCGCTCCTCCTCGCTCGGTCTGAGCTATCAGCCGCACCGCGTCCTCACGCTCGGCGCCTCGCTGTCGCATGACGTGCGCGGCGGCTCCGCCATCATCGGCAGCGGCGGCTATAGCGCCAACGTCGTGTCGTTCAACGCCAGTGCACAGTTTTAAAGCAAAACATGACGGTCAATGATATCCCCTTAATTTCGTTTTTCCAGCGCATCCTCGATCCGATCATCATCATGGGGACGCTGTACCTGTTCTCGCTGGTGTTCGCCGAACCCTTCACCGGCTATTCGCTGGTGCTGATGATACTGGCGTTCTTCGTTTCCTCGTCGGTCTACCAGCGGGTCGACCCGTACCGCGCCTGGCGCAGCGGGCGCATGCTGGCCTACGCCTGCGACATCTTCATCGGCTGGGCCATCACCGCCGTGATCCTGGTGTTCCTCGGCTCGGCCAGCGGCCTGTCCTACCACTACGACGACACGGTGGTGCTGACCTGGTTCGCGGCGACGCCGTTCGCGCTGCTGCTGAGCCACCTGGCCGCGCGCAAGCTCGGCGCGGACCCGGCCCACGACAGCGAAATGCGCTCGGTGGTGATCATCGGCGCCAACGACGCCAGCCTGAAGTTCGCCGCCACCATCGGCCGCAACCCCAACCTGTTCATGGCCGTGCGCGGCTTTTTCGACGACCGCACCGACGACCGCTGGCCGGCCGAGATGCGCGAACCGATGCTGGGGCGGATGGCCGACATCGCCTCCTACGTGCGCGAGCACAGCATCAAGATGATCTTTATCAGCCAGCCGATCTCGGCCCAGCCGCGCATCCGCAAGCTGCTCGACGAACTGCAGGACACCACCGCGTCGGTGTATTTCCTGCCCGACATCTACGTCTTCGACCTGATGCAGGCGCGCTTCGACAACGTCGGCGGCATGCCCGTCATCGCCATTTGCGAGTCGCCGTTTACCGGCTTTAACAGCATGATCAAGCGCGGCAGCGACATCATCCTGGGCGGCTTGATCCAGGTCATGCTGCTGCCGGTCATGCTGGTGATCGCCATCGCGGTCAAGGCGACCTCCAGCGGCCCGGTGATTTTCCGCCAGCGCCGCTACGGCCTGTACGGCGAGGAAATCATCGTCTACAAGTTCCGCTCGATGACGGTGGCCGAGGACGGCGCCAAGGTGGTGCAGGCAACCAAGAACGACCAGCGCGTCACGCGCATCGGCGCCTTCCTGCGGCGCAGCTCGCTCGACGAATTGCCGCAGTTTATCAACGTGCTGCAGGGGCGCATGAGCATTGTCGGGCCGCGCCCACACGCGGTGGCGCACAACGAGCAATACCGCAAGCTGATCAAGGGTTACATGCTGCGCCACAAGGTCAAGCCCGGCATCACCGGCTGGGCCCAGGTCAACGGCCTGCGCGGCGAAACCGAAACGCTCGACAAGATGGAGGCGCGCGTCGAATACGACCTCGACTACCTGCGCAACTGGTCGCTGTGGCTGGACATCCGCATCATCGTGCGCACCGTCAAAGTGGTGTTGAAGCGTGACAACGCGCACTAGAATATTGCTTCATGGCAAAATAATAACTAAAAAACTGCTCGGCTTGATAATCCGGGCTAAAATAAGTCATGCTGGGGGCGGGGAGCGGGGGCGGACGCCGCCGCCGCCCCCGGTCGCCGGCCTGTGTTCCCGCCCGCCTGTCGTTCTCTACAGAACGGGCGCTTCGGGGCGCGTTGGTTTATGATGCCGCTCCGCCGCTCCGCCGCTCCGCGCCGGCCCGCTTTTTGCGCCCGCGCAAGGGGGCGTGGCGGTTTTTTGTCAAGCCGTTTAAGGTTGTTCTAATGTAATCTGACTTGTCATTCTTTATAATGTTGACAGGCATGCGGGGCGGGTTGCATACTCGCCACGCGCAGGATCCCGCCTCGCCCTTGTCGCCCAGCCGCGGCGCGGGCGGCGGTTTGGCCATCGGGGCGCGGCGGCGAAGCGCCGCGTACTTAACGTGAATCATGAAGGAACTATTTTGAACCATTTCGACCTTGCAGCTTTGATCAGGAATTCCAAGAAAAACGCGCCGGTGCGCCTGGCGTGCGCGGGCTTGGTGGTGCTCGTGGCGGCCGGGTTGAGCGCGTGCGGCGGCGAAAAGGCGAAGAAGCCGGGCCAGGCCCTGGCCAGCGTCAACGGCGAAGAGGTGACGATTCTGCAGTTGAACGAGGAGTTGCAGCGCTCCGGCGCGCAGCCGGCGCAGCAGGCCACCGCCAGCAAGCAGTTGCTCGAGGCGCTGATCGACCGCCAGTTGCTGCAAAGCGAGGCGGCCAAGGATAAAACCGACCGCGACCCGAAAGTGATGCAGGCGATAGAAAGGGCCAAGGCGCTGATCGTCGCCCAGGCCTATATGCAGAAGCGGGTCGGCAACGTGGCCAAGCCGGCCGCCGCCGAAGTCGAGGATTATTTCAACAAGAACCCGGGCTTTTTCAGCCAGCGCAAGCAATTCGACATGCGCGAGCTGATCGTCGGTAGCGCCGACGTGAACGACGAGCTGAAGGCGGCGATGGACGCCGCCAAGTCGCTAGAGGAAGTGGCGGCCTGGCTCGACGCGCACAAGGTCAAGTTCACCCGCACCCAGCTCTCGCGCACCAGCGCCGACCTGGCCCCGGAGCTGAGCGGCAAACTGCTGGCGATGCCGAAGGGGCAGTTGTTCATCATCAAGGAGGGCGAGCGCAGCATGTTAATCTCGATCGCCGAGATCAAGGACGCGCCGGTGACGCTGGAAGTGGCCAAGGGCCAGATCGAACAGTTCCTGTTCAACAAGCGCAACAAGGAAGCGGCCGACGCCGAACTGGCGCGCCTGCGCGCCGCCGCCAAGATCGAGTACTTCAACAAGGGCGAAGCGGCGCCGGCGCCGGCCGCTGCGGCCGCCAAGCCGGCCGCCCCGGCGGCCGACAGCAACGCCCGCGGCGTGGCCGGCTTGAAGTGAAGCCCCGGCGTTTTTTATTGATATTCACACATTACTGACAGGATTGAGCCCATCATGAAACGACTCGTACTTTGGATAGCGTCCGCGCTGTGTGCTTTTACCCTGGGCAACGCGGTCGCGGCCGACGTGCTGATCGGCGCCGGCGATGTGCTCAAACTGACCGTCTACGGCAATCCCGACCTGGCCACCGAAACCCGCGTCAGCGAAGCGGGCACCATCACCTTCCCGCTGCTGGGCCAGGTGCCGCTGGCCGGGCTGTCGGTGCCGGCCGCCGAGAAGAAGGTCGGCGCCGCCCTCGAGACGGGCGGCTTCCTGCGCCGCGCCCAGGTTAACATCATCGTCACCGTGCTGCAAAGCCAGCAGGTGTCGGTGCTGGGCCAGGTTAACCGCCCGGGCCGCTATCCGATCGACGGCCGGCGCAGCGTGCTGGACCTGCTGGCGCTGGCCGGCGGCATTTCCGGCGAAGGCGGCGACACGCTCAGCCTGATCCGCAAGCGCGACGGCAAGACCACCAAGGAAGTCGTCGACATCATTGAAATGGTGCGCAGCGGCGACCTGAACCGCGACATGGACGTCATCAGCAACGATGTCATCTACGTCGAGCGCGCGCCCCGCTTCTACATCTACGGCGAAGTGCAGCGCCCCGGCCCCTTGCGCCTCGAGCGCAGCATGACGGTGCTGCAGGCCTTGTCGGCCGGCGGCGGCCTGACCGCCCGCGGTACCGAGCGTAGCATCCGCATCAAGCGCCGCGACGCCGGCGGCGTGTTGCGCATCCTCGACGCCAAGCACGACGACATGGTGCAGGTCGACGATGTGGTGTACGTCAAGGAAAGCTGGTTCTGAGGCCGATCTCCTTGCTACACGGCCGGCGCGAGCCGGCCTCCCTCAGTCGTGATATGAAAGACCGTTTATGAATTTCTCCCAATTCCTGCTCATTTTGCGCGCGCGCAAGTGGATCATCCTGAGCGTCATGTTCGGCATCGTCGTGCTGACGCTGGCGGTGAACCTGATGCTGCCGAAGAGCTACAAGGCCACCACCTCGATACTGCTGAACTACAAGGGCGTCGACCCGTTGACCGGCCTGACCATGCCGGGGCAACTGCTGCCGGGCTATATGGCCACGCAGATCGACATCATCAGCAGCAAGAACGTCGCCCTGCGCGTCGTCGACGAACTCAAGCTGGCCACCGACCCGGCCGTGATCGCCCAGTTCAACGAAGCCACCCAGGGCCGCGGCACGGTGCGCGACTGGCTCGCCGACCTGCTGCTGAAAAAACTCGACATCGCGCCTTCGCGCGAGAGCAGCGTGATCGACATCAGCTTCAAGGGCGCCGACCCGGCGTTTACCGCCCTGGTCGCCAACTCCTTCGCCAACCAATACCAGCAGATCAGCATCCAGTTGCGCACCGATCCGCTGCGCAAGGCCTCCGGCTTCTTCGACGAGCAGACCAAGCTGCTGCGCGACAGCGTCGAGGCGGCCCAGAGCCGGCTCTCGAAATATCAGCAGGATAAGGGCATTGTCAGCATCGACAACCGCCTCGACGTCGAGTCGAACCGCCTCAACGACCTGTCCGGGCAACTGGTGCTGGCCGAAGGGCAGTTGATGGAGGCCAGCTCACGCCAGCGCATGGCGCAGGGCGGCTCCTCGGCCGAATCGCCGGACGTCGCCTCGAACCCGCTGATCCAGAGCCTGAAACTGGCGCTGGGCGCGGCCGAGGCGCACTTCGCCGACGTCTCGCAGCGGCTCGAGAAGAACCATCCGCAATACCAGAGCGCCAAGGCGGAACTCGACAAGCTGCGCTCGCAGTTCAACGAGCAGATCAAGCTGATTTCCAATAGCGTCGGCAACAACGCCCAGATCTTGCAGCAGCGTACCGAGTCGGTGCGCGCGGCCTTGTTGGCGCAGAAGAACAAGGTCCTCGAGCTGAACCGCACCCGCGACGAAATGAACGTGCTCAACAAGGACGTCGAAGGGGCCCAGCGCGCCTTCGACGCCGCCTCGCAGCGTTTTTCGCAAACCAAGATCGAAGGCCACGCCGAACAGTCCGACATCGCCGTGCTCAACCCCGCGGTGGCGCCGACCGAGACGGCCGGACCGCGGGTGGTCATCAACACGCTGCTGGCGGTGTTCCTGGGCGCGCTGTTGGGGGTGGCGGTCGGCATGTTGGCCGAGCGTATGAACCGGCGCGTGCGTTCGGAAACCGATTTGTACGATATGTTGCAAATTCCAGTGTTCGGCGCGATCGACTGGAACGCCTCCCGGAGCGGCCGCGGCCGCGCGGCGGACATGTTCTTGCCGCGCCGTTTGAAACTGAAATAATCGATGGAACAGACCATGAATCATCCAGCAATTGCCACCGCCACCGCCAGCGCGCGCCGGGGCGAATCGAGCATCGGCGCTCTTCTGCTCGAGTCCGGTAAAATCACGCCCGAAAGCGCCGAGCGCGTCTTGCGCATGCAAAAGGAATTGGGCATCCGCTTCGGCGAGGCGGCGGTGCGCCTGGGCCTGATTACCGAGGCCGACATCCAGCAGGTGCTGGCGCGCCAGTTCGACTACCCTTATCTGCAGCACGGCGAGGCCGGCTACTCGAAACAACTGGTGGCCGCCTACGAACCGTTCAGCCCGCAGGTGGAAACCCTGCGCGCCATCCGCAGCCAGTTGATGCTGCGCTGGTTCGCCCGCGGCCACAAGGCCTTGGCGATCGTCGGCATGAACCCCGGCGACGGCGCCAGCATGTTCGCCGCCAACCTGGCCGTGGTGTTTTCCCAGTTGGGCGAGCAGACCCTGCTGGTCGACGCCAATTTGCGCAAGCCCGGCCAGCACGCGATCTTCGACTTGAAGGGCGCGCAGGGCCTGTCGGACCTGCTGGCCGGACGCGCCGAGCTCGACGCCGTCGCCAGGATCGCCTCCTTCGTCGACCTGTCGGTGTTGCCGGCCGGTACGTTGCCGCCGAATCCGCAGGAATTGCTGAGCCGTGAATCGTTCGGCGCCCTCAACACCCAGTTCGCCTCGCGCTACGACGTCGTGCTCTACGACGTGCCGGCCGCCGTCACCGCCTCCGACATGTACGCGGTGGCGGCGCGCGCCGGCGGCGTGTTCGTCGTGGCGCGCAAGGACAAAACCGTGGTCGCCGACGTCCACGCCATGCAGGAGCAACTGCGCCAGAGCGGCGCCGAAATCGTCGGCTCCGTCATGGTCGACTTTTAATCGGATTGACCGTGATGACCACCATTTCACCCAAATTGCGCCAGTTCCAAGCCTCGCTGCCGGAGTGGGGCGCGATCCTCTTCGGCATGCTGGTGCTGTTCGTGCCGACGCTGTATGACTTGATGACGGGCTTGTGGGCCAAGGAAGAGCAGGCCCACGGACCAATCATCCTGGCCTTGTCGCTGTGGCTGCTGGCGCGGCGCTGGAGCGAAATGCGCGCGAAAAGCGCCGCGCCGCGGCACTGCGGCTGGGGCTGGCCGGTGCTGGCGGCGGCGCTGTTGTTTTACGTCGTCGGCCGGGCCATCAAAATCGCGCCGCTGGAAATCGGCTCCTTCATTTTGCTGATGGCGGCGATCTTGCTGCTGAAGTACGGGGTGGACGGCTTGAAGTTGCAATGGTTTCCATTTTTCTTCATGCTCTTCATGATTCCCTTGCCGGGGCCGCTGGTGGCGGCCGTGACGCTGCCGATGAAGCAGGCGGTGTCGTATGTCGCCGAACACCTGCTGTTCCTGTTCGACTATCCGGTCGCCCGCTCCGGCGTGACGTTGCAGATCGGCCAGTACCAGTTGCTCGTCGCCGACGCCTGCGCCGGCTTGCAGACGCTGCTGACGCTGGAAGCGCTGGGCCTGTTTTATTTGAACGTGGTGCGCCACACCTCGGCCTTCCGCAACATTGCGCTGGCGCTGCTGATCGTTCCCATTTCGTTTACCGCGAACGTGATACGGGTGTGCGTGCTGACCCTGGTGACCTATTACCTGGGCGACGCCGCCGGGCAGGGCTTCTTGCACGGCTTCGCCGGCATGGTGCTGTTCCTGAGCGCGCTGACCCTGATCCTCGGGGTGGACACGCTGTTGCAGTTCATTGTCAACTTCGGCGGCCGCAAGGCGGCGCCGCCACATCGTTCGGGGAACGCAGCATGATGAAGAAAATAACCTTGAGCCTGGTGCTGGGGGCGCTGATGGTGTCGTCGGCGCTGGCCACCCACGTCTTGAGCCCGACCCAAAAAGTGGTGGACCTGCATGACCGCATCGATCTCGCAAGCATGATCCCGGCCGCTTTCGGCGAATGGAAAATCGACAGTTCTATCATGCCGGTGCAAGTCGATCCGGAACTGCAGCGCCGTCTGGACGCGATTTATAACCAAACGCTGTCGCGCACCTACATCAACCCCCAGGGGCAGCGGGTGATGCTGTCGATGGCCTACGGCGGCGACCAGACCGGCAGCCTGGAGATGCACAGGCCGGACCAGTGTTACGGCGCCCAGGGCTTCGAGATCAGCAATATCAGGCGCGACAAGATGGCTTCGCCGTTCGGCAGTTTTGCCCTGACCCGGCTGATCGCCGCCACCGACGGCCGCCACGAACCGATTTCCTACTGGATGACGGTGGGCGACCGGGCGGTTAAAGACGGCCTGGAGCAAAAAATCCAGAAATTCCGCTATATGCTGACCGGCAAGATCCCCGATGGCATGCTGGTGCGCGTGTCGACCATCAATCAAGACGACGCCGAGGCGTTTCGCCAACAAGACCGGTTTGTCAACGACTTGCTGGGCGTACTCGGCGCCAAGGACAGGGTCCGGCTCATCGGTTCCGTCGACGCGGCGCAAGATAAACATTGAGCAATATTGATATCATGGACATGACGGCGATACCAGCCGAGGCCATCGACGCCGGCGCCGGCGCGGCCAAGTTGTCCATCCTTTACCTGGGACCGGCAAGCGGCACCTGTCAGGACCGCGCCGACGCCTTGCGCCGCCTCGGCCACCAAGTCACGCACGTCGATCCGCGCGCCCTGTTGCCGCGATCGGTCTGGGTCGACCGCCTGACGTGGCGGCTGGGCGGCGGCCTGTTCAGCGGCATGCTGCGCGGCGCGCTGGCGCGCACCTTGGACGGCGCGCGCTTCGACTTGTGCTACGTCGACGGCGGCGTCTGGGTGACGCCGAAGGTCGTGGCGGCCCTGCGCCGGTACGCCGCGCGCGTTATCAACTACAACATCGACGATCCTCTGGGGCCGCGCGACGGCCGCCGCTTCAGCGCCTATCGCCAGAGCCTGGCGCATTACGACCTCAGCGTCGTGATGCGCGCCCACAACGTGGCCGAGGCCGAGGCGCGCGGCGCCCGCGCCGTGCTGCGCGTGTTCATGTCGGCCGACGAGGTGTCCCACGCGCCGCGCCCGCTCAGCGCCGAGGACCATGCGCGCTGGGATTGCGAGGTGCTGTTCCTGGGCACCTGGATGCCGGAGCGCGGCCCCTTCCTGCTTGAGTTGGTGCGCCGCGGCGTGCCGCTGGCGATACGCGGCCCGAACTGGCAGAAGGCGCCGGAATGGGCCGCGCTGCGGCCGTACTGGCGCGGCGGCGCGGTGAAGGGCGACGACTACGCCAAAGCCATCCAGTGCGCCAAGGTCAACCTTGGTTTGCTGTCGAAGGGCAACCGCGACGAACACACCACGCGCTCGCTTGAAATCCCCGCGCTGGGCGCGCTGCTGTGCGCCCAGCGCACCCCGGAACACCTGGCCATGTATGTGGAAAAACAGGAAGCGCTGTTCTGGGACGACCCCGTCGAATGCGCGGCGATGTGCCGCTTCGCCCTGCTCGACGAGGAGCGGCGCCTGGCGTTGGCGCGCGCCGGACAGGCGCGCCTGCGCCGCAACGGGCATATGAACCAGTCGGTGCTGGCGCAGATCCTGCGCCAGGCCGTGCTGTAGCAGTGTTGTATGCCATTCAAGCAATATTTACCCGGGTAGACCAGTATGCGTAACAAGGCGGTGTTAACTAGTTCGTCGGCGATTAATTCGTTGCTGGTACTGATGGTGCTGGCGGCGTCGGTGGCGCAACTGTTGATCGATATCGACACCGTCAATATCGCCTGCGTCTGCGTGTTGGCCTGGATCTCGCTGGTCACGCTGCTGTATGTGCGCTGGACCGATTCCTGGCGTACCCATCCGCTGTCGACGTTCTCGCTGTTCGGGCTGTGCATGACGACCCAGTGCGGCGCCTTGCTGATCCAGACGGCCGCCTGGACCCCGGTCGCCTACGCGCTGCGCCAGCCGTTCACCACCTTCGCCACGCTGGCGCTGTTTCAACTGGTGGCCCTGGGCGCGCACGCGACCTACCGCTTCATCCCGGCGCTGCAGTTCGGCGACCGCTCGAGCGTGCGCGCGCTGCTCAAGCGCACTGCCATCTATGCGCTGCCCAGCGTGGGCATGCTGTGGATTTTCGGCGCCATCGGTTTCATCTGCCATTTCGGCGGCGGCGGCGTCGACGGCGACCCCGGCAGCAAAGTCATCGTCGGCTTCCGCTTCCTGATTTTCGCGCCCTTCCTGATCCCCCTGTATGTGCAGGACGAGGGGGCGGCGTATTGCCGCTTCCCGCGCAAGCACTATTTGTGGCTGGTGCTGTACGCCATCATGGTGGCGCTACTGGGGGTGGCGGCCAACACGCGCGGCCTGATGCTCACCGGTATCGTCACGGTCGGGCTGGTGGTGGTGCTGTGGCTGATGCGCAACCCGGTCGGCATCACCAGCGCCCATCTCTACAAGGCGGGCGGCACCGTCGCCGTGCTGGCGACGCTGATGCTGCCGCTGTCCTACCTGTCGACGGCCATGGTCGTGGCGCGGCAATACAACGGCCCGATCGGCGCGGCGCGGATGACGCCGGTGGAGATGATCGGTAAAACCTACCAGGTGATGCAGCAGCCGGCCTTGATCGCGGCCTACCGCCTGCGCGCCAAACTGGCCACCGCCAGCAGCCGTTACGACGAGAACTACATCGCCAACCCGATGCTCGCGCGCTTCGTCGAAACCAAGTTCCACGACAACGCCCTGTTTTTCGCCTCCAACCTGTCGGCCCGCTCCGAGGACAGCCTGGAACGGATGACGGTCAACTTCATGTGGGGCATCCTGCCCGAGCCGCTGTTGAAGGGCATGGGCGTGAAGGTGAAGAAGGCCGACTTGAATTTTTCCATGGGCGACTACCTGCTGTACTTGAACAATGGCTACGCGCTGGGCGGCAGGAAAACCGGCTCCGTCTTCGCCCAAGGCTTGGCCCTGTTCGGCGTGCTCTTTCCGGTGGTATATTTTTTCATCGCCATCATCCTGTTCGCGCTGCTTGACTTGTTGGCGTTCAAGAACGCCTACGGCAGAATCGTGCTGACGGTGCCGGCCATGATCAATATGTTCCGCTACTTCATCGCCGGCATCACCGGGGAGTCGCTGCACCAAGTGGTGACGACGGCCACCCGCGGCCTGCTGCAAACGGTGTTGATTTATTTGCTGGTGTACTACGTCGCCAAAGGCTTGTTGCGTCTGTTTTCCGGCAATTCCGCCAAACCCGCCGCCGCCCCGGCCTGAGGCGGCGCCAATCCGGCCGCGCGCAGGGCGCGGCCACAGCGCGGCGCGCGCTTTTCCGCGTCTGTCGATTTTAATAGGTGGTTTATGTCTTGTGAGTTAGTCGGAACTGGTTGGTATTCATCGAACGCGGCAAGAAACTACATCGCCTTCGGCGACGACGCGATCCGCGGCGTCGAGTTCCGCCCGCTGTGGTGGCGCTCGCTCGATACCTTCGTCAAACCGCAGCACGTGCTGGTGGTCGATTCCGCCTCGCCGCTGAAGCCGGACGACCAGGCCCACACCGCCACCAGGTTCAGCCGTCTTGAATTGTTGGTCAATCCGGGCCACGCCCAGAACGGCGCGACCCATTACTGCGGGGCGATGGCGGCGATCATCATGGGGCTCGAGTTCGCGCTGCACAACGATGTCGACATGTTCGTCTACGTCGAGCAGGACGCGCTGGTGTTCGGCGACAGGATCGTCGAACGGACCAAGAACGCGCTGCGCCGCCACGACCTGGTGTTCGGCGCCCACGGCCGCGGCGGCCAGATCATCCAGCACAGTTATTTCGCCGCCAACAAGCGCGGCATCCGCCAGTTCCTGCGCGGCCTGCACGCGATGCAGTGCAGCGACCGGCAGATCGCGCCCGAACACAAGTTCATGTTCGCCGCGTCGACCTACTTTCCCGAGTTCCTCAGCAGGGCCATTTCCTTCGACAACCCGGCGCTGGTGCGGCGCGCCTGCGTGCGACTGTTTACCGCCATCATGAGTATGTCGAAGAATTACGCGCTGCTACCGTTCGGTTATGGACGCGACCGGCCGATCAATTTCAGCGACGACGCCTTCTATTTCCAGCAGGCCAGCGCCGACGAAATCGCCCAATATACCAAACGCGCCGGCTTTTAAGCCGGCCCGCCGCGCCGGCGCCCGCCGCCGGCGCCCGCTGCCCCCCCATCGCCATCCTCCGAGTCCCCGCCGTCCTATGAGTGTCTTACATCGTTTCCTGTCCGCCAGCGCGGCGTCTTGGGTGAAAATCCTGCTTACCGTGGTCAGCCAGGTGTTGCTGGTGCCGGTCTTCCTGAGCCACTGGACGGTCGAGCAGTACGGCTGCTGGCTGATCGTCCAGACCATCGTCGGCATCTCCTCCATCCTCAGCGTCGGCTACCAGAACTACGTCGGCTTCGAATTCCTCAAGGCCGGCAGCGGCGCGCCGCTGCTGATCCGCCGCCTGTTTTATTCGGCCTTGCCGGTGGTGCTGTTAATTTCCCTGTTCGAGCTGCTGCTGGTGGCGCTGCTGGCCTACTGGGGCGTGCTGGCGCTGGCCTTCGATGCCGACGGTAGCATGCCGCCGGCGCTGTTGCGCGAGGCGATGTGGTCGCTGGTGCTGTATTCGCTGTCCTGGCTGGTGAGCAGCAGCGCCGGCGGCATGGCCGGGCGGGTGGTGGCGCCCTACGGCCAGTTTCCGCGCATGGCCTGGTGGAACACCATCCTGGCGCTGGGCGTGGCGCTGACCTCGGGCATCGCGGTGGCGCTGGGCGCCGGCCTGCTCGGCACGGTCGCCTGCATCGCCGCCGCCAACCTGCTGGTCAACCTGCCGCTGCACCTGGACATGTGGAGCATGTTCCGCCGCTACGGCCTGTTCCCCGTCGCGCCGGACTGGCGCCTGGGCTGGCGCGGCGCCTGGCAGTCGCTGGCCATCTCGCTGAGCACGGTGCTCGACCTGTCGCGCCAGCAGGGCGTGCGCATCTTCCTGGGCGCCATCATCGGCGTGGCGCCGATGACCGCCTTTTCCACCATGCGCACGATGAGCAACATCTCGCTGCAGGGCATCGGCACCATCACCAATCCGATCATGCCGGAAATTATGCGCTTCCTGCGCGAGCGCGACGCCGAGCGCACCGACGCCACCATGGGCTTCGTCTGGTTCTTTTCCGTCATGCTGCTGGTGCCGGTGCTGATCGCCTTCCAATGGGTCATGCCGGCGCTGTTCGCTATCTGGACCCGCGGCAAGATCGCCTTCGACCCGGCCCTGTTCGGCCTGTTCTCGATCGCCCTGCTGGTGTTTGCCATCGCCAGGCCGGCGATGGCCGTCTTGCAGGGCAATAACCTGCTGCGCGTCCAGCTGTATATTTCCATCGCCGTCAGCGCGCTGGCGGTGGCCGGCATCGTCCTGCTGACCGGGCGCTTCGGCGTGGTCGGCGCCGGCGCCGTGCTGCTGCTGGCCGAATGCGGCGGCAGCGTGCTGGCGGTGTTTTTCGCCGCCCGCTGGCTGCGCGAAAACGGTATGGTGTTTCCGTGGCAACTGTTGCGCATCGCGGCGGCCGCCATCGGCGTGGCCGGCGCCGGCATCGGCGCCATGGTGCTGTGGCCAACGGCGGCGGCGGCGGCGGCGGCGCTGTCGGCCGCCTGCGCCGTGCTGTGCTGCGTCTGGTTCGTGCGGCGCCTGCCGGCGCCGGCGCTCGAGAAGGTGGCGGCGATGGCGCGCCGCCTGCCGGGCCTGCGCCGCGCCGGCTAGGGCGCGGCGGAGCCGCGTCCGCTTGGATTGCACGGATGAAATATCGTTCGTGTTATGATTAAGTCATGAATCGCGCCGGCGCCCGCCGGCGCCGCCATTTGACAACCATGGCGCGCCGCCGGAACCTCCGGCGCGCGCATCAATTATTTTACAGATGATAACTATGCCGATTTCTCCCTCCCCATTCCCGGCGCCGCGCGCGCGCCGCGCCGGGCGCGCCCGTCCGAGCTTCCGGCGGGGGGCGCGCGCGTGAGGATATTGCACATTCTGCCCACGATCGACCCCAAGGCCGGCGGCCCGATGACCGGCGTCGGCAACTACGGCGTGCGCGCGGTGCAGGCCGGCCACACCATCGAAGTGGTCACGCTGGACCCGCCGGACGCCCCCTACCTGGCGCAATTCCCGCTGCCCTCGCACGCGCTGGGGCCGGCCGCCGGCCACTACCGCTACAGCGCCCGGCTCACGCCGTGGCTGCTGCGCCACGCCGCCGAATACGACCTGGTGGTCATCAACGGCTTGTGGCAATACCATTCCTTCGGCGCCTGGCGCGCGCTGCGCCGCCTGAAGGTGCCCTATGTGGTGTTTACCCACGGCATGCTGGACCCGTGGTTCAAGCACACCTATCCCTTGAAGCACCTGAAAAAATGGCTGGCCTGGCCGTGGTCCGACTACCGCGTGCTGCGCGACGCCGCCGCCGTGCTGTTTACCTGCGAGGAGGAGCGCCTGCTGGCGCCGCAGTCGTTCTGGTTGTACCGCGCCAACGGCCGGGTCGTCAACTACGGCGCGGCCAGCGCGCCGACCGGGCGGGCGCAGTTGCAGGAAGTGTTTTTCGAGCGCTATCCCGAGCTGCGCGGCAAGCGCCTGCTGGTGTTCCTCAGCCGCATCCAGGAAAAGAAGGGCTGCGACATGCTGCTGACCGCCTTCGCCGAGGCGGCCGCGCGCGAGCCCGAGCTGCACCTGGTCATGGCCGGGCCGGACCAGAGCGGCCTGGTGGCCGGCCTGCAGGCGCAGGCGCAGGCGCTGGGCGTGGCCGGGCGCGTCACCTGGACCGGCATGCTCACGGGCGACATGAAATGGGGCGCCTTCTACGCCGGCGAAGCCTTCGTGCTGCCCTCGCACCAGGAGAACTTCGGCATCGCCGTGGCCGAGGCGCTGGCCTGCGGCTTGCCGGTGCTGATCTCGGACAAGGTCAACATCTGGCGCGAGCTCGACGCCGACGGCGCCGCCTTCGTTGCCCCCGACACGGTGGTCGGCACCCGCGCCACGCTGCAGCGCTGGCTGGCCCTGGACGCCGGCGCGCGCCAGCGCATGGCGCGCCAGGCCCGCGCCACGTTCGAGCGGCGCTACACGGTGGAGGCGATGACCACCAGCCTGCTCGACGAATTCCGGCGCGCGGCGGCCTGATTCGTTTGGCGCCGGGTTCCGGCGTTGTGCTTTGATTATCAAGTAAAATTGATGTCTGACACTGTTTCCGGCCGGCCCGGCGCTGGCCGGCGCCGTCGGCCATATTTATAGGTTCCCCGATCCCGCTCTATGAAGATTATTCTTTTTTGCCACCCGCGCTTCCTGCCGTCGCAGAGCATGCCGCGCTTCGCCAATATGCTCAAGGCGGCCTACGACGCGCGCGGCCACCAGGTCGAGATGTGGTCGCCGCAGCCGCGCGCCTACCACTGGGTGCCGCGCGGGCGCCTGTCGAAGTGGGCCGGCTACATCGACCAGTTCATTTTTTTCCCGCGCTGGGTGGCCGCCGCGCTCAAGGGCCAGCCGGACGACGTGCTGTACGTGTTTTGCGACCAGGCGCTGGGCCCCTGGGTGCCGCTGGTCAAGGACCGGCCGCACGTGGTGCACTGCCACGACCTGCTGGCGCTGCGTTCGGCGCTGGGCCTGATCCCGGAAAACCCGACCGGCTGGAGCGGCCGGCTGTACCAGCGCTACATCCGCCGCGGCTTCCGCCAGGCGCGCCACTTCATCTCGGTGTCGACCAAGAGCAAGGTCGACCTGCGCGAGATCGGCGGCGCCGCGCCGCTGACCTCGGAGGTGGTGTACAACGGCCTGAGCTTCCCGTTCGCCCGGCAAGGCCGGGAGGACGCGGCGGCGCTGCTGCGCGCGCGCGGCCTGCCGGTCGAAGCCGGCGGCATGTTGTTCCACGTCGGCGGCGGCCAGTGGTATAAGAACCGCGCCGGCATGATCCGCATGTACGCCAGTTACGCCGCCTCGGTGGCCGAGCCGCTGCCGCTGTGGTGCCTGAGCCCCGAGCCGAACGAGGCGGTGCGGGCGGCGCTGGCCGAGGTGCCGCCGCGCGGCAAGGTGCTGTTCTTCCAGGGCTTCGACAACGAGACGCTGCAGGCGGCCTATTCGTACGCGCGGGCGTTCCTGTTCCCCAGCCACGCCGAGGGCTTCGGCTGGCCGCTGGTGGAGGCGCAGGCTTGCGGCTGCCCGGTGTTGACCACCGACGACGCGCCGATGAACGAGGTGGCCGGCCCGCATTCGCACTATGTGCCGCCGCTGCGCGGCGACGCCGACGTCGCGGCCTGGGCCGCGCACAGCGGCGCGGTGCTGCGGGCGATGCTCGAGCTGGCGCCGGCGGCGCGCGCGCGCGACGTCGCGCTCGGCCTGGACTGGGCGGCGCGCTTTAGCGCCGAGCTGGCCATCGACGGCTACCTGCGGGTCTACCAGGACGTGCTGGCGCGCCCGCACGCCGCCGCCAGCGCCGCCGCGCCGGCGCTGGCGGGCGCCGCCAAATGAGTTTCCACCCTTTTTTTTTGCCAGACTGCACACTGATATATGACCACACACATGACTGACGCCAACCGCTACCTTGTCACCGGGGGCTCCGGCTTCATCGGCACCAACCTGGTCGAACGCCTGCTGCAGGACGGTTGCACCGTGCTCAGCGTCGACGCCAAGGCGCCGGCCAACCCGGCCCACGGCGCGGTGTTCCGCAACGTCGACCTGCTCGACTACCCGGCCATGGAGGCGGTGTTGCGCGAATTCCAGCCGACCCACGTCTACCACCTGGGCGCGCGCACCGACCTGCTGGGCGCCACGCTGGCCGACTACGCCGCCAACACCGACGGCGTGGCCAACGTGATCCGTGCCACGCGCGCCTGCCCGAGCGTGCGGCGGGTGCTGTTCTGCTCGTCCCGGCTGGTCTGCAAGATCGGCTACCCGCCGTCCGGGCCGCTCGATTTCTGCCCCACCACGCCCTACGGCGAAAGCAAGGTCAAGGGCGAAATGCTGGTGCGCGAAGCCGGCATCACCGAATACAGCTGGGCGCTGGTGCGCCCGACCTCGCTGTGGGGGCCGTGGTTCGGCGTGCCCTACCGCACCTTTTTCGAGCAGGTCAAGCGCCGCCGCTACGTCCACCCGGCCGGCAAGGTGGTGCGCAAGTCGTTCGGCTACGTCGGCAACTCGGTGTTCCAGCTGCGCGCCCTGATGGCCGGCGCCGCCGCCGTCGTGCAGGGCCAGGTGTTCTACATCGGCGACTACGAGCCGATCGAGGTGAACACCTTCGCCAACGCCATTTCGGCCGCCTTCGACGGCCCCGCCGTGCGCCAGGTGCCGCCGCTGCTGCTGTCGGGCGCGGCGCTGCTGGGCGACGCGCTGGCCAAGTGCGGGTATACCCACCCGCCCTTGACGACTTTCCGCCTGAACAACATCCTCACCGAAATGATCCACGATTTCGACAACCTGAAGGCGATCACCGGGCCGCTGCCGTTCTCCAACGGCGAGGCGATCCGCACCACGGTGGCGTGGATCAAGGCGCACGGCTGATGGGCGCGGCGGGTAAGCGTTACCAGGACCTGTCGCGCTTTTCGGTGCCGCCGGGCTTTCGCGGGCGCAACGCGCTGTGGGTGCAACTGTGGTGGGTGGTGCAGGATACGCTGTTCGCCTGGTCGCCGCAGATCTGCTACCGTTTCCGGGTCGCGTTGCTGCGCCTGTTCGGCGCGAAGATCGGCAAGAACGTGCTGATACGCGCCTCGGCCCGCGTCACCTATCCGTGGAAGCTGGAGATCGGCGACCATGTCTGGGTCGGCGACGACACCGTGCTCTACAACCTGGCAGAGATCCACATCGGCGACCACGTCGCGCTGGCGCACCGGGTCTACCTGTGCACCGGCCTGCACGACATCGGCCGCGCCAGCTTCGACATCGGCGCCAAGCCGATCCGACTGGAAGAGCAGGTCTGGTTGCCCAACGACGTGTTCGTCGCGCCGGGCGTGACGATAGGCGCCGGCAGCGTCATCGGCGCGCGCAGTTCGGTGTTCCACGATATGCCGGCCGGCATGATCTGCCACGGTTCGCCGTGCCGCCCGGTCAAGCCGCGCCCCTGCCAAGACGGTCAATAAGGGCGGCGCGGCCGCGAGCCGCGCCCCCGCCCCACACTGCGACACCATGAAAATACTACTGTATAGCGCGAACTTCGCGCCCGAACCGACCGGTATCGGCAAATATTCCGGCGAGATGGCCAGCTGGCTGGCCTCCCAGGGGCACGAGGTGCGGGTGGTCGCCGCGCCGCCGTACTACCCGGCCTGGAAGCTGGCCGAGGGCTACGCCTGGCCGCCCTACCGGCGCGAACAATGGCAGGGCGTGAGCGTATTCCGCGCGCCGCTGTGGGTGCCGGCCAGCCCCGGCGGCCTGGCGCGCGTGCTGCACCTACTGACGTTCGCGGCGGCGTCGCTGCCGTCGATGCTGCGCCAGGCGTTCTGGCGCCCGGACGTCGTCTTCACGGTGGCGCCGGCCTTCGTCTGCGCCCCGGCCGGCTGGTTGACGGCGCGCCTGTGCGGCGCCCAGGCCTGGTTGCACATCCAGGACTTCGAGGTCGACGTGGCCTTCCAGATGGGCCTGTTGAAAGGCAAGCTGTTGCGCCGCCTGGTGTTCGGCTGCGAGAGTTGGATGCTGCGCCGCTTCGACCGGGTCTCGTCGATTTCGGGACGCATGCTCGAGCTGTTGCGCAACAAGGGCGTGGCGCCGAAGGCGGTGACCTTTTTTCCGAACTGGGTCGACATCGCCCACGTCAGCCCGCTGGCCGCACCGAGCAGCTACCGCGCCGAGCTGGACATCGCCGACGACGCCGTGGTGGCGCTGTTTTCGGGCACGCTGAGCAACAAGCAGGGCTTGATGATCATCCCGGATGCCGCCAAGCGCCTGCTGGCGCGGCCCGACATCGTCTTCGTCGTCTGCGGCGACGGCGTGATGAAGCCGCAGCTGGAGGCGGCCCGGGCCAGCCTGCCCAACTTGCGTCTGCTGCCGCTGCAGCCGTTCGAACGCCTCGGCGAGCTGCTCGGCCTGGCCGACATCCACCTGCTGCCGCAAAGCCCGGAGGCCGAGGACCTGGTGCTGCCGTCCAAGCTGACCGGCATGCTGGCGAGCGGGCGGCCGGTGATCGCCACCTGCCGCGCCGAATCGGAGATCGCTGCGGTGGTGTCGGGCTGCGGCATGATCGTGCCGCCGGAGGACGGCGCCGCGCTGGCTGCGGCGATCGCCGCGCTGGCCGACGACGCCTCCGGCCGCGCCCGGCTGGGCCTGCTGGCGCGCGCCTACGCGCTGGAAAACCTGGCGCGCGACGCCGTGCTCGGCCGGGTCGCCGAGCAGATGGCCGGCGCCGACTAGGCGCCGCCCTACTTGCCGTTGATCTGGTAGCCGACCGCCGTTTCCACCGTCCGGACCCGGTAAAACAGCACGTCCGTGGCGCCCGCCGGCACCTGCAACGGGGTCCGGTCCCAGGTCTGGCTGCGCGCCTGCGCCAGGCCGGCCAGCAGCGCCGCCTTGTCGGTGGCGCCGAAGTTGCCTTGCTGGACGGTGCGGTTGGTTTTCATCATGGAGAAACCGACCGCCGCCGTGGAGGCGCTGTTGTTGTTGCTGCGCTTGTAGTAAAAATCAATCGGATTGCCCGACACGCCGACGAACAGCGCCTTGGTGCCGGACGCCTCGTTTTTCACCACGATGCCCTGGTCCGCATGCTTCATGTTGTAGGACAGCCCCATCACGGTGAACTGGCCGGCGAAGTTGTCGACGATGATGGACGGGCCGGCCGTGAACCCCTGGGCGTCGATGTCGGGCGGGGCGATGTGGCCGCCCAGGTAGGTGAAGGTGCCGGAGTCGCCCTTGATCATCGGATCGCTCTTGGTGCCCTCGTACCAGGAATCCATCATCAACACGTTGCTGTTGGCGTTGATGGCGACCGGGCCGATGACGCCCGAGCCGACCAGCAGCACGCTGGCGGCGGCGTTGGCGTTGAGTTTCTTGATGTTGGTGGTGAGCTGGAACTCGACCCTGGTGCCGCCCAGGTTGTTGATGTTGGTCACGCCGTTCATGGCGCCGTCGAAGAGGATGCGCCCGCCGGACTGGTCGGCCTTGTCGAGCGCCACAGCGGTGGTGCTGTAGTCGGTCGAGTACAGGCGCATCTCGCGCACCGTCGCCAGGCTGGGCCCGTTCAATTGCAGCAGCGGCTTGGCGCCCATGTTCACCCCGGCCTTGAGGATGGTGGCGATACCGTCGCCTGCCAGTTGGATGCGCCGCCGGGCCGGTATCACCAGGGAGGCGTTCAGCGTGAAGGTGCCGCGCGGAAAGTGCACGACCGGGTTCGGGTCGGCGCTGGCGGCGGCCTGGTTGATGACGGCCTGGATCGTGTCGGTGCTGGTCACGTTGAACAGCGTCACCGGGTCGGTGTTCACCGGCACCTCGAAGACCTTGCGCGCCAGGTTCCTGGGCGTCGCCGGCAGCGTCGGCAGCGCCGCCGGGATGATGTTGCGCGCCACCGTCGTGGTGTCGTAGAGCAGGAAGCGGTTCAGCGGGTTGTTGCCGGTGACGTGGTTGGGGATGGTGAACTGGTTGCCCACCAATACCATGTCGCTGCCGGGGACGTCGCTATTGTTAAATTGCTGGATCAGCGGTCCGGTGCTGCCGGCGGCGCTGAGGATCTGGTTGTCGATCATGATCAGCGGCCCCAGGTTGCCCATGTAGATCGGGGTCGGGTTGGTCGGTTCGATGATGCGGTTGTTCTTCAGGATCAGGGCGCGGCCGTTGTTGCCGGCCAGCGTGGCCTCGAGGAAGCGGCGCGAGCCGACCGAGACGTTGCCGTGCATCGCGTGCCACTGCACGTAGTTGACGTGGACGTCGGCGAACTGCGAGCGCTGGAACAGGTTGCGGTAGGTTTGCACATTGCCCGCGCCGAGCGCGTTGGTGACGCCGCGGTAGCAATCGATGAAATGCGAATCGATCACCCACCAGTCGAGCGCGTTGGCGCTTTCGGTGCTGACGCCGGCCACCGTGTTGCGGATGAACTTGGTGCGCCGCACCGCGCCCTCGGAATCCATGTTGCCGTAATCGGCGGCCAGCCAGTCGCTGCCGGGATGGCTGGCCTTGGTGTTGCTGGCGCCGCAGCAGCCGGCGACGATGCCCACGCCCATGTCGACGAAGACCTCGTCGACGTGCTCGGGGCTGGCGCCGTACTGCGGGGTGTTCTTGTTCCACCAGTGGGCCACGCCGATGCCTGCTTTGCGCTTGCCGTCCCAGGTCAGGCGGGCGAACTTGCCGCCGTAGACGCCGTCGGCGATCAGCATGGTGCCGCCGGCCACGCCGTCCCAGACGATCCTGGTGTTGGCCGGGTCGGCGCCGACCATGCCGGCGCCGAACTGGTTCTTCGACACCAGCGTGCGGGTGATGCGGTAGGTGCCGGCCGGGAAGTACAGCACCGCCGGCGATCCGGGCTTCTCGATTTTCGAGCCGTGCTTGTTGACCACCCGCAGGTTCATGTCGTCGAGGGCGCGCTGCAGCGCCGCCGTGTCGTCGGCGATGCCGTCGCCGACGGCGCCGTACTTGCTCTGCACGTTGCCCCAGCTGGGGAAGGGGCCGATCGATTCCTCGACCGCGATGCTGGCGGCCAGGGGTGGCTTCCAGGGGGCGAGGGAGGTGGCGGCGCCGGCGGCGCCGGCGAGCCACGTTGACGCCAGCGTCAAGCAGACAAATGGTGTGAATTTCATGCTCAAATTCCCGGAAAAATAAACTCGATAAAACACCCGCGGGCACGCGCCCGCGCCACCCGGAACAGCCGGCGCCGCGGCGCCAACGGCCCGGGCCGAACGGATCGGGCCGGGGCCGCCGCCTGGCGCCGCGGCAAAGGGGTAAGGGGGTGATGGGCCAGCGCAGCCGCCTGATCGGGGGGGGGGGGGGCGCGGCCGGTTCCGGCCGGCGCCGTCACGGCACCCCTCAATTCCAGCGAGACCTAAAGCGTACTCTAATAATGGATTTCGTGATTTTCTTGACGCAATAGTTGGCGGCGCGCGCGGCAAGGGCGGCCGGGCGGCGGGAAACGGCGGGGGGAGGACGAAAAAATGCCGGGCGCGGGGCCCGGCATGCGGTGCTACTCGATCCGGCCCGCGCGGGCCGGAACCCTTTTATTGGCCGTTGATGAGGGTGCCGACGCCCGATTCGACGGTGCGGATGCGGTACAGCAGCACGTCGGTGGCGCCGGCCGGTATCACCGCCGGCACGCTGTCCCAGGTCTGGCCGCGCGCCTGGGCCAGGCCGGCCAGCAGCGCCGCCTTGTCGGTGGCGCCGTAGTTGCCTTGCTGGACGGTGCGGTTGGTTTTCATCAAGCCGAAACCGACCGCGGTGCCGGCGGCGGTGGCGTTGTTGCTGCGCTTGTAGTAAAAATCAATCGGATTGCCCGACACGCCGACGAACAGGGCCTTGGTGCCGGCCACCTCGCCCTTCACCAGGATGCCCTGGCCCGGATTCTTCATGTTGTAGGACAGGCCCATGACGGTGAACTGGCCGTTGAAGTTGTCGACGATGATGGACGGGCCGGCCGCGAGCCCCTGGGCGTCGATGTCGGGCGGGGCGATGTGGCCGCCGAGGTAGGTGAAGGTGCCGGAGTCGCCCTTGATCATCGGATCGCTCTTGGCGCCCTCGTACCAGGAATCGAGCATCAGTACGTTGCTGTTGGCGTTCACGGCGACCGGGCCGATGACGCCCGAGCCGACCGTCAGCACGCTGGCGGCGGCGTTGGCGTTGAGTTTCTTGATGCCGGTTGTGAGCTGGAACTCGACGCGCGTCGAGGCCAGGTTGTTGAGGTTGGTGACGCCGTTCATGGTGCCGTCGAACAGGATGCGTCCGCCGGGCTGGTCGGCCTTGTCGATCTGCAAGGTGGTGGCGGTGAAATCGGTCGAATACAGGCGCAGCTCGCGCAGCGTGGCCAGGCTCGGGCCGGCCAGGCGGATCAGCGGCTTGGTGCCAAGGCTAGGGCCGGCTTTGAGGATGGTGGCGATGCCGTCGCCGGCCAACTGGATGCGCCGTCCGGCCGGGATTAGCAGCGTGTTGTTGATGGTGAAGGTGGCGCGCGGGAAGTGCACCACCGGGTTGGCGTCGAGGCTGGCGGCGGCCTGGTTGATGATGGCCTGGATCGCGTCCGAGCCGGTGTCGTTGGCGAGGGTGGTGGAATTGGTGGTCACCGGCACCTCGAAGACCTTGCGCGCCAGGTTTTTGGCCGTCGCCGGCAGCGTCGGCAGCAGCTCCGAGATGGCGGTGCGCGCCACCACGGTGGAGTCGTACTGGACGAAGCGGTTCAGCGGGTTGTTGCCGACCACGTGGTTAGCGATGGTAAACTTGTTGCCGAGTAAAATGACGTCGCTGCCGGGGACTTCGGCGTTGTTGAATTGCTGGATCAGCGGTCCGGTGCCGCCGGCCGGGCTGAGGATCTGGTTGTCGATCAGGATCAGCGGCCCCAGGTTGCCCATGTAGATGGGGTTCGGATGCAGCGGATTGATGATGCGGTTGTTCTTCAGGATCAGGGCGCGGCCGTTATTGCCGGCCAGCGTGGCCTCGAGGAAGCGGCGCGAGCCGACCGAGACGTTGCCTTGCATCGAGTGCCACTGCACGTAGTTGATGTGGACGTCGGCGAACTTCGAGCGCTGGAACAGGTTGCGGTAGGTATGCACGTTGCCGGCCCCGAGGGCGTTGGTGACGCCGCGGTAGCAATCGATAAACTCCGAATCCATCACCCACCAGTCGAGCGCGTTGCCGCTTTCGGTGCTGACGCCGGCCACCTTGTTGCGGATGAACTTGGTGCGCCGCACCGAGCCCTCGGAATCGAGGTTGCCATAGTCGGAGGCCAGCCAGTCGGTGCCGGGATGGCTGGCCGCGGTGTTGCTGGCGCCGCAGCAGCCGGCGACGATGCCCACGCCCAGGTCGACGAAGACTTCGTCGACGTGCTCGGGGCTGGCGCCGTACTGCGGGGTTTTCTTGTTCCACCAGTGGGCGATGCCGATGCCGGCCCTGTTCTTGCCGTCCCAGGTCAGGCGGGCGAACTTGCCGCCGTAGACGCCGTCGGCGATCAGCATGGTGCCGCCGAGCGGGCCGTCCCAGACGATCTTGGTGGTGGCCGGGTCGGCGCCGACCAGGCCGTAGCCGAACTGGTTCTTCGACACCAGCGTCTTGGTGATGCGGTAGGTGCCGGCCGGGAAGTACAGCACCGCCGGCGAGCCGGGTTTTTCGATTTTCCAGCCGTACGCGTTGACGATTTTCAAGTTCATGTCGTTCAGGGCGCGCTGCAGCGCCGCCGTGTCGTCGGCGACGCCGTCGCCGACGACGCCGTACTTGGTCTTCACGTTGCCCCAGCTGGGGAAGGGGCCGATCGATTCCTCGACGGTGACGCTGACCCGCAACGGCGGCGCGGCCAGCGCGCTGCCGGCGGCGCCCGCCAGTAGCGTCGCCGCCAGCGATAAGCATATAAACGGTGTAATCTTCATAATCAGGCCTATGTGAAAGAGTATTTCGGTAAAGTTCGGAAAAATCGCGCCCAGCTCGTATCGGCGGCTGGCGTCGCGCGCCATGGCGGTGCCGATGGGGGGGGGCGGCCCATCGATAGTCCTTGCGCGCCGTATGGCTTTGTTGGATCACTTAAAATGAGGTGGAAACCGATTGCCTTGAACATGCGCCGTTGCGGCCCGCGCCCCTGTGCGGCAGGTCAGAAAAGTCGACCGAAAGTGATGTTGCGCAACCTTTCGCTCTGCGCTGCCGTTTCCAATGGGAAATTTTTTTATTGAACACAAGCTTGCCATAGACCACCATTCGGGTCAAGCGACATGCACTGACTTTGCTCAACACATGGGCCGGCGGCGCTTTCCGGCAAGGGGCGCCGGCGCCCTTGCGCGGGGCGGGGAGGCGGCCCGCCGGGCGCTCCGGATTGTATCTGTGCGGCAACAATTGCTATTTTTCGGCGAGCGGGTCCGGCGCCGGGCGCGATTTTCTTGCCCGGCGCCGGCGGCCGCCGCCGGCGATTCCCCAAGGTTGCCATTCGAACCATGATTATAGACGGTCCGTTGTATAATTTACAGGCGGCGTTATTGCACCGCAAAATATTGCTTTTTACAAATTTTTTAATATGGGACGTCCTTTATGACGAAGCAAACCATCTTGGTGACGGGCGGCGCGGGCTATATCGGCTCGCACACCTGCGTCGAATTGCTGCGTTGCGGCCACGACGTGGTGTTGGTCGACAATTTCAGCAACAGCAAGGCCTCGGTCTTGCCGCGCATCGCGCACATTGCCGGCCGCTCCTGTGCGCTCGCCGACGTCGACGTGCGCGACCGCGCCGCCCTGGGCGCCGTGTTCGCGCAATACCGGATCGACGCGGTGATCCATTTCGCCGGCCTGAAGGCGGTCGGCGAGTCGGTCGAGCAGCCGCTGCGCTACTACGACAACAACGTCGCCGGCACGCTGGTGTTGCTGGAGGCCATGGCCGAGTTCGGCGTCAAGTCGCTGGTGTTCAGCTCGTCGGCGACGGTCTACGGCGACCCGGCCAGCCTGCCGATCCTGGAACACTTCCCGCTGTCGGCCACCAACCCCTACGGGCGCAGCAAGCTGATGACCGAGGAAATCCTGCGCGACGTCCAGCGCGCCGACCCGACCTGGCGCATCGCGCTGCTGCGCTACTTCAACCCGGTCGGCGCGCACGAGAGCGGCCTGATCGGCGAAGACCCGAACGGCGTGCCGAACAACCTGATGCCCTTCATCGCCCAGGTCGCCGGCGGCCGGCGCGCCGAACTGGCGGTCTACGGCGGCGACTACCCGACGCCCGACGGCACCGGCGTGCGCGACTATATCCACGTGGTCGACCTGGCGCGGGGCCATTCAAAGACGCTCGACAAGCTGGCGCAGGGCGCCGGCGTGTACACTTATAACCTGGGTACCGGCCGCGGCCACAGCGTGCTCGAGGTGGTGCGCGCGTTCGAACAGGCCAGCGGCCGGCCGGTGCCCTTGCAGGTGGTGGCGCGGCGCCCCGGCGATATCGCCGCGTGCTACGCCGACGCCGCGCTGGCCGCGCGCGAGCTGGGCTGGCGCGCCGAGCGCGATCTGCGGCAGATGTGCGAAGATTCCTGGCGCTGGCAGACCTATTCAAACAACGTTAACCTGGCAGTGGAGCAAGAATGAAAGCAATGATCTTGGCAGCGGGCAAGGGCACGCGCGTGCGTCCCTTGACCTACGACCTACCGAAACCGATGATCCCCATCCTGGGCAAGCCGGTGATGGCCTACCTGATCGAGTACCTGGCCAAGTACGGCGTAACCGAGATCATGGTCAACGTCAGCTACCTGCACGAGAAAATCGAGGATTATTTCGGCGAGGGCCACCAGTACGACGTGCAGATCGGTTATTCCTTCGAGGGCTACACCAACGACGCCGGCGACGTGGTGCCCCAGCCGATCGGCTCGGCCGGCGGCATGAAGAAAATCCAGCAATTCGGCGGCTTCTTCGACGAAACCACGATCGTGCTGTGCGGCGACGCGCTGATCGACATCGACCTCAAGTCGGCGCTGTTCGAGCACCGCCGCAAGGGCGCGCTGGCCTCGGTGATCACCAAGGAGGTGCCGTGGGACAAGGTGTCGAGCTACGGCGTGGTGGTGTCCGACAAGGACGGGCGCATCCAGTCCTTCCAGGAAAAGCCCAGCCAGGAGGAGGCGCTGTCGAACTTCATCAGCACCGGCATCTATATTTTCGAGCCGGCGGTGCTCGATCTGATCCCGCCCAACCAATCGTTCGACATCGGCGCGGACCTGTTCCCGCTGCTCGTCGCGCAGGGCTTGCCGTTCTTCGCGCAAAAGCGCAGCTTCAAGTGGATCGACATCGGCAGCGTCAAGGATTACTGGGAGGTGCTGCAAAGCGTTATGATGGGCGACGTCGCCCACATGGACGTGCCCGGCACCCAGGTCGAGGAGGGCGTTTGGGTCGGCTTGAACACCTCGATCGACTGGGAGGGTACGCGCATCGAGGGGCCGGTGTATATCGGCTCGGGCACACGCATCGAGGCCGGCTCGACCATCATCGGGCCGACCTGGATCGGCCACAACAGCCATATCTGCTCCGGCGCCGAGGTGGTGCGCTGCGTGCTGTTTGAATACACCCGCGTGTTGCCCGACGTCAGCCTCGACGAGATGATCGTCTTTAAGGACTACAGCGTCAACCGCGCCGGCGACATGCGCCACGTGTCCGACTACGACCCGGACGAGTGGGCCAACGCGCGCGACCGGCGCAGCAAGCGCCGCACTGAGAACAATATCGATTTAAAATTGGAAAGAAACGCATGAAAATTTATCCAGTCATCCTTTCCGGCGGCTCCGGCACGCGCCTGTGGCCGCTCTCGCGCGCCGTGCTGCCCAAACAACTGCTGCCCCTGGTGTCGGACAAAACCATGTTGCAGGAAACCGCGCTGCGCCTGGGCGGCCTGGCCCAGTTGATGGCGCCGCTGGTGGTGTGCGGCGAGGAACACCGCTTCCTGGTGGCCGAGCAGATGCGCGAAATCGGCGTCGCGCCGCTGGCCATCCTGCTCGAGTCGGCCGGGCGCAACACCGCGCCGGCGGTGGCGGCGGCGGCGCACTACCTGGCCGCGGTCGACCCCGACGCGGTGATGCTGGTGCTGCCGGCCGACCACGTCATCGTCGACGTCGCGGCCTTCCACGAAGCCATCGGCCGCGCCGCGCTGCTGGCGCGCGAGGGCGCGCTGGCGACCTTCGGCATCGTCCCGACCGGGCCGGAAACGGGTTATGGCTATATCCAGCGCGGCGCCGCGCTCGACGGCGCCGGCGCCGGCTACCGGGTCGACCGCTTCGTTGAAAAACCGGACCGCGCCAAGGCCCAGGGCTTCGTCGACGCCGGCACCTATTACTGGAACAGCGGCATGTTCCTGTTCCGCGCGGCGCGCTACCTGAGCGAGTTGGCGCAATTCCAGCCGGCCATCGTCGACGCTTGCGCCAAGGCGGTCCAACTGGCCCACCGCGACCTCGAATTCTGCCGCCTGGACGCCACCGCGTTCGCCGCCTGCCCGTCCGATTCGATCGACTACGCGCTGATGGAGCACACCGCGCACGCGGTGGTGGTGCCGGCCGACATAGGCTGGAGCGACGTCGGCTCCTGGGCCGCGCTGTGGGAGGTGCAACGCGCCGACGCCGACGGCAACGTCGCCCGCGGCGACGTCTACCTGGACGGCGTGACGAACTCGCTGGTGCGAGCCGAAAGCCGCATCGTCGCCGTGATCGGGGTGCAAGACCTGATCGTCGTCGAAACCAACGACGCCGTGCTGGTCGCGCACAAGGACCACGTGCAACGCGTCAAGCAGGTGGTCGACCACCTCAAGGCCAGCGCGCGCACCGAACACCTGCACCACACCAAGGTCTACCGTCCGTGGGGCTATTACGAGGGCATCGACGCCGGCGAGCGCTTCCAGGTCAAGCGCATCACCGTCAACCCGGGCGGCAAGCTGTCGCTGCAGATGCACCACCACCGCGCCGAACACTGGGTGGTGGTCAGCGGCACCGCCCGCGTCACCTGCGGCGAGAGCGTCAAGCTGCTCAGTGAAAACGAATCGACCTATATCCCGATCGGCATGAACCACCGCCTGGAAAACCCCGGCATGATGCCCTTGCACATTATCGAGGTGCAGTCGGGCAGCTACCTGGGCGAGGACGACATCGTGCGCTTCGAGGACGTCTACAAGCGCGCCTAAGGCGGCCGGGGTGGCGGCCCGCGCGCGCGGCCGGCACCCCGTCCTCTTTTGTGGTCGCCAGTCAACTTTAATTTATTTTTATTATTTATTGACAGCCGGCGGCGAAGGCTCCAAAATCGGCGGGTAAACGCGCCTGCGAACTTTTTGCACGGGCGAAATGACGTGCTGGAGTGGATATGTCGAGCAGTGCAGTGGGGCGGCGTCCGGAATTGGACTTCCTGCGGGGAGTGGCGATTATTTTCGTGATGTTCTTTCATTTTCGGGTCGCCGACGACGCCCATCCCTTGCTGGAGGCCTTGGTCTACCCCTTGCAGGCGTTCGGCGGCGCCGGCGTCGACATGTTCTTCACCCTGAGCGGCTTCCTGGTCGGCGGCTTGCTGTTCAGCGAGTGGAAAAAGACCGGCGCGATCAACGCGACACGCTTCCTGGTACGGCGCGCGTTCAAGATCTGGCCGCTTTACTATGTGCTCATTTTCTTCCACCTGCTGGTCGGCCGGCACCCCGCCGACACTTTTTTCTGGCAAAACCTCACCCACACGCAAAACTACACCGGGTCGGCGATCTTGCAAACCTGGAGCCTGGCCGTCGAGGAGCATTTCTACCTGGTCGCGGCCTTCCTGATGTCGCTGGCGGCGCCAAGGTTGAGCCTGCGGCCGCTGATAGCGACCTCGCTGCTGCTGTGCGCCCTGGTCCTGGCCGCGCGCTCGGCCTACGTCCACACCGGCGACCTGGACGGCGCTTTTCGCTATACCCATTTACGCATCGACAGCATGATCTACGGCGTGATGCTGGCCGCGCTGTACTGGCTGGCGCCGGGCCACTTCGCCAGATTGGCCGCGCACCGCGGCTGGCTGATCGCGGCGGCGCTGGCCTTGCTGGCATGGCTGGCGCTGGTGGGAACGAGCTCGCCACTGGCGCGCAGCATCGGTTATACCGTCGAGGCGCTCGGTTTTTGCTGCGTCGTCGTGCTCGCGCTCGGCACGCCCGCCGGCATCAGCGGCAACCTGCTGTTTCGCGGCGTTGCGTGGATCGGCATGTATTCGTATGGCATCTATCTTTGGCACAGCCTGGCGTTGGCGCCGGGCCAATATCTGATCGACCACCTGGAGGCAAGGGAGGTCGACGCGTCGGTCGTTTTCGTGTTCACGCTGGCGTTCCAGGCGCTGCTTGCCGTTGGTCTCGGCTATTGCGCGACTAGGCTGGTGGAGTGGCCCTTCCTTCGCCTCAGGGACCGCTTCTTTCCCAAGGCGGAGGAGGCGGCCGGCAAAGGCCGCGCCGAGCCCCTCGTTGTCGCGAAATAATTCCTAGCCGGCGCGGGGAGGGCAAGCGCAGGGCGATTGCATGAAGGCGAAGGTGTAGCCGATGGCGAAGTTGGCAAATATTGCTTGTAAACTCGTTGAGAAAGGCGTTTACTCTCAATATTTGGATGAGCAAATGACTAACGAACCGATAGCGCTGGTAGCTGCATTCAATGATTTGACCGATCCGCGTGCGCGTCAATGCGCCTATCAACTCGATGAATTGCTGTTGGCCGCCATCTGCGCCGTCATCAGTGGCGCGGAAACTTGGATCTCGGTTGTGGAATGGGGCGAAATGAAGCTTGACTGGCTGCGCCAGCACCTGCCCTTTGTCAACGGTATTGCCTCGCATGACACTTTTGGACGGGTCTTTTCGCTGCTCGATGCGGCGCAATTCGAGCTCTGCTTTACACGATGGATGAGTTCGATGTGCCCCTCTCTTGAGGGGCAGCACATTGCTATCGATGGCAAGTGTGTACGCGGTTCCCATGATGGAAAGCACGGCGCGATTCATCTTGTATCGGCATGGAGTAGCGCAAGCGGGCTGACCCTGGGGCAGATCAGGACCGCCGACAAGAGCAATGAAATCACCGCCATACCGGAATTGTTGGCGACACTCGATATCAAAGGCGCCGTCATCACGATCGACGCGATGGGATGTCAGCACGATATTGCTGCAAAGATCGTCGCCAGCGGCGCCGACTATGTGCTGGGCGTGAAGAGCAATCAACCGGGCTTGGCTGAAGCGATCAAACTGTGGTTCGATGCGGCTGATGCGGGCAAGATCGATCGTCCTTTCTGGGATCATACCCAGACTGAAAAAGATCATGGACGTATCGAAACGCGGCGCTGCCTAGTCACCAATGACGTTGCCTGGCTTGGCGAGCAACAGCAGCACTGGGTGGGCGTACGTAGCCTGATCATGATCGAATCGACGCGCGAAATCATCGGCAGGAACAGCAGTGGAACTGCCAGCGTCGAACGACGATACTACCTGAGCAGCCTGCCTGTCCAAGCGGCCCATCTTGCGCAGACTGTGCGGGCGCACTGGGGCATCGAAAACTGCATGCACTGGGTGCTCGACGTCGCCTTTCGCGAGGACGATTGCCGCATACGCATCGGCGATGCGGCACAAAACTTCGCCATCTTGCGTCGAATTGCGCTCAACTTGCTAAAAAACGAGAAGACCACCAAGCTCGGAATCGCCAGTAAACGCTTAAAGGCAGGATGGAGCGCCGACTATCTTGCCAAGGTCTCGGGGCTGCCGGCCTGATTCTTCATGCAATCGCCCTGAGGGCAAGCGCGCGGGGCTTGTGGTTCTTCCTGCAATCATGTATATTCCCTACGGTTGATCTCGTTCCGGGCCGCCGTATCGCGTTGCGGGCTGGCGCATCCAGCCCGCCGACCCCGGCCCGGCGTTTGCCTTTCCCCCGCGACGACAGCGCGGCGCCCGCCCTGCGGCCTTCGCGCGGGCGTGCCGCCGTCGCCTGGCGCGCCGTTTTAAAGGCCTTGCCGATCGCCGGCGGCGGCGTCCGCCACTTTCCTCGCCCCTTTGGACCACAGCGCGAGCGTCGGCGTTTTCGACCGCCCGCCGCGCGCGAAAGAGATAATCACATGACATTGACGGCATCCGGTAACGCCAGCAAGAAACACTTTCCGGTATTGGACTGGCTGCGGGCGTTGGCCGCCATCAGCGTGTTCGCCCACCATTTTTTCCAGCAGTTTTCGAGCGGTACCGAGGACACCTGGTTTGGCCGCTTGATGCTGCACCTGGGGCCGTGGGGCGTGGCGGTGTTCTTCGTGCTCAGCGGCTTCTGCATTCACTGGGCCAGAATTGGCGACGCGCGCAGCGCCGCCAGCTTCAACCTGGCCGAATACGGCGCCCGGCGCTTCTTCAGGATCTACCCGGCTTTTTTTGCCTGCACGATTATCTGTTTTATCGTCGGCCAGTTTTACACCTCCAACTTGATGCAGCAAGCGCGATGGGAGTCCGTCCTCGCCCACCTGACCTTGACCAGCAGCTTTTTTGTCGACCACCGGGTCGCGGTCAACAGTGTTTTATGGTCGGTCGTGGTGGAATGTCATTTTTACATCCTCTACGGGGTCTTGTGGCACCAATTCCGTCATGTCAACGGGGTTGCCAGGATGACGGCCGTGGCCGTCGCCGTGTGCGCCCTGACGTTCGCGGCCTCGGTGCTGTTGTTGCCGAAGGGGCCGGGCCGGGTCATGCTGCAATCGCTGTTCCTGGCCAGTTGGTGGTCCTGGTGCCTAGGCGCCATTGTTGCTCAAATGCTGCATAGCAGAAAACCGGCCCTGCGCCAGGGCGGACTCGGCCGAGTCGCCTGCGTCGCATTTTTTGCCCTGTCGCTGCTGATGGCCTTCCTGCCGCCGCCCTTTGATTTGTTCGCGCGGCGCTTTGCGCTGCCGCTGGTGGCGGCCGCCTTCTTGTATTTCTTACTTCAAGAAAAATGGGACTTCGGCCGCGCGACATGGGTAGTCCGGTTGGGACTGCTTTCCTACTCCTTGTACCTGTTCCATCCCCTGGCCATACTCGTCGGCGTGCAATTCCACCTGGGTCCGCTGGCGTCGGCTTTGCTGATTTTCCCGCTCGGCATCGTACTCGCCCATCTCAGCTACGAGTGGATTGAGTTGCCGTTTATCGGCCTGGGCCGTAAATTCCTCGGGCGCAAGTTGCCTGGCCGCGCCGCTGCCGCCGGCGTATAAGCAGGTGCCGCCGCGGCCGGCTCGCGAGCCGCCGCGGCCGGCGCCAAGCCGTACCCGCCTCCCGACGCCGGTCAAAAAACCCCGCCCCCCGTCAACAGCAAGCGCCAGCCTTACGTTGAGCCGTGGCCGCGGGCTTTCCCGCGGCCGTGCGCGCCGCCCATTGCATAAATATTGCGAATTAGTAAACTGTCTAATGAAAAAAGGAACAATGCTTTCCCTTTTGTTATGATATTATTTAGCCGGCTTGAGCTGTTCAATCCGTGCGGCTGGTGGTCGACCTTATCTTGGTGGAAAAAAATGAAGAAACCCGCAATTTTTTCCGCGCTGCTCTTTGCCGGAAGCGTTCTGTTCACCCCGCTCGGGCACGCGGCACTCGACATCAGTTCGCCAGCGAGAAGCATCGTGCTCGCTGCCAACGGCTCGGTGGACTTTGGCGACAAGTTCAAGAAAAACCAGAAAGACGCGGTGTTCGCGGACCGTTTCGATTTTACGACCACGGTCTTTAGCGACATCGACATGGTTGTCACCTCGGTCAGCACGAGCGCCTCGAACGGCATGAGCTTGACCGGCTTCGGCTTGTACAACGCCCAGGGCGCGCTAGTGCAGAACGGCCATCAGTTGCTAAGCGGAATCCAGGACAAGTGGACCCTGTCGAGCGATATGCTGGCCGCCGGCGCCTATTATTTCCAGGTCAGCGGCACCCTGTTGTCGGCCGGCGGCGCCGCCTTTGGCGCCAACGGTTACATCTCGGCAGTGCCCGAGCCGCAGACCTACGCGATGCTGCTGGCCGGCCTGGCCGGCCTGGGCTTGCGCGCGCGTCGCCGCGGGGACGTCGAGGGCGTCCCGGCGGCGGCGTCCCTTTCATAAGTAAGACTAAGGCGGCGCCAGCCGCCGATTCAATTTCGGTGAAAAACATGAAAAAAATAGTCCACTCCGTTTTACTGGCGGTTCTGTTCGCCGCCACCAGCCTGGCCCGGGCCGGCTTGGTCGACCTGAGCCAGGACCCGGTGTTCATTACCCAGGACTTGCTGAATTTCTCCAGCGCCAACCTGGGCCACACGGTGGCCTTGGACAAGGGCGCCAAGGCTGGCGCGAGCGGCAACTATTTCAGCGACAAGTATTACTTCACGACCGGCGAGGTCTATGACTTGTCGAGTCTGATCACCTCGCTGCGGCCCGGCGCCTCCCAGGGCTTGACCTTGACGGGTTTCGAGTTGCGCAACGCCAATGGCATCGTTTTCCACGGCACGCAAGACATCTCGGCGGGGCATCCGGCCGACGAGCAGGCTTGGAGCTTTTCCTCGGTGCATCCTTTGGAAGTTGGTTTTTACTTTATTGAAATTAACGGCTACGTGGCGTCGGCGAACGGCGGCAGCTATGGCGGCAACGTCGCGGTCGCCTCGGTGCCCGAGGCCGACACCTATGCGATGTTGCTGGCAGGCCTGGGCCTGCTGGGTTTCACGGCGCGCCGGCGGCGCGCCGCCTTGCGCGGCTAGGCTGCGCGGCGCAAAGGAACGGGGGCCGCGGCCCCCGTTTTTTTTCGTCCGCGCGCCGCTTGGGCGGCGGCGGGGCGGCCCAAGCCGCTATAATGGGAAAGCGGAATTGTTGTATTGCAGCAATAATACGCGTTTTTTCTCATCGCCCTTGTCCAACTTTGCACCCTTTAACCGATGGCTACCCTTGCGTAAACTCTTATCTTTCGCGGCCGCCGGCGCCTGTCTGCACGGCGCCGCGCTGGCCCAAGCGGGCCCGGCCGCCCCCGGCTTGCGGGCCGCGCAGATGGCGCTGGTCATCAACGACAGCGAACCGAACAGTGTTGAAATCGGCGCATACTACCGCCAGGCGCGCGACATCCCCGCCAAGAACGTGGTCCACGTGCGCATCCCGAACCGGCCGCGCAAGCTCGACGCCGAGCAGTTCCGCCAGCTCAAGGAGCAGATCGACGCCGCCCTCGGTCCCGAGATCCAGGCCGTGGTGATGGTCTGGACGGCGCCGTACGCGGTCGAGTGCAACTCGATCACCTCGGCGTACACGCTGGGATACGACGCCGAACAATGCCAAAAACCCTGCGGGCCGGGCCGCCCTAGCCCTTACTACAATACCCAGTCGACGCGGCCCATGCAGGATTTCGGCATGCGCCTGTCAATGCTGCTGCCGAGCGAATCGGTGGAGCAGGCCAAGGCCCTGATCGACCGCGGCGCCCTGAGCAGTTTCCGCCTGCCGAACGCCAGCGCGTATTACCTGGCCAGCAGTGAAACGCCGCGCAACAGCCGCGCGCAGTTTTTTCCTCCCTCGGGCGTGGTGCCGCAGCGCAAATTGACGATCAAGACCGCCAAGGGCGACAGCCTGGAGGGGGCGCGCGACATCATGATCTACCAGACCGGCATGGCGCGCGTGGACAAGCTCGATACCCTGCACTTCCTGCCCGGCGCGCTGGCCGACCATCTGACCTCGGTCGGCGGCGACTTGCTGGGCACCGGACAGATGAGCAGCCTGCGCTGGTTGGAGGCGGGCGCGACGGCAAGCTACGGTTCGGTGTCGGAACCGTGCAATTATTGGCAGAAATTTCCGCAGCCAACCGTGTTGCTGCGCCACTACCTGTCCGGCGCCAGCGCCATCGAGGCGTATTGGCGCAGCGTGGCCTGGCCGACGCAAGGGGTGTTCATCGGCGAGGCGCTCGCCGCGCCGTACCGGCGTTGACCCCGCGCCTGGCTTAGGTTCGCGTGCGCCGCCGCGCGCGTGCGGGCGGCGCCACCATGCCGGCGTCTATTGCCGGCTAAAACCCGGCCCCTTGCCATTCCAATTCCCCGCACTTTCCGTTGATCCTGGCATCGGCTGCGCGCAAGGCTGCCGCCGCCGCCGCGCCTTGGCGCGCGCCGCCACCCGGCTTGTCATCAAGCGGTCACGCGCCACCGTTAATATGCAAACAATAATGGCAAGATTATTAAGTTTGTAATATTCTTATGGGCGGCGCGGCGTCTGCGCGCGCCGCCGTGGCCTTCCCCTTTCAACGACCAGGACTTTTCATGAAAAATCGCTTTCTCACGATCCCGGCCCCGGCGGCCCGCCCGTCCGGCAGGCTGAGCGCCATGGCGGCGCTGGCGGCGGGCCTGTGCGGCCCCGCGCTGGCCGCCTCCGACGTCGTGATCAGCCAGGTCTACGGCGGCGGCGGCAACGCCGGCGCGCTCTACCGCAACGATTTCATCGAAGTGTTCAACCGCGGCGCCGGCGTCGTCGACGTCGCCAACTGGAGCGTGCAGTACGCCTCCGCGGCCGGCGCCAACTGGGCCGTCACGGCGTTGCCGGGCATGCTGTTGCAACCCGGCCAGTATCTGCTGGTGCAGCAGGCCAAGGGCGGCGGCGGCAGCGTCGACTTGCCGGCGGCCGACGCCAGCGGCGCCACCGCCCTCTCCGGCAGCGCCGGTAAAGTCTTGTTGAGCAATTCCAGAAGCGCGCTTAGCGGCACCAACCCGTCCGGCCCGGCGGTGCTCGACCTGGTCGGCTTCGGCACGGCGGGCGGTTTCGAGACGGCGGCCGCGCCGGCGCCGTCGAACACCACGGCGATCCTGCGCGGCGCCGGTGGTTGCGCCGACAGCGACAACAACGGCGCCGATTTCAGCGCCGCCGCGCCGCAGCCGCGCAACAGCGCATCGCCGCGCAAGGTCTGCGGCGCGCCGCCGGCGCCGCAAGTGCTAGCCAGCTGTCCGGCCAGCCTGGCGCTGGCCAGCGGCAGCGGCGGCGGCGCCGCCCTGTCGGCGCGCGACGCCGACGGCGTGGTCCGCTCCGCCGCGTTCAGCTCGGCGCCGGCGGCCGGCGTCACGCTGGCCGATTTCGCCGCCGCCGCCGGCGCCGGCCAGAGCGCCAGCGTCAGGCTGGCGGTGGCCGCCGGCGTGGCCGACGGCAACTACGCGCTGGAGGTGAAGTTCGACAGCGACCAGGGCCGCAGCGGCAGTTGCCGTATCGCCCTGAGCGTGCAGGGCGCCGCCGGCGTAACCCACACGATTCCGCAAATCCAGGGCGCCGGCCCGGCCAGCCCATACGCCAACAGCGTGCAAACCAGCGAAGGCGTGGTCACGCTGCTGGTCGGCACCGGCTTCTTCATGCAGGACGCCGACGGCGACGGCGACCCTGCCACCTCCGACGGCATCTTCGTCTACACCGGCGCGGCCGCCGCCGGCGTCGCCGTCGGCGAGCGCGTGCGCGTCACCGGCACCGTGGTCGAGTACACGCCCAGCGGCGCGGCCCGCTCCTACACCGAGTTCAAGGACGTCACGGCGCTGCTCGGACGCGGCGCCGGCCCCGCCGTCGCGCCGCTCAACCTGGATTTGCCGAACGCCCGCCTGGACCAGGTCGAGGGCATGCTGGTGCGCTTCACCCGGCCGCTGACGGTGGCGCAAACCGGCTTCCTGGGCACGCGCGGCGAGCTGACGCTGGCCGCCGGCCGGCTGGAGGTGCCGACCAACCGCCATCCGCCCGGTTCCGCCGAGGCGCTGGCGCTGGCGGCGGCCAACGCCGTCAATATGCTCGTGCTCGACGACGGCCTGTTCGTCACGCCGACGCTGATCCCCTACATCGGCCAGGACGGCACCGTGCGCGCCGGCGACAGCGTGCTCGGCCTGACCGGCGTGGTCGACTTCGGCGCCATCGGCGGCGGCGGCGCGGCCTTCAAGCTGCAGCCGACGGCGGCGCCGCAGTTTTCGCGCGACAATCCGCGCACGGCGGCGCCGCAGTTCGCGCCCGGCAACGTCAAGGTGGCCAGCGCCAACGTGCTCAATTTCTTCACCACCTTCACCAACGGCGCCAACGTCTCCGGCCAGACCGGCCAGGGATGCACGCTGGGCGCGACGACGTCAAGCGCCAACTGCCGCGGCGCCGACAACCTGGCCGAGTTCCGGCGCCAGCGCGACAAGATCGTCGCGGCGCTAAAGGCCATCGACGCCGACGTCGTTGGCCTGATGGAAATCCAGAACAACGGCGAACTCGCCGTGTCCTACCTGGTCGAGCAGCTCAACGCCGCCATCGGCGCGCCGGCCTACGCCTACGTGCCGAAGCCGGCCGCCACCGGCAGCGACGCGATCCGCGTGGCGATGATCTACAAGCCGGGCAAGCTGGAGCTGGTCGGCGCCGCGCTGGCCGACGCCGACGCCGTCAACAACCGGCCGCCGATGGCGCAGACCTTCCGCGCCGGCAACGGCGAGAAGTTTTCGCTGATCGTCAACCACCTGAAATCGAAGGGCGGCTGCCCGGGCGCCGGCGCCGACGCCGACCAGGGCGACGGCCAGGCCTGCTGGAACGCGCTGCGCGTGCGCCAGGCCCGCCGCCTGCTCGAGCACTTCGTGCCGCAGGTAGTCGCGGCAGCCGGCGACGCCGACGTACTGCTGATCGGCGACCTGAATTCGCACGGCTTCGAAGACCCGGTCAACGTGCTCACCGGCGGCGGCTTCGCCAACCAGCTGGAACGCTTCGTGCGCCCGCTCGGCATGCCGTATTCCTACGTGTTCGACGGCGAGAGCGGCTACCTGGACCACGCGCTGGCCAGCGCGGCGCTGCAGCGCCAGGTGGCCGGCGCCGGCGAGTGGCATATCAACGCCGACGAGCCCAGCGTCATCGACTACAACACCGACGGCAAGCCGCAAGACCTGTACAACGCGCTGCCGTACCGCGCCTCCGACCACGACCCGGTCGTCGTCAGCCTGGACCTGCGGCCGGCCGTGCTCGACGTCAGCGCCAGTGTCGCCAGCTTCAGTTCGGGCCTGGCTTACAACCGCGTCACGCACCAATACAGCGGCACCCTGAGCTTGAGCAATACCAGCGGCGCGGCCGTGTCCGGCCCTCTGCACGTCGCGCTGGCCGGCTTGCCGGCCGGCGTAACCCTGCTCAACGCCAGCGGCAACCACGCCGGCGCGCCCTACGTGACGCTAGCCGCGGCCGCGTTGGCGCCGGGCGCCACGGCCAGCGTGGCGCTGCGCTTTGCGAACCCGGCGAAAACCCCGATCAGCTACACCAGCGCTATCTTCAGCGGCAATTTTTAAGGAAAAAAAATGCATCCAACGACCTTCACGCGCGTGCTGCGCCAGCTGACCTTGGCGCTGCTGCTGGCCGGCGCCGGCGCGAGCGCCGCGGCCGCCGCGCCGGCGGCGTATTACCACGTTGACATCGATACCCGCGGCCTGAGCGGCGCCGGCTACCTCGACTTCACTTTTTTGGCCGGCAACAGCACGGCGCCCGCCAGCGCCACACTGAGCCGCTTCAGCGGCGCGCTCGGCGGCGTCGTCGCGCAAGAGGGCGACGTCCAAGGCAGCCTGGCGGGCGGCCTGGACTTCGGCAGCGCCAGCTTCCACAACGAACTGTTCCAATCGATCGCGCTGGGCGGAAAATTCAGCTTCGACGTCCGCTTCGGCGGGGCCTTCCTGCTTAGCGAGGGCAACGCCGCCACCACCTTCGGCGTGGGCTTGCTGGACGACAGCGCTTACCTCGGCAATCCGGACGGCGACATGGTGCGCTTTGAACTGCTGCCGCGGGTGGGCGCCAGCCCGGCCGGCGTCGGCGCCACCAGCTACGCCGCCCTGGCGACAATTTCGGCGGTGCCGGAGGCGGACACTTGGCTGATGCTGTCGGCCGGCCTGGGCCTGCTAGCCTGGAGCTGGCGCCGCCGCCGCGCCGCGGTCGCCTGACAGGGGCCGCCTGACAGGGGCCGCCTGACAGGGGCCGCGCACACCCGGCGCACGCGACGCGCCGGAGTATTGGCGTGGAAGTAGCGATATGTTAATATTCTGCTTGAATTGGAATGTATTTCCGTATAGGAAGTTTAGTGCGGTCCGGCAGCGTGGTGCGCTGGGCCGGGCGCTAGCTTAATATAGGTAGAAACGTTCACCCCCCCAAAAAACATCATTGCAACAATATAAGCACATTCCCCATGAAAAAAGCGTTAATTACCGGTATTACCGGACAAGATGGTTCCTATCTGGCCGAATTTTTGTTGGCGAAGGGCTATGAGGTGCACGGCATCAAGCGCCGCGCCTCGCTCTTCAATACCGAGCGCATCGACCACATCTACCAAGATCCGCATACCCCGAACCCGCACCTGTTCCTGCACTACGGCGACCTCAGCGACACCTCGAACCTGACCCGCATCCTGCAACAAGTCCAGCCCGACGAAGTCTACAACCTGGGCGCGATGAGCCACGTCGCCGTCTCGTTCGAGTCGCCCGAGTACACCGCCGACGTCGACGGCATCGGCACCCTGCGCCTGCTCGAGGCGATCCGTTTCCTCGGCCTGGAAAAGAAGACCCGTTTCTACCAGGCCTCGACATCGGAATTGTATGGCCTGGTGCAAGAGACGCCGCAGCGCGAAAGCACGCCGTTCTATCCGCGCAGCCCGTACGCCGTCGCCAAGATGTACGCCTACTGGATCACCGTCAACTATCGCGAAGCCTACGGCATGTATGCCTGCAACGGCATCCTGTTTAACCACGAGTCGCCGCGCCGCGGCGAAACCTTCGTCACCCGTAAAATCACGCGCGCGCTGGCCAACATTTCCCAGGGCCTGGAGCAAAACCTCTACCTCGGCAACATGGACGCGCTGCGCGACTGGGGCCACGCGCGCGACTACGTCGAAATGCAATGGCTGATGCTGCAACAAGACAAGCCGGAAGACTTCGTCATCGCCACCGGCGTGCAGTTTTCGGTGCGCCAGTTCGTCGAAGTCGCGGCGCAGGAACTGGGCATTGAAATCGAGTGGCAAGGGCAGGGCGTGGAAGAGCGCGGCGTGATTTCCGCCATCACCGGCGACAAGGCCGGCGGCGCCAAGGTCGGCCAGATGATCGTCGCCGTCGACCCCAAGTATTTCCGCCCGACCGAAGTCGAGACGCTGCTGGGCGACCCGACCAATGCCCGCGTCAAGCTGGGCTGGGTGCCGCAAACGACGTTCGCCGAAATGGTGCGCGAAATGGTGGCGCACGACCTGGACAAGGCGCGCCGCCACGCCTTGCTGAAATCGCACGGTTACGACGTCGCCATCTCTTTGGAGAATTAAGTGTCCGAATCGACCCAACCCCGCATTTACGTCGCCGGTCACCGCGGCCTGGTCGGCTCGGCCATCGTGCGCGCGCTGGCCGCGCGCGGCCAGACCAACCTGGTCACGCGCACCCACGCGCAACTTGAGTTGACCGACCAGGCCGCCGTGCGCACCTTTTTCGACGAGGAAAAGATCGACCAGGTCTACCTGGCCTCGGCCCGCGTCGGCGGCATCCACGCCAACAACACCTATCCGGCCGATTTCATCTATGACAACATGATGATCCAGGCCAACGTGGTGCGCGAAGCCTGGGGCCACGGCGTGCGCCAATTGCTGTTCCTCGGCTCGTCGTGCATCTATCCGCGCATGGCCACCCAGCCGATCAAGGAAGAGTATTTGATGACCGGGCCGCTGGAGCCGACCAATGAACCGTATGCGATCGCCAAGATCGCCGGGATCAAGTTGTGCGAGAGTTACAACCGGCAGTACGGCACCGACTACCGCAGCGTCATGCCGACCAATCTGTACGGCCCCGGCGACAACTACCACCCGGAAAACAGCCATGTGATCCCGGCCTTGATCCGCCGCTTCCACGAAGCCAAGATCACCAACGCCGAACAGGTCGTCATCTGGGGTAGCGGCACGCCGATGCGCGAGTTCCTGTACGTCGACGACATGGCCGCCGCCTGCCTGCACGTGATGAACCTGGACGGCGCCACCTACCGCGGCAACACCGGTCCGATGAACTCGCACATCAACGTCGGCACCGGCCGCGACACCACCATCGCCGAGTTGGCCGGTCTGATCGGCAAGGTGGTCGGCTTCGCCGGGCGCATCGTGTTTGACGCCGACAAGCCGGACGGCGCGCCGCGAAAATTGCTCGACGTCTCGAAGCTGACGGCGCTGGGTTGGAACGCCGGCGTCGAGCTGGAAGCGGGCCTGCGGCAAACCTACCAGGCCTACCTGGCCGACGGCAAGCACTAAGCGCCGCCGGCTTGATGCCACACCCCGTCGCGGCGCCCGTCGCGACGGGCGCTTGACGGCGCCGGGAGGTGGGGCCATGATGGCCCGGTCCCCCAATTTCCCGGCGCGCGCCGCCGCCATTGCCATGCACCGTTTCTCCATTCTATTCCTGCTCGGCTGCGCCGCCTGCGGCGCCACCACGTCCGCCCCGCCCGCGGTGCCGGCGGCGCACGCCCAAGACACCCTGCGGCAGATCCGCGCCATGGTCGGCGCCGCGCCCTGCGGCGCGTCGACCCAGTGCCATACCCTGGCGCTGGGGGCGAAAGCCTGCGGCGGCCCGGAGGCCTACCTGGCCTGGTCGAGCGCGGCCACGCGCGAGGGCGCGCTGCTGGCGCTGGCGGCGCGCTACCGGGCCCAGCGCGAGGCCGAGAACGTCGCTTCCCCGTTGTTGTCCGATTGCCGCCTGGTCGAGGACCCGGGAGCGCTGTGCCGCGTAGCCGTCGGCGCGGCACAGCGCGCCTGCGCGCTGCGCGGGCCGGCCGAGCGCTTTGCCGACTGAACGACTGAGCGACTGAGGCGGCCGGCGCGGCCGGCCGGCATGGAAAAAAAGCCGCGGGCTTTTCAGCGCGCAGCCTTTTTTTTTCAAGCCGGTCCGGGCGGACCGGCCTGCCATGCCAGCCTTACAGGCCGCGGTCGCCTTTCGGTGCGCGCTCCGGCGTCAGCGCCAGCGGCAGCGGATTGTTGGTTTCCACCGACAGCAGCGTGGTCGCCGCCGTCGCGCCGCTCGGGTCGACGAACTGCACCGCGCCCAGGTAGCGCTCGCCGCTCGGCAGGCCCGACCAGCTGAGCGTCGCGGTGGCGCTGCCGGCCGCGTAGACCTTGCTCGGTACCGCTACGCGCAGGTTGCCGCCGACGTCGGCCCTGCCCACCACCGCGGTGGACAGGGTGAAGTCGGTCGAGGCGCCGTTGGCGGCCGCGTAGCCGATGACGCAAGCCTTGTAGGCGCCGGCGGCCGGCGTGACCAGCGTCACCGATTCGTTGGAACCGTCGTGCAGGCTGGAGCCGGCGATGGCGCCGCTGCCGTTCAGGACGATCAGGTCGAGGTCGTGGCCGCCGCCGCCGTTGGTGTCGCGGTCGAAGGTTTCCACCCGCAGCGCCATGCTGTTGGCCGGCACGTTCAACGACGTCAAGCGCGCGCCGATACCGCCGGCGCGGCACAGCGCCGCCGCGTCTTCCAGGCTGTTGACGGTGCCGTCGACGGCCTGCGGCACGCTTTGCGCGCTGCGGCTGACCGCTTTCAGGCCGCCGCTCGCCGTGCCCAGCCGACCGGTGAAGCCGGTCGACAGCGACAGCAGGCGGGTGGCGCCGGTTTTTTCGGACTCCACCAGCACCGGTGCGATCACCGAGCGGCCGGAGCGTGCGATGACCGGGCTGCGCACGTTGTGCACGCCGTCGCTCCACACCAGGGCGCCGTACTGCCAGACGTTGTCGGCGGCGTTGGTGCGCGTCAGCGTCACGTCGAACGACTTGGTTTCGCCCGGCGCCAGGGTCAGGCTGGGCGGATTCACCGCGATATTGTAGCCGGTGATCGAGGCCGCCGCCGTGTAGGTGGCGGCGGTGGCGCCGACGTTGGTGACGCGGCGGCTGACCGTTTGCGCGCCCAGCACGTTGCCGACGCTGATGGACGGCAGGTTCAGGTTGTAGCCGGGCATGCTGCCGGTGGCGCATTCGCCGGCCATGCCGGCGCCGCACATGTATTTCTTGTAGTCGAGCAGGCTGGCGTCGTACACCAGGCCGGGGTCGGTGGCCTTGTTCGGCGTGATCTGGCCGGCGCCCTGGGCGAACGGCAGCACGCCGCGCAGGTCGCCGGCCTGGTTGTCGGCCAGAGTGGCGCTGCCGGTGGTCATCAGGGCCGACTTGATCGCCGCCGGGCTCCAGGTTGGATGGGCCTGGCGCAACAGGGCCGCCAGGCCGGCCACGTGCGGGCTGGCCATCGAGGTGCCCTGGTACAGGCCCCAGAACGGTGGCGGCACCAGGGCGCCGCTGATGACGGCGGCCTGCTGTTCCTTCGACAGGGCCGGCGTCAGGCCGGCCAGGATGTCGACGCCGGGCGCGGCGACGTCCGGTTTGAGCGTGTTCGGATCGTAGCGGTTCGGGCCGCGCGAGGAGAAGTTGGCCACCACCGGCGCCGGCAGCGGGCCGGGCACGACGACGAATTTGGAAATCGCGCCGAGCGCGCCGGCGCTCTGGGCGTAGCTGCGGATCAGCGCGCCGTCGGCGGCGCTCACGTGCACGCTCGGGACGACGTGGACGTCGGCCGCCAGGCCGGCGCCGTTGTCGACCAAGACCATGCCGACGCCGCCGGCGTCCTGCACCGCCTGGCTCTTGTCGGTGCGGCCGTTGCTGCCGCGGGTGCAGGTGACGATCTTGCCGGCCACCTTGGCCGGGTCGAGCAGCGCCACCTGGCCGTTGGCCGCGGCGCTGTAGCACAGCGCCAGCCTGCCGGCGTCGGCGCCGGCCAGGCCGGCGTCTTCGGCGCGGATCATCGGGCTGTTCGGCAGCGCCTTGCCGGTCATCGAGCCGCCGGTGTAGCGCTGGCCGTTGGCAAGCAGGATGCTCGCTTCGCCGTAGCGGTTGTGGGTCGACGCGGCCACCGTGGTCAGCCACGGGCTGACGTGGGCCACGCTGTTGGCCGGGCCGGCGTTGCCGGCCGAGACGGCGACGAACACGCCGGCGTTGGAGGCGTGCAGGAAGGCTTGTTCGACCGGGTCGTTGATGGCGCTGCCGCCGCTGATCGAATAGTTGATCACGTGGACGCCGTCCTTGACGGCTTTTTCAATCGCCGCCACGTTGTCGCCGCTCCAGCAGGTGTTCTTCGCGCCGGTCGCCTCGCTCGGGTCGTTGAACGACCAGCAGGTTTTGTAGGTCGCCAGGCGGGCGCGCGGCGCCATGCCGGAGGTGGCGCCGAGCGGGTTGCCGTTGATCGTCGCCTGGACCCCGGCGTTGCCGCCGGCGGTGCTCGAGACGTGGGTGCCGTGGCCGCCCTGGCCGTTGACGCTGCCGATCGAGTCGCGCGGCGAGACGAATTCCGACCAGTGCGGGACGCGCGCGGTGTCGGTCAGGCGGCTGGCGTTGAAATATTGCGCGCCGATCAGTTTGTTGTTGCAATGGCTGCTCGTGAACCCCTCGCCGGTCTGGCAGTCGCCCTTCCAGCGTTCCGGCGCCGGGCCGTAGGCCAGCGTGCCGCTCGGGTCGAACGTCGGCGCGCCGTTGGCGTCGACGCGGTCGGCGTAGGACGGGTTTTCCGGCCAGACGCCGCCGTCGACGATGCCGATGATGATGTCTTCGCCGGCGCCGGCCAGGCCGCCCAGCTGGCTCCACAGCCCGCCCGGCAGGTCGAGGCCGAGGAAGCGCGGGGTGTAGCTGGTCTGCAGGCGGTTCGGCACGTCGGCGGCGATGCTGGCGACGGCGCCGCTGGCTTTCAACTGGCGCACTTCGGCGTCGGTCAGCAGCGCGGCGAAGCCGTTCATGACCACCGTGTACTGGTGGTGTACCGGGGCGTTGGCGATGATCGCCTGGACGTCGCTCTGCTTGGCGCTCAGATACTCGGAGTAGCGCTGGACGTCGTCGCTGGCCAGGTCGAGGCGGGCGCCGTTGGCGGGCTGGGTCGCGTTCAGGCCGGTGACGCCGCCGGCGTAGGAGGCCACCGGCTGGTCGGCCAGTTGCACGATGTAGGGACGACGGATGTCGTCGGCGGCGGCGGCGAAGCTCAGGCTCGACAGCAGCGCCAGCACGGCGAGGGAGACGGGACGCAATACGGGACGTAATTTCATCTTGAATAATTCCTGGAATAGGGTGGGGCGCCGCGCTTCAACGCAACGCGGTTCAACGCGGTTCGGATCGGACCGGACCGGCTCAGGCGCGGCGGCGGCGCGCGAACGCGGCCAGCGCGCCCAGGCCGAGCATCAGCATCAGCGCGCTGGACGGTTCCGGCACCGAGGCGATCACGTTGTCCAGCGCGAATTGGCCCTTGTTGCTGTTGAACGCAGAGCACGCGCCGGTGGCGCCGCAGTTGAAGCCGAAGAAGGCGACTTCGGCGAATTCCTTGCCGGCGAACGCGGCGCTGGCGGTGAAGTGCTGGAAGCCGAAGCCGTGGGCGCCGCCCGGGAACAGGTAGTCCTCGTAGAACGAGCCGCCGCCGGCGTAGAAGCCCTGCACGCGCAGGAAGCCGGCCAGCGCCGGGTAGGTGGCGCCGGCAACCGAGCCGATGAAGCTGGCGTCGAAGCCGCTCACGCGCAGTCTCTGGCCGGCGTGGGCGCTGCTCATGAACAGGACACTGTCGTTCAGGCCGGCGTAGTAGTTGCCGCTGCCGTTGGTCGGGCAAGCCAGGTTGACGCACACGCCGGGGTCGGCGCCCTCCACCACGACACCGGCGGCGTCGCCGTCCCAGGCGTCGGGGTCGTTCGAATAGCCGGTCAGCACGAAGTTGCCGTATGTCAGTTGCTGGTTGTGGCCGAGCTGGACGTTGGCGTAGCCTTCGAAGTCGAGCACGTCGGCGTGCGCCGCCGGCAGTGCCGCCGTCAGCAGCGTGGCGGCGAGCGCGGCGCCGACGGCGGAGCGGCGGAATGGCGTGTCAAACAGAGCGGTGCGTGTCATGAATCTTCCCTTGCTAGCGATGGTTGTGCAAATATGCTTTTGCGTTTTTTTACCTGAACTTGCGATGACACCCGGACAACAGTCGGGGTCCGACGACTATAGCAAAATGCATAAATGGCATGAAATATTTTCAAACGTTCTATATTTGCTAGTTACATAACAAAAGCAAATAAAGTTTGCTCACTGCTATTAAAATTTAACCAATAGTTACCGACTCGGATGTTGAAAATATGTCACGGCTTTGCGAAAACGTAAGGTTCGCGCCACGCCCGGCCGCGCCGGAAAATAAAACATTGTCGTTCCGGTAATCGGCATGGTAGCCTTGCACCCCAAAACCGCTTTTTTGTCGAACCGCCCCGGCCGTTCGGCGGCGGCTGTTTACGTGGTGAGTTGAGGAGTCGAACGGATGCATGCAGCACGGAAGCAAGGCAGGGGCGGGCGGCGCGGCGCGGGTGGCTTCACGCTGTTGGAGTTGCTCGTTGTGATCGTCATTATCGGCTTGCTGGCGGCCTATGTCGGGCCGAAGTACTTCGCCCAACTGGGCAAGTCGGAAGTGACCGTGGCCAAGGCGCAGATCGAGTCGTTCGAGAAGTCGCTCGACACCTACCGGCTCGACGTCGGCCGCTACCCGAACACCGACGAGGGCCTGGCCGCGCTGCTGGCCGCGCCGGCCAGCGCCGGCGCCAAATGGAACGGGCCGTACCTGAAAAAGGCCGTGCCGCAAGACCCGTGGGGCCACCCGTACGCCTACCGTTCGCCGGGCGCCAAGGGCGAGTATGACATCGTCTCGACCGGCAAGGACGGCCAGCCCGGCGGCAGCGGCGAAGCCGCCGACATCAGCTCGCAGTAAGGGCGGCCGTGCGTTTTGAGGTACGCGCGCTGGCGCCGGGCCAGGCCGTGGCGAAGCTGGTGCTGGACGCCACCGACGAGGCCGACGCCCGCCGCCAGGTCGAGGCGCGCGGCCTGTTCGTCGGCGCCATCCGGCCGCTGGCCGGCGCGGCGTTCGGCGCCGGCGCGCGCAAGTCCGGCCGGGCGCTGCCGCTGGTGCTGTTCAGCCAGGAATTGCTGGCGCTGCTGACGGCCGGCCTGGGCATCGTCGAGGCGCTTGAGGCGCTGCTGGAAAAAGAGGCCAACCCGGCCACCCGCGGCGTGCTCGAGCGCATGCTCGGCGGCCTGCGCGAGGGCAAGCGCCTGTCGGCCGTGCTGGCCGAGCAACCCGAACTGTTCCCGCCGCTGTACACCGGCATCGTCAAGGCGGCCGAGGGCACCAGCGACCTGCCGCGCGCGCTGGGCCGCTTCATCGACTACCAGCAGCGCATCGACCTGGTGCGCGCCAAGATCGTCAGCGCCGCCATCTATCCGTGCATCCTGCTGGCCGTCGGCGGCGGCGTCAGCGGTTTCCTGATCACCTACGTGGTGCCGCGCTTCGCCGAGGTCTACCAGGGCGCCGGGCGCAACCTGCCGTGGATGTCGCAAATGATGCTCGGTTGGGGCCAGTTCGCCGGCGCCCACACCGGCTTGCTGCTGGCCGGCCTGGGCGGGCTGGCCGCGGCGCTGGGCTGGGGCTGGCGCCGCGTCGCCGGCAACGGCGGCGTCGCGCGCCTGCTGGCGAAGCTGCCCGGCATCGGCGAGCGCGTGCGCGTCTACGAGCTGTCGCGCCTGTACCTGACGCTGGGCATGCTCTCCGAGGGCGGCGTCACCATCGTCCAAGCCATCTCGACGGTGCGCGGCATGGTCTCGCCGGCGCTGCAACGCGCGCTGGTGGCGGCGCGCGCCGGCGTCGAGGCCGGCCTGCCGCTGTCCACTGCGTTCGAGCAGAACGGCCTGACCACGCCGATTTCGCTGCGCATGCTGCGCGTCGGCGAGCGCACCGGCGACATGGGGCCGATGCTGACCCAGTCGGCGGCCTTTTACGACGGCGAGATCAGCCGCTGGATCGACCGCTTCACGCGCACCTTCGAGCCGCTGCTGATGGCCGCTATCGGGCTGGTGGTGGGCGCCATCGTGGTGCTGTTGTACATGCCTATTTTCGACCTGGCCGGAGACATTTCATGAGCGCCAACGCCACCATTCCAACCGCCGCGGCCGCCATCCACGGCGCGCTGGAGCCGGCGCTGCTGCTGCGCGCGCGCGCCCTCGGCGAGCTGTCGAAACGCTCGCTGGTCGAGGAACTCGAAGCGCTGAGCGGGCTGGAGCCGCGCCTGGTGGTGCGCGCGCTGGCGCTGCCGTTCGGCCTGGCCGTGCTGGAGACGGTCGACATGCTGGCGTTCGCGCCGGCCTTCGACCTGCTGCCGCTGGCGCAGGCGCTGGCGCGCCGCAGCGTGCTGCTGCGCGCCGGCGACGGCCAGGTGCTCGGCGTGGTGGCCGACCCGTTCGACCTCGACCTGCAAACCTGGCTGGGGGCGCGGGCGCGCTGCTCGGCCCACGCGCCGCTGCAGATCCGCCTGGCGCTGCAGTCCGACATCCAGGCCTACCTGTCCAAGCAGGAGGAGTCGGCGCGCGCCGTCGACACGCTGGCGCCCGGCGCCGCCGACGGCCGGCGCGACGGCAAGACCGCCGCCGTGCTGTCGTTCGCCTCGGTCTCCGAGGCCGGCAGCCCGGCCGTCAAGCTGGTCAACTCGACGCTGTACGACGCCCTCAAGGCCGGCGCCTCCGACATCCACCTGGAGAGCACGGCCGGCGGCCTGGCCGTCAAATACCGCGTCGACGGCGTGCTCGACCACGCCACCGCGGTCAACGGCGCCGAGCTGGCCGAGCGCGTGATCTCGCGCCTGAAGGTGCTGGCCGAACTCGACATCGCCGAGCGCCGCGTGCCGCAGGACGGCAGCTTCCGGGTCGAGGCGGGCGGGCGCGAAATCGACTTGCGCGTCTCGATCATGCCCAGTATCCACGGCGAAGACGCGGTCATCCGCATCCTCGACAAGCGCGCCATGATCGAGGCCTACGGCGCGCTGACGCTGGAGGCGCTCGGCTTCGACGCGCCCTCGCTGGTGTCGCTGCGCACGCTGGCGCAGGAAGCCTACGGCATGCTGCTGGTGACCGGGCCGACCGGCTCGGGCAAGACCACCACGCTGTACGCGGCGCTGACGGAAATCCACAACGGCCGCGAAAAGATCATTACCATCGAAGACCCGGTCGAATACCAGCTGCCCGGCATCCTGCAAATCCCGGTCAACGAAAAAAAGGGCCTGACCTTCGCCAAGGGCCTGCGCTCGATCCTGCGGCACGACCCCGACAAAATCATGGTCGGCGAAATCCGCGACCGCGAGACCGCCGAGATCGCGGTGCAGTCGGCGTTGACGGGCCACCTGGTGCTGACGACGGTGCACGCCAACAACGTCTTCGACGTCTTCGGCCGCTTCACCCACATGGGCATCGACCCCTACGCCTTCGTCTCGGCGCTCAACGGCATCTGGGCGCAGCGCCTAATCCGCACCAACTGCCCGCACTGCGCGGCGCCGTACACGCCGGGCGAACAGGAACTGGCCGGGGTCGGCCTGAGCCGGGCCGACGTCTACGACTTCCAGTTCATGCAGGGCAAGGGCTGCGGCGACTGCCGCGGCACCGGCTACAAGGGGCGCCGCTCGATCGCCGAGATCCTCACGCTGAACGACGAAATCCGCGAGATGATCGTCGACAAGCGGCCGATCCGCCAGATCAAGGCGGCGGCCTACGACAACGGCACCCGCAGCCTGCGCCTGGCGGCGCTGGAACTGGTCAAGCGCGGCGCCACCACATTAACGGAGATCAAACGGGTGACATTGCATGCGTAGGGGCCTGGGACAAGCGTTGCGCATCGGCGTCTCGCGCGAGGCGGTCAGCCTGCTGCGCAGCAGCCGCTGGCACGGGCCGGCGCTGGCCGTGCTGGCCGAGTGCGCGTGCGCGCCGGCCGCCGACGGCGCCGACGCGGTCGGCGCCATCGGCGCGGCGCTGGAACAACTGCTGGCCGGCGGCGGCTACGCCGGCTGGCCGGCCAGCGTGGTGCTCGACGACGAGTTGACCCGCCTGTGGCAGGTGGCGCCGCCGCCGGGCGCGAGCCGCCCGGCCGACCTCGACGCCGCCGCCGCGATGCGCTTCCAGGCCTTGTACGGCGAGCCGCTGGACGGCTGGCGCGTCGGCGCCGACTGGCAGGCGCGCGCGCCGTTTTACGCCGCCGCGCCGGGGCCGCTGCTGGCCCGGCTCGACAGCGTGGCCGGCGCGCACGGCCTGGCCATCGTCGCCGTGGTGCCGCATTTCATCGCCGCCTGGAACCGCTGGCAGGGCGCGCTGGCGCCGGGCGCCTGGTTCGCCCTGCTGCACCGGCAACTGCTGAGCATAGGCGCCGTCGACGGCGCCCGCCTGCGCGCGGTGCGCACGCTGCCGGTGCCGCACGGCGCCGAGCATTACTGGCTGGGGCAGACGCTGGCGCGCGAAGCCTTGCTGCTGAACTTGGCCGCGCCGACGCTGCTGCAAGTGTGCGGCGCGGCGCCGCCGGCGTGGGGCCGGCCGCCGGCCCAGCCCCTCGCCGGCGGCGCCCTGGCCGTGGCGCTGCTGGAGCCGGCCGCGCCGGGCGGCGCCGCCGCCTGTTCGGCGGCCGTCGCGCTGGCCGGCTGCGGGGTGCGCGGATGACGCGCCTGCGGATCGATTTCGCCGCGCCCAGCCTGCGCCGCACGCTGTTCCACCTGCATCCGGCGCTGTGGGCCGGCGCCGCGCTCGGGCTGGCGCTGTGCGTCGGCGCGACGCTGGCCGGCCTCGAGGCGCGCGAGGCCGGGCGCGCGCGCCTCGCCGACGCCGAGGCGCTGGCGCGGCGCAGCGCGCGCCTGGGCCGGCCGGCGCCGCCGGCGCCGACGCTGATCGCGCCGGCGCGCGCGGCCGCCGTCAACGCCGCCGTGCTGCAATTGAACCTGCCGTGGCGCGAGCTGCAGGACGCGGTCGCGGCGGCCACGCCGGCGACGGTGGCGCTGCTGACGCTGGAACCGGACGCCGCCAAGCGCGTGCTCAAGTTGGGCGCCGAAGCCAAGACCAGCGAACAGATGATCGCCTATATCGAAGAACTCAAGCGCCAGGAGTTGTTTACCGGGGTCGCGCTGACCCGCCATGAAATCAATGAACAAGACCCGAACAAACCGATCCGCTTCCAGCTCGAAGCGCACTGGGCGGCCCGATGACGGCGCCTGACTTCGCCGCCGCTTTGCTGGGCGCGCGCCTGCGCCTGCGCCGCCTCGGAGCGCTCGCCGGCGGCGTCGCCGCGCTGTGCCTGCTGGGCGTGGCGGCCTCGGGCTGGGCCTGGCAGCAGCGCGCCGCGCTGGCCCGGCTCGACGCCGCCGCCGTCGCGCGCGCCACCGCCGTCCGGGCCGCGCCGCCGGCGCTGGCGTTAGCGCCCGTTCCGGCCAGCGCCAAGCAGAACCTGGCGCTGTTCTACGACAACCTGGGCCAGCGCCGCTACGCCGAGCAACAGGTCGGCACGCTGTTCGCGCTGGCCGCCAAGGCTGGCCTGACGCTGAGCCACGGCGAATACAAGTTCGCTTACGAGCGCGCCAGCGGCGTCCACACCTACCAGGTGCTGCTGCCGGTGAAGGGGCCGTACCGGGCGATCTGGCAATTCTGCCTGCAGCTGCTGCTGACGGTGCCGTTCGCCTCGCTCGACGAGATCAACTTCAAGCGCGAGCTGATCGCCGACCCGGCGCCGGAGGCGCGCCTGCGCCTGACGTTCTACCTGAAGGATACGGACGCGGCGGTGGCGCCGTGACGCCGCGCCAACTGGCGCTGGCGGCGGCGCTGGTCGGCGCCGCCGCGTTGCTGGCGTTCGGCGACAACCGCCCGGACGCCGGCGTGGCCGAGGCGGTGGTGCGCGGCGCCGCGCCGGCGGCGGCGCCAGCCGCGCGCCGTCGCGCCGCCGCAGCAGCCGCCGCCGCAGCAGCAGCCGCCGGCGAACCGCTGGTCCTGGCGCTGCGCCCGCGCGCCGAACTGGTCGGCAATTCCGGCGAGCCCGGCGAATTCGGCGGCGCCGCCGCGCCCTTCCTGAGCCAGGACTGGACGCCGCCGCCGCCCAAACCGGTGGTGCTGGCGGCGCCGCCGCCGCCGCCGAGCGCGCCGCCGCTACCGTTCACCGTCATCGGCAAGGCCGTCGGCGAGGGCAGCTGGGAAGTGTTCCTGGCGCGCGCCGACAAAACCTATGTCGTGCGCATCAAAACCGTGGTCGACGGCCAGTACCGGGTCGACAACATCGCGCCGCCGTTCATGACGCTCACTTATTTGCCGTTGAACCAGGTTCAACAGCTCAACATTGGAGTACCCGACTGATGTCAAGTCACCCCACGATGTCCCCGGCCGGCCGCGCCGCCGCGCCGGCCCGCCCGGCCCGGCTGGCGCTGGCGGCGCTGTTGCTGGCGCTGGGCGGCTGCGCGGCGCAGCTGGCCTACCGCGACGGCAACGAGCTGGTCGCCAAGGACCAGGTCGACGCCGGCCTGCTGAAATTCCAGGACGCCATGGCGCGCGAGCCGGGCAACGCCCGCTACAAGGCGGCCTACCTGGGCGCGCGCGAGCGCGCCGTCGCGCAGCAGCTCGAGCTGGCCGAACGGGCCGGCCCGGCCCGGCCCGAACAGGCCGCCGCGGCGCTGCGGCGGGTGCTGGCGTTGGAGCCGCAGAACGAACGCGGCCGCGCCGGTTTACGCACCCTCGAGGCGGCGGCGCGGCACGAACAGATGCTGGCCGAGGCCGCCGGCGCCGTCGAGAACAAACTCTACGAGCCGGCCCGCGGCAAACTCGGCGCCATCCTCGGCGAGCGTCCCGACCACGCGGGCGCGCGCGCGCTGCTGCGCGAGATCGGCGACAAGACGGCGCAGCCGCTGGCCGAGACCGGCCTGGCGCGCGCCTTCAAGCAGCCGATCTCGATCGAGTTCCGCGACGCCCCGCTAAAGCAGGTGTTCGAGGTGATCGCGCGCCGCTCCGGCCTGAACTTCATCTTCGACAAGGACGTCAAGACCGACGCCAAGGCCTCGATCTTCCTGAAGAACAGCACGGTCGAGTCGGCCGTCTACTTCCTGCTGATGACCAACCAGCTCGAGCAGCAGGTGATGGACGCCAACACCATCCTGATCTACCCGAACGTCGCGCTCAAGCTCAAGGAATACCAGGAAATGGTGGTCAAGACCTTCTTCCTGGCCAACGCCGACGCCAAGCAGATCGCCAACACCCTGAAAACCATCCTGAAGACGCGCGACGTGGTGGTCGACGAAAAGCTCAACCTGGTGATCGTGCGCGACAGCCCCGAGGCGATCCGCCTGGCCGAGCGCCTGGTCAACCTGCAAGACATCCCCGAGCCGGAGGTCATGCTCGAGGTCGAGATCCTGGAAATCAAGCGCAGCCGCCTGATGGAGTTGGGCGTGGCCTGGCCGACCGGCATCAGCCTGTCGCCGCTGAGCACCTCCGGCGGCCAGACGCTGACGCTGAACGACTTGAACAACCTGAACCAGCGCAGCATCGGCATTTCCGACCTGACCGCCCGGCTCAACGCCAACAAGACCGACGGCGACACCAACATCCTGGCCAACCCGCGCATCCGCGTGCGCAACAAGGAAAAGGCCAAGGTGCTGATCGGCGACAAGGTGCCGGTGATCACCACCACCATCTCGCCCGGCACCGGCGGCTTCGCCTCCGAGTCGGTCAGCTACGTCGACGTCGGCCTGACGCTGAACGCCGAGCCGACCATCTACCTCAACAACGAGGTGGCGATCCGCATCTCGCTCGAGGTCAGCAACCTGGTCAGCCAGATGACCACCAAGACCGGCACCGTGGCCTACCAGATCGGCACGCGCCAGGCCTCCACCATGTTGCAGCTGAAGGACGGCGAGAACCAGGTGCTGGCGGGGCTGATCAACAACGAAGACCGCAGTTCCGGCAGCAAGGTGCCCGGCTTCGGCGACATTCCGCTGCTCGGGCGCCTGTTCGGCAGCACCAAGGACGACCGCCAGAAAACCGAAATCGTGCTGTCGATTACGCCGCGGCTGGTGCGCAACATCCAGCGTCCCGAGGCGCAGGCGTCGGAGTTTTCCGCCGGCACCGAGGGCAGCTTCCGGCGCCGCCCCGACCTGAGCGTGAAGGCGCCGACCCAATTGCCGGGCATGGTGATGGTGCGCCCGCCGGGCCAGCCGGGGCAGTTGCAGGCCGCGCCGCCGCAGGCGCCGGCGGCGCCGGTGACGCCGATGATGGCGCCGCCGCCGCCGGCCCAGGCCGAGCCGGCCGACGGCGCGCCGGAGGCGGCCGCGACGACGGCGATACCGTTGTCGGCCAGCCAGCCGCGGCCGCTGCAGTCGGCGCCGCCGCCGATGTCGTCCGGCCAGCCGGTGCCGGTGCAAGCGCCGTCGACGCCGCGATGACGCGCGCGCGCGCGCGCGGCCCGGGCGCCGGCTTCACGCTGATCGAATTGCTGGTGACGCTGGCGATCCTCGGCGTGCTCGGCACCCTGGTGGTGCCGGCCGCGCAGGTGACGCTGCAACGCCGCAACGAGCAGGAGCTGCGCCGCTCGCTGCGCGAGATCCGCCAGGGCATCGACGCCTACAAGCGCGCCTACGACGAGGGCCGCGTCGCCAAAACGCTGGCCGGCAGCGGTTATCCGAAGTCCCTGGAGCTGCTGGTCGAGGGCGTGGCCGACCAGCGCAACCCGAAGCGCAGCAAGGTGTTCTTCCTGCGCCGCGTGCCGCGCGACCCGTTCAACGCCGACCCGGCGCTGAGCGACGCGCAAACCTGGGGCAAGCGCAGTTACGCTAGCGAGGCCGACGCGCCGCGCGAGGGCGAGGACGTGTACGACGTCTATTCGAGTTCCGGCAAAACCGGCCTGAACGATGTACCCTACCGTCAGTGGTGAGGGCATGGCCGAACCAGGAGACGCCGCAATGAGAACCACCGAGCGCGCCGGCACCGGCTTCACGCTGATCGAACTGTTGGTGGTGCTGGCCATCGTCGCGCTGCTGCTGACGCTGGCGGTACCGCGCTACTTTCCCAGCATCGACGCGGCCAAGGAAACCATCCTGGCCGACAACCTGCGCAATCTGCGCGCCACCATCGACCAGTACTACGGCGACACCGGGCGCTACCCGGACTCGCTGGAGCAACTGGTGGAGAAAAAATACCTGCGCGCGCTGCCGGTCGACCCGATCACCGACAGCACCGCGACCTGGATACTGGTCGCGCCACAGGACGACGCCAAGGGCAACGTGCACGACATCCACAGCGGCGCGCCGGGCAACGACCGCGCCGGCAAACCCTACGCCGACTGGTAGGGCGATGCCGTCCGTGCCGCGCCGCCAACAAGGCTTCACCTACCTGGGGCTGGTGATCCTGATCGCCATCATCGGCCTGGTGGGGGCGGCCGGCTTGAAAATGGGCGCGCTGCTGCAGCGCAGCGCCGCCGAGCAGGAATTGCTCGACATCGGCGCCGCCTTCGGCGACGCCCTGCACAGTTACGCGCTGGCGACGCCGGCCGGCCAGCCGACGCAGCCGGCCGCGCTGAAGGACTTGCTGAAGGACCCGCGCTATCCGGGTATCCGGCGCCATTTGCGCAAGCTCTACGTCGACCCGATCACCGCCAGGGCCGAGTGGGGCCTGCTGTACCAGCCCGGCGGCAGCGGCGTCATCGGCGTCTACAGCCTGTCGAACGCCAAGCCGGTCAAGGTCGGCAATTTCGATGCGCGCTTCGCCCAGTTCGCCGGCAAGAGCCGTTTGTCCGACTGGAAATTCACGGCGGCCGACGCGGCGCCGCTGGTCGTGCCGGCCGCGCCATTACCGTCGCTTGTTCCGCAAATACAACAGCCGGGCACGCCGGCGTCGCCGGCGGGCTTGGCCCCGACGCCGCGACAGGCCGCCAGGGTGGACCAGCTGCCGCCGGAGCCGGCCGAGCCAGTCGAACAGCCGGAACCCCTAGAGGAGCAGCCACAAGAGCCGCAGGAGCCGCCACCAGGCGCGCGCGAAGAGCGTTGAAGCGGTCTGTTTCGCTGTTTCATTGCCGTTAAGAATTTAAAAACACTGATTCTTTTTTGACATTAAAAAAGTTGTCAAAAAGAAATCCAAACTAAACTTAAGATAATACTTTTCCTTTTTGTAATGTCGTATTATTATGTGTTTTTTAGTCCAACTCCGGTGCTTGGCACCTTACTTCCGCGGATCATTTATGAAAATGAATACTAAGTCTATTTTGGCAGCAATGTTGGTCGCAGGCGCTGGTTTCATGGCTCAAAGCGCCCACGCGGCCGTGCCGACCTTTACAACCCAGTTGAACCTGATTGATTCGTCTTCGCCTTTTGGCAACGACATCTGGGGCAAAAACACCCATTTTGTCGACCATTTCGTGTTCAACGTCAACGCCGCTGGTGACCTGGACGCTGGTTTCTACGCCAACCAAGGTAGAGTCGATGGCGCCAAGATCACCGCCTTCAATCTGCTGAACGCGCTGGGCAACATCGTCGTGTCCGGCACCGGCGCCGGCGGCGGCTGGAACATCAGCTCGTTGGCAATCGGCTCCGGCGACTACACGCTGGAAGTCATCGGCGACGTCACCGGTAACCTGCACGGTAGCTACGCCGGCACGCTGAACGTCAGCGCCGTACCTGAGCCGGAAACCTACGGCATGCTGCTGGCGGGCTTGGGCCTGGTCGGTTTCGCCGCACGTCGCAAAGCCAAAAAAGCGGCTTAAGCGCTGCTTGGCTTGAAAAAAAACCCGCCTCGGCGGGTTTTTTTTCGTCCGCGCCGCGCCTTAACGCGTGCTGCGCTTGAAGTCGCGGAAGCGGAAGCCCATCGCCAGCAGCGTGGCGAAGTAGCACAGCGCGCACACGGCGATGATCAGGAACAGGGCGCCGCCGCGCAGCAGCGGCGTGGCCTGCAGGGCGATCCAGTCGATCCTGGCGGCGCCCTGCACGGCCACCGTGCCCATCGCGCACAGCGCCACGGTCAGGCGCAGGTAGAATTTGCCCCAGCCCGGCTTGGGCTGGTAGATGCCGCGCCGGCGCAGGCCGCGGTACAGCAGGGCGGCGTTCAGGCAGGCGCCCAGGCCGATCGACAGGGCCAGGCCGGCCACGGCCAGGTAGGGCACGAACAGCAGGTTCATCAGCTGGACCGCCACCAGCACGCCCAGCGCGATGCGCACCGGCGTGCGGATGTCTTGCCGCGCGTAAAACGCCGGCGCCAGCGTTTTGACCAAAATGATGCCGATCAGCCCGGCGCTGTAGGCGACCAGCGGCTGTGTCGACATGGACACCGCCAGCGCGCTGAATTGACCGTAATGGAACAGCGTGGCGATCAAGGGTTCGGCCAGCGCCGCCATGCCGACGGCGGCGGGCAGGGCCAGCAGGAAGGTCAGGCGCAAGCCCCAGTCCAGCAGCGCGGAATATTCGTCGCCGTCGCCGTCGCTGTTCGCCTTGGCCAGGCTGGGCAGCAAAATCGTCCCCAGCGCGACGCCCAGCATGGCGGTGGGGAATTCCATCAGGCGGTCGGCGTAGGACAGCCAGGAAATGCTGCCCTCGACCAGCCGCGAGGCGATGCCGGTGTTGATCATCAGGCTGATTTGCGCGGCCGAGACGGCGAACACCGCCGGCCCCATTTTTTTCAGCACCCGTTTGACGCCCTCGTCGCGCAGACCGATGGCGGGATTGAGCGCGATGCGCGGCAGCATGCCGATCTTCATCAACGCCGGAATCTGGATGGCCACCTGTAGCAGGCCGCCGACGAAGACGGCGACCGCCATCGCGTAGATCGGCTGGGCCAGGTGCTGCGCCAGCAGCAGCGAGGCGGCGATGAAGGACAGGTTCAGCAGCACCGGCGTGAAGGCCGGTATCTTGAACTGGCGCCAGGTGTTGAGGATGCCGCCGGCCAGCGCGACGAAGGACATGCAACTAATATAAGGGAACATCAGGCGCGTCATCCAGACCGCCGCGTCGAAGGCGCCCGGTTTGTCGTCCAGGCCGGTGGCGATCAGGTAGACGAAGGCCGGCGCGCCGACGATGCCCAGCGCGCTCACCAGCAGCGTGGCCCAGACCAGCGTGGTGGCGACATGGTCGGCCAGTTGCTTGCTGGCCTGCGCGCCGTGCTCGGCCTTGTACTCCGACAGGATCGGCACGAACGCTTGCGAAAAGGCGCCCTCGGCGAACAGGCGGCGCAGCAGGTTGGGAATGCGGAAGGCGACAATGAAGGCGTCGGTGTAGGCGCCGGCGCCAAAGGCCCGGGCGAATAGGCTTTCACGCAATAATCCGGTGACACGGGACAGCATGGTCATGCTGGAGATGGCGGCGAGGGTTTTGAGCAAGTTCATGGGGCAATATTATAGCCGGCACAACAGTGCGCGTCGTCGCGCCGGCGAATTTTAGAGCGGATACGCGCCGGTTTCACGTGCGCCGGGGCTATAAATCTGATTTTAGGTTTGCCCCGGATTGAAAAGATCGCTATAATCGAAGGCTGTACAGAATTCTGTTACGCAGACACTAATGTTTGACAGGCACTGGTTTGGCACACATGGTTCGGCAGACGCACAGAACGCACCGGTTGGCAAACACTAATGTTTGCAAACGCACTTTGACCCTGTTTTAGGAAATTCCATGGCAAATACCGCACAAGCGCGCAAACGCGCTCGTCAAGCAGTTAAGCAGAACGCACACAATTCGTCCCAACGTTCGACCTTGCGCACAGCGATCAAAGCTGTTCGTAAAGCGATCCAAGGCGGCGACAAAGCAGCAGCAGCTGCAATCTTCCAAGCTTCCGTGTCGACGATCGACCGTATTGCTGACAAGAAAATCATCCACAAAAACAAGGCAGCTCGTCATAAGAGCCGTCTGGCAGCCGCTTTGAAAGCACTGTCGGCTTAATCGCCGTTTGTGTGGGGCCGCCCAGGCGGCAACATTCGCAAGCCGGGTCGCGTCGTTCGCAGGAATGGCGTAGCCCGGCTTGCGTGCCGTCCGGCCGCCGTTTTGGTGGCGCGCGCGGCACGCTGAAAAAAGCCCGCCGACTCGCGTCGCGCGGGTTTTTTCGCGTCTGGACGCGCGCTTAGCGCAGGCGCGGCAGGTTGCCGATGACGGTGCCCGGCTTGATGTTCTTTTGCTTGAACCAGCCCAGGTTCATTTCCAGCGCGTAGCGCACCGGCACGGCTTTTTTCGAGCAGTGGCTGTCGAGCGTCTGCGGCTGCATGTCCTCGATGTTGACGATCTTGCCCTCGGCGTCGATGAAGGCGACCGACAGCGGCAGCAGCGTGTTCTTCATCCACATGCATTGGGTCGCCGGGCTGGTGAACACGAACACCATGCCGGCGTTGTTGGCCATTTTGTCGCGGAACATCAGGCCCTGCTCGCGTTGGGCGTCGGAGGCGGCCACTTCGGCCTGGATCAGGTGCATGCCGGCCGATAATTGCGCGGTGCCGAATGCTTGGTTCTGCGCGGTCGCTGCGCCGGCCGAGGCCAGCAGCGCGGTCGCGCTCAAAATTGCCAGGAGAGTTTTCATGGGAGTCGAGTGGGCGGCGGAAGGGCGATTAAGCCATGGGAGCGGCGCCGGCGTCAAGGCCGGCATCGCCGGCTTGCCGCTGTGGAAAAAGCGGGCGTGAAAAAAGGCAGGACCAGCCTGCCTTTTTCGACGCCAAAATGCTTACTTGGCCGATGCGGAAGCGGAGCTTGCCGACGCCGAATCCATGGCTTTCGCTTTTTTCGCTTTTTTCACTTTTTTTGCTTTCGGTGCCGGTGCTTCAGCCGATGCGGCTGGCGCCGAGGCGGCGGCCGAAGCCGACGCTGCGACCGACGCGGCGGGGGCGGCGGCGAAGGCCGAAGCGGCAAACAGGGAGGCAACCAGAGCGGCGATGATTTTGGACATGTTGAATTCCTTTAGCTTGTTTGGGGAACGGCGAGATTCACATGAATCTGTGTCAATAACGCGGGCAAAAGCTTGTCGGTTGACATCTTTTTGAAAAAAAAGCGCGTCGTATATACACTATTTCCGCCGCCGGGGAGGCGGGCTAGCTTGCCCGCAGTTGCGCCGGCGGCACCTCGCGCCATTCGCCCGGCATCAAAGGATGGCTGGCCAGTGTAAAGCCGCCGATCGCGCTGCGCACCAGGCGCAGCGTAGGCAGGCCGACGGCCGCCGTCATGCGCCGCACTTGGCGGTTCTTGCCCTCCTCGATGGTGATGGCGAGCCAGGCGGTGGGCAGCTCGACGCGGCTGCGGATAGGCGGCGTGCGCGGCCATAGCCACTCCGGCTCGGCGATCTGCACCGCCTGGCACGCCTGGGTGGTGAAGTCGCCCAGGTTCAGCGGCGCGCGCAGGCGCGCCAGCGTGGCCGCGTCCGGCACGCCGTCGACCTGCACCAGGTAGGTTTTCGGCTGCTTCAGGTCGGGGTGGCTGATGTCGTGCTGCAGCCGGCCGTCGTCGGTCAGCAGCATCAGGCCCTCGCTGTCGGCGTCGAGCCGGCCGGCCGGGTAAATGTTTGGAATGCTCAGGTAGTCGGCCAGCGTGGTGCGCTCCGGCTGGGGGGAGAACTGGCACAGCACTTGGAAGGGCTTATTAAATAGTATGAGTGGCATGCGGGTATCGGGTGCAAAATGGGGAGGGCGGGACCTGCCTGTGTAAAGTCGTGGCGGCTTGTAAAATACTAGTGCATAATGTGAAACGCCTGTCTTATGTCTTATAGAAGACTGGGAGCGCAAAGTAGTCTTTTGTAACAATTCAGATTGCAGATCGCGTCACCAAGCGCCGTCACCGACCGCTTGCAGCGCACACTTCGGAGATCACGATGTATCAACATATCACTGTACCCGCTGACGGCAAAAAAATCACCGTTAACGCCGATTTTTCGCTGAATGTACCGCACAATCCCATCATTCCCTACATCGAAGGCGATGGCACGGGCGTCGATATCAGCCCCGTCATGATGAAAGTGGTCGACGCGGCGGTGGCCAAGGCCTACGGCGGCGAGCGCAAAATTAGCTGGATGGAAATCTACGCCGGCGAAAAGTCGACCAACGTCTACGGTCCCGACGTGTGGCTGCCGGAGGAAACGCTGCAAGTGCTGCAAGACTACGTCGTCTCGATCAAGGGGCCGTTGACGACCCCGGTTGGCGGCGGCATCCGTTCGCTCAACGTCGCCCTGCGCCAGCAGCTCGACCTGTACGTCTGCCTGCGCCCGGTGCGCTACTTCACGGGCGTGCCTTCGCCGGTGAAAGAGCCGGAAAAAACCGATATGGTGATCTTCCGCGAGAATTCCGAAGACATCTACGCCGGTATCGAATACCAGCAGGGTTCGGAAGGCGCCAAGAAGCTGATGGACTTCCTGATCAAGGAAATGGGCGTCACCAAGATCCGCTTCCCGGAAACCTCCGGCCTGGGCATCAAGCCGGTCTCGATCGAGGGTACCGAGCGCCTGGTGCGCAAGGCGCTGCAGTACGCGGTCGACAACGACAAGCCGTCGGTGACGATCGTCCACAAGGGCAACATCATGAAGTACACCGAAGGCGGCTTCCGCGACTGGGCGTACGCGCTGGCGCAGAAGGAATTCGGCGCCGAGCTGGTCGACGGCGGGCCATGGTGCAAGTTCAAGAACCCGAAGACCGGCAAGGACATCGTCGTCAAGGATTCGATCGCCGACGCCTTCCTGCAACAGATCCTGTTGCGCCCGGCCGAGTACAGCGTCATCGCCACACTGAACTTGAACGGCGACTATATCTCCGACGCCCTGGCGGCGCAGGTCGGCGGCATCGGCATCGCGCCGGGCGCCAACCTGTCCGACTCGGTGGCGATGTTCGAGGCGACCCACGGCACCGCGCCGAAGTACGCCGGCAAGGACTATGTGAACCCGGGTTCGCTGATCCTGTCGGCCGAAATGATGCTGCGCCACATGGGCTGGCTGGAAGCGGCCGACCTGATCATCTCGTCGATGCAGAAGTCGATCGCCTGCAAGCGCGTCACCTACGATTTCGCCCGCCTGATGGAAGACGCGACCCAGGTGTCGTGCTCCGGTTTCGGCGACGTCATGGTCGAGCACATGTAAGGCGCCGCCTGGTTTGCAGGGACGAAAAAAAACCCCGCATGCGGGGTTTTTCACGTCCTGGAGCTGATAAAAAATCAGGCTGCCTGGATGTTGGAAGCTTGCTTGCCTTTAGGGCCTTGCGTGACTTCGAACTGAACTTTTTGACCTTCTTTGAGGGTCTTGAAACCGTTCATGTTGATTGCGGAGAAATGAGCAAACAAATCTTCGCCGCCATCATCTGGGGTGATGAAGCCAAAACCTTTGGAATCATTGAACCACTTAACTGTACCTGTTGCCATAAAAAGAACTTTCAAATAAAAACAAATCACACGAGCCATAAAAGCAAGAAGCTTTTTGCCCCCTCCTCGACGCCTCACTTCTTACCAACCTGTACATTTCTGCACTAGTCGATAACGCATTGTTGGCGGAAAAAAAGTTGAAGTCAAGCGCTTTTCTCGCATCTTTGCTAATTTTTTCACAACATGCTGAAACGCAACTCTTGATTTTATAGATGGTGTCGCCATCTGCGCAGAGTCGAGAAAGCGCGTAAGATTAAAAACTATCGGAATGGCGCTGATTTTGCGCTTTGCATCCACCCTGAAAGCATTAGAATAAGCGTATGGCAACCAAGCATGACACCGAAACCCTGCTGGAGCGGCAGACGCTGAAACCGCCGCCCCTGTACCAGGTGGCCCTGCTCAACGATGACTACACGCCGATGGAGTTCGTGGTGGCGGTCATCCAGGAGTACTTCAACAAAGATCGCGAGACGGCGACGCAAATCATGCTCAGCGTGCATCGCTACGGCAAAGGAGTGTGCGGCGTGTTCTCTAAAGATATAGCGTGTACCAAAGTGGAGTTCGTTTTAACGCATGCGCGCAAGGCGGGGCATCCCCTGCAGTGCGTGATGGAGGAAGTATGATTGCGCAGGAATTAGAAGTAAGTTTGCACATGGCGTTTGTCGAGGCGAGGCAGGCACGGCACGAGTTCATCACGGTCGAGCATTTACTGCTTGCGCTGCTGGATAATCCATCGGCGGCCGAAGTGTTGCGTGCGTGCGCGGTCAACATCGAAGACCTACGCAAAACCCTCACCAATTTCATCGGCGACAACACCCCGACCGTGCCCGGCACGGGCGAGGTCGATACCCAGCCGACGCTGGGTTTCCAGCGCGTGATCCAGCGCGCCATCATGCACGTGCAGTCGGCGTCGAACGGCAAGAAGGAAGTGACGGGCGCCAACGTGCTCGTGGCCATCTTCGGCGAGAAGGATTCGCACGCCGTCTACTACCTGCACCAGCAGGGCGTGACGCGCCTGGACGTGGTCAATTTCATTTCCCACGGCGTGCGCAAGGACCAGCAGGTCGACATGCAGAAGGCTTCCGACGGCGTCGAAGAGGCGCCGGTCGACGGCCAGCAGAAGGAAAGCCCGCTCGACCAGTTCACGCAAAACCTGAACAAGGCCGCCGCCGAGGGCAAGATCGATCCGCTGATCGGCCGCGAGGACGAGGTCGACCGGGTCATCCAGATCCTGTGCCGCCGGCGCAAGAACAATCCGCTGCTGGTCGGCGAGGCCGGCGTCGGCAAGACCGCCATCGCCGAGGGCCTGGCCTGGCGCGTGACGCAGGGCGAAGTGCCGGAAATCCTGGCCAACGCCGTCGTCTATTCGCTCGACATGGGCGCGCTGCTGGCCGGCACCAAGTACCGCGGCGACTTCGAGCAGCGCCTCAAGGCCGTCCTCAAGCAATTGAAGGACAACCCGAACGGCATCCTGTTCATTGACGAGATCCACACCATCATCGGCGCCGGTTCGGCCTCGGGCGGTACGCTCGACGCCTCCAACCTGCTCAAGCCGGCGCTGGCGAACGGCCAGCTCAAGTGCATCGGCGCCACCACCTACACCGAGTTCCGCGGCGTGTTCGAGAAGGACCACGCGCTGTCGCGGCGCTTCCAGAAGGTTGACGTCAACGAGCCGACCGTCGAGCAGACCGTGCAGATCCTGCGCGGCCTCAAGTCGCGCTTCGAGGAACACCACGGCGTCAAGTATTCGTCGTCGGCGCTGACCACCGCGGCCGAATTGGCGGCGCGCTTCATCAACGACCGCCACCTGCCCGACAAGGCCATCGACGTCATCGACGAGGCCGGCGCGGCGCAGCGCATCCTGCCCAAGTCGAAGCAAAAGAAAACCATCGGCAAGGCCGAGATCGAGGACATCATTGCCAAGATCGCCCGCATCCCGCCGCAAACGGTCAACCAGGACGACCGCAGCAAGCTGCAGACCATCGACCGCGACCTGCGCAACGTGGTGTTCGGCCAGGAACCGGCCATCGAGGCGCTGTCGTCGGCCATCAAGATGGCGCGCGCCGGCCTGGGCAAGACCGACAAGCCGATCGGCTCCTTCCTGTTCTCCGGTCCGACCGGGGTCGGCAAGACCGAGGTGGCCAAGCAACTGGCGTTCATCCTCGGCATCGAACTGATCCGCTTCGACATGTCCGAATACATGGAGCGCCACGCGGTCAGCCGCCTGATCGGCGCGCCGCCGGGCTATGTCGGTTTCGACCAGGGCGGGCTGCTGACCGAGGCGATCACCAAGAAGCCGCACGCGGTGCTGCTGCTCGACGAGATCGAGAAGGCGCATCCGGACATCTTCAACATCCTGCTGCAGGTGATGGACCACGGCACCCTGACCGACAACAACGGCCGCAAGGCCGACTTCCGCAACGTGATCATCATCATGACCACCAACGCCGGCGCGGAAAGCTTGCAGAAGCACTCGATGGGCTTCACCAACTCGAAAGAGGCGGGCGACGAGATGGCCGACATCAAGCGCATGTTCACGCCGGAGTTCCGCAACCGCATCGACGCGACCATCAGCTTCCGCGCGCTGGACGAGGAAATCATCCTGCGCGTGGTCGACAAGTTCCTGATGCAGCTCGAAGAGCAGTTGCACGAGAAGAAAGTCGAGTCGATCTTCACCGAGAGGCTGCGCAAGTTCCTGGCCAAGAAGGGTTTCGACCCCTTGATGGGCGCGCGGCCGATGGCGCGCCTGATCCAGGACATGATCCGCAAGGCGCTGGCCGACGAGCTGCTGTTCGGCCGCCTGGTCAGCGGCGGCAAGGTCACCGTCGACCTCGACGAGAAGGACCAGGTCAAGCTGGAGTTCCCCGAGTCCGACGCGGCGCCGCCGGCCAGCGCGCCGGAGACGGTCGAAGTCGAATAAAGCGCAGGACGCAACAAAAAACCCGCACCACCGACGTGGCGCGGGTTTTTTTTCGTCCATGGACAGCCCTTGCGTCCCGGCCGGGGCGTGGAAAAGAGGGCGAAAAAAAGCCCGGCGCTAGGCGCCGGGCCGCCCCCCCGCATTGCGGGGAATTACTTCAGCGATTCAAACGCGCCGTCGACGTAGTTGATGATGCCGGTGCCGACATTGATGACGGCAACCTTGGCGTTTGCCTTCATGACATTCACCGTTTGCATGCCGGCGCTGTACTCGAACGCCACGCCGTCCGTGCTGGCGACCCGGGTCACGCGCGGCGACGCGTCGCTGACGCTGACGTTGATCGTCGCGCTGCCGTCGCTGTATTGCCCGACGGCGCTGCTGCGCTGGAAGGCGGTCTGGTTGGCGCTGACGCTGAGCGACAATTGCGGCCGGTTCTGCATGCTCAACTTGCCCGACAGCGTGACGTTTTTCTTGGTGAAGTTGCTGGCCGATTCGGCTTGCCGCACGTCGTACCTGTTGTAGCCGGCCAGGTCGTAGCTCAAGGTGCCGTTGAAAAACTCGGCCTTGTTGGTGGCCAGGCTGCCGCTGAACGCCAGGCTGGTCGGCTGGTAAGCCCGGCCGTTTTTGTCCCCCATCGGCTTGGTCAAGGCCAATGCGCCGTCGACTTTGCTGCCGCCCGATTCGGCCGACAGCAAGAGCGCCACTTCCTTGACGTTGCGACGGTCGCTGTCGCCCTCCACATGCTCCATGATGCGGGCGAAGGAGCCCGGCTTGATACTGACTTTGCCGACCTGGACGCCGCCCTTGACAGAAGCGAGTTCGCCGGACAAGGCGTATTTGTAGACGTCGCCGCCTTCGGCGCTGCGGGTGGCCGTCACATCCCACAATTCGTGGTCCGTGATAGCGACACCGGATGCGTCATGGCGGGCGGGCAGTTGGCCCGACACCGACAGTTTGCTGACGAGCGCGCCAAATTTGGCATAGTCGATGGTACCGATGGCGGCACCGTCGGCGTTGTTATAGTTGCCGAGGGGAATTGCGGTGTTCTCCTGCCAGTCGGTCAATTTGATCAACCGTGAACGGTAGGTATACGCGGTACTGGAGCCTGGAACCGGTGTAAGCGCCATGGATCTGAGAAGGGTTTGATAATGATAGCCGGAGTCATCCCAGAGCCCGGCCAGGTATAGGTAGGGCGTGTAGCACTTGATGTGATGGGCTTCCTCCGGCCCCCGCGCGTAATAGAGTTCGCTGGCCGAGCTGAGGACTTGGCACTCACCGAGGTAGGTGTTGTGGCCGCCGTTCCGCTCGTACAGCGAGAAATAGGGGCTGTAGACCTCGCCCGCCTTGAACGCGCGCAGATAATCCAAGCCCTTGCTGCTTACTTGTAACAAGTCGATGATATTTTTATCCAGCGGCGCGATGGCTTTGTCGAAATCGGCCTTCATGGCGTCGCCGCGTAGCTCCAAGTCCGATTCAACGCCCGCGGTGCCGAACAGATTCACATTGGTGCGCAAACTGGCGAACAGTTTTTTTGCCAGCTGAACATCCGTCGATGGCGGCGTGACTGGCGGTACCGGTGGCAGAGGTGTGACCGGCGGTACCGGCGTAACCGGCGGCACCGGCGTGGCCGGCGTGACCGGAGTGACCGGCGGGAACGACGGCAAGCCGTTGGCCGAGGCGTTGCCGGTCTGGTTGATGGTGCCGTCGCCGGCGACATCGGTCAAGGCCTGGCGCAGCTCGCCTTGAATGTTGGCGTCCAGTTCCAGCTTGCCGTTCTTGAGCGTGCCGAGCGCGCCAATGCCTTTGGCGACGCAGGCGAGGCGCTCGCTCAGTTCGGCGGCGGAGCAGCCGAGCTTGCCGTCCAGGGCCATTTTGGAAATCGCCGCCAGCAACAGGCTTTGCAGTTTTTCCGTTTCCGACGCGCTTGCCGCTGCGGCACTGTTCGAATTGACCGGCTTGACCTGTTCCGCATCGAAACCAAAGGCCGCCGCGAAGCCGCGCTTGGCGTTGTCGATGTTGTCGGCGGAGAGGCCGCCGGCTTTTTCGGCGGCCTGGACGATCATTTCCGTCAACGGGCTGACCGAACTGGTGATGCTCGTTTGCGCCGATTGCGCCAGTTTCACGACGCTGCGCAGCTTGAAGCCGGCGGGCAGCGCGACATCCTTGCCGCTGGCCTCGTCGGCCATCATCGCGCCGGCGCCACCGATGACTTCGACGCTAAAGACCAGCACGTCGGCCGGCAATGCCACGGTGTAACTACCGTCCGCGGCCGTTACGCCGCTGGCGATCGGCAGGGCGCCCTTGTTGCCGGCCGCGTCGATGGCAAACACCTGCACTTGCGCACCCTTGATAATGCCTTTCGCCGCCGTGCCCTGCAGCGTGCGCTGGGCTGCTACAACGGTCGGGGGAGCCGCAGCCTCGCCACCGCCGCTGCCGCATCCGCTCAATGTCGTCAGGGCGAGCGATAGCGCGCTCAGGGCCAACAGGCCGGCTTGATTTTTTTTCATTGTAATTTCTTTAATTAGATATTTATTGCAATAATTTAACGGCGTGTAAATATACAATACTCCATGCTTAATGGAAATATTATAATCTGATATGTTTGATAACTGTTGTATTTGGGTGCAATGGGGGCGAACGACGGCCGATGGCCGCCGCGCATCGGCGCCCGCCGTTTAAAACTGGTAACGGTAGCCCAGGTTCAGCCCGATCGATTTGGCCTCGCTCAGCTTGAGCCGGTCGGCCTGCAGCGCGACATGGAAGTCGCCCCGTTCAACGGCCAATCCCAGGGTCCGGAAGCGGGTTTCGACGCTGGCGCTGAGCTTGCCCCAGCCGAACTGGTGCGAGCCGGTGACGGTTGGGATGGTGGTGCCGGCGTAGCGCTCGATCTGCAAGGCCGCGCCCCAGGCGCCGAAGCGCGACTCGAGCGCGGTCGCGCCGGAGCGGCGGATGGCCGCGGTTTTGCTCACCTGGCTGTTTTGGCCGCTCAGTAGCGGGCGGTAATTGATATAGCCCTGCTCGTCGTAGTGGGCCACCGCCGAGTCGACGCTCTGCTGCGTCCGCGGCACGTTGCGCCATGTCATGCGGCTCCACAAGTCGTCCAGCTTCAGCTTCAGGCGCGTGTCGTCGCTGAGCGGCCACTCCAGCGCGGCGGACACGCTGGCGCCCGAGCCGCCGAACTTCTCGCTCATAAAGGGATAGCGGTAGCGGCTGTTCACGTCGGTCTGCGCCACCCGGAAGGTGTACTCGTCGGCGGGACCGCCGGCGACCTGGCCCGACAAGGTGTTGTCGCGCACCCGCGGGGTGCCGTACAGCGCCAGCGCCAGGTTCAGGCGCGGCGCCCGCGCGCCCGGGGCGGGCAGCTCGAACCAGCGGCTGGCGCGCAGGCCCTTGGCCGACCAGCCCTCGGCCGCGGCGTCCACGTCGAAGGTGGTCGGCGTGGCCAGCTTGATGCGCTGCTTGTAGCGGTGCACCAGTTGCATGGTCTCGCCGGTGGTGCGCAGGGCCGCCTCCTGGCGGAATTCAAAGGCCAGCCGCCACGGGCCTTTTTCGACCCCGGCCTCGATCCGGTTGCGCTGGAACATGACGTTGCGCCCGGCGCGCGGCGCGAAGCCGACCGCCCAGTCGCTCTCGAATTGTTGAATCGGAATGCCGTCGTAGGCTTCCCACAGGCGCGCCTCGACATACGGCGCCCAGCCGGCCAGCACGCTGGCCTGCGTTGGCGCGGTGTGGGCCTGGCCCGGCAGGCAGCTGGCGCCGCCCAGCAGTAATACGGCGAATACATCGTTGCGCATACACATTCCAAGAATAAAAAAACCTGGCGGGGGAGGCCGCCAGGTTCGGTTGAATCAAAAAAAGACCTATTTCAGCGAGAAGAAGCTGCCGTCGGTGAAATTGATCAGGCCGGTTTTGGTGTTCAGCACGGCCACCTTGACGCCGTCCTTGAGCACGTCGGCGGTGTCGGCGCCGGTCAGCGTCAGCGCGACGCCGTCGACGCTGGAGATCGTCAACACGCTTTGGTCGCCGCCGCCGCTGCCGCCGCCAACGACGCTGAGGCCGAGGTTGACCAGGTTGGTGCCGTCATTATACTGCCCGGTCAGGTTCAATTTCTCGGTGGCGCCGCGGCTGCGGGTGCCGCTGAACTGGACGATCAGCGCCGGACGGTCCGGGATGCTCAGTTTGCCGACCAGCGTCGCGCTTTCCATCGCGACGTTGCCGTCCGACGCAGGCTGGGTCGAGTCGTACAGATTAAAATTGGGCTGGGCGAACGTCAGGGCGCCGGTGAAGAACTCGGCGTTGCTTGTGCTCAGCTTGCCGGTGAAGGCGATCTTGGTGGGCTGGTAGTCGAAGCCGCTCTTGTCGGCCTTCGCTTCGGACAGCACCAGTTTGCCGGCGACCTTGCTGCCGCCGGCTTCGGCCTCCAAGCCCAGCGAGAATTCCTTGACGCCGGTGGTGACGATGCTACCCTCGACCTGTTCCTCGGTGCGCAGGAAGGAGTCGTCGGCGATACTCACTTTGCCGGCCGGCTGGCCGTCCTTGATCGAGGTGATCGAGCCGGCCAGCGCGTATTTGAACAGCTTGTTGCCCTCGGCGGTGCGGCTCGCCGCGATGCTCCACAGGCCGTGGTCGCTGAGGGCGGCGCCGTAGGCGTCGGTGCGCGCCGGCATCATGCCGCTGAAGGTGATGTTGTTGACGATGTCGCCGGTCTTCACGTACTGGATGTCGCCGAGCGCGCGGTTCTGCGCGTTGCCGTAGGCGCCCACGGGGACGTCCTTGGCCGGGTCGCGCACGCCGTCGAACAGGGTTTCGATGCGCGCGCGGCTGGAGTAGGTGTAGGCGGTGCTGCTGCCGGCGACGGGGTTGATGATAAACACCGCCGTGACCTGCTTGAAGGTGCTGTGGCCGCCGCCGCTGCTGAAGGAACCGGGGACGTTCTTGCGCACGATCGAGCACGCCACCGAGACGGCGTTGCCGGCCGCCGTGGCCGCGACGCTGGCGTTGCCGTCCTGGTACACGCCGCAACCGCCGATGCGCTTGCCGCCGGCGTACATCGGCATGTTGGTCGTGGCGGCGTGGCCGGCCTGGTAGTCGCGCAGGAAGTCGATGCCGCGCGTGGTCAGCTGGACCCATTTGGCCAGGTCGTCGTCGAGCGGCGCGGTGGCCTTGTCGAAGTCGGCGCGCATGCCGTCGGCGCGCAGGTCGATGATGCCGCTCTTGTCGGCCTTGCTCAGCGCGCCGATATTGCTGCGCAGGCTGTTGAACAGGCGCGTGGCCGCGGCAATCGGGTTGGCCGCCGGCGCGACGATCGGTACGGTGCCCTTCGGCAGTTGCGCGACGGTGGTGGTGCCGGTCTTGTTGATGGCCGGGTCGCCGACGACTTCGGCGGCGGCCGCGTCGATGGCGCCCGTCAGCGTGTCGTTGACGGTCAGGCCGCCGGCGCCGATCGCGCCGATCGCGCCGATCTTGCCGACCACGCAGCTGAGTTTCTCGGCCGGCGTCGGCTTGGCGCAGTCGAGCGAGCCGTCCTTGGCCATTTTCGAAATCGCCGCCAGCATCACGCTTTGCAGCTTCTCGGCGGCGCTCGCCGTGGCGGCGCCGGGGCTGTTCGAGTTGACCGGCTTGACCGTCTCCGGGTCGAAGCCGAAGAAGGCCGTGAAGCCGGCTTTGGCGCTGGCGATGTTGGCCGCCGACAGGCCGCCGGCGGCGCCCGCGGCCGCCTTGGCGACCATGTCCGTCAGCGGGCTGACCGAACCGGAGTACGGCGTTTCGCCGGCGCCGCCCAGCTTGACCACGCTCTTCAGCTTGAACACCTCGCCGATCGGCAGGTCCTCGCCGGTGGCCTCGTCGGCCGTGGTGGCGCTGGCGTTGCCGCTGACCTCGACGACGAAGGTCAGCAGGTCGGCGGCGATTTTGATGGAGAAGGTGCCGTCGGCGCCGGTGGTGCCGGAGGCCAAGGCCGTGGTGCCCAGGGTGCCGTCGGCGTTGACCGCGAACACCTTCACCGTGCCGCCCTTGATGATGCCCTTCGCGGCCGTGCCGGCGACGGTGCGCGAGGCGCTCACCACCGGGTCCGGCGTCACGCTTGAGGAGCCGCCGCCGCCGCAGGCGGCCAGCGCCAAGGCGAGCGAGATGGTGCTGAGTTTGAAAAGGCGGGCGCGTTGCTGGTGCATGTGGGGTCTCCCTGTGAGCGGTGTCGTGTTGGTCGTTGTGTTGCCAGATTCCAATATACGACGTTTGCCGGCGCTTGACCATTGACCGATCGACGGACGCGGAAAGTGTCTGTTTTTGGCAACCATGGAGCCGCCGGCCCCTGCTCAGGCGCCGCCGGCCTCGGCGCGCAGCTTGCGCCACAACGTGGTGCGGCTGACGCCGAGATAGTCGGCGGCGGCGTCGCGCCGCCCGCCGAAGCGCGCCAGCGTGGCGCTGGCCGTTTCCGGCGCCGCCCTGGCGGCCGGCGCGCCGGGCCACGCGCCCGCCAGGGCCGCGGCGGGCTGCGCCAGCTCGGGCGCCACGCCCAGCACAAAGCTTGGCGTCAGCGCCTGCAGCGGTTGCGCCGCCAGGAACAGCGCCAGGCGCTCCATCAGGTTGCGCAGTTCGCGCACGTTGCCGGGCCAGCCGTGGCGCGCCAGCAGCGGCGCGCAGGCCAGCAACTCGGCGTGCAGGTTCGGCTGCGGCCGCGCGCCCAGCGCCGCCAGCGCGCTTTTCAGCGTCCATTCGGCCAGGCCGAGCACGTCGCCGGGGCGCTCGCGCAGCGGTGGCAGGCTCAGGCGCAGCACCGCCAGGCGGTAGAACAGGTCGGCGCGGAAGCGGCCGTCGCGCACCCGCTGTTCCAGGTCGCAATGGGTGGCGCTGATGATGCGCACGTTGATAGCGATCGGCCGCGTGCCGCCGACCCGCACCACCTCGCGCTCCTCCAGCACGCGCAGCAGGCGGGTTTGCAGCGCCAGGGGCATTTCGCCGATCTCGTCGAGGAACAGGGTGCCGCGGTGGGCCGCCTCGAACAGGCCGGCGTGGCCGCCGCGGCGCGCGCCGGTGAAGGCGCCGTCCTCGTGGCCGAACAACTCCGACTCCAGCAGCGACTCGGCGATGGCGCCGCAGTTGACGGCCACGAAGGGCCGGTTCGGCCCCAGCTTGCGCGGGCTTTCGCGGTGGATCGCCTGCGCCACCAGCTCCTTGCCGGTGCCGGTTTCGCCCTGGATCAGCACCGTCGCCGGCGACGTCGCGTACAGCAGCACCGACTGGCGCAGCGCCTCCATCGCCGGCGAGTCGCCGCGCAGGTCGTTCAGGCCGTGCTTGGCGCGCAGGGTGTCGGCGACCACCGCGCGGCGGCCGCGGTGCGATTCGAGCTGGCTCAGGCGGGCCATTTCCAGCGCGTCGTCGAAGGCCTGGCGGATCGAGCCGGCCGAGTAGACGAACACCCCGGTCAGGCCGGCCTCCTCGGCCAAGTCGGTGATCAGGCCGGCGCCGACGATGACGGCGATGCCGGCCGCCTTCAGGTCGTTGATCTGCGCCCGCGCGTCCTCCTCGGTGGCGTAGGTGCGCTGGGCGATCTCGAAGCCGAAGGTGGCGGCGAATTCGGCCAGCTCCGGCATCTGCTCCTGGTAGCTGATGACGCCGATGCGCGTCGACACGCGCCGCGCCCGCGCCAGCGCCTGCATCACGTCGAAGCCGCTGGCCTTGGCCACCACCACCGGCACCGCCAGGCGGCCCTTCAAATAGGCGGCGTTGGAACCGGCCGCGATCACCGCGTCGCAGCGCTCGCTGGCCATGCGCTCGCGGATGTGGCGGGCGGCGTCGTCGAAACCGAGGTTGATCGGCTCGATCGTCGCCAGGTCGTCGTATTCCAGCGTGATGTCGCGGAACAGGTCGAACAGGCGCGAGACCGAGACGGTCCAGATCACGGGTTTGTCGAGCGGGTCGGGGGAGGAGTGGGGGACGGGTCGGCGCATGGTGCAATTTTATGCCAGATGCGTTCCGGTGTTGCGCCATGAAACAAAAAACGAAACAAAACCGCGACGCCTGGCCCGGATATCGACGTGGCCACGACGGCGCCGCGGGCCAGGGGGGGGGGCGGCGCCGGCCCCGGGCGCCGGGCATTGCGGTCGCCAATAGTTGATTCTGACAAAATTGGCGCAATGTGGTTTATGATCTGGAGTCGTCGCGGCGCCGGGGCCTCAGGCCGCATTTTTCAACTGCTGCAGTGGTGTACATGAACCGAGCTCCGACCCATCCAGATTTGATCGCCGCGGCCCTCGACCTGATCGGCCCGCCGGCCTGCGCCTGCGACAGCGGCGGCACGGTGCTGGCCGTCAACCCCGCGCTGACGCGCCTGCTCGGCGTCGACCTGGGCGGGCGCGCGCTGGCCGACTTCTTCGCCACCGAGTGCCAGGCGTTCAGCGTGCGCCAGCTGGGCGCGGCGGCGGCCGCCGCCGGCGCCGCCGAGCAGCGCTGGGACAGCAGCCTGCTGACCGGCGCCGGCACCGCCGTCGCGGTGCAGGTCTGGGCCAAGCCGCTGCCGGCCAGCGCCGGCCTGCGCGGCGCCACCGTGCTGTTCAACGACGTCAGCGTGCACCAGCGCGACCAGATGGCGCTGCGCAAGACCCTGCTCGAGCAGCGGGCGATCCTGGAAAACGCCGCCGTCGGCATCCTGTTCTCCCGGCTTGGCGTGATCCAGGAATGCAATATCCGCGCCGCCGAGATGTTCGGTTACGGCCGCGACGAACTCGAGGGCCGCGACGGCGTCGTCGTCTATCCGTCGCGGCAAGACTACGTTGCGCTGGGGCGGTTGGCCGGGCCGCCGCTGTCGAAAGGGCAGTCGTTCAGCACCGAACTCGAACTCAGGCGCAAGGACGGCTCGCTGTTCTGGAGCCGCCTGTACGGGCGCGCGATCGACCCGCTCAACACCGCCGGCGGCACCGTCTGGATACTCGAGGACATCAGCGAGCACCGCCGCGACGAGGACCGCCTGCGCCGCGCCCTGCTGGAGATGCAGGCGATCATGGACAACGCGCCGCTGGCCATCGGCTTCCAGCGCGACAAGCGCATCCTGCGCTACAACCGCCGCTTCGCCGAATGCTTCGGCCTGGCCGGCGACGACGGCGTCGGCCAGCCGGTGCAGTCGCTGTACCCGTCGCCGTCGCACTACCTGGAGGTGGTGCGCAAGGCCGGCCCGCTGCTGGCCGCGGGCAAGGCCTACCAGGCCGAGATGGAGATGCGGCGGCGCGACGGCGGCACCTTCTGGGCGCACGCCTTCGGCTACGCCATCAACCCCGGCGCCACGCACCGCGACGCGATTTGGATCTTCGACGACCGCAGCGCGCAAAAAGCCACCGAGGAGTCGGGCAAGCAGCTGCTGCTGGAGCAGAAGGCGATCCTCGACAACGCCTCGGTCGGCATCCTGTTCAGCAAGGCGCGGCGGATTCTGAGCTGCAATCCGCGTATCGCCGAGATGTTCGGCTGCAGCCGCGCCGATCTCATCGGCCGGCCCGCCTGCGTGCTGTTCCCCTCGGACGAGGTGTACCGCCAGTTCGGCCTGGAGGCGGCGCCGCTGCTGGGCAGCGGCCAGCCCTTTGAAAAGGACGAGTACCTGTTCAAGCGCAAGGACGGCTCGCTGTTCTGGTGCCGCGTGCGCGCCAAGGCGGTCGACCAGGAGCACAGCGACGAGGGCACCATCTGGATCATCGAGGACATCAGCGAGAGCCGCCAGACCCGCATGGAGGTCGAGGCGATCATGACCAACGCCTCGATGAGCATCCTGTTTACCAAGAACCGCCTGATCACGCGCTACAACCGCGGCTTCGGCGACATGTTCGGCTACGCCGGCGACAGCGGCCTGGGCCTGCCCGGGCTGGCGCTGTATCCGTCGCAGCAGGCCTACGACCGCCTCGGCGCGGCCGCCTTCCCGCTGCTCTCGGTCGGCAAGCCGTTCCAGATCGAGACGCTGATGCAGCGCAGCGACGGCAGCACGCTGTGGGCCCAGCTGATCGGCTACGTGGTCAACCCGAACGAGCCGGCGCAGGGCACCATCTGGGTCATCGAGGACCGCACCGAGCAAAAGCGCGCCGAGGAGTCGCTGCGCAACGCGCTGCTGGAAAACCAGGCCATCCTCGACAGCGCGGTGCTCGGCATCGCCGTCGTCGAGGACGGCTACAACCTGCGCTGCAACAGCAAGATGGAGGAGCTGTTCGGCTACCCGCCCGGCGGCATCGCCGGCCTGTCGGTGCAGGCGCTGTATCCGGACCGGGCGGCCTGGGAGGCGGCCCGGCTCGAGACCGCGCGCGACTTCCGCGCCGGCCGCGTGCACATGTCGGAATACCGGCTGATGCGCCACGACGGCAGCCAATTCTGGGCGCGCCTGTCGGGCCGGCCCTTCGACCTGGCCCAGGCCAACGGCCGCTCGGTCTGGCTGGTCGACGACGTCACGGCGCGCCGCGAGGCGGCCGAGGCGGTGCTGCGCGCGCGCGACGAGCTGGAGGTGCGGGTGCTCGAACGCACCGCCGAGCTGGCCGGCGCCAACGCCTTGCTGCAGGGCGAGATCGTCGAGCGGCGCCAGGCCGAGGCGCGGGTGCACCACATGGCCTACCACGACAGCCTGACCGGCCTGCCCAACCGCGCGCTGCTGTCGGACCGGCTGGACCGGGCCATGCTGGCGGCGCAGCGCCAGGAGCGCCGCCTGGCGGTGATGTTCATCGACCTGGACCGCTTCAAGACCATCAACGATTCGCTCGGCCACATGACCGGCGACAGCCTGCTCAAGGAGGTCGCCAGCCGGCTGTGCCGCGCGGTGCGCGTCAGCGACACGGTGGCGCGCCTTGGCGGCGACGAGTTCGTCGTGCTGGTGCCGGGCATCCGCAGCGTCGACGAGTCCAGCCACGTCGCCGAGAAGATCATCGACGCGCTGGCCGCGCCGTTCCCGCTGGACGGCCACACTCTGCACATCACGCCGTCGATCGGCATCTGCGTCTACCCCGACGACGGCGCCGACGTCGACACCTTGATGCGCCACGCCGACGCGGCGATGTACCACGCCAAGGCCAGCGGGCGCAACAACTACCAGTTCTTCACGCAGAAGATGAACCAGGCCGCGGCCCAGCATTTCGAGTTGGAGAGCAGCCTGCGCGGCGCGCTGGCGCAGCGGCAGTTCGAGCTGTTTTACCAACCCATCGTCGACGCCGGCACGCGCCGGCTGCACACGATGGAGGTGCTGCTGCGCTGGCGCCGCCCGGGGCTGGGGTTGGTGATGCCGGACAGCTTCATCCCGATCATCGAGGAGAACGGCCTGATCGTGCCGATCGGCGAATGGGTGATCCGCCGCGCCTGCGAGCAGAGCATGGAATGGCTGGCGAGGGGGCTGCAGCCGGTGCCGCTGGCGGTCAACCTGTCGCCGCGCCAGTTCATGCACCGCGGCCTGGTCGGCTCGATCCGCCGCATCCTCGACGAAACCGGCATCGACCCGGCGCTGCTCGAATTCGAGATCACCGAGACGGCGCTGATGCAGCACGGCGAGCACACGCTGGCGATCCTCGGGCAGATCAACGCGATGGGCATCCGCCTGTCGATCGACGACTTCGGCACCGGCTACTCCAGCCTGGCCTACCTGAAGCGCTTCCCGGTGAAAAAGATCAAGATCGACCGCGCCTTCATCAAGGACCTGGAGGACAGCGCCGAGGACCGGGCCATCGTCGCGGCCATCATCGCCTTGTCGGACAGCCTGCAGCTGTCGGCGGTGGCCGAAGGGGTCGAGACCGAAGGCCAGTTCGCGCTGCTGCAGCGGCAAGGCTGCCAGTACGCCCAGGGCTACCTGTTCTCGCAGCCGGTGCCGCAGGCGCTGGCCGAGCGGAAGCTGGCACCGCTGGCTTGAACGGGGTCACGCCCTTGGTGTTGATGAACTCAGCGCCGAGCCGCTGCCGACGCCAGTCGGCTTACGCCCTGGCGGGCTAACCCGGCCTACGGCATCGCGCTACGGCATCGCGCTAGAGCGCCTCAAACGATGGTGGCGATCACCGGCGCGTGGTCCGACGGCTGTTCCCATTTGCGCGGCGCGCGGTCGATCACGCAGGCGGTGCAGCGCGTCGCCAGCGGCGCCGACAGCAAAATGTGGTCGATGCGCAGGCCCTTGTTCAGGCGGAAGCCGAGCTGGCGGTAGTCCCACCAGCTAAACGATTTCTCGGCCTGCTCGAACAGCCGGAAGGCGTCCTGCAGGCCGAGGTCGATCAGCCGCGTCAGCGCGGCGCGTTCCTGGTCCGACACCAGCACCTGGCCGGCCCACGCCACCGGGTCGTGCACGTCGCGGTCGTCGGGGGCGATGTTGTAGTCGCCGACCACGGCCAGGTTGCTGTGCAGCAGCGCCTGCTCCGCCAGCCATTCGTGCAGCGCCGCCAGCCAGCCCAGCTTGTATGCGTACTTGTCGGAGTCGACGCTCTGGCCGTTGGGCACGTAGGCGCAGACCACGCGCACGCCGTCGATGGTCGCCGCCAGGATGCGCTGCTGGGCGTCCTCGTAGCGCGGATTGTTCTTGACGACGTCGGTGATGGGCAGCTTCGACAGGATCGCCACGCCGTTGTAGGTCTTCTGGCCGCTGAAGACGACCTGGTAGCCGGCCGCCTCGATCTCGGCGACGGGGAATTTGTCGTCGGTGAGCTTGGTTTCTTGCAGGCACAGCACATCGACGGGGTTGTCGCTGAGCCACTGCAATACTTGCGGCAGGCGCACTTTGAGGGAGTTGACGTTCCAGGTTGCTAATTTCATTGCTTGAACATCCTTATAAAGAGGGGCGGGCGCCGCGCGCCCGGGCGTCGGCGCCGCGCGGCGGCGCGCCCGATGGGGCGAATCTTACCGCAAGCGGCGCCCGCCCGCGTGTCACATCGGTCGCGAACCCGGCGCACGATTGAAACTACAGTTCCAGTAGGGAGTTATTTGTTGTATAAAATACTGACATTGACAAGTTGGCGACAGGAAGTTTTGCATGTTGCGCATCAATGCGGTAAAAACCGCTCCGACAGTGTGCTTGAGGTCGCTTGTAGGGGCGGCGGGCGGGATTGCCGTGAAGTTTCTCGCAGGGGGACGCCGAAAACCACTAAAATATCATCTTATGTTATATAGCGTAATCGCAGGCCGCGACGGTTTTTTTTGAAGTTGCAAAAGCGGCATGTAAATTACATTACCATCGGATCAAAAGCGAAATATACTGATTATGGATCGCGGTTGGTGCCGCATGTTTTCTATACTAAACGCAACACTACATGACAGAAAGTGTTTTGTAGGGCCAATAAATGGTAATATTTTGAAATGTTGCGGTTTTAATAGTGAGACATGCGCGTAGCATTTGTAAAGGAAGAAAATGCGAACAGCATTTGAAGCGTGGGCGCAGCGTGATGGCCACATTGTGCGGCGGCGTGAAGACAAGCCGGACGAGTACCTGATATTTGAAACGCAGCGGCGCTGGGTGATCTGGCAGGCCGCGTTGACGCACGGTAAAACCGCCGGCAAAACCGCCAAGGCTACCGCGAGCGCGAAGGCGCGCGCGCCGCAGGGCGCGCCCGACATGACGTCGGACGAGGCGGCCGTGCGCAACAAGGTGCTCAACGAAGTGTTGGACGCTTTCACCGACATCGACGGCGCTGCCGGCATGGAGGGTATCTTGAAAGTCATCCAGGGCTTGAAGAAGAAGCAGAAGGCCTTGGCGGACGACGGCAACGACGCCAATGCCGACGGCTGAAGGCTAGCGCCATGCGATACCGGCATTACAAGGGCGGGATCTACGAGTTCGTCTGCGAGGCGACGCTCGAATCGGACTTGACGCCGATGATCGTCTATCGCGCCCCCGACGGCTCGATCTGGACCCGTCCCCAGGACGTCTTCTTTCAATGGATCGACGTCGACGGCGTCGTCGTCCAGCGTTTTTCGCCGATCAATTGAGCGTCGCCCCCGGGCGAGAATAAAAGGAACTGTATGCGCGTAGCACAAGCGGTATGCGCGGTGGCGCTGTTGGCCGTCGCACGCCTGGCCTCGGCCGAGACGGTAGGGTCGGTCGACACCGCCTTCAAGCTGATCGGACCGGACCACAAGGTCGTCGTCGAAGTGTTCGACGATCCGCGGGTGGGCGGCGTCAGCTGCTACCTGTCGCGCGCGAAAACCGGCGGCATCAAGGGCGCCGTCGGCCTGGCCGAGGACAAGGCCGAGTCGTCGGTGGCGTGCCGCCAGGTCGGCCCGCTGCAGTTCAACGGCAAACTGCCGCGCCAGGAAGAGGTGTTCTCCGAACGCGCCTCGATTTTCTTCAAGCACGTGCGGGTGGTGCGCATGGTCGACGCCAAGCGCAACGCGCTGGTGTACCTGGTGTACTCCGACCGCCTGATCGACGGCAGCCCGAAAAACAGCGTGACCGCCGTGCCCGTGCCGGCCAACCAGCCGGTGCCGGTCAAGTAGCGTCGGCCGCCGGCGCAGCGCGAAAGGCCCCCCCATGTTCCGCTACGCCGCATTCGCGGCCCTGGCCATGGCCGGCGGCTGCTCGACCTTGACCGAATCCACCCAGCAACAGGTGGCGGTGCAAACCATCCTCGACAACCGGCCTCTTTCCGGCGCCGGCTGCATTCTGGTCAACGGCGCCGGCAAGTGGTTTGTCACCACGCCCGGGCGCGTCCTGATCCACAAGCACGCCGGACCGCTGCGCGTCGACTGCCGCAAGGAGGGCGTCGGCCAGGCCGACGAGCTGATCGGCTCGAAGGCGCACGGCAACCTGTGGGGCAACGTGCTGACCCTCGGCGTCGGCTACCTGGTCGACCGCGATACCGGCGCCGGCTACGACTATCCGGCCACGCTGACGATTGAAATGAAAAAAACCGGCGCCGCTTCCTCGTCTGAGGGGCCGGGCGCCGGTTCGGTGGTGTACTAGGCGCACGCGGGGTTGCGCGATTGTCGTCGGCCGGGTTGGCCGGCACGGCGTAACCCGACGATACGCCAGCGCCGTTTTACACGCGGTTAATCAGGAAATTGGTCAGCAGCGGCACCGGACGGCCGGTCGCGCCCTTCGCGCCGCCCGACTTCCAGGCCGTGCCGGCGATGTCCAGATGCGCCCAGGTGTACTTCTTGGTGAAGTTTTCCAGGAAGGCCGCCGCGGTGATCGAGCCGCCGCCCGGGCTGCCGATGTTGGCCAGGTCGGCGAAGTTCGACTTGAGCTGCTCGTTGTAGGCTTCCTCGATCGGCATGCGCCAGGCGGTGTCGCCGGCGCTCTTGCCGGCCGCCAGCAATTCCCCGGCCAGCTTGTCGTGCGCCGCGTCGCCGCGCGTGAACAGGCCGGTGTTGTGGTGGCCCAGCGCGACCACGCAGGCGCCGGTCAGCGTGGCGATGTCGACCACGACGGCCGGGTTGAAGCGTTCGGCGTAGGTCAGCGCGTCGCACAGCACCAGGCGGCCTTCGGCGTCGGTGTTGAGCACTTCGATGGTCAAGCCGTTCATCGAGGTGACGATGTCGCCCGGTTTGGTGGCGCGGCCCGACGGCATGTTTTCGCAGGTGGCGATGACGCCGATCACGTTGAGCTTCAAGTTCATCTCGCCGATGGCGCGGAAGGTGCCCAACACCGAGGCGGCGCCGCACATGTCGTATTTCATCTCGTCCATGCCGGGGCCGGGCTTGATTGAAATGCCGCCGGTGTCGAAGGTGATGCCCTTGCCGACCAGCACCACCGGCGCGTCCTTGGCCTTGCCGCCCATGTGCTTGAGCACGATGAACTTCGGCGGCTGCTCGCTGCCGTTGGTGACCGACAGGAAACTGCCCATCTTCAGCGCCTCAAGCTGCTTGCGGTCCAGCACCTCGACGTCGAACTTGTAGTCCTTCGCCAGTTTCTTGGCGGTGTTGGCCAGGTGCGTCGGGGTGCAGACGTTGGCCGGCAGGTCGCCCAGGTTCTTGGTCAGGTCCACGCCGTTGGCGATGGCGATGCTCTGCGCCAGCGCGGCCTTGGCGGCGACGCTGGACGGCAGCGCCAGGGCGATTTTGCGCACGCCGGCCGGGGCCGGGTCTTTCTTGCTCTTCTGGGTGTCGGCGCGGTATTCGCCCTCGTGCGCGGCCTGCACCACGCAACGGATCGCCCAATTCACATCGCGCTCTTTCACTTCGGTCATTGGTAGTGCGATAATGGCGTCCGCGGCACCGAGTGCGCCGAACGCCTTGAGCGTCGCTTGCACCGCGGTCGCGAAATTTTTCTCGCTGACGGCCTCGTCGCCGCCCAGTCCCACCAACAGCACGCGTTCGGCGTTGACGCCGCCAACGCCGCGCAGCAGCAGGGTGGTGCCGGCTTTGCCGGTGATGTCGCCGGACTTCAGCGCCGCCGTGATCTCGCCCGCGCCGTCGAGCGCCTTGGCCGCCGGCGAGAGCTGTTTGTTTTCAAATACCGCCACCGCGACACAGCCGGTTTTGGTCGACACAATGGTGTTTTTTGTGTCGAATGCTTTTATGCTAAAGTCCATTTGCTTCTCCGTTTTTATTTGCTTAGTAAACATGTTACTTAACTCACCGACACGAAGCCCATACATCGAATGATCTTTCATCGCGCCCTACAACGTGAACTGACCAGTGCCGCAGGGGGCATCTTCACGGTGTTGTTTTCCATCTTTGTTACTTGGACGCTGATCAAGATCCTCGGCGAGGCCGCGGGCGGAAAGGTTGACTCAAGCGATGTGATTGCATTAATCATCTTCGCAGCCCTGAATTATCTGCCAACTATCCTAATACTCACTAGTTTTATTTCAGTGTTGATGGTGGTGACGCGCAGTTACCGCGATTCCGAAATGGTGGTGTGGTTCGCTTCCGGCATGAGCCTGGTGCGCTGGATCCGCCCGGTGCTGACCTTCGGCCTGCCGCTGGTGGCGTTGACGGCGGTGCTGAGCCTGTACGCGACGCCGTGGGCCAAGCACAAGAGCAATGAATACGTCGAGCGCTTCCAGAAGCGCGAAGACTTGCAAAAAGTCTCGCCCGGCCAGTTCAATGAATCGGCGTCGAGCAACCGCATCTTCTTCGTCGAGGGCGTCTCCGGCGAGAAGGCCAACGTGCAAAACGTCTTCGTCAATACGCTCGACGCCAAGGGCACCACGGTGGTGGTGGCCAAGGAAGGCGTGATTTCGACCGACGCCAAGGGCGAGCGCTTCTTGGTGCTGAAGAACGGCCGGCGCTACCAGGGCAAGCCGGGCCAGTCCGACTTCCAGACCATGGAGTTCGACCGCTACAGCATGCGCGTGGCCAGCAAGGCGCAAGAGCCGGGCGGCGAACTGAACGTCGACTCGATGACCACGATGGCCCTGCTCAAGGAGCGCAACCAGTACACCATGGCCGAGGTGTTGTGGCGCGTCAGCGCGCCGATCACCACGCTGGTGCTGATTTTGCTGGCCATTCCGCTGGGCTTCGTCAATCCGCGCGCCGGCAGTTCGGTCAACCTGATCATCGCGCTGCTGGTGTTTTTCACCTATAACAATCTGATCAAGCTGGTCGAGGCCAGCGTGAAACAGGGCCGCTTGTCGTTCGGCGCGTCCTGGTGGCCGCTGCACCTGGTGGTGGCGCTGGTGGCGCTGCTGCTGTTTACCTGGCGCCTGAACGTCAACCACCGCTACCATCCCCTGGTCCTGCTGGGCGCGGTGAAACGCGCCCGCCGCCTGAACAAACCGGCATCGACATGAAGATTTTACAGCGTTATTTCGCGGTCTCGATCGCCCAGGCGGTGGGCTTCGTGCTGCTCGCCTTCCTGGCGCTGCTGGCCTTCATGGACCTGACCGGCGAGCTGCCGCTGGTCGGCAAGAACGGCTACGGCAGCACCCAGGCCTTCCTGTATGTGCTGATCCTGATCCCCGGCCACGTCTACCAGGTGATGCCGATCGCGGCGCTGATCGGCACCATTTACACGATGGCGCAGTTCGCCTCGACGTCGGAATTCACGGTCATGCGCGCGGCCAGCATGTCGACCGCGATGGCGGCCTGGTTCCTGTTTCGCATCGGCGTGGTGTTCGTCATCATCACCTTCATTTTCGGCGAGTTGATCGCGCCGCGCACCGCGCCCATCGCCGAGCGCATCAAGCTGAGCGCGCGCGGCACCACCGTCTCCAGCGAATTTCGCTCCGGCATGTGGACCAAGGACATCGTCAAGAGCGAGGGCCTGAGCGGCGCCGCCACCGGCGCGCGCTTTTTCAACGTGCGCGAGGCGCGTCCCGACGGCCGGCTGAAGGACGTCAAGCTGTACGAGTTCGACAATAGCTTCCGCCTGCGCTCGATCACCGTCGCCGCCGCCGCGACCTACCAGGGCAGCAACGTCTGGCGCCTGCTGGACGTGACGGAGACGCGCTTCTCCAACAGCACCGTGCTCACGCCCGGGGTCGAGGCCAACCTGAAGAACAACTTCATCCAGGAAACCAGCGCCGTCGCCACCCAGAAGAGCGCCAGCAAGGACGTGGTCTCGGAGATCACGCCGAGGATACTGACGGTCTCCTCGTCCGATCCGGCGCGCATGTCGGCCGCCGAACTGCGGGTCTACACCGCCCACCTGGCCGAGAACAAGCAGGAAACCGACCGCTTCAAGATCGCCTTCTGGAAGAAGCTGATCGACCCGATGGCCATTTTCGTGCTGATGGCGCTGGCGTTGCCGTTCGCCTACCTGCACACGCGCAGCGGCGGCGTCAGCCTGAAGATCTTCATCGGCATCATGATCGGCGTCAGCTTCATCCTGATCAACACCCTGTTCTCGCATTTGGGTTTGCTGAGCACCTGGCCGGCCTTGTTGACCGCCATCGCGCCGAGTGCGCTGTACCTGCTGCTGGCGCTGGGCGCCTTGTGGTGGGTGGAAAGACACTGATGACGCACCGACGCGCGATGATCCTGTTCGCCCACGGCGCCCGCGCCGCATCCTGGGCGGCGCCGTTCGAGCGCCTGCGCGCGCTGACGCAGGCGCGCCTGCCCGGCGTCGACGTCTCGCTGGCCTTCCTCGAACTGATGACGCCGCGCCTGCCGGAGAAGGTGGCCGAACTGGTCGGCGCCGGCGTGGCCGAGCTGACCCTGGTGCCGGTGTTCCTGGGGCAGGGCGGCCACGTGCTGCGCGACCTGCCGCTGATGGTCGAGCAACTGCGGCGCGACTATCCGCAGCTTGACCTCAAGGTAGTCGAGGCGGTCGGCGAACACGCCAGCGTGCTGGCCGCCATCGCCGACTACTGCGTCGGCGCCAACGACGCCACCTGATGGGCTGCGCGCTGCCCGACGCCGGCCCGACCGCGGCCGGAGCCGCCCTTGCGCCCGCGCGCATCGACATCGTCTACCTGTGGGTCGACGGCGCCGACCCGGCCTGGAGCGAGCGGCGCAGCCGCGCCTACGCCGACTGGACGGCGCGCCATCCGCGGCAACTGGCGGTGCACGGCAACGTTTCGGGGCGCTACCGCGACAATGGCGAGTTGCGCTACAACCTGCGCGCGCTGGAAAAATTCTTTCCCGAACACGGGCACGTCTACATCGTCACCGACCGCCAGGCGCCGGCCTGGCTGCGCCCGTCCGAGCGCCTGACGCTGGTCGACCACCGCGACTTGATCCCGGCGGCGGCCATGCCGGTGTTCGATTCCGGCCACATCGAATCGTATCTGCACCACATTCCCGGCCTGGCCGAGCGCTTCATCTACTTGAACGACGACGTCTTTTTCGGCCAGCCGGTGGACCCGGCGAACTGGTTCGGCGAGCGCCTGACGGTGTTCGCCGAAACCGCCACCGTGCCCGAGCGCGACGCGCTGCAGGAGGACGGCACGGCGCTGGTCAACGCGGCGATCCTGTCGAAGCACTGGCTGGCGCGGCGCTATCCGCACTACCGCCACGAGCCGCGGCTGTATTCGCACGCGCCGCGGCCGATGCTGAAGAGCGCGATGCGCGAGCTGGAGGCGCTCGCCGGCGAGCTGTTCGAGCAGGTGCGTTCGACGGTGTTCCGCTCGTGGCGCGTGCCGCCGCTGCTGCCCGACCTGGTGCCGCGCTGGATGGTGCAGATGGGCTACGCGCGCCAGGCCATCCTCGACCCCTTGCACATCAGCAGCGGGGCGCAGGGCGCCGAGCTGCAACTGGCGGCGCTGCAGGCCGATTTCGGCCGTCTGCTGTTCTTTTGCATCAACGACACCTGCGACGAAGCCGAGGCCGGCGACCCGCGCCTGCTGCGCGTGGCGGCGACGTTGCAGCGCCTGCTGCCGCAAGCGTCCTCGTTTGAAACCGCGGACGTGGGCGCGCTGGCGAAGCCAAACAAACAAGGGCGGCGCGCGCCGGCTGAGCCGGCTTACTTCAGCGCGCTCAAATCGATAGGCGTCAAATAGCCATATTTCCCCGGCACCACCTGGTAGACGTGGCGGTAAGGCTGGTAACCGGCGACCTTGATCGTCAATTCATAACTGCCCTCGTTCAAGCCGACAAACGAAAAAAACGTATTGAAAACGTAGTCGCGGCCCGCCATATAGCTTTCGACGGTGCGGTCCCTGGTTTCGTCGAGCGGCCTGAGCTCGCGCCGGTCCTCGCCATTGGTCAGCACGATGGACTCGATCTGAATGTCGCGGCGGTGCCGGCGAAAGCTACCGGCGGGATTGTCGGCGGGCGTGGCGTCGGCGCCGATGTAACCGGAAAGCGTGCCCTGCGGGGTGAGCAGGAAGCGCAGATCGGCGACGCCGTCGGCGCCTATGCTTACCGGCATGCTGGCCGGCGTGGCCCGGAACGCATGCGCCAGCAAGCCCACGTTGTAGTCGCCGGGCGGGAAGGGACCGAGTGCGCGGCCGTTGTCGCGCGCGCTGATCGGCAAGACAATACGCTCGCGCGCCGGGTCGGTGGGCGTGAGCACCAGAACCGGCGGCGATGCCGGGTGCTCGTCCGGCCGGGCGTAGGAGAACGCCACGCGCACGTTGCCGTTGCGCGCGGCGTCGCCGCCGCCGTCGCGCTTGTCGGCCGCCTTGAGCAGCGCGGCGTATTGGGCGAACACCTCGGGCGACGACAGGATGCCGATGTGGTCGGCGTCGTAGCCGAAGACGCGCGTGGCCTCGGACTGGGCGGCCGGGCGCAACTGGCTGGCCAGGGTAATGGCGCCGTCGTTGCTGGCCGGGCGCAAGGGGCTGTAACGCCCGGCGTGGCCGAAGAACAGGTAATAGTCGAGCTCGCGCGGTAGCGGTTTTTGAAACAGCGTTTGCACGAAGCGGCCGCTGGCCCGCACATCGTTCCACGAGGGTATGACGGCGGGCGAGTACGCCACGCCGCTGTCGGCCAGCGCGTCGCCGCCCCACGGCGTCGACAGGCTGACGAACAATTTGGCGGCGGGGAACTGCTCGCCGTAGTTGGCCAGGAAAGAGCGCACCACCAAACCGCCCATGCTGTGCGCGGTCAGATAGAGCCTGTCGTAATGGTAGCGCCGCTGCAGATTGCCCAGTTTCCAGTACAGCAGGTAGGACATGGAGTCGAGCGAGGCACCGGACGGATAATAGAAAACCCATGGCTGGTACCGGCTCCGGTCCAGACGCTGGAGGAAGTATTTCCAGTCCTGTGGCGAACCGGCCGCGCCGTGGACGAACAGAATCGGCGTCTTGCGCGGATCGTATTCCTCCAGGAAGTAGATATTGCCGCCCACCTCCTTGAAAAAATCCACCGGCGCCCAATAACCGCGGCGCCCGGATTCGGACGAAAACAACGCGTCGTCGAGCTTGGCGATGGCGCCGACCTGGGTACTGTGCTGGTTCCCGGACGCGGCGGCGGCGACGGAGGTGCCGGGCGGAATGGCGCCTTGCGCCTTGGCCGATATCACGAAATCGAGGTTCACCACGGCGCCGGTGCCGCTGGCGGGCACCGGCGCGGGCGCATAGTCGCCGACCGGTTCGCCGGCGTCCAGCCGCAGGTTGCCGTTGGCGTCGCCGAACGCAAACAAGCCGTACTCTCCCTTTTGCACAATCAGCTCGTATCCGCCGGCCTCGTGCAGCACGGTGTGGTGCGCGATTTCCAGGCGGCCATTGCGTGTCGAGTAGGCGGCGACAACAATGGGTTTGTCCCATGGGACCGCGCTGGAGACATATCCCGCCAACACCGTGGAGGAATAGAAGGTCTTCGACTCTTCCTTGAGTTTGACAAGCGAACATCCGCTCAGGCAGACACAGAGAAGCGCCGACACAAAGATAGATCGGTTTTGCGACTGACTCATATTTCGGAAACTAGGCAAGCTGAAAGAGCTAATCTTATACACAACTATCGCCTGTCCCGGTAGTCAAAATACGGGAACGCGCGCGCGAATAGACATTAGCGGGCCGGCAACGCAGAAAAACCCAGCAAGGGCAAAGAGCCGGCGCCAAGGCGACGAGGCCCGGCCTTCAGGCCTGACCCCGGTTTTACGCTTCTGGTTTAAATGAACGCTAAGGCGCGCACCGGCGCCCGGGAATCAGGCGCTGAGGCAGGCGCTGAGGCGGCCCGCCGCCGGTGCGCCGGATTCGGCGCCCACCTGTTGGTGTTCGCGCATCGCCATGGCGTCGCCCAGCATCACCAGCACCGGGCCGTGGGTCGCGCCCAGTCCCTGCGCCAGCGTGGCCAGCTCCAGGCGCAGCACGCGCTGGTCCGGCCGGCTGCAATTTTCAATCACCAGCACCGGCGTGTCGGCGCGGCGGCCCTGTTCGAGCATGCGCTTGGCCGTGGCGATGGCCTCGCGTCCGCCCATGTACTGCACCAGCGTGTCGCTGTCGGGAATGGCGACGTGGTCGGGCTGGTCGGGCGCGGTGCTGGACGTGAAAAACGCCACGCTGCGCGCCACGCCGCGCTTGGTCAAAGGCTGCTTGCTGGCCGCCGCCGCCGCCAGCGCGGTGGTGATGCCGGGCACCACCTCGACGTCGATGCCGGCTTCCTCCAGCGCGCGCAATTCCTCGTCGGCGCGGCCGAACAGCATCGGATCGCCGCCCTTCAAACGCACCACCAGGGCGAATTTCTTCGCGTTGTCGACCAGTTGCTTGTTGATGAAGGCTTGCGCCGTCGACAACTGGCCGCAGCGCTTGCCGACCAAAATCTTCAAGGCCTGCGGGCACAGCTCCAGCATCTCGCCGGTGACCAGCGCGTCGTGCAGCACGACGTCGGCTTGCGCCAGCAGGCGCGCGCCGCGCATGGTCATCAAGTCCTGGGCGCCGGGGCCGGCGCCGATCAGGAAGACTTTACCGAAGTGGGATGCGGGTGCCATGCCGTTCTCCTTAGCCGAGCCGGATCATGCCGGCGGCGACGGTTTGATGCGTCACTTCGTCGATCAGGATGAAGGCGCCGGTGGCGCGGATATCGTCGTAGGCGTCGGCCGCCAGCGCTTGCTGCACGGTCAGCGCGATGCGCGCGATGTCGTTCAGCTTCAGCCCCTCGGCCGGGTGGCGCTGCTGGGTGTTGATGTCGAGCAGGGTCTCGATCGCCGTCACCTTGGCGGCGGTCTGCTTGGTGCCGTGCTTGATCCAGTACTTGCGGCGCAGGTCGAGTCCGTCCTCGGACAGCCAGCAGACGTCGGCGACGACGTTCTTGAGCAAGGTGGCCGGGCGGTCGGCGCCGGCCAGCATGTCGCCGCGCGAGATGTCGAGGTATTCATTGAGCAGCAGCGTGACCGACTGGCCGACCACGGCGCTGGCCAGCGAGCCGTCCATGGTGACGATGTCTTTGACGGTCGCGCTCTGGCCGGACGGTTGCACCACCAGCTTGTCGCCGACGCTGACCTTGCCCGCTTCGATGCGCCCCATGTAGCCGCGGAAGTCGTTGGCTTCGTGGCCGTTGTGGCGCGCCACCAGTTGCACCGGGAAGCGGAACGGCGCGTCGTGCGAGTCGTCGTAGACCGACAGCGATTCGAGCAGCTCGATCAGGGTCGGGCCGGTGTACCAGCCCAGTTTGTCGCCGCGCTCGACGACGTTGTCGCCGGTCAGCGCCGACAGGGGAATCGGCGTGATGTCCTTCAGGCCCAGGCTGACGGCGAATTCGCGGTAGGCCGCGACGATGCGCTCGTAGACGGTTTCGTCGTAGCCGACCAGGTCCATCTTGTTGACGGCGACGACCACGTGCTCGATTTGCAGCAGGTGGGCGATGGTCGAGTGGCGCTTGGTCTGGATCAGCAGTTCGACGCTGCCGTCGTCGCCCAGCTTGACCTTGGAGACGTCGATGAGGATGATGACGGCGTCGGCGGTCGAGGCGCCGGTGACCATGTTGCGGGTGTATTGCTCGTGGCCGGGGGTGTCGGCGATGATGAACTTGCGTTTCGGCGTGGCGAAGTAGCGGTAGGCCACGTCGATGGTGATGCCTTGCTCGCGTTCGGCTTCCAGGCCGTCGGTCAGCAGCGACAGGTCGACGGCGTCGCCGACGGTGCGCTTGTGCTTGGAGCGCGACATGGCGTCGAGCTGGTCGGCGAAGATGCCCTTGCTGTCGAACAGCAGGCGGCCGATCAGCGTGCTCTTGCCGTCGTCGACCGAACCGGCCGTGATGAAGCGCAGCATGCCGCGTTCGGAAATGTTGTCGTTGATTGCGTTCATCAGAAGTACCCTGCTTTCTTACGTTTTTCCATCGACGCTTCGGAGGTTTGGTCGTCCATCCGGGTGGCGCCGCGTTCGGTGATCTGGGTGACGGCCGTTTCGGCGATGATCTGCTCGACCGTCGAGGCGCTAGACGACACCGGGCAGGTGCAGGAGATGTCGCCGACGGTGCGAAAGCGCACCACTTGCGTTTCGACGGTCTCGCCCGGCAGCGCCGGCGTCAGGTCGGTCAGCGGCACCAGCAGGCCGTTGCGCGGGATCACCTGGCGCTCGTGCGCGAAGTAGATCGGCGGCAGTTCCAGTTTTTCGCGGGCGATGTATTGCCACACGTCCAGCTCGGTCCAGTTGGAGATCGGGAACACGCGCATGTTTTCGCCCGGATGCACGCGGGTGTTGTACAAGTCCCACAGCTCGGGGCGCTGGGCTTTCGGGTCCCACTGGCCGAACTCGTCGCGGAAGGAGAAGATGCGCTCCTTGGCGCGGGCTTTTTCCTCGTCGCGGCGGGCGCCGCCGATGCAGGCGTCGAATTTATGTTCGGCGATGGTTTCAAGCAAGGTCACCGCTTGCGCGGCGTTGCGCGAGTCGGTCGCCGGGTTGCGCAGGCGCACGGTGCCGCGGCGGATCGATTCCTCGACCGAACCGACGATCAGGCGTTCGCCCAGTTCGGCCACTTTCTTGTCGCGGAAGGTGATGACCTCGGCGAAGTTGTGGCCGGTGTCGATGTGCACCAGCGGGAAGGGGAACTTGCCAGGGCGGAAGGCTTTTTCGGCCAGGCGCAGCATGACGACGGAATCCTTGCCGCCGGAGAACAGCAGCGCCGGATTGGCGCACTCGGCCGCCACTTCGCGCATGATGTGGATCGCTTCTGACTCGAGGCTATCGAGGTGACGCTCGTTTAATATGGTATTCATAGGCCTGATGTTATTGATAGTGTGTTGATTCAAGCTGCAACGGATTTGATGCGTATGAGTTTGCCGTCCACCATGTGCAGGCCGCATTCCTTCGAGTCCGGGTTTTCCCACCACCAGCGGCCGGCGCGCACGTCCTCGCCCGGTTCGACGGCGCGGGTGCACGGCTGGCAGCCGATCGACGGATAGCCCTGGTCGTGCAAGGCATTGTAAGGCACATTGTTATCGCGAATGTATTGCCATACGTCCTCTTCGCTCCAATCGGCCAGCGGATTGAACTTGGTCATGCCGTGGTCGGGATCGTCTTGCTCGACGTGCAACTCGGCGCGCGTGCTCGACTGGGCGCGGCGCTGGCCGGTGACCCAGGCCTTGTTGCCGGCCAGGGCGCGCCCGAGCGGCTCGACCTTGCGCACGCGGCAGCATTCGCGGCGCATCTCGACGCTGTCGTAGAAGGCGTTCAAGCCGTGTTGCGCGACGTAGGCGTCGACCGCCTCCGGCTGCGGGCGGTACAGCGCGACGTCGGCGCCGTAGCGCGCCTTGATCTTGTCGAGCACGGCCAGGGTTTCGGCGTGCAGGCGGCCCGTTTCCAGCGAGAAGATGCCGATGGGCAGCTTCGCCTTCAGGATCAGGTCGGTCAGCACCATGTCCTCGGCGGCCAGGCTGGACGCGAACACGGCCGGCGTGAAGTCACTGGCGATGCGCTCTAAGGTCTGGCGGGTGCTGGCGACGAGGGCGGTCAGGTCGTTCATGGAGTCGTTTCCTTAAATGCCGAAGCCGACGTCGGCGTCCGGTGTAGGGGCTTCGCGGTGGTGGCGCCGGAACAGTGGCGTTTTGTCGTCCCACGACGCCTGGTAGGTTTCGGAAAACACCGACAGGCCCTTGAGCGCGTCGTGGATGCTGCGGTCCGGCCGCGTCGCGTAGGCGTCGAAGCCGACCCGGTGCATCGAGAACAACTGGTCGCGCAGCACGTCGCCGATGGCCCGCAGCTCGCCCTTGAAGCCGAGGCGGGCGCGCAGGTTGTAGGCGATCGAGTAGCCGCGGCCGTCGGTGAATTTCGGGAAGTCGACGGCGATGACGGCCAGCAGCGCGACGTCGGCGCCCAGCGCCTCCGGGCGCTCGTCGCTGGCCAGCCAGACGCCGATGTCGGGCAGGCGCGCGGCCAGCTCGGCGCGCCGCGCCAGCCAGACCGCCAGCGGCACGATGGCCTTGCCGGCCGGAACGGTTACGCTGTCGGCGCTGTCGCCCTCGTCCAGGCGCAGCAGGCCCCAGTGGTTCGCCACCACGGCCGCGTTCTTAATGATTTCTTCGCGTACTTCAAACATAGTCGTCTTCCCCAACCAGATGGCCGACCTTGATCGGCGTTGCATATACGTGTTCCTTGAACGGCGCCACGCCCAGGCGCTGGGCGGTGTCGACGAAGCGTTCGTCCTCGTAGCGCTCGCGCACATAGACTTGCAGCAGGCGGTCGATGACCTCCGGCATTTGCAGCGAGGAGAACGACGGTCCGATGATCTTGCCGATGGCGGCGTGGTTGCCTTGCGAACCGCCGATCGACACTTGATACCATTCGCTGCCGTCCTTGTCGACGCCCAGCACGCCGATGGCGCCGACGTGGTGGTGGCCGCAGGCGTTGATGCAGCCCGAGATGTTCAGTTCGATCTCGCCGATGTCGTGCTGGAAATCGATGTTGTCGAAGCGCTCGGCGATGGCGGCGGCGATCGGCAGCGACTTGGCGTTGGCAAGCGAGCAGAAGTCGCCGCCCGGGCAGCAGATCATGTCGGTCAGCAAGCCGATGTTCGGCGTGGCCAGGCCGTGCGCCTTGACTTCCTGCCACAGCTTGAACAACTGCGACTGCTCGACGTCGGCCAGCACCAGGTTTTGCTCGTGGGTGACGCGCAGTTCGCCGAAGCTGTAGCGGTCGGCCAGCTCGGCGACGAAGTCGATCTGCTCGGCGGTGGCGTCGCCCGGCGGCACGCCGGTTTTCTTCAGCGACAGCACGGCGATGGCGTAGCCCGGCACCTTGTGCGGCTTGACGTTGCGTTGCAGCCAGTTGGCGAAGGCCTTGTTGTCGGCGTGCTCAAGCAGCGGGTCCAGCGCCGGCAGGGTGGCGTAGGCGTGCGGCTTGAAGTAGTCCACCACGCGCGACATTTCCTCGGTCGTCAGGGTTTCCGGGCCGTCCTTCAGGTCGACCCATTCGGCCTCGACTTGGCGGGCGAATTCCTCGGCGCCGATGGCCTTGAGCAAAATCTTGATGCGCGCCTTGTATTTGTTGTCGCGCCGGCCGTACTGGTTGTAGACGCGCATCACCGCCTGGGTGTAGGTCAGCAGGTGCTGCCACGGCAGGAAGTCGCGGATCACGCTGCCCAGGATGGGCGTGCGGCCCATGCCGCCGCCGACCATGACCTTGAAGCCGATTTCGCCGGCCTCGTTGTAGACGGCGGTCAGGCCGATGTCGTGCACGGCGATGGCGGCGCGGTCGTCCTTGGCGCCGTTGATGGCGACCTTGAACTTGCGCGGCAGGGCGATGAATTCGGGGTGGAAGGTGCTCCACTGGCGCAACACTTCGGCGTACGGGCGCGGATCGATGATCTCGTCGTGGGCGACGCCGGCGTACGGGTCCGAGGTGGTGTTGCGGATGCAGTTGCCCGAAGTCTGGATGGCGTGCATCTCGACCGAGGCCAGGTCGCTGAGGATCTGCGGCGTCTGTTCCAGTTCAATCCAGTTGAACTGGATGTTTTGGCGCGTGGTGAAGTGGCCATAGCCGCGGTCGTACTTGCGGGCGATGGTGGCGAACATGCGCATCTGTTTCGACGACAGCAGGCCGTACGGCACGGCGATGCGCAGCATGTAGGCGTGGCGCTGCATGTACAGGCCGTTTTGCAGGCGCAGGGGAATGAATTCCTCCTCCGTCAGTTCGTTCGCAATCCGGCGCTCTACCTGGTTGCGGTATTGGGCAATGCGTTCCTTGACGATGAGGTGGTCGTATTGATCGTATTGATACATGGCAAGAATCCTAAAAAAAGCTGAACGACTACTGTAATGATAGTGGATGCGGTTAACTATACTAAAGTTGTTGGGGCGCTGGCCGCCGCTTACTGCGACATCAGTTTGACGGCGACGCCGGTCAGCGTCATGGCCAGCAACACGCGCAGGAAGCGCTCGGGCACCGCGCGCGCCACCCAGGAACCGAGGGTGATGCCGGGCAGCGAGCCGATCAGTAGCGAACCCAGCAGCACCCAGTCGATCGAGCCGAGCCACCAGTGGCCGAAGGCGGCGATGGCCGTCAGCGGCACGGCGTAGGCGATGTCGGTGCCGGCCACTTCGGCCGCGCTCATGCGTGGATACATCATCACCAGCAGCGTCGCGCCGATGGCGCCGGCGCCGATCGACGACACCGTGACGAGCACGCCGAGGGCGGCGCCGCAGATGACGGTGGCGCGGGCCAGCGCCTTGCCCTGCAATTGTTTTTCCGGGTGGGCGTTGACCCAGTTCAGCATCTTGCCCTTGAAGATCAGCGCGACCACGGTCAGCAGTACCGAGCAGGCGATCGAGTAGCGGATCACGACGCCGATTTCCTTGTCCAGCGCGCCGAAGGACTTGAGCGCCAGCGTGGCGGCCACGGCGGCCGGCAGCGCGCCCATGCACAGCAGCTTGACGATGTCCCAGCGCACGGTGCCACGCAGGCGGTGCGTCAGCGTGCCGGCGCTCTTGGTCACGGCCGCGAACGCCAGGTCGGTGCCGACGGCAACCGACGGCGGCACGCCGAACAGCAAGGTTAGCAGCGGCGTCATCAAAGACCCGCCGCCCACACCGGTCATGCCGACCAGCAATCCCACCCCAAACCCCGACACTATATAAGTTAAAGTCATGTACGCGCCCCCAAAGTACCTGCAATAGTAATAAACTTCGTCTTCATTCCCTACTACTTCCTACTCATTTGCTTATATGCGGATTGCGTATAAGCATGAGCGCAAAATGGGGGAAGGGAAGTGCAAGTAAGCAAAAAACCATCGGAAATGACGTGATCAAGGGCAAAAAACCGTAATGAATCTCCACCAACTGCGCTTCGTGCGTGAAGCTGTGCGCCAAAACTACAACCTGACCGACGCCGCCAAGGCCTTGTTCACGTCGCAGCCGGGTGTGTCGAAGGCCATCATCGAGCTTGAGGAGGAGTTGGGCGTCGATATCTTCACCCGCCACGGCAAGCGTATCCGCGGCTTGACCGAACCGGGTCGCCTGGTGCTGGAGTCGGTCGAACTGATTATGCAAGAAATTGACAGTCTGAAACGTATCGGCAAGGAATTCGCGGCCCAGGACAGCGGCAGTTTTACCATTGCCACCACCCACACCCAGGCCCGCTACACGTTGCCGAAGGTGGTACAGGCGTTTATGCTGAAGTTTCCCAAGGTGCGGCTGTCTTTGTTGCAGGGCAATCCTCGGCAGATCGCCGAAATGGTCCAGCGCGACCAGGCCGACCTGGCCATCGCCACCGAGTCGATCGCCGCCATCGACGGCCTGATCACGCTGCCCTGCTACCAATGGGAGCACGTGGTGGTGGTGCCGCCCGAGCATGCGCTGCTGAAAGGGAAGTCGGTGACCCTGGAAGACATCGCGGCGTTTCCGCTGATTACTTACGACGGCGCCTTCGCCGGGCGCAGCAAGATCGACCACGCGTTCGCGTTGCGCGGGCTCAAGCCGGACGTGCTGCTCGAGGCCATCGACGCCGACGTCATCAAGACTTATGTCGAGTTGGGGATGGGAGTTGGTATCATAGCGGGTATGGCGTTTGACGCCGAGCGCGACAAGAACCTGCGCGCGATCTCCGTCGGCCATTTGTTCGGCATGAACGTGTCGCGCGTGGCGGTCAAGCAGGGGGCCTATTTGCGCAGCTATATCTACACCTTCATCGAGTTGCTGACGCCGACGCTGAACCGGAAGTTGATCGAACAGGCGATGAGCGGCGAGAAGGAACACTACGAACTATAAGCCGGGCCGATGGCGCGGCGCGTACCACTCATTTAGATAAATATATGACAGAGAAGAAACACATGATTACCGAGCAACTAGCACAATTCTACGCCGTGGAAGCGCAGGAGTACGACCGCGTCTACGCCAACCCGGACGTCGAGGACGACCTCGACGAGTTGCACGACAAGATAGACGAGGTCCTGAGCGGCCACAAGGTGCTGGAGATTGCCTGCGGCACCGGCTACTGGACCCAGACCCTCGACGAGGTGGCGGAGTCGGTACTGGCGACCGACATCAACGTCGAAATGCTGGAGCTGGCGAAGACGCGCGGTTTCGAACGCGTCGAGTTCAGCCTGGCGGACGCCTTCGACCTGCCGGCCGACATCGGCAGCTTCACCGCCTGCTTCGCCGGTTTCTGGTGGTCGCACGTCAAGCGCGAAGACCAGGAGCGTTTCCTGGGCCAATTGCGCGCCAAGCTGGGCAAGGACACCGTCCTGGTGCTGGTCGACGACACCTACGTCGACGGGCATAGCGACGTCATCGCCCGCACCGACGCCGAAGGCAACACCTACCAGTTCCTGACAGCGATCGACGGCCAGCGCTACGAGATCATCAAGAACTTCCCGTCCGACAGCACGCTGCGCAAGCGCCTGGCCGCGCAGGTGCGCGAAATCCGCATCCTGCGCCTGGAACACTACTGGCTGCTGAGCTGCCGCCTGAAATAAGTTGGCCCCGCGTTGTTAAGTTGGCGCGGTTTTCGTAGATACTATGAATGAAGGCGGGTCGGCAAAAGACGCAAATTAATCCTAAAGTGAAGGTTCGAAGAATCAACTTAGGAGAAAATCATGCAACCGACCCGCGCCAACGATTTTACGCCTGAAGTCGAAGTTTTTGCAGTGGCATTAGAGTTGTCGAGCAAGAGCTGGAAAATTGCCTTGCACGACGGAAAGAGAGAGAAGCCGGCGATTCAGACGGTTTCCGGCGAGACAGCGGCGGGGCGCCTCAACGAAACGGTGCAGGAGATTGAGAAGTTCAAGGCAAAGTGGGGCCTGGCCGCCGAGGTACGCACCGTCGTGCTGTACGAGGCTGGTCAGGATGGCTTCTGGATTGAGCGCGCCCTCTCGAAGCTGGGCTACGAGGTGGTGATCTGCGACCCTGCCAGCATTCCCGTCGAGCGGCACAAACGGCGGGCCAAGACCGACCGGCTCGACGCGATCAAGCTCGTGCTGACATTGCGGGGCTGGTTGCGTGGCGAGTACGACCGGATGCACGTGATCCGTGTTCCGACGGTGGAGGCCGAGGCGCAGCGGCACGTGGTACGGGACCGCGGCGAGTTGCAAAAGGAAACGCAGCAGCACCGCGACCGGATCCGCAAGCTGCTGCGCACCGTCGGCTGCTGGGATGGCGTCGGCGGCGATGTGGGGGCGCGGCTGAACAAGCGGGAATTGTGTTGCTACGACGGCGATCCGCTGTCGGCGCAGCTGCAGCAGCGGCTGGAACAGGAGTGCAAACGTTTGGAGTTGGCGCAGCAACAACTGGCCGCGCTGGAAAAAGGGATGGCGGAGCAATTGCCGCCGGAGGTGCGCCAGCGCATTGCCGACCTGGAACGGTTGAAGGCGGTGGGGCCGGTGGGCGCGACGAGGTTGGTGCTGGAGCTGTTCTGGCGCAAATTCGAGAACCGCAGGCAGGTGGGCGCCTGCGTCGGTTTGGTGCCGCAGCCCTACGACAGCGGCGAGAGCCGGGTTGACCAGGGCATCAGCAAGCAGGGCAACCGGCGCGTGCGCGCGCTGTTGATCGAGATGTCTTGGTTCTGGCTGCGCTACCAACCCGACAGCGTGATGACGAAATGGTTCGCCCGGCGCACGCAGGGAGGCCAGAACAAGCGCGGCAAGCGCATCGCCATCGTCGCGGTGGCGCGCAAGCTGGTGGTCGCCCTGTGGCGCTACCTGGAGCATGGGATCGTCCCCGAAGGGGCGCAGTTGAAACGAGCGGCATAAGGGAGTAAGGCGGCACGTTCAGTACCAGCAGTTGGCATTACGTTGAACTACGCAGCAGCAAGGAGTAGGCAGGCCCGTAACCCGACCTGGTTGCCCATGGCAACCGACCCTAGTAGATGGGGCTTGCACGCATCAAGGTCACTAAGCGCAACGCGCATGCAGAATTAGGCTGGGGTAGCAAAACCAGCGGATAGAAGGTGGTGGGACGTGAAGTCTCACGCAATGATGACCGAGAGCTTCGAACTGGGCTGTACGAACGACGAAAGCAAAGCGCTGGCAATGAACGAAGGCCAAAACGAAACAGGTCGGCATGGCGCCAAGCCGCAATATGCGTCATGGCGCCATGGACCAGCATATTTCGGTATCGGCGGCGTCAAGGGTTCGCTTCGCCGGGCTTCGCCCGCCCTTGACCCCGCCGATACCGAAACAAGGGATAGGATAAATTTGCGAAAAACCAGTTGACTTGGAATTCATCATAGAAGGTCGGGTTAGTCCTCCGCTGTCTGACGACATGGGTAACCCGACCGGCGCCAACAGCGGCCCGGCGCCGGATGACGCTCTGCCAATCCGAGCTACGACACGCTCACCTCCCGGCTGTGCCGTCCCCGCGCATCGCCCCCCGTCCGTCCCTCCAGAAAAACACCACGACACGCAATTCCCTGCCCAGCGGAATGATTTGATGCAAAAAAACAACAAATTGCCGATGTCATATTGTTGAAGCATTTGATAGGCATGATTCGGTTCGGTAGCGCGGATGCAGACGGACTGGACGGGAATCGCGACGATTCCCCGGTCCGCCGGCCTCCTCTGCAATGCTCAATTTCGTCAACTCAATGTAGAGAATATCAAGTGAAAAAACTTACTCTGGCAGCACTGGTTATCGGCAGTTTCGCAGCATCGGCGCAGGCGCAATCGAACGTCACCATCTACGGCGTCGTCGATCTGGGTCTGGCCAAGACAACTGGCGCGTCCACTGTCGAACGCGAAAACCACGCTTCGCGCCTGGGTTTCAAAGGCTCGGAAGACCTGGGCAACGGCCTGACGGCGATCTTCAACCTGGAAAGCGAAGTGCTGGCCGACACCGGCATGCAAAAGGGCGGGCTGTTTGACCGCCAAGCCACAGTCGGCTTGAAGGGCAGCTTCGGTACCGTCTACCTGGGCCGCACCAAGGACTTGGTCGACGGCGCGCAAAACCGCGTCGAGCCGTTCGGCGCCGACGGCGTGGTCGGCAAGGTCAATGAAACGATGATGCGCGTTGGCGTGTCGACCTCGCGGGTCAGCAACGCGCTGACCTACAACAGCCCGAACATGGGCGGTTTCGTCGCCAGCGGCCAAGTCGTGCTGAGCGAAGTGTCGGGCGCCGACGCCGGCTACGCCGCCTTGCTGACCTACGACAACGGTCCGATCAGCCTGCACGCCGGCTACGAGCGTACCGCGCAACTGCTGGCCAACGCCGCCAAGCCAAACATGTACGTGGTTGGCGGCGGCTATAAATTCGGCGATGTAAAAGTCACCGGCGCCTACGCCAAGGGCGACACCAAGGTCGCGAAAACCGGCGAGTTCGAGGGCTTCCTGGTCGGCGTAAATTACAGCATCGGCTCGGGCGACGCCAAAGCGGTGTTCGGCAAAGGCCAGCAAAGCGTTGTCGGCAAGAAGGACGTCGACACCGTCAAGGAATTCGGCCTTGGCTACGACCACCACCTGTCGAAGCGCACCGACCTGTACGTCTACGCCGGCCGCGAGCGCGTCAAGTCGCTGACCTCCTACCAGCTGGGCATTTCGCACAAGTTCTAACTAAGTGCGGGCCAGGTAGTCGAAAGGCGCTCTGCGGAGCGCCTTTTTTCATGCCGCGTCGGCCGGCAGCGGCAGCACGACGTCGATGCGGGTGCCGCGGGTGGCGCCGTCGTTGGCGCTGATGTTGATGACGCCGTGCAAATTCCAAACCCGTTCGCGCATGCCCAGCAAGCCGAAGGACGAGGCCTTGTCCATGTCGCTTTCCTGGATGCCGCGGCCGTCGTCCTGGATCGCCAGCGCCAGTTCGGAGTCGATCCGGTGTAGTGACACCGTTACATTGCGCGCCTGCGCGTGGCGGGCGATATTGGTCAGCGACTCTTGCACGATGCGGTAGATGGCGGTGCTGTAGACGTCGTCGAGGGTCAGCTCGGCCTCGTCGGCCAGCAGTTCGACGTTGATGCCGTGGCGCTGGACAAACTCCTGGCGCAGGCTTTGCAGCGCGAAGTACAGGCCGCCCTCGTCGAGCGCGCGCGGCCGAAGGTTGCCGGCGATGCGGCGCAGCGAAGTGATCGCCGTGACGATCAGCCCGTCCATATTGCTCAGGATGCGCGCGCTGGCCGGGGTCGGGTCGGCGTGCTGTTGCAGCAGGGTCAGGTCTAGCCTCAGCGTCGCCAGCAACTGTCCCAGGTCGTCGTGCAACTCGCGGGCGATGTGCTTGCGCTCCTCTTCGCGGATGGTTTGCAGCGTCGCCGACAATTGGCGCAGCTGGGAAAAGGAGCGTTCCAGTTGCTCGTGCATCTGCTTGCGCTCGGTGATATCGCGCAAGATGATGGTGTAGACGGTGGCGCCGTCCTCGCTCTGGCTGGCGATCGACCCCTCCAGCGGGAAGCGCTCGCCGCTTGCCTTCAGGCCGGTGACGGCGTGGTCGATGGCGCGCCGGCCCATCATGCGCAGGTGGATGCCGGTGTCGCCGAAGTGGCCGACGGTTTGCTGCTCGCCCAGGGTGCGCAGGTCGCGCGGGATGAATTTGTCGAGCGTCGCGCCATGCATTGCCGACACGGTGGTGCCGAACATGGCGGCCGCGGCGGGGTTCGCTTGCAGGATGGTCTGGGCGGCGTCGGTGCTGATGATGGCGTCGCCGGCGTTGTGGATGATGCCGTGGTTGCGCGCGTGCTCGCGCCCGCCGGCGGCCTTCAGCAAGCGGTAGGCCAGCGGCAGCGTCAGCAGCAGGGCGGCCAGCAGCGGCGCGGCGCGGCGCGGGCCGGCGTGATCCGGTTTGCTCATAGTGCGCTCCAAACAGGGGGAGGGATGGAGAGCCGGAAACGCCAACCGTCATCCAGTGGCGGCAAATTCGGGGTCAAACCCTCGGGGTCTGACCCCGGATTCACGCTGTTGGTCTACACCGCGCGAGGGCCTGTTACACACTAATGCAAGGCGAGCCAGGCAGGATTGACGCGACGCAAAGTCGCGTCGATCGCGCCGGCGGGGGTATCTACATCTGCTTAAATAGATGCAAAAAGCTGCGGCTCACTTCCAACTTGTCGGCCTTACCCTTGATCAACACCAAATGACGGCCGCGGATATCGCGCGTGACACCCTCGATAGCGTTAACGTTGACCAGGGTGGCGCGGTGGATTTGCCAGAAAAGCGATGGATCGAGTTCCTCGGCCAGATCGCGCACCGGCTTGCGGATCAGCGCCTCGTACTTCGCCGTCTGCACGCAGGTGTATTTTTCATCGGAACGGAAGAACAGAATCTCCTCGACGGGAATCATGCGCAAATCCTGGCCGATGCTGGCCTGTATCCATTGCAAGTAGGTGGGCTTGGCGACAATTTTCTCGGCCAGTTGCGACAGCATCGCGGTGACGCTGCTGTTCATGTCCACGGCCGGCTTGCTCAGATGCGTTTTGAGCCGCTCGACCGTCACCCGCAGGCGCTCGAGTTCGGACGGCTTGAGCACATAGTCGACCGCGCCGCGCTCGAAAGCCTCGACCGCATACGCGTCGTAGGCGGTAACGAAGACGATGCGGCTCTTGTTGCCGATGACCTGGGCCGCCTCCATGCCGGTCTTGCCGGGCATGCGGATGTCGAGAAAGGTGAAGTCCGGCTTGAGCTGGTCGACCAGCTCGATCGCCTCGTCGCCGTTCTTGGCCTCGCCGAGGATCTCCAACTCAGGCCAGGCCTGGGCCAGGCGCATGCGCAGTTGGTCGCGCATCAATCTTTCGTCGTCGGCAATGATAGCTGTAGGCATAGGTATAGAGTGTGAACTGGGCGAGCGCCAATTATTCAATGAAATGGTTATTAAATCAATCACCTTCGCAGCGGCGCCGCGTTGAAGGGACCGGCCGCCGGTCGGCGACCAGCGCTTTACTTCGACAACTGGTACGGCACCTCGATGGTGACGCACACGCCGCTTGGTGTATTGGGCGCGATCAGCAATTGCGCCTGATCGCCGTGCAATAATTTGAGCCGCTCGCGGATGGTCGGCAGGCCCAGGCCGGTGCCATCGCTCGGCACGGCGCCAAAGCCGAGGCCGTCATCGGTAACCGAGAGCCGCAGCTTGCTGTGCGCGACTTCGGCCCGCACCGTTAAGGTGCCGCCTTCGGGCTTGCATTCGAGGCCGTGCTTGATGGCGTTTTCCACCATCGATTGCAGCATCATCGGCGGAAAGGCGGCCGTGCGCAGGCCGTCGGGAATGTCGAACACCACGGTCAGGCGTTCTTCCATGCGCATTTTCAATAGATTCAGATAGGCCTGGACCATGTCGGCTTCACGGCCGAGGTTGGTGATCACGGCGTTTTCGCGTATCTGTGGCAGTACCGCGCGCAGGTACTGAATCAGACTGCGCTGCATTGCCGACGCGCGCGGCGGATTCGTTTCGATCAAGTGTTCGACCGAGGCCAGCGTATTAAACAGGAAGTGCGGCTCGACCTGGGCCTGCATCGTCTGCATTTTCGCTTCGCTCAGCTGGCGCTGCATGGACTCCCGCTCGGCGGCGGCGTTCGCCGTCATCGTTTCGGCTTCGGCGCGCTTTTTTCCCCCGACCAAAGCCTTGGTCGCGAACAGCGTCAACACCAGCAGCCAGACAAAACTGGTGAACCAGGTCGAGGCCTGCTTGTGATAACGCGTTACCTTTTGCTCGGCAGCATCCTCGACGGCCTCTTCGATGGCGTTCGACAGCTCCTCGCCAACTCGTGGCGGCAGGCCGATGTGCACCTCATCGCCGGACACGTCAACGCTCACCGGAAAGGACGGCTTGGGGGGCTTGGGCGGCAGCGGCGGCTTGGCCGGCCGCGGTGGAATCGGCGGTTCTGCCGGTTCGCCCGGCTCGGCCGGTTCAGCCGGCTCGGCCGGCTCCACTGTCGCTGCACTGGCCGAATGGCGCCGGTTGATGCTTTTGCGCGGGTTGAAGTGGATGCCCGTGTCATCGATCAGGATATTCGTTTCGACGGTGGTCTTCTTGTTCGGGCGCTTGTCCGACTTGATCACCACTTCCTCGTCGGGACCGGATGAAAACAATTCGTCCTGCAAAATCGAGCCGGCAATTAAGGCCAGCGCCGCGAACAGAAAAAATTTCCACCAAGACAGCTGGGTAACCCAAGTCGCCGTCGTGTCAAAGCCGCGCTGCAGCCAGAGCAGGCCGGTCTTCAGGATCTGTTGTAGTGTGGACTGAGAAAACATATAGGGCTTTCGGGGGCAAAAAGTAGTCTGTACAAATAGCCAGTGTAACTGAGCGACGAGGTGGGGTAGCTGGCGCAGAGCGTGTTGGAATGATGCAACTCTACGCAGGCCAGGGTCGTCGTGCCACGCCGTTGCGACAGTCTGCTAAAAACGCGGTATGGAGGGGCGCCAAGTGGCTTGAACGGCGCCGCGAGAATTGCCGACACAAAACACTTGCCAATGATGCGAGCGCTTTGCTATAGTTCGCCTCCCCGCTGAAACAGTAGCGAAATCAAGTAGTTGCAGCGCAACGGGGAGCGCCGGAAACGGGGTTGCAGGAAAATCAGGGGGTTGACGAAACAAGCGAAACGCTGCATACTCTTCCTTCTCTGCTGACGACAAACAAAACGCTTTGTCGGTGACGCAGAAGGCACTACAGAACAAGTTCTTTAACAATTAACAGTCGATAAATGTGGGCATTTGATGAAGGTGCCGGCGGACTTCGGTCCGCCGCATACTTAAATTATCAAATG
>NZ_KB467824.1:2851766-2854685 GCF_000344615.1 Janthinobacterium sp. CG3 | reverse complement strand
CCATCCCGAACAGGACCGTGAAACAATTTTGCGCCGATGATAGTGCTGCAACCAGTGTGAAAGTAGGTTATCGTCAGGCTTGTTATATTAAAAAACCCCACCAGCCCCAGCGCGCTCAAGATCGCGCTGGGCGCCGGTGGGGTTTTTTTTCATCCGCGTTTTGTTTTTGGCTGGCATCTGATCTCGCTTGCACGGTGACAATCTGTGATAATTGCAATGTTTCCTTATGGTATAGTTAAAAAACTATTAATCTTTAGGAATCAATAATGCATTTTTCTCCTAGACTTTTTGCTGCAACACTCGCACTAGTAACATCGTTTAGTGCGCAGGCGACAGCTTATTACGGTGAGTTGCCGACAAATACACCTATGCTTGCTGGTGATTTTATTGAGTCCGGCGGTGAGTACTGCGTCCTGCAGCAAGGTGACAGCAACTTGGTCGTCTATAAAAGGCCACGTTCTACTAGCTGTACCGGTGGAACGGTGATCTGGGCTTCATACTCTGCCAACGCAACAAAAACCATCATGCAATCCGACGGCAACTTGGTGCAGTATGACGACGCCAATAACTATAAATGGGCAAGCAACACTGGCGGCCGTGCTGCCGGCAACTACCGATTTGGCATTCATGCAACAACAGGGAGTCTTAACATTACTCTTTGGAATGCTGCGGGAACCTCCGGCACAACCATTTGGTCAACTCCAGCGGATCCAAATCCAACCCCGCCTACGCCTCCGACCAATCCACCTACCAATCCTAATCCTTGCCCTAGCGGCGGGAGTCCCGCGCTGTACACGGTTTGCGTGGCAGCTGGATGGCAATCCCAATTTACTTATCGCTTCTCCGCGTGCACAGCGCAACAGGCTCAAGTCCTGGCTTGGCAAAACGGTTGGACTTGGGGCGCTTGCCGTTTCTAAGCCGTATTTAAGCCGCTTGTGAGATGAGATTCAGCTGCCGATATTTTTTCATCGGCAGCGTTTTAGCTGGATGCACGAATGAAAACTGTTCTTTTTGTTGTCATCGCCTCGGTATGTCTTCTGCTGATGCGAAACCATGATTTCGTCGAGTCCGTTAGCGCCAAAACCGCCATCAACGACAGTGCTCCCTCATCCATAGGGCAGGCCGGGATTTCCGGACCTGCTCTCGCGAGCCCATCCGGTTCACCCTTCGAGCGTCTTGCCGGAAATAAGGTTGATAAGCCCGCGCTCATCCTTGAGCGAAAAGAGCGGATGAAGAAGGGCGGCTATTTCACGCCGGAAGAATATTTTTCCATGTCGCTAACGCAGTTGACGGCGCGCGCCAAGTCCGGCGATATGTACGCGCGGCTCCAGTTAGCGCAACAGTATTACTTCGAAAGTAATTCGTTGGCATTTGAGGAGGGCTTCGATTTTGACACGAACTCGGCGGAGCTAGGTAAAAAGTACTTTTCCGACGCGGCGGTTGCCGGCCACGTTCTTATCACGTCTGTTCTGATTCAACTGTACGACGCCGAAGGTGACGCGCTACACGCTTATGCATGGCAGTTGTTTGCTGACCGGGTGGGCGCGAACTATCGAACACAGCAAGACCCTCGTCAATTGAGTGCCGCTGATCAGGAAAAAGCCAGACAGTTGGCGGCGCAGCTATTCAATCGCGCCATGCAGCCCTTGGCGCTCACACCGGCTGCCGGCGGCATTAAATAGTAAGCGCTGCCGCCCAAGGGAACGCAGACGGCAGGTCTTATTCATTCGATCGCATATTTTTTTTAAATAGTTGAAACCGACGGCGCAACTCTTGCGTATATCGTGCATGGCCCGGCATTTCGCCGCGCTATTCTGATCGGAGAATTCAATGAAACGCACATTTTCGCCTGCCGTCACCATTGTTATAGCCGCCCTGTTGGCCGTCAGCGCGAGCTTCGCGCACGCTTCGGACGACGTTTCCGCCATCTCCGTCCCGGCCGGGCACGCAGAAGTGATGAGTGCGCTCGGTGCAGGCGATCTGACTTACGAATGCCGCGTCAAGGCAAACATGCCGGGTATGCATGAGTGGGTCTTCGCGGGGCCGAACGCGGTGCTGTATGACAAGAACAAAACACCCGTCGGCAAATATTATGGCGGCCCCACTTGGGAAGCTAACGATGGGAGTAAGGTGACCGGCAAGCAGCTTGCCGTCGCTCCCTCCGGAAATCCGGCGTCGATTCCGCTGCAACTCGTGCAGGCTAGCCCGTCAACCGGCACTGGTGCCATGGTAGGCATTACTTACATTCAGCGTATCAACACGAAGGGTGGCGTAGCGCCTGGTGACGCCTGCACGGCTGACACAGTAGGCGTAAAAAAGCTGGTGAAGTATGAAGCTGATTACGTTTTTTACAAAGCTTCCTGAGATTGCCTAGTCAGACACTCGCTGCCTGACTCCGGCACTGCCTCAGGTTTTGACCTCTTGCTTACGAGCGTTTGGGCACCTCGTGGCCGCCAACAGCTGCATCTCTTCCGGCGCCTTCGCTTGGCCCGGTGTCAGCGCCGCGGTGGCCGGCAGCGCGAGCGCGGCCGACAGCATTTTGCGGGCTGGTGATGCAGTTCGCCATTCGTTTGATCAAATCTACCAGTCCGGCAAAACGTCAGCGGCGAAGGGTGCCGGGGCGGGGCGGAGGCGATTCCTCAAATAATCCTTGCCAGTCCGCCCGGCGCTTTGCTATAGTTCGCCTCCCCGATGACAGGCACTAGATGCTGACCAGAAAGGGCCGATCGGAAACGACGGGGTAGCGAAAATAGAAGTTGACTGAATAAGCGAAACGCTTCATACTCTTCTCTTTCTGCTGACGACAAACAAAACGCTTTGTTGAAAACGCAGAAAGCAGTACCGAACAAGTTCTTTAACAATTAACAGTCGATAAATGTGGGCATTTGATGAAGGTGCCGGCGGACTTCGGTTCGCCGC
>NZ_KB467824.1:2851434-2851666 GCF_000344615.1 Janthinobacterium sp. CG3 | reverse complement strand
AAAACAGTCAGGATGTTGGCTTAGAAGCAGCCATCATTTAAAGAAAGCGTAATAGCTCACTGATCGAGTCGTCCTGCGCGGAAGATGTAACGGGGCTAAGCCAGTCACCGAAGCTGCGGATATATTTCTCGTGATTTATCACTTGATCTATATGGTAGGAGAGCGTTCTGTAAGCCTGCGAAGGTGTCTTGTAAAGGATGCTGGAGGTATCAGAAGTGCGAATGCTGACATG
>NZ_KB467824.1:1852682-2851334 GCF_000344615.1 Janthinobacterium sp. CG3 | reverse complement strand
TTTGCGCCGATGATAGTGCTGCAACCAGTGTGAAAGTAGGTTATCGTCAGGCTTGTTATATTAAAAAAGCCCCGCAGAGATGCGGGGCTTTTTTTCGTTTGGGTTTTGTAGGATTTTAAACTAGAAGCAACCCCTGGAGTCAGACCCTCGTCGCCAAGGCGAGAAGGTATAACCCCAGCCCTTGTCCTTGATTTAGCCGCGTTTCCTACTGCTGCTGGTACGTCACCGTCAAGGTGTAGCTCGCCGAGCTGTAGCCGTTTAGCAGCACATAGACGTCGCCGTTCTCCGTCATGTTGACGGTGCAGCTTTCCGTGCTGGTCGAGCCGTCGGATTTGCAGTCATAGGTGCTGGTGGTCGGCGCCGTGGTTTTACGCACGTACAGGTCGGCGTCGCCGGTTCCCGACAGTTCCGCCTTGAAACTGCCGCCCGCGCCCACTTTATAGGGGCCGTAGTTGCGTTTCTGGCCAGCGGTCAGGCTGCCGGTAAACGTTTCCACGCGCTGCCCAGGCGGCGTTACGGCCGGGCCGTCGCTACCCAATTCCACCGCGTACGCCGTTGCCATGCGCGCAAATTTCAATGCGTGCAGCGCCTGGTTGCCGGAGTTGGCATAGGTATCGTTGGCGGTGTGGATGTACGGGTTGTCCTGTGTAAATGCGGTTTCAAACGGCATCGACGCGTAATAGCCTTGCGCGGTCCATGAGGCGTGGTCCGAGCAGCCGTAGCCGCACTTGTCGTAGCCAATCGTCAGCGTCGGCAGGTAGGTGTTGATCAGCTTGACGACGAAGTTGTTTTGCAGGCTGTCGGTGTAGTCGGTATAGATGTAGATGTCGCTTGGTGAACCTTTGTAGTTGGTCATGTCCAGTTGCATCACGCCGACCACGTTGACGTTGTTGGCCCTAAAGTTCTGGGCGATCTCCTGGGAACCGCGCAGGCCCACTTCTTCCGCCGCGTAGGCGATCATTTTGATGGTGCGGCGCGGCTTGTAGTTGCTCGCGACCATGGCGCGCAAGGCCTCGGTCATGCTCGCCACGCCGGAGGCGTCGTCGTCGGCGCCCGGGGCCCGGGTGGTCTCGCCGGGGTTGCTGCCGCTGATCGAATCCAGATGGGCGCCCAGGACCACGACTTCCGACGCGTTGTCGGTGCCGTTGATCGTCAGGATCACCGATTTCTGCGGATAATTAGGGTGGGTGAATTGCGTGACGCTCATGTCGCTGCGGCCGGCTGCCATGCCGGCCCACTTGGTTTTGATCCAATTCGACGCGTTCACACCGCCTGTCGTGGTGTAGTAACGATTGGTGAAGGCCGACAGGTCGTTAATGGTTTGCGCGATATTGCTGTCTTGCAGCAGCGGCAGCATCGGCGTGACCAACGTCTGGTTGTCGATCACGTAGGCGGGGCGGGTCAGCGCCGCCAGGCTGGTGGTGACCGGTTGGCTCAGGGCTTTCTTGCCGGCGCTCTCGCTGGCGTGGTACATGAAGCCGCCGCAGCGTTTGAGTTCATGGTGGATCGCCTCCGACAGGTTCAGCATCTGCTGCTCGTCGACTTCCACCAGATGGACTTTTTCGGTGCCGGCGAACTGGCTGCCGGGGACGTTGGTTTCGGTAATCCGGCTTTCCTTGGCAATGACGCGCGGCGCGACTTTTTGCAACTGGGTATAGGCGGCGTCGCCAACCGTAATCCAGATTTTTTTCGAATCCGCCGCCATCGTCGCGCTGGAAAATAGTCCCGCCAGCAGCAAGGCGATGACTTTCGGCGCCATACCGGAACATGTTGCCTTATGCATTTGAATCTCCATCTTTTTTCCTTTTTTTAGAGTGAGGGGGTGATTCCCCATTACAGAACGAACTTCCCGTCGATAGACAAAAATCCGTTCATCCCGACGCCAACACAGCCTGGGTGACTGCCTTGGTCTGGATTCAAAGCTTGGCTTGCGGCGCTCGACATTGCCAAGCCGGTATTCTTGAGAAAAAACATTGTAAAAATATTATTGAGGAAAGTTTAGCACGACGAGTCGTATGCGCGCCTGCTTGTGTTTTTATGCAACAAAAAGATTGACGCAGCTCATCACGCTGCGCAGTGGCCGCGAGAGCATGGGGGACGATATGACGGGGGGGCGCGCGGTTGCGCGGCCTTGCTGTCCCGGCTGGGGGGGGCGGGGTATTGGTGTGCACAACAGCTTGATTTGTGTCGCGTCACTATTGCTGTGCATCCAGACTATTGGGCTGTATTATGAGCCTAGATTTCCTTTCATTTTAAAAGGTGTTTCCATGTCAGCTGAAGCAAAAAAATATCGCTTGGTCACGCGTAGCGACTTCGATGGTTTGGTCTGCGCGGTGCTGTTGAAGCACCTGGACATCATCGAGGAGATCCTGTTTGTCCATCCCAAGGATATGCAGGACGGGAAAATTGCCGTCAGCGACAACGACATCACGACCAACCTGCCATTCGTCGCCGGCGTGCACTTGGCGTTCGACCACCATCTGTCGGAGACCCTGCGCAACAGCGGCGAGCGCGCCAACCACATCATCCATCCCGAGGCGCCGTCGGCGGCGCGCGTGGTCTTCGATTATTACGGCGGCGACAAGGCGTTCCCGGCGGCCTGGTCCGACATGATGGCCGCCGTCGACAAGGGCGACGCCGCCCAGTTCAACCGGCAAGAGGTGCTCGATCCGCACGCTTGGGACTTGCTCAATTTCCTGATGGACGCGCGTACCGGCCTGGGACGTTTCCGCGAATTCCGCATTTCGAATTATCAGTTGATGATGGACTTGATCAACTACTGCAAGAACCACACGATCACGCAAATCATGGCCCTGCCGGACGTCAAAGAGCGCATGGATTTGTATTTCGAGCACAGCGAAAAATGCAAGGAGCAGATCCGTCGTTGCTCCAGCATCCACGGCAACCTGGTGGTACTGGACCTGCGCAACGAAGAGGTGATATTTGCCGGCAACCGTTTCATCATATATGCGATGTTCCCGGAGACGAACATTTCGATTCATGTGCTGTGGGGCTTGAAGAACCAGAATACCGTGTTCGCCACCGGCAAGTCGATATTGAACCGCACGTCGCGCACCAATATCGGCGCGCTGATGCTGGAGTACGGCGGCGGCGGGCACGAGAACGCCGGCACCTGCCAGGTGCCCAACGAGAAGGCGGCGCAGGTGTTGGAAGAGTTGACCGGGCGAATTACCCTGGAGGGTTAGTCCCGCCGCGGCATAAAAAAACGGCACAGTCTTCGCAGACTGTGCCGTTTTGCGTTGGAGCGGGCCGACTCAGTTCTCGGCTTGCAGTGCCGGCAGCGCGATCTGGTTGTCGACGCTGAACTGGTAGTCCTTGAACACGTGTTCTGCGCTGAGCAACTGGTAGTTGCCGCTGGCCAGCTTGTGCGTGGTGTCCTTCAGGCGGTAGGTGTAATGGCCGCAGGTCCAGCAGTTGAAGTTGCGCATGTGCGTGCACAGGCAAGTCTTGTCCATCACGACGATGTTTTTCTCGGTCGGATGGGCCGCCACTTCGCGGTTGTAGGCGTTGATGTAGGCGCAATTGCCGGTGGCGTCGAGCAGGTAGCCGTAGGATTCGCAACCCGGGCGGATGCCCGCGCCGATCGCCGGCGTGCTTTTGAGCATGCGCATCGGGTAGCCGGTCGGCGAGATGCCGTTGACGATAATGTCCTCTTCTTGCGCCTTCACGTATTCCTGCTTGACCTTGGCCGGCAGGCCGCACTCGTTGGTGATGGTGAAGCGGGTCGCCACCTGGACACCGGCCGCGCCCGCTTCCAGGAAGGACACCGCGTCGCTGCCGGTGAAGATGCCGCCGGCGGCGATCAGCGGAATGTCGAGTTGCTCGGTCTTCAGGTAAGCCAGCACTTCCTGCGTGATCGCATGCAGGTCGTAGTTGGCCCAGTCCATGCCGAAGCCCAAATGGCCGCCGGCCAGCGGGCCTTCGACGATGATGAAGTCGGGCAAACGGTCGAGCTTGGCGTTCTTGCGCAGGAAAATCTGCAGCGCGCGCACCGACGAGACGATGATGCCCAGCTTGGCGTCGCGGAAACGCGGATGCTCGGCGATCAGCGCGAACGAGCCGAAGTGCAAGCCGGCCGACAGCGTGATGCCGTCGATGCCGGCGTCGAGCGCCGCGTTCAGGCGCACGCGCAAGGTTTCGCGCGGGCCGTTCATGGTCAGCTTTTCCATGCAGTTGACGAAGATCAGGCCATCGCCTTTTTTCGCTTCCATGGTCTTGCCGATGTGCAGGCGCTGCGCTTCGGCCAGGCGGCCCAGGTCGAACTGCACCACGGCCTTGTCGGTATTGTTAATATTGAATTTGTACAGCTTCGTCTTGTCTTTGACGAAAGTGGTATCGAAGCGGCGGTCGGAGACGTCCTCGACCATGGCGTCCGAGATATGGCCGATGCCGTTCAGCCGGGCCGCTTCCAGCGCCAGCTCCGAGGTTGAAATATCGACGCCCATGCCGCCAATCATGATGGGCACGTATTCTTTTTTGCCGAACTTCAGGCGGAAATCATCAACACGTTTCATTGCTATCCTTAGACTACCGTGGTTTATCACTGAGCCAGATGTGCGCCGGCGCCCATTGCGGCGTGGGTGCGGTATGGCACCGCCGCCGCGCACTTGGCGCACGAAGCCTTGCACAGCCTCAATTTTACCCTATGCGGGCAAGGCCTCCGCGGCGGCGCCCCGGGTGGTGCGCCGCCGCGGAGCCTGTTTAGTCGCGGAAATTGTTGAATTCCAGCGGCATGTCCGGCACGTCCTTGCGCAGCATCGCCATCGCCGCCTGCAGGTCGTCGCGCTTGGCGCCGGTGACGCGCACCGATTCACCCTGGATGCTCGCTTGCACCTTCATTTTGCTGTCCTTGATGACGCGGGTGATCTTCTTCGCGTCCTCGGTTTCAATGCCGTTCTTGATCTTGATGATTTGCTTGACCTTGTCGCCGCCGATTTTTTTGATATCGCCTTCGTCGAGGAAGCGCACGTCGACCTTGCGCTTGGTCAGCTTGTTGGTCAGCACGTCGCGCACCTGGCTGAGCTGGAAATCGGAGTCGGCGAAGGCGGTCAGTTCGTTTTCCTTGTGCTCGACGCGCGCGTCGCTGCCTTTGAAATCGAAGCGGGTCGAGATTTCCTTGTTGGCTTGCTCGACGGCGTTCTTGACTTCGATCATATCGGCTTCGGAGACTACATCAAATGACGGCATGGTCCATTCCTTTTCATTGTGGCGAGCGCGCACTTGCAGCGCGCTGGGCGGCGGCCAAACTCCCGCGAGTGGCGCCGCCGCGTTAAAGATGCGACATTTTAACGGACAACGGCGGCGGCGCCCCGGTGCGGCACTGGTTTTTTGTTGGTTTGGCTCTATAATCGAACAAAAAAACCGGTATCCCATGCACCCCGACCTCGCCATCGAACACAACGTCCCGCTCAAAACCCTGAACAGCTTTGGCATTGATGCCCGCGCGCAATCTTTCCTGCGCGTCGAGTCGCTGGCCCAGTTGCGCGCCGCGCTGGCCGAGCCGGCGCTGGCGGCCATGCCGCGCCTGCTGCTGGGCGGCGGCAGCAACATCGTCCTCACCGGCGACTACGCCGGCCTGGTGCTGCACATGGCCACGCGCGGCATCGCCGTGGTCGGCGCCGACGCCGACGCCACCCTGGTGCGCGCGGCCGCCGGCGAAACCTGGCACGACTTCGTCCAGTGGACCTTGCAGCGGGGCTTGGGCGGCTTGGAGAATTTGTCCCTGATTCCCGGCACCGTCGGCGCCGCGCCGATCCAGAACATCGGCGCCTACGGCGTCGAAATCAGGGACGTCTTCCACAGCCTGACCGTGTTTGACTGCGCTAGCGGGACAACGTTCGAGATGGACCGCGCCGCCTGCCGCTTCGGCTACCGCGACAGCGTGTTCAAGCAGGCCGGCGGTGGCGCTCTGGTGATCGTCGACGTCACGTTCGCCTTGCCGCTGCGCTGGCAGGCCAATTTGCGCTACGCCGAGCTGGCCCAGGCGGTGGCCGAGCAGGGCTGGGCGGCGCCGACGGCGCGCCAGGTCGCCGACACGGTGGTGGCGATCCGCCGGCGCAAGCTGCCCGATCCGGCCGTGATCGGCAACGCCGGCAGTTTTTTCAAGAACCCGGTGGTCTCGCGCGAGCAGTGCGCCGGCTTGCTGGCGAAGTTTCCGGCGCTGGTGCACCACGCGCAAAGCGACGGCAGCGAGAAGCTGGCGGCCGGCTGGCTGATCGACCAGTGCGGCTGGAAGGGCAGGAACCTGGGGCCGGCCGGCGTGTATCCGCAGCAGGCGCTGGTGCTGGTGAACAACGGCGGCGCCAGCGGCGCCGACATCATCCGGCTGGCGCAGGCGATCCAGCGCGACGTGCAGGCGCGCTACGGCGTGCTGCTGGCGCCGGAACCGGTGTTTGTGTGAGGGTATAAAAAAACCGGCGCTTGCCGGTTTTTTTGTCCGCGGCCAGCGGGCGGTGATGCGAACCACCGGCGAAGGCCGGGGTCAGACCCCGAGGGGCTGACCCGGTTGCGGCGCTCAGCCGAAGTGGCAGACGTAGTCCAGCGTTTCCAGCGTTTCGATGTCGAAGCGGCTCTCGCCCGGCACGTCGAATTGCTGTCCGCCTTGGTAGACGGTCCATTCGCTGGCGCCGGCCAGGCGCACCCGGCATTTGCCGGAGACGATTTCCATGGTTTCCGGCGCGCCGGTGTTGAAGCTCAGCGAGGAGGCGAAAATCACGCCGAGGGTTTTCTTGCTGCCGTCGGCGAACAACACCGTGTGCGAGACGCATTTGCCGTCGAAGTAGATATTGGAATGTTTGACGACGCTGACATTGTCCAGTTGTGTGCTCATGCTTGCGGGTTTCCTAAGGGGTAAGTGGGTCCGCCAGGTCGGCGGCGCTGTAGACGCGGTTGCGTCCGCCGCGCTTGGCGGCGTAAAGGGCCTGGTCGGCCCGTTCGATCAGTTGCGCCACGCCGCTCGCGGCCGACGGCACCATGCGCGCCACCCCGATCGACATGGTCACGACGCCGAACGGTTCGGCCTGTGGATTGTCCAGCCGGAGGGTTTCCAGCTGGCGGCGGCAAGCCTGGGCGACGCCGAGCGCGCCGGCCAGTTCGGTGTCGGGCAGGATCAGCGCAAACTCCTCGCCGCCGTAGCGCGCGGCCAGGTCGGCCGGGCGCTTCAAATGTTCGGTGAGCACCGCGGCGACCTTTTTCAGGCACAGGTCGCCCGCCAGGTGGCCGTAGTTATCGTTGTAGAGCTTGAAAGAGTCGATGTCGCACATCAGCAGGCTCAGCGGCACCTTGTCGCGCTGGCCGCGCTGCCATTCGGTGTGCAGCACCTCGTCGAAGCGGCGCCGGTTGGCGATGCCGGTCAGGCCGTCGAGCGCGGCCAGCTTTTGCAGCTCGATGTTGGCGTCGGCCAGGCTTTTCTGGCTCTCGCGCAGGAAGCGGAAGGCCTGGTCGCGCTGCAGCCGGCTGATGTGGGCGCCCGAGTGGTAGCGGATGCGCGCCAGCAGTTCGAGCTTGTCGGGCAGCTTGACGACGTAGTCGTTGGCGCCGACGGCGAAGCTGAGCGCCTTCATCTGCGGGTCCTCCTTGGACGACAGCACGATCACCGGCACGCTGGCCAGCGCCGGGTCGGCGCGGTATTGGCGGATCAGGTCGTGGCCGTCGATGGACGGCATCACCAGGTCTTGCAGGATCACCGTCGGTTGCAGCTGTAGCGCGGTGGACAGGGCCAGCGCCGCCTCGGTGACGAAGTGGAATTCGATGTCCTCGTGCTCGCGCAGCATGCGCCGTATCGCCTCGACGATGATCAACTGGTCGTCGACCAGCAGCACGCGCACCTTGAAGGCGGTCAGGTAGGCGTCGGGTTCGGCGTTGTTGCTGGTCTCGGACATCTGTTTTCTCTTTTTTGGAGTCTATTTGCTACCCACTTTGGCGCGCAACGCCGGCCCGATATGATCGAGCGGCAAAATCACCTGCGCCGCGCCCAGCTCGGCCGCGGCGCGCGGCATGCCGTAGACGGCGCTGCTGGCCTGGTCCTGCGCCACGGTCCACTGGCCGGCCCGGCGCATCGCCAGCAAGCCGTCGCCGCCGTCGCGCCCCATGCCGGTGAGCAATATTCCGATGGCCTCGCCGCGCCAGTGCTGCGCCACGCAGTGGAAAAACACGTCCACCGACGGCCGATAGGCGTAGTCGCGCGGTGCTGCATCGTAACTCAGGCGGTAATTTTGATCCAGTACCAAATGGTCGTTGGTTTTGGCGACGTGCACCATGCTCCCGCTCAACTCGTCGCCATCGTCGATCGCCTTCACCGGCATCGCCAGCTGCTCGCCGAGCCAGTTGGCGAACACGCTGGCGAAGCTCTCGTCGATGTGTTGCACCACCACCACGGCGCAACCGGGCGGCGCCACCCAGCCGGCCAGCAGCCTGGCCAGCGCCGCCGGGCCGCCGGTGGAGGCGCCGATCGCCACCAGCGTCGACGGCGCGTTGTCGTTGCGCTCGGGCGGACGCGGCCCGGCGCGCCCGTGCAGCGCGTCGCCGCCGCCGCTGTGGCGGATCAGCTTGCCGATGGTCTTGATCTTCGCCAGCAGCGGCGCGGCGCCGTCGGGGCCGCCGCGCAACACCGGCGTGGCGGTGACGTCGAGCGCGCCGGCGCCGAGCGCGCGGAAGACCTGGTTGACGTTGTCCTGCGGCGCGCCGGTGACGACCAGGATCGCGCACGGGCACAGTTGCATGATCTGCCGGGTCGCCTCGACGCCGTCCAGCTCCGGCATGTTCAAGTCCATCAGGATCAGGTCGGGCCGGTTCTCCAGGCACATGCGCAGCGCCTCCAGGCCGGTGCGGGCGATCCACAGCACCTGGTGCTCGGCGGTGCTGGCGACCACCCGCCGCAGCGCCTCGGCGGCCATGCCGACGTCGTTGGCGATGGCGATTCTCACAGGCGCGCCTCGCCGATCAGGTCGGCCACCGCCTCGAGCAGGGTGGCGTCGTGGAAGCTGCCCTTGGTCAGGTAGTAGTCGGCGCCGGCGGCCAAGCCGCGGGCGCGGTCTTCCGGCCGGTCCTTGTAGGAGACGATCATCACCGGCAGCGCGTGCAGGTGCAGGTCCTTCTTGATCAGGCCGACCAGCTCGATGCCGTCCATGCGCGGCATGTCGACGTCGGTGATGACCAGGTCGTAGTCGCCGCTGCGCACCACGTTCCAGCCGTCGATGCCGTCGATGGCGATGTCGACGGCGAAGCCGCGCGCCTGCAGCAGCTTGCGCTCCATCTCGCGCACCGTCAGCGAATCGTCGACGACGAGGATGCGCTTGACCTTGCGGCGCCCGTCCTGCTCGGCCTGGGCCAGCGGTTGCAGGCCGCCCTCGTGCAGCAGCTTCTCGATCGACAGCAGCAGGTCGGGCACGTCGAGGATCAGCACCGGCTCGCCGTCGTCGAGCAGGGCGGCGGCGGAGATGTCGCGCATCTTGCCGAAGATCGGGTCGAGCGCCTGCACCGCCAGGCTGGTCTCGCCGCGGATGGCGTCGACCACCAGCGCGTAGCGCCGCGCGCCGCTGCCCAGCACCACCACGGCCAGTTCGGCGGCGCCGGCCGGCGCCGCGCCCAGTTCCAGCACCTGGGCCGCCGAGACCAGTCCCAGGTGCTCGCCGCCGAGATCGAAGAACTGCTTGTTTTCAAGCGTGTGGATGGCCGCCTGCGGCACCCGCATCACCTTCTCGACCTTGACGATCGGCACCGCGTACGCCTCGCCGCCAACCTCGACCACCAGCGCGCGCACGATCGACTGCGTCAGCGGCAGCGTGATCAGGGCGCGGAAGCCCTGGCCCGGCGCCGACTCCAGCCGCACCGTGCCGTTTTGTTGGCGGATGGTTTCGTGGACGATGTCGAGGCCGACGCCGCGCCCGGACAACTGGTTGGGCGTGGCCTTCAGGCTGAAGGCCGGCAGGAACAGGAATTCCAGCAGCTCGGCCGGCGACAGCGCCGCCGCCATCGCCGCGCTGGCCATCTGCCGCTGGACGACGGTGGCGCGGATTCTCTCCAGGTCGACGCCGCGGCCGTCGTCGCTGATCTCGATGCTGAGCATGCCGGCGCGGTGGCGCGCCTCCATGCGGATGGTGCCCAGCGCCGGCTTGCCGGCGGCGGCGCGCTCGGCCGGCTCCTCCATGCCGTGGTCGAGGGCGTTGCGCAGCATGTGGTTGAGTGGGCTTTCGATGCGCGCCAGGATGTCGCGGTCGACCAGCGTGTCCTCGCCGTCGATGTCCAGGCGGGCCTCTTTGCCCAGGCTGCGCGCCAGGTCGCGCACCATGCGCGGGAAGGCGTGCACGCCGTCGCGGAACGGGCGCATGCGCAGCGCCAGCACCTCGTCGACCAAGCCCTGGGCCACCGTCAGCAGGCGCCGCTCGTAGTTTTCGACGTCGGCGATGTGCTCCATGACGAACTGCTTGAGCGGCGCGCTTTTCTGCAGCGCCAGCAGGGACTTCTCCTTGAGCGCGGCGTCGTTGCCGCGGGCGATGGCCTGGTGCAACTGCTCGACGACGCCGAACAGGCTGGCCTGGTTGCGCTTGAAGCGCTGCAGCGAGGCGATCAGGGGATGCATCTGGTGGGCGTTGATGCGCGACTCGCTGGCCAGCGACAGCAGGCGGTCGAAGTTCTGCGCCGGCCCCTTGGGCGCGCTGCGCGCCGGCGCGGCGGCCTCGTCGGCGGCGGCCGGCGCCGCCTCGGGCTCGGACTCGGGCTCGGCATTGGACGGCAGCGGCGCCGCCACCGGCTGGTAGGGCGCCGGCGGCGCCAGTTGCGCGCTCGGCGGCGCCGCCGGCGCCGCCTTCGGCAAGGCCGGCAGCTCGGGCAGCCCGGCGATGCCGGCGATGCCGCTCAGGGTGCGCTCGATCAGCGCCGCGTTCGCCAGCAACCAGGCTTCCGCGCCAGTGTCGTCCAGGCGGGCGATCTGCATGATCAGGTCGACCCCGGCCAGCAGCACGTCGATGCGCTCGGGCGTGAGGCGCAGCGTGCCGCGCTGGGCGGCGACGAAGGCGTCCTCCATCTGGTGCGCCAGTTGCACCACCGCGCCCAGGCCGACGATGGCGGCGGCGCCCTTGATCGAGTGCGCCGCCCGCATCATCGCCTCGACCGCGCCGGCGTCGCCGGCGTGGCGCTCCATCGCCAGCAAGCCGTCGGTCAGGATCTGCGTCTGGCCGTCGGCCTCCATGCGGAACAGGTCCAGCATGGAAAACTGGCTCAGGTCGTGCGGTTCCTGGTGGCTCATCGCAGCGCCCTCGCAAGTTGGTAGCCGATCAGCGCCGCGTCCAGGCAGCCGATGTGCATGTCGTCGTGCTCGATCACGCCGCTCAGGTAGCGCGACAAGCCCTTGTTGATGGTGGCGGCCGGCGCGCGCACGGCGGCGCCGGCGTAGCGCACGATGCCGTGCAGGTCGGCCACCGGCAGCGCGAAGGCTTGCGCCTCCCACTCCAGCAGCAGCAGGCGGGCGAAGGTGTGGCGGCCCTGCGCCGGCGGCCCGGCCTGGGCGTCGATGCCCAGCAGGCCGGCCAGCGACATGCACGGGTAGAGCTGGCCGCCGACGTTGACGACGCCGCACAGGGCGCGGTCGCCGCGGTGCGGCAGCGCGTGCGGCTTGGCCTGCGGCGCCACCGAGACGAACATCTTGGTGGGCAGGGCCAGCCATTCGCGGCCGACGCGGAACACCAGCGCCGAACTGTCCTTGAGCGCGCCGCTGTCGGCGCGGGTGCGGAAGTGGCTGGCCCATTCGCGCTTGTAGGCGGCGTCGACCGGACGCTGCAAATTGCGCTGGGCGGCGTCGGCGTAGACTTCGCAGTTGCGGCAATGGACGTGCTGCGCCAGCTTGGGGCAGCTTTGGTCGCCGACCACGCCGATCTGCTTCCAGCAGTCGTCGATCAGCTGGGAGGGGGCGTCGAGGGTGCTCGTCATAAGGGGCCTTTAGGATGCCTGGCGGCGTTGGTAGATGCGCGCCGCGCGGGCTTTGAACGCGGCCGCGGCGGCGCCGTTGCCGTTGTGCTCGGCCAGCAGCGCGAGGTGGCACAGCGCCTCGTAATGGTCGGGCTGCAGATAGACGCAGCGGCGCCAGTAGTCCTCGGCCAGCGCCATCTTGTCGGATTGCTCGTTGAGGATGCCGAGGATGAAATAGGCTTCGGCGGCGTCCGGTTGCCGGGCCAGGTGGGCGTGGCACAGTTCGCCGGCCTGTTGCGCCAGGCCGCGGTCGGCCAGGCTGCGGGCCTGTTCGAGCAGGTTGCCGGGGCCGGCCGGCAGCGGCGCCAACTTGGCTGGCGCCAGTGCCAAGGCCGGCTTGGCCAGGGCGGCCGGCGGCGTGCGCGGCGCCGGGGTGAAGGCCGGCCAGGCGGCGGCCGGCGCCGGCCGGGCGCGCCGCGGCGCCGCCGGCGGGGCCGCGGCCGGCTCGGCCGATTTCTTGCGCAGCGCGAAGGCTTGCTTGTAGGCCATGCTGGCGAAGCCGTGCTGGCAATACGCCGGCACCTCGGCGTAGCCGGCCAGCAAGATGCCGTCGTCGGCCAGCAGCGCCGCCAGCGTCGCGATGGCCGCCTTGGTGGTGGCCTTGTCGAAATAAATCAGCAGGTTGCGGCAAAACACCACGTCGTAATACCCGGCCGTGACGGCCTCGCCCAGGCGCAGCAGGTTGCCCTGGCGGAAATTGACCTGGGCCCGCAAGCCGTCGTCGATGCGGTATTCGCCGGCGCCGAGGTGGCTGAAGTGGCGCTCGCGGAAGGCGGTGTCGCCGCCGCGGAAGGCGTTGCGCCCGTACACGCCGCGGCGCGCGCGGGCGATGCAGGCCGCGCTCAGGTCGATCGCGTCGATGCTGTAGGCCGCCGCCGGCACGCCGGCGTCGCGCAGCGCCATCGCCATCGAATACGGCTCCTCGCCGCCGGCGCAGGGCAGCGACAGGATGCGCACCGGGCGGACGCCGGCGCCGGCGCCGGCGCCGGCCAGGCGCTGCTGGACGAAGGCGGTGGCGGCGTGGAAGGCTTGCGGGTCGCGGAACAACCACGACTCCGGCACCACCACCAGCTCGACCAGTTCGGCCAGTTCGTCGGCGCCGAGCCCGGCCAGGTAGTTGTCGCTGTCGGCGATGGCGCGCAGCTCCATGCGCTGCCGCACGGCGCGTTCGGCGCTGGCCTTCGACAGGTTCAGGCCGGTGGCCTGGCGCAGCAGCGCCTGGGCTTTCATGGCTGGCCGTCGCGCCGCTGGAACAGCGCGGCGCGCAGCGCCGCCGGCAGCAGTTGCGCCAGTTCGACCAGCTGGACGATGCCGTCGGCGTCGCTGGCGACCTGGCCGAGGAAGGGCGCGGCCGCCACGCCGCTGTCGCGCAGCGCCTGCGCGGCCACCTCGGCGACGCCGCGCACGCGCTGCGCCAGCAGGCCCAGCGGATGGGCGGCGCCGTCGGGCGCGTGGTAGTCGACAATGACGATGCGGGTGTCGTAGTGCTCCGGCGCCGGCGCCAGGCCGGCCAGCTGGCACAGGTCGACCACCGGTACCGGCACGCCGTGCAAGTCGAGCAACCCGGCCACGCCGGCGGGCGCCAACGGCAGCTGCTTGAGCTCCAGCAGCGGCAGCACGCGCAGCACCGCGCCCAGCCTGAGGGCGTAGCGGTCCGGCCCGATGTGGAAGATCAGCGCCTTCATGGCGCCGCTAGGTGGCGACGGCGAAATTGGCGACGCTGGCCTGCAGGTCGCCGGCGGCGTACTGCAACTGGTGTACCGCCTCGCTGGTGGCCTTGAGCGAATCGACCGTTTGCTGGGTGGCGTCGTTCAACTGCATCATCGTGTCCGAGATCTGCGAGGCGCCGATGGCCTGCGACTGCATGCCCTGCAGCACGGCGTCGAACTGCGGCGCCAGCTTCTGCACCTGGTCCATCACCGACGACAACTGCTCGGCGACCTGGCGCACCTCGCCGACGCTGCGGCGGATCTCCTCGGAGAACTTGTCCATGCCCATGACGCTGGCCGACACCGCCGACTGCATCTCCTTGAGCATCTGCTCGATGTCCCAGGTCGACACCGAGGTCTGGTCGGCCAGGCGGCGGATCTCGGTGGCCACCACCGAGAAGCCGCGCCCGGCCTCGCCGGCCTTTTCGGCCTCGATGGCGGCGTTCAGCGACAGGATGTTGGTCTGGTCGGCAACCTTGGTGATGGTGATCAGCACGCTGTTGATGTTGCTGGCCTTTTCCGACAGCGCGGCCAGCTTGGCGTTGATCGAATCGGTGGCCGAGACCATGTGCTGCATGGTCTGGTCCATCCGCTTCAGGTTGTTTTGCGCCTCGGCGGTGGCCGAGGTGGTGTAGTCGGCCACGGCGGTGGCGTCCTCCATGGTCTTCAGCAACTGGCTGGTGTTGGCTGAAATCTCCTTGGTGGTGCTGAGGATCTCGACGCTGGTCTGCGCCTGCTCGATGCCGGTGGCCTCCTGCTGCTTGGCCGAGGCGGCGATCTCGGTGGCCGAGGTGGTGACTTGGATGCCGGCCTTCTGGACGTTGTTGAGCAGGCTGCGCAGGTTCTCGAACATCGTCGCCAGGCCGCCGCCGAGCTGGCCGATGGCGTCGGCGCCGCGGATCTCGACGACGCCGGTCAGGTCGCCCGAGGCGGCCTTCGACACCACCAGCAGCAGCGCGTCGACCTTGCCCTTGAGCAGGTTGGTGGCGACTTGCTCGTTGACCTGGTTGTCCTGGATGGTCTGGGCCATGCGGTTGAACTCCAGCGTTACCTGGCCCAGCTCGTCGCGCGAGACGAGCGCCGCGCGCGCGCCCTGTTCGCCGGCGGCGACGCGGCCGACCGCGTCGGTCAGGTTGTTGAGCGGGCCGAGGATGGCCTTGGCCAGCAGGAAGGAGATGGCCAAGGCCGCCAGCACGCACAGCAGGCCGCCCAGCGACAGCACCAGCACCATGTTTTCCTGCAGCTTGGCGGAGGCGCGCGCGCGCTCGGCCAGCAGGCGGTTTTCCTCGGCGTCGAGCTCCTCGATCAACTGCCTGGACTGCTTCAGCGCCGGATAACCGCCCTTGGGTAGGCTGCGCCCGATCATGTCGGCGGCGCCGGCCGCGCCGCCCAGCGCGCGGCGCTGGACGATCAGCGGCGCGATCCACTCCTTGACCCAGGCCAGCGTCAACTGCTCGATTTTCCTGGCGCGCTGCTGCTGCGCCGGGTTGTCGGCGGTCAGCGCGACCAGTTGCCGGACGTGGCTCTGCAACAGCTGCGACTCGTCGCGCTCGGGCGTGAGCGAGGCCTCGTCGCCGTTCAGCAGGAACAGGCGGGTCTCGGCCTGGATTTGCAGGATGGCGTTCTGGACCTTGTCGACGCGCAGCATCACGTCGTTGGTGTGGCGGTCCCAGGCGTTGGCCTCGGACAGGCGCGCGAAGCTGTTGTAGGCCACCACCAGCAAGACCAAAATGATGGCGACGATGGCGCCGAAGCCGAGGTAAAGCTTGTTTTTAATGCTCAGGTCGGTAAACATGGACTCTCCGGGTCGGGGCGGTGGCGTGCTTGCTCGCTTGCATTCACTTGCACCCTAGCATTCTGCCATGCGCGGCGCCCCCGTGGCGCGAACTTGTGCATTGACGCCGCGCAAAAAAAAACGGACCGCTGCGAAGCGGCCCGTTGCCCGCCCCCGGCCGCGGCCGGGGGCGTCGATGCGCGGCCTTACTGGCCGCGTTTTTCGCGCGCCACCGCGGCGATGCGCATGCGCAGCGCGTTGAGCTTGATGAAACCGCCGGCGTCGGCCTGGTTGTAGGCGCCGCCGTCCTCGTCGAAGGTGGCGATGTTCATATCGAACAGCGAGTCGGTCTTGGAATCGCGCGCGACGACGATGACGTTGCCCTTGTACAGCTTCAGGCGCACCCAGCCGTTCACGCACTGCTGCGTGTGGTCGATCAGCGTCTGCAGCGCCACGCGCTCCGGCGCCCACCAGTAGCCGTTGTAGATCATCGAGGCGTAGCGCGGCATCAGGTCGTCCTTCAGATGCGCCACTTCGCGGTCCAGCGTGATCGACTCGATCGCCCGGTGCGCCTTGAGCATGATGGTGCCGCCCGGGGTTTCATAGCAGCCGCGCGACTTCATGCCGACGTAGCGGTTCTCGACCAGGTCGAGGCGGCCGATGCCGTGCTTGCCGCCGACGCGGTTCAACTCGGCCAGCACCGTGGCCGGCGACATGCGCACGCCGTTCAGCGCGACGATGTCGCCCTTTTCGTATTCGACGTCGAGGTACTCGGCGGCGTCCGGCGCCGCTTCCGGGCTGACGGTCCAGCGCCACATCGACTCTTCCGCCTCGGCGCTCGGGTTCTCCAGGTGGCGGCCCTCGAAGCTGATGTGCAGCAGGTTGGCGTCCATCGAATACGGCGCGCCGCCGTTCTTGTGCTTCATGTCGATCTCGATGCCGGCGTCCTGCGCGTACTGCAGCAGTTTTTCGCGCGACAGCAGGTCCCACTCGCGCCACGGGGCGATGATCTTGACGTCCGGTTTCAGCGCGTAGGCGCCCAACTCGAAGCGCACCTGGTCGTTGCCCTTGCCGGTGGCGCCGTGCGAAATGGCGTCGGCGCCGGTTGCGCGGGTGATTTCGATCAAGCGCTTGGCGATCAGCGGACGGGCGATCGAGGTGCCCAGCAGGTACTCGCCCTCGTAGACGGTATTGGCGCGGAACATCGGGAAGACGAAATCGCGCACGAACTCCTCGCGCACGTCGTCGATGTAGATGTTTTCCGGCTTGATGCCGAACTTGATCGCCTTGGCGCGCGCCGGCTCGAGTTCCTCGCCCTGGCCGAGGTCGGCCGTGAAGGTGACGATCTCGCATTGATAGTTATCCTGCAACCACTTCAGGATGACGGAGGTGTCCAGTCCGCCCGAATAGGCCAGCACTACTTTTTTAATATCGCTCATAATATTTCCAGTTGTCGTTGATACGTTCAGTTTACCCGGCCTAACAGCAGGTATTCAATCAGGGCCTTCTGCACATGCAGGCGGTTCTCGGCTTCTTCCCACACCACCGACTGCGGGCCGTCGATCACCTCGGCGGCGACCTCCTCGCCGCGGTGGGCCGGCAGGCAATGCATGAACAGCGCGTCGGGCGCGGCGCGCGCCATCTTGGCGGCGTCGACGATCCAGCCGTCGAAGGCGGCCAGGCGCGCCGCGTTCTCGGCCTCGTAACCCATGCTGGTCCAGACGTCGGTGTTGACCAGGTGCGCGCCGGCGCAGGCGTCGGACGGCTCGGCGAAAAAGGTGTAGCGCTTCGTCGTCACCTGGGACAGGTCCACGTCGTAGCCCTTCGGCGTCGACACGTTGACGTGGAAGCCGAACACCTCGGCCGCCTGCAGCCACGAGTACAGCATATTGTTGGCGTCGCCGATCCAGGCGACGACCTTGCCGGCGATCGAGCCGCGGTGTTCGATATAGGTGAAAATGTCGGCGAACACCTGGCAGGGGTGGTGCTCGTTGGTCAGGCCGTTAATCACCGGCACGCGCGAATTGGCGGCGAAACGCTCGATGATATCCTGGCCGAAGGTGCGCACCATGATGATATCGCACATGCGCGACATCACCTGGCCGGCGTCCTCGACCGGCTCGCCGCGGCCGAGCTGGCTATCGCGGGTATTCAGATAAATCGCCGCGCCGCCCAGCTGGTGCATGCCGGCCTCGAAGGACAGGCGGGTGCGGGTCGAATTTTTCTCGAATACCATGACCAGCGTACGGTCGATCAGCGGATGGTAAATCTCATAATTCTTGAATTTGCGCTTGATCAGATGGGCGCGCTCGATCACATATTCATATTCGGCCAACGTAAAGTCGGAAAACTGGAGGTAATGCTTGATCGGTTTTTTGGTAGACATATAGACCACTTGAGGATGCGGAGGCCGCCGGCGGCGTGCCTTTCCCGCCGGTAAGCGGATCAATTATAAGGGTTTTGCTTTTGGAATGGAAAGGACGGCGGCCGCGGGGGCGCCGCAAGCGTCTGGACATTCCCACAACGACCGGGCGGCGGCGGCGCTTTCCGGCCGAACAATCTGCGGTAAAACGGCGCGCGCGTGACAGAAGCTGGCCGCGCCGGCGAACGCAACAAGCCCGGGGCCGCGGACGCTGGCACGTCAATAGATGGCGGCGGGGTGGGCCGGGTCGTGCCGCGGCGCTTTCAGCGGCAGCTCGAGGGTGAAGGTGGTGCCGCCGGCGCCGCTGGCCACGCCGATGTCGCCGCCCAGCAGCGCGTTGACGATGTTGTAGCTGATCGATAGCCCCAGGCCGCTGCCGCCTTGTCCCAGTTTGGTGGTGAAGAAGGGGTCGAAGATGCGCCCCAGGTGGGCTTCGGCGATGCCGGCGCCGTTGTCGCGGAAGGTGACGCGCACGCGCCCGTTCGCCAGCGCCACCGCGCTCAGCCAGATTTGCCCGCCCTGGCCGCGCTCGAAGGCGTGCAGCAGGGCGTTGTTGATCAGGTTGGTGACGACTTGGCCGAACGGCCCCGGGTAGCTGTCCATGACCAGCATCGGCGGAATGTCGAATTCGAGGCTGTGGCCGTTGCCGCGGATGCGGTTCATCATCGTCGCGATGATCTCGTGCGCCACTTGCTGCAGGTCGAACAGGCGCCGTTGTTCGGTGGTGCGGTCGACCGCGACTTGTTTGAAGCTGTTGACCAGGTCGGCGGCGCTGGTGAGCCCGCGCATCACCAGCACCGAGGCCTTCTTCGAGTCGGCGATGTAGGCGGCCAGGTCGGAGCGGCGCATGCCGGCGCCGCCCATCAGCGTGTCGAGTTCCTCGGTTTTCTGTTGCATGGTGCTGGCGATGAGCAGGCTGTTGCCGATCGGCGTGTTGAGTTCGTGGGCGACGCCGGCCATCAGCGAACCGAGCGCGGCCAGCTTTTCCTGCGACACCAGCTGCGTCTGGGCGTCCTGCAATTGGCGGTAGGCGTGGGCGTTGTCGAGCGCGACGGCGCCGTAGGCGCACAGGGTGCGGAAGATCAGCCGCTCGCGCTCGCCGTAGGCGTCGGCGTGCAGCGCCTGCACCGTCATCACGCCCAGCGCCCGCTCGCCCGCCAGCAGCGGCACGTACAGCGCGCTCAGCGTCGCCTGCGTGCCCGGCACCACCGTCACGTGCTGCCCGTCGTCGGCGATGCGTTCGATGTAGACTTCGCGCCGCTCGCGCGCGCAGCGCGCCGCGTAGGCGTGCGGGTGGGCCAGCGCGATGCTGTTCGGCGCCAGCGCGCGGCCGTCCTCGACGCCGTGGGCGCGCACCAGGCTGGCGCCGTCGGGCGCGTTCAGGTAGACCGCGAAGGTGGCCGTCGGCAGCAGCGCGTGGACGTGCCGGTCGAGCACCTGGAACACGGCGTCGGCTTCCAGGTGGGTGGTGATTTCCTGGCCGATCGCCGAGAGCCGCTCCAGCGTGGCGCTGGTGTGCTGCAGCACGGCGGCGCGGCGCGCCTCCGATTCGGCCAGTGCGCGGTGGTGCTGGCCCTCGGCGCGCGCGTGTTCGGTCTGGTGGTGCACCTGCATCGCGGTGGCGCGGTTGCCGGCCTCCTGGCTGTGGGTCTGCTCGCGCGCGGCGCCCGCTTCCAGCGCCGTGGCGTAGGCTTGCTGGTACAGGCCGGCCCGGGCGTATTCGCGCGCCAGCGCGTCGAGCAGGTCGCCCGGCACGATGTAGCCGGCGACGGTGCCGGCCACCGCCAGCGCCTGTTTCAGGTAGTGCAGCGCGCCGTTCGGCTCGCCCATCGGCGCCGGCGCCGGCAGCGCGTGGCGCGCGTGGATCATCGCCAGCACGCGCAGCGCGGCGATGTGGTTGTAGGCGTGGCCCTGGCGCTCGGCCAACGCCACCGCCGTCAGCGCCGCGCGCAGCGCCTCGTGCGGGCGCTCCAGGCAGGACAGCGCGTGCCCCTGGCCGCGCCGCGCCGAGCTTTGGAAGTCGGCCTGGTCGAGCGCGTCGGCGCGCTGTTCCAGGCGGGTGAAGGCGTCCAGCGCGGCGGCGTAGTCGCCGCGGTCCAGGCTCAGGTCGCCCAGGTAGCGCAGCGCGATGGCGTAGCTGCGCGAGCCCGACAGCGGTGCCATGATCTGCAGCGCCTCCTGTAGCAGCTGGCCGGCCGCCTCCAGCCGGCCCAGCCGGCGCAGCGATTCGGCGGTGTGCATCAGGCCGGCGCCGACGCTGCGCGGCCAGCCGGTCGGGCGCGCCAGGTCGAGCGCGCATTGCTTCCATTCCAGCGCGGCGTGGTGGTCGTTGAGGCGGGTGAAGTAGCCGCCGATGTTGATGGCGGCGGTGATGGCTTGGCGCAGCTGGCCGGTGGCCAGCGCCGCCTCGTAGCAGCCGATGTAGTAGCCGGCGGCCGCGCCCAAGTCGCGCGACTGGCTGGCGCTCAGGCCGAGGTAGTCGTTGACCCAGGCCGCCAGCGCGGCCGGGCGCGCCTCGTCGCTGTCGAAGTGGTGGCCCCAGCGGGCGCTGGCCGCGTGCATGTCGCGCAGCACCGCCCAGCGCGCCGTGGCCGCCTCGGCGATGGCCGCGCGCAGCGTGTCGCCGGCGCCGCGGGCGGCGTCGGCGGCCTGGAGTAGTTCGGCGTCGCAGCGCGCGTGCTCGCCACGGTCGACCGCGATCCAGGCTTGCAGCCAGTGCGCGTCGGCGCAGCCGGCGCCGTCGCCCAGCTCGCGCAGCGCCGCGCCGGCTTCGCGCGCGCGCGCCTCGGCGTCGTCCAGCGCGCCGTGCAACCAGATGGTTTCGGCCTGCACCAGCAGCAGGCGCGCGGCGGCGGCGCGCCGCTGCGGCGCGGCCAGCGCCGCGCGCGGCAGCAAGTCGAGGGCTTCGGCGGCCAGCGCGGCCGCGCGCGCGCTGTCGCGCTGGCGCACATGCCAGGCCAGCGCCACCAGCGCCGGCAGGCGGGCCGCCCCGCGCAGCGGCAGCAACGCCGTTTCCCATTGCGCGACGTGGTCGTCGCGCGCGAACATTTCCATCTGCGGTCCCTTGAGCGAGTGGGCCTGCCCCGGCCGTGCGGACAAGATAGTACTGGCCAGCATTGTATGCTGCATTTGACAAGTTGCGCAGTTGGCAAGGGGAGGGCGTGGCGTTGGCGATTTTCGCCGGTCGGGTTAGCCCTCCGCTGTTACACGACGTGGCAAACCCGACTGGCGTCGGCGGCGGCCCGGCGTCGGATTACGCTGCGCTAATCCGAGCTACGACAGGCGAACTGAACGCTTAGTACAGCGTTTGCGCCGATTCGTGCAGCAGCTGGCCGTACAGGGTGTGGCGCATGCGCGCGATTTTGCCTTCGGCGACGGCCGCCAGCACCGCGCATTGCGGCTCGATCAGGTGGCGGCAGTTGTAGAACTTGCAGCCGCCCAGGTAGGGCTTGAATTCGCGGAAGGCGCGCTCCAGCATGCCTTCGCTGAGGTGGTACAGGCCGAATTCCTGGAAGCCGGGCGAGTCGATGATGGACGCTTCGGCGCCCAGGCTGTACAGGCGCGTGAAGGTGGTGGTGTGCTTGCCGGTGTCGAGCGCCGCCGAGATTTCGCGCACGGCGATGTCGGCGTCCGGAACCAGCAGGTTGATCAGCGAGGACTTGCCCATGCCGGACTGGCCGATCAGGATCGACGACTGGCCGGCCAGCAGCGGCGCCATGGTCGCCACCGCGTGCTCGGGGTCGGCGCGCGCCGACACTTCGTGGATCGGATAGCCCAGCGCGGCGTACGCTTGCAGCCGTTCGCGCGCGCGCGCCAGCGAGGCCGTCACGTCGGTCTTGTTGAGGATGATGCGCGCCTCGATGCCGGCCGCGTCGGCCGCCACCAGCGAGCGCGAAATGAGGTCGTCGGCGAAGCCCGGTTCGGTCGCGACGACGATGAACAACTGCGTCAGGTTGGCCGCCAGCAGCTTCGATTTGTATTGGTCGGAGCGGTACAGCAGCGTCTTGCGCTCGGTGATGACGTCGATAACGCCCTGGTTTTGCGACGTCAGCGTCAGCTTGACGATGTCGCCGACGGCGACGTTGGTCTTCTTGCCGCGCGTGACGCACTGCAGCTTGACGCCGTCGGCGTCGGCCAGGTAGTGGCGCCCGTGCGCGGCGATGATGGTGCCGGTCAGTTGCGTCATGCCGCCACCGCCGCGCTGTGCGCCGTGGCGCGGTACAGCGCGTCGGCCTTGGCCGCGCAGATGAAGTCGTTCTCCGACAGGCCGCCCTTACCGTCGTTGACCGAGTGGGTGGCGTAGCGCGCCACGCAGCTGTTGTAGCTTACGGTCAGTTCCGGGTGGTGGTCCTGGGCGTGCGTCATGTAGGCCAGCGCGTTGACGAAGGCCAGCGTCTGGTAGTAGTTGCGGAAGGCGAAGCTCTGGCACAGCTTGCCGTGCTCGACGGCCCAGCCGGGAACCAGCGGCAGCAGGCGCGCGACGGCGCCCTGGTCGAGCGCGTGCTGGCGCGGCGCGCAATGTTGCGCGCTGAGCGCGGCGGTGTCGTTGGTGGTATTGGTCATAAAATTCTCCGGGCTCATTGCGGGGCCAGATTGAGTTGGCGGATGCGTACGCTGGCGGGCGGGTGCGAGTCGTAAAAGGCCGAATGCAGCGGGTCCGGCGTCAGCGTAGAGGCGTTGTCTTCGTACATTTTGACCAGCGCCGAGACCAGGTCGCGCGCGTCGGTGTGGCTGGCGGCGAAGGCGTCGGCTTCGAACTCGTGTTTGCGCGAGCTGAGCGAGGTCAAAGGGCCGAGCAGGAAGGTGAACACCGGCAGCGCCAGCATGAACAGGATCAGCGCCATGGCGTCGTTGGGCTGGCCGGCCAGCAGCAGCGGGTCGACCCCCAGGCCGGTGTAGAACCACAGCTGGTTCTTCAGGTAGCCCAGCAGCGCCAGGAAGGCCAGCGAGATGGCGAACATCATGCCGATGCGCTTGACGATGTGCTTGAGCTTGAAGTGGCCCAGTTCGTGCGCCAGCACCGCCTCGATTTCCTGCGGCGCCAGGCGCGCCAGCAGGGTGTCGAAGAAGACGATGCGCTTGTTGGCGCCGAAGCCGGAGAAGTAGGCGTTGCCGTGGGCGCTGCGCTTGGAGCCGTCCATGACGAACAGGCCCTTCGAGGCGAAGCCGACGCGCCGCATCAAGCCTTCGATGCGGGTTTTCAGCGATTCGTCGGCCAGCGGCGTGAACTTGTTGAACAGCGGCGCGATCACGCTCGGGAACAGCACCATCATCAACAGTTGGAAGCCGCTCCACACCAGCCAGGCGTACAACCACCACAGGCCGCCGGTTTTTTCCATCAGCGTCAGCACCACCCAGATCAACGGCAGGCCGATGGCCGCGCCCAGCAGCAGGCCCTTGGCCATGTCGGCGAAGAACAGCGCCTTGCTCATTTTGTTGAAGCCGAAGCGCTGCTCCAGCTTGAACTGCTTGTAATAGTCGAACGGCAGGTCGAGCAGGCCGGAGATGGCGGCGAAGGCGACCAGCAGGCCGAGCTGGTAGGCCATGCCGGGGCCGGCCAGCTTGAATACTTCGATCGACAGCCATTGCAGGCCGCCGAGCAGGGTGAAGCCGATCAGCACGGCGCTGTTGACCAGCAGCGCGAGCAGCCCCAGCTTGGTCTTGGCGACGGTGTAGTCGGCCGCCTTTTGATGCGCGGCCAGGCGGATTTTCTCGGCGAATTCGGGCGGCACGGCGGCGCGGTTGGCCAGCACGTGGCGGATGTGGCGCGAAGCGAGCCAGAAGCGCACCACTAGCGTCAACAGAAGGAAAGATACAAACAAAATGGAAAACGCGAGTGAATACATTCTATGCCTGTGAGAAAATGGCGGATTGAATTGATTTGGCCAAGAGAGAATTATGTCACAAGCGACCGACGTAGCAGCACCCGCCACCCCAATCCGCCCAAATGAGATGAATTTGATCTGGGTCGACATGGAAATGACCGGCCTGGAGCCGGACACCGACCGCATCATCGAGGTCGCCGTGGTGGTCACCGACATGCATCTGAACGTGCTGGCCGAGGGGCCGGTGTTCGCGATCCACCAGTCCGACGAGACGCTGGGCAAAATGGACGCCTGGAACAAGGGCACCCACGGCCGCTCCGGCCTGATCGACCGCGTCAAGGCGTCGACGGTGACGGAGGCGCAAGCCGAAGCCGAGCTGATCGCCTTCCTGAGGAAGTATGTTCCCGCCGGCAAGTCGCCGATGTGCGGCAACACCATCGGCCAGGACCGCCGCTTCATGGTGCGCGGCATGCCGAAGCTGGAGGCGTTCTTCCACTACCGCAACGTCGACGTGTCGACCCTGAAGGAACTGTGCAAGCGCTGGAAGCCGGAAATCTCCACCGGCTTCAAGAAGCACCAGAAGCATACCGCGATGGCCGACATCATCGAGTCGATCGAAGAATTGAAGTACTACCGCGAGCATTTCATCAAACTGTAACCCCGCAGACCGTCTGCGCGCCGGCCCGGTCGGGGCGGCGCCTTCACGCCCCCTATCTTTTCTACGACCGACTATGCACGCCGAAAACTTCGTATTGCAAGAGTATTTGGACCGGATCGGCTACGCCGGCGCGGCCGGCGCCGACATCGCCACCGTCCACTCGATGATGCGCTGCCAGTTGTTCGCGGTGCCGTTTGAAAACCTCGACGTCCAGGCCGGCAAGGTGGTCTCGCTGGTGCCGGAGGAAATCGTCGAGAAGATCGTCGGGCGCCGCCGCGGCGGTTACTGCTACGAGGTCAACGGCCTGTTCGCGATGGCCCTGGAAGCGCTCGGCATCGCCTACCAGTTCGTCGCGGCGCGGCCGATGTTCTACCCGGTCAAACGGCCGAAGACCCACATGGCGGTGGTGTTGACGCTGGACGGCGTGCAGTGGTTGTGCGACCTGGGCTTTGGTAGTTACGGCATCCGCGCGCCGATGCGCCTCGACCTGCTCGACAGCGCGGTGCGCCAGGACGACGACAGCTTCATGTTGAGCAAGCTCAACGAACGCGACTATTTGCTGCAGGCGCTGGTCGAGGGCGAGTGGGGCCGGCAGTACGGCTTCGACCTGTCGCCGCAGGAATGGATCGACTTCGCGCCGGCGAATTATTTGAATTCGACCCATCCGGACGCGATCTTCGTGCAGAAGCTGGTGATCGTCCGGCACGACCCCGAGGGGCGGCATATTTTCGTCGGCGACCTGCTGAAAACGGTGCGCGCCGGCCACGTCGACAAACGCACCGTCGGCCCCGGCGAGCGCGCCGCGCTGCTGCGCGACACCTTCGGCTTGGCGCCGGACGCCTGAGGCGCGCCGGGCGCTGTGCGCCGCCGGCTAGGCGGCGTCGGCCCTGGCCTCGGCGACCAGCCAATCGCAAAACGCGTGGACCAGCGGATTGCTTTCCGCCTGGACCGAGCGCAGCAGGTAATAACAATACGGCCCCATGACCCGGTGTTCGAGCGCGCGCACCAGCCGGCCCGACGCCAGGTCGGCGGCGATCAAGGGTTCGGCGGCCAGCGCCACCCCCTGGCCGCTGGCCGCCGCCTCCAGGCTCAAATACGTGTGCGAAAAGCGCGGTCCGCTGCCGCCCGGGTGCGGCACGCCGCAGCTGTGCATCCAGCGCGCCCAGTTCATCTCGGCGGGCAGCTTGGCTTCCGGCTCGTCGTGCAGCAGCGTATAGCTGCGCAGGTCGGCCGGTCCGCACAAATCGCCGGCCGCCGCCAGGTAGGCCGGGCTGCACACGGCCGAAAACCATTCCTCCATCAATAAGTCCACCTTCAGCCCCGGATAATGCCCCGGCCCGAGCCGGATCGCCACATCGACGCCCTCGCGCGCCAGGTCGACCGCGTTGGTCGAGGCCAGCACGCGCAGCTCGATTTGCGGGTGGCGGTCGCGCAGCCGGCCCAGGCGCGGCATCAGCCAGCGCGTCACCAGCGAGGTGGTGGCGGTGACGGTGACGACGCGCTCCTCGCCCTGCCGGCGCGCCGCCTCGGAGACGTCGGCCAGCCGGTCGAGGATGGGGCGCAGCGATTCGGCGTAGCGCTGGCCGGCGCTGGTGAGCACCACGCCGCGCGCCATGCGCTGGAACAAGGGCACGCCCAGCCACGCCTCCAACTGCTTGACGTGGTGGCCGATCGCGCCGGCGGAGACGTGCAACTCCTCGCCGGCGCGCTGGAAACCCCGGTTGCGCGCGGCCGCTTCAAACGCGTGCAGGGCCGCGAGCGGGGGCAGTTGGCGTGACATGTTAGCCTCAATAATATTTGGTCTTAGCGGGAAGAATATTGGTTTGTTTAGAACTGTGCAAGCGAATATGATGGATTCGTCGCTTGAAGACGACCCGCAATTAAATTGACGCATTGCGCGTCTCGCTCCGGTCCGCGGCGGCGCCCCCTCCACACTAGCCAACACAAGGAAAAATCATGTCCCATCGACGCGCAGTCGCCCTGGTATTGCTGTCGGCCGTCGGTTTCGGCAGCATGGCCCTGTTCGCCAAGGCGGCGTACGCGTCCGGCGTCGCGCCGTCGACCCTGCTGGCCTTGCGCTTCGTGCTGGCGGCGCTGATGCTGGCGCCGGTGGTCTGGATCAAGGGCCTGCAACTGCCGCGCGGGCGCGTGCTGGCCGGCTATATCGCCATGGGTTGCATGTATACGGCGCAGTCGCAAAGCTATTTCAACGCGCTGCTGCACGCCAGCAGCGGCCTGGTCGGCCTGTTGTTATACGTCTATCCGGTGCTGGTGACGGCGCTGGCGCTGGCGTTCGGCTGGGAGAAACTGGACCGGCGCATGCTGGTGCTGATGTTGGTCGCGGTTGGCGGCATGGCGGTCACGCTGGGAGGGGAGTTGCAGGGCAAGCCGATCGGCATCGCGCTGGCGCTGCTGGCGGCGGCGATCTACGCGTTCTATATCTTGCTGGGCAACCGCCTCTCGCGCAGCCGGCAGGATACCCATCCGATGGCGGCCTGCGTCGTCATCATGGTGACCGCGGCGGTGAACAATACCGGGCTGGCGATGTGGAACGGCGTGGCGCTGCCGGACGGCGCCGGCGGCTGGCTGGCGGTGGCGGCAATCGCACTGTTCTCGACGGCGATGGCGGTCGCCTGCTTCCTGTCGGGCGTCAAGGAAGTCGGCGCCGCGCAGGCATCGATCCTGTCGACGCTGGAGCCGGTGGTCACGCTCGGCCTTGGCGTGGCGATGCTGCACGAGAGCGTCAGCGCCAGCCAATTGCTGGGCGGCGCGCTGGTGTTGACGGCGGTGGTATTGCTGGCGCAACGGCCGCCGGCCCGGCCGGCGGCCGGCGCGACGGGCGCCCGGGAGGCTTCGGCGTTGAGTTAATGAAAATGAACAGCGTCACCCTGGGGGCGGACCTTCAGGCCTGACCCCGGCTCTTTGCCTTTGCTGGATTTTCAGCGCCGCCCGTCCGCCGCGGATCGGGAGAGGATTCGATGTTACGATCGACGATTGTCATATATTTAAGGTTCCAAGTGGAAATCGACCATATCTTCATTTGTGTGCAGCCGGGCGCGCCCGAGGCCGAGGCGCTGGCGCGGTTCGGCCTGCTGGAAGGCTCGGGCAACACGCATCCGGGGCAGGGCACGGCGAACCGGCGCTTCTTCTTCGACAACGCTTTCGTCGAGCTGTTGTGGCTGGCCGACGCGGCCGAGGCAAACAGCGACGCCACCCGGCCGACCATGTTGTTCCAGCGGCTCACGGGCGACGCCGCGCGGGTGTCGCCGTTTGGGCTGTGCTTTCGGCCCGGCGGTGCCGACGGGCCGCACGCGCCGTTTCCCAGCTGGCAGTACCGGCCGGCGTACCTGCCGCCGGGGCTGGCGGTCGACGTCGCCGACGCGCCGGCCACCGAGCCGATGTGGTTTTTCCTGGCCTTTGGCGGCCGGCCCGACGCGGCCGCGCCGGCGCGCCGCCAGCCCCTGCAACGGCCGGGCGGACTGCGCCAGATCACCTCGCTACGCCTAACCTCGCCGATACGCGGCGCCGCGTCGGCCGCCGCCGCCGCCGCGGGCGCCGCCGGCGTCCAGATGGTCGCGGGCGACGGCCACCTGCTGGAGATCGGTTTCGACCACGAGGGCGCGGGGCGCGCGCACGACTTTCGGCCTGGCCTGCCTTTGCTGTTGCGCTGGTAGCATCGCGGGCGCAGGTGTGGCCGGGGCCTGTGGTAGCCTAGTGTCGGCACTGCGCCGCGCACCACCGTGCGGCGCGCGCCCCGCCTGAAGGAGTCCGCATGCTCGCTCAACGCCATCTGGTTCTGTCGCTTGCCCTGCCGCTGGCGGCGCTGTGCGCCGCGCTGTCCGGCGCGCCGGCGGCAGCCGCGCCGGCGCCGGCCGATCCGCTGCACGCCTGGGCCGCCGGCAACGACCCGGCCAAGCTCGAACGCTGGGTCGACGGCCACCTGGCCGCGGCCCGCGCCAGCGTCGACAAACTGTTGGCCGCGCGCGGCGCGCGCACGGTCGCCAACACGCTGCGGCACTACGACGAGGCGCTCAACCAGCTTAGCCTGGCCGGCAACCAGGCCTATCTGCTGTACGCGGTGGGACAGGGCGCGGCGCTGCGCGACAAGGCGCAGGCGCTGAACCGGAAGGTGGCCAGCGCCAGTGCCACGTTGAACCTGAACCGCGCGGTCTACCAGGCGCTCGGCAAGGTGGTGGCGGCGCCCGGCGACGCGGCGACCCGGCACTACCTGGAGCGCACGCTGCTGCTGTACCGCCTGGCTGGCGTCGACCGCGACGACGCCAGCCGCGCCCGCATCCACGCGCTGCAGGATAAGATCACCGAGCTGTCACTGGTGTTCGGCCGCAACGTCCAGGACGGCACGTTGAAGGTCGGCGCGACGCTGGCCGAACTCGACGGCCTGCCCGCCGACTACATCGCCCGCCACCAGCCCGACGCCGACGGCCGCTACACGCTCACCACCGACCAGCCGGACGCCGCGCCGGTGTTCGACTTCGCCCACAACGCCGAGCTGCGCCGGCGCATGTACCTGGCCTACCACGCGCGCGCCTATCCGGCCAACCGCCAGGTGCTGCTGGAGCTGCTGGCGACGCGCCAGGAGCTGGCCGGCATCCTCGGCTTCGCCAGCTATGCCGACTTCGCCACCGCCGACCAGATGATCGGCAGCGCCGCCAACGTGCGCAAGTTGTTCGGCGAGGTCGACCAGGCCTCGCACGACGCCATGCAAAAGGAGTACGCCCAGTTGCTGGCGTTCGCCCAGGGCCGCCAGCCGGAGTTGACGGCGATCGCCCAGTCCGACGCCAACTACTGGATCGACCAGTACCGGCGCGAGCGCTACGCCTTCGACACCCAGTCGGTGCGGCCGTACTTCGCCTACGACAAGGTGGAGGCCGGCATACTCGACGCCGCCGCCAAGATCTTCCGCGTGCAGTTCAAGCCGGTCAACAACGTCGCGCGGTGGCACGCCTCGGTGACGCTCTTCGACGTCGTCGACGGCGGCCGCAAGGTCGGCCGGATCTATCTCGACATGCATCCGCGCGAGGGTAAGGACAAGTGGTTTTCCAGCGCCGCGGTGGTGCCCGGCATCCGCGGCCGGCAACTGCCGGAGGGTATGTTGATCTGCAATTTCTCGGGTGGCGCGCCGGGCGACCCGGGCTTGATGCAGTACAGCGAAGTGGTCACCTACTTCCACGAGTTCGGCCATTTGATGCACCACATCCTGGGCAGCCAGAACCGCTGGTCGGGCCAGGGCGGCTTCAACGTCGAGGGCGATTTCGTCGAGGCGCCGTCGCAGATGCTGGAGGAGTTTTTCCGCAGCCACAGCGTGCTGGCGCCGTTCGCCCGCCACTACCAGAGCGGCGCCGTGCTGTCGGCCGAGACGGTGCAGCGGATGAACGCGGCCAACGCCTTCGGCCGCGGCTACTGGGCGCAGCGGCAGTTGTTCTACGCCAGCCTGTCGCTGCGCCTGCACGACCGCCCGGTGGCCGAGGCCGACCCCGACGCCTTGCTGCGCGAGGCCGCCGCCCGCTACAGCCCGTTCAGCTTCGTCGAGGGCAACCACCTGTACGCCAGCTTCACCCACCTGACCGGCTACGCGTCGAATTACTACACCTACGTGCTCGACAAGGTGATCGCGCTCGACCTGTACAGCCGCTTCGAGCGCGCCCGGCCGCTCGACGGCCCGGCTGCGGCGCGCTACCGCAAGAGCGTCATCGACCCGGGCGCGACCAAGCCGGCGGCGCAACTGGTGCAGGACTTCCTCGGCCGGCCGCAAAACATGGACGCCTTCAAGGGCTGGCTGGGCGAACAGTTCGAGGCTACGCCGTAGCCCGGGTGGGCGAAGCGTAAGCCGACCTATGAAATCTTCCGCCGCCGTCACTCCCCGGCCAGTTCCCGGTGGCCGGTTCCGGCACGGCCGACACCGACAGGTGCGGTGAATCGGGGCGGAGGGGAACGGCTGCGCGCCGCCCGGAGTAGGGCGGCGCGCTAGGGAGGTTTAGACTGTGCGGCGGCGCGACATAAAGCCTAGCAGGCCGAGGCCGGCCAGCAGCATCCCGTAAGTGCCTGGTTCCGGCACGGCCGACACCGACAGGTGCAGGTCGTTGGCGGTGGCCCAGACGCCTGGCTGGTCTCCGGCCGCCAGCGTCACTTGCGTGAAGTCGTCGGTTGAGACAAAGCCGAGGAACGAGGAGCGGTCGGGGACGTCCAGATCGTAGCTGACGAAATGGCCCTGCGCGTCGGTGGCGGTCAGCGTGATGGTGTCGCTGTACGTGTAGTCGCCAAACAGGTTCGAGCCGAAGAAGAAACCGCCGACGCCGCGCACGCCGCTGGAGAAGCCGTCGAAGGTGATGGTGTCGCGGCGGGCGTTGGCGGTCAACCAATTGTCGCCGCCTTCACCGGCGCCGTACAGTATCGGCGACGCCGGCCCCGAGCTGGCGACGTAGTTGTAGGCGCCGGCCGTGCGCGCCAGCGGGCCGTCGACCGAGTCGATCGGCAGGTCGTCGTAGGAATCGACGCCGGTGTTGCCGACGGCGGCCAGATAGGCCGACTGGTTCGTGTACACGGTGATATCGGCTTGCGCCGCGCTGGCAGCCATCAGTAAAACGGCGAGGGACAGGGTTTTCAGGGACAGGGAAGACATATGCAAGATCAACTCCTCTAGACGTGGGTTAACAAGGCAAGATGTTTTAATTGACAATTCAATTAAGACAACTTGAATGTACGGCCACCTTAAGAAAGATGCAAGAAAATAATTATTTATTTGAAATTTATTCTTGCGTCGCCGTGGCAGGCTGGCGTTGCACGAGAATGGGGGGGCGTACGGGGAGGGGCGGAGCGCCGGCGCCGGCCGCGCCGCCGCTTGGTGCGGCCGGCGCGGGCAGGTGTGGCAGGTGCGGCGGATGTCGCGGACGTGGCGGATGTTACGGCGGGCGGCAAGCCGGGTGGCTTGCCGCCGTGGCTTACTCGGCTGCCGGCTCGGCGGCCGCTTCGGCGCCGCAGCACTTCTTGAACTTCTTGCCGCTGCCGCAAGGGCAATCGTCGTTGCGGCCCACTTTCGGCTCGTCGCGCTTCAGCGTCTGCACCGCGGATTTGCGGCGCGGCACCCAGAAACGGAAGATCTCGGGCAGGTTCGCCTCCAGCGCCACGGCCAGCTTGTGCGCCTTGACCGGGTCTTCGACCAGTTGCAGTTCCTCTTCCTCGATCTCGTCGGCGCCCAGCAGGTAGATCGGCTGCATCAGCGGCGCCAGCTCGGACTCCCAGATTTCGTCCCACGAACCGGCGCGCAACTCCATGCCTTCCCAGAAACCCCAGCACCAGGCCTCGGCGTCGATCAGGGTCTGGCCTTCGTGCTCGTGCTCGACGAACAGCGGCTCGAATTCCTTCGGCGCCACTTCAAACGTCACCAGCACCTCGTTCATGAAGCGCATGATCAGGTTGACGATGCGTTCCTCTTCCTTGGGATTCTTGAACTTCGGCGCGGCCTTGCCGTCCTCGCCCCAGACGCGCGGCAACCACTCGGCCGGCATGATGCTTTCCGGTCCGATCGCGATGGCGGTCAGGTAGCCGTGCAGGATGTCCATCGTCATCGCATCGTCGGAGCTACGCTCGGACAACAGGAATTGGTCTAGTTCGTCGAATTCTTTTTCGGATAATGGCTGGTCGAGTTGCATGGCGTGCTCTTTCTTAGGGGAAGCCGACAGTATACGCCCTGTGACCGGCTTTCGCTCGGGAGTTTGCTCGGACGCGCGCGATGGGCCGTACAATAACGTCCATGCACACCGAAAACCAGCCGCCCGACGACGCCAGAGCCGTCCACCCTTTCTCCGAACTGAGCCCGGATTGCGTGCTCGACGCGCTCGACAGCGTCGGCCTGCGCGGCGACGGCCGTCTGCTGGCGCTGAACAGCTACGAAAACCGGGTCTACCAGGTCGGCATCGAGGACGCCCAGCCGCTGGTGGCCAAGTTCTACCGGCCGGCGCGCTGGAGCGACGCCGCCATCCTCGAAGAGCACGCCTTCGTGGCCGAGCTGGTCGAACGCGAAATCCCGGTGGTGCCGGCGCTGGCCATCGACGGCCGCACCCTGCACGAATTCAAGGGCTTCCGCTTCGCCGTGTTCAGCAAGCACGGCGGCCGCGCGCCGGAGCTGGAAGACCCGGCCACGCGCGAGTGGATCGGCCGCTTCATCGGGCGTATCCACGCGGTTGGCGCGCTGGCGCCGTTTCGCGAGCGGCCGGCGCTGGACCCGGCCAGCTTCGGCGTCGAGCCGCGCGACTTCCTGCTGGCGAACGATTTCATCCCGCCGGAATTGCTGGCCGCTTACTCCAGCGTGGCCCAGCAGGCGCTCGACGGCGTGCAGCGCTGCTACGAGCGGGCCGGCCACATCGCGCCGCTGCGCCTGCACGGCGACTGCCACGGCGGCAACGTGCTGTGGACCGACGCCGGCCCGCATTTCGTCGACTTCGACGACAGCCGCATGGGGCCGGCGGTACAGGACCTGTGGATGATGCTGTCGGGCGAGCGCGGCGACATGGTGCGCCAGATGGGCGACATCCTGGCCGGCTACGAAGACTTCTGCGACTTCGACCCGCGCCAGTTGTACCTGGTCGAGGCGCTGCGCACGCTGCGCCTGATCCACTACTCGGCCTGGCTGGCGCGGCGCTGGGACGACCCGGCCTTCCCGGTCGCCTTCCCGTGGTTCAACACCCAGCGCTACTGGCAAGACCGCATCCTCGAACTGCGCGAACAGATCGCGCTGATGGACGAAGCGCCGCTCTGGCCGGTCTAAGCCGTCAAGGCAGCGTGATTTTCGTAGATCGGGTTAGCCGGAACGGCGTAACCCGGCTGGCGTCGGCAGAGGGCCGGCGTCGGATTCGGCCGCCAAACAGCCGAAATGAACGGTAAACCCCTCTCTGCTTGCCATTCCGCCGGCGCCGCCGCGCAGCCATAATAGGAGTTAAGAAATTCCGGCAACACCACGGAACACACCAACACAGCGAGAAACTCATGCAAGCACAACAGGCAGATCGCCAAGGCGCCACACTCACCGTCGCATACTCGTCCAGCGACGCGCAGGACGACATGGTGCTGGACTGCCCGCTGCATGAGGCCGAGCCGGCCGCCTTGCCCGCCGCCGCCGAAGCGGCCCCGGCCGCCGCGCCCGGGCGCGCGCAAATGGAAATGAAGGCGATCCACGAAGCGATCGCCCGCGTCGAAGCCGAGGCCAAAGCCACCTGCGCCGCCGAAAGCCGGGCCATGGCCGAAGCGCGCGTGCGCGTGCTGGCCGAGGACCGCGCCGCCATCGACAGCGCCGCCGCCGCCGCCGCCCAACAAAACGCGCGGGCCGCCGAGGAGTCGATCGCCGCCAACCGCGACCGCCTGGAAACCATGCGCGCGGCGGCCCAGGCCAGCGAGGCCCGGCTCGAAGCGGTCAGGCTGGAAACCGCCGAACTGCGCGCCCGCGTCGAATCGGACACGCAGATCCGCCTGGCCGCCGAGCAGCGCGCCAAGGCCGAACAGGAAAACCGCCGCCGCGCCAGCGAGCAGAACGCCGCCGAGTCGGCGCTGGCCGAGCAGGCCGCGCGCGCCGCCGACGAGCTGCAAGTGCAAACCGAGCAGACCCGCCTGCAAGCGGTCGAGCGGGTCGCCGCGGTACAGGCGGCGAAAGAGGAAATGGTCGGCATCGCCTCGGCCGACGCGCGCCTGGCGGTGCTGGCGCGCGAGCGCGAGCGGCACGCCTACGGCGCGCGGCAGACCGCGCAGATGCTGGCCCAGGCCGAAAATGAGGCGCTCGAATTGACCATGCAGCGCGAACGCGCCGACCAGGTCGCCCTGGAGTCGGCCTTCAACCGCGCCGCCGCCGAAGTGCGCGCGCTGGAAGAGGCGCGCGCGCTGGCCCACCTGGAACAGGAACGCGAGGCGATCGCGCTGGCCCAGGCCGAATCGGAACGCCACGCCGCGCAATCGCTGCGCCTGCGCCTGCAAACGGAAAAAGAAGTGCGCGACGCGGCGATCCACCGCGAGCGCCTGGAAATGGTGGCCGCCGCCAGCGCCGAAGCGCGCCGCGACGCCGACCTGCGCATCCTGGCCGCGACCGAGGCGCGCATCGAAGTGGACCGCCAGTTGCGCGCGGTGGCGCTGGCGCGCGTCGCCGCCGAGCAGGAAGCCGAAATCCAGGGCCACGCCAAAGTCGAGGCCGAGGCCAACGCGATGGAACAGGCGCGCCTGCTGCAGGCCGCCGAAGCCGCCGCCGCCGCCGCCGCCGTGCAGGAACTCGACGAGCGGCAGCGCGCCACCCGCCTGGCGCAGGAGCGCGAGAGCCTGGCGCGCGCCGGCGTCGAACTGGCGGCAAGCCAAAACGCGGCCGCGCAAACCGAAGTGCTGGCCATCGCCGCCCAAGTTGAGGAGAGCGGCGCGAACGCCGCGCTGGCGCAGCAAAAAGCCGCGCAGGCCGTGCGCCTGCTGGCGGCCGAGCGCGAACGCGGCGCCGCCGAACACCTGGCGCTGGCCAGCATGAACGAGCGGCTCGACGCCGAACAGGTGGCCGCGGCCGCCGCGCAGGCGCGCATCCAGTCCGAACAGGACGCGGTACAGGCGCTGCGCGCGCAGCAGGACGCCGAAATGCGCCTGCAAGAGGCGGCCGACAAGCAAGCGGCCGCGGCGCGGGTGATCGCCGAGCAGAGCGCCATCGAGGCGGAACAAAAGGCATTGGCGGCGCAAGCGGCCCAGGCCCAGGCCAAGCTGGCGGTCGAGCTGGGCCAGGTGCATGGCGAACGCACCCGCGCCGAACAGGACAAGGCGCAAACGGCGGCGGCCCTGCTGGCGTCGGAACAAGCGCTGCTGGCCTCGCAACAGGCCTTCGTGCAGGCCGAACGCCAGACGCTGGCGCTGAAGGAAGAGCATTTGCTGCTGCAGCGCCAGACCAGCGCAGCCGAAGAGCGCGCGCTGCAAGCGATCGCCGCCCGCGTCGAAGCGGAAAGGAACGCGGCGGCGCAAGCGGCGGCGCGCGCGCTGGTCGAGCGGGAAAACGCCGAGGCCGAGCGCCAGCGCGAACTGGCCGAACAGGACGCGTACCAGGCTAGCGTCGAGAAATGCGAAGCGCAGAAAATCCTGCTGGCCGGCGCGCAAGAACACGCCGCGCTGCAACGCAAGGTGGCCGACGCGACCCGCGCGATGGCCGCGGCGAAACAACAACTGCTGGCGCTGGAAAGCCGCCGCCTGCAAGCGGAAGAACAGGCCCTGGCGGAGCTGCAGGAAAAGCTGCAAGCCGAGCACGTGGCCAGCCAGCGCGTGGAGGAGGGCGATTTTTCGTCCGCCATCGCCGCCGCGCGCGCCAAAACCGAGCGCGCCCAATCCGAAATGATCGCCCGCGAAATGATCGCGCGCCTGACCCAGTCAAGCGAAGCCTCCAGCCACGACTGGCAAGCGCGTTAAAAACGCCCTACGACGCGCCAACTTCATGCCACCTGGGTCGCGTTATGGGACTATGTGGACTTTTTCGGCGTAGTATTCGGTTTCGCCGAAGCAGTCGGTCGGGACGCCTTTGTGCTGGGCGTAGCTGAGCAGCACGCGTTGGCCGGTCGCGGCCAGGAATTGCTTGGCCACGGCGTCGTCGCGCACGCTGAACTGGAATTTTTCCGGCACCGCGCCCGGCAGCGTCGTCAGCATGATTTCGCCTTCCCAGGTCTTGCAGACCCAGCCCCGTTTGGAGAATTTCTGCAGGAAGCCGGCGCGCTCGCCTTCCGAATAGGTGACGCTGAGCGCGATCCAGGTGTAGGCGCAGAACAGCGCCAGCGCGGCGGCGGCGACGCCGATCAGGGTGAACGTGATGCGTTTGCTGGTGGTCATGGTCTGCCTTTCTATGGGATGCTTAGTCTTTGCGGCCGGCCGACCAGTTCAGGCCGAAGCCGTAGCGTTCGTCCATCAGTTGGTGGGCGGTTTTCTTGCCTTCGCCGCCGAAGTACTCCACCAGCTTGGTCACTTGCAGGTTGCCGCCCTTGTTCTCCAGCATGGCGATGGCGCACATCATGTGCCGGCTGTCGCTGTCGAGTTTGACTTCGACCGACGGCTGGCCCGGAATCTCGATGCTCACCATGGCGTCCGTCGCGGCCCAGTTCGGCACGCCCTGGTAGATGAAGGAGTAGATCAGCACGCGCTTGATGCGGTCGAAGTGGACGCCGTTGATGAACAGGTTTTCGCCGGTGCTGACGGTGCCGGTGCGGTCGTCCGCCTCCAGGTGGATGTAGGGCGGCTGGTCGTAGGCGCCCCAGGTGTTGCCCAGCGCTTGCACCGCGCTTTTGGCGCCGTCGCTCATTTCAAACAGGCAGCCGATGTCGAGGTCGACGCCGTTGGCGCCGCCGCCGCCCACTTTGCTAAATAGTTTGCCCATGAAGCCGGCCGGCTCGGCTTTCGCCGGCGTCGTCGCCGTGCCGCCGCGGTTCCAGTTCAGGTTGACGCGGATGCGGCCGTAGCCCTGGCTGTCGCGCTTGTCGAGCGAAATTTTGTCGCCGGTCTTTTCCAGCCGGATTTTCGATAGCGAGATTTTTTTCGCCTCGGGCGCGGGCGCGGCCGCCGGTGCCGGAGGCGCGGCGGCAGCGGGCGCCGGTGTCGACGTCGCTTCGCTGCCGCCGAAGTGTTTCAGCAGCGCCGCCAGGCCGCCGGAGAAGCCCTGGCCGACGGCGCCAAAGCGCCAGGCGCCGTCGCGCCGGTAGATTTCGCCGACGATGACGGCTTTCTCGTCGACGAAGTCGGCGCCGGAAAAGGCGAAGCTCAGGTTGCCCTGGCCCAGCGTCAGCGAGGACGGGCCCAGCGCGCGCATGCTGCCCTGGTCGCTGGCGGCGGTAAACACCAGCTTGTCGATGCTGGCCGGCAGGCGCGCCAGGTCGAGCTGGAACACAGCCTTGCCGGCCTCGCCCAGTTGCAGCGTCACCGCGTTGTCCGGCGCGCTCTTCTGGTTGAAGAAGACCATATAGCGGTCGTCCGACAGTTGGCCGTTGGCGTCCAGCCCGAAGCAGCTGACGTCGACGTCGATGGCGCCGGCGGCGATCTGCAGCGTGGCGGCGAAGGCATCGCCCAGGCCCAGTTCGGCCAGCTTGCCTTTTTGTCCTCGGTTGAAATTGCTCATGGTCGTACACTCCCTTGTGTGGTCGGTGTCTGCGGCTGGCCGTGCGGCGCGGCCTCCGGGCCGGCGCCGCCGTCGTGGCCCTGGCCCTGGCTGGCGTGGTTGCTAATATTGCCTATACTATCATTAGCGTGGCGGATGCCGAACAGGCGCGCCTGTTCGATGATTTGCTGCGCCCAGCTGCTGTGGGTGGCCACTTCGCACATCGATTCCTGCATGCGGAACACCGCCGGGCTGTCCGGGTCGATGATGCGCAGCGCCAGTTCGATGTCCGATTGCGCCACCTGGTAGTGGCGCTCGATGTGCGGCACCTGGTCGGGATGGATCGCGGTTTTGGCTATCATGCCGTGGGCCAGGTCCTGCGCCACCTCGGCGTCCAGCCAGGCGCCCTGCGACAAGTGCTCGAACACCGGCGCGGTGAGCGGGATGCCGTGCGGCCGGAACGTGGTGATCAGCCGGCCGATCACCTGTCCCAGCGGGGTCTGGTAGATGGTGCCGCTGGTGGGGCGGCGCAGCCCCAGCAGCGCCAGCAGGTCGTTGCCGCCGATGCGCAGCGCCAGGATGCGCGGGCGCACCTGCGGCGCGCTCAGGCAGCGGCAAAACAGCTTCATTTCCTCGTCGTCGAAGACCTCGGCCGTTTCCAGCGTCGGCATCAACAGGTGCTGGGTGTGGCGCACCTGGGCGAAATACTGCTCGAAGTTGTGGCGGGTGGTTTTCGGCAGCACGAAGCCGGTCAGCTTGTGCGCGCCCGGCATCGCCAGCACGCGCGCCATCACTTCGGGGTTGCGCACGCGCACGAAGCGCAGCGAGTCCGATTCCTCGCCCATGTTTTGCAGCGCCAGCGACAAGTTGAACAGCGCGTAGCTCAGGTCGCGCTCGGCGACCGCGTCCTCGGTGCACAGGATCAGCGAGCGCAGGTGCTCCAGCTTGTCGCCGTTGGCGATCGCCAGCAAGTCCTTGTGGGTGCTCGGCACGTACAGCGAGGCGCCCAGCGCCGGCTTGTGCGCGCTGTGCTGGTAGCTCGGGTTATCCATCGACTGCGCTCCTGATCAGGGCGGCCGCCTGGTAGGGCAGCGTTGCATCTATTGTTAGTGGTATCGATTTTTCGGCCGCCAGCAGGCACAGGTGCGCCACGTCCGGCGCGTCGGCGTCGCGCACGATCAGGCGCTGCGGCACGCGCCGCAGCAGCACCCGGGTCGCTTCGCCGATGCCGGGCTTGACCAGGTTGACGTCGTCGATGCCGTAGCGCCGCTGCGCCTGCGCCATGTAGGCCGCCGAGGTGGCGGCGGCGGCGCGCGCGTCCAGCGCCTGCGCCGCCGGCACGCCTTCGGCCGCGGCCAGCGCGACGGCGTCGCCGACCAGGCCGTCGGCGAACTGGCGCGACTGGTCGTGGGCGGCGAACTGCTCGTAGTAGACGCAGCCGTGGAAGTCGTCCGGGCCGATCGCCTGGTTCAGCACCGAGCGGCTGACCAGGCCCGAGACGGTGGCGTTCAAAATGCTCGACGGGATCAGGTAGTCGTCGCCGGAGGCGGCGCAGGCGGCCGTGCCGGCCAGGTCGCACAGCACGTACAGGCCGCCGTCGACGGCGCTGCGGTGGCGCGCGTTGAAGCCGTCGACGGCCTGGCGCAGTTCGCGCGAGATCACGCCCTTGCCGGTCCAGCCGTCGATGAAGACGATCGATTCGGCGCTATGGCCCTGCCGCAGGATGTGCCGCAGCGCCACTTCGTCGACGCCGCGGTCGCGGATGATCGACACCGAGTAGTGGCTGCACTCGCGCCCGAAGACGCGCCGCAGCAGGTGGCCGAGGATGACGCCGACCGGGGTGCCGGCGCGCGCCAGCGACACCAGCGTGATGGCGCCGTCGCGGCGCGCCGCGATCAGCGCGGCCAGGCGCAGGCAATCGCGCGCCATGCGCTGGCGGTTGGCCGCGAAGGCGTCGCGGAACAGCGCCAGGTAGGCCGGCGACGGCAGCGACTCCGGCGACAGCATTTCGCTGTAGTGGCGCCGGCCGGACTGGATCAGGCGCTCCTTTTCGTCCAGGTCGAGGATAGGTTCGACGCCGATCGGTTTGAGCAGGAAGCTGACGTCCCCGGCGCGGTAGCTGCCGCTGAACGTCATAGGGCCGCCACCGTCAGGGCCGCCAGCTGGGTGCCGTTGGGGATGATGGCGTAGTCGCAGGCGGCCATGAAGCGCGCGTCCGAGCGGCTGTCGCCCATGCCGAAGCTGAGGATGGGGCCGTGCTCGGCCTCCAGCTCGGCGCGCAGGTAGGCCACCGCGCGCGCCTTGTTCAGCGTTTGCGGCAGCAGCGCCAGGTTGTTGCCGTTGCGGTGGATGAAGTAGTCGGCGCCGGGGCCGTCGACCCACGGGCGCAGCACTTCCATCTCGATCTCGGCGAGCCGCTCGGCGTTGGCCTCGTGGTCCTTGATGACGATGTAGAACGGCGTCGCGTAGTCCTCGATCAGGCGGGCGCGGGACGGCCGGCCCAGCTTGACCTGGAAATCGTCGATGACGTCCATCGCCTCGCGCAGGCCGGGCAGCGCCACGTGCATGTCGGCGCGCATCAGGTCGAGCCAGCCGGCGTCGAGCGCGCCGCCCGGTTGCAGCACCACCCCGCCGTAGTCCAGCACGGCGTAACTGGCGAACGGCAGCTTGACCCGGCCAAAGGCGTCGGCGTTGCGCGCGGTGGCCGGAATCAGCGTCATCTCGCGGTTGGCGAACTCGGTGAAGGCGCGCTGGCGCGGCGTCGTATACGAGCACGCCTCGCCGTTTTTCAGATAGGCGGCCGGCTCCAGCGCCACTTCGGCGGCGCATTTTTTCGGGGTTTGGAACAGGGTGTCGTCAAGGTCGACGAACAGGAATTTCTTCAATTTGGGTCTCTGACTGGAAGTGGAACAGGCGGCCGTCGAGCTGGCCGGCCAATTGGGTGAGGGCGTCGCACAGCGGGGTTTCGTGGCAGATGAAGACGTGTTGGTACTGGCCCGCCGCGACATTGTAGAGGTAGTTGGCGATGCCCTCGCCGTAGTTGTCGGGGCAGCTGACGATATGTCCAACCGAGCCCCACGACAGGATCGGCGAGCGGGTGGTCGACTGCACCAGCACGTGCTTGCCGAGCGCTTCGAGTTCGCGCGCCAGCAGGAAGGCCGGGTGCATGAATTCGCCGGTGCCGAGTACCAGCACCGATTCGCCGGCGCCGATTTCCCGGGCCAGGCGCACGGCCAGCGCGTGCGGGGCCGCCAGCGCGCGCTCGACGCCGATGCGCCCGAAGGCGGCGCTGGCGCCGCGCTCGGCGTCGGCGTCGAACAACTGGGCCGGCGCGGCCAGCGGCGCCGGCGCCGGGCCGTTGACGAAGCTGTAGTGGCCCGACAGCGTGGCGCCGACCGTGGTCGGCACGCCGAAGCGCGGGGTCAGCTCGGCGTTGGCCTCGCGGCCCATGAAGTTGGTGATGACGGCCAGGTGGATGCGCTCGATGTTCGGGTTGCGCGCGCGGCAGACGGCGGCCAGGTTGACGAAGGTGTTGCCGGTGCTGGCCTCGTCGTCGACCAGCACCAGGCTGCGCGCCAGCGCGAACAGCTGCGCGGCGCGCTCGGACAGGTGCAGGAACTGGCGCGGCGCGTGGCTGTGCGATTCCTCGAATTCGAAGAAGGGCACGCTGCCGACGCGGTAGCGCGAGCTGTGCAGGAACAGCGCGCTGCGGCCCGGGTTGTCGCGCAGGTAGGCCTCGAAGACGCCCTGGCCGAGGCCGATCGCGGTTTCCGCCATGGCGATGAAGACCACCGGGCCGGGCAGGCTGGGCGGGATTTGCCCGGCCAGGTCGGAGTGGATCATGTCCATCGCCCGCGGCGTCACCGGCCAGTGCTTGCCCAGCACCTTGGACAGGAATAGGAAGCCGCGCTTGGCGTTGGCGCGCGCGGCGAAGCCGATCAGCCAGTTCAGCGGGAAGCGCGCCTCGTCGACCTTCAGCGTCAGTTCGCCGGTCGGCATTTGCTTGGTGACGAAGTTCATGGCAGCTCCACGACCACGGCCGCTTCGCCGACGCGCAGGCCGTCGCGGATGGCCGGCACGGCCAGGCCGGCGTAGCCCCGGTCGAAGCCGGCCAGCGCCAGGTAGGGCAGGTTGGGGCCGGCCGCGCACGCCATGCCGATGCCGCCGGACATGCGCGGATTGATCTCCAGCAGCGCCAGGCCGTTGCGGCCCTCGCGGAACTGGATGTTGAACACGCCGTTCAAGCGGTAGTCGCGCGCCAGTTGCGCGCACGCTTGCAGGATGTCGGTTCTAGCGTCGATGAGCTGGCCCTGGCCGCCGGCGTGCGGCTTCTTGCGCGGCACCGCGCAGACCAGTTGGCCGTGGTCGGCGACGCAGTCGGCGCTGTATTCGTAGCCGTCGAGGTATTCCATCAGCAGCAGCGGCTTGAAGGTGGCCAGCTGCGCCAGGCCGCGGCGCAGCTCGGCGGCGTTGACCTGGTAGGCGGCGCCGGCCAGCAGCAGTTGCGTGGTGCTGCGCTCCTCGTCGAGGACGGCGAAGCCGAGCGCGTAGACGCCTTCGGACGGCTTGATGCACAGCTTGCGGTGCAGCGGGCGCAGCTCGGCGTAGGCGGCGTCGTACTCGGCGATGTTTTCGACCACGCGAAATTGCGCCGGCGGCGCTAGCGGCAGGTCGAGGCCGGCGCAAAAGCGCGCCTTGTCGTGCATCAGCGCCAGCACCTCGGCGCTGGCGACGCTGAGCACGCGCGTGCCCTGGGCCTCGAAACGGGCGCTGTTCGACGCGACCAGGCCGGCTTCCTTGCCGGGCCAGAAAATCGTCACGCCGCGCTCGCGGCAAAACGCCAGGCACCAGTCGAGGTAGGCCTCGCCGAGCAGGCCGGCCGGCTCGACGGCGTACTCGTGGGCGGCCAGGAAGGCGGCCGCGTGGGCGTTGGTGTTGCTGCAGATGACGTGGTAGCGGCCGGCGCCGTCCGCCTCGCGTATCAGTTTGATGGCCGTGCCGACCGAGGAAAATGTTTTGTTGAACCAGACGCGTTGCATGTAAAGCCTAATATGTTCGGTTGTGGCGCCCGAGGGCAGGGTGGTGCGGTGTGACGCGCTTGGCTTAACCCGCCTTGCCGCTGGCGACCCATTTCAAGAAGGCGTCGCGGTTGCGCGAGCAGATATACACCTTGCCGCTGCCCGAGAAGCGCAGCACGATGCCCTCGCCGCTGGTGACGCTGTTGACGATGTTGCCGATGAAGCCGCCGATACCGCCGCCGGCCGCCGCGCCGGTGGTCACCGACACCTCGTAGTGCAGCGAGCTGTCCCAGCAGACCACGTGCGCATTGTCGATGACGACGTCCTTGCCCTTTTCCACGTCGAGCTGGAACATCGAGCCGAAGCCCGACACCACCACCTGGCCGGTGCCCGAGGTTTCCATGACAAAAAAACCGCCGGACTGGGCGAACAGCGCGTTGCCGATGCTTTGCGTGCGCACCTTCATTTCGGTGCCCGAGGTGGCGGCGACGAAGGCGCCGTCGTTCATCAGATACTGGCGCGCGCCGACGTCGACGACCTCGATGGCGCCGGGCAGCGTCGGCGACAGCAGGCAGTCGCCGTCGCCGCGCAGCGCCTCGATGTGCTGCTGGAAGAACGATTCGCCGTTGGCGAAGCGGCGCATGATGGCGCTGCCGATGCCGCCGGTCATGCGGCCGCGCAGGTCGAGCGCGGTTTCCATCATGACCATGGCGTCGGACTCGCAATAGATTTTCTCGCCCTGCTTCATGTGCACGTGCAGGAAGGGATCGACGTCCCCGGTGGCGGTAAACACTGGCATGTTGTTCTCCCCAAAAAAGTGGCGGCGTGGCCAAAAAAAAGCCGCCTGAGCTAGATCCAGGCGGCTGCGTCAGCGCGGGACCGGTTTAAGCGTTGACCCCGTACGAGCGCGCCAGCGGCCCCAGGCCGCCCTTGAAGCCCTGGCCGATGGCCTTGAATTTCCATTCGCCGTTGTGGCGGTAGACTTCGCCGAACACCATCGCCGTTTCGGTCGAGCCGTCCTCGGACAGGTCGTAGCGGGCGATTTCCTTTTCGCCGTTGGCGTCCATGCAGCGGATGAAGGCCTTGCCGACCATGCCGAAGTTCTGGTTGCGCGACTCGGCGTCGTGGATCGTCACGCCGACGGTGATGCGCTCGATCTCGGCCGGCACTTTTTCCAGGTCGATGACCAGGCGCTCGTCGTCGCCCTCGCCGGCGCCGCTGGTGTTGTCGCCGGTGTGGGTGACCGAGCCGTCGGTGGATTTCAGGTTGTTGTAGAAAATAAAGTCGGAGTCGCCGCGCACCTTGCCGTCGGCCTTCAGCAGGAAGGCGCTGCCGTCGAGGTCGAAGGTGGCGCCGTCGGTGACGCGCGGGTCCCAACCGAGGCCGATGACGACTTTTTTCAGGTTCGGCGCTTCCTTGCTCAGGTTGACGTTGCCGCCTTTTTGCAGACTAATTGCCATGATTAAAACTCCTTTTTGTTAAGTATAACCGCACCGGGGATGCTTGTTGCGCACGGCGCCGCCCAGGCGTGCCGCGTCCTGCGATAACGTGGGGTTGATTGCGACAATATCAATCCTGGCCGGCCTGTTCTTTTTTATGCCGCACCGACGACCACAGCGACACCAGGATGAAGGCGACGCCGGACAGGCCGGTGAACCATTCGGGAATATGGTACTTGACGCTGGCGAGCATGATCAAGGCCAGGATGCCGATCGCGTAGTGGGCGCCGTGCTCGAGGTAGACGAATTCCTGCAAGGTGCCCTTGTGCACCAGGAACACCGTCATCGAGCGCACGAACATGGCGCCGATGGCCAGGCCGAGCATGATGACGACGACGTCGTTGGTGATGGCGAAGGCGCCGATGACGCCGTCAAAGCTGAACGAGGCGTCCAGCACCTCGAGGTAGAGGAAGCCGCCGAAGCTGCCGCGCGAAATCATCTTGCCGATCACCGGGTCGGCTTCCTCTTCCTCGAGCAGGCCGCTGATCCAGTTGACGGCGACGTAGATGGCCACGCCGAGCACGCCGGCGCTGAACACGCTTAATTTGCGCGCCTGCGGCACCATCAGCACGCAGCCGTAGGCCGCCGCCAAGGTCAGCAGGATGGCCAGGCCCTCGCTGCCGTGCTTGCCCAGTTTTTCCTCGATCCAGCCGAGCCAGTGCAATTGCTTCTCCTCGTCGAAGAGGAAGTTGAGGAACACCAGCAGCAGGAAGGTGCCGCCGAACGCGGCCACCTCGGCGTGGTTCTCGGTCAGGTGGCGCGAGTATTCAGTCGGCGTGTTGATGGCCATGTGCCAGACGTCGAGCAGGCCGAGGCCGGTGGCGACCGAGACGATGACGAGCGGGAACAGCAGCCGCATGCCGAACACGGCCACCAGGATGCCGACGGTGAGGAAGAGTTTTTGCCAGAATGCGTTCCAGTGGCGCAGCACCGAGGCGTTGACGACGGCGTTGTCGAACGACAGCGACACCTCCATGATGCCGAGCACGCCGGTGATCAACAGCGCCTGCAACAGGCCGGCCATGCCGGCGTGGCTGTAGCCCCACCAGCCGGCCACCGCCATCAGCACGACCGTGACCATAATAGAAATGCGAAAATGTTTCATATGAAAACCTTTGCGAGAAAACCGCGCTGAGCAAACGGGAGAGGCTGCCCCGGCCACCGCGGGCGGGGCGGCGGGCGCATTGCTGAATCCGACATGCTGATTTTATATTACTTGTCCGAAACTGGGCGCATTTGTCCCGATTGCTCGCGCATTGGTCCGCCCCGGGCGGGCGGCCGGTGGCCAGCGCGGCGTCCTTATCTGCGATAATTGCGGCCCGCGCCACGCGGCCCGTCACACCGGCCCATCACACCATATATAAGGAATCATTTTGGATATTGCCTACCTCGTCACCCCCCTGATAACCTGGACCCTGGTGGGCCCGATCAAGTTCCTCATCAACAGCGTGCGCACCCGGCAATGGGCGTTCGGTCTGGTCGGCAACGGCGGCTTTCCCAGCAACCATAGCGCCGTCGTCGCCAGCATGGCCACGCTGATCGCGCTGCGCGAGGGCATCGGCCACCCGGCCTTCGGCGTCGCCGTGACGCTGGCCTTCATCGTCGTCATCGACGCCAACAGCCTGCGCCAGCACGTCGGCAAGCACGCGGCGGCGATCAACCGCCTCGGCAAGGACGGCGGCGCGCGCGTCTGGTTGCGCGAACGCATGGGCCACACGGTCGTGGAAATCATCGGCGGCCTGTGCACCGGCGTCGCCATCGCCCACGGCATCCACGCCGTGCTTGGCCGCGGCTGAGCAGGCGCGTAGCCGCCCAGGCTGAAATGCCTCGTTGGCATCATTGAAACCAAGGGCGCCACCCCGGGGGCAGACCCTGAGGGCCTGATCTTCCCGCCTTGGCGCCGGCTCTTTGCCTTGGGTTGGTGTTTGGCGTGCGCGACCTCTTAACACTCGGGACCGGCTACGCCGGCTCCGCTTCATCCCCCCGAAACCGCGTTTCGAGCGCCAAATTTGGCGTTCCGTCTGCTCGCCGATTGACGCCCCGCGCCGCCTCCGGGATACTCTGACACTTGCTGTTTTATTAAATATTCCGTCCGCATTACAGGTCAATAATTTTCGGAGACGTCTTCTATGTTGCGCAAAACCATATTCGTGCTCGCGGTCGCATCGGCCCTGGCTGCTTGTAGCAAGGGTGCCACTGAACCGGGCAAGGCCGGCGCCGCCGGCAAGAAGGCGGACGCGGCGGCCGAGCGCAAGCTGCTCATTTCGCCCGAGGATGTGTTGACGATTCAAAGCAACGCGCTCGCTTCCGGCCCCGTCATCACCGGTTCGGTGCAACCCGAGCGGCGCGCCGACCTGCGCGCCGAGGTGTCGGCCGTGGTGTTGCAGGTGCTCAAGGAGAACGGCGAGGTCGTCAAGCGCGGCGATCTGCTGGTGAGCCTGGACGAGACGGCGATCCGCGACAGCCTGCAGTCGGCCGAGGCCGGCAGCCGCGCCGCCGGCCAGACGCTGGAGCAGGCCGAGCGCAACCTGCAGCGCTTGAAAACGCTGCGCACCTCGGGCATGGTGTCGGCGCAGGCGCTGGACGACGCCGAAAGCCGCCGCAACAACGCGCAAAGCGAGCTGGCGGCGGCGCGCACCCGCGCCGCGCAGGCGCGCCAGCAATTGCAGCGCACCGCCGTGCGCGCGCCCTTCGACGGCGTCGTCAGCGAGCGCAAGGTGTCGAACGGCGACACCGCGCAGATCGGCAAGGAGTTGATCAAGGTGATCGACCCGACCAGCATGCGTTTCGAGGGCCTGGTGTCGGCCGACAAAATCGGCGTGGTCAAGGCCGGCCAGGTGGTGCGCTTCCGCGTCAACGGCTATCCGGGCCAGGACTTCACCGGCCAGGTCAAGCGGGTCGACCCGGCCGCCAACGCCGTGACGCGCCAGGTCGAGGTGCTGGTCGCCTTCGCCGACAAGACGCTGCCGCGGGTGGCCGGCCTGTACGCCGAGGGCCGCATCGAGGCCGACAGCGTGCCGGCGCTGATGATCCCCGACGTCGCCGTGGTGCGGGTCGGCGACAAGGCGCATACCTGGCGCCTGAAGGGCAAGACCTTGAGCAAGGTGGCGCTGGAGCTGGGCGCGCGCGACCCGCGCACCGGCTACCGCGAGGTGCGCGCCGGGCTGGCGCAGGGCGACACGGTGTTGCGCAGCCCGAACGCCAGCTTCAAGGACGGCCAGCTGGTCGAACTGGCCGCGCCGAAGCCGGCGCCGGCGGCCTCCGCCGTTGCCAGCAAGGGGAATTGAGCCATGTTCCTGTCCGATTTCAGTATCAAACGGCCGGTCGCGACGATCGTGCTGATCCTGGCGATGATGTGCCTCGGTTTGCTGGCGATCAAGAAACTGCGCGTCAACCAAAACCCGGACGTGGAAATTCCGGCCATCGTCATCAGCATCCCCTATCCGGGCGCCTCGCCCGAGACGGTCGAGCGCGAAATCATCAACCGGCTTGAAAAGTCGCTGCAAAGCATCAGCGGCGTGGCCAACGTCAACGCCGAGGCGCGCGAGGGCTCGGCCACCTTCGAAATCGAGTTCAGTTTCAAGAAGAATTTGATCGAGGCGTCCGACGACGTGCGCAACGCCATCGCGGCGGTGCGCTACAAGCTGCCCATCGAGATGCGCGAGCCTATCTTGCAGCGCATCGACCCGTCGGCCCAGCCGGTGCTGCAACTGGCGCTGTCGTCGTCGAGCCAGAGCCACGCGGAGATTTCGCGCTTCGCCGAGGACGTGCTGGCCGACAAGTTCCGCGCCGTCGACGGCGTCTCGGTCGTCACCATCAGCGGCGCGCTGAAGCGCGAGTTGAGCGTGCTGCTGCGCGCCGACAAGCTGCGCGAATACAACGTCTCGGTCGGCGACGTGGTGTCGGCGCTGCGCAACCAGAACACCAACGCGCCGGTTGGCAAGGTGCGCGGCGAACTCGACGAGAAGAGCATCCGCCTGGTCGGGCGCATCGAGTCGCCGGCCGAGTTCGAGCAGGTCGTCGTCAAGCGCCGCGGCGAGGAAATCGTCCGCCTGGCCCAGGTGGCGACGATCCAGGACGGCTTCGCCGAAATGAGCGGCGTGAGCATCCGCAGCGGCAAGCCCAACGTCGGCATCTCGATCACCCGCACCCGCGAGGCCAGCGCCGTCAGCGTCGCCAAGCGCGCCGGCGAGTTGGCCGACGAGATCCGCAAGACGCTGCCCAAGGGCACCGCCATCGACGTCACGCGCGACGGCGGCAAGGACGCCCAGCGCAGCCTGAACAATGTGATCGAGTCGCTGGTGTTCGGCGCCGTGCTGACCATTTTCGTCGTCTACGCCTTCCTCAATTCCTGGCGCTCGACGCTGATCACGGCGCTCAGCCTGCCGACGTCGGTGATCGCCGCCTTCATCGCGGTGTGGTTGTGCGGTTTCACGCTGAACTTCATGACCCTGCTCGGGCTGTCGCTGGCGATCGGCGTGCTGATCGACGACGCCATCGTGGTGCGCGAAAACATCGTGCGGCACATGCAGATGGGCTCGGACCGCCGCAAGGCCGCGCTCGAGGGCACCGCCGAGATCGGCATGGCGGTGGCCGCCACGACCTTCTCGATCATCGCCGTGTTCATTCCAGTGGCCTTCATGCCGGGCGTCTCGGGCGAATGGTTCCGTCCGTTCGCGCTGACGGTGACGTGCTCGGTGCTGGTCAGCCTGGCCATTTCATTCACGCTCGACCCGATGCTGTCGGCCTACTGGGGCGACCCGGCCGACCACCACACGGCGCCGAAAACCGGTCTGAGCAAGGTCCTCGCCAACTTCAACGACTGGTTCGACCGCCAGGCCGACCGCTACGGCAACGTGATCGCCTGGGCGCTGCACCACCGCCGCTGGATGGCGCTGATCGCCGTGACCACGTTCGCCGGCGCCATTGCGATGCAGGCCACCGTCGGCGGCTCCAGCTTCCTGCCCGCCTCGGACCAGGGTTTCCTGATGATCGACGTGCGCACGCCGGCGTCGAGCAGCCTGGAGTACGCGCGCCTGAAGATGGAGAAGGCCGCCGAACTGGCGCGCACGCTGCCGGAAACCAAGGACACCAACAGCCGCATCAGCGCCAGCGGCGGCACCATCTACGTCGACATCGGCAGGCGCCAGACGCGCGAGCGCAGCGCCAAGGTGGTGGCGGTCGCGTTGCGCGAGAAGATGGGCCGGCTGGTCGGCGCCGAATACGTCGTGCTCGACGACTTGAACGGCGGCGCGCGCAAGCCGATCCAGGTCGAGTTCACCGGCCCCGATTCGCGCAAGCTGATCGAAATCACCGCCGCCTACATGGAGAAGCTGCGCCTGGTGCCGGGCGCGGTCGACGTCGGCCTGTCCGAGCAGGACGCGAAAAACGAGTTGCAGATCGAACTCGACCGCGGCCTGGCCAATTCAATGGGCATCTCCGTCAGCGACGCCGCGCAGTCGCTGCGGGTAGCCTTCGCCGGCGTCGAGGTGGGCGACTGGGTCGACCCGACCGGCGAGTCGCGCGACGTGGCGGTGCGGCTGCACCCGGACGACCGCACCAGCGCCGAGAACATCGAGCGCCTGCCGATCGCCGTCACCGGCACCAACCAGATGGTGCCGCTGGACCAGATCGCCACGATCACGATGGGCAAGGGGCCGTCGTCGATCGAGCACAAGAACGGCAAGCGCACCTTGACGGTATCGGCCAACGCCCAGGGGCGCTCGAACGGCGAGGTCACCAGCGACGCGATGAAGCTGGCCGAGGCGATCGAGTTCCCGCCCGGCTACGGCCTGGCGCTGGGCGGCGCCGGCCAGGACCAGAAGGAATTGTTCACCGAGATGTTCATCGCGCTGGTGATGGGGATCGGCCTGATGTACCTGATCCTGGTGATGCAGTTCGGCTCGTTTACGGCGCCGGTGGCGGTGATGCTGTCGCTGCCGCTGAGCCTGATCGGCGTGGTGCTGGCGCTCAAGCTGACCAACAACACACTCAATTTGATGAGCTTTATCGGCATCATCATGTTGATGGGACTGGTCGCGAAAAACGCCATCCTGCTGCTTGACGCGGCGCGCCGGCGCGAGGCCGAGGGCTACGGCCGCGAGGACGCGCTGATGCACGCCGGGCGCATGCGCCTGCGGCCCATCCTGATGACGACGTTTGCGCTGATCGCCGGCATGTTCCCGGTCGCGCTGGGCCTGGGCGAGGGCGGCGAGTTTTACCGGCCGCTGGCGATCGCCATCATCGGCGGCACGATCACCTCGACCATCCTCACCTTGCTGGTGGTGCCGACCTTTTACGACAGCATCGAGATCACGCGCGACCGCGCGCTGGCCAAGTTCCACGGCCGCGCCGCGCGCTTGCCGGTGCTGCTGGCCTTTTTCCTCACGCTGGGCGAGGCGCTGCTGGCGCTGCTGTTCGTGCGCCTGGTGTACCGCTTGCTGGTGAAGGGCGCGCGCCTCGTCTCGGGCCGCGGCAAGGCGGTGGCGGCGCGCTGACGCGTTTGCCGGCGGCGGCCATGCCGCACGAAAAAAGAGCCTTCGACGAAGGCTCTTTTTTTTGGTGCGCCCAGCATGGGCGCATTCCTGCGGGTGCAAGTGCCGCCGCGAGCTGAGCACAGTGGGGAATGCCGTTCACTTAACGTGTCGTAGGTCGGATTAGCGCAGCGTAATCCGACCATGTTGGCCGAAGCGCGTCGCGCTGCTCTGGGCCAACGTTGTCGGGTTACGCCGTTCCGGGAGCAGCTAATTTTAGCTGCCCCCCCCCCCCCATTTCCGATCCCGCGACGCGGCGCGGACCTTAGCCGCCGCTCGGTGGCGTCGTGGTGCCGGTGCCGGTAGTGCCAGACTTCGAGGAACCGCTGGTGCCGCTGGTGCCCGAGGAGCCGCTGGTGCCGTGCGTGGTGCCAGGCGTGGTGGTACCGCTACCGGGCATGGTGCTGCCCGGCGTGGTGGCGCTGTCGGGCGGAGTGACGCCCGGTGTCGTGGTGGTGCCCGGCGTGGTGGTGGCGGGCGGCGTGGTCGTGTCCGGCGTGGGGGTGGTGCTTGGGGTGGCGCCAGGGCTGGTGCCGGTGGCGCCGCTGGTGCCGCTGCTGCCCGAGGTGGTGCCGGTGCCGCTGGTGCCGGCGGCGCCGGTCTGGTCGGTCGGCGTCTTGCGGCAGCCGCCCAGCATGGCGCTCAGCAGTGCCGCGGTCAGGATGATTCTGGAGGTTTTCGACAGTGCAATCATGATCGTTCCTTTCTTTAAGTGGGTAACTGTTAGGTTTGCCAGTCGGGTAAAAGTTCAACCTGTGCGCGACGCCGCTACCTCAGGGCGGCAGTTCCTCCAGCTCGTTGTCGTCGTCGATCTCCCGCACTCCGGGGATGCCGATGGCCTCTTCGTACCAGCTCTGCACCATCAGCAGGTGGCCGCGTTCCTCGTCGAGGGCGACGGTGAATTCGCCGACCATGTCGTACTGTTCCTGCTCCTCGGCCAGCGCGATCAGCGACTCCCAGCCGGCCTGGTCGGCCAGTTCGGCCGTCAGCAGCGCGTGCAGCGACTGCGCGATGGTGGTGCGCGGATCGTTGAGCACTTGCACCAGCCCCATCGATTCGACGCCGACCAGGTCGGCGCTGGGGGTTTGCGACGTGGCGTCGCCGCCCAGCGCCTCGATGGCCCGCGCCACCGTCAGGAAGTGGCGCGCCTCGTCGTCGCGGATTTCCTGCAGGTCGTCGATGCTCATGCTCAGGGTGCCGTCGAGCATTGCCTCGCATTTGGTGATGAGGGCGTCGTACAGGCGCGCGCCGGTGCGCTCGAAGGCCAGCCGCTCGCCCAGCTTGTCGAGCAGGATGTGCGGGCTGTCGCCCTTGAGCGCGGCGACGCCGGCCTTGGCCACGCCCTTCAGCGTGGCCGGCAGCGGCACCGAGCCGAGCAGGTCGGCGTTGACGATGTAGTCGTTGCGCAGGTTGGCGATGCCGGAGTCGTCGAAAAAAGCGTCCGGCCCGGCGCCGCCGACGTCCTGCATGGCGCGGCTGTCGAGCGGCGACATCTGGATGCCGGTGCGGTTCATACCGAGTTGTTCTGTCTGTGTCATCGTGGTGGTCCTCGCAATGTGCCCGCGCGCCGTCAGTCGACGGCAATCACGGTGCGGTTCAATTCCGTGCCCGGCACCCAGGCGTAGCCGGCGGCCACCGACTCGCTGGGCGAACCGTCGCGGTTCATCTGGTCGCGGTAGGCGCGCGACTGCGCGCTTTCCTGCGGCTTGTCGACGAAGCGGCTGCCGTTGGCGCGCAGGTCGACCTCCTGCGCCAACACCTGGCGCACGAATTCGCGGTGGCTCTTGAGGGCGATCGGCTCGGGCAGCGCCGGCGGCAGCAATTCGCTCGGGTCGCGTTTTTCGATCTGTTTGAACAGCTCGCTGACCATGTGGAAATGGCCCAGCTCGTAGTCGAGGAAGCGCTCCCAGATCGCCTTCACGTGGTGGTTGGTTTCCTGCTGCACGCAGCTGTAGTAGTTGTAGACCTCGTTGGCCTCGTGCAGCAGCCACTGCTCCATCCAGGTTTCGGACGGGTCCAGCAGCGACTCGTACTGCGTCACGTGCTGCTCCTCGATCGAGGCGATCTCGGCGTACAGCTGGCGCGCCACCGGGTCCGAAAACAGCGGCCCGACGTTCATGTAGTAGTCGTGGGTCTGGAACTCCGCGCCGGTGATGGTGAGCGCGTGCATTTTGGTCAGCGGCAGCGCGGTGGCGCGGTCGTACGGGTCGCGCAGGTCGTCTTGCGGGGCGCGGTGCTCGAGCATGGTCGGGCGGCCGGGCAGGATGTCGGTGTAGCTTTGCAGGATGTTGTTGGCGTCCTTGCCTTCGAGCCGGTCCAGCAGCGCCGAATAGCGGTACAGGTGGTCGAAGTCTTCCAGCATGCCGAAGCGGTATACCTGCGCCAGGTAGGGGTCCGGTTCGCGCTGGGCCACGGCGGCGGTCACCTCGATCGCCACCTGCTCGTAGGCGATGGTGGTTTCCAGCGGCGAGTGGTCCGAGCCCAGCAGCCAGTTGACGGTGGTGGCCTGGTGCTGTTCGGCGCGGCGGATTTGCGCCAGCGGCAGGCGCAGGTCGGCGTTCATGCGCGCGGCCATGTGCTGGAAGCGGATCGCTTCGGTTTCGACGCCGTTCATGAGGATGACGCGCACGCGCGTGAAGGCGTCGTCGTCGAGTTTGCTGATCGGATTTTGCACCAGCTCGCGCCAGGTGAAGCGCTGCCGGTCCAGCGCGCAACCTTTTGAGTCGTATAAATTGAAAGCCATATCGCCCCTCCTTCCTTGGTGTGCGGCGCGCGGACGGCGGGCCGCAGCCATCAGCCGACGTTCGAGCGCATCCCGATGGCAAAAATTAGACTGGCCGGCGCGCCCGTGGTTCGGACGTGTTGACGGAATCGGGGCGCGAGGGGGACTTCTGGGAACGGGGTTTGATGTGCGCCAAACGGACGCCAAGGAGGGGGTTGCGGCCGTGCCGTTGGCGTAAAAAGCCAAGGGCACGGCGGTGCCGCCTACGCGGCCAGTTCGGCCTCGTCCAGGTTGAGTTCGGCGTCGCTGTTGAAGAGCGCCATGTCGGTCTGGCCCAGCACCCGGCTGGTCAGCGTGCCGGCGGTGATCGAGCCGCTGACGTTGAGGGCGGTGCGGCCCATGTCGATCAGCGGTTCGATCGAGATCAACAGGCCGGCCAGCGCCACCGGCAGGTCCATCGCCGACAGCACGATCAGCGCGGCGAAGGTGGCGCCGCCGCCGACGCCGGCCACGCCGACCGAGCCGATCATGACGATCGCCAGCAGCGGCAGGATGAAGGCGGCGGTGAACGGGTCGACGCCGACGGTGGGGGCGATCATCACCGCCAGCATGGCCGGGTAGATGCCGGCGCAGCCGTTCTGGCCGATAGTCGAGCCGAACGAGGCGGCGAAGTTGGCGATGCCCTCCGGCGTGCCCAGGCGCCGGGTCTGGGTCTGCACGCTCATCGGGATCGAGCCGGCGCTGGTGCGCGAGGTGAACGCGAAGGCCAGCACCGGGAAGATCTTGCGCAGGTAGCGCAGCGGGTTCAGGCCGACGCCGGCGATGATGGCCAGGTGCACGCCGAACATCAGGATCAGCGCGCTGTACGAGGCCAGCACGAAGCTGATCAGGTTGAGGATGTCGGCGTAGCTGGAGCTCGACACCACCTGCGCCATCAGCGCGAACACGCCGTACGGGGTCAGGCGCAGCACCAGCGTGACCATGCGCATGACGATGGCGTGGGCGACCTTGACGCATTGCTCGAACGAGGCGAACAGCGCCGGTTTTTTGGCGGCGATGCCGGTGGCGGCGACGCCGACGAAGAGCGCGAAGATGACCACGGCGATGGTGGAGGTCTTGCGCGCGCCGGTCAGGTCGAGGAAGGGGTTGGACGGGATGAAGCTGATTAGCATGCTCGGCAGCGAGATCGCCTTGGCCGTCGCCAGCGAACCCTGCAGGTATTCGCCGCGCGCCGCCTCGGCGGCGCTGGCGGTCAGGCCGACCGCGCTCAGGCCGAACAGCTTGGCCATCAGGATGCCGATGGCGGCCGCCACCAGCGTGGTGAGCATCAGCGTGCCGATGGTCAGGGCGCTGATCTTGCCGAGCGAGTTGGCGTCCTTGAGCTTGATGACGGCGGCGACGATCGACACCATGATCAAGGGCATGATGATCATCTGCAGCAGCTTGACATAGCCGGTGCCGACGATGTCGAGGTAGTCGTTGGTGCCTGCCACTACCGGCGCGCCGGCGCCGTAGATCAGTTGCAGCGCGGCGCCGAGGACGATGCCCAGGCCCAGGCCGGTGAATACGCGCACGGTGAACGAGGCGTGCCGGCTTTGCAACTGGAACAGGACGGCGCAGGCGGCCAACGCCACGGCCAGGTTGATGAGTATGTGAATTGCCATTGATTGCCCTCGTGTTGGTTTTCTTAGGGAGACGGGTGCCCGCGCGCGCTGGCGCCGACACCATGTTATACAAGTTTGCCGGGCGCCACAGCGGCGGCCGGTTTGGCACTGTACAGGATTGCCGCGCCGGCGTCGCCGGCCTAGCCGCGAATATTCAATTATATTGATATAAGGATAATGATTCAGCGGAACGGGCGCGGCTGACGGCCAAACTCCCAGTGGCTGCGAAAGCGAAATAAGCGACGATGTCGTCTTGCCAGGCAAGTTGTCGCGTGCGCGCCGTTGCCCATCGGTTCAAGCTACAATCGCCGTTTCGCGCAACAGTTACATCCTCTTTGGAAAATCCTATGTCCGTGTTAGTAAGGAATAATGTTCGTATCGAGGGTAACGGGGCCGCTACCATGGTGTTCGCACATGGATTCGGCTGCGATCAGACCATGTGGCGTTTTCTGACCCCCGCCTTCGGTGAACGTTTTCGTACCATTTCGTTTGATCTGGTTGGCAGCGGCGGGTCCGACCTCGGGGCCTATGACCGGATGAAATACGGTACGCTGCACGGTTATGCCGATGACTTGCTCGAGATCCTCGAAGAGTGCGCGACCGGACCCGTGGTGTTTGTCGGCCATTCCGTCAGTAACATGATCGGACTGCTTGCGACGATCAAGGCGCCGGAACGGTTTCTCGCGCAAGTGATGGTTGGGCCCTCTCCATGCTATATCAACCATGGCGATTACGCCGGCGGATTCAGTCGCGGGGATATTGATGAACTCCTTGGTACCCTTGAATCGAACTATCTTGGCTGGTCTGGCAGTATGGCCCCTGTGATCATGGGCGTGCCTGAGCAGCCTGCGCTGCGCGAGGAATTGACGGACAGTTTTTGCCGCAACGATCCTGAGATCGCCAAGCACTTCGCCCGCGTGACTTTCCTCTCCGACCATCGTGCCGATGTGCCTAAATCGGAGGTTCCGGCGCTTATCCTTCAATGCAGCGACGACCTGATCGCGCCACGCGCCGTTGGTGACTACCTGCATTGTCATTTGCCGAACAGCACTCTGCACGTCATCGAGAACGTCGGTCATTGTCCACACATGAGCGCGCCCACCGAGAGCTCAAGGGTCATCGAGAGCTTCCTCGCGCATACTTTGCGCTGACCCTGATGAGCGAGGCACTGCCATCGGGCGACTTTCTGTTTGAGCACGCGGCTTGCGCACTATTGCTGGCCGATTCTAACGGCCTGATTTTGAGGGCCAATGCCAGTGCATGTCGCTGGCTCGGTTACGAAGAAAACGAGCTGGCCGGCAAACTGCGCATGCTAGACCTGCTGCCCGTCGGCGCGCGCTTGTTCTACCATACGCACTGTCTTCCGATACTCCAGGTGAAAGGGTCGGTGGGCGAGATTCAAGTCGACTTACGTAACCGCTTGGGCGAGCGCGTGCCGATGCTGATTAACATCATGCGTTCGCAGCACGAGGATCGCGTGTTGGATCAGTGGGCGCTGTTCATCGCATCGGATCGCCGGGAATATGAGCGAGAACTGCTCGTTGCGCGTAAGACTGCGGAAGCGGCGCTGGAGGCGCGCCAGGAAGCGGAAGTGCTGCTGCAGGCGGTCAACGCGCAGCTATCCGCGACTGACCGCCGCAAGGACGAGTTCCTGGCAACGCTTTCGCACGAGCTTCGCAATCCCCTTGCGCCAATGCGTAGCGCGCTCGACGTCCTGAAGATGAAGTTCCACGGCGTGGCCGACGACCGGATACTGTCGGTATTCGATCGCCAGCTGCGCCATTTGACCCGGCTGATCGACGATTTGATGGAGGTGTCGCGCATCTCCCAGGGCCGTATGCAGCTGCAGCGGGAGCCGGTCGAGCTGACTGCGCTGTTGCGCAGCGCCGCGCAGGATGTCGCCACGCTGATGCAGGCGGCCCGGCATACGCTGACACTCTCGCTCCCCGCGCATCCTGTCGTTGTCGACGGGGATGCTACCCGCCTGGTCCAGATTGTCCTGAATCTACTCACCAATGCTGCGAAATACACGCCCGACGGCGGCTTGATCAAGCTGACGCTGGAGCGCGACCAAGAGCATGTCGTAGTGCGGGTGCGCGACAATGGCATCGGCATCCCGAACGACGCGCTGGCGAGTGTGTTCGATATGTTCTCCCAACTTGAACCGGCCCTGGAGCGGGCCAAGGGTGGATTGGGCATCGGCTTGGCGCTGGTACGGGGACTTGTCGAACTTCACGGCGGCACGATTTGTGCCAGCAGCGCGGGGCAAGGTAGAGGAAGCGAATTCACCTTGCAGTTGCCGTTAAGCTCAGACGCGGTAAGCCGCCACGTCGCCGCGGAAAAAATCGAGTTGCAGCAAGCTAACCTGCGCGTCATGGTCGTTGACGACAATAAGGATGCCGCTGAAACAATAACGATGGCACTGGAGTTGTTCGGTTGTAAGGTAAGGGCGGCCCATACCGCCGAAGCAGCGCTCGACATGGTCGCCGACTTCAAGCCCCAGGTCGCTTTGCTCGATATCGGACTTCCTGATATAAACGGCTATGAACTGGCTAGGCGCTTGCGCACCACGGCCGAAGGCTCATCTATGACCTTGATCGCTTCGACCGGGTGGGGACAGGAAAAAGATCGTCAGCTTGCATTCGATGCCGGTTTCAATCACCACCTCACCAAGCCCGTCGATTTTGAGCGTTTGCGCTTATTGTTGGTTTCCGATTTTCGGTAGAGCCTCGGTAATACTGATTTGCGCGGGCCAGTGCGTGTGATTGCACGCATCGACCGAGGTGGAATATACCGGCGACCCGAGAGGGGCCGGAAAGCAAAAAGCCCACGAACCGAAATTCGTGGGCTTCCTGGTGCATCTTGGTAGGCCGTGCGGGATTCGAACCTGCGACCAACGGATTAAAAGTCCGCTGCTCTACCAGCTGAGCTAACGACCCAAGGTAAAACGGTAACGCCTGGAAGAGAAAAGGGCCGCACGCAGAGCATGCAACCCTTGTTCTTTTCAACTTATTCGTGGTAGGCCGTGCGGGATTCGAACCTGCGACCAACGGATTAAAAGTCCGCTGCTCTACCAGCTGAGCTAACGACCCGAAAAAGATAAAACAACAACAGTAAAACGTCGCACTAAAAAAAGCTTACAAACCGAAGTCTGCAACCAGCTTCTTTTGGCACTGTATTCGTGGTAGGCCGTGCGGGATTCGAACCTGCGACCAACGGATTAAAAGTCCGCTGCTCTACCAGCTGAGCTAACGACCCGAAGAAGAAAGATTATAGGGGCAGGGCGCGATCCTGTCAAATGCCCCGCAGCATTTTTTGTATGCCACTACCCCGTGATTACTTTTTCGGCAGGCGTTCCTTGGCCGTTTGCGCCGCGCTTGAGTCGGGGTATTGCGCCACCAGCGCGTCCAGGGTTTTCTTGGCGTTGGCCTTGTCTTTCAGCTCGGCGTAGCAGCTGGCCATGTTGAGCATGGCGTCGGCCGCCTTTGGGCTGTCCGGGTAGGCCTTGACGACCACCTGCTGCGCCGCGATCGCGCTCTTGCAGTCGCGCAGCGCGTAATGGGAGTTGCCCAGCCAGTATTGTGCGTTGGCGGCGTAGCCCGACTCCGGGTAGCGCTTGACGAAGCCGTCCAGCGCCGCGGCGGCGGCCTTGTAGTCGCCGGCCTTGAACAGCAGCAGGGCGGCGTCGTAGGACGCTTGCTCGGACGGTTGCACCGCCGCGTCCTTGCCGTCGATGCTGATCTGCCGCGGTTCGAGCTTGCGCAGGCGCGCGTCGAGGTCGACGTAAAAATCCTTCTGGCGCTTTTGGGCGTTCGACAACTCGTTGGCCAGCACTTCGATTTGCCCGCGCAGCCGGGCGATTTCCTGCATGGTCTGCTCGTGCTGGTTGATCAGCTCAAGCGTGCTGGTCTTGTCGGACTTGCCGTCGATGCGCCCGTTCAGCTCGCGCGTGACGGCGTCGACCTTGGCGCGCAGGTCGAGGATCGCCTTGCGCGCCTCGGCGTCGTCAAGCAGGCCGGCGCCGGCCTGCAGCGGCAGGTAGGCAAACGCGGCCATTACGGCCGCGGCCAGGCCGGCTTTGGAGAATGTCATCATGGTTCGGTGTGCTTTCATAAGCGGTTGTGCAAACGGGGCGGGGCGCGGTGTTGACCGCGCGCCGCCCCGTTATTATGCCCGTGGCCGGGTCGCCTGCCGATTAATAAACGATGTCCGCGCGGCGGTTTTCAGCCCACGCCGCTTCGTTGCTGCCGGACGCCTTCGGTTTTTCCTTGCCCAGCGAGACCGCTTCCATCTGGCTGTCCGGCACGCCCAGCGCGCCCAGCGACTTGCGCACCGCTTCGGCGCGTTTCTGGCCCAGCGCCAGGTTGTATTCGGCGCCGCCGCGGTCATCCGTGTTGCCTTGGATCAGAATCTTGCGGGTCTTGTTCTTGTTCAGGTACTGCGAATGGTTCGACACCACCGCTTGTTCGGCTTCGCGCACGATGTAGCTGTCGAAGTCGAAGTACACGCTGCGCTTGGCCAGCACGCCTTGCGGGTCGTTCAGCGGGTCGGTCGAGGCGGTGTTGACCGGCTCGACGGCGCGCGTGTCGGCGCCCTGGTTCGACTGGGCCGGCTCGGCCGAACGTTCGACGACTTTCGCCGGCTCGCTCAGTTTGACGGGGGTGCTGCAAGCGGACAAGGCTGCCGCCGCGGCGACGATCAGGGCCAAACTTTTATAGCTACTCATGGAATTCTCCTGTTAGTGGTAAAAAACTACTTCATGAAAGGACCCCAGGTGGGCTCCTTGATAGTGCCCGCTTGCGTGGACAGGCGTTGCTTGACCTTGCCGTCGACCGACACCACGGCCAGCGACTTGCGTCCGCCGGCCGCAGTGGCGTACATGATGTACTTGCCGTTGGGCGAAAAACTCGGCGACTCGTCGCTGCCGCTGTCGGACAGCCGCGTTTCCTGGCCGCTGGCCAGGTCGAGCGCGTACAGCTGGAAGCCGTCGCGGCGCGAGATGTAGGCCAGCGTCTTGCCGTCGGAGGCGATGCGCGGGCTGATGTTGTAGTTGCCGCCGAAGGTGACGCGCTTGGCCTCGCCGCCGTCCACGCCCATGCGGTAGATTTGCGGGCCGCCGCTGCGGTCGCTGGTGAAGTAGATGCTGGCGCCGTCGGCCGAGAACTGCGGCTCGGTGTCGATGCCGTTGCTGTTGGACAGGCGGCGCAGGCCGCTGCCGTCGGCGTTGACGATGTAGACCTGGGTATGGCCGTCGCGCGACAGCGCCACCGCCAGGCGGCTGCCGTCCGGGCTCCATGACGGCGCAGAGTTGCTGCCTTTTTCGTTGGCGACGACGGTGCGCGCGCGCGTGACCAGGTTTTGCACGTAGACCACCGGTTTTTTCTTCTCGAACGAGACGTAGGCGACCTTGGTGCCGTCCGGCGCCCACGACGGCGAAATGATCGGTTCGTTCGAGCGCAGCGCCACCTGGATGCCCTCGCCGTCGGCGTCGGCCACTTCCAGGCGGTATTCGCGTCCGCTCTGGGTGACGTAGGCGATGCGGGTGGCGAAGGCGCCGCGCGCGCCGGTCAGTTTCAGGTAGATGTCGTCGGCGATCTTGTGCGCCGACAGGCGCGTGAACTGCGGCGCGGCGGCCAGGCCGAGCGCCGACAACTGGCCCGACTTGATCGTGTCGAGCAATTTGTAGCGCACGTCGAAGCGCCCGTCGGCCAGGCGCTGCACGCTGCCGACCACCAGCGCGTCGGCGCCTTTGGCCTTCCACTGCGCGTAGTTGATCTCGCTGGTCTCGGACAGGGTGGCGCCGGCGTCGATGACCTTGAAGGCGCCGCTGCGTTCGAGGTCGGCCTTGATGATGGCCGACATCTGCGCCGGGGCGACCGACTCGTCGGCGAAGGCGGCGATGGCGATCGGAATCTGGTTGCTGCCGACGCCGGAGATTTCGACCTTCAGCTGGGCGTGGGCGGCGCCGGCGCCGACCAGCAGGCCGCTGCAGACGATCCAGTAGTGGAATTTTTTCATGGTAGTCATCAAGGCAAGTCTTTCATATTGAATCCTGCGTCAACCTCACGCTCGACCGTGCCGTCCTTCTTCTTCGGCAGGGGCGACGATTTGGTAATGGCGTTCTCCACCGCGCTGTCGTACGCGGGGATGCCGCTGCTTTTGACCTTGCGCACCGAGATAATTTCCCCGGTCGGCAGCTGGTCGATCTTGAACACGGCGCGCGGGTTGCCCGGCACGTCGGTGTTGCCACTGTAGGCGATGTTGCTCTTGATCTTGGCCGTGATCGCCGCCGCGTAGCCGCTGTCGCTGCGCGGCGCGGTCGACTTGGCGGCCGTGCCGCTGGTGCCGGCGCCGACGGCGCCGGTGATGCGGCTCATCTCGAGGTTGCGCACGGCGTCGGCGGCCTTCTGCTCGGCGGCGGCGCGCTTGCTCTTGGCCAGCTTGTCGGCCAGCTTCTTGTCGGCCGCTTCTTTTTGCTCGGCCGCGTCCTGCTCGGCCAGCGCCTTCTCCTTGGCGATGTTCTTTTCCTTGGCCAGCTTGGCGGCTTTCTCGGCTTTCTCGGCCTTTTCGGCCTTTTCGGCTTTATCGGCCTTGGCGATTTTTTCGGCCTTCTCGGCGGCTTTTTCGGCCTTCTCCTGCTCGTCGAGCTTGCGCTGCTCCTTCAGCTTGGCCAGTTCGGCCAGCTTGTCCTTCTCGGCCTTGCGCTTTTCCTTGCGCTTTTCCAGCGCGATGTCGGGCGCCTGCGGCACCGGCGGCGCCTCCACCGGCGGCGGCGCGACCTTGGGCGCCGGCCGCGGCGGCGGCGCCGGTTCCGGCCGCGCCCGCGGCGGAGGCGGCGGGGGCGGCTCGGGCGCCGGCGCCGGCGGCGCGGCGGCCTGGGTGCGCACGTCCCACACCTCGGCCTCGACGGCGACGGGCTCGGTGTTTTGCCAGCTCACGCCGATCCACAGGAAGAACAGCAGGCCGGCGTGCACGCCCACCGCCAGGGCCAGCGCGGGCCAGCGGCGCTTGTCGCGCGGCACCCGGTAGGGCGCCTCGTCTGCGTGGGCGGGGTTCATGTTCTGCACGGTGTCGTCTTTACTTGGTGGCCAGGCCGACCCGGTTGATGCCGATTTTCTTCGCTTCGGAAATCAGCTGGATCACGTCGTCGTACTTGCTTTCCTTGTCGCCGGCTATCATCACCGGAAATTCGGGGTGCGCGGCGTGCAGCAGGCGCAGCTTGCGCATCAGCGCGGCGCGGTTGGGCGCCGTCTCCGGCGTCTGCTGCGCCTTGCCCTGGATGCCGATCGACAGCGCGCCGTCCGGTTTCAGCACCACCTGGATGTAGTCGTCGGGCGGGCGCGCCGACTTCTCGGCGTTGGGCAGGTTCACCACGCTCGGGTTGTTCGACGAGGGCATGACCATGAAAATGATCAGCAGCACCAGCATCACGTCGATGTAGGGTACGACGTTGATCTCGGACTTGAACTTGCGGCCGCGGCCGCCGCGCATATTGCTGGAAAAAGATGCCATCTGCTCGCCCCCGGCTTAGCGCGACTGGCGCTGCAAGATGTTGGAGAATTCCTCGACGAAGCTCTCGAAGCGGATCGCCAGACGGTCGATGTCGTGGGCGAAGCGGTTGTAGGCGACGACGGCGGGAATGGCGGCGAACAGGCCGATGGCGGTGGCGATCAGCGCCTCGGCGATGCCGGGCGCGACCGCCGCCAGGGTGGCTTGCTGGACGTTGGCCAGGCCGCGGAAGGCGTTCATGATGCCCCAGACGGTACCGAGCAGGCCGATGTAGGGTGACACCGAGCCGACCGAGGCCAGGAAGGCCAGGTGCGATTCGAGCACGTCCATTTCGCGCTGGAAGGCGGCGCGCATGGCCCGGCGGGCGCCGTCGAGCACGGCGCCGACGTCGAGCGCCTCGCGGCTGGCGTAGGACGCCTTGCCCTTGATGAATTCGCCCATGCCGGCGTCGAAGATGCGCGCCAGCGCGCCGCTTTCGCTGCGGTTGCCGCTGGCGCTCTGGTGCAGCGCGTGCAGGTTGCCGCCGGCCCAGAAGCTGCGTTCGAACTCGACCGTCTGGCGGCGCGCCGCGCGCACCGCGAAGACCTTGCGGAAGATGTAGGTCCAGCTGGTCAGCGAAATGCCGAGCAGCAAGGCCATGATCAGCTGCACGATCAGGTGGGCGTTCGAGATCAGCGCGAGGAAGGACAGGTCTTGTGTTGCGTTCATTGGCGGGCTTCGGTTGGGTGGGTTCGTAGGGGCGGGCGGCGCGGGCCGGCGTCGCTCAGGTGGCCAGCATTTTGGCCGCCACGGCGGCCGGCACCGCGCGCGGGCGCAGCGCCGCGTCGACGCAGCCGACCTTGACGCGGGCGGTGTTGAGCAGGCGCTCGCCGCACCAGGCTTGCTGGACGAACACGATGGAGGCGCGCCCGAGTTTTTCTATGGCCAGCGTCAATTGTAGTACGTCATCGAGTTTAGCCGGCGCGTGATAGTCGGCGCTGACGCTTTTGACGACGAACATGGCGTCTTCCCGCTGCAGCAGGTCGTGCTGGCCGACGTCGATGGCGCGCAGCCATTCGGTGCGGGCGCGCTCGAAAAATTTCAGGTAGTTTGCGTAATACACAATACCACCGGCGTCCGTGTCTTCGTAATAGACGCGCACACTCCAGTTGAAGGTTGCGGGCATAGTTAATTTGTTATCATTAATGAGAGTGAGCAACATACTACGCGATTTGCGCCAGGCGTGGCGCGGTCGAGCGCCCAGCCGCGCCGTCCCGCGGCGGCGGCGGACGGCGCGCCCACAAGCTCGGCCACAGTAAAGCCGAGCCGTGGCGAAACGCCAAGCGCTGTAACAAACGCTTACGTTTCGATCATCAAAGTTGCACAAGTAAAACTTTGCGACGGTCCCGGCGGCGCCTTATTGGCGTTTGATCGAGAACGGCGAAAAGCCCTGGCAGGTCGGCATCAGCTCGATGTTGTTGACGTTGATGTGCGGCGGCAGGGTGGCGATCCAGTAGGCGGTGTCGGCGATGTCCTGCGCCGTCAACGGCGCGGTGCCTTCGTAGATCTTGGCGGCGGCGGCGTCGTCGCCCTTCATGCGCACGTTGGAAAACTCGGTGCCGCCGCACAGGCCGGGCGCGATGGTGGTGGCGCGCACGCCGCTGCCGGCCAGGTCGGCGCGCAGGTTCAGCGTGAACTGCTCGACGAAGGCCTTGGTGGCGCCGTAGACGTTGCCGCCCGGGTAGGGATAGTGGCCGGCGATCGAGCCGAGGTTGATGACCAGGCCGGCGCCGCGCGCCACCATCGCCGGCAGCACTGCCCGCGTCATCGCCACCAGGCCGGTGCAGTTGGTGGCGATCATGGTTTCCCAGTCCTCCAGCGCGGCCTCGTGGGCCGGGCCGGTGCCCAGCGCCAGGCCGGCGTTGTTGATCAGCACGTCGATTTGGCGCCAGTCGGGCGGCAACGCCGCCAGCGCCGCGTGGATGGCCTGCTTGTCGCCGACGTCGAGCACCAGCGGCAGGGCGGCGCCGCCCAGCTCGTCGGCCAGCGCCTGCAGGCGGTCGGCGCGGCGGCCACTGATAACGACCCGGTGGCCGCCCTTGACGAAGGTGCGCGCCATGGCGGCGCCGAAACCGGCGCTGGCGCCGGTGATGAAGACGATCATGATGATTCCTTAATGGAAGATAAAGTGGGTGGGCTGGCAAAATTGTAGCCGAAACCGCGCCGCCGCCGGCGGCGCCGCCGCGGCGCGCCCGCCTGTTGCAAGCTTTGCAGCGGTTTCCTTGCCCAAATCAAGCACTTACCTTACAATTTGGCTTCCATTACGTCTCACGTGACTGGCGAAAAGTCGGCACGATGGCCCCCGGGGGCCATCGCTGCATCGGCGAAAGGTGGGCATCCACCGGGAAACGTGAGATTTCATCCGCCGTTCGCCTGGGCAGCCCACGATGGCATTGCACGAAGAGGCTGCCTTTCCGTTAACACGGCTTCCCTCATTCGATCCAACATTGGCAGTACAGTCACTCTTATCGATTGGAGTTTTTACATGTTCGCAAAAGATCACAACCTCGCCAACGTCGACCCTGAATTGTGGGCCGTCATCCAGAAGGAAAACACCCGCCAGCACGACCATATCGAGTTGATCGCGTCGGAGAACTACACGTCGCCGGCCGTGATGGAGGCGCAAGGCTCCCAGCTGACGAACAAGTACGCCGAAGGGTATCCGGGCAAGCGCTATTACGGCGGTTGCGAATTCGTCGACGTCGCCGAGCAACTGGCGATCGACCGCGTCAAAAAACTCTTCGGCGCCGAATGCGCCAACGTGCAGCCGAACTCCGGCTCGCAGGCCAACCAGGGCGTGTTCTTCGCCATGTTGAAGCCGGGCGACCTGATCATGGGCATGTCGCTGGCCGAAGGCGGCCACCTGACCCACGGCATGCCGCTGAACATGTCCGGCAAGTGGTTCGACGTCGTCTCCTACGGCCTGACCGCCGAAGAGGACATCGACTACGAGGCGATGGAGCGCCTGGCGCACGAACGCAAGCCCAAGCTGATCATCGCCGGCGCCTCGGCGTTTTCGAAAAAAATCGACTTCGAGCGCTTCGCCAAGGTGGCCAAGGACGTCGGCGCGTATTTCATGGTCGACATGGCGCATTACGCCGGTCTGATCGCCGCCGGCCTGTACCCGAACCCGGTGCCGCACGCCGACTTCGTCACCTCGACCACGCATAAATCGCTGCGCGGCCCGCGCGGCGGCATCATCCTGATGAAGGCCGAGCACGAGAAAGCCATCAATTCGGCGATTTTCCCCGGCATCCAGGGTGGCCCGCTGATGCACGTGATCGCCGCCAAGGCGGTGGCGTTCAAGGAGGCGCTGAGCCCGGAATTCGTTGCCTACCAGACCCAAGTGGTGAAAAACGCCGACGCCCTGGCCAAGGCGCTGATCGCGCGCGGCCTGCGCATCGTTTCCGGCGGGACCGAATCGCACGTGATGCTGGTTGACCTGCGCGCCAAGAACCTGACCGGCAAGGAAGCCGAGGCGATTCTGGGCAGCGCCCACATCACCTGCAACAAGAACGGCATCCCGAACGATCCGCAAAAACCGTTCGTCACCTCGGGCATCCGCCTGGGCAGCCCGGCCATGACCACGCGCGGCTTCAACGAAGCCGACGCGACCCAGGTCGGCCACCTGATCGCCGACGTGCTCGACAATCCGCACGACGCCGCCACCATCGAGCGCGTCAAAGCGGCCGTCAAAGTGTTGGCCGACGCCCATCCGGTCTATGCCTGATCGTGCGGCAAGCTAGTTGTAGTTAGTATCAGTATCGCGGGCGCGCGCCATTCAACCGGCGCGCGCCCGTGTTCCATCTGTTGAAACAAGTTTCCTCACGCGTCATCTGCCTCCATGAAATGTCCCTTCTGTCATCACGACGAGACCCAGGTTCTCGATACGCGCGTATCGGAGGAGGGCGACGCGATCCGCCGGCGCCGCCGTTGCGCCAAGTGCGACAAGCGCTTTACCACCTACGAGCGGATTGAACTTGTGATGCCCGTCGTGGTCAAAAAAAATGGCAGCCGGACGGAATACGCCGCAGCCAAACTGCGCGGCAGCCTGATGCTGGCCTTGCGCAAACGCCCAGTCGCGGCAGCCGCCGTCGACACCGCGATCGCGTCGATCGAAGAGAAGTTGCTCACCAGCGGACAGCGCGAAGTCGATTCCGGCTATATCGGCGAACTGGTGATGCAGGAATTGAAGGCGCTCGACAAGATCGCCTATATCCGTTTTGCGTCGGTGTACAAGAACTTCGAGGACCTGGCCGAGTTTCAGCAAGCCATCGCCGAAGTCGGCCACGAACGCAAGCCGCGCAAGTCCTGAGGCTGGCGCGGGCGCCGCAGCGCCGCGCCTCCGTTGCCACCCCGTCGCAATCATTCCCGCCACCAATTTATTCTTTTTTGCAATCCTGTTCGTCAATCGTCCCCCAGTCATTTCCCGTTGATGGCCGCGTTTGTGCGCGGCGCTTGCGTATTGTCACGCCCCCGGCCGGGTGCGCTGCTAACGTGTAATTGCGCACCCGGCGGCGGTGCGGCCCTTTCAGCGAGGCGGAGGCAGCCATGCAAGCAGGCAAGAGCGCGGGCTTTACGATGATCGAAGTGCTGGTCGCGGTGTTGGTGCTGGCGCTTGGCGTGGTCGGCGGCAGCGCCATGCAACTAAGCGCGTTGCGTACCCGGCACCAGTCGGCGTTGCTGTCGAACGCGCTGCAACTGGGCGCCGGCATGACCGAGCGAATGCGCGCCAACGCCGTGCTGATGCGCCAGCCCGACGCCGAGAACCCCTATCTGAACCTGCGCTACGACGTGCTGGCCGAAGGCGCGCCGGCGGCGCCGGCGCACTGGTGCTTTGCGGCGCAGCCGTGCAGCGGCGCGCAATTGGCCGCCGCCGACATCTACGAGCTGAAGCGGCAAATACGCCTGGCGCTGCCCGGCGGCCGGCTGGTGATTTGCCGCGACGCGCGCCGCTGGAACGCCGCGCGCGAGGGCGCCAGCTGGGACTGCGACGGCGCCGCCGGGGCGCCCGTCGTCATCAAGCTCGGCTGGCGCGGCAAACATCCCGACGGCCGGCCGCTGCAGCGCGACGCCGGCCGGGAGGCGCCGGCCGTCGCGCTGGTACTGGCGGGAACGGCGCCATGAGCCGGCGCGGCGCGGCGGCGCCGACGCGGGCGCGCGGCTTTGGCGTGGTTGAACTGCTGGTGGCGTTGGCGCTGGGCGCGTTGCTGGCGTTGACCGCCAGCGTCGTGTTGCTGGCCTCCAGCGCCAGTTACCTGAACCAGGTCGAGGCGGCGCGCCTGAACGACAGCGCCCGCTACGCGCTCGACATCATCGGCCGGGCGGTGCGCCAGACCATCTTCGCCAACGGCGTCGGCGCCGGTGCCGGCGTCGACGCGCCGGCCGGCGCCCGCCCCGCGGACAGCGCCAGCGTCGGCGGCCTCGACGCGCGCAGCGTCAGCCGCGGCAGCGACGGCATCGAGGCGCCGCTGGCCGGCGCCGTCAACGGCAGCGACGTGCTGTCGCTGCGCTATTTCGGCGCCGGCTCGGGCAGCGGCGGCGATGGCTCGGTGATCAATTGCGCCGGCTTCGGCGTCGGCGCGGCCGATTCCGAGGCCGAGCGCGGCTGGAGCATTTTCTATGTCGCCACCGACGCCGGCGGCGAGGCCGAGTTGCGCTGTAAATACCGCGGCGAAAGCAGCTGGGGCGCCGACGCCATCGTGCGCGGCGTCGACACCTTCCAGGTCCTGTACGGGATCGACACCGACGAGCCGGCCGACGGCGCGGTCAACCAGTACGTCAACGCCAGCACAATCGACGCCCTGGACGCGGCGCTGGTGCTGGACGGCGCCGACGCCGCCGCCAAGGAACGCGACAAGAACGCCCGGACCCACTGGAAGCGCGTGGTCAGCATCCAGATTGCGTTGCTGCTGCACGGCGCGCGCGGTTCCGCGCCGCGGACCGGGACGGCGCAATTCGACTTGTTTGGCAAGGCCTACGCGGACGCCTACGGCGGCGCCGACGCCGGCGTGCGCATCGACGAGGCGCGCCTGCCGCCGGCGCAGCGCGGCCGGGCGCGGCGCGTCCTGGTGACGACGATCACGCTGCGCAACCGGCCGGCCTAGGCCATGGCGGCGACGGTACGCGGGCGTGCTGCAAGGGGCGGCGAGGACGGCATGGTGCTGTTGCTGGCGCTGTGCGTGCTGGTCGCGGTGATGTTGATGGGCGTCTCGGCGGCGCAATTGGCCTTGCAGGGCGAGAAGGCGGCGCGCGGCGAGCGCGACCGGTTGACCGCCCTACAGGCGGCGGAGGAGGCATTGATGGACGCGGAAAACGACATTGAGGGGGCGGGCGGGGCATCCGCTCGCGGCGCCATGTTCGCACCCGGCAGCGCGCAGGGCTTTGCCGCCGGTTGCGCCAGCGCCGCGGCCGGCGCCGGGCACGGCCTGTGCCTGCGCCCGGCCGAGGGCGAGACGCCGCTGTGGCAGAGCGTCGATTTCGACGACGACGCGGCGACGGCGCGTTCGGTGCCGTACGGGAAATTCACCGGCGCGCAGATGGTCGCCGGCGAGGGCATGCTACCGTTCCGGCGACCGCGCTACATCATCGAATTGCTGCCCGATCCCCGGCAAGCGCAGGGCGGCGCGCCGCCTCCCCGCTATATTTACCGGGTCACGGCGGTCGGCTTCGGCGCGCGCGCCGGCCGCGAGGTGCTACAGCGTTTTCACCGCAAGTATGAAGCGCCCGCCGGCGAGCAGGGGGATGGGCCCGGGGATGGCGATGGCGATGGGGGCGGGCAATGAGGCGCCCGCCGCGGCCGTTTCGCGCGGCCGGCGTGAGCTTGTTGGAACTGCTCGCCGTCCTGGTGATCGTGAGCGTGCTGGCGGCGCTGACCTATCCAACGTTCCAGCACCACGTCGTCAAGGCGAAGCGGGCCGAAGCGCAGGCGGCGCTGATGCAACTGATGCAGCAGCAGGAGCGCTATTACTCCCAAAACAACAGCTATCTGACGTTTTCGTCGGCCTCGACCGATCCGGATGAAAAATTGTTCAAATGGTGGTCGGGCCAGGGCGCGGCGGTGGCGAGCGGCTACGAAATCCGCGCCACCGCCTGCGTCGACGACACCATCGCGCAATGCGTGAAACTGGACGCCGTGCCCGGCACCGACAAGGTGGACGCCCGTTTCGCCGACGCCGCCTGCCAAACGCTGACGCTGACCAGCACGGGCGACAAAAGCGCGTCGGGTCCGTCGCCGCGTTGCTGGCCATGAGGGGCGGCGAGTACCGCGGCGCCACCTTGGCCGAATTGATGGTGGTGCTGGCGATCGCCACCGTGTTGCTGGCGGCGGGTATGCCGTCGATGCACGACATGATCGCGCGCCAGCGGCTGCGCACGACGGTCGCCGACCTGTTCGCGGCCATCGACCTGACCCGCTCCGAGGCAAGCGCGCGCGGCGGCCGCGTCATGTTGGCGCCGCTCGACTCCATGGGCCGCGACTGGCGGCGCGGCTGGGCCGTGTTCGTCGACAAAAACGGCAGCAAGAACCTGGACCGGGGTGACGAACTGATCTTTCGGCATGGACCGGTCGCGGCCGGCATAATGATCAGCGCGGGGTTTTCATCGCCCCAGCCGCCCTTATATATTGCATATAATGCTGATGGACGGAGTTGCAGCGCTGGCAACAGCATGACCGCGCGCTGGGGCAGCCTGTCGGTGGTGCTGGGCGCGCGCACGCGCAACATTAAAATTAATATGTTGGGACGGGTGCGGGTCTGCGATCCCGACGTCGAGCGGGACACCTGCGCCGGCGTGGCCGGGCACTGACGTTGGGGGGCGTTAAGCCAGGCGGCTTCGACGTTGCGATATTCAAAACCCTTTAGCCATCAATACATATATAAGACACTCGTGCAAATACTCAACGATTTAGACGGCATGCAGCTTGCGCTGGAATGGGCCGCCAAGGGGCTTTACACCACTTCGCCGAATCCGCGCATCGGCTGCGTGATCGTCAAGGACGGCCTGGTGATCGGCACCGGCGTTACCCAGCCGGCCGGCCAGGCCCACGCCGAAGTGCAGGCGTTAGCCGACGCCGCCGCGCGCGGCCACGACGTGCGCGGCGCCACCGCCTACGTCACGCTGGAACCCTGCAACCACCACGGCCGCACACCGCCATGCTCGGACGCGCTGGTGCGCGCCGGCTTGGGCCGCGTGGTCGCCGCGATGACCGACCCCAACCCGCTGGTGGCGGGGCAGGGCTTGGCCAAGCTGGCAGCGGCCGGCATCGCCGTCAGCACCGGCTTGCTGGCCGAGCAGGCGTATGAGTTGAACATCGGCTTCTTTTCGCGCATGCGGCGCGGCCGGCCGTGGGTGCGGCTAAAGGCGGCGGCCAGCCTGGACGGCATGACGGCGCTACACAACGGCCGCAGCCAATGGATCACCGGAGCGGCGGCGCGCGCCGACGGCCACGCCTGGCGCGCGCGCACCTGCGCGATCCTGACCGGCATCGGCACCGTCAAGGCCGACAATCCGCAATTGACGGTGCGCGCGGTCGATACGCCGCGCCAGCCGCGCCGCATCGTCGTCGACAGCCGCTTGGAAATCGATGCGGCGGCGCGCGTGCTCGACGGCGGCGGCACCTGGATCGTCGCGGCCGTGGCCAACCCGGCAAAGCAGGCATCGCTGCACGCCGCCGGCAACGAGGTGATCCTGCTGCCGAACGCCGCCGGCAAAGTCGACCTGGCGCAGTTGATGGACGAGTTGGGCCGGCGCCAGATCAACGAATTGCACGTCGAAGCCGGCTCCAAGCTGAACGGCTCGCTGATCCGCGCGGGCTGCGTCGACGAATTGCTGGTGTACCTGGCGCCGTGCCTGATCGGCGACGCCCAGGGCATGTTTGCGCTGCCGGCCCTGACCGAGCTGGATCGCAAGCAACAGTTGAAATTTCACGAAGTCAAGCAAGTCGGCGACGATTTGCGTATCCTTGCCCGCTTTAACCCACTTTAAGATTGGTATCGCATGTTTACAGGAATTGTTGCCGCCGTTGGAAAAATTAGCTCGGTGCAGCCGCTCGACGGCGGCCTGGACGCGGGCGTGCGCCTGCACATCGACGCCGGCGGCCTGCCGCTGGCCGACGTCGCGCTGGGCGACTCGATCGCCATCAACGGCGCCTGCATGACCGTGGTAGAGAAGGACGCCACCAGTTTTGTCGTCGACGTCTCGCGCGAAAGCCTGAACTGCACCGTCGGCCTGGACACCACCACCGAGGTCAACCTCGAAAAAGCGCTGACTCTGGCCGAGCGCCTGGGCGGCCACCTGGTGTCCGGCCACGTCGACGGCCTGGGCCTGGTGCACAAGTTCGAGGCGGTCGGCGAATCGTGGGAATTGGTCATCGAAGCGCCGCGGGAGCTGGCGAAGTTCCTGGCCTTTAAAGGCTCGGTGGTCGTCAACGGCGTCTCGTTGACGGTGAACCGGGTCGAGGACCTGGGCGCCGGCGCGGCGCGGGGCTGCCGTTTCTCGATCAACCTGATTCCGCACACCATCGCCATGACGACGCTGAAAAACCTCGGCGTCGGCTCGAAGGTGAATCTGGAAATCGACCTGATCGCCCGCTATGTCGAGCGTATGCTGTCGCTCGGCAAGTAAGAGGGCGTGCCCCGGCGGCGGCGCGCCATGGACCGGGCGCGGCGGCCGATTCCGGCGCCGGCGGCGCCAACCGAGCGTTAATTCCAGTTTGGATGCGTTAAATCCTTTAAAATAGCAGGTTATAGAAAAATCGCGAAAATTCGAGAAGCACTCGACGGACTTCGCTTCAAGCGGTTTCGTAACCAAGGATTAAAAATGTCAATTTCCAGCACCGAAGAAATCGTCGCCGAACTGCGCGCCGGCCGCATGGTTATTCTGGTCGATGAAGAGGATCGGGAAAACGAGGGCGACCTGGTGCTCGCCGCCGATTTCGTCACGCCCGAGGCGATCAATTTCATGATCAAGCACGCGCGCGGGCTGGTCTGCCTGACGCTGACCGAAGAGCGCTGCGACAAGCTCAACCTGTCGATGATGACGTCGCGCAACGGCACCGCCTACGGCACCAATTTCACGGTGTCGATCGAAGCGGCCGAGGGCGTTACCACCGGCATCTCGGCGGCCGACCGCGCCAAGACCATCCAGGTGGCCGTGGCCAAGGACACCCAGCCGAGCGACATTGTGCAGCCCGGCCATATTTTCCCGCTGAAAGCCCAAAAGGGCGGCGTGCTGATGCGCGCCGGCCACACCGAAGCCGGTTGCGACCTGACGGCGATGGCCGGCCTGACGCCGGCCTCGGTGATCTGCGAGATCATGAAGGACGACGGCACCATGGCGCGCCTGCCGGACTTGCTGGAGTTTGCTGAAGAGCACAATTTGAAAATCGGCACCATTGCCGACCTGATCCATTACCGCAACCAGAACGAGTCCCTGGTCGACCGCATTGCCGAGCGGCCGATCCAGACCGCGCACGGCGAGTTCCGCCTGATCGCCTTCCGCGACAAGCCGAGCGGCTCGGCCCATCTGGCGTTGGTGCACGGCGACCTGGCCCCCGGCCTGGAAGCGCTGGTGCGCGTGCACGAGCCGGTGTCGGTGCTCGACCTGCTGGAAACCGAGGCCACCACCCATTCGTGGAACGTGTCGGCGTCGCTGGCGGCGATCAAGGCTTCCGAGCGCGGCGTGATGGTGTTGCTCAACTGCGGGGAATCGGCCAACGATCTGTTCGCCCAGTTCGCCGCCCTCGACACGCCGGAAGTGAAACCGAAGGGCCGCGCGGCCAGCATGGACCTGCGCAGCTATGGTATCGGCGCGCAAATCCTGCGGGACTTGGGCGTGGGCAAGATGCAGCTGCTGGCCAGTCCGCGCAAAATGCCGTCGATGACGGGTTTCGATCTGGAAGTGGTGGGTTTTCAAGCCAAGCCGAACGGACAATAAGACAGTATCTATTCCAAATATAGAAGAGGTTTGACATGACAGTAGGAACATACGAAACAAATTTCGCCGGCGACGGCTTGCGCGTGGGCATTGTCCAGGCGCGCTTTAACGAAGTCGTCGGCCACGGCCTGTTGTCGGCCTGCCTGGCCGAATTGAGCAAGCTGGGCGTGGCCGACGAGGACGTGTTGCACGTCACCGTGCCGGGTGCGCTGGAAATTCCGCTGGTGCTGCAGAAAATGGCTGAAACCCAGCAGTTCGACGCCTTGATCGCGCTGGGCGCGATCATCCGCGGCGAGACCTACCATTTCGAACTGGTGTCGAACGAGTCGGGCGCGGGCATTACCCGGGTCGGCCTGGATTTCGGCATCCCGATCGCCAACGCGGTGTTGACGACGGAAAACGACGAGCAAGCCGAAGTGCGCATGCTGGTCAAGGGCGCGGAAGCGGCGCGCGTCGCCGTGGAAATGGCGAATCTGGCGCAAGCGCTGGAAGAGTTGCAGGAAGCCGGCGAAGAAGAGTAAGCGAGCAATGCGGCGCGGACCGTGCGCGGTTCGCCCGCAGGCCGGATTTGTAGTGAACACAGTAATTAAGAACAGGTAAGAAACATCATGACAGAGAAAACTTTGCTCGCCAACCCCAGCAAGAACCGCACGCCGCGCCACCGCGCGCGCGAGTTTGCGTTGCAGGGTTTGTATCAGTGGCTGCTTAACAATGAAGACGCCGCCACCGTCGTGAACAACATTCGCGCCGCCCACGGCTTCGACAAGGCCGACGGCGACCATTTCAGCGTGCTGTTGTACGGCACCATCAAGGACTCGGTCGCCCTGCGCGACAGCGTCGCGCCGCTGATCGACCGCAAACTCACCGAATTGTCGCCGATTGAGCACGGCATCCTGCTGATCGGCGCGTTCGAGCTGAAGAACAACACGGAAATTCCTTACCGCGTCGTCATCAACGAAGCGGTCGAGCTGGCCAAGTCTTTCGGCGGTATCGACGGCCACAAGTACGTCAATGGCGTGCTCGACAAGTTGGCGGCGCAGTTCCGCGCCGACGAAGTCGCGGGCAATAAGCGCGGCTAAGACGCCGGGCGGCCAACTGGCCGGCCCAAGCAAGCGGCAAAAAGCCGCCGCGGGAGCGATCCCGCGGCGGCTTTTTTCATGGCGCAGTTTCGTGGCGTCGGCGTTGGGATAGGTAAAACTAAGTGCGCACCCCTGGGCCAGGCCCTAGTGCCGCTCAGTTAAGATTCCGTAGGTCGGAGTAGCGGACCGCGTCATCCGACGCCGCACCGCTGCCGACGCCAGTCGGGATACGCCGTTCCGGCTCACCCGACATACGAAAATTCTTAACTGAGCGGCATTAAGGTCAGACTGCGGCGCTTTGCTTTTGCTTGGTTTCAGTGCTGCCGGTGTCGTTTTCAGAAGGCGACTGCTCGAATGTCAGGAGTTGGTTGCACCGACCGAAACATGTCTGGCCCGTACCCGCATGATGGACTGGCGCGTCGTGCCAAAATCACGTGCTACCTTGGCGACCGACTCACCGGCCGCGAGTCGGACCATTGCATCGACTTGCTGAACTTTCGTCAGCGCTGACGGACGACCCAAAACCTTTCCTTCGGCCCGTGCGCGAGCGATACCGGCCTGGGTACGCTCGATCAATAGGTCGCGTTCGAATTCAGCAACCGCGCTAAGCACGCTCATGGTCATCTTGCCCGCAGCGCTTGTCAGATCCACACCGCCGAGTGCTAAACAATGCACACGAACAGAATCCGCCGCCAGCTGCTCTACCGTGGCACGCACATCCATGGCGTTGCGGCCCAACCTGTCTAGCTTGGTAACGATCAGCACATCGCCAGGCTCCAGGCGGTCAAGCAACCGGGCGAACTGTGGGCGCTTAGCGGCAGCGACGCTCCCACTGATGCTCTCGCACACGATCCAGCGTTTGTTGACGGCAAAGCCAGCGGACTCGATCTCGTGAATCTGGTTGTCCGTGTTCTGATCAATCGTGCTGACCCTTGCATAAATGAAAGTGCGAGACATATGGCAAAAATCCGTACGAAATGGGGGTCCTAATTGTAAGGCATGTCCGATACCGTATGTGCCTATTTTTGGTACATCCAAATCCAACCTGTACGTAACCGATCATTTTCGTACATATCGCCAATGCTGGGGAGACAACGGGCTAGTGGATGCGCTACACTTACATTAACATTCACAAAATGGAGGTGCGCTATGGCAACCCTGAAACACTCACTTGGTGATCATCATGTTCTTGATACTACTGCGACGACCGAATCGGTTGTAGAAGATACGATCGAAGCACGCCGAGCACGTCGCATGGCTGCGCTCAAGAAGGTTGCTGGTATCTGGTCGCGCCGTCCAGACATCCCAGCGGACGGATTGGAATACCAGCGGGAACTGAGGTCTGAATGGCGGGCCTAGTTCTTTTTGACACCAATATCCTGATCGACTGGAGCAAAGGCTACGCGGAAGCGCTAACTGAATTGGCACACTGGGACAATCCAGCCATCAGCGTGATCACCTGGATGGAATTGTATGGTGGAGCTGATGTGACTGACGTGCCGCGTTTCGACGAATTCATGGCGGACTTCGGGTTCGAGATCATCGAGATCGACCCCGAAATCATGCAGGCCGCAGCAGCCATCATGTCCGAGCGCCGCCGTCTAGGGCCGAAAATCGGATTGCCAGACGCAATCATTCAGGCAACAGCCGATGTCAAGAAGCTGACTATTATCACGCGCAATACGAAGGACTTCAGGGGGCAGGACGTACGTGTCCCATACGAGCTTAAGACGACGTCAACCGTCAGCGTAGTGAACATCAACCCTCCTGGCGAAACGCCAATACCTCCACGCGTAGGTCGCCTTACGCACATCAAATAGATAGCAGCGCACGAAGTGCTTCGGCAGCAGCTAGTAAGCCGCGGCTGGTCATCAGCGCTGTGCAATTAGCTCCTGAAAATCTGTGCAGTCACCTTCTGAAAATGACAGCCGGCCCGCAACGAAAAAAGCGGGCGGTCCGCGAGGACCGTCCGCCTTGTTGGCGTGTATATATATAGGTGACGCTTTACAGGCCCGCCAAGTCGTCTTGCTGCAGCAGCGCGGTGGTGGCTTTGTCGACGCTCGGGGCCGCTGGCGAGGCGGCCGGCGCGGCGGCGACCATCACGGGCGACGATGTGGTCGGCACTTTTTTACCGGTCGAGACTTGCTTGAGGCGGTTGTACTCGGCCAGTACGCGCGAGCCGTAGCCGTCGTCGGTGGCAAAGGCTGCCGCGCCCACATAGGTTTTCAGGCCAGCTTCCACCGAGCCGCCGCGGGTCACGTAGTCTTTCAGGATCAGCGAGCCGACACGGATGTTGGCCACCGGATTGAGCGCCGCCTGCACGCCGCCCATTTCCTCGAACTTGGCGTGGTGGATCTTCGACATCACCTGCATCAAGCCTTGCGCGCCGACCGGGCTTTCGGCGAACGGGTTCAGGCCCGATTCAATCGCCATCACAGCCAGGATCAGCAGCGGGTCGAGTTTGATCTCGCGCGCCGTCAGGTAGGCGGTGGAAACGAGCATGTTGGCGGCGTCGCCGGCCACGCGGTAGCGCTTGGAGAGCCAGGAGGTGACGAATTGCTGCTGCTTCTTGGTGCCGAGCAGGGCTTTCTCTTCGGCCGTCAGCGGTGTCGTGGCGGCGCCCGGGGCGCTGGCCGCAATCGCCGGTGCTTCCATCAAGTCCGACAGCGCGGGCGCCGCGACGACCAGGGCCGTTTCGACGGCCGGTTCGGCAAACAGGCTTTTGCTCATTTCTTTGGCCAGGTCGGGCCGGGCCAGTAGCAGGGCCACCAGTGCCACTGCGGAAATGCCAAGGATGGTCAAGGTGTGTTGCGCGGTGGCCAGCAGGCCGCGTGCCGATACGCGCGCGGTGGACAGCCACAAACGTGGTTGGCGCGCCGTCTTTGAAGCATGCATAGATGCTTCGGTGAAACGATTAGTCATTAGAATTCCCCTGAAATGTCGCGAAAAAGGGTCCCCGCGCCGCGTGTAACCGCAGCGTAGCTGGCCAGTGCCGTGCATCAGAAATAGCATCGTCTGTCGCCGCGGTGGTGCGCGCGAAAGACGCCGTCATTGCTTGCCTGAGCTGGTCGTTCCCTGTGGTATAGGACCAGTCGCAATACAACTTTTTTCGGGGGCAAGGCAGACGCCTTTTGAAAACACTCCTTAAAATGCCATGTGGAGCCCCGACTCCGTGAATGAATGAGTGACGTACAATCGGGTCCGCAGACCGGTGTCCTCTTCAAGTAGGGCAAATTGTAGAAGCCAGTTTATATCAAGTCAATACTAACACTTTCATTCTTTATTACTTTTATGTCTTACTTTTTTGCTTGCATTGCTCAGAAACCCAATAAAATCAATTACTTGGCATAGATATTGAAGCGACAACGCCTTCCATCAAAAAAAATTAAAAACACATGAAATATTCAGATTTGCGAGATTTTATTTCCCAACTGCAACGAATGGGTGAACTTAAGCCTATTTTGACGCCGGTTTCCCCTTTTTTAGAGATGACCGAGGTCTGCGACCGCACTTTGCGCGCCGGCGGGCCGGCTTTGCTGTTCCAGCGGCCGCTTGGACATAGCATGCCGGTGCTGGGTAATTTATTCGGCACGCCGCGCCGGGTGGCGCTGGGCATGGGCGCCGAGGACGTCGGCGAATTACGCAATATCGGCCATGTGCTGGCGCGCCTGAAGGAGCCGGAGCCGCCGAAGGGCTTCAAGGACTTGCTGGGGCTGGGTTCGCTGGTCAAGGCGGTCTGGGATATGTCGCCGAAGGAAGTGCGCGGCGCGCCCTGCCACGAGGTGGTGTGGGAAGGCAACGACGTCGACCTGGCCAAGCTGCCGATCCAACATTGCTGGCCGGGCGACGTGGCGCCGCTGATCACCTGGGGCCTGACCATTACCAAGGGGCCGAACAAGAAGCGGCAGAACCTCGGCATCTACCGCCAGCAGGTGTTGGGGCGCAACAAGGTCATCATGCGCTGGCTGGCGCACCGCGGCGGGGCGCTCGACTTCCGCGAGCACGCGCTGCAAAACAAGGGGCAGCCGTATCCGGTCGCCGTGGCGCTGGGTGCCGACCCGGCCACCATCCTGGGCGCGGTGACGCCGGTGCCGGACAGCCTGTCCGAATACCAGTTCGCCGGCTTGCTGCGCGGCAGCCGCACCGAGCTGACCAAGGCGATCGGCAGCGACCTGCGCGTGCCGGCCTCGGCCGAGATCGTGCTGGAGGGCCACATCTACCCGGACGAGAGCCATCCGTCCGGCTACGAACACGCGCTGGAGGGGCCGTACGGCGACCATACCGGCTATTACAATGAGCAGGATGCGTTTCCGGTGTTTACCATCGACCGCATTACGATGCGCCGCGACCCGATCTACCATTCGACCTATACCGGCAAGCCGCCCGACGAGCCGGCCGTGCTGGGCCTGGCGCTCAACGAGGTGTTTGTGCCGTTGCTGCAAAAGCAGTTCAGCGAAATCACCGATTTCTACCTGCCGCCGGAAGGTTGCAGCTACCGCATGGCGGTGGTGCAGATCAAGAAGCAGTACGCCGGCCACGCCAAGCGCGTAATGTTCGGCGTGTGGAGCTTCCTGCGCCAGTTCATGTATACCAAGTTCATTGTCGTCGTCGACGAGGACGTCAACATCCGCGACTGGAAAGAGGTGATCTGGGCCATCACGACGCGCGTCGATCCGAGCCGCGACACCACGCTGGTCGACAACACGCCGATCGACTATCTGGACTTCGCCTCGCCGGTGAGCGGGCTGGGCAGCAAGATGGGCATCGACGCGACCAACAAGTGGCCGGGTGAAACCAGCCGCGAGTGGGGCACGACGATTGCGATGACGCCGGCCGTGAAGGCGCGCGTCGACAGCATTTGGCAGGAGCTGGGGCTGTAGGGGGGAAGGTGGGGCGCACGGTGTTGTTCGCGGCGCCCCACGAAAACCCAAAGCTCGGTTATAATTGCACCCGGCGGGCCCCTGCGCATTGTGGCATGGCTAACCTGGTCAGGTCGGGAACGAAGCAGCCACGGCTATTACCCATAAGTGCCGCAGATCAGGCTCGCCTCTTTTGATCTCTCAAATCTTGCTCCGGCAAGCATGCAATACTCTGTCGGCACCTCTGTTTCGCCCCCTCTATTTTTACTCGGTATCCAGTTCAGCCGCGCCTGGCCGCTCCGACACCAGCATCAGCGGATCTTCTTGCAGCAGCGCCAGCTCCGGCGCCAGCCTGATCTGGTTCTTCGCGTCGCTGTTATAGAGTTTGGCGCCGCTCTTTCCCTGTATCGTCAACTGGGCGGGCTTGGGGAATTGCAGTACCACCGTTTTGATCGTTGGCACCAGCAGGCTCAACATGCCCGCGTGCGTTTTGATCAGCTCGTTGCTCTGGGCGACGCTGCCCATCAGCCTGCTATAACGCCATTGCCGCCCGTCCGGCACCAGCGCATCCATGCCGAAGCCGACGCCGACTTTTTCCGACGTCGGCAGATTGGTCCAAATTTTCGCGTCCTCCTTGATCCAGGCCGCGTTCGGCACCAGAAACAGTTTGCCCTCCGGCGTGATGGGCAGCACCTGCTTGCCGGCCGAGTGCGCCACGGTCAGCACCATGTCGGATGGCTTGATGCCCTTGTTCTTCGGCGTCAACATGGCATACAGGGTGACCTTGTCGCGCCCGCCGATGGGGGAGGCGTAGAACTTGTCGAGCTTGAGTTTGTCGATCAGTTTCGCGTACGCAATCCATTCGCGGTCCTCGGCGAAGGCGCTGGCGTGTAGCAGGCAGAACAATGGTACCAGGAGTATTTTCTTCATTTTTTTGGAATGTTAAGGAAAAAACAAAGTGTAGCGGAGACCTCTGCTTTCCCCAAATTGCGGCACACCTTGTTACAATTCGCTCTTTGCAGCCGCTACCACCAGGGCTCCTGCGCGCGGCCAGCGCAGGATTAACCGCTCCATCCGCTATCTACGGTAAAATCCCAGCATGTCCTATCAAGTCCTCGCCCGTAAATACCGCCCCAAAAATTTCGAAACGCTCGTCGGCCAGGAACACGTCGTGCGCGCCCTGACGCACGCGCTGCATAGCGGACGCCTGCACCACGCCTATTTGTTCACCGGCACGCGCGGGGTCGGCAAGACCACCCTGTCGCGCATCCTGGCCAAATCGCTCAATTGCATCGGCCCGGACGGCAACGGCGGCATCACCGCCCAGCCCTGCGGCGTATGCGAAGCCTGCACCGCGATCGACGCCGGCCGCTTCGTTGACTATATAGAGATGGACGCGGCGTCGAACCGCGGCGTCGATGAAATGGCGCAGTTGCTGGAACAGGCCGTGTACGCGCCGTCCAACGCCCGTTTCAAGGTGTATATGATCGATGAGGTGCACATGCTCACCAATCACGCCTTCAATTCGATGCTGAAGACGCTGGAGGAGCCGCCCGAGCACGTCAAGTTCATCCTGGCCACCACCGATCCGCAAAAGATTCCGGTGACGGTGCTGTCGCGCTGCCTCCAGTTCAACTTGAAGCAAATGCCGCCCGGCCACATCATCAGCCACCTCGACAACATTCTGGGGCAGGAGGGCATCGCCTTCGAACAGCCGGCGCTGCGCCTGCTGGCCCAGGGCGCGCACGGTTCGATGCGCGACGCGCTGTCGCTGACCGACCAGGCGATCGCCTACGCCGCCGGCGAAGTGACGCTGGACGCGGTGCAGGGCATGCTGGGCGCGCTCGACCAGACTTTCCTGATCCGCCTGCTCGACGCGCTGGCGCGCCAGGACGGCACCGACTTGCTGGCCGTGGCCGACGAAATGGCCACCCGCAGCCTGTCGTACAACGGCGCCCTGCAAGACCTGGGCACCTTGTTGCACCGGATCGCGCTGGCGCAAACCGTGCCGGCGGCGTTGCCGGCCGACTTGCCCGAGTATGCCGACATCGTGCGTCTGGCCGCCGCCTTCGACGCCGAGGAAGTGCAACTGTATTACCAGATCGCCGTGCATGGCCGCAATGAATTGGGCCTGGCGCCCGACGAGTACGCCGGTTTTTCGATGACCCTGCTGCGCATGCTCGCCTTCCGGCCGGGCATAGGCGGCGCCGAGGGCTTGCCGGCGACGCCGGCCGCCACGCGGCCTATGGGTAATCCGGCTGGCGCGGCGCGCGCCGCCGTCGCCGCCGCGCCCGCGAGGGCGGCGTCGAACGCCGTCGCCAGCCACGCCGCCGTGACGCCGCCGGCCGTGGTGGCCGCGGCCGCCGCCACGCTGGCCCGCGGCGCTGTGCCGCCGGCGCGCGTTGCGCCGGCCGCGCTGGCGGCGCGTCCAGCCGCCGTGCCAGCGCCGGCCGCCCCTGTTACCCCAGTCACGCAGGCGGCCCCGGCCGCCGCACCGTCGACGCCGGCCAGTGCGGCGCGCGCCGCGCTCGACGCCGCGCTGTTGGCGGCCCGCGCCGCATCCAAAGGCAACGGCGGCGGCCGCTCGGCGCCACCGCCGGCGGCCGCTCCGGCTCCGGCGCCAGCCGCCCCGGCCCCGGCCCCGTCCCCGTCCCCGTCCGTTATGCGGGCTCCGGCCGCCGCGTCGGCGCAACCCGCCCCCGCGCGGCCGATGCCGCCGCCGGCGACGGCGCAGAAAGCCCCCGCGCCATGGGACGACGCGCCCGCGGTGGCGGTAAGGGACGCCGCGGCTGAGGTTGCCGCGCCGGTGCGCCAGGTTGCGCCGCAGCAGCAGCAGGCCGAGCCGGATGACGACTTGCCGCCCTGGGTTACCGAATTTTCCGACGACAGCGCCTCGGCGGCCGTGCAGAGCGCGCCGGCCGAAGCCGCCCCGGTGGCGGCGCGGCAAGCCGTTCCGGCGCCGGCGCAGCGCGCGCCGTATGTGCTGGTGCCGGTGCCCGGCCTGGAATGGGACGGCGATTGGCCGGCCGTGGCGGCCGTGCTGCCGCTGCGCGGCGTGGCCCAGCAACTGGCGGTGCAAGCCGAACTGATCGAATGCCAGCACGACGGCCACAGCACGCTGTTCCGTCTGCGCGTGCCGATCGATACCTGGCGCAGCCCGGCCAACGTCGAGAAGCTGGCCGCCGCCTTGAGCGAGCGCTTCCAGCGCAAGGTCGGCGTCGACACCGAACTGGGCGCGGTCTGGCACACGGCCAGCGCCGAGGCGCAGGCGCACCGCGAAGCCTGCCAGCGCGAAGCCGAGGACACCATTGAACACGATCCTTTTGTGCAAAGCATGATGCGCGACTTCAACGCCACCGTTGTGCCGGGCTCGATCACGCCGGCGCCCGCGGCGCCGCCGCACTAATTAAATAATTTCAATCTATCCAACCTTACGGAGCACACCATCATGATGAAAAACCAATTGGCAGGCCTGATGAAGCAAGCGCAGACGATGCAAGACAATATGAAGAAGGCGCAAGACCAACTGGCGCTGGTGGAAGTCGAAGGCCAGTCCGGCGCCGGCTTGGTGAAGATCGTCATGACCTGCAAAAACGACGTCAAGCGCGTCTCGATCGACCCGTCGCTGCTGGCCGACGACAAGGACATGCTGGAAGACCTGGTCGCCGCCGCCTTCAACGACGCCGTGCGCAAGGCGGAAGCCACCTCGGCCGAGAAAATGGGCGGCCTGACCGGCGGCATGAACTTGCCTGCCGGCTTCAAAATGCCATTCTGATGCACACCACGACGCAGCGCGCGCGGGGTCGCCTCAGCCATGTCTAAGGCGCTCGAGTTCTTGACCGAGGCGTTGCGGCGCCTGCCCGGCGTCGGCCCCAAGTCGGCGCAGCGGATGGCCTTCCACCTGTTGCAGCACGACCGCGAGGGCGCCGCCATGCTGTCGCGCGCGCTGTTCCAGGCGGTCGACGCGGTGCACCACTGCGCCTTGTGCAACACCTTCACCGAACACGAGGTGTGCGAGAACTGCCTCGACGGCGAGCGCGACAAGCGCCTGCTATGCGTGGTGGAAACGCCCGCCGACCAGTTGATGATCGAGCAGACGCTCACCTACAAGGGCCTGTACTTCGTGCTGATGGGACGCCTGTCGCCGCTGGACGGCATCGGGCCGAAGGACATCCACCTGGAAAAACTGCTGGCCCGCGCCAACGACGGCGTCGTCGGCGAGGTGGTGCTGGCCACCAACTTCACCAACGAGGGCGAAGCCACCGCGCATTACATCAGCGAAATGCTGAAGGCGCGCGGGCTGCGCGTCAGTCGTCTGGCGCGTGGCGTGCCGGTCGGCGGGGAACTGGAATACGTCGACGCGGGCACCATCGCGCGCGCGATGCTCGACCGCAGAAGCACTTAAAACATCCATGGAAAAAAAGAATTCGGCCGGCCCGCTGACGGGCATCAAGGTCTTGGAGCTGGGCACCCTGATCGCCGGGCCGTTCTGCGCCCGCATGCTGGCCGAGTTCGGCGCCGAGGTGATCAAGATCGAGGCGCCCGAGGGCGGCGACCCGATCCGCCACTGGCGCGTGCTCAAGGACGGCACCTCGCTGTGGTGGTCGGTGCAGGCGCGCAACAAGAAAAGCCTGACCTTGAATTTAAAGGACGCCCGCGGCCGCGCCATCGCCCGGCGCCTGGCGCTGGACGCCGACATCATCATTGAAAACTACCGGCCCGGCGTGCTGGAGAAGTGGGAACTCGGCTACCAGCAGTTGAAGCTGGAAAATCCCTCGTTGATCATGGTGCGCCTGTCCGGTTTCGGCCAGACCGGGCCGATGAAGGACTTGCCGGGCTTTGGCGCCATCGGCGAATCGATGGGCGGGCTGCGCTACGTGTCGGGCCATGCGGACCGGCCGCCGGTGCGCGTCGGCGTCTCGATCGGCGACTCGGTGGCGGCGTTGCACGGCGTCATCGGCGCGATGATGGCGCTGCGCCACCGCGACGCCACCGGCGGGCGCATGGCCGCCGGCAACCCGGGCGGGCAGGGGCAGATGGTCGACGTCGCGCTGTACGAGGCGGTCTTCAACATGATGGAGTCGCTGGTGCCGGAATTCGACCACGCCGGCGTGGTGCGCGAGCGCACCGGCGGCGCGCTGCCGGGCATCGTGCCGTCGAACACCTACACCACCGGCGACGGCGAGAACATCGTCATCGCCGGCAACGGCGACGCCATCTTCAAGCGCCTGATGCTGGCCATCGGCCGCATCGACCTGGCCGGCGACGCGCAACTGGCGCGCAACGACGGCCGGGTCGCGCGCACCGCCGAGATCGACGAGGCCATCGGCGCCTGGTGCGCCGGGCGCGACATCGACAGCGCGCTGGCGGTGCTGAAGGCGGCCGACGTGCCGGCCGGGAAAATCTACTCGGTGCGCGACATGATGAGCGACCCGCAGTTCCTGGCGCGCGAGATGTTCGAGCAGCACCACTTCGCCGACGGCACGCCGGTCAAGCTGCCGGCGATCACGCCGAAACTGTCGGAGACGCCGGGCCGCACCAAATGGCTGGGACCGGAGCTGGGCCAGCACAACGACGAGGTGCTGCGCGGTTTGGGCTATGACGAGGCCGCCGTGGCCGAGTTGCGCCGCGATGGGGTGTTGTAAGTCGCCGCGCCGTGTCGCGGGCCGGATTGGCCCGATGGGCTAACCCGACCTGCGAAACCCGGCTGACTTCATCGTCGCCCTTAAACCTGGCCCCACAGGTTCAGCTGCGGCGCCGCCGTCAACGCCGCCTGGTTGTTGAGCATCAGGGTGATCGATTCGTGCGGCAACGGATGCCCCAGGAAGTAGCCCTGCACCATGTCGCAGCCGTATTGCTCGAGCAGTTGCAGTTGCTCGTCCGTTTCGACGCCCTCGGCCACCACCACCATGCGCAGCCCGTGCGCCATGGCGATGATGGCGCGGGTGATGGCGGCGTTCTCCGAATCCTGCGGCAGGCCGCTGATGAAGCTTTTGTCGATCTTTAGCGCGCGCACGTCGAAGCGCTTCAGGTAGTTCATCGACGAGTAGCCGGTGCCGAAGTCGTCGATCGACAGGTACACGCCGATCGCCCGCAGCTGCTCCAGCGTCACCAGGGTGGCCCTGGCGTCGTCCATCAGCGTGCCCTCGGTCAGTTCGAGTTCCAGCAAGCGCGCGTCGAGCCCGGTGTCGGCCAGCGCCGACATGACGATCTGCGTCAGGTTCTCGTCCTTGAATTGTTTGGCCGACAGGTTCACCGCCATGCGCAGCGCCCGCTTGCCGTTCCTTTGCCAGCTCTTCGCCTGCAGGCAGGCGGTGCGCAGCACCCATTCGCCGATCGGCACGATCAGGCCGGTATCCTCGGCCAGCGGGATGAAGTCGTTCGGCGAGATGATGCCGTGCTCGGGGTGGCGCCAGCGCACCAGCGCCTCGACGCCGACGATTTGCGCGCTCTGCACGTCGATCTGCGGCTGGTATAGCAGGTACAGCTCGTCGTTTTTCAGCGCCTTGCGCAAACCCACCTCGAGCTTGACGTGGCTCATGATCTGCATCGTCAGCGAGGAGCTGTACAGCTTGGCGTTGTTCTTGCCGCAGTTCTTCGCGTGGTACATCGCCGTGTCGGCGTACTTCAGCAGCGAGGTGCAGTCGTCGCCGTCCTGCGGATACAGCGAAATGCCGATGCTGGCGGTGACGAAGATTTCGTGGTCGTCGATGAGGAAGGAGCGGCGCATCGCCTCCTTGACGCGGTGCGCCACGTTGAGCGCGTTTTCGACCCGCTCCAGGTCGGGGATCAGGATGGTGAACTCGTCGCCGCCCAGGCGCGCCAGGTTGTTGTCCTGCTCGTTGCGCGCGACCAGGTCGCGCGGCCGGATGGTGTCGCGCAGCCGCTCCGAGACCGCCTGCAGCAGCAGGTCGCCGACGTTGTGGCCGAGCGTGTCGTTGATGCGCTTGAAGGCGTCCAGGTCCATGAACAACACGGCGAATTTCTTGTCGGCGGCCTTGGAGCGGGCCAGCTCGCGCTCCAGCGTTTCCAGGAAGGCTTGGCGGTTCGGGATGCCGGTCAGGCTGTCGCAGTAGGCCAGGCGGCGGATCTGTTCCTCGGTGCGCTTGCGCTCGCTGATGTCGCGCACCAGGCCGAGCACCTGGTCGCTGCCGGTGGTCACCAGGCGGGTTTCGAAGTGCAGCGTGCCGTCCTGCCGCGTCAGTTCGTAGTCGGCGGAACGGATGTGCTGGCTGTCGAGCACCGCGTGCATTTGCTGCATCAGGCGCTCGGCGATGTCGGCCGGCAGCACTTCGCTGATGTGCTTGCCGACGCAGCCGGCCGCCGAGAACACCGCGCTGGCGTCGTGGCCCTGCTCGTAGTCGAGGTAGACGCCGTCCCGGTTCAGGCGGAAAAAGGTGTCGGGGATGGCCGCCAGCACGGCGCGGTTGTGGGCGTCGGCGATGCGCAGGCGGGCAATGGCGTCGCTGGCGCGCAGCACGTACAGCACGCGGTGGCCGAGGATGGGCCAGTTGATCGGTTTCGAGACGAAGTCGGTGGCGCCCACCTCGTAGGCGTGGGTCACCGATTCGAGTTCGTCGCCGCCGGTGACCATGATGATCGGCACCACGCTGTCCGTTTCCAGCCGGCGAATTTCGCGGCACACGGCGAAACCGTCCAGCGCCGGCATGTCGACGTCGAGCAGGATCAGGTCCGGCGCCATGCTCTTGTACCGGGCCAGCGCCTCGAGGCCGTCGCAGGCCTCGATGGCGTCCAGGCCGACCTGGCTCAGCATTTCCAGCATCAGCAGGCGCATCACCGGATCGTCGTCGGCGACCAGCACCACGCCGCGTTTGGGGAGGAGGGGCGCTGCCATCTTAGGTTTCCTTTTCAAGTAGGGCACTGAGCGAGTGCCGCACCGCCTGAAACTCCTGCTCCATGTCGGTCAGCATGTCCGACGCCCCTTCGGTGCTGTCGGTGCGGCCGAGTTTTTCCATCTCCTTGCACAGGTGCGCCAGCCCGTCGGCGCCGACGTTGGCGCTGCTCGACTTGAGGCTGTGGGCGGCCTTGCGGATAATGCCGGTGTCGAGTTCGCGGATGGCCGCGCGCAGCGTCTGGAAATGCTGCGGCGTGTCGTCGACGTAGGCGTGGATCACGCGCTGCACCAGCGCGTTGCCGCTGGTGGTGCTGAGCGCGCGGATGTTGTCGAGCGCGCGCCGGTTGATGTTGGCGCCGTGCGCGGCGGCGCTGGCGGCGGCCGGCGCCGTCGTCGGCACCGTCGTCGTCGGCGCCGGCACCGGCGTCGTCGTCGGCGGCGGCGCGGCGGCGGCCCTGGCGGGCGGCGCCGCTACGGCGGCCTCGTCGTGGTGCACGGTGGCCGCGCGCGGCAGCGCGATCCAGCGGCCGATGGTCTGGCCCAGCTCATGCTGGGTGAACGGCTTGCTCAGGTAGTCGTCCATGCCGGCCGCCAGGCAAGCCTCGCGGTCGCCGTGCAGGGCGTTGGCGGTGATCGCCAGGATCGGCAGCCCGCAGGCGCGTCCGCTCATCTGGTCGAGGCGGCGGATCTCGGCGGTGGCGGCGAAGCCGTCCATGACCGGCATCTGGCAATCCATCAGAACCAGGTCGAAGTCCTCGGCCTGGACCGCGCTGAGCGCCTCGGCGCCGTCGCGGGCGCAGACGACGTCGAGGCCGAGGCCCTCGAGCATCGCCATCGCCACCTCGACGTTGACCGGGTTGTCCTCGGCCAGCAAGACCTTGCGGCGCTGGCGCGCGGCCAGCGGGCGCTGCGCGTGCGCGGCGTTCACGCGCGCGCCCTCGCTGGCGCGCAGCGGCGTGACGATGCATTCGTACAAGTCGTATTCGCGGGGCGGCTTGATCAGTTGGAAGGCAACGCCGGCCTCGCGCCGCTGCACCGTGTCGGCGGCGCCGGCGTCGCTGCTCAGCAGCAGCAGCTTGACGGCGGCGACGGCGGGGTCGGCCTTGATGGTGGCGGCCAGCGCCAGCCCGCTGGTGCGCGACAGCTCCATGTCGAGCAGCGCGACCGCGTACGGCTGGCCGCGGCGCGCCGCGGCGTCGAGCATCCGCAGGCAGTCGGTGGCCGAGGCGGCGCAGTCGCAGACCATGCGCCAGCTGCTCAACTGGCGTTCGAGCACCGCCCGGCTGGCCGGGTTTTCATCGACGATCAAGGCGCGTAATCCCTGGGTGGCTTTCTGGTTGAATGACGGATCGTCGAAGTCGACGCGGCGCTTATCGAAATTTACCGTGAACCAAAAGACCGACCCTTGCGTTAACGCATTGTCGATACCGATTTTTCCGCCCATCAGTTCGATCAATTGCTTCGAAATCGCCAAGCCCAGGCCGGTGCCGCCGTGCTTGCGCGTGGTCGAGCCGTCGGCTTGCGAGAACGAGTTGAAGATGTGTTTTTGCGCCTCGCTGGAGACGCCGACGCCGCTGTCGTGCACCTCGACGCGCAGGCCGACGCTCTGGCCGTCCTCGGCGGTGACGCGGACCTTGACGGTGATGTTGCCGCGGTCGGTGAACTTGACGGCGTTGCCGAGCAGGTTCACCAGCACCTGGCGCAGCCGGTTCGGGTCGCCGCAAATGGCCAGCGGGATGTCGTTGGCGATGGCGAATTCGAGGCGCAGGCCCTTGGCCTGGGCCTGCGGCGTAAACACGTACTCGACGTCGTCGAGCAGCTCGCGGAAATTGAAGTGGATGTATTCGACGGTGAGCTTGCCGGCCTCGATCTTGGAAAAATCGAGGATGTCGTTGATGATCACCAAGAGGTTCTCGCCGGAGCGCTTGACGGCCGTGGTGTAGTGGCGCTGCTGCTCGGAAAGTTCGCTGCCCAGCAGCAGCTCGGTCATGCCCAGCACGCCGTTCATCGGCGTGCGGATCTCGTGGCTCATCGTGGCCAGGAAGGCGCTCTTGGCGTGGCTGGCCGCCTCGGCCGCGTTCTTGGCCTTTTCCAGCTGCTCGGTGCGCACGCCGACCTGGCGCTCAAGCTGGTCGCGGTAGTTGGCCAGGGTGGCGTCGCGGCTCTCGATTTGCGCCAGCATGGCGTTGAAGCTGTCGATCAGCGTGCCCAGCTCGTCGCTGCGGCGGTGCGCGATGCGGTGGGTATACGTGTGGCTGTCGGTGACCTTTTGCGCCGCGTTGATCAGCTTGGTGATCGGCTCGGTGATGATGTTGCGAAAGCGCCCCGTCAGCAGCAGCGCGCCGGCAAACGCCAGCAGGGTGGCGCCGGCGATCGCGCTCAGCTGGGTCATCAGGCTGCGCCAGATATCGCTCAGGTCGGCCTCCAGCATGACGGTGCCGACGACGGCGTCGTCGAGGTTCCTGACGGGCCGGTACAGGCGGATCACCGGCGCCCAGAACGGCCCCGTGTCGGCGCTGATGATCACCGGCGCCAACTGGAGCTGCTCCTGCAACTGGGCGTCCAGCGGCGCCAGCTCCGGCGGCTCGTCGGCGCCGGCCTGGTAGCGGGCGAACGGGCTGCCGTTGACGTCGAACAGCGCGGCGCGCGCAATTTCGTCCTTGATGCTGAGCGCCTGCAGGCTTTGCTGGGCCTGCTTGCGGTCCTTCGTCAGCAGCGCCTTGGTATTGCTGGCGCCGATCACCCCGGCCAGCGACAGCAACTGCCGGCGCTCGCTGCCCTTGTAGCTGAGCATCGAGGCCAGCGCGAAGGCGATAAACACCAGCAACAGCGCGCCGCCGGTCGACAACATGGAAAACAGCGTGAGCTTCTGGCTGATGCTGGAGCGGTCGAATTTATGCATGGGCGGCCTGCGGTTCGCTGCCGGCGGCCGATAGCGCGGGTGGCCGGCGCGACCGGCGGGACGTCAAGAAGCAATGGTGGCGCGAAATCTCCATGATAGGCAAGCCGTGGGTAAGGCGGTGGGTGGGGAAGGTGGCGGGCGCAACGACAGCGTCGCCGTAGGGAAAATATAGGCGGGAACGCCGGGCGCGGCATTGAGGCGCGTCAACTATGCGCGCAAGCAAGGGCGGCGCAACAACGCCGGGGCCGGGTCTCGATATCGCGGGTTTTACTCAAGGCCGGCAGGCCGACCATCAGCCGCGCGCTTTGGCCCAGGTAGCGGCCGGCCTTGGCGATGTCGTCGAACATCATGGCGCCGCCGGCATCGCCTGGAACGCGCTTTCCCTGGCCCTCGGCGCCGCCTGGGCGCGCGCCGCCAGCACGGTGCGCGCGCCGAAGAACAGTACGCTGAGCACGACCAGCATGAAGAAGCCGGCCAGCGAGGCGTCGAGGTAGTCGTTGAAGATGATTTGCCGCATTTGCGCGAGCGACTTGGCCGGCGCCAGCAGTGCGCCCCGGTCCAGCGCCGCCGCGTATTTCCGCGCGTGCGCCAGGAAGCCGATGCGCGCGTTGGCGTCGAGGCGCACGGTCGAAACGCACGGTCTGAACATCAAGCGCAAGCTGGGCATCGAAGGGCAGGCCGTTTTGAGCAAATTCGCCGTCGAGTACGGCGCCGGCATGTAAGATCACCTGGTCGCGCAACGGCGTGCGCCGCCGCAGCCGACGCGGCACTTGCGCAACAGCATGTAAAAACTGCTAGGATATTGCTAGAATAAAAATGTTCCCACGGATAGATTCGGATAGAATGGCCGGGCTTGATCTCATGCCGACCCCGTGCGCCCGTAAAATGGTTGCCATTGATCAATGGTTGAATTAACATGGCTTTCTACCCACACCGAGATACCGATGTCCGCGTCTGAATCAAGCCCGTTCCCATTGGCGGGTATACAAGCCGTCGCCAACGCCCACAACGAGTGGGTGGCCGTCAGCGTGCACCTGCCGCCCGACGCCGGCGACGCCATCGCGGCGTTGACGACGCTGCTCGGTTACCCCGACGTCTTCGCGGCCCTGGCGCCGCTTGACTGCATCATTCCAATCGCCGACCCGCTGGCGATCGGCGCTGGGCTGCTGGAGGTGTTGCCGGCCCAGCGCATCCTGTTCCGCGTGCCCACCGAGCTGTGCGCCGAGAAACCGGTGCAAGCCAAATGCAAGGCGCTGACCGACGAGGGCTACCGCATCGTTGCCGACGGCGCCGGCGGCATCGCCGCGGCCCAGGCCGGCGCGCGCGCGCTCAGCTTCAACGGCGCGGCCGAGCTGCCGCAGGCGTTCCAGCTGATGCTGATGCCCGGCCCGCACCTGGCGCGCAACGTCGACACCGCCGCGCGCCTGGCGCAATGCCGCGCGCTGGGCTTCGGCTGGTTCGCCGGCGACTACGCGCTGGACGCGGCCAAGGCCGGCGGCGCCGGCGACGACGGCACCTCGCGCAAACGCCTGCTGGCGTTGCTGGGCCTGTTGGCGCGCGACGCCGACTCGCGCGAACTCGAAACCCTGCTCAAGCAAGACCCGGCGCTGTCCTACCACCTGCTGAAACTGGTGAATTCGGCCGCCTTCGCGATGAGCAGCCCGATCAACAACTTCGGCCAAGCCATCAACATGCTGGGCCGGCGCCAACTGCAGCGCTGGCTGCAACTGCTGCTGTACGCGCGCCAGCACGACGACGGCGGCGCCAACGCGCTGCTGCCGCTGGCGGCGGTGCGCGCGGCGCAAATGGAAATGCTGAGCAAGATCAACGGCGGCGACCGCGACCAGCAAGACCTGGCCTTCATGGCCGGCGTGTTCTCGCTGCTCGACGTGCTGTTGGGCATGCCGATGCGCGACATCGTCGGCGCGCTCAACCTCGCCCCCGACATCGAAGCGGCGCTGCTCGAGCGCGCCGGTCCGCTGGGCGCGATGCTGGCGCTGACCGAGCAACACATCGTCAGCGCCGCCGCGCTCGACGCCGTCGGCATCGACGCCGAAACCTACTGGCGCAGCCTGTTGCAAGCCTACCACTGGGCCATCCAGGTCAGCCGGAACCTCTAACCATGCTCGACCACCCGGTGTCCGACTTCCTCGCCAGCAGCGCCGCCCTATGCGACGCGGTGCTGCGTTTGCGCGGCCCGGCGCTGGCCGAGGAACTGGGGCGCATCGCCCGCAACGTCTTGTCGAGCCCGTACGGCCTGTACCAGGCGGCGGCGGCCGCCGACGGCGCCGCCGAGCCGGTGTGGGCCGCGGCCACGCTGTGCCTGGCGCAAGACATCGTCTACGAGCGCCAAGGCTTCGGGCGCTACCTCGTCGGCGGGCGCCAGTCCTACGACGACAACGACCGCCAACGCCTGGCCAGCCTGGCCGCGCTGACGGCCAGCGTGCTGCAAGTGCACGCGCTGGCGCAACGCTCGACCAACGCCTACGCCCAGGTCGAGGCGCAACTGCGCCAGCAATCGCAAATCCTCGACCAGATCCACGAATCGGTGCTGACGATGGACCAGAGCGGCTTCATCACCAGCTGGAACAAGGGCGCCGAGCGGCTGTTCGGCTACAGCGAATGCGAAGCGCTGGGGCAAAACATCCTCTTCCTGTACGAGGACGAGGACACCGCCTTCCACGACGCCTTCGTCGAGCAGGGCGGGCGCCTGATGGAAGTGCGCCGGCGCAAGAAGTCGGGCGAAGTGTTCTGGGCCAGCCTGTCGCTGTCGCCGCTGTACGACATGGAAGAGCGGGCCGTCGGCCTGATCGCCTACCTGAGCGACATCACCGAGCGCAAGCAGGCCGAAGAGCGCCTGCACCACCTGGCCTATTACGACGCGCTGACCGGCCTGCCCAACCGCACCCTGCTGACCAAACTGCTGGACCAGGCGCTGACGGTCGCGCAGCGCGGAAAAATGCTCGGTTGCGTCCTGTTCATCGACCTGAACCGCTTCAAGTTGATCAACGACACGCTGGGACGGCGCATCGGCGACGAACTGCTGCGCCAGATTTCGCTGCGTTTTCGCAGCGCGCTGCGCGACCCGGACCTGGTGGCGCGCCTGGGCGGCGACGAATTCGCCGTCGGCCTGTTCGACATCAGCCAGCACTTCGAGGCCAGCATGGTCGCGCAGAAACTGCTGGCCTCGCTGGTACAACCGTTCCTGATCGAAGGCCACGACCTGCGCGTCGGCGCCAGCATCGGCATCAGCGTCTATCCGCAGGACGGCAGCGACGCCGAAACCCTGCTGCGCCTGGCCGACATCGCCATGTACCGGGCCAAGCAAGCCGGCCACGGCGAAGAGGAGAGCGTCACCTTCTACAGCCAGGACATGAACCAGGGCATGCAGGAACGCATGCGCCTGGAGATCGGCCTGCGCCACGCGCTCGGCCACGGCCAGCTGCTGCTGCACTACCAGCCCAAGTTCGCGCTGGCGAGCGGACGCATCATCGGCGCCGAGGCGCTGGTGCGCTGGCACCACCCCGAGCGCGGCATGATCCCGCCGGTCGAATTCATCCCGCTGGCCGAGGCCACCGGGCTGGTGGTGCAGGTCGGCGAATGGGTGCTGGAGGCGGCGTGCGCGCAGGCGCAAAGCTGGAAGCTGGCCGGCTTGCCGCCGATCCGCCTGGCGGTCAACGTCTCGGCGCGCGAATTCACGGCGGCGTTGCCGGGCCGCGTCAGCGAAACGCTGGAGCGCTACGGACTGGAGCCGTGCTGGCTGGAGCTGGAAATCACCGAAAGCACCTTGATGCACAACATCGACCGGGTCATCGGCATCATGGACCGCATCACCGCGCTGGGCGTGGCGCTGTCGCTGGACGATTTCGGCACCGGTTATTCCAGCCTGTCGTACCTGAAGCGCTTCCCTATCGACACGCTGAAAATCGACCGCTCGTTTACCACCGGTATCCCGGGCGACACCAACGATTGCGCCATCGCCAGCACCATCATCAGCATTGCCCAGCAACTGCGGCACAAGGTTATTGCCGAGGGCGTCGAGACGGTCGAACAATTGGCGTTTTTGAAAAGCGCCGGCTGCGACCAGGTGCAGGGCTATTTGTTCTCGCGGCCGCTGCCGGCGCTGGAATTCGAGCGCGCGCTGCGGCAAAACTGGGATCTAGACGGTTGAGCGGGGGCCGCGCGGGCACTTTTTCGCGCAAAGGGCGGCAATCGGCGAGGTGCGTACTGGCGCCGCGGCGTTGTTTAGGTATAATGCTGCACAGCAGGAAGCGTGGCCGAGCGGTTGAAGGCACCAGTCTTGAAAACTGGCGACGGGTTACACTGTTCGTGAGTTCGAATCTCACCGCTTCCGCCAAGAAATAAATAAACCGCCGCCAGGCGGTTTTTTTTATTTCTTGGCGGAAGCGAGTGGAGCGCCTGCGCGCTCCACGCGTGAGATTCGAAGGGCTGGGCGTACTTCGCCCAGCCCTCTCCGAATCGGCCGACTGCCACGCGCGTAGCGCGTGGCCTTGCGCGCCGAGGGCGCGCTCGCAAAAAATACTCAAAATCAAGATCAGCCAAAAGCAACTGGCCGCAGATCATAGAAAAGTGTCGGCGCTGCTGACACAAATGCTTTGGATGCACACTTTTATCATTCTCGCGCGGATGAACGGGCATTTTATCTGTGCCGTCGACAAAGCCGAGGTTGCCTTCGTGCTGCATGCAGGGCGATTGCATGAAGGATCAGATTGCCAGGCCCAACACCTTGCCAAGGTAGTCGGCGTTCCAGCCCGCCTTTAGGCGCTTGGAGGCGACGCCGAGCTTCGTCGTTTTCTCGTTTTTCAGCAGGTTGAGGGCAATGCGGCGCAGGATAGCGAAATTTTGCGCCGCGTCGCCAACGCGCACGCGGCAGCCGTCCTCGCGAAATGCGACGTCCAGCACCCAATGCATGCTGTTTTCGATGCCCCAGTGCGCCCGTACTGTTTTGCCCAACATTGCAGCCTTGGCCGGCAAGCTGCTGATGTAATAGCGGCGTTCAACGCTGGCTGTTCCGGTGCTGTTTCGCCCGATGATTTTGCGCGTCGACTCGATCATGATGAGACTTTGCAGCCCGCTCCAATGCTGTTTTTGCTGAACGAGCCAAGCGATGTCGTTGGTGACAAGGCAGCGCCGGGTTTCGATCCGTCCGTGATCTTTTTCGGTCTGGATGTGCTCCCAGAATGGACGATCCATCTTGCCTGCGTCGGCGGCGTCGAACCACAGCTTGACGGCTTCGGCCAAGACGGGCTGGTTGTCCTTCACACCCAGAACATAGTCGGCGCCGCTGGCAACGATCTTGGCGGCGATGTCGCGCTGGCACCCCATCGCGTCGATTGTGATGATGGCGCCTTTGACGTCCAGGGTATCCAATAATTCCGGTATCGCGGTGATCTCGTTGCTCTTGTCGGCGGTCCGAACCTGCCCAAGTGTGACGCCGCTCGCGCTGCTCCACGCCGACACCAGATGAATGGCGCTCTGTTTGCCATCGTGTGAACCACGCACGCATTTGCCATCGATGGCAATGTGCTGCCCTTCAAGCGACGGACACAGTGCGCCCATCCAGCGTACAAAACACGATTCGAACTGCTTCGCGTCAAGCAGGGAAAAAACGCGTCCGAAGGTGTCGTGCGAGGCGATGCCATTGGCGAACGGCCGGTACTGACGCAGCCACTCGAGCTTCATTTCGCTCCATTCCACAACCGTGGTCCAGCTTTCCGCTCCACTGATGACGGCGCAGATCGCGGCCAGCAGCAATTCGTCCAGTTGATATGCGCACTCGCGCGCGCGCGGATCGCGTAATTCATCGAATGCTTCCAGCAGCGACATCGGTCCGATTGTCATTTTTCTCGCCCAAATATCGAGAGTAAACGCCTTTTTCAAAGAGTTTACAAGCGATACCTACAAGCTGTGCTCATCGCCTCGGCTCCGCCTTCATGCAATCGCCCTGAGTGCTGCATGCTGCCGAACATGTAGTTCGGGTGTAGCGTTTCAAACGGCGTCTGCACGCGCAGCAGGGCGACGTCGGCCTCCTGCGGCGTGGCGACGACGGTGTAGCCGTATTGCTGCGCCACTGCCGCGCTGATGCCGTACAAATACACCTTCTTGACGCTGGCCGCCAGCGGCAGCACCTTTTGCTTGCTCTCCAGCAGCACCAGCGAGCGGCGCTGCGCGCCCAGCCCTTCCTTCACGAAGTCGGTGTTGCCGAACAGCCCCTGGCGGAATTTTTGCAGCAGGATGCGGCGCGCCGACTGCGCCAGCCGCGCCTCGCTCAGCGTGCCTTGCCGCACCGCCGCGACCAGTTCGCTGGCATCGCGCTCGCCGTCGAACTGGTCCATGCCCGTCTCGACGGCGCGCACGAAACGGGCGCGCCGGCCCGCGTCCTCCATGCCCCACGGCGTGCCGAAGCCGATGAAGGGCGGCGCCACGCCGGCCGGCGTGCCGTTGCGGCAGTTGCTGTCGCAGTCGGAGGTGATGCCCCAGTCGGACAGGATGACGCCGTCGAAGCCGTATTTGCCGCGCAGCAGATCGGTCAGCAGCGGCTTGCTGAAGCCGGCGCCCACCTTGTCGAGCTTGATGCCGTCGACGCTGATATCGCCGTCGGGCAGCGCGTAGGTCGGCATCACCGAGCCCACCTTCGCCGCGAACTCGCCTTCGAAGGGCTTCAGGTGGTAGGCGAAGTTGTTGCCCGGATAGCTCATGAAGCGGCCGTAGTAATTGTGGCTGTCGAAGCCTTCCTGGGTGGCGCCGTAGCCGGCCCAGTGCTTGACCATGGCGACCACGCTGCCGTCGCGCACGCCGGTGGCGCCGCCTTGGAAACCTTCGATATAGGCCTGCACCATGCGCTTGGCCAGCTCGGCGTCCTCGCCGAAGGTGCCGTTGATGCGCGACCAGCGCGGCTCCGTCGCCAGGTCAGCCTGCGGCGAGAGCGCCTGGGTGATGCCGACGGCCAGGTATTCCTGGCGCGCGGCGTCGCCGAAGCGTCGCACCAGGTCGGCGCTGCCGATGCCGGCCAGACCGAGCGCCTCCGGCCATTGCGAGAAGCCGGTGTCGGCCGCGCTGGCGCCACGCCATGGTCGCTGCGGCGCATGCTACGGCAGGAAAGCAGCACCTTCAGCGCGCTGGAGCTGAAGGTGAAAAGCGACGAGGCGCGCGCCTTGTTGCAAGCCGGCGCGCTCAGCGTGGCCGCCGTCAGCGACCGGCTGGGCTTCTCGTCGCAGAGCGCCTTCACGTGGTTTTTCAAGCTGCACCACCACGTGCCGCCGGCGCAGTACCGCCAAAACGCCGCGCCAGCTGGGCGCTAGCCTGGCTGCCGGGCGAGCGCCGCTAAAGGTCGGCGTTGTGATAGCCGCGCTGCCACGCTTCCACCTCGAAGGCGTTAGAAGACAGGAAGGCACGCATGCGCTCGAAGCGCCTGACGGTCTGGCGACGGAACACGTGGTGTACAAGCGGTTCGAGCAACCATCGCAGCAGGCGCGGGCCGGTTTCGATGTTGTAGGTGTAAATTAAGATCGAGCCGCCGCCGGCAGCGGGCTCATGTTTCATCGAGGCTGCCCATCGGGAGAAGGGAAAGGACGTGCCGAGCATGCGCGCCGCAGCCAGGTGCGGCCGCTGGTAACTGACGAATTTGGTGCGCATCGACAGGGCGCGCAACAGGCCGCCGCCGGCATTGGCGCTGACCGCGCCGACGTAAGGACAAGGCGCGCCGCTATCGACCTCGGTGTGCGACACCAAACTGTCCCAGCGCCCACGCCACTGGTGGTAGTGAAAAACGTCAAACACTACCTCGCACGAGGCAGGCATGGGAAATGCGATGCGATCATGCGCCATGGCGCTTCGCCCGTCGATTCAGCCGGCCTTTTCGGAGACCGGGCAGATTGGTCAGCAGTACCACGACCACATCAGCGTCAAGCTGGACGACTTCGTCGATCAAGTTCTTGATCATCTTTTTCTTTATAGGTTCGCACTTGCGACATTACTCATGGACACACTGGCAGAAGAAGTATCTGCTGCAACGCAGACGATAGCAAGGCACGACCCGGAGCACAACGCCCAACTGCGCGGCACTCGAAATTTTCGCCACTCGATGTAAAACCTTGATCCCCGTCGGGGGGCAGATAGCATCCATTCACTTGGACTTGGCCTGCATCAACGCGCGCCTCGACCACTTGGGTGTTCGCCTGGAACGTATCGAACGCCACCTCGACTTGACCGACGCGCGACAAGCGCGCTAGCGCGGATCGGCTTTTGAACGCTCGAACCGATAACGTCTTCTTCCTCTAGGAAGTCAAGGCTACTATGCCACTCGTCGTTCATTTGACGAACATCAGGAACAATTGCTTGTATTTGCTTTATTGCCACTATTTATTTTATGAAATATAATAAGATCATGCCAATTCATTCGGAGGGGTGAATGACTACGCTAAGGTTCGCGCGCTTATACACATGATGTCTAACCGTTGCGTACATTCAAAAACCTTACACGAGAGTTATACCATGGCACTGTTAGCGAAACCAAATCTTCAACTGGTCTACGTATCTGATATTGAACGTTCAACGACTTTTTACAAAACAATTTTCAACGCCGAAGCAATATTTGCAAGCCCCCGCTACGTGGCATTTTCAGCTGGTGGCGAGGCCTTGTTTGCCATTTGGACGGGCGGGGAAAAACCGGACGTTACAGCGCCGCGGTTTTCTGAAATCGGCATTATGTTGCCAACTGGTAAAGATGTGCTCAGTCTTTTTGAAGTATGGCAACAGAACCCCGACATAAAAATCACCCGCGAACCGTACACCGAAGTCTTTGGCCTGACCTTCCTCGCCGAAGACCCAGATGGTCATATTATTCGAGTCTGTCCAGTCGATTGAGTTGTTTGTACACTGCATCATAATCGCGGTGGCCGTGTGCGGTAGGCCTGTTCGGTGGGTACGTTCCTGTACCCATCCAAGCTAGCCTTGCCGGCGTTATTCCGACGCGACCGCCGCTTTCCGCTGGCGCCGCTTGACGCGCCACAGCATCGGTCCGAGCGCGCCGACGACCAGCAACACCGGCCAGATGCCGGCCAACGCCAGGAGAAGCTCCAACAAACCCTCCCAGCCGCCGCGTAGCCGCTCGCCCAACTGGTTGAAGAAGCCGGGGCCGAACTGGCGGTACAGGCTGCTGACGTCGACGCGCTCGGTCTGCAGCACCTTCGATGGCTGATACAGCGTCACGTCGATGGTGCTAAAAGCAACCTGGTCCTCGAATTCCTTTTTCGCGATATGGGCGGCATCACGCGCTGCCTTGACATCGTTACGGGTGGCAATCGCATCCGTTTTTTGTACCAGCTTGCCGCCGTCCTTGACCGCCTGCCCCAGCTCACTCTGGGTTTCCTGGTTGCGCATCATGTCCAGTTGTTGACGCAACAGGTCGAGTTGCGCGTCGCGCGCGGAGAAACTGCGCTGATCCAGGAACATGATATGGCCGACAATGGCGTGCAGGAACTCCTGGGTCTTGGCACTGGGTACTCGCACGATCAAATGCCCCTGCACCGTATGTTCGCTCAGTTCCATCAATTTCCCATTGCCGATCGGATAGCTCAGCGTGCCGACGCTCTCGGCGCTGATGTCGTTCTTGACCACGAAGCCGCCATGGCTGCCGACGGTGTCCTCGATGCCCAGCGCGGCGACATAGACATCCTTGACGCGAAAGCGGGCACTCGCGGTGCGGATGAATTGGCGTTCGCTGTCGGCGTAGGTGGCCGCGCTGGAACCGATTTGCTGAGAAGTAGTCGCGGCGGTGACAGCCTTCTCGGGCGCCGCTGGCGCCGCCCGCGCGGACAGGCCAGCCGCGGGGCGCGCGCTTTCCTGCATTTTCCCCTCGACGGCCGGCGCCGCGGAGGGCGCTTCTTCTTTTTTCGCGCATGACGCGAGCAAGACCATCAGCGTGATATAGCCGGCGGCGCGGGTACGGTTCTTCAGGTCCATCATGGCAGTCCTTGCTGTAATCGATCGAAAAAAACGCGGCTGCGTAAGCCGCAACGTTGCCGTGAATAAGTGACAAGTGCTTGTCATGACAATGAAGCGTTACGGGAAGGGAAAAAGGGTTAAGCACGACAATATAAATCCAAGGCATCCCGCCAATCTGGGCGCCTGCCGCCAGCTGGCCGGCAAGAACGTGCGCGTCATCTCGGCGATAGAAAACTCGCCGGCCGACCGGACCGGGGTGCGGGCCGGCGACGTCATGGTCAACATCGACGGCCCCGCCGCCGAAGCGGGCGCCGGCGCCGCGACGAACAGGCAATTGAGCAAGCGCCTGCGCGGCGCGGCCGGATCGGTGGTCACGCTGGCGCTGATGCGTCCCGGCCAGGGCCGACGCGCGCTTGACAGGGGTCGGGCCGGTGCTGCAAAATCGGCAACATCAAGGTCGCCCCGACCGGCGCCGGCCCGGCCCCGGCGCCGACATTCCGCCACCGATTCCTATCCCATGCCAAAAACCGCCCTCGCCATGCTCATCGCCTTGCTGCATTGCGGCGCGTCGGGCGCGCCGACCTCGCCGTTCTCCATTCCCCAAAAAATGCAAGGCGTGTGGGGGAACACGCCGGCCGCCTGCAACGGCGATGTCCTCGCCGATAGTTCCGGTTACGAAATCGACGCGGAAGTCATCCGGCAGCTGGATGAAAATTGCCGCGTCGTCAAGGTGAAGCGGGAAAGCGCCACGGCGCTGACGGCGGACTTCAGTTGTTCGTGGTCGGACGCGCCGTTCCCCAAGACCCTGGCCTTGAGCTTGTCCGCCGACGACAGCCGTTTGCAGGTCGGTGATCGGCGATTGGTACGCTGCAAGAGCGCAAAATGATGGACACGCAACGCTTGCAGCGGGCCTGCGCCGCCTTGCCCGGCGCCGAGCGGCGCCTGTACGGGGCGCCGTCGAACATCCTGGTCTATTCGGTGGGCGACAAAAAATTCGCCTACTTCAAGACCAGCGAACCGGAGGCGTGGCGCTTCAGCCTGCGCGTCAGCGCCGAGCGCTTTGTCGAGCTGACCGGCGTGCCCGGCATTAAGCCGGCGCGCTACATGGGGCGCTTCCACTGGGTCACCATCGTCCACGTCGCCTGCCTGCCGCAGGACTACCTGCTGGAACTGCTGGCATGGTCGCATCAGCGCGCGTTGGCGTCGCTGAGCAAGGCGCGCCAAGCCGAGTTGACGGGCGCGCCGACGGAATAGGGCGGGCGCAGGCCGGGGCGGTGTTAAACTACGCCCCTTACACTCCATTTAGACAGCCATGACGAACAAAAAACAGCCTCCTGCCAAAAAGCCAGTCGCAGTGAAGGTGGCCGTTGCGCGCGCCAAAAAGCCTGCCGCGGCGAAGCCCGTTGCCGACGCCGTCGAGGCGCCCGTGGGACGCCCGGAAAACCCGTTTATCAGCCCCGAGTTCTTTGCGCGCATGCGCGACTACACCGAGCGCGACGCGGCTTTTTCGAAAGAGTTGAAGGCGATCGCCGAACGCGGCGCCAGCAAGCTGAGCACCGACGCCCGCGTGGCGCCGTCGCTGCAGGCGATGCGCGGCGTGGTGAAAAAAGGCTTGCCGCTCAAGGATATGTTCGAGCGTATCGTGCTGGGCGTTGAAAAAGGCCTGTGGGAACCATGGCTGAGCGCGTTCGGCTTCGAACTGCGCGGCGTCAACTACGCCAAGACCGGCGAGCGCAACGCCCGTCTGGCGCTCGACATCAGCCTGGCCTCGAAGGCCAACACCGCGTTCGCCAACGCCGGCGTCGCCAACTGGCGCAGCCTGGTGGTGGAAGACTGCGCCCAGGTGCAAGTCGAAAAACCGGGCGAGAAAACACCGGCCAAGGCCTACGCCATTTTCTACCTCGACGCCGCGCCCAAGTAAGCGTCGCCGCCGCCCGGCGGCTCAGGGAACACCAAGTGTCAGGACGCCCCGCCGGCCGGCGGGGTCTGCGTTCGCCCCGCATGGATGGCGCGTATGCGTATATTTGTGCGCGCGCAACCCGGGGTCATTGATCGGTACGCCATCTCCATGCTGGCTGCCGGCGGTGACTGAACGGCATGGCAGCGAAAGCCGGCTTTTTTGCCGCCGGCTCGCCGAAAATATCGCGCTCCAGCGAGCCGGGGCAGGAGCCGAGGCCGCAAATCGGCCTGTGGTGTGGCCGGTGTTGCAGCTGCAGCAAAAAGTGTCGATTTCACGTAACATATTTGTAACGTAATGCATAAATTTCGTGACATGATGTGATGTGACTGAAAGGGTAGGCAGCAGAATCGGGCCGCTTGTCAAGCTGACATGACACTGGAGATTCCACAATGGTCCGTTCACTCTGCCGCGGCGACCGAGCGACATCATGGCGTGGCGCGCGCCTGGTCGCGCACACGCTGGCGCTGTGGCTGTGCCAGGCGGCGGCGCTGGCCGCTCCCGCCATGGCCGACCTGAGCGCGGCCCAGCGCGCCTGGGTGGCGCGGCAGGCGCCGGTGCGCTACGCGCCGGAGCGCGACTACGGCCCCTTCGTCTATCTCGACGGCGACAACGTGGTGCGCGGCCTGTCGGTGGACGTCCTCGCCCTCATCGGCGAGAAAACCGGCCTGCGCTTCGTCGCCGCCGAGGCGCTGCCGCTGGAGGTCAACCTGGACAAGGCGAAGCGCGGCGCGGTCGACATGCTGACCTCGCTGCGTCCGACCCCCGAGCGCGCCGCCTTCCTCGGCTTCACCAGCGCCTACGTGGCCATTCCGGCCGCCTTGATCCGCCGCGGCGACCAGCCGGCCGGGCTGGCGCTGCGCGACATGCGGGGGCGCAGGGTGGCGCTCGGCAAGGGCTACGCGGTCGAACATTTCGTCCGCGCCCGCTATCCGCAGGTGCAATGGCTGGCGCTGGCCAGCGACGACGCGGCGCTGGCCGCGCTGGTAGCCGGCCAGGTCGACGGCGTCGTCGCCGACGTCGCCAGCCTGCAATTTCTGGCGCAGCGGCGCGGCTGGAGCCAACTGGTGGTGGCCGGCCACGTCGGCTTCGACTATCCGCTCAGCTTCGCCTACCGCAAGGACTTGCCGATGCTGGGCGAAGTGTTGCAGCAGGGCTTGCGCAGCATCTCCGCCGCCGAGCGTCGCCACTTGCTGGCGCGCTGGCTGGCGCCGGCGCTGCGCGGCACCTGGCAGAACCGGCCCACCTGGCCGATGTGGGCGGTGGCCGCCTTGTTGCTGGTCGGCGCCGGCCTGGCGCTGTGGCGCGCGCGCCGCGGCGCCGCCGGCGCGCACGGGGCGGCCAATTGAAGCCGCGGGCCATGACGCCGGTGCGCCGCACCCTGCTGACGCTGGCGCAGTTCAGCGCGCTGTATTTCCTGCTGGCGCTGGCGGCCATCGCCCTGTCCCGCCATCCCGGCAACATCGCCACGCTGTGGTTCGCCAACGCGCTCGGCGTCGCCTATCTGCTGACCCAGCCGCGCGCGCTGGCGCCGGCGCTGCTGTTGTGCGCCGCCGGCGCCAACCTGCTGGTCAACCTGCTGTACGGCGACGCGTGGGCGCTGGCGATCACCTTCCTGCCGGCGAACATGCTGGAGATGGCCATCGGCGCCTACCTGGTGCAGCGCGCCGGCGTCGCGCGTGGCTTCGACGACAGCCCCGCCAACCTGCTGCGCTTCGTCGCGCTGGCCTGTTGCGTGCCGCCGCTGGTCGGCGCCACGCTGGGCGCGGCGGTCATTTCGACGCAGGGCTTTGCCAGCTTCGCCACCGTTTGGCCGGCCTGGTACGCCGGCGACACCGCCGGCACCGTCGCCACCTTGCCGTTGGCGCTGCTGGTGCTGCGCGGCGGCGCCGCCGCCTTCGTGCGCCAGGTCGACTGGCTGCGCGTGGCGTCGCTGGCCTGCCTGTCCGCCGCCGTCAGCGTGTTTTCCCTGCTGTACCTGCCGTTCCCGTTCATCTACGTGATGGTGCCGCTGGTGCTGGCCGCCGTCGCCACCGGCTTCGCCGGCGTCAGCGTGCTGGTGTCGCTGTCGCTGCTGGCGACGGCGGGCTTGCTGGCCAGCGGCTACTTCGCGACCCCGCCCGCCACCGCCAGCTGGCAGGTGCTGCTGGTGTACCTGCCGATCCTGCTGACGCTGGTGCCGCCGCTGCTGCTGGCGGCAAGCATGAACCAGGCCCGGCTGCGCGAGCTGGTGCGCCAGGGCTTCGAGCTGGCGCTGGAGCGTAGCAACGCCGAATTGCAAACCATCATCGACCAGATGCCGTCGATGATCGCCTACTGGGACGCCGACCTGCGCAACCAGTTCAGCAACCGGCCCTACCTCGACCATTACGGCGGCACGCCGGCGCAGATGCGCGGCAAGCACGTGCGCGAGGTGATCGGCGAGGAAAAATTCCGCCACGACCAAGCGTCGTTCGACGCCGTGCTGCGCGGCGAGGCCACGATGTTCGAGCGCAGCAGCGTCGGCGCCGACGGCGCGCCGCGCCACACGCTGGTGTCGTGCGTACCGGACCTGCGCCACGGCAGCGTGGTCGGCTTCTACTCCTTCGTCACGGACGTGACGCCGCTGCGGCGCGCGCGCGCGGCCGAGGCCGCCGCGCAGACGCAATTGCAGGGGGTGCTGGACGCGGCCGGCGAGTTCGCCATCGTCGCCACCGACCTCAAAGGCGTGATCCGCCTCTTCAGCGTCGGCGCCCAGCGCATGCTCGGCTACGGCGCCGACGAGATGGTCGGCCGCCAGAGCCTGGCCATGCTGCACGTCGAGCGCGAACTCGCGGCGCGCGCGGCCGAATTGAGCGAGCAGCTGGGCCGCCAGGTGCGCGGCGTCGAGGTGTTGGTGGCGCTGCCGCGCCAGGGGCCGGCCGAGTCGCGCGAATGGACCTATGTGTGCAAGGACGGCGCGCTGCTGCCGGTCAACCTGGTGGTCAGCGCGATGGTCGACGCCGAGGGCAGGAGCAGCGGCTTCCTCGGCGTGGCCAAGGACATCACCGGACCGAAGCAGCTGCAGGCGTCGCTGCAGGCGGCCAAGGAGCTGGCCGAGGCGGCCAGCCGCGCCAAGAGCGAGTTCGTGGCCAACATGAGCCACGAGATCCGCACGCCGCTGAACGCGGTGCTGGGCATGGCGCACCTGCTGGGCGCGACCGCCCTGGAGCCGGCCCAGCGCAAATACCTCGACATGATCCGCGTCTCGGGCCAGTCGCTGCTGGCGATCCTCAACGACATCCTGGATTTCTCCAAGGTCGAGGCGGGCCGCATGGAGCTGGCCGCCAGCCCCTTCCTGCTGGGCGACGTGCTCAGCGCGCTGGCCACCATCATGGCCGTCAACGCCGGCGAGAAGGAGCTCGAACTGGCCATCGGCGTCGAGCCGGACGTGCCGCAACAACTGGTCGGCGACGCGCTGCGGCTGCAACAGGTGTTGATCAACCTGACCGGCAACGCCATCAAATTCACCGAGGAGGGCGAGGTGTCGGTGCTGGTCGAGCAGGTGCGGCGCGACGGCGACACGGCGCTGCTGCGCTTTCGGGTGCGCGACAGCGGCATCGGCATGGACGCCGAACAGCAGCAGCGGCTGTTTTCGGCCTTTTCCCAGGCCGACGCGTCGATGACGCGGCGCTTCGGCGGTACCGGCCTGGGCCTGGCGATCTGCCGCCGCCTGGTCGAGCTGATGGGCGGCGCCATCGAGGTGCGCAGCGCGCTTGGCGCCGGCAGCGAGTTTTGCGTCACGCTGCCGCTGGCGGTGCGCCGCGCCGACCCGGCGCAGGCCGCCGGGCCGCGCTTGGGCGGGCAGCCGGGCGCCCGGCGCCTGCTGGTGGTCGACGACAACCAGACCAGCCGCGAGTACCTGTGCAAAACCATCCGCGCCTGGCAGTGGCAGGCCGACGGCGCCGCCTCCGGCGCGCAGGCGCTCGACTGCCTGCTGGCGCAGCACGCGGCCGGGGTGCGCTACGACGCCGTGCTGGCCGACTGGCAAATGCCCGGCATGGACGGGCTGGCGACGATGCGGGCGATGCGCGAGCGGCTGCCGCGGCCGGCGGTGCCGGTGATCGTCATGGTCAGCGCCTTCGGCCGCGGCAAGCTGATGCAGGACGCCGCCGCCGCCGAGGCCGACGCCGTGCTGCTCAAGCCGGTGACGGCGTCGAGCCTGCTCGACACCTTGCACGAGGCGCTGGCGCGCCGCAGTGGCGGCCTTGGCGCGGACGTCGACGCCGTTCTGCTGGCGCCGGCGCCGGCGGAGGACGCGGCCGAGGCGGCGTATCCGCGCCTGGACGGCGTGCGCCTGCTGCTGGTCGAAGACAATATGCTGAACCAGCTGCTGGCGCGCACCATACTCGAGCAGGCCGGCGCCGTCGTCGACACGGTGGACGACGGCGCCAAGGCGGTCGAGCGGCTGCGCGGCGCGGCGGCCGACTACGCGCTGGTGCTGATGGATGTGCAAATGCCGGTGATGGACGGCTTCGCCGCGACGCGGCTGATCCGCGGCGAGCTGGGCCTGGGGCTGCCGGTTCTGGCGATGACGGCCGGCGTCATGCTCGAGGAGCGCGAACGCTGCCTGGCGTGCGGCATGAGCGACTTCATCGCCAAGCCGCTCGACGTGCGGCCAATGCTGGAAACCATCGCGCGCCACTACCGCCCGCAGGCCGGCAATCCGTAAACCGAGGGCCTAACCCCGGGGGCAGAGCTAAAGCCGCGACCCCGGCTCTTCGCCGTTGCTTGGCGCCCGCCAATTCAAGCTTAAAACCCCTCCAGCACGATTTTGCCGCGCGCCTTGTTGCTCTCGATGACGGCGTGGGCGCGCTTCAGGTTGGCCGCGTCGATCTTGCCGAAGCGCTCGGCCAGGGTCGACTTGAGCACGCCGGCGTCGACCAGCCGCGCCACCTCGTCGAGCAGTTCGTGCTGCTTGTGCATGTCGGCGGTCTGGAACAGCGAGCGCGTAAACATCAACTCCCAATGCAGCGAGATGCTCTTCCTCTTGAGCAGGCTGACGTCGAGTTCGGCCGGATCGTCGATCAAACCCAGCTTGCCCTGCGGCGCGATCAACTCGACGATCTGGGCGAAGTGCGCGTCGCTGTGGGTCAGGCTGGCCACGTAGTCGACCGGCGGCAGGCCGAGCCGGGCGATTTCCTCGCTCAGCGGCTTACCGTGGTCGATTACGTGGTGCGCGCCCAGCCGGCGCACCCAGTCGGCCGTCTCGGGGCGCGAGGCGGTGCCGATCACGGTCAGGCCGGTCAGCTGGCGCGCCAGTTGCACCAGGATCGAGCCGACCCCGCCGGCGGCGCCGACCACCAGCAGCGACTTGCCCTGGGCGTCGGCGCCGCGGCCCACCTGCAGCCGTTCGAACAGCAATTCCCACGCCGTGATGGCGGTCAGCGGCAGCGCCGCGGCGGCGCCGAAGTCCAGGCTGGCCGGCATGTGGCCGACGATGCGCTCGTCGACCAGGTGCAATTCGCTGTTGCTGCCGGGGCGGGCGATCGAGCCGGCGTACCAGACCCGGTCGCCCGGCCGGAACAGCGTCACGTCCGGGCCGACGGCCTTGACGACGCCGGCCGCGTCCCAGCCCAGCACCTGCGGCGCGCCGGGCGCCGGCTCGGCTCTTTTGCGCATCTTCGCGTCGACCGGGTTGACCGAGACCGCCTTGACCTCGACCAGCAGGTCGCGGCCGCCGGCGCGCGGCGCCGGCAGTTCCAGGTCGAGCAGGGCGTCGGCGTGGGTGATGGGCAGGGAAGTGCGGTAAGCAACGGCTTTCATGATGGTTTCCTTGTTGGTGGGGCGGCGGTGCGGTCCCGATAGGCGTATCATCATTTGTTTGGCCGCAAAGAAAAAGCCGCGCGGCACCGAAACACTTTCAAAGGAATCAGGAAAATTGCTGCGTCTGGATGATTTGCAGGTCTTTGTGCGCACGGCCGACCGCGGCAGCCTGTCGGCGGCCGGGCGCGAACTCGACATCTCGCCGGCGCTGGCCAGCGCCGCCGTCAAGCGCCTCGAACTGGCGCTGGGACTGCGCCTGTTCGCGCGCACCACCCGCTCACTGCGGCTAACCGAGGAGGGCGAGCACTACCTGGTCCACGCGCGCGAGGCGCTGCGCCTGCTCAAGGAGGGCCACGACGCGCTGATCCAGGGCAAGGACACGTTCAGCGGCACGCTGAAAATCTCGGTGCCGTCCGACCTCGGCCGCAACGTCATGCTGGGCTGGCTGGACGCGTTCCAGCTGCACTATCCGGCGCTGCAATACCAGCTCAGCGTCAGCGACCGGATCGCCGATATGTACCGGCAGCCGGTCGACATCGCGCTGCGTTACGGCAGGCAGGACGACTCCAGCCTGATCGCCATGCCGATCGCCCCGGCCAACCGGCGCGTGCTGGTGGCCGCGCCGGCCTACCTGGCGCAACACGGCGCGCCGGCCGCGCTGGAAGAGCTGCACCGCCACAACTGCCTGCGCTATGTGCTCGACGACGTCGTCTACGACCGCTGGAGCTTCCAGCGCGGGCCGGCGCAGGAGCCGATCAGCGTGGCCGTCGGCGGCAACCGCACCGCCGACGACGCCGACGTGGTGCGGCGCTGGGCCGTGGCGGGCCTGGGCATCGCCTACAAATCGCGCATCGACGTCAGCGAGGATATCCGCTGCGGCCGCCTGCAAGTGTTGTTGCCGGACTTGGCGTGGGAGCCGGTGCCGCTGCATCTGGTGTGCATGCACCGCGCGCAGGTGACGCCGGTGGTGATCCAGTTGCGCGACTTCCTGCGGGCCGCGTGCGCCGCGCAGTTATAGCGCGGCCAAGACCATCAAAGCAAGACCGGCATACAGCGCAGGGCATCGCCCAAAGCGGAGAGATCAAACGCGGCGCGATGGCATGCGCGCCGCCTGGCGGCAGTCGGTAGTGCGTCCGGGGGGAAGCTGTGGAGGCAAGCCGGGGATACAAGCTGGGGATACTAGCTGTGGCGGCAAGTTGCGCAGCAGGGCCGCACCTGCCAGCCCGGCTGTGCCCGGCGCGTGAGGCAATGAGGGGTCGATCCTGGGGATCGGTGCTTCGCGCGCCCGGAACGGCCGGGCATCAATGCGCTTTTGACAGGATCAACAGCCAGCGGCGCATCAGCAGCACTTCAACGTAGCCCGGCTCGATGCCGGTGCCGCACTCGATGACAGGATTGACAGCATAGTAGCGCTTGCGGAAGTCACGGCAAACGAGCATTTCACGTTTGCCCATGCGGACCAGGAAGGAATTAGGGGCGTATTCCAAACCGAACCGTGAGCCGAAACCGCTATTCAATGTTGTCATGACAATCCTTTGAAGGGAGATGCGTTGAACGAGACATCACTGTAGCATAAGTACTGTATAAAAGCACAGGTACTGTACGAATAAACAGTACTTTTTTAGATCTGTGGCGTTTTAACAATAACTCGCGCGCCGGCCATCTGGGGTATGCTGGCGGCCCCCGAACCGAAGGATTGCCATGACCTCGAGCGCCGCGTCCAAGCTGAAAAAATTCCTGGCCGCGCGCCTGACGCCGGACGGCGAGTTCGGTTTGTACCTGACGGTCGGCGTCGCGCTGCTGCTGGCGGCGGCCTGGATTTTCGGCGGCATCGCCGACGCCGTGTTCGGCGCCGCGCGGATCGGCGTGCTCGACGTGCGCATCTCGCAATGGTTCAACCGCCACGCCATCGGCTGGGTCACGCGGGTGATGGTCGTCGTCACCCATTTGCACAGCGTGGCCGGGATCGTCGTGCTGACGGCGCTGCTGGCGCTGTATTTCCACCGGCAAAAGGCGCGTTTCTGGCTGCTGACCTTGCTCGTCGCCATGCCGGGCGTCATGGTTCTGAATGTGCTGCTAAAGTATACCTATCTGCGGGCGCGCCCGAGTTTCGAGGAGCCGGTGTTCGATCTGGCCTTGAGCAGCTACAGTTTTCCCAGCGGCCACACGGCCACCGCCACCTTGCTGTACGCGCTGCTCGGCGCCTATCTGGTGTGCCGCACGCCGAAGTGGGGCGCGCGCCTGGCCATCGTGCTGGCCGCCGCGCTGATGGCGGCGCTGGTCGGCTTGAGCCGCGTCTACCTGGGCGCCCACTATCCCAGCGACGTGCTGGCGGCGATGGCCGAAAGCTGCGGCTGGCTGGCCGTCTGCATCACCGCCTGTTCGCATTTGCGGCGCCGTTTGGAGGCCGCCAACAAGTAACAAGTAACAAGCTAGGAGTTCGATCTGAGTGTGATTCCCATTGTCGTCATCATCAACGCCGGCGCCGGTTGCGGCTACGCCGCCGACTGGACCGAACAGCTCGACGCCAAATTTCGTGCCAACGGTTTCGAGGCCGCCATCACGCTGGCCGAAAGCGGCGCGGACATGATCGCAACGGCGCAGGCCGCCGTCGCCGCCGGCGCGGCCATGGTGGTGGCCGGCGGCGGCGACGGCACCATCAACGCGGTCGCCTCGGCGCTGGTCGACAGCGGCGTGGCGTTTGGCGTGCTGCCGCTGGGCACGCTGAACCACTTCGCCAAGGATTTGCGCATTCCGCTGCCGCTCGACGAGGCCATCGCCAACCTGGCGCAGGGCGCGGCGGCGCTGGTGGACGTGGGCGAGGTCAACGGCCGCGTGTTCCTCAACAATTCCAGCCTCGGCCTGTACCCCGACATCGTGCGCGACCGCGAAAAGCAGCAGCGCCGGCTGGGCCGCGGCAAGTGGCTGGCGTTTGCCTGGGCCGCGCTGGCGGCGCTGCGGCGCTACCCCTTCCTGAGTGTGCGCCTGAGCGTGAACGGCCAGCGGCACGCGCGCAGCACGCCCTTTGTTTTCATCGGCAACAACGAATACGTGATGCAGGGCTTCAACATCGGCGAGCGCGCGCGCCTCGACGCCGGCCAGCTCAGCCTGTACGTGGCGCAGCGCCCCGGCCGCCTGGGTCTGGTGCGGCTGGCCTTCCACGCCTTGTCCGGGCGACTCGCCGAGCAGAAGGATGTCGACGTCTTGCTGGCCACCGAAATGGACATCGAGACGCGCCACAAGCGGCTGCGCGTGGCCACCGACGGCGAAGTGACCGTGATGGCCACGCCGCTGCGCTATCGGATACGCCGCGGCGCGCTGCGGGTACTGGTGCCGCGGCCCGCCGGCGCGGCCGGCGACCCGGCCGCCAACAGCGCCGGCCCTTTTCTTTCCGCCACAGGGAGTGAATAACGATGCGCACCCTCATCCATTTATCGGATTTGCATTTCGGCCGCGTCGACGAGGCCCTGATCGCGCCGCTCAAGGCGCTCATCGAGCGCCTCGAACCGGACGTGGTGGTGGTCTCGGGCGACTTGACCCAGCGCGCCCACAGCCACGAGTTCCGCGCCGCCCGGGCCTTCCTCGACAGCCTGCCGGGGCCGCAGATCGTGGTGCCGGGCAACCACGACGTGCCACTCTACAACGTGGTGGCGCGCTTCCTGACGCCGCTGCGCAAATACCGGTTGCACGTCACCGACGACCTCGACCCGGAATACGTCGACGAGGAAATCGCCGTGCTGGGCATTAACACGGCGCGTTCGCTGACGTTCAAGGACGGCCGCGTCAACCATGAGCAGATCGATCAATTGCGGGCGCGGCTGGACCGCCTGGAGCCCGGCTTGACCAAGGTCATCGTCACGCACCACCCGTTCGACCTGCCGCCGCACTTCGACGAGGACAACCTGGTGGACCGGGCGCCGATGGCGATGGACATGTTCGCCGAATGCGGCGTCGACCTGTTGCTGGCCGGGCATATGCACGCCAGCCACGCCGGCAACACCGCCGAGCGCTACAAGATCGGCGGCTACGCGGCGCTGATGGTACAGGCCGGCACGGCGACGTCCACGCGCGGGCGCGGCGAAGCCAATTCCTTCAACGTGCTGCGGGTCGAGTCCGAGCACATCAAGGTGGAGCGCTACAGTTGGCAGGAGGGCGGCGACGCCTTCGTCAAAGTCAGCACCGAATCGTTCGACCGCGTCGGCGGGGTCTGGGCCAGCGCCCGGCCCTTGTAGCGGAGGGGGGGGGCGCCCGTTACAGCCAATAGTTCATGAAGCGCGCGGCCCATTCCTTCATGCGCTCGGCCAGCGGGCGCGCCGCCCAGCTTTCCTGGGTGATTTCGACCGAGTCGCGCAAGTCCTCCAGGAAGGCGTTTTCCATTTCGCGCCCGAAACTGTCGCCCAGCACCACCACGTTCAGTTCGCTGTTGTGCATAAAGCTGCGCATGTCGATGTTGGTCGAGCCGACCGTCGACCAGGCGCCGTCGATGACGGCGGTCTTGGCGTGCAGCACCGCCAGTTGCAAATGGTGGATGCGCACGCCGCAGCCGAGCAACTGGTCGTACAGCGCGTGGCCGGCGTGGAACACCAGGCCGCTGTCGGAGACGCCCGGCAGCACCACCTTGACGTCGACGCCGCGCCCGGCCGCGCCGCACAGCGCCGCCACGGTTTGTTGGTCCGGCACGAAGTAGGCCGAGGTGATGTGGATGCTGCGCCTGGCTTGCTGGATCGCCAGGATGTAGGCCTTGTAGATTTCAAAGCCGCCGCCGGGCTCGCTGGCAATAACGCGCACCAGGCGCTCGCCGACTTCGGGCAGCAGCGGGAAATAGTCGGCCTCGGGCAGGTCGGCCGCGTCCTGCCCGGTCCAGGCCTTGATGAAGAGCCACTGGAACGTCGCCACCGCCGGACCCTGCACCTTGACGTGGGTGTCGCGCCAGCCGACCTGCGACTGCTCGGTCGGCTTCGACTTGGAGCGGAACAGCGAACTCTTGGCGTAGGTGTCGCTGATGTTGATGCCGCCGGTGAAGGCGGTCTTGCCGTCGACGATCAGCACTTTGCGGTGGTCGCGGTTGTTGATCTTCCAGGCATCGCCGCGCAGCTTGGTCGGATTCACCGGATTGAAGGCCACCAGGCGGATGCCGGCGGCGCGCATGCGCTCGAAGAAGGTTTGCGGCACGCCCAGCGTGCCGACGCTGTCGTAGATGATGTTGACGGTGACGCCGGCGCGTTGTTTCTCGATCAGGGCGTCGGCGAACCTCAGGCCCAGCGCGTCCTGGTCGAAGATGTAGGTTTCCAGGTTGATATTGTTCTTGGCCGCGTTGATGGCCTTGAGCATTTCGGCCATCGTCTGCGGGCCGTCGAACAGCAGCGTCACCTGGTTGCCCTTGACCAGCGGCACGCCGGTGGCGGCCTCCTCCAGCGCCGCCAGCGTCTGCAGGTCGGCGCCGGACTTGGCCCAGCGCTTGGCCAGCAGCGCGCGCGTGCTGTTGGCCGGCAGGGTGCCGCCCTTGCCGGTGGTGACGCTGGGCACGGCGGCCGGCTCCAGCGTGGCGCTCAGTTTGCTCACGTCCGGAAGCGCGGCGCAGGCTGCCAAGATCCAGCACAGCGTGAGCGGGGGCAGCCAGCGAATTGCGTTCCGGGGTGGCATCAGTGTCCTTTGGACGGTGTCCCTGCCGCGTCGTGCTCCGCGGCGGCGGCCGGCTCGTCTTTCGAGCCGATGAAAAAATCAATTGGCGCCAGCATGAAGCGCCATCCCAAAATCCGCAGCAAGGCCAGCCCGTGCTTGAAGCGCACCTGGCGCGAGCGCAGCGCCACCCACAGCGCCAGGCCGAAGCTGACCAGCAGGTTGACGGTGCCGATCGACAGGAAACCCAGGATCGACCGCAGCGCCAGTTCCCAACTCATATTGTGATCGAGTGCGACCAAGGCGGTGGCGAAATTCGTGGAAGAAAATGTAACGTGGCGGATATCCAACGGTAGGCCCAGCAGGAAGCCCAGCGTGCCGATGGTGCCGAGCAGGATGCCGAAGTAAAAATTACCCATCAGCCCGCCCAGATTGTTCTCCAGGTACAGGCCGAGGCGGCGCAGGCGTTCCTGGCCGATCAGCCGGCCCAGGCCGCGCAGCTGGGCGATGCGCTGCGACCAGCGGGTGTACAGCGCCTGGTTGTCGTAATAACCCGAAATGAGGCCGGCGACGAACAGGCAGACCCCGGCGATCATCGCGTAGAACAGGGCCGGGCTGCCGATCGGGTCGATGTCGTGCAGCATGTGCATGGCCTTGTCCGGCGACACCAGGTGCTTGCCGGTCCAGGCCTTCCAGCCCAGCGCGATCAGGTAGGCGGTCGGGATCGCCGTCGCCAGGTTGCCCAGCACGGCCATGTTCTGGGTGCGGAAGACCTTGTTGATCAGCTCGGCCATGCTGTCGAGGTCGATGTTCTTGCCGTCCTTGCTGTGCAGGCCGGCGGCGATGCGCGAGGCCGTCATCGCCGGCTGCTTGGTGGCGACGGTGAAGTGCAGCAGGTGGATGAGCATGAAGCCGACCGAATAGTTCATGCTGAACAGGAAGGATTCGACCAGCGGCGCCGCGCGCAGCTTGCCAAACAGGATCTTGACGAGCGACATGACGCCGATGACCAGGCCGGCGCCGGCCGACGACAGGAACATGCCGGCCAGTTGCTTGCGGTTGTCGGCGACGTAGTGTTCGCCGGTGCGGCTGGCGTTTTCGGTGACGTTGCGCGCCAACAGGTTGATATTGTCGGCGAACAGGTCGCGCACCGTGTACTTGTTGTTGTTCGCCTCGATCAGCTCGAGCGCCAGCGCGACGGCGGCGGCGCGGCGCAGGCTGACGCTGGCCGCCGGCGCCGGCGTGGCGTCGCTGGCGATGGCCTCGAGGTCGACCGTGGGCGCGCTCGGCAGCTCGCCGCTGACGTCGACCAGGAAGAGCAGCTTGCGCATGCGGTCTATGCTTTGCGACAACGCCACCAGCAGGTAGGTCAGGGCGATGCTGGTGCCCTGGGTCAGCGCCTTCTTGCGGATCTTGACGATCACCTTGTCGCACTGGTCCAGCATCACCAGCAGGTGCTTGGCGTCCTCGATGCCGTCGGCGGCGCCGGCCAGCAGCGCGGCGTAGCCCTGCAAGTGGGCGTTGACTTCGACGTTCTGCATCATGAACGGCGACTCGAAGGTTTCAATTTCGGTATGGAATTTGGTCAGCTCGGGTTCGAGCCCGATCGCGCAGACCCGGTACGACAGCGTGCGGATCGCCTCTAGCATGCCGGGCAACATGATGTTGCCGGCGCCGTGGCCGTCGTGCTCCTCGTGCTCCTGGTGCTGCGCCTGCTGGTCGAACAACAGGTCGAACAGCTTGAGCCAGTCGGCGGCGGGCACCGCGCTAATCCACTGGTAATCGGTTTTCAGGTACAGCACCTGGTCGAGGGCGTCGCTGAGGTACTCGTCGCCCAGCGCCGGCGGCAGCACGCGGTAGGAGACGCGTTGTTTCAATTCGGAGAAGAAACCGTTGTTTGACAGCACCCCGATGTCGGTGTACAGGCTGGTGTGGCGGCGCTTGCCGAGCAGGCCGAGCGCGTAGCCGCGCAACGCCTCGGCGTGTACGGGATTGCCCTTGAGCAGTTGGCACAGGGTCCGCACGTTCGCGGTGGCCTGGTGCTGGTCGCCTGGGCGATGGGGACGCAAGGTGTCGACCAGTTCGACCAGCAGGTCGATGTTGTCGTGGTCGGCATCAATGCGTTCGATAATAGAGAGCATGCGGTGGGAACGGCGGGGCCGCAGTAAGCGAAAGACGTAGTGTAACGCCTGCGACCGCTTTCTTAATGTACGCCAGCATACATAAGAAAGGGCTACCACCGCGTCGGCGGCGGCGCCGTGCGCCTGGCCGACGGGTTTGCGTTTGCTCAAGGCCACGGCGCGCGCGGCAGCTTGATCGCCTGTTGTGTTGCGCGGCGCACGGAGTGCTTGCATTCAAACGTGGATAAGGTATACCTGAGTTATGGCGGAAAAATAGTGTTGCCAACCGGAAGGGCGGGTTGGCGGCGGCCTGGCCTGGCGTTCACCTAGAGATACATCATGAAGACTTCGTGTGTGGCGTTCGTCATGTTCAGCTTTTGCCTGCCGGGTTGGTCGGTCCGGGCGGCGGCGGGGCAGACGGCGGTTGACGTCTATGGTGTGCTCGACACCGGCGCCGTGGCGCAGCGCGGCTGCGGCGATTGCGCCGCCAACAAGGTCTCGGCCGGGGTGGCGTCCGGTTCGCGGCTGGGCATCCGCGGCCGCGAGGCGCTGGGCGAGCGGGTCGCGGCGGTGTTCACGCTGGAGGCGGGCGTGCTCAACGACAGCGGCGAATCGGACCAGGGCGGCAGGTTGTTCGGGCGCCAAGCCTACGTCGGGCTCGACAGCAGGCTCGGCGCGCTGACCCTGGGGCGCCAGTACAACCCGCAATACCTGAGCCTGACCGACGTGGCCGATCCGTTCCACGGCGGCATGGCCGGCAGCGCCGGCAATTTGATGGGCTACACCGTCAAGCGCTACGACAACACCGTCAAGTACGTCACGCCGCAGTCGCGCGGCCTGAGCGCCAGCGCCATCTACAGCTTCGGCGAGTCGCCCTATAGCAACGCCAGCAACCGCGCCTATGGCGCCATGCTGGGCTACGCCAAGGGCCCGGTGAACCTGAGCGTGTCGCACCAGCGCAAGAACAACATCATCGCCGGCAACGGCAACGGCGCCATGCAGTCGCTCGACACGTCGGCGCGCAACAGCCTGGTCGCCGCCAACTTCAACTTGCGCTACGCCACCGTGTTCGCCGGCTATGGCGTCAACAAGGGGCCGGGCAGTTCGCCGTGGGACCCGGCCAACCCCTACGGCACGCTGGCGCTGGCGGCCTCGTCGACGGACAGCCGCGACGTGCTGTTCGGCGTGGCGGCGCCGTTCGGCGGCGCCACCTTGCTCGCCTCGTACATCCGCAAGGACGACCGCGGCGTGGGCAACCGCGACGCCCGCCAAGTCGCCATCGGCGTGACCTATTCCTTGTCGCGGCGCACCGACCTGTACGGCGCCTACGCGCACATCAGGAACAGCAACGGCGCCGGCTACACGGTCGGCAACGCCAGCGACCCCGGCCACGGCAACGCCGCGTTCAACCTCGGCCTGCGCCACGCGTTTTAGGCCGCGGCCGCCAGCGCGGCGCCGGTCTATTTACCATCACGGCAAGATTGCCGCGCCATTCACGCCCGTCCCGACTCTGTGCTAAATTAGGGGGCTGCGCCGGCGCGCCCGGCGCACCGCTCACCTCAACGACAATCGCCAGGACCCAGAATGTATCTGACATATTTCAACAATAGTTGGACCGAAGGCAATACCCCGCTGTTCGGCGCGATGGACCACAGCGTCTGGCTGGGTTCGTCCGTGTTCGACGGCGCCCGTTCGCTGGGCGGGCGCATGCCCGACCTGCGCCTGCATCTGGAACGGGTGATCCGCTCGGCCGAGCGGGTCGGCCTGGCCTGCCCGTACAGCGTCGAGGACATGGAAAAACTGGTGCGCGAGGGCGTGGCCCAGTTTCCGCCCGAGGCCGAGCTGTACATCCGCCCGCTGGTGTTCGGCACCGACGGCCTGCTGATTCCACTGGCGGAAAAAAGCGGCTTCGCGCTGACGCTGTTCGACGCGCCGATGCCGCCGTTCACCGGCTTCTCGGCCTGCCTGTCGAGCTTGCTGCGTCCGGACGCGTCGATGGCGCCGACCGACGCCAAGGCGTCTTCGCTGTACGCCAACACCACCAGGGCGCTGCGCGAGGCGCAGCAGCGCGGCTTCGACAACGCCGTGGTGTGCGATAGCGCCGGCCAGGTGGCCGAATTCGCCACCGCCAACCTGTTCCTGGTGACGCCGCAGGGCAAGGTCGTCACGCCGGCGCCGAACGGCACTTTCCTGTCGGGCATTACGCGCGCCCGCGTCATCGCCTTGCTGGCGCTGGAGGGCGTCGTGGTGGAAGAGCGCACGGTGCTGCCGGCCGAACTCGACACCGCGGTTGAGATCTTCAACACCGGCAACTACGGCAAGGTCAGCCCTTGCGTGCGCTACCAGTCGCGCACGCTGGCGGTGGGACCGGTGGCCACGCTGGCGCGCGACCGCTATATGGCGTTCGCCGCCGGGTAGGCCCGCCGCATGGGGCGTAGGGCGCTAGCGCCGCGCCGTGGCCGGGCAGGTCTCGGCCAGCCACTGGCCGGTGCTGTTGACCGTCACGCGCTCGGGCGCGCCGCGGGCGCTGGTGGTCACTTGCATCGTCATCGTGAAGCCGCGTTCGCCGACGAAGCGCAGCTGGCCTTCGCCGCTGGACGGCGGGCTGGCGCAGGTGAACGCCATGTTCATGCCGCCGGCGACGGCGACGTTGCTCGATGTGCAGTCGCCCGGTTGGCCGGTGGGGATTTGTTTGCGCGCCGCCATCTCGGGCGTGATGCAGGTGCTCACGCCGATGCCGCCGTCGGCGCCGATGCTCGGCATGGTCATGCCGTTGTTGGCCGCCATTTGCTCCATCGCCTTGCGCTGCTCGGGCGGCAAATTGCCCAGATGCTGCAGCAGCATGCCCATGGCCATGTCGGTCTCCGCTTGCGCCGACGTCAGTTTGCTGTTGATTTGCCACAGGCCGGGCTTGATGGTGTCGGCCGCGCTGGCGGCGGAGCCGAAAAGGGCGAGCGCCAGCGTTGCCGCTGTCAATACATTGCGTTTCATATCAACTCCAGAATGCTTTAGCTGCCCAAGGATAAAACAAATCGCGTCGAGGGGCCGTTCGGCTTGGCGCGCCGCCGCGCCACCCGGCGTATTTCCCACCATATTTCTCCCTATATTTTCCCTATTTTTTTGACAGGAAGCTGATTTGAAACCCATCACCGCCATCTTGTTAAGCGCCGGCATCTTGTCGCCGGCCTTCGTGTTCGCCGCCGCGCCGGCCGCTCCCGCCGCGACGCACCAAGCGGCCGCGCCGGCCGCCGCCGTCAAAGTCACCTCGGTCGAGGGCATCACCGAATACCGCCTCGGCAACGGCATGCGCGTGCTGCTGTTTCCCGACGCCAGCAAGCCTACGCTGACCACCAACATCATCTACCACGTCGGTTCGCGCCACGAGAGCTACGGCGAAACCGGGATGGCGCACCTGCTCGAGCATTTGCTGTTCAAGCCGACCGCCAATTTCGGCGTGAAGAAGGGTAGTAAGACCCCGGTGGAAATCCTCAACGGCACCGGCGCCCAGTTCAACGGCACCACCTGGTACGACCGCACCAACTACCACGCCACCTTCCCGGCCAACGAGGGCAACCTGCGCCAGTTGCTGGCGCTGGAGGCGGACCGCATGGTGAACGCGCCGATCGACCAGAACGAGCTGTGGAACCCGCGCACCAACAAGGGCGAGATGACGGTGGTGCGCAACGAGTTCGAAATGGGCGAAAGCGACCCGGTCGGCGTCACCACCGAACGTATCCAGGCGGTCGCCTACGATTGGCACAACTACGGCAAGTCGACCATCGGCGCGCGCTCCGACATCGAGCAGGTGAACATTGCGCGGCTGCGCGCGTTCTACAAGAAATACTACCAGCCCGACAACGCGGTGCTGATGGTGGCCGGCCGCTTCGACGAGGCCAAGGTGCTCAAGCAGGTCAACGAGCTGTTCGGCCGCATCCCCAAGCCAAGCCGCGTCATCGAACCGACCTACACGGCCGAACCGGCGCAGGACGGCGAGCGCGCCGTCACCGTGCGGCGCAGCGGCGGTAGCCAGTTCGTCGGCGCCGGCTACCACGTGGCGCCGTCCGGCCACCCGGACGCGGTGGCGCTGGCACTGCTGGCACGCATCCTGGTCGACGCGCCGAGCGGGCGCCTGCACAAGGCGCTGGTGGAAACCAAGCTGGCCTCCAGCCTGGACTACAGCTCCGTGAGCAACCTCGAACCGGGCTACCGCATCTTCGGCGCGGTGGTGCCGAAGGACGGCCAGCTCGACGCCGCCCAGGACGCCATGCTGAAGGTGCTGGAGGGTTTGAAGGACGCGCCGGTCAGCGAGGCCGAAGTGGCGCGCGCGCGCCAGCAGATCAACACCGGCATCGACCTGGCGCTGGCCGACACGGCCAGCCTGACGGTGGCGCTGACCGAATCGCTGGCCGCCGGCGACTGGCGCCTGTTCTTCCTGCAGCGCGACCAGGTCGCCAAGCTGGACGCGGCGGCGGTGCAGGCGGCGGCGGTGAAATACCTGAAGCCGTCCAACCGCACGCTGGGGCGCTTCCTGCCGACCGACGCGCCGGACCGCGCGCTGGTGCCGGTGAACGCCGACGTGGCGGCGCAGTTGAAGGACTACGCCGGCCGCGCCGTGGTGGCGCAGGGCGAGGCGTTCGACCCGAACCCGGGCAATATCGAGGCGCGCACCCAGCGCTTCACGCTGCCGGGCGGCTTGCGCGGCGCGCTGCTGCCGAAGACCACCAAGGGCGGCACCGTCAGCGTCGCGCTGCAACTGCGCATGGGCAGCGAGGCCAGCCTGCGCGGCAAGGCCGGCGCCGGCTCGTTCGCCGCCGACATGCTGATGCGCGGCACCGAGAAGCTGTCGCGCCAGGAGGTCAAGGACCGTTTCGACCAGCTCAACGCGCAGGTCGGCATCGACGGGCGCGCCGAGGGCGTCCGCGTGGCCGTCACCTGCACCCGCGCCAAGCTGCCGGAAGTGATGGCCTTGCTGGCCGAGGTGCTGAAAACGCCGCGCTTCGACGAGACCGAATTCCTCGAACTGCAGCGCGAGCAGGTCGGCCTGATCGAGCGCGACCTGCCGGAACCGCAGCCGCTGGCGAGCAACGCCTTCCGCCGCCTGGTCGACGCCACGCCGGAGGGCCACGTGCGCCACGTCGACACGCTGCCCCGGCAGCTGGCCGAGACCAAGGGCGTCGGCGTGGCCGAGGTGCGGGCCTTCCACGCCGCCTACTACGGCGCGGCCGACGCCACCTTCGCGGCGGTCGGCGACTTCGACCCGGTGGCGCTGAAGGCGCAGGTGGGCGAACTGTTCGGCACATGGAAAGCGGCCCAGCCGTATGTGCGGATACCGGCGCAGGTGAAGGACGTGGCGGGCCAGCAACTGACGCTGGAAACGCCGGACAAGGCCAACAGCGTGCTGTTTGCCGTGTTGCCGCTGCCGCTGAAGGACGACGCGGCGCTCTACCCGGCGCTGGTGATGGCCAACCACATGCTGGGCGGCGGCGCGCTGCGCAGCCGGCTGGCCGACCGCATCCGCCAGAAGGAAGGCCTGTCGTACGGCGTCGGCTCGCAGTTGAACGTGCCGGCGCGCGACCCGGCCGGCTTCTGGATGGCGTACGCCATCAGCGCGCCGCACAACACGGCGAAGGTGGAGGCGGCGCTGCGCGAGGAAGTCGAGAAGGTGCTCAGCGAAGGTTTCAACGAAGCCGAGCTGGCCGAGGCGAAAAAAGGCTGGGCGCAAGCGGAAGAGGTGGCGCGCACCGACGACGGCGCGCTGGCGAGCACGCTGGCGGCGTACCTGACGCTGGAGCGCACCATGGCCTACGACAAGGACCTGGAAGCGAAGGTTGCCGCGTTGACCGTGAAGCAGGTCAACGCGGCGCTGCGCCAATACATGAAAACGGCCAAGCTATCGGTGGTGCGCGCGGGCGACTTCGCCAAGGCCGGCAAGGACGCCGCCGGCAAGTAGGGCGCGGAGCTGGCATTCAGTTGGCGTGGCGTAGGTCGGATGAGCGGCACGCGTAATCCGACCATGTTGGCCTAAGCGAGACCCGCTGCTCCGGGCCAACCCGGTCGGGTGGCGCCGTTCCGGCTAACCCGACCTATGAAAAAAAACCGCGCGAACGAAAAAAACGCCGCCAGCCCGGATGCGAATCCGGCCTGGCGGCGTTTTGTCATGCGGCCGCAGTATTAGCGCGGCGCCATTTCAGCGACGTAGATTTCAACGCGGCGATTGCGGGCGCGGCTGGCGTTGTCGTCGTTCGAGGCGACCGGCTCGCGGGCGCCGCGGCCTTCCACCACAACCCGGGTCGGCGACACGCCGCGCTGGGCCAGATAGTCGCGGGTATGAGACGCGCGGTCCATCGACAAAGGCAGGTTGATCGAGTCGCTGCCGGTGCTGTCGGTATGGCCGACGATGCTCACGGTCGAGGCCGGGTTTTCGTTCAGCGTGGCGGCGAAGCGGTCCAGAATCGGGCGGAAGTTGGACTTGATGTCGGAGCGGTTGGTGTCGAACGACACGTCGCTAGGAATGTCCATTTTCAGGCGATTGTCGGCGGTCTGCGACACTTGCACGCCGGTGCCGCGGGTGGCCTGCTCCATCGTGCGGCGCTGGTTTTCCATTTTATTCGACCAGATGTTGCCGACGATGGCGCCGGCGGCGGCGCCGATCGCGCCGCCGGTGGCGGCGCGCTTGCCGCCGCCGCCGCCGGTGGACGCGCCGATCAGCGCGCCCAGGCCGGCGCCAACGCCGGCGCCGGTGGCGGTGCCTTGCTGGGTGGCCGACATGTCGGCGCAGCCGGAAACGGTCAGGGCCAGGGCGATGGCGGCGATCAGGGTTTTGCCGATTTTGCTGGTGTTCAGTTGTTTCATGGAATTGTCCTTGGGGGTGTTGGAAACGCTAGAACGGCGCCGCGCGCCATTGCGCGTGTCGCCGTCGAATATACGGGCGGGCCGCGGCCCGCCGGCCCAGTCTATAGGCCGCGCCCGCTAATGAGGCGCAGCAGCACCATGATAACCGCAACGACCAACAGGATATGGATGAAGCCACCGATGGTATAGGAAGTGACCAGGCCCAGCAGCCACAGGATGAGTAGAACGACGGCGATTGTATAGAGCATGATATTTCCTCAGAGTATTTGTGTGCTTTGATGGTGGCCGCGGTAGGCTTGTCCTGCCCATTCCAGCCTGCCACCGGCTTCCTATCCTATGCCCCGGCTGGCGCACTTGATATCGTGGAGCCATTGTGGGCTTCGGCGCGGCGCTTATCTGTTCGCTGGCGTACACAGCGATATATTTCTGCAATTATTCGGCGGGCGCGGGCGCGGCGGCCGTTTCCAGTCCGGGGATCCAGCCCATCAGCCCGGTCAGGCCGAGCACGCCGGCCAGGCAGCCGGCCATGCCGCCGGTGAGCAGCAACAGCGCCGCCAGCGCCGGCGCCGCCGGCGCGCCGTCGACGCCGGCCGGGGCCGGATCGAGCGCGCCAAAACCCGCCGCCGTGGCCAGTACGCCGCCGCCAATGATGCCGACCCAGATCAATTTGTTCATACGCGCCTTTTGTGGGAGTGGCCGTCATGGTTGTCGGGCCTTGCGGCGATTGTCGCGGTTGCCGCCGCGCTGATCTGTTCGTTGGCGCACATTATCAAAATGAAAACGCCCCGCGGCGGACCGCGGGGCGTTGTTGAAGGACCGGGGCGCCGCTTAGTCGTTCGAGCGGATCGCGCCGTCGACGATGCGGACCTGAGAGCCGGTGCTCCAGTTTGGTTGCGAGTTCTGGTGGATCACGCGGCTCTCGCCGTTTTCCATGCGCACCGTCACGTCATAGCTGGTGCTGGCCTTGACGTGGCCCTCGATCTGGTTGCCGGCGACCGCGCCGCCGATGGCGCCGGCGACGGTGGCGAGCTGGCGGCCGTGGCCGCCGCCAACCTGGTTGCCCAGCAAGCCGCCGAGCACGGCGCCGCCGGCCGCGCCGACGCCGCTGCCTTCGGCGCGGGTTTTAATTTCGCGCACCGACTCGATCACGCCGCAGTTGTTACACACGCTGCGCGCCGGGGCGGGGGCCGGGGCCGGCTGGTGGCGCACCGGCGCCGGGTGCGAGGTGTTGGCGGTGTTGGATGAGGTGCTGTGCTTGGTATGGCGGGCTTTATCCGCTTTTTCGTCCTTTTCTTCCTGCGCTTCCTTCTCGGCCAGCGCGGTCTGCGCGGCAATTTCCCGCTGGGCGTTGTTGCCGCCGATCGAAGACGGCAGCCAGCCCATGACGGCGGCGGTGCCGACGGCGCAGAACAGCACGACGGCGACGGCCGCGGCCATCATCATCGGATGCATCGGCGATTTGTGCGTGGTGTGGTTAGGTGTGTTCATGGTGTGTTCCCTTTTATTGGTTTTGTGAATGAGGTGCAGCATTGAAAATTGTTTGACGGAACCATTTTGCCTTTTTGCGTCGGGCGCTTCCGTGCGTCACCGTACATACATGGAAAATGTTTGCCGCTACGCTAGCCTTGCTGCTGCGAATACCGGGGACAAGCCCAGGCGAATTCACACAGATTCACACAGATTCAGACAGATTCAGACATATTCAGACAGATTCAGACGCACCAGGATTCAGATCTATACCAGTCGAAAAGGCACGCGTATCAATGAGCTTCCCAGACTATCTCCCGCCCGCTCGCGGCGCCACCAGCTGCGCCGGGCCGCCATTGAAGGCCTGGCCATGAACCTGTCCTGGAGCACCAGCCACAACGGCAGCACCCAGACGGCGCCCGGCAACCGGCTGCTGGGCAGCTTGCCGGCCGAAGACCTGGCGCAGTTGACGCGGCTGGCCGACACCGTCACGGTCGAGGTCGGCGACGTGCTGTGCGAGCCGGGCCAGGCGATCCGCTATGTGTATTTCCCGGCCGACAGCTTGATCTCGCTGCTGGCGGTGGCGGAGGGGCGCATGACGCTCGAAGTCGGCTCGGTCGGACGCGAGGGCATGCTGGGCGCCTCGGTGGCGCTGGGCCACGGCGTGGCGCAGGTGCGCGCCGTGGTACAGCGGGCCGGGCGCGCCGCGCGCATCGACAGCGCCGACTTTTGCGCCGAGTTCAGCCGCACCGAATCGCTACAGCGGCTGTTGTACCGGTATACCGACGCCTTGCTGGCGCAGGCGATCCAGATCGCCGTATGTAGCCGCTTCCACGTGCTGGAGGCGCGGCTGGCGCGGTCGCTGCTGATCACGCGCGACCGCCTGCAATCGGAAAAATTCCACCTGACCCACGAATTCCTCGCGCACGCGCTGGGCGTGCGGCGCGTCGGCGTGACCAAGGCGGCCAGCGCGTTGCAACAGCAAAAACTGATTACCTACAGCCGCGGCAACATTGAAATCCTCGACTCGGCCGGGCTGGAGGCGGTGTCTTGCCGCTGCTACGAGCTGGTCAAGGACGCCGGCGCCGGCGGCATGAATTGCGCTTTCCTGTAAGCATTAAAACCAATTGCCTAGCCCCCGGGCCGGACTTGAAGGCTTGCGTCTCTCGCCTTGGCGCCGGCGCTTAGCCCTCGCTTGATTCAAGCGCCCCCCGGCACGCTCATTGGACGGCATTGGGGCCGGGTTGCGCATGCGCAACCCGGCCCCAATTGTCGGATCCAGCCGGTGTTTATTTTTTGACCTGGTTGCCGATCACGCCGCCCACCGCCGCGCCGCCGACCGTGCCGGCGGTGCTGCCGCCGGTCAGCACCGCGCCGGCCACCGCGCCCACGCCCGCGCCGACGGCGGTGTTGCGGTCCTGGGCCGACATGCCGGCGCAGGCGCCCAGGCTAAGTACCATTGCCGCCGTCGAGATTGCCAGTGCCAGTTGTTTGATCGATTTCATGTTGTTGCTCCTTGGTGTAGCGCTGTAAGTAGCGCCGATAGACGTAGAGTAGGGCGCGGCCCAGCTTGAGTCTGTTCGGCAGCACACACAGTGTTGCCGCACCGATTGTGTTGTGGCGTGGCGGGCGCAGCGTCGCCCGGGCCGCTTAGCGGCCGCTGCGCGGCTTGGCGCGCATGGTCTGGCCCGGCGGCGGCGCCACCGGCTTGACGCGGGCCTGGGCCAGCAGTGCCGCGCATTCGCTGTTCTCGCCGGGGCCGGCGTTGATCAGGGGCAGCAGCGCGGCCGCCGGCGCCAGCGCCGCCAGCGCCAGCGCGCCGCCGGCGCGCATCGCCAGCACGCCCTTGTCGACGCTGACGTCGGGCTTGCTGAAGCTGCCGCGCACGTACAGCGGCGCGCGCAGCGAGAACACGCGCAAGCCCTTGCTCTGCGGGCGCAGCGTCAGGTCGAGCCGCTCGTCGGCCAGGTTGACGGTGCCGCTGACGTCGAGAATCGCCTCCTCGGTGTCGACGATGAAGCTGCGCGTTTGCATCAAGCCCTTGGTGACGACGAAATCGGTGGCCATGCAGTTGAGCTTGACCTGTTTGTCGCCGAACAGGCGCGCCAGCACGACGTTGCCGATGTTCAGGCCCATCTCTTCGAGCAGCAACTTGCTGATCGTGCCCTGGTTGATCAGCGTCTTGATCTCGCCGTTCGACGCGCCCAGCATGCCGGCCACGGAGTTGCCGGTGGCCGAGAGCTTGGCGTCGCCGTTGATTTCGCCCATGCTGGCCTGGGCCACCTTAAATTGCGGAAACAGTTGCTGCAGTTTCAGGTGGCGCGCGGTAGCCTTCAGTTCGGCGCGGATGGCGTTCGGGTTGACCTTGCCGCTGCCGTCGAGCTTGATCTCCGAGCTCAGCGTACCGCCGGCGATGTCGAAGTTGAGCGGGACCAGCGACAGCACGCCGTCTTTCATCAGCAGGTGGGTGTTGAGCTTGTTGATCGGCAAATCCTTGTCGCGCGTAATCTTCTCGGCGCGGTAGCTGACGTCGGCGTCGACGCTGGTCCAGCGTTCGGTCTTGAACGGCTCGACCGGCAACACCTTGCCCGCCGGCTGCTTCGCGTCGACGCCGCGGGCGGCCTTGCTGGCGTTCGAGTCGGCGCCGATCAGCGGGCCGAGGTCGCTAAATTGCAGCAGGCGCGAGCTGACCTCGCCGCTTAGCATGCTGCGCGGGCGCTTCGCCTCGAACGTCAGCTTGCCGGCGATGTCGCTGGCGCCCACCTTGCCGCTGAATTTGTCGTAGACCCAGCGCCCGCCCAGCTGGCCCAGCGTACCGCTGAGGTGGCCCTCGGTCGAGAAGCGCGGCGTTTCCGGCAGCACCACGCCGATCAAAGGGTACAGGCGGGCCATGCTGGCGCCGGACAGCTTCAGGCGCATATCGAGCGCGGCCAATTCGGTCGGCTTGGTCAGCGTGCCCTCGACGGCGATGCTGGTGCTGCCGACCTTGACGTCGGCGGCGATCGGGTAGGGCGCGGTTTGCTGGCGCAGCGACAACACGGCGCCGGCCTTGCCGTTGCCGCTGACGCGCTCGCCGTTAAAGGTGCCGGCCAGCTTCCAGGCCACGCCATAGGCCGGGTCGGCGTTGATGGTGTCGACGTCGGCGCTGACGTCGGCGCGCCGTTGCGCGTCGACAAGATGCACGCGGCCCTTGGAAAAGACCACGCGCTCGAGGTCCAGCCGCCACGGCGACGGCTTGTCTTGCTTGCTAAAGGTCCAGTTGTTTTGGCCGTCCGCGCGGCGCTGCAGCAGCACCACCGGCTCGGCGAAACGCAGCAGCGGAATCGAGATGGTCTTGTCGAGCAGCGCCAGCGGGTTCAGCGAAAAGGAGAATTCGCTGACGCTGGCCATGTCGGCCGGCAGCGGCGCCTTCTTGTCGGCCGTCATCGAGACCGGGTTGCCGACGTGGACGTCGCGCGCCACCAGGTGCGGCCACGGCAGGTAGTCGCGCCAGCTTTTCTGCTGCTCCGGCAGTTTGTTGCCGCCGCGCTCCCACGTCAGCGCCAGGTTGCCGCGGATCTCGAACGGGCGGCCGATGGCGTCGCCGGCGCGCTCGTTGAGCCAGGGCTTGGCGCGGTTCCAGTCGTAGTTCATTAACACCACGACGGCCACCAGCGGCACGCTGAGGGTGAAGGAGGCAATGGCGAGCGCGATCTTGGTACGGCGCGGCATGGTCATGGCGGCGGTTCTTTCTTGGCTTGGATGGAAGGGGTGCGGGCGGAAGCGGGAGAACCGTTGAAGCGCCGGCTCGGTCCTTATTCCACCGTGTGGTTTGGTTATTGATACCAAATGCTACACGAAAGCCCGGGCCGCCGATGTGCGCTGACGTACGCAAGAGCGCGCCGCGCGACGACACGCGCCCCCGGCCGCGTCGGGCCGGCCGACAACATTGCTAATTATTTAGCCTATGTGCGGCACCGTACCGAACATGGTGGTACAACAGACTATAACGTTACACATCGGCGAACAAACTTACCCCGCAACTTCGCTTAACGCTTCAAGGAGAACAACAATGACAACACGTATTCAGAAACAATTTATGTTGGCGCTGTGCGCCGCCGCCGTCGTCCTGAGCACCGGCTGCACCAGTCTGAAAACCCCGGCCACCGCCGACGTCGCGGTGTCGCGCGCGGCGGTTGACAACGCCGCCGGCGCCGGCGCCGCCGAGCTGGCCCCGGCCGAAATGACCGCCGCCCGCGAAAAAATGGCGCGCGCCAACCAGGCGCTGGCCGCCAAGGATTACAAGCTCGCGCGCGATCTGGCCAGCCAGGCCCAGGCGGACGCCAAGCTGGCGCAAAGCAAGGCCAACTCGGCCAAGGCCACCAGCGCCGCCGACGCCTTGAACGAGGACATCCGCATCATGCGCGAAGAACTCGACCGCGCCAACGCCAACGCGCCCAAGTAAGTCCCCATGAAGTAGGCCGGCGTCAGCCGGCTTATAAAAACAATACTGATCGGCGGGACCAGCGCTGATCGCACTCCAAGGAAAACACCATGAAAATCAAACAATTCAATCCCGCCCTGCCAGCCCTGTTGGCAATGGCCGTGTTCGTGGCAGCCTGCAGCTCGGCGCCGACCACCACCAGCCTGCTCGACCAAACCCGCGGCGACTTTATGGCGGCGCAGGGCAATCCGGCCGTGACCAGCTATGCGCCGGTCGAATTCAAGCAGGCCAGCGAGGCGCTGGAGCAAGCCAACGCCGCCGCCGCCCGCAAGGACAGCCAGGAAAAGGTCGACAAGCTGGCCTATCTGGCGAAGCAGAAAATCGCCACCGCGCAGGAAGTGGCCAAGCAGAAATCGGCCGAGGCTGAAGTGGGCACCGCCGGCAAGCAGCGCGACCAGGTGCGCCTGGAAGCGCGCACCCAGGAAGCCGACCAGGCCAAATTGAAAGCCGAGGAGGCGCAACGCCAGGCCGCCGCCGCCCAGGCGCAGGCGCAGAACGCCGACGCCGCCACCCGCGACGCCCAGGCCCGCGCCGCCGCGCTGGAAGCGCAACTGGCCGACCTGTCGGCCAAGAAAACCGAACGCGGCATGATCATCACGCTGGGCGACGTGCTGTTCGGCACCGACCAGGCGCGCCTGACGCCGGACGGCATGCAGACCGCGCGCAAGCTCGCCGACGTGCTGGCCAACAACCCGAAACGCACGGTGCTGATTGAAGGCTTTACCGACAGCACCGGCGGCGCCGACCACAATCTGGCGCTGTCGCAACGACGCGCCGAGGCGGTCCGCAACGCGCTGCAGGAAATGGGCGTCGCCCGCGACCGCATCGCCACGCGCGGCTATGGGGAAGCCTATCCGGTGGCCGGCAACGACAGCGCGTCGAACCGCCAGCTGAACCGTCGCGTTGAAATCGTCCTGTCCGAAGAGGGTAGCGCGATTCCGGCGCGCCGCTAAGCGGCCAAGGCGCGTCCTTGGTGGCGCGCCCCGTTTATCCCCTTCACTTTGTAAAGGATTGCCATGTCTGATACCTCAACCACGACGCCTGCCGGCATCGACGTCGCCGCGGTACGCGCCGCCGCCCAGAACCTCGACGACGGCGCCGTCACGGCCGGCTACAAGGGCCAGCGCGAAGCCGTGATCGCCATGCTGAACGGCGCGTTGGCGACCGAGCTGGTGTGTATTTTGCGTTACAAGCGCCACTACTACACCGTCAGCGGCTTGCAGAACGGCCCCGTCAAGGCCGAGTTCCTCGAGCATGCGATACAGGAGCAAGAGCACGCCGACTGGCTGGCCGAGCGCATCGTCCAGCTCAACGGCAAACCGGATTTCAATCCGGCAACGTTGCTCGCGCGTAGCCATGCCGAGTATGATGACTCTGCCAGCGTACAAAGCATGGTGCGCGCCAACCTGATCGCCGAGCGCGTGGCGATCGAATCGTACCGCCAGATGATTGAACAAATCGGCGCCACCGATCCGACGACTCGCCATTTGTTGGTGAAGATCATGGCAGTAGAGGAAGAGCACGCCGATGATATGCGGGATTTGCTTGAATAGGTTTTACGCAGTAGAGTTATTACTTTATCCATAAACTAGGAGTTAAATCATGCTGGAAAACAATATTACGACCGTCAATAACGATGTCAAAACGCTGGTGAAAGATGCCCAGGCCCTGTTTAGCGCCGCTGCCGCGCTGACCGGCGAAAAGGCCGAAGAAGTGCGCAACCGCGGTATGCGTTCGCTCGACGCTGCGCTGGCCAAGGCCGCCGAAGCGCAAGCCGGCGCGATTGTCGCCGGCAAACAAATGGCCGCCACGGCCGACGTCTACGTCAAGGAAAACCCATGGCGCACCATCGCCGCGGCGGCCGGCGTCGGCCTGCTGGTGGGCGTCATCCTGGGTCGTAAGTAATTCAACCCGGTAGGCGCGCTATGGACAAGTCCGCTGCATCGCAGGCCCCCGGCCTGATCGCCTCGCTGGCCGGCGTCACCAGGAACACGTTCGGGTTGTTGCTGTCCCGGCTAGAACTGGCGTCCTACGAACTATCGGAGGTGCGCAACCATGTGCTGCAACTGATCGTGGTGTTCGCGCTGGCGCTGGTGGCGGGTTTGTTCGCCGTCGCCTATTGCAGCGTGATGGTGGTGTTTCTGGCTTGGGAGAAGATGGGTTGGACCATCTTGCCCGTGATGACCTTGGGCTTCCTCGCCATCGCCGTCGGCCTGGCGCTGTACGCGCGCGCGCTGCTGCGGCAGGATAAGCTTTCCTTGCCGGCCACCATGGCCGAATTGAAAGCCGACCGCGACATGTTGTTGTAGGCGGCAGGCGCCGGCCTTGCCGGCGCGGCAGCACTTTGGGAGAGGGCAATGTCGAAGGACGCGAAAGAGGCAGCGCTGGCTGCCCACAAGAAACGATTAATCGCCGAGGGCGAGTTTTACCGGGTCGGCATCGTCCACGCCCGGGCCAGCGTGGCGCACGCCCTGCATCCGCAAGCGCTGCTGCATGGCGCGGTCGAGCACATGGTCGGTTACGCCGGCGCGCGGGTCGACACCTTGCTGGCGCCCGGCGGTCTGGGCTGGAAGGCGGCGACGCCGTATATCCTGCCGGCGCTGACCTTCATCGCCCGCAAGAAAATTATCAAGCCGGCGCTGGGGGTGGGCGTGCTCGTCGCCGCCGCGGTCGGCTGGCTGGTGCGGCGCAAACGCCGTACCGGCGTGGCCGGATAATGCGCAGGCGCCGTCTCGACGGCGCTTTTTTTCGCCCGGAGCATGCCGCCCGCGGTGCGGCGGCGCCGCTGGCCGGCGCCTTGGCGGCGGGCGATCCCTTACAATCGGCATCACGGTGAGCACCCTGCATGCCAACAACGGAGCAATTTTGACGACGATCAACCAACTCAATCCCGCCAACATGCGTATCGTGCTGGTCTTGCAAGGCGGCGGCGCGCTGGGCGCCTACCAGGCCGGCGTGGCCCACGCCTTGCACGATCACAAGCTGGTGCCGGACTGGATCGTCGGCACCTCGATCGGCGCGATCAACGCGGCCATTTTGGCGGGCAACCCCCCGGAACAGCGCATCGAGCGGCTGAAACAGTTCTGGGAACGCGTCTCGCACCGCGACAGCGTCGACATGAACCGCGTCAACGACGAGCAGCGCCGCTCCAACATCTGGCTGGCGACGCTCGACACCCTGTTTCGCGGCGTGCCCGGCTTCTTCAAGCCGCGCCTGTTCAGCCTGTTCCCGGCCGGCGTCGCCGTAAAACCGGAAGAGGCCAGCTACTACGACACCAGCGAACTGGCCGCCACGCTCGACGAGCTGGTCGATTTCGACTACCTGAACGCACCCGGCGGCATGCGCCTGACGGTGAATGCGCTGAAGGTCAAATGCGGCACGCTGAAACCGTTCGACAGCAGCGAGCAGGCCATTTCCGGCGACCATATCCGCGCCAGCGGCGCCTTGCCGCCGGGCTTTCCGGCGGTGCGTATCGACGGCGACCTGTACTGGGACGGCGGGCTGTATTCGAACACGCCGCTGCAAACCGTGCTGGATGATTTGCCGCACATCGACACGCTGGTGTTCATGGTCGACCTGTGGAGCGCCGACGGACCCGAGCCGACCACCCTAGAAGAAGTGCAGACGCGCCAGAAGGACGTCACCTTCGCCTCGCGCTCGAAGCGCCACATCGAAGACTACGTGACGACGCACCGGATGCAGCACAAATTACGCGAACTGTACGCGGCGCTGCCGGAGCGCGAAAAGAGCGCGTCGGACGAGGCCGAACTGGCCGCGCTGGGCTGCGACAGCACGATGCACATCGTGCGCCTGCCGTACGCCGGTCGCGACTGGCACATGGCGGCCAAGGACATCAATTTTTCGAAGGGCTCGATCGAGTGGCGCTGGGAGCGGGGCTACCAGGACGGGTTGCGGGCGATCAAGGCCGCCGGTTGGCTGGCGTTCTACAGCGAAGACACGCCGCTGGTGGTGCACGAACTGCCGCCGTACGAGCGCACCGTGAGCTAAGCGTCGGCGAAGCGACGGATTGTCGCCGGTCGGGTTAGCCGGAACGGCGTAACCCGACTGGCGTCGGCGGCGGCTCGGCGTCGCATTACGCTTTGCTAATCCGACCTACGGATGCTTCGGTCGTGTCCCGGCGCCGCCTACTGCTGCGGATGCGCATTGGCGCGCTGTTGCTGCGCGTTCGCCATATCCTGCTGGTAGGTATTGCGGGCTTCCTTCATGCAGGCGCCGCGTTCGGCGGCGGGCATGCGCTTGCACTCCATCTGTGCTTCCTGGAAGGCGGCGCCGATTTCCTTGCGCAGCGTGCGCAATTGCGCCTGGGCGGTGGTGTCGTCGACATACCAGCGCGACGGGTCGCCCGCTTGCGGCGCGGCGTGTTGCGCATGCCCCGCCGCCATGGCGAAGTAGCAGAGGGCGGCCAGCGCGGTGGCCCGAAGTGTGCGTGTGCTTGTTTGCATCATGTCTCCCCTTGTATGTGACACGTTGAATGTGACACCTTGTATGTGACAAGGGGCGCCAACGGCGCCCCGGAACCTACAGCCTGCCGGTAAGCAGCAGCAGAATCAGAATGATCACGACCAGACCGGCAACGCCGCTTGGGCCGTAGCCCCACGAGCGGCTGTGGGGCCAGGCTGGCAGCGCGCCGATCAGGGCGAGTACCAGTATTATCAAGAGGATGGTGCTAAGCATGTGATTCTCCTAGTTTGCTTGGATATTCCGGTCCGCGGCGCGTCCGGCCCGACTGTATTTAGTAACGGTAGACCCGGCCGTCGACCACGCGCACGCGGTTGCCCACGCGCAAGTCGGTGGCGTTGTCTTGCACCACGGTGCGATAGTCGCCGTTGTTCAGGCGCACGCTGATCTGATAGGCGTCTTGGCCCTGGCCACGGCTTTTCTCAATTTCATTGCCGGCTACCGCGCCGCCGACCGCGCCCGCCACCGTTGCCGCCTTGCGGCCGTTGCCGGAACCGACTTGGTTGCCCAGCAAGGCGCCGACCAGGCCGCCAGCGACGGCGCCGACGCCGCTACCGCTCGAATTGACGCGGGTGATCTGGATCGAGTCGATGGTGCCGTAGCTGGCCGAGTCAGGCTGCGACGTCGCAGAGCTGGTTTGTTGCGGGCTGGTGCTGGCGCAACCGGTCAACAGGGCGGTGCCGACGACCATTATTGCTGTTAGGGTTTGTTTAGTATTCATATTGTCCTCCTGACATAGTGTGAGCAAATCTTAGTCATTCACGTACGACGGGTCTGTGCGCTAGCGAACCTAGTTGATGGCATCTCTGTGGGCGGGCTGTGTGATCGATTTTGCAGCTGTGTAAAAATAAATTTTCTTATGTACGATACCGAACAGATGACGCCGCGCTTTCCACGTAAAACGTAAGTCATGGCACGGACGCAACGCAACATCGTCGTACGGGCCGTAAGCACTACAAGGAATTGCCGGCAGCGCGGTCGCTACAGAAACAAGCGATACTCTGCCGGCGCAGCCAAAGACCTTTGTCCGCATGCTGTGAATACCCAGTTCGGCTGTCAAAGCGAGCGGGACCGCTCAAATGAGCACTTCGATAGACCATTTCTAAGGAAAAATATTATGAATATCACTAAAAAAATCGCTACTGGCCTGTTCGTCGCTTCCCTGTTCGCTGTGGCTGGTTGCGCATCGACCTCGACCAAAGAAGGCACCGGCGAATACGTCGACGACGCTGTCCTGACCACCAAGGTCAAAGCCAGCATCTTTAATGAGCCTAGCCTGAAATCGACCGAAATCAATGTCGAAACCTTCAAAGGCACCGTGCAACTGAGCGGTTTCGTTGCCCAGCCTGGCGACATCGCCCGTGCCGGCGAAATCGCCCGCGGCGTCAAAGGCGTTACGTCGGTCAAGAACGATATCCGCGTGAAGTAATGTAAGACCGGCGCAGTGATGGCCCCCTGCCGGAGTCGCCTCCGGGAGCCCAAGCGGCTTCCGGGGCCGGCTCCGGCAACTTTTTGTAGATAGCGCGCAATCAGATGAACGTCCAGCCAACTCAAGTCCAGCCCGACCTCGCCGCCGTTGTAGAGCCGGCCGATGCCTGTCCCGCTACCCCCGCCGCCGCCGCCCCCGTTCAGCAAACCGACACGCCCGAGCTGCAAAACGCGCCATTGCGCCTGCCGCTGCACGTCAACGCGCGCGGCCTGGCGCTGGCCGTCATCGCCACCGTCACCTTCGTGTGGGGCTTGCAATGGGCGCAGAAATTCCTCATTCCTTTACTGCTGGGCATTTTCATCGCCTATACGCTGAATCCCTTGGTACGCTGGCTTGAGCGCATCAAGATACCGCGCGCGCTGGGCACGACCTTGGTCACGGTGATGATACTGGGCGGCTCGGTGGCCGTGATCGACCGGGTGCAGGGTGAATTCGAGGCCATCGTCGAAGAGCTGCCTGCGTCGGCCGGCAAGATCTCGGGCTTGATCGAAGGCATGGTCGGCGGCAAGCCCGGCATGTTGCAGAAGATCCAGGCCGTCGCCACCCAGATCGAGCGGGCCGCCAACGGCGCCGAGGCGCGCCGCGCCGCGCGGCGGGCGGAACCGGCGCCGGATCATCCGCAGTTCAAGGTATTCGACTGGGTCTGGGCCGGTTCAATGGGGCTGATCGGCTTCCTCAGCCAGGCCACGATGGTGATTTTCCTGGTGTTCTTCCTGCTGCTGTCGGGCGACACCTTCAAGCGCAAGCTGGTCAAACTAACCGGCCCCTCGCTGACGAAGAAAAAGATCACCGTTCACATCCTCGAAGACATCAATACCTCGATCCAGAAGTATATGTTCATGCTGCTCATCACCAACGGCCTGCTGGCCTTGCTGATGTGGATCGCGCTGAGCCTGATTGGCCTGGAAAACGCCGGCGCCTGGGCCGTGGTGGCCGGCTTGCTGCATATCATGCCGTACTTCGGCCCCTTGCTCATCACCGTCGCCACCGCCATGATCGCCTTCCTCCAGTTCGAATCGCTGGAAATGGTGGCGCTGGTGGCGGGCACCTCGCTGGCGATCGCCACCGTGGTCGGCACCTTCGTCGCCACCTGGATGACTGGCAAAATCGCCCGCATGAATCCGACCGCGGTCTTCGTCAGCCTGCTGTTCTGGGGCTGGTTGTGGGGGGTCTGGGGCTTGCTGCTGGGCGTGCCGGTGATTGTCATCGTCAAGGTCGTCGCCGAGCGCGTGCAGGGCATGGAAGCCGTGGCCGAGTTACTGGGCGAATAAGCAAAAAAAACCAGAGGCTCTACGCTTCTGGTTTTAAACAACCGCGCTACGCCGCCGGTATGTTCTGGTCGCGCAAGCTGCCCATCTGCAAGGCATACTGGCGCGCGAACTCGGCGCCCAGGAAAAAGATCTGCGCCGAATAGTAAACCCACAGCAGCAGCGCGATCATCGAGCCGGCCGCGCCGAAGCTGCTGGCGACGCCGCTGTTGCCAATGTAGACGCCAATCGCATACTTCCCCAGCGTGAACAGGGCCGCCGTGCCGAGCGCGCCGATGACGACGTCGCGCCACGACAGCCGCACCCGCGGCAGCATCTTGTAAATCACCGCGAACAGCGCGGCGATCACGGCAAAGCTGATCGTCGCCGACAGCAGCGACAGCAGAAACACCGCGTCGCTCCACAAACCGTTCAGGTAGTTTTCGACGATCGCCAGCGCGGCGCTGATCACCAGCGACACCATCAGCAGAAACGCCAGCACCAGCACCAGCCCGAAGGACAGCAGGCGGGTGCGCAGCGTGTCCCAGACGCCGCCCTGTTTCAGCGGCGGCACCTGCCAGATTTCATCCAGGCTGGCCTTCAGCTCGGCAAATACGCTGGTAGCGCCGAACAGCAGCAGGGCGGTTGCCACCAGCGTCGCCAGCCGTCCCTCCTTGTGGTTGCTGGCGCCGGCCAGCACCAGTTGAATCGCCTCGGCGCCCTGCGGCCCGAGCAGGCCCCTCAGCTGCCCCAGCAGTTCGCCGCGCGCCGCCTCCGGGCCGTAAAAAAAACCGGCGATGGCGATCACCAGAATCAGGATGGGCGCGATTGAAAACAGCGTATAGAACGCCAGCGCCGCGCCCTTGCTGGAGGCGCGGTGCTCAAGCCACTCCATCACCGAGCAGGTGACGACGGAGCGCATTTCCTTGACGAACGGCACGATGCCGCCGACGTCGCCGCGGCGGCTAGGGACAGATACATTCATGTGTGACCTTCCAACTAGATAAGGGGTAAAACCCGTTACGGGTGCTACCCGCCATCTTACCTATCCGGCCGCCAACGTGACGCACCCTACTGCACCCGCCGTTCAATCGTGATTTGCTCCACTTCCACCCGGCGGTTCGGCTCCAGGCACTTGATCAAGTCGGCCATCTTGCGGTCATTACAGACCACCACCGGGTTGGCCTCGCCCTTGCCGACGGCCGTCAGGCGACTCGCCGCGACGCCCTTGCCGGTCAGGTAGGTCTTGACCGCGTTGGCGCGCTGCTCGGACAGTTTCTGGTTGTAATTGGCCGAGCCGATGCGGTCGGCGTAGCCGGTGATAACGATGTTGCCCACGTCCGGCGCGGCGCCAAGGGCCGAGGCGATTTCATCGAGTTTGGGTTGCGGACCCAGCAGCGCGGCGCTGTTGAATTCAAACACCTCGGTGGCCGACAGGGTCACCTTCTCGAAGCGCTGCGGCGGCGGCGGCGGCGGTGGCGGCGCCGGCGGCATCACCACCACCACGGGCGGCGTTGGCGGCGGTGGCGGGAGCACCGGCTCGGGCGGCTTGCTGAACGCGTAGTTCAAGCCGATGGTCACATAATAATTGTTCGTCCTGTCGTGCGCGAAGGTGTCGCCGCGCAAGAAACCGCGCACGTCGCGGATGTCCGCCTGGAGCGATAATTGGTCATTGAACATGGACTGGAAGCCCACGCCGACGCTGGCATAGGGCGAGTTCTTCTGGCGCTGGCCAAAGGCAAAGCTGTTTTCCCTGTCGCGCTCGGCGCCGATACCGACCAGCAGAAAAGGCCGGAAGGACTTTCGGGAGAACAGGTACAGCGCGTCCACGCCCAGCGTGTGCTGCTGGTAGCGCTGGCCGCTCTCGCGCGAGCGGGCGTAGGTCAGGCCCATTTGCAAGTCCCATGACGGCGCGATGGCCTTGCCGAACTTCAGGCCCGCGCCGTAGCCGGTTTTATCGGCGGCGAAATTGTCGTCCGGGCGCATTGCGTTGACGCTGGGTTGGATATACCAGGAGGGGTTGATGTCCTGCGCTTGGGCCGCAAAGGCGGAACACAGGGCGGCGGCGATGGCGATTTTCTTTAAATTATTCACAAGTGGCTCCCAACGTTGATAAGAATTTTTGGTTCGACTATGCTTTAGCCAGCCCCAAAAACGATGCCGGGGTCGCTTGTCGCGGCCCCTGCACAGCTGTTGGAGCCGACCTTATGCGGACGCGTTCGAGCGCGCGCCGCCTTAGTGCGCTCGCCACTGCGTAATGTCAATTGAACGCTTGATCTGCCGTAGGAATGCACATGCAAATTATGCATTCCGGCGTTTTCGGCGTCGTGGCGCTCCTGCCGGGCGGCGCGGGTCACATTACTGTTGACTAAGGTGAACGTTATTGCAACACTGTGTGACCGGTCGGCAGCGCGAGCGGCCAGCCCCGATTCCCGTTCAATGGAGCGCCCGCCGTGACCCACACCGTGACGAAATACCTGTCGAAATACCTGAGCGCGCTGTTGGCGGGCTGCTTGGCGCTACCCGCTTTGCCCGCGCTGACGCAAACCAGCGTGGCTTCGTTCTCGCCGTCCGGCGTGGTCAAGGGCGTGCGCCAGGTGCGCGCCCAGTTCAGCGCGCAGATGGTGCCGTTCGGCGACCTGCGCCTGGGCGACCCCTTCGACGTCGATTGCGCGCAGCCCGGCAAGGGGCGCTGGGCCGACGGGCGCAACTGGAGCTATGACTTCGAACGCGACCTGCCGGCCGGCCTGGTGTGCCGTTTCACGCTGAAGGCGGGCTTGAAGGACCTGGCCGGGCAGGCGCTGGCGGGGCCGGCCGGCTACAGTTTCTCGACCGGAGGCCCGGCCATCGTCGAAGCGGCGCCGGGCGAAGGGCAGGGGCGCATCGACGAGAACCAAATTTTCATGCTGGGCCTGGACGCGGTGCCGAACGAGGCCAGCGTCGCGGCGCACGCCTATTGCCGCGCCGACGGCATCAACGAAAAAATCGGCGTGCGCCTGTTGCAGGGCCAGGAGCGCGAACAGTTGCTCGCGCTGCGCAAGAACTTCGTCGAACGCCACCTGAAGCAGTACGCCGAGGGCCGCGGCGAAACGTGGAAGGCGGCGCCGGACGGCAAGCGCGGCGCGGCGCTGCCGCTGGTGCTGCTGCAATGCAAGCGCACCTTGCCGGCCAACGCCAAGGTGGCGCTGGTGTGGGGCGAGGGCATTGCCACCGCCGGCGGCGTCGCCGCCACGCAGGCGCAAACGCTGCCTTACCAGACCCGGCCCGACTTCACCGTCAAATTCAGTTGCGAGCGCACCAGCACCAAGGCCCAGTGCATTCCCTTCCTGCCGATGCGGCTGCAGTTCAGCGCGCCGATCAAGGCGCGCGACGCCCAGGCGATCACGCTCACCAGCGCCGCCGGCAAGGTGTTCCGCCCCGCCGCCGACAAGGAAAACGAGAAGGCCGACTACGTCGACGCCGTCACCTTCGCCGGACCCTTGCCGGAGCAAAGCAAATTCACCATCGCCCTGCCGCCGAAGTTGAAGGACGACGCCGGCCGCGCGCTGCTGAACCAGGCGCGCTACCCGCTGGCGGTGCGCACCGACGAGCAACCGCCGCTGGTCAAGTTCCCGGCCAGCTTCGGCATTTTGGAGGCGCGCGGCGACCGCCTGCTGCCCGTCACCGTGCGCAACGTCGAGGCCACGCTGGCCGGCAAGAGCAGCCCGGTGCAGGGCAATATGCTGCGCCTGCCCGACGACCAGGACCAATTCATCATCGACTGGCTCAAACGCCTGTCCGGCGGCCGCTCGTGGCAGCCGGGCGCGCAGTACGGCAGCGACATGGCCACCTCGGTCTTCGCCGGCAAGGGCGCCACGCGCAGCTTCGCGCTGCCCAAGCCGGGCGGCAAGCGCGCTTTCGAGGTGATCGGCATCCCGCTGCCAAAAACCGGCTTCTACGTGGTCGAACTGGCCAGCCCGAAACTCGGCGCGGTGCTGCTGGCCAAGCCGCGCAGCGCCTACATCCACTCGGCCGCGCTAGTGACCAACCTGGCGGCGCACTTCAAGCACGGCGCCGCCTCGTCGCTGGTGTGGGTGACCACGCTCGACAAGGGCGCGCCGGTGCCGCAGGCGGCGGTGGCGGTGCGCGACTGCGCCGGCAAGCTGCTGTGGCGGGGCGTCACCGACGGCGCCGGCGTGGCCCACGTCAAGCGCGAGCTAACCGCTTCCAAATGCGAAGGCAACGAGGACTACTTCGTCAGCGCCCGCAGCGGCGGCGACATGACCTTCACGTTGTCGAACTGGGTCGGCGGCATCGAGGCCTGGCGCTTCAACCTGCCGACCGCCGAGCTGCGCGACGACAACACGCTGCTGTCGACGGTATTCGACCGCACCCTGCTGCGCGCCGGCGAGACGGTGCACATGAAGCACTTCCTGCGCCGCCACACGGCCGCCGGCATCGCCCTGGCGGCGGCCGGCAACGGCCCCGGCGGCGCCGACAAGGTGATCCTCACACACCAGGGCAGCGAACAGAAATACGAACTGCCGCTGCGCTGGTCGGGCGCCGGCGCGGCCGAAAACGACTGGGCCATTCCGGCCGACGCCAGGCAGGGCGTCTACGACGTCAGCATGGCCGGGCGCCCATCCGGCAGCTTCCGGGTCGAGGCCTTCCGCGTACCGACCATGAAGGCGCTGTTGCAGGGACCGAAAACGGCGCCGGTGCAGGCCGCCAAAATCGACCTCGACATACAGCTCAACTACCTGTCCGGCGGCGGCGCGGCGAACGCGCCGGTGAAGCTGCGCACGCTGTTGCAGGACCACAGCGTCAGCTTCCCCGACTACGACGACTTCACCTTCAGCAACGGCGACGTCAAGGAAGGCTTGACCAAGGACACCGCCGGCTTCGACGAGGACAAGGGCAATGGGGAGGAGCAAGCCGGCGAGCAGGCCGGCGGCCCGGCGCGCACCCAAAGCCTGAACCTGGACCGGGCCGGCGGCGCCCGCGTCACGGTCGACCAGCTGCCGGCGCTGACGGTGCCGCGCGAACTGCTGGCCGAACTGGCCTACCAGGACGCCAACGGCGAAACGCTGTCGGTGTCGACGCGGGTGCCGCTGTGGCCGTCGAAGAGCGTCATCGGCATCAAACCGGACGGCTGGGCGCTGAGCAAGGACGCCTTCAAGTTCCAGGTGGCGGTGCTGAACACCGCCGGCAAGCCGGTGGCGGGCGCGCCGGTCGCGGTCGATTTTTTCCAGCGTAAAACCTATTCGCACCGGCGCCGCCTGATCGGCGGCTTCTACGCCTACGAAAATTCAAACGAGGTGCTGCGCCTGGGCGCCGCCTGCGAAGGCAAGACCGACGCCAAGGGGCTGCTGCTGTGCGAAGTGAAGGCGCCCGCCAGCGGCAACCTGATCCTGCGCGCGCGCACCGTCGACGCCGACAACCGCGCCGCCGTCGCCAACCGCGAAACCTGGGTGGCCGGCGGCGGCGACTGGTGGTTCGACGCCAGCGACAACGACCGCATCGACCTGCTGCCGGAGAAAAAACACTACGAGCCGGGCGAGAGCGCCAAGCTGCAGGTGCGCATGCCGTTCCGCGAAGGCACGGCGCTGGTGACGGTGGAGCGCGAAGGCATCATCGACACCTATGTGCGGCAGTTGTCGGGGCGCGAGCCGGTGTTGGAAATCCCGGTCAAGCCGCATTACGCGCCCAACGTCTATGTTTCGGTGCTGGTGGTGCGCGGCCGCGTGGCCGGGGTGCAGCCGACCGCGCTGGTCGACCTGGGCAAGCCGGCCTACAAGATGGGCGTGGCGGCGCTGCGCGTGGGCTGGCAGGCGCACGAGCTGAAGGTGCAGGTCGCCAGCGACCGCGAGGTGTATAAAACCGGCGACAAGGCGCAGGTCAAAGTGAAGGTGGCGCGCGCCGACGGCCGCGCCCTGCCGGCCGGCGCCGAGGTGGCGCTGGCGGCGGTCGACGTCGGCCTGCTGGAGCTGATGCCGAACGACAGCTGGGAGCTGCTCGACGCCATGATGCGGCAGCGCAGCCTGCAGGTGGAAACCTCGACCGCGCAAATGCAAGTGATCGGCAAGCGCCACTTCGGCCGCAAGGCCTTCCCGCACGGCGGCGGCGGCGGCAAGGGCGGCGGGCGCGAGCTGTTCGACACGCTGCTGTTCTGGAAGGCCAGCGTCAAGCTCGACGCCCACGGCGAAGCCACGGTGCAGGTGCCGCTGAACGACTCGTTGACGGCGTTCCGCATCGTCGCCATCGCCAGCGCCGGCGCCGACCTGTTCGGCACCGGCAAGACCGAAATCCGCAGCTCGCAAGACTTGATCGTGCTGTCCGGCCTGCCGGCGCTGGTGCGCGAGGGCGACAAGTTCCGCGCCGGTTTCACGGTGCGCAACACCTCGGCCGCCGAGATGAACGTGGAGTTGGCCGCCAGCGTGCAGGGCCAGGCGCTGGCGCGCCAGAGCGTGACGCTGGGCGCCGGCCAGGCCCAGGACCTCGGCTGGAATTATCCGGTGCCGGCCGGGGTGAAAGAGTTGGTGTGGGACGTCAGCGCCAAGGCCGGCGCCGCCACCGACAAGCTGCGCGTGAAGCAGAGGGTGACGTACGCGGTGCCGGTGCGCACCTACCAGGCGACGCTGCTGCAGATCGACAAACCGCAGGCGATGGCGGTGCAGATGCCGGCCGACGCCTTGCCCGGTCGCGGCGGCGTGCAAACGCTGCTGAGCGCGCAACTGGGCGGCGACCTGCCGGGCGTGCGCGAGTACATGAGCGCCTACCCGTACAGCTGCTTCGAGCAAAGCACCTCGAAGGCCATCGCGCTGGGCGACGCGGCGATGTGGCGCGCGCTGGTGGCGGCCTTGCCGGCCTACCTCGACGGCGACGGCCTGCTGAAGTACTTCCCGATGATGAACCAAGGCAGCGACAGCCTGACCGCCTACGTGCTGTCGGCCACGGCGGAGGCGGGCTACGCGATTCCCGAACAGGCCAAGAACCGCATGGAGGAGGCGCTGGCCAACTTCGTCCAGGGCCGCGTGCTGCGCTATTCGGCTATGCCGACGGCCGACCTGGCGGTGCGCAAGGTGGCCGCGCTGGAAGCGCTGTCGCGCTCGGCCAAGGTGGCGCCCGACGCGCTGGAATCGTTCGCGGTCGAGCCGAACCTGTGGCCGACGTCGGCCGTGATCGACTGGTATCTGGTGCTGCAACGCACGCCGCAACTGGCGCGGCGCGACGCCCTGCTGGCCGAGGCGCAGCAAATCCTGCGCGCGCGCCTGAACTTCCAGGGCACCACGATGGGCTTCTCGACCGAGCGGCGCGACAACTGGTGGTGGCTGATGGTGTCGGGCGACGTCAACGCCAACCGCCTGTTGCTGGCGGTGCTGGACAACCCGGGCTGGAAGGACGACATCGGCCGGCTGGTGCGCGGCGCGCTGGGGCGCCAGCACAAGGGCCGCTGGGATACCACGGTGGCGAACGCCTGGGGCACGCTGGCGATCCGCAAATTCTCCGACAAGTTCGAGTCCGAGGCCGTCGGCGGCAGCACCAGCGTGACGCTGGCCGGCGCCGAGAAGACGCAGAAGTGGAGCGCACCTGGCGCCGCCATCCTACAGGCTTGGCCGCGCGGGGCCGGCGAGCTGAAAATAGCCCATACCGGCACCGGCAAGCCGTGGGCGACGGTGTCGAGCCTGGCGGCGATTCCGCTCAAAGCGCCGCTGTCCAGCGGCTATACCATCGTCAAAACCATCACCGCGGTCGAACGCAAAACCGCCGGCGTCTGGTCGCGCGGCGACGTCTACCGGGTGCGCCTGGACCTGGAGGCGCAGGCCGACATGACCTGGGTGGTGGTCGACGACCCGATTCCGGCCAGCGCCAGCGTACTGGGCACCGGCCTCGGGCGCGATTCGCAGATGCTGAGCGCCGGCGAGAAGCGCAGCGGCTGGGTCTGGCCGGCCTTCGAGGAGCGCACGTTCGAAGCCTTCCGCGCCTATTACGAGTTCGTCCCGAAGGGGAAATGGAGCGTCGAATACACGGTGCGGCTGAACAACGCCGGCGACTTCAACCTGCCGGCCAGCCGGGTCGAGGCGATGTACTCGCCCGAGATGTTCGGCGAAATCCCGAACGCCGTGTTAAAGGTCGGGCAATAGCATGGCGCGTGTTTGCATCATGGCGGCGATGGCGATGGCGCTGGCGCTGGGCTTGAGCGCGGCGGCGCTGGCGGCCGACGACGCCCCCCTGACGCCCGGCCAGGTCAAGGCGGCCTACCGCAGCTCCGAGGCGCAACTGCTGGACCGGCACGGCGAGGCGCTGAAATCGCTGCGGGTCGACATGAAGGCGCGCCGGCTGCCGTGGGTGGCGCTGGCCGACATCTCGCCGGCGCTGCGCGCGGCCGTGCTGCTGGCCGAGGACCAGCACTTCATGCAGCACGGCGGCGTCGACCTCGGCGCCATGGGCAAGGCCGCCTGGGACAACCTGTTCCAGCGCCGCCCGCGCGGCGCCTCGACCATCACGATGCAACTGGCCGGGCAGCTCGACGCCGACCTGCGCGCCAGCAGCGCCGGGCGCAGCTGGGGCCAGAAATGGGACCAGATCCGCGCCGCGCAGGCCATCGAAGAGGGCTGGAGCAAGGCGCAAATTATGGAAGCCTACCTGAACCTGGTGTCCTTCCGCGGCGAATTGCAGGGCATCGGCGCGGCCTCGCACAGCCTGTTCGGCAAGGCGCCGTCGGGGCTGAACCAGACCGACTCGGTGATCCTGGCCAGCCTGGTGCGGGCGCCGAACGCGCCGGCCAAAACGGTGGCGCGGCGCGCCTGCGCGCTGGCCAAGGAAAGCAAAATGGACAGCAGCTGCCGGCTGATCGAGGCGCGCGTCGACACCGCGTTGCAGCGCACCGCGCTGTACGCCGAGCTGCAACCGGCGCCACAGGTGGCGCAACAACTGCTGAAGAAGCCGGGCGAGGCGGTGCGTAGCACGCTCGACGGCGCGTTGCAGCGCTTCGCGCAAAACGCGCTGCGCCAGCAACTGGGCGCGCTACGCGAGCGCAACGTCAACGACGGCGCGCTGGTGGTGCTGGACAACCGCAGCGGCGACATCCTCGCCTACGTCGGCAACGCCGGCGCCAGCGACGTCGACGGCGTGGCGGCGCTGCGCCAAGCCGGCTCCACCCTGAAACCCTTCCTGTACCAGCTGGCCATCGAACGGCGCCTGATCACCGCCGCCTCGCTGCTGGACGACGCGCCGATCGACATTTCGACCGACGCCGGCCTGTACACGCCGCAAAACTACGACCGCCAATTCAAGGGCTACGTCAGCGCCCGCACCAGCCTGGCCAGCTCGCTCAACGTGCCGGCCGTGCGCACGCTGCTGCTGACGGGGCTGGACGGCTTCTACAACCGGCTGCGCGACGTCGGCCTGAGCAGCTTGAGCGAATCGGCCGATTACTACGGCTACTCGCTGGCGCTGGGTTCGGCCGAAGTGAGCCTGCTGGAACTGAGCAACGCCTACCGCACGCTGGCCAACGGCGGCCTGGCCGGCAGCACCAGCCTGCTGCCGCGCGCGCCGGAGCGGCCGCGCCGCGTGCTCGACGCCGGCGCCGCCTACATCGTCGGCGACATCCTGGCGGACCGCGCCGCGCGCAGCCTGACCTTCGGCCTGAAGAACGAACTGGGCACGACGTTCTGGAGCGCCGTCAAAACCGGCACCAGCAAAGACATGCGCGACAACTGGTGCGTCGGCTACTCGGAGCACTACACGCTGGGCGTCTGGGTCGGCAACTTCGACGGCAAAGCGATGTGGGACGTCTCCGGCGTGACGGGCGCGGCGCCGGTGTGGCGCGACGTCATGGACTACCTGCACCGGCAGCGGCCGAGCCGGGCGCCGGCGGCGCCGCGCGACCTGCTGCGCCAGCGCGTGGCCTACCAGCCGGCGCTGGAACCGGAGCGCAGCGAATGGTTCATCCGCGGCACCGAAAGCGCCGTCGTCGCGCTGGTCGGCGACAGCCACAGGCCGCCGAAAATCCTGTACCCGGGCGACAGCAGCATCATCGCCATCGACCCCGACATCCCCGAGGCGATCCAGCGCGTGTTCTTCCAGGCGCAGGCGGGGCAGGGCCTGCGCTGGACCTTGGACGGCGCCGAGCTCGGCCCGGCCGGCGCCGCGCTGGCGTGGCGGCCGGTACCGGGCGAACACAAGCTGGCGCTGCTCGACGCACAGGACAAGGTGGTGGCCGCCAGCCGCTTCCAGGTGCGCGGCAACCCGCTGCCGCCGGACGCGTCGGCGCAATAGCCGATGCGCAGCGCCTCGACAAAGCAGCAGAATGAGCAGCAGAATGCGCCGCCAAAACGGAAAAACGGCCGTGTGCGCTGCCGCAGCCCGCAGCCTCATACCGAGGTCAGGGGGCGATTTCAGATTCCAAGCGCAACACTAGGTTAATTCACAGTGTCCGTGGGATGTTGCAGTAATTCGATGTGCTGAGTATAAACGACCAGCGGCGATTCAAATCCAAGCCGCGCCCTTGGTCGTGTGTTGAGCGATAAAGCGATGGCGTCGAGCTCGTCTTGGGAGTAGATCGACAGGTCGGAACCCTTGGGCATGTACTGGCGTAGCAAACCGTTGGTGTTCTCGTTCGAGCCGCGTTGCCAAGGGCTGTGTGGATCGGCGAAATAGATCTGCACGCCAGTGCGCTCGGTCAGGATTTTATGGCCGTGCATCTCGCGGCCCTGGTCGTAAGTCATGCTCTTGCGCATCGCCGCCGGCTCGCGGTTGAGCACGACGGAGAAGCTGTCGACGACGGCCTTGGCGGTCGCGTTGTCCATCTTGGCGAGCACCACGAAGCCGGTCGTGCGTTCGACCAGCGTGCCGACCGACGAGCGGTTGCCGGCGCCCTTGATCAGGTCGCCCTCCCAATGGCCGGGGATGATGCGATCCTCGATCTCCGGAGGGCGGATATGGATGCTCTGCATGTCCGGAATCTGCCCGCGCCGGTCGGTTCCCCGGCTGCGTGGTTTGCGCACCTGGTTATGGTGGCGCAAACAGGCGATCAGTTCGCGTTTCAGTTCGCAGGGCGGATGCAAATAAATGGCGTTGTAGGTGGTTTTGTGGGACACGGATTTTTCAGGATTGTCGGGCCAAAGAAGCCGTAGTTTGCGCGCAATCTGCTGCGGCGACCAGACCAGTTTCAGTTGGTGCCGGACGACTTGGAACAAAACGCCGTCGGTGCGTAGTTTCGGCACGCGGCGCGGCTGCAAACGGCGTGCATGGCATTGCGCATGCGCCAGATTGGCGTCATAGATGCCGGTGCCACTACTGCGTTTGATCTCGCGGCTGATCGTGCTGGCGGAACGGCAAAGGCGTTTGGCAATGGAACGGATGGAGCACAGATCATCGCGCATGGTCATGACGACTGCGCGATCTTGAGTGGTCAGATGGTGATAATTTCTTGGCATGGCAGCACCTTACAGCAGTAGGTGTTGCAGTTGGTCTTTGAGACTGCCCAGCTATAAAAACTCTTGAAAAGGGTGATCTTTAGGTCATGTCGTTATACATAAGTCAGCCCAGCCCGTCGCGGAGCGAGCGTAGTGTCTCGGCGGCAGCGAACACTTGATCAAGCCCGCGCCAGATTGTCTTGGCGCCCGGCTCGCCGTCGCTCTTGCGGCCGAGGAATCCGCCCAGCTGCGCAATCAGTCGCACAACCTCATTCAATGTCGGTGGATTGGCGGGCATCTTTTTCTTGGTCAATAGGTAGGCGCCGCGGATCTCGTCGGGATCGAAGAACAGCGATGCGTCCAGGTCTGGGCACGTTCGTCCCTTGCGCATCAGATACGTCACGCGCCAAGCTACCACCATGAACAAGGCCAAGGCACGCTCGAGGCGCTCAAAGCTCGACAGCTGTAGCGCCTCGACTTCGCAGCCGTTTTTCAGAACATGGAAATAAATTTCTATTTCCCAGCGCGCCCGATACCAGTTGATCAGTTCGACCGCTTGTTCTTGCGACGCGACGGTGCGGTTCGTCAGCAAACGCCATTCGATTGGCTTGACGCCAGCGGGCGCCCCTACTTCGCGCGCCACGACACAGGTGACGGTGATGCGCCCCTTGTTCCCATCCTTGATCTCGACCTCGCGCGCCCACAGTTGCTGGCGCACGGCACGCCCCTTCTGGTTTTCCCGCGAGCCGACGGCGAACGCGATCTCGCCCAGCGGCGCCCCTGCCGTCGTCGCCTCCCACAATTTGGCGCCATCCTCGTCGGGCAGGCAGCGGTTATGCTTGGCCCGCACCAGCCAGTCGGCCGGGGTGCCCAGATCGCGGGCGCAGCGCATCATTTCCACCATGTCCGCTTCGCGGTCGGCCACGTACACCAGTCGCGTTTCCGGCATTTTCGCCGCTATCTCCGCCACGCGCTGGTAGCCTTCAACCCAGCGCTTGCTCTCGATCAGGCCCGACCTGACGCCATCGGCGCCGCGCTTCTCGCGCGCCCACATCCACGCGTCGAGCACGCCAAGGGGCTCGCGCTGCGCCGTGACCACGTAAGTCGGGTGCAGGTACATGCCGCGCCGCGCTTCGTAATTGAGCGGCCCGAGCCCGTCGATCTCCTGTCCGTTGAAATCGAGCTCCGTTGAATCCTGGATGCACAACACCACCGGCTGAGCGCGCATGCGCTCCTCGGTACGCTCCCAGTGCGGGGCAAGTATGGCTTCCCATTCCACTTCGGCATTGCCCAAGAAGCGGTAGGCCGCGCAGGTTTCGCCCCAGCTATCACACGCATCCGGGATGCTGGCCGTCGGATTGGCCGAAAATCGTTCCATCATTCGCTTCGCCCTCTTGTTGAGGCGGGCATCGCCAAGATCCAGTCCCGCGAATTCTTGTTCCGTCCACTGTTGTGCTACCTTGGTCACGCGTCCGCCGAAATTCCGAGAGTAAACGCGAATTCGGCAAAGTTTACAACCCCTCTGCGCAACCCATTGAATGTAAACGGTTTTTCGGGGGCGTGTTAGTCGGCGCGGGAGATGTGTATAACGCTATGTCTTTAGGTTAACCTACGATTTTCACATTTATAGCTCTCGGCCCTTTTCCACCGGGAGTGTCTTCAACGTCGAATTCAAGTTGGCTACCCTCTGCAGCGTCAACATCTTTATGGTTTACAAAATCGTGATACCAAACAAATACATCCTTTCCAACTGGACGTGTAATAAATCCAAATCCTTTTGTTGGGTCGTAAACTTTTAATATGCCATAGTTCTTAGCCATTTAATTCTCTCATTGTTGCTTGAGGTCTAATCGCATTCAGATAAATTTGCAATTTCTTGGCCAATATGGGATCGGTTCTCTTGACTATTGAAACCTTATGTTGAAATTCATAAAATATCTTCAAGCTTCCAAGGTCATTCTTTACTCTTCCTTTGGCGTAAAACTTACGCACCACGACACTTATCCTGTGACAATATTGCGGGGAGAACTGAGGTTCAATTGAATTCAATATATTTCTGAGTCGAATTGCTCGCGTGTGACCTAACCGCTGCAACAGAGCAACTTTACCAGAGCAAGTCGCATGAATTGCATGGTATTTTGGATTGAAAATCATATCCGGCTCCGATGCCATGTGCGTTGCTGCGATAACTCCGTGCGATATTTCTGCCCGTTTTTCTTTGAGAAGCTTAGGTGCCCCGCGATTCAACCACAGACCTGTTATAAGCATTAAGTGTTCGGGGTCACGCTTAGAAAAAATGTTTTTCTTTTTTGGGTGTAAAGTATAATTGTAATGTTGAAGCATTCCAGCTACATCTTCAATAATTTTCGTAACCAACTTCTCTGGGATGCGTGTTTTTGAACTAATCGTCATATCATCGATGAGTCGCGTGTATATCAGGCCACGTCCTTCAAATCTTGACACAAGCCGACATTCTTTCTCCCACATTACTAAATTTGAGATGTAAGAACTGGTAGGCGCACCTTGCGGCAATAAACCGTTGAGCGTGACAATACTTGCTAATAGCGCACTAACTTCGTTGGGGAAATTCAGTAAATTTCTGAATATATTCTCAACTTGAGCCGTTGTTATTGACGGAAAGAATCCTTTAATATCCAACGTTATCGCGGTTTCAGACTTGCAATGCTGCGAGGCATTTGTTACAAAGTCGCGAGGGTCGATGGTTTTGATTCCACCATGTAGATAAGAAGGAAATTTGACGTGCGAGAAAATTCTGGTGTTTATTCTCTTCTGCAAAGTCTTTAAGTGAGGTTTTGGTTCGGACAACTCTCGATCCTTACCTTTTACCGACTTTACAAACTCCGTATAATAATCTGTCGTGCGGTTACTTACGCTCCGTAAAAAACTCTCTGTAAAGCCAAGAGCCGTAGCAAGTTTTGCTATAGAACCAATAGGTTTGGCAGAATAAAAGATTTTATGCGTTGTCATGGGAAAATCAGTGGAAAGGTGTTAACTATCGGGGCCGTTGCAGAGCGTAGCTATGCAGCGAACCACGTTTACAATAAGAGAACTGTTATTAATTAAAAAAACTACCAATTTTCTTATGTTGCCAGCGCAGGCGGGTTTGTCAAGTTGGAGAATCTCCCGATTCACCATCTTCAAGTTCAAAACTGCGTTTTTTACCTTTGGTTTTTTTCTCTTTTTCATGAGAGTACCTTTCGTCTAGTTGATCGCGGCCAAAAGACGCGATAGTGATGACAACATCACTGCCTAATATCTAGATTACTTAGTATCGAAAGCAAAAACCTCGCGCTGCAACCCTTTCCACGTCATTATGCTTAACTAAGGTAGACCCTTAGTGCTGCGCCGAATCTTCGAGGTGTCACTACTGCGATGACGCCCCAAGGCCCCGGTCGTGATCATTTCTCTAAACTTCTAGATGATGATCGTTTACGATTATTTGTAAACGCGGATCATTCGACCATGCTGGTAAAAACTTGAACACCCTCAGATATCCATCTGATGTTGCAAATCATACATATTTTTTTTCTTTTAGGAAAGAAATTTATCAAACATAATTTTTGGTGGTTTTCTTGCAACAAAAGCGATATTATTTAGCAATAAGCTATCTATGGCGCTGCCGCCAAGGCACTTGATTCGGATTAGGAGTGACTGCGGTACAATCCTTTTGGCCTACCTGCCCGCGTCTGTCGCTCCGCACTTTACATGCCAATGCTTGGGACGTTAATGTCGGCTTTGGGGCGTTTGCGAACATTCGGCTATGGCCGGCGAGCGTCGCCTTTACGGCGCCGGTGGAATAGCAAAGGTGCCGTGATAGCGGAACAGCAGCCCGAACAGCGGATGCTTCAATTCCATCTTCATGCGCACGGTGTCACCGCCCGCCGGCCGCTCTTCCACGTAGGCTTTGCCGAAGCAGCCCGACCGGAATCGGCAGGTCGACGTTGAAGATGCGCCAGATGTAGCCGTGGTCGCGGAAGACGATGGCGCCACCCTCGGCGCTGACCTTCAGGCGCATGCCCACGCCGAAGCGGACGAACTCGATGACGTCGTTGCCCGACTGGTGCTCCATGTGCGAGCGGAAGTGGAATAGCTTGCCCGCCGTGAAGCGGAAGGCGCGGTCCCAGTAGATGTTCTTGTTGCTTGGCGACGCCGTGTAGCCGACGTCGACCGGCACCTCCTTCGCGTTGTAGGGCACCACGGCGCCAAACAACAGCCCGAACGGAATCAGCAGCTTGGCGAAGCGCGAGTGGTAGATCTCGTTCATCGTGCCGCTGATGCAGACCGCGTCGTTTGAATACGGGCGCAGGAAATAATGCCGCTGTATGACCTCGCCCAGCTTGTCCCATTCGGCGCCGAGTATTTGCTGGAAAACCGGTTCCGATCCATTCATGGCAGAGCTTTCGGAGGGCTGTCAGCCCAGTTGATACTGCTCCCACAACGCGTGGGCTTCGTCGGCGTAGAGACCCGAATGCCAGACCTGGCGCAAATGGCTCCTTGCGGCGTCGGGCTTGCTCGCGCCGCCGTATTGGCCGAGGAAGCAACGGGCCAGGCCGATGTGGCCCTCGTCGAGCCCACTCCCCAGCAACAATTTATAGAAATAGATGGCCCGTTGCAGCGCGCGTTTGTGTTCCTTCGGCTGGTTGGCCGCGTGCGCCGCCGCCGCTTGTTCGCCATACAACTCGGCGGCGGAGTGGCAGGCGTCCGAATTGCCTTCGCGGCTGGCGGTGGCCTCGGCCGCCAGCTCGTAGTATTCGAGGGCGATGTTTTTATCCACCGGCCCGCCGATGCCATGGCGCCAGCAATTGCCGGCGTTGGTTTGCGCCTGCGCCAGGCCGGATTCGCCGCCTTCGGCCGCCGCGATGTACATGGCGCGGGCGCGCGCGGTGTCGACTTCGTCGCCCAGATAGTATTCATACAGGTTGCCCAAGGCATTGAGGGCCTTCTTGTTGCCCGGGACCAGGGGTTCGAATTGCAGCCGGGCCGCGACCGCGTCCGCTTCGCAGCCGTGCCCCTCCATCAGATAGTAGCCGTACAGGTATTGCGCCTCCTCGTTGCCGCCCGCCGCCGCGGTGGCGTAGAAGGTGCACGCCTTGGCCATGTCGATGCCGACGCCCTGGCCGTGGGTGTAGATGTCGCCGACGATTTTGCAGGCGTCGGGGTCGGTGGCGCCGGGGAGCACGTGGGTTTTTTTGCGCCGCACGATGTTGAGCAGTCCCTTGAGCACGGAGTGCGGCACGATGGCCGGCGCCTTGCTCTCGTCGAAGGCGCGCCGTAGTTGGTAGATCAGTTCGGACTCTTCGCGCCCGTCCGGGTACAGCCGCCATCCCTGGTGCTCGCGCCAGCCGAGGATAGGCCGGCCTTCCGACCAGTCGATGCCGATGCCGCGCGCAATTGCGTGCAGGTGCCACGGCTGCGCCCCCTGATAGGCCTCCTGGTCGATCCAGTCGTAGGGCTGAGCGCTGAGCAGCTTGCCCGCGGCGTCGGCGATGACGTAGCCGCGTTCCGGCGCATGGGCCAGCAGCGCCACCTGTTGTTGCTGGAAGCGGAACGGTTGCGCCACGGCGTATTCGCAGGGCAGAATCTGCTCTTGCCGGTCGATCGACCACACGCCCAGGCCTTGCTGCTCGCGCCCGACCAGAAGCAGTTGCGGCAGTCCGGTGAGGGAATCGAGCGGAGGTTCCAGCACGTCGGAGGTGAAGGGCAGGTAGTCGACGCTGCAAAATTCAAGGGGTGCGCACAGCTCGCCATTGGCCAGGCAGGCCCCGGTCAGTCCGTCGCTGCTGGTGACCGCATACAGGGCCGGCGCGATGCCCGCTTCGCTTTCCTCTGGCGGCAGCAGCAATTCAATGTCGTCGTAGCGGACCGGGATGCCGGCGCTGCCATCGCGGCGGACGGTGCCGAACAGGCCGTTTTGCCGGACCAGCGCGTCGTATTCGAGGACCAGGCAGTCGATGTCCTCGTAGGCGCCCGAGAACCACGGCCGGCCGTCGCCGAAGAATACGGCGCGGTGGCCGTCGTCGCCCGTCGCCAACCAGGCAACGAGGTCTTCGTCCCACTCGACGGCGGAGTAGGTTGCCGGGATGACGAAGGCGCCGACGCGGTCGATGACGCCGTAGCCTTGCGCCGTTTGCACCATCGCCTGGCCTTGCGGCAGAAAGCTGCCGCTGTCGTCCAGGAACTGCGGCGCGATCACTTCGCAGCCGAGTTGGTTGACGTAGCCGGTCAGGCCGCCCAGCACCACGGCGGCGAGGCCGGCGCTAAAGTTGAAGGCGTCGTCGTAGCGCGGCCGCACCAGCCAGCGGCCCTTGCTGTCCAGATAGCCGTAGCGCCCGTCCAGCCTGGCCAGCGCCACGCGCTCCTGGAATTCGTAGAGTTCGTCGAGCACCGGCGCCAGCACGACCTTCCCGTTGGCGTCGTAGATGCCCCACAGATCGTTTTGGCACAGGCCGGCGACGTCAATCTCGTAGTCGAACGCGCTGATGTCGTCGTATTCGGCGGGCAGCACCGGCGTGCCATCGTGCCGGCACAGGCCGACCATGCCGTTTTCGTTGTAGCTGTATAAGTCGTGGCCGACGTAGTCGAGGTGGTCGGCGCCATCGGCCGCGTCTTGCGACCGTCCCTGGCCCGCGCGGTATTCGCCGAACGTCGCGTCGACCTTGGCGTCGCTGTAGGCGTGGAAGTAGTCGTGCGACCAGCAGGCGAAGCCGAGGCTGTTCGCCGCGTCGCGCGGATCGATGTTATATAGCCGTTCAATGCCGCGGTAATCGTCCTGCCGCATCGTCTGCTCGGCCTGTTGCCAGGTTTTGGCGCATTGGCGCATGAACGATTCCAGCTGGGCGTCCTCGGACAGCTCGTCGCCGACCATCATGAAGTATTCGTTCAGGTCGGCGCTGTAGGCCAGGCCCGACAGCGTGGCCAGGTATTGCCGCAGTCCCTCGGTTTTGCGCTGGAAGTCCGCCGCGTCGGGCAGCATCGGATGCTGGCCGACGAAGTCGAGCAGGGTGAACAGGCGCTGTTCCGCCAGGGTGCGCTCGGCGTAAATGCCGCCGCAGACGGAGGGTAGGAAAACCTGCTGGAAATCCTGCGCCGGCCCGCTCGCCGCGGTGCTGAACAACACGCGCCACAGCGGCGGTAGGAAGTTGTTGCCGCTGCCGACCTCATGGCAGATGGTGGGGGCCGCTTCCCCGCTGTCGCGTGCGGTTGGCAGTTTGTCGGTGGTGTAGAGGAAGGTCCGGTTACCCATGCTGTTTGCGTGTTCCAGAGGTGGTTGTCATTGTTCGGTTCTAGTTGGGGCGCCAGCGAACGTTGCGCGTCGATCACGGTATTTTTAGTTTAACAATATTTCTGAAATGAAGTCGCCGTGTTGCAGTCTCGCCAAGCTTGGTATCATGCACGTCGGCGGCGCCTGATGCAGAGCCTCGCCGACACTTTTATCTACACATCGGAGAAGAACGAATGAATGTACGTTTGCTGCTACTCGGTGCCGCCATGGCGAGCACCGGTGCGCTTGCCGCGCCGCGCGGTTTCACGGTTGAAGACCTGGTCAAGATGGAGCGGGTCGGTAGTCCGGTGCTGTCGCCGGACGCTTCGCGCGTGGTGTATTCGGTGCGCTCGACGGATATGGAGAAAAACCGCGGCAACACGCAGTTGTGGATGATCGACCTGCGCGCCGCCAAGCCGCTGCCGCGCCAGCTCACCGGCAGCGACGCCAGCAGCACCGACCCGGAATGGTCACCGGCCGGCGACGCCATCTACTTCCTGTCGGCGCGCTCCGGCTCGTCGCAGGTGTGGCGCCTGCCGCTGGGCGGCGGCGAGGCGGCCAAGGTCAGCGACCTGCCGCTGGACGTCGACAACTTCCGTCTGTCGCCGCAGGGCGACCGGCTGGCGCTGAGCATGGGCGCCTTCCCCGACTGCGCCGACCTGGCGTGCACTAAGACGCGGCTGGACGCGCAGGCGAAGACCAAGGCCAGCGGCCGCGTCTACGACAAGCTGTTCGTGCGCCACTGGGACGCCTGGGACGACGGCCGCCGTTCGACGCTGTATTCGGCGCCGCTGGACGGCGCCGGCCGCCTGGGCGCGGCGCCGGTCAGCCTGAGCGGCACGCTCGACGGCGACGTGCCGTCCAAACCCTTCGGCGACCACGAGGAATACCGCTTCAGCCCGGACGGCAAGAGCATCGTGTTCTCGGTGCGCATCGCCGGCAAGTCGGAATCGTGGTCGACCAATTTCGACCTGTATGAAGTGCCGGCCGCCGGCGGCAAGGCGCCGCGCAACCTGAGCGCCGAGAATCCGGCCTGGGACAGCAAGCCCATTTTCTCGCCGGACGGGCGCACGCTGGCCTACCTGGCGATGACCCGGCCCGGCTTCGAAGCCGACCGCTTCCACATGGTCTTGCTGGATGTCGCCAGCGGCAAGAAGCGCACGCTGGCCGACGACTGGGACCGCTCCATCGCCGACTTCCGCTGGACCCCGGACGGCAAGGCGCTGCTGGTGCTGGCCGACGACGTCGGCCAGCACCGCCTGTTCTCCATGGACGCGCGCAGCGGCAAGGTCGCGCCGGTCAGCGGCAAGGGCTCGGTCGGCGCCTTCGACGTGCAGGGCGACACGCTGGTGCTGACCCAGGCCAACCTGGCCTCCGGCGCGCAGCTGTTCAAGCTCAAGCTCGGCGCCGGCGCCGACAAGATGGTGCAACTGACGCAGCAGAACGCGGCGGCGCTGGCCGACGTGCGCTTCGGCGAGTACGAGCAGTTTTCCTTCGTCGGTGCCAAGGGCGAGACGGTTTACGGCCATGTAATGAAACCGTGGGACGCCAAGCCCGACCAGAAGTATCCGCTGGCCTTCCTGGTGCACGGCGGGCCGCAGGGCAGCTTCGGCAACGGCTGGAGCTACCGCTGGAATCCGCAGGTGTACGCCGGCTCGGGCTACGCCACCGTGTTCATCGACTTCCATGGTTCGACCGGCTACGGCCAGGCGTTCACCGACTCGATCAGCGGCGACTGGGGCGGCGCGCCGCTGGAGGACTTGAAGAAGGGGATGGAGGCGGCGGTCAAGAAATTCCCGTGGCTGGACCGCGAGCGCAGTTGTGCGCTGGGCGCCTCGTACGGCGGCTATATGATGAACTGGATCGAGGGTAACTGGGCCGACGGCTTCCGCTGCATCGTCAACCACGACGGCGTGTTCGACAACCGCGCGATGTACTACTCGACCGAGGAATTGTGGTTCAACGAGTGGGAAAACGGCGGCGCCTACTACGCCGCGCCGGAGAAGCACGAGCAGTTCAACCCGGTCAACCACGTCACCAAATGGAAAACACCGATGCTGGTGATCCAGGGCGAGCTGGATTTCCGCATTCCGACGACGCAGAGCCTGGGCACCTTCACCGCGCTGCAGCGCCAGGGCGTGGAAAGCAAGTTGCTGGTGTTCCCGGACGAGAACCATTGGGTGCTGAAACCGGCCAACTCGGTGTTGTGGCACCACACCGTGATGGGCTGGCTGGACAGCTACCTGAAGAAATAGCCGCCAACCCAACATAAGGCTTCGTCGGTCGGGTTGGCGCGCATTGCGCGCGTAACCCGACTGGCGCCGGCGGCGGCCCGTGTGTAAGCATTGCCTCCGAAAACAGCCGGAAAACCGTAGGCTAACGTTCGCTGTTGGCCACCGTACGCTTACACCGATCTGTTTCGCCGGTCTTCTCGCCGCTCAGCGAAACTGTCCGGTCGAGATGTCGAAGCGTTTGAGCTTGTCGTACAGCGTCTTTTTCGGGATGTTCAGGTTGTCGGCGGCGGCGACGATGTTGCCGCCGTGGCGGCGCAGCGCGTCCTCGATGATGGCGCGTTCGAAGGCGTCGACCTGCTCGGCCAGCGAGGCTTCGCGGCGCGCGCCGGACGGCGCCAGCGTGTCGTCGAGCAGCCCGAGCACGAAGCGGTCGGCGATGTTGTGCAGCTCGCGCACGTTGCCGGACCAGCGCTGCGCCATTAGCGACGACAGCAGCTCGCTGCTGACCAGCGCGGCCGGCTGGCCGTAGCGCAGCGCCGCCTGCAGCACGAAAAATTCAAACAGTAGCGGAATGTCCTCGCGCCGGCTGCGCAGCGCCGGCAGCGTCAGGCTGGCGACGTTGAGCCGGTAGTACAGGTCGGCGCGGAATTTGCCCTGTTCGGCCAGCAGGTTCAAGTCTTCCTTGGCGGCGGCGATGACGCGGAAATTCACCGAGATCAGCTTGTTGGAGCCGAGCCGCTCGACCTGGCGCTCTTGCAGCACGCGTAGCAGCTTCACCTGCAGCGCCAAGGGCATGCTCTCGATCTCGTCGAGGAAGAGGGTGCCGCCGTTGGCGTATTCAATCTTGCCGATGCGCTGGCGCTGGGCGCCGGTGAAGGCGCCTTCCTCGTGGCCGAACAGTTCCGATTCGAAGATCGACTCCGGCAGCGCGCCGCAGTTGATCGCCACGAACGGGTGGTCGCGCCGGTCGCTGAAGTCGTGCAGGCAGCGCGCCACCAGTTCCTTGCCGGTGCCGGTCTCGCCGAGGATGATGATGTCGGCCGACTTCGGCGCCAGGTTCAGCACCAGCTGGCGCACTTTGGCCATGGCGGCGCTGCGCCCGACAATGCGCGACTCGATGCCCTCGCGCTTTTCCAGCAGGCGGCGCAGGTTCATGTTCTCCAGCACCAGGTGGCGCTTGTCGAGCGCGCGCCGGCACACTTCCACCAGCAGGTCGGCGGTAAACGGTTTTTCGATGAAGTCGTAGGCGCCGCGTCGCATCGCCCCGACCGCCATCGAGACGTCGCCGTGGCCGGTCACCAGGATCACCGGCAGGTGCGCGTCCTGGGCGATGGCGATGTCGAGCAGTTGCAGGCCGTCGATGCCGGGCAGCTTGATGTCGCTCAGGACGATGCCGGCGAACTCCGGCGACAGGTGCGCCAGCGCCTCCTCGGCGGTGGCGCAGGCGATCACGTTCAGGCCGGCCAGCTCCAGCGCCTGGCGCGCGCCCTTGCGCACGACGGCGTCGTCCTCGATGAACAGCACTTGCATACCTTCGAAAGTATTTTCATGCATCCGGTGTTCCTTTATGCGCGTCGTGGCATGTCAGTGTAATGGTGAACTGCGCGCCGCCGCCCTCGGCGAAGCCGCGGTTGCGCACGGTGAGGGAACTGCCGGCGGCGCGCAGGATGCCGGCGCTGATCGACAGGCCCAGCCCGAGGCCGTGTTCCTTGGTGGTGTAGAAGGGGTCGAAGATTTTGTCGAGGTTCGCCTCCGGGATGCCGGGGCCGTTGTCGCTGACCTCGATCACCGCCAGCGCGCCGTCGCGCCGCACGGCAATCGCGATGTGCGCCTGGCGCGCCAGCGGCACCGCGTCCATGGCGTTTGAAATCAGGTTCGACAGCACCTGTTCCAGGCCGATCGCGTTGCACAGCACCACCAGCTCCTGCGCCGGCCAGGTTTCGCTCAGCACCAGCCGTTCGGAGCCGCGCCGGGTGCGGATTTGCAGCATGGTCTGGGCGAAGGCCTGGCGCACGCTGACCGGTTTCCTGGCGTCGTCGGCGCGCCGCGCGAATCCCTTCAACTGCGAGGTGATGTAGCCGAGCCGCGTGACCAGGTCGGAAATCGTCGACAGGTTGTCGAGCGCGTCCTCGGTGCGTCCGCGCGCGATGAACACCTTGGCGTTGTCGGAAAAAGTTTGCAGCGCCGCCAGCGGCTGGTTCAATTCGTGCGTGACGCCGGCCGCCATCTGGCCGATCGCCGCCAGCTTGCCGCTCTGGACCAGTTCGGCCTGGGCTTCGCGCAGCGTTTGTTCGGCGCGTTCGCGCTCGGCCACCTCGGCTTGCAGGCGCAGGTTGGCGTCGAGCAGGTCGCCGGTGCGCTGCGCCACCTTGATCTCCAGCTCGGCGTAGGCGCTTGTCAGCGCCTGCTGGGCGTTCAGGCGCTCGTCGATGCGGCGCCGGCGCTGGCGCGCGTACAGCGCCGCCAGCAGCAGCAAGGCCCAGCCCAGGCCGGCGGCGATGGCGGCGTTGCGGGCCGCCGCGCGCACCTGGTCGAGTTCGGCCAGCACCGTGATCTGCCATTCCAGCGGCGCCAGGTGGCGCCCGACGGCCAGGTGTTCGGCGCCGCCGGCCGCCGCGCCCGGGCCGCCGCGGCCGCGCTCGAGCGACAGGTGGATGGCGCCGTCGGCGAAGCGCTGCAACACCTTGTGCGGCAGAATCGGCAGGCTTTCCTGCAGGAACTGGCGTTGCGCGCGGATGCCGGCCTGGGCGGCCTGCGACAGCGGCGCCAGCGTCTGGAATTTGAAGGACTGTATCGACGACAGGATGATGACGCCGTTGGCGTCCCTGACCCAGATCTGCTCGGTGGCGCCGGGCACGCGCCAGGAACGCTCGATCCAGTCCAGGTTGACCTTGGTGGCGGCGACGCCGATGATGCGCCCGCCGCGGCGGATCGGCTGGGAGATGAAATAGCCGGCCTCGAAGGTGGACGCGCCGATGCCGTAGAAGCGGCCGATGCCGCCGGCCGCCGCTTGCTTGAAGTAGGGGCGGAAGCCGTAGTTCTGGCCGACGTAGGAGACGCGGTCTTGCCAGTTGCTGGCGGCCAGCGTGGTGCCGTTCAGGTCGAGCACGTACACGGCGAAGGCGCCGGCGCGGCGGTTGATGTCGGCCAAATACGCGTTGGCGCGGGCCACCCGCTGCGGGCTGGCTTGTTCCAGCAGGCCGGCCACTTCCTCGCTTTGGGCGATGGCCAGCGGCAGGAATTCGTACTTGTCGAGGGCGCCGCCGACGGTGGCGGCGTACAGCTCGGCGCGCGAGGACAGGGCGCCGTGCAGCCGCTCCAGTTGGCGGCCCTTGACGTACCAATAGGTGAGCAGGACCAGCGCGACCAGGGAACCGGCCGCCAGCAGCGCGCCGGTCCAACCGCGGGTCCAACTACGCACTGCCATGGTTGCTCCTCTACCGTCAATGATGCCTGGCGCAGTATCGCACGAGTGTGCTGGCCCGGGCGGGTGGCGGGGTAAGTGGGCGGGCCGGCGACGCGGACATTCAAGCCCAGGCCAAGAGCCGAGGGCAGACCCCGTCTCTGATGCGTCGCCGGGGTTTTTTACGAGAACGCCTGGATGCCGGTTTGGGCGCGGCCCAGGATCAGCGCGTGCACGTCGTGCGTGCCTTCGTAGGTGTTGACCACCTCCAGGTTGACCATGTGGCGGATGACGCCGTATTCGTCGGATATGCCGTTACCGCCCAGCATGTCGCGGGCGACCCGCGCGATATCCAGCGATTTGCCGCAGGAGTTGCGCTTCATCATGGAGGTGATTTCCACGGCGGCGGTGCCGGCGTCCTTCATGCGTCCCAGTTGCAAACAGCCTTGCAGGCCCAGCGTGATTTCGGTCTGCATGTCGGCCAGCTTCTTTTGCACCAGCTGGTTGGCGGCCAGCGGCCGGCCGAACTGCTGGCGGTCGAGCACGTACTGGCGGGCGCGGTGCCAGCAATCCTCGGCCGCGCCCAGCGCGCCCCAGGCGATGCCGTAGCGCGCCGAATTCAGGCAGGTGAACGGCCCCTTCAGGCCGCGCACGTCGGGGAACGCGTTCTCTTCCGGGCAGAACACATTGTCCATGACGATTTCGCCGGTGACCGAGGCGCGCAGGCCGAACTTGCCGTGGATCGCCGGCGCGCTCAGCCCGGCCATGCCCTTGTCCAGCACGAAGCCGCGGATCGCGCCCTCGTCGTCCTTGGCCCAGACCACGAACACGTCAGCCACCGGCGAGTTGGTGATCCACATCTTGGCGCCCGACAAGGCATAGCCGCCCGGTACTGTTTTGGCGCGGGTGATCATCGAACCGGGGTCGGAGCCGTGGTTCGGCTCGGTCAGGCCGAAGCAGCCTATCCATTCGCCGCTCGCCAGCTTCGGCAGGTATTTCCGGCGCTGCTGCTCGGTGCCGAACTGGTAGATCGGCACCATCACCAGCGACGACTGCACGCTCATCATCGAGCGGTAGCCGGAGTCGACGCGTTCGACTTCGCGGGCGATCAGGCCGTAGCTGACGTAGTTCAGGCCGGAGCCGCCGTATTCGCTTGGAATGGTCGCGCCCAGCAGGCCCAGTTCGCCCATTTCACGGAAGATCGCCGTGTCCATTTTTTCGTGGCGGAAGGCCTCGACGATGCGCGGCTGCAGCCGGTCCTGGCAGTAGGCGCGCGCCGCCTCGGCGACCATGCGTTCGTCGTCGCTGAGCTGGCTGGCCAGCAACAGCGGATCGTCCCATTTGAAACTCGGTTTTGCTGTCATGTTTGTCTCCGTTGTCTATTAGTCTGCGGTGCCGACCATCAATTCGGCGTTGTGGTGGCGTTGTTGCTCCTGCATCACCATTTCGCCCAACATGCGCTTGATGCGGTTGAATTCCGGGTCGCTCGGATCGCGCGGGCGCGCCAGCGTGATCGGCACGTCGCGTTTGACGGTGCCGGGCCGGTACGTCATGACGATGGTGCGGTCGGCAAGGTAAATGGATTCCTCGATGCTGTGCGTGACGAAGACGATGGTGGTGCCGAACACCTTCCAGATTTTCAGCAACTCGTCCTGCAGGTTGCGCCGGGTCAGGGCGTCGAGCGCGCCGAAGGGTTCGTCCATCAGCATGATCGGCGAGTCCAGCGCCAGCACGCGGGCGATGGCGACGCGCTGGCGCATGCCGCCCGACAAGTCTTTCGGGAAGCGCGCGCGGAAGTCCCGCAGGCCCAGCATGTCGAGCAACATGTCGACGCGCTCCTTGATCTGCGCCGGGCTGCGTCCGGCGATCTCCAGGCCGAAGGCGATGTTGCTCTCGATCGTCATCCAAGGGAATAGCGCGTACTCCTGGAACACCATGCCGCGGTCGGGGCCGGGTTCGGTGATCGGCTTGGCGTCGGCCAAAATCCGCCCGGAGCTCGGGCGCGAGAAGCCGGCGATGGCGTTGAGCAGCGTCGACTTGCCGCAGCCCGACGGCCCCAGCAGGCAGATGAATTCGCCGCTGGCGATCTCCAGGTTGATGTCCTTGAGCGCGACGACGTCGCCGCCCTGGCCGGCGAAAATTTTGTTGACTGCGTTGATGTGGATGGTTGTCATGGCGGTTCCTAGTTGTGGTCGAGGCCGCGGTGCCATTTCAGCAAGTGGCTGTTCAGCGCGTTCATGGCGGTGTCGATGGCCAGGCCGAAGAAGCCGATGGTAAACATGCCGGCGATGATTTTGTCCGACCAGAAGTATTCGCGCGCCTCGAGGATGCGGAAGCCCAGGCCGTTGTTGACGGCGATCATTTCGGCGACGATGACGACGATGAAGGCGGTGCCCATGCCGATGCGGGCGCCGGCCAGGATGTAGGGCGTGGCGGCCGGCAGGATGACGCGGCGGAACATCGTCATCTGGCCGGCGCCGAGGTTGCGCGCGGCGCGGATGTAGATGCCGTCGACCTGGCGCACGCCGGCGATGGTGTTCATCAGCACCGGGAAGAAGGAGCCGATGCTGATGAGGAAGAAGGCCGGCGGGTTGCCCAGGCCGAACCACAGGATCGCCAGCGGGATGTAGGCGATCGGCGGAATCGGCCGCAGGATTTGCACCAGCGGGTCGAACAGCTTGTAGACGGCCTGGTTGGTGCCCATCAGCAAACCGAGCGGCAGCGCCAGGCCGGCGCCGATGGCGAAGCCGCCGAGCACGCGCGACAGGCTGGCCCAGGCGTCGTGCGGCAATTCGCCCGATAGCATCCACAGCAGATAGTTGCCGGCCTCGGGCTGGTAGGCCTCCAGCGGCGCCAGGTATTGGCCCCATTTGACGGCCACCGCCACCGGCGACGGCAGGATTTGCGGGTTGATCCAGCCGAAGGCGGACAACGCCTGCCACAGCAGCAGCGCGGCCAGCGGCACGGCGGCACCGTGCAGCAGGCGTTTCAGGAAGAGGGTGTTCATCGCCTTGCCTCCTTATTTGGCGGCGGAAACGGTTTTCTTGGCCGCCTCCAGCAGGTCGAGCTTGACCCAGTCCTTGGCCGCCGGCGCCGCCGTCATCCGGCCGACGCCGAACTTGACCATGTAGTCGGTGGTCAACTGCACGTGGCTGAGCGAAATGTCCTCGGTGAAGCTGGCGTTGGCCATCGCGTCGCGGTAGTCGTCGGAGCTGACCTGGTTCTTGAACATCGATTCGCGCACGTATTTCTCGGCCAGCAGCGGATCGGCGATGAACATCCGGGTCGCCGCGACGAAGCACTGCATGAAGCGCTCGGCGACGTCGCGTTTTTCCTTGTACATTTTTTCCGACATCACCAGCGCGCGCACCGGCTCGCCCAGCGCGGTTTGATACGGCTTCATGATTTCGCTGCCGTATTTTTTATGGATGGCCTGGGTCGAATACGGCTCGGACTGGCTCATCGCGTCGATGTCCTTGGTCAGCAGGGCCTGGTTCAGGTCGGGGTAGCCCATGTACATGATGAGCACGTCCTTGCCCGGCTTGTCCGACCAGCTCATCTGGTTTTTGGCCAGTTCGGAGAACAACAGGATTTCCTGCGGGCCGCCGCGGGTGACGCCGACCTTTTTGCCCTTCAGGTCGGCAATGCTGCGAAGGTTCAGCTCGGGCCGGCCGACGATGCGCACGCCGCCCTTGGCGAAGCCGCCGACCAGGTACACCGGCACGCCGCTGGCGCGCCCGGAAATGGCGGCCTCGAGCGCGCTGGCCGAGACGTCGATTTCGCCGGCGATGATGGCGGGCACGATGTCGAGTCCCTTGGAAAAGATGCGTTCCTCGATTTTCAAATTGTATTTCGGCGCGATTTCCTTCATGTAGGCGACGGCGCCGTAGTGGGCGAACTTCAAATTGCCGAGGCGTACCACGTCGGCGGCCTGGGCCGCCAGCGGCAGGCAGGCGGCCAGCGCGAACGCGGCGGCGACGGCCCTGGTGTTGAAAAACGCTTTCATTGCTGTGCTTGTTGCCATGTGTCTTCTCCAGTCAGATTGAATAGTTTTCGCGTTGCCGCTCTGGGGCGACTGCATAGAACTAAAAGCATCTTCCGTGCCAAGCGACAGGACGGCAGAGGAATGGTTAAGTGATTGATCTAAAAGAACTATGCGGCGCGGCGCGGGAAGGCGAAAACGGGCCGTTTCTGTGCATTCGCACAAACTGCCGACATCGCGTCTGGATTGCCGCACGCATGGGGGAGGGAATTGCTTGAACTAAGTCGACCGCTGCGGATCGAATATGAAAAGCACCGTTGAACGCAACGCGCCGCCGCATGGTGGCGGCGGCGCGATGTTCAGGCCGGTTGCTGCAAGCGCCACGGTGGGCGCTTGCCTTGCTACCTATATTACTTCGATTCCTTCGATTCAGGCACGACGATCACGGTGTCGCCGGTTTTGCCTTTTTCGCCGGTGGCGCCGGCATCGCCGGTTGCGCCGGTGGCGCCAGTCGCGCCGGAGGTGCCCGAGGCGCCATCCTTGCCAGGCGCACCTGCCGGGCCAGCTACGGCTACCGGTACTGGCACGACCACGGTATCCGTGGCGGCCACTGGGGCTGGGTTGTTCACGGTCTTTTCGCAAGCGGTCAGACCAAGGGTTGCAACGAGGGCGATGAGGATGAGTGAATATTTTTTCATGATAGATCCTTAAATGAGTGTGGCAGGGCACGGGATGTGCACAGCGCCGCGGGCCGCCGACAAGCGCGGCAACTGCGGCTTGGCCCGTGTAATAACTGGAGTGAGCATACCCAAGCCAGATCAGTTGTTCTGTTCGGAAACGCACACAGCGCAACATTTCGAACAAAAGTAGAAAAAGGTTGAGTTAAGTAAAAGTTAAGTATTGATGAATATACTACATTAATGAATATTGCAAGCAAAGACGTCGTATCAATCGGAGGCGCGGGCCAAAGGGGGCGGACCTTTTACCCGACGGCCGATGGACGATTGCGCTTCACTCATCCGGCCTGCGCAAGCGTAATGATGGGTGGTGTACCGTCCGTCCCCGGTTCAGCTCCCGTGTCTGGTTGTTGCGTTTCCCGCGCCTTCAGCATCTTCATCAGTCCGCGTCCACATACTACGGCGCAGGCGTGGGCGCCGATAAGAAGAGGCGACGCGCACCCGCTGTAGCACCGCTGCATCGGTCATTTCTAAACGCTATTACGTAGGCAACATTAATTAATTGGCTCTTATGTTCGTTGCCGCACAGACCGGAACGCTTGCCGCTGGCATTCTGGCGTCAGAAGTCGGAGATGGATGTGGCCGGTCGACCCAGAACTTGTCGACATGGAGCTGATTCCGACTATTTGCTATCGATTTATTTAGGAGTATTCACATGCATGCAATGAGACAGTCTCACGCCCCAGCACCCGGCGACACGAAAGCAGCGCACCAGGACAATAGCGGCGCCGAGCGCTCTACGCAACTGACGCTGGTCGACCGCGCCGCGCCGGTGCCGCCCCGCGCCCCGCTTTCGATGGCGCCGATCGAGCGCGTGCGCTCCACCTCGGCCACGCTGCGCCGCATTGAAAACATGCAAAAGCTGATCGGTGAATTGTCGCTGCACGAAATGCTGGCCGATGAAATCGCCTGGTTCCTGAAATTTTCGCCGTCCGGCGCCCGCAAATACATCCGCGACTTGCGCGATGCCGGCGTTATCGAACTGGCGCGCTACATCGAAGGCACTGCAACCTACCTGGGCAAGGCCGTCTACCAGCTGACGCCCGATCCGGAGCGTGTGCGCGCCTTCCTGGCCGCCATCGTACAGCCAAAGCGCGAAGGCGCGGCGCCGCGCAAGGACCGTCCGGGTCTGCGCGAGCAGAGCATGGCGGGCAACGGTCGTCATTTCCATATCCTGGCCGACGATACCCACTATGCGATTCGCGTCAACCGCGGTCCGGTGATGCGCGACCCGCTGGTCGCCGCCTTGTTCGGCTCGGCACCGTCGCAGCAAAAAAGCGACTAAACGCGCAGGCGGCCATGTGGCCGCCACCCCTCGCGCCCGATGGCGCGATGACAGCCGGGCGGCGCGCCCGGCTGTTTGCGTTGCCGCTCGCAAATGAATTACGACACCGCGAATTGAAATGTCGACAAGCAAGCCCCATTTAGCCGGGAATGCGGACGATACTGCGATCGTCCGATCCCGACTCAAAGGAATCCCATGTTGCCTGCCATTGCCCCGTTGACTCCGCCGTCCCGCGCCAGGGCGGCGTTCTGATGGAGGCGCTGATCTGGATTGGCGTGACGGCGCTGATTATCGCGCTGCCGCTATGGCTGCCGCGCTGGCGCCTGAAGCGGGCGCTGGCGCGTCCGCTGCCGGCGGGCGCCCTCGACATCCTGGGCCGCAATGTGCCGATCTACGCGCGCATGCCGGCCGCGTTGCAGGCCCAGTTGCAACGCCTGGTCGCGCAATTTTTGTATCAGAAGCGCTTCATCGGTTGCGACGGACTCGAGGTCGACGACGAGATGCGCCTGACGATCGCCGGCCAGGCCTGCCTGCTGTTGCTGAACCGGCACACCAAGGTGTACCCGGAATTGCACACGATCCTGGTCTACCCGAGTGAATTCCTGGTCGAACGCAGCGAGGTCGGCCCCGGCGGCGTGATCACCGAAACCGAAGACGGGCTGCTGGGCGAATCGTGGGGCGACGGCAGGGTGATCTTGGCGTGGGACCATGTGCAGCGCGGCGCGGCCGACTGGAGCGACGGCAGCAACGTCGTCCTGCACGAATTCGCCCACCAGCTCGACAGCGAATCGGGCGCGCCGAACGGCGCCCCCTTCCTCGGCGACGCCGCCAATTACCACAGCTGGGCGGCGGTGCTGTCGCGCGACTACGCCAATTTGCGCTACGACGCGATTTACCGCCAGCCTAGCGTGCTGGACCACTATGGCGCCAGCAACCCGGCCGAATTTTTCGCCGTCGCCACGGAAACCTTCTTTGAAAAGCCGCATCAGATGGCCGAGCGCCACGGCGCCCTGTATGGCGAACTGCAGAAATACTACCGGGTCGATCCGCGCGCGTGGCTGGCGCCGCCCGAGCCGCAACGGGACCCGCGCGACTACGCCGAGCATCGGTAAAATTGTGTTTGCCGGCCATTAAATTGAGGCATAATCAAACTGCTTGCACCGCCCGATACCGCCGACTGCGGCGGCGCGCACCCAGCAGATTTGCTCCAAAGCGAGGCCCCGCTTATGCAGTTTGAGGAATTCGAGTTTTTTTCGTCCGATGCCCCGGCCGCGCCGGTGGCCGCGCCGCGCGAAGCCGCCTCGCCCATTGTTCGGTTGCAATATTTGGTCGACAATACGCCCGCGATCATTTATTGCACCGTGCCCAGCGGCGACTTCAAGATGACCTTCGTCAGCAACAACGCCTTGAATGTGCTGGGTTACCGGCCCGAGGAGATGGTGGCCGATCCCAATTTCTGGTTCGATCATATCCACCCGGACGACGCGCCGAGTATCTTCTCCAGCCTGGCGCTGGTGTTTTCCGAGGGCCAGCGCGCTTATGAATACCGCTTCCGCGCCAGCGACGGCACTTATCTGTGGATGCACGACACGCTGCGCCTGATCCGCGACGAGCAGGGCGCGCCGCTGGAGGTGATCGGCTCGCTCACCGACATCACCAGCCGCAAGACGATGGAGGAGGCGCTGCAGGCGAAGGGCGAGGAGCAGCAGTTGCTGATCGGTAAGCTGCAGGAAGCGCACGACCAGTTGCTGCAATCGGAGAAGATGGCGTCCATCGGCCAGTTGGCCGCCGGCATCGCCCATGAAATCAACAATCCGGTCGGTTTCGTCAATTCCAACATGGGTTCGCTGCAAGGGTATGTGACGACGCTGTTCGGCGTCATCGACCAGTACGAGCAATCCATCGCCACGCTCAAGGGCAATTCGGAGATGGCCGCACGCGTCGCGCAAATCCGCGAAAGCGCCGACCTGGCTTTCCTGAGGGACGACGTCAACGACTTGGTGCGGGAGTCGATGGACGGCTTGAAGCGGGTGCGCGACATCGTCCAGTCGCTCAAGGATTTCTCCCATGTCGGCGAAACCGAGTGGCAAATCGCCGACCTGCACCACGGCCTCGACACTACCTTGAACATCGTCTCCAACGAGATCAAGTACAAGGCCGCGGTCGAGAAGCACTATGGCGTGTTGCCGCCGGTGAAATGCCTGGCGTCGCAGCTGAACCAAGTGTTCATGAATCTGCTGGTCAACGCCAGCCACGCCATCAAGGACCGCGGCACCATTACCATTCGCACCGGCTGCGCCAACGATTGGGTGTGGGTTGAGGTCGCCGACACCGGCGGCGGCATTCCGCCGGAAAACCTGAACCGCATCTTCGAGCCGTTTTTCACCACCAAACCGGTCGGCAGCGGCACCGGGCTGGGTTTGTCGCTGTCGTATGGCATCGTCACTAAGCACGGCGGCAAGATCGAGGTCGCCTCGGAAGTCGGCAAAGGCACCGTCTTCACGATACGCCTGCCGGTCAACCCGCCGGGCGGCCAGGCCGGGACGTAACTAGGTTCGGCTTTCTTGTCGCTGCGTTTTCCTTCCATTTTCCGCATATCGATGCGCGAAACCATTCGTTTTCCATCTTAACGGCGTCGGGTCTAATGGCGGGCATGTGCAATCAGCGCATCCCGATCACGCCAAGGAGAATCCTATGCATTACCGCTTCCATCGTTTCGCCGTCGCCGCCGCCGTCGCCGCCGGGTCGCTTATCGCTCCGCTGGCGCACGCCGATCAGCTCGCCGATATCAAGTCCAAGGGCGAGCTGGTCTGCGGCGTGCTCGGTACCGACGAGCCGAACAGTTTCGTCGATCCGAAGTCGCGCCAGATCGTCGGCTACGAGGTCGACCTGTGCAACGCGGTGGCGAAAAAGCTCGGCGTCAAGGTCGGCATCAAGCAATTGGCGGTGGCCGCCCGCATCCCAGAGCTGCAACAGGGCCGGGTGGATATCCTGGCGGCGTCGCTGACGCATAACAGGGAGCGCGAGGCGCTGGTCGATTTTTCGATTTCCACCTTCATCACCGGCCAAAAGGTGCTGGTCAAGAAAAGCAGCAACATCGCCACCGTGGCCGCGCTGGCCGGGAAAAAAGTGTTGACCGTCAAAGGCGGCACGCAGGAGCCGAACATCCGTAAGGCGGTGCCGTCGGTCGACGTGGTTACCTATGAAACCACGGTGCAGGCCTACCTGGCGCTGCAGCAGGGCAAGGGCGCCGGCTATGTCGACGACGAGGCTTCGCTGCTGAACAATTTCGCCAAGCTGGGCGCGGCGCAGAAGGACTATCTGGTGCTGCCGCAAAGTATCAGCACCGAGGCGCTGGCGCTGGGCATCAAGAAGGGCGAAACCGGCTTGAAAACACTGGTCGACGGCGTGCTGCGCGACCTGGAAAAATCCGGCGACGGCGAGAAGCTGTTCTTTAAATGGTACGGTCCGGCCACCAAGCTGAAATTCGAGAAGCGGACCTTCAAGTTCGATTCGGACAAGGTCGAGGCGTAACGGCCGCACGGCGCCGCCCGCCCCGCGCGGGCGGCGCTTGCGCACGACATCATGGCTCATTTCGATCTCGCATTACTCCTGTCCGGTAACTATCACGACTGGCTGCTGTCCGGCCTGCGCATTTCCCTGCAATTGAGCGCCGTCACGCTGGTCTTTGCCGTGCCGCTGGCCGTCGCGGTGGCGCTGCTGCGGCTGGCGCCGTCGCGCGCCTTGAACGCCTGCGGCTTCGCCTTCGTCGAAGCGATCCGCAACGTGCCGCTGCTGGCGCACATGCTGTTCTGGTATTTCGGCGCGCCGGAATTGCTGCCGCAGGCGTGGAAGGAAAGCCTGTACGCCGGCAACATCGAGGCCGTCGGTGCGGTCGTGGCGCTGACCCTGTACACCGCCGCCTATATGGCCGAGGATATCCGCAGCGGCATCCGCGCTATTCCGCCGCAGCAGTTCGAGGCCGGCCGCGCGCTCGGCTTCGGCTTCCTGGCGACGATGCGCCTGTTCATCCTGCCGCAGGCGTTGCGCGTGACGACCCCGCCGCTGATTTCGCAAACCTTGAACCTGTGGAAAAACACCAGCATCGCCACCGTGATCGGCGTCGCCGAGCTGATGTACCAGGCGCAGCGGGTCGAGACCACCTCGTTTCGCAGCGTCGAGGCGTTCGCCTTCGCCACCGTCTGCTACCTGTCGGTGTCGCTGTTCATTAGCGCGCTGGCCGCGTGGTCGCAACAGCGCTATGCGCGCAGGGGGGCGTGATGCTTGAAGTGATACAAAATTACTGGGTCTATTTTCTGATCGGGCAATACCCGAACGGGCCGCTGGGCGGCTTGGCCCTGACCCTGTTGCTGGCGGCGCTGGGCTTGCTGCTCAGCCTGCCACTTGGCTTGTTGCTGGGCATGGCGCGCGTCAGCCCCTACCGGGCGCTGCGCTGGCCGGTGACGGCGCTGGTGTACGTGGTGCGCGGCACGCCGCTGTTGCTGGTGATCTTTTGGGCCTATTTCTTCCTGCCCAGCGTGACCGGGCACAAGACCGACCAGTTCAGCACGATGTTGACGGCGCTGGTGATTTTCGACGGGGTCTACCTGGCCGAGATTATCCGCGCCGGCATCCACGGCTTGCCGGCCGGACAGGTCGAGTCGGCCCGTTCGCTCGGCCTCGGCTATGTCGCGACGATGCGCCATATCGTGCTGCCGCAGGCGCTGCGCAATACGCTGCCGTCGCTGGTGAACCAGTTCGTCTCGACCATCAAGGAGACGTCGCTGGGCTACATCATCGGCCTGACCGAGGTTGCCTTCATCGCCTCGCAGATCAATGTGCAAGTGCTGACCAAATCCACCGAGGTGTACTTCCTGCTGGGCCTCACCTATTTCATCCTGTGCTTCGGCCTGTCGCGCTTCGCCTTCTGGCTTGAGCAGCGCGGCGCCAAGCGGAAAAGAGCGTTCGCCGTATGATCAAGTTTGACAAGGTAAATAAATTCTATGGCGACTACCACGCGCTGGTCGACGTCACCGAGCACGTCGGCAAGGGCGAGGTGGTGGTGGTGTGCGGCCCTTCCGGTTCCGGCAAGTCGACCTTGATCCGCACGCTGAATCGGCTCGAACCGATCGGCTCGGGCCGCATCGAGGTGGACGGCCAGGACATCCATGCGCCGGGGCTGGACTTGAACCAGTTCCGCTCGCATATCGGTTTCGTGTTCCAGCAGTTCAATCTTTTTCCGCATTTGACGGTGCTCGACAATTGCGCGCTGGCGCCGGCCAAGTTGCGCGGCCTGAGCCGGGCCGACGCCGAGAAGCGCGCGCTGGCGCTGCTTGAGCGCGTCGGCCTGGCGCACAAGGCCGGCGCGCTGCCGGCGCAGTTGTCGGGCGGCCAGCAGCAGCGCGTGGCGATCGCCCGGGCGCTGGCGATGCAGCCGCCGCTGATGTTGTTCGACGAGCCCACCAGCGCGCTCGATCCGGAAATGGTCGGCGAGGTGCTGCTGGTGATGCGCGACCTGGCGCGCGACGGCATGACCATGGTGTGCGTGACGCACGAAATGGGTTTCGCGCGCGAGGTGGCCGACCGGGTGCTGTTCATGGACCAGGGCAGGGTGCTCGAACGCGCCACGCCGGACGAGTTTTTCAACCGGCCGCAGCATCCGCGCGCGCGGCAATTTTTGTCGGATATCCGCACGCCGTTCGCGCGCGGGTTTTGAGCCCCTGACCACGGCGCCTGGCGCTAGGTGACTGTATAGCGCACGTTGAGCCAGGTCGCCAGTTTTTGCCCGACCTCGGCCATGCCGCCGCAGCCGCCGTCCGCCTCCTTGAGCTCGAATTTGCGGCGCCCGCCGTTGCCGTTCGGGTAGCTGATGCCGAGGCTGGTAAATTTACCGCCGCAGGAGTAATACACGGTCATCCGCGCGGGGTCCGCGCTGGCGCGCTTGAGCGGGCGGTGCAGGCGGCCGTCGCGGTAGACCGTGGTGGGGAGCCATTTCACCAGGTCGTTGAACCACGGCCAGAGCACGAACAGGGCGAACATGCTGTACGCCAGCGGGCCGTCGTTGGTCTTGTGGGTGGGCTCGCCGAGCGAGCCAATCACCGCCACGAGGATGAAGGTATCCAGGACCAGCAGGATCAGGACGCGGGAGACGGACGGCAATAATGAAATCGAAAACGTCTGCTCGTCGCAGCGGTACCGCAAGCGCTTGTTCCGTTGCCACTGCATCGCATCCGCCTATCGTTCATTTCGGGAGCGCATTATAGCGCCCGCCGCCGCGCCGGCGCCGCGTTACGCGGGTTTCGGCTGGTGGTAGATGCGGATGGTTAGGCGGCCGCCGCCCTTGGCCTCGAAGTCCTGCACCTGCTGGATCAGGCGGGCGTCGAGCACGTGGTCGGCCGCCAGCAGCATCAGGCCGTCGCGGCTGATCAGGTCGCGCGACAATTTCATGCCCGGCACCAGTTCGCCCGACAGCGCGGCGACGTCGCCGTTGCCGGCGGCGTCGCCGTTGTTGCCGTCCATGAGCTGGCGGAAGGCCGCCACCACCATCGGGTCGTAACGCTTGCCGCTGCTGTCGTAGATTAGTTGCTTGGCCTCGTCGGCGCGCAATTGGCGCTGCACCATCGCGCCGATCTGCAAATTGTCGTAGTCGGACGCCAGCGCCAGGATGCGCGCGCCCAGCGGAATGGCCAGCCCGGCCAGGGCGTCGGGGAAGCCGGCGCCGTCGAAGCGCTCCATTTGCGAGCGCAACACGGTGGCGGCGCCGCGCAGGTCGTCCAGCGCCATCAGCAATTGCTCGGCGCGCACCGGGTGCTTGCGGAACAGGCCCAGGGTGTCGCCGGTCATCGACGTCAGCGGCGTACTCAGCAACTCGTCGCTGAAGCCGATCTTGCCGATGTCGAGCAGCAGCGCGGCGATGAAGATTTCCTGGATTTCCTTGCCCGGCAGCGCCATCTCGACGCCGATGCGGCGCGCCAGGTCGGCGGTGCGGCGCGAGTGGCCGTTCAGGCTGCCGCCGCGCATTTCGATGATGCTGGAAAACAGTTTGATGGTGGTGACGAAGTTGCTCTTGAGTTTTTCGTTGGCCTGCAACACCTCGTCATGGGTCTTCTTCAACTGCTGGGTGCGCGCCTCGACCTTCGCCTCCAGGCTCTGGTTGAGCGTCTTGAGCTGGTCGTTCTGCTGCTGGGTCAGGCGTTCGAGGCGCAGTTTTTCCTGCTCCAGCACGCGCCGCTCGAGCGCGTGGCGCACCACCAGCGCGATGTCGTTGTCGTCCCACGGCTTGGTGATGTAACGGTAGATCTCGCCGCAGTTGATGGCGTCGAGGATGGACTGGATGTCCGAATAGCCGGTCAGCAGCAGGCGGATCACGCCGGGCCAGCGCTGGCGCACCTGGGCCAGGAATTGGGCGCCGTCCATTTCCGGCATGCGCATGTCGGAAATAACCAGGTCGACCGCCTCCTTTTCCAATACCTCGAGGCCGGCCGCGCCGCCCTCGGCGGTGAGCACGCGGTAGCCCTTGGCGCGGAACAGGCGCCGCAGCGACGACAGGATGTTCGGCTCGTCGTCGACGCACAGCAAGGTCAGGGGCGGCGTGGCGACGGGCGGGGCCGGGGCGAATAATGCTTCTGTCATGAATGGGGGTCCTTGCCTTGCTGTTCGGCGTGCCGGATTGGCAGCGTGATGCGAAATGTGGTGCCGCGGCCGGGTTCGCTGTCGACCTCGATGCGGCCCTCGTGTTTTTGCACGATGCCATAGGACAGCGACAGTCCCAGCCCGGTTCCCTTGCCGATGGCCTTGGTGGTGAAGAAGGGGTCGAAGATGCGCGACAGGTTTTCGCGGGCGATGCCGGCGCCGTTGTCGGCCACCTCCAGCCAGACCGAGGCGTCGTCGCAGCCGGTGCGCACCGTGATGGTGCCGCGCCGCTCGCCGATGGCGTGGGCGGCGTTGACGACCAGGTTCATGACCACCTGGTTGATCTGCGACGGCAGGCATTCGATATCGGGGATGTCGGCGTATTCCTTGACGACGTCGGCCTTGTATTTGACCTCGTTGCTGACGATGTTCAGCGTCGAGTCGATGCCGTGGTGCAAATTGGCCCAGACCCATTCCTGGCTGGCGTCGACGCGCGAAAAATCCTTCAAGTCCTGGACGATGTGGCGCACCCGCACGATGCCTTCCTTCGACTCGCCCATCAGCACCGGGATGTCCTCGCGCAGGAAGTCCAGGTCGATTTGCTCGCGCATCGTCCGCAGCGCCATGGCCAGCGCCGGCGCGGCGACGCTGGCCTCGGCGTCCTGGTAGGCGCGCAGCATGGCGAACAGGCTGTCGAGGTAGCCCTGCAGGGTGCCGAAGTTGGAAAAAATGTAGCCGATCGGGTTGTTGATCTCGTGCGCCACGCCGGCCGCCAGCTGGCCGATCGAGGCCAGTTTCTCCGACTGTAGCAGTTGCTGCTGGGTCATCGACAGCTTGTCGTTCAGTTCGGTCAATTCGAGGTTGCGCCGGCGCAGTTCGGCGTCGGCGACCTCGCGCTGGCGGATATCGTCCTCGAGCCGCTCGTTGGCCTCGGCCAGCTGGGCGGTGCGCTTCTCGACGATGTGGCCGAGGTTGTCGTGGGCGCGCCGCAGCGCGTTCTCGGCGACGCGCCGCTCGGTGACGTCGCGCATGGTTTCGATGGCGCCGACGATGTTGCCGTCGCCGTCGCGCAGCGGCGCGGCGGTGAAGTGCAGCCAGTGGCCGCCCTCGCCGATGTTGGGGAAGAAGTCCTCGGCCTCGTAGGCGCCCGGGATCACCGCCGAGCGTTGGTGGCGCGCCAGCGCGACGCTGTCGGCGTCGACGATCAAGTCCGACAGCATGGGCCGCTCGCGCGCGTAAAAGGCCAGGCCGTGCTTGCTGCGCGCGCCCACCATCTCGGCCGTGTTCCAGCCCAGCAGGTGCTCGCAGGCCTTGTTCCAGTGCGTGATGACGTGGTCGGTGTCGATGGCGAAGGTGGCCACCGGGTGGCCGTCGAAAAACTCCGACAGCGCGATCGACGCCGGCGCCGCCGGCGGCTCGGCGGGGGGCGGGTGCGGCGTGTCGTTCAGTTTGCTCATACGCGGGCGCCCTCCGTCAGCCGACCAGGATCTGGCTCATCTCGTGGAAGGCGTGCTCGGTCTCGCGCAGCAGCGCCAGCCCGGCCTCGTCGCTCAGCGCCAGGGTGCGCCAAACCCGCGCCGACATGGCCGGCACCAGCTCGTCTTCCTGGCCCGACAGGTCGAGCGCGTGGGCCAGGATGTCGGCCACGTGGATTGCCAGCGGCAGCGAGGCGACGTCCTGTTCCAGCAGCTCGTGGTGGCTGGCGACGGCGCCCTGGATCGCCGCCGGGAATTTCCAGTGGGCCGCCAGCGCGCCGCCGACCACGGCGTGGTCCAGGCCGAACACCGCTCGCTCGGCCTCGGCGGTGCCGCAGTCGTGGGCGCGGCGCCACGCCAGCGCCTCCTCGTACTGGGCCGGGAAGCGGGTCGCCAGCACCAGCGTGCCGAGGTCGTGCAGCAGGCCGGCGGTGAAGGCGGTTTCGGCGTTCTGGCGCAGCCGCGGCGCCAGCGCCTTGGCGGCCACGGCGGTGGCCACCGAATGGCGCCAGAAGCCCGGGAAGTCGAAGCGGCTGCCCGGCAGCGGGGCGATGGCGCCGGTCACCGAGCAGGCCGTCACCAGCGTGCGGATGCTGTGGAAGCCGAGCACCGCGATGGCTTGCTGGATCGACGTGACCTTCGACTGCATGCCGTAGAACGAGGAGTTGGCCAGGCGCAGCGTTTTCGCCGTCAGCGACTGGTCCAGCGTGATTTTCCCGGCCAGCAGGTGGACGTCGACGTCCTCCTCCTGCATCGTCGACAGCAGCTCCATCACCACCACCGGCAGCGACGGCAGGTCTTGGATGCGTTTGACGATGTCCTCGATTGACAGGGCGGCCATGTTCATCCGTTCTCGCGGTAGGTGGTCAGCAGTTGCAGCAGCCGCGGCGTGGCTTCCTCGGCGGCGCTGCGGCGGAACAGCCGCTCCAGCCGGCGCAGTTGCTGCGCCACGCGCGCCGCCCGCGCCGCCGCGTCCTCGGCGGCGTCGCCGGCGTCGGCCGGCAGCACGCTGCAAGCGTCGACGCCGCGCCGGCGCAGCGACGCCAGGTTGGCCTCGGTCAGGGTGGCGCCGTCGGGCAGCAGCACGCTGCCGTTGGCGTCGCGCAGGTCGCCGGCCAGCACCATGCCGGCGCGCGCCGCGTCGAGTTCGATGCGCTGCGCCTGGGCGCTCACGGCGCCGCCCCGCACAGCGGCGCGGCGCAGCGGCTCAGCGTGATCAGGCTGCCGCGCGAGGCCGAGTTGGCGCCCATCGGGTACACGGCGATCGAGTAGGCCACGCCGTCGACCTCGGCGATGTGGGTGTTGGCGGCGCCGGGCACGGCGCCGTCCTCGAACAGGTCCGGCAAGACCAGGCTGGCCTCGTTGCCGAGCAGCGCGCCGGCGCGCCGGAACAGCGTGTCGGCGGCCGCGTTGATGAAGGCGATCATGCCGTCGTCGTCCATGCCGATCACCGGCAGCGGCAGGAATTGCAGCAGTTCGCGGGCGATGTTCAGGCTGACCTCGTCGCGGCTGATCTGCTGCTGCTTCTGGCGCAGCAGCTCCTCCATCTTGCGGTTGGCCGAGGCCAGCTCGTGGTTGGCGGTGCGCACCTCCAGGTTCAGGCGCTCGTTCTCGTCGGAGATCTCCTTCAGGTGGAAGGCGGCGGCGATGTGGCCGCGCAGCAGGTCGTCCTCCCACGGCTTGGTCAGGAATTTGTAGATCGCGCCCTCGTTGACGGCGTCGGTCACCGATTGCAGCTCGGTGTAGCCCGAGAGCATGATGCGGATCGTGTCCGGGTACAACTGCTTGGCCGCGCGCAGGAAGTCGGCGCCGATCATGCCGGGCATGCGCTGGTCCGAGACGATCACGTCGATCTGCTGGTGCGCCAGCAGGTCCAGGCCCTCCTGGCCGCTGTTGGCGGTGAAGATCTGGTAGTCGTCGCGGCGCAGCAGGCGCTTGAGCGAGGCGACGATGTTTTGCTCGTCGTCGACCAGCAGCAGCGTGCGCTTTTGCTTTTGCATGCGCAGCAGGTGCGGCGGCAGGCAGCGACCCTCGCGCAGCAGCGCGCTGATGTCGTGCGGCGCCATCGGCGCGGCGAAGAAGTAGCCCTGGATCAGGTCGCACATATTGCGCCGCAAAAAGTCGCACTGGGCCTCGGTCTCGACGCCCTCGGCGACCACCTTGATGCCCAGGTTGTGGGCCATCGAGATGATGGTCTTCGACAGCGCGGCGTCGTCGATGTTGGTGACGATGTCGCTGATGAAGGCGTGGTCGATCTTGACGAGGTCGAAGGCGAACTGCTTCAGGTTGCTCAGCGAGGAGTGGCCGGTGCCGAAGTCGTCCAGCGTCAGGCACACGCCGAGCGCCTTGAACTGGGCCAGGCTGTAGGCGCTGGCCTTGGCGTCCTCGGTCAGCGCGGCCTCGGTGATCTCCAGGCTGAGCGCGTCCGGGCCGAGGCCGAACTCGTTGAGGGCGGCGGCCACCGCGCCGGCCAGTTGCGGGTCGCGGAACTGGCGCGGCGAGATGTTGATGGCGATTTTCAGGTCGGGCTGGCCGGCGTCGCGCCAGGCGCGCATGTCCTGGCAGGCGCGCCGCAGCACCCAGTCGCCGACGTTGCCGATCAGGCCGCTCTGTTCGGCCAGCGGCACGAATTCGCCGGCCGCCAGCAGGCCGGCGCCGGGGCGCTGCCAGCGCACCAGCGCCTCCAGGCTGGCGATGCGCCCGGTTTGCAGGTCCACCAGCGGCTGGTACATCAGTTGCAGCTCGTCGCCGGCGATGGCCTGGCGCAGCGCCGCCTCGATGCCGATGCGTTCGAGCGTGCGCAGGTTCATGCCGGTGTCGAAGTACTGGTACTTGCCGCCGCCCTGTTCGCGCGCGCGCGCCCGCGCCATGTCGGCGTAGCGCAGCAGCGTGGCGGGGTCGCTGCCGTCCTGCGGGTAGAGCGTGACGCCGATGCTGCAGACGGCGTGCACGTTGTGGTCCTCGAGCGCGAAGGCGGCGCCCAGGCAGGCGAAGATGTCGTCGCAGGCGGCGGTGATGTCGGCGGCGCTGTCGACCTCGTCGAGGATGATGACGAACTCGTTGCCGCCGTGGCGGGAGACGGTGTGGTGGCTGCGCAGGCAGGCCAGCAGGCGCGCGGCGCTGTCGCGCAGCAGTTGGTCGCCGGCGGCGTGGCCCAGGCTGGCGTTGACCAGGTTGACGTTGTCGATGCCCAGGCACAGCAGCGCGACGGCGTTGGCGTGGCGGCTGGACTGCAGGATGGCCTGCCGCAGGCGGTCGTTGAACAGGCTGCGGTTGGGCAGGCCGGTCAGTTCGTCGTGCACCGCCAGGAAGGCCAGGCGCTCCTCGTTTTGCTTGAAGGCGGTGATGTCGTTGAGGATGCCGATGTAGTGGGTGACCTCGCCGCGCTCGTCGGGCACCGGCGAGATTTGCAACTCGTTCCAGAACAGCGTGCCGTCCTTGCGGTAGTTGCGCAGCACCACCTGGACTTGCTCGCGGTTGCCGATGGCCTGGCGCACGGCGGCGACGCCGGCCTGTTCGCGGTCGTCGTTTTGCAGGAAGCGGCAGTTGCGCCCCATCACGTCGATCAGCTCGTAGCCGCTCATGCGGCAAAAGGCCGGGTTGGCGTACATGATCGGCAGCGAGGCCTGGCTGGCGTCGCAGATCAGCACGCCGTTCAGCGACGCCGCCAGCGCCCGGTTCGACAGTTGCAGCATGTCCTTGAGCTGGCGCCGGGGCTCGAGGTCGCTGACCCACCACAGCAGATGCTCGGGCTGGCCGGCGGCGTCGACGATACAGTAGCTGGCGATCTGCGCCCAGTTCAGCGTGCCGCCGCGGCGGATCAGGCGTACCTCGTGCTTGCTGCTGGCGCCGGGGCTGGCGAGTAGGCGCGCCATGTCGGCCTGCAGGGCCGCGCCGTCGTCGGACACCATGCGCCGCGTAAAATGTTTGCCGACCAACTCGGATTCGGCGAAGTCGAGCAGTTTGCACATGCGCTCGTTGGCGTGCAGGAAAAAACCGGCCAGGTCGAGGTGGACGATGCCGACCGGGGCCTGGTCGAAGCTGGCCTGCAAGCCGCTGTGGGCGGCGGCGCGCGCGTCCGGCGTCGTGCCGGCGGGCGCTTCACTGGCTTGCTTCTGGTTTGCGTCCATCAAACTGTCCCATCCTTACAGAGCTGGCGTCCGGGAGGGGTGGCCCCGCCCGCTGCGACCACGGCTGCGGTGGCATTTTATTATACGGCGAAAGATTGGCTTTGCCGTGCCGCCGGAACATTTTTTGCATTCGCGCCCAACGTGCGGCCGCGTACAGAGGCGCCGCCGGCTTTGGCGCACCCTCGCTGGCACACGCCAACTACTTTGGAGGAAACATCATGAGCGACATCATTGCAGGCCATTTCCAGTTGCAGCAGCAAATCGACGAGGCCCGCGCCGCGCTAGTGCGGGACGGATTCGCCGAGGCGCGCATCAGCGCCTTTTACGTCAACCAGCCGGGCCAGCACGACGTCTACGAGTACGGCGGCGACCGCGACATTTCGCCGGGCGCCAAGGACACGCCGCAGGGCGTGGGCAAGGGCGTCGTCGCCGGCGGCGCGATCGGCGCGGCAATCGGCGCGGCGACCGCGCTGGTGACCGGGCCGGCCGGGCCGGTGGTGGGGGCGCTGGTTGGCGCCCACGTCGGCTCGCTGTATAGCCTGCACAACATGAAGGAGGCCGGCGAGGCGGAACGGGGCGGTGAAAACCGCCTCGAACCGCGCCGGCCAGGCATGTTGATCGCCGTCGCCTGCGCCGACGCGGCCGAGCAGGAGCGCGCGCTGGCGCTGCTGGGCGGACTGGGCGCCGAGCACATCGAACGGGCGCAGGGCGATATCGTCGACGGCGACTGGGTCGATTTCGACCCGCTCAGCCTGCCCGTTCCGGCGCGCTGACGGGCGTTGGCGCCGCCCGGCGGCGCGCCGCCGCCTCGCGGGCGGGCGCGGGCGGGCCGAATAATTTGCCTACTTTAAAGGCACAATGTCGGTATTATTCCTGTTAGTATGAAATTAGTACCTTGCCACCGGCCCATGCCGAAGTGGACCATGGCCGCCGCCGCAACGCCGCCGCCAGAGGAGCGCTAACGAGTATTGATAGGAGGACGCGTCAATGACACAAGCATGGGTGGTTCTCACCAGGGTGGACGGGCGCGACGTGGCGGCGCCGTCGGCGGCGCAACTGGCCGAGGCGCTGGGCGAGGTGTACCGCGCGCCGTCCGGCGCGGAAGGCGCCGGCGCGGCCGTGCTGCGTTTCGGCTACGACGACGGCTTGATGTACGAGGTCGAAGTGAGCGGCGGCGGCGACGTCAAATTCGAGGAATGGTCGGACCGCGATTGCGAGATCGCCCTGGCCAGCCCGAGGCGGATGGCGGCGCTGAGCCAGCCGGACGCGCTGCAGTTGTGGACGTGGCTGGCGCAACGCCAGGTCGCCAAGATCCGTAGCCAGCCGTGGCATTCGGACGGCTAGTGGCCGCGCCGCCCCCCTTGCCGTTCATTGCGCGGGCCGGCAACGCTGAACATCCACCCGAGGCAACCAGCCGGGGCCAAACCTTCAGGTTAACCCCGGGGCTACGCCCTTGGTGTGAATCGTTGCCACGCCGAAGCCGCCTACCTGAATGCCCGACTGTCCGCCTAATGCGCCATCAGCACCGGAATCGTCATGCTTTCGAGCACCGTGCGGGTGACGCCGCCGAGAATGGTTTCGCGAAAGCGCGAGTGGCCGTAGGCGCCCATCACCAGCAGGTCGGCCGCCAGGTCGGCCGCGTGCGAGAGCAGGGTGTCGCCGACGGCGCCGGGGCGGCGGCGGCCGCGGCCGCCTTGGCGCGGCGACTGGCGCAGCGCGATGTTACCGATCACGCCGTGGCGGCGCAGGTAGAGCGCGATCTCGGCGCCCGGGTCGGCGCCGTGCTCGGCGGCGTTTTGCTCGGCGTCGAGCACGACAATGTGTACTTCGGCCGCCTGTTTCAGCAGCGGCAGCGCGGCGCTGACGGCGCGGCTGGCCTCCTTGCTGGCGTTCCAGGAAATGAGCGCGCGGCGCGGCGCCGCCGCCGCCGCGCCGGCGTACGGCACGATCAGCACGGGCCGGCCGGAATGGATCACGACATAGGCGGGAAAGTCGCTCATGACGGCGCTCGACGGTTGCGCCGGGTTCAACTGGCCAATGACGACCAGGTCGGCGTAGCGCGCCAGCAGGCTGACGCCGCCGCCGGCCTCGTCGTCGACGACGCTCTGTTCGAACCCGTCCAGGCCCAGCGCCGCCATGCGCTGCTCGAAGCCGGTCAGGGCGTGGCCGGCGCGCTCGCGCAAAAAGCTCAGGTGCAGCGCCAGGTTCGGGTCGTCGTCGATGTTGGTGACGTTCTGGTAAAGGAAGCGCGAGACGCCGGTGAGTGCCACGCCGACCAGGTGGCCGCCCTGGCTGCGCGCGATGGCGGCGGCAAGGTCGATGCGCGCGCCGGCGGAGGCGCCGTCGTCGATATGCACGAGTACGGTTTTATAGGACATGGCGTGGTCCTTACAGTGCGGATCCTTCCATGGTACCGGAAAACGCGCGCGCGCGCCCTGTCGCCGCTCAGCCGGGAGCAAGCTGGGCGTTTGATCCAACGCAATATCGAGTGCAGGCGCACCTCATAGACTAGGTTTTTAATTGTAAAAACAATAATCAGCGACGAGGAGTAGACATGGACGATAAAAAAGTGGCCCTGGTAACGGGCGGTATGGGCGGCCTGGGCACGGCGATTTGCCGCCGCCTGCACAAGGCCGGTTACACGGTGGCGGCGACGTATTCACCCGGCAACGACCAGGCCCAGCACTGGATCGAGGCGGAAAAGGACGAGGGCTTCCGCTTCACCGGCTACAAGGTCGACGTGGCCGACTACGCCGACTGCGAATGGATGATGCAAAAGCTGCTGGCGGAGATGGGGCGCATCGACATATTGGTGAACAACGCCGGCATCACGCGCGACCAGAGCATGCGCAATATGAAACCGGAGGATTGGAGCACGGTGCTGCGCACCAACCTCGACAGCGTGTTCAACATGAGCAAGCAGGCGCTGGAGCCGATGCTGGCGCAAAAATGGGGCCGCATCATCAATATTTCGTCCGTCAACGGCCAGAAGGGCGCCTTCGGCCAGAGCAACTACGCCGCCGCCAAGGCCGGCATGCACGGTTTCACCAAGGCGCTGGCGCTGGAAGTGGCGCGCCACGGCATTACCGTCAACACCGTCTCGCCCGGCTATTTGCGCACGCGCATGGTGACGAAGGTGCCGGGCGAAATCATGGCGACCAAGATCCTGCCGCAAATTCCGGTCGGGCGCCTGGGCGAACCCGACGAGGTGGCCGCGCTGGTGGCCTACCTGACGTCGGAGGAGGCCGGTTTCGTGACGGGCGCCAATATCGCGATCAACGGCGGCCAGCACATGAGCTGAGCGGGCCGGCAAGGGGCAGTGGAGGAGACAACACCGCCGAGGCGGCGCATAGACGCAGGTCCGGCGAGTGGTAGCAAGCGGCGCGTGCCGTGGCGGTAAAGACGGGTAGTCCATGCGCCAGTGGTGAATCAGTAATGAATCACTGGTAAAAAAGCAGTAAAGCGCAGCGGTAAAGCACAGCGGTAAAGCATCGTAGTAAAGAGCGCGTGTAGTGGCGGGGCCCGCAGCGTAAGCGTCGATCAGGCGCCTTATCTGCGGGCCTTTTCCATATTCGTCTGGCAGGCGATGCAAAAGCGCGCCTCCGGGCGGGCGTCGAGGCGCGAGACGCCGATGGCTTCGCCGCAGCTTTCGCAGATGCCGTAGCTGTCGTCTTTAAATTTGGCGAGCGCATGCTTGACGGTGCGCAGTTGCGCGGCGTTGTGCTCGGCCGCTTCGTTGACCAGCTCGTTCAAGGTGCGCAGGCTGGCGTTGTCGGCCGGCGAGGCCTCGATTTCGCTGGAGGCGCCCGCGCGCAGGCCGGCCGCGACGGCGTCGTCGGCAAGCTGGCTGAGCAGCGAAACCTTGCGCCGTTCCAGCAAGCTTTGCAGCCGCGAAATTTGTGCCTGGTCCAGTCCGTTCATTGCCGCTCCGCCCGGGGTGTGCCTACCCAGCCATGGTAGCCCATCGTCCGGCGTCCGGCTTGAGGTACTTGAGGCGTTTCGATTGACTCAGCTCAACGGGGCCGCGCGCGTCTGTGCAGCGGCGTAAATGCAGGGCCAGAAGGTCTGGCCCCGGCTCTTTGCCTTTGGTGTAAATTTCAGCGTTCGCGTCCCTCTGACGCCATCCCCGACGCCGCGCGGCGGCGTCAGCCCGGGCCGGCTTTGTCCTTTTTCAAACCGGCGAAATGCTCGTGCATGTGCCCCAGCGCCTTGGCGACGCGGTCGGGTTTGCCGGCGATGACGGCGCCGGCCAGGGTCAGCAGGTCGCTGCCAATGGCGATCAAGTCTTTCAGGTTGTTGATCCGGGCGATTTTTTGTTTGGCCGTGTCGGTTAGCTCCATCAGGCTGTGCTGCGACGTGTCCAAGCCCTGTAGCGCGTAGCCGCCGGCGTCGATGTAGAGTTCGTTGGCGCGCTGGCGCAGGCTGACCTCGGCGTCGAACATGGTTTGCGCCTCGGCCTGGCTGAGCACCAGCTCCAGGCCGGGCGGGGCGGCGCCCCCCAGCGGGCGCTTGCGGATCGCCCGCATCACGCGCGTGTGCAGCGCGTCGGCCGCGTCAGACAAGCTGTCGGCCAACTGCTCGACCTGGCTGGCGCTGGCCAGCGCCGGGTCTTTCCGGTCTTGGTAATCCATGCGGGTTTCTCCTTGCTGGCTCTTCAGTGCTGGCTGGCGTCGGGCGCGGCGCGGCTGGCGCGCACGTCGGCGCCGGGCGCCGCTGGCGTCGGTTCTGGCGGCTGCCCCAGTTGCGCGGCCAGTGCGCGCTGGCCCTGGATAAGCGCGGCCAGGTTGTGCTCGGCCACGCGGTGGCGCCGCTCGACCAGGCTGTATTCGGCCGCCTTGTTTTGCTGGTGCGCCCTGGCCAGCGTGGCCAGCAGACGGTCGCGCGGCGCGTCGGCGAAGGCGATTTCAATGTCGAACAGGCCGAGCACGATGCGCTTTTCGTTGGCGCCGGTTTTGTCGTAGTAGCGCAGCAGCGCCGCCATTGCGTCGAGCAGACTGCGCAAGGGCGCGTCGCCGTCATTGACCATGGCGCGCACGGCGCGGTCCTGGTAGGGCGCGCTGAGCGTGTTCGCGACCAGCGTGGTCAGGCTGGTGTAGGCGGCGACGTGGCGCTCGTCGATGCCGCTGTCGGGCCAGGACTGGATGGCGGCGCCGGCTTGCGCGGCCGGCGCGGGGTGGCGCTTTTGCTCGGCGCCGGCCAGCGTGCCCAGCGTGTGCAGGTAGCGCACCACCGCTTGCTGGATGCGTACGATGTCGTCGTAGGCGGCGCGGCGGCGGACGTCGAGTTCGCGTTCGCGCGCGTCGGCCTGCCGCGACAGATACGGTTGTTCGCGCTGGTAGGTGTCACGGTAGCGCTCGCTCAATTCGGCGAAGGCGTCCAATTTGGCCGACTCGGCGGCAAATTCGCGCACCTCACGCATGCGCTCCTTGCTGGCGGTGGCGCAGCCGCCCAGGGTAATTGCCAGTCCCAGCGCGATGATACAGTGGCGGAGTTTCATGCGTTCTTTCGGCAACGTTTACCTGTCCTATTGATAGGATATTGTTGCGCCTGGCTGCGGGCGCCGTCTTGAGCGAAAACAAGGCGCCGGCGGGTCGGCCGCGGCCGCGCCGACGGGGGGGAGCTAAACGTCGCTTAGCGCGGCGCGCCAGCCCAGCCCGGCGTCGGTGCCGGCGCGCGGCCGGTATTCGCAGCCAATCCAGCCGGTGTAGCCGATCCCGTCGAGCAGGGCGAACAGGTGGCGGTAGTTGATTTCGCCGCTGCCCGGCTCGTGCCGTCCGGGCGTGTCGGCCAGTTGTATATGCTTGATCGACGCCAGGTTGGCGCGAATCGTGTTGCTCAGCTCGCCCTCCATGCGTTGCATATGATAGATGTCGTATTGCAGGAACAGATTGCCGCGGCCGCAGTCGGCGATGATGGCCAGGGCCTGCGCGCTGCGCGACAGGAAATAGCCGGGCATGTCGTAGGTATTGATCGGTTCGATCAGCACGTCGACGCCGTGCGGCCGGCAGCGGTCGGCGGCGTAGCGCAGGTTGTCGACGAAGGTGGCGCGGGCCAGTTCGGCGTTGGCGTGCGGCGGCGTGATGCCGGCCATGCAGTGGAGTTGCTTGACGCCCAGCGCGGCGGCGTAGCGCAGCGCCAGGTCGACGCCGCCGCGGAACTCGGCCGTGCGCAGCGGGTCGCAGGCCATGCCGCGTTCGCCGGCGGCCCAGTCGCCGGCCGGCATGTTGTGCAGCACCAGCGTCAGGCCGTGGCGGCGCAGTTGCTCGGCGATGTCGCGCGCTTCGTAGGCGTAGGGGAAGAGGAATTCGACGGCGTCGAAGCCGGCTTGCCGGGCGGCGCCGAAACGCTCGAGGAAATCGTACTCGGTGAAGAGCATGGACAGGTTGGCGGCGAATTTGGGCATGGGGTGCAGGGGCAGTGGGTGTTGCTATCTTAAAGCAAAACCAAGGGGGGGCAGACCCCGGGGACCCGACCCCGGCTCTTTGCCCCTGGTATGGGGCTGCCGCAAGGTTCAAGCGGGCGCGGCCCAAATAAAAAACCGCCGCGGACTTGCATCCGGGCGGTTTTGTTTGCTGCTGGCTGGCTGCTGCTTAGCGGCCGCGGCCGCCGGAGCGGTGCGTTGCCGCCGAGCGTGGGGCGCCACCGCCGCCGCCACCGCTACGGGCGCCGCCGGCCGCGCCGCCGCCGCCGGCGCTGCGTGGCTTGGCGCCGCCGCCGGCCGCCTTGACGCGCACCGTGGTACCGGCCGGCGCGCGGCCGTTGCGGTGGCCGCCGGTGCCGCTGCGCAATTGCACAGGCTGGGCGCGGGCGTTCAGGTCCGGCTCAAAGCCGGCGATGACTTGGCGCGGCAGCGTTTGCTTGATCAGCTTTTCGATGTCCTTGAGCATTTCGTGCTCGTCCACGCAAACCAGCGAGACCGCTTCGCCGGTGGCGCCGGCGCGGCCGGTGCGGCCGATACGGTGCACATAGTCTTCCGGGATGTTCGGCAGGTCGTAGTTGACGACGTGCGGCAACTGGTCGATGTCGATACCGCGCGCGGCGATGTCGGTGGCGACCAGCACTTGCAGCGTGCCGTCCTTGAACTCGGCCAGCGCGCGGGTGCGCGCCGACTGGCTCTTGTTGCCGTGGATCGCCAGCGCGCCGATGCCGTCGGCGCCGAGTTGCTCGACGAGCTTGTTGGCGCCGTGCTTGGTGCGGGTGAATACCAGCACCTGGGTCCAGTTGTTGGTTTTGATCAGGTACGACAGCATCGGGTGCTTCTTGTCGCGGTCGACCGGGTGGATCTTCTGGGCGATGACTTCGACGGTCGAGTTGCGGCGCGCCACCTCGATCATTGCCGGCTTGTTCAGCAGGCCGTCGGCCAGGGCCTTGATCTCTTCCGAGAAGGTGGCCGAGAACAGCAGGTTCTGGCGTTTCGGCGGCAGTACCGCCAGCACTTTTTTAATGTCGCGGATGAAGCCCATGTCGAGCATGCGGTCGGCTTCGTCGAGGATCAGGATTTCGACCTTCGACAGGTTCACCGTGCCCTGGCCCATGTGGTCGAGCAGGCGGCCGGGCGTGGCCACCAGGATGTCGACGCCATGCTTGAGCTGCTTGATCTGCGGGTTGATGCCAACGCCGCCGAAGATCACGGCCGAGTTCAGTTTGGTGTACTTGCCGTACACGCGTACGCTTTCCTCGACCTGGGCCGCGAGTTCGCGGGTCGGGGTCAGGATCAGCGCGCGGATCGGACGCGTCGAGGTGTTGCCGGTCAGCGCGGCGCCGTTGGCGTCGGTCGACAGGCGGTGCAAGACCGGCAGCGTGAAGCCGGCGGTCTTGCCGGTGCCGGTTTGCGCGCCGGCCAGCAAATCGCCGCCGCCCAGCACCGCTGGAATCGCTTGAGTCTGGATCGGGGTCGGTACGGTGTAGCCGTGTTCGGTAACTGCACGGACGATGGCGTCGGACAAACCGAGTGAGGAAAAGGACATGGTAGCTTTATTGTGAGATCGGCCTGTCGCCGAGAAAGGCGCCAGTCGCAGGCAATCAGATTAGGGTCAGAAGACAGCGGCAAGGGGACTGGTCGTATGTGCCGCACGCACGGAGTATAACAGCGTTGTGATTGGCGGCGTTAATTGTTTCAGGCCGGCAATGGGACGCGGGCCGGCGCGGCGCTGTTGTAATCCGGTCGGTCCGGTATGAAATCGCGGGCGTGGCGGGGCGATTGCCGGTAATATTTATTGGCGCCCGTCATTGAATCGCTGCTGTTGCCGCGTCCATTTATCCAGAGGAAAGCATGAAACTAGCCGATATGAAGATTACCACCCGCCTCTATCTGGGCTTCGCCTGCGTGATCGCGCTGCTGGGCGTGATGGTCGCCGTGGCGCTGGCCAATTTCGCCACGCTGGCGCAGGCCAACGCGATCAACGCCCACACCTACGAGGTGCTCGACGAGGTCGACGGCATGCTCGAAAACCTGATCAACATTGAAACCGGCGAACGCGGCTATGTCATCACCGGCCAGGAGGCGTCGCTGGAACCTTTGAATATGGGCAAGACCGGCTTCAAGGCGCGTCTCGACAAGGCGCGCGCGCTGACGTCGGACAATCCGCTCCAGCAGCAGCGCCTGCTCAAGATGGAGGAGGCCCAGCGCCAGTGGATGGCGGCGGGCATCGAGCCGGTGCTGGCGCTGCGCAAGGACGCCGCCGACGACGCCGAGAAGATCGCCGCCGCAGTGGCGCTGGAGCGCCAGGGCCGCGGCAAACAGGGCATGGACGCGATGCGCGGCATGCTCGACGAGATCGGTAAAACCGAGTCCGCGCTGCTGGCGCAGCGCGGGCAAGCGCTTGCCGGCCTGCAAACCCAGACCGGCGCGGTGCTGCTGGGCGGCGGCCTGCTGACGGCGCTGCTGGCGGCGCTGGTCGCGTACTGGCTGGGGCGCAACATCAGCGGGCCGCTGCGCACCGCCATCGACCTGGCCAAGCGCGTCGCCCACGGCGATTTGACGGCGCAGGTGGTGGTGAGCTCGCGCGACGAGACGGGCGAACTAATGCAGGCGCTCAAGGACATGAACGAGAGCCTGGTCAAAATCGTCGGCGAGGTGCGCGGCGGCACCGACACCATCGCCACCGCCTCCGGCCAGATCGCCAGCGGGAATCTGGACCTGTCCTCGCGCACCGAGCAGCAGGCCAGCTCGCTCGAAGAGACCGCCTCGTCGATGGAAGAGTTGACCAGCACGGTGCAGCAAAACGCCGAGAGCGCGCGCCAGGCCAGCGACCTGGCCCATTCGGCGTCCGAGGTGGCGGTGCGCGGCGGCGCGGTGGTGGGGCGGGTGGTCGAGACGATGGGCTCGATCAACTCGTCCTCGCGCAAGATCGTCGACATCATCGGCGTCATCGACGGCATCGCCTTCCAGACCAATATTCTGGCGCTGAACGCGGCGGTCGAGGCGGCCCGGGCCGGTGAGCAGGGCCGCGGCTTCGCCGTGGTTGCCTCCGAGGTGCGCAACCTGGCGCAGCGCTCGGCCGGCGCGGCCAAGGAAATCAAGACCCTGATCGACGACTCGGTCGAGCAGGTCGACATCGGCACCCGGCTGGTCGACCAGGCCGGCACCACCATGCGCGACATCGTCGCCAGCGTGCAAAGGGTCAGCGACATCGTCAACCAGATTTCCTCGGCCAGCGACGAGCAGCGCACCGGCATCGAGCAGGTCAACCAGGCCATCGTCCAGATGGACCAGGTGACGCAGCAAAACGCCGCGCTGGTCGAACAGGCGGCCGCGGCGGCGGCGTCGATGCAGGACCAGGCCGCCAGCCTGGCCACCGCGGTCAGCGTGTTCAAGACCAATCACGCGCCCGCCGCGAGCGCGCCGACGCCGCGGCCGCGCGCGCAGCCGGTGGGCAAGTTGACACCGCGGGCGGCGCCGCCGCGCCTTGCCGCCACGGCCAACGCCGTGCGGAGCCGGGCTGCGCCGCAGGCCAAGGCCGGCGCCGGCGACGCTTGGGAGGCGTTCTGACGGCATAGGGCGGCGCCGGAGGGGAGGGCGTGCGACGGATGTCGCATGAAAAGCTTGATCTTATGTGACGCATGTCGCATAATTGCTTCGTTAGTCACAAACGGAGTACCGCAGATGTCCACCCCATCCGTCACCGAACTGAGCCTGCTGAAGGTGCTGTGGAAACAGCAACCGCTGAGCGCGCGCGAAATCCACGAGGGCGCCGCCGACGAGCTGGGCTGGTCGTTTTCGTCGACCCGCAAGACGCTTGAGCGCATGCTGGAGAAACACATGCTTAGCCAGCAGAGCCTGCACGGCATGCTGGTCTACCGCGCCGAACTGGACAAGGTCGCCACGCTGGCCGCGTTCGCCCGCGACTTCGGGCGCCGCGTGATGGAACTCGATAGTCCGCTGCCGGTCAACATGTTCAGCGGTAGCAAGCTGGTCGACCAGGACGAACTGGCCGAGCTGGAACAGTTGCTGCAAGACTGGCCCGGCGACGCCAAGGAGTAAGCGCGATGGACATGCCGCTGCTTACCACCCTCATTTCCTTGAAACTGTTATATGCGAGCCTGGTGTCTTTGCTGGCCGGCCTGCTGCTGTGGGGCGCGCTGCGGCTGGCGCTGCGGCGCTGGCCGGCGCTGGCGGCCCAGCGCGCGCTCTGGCTGCTGGCCCAGGGCGTGGTCGGCGCCGTGTTCGTGCTGGCGCTGCTGCCGCACAAGCCGCGCTGGAGCGTCGTGCCGCCGGTGACGGTGACGGCCGCCACGCCGCTGGCCTTGATGGTCGGGCCGGCCGCGGCGCCGGCGGGCGCCGCGACGCGCCTGGACTGGCGCCTTGGCCTGCCGGCGTTGTGGCTGCCCTTGTATCTGGTCGGTATGCTGTGGGCCTTGCGGCGGGTGTGGCGGGCGCAGCGGCTGTGGCGCCTGATGCTGGCCGCGTCGGTGCGTCTGGACGGGGCGCAGCTGCGCGCCCATCCGGCCTTCGGCCCGGCCCAGGTGGCCGAGCTGGAACGCCGCGGCCTGGCGGTGCGCCAGACCGCGGCGGCGGTGTCGCCGATGCTCGCCGGCCTGTTCAAACCTTGCCTGTTGCTGCCCGCGCATCTGGATCACTTCAGCGTGCAACAGCAGCAGATGATCGTCGAGCACGAGCTGACCCACTGGCGCCGCCGCGACCCGCTGTGGCAGGCGCTGGCGCTGTTGCTGCAAAGCGTGTTGTGGTTCAATCCGGCGCTGCGCTGGATGGGCGACAAGCTGGGCTGGGCGCAGGAACTGGCTTGCGACCGCCAGGTGCTGGCCGGGCGGCCGCAAGAGCAGCGCCGGGAGTACGCGGCGGCGCTGGTGTTGCAGCTCAAGGCGCAAGCCGGCGCCGCCGTTGCGCAGCCGTACGGCATGCCCGGCTTGGCCTTCGGCGGCGGCGGCGGCGGCATGCTGGAGCGGGTGCGGCTGATGCGCCAGGCCGGCGCCGGCAAGCTCAGCGCCTTCGGCAAGTGGGTGCCGGGGCTGTCCTTGGCGGCGGTGCTGCTTGCCGGCGCCGTGCTGCGGCCGGCCTTCGCCTGGGGCGAAACGGTGCCGCTGGCGGCGGCCGTGCTGGACGCCGTGGCCGAGGTCGCCGAGGCGCCGGTCGAGCTGTGGCGCAATCCGCTCGACGTGGTGCGCGTCAACAGCTGGTACGGCCACATCGGCAACGTCCATCGCAGCGCCCACAAGGGCATCGATTTCGGCGCGCCCAAGGGCACGCCGGTGCTCGCCGTGGCCGCCGGCACGGTTGGCGAGGTCGCCCGCGACTCCCGCTACGGCATCTATATCATGCTCGAACACGCGCACAAGCGGCGCTCGATGTACGCCCACCTCGACAGCAGCGCCGTCAAGGTCGGCGAGACGGTCGCCGCCGGCGCGCTCATCGGCAAGGTTGGCAGCACCGGCATGGCGACCGGCCCGCATCTGCATTTCGAGATGTTCGAGGAGGCGCGCCGCGTCAATCCCCAGGTCAAGTTGACCGAACTGGACGGCAAGGGCGCCGGACGCAACAAGTATCCCCCGCCCGCCCGCTAGTGTTTGCGTTCCGGCGCGCCAGTCGCGGCGCCGGTTCCCCCCCCCCCCCCCCCGGGTTTTTGCTTCCGGCGCGCCCGGCGCGGCGCCCGGTCCCCCCCCCCCCCTGTCGGCCGATGATGTTTTGCCACGGCGTGCGCGCCGTCGCTTCGTCGCGCCTATACGTTTGTGGATATTAAAGATGAGATATCAAACTTTATTGTATGGCGCGCTGGCCCTGGCCGCCGGCCGCGCCGGCGCCGGCGCCGCCGCCGAACCTGAAGCGGCGGCGCCGATGCCGCAGGTGCTGGTGACGGCCGGCAAGTTCGACCAGCGCCGCCACGGCGGCACCGGCCAGATCGTCGTCGGCCACGAGGAGATCGTGCGCCAGGGAGACCGCAGCCTGGCCGACGTGCTCAAACGCCTGCCCGGCGTCAGTATCGGCGGCGCGCCCGGCCAGGGCGGCGAGATCCGCATGCGCGGCCTGGGCAGCGGCTACACCCAGATCCTGCTCAACGGCGTGGCCGTGCCGAACGGTTCTTCGCTCGATTCGATTGCCCCCGAGCTGATCGAGCGCATCGACATCCTGCGCGCCCCGACGGCGGAGTTCGGCGCGCAGGCGATCGCCGGCACCATCAACGTGGTGTTGAAGAAGGCGCTGGCCGGCGGCCAGCGCGAGGTGAAGCTGGGCCTGGCCGAACAGCACGGCAAAACCTCGCCGCAACTGGCGGCGCAATGGTCCGATCGCGCCGGCGCGCTGTCGTACACGGTGGCGGCGACGGCCACCGACACGCGCAAGGCGACGCCGGCGCGGCAGGTGCAGCGGGGGCGCGACGCCGGCGGCGCCTTGCAACTGTCGCGCCGCGGCGACTGGGTGGAGCGGGGCGACGAGCGGGTGTTCAGTCTGGCGCCGCGGCTGAACTGGGCGCTGGCCAACGGCGACACGCTCAGTTTGCAGAACCTGTATAACCTCAAGCTGGTCGACAACCAGCGGCGCACCGGCGAGCGCACCGACGTCGGCGCGCCGACCGAGTTTCCCGACAACCTCGGCACCTTCGTTGCGCGCGGCGTCCAGTGGCGCAGCGACCTGGGCTGGGTGCGCCAGTTGTCCGAGGGCGCCAGATTCGAACTTAAACTGGGCGCCAGCGACTTCCGGCGCTATTCCGACTTCCATTTCTACGGCCTCGACGGCGACGCGCGCCGCACCGGCGAGCACCACGTCGTCTCCCCCGCGAACGAGCGCGGCGCCACCGTGGCCGGCACTTGGCGCCGGCCGATCGGCGAGCGGCACGCGCTGGCGCTGGGTTGGGACGGCGGCCACAAGCGCCGCCGCGAGTCGCGCCTGGAAACGCTGTTCGGCGCCGGCGGCACGGCGCTGGGCGGCAGCGACGAGCACTACGACGTCGCCATCCGCCGCCTGGCCCTGTTCGCCCAGGACGAGTGGGAGATCGGAGCGCACTGGTCGCTTTACCTGGGCTTGCGTTGGGAAGGCTTGAAGACGCTGAGCGAGGGCCGCGGCCTGGACGCGGTGGACGTGCGCTCCAGCGTCTGGAGTCCGCTGCTGCAAAGCCGGTACAAGCTGGGCGGCAAGGACCAGCTGCGGCTGGCGTTGAGCCGCAGCTACAAGGCGCCGGCGATCCTCGACCTGCTGCCGCGGCGTTTCACGGTCGACAACGACAACAATCCGAGCAACCCGGACACCCAGGGCAATCCGGCGCTGCGCCCCGAGCTGGCGTGGGGGCTGGACGCCGGCTACGAGCATTATTTTGCCGGGCAGGGCATGCTGAGCGCGAATTTGTTCATGCGCCGCATCCAGGACGTGCGCCAGGAGTTGCTGTTCCAGCGCGACGGCGTGTGGATCGCCACGCCGGCCAACGGCGGCGCCGCCAGCGTGCGCGGCGTCGAGCTGGAGGCCAAGCTGGGCTTGCAATCGCTGTGGCCGGGCGCGCCGGCGCTGGACCTGCGCGCTAACTTGACGCGCAACTGGTCGCGCGTCGAGCGCGTGCCGGGGCCGGACAACCGGCTCGACGAGCAAACGCCGCTGAGCGCCAACCTGGGCGTGGATTATCGCTGGCCGGGCGCCGCGCTGACCGTCGGCGGCAACTTCAACCTGCAAGGCGCCGGGCCGGTGCGCCAGTCGAGCAAGTTGAGTTCGCGCGACAGCGCCAAGCGCGAGCTGGATGTCTATGCGTTGTGGACGTTGGATGGCAAGACGCGGCTGCGGCTGTCGGCCGCGAACCTGCTGCGGCGCGACTACACCGAGCAATCGCACTACCAGGACGACTACGGCGCGCTGCGCACGACGCGCACCACCTCGACCTATCCGAGCGTGCGCCTGACGCTGGAGCGGCAGTTGTAAAAAAACCAGCGGCATGGCGCTGGTTCCGGTATCCGCAACAGTCGGCAATCGTCGGTCGGATGAGCGCGACGCGTAATCCGACCTACGGCATACTTAGGCGAACGGCGCCAGCAGGGCGACCATCTGGCCGAAAATCTTCGGGCTGGCGGCGATGACGTCGCCCTTGTACAGGTAGTCCGACTCGCCGCTGAATTCGCCGACGATGCCGCCCGATTCGGTGATCATCAGGGCGCCCGCCGCGATGTCCCAAGGCTTCAGGCCTTTTTCGTAGAAGCCGTCGAGGCGGCCGCAGGCGACGTAGGCCAGGTCCAGCGCGGCCGAACCGGCGCGGCGCACGCCCTGCGCGCGTTCACCCATGATCTGGTACATCTTCAGGTATTCGTCGAGCGCGCGCGGGCTGCCGGCCACGTAGCCATTGCCCAGCAGGGCGTTGGAGATGCGGTCGAGCTTGGTGACGCGGATGCGTTTGTCGTTCAGGTAGGCGCCGGCGCCCTTGGTGGCGGTAAACAGGTCGTTGCGCACCGGGTCGTAGATGACGGCTTGCGTGACGACGCCGCGCTGGGCCAGCGCGATCGAGATGCAGTATTGCGGGAAGCCGTGGATGAAGTTGGTGGTGCCGTCGAGCGGATCGATGATCCACTGGAATTCGTTCTCGTCGTGCGTGTTGGCGGAAGCTCCGGACTCTTCGGCCAGGATCGCGTGGGTCGGATAGGCCTTGGTCAGCACCTCGATGATCGCTTGTTCGGCGGCCTGGTCGATATCGGTGACGAAATCGTTGTGTTGTTTTTCGGTGACGACGACGCGGTCGAGGTCAAACGAGGCGCGGTTGATGACGGTCGCGCCGCGACGGGCGGCTTTGATCGCCGTATTGAGCATTGGGTGCATATGAGCTTCCGGTAAAAGAACGCTAACGCCCAGCGGGACGTTTCCGGCCCGCGGCGCGTTAGAGTACAAGAATGAATTAAAGAGCGGAGCGGTGCCGAAATGGTTAAAATCCCGGCCTGGAGCGGGTTTTTCGCTCCGCTGTGACCCGACAATCCCGTATCGATACCGCGCAATAGCGCTATTTTAAATGAACCTGCCCGAAATCAACACGTCTCTTTTCACACGCCTGCGATTTATCCTGGTCCAGACCAGCCGCCCCGGCAATATCGGCGGCGTCGCGCGCGCCATGAAAACGATGGGATTTTCCGAACTGGTGCTGGTCAATCCGCGCTTTCCCGACGCGCTGCAGGACGAGGAGGCGGTCGCCTTCGCCAGCGGCGCCCAGGATATCCTGGCCGGCGCGCGCATCGTCGGCTCGATGGCCGAGGCGCTCGACGGCTGCAATTTCGCCGCCGCCGTGTCGGCCCGGCTGCGCGAATTTTCGCCGCCGGTGCTGGCGCCGCGCGCGCTGGCGGCGCAGCTGGCCGGCAGCGCCGACCTGAACGCCGCCCTCATTTTCGGCAACGAGCGCTTCGGCCTGCCGAACGAGATCGTCGAAAAATGTAATGTGTTGATCAATATTCCGGCCAATCCCGCGTATTCCTCGCTGAACCTGTCGCAGGCCGCGCAGGTGTTGGCCTACGAATGCCGCGTCGCCGCGCTGGGCGACGCCCAGGGCGCCACCGACATCGGCTTCCACGGCCAGGCCGCCGGCCTGACGCAGATCGAGGGCATGTACCAGCACTTGGAGCGGGCCCTGGTGGCGATCGATTTCCTCGACGCCGACAACCCGAAAAAGCTGATGCCGCGGCTCAAGCGCCTGTTTTCGCGCACCCAGCTGGAAACCGAGGAAGTCAACATCCTGCGCGGCATCGCCCGGCAGATTCTGGCCAAGAGCAAGCCCTAGCGTTAGCCGCCGCCCAGCTCGAAGGGCTGGGCCCGGCCGCAAAAAATATTCTCCAGCACGCTACGTTCGCGCCCGACGATGGTGGCGACGAAGTCGCGCGGCCGCTTCATTTGCTTGAAGGTGCTGAAGCCGCGCTCGAGGAAGCGATGCAGGTCGCCCAGTCCGGCCAGCCGGGCCGGCCCGCGCATCACGCCCAGCGTCGTCGCCAGGAAGGGTACCCGCACCAGCTCGCACAGCGAATCGCCGAGCGCCTTGACCAGCGTCAGCTGGCTGTCGCGGTCGGCGTGCGCGCTGACGGCGCGGTAGCCGTCTATATACTGCTGCTCGCTGAACGCCGCGCCCAGCGCGCGCGCCAGCGCCGTGTCGAGCCGCTCGGACAGCGCGTCGAGGACGATCGCCTGGGTGATGGTTTGCAGCGCGTGCAGCGGCAGCAGCCGCTGCATGGTCGGGACGATGCGCGCCAGGTCGGCGTCGCGCTGGCTCAGGTCGGCCGAGCCGTACAACTCGTCGAGGAAAAACAGCGCGGCGTGGTGGCTGTCGGGCGCGGCCAGCAGGTCGGCGTGGCTGCGCGCCAGCCGCGCCGACTGGAATTGCTTGAGCGCGGTGCGCGCGGCCAGCAGGCCGGGGTCGCGCCGGGCCGCCAGGCGCTCGGCCTTGACGGCGCCCAGCTGCTGCTCCAGGGTCTTGACGAGGTCTTCTTTTCTCATATGGCACTTTTACCAGATCTTGCTTGCCAGGGCACGCAACTTTGAGCAAGCCGCGCTAGACGGGACGCTCTATTTTTGCGCCGTGGCGGCGCCGGGCCTTGGCGTACACTGGCCGCATACATAAAATAGGGAAGCACAGACATGCGGATATCGCGCAGATCCTTTCTCAAGGTCGGTGTCGTCGGCGCGCTCGTGCTGGCCGGCGGCGGCGCCGTCTACCGGCTGGTGCGCGGGCCGACGCCGCCCGGCCGCTTCGTCCTCGACGGCGCGGCCGGCGCGGCGCTGGCGGCGATCGCCCCGGCCATGCTGGGTTCGGCCGTGCCGGCCGGGCCGGCGCCGCGCGCCGCCGCCGTCGCCGCCGTCAGCGAACGGGTCAACCAGGCCATCCTCGGCTTGCCGCTGGCGACCCAGCAAGAGGTGCAAGACCTGTTCGGCCTGCTGGCGCTGGCGCCGGCGCGGCGCTTCGTCGCCGGCGTCCCCGGCGGCTGGGCCGAGGCCACCCCGGCGCAGCTGGCCGCCTTCCTGCAAAGCTGGCGCACGCACCGTTTCGCCGCGCTGCAAAGCGCCTACCACGCCTTGCACGACCTGGTTATCGGCGCCTGGTATAGCGACCCGGGCAACTGGGCGGCGATCGGCTACCCCGGTCCGATCAAGGAACTGGGCTAAACAACTATGCGACAACTATGCGATGCATTTTGAGGAAGCGGCAATGAGCAATCCACACGTCATCCCCGACCCGATCCAGGCCGGCCTGGCGGCCGGCTGGAAGGTGATCGACGCCAGCGCGCTGGCCGAGGACCGCGTCATCGAGGCCGACGTGGTAGTGGTCGGTAGCGGCGCCGGCGGCGGCGTCAGCGCGGAGATCCTGACGCTGGCCGGCCTGAGGGTGGTGATCGTCGAGGAGGGCGCGCTCAAGTCGTCGAGGCACTTCAAGATGCGCGAGGCCGAGGCCTACCCGGCGCTGTACCAGGAGGCGGGCGCGCGCAAGACCAAGGACAAGGGAATCAACATTTTGCAGGGCCGCACGGTGGGCGGTTCGACCACGGTGAACTGGACCTCCAGCTTTCGCACGCCGCCCGGCACGCTGGAATACTGGGGCCGGCATTTCGGCCTGAAGGAGTACTCGGAGGCGGCGCTTGCGCCGTGGTTCGAGATGATGGAGCAGCGCCTCAGCGTGGGCGCCTGGAACGCGCCGCCGAACGAGAACAACGACTTGCTGCGGCGCGGCGCCGGCAAGCTGGGCGTCGGCGTGGCGGCGATCCGCCGCAACGTCAAGGGCTGCTGGAACCTCGGTTACTGCGGCATGGGCTGCCCGACCAACGCCAAGCAGTCGATGCTGGTGACGACGATCCCGGCGGCGCTGGCCGGCGGCGCCACCCTGCTCACGCGCGCCCGCGCCGAACGGCTGTCCTTCAAGGGCAAGCACGTCGACCACCTGGTCTGCGCGGCGCTCGACGGCGCCGGGCTGGCGCCGACCGGGCGCCGCGTGACGCTGCGCGCCAAGCATTTCGTGGTGGCCGGCGGCGCGATCAATTCGCCGGCGCTGCTGATGCGCTCGATGGCGCCGGACCCGCACGCCCTGCTGGGCAAGCGCACCTTCCTGCACCCGACGGTGATGTCGGCCGGCACCTTCGCGCAGCGCGTCGACGGCTACGCCGGCGCGCCGCAGACGATTTACTCCGACCATTTCCTGCACAGCCAGGCGATCGACGGCGCCATCGGCTACAAGCTGGAGGCGCCGCCGCTGCATCCGCTGCTGCTGTCGACGACGATGGGCGGCTTCGGCGACGAGCACGCGGCGATGATGCGCCAGTTCAGCCACACCCACGCGCTGCTGGCGCTGCTGCGCGACGGCTTCCACGCCGACGCGCCGGGCGGCAGCGTCGCGCTGGGCGCCGGCGGCGCGCCGGTGCTCGACTATCCGATCTCGGACTTCGTCTGGGACGGCGTGCGCCGCGCGCTGTTGTCGATGGCCGAGATCCAGTTCGCCGCCGGCGCCAAGAGCGTCTACCCGGTCCACGAGATGGCGCGCGGCTACGCCACCTGGGCCGAGGCCGCCAAAGGCATCGCCGCGCTGCCGTACCGCAATTTGCTGACCCGGGTGGTGTCGGCCCACGTGATGGGCGGCTGCGGCATGGCCGACGACGTGCGCCTGGGCGTGGTCGGCGCCGACGGCCGCTACCACGGCGCGGCCAACTTGTCGGTGCACGACGGCTCGCTGTTCCCGACCTCGGTCGGCGCCAATCCGCAGTTGTCGATCTACGCCGTCGCGGCGCGCCTGGCCAGCGCGCTGGCGCAGTCGCTGACGGGTCGGCCGGCGCCGCGCCCGCGGGCGCAGTGCTGAGGCGGCCGCGATGATGGCGCGCATCCTCAAGCTGTTGCTGGCGCTGCAGTTGCTGCTGCTGGCGGCATTGGCGCTGGCCCTGCTCAACGTCGGCCGGACGCGCCAGGGCGGCCTGGCGCTGCTGCTGGCCGGCGCCGCGGTGCTGCTGCTGCGCTTGTTCATCACGGCCAATAATTTTTGGTTCAGCTGGCGCGCCGGCAGCGCCACGCCGGCGCGCTACCGGCCGTCGCCGGCGGCGCGCTGCCGCCTGTTCGCCGGCGAGTTCGCCGCCACCATGCTGGCCTCGTCCTGGAGCATGGCCTGGCCGCGGCTGGATAGCCACCTGGCGCCCGCCGCCAGCGGCCCGCCGGTGCTGCTGCTGCACGGTTACGTTTGCAACCGCGGCTATTGGGCGGCGCTGAGCCGGCGCCTGGCGCAAGCCGGCGTCAGCCACGCCGCCATCGACCTCGAACCGATAGGCGCCGGCATCGACGCCTACGCGCCGCTGCTGCGGCGGGCCGTCGACGAGCTGTGCGCCGCCAGCGGCCACGCCCGCGTGATCCTGGTCTGCCACAGCATGGGCGGGCTGGCGGCGCGGGCCTACCTGCGCAGCGACGGCGCGGCGCGGGTGGCGCGCGTGATCACGCTGGGCACGCCGCACCACGGCACCGGCCTGGCCAGTTTCGGCGCCGGCCTGAACGCGCGCCAGATGCGCCGCGGCAGCGACTGGCTGGCGGCGCTGGCGGCGGCCGAAACGCCGGCCCGGCGCGCGCTGTTCACCTCGATTTTTTCGCACCACGACAACATCGTCGCGCCGCAAACCTCGTCCTGGCTGGCGGACGCGAAAAACCTCGAATTCGGCGCCATCGGCCACGTCGCGCTGGGGCGCCACCCGCGTATCCTGGCGTGCGTGCTGGACGAAATCGCGCTGGCCTCGGCCGCCGAAAGGCCCGCTGGCGCCGCCGTTGGCGCGTAGGTCGGCTTAGCGGCACGCGTCATCCGACGCCGGGCCGCCGCCGACGCCAGCCGGCTTGCGCCGTTCCGGCTAAGCCTGCCTATGAAAAGCGCGCCGGCTGCTCCAGAGTGTCTGTTTTTAACTCAATGTTGCCACAGATCAAGCTGAACTCGGATGACAGTGCCGCGTTCTGGCGTTAGACTATATTGAGAGCAAGCAACAATTCGCGTCCGCGCCGGGTTTCCCCGCCGCCGCGCCTCCGGGCGCCGGACCCGGCGCGCCGCTTGCGTGACATTTGGTGAGAATTCGCGGCGCTGGCTTGCTGTATGGTTCTCGGTATGCAAGGACAGGACGGTGCCTGCGCGCACCAGGGAAACTGGATGATGGCAAACTACTCCGGCTCGCCGGCAAGGCAGGTCAGGTCGGCGCAGCCGGCGCCGCGCGCGCGGCGAACGCGCATGCATATTTTATCGGGAGCGCTATAGTGTCGGCACGCATCCTTATCATCGAAGACAACGCCACCAACATGGAGTTGATGGTGTATTTGTTGCGCGCCTTCGGCTACGCTCCGCTGATGGCCTGTGACGGCGAGGAGGGCGTCAAGGTGGCGCGGCGCGAGCTGCCCGACCTGATCATCTGCGACGTCCACCTGCCCAAGCTGGACGGCTACGGCGTGGTCGCCGCGCTCAAGGGCGACCCGGCCACGGCGGCGATCCCGACGCTGGCGGTGACGGCGCTGGCCATGCTGGGCGACCGCGAGCGCCTGCTGGCGGCCGGCTTCGACGGCTATATCGGCAAGCCGATCGAGCCCGACGCCTTCGTGACGCAATTGGAAGCGTTTTTACCGGGGGCGCTGTCGGCGCCGGTTAAAAGCGACATTGCCACCATCCTCATCGTCGACGACCACGTCCTCAACCGCGAGTTCCTGATGGCCCTGCTGGGCTACGGCGGCCACCGCCTGCTGGAGGCGGCCAACGGCGCCGAGGGCTTGAAAATGGTCCGCAGCGAGCGCCCCGACCTGGTCATCTCCGACATCCTGATGCCCAATATGGACGGCTACGAGTTCGTCACCCGCATGCACGAAGACCCGGCCACGGCCGACGTGCCGATCATTTTCTACACCGCCACCTACCGCGAGCGCGAGGCCAACGTGCTGGCGCAGGCCTGCGGCGTGCGCTGGGTGCTGCCCAAGCCGTCCGACCCGGACGTGATTTTGCGCACCGTCCACGAGGCGCTCGGCCTGGCCCAGGAGTCCGAGCCGCGCGCGCCGGCGGCGTTCGCGCCGGCGCCGCCGGCGGCCGGGCATTTCCGCGGCATCGACAACAAGGTCAACGAATACCTGGTCGAGCTGGAGTCGAGCAGCCAGTTGATCAGCAAGTTCGCCCGCCAGGGAGACGGGCTGGAGCGGGCCGACGAACCGCTGGCGCTGATGACCGAGCGCCTCTCGCGCTCGCTCGCCAGCCTGCAGGCGGTCAGCCTGCGCCTGACCGCGCTGATCGAGCTGGGCATCGAACTGGGCGCCGAGCGCGACCCGCTGGCGCTCATTGAAATCGGCTGCCGCGTCGCGCAAAACATCTGCGTGTCGAAATACGCCTGCATCGGCGTGCTTGAAAACGACGGCGACAAACTCAGTTATTTCGCCTCCTGCGGCAACGAGCAGCAGGCCAGCCAGATCGCCGCGACGCCGCGCGCCGGCGTGCTCAGCAAGGTGTTGGAACAGCGCCAGCCGTTCCGCGTCAACGACCTCGACGGCGACCCGGCCGCGCTCGGCCTGCCGGCCAGCCACCCGCCGGTGCACTCCTTCCTCGGCGTGGCGATCGCCTCGCGCGAGCGGGTGCACGGCTGGTTGTACCTGGTCGACAAGCTCGGCGCCAGCGAATTTAGCGAAGTCGACGAGCGCGTCGCCGCCACGGTGGCCGCGCAAATCTCGGTGGCCTACGACAACCTGCTGCTGTACGAGGAAATCAAGCGCCACCACGCCCAGCTGACGCTGGACATGTCGGCGCGCATCCGCCTCGACGAGGACTTGCGCCGCTTCCGCCTGGCGATGGACGCCACCGCCGACGCGATTTTCCTGGTCGACCGCGCCGGCATGTGCTTCGTCGACGTCAACCTGACCGCCTGCCGCATGCTCGGCTACGAGCGCGAGGAGTTTTTGAAGGTTGGCCCGGGCCGCGCCAGCCACGCCACCGACAGCAACCTGGAAGACCTGTACGTGAAACTGCTGGCCGGCGACCAGACCGGCGCGATGGCCGAGCTGCTGTTGCAGTGCAAGGACGGCAGCGCCCTGTCGGTCGAGGTGCAGCGGCGCACGCTGCGCTCGGGCCAGAGCTGGATCCTGGTGGCGGTGGCGCGCGACATCACCGAGCGCAAGGAGGCGCAGCAGCGCCTGCTCAAGCTGGCCCATTTCGACACCCTGACCGGGCTGCCCAACCGCACCCAGTTCTACGACTCGCTGGCCCATTCGCTGGGCCAGGCGGCCGAACACGGCTGGTCGGTGGCGGTGCTGTTCCTCGACGTCGACCGCTTCAAGAACGTCAACGACACGCTCGGCCACACCATCGGCGACGAGCTGCTGCGCCAGTTTTCCAGCCGCCTGGTCGACTGCCTGCGGGTGCGCGACACCATCGGCCGCTTCGGCGGCGACGAGTTCGCGGCGATCCTGATCCTGCCCGAGGGCGCGCAAAACGCCATCGCCGTGGTCGACAAGATCCGCGAGGCGATGCGCCGGCCGTTCGACCTGAAGGGCCACGAAGTGACGGTGACGGCCAGCATCGGCATCTCGGTGTACCCGGACGACGGCCTCGACGCCGACACCCTGATCCAATACGCCGACACCGCGATGTACCGCGCCAAGGAGGCCGGGCGCGACGCCTTCCGCTTCTTCACCGCCGAGATGAACGCGCAGTCGCTGGCGCGCCTGGACCTGGAGAACGCGCTGCGCCGGGCCATCGAGAACGAGGAGTTCGTGCTGTTCTTCCAGCCCAAGGTGCATATCGCCTCGGGGCGCATCAGCGGCGCCGAGGCGCTGATCCGCTGGCGCCGGCCCGGCCACGGCATGGTCTCGCCGGCGTTGTTCATCCCGATCCTCGAGGAGACCGGCCTGATCGTGCGGGTCGGCACCTGGGTGCTCAACGAGGCCTGCAAGAAGATCAGCCAGTGGGGCAGCCGCAAGACCGGCGCGGTGCACCTGTCGGTGAACGTGTCGGGCATCCAGTTCTTCGTCGGCGGCCTGGAGGAGGAGGTGCTGAAGGCGATCAAGCGCTACGACATCGCGCCCGAACTGCTGGAGCTGGAGCTGACCGAAAGCTCCTTGATGTCGAACGCCGAGGAAACCATCAACGTGCTGCGCAACCTGAAGGCGCTGGGCATCCAGATTTCCATCGACGACTTCGGCACCGGCTATTCCAGCCTGGCCTACCTGAAGCGCTTCCCGATCGACAAGCTGAAGATCGACATCGCCTTCGTGCGCGAGGTCACCAGCAACCCGGACGACGCCGCCATCGTGCTGGCCATCATCAAGATGGCGCACAGCATGAAGCTGCAAGTGATCGCCGAGGGCGTCGAAAAGGACGCGCAACTGGCCTACCTGCGGCGCCACGGCTGCGACGAGATGCAGGGCTACTACTTCAGCCGGCCGGTGGCCGAGGACGAGTTCGAGCAGATGCTACAGGCCGGTAAAACGCTGCAGGCGCCGGTCGACGAGGGGCCGCTGGACCAGCAGACCCTGCTTATCGTCGACGACGACGCCTTCATGCTCGACGTGCTGAGCGACTTCCTGGCGCAGGACGGCTACCGCATCCTGACGGCGCAGACGGCGGCCGAGGGTTTCGATTTGCTGGCGCGGCACCGGGTCCAGGTGATCCTGTGCGACCAGTGCATGCCCTTGATGAGCGGCACCGAGTTCATGGAGCGGGTCAAGAACCTGTGCCCGGACACCTTCCGTATCATGCTGTCGGCCTACGCCGACCTGACGCCGATCATGGCGGCGATCAACCGCGGCGCGGTGGACCGCTTCTACACCAAGCCGTGGAAGGGCGCGGTCCTGCGCGACAACATCCGCGAAGGTTTTCGCCTGCACGGCCTGCTGCACGGGCCGGCCTCGCTGGCCGCGTAAAAAACCACCGGCACAAGCCGGGGTGTGACCCGCCCGGCGCCCCTGGTTGGAACGCGCCGCCTAGAAATGCACGCCGCGCAGCAACTGCTGCATCGCCAACTGCTCCGACGACATCTGCGGCGCCTTCTTGCCGTCGCCCTTGGCCGCGTCGGAGTCGGGGAACATGCGGAAGGTGGTGTTGAGGACGATCTGCGCGACCCGCGGCATCAGCGCGTGCAGCACCTGGCCGGCGATGCCGACCCGGGTGGCGATGCGCACCGGCTTGTAGACGATGGCCTCGGTGATCAAGTCGGCCGCCTCCTCCGGCGCCAAGGTCGGCACGTTCTGGTACAGCTTGGTCGGCGCGATCATCGGCGTGCGCACCAGCGGCATGTTAATGGTGGTGAACTTGATGCCGACGTCGGACAGCTCCGACGAGGCGCAGCGGGTCCACGCCTCCAGCGCCGCCTTCGAGGCGACGTAGGCCGAAAAGCGCGGCGCGTTGGTCAGCACGCCGATCGACGAGATGTTGATGATGTGGCCGCGCTGTTGCGCGATCATCGTCGGCAGCAGGCCCATGGTCAGGCGCAGGCAGCCGAAGTAGTTCAGCTGCATGGTGCGCTCGAAGTCGTGGAAGCGGTCGTAGCTGGCCTCGATGGCGCGGCGGATCGAGCGGCCGGCGTTGTTGACCAGGATGTCGACGCCGCCGTGCCGTTCGATCAGCAGTTGCACGAAGCGGTCGCAGTCGGCCATGTCGGCGACGTCGGCCTGGTAGGTGGTCAGCGCGAAGCCGCGCGCCCCGACCGCCTTCTTGGCCTCGGCCAGCTTGGCCTGGTCGCGCCCGCAGATGATGGTGATGGCGCCGGCCTCGGCCAGCTTGTGCGCCGCCGCCAGGCCGATGCCCGAGGAGCCGCCGGTGACCAGCACCACCTTGCCGGCGACCTGGCCGCGCAGCGTGTGGTCGATCAACAGCGCCGGGTCGAGGTTGCGCTCCCAGTAGTCCCACACCGGCGCGGCGTATTGCGCCAGCGGCGGGCAGGCGATGCCGCTGCCCTTCAGCGCCTGGGTGGTGTGGCGGCTGTCGAAGCGGGTTGGATAATTGACGAAGGTCATCATGCCGTCCGGCAGGCCGATGTCCCTCATGATGGCGTCGCGCACGCGCCGCACCGGGGTCAGCGACATGATGCCTTTTTTGATCGATTTCGGGATGAAGCCGAGCAGCGCGGCGTTGACGCGGATGCTCATCGTCGGCGCGTGCGCGGCGCGGCAGAAGGTGTTGAGCACCTCGCCCACGCGCATCGGGTCGGTGTCGGTCAGGTGGAAGCACATGCCGTCGAGCTTGGGCTGGTGCGAGATGTGCTCCATCGCGTTGACGACGAAGTCGACCGGCACGATGTTGATGCGCCCGCCCTCCAGGCCGATGGTCGGCATCCACGGCGGCAGCAACTGGCGGATGCGCTGGATCAGCTTGAAGAAGTAGTAGGGGCCGTCGACCTTGTCCATTTCACCGGTTTTCGAATCGCCCACCACCATGCCGGGACGGTAGACGCGCCAGGCGCCCTTGGTGTCGGCGCGGACGATCTTCTCGGACTCGTGCTTGGTGGCGAAATACGGGTGCTCCAGGCCTTCGGCCTCGTCGAACATGTCTTCGCGGAAGATGCCCTCGAACATGCCGGCGGCGGCGATCGAGCTGACGTGGTGGAAGCAGCCGGGGGCGATGGCGTTCGCCAGTTCGACCGTGTGGCGGGTGCCGTCGACGTTGGCGGCGAACTGCTCGTCGGCGTCGGCCATCATGTCGTATACGGCGGCCAGGTGGTAAAAATGGTCGACCTTGTTGCTCAGTGTCTTGAGGTCGTCCTTGGAGAGGCCCAGCATGGTGCTGCGCAGGTCACCGAATACCGGAATGGCGCGCGTTGCCGGCACGCCCCAGTATTCCAGCAGCGCCGGTATCTTGCCGCGGCTGGCCTCGCGCATCAAAAAATGCACCACACTGCCTTTGCGTCCGAGTAGCTTTTTGACCAAGCGTTTACCGATAAACCCCGTCGCACCGGTGACAAAATACCGCATCCTGCTCTCCTTTTGGTGTTGTATAAATGGGGCCTCGAAAACCATGCCGCGCGCGCGGTCGGACCGGCGCCGCTGGCCACGGTTTTTCGATATCCCCAATAAGTTGCCTAATCATTACAGGGCGGCGGCGGGTTGGCAAGGCGTCTTGGTCGCGCCGGCGCGCTTTAGAAGGGCTTCTCTATCGCATTAGAATCCCGTCTCTAGTTTTGCTCTCTAAAATGGTTTAATCAAATCGATTTTTATATACGGGAGCTGACGATGGTAAAGAAACTAAAAACCCTGGCGAAAGACGAAGAGAAACAATTGGCGAGCGCGGTGCGTACTTCCGCCCAACAAATTTGGCAGGCCGGGCTGGGCGCTTTCGCCAAGGCCCAGGAAGAGGGCGGCCGGGTATTTTCTAAACTGGTCAAGGAAGGCACCGAATTGCAAAAACGCGCCGAAGACCGCGTCTCCGACGTCACCGGCACCGTCACCAAGATGGCCGACGGCGTCAGCAAGCAGGCTTCCGGATCGTGGGACAAGCTGGAGCAGGTGTTTGAAGACCGCGTGTCGCGCGCGCTGGGAAAAATCGGCGTGCCGACCCAGAAGGATATGCAGGAACTGAGCAAGCGCATCGAGCAGCTGAGCAAGGCCGTGGCCGAGCTGTCGGGCAAAAAAGCGCCGGCCGTGAAGGCCGAAGCCAAGGCGCCGGTAAAGGCGTCGGCGAAACCGGCCGCCAAGGCAGCGGCGAAGCCGGCCGCCAAGGCGTCGGCGAAACCGGCCGCCAAGGCAGCGGCCAAGCCGGCCGCCAAAGCCGCGCCTAAGGCTGCCGCCAAGCCGGCCGTGAAGGTTGCGCCAAAAGCCGGCGGCGTCCAGTTCCCGACCGCGGCGTCGATCGCCAAGCAGGCGCCGAAAGCCGCCGCCAGGAAAATCGACGTGAAAGCGGCGCCCGCCGCGCCCGCCTTGAACGACAGCGCCGTCGCCACGCCATCGGCGTAAGTCGAGCCGGTACGCGGGAGCTTGATGCCCCGCTTTGCGCCGATCTCCCCTTGGCCGCCGCTGCGGCGACCCTGTTCGGCGGGCGCCCGGTCTTCACCCCTGACCAGAACGCCGGTCGGGTCCGGGACGCCCGCCGGACGGCGGGGGGACCCGCCACGGCGGGCTTGCGCGCAGCGCGGGCCTTTTTTGCATGCCGCACAGTATTGAAGACCGATGACCGCATCTGACTCTGCGCGCGCCGCGCCCGCCGACGGCCGCACCTCCCCATCCGGCAAGCGCGGCGTTGGCCTGGCGCTGGCCGGCGGCGGACCGCTGGCCGCGGTGTATGAAATTGGCGCCCTGGCGGCGCTGGCCGAATCCATCGGCGGCCTGGACCTGACCGACGCCGATATTTACGTCGGCGTCAGCGCCGGCGGCATCATCGCCGCCGGCTTGGCCAACGGCGTCACGCCGCACCAGATGTGCCGCCTGTTTATTGAAAGTGACGCCGGGGCGCTCGACGGGGCGCCACTGTTCAAACCGGAAACCCTGCTGCGCCCCGCGCTGAAGGAATTCGGCAAGCGCGCCCGCAGCGTGCCGCGCCTGCTGGCCGGCGCGTTGCTGCATTACACGGCGCAGCGCGGCAGCCTGGTGGCGTCGTTCGAGCGGATGAAGGAGGCGCTGCCGGCCGGTTTCCTGTCGAACCAGGCGATCGACACATTTTTGCGCGCCACCTTCGCCAAGGCCGGGCGCAGCAACGATTTCCGCAAGCTCAAGCGCAAGCTGGTGATCGTCGCCACCGACCTCGACACCGGCCGCGCGGTGCGCTTCGGCGCGCCCGGCTGGGACAGCACGCCGATTTCGGTCGCGGTGCAGGCCAGCGCGGCCGTGCCCGGCCTGTTCGCGCCGGTCGAGATCGGCGGCCGGCATTTCGTCGATGGCGCGCTGCGCAAGACCATGCACGCCTCCATCGCGCTGGAGGAGGGCGTCGATTTGCTCATTTGCGTGAACCCGATCGTGCCCTACGATTCGACGCTGGAGCCGGACCGCCGGCACGGCGCGCGCCGCCACGGCGCGCGCACGCGGCACGCGCGCAAGCTGGCCGGCGGCGGCCTGCTCGACGTGCTGTCGCAGACGCTGCGCTCAATCCTGCACTCGCGCCTGGAAACCGGCATGGCCAGCTACCAGATTAGCCATCCGCACGTCGACATCCTGCTGTTCGAGCCGAACCAGGCCGACGCCGAGCTGTTCTTCACCAACATCTTCAGCTACGGCAACCGCCGGTGCATGTGCGAGCAGGCCTACCAGAACACCCGCGCGATGCTGTGGCGGCAGCGCGAGAGCATCGCGCCGAAGCTGGCGCGGCACGGCATGGAGTTGAAGCTGGCGGTGCTGCGCGACAAGACGCTGAGCCTGGTCAGGCAGACGCCGGGCCGGCGCGCCATCAGCCAGCTGGACGCGGCGCTGGACGATCTGGAACGCTACCTGAAAGTGGCGAGCTAGCGGCGTGCGGCGCGGCGCCGGCATGGCTGCCGCGTCCCTTGATAACAGTGTTTCTTGGAACGCATCTTCGGTGTTATGCTTGCAGTAGAAAAACAGAGAACGATCGCTATGCTACAAAAAGCTCCACGCCGTACCCGTGAACGCATTCTGGAATTATCCCTGCGCTTATTTAATGAATTTGGCGAGCCGAATATCACGACCACCGTTATTGCGGAGGAGATGAATATATCGCCGGGTAATCTGTATTACCACTTCCGCAACAAGGACGACATCGTCAATTCGATTTTCGTGCAATTCGAGGCGGAAATCGAGCGGATACTGACGGTGCCGGACGGGCGCCGCTCGAATATCGAGGACGTTTGGCTGTATCTGCACCTGATGTTCGAACTGATTTGGCGCTACCGCTTTTTTTACCGCGATTTGAACGACTTACTGTCGCGCAACCGCAAACTGGAACTGCATTTCAAACTGATTTTGGCGCACAAGATCAAGGTGGCCAAGCAGTTATGCGAAGACTTGCGCAGCGAAAAATCGCTGGAAGCGTCGGACATGGACATCAACGCGATGGCCACCAATATGGTGGTGGTGGCGACGTATTGGCTGTCCTACGAATACGTGCGCAATCCGCGCAAATACACCGAACAACAATCGATGTCGGACGCGCTGGCGCGCGGCTGCTACCAGGTGCTGTCGCTGATCGGCCCCTACCTGCGCAATGAGACCCATCTGCTGTTCCAGAAACTATCCGAAGAATATTTGCGACAATTAAAATAAGGAGATCGCCGTGGCATGGAATACCTTCCCGTACCAGGATAACGCCTATGTCTACACCCCGGCCAGCCTGGAAAAGGCGTGGGCCCGGCTGCACCAGGGCGACGCCGAGGTGTTTCCGTCCGACCCGGCGCTGGTGCAGGCTTGGATCGCCTTCCACGCCGGCGATTTCGAGCAGGCCGCCAAGCTGGGCCTGGCCGTCGGCGTCGACGGCTATTCGGTGGCGCACAAGGCGACCTGCATTTACGCGACCTACCTGGAAGTCGACGACAAGGCCAAGATCGCCACTTTCGAGGCGGTGGCCGAGCGCTGCGAGCGCCAGCAGCACGAGCAGCCCGACAATCCGGCCGGTTTCTACTGGCACGCCTATAGCCTGGGCCGCTATGCCCAGGGCATCTCGGTGCTGAAGGCGCTGTCCCAGGGCGTCGGCGGCAAGGTCCACGACAGCCTGGAAAAAACCCTGGAGCTGGCGCCCCGGCACGCCGACGCGCACATCGCCTTCGGCGCCTTCCACGCCGAAATTATCGACAAGGTTGGCGCCATGGTGGGCGGCCTGAGCTACGGCGTCAGAAAAGACCAGGGCTTCAAGCATTTCAAGACGGCGCTGTCGCTCAATCCCGAGTCGGCGATCGGCCACATCGAGTATGCCAACGCGCTGGTGATGTTGGACGGCAAGAAAAAGATGGCCGAGGCGATCGGCTTATACGAAGAGGCCGCCGGCTGCGACGCGCGCGACGCGATGGAGCGCCTCGACGTCGAGGCGGCCAAGGAAGAATTGAAGGATTGAAGGATTGAAGAAATGAGATTGCGATGAAATCCCTATGCGTGTATTGCGGCGCCAACCCCGGCGCCACGCCGCGCTACGCCGAGGCGGCGCAGGCGCTGGCGCGCGCGCTGGTCGATGACAACGTCGCGCTGGTGTACGGCGGCGGCAAGGTCGGCTTGATGGGCGTCATCGCCGACGAGGTGCTGCGTCTGGGCGGCGAGGTCACCGGCGTGATCCCGACCGCGCTGGTCGAGCGCGAGGTCGGCCACACCGGCCTGACGCGCCAGTTCATCGTCAAGGACATGCACGAGCGCAAGGCCATGATGGCGCAGCTGTCGGACGGTTTCATCGCCATGCCCGGCGGCATGGGTACCCTCGAAGAGTTGTTCGAGATGCTGACCTGGTCGCAACTGGGCATCCACGCCAAACCGATCGGCCTGCTCAACGTCGAGGGTTTCTACGACGGCCTGGTCGGCTTCATCGAACACGCGCAAGGGCAGGGGTTCGTGCGCCCGCAACACGCGGCGCTGATGATGGTCGAGGCCGAACCGGCCGCGCTGCTGCGGCGTTTCAAGGCCGCTGCCTAGGCGCGGGCGCCGCTGGCTTGCAAAACGATTGCCACGAAAACTATCGCGCCGACGATATCAATCTGCAAATAAAAATATCAAAATACTATCATGCGTGTTCTACTGCTATCTGAGAAAACTCAACGACTGGATGACTGGCCGCAAGGCAGCGCGGTCCAGTTGTTAGCCCCTTGAACAGAACGTTTTACACCGTGGAGGTAATTTGAAAGCATCGACATGTATACGGGCGGCGGCGTTGCTTGCCTTGGCGGCCGGCACCAGTGCCCAGGCGGCCGTTATCGACTTTGACGCGCTGGCCGCGCCGGGCTTCCTCGGAACCGTCCTCCCCGCCTACAGCGAGGACGGCTTCAATCTGACCACCAATTTCGGCCTCTTCGGTTCGGTTTACGCCAACAACCCGCTGTACGCGGGCTCGGCCGCGCTGTCCAACACGCCGTTGGCCACCACGTATCTGACGCGCGCCGGCGGCGGCGCGTTTTCGCTCAACTCGATCGAGTTGGCAGATTTGCTCAGCCTGGGCCGTAGCGCCTATGACGTGACCTTTGTCGGCCATGTACTGGGCGGCGGCACCGTCAGCCAGACGTTCTCGGTCAGTACCGCGAATGTCTTCAGCGCGCATACCTTCACCGGGTTTAACAACCTGCTGTCCGTGACCTGGAAAGAAAGCCTGACCAAAGTGCACCAGTTCGACAATATCAACGTGAGTGCGGTGCCGGAACCCGGCACCTATGCGATGTTGCTCGCCGGCCTGGGCTTGCTTGGCTTCATGGGCCGGCGCAAACGCCCGGTCTGACGTTCGCGCTGAACCGTGCCGCGCCTGCGGGGCCTTAGCCCCACAGGCGCTGGCCGGAAATGTCGAGTTGCGTTAGGTACAGGCGCAAGTCGAATTCGTATTGGTGGTAATTCGGCTCCATATACGAGCAAAGCTTATAAAACGCTTTGTCGTGCTGCTTTTCCTTGACGTGGGCCAGTTCGTGCACCGCGATCATGCGCAAAAACTCCAGCGGCACATTCTTGAACATGCTGGCCACGCGGATCTCGTGCTTGGCCTTGAGCTTGCCGCCTTGGACCCGGGAAATCGAGGTATGCAGGCCCAGCGCGTGCTGGATCACGTGGATCTTGCTGTCGAACTCGACCTTGTTGATCGGCTCGGCGTTGCGCAGGAATTCGTTCTTCAACTCTTGCACGTACTGGTACAGCGCTTTGTCGTTGCGGATCTCGTGCGCGCTCGGGTAACGCTTGAGCAAAACCTCGCCCAGCTTGTTTTGGGCGATCAATTGCGAAACTTGTTCGAGGGTCTGGTCGGAATAGGCGCTGAGATACTTCAGGGGTGGCATGGCGGAATGGTTGGCGCGTCGGTCGAGGCGAGAATGTACCATACAATGCGCTCAAGAACCGGGGCCGGGCCTTGGGGGCCGACCCCGGATGTGCGCCGGTGGCGCCGCTGTTGCGCGCCGTTGCCTGCCGTTGCCGGTGAAGGGCCCATGCCTGTTGCGAGGCGGCGCCAGCCATGCAGGGGGAGGGGGCGCTCCCCCGTGGACGAGCTACTTCTCGTCGTTTTTGTGGCTTTGCTTGCCGGCTTTGGCATGCTGTTCGGAGGAGCCGCCGCGGCTAGAGGACGAACTTTTGCCACCTTCCTCGCGGTTGGCCGACTGCCGGCTTTCCCCGCCTTTGCGACCGATTTCCGCCATGTGTTCACGGTCGCGGCTGACCGCCTCGCCGCCTTTCTGGCCGGCGCGGCGCGCTTCTTCAGAATCGAACTCGTGAGCGGTTCCCTTCTGATGGGCGGCCTGGCCTCCCTTGCTGGCGATTTCGCGCTGCTGCTCCTCGTCCATCGCTGCAAAGCCGCGCTTGCTGCCCCCGCTTTTTTGGCCGGTTTGGCTATCGTCCTTCTGGCTGTTTTTCCCTTGATCGTTTCCTTGACTTGTAGCCATGTCTGCCTCCTTGTGCTTGGTGGTGGTAAAAATATTAATTCCCGGGCGCCTTTCCTTGTTGTCGGCGTCCGAGGACTCGGAGCTGTGCCGGGTGGCGCCGCAGCGTGCTAACAATCCGACGCACCCGCTTGTTAGAGAAGCACGCCGGACCTTAGTTCCGTCGCCGCCGCGCTTTTCAGGCCGTCCCGCTCAGGGCAGGTCTTGCGCGCGGCCGGTCTCGCCGCCGGACGGGTGGGACGGCGCCGGCGCGCCGTTGAAATCGGCTTCGATTTCCTCCCTGCGGTCCTGCATTTGCTGGCCCAGGGCGGCGATATCGAGCTGGGCGTTTTTGGCCTTGGCGAAGATCTCCTCCTCTTCCAGCGTGATGTGGCGCTCCAGCTGCTCGGACAGCACCGTCATCGTCGCATCGAGGTCCTCGTCGTCCGGCTCCATCCCTTCCAGCTGGCTGACCAGGTCCTTGATGCCGGCGTGGTCGGCCTCGGCCTCGTCCATCAGGTCGTCGTCGTCGATGGCGGCGCGCATGGCCGGATAAAACAGCTCCTCCTCCACCAGCGCGTGCACCGTCAGCTCATAACAAATCTGCTCGACCAGCTCCAGCTTCAGGTCGAGCTGTTCGTCGTCGTCCTTGAGCTCCTCGAATTGCTGCAGCATTTGCCGCACTTTCTGGTGGTCCTCCGTCAGCAGGGAAATCGCGTCGACGGACGCGTCGCCGGCCTGGTTTTTTGCGCTGTTCATGGTGTCTGTTCTCCTTGATTGTTGGGAAGCCGTCTGTAACGCCGCCGGGCTGTGTGCCGCCGGCATTGGCGGGCGATATCGAGGCGCCTTCCGCACACCGTCGGGGGCGCGAAGCAACCATCCGGCAAGGGGCGGCCCCGGCGGGCCGGCCCCGCGCCGGTCCTGCGTCGAGCGTGTCAGTGCGCCTGCTGGCCGTGGCCGGTGCCCCGGCCGGTTTCCTGGCCCAGGCCGCGGTTGTGCTGCTGTTCCATGCCGTTGGCGCCGCGCCGCGCCGCCTCGTTCATCTGGTCGATGGCGGCGCGCTGGCGCTGGGTGGCTTTGTCGGTTTCTTCGCTGGCGGCACGGACGATCTCGTCGGCCACGGCGGCGGCGGCGCGGCTGGCTGCGGGCATGTGCGATTCCGCCGTCTTGGTCATTTCGACGTTGGCGTTGGCCAGCACGTTCGACAGCCGCTGCTGGTAGTTGCGCAGTTTTGCAATGGATGGGTGGAGCTGGGTGGTGGCCACCGACGCGAACTCGGTGGCGTCCTTGGTGGCCATCAGATGGCGGTTGGCCGAAGTCATATCTTCGATCAGTTCCTGCGCCAGGCGCATGTTCAATTCCGTGACTTTTTGCGCCGTGTCGATCGCTTTCCTGAACAGATCGGTCATGAACGCCAGTTGGACTTCCATGTGCGATCGGATGGCAGGGGTGATGGCTTGCGTGATCATATCTATACCTCGATAAAAAAGACCCTCATAAAGGTCACCCGGGTCGGTGCGGGTGAAGCTGTGCTTGTATCAAGCAAAGGGATAGACTCTTATCGAATCAGCAAGTTCCATGAATCTGGGGTTTTTTTGTCGCGGATGAAGCGGCTTGCCGCCGGGCGCGGGCGCGGGACGGCAAAGCGGCGCCGGGGCGGCGCCGCCGAACGGCGAACCGAATGGCCGGCCTTACTCCCCGTCCTTACTGCTCGGCCACCTGCAGCACCAGTTTGCCGAAGTTTTTGCCTTCAAACAGCATCGACAAGGCCTGCGGAAAGTTCTCGATGCCCTGCACGATGTCGACCTTGCTCTTCATCTTGCCCTGCTTGAGCCACTGGCCCATCGCCGCCACGCCGAGGTGGTAGCGCGGTGCGTAGTCGAACACCACGATGCCTTCCATGCGCGCGCGGTTGACCAGCAGCGACAGGTAGTTGGCCGGGCCCTTCACCGCCGTGGTGTTGTTGTACTGCGAGATGGCGCCGCAGATGACGATGCGGGCCTTCAGGTTGATGCGGGTGAGCACGGTGTCGAGGATCTCGCCGCCGACGTTGTCGAAATACACGTCCACGCCCTGCGGGCAATGCTCCTTCAGGCCATCCTTGACGGCGCCGCCCTTGTAGTCGATGCAGGCGTCGAAACCGAGTTCGTTGACGACGAAATCGCATTTGTCCTTGCCGCCGGCGATGCCGACCACGCGGCAACCCATCTGCTTGGCGACCTGGCCGACCGTCATGCCGACCGCGCCGGCGGCGCCGGAGACGACCACGGTGTCGCCGGCCTTCGGCTGGCCCACTTCGAGCAGGCCGAAGTAGCCGGTCAGGCCCGGCATGCCGAGCACGTTCAGGTAGGTCGGCAGCGGCGCCAGCGCGGCGTCGACCTGGATGAAGGAAGCGCTCTTGTCGTCGGCCGCGCCGATCCAGTACTGCTGCACGCCGATCGAGCCGGAGACGTGGGCGCCGACGGCGAACTTGGGCGACTTCGAGGCCACCACCACGCCAATGCCGCCGGCGCGCATGATCTCGCCGATGGCCACCGGGCGGATGTAGGATTTGCCCTCGTTCATCCAGCCGCGCATGGCCGGGTCGAGCGAGAGGTAGAGCGCCTTGACGACGATCTCGCCGTCGCCGATCTCGCGCAGCGCTTCGCGCACTTGCTGCCAGTCGCTGGCCTTGGCCATGCCGACCGGGCGGGCGGCGAGGCGGAATTGCAGGTTCTCCAACACTGTCGTTGTCATTGTTATTCCTTGAAAAGGGGGGGTGATCGACTATACCTGAAAATTGAACGACCGTGCTATTCTCGGGAATACTTGGCATTCTGGCCAGCCCGGCCCAGTCGTGCGACAATACCGGGCCTGCGGCTGGCCGCTTGGCCGCGCCGACCCACACCGACCACTATCGTAATCTTGATCCCGCCATGACGCATCCTGAATATATTCTGACCCTCTCCTGTCTGGACCAGCGCGGCATCGTGCACCGCGTTTCGGGCTTCCTGGCCGAACACGGCTGCAATATCATCGATTCGGCGCAGTTCGGCGACCAGGAGTCGCAGCTGTTTTTCATGCGCGTGCATTTCGCGCTGATCGACGGCGGCGTCAGCGACGCCGGGCTGCGCGCCGATTTCGCCGCGCTGGCGCAGGCGATGCAGTTCAACGCGCAGTTGCACGACGCCCGCACCAAGCCGCGCGTGATGCTGATGGTGTCGAAGATCGGCCACTGCCTGAACGACCTGCTGTTCCGCTACAAGAGCGGCCTGCTGCCGGTCGAGATCCCGGCGATCGTCTCGAACCACATGGATTTCTACCAGCTCGCGGCCAGTTACAACATCCCCTTCCACCACCTGCCGCTGGCGGCCGGCGCCTCGGAGGCGGCCAAGCTGGCGCAGGAGGCCCGCGTGCTCGAGCTGATGCAGACCCACGACATCGACCTGGTGGTGCTGGCGCGCTACATGCAAATCCTCTCGCCCGGCCTGTGCAAGGCGCTGGGCGGCAAGGCGATCAACATCCACCATTCCTTCCTGCCCAGCTTCAAGGGCGCCAAGCCGTACGCCCAGGCGCACCACCGCGGCGTCAAGCTGATCGGTGCGACCGCGCATTTCGTCACCGGCGACCTGGACGAAGGCCCGATCATCGAGCAGGACGTCGAACGGGTCGACCACGCGATGGACGCCGACACGTTGACGGCGATCGGCCGCGACGTCGAGTGCGTGGTGCTGGCGCGCGCCGTCAAATGGTTTGTCGAGCACCGCATTTTGCAAAACGGCGACAAGACCGTCGTCTTCAAATAGTCATTCACTGTAATTTTTTTTAGGCAGGCGTTACCCGATGGCCCTCAAAGCAACAATTTTCAAGGCTGAGCTGCAGCTGGCGGATATGGACCGCAATTACTACCAAGAGCACATGCTGACCCTGGCGCGCCACCCGTCCGAGACGGACGAGCGCATGATGGTGCGGCTGCTGGCGTTCGCCATCCACGCCGACGAGGCGCTGACGTTTACCAAGGGCCTGTTCGACACCGAGGAGCCGGACCTGTGGCTGAAGGACCTGACCGGCGCGATCCAGTTGTGGATCGAGGTCGGCCAGCCCGACGAGAAGCGCATCCTGAAGGCCTGCGGCCGCTCCGAGCAGGTGATCGTCTACAGCTACGGCGCCACCAGCCACCTGTGGTGGAAGCAGATCGCCAACAAGCTGGAGCGGGCCAAGAACTTGACCGTGATCAACCTGCCGTCGGAAGCGGCGATGGAAATGTCGCGGCTGGCCCAGCGCACCATGCAGTTCCAGTGCACCATCCAGGACGGCCAGATCTGGCTGACCGACGGCGCCACCACGGTGCAGATCGACCGCGAGACCGTCAAGGCGCCGCGCTAGGAGTCTGCGCGGCAGAAACTGATGCAATCGGAATGGGGACGAGGTAAACTTGTCGAATGACGACGAGCTACCTCCCCTACAATCAGCATCAACAGATGCTGCTTCCCCATGCTTTGCAAGATTGGCTCCCTGAGGGGCACCTGGCCTACTTCGTTAGCGACACTGTCGACTCGCTCGACCTGTCCGCCTTTCACGCGCGGTATGCAGGGGGCGGGTCCCGCAACCAGCCATTTAATCCGGCGATGATGGTCAAAATACTTGTGTACGGGTATGCAACCGGTGTGTTTTCATCACGCAAGCTGGCCCGAAAGCTGTACGAGGACGTGGCGTTGCGTATGCTCGCCGCTGACAACTATCCGGCGCACCGAACAATTTGCGATTTCCGCGCGATCCACTTGAAGGAACTGTCGGACCTGTTCGTACAGGTAGTGAAGATGGCGAAAGAGTGCGGCTTGGTCAAGCTTGGCACGATCGGTGTCGATGGCACCAAGATCAAGGCCAACGCATCGCGCCACAAAGCGATGAGCTACGACCGGATGCAAAAGGCCGAGCGTGAGCTCAAGGATCAAATCGACGCGTTGCTGGCCAGGGCCAGAGCGGCGGATGCCGCCGAAAAAAACGAGCCGGAACTCGATATCCCGGCGGAGATCGCAAGGCGCGAGGACCGCCTTGCCGTCATCCGCGCTGCCCGTGCGCGTCTTGAAGATCGCCAACGCCAGGCCGATATCGCGCGCGGCCGTAGCGATGACGAAGATGTGCCGCCCGAGGACTCTGGCAAGCCAAAGAAGAAGTCGCGTTTTAAATACAAGTTCGGCGAACCCAAGCCCGACGCCCAAGAGAATTTTACCGACCCGGAAAGCCGTATCATGAAGCGCGCCGCCGGCGGCGGCTTCGACTATGCGTACAACGCCCAAGCTGCAGTCGACGAGAGCGCCCACATCATCGTGGCGGCCGAACTCGTCAATAGTGCGGCTGACAGTGGGCAACTGGCGTCGGTGCTCGCAGCGGTAAAGCGCAACGTCGGTGACGATGCCGAGCTGGTGCTCGCCGATGCAGGCTATCGCTCGGAAGCCATGTTCGAGCAACTACGCGCTCACCCGTCCGAACTGATTGTGGCACTCGGACGCATCGGCAAGCAGGAAGCGGTAATCGATCCGAAAAAGCGGCCTTTGTGTGCCGCCATGGCAGACAAGTTCAGATCCGCGACGATCCAGGCGGCTTACCGAAAACGCAAGTGGATCTCGGAACCGCCCAACGCTTGGGTGAAAAGCGTACTCGGGTTCCGGCAATTTAGCATGCGAGGACTGGCGAAGGCTCAGGCCGAGTGGAAACTCGTCTGCACCGCGCTGAACCTGCGGCGCATGGCGAAAATGCTGTCCGCGTAAGACCTGAAAGGGCGAAAGTCCGTCCAATCCCCACTCTCAGGCTCCTATTTCATTCCACTTTCGAGTGCGAAAGTGAATCGCCATCGACGCAGGCAAGAAGCGCGTCACATGGTCAGCGCAAGAATTGTCTGCCGCGCAGACTCCTAGCGCTATAATGTCGGCCATGGTGACATCGTTGACGTCGAGGCAATGGCAGATCTGGATCGCGCTCTTCGCGGTCCTGCTGAACGCGCTCGCCCCGTCGGTTTCGCACGCCGTCGCCGCCGCGCGCGGCCCGGCCCCGGCTCCGGCCTGGGAAATGTGCAGCGCCGACCGCACCGGCTATGCCGGGCCGGCCAGTGCCGCCTTCGCCGCTTTCGTGGCGGCGGAGCAACCGCCCGCCGCCGCCGCGCCGGAGGGCAGCGGCAAGGCCGGCGAGCATTGCGCCTATTGCCTGCCGCACGCCGGCGACTTCGCCCTGGCGCCGGCCGTCGCGGCGGCTGCCGGCGTCGTCGGCCGGCACCCGCCACACCCCTTCCTGTTGTATCGTGCGCCGCGGCCGTTGACGGTCTGGTCGGCGGCGCGCCCGCGCGGCCCCCCCCGCGCCGGCTTGATCGCCCCGGCGCACCGCTCGTCGCGCCCGGCGTCGATCGCCCCCCCCTCATCACCGAACCGGCGTTGCTGCGCTACGACGGCGCACCCGCGGGCGCGCCGCCGCCCGCGGCGGCGCTACGCCATACGGGCGCCCGTGCGCCGCCATATTTTTGAGAACGACAATGAACAAACAATTTATCGCATTTTTGACGACGATGACGCTGGCCTCGTGCGCGCTGGCCCAGGTCAGCGTGACGGCGCCGTGGATACGCGCCACCGTACCGCAAGGCAAGGCCACCGGCGCCTTCATGCAAATCAAGTCGGACCAGGACGTGCGCCTGGTCGAGGTGCGCACCAGCGTGGCCGGCATCGCCGAAATCCACCAGATGGAAATGCTCGGGCAAACCATGAAGATGCACGCGGTGGACGGCCTCGACCTGGCCGCCGGCAAGACGCTGCACCTGGGCCCGGGCGGCTACCACATTATGCTGATGGAGCTGAAGCGCCAGTTGAAGCAGGGCGAGACCGTGGCGTTGACGCTGGTGGTGCAGGGCAAGGACAAGAAACGCAAGAACATCGAATTGGCGGTGCCGGTCAAGGCGCTGACGTACGTGGACCCGGCCGGCCCGGCCGCGATGCCGGCGATGGCGCCGCAGCACCAGCACTGAGCGGGCAGCGCACGAAAGGCCCCATGAAATCCACTGTGTCGCCGCGCAAGCGGCTGGCGCTGATGCTGGCAGCGCCTCGGTCGGCAACCGCCGGGGTGCCTGGGCGTGGTGGATCGACCTGTCCCGGTTCGACAGCGAGGGCTAGCCGATCGCCTTCGCCAACAAGCTGGGCGCGCGCCTGGAGGGCCACCCTGCCGGCGGAGGTGAAGTTCGACCCGTAGTTGCTGGATGCGCTGGCCCTTGAGCGGGGCCAAGGCGGGGCGCGATGGTGGCTTTTCCGGCAAACTCTACAATGATATCGGCCGCTACAATGGGGTATGGCTGAAGAACACGACAGCGGCTACAAGCAATTGTTCTCGCATCCTGAAATGGTGCGCGACCTGCTTTCCGGCTTCCTGCCCTACGCCTGGGCCAGACAGCTCGACCTGGCCGCTTTCGAACGCGTCAACGCCAGCTACGTCAGCGATACCGGGCGCCAGCGCCATGAGGACATGGTATGGCGCCTCAAGCTTGGCGCGGAGTGGGTGTACCTGTATATTTTGCTCGAATTCCAGTCCCGCAACGACCATTGGATGGCGTTGCGGATGCAGGTCTACGTCGGTTTGTTGTGCCAGGACCTGGTCAAGCGGCGCGAATTGACGCACGGCGGCAAGCTGGCGCCGGTCCTGCCCATCGTCCTCTATAACGGTGCCGCGCGCTGGAGCGCCAGCACCGATCTGGCGCAACTGATGCTGGCGCCGCCGGAAGGTCTGGCGTCGCTGCAACCCGGGCAGCGATATTTGTTGATCGACCGCCATAGTTATCATGGCGGCGCGGCCGGCGCCCAGTTCAATCTGGTCGCGGCGGTGTTCCGGCTGGAACATTTTCGCAACGGCGAAGACCTCATCGACGTTGTCGCAGCCTTGGCGGACTGGCTCAACGCCCGCGAATGCGAGCCCTTGCGTACCAGCCTGGTGCGTTGGATCGGCGCGCGTTTGCGGCATCAGCTAAAAAGTCATAACATGGTTTTTCCGGACGATTTAGCGGAGGTGCACACCATGCTGACACGGAAATTTGAAACTTTGGCCGACGAGTGGGAGTACAACGGTATCCAGAGGGGATTGGAACGGGGGCGACAAGAAGGGCATTTGCAAGCCGACCGTTCCAGGCTGCAATTCTTGTTGCAACGGCGTTTTGGTCAATTGCCGCCGGCCATCGCCGCTAGGGTGGAGGCGGCGCCGGCCGAGCAGCTGGAACGGTGGTTTGAGGGTTTGCTCGACGCCGACAGCCTGGACCAGCTGGTCGGCGGCGCGTAGCGCCGTTAACGTCGCCCCTGGGCGGCGTCGCCTTGGCTCGGCGCAGCGCCCAGGCGTCTGACGTCGCCCGAACCGTGCACGCTGCGGCTCACTTGCGGATCGCCATAGTAGTCGATGCCGCCGGAGCCGCCGATGCTGGCCGCCAGCGATTGCCTCGGCCACACCACCGCCTTGCCTGAGCCGCCTATGCTGGCTTGCACCGCGCGGGCGTTCAACTGGCCGGTTTGCACGCTGCCGGAGCCGCCGATGGCCACGGTCAGCTGGCCGGTGGAACCGCCGGCGGTGAAGTTGCCGCTGCCACCGATCGACACCGAGACCGCCTCGCTGCGTACCTGCTTGACCTTGATCGAGCCCGAACCGCCCACTTCGAAGCGCAACTGGGGCGCGCGCAGCTCGGCCGCGTACAACGTGCCGGAGCCGGCCAGGCTGACCCGCTCGACCTGGGGCGCCTGCACCACGATCCTGAGTACGCTCGGCGCCAGATTGACGCCGTGCCGGGCGACGCGGATTTTCAAGGTGCCGTTTTCCACCGTCGTCTCGACCAGCGCCTGCAGATTGTCGTCGGTTTCGACGCTGACGCTTTCGCTGGCGCCCAGGCGCAGTTCAACGTCGGCCGGCACGCTCAGCGCGACGCCGTCGAAATGGCCGACGCTGCGCGCTTGCTGGTGTACGCTGCCGTTGCCGTTGCCCTTGCCGCCGAGCTGGCGAGCGGGCCAGTCCCACGCCGCCGCCGGGGCCGCCGCCGCGCAGAGGGCGACGGCGCCCGCCGCCAAGACGAGGCGCCGCGTGCCGCCGCCGGTGATCGATGTTTGCATGTCATGTCCCCGTGTGTGCGCAGCCGCCGCAGGCGCGCCGGTCCGCTGTGCTTGGATTGCCAGAATTGGTGTCATGGCAAGCATGCTACGGCGCCGGCGCGGGCGCGGGGAGCACTTTGCGACGAAGCGCAGCCGGCGCCGGCCAGAATGCCGGCGGCCGCGACAGGGCGGCAACGCGGTATCACAATGAGGTATCATCCTGCCTTGGGCGCAAGTGTCGTGTTGCGCGCTTGCTGTCCCCGCGAGCGCAACACGCCGCTCGGCCCGGCGACCCGCGCCGGACACTGGCGCCACGCGGCGGCGCCACCTCGACACAATGACCGGCCGCGGCCGGTCCATACCACTGGAATTACATGCTGATCATTACCATCATACAGGGCAAGGAAAAGAGCTTGCTGGCAGGCGAACCCTGGATTTACGCGTCCGCGATCGAACGCGTCGAAGGCAAGCCGCAGGAAAAAATGAAGCCCGGCTCGACGGCCATCGTACAGTCCTCGGCGAAAAAATTCCTGGCGCGCGCGGCCTATAACTCGAAGTCGCAGATCCGCGCCCGGGTCTGGACCTTCGACGAAAGCGAGCCGGTCGACCACGCCATGATCAAGCGCCGCGTCAAGAGCGCGCTGGAGAAGCGCGCCGCCAGCCTGAAGAAGGCCGGCGCCAACCAGTTGCTCTCGCTCATCAAGGGCGAGGAGGACGGCCTGCCGGGCCTGCTGGTCGACCTCTACGGCGGCGCGGGCGGCTACCTGGTCTGCCAGTTCCAGGCCGGCGGCGTCGACGCGTGGAAGGTGCCGATCGTGCAGGCGCTGATGGCCGGCACCGGCTGCGCCAACGTCTATGAGCGCTGCGATCCCTTGATCCGCAAGGGCGAGGGCCTGCCGGTCATTTCCGGCGCGCTGGCCGGCGAAGAGCCGCCGCAGGAAGTCATGCTGACCGAAAACGGCGTGCGTTTCGCGCTCGACCTGGCCACCGGCGAGCGCAGCAAGTTGCGCTAACAGCAGGTGTGGGGCGCTGCGCCCGCCTGGCCTGCCGTTGCGACGGCGCGCCGGGCGGGCGTTTTGCGTGGTGCGCGCCGAACGCCTAGTCCAGCGGCACGCCGCGGTAGCGGTTGACCTCGAGGGCCGAGACGGCGTCGGCCTGGTTGCCCCAGGAGCGGCGCAGATACGTCACCACCGCCGCCACGTCGGCGTCGCTGAGCAGCGGGCCGTAGGCCGGCATGCCGTAGGGGCGCGGATTGCCGGCGGTGCCGGGCGCGAAGCCGCCGTTGAGCACGATGCGGATCGGGTTGACCGCCTCCTCCATTGTCAGCGCGCGGTTGCCGGCCAGCGGCGGGTAGGCCGTGGGCTGGCCGCGGCCGTCGGCCTGGTGGCACTCGACGCAATGGCTCTCGTACAATGTAGCGCCGGCCGCCAGCTGCGCCTGCGCCGCCGCCGAGGTGTCGGGCGGCGCCGGCGGCGCCGGCGCGGCCGGGCCGGGCAGCGTTTTCAGGTACGCGGCCATCGCCTGGATGTCGGCGTCGTCGAGGTGTTGCAGGCTGGCCCGCACCACCTCGGCCATCGGGCCGAACACGCTGGCGCGCGGCGACACGCCGGTCTTCAGCAACTGGGCGATGTGGCCGGCGTCCCAATCGCCCAGGCCGGCCTCGGCGTCCGAGGTCAGCGAGGGCGCGTACCAGCCCAGCACCGGGATCAGGCCGCCGGACAGGTCGCCGTCGCTGGCGCCGAGCGGGTTGCGGCTGCTGTGGCAGGAGGCGCAATGGCCCAGGCCCTGCACCAGGTAGGCGCCGCGGTTCCACTCGGCGCCGCGGGCCGGCTCGGGCCTGAACACGGCCGGTTTGAAGTACAGCGCGCGCCAGGCCGCCAGCGCGATCTGCTGGTTGTACGGGAAGCGCAACCGGTGCGGCTGGTTGGCCTTGGGCTGCGCCGGCACGCTCTGGAAGAAGGCGTACATGGCGTCGGCGTCCTCGCGCCTGACCTTGGTGTATTCGGTGTAGGGGAAGGCCGGGTACAACATGCGCCCGTCCTTCGATTTGCCGTTGTGCAGCGCGCGCCAGAAATCGTCGGCGCTCCAGGCGCCGATGCCATATTGCTTGTCGGACGTGATGTTGGGCGAAACCACGCTGCCGAACGGCGTTTGCAGCGCCCGTCCGCCGGCGTAGGCGGCGCCGCCGCGGGTGGTGTGGCAGGCCATGCAGTCGCCGGCCCTGGCCAGGTAGGCGCCGCGCGCCACCAATGCGGCCGGCGCCAGCGTGGCGGCGGTGGCCGGCGCGCCGCTGTCGTCGGCCGGCCACAGCAGCAGCCGGGCGGCGCCGGCGGCCAGCAGCAGCACGGCGCCGCCAACGAGGAGGATTTTTTTCATGGATAGCGGACTCATTCTGGCACGCCGCCGCATTTCAGCGGCAGCGGCCGGGTGATGGTGGTGGCCGGGCGGGTGCCGGGCGGCGCCACCTGGGTGCCGAGCCAGCTGGAGACGGCGGCGATGTCGGCGTCGGACAGGCGGCTGGCGACCTCGGCCATGCAGTCGGGCGTATGCGCTTGGCGCACCTGGTTTTTCCACGCGCCGAACTGGGCGTTGATGTAGTCGCGCGGCAGGCCCAGCAGGCCGGGAATGGCCGGCGCCAGTCCGCTCAGCTGCTCGCCGTGGCAGGCGATGCAGGCCGGCACCTTCTTGGCGGGGTCGCCCAGCGTCACCAGGCTGCGGCCGCGTTCCAGCACGGCCGCCGCGGCGGCGCTGGCCTGGGCCGGCGGCGCCGGCGGATGCTGCTGCGAAAAATACGCGGCGATCTCGCGCAGGTAGGCGTCCGGCAGGTGCTCGACCATATAGGTCATCAGCGGGTATTGGCGGCGGCCGTCGCGGAAATTCAGCAACTGGTTGTACAGGTAGCCGGCCGGCTTGCCGGCGATGCGCGGGAAGAAGGCGTCGCTGCGCTCCTTGCCGGCGTGGCAGGCGGTGCAGGCCTTGATGCGTTGTTCGAGCGTGTCGGGCAGCACAACCAGGGCGGCGGCGCCGGCCAGTGCCGGCGCCGCCGCCAGGGCGAACAGCAAGATGGCGCGGCCGGCGCGCCGGCGTGCCTGGCTTGAAAACATGGACATGGGCATACCTATAAAATTGTAGGCCGACCATACAGGCGGCGGACACAAGGATATACTGCCGGACCGAAGAAAAACAGACTCAGAAGTGCAATAAAACTACGGATCAGTTTTATGCCGCCCTGGGCAAGATTGGATGGATGCGCGTGAAGCTGTACGAAGAATTGGCCGAAGAGATCGCCGCGATGATCACCAACAAGCTGCTGCTGCCGGGCGAGCGCATCGCCTCGGTGCGCCAGCAGCGCCAGCGCCGCGGCGTCAGCCCGGCCACGGTGTTCCAGGCCTACTACTTGTTGGAGGCGCGCGGCATGATCGTCGCGCGGCCGCGCTCGGGCTACTACGTGGCGCCCAGCCGCGCCGCGCTGGCGCCCGAGCCGGATGCCTCGCAGCCGCAGGGCGAATCGACCCGGGTCGACGTCAGCGAGCTGGTGTTCGAGGTGCTGGGGGCGGCCGGCGCGCGCGACATCGTGCCGTTCGGTTCGGCCTTCCCCAGCCCGCTGCTGTTTCCGATGGCCAGGCTGGCGCGCTCGGTGGCGGCCAGCATGCGCCGGCTCGACCCGTGGAGCACGGTGGCCGACCTGCCGCAAGGTAACGCCGAGTTGCGCCGGCAGATCGCGCTGCGCTACCAGATGGACGGGGTGCGGGTTGCCAGCGACGAGATCGTCATCACCAACGGCGCGCTGGAGGCGCTGAACCTGTGCCTGCAGGCCGTCACGCGGCCGGGCGACGCGGTGCTGATCGAGTCGCCCAGCTTCTACGCCGGCTTGCAGGCGCTGGAGCGGCTCGACCTGGTGGCGGTCGAAGTGGCCACCAGCCCGCGCGACGGCATCGACCTGGCGGCGCTGGCCGAGGCGCTGGTGCGGCACCGGCCGAAGGCGTGCTGGTTGATGAGCAGCTTCCAAAATCCGCTGGGCGGGCTGATGCCGCCGGAAAAGAAGCGCGCGCTGGTGGCGCTGCTGGCCGGGCATGGCGTGCCGCTGATCGAGGACGATGTCTACGGCGAACTGTATTTCGGCGCGCGCCGCCCGGCCCTCAGCAAGAGCTTCGACGAGCAGGGCATGGTGCTGCACTGCGGCTCGTTTTCGAAGTGCCTGGCGCCCGGCTTCCGGGTCGGCTGGGCCGCGCCGGGGCGCTACGCGCGCGCGGTCGAGCGCCTCAAGCTGAGCACCAGCCTGACGGCGGCGCTGCCGTCGCAGCTGGCGCTGGCCGATTACCTGGGGCGGGGAACTTACGAGTGGCATTTGCGGCAACTGCGGCTGGCGCTGGCGGCCCAGCAGCATATGATGCTGCAGGCGATCGCCGTGCATTTCCCCGCCGGCACGCGGGTGACGCGGCCGCAGGGCGGCTATTTTGTCTGGGTCGAATTGCCGAAGGGGGTGGACGCGCTGGCCTTGCACCGCAGCGCGCTGCGGCACGGCATCAGCATCGCGCCGGGACCGATTTTTTCCGCCAAGCGCGCGTTTGGCCATTGCGTGCGGCTCAATTACGGCCATCCGTGGGACGCCACGCACGAGGCCGCCATTGCGACCCTGGGGCGGCTGGCGGCGCAGCAGTTGGAAGGGGGCGGGCCGTAGGCGCCGAACAGAACAGGGGCGTAACCCCGGGCTCGGACCTGAAAGCCTGGCTCCGGCTCTGTGCCGGTGCTTGGTTGTGAAGCCGACGGCGCTACTGCGCTAGCGGCGCCGGCCGGCGCGCTTTCGCCGGCGCGACCTTGCCGCCGTCGGCGATCCAGCGCCGGTACACCCGCAACGCCACATGCGCGTCGTCGGCCGCGTAGAGGATCTGGCGCTCGCTCAGGCGCGTCGTCGACCAGTTGGTGGTGGAAATTTTCTTCGATTTTTGCAGGCGCAGGCCGAAAAATTTCGCCACCGCGCTTTTCGCGCCGAGGTCGTTGCGCTGGCCGCCGCGCAGCGCCACCGACAGGTCGAGCACTTGCGCCACCGTAATGCCAAGCTTGCTTTGCAGGCGCTTGACGTCGTCGCTCAGGCCGAAGCCGACCTTCAAGGTCGTGCCCGACTCCAGAATCGCCTTCAGCGCCGCCAGCGCCGGCGTGGCGCCGATTTGGAACAGGTAGGCGGTGTCGTCGGTGGCAAGCTGGATCAAATGCGGTCCGGTTGAGGTTTCCCCCTTCAGGAAGGTCGGCTTCGACTCGGTGTCGAAGCCGATCGCGTCGGCCGCCAGCAGCGCCGCCAGCGCGGCCGCCGCGTCCTCGGCGCTGTGTACCAGGCGCACGTCGGCCAGCTTGATGCCCTCGTAGGGCGGCAGGGGCTGCTCGATGTCCGTACTCATGGGGCTGGATCAGCCCTTGCGCGAAAATTTCGCGGTCAGCTGGTTCAGCTTGTCGAGGCGGACGCGGTTCGCTTCCTCTTCGGCCGCCGCTTCGCGCTCGGCCTTCTTGCGCTCGGCTTCCTTCTTGAAGCGCTGCTGCAACACCTGGGTCGCGTGGTCGCGGTGCACCTGGGTCACTTCCGCGCCGGCGGTGCCGTCGAGGTCGTAGCGGATCTTAGCTTTTTCCATCACGCGCAGGTAGCGCAGCGAGCCGGTGTGGATGCCCAGCGCGGTGCGCATCAGTTTGCGGTCCAGCTCCGGCAGGCGCGCCAGGATCTGCTTGTCGATACCGATCGACAACGGCAGGCAGTCGCGGAAAGGCGGAAATTGGTCTTGGAATTGCTTGAGCAGGGCGCGCGCGGTTTGCGCTGGGGCGGCCGTTGCGGCTGGCTGAGGGGTGAGACTAGACGTGTTCATCGACTTCATTGGTTAGGCAGGAAACGGGAGCATAGCACGCAAGAACGGCCAGCGCATTGACTTTTAAGCCAATAATGTCTTTTTTGCCATGCCGTTGGATAGGCGCGACGGGCAGGAAATGTGTATAATGTCTGCTTGCGCTGACCACCGGCTTGCGCTGGATCAGTAGTGCAGGGGATAAGAGCAGTCGCTGCGCGGCGATGTTATGGGCATGGTTGATGTCAGATATCTGAATTATCAATTATCCTAATATGTGGCCGTGGAGCATAATCTCGCTCTCCTCTATTCTTCACTGAATAATAGATTCAAGCCCGTTTTGGTAGCGGGCTTTTTTTCATTCCGCAATGTACACCGCCGATTTATCTACGCCCCCTTCAGCTGCGGCGCGCCTTCAACGGGCTGCGTCGGCTTCGAACGTCCCGATAGATTGGCCCCGCTGCCCTTAGCCGGCAGCCGCAGCACACGCTCCATCGAGTCCGATTTGCAGGCTTAGGTGGGATCATTCACTTCGCCGAAACCATGTGGTCTCGCATAGAGAGAGATATTTAATGAAAAATACGCCCAAAACATTAACGTTGTCGGCCAAAACGCCGCGCCCTGCATCGGCGCAACTGGCGCTGCCTAAAACGACTCTATCTTACTTTATCGATAATACGCAAGCGGATAATACGCAGGCGCCCAATAAGGTCACGGTAGTGAAGAAAACCCGTTCGCGCCTGGCCGCCCTGCCGGTGCCGGGCCAGGAGCTGACGCAGGACGGCGCCGCCGAGGCGCAAGCCGAGCCGGCAATGGAGCAGGGCGCCGGGCAGGACGGCGACGAGGCAAGCGCGTTGAAGGCCGCCGTCGTCAAGCTGGCGCCGGCCGCGCGCAAGGCCACGGAAAGCGCCGCCACCGCCAAGGTGGTGGTGGCGGCGCGCTCGAAGGTGGTGCGCGCCAAGGTCGAGCCGGCGCCGGTGGTGATCGTCACCTCCGGTCCGGCCGTCAGCCAGACCACCGACGCCGACGCCTTGGCGGCCATCGACACGTCCAACTATTTCCTGCCGACCGTCAAGGTGCCGGGCCGGCGCGGCCGCAAGCCGAGCGAGTTCACGCCGGAAAACGACGAGGTGGCGGCACTCAACGCGGTCGAGCGCGCCGAACTGAAGGCCGTCTCGAAGGCGCGCGACCGCAAGGCCAAGGGCACGGTGGCCGACGCGCTGGGCGGCGACGCCGAGGCCACCGCGGCCGACCTGGAGCGCCGCCGCCAGCAGATCAAGGGCTTGATCAACATGGGCAAGGAGCGCGGCTTCCTGACCTACGCCGAGATCAATGACCAGCTGCCGGAAAACATCATCGATCCGGAGGCGATCGAGGGCATCATCGCCACCTTCAACGACATGGGGATCGCGGTCTACGAACGCGCCCCCGACGCCGAAAGCCTGTTGTTGACCGACAACGTCGCCACCGTCACCAGCGACGACGAAGTCGAGGCCGCCGCCGCCACGGCGCTGTCGACGGTCGACTCCGACTTCGGCCGCACCACCGACCCGGTGCGCATGTACATGCGCGAAATGGGCGCCGTGGCGCTGCTCACGCGCGAAGGCGAGATCGAGATCGCCAAGCGCATCGAGGGCGGTTTGAAGGACATGATCCAGGCCATCTCGGCCTGCCCGACGACGATCGCCGAGATCGTCGCGCTGTCGCAGAAGATTGCCCGCGACGAAATCAAGGTCGACGAGGTGGTCGACGGCTTCGTTGATTTGAACGAAAGCAACGCGCCGGCCCCGGCCGCCGCCCCGGTCGCCGCCAGCGGCGACGACGACGAGGAAGAGGACGAAGTCGAGGAGGAGGACGGCGACGCCAACGGCGGCGCGGCCGGCTTCTCCAGCGAACAACTGGCGCAACTGAAAAAGAACGCGCTGGAAAAATTCGCCGCCATCTCGACCCAGTTCGACAAGATGCGCAAGGCGCCGGACGGCTACAACTCGAAGCCCTACATCAAGGCCCAGGAGGCGATTTCCCAGGAACTGCTGGGCATTCGCTTCACCGCCAAGGTCGTCGAAAAGCTGTGCGACACGCTGCGCGGCCAGATGGACGAGGTGCGCCACATCGAGAAGGCGGTCATCGAGCTGTGCGTCAACAAATGCGGCATGCCGCGCGCCCACTTCATCAAGGTCTTCCCGGGCAACGAGTGCGACCTCGACTGGGTCGACGGCGAAGTCGACTGCCGCTATCCGTACAGCGCCATCCTGGGGCGCAACGTGCCGGCCGTCAAAGAGTTGCAAAAGAAGATGATCGACCTGCAGGCGCGCGTCGCGTTGCCGCTGGCCGACCTGCGCAAGATCAACAAGCAGATGGCCGCCGGCGAAAAGCGGGCGCGCCACGCGAAACGCGAAATGACGGTCGCCAACTTGCGCCTGGTTATTTCGATCGCCAAGAAGTACATCAACCGCGGCCTGCAATTCCTCGACCTGATCCAGGAAGGCAATATCGGCCTGCTCAAGGCGGTCGACAAATTCGAGTATCGCCGCGGCTACAAGTTTTCCACCTACGCGACGTGGTGGATACGCCAGGCCATCACCCGCTCGATCGCCGACATGGCGCGCACCATCCGCGTGCCGGTGCACATGATCGAGACGATCAACAAGATGAACCGCATCTCGCGCCAGATCATGCAGGAAACCGGCAGCGAGCCGGACCTGGCGACCTTGGCGATCAAGATGGAAATGCCGGAAAACAAGGTGCGCGAGATCATGAAGATCGCCAAGGAGCCGATTTCGATGGAAACGCCGATGGGCGAGGACGGCGATTCGCAACTGGGCGACTTCATCGAGGACAACACCACGCTGGCGCCGCTGGACGCCGCGCTGCACGCGTCGATGCGCAACGTCATCAAGGAAGTGCTGGACTCGCTGACGCCGCGCGAAGCGAAGGTGCTGCGCATGCGCTACGGCGTGGAAATGTCGAACGACCACACGCTCGAAGAGGTCGGCAAGCAATTCGACGTCACCCGCGAACGCATCCGCCAGATCGAAGCGAAGGCGATGAGCAAGCTGCGCCAGCCGTCGCGTTCGGACAAGCTGAAAACCTTCCTGACGCAAAACTAAGGGCAGGGCGGCCCCGCCCAAACCGTTCAAGCCACCGGCGTCGAGCCGGGGTCGCACCCTCGGAGGGGGCGGCCCCGGTTTGACGCCGGTGGTTTTTGTCGCTTACGCGGCGCCTAAGCGGCCAGCGCGGGCGCCGCCGCCACCGGCACCGGCATCAGGATCGACAGCGCCGTGCCGTTGCCCTTGCGGCCGTCGATCACCAGTTCCCCGCCGAGCGCGCCGATGCGTTCCTTGATGCTCTTCAAACCGTAGGAGGCGGCCTTGCCGTGGTCGCCCGGCTGGATGCCGACGCCGTTGTCGGCGATGACGACGGTGACCCAGCGCGCGTTCAGGTTCAGCGACACTTCGACCGCGCTGGCCTGGGCGTGGCGCACGATGTTCGACAGCGACTCCTGCACCACGCGGAAAATGGCCGCGGTCTGGCGGTTGTCCAGCGTGGCGTTGGCGCTGTCGTCGAGGATGATCAATTGGTAGCGGATGGCGCTGCGCCGCTCGAACTCCTTGAGCAGCCATTCGACGGCCGCGCACAGTCCCAGCTCCAGCGTGCTCGGGTGCAGGTCGTTGATGATCGTGCGCACCGACTTGATGGTCGCGTCGATGGTGTCGAGCACGCGCCCGACCTGCAGGTTCAGGCGCGGATGGGTGGCGCCGGTGCGCGCGTGCAGCATCGACACGTCGATTTTCAAGGCCATCAGGTTTTGCCCCAGGTCGTCGTGGATGTCGAGCGCGATGCGCTTGCGCTCCTCCTCCTTGATGGTTTGCTGGTGGTCCGACAGCTCGCGCAACTGTAGCAGCGACTGCTGCAGCGCCTCCTCGCCGCGGCGCCGGTCGGTGACGTCGACGCTCATGGCGATCAAAATCAGCGGCTTGCCGGCGGCGTCGAACAGCGGTTTCTTGAAACTTTGCACCAGGCGGTTTTCCCGCAACTGGGCGTTCCACACCAGTTCCTCGTCGACCAGCAGGCGGCCGCTGGCGAAGGCCGCCCGGTCGTTGGCGAGGAAACCCGCCATTTGTTCGGGCGGGAAGTAGGCCGCCTCGCCGTGGCGGTCGATGTCGGCGAAGCTGACGCCCCACTGCTGCTCGCACGCCTCGTTCATCAGCACGACGCGCGAGTCGGCGTTTTTCAAAAACAGCGCCAGCGGCATCATCGAGATGATTTCCCGCAGCCGCTCCTCGCTGTGCGCCAGCGCCTGCTGGGCCGCCTTGCGCACGTCGATCTCGGCGCGCAGCAGCAGGTTGGCGTCCTCCAGCTCGGCGGTGCGCAGCGCGATGCGGTTGCCCAGCTCGGCGTGCGCGGTGGCCAGCGCCTGCTCGGCCACCTTGCGCTCGGTGATGTCGGTCATCATCAACAGCGCGCCGCTGACCTCGCCGCGCTCGCCGCGCAGCAAGCGGCCGCGCACCATGGCCCAGGCGCTGGCGCCGTCGAAGCGCTGGTATTGCAGGTCGCGCAGGCTGACGTCGCCGTTGCGGCGCAGCGGACAGCAGCGCTGCAAGGCCGTTTCCGGCATGAAGTCGCTGAGGCGGTGGCCCAGCAGGTCGCCCATGGCGCAGCCCATCATGTCCGTCATGCGCCGGTTGGCGTAGACGATACGCAGGTCGGCGTCGGTCATCCAGATGCCTTCCTGGGTGGTGTCGACAATCTGGCGGTAGCGCGTTTCGCTGTGTTGCAGCAGGGCGTGGGCGGCCTCGCCCGACCGGGTCAGGCTGCGGATGCGCAGCAGCAGGTAGCCGATCAACGCCGCCATGGTCAGCAGCAGCAGCGCCAGGGCGTTGCGCGCGCGCAGTTCCTGCGCCGCCTCGGCGGTTTTTTGCCGGCGCAGCGTGGCGCGTTCGGTATCGATGGCGGCGTCGATCATGGCGCCGCTTTGCGCCAGGCGGGCGTCGGCCAGCGCCGGCGGGGGCGGTGCCGGCGCGCGCCGGCCGGCGTTGCGCGCGCCGTGGACGCGGTACAGCGCGGAACGGGTTTGTTCCAGCCACGACAGGCGTTCGTGGACGGCGTCGACCTGTCGGCTGGCGGCGCGCGCCAGCGCCATGTCGCGGCAGGTGGCGGCGCCCAGGGCGCTCAGCAGCGCCAGCCCGGCAACCACGCCGGCCAGGCGCCAGGTTTCAATCGACCATTTCCTCATCGGCACTTTATCGCTTTCCAATATCCGCCGCCGCGCAGGGCCGGGTAAACGGTATTGTAATGCCACTCTTGCCGCAATGTATTTATTTTTAGATAATATTCTCAACGCCGGGGCGCGCCCCCCCGGAGGCGGACCTGACGGTCCGACCCCGGCGCTTGGTCTTTGCTGGATGGGCGGCGTTGCCGGCCGGCTAACTGAACGGCATGCGCGTCAGCCGGTGTTGCGCAGGCCGGCGGCGACGCCGTTGATCGACAAGTGGATGCCGCGGTGGACCCGCTCGTCGGCCTGGCCCGCCTGGTTCGACAGCGCCCGGTGCCGCTTGATCAGCTCGACCTGCAAATGGTTCAGCGGGTCCAGGTAGGCGAAGCGGTTCATGATCGAGCGCGCCAGCAAGGGGTTGCCGGCGAGCCGCTCGGCGTTGCCGGTAATGAGTTCCAGGCAGGACAGCGTCAGCGCGTGCTCGTGCGTGATGCGTTTGAAGATGCGTTCGCGCAGCGCCGCGTCCGCTACCAGCTCGGCGTAGCGCGAGGCGATCGCCAGGTCGGTCTTGGCCAGCACCATGTCCATGTTCGACAGCAATGTGGCGAAGAACGGCCATTCGGCGTGCATGGCGCGCAGCGCGCCGAGCTTGTCGTCGCGCGAGGGCGTGGTGGCGGCGGCGTCGGCCTCGTCGAGCCAGGCGCTGATGGCGCTGCCGAAGCCGTACCAGCCCGGCAGCAGCAGGCGGCACTGGCCCCACGAGAAGCCCCACGGGATCGCCCGCAAGTCCTCGATGCGCTGGTTGGCCTTGCGCGAGGCCGGCCGCGAACCCAGGTTCAGTTCGGCGATTTCGGCGATCGGCGTGGCGGCGAAGAAGTAGTCGGTGAAGCCGGGCGTCTCGTACACCAGGTTGCGGTAGGCCTGGTAGGCGCGCTGCGACAGCGTCGCCATGACGGCCTCGAAGCGCGCCAGCTTGGCGCTGTGCGCCGCCTCCGCCGGGTGCGGCGTCAGGCTCGCCTCCAGCGTCGCGGCGACCAGCAACTCCAGGTTGCGGCGCCCGATCTCGGCGTTGGAGAACTTCGAGGCGATGATTTCGCCCTGCTCGGTCAGGCGGATCTGGCCGTTGACGGTGCCCGGCGGCTGCGCCAGGATCGCCTCGTAGCTCGGCCCGCCGCCGCGGCCGACCGTGCCGCCGCGGCCGTGGAATAGGCGCAGCTTGACGCCGGCCTTGTCGAACACCGTCACCAGCAGCGTTTCGGCCTTGTACAGCTCCCAGTTCGAGGTCAGGAAGCCGCCGTCCTTGTTCGAGTCGGAATAGCCCAGCATCACCTCCTGCAACTGGCCCTGCTTGGCGATCAGCTGCTTGACCTGCGGCAGCGCCATGACGCGGCCCATGATGTCGGCGGCGCGCTGCAGGTCGGGGATGGTCTCGAACAGCGGCACCACCATCAAGTCCAGTTCGCTCTCGCCGCTGGCCCGGTCCATGCGCAGCAGGCCGGTTTCCTTTTGCAGCAGCAGCACTTCGAGCAGGTCGGACACGGTTTCGGTGTGCGAGATGATGTAGTTGCGGATCGCCCGCGCGCCGTAGCGGGCGCGCACCTCGCGCGCCGCGCGCAGGATCGTCAGCTCGGAGTCGGTCTCGGCCGAGTAGGCGATATAGGGCGAGTACAGCAGGCGCGGCTGGGCCAGCTCGCCCAGCAGCAGGCGCTCCTTGGCGTCCTCGTCCAGCGCGGCGTAGTCCGGCTCGGCGCCGCCGCGGGCGAACAGCTCGGCGAGCACGCGCTCGTGCACGTCCGAGGTTTGGCGCATGTCCAGCGAGGCCAGGTGGAAGCCGAAGATGTCGGCGGCGCGCTTGAGCGTGGCCAGGCGCGGCTTGACCAGCGCGGCGCCGTGGTGCGCCTGCAGCGACTCGACCAGCACTTGCAGTTCGGCGGCGAAGGCGGCCGCGTCGGCGTAGGGCGCGGCCGGGCCGACCTCCTTGCGCAGGATGTTGGTGGCGCCCAGCGCGCGCGCGCTGGCGGCCAGGCGCGCGTAGATGCCGATCAGCGCGCGCCGGTACGGCTCGTCGCCGCGGTGCGGCGAGTGGTCGGGCGAGTGTTCGGCGAGCGCCTGCAGGGCCGGGCTGACGCCGACCATCAGCGTCGAGACCGACAGTTCGGCGCCCAGCGCGTGCACCTCGTCGAGGTAGAAGTCGAGGATGGTGGTGGCGTGGCGCGCCAGCGCGTGGCGCATGGTGCCGGCGTTGACGTTGGGGTTGCCGTCGCGGTCGCCGCCGATCCAGCTGCCCATCTGCACGTAGGGCGCGTCGATGCGCGCCGGGTCGGCGGCGCCGTGCGCGTGCGCCGCCGGGTACTGCTCGGCGATGTCGGCCTCGATGTCGTCGTACAGGCCGGGCAGCTCGCGCAGGAAGGTGATGCGGTAGTAGGACAGCGCGTTTTCGATCTCGTCGGCCACCGTCAGTTTCGAGTAGCGCAGCATGCGCGTCTGCCACAGCGTGGCCACGCGGGCGTGCAGCAATTGCATGTTGGCGCCGCGTTCCTTCGGCGTCAGCGGCAGGTCGCGCTCGGCCAGCAGGCGGGCGATGTCGTGCTCGGCGTCGAGGATGCTCTTGCGCTGCACCTCGGTCGGGTGGGCCGTCAGTACCGGCGCGATCAGCGCCTGGCGGAAGAAGGCGTCGACGGTGGCGCGGCTGACGCCGGCCCGTTTCAGCTTGCCCAGCGCGAAATTGACGCTGCCCTGTTGTACCGGCGAGCCGGCCAGCAGATGGGCGCGGCGGCGGCGGATGTGGTGCTGGTCCTCGGCGATGTTGGCCAGGTGCGAAAAATAGGAGAACGCGCGCACCACCGAAATGGTCTGCTCGCGGCTGAGTTGTTTCAGCATGCCGTCGAGTTCGGCGGCGGCGCCGGCGTCGGCCTCGCGGCGGAAGCGCACGGCGGTCTGGCGGATGGTCTCGACGACGGCGAACACGGCGTCGCCCTCCTGGTCGCGCAGCACGTCGCCGAGCAGGCGCCCGAGCAGGCGGATGTCCTCTTTCAACGGCGCGTCCTTGTCGGCGTCGCCGCGGGAGTCTGTTGTGCTAGCTTGTTTAACCATGTGTGATGAACCAAATAGGTGAGTGAGTGGTGCAAAAGGCTGGTGGCCACGCTCTGCAAAGGAGGGCGCATGATAAAATTTGTGATCTTAAACATGTGCACATGACTGGTGTCCGCCGGTTAGGGTTAACGACAGCGAAAGAACTTGTTTTGAAAGCATCCGAATTGACGCAGAATATTCCATCCAGACTGGTCATCGCCTCGCGCGAGAGCCGGCTCGCCATGTGGCAGGCCGAGCACGTGCGCGCGCGCTTGGCTTCATTATATCCGCAGTGCAGCGTGGAGATTCTCGGCATGACCACCCGCGGCGACCAGATCCTCGACCGCGCCCTGTCCAAGGTCGGCGGCAAGGGCTTGTTCGTCAAGGAGCTGGAGGTGGCGATGGCCGAGGGCCGCGCCGACCTGGCCGTGCACTCGCTCAAGGACGTGCCGATGGACCTGCCGCCCGGCTTCAGCCTGGCCGCCATCCTCGAGCGCGAAGACCCGCGCGACGCCTTCGTCTCGAACCACTACGCCGGCCTGGCCGAACTGCCGCCCGGCAGCGTGGTCGGCACCAGCAGCCTGCGGCGCCAGTCGCTGATCGCGGCGCGCTACCCGCAGCTGGTGATCAAGCCGCTGCGCGGCAACCTCGACACCCGCCTGGGCAAGCTCGACCGGGGTGAATACGCCGCCATCATCCTCGCCGCCGCCGGCCTGAAGCGGCTCGGCCTGCCGCAGCGCATCCGCGCGCTGCTCGAGCCGGAGCACAGCCTGCCGGCCGCCGGCCAGGGCGCGATGGCCATCGAGATCGCCGAACGCGGCGACGGCGTCGACCTGCAGCGCCTGCTGGCGCCGCTGAACCACCTGGCCACCGCGCAAGCCGTGACGGCCGAGCGCAAGGTCTCGAAGGTGTTCGGCGGCAGTTGCCAGGTGCCGCTGGCGGCCTACGCCACCGTCGACGGCGCCACCATGCGCCTGCGCGCGATGGTCGCCACGCCGGACGGCACGCGCGTGGCCAGCGCCGACGTCAGCGGCGCCGCGAACGCCCCCGAACTGCTCGGCGAGCAAGTGGCCGACTTGCTGCGCGGCCAGGACGCCGCCGCCATCCTGGCCTCGTGCGCGGTCGAGCCGGACCAGCACCCGGGCCAGGGCCGGCCGCCGCATGCCTGACGCGGTCGTCATCACGCGGCCGCTGGCGCAGGCCGGCGCGCTGGCCGCGCGCGTGGCCGCGCTGGGCCGCCCGGTCGAGCTGCTGCCGCTGCTGGAAATCCATCCGCTGGCCGACAGCGCGCCGCTGGCGCTGGCGCTGGCCGGCCTGGGCGACTACGCGATGGTGGCCTTCGTCTCGCCGAACGCCATCGACGCCGCCTTCGCCCACATCGCCCGCTGGCCGGCCGGCGTCACGCTGGCCGTGCTGGGCGAGGGCAGCCGCGCCGCGCTGGCCGCGCACGGCGTCACGCCGGCCTGCGCCGACATCGTCAGCCCGTTCGACACGGCCCACAGCGACTCCGAGCATTTGCTGCAATCGCTGGACCTGGCGCGCCTGCGCGGGCGGCGCGTGCTGATCGTGCGCGGCGAAAGCGGGCGCGAGCTGATCGCCGCCGGGCTGCGCCAGGCCGGCGCCGACGTCAGCGTGGTGGCGGCCTACCGGCGCAGCGTGCCGGCGCTGACGGCGGCGCTGGCGGCGACGCTGCGGCGCCTGCTGGCGCGCGGCAACGACTGGGTCATCACCAGCTCGGAGGCGCTGCGCGGCCTGGTCGGCTTGCTCGAGGCGCTCGAGCGCGCCGACGGCGGCGCCGCCGCCGCCGACGGCGCTGTTGCAAAAATGAAACAACAACATGTAATCGTCCCCCACGCCCGCATTGCACAAACGGCAAGCGAGCTGGGCTTTACCCGGATCACGCTGACAGGATCAGGCGACGAACGGGTGCTCGCCGCGTTACAATCACGACCATGAACGAATTGCCTACCCTACCCGAAACGAGCGCGCCCCCGGGCGCCGCCGCGAACGCCGGCGCCGCCGCGTCCGCCAGCAGCATGCCGGCGCGCGCGCCGGCCCTGCGCGACGCCCTGAAAAGACCGTTGACGATCGCCGTCATCACGCTGGCCGTGCTGCTGGCGGCGCAAAGCTGGTCGACCCACAAGCAGGTGCGCAACCTGCGCGAGGACGTCGCCCGGCGCCTGCAAAAGGGCGACGCCAGCAACGCCGACACCGGCACGCTGGCGCGCGCCGTGCAGGACGCCACCAAGGAGCTGCAAGCCAAGGTCGGCCTGCTGGAAAACCGCCAGAGCGAGGCGCAAAGCCAGCAACTGGCGCTGGAACAGCTGTACAACGACCTGTCGAAGAACCGCGACGAATGGGCCTTGGCCGAAATCGAGCAGGTGCTGTCGACCGCCAGCCAGCAGCTGCAACTGGCCGGCAACGTCGCCGGCGCGCTGATCGCGCTGCAAAACGCCGACCGCAGCCTGTCGCGCTCGGACAAGCCGCAATTCATCACGATCCGCCGCGCCATCGCCAAGGACACCGAAAAACTCAAGTCGCTGCCGAGCGTCGACTCGGTCGGCGTGGCGCTGCGCCTGGACGCGGCCATCGCCATGCTCGACGCGCTGCCGATGCTGGCCGACGAGACGCCTGCGCTGCCGGCGCCCAAGCCGGCCAAGGCCAAGGCCAAGCCGCCCGCGGCCAAGCCGGTCGCGGCCGGCGCCGCCGCGCCGGCGCCGGCGCCGGCCAATCCGCTGTGGCTGAAGGCGCAGGGCGTGTGGACCAGCTGGAGCAGCGAAATGTGGACCGACGTGCGCCAGCTGATCCGCCTGCGCAGCGTCGAGACGCCGGAGGCGCTGCTGCTGTCGCCGACGCAGGCGTACTTCCTGCGCGAAAACGTCAAGCTGCGCCTGCTCAACGCGCGCCTGGCGCTGCTATCGCGCAACGAGACGGCCTTCCGCAGCGACCTGATCGCGGCGCAGGACGCGCTGGTGAAGTACTTCGACACCCGCGCCCAGCCCACCCAGACCGCGCAGGCGCTGCTGCGGCAAGTGCAGGCAAGCAATCTCGCGATTGACATGCCGACCTTGTCCGAGAGCCTGAACGCGGTGCGCAACTACAAAGCGAAGCCTTAAGCCCCATGCGTCTATTTCTCTGGTTACTCGCCCTGATGGCCACCGCCATCGGCATCGCCGTGACGGCGCGCTTCAACCCCGGCAACGTGGTGCTGTTCTACCCGCCGTACCGGATGGACCTGTCGCTGAACTTCTTCCTGGTGCTGCAGGCGCTGCTGTTCGTGTTGCTGTACCTGGCGCTGCGGGCCTTCCGCGCCACCGTCAGGATGCCCGGCCGGGTCGCCGAATACCGCCTGCGCAAGCGCGAGCGCGACGCCAACAAGGGCTTGCGCGACGCCCTGAAGGCGCTGTTCGAGGGGCGTTTCGGGCACGCCGAAAAAGCCGCGCTGCGCGCCGGCGAGCTGCCCGAGAACGCCGGCCTGGCCGCGCTGATCGGCGCGCGCGCCGCGCACCGCATGCGCCAGGGCGAGCGGCGCGACCTGTGGCTGAGCAAGGTCGCCGGCGACGCCGCGCTGAAAACCGCGCGCCTGATGACGGTCACCGAATTGCTGGTCGACGAGCACCAGCCGGAGGCGGCGCTGGAGGCGGTACGCGAACTCAACGCCAGCGGCACGCGCCACATCCACGCGCTGCAATGGTCGCTCAAGGCGCACCAGCAAGCCAAGAACTGGCCGGAAGTGCTGCGCCTGGTGCGTTCGCTCGACAAGCACCGCGCGCTGCACCCGGCGCTGTCGTCGCGCCTGCGCGAGCTGGCCTACGACGACCTGCTGTCGGACCGCACCCACGACGCCGAATCGGTGATGCGGGTCTGGTCGAGCATTCCCGGCGTCGACCGGGTCAAGCCCTACGTCGCCTGCCGCGCCGCCACCGCCCTCAACTTGCGCGGCCTGCACGACGAGGCGCGCCTGGTGGCCGAGGAGGCGCTCGCCGCCAACTGGGACGAGCGCGTGGTGCGCGCCTACCGCGAGGCGGCGGCGCCGTCGGGCACGCCGGCGCTGCTGGCGCAGATCGAACATTGCGAGCGCTGGCTGCGGCAGCGCCCGGCCGACGCCGAACTGGCGCTGACGCTGGGCGCGCTGTGCCTGAAACAAAAACTCTGGGGCAAGGCCCAGCGCCACCTGGAACAGGCGCTGTCGGACGCCGGCGACGCGCGCATGGTGCGCGAAGCCCATCTGAAGCTGGCGCAGTTGCACGACGCGCTGCAACAGCCGGACGAGGCGGCGGCGCACTACCGCCAGTGCGCGCTGGCGACGATCCTGTAAGCGCGGTGCCGGACGGCCCGTTTTTCGCAAGAGAAACGGGCCGTTTTTCTTGCTGCGCCGCACAAACCGGCGCCGCTTCGTTATAATTACGCCGGTAAAAATTAATCATCTGCAAACCGAGGAAATTCCATGAGTCTGAACAAAGTGTCATCCGGGCGCGACCTGCCGAACGATTTCAACGTCATCATCGAAATTCCGATGAAGGCCGATCCGATCAAGTACGAAGTCGACAAGGAAAGCGGGGCCATTTTCGTCGACCGCTTCATGGGTACCGCGATGCACTACCCGTGCAACTACGGTTACGTGCCGAACACGCTGTCCGACGACGGCGACCCGGTTGATGTGCTGGTGGTCACGCCGTTCCCGCTGTTCCCGGGCGTGGTGGTGCGTTGCCGTCCCATCGGCGTGCTGAAAATGACCGACGAAGCCGGCGAAGACGCCAAAGTGCTGGCCGTGCCGGTCGACAAGGTACTGTCGATCTACAGCCACTGGCAGAAGCCGGAAGACTTGAACGAACTGCGCCTGCGCCAGATCCAGCATTTCTTTGAGCATTACAAGGATCTGGAAAAAGGCAAATGGGTCAAGATCGACGGCTGGTACGGCCCGGAAGACGCGAAAGCGGAAATCCTGAACGGCGTCGCGTCGTACAAGAAGCAGGAAGAAGCGGAAGCGGCCAAAGCGGCCAAGTAAGCGGCAGCCGCCGCCCGCACCGGCCCCGGGCCGGCGCGGACGCACCCGAAAACGCACTCCCGCGGTCACGCGGAGTGCGCTTTTTTTTGCGCCGTCCGCGCGTGCAAGCTCGCCTCCTCCTCCAAGCGCCCCCCGCACCGTCGGCGGGCCAATAGGGCCTATAGGGCCGGCCGGCCAAGGAACACGACTACATTGATGCCCTGGCAAGCCGCAATGGCATGTTGATTGGCACGCTCCATTCCATGCATAGCGCCGTCAATGGCACGGTTACCCTGATTGCCAGTTAGCATGCCTCCTGGAAGCCCAGCGTGTCGCCGGTTCCCGAGGCGGGCGCCTATTCCATGCTGCTCGCCAGGCTCGGCCTGGTCGGCTTGGCGTCGCGCCGCAAGCGCGACAAGCCGCGCTAGTCGGCGCGCAGGCGCCCGTCTGCGCCTGCCCTTTCCAGCCGTGAAAACGCGCGCCGGCGCTTGCCGCGGAGGGCGTTTTTTTATCCGCACCGGCACCTTGTACCTGGCGCCGGCCTACCGCGTCTACGCCGGCCGTAAGCGTCGAATAAGACCATTTTAGTAAATCTGCTGAGCCTGGTTTTGGGCGCGGCTTCCTTTTCTGCGCAGGCGTACGCCCCCGCGCTGGCCACGAGCTCGATGAACTTCAGCTATCAAATCATCGACCTGGACCTTAACGATGGCGTTACGCCCGAGATCCAGTTCTACAGGAGTTCGATGAACGGGCGCAGTGAGATCCAGTCGACCGGCCGGCTTGATTTCTCCTCGCTCGATCCGCACACAGGGGTGGAAATTTCCAGCGTTGCCGACACCATGGGCGGGGCCAGCAAGGCGGCAACGTGGGACTACATCTCCAGTTCGGCGACATCCCTGGTGCCAACGGAGTCTTATTATCAGCAGGGCTGTGCGTCGTACGTGGACTACGGGCAAAGGTTTCTCCTGTCGGCGAACACCCAGATTCTTTTAACCATCCCCGTGCACCTGAGCGCCAATTCGTACCCGGGCGTAGTGGCGGGAACGGCCTTAGCTCAAGCCGATATTTCCGGGGAGATTTGGGATACGTACGATCGCCAAGGCCCGATCCACAGTGGGGCTTTCAGAGAGTCGCTCATGACGTCGAACTTGAACCATGACGGGATGTTGCGGGGATCGCTGTACTCCCATGGAGACACGATATTTGGGGACTTCAAGATGCCCGTGTTTCCACCAGGTCTCACCTGCTAGGGCCAGTCACGATACCGGCGGTGCCGGAGCCGGGCACCCATGCCATGCTGCTCGCCGGCCTCGCGCTGGTAGGCGCGGTGTCGCGCCGCTAGCGCGCCGGCGTGTCAACGGCGATTGAATATTGATACAGTTTTGGCGCCCGCGGCGATTTAAAACTGACACACCTCCATCACCAGCACATGCTGGATTTCACTCTCTTTATCGCCCGTTCAGGCGGCCTTGTCGGCACGGACGCCCTGGACGATTCCAGCCTGCCGCTGGTGCTTGAGCCGGTAACTCTCGCCGGCGATCGGCACGATGTGCGCGTGATGCAGCAACCGGTCCAGTAGCGCCGCCGTCAGCGTCGCGTCCTGGGCAAAGGTGGCGTCCCATTGCCCGAACGGCAGGTTGCTCGTCACGATCAGGCTGCCTTTTTCGTACAGCGCCGCGATCACCTGGAAGAACAGGTTGGCCTGCTCGCGGTTCATCGGCAGGTAGCCGATTTCGTCGATGATGAGCAGGCGGTACGCCTTGATGGCCCGGTGCATCACCGTCTTCAAATTGTTTTGCGCGTGCGCCGTGCTCAAGGTCAGCAGCAAGTCGGCCGCCGTCATGAAGCGCGTCTTGATACCGGCCTGGGTGGCCTTGTAACCCAATGCCATCGCCAGGTGGGTCTTGCCCACGCCGCTGGGGCCGACCAGCACCACGTTTTCGTTGCGTTCGATGAAACCCAGTCCGGCCAGTTCCTCGATCTGGCTGCGCTTGACGCCCTTGGCGAACGCATAATTGAATTGATCTAGCGTCTTGATCGCCGGGAAGCCGGCAATGCGCGTCATCATGCTCTGTTTGCGCACCGTCCGTCCCGCCATTTCCTCCCGCAGCAGCCCCTCCAGGAAGTCGCTGTAGGCCATTTCGTCCTTGGCCGCCTGCTGGGCCGCCGCGCCGTAACCCTGCGCCACGAAGGGCAGCTTGAGCGCCTCGCACAGGTGGGCGATCCGTTCATGTTGCAAATTCATGCCGCCACTCCTTGCTGGACAGTCATCAGCAACTGCTCATAGACGGCCAGCGGGTGCTGCGCCGGCGCCGCTTCGGCGATCCGCTCGACGACGATGGCCGGCCGTGGCACGGGCGCCTCCGGCGCCGCCGCCTGTGGCCGGGCGGCGGCGATGTCGCCCCGCCACGGCGCCGCCAGCGCCTGCAAGTGCGGCACTTCCGTTGCCATCCGCGCGGCCGGTTTCTCCTGCGTCGTGCCGTGCACCCGCTCGTTGGCCACCTCGCGCAGCCAGCGCGCCACCTCGGCGTTGGCGGTGACGACATCGAGCTGCAAACCGCTCTGGCCAAGGCGGCTCGCCAGCGGCACGTAAAACGAACGCCGCAGGTAGCCGTTGAAACGCTCGACCTTGCCTTTGGTCTTGGCCCGGTACGGCTGGCACAGCTTGATGATGAAGCCGCTGTGCTTGGCAAAGTCGAGGAAGCCGGCGTGGTAGCGGTGCTGGCCTTCGCCGTACATGTCGCGCTCGATCACGACCGTCTTCATGTTGTCGTACAGGACCTTGCGCGGCACGCCGCCGAACGCGGCGAAGGCGCGCTCATGGCAACCGATCAGCGTGGCCACTTTCATGTCGCTGACGAACTCGACGTAGCTGGCGCGGCTGTAGCCCATCGTGGCGCAGAACGCGTGCAGCGGCGCGCCACCTTTGCGGAACTCGACCCAGTCCACCTGCAACTGCTCGCCCATCGCCGTCTCGAAACGCACCTCCGACTCGGCCGGCAACGCCGGCCGCAGGGAGCGCATGAAGGCGCGCAGCTGGCTCAGGCCTCCCTGGTAACCGCGCTCGACGATCTCGCGGTGCAACACGCTGGCCGGTATCCAGTTCGGCCGCGCCGCCGTCTGCCGCTCGCACAGGTAAGCCTCATGCGCCGCCAGCTTGGTGACCCGTTTGACTTTGCGTTCGTATTTCGGCACCGCCGTCAACGCCAGGTGCCGCCGCACCGTGTTCACCGCGCATCCCACCTCGGCGGCGATGCGCCGCAGACTCAACCCATGCTTGTTCAATAATTGGATTTCCACATACACCTCGTTGGGTTTCAAGGCTGCTCCGCAAAGCAGCCATCATCTCAAATCGGTGTATCAGTTTTCAATCGCTGCTGTGTATCAGTTTACAACCGCTGCTGACACGGCGCGCGCTAGGAGTCTGCGCGGCAGAAACTGATGCAATCGGAATGGGGACGAGGTAAACTTGTCGAATGACGACGAGCTACCTCCCCTACAATCAGCATCAACAGATGCTGCTTCCCCATGCTTTGCAAGACTGGCTCCCTGAGGGGCACCTGGCCTACTTCGTTAGCGACACTGTCGACTCGCTCGACCTGTCCGCCTTTCACGCGCGGTATGCAGGGGGCGGGTCCCGCAACCAGCCATTTAATCCGGCGATGATGGTCAAAATACTTGTGTACGGGTATGCAACCGGTGTGTTCTTATCACGCAAGCTGGCCCGAAAGCTGTACGAGGACGTGGCGTTGCGTATGCTCGCCGCTGACAACTATCCGGCGCACCGAACAATTTGCGATTTCCGCGCGATCCACTTGAAGGAACTGTCGGACCTGTTCGTACAGGTAGTGAAGATGGCGAAAGAGTGCGGCTTGGTCAAGCTTGGCACGATCGGTGTCGATGGCACCAAGATCAAGGCCAACGCATCGCGCCACAAAGCGATGAGCTACGACCGGATGCAAAAGGCCGAGCGTGAGCTCAAGGATCAAATCGACGCGTTGCTGGCCAGGGCCAGAGCGGCGGATGCCGCCGAAAAAAACGAGCCGGAACTCGATATCCCGGCGGAGATCGCAAGGCGCGAGGACCGCCTTGCCGTCATCCGCGCTGCCCGTGCGCGTCTTGAAGATCGCCAACGCCAGGCCGATATCGCGCGCGGCCGTAGCGATGACGAAGATGTGCCGCCCGAGGACTCTGGCAAGCCAAAGAAGAAGTCGCGTTTTAAATACAAGTTCGGCGAACCCAAGCCCGACGCCCAAGAGAATTTTACCGACCCGGAAAGCCGTATCATGAAGCGCGCCGGCGGCGGCTTCGACTATGCGTACAACGCCCAAGCTGCAGTCGACGAGAGCGCCCACATCATCGTGGCGGCCGAACTCGTCAATAGTGCGGCTGACAGTGGGCAACTGGCGTCGGTGCTCGCAGCGGTAAAGCGCAACGTCGGTGACGATGCCGAGCTGGTGCTCGCCGATGCAGGCTATCGCTCGGAAGCCATGTTCGAGCAACTACGCGCTCACCCGTCCGAACTGGTTGTGGCACTCGGACGCATCGGCAAGCAGGAAGCGGTAATCGATCCGAAAAAGCGGCCTTTGTGTGCCGCCATGGCAGACAAGTTCAGATCCGCGACGATCCAGGCGGCTTACCGAGAACGCAAGTGGATCTCGGAACCGCCCAACGCTTGGGTGAAAAGCGTACTCGGGTTCCGGCAATTTAGCATGCGAGGACTGGCGAAGGCTCAGGCCGAGTGGAAACTCGTCTGCACCGCGCTGAACCTGCGGCGCATGGCGAAAATGCTGTCCGCGTAAGACCTAAAAGGGCGAAAGTCCGTCCAATCCCCACCCTCCGGCTCCTATTTCATTCCACTTTCGAGTGCGAAAGTGAATCACCATCGACGCCGGCAAAGAAGCGCGTCACATGGTCAGCGCAAGAATTGTCTGCCGCGCAGACTCCTAGCGGTCGGCGCAAGGCGGACCCGTCCGCCTTCCTGTTCGCTCTTGAAAACGCAGCCGGGCGCTCGACGCGGGCTGCGTTTTTTTCGTGCCGATATTTTCCTTTCCCCTTCCGCAATAAAATTTTTCCCTTTGTATCGATTGCGGCGGAGGTGATTTTTTACTGTGGTATTTTGGCATCACAATTATTGTAAATACGTAAATATTTATGTATAATTAATATTGATTGGCGCCGATCTTCAGTCAACCGAAGCCACGCTTCAGTCCGGTTTTCAGTCGTGACGGCAGCGTGTAAAAAGCGCAGGAAAATGTTGGCAAGGTCGAAGCGGCGGTTGAATCGATACTGGGCCTCGGCCAGGTAAAGCCAGCCGTATTTATCGAAGTCGAAGACCTGATATGTCTCGCTGGTCGCCGTTTTCAGATTGCCGGGGATAGTGTTAATCCATTTGACACATGGCATTTTGTTGCTCTTGCGCGCTTTTCCGACCACCTGCGGCGCATGGCTTGCCCCGCGGATGTCACGCAGGTAAAGCAATTGAGGCCGTCGGAGATCACCACGCTGGCCGCGGCGAGGTGTTTGGTGGCCCATGCTTCGTGACGTCATCTTGGCCAAAAGTCTTGACCTTCGAGAATACCGCCAACATAGGACGTCCGTCTGCATTGGCTTGCACGGCCGCGATAAATGGCACCTTGTTTTGCCTGAAACTGCACCGCATTCATCGCCGCCATGATTTGCTCCCGCCGTTGAGAAAAACATGCTCATCATGTTGGATTGCCGGCAGGATACTTGGTTCAAATACGCTGAAGACCAGCGCTAGTCAATAATTTTAATGTATTAACAGTGTTATTAAGATAAAATTAGTATGTTAATGTCATTGTTGATTTTACTACCTTCGACGCCTATCAATATCGCTCAAATTGGGAAATTATGTTAAACAAGAAAAATGCCGCCAGTGCCGCTCTGCTGACCCTGGCCATGAGTGTCATGTCCGCATCCGCTCAAGCGGCCGGTGTCAACTACGCAAGTGCTTCGATCAGCGACTTCAGCTATCAATTGATTGACCTGAACCCGATAGATGGGATTGCGGCCAGCCTCACGTTCACAGCGTTTTCGAGCACGAGCAAGTCGGACCACTGGTATCACGGCGGCGGCGAAGTGAACACGCTATCCGGTTTCGGCAGCACGAAGGCTGAAGGCATCGGTGGGGCGAGCAACACGACGGTTACACAGTTCGGCGTGGCGAGCGAATCTCGTTCGACGGCGGTGCCGCTCGAATTTGAGTTCAACATGTCTTACTCGTCCACCAGTTATATCCAGCGGTTCACTCTGTCGGCCAACACCCTGGTTATTTTTTCCGGCACGGCAAACCATTTCACCGGTTACGTTCCGGAGTTGTACTCCAGCAGCGGGGCCACGACTAAGTTAATCGGTAGAGAAATAGGCGCCCGCTGGCCACACATTCCGGGATTCTCCAGTAGCCTAATCACCAAAGAGGCGGGACCCGAAAATATGGTTTTGCTGGGCTCGATGCAGTCTTTTGGAGCGACGATGTTTGGCGAAGTGGAAATGAGCGCCTCGACAGTCACACGCCGCATAACGCCGGTACCGGAACCGGAGACCTATGCGATGTTACTCGCCGGACTAGGCCTGGTAGCTGGCGCCTTGCGCCGCAAGCGCCGCGGCGCGCGGTAGGCGGCGAGCCGCCAATCTGATACGCCGGCCTGCCCCATGCGGGACGCGCCGATTACCATTTGAACAGGACGACAAGATAATTATGTTAGCCAAGAAAAAAAACACCACCACCAATCTGCTCGCTCTGGCATTAGCAGTCACTTCTTTTTCCGCTCAAGCGGACAATTTACTCAGCGCTACGGTTTCCATCGGCAATGTGAGCTACCAATTAATTGACATGAACCCGACGGACGGGATCGCACCCAGCCTGACGTTTTACGGACAAGGATTCAACGCGGACAGTTCGACGAGCCGGGGCAGTGTCAACCGCGACAGCTACTATGACTACTCACGCACGCACGGTGCTACTGGTGTCGATTCAATCGGGGGAAGCGCCGCCACCTTGGCGACGCCCACGACGTTTAGCGCCTCCTCCTCGGTGGCTTCCAATGCATATTCGAGTCATTTCACTTCAAATGCCAGGGGCGGACGGGACTTCGCGCTGTCGGCCGACACCCAGGTGATTTTTTTCGCGACAACCAGCCTTAGCGCGAGCAATTCGGGTACGACGGACTCGGCTTGGGCTAGAAGCGGTTTCTCAGCTTCCCTGTACACGAGCGGGCTGCCTACTCATAATTCCAGTTTTCTGGTCGAAGTGACAGCCAGGGATGCGCAAGACATCCATACCCAGATGGTCGGCGTGTTGCAATCTGCTCGCCGTGTCCAGTATGGCACGCTCACCATGACGGTGGAGACCGAGTCGGAGTGGCGCGTAGCTGTGCCTGTCTCGCTGGCGCCATCGATTTCAGCGGTGCCGGAGCCGGGAACGTACGCCATGCTGCTCGCCGGCCTCGGCCTGGTCGGCTTCGCGGCGCGCCGCAAGCGCGCCAACGCGCGCTAGCGCTCGGCGCAAGGCGGACCCGTCCGCCTTTGTGTTCGCTCTTGAAAATGCAGCCCGGCGCTCAACGCGGGCTGCATTTTTTTTCGCCGGTATTTTCCTTTCCCCTTCCGCAATAAAACTTTTCCCCTTGTATCGATTGCGGCGGAGGTGATTTTTTGGCATGGCCACCGCCGCCCAGGCCCACTGGTTCGACTCGCCGACGCGGATGCGCGGGGGCGTCCAGGCGGTTCCCGAACCGGCCGGCTACGCCATGCTTTTCGCCGGCCTCGGCCTGCTGGGTTTCACCGCCCGCCGGCGCCGTGGCGTTGCGCGATAGCGGCGCCGTCGATTATTACTTGAACAGCATAACCATGTTAGCCAATACAAAAACCATCGCCGCCAGCCTGCTGGGACTGGCCTTCGGATCCCTATCGCTTTCCGCCCAGGCGGCGGCCGGCGCCAGCGCCCGCGCCTCGATGGGCCAGTTCGGGTATCAATTAATTGACATGAACCCGACGGACGGGATCGCGCCCAGCATCACCTTCACCTCCTATTCAAGCGCCGGGGACAGTTGGGCCGACTCCGGCGACGGCCGCACGACATTGGGCGCCACCGGCGTGTTTGAGGAAAAGGGCAGCGCCAGCACCGAAGCGGCGCACGCCGGCACCGCAGCGCCGCCACGGCGGTGGTGCCCGATTACGATTTCAGCAGATTTGCCGCGAGTGTCGAGTACAGCCAGAAATTCACCCTGTCGGCGGACACGCTGGTTATTTTTTCGCCGCCTCCAGCCTGAGCGCCGTCTACGACCCGCTAACGAACGCGGCCCTGCCGTTGGCCTTCAATGAATTGAACGGGCGGCTTGACGCGGACCCCGCGGGTGGCGATCCCACCCGCGGTTTTTCTTTCGTGGACTACGTGAGCAGCGAGAGTTTGCCCAATTTCGGCTCGACCTTGGTGGGCACCCTGTTTTCTTCGCATCGCACCGCGTACGGCTCGGTCACTATGCGCTCGGACTGCTACGCCCGATGGGACGCCAACCTGCCGCCGGAACCGGAGCCGGGCGCCTATGCCATGCTGCTCGCCGGCCTGGGCCTGGTGGCTGCCGCGTCGCGCCGCCAGCGCGCCAGCCGGCCGGCATGATCTGCCACAAACTCCCGGCCGGCCGGGTGCGCGCCCGCTGGAACTAGCGCCGCCTGAATCGATCTGACTCCTATCGGACGGTTTCGTCCGTTCGACAGGGAGGCTGTAATGGTTTCGGTTTCTACACTGATGCAGTCGTGGTGGATATCCGCGCTGCGCGGCGCCATCGCGGTGTTCCTCGGCCTCTTCGCGCTGGCCATGCCCGGCGTGACCTTGATTTCCCTTATCGCCGTGTTCGCGGTGTACGCCACCCTGGCGGGCACGGTGGCGGTGGTGGGCGCGTTGCGCAACCGCAGGAGCGCCGGCGACTGGTGGATTTTGCTACTGCTGGGCATTGTCAGCATCGTCGCCGGCTTGCTGGCGGCGTTGCGCCCGGCCGTGACGGTGCTCGCCCTGGTGCTCGTCATCGGCGTCAACGCCCTGGTCTCCGGCGTGCTCGACATCGCGCTCGCGGTGCGGCTGCGCAAGAGCATCCGCGGCGAGTGGTTGTTGGTGCTCGGGGCGGTCACGTCCATCGTCTTCGGCTTGCTGATCGTCGCCTATCCGGGCGCCGGCGCGCTGGCCATGGTATGGATGATCGGCGCCTACGCGCTGCTCACCGGCACCTTGTACCTGGCGCTGGCCTACCGCGTCTACGCCGACCGGACGCGCGGGCCGGCGGCGGCGCCCCAGCCGCGCCAGCCCATACCCAGGCGGGAGCGCCGCGCCAGCGAGCGGCGCATGAGGTCGGCCGCCCACTAGCGCGCCGCCGGGCGTCAGCCCGGGCGCGCACGTCGGGCATCGTTTGAATACGGCCGGTGGCGACGCCGGCCGGACTGCGGAGGTGGGTATGGCAATGACGAAAATCGACAAACCGCATTGGCAGGAATACTTCGACCGGATGTCGAAACTACTACCGGGCAAAAACGCCGAACTGGAAGTCGACTCGCTGGAACTCGGCAGCCAGATCGAAGCCGAATGGGTTCCCGTGCTCGGCTTCGTCTACGATCCGGCCAGCGACATCCTGGCGATCATGGTGGACGGCCTCGACCACATGATCCGCCATCCGCAGGTGCTGTACATCGACATGCTGGGCAGCGAACTGATGAGCATGGAAGTGATCGACGCCGACCAGTTCCGCCACATCGTCAAATTGCGCGACCCGCTGCTGCTGCCGGCGCCACAATAAGCTCGCTACGGCACCGGTCCGCCCTGCCGGAACGGGTTGCGGTCGTTCAACTCGTCGATATAACTGTCGATGCCGCCGCTTTCGTGTTCGAGGAAGCGCTCGATGGCGTCGGCGAACGCCGGATGGGCCAGCCAGTGCGCCGACCAGGTCTTTTGCGGCAGGAAGCCGCGTGCCATCTTGTGCTCGCCCTGGGCGCCGCCTTCGAAGGTGGCGATGTTTTGCGCGATGCAAAATTCCAGCGGCTGGTAGTACGACGTCTCAAAGTGCAGGCAGGGCACGTGTTCGAGCGCGCCCCAATACCGGCCGAACAGCGTGTCCTCGCTGTGGATCACCAGCGAGGCGGCGATATCCCTGCCGTCGCGCTCGGCAATGACCAGCAAAATGTTCTGCGGCATCGCGCGGCCGATGCGCAGGAAAAAATCCAGGTTCAGATAGGGCGACGAGCGGTGCTCGGCGTAGGTGTTGGCATAGCAGCGGTGGAACAAGCGCCAGTCGGCCTCGCCGGCGTCGGCGCCGCGCACCTGGCGCATCGTCACGCCGGCTTCGCGCACCTTGCGCCGCTCGGCGCGGATGTTCTTGCGCTTCTTGTGCTCCAAGGTCGCCAGGAAGGCCTCGAAATCGCCGTAGCCCGGGTTCAGCCAGTGGAATTGCACGCCGCTGCGCAGCATGAAGCCGGCCCGCTGCAACTGCTGGGCCTGTTCCTCCGGTGGAAACAGCACATGGGTCGAGGACATGCCGGCCGCTTCCTGCTGCGCGCACAGCAGCCCGACCAGGGCGGCGCGGGCGGCCGGGTCGCGCGCCAGCAGGCGCGCGCCGGCCACCGGCGTGAAGGGGATCGCCGAGAGCAGCTTGGGGTAGTAGTCCAGGCCGTTGCGCTGATAGGCGTCGGCCCAGGCCCAGTCAAACACGTATTCCCCATACGAGTGCGACTTGACGTACAGCGGCATGGCCGCGGCCAGCACCTCGCCTTGCCACAGCGCCAGGTACTGCGGTTGCCAGCCGGCGTCGGGCGCGGCGCTGCCGGACTCGTGCAGCGCGTGCAAAAACGCGTAGGACAGGAAGGGATTGGCGTCCGGCTGCGTGGCCAGCAGCGCCGACCATGCCGATTCGCCAATTTCGGCCAGAGAAGAAACGATACCCGTGCGATAATCCATTTTTGTCGGTGTGCATTCACCAGCCATTGTCGGGCCGCTGTTCGCCCCCGGGACCCGTCCCGCTTTATTCAATCGAATTTACCACTATCGCCATCATGACAGTCAAAGTCGCAATCGCCCAAATGAACAGTACCGTCGGCGATCTGGCCGGCAACCGCGCCAAGATCGTCGACATGGCGCGCCGCGCCGTCGAGGCGGGCGCCGATATCGTGTTGACCCCGGAGTTGTCGCTGGTCGGCTACCCACCGGAAGACCTGCTGCTGCGCAGCGCATTCTACGCAAAAACCCAAGAGACGTTTGCCGCGCTGGCGCTGGACCTGGCCCAGTTCAAGGACTTGCACGTGGTGGTCGGCCTGCCGGTGATGGAGGAGGGCAGCGACAAGCGCTACAACGCCGCCGCCGTGCTGCTCAACGGCGAGGTGCTGGGCACCTACCGCAAGCACGATTTGCCAAATACCACGGTGTTCGACGAAAAACGCTACTTCACGTCGGCCGACCGGGCGCTGGTGTTCGCCGTCAAGGGCGTGCGCTTTGGCGTCAATATCTGCGAGGACACCTGGTTCGCCCACGCCCCGGCGCGCGCCAAGGAGGCCGGCGCGCAAGTGCTGCTGGTGCCGAACGGCTCGCCCTACCATATGAACAAGCAGCACCTGCGCTATGAAACCATGCGCCGGAACGTTTGCTCGCATGGCATGGCGCTGGTGTACGCCAACCTCGTCGGCGGCCAGGACGAACTCATTTTCGACGGCGACTCCTTCGTCATGGACCAGGACGGCACGATGTGCGCCCAGCTCAAGCATTTCGAAGAAGACTTGCAGGTGGTGAGTTTCGACGGCGCGCGGCCGCTGCCGTCGGCGCTGGCGCCGGCGCTCACTATCGAAGCCCAGGTCTACCAGGCGCTGGTGCTGGGCGTGCGCGACTACATCGGCAAGAACGGCTTCCCGGGCGTGCTGATCGGCATGTCGGGCGGCGTCGACTCGGCGCTGACGCTGGCCGTGGCGGTCGACGCGCTCGGCGCCGACCGGGTGCGCGCGGTGATGATGCCGTCGCCGTACACCGCCGATATCTCCTGGATCGATTCGCGCGACATGGTAAGCCGCCTTAACGTACGCTACGATGAAATCTCGATCAACGCGACCTTCGACGCCTTCCGCGCCTCGCTGGCGCAGGAATTCGCCGGCCTGGCCGAGGATGCGACCGAGGAAAACATCCAGGCGCGCATCCGCGGCACCATGTTGATGGCGCTGTCGAACAAGCACGGCAGCATCGTGCTAACAACCGGCAACAAGAGCGAGATGGCGGTTGGCTACTGCACGCTGTACGGCGACATGGCCGGCGGCTTCGCCGTGATCAAGGATATCGCCAAGACGCTGGTGTACCGCCTGTGCGCCTACCGCAACGGCGTGTCCGACGTGATTCCGCAGCGCATTTTGACGCGCGGACCATCGGCCGAGTTGCGCCCGGACCAGCTCGACCAGGATTCGCTGCCACCGTACGAGGTGTTGGACGCTATCATGCAAATGTATATGGAAGAGAATCGACCGATCACCGACATCATCGCGGCCGGCTATCCGCCGGCCGACGTGGCAAGGGTGACACGCCTGATCAAGATCAACGAATACAAGCGGCGCCAGTCGCCGGTGGGCATCCGGGTCACGCACCGCGGCTTTGGCCGCGACTGGCGCTACCCGATCACATCGAAATTCTACGAATAACCCCTTAAGGAGAGCAGCATGAAACAGATTACCGCCGTTATCAAACCGTTCAAGCTCGACGAAGTGCGCGAGGCCCTGGCCGAAGTCAACGTGACCGGCCTGACCGTTACCGAAGTGAAGGGTTTCGGCCGCCAGAAGGGGCATACCGAACTGTACCGTGGCGCCGAATACGTCGTCGACTTCCTGCCGAAGGTAAAGGTGGAAGTGGTCGTCGACGATGGCATGGCCGAGCAAGTGGTTGACGCCATCATCAAGGCCGCGCGCACCGGCAAGATCGGTGACGGCAAGATTTTCGTGCAGGATGTCGAGCAGGTGATCCGCATCCGCACCGGCGAAACCGGTCCGGACGCGGTCTAAGCGAGCCCGCTGCGCATGACAAACCACGGGCCTAACCCTGGGGCCAGGCCCCGGCTGTATGCCTGTCTGGTATGGTATGTCGCCGGCGCGCTGGCCGACACCGCCTATCGCCCCAGGCGCAGGTCGAATTTCCAGGTCAGCAGGCGCAGCACGGTAATCGCCGCCGCGCTGGTCCACAGCGCCACGTCGGCGGCCACGCCGAAGTGTTTTTGCGCCAGATAAAGCCAGCAGCCGATGAAGGCGCAAATCGCGTACGGCTTGCCGTCGCGCAGCACCATCGGCACCTCGTTGCAGACGATGTCGCGCAGCACCCCGCCGAATATCCCCGTAATCACCCCCATCATCGAGGCGATGAACAGCGGCATGCCCGCGCGCAGCGCCTCGGACACGCCGGCGATGGCGAACAGGCCCAGGCCGATGGCGTCGGCGATGACGATCAGGCGCTCCGAGACGATCTGCCGCAGCGTGCGCACCAGCGGCGCGGCGACCAGGGCCAGCACGAAGGTGAGGATGGCGTATTCCTGGTGCGCGACCCAGAACAGCGGCCGCTTGTCGAGCAGGATGTCGCGCAGCGTGCCGCCGCCGAAGGCGGTGATGAAGGCCACCGTAAACACGCCGACCACGTCCATCCGCTTGCGCCGCGCTTCGATGAAGCCGGACAGGGCGCCGACCAGGATGGCGATCACTTCGATGGCGCGAATCAGCGAGCCGGGGGGCAGGGAGGGGGGCATCATAGCGGCAAAGGGACGTAACGATAATGTCCGTAGGTTAACATGGCACGGCCCCGAACGGGGCCGCGTTGTGTTGCCTTCTTGAACTTATCGGGCGCGGCAGGGGGTCAGTGCGCTACCGCCGAGGCGGCGCGCGCGTTGCCCCACAGGCCCAGGACGCCCACCGGCAGCAGTAGCACCCATTGCGGCAGGGCAAGCAGCATGGCTGGGCCGGCGTAGGCCAGGTCCACCACGATAAACACCGCGCCAAATCCCAGCCACATCGACGACACCATCGTGACCATGCTGCGCAGCGAGGCGTTCTTGCTGCGCGCGGCGGCGAAGAACGACACCGCGGACAGGGTCAAGGCAACGCTGACCAAGTGCCAACCCGCGTACAGCAGCAACGCCACTTCGCGGGGAAGGCTGGACTGCATCAGGGGTGTTTCAATTTCGGCCGTACCGACGAAAGTGTGAAGCGCCGCGGTCAATGCGGCAAGCAGCGCGGTAACAAACAGTGTCCGATTCATGGTGTGTTCCTGGCAGTGAATTGCATTAATGGAGCATCGCATCACTTCACGCGTCCGCATCGACAACTTATTTCTTGCATACCTTTAATCGATTGTGCGGGTGGGCGCCTCCGGTGTCATCAATCCTATGAAGCGGCGCAACATTCGCAGCATGTCCTCGTGCCGGCCATCGGGGAAGACATACAACATGCCGACGAAGGTGGCGTACTCGATGCGCGCCAGATCGAGGGCATCCGCGCGGTCGCCATCGTCGCGCAGTTCGGCAATCAAACCGGCGAGATAGGCAATTCTGCGCTGGTCTATGTCCCTGAGGCGGTCTAGCACCAGCGGACTGCGCGCGCCCCACTGGCGCATCGCGCGCTCGATGGCGCCGTCCAGCGTCAACGCCAGATTGGCCAGTCTCATGCGCCTTTCCCAAACGCTGCTGAGTTGATCCACGGCGCGCTCCACGTTTTCCGTGTGTAGCTCTTGCCAATGGTCCAGCAGCGCTTCGGCATACGCGTCGACATCGGCAAAATGGTGGTAAAACGATCCCTTGGAGCGTCCGACCGCTACGCAGAGCTGGTCTATCGTGAGCGCGTCGGCGCCGCCGCCGGCCAGTAGCGCCAAGCCGGCGTCGAGCCAGGCGTGGCGGGGTTGGCGTGCCGTGCCGTTAATCGAGGTGGGCGGGCTTGCAAGCATATTAAAGTTATTAAAAGTAATATACTATAAGGTATAGTATGTTGACGTAAAAAGCAAGCGCGGGACGTGGCGGAAATAGTTGGTTTGGGGTTTTCGGGGGGGGGGGGGCAGTTCGCTTAGGCGGCGTCGTCGTAAATTCATTCAAGCCAACGGCGTACCCTGGGGTCAGACCTGTGAAGCTTCCGTAGGTCGGATTAGCGACAGCGTAATCCGACGCCGAGCCGCTGCCGACGCCAGTCGGGTTACGCCGTTCCGGCTAACCCGATCTACAGCGCTTGCAGCGCCGCCTGCAGCAGCACCACCAGGGCGCCGTCACCGCCCTCGGAGCGGCGCGCCACGCAAAACGCGACGACCTCGTCTTTTTGCACCAGCCAGCTATGTACCATCGACTTCAGCACCGGTTCCTGGCTTTTCGAGCCCAGGCCCTTGCCGTGGATCACCCGCACGCAGCGCAGCTTGCGCCGCGTCGCCACGCGCAGGAACTCGCCCAGGCCGTCGCGGGCGGCGTCGCGGCGCATGCCGTGCAGGTCCAGGTCGTCCTGGATCGGCCAGTGGCCCTTGAGCATCTTGCGCACCACGTCGGGGCCGACGCCGGGCCGGGTATAGCTGAGCACCGGCGCGTCGTCCATCAAGGCGTCGACCTCGAACAGGTCCGACAGCGACTCGCGCAGCACGGCGCGGTCGTCGTCCTCTTGCTGGCGCGGCGTCATCGGCGCGGCCGGGGCGGCCGGCGCCCGCTTGGTCTGCTGTGGCATGGGCGCAACGTTGCCCATGCTGTTGCGGAACAAATTGCTTTCGTGCGCCACCACGCGCTCGCGCTTGGCGCGTTCGGCGCTGGCGACGGCGCGCGCCTCCTCCTGCTCCTTGAGCGTGTTGCGCAAGGATTTCAGGTCGGCCAGGGATTTTAAGGACGACATCGCGGCTTACTCTTGGCCTTCGAGGTAGCGCTGGGCGTCCAGCGCGGCCATGCAGCCGGTGCCGGCGCTGGTGATGGCCTGGCGGTAAATGTGGTCCTGCACGTCGCCGGAGGCGAACACGCCGGGCACGCTGGTGGCCGTGGCCATGCCTTCGAGGCCGGTGCGGGTCTTGATGTAGCCGTTGTGCATGTCCAGCTGGCCTTCGAAGATGCCGGTGTTCGGCTTGTGGCCGATGGCGATGAAGACGCCGTGCACCTTCAACGCGGTGACGGCGCCGTCCTCGGTCGACTTGATGTTGATGCCGGTCACGCCGCCTTCGTCGCCGGTCACTTCGTCGAGCGTGTGGTTGTACTTGATGGCGATCTTGCCTTCGGCCACCTTGGCGTTGAGGCGGTCGATCAGGATCGCCTCGGCGCGGAACTTGTCGCGGCGGTGTACCAGGGTCACCTTGTTGGCGATGTTCGACAGGTACAGCGCCTCCTCGACGGCGGTGTTGCCGCCGCCGACCACGGCCACTTCCTGGTTGCGGTAGAAAAAGCCGTCGCAGGTGGCGCAGGCCGACACGCCCTTGCCCATGAACGCCGTCTCCGACGGCAGGCCGAGGTACTGGGCCGAGGCGCCGGTCGAAATGATCAGCGCGTCGCAGGTGTATTCGTGGCTGTCGCCGAGCAGGCGGATGGGTTTTTCGTTCAGGAAGGTGGTGTGGATGTGGTCGAACACGATGTCGGTGTTGAAACGCTCGGCGTGCTGCAACAAGCGCTGCATCAGTTCCGGACCTTGCACGCCCATCGGGTCGCCGGGCCAGTTCTCGACGTCGGTGGTGGTCATCAGCTGGCCGCCTTGCTCGACGCCGGTGACCAGCATCGGCTTCAGGTTGGCGCGGGCGGCGTACACCGCGGCGCTGTAGCCGGCGGGGCCGGAACCGAGGATCAAAACGCGGGCGTGCTTGGTAGTGGTCATAGGAGGCTTTTTACGTAATAGGTTTGATGGACCCGAGGTGGGGCCGATTGCTGCAAAGAACAAGGGCGGCGGCCTGTCCGGGCGATCGCGCCGGGGCGGCTCGGCGCGCGCACATTGAATTGGCGCAAGCACTGGCGAGATTATAGACGAAGCGGCGCCGGCGTATGAATCGTGAGGCCGGCGCGGCCCCTTATGGCTTAGAATACCTGTATATGGGTATTTCCCTGCCCGCACCATGCACATAGTTGCATCGTTTTTTAAAGTATGACGAAACCAAGCCAACCCACCCCCTCCAAGTACACCCGTAGCGTGACCGAACGCCAACCGTTGCCGAACCGGCTGGTGCGGCTATTGTCGGAGGCGCGCTGGTTCGCGCTGGCCGCCTTCGGCCTGTACTTCGTGCTGATTTTGCTCAGCTATACCAAGGGCGACCCCGGCTGGTCGCACGCCAACCTCGTGCCCAAGGTCGGCAACCTGGGCGGGCGCGCCGGTGCCTGGCTGGCGGACTTGTTGCTGTACATCTTCGGCATGTCGGCCTGGTGGTGGTGCGTCTTGCTGTTGCGCTCGGTCTGGAAAAGCTACCGCGGCCTGACGCGGAAATTTTTGCTGGAGAAAGAGGCCGACCCCGAGCACCACCAGGAGGGCTTGATCCGCGCCGTCGGCTTTGTGCTGTTGTTCATCGGCAGCATGGGCCTGGAATTCCTGCGCATGTATTCGCTGCACGTGCAACTGCCGCTGGCCCCGGGCGGCGTGCTGGGCCGCCTGGTCGGCCATTCGGCCCATGTCGCCTTCGGCTTCACCGGCGCCACCTTGCTGCTGCTGTTGCTGTTCGGCCTGGGTTTCAGCCTGTTCTTCCATGTTTCCTGGCTGGCGGTGGCCGAGCGCATCGGCGCCGCCATCGAAGTGGCGATCGACTGGTTCGTGCTGCGCTACGAAGACCGCGAAGACCGCCGCCAGGGCGAGGTCGCCGCCGTCAAGCGCGAAGAGGTGGTGGTGATCGAGCGCGCCAAGCATATCGAAAAGCACGTCGCCGCGCCGCCGGTCAAGATCGAGCCGCAGTTCGTCGCCGTCGTCAAATCCGAGCGGGTGGAAAAAGAGCGCCAGGCCGTGCTGTTCCACGACGGCGACAGCCGCCTACCGCCGCTGTCGCTGCTCGACGAGGCGCCGCCGGTGGTCGAGACGGTCTCGGTGGAAACGCTGGAGTTCACCAGCCGCCTGATCGAGAAGAAACTGTCCGACTTCGGCGTCGACGCCAAGGTCGTGGCCGCCTATCCCGGCCCGGTGGTGACGCGTTACGAAATCGAACCGGCCACCGGCGTCAAGGGCAGCCAGATCGTCGGCTTGGCGCGCGACCTGGCCCGTTCGCTGTCGCTGACCTCGATCCGCGTCGTTGAAACCATCCCCGGCAAGAATTACATGGCGCTGGAATTGCCCAACCCGAAACGCCAGATCGTGCGCCTGACCGAAATCCTCGGCTCCAAGGTCTACAACGACGGCGTCTCCAGTCTGACCATCGCGCTGGGCAAGGACATCGCCGGCAAGCCGGTGGTGGCCGACCTGGCCAAGATGCCGCATTTGCTGGTGGCCGGCACCACCGGTTCGGGCAAGTCGGTGGGTATCAACGCCACCATCCTGTCGCTGCTGTACAAGTCCGACCCGCTCGACGTGCGCCTGATCCTGATCGATCCGAAGATGTTGGAGATGTCGGTCTACGAGGGCATTCCGCACCTGTTGGCGCCGGTGGTGACCGACATGCGCCAGGCCGGCCACGCGCTGAACTGGGCCGTCAACGAGATGGAGCGGCGCTACAAGCTGATGAGTAAGTTGGGCGTGCGTAACCTGGCCGGCTACAACGCCAAGATCGCCGAGGCGCAGAAGAAGGAAGAGCACATCCCGAATCCGTTCAGCCTGACGCCGGACTCGCCGGAGCCGCTGGAGAAGCTGCCGACCATCGTCATCATCATCGACGAGTTGGCCGACTTGATGATGGTGGTCGGCAAAAAGGTCGAGGAATTGATCGCCCGTATCGCGCAAAAGGCGCGCGCCGCCGGCTTGCACTTGATTTTGGCGACGCAGCGCCCATCTGTAGACGTGATCACCGGCTTGATCAAGGCCAACATTCCGACCCGGATCGCCTTCCAAGTGTCGTCCAAGATCGACTCGCGCACCATTCTCGACCAGATGGGCGCCGAGGCGCTGCTGGGAATGGGCGACATGCTGTACATGCCGCCGGGAACCGGTTTGCCGGTGCGCGTACACGGCGCCTTTGTTTCCGACGAGGAAGTGCATCGCGTCGTCAGCCACTTGAAGTCGCAGGGCGAACCGAATTACATCGAAGGCATACTTGAAGGCGGCACGCTGGAAGAGGGCGGCGCCGACGGCGCGCCGGCGGGCGAGGGCGGCGGCGAGGCCGACGCCCTGTACGACCAGGCCGTTGGCGTGGTACTGAAAAACCGCAGGGCGTCGATTTCGCTGGTGCAGCGTCACTTGCGCATTGGCTACAACCGCGCGGCCCGCCTGCTTGAACAAATGGAGCAAAGCGGCGTCGTGTCAACCATGCAGTCGAACGGCAACCGGGAAATCCTGGTGCCAGCCACGAGCGCAGAACAAGGATAATCGCATGACTTTATTGAAAAAACGCGGCGCATTGAGCGCTTTGGCCCTGGCTTGCGGCATGTTGTTCGCCGCCGGCGCCTCCGCCAGCGCGCTGGAACAGTTCAAGACTTTTGTCTCCGGCACCAAATCGGCCAAGGGCGACTTCACCCAGCGCCAGGTCAAGAAGGCCGACGGCGCCGCCGCCAAGGCGTCGGCGTCGATGCCGGCCGCCGCCAAGGCGTCGGCGCTGGCCACCGGCACCTTTGAGTTCGCCCGTCCGGGAAAGTTCATCTGGACCTATGTCAAGCCGTACGAACAATTGCTGCAAGCGGACGGCGAGCAGCTGTATATATATGACAAGGACTTGAACCAGGTCACCACCAAGAAGCTGGGCAACGCGCTGGGTTCGTCGCCGGCGGCGATCCTGTTCGGCAGCAACGACCTGGAAAAGAACTTCACCCTGGCCGAAGCCGGCAGCCGCGACGGCCTGGAGTGGTTGAAGGCGACCCCGAAGGCGAAGGACACCACCTTCGACGAAATCAGCATCGGCTTGCGCAACGGCGTGCCGGAGGCAATGGAGTTGCGTGATTCCTTTGGTCAAACGTCGGTGCTGGCGTTCAAGAACTTCCAGAAAAATCCGGCGCAAAATGCCGCACACTTTAAATTTGTCATGCCCAAGGGCGCCGACGTCTTCAATAATTAAGGCTGGGGCGGCGATCGCCGCACCCGTGCCCCGCAATCGGTAAACACCATGGCCGACCTATTTTCAACCGCGCCGCGCCAGCCCCTGGCCGAAGCGTTGCGGCCCAAGAGCCTGCCCGAAGTCATCGGGCAAGGCCACCTGTTGGGCGCGGGAAAGCCCTTGCGCCTGGCGTTCGAGGCCGGCAAGGCCCATTCGATGATACTGTGGGGGCCGCCCGGCGTCGGCAAGACCACGCTGGCGCGCCTGATGGCGAACGCCTTCGACAGCGACTTCATCGCGTTGTCGGCGGTGTTTGCCGGCGTCAAGGACATCCGCGCGGCAATGGAGCAGGCCCAGCACAACCTGGACCAGTCCGGCAAGCACACCTTGCTGTTCGTCGACGAGATCCACCGCTTCAATAAATCGCAGCAGGACGCCTTGCTGCCCTTCGTCGAATCCGGCCTCGTCACCTTCGTTGGCGCGACCACCGAAAACCCCAGTTTCGAGGTGAACTCGGCGCTGCTGTCGCGGGCCCAGGTCTACGTGTTGAAGTCGCTCAACGAAGACGAGATGAAACAGCTCTTCAAGAAGGCGCACGCCAGTTCGCTGCCGCACCTTGAATTCGACGACGTTGCCGTCGACACCATGATCGGTTTCGCCGACGGCGACGCGCGCCGCTTCCTCAACTTGCTGGAGCAGGCCGAGACGGCCGCCGGCTCGTCCGGCGTCACCAAGATCGACGCGGCCTTCGTCGACAACGCGCTGACCTTGAACTCGCGCCGCTTCGACAAGGGCGGCGACAATTTCTACGACCAGATTTCGGCGCTGCACAAATCGGTGCGCGGCTCGAATCCGGACGCCGCGCTGTACTGGTTTTGCCGCATGATCGACGGCGGCGCCGACCCGAAATACCTGTCGCGCCGCATCATCCGCATGGCCTGGGAAGACATCGGCCTGGCCGACCCGCGCGCGCTGACGATCGTCAACGACGCCGCCGAAACCTACGAGCGGCTGGGTTCACCGGAAGGGGAATTGGCGCTGGGCCAGGCGGTGATGTACCTGGCGATCGCCGCCAAGAGCAACGCCGGCTACAACGCTTTCAACACCGCGATGGCTTTCGTCAAGCGCGACAAGTCGAAAGAGGTGCCGGTGCACCTGCGCAACGCGCCGACCAAGCTGATGAAGGAACTCGGCTACGGCCACGCCTACCGCTACGCGCACGACGAGCCGGACGCCTACGCCGCCGGCGAAACCTACTTCCCGGACGGCATGCCGGAGCCGGGCTGGTATCGCCCGGTGCCGCGCGGCCTGGAAAGCAAAATCGCCGACAAGCTGGCCTGGCTCAGGGAGCTCGACCGTAAGGCGGGTAAGACCTGACCCGTCGGGGCGTGTTGTGGGTCGGATTAGCGGTACGCGTAATCCGACAACGTTGGCCAGGCTAACTTGACGGCATTTTCGCCCTTAGTTCGAATAACGTCGCCGGCGCCGTGGCGTTTAATGCAGCGCCTTTTGCTCGCGCTGCACGGCGACCCACAGGCGGCGCAGCAGTTGCGCCACCTTGCGCTGGGTGCGCGCCAGCGACGCCTGCCCCGGCAGCGCCGGCGACTTCACCCGGATGCGGCCGTTGCCGATGGCCTCGATCAAGGTCAGGCCGTTGTTCGGGATGATGAACACATTGCCCTGGCGCAGGGAAAAGTCGGTCGACTCGCCGTACGCGGTGATCAGGGCCAGGCCCGACACGCATTCCACGCGGCGACCCATCGCATTGCTCAGCCGCAGCAGGCGCTGTTCGGTCAATTCATATTCAACGTGGCCTTTGGCCGTCGTTCTCGCTTGGTTTTCCATTTCCGTTCTCCCTTGCTGTGAAATCATGGGTTCAGAATACGGCTTGGCGGCGGACCATAACAGATGCAATAAACCACAATTGTTATCATCACAGTCGCGTTTCAATTAAACTGTTCTGGTCAAAAAAGCAGGCTACTGTACCTGTCGTCGGCCACCCCGTTTGCGTCACAATCATCGGATGTCCATGCAAATCAACCTCTACGAGCAATTGGCCAACGAACTCGGCGCGATGATCGCCAGCCGCGTCTTCGCGCCCGGCGACCGGCTGCCGTCGATCCGCCACCTGGCGCAGCAAAAACGCCTGTCGATCAGCACCGTCATGCAGGCGTTGCGGCTGATGGAAGACCGCGGCCTGGTCGAGGCCAAGCCTCAGGCCGGCTATTACGTGCGCCACCGCGCCAAGATGCTGGCGGCCATGACCGACACCCAGCACTTGAAGGAACCGGCCTTTGTCGGCATCACCAACTTGCTGATGCGGGTGCTGAGCCTGAACGAGGTGCCCAACATCGTCCAGCTCGGTTCGGCGTGGCCGCCGGACGAAATGCTGCCGATCAAGCGCATGCAGCGCACCGTCAGTTCGGTGGCGCGGCGCGACCCGGGCCTGCTGGCCAAGGTCAGCGTGTTCGAGACCAACGAGCCGGGTTTCCTGCGCCAGATCAACCGCCGCGCGCTCAGCTGGGGCGGCCAGGTCGATCCGAGCGAGGTCGTCGTCACCAGTTCCTGCACCGAGGCCATGAGCCTGTGCCTGCGCGCGGTGGCCAAGCCGGGCGACACCATCGCCATCGAGTCGGCCACCTATTTCGTGTTGCTGCAGATGATAGAGAGCCTGGGCATGAAGGCGCTGGAAATTCCGACCCATCCGAAGACCGGGCCGTCGCTGGACGCGCTGGAGCTGGCCATGCGCGCCGGCCTGGTGCAAGCTTGCCTATTCATTCCGAACGCCAACAATCCGCTCGGCTGCGTCATGCCGGAGGAGAACAAGAAACGCCTGGCGGCGCTGCTGTCGCTGTACGGCATTCCGCTGATCGAGGACGACATCTACGGCGACCTGTGCTTCACCCCGGAGCGGCCGTGGCCGGTGAAAGCCTACGATACCAGCGGCCACGTGCTGATGTGCTCGTCGTTCTCGAAGGCGATCACGCCGGCGGCGCGGGTCGGCTACGTCGTCGCCGGGCGCTACGCGCAGCAGGTGGCGCTGCTGAAGACCGTCTCCAGCGGCGCCACCAGCCATTTCTTCCAGGCGGTGCTGGCCGATTTCCTCGACGGCAGCAGCTACGACATCCAGACCCGCAAGATGCGGCGCGTGCTGGCCCAGCGCATCGCCCGCATGTCCGACGCGGTATCGTCCTATTTTCCGGTGGAATGCTCGCTGTCGGAACCGCAGGGCGGTTTCGTGCTGTGGGTGCAAATGCCGGAGCAAATCGACGCGCTGGCGCTGCACCACACCGCCAGCGCCGCGGGCATTTCCATCATGCCCGGGCCGCTGTTTTCGGCCTCGGGCAAGTTCGGCAATTACATCCGCCTCAATTGCGGCAACAGCTGGAGCCCGGAAATCGAGCGCGCCGTCGCCAAGCTCGGCCAGCTGGTGCACCGCGCGGCGGACGCGTCGGCGTGCGCGTCCCCGTCGGAATGCGCCGAATCTGCGCAAAACCCGTAAGGAAGTGGTCGCGGCTTGGTACAATTGTGCTTTCGACATAGCGCCACTACCCCATGATAGACATCCAACTTCTCCGTAAAGACATCGACAAGGTCGCAGCGCGCCTGGCGACGCGCAAGTTCCGGCTCGACGTGGCGGGGTTCAACGCCCTCGAAGCCGAACGCAAGGCAATCCAGACGCGCACCGAAGAACTGCAGGGCAAGCGTAATTCGCTGTCCAAGCAGATCGGCATGTTGAAAGGCAAGGGGGAAGACACCTCGGCCGTGATGGCGGAAGTGGCCGGCCTGGGCGACGCCCTGAAGGCCGATGAAGCCGCGCTGGCGCTGGTGCAGGCCAGGCTGAGCGACTTCATGCAGACGGTGCCGAATCTGCCGCACGAATCGGTGCCCGTCGGCGCCGACGAGAGCGGCAACGTCGAAGTGCGCAAAGTGGGCACGCCGCGCAGCTTCGATTTCGAGGTCAAGGACCACGTCGACGTCGGCGCGCCGCTGGGCATGGACTTCGAAGTCGCCACCAAGCTGACCGGCTCGCGCTTTTCGGTGATGAAGGGCGGCATGGCCCGTCTGCACCGGGCGCTGGCGCAGTTCATGCTGAATACCCATACCGACGAGCACGGCTACACCGAATGCTACACGCCCTATATGGTCAATGCCGACTCGCTGCGCGGCACCGGCCAGTTGCCGAAGTTTGAAGCCGATTTGTTCTCGGTGAAAAAAGGCGGCACGGAAGGCGAGGGCGAAACCTTCTACCTGATCCCGACCTCGGAAGTGTCGCTGACCAACATCGCGCGCGACGAAATTCTGGCGTTGGATGCGCTGCCCTTGAAAATGACGGCGCACACGCCATGCTTCCGTTCGGAAGCGGGCAGCTACGGCCGCGACACCCGCGGCATGATCCGCCAGCACCAGTTCGACAAAGTCGAAATGGTCCAGGTGGTGCACCCGGACACGTCCTACCAAGTGCTGGAAGAAATGGTGGGCCACGCCGAAACCATTTTGCAGCGCCTCGGCCTGCCGTACCGCGTGATGTCGCTGTGCACCGGTGACATCGGTTTCACCGCCGCCAAAACCTACGATTTGGAAGTGTGGCTGCCGGCGCAAAACACCTACCGCGAAATTTCCTCGTTGTCGAACTGCGAAGCCTTCCAGGCCCGCCGCATGCAGGCGCGCTTCCGCAACGCCCAGAACAAACCGGAACTGGTCAACACCCTCAACGGTTCCGGCCTGGCCGTTGGCCGCACCCTGGTGGCGATCCTGGAAAACTACCAGCAAGCCGACGGCAGCGTCGAGATCCCGGCGGTGTTGCAGCCATACATGGGCGGCCTGACCCGCCTGGTTGCAGCCTGAACTTGAACGCGGGGCAGAGGTCAAATATTTCCCCCTTTGCCCCTTCCGTTTTTTTAATACCCTGCTATAATCTTGTTCTCGCAGCAGCAAGCGATCAGAAGTAAGCAGGAAAGGTGGCAGAGTGGTCGAATGCGCTGGACTCGAAATCCAGTGTACATCTTTGGTGTACCGTGAGTTCGAATCTCACCCTTTCCGCCATTATTCAGGTACTTTCGAGTACTCAGCAGTGTAGGAGAACCCCGTTATCGGGGTTTTTTTACGTCCTAATGTTTTATGGGCGGATAGCGCCGAATATCCCCCAAAATAAGCGGCATGCCTTGCGCGAGCTATGCTAAAATTCTGCCTCGCTCATACAGAGCTCGCTTGAAGTTAAGCAAGGAAAGGTGGCAGAGTGGTCGAATGCGCTGGACTCGAAATCCAGTGTACATCTTTGGTGTACCGTGAGTTCGAATCTCACCCTTTCCGCCATAATTCAAACACTTCCGGGTGTTAAGCAGCGTAAAAAAGCCCCGTTCTCGGGGCTTTTTTACGTCGTCATATCATTGTCTACACCCTGATTGGTAAAGAGGATGTCGCGAACGCAATTGCCTATGGCGCGCTTGCCGCTGCCTGACGAGGCGCCTCCCGGCGTCGAAGTCTGGCGCCTGGAGCTGGCGCTGGAAGCGCCGCTGGCGCAGGCCGACTGGGAATTGCTCAGTGAAGGCGAGCGCGCGCGGGCGCTGCGCCTGCACCGGCATGCCGACCGCCTGCGTTCGGTTGCCGGCCGGGCCGGCTTGCGGCGGCTGCTGGCCGAGCGCGTCGGCGCGGCGCCGCGGCAGCTGGAATTTGCCAGCGGCGCATATGGCAAGCCGTATCTGCTGCATCAATCTGGGCTGCCGTCCGGCGCGGCGGCGAGTGCGGACATGGCGTTCAACGTCGCGCACGCCGGCAACTGCGTGCTGATCGCCCTCGGCGCCGCCCCCGCCGTCGCCGCGCTGGGCGTCGACGTGGAAATGCACGACGCCGGCATCGAATTGGCCGCCTTGGCCGCCTTCGCATTGACACCGCAGGAATGTCTGGCCATGCACGCGGCGGCGGACCCGTTGGCCGATTTCTTTCTGCGCTGGAGCGCCAAGGAGGCCGCGCTCAAGGCGCTCGGCGTGGGCGTCGGCGAGTATCTGCGGCAAGTGGCGATTGACCGCCAGGACGGCAAGCGGCTCAAGTGTACGCATCACATGCCGGACTGGCCGTCGTTGCAGATCTGCCCGCTCGACGTTCCCGGTAACTTCAGCGCCGCGCTGGCCTGGCATGCCGCTTAATTAGCGGGCCGGCAACGCCGAAAATCAAGCTGCGGCGTCGAGCCGGGGACTGACCTTCAGGTCCGACCCCAGGGTTACGCCCTTGGTGTAAGGCGCGCAATCACCTTGCCCCCCCCGCATATGCCGTACTGCATATTGACGCGCACGAGGCCGCTGTTTAGAATTGCGCCCATGTTCCCATCCCACGCCCTTCGCCGCCTGCTTGCCTGGATCGCGCTCGCCGCCATTCTGGGGCTGGCGTTGGCGCCGACGCTGGCGCGGGCGCTGGCCAAGGAAGGCAGCTCCGCATGGATGCAGATCTGCTCGGCGCAGGGAAGCAAACTCGTCGCCGTAGCCGACCTGGCGCCGGGTGAGCAGCCCGGACCGTCGAACGCTGGCCTGGAACACTGCCCGTTTTGCGCGCTGCACACGCCGGCGCCGCCGCCGGCGCAGCTGCGTTTCTCGTTCGCCTTGCCGGCGTCACCGCCGGCGCTGTATCCGAGCCTGTTTTTCTCCGCGCCACGGCCCTTGTTCGCGTGGTCGGTCGCGCATCCGCGCGCTCCCCCCGTCCTCTCCTAGATCAATACGCTTATCCGGCCATCGTAGTCCGGCGCCTTGCGCGCCGGCCGATGAGGTGTGCGCGCCCGTGCGCGCACGCCTTGCCGCCCTTTGCATTTTCTAGTTTCGAGGTCGCTTTAATATGAACGTCAACAAAACCGTAGTCGCCGCCGCCGTCGCCGTCCTGTGCGCGCCGGCCTTCGCCGAAACCATCCCGTCCGACGCTGCAAGCATGCCGACCATCACCGTCAGCGCCGCCCGCGCCGGCGACAAGCTGTCGCTGGACGACGCCAACACCACCGGCTCGCGCCTGGGCCTGACGCCGCGCGAAACGCCGGCCTCGGTGGCCATCGTCAACCGCGCCAGCATCGAACTGCGCGGCGCCGACAACACCCAGGAAATCCTGGCCGGCGTGCCCGGCGTCAGCGCGGCGTCGCCGCCGGGGTCGGCCGGCTCGGTGTACTACCGCGGCTTCGGCGCGTCCAGCCTGACCCAGTTGTTCAACGGCATCACGGCGCAATACGACGCCATCGCCGCGCGCCCGGTCGACAGCTGGATCTACGACCGGGTCGAGGTGGTCGGCGGGCCGTCGACCTACCTGTTCGGCGCCGGCGCCGTCGGCGGCTCGATCAATTACGTGACGAAACTGGCGCAGCGCGACGCCGACGCGCTGGAGCTGCGCGCCCGCTACGGCTCGTTTTCGAACGCCGACCTGGCGCTGGGCGTGAACCGCGGCATCGGCGCGGCCGGCGGCGCGCGCCACACCGTGCGCCTGGACCTGAACCGCAGCCACAGCAACGGCTATGTGGACGGCCAGCGGCGCGCCGCGCTGAACGCCGCCGCCTCGCTGCTGAGCGACTTCGGCCCGCGCCTGTCGCACACGCTGGCGCTGGAATACCAGCGCGAGAAGGTCGACCGGCCGTACTGGGGCACGCCGCTGCTCAATCCGCTTGGCGGCGACGGCCGCATCGACCCGGCCACCCGCTTCAAGAACTACAATGCCGCCGACGGTGTATACGAGCAGACCGTGCAGTGGACCCGTTCGCTGCTGGAGTACCGCCTGTCGCCGCAGACCACGCTGAAGAACACCGTCTACCATTACGACGCCCTGCGCGATTACCGCAACGTGGAAACCTATGTTTTCAACGCGGCCAACACGGCTGTGGTGCGCTCCGGTGCCTTGTTGCAGCGGCACGATCAGCAACTGAGCGGCGAGCGCGTCGAGTGGGTCCACAAGGGCGCGCTGGGCGCCATGAAGGCGGACTGGTCGGCCGGTCTGGACTACAGCCGCAACACGCAGACGCGCTTCCCGCTGTCGCTTCCGGGCACCGTCAGCACCGTCAACCCGGTCGTGTTCGCGACGGAAAACTTCTTCGACGTGCCCGGCATGAAGCCGGGTTTCACGCCGGACCGCACCAACAAGGTCGAGACCCTGGCCTTGTTCCTGGAAAATCGCCTGCGGCTGACGCCGGTGCTGGCGTTGGTGGGCGGCTTGCGGCACGACCGCATCGACATCGAAGTGATCAATCACAAGCTTGCCAGCGCCGCCAGCCCGGCCTATTTCAAGCACGACTACGCGCCCACCACCGGCCGCCTGGGCCTGGTGTACGACCTGGCGCCGCACGCCAACGTGTATGTCCAGTACAGCACGGCGGCCGATCCGCCTGCCGGCTTGTTGAGTTCGATCTCCTACGGCCAGGCGCGCGGCTCCGAGCTGACTACCGGGCGCCAGGTCGAGGTCGGGAGCAAGTTCGACTACCTCGGCGGACGCGGCAGCGCGACGTTGGCGGCCTACCAGCTGTCGCGCCGCAACCTGGCGATCGCCGACCAGAACCATCCCGGCGTCACGCTGCCGGTCGGCCAGCAATCGGCCCGCGGCGTGGAGGCCGCCACTTCGTTCAAGCTGAACCAGAACTGGCTGCTGCAGGGTAACCTGGCCTATACCGACGCGCAATACGACGCCTTTGTCGAGAACGTCGGCGGCCAGGCGGTCTCGCGCGCCGGCAAGGTGCCCGCCAACATCCCGGCGTGGGTGTCGAACTTTTGGCTGAGCTGGAACGTGAGTCCGGCGCTGCAACTGAGCGCGGACGCGCGCCACCTGTCCCGGCGCTTTGGCAACACGGCCAACACCGTCAGCGACGCCGGCTACACGGTGTTTGGCGCCAGCCTGAGCTACCAGTTGCAGCGCAACACCAAGCTTACCGCGCGCCTGAAAAACGCCGGCGACAAGGTCTACGCGGCGAACGTGGGCGGCGCCAGTGTTTACCTGGGTGCGCCGCGCTCGCTGGACCTGACCTTGCAATCCTGGTTCTGAGCGGCGCGGCGATATGAAGCGCACCCTGTACCTGCTGCATCGCTGGCTTGGCGTTGTGCTATGCCTGTTCATGGCCATGTGGTTCTTCTCCGGCGTGGTGATGATGTACGTCGGCTATCCAAAATTGACGCAGGCGGAGCGGCTGGCCGCGCTGCCCGCGCTTGACGGCGGGCGCTGCTGCGCGTCGCTGCAACAATGGCTGCGGGCCGCCGGCCACAACGGGGCGCCGACCGCGCTGCGCCTGACGTCGGTGGCCGGGCGGCCGTTGGCGCTGCTCAACTATGGCAAGGCGGACGTGGTGGCGCTCGACGGCGCCAGCGGCCGGCGTGTCGACAGCGTCGACGCCGCCGCCGCGCTGGCGGCCGCGCGGGCGTTCATGCCGGGCGTGCCGGCGGCCTACCAGGACTTGGTGGCGGAAGACGCCTTCAGCCATTCCAGGAACTTGGATGGGCAGCGGCCGTTGCATCGGGTGCAGATGGGCGACGCCGAATCGACCCGCCTGTACGTTTCGGCGCGTACCGGCGAGGTGGTGCGCGACGCCAGCGTGAACGAGCGCGGCTGGAACTGGGTCGGTAGCTGGCTCCACTGGCTGTATCCGTTGCGCGGCGGCATCGTCGAGCGTTTCTGGAACGACATCGTCGTCTATACCGCGCTGACGGCCACCGCGCTGTCCTTGCTGGGCATGCTGGTGGGGCTGTGGCGCTGGCGTTTTTCGGGGCGCTTTCGCAGCGGCTCGCGCTCGCCGTACCGGGCGCCGTGGATGCGCTGGCACCATCTGCTGGGCCTGGTGTTTGGCACGCTGGTCGTGACCTTCATCTTCAGCGGCCTGATGTCGATGAATCCGTTCAAGGTGTTGGACTCCGGCGCGCCCAAGGTGGCGCAACGGCACGACTGGGACGCCGCGCATTTCACGCTGCCGGCCGGGCAGGCCCTGCAACTACTTGCCGACAGTGGCTTCGAGGTGCGCGAACTGGAGTGGCGCGTCGTCGACGGCGCCGGTTATTACCTGGCGGCGGACGGGCAGGGCCGCACCCGCCTGCTTGCCGCAGGGGCCGGGCCGGCGTTGCCGTTCAAGGCGTTCGGCATTGCGGCGATGCGGGCGCTGGGTAGCGCCATGTTGGCGCCGCACCAGGTCACGCAGGCCAGCGTACTCGGTGAATACGACAATTATTACTACGGCCGCGACGCCCACACCATGACGGGCGGGCAAAAGCGCTTGCCGGTGCTGCGCCTGAAGTTCGACGACCCCCGCGCCACCTGGTTGTACATCGACCCGGCCAGCGGCGCGGTCGTCAAGCAAGTCGACACGCACCAGCGTGTCGGGCGTTGGCTGTTTTCGCTGCTGCACAGCTGGGATTGGACACCCTTGCTGGCGTCGCGTCCATGGTGGGACGTGTGGATGATTGCCATCAGCGTTGGCGGCATGCTCATCAGTGTTAGCGGCATCGTCATCGGCTGGCGCCGCCTGCGCATGCGCATGCCGCGCTAGCTTGTCCGACAGACCCGCGCGGTCGCGCCTAGACGGCGTGACCGCTGTCATACCAGTCCATACCAGTTTGAGGGTTTGATGCACGCGGTATTAATTACGCATTTCTTTTTAAAATCGGTATGGCGGCCCTCCAGACATTAAAAATCGCACCGTGCTTGCACAAAGTGGTATTGAAACATTGTATTTTAATAAAAACCACTTGACTACCAATTTCCATGGCCGCATTCTCTATGCAGAAAGCCACGGCCGCTCATTGCGCTTTCTTTTCGAACAACATCAAAGAGCTACTCAGATAGTTTTTAGTCGCACGTTCAGGAGACCAAATGAAAACAAAGCAAATGGGCAGGTTGTTAGCAGGCTTGTTGGGTGGAACGCTTGCCGCGTGCGGCGGCGGTTCGCAGTCCGATACGCCGGCGCAGTCAAAATTATTGGCCAGTAGTGTTGTCAGCGAAGCTTGCGCCGAATGGAGTGCCAGCCAAATTTATGTCGCCGCGCAATGCGCGACGTATCAAGGCGTAGTCTACAAGGCCAAGTGGTGGGTGCAGGGCGAGGCGCCAAAAGCCGATCCGAACGGACCGTGGCAATTGGTGTCGGGCACGCCAACGCCAACGCCGACGCCAACACCAACGCCAACACCGACACCGACGCCAACGCCAACGCCAACGCCAAGCTGCGCCGTGTATGCGGCCGGCACAAATTATGCTGTAGGGCAGGTTGTGTCCAATGCTGGCAGCTTCTACAGTTGCATCGTTGCTGGCTGGTGTTCGTCATCGAGTGCTGCGTATGAACCGGGGAAGGGCTGGGCTTCTTCGTCAGCTTGGGCGGTAGTGAATTCTTGTAGTGGAACGCCAACCCCCACGCCAACGCCCACGCCAACGCCTGGAATTCCCACCAAGGCCCAGGCCGAAGCCAACGAAGCCTTGTTGACGAATAGCGATTTCTTCCGCAAGGTGAAAGCCTCGGTCCGTACGTTGCCGAACGCCGATGTCGAGAAGGTGCAGGCGGGCTTGGCGGGCAATCCGCTCAACGTGAAGCGGGTGGAGCGCCTGCTGCCGGCGCTGAAGTGGGATTTCTATTTTGCCGCGCGCGACCCAAGCTATACCTATCAACGATTTTTGCAGTCGGTGGCAAAATTTCCAGCTGTTTGCGATGACTATTCCGATGGGCGCAACGCCGATGCGATCTGCCGCCACACCTTAGCCACCATGTTCGCCCATTTCGGCCAAGAAACGGGCGACCACAACGCCAGCAGCCCGCTTCCGCAATGGCGCCAAGGCTTGAAATACCTGCGCGAACTGGGGTGCGATGAAACCGGCGCCGGCTGCGGCTACAACATCGAATGCGCCGACCCGGTGTTTAACAAGGTGTGGACGTGCGGCGTCAACGCCGACGGCAGCTTCAAAAAGTACTTCGGCCGTGGCGCCAAACAGCTGTCCTACAACTACAACTACGGACCGTTCTCGCAAGCGATGAACAATGGCGACCAGTCGGTGCTGCTGAAAAATCCGGATCTGGTGGCGTCGACCTGGCTCAACCTGGCGTCGGCGACTTTCTTCTTCGTCTACCCGCAGCCGCCGAAACCGTCGATGTTGCATGTGCTTGACGGCACCTGGGTGCCAAACCAGGCCGACCGCACTGCCGGCGCCGGCAACAATTTCGCGACCACCATCATGATCATCAACGCGGAATGTGGACTGGGCACGGAAAAGCCGGCGGCGCAAAACCGTATCGACTACTTCAAGCAGTTTGCCGCGGACCTCGGCTGGGACTACAGCGGCGAGCAATTGTCCTGCGCCAGCATGCAGCGCTTCGGCCCGTCTAGTTCGGCTGCCTATAACATCTACTGGGAAAAGAACTGGAGCGCGGGCGGCGACAACCAGTGCCAGCTGGTGAGTTACCAGACCCCATACAGCGCCCTCATCGCTGGCAACTACGTCAAGTGCGTGGAAGCGAACTGGAACGTAAAACTGCAATAGCCGCGCAGGCCGGGACGGCAACGCAGCGGCGCCGTCCCCCGCCCATGAATTCTTGAGTGAACAGAGCAAGGCCGGGTCCCGAGAATCGGAGAGGGAAGCCATTCCTTCGCCGTAAACTATAACCACGTGGAGACAAAATTGAATACTAAACGCAGTGCATTATTGATGGCCATCCTGAGCGGCATGCTTGCCGCTTGCGGCGGCGGGCAGGAGGCGCAAACCGGGCCGCAGACCAAACTGTTGGCCTCGACTACGGTCTCTTGCGTCGACTGGGACGCGGCCACCGTCTACACCGGCGGCCAGTGCGCCAACTACCAGGGCGCGGTGTACAACGCCAAGTGGTGGACGAAAGGGGACGTGCCGAGCGCGGCCAATGAGGCCGGCCCATGGGCGCTGGCGTCGGGTACGCCGACGCCGACGCCGACGCCGACCCCGACCCCGACCCCGACCCCGACGCCTACCCCAACGCCGACTCCCACCCCGAACTGCGTGCCCTACGTCGCGGGCTCAAGCTACATTGCCGGCCAAACCGTGTCGCACGCCGGCGGCAATTACAGCTGCACCGTCGCCGGCTGGTGCTCGTCCGGAAATGCCGCTTACGAGCCTGGCATTGGCTGGGCCTGGCAGCAAGCATGGACCGGCGTCAGCGCCGACAGCTGTGGCGTACCAACGCCGACACCAACGCCCACCCCAACGCCAACCCCGACGCCAACCCCGACGCCAACGCCAACCCCGACGCCAACGCCAACTCCAACCCCGACGCCATGCCGTCCCGACGGTCTGAGTTCCAGCGTCGCCAGCGTGCCGTACTGCAAAGTCTACGATGCCAACGGCCGCGAAATCCTCGCCAACGGTTTGAACCGCCGCATCATCGGCTACTTCACCAGTTGGCGCACCGGCGTGGACGGCAGCCCGGCCTACCTGGTCAACAATCTGCCGTGGGACAAGATCACCCACCTCAACTACGCGTTCGCGTCCGTCGATCCGGCCACCTCCAAAATCGCCATCGGCAGCGGCCCGACCAATCCGGAAACCGGCCTGACCTGGCCGGCCGTGCCGGCGGCGGCGATGGACCCGTCGCTGCCGTACAAGGGGCATTTCAACCTGCTGGCCCAGTACAAGAAAAAGCACCCCGGCATCAAAGTGCTGATCTCGGTCGGCGGCTGGGCTGGCGGCACCGGCTTCTACACCGCCACCACCAACGCCGACGGCTCGCTCAACAGCGCCGGCATTAACACGCTGGCCGATTCGATGGTGGCGTTCCTGCGCCAGTACAGCTTCTTCGACGGCATCGATGTCGACTACGAGCACCCGACCACCAACGCCGAGGCCGGCAACCCGATCGACTTCGCGATCTCGAAACCGCGCCTGAACGGCCTGATGGCCAGCTACAATGTGCTGCTGAAAACGGTGCGCCAGAAGCTCGACGCGGCCTCGGTGCAGGACAACAAGTATTACATGTTAACCATTGCCGGGTCGGCTTCAGGCTGGATCTTGCGCGGCGAGGAAAACATGTCCGGCTTGCAGTACCTGGACTACGCCACGTTGATGTCGTACGACTTGCACGGCGCCTGGAACCAGTACGTCGGTCCCAACGCCGCCCTGTTTGACGACGGCAACGACGCCGAACTGAAGGCCGGCAACGCCTACCAGTACCAAGGCATCGGCTATCTGAACACCGACTGGGCCTACCGCTACTACCGCGGCGCGATGCAGGCGGGGCGCATCAACATCGGCGTGCCGTACTACACCCGCGGCTGGAAAGACGTGACCGGCGGCACCAACGGCCTGTGGGGCACCACCGCGCTGACCAGCTCCACCGTCACCTGCGCAGGCGTCAAAACCTGCGGCATGGGCGCGACCGGCATCGACAACGTCTGGTTCGACCTCGACAGCCAAGGCAAGCCGGTGCCCGGCGGCGGCAACCCGTTGTGGCACGCGCTGAACTTGCAAAACGGCATCGTTCCGGACTACCTGGACGCCTACAAGGTCACCGATAAAACCATCGTCGGCACTTATGTGCCGTACTACAGCAGCACGATGGCGGCGCCGTGGTTGTGGAACGCGACCAAAAAAGTGTTTATCTCGACCGAGACCACGCAATCGATCGGCGCCAAGGCGCAGTACATCATCAATAACAATATCGGTGGCGTGATGATTTGGGAGATGGCCGGCGACTATGCCTGGGACGCGAGCAAGAACGGTGGCAAGGGCCAGTACGGCATGGGTTACACGCTGACCAACACCTTGTATGACGCGCTCAAGACCGCCGGACCTTACGGCAACAGGCGCGCCGAGGGAGCGCTGCCCGCCAGCGCCGCCAACGTTGGCATCACGCTCGGTTCGTGGAAGCCGGGCGACAGCAACTACCCGATCAATCCGGTGATGACGGTCAAGAACAACTCGGCGGTTACGCTGCCGGGCGGCACCGTGTTCGAGTTCGACTACCCGGTGTCGGCGCCGTCCGACCTGAGCGACCAGTCCGGTTTCGGATTGACCACCACCGTGGCCGGTTATGCCGGGCCGAACAATATCGGGGGCTTCAAGGCCAACTTCAACCACGCCCGCTTCGCGCTGCCGGCATGGCAAACGTTGGCGCCGGGCGCGTCGGTGGCGTTGACGCTGAATTACCGGCTGCCAATTTCAGGGCCGTCGAATTACAGCGTCACCGTGGGCGGCGTGAAATATGCGCTGAGCCAGGAGTATCCAGAGTTGCCGCTTGGCGTGAAGTAAGAACGCCGGGAACGTAAAAGCCCCAAAAAAAATGCGCGCCAACCGGGCGCGCATTTTTTTATCCACAGTTTAGAACCAGCTTTCCACTTGGACGCCGAACGAGGTGCCGCTGGTGTTGTTGTTGTAGATCGGGCCGGAGTTGTTGGAGGCGTTGACCGAGGCGGTCGCCGCATCGTTCCACTTGCCGTAGGTGACGAAGGCGCGCAGCTCGGGACGCGACCACAGGCCGGGGCCGGCCGAGATCGTCGGCGCCAGCGTCAGCTTGGTCAGGCGCTTGGTCGGGCCACGGCTGTCGGTGACGCGGTCGGTGCCCAGTTCGACGACCATCTTGAGGTTCTGGTTGAAGGCGTAGACCGGGCGCACGCCCAGCGAGGTCCAGGTCGACGAGCCGCCGGCGTCGGACTTGTCTTTTTGCACCAGGGCGACCATTTCCATGCCCATGTTCTCGGTCGGCTGGACCCACAGGTCGTTGAAGACGCGCGCGCGTTTCACGTCCGAACCCAGCGAGGTGTAGCCGGAGGCGCCCATGCGCGAATTGCCGACGCCGATACCGGTGCCCGGGCCGACGCCGTACTGCACGCCGAAGGTGTTGGCGCCGCCGAAGACCTTGGCTTGCTTGTGGAACAGCGACACTTGCCAGCCGTTGTGCTTCTGGCCCAGGGCGTCGTCGTCCTTGCCCTCGGCGGTGATGATGGTGGCCGCGACGTCGAAGGTGCCGTTGGGGTTGAGCGGTACGTCGCCGTAGATGAAGTTCTGGCGGATCGCCGACGGCGTGCCGACCACCTTGCCGTTGGCGTCGAGCGTGTTGGTGTCGTTGTCCTTGAAGAAGGCGTAGGAGAACTTGCCCGGACCGGCCTGGATCTGGTCGAGGCCGGCGCCGGTGCCGTTGAAGTTGATGTATTGCAGGTCCAGCATGTGGATGTCGGGACGGTAGTAGAAGCGCTTGCCCATCCAGGCGGTGCCGCCGTTGAGGAAGTCCAGGCCCTTGGCCTCGATATAGGCCTTGTTCAAGCCCAGTTTCTTGTCGCCGAAGTCCGAGTTCGGGCTGTAGATGTTGGCCCATACCGTGGCGACGTAGCTGACGCCGCCGCTCTTCGCGATTTCCTTGGTGTAGCCGCCCTCGAAGTAGGCGTCGCATTCGTTGCCGAGGCGGTACTTCATCGTGTTGCCGCCCAGGCCGTAGCAACCCTGCGGGCCGCCGGCGCCGCTGGTGCTGCCGGCGCCGACCCGGAAGTAACCGTGGAAGCCTTCTTCGTCGCCGGCGGCGGCGCTGCCGCAGGCCAGCGCCAGGGTGATGGCGGCGGGTAAAACTTTCAACATCGTGCGATTCATGGTGTGTCTCCTGGTTATATTTTTATGTGTTGACTATGTGTTAAACGATTGCTCGGGACATAAGGGTACCGCCGCGGCGCCGGGGTGGCGCCGCGGTGTTGCTGCTACTAATGGATACGCGGACGGCTAGCTCATCACCGAGCCGCCGTCGACGTTGATCGTCTGCGCCGTGATGTAGGCCGAATCGTCGCTGGCCAGGAAGATCGCCGTGCCGGCCAGGTCGGCCGGCGTGCCCATGCGCCCGAGTGGTACCGCCAGCCCGACCGCGCGCTTCTTCTCGCCCGGTTGCAGGTTTTCATAACGGGCGAACAGCGCGTCGACGTGGCCCCACATCGGCGTGTCCACCACGCCCGGCGCGATGGCGTTGACGCGGATGCCGCGCGGCGCCATGGCCAGCGCGGCCGACTGGGTGTAGCTGATCACGGCGGCCTTGCTGGCGCAGTAGTGCGACACCAGCGCCTCGCCGCGGCGTCCGGCCTGCGACGCGAGGTTGATGATGGCGCCGCGGCGGCCGGCGTCGACCATGCCCTGCAATACTTGCTGCATGACGATGAACATGCCTTTGACGTTGACGTCGAAAAGGCGCTGGTACATCGCCAGGTCCGACTCCAGCAGCGGCGCCATGTCGAACACGGCGGCGTTGTTGAACAGGATGTCGACCGGGCCGTGGCGTTCGACGGCGGCCGCCAGCATGGCGCCGACCGAGCCGGCGTCGCGCACGTCGGCGGCCAGGTAGCACAATTGGTCCGGATAGCGCGCCAGCAGTGCCGCCGCCGCGGCCGGCGGCGTCGGCGCCAGGTCGACCACGCTGCAGCGCGCGCCTTCGGCCAGGTAAGCCTCGGCCACCGCCAGGCCGATGCCGCCGCCGGCGCCGGTCAGCACCGCGTGTTTCGATGCAAGCCGGTTCATGGCGCCGCTGCCTTGCCGCGCGGACGGCCGTGGTGCGCGCTGGCGCGGGTGTCGAGCTTCATTGAAATCTCCTTGTCTGTGGGTAGGCGATGCGCTCTGGCACCGTTGGGGAAAGTCTAGCAACGATCCCGCGCCGGCCTTGATACTACCCACGCAATAGTCGATACTTTCTTTCCGCGCCGGGGTGCGCGCATTTTGATGAAAATTAGTTATGTTGGGCAAGACTGGGTGTAGTATTGCTGGGAAATAAACCCGCTTGATTGACGAAACCGACTGTGCGCCGGCCCACGCCGCCGCTGCCGAACAGGGAGCCTGACAGTGCAGAACGCGCCAGAGCCAGAGCCAGCGCTATCGACGTCGTTCCCGCTGTGCCGCGGCGGTCAACTGGCGTACGCGCTGCCGCTGCGCCACGCGCGCGACACCCCGCGCCCGCTACCGCTCGAGGCGCTCGCCGCGATGCCCGCGTCCATGCTTGACCGGGCCCCCGCCAGCGTCTGGCAAAGCCGCGTGGCGGAGCCGGCCGTATGACGGCGCTGCCGAACACGGCAAGACGGGTGCTGCCGCTGCCCGGCATCGGCCTGGCGCTGGTCGCGCTGGCGCAGGCGCCATGAACGCCGGCCCGCTGCCGCCTGTCCCCATCGTCGACGACAGCCTGACGGCGCGCGCCGACCTGGAGCAGGCCTCCGCCGCGGCGGCGCCGGCGACGATCCTGGTAATCGACGACTGCGCCACCTTCCGCGGCGAGCTGGCCGAGGCGCTGCGCGCGCGCGGCTACGCGGTGGCCGGCGCCGCCAGCGGCGAGGAGGGCCTGCGCAGCATCGGCCAGTACCGGCCGGCGGCGGTGCTGGTCGACGCCGTCCTGCCGGGCATCGACGGCCACGGCGTGGTGCGCAAGCTGCGCCTGGACGCGGCGCTGCGCCACCTCCCCTGTATCCTGCTGACCGCGTCCGAGCGGCAGGGCGCCGAGCTGAACGCGCTCGACAGCGGCGCCGACGCCTTCGTGCGCAAGGACGAGGGCCTGGCGATGATATTGGCGCGGCTCGAGGCGGTGCTGCGCAAGGCCGGCGACGGCGCCTGCCAGCCGGCGGCCGGCCTGCTCGGCGCAACCCGCATCCTGGCCGTCGACGACAGCCCAAGCTACCTGCGCGTGCAGGCCGAGGTGCTGCTGGGCGAGGGCTACGACGTGATCCTGGCGCACTCGGGCGAGGAGGCGCTGCGGATGGTGCGGGCGCAGGCGGTCGACTGCATCCTGCTCGACCGCATCATGCCCGGCCTGGGCGGCACCGAAACCTGCCGCCGCCTGAAGGCCGACCCGGCCACCCGCGACATCCCCTTGATCATGCTCACGGCGATGGAGGACCGTGACGCCATGATCGAGGGCCTGAGCATCGGCGCCGACGACTACGTGCTCAAGTCGAGCGAGTTCGACGTGCTCAAGGCGCGCGTGCGCGCGCAGCTGCGGCGCAAGCAATTCGAGGATGATCGCCGGCGCGTGCGCGCCGAACTCGGCGCCAAGGAGCGCGAAGCCGCCGAGATGCGCGCGGCGCGCGCGCTGGCCGACAGCCGCGCCGAGCTGCTGGCCATCCTGGAGCAGAAAAACCGCGACCTGGAACTGGCGGTGCGCGCGCTGCAAGAGCGCCAGGGCGAGATCGACGAGAAGAACCGCCAGCTGGAGGAGGCCAGCCGGCTCAAGTCGGAGTTCCTGTCGAATATGTCGCACGAGTTGCGCACCCCGCTCAACGCCATCATTGGCTTTTCCGACCTGCTGCGCGGCGGCGTGGTGGGACCGCTCAGCGAGAGGCAGCAGGTCTGTGTCGGCCACGTCGTCACCAGCGGCAAGCACCTGCTGGCGCTGATCAACGACATCCTCGACCTGTCCAAGGTCGAAGCCGGCAAGATGGAACTGGAACTCGAACCGGTGCAGCCGGACGCGCTGCTGCGCGGCTGCCTGAGCCTGGTGCTGGAGGGTGCGGCGAAGCGCGCCGTGACGTTCGCCTTCGAGCCCTGCGGCGAGCTGGAAGCGGCCATGTTCGACCTGCGCAAGCTCAAGCAGATCGCCTACAACCTGCTGTCGAACGCGGTCAAGTTCAGCGCCGACGGCGGCCAGGTGACGCTGTCGGCGCACCGCCTGGGACGCGCCGGGGTCGGCCAGGGCGCGCCGGCCGGCATGACGACGCGGGTGCTGCCGCTGCCGCCGGGCCAGTTCCAGCAGTGGCTGGAAATTCGCGTGCGCGACCACGGCATCGGCGTCAACCCGGACGACATGCGCCACCTGTTCCAGAGCTTCCGCCAGCTCGACTCGTCGATGGCCCGCCACCACGAGGGCAGCGGCCTGGGGTTGGCGCTGGTGAGCCGCATGGCGGCGCTGCACGGCGGCACCGTCGGCGTCGCCAGCGGCGCCGGGATGGGCAGCCAGTTCTCGGTCTGGCTGCCGTGGCGCGCGCTGGCCGGCCCGGGCGCGGTCGAGCCGCCGCGCGGGCGCCGCGTGCTGGTGATCGAGGACGACGTCCAGGCCGCCGCGTTGCTGCGCCTGCACTTCGAAAGCATCGGCTTCGAAGTCGCGCTGGCGGCCGACGCCGCCAGCGCGCTGGCGCTGGCCGAGCACGGCGCGCCCGACCTGATCACGCTCGACCTGGTGCTGCCGGGCGCCAGCGGCTGGGACGTGCTCGAACAGCTCAAGGCCAATCCACTATTGGGGCCGACGCCGGTGCTGCTCGTCTCGCTGATCGCCGAGGAACTCAAGGCTTGCGCGCTGGGCGCGGCGCAACTGCTGCAAAAGCCGATCCAGCACCAGGCGCTGATCGACGCCGTCTACGCGCTCGGCCTGGTCGGCGACAGCGCGCTGGCGCCGACCGTGCTGCTGGTCGACGAGGACGCCGCCGCCAGCGCGCGGGTGGCGGCCCTGCTAGGCGGGCTCAATTACAAGGTGTTGTGCGCGCCGGACGGCCACAGCGCCATCGCGCTGGCGCGCAGCGACCCGCCCGACCTGATCATCGTCGACCTGCTGCTGCCCGACATCAGCGGTTTCGAGCTGATCGACGCGCTGAGACTGCTGCCCGAGACGGCCGGCGTGCCGGCGCTGGTGCTGAGCGGCGACACGGTCGGCCAGGCCGAGCGCGTGCGCCTGAACGGCCAGGTGGTGCGCATCATGAAAAAGGGCAGCTTCAACCGCCAACAACTGCTGCGCGAAGTGAACCGCGCCCTGCAGCAGCACGACGCTGCGCCGGACCCACGTTGAGGAGGGCGCCATGGCGCGCATACTGATTGTCGAAGACTCGCCGGCCAACATGACGCTGGTCGAAACGCTGCTGGAGAGCTGCGGCCACATCCTGTTCGAGGCCGACCGGGCGCCGCTGGCGATCGACATCGCCCGGCGCGAGCAGCTCGACCTGATCCTGATGGACATCCAGATGCCGGGCATGGACGGCATCGAGGCGACCCGGATACTCAAGGCCGACCCGCGCACCCGCGCGGTGCCGGTGGTGGCGCTGACGGCGTTCGCCATGAAGGGCGACCGCGAGCGGCTGCTGGAAGCCGGCTGCGACGGCTATATCGAAAAGCCGATCAACTACATCGACTTCCTCGACCGAGTGAACGCCATCGTCGAGGGCGGCGGCGACCCGGCTTGAAACCCCTCCCAGCTGCCGTGCCAGGTCCCGCGGCCGGGCGCCGCGGCCTACATAAGCCTTAGTTGCCGCGATAGGTCGAATAGCCGAACGGACTCAGAAGCAAAGGAATATGGTAGTGCTCAGCCGTTGCATCCGCGCTAAACTGGACAGGTACGCGGGAAAAGAAAGTCGCTCGCCCGTAGCGCGCATAGTATTCGCCGATGTTGAAAACAATCCGGTATTCGCCGGCCGTCATTTTTTTGTCGGCGGGATAAAGGGCGGGAATCCGGCCTTGCGCGTTGGTGGCGCCGGTGCTCAATTGGCGCCACTGTTCGCCCACGTGCTGCTCCAGGGTGACATCAACACCGGCAGCCGGTTGGCCGCTTTGCAGGTCGAGCACATGGACGCTGAGCGGGTTGGGCGCGGCCGCCGCGAGGGCCGTGGTCGAGGCCAGTGCGCAAGCAAGTACCAGTTGTTTAATTCGTTTCATGCTGTTCTCCTAAATGGTTGTGGAAGGGATCAAAGGGTGGGATGGGGCTGATCCAGGCCGGGCAGAGTACGGATGGCGGCTATTGCACAGGCGTGATCGTTGGACGCGCCGCCACCGCCGGCGACGCCGATGGCGCCTACGGGCTGAGCGCCTACCAGCAGCGGTATGCCGCCGCCCAGCAGCAGCAATTCAGGCAAGGTGGCCAAATTGCGGGCGTCAGGATTGGCTTGCGCTTGGCGCGCCAGGTCGAGCGTGGCGTTTTTGGTCGATAAAGCGGTGTATGCCTTGCGCCTGCTGGCTTCGATATTGTGCGGACCAACTCCGTCAGCACGCTGCAACGCTACCAAGTTGCCGCCCCGGTCGAGCACGGAGACGACGATCGCGCGGCCTTGGCTGCGGCAGGTCTCGATGGCGCTGCCGGCCAGGCGGTTAGCTGCCTCCAGCGTCAATTCGGGCAAATCGCGAAATTGGGCCGCCGCCGGAAGCGCTGCCAGCGTCGCCAGCGTCGTCATCAGGATAATCGGTTTGCGCATGATGTTCCTTGGTCAGTTGGTATGGCAGCCATTTTCCCACTCGCCGCACTACGCAATCCTGACCGCCGGATGACAGTTTCGTCATGTTCGAGCAGCTTCGATCGGCATACAATGTGGGTTTATCCGGTGCCTGTGCCCATGACTATCCTGGTAATTGAAGACGAGCCGAAAACCGGCGACTATCTGCAGCGCGGTTTGAGCGAGTCGGGATTCTCCACGCAGCTTGCGCGCAACGGGCGCGACGGTTTATCGATTGCGCGCGAAGGCGAGACCGACTTGATCGTGCTCGACGTCATGCTGCCGCGTATGGATGGCTGGCAGGTTCTCACCGCCTTGCGCGACGACCCGGCGACCGCGCAGATCCCGGTGCTGTTTCTGACGGCGCGTGACGCGGTGCAGGACCGGGTGCGTGGCCTCGAACTGGGCGCCGACGACTATCTGGTGAAGCCGTTTGCATTCGTCGAACTGGTGGCGCGGATTCGCACGCTGTTACGGCGCGGCCCGGCGCGCGAGGAAGACCTGATCCAAATCGGCGACATGGATATCGACGTATTGCGGCGTCGTGTGCGGCGCGGCGCCGTGACGATCACATTGACGGCCCAAGAGTTCGCTTTGCTGCATTTGTTGGCGCGCCGCCAGGGCCAAGTGCTGTCTCGTTCACTGATCGCCTCCCAAGTGTGGAACATGAATTTTGACAGCGACACCAATGTCATCGATGCGGCGGTGCGCCGCTTGCGACGCAAGATCGACGATCCCTTCCCCCGAAAGTTAATCCATACGCGGCGTGGCATGGGTTATGTGTGCGACGAGGAAGCGTCTGCGTGAAGGCCGCGTCTTGTCATTCACTTCGCCAGTCGCTGACGCTACGGGTTACCGCCATGTTCGTGCTGGTGGTCGCGCTCTCCGCCGCCGGGCTGGGTATGTACCTGTATCGGGCTTTCGTCGGCGAACTCGAGCGGCGCGACGACATCCAGCTGTTGGGCAAGCTGCGCCAGGTACAGATGCTGCTCGGGCGCCCCGGCGCGGCCGAACTGGTCAGCTCTCAGCCAGACTATTTCCGCGATACGATGAGCGGCCAGGAGAACTCACTAGTACGCTTGCTGGCGCCCGGCGGGGCGGTGCTGGTCGACATCAACGCGTCTGGCGAGTCGTATCCTGTGCCGGCGTCGGCCGGATGGGCGCCGGGTCCAGCGTCGATCGCCCACTGGTCGAGTAGCCGCAACGCTCCCGGCAGGGTTATCGCCGGCAGCGCGCGCCTCGGCGGCGGCGAGGTGACGGTGATCGTCGCGCGTGTCTACGCCGAGCGTAGCGCGATGTTGGCCCGGTACCGGGGCCAGATCGCCGGCGCGGTTCTGGTCAGCGCGTTGCTGGCGGCGCTGCTGGCGGCGCTCATACTGCGGCGCGGCCTGCGTCCGCTGCGCACCCTGGCGCAGCAAGCCGCGCTGGTGAAGCCGGGCACGCTGGCCCAGCGGCTCGACGTGGACGCGGCGCCATCCGAACTTAGGCCCCTGATCGAAGCGTTTAACGCCATGCTCGCCCGGCTGCAGGAAGGCTACCTGCGCCTGTCCAGTTTTTCCGCCGACCTCGCCCACGAATTCCGCACGCCGATTAGCAATATGCTGGTTCAAAGCCAAGTCATGCTGGCCAATGCCCGTACCGCCACCGAGTACGAGCAACTGATCGCCTCCAACATCGAGGAACTGGAGCGGCTAGCGCGCATGATCGGCAGCATGCTATTTCTGGCGCGCGCGGCGCAAGACGACGTGGTGCTGGCGCGCCAGCAACTGTCGGCCCTGGGCGAATTGCAAAATGCCTGCGATTTTTTCAGCGGCATGGCCGACGAGCGCGGATTGCGGTTGGATTGCGTTGGCGATGGCCAGGTGTGGGCGGATCCTAATTTGCTGCGCCGTGCGCTGGCCAATCTGGTATCGAACGCGGTGCGCCATGCCGACCAAGGCAGCACTGTTACGCTGCGCGCAATCGCACGCGACGGCGCGACCGAAATTCGCGTGGCGAATAGGGGAATACCGGTCGGACCGCAACACTTGGATCGCTTGTTCGAGCGCTTCTTTCGCGCGGACGCGGCGCGCAGCAACGCCTATGGATCGACCGGACTTGGGCTCTCGATTGTGCGTGCCATCATGGATCTGCACGGTGGTGCCATCAACGTGCGGACCCATGCCGATCTGATTGAATTCACATTGATTTTCCCTGCCGCCGCGGCGCCAGGCTGTGCTGGGTAACTAGCGCACCAGTATGCCCCCGGGTTGCGCGTTTCGGCGGGCCGGTAGGCCTGGTTATGTCAAGAATGCGAGTCGCCGCAAGTAGTCGCCGGCAGTTTTTGCGGTCAACGCGAAAGTGGTGCGCACGACCGCCTCTGTCAGTGTCGCTTCGCGCTCGGCGCCCGGGTAACCGCGGCCGGTATGCCGGCATGGGCCTTCAGGTCGCCACGGCGCCGACTTGATGGCGCGGATGCGACGATTCAAATTCCGGCAGCTTGAACAGCAACGCGCCGACCGTTGCCACGCGGGGGAATGTTGAAATATCGATGCCAAAACGCTCTGCGCCAATCAAATGGCTAGCCAGCGCCAGGTCGGCCAGGCTGAGCATTTCGTTATGGCAGCGCGTCGCGCCATCGGAAAGCAGTGCTTCGTAAGCGGCCAGGCCTTCGGTAAACCAGTGCGCCGCCCATTCGCGGCCAGCGGCCTCGCTGGCGCCAAACTGCGTGGCCAGGCGCTTTTGCACTCGCGGCACCACTAGCGGATGCGCATCGGCCGCCGTCAACAAGAACATTGCACGTACGCGCGCCCGGCCGGCGGCGTCTGGCGGCAGCAGCGGCATTGTTGGGTAGGTTTCTTCCAGCCACTCCAAAATCGCCAGGCTTTGCGTCAGCGGTTCGGGTGTGCCGCCTTCCAGCGCGGGCACGGCGCCGGCTGGATTCAGGGCGCGAAACACCGACTCATGCTGATGACCGCAGGACAGGTCATGCATGCGTTCCTCAAACGCCACGTCTTTGAGCTTGAGCGCGACGCGCACGCGGTAAGCTGCCAGCGACAGCCAATAACCGTGAAGAATGAGCATAAAAGTTCCTGCTGTGGAGTAGGTGTTGAAGGAAAGCGAAACCGCATGGCCAGGTGCCATGCCGGGCCGATTATATCGTAATTCCACCGGGCTGAAGTTGGCGTTATTGCATAAGTCGAAAATCTTAAAAACCGCTCCCCCCGCCAAGAAATATCAAGTGGCGGCCGTCATCGAGCGTCGCGGTGGCGCCGCCAAAGCCCTGTGCAAAAGAGTATCGACACTAGGTTTTCCAGTATCAGAAAGTATCGAAGCCGAGTGATACATTGTCTACGTGGTGCAGACCTTGTACCGCCAAAGATAAAAACTGGAGACAACAACATGAAACGTATCGCAAGCGGCGCCCTGTGCGCAGCTGTACTCTGTGTCAGCAACGCCGCCGTGGCCGCCACCGACCTGGTGATCGCTACCGTCAACAACGGCCACATGATCGAGATGCAAAAGCTCAGCAAATTCTTCGAGCAAGCCAATCCCGATATCAAACTGAAATGGGTCACGCTGGAAGAGGGCGTGCTGCGCCAGCGCATGACCACCGACATCGCCACCAAGGGCGGCCAGTTCGACGTCATGACGATCGGCATGTACGAAACGCCGATCTGGGCCAAGAAGGACTGGCTGATTCCGATCAAACCCGACGCCGCCTACGACGTCGACGACCTGCTGCCGTCGATCCGCGACGGCCTGTCGCTGAACGGCAAGCTGTACGCCGCGCCGTTCTACGGCGAAAGCTCGATGATCATGTACCGCAGCGACCTGGTTAAAAAAGCCGGCATGACGATCGAAGACCGTCCGACCTGGGCGCACATCCGCGCCGTGGCCGCCAAGATCCACGACCCGGCCAACGGCGTGTACGGCATCTGCCTGCGCGGCAAACCGGGCTGGGGCGACAACATGGCCTTGATCACGACGATGGCCAACTCCTTCGGCGGCCAGCTGTTCGACATGAAATGGCAGCCGCAATTCACCAGCAAGCCATGGAAGGACGCCGTCGGCACCTACGTCGACCTGCTGAAAAACTTCGGCCCGCCGGGCTCGTCCTCGAACAGCTTCAATGAAATCCTGGCGCTGTACAACGAAGGCAAGTGCGGCATGTGGATCGACGCCACCATCGCCGCCTCGTTCATCACCGACCCAAAGCAGAGCAAAGTGGCCGACAAGGTCGCCTTCGCCCAGTCGCCGGTCGCGGTGACCGAACGCGGCGCCAACTGGCTGTGGGCCTGGTCGCTGGCCATTCCGAAGAGCTCGAAGCAGCCCGAGGCAGCGCAAAAGTTCATCAACTGGGCCACCTCGAAAGAGTACATCAAGCTGGTGGCGAAAGAGACCGGCTGGGCCACCGTGCCGACCGGCACCCGCAAGTCGACCTACGCGTCGCCGGAGTTCGTCAAAGCGGCCAAGTTCGCCACCGCCGAAGGCAAGGCCATCGCCACCGGCCGGCCGAACCAGAGCACCTTGCCGCCGTCGCCGTACATCGGCGTGCAGTTCGCCTCGATCCCCGAATTCCAGGCGATCGGCGTGGCGGCCGGCCAGCAAATGACCGCGGCCCTGTTGGGCAAGGTCACGGTTGACCAGGCGCTGGAAATCACCCAGCAAGCGGCCGACCGCGAAATGCGCAAGGGCGGGTATTACAAATAAACGGTTTCGGCGCGCCCCGACGGGCCAACTACGCCAAACCGAACCAGCGGCATTGAGCCGGGGCCAGACCCCCGGGGACACGGCGTCCCCGTCCGGCCCCGGTCTTACGCCGCTGGTTTGCAGCGACTCCCCGGGCGCTCCAGCGCCGCTGTTTCATCGCCGTCCCGCCCGCGGGCCGGCGTCCCTCTGCGCACCTGAGAACCTTATGACACGACTCATACCTCGGACCTTGCTGACACCGGCCGTGCTCGCCGTGGCCGTCATTTCCATCGTCCCGCTATTGATCACCCTGTATTACGCCTTCATTCGCTTCAACATGCTCAGCCCCGGCGAGCACGAATTCCACGGACTGGCGAACTTCCACTTTTTCTTCACCGACGGCGCCTTCCTGCCGGCGTTGAAAAACACCTTCGTGCTGATGTTCTCGGTGATGGCCATCACGGTGGTGTTGGGCGCCGCGCTCGGCCTGCTGATCAACGAAGCCTTCCCGGGCCGCGCCATCGTGCGCGTGCTGCTTATTTCGCCGTTCCTGGTGATGCCGGCGGTGAACGCGCTGATGTGGAAGAACATGCTGCTCAACCCGATCTACGGCCTGTTCGCCCAGGTCAGCCTGTTCTTCGGCCTGACGCCGATCGACTGGCTGTCGGCGTTCCCGCTGCTGGCCATCATCATGATGGTGTCGTGGCAGTGGTTGCCGTTCGCCTGCCTGATCTTCATGACGTCGCTGCAATCGATGGACAAGGAACAGCTGGAGGCGGCCGGCATGGACGGCGCCAACTACCTGCAGAAGCTGCGCTACCTGTACATCCCGCACCTTGGCCGCGCGGTCTCGGTGGTACTGATGATTGAAATGATCTTCCTGCTGTCGGTGTTCGCCGAAATCTTCACTACCACCAGCGGCGGTCCGGGCTTCGACACCACCACCATCACTTTCATGATCTATCAGCAAGCCTTGCTGTCCTACGATATCGGCGCGGCTTCGGCCGGGGCCTTGTTCGCGGTGCTGCTGGCGAATATCGCGGCCTTCTTCCTGATGCGCGTCATCGGCAAGAACCTGGCGAAATAAGGAGACACCGATGAACAATAAACTTGTCCTGCATACGCGCACCGTGGCCGCCTGGTTTTTCGCGCTGCTGCTGTTCTTCCCGATCTTCTGGCTCGGCCTGATGGCCTTCAAGACCGAGGGCCAGGCGATCGCCACGCCGCCGCTGCTGTTCTTCACGCCGACGCTGGAGAGCTTCCGCGACGTCATGGGACGCGACCACTACCTCGGCTACGCCTTCAATTCGCTGATCACCAGCGTGGTCTCGACGGCGGTCGGGCTGGCCATCGCGATCCCGGCGGCCTACTCGATGGCCTTCTTCCCGACCCGCGGCACCATCGGCCTGCTGAAGTTCATGCTCAGCTCGCGCTACATGCCCGGCGTCGGCGCGCTGATGCCGATCTACATCTGCTACCAGTACTTCGGCCTGCTCGACACCCGCGTCGGCCTGACCGTGATGTTCATGCTGATGAACCTGCCCATCATGATCTGGCTGCTGTACACGAATATGCGCGAGCTGCCGCGCGAAATCCTGGAGGCGGCGCGCATGGACGGCGCCACCGTTTTCCACGAGTTCCGCTACATCGTGCTGCCGCTGTCGGTGGGCGGCATCGCCTCGACCGCGCTGGTGTGCATGGTCTGGTCGTGGAACGAGTCGTTCTGGTCGCTCAACCTGGGCGCCTCCAACGCCGGCACGCTGGCCTGGCTGATCGCCTCGTACTCCAGCCCCGAGGGACTGTTCTGGGCCAAGCTGTCGGCCGCCTCGCTGATGGCGATCGCGCCGATCATGGCGCTGGGCTGGTTCTGCCAGAAGCAACTGGTGCAAGGCATGACCTTCGGCGCAGTCAAATAAGTACCGTATATATAAGAATAGGACATCGATCATGGCTTACCTGCAACTGAGCAACATAGAAAAATTCTTCGGCGACCACCACGCCATCAAGGGCATCGACCTGCAAATCGAGAAGGGCGAATTCGTCGTCTTCGTCGGCCCGTCCGGCTGCGGCAAGTCGACCCTGCTGCGCCTGATCGCCGGCCTGGAGCCGATCGACAAGGGCAGCCTGCACCTGGACCGGCGCGACATCACCAACCTGCCGTCTTCCAAGCGCGACCTGGCGATGGTGTTCCAGTCATACGCGCTGTATCCGCACATGACGGTGTTCGAGAACATGTCGTTCGCGCTGAAACTGGCCGGCGTCGACCGCGCCGTGATCCGCGAAAAGGTCGACAAGGCCGCCGCCATCCTCGACCTGGGAAAATACCTGGAACGCACGCCGAAGGAACTGTCCGGCGGCCAGCGCCAGCGCGTCGCCATCGGCCGCTCCATCGTGCGCGACCCGAAGGTGTTCCTGTTCGACGAACCGCTGTCGAACCTGGACGCGGCCCTGCGCGTGCAGACCCGCATTGAAATCGCCAAGCTGCACCGCGAGCTGGGCGCCACCACCATCTACGTGACCCACGACCAGGTCGAGGCGATGACCCTGGCCGACCGCGTGGTGGTGCTGCGCGACGGCCAGATCGAACAGCACGGCTCGCCGCTGGAACTGTACGATCGCCCGGCCAACCGCTTCGTGGCGCAGTTCATCGGCACCCCGAGCATGAACGTGGTGCCATCCGCCGGCCTGCCGCGGCTGGCCGAAATGGCCGGCGCCGGGGCGCCCACCGACGGCTTCGTCGGCATCCGCCCGGAACACGTGCACGTGCTGGCGGCGGCGCAGCCCGGCAGCCTGCCGGCCAGCGTCGACATGGTCGAATCGCTGGGCGTCGAGACGCTGGTCTACGCGCGCCTGGAAAACAACATCCAGGTGGTGGCGCGCGGCAGCGAACGGATTTTCCTGCATCCGGGCGACCGCACCCACCTCAGTTTCGAACACGACTTCGTGCACCATTTCGACCGCCTCGGCAATACCTGCGGCTACGTCGCGAAAGGAGCGGCGTGATGACGCAGGCGACCGTGCAATTGAACCAGGCCGCGCTGGGCGGCCTGCCGTCCGGCATTCCCGGCCCGTCCTACGACCGCGGCGCGGTGGCGCGCAGCATCGTGCATATCGGCGTGGGCGGTTTTTACCGCGCCCACCAGGCGCTCTACCTGGACGACCTGCTGCAACTGCCCGGCCACCAGCAATGGGGTTATTGCGGCGTCGGCCTGCTGCCGCACGACGCCGCCATCCGCGACGCCATGCTGGCGCAGGACTGCCTGTACACCGTCGTCGAACGCAGCGCCGCCGGCGACGTGCCACGGGTGGTCGGCTCGATCCTGGAATTCCTGTACGCGCCGGACGACCCTGACGCGGTGCTGGAAAAGCTGGCCGATCCGGCCACCCGCATCGTCTCGCTGACCATCACCGAGGGCGGCTATTACATCAACCAGGGCAGCGGCGAGTTCGACGCCAGCCACCCCGACATCGTCCACGACCTGGCCAATCCGCACACGCCACGCTGCTCGTTCGGCTACCTGGCCGAGGCGCTGGCGCGGCGCCGCGTGCGCGGGCTGGCGCCGTTCACCGTGATGTCCTGCGATAACCTGCAAAACAACGGCGACGTCGCCCGCAAGATGCTGCTGGCCTTCACGGCGCTGCGTTCGCCGTCGCTGAGCGAATGGCTGGCCGAGCACTGCGCCTTCCCGAACAGCATGGTCGACCGCATCACCCCGGCCACCACCGACGAACACCGCGCGCTGCTGCGCGAAAAATTCGGCCTGCTCGACGCCTGGCCGGTGATGACCGAGCCGTTCAAGCAATGGGTGATCGAAGACCACTTCCCGGGCGGGCGCCCGGCGTGGGAACTAGTCGGCGCGCAAATGACCGGCGACGTGCTGCCCTACGAAAAAATGAAGCTGCGCCTGCTCAACGCCGGCCACCAGTCGCTGTGCTACATCGGCATGTTGTTAGGCTACGAATTCGCCCACGAGGCGATGGCCGACGCCGGCATCCGCCAGCTGTTCTCCGACATGATGGACATCGAGGTGACGCCGCTGCTGCCGGCGGTCGAGGGCATCGACCTGGCCGACTACAAGCGCACGCTGATCGAGCGTTTTTCCAACCCGGCGATCCGCGACCAATTGTCGCGCATCGGCACCGAAGGCTCGGCGCGCATTCCGAAATTCGTGCTGCCGTCGGTGCGCGAACAGCTGGAACTGGGCGGCCCGGTCAAGCTGCTCGGTTTTACCGTGGCCTGCTGGTTCCGCTACCTGAACGGCAGCGACGAGCAGGGCCGGCCGATGCCGATCAACGACCCGTACGCCGAGCGGCTGCGCGAGCACGCGCTGCGCGGCGGCGCCGACCCGGCCGCGCTGTTGTCGATGCGCGAGCTGTTCGGCGAGTTGAGCGAGGCGCCGCGCTTCGTTGCCGAGGTGGCGGACGCGCTGGCGCGCCTGTACCGCGACGGCGCGCGGGTTGCGCTGAATGATGCGCTGAACCACGCGCTGGCGCGCTAAAGGGGAGGCCGCCATGTACCTTGGAATCGACCTCGGCACCTCCGAAGTGAAGGTGCTGCTGATGGACGCGGCCCAGCGCGTCGTCGGCAGCGCCCACGCGCCGCTGAGCATTAGCCGGCCGCGGCCGCAATGGTCCGAGCAAGACCCGGCCGACTGGTGGCGCGCCACGCTGGACGCGGTCGGCGCGCTGGCCGCCAGCCACCCGGGCGAGCTGGCGGCGCTGCGCGGCATCGGCCTGTCCGGCCAGATGCACGGCGCGGTGCTGCTGGACGCCGCCGGCGCGGTGCTGCGTCCGGCCATCCTGTGGAACGACGTGCGCTCCGGCGCCGAATGCGCGGAGCTGGAACGGCGCGCGCCGCAGCTGCGCGCGATCACCGGCAACCTGGCCATGCCCGGCTTCACCGCGCCCAAGCTGCTGTGGGTCGCCAAACACGAGCCGGAACTGTTCCGCCGCACCGCCACGGTGCTGCTGCCGAAGGATTACCTGCGCTATTTGCTGACGGGCGAATTCATCTCCGACCTGTCCGACGCGTCCGGCACGCTGTGGCTGGACGTCGGCCGGCGCGACTGGTCCGACGCCATGCTCGACGCCTGCGGCCTAGACCGTTCACACATGCCGCGCCTGGTCGAAGGCTCGGCGCCAGGCGGCGTGTTGAAAGAGGAACTGGCGCGCGCCTGGGGCATCGCCACGCCGGTGGTGCTGGCCGGCGGCGCCGGCGATAACGCCGCCAGCGCGGTCGGCATGGGCGTGGTCGCGCAGGGCGAGGGCTTCCTCTCGCTGGGCACCTCCGGCGTCTTCTTCACCGCCAACGACGGCTACCGGCCCGACCCGGCGCAGGGCCTGCACACCTTTTGCCACGCGCTGCCGGGGCAATGGCACCAGATGGGCGTGATGCTGTCGGCGGCCAGCTGCCTGCGCTGGGTGGCGCAGCTGAGCCACGCCGCCGACGAGGCCGCGCTGCTGGTAGAAATCGAAGGCGCCGGCGAGGCCGCGCGCGGCGCCGCGCCGCTGTTCCTGCCCTACCTGTCGGGCGAGCGCACGCCGCACAACGACCCGCACGCCAGCGGCGTGTTTTTCGGGCTGCGCCATGACACCGACCGCGCGCTGCTCGGCTACTCGGTGCTGGAAGGCGTGGCGTTTGGGCTGCGCGACAGCCTGCTGGCGCTGCGCGACGCCGGCGGCGCCCCGGCGATGGCTGCGCTGGTCGGCGGCGGCAGCCGCAGCCGCTACTGGGCGCGCCTGCTGGCCAGCGCGCTGGACCTGCCGCTCAGCCTGAACAGCGGCGGCCACGTCGGCGCGGCGCTGGGCGCGGCGAGGCTGGGGCTGCTGGCGGCCGAGCCGCAACGCACGGTGGCCGACGTCTGCTACGCGCCGCCGGTGCTAGAAGTGATCGAACCGGACCCGCAATGGCACGCGGCGCTGCTGCCGCGCTTCGAGCGCTACCGCGCGCTGTACGCCAGCCTGAAACCGCTGTTTTAAGCGACCCGCGGCTTGCTATACTGTCGTCAAGCCAACGACAGTTTTCGTAGGTCGGGTTAGCCGGAACGGCGTAACCCGACAACGTTGGCCGGGAGCAGCGCGTCTCGCTCCGGCCAACATTGTCGGATTACGCTTCGCTCATCCGACCTACGACAGTGCGGATACTCGCACCGCCGCCGCGGCGCACACCGATGGAGACCGAGACATGCCGCCAAAAAGCGCCCACCACGCCTTGCAGCTCGAGCATGAGCGCGAGCGCGACGCCACCCAGGGCTTCGAGCCGAAGGGGACGTTCGGCTTCATCCGCTACCTCGAACACGGCTTTCCCAGCTCGCTGGTGCGCTGGCACTACCACGACGAATACGAGCTGCACCTGATCCTCGAAAGCAGCGGCAAGGTCTTCGTCGGCGACTACATCGGCCAGTTTGCGCCCGGCCACCTGGTGCTGACCGGGCCGCGGGTGCCGCACAACTGGGTCTCGATCGACACGCCGGAAGAGGGCGTCGAGCTGCGCGACATGGTGATCCAGTTCGCCCATGCGCCGCTGGAAACGCTGGCCGGCGTGATTCCCGAGGTGAAAAGCATCCTGCCGCTGCTGCACCGGGCGCTGCACGGCATCGAATTTTTCAACATCAGCGCGCAGGCGCACGAGCGTTTCATGCGCATCCGCGACAGCGCCGGCCTGCCGCGCTTCATCGAATTCCTCACGCTGCTGGGCGAACTGGCGCGCAGCAGCGACTACCAGCTGCTGTCGACGATCCCGATGCAATCGACCGACGACGACGCCGCGCTGGCGCGCATCAGCTCCGCCATCAATTTCATCGTGCAGAACTACGCCAGCCAGTTTTCGATGAAGGAACTGGCGCAGCAGCTGGACATGCCGGAGCGGATGTTCTCGCGCTTTTTCCGCAGCGCGACGGGCAACAGCTTCACCGACTTCGTCAACCGCCTGCGCGTCAACAAGGCCTGCGAACTGTTGATGGAGACCGAGCGCTACGTCACCAATATCTGCTATGACGCCGGCTTCAACAACGTCGCCAACTTCAACCGCCGTTTTCTCGAACTGAAGGGCATGACGCCAAAAGCCTTCCGCCAGCAAGCCCAGGGCCGCTTCGGCGCGTAGCGACGTGGCTTTTGTGGATCGTTCAAAACACCGGATAGATGTAGCGACCTGCGTTTGAGGGTGCGCCGACCTGCATTCAGCGCTTTTTCAGCCAGCAATCGGTGCAACTGCCGGAGATCAAAACCGGAGATAACTGCAAATAGACCTGCATTCAGCCGCGCCGACTTGTATCTCATTGGCTTGAAACAATACCTGCGGCTGCCGGGAGCGCAAAATATTACTGTTTTGCAAGCGATTGAAGCACTTTCACATATGCGGCATGGGCGTCCCCGCCCATGCGCAGTCGAGATCAGCATCGGGTACAAGGCCGTAAGTCAGTTCGGGTACAATGATATCAAGTGACTCAATGATGGGGTGAAATATGAAGCAAGTCTTGAAGCGTTTCACGTGCGATGACGTGCGCCAGGCAAACAACGACCTCATTGCCCGCAAGGACAAGGTGCCAGTCGGTCTGTCGCCGGCCGCAACCCGACTTCTCCGCCAGTCGCGCTTCAGCCGCGACGAGATTAATCGTGCTTTCGCCGAAGCGCGCCGCTTGGTAAATGGAACGTAATTGATAGCGCAACCGGTCCCCCCTGCGCCAAGCGCTCCGGTACCTGTTGTACCCGGCGCTCCTTCATCTGACGGAGCGCCGTCGTCGGCTTCACCTTATAACTGGATCTACAAGGAACTGGTGAAAGATCCCGACGATGCCGTCGGAGCGATTGCCTATGTTCTATACAAACGGGACAAGATTGCTTTCATTGAAGCCACCTTTTCCACCCATGCGCGTGTCCCCACACCCGATGAACTGAAAGTCTTCCACACGCAGACCTGCCTGCCTGCGAAGATCGAGACGTATCGTGCACAGGCAGAGCAGCTCGCTGAGGCGTTCCTCAACGCTGGAGTGGCCAAACGGGTGCAGGACTTCGAAGACGAGATACGGGAAAGCGTTCTAAACCAGAATGTGTCGGCTGTGCTCGCCGAACTGAAGAGCAAAAAGGGCCTAGGTGCTTGGGCGGGCGACGTCGTCGGAAATTTAGGCGTCAACATTCTGACCATCTTTGTCATTGGAGCGGTTTTTGGCGGCTTTCAAGCGTTGGCGAAATTTAACGCCAACATGGAAAGGCTGTTCAATGCACCAGTGGCCGCTGAACCACCTGCCCCTGTTGTCACCCAGCCGACCGCCCCTGCCGTCAACAAGCCTTAATTGGCCCACTGACACGACCGAGCGGTGCGAGCACCGGACCCTTTCGTTCACCAAGCTCGCGGACATGTCCTCGCCGGTCCTGATGCAAGCATGTTCGATGGGCCGCACCATCCCGAAGGCAAAGCTCGAATTCATGCGCGCCGACGGTCAGGGCACTGCATTTATGCCCCAGTCATCAAGGTCTACTTCAATGGACCCGACATCCCGTTCGTCACCAAGATGATTCACCATGATGATCATTTCCACATGGCGCTGAGAGGTTGATATGCGAATGCTGATAGGGTTGGTTGTTGGGGCGTCCGCGCTGCTCTCGTTGGCCTATGGCGCTGAGTCGTCCGGTGCGTGGAAACCGTTTCATGCAAAGTACGCGATCTTCTCCGGCCAGCAATTGGCGGGGCGTGAAGCACCAACGGCGGCCGACCGCAAGCTGGCTATGGCGATTGAAGGCCTGCCTGCGAAAGAGATATTCGATTCAATTGGCCCGGATCTCCATCCAGCGTGTAGCCAAGACAAGGGCGACCGGGATCGCCGCAAGGGAGGGGTCCAGTGCACCTACAGCCCGGATGGGAATGGAAAGGACTACCGATGCTGGATCGGGGTCGATCTCCGAACTGGCGAAAGCATCCCGACCGTAAGTTGTTAGCGGATTTGGCCACCGCCTGTTTGCGATTATTACGTCGCTCCGCGCCGGTCAAACCGCAGATCGTGAGGTGTTATGTTTTCCTGCGATTTCAGCAGCCAGCCTTTCGACAATGCGCCGCCACGCACGCGTCCTATTGTCCCGCCAAGCCAACATTGTCGGGTTAAGCGCGCGTTGCGCGCTAACCCGACCTACGAAAAGCAGTTCACCGGGCGCGGAATAGTATCGGTTTTGGGTCTTTTTTGACGTGGTTTCAAGCGCGCGCTTGCCGCAAGATAGGGCCACGGCGCGGTTTTGCGCGCCGCCCCCTTCCGCGCGAAAGAGACCGCCATGCCCAAGCAACAAGACCTTGCCAACGCCATCCGCGCGCTGGCGATGGACGCGGTACAGCAAGCCAATTCCGGCCACCCCGGCATGCCGATGGGTATGGCCGACATCGCGCTGGCGCTGTGGCAGCGCCGCCTGCGCCACAATCCCGCCAATCCGCAATGGGCCAACCGCGACCGCTTCGTGCTGTCCAACGGCCATGGTTCGATGCTGCTGTACGCGCTGCTGCACCTGAGCGGCTACGCGCTGACGATAGACGACCTGAAGCAGTTCCGCCAGTTGCACAGCAAAACCCCCGGCCACCCGGAATACGGCTACACGCCGGGCGTGGAAACCACCACCGGCCCGCTCGGGCAAGGCTTGGCCAACGCGGTCGGCCTGGCGCTGGCGGAAAAAATGATGGGCGCCGAATTCAACCGGCCCGGCTTCGAGCTGGTCGACCACCACACCTACGCCTTCGTCGGCGACGGCTGCCTGATGGAGGGCATTTCGCACGAGGCCTGTTCGCTGGCCGGCACGCTGGGGCTGGGCAAGCTGGTCGTGTTCTACGACGATAACGGCATCTCGATCGACGGCGAGGTCGGCGGCTGGTTCACCGACGACACGCCGCGCCGCTTTGAAGCCTACGGTTGGCGCGTGTTGCGCGACGTCGACGGCCACGACCACGCGGCGCTGGGCGCCGCCATCGACGCCGCGCGCGTCGACCAGGGGCGGCCGACCCTGATCTGCTGTAAAACCGTGATCGGCAAGGGCGCGCCGCACAAGCAGGGCAGCCACGAGTCGCATGGCGCGCCGCTGGGCGCCGCCGAGGTGGCGGCGGCGCGCGCCGCGCTGGGCTGGCCGCACGCGCCGTTCGAGATTCCGGCCGAGATTTACGCGGCCTGGGACGGGCGCGAGCGCGGCGCCGCGCTGGAGCGCGACTGGGAGGCCAGCTTCGCCGGCTACCGGAGGGCGCACCCGCATCTGGCGGCCGAGTTCCTGCGCCGCCGCGCCGGCGAGCTGCCGGCCGACTTCGCGCCGCAACTGGCCGCCGCGCTGGCGGCCTTGGACGCGAAAGCCGAAACCATCGCCACCCGCAAGGCCAGCCAGAACGCCATCGGCCTCATGGCCGCGCAACTGCCCGAGCTGGTGGGCGGCTCGGCCGACCTGGCCAGCTCCAACCTGACGCTGTGGCCGGCCGCGCGCGCGGTCTCGGCGGCCGGCGGCGGCAACTACATCTACTATGGCGTGCGCGAGTTCGGCATGGCCGCCATCATCAACGGGCTGGCGCTGTACGGCGGCCTGCGCCCGTTCGGCGGCACCTTCCTGATGTTCTCGGAGTACGCTCGCAACGCGCTGCGGATGGCGGCGCTGATGCGCATCAATCCGATTTTCGTGTTCACCCACGATTCCATCGGCCTGGGCGAGGACGGCCCGACCCACCAGCCGGTGGAGCAGACCGCGACGCTGCGCATGATCCCGAACATGGACGTGTGGCGCCCGGCCGACACGGCCGAGGCGCTGGTGGCGTGGCAGGTGGCGCTGCAGCACCGCGGCACGCCGAGCTGCCTGGTGTTCTGCCGCCAGACCCTGCCGTATTTGCCGAAGAGCGCGCAGCAACTGGCCGACATCCGCCGCGGCGCCTACGTGCTGGCGGCCGAGGGCGGCGCGCTGGCGGCGGTGCTGATCGCCACCGGCTCCGAGGTCGAGCTGGCGATGCGGGCGCGGCGCGCGCTGGCGCTGGAAGGTGTCCACGTGCGGCTGGTGTCGATGCCGTCGCCGTACAACTTCGACCGCCAGGACGCCGCCTACCGCGACGCCGTGCTGCCGCGGCGCACGCCGCGCGTCGCCGTCGAAGCCGGCCTGGGCGACTACTGGCGCAAATACGTCGGCCTGCGCGGCGCCGTGGTGGGTATCGACACCTTCGGCGAATCCGGCCCGGCCGCCGCCCTGTACCTGCATTTCGGCCTGACCGTCGAGGCCGTCTGCGCCGCCGTGCGCGCCCTGATCGAGCAACCCTGCGAATAAACCATGAACCAACTTGAACAACTGAAGCAGTACAGCACCGTGGTCGCCGACACCGGCGACTTCCAAAGCATCAAGGCGTTCGCGCCGCGGGACGCCACCACCAACCCCTCGCTGATCCTGAAGGCGGTGCGGATGGATGAATACCGGCCGCTGCTGGAGCGGGCCGTGCGCGACCACGGCGGCGAAGGCGTCGACGCGGTCGCCGACCGGCTGCTGGTGGCCTTCGGGCTGGAGATCCTGAAACTGGTGCCGGGCCGGGTCTCGACCGAAACCGACGCCCGCCTGTCTTTCGACACGGCGACGACGGTGGCGCGCGGGCGCGCGCTGATCGCGCTGTACCAGGCGGCCGGGGTGGCGCGCGAGCGCGTGCTGATCAAGATCGCCTCGACCTGGGAGGGCATCGAGGCGGCGCGCGTGCTGGAGCGCGAGGGCATCCACTGCAACATGACGCTGCTGTTTTCGCTGGCGCAGGCGGCCTGCTGCGCCGACGCCGGCGCGCGCCTGATCTCGCCCTTCGTCGGCCGCATCCTCGACTGGCACAAGAAGGCCGGCGGGGTGGTTGGCAGCGGCGCCGACGACCCCGGCGTGCAGTCGGTGCGGCGCATCCACGCGTACTACCGGCAGTTCGGCCACCGCACCGAGGTGATGGGCGCGAGCTTCCGCGGCACCGCGCAGATCGCCGAGCTGGCCGGGTGCGACCTGCTGACCATCAGCCCGGAGCTGCTGGCGCAACTGGCCGCCAGCGAGGCGCCGCTGGCGCGCCGCCTGGGCGCGGCGGACGCGGTGCCGGCGCAGACCCGGCTGGCGTTGAACGAGTCGGCCTTCCGCCTGATGCTCAACGACGACGCCATGGCCAGCGAAAAGCTGGCCGAGGGCATCCGCGGCTTCTGCGTCGATTCGGCGCTGCTGGAGCGGATGATAGGCGAGCGTATCGGCGCCTGCAAAAAAGTATAGGAAGCTGGCTTGGAGGTATTAAAAATAACGCCGGAAAAGGAGTAAATTGTCAAAGTGCTGCAAAAAAGCATCAGCGACGACGGAAACGGGTCGAAGAACTCGCTATTTCGGGCAAACTGGGCCACAGTGGATGATACCGCTCCGTCGCCCGTTAGCGTGACGCCGGCATGTCGGATTACGCTACGCTAATCCGACCTACGGATGGCTTGGCCGGTGGCGCACCGGCGCACTGGCAGCACGCCACACGAAAACGGGGATGACAGCATGGACATTTTGCCGCGGACACGCAGCCTGGAAGCGCACCGCTGCGCACCGAAGTCGCCGGAAATCGAACGCGAGAACTACGACGGCATCATCAACTACCTCGAACACGGCTACCCGAGTCCGCGCGTGCGCTGGCACTGCCACGACGAATACGAGCTGCACTTGATCGTCTCGACCAGCGGCAAGCTGTTCGTCGGCGATTACATCGGCGAATTTTCGCCCGGCCACCTGGTGCTGACCGGGCCGCGGCTGCCGCACAACTGGATTTCGAGCAGCGTGCCGGAGGAGGGCGTGGTACTGCGCGACATGATCCTGCAATTCGCCCACGACCCGCTGGAGCAGGCCGCCAAACTGGTTCCGGAGCTGCGCGAACTGCTGCCGTTGCTGGAGCGCTCGACCTACGGCATTGAATTCCTCGACATCGGCGCCCAGGCCGAGCAGCACTTCCTGCGCATCCGCGGCAGCGCCGGGGCCGAGCGCTTCGGCCACTTCGTGCAGTTCATGTGCCAATTGGCGCGCAGCGGCAACTACCGCTTGCTGTCGAGCGCGACGATGCGCTCCTACGACGACGACGCCACGCTGGCCAAGGTCAACGCCGTGCTCAGCTACATCACCGAAAACTACCGCGAGCCGATTTCGGCCGAGGCGCTGGCCGAGCAGCTCGGCATGTCGCTGAGCAAGTTCTCGCGCTTCTTCCGCAAAACCACCGGCAACAGCTTCACCGACTTCGTCAGCCGCATCCGCATCAACAAAGCCTGCCAGCTGCTGATGAACACCGACCAGTACGTCACCAACGTCTGCTACGACGTCGGTTTCCACAACGTTGCCAACTTCAACCGGCGCTTCCTGCAAGTGAAGGGCGTTACGCCGAAGGAATTCCGGCGCCAGGCCGACGGCCGCTTCGGCGCCTAGGGCGGGGCGCCGCAGCCGTTGTCACGCGGCGGTCACGCGCGCCGTGTATCGTTGACGCTTCTGATCATCGAAGCATCAACGAGGACGCCCGCATGAAGCTGCACACCACTTTGACCCTGACCACGTTCGCCGCCGGGCTGGCGCTGAGCGCCTGCGGCGGCGACGCGACGCAGCCGCCGCCAGCGCCGGCCAGCATGACCGGGGTCTTTCTCGACAGCGCCGTCGAAGGGCTGGAGTACGCCGCCGGCGCCGCGGCCGCCGCCAGCACCAACGCCAAGGGCGAATTCGCCTGCGTGCCGGGCGACAAGGTCGCCTTCAGCGTCGCCGGCCTGGCGCTCGGCAGCGCGGCATGCGGCGCCGTCCTGACCCCGCTCGACCTGGCCGGCGGCGGCGACGTCAAGAGCGACAAGGTGGTGAATCGCCTGCTGGCGCTGCAACTGCTCGACGAGGACGGCGACCCGGCCAACGGCATCAGGATCGGCGCCGACGTGAAGGCCGGACTGGCGGGTAAAAGCCTGGACTTCGGCGCCGCGCCGGCCAGCTTCCATACCCTGCTGGGCGCGCACATGGCGGCCTTGGGCGGCAAGTACGCCGGACGCGGCATCAACGACGAGCGCCGCGCGCTGGCGCGCGAACACTTCGAGGACACGCTGGCCTCGCAGGCCGGCGCGCCGGTCGCCGAGACGGCGCTGCAGAGCGGCGCGCTGGGCAGCGTCAGCGTCACGGTGACGCGCTACCAGGTGCAGGCGGCCAGCGCCTTCTACGTGCCGTACGAGGGCGCCAACGCCAAGGTCAAAGAGGCGTTCCCGCTCGGCTTCCTGCCGTCCTACGGCTCCGGCCTGGCGTTCAAGGGCACGGCGCCGAACGGCGACCTGGAGTTCTACGGCCTGACCGACCGCGGCCCGAACGGCGACGGCCCGAACCTGCCCGACCCGAGCGGCAAGGGCGGTAGCGGCAGCAAACTCTTCCCGTCGCCGAGCTTCGCGCCGTCGTTCGGCGTCATCACACTGGGTAAAAAAGGTGCGGTGCTGGCCTCCAGCACGCCGATCAGGGTCTCGGCGGCGGTCAAGGCGTCGGGCCTGCCGGTGCCGCCCGGCGCGGTCGGCAATTCGGCAGAAGTCCCGGTATTCGACAAGATGCAGTTCGACGCCGCCGGCAAGGCGGTCTACAACGCCGGCGGCATCGACCCGGAAGCCATCGTGTTCGACAAGAAGCGCAATGTGCTGTGGCTGTCGGACGAATACGGTCCCTTCATCGTCAAGCTCGACCCGGCCAGCGGCGTGATCCAGGCGAAGTACGAGCCGGGCAAAGGCTTACCGGCGATCTTCGCCAAGCGCCGCGCCAACCGCGGCGTCGAGGGCATGGCGCTCGACACCGGCACCGACAAGCTGCACGCCTTCCTGCAAAGCCCGCTAAGCGACGGCAAGGCGCAGTACGCGCCGACCAAGTCGAGCGAGCTGATAGAACGCTTCGCCCGCTTCACGCGCTGGATTGAATTCGATCCGCTGAGCGGCAGCACCAGCAAGATGTACGCCTACCCGCTCGACGGCGCCGACTACCAGGACGGCCGCACCGGCAACGCCAAGCTGGGCGACATGGTCGCGCTGGGTGGCGGCAAATTCGTCGTCATCGAGCAGGGCGCGGCGCCGTCCGGCAAGGTGTTTAACAGGCTGATGCTGGTGGAGTTGGGCGAGGCGACCGACATTTCCGGCGCCGCTTTCAACGCCGCCACTTCGGACCTGGAGAAGAGCAGCATGGGCGGCGTGGCCGTGAACGGCGCCAGCTGGGCCGCCGTGAAACCGTTGAAGAAGACCGTGCTGCTGGACTTGAACGCGCTGGGCTGGATGGCCGAGAAGGCCGAGGGCTTGACCCTGGTCGACGGCGCCACGCTGGCGCTGTCGAACGACAACGACTTCGGCATGAAGACCCGGGTGTACGACGCCGCCGGCGTCGAGGTCGCCGGCGCCGACGTCACCAAGTGCACGGTCGGCGCCGACGGTGTGATCGTCACCAGCACCGTGGTCGGCTGCAACGCCGCCAACGCGATCCGGGTCGCGCGCGGCGACGACCGCGAGCGTCCGGGGCGGCTTTGGCTGATCAAGTTCGCCAAGGCCTTGAGCAGCTACTGATCTTCGGGGCGCGCGCGGACGCGCAAAGCCAGGTGAAAAAAAGGACACCGAAGTGTCCTTTTTGTTGCGCGCCGCGCTGAAGCTTAAAACTCTTCCCAGTCGTCGCCGGCCGCAGCCGCCGGGGCTTTGCGTGGCGCCGGGGCGGTCTTGCGGACGGCCGGGGCGTGGCTTGCGACGCGCGCCGGCGCCGCCGGGGCGGCCGGACGGGGCGCCGCCGCGCTGCTGCGCGCCATCGGCGCCGGGTCGCCGTGGGCGGCCAGCTTGAAGCCGCCCACCGCCTGGGTCAGGCGCACCGCCATGTCCTTCAGGCTTTCGGCGGCGGCCGCCGATTCCTCCACCAGCGCCGAGTTCTGCTGCGTCATTTCGTCCATGTGGGTAATGGCGGTGTTGACTTCCTCGATGCCGGCGCTCTGCTCCTGGGTGGCGGCGGTGATGTCGCTCATGATGTCGGCCACGCGCTGGATCGATTGCACGATCTCGCCCATGGTGTGGCCGGCTTCGTCAACCAGCTTGCCGCCGGCGTCGACCTTCTCGCCGGAGTCGACGATCAGCGATTTGATTTCCTTGGCGGCGGCGGCGGAGCGCTGCGCCAGGTTGCGCACTTCCGAGGCCACGACGGCGAAACCGCGGCCCTGTTCGCCGGCGCGCGCCGCTTCGACGGCGGCGTTCAGCGCCAGGATGTTGGTTTGGAAGGCGATGCCGTCGATGACGCCGATAATGTCGGCGATGCGGTTCGAGCTTTCCTTGATCGAGCCCATCGTTTCAACCACCTGCGACACCACCGAGCCGCCCTTGCTGGCCACGCTGGACGCCGACAGCGCCAGTTGGTTGGCCTGCTTGGCGTTGTCGGCGTTCTGCCGCACGGTCGAGGTCAGTTCTTCCATCGAGCTGGAGGTCTCTTCCAGCGAGCTGGCCTGCGATTCGGTACGCGCCGACAGGTCGGCGTTGCCGGCGGCGATTTCGGCCGAGGACACCTTGACGGCGTCGCTGGTGCTGCGGATGTCGAGCAGCACGTGGGCGATCTTGTCGACGAAACGGTTGAAGGCGCTGGCGATCTGCGCCAGTTCGTCGCTGCCGTTGGCGTCCAGTCGTTTGGTCAGGTCGCCCTCGCCGGAGGCGATGTCTTCCAGCGCGTCGCGGATCAGCGCCAGGCGCTGCAGCGCTTTGGCCACCAGCAGCGTCAGCAGGAAGCCGGCGCCCAGCGTCAGCAGTAGCGCCATCATGGCCGAGTTCCACAGCATCGCGGTCAGCGCCTGGGTCGCCTCGGCCTTGTCGAGAACGATCACCAGGAACCAGTCGGTGCCGGCCACTTTGGCCACGTGCAGCAGGCCGTCGCGGCCTTGCAGGCTGACCGGCGCGGCCGCTTTCTCCGCTTCGATCTGCGTCAGTTTGGCGATCGTCAGCGCGGCGTCGAAATCGGTGACCGGCTTGAGCGTCAGTTTCTGGTCCGGGTGGGCGATGATGGCGCCGGTGCTGTCGACCAGGAACGAGAAGCTGCTCGGCGTCGGCTTGATGGCGACGACGTTGCGCACCACGGTGTCGATCATGACGTCGACGCCGCCGACCGCGGTGGCGTTGCCTTTCGGGCCGAACGGCTCGGCGAAGGTGACCACCAGCTTGCCGGTGGTGGCGTCAACGTAGGGCGCGGTGAGGATAGGCCCGCCGACCTGGTTGGCCTTGATGTACCAGGGCCGCTGGGTCGGATCGTAGTTCGGCGGCATCTCGTGCAGCGCCAGCATTTTCTTGTCGGGGTAGCCGATGTAGGCGTCGTCGAAAGCGCCGGCGACTTTGGCCGCGGCGATGAACGGCAGCGGCTCGGGCAGGTCGGCGGCCGCCTTCAGCGAGCTGACGATCATGCCCTTGCTGCGCACCCATTCGGCGATGCCGGTCGAGTGCACCTGCGACAGCTGCTGCATCTGCGCGTCGAGCGACTCGACGGTGCGGCTGCGGGTGGTGAAGAAATTCGTGACCGTCATGGCCAGCATGGCGAAGACGACGATGGAAATGCAGATGGCGATGAGCCGGGTACGAAGGGATGAAAACATGCTCTCGTTTTCCTTTCAACTAAGACTGTTGGGGCCGAGAAAATCCAGTGAGGTGAGTACCATACCGGCGATGCGGAGCGCCATCGTTGCACTGGGCATTGATGCGTCGTGGACAACTGTTGCGTGAAATAATTATAGTTGAGATCAATCAATAAACCAGCAAAATCAGTTGTTTTGATTGAATAGTGCGGCTTATTCGCACACTCCGGCATGGGGCTTGCGGGGGGGCTTGCGGCGGCGTAAAGCGGGCGCAAAAGCGGGGGCGGGACGGGGGGCGGGCGGAGAGCCGCATGCGCACTGGCTTGTGGCGATTGGGCGGGTTGTTAAACTGTCTAAACAGTTATATAAATCAAAAGCAAAGGCGTTGAGTGAGCGTGTCGCAGGGCGGAATGGCGGGACGCGTCAGCCGACAATGTTGGCTGAAGCGAGACCCTGCTCCAGGCCAACGTTGTCGGCTTACCCACGCCGTGTAAGCGGTTCCGGCTAATGGCTCTTAATAAGCGTAGGCGCGGCCGTTGACGACGCGCACCCGGCTGCCCATGCGCAGGCCGTCGAGGCTTTCTTGCACGACGGTGACGCCGTCGCCGTTTTCAAGGCGCACGTGGAGGCGGTAGGTGTCCGGCGTCGCGGCGCTGCGGTTTTGTTCGACGTTGTTGCCGACCATCGCGCCGCCGATGGCGCCGAGCACGGTGGCCGCCTTGCGGCCGCTGCCGCCGCCGACCTGGTTGCCCAGAACGGCGCCGGCGATGCCGCCGACGACGGCGCCGGCGCCGCTGGTGCCGCCGTTGCCGCCGTTACCGCGAAGCACCTGGATCGAATCGATCGCGCCATAGCGCTCCTGGCTCTGCTGCATCGGCTGCCGCTGTTGCGCCGGCGGCTCGTAGTAACCGGATTGCTGCGGTTGCTCGTAGTAGCCGGATTGCTGCGGTTGATAGCCGTTGGTGGCGCAGCCGGTCAGCGTGGCGAGGGCGATCAGGGCGAGCAGCAGCGAGACGCTGACGATGCTGGTACGGGTTGGTTTCATGTTTTCTCCTTGTTCTGTATGTCTTCAACATCGTACATCTAGAAAGCCCAGTACGGTAAACCTAAATGTAAGCAGGTATGGCGGGGCGGGCCAAAGCGCCGGTTTGACTAACATCCGCTTACATTTCGCTGGCCAGGCCGGCGCCGCGGCACTGTTCGCGGTAAGCGCCCGGGTTGACGCCGGCCCATTCCTTGAACGCGTGGTGGAAGGCGCTTTGCTCCTGGTAGCCGAGCAGGAAGGCGATGTCCGCCAAGCTCGGGCCCGGCTGGCGCAGGCAATCCTTGGCCAGCGCAAAGCGGGCCTGGTCGAGCACTTGCTGGAAGGTGGCGCCGGCCTCGCTGAGCTTGCGTTGCAGGGTGCGCGGCGACAGGTTCAACTGCTGCGCAATCGACGCCAGCCGCACCTGGCCCTGGGTCAGGTTGAGCATGACGGCCGCGTGCACCAGCGCCTGGATGCCGCCGCCGGCCTGGGCGCGCTTGCTCATCAACTGCTCGGCGTGCCGTTGCAGCACCGGGTACAGGCTGACGTCGGCGTTCGGCACCGGCCAGGCCAGCATCCGGGCGTCGAAGCTGGCGACGTTGGCGTCGGCGCCGAAGCGCGGCAGCGCGCCCAGCACGCGCACATACTCGGCCTCCAGGCCGGCGCCGCCGGCGTGCGTGAAGGCGATGTCGGCCGGCGCCAGCGTGGCGCCGGCCAGCCAATTGCCGAACACGCGGATGCCGGCGAAAACGCTGTCGACCAGGTGGCGCCGGCCGGGCGGGTAGTGGCTGTGCCAGGCGTAGCGGGCGACGCCGCCGTCGACCCGCAGCGCCGAGCGGCCGAGGTCGTGCGCCAGTTGTTCGTAGCGCACGGTTTGTTCGAAGGCTTGGCCGAAGTCGCGGCAGCTCAGCAAGATCAGGCCGTAGACGCTGTAGGTGCCCAGCTTGACGCGCTCGCCCACGTGCAGGCCGAAGTGCGGGTCGCCGCTCATGGCGGCGCCGAGGTCGAGCAGGCGTACGTAATCGTCGGCCGCCAGCGCCTCGGGCAGCGGGCGCAGCGCGCGCTCGGCCAGGCCGGCCGCGCGCGCCAGCGCGGCGGCGTCGACGCCGCGCGCGGCGGCGGCCTCCAGCAGCGGCTGCAAATACGAGCCGGCCACGCGCCGCTCTGGCGCCGGGGCGGCGTCAGGCCGCGCGCTTGGCATGATCGAACAATGCGTTTGTCATAAATACACAATACTGGAAAGGGGTTGTCATTTACTCTTGTGCCATTCGCGGTGCGGCGCATTTTGAATGTCAAGTATAGCAAGGCGCGCCGCCGCTCCACAACGAGGGAAGACATGAGACGCTGGAACGGCTGGGGCGACGACGCCATCGAGTTTGCGCTGAACGACGACGCGCTGGCATTCCTGGGCGCGCGCGTCGGCGCCGGCGCCGCCATCGGCGACGCCTCGCTGGCGCAGGCTTGCGCGGCCATCGGCCCGTCGCGGCTGGCGCCGCACCGCCTGATCGACGCCGACCCGGCGCTGCGCCTGCGCAACGCGCTCGGCCAAAGCCTGCCCGACTGGTTCAAGCTGAGGTACGGCAGGGTCGGCGCGGTGCCCGACGGCGTCGCCTTCCCCGACAGCGCCGAACAGGTGCGCGAGCTGCTGGCCTACGCCGAGCGCCACGGCGTGGCCGTGATTCCGCATGGCGGCGGCACCAGCGTGGCCGGCCACCTGACCGTGGCCGAGGGCGCGCGCCCGGCGCTGTCGATGAACCTGACGCGGCTGTGCCGCATGAGCGCCTTCGACAAGCAGGCGCAGCTGGCCACCTTCGGCGCCGGCGTCTTCGGCCCCGACCTGGAGGCGCAGCTGCGCGCGCACGGCTACACGCTGGGCCATTTTCCGCAGTCGTTTGAATACTCGACGCTGGGCGGCTGGATCGCCACGCGCTCGTCCGGCCAGCAGTCGCTGCGCTACGGTCGCATTGAACAGGTGTTCGCTGGCGGCAGCGTGGAAACCCCGGCCGGCACGCTGAGCATCCCGACCTTTCCCGCCTCGGCCGCCGGCACCGACCTGCGCGAAATGGTCCTCGGTTCCGAGGGCCGCCTCGGCGTGTTGACCGAGGCCACCGTGCGCGTTACCAGGCTGCCCGAATACGAGGCCTTCCACGCGGTGTTCTTCCCCAACTGGGAGGCGGCCGAAAAAGCCGTGCGCGAAGTGGCCCAGGCCAAGCTGCCGCTGTCGATGCTGCGGCTGTCGAACCAGTTGGAGACGCTGACCATGTTGACCCTGGCCGGGCATAAAAAGCTGATCGGCGCGCTGCAAACCTATCTGTCCTGGCGCGGCTGCAAGGACGACAAGTGCATGCTGATGCTCGGCGTCAGCGGCCAGAAGGCCAGCGCCGCCGTCGCGCTCAAGAGCGCGCTGGCGCTCACCCGCGGCCACGGCGGCGTCCACGTCGGCAAGGCCATGGGCGCCAAATGGAAGCAGAACCGCTACCGCAACGTCTACCTGCGCAACGCGGCGTGGCAACACGGCTACGTGATCGACACGGTGGAGACGGCGGTCGACTGGCCGCGCGTGGCCGGCATGATGCACGCGCTCGAGCAGGCGGCCCGAGACGCGTTGGGCGCGCAGGGTGAGCGGGTGCACGCTTATACCCATCTGTCGCACCTGTACGCGCAGGGCGCCAGCGTCTACACCACCTTCGTCTACCGGCTGGCCGGCAATTACGAGGAAGACATGGCGCGCTGGCGCCTGTTGAAGGGCGGCGTCAGCGCGGCCATCGTCGAGCATGGCGGCACCATCAGCCACCAGCACGGCGTCGGCACCGACCACGCGCCCTACCTGGCGGCGGAAAAAGGCGCGCTCGGCATGAGCGCGATGCGCGCGCTGTTCCAGCACTTCGACCCGCAGGCGATCATGAACCCGGGCAAGCTGCTGCTCGACGCGGAGTGCGCGAAGTGAGCGGCCACTGGCGCGCCGGTTGGCGCGACGGCCTGCCCGAGCTGTTCGGGCGCGACTGGGACGTGGTCATCGTCGGCGGCGGCATCACCGGCGCCGGCATCCTGCTGGAAGCGGCGCGGCGCGGCCTGAAGGCGCTGCTGGTCGAGCAGCGCGACTTCGCCTGGGGCACCTCGAGCCGCTCGTCGAAGCTGGTGCACGGCGGCCTGCGCTATCTGAAGGAGGGCAAGTTCGGCATGACGCGCGAGTCGGTGCGCGAGCGCCAGCACCTGCTGCGCGAGGCGGCCGGGCTGGTCGAGCCGCAGGGCTTCGCCTTCGGCGACTACGTTGGCCGCAAACCGGGCCGGCGCCTGTTCCTGGTCGGCCTGGCGCTCTACGATTTCATGGCCGGCCAGCGCGCGCGCCACTACTACACGGCCGACGAGTTCTGCATGCTGGCGCCGAACGTGGCGCGCGCCGGGCTGAGCGGCGGCATGTGCTACAGCGACGCCAAGACCGACGACGCGCGCCTGGTGCTGCGCGTGCTGCAAGAGGCGCAGCGGCACGGCGGCGTGGCCGTCAACTACATGGCGGTGCAGTCGCTGCTGCGCACTGACGGCCAGGTGCGCGGCGCGCTGCTGCGGGACGGCGTTGGCGGCGCCAGCCACGAGGTGCGCGCCAAGCTGGTGATCAGCGCCACCGGCGCCTGGGCCGACGGCCTGCGCGGGCAGGGCGGCGCCGCGCCGAAGCTGCGGCCGCTGCGCGGCAGCCATCTGGTGCTGCCGGCTTGGCGCCTGCCGCTGGCGCAGGCCATCAGCCTGATGCACCCGCGCGACGGCCGTCCGGTGTTCGCCTTTCCGTGGGAGGGCGTGACGCTGGTCGGCACCACCGACGTCGACCACGGCGCCGACATGAAGCTGGAGGCGGCCATCACGCGCGCCGAGCTGGACTACCTGATGCTGGCGCTGCGCCAGCAGTTCCCGCAACTGGATTTGACCGAGGCCGACGTCCTCGCCACCTACGCCGGCGTGCGCCCGGTGATCGACAGCGGCCAAGCCGACCCGTCGAAGGAGGGCCGCGAACACGCGCTGTGGCTGGAAAACGGCCTGCTGACCGTCACCGGCGGCAAGCTGACCACCTTCCGCGTGATCGCCCTGGACGCCCTGAAACGCGCCGCGCCGCTGCTGCCCGGCTGGCGCGACAGCTTGCAAGCACGACCGATTTTCCAGGCGGCGCCAGCCTTAACCGGCCGGCGCCTGTCTGTCGAACAAGAGGGCCGCCTGCTGGGTCGCTACGGCCCGCACGCGCAGTCCCTGCTGGACGCGGCCGGCCCGGGTGAACTCGCCACCATCCCCGGCACCGAGACGCTGTGGGCGCAGCTGCGCTGGGCCGCGCGCGCCGAGGCGGTGCAGCGGCTGGAGGACCTGCTGCTGCGGCGCAGCCGCGTCGGCCTGCAACTGCGCGGCGGCGGGCTGGAGATCCTGGCGCGGGTACGCGCCATCTGCCAGCCGGAACTGGGCTGGGACGACGCCCGCTGGGACGCCGAGCAGGCGGCCTACCTGGCGTTGTGGCAGAGCCACTACAGCCTGCCGGCGCCGCGCGCCACCACCACCACCACCGCCGGAGCTTGAGGCCATGAGCGCACAATACCTGCTCTCCATCGACAACGGCACCCAGAGCGTGCGCGCGCTGCTGTTCGATTTACAGGGCAATATCGCGGCCAAGGCGCAGGTCTACCTGGAGCCGTATTTTTCCGACCACCCGGGTTGGGCCGAGCACGACGCGGACGGCTACTGGCAGGCGGTGTGCGAAGCCTGCCGGCAGTTGTGGGCCGCCACGGCGATCCCGAAATCGGCCGTCAAGGGCGTCGCCGTAACGACCCAGCGCGGCACCGTGATCAACCTCGACAAGCAGGGCAAGCCGCTGCGCCCGGCCATCACCTGGCTCGACCAGCGCAGCACCGCACAGGTTCCGCCCATGGGCCGCTGGTGGGGCGCGGCGTTCAAGCTGGCGCGGGTCGAGGGCACCGTCGACTACTTCCGGCGCGAGGCCGAAATCAACTGGATCGCCGCGCACCAGCCGCTGCTGTGGCAGCGCACCGACAAATTCCTGCTGCTGTCGGGCTTCCTGAACTACCGCCTGTGCGGCCGCTTCGTCGACTCGACCGGCTCGCAGGTGGCCTACATCCCGTTCGACTACAAGCGCCACGCCTGGGCCGGCCGGCGCGACTGGAAATGGCGCGCGCTGGCGATCCGCCGCGACATGCTGCCGGAGCTGGTGGCGCCGGGCACGGTGATCGGCGCCATCGACGCGGCGGCGGCGGCCGCCACCGGCATCCCGCAAGGAACGCCGCTGGTGGCGGCCGCCGCCGACAAGGCCTGCGAGGTGATCGGCGCCGGTTGCCTGGAGCCGCACATCGCCTGCCTGAGCTATGGCACCACCGCCACCATCAACACCACCAACAAAAAGTACATCGAGGTGACGCCCTACATTCCACCGTACGCGGCGGCGATTCCCGGCTCGTACAGCACCGAGGTGCAGATCTTCCGCGGCTATTGGATGGTGAACTGGTTCAAGGAGCAGTTCGGCGACCGCGAGCGGGCCGCGGCGGCCAGCGACGGCGGCGCGCCCGAGGTCCTGTTCGACCGCCTGGTGGAGGCGGTGCCGCCCGGCTCGATGGGCTTGATGCTGCAACCGTACTGGAGCCCCGGCATTAAGGTGCCGGGGCCGGAGGCGAAGGGCGCCATCATCGGCTTCGGCGACGTGCACACGCGTGCGCACCTGTACCGGGCGATCCTGGAGGGCCTGGCGTACGCGCTGCGGGAAGGCAAGGAGCGCATCGAAAAGCGCAGCGGCATCGCCATCACCGAGCTGCGCATCGCCGGCGGCGGCTCGCAAAGCGACGCGGCGATGCAACTGACGGCCGACATCTTCGGCCTGCCGGCGGCGCGCGCGCACGTCTACGAAAGCTCGGCGCTGGGCGCGGCGATCGACGCCGCCGTCGGCCTCGGCCTGTACCCGGATTTCGCGGCGGCGGTGGCGGGCATGACGCGGCCGGGCCGGGTGTTCCAGCCGGACCCGCGGCACAGCAAAATCTACGACCAGTTATACCGCCGCGTCTACACCAAAATGTACGCGCGCCTGCAACCGCTGTACCGCGACATCGCCGACATCACCGGCTACCCCGGATAGGCAAACCGCTGGGCGCCACCGCTCAGCGATTTTATTGAGTCCCGTAGTTGCGAAAATTTTCATTCAATGTGCCGTCCTGCTGCATTTCATTAAAACAATAATGCAATGCTGCATGGAATCCCCGGCCCGTTGCCCGGGGTCGTACCCGCGAGGTCCGACCCCGGCCCCGGACATCGCCCACCGTATGCTACTTCATGGGATGTTTGCTGAGCCAATCGTCGAACGCGGCGATCTCCTTCTTTTGCGCCGAAATAATCTTCTTCGCCGACTTGATCGCAGCGGCATCTTTGCCAGAATCGACCTCCATCTGAGCCATTTCAATGGCGCCCTGATGATGTGATTTCATCAGCATTACGAAATCATGATCGACATCGCCGGACATTTTCATCTGGCCCATCTTTTCATGCATATCATCCATTGACTTCCGCATTTTCATCCCGACGTCCGTCGATGGCGCCGCCATCGCGCTATGGGTGGGCATGGCAGAAGCGGACTGTGCGAACGCGGGTAGTGGCATGGCGGTGGCCAGCGCGAGAGCTAGTGAGGGGACCAGTACCGGACCGATCCTATTGTTCTTCAAAATCATACGATTCTCCTTGTCCGTCGAGTGGTCAGTGCTTCATCGTGGCCATGCTGCGGCAGCTGGCGGCGCACGCTTGGCAGGCGCGAACGCAGTCTTCCATGCCGTCCAGAGTGCGGCAATTATCGGCGCATGCTTCGCACACGTTGGCACACAACTCGCACAGCTGGCTACTGAAGGTGGAGCCGCTCAGCTGCAGATTGGCCGAAGTCTGGCAGATATCAGCGCAGTTAATCATGAGCCGAAAGTGTTCCGGCTCAACGTGTTTTCCTCCGCTGTCGAGGCAATGATTCATGGCCATTTGCAGGCAGACTTGGTGGCACGATGAACAAGCGTCGATGCAGGACTGCATATTCAGGGCTTGTGCAGAGGGTGCTGATGTCGTAGTTTTCATATTTGGCTCCTTGTTCGGGGAGGATGGACACATATGCCCAAGAATGAACACAATAAGCCGGATACCCCATTACGTATGTGCGATAACGCCCGCAGGCGGTTTGAACAACTCTCTTCATTCGTGAAAAGGGCCGTCCTCGACTAATCCGGGGATCCATACCAAGGTGCGCGTATCCAACGTCTTCACGCAGCGCCAATTGTTCGCCTGCGTGGCAACATTATCGTGTTCGACCGCTCAAATTCCAGGGCAACGGCAGGCTCATCGACCCGGATACGTTCATGTCTGGATTCTGGATTGGTTTGGGTGACGGAATTTCCGGCGGTTCCGGCTTACACCCCCCATTTTGCAACGGACAACAATGAATATGGACAGCACGGGCACCCACAGCGGCGCTCTACGTGACGCCCGCCAACGGCGGAGCCGGATCCTCGGGGTTTGACCCTCATACCGCTAAGTTAGGCTTGCGTAGGCCGGATGAGCGACAGCGTAATCCGGCGTCGAGCCGCTGCCGACGCCAGTCGGGTTACGCCGTTCCGGCTAACCCGACCATCCTTAACTTTGCGGCATTAGGGTCTGTCCCCTGGGGCGTTGACCTTGGTGTCGACCAGCTTTGGGGCAACCGTGGTGGCCTGGCGCGGGTCGCCGGCGTCGGCCTCGGTCCGGCGGACGTCGGCACGCGCGTCGAGCATAAACAGAGCGCGCCGTGTAAGCTGGGGGCGCACGCCGTCAACCTGGTCGATGGCCGCCGCCTGCGCGGCGCATCCTGGGCGTCGGGCGCTGCCGAGTAAATAGCCTGCGCCACCGGGACGTCATGGCCGGCAGCGCGATGCCGGCCATGACGGCGCTGGCCGACGACGGCGTGGTCGAGGCGGTCGAGGTCGACCGGCAGGCCTTTTGCGCCGGTGTGCAGTGGCATCCCGAGTGCCTGGCCAACGCCTGCGAGGGCGATTTTTTCGCGGCGCTGGTGCGGGCCGCGCGGGCGTACCGGGAAGTACGGATGGAATCGAGGTGGCAATCATGAAAATATGCGTGCTCGGGGCCGGCGTTGTCGGTCTGACTTCGGCCTATGCGCTGGCGCGCCGCGGCCACGAGGTGAGCGTGGTCGACGCGCACGCGCGGGTCGGGCAGGGCGCCAGCCTGGCCAATGGCGCCCAGCTGAGTTATTCCTACGTGGCGCCGCTGGCCGACGCCTCGGTATGGCGCAACCTGCCGAAGTACCTGCTGCACCGCGATTCGCCGCTGAGCTGGCGGCCGGCGTTCGACGCCGCGCAGTGGCGCTGGATCGCGCGCTTCCTGATGGCCTGCAACGCCGGCGCGTCGGCGCGCACCACCGCCGAGCTGCTGCGGCTGGCCTTTTTTAGCCGTGACTGCCTGGCCGAGCTGCAGCGTGAACTGAAGCTGGAGTTCGACCTGCGCAGCGCCGGCAAGCTGGTGATGCTGGCGTCGGCGGCCGCGCTGGAGGCCGCGCGGCGCCAGGTCGAGGTGCAGCGCGGCCTGGGTTGCGAGCAGCAGGTGCTGTCGTCCGGGCGCTGCGTCGACATCGAGCCGGCGCTGGCGGCCTCGCGGGCGCGCTGGTCGGGCGGCGTCTACACGCCGTCCGAGCAGGTCGGCGATTGCGGGGAATTTTGCCAGCAGTTGGCGGCGGCGCTGGCGCTGCAGGCGAATCCGGTGCGCTTCGCGCTCGACACGGCCGTCGACGGCGTCGTCATGGCGGGCGGCAGGGTAGTGGCGTTGCGCTCGCCGGCGGGCGATATCGGCGCCGACGCCTTCGTGCTGGCCAACGGCGTCGGCAGCGTCAAGAGCGCCGCGCAGATGGGCTTTGCGCTGCCGATTTATCCGCTCAAGGGCTACAGCGTCACGTTCGCGGCCGACCCGGCGGCCGGCCTGCCGTCGGTCAGCGTTACCGACCTGGCCAATAAAATCGTCTACGCGCGCCTTGGCGCGCGCCTGCGCGTGGCCGGGCGGGTCGACATCGTCGGCGCCGACCTGAGCCTGGACCAGCGCCGCTGGCAGGCGCTGGCGCGGCAGGCGCGGCGCCTGTTCCCGGCGCTGGACGACGGGGACGCGGCGGCCGGTGTGGCGCCCTGGGCCGGCTTGCGGCCGGCCACGCCGGGCGGCGCGCCGATCATCGGCCGGACCTCTGTGCCGAACGTGTTCGTCAACACCGGCCACGGCGCGCTTGGTTGGACGCTGGCCTGCGGCAGCGCCCAACTGCTGGCTGGCGTGGTGGGGGAAGTAGGGTTGTCTGGCGTTGAATGAGCGTGCCGACGGCGCTGAAAATCAAGCAAAGGCAAAAAGCCGGGGCTGGAGCGCGCGACGTGTTTGTCGCGCCTACATCCGATACGCCAGTTCGACGTTGAGCGCGCGGCGCGGCAGCGGGATGTCGAAGTGGATATTGCCCGGCGCGAAACTCGGTTCGCGCGCGTCGCGGTTAAACACGTTGAGCACGGTTGCGCGCAGGTCCCAGTTGCCGAACGCCTTCTGGTGGCGCAAGGTCAGGTCGAGCGTGGTGTAGTCGGCCACGCGCGGCCGGTTGTCGCCCGGCTGGCGGGCGCGGTCGGCCACGTGGTTGACGATGCCGCCCAGTTGCCAGTTGGACGCCAGCTGCCAGCTGGCGCGGCCGAACAGGCGCCGCTGCGGCGCCAGCCCGGCGTCCTTGCCGCTGGCCTGGTCGGTCGATTTTTGCAGCGAAAAGTGGCCGGTAACGCGCAGCGTGCGCGCCGCATCCCAGTTCGCCTCCAGCTCGACGCCGCGGCCGGACTGGTCGCCCGAGTTCTGGTAGGTCTTGCCGGTGCTGGGGTCCGGGTTGGTGGTGGCGACGATAATGTCGCTCATCTGGTAGCGAAACAGACTCAGGTTGGTCTGCAGCGCGGTCAGCGGCTGCCAGGCGAAGGCCAGCTCGTTCATGGCGATCGTTTCGGGCTTGATGTTCGGATTGCCCACATTGACCGGGTTGTTGCGCGAGTATTGTTCGATGAACGTCGGCGCGCGGAAGGCGCGCCCGTGCAGCGCCTTGACGATAACGTTGTAGCTGGCGTCCCACACCAGCGCCAGGCGCGGGTTGGTGGTGCCGCCGAAATCGGAATAGCGGTCGTGGCGCACGCCGGCCGTCAGGGTCCAGTCCTTGGCCAGCCGCCATTCGTCCTGGACGAAGGCGTAGCGCAGGTTGCGCTTGTGCGGCTGCATATACAGCAGGTTCGGATCGGTGCCGGCATCGACCAATCCCGGCAGCGGTACCAGCGACGGCCCGACGCCCGGCGCGACGACGAAATCGAAGTTCTTGAATTCGGTCGTGCGGCGCAGGTCTTCGAGCCGGTAGCCGGCGCCGACGCGCACCCGGTGGCCGTTCCAGCCGGTGTAGAGGGCGGTGGCGCTCAGGTGATGATGGCGTTCCGAGTGGCCCGGGTTGCCGATCACCCCGTTCGGGTAGGCGCCGTTGAAGGCGCCCGCCGGGAACAAGCGCAGGCCGGGATTGGCGACCCGTTCGCGCAGGTCGTAGGTGCCGGCCGTGGCCAATACATCCCAGTTGGGCAGCCAGTTGTCCTTGGTATAGCTGAGGTCGGCGTAGGCGCGCGTTTCCGGCACCACGCCTTCAGGGTCGAGCGCGTCGGCCAGGCCGACGCCGATGCCCACCTTGCGGTCCTGCGCGGAGAGGCGCAGGCGCCATTCGTCGTAAGCCAGTTCGAGGCGCGCGTCGGCCGTCTCGCGCGCGGCGTTGATGCGCCCGGGCGCCTTCGAGACGTGGCTGCCGAACAGGGCGTCGAGGCCGCTTTGCACGTCTTTTTCGACGACGCCGTGCTGGCTGTCGGTGCGCCCGGCACGCAGGTACAGCGCCGTTTGCACGGGGCCGACGGCGCCGCCGTACTGGACGTAGGCGTCGCGGTTGTGGAAACTGCCAACGCGCACGCCCGCTTCGAGCCCGTTGATGGCGCGCGCCGACTTGGTGATGACGTTGATGACGCCGGAAAACGCGTCGGCGCCGTACAGGGCCGAACCGGGGCCACGGATGATTTCGACGCGGGCGACGTTTTCAAGCGGCATGCCGCCCCAGGCCTGGCCGCGGTTGCCGATGAAGGAAGAGGTGATGGGCACGCCGTTGACCAGCATCAGCACCTGGGTGTTGTAGCTGCTGACGATGCCGCGGAAGGCGTAGATCGGATTGAGCGGCGCCGACCAGAGCGCCACGTGCAGGCCGGCCACGCTTTCCAGGACTTGGTCGAGGTCGGTGGCGCCCATGGCCGCGATATCCTGGGCCGTGATCACCGAGGCCACGGCCGGCACCCGCGCCAGCGGCTGTTCGCTGCCGGTGGCAATGCTGACGAGCGCGCCGTCGCCGTACGACATCGCCAACTCTTCTTCATCGGTGCTCTGGGCGCTGGCGCTGCCAAATGCCATGCCGAGCGCCACGGTGATCAACTTGATTTTTCCGGCATATACATTCATTGGCAACGCTTCCGGTGTGCGCAGGCGCTGACTTGACTCAGTTTCCGCAAGGGTTGGGTGGCATTTTCTGGATATTATGTACTCAAATGGTGCTGGAAAGCTACTCTTCCCATGTTTGTGGAGCAACACCTGTGTAAGCGATGCGGTCGCAGCGCAATGCGAAGGTGGCGCCGGAGGGCCGTTCCAGCGCTTCGATGTAGCAGGGAATCATGCCGGCGAGGAAGCCTGGTTGCATGTACAAATTGCATTCCAGCTCCGAGAAACCCATGTCCAGCGGCAGTGCGACGGCCACCGCGGCGTAGGTCATCGGCAGGCGCCGTCCCAGCACTTTTTCGAGCATGGCCTCGATCTCGAGCGCCAACTGGAAGTGTGGACCAATGGCAACACCTTCGCGCGCCATCATCGTCAGCGTGACCGGAATGCGTTCGTCGACGTAAGGTGTGGCGACCGGGCGGCCATAGCCCATGATGCGTTTATTGCGTTTCAGCTCCTCGCGCACCACCTGTTCCAGCGCTTCGCCGGCCTTGACGCCGGCCAGTGCCCGCACCAGGAAGTCGGCCGAGCCGGTTTCGGTCTGGCGACCGAAGATCGCCCCTTCCGAGCTGGCGATGCCGGCGCCGAGAGCCTGGCCGGCGGTGCCGCGGCTGCTGCCGGCCAGGGCGGCGACGCGATTGCACCACAGGCGCGCGTCGGGGTAGCTGGTGTACACCCAGACGCTTTGCAGCACCTTCAGCTCGGCGCGCGCGAGGCGGCGCCCGGTAACGCTGAAGATATACAGCTCGAACCAGTCGGCCTCGGCGAACGCCGTATGCAGGTCGAGTCCGCGAAACACTGTGCGTTCGCTGGGGAAGCACTGGCCCATGCTGGTCGGCAGCGGGCCTTCGAATTGTTCCAATACCTGATTCTTGCTCATGGCGCCTCCTTGCGGGCGGGATCGTTGTCGAGTGCCAGCTCGAAGAAGGGCAAATGCCGGAAGCCCAATTGGGCCTGTTCCAGCGCGTGGGCGGCGGCGCCGGGCAGGCGCAGCATCAGGGTCAGCATTTCGCCTTCCTCCGGGCGCAGGCCGATGGCTGTCAGGGCCGCGGCGACGACGCCGGTCTGCGCCAGCGGGATGCCGGTGGACGCTTCGAGCGCGCCGCGGTTGGCGCCCAGCCATGCCAATTGTTCGCCCGGCGCGTCGGCGCACAAGGCGTCCAGCAGTTGCCGCACCGGTTTGGCGCAGCTGACGCCATGCGCGGCAAAGCCGGGTGCGTGCCCCGTGCGCGGCCACAGCTTGGGGCGCGGCTCGGGCGGGTTGGCAAGGTGGGCGCACCAGGCGCCGAGGTCGGTGCCGCACAGCTGCCAGGCTTGCATTGCCAGCAGCACTTCGCGCGCGCCGCCGCCCGAGCCGGCGCCGGCCGCGATGGCCGCCATCAGCGTCGAACCGGCCGGGTTGCCGCTACTGGCGGCGGCCATGGCGGCATGCACCGACTGGTCGCGCGGGCCGGGATTGGCCAGCGCCACGGCCACCAGCGACAGGGTGCGCGCCTGCCGCGCGCTGGCGCGTTCGCCCTTGAACAGCAGGTACAAATAATCGATATAGCCGATCTTGCCAAGCAGGTCGCCGTACACGTCATAGCCGCCGGCGCGGCAGGTGTCGGCGCTGAACGGGTCGTCGGCGCAGGGGACTTCCTGCCATAGCCTGGTCTGGATTTGATCCGGAAATTGATCACTCATGGCGCGCTCCTACAACCGACTCATGCCGCCGCCGACGATCTCGGCGCCCTGGTCTTTGAATAGGCGGGCGCTGGCCAAGCCGATGCCGCCGCTGCCGCCGGTGATCAGCGCGATTTTTCCTTCGAGTTTTTTCATGGTGTGTGGTGAATGTTGGTGTGAAACGGCGACGCCGCGGGCCTGGCGGTAATGCCGCTAAGTTAAGCTTGCGTAGGTCGGATTAGCGGCACGCGTCATCCGAGGCCGGGCCGCTGCCGACGCCAGTCGGGTTACGCCCATGCGGGCTAACCCGACCTACGAAAATCCGGGATTTGGTATTAGAAGTCGCCGGCCAGCACGCGCATGCGGCTGTTCATCGGCGGTACTTCATCGGCGTCGATGCGCACGTCGAGCAGGGTGGGGCCGGGGTGGTTCAGCATCGCGTCGATATCCAGCGCGTCCATGTCGGCGGGCGACAGGATGGTGTGGGCGCGCCCGCCCAGCGCGCGCGCCAGCATGGCGAAGTCGGTGGGCGGCATGGCGCAGCCGATCTGTTCCGCCTTGGCCAGGCGCTGGCCGTGCTTGACCATGCCGAGCGAGCTGTCGTTGAGGACGACGAACACCACGGTCAGCTGTTCCGCCACCGCGACCGACAGTTCCTGGCCGTTCATCAGCATGCTGCCGTCGCCGGTGATGCAGACCACCGGCGCCGACGGGCTGGCCGCGGCGGTGCCGATGGCAGCCCCGATGGCCCAGCCCATGGCCGCGAAGTTCATCGTGACGCGCAGCCAGCCGCCGCTCGTCAGGCGCTGGCCCGGCACGCGCTTGCGCCCGTTGCCGCCCATGCGCCGCTCGCCCATGCGGCGGTCGCTTGGCTGCAAATAGTGGGTTGCCCAGGCCACGCTGTTGCCGGTGTCGGCCAGAAAGCGCGTGCTCGGCGGGAACAGGCGCGACAGGTCGCGCATCAGGCGCTGCGGCTTGATCGGCGTGGCCTCGCTGGTGAAGGCTTGCGGGGCGGCCAGGATGCTGTCCGGCTCCCAGTTCATGTTGGCCAGTTCGCGCAGCAGGCGCCGCTTTTGGGTGGGGGCGTCGTGCTCCAGGCACGCCTGGTGGGTGCGCTCGACCAGGCGGTTGAAGATCGAACGGATCGAGCCGCGCATGTGGAAGCGCGCCATCGGCGTGCGCGCCAGGTGGTCTTCCGATTCGTCGATGTGCACCAGGCGCTCGTTGAGCAGGCTGTCGCTCCAGCCGCCGGTGTTCCATTCGCCCATGCTGGCGCCGATCGCCACGATCAGGTCGACCGACGGATCGCGCAACGCCGCTTCGGCCGACGCGTGGCCGCCAAAGCCGAACACGCCGCGAAACAGCGGGTGCTGCGGGCTGACCAGCCCCTTGCCGTCCGGCGTGGTGACGAAGGTGGCGCCTTTCAGGCTGGCGAACTGCAGGATCGTCTCGATGCCGTCGCCGGCCCAGCCGCCGATCAGCAGCACCACGTTGCGCGCTTCGGACAGCATGCCGCGCAGCTGGTCGACGGCGTCGTCGTCCACCAGCGACGAGGGCTTGAGCAGCGCCTGAAGGTTGTAAGTGGGGGCGCTCACGGCGGTCGGCTGGCGGAACACGTCGACCGGGATCGACAGGTGCACCGGGCCGCGCGGGGTGCGGGTGGCGCTCTGCAGCGCCGCGATCAGTTTCGCTTCGAACTGCTGGGGGTGCGAGACCAGCGAGTTGTAGCGGGTGCAGTGGCGGAACATGCCGAGCACGTTGATGCCGGTGCAGCCCGATTCCTGCAGCGGGTGCTTGCCGAACGAGGGCAGGGCGGGCTGGCCGGTGATGACCAGCATCGGAATGTTGTTCTCGTAGGCGCTGGCGACGGCGGTGATCAGGTTGGTGGCGCCGGGGCCGGAAGTGGCGATGCAGACGCCGATCTTGCCGGTCTCGCGGGCGTAGCCGTCGGCCATGAAGGCGGCGCCGGCTTCGTGGCGCGCCAGGATGTGGCGAATGCCGCCGCGCCGCTCGCTGCGCGCCAGGGCGTTGTAGAGCGGCTCGATGGCGCCGCCGGGAATGCCGAAGACATATTCAATGCCGAGCTGTTCGAGGTAGGCCACCAGCAGGTCGGCCATATCCATTGGCGGGGCGGGTGGGGCGGTAGGCGAAGTGCGTGGGCGCACTTGTTCCGGAGCAAGCGTATCGAGCATGGTAATAATCCCGTGTAGTGGCTGTCGCGGAACAGCCGGAGTAAAGAGAGGGTGTCGACGTGTTGTGGTCGATGCAACTATAATTTCTTTTCAGCATTGTAACTTATCTAAAAATAATTAAGTGAGTTTTGGAGAGTATTTAAGAAAATTAAAAGAAAAACCAACAATCTGCTCGTAAAAACAACAGAATTCTCCGCTTGGGCACAGGAATGCTCGGGAAAATGGCCTTCCGTTTGATTTTCCTTGCAAATCGATGGAAATGTTGGGCGCGATGGGGCGGTTGCGGCGGCGTCAATGCGCCCGGCATGTGAATGCCAGGCAAGGCGGAAAAGTGAAGGGGCAGGCTCTTCGCGGGGGGGCGGGCGGGCGGGTTGAGCGCAGGGTTGCGCTCTTGCTTGTGTTTGGCGCCTTAGCGCGTCACGATGGCTTTGACGGCGTCCCACGCGGCGCTGCCGGAGTGGGTCGAGTGGACGCGGTTGCGGCCGCCTTCCTTGGCCGCGTACATGGCGCGGTCGGCGGCGACGAACAGCGCCTCCTTGCTGTCGAGCAGGTGCGGGTAGATGGTCGCCACGCCGATGCTAACGGTGAGCCATGCCGACGTCGCCGAGCGCGGGTGCGGCAGGCGCAGCGTCTCGATGTGGTGGCGGATCGCCTCGGCGATCGGCAGCGCCGCCTCGGCGTCGGTTTCGGCGAATAGCAAGGCGAACTCCTCGCCGCCATAGCGTGCCGCCAGGTCGGTCTGGCGGCAGGCGTGCGTTTGCAGCGCCTGCGCCACGTGTTGCAGGCACAGGTCGCCGGCCGGGTGGCCCAGGCTGTCGTTGTACAGCTTGAAGTGGTCGACGTCGAGCACCACCAGCGACAGCGGCGCGCCGCTGCGCACCGCGCGCTGCCACTCTTTTTCAAGGAAGCTGTCAAAGTGGCGCCGGTTGGCGATCTTGGTCAGCGGGTCGAGGTAGGCGGCGCGCTGGAGCGCGTCCTCGGACTGCTTGTGGTGCGTGATGTCGTGCAGCAGGCCGATGTAGAGCGGCTGGCGCAGGTACATCGGCGTCAGCGTCAAGTCCATGCTGAGGATGGCGCCGTTGCTGTGGCGGATCGCCACCTCGCGCGTGCCGTGGTTGTGCGCGGTGTCCGGGTTGGCCGCGTACATCGCGAAGTAGTCGAGGTATTCCTGGGTCACTAGCGGCGTCAGCAGCTCGCCGATGCCGCGCCCGGCCAACTGGTTCTCCTGGTAGCCCAGGTAGTGGTCGCAGGCCGGGTTGGTGAACTGGATGCGCCCGTCGGCCTCGATGATCAACAGGCCCTCGGCCATGTTGTTGACGATCGTGCGCAGGCGCTCGGCCTGTTCCTGCTGGGTCTCGCTGTTGCTGCGGATTTGCAACTGGGCGCGTACCCGCGCGCACACCTCGGCCATGCGCAGCGGCTTGCTGATGTAGTCGACCGCGCCGAGGTCGAAGCCGGCGACCACGTCATCGGTATCGGTCTTGGCGCTCATGAAGATCACCGGGATGCCGCGGGTCAGCTGGTTTTGCTTGAGCTGGCGACAGGTCTCGAAACCGTCCATGCCGGGCATGACCACGTCGAGCAGGATCAGGTCGGGGTGCACGCGCTGGGCGATCGTCAGCGCGCGCTCGCCGGAGACGGCGACGAAGGTTTGGTAGCCCTGGTCCGTCATCAGCTTGCGTAGCATTGTCAGGTTCGCCGGGGCGTCGTCGACGATCAGGATGGCGGCTTCGCGCCGCGCGGGAAAGCTCGCGCCAAGCGCCTGCGTCACGGCGTCCCCCTGGTCGGAACGCCGCGGCCGCGGGGCGCACGCGCCCGCTCCGGCCGCGGGTGCGGACGCCGGAGCGACGCCATGCAGCCCGCTGCGTTGGCGCGGCGGGCAGGGAAAGGTTCTGCGCGTGCTGACAAAGTCTGGCCTAATCTGGAAATCGTTCTTTGTTTGGATAATACCGCTTTGGTAATTTCTTGGGTGAAAAATTCTTAGAAGAGGGCTGAAGAAAAAACGGCGATACAGGTAAATAGATGGCCAATTCTATCGAATTGTATTGCAACGGATGAATTTTTATGATCCTTGCATGGATACAATGCAAGCACCGGTCGGCGCGGGCGGGAGGGGGGAGCCCCGCCGGAGCCGACGGGGTGGGGCCTGCCGCGGCGCCAAGCGCCGCGGCAGGCGGGATGCGGACTTAGATCTTGGCGGCGATCAGTTTGCCCAGGATCGCGATGCCTTCGCGGATGCGTTCCGGCGACACCGTCACGAACGACAGGCGCAAGGTGTTGGTTTCCGGCGCGTTGGCGTAGAACGGCGAACCCGGTACGAAGGCGACCTTGTTGGCGATGGCTTCGTCGAGCAGCTTCATGGCGTCGATATGGGCCGGCAGCGTGACCCAGATGAACATGCCGCCTTCGGGGCGGGTCCATTGCACGCCGGCCGGGAAGTGTTGGTCCATCGCCGCCAGCATGGCCTGGCACTGGTCGCCGTACAGCGAGCGGATGCTCGGGATGTGGCGGTCCAGGAAGCCGTCCTTGATCACTTCATGCACCACCATCTGCGTCAGTTGCGAGGTGTGCAGGTCGGCCGCTTGCTTGGCCAGTTCCAGCCGGCGCACCAGCGGCAGCGGCGCCACCACGTAACCGAGGCGGATGCCCGGCGTCAGCACTTTCGAGAACGAGCCCATGTAGATGACGCCGTCCGGGTTCATCGCCAGCATTTTCGGGAACGGCGCGCCCTTGTAGCTCAGCGCGCCGTACGGATCGTCTTCGATCAACGGCAGGCCGTGGCGGGCGCAGGTTTCGACCAATTCCAGGCGGCGCTCGACGGACAGGCTGCGCCCGGTCGGGTTCTGGAAGTTCGGCAGCGCGTACAGCAGGCGCGCGCCTTCGGCCACGGCAGTCACCGATTGCGGCACCAGGCCGTGCTCGTCGGTGGCGACCGAGACGAACTCGGGGCGGTACACCGAGAACGCCTGCAGCGCGCCCAGGTAGCTCGGCGTTTCGACCAGCACGCGGCTGCCTTCGTCGATCAGCACCTTGCCCAGCAAATCGAGGGCTTGCTGCGAGCCGGAGGTCATCAACACCTGTTCCGGCACGATCTTGGCGCCGTTGGCCGACAGCGAATCGGCGATCCACTGGCGCAGCGGCAGGTAGCCGTCGGTCGGGCCGTATTGCAGCGCGACCTTGCCGTTGTTCGACAGCACCTTGTCGAAGGCGAGCTTCATTTCCTCGACCGGGAAGGTGGCCGGCGAGGGCAGGCCGCCGGCGAAGGAGATAATTTCCGGCTGCTGGGTGATTTTCAGGATTTCGCGGATGAAGGAGCTTTGCAGCTGCTCGGCACGTTCGGCGAAACGCCACTGGATCGGATTTGGATTTTCAATTTTCATACGTGTCTCACTAAGGATGGACCGTGCAGCGCCCGGCCGGGGTAACAAGCGCGCTTGTGGCGGCTATAAAAGAACGGCGCCGGATAAGCGCCGCCCGAAAAAAGGGGAAGCGCCGGCGCCGGATCAGGCGATTTCGACGACCAGATCGATTTCCACGCAGGCGCCTAGCGGAATCTGCGCCACGCCGAAGGCGGCGCGGGCGTGCACGCCGGCGGCGCCGAAGACCTCGCCCAGCAGGTTCGAGGCGCCGTTGGTGACCAGGTGCTGCTCGGTGTAGTCGGGGGTCGAATTGACCAGGCTGACCAGTTTGACGATGCGCTTGACGCGGGTCAGGTCGCCGCCGCAGGCGTCTTGCAGCGTGGCGATCAGGTCGATGGCGATGGCGCGCGCGGCGGCCTGGCCTTCTTCGGTGCCGATGTTCTTGCCGAGCTGGCCCACCCAGACCGAACCGTCGGCCTTCTTGGCGATATGGCCGGAAATGAACACCAGGTTGCCGGTTTGCACGTGCATGACATAGGCGGCGGCTGGCGCGGCCGGTTTGGCCAGCGTGATATTCAGCGCTTCGAGTTTTGCGTAAACTGACATGTAGTATCCATATAGGTGCCAAAAGTGCGGCGGGTTCAGGGTGTGGACGGCGCCGCCGCGGGTGCTAGTGCGATGCCATTGCCGCGGGCCGGCGCCGGTGCCGGGGCGGTTGGCGCGCCCGGCGGCTCAGCCGCGAGTACCGATATTGTACGTCTTGCAGCCTGCTATGCCCACTAAAGCCAAAAATCGGAACTTAATCAGGTAAAACCGTCGGGCCGAGCTATATAGTGATGCGGCCGCCGCCGCCGGAGCCTGCAAACCATAGAAACTGCCAGCGGCCGGCGTTTCGCCCGGCGGCGGTGCCGTAGCTCGGACGCGGGGGGCGCCGAGGCGAGCCGCGCCGCTCCAGGTCAACGTTGTCGGGTTGCGCCGTCCCGGCTAACCCGAGCTACGAAAATCGGAATGTCAGCGTTTGATTTGCATCTTGCGCCCTACCGCGACCACCGCGATGACGGCCAGCGCGAACAGCACCGTGCTCCATTCCAGCGTTTCGCCCAGCAGCAGGGCGGCGCCGAGCAGGGTCAGGAAGGGCTGCACCAACTGGGTCTGGCCGACCCGCGCCACGCCGCCCAGCGCCATGCCGCGATACCAGAAAAAGAAACCGATAAACATCGAAAACACCGACACGTAGGCGAAGCCGAGCCAGGCGCCGGCGCCGGCGGCGGCGATGGCGGCGCCATGCGACCAGCTCAGCCACAGCACCAAAGGCAACAGCAGCGGCGCCGACAGCACCAGCGCCCAGCTGATGACCTGCTGGCCGCCCATGCTTTGCGAGAGCCGGCCGCCTTCGGCGTAGCCCAGCGCGCCCAGCACCACGGCGACAAACATCGCCAGGTCGGCCAGGTGGAAGGCGCCGCCGCTTTGGCGCAGCGCGAAGCCGACGACCAGCGCCGAGCCGGTCACGGCCGTGACCCAGAACCCGGCCGAGGGTTTTTCATTGCCGCGCAGCGCGGAGAACAAGGCCGTGGCCAACGGCAATATGCCAACCAGCACCGCGCCGTGCGAGGCCGGCAGGGTTTGCATGGCGATCGAGGTCAGCCAAGGGAAGCCGACGACGCAGCCGCCCGCCACCATCGCCAGCGGCAGCAGCGCGCCGCGCGGCGGCAGCGGCGCGCGCTGCCACCACAGCCAGGCGCCGGCCAGCGCGGCGGCCACCAGCGCCCGGCCCAGCGCCACGAAGGCCGGGTCGAACGCCGCCACGGCGAGCCGCGTGAAGGGCAGCGTCAGGCTGAAAATGAGTACGCCGACCAGGCCGAGCAGCATGCCCTTGGTTTCGTTCGAGAGGCGCGCGGCGGCGCCGGCGGGCAGCGGAAGAGTGCTGTTGTTCATCATGTCTCCAAGTTGGCGTGGTGTTGGTGGAGCCACAAACCGGGGGCGACGAGCCGGGTTCGGCCCTTACGGCCTGACCCCAGGGTTACGCCGGTGTTTTTTCCGACGTTCGCGGCAGTGGATTTGTTCGCTCAATGGATGTATCCTAGACTACAAAACCAATACAGTGCCAATACACTTTTCCACATAATTTCACATACTGTGACGGTAAAATGACCAATACGCACTCCCACGCCACGGCGGCGCCGCCGGCGGCCACGACGCTCGGCCTGATTTCGCGCGATTCCGGCGAGTCCCTGATCGACCAGATCGTTCGCGCGGTAGCGGCGCGTATCGACGACCGCGTACTGCGCAGCGGCGCGCGCATGCCGTCGATCCGCCAGTTTGCGGCGGCGCACGGCGTGTCGGCCTTCACGGTGGTGGCCAGTTACGACAAGCTGGTCGGCGGCGGCTACCTGGAGTCGCGCCGCGGCGCCGGTTTCTTCGTGCGCGAGCGCTCGCCGCAGCAGCCGGCCGCGCCGGGCGCCGCCAGTGGCGCGGCCGGCGCCGGCGAGGCCCAGCCGCTGGACGTGGTCTGGCTGGTGCGCAATATGTTCCGGCAAACCCCGCTGGGCCAGGCGCCGGGCGTGGGCACGTTGCCGGCCGACTGGCTCGACGCCGGCCTGATCGCCAACGCGCTGCGCGCGGTCAGCCGCCAGAGCGGCGCGGCGCTGCTCGGCTACGGCCAGGCGCAAGGCTTCCTGCCGCTGCGCCAGCAGTTGCAGATCAAGCTGGCCGAGCTGGAAATCGCCGCCGCGCCCGAGCAGTTCGTCATGACGGTGGGCGTGACGCAGGCGCTCGACCTGGTGGCGCGCGAGTTCTCCCGGCCCGGCGACACCATCTTCGTCGACGACCCGGCCTGGTTCTTGATGTTCGGCTCCTTCGCCGCGCTGGGCGCCAAGGTGATCGGCATCCCGCGCCTGGCCGACGGCCCGGACATCGCCTTCCTGGCCGAGATGGCGGCGCTGCACAAGCCCAAGCTGTACGTGATCAACTCGGTGCTGCACAACCCGACCTCGACCTCGGTGTCGGCGGCCAAGGCGTTCCAGGTGCTGCGCCTGGCCGAGGAGCACGACTTCATCATCGTCGAGGACGACATCTATTGCGACCTGCACCCCGGCAGCGGCGTGCAGCCGGCCACCCGCCTGGCCGCGCTGGACCAGTTGCACCGCGTGATCTACCTGGGCGGCTTCTCGAAAACGCTGTCGGCCACGCTGCGGGTCGGCTTCATCGCCGCCTCGCCGGCGTGGGCCACGCGGCTGACCGACCGCAAAATGCTGGTCACGCTGACCAGCGGCGAAATCAGCGAGCGGGTGGTGTACAAAATCCTTTCCGAGGGTTTGTACCGCAAGCACGCCGAGCGCATCCGCGCCCGGCTCGACCGCGTGCGCGAGAAGACCGTGCGGCAGATGGAGCGCGCCGGGCTGCGCATCGAGGTGGCCGCGCCGGCCGGCATGTTCGTCTGGGTCGACGCCGGCTGCGACACCAACGTGCTGACCGAAAAGGCGATGGCGCAGGGCCTGCTGCTGGCGCCGGCCAGCCTGTTCTCGCCCAAGCAATTGCCGTCGACGCGCATGCGCCTGAACGTGGCGACCATGCAGGACCCGGCGGTATGGCGTTTTTTCGAGCGCGAGCTGCCGCGCCAGTAGGCGCCGGCGCCTTGTCGAGTTGCCAAATAAAGATTCCATATTGTAAATATTAGTAATAAAAATGCAAGCAAATAAAATAACTCTGTGCTAGGATTTTAGCTGTCCGTTAAAGCGATACGGCGGGCGCGATGCGCAGGGGAAGCTTGGGCTGCGGTGGTACCCGCTGGTCTGGTTCTTTCGGTTTCAACGACGAAGAGTCGGGCCATGCGGGGGGCGGAAGCTGGTGTGGGGCGTGACCGCGTGCGCCCGTTTCGGCCAAATTACTTTTGCCTAGCATCCTCTTTGCTTATAAAAAAACCAATAAGGGGGTAATATGAAACGGATACTTCTTGCTTCGTTACTTGTGGTTGTTGGCGTCGGCAGCGCCCAGGCGCAAATCATCAGCTCGGCCACGCCGATTCCCGGCGCCTACGTTTTGATGAACTACGCGGGCTCCGGTCTGGACTGGGTGTACGCCGGTCCGATCGCGCCGAACGAGTGGGGCCCGGGCGATATCCAGCCGGCCGCGTATCGCGCGGCGGAGGGTTGGCGCACCGCCACCGCGGCCGAATGGGCGGCGCATCCGCTGTGGAACGACTTCATCGCCCCGGGCAACCCGGGCGGCATCGTCAGCTCGGGCACGTTCTACAACCACGCCCACTACATCTACGCTTCCGAGTATTGGAGCTATTTCTCGCACGTCGACGCGCAGGACTTTGACCAGGGGCGCGTGACCGATGGCGTCAACGGCGTCTTGTCCGGCGTTCCCGAAACGATCTACGTGCGGATGACCTCCGCGGTGCCCGAGCCGAGCACGGTAACGATGCTGCTGGCGGGCCTGGCCGGTCTGGCCTTCCTGCGCCGCCGCCAAGCCTAGTACCGCTTGATAGTGCGAAAAGTGGCGGCTTCGGCCGCCATTTTTGTTGTCGGCGGGCGCTTTCGGCCATGCCCTTGAAATCCATGTTTATAATCCCCATCTTGCTTACATCCGTTCAACTAGTCTTACACGAGGTAAAAACATGGCTGTCGCCGAAAAAGAAACCCTTGGCTTTCAAGCTGAAGTGAAGCAACTGCTGCAATTGATGATCCATTCCCTGTACTCGAACAAGGAAATTTTCCTGCGCGAGCTGATTTCGAACGCCTCCGACGCGTCCGACAAGCTGCGCTTCGAAGCGATCAACAACGACGCCTTGTACGGCAACGACCACGAACTGAAAATCAAAGTCAGCTTCGACAAGGAAGCGCGCACCATCACGATTTCCGACAACGGCATCGGCATGAGCCGCGATGAGGCGATCTCGCACCTGGGCACCATCGCCAAATCGGGCACCAAGGAATTCTTCGGCAAGCTGTCGGGCGACCAGCAGCAGGACGCCGCCCTGATCGGCCAGTTCGGCGTCGGCTTCTACTCAGGCTTCATCGTCGCCGACAAGATCACCGTCGAGACCCGCCGCGCCGGCGTGGACGCGTCCGAAGGCGTGCGTTGGGAATCGGCCGGCGAGGGCGACTACAGCATCGAGCCGGTCGAGAAAACCGCGCGCGGCACCGACATCATCCTGCACCTGCGCGAAGGCGAGGACGAGCTGCTGTCGAGCTGGAAGATCAAGTCGATCATCCGCAAATATTCCGACCACATCTCTCTGCCTATCGTAATGCAGAAAGAGGAATGGGACGAAGAGAAGAAGGAAACCGTCGTCAAGGAAGAATTCGAGACGATCAACCAGGCCAGCGCGCTGTGGGCACGCAACAAGTCCGAGATCACGCCCGAGCAGTACGAGGAATTCTACAAGCACGTCTCGCACGACTTCCAGGCGCCGCTGACGCACACGCACAACCGCGTCGAAGGCCGCAGCGAGTACACGCAGTTGCTGTACATTCCGGCCAAGGCGCCGTTCGACATGTGGGACCGCAACAAGCGCGGCGGTATCAAGCTGTACGTCAAGCGCGTCTTCATCATGGACGACGCCGAGCAGTTGATGCCGGCCTACCTGCGCTTCGTCAAGGGCGTGATCGATTCGAACGACCTGCCGCTGAACGTCTCGCGCGAAATCCTGCAAGAGTCGCGCGACGTCAAGGTGATCCGCGAAGGGTCGACCAAGCGCGTACTGGGCATGCTGGAAGAGTTGGCCAACGCCGACGAGCAAGAGAAAAAAGACAAGTACACGACCTTCTGGAAAGAGTTCGGCCAGGTGCTGAAAGAGGGCATCGGCGAGGACGCGGTCAACAAGGAGCGTCTGGCCAAGCTGCTGCGTTTCGCCAGCACGCATAACGACGGCGACGAGCAGAACACCTCGTTGGCCGACTACGTGGCGCGCTTGAAGGAAGGCCAGGACAAGATTTTCTACGTCACGGCCGACAACTACCGCGCCGCGAAGAACAGCCCGCACCTGGAAATCTTCCGCAAGAAGGGTGTCGAAGTGCTGTTGCTGACCGACCGCGTCGACGAATGGATGCTGTCGTTCATCCAGGACTTCGAAGGCAAGGAACTGGTGTCGGTGGCCAAGGGCGGCCTCGACCTGGGCAAGTTGGAAGACGAAGCCGAAAAGAAAGAGCACGAAGAGACCGAAACCTCGTACGCGGACCTGGTCGGCAAGATGAAGGAAGCGCTGGCCGACAAGGCCAAGGACGTGCGCGTCACGTTCCGCCTGACCGATTCGCCGGCCTGCCTGGTCGCCGATGAAAATGAGTTGTCGGGCAACCTGCTGCGCATGTTGAAGGCCGCCGGTCAAAGCGCGCCCGAATCGAAGCCGATTCTGGAAATTAACCCGAACCATCCTCTGGTGACGCGCCTGAAGTACGAAGACGCCGAAAAGGGCACGCTGTTCGCCGACTGGTCGCACATCTTGTTTGACCAAGCCATGCTGGCCGAGGGCGGTTCGCTGGCCGATCCGACGGCCTTCGTCAAGCGCCTGAATGACATGCTGCTGAACACCCCGGCCAAGTAAGCCTTACTGTCCGACGCCAAACCGGCCCCCGCTTGCGACGCAAGCGCGGGCCGGTTTTTTTCGTCCGCGCAGCCGGCCCGCGCTTGTCGGCGCCGCCCCGCGGCCAGCAGCGCGAGTACGCCGACGCCATGCTGGCCGGTTCGGGCCACGGCCTGGAAGCCGACGACGGTGATGTAGGCGTCCGTAACTAATTTGTCGCAGCCGAACACGTACAGCCCGCCAAGTGAGCGCTTTTCAAGGCCCCGTCCCGGGCTACGGCAACTATTTTGAAGTTTTTTCGCATTATTTTCAAAAAACCCTCAAGTTCCCGCCGCGGCCGCCGTAAAAGAGTACATGAAAGAGATTGAAAGATTTTTCAAAGTTTTTTCAAAATACCCCTCAAGTTCTCGGCGAGGCTGCCGTTATAGAAAGTAGAAGCGGTTGTCGCAGCACAAAAGAGTTGTAGAAAACGGCGTTTCCACCTCAGGCAGGAAGTCAGCTTTTGAACTTTTCAGCCCCATCAAATAGCGTCCTCCACGGGCGTCACAGCATGACCTGCTAGTGTTTGTCGGACAAACACCTACAGGTCGCACCGTCTATTGTCGGACGAAAAATACAGCGCGCCACCTCTACTGTTAAACTTGTTGCTCCATCAGAATGTATCTCATCGGCAATACGCAACAGACGCCGGATGAGTTCAACGCACTGAGGAGATGGAAATGACTGCTAACGACATGATGGCCGAAATTCGCGACGCCAACCTGAGCTACCTGATGTTGGCCCAGCAGATGATCCGCGCGGACAAGGTAACGGCAATCTTCCGTCTTGGCATCGCCGCTGATATCGCCGAGCTGATCGAAGGCATGAGCAACGCCCAGATTCTCAAGCTCGCCGGCGGCAACATGATGCTGGCCCGCTTCCGCTTCGACGACAGCGCCATTCTGGGCATGTTGACGAACTATAATAAAGATCGCTCGCTGGCCCAGTCGCACGCCGCCATCCTGATGGCCGGCCAAGCCGTCGAAGAAATCGCTTAACCAGTTTCAGCGTCAACCGCGGAGTAGAGAACATGGCCAAGAAAAGTGTGGTGTCGGAAGCGCAGGAGATCCAGCTTGCGATCGAACTGATCCAGCTTGGCGCCCGTCTGCAGTTGCTTGAGACCGAAGTGTCGCTGTCGCGCGAACGCCTGCTCAATCTCTACAAGGAATTAAAGGGCGTCTCGCCGCCGAAGGGCATGCTGCCGTTTTCGACCGACTGGTTCATTACCTGGCAACCCAACATCCATTCCTCGCTGTTCATCAACATCCACGCCTTCCTGGTCGAGCACGCCGGCGCCAGCGGCATCGAAGCGGTGATGAAGGCCTATAAGTTGTACCTTGAACAAATGCCGCCGGAACCGGGCGAAGAGCCGCTGCTGTCGCTGACGCGCGCCTGGACCCTGGTGCGTTTTTTCAACAGCAACATGCTGGCGATGGCGCCGTGCAAAAAATGCACCGGCAAGTTCGTCGTCAACACCTTCGACCTGACCGCCGACTACGTTTGCGGCCTGTGCCACATGCCTTCGCGCGCCGGCAAAACCAAAAAAGCCAAAGAAGCCGCCGGCGCCAACCTGCCGCTGGGGGCGTGATTCCGGCTGCCCGCGTACTGGCCGGACGGGTTGCCGCGTGAGTTTGCCGCGCCAGCTGTGGCGCGCGCCCGCCGTGCGCGCGGCGCTGTTGCAGGCGCTCGCCTTTCCGTTGATGTTGTCGCTGGTGTATCTGCTGGCGCGCGCCGGGCTGCCGCCGCCGATGGTTGGCGTGGCCCTGTTGCAGGGCGCGCTGGCGGCGGCGCTGAGCTGGCGCTGCGGCCTGGCGTCGTGGTGGCGCGCGATCCAGCTACTGTTTCCGCTGGCGCTGCTGGCGGCGCAATCGCTGCACCTGCCGCCGCTGCTGTTCTTGCTGGCCTTCCTCTTCCTGCTCGGCCTGTATTGGTCCACCTTCCGCACCCAGGTGCCGTTTTATCCGTCCGGCCCGGCGGTTTGGGACGCGGTCGCCCGGCTGCTGCCTTCGCAGCGGCCGGCGCGCCTGATCGACATCGGTAGCGGCCTCGGCGGGCTGGTGCTGGAGCTGGCGCGGCGCCGTCCCGACTGCGTCTTCACCGGCATCGAACTGGCGCCGTTGCCGTGGCTGCTGAGCGTGCTGCGCGCGCGCCTGGGCGGCAGCGCGGCGCGCTTCGTGCGCGGCGACTACGAGCGGCTCGACTTCGGCAACTACGATGCGGTGTTCGCCTACCTGTCGCCGGCGGCGATGGCGGCGCTGTGGGAAAAGGCGGCGCGCGAGATGCGCCCGGGTACGATGTTGTTTAGTTATGAGTTCAATATCGCCGCGCAAAAGCCCGACCGCAGCATCGCCGCCACACCCGGCGGGCCGGCCCTGTATGTCTGGTACTTTTAAGCACACCTCTGCGTTATTTACTTGCTCGGTGGCCATAGTCAGGTTATTGTGGTTCCACCTGTTTGTCGTTCCACCTGTAATTTTTATGAAACCGGGTCGGTTTCCGTATACATTCTGCCCCCTCGTGCTTGTTGTGCCTGAGCATGGATAGATGGACCAGCCGAAGTTTGCAGCGCGGCCTTATTTTGGGAGTCAGTGCACTTGTTAGTTATTATTGGTTACGTGATCGTATGCGGCTCGGTCTTCGGCGGTTTCGCCATGGCGGGGGGGCACTTGGCCGCGCTGTTCCAGCCGCTGGAACTGCTGATGATCGGCGGCGCCGCGCTCGGCGCCTTCCTGGTCGGTAACACCGGCAAGGCCATCAAGGCCACGATGGCGGCGGTGCCGAGCCTGTTCAAGGGTTCGCGCTACACCCGCGACTTGTACATGGAGATGATGTCGCTGCTGTTCGACGTGCTCAGCAAGGTGCGCAAGGAAGGCCTGATGTCGATCGAGGGTGACATTGACACCCCGCAAGATAGCCCCTTGTTCAGCAAGTATCCGTCGGTTCTGGAGGATCATCATATTGTTGAATTCATGACGGATTATCTGCGCCTTATGGTGTCGGGCAACATGGATGCGTTCCAGATCGAAAATCTGATGGACAATGAAATCGAGACCCACCACCACGAGGGCGCCGTGCCGGCGCATTGCGTCGCCAAACTCGGCGACGGCCTGCCGGCGTTCGGCATCGTCGCCGCCGTCATGGGCGTGGTGCACACGATGGAGTCGGTCGGCATTCCTCCGGCCGAGCTGGGCATGCTGATCGCCCACGCGCTGGTCGGCACCTTCCTCGGCATCTTGCTGGCCTACGGTTTCGTCGGTCCGCTGGCCAGCCTGCTGGAGCAAAAGCTCGACGAGTCGACCAAGATGTTCCAATGCGTTAAAGTGACGCTGCTGGCCAGCCTGAACGGCTACGCGCCGGCGCTGGCGGTCGAGTTCGGCCGCAAGGTACTGTATTCGACCGAGCGTCCGACCTTCGGCGAACTGGAAGAGCATATCAAAAAATCGAAGACGAAATAGGCGCCGGCGCACCATGAACACATCGCGGCAGTCGACACCGCGGCAAGCTGGTTTGCCGCACACGCAAGGGGCACAACATGGCGGATGAAGGCCTGCGTCCGATTATCGTCAAGCGCATCAAGAAAACCGCCGGCGGCCACCACGGCGGCGCGTGGAAGATCGCCTACGCCGATTTCGTGACCGCGATGATGGCCTTCTTCTTGCTGATGTGGTTGCTCGGCTCGACCACCAAGGGCGACCTGAACGGCATTTCCGAATTCTTCAAGACGCCGCTGAAGGTGGCCATGCAAGGCGGCTCCGGCAGCGGCGACAGCTCCTCGGTGGTGCCGGGCGGCGGCGAGGACTTGAGCCGGCAGCAGGGCCAGGTCAAAAAAGGCGAGGACCCGCTGGTCAAGAAGACGTTCGACCTGAAAGGCGCCAAGGCGGCGCTCGAACGCGAAGAGGGGCAGCGCCTGGCGGCGCTGAAGGCGAAGATCGAGGCGACCATCGACGCCAATCCGGCGCTGCGCAAATACAAGAACCAGCTGCTGCTCGACATTACCAGCGAGGGCTTGCGGATCCAGATCGTCGACGAGCAGAACCGCCCGATGTTCGCGCTGGCGCGCGCCGTGGTGCAGCCCTACACCCGCGAGATCCTGCAGGCGATCGGCTTTGTGCTCAACGAGGTGCCGAACCGCATCGGCCTGTCCGGCCACACCGACTCGACGCCGTATATGAGCGACGTCGGCTATAGCAACTGGGAGTTGTCGGCCGACCGCGCCAACGCCTCGCGGCGCGAGCTGATCGTCGGCGGCATGGCCGAGGGCAAGATCCTGCGCGTCGTCGGACTGGCGTCGGCGGCCCATCTGGACCGGGCCGACCCGTTCAATCCGATCAACCGGCGCATCAGCATCATCGTCATGAACAAGCGCACCGAAGAGAACGTGTTGCGCGACGGCGCGGCGCTGGACGTACCGGCCGAGCCGGCGCCGGCGGCGCCGCCGCCGCAGCCACTGAAAAAATAGCAAGGCGCGCGTCTGGGCGCGCATCTGGAAAACGAGAACGGTTATGACGAGAAAAAAGATCCTTGGCTCACACGTGAAGCGCCTGCTGTCCGGTGTCTCGGACCACGGCCGCAAGCATTTGACGGAAGTCGAGACCGACCTGGTGCAGACCGGCTTCCTGCTGGAGGAGGCGATCGAGAAGCTGTCGAGCAACTTCATGGCGATCCACGCCGCCGTCGCCGCGCAGCAGCAGACCATCGACCTGTTGCTGGCCGGCGGCGTGCCCAGCGCCGAGGATGGCGCCAGGTTGGCGGCGATGCAGGGCGAGGTCGGCGGCTATGTCAACGCCGCCATCACCAGCATGCAATTCCAGGACATGACCAGCCAGCTGATCGACCGCACGCTGAAACGCGTCACCGGCCTGCGCGAATTCCTCGGCACGCTGAGTTCGCACGGGGCTGAAATGTTGCCGGAAAGCGACAACGATGAAATCGTCGAACTGCTCGGCAAGGTCAGCATGGCGCTGGCGATACAGAGTTTGGAGTTGCGCAGCGTGCTGCGCAAGGCAGTCAGTCAACAGCATTTGGAAAGCGGCGACATCGAGCTGTTCTAGCCCGGGGGGCGTCGACACAATCGGTCAAACAAGCGGGCGCGGTGCCCGGAATTAAAATAGTGGGAGCAAAGATGGCTAAAACGATACTTGCAGTGGATGATTCTAGCTCGCTGCGCCAGATGGTGGCCTTCAGCCTGAAGGCCGCCGGTTACCTGGTGGTCGAGGCGGTGGACGGCCAGGACGGCCTGGAAAAGGCCAAGCTGCAAACGGTGGACCTGGTGCTGACCGACCAGAACATGCCGCGCATGGACGGCCTCGAACTGATCAAGCTGCTGCGCCAGCAGGAGGCGTACCAGAAGGTGCCGATCCTGATGCTGACCACCGAGTCGTCCGACGAGATGAAGGCGAAGGGCCGCGCGGCCGGCGCCAACGGCTGGCTGGTCAAGCCGTTCGACCCGCAACGCCTGATCGAGGTGGTCAAGAAGGTGATCGGCTAATGTTCGCCATGGAGTGCACAGATGCAACGCGAATTTGACGGAGTCACCACATGACCATCGATATAAGCCAGTTCTTCCAGGTCTTTTTCGATGAAGCCGAGGAACTGCTGGCCGAAATGGAACGGCTGCTGCTGGCCGTCGACATCGCCGCGCCCGACGCCGAAGACCTGAACGCCGTGTTCCGCACCGCCCATTCGGTCAAGGGCGGCGCCTCGACGTTCGGCATCACCGACATGTCGGAGGTGACCCACATCCTCGAGTCGCTGCTCGACCGCATCCGCAAGGGCGAGATGGCGCTGACGTCCGAGCACGTCGACGCCTTCCTGGCGGCCAAGGACATCCTCAAGGTGCAGCTCGACGGCCACCGCCTCGGCAGCGCCGTCGACCAGGACGCCGTGGCCGACGTGCGCATGATGCTGCAGTCGCTGTCGCAGGGCGCCCCGGTGCACGCGATGGCGCCGGCGCCGTCCTTCCACAGCGCCGAGGTGAAGGTCGTCAACCACGAGGGCGGCACCCGCTACCGCCTGGAGTTGCCGCCGATGGACTTGCGCGAGGTGCACGCGCTGGCCGCCGAACTGGGCCTGCTCGGCCTGGTCGCGCTGACGCCGCTCGACGGCGAGCGCCACGCGATGATGGTGACGACCCATGAAAGCCTGGACGACATCATCGCCATCTGCTCGTTCGTGCTGAACCCGGACGACCTGGTGGTGTCGAAGGCGCCGCCGTTGACGCCGGCCCAGCGCGGCATCGAGGACGCCGCCCGCGCCGAGGTGGAAGGGGCGCTCGGCTACGGCTTCTTCGACCCGATCGAACCGTTCGCCGCGGCCGCCGGCGAGTCCGGCGAGGGCTACGGCTTCTTCCAGCCGATCGAACAAATCCGCGCGCTGTCGAACGAACCGAGCGACGCCGAGCGCGGCTACGGCTTCTTCCAGCCGATCGAGGAAATCCGCGCCGTCGCCGGCATCGCCGCGCCCGAGCCGGCGGCGCCGGCCGTCCGCGGCGAGGCCCTGGCCGACGCCGACGCCGACAAGAAGCCGGCCGCCCGCAAGGACGGCGAGAAGGCCGGCGCCGGCGCCGAGTCCTCGTCGATCCGCGTCTCGATCGAGAAGGTCGACCAGTTGATCAACCTGATCGGCGAGCTGGTGATCACCCAGGCGATGATCGAGCAGCGCGCCGACGCGCTCGACCCGATGCTGCACGAGCGCCTGCTCAACAGCATTGGCCAGTTGACCCGCAACACCCGCGACCTGCAGGAAGCGGTGATGTCGATCCGCATGATGCCGATGGACTTCGTGTTCTCGCGCTTCCCGCGCATGGTGCGCGACCTGGCCGCCAAGCTGGGCAAGAAGATCGACTTCATCACCAACGGCGCCGCCACCGAACTCGACAAGGGTTTGATCGAGCGCATCGTCGACCCGCTGACGCACCTGGTGCGCAACAGCATCGACCACGGCATCGAAATGCCGGCCGCGCGCGCCGCCGCCGGCAAGAGCGAGGCCGGGCGGCTGTTCCTGTCGGCCAGCCACCAGGGCGGCAACATCGTCATCGAGGTGTCCGACGACGGCGCCGGCCTGAACCGCGAACGCATCCTCGCCAAGGCGCTGCAGCAGGGCATGGCCGTGTCCGAGCAGATGAGCGACCCGGAGGTGTGGCAACTGATCTTCGCGCCGGGTTTCTCGACCGCCGAGGCGGTCACCGACGTGTCCGGCCGCGGGGTCGGCATGGACGTCGTCAAGCGCAACATCGGCGCCATGGGCGGCACCGTCGACATCCGCTCGGCCAAGGGCTTCGGCACCACCATTTCGATTTCGCTGCCGCTGACGCTGGCGATCCTCGACGGCATGTCGATCCGCGTCGGCGAGGAAGTCTACATCCTGCCGCTGGGTTACGTCATCGAGTCGCTGCAACCGGCCCCCGAGGACGTCAAGGAAATCAGCGGCAAGGGCAGCGTGGTCAAGGTGCGCGGCGAATACCTGCCGTTGATCCCGCTGTACCAGATGTTCGACATCGCGCCGCGCTTCACCGATCCGTCGCAGGGCATTTGCGTGATCCTCGAAACCGAGGGCCGCAAGGCGGCGCTGTTCGTCGACGACCTGGTCGGCCAGCAGCAGGTGGTGGTGAAGAACCTGGAGTCGAACTACCGCAAGGTCGTCGGCGTGTCCGGCGCGACCATCCTGGGCGATGGCGGCGTATCGCTGATCCTCGATGTCACAGCCCTCATCCGTTCATCGCGCCAGTTGGCCGACGAATCCATCCCCTCTTGACCAGATAGGAAACCATCATGGCAGACCAGCAAAACTCAGGGCTGAAACTAGCCGACGGCAAGGACATCGCCGGCCATGAATTCCTCGCCTTCACGCTCGGCTCGGAGGAATACGGCATCGACATCCTGAAGGTGCAGGAAATCCGCGGCTACGAGGTGGTGACGCGCATCGCCAACGCGCCCGAGTTCATCAAGGGCGTCATCAACCTGCGCGGCATCATCATCCCGGTGGTCGACATGCGCATCAAGTTCAAGCTCGGCACGCCGGTGTACGACCAGTTCACCGTCGTCATCATCCTCAACATCGGCGGGCGCATCGTCGGCATGGTGGTCGACAGCGTCTCCGACGTCACCACGCTGACGCCGGACCAGGTCAAGCCGGCGCCGGAGATGGGCACCGCCTTCAGCAGCGACTACATGATCGGCCTGGGCACCATCGACGCGCGCATGCTGATCCTGGTCGACATCGACAAGCTGATGTCGAGCGGCGAAATGGGCTTGATCGACAAGCTGGCGGCGTGACGGCGGAATTGTTTTCCGCCCGGGCCGCGTTGCGGTAAGGTAGGGCCATGCAGTGCTGCCGGACCACGCCGTCGACGCGGGGGCGGCCGGCCGAAGGTTCGCAAGAGACCGGGTCAACAGGGGTTTGCCGGCGCGCAGCGGGGGCGCCGGCAGGACAAAGTGGGATTTTACGGAGACTGAAATGAATTTACGCGACTTCAAGATTGGCACTCGTCTGGGAATTGGTTTTGGCATTATTCTGACCATCCTGGTGGCGATGGTATTGTCGGCCAATTTCCTGAACTACCGCAACAAGGCCGAGCTGGTCACCGGCGTCGAGCTGTCGAACGCCAAGATCGCCCAGGCGGCGGCGATGAAAAGCGCGATGCTGGAAACCGGCATCGCCATGCGCAACATCGGCCTGCAGTCGGACGTCAGCCTGATGCAGAAGGAGGAGGGCAAGGTCAAGGAACAGCGCAAGCGCTACGAGGCGGCGCGCGACAAGCTGCAGACGCTGGGCCTGGACGACACCGAGAAGAAGGTGCTGGGCGAGATCGCCGCCTTCGACAAGGAAGTCGACGTCGCCTTCAAGGAGGCGATCGGCCAGGTGCTGGCGTTTAACAGCGAAGGCGCGGCCAAGGTCATCGCCAGCCGCATCGACCCGCTGAACCAGAAAACCCTGGTGGCGATCAACCAGTTGCTGGGCCTGCAGCAGAGCGCCGCGCGCAGCTTCATGGACGGCTCGGTGGCCGGCGACATGCGCCTGATGCTGATGCTGTTCGCGCTCGGCGGCGTCGCCGTGGCCGTCGGCGTGGTCTGCGCCATCGTCACCACCAAGAGCATCACCGGGCCGCTGCGCGGCGCGGTCGAGGTGGCGCAAAAGGTCGCCGCCGGCGAGCTGACCTCGCACGTCGAGGTCACCGGCAAGGATGAAACCAGCGCGCTGCTGCGGGCGCTCAAGGAAATGAACGAAAGCCTGGTCAAGACCGTCACCGACGTGCGCGCCGGCACCGAGACGATCACCATCGCCTCGCGCGAAATCGCCTCCGGCAACGCCGACCTGTCCTCGCGCACCGAGTCGCAAGCCAGCTCGCTGGAACAAACCGCCAGCTCGATGGAAGAGCTGACCTCGACCGTCAAGCAAAACGCCGACAACGCGCGCCAGGCCAACCAACTGGCCGTGTCGGCCTCGTCGGTCGCGGTCAAGGGCGGCAGCGTGGTGTCGCAGGTGGTCAGCACGATGGGTTCGATCAAGGACAGCTCGCGCAAGATCGTCGACATCATCGGCGTCATCGACGGCATCGCCTTCCAGACCAACATCCTGGCGCTGAACGCGGCCGTCGAAGCGGCCCGGGCCGGCGAGCAGGGCCGCGGTTTCGCCGTGGTCGCCTCCGAGGTGCGCAACCTGGCCCAGCGCAGCGCCGGCGCGGCCAAGGAAATCAAACAGCTGATCGGCGACTCGGTCGACAAGGTCGACGCCGGCAGCAAGCTGGTCGACGAGGCCGGCCAGACCATGGACTTGATCGTCACGTCGATCAAGCAGGTCGCCGACATCATGGGTGAGATCACCGCCGCCACGCTGGAACAGAGCAACGGCATTGAAGAGGTCAACCAAGCCATCACGCAGATGGACGAGATGACGCAGCAGAACGCCGCGCTGGTCGAACAGGCGGCGGCGGCCGCCGAAAGCATGCAGGAACAGTCGTTGAAGCTGGCCCAGGCGGTGAGTATCTTCAAGCTCGACGACGACCACGAGCACGAGCACGCCGCGCCGGCCCACGCCGCGCACGCCGCGCACGCCGCGCCGGCGCGGACGCCGGCGCGGCCGGCGCCGGCGGCGCGCGCCGCCGTCGGCCGTCGGGCGGCCGCGGCGGCGCCACCGGCCGCCGCGGCGCCGGCCCAGAAGAAGCTGACCGCTCCGGCCGGCGACGATTGGGAGGAGTTCTAAGCGTTACCGGCGCGCCGCCACGCGAACAGCGATTCGGACGTGGCGGCGCGGCAAAGCCATGGCGGCAACCGCAGCAAGGCATTGATTTGCAAGTTTAAAAAGGTAATACAGATGCCGCATAATAAAACGGATACCGTCAAAGAATTTGATTTTACCGGCAAGGACTTCGAACGGGTCCGCGCCATGATTTACAAGCGGGCCGGCATTGCGCTGGCCGACAGCAAGCAGGAAATGGTCTACAGCCGGCTGGCGCGGCGCCTGCGCGCCACCGGCATCCACTCCTTCGTCAAGTACCTCGACGACCTCGACGCCGGCCGCCTGGGCGACGAGTGGGAGGCGTTCACCAACGCCCTGACCACCAACCTGACCTCGTTTTTCCGCGAGTCGCACCACTTTCCGCTGCTGGCCGACCACTTGAAAAAGATCGGCGGCCCGGCCACGATTTGGTGCTCGGCCGCCTCCACCGGCGAGGAGCCGTATTCGATCGCCATGACCGCCTGCGAGGCCTTCAACACGCTGACGCCGCCGGTGACGATCGTCGCCACCGACATCGACACCAACGTGCTGGCGGCGGGCGCCAGCGGCGTCTACACGCTGGACCGGCTCGACAAGATGGCGCCGGAGCGGGCCAAGCGCTTTTTCCAGCGCGGCAAGGGCGAGCGCGAGGGCATGGTGCGGGTGCGCCCCGAATTGCGCCAGCTGATCACCTTCAAGCAGCTCAACCTGCTGGCCGACGGCTGGCCGCTGTCGGGCCAGTTCGACGTGATTTTCTGCCGCAATGTGATGATTTATTTCGACAAGGCGACCCAGCGCAAGATCCTGGCGCGCTTCGTCCCGCTGATGAAGCCGGACGCGCTATTGTTCGCCGGCCACTCGGAGAATTTCTTGTATGTCTCGGAGTCGCTGAAACTGCGCGGCAAGACGGTGTACGAGTTGGACGAGCGCGGCGCCGGCCACAAGACGTCCCCGCATCGAACATGAGAATAGACTATGAGCTTAGATTCCAAAGACCAGTTTGCCACCAACGTTTATTACGATAGGACGTTCGACTGCGATGCCGCCAAGATCCTGCCGGGCGAATACTACTTCACCAACAAGGACATGCTGATCGTCACGGTGTTGGGTTCCTGCGTGTCGGCCTGCATCCGCGACCGGGTCAGCGGCCTGGGCGGCATGAACCACTTCATGCTGCCCGACGGCGGCGGCGACGCCAGCAGCCCGGTGTCGGCCTCGATGCGCTACGGCACCTACGCGATGGAAATCCTGATCAACGACTTGCTCAAGGCCGGCGCCCGGCGCGAGAACATGGAGGCCAAGGTGTTCGGCGGCGGCGCGGTGCTGCGCGGCTTCACGGCGATCAACGTCGGCGAGCGCAACGCCGCTTTCGTGCTCAGTTATCTGCGCGCCGAGAAGATGCGCGTGGTGGCCGAGGACTTGAACGACATCCACCCGCGCAAGGTGTATTTTTTCCCGCGCACCGGCAAGGTGCTGGTGAAAAAATTGATGCAGACCCACAACGACACGCTGGTCAAACGCGAGCAAGACTACGCCAAGCGCCTCAAGGTGCAGCCGGTCGGCGGCGAGATCGAGTTGTTTTAACACAGCGGTATTAATGACCAGGGCCAGGCCCGGAAAGTAGGCAGTATGAAGATCAAAGTCCTGATCGTGGATGACTCCGCGCTGATACGCAGCGTGATGAGCGAAATCGTCAACAGCCAGCCCGACATGGAGGTCGTCGGCGTGGCGCCCGACCCCTTGGTGGCGCGCGAGCTGATTAAACAAACCAACCCGGACGTGCTGACGCTCGACGTCGAGATGCCGAAGATGGACGGGCTCGACTTCCTGGAAAAACTGATGCGGCTGCGGCCGATGCCGGTGGTGATGGTGTCGTCGCTGACCGAGCGCGGCTCGGAGATCACCATGCGCGCGCTGGAACTGGGCGCGGTCGACTTCGTGACCAAGCCGAAGATCTCGATCCAGAGCGGCATGCGCGAATACACCGAGATGATCGCCGACAAGATCCGCGCGGCCTCGAAGGCGCGCATCCGCGCCCGCACGCTGCCGGTGGCCGGCGAGGCCGGCGCGACGCCGCTGCCGGCGCTGCGCAACCCCTTGACGTCGAGCGAAAAACTGATCATCGTCGGCGCCTCCACCGGCGGCACCGAGGCGATCCGCGAATTCCTGATGCAGATGCCGTCGGACTGCCCCGGCATCCTGATCACCCAGCACATGCCGGAGGGCTTCACGCGCTCGTTCGCGCGGCGCCTCGACTCGCTGTGCAAGATCTCGGTGCAGGAGGCGGCCGGCGGCGAACGCGTGCTGCCGGGCCACGCCTACATCGCGCCCGGCCACTCGCACCTGACCTTGACGCGCAGCGGCGCCAACTACATGACCAAGATCGACCAGGGCGAGCCGGTGAACCGGCACCGGCCGTCGGTCGACGTGCTGTTCCGCTCGGCCGCGCTGGCCGCCGGCAAGAACGCGGTCGGCGTGATTTTGACCGGCATGGGCAAGGACGGCGCCGCCGGCATGCTGGAAATGAAGCAGGCCGGCGCGTATAATTTCGCCCAGGACGAGGCCAGTTGCGTGGTGTTCGGCATGCCGCGCGAAGCCATTGCGTTGGGCGGCGCGCACGAGGTCGGCGCGTTGACGGCGCTGCCGGCCATGGTGCTGGGATACCTGGCCAAGCACGGTATGCGCGCTTTGCGTGTGTAAATCAGCTTTCATGCGTTTTTACGCGACTTTGTTCGCCTAAGGGCAACGAAAATGCTATCCTATAAACTGCTGCCGTAGTGCTGGCGTACGCGCCGGCATTCATGTCGCCTTATTAATAAACCGCTAGAGAAACAACGGAGTAATTCATGGCTGATCCAAAGATGAAATTTTTAGTTGTTGACGATTTTTCGACAATGCGTCGCATTGTCCGGAATCTGTTGAAAGAACTGGGTTACGCCAACGTTGACGAGGCAGAAGACGGCGTCATGGGCCTGGCGAAACTGCGCGCGGAATCGTTCGACTTCGTCGTGTCCGACTGGAACATGCCGAACATGGACGGGCTGACGATGTTGCAGCACATTCGCGCCGACCCGGCGCTGGCCAAGTTGCCGGTGTTGATGGTGACCGCCGAAGCGAAAAAAGAAAACATCATCGCCGCCGCCCAAGCCGGCGCCAGCGGATATGTGGTCAAGCCGTTCACGGCCGCCACGCTGGACGAGAAGCTCAACAAAATTTTCGAAAAACTCGAAAAAGCCGGCGCCTGACAAAACCCCGGCGATGCGTCGTTCGCGCGCCGGCGCACTCACAACCAAGCAGCGGCAAACAGCCGGGGTCAGACCTCCAGGGTCCGACCCCAGGGTTACGCCGTTGGCGTTGATGACGTCTGCGCCGACGCCGCGTAAAGACGACACGGCCAGGCGCGGCCTGATCGCGCCCGCGTCGGCGCGATAGCCGCGCCCCTTCTGATGCTTTCACGCAATATTGAGGCTGCCGGGCTACCTGGGCCGCAGGTGTGGTGATACACTCGTCTTGCTCGCACATTGCGCGTGCCACACTTTAGCCTACCCGAGCCGCCGCCATGCACCAAACCAATTTCATCGTTCGCGAACCGCTGCTCGATCCGAAGCAGCGCGTCATTGGCTATGAGTTGTCGTGGCAGCAAAGCGGCGCGGCCGCCTCGACCGACGCCCAGCTCGAAGAGCTGATCGGCTTCGTCGCGGCGCAACTGGTCGACGACGAACGCGGCTGGCTGCTGCGCGACAAACTGCTGTTCCTCGACGCGGTGCCGGCGATGCTGTCAACCGACGCGCTGTTCTCGATGCCGCCCGAATTCACCGTGTTGAGCATTCGCAGCGCCGAACTGCACAACCGCGACACGCTGGCGGCGGTGCGCGGCCTGCGCGCCGGCGGCGTCGGCATCTCGCTGCGCGAGGCGCCGGCGGCGCTGCTGAGCAAGAACCTGGCGGCCATCGCCTCCTACGTCGAGGTGCGCTTTACCGGCGCCGACGTGGCGGCGCAGGCGCGCGTCTTTTCCGCCTTAAAACAATCGTCGGTGCGCATGGTGGGCCGGCCGGTGGCGACCTGGGCCGACTTCGACGCCTGCGCCGCGCTCGGGCTGGACGCCTTCGTCGGCAAGCTGCACCTGACGCCGCGCGGCGGCGACGCGCCGGTGAAGGGCATGAACCCGGCCCAGACCATCATCTTGCAACTGATGCAGATGGTGAACCAAAACGCCGACATCAAGCACCTCGAAAACGCCCTCAAGCGCGACGCCGCGCTGTCGTACAAGTTGCTGCGCTTCATCAACTCGGCCAGCTTCGGCCTGGGGGCGGAGGTGCAGTCGCTGCGCCAGGCGCTGGCCTTGCTGGGCTACGCGCCGCTGTACCGCTGGCTGACCTTGCTGCTGGCCACCGCCAGCACCAGCGGCTACTCGCCGGTGCTGATGGAGACGGCGGTGGTGCGCGGGCGCCTGGCCGAGCTGCTCGGCGTTGGCGCGCTCGGCAAGCACGAGGCGGAAAACCTGTTCGTGGCCGGCATGTTCTCGCTGCTCGACCGCCTGCTCGGCCTGCCCATGAAGGAAGTGCTGGAAACCATCCAACTGCCGTCCGAGGTGGTCGAGGCGCTGCTCACGCGCGGCGGCAAATACGGCCCCTATCTGGCGCTGGCCGAAGCCTGCGAACTGAACTCGAACCTGGTGTCGTCGCTGGCCGCCTCGCTTAAATTCAGCCCGCTCGACGTCAACAAGGCGCACCTGTCGGCGCTGGCCTGGGCGCAAAGCATCGCCACCTGAAGTGGCCGCGGCGCTTGCCGCCAGCGCGGCGCAGGCGCGCCGATAGCGCCATCCCTGGCCCCATCCCCCGCCGTGTATCGCCTTGATAGCGAATTCCCATAACGTAACTATTTGTTCCTGATAGAATCGAATTGACGTATATAATTCACATCGAATTATTATTTTGATAAAATCGGTATCGAAACCTGCGCCGGCACGTGGACGGGCGACTATTCGGGCGCCGATGCGGGTAACTGCAGCGTGGATATCTCCGCGTCCGGCGTCGTGAGCGGTTCGTGCTTCTCCGGCCAAGGCGGGGCGTTTGCCGTCAACGGCACCGTCGACGCGCAAGGCAACCTGGCGTTCAAGCTGAGCGTGAGCGGCGTTGCCAGCGCCACCTTCAACGGCAATCTCGATTCGCCGCTGGCGATGGGCGGCACCTGGGCTACCGGCGCGGGATTGTCCGGCGCCTGGAGCCTGAGCCACTACTAAGCCGGAGCGGAACCCTGCTGCGGTGCGGCGGGCCGGGGCTCAGACGGAAAGAAACACGTACCGGCGGGAGGCCGCATCCGGCCCCCGCGTCCGGTCCCGTTATATAGGACGTTTGCTCATTCGTCCGACCACAGCTTGCCGCCGGTGGCCCAGTGCTCGCGCTTGATTTCATGGATCAGGATGTCGACCGATTCCGGCGCGGCGCCCAGGGTTTTGACGGTGGCTTCCGTGACGGCCTGTACGAAGGCGCGTTTTTGTTCCAGGGTACGGCCTTCGAACAGTTGAACGTTAATGGTCGGCATAGTTGCTTCTTCTCAGTAAGGGGATCAGGTACGGTATGGGGAGCCGGCGGCGTCCAGGCGACGCAACAGGGAAGGCCACTCGGGCACGCCCTCAGGCGAACCGTCGCCCACCAGTTGCGCATGGGCTTTCAGGCACATGGCTTCCGACGGCTGGCGCAGCGGCACCATCGCCGCTTGCGCGCGCAGTTGTACATCGCAGCCCCGGTCCAGGGTTTCCATCAGCACGAACGCTTCGGGAATGGTGCGGCCCACGGTCAGGCTGCCGTGGTTGCGCAATAGCATAGCGTAACGGGGGCCCAAGTTGCGCACCAGGCGCTCCTGCTCGTCTTCCGTCATGGCAATGCCTTCGTAGTCGTGATAGGCCAGTTCGCCGTAAAAACGCAGTGCGTACGGCGACAGCGGCTGCAGGCCGGTATCCTGCATCCCGACGGCAATGCCGGCAAGGTTATGCAAATGCATGACGCAGGCGGCGTCCGGACGCGCCTTGTGCACGGCCGCGTGCAGGCGGAAGCCGGACTTGTTCACCGTGTATGGCGACTGGCCGTCGATGTTGCCGTCGCTGTCGACCTTGACCAGGTTCGACGCCGTGACTTCATTGAAGCGCATGCCGAACGGGTTGATCAAGTAACGACCCGGTTCGCCGGGTACGGCGGCTGAAATATGCGTGTAAATACCGTCGTCCCAGCCGTACAGCGCGCATAACTGATAGCACGCGGCGAGGTCGATGCGGGTTTGCCATTCGGTGGGGGAGGTGATGCCGGGGCGGACAAGTGCGGCCTGGCCGGGTGTCGAAAATGTGTCCATGGCCCCAGCGTAGCAGGCTAGGTAGAAGTTATTATATGCATGTTTATATGAGTGATATTCTAATCCGGACATATTGCGACCTGCCGCGGCTTTTCCTAGGATTGGGACCGCGCCTTGCGCGTCGCTGGATTTGCGCGTATTCTCATATCACGGACTACATCGTCGGGTTCTACAACTGCAAGCGATTGAATTCAGTACTGGGCAATGCCGCCCGCCGCCTACGAGCGGGAAATGGCAAAAAAAGCCCCTATTGTTGTGTCCGAAATTACTTGACCACCGCAGAGATCGGGTGTGTTGGAACGGTCATACAAACTACCAAAGAACTTTTTTGCTGCATCACTTGTGAGAGCCATGTGAGCCTCCATACGGTCATGGGAAAACACTTTCGCTACGGGTAAAGACTGTTCATTTTCGCGTGAGAAACGCGTTGCGCCGCATACGCGGTCTTCACGTTTTAGCACAAGGGTTTGAAGCCAAAAAGCAAGATGTAACGGTGCTCGGCAGTGAAAAAGTTCCCCATTTTTCAGGCGGCGGCCCGGCAAAAAAAAAGGGGTCGGGTCTGGACATGGCGGTTTTCCGTTTGGAAAACCGCCATGTCCAGACCCGCCCCCGAATTGCGTTGGAGGCGGGCGGGCGGGAGGGCCTAGATTTCCAGGTTGTCGATCAGGCGGGTTTGGCCCAGTTTGGCGGCGGCCAACACCACCAGCGGCGTGCCCCGCGCCAGCTCGTCGGCCGACGGCGCTTGCAGGTCGATGCGCTTGCGCACCGAGATGTAGTCGGGGTTCCAGCCTTTCTGGGCCAGTTGCTGCATTGCCGCGCGCTCCAGGTCGGCGACGTCGAGGTTGCCGGCGCGCACGGCATCGGCGACGACGTTCAAGCCCTGGTACAGCGACGGCGCCTCGGCGCGCTCGGCCGGCGACAGGTACATATTGCGCGAGGACAGCGCCAGGCCGTCGTCGGCGCGGTAGGTTTCGGCGGCGATGATTTCGGTCGGCAGCGCGAACTGGCGGCTCATGTTGCGGATGATCATCAACTGCTGGTAATCCTTCTTGCCGAACACGGCCACCCGCGGCTGCACGCAGGAGAACAGCTTGAGTACGACGGTGGTGACGCCGGTGAAGAAGCCCGGGCGGAACTCGCCCTCGAGCGTGTTACCCAGGTCGTCGGGCGGGCGCACGCGGAACTCCTGCGGCTCCGGGTACAGGTCCTTCTCGGTCGGCGCGAAGAGCACGTAGACGCCTTCCTTTTCCAGCTTCTCGACGTCGGCCTGGAAGGTGCGCGGATACTTCTCGAAGTCTTCGCCCGGCCCGAACTGCAGGCGGTTCACGAAAATCGACGCGACCACCGGGTCGCCGTGCCTGCGCGCCAGGCGCATCAACGACAGGTGGCCTTCGTGCAGATTGCCCATCGTCGGGACGAAGGCCGTGCGCAACTGCCCGCTTAACTGGTCGCGCAACTCTTCAATGGAGGAAATGATTTTCATGGATTGCTTTCGCTATGGCGCTAATGGGAAAACGGTGGGGGGGCGGCGCGCGGTCCGCTCAGGCCGGCGAATATGCCAGCCGCACATAAATCGGCGCAAACGGCTCGGCTTGCGTAATTTCAATCAGGGTTTCTTTGGCCAGTTCCAGCAGCGCGACGAAGTTGACGACGACGATGGGCACGCCGCCGGCGGGGTCGAACAGATCGGCGAACTCGACGAAGCGGGCCGTTTGCAGGCGCCGCAGGATACCCGTCATGTGTTCGCGCACCGACAGTTCCTGGCGGCTGATCCTGTGGTGCTGGGTCAGCTTGGCGCGCTTCAGCACGTCCAACCAGGCCGCCTGCAGGTCGGCCGGCTCGACGTCGGGCCAGGTCGGCGTCAGGCTTTGCTCGATGAAAATGGCCGGGCGCAGGAAATCGCGCTCGAGCTGGGGCAGCGCGTTCAAATCGTAGGCGGCCAGCTTGATCTGCTCATAATCGAGCAGGCGCCGTACCAGCTCGGCGCGCGGGTCGCCGATATCGTCCTCGATGTCGCACCTGGTCGAGGGCAGCAGCATGCGCGACTTGATCTCGATCAGCATCGCCGCCATCAGCAGGTACTCGGCGGCCAGCTCCAGGTTGTGCACGCGGATCTGGTCGACATACTTCAGATACTGCAGGGTGACCTGCGCCATCGGAATGTCGAGGATGTTGAAGTTTTGCTTGCGTATCAGGTAGAGCAACAAGTCCAGCGGCCCCTCGAAGGCCTCCAGGAAGATTTCCAGCGCGTCGGGCGGGATGTACAGGTCGGTCGGCATGCGCATCAGCGGCTCGCCGTACAGGCGCGCGAAACCGACCGGATCGACCGCCGGCGTCATTGCCGCCGGTTCGACTGGCAACATAGCGCTCGTCCCGATCGCTTAAATCTTGTTCTGGTAAACGTAAGCTTGTTGCTTGATGGCCGATTCCATCTGGCTTTCCTGCTCGCTCAGGCTGACCGGCGGCTTATCCCACAACAAAGCGCGGCCGGCGCGCTGGCCCTCTTCCATGCCCGGGTTCTTCTCTTTCAGCGCCTTGATAAACAAAGTGTGATCGGATTCATACAACTGGAACTGTTTGGTAAGTTTCATATAGTCTTATTGGTAAGAGGCAATCGATATTTTACCGCGCCGGGCGGTGCTGCGGTCATTCTATCTCCACGGCCCGGGTAGGAATCGGCTGAAAACGGCCAAAAATGCCCCGCCGCCGTAGCATTTTTGGCGTCCCCTGCCGTCGCTGGCGAAATCGGCTATCCTCGACGCACCGACAACCCCGGGGTGTCGGTTTTTCCCGAGTCCACTTTATTGCTTGCCTATGAATCCAGGTTTGACGCCTTCCACCGTTTTTTTGTTGGTCCTCGCTCCATTGTTGTGGGCGGGTAATGCCATTGTCGGGCGGCTGGTGCATGAGATGGTGCCGCCGATGACCTTGAATTTCCTGCGCTGGTTGATCGCGTTCTTTATTTTGCTGCCGCTGGCGGGGCCGATTTTCCGCCGCGGCAGCGGTTTGTGGTCGCATTGGCGCCGCTTCGCCGTGCTCGGCTTGCTGGGCGTCGGGATGTATAACGCGCTGCAGTATATGGCGCTGCAAAGTTCGACGCCGATCAATGTGACGCTGGTCGCGGCCGGGATGCCGGTCTGGATGATGCTCACCGGTTGGCTGTTTTTCGGCGCCCGCGTGTCCGGCAGGCAGGTGCTGGGCGCGGCGCTGTCGATCGCCGGCGTGTTGCTGGTGCTCGCCCGCGGCGAGTTGCGCCATGCGCTGGAGTTGCGCCTGGTGCCGGGCGATGTGTTTATGGTTTTCGCGACGATTGCGTGGTCGTTGTATAGCTGGTTGTTGACGCGCTCGAACGCGCCCGACGACGTGCGCGGCCATTGGGCCAGTTTTTTGTTGGCGCAGGTGGCGTTCGGGGTGGTGTGGTCCGGCGCTTTCGCCGCCGGCGAGTGGACGCTGAGCAGCGCGCGGATCGGCTGGAGTTGGACGCTGGTCGCCGCGCTGGTGTATGTGGCGGTCGGCCCGGCGGTGATCGCGTTTCGCTGCTGGGGCGCGGGGGTGCAGCGCGCCGGCCCGAGCGTGGCGGCGTTTTTCAGTAATCTCACGCCGCTGTTCGCCGCCCTGATGTCGGCCGCTTTCCTGGGCGAGTTGCCGCAGCCGTACCACGGCTTGGCGTTTTTGTTGATTGTGGGGGGGATTGTGGTGTCGTCGCGCAAGGGGTAAGCCAAGGGCGCCACCCCGGGGTCGGACCCTTGGGGGCTGGCCCTCTCGCCTTGGCGCCGGCTCTTTGCCGCTGTGTTGTTTGAACCGGTGGCGCGCTAGCAGCGCAGTGCGCGCCGCATGACCATCGGCGCCGGTTCCAACGGGTTGGCGTGCGAGTATTCCAGTTCCTCGGCCAGTTCGAACTCGTAGGCGGTGTAGAAATCGCGCAGCTTGGGCTGGTCGAGCCGCACCGCCAGCCGCAGTTCTTCCACGCCCGAGGCCAGCCCGTGGTGGATCACCGCCTCCAGCAGGTGCTGCGAGATGTTGCTGCCGCGGTAGGCCGGCAGCACGCCCATGCGCAGGATTTCCCACACGTCCGCTGCGCTGTCGAGCGGCAGCCAGCGCAGCGAGCCGACCGGCGTCTCGTCGACCAGCAGGATGAAGCCGCCGCCCGCGCGCAGGTGCTCGCCGACGTGGACCGTCGTTTCGCGGTGGCCGCTGGAGGTGACGCTGACCTTGCCGGCCCACGCGGCCCGCGTCAGGTCGGCGATCAGTTTCGCGTCGGCGTCCGTTGCTTCCCGCACCACGATGTTCATCGCTATGCCTTAGCCGACCCGCATGCCGGGTTCCGCGCCCGGCCACGGGTTGAGGATGTAGATGCCCGGATTGGCTTTTTCGTCGGCGGCGGAGGCGGCCAGCACCATGCCTTCGGAGACGCCGAATTTCATCTTGCGCGGCGCCAGGTTGGCCACCAGCACGGTCAGCTTGCCAATCAGCTCTTCCGGCTGGTAGGCGGCCTTGATGCCGGAGAAGACGTTGCGCAGGCGGCCTTCGCCGGCGTCCAGCGTCAGGCGCAGCAGCTTGTCGGAGCCGGCCACGTGTTCGCAGTTGACGATTTTGGCGATGCGCAGGTCGATCTTGGCGAAGTCGTCGATCTTGATCTCCGGCGCCAGCGCCTCGATCTGGCTGCTTGGCGCCGACGCTTGCAGCGCCGGCGCGGCGTCGGCGGCCGCGGCCGCCACGGCAGCGGGGGCGGCGGCCGGCGCCGGGGCGTCGAACAGGGCCTCGACCATTTTGGCGTCGACCCGCGTCATCAGGTGGTTGTAGGCGCCGATGCTACGGCCCAGCATAGTCTGGTAAACCGCGCCGCTGGCGACGTCGGTGTCGGCCCAGCTCAGGTGCGCGTCGTTGAGGAAGCGGGCGACGTTGGCGGCCACGTCCGGCAGCACCGGCGACAGCAGGATCGTCAACTGGCGGAACAGGATCAGCGCGGCGCTGCAGACGTCGTGCAGCTCGGCGAGCTTGGTCTCGTCCTTGGCCAGGATCCACGGTTTGTTCTCGTCGACGTACTGGTTGGTGATGTCGGCGATTTCCATGATTTCGCGCAGCGCCTTGCCGAATTCGCGGTGCTCGAAGTGGTGGGCGATGCTGGCCTGGCGCTCGCTGGCGACGCCGTCGTGCTCGACCGTCAGCGCGCGGTTGACCCAGGCCCGGGCGCCGTCGGACAGGCCGGCGGCCAGCTTGCCGTCGAATTTCTTGGCGATGAAGCCGGCGCAGCGGCTGGCGATGTTGACGTATTTGCCGATCAAGTCGCTGTTCACGCGCGCCACGAAGTCGTCGCCGGTGAAGTCGAGGTCTTCGACCTTCGAGTTCATTTTGAAGGCGATGTAGTAGCGCAGCCATTCCGGGTTCATGCCCAGGTTCAGGTAGCGCAGCGGCGAGATGCCGGTGCCGCGCGACTTCGACATTTTCTCGTTGTTGACGGTCAGGTGGCCGTGCACGTTGACGGTCAGCTTGTCGATCACCGGGTGGTCGGCGAATTTCAGCATCGCCGGCCAGAACAGCAGGTGGAAGGAGACGATGTCCTTGCCGATGAAGTGGATCTGTTCGGTGGCAGGGTCCTTCAGCAGCGCTTCGAAGTCCATGCCCTTCTTGTCGCAGTAGTTCTTCAGGCTGGCCAGGTAGCCGACCGGCGCGTCCAGCCAGACGTAGAAGAATTTGCCCGGCGCGTCGGGAATCGGGATGCCGAAGTAGGGCGCGTCGCGCGAGATGTCCCAGTCGGCCAGCTTTTCGCCGGCTTCGCCCAGCCATTCGCTGACCTTGTTGACCATTTCAGGCTGCAGGCGGCCGGGCGTGTTCAGCCAGTCCTTGAGGAAGACGAAACAGCGCGGGTCGGACAGCTTGAAGAAGTATTGTTCGGACGGTTTCATGATCGGCGTCGAACCGGTGAACACCGAGAACGGGCGCACCAGTTCGGTCGGCTGGTAGGCCGCGCCGCACACTTCGCAGTTGTCGCCGTACTGGTCCTTGGCGCCGCATTTCGGGCATTCGCCCTTGATGTTGCGGTCGGCCAGGAACATGCCCTTGACCGGGTCGAAGAAGCGGTCGACGGTTTTGGTGACGATCAGGCCGGTGTCGCGCAGCTTGCGGTAGATGCCCTGCGACAGCTCGACGTTTTCCGGCGAGTCGGTCGAGTACCAGTTGTCGAAGGCGATGTGGAAGCCGTCGAGGTACTGGGCGCGGCCGGCGGCGATCCTGGCGACGAATTCCTGCGGCGTCAGGCCCTCTTTTTCGGCGGCGATCATGATCGGCGTGCCGTGGGTGTCGTCGGCGCCGACGAAGTGCACCTCGCGCGGGCTCGCACCGTCGCGTTGCATTCGCTGGAACCGGACCCAGATATCGGCCTGGATGTATTCCATCATGTGGCCAATGTGGAAGGCGGCGTTTGCGTAAGGCAGGGCAGTGGTGACGAACAGCTTGCGAGTCATGATTGATGCACTTTGGGTTGGATAAAAAATACATTTTAACAGCGGAAAGGCCGGCTGGACATCGGCGGCGCGGCGGGCCGCCCTGATTTTTCGTCAATTTTGCGCTAGACTGCGGGATCACACACGGAGATTTTCATGAGCATCACAGTAGAAGACGTCAAGGCAGCCCTCTCAAGCGTTATCGATCCGAACACCGGCAAGGACTTCGTGGCCTCGAAGTGCGTCAAGAACCTGAAGGTCGAGGGCGGCGCCATTTCGCTCGACATCGAGCTGGGCTACCCGGCCAAGAGCCAGTTCGAGGCCATCCGCGCCAGCGTGCAGGCGCCGCTGCAGGCCTTGCCCGGCGCCGCCTCGGTTGCCGTCAACGTGTATTCGAAGATTATTTCGCACACCGTGCAGCGCGGCCTGAAGCTGATGCCGAACGTCAAGAACATCATCGCCGTCGCTTCCGGCAAGGGCGGCGTCGGCAAATCGACCACCGCCGTCAACCTGGCGCTGGCCTTGTCGGCCGAGGGCGCCTCGGTCGGCCTGCTCGACGCCGACATCTACGGCCCGTCGCAGCCGATGATGCTGGGCATTAACGAACAACCGAAAACCACCGACGGCAAGACCATGGAGCCGCTGGAAAACCACGGCCTGCAGGTGTCGTCGATCGGCTTCATGATCGACCCGGGCGAGCCGATGGTGTGGCGCGGCCCGATGGTCACGCAGGCGCTGCAGCAGTTGCTCGAGCAAACCAACTGGCGCGACCTTGACTACCTGATCGTCGACATGCCGCCGGGTACCGGCGACATCCAGTTGACGCTGTCGCAAAAAGTGCCGGTGACGGGCGCGGTGATCGTCACGACGCCGCAGGACATCGCGCTGCTGGACGCGCGCAAGGGCTTGAAGATGTTCGAGAAGGTCGGCATTCCGATCCTCGGCATCGTCGAGAACATGAGCACCCACATCTGCACCAACTGCGGCCACGCGGAAGAGATTTTCGGCGCCGGCGGCGGCCAGAAGATGTGCGGCGAATACGGCGTCGACTTCCTCGGCGCGCTGCCGCTGACGATGGCGATCCGCCAGCAGACCGATTCCGGCCGGCCGACCGTGGTCGCCGAGCCGGACGGCGCCGCCGCCGCCATCTATAAAGAGATCGCCCGCAAGATCGCGGTGAAAGTGGCCGAGAAGGCCAAGGATTTGACCAGCAAGTTCCCAAGCATCGTCATCAAAAACGACTGACGGTCGATTGAGCAACCAAGGAGAAACGCCTAGATGAATATCCGCACCCAGTTCCTGCGCCGCCTGGCGGCCGCCACCATCGTCACCGCCTGCATGGCGGCGAGCGCCTTCGCGCAATCGGTTTCCTTCACCGAGCCGGCCGACGGCGCCACCGTCAGCAGCCCGTTCAAGGTGAAGTTCGCCGTGGCGGGAATGGACGTCAAGCCGGCCGGCGAGATCGCCGCCAACAGCGGCCACCACCACCTGCTGATCAACAAGGAATCGATCAAGGCCGGCGATTCGGTGCCGTTCGACGATTCCCACCTGCATTTCGGCAAGGGCCAGACCGAAGCCGAAGTCAAGCTGGCGCCCGGCGTCTACAGCCTGACGATGCAGTTCGCCAACGGCGCGCACCAATCGTACGGCCCGGCGCTGAGCAACACCATCAAAGTCACCGTCAAGTAAGTATCGCGCCTCGGCCTGCGTCGACGCCGGTGTCGGGTTAGGCCGTTCCGGCTAACCCGACCTGCGATCCGCGTTGGCGGGCGAGCCGACACACCCGCGGCGCCGCCCTTCGCATTACCCCAGCAATTCCAGCGAAATCAATTCCGCCACCGTCTGGCGCCTTCTGATCAGGCGCGACCGCGCGCCGTCGACCAGGTATTCGGCGGCGTGCGGGCGGCTGTTGTAGTTCGACGACATCGACGCGCCGTACGCGCCGGCGCCGTGCATCACCACATAATCGCCCACCTGCGCCTGCGCCAGCAAGCGCGTCTCGACCACGCCGCCCTCCAACTGCGTAAACACGTCGCCCGATTCGCACAGCGGCCCGCCGACCACGGTGGCGCGCGGCGGCAGCGCCGCGAGGTCGCGGCCGTCGCGCGCCAGCACCGTCATCTCGTGGTAGCTGCCGTACATGGCCGGGCGCATCAACTCGCTAAAGCCGGTGTCGAGCAGCGTGAAGTGATTGCCGCCCATCTGCTTGGTGGCGCGCACTTCCGTGACCAGCAAACCCGCCTCGGCGACCAGGAAGCGGCCCGGCTCGATTTCGATGCGCACCGGGTGGCCCAGGTGCGCCTCGATCTGCTTGCGCGCCGCGTCCCACAGCGCGAAGTAGTGCGCCGTGTCGACCGGCTGCTCGCCTTCGCGGTACGGCACCGACAGCCCGCCGCCGGTGGAGATGGCCTCGATGTCGTGGCCCATGCCGGCGACCAGTTCGACCATCGTGCCGCAAACCTGTTCCAGATGGCTGTAGTCGACGCCCGAGCCGATGTGCATGTGCAGGCCGACCAGGTGCAGGCCGTACTGGCGGATCAGCGCGATGGCGTCCTTCAGTTCAGTGTGCCAGATGCCGTGCTTGCTGTTTTCGCCGCCGGTGTTGGTCTTGTTGCTGTGGCCGTGGCCGAAGCCCGGGTTAATGCGCAGCCAGACCCGGTGGCCCGGCGACACCGCGCCCAGCTGGTGCAGCATGTCGATGGAGCCGGCGTTGACTTCGATTTTCGACTCGGCCACGCGCCGCAGGGTGGGGCGGTCGAACAGGTCGCAGGTGAACACCACGCCGGCGGCGCCGTTCTTTTCTTCGGTCGTAAAACCCGCTTGCAGCGCGCGCTCGATCTCGCCCAGCGAGACGGCGTCGACGTGGGCGCCGGCGTCGCGCATCAATTGCAGCAGATGGATGTTGGAGCAGGCCTTCTGGGCGAAGCGCACCACGTCGAACGAGGCCAGCTGGGCGATGCGCGCGCGGATCAGCGCGGCGTCGTAGACCCACAAGGGGGTGCCGTGTTGTTGGGCCAGTTCGGCGAGGGTCTGCTCTGAAATGCTGTTCATTGTCTGCTTTCTTATATGGGTAGGGGCGGTGGCCGCGCTTGCGTCTGTCGTGTGGAAACATTATGGCGCGCTGCGCGTCAAACAGAAAATATCTATTTGACGCTACCTTATTCATTTATGATATATGTTTATCCTCAACCCTTCCGGCCATGTCCATTACCCTGCGCCATATCGAGGTGTTCCGCGCCATCATGACCGCCGGCAGCGTGACCGGCGCGGCGCAGATGCTCAACACCTCGCAGCCGACCGTCAGCCGCGAGCTGGCCCGGCTCGAATACCTGACCCAGTTGACGCTGTTCGAGCGGGTGCGCGGGCGCCTGCGCCCGAGCGCGCAGGCGCTGCAACTGTTCGAGGAGGTGCAGCGCGCCTATTTCGGGCTGGAGCGCATCGTCAGCGCCGCCGCCGCGCTGCGCCAGTTCGAGCAGGGCCAGTTGTCGATCGCCTGCCTGCCGGTGTTCGCGCAGTCGCTGCTGCCACAGGCGTGCCGGCCGTTCCTGGCGCAATTCCCGAAGGTCAGCGTGAGCATCACGCCGCAGGAGTCGCCGCTGCTGGAGGAGTGGTTGTCGGCGCAGCGGCACGACCTCGGCCTGACCGAGGTTGACAACGCGCCGCCCGGCACGGTGCTGAGTCCCCTGATGTCGGTCGACGAGGTGTGCGTGCTGCCGGACGGGCACCGGCTGGCGGCGAAGGCGGCGCTGGCGCCGGCCGACTTCGCCGGGCAGCCCTTCATCAGCCTGTCGGCGGTCGACCCTTACCGCCAGCAGATCGACGAAATTTTCCGCCAGGGCGGCGTCGAACGGCGCATGGTGCTCGACACGCCCAGCGCCGCCTCGGTGTGCGCGATGGCGCGCGAAGGCGTCGGCCTGGCCATCGTCAACCCGCTGACGGCGCTCGACTTCGCCGGGCAGGGGCTGCAAATCCGCCGCTTCACGGTGTCGCTGCCGTTCACCGTGAATATCGTTAAACCGCTGCACCGGCCGCTGTCGCAACTGGTCGACGTCTTCGAGGCGGCGCTGCAAAGGCAGGCCGAGCGCATCGCCGAACAAATCCGCCGGCTATAAAACGCCGCTGGCCCTCGCCCTTGGTTGCGGGTCGAATTAACGGCACAGTGTCGCCGGTCGGATTAGCGCAGCGTAATCCGACCGACGAATATCGCGCCGACCGGTTTGGCCCCGGCCAGTGCCAACGCGGTAAAATGGCGTCTTTCTCTTTTAGCCTGACCACTTCGATGACCACTGCATCCGCTAAGCCCGTCCGCACCCGTTTCGCTCCCAGCCCGACCGGCTACCTCCACCTCGGCGGCGCCCGCACGGCGTTGTACTCCTGGGCGTTCGCGCGCCACTTCGGCGGCACTTTCATCCTGCGCATCGAAGACACCGACCTGGAACGCTCGACGCCGGAAGCGGTGCAGGCGATCATCGACGGCATGAAGTGGCTCGGCCTGGAGCACGACGAAGGCCCGTTCTACCAAATGCAGCGGATGGATCGCTACCGCGAAGTCGTCGCCAACATGCTGGAAGAGGGCACCGCCTACCTGTGCTACTCGTCGCCGGAAGAGGTCGAGGCGATGCGCGAAAAAATGCGCGCCGCCGGCGACAAGCCGCGTTACGACGGCACCTGGCGTCCTGAAGAGGGCAAAACCCTGCCGGCGGTTCCGGCCGACCGTAAGCCGGTGGTGCGCTTCAAGAACCCGCTGGACGGCGACGTCACCTGGGACGACGTCGTCAAAGGCAGTATCACCATCTCGAACCGCGAAATGGACGACCTGGTCATCGCGCGCCCGGACGGCACCCCGACCTACAATTTCTGCGTCGCCGTCGACGACTGGGACATGGGCATCACCCACGTGCTGCGCGGCGACGACCACGTCAACAACACGCCGCGCCAGATCAACATCCTGCGCGCGATCGGCGCGCCGCTGCCGCTGTACGGCCATCTGCCGATGATCCTCGGTTCCGACGGCGAGAAGCTATCGAAGCGCCACGGCGCCGTCAGCGTGATGGACTACCCGGCCCAGGGCTACCTGCCGGAAGCGATGCTGAACTACCTGGCGCGGCTGGGTTGGAGCCATGGCGACGACGAAGTGTTCTCGATGGAGCAGTTCTGCGAGTGGTTCAACCTGAACCACCTGACCAAATCGGCGGCCCAGTTCAACCACGAAAAACTGGCATGGCTGAACAACCACTATATTAAGCAAGCGGACAACGCCCGCCTGGCGGACCTGGCCCGTCCGCTGATGCTGGCCGACGGCGCGGTCTTCGACGGCGCGCCGGAATTGGCGCTGGTGCTGGGCATGCTGAAAGAGCGGGTCAACACCGTCAACGAACTGGCGACGGCGGCGATGCTGTTCTACCGCGAACCGCAGCCGGACGCGGCCCTGCTGGCGCAGCACCTGACCGACGCCATCAAGCCGGCGCTGGCGCAGTTCGCCCAGCGCTGCCAAGGCGTGGAGTGGAGCAAGGAGGCGTTGGCCGCGATGATCAAGGAAGTGCTGGCCGCGAACACGCTGAAGATGCCATTGCTGGCGATGCCGCTGCGCCTGATCCTCACTGGCCAGCTGCAAACCCCGGCCATCGACGCGGTGCTGCAAGTGTTCGGCCGCGAAACCGCCCTGGCGCGTTTGGCCAAATATCTCTAATAGTTGCAAAAGGGTATTTGCGTTCTTCTGTATCTTTGCTATACTCTTGTTTCTGCGCCAACGGGGGTATAGCTCAGCTGGGAGAGCGCTTGCATGGCATGCAAGAGGTCAGCGGTTCGATCCCGCTTACCTCCACCAGCAAATGGAAAAGAAGTTTCTCCGTTTAGTTTGAATATGGTGCAGATGTAGTAAATGCTAGTTCAGGGTCCCCATCGTCTAGAGGCCTAGGACATCACCCTTTCACGGTGAGTACAGGGGTTCGAATCCCCTTGGGGACGCCAGGTTTCGTAGTAAAGCAGTAGCTAGTAAAAGCCGTTCACGCGGTTTGTAATGTTCTGTGCCAGGGGGGTATAGCTCAGCTGGGAGAGCGCTTGCATGGCATGCAAGAGGTCAGCGGTTCGATCCCGCTTACCTCCACCAAAGCACAGAAAATTGAGCAGTTCATGGTCCCCATCGTCTAGAGGCCTAGGACATCACCCTTTCACGGTGAGTACAGGGGTTCGAATCCCCTTGGGGACGCCAATTTCGACAGTTTGCGGGGCCAGCGCCGGCAAACACGTCCATAGCAAGTGACAGATCAAGCCGCCTAGTGCGGCTTTTTTGTTTTCCTCCCCCTCCATATCTTCAATTTGGCGCGGCGGACCGGCCCGGTCTCGCGTTGGCCGCTTGTTGCTTGCCAATTGAATCCATTTACCTTGCGGCACCTTGATGACGCTTTGGGTATTTATTTCCACTATTTTGCCGGCTGAATCGTTTTCAGGTACGCATCGATCATCGGACTGGCTTCGAACTTGTGTCGATGATGCGATCGCCGCGTTGTGCGCGACGCTGGCGCGTCCTTCGCTGCTGATTCCTCCGTCGCGACCTTTTGGAATCGACGCATGAAAGGGTTTTGAATTGCAGTGCCAGTATATCGGCGGCGAGAAATGTTAATATGAATGCAATTTCAACTTGCTGCCCCTTAACTGATGAACAAACCCTACAATATTCTTCTTTTGATCGGCGGATGTTTGAGCGCCATCGCGGCGGTGCTGCACATCGGCATCATCCTGGGCGGCCCGTCCTGGTATCGTTTTTTTGGCGCGGGGGAGCGGATGGCTACGGCGGCGCAGGCCGGGCACTTGTATCCGACGATCGTCACCTCGTGCATCGCCTTGGTCTTGGCGGCATGGTCCGCATATGCATTTTCCGGCGCCGGACTGCTGGCCCGGTTGCCGTTTTTGGAGTTGGCGCTGGTGTTGATCACGATCGTCTATCTGCTTAGGGGTCTGGCCATTTTGCCGCTGATATCGATTGCGAAGGTGCCGCCCACGCCCTTTCTGGTCTGGAGTTCGCTGATTTGCCTGGCTTATGGATTGGTACACATGATTGGCTTAATGCAGATGTGGCGAACGTCATAAGGCGTCGGCCTGTTGTTTTGGGCCGGCTAGCAGCACCGCGTGGGGTTCCCGCCGCGATGACGCTCGCGAAGTTGCGGATTTTCGTATGCCGGCTATCGTTGTCCTGGTGAAATAAACGTTGGCGGCGGCGGCCCATCTATTGATTTAGCGCGGCGCTTCGTGTTAAACTTCGCGCACGCTTTTTTGAGGGGCAAAAAACTCTCGAATCAGAGTCCGCTGAACGGTATCATCAGCACAGGTCCCCATCGTCTAGAGGCCTAGGACATCACCCTTTCACGGTGAGTACAGGGGTTCGAATCCCCTTGGGGACGCCAAGGCTTTTTCGGCAGTCGGCACTACCAGGTCAGGATGCGCGGTTCGGCATTCAGGACAGATTTCTGTCCCCATCGTCTAGAGGCCTAGGACATCACCCTTTCACGGTGAGTACAGGGGTTCGAATCCCCTTGGGGACGCCAGTTCAGCTTCGTTGGAAGCCAGCAAATAAGCCGCCTTGAGCGGCTTTTTTGTCGCCCGGCATATTGTGGAGAATGCCAAATTACGGCGTGTTCACGCCAACATCCGGCACGCCGGCGCGCCTAGGCGATACAATGTGGGGCATCCTTGCCGTACGCCTAGCCTTGAATGACAACCATCCACTATGCAACCCGATAAAAACCGCGCGACCTCCCTGGCCCTGTTCTGTAAGGTCGTCGACAACTATGGCGACATCGGCATCTGCTGGCGCTTCGCCCGCCAATTGCAGCGCGAGCACGGCATCGCCGTCACCCTGTGGGTCGACGACTTGCCGACTTTTCAGCGCATTTGCCCGGACGTCGCGCTCGACGCCGAGGCGCAGCAGCTGGCCGGCGTGGCGGTACGCCACTGGCGCGACCAGGAGGGCGTGTTTGCGCCCGGCGATGTGGCCGACATCGTGATCGAGTTTTTCGCCTGCGATATTCCGCCGGGCTATATTGCCGCGATGGCCGGGTGCGATCCGCGCCCGGTGTGGCTGAATCTGGAAGGCTTGACTGCCGAGGAGTGGGTCGAGGGTTGCCACACTTTGCCGTCGCCGCATCCCCGCTTGCCTTTGACGAAACATTTTTTCTTTCCCGGATTCACCAGTAAAACCGGCGGCCTATTGCGCGAATCCGCGTTGGAGGGGCAGCGTCGGCAGTTCCAGTCGGAGCCGGCGGCCATGGCCGCCTTCCTGGCCAGGTTTGGCGTGGCGCCGGCCGAGATGGCGTCGCTAAAGGTGTCGCTGTTCTGCTATCCGCACGCGCCGGTCGCGGAAATGTTTGCCGCGTGGCAAAGCGGCGATGCGCCCGTCACCTGCCTGGTACCCGAAGGCGTCGCGGTCGAGGCGGTGCGGGCGTTTCTCGGTTCGGCGGCGGGCGCGGGCGCGGCAGCTACGCGCGGCGCGCTGACCGTGCGCGTGTTGCCGTTTGTCGCCCAGCCGGACTACGACAAGCTGTTATGGGCTTGCGACCTGAATTTTGTGCGCGGCGAAGACTCTTTTGTGCGCGCGCAGTGGGCGGGTAAGCCGTTTATCTGGCATATTTATCCGCAGGACGAGAATTTGCACCATGTCAAATTGCGGGCGTTTTTGCAACGCTATTGCGACAACATTGATAGTTTGACCGCCTTTTCCCTGCGCTGGAACGGCGCGCCGGCGCCGGGCGTCGGCGAGCGGGCCGACTGGTCCGCGCTGTGGCCGTCGGTTCAGGCGGACATGGCGGAAGTGGCGCGTCGCTCCGCCGGCTGGCAGGGGGAAATGCTGGCCAACGGCGATCTGGCGAGCAACCTGCTGAAGTTTTCCCGTTCGCTGCGGTAGGCGGGGCGCGAAAAACAGGGTAAAATGCCCGGTTAATTTATAACGTATTTTTTTCGATCAAACGTGAGCTTTCGGCGCCCTTGGCCCAGAGGCGACAGATGATTTTTATGCAACCTACTTTTTACGTACACTCCCTATGAAACCTGCAAAAGAAATTCGCGTTGGCAACATCATTATGGTCGACAGCAAGCCTATGATCATCTTGCGTTCCGATGTCAACGGTTCGAGCCGCACGGGCTTCACGTACAAATGGAAGATGAAAAATCTTCTGACGAACAGCCCTCAGGAAAACGTATTCCGCGGCGACGATAAATTTGACGTGGTTGTTCTCGATAAAAAGCCGGTGACGTATTCGTATTTCGCCGATCCATTGTTCGTGTTCATGGACGCTGAATACAACCAGTATGAAATCGAAGAAGAAAACCTGGGCGATGCATTGCATTACCTGAAAGACGGTATGGAATGCGAAGCCGTGTTTTACGACGGCAAAGCGATTTCGGTTGAATTGCCAACCACCATCGCTCGTCAGATTTTCTATTCGGAGCCAGCGGTCAAAGGCAATACCTCGGGTAACGTCTTGAAAGAAGCGCAGATCGAAAACGCCATCGAAGCGCATCGCCACACCGTTCAAGTGCCGCTGTTTGTCAGCCAGGACGATACGATTGAAATCGATACCCGTACCAACGAATACAAGCGCGTGGTCCGTAACTAAGATAACACTTAGGCGCGCATCTGCGAAAACGCTGCCGAAAACAGGCAGCGTTTTTTTTCGTCCTTTTTTCGGCCTCGGCGTTTCAGCGGCGTTTTTTTTGTTATCTTTTTTTGCATGCAAAAAAACTAATCTTGTCTGGATTTCCAATGACTCGCGCTGCTATGCTACGGACTCGCGCAAACGCGGTTTTGCGCATGACCGTAAATTGGGGATGGCATGGATCGTAGGGATTTCGTTCGGATCGGTTTGGCCGCTGGCGCCGCCGCAGGTGTCAGTCAGGCGCCGGGTGCCGCGGCCGCCGCGCAGCCCGGCGCCGGCGGCGTGCTCGACGCCGGCGTGCTGCGCCAGCAGGCGCTGATGCGCTCCGCCCGGCTCGGTTCGCACGCGCTGACCTCGCAGTACCTGGCCCGCATCGACGCCATCGACCGCTCCGGACCGCGCATCAACGCCATCATCGAACTCAATCCCGACGCCTTGACGATCGCCCGCGAAAGGGACCGCGAGCGCGCCGCCGGCAAGGTGCGCGGCCCGCTGCACGGCATTCCGGTTCTGCTGAAGGATAACATCGCCACCGGCGACCGCATGTGCACCAGCGCCGGTTCGCTGGCGCTGGCCGGCGTGCGCGCCAGCCGCGACGCCCACGTGGTGGCGCGGCTGCGCGCGGCCGGCGCCGTCATTCTCGGCAAGACCAATATGAGCGAGTGGGCGAATATGCGTTCGACCCATTCGGTCAGCGGCTGGAGCGCGCGCGGCGGCCTGACCCGCAACCCCTACGCGCTGGACCGCAGTTGCAGCGGTTCCAGCTCGGGCTCGGGCGCGGCCATCGCGGCCTGCCTGGCGACGCTGGCGGTGGGCACCGAGACCGACGGCTCGATCGTCTCGCCGGCGTCGGTCTGCGGCCTGGTCGGCATCAAGCCGACGCTGGGCCTGGTCAGCCGCAGCGGCATCATTCCGATCTCCCGTTCCCAGGACACGGCCGGGCCGATGGCGCGCAGCGTCGCCGACGCCGCGCTGATGCTGGCGGCGATGGTTGGCGTCGACCGCGCCGACGCCGCCACGCTGGACGGTGCCGGCAAGGCCGGCGACTACGCCAGGGCGCTCGACAAGAAGGGCTTGCGCGGCATGCGCATCGGCGTGGCGCGCGATTTCTTCGGCAGCAACGACGGCCTCGACGCGGTAATCGAACGGGCGCTGCTGGTGTTGGCGGCGCAGGGCGCCATCCTGGTCGACCCGGTGCAGGTGCCCAACGTCGCCAAGTACGCCGATAGTGAAGCCGAGGTGATGCTGCACGAGTTCAAGGCCGGCCTGGCCGACTATTTGAGGGAGTACGCGCCCGGCGCGCCGGTGGCGGACATGGCCGGCGTGACCGCCTTCAACCAGAAGCACCAGCGCGCCGAGATGCGCTATTTCGGCCAGGAGTATTTGCTGCTCGCGGAAGGCAAGAAGGGACTCGACAGCCGGGAGTATCTGGACGCGCTGGCCAACAACCAACGCTACGCGCGCGAGGAGGGCCTCGACCAGGTGCTGCGCGAGCACCAGCTCGACGCGCTGGTGGCGCCGACGGGCGGGCCGGCCTGGCTGACCGACTTTATCAACGGCGACCATTACGGCGGCAGTTTTTCGACGCCGGCGGCGGTGGCCGGCTATCCGCACGTGACGGTGCCGGCCGGCTTCGTGCACGGCCTGCCGGTGGGGCTGTCGTTCGTCGGCGCGGCCTACAGCGAGGCGGCGCTGATCAAGATGGCGTATGCGTTCGAGCAGGCGACGCTGCACCGGCGCGCGCCGCGGTTCCTGGCGACGGTGTCGCCGGCGGTGCGCTAACCCGAGCGACGAAAACCGCGCCAACTTAACGTCGTTGGCGCTGGAAATCAAGCCGGGGCAAAGCGCCGGGGTCGGACCCGAATGCCGTTAATTGAAGGGTTTTGGTAGGTCGGGTTAGCCGGAACGGCGTAACCCGACTGGCGTCGGCGGCGGCTCGGCGTCGGATTACGCTTGGCTAATCCGACCTACGGACCCCGGGGTTGCGTCGAAGCCGTTTAAGCTGGTTCAGCCGGCGCGCACCAGCCGGCGCAGGCGGTCGATCAGCTCGTCGCGCAGCGCGTGCAGGCGCCGCTGCCGCGTGCGGGCCTCGGCGCCGCGGCCGGCGCGCTGCAGTTGCAGCAGCTCGCGCCCCAGCGCGTGCACTTGCGCGTGCAGCGCCGGCAGCGCCGCGAACGCCGGACCGTGTCCGTACAGCGCGCGGCCCTGGCACGCCAGCCAGCGGCCGAAGTGGCTCTGGCCCGGCTCCAGCGGCGCCGGCGCATCGCGCTCGCCGTCCAGGTGGCCGTCGATGGCGCGCAGCCAGTGCCGCAGCTCGACTTCGGCGAACGCCGTCATGCGGTCGCTCGCACTGGGCTGGCGTGCGCGCCAGGCGCTCCAGGCCGGGTACGGGCGCCAGTCGGCGACCCAGCCCGGCAGCGCCGGCGCCGGCATCGGCTCGGCGATGCCGAAGCCCTGCGCCAGCGTACATCCCAGCAGCAGCAACAGTTCGCCGTGCGCCGCCGTCTCGACGCCCTCGGCGATGACCTGGCGCCGGAACGCCAGCGCCAGCCCGACCACGCCTTCGATGATGGCCAGGTCCTCGGGGTCGTCCAGCATGTCGCGCACGAAGCTTTGGTCGATTTTCAGCGATTCGACCGGCAGCCGCTTCAGGTGGGTCAGCGAGGAGTAGCCGGTGCCGAAGTCGTCCAGCGCGAAGCGCACCCCCAGGGCGCGGCAGGCGTGCATCACCCGCATCACCTGTTCGATGTCCTCGAGCGCGCTGGTTTCCAGCATTTCCAGCTCCAGGCAGTCGGCCGGCACTTCCGGATGCGCCGCCAGTTGCGCCGCCAGGCGCGCGCCGAAGTCGTTCTGCTGCAACTGGCGCGCGCTGACGTTGACGCTGACCGGCAGCGCCAGGCCGGCGGCGCGCCAGGCGCCGATCTGCGCCAGCGCGCCGCCGATGACCCATTCGCCCAGCTCGACGCCGGTCTGCTGGCCGTCGACCACCGGTAGGAAGGCGGCCGGCGGCAGCAGGCCGCGTTGCGGGTGGCGCCAGCGCAGCAGCGCCTCGGCGCCGACCACCGCGCCGCTGCGCATGTCCACGCGCGGCTGGTAGTGCAGCTCGAACTCGCCCAGTTCGAGCGCCAGGCGGATCCGCTCGACGCTCTCGCGGTAGACCTGCTCGGCCTGGTCCTGGGCGACGTCGAACATGTGGTAGCGGTTCTTGCCGGCCTGCTTGGCCAGGTACATGGCCTGGTCGGCGTGGCGCATCAGCAGGTCGGCGTCGGCGCCGTCGCGCGGGTACAGCGTGACGCCGATGCTGGCCGAGACGCGCAGCAGTTGCTGCTCCACCTGGACCGCCTCGGCGGCCGCCTGCAGCAGCCGCTCCAGCACCGGCTCGCAGTCGCGCGGCCGGTCCAGGTCGACCAGCACGGCGACGAATTCGTCGCCGCCGATGCGGGCGATGGTGTCGCCCTCGCGCAGCGCCGTCTGCATGCGTTGCGCCAGCGTCACCAGCAGGGCGTCGCCGACCTGGTGGCCGTGCTGGTCGTTGACCGCCTTGAAGCCGTCCAGGTCGAGGTAGACCAGCGCCAGCGACTGGCCGCGGCGCTGGCTCTGCGCCAGCGCGTGGCGCAGGCGGTCGGCCAGCAGCACGCGGTTGGGCAGCCCGGTCAGGGCGTCGTAGTGGGCGATGTATTCGAGCTGGCGCTGGTGCTCCTTGAGCGGCGTGATGTCGGTGAACAGGGCGACGTAGTTCTTGGTCTTGCCGGCGCCGTCGCGCACCGCGCTGATGGTGATCATTTCGGCGTGGACCTCGCCATTCTTGCGCCGGTTCCAGGCCTCGCCGTCCCAGTGGCCGCTGTCGATCAGGGCGCGCCACATGGCGCTGTAGTAGTCGGGCGGCTGGCGCCCGGAGTTGAGGATGCGCGGGGTCTGGCCGAGCGCCTCCTGGTGGCTGTAGCCGGTGACGCGGGTGAAGGTGTCGTTGACCTCGATGATGACGCCGTCGGCGTCGGTGATCATGATGCCCTCGCGGGCGTGGGTGAAGACGCTGGCGGCCAGTTGCAGGCGCGCCTCGGCGGCGCCCTGGTCGAGCGCCAGCGCGACGATGCGCGCCTCGTCCTCGAGCAGTTGGCGTTCGGCCGGCCCGGGCTGGCGGGCGTGGCGGTGGAAGATCGCGAACACCCCCCGCGCGTCGCCCTGGGCGCTGCGCACCGGCTGCGTCCAGCAGGCGCCCAGGCCGGCCTGGAAGGCCAGCGTCAGCAGCGTCGCGGCGGGTTCGGCGCCGGCGATGTCGGCCACCACCACGGGCGCGCCGGTGAGGGCGGCCAGGCCGAGCGCGCCGCCGGACTCGGGCGCCAGCGCGGCGATCGCCTGGCGCAGGCCGGACGGCAGGCTGGGGGCGGCGGCCACGCGCAGGTGCCGGCCCTCGTCGTCGAGCAGCAGGATGCAGCACAACATGGCCGGGTAGATCGCCTCGACGTCGGCGGCGATGGTGTCGAGCACCCGGGCCAGGTCGGCCTTGGCGGCCAGCATCGCCAGCACGCGGTTGTGGTGCTGGGCGCGCTGTTCGGCCAGGCGGCGCGCGGTGACGTCGGCGATCACGCCGACCAGGCCGCGTTCGACGCCGGCGCCGTCGTAGGAGCGCTGGCCGGTCAGGTGGCCGAGGAAGGCGGTGTCGTCGGCGCGCCAGTAGTGGCGCTCCAGGTCGACCGACTTGATCTCGCTGTGCAGCAGGGCCAGCATTTTTTGCCGGCCGGGCGCGCGTTCGGACGGATGCACCAGGGCGACGTAGTCCTTGCCGATCAGCTGCGCCAGCGGCCAGCCGAACATCTCGGCCATGCAGCGGTTGGCGTGGGTGATTTTGCCTTCCATGTCGACCAGGAAGATGGCCACGGTGGAGGTGTCGAGGATGCGTTGCAGCAGCGCCTCGCGCCCGGCCAGCTCGCCGTTGGCGCGCGCCAGCGCCCGCTCGGCGCGTTCGCGTTCGCCGATGTCGCGCTCGACGGCGTCGAGCATGTGGTTGAAGTGTTCGCCCAGCTGGGTCAGCTCGTTGCCGAACGGGACCGCGCAGCGCGCCGCGTAGTCGCCGCGCGCGACCTGGTCGGCGTGGCGGCCCAGCTGGCCGAGCGGCAACAACACCGCGCGGCGGGTGTAGAGGATCACGCCGATCACGCCCACCAGGGCCAGTAGCACCAGCGCCATCAGCAGCATCACTTGCAACTGCAACTGGCGCTGCAGCGTGCTCAGTTCGCGCTTGGTGCGGGCGTTGATGGCGTCGGCGAAGCGCTGGATCGGCGCCATGATGGTTGCCTTGGCGTCGAGGTAGCGCGGGCCGTACAGCAGGCCGACGGCGGCGGCGCGCTCGTGCGCATGGCGCTCCTTGACGGCGGCGAAGGCTAGGCGTTCGAAGGCGACCAGGGCGTCGGAATTGGCCAACGACTGGCGCAGCAGGTCGAACTCGCGCGCGGCGGCGCCCTCGCGGCGTATCAATTCGCTCAGCGGCGTCGCCTCGCCCATGGCGACGGCCGGGCCGCGGCCCATGCCGGCCAGGTTCCCGTAGGTCGGCGAATAACGCAGCGGGCGCGGGCGGCGGCCGTTGCGGATGGCCAGGATGGCGTCGTAGCGCGCCTCGTAGGCCGGGTCGGCTGTGGTGACGTAGCTGCGCGCCATGCGCGTCAAGTCCTCCGAGCTTTGAAACAGCTCGTCGGCCAGGGTTAGCGAGCGCAGGCGGTGCTCCTCGCCGCGGTTGACGCGCTGCTCGATTTGCAGCGCGTGGAAAATCACCGCGCCCATCACCGTCAGCATGGCGATGGTGGCGACGGCGACGTATCTGCTGAGGCTTTTTATGCTCATGGCTGGTCCATTGCGAATGATTGTATCGCAGCTGCCGGGCGGCGGCGGTATTTCACCGCGGAAAATATTGGCGCGCCGGCGCCGTATGTAAACGAAGCCAAGTTTGATGTTGCGATAACGATGCTTGTATGCCAACATGGCGGGATCGACGGCCTAAGTTTGGCCTTCGCCCGCCCTTTTTCTCACCCCCACACACATTTTTATAAGGATGCGCATATGAAGCAATACGGCGCGGAGTTTCTTGGTACGTTTTGGCTGGTGCTCGGCGGTTGCGGTAGCGCGGTGCTGGCAGCGGCATTTCCCGGTGTCGGCATCGGTTTGCACGGCGTCTCGCTGGCCTTCGGCCTGACGGTGCTGACGATGGCCTACGCCATCGGGCATATCTCGGGTTGCCATTTGAACCCGGCGGTGTCGATCGGCCTGTGGGCCGGCGGCCGCTTCCCGGCATCGAAACTGCTGCCCTACATCGTCGCCCAGGTGGTCGGCGCGATCGCCGCCGGCGGCGTGCTGTACCTGATCGCCAGCGGCACCGCCGGCTTCGACGTCAGCAAGGGCTTCGCCTCCAACGGCTACGGCGAGCACTCGCCGGGCGGCTACTCGATGCTGGCGGCGCTGATCACGGAAGTGGTCATGACGATGTTCTTCCTGATCGTCATCCTGGGCGCGACCGACAAGCGCGCGCCGGCCGGCTTCGCGCCGCTGCCGATCGGCCTGGCGCTGACGCTGATCCACCTGATCAGCATCCCGGTGACGAACACCTCGGTCAACCCGGCGCGCAGCACCGGCGTGGCGCTGTACGTCGGCGGCTGGGCCGTCGACCAGCTATGGATGTTCTGGGTCGCGCCTATCGTCGGCGCGCTGCTGGGCGCCCTGGCGTACCGCCTGATCGCCAGCGAAGAAGTAGGGGCGCGCGCCGATGCGCACGCCCAAGCCGGCGGCAACGAGCTGGCGCCGTCAAGTTAGCGTGTCGCGGGTCGGATCAGCGCAACGCGTCGTCCGACCCTGTAGGCCGCGGCGGGACGCGCCGCGCCAAGTCGACGTTGTCGGCTTGCGCCGTTGCGGCTAAGCCGGAACGGCACGGCGCCATTACGCGTCGATAAAGCGCATCTTGAAACTGCGCCCCTTGATATTGCCGAAGTCGCGGCCCAGCGGATTGCCGCCGTTCAGGCGCTTGAACGCCTGCTCGGCGATGCCGCGTTCGAGCGCGACGTAGGTCATGAACTCGAACACGTTGATCTTGCCGACCTGCTCCTTGGTCAAGCCGGCGTCGCCGGTCAGCGCGCCCAGCAAGTCGCCCGGACGCAGCTTGTCCTTCTTCCCGCCCATGATGCACAGCGTGACCATCGGCGCGGCCAGCGCCGGCTCGGCGTGCGCCGGCTGGCCATCCAACTCCTTCAAATCGTGCCACTCGACGCTGCTGTCCTGGTACTGCTCGATCAACTTGACCCACTTCTTCTCGTTCGGCGCGCACAGCGACAGCGCCAAGCCCTTTTCGCCGCCGCGGCCGGTGCGGCCGATGCGGTGGATGTGCACTTCGGTGTCCTTCGAGACGTCGACGTTGATGACCGCGCCCAGGCTCTGGATGTCGAGGCCGCGCGCGGCGACGTCGGTTGCCACCAGCACCGAGCAGCTGCGGTTGGCGAACAGCACCAGGATCTCGTCGCGCTCGCGCTGTTCCAGCTCGCCGTACAGCGCCAGCGCGGAAAAGCCCTGCTGGCGCAGCTCGTCGGCCAGTTCGCGGCAATGGATCTTGGTATTGCAAAAGGCCAGCGTCGAGACCGGGCGGAAGTGCGTCAGCAGCTTGCCGACGGCGGCGTTGCGCTCGTCGAAGCCGACCTCGTAGAAGCGCTGTTCGATCTTGTCGTTGTCGTGCTGCGCCTGCACCGTCACTTCGAGCGGGTTGTCGAGGAAGTTGGCGGTGGCGCGGCGGATGTCGTCGGGGTAGGTGGCCGAGAACAGCAGCGTCTGGCGGCGCGCCGGGCAGGCGCTGACGATGCCGGCGATTTCGTCGTAGAAGCCCATGTCGGTCATGCGGTCGGCCTCGTCGAGCACCAGCGTCTGCACGTGGCCCAGGTTGAGGGTGCCGCGGCCGAGGTGGTCGCGCAGCCGGCCCGGGGTGCCGACGACGATGTGGGCGCCGTGTTCGAGCGAGGCCATTTGCGGGCGCATCGAGGTGCCGCCGGTCAGCGTCAGGATCTTGATGTTGCCGGCGCTGCGGGCCAGGCGGCGCAGTTCGTTGGCGACCTGGTCGGCCAGCTCGCGGGTCGGGCACAGCACCAGGCCCTGCACCGCGAACCAGGCCGGATTGAGCTTGTGCAGGATGCCGATGCCGAAGGCGGCGGTCTTGCCGCTGCCGGTTTTCGCCTGGGCGATCAAGTCGCGTCCCTCCAGCACCGCCGGCAGGCTTTGCGCCTGGATCGTCGTCATTTCATGGTAGCCGAGCAGGTCGAGATTGGCCAGAAAGGCGGGCGTCAGCGGCAGGCTGGAAAAGGAATTCGGATTCATATGGGGGCCAGTAAAGAAGCGGGGAAGGGTGGGCACAGTCTAACAGCGTCGGGCGCCGCTGTGCGGATAGCGGGTCGGCCCGCGCCGGTGTGGCGGCGGGCCGGGGGGGAGTGGCGTCAGGCCGGCGCCCAGTTCGGCAGGCCGGTCAGGTCGGTGTTGTCGTCGCGCTGCCAGACCGGCAGGCCGGAGGCGTCGGTCGGATCGAGCAGTTCGAGCTGCACCTGCTTGAGGTTGGCCTTCTTGATGCGGGCGGCGCGCCACGGCACCGGCTCGGCCGGCGTCAGCAGGGTGGCGGGGGGCGGACCGAATCCGGGCAGGTCGAACGTCGCGTTGTCTTTTTTATCTCTCATTTCGGAACCTCGTGCCATTGCGCGCCGCCCCAACGGCGATGCTGACAACGGAGCGGCCATGACCTCTGGGCGCTTAAATAGTAGCAGCTTAGCGGCCGCGTAAACGCGCCGCAGAAAACAAAAGCCCGGCTGCGGGAGTCGGGCTCAATAGGTGGTGCAAAGCGGGGCCGGCGCGCCGCCCCGCACAGTGAAAGTGCGGCACGCAGTGTATCACACTCTCTTTTCGCCGTGGGCGCTGCTTTGCCAGGGGCGGCGGCGGCCGTCAGCGGAAGCTCAGCGCGCCGGTCAGGTCGCCCGGCGGCAGCGCGCCGCGCGCGGCGAAGGCGGCGTTGCGCGTGGCCAGCCCCTGCAACAGCGGCAAGTCGTGCAGGCGGGTGATCAGGCGCAGGATCGACGTGGTGTCGTAGAAGCTGTGATCGACCACGCCCTTCTTGGCGAACGGCGAGACCACGATGGCCGGAATGCGCGAACCCGGACCCCAGCGGTCGCCGGGCGGCGGCGCGACGTGGTCCCACCAGCCGCCGTTTTCGTCGAAGGTGATCACCACGATCATATTCTCCCACTGCGGCGACTTCTTCAAGTGCTCGACGACGTTGGCGATGTGCTGGTCGCCCGACTCGACGTCGGAATAGCCGGCGTGCAGATTCAGATTGCCCTGCGGCTTATAGAACGCCACGGCCGGCAGCTTGCCGGCGACGACGTCGGCGAGGAATTTATTCGAGATCGGGCTGTCGCCCAGGCCGCCGTCGCGCAGGTGCTCGGCGCGCGCGCGGGTGCCCGGGGCGAACTGGCGGAAGTAGTTCAGCGGCTGGTGGTGGTACTGGAAGTTTGGTTTTTCGCCGCCGCCCCTGGCGTCCAGCGCCGCCTGCCAGGCGCCGCCGTACCAGGCCCAGCCGACCGATTTTGCCGACAGCAGGTCGCCGACGGTCGGATAGGTCTGCGGCGGCAGCGTGCTCGGGTCGAGCGCGTCGGCCAGTTGGGCGTCGCCGCCGGCGGCCGGGCGCACATAGCTCGGCTGGTACGGCGGCGCCATGGTGTTGACCGCGTAGCCGTCCGGCGTGATGGCGCCGTCGTTGACGAACTTCGGTTTGCCGTCCATGGCCGAGGCGGGGCCGTCGTCGGCCAACGCCAGGCGCGCGCCGGCGGGACCGTCGGCCGTCACCGCGATTTTCTTGTTGGCCGCCGTCGAGGCGGCGTTGAAATACTCCGGCGTGCGTCCGGAGATCAGGAACTGGTGGTTCAGGTAGGAGCCGCCGAAAGCGGCCATGAAGAAGTTGTCGCACAAGGTGTACTGGCGGGCGATCTGCCACAGGTCCAGGTTTTTCTGGCTCTCGCCGTAGTAACCCATGACCATGCCGCCGGTGTTGGCCCAGGCGACGAAACCGTCGTTCTTGCCGCCGTTGATCTGCATCTGGTTCTGGTAGAACAGGTGCCACAGGTCGCGCGTGATGACCGACGGCGGCAGCGGCTGGCCGTCGGTGCCGGTCAGCTTGAACGGCGCGTTCGGCAGATCCTTGACCTGGTCTTCCTTGATCTCGTACTGTTTGCCGCCGATGTTTTGCGGCGTCGGCACCATGCCGCCCCAGATCTTCGGCAGCGTCGCCAGGGTCGCGCCGTTGCGGTCCTTCTGCGCCGCCAGCGCGGCCGGCACCGCCGACAGCGGCGCGCTGGTGCCGGGGAAGTCGGCAAACAGATTGTTGAAGCTGCGGTTCTCAAGGTAGATCACGACCAAGTTCTTGACGTTCGCCTTGAGCTTGGCGTCGAGCGAACCCGGGGTCGTCCTGGCCGGCTTGGCGTCGCTGACGGCGGCCGGCAGCGCGCCGGCCAGGCCGACCGCGGTGGCGGCCTGGAAGACGCGGCGGCGCGCCGGATTGCTGGGCAGGTCGTCGGCTTTGTGTTTCGTGTCGTTGGCTTGGTCCGTCACGCGGTGCTCCTTGTTGTTGTTCGTCGGATGCGACGGCGCGGACCGCTCGGCCCGCCACGCGGGAAAATTGTATCACCGGGATGGCAACGTTGTGAAATTACTAGCGTCGAGGCGCCTCAGAGGGGAGGCAGGGGCGCAAAAAGGAAAAGCCGCCGATTCTCGAGGAAAATCGGCGGCTTTGCAAATGTGGTTGCGGGGACAGGATTTGAACCTGTGACCTTCGGGTTATGAGCCCGACGAGCTGCCAGACTGCTCCACCCCGCAGCCGCATTATATAGAGCTACGCTGCAATGCGCAATGGCAGAGGCGACAAGTCTCAGGGCAATTGCATGAAGGCGGAGCCGAGGCGATGAGCACAGCTTGTAGGTATCGCTTGTAAACTCTTTGAAAAAGGCGTTTACTCTCGATATTTGGGCGAGAAAAATGACAATCGGACCGATGTCGCTGCTGGAAGCATTCGATGAATTACGCGATCCGCGCGCGCGCGAGTGCGCATATCAACTGGACGAATTGCTGCTGGCCGCGATCTGCGCCGTCATCAGTGGAGCGGAAAGCTGGACCACGGTTGTGGAATGGAGCGAAATGAAGCTCGAGTGGCTGCGTCAGTACCGGCCGTTCGCCAATGGCATCGCCTCGCACGACACCTTCGGACGCGTTTTTTCCCTGCTTGACGCGAAGCAGTTCGAATCGTGTTTTGTACGCTGGATGGGCGCACTGTGTCCGTCGCTTGAAGGGCAGCACATTGCCATCGATGGCAAATGCGTGCGTGGTTCACACGATGGCAAACAGAGCGCCATTCATCTGGTGTCGGCGTGGAGCAGCGCGAGCGGCGTCACACTTGGGCAGGTTCGGACCGCCGACAAGAGCAACGAGATCACCGCGATACCGGAATTATTGGATACCCTGGACGTCAAAGGCGCCATCATCACAATCGACGCGATGGGGTGCCAGCGCGACATCGCCGCCAAGATCGTTGCCAGCGGCGCCGACTATGTTCTGGGTGTGAAGGACAACCAGCCCGTCTTGGCCGAAGCCGTCAAGCTGTGGTTCGACGCCGCCGACGCAGGCAAGATGGATCGTCCATTCTGGGAGCACATCCAGACCGAAAAAGATCACGGACGGATCGAAACCCGGCGCTGCCTTGTCACCAACGACATCGCTTGGCTCGTTCAGCAAAAACAGCATTGGAGCGGGCTGCAAAGNCTCATCATGATCGAGTCGACGCGCGAAATCATCGGGCGAAACAGCACCGGAACAGCCAGCGTTGAACGCCGCTATTACATCAGCAGCTTGCCGGCCAAGGCTGCAATGTTGGGCAAAACAGTACGGGCGCACTGGGGCATTGAAAACAGCATGCATTGGGTGCTGGACGTCGCATTTCGCGAGGACGGCTGCCGCGTGCGCGTTGGCGACGCGGCGCAAAATTTCGCCATCCTGCGCCGCATTGCCCTCAACCTGCTGAAGAACGAGAAAACGACGAAGCTCGGCGTCGCCTCCAAGCGCCTAAAGGCGGGCTGGAACGCCGACTACCTTGGCAAGGTGTTGGGCCTGGCCATCTGATCCTTCATGCAATCGCCCTGCGACAAGTCTGACTAATACTGCAGGCGACGCCAGTAGTGCTGCTAATACGCTTGCGCAATGATGTCGCGATTCCAGGGCTAAACATCAGGGTAACTTAATTTACGCGGCGGCCAGGCGCCACAGCGAGGTCACTTCGGCGGCGCGCGCGGCGTGCAGGGCGTCGCTGGCGTCGGCGGCGCGCGGGTGGGTAGGCTTGACGTCAAGGCGCGCCAGCACCTTCAGGCCGGCCGCCTCGATCCAGCCGAGCAGCTCGGCGCGCGGGCGCAGGCCCAGGTGCTCGGCCAGGTCGGACAGGATCAGCCAGCCTTCACCGCCCGGCTCCAGATGCCCGGCCAGGCCGCCCAGGAAGCCGCGCAGCATGCGGCTTTCCGGGTCGTAGACGGCAAATTCAATCGGCGAGCTGGGTCGCGCCGGCAGCCACGGCGGATTACACACGATCAGCGGCGCGCGCCCGGCCGGGAACAGGTCGGCCTGCACCACCTCGACCTTGTCGGCCAGACCGAGCCGGGCCAGGTTTTCGCGCGCGCAGCTGAGCGCGCGCGGGTCCATGTCGGTGGCGACGACGCGCTGGATGCCGCGCTGCGCCAGCACCGCCGCCAGCACGCCGGTGCCGGTGCCGATGTCGAAGGCCAGGGCGGCGCGCGGCGGAATCGGCGCGTCCGCCACCAGGCCGACGTACTCGCTGCGGATCGGCGCGAACACGCCGTAGTGCGGGTGGATGCGCTGGCCCAGCGTGGCCAGTTCGACGCCGGTGCGGCGCCATTCATGCGCGCCGATCAGGCCGAGCAGTTCGCGCAGCGACGCGACGAAAGGCTCCTCGCCGCGGCCGTAGGCCTCGTTGCAGGCCAGCTGGACGTCGGGCGCGCGGCGCAGCGGAATGCTGTAGTCGGCCTCGAACGGCAGCAGCAGCATGGCCAGCGTGCGCGCGCGTTGCGACTGGGCCTGGCGGTGCAGGTTGAAGGCCTCGGTCGGCGAGGCGGGCGGCTTGGCGGCGCGCGCCTCCTTGGCGGCCTTGGCGCGCTTGCCGGACTTGTCGTGCTTGTGGTCGGCGCGCCGCGCCAGCGCCTGCAGCAGTTGGCGCGCGTTCTGGAAGTCGCCGCGCCACAGCAGGGCGGTGCCTTCGCAGGCCAGGCGGTAGGCGACGTCGGCGTTGGTGCGGTCGTCGGCCAGCACTACTTTTTTCGGCGCCGGCATGCCGCTCTCCGAGCGCCAGCGCGCCGAGCGCTCCTGGCCCTCCTCGATCCAGTGGATCAGCGGGTACGGCGCGGCGGCGCTCATGCCGCCACCTGCGGGCAAGGGGCGGCGAAATGGCGCGCGGCGGTGCGCGGCGCGGCGGTGCGGAAGGTCAAGGACATGGCGGTCATTCGAAAAGGAGGAGGGCGCGCGGCGGTGTCGCGTGCGGCAGCCCGTGGTTTGTCCCGCCATTATACGTGGCGCGCGGGCGCCATGATTGCGGGCATGGCTTTTCGAAAAGCCGAGCCGCGCGAGCGTCCTTTTAAACGGCCGGCTTGTCCGTCGCGGCGGCGTCGGCCACGACCGGCACGCCGTAGGCGTCGGCCAGCATTTTGGCGCGCGCCCTGTCCTCGTCCCGCGCCTGGGTGGCGCCGGCGTCGAGCTGGGTCGCTTGCTTGACCAGATTGAGCATGCGCAGCGACAGCGAGCCGCCTTGGGCGGCGCCGCCTTCGGCCGGCGGCGCTTGCAGGTCGCCGCGCAGTTGTTGGCCAAGCAGTTTGAACAAGTCGTTCAGGCTGCCCGGGAAGTTGACGTTCGGCAGGTCCCGCGTCGGCAGGGCGTCGTCGGCGCTGGCCTTGTCGGGGCGCGGCGCGGCGCCGCTGCCGGCGCTGCCGGCGTCGTCGCGGCTCCGGTTCGCCGTCGATGCGTCGATGCGGGCGTCGTATTGGACCTCGATTTCAAACTCGTAGCTTTGGCCGTCGGCGGTGGTAATGGTGCCCTTGCCGATGAAGTGCGCGCTTTCGCTGAGCCGGAAGGCGGCCGCGTCGAAGCTGCCGTTCGGGCCTTCGCGATGGCGCACGGCGGCGGCGAAACTGGACTCGACCGACAAGCTGGCCGAGTCGAACTGGATAGTGGCGCCGTCGGCGGCGTCGCCCAGCAGGCTGCGCGTGAAGCTGTTGAGGAAGCCTTGCGCGACGTCGAGGGTGGCGTTGCCGAGCGCGTCGGTGCGCTCGAGCAGCGCTTGCGCAGACAAGTCCAGCCCGCCCTGCGACAGCGAGACGCCGTTCAGCGGCGAGTTCGGATGTCCCTCGTGCGCGGCGGCGACCCGGCCGCCGCTTCTGGCATCGCCTTGCGCGGCGGGCGTGGGGTGCGGCAACTGGCGCGCGTTCAGGGCGGGGAGGAGGGACATGGTGGGCTGCCTGGGGAAAGGTGATTACATATTGTTATCGGCAGCGCCTGCGATTCCTTGAGGCCGGGGAGAAACGTTGCCGCAAACCTTGACACCAGAGGCGTGCCGCGGCGGCGCTTCCCCGTGGCAAGCAGGTCAGTGGTGGTGCGCCCAGCTGCCGTCGGCCGATTCCAGATACGATTTGACGGCGTCGGCCGAGCCGGTGGCGTGGCGCTTCAGCTCGCCACACTGGCACAGGCCCTGGTAGGGCTGGATGTGCGAGCAGGCCGATACCTTCTGCAGGTAGACCTGGACCGATTTCGCGCATTTGGCGCATTTGAAGGTGAGAGTGCGGGCTGCTTTCATGATTTCCTTGGTGGGTTGACGGTGCGGCGCTGTCGCGCGAGGCGGAATTCTATCACTGCGCTAATTTATTATCTGTATGACAGCAAATTTTGCGTTGGCATGAGCTTGATCAGCAGTATGTCGTCAGAAAATGTAACAACGGTCAACGGCGGGCTTATGCTAACGTTATTGGCACAAATGCCAGTGATGTTTCTAAGAGGCCACAAAATGGAACAGCCTAAACCCCCTAGCAAGGAAGTTGTGCGGCGCTGGTTGCGCGCCGAACTGGAGCAGCGCCGCCCGCCGCCCGACCCGAAACAGATCCGCCGCGAACTGGGCTGGGATTTGGTGAAGATGGAACGCGACCCGTATAAGCGGTAGCGACAGGCCGGCGCGCCACGGCGGACCATGCCGGATTACGCTATCGCTCCTCCGACCGACGCCACGCTGCACGGCCTTTATTGCACCGAGACGGCGCTTTTGCCGCCGGCCATCGGTTGCACCATGATTTTGGTCGCGATGCGTTCCGTCATCTCCTGCACGTGGGAGATCACGCCGACTTTGCGCCCCATCGATTGCAGGCCGTCGAGGGCGTCCATGGCCACCCGTAGCGTTTCCGAGTCGAGGCTGCCGAAGCCCTCGTCGATGAACAGCGATTCGACCCGCACCCGGTTCGACGACAGCGAGGCCAGGCCCAGCGCCAGCGCCAGCGACACCAGGAACGACTCGCCGCCCGACAGCGAGTGCACCGAGCGCAGTTCGCCACCCATGTCCTGGTCGCGCACCATCAGCCCCAGCGAGGGGTTGGCCGGGTTGTCGATGCGCTCCAGCTGGTAGCGCCGCGCCAGCTGGTTCAGGTGCGCATTGGCGTAGCCGAGCAGCACGTCGAGCGTGAACTGCTGCGCGTAGTTGCGGAACTTTTTGCCGTCGGCCGAGCCGATCAATTCGTTCATGCGCGCCCAGCGCCGCTCGATGTCTTCCTGCTGGCCGATTTCGGCCAGCATGCCCTGCGCGCTGTGGCGGCGCGCGTCGTCCTGGGCGATGCCCAGGCGCAACGCGGTGGCCGCGTCGTGCGCGGTTTTGCGCTCCAGCGTCAGCGCGGCCAGGTCGTCGGCCAGGCCGGCGGCGTCGCGCTGGCCGGGTCCGTCGGCCTGGCCGCCCTGCTGGTGCTGCTGGTGCTGCTGGTGCTGCTGGCGTTGCGCACGGCGCTCGGCCAGCACGGTGGCGGCGCTGGCCGCGCCGGCGTCGAGCGCCTGCAAGGCGCGCCGTTCCGCCGCGATGGCCTCGGCCGGCACCGCCAGCAGTGCGCGCAATTGCTCCAGGTCTTGCGCGGCGCCGTCGGCTGGTTCCGCCGGCCCCCGCAGATACTGCTGCAGCCACGCCGCCAGCCGCGCGGCCGCGGCCACGGCGGCCGCGCCCAGGTCGGCCAGCCGGCGCTGCGCCTGCGCCAGCGCCTCGTCGAGCCTGGCGCGCTGCTGCTCGGCCTGGCGCTGGCTTTCCTGCTGCGCCGCCAGCTGGCGCTTCGCCAGCTCGACCGCGGCGCCCAGCGCGGCCTCGACGTCGCCGACGGCGCGGCCCTGCCACAGCGCCGCGCGCTCGCCTTGCATCGCCTTCGCTTGCGCGTCCAGCGTGGCGAAGGCGCGTTGCGCGGCGCCGGCGTCCAGCTCGGCCTTGGCCGCCAGCGCGGCCGCCGCCTTCAGCTCGACGCCGGCGCTGGCCAGTGCCACGGCGCGCTCGTCGTGGGCGCCGCGCTGCGCCAGCCATTGCCGGCTGTCGGCGTGGCGCGCGGCGTGGAAGCGCGACGGCGCCGCGTGCCAGCTGTCTTTCCAGTCTTCGTTGACGACGTCGGCGTGGTTGAAGGCGCTGTCGAGTTCATCGAGCAGGCCGCCCAGTTGCAGCGCCAGCGCGATGCGCTTTTCCTCCAGCCCGGCCAACTCGCCGTTCAACTGCGCCAGCCGGGTTTGCGCGGCGGCGGCGGCGGCCACCAGGCCGGCGTGCGCGCCGGCGGCCTGGTCGCAGGCGCGCTGCGCCTGGTCGCGCGCGGCCAGGGCATGGTGCAGCGCCTGCTCCTGCTGTTGCAGCGCTTGCAGCGCGCCCTGGCTTGCTGTCAGCTGGGCGGCGAGCCAGGCGCCGGGTTCGTCGCCGGGCGGCAGTTGCAGCGCGCCGGCCTGCTTGCGCCACAGCGGCGCGCCGGCGTCGACGGCCTCGGCCAGCTCGCGCAGCTCGTCCTTCAGCGCGCCCAATTGCTCGATGCAGCCGGCCTTGACGGTGCGCTGGCTGGCCTGCTGGGCGATGTTCTCCTCGGCGTCGCGGCGGCAGCGCGCCACCTCCGCCTGCAGGCTGGCGAGCATGGCGTGCAGGGCGTCGTCCTCGTCGCGGTACGGGTGTTGCAGCGCGCCGCAGACCGGGCAGGGGGCGTCGTCGGCCAGCGTGGCGCGCAGCGTTTTGACGCTGGCCGCGCAGGCCGCCTCGGCGCCCTTCAGCGAACGCTCGGCCTGGCTGAACGCGGCCATCAGCGGCTCCGCCTTGGCCTGCTCCGCCGCCAGCGCCGCCTCGGCTGTCGCCATGGCCCGCTGCCATTGCGTCGACTGGCCCCGCAGCAGCGCCTGGCGGGCCTGTTTGCCGGCCAGCGCGGTCCAGGTTTTTTCCGCGTCCGCCAATGCGTCGCGGCGCTGTTCCAGCTGGCGCCGGCGTTGCGGCAGCGCGTCGCCGTCGACGGCGGCCAAGGCCGCGCCGGCTTGCTGTCTTTGGCTTTCCAGCGCCAGCACGGCCTGCGCCGACGCCGCCAGCCCGTCGGCGCAGGCGGCGGCGTCGTCGGCGCTGGCGCCGGCCGCCTGCTGCGCCGCGGCGGCCGCGTGGGCGACGCCGTCGGCCTGCGCGGCGGCTTGCCCGGCCTGGACGAACAGCAGGTCCCAGCGCGGCCACCCTTGCGCCAGCGCCTGCCATTGCTGGTGTTGTTCCAGCCAGGCGGCGCTGCCGTTCTGCGCGGCGGCCAACTGCTCGTACCGCTCTTTTTTCTCCTGCGCGGCGGCGCGGGCCGCCTCGTGGGCGCGCTCGCTTTCGCGGCCAATTAGCGCCGCCTGCCGGTGGCTCGGGCGCAACGCGTCCAGGCGCGCGTCGAGCGCCTTGGCCTGGTCCAGTTGCGGCGCGGCGTCGCGCTGGGCCCGCTCCGCCGCCTGCAGCGCGGCGCCGCCTTGGCGCAGCGCCGCCGCCGACGCGTCCTGCGCCAGCGCGGCCTGCGCCGCGTCGCGCTGGCTGGCCGCCAGCACCGCGTGGGTGCGCGCCAGCTCGGCGTCGATGCGGGCGATGTCGTCGGCCAGCGGGCGCGCCGCCTGCACCGCGTCGTTGTGCGCCAGCGCGGCGCGGCGCGCGCCGGCCAGCGCAATCTCGGCCTGGCTCGCGTGCAGGGCCTGCTCGGCCAATTGCTCGTTGTGGCGCAGCTTGGCCGCTTCCTGGTGCCAGCGCACATGCTGCTCCAGCGCCGCCTTGCGCTGCTCCAGCGCGGCCAGGGCGGCGTCGGCGGCCGCGCTGTCGGCGTCCAGCGCGATGCGCGCCTCGGCGCCCAGCGGCTTCTGGTCGGCCAGCCGTTCGGTCAGGCGCAGCAGCAGCGCCTGTTCGCGCCGCGCGCGTTCGTAGGCGCGCATGGAAATGGCGCTGTAGACGGTGCTGCCGGTCAGCGTTTCGAGCAGCTCGCCGCGTTCGTTGTCCTCGGTCTTGAGGAAGGTGGAGAACTCGTTTTGCGCCAGCAGCACGGCGCGCGTGAACTGTTCGAACGAGAGGCCGATGCGCTGTTCGATTTCCACCTTGACCTCGGTCTTGGTGGCGCCGATCGGCTGCAGCGCCGGCAATTGGTGCAGGCTCATGGCGGTCGGTTGCAGCGCGCCCTCGGCCTTGGTGCGCGAACGCCGCACGCTCCAGCGCGCGCGGTAGGCGCGGCCGTCGTTGCCGACGAAGTCGACTTCGGCGTAGCCGTCGGCGGCGCCGCGGCGCAGCAGCGTGCGGGTGTCCTGGGCCGACACGGTTTCCTTGCCGACGTCGGGCAGCGCGTTGCGCCCGGCCACCTTGAGCAGGCGCGGGGTGGCGTCGTACAGGGCCAGGCAGAGCGCGTCGAGCAGGGTGCTTTTGCCGGCGCCGGTGGGGCCGCTGATGGCGAACAGGCCGCTCGACGCCAGCGGTTCCTGTTCGAAGTCCACGCCAAATTCGCCGGCCAGCGAGGCCAGGTTCTTACCGCCGATTCTGAGGATTCTCATGGCGCTTTATCTCCCAACATCAGTTCGGCGAAGGCGCTCAGTTGTTCGGCCGGCGCCTCGCTGGCGTATTTTTGCAGGTACAGGCGGCGGAAGATGTCGTCCGGCTGCAGCTGGTCGAGCTGGTCGAGCGTCAGCGGCGCGGCGCTGGCGCCGCGGGCGGCGCTGGAGGTTTCAATTTTGGCCAGGCGCACCGCCTTGTGCTCCAGCGCCGCCTCGACGCGCGCGCGCAGGCCCGGTTCGGGCGCGTCCAGCCGCACCCGCACCTCCAGGAACGGCAGCGCTTCCGGCGCCGCCTCGGGCAGCGCCAGCGCCACCAGCTCGGCCAGTACCTGCTCCAGCGGCGCCGGTTTGCTCGGTACGCGCAGCAGTTCCACCGCGCGCGGCACCGGCAGCGCGCTGATCGCGCCCAGCGCCTCGCCGTCGAGGTCGACGCGCAGGATCTGGTGGCGGTAGCCGACTTCGGCGAACGACAGCGGAATCGGGCTGCCGCAGTAGCGCAGGTGGGCCTGCTTGCCGACTTGCTGGGCCAGGTGCAGGTGGCCCAGCGCGGCGTAGACGATGGCCGGGTCGAACACGCCCGAGGGCAGCATTTCGGCGCCGCCGATGACGATGCGGCGCTCCGAGTCGTTCGACATTTCGCCGCCGACCATGTGGCAGTGGCCCATCGCGACGATGGCCTGGCCCGGCTGGCGCCGCGCCAGCGCGACGTCGAGCGCCTGGCGGTACAGCAGGGCGATGCCGGCCAGGTAGGGGTCGGGCGCGGCGGCGCCGTCCGGCGCCGCCGCCTGGGCCGGCGCGCGCGGCACGTCGCCCGGGCGCAGGAAGGGCAGCGCCAGGCACCAGGCGCGCACCGCGCCGCCCTTGTCGGTGAGCGGCAGCACCATCCGTTCGACGTCGATGTTGCCGTCGGCGTCGCGCAGCACGTGGCCGATGACGTGGGTGCCGTGCGCCTGCAGCAGCGGCGCCGGCGCCTCCAGCCGGCCGGGCGAGTCGTGGTTGCCGGCGATGGCGATCAGGTTCAGGTGCGGCGCCCGCTGCCGGGCCCGTTGCAGGAAGGTGTACAACTGCTTTTGCGACGCCGCCGACGGGTTGGCGTTGTCGAAAATGTCGCCGGCGATCAGCAGCGCGTCGGCCTGCTCGGCGACGATGGTGTCGAGCAGCCAGTCGAGGAAGCACTGGTGCTCGTGGCCGCGTTCGAAGTTGTGCAGGGTCTGGCCGAGATGCCAGTCGGAGGTGTGCAGCAGGCGCATAGGGGTATCGGGGCGGGGAACAGGCGCCCAATATAGCGTAATCTGGCCGCGCCGGTGGCGGCTTTCGTCGGCGGCGGCCGGGCGTCGGATTGCGCTGTCGCCCATCCGACCCGCGGACGCGGCGGGGATTGCCCGGCCTACGCCGCCAGCGCGCCGGCGCGGTAGGTGTTGCGGCCGGCCTGCTTGGCCTGGTACAGCAGCACGTCGGCCTGTTTCAGCAGCGCCGCCGGGCTCAGGTCCTCGTTGCGGTAGTAGGCCAGGCCGATGCTCGCCGAGATCGCCACGGTGACGCCGTCCAGCTCGAACGGCGCCTGCATCGCCGTGACGATCTTCGCCGCCAGCACCGAGGCGTCCTCCGGCCGCGCGATCTTCTCCATGATGATGGTGAACTCGTCGCCGCCCAGGCGGGCGATGGTGTCGCTGGCGCGCATGGTGTGCGTCAGGCGCGTCGAAAAGGCCCGCAGCAGGGCGTCGCCGACGCTGTGGCCGTGGGTGTCGTTGACCGGCTTGAAACGGTCGATATCCATATACATCACGGCCATCAGGCTGGCGCCGTCCTGGCCGTCCTGGCATTGCCGCATCGCGTCGCTGAGCTTTTGCAGGAAGCCGGCGCGGTTGGTCAGGCCGGTCAGGGCGTCGACCTGGGCCAGCTTGAGCAGGCGCCGCTTCTCGCGCTTTTGCATCGTGATGTCCTGCCGCATGACGTGGAAGCCGACCACGCCGGCGCTATCCTCGCCCCACTGCGGAATGTAGGTGACCTCGAGGCAGCGCTCGCCGCCCTCGAGCTCGTCGTCCTCCTCGAAGCTGAGCGTCTCGCCGCCCAGCACCCGCGCGATGTGGGGCGCCAGGCGCCGGTAGTGCTCCTCGCCGACGGTGTCGCGCACGCTCTGGCCCAGCACGTGCTGGCCGGTCTGGCTGAATTCGCGCTCGTAGGCGATGTTGTGGAAGCGGTAAACCTGCTCGGCGTCGATGTAGGCGATCATCGCCGGCAGCGTGTCGGCGATGGTGCGCAGGCGCGCCTCGCTCTCGAGCAGCGCCACCTCCGACTCGCGCAGCAGGGTGATGTCGTCGAAGCTGCCGACGTAGCCGGCGACGGCGTCGTCGACCAGGATGGCGGCGATCTTCACCGACAGCCAGGCCGCCTTGCCGTCGCGGTGCAGGCCGCGCAGCGTGGCCTGGAACGGCTGGTGGTTGCGCGCCAGGCGCGCCAGCGCCGCCGCCAGCCTGGCCTGGTCGTCCGGGTGCACCGCCGCGGTCCAGCCCTGGCCCAGCGCGGCGCCGCGCGCCAGCCCGGTGATCGACTCGAAGGGGCGGTTGGCGTAGGTGCACTGGCGCGCCGGGTCCAGGCGCACCAGGCCGAGCGGCGAGGAGTCGGTGACGGCGGCCAGCTCGGCCTGGTTTTCGCGCAGCGCCTGTTCGTGGCGCAGCCGCAGCGAGACGTCCTCGGCGATGGAGAGGATGTATTCGGTCTGGCCGTGCTGGTCGAACAGCGGCATCGACACCGTGTGCAGGTGGCGCAGCGTGCCGTCGGCGCCGCGCAGCGCCTTGGCGGGCAGTTCGATCACGCCGCCCGCGGCCACCAGTTCGCGGTCGCCGGCGTCGTCGCCGTGCAGGCCGAAGCCGGGCGCGAAGGCGTCGGCGCCGTGCTTGCCGATGACCTGGGCGGCGGCGTAGCCGGTGACGCCTTCGGCGGCCTTGTTCCAGATCACCATTTGGCCGAAGGTCTCCGGCCGCGCGCTCTTCACGTACACCAGCACCGGCAGGTGCTCGATCAGCGACTGCAGGAAGGCGCGGTTGTTGCGCGTCTCCAGCTCGTCCTGCTTGCGCGCGCTGATGTCGCGCGTGGTGACGGCGACGCCGTCCTCGATGGCGACGATCTGGTGGTGCAGCCAGTGCTTGGCGCCCGAGCTCAGGCGCACCTCGAACTCGTCCTCGAGCGGTACGCCGCTGTGCAGCACCGTCAGGTACTGGCCGAAAAAGCAGGGCTGGCGCAGGATCGGCACCAACTGGCAGGCCTTGCTGTTGAGTACGTCCGCGCGCGGCTTGCCGAGCATATCGGCGGCGCGCTCGTTGACGTCGGCGAAAATGAAGTCCTCGACCGCGCCGTCGAGCCCGTCGGGGCGCCAGGCCTTGAGCAGGAACACCGCGTCCAGGCTGCCCTGGGCGGCCGCGCGCAGCATCGACTGCGCCTCGCTGGCGGCGCGCATGCTGCTGCGCAGGCGCAGGCTTTGCCGCATCAGCGTGGCGACCACGGCGACGATCAGCAGCGTGGCGACGCTGGCCGCGCCGAAATACACGTTGCGGCGCTGGCCGAAATTGGCCATCGCCACCTGCTGCGAGATGCCGACCACCGCCAGCAGCGCGTAGCGCGGCATGTCGCGGAAGCTGTAGATGCGCGTGACCTGGTCGAACGGCTGGCGGATCAGCAGCTGCTCGGGCGGAGACGCTGGCCCGGCCGGCGCGACGAAGTCGATCCTGTCGCTCAGGATCAGCTGTTCGCCGGCGCGCCCGACCGACAGGCCGGTGTCGCGCGTGAGCAGCAGCAGGGCGCCGGCGGCGTCGACGTTGAGGCGGTCGTAGTCGTCGACGAAGTAGCTGGGGTCGATCATGACGACGACCACGCCGGCGAAGCGGCCGGCGGCGTCGTTGAGGCGGCGCGAGCTGCGGATCAGCCATTTTTTCGTACTCGCTTCCAGCACCGGCGTGCCGAACAGCGGCGTGTCGGACGGGTTGGCCGCGTGCGCCTTGAAAAAATCCGCGTCGGCTACGGCGCCCGGCATGAAGGCGTTGACGCTGTCGACGACGGCGCCGTCGGCGCCGATCAGGGCGATCGGCAAATCCAGTTTCGACGGCAGCACGCTGTCGAGCAGTCCGCCGCGGCGGGTGAACTCGTTGAGCGCGCAGCGCGCCGCCGCTCTCCTCGAATTTCAATTTGAACAACTGGGTGGCGTGGTCGGTCTGGCGCAGGATGTGGCTGGTGTGGTCGGCCAGCGTGCGCGCCAGCGACTGGCTGGTGGCGACCGCCTCGCGCAGCGCGCCGGCGCGCTCCTGCCCGACCTGGTAGCTGACCGCGCCCCACATCGCCAACAACAGGGCCAGGGCGAAGACGGGCAGCAGTAGCACCCGATACAATCGGCTCAGCGAACGTTGCACGGTTCTAGGCGAAGAGATCAATTGGGCGCTGCCACCAGGGTCGTTGAACGGGCGAACATGCCGCACAGCAGAACCGCGCGCGGCGCCGTCGACATGTTTCTATTCTGCACCTATTTGCCGGGCCTGGGGCCGGCCACCGAAAAAATATCGCGCCGCGGCGCCACGCCGCGCTACCGTTGGACGGGGCGCGGACGCCGTTCAGCCAGCGGGCCGGCGGCGCTAGAAACCAGGCAAAAGCAAGGAGCCGGGGTCGGACCCTTGGTGTGAGCTATTTCAACGTCGCCGGCGCCCCGAAGCGCGCCACCACGAACTCGATAAAGGTGGTCAGCTTCGGCGTCGACTGCCGGTCGCGCGGATACAGCAGGTGCATCGGCCGCGCCGGCGGGACGAATTGCGCCAGCAGCGGCACCAGGCGGCCGCGTTGGATCTGCTCGGCCAGCACGATTTCGGGCTGCATGACGATGCCGAAGCCGGCCAGCGCGGCCTGCATCAGCGCATGCCCGTTGTTGGAGCGGAAGCGGCTGGCCGGCAGCGCCGGCGCCGCCTCGGACGGCTCCAGGCGCCAGCGCACCAGGCGCCGCCAATGCAGGAAGTCGAGGCACTGGTGGCGCGCCAGATCGGCCGGCGTCAGCGGCGTGCCGAAGCGCGCCAGATAATCGGGCGAGGCGCAGATGGCGTGCTTGAAGGGGCGCAGCGGCCGCGCCACCATGCTCGAGTCGTCCAGCGGCCCGACGCGGATGGCCGCGTCCAAGCCCTCCTCGACGAGGTCGGAATTGCGGTTGCTCAGGTTCAGGTCCAGGTTGACCTCGGGGTACTGGTCCAGGTAGGCCGTCATCGCCGGCGCCAGGCATTCGCTGCCGAAGGCCACCGGCGCGCTGACCTTGAGCGTGCCGCGCGCGGTGGCGCGCATCGCCTGGGCGCCGGAGTCGGCGACGCGGATCTGCGCCAGGATCTGCCGGCAATGCTCGCAATACAGCTCGCCGATCTCGGTCAGGCTCTGGCGCCGGGTGGTGCGGTTCAACAGGCGCGCGCCCAGTTGCTGCTCCAGCGCGGCGATGTGCTTGCTGACCATCACCGTCGACATGTCCAGCGCCCGCCCGACCGCCGTGAAACTGCCGGCGTCAACCACGCCGACAAACACTTCCATACCGCGCAGCTTGTCCATGATTGTTAAGTCTGGGTTAATAATGTTCTAAATCATAGCCCATTTATCAAAGAGGGGAAGCCAACGATACTGGTGGCGAGCCCTTGCCGGCGCGGCCCCACAGCCCTCCACCCCTATTTCGAAATGCATATCATGACAATGTCCACCTGGCTCGTGTTTCTACTCGCTTCGCTCGTCACCACCTTCAGCCCCGGCCCCGGCGTCCTGCTGGCGATCTCGACGTCGGCCTCTGTCGGCGTGCGGCGCACCGCATACAGCAGCGCCGGCAACGCGCTGGGCGTGGTCGTCGTCGCGACGACCGCCGCCGCCGGCGTGGGCATGCTGTTGCAGACCTCGGCCGTCGCGTTTGCCGCGTTGAAGGCGCTCGGCGCCGGCTACCTGGTCTATCTCGGCGTGCGCCAATGGCGCCGCCGCGCCGCGCCGCTCCAGCCTGCCGCCGCCGGGGCCGCAACCGTCGCCACGCGCCGCGGCTTGTTTCTGCGCGGCCTGCTGGTAGCGCTCACCAATCCCAAGTCCATCCTGTTTTTCAGTGCCGTCTTCCCGCAGTTCATGCACGATAACGAGCCGGCCTTGTTCGCCCTCCTGATCAGCACCTTCGTCGCCTGCACCTTGCTGTCGCACCTGTGCTACGCGCTGTTGGCCCGCGCCATCGGCAAACGGGCGATGGGCGCGTCGCGCGCGCGCCTGGCCAACCGCGCCGGTGGCGCCGTGTTCATCGGCCTCGGCTGCTCGCTGCTGGGCTTGTCGGCGCGGCCGGCGTAAACGCTAGCGCTTGGCCAGCGCGATGAGCCGCTCCAGCGCCGCGTCGTGGCCGCCAAACAGGCTGGCGGGATCGCCGGCGGAAAAGACCGGCAGGGCGAGCTTGGGCGGAACGCCGCGGCCCTCATATAGATTGCCCCTCGGGTCAATATAGCTTTCGTTGGAGAGCGACACCACGAAATTGCCGGGCAAGGACTTGAGCAGCTTGTTTGACATCGAGCCGCTGGTGGGCTGGCCGACCTGGGTCACGTTCGGAAGCTCGCGCATCATCAGCGCCAGCGTGTCGCCGGCGCTGACGGTACGGTCGGTGGTCAGCAGATACACCGGCTTGCGGTACTGCGCGCCGCCTTTCGGCTCGACAAACCACTCGCTGGGCGTGCGCCCTTGCGGCCGGCGTTGCCGGACCGTGAAGGCGGGGCGGCGGTCGGCAAAGCTGCCGGCGATTTCGGCGCTCACCAGGTCGTAGCCGCCATCGTTGATGGCGACATCGACGATGACGGCCTTGGTGTTGGCCAGCCCGGCGATGGCGCGGTCCATTTCGGCGCGTATCGCCGCCAGATCGGTGGCCGTATCGGCGTTATCGCTGAACTCGCCCATTCTCGAGATGCCGATATAGCCGATGTTTCCGGCCAGTTGGCCCCAGACCATCGCGCCGTTCAGCACGCGGCCCTGGCTGCCGCCGCTCAAACGTTTCTGCACGCCGTCCTGCATGTGGGCGCGCAACGCCGACTCGAATTTCCCGTAGCTGCCGACCTCGTCCTGCGCGTCGTACGCCTGTTTCAGCATGGTTAATGTGGGTGCGCCGGACGCCTCGACGTAAAACACCGGTTGTGCCCCGTCGAAACGGGCGAGCGCCACATGCTCGTCGTTGAAGCCCTGGACCGCCTCGACCAGCACCGCCTGCAACGCCAGCTCGTCGGCGGCAAGCGCGGCCTTCGGCGCCAGCGCCGCATAGCGCGCGGCCCAATCGATATGGCGCTCCTTGAAGGAGGCGTAATCCAGGTCGAAGATGTCCTACATGGTCTTGAACGTGGTCGCCGGATTGGCCGGCGGCGTGGCGCGGCAGTTGGCCGGGATCTGCGCCAATTGCACCAGGGTGTAGGCGGAAGGCGCCTTCGGCACCGCATACAGCTCCAGCTTGACGCCATCCGACGCCGTCGTGTGCTTGTACGGTCTTTTCGCTGGTGCGAGGCACTGCAAGCGCGGCCAGCGCGGCGCTGCGTCGGCGTAAACGCTGTCAATATGGCCGTTGTCGCATCGGCAATCTAAACGCGACAGCTTTTTTGCATACTTGTGCCTTCATAATGAAGGCAGTATCCCCAATAGCTTCAAATATTCGCTTATTCTATGCATGTTCCGGGTTCTGGCCGGATCGAAGCAACGTTAATCAAGCTCAATTGAAGGCTGTCATGCAAAGCAAAAAGCCGGATGCGGCAAAACTGGACAAGATCGTCGCCGACGCGCGCCGCGCCGCCGACCTGCGCGAGGGCGGCTACCGCGAGCGCTCGCTGAAGATGTACCCGTGGATCTGCGGGCGCTGCATGCGCGAGTTCACCCGCGCCAACGTGCAGCAACTGACGGTGCACCACCGCGACCACAACCACGACAACAACCCGCCCGACGGCAGCAACTGGGAGTTGCTGTGCCTGTATTGCCACGACAACGAGCACTCGCGCTACCTGGAAGCAGACCGCGGCGCCGGGCTAAAATCGGCCGAGGTGGCGCCGGCCACGCACAATCCCTTCGCCGCGCTGGCCGGCCTGATCAAGAAGAAGGAGTAGGCCTTGGCCGAACTGACGCTGTCGCTGGCGGCGGCGCGCGCGCTGCACCTGGCCGCCCAGGGTCTGGCGCAGCCGCGCCGCAAAAAGGCCGTCAAGGCCGACCTGCTGGCGGCGATCCGCCAGATGGGCGTGCTGCAGATCGACACCATCCACGTGGTCGCGCGCAGCCCCTACCTGGTGCTGTGGAGCCGCCTGGGCGACTATCCGCAGCCGTGGCTGGAGCAGTTGCTGGGCGAGGGCGCGCTGTTCGAATACTGGGCCCACGAGGCGTGCTTCGTGCCGGTCGAGGACTACGGCCTGTACCGCCACCGCATGCTCGACCCGGCGGCGATGGGCTGGAAGTATTCGGTCAAGTGGATGAACGAACGGCGCGCCGACGTCGACGCCGTGCTCGAACACATTCGCGCCCACGGCGCCACCCGCTCGGCCGACTTCGAGCGCAGCGACGGCAAGGGTGGCGCCTGGTGGGGCTGGAAGCCGGAGAAGCGCTCGCTCGAAGTGTTGTTTACCTCCGGCGTGCTGATGATCGCGCGGCGCCACAACTTCCAGCGCTACTACGACCTGGCCGAGCGCGTGCTGCCCGGCTGGCACGACGAACGGATGCCGTCGATGGCGGCGAGCGGGCGCGCGCTGGCGCTGCAAAGCGTCAAGGCGCTGGGCCTGGCGAAGGCGTCCTGGATCGCCGACTACTTCCGCACCAAGGGCGCGCGCCCCGACCTCGACGCGCTGGTGGCGGAGGGCGCGCTGCTGCGCGCCCGGGTCGAGGGCTGGGAGCAGCCGGTCTACCTGCACCCGGACCACCTGGCGCTGGCCGAAAGCGCCGCCGCCGGCGCGCTGGCGTCGAGCGTGACGACGATCCTGTCGCCGTTCGACCCGGTGGTGTGGGACCGCCGCCGCGCGCTCGAGCTGTTCGGCTTCGACTACCGGCTGGAGTGCTACACGCCGGCCGAGAAGCGTCGCTACGGCTATTTCACGCTGCCGATCCTACGCCGCGGCGCGCTGGTTGGGCGGGTCGACGCCAAGGCGCACCGCGGCGACGGCGTTTTCGAGCTGAAGTCGCTGGCGCTGGAGCCTGGCGTGCGCCTGAGCGCGCGCTTCACCGCCGACGTGGCCGGCGCGCTGCAACGCCTGGCCAACTGGCACGGCTGCCCGCGCGTGCGCGTCACGCAGACGCTGCCGGACGCTTTCGCGGCGGCCCTGCGCGCCGCGCTCAACGCCGCCGATGTCGATGTCGGCGCCGTCCCGCTCAACCTTGATTCGGAAGCCACCGCATGATGCTGCCCGCCGCGCCGGAAAACATCCTCACGGCCGACGGCCAGCCCAAATTCGGCCGCTACGCCGGCCATGTCGGGCATTTCGACTGGCACGAGCTGGCGCCGCCGCACGCGCGCGGGCGCTGGTGGCGGCGCTTCCACCACAAGCGCTGGCACTACGTCGCGCTGGCCACGCCGGAGCTGTTCTGCGGCGTCGCCATCGTCGACGTCGGCTGGACCAACACCGCCTTCGCCTACGCCTTCGACCGGCGCGAGCGGCGCATCGTCGCCGAGTTCTCGCAGGACGGCGTGCCCGGCCTGAGCGCCAGCGTGGCGGCGCACGCGGACGGCGCCAGCCGCTTCCGCTTCCTGTCCAGGCACATCAGCATCGCCTGCGTCGGGCAGCGCCTGTACCGGCTCAAGCTGGCCGGCGCCGGCCTGGCGATCGAGGCCGAGTTCGGCCCCGACCTGATGCCGCTGCTGCTGGCGTTCGGGCCGGCCGCCGGCGGCTCGGTGCACGCCACCCAGAAGTCGACCGGCTTGCCGCTGTGGGGCGAGGCGCGCTGCGGCGCGGCGCGCTACAAGCTGGACGGCGGCGTCGCCAGCTTCGACTACTCGAACGGCCTGCTGGCGCGCCACACCGCCTGGCGCTGGGCCTCGGCGCACAGCCTGGATGTTGGCTTCAACCTGCAGGCCGGCTACTTCGGCGCCAACGAGAACGCGCTGTGGCTGGACGGCCAGCTGTTCGCGCTGGGCGCCGCGCATTTCAACTTCAACCCGGCCGCGCCGCTGGCGCCGTGGCACATCTACACCGACGACGGCCTGCTCGAGCTGCACTTCAAGCCCGAGGGCGCGCGCGCCGAAGACAAGAATTTGTTGATCGCGGCAAGCCGCTACGTGCAGCCGATCGGCACCTTCAGCGGCTGGGTGCGGGCCAGCCTGGACGCGCCCAAGCGCATCGTCTCGCAACTGGTCGGCGTGACTGAGGACCACGAGTCTCGCTGGTAGGGGGGAGGCGTGGGGTTGGCGCGTCGCAGGCGGCGCCCGGCCCGGAAAAATCGCCTTCGTGTCGCAGTCCGGCGCGCTCGTCGCCGGCGTGCTGGACTGGGCCAGCGCGCACGGCATCGGTTTCTCCAAGTTCGTCTCGCTGGGCGGCGCCGCCGACGTGCCCGAGCTGGCCGAACTCGACATCAACCCGCTGCTGGCCTACGCCAACGGCGTGATCGCCCTCGACGCCCGCATCCGCCTGCAACCGGGCGGGCGCGCCGACCGCCTGGCGATCCGCCCCTACCCGGCCGAGCTGGAGCAGCGATTGCAGTGGCAGGGCGGGGCCCTGACGCTGCGCCCGATCCGCCCGGAGGACGCGCCGGCGCACCTGGCGTTTTTCAAGCGGCTCGACCCGGAGGACGTGCGCCTGCGCTTCTTCACCGCCGTCAGCGAGCTGGCGCCAGCCCAGCTGGCGCGCCTGACGCAGATCGACTACGACCGCGCAATGGTCTTCATCGCCACCCGCGCCGGGCCGGACGGCGCGCCGGAGACGCTAGGCGTGGTGCGCGCGGTGGCCGACCCGGACAACGTCGGCGCTGATTTCGCGATTGCGGTGCGATCGGACTTGAAAGGGCGCGGACTTGGGTCTATTCTGTTTGGCAAGCTGATCGATTACTGCGGCAGCCGCGGCACCGTGCAACTGCGCGGCGAAGCGCTGGCCCAGAACGACGGCATGCAGCAGCTGGTGCGGCGCTTTGGCGGCGAGGTGCACGCCTCGTCCGACCCCGGCACCGTCAATCTGCTATTGAAACTGCAAGCGCAAGAAGAGTAATATTGCCCAAAACGTGGCAAATAAACCACACTCCGGTACGGCGCAACCTCGGCCCTCATACCGCTCGGTGAAGGATGTTCGCAGGTCGGCTTAGCCGGAACGGCGTACCCCGACTGGCGCCGGCGGCGCGGCGTCGCGGATTGCGCTTGGCTATCCGACCTACGCAAGCTTGGCCCCGTCCAGCGCCGCACGATTCACTGGCCGTGGTTTGTTTGATATCAAATTCACCGTAGTCAGCTTTACTTATACTTTCCATTCCGGGTTTCGACGCACGTGCCGCACTTGCGTCGAAGCCGCGAATCACCCACCCCTGCCGCCCCCGCGGCAGCCGGTTTGCTTGGGAGTAAGAATGTTAACGGCTACATATACTTTGGTTGCTTTATCGGTGGAACAGGCCAGCGTGCGCGTCAGCCTGCAGTCGTTTCAACACTATGTGCAAGCCAATCTGCGGCACCAAAACAGCATCAGCCTGGCGCAGTTGCAATACGCCTGCGATTGCCTGAACCGCCTGTACCAGGCCTGCCACTGGCGCAAAATCGAAATGTACCTGATCCCGGCGCTGCGCCAGGCCACCGAACAGGCCGACCGCCTGCTCGACGAATTGAGCACGCTCAACAACGCCGCGCTCGACATCGTCAAGGCGATGCAGGCGCGCGCCGGCAGCATGACGGCCAACAACGACGAGCACGTGGCGCAGTTGTGCGCCAGCATGGACGCCTTTTGCACCGCGCTGCTGCAGCGGCTCGAACGCGAGGAGCGCGAACTGTTCGGCATCGCCCGCAGCGCCATCTGCGGCGAAGCCTGGTTCAGCATCGCCAACCAGTTCCTGCTGCACGACGCGCGGGTGGTCGAAACGCGGCGCGCCAAAGCCCCCGTGTTCGAACTGCCGTTGCCGCCGCAGCCGGCCGGCGCCGACGAGCAGTCGCGCTTCGAGCCGCCCGAGGCGCTGGCGGCGCTGCCTTTGCCGCGCCGCGCCCACGCGCTCAAGCGCGCCGCCGCCGAATAAAATTGGCCCGCAACCCGCCTTTCAACGCGCGCCGCGGCGGTTTGGCTCCGTGCCACGTGCGCGGCTTTGTTATGATGGCGGTTTTGATCCATTCAAAACACGCCCATGTTCGATTTCCTCTTTAAGCGCTCCGCTAGCAAACCGTCCGAACCGCAGCCTGTCGTGGCCGTGCCCGCCGCCGCGGCCCAGGCCGCCTCGCGGCGCGCCGAGCAGGTGGCCGCGGCCCAGGCCCTGGCCGGCGACGAGGCGGCGGCCGTCGCCCTCATCCTGGGCGGCGACTACGCCGACGCGCGCCTGATCGCCGCCGAGCATGTGCGCAGCCAGGGCGCGCTGGAACAAGTCCACCAGGCGATGCGCAACACCGACCGCCGCGTGGCCAAGCTGATGCAGGGGCGCCTGGACCTGATCCGCCACGAGCAGGCCGAACAGCAAAAAGCCCGCAACGCCATCGACCACGCCCAGCGCCTGCTGCGCGACGCGCAACTGAGCCCGAACCAGGTGGCCGAGCTGGACCGCCAATGGCTGGTCATCAAGGCCGCGCCGGCGCTGGCCGATGAGTTTTCCGCCGCCCGCGCCGCGCTGGGGCAGCGCCTGGAGGCGCAAGTGTCGCTGCAACGCGCCGCCATCGACGCGCTCGCCGAGCTGCGGCAACTGCCGGCGGCCGCGCTGGCCGCCGACCAGGCCGCCGCCGCGCTCGAGCGCATCGCCGCCGCGCACGCCGCGCGCGCCGCCGCCGCCGACTACGCGTCGCTGCCGAAGCACCTGCACGGCGACTTCGCCGACGCGATGGCGCAAGCCCAGAGCGCCGTTGTCGCGCTGACGCAACACCAGGCCGCCTACGACGCGCGCCAGGCGGCGCTGGCCGACTGGCAGGCGCAGGACGCCGCCGGCCTGAACCTGGACGAACTCAAGCGCGTTTGGCAAGCCTTGCCGCGCCTGCCGGCCAACGAGCTGGCCGCCGGGCTGCAGCAGCAATTCGACGCGCTCGCCGCCAGCGTGCCGGCGCCGCAACAACCGCTGCGCGAAGAGCGCCCGGTAAAGGCCGCGCGGGAGGCGCGCCCGGCCGCGCCGGCCAAGGACGCCGACCAGCACTTCCTGGCCGCGCTCGACGGCATGGAGGCGGCCTTGCAACAGGGCTTGCTGCAGCAAGCCTCCGAGCACGACAAGGTCCTGCGCGATAGCAAGTCCGGTCGCCTGACGCCGGCCCAGTCCGAACGCCTGGCCCATGTGCGCGCCGAATTCAAACGCCTGGCCGACTGGGCCCGCTGGGGCGGCAACGTCTCGCGCGAGGAACTGGTCAAGGCGGCCGAGGACATGCCGGCGCAGGAACTGGCGATGGCCGAACTGGCCAAGAAGGTCGGCAGCCTGCGCGAGCGCTGGAAGTCGCTCGACACCTTGTCCGGCCACGCGCCGAAATCGCTGTGGGAGCGTTTCGACGCCGCCTGCTCGCTGGCCTACGCGCCGGCCGCCCTGCATTTCAAACAACTCGCCGACGAGCGCCACGCTAACGCCGCCAAGGCGCAGGAACTGATCGCCGAAACGCAGGCGCTGGCCGCCGCCCAGAGCGACGACTGGAAGCAGATCGCCGCCGCCGGGCAGCGGCTGCGCTTGTCGTGGAGCCGCCTCGGCACCATCGACCGCAAGGAAAAGAAGCGCCTCGACGGCGAATTCGGCCTGGCGCTGGACGCGCTGGCGGCGCCGCTGGCCGAGCAGCGGCAGATTGAAACGGCGCGGCGCGAGCAGCTCATCGTCGAAGTCGGCCTGCTGAAACCGATGGAGCGCAACACCGTCGACATGCTGCGCGCGCTGCAGGACAAGTGGCAGGAGCTGGCCAAGGCGCTGCCGCTGGAGCGGCGCGCCGAGCAGGCGCTGTGGCAGCGTTTCCGCGCCGCCTGCGACGAGGTCTTCGCCAAGCGCAAGGAAACCGCGCACGCCGCCGACCACGAGCGGCGCGAGCACCTGCACGCCAAGGAAGCCGTCTGCGCCGTCCTTGAAACGGCCGTGATCCCCGACGGCGGCGACGACAAGAGCCGCGCCGCCGCCATCGCCGCCGTGCTGCGCGGGGCGCGCGACGCCTGGCAGCACGCCGGCCCGGTGCCGCGCGCCAGCGAACAGAAGATCGAGCAGCGCTACCACGCCGCGGTGGCCACGGTGCAGGCCCAGGCCGACGCCATCGCCCAGCGCGCCGGCGCGGCCCAGGCCAACGCCCTGCGCGACAAGCTGCGCCTGTGCCAGGCGCTGGAAAACGCCGTGGCCGCGGAAGAGGGCGGCCCGGACGGCGCCGAATGGGACGCCCGCTGGCAGGCGCTGGCGCCGCTGGAGGCGCCGTTCGAACGCGGCCTGCAGGCGCGTTTCGGCGCCGCCCGCCAGGCGCTCGACGGTGGGCGCGCGGCCTACGCCGCCGTGCTCGAATCGCAGCGCGCCACCTTGTTGGAAGAGGTGCTGCGGCTGGAGATCGTGGCCGGCGTCGACAGCGGCGCCGGGTTCGCGCGCGAGCGCCTGAAGATGCAGGTCGAGGTGCTGCAATCGTCGCTGAAGTCGGGCCAGAAGCCGATGACGCAGGCGTCGCAACTGCTGCAGCTGTGCGCGATCCCGGCGCTGGCCGACGAGCGCACCGCCAACCGCATCGAAGTGCTGCTGCGGCGTATCGGCGGCGCCGCCGCCAGGGACGGCAAATGAGCCGCGTGCGGGTGCAGACCGGGGACTTCGACCTGAGCGCCGAAGTGGCGCGCCTGCGCGCCGCCAACCCGAAGGTCGGCGCGGTGGTCAGCTTCGTCGGCACGGTGCGCGACCTGAACGAGGGCGCGGCCGTCGCCGAGATGGAGCTGGAACACTACCCGGGCATGACCGAACAGTCGATCGAGGCCATCATCGAGCAGGCGATGCGGCGCTGGCCGCTGTTCGACGCGCTGGTCATCCACCGCGTCGGCCCGCTCAAGCCGATGGAGCAGATCGTGCTGGTGCTGACCACGGCGGCGCACCGCGGCGTGGCCTTCGCCGCCTGCGAGTACATCATCGACTACCTGAAAACCGAGGCGCCGTTCTGGAAGAAGGAACAAACCCCCGACGGCGCGCGCTGGGTCGACGCCCGCGTGAGCGACGAGGCGGCGTTGTCGAAGTGGGCCCGGGCTTGAACTGGCTCGCGGTCGGCGCCGGCGCGGCGCTGGGCGCGTGGCTGCGCTGGGGCGTGTCGGTGGGGCTGGCGAATATGCACTCGCGCCTGGTGCTGGCCACGCTGGCCGTCAACTGGGGCGGCGGCTACCTGGTCGGCGTCGCCATCGCCTTCTTCTCCAGCCACCCGGCGCTGCCGCCGGCGTGGCGGCTGTTCGTCATCACCGGTTTCCTCGGCGGCCTGACCACCTTCTCGACCTTCTCCGGCGAAGCGATGGCCTACCTGCAGCGCGGCGAATACGGCTGGGCCTTCGGCCACAGCGCGCTGCACCTGCTCGGCTCGATCGGCTGCTGCATCCTCGGCGTCGCCACCTGGCGCGCGCTGGCCGCCGGCGCCTGATTGTCGTCGGCCGGGTTAGCCCGCCAAAGCTTAAACCCGACTGGCGTCGGCAGCGGCTAGGCGTCGGGTTACGCTGTGCTAGTCCGACCTACGGAAGCTTCACTTGACGGCATTACCGCCGCTCTCTAGCGCCCGCCTAGTTCTTATGGCGTATGCCGCCACACTTGAAAACACCCCGCATGGCCCAATTTGATTGCTAAGATAATCATCAGCGGAGCATCATCATGCGGCAAGACAAACTGACCACCAAACTCCAGGAAGCACTGGCCGACGCCCAAAGCCTAGCTGTGGGCAACGACAACCCTTACATCGAACCGGTGCATCTGCTGACGGCCCTGTTGAACCAGGACGACGGCGGCGCCCGCTCCATCCTGCAGCGCGCCGGCGTCAACGTCGGTGGCCTGAGCGGCGCCTTGAAGTCCTCGCTGGAGCGCCTGCCGAAGGTGTCGGGCAGCGGCGGCGACGTCAATGTCAGCCGTGAATTCGCCGGCCTGCTGAACCTGGCCGACAAGGAGGCGCAAAAGCGCGCCGACCAGTTCGTCTCCAGCGAGATGGTGTTGCTGGCGATGAGCGACGACAAGTCCGACGCCGGCAAGCTGGCGCGCGAGAACGGCCTGAGCCGCAAGGCGCTGGAGGCGGCGATCCAGACCGTCCGCGGCGGTAACAAGGTCGACTCGCAGGAGGCCGAGGGCCAGCGCGAGTCGCTGAAAAAATACACGCTGGACCTGACCGAGCGCGCCCGCATGGGCAAGCTGGACCCGGTGATCGGCCGCGACGACGAGATCCGCCGCGCCATCCAGGTGCTGCAGCGGCGCACCAAGAACAACCCGGTGCTGATCGGCGAGCCGGGCGTCGGCAAGACCGCCATCGTCGAGGGGCTGGCGCAGCGCATCGTCAACGGCGAGGTGCCGGAGTCGCTCAAGGGCAAGCGCGTGCTGTCGCTCGACATGGCCGCGCTGCTGGCCGGCGCCAAGTACCGCGGCGAGTTCGAGGAGCGCCTGAAGTCGGTGCTCAAGGAGCTGGCGATGGACGAGGGCCAGACCATTGTTTTTATCGACGAGATGCACACGATGGTCGGCGCCGGCAAGGCCGAGGGCGCGATGGACGCCGGTAACATGCTAAAGCCGGCGCTGGCGCGCGGCGAGCTGCACTGCGTCGGCGCCACCACGCTCGACGAGTACCGCAAGTACATCGAGAAAGACGCGGCGCTGGAGCGGCGCTTCCAGAAAATCCTGGTCGACGAGCCGACCGTCGAGGCCACCATCGCCATCCTGCGCGGCTTGCAGGACAAGTACGAGCTGCACCACAAGGTCGAGATCACCGACGCCGCCATCATCGCCGCCGCCGAGCTGTCGCACCGCTACATCACCGACCGCTTCCTGCCCGACAAGGCGATCGACCTGATCGACGAGGCGGCCTCGAAGATCAAGATCGAGATCGACTCGAAGCCGGAGGTGATGGACAAGCTGGAGCGCCGCCTGATCCAGTTGAAGATCGAGCGCGAGGCCGTCAAAAAGGAAAAGGACGAGGGCTCGCTGCGCCGGCTCGCGCTGATCGACGAGGAAATCGTCAAGCTGCAGCGCGAGTACAACGACTTCGAGGAAATCCTCAAGGCGGAAAAAGCCGTGGTGCAGGGCAGCACCCACATCAAAGCGGAAATCGAGCGGCTCAAGCTGCTGATGGAACAGGCCACGCGCGAGAGCAACTGGGGCCGCGTCTCCGAGCTGCAGTATGGCCGCCTGCCGGAGCTGGAAGCCCAGCTGAAGCAGGCCGACAGCGGCGTGCTGGCGGCGGCCGACAAGAGCGGCAAGCCGAAGTTGCTGCGCACCCAGGTCGGCGCCGAGGAAATCGCCGAGGTGGTCTCGCGCGCGACCGGCATTCCGGTCTCGCGCATGATGCAGGGCGAGCGCGAGAAGCTGCTGCACATCGAGGAGAAGCTGCACGAGCGCGTGGTCGGCCAGGACGAGGCGATCAGCGCCGTGGCCGACGCGATCCGCCGCTCGCGCGCCGGGCTGGGCGATCCGAACCGGCCGTACGGCTCGTTCATGTTCCTGGGGCCGACCGGGGTCGGCAAGACCGAGTTGAGCAAGGCGCTGGCGACCTTCCTGTTCGACACCGAGGATTCGATGATACGGCTCGATATGAGCGAGTTCATGGAGAAGCATTCGGTGGCCCGCCTGATCGGCGCGCCGCCGGGCTACGTCGGCTACGACGAGGGCGGCTACCTGACCGAGGCGGTGCGGCGCAAGCCCTACAGCGTGATCCTGCTCGACGAGGTCGAGAAGGCCCACCATGACGTCTTCAACGTGCTGCTGCAGGTGCTCGACGACGGGCGCATGACGGACGGGCAGGGGCGCACGGTGGACTTCAAGAACACGGTCATTATCATGACCTCGAACCTGGGCTCGCAAAAAATCCAGTCGATGGAGAGCGACGACCCGGGCGTGGTCAAGCTGGCGGTGATGGCCGAGGTGCGCGCGCATTTCCGGCCGGAGTTCATCAACCGCATCGATGAAATCGTGGTCTTCCACGGCCTCGACGAGAAGAACATCGGCGCCATCGCCAAGATCCAGCTGACCATACTGGAGCAACGCCTGGCCAAGATGGAGATGCGGCTGGAGGTGACGGAAGAGGCTTTGCAGAAGATCGCCGAGGCCGGCTACGATCCGGTGTATGGCGCGCGGCCGCTGAAGCGGGCGATCCAGCAGCAGATCGAAAATCCGCTGTCGAAGCTGATCCTGGAAGGCAAGTTCGGCCCGAAAGACGTGGTGCGCATCGGCGCGCGCAACGGCACGCTGGTGTTCGGCGACAGCCCCGCCGTCGACATCGGCAAGCAGTAAGCGAAGGCGCCGCGGACGTTCAAAAAACCAGGGGCTCTACGCCTTTGGTTTGAATGATGCAAACGGCCCATCGGCACCTTCGCCAATTTAACCCTGCCGGTACACCGACGCGCCGTGCGGCGCCGCCGCAAACGCCGGCAACTGCTCGGCCTGCGCGGAAAAGCGCTGCAAGGCCGGGAAATGCGCCGCGTTCACCAACTCCGGCACCATCGCCTGAATGAAATGCCAGACCACGCCGGTGCTCACGCCGGCCTGGTCGATGGCGCCGTCGGCCACCGCCAGCGGCGCGCGCAGCAGCTCCGCCTCCAGCTCGGTGCAGGCCGCCAGCATCTGCCCGGTCACCCGCGCCACCCAAGGCTGGTGCAGCTTTTCGGCCGGACGCAACTGGCGTTCGTAAATGATCTGCACGCTCTTCTCGCACGCCGCCAGCGCCAAGCCGGTTAGGCGCAGCGCGCGCTGGCGCTGGTCTATCCCGGCCGGGACCAGCGTGCGCCCCGGCGCGGCCAGGCTTTCGGCATAGTCGATGATGAGCGAGGAATCCATCAGTACCACGCCGTTGTCGCACACCAGCGTGGGCGCCTTGACCACCGGATTAATCGCCTGGAACTGGTCGAAGGTGCTGAACACCGAGATCGAACGGTGCTCGAACGGCAGACCGAGCAATTGCAGCGAGACGGCGACGCGGCGCACGTAGGGTGAATCGAGCATTCCAATGAGTTGCATGTTTTTCCTGTCGTGTTGGGGGGGGGGGGATCTGTGTTGCACGCAATGATGACACGAACTTAACGCAGCCGCAGCGGCATCGATATTTCTTACGATCGCACTATTTGAATTGCCAATCGTTCTCATTCTCATTTACAATTGTAACTTTATTGCAATATCCGCCTGCCGCGCGCAGGTATCGGCTTTCAGCGGAAGAGACTATGAACAACGCGTATCTATTGGTCGCCGGGCTTGCCGCCCTGTGCTTTTACCTGGCCTCGCCGCACCAGCGGCTGTGGCGCGGCGGGCTCGGCCATGCGCGCAGCCTGCGCGCCGCCGGCGCGCTGGGCGGTGCCGGCGCCGTCGCCGCGGCCGCCGCGCCACTGGGTTTCTGCGCCGGCCTGTTCGCCGCGCTGGCCGTCTTGATGCTGGCGCTGGTGGCCTTGCCGTACGTGGACCTGTACCGGAGAACGCGCAATGTGGGCTAAATCGCTGGCGGCCGGCTTGCTCGGCTTTCCCCTGGCGGTCGGCCTGGTTGGCCTGGTCGCGCTGCTCGGGCCGGGCAGCTGGGAGGCGCGCACGCTGCCGATGCTACTGCTGTTTTTCCCGATCTGGGTCGGCTGCATCGCCGCCGCCTTCCTGTTTCAAAGCGGTCTGCGCGCCTGGGCCTGGATGGGCGCGGCGACGGCGCTGTGCTTCGCCCTGATGCATCTCGTCAAAACGTCCGGTCTGGTGAGTCTGCCCGTATGACATCGTCGACCTTACGCGTGTTTCTCAAAGTACATACCTGGGTCGGGCTGGTGGCGGGCCTGGCGCTGTTCATCGCCTTTTACGCCGGGTCGATCACGGTGTTTACCGATCAACTGCATGCGTGGGAGCGCCACGACGCGCGCGGCCTGCCGCCGCAATCGATGGCGCTGGCCCAGCCCTTGATCGACGCGGTGTTGCAAGCCCATCCCGCGGCGGCCGACGGCTTCCGCCTGCAACTGCCGGGTCCCGACGAGCCGCGCCTGGTGTTGGCGTGGTACGAGGAGCGCAAGGCCGCCGCGGCGCTGACGCACCGCTTCAGCCTGTCGCAAGAGGGCCGCCTGGTCGAGCACGCGGCGCAGTCGGAGCTGGCCGCGCTGGTGTATCAGTTGCATTACACCGCCGGGTTGCCGCGCTCGTGGGGTATCTACGTGCTGGGCGTGGTGTGCGTGCTGTACGGCGTGGCGCTGCTTAGCGGCGTGCTCATCTACGCGCCGGCGATGATGAAAAACCTGTTCGCGCTGAGGGCGGGCAAGAATCTGAAACTGTTCTGGCAGGACGCGCACAACGCCATCGGCATGCTGTCGCTGCCGTTCCACGTGATCTTTGCCTGGAGCGGGGCGGTGCTGACGATTGGCACGCTGATGCTGGCGCCGTTCCAATTCCTGGTGTTCGACGGCAAATTGCTCAATATCATACAGCCCGAGCTGAGCCTGGCGGCGCACCCCGTCGAGACCGGCAAGCGCGCGCCGCTGCTGCCGGCGCAGGTCTTGCTGGCGCGCGCGCAGGCGGCGGCGCCGGGCATGGAGGCGAAGTCGATGCGCTACGACCACGTCGGCGACAGCAGTGTCCAGGTCGAAGTGTACGGTAGCCATGCCGGGCGCGCCCTCAACAACCAGGCCGGGGTGGCCTTGAACGGCAGCAGCGGCGCGGTGTTGCGCGTGGTACAGCCCGACAACATGAGCGCGGGCAACGCTTTCCTGCGCGGCCTGTCGGTTCTGCATTTCGGCAATTTTGGCGGCGCCGCGATGCAATGGGTGTACTTCGCGCTGGGGCTGGCGGGCGCCTTCCTGTTCTATAGCGGCAATTTACTGTGGGTCGAGGGGCGCCGCAAGCGCCACCAGCTTGAGCAGGCCCGCAACACGCGTCTGATGGCGCAGTTGACGCTGGGCGTCTGCCTCGGCTGCATCGCCGGTATCTCGGCGATCTTCCTGGTCAACAAGCTGGCGCCGCAAGGCTGGGGCGGCTTGGCCGTGTGGGAGGAGCGCGGCTACTATGGCGTGTTCCTGCTGAGCGTGGCGTGGGCGTTCGCGCGGCCGCCGGCGCGCGCCGGCCACGAATTGCTGCTGCTGTGCGCGCTGTTGACCGCGGCCATTCCGCTGGCCAACGGCTGGGCCAGCGGCGAGCATCTGCTGCGCACGCTGTGGCAGGGCCAGTGGCGGGTCTTCGCGGTCGACGCCGTGGCGCTGCTGGCGGCTGCTTGCTACTGGCGCATGGCGCGGGCGACGCTGCGCCGCGGCTTGGGCGGCGACCCGCATAGCGTGTGGGCCTTGCCGGTCGCCGCCGCCGGCGCCCTTCCTTTTGCCGCCGCCGACGCCCGCGCGGGGCCGCAACGCTAACATGCCGGCGTTGCGCCTCGGCCGCCGTGGCCGTCGGCGAAAAACGCCGACGGCGAGCTGCCGAAGGTTTTCTTGAACATGGCCGAGAACGCCGACTGGCTGGCGTAGCCCAGTTCCTCGGCCACCTGCGCCAGCGGCATGCCGCGGGCGATCATCGGCGCGGCGTGCGCCAGCCGCACCTGCTGGCGCCACTGGCCGAAGCTCAGGCCCAGCTCGCGCTCGAACAGGCGCGCCAGCGTGCGCTCGGACGCGCCGACCTGGCGCGCCCAGTCTTCCAGCGTCAGGTTGCTGCCGGGGTTGTCGAGCAAGCCGCCGCACAAGGCCTTCAGCCGCTTGTCCTCCGGCAGCGGCACGCGGATCGGCCGGGTCGCCGAGCGCCCCAGTTCGTCGAGGATCAGCGCCGCCAGCATCGCCTCGCGCGCCGGCGCCTCGCCGGGATCGAGCTGGCCCAGCGCGACGATCAGCTCGCGCAGCAGGCTCGACACTTCCAACACCTTGCAATGGGTGCCGGCGAACGGCGCCCGTTCGGCCAGCACGCACAGCGGGCGCAGTCGGGCTTTTTCCAACACCGTCACCTCGTGCACCACGTGCGGCGCGATCCAGATCGCCCGCAGCGGCGGCACGATCCAGCTGCTGTTCAAGGCCGTCACGCGCAGCACGCCCTCGAGCGCGAACGTGACCTGTCCCCAGCTGTGCTGGTGCGGGCTGAGGAACTCGTCGGCCTGCAGGTCGCGCGCGATCAGCGTCACCGGCCGCTCCGGAGTCGGGGCCTTGCCGGGCGGGCACGGGCGCGTGTGGGTCAGAATCGGGATGGCCATGCGCTTCCTGTTCGGGTTGGCGTGAATTCGATAAATTATGTCCCTTTATCTCGAAACAGTCGATGCCACTTTATCTACACTAGACCTACATACTAGATGCCGGGGTCAATATGAGCACAATAAGCTTGCGCCAGGATGCGCGCGTGATCGGCCTGGTCGGCCTGGCGCACGGCGTGTCGCATTTCTACCATCTGATTTTGGCCGCGTTGTTTCCATGGCTGAAACCGGCCTTCGCCCTGAGCTACGCCGAGCTGGGGCTGCTGATGACGGTTTTTTTCGTCGTCTCCGGCGTCGGCCAGGCGCTGGCCGGCTTCGTCGTCGACCGCGTCGGCGCGCGCGCCGTGCTGTTTTCCGGCGTCGCCATGCTGGGCCTGTCGGCGCTGCTGCTGGCCGGCGCCAACAGCTACCCGGCGCTGCTGCTGGGCGCCATGCTGGCCGGGGTCGGCAACAGCGTGTTCCACCCGGCCGACTACACCTTGCTGAACCAGCGCGTGTCGCCGGCGCGCCTGGCGCACGGCTTCTCGGTGCACGGCATCAGCGGCAACATCGGCTGGGCCGCGGCGCCGCTGTTCCTGACCTTCGTCGCCAGCCAGGCCGGTTGGCGCCACGCGCTGCTGTACGCGGCGCTGCTGCCGTTCGCCGTGCTGCTGGTGTTGTTCCTGAACCGCGACGCGCTGCGCCCCGACGTCGTCGCCGCCCACCCGGCCGGGCGCGGTGGCGCCGGCACGCTGGCCTTCCTGCGCCTGCAATCGGTGTGGATGTGCTTTGCCTTCTTCCTGATCACCGCCGTCGCCCTGGGCGGCATCCAAAGCTTCGCCTCGGTCAGCCTGGTGGCGTTGTACGGCATGTCGCTGGCGTGGGCCACCAGCGCCTACACCGCCTACATGCTGGCGTCGGCGCTCGGCATGGCGCTGGGCGGATTCCTCGGCGCCAACAGCGGCCAGCACGACCGCACCATCGCCGTCGCGTTCGCCGTCGCGGCGCTGCTGGCGCTGTTGCTGGCCGCCGCCGTCGTGCCGGCCTGGGCCGCCGTGGCGCTGATGGGCGCGATTGGTTTCGCCGCCGGCATCGCCGGACCGTCGCGCGACCTGATGATCAAGGCGGCGGCGCCGAAGCACGCCACCGGCCGCGTCTACGGCGTCGTGTATTCCGGCCTCGACAGCGGTCTGGCGCTCGGCCCGCTGCTGTTCGGCGCGTTGATGGACGCCAACCGCCCGGCCTGGGTCTTCGTCTGCATCGCCCTGTTCCAGGGGCTGGCGATCGTCACGGCGGTGGGGCTGGGCGGCAAAACCCGCGCGGTGCGACTGCAAAACGCTTAGAATTGTCGGCATCTTGATAACCGAGCGGACCTGACCATGACTTTTGCTACCACCGACCTGTGCGACGACAACGGCCAATTGCTGGAGGACGGCAGGCTGGCCGTGCTGCCGCCGCTGTTTCGCCATTTCGGCAAACAAGTGCGCTTCAGCGGCCGCGTCACCACCCTGAAGGTCTTCGAGGACAACGCGCTGGTGCGCGCGATGCTGGAAACCCAGGGCAACGGCAACGTCCTCGTCATCGACGGCGGCGGCAGCCTGCGCCGCGCGCTGGTGGGTGGACAGCTCGGCCTGCTGGCGCAGGATAACGGCTGGTCCGGCATCGTCGTCGACGGCTGCATCCGCGACAGCGAGGAAATCGACGCCTGCGAAATCGGCGTGCGCGCGCTGGCCGCCCATCCGCGGAAAAGCGGCAAGAAAGGTGCGGGCGAGCGCAACGTGCGGGTCCACATCTGCGGCGTGCCGGTCAACCCGGGCGACTGGATCTACGCCGACGCCGACGGCATCCTGGTGGCGCAACAGAAGCTGGCCTGAGCCGGCGCGCTTGCGCCGGACAAAAAAATGCCCCGTTTGACGACGGGGCATTTTTTTTCGCGCGGCCGGGAGGCTGCCGCGCTAGAGCGATGATTACTTGGCTTTGCGGCGGCGGGCGACGAAGCCGATCATGCCCAAGCCGGCCAGCAGCATGGCGTAGGTATCGGCTTCAGGCACGGCCGACACTGGCGTGCCGAAGAAACCGGCGTGCGACAGGACCGAACCGCTACCGGCCTTGACGCCGTTGGTGTCGTATTTAATGCTGGAAATGCCGCCGGCGACCAGGTTGCCGTTGAACAGGTACAGCGAGTAAGCGTTACCTTGTTTCAGACCCAGTACAAACGAGCCGGTCAGCGCTTTGTCGAAGTTGATGACGCCGTCATCGTTGTTGCCTTCGTTTTGCGAGAATGGATTCTTGAGGGCGCTGAAATTTTCGCTGCTGAAATAGGTGTTGGTCGAGAAGCCGAAGCCGCCGCGGGCGACGCTGGTGGCCATCTTGGCGTAAATGGTGCTGAGCTGGTTGTCCATGTTGCCGCTGTTGGCGCCGATGCAGGCGACATAACCCGGCTGGGTGTCGGTCAGCGTGGTGGCGCTGCATGACGGCAGACTTGCCGGAGCGGCGAAAGCTGGAGCGGCGGCGAAGCCGGCGATCAACAGCGAGGAGGCGATGATAGCTTGAATTCGTTTGTACATAATGTTTTCCCCGTAATGTATTTTGGCAAAAAAAGTTGATGTATGTCAATTGATGTTAGCAATGATACCAGTATTTTTTGACCTTAAGCATAGTTTTGTTGAATATTTTTGGGGCCGCGGGCGGCTGGCGTTTCCTGCAACATAGGCTGGCGCTATTCGGGGGGGCGTCCCTTGTGCGGGTGCGGCTTTTTTCACGATGCGCGCGGCTTGTTTCACATTGTGGAAAATTTCGGCGGGAGGATATTCCTTCACCTCCCACTACCAGGAATTTAGTGCCACATCGTGAAACCGCAATTTTAAGTGCATGAATAGTAAGACAATTCTCTCACTTGTATGTCTTATAGAAGACTATTGCTGCTCCGCACAAATGGCCTATCATTTGTTGAACGGATTTTGTTTTCAATTTTTTGTGTGAATAGGAGGGCAACCATGGCAACGCGTGAACAGCAAGTGGCGGAACTGCAAGAAGACTGGGACGGCAACCCGCGCTGGAAGGGCGTGGTACGCAACTACACGGCCGACGACGTGGTGCGCCTGCGCGGTTCGCTGCGGATCGAGCACACGCTGGCCAAGCGCGGCGCGGAAAAGCTGTGGACGCTGCTTCAGCACGAACCCTTCGTCAACGCCCTGGGCGCGCTGACCGGCAACCAAGCCATGCAACAAGTCAAGGCCGGCTTGAAGGCCATCTACCTGTCGGGTTGGCAAGTTGCCGGCGACGCCAACAACGCCGGCGAAATGTACCCGGACCAATCGCTGTACCCGGCGAACTCGGTGCCGAGCGTCGTCAAACGCATCAACAACACCTTCACCCGCGCCGACCAGATCCAATGGTCCGAGGGCAAGGACGACATCGACTTCTTCGCGCCCATCGTGGCCGACGCCGAAGCCGGCTTCGGCGGCGTGCTGAACGCCTACGAACTGATGAAATCGATGATCGACGCCGGCGCCGCCGGCGTCCACTTCGAAGACCAACTGGCGCCGGTCAAGAAATGCGGCCACATGGGCGGCAAAGTGCTGGTGCCAACGCGCGAAGCGGTGGAAAAACTGACCGCGGCACGCCTGGCGGCCGACGTCATGGGCACCTCGACGCTGGTGATCGCCCGCACCGACGCCGAAGCGGCCGACCTGCTGAGCTCGGACGTGGACGACAACGACCGGCCGTTCCGCACCGGCGAGCGGACCGTAGAAGGCTTCTACAAAACCCGTCCCGGCATCGGCCAGGCGATCGCGCGCGCGCTGGCGTACGCGCCGTACGCCGACCTGGTCTGGTGTGAAACCGGCAAACCGGACCTGGCCTTCGCGAAAAAATTCGCCGAAGCCGTGCGCGCCAGATTCCCCGGCAAAATGCTGGCGTACAACTGCTCGCCATCGTTCAACTGGAAAAAGAACCTCGACGACGCCACTATCGCCAAGTTCCAACGAGAACTGGGCGCGATGGGCTACAAATTCCAGTTCATCCCCCTGGCTGGATTCCACGCGCTCAACTACGGCATGTTCAACCTGGCGCACGGCTACGCCCGTCAACACATGAGCGCCTTTGTCGAACTGCAAGAAGCCGAATTCGCCGCCGCCGAAAAAGGCTTCACCGCCGTTAAACACCAGCGCGAAGTGGGCGCCGGCTACTTCGACGCCGTCACCCAAGCGATCCGGCAAGGGCAAAGTTCGACCACTGCGCTGCATTGCGCGACCGAAGCCGAACAATTCTTCGACGTCAAAAAAGTCGCCTGAGGCAAGCCTACACCCCCGGGGGCCGGTCTCGACATGGCGCTTTTGTTGTTGGGTTGAAATGCGGTGGCGGGTTCGCGGGGCGTTCGCTTTCGAGCCCTGGGCCCGGGGTCGATGCGGCAACACCGTCATTTCGCGACCTGCCCCCGGGGTTGTTGCGTTGCCCCGCGCTGCGGCTTTTTTTGTCGTTGCCGGCCGTTTTAGTGGATAATGCTGGTAATTACGCGCTGTTTTCGCTGCCCTTTGCTTTTTCTTGACCATCCCTTTGTTCCGATGCCTCGCCTGGCGGGATCTGCAGCGCCCCTCTGATCATTATATTTTTATGGAATTACCAAGCTTATGTTGAGTTACCGCCACGCCTTTCACGCTGGTAATCACGCTGATGTGTTGAAGCACTTTGTGCAGATCCAGCTGCTGCAGTACATGAATCAGAAAGATACGGCCTACAGCTATATCGATACCCATTCGGGCGCCGGCGTGTATGCGCTCGACGGCGGTTACGCGTCCAAGAACGCCGAGTTCGAAACCGGTATCGCGCCGCTGTGGGACCGCACCGACCTGCCGCCGGCCCTGGCCGAGTATGTCAATCTGGTCAAGGCGATGAATCCAAGCGGCAAGATGCGCTATTACCCGGGTTCGCCGTATTGCGCCGACCAGGTGATGCGCGAGGAAGATCGCCTGCGCCTGTTCGAGTTGCATCCGGCCGACGCCAAGATTTTGGCCGATAATTTTCGCAAGGTCGAGGCGCACGCCGCCGAGCAGGGCCAGCGCCCGAGTTCGCGCGGCCGCCGCGTGATGATCACCAAGGCCGACGGTTTCCTCGGTCTGAAGGCCTTGCTGCCGCCGCCGTCGCGCCGCGCGCTGGTCTTGATCGACCCGCCGTACGAAGACAAGATGGATTACCGCAAGGTCAAGGACACGCTGGCCGATGCGCTGGTGCGTTTTCCGACCGGTACTTACGCGGTCTGGTATCCGGTGCTGCAGCGCATGGAGTCGCGCCAGTTCGCGCCCAAGCTGAGCCAGTTGCCGGCCACCAATTGGCTACACGTGACGCTGACCGTCAACACGCCCGCGCCGGACGGTTTCGGCCTGCACAGCAGCGGCATGTATGTAATCAATCCGCCGTACACCTTGGAGCCGATGCTGCGTGAAATCATGCCGTACCTGGTGAAGGTGCTGGGCCGCGACGATGGCGCGAAATTCGAGCTGGAAGTCGGCTCCGGTCCCATGCGCGGCAAGGGCACCGGGCCGGTGCGGGCCTTGTCGTCGCTGCCGCGCGCGGGCGGTTCGCTGCGCCAGCCAGGCGCGGCGCCGGCGCGCAAGGACGGTTCGACGCCGCGTCCCGCCGCCACCAGCGGCCGTCCGAGCGGCCCGGCCACCGGCGGCGCCGCGCGTCCGGCCGGCAGCGGCGCGAGGCCGCCACGCAACACCGGACCGCGTCGTCCTTAAGTCGCTTATCAATGAAACCTGTTAAATCGCTAATGTGGCGTATAGTTTTGACTCAGGGGAGGGCGCAGTCCGCCAGCCCCCGGTCAAGCTGCAACCATGATGCGGCCAAGCGTGACTATCGTTGGCGGGGTATCCCATGACGACCGATGCAGCGACGTTGGTGCCAGTGCGACAACCATTTTTCAATCATTTCTTCCTGGCGCGACAGCCTATCCTGAATCGCGACCAGCGCCTGGTGGCGTACGAATTGTTGTTTCGTAACGCGCACTGCGATGCCGCCGACGTCGTCGACGACGCGGCCGCCACCGCCACCGTGATCGCCCACGCGTCCGACCTGGGTATGGAGCGGGTGGTGGGGCGGCAGTTGGCCTATATTAATGTCGATACGGTCGCTCTGATGAGCGACTTCATCCGTTTTCTTCCGAATAGTAAAGTTATCCTGGAAATCCTGGAAACCGTCAAGGCGACCCCGGAGGTGCTGGCGCGCGTGCGCGAGCTGAAGGCGGCCGGTTTCAAGTTCGCCCTCGACGACGTGGTGTCGGCCTCGGAGGACGTGCAAAAGCTGGCGCCGCTGGTCGATGTGATCAAGGTCGATATCCAGCACATGCCGTCGGACGCGCTGACGACGCTGGCGCTGTTGCTGAGCGGCTCGAAGCAAAAGTTGTTGGCCGAAAAAGTGGAAACGCTGGCCCAGTTCAAGCACTGCCTGGAGCTGGGCTTTGAATTTTTCCAGGGATATTATTTCGCCCGCCCTGTCATTTTGAGCGGCAAGAAAATCGCCCCGTCCGAGCTGGCGATCCTGCGTTTGCTCGACCTGGTCAACGCCGAGGCCGACAACGTCGAACTTGAACGCTGCATCAAGCACGACGCGCTGATCAGCCTGAACCTGCTGCGCCTGGTGAACACGCCGGCGGTCGGCGCGCGCGTGCGCATCGATACCTTGGGCCAGGCCCTGATCGTGCTGGGCCGGCGCCAGTTGCAGCGCTGGCTGCAGATCCTGCTGTATGTGAAGCCGGGCGCGGCCCAGCAATTCACGTCGCCGTTGTTGCAGCTGGCGACGACGCGCGGCAAGCTGCTTGAACTGATGATGGAAAAGTTGCGTCCGGGCCAGCGCAATTGCGCCGACGTCGGTTTTACCGTCGGCATCATGTCGCTGATGGACGCGCTGTTCTCAATACGGATGAGCGACGTCGTCGCCACCGTCAAGGTGCAAAACGAGGTGCGCGACGCCTTGCTGTTCCGCCGCGGCGACTATGGCAGCATGCTGAACCTGGTCGAGCGCGTCGAGAACGCCGAGTGCGGCCCGGAGCTGGTCGCCATCCTGCGCGGCCTGCGCCTGTCGGCCGCCGACTTGAATGCGATCCAGATTGCCGCGTTCGAGTGGGTCAACGACTATGTCGACGGCGTCAGCCTGGCGCATTGACTACTGCGCCAGCAGCAGGAATACCGTCGGTTTCTTGTGGAAGTCGGGCGTTTTGCCCGCGCCAAGCAGGCCTTTCCACTGCGCGCCCGTCATCGTTTTGATCGACTCCGTTTCCAGGCTCAGGTCGGTTGCCACGCAGATCAGCGTGCCGGCCTGGCAGTTGCCGACCAGCGCGTCGAGCATCGCCGCGTTGCGGTAGGGCGTCTCGATGAACAACTGGGTCTGCTTTTCGCCGCGCGAGCGGTTTTCCAGTTCCTTGATGCGTTTCGCGCGCAGCGCGGCGTCGGTCGGCAGGTAGCCGTTGAAGGCGAAGCTTTGGCCGTTCAGGCCGCTCGCCATGACGGCCAGCAGTAGCGACGACGGCCCCACCAGCGGCTTGACGGTAATGCCGCGCTGGTGCGCCAGGCGCACCAGGTCGGCGCCGGGGTCGGCCACGGCCGGCACGCCGGCCTCCGACACCAGGCCGGCGTCCCGGCCGGCCAGCAGCGGCGCCAGCAGGCCCGCCAGCGCCTGCGCCGGCGTGTTGACGTTCAGCTCGGCGATGGCGATCTCCTGCAGCGGCTTGGCGAGCGGATGCTTGATGGCGATCAGTTTCAGGAAAGCCCGCGCGGTCTTGGCGTTTTCGGCGACGAAATAGTCGAGGCGCGCGGTGATCGCCCGTACGTTCTCGGGAATGATGTGGGCCAGCGCGTCGTCGGCGTCGTCGCTGCTGCCGAGGGTGTTGGGGATCAGGTACAAAGTGCCGGTGGTGTTGGTCATGGAGTGTTCAGTCTAATAGCGTGGTGAAAGCCGGCGGCGCCGCCAAGGGGTCGGACCCTCTGGCCCGAGCGCGGCACCTGCCCTTGGTTTGGCGCTTATTCGGCGAAAAAAGCCAGGCCGGCGTTGCGCAGCATGCCGGTCAGCGCGATCAGCGGCAGGCCGGTCAGCGCGGTCGGGTCGGTGCTCTCGATTTTTTCCAGGATGGCGATGCCCAGGCCTTCGTTCTTGGCGCTGCCGGCGCAGTCGTATGGCCGTTCGATGCGCAGGTAGGCGTCCAGTTCGGCGTCCGGCAGGTCGCGCACCGTGACGATGGTCTGGACGTCCTGCAGTTGCACCAGCGGTACGCTGTGGCGCCCGTCCAGTACGCACAGCGCGGTGTGGAAGACCACCCGGCGCCCGCGCATCGTTTGCAGTTGCAGCAGGGCGTTGGCGTGGTTGCCCGGTTTGCCGATCTGCGCGCCGTCCAGCGTGGCGACCTGGTCCGAGCCGATGACGATGCAGCCGGGCGTCTTGGCCAGCACCGCGGCGGCCTTCGCGTGCGCCAGGCGCAGCGCCGTCGCGCTCGGCGTTTCGCCGGCCAGCGGGCTTTCGTCGAGGTCGGGCGCGGCCACCTCGAAGGGCAGGCGCAGGCGGGATAGCAATTCCTTGCGGTAGGTCGAGGTCGACGCGAGAATCAAGCGGGAAGGGTGTGAAGTTGGTATCATTGCGTATTCGGTGGCGACAAAGATTGCCGCGGATGGAAAAATGCCATAAACTCGGCGTCTGGCTGCGCGCCGGGAACTGAAATAATCTGTTCAGCCTTTGACTCGGCGATCAAAACCCTGTTATTATCGCAGGTTTTCCGGGGAAATTTTCTACCAATGAATGCTTTTGTGATCGACGCCTTTGACTTTTGTCGCATCAACGGGAGCCGCGAGGGTGTCACGCCTGTCGCCGAAATGACCCGGTTGATCAAGGATTGCGCTGACTCGTCGGGCTCGCTTGCCTGGCGCATCGACGGTGGCACTAGCAAGCTGGGTTATCCGCAGCTGACGCTGAGCGTCACCGGCACCGTCCAGCTGGAATGCCAGCGATGCCTGAGCCCGTATGCGTACGACATTGACGCCTCGACCATCCTGGTGCTCGCCAAAGACGACGAGCACGCCGATGAAATCGAAGAAATTATCAACGACGAAAGCATCGACGTCATCGTCGGCAGCCGCACCATGGATGGCGCCGCGTTGATCGAAGACGAGGCCCTGCTGGCGCTGCCGCAGGTGCCCAAGCACGAGGTCTGTCCGGATTCGGCCCTGCTCGACGCGGCCACGACGGAAAAGAAGTTGCCGTTCGCGGGTCTGAAAGACTTTAAACCAGAATAAGTAGCAACAAAGAACGTGTCAAACGCGTGTAGTAATCGAGTATGGCAGTGTGTAGGGCAATGTAGTAGGTGTTAAACGATGTCGGTAAAGTAACTACTTTGCCGCTGGGATACTCGATTCGCATGTATTTGCTAGTCGATTGTGCTAAAATTTTAGAACTTATGTATTAGGAGTCATTACCATGGCAGTTCAACAGAACAAGAAAACCCCATCCAAGCGCGGCATGCACCGTTCGCACGACTTTTTGGTCGCGCCGCAATTGAGCGTCGAGCCAGTTACTGGCGAAACACACATGCGTCACCATATCAGCCCTAACGGCTTTTATCGTGGTCGCAAAGTGCTCAAAACCAAAAACGACGAGTAATCGACGTTTTTGTTGGGTAAGATGAAAGCGGCGTTGCGTGGTTTTTCGACGTGGCGCCGTTTTTTCTTTTTCATCGGCTGCAATCCTCTTTTGCATACCGTCATTTTGAATCACGCTGACTCTGGCTGGCTCCTGCTTTCGCATACGCCCAAGTCGTATGGTCATCTTGCCGCGGCACTTCCCCAGCGGTACTGAATCAAAACAATGACAATCAAAATCTCTATCGACTGCATGGGCGGCGACCACGGTCCCTCCGCCACCATTCCTGCGGCAATTTCCTTTCTGAGTAACGAACCCGAGGCTGAACTGATTCTGGTCGGTTTGCAGGACGTTATTCGCGCCGAATTAAAGAGGCACAAGGTCGACGCGCATCCGCGCTTGTCGATTGTGCACGCTTCCGAACAAATCACGATGGACGATCCGCTCGAAGTCGCCCTGCGCCGCAAGAAGGACTCGTCGATGCGCGTGGCGATCGAGCTGGTCAAGGACGGCAAGGCCCAGGCCTGCGTCTCGGCGGGCAACACCGGCGCCTTGATGGCCGTTTCCCGCTACGTGCTCAAAACCATGGCCGGGGTCGACCGGCCCGCCATCTGCAGCATCTTGCCGAACCAAAAAGACCGCCCGACCTACATGCTGGACCTGGGCGCGAACGTCGATTGCGAGCCGCACCATCTGCACCAGTTCGCCATTATGGGTTCGGTGCTGGTCAGCGCCATGGAGGGCATTGCCCGCCCGACCATCGGCCTGCTCAACGTCGGCACCGAGGACATCAAGGGCAACGACGTGGTCAAGCAAACGGCCAAGCTGTTGCGGGCGGACCATGAGCGCGGCGCCCTGAACTTCTTCGGCAACGTCGAAGGCAACGACATCTTCAAGGGCACGGTCGACATCGTCGTCTGCGACGGTTTCGTCGGCAACGTCACGCTCAAGGCGGTCGAGGGCATGGCGCGCTTCTTCAAGAACGTCGTCACCACCGAGTTCAAGCGCACGCCGCTGACGATGCTCGGCGCGCTGGTCGGCCGCGGCGCGTTGAAGTCGATTTCCAACCGCCTCAATCCGTCGCGCTACAATGGCGCCGGCCTGCTGGGCCTGCGCGGCCTGGTCATCAAGAGCCATGGCGGCGCCGACGCCTATTCGTACGAGTGGGCCATCCGGCGCGCTTTCGATGCTGCAAAAAACGACGTGCAAGCGCACCTGTCGACGATGATCGCCGAGCTGATGCCGCGCATGCCAACGCAGGAAGAACCAAGCTCAACTATTTAGTGGACGGGTAATTGCATGACTTTGTACAGCAAAATTATCGGCACCGGCAGCTACCTGCCCGAACGGCGCGTGACCAACCAGGACCTGGCCGAGCAACTGGCGGCCAAGGGCATTGAAACCTCGGACGAGTGGATCGTCTCGCGCAGCGGCATTTCGGCGCGCCACTACGCGGCGCCGGAGCAAAACTCCTCCGACCTGGGCGTCGCGGCGGCCAAGAGCGCGCTGCAGATGGCCGGCTTGCAGGCGAACGACCTGGACCTGATCATCGTCGCCAGCTCGACCCCGGATTTCTTCGGCAGCTTCCCCAGCACCGCCTGCATCGTTCAAAACAAACTCGGCATCACCAACCACTGCGCCGCGGTCGACGTCCAGGCCGTCTGTAGCGGCTTCGTCTACGCGGTCGCCACCGCCGACAGCTTCATCAAGTCGGGCATGCACAAAAACGTGCTGGTGATCGGCGCCGAAGTGTTTTCGCGCATCCTCAACTTCGACGACCGCGGCACCTGCGTGCTGTTCGGCGACGGCGCCGGCGCGATCGTCATGGCGGCCTCGCGCGAGCCGGGCATCCTGGCCGCCAAGTTGCACGCCGACGGGCGCCAGTCGCACATCCTCAGCGTGCCGGGCAGCGTCGCCGGCGGCGCGGTGGCGGGCAGCGCCTTCCTGCACATGGACGGCCCGGCGGTGTTCAAGCTGGCCGTCTCGGTGCTGGAAAAAGTCGCGCTCGAAGCGCTGGCGCACGCCAACATGACGGCCGACCAGATCGACTGGCTGATCCCGCACCAGGCCAACATCCGCATCATGAACAGCACCGCCAAGAAGCTCGGCCTGCCGCTGGAAAAAATGGTCGTCACCGTCGACCAGCACGGTAACACCTCGGCCGCCTCGATCCCGCTGGCGCTGGACATCGCCGTGCGCGACGGCCGCGTCAAAAAAGGCGACAACGTGATGATGGAAGGCGTAGGCGGCGGCTTCACCTGGGGCGCCGTCTTGGCGAGGATGTAGGGTTTTGGCGTTCCCGCCAGGACTCGCCCACATGTAAAAACCGGGGACAGACCACGTTTTCCAAGCAATAAATTGCTTGGAAAACGTGGTCTGTCCCCAAACTGGAAAGAGACCAGCATGACTCAATTTGCATTTGTTTTTCCCGGCCAGGGTTCGCAGGCAATCGCGATGCTCGACGGTTTCGCCGGCAACCCGGTGGTTGCGCAAACCGTTGCCGAAGCGTCCGACGCGCTGCAGTTTGACCTGGGCAAGCTGATCGCCGAAGGTCCGAAAGAAGAACTCGACCTGACCACCAACACCCAGCCGGTGATGCTGACGGCCGCCGTCGCCGTCTACCGCGCCTGGATCGCCGCCGGCGGCGCGCTGCCGACGCTGGTCGCCGGCCACAGCCTGGGCGAATATTCGGCCCTGGTGGCCGCCGGCGTGATCGCCTTCAAGGACGCGCTGCCGCTGGTGCGCTTCCGCGCCCAGGCGATGCAGGAGGCGGTGCCGGTCGGGCAGGGCACGATGGCCGTCGTACTCGGCCTGTCCGACGACGACGTGCGCGCCGCCTGCCTGGAGGCGGTCGCCGCCGACCCGGCCTGGGTGGTCGAACCGGTCAACTTCAACGCGCCCGCGCAAGTGGTCATCGCCGGCCACACCGCCGCCGTCGAGCGCGCCTGCGAACTGGCCAAGGCCAGGGGCGCCAAGCGGGCGATGCGCCTGCCGGTGTCGGCGCCGTTCCATTCGTCGCTGCTGAAGCCGGCCTCGGACCGCTTGCGCGAGTACATGGCCGAACTGCACTTCAACGCGCCGCGGATCGCCCTGATCAACAACGTCGACGTCAGTGTCGTCAACGATCCGGCCGGCATCAAGGACGCGCTGGTGCGCCAGGCCGCCAGTCCGGTGCGCTGGGTCGAGACGATGCAGAAGGTCGCCGCCGACGGTATCACCCAGGTGGTCGAGTGCGGCCCGGGCAAGGTGCTGATGGGCTTGACCAAGCGCATCGACGCCACCCTGGTCGGCGACGCCATCGTCGACCAGGCTTCATTGGAACGCTTGCTGACATCGCTCAACTGATTTTCGCCTGCTTGATGCAGTATCCACATTTAGTGAAGGACATCCATGAATTTAGTTAATCAAGTTGCCCTGGTCACCGGCGCCTCGCGCGGCATCGGCCGCGCCATCGCCGAGGAACTGGCCCGGCAGGGCGCCAAAGTGGTCGGCACCGCCACTACCGAGGCCGGCGCCGCCGCCATTTCCGAGTATCTGGCCGCCATCGGCGCCGACTGCGGCAAGGGCGTCGTGCTCAACGTCACCGACCCGGCGCGCTGCGCCGCGGTGGTCGACGACGTGCAGAAAAGCTACGGCAGCCTGTCGATCCTGGTCAACAACGCCGGCATCACGCAAGACCAGCTGGCCATGCGCATGAAGGACGAGGAATGGGACAGGGTCATCTCGACCAATCTGTCGGCGGTCGGGCGCCTGTCGCGCGCGGTGTTGCGCGGCATGATGAAGGCCAAGGCCGGCCGCATCATCAGCATCACCTCGGTGGTGGCGTCGTCGGGCAATCCGGGGCAGATGAACTACGCGGCGGCCAAGGCCGGCGTCGAGGGCATGAGCCGGGCGCTGGCGCGCGAGATCGGCAGCCGCAACATCACCGTCAATTGCATTGCCCCCGGTTTCATCGACACCGACATGACCAAGGCGCTCAGCGCGGAGCAGCACGCCAGCTTGCTGACGCAAATTCCGCTGGCGCGCCTGGGCACGCCGGAAGATATCGCCGCCGCCTGCGCTTTCCTGGCGTCGCCGCAAGCGGCGTATATCACCGGCAGCACGCTGCACGTGAATGGCGGCATGTATATGAATTGATGCGGCGGCGCGGCTAGTCGGCCGTTCCGCCGGGCAGGGGGCGGCGGGCTTTTTCGGGCAATCACATCTTTTAGCAGCAGGTTCGGTCGAGTTAGCAGCAGTCACCGAAATTAGTATTGGAACGCGCAAACCTGATAAAATGCGCGCACTTTCCGTAACACACACAATGGAGCCATAACATGTCGGATATCGAACAACGCGTTAAGAAAATCGTCGCTGAGCAACTGGGCGTAGCTGAAGCAGACATCAAGATCGAATCCTCGTTCGTCGATGACCTCGGCGCTGATTCGCTGGATACCGTCGAACTGGTCATGGCACTGGAAGACGAATTCGAAATGGAAATCCCTGACGAGCAAGCTGAAAAGATCACCACCGTGCAACAGGCGATTGATTACGCCACTGCACACGTCAAGGCCTAAAGCTGTCTGACCGACTTCAGGAGAATCGCTTGAGCCGTTCTAAAAACCGTCGCGTAGTTATCACCGGCCTGGGTTGCGTTTCACCTGTCGGCAATTCCGTTGCCGAGGCGTGGAGCGCAATCCTCGAGGGTAAATCGGGTATCGCCAGCATCACCAAGTTTGATGCGCAACCCTTTACGACCCACTTTGCAGGCGAAGTCAAAGGCTTCAATATCGAGGATTACATCCCCGGTAAAGACGCCCGCCATATGGATACCTTTATCCATTACGGCATGGCCGCCGGCATCCAGGCGATGCAAGACTCCGGTCTGGTCGTCACCGAGGAAAACGCCGAGCGTATCGGCGTCATCATCGGCTCGGGCATCGGCGGCTTGCCGTTGATCGAAGACACCAAGGCCGAGTACGAGAAGCGTGGCCCGCGCCGCATTTCGCCGTTTTTCGTGCCTGCCTCGATCATTAACATGATCTCTGGCAACCTTTCGATCAAATATGGTTTGAAGGGCCCGAACCTGGCGATCGTGACCGCTTGCACGACCGGTTTGCACAGCATTGGCGCGGCCGGCCGCTTGATTGAATACGGCGACGCCGACGTCATGATTGCCGGCGGTGCCGAATCGACCGTGTCGCCGCTGGGTCTGGGCGGTTTCGCCTCGGCCCGTGCCTTGTCGACCCGCAACGACGATCCGGCGACGGCGTCGCGTCCCTGGGACCGCGACCGCGACGGCTTCGTGCTGGGCGAGGGCGCCGGCGTCATGGTGCTGGAAGAGTACGAGCACGCGGTGGCCCGTGGCGCGAAGATCTACGCCGAACTGCTGGGTTTTGGGATGAGCGCTGACGCTTATCACATGACCTCGCCGCTGGAAGACGGTAGCGGCGGTAGCAAGTCGATGATCAACGCGCTGGCCAACGCCGGCGTGAACCGCGACCGCGTCGATTACGTCAACGCGCACGGCACCTCGACGCCCCAGGGCGACGTTGCCGAGGTGGCGGGTATCAAGCGCACCTTCGGCGAGCACGCCGGCAAGCTGGTGGTCAATTCGACCAAGTCGATGACCGGCCACTTGTTGGGCGGCGCAGGCGGCCTGGAGGCGGTATTCACCGTGTTGGCGATGCACCACCAGGTGTCGCCGCCAACGATCAACATCTTCAACCAGGATCCGGCTTGCGATCTTGACTTCTGTGCCAATACGGCGCGGAATATGAAGATCGATATCGCGGTGAAGAACTCGTTCGGCTTCGGCGGTACCAACGGTACCCTGGTGTTCGGTAAGATCTGAACTTTTTAGCGCTCACTCCGGTCAAATCGGATGAGCGCTGATTCGGTGCTGGCGTTCGCCAGCACCTGAATTTGCCCGGCATGTTGCCGGCGCGCCTGACGTATTCCCTTTCTCTAAGAGTGCCATGTCGATTGCGGTGTCTGCCGTCGTGCGTCCGTCCGTCTGCCTGCGCCTGTTGTCGGCCGCGCTGGCCGTCTGCGCGCTGGCGGCCGGCGCGGCGCTGGCCGGCGGCGGCCACAGGCTGGGCCTGCTTGGTGCCGGCGCCAGCGTGCTGGGCGGGTTGTTGTGCCTGTTTTTTCCGGACCAAAACACAAAGCCGCGCCGGATTGACATTTCCGGTGTCGGACAAATTCGGCAGACGGTATACCTAGGCATGGCCGGCGGGGCCGCGTGCGCAGCCGTTCTGATGCCGGGATCGACCTTGTGGCCCGGCTTGTTGCTGCTGCGCTTGCGCGGCGATGACGGTGCCGTGTTGGCGCTGCTGCTGTGGCCCGGCAACGTGGCCGGCGCGGCGTTCCGTCCGCTTGCCGTGGCTTGCCGTTGGATAGCCGCTCGCGCTGGGGAAGTGGGAGAAAAAAATCAGAATGACTGAACTTCTTGCAACGGGCCAACTCTATAACTATAACGGCGCCCGCGCTGCATGCCACCAAGGACATCGGGAGTGAGGACAGAACGTGAGTGTGATCAGCTGCTGGTCGAGCGTGTCCAGTCGGGCGACAAACGGGCATTTGACGTCCTGGTGTCAAAGTATCAGCGCAGGCTGATGCGCTTGGTGTCGCGCCTTGTGCACGACCCGGCGGAGGCCGAAGATGTGGTACAGGAGACTTTTATTAAAGCGTACCGGGCCTTGCGGCATTTCCGCGGCGACTCCGCGTTTTACACGTGGTTGTACCGGATCGGCATCAACACGGCCAAAAATTTCCTGGTCACCCAGGGCCGGCGCACGCCGACGTCCACCGACACCGACGCCGAGCAGGCCGAGGCCTTCGACGACGGCGACAACCTGCGCGACATCAATACCCCAGAGTCCATGCTCGCCAGCAAGCAGATCGCCGAAACCGTCAACGCCGCGATGGACCTGCTGCCGCTGGAGTTGCGCACCGCCATCGTGCTGCGTGAAATCGAAGGTCTTAGCTACGAGGAAATTTCCGACATCATGGCCTGCCCGATCGGCACCGTGCGCAGTCGTATTTTTCGCGCCCGCGAAGTCATTGCGGAAAAATTACGACCTTTATTGGATATGCCGGTTGACAAGCGTTGGTAAGACAGTGATTATTTGCAATAAGACTGTGATTATTGGCAATTGAGATGCGACTTTGGCAATTCTGGTCCGCGCCCGGTTTTTTTCGCACGAAACGCTCTTGAGATGGCAGGAAAAATGTGATGGACACGCAAAAACAGCTGCACGAAACGATCTCGGCCCTGGCCGACGGTGAACTGGCGGCCAGCGAAGTCGAGCTGGCCTTCGCGGCGCTCGACACGCCCGAGGGGCGTGCGGCTTGGAGTGCGTATCATCAAATTGGCCATACGCTGCGATCGGACGGTTGCGGCGGCGAATTGAGCGAGGGCTTCGCCGCGCGCATGGCGACGGCGCTGGCGGCCGAGCCGCCGCTGCGCGCGCCCTTGCCGTCGCCAGCCAGCGGCGCCGACGGCGCCAGCGCCGCGCCGGACCGCGTTACCAGCCTACCCTGACGGTGTGGCCGCCAACGTCGGTTTGGATAAGGCCGCTCAGTTGGCGGGCCGGCCACGCCGAAAATCAAGCCAAGGCAAAGAGCCTGGGGCCAGACCTCCAGGTCTGACCGCGGGGTTGCGCCGTGGGTTTTAATTATTCCACCATCTGCCCCCCTTGAAAAAACGCCGCCGCACAATACCTTGTGTGGGCGGCAAGTTCTGTTTTCGCTTACCATGGCTATAGCCTTATGCCATGCAGCGACAGGGCGCCCAGCGCACTCTTCCATTCCAGGCCCAAGATACCCAATATACTCACACGATACCGTCCATGAAAAATAAAATCTCCGTTGGTGGCAAGACTCTTTCCGCGTTGCTGATCAGCGCCGGCATGGTATTCGCGCCGGCCGTACTCGGCGTGGCCCCCACCGCGCAGGCGGCAGCCGCCGTCGCCGGCTTGCCCGATTTCACCGACCTGATCGAGAAGGTCGGCCCCGCCGTCGTCAACATCCGCACCACCGAGCGCATGAAAATGGGCCGCGGCCAGGGCCAGGGCGGGCAGGGCGCGCCGGGCGAAGAGGAAATGCAGGAATTCCTGCGCCGCTTCTTCGGTGGTGGCGCCGCCCCGGCGCCGTCGCCGTCGCCGCGCCAGCAGGCCCCGCGCGGGCGCCGCGCCGTGCCGCAGGAGGAGCAGGTCCAGCGTGGCGTCGGTTCCGGCTTCATCATTTCGGCCGACGGCTACGTGCTGACCAACGCCCACGTCGTCGACGGCGCCGACGAGGTCTACGTGACGTTGACCGACAAGCGCGAATTCAAGGCCAAGGTGCTGGGCGCCGACGCCCGCACCGACGTCGCCTTGCTGAAGATCGACGGCGGCAACCTGCCGCGCCTGTCCATGGGCGATTCGAACAAGATACGCGTCGGCGAATGGGTGATCGCGATCGGTTCGCCGTTCAATCTGGAAAACACCGTCACCGCCGGTATCATCTCGGCCAAGTCGCGCGACACCGGCGACTACCTGCAACTGATCCAGAGCGACGTCGCGGTCAATCCCGGCAATTCCGGCGGGCCCCTGATCAATATGCGCGGCGAGGTGATCGGCATCAATTCGCAGATCGCCACCCTGTCCGGCGGCTATAACGGCATTTCGTTCGCGGTGCCGATCGACGAGGCGATGCGCGTTGGCGAACAGCTGAAGAAATCGGGCAAGGTCACGCGCGGGCGTATCGGCGTGCAAATCGGCGAGCTGACCAAGGAAGTGGCCGAATCGCTGGGGCTGAAGAACGCCCAGGGCGCGCAGGTGTCGATGGTCGAGCCGGGCGGCCCCGCGGACAAGGCCGGCATCAAGGCCGGCGACATCATCCTGAAGTTCAACGGTGTGGCGGTGGAGCGTTCGTCCGACCTGCCGCGCCTGGTTGGCGGCACCGCGCTCAACAGCCGCGCCACCGTCACGCTGTGGCGCAAGGGCGCGCAGCAGGACGTGCCGGTCACCATCGTCGAGCTGGAGGGCGACAAGGTGGCCAAGAAGGCCGGCGGCAAGACGCCGGGCGACGAAGCGCCGAGCAACGCGCTAGGCTTGACGGTGAGCGACCTGACGCCGGTCAAGAAGAAGGAGTTGTCGCTTGAGGTCGGCGTGCTGGTCGAAGCGGCCGACGGCGTCGCCGCGCGCGCCGGCGTGCAGCCGGGCGACGTGATCCAGCAAGTGAACAATATCGAGGTGCGGGACGCCAAGCAGTTCAACGCCGTCGTCGCCAAGCTCGACCCGAACAAGTCGTCGGTGGTGCTGGTGCGGCGCGGCGACGTGTCGCAGTTCGTGTCGCTGCGTCCGTCGGCGGGTAAGTAAAGGGTATTTCGTAGGGCGGGTTGGCCGGAACGACGTAACCCGACAATGTTGGCCTGGAGCGGCGTGGCTCGCTTCGGCCAACATTGTCGGATTACGCGTCCCGCTAATCCGACCTACGTCACGCGTCTTAATTTTTCATTATCGAATCATGCATTTCACTCTTTACTCCCGCAGTTATTGCCATTTGTGCCAGGACATGTTGGACGCCTTGCAGGCGCTCAACGATCCGGCCGCGCCGTTCACCGTCGAGGTCATCGACGTCGACGCCGACGAGGCCCTGGTGGCCAAGTACGACGAGCTGGTACCGGTCTTGTTCGGCGACCTGGAGCAACCCGAGTTGTGCCATTACTTCCTCGACGCCGACAAGGTCGGCGCGTATTTGCGGCAGGACCAAGCTTCGCTATAAATGCATTTAAATTAATATTTATATCCTTGCAGCCCGGCGTCCGCCTTAAATCTGGCTGAAATTGCACCCCGCCAAGCCCGCAGGCGTCATAACACGGGCTTTCTACTCTGAAATCCGGTAAAATGGGAGAATCGAAAAAGCTTCTGTTTATCGCATTCGCTTCTGTCGCTTCAAAGGCGCTCGCCTGGGGCTCAACGCCCCGCTCGGAGCGCTTTTTTTATCATTGTGCGGAGTTCGCTCCGGCGGTGGTCCCCGATCAGCAGTGCCGTCTTTCATACTTCGCATTTATATTTGTTAATGAACAACATACGCAATTTCTCCATCATCGCCCACATCGATCACGGTAAGTCGACCCTGGCCGACCGCATCATTCAATTGTGCGGCGGCCTGTCCGACCGCGAGATGGAAGCCCAAGTGCTCGATTCGATGGATCTGGAGCGCGAACGCGGCATTACCATCAAGGCGCAGACGGCGGCGCTGCAATACAAGGCCCGCAACGGCGAAATCTACAACCTGAACCTGATCGACACCCCGGGCCACGTTGACTTCAGCTATGAAGTGAGCCGCTCGCTGTCGGCGTGCGAAGGCGCGCTGCTGGTGGTCGACGCCTCGCAGGGCGTGGAAGCGCAGACCGTGGCGAACTGCTACACGGCGCTGGACCTGGGCGTTGAAGTGGTGCCGGTGCTCAACAAGATCGACTTGCCGAACGCCGACCCGCCGAACGCCATCGCCGAAATCGAAGACGTCATCGGCATCGACGCGACCGACGCCGTGCATTGCTCGGCCAAGACCGGCCTGGGCGTCATCGACGTGCTCGAATCGCTGATCCTGAAGGTGCCGCCGCCGAAGGGCGACCCGGAGGCGCCGCTGCAGGCGCTGATCGTCGACTCGTGGTTCGACAACTACGTCGGCGTCGTCATGCTGGTGCGCGTCATCAACGGCACCCTGAAACCGAAGGAAAAAATCCTGCTGATGGCTAGCGGTTCGGTCAACCTGGTCGAAAGCGTCGGCGTGTTCTCGCCGCGTTCGGTCTCGCTGCCGGCGCTGTCGGCCGGGCAGGTGGGCTTCATCATCGCCGGCATCAAGGAATTGAAGGCCGCCAAGGTCGGCGACACCGTCACCCTGGCCAGCCGCCCCGCCAAGGAGCCGCTGCCGGGCTTCAAGGAAGTGCAGCCGCAGGTGTTCGCCGGCCTGTTCCCGGTCGAGGCCAACCAGTACGACGCGCTGCGCGACTCGCTGGAAAAATTGAAACTGAACGACGCCGCCCTGATGTACGAGCCGGAAGTGTCGCAGGCGCTGGGCTTCGGCTTCCGCTGCGGTTTCCTCGGCCTGTTGCACATGGAAATCGTGCAAGAGCGCCTGGAGCGCGAATTCGACATGGACCTGATCACCACGGCGCCGACCGTGGTGTACGAGGTGGTGTTGCGCGACAACAGCCTGATCCGCGTCGACAACCCGTCCAAGATGCCGGACCCGTCCCGGATCGAAGAGGTGCGCGAGCCTATCGTCACCGTCAACCTGTACATGCCGCAGGAATACGTCGGCTCGGTCATCACGCTGTGCATCGCCAAGCGCGGCGTGCAGCTGGACATGGCCTACCACGGCCGCCAGGTCAAGCTGGTGTATGAAATGCCGATGGCCGAGATCGTGCTGGACTTCTTCGACAAGCTCAAATCGACCTCGCGCGGTTACGCCTCGATGGACTACGAGTTCAAGGAGTACCGCGCCGCCGACGTCGTCAAGGTCGACATGCTGATCAACAGCGAGAAGGTCGACGCGCTGGCCATCATCGTGCACCGCTCCAACAGCCAGTTCCGCGGCCGCCAGGTGGCCGCCAAGATGCGCGAACTGATCCCGCGCCAGATGTTCGACGTGGCGATCCAGGCGACCATCGGCGCCAACATCATTTCGCGCGAAAACGTCAAGGCCTTGCGCAAGAACGTGTTGGCGAAATGCTATGGCGGCGACATCAGCCGCAAGAAAAAGTTGCTTGAAAAGCAAAAAGCGGGTAAAAAGCGGATGAAGCAAGTGGGCTCGGTCGAGATTCCACAGGAAGCATTCTTAGCAATTTTACAAGTGGACGATAAATGAGCCTGCAAGTCATCTTAGGAAATTTCGCATTAATCTTGTTCGTGTTGATGGTCCTGACCGGCGTGATTTATTTTCTCGACGTGTTCTACCTGGCGCGCCAGCGCCGGGTCGCCGCCGACCGCGCGCTGGCCGACTTCGACTCGCGCAACGCCAAGTTGACGGCCGAGGGCGTCAAGATCGAGCACGGCACCAGCCGTTCGACGATCGAATCGGCGCTGCTGCGCCAGCCGACCTGGGTCGAGTACTCGGGCGCCTTCTTCCCGGTCATCGCGCTGGTGTTTTGCCTGCGCTCCTTCCTGTACGAGCCGTTCAAGATCCCGTCCTCGTCGATGGTGCCGACGCTGGTGGTGGGCGACCTGATCCTCGTCAACAAGTTCACCTACGGCATCCGCTTGCCTATCTTGAACAAGAAGGTGATCGAAGTGAACGACCCGCAACGGGGCGACGTGATGGTGTTCAAATATCCGCGCGACATCTCGCAGGACTACATTAAGCGCGTCATCGGCGTGCCGGGTGATAAAATCACCTACGAGAACAAGCGTTTGACGGTAAACGGCAAGGCTGTCACCTACACGCCGCTGGACGATTACCTGGACGACGAGCAACCGGTCTACCACAAGCAGTTGCAGGAAAACCTGGCCGGCGTGCCGCACCGCGTCCTCAACGACGACGTCGCGCCGACGCTGAACCTGAACCAGGTCCACGATTTCCCGAACAAGGAAGCGTGCAACTACAATGAAGACGGTTTCACTTGCGTCGTTCCAGAAGGTAATTACTTTATGATGGGCGACAACCGCGATAACAGCGCCGACAGCCGTTACTGGGGTTTTGTGCCGAACAAGAACATCGTCGGCAAGGCCATTCTGGTCTGGATGAACCTGAGCAACCTGAAACGCATTGGCGGCATACAATAATCGAACAAGGGGAAGCGCATGGATCGGATCGCACCATACGGCGGCAAGCAACAGGGCATATCACTGGTCGGACTAATCTTCGTGCTGGCCATCCTGGGATTTGTCGGCGTGCTGGGCTTGAAGGTCGTGCCGACCTACATTGAATACCGGGCCATTTCGAACGGCATCAAGCAGGCCAAGGCGGCCGGCACCACGGTGCGCGCCATCCAGAACGCCTTCGACCAGAACGCCAGCGTCACGTATATCGACTCGATCAGCGGCAAGGATTTGATCATCGGCGCCGAGAACGGCGAGGTCGAAGTGAGCTTCGCCTACGAAAAACGCATTCCGCTGATGGGGCCGGCGAGCCTGGTGCTGAACTATACCGGCACCACCGCAAAGGGCGTGCCGGCCGTCAAGCCCGCCGAATGACCCCCAACACCATACAGAACCGACAATGAATCTTCAGTTATTGCAAAACCGTTTAGGCTACACGTTCCAGGATGCCGGCCTGTTGCAGCAAGCCTTGACGCACCGTAGCCACAGCAGTTTGCATAACGAGCGGCTGGAGTTCCTGGGCGACTCGATCCTGAACTGCGTGGTCGCCTCGATCCTGTACGAGCGCTTCGCGGCGATCGACGAGGGCGACCTGTCGCGCCTGCGCGCCAACCTGGTCAAGCAGCAGTCGCTCTACGAAATCGCCCAGAAGCTGGAGCTGTCGCAGTTCCTGCGCCTGGGCGAGGGCGAATTGAAGTCGGGCGGTTTCCGGCGCCCCTCGATCCTGGCCGACACGCTCGAGGCGCTGTTAGGCGCCATTTTTTTGGACGCCGGCTTCGACCCCGCGCGCGACGTCATCCGCGCCTTCTACATTCCCATCCTCGACTCGGTCGACCCGCAAACGCTGGGCAAGGATGCCAAGACGCTACTGCAGGAATTTTTGCAGAGTAAGAAAATCTCGCTGCCGCAGTACAACGTGGTGGCCACCCACGGCGCCGCGCACAGCCAGGAATTCGAAATCGAATGCCTGGTGCCCAAGCTGGGCATCCAGGTCTACGGCCGCGGCGGCAGCCGCCGCGCCGGCGAACAGGCCGCCGCCAAACTGGCGCTGGACGTGGCCGAACAGGCGCTGCTGAAGTCGCCGGCCGCGGCCCGCAAGGCCAAGCCGCGCGCGACCCAGCTGAAACTGGCCGGCATCGCCACGGTCCAACACGAAGGCGCCGCCGCGGCGCCCGCCAAGGCCGCCGACGGCAAGCCGACCACCATTGCACTTCACACTAAACAGAATCGACACTAGCATGACAGCCACTCCTATGCCCGCCAACTTCCGCTGTGGCTATATCGCCATCGTCGGCCGCCCGAACGTGGGCAAATCGACCTTGATGAACGTGCTGATCGGCGCAAAAGTCAGTATCACCTCGCGCAAGGCCCAGACCACGCGCCACCGCATCACCGGCATCCAGACCGTGGAAGACGCGCAGTTCATCTACGTCGACACGCCGGGTTTCCAAACGCGCCATTCGAACGCGCTCAACAAGACGCTCAACAAGACCGTCACCAATACCCTGGTTTCGTCGGACGTGATCCTGTACGTGATCGAGGCCGGCACCTTCGGCCCGGCCGACCAGCAAGTCATGGACCTGCTGCCGAAAGAGGTGCCGTGCATCCTGGTGATCAACAAGTCCGACCGCGTCAAGGACAAGGCCGTGCTGCTGCCGTTCGCGCAGAAGATCGCCGCCATGCGCGACTTCGCCGCCATCGTGCCGGTGTCGGCCAAGCTGCATTTCCAGCTGGAAGGGCTGCAAAGCGAGATCAAGCGCTTCATGCCGGAAAACCAGCCGATCTTCGGGCCGGACGACATCACCGACCGCAGCGAGAAGTTCCTCGCCTCCGAGATCGTGCGCGAAAAACTCTTCCGCTTCGTCGGCGACGAACTGCCGTACACCAGCACCGTGCTGATCGAGAAGTTCGAGCAAGAGGGCGACCTGCGCCGCGTCTTCGCCGCCATCCTGGTCGAGCGCAACACCCACAAGTCGATGATTATCGGCGACAAGGGCGCGCGCCTGAAGGAAGTGTCGACCCAGGCCCGCCTGGACATGGAGAAACTCTTCGGCGGTCCGGTGTACCTGGAAATCTGGGTCAAGGTGAAATCCGGCTGGGCCGACAACGAAGCCGGTTTGCGCGCCTACGGTTACGAGTAACACGGCAACAACGCTGCGACGCGCATGAACACCAACACGCTCGACGCCGAAGAAGTCAGCGCGCCGGCCGCCGCGCCGGCGCCGCCACCCGCCGTCGCGCCCCCTGCGACGACGGCGCCGGCGCCTGCGGTCCGGCGCGGCCGGCCGCCGCAGCGCGACGGCCGCGTCAGCGGCCAGCCCGGCTTCGTGCTGCACAGCTACCCCCACAAAGAAACCAGCCTGATCGTCGACCTGTTCACGCGCGAACACGGCCGCGTGGCGTTGGTCGCCAAGGGCGCCAAGCGGCCGCACTCGCAACTGCGCGGCGTGCTGCAAACCTTCCAGCCGCTGTCGACCGGCTGGACCGGCAAATCCGAGCTGCGCATCCTCACCGGCGCCGAATGGGTGGGCGGCATGCTGCCGCTGGAAAAAACCGCGCTGTTGTGCGGCTTCTACCTCAACGAGTTGCTGGTCAAGCTGCTGGCGCGCGACGACCCGCACCCGGCCTTGTTCGACCACTACGTCGCCACGCTGAACCAGCTGGCGCACAACGAACCGCCGCCCATCGTGCTGCGCAAGTTCGAACTGGCGCTGCTGAAGGAAACCGGCGTCGCCGCCGACCTGACGCGCTGCACCAGCAGCCGCCAGCCGGTCGAGGCCGACCGCCTCTATGTGGTCGACCCCGAGCGCGGCGCGCGGCTGGAACGCGCCGCCGACGCCTGGCCGCGCGTCAGCGGCAAGACCCTGCTCGACATGGAGCGCGAAGACTACGCCGACCCCGCCACGCAAAGCCAGAGCAAGCAGCTGATGCGCTTCCTGCTGGCGCACCACCTCGGTGGCGCGCCGCTGAACACGCGCCAGATCCTGATCGACCTGATGCAGTTATGATGTAGTTTTCAACCCGACCCCCACCATGAGCTTCCTGCAACCGTCCGGCCCGGTCATCGACCTGGGTGTCAACATCGACCACGTGGCCACGCTGCGCAACGCCCGCGGCACCGTCTACCCGGACCCGCTGCGCGCGGCGCTGCTGGCCGAACAGGCCGGCGCCGACGCCATCACCCTGCACCTGCGCGAAGACCGCCGCCACATCCGCGACGCCGACGTTATCGCCATCGCGCCGCGACTGATCACGCGCATGAACCTGGAGGCGGCCGTTACCGCCGAGATGATCGACTTCGCCTGCCGCATCAAGCCGTCCGACGTTTGCCTGGTGCCGGAAAAGCGCCACGAGGTGACCACCGAGGGCGGCCTTGATGTGGTGCGCTATTTCAAGGAAGTGCAGGCCGCCGTGGCGCAACTGCAAGGCGAGGGCATCCGCGTCAGCCTGTTCATCGACGCCGACGAGGCGCAGATCGCCGCCGCGGCCGAAGCGGGCGCACCGGTCATCGAACTGCACACCGGCCGCTACGCCGAGGCCGACGGCGCCGCCCAACAGGGCGAACTGGAACGCATCCAGGCCGGCGTGCTGGCCGGCGTGCGGCGCGGCCTGAAGGTCAACGCGGGCCACGGCCTGCACTACAGCAACGTCCAGGCGATCGCCGCGATCCGCGACATCGCCGAACTCAACATCGGCCACGCCATCGTCGCCCACGCCGTCTTCGCCGGCTGGGAAAACGCGGTGCGCGAAATGAAGGCCATCATGGTTGGCGCGCGACTGGGGGCAACATGATTTACGGCATCGGCACCGACATTTGCAAGATTCCCCGCATCGAGGCGGCGCTGCAGCGCCACGGCGAGCGCTTCGCCAACAAGATACTCGGGCCGCAAGAGCTGGAAAAATACCACGCGCGCAGCGCCAAGAACGCCGTGCGCGGGCTGCGTTTCCTGGCGACCCGCTTCGCCGCCAAGGAGGCGTTTTCAAAGGCCGTCGGCCTGGGCCTGCACATGCCGATGACCTGGCCGGCGGCGCAAATGCTGAACGCGCCCAGCGGCAAACCGATGATCGTATGCAGCGGCGTGCTGGAAGAATTCATGCGGCTGAACCGCCTGACGGCGCAAGTGACCATCAGCGACGAAGCCGAGTACGCGGTCGCCTTCGTCATCGTCGAGCAGGCGGCGTAAAATTAACATCCGGGGACAGACCACGATTTCCGAGAAAGTATTTCCCGGAAATCGTGGTCTGTCCCCGGTTTTGAGAGTCGAGCAATGACCGAAGCAAGCATTCCCGAAACCGGCGCCGCCGGCCCGCGCGCGCAAGTGCTGGCCACCGTCGCCATGCTGCCCAGCCTGCCCGGCGTGTACCGTTATTTCGACGCCGCCGACGCCGTGCTGTACGTCGGCAAGGCGCGCGACCTGAAAAAGCGCGTGTCGAGCTACTTCCAGAAAAACCTGGCCAGCCCGCGCATCGCCATGATGGTCGAACGCATCGCCCGGCTCGAAACCACGGTGACGCACAGCGAAGCCGAGGCGCTGATCCTGGAAAACAACCTGATCAAGACGCTACAGCCGCGCTTCAACATCCTGTTCCGCGACGACAAGTCCTATCCCTACCTGAAAATCACCGGCGGCGACACGCCGCGCATGGTTTACTACCGCGGCGCCATCGACAAGAAAAACCAGTACTTCGGCCCCTTCCCCAGCGCCTGGGCGGTCAAGGAGTCGATGCAGATCCTGCAAAAAGTGTTCATGCTGCGTTCCTGCGAGGACAGCGTCTACGCCAACCGCACCCGGCCCTGCCTGCTGCACCAGATCCACCGTTGCAGCGCGCCCTGCGTCAAGGCGATCAGCAGCGAAGACTACCTGATCGACGTTGAAAACGCCGCCAAATTCCTGCGCGGACGGCAAGGCGAGGTGATGGCCGACATGGAGGCGAAAATGCACGGCTACGCCGCCGAACTGAAGTTCGAGCAGGCGGTGGTGGTGCGCAACCAGATCGCCGCGCTGTCGCGCGTGCTGCACCAGCAAAGCATGGAAACCAGCGGCGACGCCGACGTCGACGTCATCGCCGTCATCGTCCAGGGCGGGCGCGCCTGCGTCAACCTGGCGATGGTGCGCGGCGGGCGCCACCTGGGCGACCGCGCCTACTTCCCGAGCCAGTTGAACGACGCCGCCGCCATCGCCGAAGCACCGATCGAAGTCGAAGTACTGATCGCCTTCCTGGTCCAGCACTACACCGAAAAATTCATCCCCGGCACGCTAATCCTGAACATCGAATTCGACCAGCCGGCGCTGATGCTGGCCCTGATGGAGCAGTGCGGCCACCGCGTCAACCTGATCTTCCAGCCGCAGGGGCAACGGCGCCAGTGGCTGGAACTGGCGCAGAAGGGCGCCGAGATCTCGCTGGCGCGGCTGCTGTCGGAGCAGGGCTCGCAACAGTCGCGCACGCGCGCGCTGGTCGAGGCGCTCAGCCTCGATACCGACGACATGGAAACGCTGCGGGTGGAATGCTTCGACATCAGCCACACCCAGGGCGAGGCGACCCAGGCCTCGTGCGTGGTGTTCCACCACCACGCGATGCAAAACGGCGAATACCGGCGCTACAACATCAACGACATCACGCCCGGCGACGATTACGCGGCGATGCGCCAGGTGCTGATGCGGCGCTATGAAAAAGTGGCCAACGGCGACGGCGTCATGCCCGACGTGGTGCTGATCGACGGCGGCAAGGGGCAAATCGAAATGGCGCGCCAGGTCTTCGCCGAACTGGGACTCGACATCAGCCTGATCGTCGGCGTGGCCAAAGGGGAGGGCCGCAAGGTCGGCCTGGAGACGCTGCTGTTCGTCGACGGCCGCGCCGCCCAGGAACTGGGCAAGGAATCGGCGGCGCTGATGCTGGTGGCGCAGATCCGCGACGAGGCGCACCGCTTCGCCATCACCGGCATGCGCGCCAAGCGCGCCAAGACGCGCCAGACTTCGCGCCTGGAGGAAATCGAAGGCATCGGCGCCAAGCGGCGGCAGAAGCTGCTGGCCCGCTTCGGCGGCCTGCGCGGCGTGGTCGACGCCAGCGTCGAGGACCTGATGTCGGTGGAAGGCATCTCCAACCAGTTGGCCGAGGAAATCTACAAGCAGCTGCACTAGAGCGGCTCGCGCGAAATACGCCGCGCGCCCTAGGCTAATGCGCGTCAGCCATGTAGACTAGCGAAGCAAAACTTAACTCATCAGCCGGTCGATTTTTTTACCCTATGCCTTTTAATATCCCCATTTTATTGACCTGGTTGCGCGTGGCGCTGATCCCGCTGGTGGTCGGCGTGTTTTACTTGCCGACGCTGTGGCTGCCCAAGGTCGACCAGAACCTGGTCGCCACCCTGGTGTTCATCGTCGCCGCCATCACCGACTGGTTCGACGGCTTCCTGGCGCGGCGCTGGAACCAGACCTCCGCCTTCGGCGCCTTCCTCGACCCGGTCGCCGACAAACTGATGGTGGCCGGCGCCTTGTTGGTGCTGGTGCAGCTGGACCGCGTCAACGCGGTGCTCGCCTTCATCATCATCGGCCGCGAAATCGCCATCTCCGCGCTGCGCGAATGGATGGCGCAGATCGGCGCCTCGAAATCGGTGGCGGTCAGCTCGATCGGCAAAATCAAAACCGCCGCGCAAATGACGGCGATCCCGCTGCTGCTGTTCCACGACGTCCTGTTCGGCGCGGTCGACACCCACGTCTGGGGCGAGCGCCTGTTGTGGATCGCCAGCGTGCTGACGGTCTGGTCGATGTTCTACTACCTGCGCCTGGCCTGGCCGTTGATCAAGGAAAAGGCCGGCAACCTCGAATAAGCCGGCAACTGCGGCGCCGGCCCCGGTTTTTTGCGCAAAGGCATTTTCTCATTGCCTTGTAAATAGCGTTTGCAATGAAACCCATCGTCATCAGCGACTCCTTGTCAATTGTCCGCTTACAAGCGGTTGACAGTTGCGCGCAATTCATTCCCCATATGCAGTCCCCGACAACGCGTCGAGGCGTTGTCCGTATGGATGCCCCTGCGGCAAAAAAGTGATCCTCCCTCTTTAGGGGCGTCTGGACTCAGCCCGCAGCCGCAAGGCGTTGTGGTTTTCTTTGGGTCTGAGTATTCTGTGCGGAAATCATGGTTTATAGTTTATATACTTTGATCATTGACAGTGGCGGTGGATGATCTATAATGCTGGCCTGTTGTTGATGACGCGGAAGTAGCTCAGTTGGTAGAGCGCAACCTTGCCAAGGTTGAGGTCGAGAGTTCGAGACTCTTCTTCCGCTCCAGGTTTTTGGAGCCCGTCAGCAGCAGAGAGTAGGAAAGTAGCACTAGAAAGGTCGTCAAGGTTCTGTTAGAATGTTGTTCCTAACGCGGAAGTAGCTCAGTTGGTAGAGCGCAACCTTGCCAAGGTTGAGGTCGAGAGTTCGAGACTCTTCTTCCGCTCCAGTTTATTCTGGGTGGTGTGCTAGGCAGTAAAACGGTGGTTCTCAATGCGGAAGTAGCTCAGTTGGTAGAGCGCAACCTTGCCAAGGTTGAGGTCGAGAGTTCGAGACTCTTCTTCCGCTCCAGTGAATGCTGGTTGGTGTAGTCGGCGGTAAATAGCAGTGCCCAATGCGGAAGTAGCTCAGTTGGTAGAGCGCAACCTTGCCAAGGTTGAGGTCGAGAGTTCGAGACTCTTCTTCCGCTCCAGTGAATACTGGTTGGTGTAGTTGGCGGTAAATAGTGGTCCCAATGCGGAAGTAGCTCAGTTGGTAGAGCGCAACCTTGCCAAGGTTGAGGTCGAGAGTTCGAGACTCTTCTTCCGCTCCAGAATTCTGAGGGAAGCTTGACGGCTTCCTTTTTTGATGTGCTAGTAGTCCCTCTGGCGAGGTAGCAAAGAGGTTATGCAGCGGCCTGCAAAGCCGTTTAGACGGGTTCGATTCCCGTCCTCGCCTCCAAGAATTCGCAGTAAAGAAAAAGCCCGCTTCCGAGTGGGCTTTTTTCGTTCTGTGCCATCTCTGTCGTGCCAGTCGCGCCGACAGCCGGTGCGGCGCCTGAGCGCGCGATCGCCTTACGACGACGGCGTGATCCAGGAAACGGCCTGTAGGGTGTACGTGGGGCACAAGTTCCACGACCTGCATATGGCTCGGCCGTCGCCGCAGACGTACGCGCAGCCGTTCGGCAGACGCGGGTCTTAGCAATGCGCTTGTTGCAACGCTCTTGGGCACCCGAGATCGGTTTGTTCTGACTCCCTTTTCGCTGGATCTGCATGCGCCAGCCCTGTTTGCCCAGGCGTTCTTCTCGCTCACCGTTGACGTAGCCCTTGTTGGCAAAGATGTTGCAGTTCGTGTTGGCCGGGTCCAGCACCTCTTTGAAGTGCAGCGTGTCGTGCTCGCTGGCCGTGCTCACCTTGATCTTGCGCACCAGCTTGTAGCGCTTCTCGGCATTGCAGAAACCTTGTAGCCGAAGTAGGACTCGCCGTGCTTCTTGGTCCATCGCGCGTCCATGTCCTTCTGGGGGCGCTTGGCCGGGTTCCATTCGATGGGCATGGCGCCTTCCTTCACCAGCGCCGTCTCCTTGGTTCTCAGCGACTGCTTCGGCGCCTGCACGATGCTCGCGTCGGCCATCTGCCCGCCGCGCGATATAGCCATGCTTACCCAGCCGCCGCTCACGGCCTCGAAGATGCTCTCGCTGGCGCCGGCCGGGATCAGGCGCTCCTTGAAGGTCCAGATCGTCGTCTGGTCCGGTATCTGGCTGCTCGAGCGCAGCTCGACGAAGCGTTGCAAGCTCAGACGGTCGAGTAGCGGGAATTCCATCTGTTCGTCGCTGAGGTTGAACAACTGCTGGATCAGCAAGACACGGACCATCAGCTCGGTGGGGAATGGGGGCGACCGCCGCGCTCGCGGCTGGGGCGCGGAGCGGCACGGTCCACTTCCTCCGCCAAGGCGACGGTGCCGACGTGCTGCTCCATCACCCGCAGCGCATAGCCCAGCTTGTTCAGCTTGGCTTCGCGTTCTTGGTTTCGATCATGAGGGAGGGAGTCAGAATCATAGCGTTATACGCATCTCCCGCGCCGATTAACACGGCCCCGAAAAATCGTTTACATTCAACGGGTTGCGCAGAGCGGTTGTAAATTTCGCCGAATTCGCGTTTACTTTCGGAATTTCGGCGGCCGCGTGACCAAGGTAGCGCAGCAGGGAACGGAGCAGGGATTCGCGGAAGTGGATCTTGGCGATGCCCGCCTCAACAAGAGGGCGAAGCGAATGATGGAACAATTTTCGGCCAATCCGACGGCCAGCATTCCGGATGCGTGCGATAGCTGGGGCGAAACCTGCGCAGCCGACCGCTTCTTGGGCAATGTCGAAGTAGAATGGGAAGCGATACTTGCCCCGCACTGGTAGCATACCGAGGAACGCATGCGCGCGCAGCCGGTGGTGTTGTGCATCCAGGACTCAACGGAACTCGATTTCGACGGTCAGGAGATCGACGGGCTCGGGCCGCTCAATTACGAGGCGCGGGGCGGCATGTACCCGCACCCGACTTACCTGGTCACGGCGCGGCGCGAGTCCTTAGGCGTGCTCGACAAGTGGATGTGGGCGCGCGAGAAGCGCGGCGCCGATGGCGTCAGTCCGAGCCTGATCGAGAGCAAGCGCTGGGTCGAAGGCTACCAACGCGTGGCGGACCCAGCCATCATGACATAGCCGGTTTGGCTTTTCGAAGCACGCAACTGTGTGCACAAGGGACGCCAAGATATACCCGTGCAAAGAAGAACACTTGCCTATGAGAAAATTCACCATTATCCTTGATGGATCACTTTTTTAGTTGCGCCTCGGGTTAGTTGCCCACAGATAAGGTTGCAAATAAATTGCACCTGGAAAACATTTTAAAATGATATCTATAAAGTCATTCCGCAGCGACCAGTTTCATAGCGCATTTATGGATTCCGCCATCGGAATGGCGCTAGTCGGCCTTACTGGCCGTTGGATGGATGTGAATGATGCACTGTGTGAAATAGTTGGATATGGAAAACCTGAACTTTTAACCCTGCGTTTTCAAGATATTACCCACCCAGAGGATTTGGACAGCGACCTCACCCTTGTTGCTGAACTATTAAAAGGAAATATTAGTTCATATAACTTGGAAAAGCGATATATACGAAAAGATGGTACTGTCGTTTGGACCTTGTTAACAGTTTCTGTCGGAAGGAATAGCAATCTCGCTCCAGATTTTTTCATTTCGCAAATTATTGACATATCAAAACAAAAACGAGCGGAAAGCGATCGTGATGCCTATTTTGACCTGTCGCCAGATTTATTGGCAATTGCCGACTCAAAGGGTTTTTTGGTCCATGTGAGTCCTGCGTGGACTGACTTGCTTGGTTGGACAAAGTCCGAACTAACTTCAAAACCATCGTTAGACTTCGTACATCCTGAGGATCACTCGCGCACTGTCGCAGAGGCCGCATCACTTTACGCAGGTAACGCTACGGTCGGCTTTCGGAACCGCTATATTCACCGCGATGGGGGGATCCATTGGATCGAATGGAATGCCCGAATTGTGACTTCAGATCGATTTTACTGTGCGGCACGCGATGTTACTGCTCAGGAAGAGGAGGGCCAAAATCGCCGCGCAGAGTTAGCTGCACTAGACGCTGTTGCGGGAAGCCTCCTTGTGAATCTCAACGGCGACGCTACAGATCTGGCTAACCAGCTTTATGTAGCAAGCCAGCTTTTCGAAAGCAGCCCAGACTGCGTCAAGATCGTCGACCTAAACGGCAACCTTCTTGCGATGAACAGGAACGGGCAATGCGTGATGGAAATTGACGACTGCGCCGCTTTAATAGGCAAGCAATGGGCGAGTTTATGGCCTGCTCAAATCCAAGGCGAGGTCCATTCTGCACTGGACGTTGCACGCAGTGGCAAGAACGGACGCTTTGAGGCGTTCTGCCCTACTGCCAAAGGAGCGCAGAAATGGTGGGATGTAATGGTGACACCAATCTTTGATTTAGATGGAAAGGTTGAAAAGATACTATCAGTGTCTCGGGATGTAACCCTTTCTACACAAGCAAAAAATGAGATAAAAAACTACGCGACTCGATTGGAGCAAATTACTGTCAGCGTGCCCGTGGCGCTCTTTCAAATGTACTGCCGGACAGACGGTGAGATAGGCATTCACTATATTTCGCAAAAATTCGAGCAACTTTTTTCCATTCATTGCGACGATGTCTTGCTGAACTGGACTCAAATGGGTGTTCACGCGGACGATCAAAATGAGTTTGCGCAGGTGATACGCGAATCCGCACAGCACAATACCGCGTGGGCCTATGAGTGTCGTCTACTGCCGCCGGATGGTTCGAATAGGTGGGTACGGTTCGATGCTTCGCCAACGGATTCGTCCGTCTCAGAGGTGATCTATACGGGCGTGATTCAAGACGTCACTGAAGATCGAGCTGGCAACGAGCTAAAACGCAGCCAGGCAGAAAAAATCCGGCTCCTAATTCAAAACGCGAATGATGCCTTTGTCGGTATGGACCACCTGGGCGTGATCACCGAGTGGAATGCGCAAGCGGAGCATACATTGGGGTGGTCAGCGACGGAAGCTATCGGAACAAAAATGGCTGAACTCATAATACCCCCTGCATTACGTTCTCAACACAGTCGGGGTATGCACTCGTTTTTGCACGGGGGTACCGGAAAAATCATTAACAAACGCGTGGAGGTTCTCGCACTGCATAAGCTTGGCCATAGCATACTCGTTGAGATAACAGTTGGTAAGATGACCGTGGGCGGGCATCATTACTTCCATGCCTTCCTGCACGATATTTCGGAGCGAAAGGCTGTTCAGAGACTTTTGGAAGAGAAGCAACAATTGCTTGATGCGGTTCTGGATACCATCGACGTGGGGGTGGTCGCGTGCTCAGGTACCGGCGAACTAACGCTGTTCAACCGCGCTGCACGAGAACTTCACGGTCTGGACGTTACGGACATAGATAGCGGAAAATGGGCCGAACATTACAGTCTTTTCAGTGGGGATGGGGAAACGTTACTTAGGATCGACCAAGTTCCTCTTATACGTGCGCTCTCTGGAGAGTCGGTACACAATGCCGAAATGGTTGTCGCTCCGAGAGATAAATCGCCGAAGTTTTTGCTCGCCAGCGGCCGTCGTTTAGTTAGCTCAACCGGCGTCCGCCTCGGAGCTGTTGTAGCAATGAAGGACGTGACGGAACTTAAGCAGTCGGAAAAATCGGCAGCCATCAATGAACAGCGACTACGGGCGATTACAGAGAATATGCCGGCAATGATTGGTCACGTCGACCGTCAAGAACGACTGCTTTTTCTAAACAGCGCTGCGGTCGACCAAGTCTTTCAGGGTTCCCACGAAGAACTGATTGGCTCTTCTCTGGCAGCGGCATACGGGCAGGCTCGATATTCACAGATAAAACCGTTTATCGACCGCGCCTTTGCTAACGAAAAAGTCGTTTTCGAGCGCGGTATGGTAGTTGATGGCGAGCGTCGGCACTACCACACGACTTATGTGCCGGATATAGGTCCGGCTGGTGAAGTGGCGGGGTTTTTTGCGATGGCATTGGATATCACAGACCGGAAAAATAGTGAATTAAAACAAGCCGAAAGCGAGGAGCGCCTTAAAACCATTACAGACAATCTCCCGGTACTAATTGCCTACATCGATAACACCGAAGTGTATCGATTTGCAAATGCGACTTACGAAAGCTGGTTCGGAATACCTCCGTCTGCCATGGTGGGGAAAACAGTCGAACAAGTACTAGGGCGCGAGCTGTATGCATTGGGGGAGGCTCAACTCAAACGGAATCTTCGCGGAGAAGTGGTAAAATTTGAAACGACGGCATTGGTGCACAACTCGTTGCGCACAGCTAGCGTACTCGGAATCCCAGATATTAAGAATAGTGAAGTTCTGGGTGTTTATGTGATGACGACTGATATCACGGAGGTAAAAAAACAAGAGCAGCAGCTACAATTACTTGCTCGCTCCGATGCCCTGACAGGTTTAGCGAACCGACGAAGCTACGAGGAGAAGCTCCATGAGGCAGCATTACGTGCTCTGAGAACCGACCGAATATTGGCATTGATGTATCTCGACCTCGATCACTTTAAACAGATAAATGACTCACTCGGCCATGCAGGTGGTGACGAAGTTCTGCGTGAGTTTGCAACACGGCTGCGTCTGAGTGTACGCGCGACTGACGCGGTATGCCGATTGGCTGGGGACGAATTTACGATCATTGTTGAGGGTTTAGTGGACCCGCGAGAAGCAACCTTGATAGCAGAAAAAATTATCGCCTCTGTCGCCCAGCCGTTTTTGATCCAAGGCTCACTTCGGACAATTTCAACGAGTATTGGCATTGCGTATATGTCACCTGAAGCTATCGATATCCCTGAGCTTGGTAAGCGCGCTGACGCAGCGCTATATGAGGCAAAAAGTGCTGGACGGAATCGGTTCGTCATCAGCATACCCGTAGCGGTATCTGTTTGAGATTCATTGTGCTTGATTTGGTCTAGCTTCGGCCTGCTCTGAACGCCGCGATCAGCGATCGCCGCCAATGCATCCGCTCCCATTGCGGTGCGCGCCTTTTTCGCCATGCCCGACAGTTGATCGCGGTCGCTGCCGATATTGGTGATCTCGTGTTCGACGATCAGTTAGTGCTTGGTGTCGACCGCGGTCTGAACGTTGTAGCCGTCGTTGCCTGAGCCCCGCGTCATCATTGAACGCAGCCGGATCGGTCAACGAGATCTGCGTTTCGCCAGTTGCTTCCAGCCTTGCTTCGATTTCCTTGGGAGAGAGCAGCCGTCAGCGATTTCATCACTGCAATCTTGTCGTTCAACGGCGTGCTGCGCGCTTGCTTCGTCGCTGGTTCCCGCCTGTCCGCCGTGCCCAGTCGCGCGCGAAAGTTGAGGGCCAAATTTGCGGTATGCGTGTATCCTGCCTTGCGCTACACTCTTGCATGGGCATGCTGCTGAGCACGCCTTATGACTAAAACAGCCCCGCATTTTCCGGCCCCCGAACCTGCTGAAATCTTTACCTATGAAAATTCGGGTCTATCTGATGTTAACTGCCTTGGCAGTGCTAATTCCGGTCATGGTATCGTCTGCGGTTGCCCTTAGTTTGCTGCATGAATTCGGGCGCGTCTCCGCACTACGCTCGCTAGAAGAAACTGCCCGAGCAACGGCCCTAACGGTTGACCGCGAGTTGGCCAGCGCGGAAGCCGCGTTGCACGTGCTGGCCTCTTCTCCTTACCTCGCAACAGGTGATATGGCTGCCTTTTATCAGCAAGCCATTACAGCGGGCCGCGGCAAGACAGCTTGGGCGCTCTTGCTCGATGCCAATGGCCAGCAAATTATCAACACGCTTGTTCCATACGGCACCCCGATGCCGCCTGCGGTTGCCAAAGCGCGTGCCCAAGAGGTCATCCGTACGCAGACAACCCTGGTGTCCGGCCTGCTGCCTGGACCGCTGTTGCGCAAGCCCGTCACCACTGTCAACGTCCCGGTACCGCTGGACGGCGGAAAACGCTATGTGCTGGTGGAAGCTTTCGCGGCCGAGCATTTCAGCGGCATCGTCGCGACGACGCGCATGGCGGAAGGCAGCGTCGTGGCCATCATCGACAAGCAGGGACGCTTTATTGCCCGCAACGTCAATGCGGCGGCGCGGATCGGTGCGCCTGCGCGGCCCGAACTTGTCGCTGCGGCAGCCGCTCGGCGGGACGGCTACATCCGTCACACCACACTCGAGAACGTAGAGGTTTACGACGTCTTCACTCACTCGCCAATTTCGGGCTGGACCATTGCCGTAGCCGCCCCTGTCGAACAAATCGAAACAGCTGCTATCCGCGCAGCCACAGTTGCCGCGCTCGGCATGCTGGTCGCGCTCCTGCTAGCCTTGGCGGCGGCGACCTACCTCGGCCGCCGCCTGGTGCGTTCGCTCGATGTCGCCAAGACGGCGGCCAAGGCATTGAGCGCCGCCGAGGTGCCCGTCATCGCGCGCGTCGGCGTTGTAGAAGTCGATGAGCTGCAGGACGCCCTGAGCGAAGCGAGCACTATTCTGTTGCAGGAACAGCAGGCGCGCAAATTCGTCGAAGAACAGAGAAAGCACCTGCTCGTCAGCGAGCAGAACGCGCGCCAGCTAGCCGAAAATCAAAACAAGGCCAAGGACACTTTCCTCGCGATGCTCGGCCACGAACTGCGCAATCCGCTAAGCGCAATTAGCGCAGCGACCGTAGTCATCAAGCTCACCACCCCCGACGCGCCCGCCTCAGTGCGCGCCCACCAGATCATTGAACGTCAGAGCAAGCATCTGGAACGCATCGTCAGCGACTTGCTCGATGTAAGCCGAATGTTGAGCGGCAAGATCGAGCTAAGTTACACTGGAACGAATTTGTCGGATGTCGTGCGTGAATCGTTGCAAGCGCTCGATATTGCGGGGCGCACCCTCGGCCTGACTGTTGAATTGGACCTGCAAGCCGCATGGATCTTCGCCGATCGCACCCGCCTGGACCAGATCGTAACCAATATCATAAGTAATGCCATCAAATACACGCCCAAGCCCGGCACCATCCGTGTCACAATCCGCGTGGATGCGCAGCACGCCGTTTTGTCCGTGACTGACACCGGTGTCGGCATGGATGCGGATCTCGTGGCCAAGGCCTTCGATCCCTTCGTGCAGGGCACGGTGTCACTTGATCGTTCTCAGGGTGGTCTAGGCCTCGGGCTAACGCTGGTGCGCGAGCTGGTGCGCTTGCATGGCGGCACAGTGTCTGCGAGCAGTGCCGGGCGCAATTGTGGGAGCACCTTCACCGTTGCCCTCCCGGGCGCAACCGAACTGCTCAGACCCGAGCCCGACATGGCCAACCTAGCGCATGGCGGTGTCTCACCGCACCGCGTCCTATTAATCGAAGATAACGAGGATGCGCGTAGTATGGTGAAGGTCATGCTTGAGCTGTCGGGATGCGTGGTAGTCGAGGCCGCCAACGGTGCCGACGGCATCACGGTCGCGCAACGCGAACTTCCCGCAGTTGCGATCGTTGATATCGGCCTTCCCGATGTCAACGGCTTCCAAGTTGCGGCGCGCCTGCGCAATGCACCCGGGACGCGCTCCATCGCCCTGATTGCATTAAGTGGATATGGCCGTCCGGAGGACATCGAAGCGGCGCGGGCTGCCGGCTTCGACTTGCATTTGGTTAAACCGGTACGCCGTGAGCAGCTCTGTGCCGCGATCGAAACAGTGCTTGGTTCAATGTCCTCCGCTGTGTAGGCCCCAGTGCCCGCTTGAACCAACTGCGTGCGGAGCGTGTCAATGATTTTGAAACACTTGGTTGAAACGGCGGGAGTCTACATCTCGGATTTCAGGCAGTTTTTTTCTGCATCGGTGGCGGGTTGATCCAGGCAGCCGTGGGCAACTTCTGCGGCTGCGGCATGCGGTGTTTGAAGCGGTTCGGCCGGCGTGCGCTGGAAAGCGATCGCCAGAGTGGATTGTCGTTGCTTGCGCACTTCGGCGGCGCGGCCGGCGTGAACGGTCTCAGGGGCCATCACGCCGATGCCGGAATGGCGCTGCACCCGGTTGTACCGCGCGAAGAACTGGACGCAATGCGCGCGCGTCGGCCAGCGAGCCAAAGCGTGTCGGAAAGCCTAGCTGGTATTTCATGGTTTTGAACTGCGCCTCCGAGTACGGGTTGTCGTCGGAGACGTAGGGTCTGCTGTGCGACTTGGCGATGCCCAGGTCCGACAGCAGCGTGGCCACCGGCTTGGAACGCATGCCGCTGCCCGGGTCGGCATGCAAGGTTAGTTCGCGCGGCGCGATGCGTTCCTTGGCGGCGCTGTCGCCGATCTCGCGATGCAACACGCTGGCCGGTATCCAGTTCGGCCGCGCCGCCGTTTGCCGCTCCCGCAGATAGGCCTCGTGCGCGGCCAGCTTGCTGGCCCGCTTGACCTTGCGCTCATATTTCGGCACAGCCTTCAACGCCAGATGGCGCCGCACCGTGTTCACTGCGCAGCCTACCTCGGCCGCGATCTTCCGCAGACGCAACCCATGCTTGCTCAATAATTGAATTTCCACACACACCTCGTTGGGTTTCATGGCGGCCCCGCAAAGCCGCCATCATTTCAAAACGGTGTATCAGTTTTCAATCGCTGCCGTGTATCAGTTTACAACCGCTGCTGACAGTACCGGGAACTGCTGGCCCTTGGGGCGTCGGAAAAGGTGGCGCGACTGGTGGCGGCGAACAGCCGGCGCTGGTGGCGAAACAGTCGGATGGCGCTGAACAATGTGTTGACGATCGCCTACTTTGACCGCCTTGGCATGCCTCGCCTCTCATAACCTCAACTACTCGAACCGCCCGGTGCGGACCCGCATGCCGGGTGGTGTGGCAGGGGACCGGCCAGTAATTGGCCGCCCCTATGCAGATTGAACGATCCGCCCTGTGCGCCAGCACGAGTACCGTCTGCCAAAATAGGTCCCGTTGCTATTTCTGGCGAAAACCACTGTGGAGCCAGGCAATCGCCAAGAACGTTCAAACCATTGGTTTGAGTTCAAACAAGGTCCCGCCGTCCCATCTTACGCCTGTGCCAGGCCGACTGGCGCGAATCGACAGCGCGCTCGCCTTCCAAGGCGGCGTGACCCGGCTCATCGTGCCCCGATAATCCGCTGGCCCGAGGCGGCCGACGTGGTGCCGATGTCGGGCGATCTGCATGGCGTGCCGAACGCCATCGCGCTCAGCCAGGCGACGATTCGCAGAGAATGATCATCCACCCGCTCAGTCTCCGCGGGGTACGACATGCATTGCAGGTGCAGCATCCGCCTCGCTACGATCACTGAACACAGTGCCATGTTCGTTATTGACGTCAAAGTAGAAAATTCGCTGGAAAGTGGTTGACCTTACCACGCTGCCAAACTCCATAGTAGTCGGACCCTAACCCAACCAGGATATCAAGATGATCCGTTTTTACCTTCCAAACATGACCTGTGGCGGCTGCGCCAAGATCGTCACCAAGGCATTGCTGAGCGTCGACCCGCAAGCCCGCGTCGAAACCGATCCGCCCGCGCGTGAAGTTCGCGTCGATAGCGCCTTGGACGAGAGCGCTTTCCTCGTGGCCCTTAGCGAGGCCGGGTACCCGGATAAGCAGTGAGCGAGTAATCAGGGAGTAAGGCTCGTGCCCATCACGCACCTTTTAATCGATCGGAGTGGCGGTGCGCGGCCAATGCGGTTATCCGCGGCACCGGCGCCCTTTCCGGCAGGCTTCATCAGCGCGCCAAAAAATCAAACTGTCACCATGCGAACAACATCGCTGCTATGAAATTCACGAATTTATATAAACCAACAACTGACACCTTCGAGTGCCGATGTCGTTTTTGCCTGCCCGGGCGCTGTTTGTGTGGCTGCCCGGCATTCTCCCGACTCCACCGATGTACCTGCGGCCCCAATTGCGGATGCGGTGAAAGCTGCTCGTGCGAGGATATTTATGCGTTGCAAAGGCCCAGTACCTAACTGCCTCCCGCGCCAAGTCCTCGCCTCCAGGAATTCGCAGTAAAGAAAAAGCCCGCTTTCAAGTCGTTTTCGTTTTGGCCGGCCACGTCCAGCTTTCGCGCCCTGTTCGGCATCGCACCGTCGCAATTGCGCGGCCGGACGAGCAAATACTAGCCCGCGCGCACCGGCATTTCAAGCGGCGCTTCCCGGACATCGCCCAAGCCCCCGTCTTCGGGGCTGGGGCTGGGCCACAAGCCGGCCGGCCGGGTCAGCATGATCAATACCATCGCCAGCCCCAATAACAACTGGCGCAATATCTCCGCCTCGATCAAGACTTGTCCGAATAACTGGCGCTGCATCGGCTCGACCACATGACGCAACAGTTCGGGCAATGCGGCCAGAATCACGCCGCCCAGCACGACGCCGGGAATATGTCCCATGCCGCCCAGTACCACCATCGACAGCACCGTGATTGACTCGTTCAGCGAAAACGATTCGGGCGATATATAACCCTGGAACGCGGCGAACATGGAACCCGCCACGCCGCCGAAGGACGCGCCCAGGGCGAAGGCCAGCAGCTTGACGTTACGGGTATTGATACCCATCGCCTGGGCGGCCGTTTCATCTTCGCGTACGGCGACGAAGGCGCGGCCGAGGCGGGAATGTTGCAAACGCAGCGACACGAAGACAGTCGCGGCGCACAGGAACAGGAACAGGAAGTAATACGCGTTCACCGAGGGCATGGCGAATCCGCCGATATCGAGCATGGCCCCGGAACCGGGCTTGCCCGCCAACGACACGTCGAAGAGGCGCACCGGATCGATCATATTGATGCCTTTCGGGCCGTCCGTGATGTTTACCGGCGCATTCAGATTGATGATGAAGAGGCGGATGATTTCACCGAAACCGAGCGTGACGACCGCCAGGTAGTCGCCGCGCAGTTTCAATGTCGGCGCGCCAAGCAAGGCGCCGAAAAACCCGGCCAGCGCCGCGCTCAGCGGGACGATCAGCCATACCGGTAAATGCACGCCGTTTGCCGCCACGTCCGGTCCGCACATCCACAGCAGCGCATTGCCGGCCAGCGGATAGGTGTCGACGACGGACGCCAGCACGAGCGAGAATTGCGGCGACGCCAGCAAGGCCGTCAGGTAGGCGCCAAGCGCGTAGAAGGCAACATAGCCAAGGTCGAGCAGACCGGCGAAACCGACGACGATATTCAGGCCCAGCGCCAGCATGATGTATATCAGCGCCATGTCCATAATGCGCACCCATGAATTGCCGAACTGGGACGCGAGGAAGGGGAATAGCAGTAGCGCCGCGCCGAGCAGGGCCAGAGCGGCGGGGATTTTGCGCGATGGCGTGCCGCGATAGTGTGCCATGAACAAGCTTTACGCGGAGACGGCTACGCGCCAGCGCGCGACGCCGGATGCTTCGGCCGGAACACTATTGTTTGTGGAGAGAGGGGGCATGGCCAATGTATCCGAAGAGAATGAAGGTTAGTCATCTTAAGAAACGTAAACAATTAGCGCTACCAAAATCTTGCTCGATTGTCTGCGAGGGCCGATATCGAAAAGGGAACCACCGTTGTCGCCCAGCGCCCGGTCAGTCCATTTCAGCGCGTCGTTGATCAGCGTGGCTTGGCGAACACCACGAAGCCGGTCGCGCGTTCGAGCAGCGTGCCGACCGGGGAGCGGTTGCCGGCGCCGCTGATCACCTCACCCTCCCATTGGCCGCGGATATGGACGCTCTGCGTGGCCGGGATTGGGCTGCACGGGTCGGCTTGGGGCGCTGCGCTGACGCGCGGACGAGGCTGCGAATCGACTTGCAACGTTCCGAAATTCCAAGTGAAATCAATAGCTTGCAATCGTAAGGTAATCGAAAGGTAAAAAATCGTTCGGCTCGATACAGTGAATTCAGGCACTCGACGGTGCACCGACTGAATCACTTTTTATGATTGGGACGAATATGAATGCCTCTATCTCTGTTGCATCGAATATTGCCGCAACCTCAATGGAAAGCGATGAGCGGTGGCAGGCTGTGCAGCGCGTGCTGAGCAGCCCGTTATTCGTTAAGGCGCCACGTATGCGCGCCATGTTGTCGTTCCTGATGATCAGGAAACTGAGTGGCATGGAAGAATCGATTAGCGAGTACGCGGTGGGGATTGAGGTATTTCGGCGTGATGCGCGTGATTACGATACGACTACCGATCCTGTCGTGAGGGTGCAGATGGGCCGGCTGCGCGGTCGTCTCGCTCAATATTACGCAACAGCAAGCAATTGCGGCAGCTTCCAAATTGTGATTCCGCCCGGAACGTATGTGCCGGAGCTGACGCCATGTGAAAGAAAACGGCCTGTTCCGTGCAACAAAACGCAGTGGGTGCCATTGCGAGTGCTCACCCCGAACAACGGCACAAACGAGTTCACCTGCGGACTTGAGGAAGAACTCGCCCTGCTACTATTTCAGCGCTTTGGCAATGGGCAAGACATCGACCTGGCGCAGCATCACCGCATCGAAGTGAGTGTCAGGGTGGAACAGCGCCGTGCGCGCGCGTCGATACGGCTGATTGATGCGGGCACGGAAGACATTGTTTTTCTCCAGCAATGCGACTGTTATGGCGATCTCGGCATAATGCTGCAGGAGGAGTTGGCGCTGGAAATCTTCAATATCTTGCAGAAGTTCATGCACTCCTCCCAGCGTTCAGCGCAAGGCCGTCCAGCCGATGCGCTTTGGACTTAGTCCTTACTTCGGCGTGGTAATGTTGCCTTCCTGCGGATCGTCATGGATGCTTTTACCAGCGACCTTGTTTCTGAACAGGAGATAGAAATGATATTCGGTGTCTAGCTCGTCATATTCAGTAACCATCAACAAACGGTTATCCGCGCGATAATGAGGAATAGTATTTGAGCCGTTTCTAGGCTTGATCTTTTTCTTGAAGCACCATCCATTGCGCGTAGCCGCGTAGTCGAGGGCATAAACGGTATGGTAGGGAGCATGTGCGTTGAGGGAACATCCGGTTGCCTCAACGTGCAGCAAACCCGTTTCGGGGTCTGTATAAGTGTATGAGACCTGTGCTTTCCTGTCCAAGCCGGTGATAGAGACAAGGACGATTATTTGAGATATAAGGCGAGGGTGGTTGCGTGACATAGAGTCTTTCTTATTGGGGGAAGTTCAGTTGACGATAAATGGAGTCGCGATAGCCAATCTGATGCAATCGCTTCCACGGGATGTTGCTGGAATGACCTTCCTGCAGGCAAAGGGTCGCACGTCCCCACGGGTCGAGGATTTGAAAGTCCATGGTGGCTTTGGTCCCAGGATCAATCAAGGCATAGGCATGCCGGCAAATTTTCGCCGATAGTCCCTGGTTTTTTTCCGAGCGTAGTATCGTTGCGTAGACCAGCAGGGATTCGACCAGCAAAAGCCGTACCTTGAAGTTTGCCGGGTTATTGGCGTACAAGGTCTTGAGCTGCGCAGTGGCCGATTCGCTCTCTCGCCTGGCCAGCGCGGCGTTACCGCTTGCTAGCACGGCCTTCGCAAGCTGATAGCGGGCCACTGCCTCGCTGCTCGCCCACAGGACGTTTTGAGGATTGAGTTTCAGCGAGGCCGCCAACGTCGAATGCACCTGCCGGAGCCGGGGCAGAATGGCGGACGGGGGCTCCCGGCGCGCTTTCACGCGCAATATGTCCTGTTCAATATTTGCCAGTTCGACTTGCCACGCGTGGTTCTTCTCGTCCTCCCGGGCGATGCGCAAAAAGAGCTCCTTTGCCGCGATGTGGTCGGCCAGGGCGCTGTCGTCGCGACCCAACGCCAGCGCCATCGTGGCACGATGCTGGAGTGCCTGGACCTGCCGCTTAACCCACATCGACTCGTCGGGAAATTGCGCGCGCAGCCGCAAAACGAGTTCCATTTCCTTCTGATACAGGTTTTCTGCCGACTTCAATTCGCCCAAGGACTGCCTGGCTAAACCCAGCCAGGAATAACTGTCTGCCAATTCAGCGATCAGTACTTTCGATTCGGGCGTGCGGCGCAGCGCGCCTTCCTTCAATGCGATGGACGCGGCAAACTCGGGCGCGGCAAACTCCGGCGTTCCCCGCGCGATGGCGAGCGAGCCGAGATTGTTGTGGGCGTAAGACTGTTCAATCCACCAATCAACCTTGTCCGGCTCAAGCGCGTGCACCTGGTTGGCAAACTGCAGATATTGCTGCCACGCCAGCGCAGCTGCCTGCAAGTTGTTGTGATCCTTGTGCAGCTGACCAACCCAGTAGGCATTGACACCGAGATTGTTGAGTACATGGATGTCGTTGGGATTCAAGGTATGTTGACGCTTCAAAATGGCGCTGGCTTTGTCCAAAGCATCAATGGCCTGAACGGCGTTGCCGCGCGATCGGCTGACTTCGCCGATCACTTGGAATGCCTTGGCGCGCAACGTCAACCCGGTTTGGCTGAGTGCGTCCGTTTGCGAGCCGCGCAGGTATTCAAGCGCCTTGCCGCTGATGCCTTCCAGTAAATCGAGCTTGCCCAGGGGGCGCAGCTTGTCGGCAAAGTCGCCCAGCATGTAGTCGGCCAGGCCTTCGACCTCGGTACGGCGTGCTTCGGCTGCGCGCCTGGCCGACAGCGCGCTGAGGGCGAGCGCGGAATTGAGCACGGCAAGCACGATGATCATCGCTAGCGCGGACAGGCGCGCCCATGCGAACTGGCGCGCCCGGCGGTTGGACAAGCGAATCAGCTCGGATTCGGCCGGCTCCAAGGACCACAGGGCGGCATCGCGCAGCGCTTTGGCCTCGTCTAGCAACTTGCCGCGCGGGATGAGCAGGTCGACACGCCGTCCATCCGCGCTCCAGCGTGCCGCCTGCTGGGCCAGTCTGCCGCGCGCGCGCAAGGCATCGCGGTGCGCCGCTATCCATTCTTTCATCCGTGGCCAACGCCGCAGGATCGCTTCATGCGCAATGCCGAACACCTGCGTACCGCCGGCCAGGTCACTGACAAACAGGCGCGCTTCGACCAGCGCCGCCACCGTCTGGCGCGCCGCTTCGTTGCGCAGCGCGGACCACAGCGCGCGCTGGCTGCTTATCTGTTCCTTGTCGATCGATAGCACCGTCACCAGCGACATGATGTGGGGCAGTTCGGCGCGTTGCCCCTCCGTCAGGCCGACGACAAGCTGTTCCGCGCGCCGGCCGATAGCGCCTTCAAGATCGCCCAGCTCATAAAAGGCGTCGAAGCTCAGCTCGCCCTCGGGCGTGCGCAAGCGGTACAGCTCGTGCAAACAGTATTGCAGCAAAGGCAGGGCGTCCGGACTGGCGGTGGCGCTCTCGCACAATATATCGTCAAGGTTGGCGTGCGTAACGGGATCGACGCCAAAGCTCAGCTGCGCCGCCGCCGCCGGCTTGCGGATCATCTGCGCGATATCGCTGAAACTGGGCGGCGCAAGATCGACGTGGCCGGCATGCGCCTTCACCTCGATGAGCAGCGGAAGTTTGGCAATGCTCGGGTAAAAATCGTTGCGGCAGGCGAGCACGATCAGGCAGGCGCTGCTGCGCGCCAGATGGGCCAGCGTTGCCAGAAACGCGATACGCTCCTGCTCGCCGACGCGGCTGGCGTTGAAGAGCGCCTCAAAGCGGTCGATGAAAATGCCGAAGCGCATACCAGGGCGCTGCGGCGCCAGCGTGGCGTGAAGCTGTTCGCCGACGCTGGCGCAATCGTGTTCCAGGCGTTTGCCGAGCGCAACCGCGTTTTCATCTGGAAAGGCGCATGCCTCGTCCCATTGCAAGTCCAGCATCGCGCCGGCCAGCGCGGTAAATAGCGTTTGTTCGCCTTGGTCGGCGACGTCGAACGTTGTCGTGGCCAGCAGCGCGGCGCCGGCGCTGGCCTGCGCGCGCGCGAACGCCGGGAACAGGCCCGCCTGCACCAGTGAGGTTTTGCCTGAACCGCTAGGACCCAGCAGCAGCAGCAGGGCGAGGCCACTGTCGATCTGAGCCTGCGCCGCAATCGCCAGTTTGCGCGTTGCCTCGTCGCGGCCGTAGAACACGGGTGCATGGGCCTCGTCGAACGGCAGCAAGCCACGGAACGGCGAGCCCCCATCCCAATGTGAAACGCGGTGGATATCGTCAACGGTGAAATCGAGCTCTGCAACAGTGCGGTAGCCGCGTTTGCGGATGGTTTCGATGAAGATTGGCGCGGCCGCGTCGTCGCCCAATAGGCGGCGCAGCTGGGCTATGTTTTTGTGGACGGGACTGTCGCCATGAATCGTGCTGCCCCAGCATTGCTCCAACAGTTGCTCTGTGCTGACCGTCTCGCCGTTGGCGCGGCACAGTGCCACCAGCACATCCATTGTGCGCGGCTCCATTTGGCGCGTGCCGATGGCGCTTTCGATGGAATTGGATGAAGGGTCGACCAGCCACGCGCCGAGGCGGAACCGCGCTTTGGCACGGAACGCGTTACCAACCTGGCTGGCGGTGCCAACCGGGGAAAGGCGACGGGGCATGGTATCGGAAGTTGATAGTAGTCAAATGACAATATTGCATCCTATCACGGCCTCGTCATCGTGTCGACGTCACTGTTGTAGAAGCGAGACCAAGGTTGTTACTTGTGTTACGCGGCGGCGAACTCCTACCATCAATTCCGAACTACCCGATTTACAAAAACAAGTTGACGGTGTTGTCAGGCCCATAAAAGTGTTCTGGTCGGCCTGCTCGATCGTCTGTTCCACAAGTCCAACAACGAGTGAGGGTGTGATGTCAGAGAGCTTGCAAAAATGGGTGGGACGCAATCGTCCGCCGCGCGTGCAGATTACCTACGACGTGGAAATCGGCGGCGCCATCGAGAAGAAGGAACTGCCGTTGGTGGTCGGCCTGCTGGCCGACTTGTCCGGCCAGCCGTTGGTGGCGCCGCCTAAACTGAAGGCGCGCCGCCTGGTGGAAATCGACCGCGACAACTTTAACGAAGTCATGGCCAAGATCGCGCCGCGGCTGGACCTGTCGGTGCCCGACACCTACAAGGGCGAGGGCAGCCTGAAGATTGAATTGAACTTCACCGAGTTCGACCACTTCCATCCCGAGGCCATCGTCAATCAAGTGCCGCGGCTGGCCAAGCTGCTCGAAGTGCGCCAGCAACTGCGCGACCTGCTCGGCAAGCTCGACGGCAATGACGAACTCGATTCGCTGCTCGAAAACATCGTGCAGAACACCGAAGAGCTGAAAACCCTGCGCACCGACGATGCCGCTGCGCCAGCCGCCGAGGCGACGGCCGACAGTGCCGAAGCGGTCGCGTCCTGATCGCGCCTTGATGTATTCCAACATTTGAAGAGAGTTCAATTATGGCCAGCACTCAAACGGTTGAAAGCGGCGCCGGCAATGCCGCCGTAGTGGAAATGAGCCTGTTGGATCGTATCGTCCAGGAAGGCAAAATGGCGGTCGACCCTTCGCAGAACGTGTATGCACGCAAACTGCTGGGGCAGTTTGCCACCCAGGTGCTTGACGAGGGCATGAAGGCGGCACCGGACAAGGGCATCGTGACGATGATCAATGAACGCGTCGCCCAGATCGACAAGATCCTGAGCGACCAGGTCAACGCCATCATGCACGATGAACGTTTCCAGACGCTGGAAGCATCGTGGCGCGGCCTGCGCGACATGGTGTTCGGCACCGAAACGAGCACCAAGCTGAAGCTGCGCTTGCTGAACGTGTCCAAGAAAGAGCTGTTGAAAGACCTCGAAGGCGCCGTCGATCACGACATGAGCGTGCTGTTCAAGAAAATTTACGAGGAAGAGTACGGCACCTATGGCGGGCACCCATATTCGCTGTTCATCGGCGATTACTACTTCGGCCGCCATCCGCAGGACATGGCCTTGATCGAACGCCTGTCGAAAGTGGCGGCCGCCGCGCACGCGCCGTTCATCGCCGCCGCCGCCCCTTCGCTGTTTGATATGAACTCGTTCACCGAGCTGGGCGTACCGCGCGATATGTCAAAGATCTTCGAGAGCGCCGAACTGACCTCGTGGCGCGGTTTTCGCGAGTCGGAAGACTCGCGCTACGTGGCGTTGGTGCTGCCGCGCTATGCCGCCCGTTTGCCGTATGGCGCCAAGACCATCCCGGTGGACTCGTTCGCGTTCGAGGAAGATGTCAACGGCAAGGACCACAGCAAATACCTGTGGGCTAATTCCGTCTATCAGCTGGGCCTGCGCATCACCGATTCCTTCGCCAAGCATAGCTGGACCACGGCCATTCGCGGCGTCGAAGGCGGTGGCAAGATCACCGGCATGACGGCGCACACCTTCAAGACGGACGAGGGCGACATCGCGCTCAAATGCCCGACCGAGGTGTTCATCACCGACCGGCGCGAGAAGGAGTTGAACGATCTGGGCTTTATTGCCGTGGTCAATTCCAAGGGCTCGGATGTGGCGGCGTTTTTCGGCGGCCAGTCGGTCAATAAGCCCAAGTTGTACAACCTGGATGCGGCCAACGCCAACGCAGCGCTGTCGTCGCGGCTGCCGTATGTGCTGGCCGCGTCGCGTTTTGCTCACTATATCAAGGTGATCATGCGCGACAAGATCGGCAGTTTCCAGAGCCGCCAGAGCGTGGAGAACTATCTCAACAACTGGCTGGCCGACTACGTCCTGCTGAGCGCAAATGCTTCGCAGGGTGAAAAAGCGCGCTTTCCGTTGTCGGAGGGGCGGGTTGACGTCACTGACCTGCCGGGCAAGCCGGGCGCCTATTCGGCTGTCGTTTTCCTGAAGCCGCACTTTCAGATGGAAGAGTTGACCACCTCGATACGCTTGGTGGCGGAGTTGCCTGCGGCGGTTGCCGCGTAATCGGTGTGCGGGCTTGGTGCCCGCACACCTTGTTTTCATTAGCGTGGCGCTGTCCATAACAGCACCGGCCTACTTTACATGGAGCACAAAATGTCAGACGTTCTTATTTTGGATCTGGGTGATAAATACAAGGGCAATTGCACCATCGACGGCTATGCGGACAAGATCATTGTCAGTTCGTTTTCGCATAACGCCTACCTGCCGATGGGCAGCGATTCGGCCAATACCGAACGCACGTTGGGTCGGCCTGTGTTGTCGGAAATGTCGTTCTCAAAATCGTCAGACTTGTGCACCACCGAATTGTTCAAGGCCTGCACGCAAGGCAGCAAGATCGGTCCTGCGAAGCTGAGCATTGGCCGCGTCGAGAACGGCGTGTACATGAATTTCATGACCTACACGATGGACAATGCGATGGTGTCGCAAATGAGTTGCGGAGGCGGTGGGGGCATTCCTAACGATTCGTTTTCGCTCAATTTTACAAAAATTGGCGCGGTGTTCGCGCAGCAGAATGCCGATTCGACCAAAAAAGGCACAGGCACGTGGAATTGGAACTTGGGGACCATGAAAGCTGACTGAGTCAGTACTAACTTTCTAGAAAGTAAAGTCATGGTTCCTCATAGGGGGAAGAGTGACTTTTCTAGCTAGAAGGTTAGTAGTACGGACGCTCAGCCAAAGGCGCTGCAATGTGGAATTGGAACCGTGAAACCTTGAAGGCAGATTGGTCAAATGTTGATGCTTGCAACCGGAGCCTCAGGCTAAGGAATTATTGATTAATTTTTCTTCGCAGCTAAAAGCGCCTTCGGAAACACCTATTTCGGACGTGGAGACGCAGAGTGTAGGGACAGTTTCACCATTTGGACATTTCTTGGCCAAGATGTCGGAATGGCGGAACGGCAGAAGTTGTCGAGCAGTGATTTATTCCTTGGGGAGACGAGTGATGATTTTTATTGAAAAAGCATTTATTAATGGCAGGCAACGACCTGGTCTTGATGGCAGCAGGGTCCGATTGCTAGACATTGCGGAACTGGAACAATGGCTGCAGCTAGGCAACGAGGCGCTCTCACCGGAAGATCGTTCCAACGCAATCCGGATATTGAATAGCAACGAAGTTTATATATGTCATTTAGATGCCCAAAATACGTTCGGGATATTTATCCGGAATAAAAGAGTGCTGGTATCTCCCGCACCGCAGTCCGGATCGGCGTCCAATCATGCGCCGTACAATGCGAATTGTGCCTCCGCTGCCGCTTCGTGGCCCAATTATGCGCCCTACAATTCGAATTCTGCTTCCGCTGCCGCTTCGTCATCAAGTAGTCAGATTGGGCAAAGTTCCCAACGTTCGGAATTTAATTTTAACAGTGTTGTGCACCACGGTTCGAACGGGGCGAGCTACGCGGCGCAGGCTTGGGAACAGGGGATTGCAAGATCTTCCCTAGCTGGGCTGGGAAATGTGCATTCAATTCCTGGAGCGTCTGCATTTGTTATGAGACCGGCTATACGTCCGTCAGGCGCCGGGCGAGCCAGGTTAATCTCTGCTGGAATCCAGATTGGCGCGGGCGTGGCTAATAAATATTTTAATGGACGATGATCGGATTGCCGCTGTGCGCCGGGATTTGTATTTTCCATTCGGGGTAAATTAGAAATAGCGTTATTTTAATTCTCCCACTTGTAGATTCATCCGACTGGGTTTTGGTTGCGCAAGCATGATCTGTGAGACTGAAGTTTGATGGCCAATGAAGATGACGATCTTCATTGACCATCGTCGCTTCTGGACAGCCCCTTTTTCACGCGCACGTCCTTGCGTCCACACTCACAACGATCAGATACGCACTTGTTACTAGTGTTACGCGCGAACGGCCGCCTACCATTGACTTCGAACTACCCGATTCACGAAGCGCGAGCTCTGCGATGCGCGTTGTTTCCACTGCAAGCAACCTTGGTCAGGGTGATCCCATGAACGCAATGCCAGCCAGCGCACCGATACCAATGTTCGACCGCCTCTGCGGCAAGCTGCTGGCAACGGATGACGAGTCGCCCGATCCAGGCGGCCTGCAGCACTCGCTGCGTCAAGACATGGTCCGTTTGTTCAATGTGCGCAATGGCCTGACCATTGAGCAGTTCTTGAGCGACTCGCCAACGGCGCTGCACTACGGCCTGCCCGATACGCTGGGACTGTCGCCGCAATCGGCGGCGGACATCGCGCGCTGGGAGCTGGTGGTAGCGCGGGCCATCGCGCTGTACGAACCGCGCCTGTCGCAGGTGCACGTGCATATCACGCACGACGACGACCATCCGGCGGCGGCGCGCATCAATATCGACGCCGCCGTCGCCCTCGGTTGGCATGTGTGCCGCGTGTATTTTCACGTGCTCCTCAACGACGGTACGGCGCAACTGGCTGCGGCCGCGTAAGGACGGGGACGTGACCATGAACAGCCAGGACGACCTGCTCGAATACTACCGCCGCGAATTAAGCTATCTGCGCACGCAGTCGGCGGATTTCGCCGCGCGCTATCCGAAAGTCGCGCGTCACCTGATGTTGACGGGCGCCGAGACCGCCGATCCGCATACCGAGCACATGATCGAGTCGGTGGCCTTTGTCACTGCCCGCCTGCACCGTGATCTGGATCGCGATCAACCCGCCGTGGCCGGCGCCATGCTCGACAATCTGTGTCCCAATCTGACGCAGCCGGTACCCGCCATGACCGTGGTGCAGATGGCGCTTGACCCCACCGAAGGCAAGGTCACGGCCGGCATGCCGGTGCGGCGCGGGACCATGCTGTCGGCCAGCGCCGCTAGCGGCGAACAGTGCCGATTCCAGGTGGCGTGGGACACGACCTTGTGGCCGCTGCGCGTGGCGAACATCGCGCAGGACGACCCGCGCACGCTGCGCCTGGACTTCCAAGCCGACGCCGGCGTCGATGTCGCCGAGCTGGAGTTGGACACCTTGTCCCTGCACCTGGCCGGAGACCTGATGACGACGATGCCTTTGCACGAGATGCTTCTCAGTGCCCTGGAGCGCGTTGAGCTGCTTGGGGATAGTGGTGTGCATCGCCTGTCGCCCCGCCAGTTGACGGAAGTCGGCTTCGGCGAAGACGAGGCGATGTTGTGCAAGCCCGGTCATGCCCACCCCGCCTACGGCCTGGTGCAGGAATACTTCGCCTTCCCCCGCAAATTCCAGTTCTTCGACCTGAGCGGCCTGCGTGGGCGCCTGGGCAACGGTAGCCGTTTTTCGGTGCGCCTTATCTTCACCCACAGCGCGCCAGTGCTGTCGCTGCTAACGCATGACAATGTGCTGCTCAACTGCGTGCCGGCGGTGAACCTGTTCCCCGTCACCAGCGAGCCGATCGCCTTCAACCGCCGCCATTACGAATACCTGCTGGTGCCCGACCGCCGCCGCGACGCCGTCATGGAGGTGCACTCGATCGTATCGGTGACCGCGTCCGATCCCCAAGCCGAGCGCAGCGTGCAGATTCCCAACGCCTTCGCCGACGCCGATGTGGATGGCGAGGGCGCGCCAATGAGTTGGACCATGCGCCGCGAAACCAGCCTGCGCAAGGGCATCAACGGCACCGACGTGTATCTCAGCTTTATCGAAGGCGGCAATGTGCGCGCCGCCTTGCCGGAGCAGGTGATGTACGCCCAACTGCTTTGCACCAACCGCCAGTTGGCCGACCAGATCGAGCCGGGCACCCGCTTCTACGGCGACGGCATTGCCGCTTCCACCGTCATTCGCGCGTTGTACCCGCCAAGCGCCCAGCGCGCGCCGGCCGCCGCCACCAAGGCGCTGTGGTCGCTGGTGTCGCTGATGCGCCTGAACCACCACTCGCTGGTCCACGGCGGCGCCAGCGTACCGACCTTGCGGCGGATGCTGATGCTGTTCGCCGGCGGCAGCGCGCGCGACCAGGTCCAGATACGCGGCATCGAGCGCCTGCACGCAAGCGGCGCCATGGCGCGCATTGGCGGCGACACCTGGCGTGGCCACTGCCGCGGCACCGACATCGAACTCGAATTCGATGCGGACGCCTTCGCCGGATCGTCGCCGCTGGTGCTGGCCGCGGTGCTGGCCCGCTTTTTCGCGCTGTACACCACCGCCAATTCCTTCGTGCGCCTGTCCGTCGTGCGGCGTGGCGAACTGTGGAAGCAATGGCCAGCCATGGTGGGGCGACAATGCCTGATCTGATCGCCCAGCTGCGCCGCGCGCCGCACGAGTTCAACCTGTTCCAGGCCATCAGCCTGCTCGAACGCAGCGAACCATCGCGTGCGCCGGTCGGCACCGGGCAGGGTATCGATGAAGCGGTGCGACTGGCAGGCCAGACCGACTTCGCCTTCCCGGCGAGCGACATTGCCAGCCTGGGCGACAGCGCCCGGCCGGGTCCACCCTTGATGCTGCGCACCGCCGCATTGACACTGGCGGGCGGGCATGGCCCGATCGCCACGCCGTTCACCGAAATGCTGCTGGAGCAGCGCCGCCAGCGCGACTATGCGGGGCTCGATTTTCTCGACATCTTCAATCAGCGCCTGATCGGCTTCTGGTACCGCAGCCGCTGCAAGCGGCATCTGGCCCTGCGCCCGCACGCGCGGGAAAGCGCTCCGCTGGTGCGGGCCCTGGACGCGTTGTCGGGACTGGGTCGTGGCGAAGGCGCGCGCGGACCGGATGGCGAACAGGCCTGGCTGCGCCACGCCGCGCTGCAAAGCGCCGCGCCGCGCTCCATGGCGACCTTGCTGGCGCTGCTGCGCGACCGCATCGGTGTCGCCTTTGCCGGACGGCAGATGGTCGGCCGCTGGCACGCGCTGGCCCCGCGCGACCATGCCCGCCTGGGCAAGCAGCAGCTGGGCATGGGCGCCAGTCTCGGCGCGCGCGCCTGGGACCAGTCGGCGGCGATGGCGCTCACGACAGCGCCATTGGCGCCTGCGCAGTTTGCCGCGCTGCTGCCGTCGGGCGACCAATATGGCCTGCTTGGCTGGCTGGTGGCCCGCCATCTGCAACAAGACATCAGCGTAAGCCTGCAACCGGCGTTGGCCGTGCAACCGGCCAGCCGTCTCGGCGGGGCGCAGGCGCTGGCGCCGCGCCTGGGGCAAAGCGCCTGGCTGTGCAGCGGCGCCGGCAGCGCACAAGCGTACCAACAACCGCGCTTCGACCTGCGCGCCCAACCACCACTGACCGGAGCTGATGGCCATGCAAATTGATATCCGCACGCTCATGTCGAAGCTCAACCCGGAGTGCAAGCGCGCGATGGGCCGCGCGGCCGAACTGTGCGTCCAGCAGACCCATTTCAACGTCGAACTGGAGCACCTTTTGCTGGCGCTCATCGAAGCGAACGCCCCGGACCTGACGCTGATGCTCGCGCACTTCGGCATCGACGCGGATGCGGTGCGCACCCAGACGCAAGCGAGCCTTGATGGCTTCAAACGCGGCAACGGCCGTACCCCGGCCTTGTCGCCCAACTTCACGGCGATGTTCCAGGAAGCCTGGTTGAACAGTTCCATGCGGCTGGGCGCGCAGCAGATCCGTTCCGGCACCGTGCTGCTGGCAATGCTGGAGCTGGACAGCCTGCGTGGCGTGCTGATCGAGACCGCGCCGGCCTTGCTGAAGATCCCCCGCGACCGTCTTAAAGCCGATCTGGCGCAACTGTTGGCGCAATCGGCGGAAGACGCCGGTCCCGCGTCGGGCACGCCAGTGGCGCCGGCCGGCGCCTCGCCGGCACTGGACCAGTACACCGTCGACATGACCGCGCTGGCGCGCGCCGGGCGCATCGACCCGGTACGCGGGCGCAATGCCGAGATCCGCCAGATCATCGACATTTTGCTGCGCCGCCGCCAGAACAACCCCATCCTCACCGGTGAAGCCGGCGTCGGCAAGACCGCCGTGGTCGAGGGCTTTGCCGTGCGCGTGGCGCAGGGCGGCGTGCCGCCGGCGCTGGCCAATGTGCGCGTCTGCTCGCTCGACCTGGCGCTGTTGCAGGCCGGCGCCGGGGTGCGCGGCGAGTTTGAACACCGCCTCAAATCCGTCATCGCCGAAGTGCGCGCCTCGGCCACGCCAATCATCCTGTTCATCGACGAAGCGCATCAGCTGATCGGCGCGGGCGGTACCGAAGGGCAGGGCGACGCCGCCAACTTGTTGAAGCCAGCCCTGGCACGCGGCGAGCTGCGCACCATCGCCGCCACCACCTGGGCCGAGTACAAGAAACACGTGGAACGCGATCCGGCGCTGGCGCGGCGCTTCCAGGTGGTGAAGGTGGACGAACCGACGCCGGAAGCGGCCATCGGCATGTTGCGCGGCATGGTGGACGTGTTGACCCGTCACCACCAGGTGGAAATTTTGGATGAAGCCGTGCGCGACGCGGTGCGCCTGTCGCACCGCTATATTACCGGGCGCCAGCTGCCGGACAAGGCGATCAGCGTGCTCGATACGGCCTGCGCGCGGGTCGCCCTGGCGCTTGCCGGCACGCCGCCGCAGCTGGAGTCGGTCGAGCACGAAATCATGCTGGCGGTCGAGGAGCTGCGCATTTTGCGCAAGCAGTTGGCGCGCGGCGAGGGTGACGGGGCCCAGGCCGATCAAGTGGCGGCTGCGCTCTCCCGTTTGCATGCGCGCCGTGCGCAGCTGCGCGACAAGCTCGCCGAGGAACGGCGTGCGGTGGACGAGATCCTGATTCTGCGCCGCCGCATCGCCGAGCGCAGCGACGGCAGCGAAGAGCAGCAAGCCGACGCCGCCCAGCTGCAACGCTTGCAAAAGGGCTTGGAGACGATACAGGACGGCGAAGCGCTGGTGCCGGTGTGCGTCGATTCGGCCACGGTCGCCGATGTGATTTCGGGCTGGACCGGCATCCCGGTTGGCAAAATGCTCGCCGATGAAATTCACACCGTGCTGCAGCTGCACGAGCGCCTGTGCGAGCGCGTGGTCGGGCAGGACCAGGCGCTGGACGCCATCGCCAGCCGCGTGCGCACCTTCCGCGCGGAGCTGGACGACCCTGGCAAGCCGGTCGGGGTATTCATGCTGGTCGGCCCCAGCGGCGTCGGCAAGACCGAGACCGCCTGCGCGCTGGCCGACATGCTCTACGGCGGCGAACGCAATCTGATCACCATTAACATGTCGGAGTTCCAGGAGGCGCATTCCATCTCCAGCCTGAAAGGCGCGCCACCGGGCTACGTCGGCTACGGCAAGGGCGGCGTCTTGACCGAGGCGGTGCGGCGCCGGCCCTACAGCGTGGTGCTGCTCGACGAGATGGAAAAAGCCCATCCCGACGTGCTGGAACTGTTCTTCCAGGTGTTCGACAAGGGCACCATGGACGATGGCGAGGGTGTCGCGATCAATTTCAAGAACACCCTGATCCTGCTGACGTCGAACGCGGCCCAGGACGTGATCACTGAAGCCTGCCAGGCCTCGCGCGGCGCGCCGCCCGACCCGGCCGCGCTGGTTGAGCGCCTGCGCCCGGTGTTGCTGCGCCAGTTCAGCCCCGCCTTCCTTGGCCGCGTGGTACTGGTTCCGTACTACCCGCTGGGCGACGCCGAAATCAGCGTCATCGCCGAGATGAAGCTGGCCAGGCTGGCCGAGCGCTTCAGCGCCAATCACCAGGCGCGCTTCAGCTGGGACGACGCCGTCACCGCGGCCATCACCGCGCGCTGCACCGAGGTCGATAGCGGCGCCCGCAACATCGATTTCATCCTGACCCAGACCGTGCTGCCGCGGTTGTCGTCGCAGGTCCTGGAGCGCATGTCCACCGCCTGCGCATTCTGCGCGGTCCATATGCGCATGGATGGCGAGCAGTTCGCGTACAGCTTTCGCGATAGCCCGGTGCGGGGTGCGGCGTGAAGGATAACTTCAAACAGGCTGGCGGCATGTTGCGGCTCAGCTCCCCGCTGGGCGCCGACGACCTGCTGCTCGACAGCATGGAGGGCAGCGAGGGCTTGTCCGAGTTGTTCAAGTTCAGTCTGCACATGCGCTCGGGCAGCACGTCGCTCAGCGCGGAGGCGGTGGTCGGGAAAAATATGACGGTGACGATCAGCGTCCCGGGCGCGGCCCCACGCCACGTCGGCGGAATGGTGGCGCGCTTCGCCCAGACGGGACAGGACAAGGACTTCGCCGTCTACGAGGCCGAGCTGGTCCCCGCGCTATGGCTGTTGACCCTGTCGCGCGACCGCAAGGTCTTTTCGAACCAGAGCGTGGACGCGATTGTGGGCGATGTGCTGACCTTGTTTGGCATTTCCTTTGACTCAAAACTGGCAGGCGTTTATCCCAAGCGCGACTATTGCGTGCAGTACGACGAAAGCGCCTTCGACTTCGTCTCGCGGCTCATGGAGCAGGCCGGCATCGTTTACTACTTCACCTTCAGCGCCGGGGGCCACCGCATGGTGCTGGCCGATGCGCCGGCGCACTTCGCCGACTGCGACGGCGGCGCCGAGATCCGCTTCTGGCCGGGCACCGGCCTGACCAAACCGGCCGACACGGTCACGCGCTTCGCCCATGAGCACCGCATCGCGCTGCAGAAGGCGACGGTGAGCGACTACGACTTCCGCACGCCCGACACCTCGCTCGAAGGCAATTTCGCAGGGACCGCAGGCAAGGGCGCCATCTATGAATTCGCCAGCGGCCAGCCGACGCTCGATGCGGCCAAGGCGCTGGCCCAGCTCCGGGTGGAGGCCGGCCAGGCGGGCGCGCGGCTGCTGCATGGCGACAGCTACTGCCACGCCTTCGCCGCCGGCACGCGATTCACGCTGTCCGGCCACTTCGTGCCGGCGCTGAACGCGGCCTTCGTGCTGCGCCGCGTGCGCCATAGCGCGCGCGCCGACAGTTATGCGAATACCTTCGAGGCGTTTCCCGCAGCCGTGCCGTTCCGTCCAGTGGCGCAGACCCCGCGCCCGCGCGCGGGCGGCTGCGAAACGGCGATGGTGGTAGGGCCGGCGGGCGAGGAAATCTGGACCGACCGGCACGGCCGTATCAAGGTGCATTTTGCGTGGGACCGGGGCGCCAACGACCATGAACGGGCGCCGTGGATACGCGTGGCCCAGGCGTCCGCCGGCAAGGGCTTCGGCGCGCTGTTCCTGCCGCGCGTGGGCCACGAGGTTGTCATCAGCTACCTCAACGGCGACCCGGACCGGCCGCTCGTCACCGGTAGCGTCTACAACGGCAACAACACGACGCCGGCCGAACTGCCGGCCAATCAGACCCAGTCGATCCTGCGTACGCGTTCATCCAAGCAGGGCACGGCCGGCAATGAACTGCGCTTCGAGGATAAAAAAGACGCCGAGCAGCTGTACCTGCACGCGCAGAAGGACATGCTGGTCGAGATTGAAGACGCCCTCACCACCACGCTCAAGAAAGGCGCCGAGCTGCATACCCTGGAAGAAGGCGACCGCACGCTGGAACTCAAAAAGGGCAAGGAGATCCACACCGTGGCCGGCACCCGCGCCGTCTCCGTCAAGGGGGACGAAACCCATGCCAACGAAGCCAAGTTCACGCACACGGTCAAGGGCGACTATGCGCTCACCGTCGACGGCAGCTTGACCATCACCGTCAAGGGCGCCATCAAGATCGTCACGCAGGACGCGCTGTCGCTGGAGGCGGCCAAGGCGCTGTTGGCCAAGGCCGGCGAGACGCTGACCAACGACGCGGGCAAGGCGCTGACCAACAAGGCCGGCACTGAGCTGATTAACAAGGCCGGCACCGCGCTGACCTGCGAAGCGGGCACTGACCTGAGCAGCAAGGCCGGCAAGGCGCTGCTGCACAGCGCGGGCCTCAAGATCGAGAGCAAGGCGCCCATCATCAATAGCAAGGCCGACGCCGCGCACACGGTGGAAGCGGGCGCCAACCTGACGCTCAAGGGCGCGCTGACAAAGGTGAACTAGATGACGACGACCATCGAAGAACACGACGACAAGGGCCAGCTGCTGCTGCGCTGTGGAATGGCCGGCGGCGCGCTGCATGGCCCGCTGGAACAGTTCGGCGCTACAGGCTTGCCGGCCATGACCGCGCATTTCGAGGACGGCAAGCTGCATGGCGCCATGGCGGTGTATGGCCCCGACGGCGCGCTGGTGCAGCGCAGCGTGTATCGGCACGGGGTCGCGCACGGTTTGATGGAGACCTTCGTCAATGGACGCCGGGTGGCTGCGCAAAGCATGGCCGATGGCGTGGCCAACGGCCCGTCGCTGTCGTTCGACGAAGCCGGCCAGATGACGGCGCGGCTACCGCTCGCGGACGGCAAGCTGGAAGGGCCGGCCGCCTTTTATCACGAGGGCCGCCAGGTGCGCAGCGCCCATTACCGGGACGGCCTGCTGGACGGCGAATCGGTCGATCACGACGCCCAGGGCGCAGTGGTGCAGCGCTGTACCTACCGCGCCAATCTGCTGTGCGGCCCGGTGCGGCGCTACTGGCCCAACGGCGCGCTGATGGAGGAGCTGCTGTACCGCGACGGCGTGCCGTGCGGCCAACCGGCGCGCTTCAATCAGCGCGGCAAGCGGCTCGGCAACGCCGAGGCGGCGCCCATGCTGTTCGATCGGATCAAACAACTGCTAAGGGGGGAATGATGGGACAACAAGTTTGCGGCGGGGCGATGCTGAAATGCTCGTTCGGCCTCGCGCCCGGCACCTTGAACGTACTGCCACTGAGCCAGGTGATGACGTCGATGGCCGACGCCAACATCATGGATAACAAACCCATGGTCAACATCATGCCGTTCGGCATGTGCACCTCGCTGGCCAACCCACTGGTTGCCGCGGCGACGGCGGCGGCGTTGGGCGTGCTGGTGCCCATGCCGTGCATTCCGCTGACCACCGCGCCGTGGATGCCCGGTTCGCCGACGGTCTTGCTGGGCGGCCTGCCAGCGTTGAACAACGCGTCAAAGCTGATGTGCATGGCCGGCGGCGTGATCGAAATTTCCGTGCCCGGTCAGACGACCGTGGTGCTTCCTTAACCTTGTCTGGCGAGGCCGATGATGGAATACCGATTCAACTTCACACCGCGACTGGTGGTGCTGGGTGTGCTCGCAGGCGTGGCGCTGCTGGTTCTGCTGTTCTCGCTGGGCTTCCAGCTGGGCGTGCGCATGGCCGCCGAGCCGGCCGCCGCGGTGTCGCTCGAACGCGCCGCGTCGGCGTCGGCGTCGGCGCCGGCGTCGACGCCGGAGTCGAAGGCCAGGCCATGAGCGCCGCGCCCACCCGGTGGCGGCGCCAGCGGTACCCGGCTTGGATGCGTGCCGCCGCCGCGCTGGTGGCCGTTGCGGCGCTGGCGGGCTGCGGCGCCGTGGCGGGCGCGCGCGCGCTGGTGGGCCTGGCGCCGGCGCCGGCCAAACCCGGCTGGACCAGCGTCACGCTCGCCGCCGCCGCCGACGCCAATGCCGACAGCGCGCTGGCGGTCGATATCGTGCTGGTCAAGGACAAGGCCATGCTCGAGAGCCTGTCCGCGATGTCGGCGGCCAAGTACTTTGGCGCACGCGAGAACCTGCAACGCACCTTCCCCGACGCGCTCACCGTGCTGGCGGTGGAAATCACGCCGGGACAGCAAATCCGCCTCGACGCCAAGCGCTTCGCCAAGGAGCGCGCCTGGGCGGCGCTGGTCTTTGCCAACTACGCCGCCCCCGGCGAGCACAGGCTGCGCCTGCTGCTGGATAAGCAGGGTTATGTGCTGCAACTGAACGCGCAGGAGTTCAGTGCCAGCGAGATCAAGCCGGGCAGCGCCCGCTAACCGAGGAAACATCGTCATGGCCGAAGCACAACTGTTTGACCGTATCCAGTGGCACGAGGGCATGCTGCTCAGCCCACAGCAATTCCAGCAGGAGAGCGCCCGCGTCGACGCGCTCGTCGCGTGGCAATCGCTGGCGGCGCAGCCGGCCGCCTGGGGGGTGCGCCGGCTGGTGCTGGACGAGGCGCGCCTGACCACCGGCACGCTGCGGGTGCTGGCGATCGAGGCGATCCTGCCCAACGGCATGGCGGTGCGTTTCGACGCCGCGCAGGCGCAGGGCCAGGAGCTGGAACTCGACCTGGTGCCGTACGCCCAGCGCATGGAGCAGGGCGATCTGCCGGTCTACCTGGCGGTCGGCGCGGCGCGTTCGCTGCATCTGCCGGGCCAGCCGGCCATGTTCCGCGGGCTGGAAGGCGGCGCCGTCGACGACGAGGTGTCGCAGGCGCTGGCCTGCGAGGTGCCGCGCATGAGCGCCAATTTGCAGCTCATCGCCGGCAAGGCGCCCGGCGCCGCCTACGTCGCCCTGCACCTGGCGAATCTGCGCAAGGAGAACGAAATCGTGCGCCGCGGCGCGTTCTGGCCGGCCCAGCTTGAAGTGCCGGCCGACTCCAGCCTGTGCCGGCGCGCGGGCGAGCTGGCCGCGCACATGCGCAGCAAGGCGGTGTTCCTGGCGCGCCAGAACGTGGCGCCGTCGTCGCGGCTGGAGGACCGTTTGGCGCTGCTCGAGCAGCAGGCCCGGCTAACCGGCCTGGTGCTGCACCTGCCGCTGCTCGAGGCGGTGCTGCGCGGGCCGGTGCTGCAGCCGCAGCCGCTGTACCTGGCACTGTGCGCCCAGCTTGGCGCGCTGGCGGCGCTGCGTCCCGGCGCGGTGCCGATGGCGCCGCCGCCGTACCGCCACGCCGACAGCTACGCCGCGTTCGACAGCGTGCTGCTGGCCTTGCAGGACCTGGTCGACGAGGTCAGCCAGGACTGGAAGAGCTGCACTTTCGACTTCGACGGCCAGGCGTTCGGGCTGCCGGTGCGCGCCGAGTGGCTCGGCCAGCGCCTGGTGGTGGGCGTGCGCGGCCAGGGCGAGCGCGAGCTGGACCAGTGGATGGGGGGCGCCGTGATCGGCTCGCGCACCATCTGGCCGTCGCTGTGCGAACGCCGCATGCTGGGGGCCGTGCGCACCCGGATCGACAACGCGCCGGAACTTGGCCTGCGCGCCAGCGCCGGTTACACCCTGTTTGGCATCGACACGTCGGACCAGTTCATCGTCGCCGAGCAGGCGCTGCAGATCAGCAATATCAACGAACACCTGGCGGCCCACCGGCCGCAGGAACTTGTCCTGTTCATCAAAGGCTCAGCATGACTATCCATGACAATCCGGGCGCGGCCGGCGGCGCGGCGGCCGCCGGCGGCGACGACCTGCCGTCGCTCCAGTTCCGCCACTTCGCGGCCGTGCTCACGCAAGCCGCCGCCACCGCCGTCGAGCTAGGCGAAACCGAGGCGCGCGCCGGCGCCGAGGCGCTGAGCCGCCAACTGGCGCAACTCATCGAGCTGCAAACGCTGGAGGCCGGGCGGCGCGGCGGCAAGGCCGGCTTCGAGGCGGAGTTGCAGGGGCGCTTCCTGAAGGCGGCGCTGGCCGATGAAGTGCTGCTCCACACCGACTGGGCCGGCCGCGGCCATTGGCGCCATGTGCTGCTGGAGGCGAACCTGTTCAATTCGGCCCACGCCGGCCAGCAGGTTTTTGCCGACATCGATCAGCTGCTGCGCGAGCGCGAACCGGCGCGGCGCGGCGTGGCCCGCCTGTACCTGTACCTGCTGTCGCTCGGTTTCCAGGGGCGCTATCGCGACGGCGCCGGCTTGGCGCGGATTGCCGACTACCGGCGCGAGCTGTTCCAGTTCATCTACCAGCGCGCCGCCGACCTGGGCGGACGCGACGCCGTCGTGGCCGAGCAAGCGTACGCGAGCACGCTGTCGCAGGGCGGCGGCCGGCGCCTGCCCAAGTTGAGCCGCCGCGGCGTGGCGTTGGCGCTGGCGATGCTGCTGTTGCTGGGGCTGTCCGAGATCGCCTGGCTTTGGCAGTCATGGCCGGTGCGCCAGGCCGTCGGCGCATCCCTGGCGAGCGCGCTCATCGCACCAAGCGGGGTGGCGCCATGCTGACCTATTTGTCCGATAACCTGGCCATTGCCACGCTGTCGCTGGTCACGCTGCTGGTGATGGTCCTGCTTGGCCTGATCGTCAGCGCGGCCTTGCGCGGTAGCGGCCAGGCGGGCGCCGCCAATGCCGACGGCCAGCTGCGCACGCTGGGCGCGGAATCGCTGCGCCAGTCCTTCCGCAGCGCGGTGAAACTGATCGAATCGAACCTGGCCGCGCGCTCCGAACGTTACAAGTTGTCGTGGACGCTGCTGCTCAACGACAGCGCGCAACGCCCGTTGCCGCTGGCGCAGTCCGGCCTGTCCAGCGCGCTCAGCGCCGACAGCACCCTGAGCGCGGCTGCGCAAGGCATCGACTGGCATTTCTTCGACAACGGCGTGATCGTCCAGCTACAGGCCGGCCACCTCGGCTCGCCCGACCCCGACAGCGCGTCGAGCAATGGCGTGTGGGACGATTTTCTCGGCCTGTGCCGCGGCTACCGGCCGCAGCGCCCGTTCGACAGCATCGTGCTGGCGCTGCCGTGCGCGGCCCTGCTGCAAACCGATCCGCAGGGCCAGCTCGACCTGGTGGCGCGCGCCAAGGCGGTTCACCGGCGCCTGTGGCTGGCGCAAAACCGTCTGGCGCTGCGCTTTCCGATCTATCTGGTGGTGTCCGAATGCGACGCGCTGCCGGGCTTTGCCACCTTTGGCGCCGCCTTGCCCGAGCCGCTGCGCCGCTCGATGCTGGGCTGGTCGTCGCCGTACGAGCTGGTGGCGCCGTTCCGCGACCAGTGGGCCGACAGCGCCATGGACGAGATCGTGCGCGCGGCGGGCGACCACTGCGCCGAACTGTGCGCGCTGGAGCCGGCCGGCGCCGACAGCAGCGCCTACTTCATGCTGCCGGCCGAACTGGAGCGCCTGCGCGCCGGCCTCAAGCTGTTCTGCGAAGAATTGATGCGCCCCAGCGCCTACCACGAACCCTTCCTGTTGCGCGGCATGTACCTGACCGGCGATTGCAGCGACGCGGCGGCGCTGGTCGCCGCGATGCCGGCGCCGTCCATCGGCCAGCCGGCCGCGGCCACCCTGGCCGCGGCGGAGCCCGGCCGGCCCGCGGCGCCCGGCACGGCCGACGCCATGCCGGTATTCTTGCGCGACATCTTCGAGCGCAAGATCTTCGCCGAAGTGGGCCTGGTGCAGTCATCCTCGCAGCGCATGCGCCGCCCCGCCGCGAGCCGCGTCGCCGCCTGGGTGGCGCTGGCGCTGCCGCTGCTGTGGGGTGTCGGCCTGGTGGTCGCCACCGTGCGCCTGCATCAATTGGGCGCCGACCTGGTTGGCGACCTGAACGTGCTGAACAACGACACCCGCGTCAGCCTGCAAAACGAGCGGGCCGGAATCCACAACCCGCAGCGCAGCCAGCAGCGCGCCACCGAGGCGCTGCTCAGCATCGAGCAGCTGGGCGCCGCCCATTTCAGCTCGGTCTTCATGCCCGGTTCCTGGCCGCTGTTCGACGACCTGCACCGGCGCGTGGTTGGCCGGCTTGAACAGGGCTTCGCCGACAACGCCTTCGACCCGTTGCGGCGCGCCGCGCTCAGCCGGCTGAGCCAATTGACCGGGGTGCCGATCGAGCCGGACAGCGGCGCGCTGATCGCCGGCGCCCAGTGCACGACGCCGGCCGGCTGGAACGATCAGGCGGCCATGCCGGCCGCGAACGCGCTGAACGTGGAAGACATGCCGCAGTTTGCCGCCACGCTGGGGTATCTGGCGCGGCTCGATGAACTGGACCGCGTGATCGGCGCCATGCTGCGGTTGAAGCGGATTGACGCCGGACCGGCCTCGGGCACCGATCTGGCGCTGGTGGTGCGGGTGCTGCTGGGTGTGGAGTTGAACGGCGCCCCGGGGCGCACCGCCGCCGTGTTTCGCGCCGTGGCGCAGCGCGAACCGTCGCTGGCGCTGGAACCGATGCAGGCGGCGGCGCGCTGCGCGCTGCAACTGGCCAGCACGGCCATGTACCGGCGCCTGTTCGACGATAACGCCCTGCTGCGTTCCGAACGGACGGTGGCCGCCAGCATGGCCAGTTTGTTCGACGGCGGCCAGCCCGGCGCCGGTCTGGCCGAGCGGCTGCGGGTGTGGCAGACGCTGCGCGATACTCTCGACCTTGAGCAGAACCAGTTCGCCGGCGGGAAGGGCGGCTGGATGGTACAGGGCAGTGTGAACCTCGGCGCCGCGCACGAGGCAATGATGGCGCGTATCAACGCCAATTCGCTGCTGGGAAAACCCGCCGCGCAGGACACGCGGCGCCTGGCCGCCGAGGGCTTTGGGCGCTTTGTGGTGGCCAGGGATGCCGCGCTGTCCGCGGCGAGCCCGGTCGACGGCAGCGGCGACAATCTGCTGTGGTCCGGCGCCGCCTGGGCGTTTTCGCCGCAGCGCAAGGCGATGCTGGAGTCGGTGGCGGCGCTGGTGTCGCAGCCGTGGATGAAAGCCGGCGTGCCGGCGCGGCTACCGGCGTTGGCGCCCGGCGCCACCGTCAGCTGGAACAAGGCGCTGCTGGAGCAGGCCGGCCAGCTGGCCGAAGCGCGCAAGGGCTTTCAGGCCGGGACCTACACCAAGCTGCCTGCCAGGCTTCAGCAACCGGCCGCCGCGCTGGCCGACCAGGCGCTGGCCGGCGCCGCGCACAGTCTGTTGACGCAGGCGCTGACCGTGGCGCCGGTCGAACTGCCGAGCGGCGCCAGCGACGCCGAGCGCGCCAGCGTGCTGCGCGTGCGCGCCTGGCTGCTGGAAATCGGGGCGGCCGACGTCACCGCCGAGCTGGACGCGGTGCTGGTGCGCGACGCCATGTCGCGCCTGCAGCGCCTCGACGACGTCTTCAACGCGGCCGACGTGTTCGTGCCGCGCGAGCGCGCGTTCCAGTCGTGGAAGGGCGAGAAGGGCGCGCTGCTGGACGCCTTTGGCGGCGGCGACGCGGCCGCGCTGGGCGCCTACGTGGCCCAGCAGCAGGAGTTCGTCGACACCGCGGCCGGCCAGGCCGAGGCCGTGCTGGCGCAGCTGACGCATGTCTCGGCCGGGCAGCCGCTGGTGAGCCGCTGGCAAGCCATCGTGGCCGACATGCGCCGCTACCGGCTCAAGAGTCCGGCCAGTTCGCTGATGGCGGTGGAGCAGTTCATCGTCGGCGGCAGCGCCGAAATCGACCTTGGCAACTGCACCAGCAAGCTCGGTTCGCGCGCCGGCCAGCGCCGCGGCGCCGACGTGTTTGCCGAGCGCTTGCAAAGTTTGCAGAACGGCTTGCTGGCACGTTGCCGCGAACTGGCGGCCAGCCGCTACAGGAACGAATGGGAGCGCTTTGCCGAGGTGTACAACCGCGACCTGGCGCGGCGCGCGCCGTTCCTTGCGCGCCCGAGAAGCGACGCGGCGCCGGCCGACCGGGACGCGGTGGGCGCGGCGATGAACCAGTTCGACCGCGCCCGCGCGGCCAGTGCGCTGGCGGAACGCGAGCCGGGCGTGCCGGGCGCCAGCGCCGCGGTACGCGCCGCTGGGGAACAGCTGCGCCGCATGCGCGAAGTGCTGGCGCCGCTGTATCCAGTCGAGCCGGGGCAGGCGGGCGGGCTGGACGTGGCGGTGCAGTTTCGCGCCGCCGGCCCGGCCGAGGCCGAGGCCAACCAGATCATCGATTGGAGTCTGAGCATCGGCGCGGCCACGCTGCGGCTGGCCGACCCGGCGCGCGCGCTGCGCTGGGAGCCGGGCATGCCGGTGCTGTTGTCACTGCGCCTGGCGCGCGACGGCAGCGTCGTGCCCAAGGCCGAGCCGGGCCAGCCCAACATGACGGTGTCCGAGCGCACCGTCAGCTACCGCTTCGACGACCCATGGGCGCTGTTTAGCTTTATCGGCGCCTACCGGGATGGCGACGCGGCCGACGGCGAGCAGCGCGCGCCGCTGCTGCGCTTTGAATTTCCGGTGACGCGCGCCGCCGCGGGCGCGAACGTGGCGCCGGCGGCGGCACGGGCGCGTGTCTTCCTGCGCCTGAACGTGAGCGCGCCGGGCAAGCGCGCGCCGTTGGCATGGCCCACGGTATTCCTGTCGCAGGTCCCGGGCTGGCAGGAAGCGGCGTCGACCGGCAACGATGCGCCGCCACCGTACCACCTTGAAACGGCCGCAAAATGAACGCCATGTCAGATTGTCCCGTCAGCGAAGCGGACCGGCGGCTTATTGCGGAGCTCCTGGCGCCGCTGGCGCCCGACGCGCCGTGCGGACCGCCGGTGCGCTTCGATCCCGTGTTCACCGAAATCCGCCTGCTGCGCGAAGAGGATGATCCCAGTTTGCCGATGCGGCAATGGGAGCGTCCGCTCAAGCTGGCCGACTGGACGCGGATTGAAGCGCGCTGCGTGGAGATGCTGGGCACGCGCTCGAAACACCTGCAGATTGCCGTATGGCTGCTGGAAGCGTGGATGCGCCAGCGCGGCTTCGCGGGCCTGCGCCAGGGACTGTGCATGCTCGACGCGCTGCTGCGGCGTTACTGGACGCCGCTGCATCCAATGATCGAGGAAGACGGCGACTGCGATCTGCGCTTGGCGCCGCTGGAGTGGCTCAACGAATCGCTCAGCCTGGGAGTGCACGTGCACGCGGTGCTACTGCCACTGGAGCAGTGCAAGCCGCCGTACCTGACGCTGGCCGACTGGGAGCGGATGACGGCGCAGGATATCGCCGGTCAGCACGTCAATCCGGGCGGCGCGGACGCGCCGCCGACGCGCGCCGATATCCTGGTCTTTGCGGCGCAGTCCGGCGCGCAGCTGCGCGCGACGCACAGTGCGGTGTCGCAGTGTCTGCAGGCGCTGCACGCGATGAACGCCTTCCTCAATGAGCAACTTGGGATGGCGGCGCCGAATCTATCCCGCCTGCAGGCCACGCTGGAAGCTGCCGAGCGCGTTCTGCTGCAGCTGCAGCCCGAACCGGAAGTGATCGACATGGATGATGAGCCATTTGTTGAAACAGTGTCTCTCGACACTGCCGCGGCGCCCACGCCGGCGCAAAACACCGCCGACATTAGCAGCACGGGCTGGCGCAACCGCGGCGAAGCTTACGCGACGCTGGACGCGCTGGCGCAGTATTTGATGGCGGTTGAACCGCACAGCCCGGTACCGTTTCTGATTCGCCGGGCGCTACGTTGGGGCGGCATGCCTTTGCCCGAACTGATCGCCGAAATCATTCGGGAGGAGGGCGACCTGAACCGGCTGATGGGGGTGTTGGGGCTGAAGGTGTAGCGTTCACATGCCATTGTCTACCATGCTTATCTCCACAGGTTTATGTTTGGTGGGGGGCATGTTGGCGTATGGACGGCGCCGCGACAAACGAGGAAAACTCAGGGGAGGGCGAAATCAATTCATGTTCATCGTCCCTGGTGTGCACAAACAATAAGGGGTGGCGCAAACGGCCCTGGGACTAGAACCACCAGGGGGCCGGGGCGGGCAACGGGACCTCCCCAGCCAAGTTGGAGGCGAGCTACTTCCCGGACTGCTCCGTCGAGGGGTAATTGCAGTCTCGTGGCATGAATGTTGTTACGTAGGGCGGTCGACGAGGCGCGAGCTCCTCAGGATGTGGCGGTACTCATGCTTATACCAATGAACAAAGCGACCCACCCACTGCTTGATCAGCGCCATGGACGGAGCTTGTAGGCGAACAAGCTGGACATTTCCCGGTTTTGAATATACTGTATGTATAAACAGTATTTGGCGGAGCGGGAAAATGGAATTATTGATTGCGGAAAAACCGTCGATGGCGCTCGACATCGCCCGCGCGCTGGGCGCCGACGTGGTCCGGCGCGACGGCTATTTTGAAGTCGCCGGCAAGGTGGTGTCGTACGCGATCGGCCACCTGATCGGCCTGGAGGAGCCGCAGGCGTACGACGCCAAGTACGGCCGCTGGCGCCTGGCCGACTTGCCTATCGTGATTGCCGACGGCGAGTGGAAAATGCGCGCGCATCCGAAGACGGCGGCGCAACTGGCCATCGTCGGCAAGCTGATCAAGAAAGCCAAGCGCGTCACCCATTGCGGCGACGCCGCGCGCGAGGGCCAGATGATCGTCGACGAGTTGCTCGATTATTTCGATTACCGCGGCCCGGTCAGACGGCTGTGGCTGCAAGAGATGAACTTGCCGGCGATCCAACGCGCGCTGGCGGCGGCCAAGGACAACGCCGAGTACCGCAACCTGTACAGCTCGGCCATGTGCCGCTCGGAAGCGGATTGGTCGATCGGCATGAACCTGACCCGCGCCTACACGGAGGCGCTGCGCGCCAAGGGCGGCTCGGGCGTGCTGCATTTCGGCCGCGTGCAAACCAATGTGCTGAGCATGATTGTCGAGCGCGACGAGTTGATCGAGAATTTCGAGCCCAAGGATATTTTCAGCGTGAGCGCCGAGGTCGCGGTGAAGGGCGGCAGCTTCACCGCCCAGTGGCTGCCGCCCGAGGACGCGCCCTTCGTCGACGAGGCCGGCCGCGTTGTCGAGCAGGCCGCGGCGCAGGCCGTGGTCGACGCCGTCACCGGCCAAACGGGCGTCATCGCCAGTTGCGAGACCGTGCGCGACAAGAAGAAGTTGCAGCCTTTGCCGTACTCGCTCGGCGACCTGCAAAAGGAGGTCAACCGCGCCTTCGGCCTGTCGCCGAGCGACACCTTGAAAATCGCCCAGTCGCTGTACGAAACGCACAAGCTGACCAGTTACCCGCGCACCGATTTCTCGCACCTGCCGGAAGACGAGTACCGGCTCGGGCGCTCGATCATCGAGGCGTGCAGGAGCAATTTCGGCGCCGACTGGGACTTTCCCGGCGCGCCCGACTACAGCATCCGCAGCCACGCCTGGAACAGCAAGAAGATCGGCGACCACCACGGCATCCGGCCGACCGAGCGCAAGGGTTACAAGCTGGGCGCCCTGTCGAAGATGGAACTGGCGGTCTACAAATTGATCGTGCGGCGCTTCCTGGCGCAGTTTTATCCGGTCTACCTGTACGACGCGACCAGCGTGCGGGTGGCGTGCGCCGGACACCTGTTCAAAGCCGCCGGCGCGGTGGAAAAGCAAAAGGGCTGGCAAGCGCTGTACCCGGCCCGCGGCAACAACAAGGAGGACGGCCAGGACGTGGTGCTACTGCCGGCCATGCAAAAGGGCGAGCCGGCGCGCATAGCCGCGGCCAAGGTCAACGAAGGCAAGACCAAGCCGCCGCCGCGCTTCAACGGCGCGCTGATTATCGACGCGATGGAAAAGGCCTACAAGCTGGTGACGGACGAGCGGGTCAAGAAAGTCATCCGCGAGATTGGCATCGGCACGCCGGCCACGCGCGCCAACATCGTCGACGACCTGATCTCGCGTTGGTATATCGAAGAGCGCGCGGAAGGCAAGGGCAGCGTGTATATCTCGACCCTGCGCGGGCGCGCGCTCTACAAATGCGCGCCGGTGCAGCTGCGCAAGCCGGACCTGACCGCCTATTTCGAGGAATTGTTGGCGCGCGTATCCGAGGGAAAAATGAGCGCGCAAGACTTCATGGCGCGGCAGTTGCAGTTTGTCAGCAAGCTGGTGGACGCGGTCAAGTCGGGCGAGGCGACCCGCGACATGCCGAGCGATATTCCGGTGGCGCCGCAGCAGCGCGCGGCGCCGGCCGGCAAGCCGGTCAAGGGGCGGCGCAAGCCGGCGGCCCGGCCGGCGAAGGCGAAGGCGGCTGGGGCGGAGGCCGGGGAGGGCGCCAAGGCTTGCCCGAAATGCGGCAAGGGCATGCGTGCGCGCAGCAGCGCGAGCGGCCCCTTTTTCGGCTGCTCGGCATTCCCCGCGTGCCGGCACACGGAAAACGGCTGAGGCGCCAATAGCCTTGCTGTCGGGCGGCATCGGCCCGGATAGGCTTCCGTAGGTCGGATTAACGACGCGTAATCCGACATGGTCCGCAGCGGCGCGCGTCGGGTTACGCCCCTTGGGCTAACCCAACCTACGAAAATTCTTCACTTTACGGCAATGGCGCCGCGCTTGAGTTGACGGCGGCCCACTGCTTAAATCTTCTACAGCAGGCGATTGTTATTTGAAAACAAGCACTTAGTCCAATGGGGGTGTGCTTGTTAACAAACTTATCCACAGATTTTGTGAGTAACCCTGCTCCCGGATCAACGCGGCTGCGTCATGAATTGCCGATCAGGCGCGCCATTTGTTCATACCGCGCGGCGGCTTTTGCGAAAGCGTCGTCGGGTGTCGCGGCGGCGCCAGGGCCGAACTCCTTTTGCACGGCAGCCTTGTTGGCGTCGATCCAGTGAACCGCGCGGTCCAGGTTGGCCATTTGCCGCACCTGCGCGTGGTCTGTGGCGTTGAGGTCCGCAACGGTGGCGACGAAGTTGGTGGCGAAGTCGTTCACGGCAGCGGCAACGACGCCCTTGTCGTGCGCCAGTGCGTTGTCCAACTTTGCATCGTCAATCGAGGCTAGTCCCGTGTTCGGATCGGTACTGATGCCCAGCGCGGCCAAGCCGCCTTTGAGGCCGGCTTCGGCGCCGTTCAGGAAATTATTGATATCGCGCTCGGTGGCAAAGCGCGCGCGGGCCGCCTCCCAACTACCTTCCAGCACGCCGCCGGCGGCGATGTCCGGCGCAAAGCGTTTGACGCCGGCGTTATAGCTCGCCACAAAATTATCGAGCGCGACCTTGATATCGGCACTTGAACTTTCTGCGTCGAGCACGGTCAATTTATGCGCGGCGTCCTGCTGCTGGGCTAGGCTTTTTCGCATCTCGCCCAACTCGGAAAATTGCGCCTTGAACGACACCTCGACCCGATTCAGCACCGTTACCACGTTCTGTCCCGGCTGGCTGAACGGCCGCGAGGAATCCAATCCGGTTGGCTTCGTCGAGGTGGGTAACTCCGCCGCACGCATGGAGGCGCTAAATTGATCCAGCACGCTACCGAACGAAGCGCTGCTTGACAGTGGCGGGCCTGCATCGAGCAAGGCGTTTCCAGTGCGATTGAGAAAGCGCGTATCGGCGAACGCGCCGGCCGGGTTGCCGGACGACAGGGCGGGGGCGTTCCGGTCGAACAGGGACGCCAGGGTCCGGCCTTTGAACTGAGTCAGACTGGACGGCAAGTTGCGGAGATTCACTGGTGAGATCGACATGGCAACTCCTTGGACGCTGCGCTGTTGTATCGGAAATTTACCCCAGCATACGCCGGTATGGCCCGATTCGTCTGAGGATTGTGTAAGTGAATGTTCTTTGGTTGAAAGGGCGGGCTTGCTCGCCATGAAGAACATTTCATAAAATGAAAAGCATCGGACGACATTGCGTGCGCCCCTGGTCGCCGAAAGAGGCAATTGCCCGGTGCCGCGATCAACACCAGGTGCCGGCCTACGCCGAAGATCCGTGCGCCGCCGAGAACGGCTACTCCGCACACGAGGTAAGCCGGGCCTGGGCGTGGGGCCGGACAGGGCAGCCATCGAGGCGGCGCACCAGTTATACCTGTCGATGGGCTTGGGCGTGCGCAACGACGCGGTGGCGACGCAGTACTTCATCCCGGCTGGGAGGGTGGGGGAGGTGGGGATGTGCCGGCACGTGTCGCTAATTCCTCGCCGTTTATCATACGACGACAGACAACTTAATCAGAAGTTGCACTTGTGTTACTATTTCTTTTTTTTCTAAAGAGACCGACATGGCTGCCGCCAGCGAAGCAAGCATGCACGACCCCGCCATCGGCGCCGTGCCGCGCGACTTGGTGCAGGCCCTTGGCGGCCTTTACCAGCAGGCCGGCGTGGCGACGACGCGCGCGCCGCAACGCGAGCCGGAGAGCGGTGAATACGGCGCCTGCCGCCTGGCTTTGCAGGGGCGCGCCGTGGTATTTCGCGTGGCCAAGACGACGCCCACCAAGATCGGCCAATTCGTCACCGTCTGGAAACGGCCTGCGCCGGGCGACGAGATTGCCCCGCTCGACAGCGGCGACGGCATCGACTTCGTGGTGGTGAGCGTGGCCGGCGCCGGCCACCGCGGCCAGTTTGTGTTCGACCAGCAAGCCCTGCTCAAGCACGGCGTGATGTCGCGCGATGCCCACGGCGGCAAGCGCGCCATTCGCGTCTACCCGCCCTGGAGCAAACCGCTGGCCAAGGACGCGATCAAGACCCAGCAGTGGCAGTTGCGCTACTTCGTTGCTCTGGAGCCGCATGACGCCGGCGCGGCGGCGCGCTTGCGCCAGCTGCTCCACGTATGACGTGCAGCCACGCCGGTTTGTCCACGCTGCCCGGAAAACGCGCAATCGTGTTTTTTTGTTTCAAAGCAAGGACTTAAGGCGCCAGGGAGAAGCTTGTTAACAAACTTATCCACAGATTCTGTTAACAACTAGCGTCTCAAGCGCCGCCAACCCTACAAGCCGGGACGCGGAAGCGGGGGCGGACCCTCGGCGACATGGTGTCCCCCGTTTGACCCCGGGGTGACGCCCAATGGGCTAAGCCGAGCGACGCAATCTGCTCACAATTGCGCGCCGACTAGCGAGGCCAGCTGGTCCAACCCTTTTTGCAACAAGGGCCGGTTTTGCCAATCCTGCAGCGTGACGTTTTTTGAGCGCAGCAGGTCGGCTTCGAAAATGGCGATCTGGCGCTCGGCGAAAGCGCGGTCAAACACGTTCAGGTTGGCTTCGTCGTTCAGGCTGAACGAACGGTTGTCGAAATTGGTCGAGCCGACCGACACCAGCAGCGAGTCGACCACCAGCGCCTTGACGTGGAACATGGTCGGCTGGAATTCGGCGATGCGCACGCCGGCCGCCAGCAGGTCGCCCCAGCGCGCATGCGAGGCGCTGCGCACCACCTCGGAGTCAATGTTGCCGCCGGGCGTGATGATGTGCACCTTGACGCCGCGCCGGGCCGCGGCCGCCAGCGCCTTCACGGTTAGCTCGTCGGGCACGAAATACGAACTCGACAGGTGGATGCTGCGTTCGGCGGAGGTGATCGCCATCAGGTACATCAGGTGCATGCTTTCGCTGCCGCCGGTGGGCGAGCTGCTGAACATCTGCGCCGGGTGCCGGCCGGCCGCGCTCAACGGCGGGAAATAGTCGACGCCGTCGAGCACGCGGCCGGTGCTCTTGGTCCAGTTGTCGATAAACACCGCCTGGATCTGGCCGACCACCGGGCCTTCGACGCGGAAATGGCTGTCGCGCCAGTGCTTGTCGTCCTGGGCGTTGCCGCGCCATTGGTCGGCGATGCCGACGCCGCCGGTGAAGCCGACCTTGCCGTCGACGACCAGCAATTTGCGGTGGGTGCGGTTGTTCAGGCGCGCCAGCTTCCACCACACCGGCTTGTGGTAGCGTTCCAGCTGCACGCCGGCCTGCTTCATCGCGTCGAGCGCGGCCAGGTCCATCTTGGCGCTGCCGACGAAGTCGAGCATGACATGCACCTTGACGCCGGCGCGCGCGCGCTCCATCAGCGCCTCGCTGAATTGCTTGCCGATCGACTCCGACCAGTAGATATAGGTTTCAAAGGTAATGCTGTGTTGCGCGCCGCGGATGGCGGCGAGCATGGAGGCGAAGATGGCGTCGCCGTTCAGCAGCACCTCGACGGCGTTGCCTTCCAGGATAGGCGGACCGAGCAGCACGCCCATCGAGCGCCGGAACTGCGGGTCCGCGACATTGTATTGGCGGGTCAACTGGGTGTCGATGCGCTTTTCGCCGGGCGCCAGGTTTAGCGCGATAAACCCGGCAAGCAGGGTGGCGGCGCTGGCGGTCAGGGCGATCACGGCGGCGTGTTTTGTCATCTTAATCTTATCATCCAAAAAAAATACGGGGGCGGCCACTTGTCTTGCGGCGTAGCCGATTGTAGTCAGGCCGGCGCCACGCATCGGTTCGCTAGCGAACCCTGCGCGGTGCGATGCGCGGAACTCGCGCGCCGGCGCCGGGTCCAATTTTATTCCGATCAGCAGGCGCTGGAACTGGACGCACAATGACGAGCAATGGTGTTTTAGGGACCGCGACGGCGATTGACACGCAAGTCCACCCCGACGTGGTCAACTGCGGCAGCGGATGCGCTTACCGGATCCTCGGGTTAATTGCTCGCAGGAATGGTTCATCGCTGTATTTTGCCCGTTCCGCGCAACACGGCGGCGCCGCCATCGTGAAACTGCTGGCGCCGGGTGCGTCGCTGCCCGAGCAGCTTTCCAGTCTGCGCAGGGAATACGCGGCGCTGCGCTCGCTCGACGTGCACGGCATCGTCAAGGCGCTGGCGCTGTTCGACCAGGCGCGCCCGCCGCTGATGGTGCTCGACCATGCCGCCGGCGAGTCCTTCGAGGCCGCCTTGCAGTGCCAGTCCTTTGACGTGGCCACCTGTCTGCGCCTGGCGTGCCAACTGGCGCGCATCGTCGCCGGCCTGCATGCGGCACAGCTGATCCATCGCGACATCCGCCCGGCGAATTTTTTACTCGGTCCGCAGCGGCAGTTGCTGCTGGTCGACCTGAGCCTGGCGACCGGCGACGTGGCGCCGTCGGCGGCGGCCGGCGCCGCGCCGGTGGCGGACTGGGCCTATGTGTCGCCGGAGCAAACCGGGCGCATGAACCGCGGCGTCGATTACCGCAGCGATTTCTATTCGCTGGGCGTGACGCTGTACCGCATGTTGACGGGGCAATTGCCGTGCCGCGGCAACGACCCGATGGAATGGGCGCACTGCCACATCGCCCGCGTGCCGCGTCCGCCCGCCGAATTGGCGCCGGGTATTCCGGCGCCGTTGTCGGACATCGTCATGAAGCTGCTGGCGAAAATGCCGGAGGACCGCTACCAAAGCGCGCACGGCCTGTTGCACGACCTCGACACCTGCCTGGCGCAGTGGGAGGCGGGGGCGGCGATGCCGCCGTTTCCCCTGGGTGCGCACGACCGGCCGGAACGGATTCAGATTCCACAAAGACTGGTGGGCCGCGATAGCGAGCTGGCCCAAGTGGTAGGCAGCTTCGACGCCATGCTGGCCTCGGGAAGAGCGGCCCTGCTGCTCATTACTGGCTACGCCGGCATTGGCAAGTCGGCCCTGGCGGGGGAGCTGCGCCAGCCGGTGCTGGCGCGGCGCGGATTTTTCATTTCCGGCAAATTCGACCAGTACCAGCGCGAAATTCCCTACGCCACGGTGACGGACGCGCTGCGCGAACTGGTGCGGCAAATCCTTACCGAAAGCGAGGAGGGCGTCGCCGCCTGGCGCCGCAAGGTGCGGGCGGCGGTCGGCGCCAACGGTAAACTGATCGTCGACGTGCTGCCCCAGGCCGAACTGATCATCGGCGCGCAGGCGCCGGTGCCGGAGGTGCCGCCGGCGGAGGCGGAGAACCGGTTTTTGATGGTGTTCGAGCGCTTCATCCGCGCCTTCGCGCAGGCGGCCCACCCGCTGACCTTGTTTCTCGACGATTTGCAGTGGGCCGACGCCGCCAGCTTGCGGCTGGTGGCGCAATTGCTGAGTTCACCCTCGCCGTGCAGCCTGCTGGTGGCGGGCGCCTACCGGGACAACGAGGTCGGCCCGGGGCACCCGCTGTCGCGCATGCTCGTCGGCGCCGGCGCCGGCGCAGTGACGCGGGTGGTGCTGGCGCCCTTGGCCGAGGACGCGGTGCGCGCCCTGATTGACGAAACGCTGCGCTGCGGGCACGGCGAAGCGGCCCAGCTGGCGCAGCTGGTCTACGAGAAGACCCGCGGCAATCCGTTTTTCATGACCCAGTTTATTGGCGAACTGGAGGAAGAACGCATGCTCGCTTTCGACCCGCAGTCGCGGACCTGGCGCTGGGACCTCGGCAAGATCAGCGCCAAGGGCTACACCGACAACGTCGCGGTGCTGATGGTGGCGAAAATGGCGCGCTTGCCGGACCCGGCCAAGTCGGTGCTGCAACGGCTGGCCTGCCTCGGCTCGGGCGCCAGCACGGCGGCGCTGGCGAACGTGTGCGGCCGGGCGGAACCGGCCACGCAAGCGGCGCTGTCGGCGGCGCAGGCCGCCGGCCTCGTCACGCGCACGGACAACGCCGTGTATTTTCTCCACGACCGGGTGCAAGAGGCGGCCTATCTGTCGATTCCGCTTTCCGCGCGCGCGGCGCTGCATCTGCAGATCGGCCGTGCGCTGATCGGCGGTAAAACCCCCGCGCAGGTCGAGGAAGCGGTGTTTGCCATCGTCGACCAGTTCAACCGCGGCGGCGACGCCGTCGCCGACCCCGGCGACAAGGCCTTGCTGTGCCAGCTCAACTTGATGGCCGGGAAGAAGGCCCTGGCGAGCAGGGCCCATGCGTCGGCCTGCAACTTCCTCGACCGCGCCATGGCGCTGTTGCCGCCCACCGCGTGGCAAACGCAGTACCAGCAGGCCTACGCCATCGCGCTGGCCTTGTCCGAGTGCGAACATTTTGCCGGGAATTTCCAGCGGGCCGATCAACTGGCCAACCTGATCTTGACGAACGCCCGCTCGCCTGGCGACTGCGCGGACGTGTACTTGCTGCGCATTCAGCTCTACCAGACGGCCGGGCGCTACGACGACGCGCTGGGCGCCATGGTCGAGGGCGTCGGCCGCTTCGGCCTGCACTTTCCAACCGACATGGCGGCGATCGAAGCGGCCATCGCCGCCGAGGTGCGCGACATCGCCGCCTGCCTGCGCGACAAAAAAATGGCCGATGTCATCGATGCGCCCGAGTCGAGCGACAGCGGCATGGCCAGCGTCATAGCGCTGCTGGTGGAGGCGATCGCCCCGGCATATTCGTCGCGGCCGGAGTACTTCGCCCTGATCACCGCGTGGACGGTCAAGCTGTCGCTGCGGCACGGGCACACCGCCGGTTCTTGCTTTGCGTACAGCGTGTACGGCACCATCCTGCTGTCGCGCTTCGGCGACGTCGAGTCGGCCTTTGTCTTCTCCGAGCTGGCCTTGCAACTGAACAGCAGGCGCGCCGCGCCGCGCTTCAAGGGACGGGTGTTGTTTGTGCACGCCATCACGTTTATGCCGTGGAAGGAGGCCATCGCCGGCTCGGTGCCGATGCTCGAGCAAGCCTTCGGCGCCAGCCTGGAAGTGGGCGACCTGGTGTTTGCCAACTACATCGCCGTGTGCCATTTCTGGCCGATGCTGCAACAAGGCGCCGCCCTCGACGAGGTATTGGCGACGGCGCGCAGGAATGGCGAATTCGCCCGCGACAACCACAACGAAACGGTTTACGACGCCATCCGCTTCGAACAACAACTGGTGTTGAGCCTGAAGGGCCGGACGCGTGCGCCCGGTAGCCTGGACGGCGACGACTTCGACGAAGTGCCGTGCTTGGCCGCGCTGGAGAAGGCGAACTTCAGCGCCGGCCTGTATATTGCCTACATCGTTAAACAGATGTGCGCCTTCATGTACGGCGACTATGCCGGCGCCTTGGCGCACGCGCGGCAGGCCGCGCTGAACGTCAACCAGACCGGCACCATCATGGTGCTGGACGGCGCGCATCATTTCTATTTCGCGCTGGCCTTGGCCGCGCTGTGTCCGTCCGAACCCGGCGAGGAGCAAGCGCGCTTTGCCGGCTTGCTGGCAACGGAATTGGAGCGGCACGCGCTGTGGGCCGCGCATTGCCCGCAGAACTACCTGAGCAGCCATGCGCTGGTGGGGGCGGAAATCGCCCGCATCGAAGGGCGGGCCGGCGACGCCGAGCGGCTGTACCAGCAGGCCATCGGCGCCGCCCGCGACAACGGCTTGGTCCAGAACGAGGCCATCGCGTACGAGCTGGCGTCGAAGTTCTATCGCGGGCGCGGCTTCGAGTTGATCGCCGACACCTATCTGAGCGAGGCCTGCACGCACTACCGGCGCTGGGGCGCGCAAGGCAAGGCCGAGCAACTCCACACCAGTCGCCCGGCGCTGTCGGCGGGCGCGGTGGCGGTGCCGTTGGACGTCTTGTCGATCACCAAGGCGTCGCAGGCGATCTCCAGCCGGATCACGCTCAACGAACTGGCCGATACGCTGCTGCACATCGTGCTGGAAAACGCCGGCGCGCAAGCCGGTTCGTTGCTGCTGTCCAACAACGAAGGTCTGGAACTGGCCGCCGAGGCCAGCGTTGACCAGGACGCGGTGCAGGTGCGCATCCACGACAGGGTGGCGCCGGCCGAGGCGTCCCTGCCGGCGGCAATCCTCAACTACGTGCAGCACAGCCGCGAGGAGGTATTGTTGCCCGATGTGGCACAGCCCAACGTGTTTTCCAGCGACCCCTACTTTGCCCGGCACCAGCCGAAGTCGGTGTTGTGCCTGCCGATCCTGCGCCAGGGCGGCCTGGTCGGCCTGCTCTACCTCGAGAATAATCTGTTGACCCACGCCTTTTCCTCCGAACGGGTGGCGGCGCTCAAGTTGTTGACCTCGCAAGCCGCCATCTCCCTGGAAAACGCCCAACTGTATGCCGACCTGCGACAGGAAAACAGCCGGCGCAAACGCGCCGAACAGCAGGCAACGCAACTGGCCGCCATCGTCACCTCGTCGGACGACGCCATCATCGGCAAGACGCTCGACGGCACCATCGTCAGTTGGAACGCCGGCGCCGAGCGCATGTACGGCTACAGCGCCAACGAGGCGCTGGGGCGGCCGATTTCCATCCTGGCGCCGCCGGAGCTGCCCGATGAAACGCCCGGCATCCTGGCGCGGCTGCGCCGCCGCGAGCGGGTCTTGCACCACGAGACGGTGCGTATGCGCAAGGACGGCCGGCGCATCGACGTTTCGATCTCGTTCTCGCCCATTTGCGACGCCAGCGGCCGGCTCACCGGCGCCTCGCTGATCGCCCGCGAAATTGGCGAGCGCAAGCTTGCCGAGCAGGCGCTGCGCGAAAAAGACGCGCAAATCCGCCGCCTGGTGGAGTCGAACATGATCGGCGTGACGTTTTGGAACACCGCCGGCGACATCTCGTACGCCAACGACGCCTTCCTGGAACTGTCCGGCTACTCCAGGGAGGACCTGGCATCGGGGGAACTGCGCTGGTCGGACATGACCCCGCCGGAATACCACGCCCTCGACGTTCGGGCGATCGAAGAGGCGATGCGCACCGGCACCTGCGCGCCGTACGAGAAGGAATACATCCGCAAGGACGGCCAGCGCGTCCACGTGCTGATCGGCCGCGCCATGTTCGAAGGCTCCCGCGAGAGCGGCGTCAGCTTCGTGCTCGACCTCAGCGCGCGCAAGCAGGCGGAAGAGCAAATCCGCCACATGGCGGACCACGACGCCTTGACCGGGCTGCCCAACCGCGCGCTGTTGCAGGACCGCATGACGCAGGCTATTGCCCAGGCCCACCGCAACCAGGGCCGCGTGGCGATCCTGTTCATCGACCTCGATTATTTCAAGAACATCAACGACTCGCTTGGCCACCACATCGGCGACATCGTTTTGCAGATGACCTCCGTGCGCCTGCAAAAGTGCCTGCGCGAAGGCGACAGCGTGGCCCGGCTGGGCGGCGACGAATTCGTCCTCAGCCTGCCGATGGTCAACGACAGCGGCGACGCCGCGCAGGTGGCGCAAAAGGTACTCGATATCCTGCTCAAGCCTTTTATTGTAGAGGGGCATGAACTGCATGTCAGCGGCAGCGTCGGCATCAGCCTGTATCCGGACGACGGCACCGAGGTCGAAAGCCTGATGCGCGCGGCCGACACGGCCATGTACCACGCCAAGGAAACGGGGCGCGGCAATTTCCAGTTTTTCACCCCCGCGCTGAACCACGCGGCGCAGCAGCGCATGGTCGTCGGAAACCGCTTGCGCCAAGCCCTGGCGCGGCAGGAATTCGTCCTGCATTACCAGCCGCAGGTGGACATGCAAAGCGGCACGACCTTTTCAACCGAGGCGCTGCTGCGCTGGCAGCCGCCGGGCGGTGCGCCGATTTCCTGCGGCGCCTTCATCGCCAACGCCGAGGAGTCGGGGCTGATCGTGCCGCTTGGCGAGTGGGTCTTGCGCGAAGCCTGCAAGCAGCTGCGCGTCTGGCACGACGGCGGCCGCCCGGAGTTGAAAATAGCGGTCAACCTATCGCCCCGGCAACTGGAGCAAAGCGACTTTTGCGCCCTGGTCGCGCACATACTGGCCGAAACGGGGGTTCCGGCCAGCGCCCTCGAACTGGAAATCACCGAAAGCACGCTGATGCAGCGCAGCGATTTCAATCTTGCCGCGCTGACCCGGCTGAGCAAAATGGGCGTCAGACTGTCGATCGACGACTTCGGCACCGGCTATTCCAGCCTCGGCTATTTGCAGCGCTTTCCGGTGCATGCGTTGAAGATCGACCAATCGTTCGTGCGCGACATCGGCACCGATCCGAACGATACCGCGCTGGTGTCGGCCATTATTGCGATGGCCGCCAGCCTGCACCTGAACGTCATGGCCGAAGGCGTGGAAACGTCGCAACAGGCGGAGTTCCTGCTCGCCCACAATTGCCTTGCGGGGCAGGGCTTCTACTTCAGCAAAGCGGTGCCGGCGGAAATGCTGTCGGCATTATTCAAAGCCGATGCGAATCCGGTATTGCGCACGCATCCCGAACTGCGCTTGTAAGGCGGCGCCGTTCATCCGCGCCTCTGGCTCACGCCGCTGTGTGCTCATTCGTTCAAAAATCGCCACACGGTTAAACCATAAGCGGAGCGCAGGTCGCTCATCAACTCGCCGTGCGCGAATTTCCGGGTGAGTGGCGGAATATCCAAAGCTTGCCACTGGCCCGCTTCCGGACACGCCTCGCCTGCGTGCGCGCGCAATTCCCGTGCTTCGAGCTGCTGCGGAGCAACATCCGTGGCGCCGCCGTTGTGGGGCTGGCGCAGGTCTGCGCTTGGCCAGTCGCTGTCCGCGTCGAAACGCCGCATCCAGCGCAGCGAATCGGCGTCGTTGAAGCGTTCGTTGGGATCGCCGTCCCATTGGCCCCCGCTTAACAGGCCCATATGGTCATGGCGAATAGGTTTGAGTATTTTGTTCAACAACACGGGCAGCACGGGGACCCCTTCTTCGACAGGGAAAAGCGACGGCTCCTCGCCTAATTCGATCCATAATCCCACCTTGAGTTCTTCAATTCTGATGCTCGAATGATGGAGGCTAATTTTAACCTGATCGCGGCTGAGGTCGAGCTTCTCACGCCAGAAATCTGAAAGCAGGAAACCCCAAGTCGGCGGGCGAATACCTATAGCCAGTTCACCGTGCATTCCGAGGTAGTCATCGATATCAAGTCCGTAGAAATGAGGGGTCAACGCCCGCTCCCACACAGAAACCTCCGAACGAGAGCCATAAGCCAGCGGAGTGGCCATGGCGAAACCACTGTATACCTGCGCCGCGCGAAGCGTTTCAGCCGTTTGCAGAACAAATTCTCTCCAAGCGTCTTTATTTTTCCTCCACCATGACCATCGATAGTAAAATTGAATCGACGAATAGGTTCTGTTTGATGGATCCTCTCTGTCGTTCATATAGTCCCGAACTTTCCAAAAATATCCTGCTGTCGAGGGAGAGGAAATATGATTATTTTGATCGGTGAAATTAAAAACAAAATAGTCCCCTTTCTTCGTTTTCCGAGCAAACTCACGAAGATCGGGTAAGCGTTTTGAGCCGTAAGGATGGGGCTTTTCCGAGGCGGGATGTGTGCCGATACGATATGGATTCCCTGTTAATCGCTCAAATTTCTCATGAATGTCTATCATGATGAGCGATGTATCAAGATGATGCTTAGTATCGTAAAGGAAATAAAATGTCACAAAGGGACTTACGTTATGTGTAACGTCGTCATTTCCGTAAGATGAATTTGGCCATTCCTTTAGTTCTGCAACAAATCCACTAACATCATCGCTGCTAAGAAAGCTTTCTGTTGTACTCATAGTCTGTTAGCCCTATTTTTTTTTACTTTTTTCTCTTGTTTTTCGCCCGGCACGACATCCGTGCAGTCTTCCGGTACGCGTAACAGCGCGATCCGCGCTTTTCCTATTTTTCTGGCATCTAGCCCAAGCTTTGGTGTCATTAGCTCAACGTAATCTTCCATCTGCTTTGTCTGTACCCAGTCATTTGGAAACTTGATCTCCACTGCTGCAAACACGTTGTCGATCTCCCACGGCTTCTGTCGGTATTCCGGAATGACCAGATCGGGCGCCAAACTTCCACGCGGCCGGGGCCAGAATGGAAACACGCTGCTAATCCGGTGCGGGCGCGTCGGCGGGGTGCCGAGATACCCTTTTTGCGTTGCCCGATTGTAGTTCGGTTCGGCTTTTAACGGGCTCTTCCAATCGAGCATCAGGTCGATGGTTTCGAACATCAGCGACGCCGTGGTTTGTTTCAGTGTGACTTCAATCGTACCTTCGGGAATCTCGCCGCCTATTTTTTTGCGGATACGCCGGGGTACTTTGATCGGTGCCTCCAGCGCCAGCTTGCACACGATGCTGATCGCGGGACGGAAAGGGATCTTGCGCTCGATGTATTCCTTCCATTCGAAGTTTTCATTGCCCCGGCGCGAGACGGTGCTTTTTCCGCCGGGGTCGACCAGTGCGAAGGTCGAGCATTTCACCTCGATTTCCTGCGACATGCTCTCGATGACGCCGCGAATTTTGTGCTTGATCAGTTCCTTGCTCTGGGCGATCGACTTGGCCATTTCGACGGCTTCCAGCGCTGTCTGGGCCGTGTCATAGGCGCGATAGCCGCGCCAGGCCCACACGCCGGCTTGCAGTGCAATTTCTCCCAGCGCAATAATAATGAGTGGAACCGGCATTAGGCGTCCTCCCCATATTGGTCGAGATAATCGTCGGGCAGCGGCTCCGCGGCGCCGCCGGTGTTGGCGGGGTTGCCGTCGGCGGCGCGGTCCAGCGCCGCCGCCCATTGTTCGTCGATTTTTTGGTCGTCCCGCATGATGGTTTTGTAGATTTTCACTTGGCTGCGTTGCTCGGTGTCGATGAAGGCGGTGCGGCCGGCCTTGTCGGTTTTGCCTTCCGCCAGTAGCTGTTTGTTGGATTCGATCTTGTATCGATATCCTTGGAACGCGTTGTCGAGATTCTTGCTCAGGGTGTAGCGGCCGGTGTAGGAACCGGCGGCATTGACGGAGGCCATCGCGGAGAGGCTGGGAAGCGCCGCCAGTTGCGCGTCGCTGCTGGCCGGCCCCGCCAACTCCTTTAAGCTAGCCTTGAAATCCATCTTGCCCGGCCCGTGTACCATAATATTGCCGCCTTCGAGCTTCAAATAAGCGCCCTGCGCCGTCATCAGCACGTGCTGCTTCGCGGCGATGTTGACGCTCTGGGTAACGCTGGCCACGGTGACAGCCTTGTCGGCGGTGATGCTGGTCTTGTCCGACTGGCTCTGGCTGCTGACCTTGCCGGTCGCCGCGTGCAGTTTGATGCCGGTTTCCTGGTTCGGCTTGTCCTTATTGCCGGCCTTGCCGTAGGTGAACAGGCTGACGCCCGCCTTCACCAGGTAATAGCTGTTGCCCCTGCGCGGCGAAGTTGATGTCCTGCCCGGCGGTGACGCTGCCGGTGTTGCCGGCGGCGAGGATGGCGTTCGCCGGCGTGGTCGCGGCGATGCCGGCCGGGCTAGACAGTTGCAACTGCGCCTCCGTGTAGGCCGTCACCGGAGTCTGCCCGCCGCCGCCGTCCGTGCCCTTGAGCACCTCGACGCTGTTGGCCATCTGGGCGATCGCCGGCAATGTGTCCGGCGCCGGCTCGGCCTGGCCCTTGTCGTCCTTGATGCCGGCGTTGTGCTTTTGCGCGGTGCCGGCCATGCTCAGTTGCAGTTCGTGGCTGCGCTCGATCTGCGCCTGCGCCTCCTTCGAGTCGAGCTGGCTGCCGCTGGCGCCGTTGCGCGCGTCGCTCGACAGCAGCATCCCCTGGCCGGCGCGCAGCGCGGCGGCGTGCTCGGTTTTCAATTCGGCACCGAAGCCGGCCTTGGCCAGGCGCTGGTTGTCGCTCTGGTGGCGCAGGTGGCCCAGGTTCAGCTCGTCGTTGCCGCGGTGCGCCTTGGCGTGGCGCTGCAGCGACAGCCGTGGCTGGCCGGGGCTGTCGTCGAACACCAACTGGTTGTAGGCGCCGGCGCCGCTCTGGCTGCTGGCCATCGCCTGCGATTTCAAGCCCGACAGCACGGCCGGGTGGGCGTGGCCGCCGCCCTGGCCGGGGAACCAGGCCGGCGCGTTGCCGGTGGCCGCGCCGGCGCCCTTGAACGCCTGGTTGTGCTGCGCGTCGGGCTGGCCCTTGCCGTTGTAGACGGCGCCGATGACGACGGGACGGTCGATGTTACCTTCAAAGAAGTCCACCAGCACTTCCTGGCCGACGCGGGGTAGCGCGTTGGCGCCCCAGTTGGCGCCCGCCACCGGGGCGATCGGCGTGGCCACGCGCACCCAGGTGCCGGCGCGGTGGTCGGCCGGCGCGCCGCTGTGGCCGTCCGGCGCCGGGTGGTCGAGGCGGCTGTGGCTGCCGGCGCCGCGCTGCCAGTGCATCTGCACCAGGATGCGATGGTCGCGGTCGGTGTGGATAACGCTGCCGGGCGGGCCGACGACAATGGCCGTTTGCTGGCCGTGCACGGTCGGGCTCGGGTGCAGCAGGTGGCCGTGGCCGTCCACGCCGCTGCTGCGGTAGGGCGTGGCGCGGCCGATGGCGTCGAGGCGGCAGCGGTACAGCGGCCGTTCGCCGATGTGCCTGCCGCTGGCGTGCAGGCTGTGCGCTTGCTCCTTTTCGTTGGCGGCGGCCAGCGCGCCCTGGCCCAGTTCGCGCACGATGCCGGCGCGCATCTCGGCGCTCAGGTTGTTGTGCGCCAGGTGCACGGCGCGCACGATCAGGAAGCTGCGGCCGTCGTCGTTGCGGGCGCCGTCGAACCGGTGGTGGCCGCGCAGGGTGAAGGTGGTGCCGGGCGCGGCGGTGCGCACGGTGCCGGCGGCGGTGTGGATTTCCCTGCCCGCCTCGAACGCCTGCAGCTGGTTGTCGGCGATGCGCTGGCCCTGCGCGCGGCTCTGGTAGGCGTAGGCGCCGGGGGCGTCGCGGCTGAGCAGGCGCACGCCGTCGCCGATGTCGCCGTAGGCGCCGACCGGGTTGTCGCGGCAGGAGCGGTAGTCCCAGGAACTCAGTTCGATGGCGTTGGTCCGCTGCGTCAGCGTGGTGCGCCAGCGGTCCAGGCTNTCCGCCTTCATCACCGCGCCGGGCTGGGTGAANGCNATGTCGGCCTGGACGTTGGCTTGGAAGCTGCCGTTGTGGTCGGCCACGACCAGGGTATGCCCGCCCAGGCCGGGGCCGTCGCCGGCGCTGTGCTCGTAGTAGTAGAACAGGCCTTCCTCGCTCATCAGGCGCAGGANGAAGGCGAGGTCGCTTTCCTGGTATTGGGTGGTNAGGCTGCGGCGCGGGNAGATGTCGCGCTCGGCGATGTCGAAGCGCCACGCCGGCATCAGGCGGCCCTGGCCCAAGTAGGGGGCGAAGACGGNGTCGAGGATGTCGCACACCGTCATGTCCTGGAAGATGCGGCTGTCCTGGTTCAACGCCAGGAAGGCGGTCCATGGTTCGATGGTCAGCGCGTAGCGGGCGAAGCCGCCGTTCGCCTCGGTCATTTCCACCGCCGTGATGTGGCCGTGGAAGGGGCGTCGGGCGCCGGCGGCGCTGGTGAGCAGGTCGACGCGGGCGGGCTGGCCGATCAGCGACTTCAGGGGGATGCGGGCGTCACTGGACAGCGCCGCGATCTTGAGCGAGTAGCCCTGGCTCAGGCCTTCCTCGCCGCGCAGGCATTCGACCAGTAATTTGTCGGGGCCGAGCGGTGTCGTCAGTTGCAGTAGGCGGGTGCTTTGCGTGAAGCCGCCAAGCAAGGCTTGCAGGCTGGAGGACAGCGGCGTGGAATTGGACGATTGCGGCATCTGGCAATACTCCCGCGGTGCCGCAGGGCGTACACCTGAATGTAATTTGAATAATATTTATTGTCTAGCATTACATCTCAGAAAGGGAGCTTGCACAAGCGTGATTCGATTGAGACGGCAACTAGTTTGCTTATGGCTAATTAGTCCAGCGGGTCAAAACCAGCGGCGCAAGCCCGGGGGCGCACCGCGCGGGTCCGGCCCCGGCTCTTTGCCGTGGGCGCGGATGAATTTGGCGGCGCGCGCGCAGGCCAGGCGCAGCCAGCGCCGCCAGCGCGGTGTCGCCCGCTGCTTCAATGGCCGAGTGCTTTGCTGACGGCGGCCTGGCCGTCGGCGCCGTCGTAGGTGGTGACGCCGACCAGCCATTTTTGCAGTACCGCCGGGTTTTTCTTCAGCCATTCGCGCGCCGCCGCGACCGGGTTGGTCTTGTCGAGGATCGTCACCATCACCTGGTTTTCCATCTCGGTGTTGAATTCGAGGTTGCCGATCAGCTTGGCCGCGTTGGGGCAGCGCGCCTGGTAGTCGGTGGCGACGGCGGTGTAGACCTTGGCTTCGCCGAAGTTGGGGCCGAACACCGTGTCGCCGCCCTCCAGGTAGGCCATCTTGGTCTGCACGTTCATCGGATGCGGCTCCCAGCCGAGGAAGACGATCCATTTTTTCAGCCGCGCCGAGCGTTGCACCTCGGCCAGCATGCCGGCCTCGCTCGACTCGACCATTTTGAAGCCCTTCAGGCCGAACTCGTTCTTGTCGATCATGCGCTGGATCAGCGCGTTGCCGTCGTTGCCCGGTTCGATGCCGTAGATTTTGCCGTCGAGTTCCTTGTGGTATTTGGCGATGTCGGCGAAGGTCTTGATGCCGCCCTCGGAGGCCATGCTGTTCACGCCCAGCGTGTATTTGGCGCCGACCAGGTTGGGCCGCTCCAGCACCTTGATCTGGCCGGCCTTCAGGAACGGCGCGATGATCGGCGTCATCGACGGATTCCAGTAGCCGAGGAAGGCGTCGATCTGCTTGTTCTTGATGCCGGAGAAGGCGATCGGCACCGACGCCAGGGTCGTCGTCGGCCGGTAGCCGAGACCTTCCATGACCACGGTGGCGATGCCGGTGGTGGCGGCGATGTCGCTCCAGCCAACGTCGGCGAAACGCACGGTGCGGCAGCTGGCCGGCTCGGTCGCGGCGGCCGGCAGCGCGGTCAGGACGAGGGCGGCGGAACCCAGCGTGGCGAGTGATTTCGGCATTCTCATGAACTTCTCCAAATGATGGTGGCGGCTTCGGTGGCGCGCTGGGTGGCGCGCCGGTGACTCAGCTACAGGATGGGCCGCTTGACGATGTCGGACTTGCATTGCGGCGACGCGAAGTTGTGGTTTTTCGCCGCCGCGCAGGGCGGCGGATTTTGGGCCAACGTCGTCGGGTTGCCCACGCGTGTAACGGGGGGCGGGCTAACCCGACCCACGCAAGTATTTCAGGCGGCGCTACGCACGGCGGCGGGCGGCGGCGCCGGCGGCAGCGAGTGGTCCTGGTGGCGTTCGCGGCTGGGCGCGTAGCCGAACAGCGAGCGGTACGATTTGCAGAAGTGCGACGACGACTGGAAGCCGCAAGCCACCGTCACCTCCATCACCGACATGTTGGTCTGCAGCAGGAATTCGCGGCCGCGCCGCAGCCGCAGGTTCAGGTAGTGCTGCGCCGGCGTGATGTTCAGGTAGCGCTTGAACAGCCGTTCCAGCTGGCGCAGCGACAGGCCGACCTGTTCGGCCAGCACGTCGAGCGCGAACGGCTCCTCGATGTTCATTTCCATGAAGACGGCGGCGTCGAGCAGCGCCTCGTGGCCGAAGCCGACCCGCGACAGCAGCGGGATGTGCTGCTGGTCCTTCTGGTCGCGGATGCGCTCGACGCTGAATTGCTCGGAGACGTCGGAGGCCAGGCTTTTGCCGCCCTTCAGGCGAATCAGGTTGAGCATCAGGTCGAGCGGCGCGGTGCCGCCGGTACAGGTGAACATGCTGCGGTCGATGACGAACAGGTCCGAGGAGAACAGGATGGCCGGGAATTCCTCGCGGATCGAGGCCAGGTTCTCCCAGTGGATGGCGCAGCGGTAGCCGTTCAGCAGGCCGGCCTTGGCCAGCGCGAAGGTGCCGGTGCACAGGCCGCCGAGCGGGGTGCCGCGGCCGGCGTACAGGCGCAGCAGCTTGACGACGTCGTTGGTGACGGCTTCGCGCACATGGGTGCCGCCGCAGACGAACAGGATGTCGCAGGGCGGCGCCTCGTCGGCCCGGTACATCGGCGACAGCGACAGGCCGTTGCTGGCCGCGCCCGAGGCCGGGCCGGTCGAGTCGGCCGAGTCCGCATTGATGACAAACCAGCTGTACAGGTTTTTCCTGCTCAGGTAATTGGCCATGCGCAGCGGTTCCAGCGCGTTGGCAAAGGCGATCATCGAAAAATTGTTCAAAACCAGAAAACCGACGCGCGAGACCGCTGAAATTTCTTGGGGAGACATGGCAATTCCTGTAGTGATCGGGCCGCCCGCGCGGCCCGGGGGGCTGGCGTGGTCAGGTTTGTTGCGGCGCGTTGCCGCCGCCGAAGCTTTCGGTGATACGGTCCAAAATGATGGCCAGCAGCACCACGCTCAGGCCGCTCTCGAAACCGAGCCCGACGTCGAGGCGCTGGATGCTCGCCAGCACGTCGTTGCCGAGGCCGCCTGCACCGACCATCGAGGCGATGATCACCATCGACAGCGCCATCATGATGGTTTGGTTGACGCCCGTCATAATGGCCGGCAGGGCGATGGGCAATTGTACTTTAAACAGTAGTTGCCAGGCGTTGGAACCGAAGGCGCAGCCGGCCTCGACCTGCTCCTTGTTGACTTGCCGGATGCCCAGGCTGGTCAGGCGCACCGCCGGCGGCATCGCGAAGATCACGGTGGCCAGGATGCCCGGCACGCGGCCCAGGCCGAACAGCATCGCCGCCGGGATCAGGTAGACGAAGGCCGGCATGGTTTGCATGAAGTCGAGCACCGGCCGGGTCAGGGCGTTGACGCGGTTCGATTTGGCGCTCCAGATGCCCAGCGGCACCCCCAGCGCCAGGCTGATGACGGTGGCCGACAAGGTCAGCCCGAGGGTGACGACGGTTTGCGGCCAGAAGCCGATGCCGACGATCAGCAGCAGCGAGGCGGCGACGAACACGCCGAAGCGCCACGACAGGCGCCACATGCCGACGCCGACGAACAGCGCGATCATCAGCCAGGCCGGCAGCGCCTGCAGCCCCTGTTCGATCAGCTCGGCGAAGCGGTTGATGCCCTGGCCGATGGCGTCGAAGCCGCTGCTGTTGGTGTCGAGCAGGTGGTTGATGAACTGGTTGACCCATTTGCCGATGGGCAGGAAGTCGCGCGGGTGGTCGAGGAATCGTTGCAGGAAATCAGGCATGGTTGGCTCCCAGGGAGATTTTGCGCAGGGCGCTGGCGGCCGTGATGACGCCGAGGTAGGCGCCGCCGCTGTCGAGCACGGCCAGCGGGGCCGGGTGCTTCATCAGTTGCGGCAGGATGTCGCGCAGACAGGTGGTTTCCGAGACGGCCGCGTGTTCCGGCAGCACCGCCTGGTGCGGGTCGTTGCAGGCGGCCAGCACGTCGGCGTTGATCAGGCCTATCCATTTGCGGTCCTGGTTGACGAAGGCCAGCCACGGCTGCCACGCCACCTGCCCGCCGCGGGCCTGGCCCTTGGTCAGCACCGGGATGCCGGCGCTGTCCATCAAATCGGCCGCCACCAGGTAGCGCGAGGTGTCGACGCTCTTGAAGAAGGCGCGCACGTAGTCGTCGGCCGGGTTTTCGATGATTTCCTGCGGCGTGCCGACCTGCACCAGGCGGCCGCCCTCCATGATGGCGATGCGGTTGCCGATGCGCAGCGCCTCCTCCAGGTCGTGCGAGACGAAGATGATGGTGCGGCGCTGTTCGCTTTGCAGGTTCAGCAGCAGCCCCTGCATTTCCTTGCGCTTTAACGGGTCCAGCGCCGAGAAGGCCTCGTCCATCAGCATCAGCGAGGGGTTCACCGCCAGCGCCCGCGCCAGCCCGACGCGTTGCTGCATGCCGCCCGACAACTGGTGCGGGTATTTTTTCGCGTACGGCCCCAGTCCCACCTGTTCCAGCACCTTGCCGGCGCGCGCCTCGCGCTCGGCGCGCCGCACGCCGGCGATTTCCAGGCCGAAGGCGGTGTTGTCGAGCACGTTACGGTGGGGCATCAGCGCGAACGACTGGAACACCATGCTCATGTCGCTGCGGCGCAGTTGCAGCAACTGGCGCGACGTCAGCTTGGCGACGTCCTGGCCGTCGACGAAGATCTTGCCGTCGGACGGGTCGACCAGGCGGTTGATCAAGCGGATCAAGGTCGACTTGCCCGAACCCGACAAACCCATCAGGACGAAGATTTCGCCCTCCTTGACCGTGAACGAGACGTCGTTGACGCCGACCACCTTGCCGGTCTGCGCAAAAACCGTTTCTTTTTTGACGCCCTGTTTCAGCAGCGCCAGGGCGTCGCCCGGACGGGGATCAAAAATCTTGTACAAGTTTTCTATTACAACCTTGCCGCTTGGCATATTGCTGCCCTCCTCAGGGTGATCCATATCTTGGCGAATAGCTTCTCGATAGCTAACTAATATAAATGTTTAGTAACAAAACCGTAATGGAAGGGCGACATAAATCATCCTGAAAGCGACATGTGGTCAAAACGCGACATCTACCGCCCGTGTGCGGCGCCGGCGCATGTCGTTTGCAGAGCGCTTTCGGTCGCAATTGAGCGGCAGCGAAGCGCGCCGCTGGACGCAGAATTGGTGGCTGGTAAACAAATACCGTTTCCGCCCGCACCCACCCAGGAGGATATCCAATGAAGAAGAACAGAGCCGGCATGTTCGGCACGGCGCTGCTGCTGACGGGCCTGATGGCCGGCGGCGGCGCCGCCGCCGCGCCGACGGCGGCGCCCGAGGCCGTCAACGAGAGCCCGCTGTCGACCAGCGACACTTACCAGTTGCGGGCGGCGATTGACCAGTGGATGGCGGCGTTGTCGGCGCGCCAGCCGAACGCCATCAGCGGCTACGTGATGAGCGACCTGCAGGGCGCGTTCCAGGGCGCGCCGGCCGACTACGACGCCGACGCCTTCGAGCGCAGCGTCAAGTTGAGCTTTGCCGGCGCCGCCGGGGCCGACACGGTCGACGTCTGGAGCAACGATATCGAGGAACTGGTCGGCTCGGGCGACATGGCGATGGTGCGCTCGACCCGCAGCTATACCCGCACGGCGGCCGGCGGGCGCGCCACCAGCGTCAAGATGCGCCTGCTCGAAGTCTACCGGCGCCACGACGACGGCAGCTGGCGCATGGCGCGCTTCTTCGGCTTCCCGGGATAAGAACAGGTTTTGCAGGTCGGGTTAGCCCAAGGGGCGTCACCCGACAACGTCGGCCAGGAGCGGCGCGTCTCGCTTCGGCCAACATTGTCGGATGACGCTACGCTAATCCGACCTACGACACCGCCCTGCGTAGCGGCGTGCGAACAGAGAACCCACCACACCTCAGAGGATCAGAATACTATGAAACACCCAGCCATCCAACTCGCCTCGGCCCTGTGCCTGGCCGCCTGCGCGCTGAGCGCGCAGGCCGATTCCGCCGACGCCGCCGCGCCCGACGCCGGCGCCTTAGCCTTTCCGCCGCCGGCGTCGTCGGCCTGGCCGGTCAGCGCCAACGTCACGCTGGCCAACCAGTACATCTCGCGCGGCTTCCGCCAGACCTGGGGCAAACCGGCGCTGCAGGGCGGCTTCGACTACGTCCACGCCAGCGGCTTCTCGGCCGGCACCTGGCTCTCCAACGTCAGCAACCGCTATATCGAAAACGGCACGCTCGAATGGGACCTGTACGGCGCCTATGCCGGCAGCGCCGGCGACCTCGGCTACAGCGCCACCGTGTTCTACTACCTGTATCCGGGCGCCGAATACAAGGCCAGCAGCACCAAGTACGATTACGGCGAACTGTCGCTCGGCCTGACCTGGAAGTTCCTGTACGCCAAATACAACTACACCTACACCAAAGACTTCTTCGGCATCACCAACGCGCGCGGCACCGGCTACCTCGACGTCGGCGCCAACTACGACCTGGGCGGCGGCTTCACGCTGAACCTGCACGTCGGCGACGGCCGCGTCGCCGGCGCCGGCAACAACATCTGGAACTGGCGCGATTACAAGGCCGGCGTCAGCAAAAGCTTCGCCGGCGGCTGGACCGGCGCGGTCTTCTACACCAAGGCCAAGGGAGCGACCAATGTGTATGATGCCTTCGGCACCGGTGTGGCCAATTCCGCCGGCGTGGTCGAGACCTCCAACCCGGCCGCCGGCAGCCTGGTCGTCTCGCTGAACAAGGCGTTTTAAGCGGCGCCGCCGCCGCATCCATCCCGTTGAAAGGACTACCCGTGACGCAATCCGTTTTAGCCAGCTACATCAACGGCGCCTACCGTCCCGGCGCCGGCGCCGCGCGCTTCGCCAACCTCAATCCCGCCACCGGCGCGCTGCTGTGCGAAGTCGAGGTGGCGCTGGAACCCGAAGTGGCGCTAGCCATCGAGAGCGCCCAGGCCGGCCTGTTGGTGTGGTCGGCGATGAGCGGCGCCGAGCGCGGCCGCATTCTGCTGCGCGCCGCGCAGATCCTGCGCTCGCGCAACCGCGAGCTGGCCGAACTGGAGGTGCGCGACAACGGCAAGCCCATCCAGGAGGCCGAAGTGGTCGACGTCGCCAGCGGCGCCGACTGCATTGAATACTTCGCCGGCCTGGCCGCCAGCGTCCACGGCCACCACTACGGCCTGAAAAACGCCTTCGCCTACACCGTGCGCGAACCGCTCGGCATCTGCGTCGGCATCGGCGCCTGGAACTACCCGCTGCAAATCGCCTGCTGGAAGTCGGCCCCGGCCCTGGCCTGCGGCAACGCGATGATCTTCAAACCGTCCGAACTAAGTCCGCTGACGGCGGCCAAGCTGGCCGAAATCTACACCGAGGCCGGGGTGCCGGACGGCGTCTTCAACGTGCTGCAGGGCGACGCCCGCACCGGCCGGCTGCTGGTGGCGCATCCCGACGTGGCGAAGGTTTCGCTGACCGGCGCGGTCGACACCGGCAAGGCCATCATGGCCGCGGCCGCCGGCACGCTCAAGCGCGTGACGATGGAATTGGGCGGCAAGTCGGCCATGCTGGTGTTTGCCGACGCCGACCTGGAGCAGGCCGTCTCGGCGGCGATGCTCGGCAATTTCTACACCCAGGGCGAAATTTGCACCAACTGCACCCGCGTCTTCGTCCACGGCGATATTTACGACGCCTTCCTGGCGCGGCTGGTCGAGCGCACCGCCAAGCTGCGCGTGGGCGACCCGATGCGGCCGGACACGCAGGTCGGCGCGCTGATCTCGGCCGGCCACACGGAGCGCGTGTTGGGTTACATCGCCAGCGGCGTTGAGCAGGGCGCGCGCCTGCTGATCGGCGGCAAACGCGCCGCCGGGGAGGGCACCGGCGGCGGCAATTTCGTCGAACCGACCATCTTCGCCGACTGCGGCGACGACATGACCATCGTGCGCGAGGAGATTTTCGGGCCGGTGATGTCGGTGCTGCGCTTCGAGGGCGAGGACGAGGCGGTGCAACGCGCCAACGGCACCCGCTTCGGCCTGGCCGCCGGCGTCTTCACGCGCGACCTGGCGCGCGGCCACCGCGTCGCCGGACGCCTGAAGGCGGGCGTCTGCTGGATCAACAACTACAACATCACGCCGGTCGAAATGCCCTTCGGCGGCATCCGCGAGTCCGGCATCGGCCACGAAAACAGCCTGGTGACGATCGACCACTACACCCAGCTCAGAAGCGTCTACGTGGAGCTGGGCGAGGTCGCCTGTCCGTACGAGTAATCAAACCAAAGACTATCGAGCCAAGAGAACAGTATGCGCGAAGAATACGATTACATCATTGTCGGCGCCGGATCGGCCGGCTGCGTGCTGGCCAACCGCCTCACCGAGGACGCCGACGTGCGCGTGCTGGTGCTGGAGGCTGGGCCGGCCGACCGCAGCATTTTCATCCACATGCCGTCGGCGTTCGCCTATCCGCTGGCGAACGACAAGTTCAACTGGTTCTACGACACCGAGGCCGAGCCCTTCATGAACCGGCGCAAGATGCACTGCCCGCGCGGGCGCGTGCTGGGCGGTTCCTCGTCGATCAACGGCATGGTCTACATCCGCGGCCACGCCTACGACTACGACGCCTGGGGCGCGCTGCCGGGGCTGGAGCACTGGTCCTACTTCGACTGCTTGCCGTACTTCCGCAAGGCCGAAACGCGCCTGAAGGGCGGCGACGACTACCGCGGCGGCGACGGCCCGCTGAAGGTGTCGACCGGCGCCTGCAAGAACCCTTTGTACCGCGCCTTCATCGAGGCCGGGCAGCAGGCCGGCTATCCGTACACCGCCGACATGAACGGCTACCAGCAGGAGGGCCTGGGGCCGATGGACATGACGGTCTACAAGGGGCGGCGCTGGAGTACGGCGATGGCCTACCTGCGCCCGGCCGCGAAGCGCGCCAACCTGGCGGTGGAAACGCGGGCGCTGGTGACGCGCGTGCTGTTCGACGGCGAACGGGCGATCGGCGTCGAGTACACCCAGGGCGGCCGCTTGCGGCGCGCCCACGCCGCCCGCGAGGTCATCTTGTCCGGCGGCGCGATCAATTCGCCGCAGGTGCTGATGCTCTCCGGAATAGGCCCGGCCGCCGAACTGGCCGCGCTGGGCATCCCGGCGCGGGTCGACCTGCCCGGCGTCGGCAAGAACCTGCAAGACCATATCGAAGCCTACATCCAGTACCGCAGCAAGCAGCCGATCACCCTGTACAGCGCGCAAAACCCGCTGGCCAAGCTGCGCATCGGCACGCAGTGGCTGCTGACGCAAACCGGGCTGGGGGCGACCAACCATTTCGAGGCCGGCGGCTTCATCCGCAGCGCGCCCGGGGTGCGCCACCCCGACCTGCAATACCATTTCCTGCCGATGGCGGTCAGCTACGACGGCGCCTCGCCGGCCTCCGAACACGGCTTCCAGGCCCACGTCGGGCCGATGCGCCCGACCAGCCGCGGCGCCATCACGCTGCGCTCGGCCGACCCGAAGGCGGCGCCGCGCATCCTGTTCAACTACATGCAGACCGAGCAGGACCGCAAGGAAATGCGCGCCGGCGTGCGCCTGACCCGCGAGATCTTCGCGCAGGCGGCGTTCGAACCGTTCCGCAACGGCGAACTGGCGCCCGGCGTGGCGGCCCAGAGCGACGCCGAGATCGACGCCTTCATCCGCGCCAACGCCGAAAGCGCGCTGCACCCGTCGTGCAGCTGCCGCATGGGCAGCGACCCGATGGCGGTGGTGGACGGCGCCGGCCTGGTCCACGGCGTGCGCGGCCTGCGCGTGGTCGACGCCTCGATCATGCCTAACGTCGTCAGCGGCAACCTGAACGCGCCGACCATCATGATGGCCGAGAAAATCGCCGATTTGATACGCGGCAGGGCGCCGCTGCCCAGCGCACGCGTGCCGGTCTACGAGGCGCCCGACTACCCGGCGCGGCAGCGCTGAGCGCCGCGCCCGACCGACCCATCACCGAGGAATAGCATGCAACAAGAAGCAATCGACGATAGCGAGATCGAAAGCGCCGCCGCGGTGGCGTCGGCGGCGCTGCTGGCGCTGCTGGACCGGCTGGGCCTGGAGCACCACGTGGTCGAACACGCGCCGGTCTACACCATCGCCGAGGCGCTCGCGCTGGGGCCGGTGCTGGACGGCGCGATGAGCAAGAACGTCTTCCTGCGCGACGGCAAGGGCCTGCGCCACTTCCTGCTGGTGCTGCCGCACGAGCGCCGCGTCGACCTGGCGGCGCTGGCGCAGGCGCTGTCGGTGTCGAAACTGAGCATGGGTTCGCCCGAACGCCTGCTGCGCCACCTGGGCATCACGCCGGGCGCGGTCAGCGTGTTCGCCGTCGTCAACGACCCGCGCCAGACGGTGCAACTGATCATCGACGACAGCATCTGGCGGGCCGCGCGCATCCAGGCCCACCCGCTGCGCAACACCGCCACGGTATCGCTGTCGCACGCCGCGCTGGAAGGCTTCCTGGCGCACCTCGGGCGCACGGCGCAAGTGATGCGCATCCCTTAACCGCAGGCCCAGTTGGCCGATTTCGTAGCTCGGCTTAGCGCGCACCGCGCGCGTAAGCCGACAATGTTGGCGATGACGGCACCCAAGTGCATGCAAACCCAGGGCAGGCATCGCCCAGCCCCACCATTTCACCAGGAGCACCCACGATGGACGCCATCTTCACCGCACCAAAATACATCCTGACGCTGTCCTGCGCCAGCGCCCCCGGCCAAGTGGCGGCGGTGGCCGGCTTCCTTGAGGCGCGCGGCTGCTACATCGACGAGATCGCGGTCTTCGACGACAAACTGAACCAGCGCTTTTTCGCCCGCTGCGTATTCCACGCGGCGGCCGGCAGCACACCGCCGCTGGCGCTGATGCGCAGCGACTTCAGCGCCATCAGCGAGCGCTTCGGCATGGCCTGGGACATGCGCGACGCCGCCGCCAAGCCGCGCGTGCTGATCATGGTGTCGCGCCTGGACCACTGCCTCAACGACCTGGTCTACCGCTGGCGCATCGGCGAGCTGAAAATGGACATCGCCGCCATCGTCTCGAACCACGCCGACCTGGCGCCGCTGGCGGCGGCGCACGGCTTGCCCTTCCACCACCTGCCGATGACGCCGCAAACCAAGCCGGCGCAGGAGGCGCGCCTGCTGGACATCATCGCCCACAGCGAGGCCGAGCTGGTGGTGCTGGCGCGCTACATGCAGATCCTGTCGACCGAACTGGCCGCCAGCCTGAGCGGACGGGCGATCAACATCCACCACTCCTTTCTGCCGGGCTTCAAGGGCGCCAAGCCCTACCACCAGGCCTACGAGCGCGGCGTCAAGCTGATCGGCGCGACCGCCCACTACGTGACGACCGACCTGGACGAAGGCCCGATCATCGAACAGGTGGTCGAGCGGGTCGACCACAGCTGCGAGCCGGACCAGTTGCTGGCGACCGGGCGCGACATGGAATGCCTGGCGCTGTCGCGCGCGCTGAAGCTGCAGATCGAGCGGCGCGTCTTCCTGAACGGCAACCGCACCGTGGTGCTGCACTGATCGTTCCGGGTCCGCTGTTTATTGTCGTAGACAACATTGCCGGCTTCTTGCGTAAGCGTCAACATCGCTGTAGAATGCGAATCATTCTTATTTGCATATTCACAGGCGCCCGGCGCCCGGCGGGGAAAACGGTCATGTCCATCGCGGTCGCGCAGTGCGCGCTTCAACAGGAGCTGCAACAGTTGTATAGCAGCCACCACGGCTGGTTGTACGGCTGGCTGCGCAAGAAGCTCGGCTGCCCGCACCACGCCGCCGATCTGGCGCAGGACACCTTTGTGCGCATTGTCGCCTCGCGCGACGCGCTGCTGGGCGTACGCGCGCCGCGCGCCTTCCTCACCACCACCGCCAAGCGCTTGATGCTCGACCGCGCCAGGCGCCAGTTGATCGAACAAGCCTACCTGGCCGAACTGGCCGCCACCGCCGACGCCAACGCCGGTTTTCCGTCGCCCGAGGAGATCCTCATCGCCTTGCAGGCGCTTGAGCAGATCGGCGCGGCGCTGCGGGGCGTGTCGGCCAAGGCGCGCCAGGCCTTCATGCTGCATTACCTGGACGGGCAAACCCATGCCGCCGTCGCCGTCCAGCTCGGCGTGTCGACCAAGATGGTGCAAAAGTACCTGGTGCAGGCGCTGCTGCGTTGCCACCAGGCGCTCGCCGGGGAGGGCGCGTGAGCGGCGCCCGGCCGGCCGACGGCGTCGCCGAACAGGCCGCCGAGTGGATCGTGCGGCTAACGGCTGACGACCCGGCCGAGCGCGCCGCCGCCGCCGCCGGCTTCGCCGCGTGGAAGCGGGCCGACGCGCGCCACGCCACGGCGGCCGCACGCCTGGAGGGGTTGCTGGGCCAGATGCGCGGGCCGGGCGGCGCCGGTCACGACAGCCGGCCGGCGCGCGCCGCGCTGAACGCGCAGTTCGGCGCGCGCGCCAACGTCGGCCGCGGCAAGCGCCTGGGCGCCGCGCTGGCGCTGGCGCTGTTGCTGGCCGGGCCGGCCTGGCTGATCATGCACAGCTACCCGCCGGCCTATCTGGCGGCCGACCTGCGCAGCGCCACCGGCGAGTGGCGCAGCCACCAGTTGGCCGACGGCAGCCGCATTACCCTCAACAGCGCCAGCGCCGTCAACCTGCGCTTCGACCGGCGCCGCCGCGCGCTCGAACTGGTGCGCGGCGAGGTGCTGGTCGAGGTGGCGCGCGAGGCCGGCCGGCCGTTCGTCGTCGAGACGGCGCACGGCAGCATCCGCGCGCTGGGCACGCGCTTCGTGGTGCGGCGCGACGGCGCCGCCACCGAGCTGACGATGCTGGAGTCGCGCACCTCGGTGCAGGCGGCCCGGCGTCCCGGCGACGGCGTCGTCGTCAGCGCCGGCGAGGCGGTGCGCATCAGCGCCGACGGCGTCGGGCCGCTGGCGCGGATCGACGCCGGCAGCGTCGCCGAGGCGTGGCGCCAGCACCAGTTGGTGGTGCAGGAGCGGCCGCTGACGCAGGTGCTCGACGAGCTGGCCCGGCACCGCCCGGGCCGCATCCAGTACGACCGCCAGCGCCTGGCCGGCATGACGGTGACGGCGGTGCTGCCGCTGGACGACACCGACCGCGCGCTGCAACTGCTGCTGCACAGTTTCCCGACGCTGCGCGTGCGCACCATAAGCAAGTATCTGGTGCTGGTCGACTAGCGCCGGCCGGCGACGCAAAAAAGAGCAAAGGCAAAGAGCCGAGGTCACACCCTAATACCGCTAAGTGAAGGATTTCGAAGGTCGGGTTAGCCGGCACGGCGTAACCCGACTGGCGTCGGCAGCGGCTCGGCGTCGGATTACGCTGTCGCTAATCCGACCTACGGAATATCAACTTAGCGGCATTCGCGTCCGACCCCGGGCTTACGCCCTTGGTTTTGACGCATTCAACGCCGAAGCAGCATTCCCCTCCCTTCACTCCCATCCCCCAAAAATATTTTCATCGGCAGGTTCCAGTTTTCCGTTTTCGCGCGTCAAGGTAGGTGAAAGCAAGGAAAGTGGACCGCGACGCACGCCCAGTGCTAGCCAGTGCCACCCGTTTGACGCCCGTCCAGGGCATGTACCCCATCTGATAGGAATGTGCTGACCATGTTGTCCAAACACGCATCTGTAGTTGCCGCCAGCGCGCCGAAGGCGCGCCTGATCCCGTTGGCCCTGGCCATCCACCTGGCCTTCGCCAGCACGCTGGCGCTCGGCGGCCACGCCGCCGCGCAAACCCAGGCGGCGGCCGTCGTCCAGTACGACATCCCGGCCGGCCCGCTGGCGGCCGCCCTGAACCGTTTCGCCCAGCGCTCCGGGGTCGCCGTCGCGCTCGACGCCGACAAGGTGCAGGGCTTGCGCAGCGAAGCGCTGAAGGGCGGCTTCGGCGTCGAGGAGGGCTTCAACGCGCTCTTGCGCGGCAGCGCCTTCGTCATCGGCAGGACCGACGCCGGCTATGTGCTGGTTGTGGCGCCGAAGGGGCCGCCTACAAGCGCCGCCGCCGACGCCGCCAGCGGCGAAACCGTGCTGCGCACCATCCAGGTGACGGCCGCCGCCTCGCCCGACGAGCTGCCGGCGGCCTACGCCGGCGGCCACGTGGCGCGCGGCAGCGCGCTCGGCATGCTGGGTAACACCGACATCATGGACGCGCCCTTCCACACCACCAGTTTCACCGCCAAGCTGATCGAAGACCAGCAGGCGTCGACGGTGGCGGCGGTGCTGCTGAACGACCCGTCGATCCGCGCGACCACGTCGGAGGGGCATATCTACGAGAACTTCAGCATCCGCGGTTTCGAGATCAGCAACGAAGACCTGGCCTTCAACGGCATGTACGGCGTGGCGCCGCAGGGCCACGTGCCGACCGAGTTCCTGGAGCGGGTCGAGGTGCTGAAGGGGCCGGGCGCGCTGTTGGGCGGCATGGCGCCGCAGGGTTCGGTCGGCGCGGTCGTCAACCTGGTGCCCAAGCGCGCCGGCGACGAACCGCTGCGCCGCGTCGCGGCCGACTTCAGCGGCGAGTCGCAACTCGGCGTGCACCTCGACGTCGGCCAGCGTTTCGGCCAAGGCCAGCGCTTCGGCGTGCGCGTGAACGCGGCCTACCGCGACGGCAAGGTCGGCGTTGACGGGCAGAACAAGGAGCGCAGCCTGGCCTCGGTGGCGCTGGACTACCGCGGCGAGAAGCTGCGGATGTCGCTCGACGCCTACAAGGACGGGGAGCACATCACCAACGGCAGCTCGTGGATGGCGACGTTCGCCGGGCCGGGCGTGAACGCGCCGCCGAAGGCGGGCACCAATCTGCTGCGCGGCATTTTCGGCAAGCTCGACACGCAGGCGGCGCTGCTGCACGCCGACTACGAGTTCAGCGACAGCTTGAACGCCTACGCCGGCTTGGGCGCGATGCGCTACCGCTATGCCGGCTACATCAACGGCACGCGCGCGCGCATCAAGAACGCGGCCGGCGACTACGACGGCCAGACCTACAACCAGCGCGGCTCGAGCGACACGGTGTCGGCCGAGGTCGGCCTGCGCGCGCGCTTTTCCAGCGGCCCGGTCAAGCACCAGATGACGCTCGGCGCCAACGCGATCCGGCTCGACGGCGGCCGCGCCACGGTGATGAACAGCCCGTTGTACAAGTCGAACATCTACCAGCCGGTGACGCCGCTGCTGGCCGCCACGCCGGGCGCGCCGCTGCAAAGCGGCGACGCCACCCTGTCCAGTGTCGCGCTGGCCGACACGCTGGCGTTCGCCGGCGACAAGGTGCTGCTGACGCTGGGGGCGCGCCACCAGCGGGTGCAGTCGGCCACGTTCGACGGCAAGGGGGTGAAGGGGCTCGAGTATGACAAGAGCGCGCTGACGCCGGCGCTGGGGCTAGTGCTCAAGCCGTGGGACGCGCCGGTGTCGTTGTACGCCAACGCGATCGAGGGCTTGAGCCAGGGCAGCAAGGTGAACGATCCGCAGTCGAACAACAACGGCTTCGAATTCCCGCAGTACAAGGCGAAGCAAGTCGAGGCGGGCCTCAAATGGGACCTGGGCCGTTTCGCCCACACCGTCAGCGCCTTCCAGATCAAGAAGCCGGGCGTGGTCTACGACGAGCAGAGCAAGCTGTATGGCATCGGTGGCGGCCAGCGCAACCGCGGCCTGGAATGGAGCGCGTTCGGCCAGGTCGGCGCGCAGCTGCAGTTGCAGGGCGGGCTCGCCTACACCGAGGGCAAGCTGACCTTCGGCGAGGGCAAGCCGAACAACGGCAACACCGCGTTCGGCACGCCGAAATGGAAGGCCAACCTGGGCGCCGAGTGGCAGGTGGCGGCCTTGCCGGCGCTGGCGCTGAACGCCCGCGCGATCTACACCGGCGCGCAGTTCGTCAACGCCAAGAACACCCAGCAGATCGGCAGCTGGACCCGCTACGACCTTGGCGCGCGCTACGCCGCCCGCGCCATGGGCCGCGACGTGGTGCTGCGCGCCAACGTCGAGAACCTGTTCGACAAGAGCTACTGGGCCGGTTCGTTCAACGACGGCTTCGTCACGCAGGGCGCGGCGCGCGTCTTCAAGCTGGCCGCCGCGACGGACTTTTAAGCGGTGGCGGCGTCGATACCTCCGCGGCGGGCGCCGGCTATCCGGTGCTGTACGCGCTGGACGGCAACGCCGCCTTTCCCAGGCTGGTTTTGATGAGCCGCAAGGCGGCGCGGCGCGGCAAGGCCACCGGCGTCGAGCCGGCGCTGTCGCGCGGCTTGGCTTTTTTCCTGGAGAAAAAATGATGGATCCTTGGTTCGTCTGGTTGGCGCTGGCGGCCACCTGCGCCGCCTCGCTGTGCCTGTATTTGGCGGCGCCGCGCCAGCAGTGGCTGGCGCGGCCCTGGCCGGCGTTCGCCGGGCGCCTCGCCGGCGCCGTGCTGGCCCTGGCCGCGATGCTGCTGTGGCTGCGGCTGATGCACGTCGCCACCGCCATTTTCACGATGCTGACGCTGACCATGTTGTGCTGGGTCGCGTTGCCGTACCTGGCCGCCTGGCGCAATCTGCGCAGGGGGCGCTAGCGATGGCGACCATTCGACTCGACTGGTGGAGCAAGAGCGTCGCCGGCGTCGTGCTGGGCTTCGGCCTGGCCATCTCGCTGTGCGGCTTGTTCGCCTGGCTCAGCCCCGGCGGCCCGGCGGCGACCAACAAGTATCAACTGACCATGTGGCTGGCGGCGCCGGTCTGGGCCAGCGTGCTCAGTTTCGTGTTCCTGTTCCGCAGCGGTGCGCGGGCCTGGCTGTGGCTGGGCGGCGCCAACGCGCTGGCCTTCGGCGGGCTGTTCGCCTGCCGCCATTTTCTTTCCTGAGGCGTCGATGCGTACTGAAGTGATCCGTTTGTATAAAACCGTGCATACCTGGACCGGCATCGTCAGCGGCCTGTTGCTGTTTATCGCCTTCTACGCCGGCGCCATCACGATGTTCGAGGAGCCGCTGGCGCGCTGGGCCTCGGCGCCGACGCGCTTGAGCAAGCCGACGCTGGCGCAGGCCGACGCCTTGATCGCGCAAACGCTGGCGGCGCGCCCGGACGCGCGCAAGGAGTTCACGCTGCACCTGGGCGAGGCCGAGCATCTGCCGGCGCGCCTGACCTGGCAGAAGGGCCGCGGCGACCGCGCGCCGCTGTCGGCCAACCTGGGGCCGGACGGCGCGCTGCGGGTTGAGCGCCTGCATCCGTCCGGGCTGGCGCAGTTTGTCGATACGCTGCACCGCACCGGCGGCGTTCCCGGCGACCTGGAGCTGGGCGAGCACTTGATGGGCGTCGTCAGCCTGCTGTACGCGGTGGCGCTGGTGTCGGGCGTAATCATCCTGTTGCCGTCGCTGGTAAAGGACTTTTTCGCGCTGCGGCTAGGGCGCAACCTGAAGCGCATGTGGCTCGACGCGCACAACGTCGTCGGCATCGCCAGCCTGCCGTTCCACCTGGTGATCGCGCTGACGGCGGTGACGTTCGGCCTGCACGACCAGTTTTACGACGTCCAGGACAAGCTTATCTATAAGGACGGGCTGGCGCCGATGATGAAGGCCGGCAGCGCGTACTCCGCCATCGCGCCGGACGGCAGCCCGGCGCCGATGCTGCCGGCCGCCGCGCTGCTGGCGCGGGTCGGCGCGGCGTCGCCCGGTTTCGCGGTCGCGGCGCTGCATTACCGCGCGCCCGGCACGGCTGGGGCGCAGGTGCGCGTGGCCGGCCACGACGGCCGCTATATGACGCGCGCCGAAGGTTTCCTGGTGATGAGCGCGGTCAGCGGCGAGATCGTCAACACCGCCTACTTCCCCGGTGCGCAGGGCACCTGGTCGGCGCCGGTATCGGCGTTCTTTTCGCTGCACCTGGGCAGTTTCGGCGGCGAGGCGGTGCGCTGGAGCTATTTCCTGCTGGGCCTGGCCGGCGCCTTCCTGTTCTATTCGGGCAATCTGCTGTGGGTCGAAACGCGGCGCAAGGCCGCGCGCAAGAACGCCGGGCCGGTGGTCCAGCAACGCTCGGCGCGCCTGCTGGCGGCCGGCACGGTTGGCGTCGCCGTCGGTTGCGTCGCCGGCATTTCGCTGGCGATCGCCGCGTCCAAATGGCTGGAGGGCAGGGTGGCCGCGCCCGACGAATGGCACCGGCGGATTTACTACGCCGTCTTCGTCGCCAGCGTGGCCTGGGCCTTCCTGCGCGGCGCCGGCAACGCCGCGCCGACCCTGCTGCGGCTGGCGGCGGCCGGCACCGCGGCGATTCCGCTGACCAGCCTGCTCGCGTGGGCGTTTCCCGCGCTTAACCTGTGGGCGCATGGCAGCGCGGCGGCGCTGGGCGTCGACGTGGTGGCGGCGGCCGGCGCGCTGGCGCTGTGGTCGATGGCGCGCGCCTCGGCGCGGCGGGCCGCCGCCGGCCCGTCCGACAGCGTTTGGGCCGGCGCGCCGATGGAGCTGCCGGTCGGCAACGAAACCACCATATCGAGACCTGACCCCGTTTTGTAGCGTGACGGTGTGCTTTCCGTCTTCGCTCCAGCCTTGTCTATTGAGCCAGCACCATTTCTTTCTTGCGCCACTGTTCCCACAGCTCTGCCACCGGCTGCCCGTACGCGGTTTGCAGGGCTATCCCCACGTTTTCGCCTTGGCGCATGAGTTCGAGCGCGTGTGCAAAGCGTGGCGCGCTTTCTCTGAGGTAACTGACGAACATCGCTGCTTGTCGGTAGTAGGCTGCCCAGCTTAAGCTGCCGCGTTGGGCGGGCTTGAAGCAACCATTCTCCAACGCTGGTCGAAAAGCCTGACCTTCACGCAGCAACTGTCGCGCCTGCGCGTCGCTGACCTTCTCCGCACCACCACCAGAGCTGGCCACTGCCATCCCTTCCAGCCACCAGCGCGGCGCGCACCGCTGGCCGTGTTGGAACCAGAATATGTGCGATAACTCATGCGTAAAAATTGGCAGACCGCTGTCGTTTTTCAGGAGCCGAACGGCGTTCAGGATGACAGTGTTGCCGCCCTGTCCAGTTTCGGCGCTGGAGTCTGCGATCATTACATATTTGGCATAACAAGCCTCGCTCGCACAGACATATACGTTGGGAGACTTGAAGCCGGCGCCGTGTGTGTGCTCAATTGTTGTTTGTGCTGCGGCATATGCCTGCTGCAACTGTTGCGCCAAAGCCAGTGTTTGCCCTGACGCCGTGCTATCCACGTGCACCAAAGACGCCGTCGAAACATCGTTGAATCCCGTGAAAGGTCGTATCTGTAGCATGCCAGCCTTCATCCAGTTGGAGCAACCCGACATTGCCAGGCAACACAGCACCGCGATGGCTGCGCTGCCGCGCCAGCGACTTGGCTGGCACATGGCCGCATCCTTCAGAACTCTCAATTCTTGCATTGTCATGCTTTCTTTTGGCTGTTCAGCCTGTTTGGAACGCGTTGGCGCAGTACAGAGCACCCGCGCGGCGCACTTTCGACCTATGGCAAGCAGAATACTATGCCGGAAGTCGGCGCGCAAAGCTCGGCTGTCCGCTTGCGGTCGATAGCTGACCGACCATGTGCCATGCCCGCCGTCCGACCTCAAGCACACCTGGGATGCTTACGGATAGGCGAGCCATCGCCACAGTCGTTCCAGCGGGCCTTGCTGCCAATGTCGCAGCCAGCATTGGCACAGCGCGCGTTGCAACAGAATGATCGACATGGTCAGTGGAATCAGGGCGGCGAATGGAAATTCGCCCATCCATCCCAGCCCAAAACCATAGAACAAGAGCAACGCGATGACGCTTTGCGAGAGATAATTCGTCAGCGGCATACGCCCCAATGGAAGCAGCCATGCGACCATCGCGCGCCACCGGGGCGCCTGCCACAGACGCGCGATCAGCAGCAGATAACACAGCGCCAGCGTGGTGCTGCCGGCGTGGTACACCAGCGACTGAACCATGCCCAGCGCGCCCTCGGAGCTGGGCGAGTGGGTGTACGCCTTGATTGCCGCATAGACCGCGCTACACACCAGGCCAACCAAGGCAAACGGCCATGGCGAGCGCGCGCGGAGGAATGTCGGCTCGTTCAAGCGGGGCAGTATCTCGCGCGCTATCCAGAAACCGAGGACGAACTGTCCCAGCACTTGGAACGGCCGTCCGGACTGTAAATAACTCATCGGGCGCGTAACGGCATTGACCATGTTGGAGGCGAGTATTTCCAGGCCATTGTTCGAACTGCGCATCTCGAACAGCGATCTCCCGGCAAAACCCCAATGCGTCTTCAATTGCGTTTGCAACTGGGCCAACGATTGCCAAAACGGTTGCTCCGACGTCAAAAAATGCCCGGTCTGTATCGCCAGCGGCATCAGTAACAAGCCGCCGATCCACCACAGCAGATGGTGGGACTTCAGCGTGCGAAAACACAGCAAGAGCACGCCCATGACACTGTATAGCGTGAGGATGTCGCCATACCAGATCAGGAAGAGGTGAATCAGCCCGAACAAACACAGGGCGGCCATGCGACGACACCAGAACCCGGCAAAAGGTGCCGACAAACGTTCTGCCTTGCCTGCCTGCAAACCAAATCCTATGCCAAAAAGCACGGAAAACAGTGTATAGAATTTACCCTCGACGAAGCAGTCGACCAGGAACAACACGATGCGATCGGCGACCGGCCACGGCAGGGCGCTAAGCTGATCCGGCGTCATCACGTACAGGCCGGCGAAGCTCACCAGGTTGGCGATGCAGATACCGATCAGCGCAAAGCCACGTACGCAATCGAGCAAGTCGATCCGCTGCCCGGCGGGAGTTGGCTTGAGTGTGGCGCGCATGCGTCGCTGCTCAGAAGTCGAACTTGACGGTCAGGTCGACGCTGCGAGGCGATCCCAATATCAGCTGGTTGGCGGCGCTGGGACCGCTCCACGTGGCGTACAGTTTGTCGCCAAGATTGCGTACGCGCAAAGTGACCAGTGCCTTGGGCAGGCGATAGCCCAGATAGGCGTCGGCCAAGGTGTAGCCGTTGATGCGCACCGTATTGGCGTTGTCGGTGTACATTGCGCCGACATGACTGAGACTGGCACCGGCCGACAAGGGCAGGCCGGCAAAGCGGTAATCGGCCCACAGGTTGGCGGTGCGCTCGGGCACGTTGGTCGGGACATTGCCGATCCGCGATACGCCTCCCGCCTCTACCAAGGTATCGAATTGCGCTTTGAGGACGGCGAGGTTGCCCGACAAGCTGAATTGCCGGGTGGCGCGCCACGCTGCGGAAAGTTCCATGCCCTGTGACGAAACTTGGCCATTATTCACGGTCAAAGTAGGGATGACGGCATCGCGCGAGAGTATGTTGCTTTGCTCGATCTGGTAGACGGCGGCGGTCCATTCCAGTCGGGCGTCCGGCAGGCTTTGCTTGACGCCCAGTTCCACTTGCCTACCGCGTGTTAGCGGATATTTGGCATTCGCCGCCGATAGCAACAGCAGGTTGGAGGTGCCGGCCGCCGCCGCCGCGTCGGCGATTTGCGCATATAGCGCGGTCGCCTTGGACAGGTCGTACACGGCGCCCAAGCGCAGCGAATTGGCGCTGTAGTTTTTCGTGAATGCGCTGTTGGCGCCGGTATTGAGGTCGGCGATGGTGCGCTCTAAACGAATCCGGTCGTGGCGCAGGCCGGTTACCAGTGTAAACTGAGCGCTAAGCTTCAGCGCGTCTTCGACAAACATCGAGGTCACCGGGATCGTTGCCGTCATGTCGGTGCGATTGCCGCCGCCAACCATGAGCGCCGGATCGCTATTGTAGAAACCGACGAGCGGATTCAATGGATCGACCGGCGCGGCCACCAAACCATTGGAAAAACGGCGCTCGGTCGAAAAATCAGTGTGGGTGTATTCCAGCCCGGCGACAAAACGGTTTCCCATTCCGGCGACCTTGCCCTCATGGCTCAGATCGAGTCGGTTGCCCCAGACTTCATGATCGTGTCCGACATCCACCTGGTCGCGATCGATCATGCCGGAACTCTTGTTGAACACGGCCTGTTCGGCGTTGCGCCAGCGGCGGTGGGCGTTGTAATAGCTGAAGTCATTGCGCAATATCCAGGCATCGGATAACTGCCAGTTCAGGCGCGCGCGCGTCGACAGGCTGTCGGAATCCATGCGAGCGTCGGCGACGTTGTAATTCCGCTTAGCCATGCGGCGGTCGATCACCCGGCCGTCGCTGGTGCTCACTACCGAGGTGGCATTGCCAGCCGCAAAAGCGCCGCTGACCAGCGGCGTGCCGTTATAGGCGTCGACGTCGTCGCGCAGATAATCGAGCGACAGGTCCAATGTGATACGCGGCGCCAGTTCGAAGGCAAGGCCGGTGGTCAGGTGATCGAGTTGCTGGCCACCGCGATCGACATGGCCAACGGATTGCTGGTGGCTGAGATCGAAGCGATAGGCGGCGGTTTCTCCCAGTGCGCCGCCGTTGCCGATGGCGGCACGCGAGGAGTTGAAACTACCGTAGGAAATCAGGGCTTCCGAGCCGGGGTTGCTGCGATCGGGCTGTTTGCTGACAAAATTGACCGCGCCACCGATGCCGCCTTCGCCATACAGTACCGACGCCGGACCCTTGAGTACTTCGATGCGCGCGTAATTCCAGCTGTCTTGCGGCCGGCTCGACATGGTCGGCGTGGAAATGCGCACGCCGTCGAACAGGTAAGTGACGAAGCCGCCGTTGAATCCACGCGTGGACGCCAGCCCTGGCGAGGACGGGCTGCCGCCGACGCTGATGCCGACCGCGCCGCGCATCGCCTCTTCCAAGGTGCGCGCACCGCGCTGTTGGATCAGGTCTTGGCCGATGACCTCGACCGAGGCCGGGGTCTGGCGCAGGCTCAGGCCGAGCCGCGAGCCGACCGCGGCCGGCGCGTCCTGCGTCATGCCGCGCTCCAAGTCGGCGCTGACCACGACCGTTTGCAGGGTGGCCTCGGGGGCCGTGGCATGGGTCTGCGCTAGCACAAGCGCGGGCGACGCCATGCACGCCATGGCGACGGCCTGGCCAATGCGTCGGCGATGAGTGGAGAAGGCGGGAGTTGATGTACGGAAGGCGGACAGCACGGTAACGGGGACGGGTTTGCGAGACATGGCGTTCTTTCAGCGTTTCATGTTTAATGATAATGGTATATCATTATCATAACATGGAAAAATAGCTGTTCAGCAATTTATCGCCCGAGAACGACGCCGGAACTGTCTTGAAGACGGTGCTTCGACTATCATGACTACCTTCTAGAAAGACTGAAAAACCGGGACACCAGCGCAATGGAACGATCAACACGGCAACGCACCGCAATCTCCGCCATCATCGACGCGGCACACAGGCCCCTTTCGCCGCAGGAAATCCTGGACGGTGCGAGAGACGCCGGGACCGCTGTGGGCATCGCCACGGTGTACCGCAACATCAAGTTGCTGGTGGATGAAGGCGCCATTCAGGTCGTCGCCCTGCCGGGAGATAGCCCGCGCTACGAATCGACCGGACACCGGCATCACCACCATTTCCAGTGCGGCGTGTGTAAGAGGGTGTTTGATGTGGACGGCTGCCCGGGCAACATGACGGGCTTGGCGCCGAAGGGCTTTACTGTCGAGCGACACGAATTGACGCTGTATGGGCAATGTGCTGACTGTGGCGCCGGCGCACACTCGTAAGCCGGTCGCCGCGGGCTAGCGCCTATTTCGCCAGCGCCGGCGCCAGCTTGATGAATTCCGGCGACGCGCGCAGGCGGCCGATTTCGCTCCAGACCGCGTTGACGTAGGCCGGGTGGGCTTGCTGGAAGTCGCGGTTGAACGCCAGGTACAGCGTGAACGACAGGAACGGCGCCGGCAGCAGCTCCAGCTCGCCGGCCATGTCGCCGTTGGCCAGCTCGTTGGCGGCGGCCAGGCCGTTCATCACCAGCAGGTCGCCGCGGCCGACCAGCAGCTTGCGCAGCAGCGATTCGTTGGCCTGCGCGCCCTCGTCGCCCTGCACGCCCAGCTTCGCCAGTTTTTCCCGCACCGAGACGATGCCTTTGTTAAACATCACGGGCGTGCTCAGCGCGCTGAAGGCCTTGCCGTCCCAGTTGGCTTTGCTGCCGATGCGGCGCAGCACCACCATGGTGACGGCGCCGACCGCCTTTTGCGTGTCGACCTGTCCCTCGCTCATCGGAAACGCCATTGACGCCGCGTATATGGCCGACGGCGGCAGGGCCGCGTCGTAGGCGCCGGCCATCACCCCCTCGGTGCAGCGCAACCACGGCACCACGGCAAACTGCACCTGGTCGCCTTGCAGCGCGAGCGCCTTGCGCACCAGCCATTGGCCCTGGCCGTCGTGGTCGGTGAAGGTCAGCGGCGGGAAGGGGTTGGTGGGAATGCACACGCTGACGGTGCGCGCCAGGCAGCTCGCCGACAGGCCGAGTACGCCGCAGGCCAGGGCAAGGCGGGACAATAGCGGGCGGGCGGGGCGTTGAATCATGGTGGGTTCTGGGGTGAAAGGGGCGGCGGCCCGGCGGCCGTAATGCCGCCAAGCAAGAGCATTCTACCGTGCCGCCCGAGCCACACGCCTGAATCGCACTGCCGCGGTGCACGCCACTGTGGCGTGGCAACCACGGCGACGTTTTTGATCGTATACATGTCGCTTATGGGGCGCTGCCGCCGAAACCCCCACAGTATGCTCTGGAGGTCTGCATCGTTTCCGCAAGACACTCTTGCACCATCGACGGCAACGGTGGATATTCATGGTTGTAGTGATAAGGGGAAGCAAATGTTTAATAAGTGCCATCAACGATGGCGGACACTGTGCCCGGCCTTGGTGCTCGGCCTTTCCTTCGCGGTTGCGCCGGCGGCCGGCGCCGCCGACGGCAAGGCGCTGCGCATAGGCTGGACCGCCTGGTCGGACGCGGAAGCGGTCACCAATATCGCCAAGCAGGTGATCGAGCAGAAACTCGGTTACAAGGTCGAGCTGGTGATGACCGATATCGGCCTGCAATACCAGGGCGTCGCCAAGGGCCAGCTCGACGTCATGCTGATGTCCTGGCTGCCGACCACGCACAAGGCTTACTGGGACAAATTGTCGGGCGAATTGGTCGACATGGGCGTGCTGTACGACAACGCCAAGCTGGGCTGGGCAGTGCCGGCCTACGTGCCGGAAGCGCAGCTCAACAGCATCGCCGACATGGGCAAGCCCGAGGTGCAGAAGCAGTTGAAAAACCAGGTGCAGGGCATCGATCCCGGCGCCGGGCTGATGAAGGCGTCCGAGGGCGCGCTGAAGAGCTACAAGCTCGACAACTACAAGCTGCAGACCGGTTCCGACGCGGCGATGGTGATCGCGCTCGACCGCGCCATCAAGCGCAAGGAGTGGATCGTCGTCACGACCTGGACCCCGCATTGGATGTTCTCCAAATACAAGCTGCGTTATCTGCAAGACCCGAACCAGGCGCTGGGTGGCGCCGAGGCGATCCACGCGATCGCGCGCAAGGGTTTCGAGCAGGACTTCCCGAAGGCGGCGGCGTTCATCAGCAATTTCAAGATTCCGCTGGCCGACCTGGAGGGAATCATGTTGCGCGCCAAGGACACGTCCTACGAGAAGGAGGCCACCGCCTATATCAAGTCGCATCCGGACATGCTGGAAAAATGGCTGAAGGATGTGAAGTAAGCCGGCGTTCGTGAACGCCATTTTGCCTCTGTACATAAAGGAACCCTGATGAAGCCGAAATGTAGACTCTCTGCGCTGGCCGCCGCGCTGGCGCTCGCTGGCGGCGCCCACGCCAGCAACGTCACCGTGTATGGCAACCTGGACGCCGCGGTGCGCCATTCCACCAATATCGACGGCAATAACAAGGACGTGACGGAACTGGTGTCGGGCGGCTTGACCGCCAGCAAGTGGGGCTTCAAGGGCAGCGAGGATCTGGGCGGCGATCTGCGCGCGGTGTTCCAGCTGGAGTCGGGCATCGGCATCGACACCGGCCAGGGCAAGCAGCAAAACGTCGGCTCCAACACCTTGTTCGGGCGGCAAGCGTACGTCGGCCTGACCGGCGACTTCGGCAGCCTGACCTTCGGCCGCCAGTACAACGCGCTCAACGTCGCCTTCGACTACCAGCCGATCGGCGGCATCTACTATTCGGACCCGTTTTTCGTCGGCGGCGACAATTTCTTCATGGGCTATCGGATCAATAACAGCGTGGTCTACGCGAAATCGTTTGGCGCTTTGTCGGTGCAGCTCGATTACGGCTTCGGCGAACGCGGCGGCAGCGGCCGCAACGGCGCCACGTACGGCGCCAGCCTCGCTTACGTGGCCGGCCCGCTCAACCTGGGCGGCGCCTATGAACAGGCCAGGGCGGTCGACGGCGCCACCACCGCCAAGACCTGGACCGCCGGCGGCGGCTACGCGATCGGCCCGGCCAAGCTGTACTTGGGCCATCTGCACAACCGCGAAGAGGGCGCCAGCGAGCGCAGCCGCAAGATGACGTTTGGCGGCGTCAGCTATCAAGCGACGCCGGCGTTAAGCCTGTCGGGCGGCTATTACAGCTACCGCCAGTCCGATTGCGCCGGCGTCTGCGTCGTCACGCCCGGCTCGGCCAGCAACGTCTCCGGCGGCATGGGCTCGAACGCGGCGACCGGCTTCGCCACCGGCGCCGGCCGCGGCAAGGCCGACATCGTCGCGCTGGTCGCCAATTACGCGCTGTCCAAGCGCACCAGCGTTTACCTGGAAGCGGACCGCACCGACGCCAGGGACGGCGCCGCGCGCGACGACGTCAATTACTGGTGGGGCGACTCGCCCCGGCTGAGCAAGCTGCGCCGCACCGGTGTGATGGTGGGCCTGCGCCAGTCGTTTTAGTGTCGATTGAGCTTTCCCTCGCCCCGTCCAGGACTCTCCAGCCTGGACGGGTTTTTTGCGTTGGCCTCAATCAAGCGATACAAACCTGCCTATCACCTTGTTTTTGATGAAGACAGCGAGCCTCGATGGCAGCGCGACGTTCAAGATGCTTTGTATTTGCGCCAGCGCCGGAATGCCAAGCTCGTTGTCAATAATCCACTTCACCACCGGCCATTTGCCGCTATCCAGCAGCCTGAGCGACACGCAACTGTCGAGCAACGCTAACTGTTGGATCAGCATGCGCCGTTTGCCGGGAGCGCGGCCGAACAGCGCGCAACGTCGATTAAACTCCTCGGACATGATGCGCGACTCGCGGATGCTTCTTTCCAGCCGGGCCTTGTCGGCGCGCATGGTGCCGCCGGCGTAATCGTTGCTGGTATGTACCAGGTAAGCGCCCAGGCTCTTTTTGATCGCGCAGATGCGGCCATAAAAAACGATATTTCTGACGCAATAGGCGTCGTTGAACCCCCACAAGCCCGCCGGAAAAGGCAGGATATGCTTCAGCGCGGAGCGTCGCCACAGGGAGCCGGACGTGGTCGCGGGAATCGGATAACCGTCGAGGTAGGAGAGCAAGCCGTCACAGGGGGCCTCCGACAGCAAGACGTTCAGGTGTTGCCAGCTGGTGCCGCTGACGGCTGAACTGTCCGGTTTGTAGATGTCGAGATCGTGGATGACCGCCACCACGTCGGGCGACTGGTCGAACAAGGGCACGCAGATCGACAGTTTGCTGGGATACCAATAATCGTCGGAATCGAGCTGCGCGACGATGTCGCCCGTCGCCGCGTCGAACGCGGCGGCGCAAGCGGAATTGATTCCGCCATTTTCTTTGTATAGATAGCGTACCCGGTCGCCGTACCGTTGTTCGACCGTGGACCTGGTGTCGTCGGTGGAGCCATCGTCGACGACGATAATTTCGCGTTCATGGACTGGAAAGTCCTGCGCGAGCACGCTGTCGATGGCGACGCATAATAAGGCACAGCGATTGAAGGTGGTAATCACAACGGAAACGCGCGGTGCGCGGCTTGAGCAGACCATTTCCCCTCCGAAAATTTTCCCACCTGTCCACTCGCCGCCGGCATGCGCATCGAGGAAGTCATTTCCGATGATTTTATAAGGTTCCGGCGCCTCGTAAAGTGATATGGCTCAACGGGCCGGGAACGGCGCCGCCTGTATCGGCGCAAATCCCTGCGCGAGGCACGCCGCGCCGCCGCGGCTTTCCGGCGGCGACAAGGCGCCGCCGCACGTGTCGGATTTGTACAAGTCGTAGTCCTTTGCAATCAATTTTGTCGCCATCGGAAATTTCATAATGGAGTCACGATTCAACGCTAGGGAACGCATAATGGCAAACGATACCTATTCACTGTGGCGCCTGATTAAAGAGGGCTTCAGACAGAACGAGAACTGGACGCCGGCCTGGCGCAGCCCGGAAGTGAAGCCGTCCTACGACGTCATCATCATAGGGGCCGGCGGGCACGGGCTGGCCACGGCCTACTACCTGGCCAAGGAGCACAAGCTCAAGAATATCGCGGTCATCGAGCGCGGCTATCTGGGCGGCGGCAACACCGCCCGCAACACCACCATCGTGCGTTCCAACTACCTGTGCGACGAGGCCTCGAATCTGTACGAACACTCGCTCAAGCTGTGGGAGACGCTGTCGCAGGAAATCAACTTTAACGTGATGTTCAGCCAGCGCGGCGTCTTCAACCTGGGCCATACGCTGCAGGACATGCGCGACATCGAACGCCGCGTCAACGCCAACCTGCTCAACAAGATCGACGCCCAGGTGCTGTCGGCGGACGAGGTCAAGCGCCGCATCCCGCTGCTCGACACCAGCGCCAACGCGCGCTATCCGATCATGGGCGCCAGCTTCCAGGCGCGCGCCGGGGTGGCGCGCCACGACGCGGTGGCCTGGGGCTTCGCCCGCGCCGCCAGCATGCTCGGCGTCGACATCATCGAGCAGTGCGAGGTGACCGGCCTGGATATCGAGGCCGGCCGCATCCGCGGCGTGCAGACCTCGCGCGGCGCGATCCGCGCCGACCGCGTCGCCTGCGTCGCCTCCGGCCACTCGACCACGCTGGCGAAGATGGCCGGCATCCGCCTGCCGCTGGAAAGCCACCCCTTGCAGGCCTTCGTGTCGGAGTCGCTCAAGCCGATGCTCGACACGGTGGTGATGTCGAACGCCGTGCACGGCTATGTCAGCCAGTCCGACAAGGGCGAGCTGGTGATCGGCGCCGGCATCGACAGCTACCTCAGTTACGCCCAGCGCGGCAGCCCGCACGTCATCGAGCACACCGCCGCCGCCATCCTGCAGCTGTTCCCGATGTTCTCGCGGGTGCGCATGAACCGCCAGTGGGGCGGCATCGTCGACGTCTCGCCGGACGCCTGCCCGATCATCGGCAAGTCGCCGGTCAAGGGCCTGTACTTCAACTGCGGCTGGGGCACCGGCGGCTTCAAGGCCACGCCCGGTTCCGGCCACGTGTTCGCCCACACCATCGCCCACGACCAGCCGCACCCGCTGAACGCGCCGTTCGCGCTGGAGCGCTTCCACACCGGCCATTTGATCGACGAGCACGGCGCCGCCGCCGTCGCGCACTAGAAGAACGAACAGACTGAGAGGAGTAGCCATGTTTATTTTGCACTGTCCACACTGTGGCGAGGCGCGCGAGGAGGAGGAGTTCTCCAACGCCGGCGAGGCCTTCATCGTGCGCCCGGGCGCGCCCGACAGCGCCAGCGACGAGGAGTGGGGCGATTACGTCTTCATGCGCAAGAACCCCAAGGGCTGGCACTGGGAGCAGTGGCTGCACGCGGCCGGCTGCCGCAAGGTGGTGGTGGTGAAGCGCCACACGGTAACCCACGACATCGCCGGCTGTTGGACGCTGGCCGAAGCCAAACCCCTTTATCTGCAGGAGCAAGCGTGAATTCGCACCGCGTCAACCGTCCCAACGCGCGCATCGACCGCGCCACACCCCTCTCGTTCAGCTTCGACGGCAAGCAGATGCAGGGCTACGCCGGCGACACGCTGGCCTCGGCGCTGCTGGCCAACGGCGTGCGCATGATCGGACGCAGCTTCAAGTACGGCCGCCCGCGCGGCATTATCGGCGCCGGCGCCGAGGAGCCGAACGCGCTGGTGCAACTGGAGCGCGGCGCCGCCACCGTGCCGAACGTGAAGGCGACCCAGGTCGAGCTGTACGCCGGCCTGCAGGCGTTTTCGACCACCGGCTGGCCGTCGCTGAACTTCGACGCCAAGGGCATCATGGGCCACGCCGCGCGCTTCATGCCGGCCGGCTTCTATTACAAGACCTTCATGGCGCCGGCGAAGATGTGGCCGCTGTACGAGGACCTTATCCGCCGCGCCGCCGGCTACGGCCGCGCGCCGGTCGAATCCGACCCCGAGCACTACGACCATCTGCACCACCACGTCGACGTGCTGGTGGTCGGCGCCGGCGCCTGCGGCATTTGGTCGGCGCTGCTGGCGGCGCGCGCCGGGCTGCGCGTGATGCTGGTCGACGAGCAGGCCGAGATGGGCGGCTGGCTGCTGACCGACCACGAGTTGGGCATCGACGGTTACGCCGCGCTGACCTGGTTGCGCGCCTGCGTGGCCGAACTCGACGGCCTGGCGAACGTCAAGCGGCTGGCGCGCACCACCGCGTTCGCGCTGCACGACCAGCAGCTGGTGCAGGCGGTCGAGCTGATCCAGGACCACGTGGCGCCGGGCCGGCGCAAGGCCGAGCTGCCGCGCCAGCGCCTGCACAAGATCCGCGCCACCCAGGTGGTACTGGCGACCGGCGCCATCGAGCGCCCGCTGGTGTTCGGGAACAACGATTTGCCGGGCGTGCTGACGGCGTCGGCCGGCCAGACTTACTTGAACCGCTACGCGGTGCGGGCCGGCCAGAAGGTGCTGGTGCTGACCTCGAACGACTGGGCCTACGGCGCGGCGCGCGACCTGGCGCAGGCCGGCGCGCAGGTGACCTTGGCCGACACCCGCGGCGGCGGCGCCCTGGCGTCGCGCGCCAAGGCGGCGCGCGACGCCGGCGTCGAACTGCTTAACGGCTACGGCGTGGCGCAGGCGCTGGGCGGCCGGGCGGTGCAGGGCGCGCGCCTGGCGCAACTCGACGCCGGCAGCAACAAGGTGGTCGGCCGCGGCGCCGAGGTCGATTGCGACCTGTTGCTGTCGTCGGGCGGCCTGTCGCCGAACGTGCATCTGTTCTGCCACAACGGCAGCCGGCCGCAGTGGAGCGAGGATAAGCTGGCCTTCGTCGCGCCGGTCGACGGCCGCCCGGGCGTGGCCTGCGTCGGCTCGGTGGTCGGCGAATTCGGCCTGCAAGACGCGCTGGCGCAGACCACCCGCATCGTCGTCGGGCTGTGCGCGGCGCTGGGCAAGCCAAGCGCGGCCAAGGCGCCGGAAACGGCCGGCGTCAATTCGGCCATGCCGGCGCAGGCGGCGCGGCGCATTTTCCGCGTCCCGGACGGCAAGGCCGAGGGCCACGGCGCCAAGGCTTTCGTCGACTTCCAGAACGACGTGGCGGCCTCCGACATCCATCTGGCGGTGCGCGAAAACTACCGCTCCATCGAGCTGGTCAAGCGCTACACCGGCCTGGGTTTCGGCACCGACCAGGGCAAGCTGTCGAACGTGAACGGTTTCGCCATCACCGCCGAGGCGCTCGGCAAGCCGGTTTCGGAAGTCGGCACCACCACCTACCGGCCCGCCTACACGCCGGTGGCGTTCGGCGTACTGGCCGGGGCGATGGTCGGCGACACCTTCGACCCGCAGCGCTATTCGGCGATCCACGCCGCGCACAAGGCGCGCGGCGCCAAGTTTGAAGTAGTCGGCCAGTGGCAGCGGCCCTGGTACTTCCCCAAACCGGGTGAGGATCTGCACGCGGCGGTCGACCGCGAATGCGTCGCCACCCGCGGCGGTGTCGGCATGCTCGACGCCTCCACGCTGGGCAAGATAGACCTGCGCGGGCCGGACGCGCGCGAATTCCTGAACCGCGTCTACGCCAACGCCTGGAGCCAGCTCGGCGTCGGCAAGTGCCGCTACGGCTTGATGCTGGACGAGAACGGCATGGTGATGGACGACGGCGTCACCGCCTGTCTTGGCGAGAACCACTTCCTGATGACCACCACCACCGGCGGGGCGGCGCGCGTGATGTCCTGGCTGGAGCGCTGGCTGCAAACCGAATGGCCGGAGCTGAAGGTGTATTTGACATCGGTCACCGACCACTGGTCGACCTGCGCGCTGGTTGGGCCGAAAAGCCGCGCCGTGCTGCAGAAACTGTGCGGCGACATCGACCTGTCGGCCGCCGCCTTCAAATTCATGGACTGCCGCAGCGGCACCGTGGCGGGCATCCCGGCGCGGGTCTACCGCATCAGCTTTTCCGGCGAGCTGGCCTACGAGGTCAACGTCGACGCCGGCTACGGCCACTACATGTGGGAAGCGCTGATGCGCGCCGGCGCCGAGTTCGACATTACGCCGTACGGCACCGAAACCATGCACGTGCTGCGCGCCGAGAAGGGTTTCATCATCGTCGGCCAGGACACCGACGGTTCGGTCACGCCGATCGACCTGGGCATGGCCTGGGCGGTCAGCATGAAAAAGCCGTTCTCCTTCCTCGGCAAGCGCTCGCTGGCGCGCGCCGACACGGCCCGCGGCGACCGCAAGCAAATGGTCGGCCTGCTGACGGACGACCCGGCGCAGGTGCTGACCGAGGGCGCGCAACTGCTGGCTGGCCCGGACCAGACCCGCATGCTGGGCCACGTCACGTCGAGCTACCACAGCGCCTGCCTGGGCCATTCGGTGGCGCTGGCGGTGCTCGAAGGCGGCGCGCTGAAGGACGGCCAGGCCGTGTACGCCTGGGACGGCGGCCAGCTTATCAAGGCCAGAATCGCCTCGCCCGTGTTTGTCGATCCACAAGGAGACCGCCACAATGTTTAACGAATCCGCCCAATTCGCCGCCGCCGGCGGCACCGTGGTGCAGCCATATTTGCAGTCGCCGCTGCACAGCTTCGGCCTGGCCGCCAAGGCCCGCCCGCAGGACGGTTCGCACGGCGTCTGGATGAACGAGCTGGCGCTGCTCGGCTATGTGGCGCTGCGCGGCGACGCCGCCGACCCGCTGTTTCGCGCCGGCGTGGCCGAAGCGCTGGGCGCGCCGCCGCCGCTGCTGCCCAGCAGCTTCGTGCAGACCGCCTTGGGCCTGCTGCTCTGGCAGTCGCCGGACGAGTGGCTGCTGGTGTGCGCGCGGCGCCTGTTGAACGACGCCATCGCCAAGCTGGAGAGCGCCACCGGCGGCCTGCACGCGCAAGTGGTCGACAACTCCGGCGGCCTGACCCAGGTCTACCTGAGCGGCGCCAACCATCTGGCGGTGCTGCACCACGTCGGCGTCTACGATTTCGAGCTGGTCACGCCGGGCCGCGCCGTCTCCACCATGTGCGGGCGCGCCAACATGCTGGTGTACCGGGTCGACGCCGACGGCGTCTTCGTGGTGTTCCGGCGCAGCTTCGCCGACTACGTCTGGCTGCTGCTGAACAAGGCGGCGCGGCCGTACGGCATCGGCGTCCAGCAACTGCCGGCGCGCGCGGCGCATCCGGTGCTGTCGCTGCTGGGTGGGCAGTAGACGTCGTTTTCACCGAACCAAGCAGAGGCAAGCGCCGGGGTCCGACCCCGGGGGGGGGCGCCCCGGGTTTAAAACATATTCCACCAACAGGAGCAGCAATGTCGAATTTGCATGAAGACGCCATCGTCATCGATGGCCTGATTATCGCCAAGTGGGATCGCTCGATCTTCGAGGACATGCGCCGCGGCGGCCTGAGCGCCGCCAACTGCACCGTCTCGGTGTGGGAGGGCTTCGCCGACACCGTCAAGAACATCGCCGACATGAAAAAGCTGATCCGCGAGAACGAGGATCTGGTGACGCTGGTGCGCTGCGCCCAGGACGTGATCGACGCCAAGGCGGCCGGCAAGACCGGCATCATCCTCGGCTTCCAGAACGCCCATGCCTTCGAGGACAACCTCGGCTACATCGAAGCCTTCGCCGACATGGGCGTGCGCGTGGTGCAGCTGTGCTACAACACGCAAAACCTGGTCGGTACCGGCTGCTACGAGCGCGACGGCGGCCTGTCCGGCTTCGGCCGCGAAGTCATCGCCGAGATGAACCGGGTCGGCATCATGGTCGACCTGTCCCACGTCGGCGGCAACACCTCGGAAGAGGCGATCCTGGCCTCAAGCAAGCCGGTCTGCTATTCGCACTGCCTGCCGTCCGGCCTGAAGGAACACCAGCGCAACAAGAGCGACCAGCAGCTGCGCTTCATCGCCGAGCACGGCGGCTTCATCGGCGTGACCATGTTCCCGCCCTTCCTCAAGCGCGGCATCGAAGCCACCGTCGACGACTACGTCGAGGCGATCGACTACGTCATCAACCTGGTTGGCGAGGAGTGCGTCGGCGTCGGCACCGATTTCACCCAGGGCTACGACAAGGGCTTCTTCGATTGGATCACCCACGACAAGGGCCAATACCGCCAGTTGACCAAGTTCGGCACCATCCTCAACCCGCTCGGCATCCGCACCATCGGCGAATTCCCGAATTTGACGGCGGCGATGCAGAAGGCCGGCTGGAGCGAGTCGCGCATCCGCAAGGTGATGGGCGCGAACTGGGTGCGCGTCTTCGGCGAAGTCTGGCGCGGCTGACGCATACACAAGCATTATTCGATTGCCTAACCTGGAGCTAAAGATGATCCGTCTACGCACTTTGCTGTTGTCCCTTGCGCTGATCTGCGCCGGGAATGCCGGCGCCACCGACTTGAAGCACTGGCCGGCCGCCGCCAAGGTCCAGTTGGATGCCTTGATCGCGACCCACGCCAACAGCGGCGCCTACGCCGTGTTCGACTGGGACCAGACCAGCGCGCGTTGGGATCTGGAAGAGTCGCTGCTGCCTTTTCTTGAAATGAAGGGCGTGCTGACGCGGGAAAAGCTCGATCCGTCGCTGAAGCTGGTGCCATTCAAAGACGGCGAAGGCCAGCGCGAAAGCCTGAACAGCTATTACCAGCGGCTGTGCGAAATCGACGACATGGTGTGCTACCCCTGGGTGGCGCAGGTGTTTTCCGGCTTCACGCTGGCCGAGTTGAAGCAGTATGTCGACCAGCTGCTGGCCTACGACAAGCTGATCCCGGCGAGCTATTTCGAGGGCGGCGCCGTGAAGCAGGCGCAGATCCATCCGCAGCGCGTCTATCCGGGCCAGCAGGAGCTGTTCCACAAGCTGATGGAGAACGGCATCGAGGTGTATATCGTCTCGGCCGCGCACGAGGAGCTGGTGCGCATGGTGGCGTCCGATCCGAAGTACGGCTACGACGTCAAGCCGCAGAACGTCATCGGCGTGACCACCTTGCTGAAGAACCGCAAGAGCGGCGCGCTGACCACGGCGCGCAAGCAGATCGCCGAAGGCAGTTACAACCAGGCCGCCAACCTGGAACTGGAAGTGCAGCCCTATCTGTGGACGCCGGCCACCTGGATGGCGGGCAAGCACGCGGCCATCCTGACCTACATCGACGAATGGAAAAAACCCATCCTGGTGGCCGGCGACACGCCCACCAGCGACGGCTACATGCTGTTCCACGCCACCGACGTGGAGCGTGGCGGGGTGCGCCTGTGGGTCGACCGCAAGGCCGCGCACCTAGCGACGATTCAGGCCGCCGCGAAGCGCCACGCGGCCCGCCAGGCAGCGCTGGGCCAGCCGGTGACGGCGGAGCGGAACTGGATCGTGGTCAAGCCCGAAGAACTCGAATAACTGGAAGGGATCGATGATGAACAAGATAATGGCCAGCGTGCTGGCCGCCGGGTCGGTGGCCGCCGCCGCCGCGCAAGCGCAGTCCAGCGTTACCGTGTACGGCCGGCTCGACCTGGGCCTGCGCTACAGCAGCAACCAGAACAAAAACGGCGACGGCCGCACGGAAGTGATGTCGGGCGCCACCAGCCCGAGCCGCTGGGGCGTGCGCGGCATGGAGGAGCTGGGCGCAGGCATGAAGGCGCTGGTGGTGCTGGAAGGCGGCATCAACCCCGACACCGGCACCGCCGCGCAGAGCGGGCGGCTGTTCGGCCGCACCGCGTCGGTCGGGCTGGCGGGCGCCTTCGGCACGGTCACGGCGGGGCGCCAGGTCAGCGCCGTGTATGAAACCATGCCGCTGAACGAGCCCTTCGGCTGGGCCAATCTGTACGAGGACGGTTACATCTACGACAACTACACCAGCAAGCGTTGGGACAATTCGCTGAAGTACGCCGGCAGCTTCGGCGCCGTCAAGACCGCGCTGATGCTCGGCCTGGGCGAGCGCGCCGGCGACAACCGGGCCGGGCGCAACGCCGGCGCCAGCGTGTCGTATGCGGCCGGCGCGCTGGCCTTGAACGGCGCCTACCAGCAAACCCGCAACGCCAAGGCCGTGGCCGACCACAAGGCGCTGACCGTGGGCGGCAGCTACAGCGCCGAGCCGTTCAAGTTCTTCCTGAACTACCTGCGCCACAGCAGCGACCTGACGGCGCAGCGCAACGACGTCTGGGCCACCGGCCTGACCTACGCGCTGACGCCGCGGGTCGACCTGGTCGGCGCGCTGTACTACGACCGCCAGAAGGATGTCGCCGGCAACAAGAAGTCGGGCGCCGGCATGGTCAATTACAAGCTCTCGAAGCGCAGCAATGTGTACCTGCAGGCCGACTATCGCAAGACCGACGCCGGCTACGCCAGCAATGTGTTCGACGACCAGGGCTTTGCCCTGCCGGCCGGCATCCACAAGCGCGCCAGCGTCACCGTCGGGATGCGCCACCAGTTTTAACGCCCCCCGCGAGCCGATCAATGCAACGAGGAGATGTCCCATGAAGCCGCAACTGCCTATCGAAGTCAATGAAGAAACCGGAATCTGGAGCACCGACGGCCTGCCGATGCTGTACGTGCCGCGCCATTTTTTCGTCAACAACCACGCCGCCATCGAGGCCGCGCTGGGGCGCGAGCGTTACGCCCAACAGCTCTACGAGGCCGGCTACAAATCGGCCTATTTCTGGTGCGAGAAGGAAGCCGCGACCCACGGCCTGGCCGGGCTGGCGGTATACGAGCACTACCTGAACCGCCTGTCGCAGCGCGGCTGGGGCCTGTTCAAGTTTGAATCGGTCGACGCCGAGACCGGCCACGCCAGCATCAGCCTGCGGCATTCAGCCTTCGTGCTGGCGCAGCCGGAGGCGCGCGACAAGCTGTGCTACATGTTCTCCGGCTGGTTCTCCGGCGCCATGGACTGGGTTGCCGCCACCACCGGGCGCGACTACCGCACCGTCAGCAGTGAAACCCGCTGCGCCGCCGAAGGCCACGCGCACTGCGTCTTTACCGTAGCACCAAAATAAGCCGAGGTTCGCATGCGTTACCCGAATTTGTTTGCCCCGATCACGCTGAACAAGCTGACGATCCGCAACCGCATCATCAGCACGGCCCATGCCGAGGTGTACGCCGAAAACGGCCTGCCGGGCGAGCGCTACATCCGTTATTACGAGGAAAAGGCCAAGGGCGGCCTGGGCCTGGCGATCTGCGGCGGTTCCAGTTCGGTTTCGCAGGACAGCCCGCAGGGCTGGTGGAAGTCGGTCGACCTGAGCCACGACCGCGTCATCGAACCGCTGGCGCGGCTGGCCGCGACCATGCACAAGCACGGCGCCAAAATCATGATCCAGGCCACCCACATGGGGCGCCGCTCGAACTACCACGGCGAGCACTGGCCGCACCTGGTGACGCCGTCCGGCGTGCGCGAGCCTGTCCACCGCGGCAACGCCAAGGTGATCGAGCCGCACGAGATGGCGCGCATCGTGCGCGACTTCGCCGCCGCCGCGCGCCGCGTCAAGCAGGCCGGCATGGACGGCATCGAAATTTCGGCGGCGCACCAGCACTTGATCGACCAGTTCTGGAGCCCGCGCACCAACAAGCGCACCGACGCTTACGGCGGCAGCCTGGAAAACCGCATGCGCTTCGGCATGGAGGTGCTGGCGGCGGTACGCGCCGAGGTCGGCCCCGATTTTTGCGTCGGCATGCGCATGTGCGGCGACGAATTCCACGAGGACGGCCTGAGCCACGACATGCTCAAGGAGATCGCCCAGGAGCTGGAGAAGTCCGGCCTGATCGACTTCCTCAGCGTGATCGGCTCCGGCGCCGACACCCACAACACGCTGGTCAATTGCATGCCGCCGATGGCCTTGCCGCCCGAGCCCTTCGTGCACCTGGCGAACGGCATCAAGTCGGCGGTCAGCCTGCCGGTGATGCATGCGCAAAGCATCCGCGACCCGGTCCAGGCCGAGCGCATCCTGGCGGCCGGCATGTGCGACCTGGTCGGCATGACGCGCGCGCACATCGCCGACCCGCATTTGGTGATGAAAATCCGCGACGGCCGCGAAGACCAGATCAAGCAGTGCGTCGGCGCCAACTACTGCATCGACCGCCAGTACAACGGCCTGGACGTGTTATGCGTGCAAAACGCCGCCACCAGCCGCGAGGAGCACATGCCGCACCTGGTCGAGAAAACCGCCGGCAGGGTGCGCAAGGTGGTCGTCGTCGGCGCCGGCCCGGCCGGCCTGGAGGCGGCGCGGGTGGCGCGCGAGCGCGGCCACGAGGTGGTGCTGTTCGAGAAAAACGCCGAGGTCGGCGGCCAGATCATGCTGGCCGCGAAGGCGCCGCAGCGCGAGCAGATGGCCGGCATCGTGCGCTGGTTCGACATGGAGACCAAGCGCCTCGGCGTCGACCGGCGCCTGGGCGTGGCGGCCGACGCGGCGGCGATCCTGGCGGAACGGCCCGACATCGTCGTGCTGGCCACCGGCGGCAGCAGCCACACCGGGCAGGTGGCGCGGTGGGGCGCGGCCGAGGGCATCTCGGTGAGCAGCTGGGACATCCTGTCGGGCCGGGTCGCGCCGGGCAAGACCGTGCTGGTGTACGACGGCGTCAGCACCCAGGCCGGCGCCGGCGTGGCCGACTTCCTGGCCAGCCGCGGCAGCCTGGTGGAAATCGTCACGCCCGACGTCAAGGTGGCCGACGACGTCGGCGGCACCACCTTCCCGATTTTCTACCGCCGCATGTACGCCCAGGGCGTCGTGATGACGCCGAACTACTGGCTCGACAGCGTGCACCGCGAGGGCGACAAGTGCATCGCCGTGCTGCGCAACGAATACACCGAGGAGCTGGAGGAGCGTGAAGTCGACCAGGTCGTCATCGAGAACGGCATCGTACCCAACGAGGGCCTGTACTGGGAACTCAAGGAGCGCTCGGCCAACCTCGGCGAAACCGATATCGAGACGCTGTACGCGGCCAAGCCGCAGCCGTCGCTGGCGCAGGCGCTGAACCCCGGGCAGTTCCTGCTGTTCCGGGTCGGCGACTGCATCTCGATGCATAACATCCACGGCGCCATCTACGACGCGCTTCGCCTGTGCAAGGACTTTTAATATGTTGGCCTACGCTTTAACGGTATCGTTTTGGTGCGCCTGCCTGCTGTTGTTGCTGGGCCTGGCGCGGCGCGCGCGGCTGTGGCGCAACGGCCGCGCCGCGCCGCTTGTCTTGAGCGGCTTGCTGGCGGTGCCCAAGCGCTACCTGGTCGACCTGCACCACGTGGTCGCGCGCGAGCCCTTCGTCGCCAACAGCCACGCGGCGGTGGCCGGCGGCGCCGTGCTGTCGATCGCCGTCATCGGCGTCAATTACGGCCTGGCGCTGTATTCGCCGCTGTTGGACCGGGTGCTGCTGCTGGCCTCGGCCGTGATGTTGGGCGGTAGCGCGATGATGGTATGGCGCCGGCGCGCGCCGCCGGCCCGGCTCTCGCGCGGGCCGTGGATGCGGCTGCCGTTTTCGCTGGCGGCGTTCGCCGTCGGCGCCGCGCTGGCGGCCTGGCTGGCGCCGGGCGGCGGGCTGGCCCCGGCCGCCGTGGTCGTCGCGCTGCTGTTGTTCGGCACCGCCGAGCTGGCGCTGGGTATCGGCATGGGCGGACCGATGAAGCACGCCGTCGCCGGCCTGCTGCACCTGGCCTTCCACCCGCGCCCCGAGCGCTTCGCCGGCCAGCGTTCGACCGACCTGAAACCCGCGCGGCTGGAGCGGGGCGAGTTCGGCGCCGCCAAGCCGGCCGACTTCAGCTGGAACCGCCTGCTGTCGTTCGACTCCTGCGTCCAGTGCGGCAAATGCGAGGCGGCCTGTCCGGCGCTGGCGGCGGGGCAACCGCTGAACCCGAAAAAGCTGATCCAGGACATGGTGGCCGGCATGGCCGGGAAAAGCGACGCGCAGTACGCCGGCACGCCGTATCCCGGCAAGCCGGTCGGCCTGCACCGCGGCGCGCCGCACCTGGCCATCGTGCCCGGCCTGATCGACGCCGACACCATCTGGTCCTGCACCACCTGCCGCGCCTGCGTGCAGGAGTGCCCGATGCTGATCGAGCACGTCGACGCCGTCGTCGAGATCCGCCGCGACCTGGCCATGGTGCAGGGCGCGGTGCCGGGCAAGGGCGCGCAGGCGCTGGAGAATTTGCGCCAGACCGACACCGTCGGCGGCTTCGCCAAGGCGATGCGCTACCACTGGGCGATCGACCTGAACGTGCCGACGCTGGCGCCGGGCGGCGCGACCGAGTGGCTGCTGATCGCCGGCGAGGGCGCCTTCGACATGCGCTACCAGCGCGCGCTGCGGGCGCTGGTGAAGGTGCTGCAGCACGCCGGGGTGCAGTTCGCCGTGCTGGGCGCGGCCGAAATGGACAGCGGCGACCTGGCGCGCCGGCTCGGCGACGAGGCGGCCTTCCAGGATCTGGCGAAGGGCAATATCGCGCTGCTGGACGGCCTGCGCTTCAAGCACATCGTCACGCCCGACCCGCACGTGTTCCACTGCCTGAAGAACGAATACCCGGCTCTTGGCGGGCGCTACGACGTGCACCACCACAGCCAGTTGCTGGCGCAGTTGCTCGACGAAGGCCGCATCGCGCTGAAGGACGCCGCGCCGGCCGCGCCGCTGACCTACCACGACCCCTGCTACCTGGGCCGCTATAACGGCGAGGTCGAAGCGCCGCGCAAGGTCTTGCGCGCGCTCGGCATCGAAGTGCTGGAGATGGAGCGTTCGAAGGAGCGCGGGCGGTGCTGCGGCGGCGGCGGCGGCGCGCCGTTCACCGACATTCCCGGCGCCACCCGCATTCCCGACATCCGCATCGCCGACGCCCGCGCCACCGGCGCCGCCACCGTGGCGGTGGCCTGCCCGAACTGCACCGCGATGCTGGAAGGCGTGGTCGGGCCGCGGCCGGAGGTGATGGAATTGGCCGAACTGCTGGTTTTACGACTGAGGGACTGATGGAACACCAATCAAGCATACCGAGGATTAATCCGCGCCGGCCTTATGTGATCGCCGCGTCCGGCCTGAAACGCATCGTACTGGGACAGGAAACCGGCTCGCGCGAGCTGCACCACGGCGGCCACGCGGCGGCGGCGAAACCGCTGCGCAGCGCGCGGCCGGCGACGGCGGCCATTCTGGTGCTGCTGCACAGCGAACGCGGCGGACTCGACGAGCACGCGCGCCAGACCATCGCCGCCGCCACCTTGCTGGCCGACGCCGACACCGCCGTGGTGGTGGCGGTGCTGGGCGGCTGCGCCGAGCCGCTGGGCGCGTTGGGCGCCGACGTTGGCGTGCAACTGCCGCAGCTGGGCGGCGCCGGCTACCTGGTCGAAGCGCGGCTGGCGCAGGCGCTGGCGCTGGTCGAGCAGTACCGGCCGCGCCACATTTTGCTGCCCGAACGCGACGCCGACGCCGACCTGGGGCGGCGCCTGGCGGCGCGCAGCGGCGCCAGCATCGCCACCGACGTGGTCGAACTGACGCGCGAGACGGCGTGCCGCATCGTGCCCGGTGGCCGGTTTGCGCGCTGCGCGCTGCCGCGCATTATCCTGCTGGCGCGTCACGCCGCCGACGCCCGTCTGCCGTATGTGGGACGGGGCGAGGACGCGGCGGCGCCGGCGGCCGAGGCGGCGCTGGAGCGGGGCCTGCGCGACTTGGGGCTGGAGGGCAGCGACCCGGACCAGGTGGCGCTGGAGGAGGCCGACTTCATCCTCTCCGGCGGCAACGGCATGCGCGACATGGCCGGCTTCGCCGCGCTGGCGCAGGCGCTGGGGGCGGCCACCGGAGCCTCGCGCGTGGCGGTCGACGACGGCCGCTTCGCGCGCGCCCGGCAGATTGGCGCGACCGGCAAGACGGTGCAGGCCAGCGTCTACATGGCGCTGGGGATATCGGGCGCGGTGCAGCATCTGCAGGGCATCAAGGACTGCCGCCACGTCATCGCCGTCAACCTGGACCAGAGCGCGCCGATCGTCAAGCGTGCCAACCTGACGCTGGTGGAGGACAGCGGCGCGTTGATGCAGGCGCTGCTGCAACTGGTACGCGCCGCGCAAGCGGCCAAATCCGCCTAGTAGGACGGATTGGCGAAGCGTACTCCGACAATGTTGGCCGAGGCGAGACGCGCTGCCCCGGCCAACGTTGTCGGGTTACGCCCGTTGGGCTAACCCGACCTACGACCCCGATTTCGCGGTAATGACACTTTGATAGAGGCGAAGCATGAACGATAATCTGAAGATTGCGGTGCTGCTGGCGCCGGCGCGCCACCCGCTCAGCGCGCGCGCCCAGGCCGGCGCGTGCGACGCGGCGGCCTTCGAGCTCGCCTGCAGCCTGCAGCCGGCCGAACAGCTGACGCTGCTGTGCGCCAGCGTCGACGGCGCCATCGCGGCCGCCGACCTGCGCCCCTACGCCGCGCTGGGCGCCGCCAACATCGAACTGCTGGCCGTGGCCGGCGACGCCGCGCTGCTGCCGGCGCTGGCGGCGCGGTTGGACGGCTTCGACCTGGTCATCTGCGGCATGCGTTCGGAATGGCAGGCCGCCTCCGGCCTGCTGGCGTACCGGCTGGCCGAGGCGCTGGAGCTGCCGCTGGCGAGCGACGTGCTGGAGGCGCGGCGCGTCGGCGGCGCGCTGCGCGTGCGCCAGTTCCTGCCGAAGGGCCTGCGCCGCCTGCTGGAACTGGACGGGCCGGCGCTGCTGGCGGTGCACGCGCGCGCGCCGCGCACGCGCCAGTACGCCTACGCGCGCGCCGCCGCAGGGCGTATCGCGCACCGCGCCGGCGCCGCCGGGAGCATACTCGGCGGCGGCGTCGGCGTCGGCGCGGTGTGGAGCTACGAGGCGCTGACGCGCCGTCCGCGCCCGCTCAAGGCGGCGCTGGCGCAAAGCGGCCACACGCGCATGTTGGGCGCCATCGGCGGCGGCGACGGCGCCGGCAAGGGCGGCGAAGTCGTGAAACAGGGGAATGCCGTCGAAAAAGCACAAGTATTGCTCGACTATTTACGCGACCATGGCTTGGTCAACTTTTGATTCCTAGAGCGGGAAAGCGCATACATGACTACCAAGACCACCGATATTCATACTTTGCTGGCACGTCGGAAAACAGCATATAGCCTTGAGCAGGCGTTTTACACCGACCCGGCGATTTTCGAGTTGGACATGGAACTGATCTTTGGCCGCCACTGGATCTACGTCGGTCCCGAGCCGAGCGTGCCGGAGCCGGGCGACTACGTCACGGTCGAGCTGGGACGCACCTCGGTGCTGGTGGTGCGCGACGACGACATGCAATTGAACGCCTTCCACAACGTCTGCCGCCACCGCGGTTCGCGCCTGTGCCAGCAGCAGAAGGGCATGGTCGGCAATCTGGTTTGTCCCTACCACCAGTGGACCTACAACCTGCAGGGCGCGCTGATGTTCGCCGAGCACATGGGCGACAAGTTCGACGTCTCCCAGCACAAGCTCAAGCCGGTCCACCTGCGCAACGTCGGCGGCCTGCTGTTCATCTGCCTGGCCGAGACGCCGCCGGCCGACATCGACGACATGGCGCGCCAGATGGAACCGTACCTGGCCCAGCACAACCTGGCCAACTGCAAGATCGCCAAGCAGATGGAGATCGTCGAGGACTGCAACTGGAAGCTGACGATGGAGAACAACCGCGAGTGCTACCACTGCCGCGCCAACCATCCCGAGCTGACCATGTCGCTGTACGAATACGGCTTCGGTTACGCGCCGGACCCGAAGCACAGCGACGGCCTGGAGCAGTACCAGGGCATTTTGAACCAGCGCCACGCCGAATGGGAGGCGCAGGGCCTGCCGTCGCGCGAAATTGACCATTTGGACGACTGCGTGACGGGTTTTCGCACCGAGCGCCTGCCGCTGGACCGCGCCGGCGAGTCGCAAACCATGAACGGCGCCGCCGCTTGCCGCAAGCTGCTGGGCGAATTCGGCCGGGCCGACCTGGGCGGGCTGTCGTTCTGGACCCAGCCGAACTCCTGGCACCATTTCATGAGCGACCATATCGTCACCTTCACGGTGCTGCCGATATCAGCCGAAAAAACCATGGTGCGCACCACCTGGCTGGTGCACAAGGACGCCGTCGAGGGCGTCGACTACGACCTCGACAACCTGGCCGCCGTGTGGATCGCCACCAACGCCCAGGACCAGGCGCTGGTGGAAGCGTCGCAGCGCGGGGTGCGCAGCGACGCCTACGAACCCGGCCCGTATTCGCCGTACACCGAGATGCTGGTCGAGAAGTTCTGCAACTGGTACGTCACGCGCCTGTCCGCGCTGGTGCCGCAGCCATGAACGCGCGCATGCCGGACCTGGCGTCGCTGGCGCAGCAGTGGGACGGCGCCACCGACGACACTCTGGTCTGCCGCCATGTGCGGCAGGAGACCGCCGACGTCAAGACCTTCCTGTTCGCCGCCCCGGCGGCGCGCACGATGCGCTACTGGCCGGGCCAGTACCTGACGCTGGAGCTGGACATCGACGGCGTGCGCGTCAACCGCTGCTACACGCTGTCGTCGACGCCGACCCGGCCCGACATGGTCTCGATCACGGTCAAACGGGTGCCGGGCGGGCTGGTGTCGAATTGGTTGCACGACAATTTGCAGGTTGGCGCCAGCGTGCGCGTGCTCGGCCCCGGCGGCGAGTTCTCCTGCTTCCTGCAAGCGCCGCCGGCGGCCGGCAAATACCTGTTCCTGTCGGCCGGCAGCGGCGTCACGCCGTTGATGTCGATGGCGCGCGCGCTGCACGACCTCAGCTTCGACGCCGACATCGCCTTCGTACACAGCGCGCGCACGCCGGCCGACATCATTTTCGCCCGCGAACTGGAGCTGCTGGCGCACAACCAGCGGCGTTTCCGCCTCGGCCTGGTGTGCGAGCGGCGCGGCGACGCGGCCGCCTGGGCCGGCTTCACCGGCTATCTGTCGCGCGCGGTGCTCGAACATATCGCCCCCGACCTGGCCCAGCGCGAGGTGTTTTGCTGCGGCCCGGCGCCCTACATGGCGGCGGTGCGCGCGCTGTTGCAGGAGGCCGGCTTCGACATGGCCCATTACCACCAGGAGAGCTTCGCCTTCGAGACGCTGGAGGCCGACGGCGCAAGCCAGCCGGCGGCGCCGGTGGCGGCCGAAGCGGCGCCGGGCTTCACGGTGAAGTTCGAGCGGCTCGGCAGCGAAGTCGCCTGCGGCGGCGGCCAGACCATCCTGGAGGCGGCGCGCGCGGCCGGCATGCGCCTGCCGGTGTCGTGCACCAAGGGCATGTGCGGCACCTGCAAGACGCGCATGTTGTCCGGCCAGGTCGACATGCGGCACGCCGGCGGCATACGCCAGCGCGAAATCGACCAGGGCTGGATTTTGCCGTGCTGTAGCCGGCCGCTGTCGGACGTCACGCTGGAACGCTGATATGCGCAACCTGCCATGGACCATCAACGTCAGCGACCTGCACACCCGGCTGCGGGTCGGCATCTGGGAACACGAGCGCGAGTTCCAGCCGATTATCGTGAACCTGTCGCTGCGCGCGCTGGTGCCGGCGGCGCCGCGGGGCATCGAGGACTGCCTCGACTACCAGCCGATTTGCCACTGGATCAGCGACAAATGGCCGACCTGGCCGCACACGCCGTTGCTGGAGACGCGCATGCGCGAGTTGATGGAGTTCGTCTTCCACTACGACGCCCGCATCGAATGGGCCGACGTTAGCATCAGCAAGCCCAACGCCATCGCCGGCAGCCGCGGGGTCGGCGTGCGCCTGGCGCTGTCGCGCGCCGACTTCGAGGCCGCGTTCGGGCCTGTCCACGGCACCGGCAGCGTATGTTCGTGCGCCGCCCAACTCCTTAAAACCAAGGGCAAAGAGCCGGGGTTGGACCTACAGGTCTGACCCCAGGGGTACGCCCTTGTTTTAAATCGATCCCCCGGCGTTTTCCAGCCGATCCATGTCGGAATCGTTAAAGTCGCGTCCACCCTGCATGATATTTTTAGTAACGGTCCGCCCCGATGCGGAGCGCCAAACAACTACAGGAGATTTACCATGGCAGAAAATCGCGGCGTGGTCTACGTCGATCACGGCAGGGTGGAAGTGCAGTCGATTCCGTTCCCGAAACTGGACAATCCGCTCGGTCGCAAGATCGAACACGGCGTCATTTTGCGGGTCGTCACGACCAACATCTGCGGCTCCGACCAGCACATGGTGCGCGGCCGCACCACCGCGCCGTCCGGCCTGGTGCTGGGCCACGAAATCACCGGCGAGGTGATCGAAGTCGGCAAGGACGTCGAAACGCTGAAGAAGGGCGACCTGGTGTCGGTGCCGTTCAACGTCGCCTGCGGCCGCTGCCGCACCTGCAAGGAGCAGCACACCGGCGTGTGCCTGAGCGTGAACCCGGCGCGCGCCGGCGGCGCCTACGGCTACGTCGACATGGGCGGCTGGATCGGCGGCCAAGCCGAATACGTGATGGTACCGTACGCCGACTTTAACCTGCTGCGCTTCCCCGACAAGGACGCGGCCATGCTGAAAATTGAGGATCTGACGTGCCTGTCCGATATCCTGCCGACCGGTTACCACGGCGCCGTCACGGCCGGGGTCGGGCCGGGCGCCACCGTCTACATCGCCGGCGCCGGACCGGTCGGGTTGGCGGCGGCGGCCTCGGCGCGCCTGCTAGGCGCGGCCGTGGTGATCGTCGGCGACGTCAATCCGCTGCGCCTGGTGCACGCGCGCGCGGTCGGCTTCGAAACCGTCGACCTGTCGCTGGACGCGACGCTGAGCGAGCAGATCGCCGCCATCCTGGGCGAGGCGGAAGTCGATTGCGCGATCGATTGCGTCGGCTTCGAGGCGCGCGGCCACGGCCACGCCGGCTCGCAGAGCGAGGCGCCGGCCACGGTGCTCAATTCGCTGATGGAAGTGACCCGCGCGGCCGGGCGCATCGGCATCCCCGGCCTGTACGTGACGGACGACCCGGGCGCCAGCGACCCCGCCGCCAAGCGCGGCAGCCTGTCGATCCGGCTCGGGCTGGGCTGGGCCAAGTCGCACAGCCTGCACACCGGCCAGACCCCGGTGATGAAGTACAACCGCCAGTTGATGCAGGCGATTCTGTGGGACCGCATCAAGATCGCCGACATCGTTGGCGTGCAGGTCATCACGCTCGACCAGGCGCCCGACAGCTACCAGCAGTTCGACGCCGGCGCGCCGAAGAAATTCGTCATCGATCCGCACAACACGCTGAAGCGCGCCGCATAGCATTCCAACCAAAGGCGTAACCCCGGGGGCGGACCCTTGGGGTCCGACCCCGGTCCTTGCCTTTGGTTGGCCGCGCTCCTAGTCCGTTCTACCTATGGGCGCGGCGGCCGGCGGCGGCTACACTTGAACTCCGGACTATGCCAGTCCAAGGAAACAAGTATGAAACCACTCAAGATTTCCCTCGCCCCCTTGGCGCATTACTGGTCGAAGGCGGACACGCTGCGCTTCTACGCCGAGGCGCGGTATTGGCCGGTCGATATCATCTACCTGGGCGAAGTGGTGTGTTCGCGGCGCCATTTGATGCAGTCGCAGGACTGGTTTGCGCTGGCGCAGGACTTGCGCGCGGCCGGCAAGCAGGTGGTGATGGCGACCTTGCTGCGCGTCGATAACGACGCCGACCGCCACGCCACCGAGGCGCTGGTCGAGCGCGCCGTGGCCGACGGTTTGCAACTGGAGGCCAACTGCTTCGGCGTGGTCCGCGCGATCCGCGCCATGCAAGGGCAGTCGTTCGTCGCCGGCCCTAGCCTGAACGCGCACCACGAAGGCATCCTGTCCTGGCTGGCCATGCTGGGCGCGAGCCGCTTCCAGCCGCCGCCCGGCCTGCCGCTGGATGTCTTGGGCGCGCTGCAGCAGCGCCGCCCGGCCGGCATGCAGACCGAAGTGAGCGTGTGGGGCCAGCTCGCGCTGGAGTTCAACGCCCATTGCTTCAGCGCGCGCGACGGCGCGCAGGGGCAGGGCGTCTGCGATTTCCGCTGCCAGGGCGAGCCGCGGCGCTTGCCGGCGCAAACGGGCAGGCGCGGCGCCGGCCTGCCGCTCGCCGGCGAGAACTGCGTCGACATGTTCGCGCAGGTTCCGGCGCTGCGCTCGCTGGGCGTCGAGATCATCCGCGTCCAGCCGCAGGCGCACGGGATGGCGGCGCTGCTGAAGGCTTTCGACGGCGCCCGCCAGCCGCTGCGCTTTGGCGTCGAGAGTATCGCCTGGATGGGGCAATCGAGCCTGCACTGAACATCACGGGCCGCCGCCACGGCCGCGCGCGAAAACCTGCCACACCCATTTCGCCAACGCCGCGTAGAGCAGGCTGAGCAGGGCCGACGGCAGTTTGTAGCAGCTTAGGGGACAGACCACGATTTCCGAGGGAAGTTTCTCGGAAATCGTGGTCTGTCCCCGGTGTGGCGCGTGAGGGAAGTTTCTCGGAAATCGTGGTCTGTCCCCGGTGTGGCGCGTGTTACCATGGAGACCGTTTTGGCTTCGGCGCGACGCCTCGGCGGCACCTCGTTTAACCCATCCCATCCAGGAGTATTTTTGGCAACGCTGAAAGACGTCGCGGCGCTCGCCGGTGTAGGCATGTCGACGGCATCGCGCGCCATTTCCGGCGCCGGACCGGTCTCGGCCAAAGCCGCGGCGCGCGTGCAGGCGGCCATCGAACAACTCAATTTCCGCCCGTCTTCGATCGGCCGCTCGCTGTCGGCGCAGTCGCTCGGCATGATCGGCGTGTTCGTGCCGTCGTTCTTCGGCGCCTATTACGGCAGCATCCTGAAGCAGACCGACACCGAACTGCGCGCGCTGCGCCGGCACGTGGTGGTGGCGACCGGCTGCGGCGACGAGTCGCCGCGCGAGCAGGCCATCGAGGCGGTCAAATTCCTCATCAGCCGCGACTGCGACGGCATCCTGGTGCTGGGCCACGACCTGCTCGACGAGGACTTGATCGCGCTGCAGCGCATGCAGCCGAAAATGGCGTTCCTGAACCGCCGCTGCGCGCAATTGCCGGACGCGTCGTTCTGCCCGGACCACCGCGGCGGCGGCGTGCTGGCCGCCGCCGCGCTGCTGCAGCAGGGGCACCGCCAACTGGCGGCGATCTCGGGTCCGGCCGATACGTCGGACAACCAGATCCGCATGCACGGCTTTTTCGAGGAGTTGGCGCGCCATGGCATCGCCCGCGCCGCCGTGCAATTGGTGGAGTCGGACTTTTCGCGCGAAGGCGGGTTTGCGGCGGCCCGGGAGCTGCTGGACGCGGGTCTGCGCTTCACCGGCCTGTTCTGCGCCAACGACGAGATGGCGATCGGCGCGCTGGCCTGCCTGCACGGGGCCGGCGTGGCGGTGCCGGCGCAGGTGTCGGTGATCGGCTATGACGACGATTATTCGGCGGCGTTTGCGTCGCCGCGGCTGACGTCGGTGCATATACCGATAGTCGACCTGACGCAGAACGCGGTGCGCTGGTTGCTCAACCAGTGCTATGGCACGCGGCACCAGATCAGCCGCGAGTTTCCGGTGACGCTGGCGCTGCGCGATTCGCTTGGCGCGCCGGCGCCGCTTTAAAGCGCCACGGACCGCGAGAAAAACCAGCGGCGTCAAGCCGGGGTCAGACCCTCGGGGTCCGACCCCGCATTGCGCCGCTACAGGCGCTGGCCGCCGGCTTCCGCCTCGTCGAACAGGGAGACGTTTTCGGCGCGGATGGCGAAGCCGGTGGCCGGGTCCAGCTCCGCCGTTTGCTGGTCCTGGGCGATGCTGGCGATTTGGCTGCCGTGGAAGTCGAGCCACAGCACGCGGTGGTTGCCCATCGGTTCGACCAGCGAGACGGTGCCGCGCTGTTCGTACTGCGCGCCGACGCCGATGTCTTCCGGCCGCACGCCCAGCACGCAGGGTTGCCCGTCCGACGGCGGCCGGTGAAACGGATAGGCCGACACGTCCAGTTCCAGGTACGCGTTGCTGAAGACGCTGCGCCCGGCGCGCTGCCGCAGCTGTCCGCTGAACAGGTTCATGCCGGGCGAGCCGAGGAAGCTGGCGACGAACAGGTTGGCCGGCGCGCGGTAGACCTCGGCCGGGGTGTCGTATTGCTGGATCGCGCCGGCGCGCATGACGGCCATGCGCGTGGCCAGCGTCATCGCCTCGACCTGGTCGTGGGTAACGTAGATCATGGTCGCGCCGAGCCGCTTGTGCAGTTGCTTGAGTTCGCGCCGCAGTTCGGTGCGCAGCTTGGCGTCCAGGTTCGACAGCGGTTCGTCGAACAGGAACACGTCGGCCTCGCGCACGATGGCGCGGCCGATCGCCACGCGCTGGCGCTGGCCGCCGGACAGGTTGGCCGGTTTGCGCTTGAGCAGCGGTTCGAGTTGCAGCATGTGCGCCGCGCGCGCCACGCGCCGTTCGATTTCGGGCTTGGGCGTGCCGGCGATGCGCAGCCCGAACGACAGGTTGCGTTCGACGTTCATGGTCGGGTACAGCGCGTAGGACTGGAACACCAGCGCGATGCCGCGGTCCTTCGGGTCGGCCCAGGTCATATCCCGGCCGCCGATTTCGATGCTGCCGCCGCTGACGTCGATCAGGCCGGCGATGGTGTGCAGCAGCGTCGATTTGCCGCAGCCCGAGGGCCCCAGCAGGACGATGAATTCGCCGGCCTCGACGTCGAGGTTGAGCCGGTCGATGACGGTGTTGGCGCCGAGCTGGATGTGCAGATCGCGTATGGCTACGTTGGACATATTTTATTTTTACCTTTGATCGTTAACCTTTGACCGCGCCGGAGGCGATGCCGCGCACGAACCAGCGGCCCGAGACGAAGTACAGCGCCAGCGGCACCAGCGAGGTCAGGATGGTCGCTGCCATGTTGACGTTGTAGAGCCGTTCGCCGGTGGTGGTGTTGATGATGTTGTTGAGCTGGACCGTCATCGGCAGGTTTTCCGAGCCGGCGAACACCAGCCCTAGCAGGAAGTCGTTCCAGATCCCGGTCACCTGCATGATCGCCGCGACGACGATCACCGGGGTCGACATCGGCAGCATCAGGTGCAGGAAGATGCGCCAGAAGCCGCCGCCGTCGATGCGCGCCGCCTTGAACAGTTCCAGCGGCAGGCCGGCGTAGTAATTGCGGAACAACAGCGTCATCACCGGCATGCCGAAGATGGTGTGGATCAGGACGATGCCGGGCAGGGAGCTGAACAGGTGGGCGCCGGCCAGCAGCCGCACCAGCGGATACACCATCACCTGGGCCGGGATGAAGGCGCCCATCATCAGCACGCCGAACAGCAGCGCCGCGCCGCGCGGGCGCCAGAACGACAGCGCGTAGCCGTTCACCGCGCCGATGGCGATCGACAGGACGGTGCTGGGGACGACGATGAAGACCGAGTTCCAGAAGCCGCCGCGGATGCCGTTGCAGGCCAGGCCGGTGCAGGCCGACTGCCAGGCCACGCCCCACGCTGCCAGGGTGGCCTGGCGCGGCAGCGCGAACAAGGTGCCGAGGCGGATTTCCGCCATCGGTTTGAGCGACGTCACCAGCATCACGTACAGCGGCAGCAGGAAAAACAGCGCCGCCATGACGAGGAAGGCGTACACGCCGATGCGCGCCGGCGTGATGCGGGAACGGCGCCGTCGTTCAGCTGGTGCTTGCGGTATGGGCGTCATGCCGTGTCCTTTCTGCGGTTGCCGCGGTGGCGCGCGTACAAAACCGGCGCGACGATGGCCAGCACGGTGCTCAGCAGGACCACCGAGGCGGCCGAGGCCAGCCCCAGATTGGCGCGGCCGAACAGGTAGTCCATGATGAACTTGGCCGGCACTTCGCTGGCGGTGCCGGGGCCGCCCTGGGTCATGGCGACGACCGCGTCGAACAGCTTGACGACCATGACGAACAGCAGCACGAAGGCGGTCGATATCGAGGCGCCCAGCATCGGCAGGACGATGCTGACGTAGACGCGCCAGCGCGGAATGCCGTCGATGCGGGTGGCTTTCCATAGTTCGTCGTCGATGCCGCGCAGGCCCGACAGCAGCAGCGCCATGACCAGCCCGGAGGCTTGCCAGACGGTGGCGATGACGACCGTGAAGATGACCTTGTCCTGGTCGACGATCCAGTCGAAGCGGGCCTCGGGGAAGCCGATCTGGCGCAGCACCTCCTGGATACCCAGTTCGGGATTGAGCAGCCATTGCCAGATCAAGCCGGTGGCGACGAAGGACATCGCGTACGGATACAGGAACACGGTGCGCAGCACGCCCTCGGCCGCCACCTTCTGGTCGATGAAGACCGCCAGCAGGAAGCCGAGCAGCAGGCAGGCGGCGATGAACAGCGCGCCGTACCAGACGATGTTGTGCAGCGAGAGCAGCCAGCGGTCGTTGTTGAACAGGCGCGTGTACTGGGCCAGGCCGACGAAGTCGCTGGCCGGGAAGGTGCGCGAACTGCTGACCGAGACGCGCGCCGTCCACAGCATGGTGCCGAGGTAGGCGAACAACACGGTGAAGGCCATCGGCAGCAGCGCGATGTAGGCCGCCACCGAGTAGCGCCTGCGCAGCGGTTGGCGCGGCGGCTTTTTATTCATCCCTTGAGCGCGCTGGCGAAAGCCTTCTGCGCGTCCTCGGCCGACTGGTTTTTGTTCCAGAAGTTGGTCAGCACGTCTTGCAGGGCGCCGTTCAGGTCGGGCGCGACCAGCATTTCCGAGTTCGGCAACTGGCGGGTTTTATCCTTGAGGATGGCCACGCCCATCTTGGCGCACAGGTCGAGGGAGCTGTCGTCGATGTCGCCGCGGATCGGGATGGACCCCTTGCGCGAATTGAAGGCCACCTGCGCCGCCGGCGAGGTCATTACGCCGGCCAGCAGTTTTTGCGCCTTCACCGTGTTCGGGTTGCTCGACTTGGGAAAGACGAAGGCGTCGCCGGCGACGATGTAGGGCGAGCGCGCGCCGAAGCCGGGGAAGCAGCCGAAGTCCTTGCCGGCGACCTGCTTGGCGGCCGAAAACTCGCCCTTGGCCCAGTCGCCCATGATCTGCACGCCGGCCTTGCCGGTGACGACCATGGCGGTGGCGTCGTTCCAGTTGCGCCCCGGCGAACCGGGATCGACGAAGCCGCGCAGGCGCTTGAAGGCCACCAGCACCTGCTTGAAGGCGTCGGACTTGACGGCGTTCATGTCGCGGTCGCGGTAGACCTTCAGGTACAGCTCCGGCCCGCCGACGCTGGCGAAGACCGCGTCGAAGGTGATTTTCTCTTGCCAGACCTGGCCGCCGAAGGCCAGCGGCACTACGCCGGCGCCTTTCAGCTTGGCCAGCACGGCCAGGAACTCGTCGTAGGTTTTCGGTTCGGCGCCAATGCCGGCCTTCTGGAACGCCGCCTTCGAGTAGAAGAACCAGGCCGGCATGTGGATGTTCACCGGCGCGGCGTAGTAGTGGCCGTCGATCTTGATGCTGTCGATGATGGAAGCGGGCAGGATCTGGTCCCAGTTGCCCTTGGCGGCGACGTCGTCGATATTGTTCAGCATGCCCTGTTCGACGATGTCGCGGAACTGCTTGGAGGTGTTGAACTGCGCCGCCGTCGGCGCGTCGCCGCCGACGATGCGGTTGATGGTGGTGGCGCGCGACTGGTCGGCGCCGGCGATGGCGTTGTCGACCCATTCGCCGCCGGCCTTGTTATAGGCGTCGGCGAACTGCTTGATGGCGGCCGATTCGCCGCCCGAGGTCCACCAGTGGATCACGGTGGCTTTCAGCGCCGGGGCCGCGGCCGCGGTTTGCGCTTGTGCCGCGCCGTGGGCCGCGAACGCCAGCGCGAACGCGCCAGCCAAGTGTGCTGTTTTCATGTTTGTCTCCAATGTGCGTTTTGCCGCATTTTTATTGAATTTTTATACAGGTTGCCACGATAAAACGAAAAACAATGTTTGGCCTCTTTTCAGGATGATTTATTTCGCTCGGCCAGGAAGGCTGCAACCAGTTTGGCGCTGCGCTTCAGGGTGCGTTTCTGGGTGCGGTAGTCGACGTGGACGATGCCGAAGCGGCGCTCGTAGCCGAAAGCCCACTCAAAATTGTCCAATAGTGACCAGATGAAGTAGCCGCGCACGTCGACGCCGGCCTTGATGGCGCTGTCGACCGCCGCCAGGTGGCGGTTCAGGAAGGAGACGCGGCTGCGGTCGTCGACTTCGCCGCCGACCACTTCGTCGTCGGACGCGGTGCCATTTTCGGTGATGTAGATCGGCGGCAGCGCGGGGTAGTCGCCGTGGAAGCGGACCAACAGGTCGCGCAGGCCGTCGGGATAGACTTCCCAGCCCATCTGGGTGCGCTCGACGCCTTCCAGGGCCACTTCGGCGAAGCCGTGGGCGCCGTCGCTGACGACGTTGGTGCGGAAGTAGTAATTAATGCCGAGGAAATCAAGCGGCGCGCCGATGATGTGCATGTCGCCGTCGAGCACGACCGGCTCGGTGCCCGGCCACAGTGCGAACAGCTCGCTCGGATAGGCCTGTCTCAGCAGCGGGTCGAGCACCCAGTTGTTGTGCTGGACTTCGAACAGGCGCGCGGCGCGCCGGTCGGCTTCGCCGCTTCCGGTGGTGGTGCCGCGGCCGACGTTGGCGACGATGCCTTTCAGCGAGGCCGGGTCGTTGGCGCGCAGGATAGGCAGCGCCAGGCCGTGCGCCAGCAGCAGGTGGTGCATGGCTTGCAGCGCCGACGTTTGATTCGTCACGCCGGGCGCGTGGTGGCCGCTGCCGTAGCCGTGCTGGGCCGAGCACCACGGCTCGTTCAGCGTGGCCCAGGCGTCGACCAGGCCGGTCAGTTCGCGGCTCATCAAGTCGGCGTACTCGGCGAAGCGGTAGGCGGTCTCGCGGTTGAGCCAGCCGCCCTTGTCTTCCAGGTGCTGCGGCAGATCCCAGTGGTATAGCGTGACGAAGGTGGAAAGACCTTTTTCTTTCAGGCGGCCCAGCAGGCGCCTGTAGAAGTCGATGCCCTTGCGGTTGGGCCGGCCCGCTTCATCCATCACGCGCGGCCAGGAGATCGACAGGCGGTAGCCGCCGACGTTCAACTCGGACAGCAGGTCGAGGTCGGCTTCCCAGCGGTGGTAGTGGTCGCAGGCGACGGCGCCGGTGTCGCCGGCCAGCACCTTGCCGGGCTGCTGGCTGAAGGTGTCCCAGATCGACGGCAGGCGCCCGTCTTCGTCGACCGCGCCCTCGATCTGGTAGGCGGCGGTCGCGGCGCCGAACAGGAAGTCCTTGCGCCAGAGCGCGGAATCGGGCGGCGGCGAAAATGTGGTTTCAAGGGAAACTGAGGCATCGTTTGACACGGGAACTCCTTCGGTGGCGATAAAGTGGAAGCGCTTCCACACGGTGTTGCCGATAGTAACAGCGAAGAATTTCTTGCGTCAACGAAAATTTTAAAATTGCTAAATAATAATTTTTTAGGCGGACGCAACAGCGTCCCAGGTCCCGGCCGCCGGCTTGCCGGATCGTCACCCGCATGGTAAAACCGTCAGGTGTATGAATTCGACATCGACAGTTTTTTCATGGGAATGGTATGCGGAAGAATGCTACGGGGAAGATTCGGATCTGGTCCCGGCGCCTGCTGCTGGCGCTGCTCGGACTGCTGGTGCTGGCGGCGCTGGCGCTGTGGCTGTTTTTGCGCGGCAGCCTGGCGCAGCTGGACGGCACGCGGGCGGCGCCCGGTTTGCACGGCGACGTCAGCGTGACGCGCGACGCCTTGGGCGTGCCGCTGATCAGCGGCGGCAACCGGCTCGACGTGGCCTACGCCAGCGGTTTCGTGCAGGCGCAGGAGCGCTACTTCCAGATGGACTTGCTGCGCCGCGTCGGCGCCGGCGAACTGGCCGAATTGTTCGGGCCGCGCGCGCTCGGACTCGACAAGTCGCGCCGCCCGCACCGCTTCCGCGCCCGCGCCGAACGGGCCGTGCTGGCGCTGCCGGCCGAACAGCGCCGCTTCCTGGAACGCTATGTCGGCGGCGTCAACGACGGCCTGGCGGCGCTGTCGACGCGGCCATTTGAATATGCCTTGATCGGCGTCAAGCCGCGCCCGTGGACGGCGGCCGATTCGCTGCTGGTGGTATGGGCCATGTATTTCGACTTGCAGGGCGGGCTGGAGCCGCGCGAACTGGCGCGCGGCTGGTTGCGCGAGCACAGCAGCGTCGAGCAGCGCGCCTTCCTGTTGCCGGAGTCGACACAGTGGGACGCGCCGCTGGACGCCGAACGCGTGCCGCCGCCCAGCGCGCCGATTCCGGCGGCGCCACCGCTGTGGTGGGGCCGGCCGCCGGCGCTGGACGCGCCCAAGCTGGCCGGCGCCGAGATGCTCGACGCGGTCGGCGCCAACGCCGTCGGCAGCAACAACTGGGCGCTGGCGGGTAGCCGCAGCCAGGACGGCGCGGCGATCATCGCCGACGACATGCACCTGAACATCCAGCTGCCGAACACCTGGTATCGGGTGGCGCTGCAGTTTCCCGACGCGCGCGGCGGCCAGCGTCGCATGGTTGGCGTCATGCTGCCGGGCGCGCCGCCGCTGCTGGCCGTCGGCAGCAACGGCCACGTCGCCTGGAGTTTCACCAACAGCTACGGCGACTACCTCGACCTGGTCGAGTTGGGCCGCGACCCAGCCCAGCCGGGCCAGGTGCGCACGCCGGCCGGCTGGGAACGCCCGGCCGCGTACCAGGAAACGATTTTGATCAAGGGCGCGCCGGCGCAGCAGTTGCTGGTGCGCGAGAGTTCGCTGGGGCCGCTGCGCGAGGTGGCGGGGCGGCTCTACGCCGTCCACTGGGTCGCGCACGCGGCCGAGGCCGTCAACCTGAACCCGGCGCTGCTGGAGTCGGCCGACAGCATGGCCGACGCGCTGGCCGTGGCGGCGGCCATGGGCGTGCCGGCGCAGAATTTCGTCGCCGGCGACGACCAGGGCAACATCGGCTGGACCATCGCCGGGCCGCTGCCGCGGCGCGTCCAGCCGGGGCCGGCCAGCAGTTTCCCGCTGGCGCTGGACGGTGCGGCGGCCTCATGGCAGGGCTGGCTGACGCCGGCCGAATATCCGCGCGTGAGCAATCCGGCCGACGGCCAGTTGTCGACCGCGAACAGCCGCCAGTTGATGGGCGCCGGCGCCGAGCTGCTCGGCGACGGCGGCTTCGACCTGGGCGCGCGCGGGCGCCAGGTGCGCGACGGCCTGAGCGCATTGGGCGCCAAGACCGACGTGCGCGGCGCCTACGGCGTCGGGCTGGACGACCGCGCCATCTTCCTGTCGGGCTGGCGCGAGCGCGCGATTGCCGCGCTGGACGCCGGCGCGCTGGAAAAACGGCCGCAGCGGGCGGAGTTTCTGGCCTTGCTGAAAAACGGCTGGAGCGGCCGCGCCAGCGTCGACTCGGTTGGCTACCGGCTCACGCGCGCCTTCATGTGGGCGCTGCACGACCTGGTGTTCGAGGGCGCCAACGCCGAGCTGGCCAAGCTCGACGGCAAGGCCAACGTGGCCCTCGCCACCTCGCGCTGGCCGGTGGTGCTGGCGCGCCTGCTCGACGCGCGGCCGGCCGGCTGGCTTCCGCTCGGGCACGCCAGTTGGCAGGCGCTGCAACTGGCGGCGGTTGACCGCGTCATCGCCGACCTGGGCAAGGGCGGCAAGCCCTTGTCGGCGGCCACTTGGGGCGAGCGTAACACGGCCTCCATCGCGCATCCGATCAGCGCGGCGGTGCCGTGGCTGCGGCGTTGGCTGGCAGTGCCGCCCGACATGCTGCCTGGCGACAACCACATGCCGCGCGTTGCCGGCAGCACCTTCGGCCAATCGGAACGGCTGACGGTGTCGCCGGGCAGGGAGGAGCAGGGCGTCTTCAACATGCCGGGCGGGCAGAGCGGGCATCCGCTGTCGCCGTTTTTCCTGGCCGGCCACGCCGACTGGGTGGCGGGGCGCACGACGCCGCTGCTGCCGGGGCCGGCCCAGCATACGCTGACGTTGAGCAGGTAGGGTGCGCGGGACGTAAGCCGGCGCCGGGCAACCGCCGACGCCAGTCGTGTTACGCCCGGCGGGCTAACCCGACCGACGAAAATCGCGCTAAGTTAGCAGCCGGGGTCCGGCCCCTGGGTTACGCCCTTGGTTTATATGGCGGGCATCGGCAGGCGGTTCGAGGATTTGATTTCGCGCATCGACAGGCTGGAGTGGATTTCGGCCACCCCCGGCAGTTTGCGCAGCACCGTGGAGACGAAGTCGCCGTAGCTTTCAATGTCGCGCGCTACCACCTGCAACTGGTAGTCCGATTCGCCGGTGACGTTGTGGCAGGAGAGGATTTCGGGTATCGCCTGGATGGCCTCTTCGAACTGGAACGGTTGCTCGCCGGCGTGGTTGGCGAAGGTGACGCGGACAAACGCGATCAAGCCGATGCCCAGCTTCTTGCGGTCGATCAGCGCCTGGTAGCCGGTGATGTAACCGTCCTCCTCCAGCCGGCGCAGGCGCCGCCATACCGGCGTTTCGCTTAGTTTCAGGCGCTCGGCCAGGCGCGCGTTCGACAGCCGGCCTTCTTCCTGTAGCAGCGTCAAAATGCGGATGTCTACTTCGTCCAGATCGCTATATGAATTTTTCATTTAAGTATATGAGAAAAATGAGTGGAATCTGCTCATAACTATGCCATGCGGGGAGGAAATAGCAAGCACATTTCAGCGCCCCAGCTCGATAATGACGGCATCGTTCATTGTCTTTCTCGGGAGTTAGTATGGAAACATCGGCCACTTTTATGTATCTGGCGGCGCTTGCCGGCGTGTTCTTGTTGCCCGGGCCGGACATGGCGCTGGTGATCGCCACCGGCGCGGCGCGCGGCGCCGGCGTCGCGCTGGTGACGGCGCTGGGCATTGCCGCGTCGCGCGCGATGCATGTGCTGATGTCGGGTCTCGGCCTGGCCGCGCTGATGGCCGCGCATCCGGGCGCGCTGCAACTGGTGCGCTGGGGTGGGGCGGCGTATCTGGTGTATTTGGCGGTAAAAATGTTGCGCGCCGATTTGAGCCTGGACGCGGTCGGCGCTGTGGCGCCGACGCCCGGCGCCTCGTTCGTGCGCGGTTTCCTGACCAACTTGCTCAATCCGAAGGCGCTGCTGTTTTGCAGCTTGTTCCTGCCGCAGTTCGTCAGCGCCGGCGGCGCGTCGGTGCCGATGCAGTATTTGTGGCTGGGCACGCTGCTGGTGCTGACCGGCTTGTTTTTCGACGCGATTTACGCGCTGTTGGCGGCGCGCATTACGCGGCGGGTGAAGTCGAAGTCGGGCGCCGGCAAGTATGTGCTGCCGACGGTATTTGTCGTGCTGGCGGGACGGCTGGTTGCCAGCTGAGCGGGGCCGCGGCCACGCGAAAACCAGCGACAACTAGTTAGGCAACTTTATGCCCGTGGCCGCTTCCAGTATGGCGAACCTGGCGGCTGAGCGTAACGGTGGTCGCGCGCACCGCCTCGGCCACCGCCCGACGGCGGCTTCGACGCGACGGCCGGGCTGGACTTCACCAATTATGCCGCCGACATGTGCGGTGTGCGCGACCCGTCCTGAATGCGGCCGCAAGAAACGGATAGAACGGCAGGGGCCGCTTCGTTACGCTGATGTTTCGCCATAACTCAACGTAAGGATAGCAAAATGAAGCAGTTATCAGGAAAAGTCGCGATTGTGACCGGCGCAAGTTCGGGCATCGGCTACGAGACCGCGAAGTTGTTTGCCAGGGAGGGCGCGCAAGTGGTCGTGACGGCGCGCCGTCAAGCCGAGTTGGACGCCCTTGTGGCCGACATTGAGCAAGGTGGGGGCGAAGCGATTGCCGTCGCCGGTGACATCAAAGACGAACAACTTGCCCGCGCATTGGTGGAGGTCGCGGTCGGTCGCTTTGGCGGACTGGATATCGCTTTCAACAACGCCGGATCGGTAGGGGAGATCGCGGCGCTTGCCGATCTTTCGGTCGATGCCTGGAAATCCGTGCTCGACACCAACCTGACCGGCGCGTTCCTTGGCGCGAAGTTTCAGATTCCAGCGATGGTCAAACGCGGCGGCGGCTCCATCATCTTCACCTCCTCCTTCGTCGGCCATACCGTTGGCTTCCCCGGTATGGGCGCGTATGCCGCCAGCAAGGCGGGATTGACCGGCCTGATGCAAGTGATCGCCGTTGAGTACGCGGCGCATGGGGTGCGCGCCAATGCCCTGCTGCCGGGCGGCACGGATACGCCGGCGGGGCGCGCCGTCGCCAATACGCCGGAGGCGCGTGCCTTCATCGAAGGGTTGTACGCGCTCAAGCGTCTGGCAACGCCGGCGGAAATTGCGCGTTCGGCGCTTTACCTGGCGTCCGACGCGTCAAGTTTCACGACGGGATCGTGCCTGATGGTCGATGGTGGCGTTTCCATTAATCGTACCTGAGCGGGAAATCACTAGCGCTGCCTTCGCACCGAAAAAGTAGGGGTTTACAATGCTTTAATATTTCAAGTATTATTGAAGTATGGAAGCGAAAAACGCAATCACGGCCTTGGCCGCACTCTCTCAGGAATCCCGGCTCGCAATCTTTCGCGCCTTGGTGCAAGCCGGGCCTACCGGTCTTGCCGCTGGCAAGATCGGTGAAAGGACCGGTATTCCCCGTCGTCACTATCCTTTCACATGAACGAACTTAGCCACGCCGACCATGCACGGCCTTTTGGTCTTCCTGACTGAGAACTGTTGCGGCGGCAATCCATGTGCGCCGGTCTGTTCCCCCGCCTGTCCCACAACCGAAGAGGTGTAAAGATGAATCGCTTACATGTGCATATTTCCGTCGGTGATTTGAACAACAGCATCGGCTTCTACTCGGCGCTTTTTTCAAGCGAACCGACGGTCGTAAAAAGCGATTACGCCAAGTGGATGCTGGACCTGAGCGAAAAAATCTACAACGTCCTGTTTCCTTGCACCGGCAATTCCGCCCGCGGCGTCATGGCCGAAGCCTTGGTAACGACGATGGGGAAAAGCCGGTTCAAAGGGTGTAGCGCTGGCAGCCACCCGGGCGGCACGGTCAACCCGTTTACGCCGGTATGACGCTTGCGCGCCGCGTCGTCGCCGAAAGCCTCGGCACGGCCATGCTGCTGGCAATCGTAGTCGGTTCCGGCATCATGGCCGAACGGCTGGCCGCTGGAATCGTTGGCCTTGCGCTGCTGGCCAACGCGATAGCGACCGGCGCTGGCTTGGCGGCACTCATCCTGACTTTCGGCCCGGTGTCCGGGGCGCACTTCAATCCAGCCGTGACCTTGGTCGATGCCTGGCACGGCAACACCGGCTGGCGCGATGTGCCGGCATACGTCGTGGCGCAAGTCGCCGGGGCGTTCGCCGGCGTGGCCGCGGCGCACGCGATGTTCGGCGAGCCTCTGTTTTCCGCTTCGCAGCATGTTCGGGACGGTCTTCCGCAATTGTGGAGCGAGTTCGTCGCCACGTTTGGCCTGTTGGCCGTGATCGTCGGATGTTCGCGCAGCCGGCCAACCGTGACGCCGTTCGCCGTCGCTGCCTATATTACGGCGGCCTACTGGTTCACGTCGTCCACCTCGTTCGCCAACCCCGCCGTGACATTGGCGCGTGCCGCTACCGACACCTTCGCCGGGATAAGGCCAGCGGACGTTCCGGGGTTCGTTGTCGCCCAGCTGGTCGGTGCCGCGACGGCGGCGGTAGTGTTCGGTTGGCTGTATAAGGCGGCGCCATCCTCTACCAAGTCGGTGCAATAAGACTGGTTCAGCGAGCGCGTCCAGATCCGCACCGGCGCCCGCGTGGAGGCCATTTCCGGCCCCAAGCCGCGCCGCAAGCGGAATGCGGATTGATTTTTATCAACAAGTGCTTCGATAGTTTCCCGTGAAAAAATAACTCCTTGACACCGGTTGGTACTCCGCGATCTAATACGCAATCGATTGCGCAATCGATTGCGTACCGTTTTTTGACTGATCAGCGCGAGTTCACTTAAAACTACAACTTCCCTTTCGGAGACACCCAATGAGCACCATTTCCCTTTTTGCCAAATCAATCGCCGTGGCCGCCGCCAGCTTGATGCTGGCCGTACCGATGGCCCAGGCCAGCGCCGAGAAGCCGCGCGTCGCCCTGGTGATGAAGTCGCTCGCCAATGAATTTTTCCTGACGATGGAAAACGGCGCCAAGGCGCATCAAAAGAAAAACAGCGACAAGTACGAGCTGATCACCAACGGCGTCAAGGACGAGAGCGACACCGCCGGCCAGATCAAACTGGTCGAGCAAATGATTATTTCCAACGTCGACGCGATCGTTATCGCGCCGGCCGATTCGAAGGCGCTGGTGGCGGTGTCCAAGCGCGCCATCGACGCCGGCATCGTCGTCATTAACATCGATAACCAGTTCGACGCCAGCGCGCTGAAAGAGAAGGGCATCACCGTGCCGTTCGTCGGGCCGCTCGACCGCAAGGGCGCCGAGCAGGTGGGCGACTACCTGGCCAAGTTCTTGAAGCCGGGCGACAAGGTGGCGATCATTGAAGGCTTGCCAACGGCGAACAACGCCAAGCTGCGCACCGCCGGTTTCCAGGACGCGATGAAGAAGGCCGGCGCGAAAGTGGTCGGCGTCCAGACCGGCGAGTGGGAAATCGACAAGGCCAACAAGGTGGCCGCCGCGATGCTGAGCGAGAACCCGGATATGAAGGCGCTGCTGTGCGGTAACGACAGCATGGCCATCGGCGCCGTGGCCGCCGTGAAATCGGCCGGCTTGACCGGCAAGGTGCGGGTGGTTGGCTTTGACAATATTTCGGCCGTTGCACCGATGCTCAAGGATGGCCGTATGACCGCCACCGCCGAGCAGCACGCCGACAAGCTGGCCATTTACGGCATTGAAAACGCGCTGAAGTTCTTGAAAGCCAAGGCGCCGATTAAAACCCTGGGCGGCGTGGTCGAGACCCCGGTTGATTTGGTTGCCGGTAGCAAGAAGTAAGCTTGCGCAGCCGCTGTTGGCGCACTCTTAAACCAACGGCGAGGGCCGGGGTTACGCCGGTGGTTTTGTCCGCGCCGGCGGCCCCCGCACATTATCTATTCCCCGAGAATATCCCCATGAGTTCCTTTATTGAGCCGCAGTCGCAGCCCTTGTTGCAAATCAACGGCGTGTCGATGTCCTATGCCGGGCCGGTGTTGCAGGACGTTCATTTGAGCCTGCGCCCGGGCGAGGTGCGCGTGCTGGCCGGCGAGAACGGCGCCGGCAAGAGCACGCTGTCGAAGATTATCTGCGGGCTGGTGACGCCGCTGGCCGGCAGCATGCGGCTGAACGGCGTGGCGTTCGCGCCGACGTCGCGCGCGCAGGCCGAGGAGCGCGGCGTGCGCATGGTGCTGCAGGAGCTGAGCCTGGTGAACACGCTGAGCATCGCCGAGAACCTGTTCCTGCGCAAGCTGCCGAGCCGCTTCGGTTTCGTCGACTACGCCAGGCTGAACGCCGCCGCCGCCCAGTGCATGGCGCAGGTCGGCCTGGGCGCGCTCGACCCGGCCACGCCGGTGTCGCGCCTGGGCATCGGCCAGCGCCAGATGATCGAGATCGCCGCCAACATCAGCGCCGACTGCAAGGTGCTGATCCTCGACGAGCCGACGGCGATGCTGACCGGCCGCGAGGTCGACCTGCTGTTCGTGCAGATCGAGCGGCTCAAGGCCAAGGGCGTCGGCATCATCTATATTTCGCACCGGCTGGAAGAGACCAAGCGCATCGCCGATTCGATTTCGGTGCTGCGCGACGGCCTGGTGGTCGGCACCCACGCGGCCGACGCCATCAGCATTCCAGAAGTGGTCAAACTGATGGTCGGGCGCGAGGTCGGCGACCGGCTCGACCGGCCCAAGCCGCAGCCGAGCGCGATTTCGCTGAAGGTGCAGAACCTGAGCCGCGGCAAGGCGGTGCGCGACGTCAGTTTCGAGGCGCGCGGCGGGGAAATCTTCGGCATCGCCGGCCTGGTCGGTTCGGGCCGCACCGAAACGCTGCGGCTTATTTACGGCGCCGACCGGCGCGACAGCGGCCGCATCAGCGTCAGCGGCAGCGAGCGGGCCATCGGCTCGCCGTACGACGCGGTGCGCCACGGCATCGCCATGGTGTCGGAGGACCGCAAGGAGCAGGGCTTGCTGCTGCCGCAGTCGATCCGCGTCAACACCACCCTGAGCGGCATCGCCGCGGTGGCCAGGGCGGGCTGGCTGAGCCGCAACAAAGAGGGCGCCATCGCCGAGCGTATCGGCAAGCTGATGTCGCTGCGCGCCAGCTCGGTCGAGCAGCCGGTCGGCCAGCTGTCCGGCGGCAACCAGCAGAAAATCGCCATCGGCCGCTGGCTGCACCGCGAGTGCGACGTCATGCTGTTCGACGAGCCCACCCGCGGCATCGACGTCGGCGCCAAATTCGAAATCTATAAGCTGATGGCGCAACTGGCGGCGCAGGGCAAGACGCTGGTGGTGGTGTCGAGCGACCTGGTCGAGCTAATGTTGCTGTGCGACCGCATCGCCGTGATGAGCGCCGGCAAGATGGTGCGCACCTTCGGGCGCGACGAGGCCAGCGCCGACGCGATCATGGAGGCGGCCTTCAGCGGCTACGTCGACGCGGCGCCGGCGGCGCTTCAACCAATATAAGAAGGACGATCCTATGACTACCCAAACAATCGATGCACAAGCGCCGCGTTCCCCGCTGGGCGCGGCCGGCGGCGCCAAGGCGGCCTCGCCGTGGCTGCGGCGCGCCAAGGAATACCTCGGCCTGGTACTGGTGCTGGCCGGCATGGTGGTGTTTTTCAGCTACGCCAGCAAGTACTTCCTGAGCATGAAAACCTTCAGCACCATCGCCAACCAGATCCCGGCGCTGACCGTGATGGCGGTCGGCATGACCTACGTGATGATCATCGGCGGCATCGACCTGTCGGTCGGCTCGGTGCTGGCGCTGTGCGGCGGCGTGCTGAGCCTGGCGATGGTCGACTGGCAGCTCGGCTTCGTGCCGGCGGCGGCGCTGGCGCTGGCCGTCGGCTTCCTGTGCGGCATGGTCAACGGCTTGATTACGGTGACGTGGTCGGTGCCGTCCTTCATCGTCACGCTGGGCATGCTGGAAGTGGCGCGCGGCTCGGCCTACCTGGCCACCGACTCGCGCACCAAATACATCGGCGGCGCGGTCTCGTTCATCAACGACCCGGTCATCGGCGGCATCTCGCCGGCCTTTTTGCTGGCCATCGCCATCGTCGTCGCCGGCCAACTGGTGCTGTCGTACACGGTGTTCGGCCGCCACATGATCGGCATCGGCACCAACGAGGAGGCGATGCGCCTGGCCGGCATCCGCACCCGTCCGACCAAGACCGCCGTGTTCGCGCTGCTGGGTTTCCTGGCGGCGATCGCGGCGGCGTTCCAGGTCTCGCGCCTGGAGGCGGCCGACCCGAACGCCGCCGCAGGCATGGAATTGCAGGTGATCGCCGCCGTCGTCATCGGCGGCACCAGCCTGATGGGCGGGCGCGGTTCGGTCGTCAACACCTTCATCGGCGTGCTGATTATCGCGGTGCTGGAGGCCGGCCTGGCGCAGATCGGCGCCAGCGACCCGGCCAAACGCATTATCACCGGCACCGTCATCGTCATCGCGGTGATCGTTGACATGTACCGCAACCGCATGATCGCCCGGAGCGCGGCATGAGCGGCACGAGCGGCACGAGCGGCGCCAAGCCGCGCAAACAGCCGCGCATCACCGTCGTCGGCAGCCTCAACATGGACCTGGTGTTCCGCACGCCGCGCATGCCGGCGGCCGGCGAAACCATAGCCGGCCAGCAATTTTGCCAAATTCCCGGCGGCAAGGGCGCCAACCAGGCGGTCGCCGCGGCGCGCCTGGGCGGCGCCGTGACGATGATCGGCCGGGTCGGCGACGACGCCTTCGGCGCGCAGTTGCGCGCCGGCCTGGTCGGCGACGGCATCGACGTCACGCACCTGCACACGCAGGCCGGCGCGGCCAGCGGCGTGGCCGGCATCATGGTCGACGACGCCGGGCGCAACAGCATCGTCATCGCGCCCGGCGCCAACATGACGCTGACGGCCGACATGGTCGAGGCGCTGGCGCCGGCGATCCTGGCGGCCGACCTGCTGGTGTGCCAGCTTGAAACGCCGTTGACGGCGGTGATCCGGGCGATCCACATCGCCCGCCGCGGCGGCGTGACGGTGGTGTTCAACCCGGCGCCGATGCAACCGCTGCGCCCGGACCTGGTGGCGCTGGTCGACTACCTGATCGTCAACGAGACCGAGGCCTCGCAACTGAGCGGCACCGAGGTCGTCGACCGCGGTAGCGCGCGCCAGGCCGCCACCCGGCTGCTGGCGATGGGCGCCGGCGCGGTGCTGTTGACGATGGGCGAGCAGGGCGTGCTGATCGTCGGCCAGGGCGGGCGCAGCCGCATGCTCGACGCGGTGCGGGTCGACGCGGTCGACACCACGGCCGCCGGCGACACCTTCGTCGGCGCCTTCGCCGTCGGCGTCGGCCAGGGCCTGGACTTGGTCGCGGCGGCCACCGCGGCGCAATACGCGGCCGCGCTGACCGTCACCAAGCTGGGCGCGCAAAGCGCGATTCCCTTCCGCCACGAGGTGGAGCGGTTCATCACCCGATGCGGGGGCGCCGCGCCGGTCGAAACGGAGCCGACATGAAGAAGACGACGTTGCTCAACAGCGCGCTGTCGCAGGTCATCGCCGCCATGGGCCACGGCGACATGCTGGTGATCGGCGACGCCGGCCTGCCGGTGCCGGCCGGCGTGCAATGCATCGACCTGGCGCTGACGCGCGACATCCCCGGTTTCGTCGACACGCTGCGCGTGGTGCTGGCCGAGATGCAGGTGGAGCGCGCCATCGTGGCGCAGGAAACCGCGCTGGCCAGCCCCGCCATCGACGCCGCCATCGGCGCGTTGCTGGCGGCGACGCCGGTGGAACGGGTCACGCACGAGGCGCTGAAAGCGGCCAGCGCGCGCGCCCGCGCGGTGGTGCGCACCGGCCAATTCACGCCCTACGCCAACATCATTCTGGTTGCCGGCGTGGCGTTTTGAAATTGCAGGTTTGTTTGCGCCGCTTCCTGCGGCATAATCCCGCGGGAGAAAGGCGGTCACCATGGCAACAATGAAACAAGTAGCGGAGCAGGCGGGCGTCTCGACGACCACGGTCTCGCACGTCATCAACAACACCCGCGTGGTCAGCGAGGACGTGCGCGCGCGCGTGCTGGCGGTGATCGGGCAGCTGCGCTACGTGCCCAGCGCGGTGGCGCGCAGCCTGAAGAACGACCGCACCCACACCATCGGCATGATGGTGCCGAACAACTCGAACCCGTATTTCGCCGAGGTCATCCGCGGCATCGAAGACGCCGCCTTCAAGCTGGGCTATAACATCATCCTGTGCAACTCGTATGACGATCCGGGCAAGCAGGTCGCGTATATCCGCGTGCTGATGGAAAAGCGCATCGACGGCCTGATCCTGGTGTCGTCCGGCACCGACGCCGAGCTGGCGCGCTTCCTGGCCGACGACCAGATTCCGGTGGTGCTGGTGGACCGCGAAATCAGCGGCGTGGCGGCCGACTTCATCGAGTCCGACCACGCGCTGGGCGGCTACCTCGGCACCCGCTATCTGCTCGACCTGGGGCACCGCTCGATCGCCTGCGTGTCCGGGCCGCGGGAGCTGCTGACCAGCCGCGAGCGCGTGGCCGGCTACCAGCGCGCGCTGCAAGAGGCCGGCGTCGCCCCGCGGGCCGAGTGGTTGCTGTACAGCGACTTCACCAGCGCCGGCGGCCACGCCGCCTTCGGGCAGCTGCTGGCGCTGCCGCGGCGGCCGTCGGCGGTATTCGCCGGCAACGACTTGATGGCCATCGGCGGCATCTGCGCCGCCAGCGAGGCCGGCGTGCAGATCCCCGGCCAGCTGTCGGTGGTGGGCTACGACGACATCGCGCTGGCGGCCTACAGCAACCCGCCGTTGACCTCGATCGGCCAGCCCAAGCAGGAGATGGGCGCGTTGACGGCGCGCATCCTCCTCGAACGCATGCGCGACCCGACGCTGCCGTGGCGGCGCGAACTGCTCAAGCCGAGCCTGGTGGTGCGCAAGTCGACGGCGCCTTTCCCCGGCTAATTGGCGCGACGGGAACGCCGTTGTGCTTGCCATCGCGCGGCGCCGTGCTGACACTGCTTGTACGCATTGTTGCTGGGCGCGACTACGAGGGCGTGGCGCGAATGCGCCGGTGGTACGACACGGTGTTGCTGAAGGCCGAGTGAGCGCGGCGGCGATGCCGGCACGATTGATTTGCTACACTGCGTCCTTTTATTTGCACAGGGTAATACGATGGCGCCAGCGTTTGAACTGCGCGCAAGCGCGCTGCAATGCTTGCTTGAAACAGACCCCGTCGCCAAGGCCGCGGCGGTGGCGGCCATGGCCGAGGCCTACCTCGGCGGCGGCTGGGGCGTCGACATCGGCGCCGCGCCGCAGGTGTCGGCGGCTATCCCCGGCCGCCCGGAGCGGCCGGCGCTGGTGGCGCCGCGCCTGGTGGGGCGGCGTTCGATGGTCACGGTGGAAGGGCGGGCGATGCTGATCCACGCGCTGGCCCACATCGAATTTAACGCCGCCAACCTGGCCCTGGACGCGCTGTGGCGCTTCCCGGGCCTGCCGGTCGGCTACTACACCGACTGGCTGCGCGTGGCGAAGGAGGAGGCGGTGCATTTCTCCCTGCTCACTGCGCATCTCCAGGTGCTCGGTTACCAATACGGCGATTTCCCGGCCCACGACAGCTTGTGGGAAATGGTCGATAAAACCCGCGACGACGTCATGGCCCGGATGGCGCTGGTGCCGCGCACGCTGGAGGCGCGCGGTCTGGACGCGATCCCGCCGTTGCGCGCCAAGCTGGCGCAGGCGGGCGACCTGGCGGCGGCCAAGATCCTCGACCTGATCCTGGAAGAGGAAGTCGGCCATGTCGAGATCGGCAACCGCTGGTATCGCTACCTGTGCGGGCAGCGCGGTCTGGAACCGCGCGCCACCTACGTCGAGCTGGCGGCGCGTTACCAGGCGCCGGTGCTGAAGGGGCCGTTCAACATCGCGGCGCGCCGCCTGGCGGGCTTCACCGAAACGGAGTTGACGGATTTCGTGTAGATCCATCACCCCCTCCGCGCTAATGCCGATCAGCCTGCTAAGCCGAGCTGCGAAAATCATCAGGCGCGGCAGGCATACCGACCTTGGTTTTGGCGGAAATAGCGATATTTTTGTCATTTGTGCCAACCCCTGTTCCGCCATACTCGACGCTTCCGCCTTCGATTGGCGCCGTTACAGGGGAGTCAGCGTGCAAACCGTTGCGATACTTATTTTCAATGATGTGGAAGTGCTCGATTTCGCCGGCCCGTTCGAGGTGTTCGGGGTGACTGGAGGGCGCGGCAAGCGGCCGCTGTACGACGTGTTCACCGTGGCGCAATCGCTGCGCCCGGTCATGGCGCGCAACCAGCTCAGCATCAACCCCGACTATAGTTTCGAGACCATGCCGGACGCCGACGTTTTCGTCGTGCCGGGCGGCTTCGGCACGCGCCGCGAAAAGCGCAACCCGTCCGTGTTGCGCTTCCTCGAAGAAAGGGTGGCCGCCGCGCGCAGCGTGGTGTCGATTTGCTCCGGCGCGCTGATGTTGGCGAAGGCCGGCTTGCTGGACGGCTTGCACGCGACCACCCACCGCGGCGCGCTGGAGGAGTTGGCGCTGGACGCGCCCGATTGCACCATCTGGCCAGAGGCGCGGGTGGTCGACAACGGCAAGATCGTGGTGTCGGCGGGGATTTCGATGGGCATCGAGGCCTCGCTGTACACCGTCGCCAAACACCACGGGCAGGCGCAGGCGCTTGAAACCGCGCGTTATATGGAGTACGACTGGCAGCACCACGCCGTCGACGGCAAGCATGTCGTCGTGCCGGCTCGGCTGGAGCAATCCACATGTTGAAAAAATTCTTCCTGCCGCTGGGCATGATGGCGGCGCTGTCCGCTTGTTCGACGCCGCCCGCCGGGCTCGACCTGGCGCTGACGCGGCCGTCGGCGCAACACAAGTATGTTGTCACGGTGAACCCGCTGCTCGATTCCGTCGCCATCAACCAATTGCATTCGTGGCAAATCAAGCTTGCCACGCCGGACGGCGCGCCGGTCACGCAGGCGCGCTTCGGCGTCGACGGCGGCATGCCGCAGCACGGCCACGGCCTTCCGACCCGCCCGCGGGTAACGCGCGAGCTGGGCGAGGGCCGCTATTTATTGGAGGGCATGAAGTTCAGCATGACCGGTTGGTGGGAATTGAAACTGGCCATCGACGCGGCGCCCGGCAGCGACAATATCACCTTCAATACCGTGGTCGCGCTGCCGGAAGCGGGCAAGCGGTGAGGCCGGCGCTCGGCGCGTTGCTGGGCGCGGCCTTGTTTGCCGGCGGCATGGCCGCGCTGGCGGACGGGGCGCCCCTGGCGGACGCCGCCGAGCCGGACCGCTGGAGCGTCCAGGAGCGCGCGCTGCTGGCGTCGCTGCACATCGCCCGGCTGGCGCCGGCGCCGGCCGACCCGTCCAACGCCGTCGCGCACCAGCCGGTGGCGGCCGAGTTGGGCAAACGCCTGTTCGCCGACGCGCGCTTCAGCGCCAACCAGGCGGTCTCTTGCGCCAGTTGCCATGATCCCGGCAAGCAATTCCAGGACGGCTTGCCGGTCGGGCGGGGCGTTGGCGCCGGTTCGCGCCGCACCATGCCGCTGGCCGCCGCCGCGTTCAGTGCGTGGCAGTTTTGGGATGGCCGCAAGGACAGCCTGTGGTCGCAGGCGCTGGGTCCGCTAGAAGATCCGCTCGAACACGGCGGCAACCGGCTGCAATACGCGCAACTGGTGCGCGCGCATTACCGGCAGCAATACAGCGCGCTCTTCGGCCCCATGCCCGACCTGGCGCGGCTGCCGGCCAACGCCGGCCCGCTCGGTTCGCCGTCGGAGCAGTCGGCCTGGCGCGGGATGGACGAAGCCGAGCGCGACGCCGTTTCGCGCATTTTCGCCAATATGGGCAAGGCGCTGGCGGCTTACCAGGCTACGCTGGGCCATGGCGAGTCGCGCCTGGACCGTTACATCGCCGGCGTGCAAAACGGCGACGCGGCCGCGCTGAGCCAGTTGTTGCCGCAGGAAAAACGCGGTTTGCGCGTCTTCATCGGCAAGCACGCCTGCATCACCTGCCACAACGGACCCTTGTTCACCGACCAGCACTTCCACAACACCGGCATTGCCCCGCGCGACGCCGGCAGGCCGGACCAGGGGCGTTCGGCGGCCTTCGACAAGGTGGCGCGGGACGAGTTTAATTGCCTGGGGCGGTATAGCGACGCGCGGCCGGAGCAATGTGGCGAGCTCAACTTCATGGCGAGCGACGATCCGCATATGCGCGGGGCTTTCAAAACGCCCGGATTGCGCAACGTGGCGCTGCGGGCGCCGTATATGCACGCCGGACAAGTGGCGTCGCTGGCGGACGTGGTGCGCCATTACGCGGTGGCGCCGCCGGCGGCCTTCGGCCACAGCGAACTCAAGCCGATGAGGCTGTCCGAGGCGGAGGTGCGCGACGTGGCGGCGTTTTTGGCGACGCTGTCGGGTCCACTTATTGAGGTTGCGGGGAAGTGATGGCTAGCCCGGCGTCGACGCCGGTCTACGAAAAGCGCTAGGGCTTGCTCGCGGCGTCCCGCACTTGGCGCACAGTGGCCGGCGCGCGGGCCGCTTCGCAGTAGGTGTCGCCGGACGGGGGGCCGAGGATGAGGCCGAGCGACTCGTAATGGCGGATCGCCTTCGGCGACGCGCCCGTCAGTTTGGAGATGCCTCCGATATACATGGTTTTCCTTCGAACGGCACGCGGCGCCCGGCGCGCCGGCGCAGCGCAGACCTTACCACCACGCCGGCGCCGCTTACAGCACCGTCAGCGCGCGCTTTTGCTGCGCGCAGGTCGCGCAGGTGCCGTACAGCGACAGCGCGTGTTCATGCAGCACGAAGCCGCGCTCGGCGGCGATCTCGTCCTGGCGCTGCTCGATGCCCTCGTCGAAGAACTCGTCGACCCTGCCGCAGACGGTGCAGACGAGGTGGTCGTGGTGGGTGCCCTCGTTCAACTCGAAGACCGCGTGGCCGGACTCGAAATGGCGGCGAAACAAAATGCCGGCCTCGGCGAATTGCATCAGCACGCGGTAAATCGTCGCCAGGCCAACGTCGATCTTCTCGGTCAGCAAAAAACGGTAGACGTCGTCGGCGCTCAAATGCTTGCCCTTGCCCTCCTGGAATAGCTGCAAAATCCGCAAGCGGGGGATCGTCACTTTCAAGCCTGACTCGCGCAGTTCCTTCAGAATATCCATTGCTTACCTTTATGTCGGGCGTGCCAAAGCGGCAAGCTTTCATTATCCGGTAATGATAATCATTATTATTCGCATTAGCAAACAAAAGATGGAAATCCCTGCAATGAACGTCCCCGGGCATACCTGCATCCCGGGGGCAGGCCTCGACATGGCGGTTTTGGGCAAGCCGCGACGACGCGCCGCTCGCCGGGAGGGGGCGCGGCGATTGATCTACGTCTGTCGCGGGCGATTTGGCCTTGAATTGAGTCGGACACGCCTTACTTTATTTGCCGAAGCATGTATGTTGGTGGGCCGGGGACGCGGTGCGATGAGGAGGTTTTACCATGAACAATGTTGGAACAGGGCGCCATCGCGGCGCGACGGGCCAGCGGCCGGGGACGCCGCCGCCGCCCGCGCGCGAGCCTTTGACGCCGCCCCCGGAGCCCTTGACGCCGCCGTCGGAGCCGTGGGCGCCCGTCTCCGAACCGTTGATGCCACCGGAGCCGCCGCAAACTTATCGTTAAGGAGGATGTATGGGCAAGATGATCGGTATCGACCTTGGCACGACCAATTCCTGCGTCGCCGTGATGGAGGGCGGCCAGGCCAAGGTGATTGCGAATGCGGAAGGGGCGCGCACCACGCCGTCGGTGGTGGCCTACCAGGACGACGGCGAGATCCTGGTCGGCGCGCCGGCCAAGCGCCAGGCGGTGACGAATCCGCAAAATACCTTGTACGCGGTGAAGCGCCTGATCGGGCGCAAGTTCGACGAGAAGGAAGTGCAGAAGGACATCCATTTGATGCCCTACCGGATTATCCGTGCCGACAACGGCGATGCCTGGGTCGAGGTGCGCGGCAACAAGCTGGCGCCGCCGCAGATTTCCGCCGAGGTGTTGCGCAAGATGAAGACCAGCGCCGAGGATTACCTGGGCGAGGCGGTGACGGAGGCGGTCATTACCGTGCCGGCGTATTTCAACGACGCCCAGCGCCAGGCGACCAAGGACGCCGGCCGCATCGCCGGCCTGGACGTCAAGCGCATCATCAACGAGCCGACCGCGGCGGCGCTGGCCTTCGGTCTGGACAAGGCCGCCAAGGGCGACCGCAAGATCGCCGTCTACGACCTGGGCGGCGGCACCTTCGACATCTCCATCATCGAGATCGCCGACGTCGAGGGCGAGAAGCAGTTCGAGGTGCTGGCGACCAACGGCGACACCTTCCTCGGCGGCGAGGACTTCGACCAGCGCGTGATCGAGCATATCATCGCCGAGTTCAAGAAAGACAGCGGGATCGACCTGGGCAAGGACCCGATCGCGCTGCAGCGCGTCAAGAGCGCGGCCGAGCGCGCCAAGATCGAGCTGTCGTCGACCCAGCAGACCGAGATCAACGAGCCGTACATCGCGATGGCCGGCGGCGCGCCGGCGCACCTGACCCTGCGCCTGTCGCGCGCCCGGCTGGAGTCGCTGGTCGAGGAGTTGATCCAGCAGACCATCGAGCCGTGCCGCATCGCGCTCAAGGACGCCGGCCTGGAGGTCGGCCAGATCGTCGACGTGATCCTGGTCGGCGGCATGACGCGCATGCCGAAGGTGCAGGAATATGTGCGCGAGTTCTTCGGCCGCGAGGCGCGCAAGGACGTCAACCCGGACGAGGCGGTGGCCGTGGGCGCGGCGATCCAGGGCTCGGTGCTGTCGGGCGAGCGCTCCGACCTGCTGCTGATGGACGTCACGCCGCTGTCGCTGGGCATTGAAACGCTGGGCGGCGTGATGGCCAAGATGATCCAGAAGAACACCACGATACCGACCAGGTACAGCCAAGTCTACACCACCGCCGACGACAAGCAGCCGGCGGTGACGGTGAAGGTCTACCAGGGCGAGCGCGAGATCGTCGCCGGCAACAAGCTGCTGGGCGAGTTCAACCTGGTCGGCATCGCGCCGGCGCCGCGCGGCGTGCCGCAGATCGACGTCAGCTTCGATATCGACGCCAACGGCATCTTGCACGTGCAGGCCAAGGACAAGGCCACCGGCAAGGAGAACCAGATCACGATCAAGGCCAATTCCGGCCTGACCGAGGCGGAAATCCAGAAGATGGTGAAGGACGCCGAGTTGAACGCCGAGGAGGACCAGCGCGTGAAGCATTTGACCGAGTCGCGCAACCAGGCCGACGCGCTGGTGCACGCGACGCGCAAGTCGCTGGCCGAGCATGGCGACAAGCTCGACGGCGGGGCGCGCGACAAGATCGAGACCGCCATCGTCGCGCTGGAGGCGGCGGTGAAAGGCGGCGGCAAGGCCGAACTCGACGCGCGGATCGCCGCGCTGTCGGCCGCCGCACAAACGCTGGGCGGGCAGCCCGACGCGGCCGGGCAGGGCGGCGCCGGCGAGGAGCAGGCCCCGGGCCAGCCGCCGGACGAGGGCGCGGTCGACGCCGACTTCAAGGAGGTCAAGAGGAACTAGGCGCGCGCCTCGTGTTCGATCGCAACCGGGTAGCGTCCCCTCAACATTTTCCTGATGGTGGTTTCGCCGGCGTTGACGCCGACATTTAATTCCAGGCCGCCGGCGGGCCGCGTGCTCGCCGCGGCTGGCGGTGCCGGCGCGTGGCGCGGCGTGCGGCCACGATAGGGCATAGGTCGGCGCCGGACGTGTCGTGGCAGCTCGGGAAAGGGCGGCGTGCGACGCGGCGCCAGTCCCTGGTAAAAAGCATAGTGAAAAGACAAACTTGTCATGCGTGGCAATCTGGGCTATTCTCGGCGCAGAAAATGGCGTGGCCGGGTCGACGGCCTGGCGCGCCAATAACCATTCACGCTGTCGCCGACGCGCCAAACACCAAGGGACCCGCGTCGGCGTGCTCCATTGCCGTTGCCGCCGTGTCGGCGGCAGCCCTACTTTTAGGGTGACACATGGCGATAACGTATTTTTTGCTTGGCCTTGCCATTTGCTGCGTCTGGCTGCCGCCGGTCCAGTTCGGCAAGCGTTTTTCGATGCCCTTGTGGCCGTTGCCGTTCGCGCTGGCGGCCGGTGCCGGCGCGCTGGCCGGCATTCTGGCCCTGCCGGCGCTGGCCGCGCTGGGCCTGTTGGCCCTGCTTGCCTGGCTGGCGACGCGCCCGGCCGCCGGGCGCGCCCAGCGCATCGTCTTTACCACGCTGAGCGGCGTGTTGGCGCTGGCGCTGGCGATGCACCTGGTACCGGGCTTTCGCAATCCGCTGCTGGTGTCGGGCGCGCATTTCTCGCCGGACAGCGCGCCGTTCACCCAGTACGCCAACTTCGACAAGGGCGCCGTCGGCCTGGTGCTGCTGACGCTGTTTTGCCGGCGCTGCCAGAGCTGGCGCGAGTTGGGCGCCGCGCTGCGGCTGGCCTTGCCGCTGGCGATGACCATGGCGCTGCTCATGCTTGGCGCCGCGACGGCGCTGGGCTACCTGCGCGGGGACCTGAAACTGCCGGCCTATACGGCCACCTTCCTGGCGGTCAATCTGTTCCTGACCTGCGTCGCCGAGGAGGCGTTCTTCCGCGGCCTGCTGCAGGAGCGGCTGGCCGGTGCGCTGGCCGGGGTGCGCGGCGGCACCGTGCTGGCGGTGCTGGCGTCGGGCCTGCTGTTTGGCGCCGCCCACGCCGGCGGCGGGCCGATCCTGGTGGCGCTGGCCAGCGTGGCCGGCTTCGGCTACGCCTACGCATACGCGGCCACGAAGCGCATCGAAGCGCCGATCGTGGCGCATTTCGTCTTCAACGCCATCCACTTTATTGGCTTCACCTATCCGTACGCGGTGTAGTGCTCTATGAAACCTGGACTTGGAACGCAATTGCGCCATTTGATCGAGCTGCTGGACGGCGCGGTTGCGCGGGCCTACGTGGAAGCGGGCCTGTCGTATCGGCCGCGCTACACGCCGGTGATGCGCGCGCTGATACGGCTGGAGCCGTCCAGCATCGGCCAGATCGCCGAGCTGGCCGGCATCACGCAGCCGGCCGCCACGCAGACCATCGCCCTGATGAGCAAGGAAGGGCTGGTGTCGGTGCAGCCGGGGCCGGTTGACGGCCGCCAGCGCCTGATCCGGCTTACCGAGCAGGGTCGGGTACTGCTGCCGAAGTTGCAGGCTTGCTGGCAGGCGAACGGCGCGGCGGCCGCGGCGCTGGACGCCGAACTGGCGTCGCCGCTGTCCGAGGCGCTCGGCAACGCCATCGCCGCGCTCGAAGCCAAGCCCTTCGGCGCGCGCATCGCCGAGGCGCGCGAACGCCTGGCCGCCTCCGAGCGGGCGGATCGGCAGCCTCAGGATAGATTCAAAAAAATGTAATACAAAACGATGAAGCACTGCTTCTTTGATGCTGGAATGCAGCTACAGCCGTTGGCGTGAATAACTATCATCTATCCTGATTATCTCTGTCGAAAAGAACTATATCCTGATGGCCATCATTGGAATTTTGATATAGATCAATGATTTTTTCGCGCTGCACAAATACACTTCGCAGCGTTACTTAACGACAAGAAAGAGGGAAATAGAATGAAGAAGTCAGCAACTGCATCGGCGATGATTTTCGCGGCATTGGGTTTGTTCGCCGGCCAGGCAATGGCGCAGCAAAGCCCGTGGCTGGTGCGCGCACGCGCGGTGCATCTGAACCCGGCCGACAAGTCCGACCCGATCGCCGGCGTCGGCCGCTCCGACCTGTTGAGCGTGAGCAGCAAGACCATTCCCGAAGTCGATATTTCCTACTTCTTCACACCGAATATCGCGGCCGAACTGGTGTTGACCTATCCGCAAAAACACGACGTCATGCTCGACGGCAGCAAGATTGGCACCTTCAAACACCTGCCGCCTACGCTGTCGATGCAATACCATTTCCTGCCCGACGCGCAACTCAACCCCTACCTGGGCGCGGGCATTAACTACACCAATATTTCCAAGGTTAAGTTGCTGAACGGCGCCGCCGAGCTGGAACACAACAGCTGGGGCCTGGCCGTGCAAGCCGGCGTTGATTTCAAGCTCGACAAAAACTGGTCGCTGAATCTGGATATCAAAAAAGTACAGATCCGCAGCGACGTCATGATTGGCGGCCAGAGGGTCAGCGCCGTCAAGATCGATCCGCTGTTGATCGGCGTGGGCGTGGGTTACCGTTTCTAAAGAATATTATTTGAAGCAAGCATCCGGCCGCTGTGGCCGGAATTTTTTTGTCCATTGCATCTTCTCCCGATTACAATCTGCATTTTGCGTGAATGCCACCGTGGTCACGCAAACCAAGGATGTACGCCTCTGGTTTTTCTCCGCCGCCGGCACTTCGATAAGGGACGCCATGTATTCCGCCACATTTATTTTCGACACCAAACAATTCGACGCCGAATTCCACCGGCTCGACGCGCTGATCGCCGACGCCGCCAAGGCTACCGACGGCTATCTCGGCGAAGAGTCGTGGGAAGACCCGAAGACCGGCCGCGTTTCCAACGTTTACTATTGGCAGTCCGAACTGGGTCTGAAGCAATTGATCGAGCATCCCAGCCACCAGCAGGCGAAAAAGCGCTACAGCGAATGGCTCAGCGGCTATCAGCTTATCATTTCGCAAGTGCTGCGCACCTATGGCGACAAGACCATGAACCACCCGGCGGCGACGTAAGCCGGTCCGCGCGCCGCGCTATTTTTCCTTCTACCGTATCAGGAACGTTACATGCCTATCAGCTCTTACCTCGACACTCGCCCGCAATTGGCGCAGCGCGTTTATCTGCACGACACGGCCCAGGTGATCGGCGACGTGCGGATCGGCCACGACAGCTCGGTCTGGTGCAACACCGTGCTGCGCGGCGACGTCAACCGCATCCGCATCGGCGTGTGCAGCAATATCCAGGACTTCGCGATGGGCCACGTCTCGCACAAGAGCGCGTCCAAGTCGAACGGCTCGCCGTTGCTGATCGGCGACTACGTCACCATCGGCCATTCGGTGATCCTGCACGGCTGCACGATAGGCGACGAATGTCTGATCGGCATGGGGAGTATCGTCATGGACGACGTCGTGGTGCAGAAGCAGGTGATGGTCGGCGCCGGCAGTTTGGTGTCGCCTGGCAAGGTGTTGGAGAGCGGCTTCCTGTACGTCGGCCGCCCGGCTGTGCAAGTGCGCGCGCTCAGCGCGGAGGAGGTGGCTTACCTCAAATATTCGGCCGAACATTATGTGCGCGTGAAGAACAACTACCAGGCCGGCGCGCCGGCCGTCGCCGCCGCTGAATAAAGCGCCCGTCGGGTCAAACCTCGATGGCCGGCCCGGGGATGTGCTGCGCCGGCTCGGCCAGCGCCTCGCGCACCGCGTCGCCGACGTTGCCGAGCCAGATGAATTGCAGCTGCCGCCGCGTGTCCTCGGGGATGTCTTCCAGGTCTTTCTGGTTGCGCGCCGGCAGCAGCACGGTGGCGATGCCGGCCCGCTGCGCCGCCAGTACCTTTTCCTTGATGCCGCCGACCGGTAGGACCAACCCGCGCAGGCTGATTTCGCCGGTCATCGCGCGTTCGCTGCGCACCGGCCGCCCCGTCATCAGCGAGGCCAGCGCGATGAACATGGCCACGCCCGCGCTGGGACCGTCCTTGGGGATCGCGCCGGCCGGCACGTGCACGTGGATGTCGTGCTTTTTGAACCGCTCGGCGCCGATGTGCAGTTCCGCCGAATTCGCCTTGAGCAGCGTTAGCGCCGCCTGCGCGCTTTCCTTCATCACCTCGCCGAGCTGGCCGGTCAGGATCAGCTTGCCCGCTCCCGGGGTGCGGCTCGCTTCGACGAACAGGATGTCGCCGCCCACCGGCGTCCAGGCCAGCCCGGTGGCCACGCCCGGCAGGCTGGTACGCATGGCCAGTTCGCTTTCGAATTTGGCCGGCCCGAGTAGCGCGTGCAAGTCGGCCGGTTCGATGCGCAATTGCTGCGCGCTGCCCTCGGCGACGCGCATCGCCGCGTGGCGGAACACGGCGCCGATTTCGCGTTCGAGGTTGCGCACGCCGGCCTCGCGGGTGTAGTCGCCGATGATGGCGCGCAGCGCCGCGTCGCCGATCTCGCATTGCCCGGGCGCCAAGCCGTTGGCTTCGCGCTGGCGCAGCAGCAGGTAGCGCCGGGCGATCTGCTCCTTTTCCTGGGCCGTGTAGCCGGGCAGCGAAATCACCTCCATGCGGTCGCGCAGCGGGCCCGGCACGGTGTCGAGCACGTTGGCGGTACAGATGAACATCACCTTCGACAGGTCGAAGGGCAGCGCCAGGTAGTTGTCGCGGAAGGTCGCGTTTTGCTCCGGGTCGAGCACCTCAAGCAGGGCCGCCGCCGGGTCGCCGTGGAAACCGGCGCCGAGCTTGTCGAGTTCGTCGAGCATCAGCACGCAGTTGCGGGTGGCGGCCTTGCGCAGCGCCTGGATGATGTTGCCGGGCAGGGCGCCGACGTAGGTGCGGCGGTGGCCGCGGATTTCCGCCTCGTCGTGTACGCCGCCCAGGCTGACGCGGGCGAACTTGCGGCCGGTGGCGCGGGCGATGCTGTGGCCCAGCGAGGTCTTGCCGACGCCGGGCGGGCCGACGAAGCACAGGATCGGACTCTTGCCGTGCGGATTGAGCTTGCGCACGGCCAGGTATTCGAGGATGCGGCGCTTCACCTTGTCGAGTCCGAAATGGTCGTCGTCGAGCACCCGGCGCGCCGCCGGCAGGTCGATCTTGTCCTCGCTGAGCGCCGCCCACGGCAGCTCGGCCAGCCACTCCAGGTAGGTGCGCAGCATTGAATACTCGACCGCCCCCTCGGACATTTTTTCCAGCCGCCTCAGCTCCTTGCGGGCGTGCGCCTCTGCCTCGGGCGGCAGGCCGGCGCCGGCGATGGCCTCGACCAGGTCGGCCAACTCGGCCGGGCCGCCTTCGCCTTCGCCCAGCTCCTTCCTGATGGTGTTGAGTTGCTCTCGCAGCATGAATTCGCGCTGGCGCTCGTCCATGCGCTCCTTGGTCTGCTGGTTGATGTGCCGCGACAGGCGCAGCACCTCGATGCGCTGCACCAGCTCGGCGAGCACCTTGTCTAGCCGCTCCGGCAAGTCCAGCGTTTCCAGGATCACCTGCTTCTCCTGCACGCTGATGTCCATCAGGCCGGCGACGAAATCGGCGTAGCTGGCAGCCGAGGTGATGTGCTGCGCGGCGGCGGCCAGCTCGGCCGGCACCTGCGGCAGCAGGCCGAGGATTTCCATCGACCGTTCCCGCAGTTGCATCAGGCGCGCCTGGATTTCCGTGCTTTGCTCGCTCGCCTCCGGCAACATCTGCACGCGCGCCGCGTGGAAGGGGTAGCCGTCGAGGAATTCGATGACGCGAAAACGCTGCAAGCCCTGGCAGACGATGTAGTGCTCGTTGTCTTGCGCGCTGACGTAGCGCAGGATGCCGGCCATGGTGCCGATCTGGTGCAACTGGTCCGGCCGCGGCGCGTCGACGTCGGGGTCGCGCTGCAACACCATGCCGACGTCGCGGTCGTCGCGGGTGGCGCGCTGGACTGCGGCGATGGTGTCCTCGCGGCCGATATGCACCGGCGCGACCAGGCCCGGGAACAGTACCAGGTTGCGCAGCGGCACGATGATCAGCGCGTCGGGCGGCAACGCCGGATGCGGCTGCGCGCTGGCGGGCGGATCGTAAAATTCTTGTTCGGCGTTCATGGCGTTCGCTGGCGTGGAGGGCTGTGGTGGTTGGACACAATCCATCGCGCCGCGTTCCTGCAAAAAACCACCGGCGCAGCGCCGGCCCGCCGATCCGCCTACACCCCGCAATACGCGGTCTTGACGGTGGTGAAAAACTCGGCGGCGTAGTTGCCCTGTTCGCGCGCGCCGTAGCTGGAGCCTTTGCTGCCGCCGAACGGCACGTGGTAGTCGACGCCGGCGGTCGGCACGTTGACCATCACCATGCCGGCCTGGGCGGCGCGCTTGAAGTGGGTCGCGTATTTCAGCGAGCCGGTGCAGATCCCGCTCGACAGGCCGAATTCGCTGTCGTTGGCCATCGCCAGCGCGTGCTCGTAGTTGTCGGCGGGGATGACGCTGGCGACCGGGCCGAAGATTTCCTCGCGGCTGATGCGCATGTCGTTGCTGCACTCGGTAAACAGGGCGGGGCGCAGGTAGAAGCCGTTGGCGGCGCGCTCCAGGCGTTCGCCGCCGAAGGCCAGGTGGGCGCCCTCGTCGCGGCCGATCTGGATGTACGACAAATCCTGTTCCAGCTGGCTGGCGTCGACCACCGGGCCGATGTCGGTGCCGGCGTCCAGCGCGTGGCCGACCGACAGCGCCGCCAGTTTTTCCGTCACGGCGGCAACGAAGGCCGGGTAGATGCCTTTTTCGACGATCAGCCGGCTCGACGCGGTGCAGCGCTGGCCGGTCGAGTAGAACGAGCCTTGCACCGCGCAGTGGACGGCGCTGGCCAGGTCGGCGTCGTTGAGCACCACCAGCGGGTTCTTGCCGCCCATTTCAATTTGCACCTTGGCCATGCGGCCGATGGCGGCCTGGGCCACCTTGGCGCCGGTGGCGGCCGAGCCGGTGAAGCTGATGGCGTTGACGCGGCGGTCGTTCAGGAAGGCTAGTCCGACGACGCTGCCGCGCCCCATGACGAGGTTGAAGACGCCGTCCGGCAGGCCGGCGCGGCTGATGATGTCGGCCAGCGCCCAGGCGCTGCCGGGCACCAGCTCGGCCGGCTTGATCAGCACGCAGTTGCCGTAGGCCAGGGCCGGGGCGATTTTCCAGGCCGGGATGGCGATCGGGAAGTTCCACGGCGCGATGATGGCGACCACGCCGACCGGCTCGCGGGTGACTTCCACGTCCAGGTTGGGCCGCACCGAGGCCAGCTTGTCGCCGCGCAGGCGCAGGCATTCCTGGGCGAAAAACTTGAAGATGGCGCCGGCGCGGGCCGCCTCGCCGATGCCTTCGGGGCGGGTCTTGCCCTCCTCGCGCGACAGCAGGGTGCCGAGTTCCTCCTTGCGGGCCAGGATTTCGCTGCCGATCCTGTCGAGCGCGTCGGCGCGCATCTGGATGTTCGACAGCGCCCAGCCCGGCGCGGCGGCGGCGGCGGCGGCGATGGCCAGGGCGGCCTGCTGCGCGTCGGCCTGGGCGTAATGGCCGATGACGTCGCTGGTGTCGGAGGGATTGATGTTGGCCGCGGCCGAGGCGCCGTCGACCCAGGCGCCGTTGATGTAGTTTTGCTTCATGTGTTCTCGTCATCCAGGGTTGCGCCGTCGGCGACGGCGGACAGGGGATGGTGCCACAAGGCGGCGCTTGCAGCTAGTAAGAATGTCATGTTTTCCATGCCGAAATGCCGGCCACGCCAAAAAAAAGCGGCAAAGAGCCGGGGGCGGACCTTCAAGCCCGCCCCCGGTTTCACGCCCCTGGTGTTATGTCGGCTATTAGAAACGGTGGCGCAGTCCGGCCGTGAACTGCCGGTTGCCAGTGCCGGCCTCTTCGCTGTTGCCGGCCGTATAGGCGGCGCCGTTCCTGTTGCTGATGCGCGCGAACGAGCTGTACAGGTCGGTGCGCTTCGACAGCGCGTACATGTAGGCCAGCGCCATTTGGCGGGCGTCCTGGTTGAAGGCGGTCTTGTCGTTCTTGGCGACATAGCTGAGTACCAGCGTGCTGGCGCCGAACGGCGCCGTCATGGCCAGCAGCAGGGCGTTGCTGTCGGTCGAAGCCTTCGGCGCGGCGCCGCCGAACGAGGCGGCGGCGTTGTTCAGCGGCGAGCTGTTCAGGCCCTTGTCGCTGGCGTAGCCGAAATACGCCTTGGCCGGGCCGAAGTCATAGTTAGCGCCCAGCAAGATGTTCTTGGCGTTGCCGGTATTTTTCAGCACCTCGGTGTCGTTGTTGCGGTTGTGGTAGGCCAGGCGCACGTTGAGCGGCCCTTCGCTGTAGCCGAACGAGCCGCCCAGCGCGCGGCCGGCCGCGTTGTCGCCCGCCACTTCGCCGGCCGCGTACATAATGTCGCCGGAAAAGCCGTTCAGCGGCTTGCTGCGGTACAGCACCGAGTTGCGGGCCCGCACCCCGGTTGGCGCCATCAGGTTGTTCGAGCGGGCAATGCCGTTGCGCAGCGGGTCGACCACGGCGTTGAGCGTGGTGAAGTGCGGCGTGTCCTGCAAGCCCATGGTGACGGTGCCGAAGCCGCCGCGCAGGCCGACGATGGTGGCCCGGCCGAACAGGGTGTTGCCCTGGGTCGAGGTGCCCTTGTCGGCGCTGAAGCCGCCTTCGACGACGAACAGCGCGCTTAGGCCGCCGCCCAGGTCTTCGATGCCGCGCAAGCCCCAGCGGCTTTGGGTCGCCATGCCGCTGGTCACGCGGGTCGCGTCGCCGGCGACGCCGCCGCGGTCGTGCGAGACGCCGATGTCGACGACGCCGTAGACGGTGACGCCGCTTTGGGCCAGCGCGGCGCCGCTGCACAGGGCCAGGACTGCCAGTGCGGGAAGGGTTTGTTTCATCAATCTCTCCAGAAAAGTACTTATATAATGTGGATGCGGCTGTGTGCGCCGCTTGGGGTGTTTGCCGGATTTTTTCGGGTTAGCCGGCACGGCGTAACCCGACCAACGATGCTTAATTGCGCATTTTTTCCAGATTGGTCTGCAGGTCCTTGATCAAGGCAACGTGGCCGTCGCTGGCGAACTTTTGCATCGCGCCGCGACTGGTGTCGCGCATGCGTACCAGTTCCTTGTCGCTGACGACGTTCACTTGCATGCCTTTTTGTTTCAGGAACTCCAGCGCCTTGCCCGCGCTGTCGCGGCTGTCCTTGCGCTCGAAATCGCGCGCCGCCTCGGCCGAGGCTTGCAGCGCCTTCTTCTCGTCGGCGGACAGCTTGTCCCACCATTTTTTACTCACCAGCACGATCCAAGGACTGTACACGTGTTTTGTCAGCGACAAAAACTTCTGCACTTCATAGAACTTGCTCGACTGGATGGTGTTGACCGGGTTTTCCTGGCCGTCGACGGTGCCCGTTTCCAGCGCGGTGAACAGTTCCGAGAAGGCCAGCGGCACGGCGTTCGCGCCGAAGCTCTTGAACATGTCGATGTAGACCGGGTTTTGCATCACGCGCAGCTTGATGCCCTGCATGTCCTCCAGCTTCGTCACCGGGCGTTTCGAATTGGTCAGATTGCGGAAACCGTTTTCCCAGTAGACCAGGCCGACCAGGCCCTTGTCTTGCAGCTTGGCGTTGAGCGCCTGGCCGAACGGGCCGTCGAGGATGGCGTCGGCCTCGCGCTCGTTGCCGAAGACGAAGGGCAGGTCGTAGACGCCGAAGTCGCTGACGATGCCGACCAGGGTGGCCGTCGAGACCACCGTCATTTCCTGGGCGCCGCCGATCAGCGCGTTCTGCATTTGCGGGTCGCTGCCCAGGCTGGCGCTACCGAAGCTTTTCATCTTGAACTTGTTGCCGGTGCGCTTGGCCAGGTCCTCGGCGAGGAATTTGGCGGCGCGGCCCTGGTTGCTTTCCTCGGCCAGGCCGTAGCCGAAGCGGATGATGCGCGGCTGGTAGTCGGCGGCGGCGGCGACGCCGCTGGCGGCCAGGCCGGCGAAGGCGGAAAGCACGAACAGCGATGTGATAAGGTTTTTCATGAGGTCTCCAGTGTGTTGTTTTTTAGCGGAACCAGGTCATCGGTACGGTGATGATCCCGGGGAAGATGATGAATACAACGGTCAACAGCAAATACGTCAGCAGGAACGGCCAGATGCCCTTGGTCGCGCTTTCAAGCGAAATCTTGGCCACGCCGCAGACCACGTTGAGCACGGTGCACACCGGCGGATGGATCAGCCCGAGCGTGCCGACCAGCACGAACATGACGCCGAAATAGGTCGGGTCGATGCCGGCCTTGACCGCCAGCGGCATCAGTACCGGCCCCATCACCAGGATCGTCGGGGTCAGGTCCATCACGGTGCCGACCGCCAGCAACAGCAACATCACGGCGCCCATCAGCACGCGCGGGTGCGCCATCAGCGGGCCGAGGAATTCGGTCACCTGGCTCGGCAGGTCGGCCAGCGTCACCATGTACGACGACACCAGGGCGCCGGCGCACAGGAACATCACGGTGCTGGTGGTGCGCGAGGCGTCGACCAGCAGCTTGACCAGGTCGGCCAGCTTGATTTCGCGGTAGATGAACAGGCTGACGAACAGCGAGTACACCGCCGCCACCACGGCCGCCTCGGTTGGCGTGAAGATGCCGCCGCGCAAGCCGCCGAGGATGATCACCGGCAGCATCAAGGCCCACAGGCTGTCGACGAAGGCGCCGCGGCGCTGGGTCCAGGTGGCCTTCGGCTGCGGCGTGACGACCATCTTGCGCGCCAGGATGGTCCATACCACCACCAGCGAGACGCCCATCAGTATACCCGGCACGATGCCGGCCAGGAACAGGTTGCTGATCGAGGTGTTGGTGGTGACGCCAAAGATAATGAAAGGCATCGACGGCGGGATGATCGGGGCGATGATGCCGCCGGAGGCGATCAGGCCGGCCGCGCGCGGCACCGAGTAGCCGTGGTCGCGCATCATCGGGATCAACAGCGTGGCCAGCGCGGCGGTGTCGGCGATGGCCGAGCCCGACAGGCTGGCCAGCAGCACCGAGGCGGCGATCGCCACGTAGCCGAGGCCGCCGTTGATGTGGCCGACGAAGCTGACCGCCAGCGCGATGATGCGCTTGGAGATGCCGCCGGCGTTCATCAGCTCGCCGGCCAGGATGAAGAAGGGCACCGCCATCAGCGGGAAGTTGTCGGCGCCCGACAGCAGGTTTTGCGCCACCAGTTGGGCGTCGAAGAAGTCGAGGTGGACCATCAGGGCCACGCCGGTCATGATCAGGGCGAAGGCGATCGGCATGCCGAGCAGCATCAGGAACACCAGGGAACCGAGGAAGATGGCGAGCGTCATTTGGCGCTCCCGTGCAGCTCGGGATGGGCGAATTCGGCGACCGGGTCGCCCGGCACCGCCGCGCGCGGATGGTCGCTGACGATGCGCCACAGGTTGACGGCGACGATGACGATCATCGACACCGAGCAGACCAGGCCGGAGGCGGCCATAAAGGCGGTCGGGTAGCGCAGCACGGTCGAGTAGCTGTCCATGCCGATGACGGTCTGGGCCCTGCTGCCAGAGGCGAAAAGGTACAGGCCGTACAGCATCAGCAGGTGGCTGACGACGGCGCAGGCGCGGCGCAGCGGACGCGGCAGCTTGGCTTGCAGCATCGCCACGCCGAGGTGGCCGTGGTGGCGCAGCGCCAGGATAGCGCCGAGGAAGATCAGCCAGACGAACATCAGGCGCGCCACTTCCTCGGCGGCGGCGAAGCCGGAATTGAAGAGGTAGCGCATCAGGACGTTGCCAAAGACCAGGGCAACCATGATGGCGAGCGCGAGCGCCATCAAGTATTCAACGGTGCGCTCGAGGCGCAGGACCAGGTACTTCATTGTTATCTCCGTTTTGTTATTGTGGTTAATGGTTAATGGGTAATGGGTGACGGGTGGAACTCAGGACAGGGCGAAGTGCGCGGCGATGGCGCCGATCAGTTGTTCCGGCGACAGGCGGATATCCAGGCGCAGGCCGCGCTCGTCGCTGGCCAGCGCTTCCAGCGCGGCGAACTGGCTGTCGAGCAGCGACATCGGCATGTAGTGGTTTGGGCGGGCGTGCATGCGTTCGGCGATCAGCCCGCGCGGGCCGTCGAGGTGGACGAACAGCAGCGCCGGATCGGCCTGGCGCAGCAGGTCGCGGTAGCTGCGCTTGAGGGCCGAGCAGGACAGCACCAGGCCGGCGCCGGCGGCCGTCGCGTTGGCCAGCCGCGCCTGCAGCAACAGCAACCAGGCGCGCCGGTCGGCGTCGGTGAGGGGCGTGCCGGCGGCCATTTTGGCGATGTTGTCGGCGGTGTGGTCAGCGTCGCCCTCGGCGTAGGGGACGCCGAGGCGGGCCGCCAGCCGGGCGCCGATTTCGCTTTTGCCGCAACCGCTGACGCCCATCACCACCCAGCGGCGGTTTGACGCGATTGTCTTGTTGGAATGATTGTTCATGCGCTTCTTCAAATTGTCCGTGGAGGGGGCTTGTTGTCCTGTTTCGCGGTCCATGATAGCGCTAACATTGGAGGCTAGTCTACCCGCCTGGATTGATTTGTAAAGAACAATTGATGCTGCAGCGCGGAAAAATGCGAGGTGTTGTTGCGGGAGTACAGGGGCGGAAAAGACGGGGAGGGGTGGCGGCGGCAGTCGGTGACGCCTTTGTGTTAGGCGGCTTCGGCGCTGAAATAATACAAACCAAGGGTGCAACCTTGGGGGGGGCAGACCTTGAGGCCTGCCCCCGGCTCTTTGTTTTTGCCTGGTTTCAGCGTTGTCGGCCCGCTGACTTTACGGCGCGGTGACGATGACGGTGACGCGGCGGTTTTCGGCGCGGCCGTCGGCGCTGGCGTTGTTGGCCACCGGCTTGTTCTTGCCCATGCCGCGCACCAGGATGTTATCGCGCGCCAGGCCGCTCAGCGCCATCGCCTCGGCCACCGCCTTGGCGCGCGCCAGCGACAGCTTGTCGTTGTGGGCGGCGCTACCGCTGATGTCGGTGTGGCCCTCCACCTGCATGTGCTCGATGCCGACCTGGCGCAGCGCGCCGCTGATCTTGGCCACGCCGGCGCGGCTGGCCTGGGTCAGCACGGCGGCGTCGAGGTCGAACAACAGTTTGTCGGTGAAGCTCAGTTCCCAGCCGTCGTCGGTTTGCTTGAAGCCTTGTTCTTGCAGCGCGGCGATTTGTTGCGGGTTCAGGGTTGGCCTCGCCGGCGCCGCCGTGCGGCAGGCGCTCAGCGGCAGCAGCAGCGCCGCGGCGAGCAGGATCGGGCGCAGCGCGCCGGCGAGGTGGGACGGGCGGTCGGACATCAAGTGCTTTCTTCGTGGAGGTGGGTGAGCGGGCGCGCCAGCTGGCGCGAGCCGCGTTGCGCCTGTTTGGCGCGGTACATGGCCTCGTCGGCCGCGCCGAGCAGGGCGGCGGCGTCGTCGGCGTGGTCGGGGTAGACTGCCACGCCGATCGACAGCGAGCTGACGATGCCGGCGCCGTCCGGCAAGGCGATCGGCGCGCGCATCGCGTCGATGATCATGTCGGCGATGTGCTCGGCGTCGGCGCCGCTGCGCAGCGGGCGCAGCAGGATGGCGAACTCGTCGCCGCCCAGCCGCGCCACCAGGTCGCCGTCGCGCAACTGGCGCTTGATGCGCGCCGCCGTCGCCACCAGCACGGCGTCGCCGGCGGCGTGGCCGTGGTTGTCGTTGATGTGCTTGAAGCGGTCGCTGTCGAGGAACAGCACGGCGACCCGGCCGCCCGTCAGGCGCGCCTCGGCGACGCCGCGCTGCAGCTCGGCCTCCAGCTGCGCGCGGTTCGACAGGCCGGTCAGGCTGTCGTGGTTGGCGCGGTGCGACAGCGTCGCGTGTTCCCGTTGCTGGTGGCTTTGCCAGGCTTCCAGTTCGTCGAGCAGGGCGTTGAAGTCGTCGTTGATCTGGTTGATTTCGGCGATCTCGGCCGGCGGCACGCGCAAGCCGAACGCGCGCTCGCGCCGCACCCGGTGGGCGGTGTCGGCCAGTGTGCGCAGCGGCCCGGTCAGGTTGGCCTCCATGCGCCGCGACAGGCGCACCGCCACAACAATGCTCAGCGCCAGGCAGCCGAGCACGCAGGCCAGCCCGCTGGCGAGAAATTGCAGCAGGCCGCGGCTGTGCGGCACCAGCCGGATGCTGCCGATGGTGGCGTCGGCGTGCTGGATCGGGAAGGTCAGCGCGGCCGGCATGATCCAGCCGGTGACGGCGTGTTCCAGCCGGTAGCGGGCGCCGCCGCGCGGGCGCTGCCATTGCGCCAGCAGCTTGCCGCCGGCGTCGCTGACCTGGGCCTGGTCGATGTCCTCGTTGACGCCGATCAGCGCCAGCGCCTCCTGCGCGGCGAGCGGGTCGTTGAAGACCACCGCCGCCTCGACCGTGTAGCTCATCGAGCGCGCCACCAGGCGCAGGTTCTGGCCGGAATACACGCGCATGGCCACCAGGCTGGCGGCGGTCAGCGTCAGCCCGGCCGTGACGACGGCGATCAGCGACACGCTCAGGTGGGCCCGGCGCAACACGCTGTCGAGCGTGGCGCGGTGCGGCCCTTGGCGCGGGCGCGTCATGGTTGCGGCGAACGTCTGGCGATGCGCAGGGCGTTCGGGTGCACCCGCAAGCCGCTGCGGGCGATGGCGTCGAGGTTGACGTCGAAGGTGACTTGGGCGTCGCGCAATTTCAGGCAAAACATAGTGGCTACGGAGCACGGAACGATGGGCTCGCTGATGGCGAGGATGGGGCGGCCGATGATCTGGGCGTAGAGTTTGTCGCGCTCGGCGTCGGCGACGCTGCCGATGTAGAGCACCTGGCATTGCTCCGGCGTGGGGGCGGCGGCGCCGGCGGCCAGGCGCAGGTTGCGGCTGCGCGGCTGCGCGCCGGCGGCCGGGGCGTCGAGCAGGGCGTCGGCGTATTTGGTGTCGCCGGCCAGGCAGATGTGCAACTCGGCGTGCGGCGCCGGCCAGCGCACGTAGCTGATGATGCCCCATACCACCTGCGCCACCTCGGCGGCGCGTTTCGGCTCGGCCGCGGCGTTCTCGGCACGGGCGGCGGCGCCGGCCAGGCCCAGCGCGCACAGGGCCGGCAGCAGGTAGCGGGCCAGGCGGCGCCTGCGCTCGGCGGGGGCCGGTGTGGGCATGTCAAAACGCGGCGAAGAATGCACGGCGGCCTCAAAAATCGGTAGATCGGGTGACGTCGTCGGATGCCGTCGCCGGCGCGCGTCGCGGGCAGGCTCGACTGTACGGAAATGTGTAGCAAAAGTAAATTGACTTGTTAATTTGCATTACTTTTTCATTACGCCAAGGGCCTGGTATTTCGCGCGCAAGGGGATCGTTCAGGCGCTCTCGCGCGCCATCAGCGTGAAGCCGAGGTCGATGCGGGTGGCCGCCGGCGTGTCGCCTTTGATGACGGCGCGCAGCAGCGTCGCCGCCTCGAAGCCGATGCGGTAGCGCGGCGTGCCGATGGTCGTCACCGACGGGTTCATCCAGGCCGACGCCGGCAGGTCGTTGAAGCCGCAGATCGCCAGTTGCCGCGGCACCGCGATGCCGCGCCGCTGGCATTGGTAGATCGCGCCGTGCGCCAGGTCGTCGTTGCAGCAAAAGATCGCGTCGCAATCGGGCACGCTGGCGAGCATGCGCCCCAGCAGGTCGGCGCCCAGCGCGATGGTCGACGGGTCGTCGACCATCAGCTCCAGGCGCGGGTCGGCCAGGCCGGCCGCCGCCATCGCCGCGCGGTAGCCCTCGGCGCGCTTGAGCGTGCGTTCGTCGCGCTGGGCGCCGAGGAAGGCGATGCGGCGGTGGCCCTTGTCGATCAGATACTGCGTCATCGTGTGGCCGGCCTGCTGCTGCGAGAAGCCGACCGACAGTTGCGCCGGCTCGCTGGCCAGGTCCATCATCGAGACCACCGGTACCTGCGACGTGGCCAGCATCTGCCGCACCCGCGCGCTGTGGCTCAGGCCCGACAGCAGGATGCCGTCCGGGTTCGATTGCAGGTAGATGCCGAGCAGCTTTTCCTCCTCGGCGTCGGAGTAGCGCGTGTTGCCGATCAGGATCTGGTAGTTGTCGGCGTCGAGCGCGTCCTGGATGCCGGCCAGCACCGCCGTGAAGACGGCGTTCGACAGCGACGGCACCAGCACCACGATGACGTTCGAGTGCGCCGAGGCGAGCGCGCGCGCGGCCCGGTTCGGCACGTAAGCGAGTTCGGCCACCGCCTGTTCGACGCGCGCGCGCAGCGCCGCCGAGACCATGTCGGGCTGGCTGATGGCGCGCGAGGCCGTCATCGTCGCCACGCCGGCGTGCGCCGCCACCTCGGCCAGGGTTACGCGGCCGCTGGCGCGGCTCTTGCCGTTCGAAGTCTTTGTCATGGTCTGTTGGGTGTCGTTGGTAACGGTATCATACTGGAGGCCGGGGCGCCGTGCGCGGCGGCGCCCGCTTAATGTTCCAGCGTCGCCTCGAGCAGGTCGATTTCGCGCAGCAGGCGCAGGTGGATGTCGTCGTCGAGTTCGCCCGACAGGCGCCGGCGGTACAGCTCGTCGCGCTCGGCGCCCAGCGCCTGCCGGTGCAGGCTGCGCTCGGCCTTGGCCAGCCGGCGCATTTGCGCGGCGGCGTCGCCGTTGCCCTCGCCGCAGGCCACGCGGCGGCGGTAGGCTTCGATCAACAGCGTGGCCGCCTCGGCGTGCACGGCCTTGTCCGGGTCGGCGGCGGCCTGGCCGGCGCAGGCTCGCTCGAGCGCGCGGATGGCCGCCTCGCCGGCGGCGACGCGGGCGATGCGCTCCTCGCTGGCGCGGCGCGGCGGCGGCGCGAACACCAGGGCGCGCGTCAGCAGCGGCAGGGCGACGCTGGCCAGCAGCAGCGACAGCAGGATCACCCCCATCGCCAGGAAGATCACCAGGTCGCGCGCCGGGAAGCGGCTGCCGTCGGGCATCAGCAGCGGCAGCGTCAGGATGCCGGCCAGCGTCAGCGCGCCGCGCACGCCGGCCAGCGAGGCCACCATCAGCAGGCGCAGGCTGGGCCGGCGGCGCGCGCCGGCGGCGCCGCCGTGGGTGCGGAATAGCGTGAGTTTCATCGACACGCCGACCCAGAAGAAGCGCAGGAAGGTCAGCGCGACGGTCAGCACGACGACGTACAGCGGCAGCTTCCAGGCGCTGCCGACGCCGACGTCGGCGGCCGCCGCCGGCAGGCTGGCGATGGTGGCCGGCAATTGCGCGCCGAGCATGACGAAGATCACGCCGTTGAGCACCAGTTGCACGGTGTCCCAGACGGCGCCGCGCTGCATGCGCGTGGCCGCCAGCGGCCGGCCGATCAAGTCGGCGTAATGCATCGACACGCCGGCCGCGGCGGCGGCCAGGATGCCGGAGCCGTGGATGGCCTCGGCGCCCAGGTAGGCGGCGAAGGGGATCAGCAGGCTGATGAGGATTTGCAGGCCCGGCTCCTCGCCGACCTTGCTGACCAGCCAGCGGTTGACAAAGCCGACGCCCCAGGCGATCGCCAGGCCGACCAGGACGCCGCCGCCGGCGGCCTGGACGAAGCTGAGCGCCGCCGTCTGCACCGAGAAGGTGCCGGTCAGCGCGGCGCCGACGGCGAAGCTGAAGCAGACCAGGCCGGAGGCGTCGTTGAGCAGCGATTCGCCCTCGAGGATGTGCATCAGGCGCGGCGGCACCGGGTTGCCGCGGGCGATGGCCGAGACCGCCACCGGGTCGGTCGGCGACAGGATCGCGCCGAGCGCGAAGCCGACCGCCAACGGCACCGCCGGTATCAGCCAGTCGATCAGCACGCCCATGCCGAGCACGGTAAATAGCACCAGGCCGATGGCCAGCAACAGGATCGGCCCGGCGTCGCTGAAGAAGGCGCCCTTGGGGATGCGCCAGCCGTCCAGGAACAGCAGCGGTGGAATGAAGAGCAGGAAAAAGATCTGCGGGTCGAGCGGTAACTGCATGCCGAACAGCGCGGCCAGGCCGGTGCCGGCGGCGATCTGGATCAGCGGCAGCGGCACGCTGACCCAGCGCAGGCGCGCCGTGAAGCCGCACAGCACGACGGTCAGCACCAGGATCAGGATGATTGTGACGGTATGCATGGGTGGCGGATCGAAGCGGCTGCCTCTTAACTTTAGGGAAACAAATTATACGGTGCGGCGTGCCCGCCGCGCCAGTGCGGCGCGGCGTTTGCGCTGGCGCAGTGGCGGCGCGCCCGCCGGCGCAACCCGCGCGCCGCCGGGCGGTCAAACCCGTGATGGCGACGGCAAGCGACGAGGGGGGAGGCGGCGGCATGGCCAGGGCAAGACTGAAGCGCTTCAAGGACCGCGAGCAGGCCGGCGCCTTGCTGGCGAAGCGGCTGGCGCGCTACGCGGGGCGGGCCGACGCCATCGTGCTGGCGCTGCCGCGCGGCGGCGTGCCGGTGGGCGCGGCGGTGGCCGCCGCGCTGGGCGTCGAAGTCGACATCCTGGTGGTGCGCAAGCTCGGCTTGCCCTTGCGCGAGGAACTGGCGATGGGGGCGGTCGCCAGCGGCGGCCTGCGCGTGCTGCAGGACGACGTGCTGCGCGCCTTCCCCGTGCCGGACGCGCTGATCGAGGCGGCCACGCGGCACGCGCTGCGCGAGATCGTCCGGCGCGAGCTGCGCTACCGGCGCGGCCGGCCGGCGCCGGCCTTGGCCGGGCGTATCGTCATCGTCGTCGACGACGGCGTGGCGACGGGCGCGACCATGCGCGCTGCGGTACAATTGGTACGCCAGGCGCATCCGGCACGGCTGGTCGTTGCGGTGCCGGTGTGCGCGCGGGAGGCGCGGGAGCAATTGGGGGCGCTGGTTGATGAATGCATCTGCCTGAGCGTGCCGCAGCCATTCGGGGCCGTCGGTGCATGGTATGGCAACTTCGAGCAAATCAGCGACGCGGAGGTGGAAACCATGCTGCGGGATTGCTGGCGCGACGCGCCGGCCGACTCCGCGGCGCCGGGGCGGCGCAAGCGCGGCCCTGGGAACTGACGGGGGCGGCGATGGAAGAGCAATTGGTCAGTATCGAGGTGGACGGGGTGCGCTTGGCGGGCGTGCTGGGACTGCCGGTCAAGGCGATGGGCGTGGTGTTGTTCGCGCACGGCACCGGCAGCGGCCGCCTGAGTCCGCGCAACAACGAGGTCGCCTGCGCGCTGCAGCGGGCGGGCATGGCGACGCTGCTGCTCGACCTGCTCAATCCGCAAGAGGAAAAGGACTTCTACACCCGCTTCGACGTCACGCTGCTGACGCAACGGCTGGGCAAGGCGGCCGACTGGCTGGGCGGGCACGACGACGCGCGCGGTTTGCAGCTGGGCCTGTTCGGCGCCAGCACCGGCGCGGCGGCGGCGCTGCAACTGGCGGCCTGGCGCGGCGCCGACATCGCCGCCGTGGTGTCGCGCGGCGGCCGTCCCGATTTGGCCGGGCGGCCGGCGCTGGAGGCGGTGAAGGCGCCGACGCTGCTCATCGTCGGCGGCCTCGACAACGACGTCATCAGCCTGAACCGCATGGCCTTCGGCGCGCTGCACTGCGACAAACAACTCGAAGTGATCAACGGCGCCACCCACCTGTTCGAGGAGCCGGGCGCGCTGCGCGAGGTCGCCGCGCTGGCCACAAGCTGGTTCACGCGGCAATTCGCCGGCAAGGCCTAGGCGCGCCGGCGACGCGTGCAAAACCAGCGACAAAGAGCCGGGTCCGACCCCCGGGGGGGGCGGCGGTGGTTTGATTGCGCCGGGCGGCCCGCCGGCGCTTGGCAGCCGCCCCCCCCCTTAAAACTTGCTCAGCAACTGCACGTACACCATGCGCGGCGCGCCCACCATCTGGCCCTTGTTGGTATCGGTGGTGCGGGTGAAGTAACGCTTGTCGTTCACATTGTTCACGCCCAGTTGCCATTCCAGCGCCGGCGTGCCGGCGAACTTGCGGCTGATCTGGGTCTGCCACAGCCGGTAGCCGGGAATGACACCGGTCGAGCCGTCGGCGCTGGCGGCCACGGTGTTCAGCTCGTCGCCGAACTGCCGCGACTGGTGCGTCGTCGACAGCTTGACGGTCCAGCCGCCCAGCGCGTAGCGCAGGCCCAGCGTGTCGGTGGTGCGCGAATAGTAGGGCAGGTCGTTGCCGGCGTTGGCGCCGGCCTCGATGGTGGCCTTGGTGTAGGCGTAGGTGGCGTAGGCGTTCAAGCCGGCCAGCGCGCCGGCCCGGCCGAAGGTGTAGTCGACGCTGGTCTCCAGGCCGCGGTGGTGGGTCTTGCCCAGGTTCAGGTAATACTTCTCGGTGGCCTGGTACTGAAACTGGTTGTCAAAGCGCATGTCGAACACGGTTGCCTCGGCCTTCCAGTCCTTGCGGTTCAGGCGCGCGCCCAGTTCGACGGTCTTGGCCAGCTCCGGGCGCAGCGATTTCCCCGACGGGCTCAGGTTCAAGTGCGCATGCTGGATGCTGCCGAACGAGGTGTTGTAATTGCCGAACAGCGTCACCTGCTTGCTGAGCAGATAGGCCACGTTCAACACCGGCAGGGCCTTGCTGGCGCCGACTTCCTCGCTGGCGCCGGTCAGCAGATCGACCCGGCCCATCTTGATGTCCTCGACGCGCAGGCCCGGCGTGACGCGCCATTTGCCCAGGTGAATCTGGTCGTCGACATAGGCGGCGTGCGCGTCGGTGCTGTTGTCGGAGCGCCGCGTCACGGTCTCGATATTGGTTTTCAGCACGCGCGTGCTACTGCTTTCGTCGGCGCGCTCGCGCAGGTAGCGGTAGCCCAGCGTGACGTCGTGGCGCATGCCGCCCAGTTGCAGGCTGTGCGTATAGCGCGGCTCGATGCCGTTAACGTCGTAGTTGCGCGGCTGGGTGGCGACGCTCTTGGCGTCGGCGTCGGCCTTGTCGGCCAGCACGCTGGCGCGCAAGCTCTGGTGGTAGAAGGCGCGCACCTCGAACTCCTGCGTGGCCGACAGGGCGTTGACGTAGCCGACGTCGACGCCGTTGCGGCGCCCGCTCCAGGCGTCGTGGCTGCGCACCGACTGGAACGGATCGGCGGCGTATTGCGCCGTCGTCAGGCCGCCGGGGATGGCCGATGCCGCCTCGTAGTGGCTCAACTTGCCGTAGACCTCGGCGCTGGGGCTCAGTTCGTAGCGCCATTTCAGCGCCAGGTCGTCGACCTGCTCGTCGCTGTGCGGGCGCCAGGCGCTGCCCCGGGTGGCCGAATACAGCAGGGCCAGGCCGAGGCCGGCCTCGTTGCGTCCGCCGACGAAGGCGCTGTACTGGCGGCTGCCGCCGCCTTCGGCGTAGCTATTGTAGCGTACGCTGGCGTCGGCCGCCAGGGCCTGGTCGGGGATGGCGCGGGTCTTGAAATCGATGACGCCGCCGACGTTTTGCGGGCCGTAGCGCACCGCCGCGCCGCCGCGCACGACGTCGACCGACTCGACGTTGTTCAGGCTGACCGGCGCGAACGACAGGTGCGGCTGGCCGTACGGCGCCACGGCCATCGGCAAGCCGTCGAGCAGTACGGTCGAGCGCGGCGAATAGCGCCCCTCCAGGCCGCGCACGCCGATATTCAGGGAAATCGAGCTGCCGCCACTGGACGAGTTATCGGTTACCTGCACGCCCGGCACGCGCCGCATGACGTCGCCGATATTGCTGGCGCCGGAGTCGGAAATCGCTTCGCGCTCGACCAGGGTGCGCGCGCCGGCGAAATTCTTGACCTTGTTTTGCAGGCCGGAACCCAGCCAGTTGCCGTTGATCTGGACCGTTTCCATCGCCGCGTCGGGCGTCGGCGCGGCGCCCTGGGCGGACGCGTTCATCGCGGCCAGCATGGCGCAGGCGGTGGCGGTCAAGGTGTTGCGGGGAAGCTGTTTCATGGGTGGCTCTTTCGGTTGCTGTCGATGCGCTCAATACGAATCAAATGATAATCATTCTCATTTTAACATTGGGCGTATCTCCAGGGCAAGGCGCGGCCGTGCCGTGGCGGTAACAGCAAGAGTGCAGGGCATGCTGGCGCAAAGCGACGGTGCCGCGAACGTCAAGCAAAACCAGCGGCGCACGCGCGGGCTTGATGTCGGCGTTGGCGGCACGCCAACTCGGCGTTTAGTTGGCGCCGTTCAAGGACTTGGCGTGGAAGCGCAGGTGCTCGTCGACAAAGGTCGAGATGAAGTAGTAGCCGTGGTCGTAGCCGGCGTGGCGGCGCAGTTGCAGCGGCTGGCCGGCGGCGCGGCAGGCCGCTTCGAAGACGTCCGGGTACAACTGCTCGGCCAGGAATTTGTCGCCCAGCCCCTGGTCGATCAAGATGCCGCCGGGGAAGGGCGCGCGCAAGCCCGCCATCAGCGCGCTGGCGTCGTATTGCGCCCAGTTGGCCTCGTCGGCGCCGAGGTAGCCGTTAAAGGCCTTCTTGCCCCACGGGCACAAGGTCGGCGCGGCAATCGGGGCGAACGCCGACACCGAGCGGAACAGCGTCGGATTGCGCAGCGCCAGCGTTAGCGCGCCGTGACCGCCCATCGAGTGGCCGAAAATGCCGACCTTGCCGGGATCGACCGGCAGTTCGCGCAGCACCAGTTCGCGCAATTCGAGGATGTAGCTGTACATCTTGTAGTGCCGGTCCCACGGCGCCTCGGTGGCGTCGACGTAGAAGCCGGCGCCGACGCCGAAGTCCCAGCTGTCGGCCTCGCCGGGCACGGCCGCGCCGCGCGGGCTGGTGTCGGGCGTGATCAAGATCATGCCCTCGCTGGCGGCGGCCCGTTGCGCGCCGCCCTTGGCCATAAAGGTTTCTTCCGTACAGGTCAGACCGGCCAGGTAGAACAGCGCCGGCAAGCTGGCGCCGGCGGGCGCGCCCGGCAGGTAGACCGAAAAGCGCATCGGCAAGCCGACCGCGCTGGAATCGTGGCGGTAAAAACGCTGCACGCCGCCAAAACAGGCGTGTTCACTGAGCAATTCGAGCATGCTTTCTCCTATCGAATCCGACAGTATAGCCAGAGTGGCGCTGCGGTGGCCGGCGCTGAATTGCGCTTAAGACCCGCGCCCGGCTCGACGCGACGCTGAGCGCGGCGCCTTGCCGCCGGCCAGATAGGCCGGCCTAGGCCGGGGCGAGGCGCTGGACCAGCGCGGGCAGCACCTGCTCGGCCGGCGCCTCGGTCTTGAAAGACAGCAAATGGTCGGCGCGCGTCATGCCCAGATTGATGGCGGCGACGGGCCTCCCGGCGGCGGCCGCCATCCTGCACAGGCGAAAGCTCGAAAACACCATCACCGACGAACCGACCACCAGCAGCGCGTCGGCGCGCGCCAGCGCCTGCTCGGCGGCGGCGCTGCACGCCGGCGCCACGCCGTCGCCGAAAAACACCACGTCCGGCTTCAGCGTGCCGCCGCAACGGGCGCACCGCGGCGCCCGGAAATCGGCCAGGCAGGCCGGCTCCAGATGGGCGTCGCCGTCGGGCGCCGGCAGCGCCACCGCGCCGGCCATGGACGGATTGTCGTTCTCCAGCTGCGCCTGCACCAGGCGGCGCGTGAAGCGCGCGCCGCAATCGAGGCAGAGCACGGCGTGGATACTGCCGTGCAGTTCGACGAGGTCGGCGCTGCCGGCGCGCTGGTGCAAACCGTCGACGTTTTGCGTCACCAGGCCTGCCAGGCGGCCGTCCGCCTGCAGCGCGGCGATGGCGCGATGGCCGGCGTTCGGCGCGGCCGCCGCCAGCGTCGGCCAGCCCGCCATGCTACGCGCCCAATAGCGCCGCCGCACCGCCTCGTCGCGGCGGAATTCCGGCCCCTGCACCGGCGCGTTGCCGCGCCGCGCGCCGCTGCGGTCGCGGTAATCGGGAATGCCGGAAGCCGTGCTGAGACCGGCGCCGGTGAGCACCAGCACCTTTGGATAGCGGGCGAACAAGTCGACCAATTCGCCGGCGCAAGCTGCCGCCATCTGCGGCGTCATGGCGGCACTCATGGGGCGCCTCCTTCGGGCGCTGGCGCGGCCAGCACGCCGGATGTGGCGGCCAGTGCGCGCATGCCCGGTCCCGGGGCGAGGTTTAAAGTCAGGGGCTGCATAGTGAAACCATACTACCACCGCGCGGCGCCCGGGGTGGCAGCAAGCAAAGCGCCGCCGCCGCGGCCAAAAAATGAATTCTTTGCGGAATCCTAAATTAGCTTAAAGATAATTATTAACCATATATCAATATTGAAACCCGCCGACGCCATATTCTGGAATGGCAGTGTGCGCTATGCCCGCTGATTCCCCACAACCATTTCAAGGCGGACCCATGAAAACGTCCCGTATTCTCTATCCACTTGTTGCGCTGGTCTGCGCGACTTGCGCCCACGCCGCCTCGGCGGCGGTCGTGCTGGCGCAAGGTTTCGACGACGTCGACGCGCTCGACGGCTGGCTGCTGGTGAACCGCAGCGAGCCCCCCGGCAGGTCCTGGTTCCAGGGCAATCCGGGCGTGTTCGCCGCCCAGTCCGGCCCTGCCGATTCCTATATCGGCGCCAATTTCGAGAGCGCGCAAGGCGACAGCGGCGGCGTCGACAACTGGCTGATCACGCCGCTGCTGGCGCTGGCGGGGCCGACGCAACTCTTGTTCTACACGCGCGGCGCGGCAACGCCCGGCTTTCACGACATGCTCGAGGTGCGCTTCGGCCAGGGCGACATGGCGGACCCGGCCACCTTCGCGCAAACCCTCGTCAGCGTGGGGGCGGGCGGCTATCCGGACAGCTGGCAGCGCGTCGTCGTCGGCGTCAACGTCGTCGGCGGCGGCCGGTTCGCCTTCCGCTACACCGGCCCGGCCGCCGCCGCCGACTACATCGGCATCGACAGCGTGGTCATCACCAGCGTGCCGGAACCGGGCGCCTACGCCTTGTTCGGCGCCGGTCTGGCGCTGTTGCTGTGGCGCCGCCAAGGCCGCCGCGCCGCCGCGGCCGCCCTGGCGCTGGCCGCGCTGGCCGCCTTGGGTATAGCGCCGGCGGCCGGCGCCGGCGAGCCACAGAGCATGGTGGTGGTGCGCGACGCCGCCAGCGGCCGCTTGCGCGCACCCACCGCCGCCGAGTTCAAGGTCTTGCAGGAGAGCACGCCGTCGGGTGCGGCGACGCGCAGCCGGACGGACGCGCCGGCGCAGATCGAGTTACGCGCCGACGGCACCCGCCGCGTCCACCTGGGCGACCGCGCCACCGTCTATACCACCAGCGGCCGCGACGCCGCCGACGCCAGCCACCAGCAATGCGCGGCCGCGCCCGAGGCCGGCGCCGCGCCGGACCACACCACCACCCACGCCGAGGAGCACCGCCATGAAGCCGACTAAACGCGCCGTATTGCAACACGCCATCGCGGCGCTGTCGCTGTGTTGCCTGGCACTGGGCGGCGCCCGGGCCGACGTCGTCATTACCATCGTCAACGCCAACCTGGCGGGGGAGGGCTTCAACGACCCGACCCCGGCCGATCCGGTCGGCGGCAACGCCGGCACCACCCTGGGCGCGCAGCGCCTGATCGCCTTCCGCCACGCCCTCGACATCTGGGGCGCCAAGCTCGACAGCGCCGTGCCGATCCGCGTCATGGGCTCGTTCCAGCCGCTGCCGTGCAACGCCTCGAGCGGCGTGATCGGCAGCGCCGGCGCGTGGGACGTCTACGCCGACTTCCCGGCCGCGCCGAAGAGCAACACCTGGTATCCGGCGGCGCTGGCGAACAAGCTGGCCGGCGTCGACCTGTCGGCCGCGGCCGATCCGCACATCGTGGCGTATTTCAATTCGCGCCTGGGGCTGGCGCCGGATTGCCTGCCGGGCCTGCCGTTCTACCTGGGACTGGACAACCAGCACGCCGACGCGATCGATTTCGTCACCGTGTTGCTGCACGAAATGGGGCACGGCCTCGGCTTCCAGACCTTCACCGACGAGCGGAGCGGGCAGTTCCTCGCCGGCCTGCCGTCGGTGTGGGACCACTACCTGCTGGACAACCGGCTCAACCAGGTGTGGGTGAACATGACGGCGCCGCAGCGCGCCGCGTCCTCCGTCAGCGGGCGCGGCCTGTCGTGGAGCGGCCCGCGTGTCACATCGGCGGCGCCCTCGGTGCTCGGGCCGAAATCGCGCCTGACCATTGGCGGCGTGGCGGCCGGCGCGGCGGCCGGGCAGTACGAGGTCGGCGACGCCTCGTTCGGTGCGCCGCTGGGCGCCACCCCCGTCACCGGCCAGGTGATGCCGGTGCTCGACCAGCGCGACGGCCGCGGCCTGGCCTGCGCGCCGCTTAGTCCGGCCAACGGGGCGGCGCTCAGGCAGAGCGTGGCGCTGGTCGACCGCGGCGGTTGCGCCTTCGTCGACAAGGCGAGAAACCTGCAGGAGGCCGGCGCCGTCGCCATGATCGTGGTCAACAACGCGCCGGGCGATGCGGCCGGGCTGGGTGGTGACGACGACGGCGTGACGATTCCCGCCGTGATGGTGAGCCAGGCCGACGGCAACGCCATCCGCGCCGCGCTGCATCGCCGCTCGCGCAGCGCGTCGGGCGTGCTCGCCAGCCTCGACGTCGACCCGTCCAGGTTGGCCGGCACCGATCTGCGCAACCGCATCCTGATGTACACCCCGCCGCTGTTCCAGCCGGGGTCGTCGGTGTCGCACTACACCACGGCGGCCAAGCCGAACCAGTTGATGGAGCCGTTTATCAACGACGACCTGACGCACCAGGTCGAGCCGCCGCGCGACCTGACGCTGCCCTTGCTGCAGGATATAGGCTGGTAGCACGCGGGTAGCGGCGTAACCGGACGGCGGCGCTACCCGCCGCCCGCATTTCCCTTCCGCATTCCGGCCGGCCGCCGGGCCTGATCTGTCGCATAAATCTCAACGCGGTGAATTAGCGCTTTCAAGTTTTTCAGCATAGTAATATAGTGAAAGCCTGACGTAGCTCAATGCCCGCGAGCAAGAAACGTCGTGTGCCGCCGCCCGCGGCAGGCTTTCAGAAGGAGTATCCAGAAATGTCAAACTCTTCCGTGCTCGATCGCCTGCTGCTATGGCAAAAGTTCGTCATCGTCAGCTTGATCGCCTTGGTGCTGACCGCCATCCCCACCTATATGTACACGCGCGAGGCGGCCAAAACGCTGGACGCCGCCTTGATGGAGAGGGACGGCCTGGCGCCGGTTGCCGCCGTCCTGAAAGTGATACAGCAGACGCAACAGCACCGCGGCCTGTCGGCGCTGGTGCTCGGCGGCGTCGACAGCGCCAAGGAACAGCGCGACGCCAAACAGCAGGCGGCCGACCTGTCCTACGGCGAGGTGGCGCACATCGTCAAGAACTTGAACGACAAGGCCATCAACGCCGCCTGGGAGCCCGCCGCCAGGGATTGGGAAACCCTGCGCGACAACGTCAGCAAGCGCAGCATCACGGTGCCGGCCAGCTACGCCGCGCACACCGCGCTGGTGCCGAAGTTATTGATGGTAAACGACCTGATCGCCGATTACTATGCCTTGAGCCTGGACCCCGACCTGGACAGCTACCAATTGATCCAGTCGATGTATTACCAGTTGCCGTATCTGACCGAGGAACTCGGCAAGATGCGCGCGAAGGGCGCCGGCCTGCTGGCAAAGAAGTCCGCGACGCCGGCCGACAAGTTCGTTCTTTCTGGCATTATCGCCCGCGTACAGGACCGCCTGAGCCAGACCCTCGTGTCGTTCAATAAGGCGGCGGCGGCCAATCCGGCGCTGGGCCACCGGCTCGCCCCCGCCATGCAGGACCTGGTCAACCAGGCCCACGGCGCGATGCAGTTGGCGAAAGAAAAAATCGTCACGCCGGACACGCTCGATTTTTCCGGTTCGGACTATGTGAAGGCGACGACCGACGCCATCAACGCGCAGTTCAGCGCCAACGAGATGGCGAGCAAGGAGTTGAAAGACTTGCTGGAGGCGAAGATCGCCGATCTGCGCAGCAGCCGTTGGATGATGGCGGCGGCCATGCTGGGGCTGATCGGCCTGGCCGGGCTGATCCAGTATCTGGTCTCGGTGTCGGTCAGCGCGCCGCTGTCGAAGGCGATCGCGGTCGCGCAACTGGTGGCGAAAGGCGACCTGACGTCGCGCTTCGATGTGGTCGGCAGCAACGAGACCGGCCAGTTGCTGCGGGCCTTGCAGGACATGAACGAGAGCTTGCAGAAGCTGGTCGGCGACGTGCGCAAGAATATCGACAACATCAGCGGCGCCTCCCAGGACATCGCCTCCGGCAACGCCGACTTGTCGGCGCGCACCGAGTCGCAGGCCTCCAGCCTGGAGGAAACCGCCTCGTCGATGGAGCAGCTGACCTCGACCGTCAAGCAGAACGCCGACAGCGCCAAGCAGGTCAACTTGCAGGTCATGACCGCTTCGGGCGTGGCCGTCAAGGGCGGCGAAGTGGTGGCGCAGGTGGTGCAGACGATGGCCGACATCAACGGCAGCTCGCGCAAAATCGTCGACATCATCGGCGTCATCGACGCCATCGCCTTCCAGACCAATATCCTGGCCCTGAACGCCGCTGTCGAGGCGGCGCGGGCCGGCGAGCAGGGCCGCGGCTTTGCCGTGGTCGCCTCCGAGGTGCGCAACCTGGCGCAGCGCTCGGCCGTCGCCGCCAAGGAAATCAAGCAATTGATCAACGACAGCGTCGAAAAGGTCGACCTCGGCAACAAGCTGGCCGACCAGGCCGGCAAATCGATGGGCGAGATCGTCGCCAGCATCAGCGGCGTGACCACCATCATGGCCGACATCCTCAGCGCGTCGCAGGAGCAGTCGCTGGGCATCGAGCAGGTCAACGAGGCGGTGATCCAGATGGACCATATGACGCAGCAGAATTCGGCCCTGGTCGAGCAGGCGGCGGCGTCCGAGAGCCTCAACGAGCAGGCGCAGCTGCTGGTGCAGGCGATGAGCATCTTCCGGCTGGGCGAACCCGCGCCGGCGTCCGCCCGGCCGGCGCGCACGCCGCCGCGGCCGCCGGCGCCGCCGGCGCCTGCGCGCGCGGCGCTCGGCCACGCGGCCGCGAAGAAACGCCCGCAGTCCGCCTGATCCCGCCGGTTTTGCCGTGTGCTGTTGACCTCTCAGCGCCGCTTGTACCCTCCAAGGAGACGATGCAATGAACAAATTGATCGCAGGGCTGCTGGCCGCTAGCGCGCTGGCCTCTTCCCCCGCTTTTGCCGGCGACGACACCGCCGCCGCCATCGCCATGGTCGAGAAGGGCGCCGGCTATATGAAAAAAAACGGCAAGGAGGCGCTGATCACGGCGGTGAACGCGAAAAGCCCGGAGTTCGTCAGCGAACGCGTGTACCTGACGGTGCGCGCGCTGGACGGCACGCAACTGGCCCACCCGGTCAATCCCAAGCTGGTGGGCAAAAACCTGGTGGTGCTGCCCGACGCCGACGGCAAGCTGTTCCGCAAAGAAATCATCGACCAGGCCCAGGCCAAGGGCAGCGGCTGGGTGGATTACCGCTACAACAATCCGACCTCCGGCGAAGTGGAAAAGAAATCCACGTACTTCCTCAAAAGCGGCGACGTGATCCTGGAAGCGGGCATCTACAAGGGCAAATAGCGGCGGGAATAGTCCGCCGCACGCTTGCGCTACACGCCAACAGGAGCGGCGCCGGGTTCCGCTTCAGTCCGTCCCCATCTGCTGCACCAGGCCCATCGCAAAACGGCCTTCGCCGACCGACCAGTCCGAGTAATCGTTCTCGTGCATGAAAATCAGCACGTCCTTGGGCGAGACCTTGGCGCCGCTCTTCAGGTTGCGGGCGATGGCGGCGTACAGCTCGCGCTTCATGGCGTCGCTGCGGCCGCGGCGCAGCGTGATCTCGACCACCACCACGCGCTCCGAGCGGGCGATGCCGTTGAAGGTGCGGCTGCACCAGAACTGGTGCGACTGGTACTCGGACAGCATATTGAACAGCTCGTCCTCCGGCATGCCGATGCTCTCGACCAGGGCCCGGTGGATGCCGTCGACGATGGCTTGGCGCTGTTCCTGGCTGGTGTCTTGGTGTACGTTGGTACGAATGAACGGCATGGGCGTTTTCCTCACAATTAAATGAAATCCGGTAACATGGCCGCGGCCACGCCGGAGATGTATTGTGGCAAACCGGAAAGCCCGCCGAAAAGCGATATTTACTCACCACATAAGTGCCGAAAACTCACAATGAAACGCCGCCTGCCACCGTTGAACTCCCTGCGCGCCTTCGAGGCCGCGGCCCGGCTGGGGCGCATGACGGCCGCCGCCGAGGAACTCGCCGTCACGCCCGGCGCCATCAGCCGCCAGGTGCGCCAGCTTGAGCAGGTGCTGGGCGTGAGCCTGTTCGAAGGCTCGAAGAACCAGCCGCTGCTGACGGCCGCCGCCAAGACCCTCCTGCCCGAACTGACGGCGGCGCTGGACCGGATCGAGGCGGCGGTGCGCGCCGTCAGCGACGACGCGGCCGGCACGCTGGACGTGTCGTGTTTCAGCACCTTCACCGTGAAATGGTTGATACCGCGCCTGTACCGTTTCAACGCGCTGCACCCCGACATCGAGATCCGCCTGAGCGCGGCCGAGCGGGCCGGCGACGTCGACCGCGAGCGCTACGACCTCGTCATCACCGCCGCCGACGCCGCCAACGGCGACGGCGACGGCGTGCTGGCGCTGTTCGACGAACGCCTCGGGCCGGTGCTGGCGCCGTCGCTGGCGGCCCGGATCGCCTTGCTGGCGCCGGCCGACATCCTCGGCCAGCCGCTGCTGCACACCCGCACGCGCCTGAACGCCTGGCAAATGTGGGGTGAATCGCTGGGCTGCGCGGTGCCCGTCCAGGCCGGCCCGGAATTCGAACACTATTACTTCACGTTGGAGGCGGCCATCGGCGGCCTGGGGATCTGCGTGGCGCCGTGGCACCTGGTGATCGACGATATCCGCGCCGGCCGCCTGGTGGCGCCGCTCGGCTTTCAAGCCAGCGGCTACCGTTACGTGGCGAAACGCCGGGCGCAGCCGAACCGCCGGCTGGACCGGTTTTGCGCCTGGCTCGGGGCGCAGGCGCGGGAAACGCCGGCGCCCGGCGACTGCTTGACGCGGTCGCCGTAGCGGGCGCGCCGCGGTTTACTTGAACGCCTTGATGACGGCGTCGAATTTCACCTTCAGCGAGTGGTCGTGCGGGTGGATCGGCGGTACTTCGCGATCGATCTTCAGCAATTCGTACACCGCCATTTGCGCGGCGCGCACCGAGTACTCGACCGTGAAGACGACGTCGTCGGCGATTTCGACGAACTGGCTGACGAAGGCCAGGTTGGTCGAATTGGCCGGCACCGGCAAGGGGCGGTCGCTTTTGGCGCGCGGCATGAACATGCTGGTAATGTAGGGCATGCGGCAAGGGATGCAGTTGGCCTTCGTCATGGTGGTGTCGAAGTCGAAGTTCAGATGGCCGCACAGCTCGCGCAGGATCTCCTCGCCGTTGCACTCGGACATGGGCTTGGCAACGAAGTCGCCGACGCGGTCGGGGTGCAGCGCGTAACCCCAGAACACTTGCACGCCGTCCGGCTGGCCGGCGAAGTGCGGCTGGTGCGCCAACACCACCGACATGAACCAGTTCGAGTCCTTGAACGTCACCAGGCCGCCGGTGCCGGCGCGGTTGCCGGTGAATTTCTCCATCTGGTCGAAGAAGGACGTGTCCTTCAGCGTGACGGTAAACGAGGCCCAGTACGATTCCGGGATGCTGGAGTTGAACGCGGCCGGGTTGCCGAATTCGGGGCGGCCCGCCGCCAGTTTCTCCCACAGGGTCCAGCCGCCGCTGTCGTGCTTGGTGTGGCGCGCCGGCGCGTCGCGCATGCTGCCGTAGGTCGAGGCGTCGGTCATGGAACCGTTCTGGAAGAACACCAGGTCGCCGTCGGCCACGCCGACCACGTCGGTGCCGCCGTGGCGCCGGCAGTGGATGCCGGTGACGCTGACCTTGCCGTCCTCGGTTTTCAGGTCGAAGTCGGTGACGGTGCAGTCCATCACGACCTTGACGCCCTGCGCCTGCAGCCAGCTGATCAGTGGCCGCACCAGCGAGTCGTATTGGTTGTAGACGGTGCGCTTGACGCCGGCCAGGGTTTCGATGCGCGAGAATTCCATCATGAAGCGATGCAGGTAGCGCTTGAATTCAACCGCGCTGTGCCATGGCTGGAAGGCGAACGTGGTGGCCCACATGTACCAGAATTCGGTGGTGAAAAAGGCCGGCGAAAGCCAGTCTGTAATGCAACTGGCGCCCAGCGTGGCCTCGTCGGCGTCGCTCAGCTTGAGTAGCTCAAGCCGGTCCTGCATGCTGAAACCCATGCTGCTGACGTCAACCTTGAAGCGGTTCCTGTCGACCAGCCGGGCCATCGAATGGGGGATGTGTTCCTCGTTGAAGGCGATGGTTTCGTCGAACACGGTGCGGCCGGGATGGCTCAGCGACGGGATCGACTTGAACAGGTCCCAGGTGCACTCGTAGTTGTCGGTGGTGAGCATGCGGCCGCCGCGCAGCGTGTAGCCGTCGTCGGCGTTGCCGTTGCCGTCCAGGCTGCCGCCGGCGGAGGGCGCCGCCTCGAAAATGGTGATGTTGGCGCCGGCGACGCCGCCGTCGCGGATCATGAAGGCCGCCGCGGACAGCGAGCCGATGCCGCCGCCGACCAGATAAGCTTGAATAGGATGCTTCATATTTTTCCAATTCCTTGAAAACGCAATGTCGATGTCGTGCTTATGCGTTACTGAATACTTGCAATTCAGAATGAATTAAAGCTCAGGTTGTATTTCATTCTAGCAAGCGGGAATCGGTGAAAATTGAAGGGATATTCTAATGAACGGGCAAAGTCGGCTAATTTCCCGCGTTATGTCGGTAAATTTTGATATGGATCAAAATCGGCCCCGGCGAATTGGATGCCGGCAGGCGAGGCCGCGTGCCGGCAACCGCGCCGACATCCGGCCCTCAGGCTTGGGCGGCCCGTAGCAGCGCGCGCAGATTGCATTCGCGCTGCCACTGCCGGCGCTCGGCGCTGGCGCCGGACAACGCGGCCAGCTCGTCGGCGCTGTGCGCAGCCTGCGCCTGTACCAGGCGGTGCGCCAGGCCCGGGTCGGGCAGGACGGTGCCGAAAAACGCCACCTGCTCCTCGCATTGGATCAGCAAGGTCGGGAAGTTTTCGATGTCGAGCTCGCCGACCACCTCGGCCTGGTCTTCGATGTCTATCCACAGGAAAAACTTGTCGGGGTGGCGCGCCGCCAGCTCCTCGAACACCTTGCGGTAGCCGGCGCAGGTGCCGCACCAGGCGGCGCACAGGCAGGCGACAATCCAGCGCTCGCCGGCCAGCGTTGCCAGCACGTCGTCGCGGTTTTCATTATTCAGGGTCAGACTGTGCATGGTATCTATGCCAAATGGCGCCACTGGCGCCGGATGCGCGTATTTTACCTTGCCGCGGTACGTGCGGCCGCGGCGGCGGCGGCGCCGCTATTGCCGGCGCCGGATCAAGTCGCCGTTGCGCCCGGCGGAACTTGCGCGGCCGTCTGGCTGTCCGATGGAAGTGGCGATGAAAAGGAGACGAGATGGATAAATTCATACTGAGTGGCGGGGCGCCGTCGGGCGCCGGCTGGATCGCGCTGGCGGTGATGGGGCTGGCCTATATGGTGGTGCGCGGAAAGACTCGCCAGGTTGAACGGCGCCATCCGGCCGGCGGGAAATTCCTGCTCGTCGACGGCGTCCGCCTGCACTACGTCGAGCAGGGGCAGGGGCCGACCTTGCTGCTGTTACACGGCAACGCGACGATGGCCGAGGATTTCAGCTTGTGCGGCCTGGTCGGACAACTGGCGCGGAATTTCCGCGTGGTGGCGATCGACCGGCCCGGCTACGGCTACAGCGAACGCCCGCGCGGCCGGCTGTGGACCCCGCGGGCGCAGGCGCGGCTGCTGCGCGGCGCCCTGTTGCAACTGGGCGCGGAACCGGCCATTGTGCTAGGGCACTCCTGGGGTACGATGGTGGCGCTGGCGATGGCGCTGGAATTTCCCGCCAGCGTACGCGGCCTGGTGCTGCTGTCGGGCTACTACTACCCCAGCTTGCGGCTCGACGTGCCGTACGCCGCCATCCCGGCGATTCCGCTGCTGGGCGACCTGATGCGCTTTACGCTGTCGCCGTTGCTGGGCCGGCTGCTGTGGCCGGTTTCGATGCGCTTCGCGTTCAGCCCGCGCAAAATCGCCGGCAGCTTCCGCCTGCCGCCCTGGATGTCCTTGCGCCCGCTGTCGATGCGCGCCAGCGCCGAGGAGGCGGCGTTGATGATCCCGGCCGCCGCGGCCTTGCGCAAACGCTATGGCGAGCTGCGCATGCCGGTGACGATCATGGCCGGGGCCAACGACCGCGTCGTCAGCGCGCAAGGCCAGTCGGCGCGCCTGCACGCGGAGCTGCCGCACAGCGAACTGCTACTGTTCCCGGCCGTCGGCCACATGATGCAGCATCTGGTGCAGGACGACATCGCGGCGCAGGTCGGGCAACTGGCCGGCGCGGCCGAGCCCGCGCCGCGCCCGCCGGCGGCCGGCCGCGCGCACGACCGCGCCGGCGCGCCGCTGCACTAAGCGCAACACCGACGGCGCAAAGCCGGGGGGGGGGGGACTCCTACAGCGCGACGGCTTGCCGTCCTATGCCGAATCGGCTCCCGCTTGACTAGCATGCGGTGTCAACCGCACACTCAATCTGGAGGCATCCAATGACCGCACCGCAACCCACCACGCAGCAAGGCCGCAACAGCGCGATGGACAAAACCGACGCCGAACGCGAGCGCGGCGATCCCTACGCCAACCAGGGCGGGGGCAAGCTCGGCAGCGGCAACGTCAACAGCGGCCACCCGGCCAACGACGTCATCACCCGCGCCGACTCGGCCAAGACGCGCGCCGACACCGCCCGCAGCACCGAGGTCGTCGGCGCCAACGTCAAAGGCTCCGGCATGCCCACGCGCAGCGGCGCCGGCAAGCTGGCCGACGACCGCCCCGGCCGCAACGATCCGAAAAGCGAGCACGCCTCGTCGTCGCGCAACACGCACGAGGAGTAGGCGCGGTCAGGCCAGCCGGGGCCGCCGCCGCGACCGTCGTGGCGGCGGCCGGGATCGCGTCCCGCCACCGTTGGCGGAAAGCCCCGGCAGGGGATGCGGCGGGTTAAAATACCGCATGTCTACCATTCTTGCCATTGAAACCTCGTCCGAACTCGCCTCTTGCGCATTGCTGCGCGGCGACGTCGTCAGCAGCCGCGATTCCTCCGGCGTGCGTACCCATTCCCAATCGATCCTGCCCATGGTGCAAAGCCTGCTCGAAGAAGCCGGCATCGCGCTGCGCGACTGCGACGCGATCGCCTACGGCTCCGGCCCCGGTTCCTTCACCGGCGTGCGCACCGCCTGCGGCATCGCCCAGGGCCTGGCGTTCGGTGCCGGCTTGCCGGTGGTGCCGGTGGTCACGCTCGACGCCATGGCGCTGGCTTGCCACCAGCAACACCAGGCCGACGCCATCCTTACCGTGCTCGACGCCCGCATGGGCGAGGTCTACTGGGCCGAGTACGCCTACGCCGGCGCCGACGGCTTGCGGGCGGTGGTCGCGCCGACCCTGTCGGCGCCGGCCGAGGTGCAGCCGCAAGGCGAAGCCGTCAGCGCCTGTGGCAACGGCTTGGCCGCGTACGCGCCGGCGTTCCAGGGCCGCGCCTTCGCCGCCGCCGCGCACCGCGACATCATGCCGCACGCGGTGCAGATCGGCCAGTTGGCGCGCGTCGCCTTCGCCGCCGGCGCCTTCGTCGCGCCCGCCGAGGCGCAGCCGCTGTACCTGCGCAATAAAATCGCCTTCACCAGCGCCGAGCGGCTCGACATCAAAAACGCGAAGGCCGCCGCGGAGGCCGCCTTATGACGCCGCAGTGGGACCTGGCCCGGCTCAACTACGAGCCGATGAGCGAGCGCGACATCGACGAGGTGCTGGGGTTGGAGGAATGCGTCTACCCGCACCCCTGGAGCCGTGGCAACTTCGTCGACTCGCTCGCCAGCGGCTACCAGGCCTGGGTGCTGCGCGACCAGCACGGCTACCTGCTGGGCTACTTCCTGCTGATGGCCATCGTCGACGAGGCGCACCTGCTCAACGTCGCCGTCAGCGCCGAGATTCAGGGCCAGGGACTCGGCCGTTTCCTGCTGAACCAGGCGGTCGCCTGCGCGCGCGGCCTGGGCATGGAATCGGTGCTGCTGGAAGTGCGGCCATCCAACTCCCGCGCGCTGGAGATTTACCGGCGCTACGGCTTTTCCCAAATCGGACGGCGCAAGGCTTACTACCCTGGCGCCAACCAGCAACGCGAGGACGCCATTGTGATGCGGCTCGACATATGAACCAGAGCACGGGCCGCAGCGCGGTTTTCCTCGAAGAGATGGGCGTGGGCGCCTTGTGGCGCCTGCGCCAGCCGGTGGCGGGCTTGCCCGACGCCGAGTTGGCGGCGCCAGCCGAGTCCGAGTCCGACGCCGTGGACGTGGCGGCACCGGCCGTCGCCGCCGTGGCGGCGGCCGCAGCCGCGGTGCCGGCGGCAACGCCGGCCCGGCCCGTCGCCGCCGCGCCGCCGGACGGCTCGACCGCATGGTTCGACGACGCGCCGGCACCGCCGCCGCCGGTTCCGGTGTCGGACCAGGCCATCGCCGCGATGGACTGGAACGAATTGAAGACGGCCATCGCCAAATGCACGCGCTGCCAGCTAGGCAGCAGCCGCAAGGGCGTGGTGTTCGGCCGCGGCGACCGCAACGCCGACTGGCTGGTCGTCGGCAGCGGCCCGAACCGCGCCGACGAGCGCGACGCGCAAGCGCTCAGCGGCGCCGCCGGCAAACTGCTCGACAACATGCTGCTGGCGATCGGCTTGCAGGCCGACAGCAACGTCTACGTCACCAACCTGGTCAAGTGCCGTCCGGGCGCCGCCGACGGCGCCGAGCGCGCGCCGACGGCCGAGGAAAACGCCGCCTGCCGGCCCTTCCTCGAGCGCGAACTGGCGTTGACCGGCGGGCGCATCATCCTGACCATCGGCCAGGCCGCGGCCGGCGGCCTGATACGCAGCCCGGCCGCCGCGCGCGGTACCGTGCGCCGGCTCGGCGGTATCCCGGTCGTCGCCACCTACCACCCCGAGGACATGCTGCGCCAGAGCGATACCAAAGCCAAGGCATGGGGCGACTTGTGCCTGGCCAAGCGCACGCATGCCGCCGCCGACTGAGGCGGCGGGCGACGCCTTCCAGGCGCGCTTCGAGCGCCGCTGGGGCCATCTGACGCGGCCGCACGTGCGCGCGCTGGCCTGGCTGCTGGACGCGCCCGACCTGCTCGACCCGGCCAGCGCCCACTGGGGCGGGCGCATCGCCACCCTGGGCGCCACCAGCGCCGCCGACGCCGCCTGGCTGGCGGCGCTGCAGCGCGACCCGGCGCCGCTCGACGCCGCGCTCGGCGCCCGCTACTACTCCCGCCTCGGCCTGTACGCCGAAAAACTGCTGGCCTTTTACTTCGCGCAGCGCGGCGTGCTGGTGGCCCACGGCCTGCAGGTGCGCGCCAACAAAAACGACACGGTGGGCGAGTTCGACTTCCTGCTGCGCCTGGACGGCGCGTTGGCGCACTGGGAGTTCGCCACCAAGTTCTACCTGCTCGACGGCGAACCGGATGACGGCCGCTTCCACCGCCTGATCGGCCCCAACCTGGCCGACAGCCTGGGCCTCAAAATGCGCAAGATCATCGACAAGCAGCTTTCGCTGGCGCAGCATCCGGCGGCCCAAAGCCTGCTGCCGGGCGCGCCCGACAGCGCCCAGGCGCTGGTCAAGGGTTGGTTGTTCTATGCGGGCGGGACGGTGCGGCCGATGGCCGGCATCTCGGCGGCGCACAACCATGGTTTCTGGAGCACGCTGTCGGGCATCGACGGGCTGGCCGGCGAGCGCTTTGTCGTGATGCCGCGGCTGCAATGGCTGGCGCCGTTGAAAGTGGCGGCCGGCGTCGCCGTGCTGGGCCGGGACGCGCTGCGGCAACTGCTGGCGGCGCAATTCGCCGCCACGCCGGGCGCCGTCATGGTGGCGGCGGTGCGAGAGGAAAACGGCTGGGAGGTGGAGTGGCGGCGTGGCTTCATCGTGGCCGACGACTGGTCCCGCCAAGCCGCCGAACGGCGCGACACCGGCAAGCTGCCGCGGTAACAGCCAGCGCGCCGCTTAAACAAGATACACCAAAGGCGACCAGCCCGGGGTCAGGCCCTTGGTTGAAACGAGGCCGCCAACTTAATGCTTATGCTCGCCGATCAAGGCCAGCGAATCGTGCTCGCGCTGGCTGGCGGCGTGCTTGCGCATGATCATGTACATGGTGCCGGCGACGAACAGGCCAAACGCGACGATGATAATGTCGAGGTCCAGATGCAGGCGGATCATCACCGAATACACGGCCAGCATCGTCAAGATCGACAGGTTCTCGTTGAAATTTTGCACCGCGATGGAATGGCCGGCGCTCATCAGCACATGGCCGCGGTGCTGCAGCAGCGCGTTCATCGGCACCACGAAAAAGCCCGACAGCGCGCCGATCAGGATCAGCAGCGGGTAGGCCAGGTACACCGAATGGACCTGGGTCATCAGCATGACGATGACGCCCATCGCGATACCCAGCGGTATCACGGTCAACGACTTGCGCAAGGGAATGAAGCGCGCCGACAGCGCGGCGCCCAGCGCGACGCCGATGGCGACCACGCCGACCAGGCTGGTGGCCTTGTCGAAGGGCATGTGCAGCGATTTCTTCGCCCATTCCAGCACGATCAGCTGCAAGGTGGCGCCGGCGCCCCAGAACAGCGTCGTCACCGCCAGCGTGATCTGGCCCAGCTTGTCTTTCCACAGGATCGAGTAGCAATTGGCGAAGTCGGTGATCAGCTTGATCGGATTGCGTTCCTGGTGCGGGTACACGCAGCCGGTGTCGGGGATTTTCAAATTGAAGATGGCCGCCAGCACATAGGTGCCGCCGACGATGCACAAAGCCGCCTCGGTCGGCGTGTCGATGCCGGTGTCCATGCCGGGGAAGTCGAAGCCTAGCAGGGTCGGCGCGACGCGGCTGCTGACCAGCGCGCCGCCCATGACGGTGCCAAGGATGATCGAGGTGACGGTCAGGCCCTCGATCCAGCCGTTGGCGGCGACCAGCTTTTCCGGCGGCAGCAGTTCGGTCAGGATGCCGTACTTGGCCGGCGAATAGATCGCCGCGCCGAAGCCGACCACGGCGTAGGCCAGCAGCGGGTGGATCTGGGCGAAGATCAGGGCGCAGCCGAAAATTTTCACCAGGTTGGCGATGAACATCACGCGGCCCTTGGGCAGCGCGTCGGCGAAGGCGCCGACGAAGGCGGCCAGCAAGACGTAGAACAGCACGAAGGAGAGTTTGAGCAGCGGCGTGATCCACGCGGGCGACTGCGTCGAAATCAGCAAGTCAATGGCGACGAAGAGCAGCGCGTTATCAGCCAGCGAGGAAAAAAACTGCGCCGCCATGATAGTGTAGAAACCACGATTCATTCTTAAGTGCCTGAAATCATATATATGGCTTGCTTTATACCATGAATATCGGGTATTCCCCAAACTTGCACGCGGTGTGGCGGGGCCGGGTCCGGTAGAATACGCCCTTAACCATTACCCAGTAGAACGTTATGCCAAGGCCGATAGTCGCAACGATCCATCTCGATGCCATGCAACATAATTTGGCGCGGGTGCGCGCCTGCGCGCCGCGGGCCAAGGTCTGGGCGGTGGTCAAGGCGAATGCCTACGGCCACGGCCTGGAGCGGGCGCTGCGCGGCTTCGCCGGCGCCGACGGCCTGGCGCTGGTCGAGCCGGACTACGCGCTGCGCCTGCGCCAGCTGGGCTGGGGCGGGCCGATCCTGCTGCTCGAGGGCTTCTTCGATGCGGCCGACCTCGACGCGATGGCCGCGCACGGCATCAGCGGCACGGTCCACTGCGTCGAGCAGATCGCCCTGCTGGAGGCGGCCACGCTGCCGCGGCGCGTCGACCTGCACCTGAAGATGAACACCGGCATGAACCGGCTCGGCTTCACGCCGGCCGCCTTCGCCCAGGCGTATGCGCGCTTGCGCGCGATTGCCGGCGTCGGCGACATCACGCTGATGACGCATTTCGCCAACGCCGACGAGGCGGCCCACCCGGCCTTGCCGATCGGCGAGCAGATCCGCCGCTTCCGCCTCGGCGCGGACGGCCTGGAAGGCCAGCGCAGCCTGGCCAACTCGGCCGGCGTGCTGCGCCAGGCCGAACTCGACGCCGACGTCGCCAGCGACTGGGTCCGGCCCGGCATCATGCTGTACGGCGGCACGCCCGGCGGCCGGCCGGCGGCCGCCTTCGACTTGCGCCCGACGATGACGCTGCGCAGCGCCGTCATCGGCGTGCAGGACATCGGCGCCGGCGACGTGGTCGGCTACGGCAGCCATTACCAGGCCGCCGGCCCGACCCGCGTCGGCGTCGTCGCCTGCGGCTACGCCGACGGCTACCCGCGCCACGCGCCGCACGGCACGCCGGTGCTGGTCGACGGCGTGCGCACCAGCCTGATCGGGCGCGTCTCGATGGACATGATGACGGTCGACCTGAGCCACGTGCCGGGCGCCGGGGTGGGCAGCGCCGTCACGCTGTGGGGCCAGGGCTTGCCGATCGACGAGGTGGCGCAGGCCGCCGGCACCATCGGCTACGAGCTGATGTGTGCGCTGGCGCCGCGCGTGCCGGTGGTAGAGATGCCGCTAAGTTAACGATATTCGAGGGTCGGCTTAGCCAGCCGGGGCGTAACCCGGCTGGCGCCGCCGCCGGCATTTCCAATCACCCTATATAGTAGCGATACTCCCCATGGCAAAAGCAAAAACCAACTACACCTGCAGCGAATGCGGCGGCGTCAGCAACAAATGGACCGGCCAGTGCGGCGCCTGCCAGCAGTGGAACACGATGGTCGAAACGGTTCCCGAAAGCGCCGGCGGCAACAACCGCTATTCCAATCCGCAGCACATGGCGCTGGCGCAGACGGCGCCGGTGCTGTCGCTGTCGGATATCGACGCGATCGACGTGCCGCGCTTCGGCACCGGCATCGAGGAGTTCGACCGCGTACTCGGCGGCGGCATGGTGGCCGGCGGCGTCGTGCTGATCGGCGGCGACCCGGGCATCGGCAAGTCGACGCTGCTGTTGCAGGCGCTGGCGAACATGTCGCACAGCAAGCGCGTGCTGTACGTCAGCGGCGAGGAGTCCGGCGCCCAGATCGCGCTGCGCGCCAAGCGCCTGGTCATCGACGCCAAGGACTTGAAACTGCAGGCCGAGATCCAGCTGGAGAAAATCCTCGGCACGCTGGCCGACCTGAAGCCCGACGTGGCCGTGATCGACTCGATCCAGACCGTGTATTCGGACGCGCTCAGTTCGGCGCCCGGCTCGGTGGCCCAGGTGCGCGAGTGCGCCGCCCAGCTGACCCGCATGGCCAAGCAGACCGGCGTGACCATCATCCTGGTCGGCCACGTGACCAAGGAGGGCGCGCTGGCGGGGCCGCGCGTGCTCGAGCACATCGTCGACACCGTGCTGTACTTCGAGGGCGACGCCCACTCCAGCTTCCGGCTGGTGCGGGCGATCAAGAACCGCTTCGGCGCCGTCAACGAGCTGGGCGTGTTCGCCATGACGGAAAAGGGCTTGAAGGGCGTTTCGAACCCGTCGGCGCTGTTCCTGTCGCAGCACGACAACCAGGTGCCCGGCTCCTGCGTGATGGTGACGCAGGAGGGTACCCGCCCCTTGCTCGTCGAGATCCAGGCGCTGGTCGACACCAGCCACCTGCCGAACGCGCGCCGGCTCTCGGTCGGGCTGGAGCAAAACCGGCTGGCGATGCTGCTGGCGGTGTTGCACCGCCACGCCGGCATCGCCGCCTTCGACCAGGACGTCTTCATCAACGCCGTCGGCGGCGTCAAGATCACCGAGCCGGCGGCCGACCTGGCGGTGCTGCTGGCGATTAACTCGTCGATGCGCAACAAGCCCTTGCCGCGCGGCCTGGTGGTGTTCGGCGAGGTCGGCCTGGCCGGTGAAATCCGCCCGGCGCCGCGCGGCCAGGAGCGCCTGCGCGAAGCCGCCAAGCTGGGTTTTTCAATCGCCATGATCCCCAAGGCCAACCTGCCCAAGCAAGCCATCGAGGGCATGACCATCATCGCCGTCGAGCGCATCGACGAGGCCTTCAACAAGCTGCGCGAGCACGAGTGACGGTGTGGTGTCGACGACAATAACAATTCTTTGATGTAACTAATATTTCCGTATGGCATTATAATAGCGTCCGCTGGCCGGTGCATCTCCGGCGGCCGGACCCGCGTGCGCGGGCTTCGCCGGATACATTTGACGCATCGGACGGACAATTGCTAGTTGATCAAAGAAAGGGGCTGCGCAAGGTGATGCGCGGCAGGGCCATGCTGATGCTCGACGGCGCCGGCCCGGTGCACGCGCGCGCCCAGGACGTCGGCCTGGGCGGTGTTTCACTGGGGCTGGTCGATTCGGTGCAGGTGGGGCAATGCGGCTTGGTGTCGTTTCAAATTTTCTCTGGCGGCAAGCTCGACATTGTGACGACCCGGGTCGAGGTCATGCACTGCGTCTGCGGCAGCGACGGTTTCAAGGCCGGCCTGCAGTTCGGCCGGCTCGACGAGCGGGCCGCCGCCGCCATCGCCAACTACCTGCGGCGCGACTGGCCGCCGTCGGCGCGCAACCGCGAGCGCGACCGGACGCCGCTGCCGTTTGCACATATAATAACCACGGTCCGGCAGCCGCGCTATGGCGGTGTCGTCGCCCGGCCGGCGCCACCCGACTAACGCGTATTGAGCATCGGATATAAATTGTCAGTAGAGCAACGGCAAACGCCGCGTAAGATATTACGTACCAGGGCCATGCTGGTGATGGACGGCGCCGCCGCCGTGGCGGCGCACACGATGGACATCGGCAGCGGCGGCGTCGCCGCCGTGGTCGACGGCAAGTTGGCGCTCGGGCACAAGGGACGCATCATGTTCGAGATGCTGATCGAGGGTAAATTGCACCTGGTCGACAGCCAGGTTTCGGTTACGCACTGCATCCTCAGCCACGAGGGTTTCAAGGTCGGCTTCCAGTTCGCCAACCTCGACATCGCCGTGGCGAACGCGATCAACAAGTACCTGCGCTGACCCGGCGCAAGGCGCAAGGGCCGGTCAGAGCGAGAATATAGCCTCAGCTCGGGGCTTTGTTTTTCCGTTAAAAGTACATAATGTGCAATTGAAGGGAATGCAGGCCAACACGCCAACAGCGTCGACGCCCCGTCTCTTGCGAGGCCGGCGGCAGATCCGCCGCGCCATTGTCTAACCGGACGGGACGCCATCATGTTTAGCTCTGCAATCAACAATACCAATCCATATAACGCCAATGCCGGCGCCACCCAGGGCGGCGTGTCGGCCGACGTCTACGCGCGCGTGGAAAAAGTCATGGCCTCGCAGGGCAAGGGCGTGGCCAAGCTGAACAGCGCGCTGACGCGCGACCAGACCAAGTTGTCGGCGCTGGGCCAGTTGCACACGGCCTTGGCCAAGTTCCAGTCGATCGCCCAGGGCATGGCGGGCGGCGGACTGGCGACCTCGGCCATCTCGTCTGCCAAGGGCGTGCTGGGCGCGAGCACCACCGGCCAGGCCGCCAGCGGCAGTTACGCCGTCGACGTCAAGCAATTGGCGCAGGCGCAGGTGCTGGCCAGCGCCGAGCAGAAGAGCGCCGACGCCGCCATCGGCAGCGGCGCGCCGGCCGTCATCACGGTGGAGTTCGGCAGAGCCGACGGCGCCAGCTTCGCGCCCGGCGACGACAAGACCAGCAAGACCGTCACGATCAAAAACGGCAACAACACGCTGCAAGGCATCGCGGCGGCGTTCAAGGAGGCCGGCATCGACGCCAAAGTCGTGAAGAGCGGCGACGGCTTCGCCTTGACGCTGAACGGCCAGAGCGGCGCCGCCGGCAGCATGCGCATCAGTGTCAGCGGCGACGCGGCGGTGAAGGACTTGCTGTCGCACAGCCCCGGCGCGGCCAAGGGGATGAGCCAGAGCGTGGCCGCGCAGGACGCGCTGCTGAGCGTCAACGGCACAGAGATCAAGAGCGCCGTCAACACCCTGGGCGCGGCCATCGCCGGCGTCAGGCTGGAGCTGACCGGCAAGGGCGCCACCAGCGTGGTGGTGGCGAAGGACCCGGGCCAGATCGCCGGCAACGTCGCTGGCCTGGTCAGCGCGTACAACAGCATGAACGCCAAATTGCAGTCGCTCAAGGGCGGCGAGTTGAAGTCGGACCTGGCGCTGTCGCAGGCCAGCAGCCAGATGGGACAGGTGCTGACGTCCGGCGGCAATGGCGTGCCGACCTCGGTGCTGGCGAAGATCGGCGTGTCGATCGGCAAGAACGGCGAGCTGGTACTCGACGAGAAAAAGCTCAACAGCGCCATCGCCGCCGACCCGGACGCGGTCAGCAAGTTGTTCACCGACAACGGCCGGGGCGTCGCCGACCAGTTCGCGGCGAAGATCGGCGCGCTGACCGGCGACAGCGGCATGCTGAAAAAAGAGGTGGCCTCGGTCGGCAGGGAGATCACCACGCTGACCGGCAAGAAGGCCGCGATGACCAAGGCGCTGACGGCGCAGGCGAACGCGCTGGTGCAACTGTATTCGCAGCAGGCGCAGTCCGGCGGCGGCTATGGCGCCGGGCCGTCCCGTTCACTGTTCGATTTCATGGCGTAGCGCGCGCCGGCGGCATGTTGGGATAGCAGGGACCGGCCTCGATTTTCGGGAAATATTTCTCGGAAAACGAGGCCGGTCCCTTTTTTTTCGCGCGCGGGGCGCTATCATGTTGGCCTGCAAGTTTGGGCATCGTGAATTGTTTGGACGGAGACGAGTATGGTGGCAGTGAATTTTCAGGCGCGCGTTGGCGCGCGCATCGGACGCGGCGCGCTCGCCCTGGCCGCCGCGGTGACGCTGGCGCTGCCGGCGCAGGCGCAGGAGGAAAAAGTCCTCAATATCTATAACTGGTCCGATTACATCGGCGACGACACGGTCAAGAATTTTGAAAAGGAAACCGGCATCAAGGTCCGGTATGACGTTTTCGATAATAACGAGATCCTCAACGCCAAGCTGGTGGCCGGCAAGTCGGGCTACGACATCGTGGTGCCAACCGCGCAGTGGGCGCGCCTGCAGATCGACGGCGGTTTGCTGCGCAAGCTGGACAAAAGCAAACTGAGCAACCTGGCCAACCTCGACCCCGCCATCCAAGCCAAGCTGGCCAGGCTCGACCCGAACAACGAACACCTGGTCGACTGGTTGTGGGGTTACACCACGGTTGGCATCAACGTCAACAAGGTCAAGGCCGCGCTGGGCGGCTTGGCGTTGCCGGACAACGCCTGGGACTTGATCTTCGATCCGAAGTACGCGTCCAAGCTGAAGTCCTGCGGCGTGTCTATCCTCGATTCGCCGTCCGAGGTGTTGCCGGCGGCGCTGCAGTATAGGGGCAAGCCGGCCTATTCGAAGGTCGCCGCCGATTACCAGGAGGCCGCCAAGGTGTTGCAGGCGATCCGCCCCTACGTCACCTTGTTCAGCTCGTCGGGCTACATCAACGACATGGCCAACGGCGCCGTCTGCGTGGCCCTGGGCTGGTCGGGCGACATCAACATCGCCCGCCAGCGCGCGCTCGACGCCAAGAACGGCAACGTGATCCAGGTGCTGGTGCCGAAGGCGGCCGCGCTGATGTTCGATACGATGGCGATTCCGATCGACGCGCCGCACCCGAACAACGCGCACCTGTTCATTAACTACATCCTGCGCCCGGAAGTGCACGCCAGCCTGAGCAACAAGGTGTTTTACGCCAATCCGAACACGGCCAGCGTCAAGTTCGTGCGCAAGGACATCGCCGAGAACAAGGCGATCTTCCTGTCGGAGCAGGACAAGCAGCGCATGGCCGCGCCGGAGGCGACCACGGCCGAGGTGCGGCGCTCGGTGACGCGGATTTACACCAAGTTCAAGTCCGGCAGGTAAGGCGGGGAGGGTGGCAAGGGTGTCGCCGCGGGCGGGGCGGCGGGACAGGCGCTCGCGACGAAAGGGGTGGCTCGTCGCCGGCGCCGGGGGGGCTTCGTTGGCGGGGCGCTATTCGTGGTAGCGGTCCATCAGCTTACGCCGGCTGTTGCTCATCTCGCCGACCATTTCGACGACAATGAGGCAGATCATTGCTCCAAATATACCCATGATAAACACGCTGAACATGGTGATCTCGACCGCTGTCGGGCGGCGCCTCCGTGTGGTTGATACCTTTAAACTGTAGCAGAAGCGCCCCGCTTTACAAGCGCGCGGCGCAGGGATTCGCGTTCACGGCGCCTTACTTGACGACCAGGTCGTGCGCCATCACCGCCTTCAGGTAGACGCTGGCCGGATCGCCCGGTTCGCGCTGCGAAAACCACCACGCCGCCGCCTTGCGCATTTCCCAGTCTTGCTCCTCGCCGGTCAGCAGCAGGGCCGCCACCTGGCCCAGCGTCGGCTGGTGGCCGACGATCAGCACCGCCTCCTTCGACGCCGGCCAGTTGGCCGCCTTCAGCACGTCTTCGGCCTCGGCGCCGGGCGCCAACTCCGGGTGCAGCTTGAACTTGCGGCCCAGCGCCTCGGCCGTCTGCAGCGTGCGCAGCGCCGGGCTGACCAGGATGCGGCAGCTGTCGGGCAGTTGCGAGGACAGCCAGTCCGCCATGCGCCGCGCCTGCTTCTGGCCCTTCACGGTCAGCGCCCGCTCCAGGTCCGGCACGCCGTCTTCGGCTTCGGCGTGGCGCCATAAGATCAAATCCATGCTGTCCTCCTTGTCAATTCATTCTGCCCCGGCCACGGTGTCGGGCGTGCCCAGCGTGTGCATCAGGTGCTGCTGCGCGCTGAACTCGGCTTGGCGCGCGCGCGGTTTGCGGCGCGTGTACTGGCCGCTGGAATCGAGTTCCCAGGCGTTGCTGTTGTCCTTCAAGTAAGGGTTCAAGCCCTCGGCGATGACGCGCCGCTTCAGCGCCCGGTCCAGTACCGGGAACGCCACCTCGACGCGGCGGAACAGGTTGCGGCTCATCCAGTCGGCGCTGGACAGGTAGACGTCGTGCTCGAGGTCGTTGCGGAAGTAATAGATCCGGCTGTGTTCGAGGAAGCGGCCGATGATCGAGCGCACCCGGATGTTTTCCGACAGCCCCGGCACGCCCGGCTTGAGGGTGCAGGCGCCGCGCACAATCAGGTCGATCTTGACGCCGTCGTTCGAGGCCGCGTACAGCGCGCGGATCACCGACTCGTCGACCAACGCGTTTATCTTGACGATGATGCGCCCGGGCCGGCCGGCGCGGGCGATCTTCGCCTCGTTGCGGATCGCCTTGATGATTTCGCTTTGCAGGCCGAACGGCGCCAGCCACAGATGGCTCAGGTTGTGCGGCTTGGTCAGGCTGGTCAGGTGGATGAAGACCTCGTTGACTTCGACCGCCAGTTCCTGGCGCGAGGTCAGCAGGCCGAAGTCGGTGTACAGCTTGGTGGTGGTCGGATGGTAGTTGCCGGTGCCGAGGTGGGCATAAAAGCGCAGCGCGCCTTCCTCGCGGCGTATCACCAGCGCCACCTTGGCGTGGGTCTTCAGGCCGACCACGCCGTAGACGACCTGGGCGCCGGCCTGTTCGAGCTTGTCGGCCCAGTTGATGTTGGCTTCCTCGTCGAAGCGCGCCATCAGCTCGACGATCACAGTCACTTCCTTGCCCATGCGCGCGGCCGCGATCAGCGACTCCATCAGGTCCGAGTTCATGCCGGTGCGGTAGATGGTTTGCTTGATGGCGACGACGGCCGGGTCGTGGGCGGCGCTGCGCACGAAGTCGATGACGGTCTGGAACGACTGGAACGGGTGGTGCAACAGGATGTCGTGCTTTTTCAGCGTGGCGAAGATATCGGTCAGCGCGCCTTTTTGCGGCACGCCCGGGAAGAACGGCGCGAAGCGCAGCGCCGGCTGCTGCACGTGGTCGATCAGCTCGGCCAGGCGCACCAGGTTGACCGGGCCGTTGACGCGGTACAGGCGGCTCTGGTCCAGGCTGAACTGGTCGAGCAGGAACTGCGACAGCTCGGGCGGGCAGTTCTTGGCCACCTCGAGGCGCACCGAGGTGCCGAACTGGCGCCCGACCAGCTCGCCCTTGAGGGCCTGGCGCAGGTTCTTGACCTCGTCCTCGTCGACCCACAGGTCGCTGTCGCGGGTGACCCGGAACTGCGAATAGGCGATGACCTCGCGCCCGGCGAACAGGTCGGAGATGTGGGCGTGGATGATCGACGAGAGCAGGCAGAACGACACGCCGCCGCTCGACAGTTCGTCGGGCAGGCGGATCACCCGCGGCAGCACCCGCGGCGCCTTGACGATGGCGATCGCGGTGCCGCGGCCGAAGGCGTCCTTGCCGCTCAGCGAGACGATGAAGTTCAGACTCTTGTTGACCACCTGCGGGAACGGGTGGGCCGGGTCCAGGCCGATCGGCGTCAGCAGCGGGCGCACCTCGCGGTCGAAATAATCCTTGACCCAGGCCCGCTGGGCCTCGTTGCGGTCGTGGTGGCGCAGCAGGTGCACGCCCTTAGCGCGCAACTGCGGCAACACCTCGGTGTTGAGGATCTCGTACTGGTGCTGCACTAGCAGGTGGCACTCGTTGCAGATGCGCGCCAGCGTTGCCAACAGCGCCGGGTGGCCCGACAGTTCGCCGCCGGCGTGCCCGGCCGCCAGCAGGCTGGCCACGCGCACTTCGAAGAACTCGTCCATGTTGCTGCTCATGATGCACAGGTAGCGCAGCCGCTCCAGCAGCGGAATGCCGCGGTCCTCGGCCTGCGCCATGACGCGCCGGTTAAACGCCAGTTGCGACAATTCGCGGTCGAGCAGGGTGCCCGACTTGTTGATGTCCGCGTGCTGTTCCAGGTTCATATGTGCGTGCAGATCAGGTTTCATGTTCTCTTGTCTTTGCAGATAGTTAATTCTAGTTCTTTTTGGCCTGCCGCGAGTGTAATTGTGAAATATGACAACTTTGTGACATCGACCGGCGCCGCGGCGTCGTATTGTGACAAGGCGATGGTAGCCGCCCGGGCATGGGCCGGGGCGGGCCGGTCGATGAGCGGATTGTTTCATGTCATAAAGCTGTCATATTTGGCCGGTAGACTGCGCAACATTGACGGCGGCGCGTAGCACCGTTACAACCCAGAGGACTTGATATGCAAATGAAGCAAATGGTGAAATCTTTCGTAGTTGCCGGCTCGGTCGCGATGACGTTCAACGCCATGGCGGCGGATATGACAGGTGCTGGCGCAACGTTTCCCTACCCGATCTACGCCAAATGGGCGGAGTCGTACAAGGCCGCCACCGGCAACGGCCTGAATTACCAGTCGGTCGGCTCCGGCGCGGGTATCAAGCAGATTAAGGCCAAGACCGTCGACTTCGGCGCCTCCGACATGCCGCTGAAGGCGGAAGATTTGGACGCCGAGGGCTTGATGCAGTTCCCGGCCATCATGGGTGGCGTGGTCACCGTGGTCAACCTGGACGGCGTCGCCCCGGGCCAGCTGAAGATGACCGGCCAGGTCGTCGCCGACATCTACCTGGGCAAGATCACCAAGTGGAACGCGCCTGAAATCAGCGCCCTCAACAGCGGCGTCAAGCTGCCCGACGCCGACATCACCGTGGTGCACCGCGCCGACGGCTCCGGCACCTCCTTCCTGTTCACCGACTGGCTGTCGAAGGTGCACCCCGAGTTCAAGGCCAAGATCGGCGCCGGCACCGCCGTCAAGTGGGCAGTCGGCGTCGGCGGCAAGGGCAACGAGGGCGTCGCCGCGAACGTGCAGCGCATCAAGGGCTCGATCGGTTACGTCGAATGGGCCTACGCCAAGAAAAACAAGATGTCGCACACCCAGTTGAAGAACAAGGACGGCCAGTTCCTGCAACCCGACGACGACAACTTCAAGGCCGCCGCCGCCAACGCCGAGTGGACCAAGACGCCGGGCTTCGGCGTGGTGCTGACCGACCAGGCCGGCAAGACCAGCTGGCCCGTCACCGGCGTTTCCTTCATCCTGATGCACAAGACCCAGGCCGACGCGGCCAAGGGCAAGGAAGTGCTGAAGTTCTTCGACTGGGCCTTCAAGAACGGCGCCGCCTCGGCCGTCGAGCTGGACTACGTGCCGCTGCCGGCGTCGGTCGTCAAGCTGGTGCAGGATTCCTGGAAAGCCAACCTGAAAGACGCGTCGGGCAAGTCGGTCTACTAATCGCGCGCATCCCTCCCGCGGTAAGCCGACTGGCGTCGGCGGCGGCTCGGCGTCGGATTACGCTTCGCTAATCCGAGCTACGCAAGCCGAACCGAGCGGCATTATCCCCGGGAGGGAGTTAGCCAGGGCCGCCTGGGCAAGATCAGGCGGTCCCGGCTAGCCCACATTAACGGCATAAACGGCATAAATGGCATACTATGAGCGCAAACCTATCCTCCTCACTCGGTCCGATGACCGAGATCACCATGCCCGACCACAGTACCGCGGCGATGCACTCGGCGATGCGCAAGCAGCGCCTGCAGGATTTCTTCTTCCACAAGGTGACGATGCTGTTCGCCTTGTCGGTGTTGCTCGTGCTCGTCGGCATCATCATCTCGTTGATGATCGGCGCCTGGCCGGCGTTGCATGAATTCGGCCCGGCCTTCCTCACCACCGTCGAATGGGACCCGGTCAACGACCGCTACGGCGCGCTGATCGCCATCGTCGGTACGCTGTCGACCTCGCTCATCGCGCTGTTGATCGCCTTTCCGGTCAGCTTCGGCATCGCCCTGTTCCTCACCGAAATCTGCCCGCCGTGGCTGCGCCGCCCGCTCGGCACCGCCGTCGAACTGCTGGCCGGCGTGCCCAGCATCATTTACGGCATGTGGGGCCTGTTCGTGTTCGCCCCGCTGTTCGCCGACCACGTCCAGCCGCTGTTGAAGGCGACGCTGGGCCAACTACCCGTCGTCGGCCAGCTGTTCAGCGGTCCGATGATGGGCATCGGCATCCTCACCGCCGGGCTGATTCTGGCCGTCATGATCATCCCCTTCATCGCCTCGGTGATGCGCGACGTCTTCGAGATCGTGCCGGCGGTGCTGAAGGAATCGGCCTACGGCCTCGGTTGCACGCGCTGGGAAGTGGTGCGCAAGGTCGTGCTGCCGTACACCAAGACCGGCGTCGTCGGCGGCGTCATGCTGGGCCTCGGCCGCGCGCTCGGCGAAACCATGGCCATCACCTTCGTCATCGGCAACGCCAACAAGCTGTCGTGGTCGATGTTCGCGGCCGGTAACAGCATCGCCTCGACCTTGGCCAACGAATTCGCCGAGGCCGAGTCCAGGCTGCACGTGTCCTCGCTGTACGCGTTGGCGCTGATCCTGTTCGCCATCACCTTTATCGTTTTGTCGGCCGCCAAAATCATGTTGGCCGGAATGTCCCGCAAGGAAGGCGTGAAATGAAGCAAGCCACCGCAATCAACCCGGTCTACCGCCGCCGCCTGTTTGTGCACCGGGTCGGCATCGCCCTGTCGGTGCTGGCCATGTCGGTCGGTCTGATCTTCCTGGTGTGGATCCTGGCCACCTTGCTCATCAAGGGCTTCGACGGCTTGACGCTGAACCTGCTGACGCAGACCACGCCGGCCCCCGGCAGCGAAGGCGGCGGGCTGATGAACGCCATCGTCGGCAGCCTGATGCTGGTCAGCCTGGCCACCGTCATCAGCACCCCGATCGGCATCCTGGCCGGCATCTACCTGGCCGAGTACGGCGAGGAAAACTGGTTCGCCCAAACCACCCGCTTCGTCACCGACATCATGCTGTCGGCGCCGTCGATCGTCATCGGCCTGTTCGTCTACGCGCTCTACGTCGCCAACGTCCAGCATTTCTCCGGCTGGGCCGGCTCGATCGCGCTGTCGCTGATCGCCGTGCCGGTGGTCGTGCGCACCACCGACAACATGCTGCGCCTGGTGCCCAACAGCCTGCTCGAGGCCGCCTTCGCCCTGGGCGCGCCGCGCTGGAAGGTGGCCACGCTGGTGCGCCTGCGCGCCGTCAAGGCCGGCGTCATCACCGGCGTGCTGCTGGCGCTGGCGCGCATCTCCGGCGAAACCGCGCCGCTGCTGTTTACCGCGCTCAACAACCAGTTCTTCAGCGCCGACATGAACGCGCCGATGGCCAACCTGCCGGTGGTGATCTACCAGTTCGCCATGAGCCCGTACGACAACTGGCGCGCGCTGGCCTGGGGCGGCGCGCTGCTGGTCACCTTCAGCGTGCTGGCCTTGAACATCCTGTCGCGCACCTTGTTCAGCCAGAAAATCCCGAATTAATTTGTTTATCCAGTTATCTATGAAGCGATCGATACCATGAACACGCATATGAGCAACGACGGCGCCATCGAGCTGGCGCCGAAGAAAAAAACCATCGAGATTTCGGGACTGAATTTTTACTACGGCAAGACCCAAAGCCTGCACAACGTCAACCTCGACATCCACGAGAAAAAGGTCACGGCCTTCATCGGCCCGTCCGGCTGCGGCAAGTCGACGCTGCTGCGCACCCTCAACCGCATGTACGACCTGTACCCGGGCCAGCGCGCCGAGGGGCGGATCATGTACCGCGGCCGCAACGTGCTCGACGCCGACCAGGACGTCAACATGCTGCGCGCCAAGGTCGGCATGGTGTTCCAGAAGCCGACGCCGTTTCCAATGTCGGTGTACGACAACATCGCCTTCGGCGTGCGCCTGTACGAGGACATGTCGAAGGGCGAAATGGACGAGCGCGTCGAGTGGGCGCTGAAGAAGGCGGCGCTGTGGGGCGAGGTCAAGGACAAGCTGGGCAAGAGCGGCCTGTCGCTGTCGGGCGGGCAGCAGCAGCGCCTGTGCATCGCCCGCGGCGTCGCCGTCAAGCCGGACGTGCTGCTGCTCGACGAGCCGACGTCGGCGCTCGATCCGATCTCGACGGCGAAGGTCGAGGAGCTGATCAGCGAACTCAAACAGGACTACACCATCGCCATCGTCACGCACAATATGCAGCAGGCCGCGCGTTGTTCCGATTACACTGCGTATATGTACCTCGGTGAGCTGGTCGAGTTCGGTGACACCGACCAGATTTTCATGAATCCGGCGCGCAAAGAGACGCAGGATTACATCACCGGCCGCTTCGGCTGATATGCCGGCGCCGGCATCGACTAATTGAACACGGAGAGACAGCATGACAGGTGAGCATTCATCCAAGCAATACGATAACGAACTCGAAGGCATCCGCTCGAAAGTGCTGTTAATGGGCGGCATCGTCGAGACCCAGTTCCTCGACGCCATGACTTGTTTTCGCATCGGCAATCCGGAGCGCGCCGACCGCGTCATGCGCGAAGACGACACCGTCAACCAGCTCGAAGTCTCGCTCGACGACGCCTGCAGCCATCTGATCGTGCGGCGCCAGCCGGCCGCCAACGACTTGCGCACCATCATGGCGACGATCAAGGTCATCACCGACCTCGAACGCATCGGCGACGAGGCCACCAAGATCGCCCGCGTCGCCAAGGGCCTGCACGCGCGCGGCAACGTCGTCGTCAACCACTATGAAATGGTGCGCGGCATCGCCAACACCGCTAGCGACATGTTGCACGACGCCCTAGACGCGTTCGCCCGCAACGACGGCAAGCAGGCGCTGCAACTGATCGCCCAGGACGCCATCATCGACCACGAGTTCCGTTCGATCATGCGCAACCTGATCACCTTCATGATGGAAGACCCGCGCACCATTTCGGCCGCGCTCGACACCTTGTGGGTGGCCAAGGCGATCGAACGCATCGGCGACCACGCCAAGAACATCGCCGAATACGTGATCTACGTGGTCGAGGGCAGGGACATCCGCCACACCCGTAGCGCAACGGCGCCCGTCGACCTTCCCGAGTGATTCATGGCATCTGATAAAACCACGGTATTGATTGTAGAAGACGAGCCGGCCATCGTTGAACTGGTGACCTATTCGCTGCGCGAAGCCGGCTGGAATTGCTGTTCGGTGCAAAACGTCGCCGACGCCTGGGACTTTATCCAGCACCGCACGCCGCACCTGATCCTGCTCGACTGGATGTTGCCGGACCAGACCGGCCTGCGCCTGCTCTCGCGCATCCGCGCCGACCGCCAGTTCAGCGCCATCCCGGTCATCATGCTGACCGCCAAGAGCATGGAAGAGGACAAATTGGCCGGCCTCAACAGCGGCGCCGACGATTACGTCACCAAGCCGTTCTCGCCGCGCGAGTTGCTGGCGCGCGCCAAGGCGCTGTTGCGCCGCAAGAGTCCCGAGCACGCGCAGGAAACCATGCGCGCCGGCAACGTGGCGCTTGACCCGGTGAGTTGCACCGTCATGATGGACGCGCAAAAAATCGACATCGGCCACGCCGAATACAAGTTGCTGAAGTTCCTGCTGGCCCATCCGGAACGGGTGTTCTCGCGCAGCCAGTTGCTCGACAAGGTCTGGGGCGACCACGCCGTCATCGAGGAACGCACCGTCGACGTCCACGTGCTGCGCCTGCGCAAGGCCCTGAAGGAGGCCGAAAGCTTGATCAAGACCGTGCGCAGCGTCGGCTACATGTTGTCCGAAAAATAGACTCTTATGAATCCGAAATTGTTGTTCTGGGTCCCCGCCGCGCTGCGCATGGCCCTGGTGCTGGCCGGCGTCGGCGTGCTGTGGTTCCTGTTCGGCGTGGTCATCGCGCTGGTGGTGGCGTTCGCGTTGATGGTGGTGATGGTGTTCGTCCAGCTGTCGTATCTGTACCAGCTCAGCAACTGGCTCGACAATCCGCACAGCGCCAAGCTACCCGACGGTTGGGGTTCGTGGACCAACATCTTTTCGCGCCTGTACCGGCTGCGCCGCGACGACGAGAAAAGCCAGGCCGAGCTGAGCGAATGGCTGGCGCGCTTCCGCCAGGCCATGCACTTGCTGCCGGACGGCGTCGTCATCATGGACGACGTCCTATTCCTCGAATGGTGCAACCCGGCCGCCGAGCAGCACCTGGGCCTGACCCAGGAGCGCGACAAGGGCATGCGCGTGACCAACCTGATCCGCAGCCCGGAATTCATGGACTACATCATCCTGGGGCGCTACGAGCAGCCGCTGACGTTGACGTTCCGCAACCGCAAGCTGATCGTCCAGATCATCCCGTTTGAAAACCGCCGGCAAATCCTGGTCACCCACGACGTCACCGAAACCGAGCGCATCGAGATGATGCGGCGCGACTTCATCGCCAACGCCTCGCACGAGCTGCGCACGCCGCTGACGGTGATCGTCGGCTTCCTGGAAATCGCCGGCACCGAGCTCGACCTCGACGCCCCGACCCGCGCCGCCCACATCAAGCTGATGACCGAGCAGGCGCACCGGATGCAGAACCTGATCGAGGACATGCTGACCTTGTCGCGGCTGGAGTCGGTCGACTACCCGCTGCGCCCAGAGCGGGTCGACGCCGGCAAGCTGATGGAGCAGGTGCTGCGCGACGCCCGCGCGCTGTCGGCCGGCAAGCACCAACTGACGCTGGAGGCCAGCGGCGCCGACGTGCTGGGCAACTTCGAGGAGCTGCACAGCGCTTTTGGCAACCTGGCCTCGAACGCGGTGCGCTACACCCCGGCCGGCGGCGCCATCCACCTGCTGTGGCAGGACAGCCCGGGCGGCCCGCAATTCATCGTGCGCGACACCGGCATCGGCATCAGCCCGGAGCATATTTCGCGCCTGACCGAGCGCTTCTACCGGGTCGACAAGAGCCGCTCGCGGGAAACCCAGGGCACCGGCCTGGGGCTGGCCATCGTCAAGCACGTGCTGCTGCGCCACGGCGGCACGCTATCGATCAAATCCGAGGCGGGGCAGGGCAGCAGCTTCATCGTCAGCCTGCCGAAGTCGGTGACCACCCCGGCCGCCGCCGAACTGCTGCCGCACTGAGCGCCGGTCGGGTTACGCGTCCCGCCAATCCGACCTCCGACACCGGGCCCCGGCGCCGGAGGGGGGCAGACCCTCGGGGCCTGACCCCGGACTCGCGCCCTTGGTTTGCCCGGCGCGCCCCTTCAGCCCGTCCTCGGCGTGCCCGCCCGGCAAGTGCGCTACAATCCGCCGGCTATGTCGCAGACCTCGCCTATATATATGTCCCCACGTCGTTACTCCCTGATCGCCATCGCGGCCCTGCTGCTGGCCGGCTGCACCACCACCGCTCCCGAGGCGCCGGCGCCGGCCGCCGCGCCGCAACCGCCGCGCAAGATCAAGATCGGCCTGGCGCTGGGCGGCGGCGCCGCGCGCGGCTTCGCCCACATCGGCGTCATCAAGGCGCTCGAATCGCAGGGCATCCTGGCCGACGTCGTGGTCGGTACCAGCGCCGGCGCCGTGGTCGGCGCCCTGTACGCGGCCGGCAATTCCGGCTTCGCGCTGCAAAAGCTCGCCTTTGACATGGACGAGGCCGCCATCTCCGACTGGGCCATGCCGCTGTTCGGCAAGTCTTCCGGCGTGCTCAAAGGCGAAGCCTTGCAAAGCTACGTCAACAAGTCCGTCGGCAACCTGCCGATGGAAAAGCTGAAGATCCCGTTCGGCGTCGTCGCCACCGACCTGAAGAACGGCCAGCCGATCCTCTTCCAGCGCGGCAACACCGGCATGGCGGTGCGGGCCTCGTCGTCGGTGCCGGGGGTGTTCCAGCCGGTCGCCATCAACGGCCGCCACTACGTCGACGGCGGCCTGGTGGCGCCGGTGCCGGTGCGCTTCGCGCGCGACATGGGCGCCGACTTCATCATCGCCGTCAATATCTCGACGCAAACCGACGCGCAGGCGGCGATCAGCTCGATGGAAGTGATCCTGCAAACCTTCAGCATCATGGGCCAGCGCATCAACCAGTTCGAACTGAAGGACGCCGACGTGGTGATCCAGCCCAGCCTGGGGCTGATGAAGGGCAACGACTTCAACGGCCGCAACCAGGCCATCCTGGCCGGCGAGCAAGCCGCTTTCGCGGTGATGGCGCAGCTCAAGCAAAAACTCAAGGCCAAGCGCGAACCATAAAATCAAGCGGCAAGCAGGTGCGCATCGGCGAGCAGTGGCGTACAATTCGTCCTCATTAAAAAAAGGACGCATGATGCAATCGAAACCAATCTTGACACTTGACGACGTTAAAAAAATCGCCGCGGCGGCGGAAGCGGAAGCGCTCGCCAACAAATGGGCGGTCGCCATTTCCATCGTCGACGATGGCGGTCACATGTTGTGGTTTCAGCGCATGGACGGCGCCGCGCCGATTTCCTCGCATATCGCGCCGGCCAAGGCCAAGACCGCGGCGCTGGGCCAGCGCGAATCGCGCGTCTACGAAGAGATGATCAACAACGGCCGCGTCTCGTTCCTGAGCGCGCCCGAAATCGCCGGCATGCTCGAAGGCGGCGTACCCATCGTCGTCGACGGCTACTATGTCGGCGCGGTTGGCGTGTCCGGCGTCAAATCGTCGGAAGACGCGCAAATCGCCAAGGCCGGCATCGCCGCGCTGGGCTGACAGTGGCATAGCCGCGCCCGCTAAGCGCCGCGGCCACTTCGCCGTTCGGGGCCGGGTCGCGCGCGTCGCCATTCTTGAGGGAGTGGCGGCGCGCGCGACCCGGCCCCGACTTCCTTGTATCTGCGCTTTACAGCCAATCGGCTTCCACGTCGGATCATCGAAGCCGGCCCGGCCGCGCTCGGAACTAGCTTGCTTGGCAATTGTTTAACGTTGTCGGACGCCGGTGCGGGGCGCCGCCGGCATGTGTCGCCGGCGGCTATTTTTGCGCCCTTTTTGGGGTCGCGGCGATTGCCGGAAGGGCGCCGATGCGCTATAATTGCAAGGTTTAGCCATTCTTACACATACCGTAGCCGACTACCACCATCCCATCATTCATTATGACCGTTGACCCTCAAGCCGCAGCTGCTTGGGATGCTTGGCGGTCGGTCTGACGTGGCGCAGCTACGGTAACTTTATCAGGAGTTGCCCTTGCCGCCATTTTTTTCTGGCCCTGCCGTTCCAGCCATTTTAGCGCTTGCTGATGGAACGATTTTCAAAGGATTTTCCATCGGTGCCGCCGGTCATACGACGGGCGAGGTGGTGTTCAACACTTCCATGACCGGCTATCAGGAAATCCTCACCGATCCGAGCTACTGCCGCCAGATCGTGACCCTTACCTATCCGCACATCGGCAACACCGGCGTCAACCCGGAAGACGTGGAATCATCCAAGGTGCACGCCGCCGGTTTGATCATCCGCGACCTGCCGTTGCTGGCCTCGAATTTCCGCTCGACCCAGTCGCTCGGCGACTATCTGAAGGCCGAGAACATCGTCGCCATCGCCGGCATCGATACCCGCAAGCTGACCCGCATCCTGCGCGAAAAGGGCGCCCAGAGCGGCGCCATCCTGGTGGGTACGCAAGGCAACGAGCCGTCCGCCGCGCAAGCGCTGGAACTGGCGCGTTCCTTCCCCGGCCTGTCCGGCATGGACCTGGCCAAGGTGGTCTCGACCAAGGCCGCCTACGAGTTCACCGAAACCGAGTGGACGCTGGGCGAGGGCTACGGCAAGCTGGCCGATTCCAAGTTCCACGTGGTGGCCTTCGACTACGGCGTCAAGCGCAACATCCTGCGCATGCTGACCGCGCGCGGCTGCAAGGTGACGGTGTTGCCGGCCCAGGCTTCGGCGGCCGACGCGCTGGCGCTGAACCCGGACGGCATCTTCCTGTCGAACGGCCCCGGCGACCCGGAACCGTGCGACTACGCGATCGCCGCGACCAAGGAGTTGATCGAGCGCGGCATTCCCGTGTTCGGCATCTGCCTGGGCCACCAGATCATGGCGCTGGCCTCCGGCGCGAAGACCCTGAAGATGAAGTTCGGCCACCACGGCGCCAACCACCCGGTGCAGGACCTGGACTCGAAGCAAGTGCTGATCACGTCGCAGAACCACGGTTTCGCGGTCGACGCGGCGACCTTGCCGGCCAATTGCCGCGTTACGCACGAGTCGCTGTTCGACGCTTCGCTGCAGGGCTTCGCCCGCACGGACAAGCCGGCGTTCTGCTTCCAGGGCCACCCGGAAGCGTCGCCTGGCCCAATGGATGTTGCTTACCTGTTTGATCGCTTCATCGGCTTGATGGATGCGGTGGAGAAAAAGAAAAATGCCTAAACGTTTAGATATTAAAAGTATTCTGATTATTGGCGCCGGCCCGATCGTTATCGGTCAGGCTTGCGAATTCGACTATTCCGGCGCGCAAGCGTGCAAGGCCCTGCGCGAAGAGGGCTACAAAGTCATCCTGGTCAACAGCAACCCCGCGACCATCATGACCGACCCGGAAATGGCCGACGTGACCTACATCGAGCCGATCACGTGGAAGGTTGTCGAGCGCATCATCGCTAAGGAGCGTCCCGACGCGATCCTGCCGACGATGGGCGGGCAGACCGCGTTGAACTGCGCGCTGGACCTGCACAACAACGGCGTGCTGGAAAAATACAAGGTCGAGTTGATCGGCGCCTCCCCGGAAGCCATCGACAAGGCCGAGGACCGCTCCAAGTTCAAGCAGGCGATGACCAAGATCGGCCTCGGTTCGGCCCGCTCCGGCGTGGCCCACTCGATGGACGAGTCGTGGGCCGTGCAGCGCGAACTGGGTTTCCCGACCATCATCCGGCCGTCGTTTACGATGGGCGGCAGCGGCGGCGGCATCGCCTACAACGAGGAAGAGTTCGAAACGATTTGCAAGCGCGGCCTGGAAGCGTCGCCGACCAAGGAGTTGCTGATCGAAGAATCGTTGATCGGCTGGAAAGAGTATGAGATGGAAGTGGTGCGCGACAAGGCGGACAACTGCATCATCATCTGCTCGATCGAAAACCTCGACCCGATGGGCGTGCACACCGGCGACTCGATCACGGTGGCGCCGGCCCAGACGCTGACGGACAAGGAATACCAGATCATGCGCAACGCCTCGCTGGCGGTATTGCGCGAGATCGGCGTCGACACCGGCGGCTCCAACGTGCAGTTCTCGATCAACCCGGCCGACGGCCGCATGATCGTCATCGAAATGAACCCGCGCGTGTCGCGCTCGTCGGCGCTGGCCTCGAAGGCAACCGGTTTCCCGATCGCCAAGATCGCCGCCAAGCTGGCGGTCGGCTTCACGCTCGACGAGTTGCGCAACGAGATCACCGGCGGCCAGACCCCGGCCTCGTTCGAGCCGTCGATCGATTACGTCGTCGTCAAGATCCCCCGTTTCACGTTCGAGAAGTTCCCGACCGCCGACCACCACCTGACCACGCAGATGAAGTCGGTCGGCGAGGTGATGGCGATCGGCCGCACCTTCCAGGAATCGTTCCAGAAAGCCCTGCGCGGTCTGGAAGTGGGCGTCGACGGCCTGAACGAGAAGACCAAGGACCGCGAGAAGATCGAGGAAGAGCTGGGCGAGCCCGGTCCGGAACGCATCTGGTACGTCGGCGACGCCTTCGCCCAGGGCTTCACGATGGAAGAAGTGCACCAGCTGACCCATATCGACCCGTGGTTCCTGATCCAGATCAAGGAAATCGTCGACCTCGAACTGTGGCTCGACACCCAGTCGCTCGACGCGCTCGACAAGACCACGCTGTACAAGTTGAAGCAAAAAGGTTTCTCGGACCGTCGCCTGGGCTTCCTGCTGCAAACCACCGACACGGCGGTGCGCCTGAGGCGCCACGCGCTCAACATCCGCCCGGTCTACAAGCGGGTCGACACCTGCGCCGCGGAATTCGCCACCGACACCGCCTACATGTACTCGACCTACGATGAAGAGTGCGAGTCTAATCCGAGCGACAAGAAAAAGATCATGGTGCTGGGCGGTGGCCCGAACCGCATCGGCCAGGGTATCGAATTCGACTATTGCTGCGTGCACGCGGCGCTGGCGATGCGCGAAGACGGTTACGAGACCATCATGGTCAACTGCAACCCGGAAACCGTGTCGACCGACTACGACACCTCGGACCGCCTGTATTTCGAATCGCTGACGCTGGAAGACGTGCTGGAAATCGTCGCGCTGGAAAAACCGGTCGGCGTTATCGTCCAGTACGGCGGCCAGACGCCGTTGAAGCTGGCGCTGGACCTGGAAGCGAACGGCGTGCCGATCATCGGCACCTCGCCGGACATGATCGACGCCGCCGAAGACCGCGAGCGGTTCCAGCAGTTGTTGCACAAGCTCGAGCTGCGCCAGCCGCCTAACCGCACCGCCCGCACCGAAGAGGACGCGTTACGCCTGGCGCAGGAAATCGGTTATCCGCTGGTGGTGCGCCCCTCGTACGTGCTGGGCGGGCGGGCGATGGAAATCGTCCACGAGCAACGCGACCTCGAGCGCTACATGCGCGAAGCGGTCAAGGTCTCGCACGATTCGCCGGTGCTGCTGGACCGCTTCCTGAACGACGCCATCGAGTGCGACGTCGATTGCATCTCCGACGGCGAAACCACCTTCATCGGCGGCGTCATGGAGCATATCGAACAAGCCGGCGTGCATTCGGGCGACTCGGCCTGCTCGCTGCCGCCGTACTCGCTGTCGCAGGAAACCATCGACGAACTGAAGCGCCAGACCGCGCTGATGGCCAAGGGCTTGAACGTGGTCGGCCTGATGAACGTGCAGTTCGCGATCCAGAAGCAAGAGATCGACGGCCAGATGCAAGACGTCGTGTTCGTGCTGGAAGTCAATCCGCGCGCCTCGCGCACGGTGCCGTTCGTTTCCAAGGCCACCGGCCTGCAACTGGCCAAGATCGCCGCCCGCTGCATGGTCGGCCAGTCGCTGGCGTCGCAGGGCATCACGCAGGAAGTGGTGCCGCCTTACTTCAGCGTCAAGGAAGCCGTCTTCCCGTTCGTCAAGTTCCCTGGCGTCGACACCATCCTCGGCCCCGAGATGAAGTCGACCGGCGAAGTGATGGGCGTGGGCATGACTTTCGGCGAGGCGTTCGTCAAGTCGCAGCTGGGCGCCGGCGTCAAATTGCCGAAGTCGGGCAAGGTCTTCCTGAGCGTCAAGGCGTCGGACAAGCCGCGCGCCGTGCAGGTGGCGCGCGACCTGGTCGACATCGGCTTCACGCTGGTGGCCTCGAAGGGCACCGCCGCGGTGATTTCCGCCGCCGGCATCCCGGTGACGCCGGTAAACAAGGTGATCGAAGGGCGTCCGCACATCGTCGACATGATCAAGAACCATGAAATCGTTCTGGTCGTCAACACGGTCGAGGAAAAACGCAGCGCCATCGTCGATTCGCGGGCCATCCGCACCTCGGCGCTGGCCGCGCACGTGACCACCTACACCACCATCGCCGGCGCCGAAGCGGCGGTGGAAGGGATACGTCATCTCGACGAGTTGCGCGTCTACGATTTACAAGGTCTGCATAAAACCTTACACTAAGCCTGTTTGCGGCACCCTTGACCACAGAGCCCCGCGCGGCAGTATCGCGCGGCCTCTGTGGTTTTCACTTGGTGGACCGGTTCCACCGACAACTTAGTAGATAAAACATGACCTCAGTCCCACTTACCAAATACGGCGCAGAACTGTTGAAAGCGGAGTTGCATCAGCTTAAGACCAAAGAGCGCCGCATCGTCATCGACGCGATCTCGGAAGCCCGTTCGCACGGCGACCTGTCGGAAAACGCCGAATACGACGCCGCCAAGGAGCGCCAAGCCTTCGTCGAAGGCCGCATCGCCGAACTGGAAGGCAAGCTGGGCGCGGCCCAGATCATCGACCCGGCCACGCTGGACGCGGAAGGGCGCGTGGTGTTCGCCGCCACCGTCAACTTGGAAGACCTGGAAAGGGGCACCAAGGTGACCTACCAGATCGTCGGCCTCGACGAAGCCGACTTGAAATTGAACAAAGTGTCGGTGACCTCGCCGATCGCCCGCGCGCTGATCGGCAAGTACGCCGGCGACGTGGTGGAGGTGCAGGCGCCGTCCGGTCCGCGCGAATACGAAATCCTGGAAGTGTTGTACATCTGATGCCGCTGGCGCGCGTGCGTGTCGCCGTGGCGACCTTGTGGGCCGGCAGCCTGTGGACGGTCGGCTATCTGGTGGCGCCGGTGCTGTTTGCCACGCTGGCCGACCGCGCGCTGGCGGGCACGATTGCCGGCAGCATGTTCCGCGCCGGCGCGCTGCTGTCGGCCGCGTTCGCGTTGCTGATGCTGGCCTTGCTGGCCTGGAGTGGCGCCGACCTGGAACCGAAGCGGCGCCGCCTGTTGTTCGCCCTGGTGCTGGCGATGCTCGGCTGCGTGCTGCTGAACTACCTCGGCATCCAGCCGCTGATCGCCGGCATCCGCGAGGCGGCCGGGCCGGGCGGTCTGGACGCGTCGCCGCAGCGCAAGCTGTTCGGCGTGCTGCACGGCGCCTCGATGCTGGTGTACATGGTGCAGAGCGCGCTGGCCGGCGTGCTCATCTGGAAGCAGCGCTAAAAACAACAGTAAAACGCTCGTCAGTCGATAATGTGCGATCGAGCGCGACCGGGGCGGGCGCGGCGGACGAAAAAAAGCGGGCCGGTCCGCAACCGAGGGGTTGCGGACCGGCCCGCCGGTGGCGGGTTGCCTGGCGGGGCTTACTTGCTGCCCAGCGCGCTTTTCTTGGCGCTCTTCTGACGCGGCTTGGCGCGCTTGATGGAGCCGCCTTCGGTAACGCGCTCATTGCCCTTGATCATGACTTTGGTGACCGACGGACGCTTGGTTCCGCTGGCACTGGCCTTGACGATGGTCACTTCGCGCATACCCTTGCCCGTGGTGACGCTGCGTTCTTTGACAACTTCTTTTTTCGGACGGTAGATCACCAGCAGTTTGCCAATATGTTGTACCGGAGCGGCGCCGAGATCGCCGCAAATCGTCTCGTACATCCCCACGCGGGCTTCGCGGTCGTCGCCGAATACGCGGACCTTAATCAGACCGTGCGAATCCAGGCCAAGATCGATTTCTTTGAGTACGGCAGGTGTCAAGCCCGCTTCGCCAATGATGACGATAGGCTTCAGCGCGTGAGCTTCGGCGCGCAGTGCGCTGCGCTCTACGGGTGTAAGTTTTAGCATAATAATTTTTAGTAATCCCTTAAAAGCAGTATTCTACGCGAATGGCAAAGAAGAAATTAAACAAAAACTGGTTGCACGACCACATAAATGATCCATATGTGAAGTTGGCGCAGAAAGAGGGCTATCGTGCCCGGGCCGCATACAAGCTCAAGGAAATCGACGAGGACGAAAAACTTGTAAAACACGGCCAGGTGATCGTCGACCTCGGCTGCACCCCGGGCAGCTGGGCGCAATACCTGCGCCGCAAGCTGGCCGGCAAGGACGGTGGCGGCATCGACGGCACCCTGATCGGTCTCGACATGCTGCCGATGGAGCCGATTGCCGACTTCAACTTCATCCAGGGCGACTTCCGCGAAGCGCGCGTGCTGCGCCAGCTGGAAGTGGTGCTGCAGGGGCGCAAAGCCGACCTGGTGTTGTCGGACATGGCGCCCAATCTGTCGGGCATCGCCTCGGCGGACGCGGCGCGCATGGAGCATTTGATCGATTTGGCCATCGAATTCTCGCAACTGCACCTGAAACCGTCCGGCGCCTTGCTGGTGAAGTGCTTCAACGGCACCGGCTACAGCCAGATCGTGGAGAAATTCCGCGCCGAGTTCAAGGTGGTGACGCAGAAAAAACCCAAGGCCAGCCGCGATAAATCGTCGGAAATCTTCCTTTTGGGACGCGGCGTCAAGAATGCGGCGGAAAATAAGCCGCTTCTGGACGAATCCGCCCTTGATATTTGACGCTTGTAGCCGCACATCAAAGCAGGGAAGGGTAATGCCGTGAGGGTATGAAAATGCTCGCAGGCACATAAGCCCGGTTACGCTTCCCGCGTGCGCGCGGTGTTTTTTGCGCGCACGCATCGGCAGGCTTTGGCACGGCCCGCTTATTGCGAGTAAAATCGTGTTTTCAGCTATAGGAAAAAGATGCGTACCGCATCCAAGGAGTCTTCGTGAATAACATGTTTTCCAAATCTGCCATCTGGGTAGTCGTTGCCCTGCTTCTTTTCATGTTGTTCAAACAATTTGACAGCCACGGCGTCGCGGGCGGCAGCAAGGCCATCGCTTATTCCGATTTGCTGGATGAGGTCAAAGCCAAGCGCGTCAAGGAAGTCTTGATCGAGGGCGGCAACATCACCGCCACCCGCATCGACGACAGCAAGGTCCGCACCACCGCTACCTTCCTCGACCGCGGCCTGATCGGCGACCTGCGCGAAAACGGCGTGCGTTTCGACGTCAAACCGCCGGAAGAGCCGTCGCTGCTGCAGCAAGTGTTCGTTTCCTGGTTCCCGATGCTGCTGTTGATCGGCGTCTGGGTGTTCTTCATGCGGCAAATGCAGGGCGGCGGCAAAGGCGGCGCCTTCTCGTTCGGCAAGTCGAAGGCGCGCATGATGGACGAGGCCAATAACACCGTCACCTTCGCCGACGTCGCCGGTTGCGACGAGGCCAAGGAAGAAGTCAACGAAGTGGTCGATTTCCTCAAGGACCCGACCAAGTTCCAGAAACTGGGCGGGCGCATTCCGCGCGGCGTGCTGATGGTCGGCCCTCCGGGCACCGGTAAAACGCTGCTGGCGCGCGCCATCGCCGGCGAAGCCAAGGTGCCGTTCTTCTCGATTTCCGGCTCCGATTTCGTCGAGATGTTCGTCGGCGTGGGCGCCTCGCGCGTGCGCGACATGTTCGAGAACGCCAAGAAACATTCGCCGTGCATCATCTTCATCGATGAAATCGACGCCGTCGGCCGCCACCGCGGCGCCGGCATGGGCGGCGGCAACGACGAGCGCGAACAAACCTTGAACCAGTTGCTCGTCGAGATGGACGGTTTCGAGGCCAATTCCGGCGTCATCGTCGTTGCCGCGACCAACCGCGCGGACGTGCTCGACAAGGCGCTGCTGCGTCCGGGCCGCTTCGACCGCCAAGTGTCGGTGGGCTTGCCGGACATCCGCGGCCGCGAACAGATCTTGAACGTGCACATGCGCAAAGTGCCAATCAGCACCGACGTCAAGGCCGACATCCTGGCCCGCGGCACCCCCGGCTTTTCCGGCGCCGACCTGGCCAACCTGGTCAACGAGGCGGCGCTGTTCGCGGCCCGCCGCAGCAAGCGCCTGGTGGAAATGTCGGACTTCGAAGATGCCAAAGACAAGATCTTCATGGGTCCCGAGCGCAAGTCGATGATCATCCGCGAGGAAGAGCGTCGCAATACCGCCTACCACGAGTCGGGCCACGCGGTGGTGGCGAAACTGTTGCCGAAGGCCGATCCGGTGCACAAGGTGACGATCATGCCGCGCGGCTACGCCCTCGGCCTGACCTGGCAGTTGCCAGAGCACGACAACCTGTCCGGCTACAAGGACAAGATGCTCGAAGAGATCTCGATTCTCTTCGGCGGGCGCATCGCCGAGGAAATTTTCGTCGGCCAAATGTCGACCGGCGCCTCGAACGATTTTTCCCGCGCCACCAAACTGGCGCGTTCGATGGTGACACGCTTCGGCATGTCCGACAGCATGGGCGTGATGGTCTACGAGGACAGCCAGCAAGACGGCTTCTTCGGCGGCTCGGCCAAGACGATTTCGGAGGCGACCCAACAAAAGGTCGACGCCGAGATCCGCAATATCCTCGACACCCAGTATGCGATTTCGCGCAAGCTGCTGGAAGAGAACCGCGACAAGGTGGAAGTGATGACGAAGGCTCTGCTCGAATGGGAAACCATCGACGCCGACCAGATCAACGACATCATGGCCGGCCTGGAGCCGCGCCTGCCGAAGGCCGGCGTGCCGCCGCGGCGCAATTCGGGCGACAGCGGCGCCGGCGGCATCTCGCCGAACGTCACGGCGCCAGCCTGACGCTGGCCGTTTGATGTCGGCTTCGTGCCGTCAGTAAAAGGGCGAGGAGCGATCCTTGCCCTTTTCCGTCGTGCGGCCTCCTGCCGTTTTTCCTACCGTTTCCCAGCCCCATGCGACAATACTTTCAATTCGGCCGGTTTGGCTTCAACCTCACCGCCCCGGGCGGCAAGGCCCTGGTAATGGGCATCCTGAACGTCACGCCCGATTCGTTTTCCGACGGCGGCCAGTTCCAGTCGCTGGAGTTTGCCCTGGCCCGCGCCGACGAGATGGTTGCCGAAGGCGTCGACATTATCGACATCGGCGGCGAATCGAGCCGGCCCGGCGCGCCCGCGCTGTCGCTGGCGGACGAGCTGCAGCGTGTCATGCCGGCGCTGTACGCGCTGCGCGACTGCGGCAAGCCGCTGTCGGTCGACACGTACAAGCCGGAGGTGATGCGCGAAGCCATCCTGGCCGGCGCCGATATGATCAACGACATCAACGCCTTCCGCGCGCCGGGCGCGATCGAGGCGGTGCGCGGCAGCGACTGTGCCTTGTGCATCATGCACATGCAAAGCGTGCCGCAAACCATGCAGGCGCGCCCGGAATATGGCGACGTGGTGCGCGAGGTCGTCGACTTCCTGCGCGAGCGGGTCGCCGCCCTGACGGCGGCCGGCGTCGAGCGCGAGCGCCTTTGCGTCGACCCCGGCTATGGTTTCGGCAAGACGGTCGAACACAACTTCGCGCTGCTCAAGGCCAGCGGGCAGATCCGCGCCGAACTGGGCCTGCCGATGCTGGCCGGGCTGTCGCGCAAATCGATGCTCGGGGCCGTCACCGGCAAGCCGGTGGAGCGGCGCCTGGCCGGCAGCCTGGCCGGCGCATTGGCTGCGGTAGCGCATGGCGCCGATATCGTACGGGTGCATGATGTGGCTGAGACTGTCGACGCGCTGAGCGTATGGCACGCGGCGCGCTAACAACATACGTGAGTAATCAACTTGATAGAAGAGAATAAAATGACACGTAAATACTTCGGAACAGACGGCATCCGCGGTCTGGTCGGCGCCGCGCCAATCACCCCTGACTTCGTGATGCGCCTCGGCTACGCCGCCGGTAAAGTCTTGGCCAAGGCCCAGACCGCCGCGATCAAGCCGACCGTGCTGATCGGCAAGGACACGCGCATCTCCGGGTATATGCTGGAAGCGGCGCTGGAGGCGGGCTTCTCGGCCGCCGGCGTCGACGTCATGCTGGCCGGCCCGATGCCGACGCCGGCGATCGCCTACCTGACGCGGGCGCTGCGCCTGGCTGCCGGCGTGGTCATCTCGGCGTCGCACAACCCGTTCCACGACAACGGCATCAAATTCTTTTCGCACCAGGGCACCAAATTGCCCGACGCGACCGAGCAGGAAATCGAACTGGCGCTCGACACGCCGATGTCCTGCGTGGCGTCGGAGAAGCTGGGGCGCGCTAAGCGCCTGGCCGACGCCCAGGGCCGCTACATTGAATTTTGCAAGAGCACCTTCCCCAACGAGTTGGACCTGCGCGGCATGAAAATCGTCGTCGACTGCGCCCATGGCGCCGCCTACCACATCGCGCCGCACGTGTTCCACGAACTGGGCGCCGAAGTGATCGCCATCGGCAACAAGCCGGACGGCTTTAACATCAACGCGGGCTTTGGCGCGACGGCGCCGGCCGCAATGGCGGCGGCGGTGGTCGAGCACGGCGCCGACCTCGGCATCGCCCTCGACGGCGACGCCGACCGGTTGATCATGTGCGACGGCAAGGGCCGCCTGTATAACGGCGACGAGCTGCTGTACGTGATGGTCAAGGACCGCCTGGCAACCGGCCCGGTGCCGGGCGCGGTCGGCACCCTGATGACCAATATGGCGCTGGAAGTGTTGTTCAAGGAAATGGGTATCGGCTTTGCGCGCGCCAAGGTGGGCGACCGCTACGTGCTGGAGGTGATGAAAGAGCGTGGCTGGATCCTCGGCGGCGAAGGCTCGGGCCACCTGCTGTGCCTGGACAAGCACACCACCGGCGACGGCATCGTATCGGCGTTGCAGGTGCTGTCGGCGCTCAAGCGTAGCGGCAAGACGCTGGAGCAATGCACCAGCGAGTTGGTGCTGTTCCCGCAAACCTTGATCAACCTGCGCGTCGCGGCGGGCTTCGACTGGCAAAAGAACCCGGCCATGGTCCGTGAAAAGGAAAAAGTCGAGCGGGAACTGGGCGATACCGGCCGCGTGCTGATCCGCGCATCCGGCACCGAGCCGCTGATTCGCGTCATGGTCGAGGCCAAGAGCGCCGAGCACGCCAAAACCATGGCGCAGCGCATCGCCGACAAAGTCATGGCCTAAGCCTCCGGCGGGAGGGGGGGGCGCCGGCGCCGCCGGCCCAAACCGCCGCGAATATGCGAAGGGCCGCCCAATATGGCGGCCCTTTTCACGTGTGCGCCCAGCATGGGCGCACACCTGTGGGCGCAAATCCCGCCGCGAGCTGACCACAGCGACGAAGCCCGCGCCATGCGCCAAAAAGTCAGGATCGGCGCTGCTGCCTGCGGCGCTGAGAAGGGGGGGGGGGGGGGGCTGCTGCAGGCGTTCAAGCGTGTGCGAGCCCTTCAGCGAGCACAGCTACGGGTTGCGTCCGGGCCGGCGCGCGCAAGACGCGGTTCTTGCCGCGCAAGTGTATGGTCAGTCGGGGAAACGTATCAATGACGCTGGAGTGGTCAATCACCCGGTAGCTCACGCGAGCCGACCATATCCAATCGTAACAAGGGCAATTGATAATAACAAAAGCGCCCAGATCGGCGAGTTGGGAAAGGCCGCCACGCCGAACAAGGCGGTGGCAGACAAATACAAACCGATGATTTTCAGGGTCTCAGATCTGACACGGTAGCGGCACGTATTGCGAGATGCCCGCATACCGTTATGGCAGGTCCAAACAAGGTGAGCCACGCGGCGGCAACGCGGCGTGAATCATTGGCCGAAAAAGCACCGATAAACCCGTCCTGCAGCGCAGCGGCAAACGGATGCCGGAAGCGCACGACCGCCATCCCTATATGAAGAATCCCCAGGAGGGTTATTCCCCACGCGACCATCATTTTCCAGCTCCATTCCATATCATTCTCCACTGTATCCCGTGCGGCAGGGCCGGCTATCGTATATTACGCAGCTGCTGCGTGAGATAGGCTGGTCGGTAGATGACGCGGCGGCACTCGCCCGTTTTTACTATTATGCGGTCATTGGCTATTCCCACGCGGGAGGGCAGGCGGCAAGCGAACGCGACTTGGCGCTGTACGTGGCGATGTTTGATAAGGTTCGCTAAGTCGGGTTCGCACGCGCGTCCCGGCGGCCCCGTTGGCCGGGGATTTCGACAACTCGGATTGTTCCCGTTTCGATTCGGGCTTGCCAGCCCGGGAGCAGGCCCCCGGGCGCGCGCGGCGTGCGTGCTCGGTTTCCACTGGGTCCGGGTGGCGGCCACCCGGAAGGCGTTGCGCCGACACAGGCCGAAATTGCCATGGCGGGGCCGCCGGGCCAATCATTGCTTGATTTCCTCGTGGCAATTAATCATACTGGGACGATCGCCGCCGCCTCGACCTAGCTGCCGCGCTGCAACCGCCGCCCGATTCCGACTCGCCCGGCACCCACGGACGCGCTTCCCGCGCGGGTACGTAACCGACCTTTTCGCGCCGCGCTGATCGCGCCGGCACCTGCAGCCATGAACGTTTTGTCTTCATTTCCGGTGCGCCGGGCCAGTAGCCTGGCGAGAGCCGCCCTGCTGGCGGCGACACTGTGGGCGCCAGTCGCGCGGGCCGACGACGCCGCCACGCTGGCACAATTGCGCGCCATTGTCGACCTGTCGTACAACACCAATGTCGCCGCGTTCAAACGGCTGCAAAGCTTGCGCGCCGCGTTGCCGGCCAAAGTGTCGTATCGCGTCCAACGCGAGCTGTTGTTGACGCGCCATGCGCTGCAACGCGACGCCGGGCAGGCGGACGACGCTTTCGACACGCTGGAAGCGCTGCGCGAACTTGCGCAGGCCAACGGCGACCAGGGCACGCTGGCGATGGCGCGGCTAGGTCGCATCGACCGCCTTCTGCATCAAAACAAACCGCTGCTGGCGCTGGCTGCGCTCGACGCCATGCGGCCCCATATCGGTGCCAATCCCGATCCCCAACTGCAGAACTGGCTTGACCTTTCCTATGGCGACGCTTACAACGCCACGACACAGTACGACAAGGCCTTAAGTCGCTATCTTGCCGTGCTGAGGCGCGCCGAGGGCAGCGGCGAGGCGACGCTGCGCTCGCGCCTGCAGGCGGTGATGCTGATCAGCCGTCTTTACGTCAACATGAGTAACCCCGAAAAGGGGCTGGAGATGGCGACGTCCGCGCTGGACGCCTACCGTGGCGCCATCGCAGCCAGGCCGCTTGCCTGGCTGCTGTTCGCGCAGGGCATCGCCTACGTGGCGCTGGACCGCAACGCCGAGGGTCTGGCCGCGTTCGAATTGGCGCTCGCAACGGCCGAGCGCGCGGGGCTGGTGGCGATGGAGGGCACCATACTCGGCAACATCGCCAACCATTATCTGCGCGCGCACCAGTATATGAAGGCGGAGGTGGCGGCGCGCAAGGCGTTGGCGAAATCGCTGCAAGTAGGCGACGCCAGTTCGACGCTGATGGCCAAGGCCAATCTCGGTTTTGCGCTGGGCGGGCAGGGCAAGGTCGACGCGGCGCTGCCGTACATCCATGAAGTGATTGCTTCGCTACGCGCATCAAACGCGAGTGGCGACCTGGTCAGCATGCTGGACGAAACCAGCCGCATGCTCGAGGGAGCCGGGCGGCCACGTGAAGCGCTGACGTTCGTGCGCGAGCAGCAGCACGTCCAGAAAGGGTTGCTGGCCGCGGAACGCGACCAGGCCGTGGCCGCGCTGCAAGAGAAGTTCGAAGCCGACCGGCGCCAGCGCCAGATCGGCCAGCTGGCGCGCGACAATCTGCTGAAGGACGCGGTGATCAGCAACAAGCGCCAAGAACAGTGGGTCATCGGTATCGCGGCCGCGCTGCTGCTGGTGGCGGGCGTGTTCGTGTACCTTCAGTACCGCCGGGCCACCAGCGCCAACGCCGAACTGGAACGTTTGAATACACAGCTGGAATTCCACGCCACGCGCGATCCGCTGACGGGGCTGTTCAACCGCCGCGTGTTCCTGGAACGCATGCAGCGACGGGCCGGCCTGCCCGAGGCGGAGCGGCGCCAGCAGCGCGGCAGCGGCATCGACGCCATCACGATCATCGATATCGACCACTTCAAGCAGATCAACGACCGCTGGGGCCATGCCGTGGGCGACCGCACGCTGGTCGAGGTGGCGCGGCGCCTGACGGAGGCGGTGCGCAGCAGCGATATCGTGCTGCGATGGGGCGGCGAGGAATTCCTGGTCTTTGCGCCGGGGATGCCGCCGAACCAGATCGAAGCGATGGTGGAGCGGCTACTGCACAGCGTGGGCACGGCGCCCGTCGATTGCGGCGACGTGCAGGTGCCAGTGAAGATCAGCGCCGGCACGGTGCCTATGCCATTCTGCGACTTGCCGGAAGCGCATTTCGGCTGGGAGAAGGCGGTGCAGCTGGCGGACATGGCGCTGTATTATGCCAAGTCGCAGGGACGCAACCGCGCCGTCATCGCGTCCAGTCTGCGGGAGCCCGCAGGTGAATTGCTGGCGCGCGCGGAAAGCGATTTCGCCGGCGCCGTGGCGCAGGGTATCGTGGCAACCGTGGCCGTGGCTGGTCCGCAATAGGCGCAAGCGGGGCCGGTGTGCGTTGTCGCCGGCGCTGGCAGGCACCGCTCGAGGAAGGTCAGCGGATTGTGTATAAAGTAAATGGTCCGAAGCTGCGCCCGGCGGCTCGGCGGAGCGGTAGTCTGATGCCATCATGCAAGCAGCTTCGATAGCTATTTTGATTTAATTTTCCTTGGGCGATTGACGGAGCGGGCCCCAGACGGTATTATCTTGTCTTCGGAGTGTAGCGCAGCCCGGTAGCGCACCTGGTTTGGGACCAGGGGGTCCAAGGTTCGAATCCTTGTACTCCGACCAAAATATAAGCGGGCTGTCAGATTCTTGGCAGCCCGTTTTTCATTTCGTGTATGGCATTTGAATGTTCTTGGGTATTCATTCTGCCGATAGCTCGGCCGGATATAACCTTCGGTAGCTCGGCTTGCATCAAGAGTATAAAGTGCCGTCACAAAACCGCTGCCAGCGGGTAAAATATCGGCTTCAATCCGCCCGTCGTTCAACGGATAGGACCTCGCTCTTCTAAAGCGATCATGGGGGTTCGATTCCCTCCGGGCGGACCATCGAATACAAGCTAACGACGACGCAAGAACTGTCGCTTCGCTGCGGCCTGCCAATATCGCGACACATCCGCCGGCTGGTGCCGTCTGGATCCTCGTCAATAACTCATTTCCCTGTACTGGCTTGGCTCGCGCAAAAACGCGGACCGATTCGACCCGCTCTTCGTCGGCAGTGGAGCGATAAGGTGTTGCCAATACAAACAATTGGTCAGATGATCATTCCGAATGATTCTTGCCCCGGCATCGAGTCCGAGTACCCGTTAAGGCAGCAGCAAGGACTGGATTTCCGGGTTCTTGTGGTTTGCCGGGGTCACCATCACCGCTCCGGTGAAGATAATACGGTCTTTGACGGGGGCGTTGCGTACTGCCGCTACCGCGGCCTTGATGCCCAGATATCCCATCTGGCGCGGATTCTGCACCACCAGTCCATTGATGTCCTGTAGCGCTAGGCCGCCGAGCAGGAAATCCGTCGAGTCAAATCCGATGAATTTCTTCTTCCCGGCCACGCCAAGCTCGCGCAGGGCACGTAACATGCCTTCGGTAGAGGATTCATTGACGGCAAAGACACCGTCAACGGACGGGAATTTTTTCAAGAGCTTCGCCGAGCCGCGGGTGGCCTGGTCGCGTGTGGCGCCGCCATACTCGTCGGCGACGACGCGAATGCGGGGCGCATTTCGTTTCAGGTAGGCGATAAAGCCGCGGGCACGCTCTTCGGTCGAGCCGCTGCCCGTCACCGTGCGTAAGACCATTACTTTGCCGCGCGCATTCAGCAACGTCGACATATGTTCCGCCGCCAGCTGTCCCGCGGCGAAATTGTCCGTCGTGATGAAGTTCAAATGGCGGTCGCCGTCCAGTTCGGAGTCGACCACGACGACTTTGATGCCCGTCGCCACGGCCCGCGCCACCGGCCCCGCCAAGCGCGCCCTGTCGGTTGGGGCGATAATGATCGCGTCAACGCCGGCAGTGGTGTACATCTGCAGGAGCTTGATTTGCTCGTCGGTTTTATCGTTGTGGGTCGGACCGCGCCAAGTGAGCGCGATATGCCCTTCCTCGCGGATGCCGCGCTCGACGCCGTCGCGCATGAATTTCCAAAACTCTTGATCGGGCGATTTCGCAATGAAAACGATGTTCATGTCCTTGTCGCTGGCAAGCACAGGGCCAGTTCCGAAAGCCAGGCAGGCGACCAACATCAGGAGATATTTCCCCATTTTTTTCTCCGACACATATGAGGCGTTGCGATTGCCACCCGACGCGGCCGGCGGATCGCTTGATGATGAATTTGTTGGTGCAGTGTAATCGTACCCAACTACATAGGCAAGCAGGTACTTACCGAGACGACGCGGCATGCCCGAAGTGCGGCTGAGAGTGCGCCAGGCGAGCCATCGCTTGGGCGCCGCGCACGGCTGTGGGGAGTGGTTTCCGTGGCGCACGGCGCGCAAGTTTCAGCGATAATATCCACTGTTGCCCAATGGGCACCTTAGTGCGCCCGCGTTCATGGCCGCCCGGCGCCCATTTTGGCGTTTATATATACAGTTGGACTGGCAATCCCGTCTTGCACAGCGTTGCGGACAATGTCGATAATAAGGAAAAATATGGCAAACTCCCCGCGTTCGCGCTGGCCACTGCGCGCCGCGCGCTGGCTTGGCTTCACGCTACTCCTGCTCGCGCTCTTGGTGGGCGCCGTCTGGCTGGCGCTGCCGCCGCTGGTCAAACATTTTGGCGAACAACAAATTGAAGCCAAAATCGGCCGCAAGGCCAGCATCGGCGCGGTCGCCTTCGACCCGTTCAAGCTGGTGTTGACGGTGTCCGATTTCCTCCTCTACGAGCGGGACAACACCAGTGCCGCTTTTTCGGCGCGGACGCTGCTGGTCGACGTCGCCCCGGCCGCCTTGTTCAAACTGGCGCCCTTGCTGAGCGAGGTCAGGCTGGTCGGCCCGCAACTGCATATTGTGCGCACCGGCGACGCCGGCGTGGCCCGCTATAACTTTTCCGATGTGATCGAGCGCGTGCTGGCAATGCCAAAAAGCGCGCAGCCGACGCTGTTTTCGGTCGCCAACATCCAGCTTGAACACGGCGCGATCACCTTCGACGACCGCTTCAACGACAAACAGGTCAAGGTTGAAGCGCTCAGCATCGGCTTGCCGTACCTGTCCAATTTCCCGGATCAGGTCGACTCCTTCGTGCAACCGCGCCTGTCGGCGACGGTGAACGGTTCGCAGTTCGTGTTGAAAGGACGCAGCAAACCGTTCGCCGGCAGCCAGGACACCGCGCTCGCGCTGGACGTCGAACGCCTCGACCTGGCCAGCTACATGAAATTTTCCCCGGTGGCGTTGCCGCTGGCGGTGCAGAGCGCCAAGCTGTCGACCAAGCTCGACTTGACCTTCGTGCGAAACCGGGGCCGGCCGCAGGTGGTGCTGTCCGGCACCATCAAACTGGCCGATGTCGTGTTGCACGACAACCGCGCCGCGCCCTTGTTGAAGGCGCAGGAAATGCTGCTGCAGTTGCGCAAGCTTGACCTCCTCGCCGGCGTCGGCGCGCTGGAGAAAGTCGAGATCGTGCAGCCGCAATTATTCCTTGGCCCGGGCGATGTCGTCGGCGCCCAGCGTATCGGTCTTGAAAACGCCAGCGTCGACGCCGCCGCCCGCACCGTCGCCGCCGACGCCTTGCGCCTGGCCGGGTTGCAGGGCGAGGTGCGGCGCGACGCCCGCGGCGCATTCAATGTACAGCAATTGTCCGGCCGGGTGGGCGGCCCGGCCAAGGCGGCCGCGGCGGACAAGGCCGCGCCGGCCTGGTTACTGGCGCTCAAGCAGTTCGCCGTCAGCGACGGCGCCCTCGCCTATACCGACGGCGCCGTGAAGCCGGCCGTCAAGCTGCGCGCCGACGACTTGAACCTGACGCTCGACGACATCTCCAGCCGGTTCGACCGACCGCTGAAGGTAACGCTGCGCACCCAGCTCAACAAAACCGGCAAGTTGTCGATCGATGGCAGTATCGCGCCGCAATTCAAGTCCTATGATTTGGCTATCGACGCCCAGAACCTGCAGGTGCCGGCGTTGCAACCGTATTTCGCCGACTACCTGAACGTCACGCTGGCCTCGGGCCAGGCCAGCGGCAAGGGGACATTGCTGCTGGTGCCGGCCGACGCCGGCAAGGAAACGGCCACCACCTACCGCGGCATGCTGCGCCTGGCCAATTTCCGCATGCTCGACAAGGAGACCGCCGCCGATTTCCTGAAATGGCGCGCGCTCGACGTCAACGGTATCAACCTCAGCCTGGGCGGCCCGCGCCAAAACATTGGGCTGGAAAAGGTCGCGCTGAGCGATTTTTACGCGCGCATCATTTTGTCGGAGTCGGCCAAACTGAACCTGGGCAATATCGTGGTGTCGAAAAACGCGCCGATCGGCACGCCGGCAGCGTCGCTGACCTCGGCCGAGCCGGCCGCGCCGTCCAGGGCGGCGCCGCTTGCCACCGCGGTCGTGGCGGCGCCGCCGCCCAAGTCGAACGCCCCGGTCATCAGGATCGGCCAGATTACGATTAAAGGCGGCAACATCAACTACACCGACAATTTCGTCAAACCGAATTACACCGCCAATATGACGGGCATGAACGGCACCGTCGGCGCGATCGCCTCGGACAAGCCGCAGCCGGCCCCGCTCGACTTGAGCGGCAAGATCGACAACGACGCGGCGGTCGCCATTTCCGGCACGCTGAACCCGCTGTTCTCGCCGATGTTCCTCGACATCAAAGCCAGCGCGAATGGCGTCGAGCTGCCGCGGTTGACGCCGTACGCGGCCAAGTACGCCGGCTACGCGATTGAAAAGGGCAAGCTGTCGATGGCGGTTAGTTACCGGGTTGAACAGGGCAAACTGGTGGCGCAGAACGACGTGCGCATCGACCAGTTGACGTTCGGTGAAAAAATCGACAGCCCGACCGCCACCAAGCTGCCGGTGATGCTGGCGGTGGCCCTGCTGAAGGACCGCAACGGCCAGATCAATATCAACCTGCCGATCTCCGGCACCCTGGGCGATCCGCAGTTTTCGCTCGGCGGCATTATCGTGCGCATTTTCCTGAACCTGGTCGTGAAGGCGGTGACGTCGCCGTTCGCGCTGATCGGTTCGGCATTTGGCGGCGGCGACGAGCTTGGTTATGCGGAATTTTCCGCCGGCTCGGCCAGCTTGACCGAGGCCAGCCAAGGCAAGCTCGACACCATTGGCAAGGCGCTGACCGAGCGTCCCGGGCTGAAGCTGGACCTGATCGGCCGGGTGGACCCCGGCAGCGACGCGGACGGCGTGCGCCAGCAGGTGTTGCGCAGCAAGCTGAACGCGTTCAAGCGCAAGGAATCGCTCGACCGCGGCGGCGAGTCGGTGTCCGAAGACGTCGGCGTGACCGACGCGGACAAAGAAAAATACATGGGGAAAGTGTATGCGGCGCAAACTTTCGACAAGCCGCGCAACCTCGTCGGCCTGGTCAAGTCCCTGCCGCCGGCCGAGATGGAAAAACTGATCCTTGCCAACTCCCCGGTCACCGCCGACGCCCTGCGGGCGCTGGCCAGCCGGCGCGCCGAGGCGGTGCGCGCCTACCTGGAAACCAAGGGGGTCATCGCGGCCGAGCGCATTTTCCTGGTGGCGCCGAAGGTGACGGCGGACGGCATCGCGGACAAGGGCGCGCCAAATCGCGTCGATTTCGCGTTGAAGTAATGCATGGAAGACGGCGCGTTCAATCCACCAAGTCGAGGCGTTTTTCGATGCGTTCGACGCGGCCGAGGATACGGTCGTAGCACAGTTCCTGGCCGGCGTGCATGACGGCGAAATCGCCGCCGTCGCGCCGCAAGCTTGCCACGCCCATTTCGGCGCTGCGGAGGCGGTGTTTGATTTCTTTCGTGTCGGCCCTGACTTCGGCGATTTCCGCCCGGATAAAGCGCAGTTGCTCCAGCACGAGGTTTTCACAGTTCATGATTGCTCCTTATTAAGGTCCGATTCCGTCGCAGTACCGGCTTGTTTGTATGACTCTGCGATACACCTTCCTGTTCCGCTCATTCAGGCAGTTGCTGCGCTACCTCAAGTGAGCCGCCGGCAAGCGAGTGGCGGATCTGGGCTGCGCCTGGGCGCAAGTTCCGCGTCATTATTGTATTAATAATAATGTAACGCGTAGGCGCCCGGTGCTTCTTGGGCGCGCTCAAAGAGCGGCCATGTGGCTGGCGTCGGCAACGCCTCCCGGCGCGGCGGCGCGGGTACTCAGGGGGGAAATAGATCCAAGCTAGCCCCGCGCAAGCAGTATACTGCCGGTTTTTTACGGCCGTTGCCTTACCCGAAAGGATCACCCAGCATGAGCGCTCTTCCAGCTTGCCCGCAATGCAATTCCGAGTACACCTATGAGGACGGCGCCTCCTACATCTGCCCGGAGTGCGCTCACGAGTGGCCGGTGCAAGCCGCCGCGGCCGCGGAAGAGGGGGGCCGGGTCTACTGCGACTGCGCCGGCAACGTGCTGCAAGACGGCGACACCGTTTCCGTGATCAAGGACTTGAAATTGAAGGGCGGCGGCGGCGTCGTCAAAATGGGCACCAAGGTCAAGAACATTCGCCTAGTCGACAGCGACCACGATATCGACTGCAAAATCGACGGTTTCGGTTCGATGAGCCTGAAGACGGAGTTTGTCAAAAAAGTGTAGTGGCGTCGGGTCGGACCCGGCCGCGCCGGACCAGCCGACCCGATACTCTGGCTCGCGGCCGCGGCCTGCCACCGCTGCGCTTTCCCCATTGTTTTTGTCTCGTGCGCGGGCGCCAAACGGGTCGCCGCTCGCGCCGGTTTTCTGGTACATTCCGTTTTTGCAACAATTGTCATTAATCACGATTTATTGAGGAACGAGAATGTCTGATATTTCCAGCCCAAACGCGGACGCGACCCCGCCGTCCGGGAGCGCCGCGCCGGTGCCGCCGAAGGCGCCCAAACAACCCTGGCTGCGCTATGTGATGTACACGCTGGCGGTGTTGGGCGTGTTGCTGCTCGCGCTGGTGGCTGTGGTCATGTACGAAAACAGCAAGAAGCCGAAGAACGTCGCCATCGACGAGACGGAAATGATCGATTCGCTCATGTCCAGCAACTACGGCAAGTATTCCGACGAACACAAGGGCTGGTTGTATGTCGGCGAGGGCAATCGCACCTACGTGGTGCGGGTGGTCCAGCAGGCCAAGCCAAGCGACGGGGCGCACGGCGACGAATTGTATTTCGTTACCAGCGGCAAGCCGCTCGATGGCGAGCCGGGCGCCATGTACGGCGTCTTCCAGGTGCGCGCAGGCGAGAAGGAAGAGGTCGGCAAACTGTTTCAAATCAGTTCGCCTTATCGCTACGAGGGGACGGTGCCGTTGACGCCGGAGAACGTGCGTTTCGAGGCCTTGAGCGAGACACTGTGGGCTTGGGTCATCAAGGTGCAGGACGGCGCTGACCCGAAGCTGGCGACGGTCACGGTCAACAACGTGGTGCTGGCGCCGAACGGCGACAATATCGCGGTGCTGGCGTGGTTCAGGGCGTCGCTGGCGTCGGACCCGGGTATCGACTGCGCCGCGGCGGAAACGCGTTACAAGTCCTGGGCCAACGGCGAGAGCCATCCGCAGGCCGCCGCCACCGAGGCCGCCGCGACGCAGGCTGGGCAGACCGAGTCCGAGCACGAGTCCGAGCACGAGCACGAGCACGAGCACGAGCACGAGGTCGACGACGTGCCCTTGCGCTGCAACGACGCCAACTGGGCATATCGCACCGGTCCGGTGTCCGGCGCGGTGCCGGTGCCGTTGACGGTCACCGCCAAGGGCGTGCGCGATGGCGTCAAAATGCAGGAGAAGACCTGGAAGCTGGTGTTTGACAGCAAGGCCTTTTCCTACCACGTGCCGGAGGCGTTAACCCCGGAATGAGGCAGCGGCCGGCGCCCCTGCGCGCCGGCGCCGGCGCCGGCATCGTTCCGGCCGGGCCGCAGGAACGAAAAGCGCCCGCGCATGTCGAATTGGCATCCGCATCAATCTCTCCGGCGACGGCGGTGCGCCGACATAGGGGGCGCAGGCATGCATGTCGTCGATATCACCATGTTTTACGCGGCCGAGGGTGGCGGCGTCAGCACTTACCTGAACGCCAAGGCGCGCTGGCTGGCCGGGCGCGAACGCATCAGGCATACCATCGTCAGCCCCAACCCGCACGCCGGCGGCACGGCCGACCAGGCCGGCATCCCCAGCCTGGCGCTGCCGGGCATCCATGGCTACCGGATGCCGCGCTCGGTCGGCGCCGCCGCCGGCGTGCTGCGGGCGCTGCGGCCGGACCTGGTTGAGGCCGGCGACGCCGGCCCCTGCGCATGGGCCGCGCTGAAGGCGGCGCGGCAGTTGCAGATTCCGGCCGTGGCCTTTTATCATTCCGACTTGCCGCAATTGATGCGCAACCGCTTCGGCGCGCTGGCCGCGGGCGCGGCCAAGCGCCACCTGGCGCAACTCTATCGTCGCTTCGACCTGGTGCTGGCGCCCAGCAAGATGATGGCGCAGAAACTGGAGGCGATGGGCGTTGCCGGCGCGCTGCACCAGCCGCTGGGCATTGACACCGACGTGTTTTGTCCGCAACGCCGCGACGCCGCCCTGCGCGCGCAACTGGGCCTGCCCGACGACGCCCGCCTGTTGCTGTACGCCGGCCGCTTTACCGCCGAGAAAAAGCTCGGCTTGCTGACCGACGCGGTGCGCCGCCTGGGCCGGCCCTACCATTTGCTGCTGGTCGGCGGCGGTGCTGCGCCGCCGCGCTGCGCCCACACCAGCGTGATCCCGTTCCAGCGCGACCAGCGCGTGCTGGCCGGGCTGATCGCCAGCTGCGACCTGCTGGTCCATCCGGGCGATTGTGAAACCTTCGGCCTGGTGGTGCTGGAGGCCATGGCCTGCGGCCTGCCGGTGGTCGGCACCAGCGCCGGCGGCGTGGCCGAACTGGTGGACGAGGCCACCGGCATTCTGGTGCCGCCGAACAGCGCCGCCGGCCTGGCCGAGGGCATCGAGGCGATTTACCGGCGCGACCGCGGCGCGCTGGCGGCGAACGCCCGCCGCAAGGCCTGCGACGGCTACGACTGGAACCGTATCATGCCGCAGTTGCTGCGGCGTTACGCCGGGTTGCTGGCCTCGCATCAGCGCCTGGTGCTGGAAACGGAGGCCGCTTATGTCGCCGGCTGAGCCGAAAGCGCTGTGCGTGTCGATCCACGACGTCGCGCCGGCCACCTGGCGCGACTGCCGGCGCCTGCTGGCGGCGGTACGCGCGGTCGCCGAGATCCCGCTGACGCTGCTGGTGGTGCCGCGTTTCCACCACAGCGCCGTCGACTCGGCGGCCTACGAGGCCATGCTGGGGGAGCTGCTGGCGCAGGGGCACGAATTGGCGCTGCACGGCTATTTCCACCTCGACACCGCGCCGCCGCCGGGGCGCTGGCGCGACCGCTTCCTGCGCACCGTCTACACCGAGGGCGAGGGCGAGTTCGCGGCGCTCGACGCGGCCCAGGCGCTGCGCCGCCTGGAACTGGGACTGGCCTGGTTCGGCCGGCGCAACTGGCCGGTCAAGGGCTTTGTCGCGCCGGCCTGGTTGCTGAGCAAGGAAGCCTGGAGCGCCGTGCGCGCCTGCCCGTTTGAATACACCACCACGATGTGCTATTTCCACTGCCTGGCGCGGCAAGAGGCGCTGTTCGCGCCGGCGCTGGTATACGCGGCCCGCAACGGCGTCGGGCGCAGCCTGTCGCCGCGTTGCGCCCGGCCGCTGGCCTGGTTGCAGCGGTCGGCGCCGCTGGTGCGGCTGGCGCTGCATCCACGCGACGCGCGCCACCCGCAACTGCTGCGCCACGCCCAGAAACTGATCGAAGATTTGCTGGATACCCGCCGCGCGCTGACCAAGGCGGCTTTCGCGCAAGCTTGGTGCGCGCGGCATCGTTCGGCTTAGCGTAGCGTCAGCCGACACGCTTGCGTGAGCCGATACGTTCGGGTCACGCAGGCATGTCGCCCGCGCGCGCAAGCAGTTGTGGTATCGCCCGGCCCGGCCGAAATACGCGCGCCGCGGCGCCGCTTGAACGGGGGCGACCCGCGTTTGCGCCGAGCCGACACGCCCCTGTGGCGGATGTGTATACCGGCGCCGGCATTTTTGCGCGCGGCCGCAAAGGGCGCACTTATCGTATAAAATTTGCCCTTTCGACAAAGCTGCGGCGCCGCCGGCGCACGCCGCGCGCAAAGGGATCCCATGAGCAAGAAGACAGTCCAGGTGTACAACCGGCCAGCGGGCGGCTGGGGCGCCCTGAAGAGCGTGGCGCAGCAGATTTTGCAGCAGGGCATTCCGGCCAAGGGCGCGCGCACCTTGCTGTCGGCCAACCAGCCGGACGGCTTCGACTGCCCCGGCTGCGCCTGGCCCGACGCCGACCACACCTCGACCTTTGAATTTTGCGAGAACGGCGCCAAGGCCATCGCCGCCGAGTCGACCGCGCGCCGCGCCACCCCGGCCTTGATCGCCCAGCACACGGTGCAGTGGTTGACGCAACAGTCGGACCACTGGCTCGAGGGGCAGGGCCGGCTGACCGAGCCGATGCGCTACGACCGCGCCAGCGACCGTTACCAGGCCATCGGCTGGGACGAGGCCTTCGCGCTGATCGCCGCGCGCCTGAACGCCTTGCCCACGCCCGACGACGCCATCTTCTACACCTCGGGGCGCACCAGCAACGAGGCGGCCTTCCTGTACCAGTTGTTCGTGCGCGAATTCGGCACCAACAACTTCCCCGACTGCTCGAACATGTGCCACGAACCGTCCGGCTACGCCATGCGCGAGGCTATCGGCGTCGGCAAGGGCACGGTGCAACTGGCCGACTTCCAGCTGGCCGACGCGCTGTTCATCTTCGGCCAGAACCCCGGCACCAACCACCCGCGCATGCTGGGCGAGTTGCGCAGCGCGGCCAAGCGCGGCGCCGCCATCGTGTCGTTCAACCCGCTGCGCGAGCGCGGCCTGGAAAAATTCCAGAACCCGCAAAGCGGCGGCGAAATGCTCACCGGCGGCTCGACCGCGATTTCCTCCGACTACTTCCAGCCGAAGATAGGCGGCGACCTGGCCGCCGTCAAGGGCATGATCAAATGCGTGCTCGAAGCCGACGCCGCCGCCCAGGCGGGCGGGCGGGCGCGCATCGTCGACGTCGCCTTCATCGCCGCGCACACCGCCAACGTCGACGCCTTCACGGCCGACGTGCTGGCCGAACCGTGGGACGTGATCGTGCGCGAGGCCGGTTTGACGCGCGCCGAAATCCAGCGCGCCGCCGACATCTACATGGGCGCCGGCAAGGTTATCGCCTGCTGGGGCATGGGCATCACCCAGCACCGCCACTCGGTGGCGACGATCCGCATGATCGTCAACCTGCTGCTGTTGCGCGGCAACATCGGCCGGCCCGGCGCCGGCCCGTGCCCGGTGCGCGGCCACAGCAACGTCCAGGGCGACCGCACCATGGGCATCTACGAAAAGCCGAAGGCGTCCTTCCTCGACCGCCTCGGCGAGGTGTTCGACTTCGCCCCGCCGCGCGCCGACGGCTACGACACCGTTGGCGCCATCGGCGCCATGCTGGCCGAGCCGGGCAAGGTGTTCTTCGCGATGGGCGGCAACTTCGCCGCGGCCACGCCGGACACCGCCGTGACCGAACGCGCGCTGCGCCAGTGCGCGCTGACGGTGCACGTGGCCACCAAACTCAACCGCAGCCATCTGGTGTGCGGCGACGACGCCCTGGTTTTGCCGTGCCTGGGCCGCACCGAGATCGACCAGCAGGCCGGCGGTGCGCAGGCGGTCAGCGTCGAGGACTCGATGAGCATGGTGCACCTGTCGTCGGGCATCAACGCGCCGTCGTCGGCCAGCCTGCTGTCGGAGCCGATGATCGTCGCGCGGCTGGCGGCGGCGACGCTGCGGGGCCGCAGCAAGACCGACTGGATGTGGCTGGTGGCCGACTACGACCGCATCCGCGACAAGATCGCCGCCGTCTTCGTCGACTTCGCCGGCTTCAACGAGCGCGTCAAGACGCCCGGCGGCTTCCACCTGCGCAACACCGCCGCCGAGCGCGAATGGGCGACCGACACCGGCAAGGCCAACTTCTTCGCGTACCCGGTGCCGACCGACCTGCCGATCCACCTGGCCCGCAGCGGCCGCGCCACGCCGGTGTTCAACTTGACGACGATACGCTCGCACGACCAGTACAACACCACCATCTACGGCTTGAACGACCGCTACCGCGGCGTCTTCGGCGAGCGCCGCGTGCTGTTCATCCACCCGGACGACATCGCCGAATTGGGCTTGCTGGCCGGCGCCTGGGTCGACCTGGAAAGCCTGTGCGACGACCAGGCGCGGCGCCAAGCCAAGCGCTTCATGCTGGTGGCCTACAACATTCCGCGCGGCTGCGTGGCGGCCTACTTCCCCGAAACCAATCCGCTGGTGCCGCTGTCGAGCTTTGCCGACTTCGCCCGCACGCCGACCTCGAAGTCGATCCCGATCGTGCTGACGGCGCACGCGGCCGGCGCCGCGCCATGAGCGGGCAGGGCGGCAACGACGCCACGGCGGCGCCCGACCTGGCGCTGGCGCTGCTGGCCGAACTGGCCGGCCACGCCGCGCCGGTATCGACGGCGCGCGTGGGCAAGCGCCTCGGCGTGCGCCAGAGCACCTTGCTGCGCTGCCTGGCCTACCTCGGCGACGACGTCATCGGCGGCGTCGCCGGGCCGGGCCTGGTGCGCGTCAGCCAGGACGGCGAGCGCACCATGCTGGCGCTGAGCGACAAAGGCCGCGCCGCATGCCAATGAGCGAAACGCCGCTGTCCGGCTGGAGCAATCTGGCGGTGCTGCGCCACGCGCCCGGCGGCACCGGCCTGCCGGCCACCGATTCGGTGGCCGAAGAGGTGCCGCTGGCGCTGGTCTACAACGGCATCTCGCAAGCGGTGATGATGGCGACGCCGCTCGACCTGGACGATTTCGCCGTCGGCTTTAGCCTGTCCGAGCGCATCGTCGACCGGCCCGGCGACATCTACGATATTGAATTGGTGTACACGCCCGGCGCGGTCGGCGCCGAACTGCGCCTGAGCATCGCCAGCGATTGCTTCATGCGCCTCAAGGAGCGCCGCCGCAGCCAGGCCGGCAATACCGGCTGCGGCCTGTGCGGCCTGGAAAGCCTGGGCGCGCTGGACCTGGAGCCGGCCGCGGTCGGCGCCGCGGACGTGATCGCCAAGGCGGCCTTGCTGCGCGCCTTCGCGTCGCTGGCGTCGCGCCAGCCGCTCAACGCGCTGACCGGCGCCACCCACGCCGCCGCCTGGGTCGGCCTGGACGGCGCCATCTTGACGGTGCGCGAAGACGTCGGCCGCCACAACGCGCTCGACAAACTGATCGGCGCACTGGCGCGCGGCGGCAAGCGGCCGCCGGGCTTCGCCATCATGAGCAGCCGCGCCAGTTACGAGCTGGTGCAAAAGGCGGCGCGCGCCGACATCGGCCTGCTGGCGACGATCTCGGCGCCGACCGCGCTGGCGGTGCGCATGGCCGAGCGGGCCGGCATCTGCCTGGTCGGCTTCGCGCGCCAGCACGGCTGCGTGGTGTACTCGCACGCCGGGCGCCTGCTCGCGCAATAGGGGCCGGAGACGCTGAAAATCAAGCCGAGGCGGGCAGCCGGGGCAAGTCCCCGAGGGTTTGACCCCTGTTTTAGACGGCCAGCGTTGCCGAGCGTTCGGACAGGCGCGTTTCCAGCCGGGCCATTCCGGCCGGCAAATCGAGCCGCGCGCCGCAGGCTTGCATGCTGGTGCCGAAGGCGTGCAGCGTCCTGAACAGGTGGTGCGCGCGGCTTTGCTCGCCCATTTGGCCGATGCGCAGGATGTTCAAGCCGAAGGAGCCGGATATCTCCACCTTGTGCACCTTCGACATGTAGGCGCGCACCGCGTCGGCCGAAACCTTGTCCGGAATCGTGATGCCGATCACCGAATTCAAACGGGCGCGCGGCGGCACCAGCAAGTGCAAGCCCATTTCCTCTATGCTTTCCTGCAATGCCTCGGAGCACTGGCGGTGGCGCTGGAAGCGCTGGGCCAGGGTTTCCTCGCACACCAGGCGCAGCGCCTCGTGCAGCGCCAGGATGCCCGACACCGGCGCCGTGTAGTGGTAGGAATTCTGGTTCCAGAACTTGTCGGCCAGCTTGGCGTCGAGACACCAATGCGCCAGCGTGTCCTCGCGGCCCTCGATGCGGGTCCAGGCGTCGTTTGAAAACGCCAGCAGCGACACGCCGGGAATCGACGACAGCCCCTTCTGCCCGCCGGTGATGACGGCGTCGATCTGCCACCGGTCCATCTCCAGCGGCATGGTGCTCAGCGTGCAGACGGCGTCGACCACGACCAGGCAGCCGTGCGACTTGGCCATCTTGGCGATCTGCTGCAAATCCTTGTTGCACACGGTGTTCGAGGTCTCGCCTTGGACGATAGTCAGGACGTCGTAGTTGGCGCTGTTGAAATACTGCTCGATCAGTTGCAGGTCGGCGCTTTCGTTGTTGGCGATGTCGACCAGCGTGACCTGGCCGCCGACGCGGCGGGCCATCTCGGCCATGCGGTTGCTGAAATAGCCGTTGCACACCGACAGCACGCGCGCGCCCGGCCGCACCAGGTTGCAGACCGCCATTTCCATCGCCGCCGACCCCGGCCCGGCCACGCCCATCACATGGCTCGACGTGGTCTGGAACACATAACGGCCCATGTCCTTGACCTGCGCGATGACCTTGTTCATGGTCTCGCCCAGATGGTTGATGACGATCGAGTTGGCGTAGGCCACGCGGTGCGGAATGGGAACCGGGCCGGCTCCCATCATCAGTAGCGGCTCGTCCGGCAGGATCAGTTCAAGCGGCACAATGCTGGGGGCCAGGATGGCGTTCATGGTCTTGCTCCATTTTCTGTCTAGATGTATAGGTGGCGGGCGGCGCCGACTGGTCGGTCCGAACGTCGTGCAGTCGGCTTGATTCGGTGGTGCTGGTGGATTGCGGGGCGGCGAGGGTGGCGCCCGGGGTGCGCCGGCGTGGATTGCGGCGCGCCCGTTTGTCGATGTTGTTTATGGATATAAACAAGTATATATTTGCAATAATGCATGTGTGGCAAATGATTGCGAAAGCCATCTTAGCGCATAATTTTTCAAAACGCCATCCACCGATTGCCAGGCGCGCTGGCCGGCACACGCGCCGCACGCAATTAAATTGGAGGTTTTGCTCTATTTCGCGGCCGTCAAAACAGCGCTTTCAAGGGGCAAACAAACGTGAAATCCGATTCGGCGTGTATATAATTGCTTTGGCAACATGCAATTTCACATACTACGCGCAACACGCGCTTTCGCTGAACGGAAATCGCACATGGAAGTACCACAAGGGTTGAGCCGCCTGATCGCTCCCTGGCCGCTGATTGCCGCCGTCGTTGCGGCGCCGCATGCCGCCGCCCAAACGCCCGTCGCGCTCGGCTTCGCCGAGGCCGTGCACGCCGCCGCCGCCGCCTCCGGCGCGCTGCAGGGCGCGCAGCTCGACGCCCGCGCCAAGGACTTGAAGGCGCAGGCGCTGTCACGCATCGACGGGCCGTCGCTGAGCCTGAACGCCTTCCAGGGCCGCCTGAGCACCAGCGTCAACCTCGACACCAGCCGCGTGGCCGGCGTGGTTGGCGGCATCGAAGCCGCCATCCCCAGCCTGCCGCTGCCGGACATTCCGACCTCCATCAGCCGCAACCTGACTGCCAACCTGTCCTCGGTCGGCCTGAGCAGCGTCTGGCCGCTCTACACCGGCGGCCGCCTCGACGCCGTCAAGGGCCTGGCCGCCGGCATGCGCCAGGAAGCCGAGGCCGACAGCCGCGAGGTCGAGGAAAAACTGGCGACCCAGGTGGCGCAGCGCTACTTCCAGCTGCTGCTGGCCGAGCGCGTCGTCGCGGTGCGCGCCGACGCCAGCGCTGGCATCGCCGAACACCAGCGCCACGCCAAAAAACTCGAAGCCGGCGGCCTGATTTCGCGCGCCGAACGGCTGCGCGCCGACGTCGCCCTGGACGGCGCCCGCAGCGAGGAGGCGCAGGCGCGCAGCGACGCCGAGATCGCGCAGGTGGCGCTGAACCGGCTGCTGGCGTCGGCCGTGCCGGTGCGTCCGCGCACGCCGCTGTTCGTGCACAGCGCGCCGCTCGGCCCGCTGCAATCGTTCGTCGACGCCGGCATGGACGGCAACGCCGCCTGGGGCAAGATCGACAGCAAGCGCGCCCAGGCGCAGCAGGCGCTGCGCCTGCACGGGCGCGAGTACGGCCCCAGCGTGTTCGCGGTCGGCAATTACAACCGCAACCGCGGCAACGACGCGTTGGTGCAGTCGACCTGGATGGTCGGCGTGGCGCTGAGCGTGCCGCTGGTCGGGCGCATCGATACCGGCAAGATGATCCAGGCCGCGCGGCTCGACCAGGAAAGGGTCGAGGTGACGGCGCGGCAGGCCGCGCGCGACATTCCGACCTTGATCGAAAAAAATTGGCGGGCGCTGGAAAACGCCCGCATCCAGTTCCTCGCCAGCGCCTCGTCGCTGGAACTGGCGCGCGAAAACATCAAGCTGCAATCGGCCGCCTTCCAGAACGGCCAGGTCACGGCGCTCGACGAGGTCGACGCCCGCCTCAATCTGGCCAAAATAGAAACCCAGCGCGCGCAAACCGCCTACGCCTACGTGATGGCGCTGGCCCAGCTACTCGAGGCCAGCGGCCAGCCGCAGCGCCTGGCCGCGCTGGCCGCGTCCGCCGACGTGCTCATTCCCCTGCAGGATCATTAATATGACGACAACGAAGAAAAACCCGCCGTACGCGCTCTGGCTGGGGCTGGCCGCGGTCGCGGCCTTCCTGGCCTGGGGTTTGTTCCAGGCATTCCAGCCGCAGCGGCTGCCGCTGCAAGGGCAGATGGACGCGCAGGAGGTCAACGTCTCGTCCAAGGTGCCGGGCCGGGTCGGCGCGCTGCACGTGCAACTGGGCCAGACGGTGCGCCGCGGCGACCCGCTGTTCGAGCTGACCAGCGCCGAAGTGCAAGCCAAGATCGCCCAGGCCACCGCCGCCGGCGAGGCCGCCCAGGCCGTGGCGGCGAAGGCCGACGCCGGCGCCCGGCCGGAGGAGGTCGAGGCGGCGCGCCTGAATTGGCAGCGCGCCCGCACCGGCGCCGACATCGCCCAGACCACCTTTGGCCGGGTCGACGCGATGTTCGGCCAGGGCGTGGTGGCGCGCCAAAAGCGCGACGAGGCCGAGGCGCAGGCGCGCGCGGCGCAGCAGTTGGCGCAGGCCGCCAAGGCCCAGTACGACATGGCGCTGAAGGGGGCGCGCAGCGAAGACAAGCTGGCGGCGCACGCGCAGGCGCGCCAGGTTGCCGGCGTGCTCAGCGAAGCCGAAATCGCCCTGGACGAAACCCGCGTCGTCGCGCCGGCGGCCGGCCAGGTCAGCAAGATCCAGATCCAGCCGGGCGAACTGGCGCCGCAGGGCTTCCCGGTCGTCACCCTGGTCAAGCTCGACGACGCCTGGGCTGTGCTGCAAGTGCGCGAGGACGAGATGGCCGCCTTCGCCATGGGCAGCGCCCACAGCGGCGACGTCGCGGCGCTGAAGCGGCAAGTCAGTTTCAAGGTCAGCTCGGTGGCCGTCATGCCGGACTTCGCCACCTGGCGCGCGGCGCGCCCGGGCGGCACCGATTTGCGCACGTTTGAAATCCGCCTGCGGCCGACGACCGCGGTGGACGGCCTGCGGCCGGGCATGTCGGTCGTCTTCCCGCCGCTCTGAATGGGGCCGCGATGAGCAACAAGCGGTCCGCCGGCGCCGGCGCGGTCTTGGCGCGCGAGTGCTTGCGCGTGCGCGCCGACTTCTGGGACCTGGGCATGCTGAGCTGGATCCCGCTGGCGCTGTACCTGCTGATCTGGCTGATCTTCTCGGCCGGCATGGCGCGCGACGTGCCGGTGGCGCTGGTCGACGAAGACCACAGTGCCGCCTCGCGCCAGCTGGGACGCTGGCTCGACGCCTCGCCCGGCGTGGCGGTGGTGGCGCAGGCGGCCGACGGCGCCGAAGCGATGGCCTTGCTGCGCGAGCGCCGCGCCTACGGCTTCGTGCTGATCCCGCGCGGCTTCGAAGGCCAACTGCTGGGCGGGCGCGCGGCCAGCGTGCAATGGTTCTACAACGGCCAGTTTTCCTCCCACGCCGGCGGCCTGACGCGCGACGTGCGCACCGTCGCCAGTACCCTGTCTGCCGGGGTCGAGCTGGGCGCGCGCGCCAAGCGCGGCGCCGGCCCGGTGCAGGCGGCGCAGCAGTTCGAACCGATCCGCAGCCGCATGGTCAGCCTGTTCAATGAAAACACCAGCTACGAATCGTTCCTGGTGCTGGCGCTGATTCCGTCGATGCTGCAAATTTTCGTCGTGGTGGCGGTGGTGACGAGCGTCGGGCGCGAGCTGCGCGACGCCAGCGTGCCGCAGTGGCTGGCCACGGCCGGCGGCAGCTGGCCGCGCGCGGTGCTGGGCAAGCTGGCGCTGCCGCTGCTGGCCTTCGCGCTACAGGCGCTGCTGTTCCTGCTGTTTTTCGCCGTGCTGCGCGGCTGGGCCGTGGCCGGCAGCGTGGCCGCGCTGGTGGCCGGCTTGCTGCTGCTGGTGCTGGCCTACCTCGGCGTCGGCCTGCTGCTGATCGGCGTCACGCTGTCGCTGCGCAACGCGCTGTCGGCGGCGGCCTTCATTACGGCGCCGGCCTTCGCCTACGCCGGCCAGGGCTTCCCGCTGCTGGCGATGCCGCCGCTGGCGCGCGCCTGGGCGCAGGCGCTGCCGCTGACGCACTACCTGCAACTGCAAAGCCGCCACTGGCTCGGCGGCGCTCCCTGGCGCTACGGCGTGGTCGACATGCTGACGCTGGCCGGCTTCGCGCTCGGCTGCGGCGGGCTCGGCCTGCTGCTGCTGAGCCGGCGCGGCAACAGTGCCGCCGCCTGGGGCAAAACATGAAAGAACACATCAGCGAAGACGGCAACACCGGCGTGCCGGCGCGGCTCTGGCGGGCGTTCGCGCTGACCTGGCGCGCGATGTTGGCCGACAAGGGCGCGCTGACGCTGCTGTTCGTCGGCGGCGTCATCTATTCCTTCTTCTACCCGCTGCCGTACAGCCGCGAGAGCGTCACCCAGGTGCCGGTGGCGATCGTCGACCAGGACCACAGCGCGCTGTCGCGGCAGATCGCGCGCTACGCGGCGGCGCATCCGTCGATCAAGGTGGTGGCGGTGACGCCGGACTTGCGGGTGGCGCAGGACCTGATCTGGCGCAACGACATCGCCGGCACGCTGTTCCTGCCGGCCGGCCTGCAAAACAAGGTGCTGGCCGGGCGCGCGGCCGAGGTTGAACTGGCCGGCAACGGCCTGTACCTGATGCTCAACAAGGCCGCGCTGAACGGCCTGGCCGAGGTGGTCGGCACCGTCTCGGCCGGTATCGAAATCAAGCGCCTGGGCGCGGCCACGCCGTCGGCGGCGCAGGCGGCGCAGCAGCGCCAGCCGGTGACGGTCAACGCGGTGCCGCTATTTAACGTGCGCGAGGGCTACGGCGCCTACATCGTGCCGGGCGTGGCCACGCTGATCGTCCAGCAAACGCTGCTGATGGCGATCTCGATGATGTTCGGCACCTGGGCGCAGCGGCGCGACTGTCCGCTGGCGCGCGACGCCGCCGGCTACTGCGGCATGCTGCTGGCGTACGCCTCGGTGGCGGCGGTTAACTGCGCCTACTTCTTCGGTTTCGTGCTGTGGTGGCAGGACTATCCGCGCGGCGGCAACGGCGTCGGCCTGGCCGTCTTCACCGTCTTGTTCGCGCTGACGGTGGCGGCCTTCGGCATCCTGCTCGGCACGCTGTTTCGCACCCGCGAACGCGGCGCGCAACTGCTCATCGTCACGTCGCTGCCGGTGCTGTTCCTGGCCGGCCTGGCCTGGCCCGAGACGGCCTTGCCGCCGGCCTTGTCGCTGGCGCGCTGGTTGCTGCCGTCGACCGCCGGCATTCAGGGCTTCATTGCCCTGAACCAGCTCGGCGCGTCGCTGGCGCAGGTGCGCCACGAGCTGCTGGCGCTGCTCGGCCTGCTGGCCGCCAGCGTGGCCGGTGGCTTGGCGCGCTGGCGCCAACTCAAGGAACTTGGCCCGGTGGACGATGATCTAATACCGGGAGGAGGAAACCATCATGAACGGACAGGCTAAAACGGCGGTCGTTATGCTGAGCTTACTGCTGGCGGCCGGGTGCGGCAATCTGACTGAGCGGGAACGCAACACGGCCGTGGGCGCGGCCGTCGGCGGTGTCGCCGGCTCGGTGCTGACCGGTGGCGAAACCGGGGGCGCGGTTGGCGGCGCCGTGGTGGGCGGCGTGATCGGCAACCAGATTAAGAAGTAAGCGTGTGTTGTGGGTCGGATTAGCGACAGCGTAATCCGACCATGTTGGCCGAAGCGGCACGCGCTGCTCCAGGCCTACTACCCAATGAGCGTCATTAAGTCAGTGCGGCGGCCGCTTCCTGCGCGCCCTGTGGCGCGTTGCCAAAGTGTTTCTCCACGGCGTCGCGTCCGGCCTGGTAGGCGTTGCTCACGCCGTAGGGCGAGAAGTCGGCGCCGCCGGTCAGCGGTGGTTCCGCCGCCTGGATAACCTGGACGTTTTTCAGCGCCCGCAGGCGCATCAGCCACTGGTAGGACGCCCGGCCGCGCAGCGCGCTGCCCTGCGGCAGTTCGCGCTCCAGCTCGGCCAGCATCTGGATAAAACCCTGCAGGCCCTCGGTGCCGCCGTACTGTGCCCAGAAGCGGTTCTGGTATTGCAGCGCGATGGTGCGGGTCTGTACTTCGACCAGGTTGGTCGGCAGCGGCAAGCCCTCGCTGGGGAACAGGTCGACGACGAAAATCGGCAGCGTCTCGATCTCGTCGGGTTCCAGCAGGTTGAGCAGGGCGTCGATCGGCGTGTTGCTGAACAGGCCGCCGTCCCAGAACTGGGTGCCGTTGATCTCGGTGGCGCCGAAACCGGGCGGCAGGCTGCCGCTGGCGATGATGTGGGCGGCGTCGATGCTGGTGCGGTGGGCAATGTGGCCCTCGGCGACGATGCGCTCGGCGCCGTGCGCCAGGTGGTTGGAGAAGGTGGTCGGTCCGCCGGTTTGCAGATTGGTCGACGTCACCGCCAGGCGCATGTGGGCCGGGTCGTTGATTTGTTCGAAGTCGCAATGCTTGTTGAGCGTCGTGTACATCGGCAAGGTGCTACACAGGCTGGTCCAGCTCAGCATGTCGAAGTAGTCGGTGCGTGGCTTGTAGAAATTCGGGTTGCCGAACAGCGACAGGCTGCCCTGCTGCGACGCCGGCAGCCACGGCACCTCCGGCAGGGTGATGGCGGCCCACAACTTGTGCAGGCTGGCGCAAATGTCGCCGCCGGGCGCGCCGGCCACCGCCGCGGCGTTGATGGCGCCGATCGACACGCCCGTCACCGCCGTCGGTTGCCAGCCGCGTTCAACCAGGGCCGCCACCACGCCGTATTCGAAGGCGCCGAGCGCGCCACCACCTTGCAAAACCAATGCCATCTGTTTCATGCGAATTCCTCCCAGGTTGAGTCGATCCGGGCGGGCTGCCCGAACTCGACTGTACGGAAGGGCGGCCGGGGCCGCATTGATCGGCAGCAACGCCGGGTCGCGGCCGGTTTGCGGCGCACGGGTGCGTGCCGCAAACCGGCCAACAGGCGCGGCGCTTAGCGGTCGATCCAGGCCATCCGTTCCTTGCTGTAGCGTTCGCCGGAAACCTGCAGCAGCGCCCGCTCCAGCGTCGCCGTTTCGGCCGGACTGAGCGTGACCTCGGCGGCCGCCGCGTTCTTTTCCAGATAGCTGCGCCGCTTGGTGCCGGGGATAGGCACGATGTCGTCGCCCTGTTGCAGCACCCACGCCAGCGCCACCTGGCCCGGGGTCAGCTGTCTGGCCGCGGCAATGTCGCCGACCACCTGCGCGGCGCGCATATTGGCGTCGAAGTTGTCGCCCTGCAGGCGCGGGTCGAGGTGGCGGAAGTCGGACGGCGCGTATTGCTCGGCGCGCAGGGCGGTACCGCCGAGGAAGCCCCGGCCGAGCGGGCTGAAGGGCACCAGCCCGATACCCAGTTCGCGCAGCACCGGCAGGATCGCCACTTCCAGGTTGCGCTCCCACAGCGAGTACTCGCTTTGCAGCACCGTGATCGGATGCACGGCGTGCGCCTTGCGGATGTTGGCCACGCCCGCCTCGGACAGACCGAGGAAGCGCACCTTGCCCTCGCGCACCAGCTCGGCCATCACGCCGACCACGTCCTCGACCGGCACCCGCGGGTCGATCCTGTGCTGGTACAGCAAGTCGATATAGTCGGTGCCGAGACGGCGCAGCGACCCTTCGACCGCGCGGCGGATGTGCGACAGGTCGCTGGTGACGCCGGTGGTCACGCCGTCCTCGATTTTAAAACCGAACTTGGTCGCCAGCACCACCTCGTGGCGGCGCCCGGCGAAGGCGCGGCCCAGCAACTCCTCGTTGTGGTAGGGGCCGTACTGCTCGGCCGTGTCGAAGAAATTGACGCCCAATTCGAGCGCGCGGCGCAACGTGGCCAGCGATTCGGTGTCGTCGGCCGGGCCGTAGGTGGTGCTCATGCCCATGCAGCCCAAGCCCATGGCCGAGACGCGCAAACCGCTGGCCCCCAATTGACGTTGTTTCATCCGCTGTTCCATGCTTGCCGCTCCTGAGTAAGTGAGAAATGTTGCCACGGGGTTGAGTATGTATCTGCACCAATAAATAAACAATTACCTTAAAATGCAAAGCATTGTTGATCTGTGTGCAAAGGTGGCGACGGTGGAAATGCTCAGGGAAATGGCGATCTTCGCCCAAGTGGTCGACAGCGGCAGTTTTTCGGCCGCCGCGCGCCAGCTGGCGCTGACCACCTCGGCGGTCAGCCGCCACGTCTCGCGGCTGGAGGCGCACATGGGCGGGCGCCTGCTGCACCGGACCACCCGCTCGCTGGCGCTGACCGAGCTGGGCCGGCAAGTCCACGACGGCTGCGCGCGCATGCTCAGCACCGCGCGCGAGATCCACGCGCTGGCGGGCAGCTACAGCGCGCGTCCGAACGGCGTGATCCGCGTCACCGCGCCGGTGGTGCTGGGGCAGGTCTGGCTGGCGCCGCGGCTGCCGCGCTTCCTGGCGCTGTATCCGGAGGTGGACCTGCGCCTGACGCTGGTGGACCGGCTGGTCGACCTGGTCGGCGAGGGCTACGACCTGGGCATCCGCATCGCGCACCAGCTGGCGCCGGGGCTGGCGGCGCGGCAACTCGGTGACATGCGCTACATCCTGGTGGCGGCGCCCGGCTACCTGGCGGCGCGCGGCGAACCGCGGCAGCCGCAGGCGCTGGCCGGGCACGACTGCATCCACTTCGGCTATCTCTCGCACGGCGATCGCTGGCAGTTGCAGCGCGGCGGCGTGCGCCACAGCGTGGCGGTGACGACCCGGCTAACCATCGACAACAGCGCGGCGATCCTCGGCGCGGTCGAGGCCGGCGCCGGCATCGGCCTGGTGACCGACTTCAGCGCCGGCGCCGCGCTGGCCGCCGGCACGGTGCGCCAGTTGCTGCCGGAGTGGCAACTATGCGCGCCCTACGCCGGCGCGGTGCACGCGGTCTACATGCCGGGGCCGCACCTGGCGCTGAAAGTGCGCGTGCTGATCGACTACCTGGTAGCCGAGAAATTCTAGCCGGGAGTAAAGTGAGCGCGCTTTTCGCAGGTCGGGTGGGTCGCAACGGCGTAACCCGACTGGCGTCGGCGGCGGCTCGGCGTCGGACGACGCGTTGCGTTAATCCGACCCACGACACGCTGGCGCTTGATGTTGACGCAAGGCATACGCCTCAGGCGGCGGCCAATGCCTGCTCCAGGTCGGCCAGCAAGTCGTCGATGTGCTCGATGCCTACCGACAGGCGCAACATGTCCTCGGAGACGCCGGCCTTGGCCAGCTCCGCCGGATTCAACTGCCGGTGCGTAGTCGAGGCGGGGTGCGTCGCCAGCGACTTGGCGTCGCCGATGTTGACCAGCCGGGTGAACAATTGTAGCGCGTCGAGCACGCGCGCGCCGGCCGCGCGTGGATCGTCGCGCGACGCCGTCTTCAAGCCGAACGACAAAATCCCCGAGGCCCGGCCGCCCATGTACTGGCGCGCCAGCGCGTGGTCGGGGTGGTCCTCCAGCCCGGCGTAGTTGACCCACGCCACCTTCGGATGGCGCGCCAGGTGCTGCGCCAGCGCCTGGGCGTTGCTGCAAATGCGGTCCATCCGCAGGGCCAGCGTTTCGATTCCCTGCAAGATCAAAAACGCGTTCAACGGCGCGATCGCCGCCCCCATATTACGCAGCGGCACCACGCGGGCGCGGCCGATAAAGGCCGCCGGCCCGAACGCCTCGGTGTAGACCACGCCGTGGTAGGAGACGTCCGGTTCGTTCAAGCGCTTGAAGCGCTCCTTATGCTCGGCCCAGGGGAATTTGCCGCTGTCGACGATGGCGCCGCCGACGCTGGTGCCGTGGCCGCCGAGGTATTTGGTCAGCGAATGGACCACGATATCGGCGCCGTGCTCGATCGGCCGGCACAGGTAGGGGCTGGGCACGGTGTTGTCGACGATCAAAGGGATGCCGTGGGCGTGGGCGATCTCGGCCAGCTTGGCGAAGTCGGTGACGTTGCCCAACGGGTTGCCGATCGACTCGCAAAAGATCGCCTTGGTGCGCGCGTCGATCAGCGCGGCGAAGGTGTCGGGCTGGCGCGCGTCGGCGAAGCGCACCTCGATGCCGATCTGCGGCAAGGTATGGGCGAACAGGTTGTAGGTGCCGCCGTACAACTGGCTGGCGGAGATGAAGTTGTCGCCGGCCTCGGCGATGGTCTGGATCGCGTAGGTGATCGCCGCCATGCCCGACGCCACCGCCAGCGCGGCGACCCCGCCTTCAAGCGCGGCGACGCGTTTTTCCAGCACATCCTGGGTCGGGTTCATGATGCGGGTGTAGATATTGCCGGGCACCTTCAAGTCGAACAGGTCGGCGCCGTGCTGGGCGTTGTCGAAGGCGTAGGCGACCGTTTGATAAATCGGCACCGCCGCCGCCCGGGTGGTCGGGTCGGGCGAGTAACCGGCGTGCACGGCGAGCGTTTCGAGCTTCATGATGTCCTTAGGATATAAAAAAAACTATTGTGGCATGAAAAATTTTTCTATTAAGCACCATCTGTTAGAATTTTAAGTGATATCGATATAGCGATTTTCCATCTGGCGTCTGGATGCTACGTCGGCTGAAATAGGTATGCTGTAATAAGTCGGCAGTAATAGGTAATAGGCAATAAGTAATAAGCAATAATAAGCAGCAATATGCACCGCAAGAATTGCCGCCGACTGGAAAATAAAATGAACAATCTAAAAAAAATCAAAGTGCGGGAATTGCGCCTGGGAATGTTCCTGAATGGATTCGACGGCGCCTGGCTGCAACATCCTTTTTGGAAAACCAAGTTTTTATTGCTGGAACCGGCCGATCTGCTGGCCGCCCATGGCAGCAGCGTGGCCGAGTGCTGGATAGATATCGAAAAAGGTGAGGATGTGGCGCCGCCGGTCGCCGTGGCGCCAGCGGCCGCCGCGCCGCGCGTGGTCTTGCCGGAAGCGCCGGCGCTGCCGCCGGTGAGCGCCAGCTTCGGCGAGGAAATGCAACGCGCCGCGAAACTGTGCCGCAAAGCCCGCGACGCCACCGCGTCGATGTTCAACGAGGCGCGCCTGGGCAACGCCATCGACCCGGAGCAATGCGTGCCGCTGGTGACGGAAATCGCCGAATCGATGTTGCGCAACCCCGGCGCATTGATCAGCCTGGCGCGCTTGAAAACCAGCGACGACTACACCTATATGCACTCGGTGGCGGTGTGCGCGTTGATGGTGTCGCTGGGGCGCGCGCTCGGCATGGACGAAGAGCAATGCCGCGACGCCGGCCTGGCTGGGCTGCTGCACGACATCGGCAAGGCCACCATTTCAAACGACATTCTCAACAAGCCGGGTAAGCTAACCAGCCAGGAATTCGACTCCGTCAAGCGGCACCCGGTGCGCGGCTACGAGCTGCTGGTGCGCGGTGATGCCGCCAACGCGGCGGCGCTCGACGTCTGTCTGCACCACCATGAAAAATACGATGGCAGCGGTTATCCGGACAAGCTGGCCGGCGAGGACATTTCGCTGATGGCGCGCATGGGGGCGGTGTGCGACGTGTACGACGCGATCACTTCGAACCGGCCGTACAAGTCGGGTTGGGACCCGGCTGAATCGGTGGCCCAGATGATTTCATGGAAGGGCCATTTCGACCAGAAAATATTGTCGGCGTTTATCAAAACCCTCGGCATCTACCCAACCGGCGCCCTGGTCAGAATGGACAGCGGGCGCCTGGCCGTGGTGCTTGAACAGAACCCGGCCCAGCTTACCAAGCCGGTCGTCAAGGTCTTCTTTTCGACCAAGTCGGACACCTACATCCCGGTCGAGCGCATCGACCTGTCGCAAAAACACGCCAGCGACCGCATCGCCGGGCGCGAACCACGGGAGAAATGGACGTTCGTGCAGATCGACGAGTTGTGGGCAGGCGAATTCGCGCCCGTGCGCGCGAACGGATAAAGCGGTTCGCAAGACTGCATGCGAAAATAGCCGACCCAATAACAAGCCGTTCGGATCTGCGTGGCAGTCGGCGGCTGAACCTCTATTCTCGACAAGGCAGTATCAATGCAAATGGACAAAGGACAGCGCGTCAAACTGGCTGACGCATTGAGCGTCGACAGCGGATTTGTGGCGCGGTTGTCGGCAAGCGGCCCTGGCTTGACTATCGATTTCGTTTGCTTCGGCCTCGACGCGGCCGGCCAGCTGTGGCACGACGACTATATGACCTTCTTCAACCAGCCGGCGACGCCCTGCGGCGGCGTGGCCATGGCCGCCGGCGCGCCCGACGCCACCTTCACCTTCGAGCTGGAGCGCCTGCCCGCCGCGGTCGAGCGGCTGGTGCTGGCGGCGGCCATTGACGGCGCCGGCTCGATGGGGCAGCTGGAGCATGGCCACGTCCGACTGCTCCAGGATGGGCGGGAAGGCGTTGCGTTCTCCTTCGCCGGCGCCGATTTCAGCGCCGAGCGCGCCTTGATATTGGCGGAAATGTATCGCCTCGACGGCGCTTGGCGCTTCGGCGCGACGGGGCAGGGCTTCAACGGCGGCCTGGACGCGCTGGTGCAGCATTTCGGCGCCGACGTTGGCGCCGCCGTATCGCCCGGCGAGCGGGCGCCGCCGTCCGCGCCGCGGGACCCCGCCGTCATGCTCGACATTCACATCGCCGCCGACCGCACCATCGGCTACGCGGCAATTCAAAACAACGTCCCGGTGGTGCGCGCCCTCACCCTGCTCAACACGGGCGCGGCGCCGCTGCTCGACGTCGACGTCGAAATCCGCTGCGCGCCCGCGTTCGCGCTCGGCACCCGCCTCAAGTTCGAGCGCTTGATGCCCGGCGAGAGCCGCAAGATGGCGCCGATCGACCTGCAACCGGACCACGCCTACCTGAGCGCCCTCGACGAGTCGGAGCGCGCCGCGATCCAGGTCAGCGCGACGGCGCAGGGCCGGCCGGTGGCGCAGGCCAGCCGCGCCATCGACGTGTTGGCCTACGACCAATGGGCCGGCACGCGCTCGCTGCCGGAATTGCTGGCGGCGTTTTGCATGCCGAATTCACCGGTGGTCGACCAACTCATCGCCGCCGCCTCGACGTTGTTGCGCGCGGCCTCAGCCGGCGCGGCCATGAGCGGCTACCAGGCCAAGAACCGCGAAAAAGTCTGGCAGCAGGTGTCGGCCTTGTACAGCACGCTGCTGGCGGAAGACCTACAGTATGCCAATCCGCCGGCGTCGTTCGGCGCCGACGGCCAGAAAATCCGCACGCCGGAGCGCATCTTCGGCGGCAGGGTCGCCACCTGCCTCGACCTGGCCATGCTGTTCGCCTCCTGCCTGGAGCAGGCCGGCCTGCATCCGGTGGTGTTGTTCAAGGAGGGTCACGCCTGGGTCGGCGTGTGGCTGATCGAAACCTGTTTTCCGACCGCCCTGGTCGACGACGTGCAAACGCTCAGAAAGCGCGTGAGTTCCGGCGAGTTCATCGTCTTCGAAACCACCGGCGTCGCCGGCGGGCAGAAGCCGTCGCTGCGCCAGGCCTGCGCGCGGGGCGCGGAAGAGTTGAATGAAGCCAGCGCTTTCCTCTACGCGATCGACGTTCGCCGCGCCCGGGAACTGCAGATCCTGCCGCTGCGCTCGCGCTCCGCCAGCGCCGCGCCGCCAACCCCGCTGGCCATCGACGCGGCGCAGGCGATCGAGGACATGCCGGCGCTGCCGCCCTTGGACCCGGTGGTGCCGCCGCTGACGCGGTCCGACATCCCCGACACGCCCGACGGCCGGTTGGCGCGCTGGAAAAGCAAGCTGCTCGATTTAACCCTGCGCAACCGCCTGCTCAACTTCAAACCTGCGAAAACCAATGTGCGGGTGATTTGCCCGAACCCCGGCGCCCTGGAGGACGTGCTGGCCGAAGGCAAGGAGTTCAAAATACGCGCGCTGCCGCCGGTGATGACCGGCAGCGACCACCGCGACGCCGCCGTGTTCGCCGCGCGCACCGGCGCCACACCGTTCGACGCGCTGGCCGGCGACGCGCTCGGCCGCGGCGAGTTGATCGTCGACGTGCCGGCGGAGGCCCTGGAGGCGCGCCTGCTGGAGATCTTCCGCGCCGCCGGCACCGGGCTGGAAGAGGGCGGCGCCAATACCTTGTTCATGGTGTTCGGCATGCTCGAATGGCAGGAGGACAAGGACGCCGAGGCGCGCCACCTGGCGCCGATACTGCTGATCCCGGTGACACTGTCGCGCCAGTCGGTGCGCAGCGGCTTCCGCCTGACCCGGCACGACGACGAGGCGCTGGTGAACCCAACGCTGGTGCAGAAGCTGTTGCAGGACTTCGGCTTGAAGCTGCCTTCGTTCGAGGTATTGTCGGGCGACGACAAGGGCATCGACGTCGCCGGCATCCTGCAGATTTTCCGGCTCCACGTGACCGAGTTGAAGGGGTGGGAGGTCAAGGAGCAGGTACACCTGGGTATTTTCTCGTTCACCAAATTCCTGATGTGGAAGGATTTGCAAAGCCGCCACAAGGCGCTGTTGGAAAACAGCGTCGTCGCGCACCTGATCAACCACCCCGGCAAGGCCTTCGCCGACAACGCCATCGGCTTCGCCCCGGCCACGCTGGACGACACGCACCGGCCGCAAGACCTGTTCGCGCCGCTGCTGTCGGACTCGTCGCAACTGCGGGCGATCTGCGTGGCCGGCGCCGGCACCAACCTGGTCGTCGAAGGCCCGCCGGGCACCGGCAAGAGCCAAACCATCACCAATCTGATCGCGCACCTGCTGGCGACCGGGAAATCGGTGCTGTTCGTGTCCGAAAAAATGGCCGCGCTGGAGGTGGTGCACCGGCGCCTGAACTCCCTGGGGCTGGGCGCGTTCTGCCTGGAGCTGCATTCGTCGAAGGCCAAGAAAAGCAGCGTCTTGAAGCAGCTCGGCGACGCGCTGGAAGCGGCCGGCGCGCGCTCGGTCAAGGACTGGGAGCTGGAGGCCGATCGGCTGGCCGCGCTGCGCCGGGAATTGAACGCGCTGTCCAACGCGCTGCACCGGGTCCATCCCAACGACCTCAGCGTCTACGACGCCATCGGCGTGTGCATCAAGCACGCCGAGCGGCGGCCGGCAACGATGGATTGGCTTGATGCCAACCAGCACAGCCGGGTCGAGCTGGAGGGTTTGCGCGATACCTCGCGGCAGATGGCGGCCTTGGCCGGCCAGCTGTCGCAATTGGGCGCGCATCCGCTGGCGGACATCGCCAACGCCGACTGGACCCCATCCTGGCAGCAGGATGTGCTCGACGCGGCCGCCGCCCTGGCCACGGCGGCCGGCGCCTTGCGGGAGCGGGCGGCGCCGGCTTTGGCGGCGATTGGACTGCCCGACGCCGGACTCTCCTTGCATGAGCTGGGCGCCCTGGACCGGCTCGCCGACGCCTTGCTGCGCGCGCCGCATATGCCACCCGGCGTCGCGCGCGCCGCCCACGATGAAGCGGCGCGCGCGACCTTGGCGCAGTTGCGCCGGCACGGCCTGGCGCGGCACAAGGCATGGGAGTCGCTGGGCGGCGCCTACCGCGAGGAGCTTGCCACGCTAGCCGCCGCGGAACTGACATTGCAATGGGCCGAAGCCGGCGCCGCGTGGTGGCCCAAGAGCTGGTTCGCGAAACGCGCCGTGCTCAACCGCATCCGGGAGTTCAGGGGCGACGCGCAGCGTCCGCGCGAAGACGAGGTCGCGCCCTTGCTGGGGGCGCTGGGGCGGCTGAACGCGGAAGACGCCGCGCTGGCGTCGATGGCGGCGGACGCCGGCGCGCTGCTGCAGGGCGGTTACGCGGCGCATAACACCGACTGGGCCGCGGTCGAAGCGGCCGAAGGCTGGGCCGGCGAATTCGCCGACGCGCTGGTCGGCATGGCCGGCGGCGACGTCGAACGCGCCACGGCGCTGCGAGAGAAATTACAGTTGTTGGTGACGGAAAACCGCGCCATGCTGAAGCCGGACGGCGCGCTCGGCGCCGCGCTGCTGGCCTACCGCGAAGCCTTGCGGATGTTCACCGGCGAGTTGGCCAACGTCGACCGGATAGCCGCGTGCGGCGGCGCCTTGGCGATGGCGCCCGCCGCCGCCGGCGCCATCGCCACGCTGCTGGCGCTGCTGCAAGGCTGGCAGGCGGCGGCGCGCCAATTGCAGCCATGGTGCCTGTGGCGGCGGGTGCGCGCCAAGGCCATCGGCCAGGGGCTGCACGGCCTGGTGGCCAGTCTGGAGAGCGGCGCCGTCGCCTTGCCGGATATCCCGGAGTTTTTCGAGTACAGCTACCGCAACTGGTGGTTGAGGAAAAGCGTGGACCTGGAAACGGTGCTGTGCACCTTCTCCAGCGCCGACCATGAACGCAAAATCCGCGAATTCCAGGCCGCCGACGCCCGCTTCCAGTTGCTGACGCAGCAGTACGTCGTGGCGCGGCTGGCGGCGCAGGTGCCGTCCAGCGCCGGCATCGCCCCGGGCGCCGATTCCGAAATGGGCAAGCTGCGGCGCGAACTGCAAAAGCAGCGCAAGCATATGCCGATCCGCCAGCTGGTCCAAAGCCTGCCGACCTTGATGGCCAAATTGAAGCCGTGCCTGCTGATGTCGCCGCTGTCGGTGGCGCAGTACCTGGACGCGGCGCACGCGCCGTTCGACGTCGTGGTCTTCGACGAGGCTTCGCAGATACCGGTGTGGGACGCCGTCGGCGTGATCGCGCGCGGGCGCCAGTTGACCTGCGTGGGCGACCCGAAGCAGTTGCCGCCGACGAGTTTCTTCACCCGCCTCGACGACGAGGACGGCGTGGGCGAGGACGATGTGCAGGATCTGGAGAGCATTCTCGACGAGTGCCTGAGCATCGGCATGCCCAAACTGAGCCTGAACTGGCACTATCGCAGCCGCCATGAAAGCCTGATCACCTTCAGCAACGTCACCTATTACGAGAGCCGCCTGGTGACCTTCCCGTCGCCGGCCACCGACGACCGCGGCGTGCGCTTCGAACACGTGCGGGGCGTGTACGACCGCGGTGGCGCGCGCACCAACCGGGCCGAGGCGCTGGCCATCGTCAAGGCGATCGAAAACCATTACCTGGACCCGGCGCGCTGCGCGCTGAGCCTGGGCGTAGTGACGTTCAACCAGGCCCAACAAAACCTGATTGAGCGCTTGCTCGACGAGCGCCGGCGCGCCTCGGCCGCGCTCGACCAGGCGATCGCGCTGGCGCTGAACGAGCCCTTGTTCATCAAGAACCTGGAAAACGTCCAAGGCGACGAGCGCGACATCATCTACTTCTCGATCACCTACGGGCCGGATGCGACTGGCAAGGTCAACCTCAACTTCGGCCCGCTGAACCTGGAGGGCGGACACCGGCGGCTGAACGTCGCGGTGTCGCGCGCGCGCCAGGGCGTGGTGGTGTTCAGCACCTTGCTGCCGGAGCAGATCGACCTGTCGCGGGTGCGCGCCGCCGGCGTGCGCGACTTGAAAAACTACCTGGAGTTTGCGATTCGCGGGCCGCGCGCCCTGGCCGAACAGGCCGCGCCGGCCGGACCCGAACCGGACGGCCCGTTCGAGCTGGAGGTGATCCGCGTCCTGCGCGAGCAAGGCTGGACCGTGCATGCGCAGGTTGGCGTGTCGGCGTACCGCATCGATATCGGCGTCGTCGATCCGCGCGCGCCGGGCCGCTATCTGCTCGGCGTCGAGTGCGACGGCCGCAACTACCATTCGGGCGCCACCGCGCGCGACCGCGATCGCCTGCGCCAGCACGTGCTGAAAGGTTTGGGCTGGGAACTGCAGCGGATCTGGTCGACCGACTGGTGGTTGGACCCGCGGGAAGCGTCGCGCAAACTGCTGGCGCGCCTGCAGCAGTTGCTGGCGCGGGAAGCGCTCGCGTTGGACGCCGGTGAACCAGTCGCGCCGGCGCATGTCGTTGTGCTGGAGGCCGGCCCGGCTGAACTGCCGCGATATCGGCCGACACCCTTGCCGGCGGGGGTGTCGGGCAGTTTCTACGACGCCGCCTCGAAGCAGACGCTGCGCGATCAGTTGGTGCAGGTCGCCAACGCCGAGGGGCCGGTTGCGCACCACCTGGCGTTCAAGCGCGTCATGCGCGCCTGGGGCTTGTCGCGGACCGGCCGGCGCATCGAGGATTTGCTGAGCGGGCTAGCGCCGGCGCAGATCGCGCGCACCGGCGACGGGTTTTACTGGCCTAACGGGCTCGACCCGAGCACGTGGGAGGGCTTCCGCCTGCCCGGCGGCGAAGCGGAGTCAAAGCGCCCGATCGAGGAAATTTGCCTGGAGGAGATCGGCAACCTGGCGCTGTTTATCCTGTCGGAGCATGGCAGCACCTCGCGTGACGACCTGGGGCGGTCGGTGTGCCGCATGCTTGGCATGGCGCGCACCACGACCGAGGCGGAGGAGCGCATCGGCCGGGCGCTGGCGCACGGCCGCGCCGGCGCGCGCATCCACATTGACAACGGCGTCGCCGCTAAAAAAGAGGGAATTTCGTAGGTCGGGTTAGCCCAAGGGCGTAACCCGACAACGTTGGCTCCGCTAATCCGACCTACGCGACCTGCAACGCCAACTCGTGCGGCTCGATAAACCGCTCATGCGTACCATGCCAGCCGCAGGCGAACGCGCCGCCGACGGCGCCGTGGCGCATCGCCAGCTCCAGCGGCGCGCCGCGCAGCCAGGCGGCCAGGAAGGCGGCGACGAAGGAGTCGCCGGCGCCGTTGCTGTCGACGACGGGACGCGGCAGCGGCGCGCACGGGAAGTGCCGCGGCGCTTCATCGCCGCGCGCCAGCAGATAACTACCGCGCTCGCCGGCCATCGCCACCACCGCCCGCGCCCTGCCGTCGCGCAGAATCCTCGCCATGACGCCGCCGACCCGCTCGCCCAGCGCCGCCGCGCCGACGAACACCAGCTCCGAGCGCAGCGCGAAGTCGAGGTGGTACGGGTTCTCGCCGTCCCAGTCGTGCAGGTCGGTCGAGGTGCTCACGCCGAGCGCCTGGGCGTCGTCGTACAGCTCGCGCACCCAGTGCATGATGGAGAGGTGCGCATGGCGCGCCGCGCTCAGGTGCGGCAGGTAGAATTCGCGCGGCATGCGCAACTCGTACGGATGGCGGCCGTCGTACATCGACAGGCGCCGGCCCTGCGGGTCGATCAGGTTGACGCTGCGGCGGGTGCCGCTGTCGTGCACCAGGTGGCTGAAGTCGAGGCCGCGTTCCTGGTAGCGCGCCAGAATCAGTTCGGCCTGGCGGTCGGCGCCGATGAAGTCGATGAACTTGGTGCGCAGTTGCAGCGCCAGGCAGCCGAGGGCGACGCCGTTGCCGGTGTGGGCGACGTAGTCGCGGATGGCCGGCACGTGCAGCGAGTCGGCCGCCGGCAGGGTCAGCGAAGGCACTTGCACGATGGTGTCGATGCCGACGCCGCCGACGACCAATACGTCGTGGCTTGTTGTCATGGTGATTGCTCCGTTAGCTTGTCGTAGGTCGGATTAGCGTAGCGTAATCCGACAATGTTGGCCGAAGCGAGACGCAGTGCTGCGGGCTAACCCGACTTATATTTGAGGGCGCGGGCGCCTCGCGTTATGGCGCCGCTTCCAGCAGCAGGGCGCCGTCGGCGCGCAGGCTGACGGCGCCGTCGCGCACCGTCGCCGCGCGGCCGCTGTAGGCGTCGCGCACTTGCGCGCCGTCGGCGAAGACGCCGTGCACCTTCAAGGTCAGCTCGCCGATGGCGTCCGGCGCCACCAGCACGCGGTCGCCCGAGGTCGCGTCGACGCGCGAGAACAGATACGGCTGCTGGCCCAGGCGCTTGTGCGCGCCGCGCGCCAGGGCGAGGTGGCGCGCGCGGAACTGGCCGAGCTTGCGCGCGTGCGCCAGCAGCGCCTCGTCGGGCCGCTCCCAGTTCATGTCGGAGCGGGTGTTCTGCTGGGTGTCGCCGTCCGGCGCGGCGCCGGGCTGGCGGCCGCTTTCGTCGCCGTAGAACAGTTGTACGCCGCCGGGCGCCAGCAGCAGGGCGCTCAGGCCATGGCGCAGGTTCTCGCGCGGGAACAGCAAGGTGTCGTGCGAGGAGATGTAGGACAGGATGTCGTAGCGCGGCCCCTTGCCGAGCAGGCCGGCGTAGCGGCGGTACTCGGCGTCGACGGCGTTCCAGTCGCCGCCGGCGCGGTGCTGGAAGTCGAAGTTGATCATCGAGTCGAAGCCGGCGTCGTGCCAGCCGCTGCGCTCGGGGCCGTGGTCCCACGCTTCGCCGGTCATCCAGAACGGGGCGTCGTCGATTTTCTGTTGCGGGTGGCGTTTTTTCCAGTCGGCCAGCGCGGCCGTCGATGCGCTTTTCAGCGCGCGCCAGCTGTCCGGCTCGACGTGCTTGACGGTGTCGCAGCGGAAGCCGTCGACGCCGTATTCGCGCACCCACTCGCTCAGCCATGAGACCAGGTAGCCGCGCACGCTGGTGCCGGGCAGGGCGCGCGCGCCGCTGCCGGCCTTGTTTTGCAGGATGGGCGGCAGGCCGACCGCTGTCGGGCTGTCGGTGCGGAAGTCGGCCAGGTAGGCTAGTTGCATGGTGAAGTCGTCGCCGCCGCCCTCCTGGTAGCCGGGCAGGCCGGCGCGCACCCAGTCGGGCCCCCACCATTGGGCGAAGTCGAAGTTGTTATAGTCGATATAGCCGTGGTAGTCGGCCAGCGTGGCCTTCTCGTGGCCCTTCCACAGCACCGGCACCTGGTATTCGGCCAGGGTGCCGATGTCGGCGTAGCCGGGGTGGTTCATGACGACGTCGAACAACACCCGCACGCCTTGGGCGTGGGCGGTGTCGATCAGCGCGCGCAGTTCGTCTGGCGTGCCCATGTTGGCGTCGAGGCGGGTGTAGTCGAGCGGCCAGTAGCCGTGGTAGGCATAGTGTTTGAAGCTCTGTTTGCCGCCCACCACCCAGCCGTGGATTTGCTCGTACGGCGCGGTGATCCACAGGGCGTTGACGCCCAGCCCGGCGAAGTAGCCGTCGCGCAGCTTCTGCGTCAGGCCGGCCAGGTCGCCGCCGTGGAAGGTGCCGGCCTCGCCGGCGCCGTCCGGGCCGCGGCCGTAGGAGCGGTCGTTGCCGGGGTTGCCGTTGGCGAAGCGGTCGGTGACGGCGAAGTAGACGATCGGGTTGGCCGCGAAACCGGCGGCCGGGGCCACGGGGGACGCCGAGGCGGCCGGATCGGCCAACCCCGCCAGCAGCGCCAGCAACGGCAGCAGGCGCAAGCGGGAGCGGAGGGCGGGGCCGCGTGATGTACGCATGTCAGCCTTTCACGCCGCCGGCGGTGAGGCCGGAGATCATCCATTTTTGCGCCAGCAGGAACACCACCGTGATCGGCAGGCCGGACAGGATGGCGGCCGCGGCGAAGTCGCCCCACAGGTACTTTTGCTCGTACAGGAAGAGCTTGGAGCCGACCGCCAGGGTCAGGTTGTTTTGTTCGTGCAGCAGCACCGAGGCGATCGGGTATTCGATGATGGCGCCGATGAAGGCCAGCAGGAACACCACCATCAGGATCGGCACCGTCATCGGCAGCAGCACGTAGACGAAGGTTTGCCACGGGCTGGCGCCGTCGACCTTGGCCGCCTCCTCGATTTCAACCGGGATGGTTTCGTAGTAGCCCTTGATGGTCCAGATGTGCATGGCGATGCCGCCGGCGTAGGCCAGCACCAGGCTGCCGTGGCTGTCGATGCCGAGCCACGGCACGTAGGCGCCGATGGTGTCGAAGATGGCGTAAATCGCCACCAGCGCCAGCACCGCCGGGAACAGTTGCAGCAGCATCAGCGTGCTCAGGGCCTGCGCCTTGAAGCGGAACCGCATGCGCGCGAAGGCGTAGGCGCAGGTGGTCGACAGCAGCAACGTGACGGCGGCGGTCATGGTGGCGACCTTGATCGAGTTCCACAGCCACAGCAGCACCGGAAAGTCGGGCTCGACCAGGGCGCCGTTCGGCCCCTGGTAGGACATGCCCAGCGCCAGGCGCCAGTGCTCGAAGCTGATTTCGGCGGGGATCAGGCTGCCCGCGGCGAAATTGCCGGGGCGCAGAGAGATCGACAGTATCATCAGGAAGGGGAACATCACCAGCGCGATCAGCGCGATGACGGCGACGTGCGCGGCGAGGATGCGCCAGCGGTTGGATCGGTCTACTACGATTGCCATGGTGCGCTCCTGTTAAGCTTTGTTCATGCGCGTCAGGCGCATGTTGACCAGCGAGATGGCTGCCACCAGCAGAAAGATGATGGTGGAGATGGCCGCCGCCAGGCCGAAGTTCTGGCCGGAGTCCTCGAACGCGATGCGGTAGGTGTAGGACACCAGCAAGTCGGTGGTGCCGGCCGGCAGCTTGGTGTCGAGGAAGTCGGGGCGGCCGCCGGTCAGCAGGCTGATCAGCACGAAGTTGTTGAAGTTAAAGCCCAGGCTGGCCACCATCAGCGGCGTCAACGGCTTGATGATCAAGGGCATGGTGATCTTGAAGAAGTTCGTCAGCGGGCCGGCGCCGGCCAGCGCCGAGGCTTCGTACAGGTCGGCCGGAATCGCCTTGATCAGGCCCATGCAGACCACCATCATGTAGGGGTAGCCGAGCCAGGTGTTGACGATCAGGATCATGGTCTTGGCCAGCGTGGTGTCGGAAAACCAGGCCGGCTTGATGCCGAAGAGGGCGTCGAGCACCAGGTTGATTTCGCCGAAGTTATTGTTGAACAAGCCCTTGAACACCAGGATGGAGATAAAACCCGGCACCGCGTACGGCAGGAACAGCAGGGTGCGGTAAAGGCCGCGGAATTGCAGCGCGTCCCAATTCAGCAACACGGCCAGCGCCATGCCCAGGCCGGTGGTGGTGGCGACGGTGATGGTCGAGAACACCACGGTCCAGACGAAGATGCGCAGGAACGGCTCGCGGAAGGCCTGGTCGGCGAAGATGCGGGCGAAGTTGGCGAAGCCGACGTTGACCTTGAAGCCGGGTTCCAGCGATTCGCCTTCCGGGCTCTGGTAGAAGCCGGTCTGGAAGTTCGGTTTGATCAGCTCGCCCGTGGCGAGCTTTTTCAGGTTGCCGTCCGCGGCGGCGGCGTAGACGTGGGCGATCGGGCCGAACTCGCGCAGGCTGACCATGCGCAGCTCGATCTTGTTGGGCATGACCAGCGTCAGCATTTTCAGCTCGGCTTGCTGCTCGATGACGTCCTTGAGCCCCAGCGGCTGGCCCGGCAGCGGCGTTTGCAGCGGGTCCAGCGGCGCCACGTCGACCTTCAGCGGCACCTTGCGGCGCAGCGCCAGCGGGCCGCTGAGGAACAGTTCATTGGTGTCGGCGCGTTCGAGCTTGATGCGGAACTGCTTGCCGTCGCCGTACAAGGTCATGGCGTAGCCGCCGCTGTCGGTGCGCTGGGTTTCGTCGAGCAGGTACTGGGTCGCGCGTTCGAAGGTCAGCAGGTTCTTCGAACTGAAATTGGTGAAGCCGATCGACACCGTGTAGACCAGCGGCAGCAGGACGAACACCATCACCGCCGCGACGCCTGGGAACAGGTAGCGGTAGGCGTAGGCGCGGCTGGAGGTGAAGATATACCCGGTCAGCGTCAGCGCGCCGAGGCAGATGCAGGCCAGCATGGTCTGGCCGGTGGAGTAGAGCATGAACAGCAGATACAGACCCAGCGCCAGGCTGATTGTCAGTATCGAAGGACCGATAAACTTGCGCACGATTTTTTACCTGTAAAGATGGGGCGGAGTCTGCCCTTAATGGCGTTAAGTTAGCGCGTCGTAGGTCGGATGAGCGCAACGCGTAATCCGACCTACCAAAGCTGGCTAACTTAGTTCACGCTAGTGATGCGCTTGGCGGCGGCGTCCAAGCCTTCTTTCGTGCCTTGGCGGCCCTGGGTGATATTTTCCAGCGCCGATTTCATCGACGACCAGAAGCGCCCCATTTCCGGATTGTTCGGCATAGGACGGCCCGCTTGCGCGCTTTCCATCGTCGCCTGGATGTTCGCGTTGGTTTTCAGCTCGGCGAACAGGGCCTTGTTGGCGGGCGTGCCCAGCGGGACGTCGGCGTTGATGGTTTTCAGGCCGTCAATCGCCAGCATGTGGTTTTCCAGGAATTCGGTGGCGATTTCCTTGTTCGGGCTGGCCTTCGAGATCATCGCCCCCAGCACGCCGATGAACGGCGAGGCGGCCTTGCCGCCGACGGTGGGGATGTTGGCGACGCCGAAGTTGATCTTCGACTTGCGCGCGTTGTCCCACGACCACGGGCCGTTGATCATCATCGCCACCTTGCCCTGGTTGAAGCCGGCTTCCATGTCGGCGTAGCCGGCGCCCTTCGGCATCGCGCCGCTGTTGATGAGGTTCATGATGGCGTCGACGCCGGCCGTCGCGCTGGCCGAGTTCACGCCGGTCTTGGCCGCGTCATAGTGGCCGTCGGCCTTCAGGTCGAAGGCGGTGGCGCCGCCCGCCGCCAGCAGCGGCCAGCTGAAGTAGGTGTTGGTGTAGTCCCACAGGATGGCTTTCTTGCCCTTGGCCGCCAGTTTTTTGTCCAGCGCGGCCAATTCCTCGAAGGTTTTCGGCGGGTTCGGCACCAGGTCCTTGTTGTAGACCAGCGAGACCGCCTCGATCGACATCGGGTAGCCCCAGGTCTTGCCGCCGACGGTGAAGGCGGCCCAGGCCAGCGGCAGGATGGCGTTGCGCGCTTCCTTGCTCGGGGTCAAAGGCTGCAACAGGCCGCTGTCGATCCAGGCGCCGATGCGGTCGTGCGGCCAGACCCAGATGTCCGGGCCCTTGCCGGCGGCGGCGGCTTGCTGGAACTTGGTCGGCGCGTCTTCCGGATGCTCGACGACGACCTTGACGCCGGTTTTCTTGGTGAATTCCTCGCCGACCTTGGCCAGGCCCTTGTAGCCCTTGTCGCCGTTGATCCAGATCAGCAGCGTGCCGGCTTCGCCGGCGTGCGCCAGGCCCACGCCCATGCAGCCCAGGCCGCTCAGCGCGGCGAACATCAGGCTAGTCTTGAACAGCGTGCGTTTTGTGGTCGATACCATGGTTTCGTCTCCGATTGTTTTTTATGTCGAGGCTGTGAAAAAAACGGGTCGAGCGGCGCTCGTTGCATTCAACCCGCCAGAAGAAATTAGCGGCAGGCGCGTCCCTGCTGGTCGAACACGTGCAGCCGCGGCGGCGTCACCGTCAGGAACACCGCCTGGCCCTGGGCCCAGTCGGTTTCCGGATCGGCGCGCACCACCAGCGGCTCGTCGGCGCCGGCCACCGCCACGTACAGGTAGCTGATGTCGCCCAGTTTCTCGACCGCGTGCACGGTGGCGGGGATGCCGCCGGCGTCGTGGCTGGCGCTGACGTGCTCGGGCCGCGCGCCCACCGTCACGGCGCTGCCGGCGGCCAGGGTCTGGCCGATGGCGGCGCTGACGCTGCCGCCGGCGGCGGTGGCGATCACGCAACTGCCGGCGGTGGCGCTTTGCACGGTGCCCTTGAGGAAGTTCATCCGCGGCGAGCCGAGGAAGCCGGCCACGAACAGGTTGTCGGGGTGGTGGTACAACTCCAGCGGCGCGCCGACCTGCTCGATGCGGCCGGCGTTGAGCACGACGATGCGGTCGGCCAGCGTCATCGCCTCGACCTGGTCGTGGGTCACGTAGATCATGGTGGCGCCCAGCTCGCGGTGCAGATTGGCCAGTTCGATGCGCATCTGCACGCGCAGCGAGGCGTCCAGGTTCGACAGCGGCTCGTCGAACAGGAACACGTCGGGTTTGCGGACGATGGCGCGGCCGATGGCGACGCGCTGGCGCTGGCCGCCGGACAAGTCCTTCGGCTTGCGTTCGAGCAGCGGCTCGATGCGCAGCACCTGCGCGGCGCGCGCCACCGCCTCCTGGATCTGCGCCTTGTTCATGCCGGCCAGCTTCAGGCCGAAGGCCATGTTCTCGGCCACGCTCATGTGCGGATACAGCGCGTAGCTCTGGAACACCATGGCGATGCCGCGCTTGGCCGGCGGAATCTGGTTCATGCGCACGGCGCCGATGTGCAGGTCGCCGGCGCTGATTTCCTCCAGGCCGCAGATGACGCGCAGCAGGGTCGACTTGCCGCAGCCGGACGGACCGACGAAGACCACCAGTTCGCCGTCCTCGATCTGCAAATCGATGCCGTGCAGGGTCTGCACCTCGCCGTAGGATTTTTTTATGCCCGATAACTTCAGTCCTGCCATGTCTTCCTCGCTGTTCTCGTTCCGGCGCGGCTGGCGCCACGCTCTGTATGGGATTGCTTTTCGCGGCGGCGCTTGTCGGCTTACGCCCCGCGGGCTCACCCGACCTACGTGAAGCGATCTCCGTGGCGCCCGGGGCCGCCGATGTTACTTGGCCACCTGCCCAAACCAGCCGCCGTACGCCGGCAGCGCCACGCTGGCGCCCTCGGCCGCGCCGCGCAGGCCGTGGCCGTCGAGCGCCACCGCGCCGGCCGCTTGCGGCCAGTCGAAGCGCACCGCCGCGCCGCCCAGGTTGAAGGCGGCCAGCACGCTGGGCGATCCGGCCAGGTCGCGGCGGAGGGCCAACACCGGTTCTGGCGCGTCGAAGAAGACGATGTCGCCGAGCGCCAACTGGGCCACGCCGCGGCGCCAGGCCAGCACCTTGCGGGCGAACGACAGCGGCGAGTCCGGCCCGTCTTGCTGGTCGACGGCGCGCGCGAGGTGTTGCGGCGGCACCGGCAGCCACGGCGCGGCGCTGCTGAAGCCGGCGTGCGGGCTGCCGGCCTGCCACGGGATCGGCGTGCGGCAACCGTCGCGGCCCTTGAATTCCGGCCAGAAGGTGATGCCGTACGGATCTTGCAGCACCTCGAACGGCAGGTCGGCCTCGGTTAGCGCCAGCTCGTCGCCCTGGTACAGGCAAGGCGTGCCCTTGAGCGCCAGTTGCATCGCCAGCACCACCTTGGCCAGTTCCGGCGAGGCGTCGGCGCCGCCCCAGCGCGTCATCACGCGGGCGCTGTCGTGGTTGCCAACCGACCAGGAGGCCCAGCCGTCGGCGACGCGCGCCTCGAACTGCTCGACCTGGGTGCGGATGTGCGCGGCGGAGAACTCCGACGTCAGCAGGTTGAAACTATAGGCCATGTGCAGCTTGTCGCCGCCGGTGGTGTAGTCGCCCATCACCGCCAGCGAATCGTCGGCGCCGATCTCGCCGATGGCGATGGCGCCGTATTCGTTGAGCAGGCTGCGGATGTTTTGCAGGAAGGGCACGTTTTCCGGCTGGGTCTTGTCGTAGATGTGCGCCTGCATGCCGTACGGGTTGACCGACGACACCATGGTGCTGTCGCGCAGCGCCGCCGGCGGATTGCTGCGCAGCTGCCGGTCGTGGAAGTGGAAATTGCAGGCGTCCAGGCGGAAGCCGTCGACGCCGCGTTCCAGCCAGAAGCGCAGGTTGTCCAGGTGGGCTTGCCGCACCGCCGGTTGGTGGAAGTTCAGGTCGGGCTGGCTGGTCAGAAAATTGTGCAGGTAGAACTGGCCGCGGCGGGCGTCCCATTGCCAGGCCGAACCGCCGAACACCGACAGCCAGTTGTTCGGCGGCGTGCCGTCGGCCTGCTGGTCGGCCCAGACGTACCAGTCGGACTTGGCGTTGTCGCGGCTGCGGCGGCTTTCAACGAACCACGGATGCACGTCGGCCGAGTGCGACAACACCTGGTCGATCATGATTTTCAGTCCCAGCGCGTGGGCGCGCGCGACCAGTCGGTCGAAATCGGCCAGCGTGCCGAACAGCGGGTCGACGTCGCAATAGTCCGCCACGTCGTAGCCGAAATCCTTCATCGGCGAGGTGAAGAACGGCGAAATCCAGACGATGTCGACGCCCAGGCCGGCGATGTAGTCGAGCTTGGCGGTGATGCCGGGCAGGTCGCCGACGCCGTCGCCGTTGCTGTCCAAAAAGCTGCGCGGGTAGATTTGATAGATGACGGCGCTGCGCCACCAGTCGGCGGCTGGGGTGGCGGGTGCGGTGGCGGTGCTTGGCGTAGGATTCACTCTGTCAGCGTTTCTATAAAAACTAGCCGGTATGCTTACCGGATAGTTCGGTTGGTCGGAGGTCGCGCTTCGGAACTAGCCAAAGCGCTTTGGGCATGAATTTAGTATAGTTCAAAGCGCTTTGGAAAGTAAAGATATTTACACGTCATTTTGTTGTGAAACGCGCCGCGGTGTTGTCGGTCGGATGAGGGCGGCGTAATCCGACGCCGAGCCGCTGTCGACGCCAGTCGGTTTATGCCCGATGGGCTAACCCGACCGACGAAAACGCACCCGGCCGGCGTTGCGGCTCGCTTAGTTGCCGGGCGCCGGTCCCGCCGTCTCGCCCGGCAGCAGTACCGGTTGCCACAGTTGCTGCAACTCCGACGCCGGGGTGCCGTCCATTAGCGCGAACAGCATCTCGATCATCTTGGCGCCGGCGCGGCGCGGTTCGGGCTGGTGCACGGTGGTGACGTTGTAGCCGGCCAGCGAATCCTCCATCGCGCCCCAGACGATCAGCGACAGGTCGCGGCCGATGTCGACGCCGGCGTCGAGCAGCGCGCGCACCGCGCCCACGCCCGACATGTGGTTGTCGACGATGACGGCGGTCGGCCGCGGCGTGCGCGCCAGCAGGCGCTGCATGGCCTGGTAGCCGGCGCGGCGGTCGTGCGCGTTGTCGATCAGGTTGTCCGGGTCGACCGCCAGGCCGGCTCGCAGCATCGAGGCCTGGAAACTGTCGACGCGCTGGCGTACGAAGGTCATGTCGGGCGTCGCGCTGATCAGGCCGATGCGCTGGTGGCCCAGCGCCAGCAGGCGCTCGACCGCCAGGCGCATGCCGGCCTCGTTGTCGTAGTCGAACCAGGCGTGCGGCTGGTTCAGCAGGGTGCGCCCGTGGGTGACGAAGGGCAGCCCCTGTTGCGCCAGGTAGGCGATGCGCTCGTCGTAGGGTTTGGTGCGGCCGACCACCAGGCCGTCGACGCGACGCCCGGTGACCATCCGCTCGTAGGAGCGAAATTCGTGCGACGGCGAGGACGGCGCGATGATCATGTCCATGTCCTGCGCCTCGAGCGCCTCCGACATGCCGCCGACGATGTCGATGAACATCGGGTCGGCCAGGTCGTTCGGCTGCAGCGGGTAGATGATGCCGACCACGTTGGTGCGGCCCACGGCCAGGCTGCGCGCCATCGGATTGGGCCGGTAGCCGGCGGCCTTGGCGGCGGCCAGCACCCGTTCGCGGGTGCGTTCGCTCACTTCCGGGTAGCCGTTCAGGGCGCGGCTGACCGTGGTTTCCGAAATTCCGAGGTTTTTGGCGAGATCTTTTAAATTCATGGGCGAAGCGTTAGGGTGATGTCGCCGGCCGGATCGCGCAGCGGTTGCGGGCGGGGGACTGGAGCCGACAGTTTATCTGAAATTTGCCAAAGCTTTCCACATTGCCAATCTGGCAGTGGAGGGAGGCCGGCGCGCGGCGCGGTCGCTGGCGGGGAGGGCGAGCGGCGCGATGGCGCTGTCGCTTGCTGCGGACGAAAAAAACGCGCGGGGGACCGGGGTCGCATCGCTGCGCGCCCCGGGCCGTCGGCCCGCCTCCGCAGACCGGAGCCGGGCGCACCCGCGCCAAAGAAGGATACAACCTAAATCCACTACGTGAAGCCGCCGGGGCGCGGGGCAGCACCCGCGCATCCCTCCGGCGTGTTACCTACTGCAATCGAACGCTGCACAGCGCCGGCCCGCGAAGGCCGGCCCATTCTGTTACCACCAAGCCTCGACCTGGAAACCGAGCGAGCTGCCGCTGGTCTTGCCGCCGAACACGCCGGTGCTCGACAGCGCGTCGCCGGCGCCGGCCGCCGCCTGCGCCGCGTCGTTCCACTTGGCGTAAGTGTAGAAGGCGCGCAGCACCGGACGCGACCAGAAACCGTTGCCGGCCGCCAGTTGCGGGGCGATCGTAAACTTGCTCAGCTTGCGGGTTTTCTGGCCGTCCGGCTTGACCTGGTCGAAGCCGAGTTCGGCGGCCAGGCTGTAGTTGTCGGCGAAGTGGTAGACCGGACGCACGCCGGCCGAGGTCCACTTGCTGTGGCTGCCGCCGTTCTTCTTGTCTTCGTAGACGAAGGTGGCCATGCCGGACCAGTCGCCTTTCGGCTGAACCATGATCTGTTCGGTCAGGCGGGTCACCTTGTCGTCCTTGGCGCCACCCAGGTTGATGCCGCCGGTGGTGGCGCCGCTGCCGCTACCGTATTGCAGGGCGACCTTGTTGAAGCCGCCCAGCAAGTTGCCCTGGGTGTGCATGGCGGTCAGCAAGTGGCCCCCGGCGATCGCGGCGGCGCCTTCGGCGTTGCGCTTCTGGTTGATTTGCGCGCCGAAGGTCAGTTCGCCGTCGGGGTTGAGCTTGATGCCGGACAGGCGGATGTCGTGCGCCAGCGCGGTGCGATTGGCGTCGCCGCTGTCGGCGGTGCGCACCACGGCGTAGGCCAGCTTGGCCGCGCCGAGGTCGATGTTTTCAAGGCCGGCGCCCGGACCGCTGTTGTTCCAGAAATAGTAATCGGTGATGTGCACGTCCTGGCGCTCGTAGTAGCGCTTGCCGACCCAGGCCTTGGCGTTGGCCATGGCGCCAGTGCCGATGTGGTCGGCCACCACGTTCAGTTCGCGCCACGATGGCGAAGCCTGTTCCCAGTCCTGGTTTTGCGCCACCGAGAAGGCGAGCAAGGTGTTGACGCGGAAGGTGGTGCCGTTGGCCGCCTTGAACGCTTCGCCGCCGAACTTCAGTTCGCCGTAGGTCTCGCATTCGTTGCCGAGGCGGTATTTCGACGAGGCGCCGGCCAGGCCGAAGCAGGCTTCCTTGCCGCCTTCGCCGCTGGTGCCGAAGCCGGAGCGCACGTAGCCGCCGAAGTCGATCGGCAGGCCAGCTTGCGCGGCCGATGCGCCCAGGGCCAGGGCCAGCGCGGCTGGCAAGGTTTTCATGAAGTGTCTGCTCATTTTTCTCTCCGATGGTTTTTTTAAGTTATGGATGGCGTGCGCCACGCTCCGGCCGCGCGCCGTCCCGGTTTCGTACCGGGATCGACATCTGCGCAAGTCAAAGCGCTTTGAATATAGTCCAAAGCGCTTTGAGTATATTTCAAAGGGCTTTGATAAGTAAAGTTTTTTGCTGGACGTTGTGTTGCGCTTTGACTACGCCGGGCGTTTGACGGCGCCGCTTTATTGTCGGGTTCGCCTTCTTGAGCCTGCGCAAACGGCCGCTACTATGACTGAATCAAGCGCCGGCGGCGGCGTCCAACCTGGCAGACGCAAGCTTTTGCACGGCGCACTGCGCGCGCATTGATCGACTCTGAAACAGTGGACTTTGAGTAAGGAAGCGCCCGATATGGACACCTATCTGATCACCGGAGGCGCCGGCTTCATCGGCTCCCACCTCGCCGAATCCCTGCTCGGGGACGGCCACGCGGTGATCGTCATCGACGACCTTTCCACCGGCAGCGTGGACAACCTGCGCGCGTTTTGCGCGCACCCGCGTTTCGAGCTGGTGCACGACTCGGTCCTGAACGAGCGGCGCATGGGTGAGCTGGTCGGGCGCGCCGACTTCATCTTCCATCTGGCCGCCGTCGTCGGCGTGGCGCGCGTGCTGGAGAGCCCGATCCGCACGATCCAGAACATCGTCCACGGCACCGACGTGGTGCTGCGGCTGACCAGCGAGCAAAACAAGGTGGTATTCGTCGCCTCGACCTCCGAGGTCTACGGCAAGTCGAACCAGTTGCCGTTTAGCGAGGGCGGCGACATGCAGCTCGGCGCCACCAGCAAGGGCCGCTGGTCGTACGCCTGCGCCAAGGCGATCGACGAATTCCTGGCGCTGGCCTACTTCCGCGAGCGCCAGTTGGCGGTGGTGGTGGCGCGCCACTTCAACACGGTCGGGCCGCGACAGTCGGCGCGCTACGGCATGGTGTTGCCGCGCTTTATAGAGCAGGCGCTGTCCGGGCAGCCGCTGACGGTGCACGGCGACGGCAGCCAGCAGCGCTGTTTCTGCTATGTCGGCGACGTCGTGTGGACGATTAAGCGCCTGGTGCTGGAGCCGAGCAATTACGGCAAGGTGTTTAACGTCGGCTCCGCCGAGGAGGTCTCGATCCTGCAACTGGCGCAGCGCGTCAAGGCGAAAATCGGCAGCGCCTCCGAGATCAGCTTCGTACCCTACCACCTGGCCTACGACAACAATTTCGAGGACATGCCGCGGCGCATCCCGGACCTGCAGCGCCTGCACGCGGCGCTCGGCTTCCGGCGCCTGATGCGGCTTGACGAGATCATCGAGCGCATGGCGGAGCACTACCTTGCGCGCGCTTGAAGCGGCGCCCGGCCCGCTGGCGCTGCTGCTGGCGCTGGCCGGCGGCGCGGCCGCCGCGTTGCCGCGGAGCGCCGCGGCCCAGGAGCCGGCCTGGAGCGTCGACGCCGGCACCGAGCCGTCGCGCGTCAGCCTGGGCGCGCGCGACGTCACCTGGTGGAGCAACCGGCTGCAGGCGAGCTACCGGGCCGGGCCGGACCGCGGCTGGTATGCCGCCGCCGAGAGCCAGCACCGCAAGCAGGGCGACGACCTCACCCTCAGCGCCGGCGGCTACCGCCGCATCGACAACTGGCTGCTGTCGGGCCAGGTCGGCGCCGGCGTGCGGCCGGAGTTCGCGCCGCGCTTCGCGCTTGAGCCGCAGCTGGGGCGCCTGTTCGGCAAGGTCGCGTTGCAGGCCGGTGCCGTGTACCGTTCGTTTCCGCAGTCGCGCGTGAAGATCGGCTCGCTGGCGGCCATCCTCTACCAGGGCGGCAGCGAGTTCGAACTCAAGCTGTCCTATGGCGCCACCGACCCGGTCAGGCACCACATCCGCGTCGCCGCCGTGCGCGCGACCTGGGACGGCGGCGCCGCGTACAGCTACGGCGCCAGCGTCAGCGCCGGGCGCGGCCTGTACGACGCCATCAACGTGCCCGGCGCCGACGCCAGGCGCGGCTTGATCGTCAACGCCAACCTGCGCTACCGCATCGACGCCGGCAGCAGCGTCAGGCTCGACCTGACGCTGGGGCGCGAAGAACCGTCGTTCCGCCAGCGCGCGCTGGGACTGTCATACCGGAGGGCATTTTGAACACTTTGCTGATCGCCGATTTGCTCAAGCACCCGCCGCTGTACGTCGCTGCCTTGCTGAGCGTGGCGCTGCTGTGGCTGACCCTGTCCGGCGCCTGCCTGCTGGGGCGGCGCCGCCACGACCGGCTGGCGGCCGCGCTGGCGCGCTGCGCCTGCGCGCGCCCCGGGCCGGGCGCCGGCGCGAGCGCGCTGGCGGCCTGGAACCGGGGCCTGTTGCGCCTGCTCAGAACACTGCCGCGCGACGCGCTGTACCGGCTGGCCTGCGACGGCGCCCAGCCGGACTGGCTCAAGGACGCGCTGGCCGCCGGCGCGCTAGCGCGCTACGGCGCGCGGCGCCTGCTGCGCGAGGCGGCCGGGCGACAGGGGCGGCGCGGGCGGGGAAACCCGTGGCGCCGCATCGGCGCGCTGCACCTGCTGTGCCAGGTACGCGCGGCCGGCATGCACGCGCTGCTGTGCGAGGCGCTGGCCCAGCCCGACCGCGCCGTCGCGGCGGCGGCGGTGACACTGTTGGGGACGCTGGGCGACCGCGCCGCCGCCGCCATCCTGGTGGGCGCGCTGCGGCGCAATTGGTACGCGCGCACATGCCTGGCGGGCCAGCTCGAGCGTTTCCCCGACGACGTCGCCGAGATGTTGCTGCCGCTACTGGACGACGCCGAGCCGGCGGTGCGGGTGTGGGGCATCCGCTTGCTGGCGCTCCGGCGCGGGCTGGCGCGGCTCGACGCGCGCCTAGCCGCGCACGCCGACGACGCCGACGCCGCCGTGCGCAAGGCGGCGGTGCAAGCCCTGGGCGAGTTGGGCGGGCCGTTGGCGGCAACGGTGGCGAGCCGCCTGGTGGCCGACACCACGGGTTTCGTGCGCGCCCACGCCGCGCGCGCGCTGGGCCGGCTGTTCGACCCGTCGCGGCAAGGCGACGGCGCGCTGGTGGCGCCGCTGCTGGCGGACCGCGACTGGTGGGTGCGGCTGGCCGCGCGCGAGGCGCTGGCGGCGATGGGCAGCGCGGTCTGGCGCGACGTCGCCGCGCAGGCGCACTCGGCCGACGCCTTCGCCCGCGACGGCGCCCGCGAGGTGCTCCGCCAGATCGGCGCGGGCCACGCCGCAGCCAGCCGCGGCGGCGCCGCGGTGTTCGCCTTTCCCCCGGCCGGCGCGGCGCCGGCCGGGCGCCGGCAGCTGTTGTCATGAGCGGCGCCGCCTGGCTGCACGGCGCCATCGGACTGGCGGTGGCCGGCAGCCTGGCCTACACGCTGTTGCTGTACGTACTGGTGCTGGCGCTGCTGCTGCTGTCGGCGCGCGAACACCGCCGCCGCGACCGCCTGCGCGGCGGCGGTGGCGACGACGGCACGGCGCCGTCGCGCCTGGCGCTGCCGGTCAGCGTCGTCGCCACCGCCTACAACGAGGAGACCATGGTGCTGGCCTCGGTGCGTTCGCTGCTGGCGCAGGACTACCTGGAATTCGAGCTCATCCTCGTCAACGACGGCTCGACCGACCGCACCCTCGAAATCCTGACGCGCGAATACGCGCTGCTGCCGCGCGTCGCGCTGTACCGCAAGCTGCTGCCGAGCCGTATGGTCGGCGACGTTTGCTATACCAGCGCCACGGACAAGCGCCTGACGGTGGTGTGCAAGGAAAACGGCGGCAACAAGGCCGACGCGATGAACTGTGGCATCAACTTCGCGCGCTACCCCTACCTGTGCTCGGTCGACGGCGACACGGTATACCACGGCGACGCGCTGCGCTCGGCGATGGCGCCGGTCAAGCTCGCGCCCGACGAGGTGGTCGGCGTGACCAGTTTTTTCGGCATCAGCCGCACCCCGGAGGCGCCCGACCTGGACGGCGCCGGCCTGCGCGCGGCCGAGCAACACTTGCTGAGCTGTTTCCAACACCTCGACCTGATGCGCTCCTTCGTCGCCTTCCGGCTGGGCTGGGCCAGGCTTGGCTGCATGATGTGCAACCCGGGCGGCTTCGCCATCTGGCGCCGCGACGCCGTCGTCGAACTGGGCGGATTTTCCAACGCCTTCAGCTGCGAGGACATTGAACTGACCTTCCGCGTGCATGAAAAATTCCGGCGCGAGGGCCGGCCCTACCGGATCGTCTCCCTGCCCGGGCTGATCGCCCGCACCGAGGGTCCGGACCGGCCGTCCGGGCTGATGCGCCAGCGCGCGCGCTGGCAAAAGGTGGTCCTCGAAGTGGTCTGGCACTACCGCGGCATGCTGCTGCGGCCGCGCTACGGCAGCGTCGGCATGCTGGCGCTGCCGTATTTCGTGCTGTTCGAGGCGCTCGCGCCGCTGGTGCAACTGTTCTCGCTGCTGGCGCTGGCGGCGGCGGCCGCGCTGGGCGTCGTCGACTGGGTGGCCTACGCCGCGCTGCTGGGCGTGACGGCCTTTGCCGGCGCGATTCCGACCACGGTGGCGCTGGCGCTGCACGACGCCGGCTACCGCGACTACCGGCCGCGCGCGCTGCTGCGCATGCTGTTGCTCGGGCCGCTAGACCTGTTGCTGTACCGGCCGTTGATCATACTCGCCGGCCTGCGCGGCACCGTGCAGTTCCTCAAGGGCGACCGCGGCTGGGACAAATTCGCCCGCAACGTGCGCCGGGACGGCGCCGCCGGCGCCCCGGCCGAAGGCAATTGAGGAATGCTGAAACGCCGCGCCCGGCGGCGCCGGCGTTCAGTGGGCCGGATTGGCTGAGCTGGCGCCCGCCGCTTGCCCCGCACCATCGCCGCCGGCACGCCCGTTCATTCACCCCCCCCCAAAAAAAGAAATTGACTATGGGAAATAGATTCTCGATAGAAAAATTTCTCTGAACCAATTCGAAGCGGCCGGCGTCCAAACAAGAGTTTGATCTTTCTCAACAACTCTTGCGGGCCTTCCCATGTCAAAAACCATTCCAACGCTGGCGCTGGCGCTGTTGTCCACCCTTGCCGCCTGCGGCGGCGCGTCGGACCCGGCCGGGGCGCCGGCCGGGCCGGCGCAACTGGCCGCCGCGCAGTCCGCCGCGCAGTCCACCGCGCAGTCGACCGCGCAGTCCGCCTATTCCGCAGCCGCCTTAGCCGCGCCGCCGGTATCCGAGCCGCAGCAAAGCATCCGCACCGCCGCCTCCAGTGTCGCCGCCGCCGTGCCGCCGGCGGCCCGACGCGCAATGTGGTCCTGGTACGACGCCGACATCGGCACCAGCGCGCGGCAGAGGGCCATGCTCGACTTCGCCACCGACCAGCGGGTCAGCGTCATCTACCTGCACAGCGAATCGCTGCTGACCAGACAGCCGGCGCTGCTGGCCGGCTTCCTCAACCGCGCGGCGGCCTACGGCGTCACGGTCGAGTTGCTGTTCGGCGCATCCGAATGGATGCTCAGCGCCAACCACCAGTACGCGCTCGACCTGGTCGCCAAATCGAACGCCTTTGTGGCCGGGTTGACGGGGGCGCGGCCGGCCGGACTGCACTTCGACATCGAGCCGCACTCGCTGCCGAACTGGAAAACCGACCAGGTCGCCATGGGCCAGCAATTAATCGACCTGTACCAGAAATTGGCGCGGGCCAAGGCGGCCGGCCTGTACCTGCACGCCGACATCGCGCTCGGCTACGAATACCTGACGTTGACGCGCGGCGGCGTCAGCAAGACCTTGTCGCAGTGGCTGATCGACAGCACCGACCGCGTAACCGTAATGTCTTACCGCGACGTCGCGCTGGGCGCCGACGGCATCGTCGCCCACGCCGCCCATCCGATCGCCTACGCCGGCACGCTCGGCAAGCTGGCCGTGGCCGGCGTCGAAACGGCCTGCAACGCCGAGCTGCCGAAGGTCACGTTCTGCGAGGAGGGCCGGCTGGCGCTGGAGGGCCAGCTCGGCAGCGTCGGCGCCTACTTTGGCGGGGCCGCCGGCTTCGGTGGCGTCGCCATCCACGACTACCGCAATTTCAAGGTCCTCAGGTAGGGGACTCGGGCGCAGGCGGGCGAATAAGTTCCATCCAGTTAATTGAAAACTTGCCAATATAGGACGGCCTGGGCGAAAGCGGCTACACTGGGCCGCCGGGCGCGCCGCGTCCGGCGCAATCGACAAGGCGGCAATTCCATGTATCACGGCGAACGCTTCAACAGCATTACCCACAGCGTCGGCGCTGCCCTGGCGGCGGTCGGCGGTGTGCTGCTGATCGTCCTGGCGGCGCGCTCGGGCGACCCGTGGAAAATCGTCAGCTTCAGCATTTACACGGCGATGCTGCTGGTGTTGTACCTCAGCTCGACGCTGTACCACAGCGTGCGCGGCGCCGCCAAGGACGTGCTGCGCCGCTTCGACCACTGCGCGATCTACCTGCTGATCGCCGGCAGCTACACGCCGTTTACGCTGGTCACCTTGCGCGGCCCCTGGGGCTGGTCGCTGTTCGGCGTGGTCTGGGCGCTGGCGCTGGTCGGCATCGCCCAGGAAATTTTCTACGCCAGGGGCGCGCGCGTGCTGTCGCTGGTGATCTATGTGCTGATGGGCTGGCTGGCCGTGGTCGGCGTCAAGCCGCTCATCGCCGGCCTGGGCTGGGACGGCTTCCTGTGGCTCGCCGGCGGCGGCCTGTTTTACACCGTCGGTATCGTCTTTTACGCCACCGACCATAAGGTCCGCCACGGCCACGGCATATGGCACCTGTTCGTCCTCGGCGGCAGCATCTGCCACTACGTCGCCGTGTTGCGCTACGTCGCCTAGCTCAAAGAATGGGTCGTTGAGCTGTTCCGCCAGCAATAAGGCTTGCTAGCGCCGGCGCGACAGCAGCAGGGCGCCCGCGGTCAGCGCGCTCAACAGCAGCGCCACCGGCAGCAGCTGCCCGTGCGGCAGCACCACGGCCAGGCTGCCGACGCCGGTGGCGATCATTTGCAGCGCGAAACCGAACAGGGCGGTGGCGTGGCTGCCTTGGCCTTTGACGGCGTCGAGCGCGGCCGCCATGCTGTTGGGGAACAGCACCGCCTGCCCCAGCGACACCGCGCAATACACCAGCAGGACCAGGGCCAGCAGAACGCCGCCGCCGAGCCGCCCGCTTCCCAGCGCGGCGGCGCCGAGCAGCAGGCCGGCCGCCAGCATCAGTTGCAGGCCGGCGCGCATCAGGCGCGCATAGCCCAGCCTTAGCGCCAGGCGGTTCACCAGCAGCGAGCCGCAAAAATACGCCAGGCCCAGCAGCAGGCCGGTGTTGCCGTACTGGCGGGCGCTCAGTCCCAGTTGGTGCTGGAATAGATACGGTCCGATTTCCTGCAAAAAGATCAGGCCGCCGTAGCCGAGCGCGCCGGCCACCATCGGCCGCAGGAAAGCCGGGTTGCGCAGCACCGCCAGATAGGCCGACACGTGCGATTGCCCCGCCGTCGGGCCGGCGCCGCGCATCGGCGTCAACAACACCAACGCGGTCAGCGCCGCGCTGATGGCGGCGAGCAAGAAAAACTCCGCCTGCCAGCTGGCGTATTGCTGCATCAGACCGCCCAGGAACTGGCCGCCGCCTAGCGCCGACACGAAGGAAAACGACAGATAGGACAGGTTGCGCGCCAGTTGCGCGCCGCTGGCGCCGTCGCGCACCAAAATCCGTCCGACGGTGGAGGCGCCGCCGGCGCCGACGCCCTGCAGCAGGCGCGCGACGATGAAGCCGGCGCCGTCGCTGGCGCCGGCCGCGGCCAGGCTGGCCAGGCCGAATAGCGCCAGCGACAGTAATAGCACGGTCTTGCGGCCGAAGCGGTCGGCCGCCGCGCCCCAGAACAGGATGGGCGCGGCGCTGCCGAGGAAATACGCCAGCAGCGACAGCGACGCCTGGTTCGGCGCCAGCCGCAGCGCCTGGGCGATGTCGGGCAGTGACGGCAGGTACAGCGTCACGCCCAGTTGCGTCAGAAACACCAACGCGCAACTGAGGGGGAGGGTGGTGCCGCTACGGTCGGCGGGGCAATACGATTTTACTTGCATGGAGGGGCTTAATCACTGGTCACTGGCGGATCGGGCGGGTGGCGGCCGCGGTGCGGCCGCCTCGGGAAGGACAGGTTTCAGCGCCGATGCCGTTGGCTGGGATTGGCAATGAAAACGGCGCTCAATATACCCGATCGGGCGGCGCCGAATATACGCGCATTGTTGCAACGGCCGCAAACCGGCCCGCGCGCTTGCCCTATAATTCCGTGACATGGCAAGCAAGGATCAAAGTGGACATTAATTCCGACGACCTCAAAACCTTCGTTGCGGTGATTGACAGCGGCACGCTCAGCGCGGCCTCGGTGCGCCTGGGCCAGACCACTTCCGGCGTCAGCCGCGCCCTGTCGCGGCTGGAGCAAAAGCTGGCCACTTCGCTGCTCACGCGCACCACCCGGCGCATGGAACTGACCGAGGAGGGCCAGTTACTGCTGGAACGCGCCCGCGCCATCCTGGCGTCGATGGAGGAGGCCGAGGAAAGCATCCGCATGCGCCGCCAGAGTCCGGCCGGGCGCCTGAGCGTGGACGCGGCCTCGCCGTTCATGCTGCATTGCGTGGTGCCGCACGTGGCCGAGTTCCGCGCGCTGTATCCGGATATCCGGCTTGAGCTGAGCAGCAACGACCGCATCGCCGACCTGATCGAGCACCGCACCGACATCGCCATCCGCATCGGTGCGCTGAGCGACTCGACGCTGCACGCTCGCGCACTCAGCGCCAGTCCGCTGTACGTGCTGGCCAGCCCGGACTACCTGCGCCGCCACGGCGTGCCGGCCACGCCGGAGGAGCTGGCCGGGCACGCGTTGCTGGGCTTTGCCGATTACGAGCTGGGCAACGCCTGGCCGCTGCGCCACCAGTCCGGCAACAGCCTGCAGATCGCGCCGGCGCTGGCCGCCACCAGCGGCGAAACGCTGCGGCAACTGGCGCTGCACGGCCAAGGCATCGTCTGCCTGGCCGACTTCATGACCCGCGACGACCTCGCCGCCGGCCGCCTGGAGAAGGTGCTGGAGCACTGCTATACCGGCTACCGCCAGCAGATCCACGCGCTCTACTACCGCAACACGCAGCTGTCGCAGCGCATTAGCTGCTTCCTGGAGTTTTTGCAGCGCAAGCTCTAAGGCGCCGTTAAGGCAGCACTTCGCTGTGCTGCTCGACCACGGCCGCTTGCACCAGCAAGCCGTTCAGCGCCGCCAGCAGCGAGCACCGTGGCGCGCGCCCGTGCTCGATTGGATCGCCGCCGACAGGCTGGCGCCGCCGGCATATCCTGATGCCGCCAAGTAAAGATTCCGTAGGTCGGATTAGCACAGCGTAATCCGACGCCGAGCCGCTGCCGACGCCAGTCGGGTTACGCCGTCCCGGCTATTCCGACCTACGACAATCCTTGCCGGCATACCCGGGATAGCGAAAATGCGGATGTGTGCGGCATCGTACAGTCGGGTGCGGTGCCCGGCGCTACGATGGTGGTGCGCGATGGGATGACGGCCCGAAAGAAGCCAGCGTCCCCTCGGCAGGTAAGCCGGTCGCCTCGAGGACCGGCACCAATTTCCCACCAGCGACATGCGCCCGCGCCGCGGTTTAGGAGCTGATCATGACACAGTCAAACCATCCCTCGAAGTACGCCGTACGTGAGTATCTGGAACGCCGTTCGCAAGAAGCCAAACCGCCGCCAACGCCGGCCGAGATCCGCCGCCAGCTGGGTTGGGAGCTGTTGGGCGTGTCGAAAACAGGGCGCTGCCTGCCTTCCTGAACTGGCCCGCGGTCCTCCACCCGGTTTCCCTTTACGCCCGCCGGCGCTGCCGCGCGCCATTCACCGGCGTTGCCGCGCCATTCGCCGAAAAGCGCTGTCGCCGCCCGCCATTCCCGCGTATCGTCACGATCAATCACTCTACCAAGGAGCCATCGTGACGACGAACAAGCTGTATTACCGGCGCAAGCAGCTACTCGGGGGCGCGGCCCTGATCGGCGTGGGTACGCTGTTCCTGCTTGACCGCCTCGACCTGCTCGAACTGGAGCTGCGCCAGCTGTGGCATTATTGGCCGCTCATCCTGGTCGCGCTCGGTGTCAACAAGTTGCTGCCGCCAACCTCGCCCAGGCACATCCTCGGCGGTTTGTGGTTGATTTACTTCGCCGCCTGGTATTACATCTCGTTCGAACAGATGTGGGGTATGTCGTTTGGCGTCACGTGGCCGTTCCTGCTGATCGGCTGGGGTGTCGGGCTGGTGCTCGAGCCGCTCTTGAACCGCCACTTCTTCGCCACGGAGTACTTCCATGAAAAATAGACGGCAATTGAACTCGCCCAGCCAGATCCTGCTGGGCGTCGCCGTGATCCTGCTGGGTTTTTTGTTCCTGCTCGATAACCTGGGCTTCATCAACTTCCGCTTCACCTTTCATTTTTGGCCGACCATCCTGATCGTGGCCGGCGTCCTGAAGATCGCGCAAAGCCACACCACTTCCGGCTACGCGGTCGGCGGCGCGATGTTGTTGTTCGGCCTGTTGTTGACGCTCAAGCGCCTCGGCCTGCTGTTCCTGAGTTGGAACACGGTCTGGCCTTTGCTGATCATCGTCCTCGGCGTGTCGCTGGTCTACAAATCACTGGGAGGACGGCGCGCGACGGGCGCCGCCCAAGTCGCGCCGGACGACAAGCTTGCCGAAGCCGAAGCCGAAGCCCAAGCCGAAACCGTTATCGACGGCGCTGCCGGCGGCGACAGCGACAGCCTGATTAACGTCGCCGCCATCCTGGGCGGCTACCACCGGCGCATCACCACGCCGAACTTCCGCGGCGGCGAGATCACCGCCATCATGGGCGGCTGCTCGCTCGACCTGCGCCAGTGCTCGATCCAGGGCGAGGCGGTGCTGACCGTGTTCGCGCTGTGCGGAGGCATCACCATCAAGGTGCCGCCGGACTGGAGCGTCGTCTTGCAGGGCACGCCCATCCTCGGCGGTTTCGAGGAAAAGACCGCGGCGCCGCCGGACCGCTCGAAACGCCTGCTGGTTAAAGGCGCCGCCATCATGGGCGGCCTCGAAGTGCGCAACTAGCCGATGCCGGGGCCGTTATCGAGCCGGCGCGGCGCCGCGCTGTACGCGCTGGTATGCCTGGGGCTGGGGCTGGCGCTGGCCGGCGTGATCGTCGCCGCCGCCGGCGCGCGCTGGCCCAATGCGCTGCTGTTCGCCTTGCCGCTGACGCTGGTGTACGCGGTCGCGGCCGGCTTTTCCGCCTATTATCTGTGCCGCGCCTACCCGCTGAACGGCGCCCGCCCTCTCGGCGTCGTCGGCGTCATGGGGCTTGCCGCGCTGTGCGCCGGCATGCTGTGGAACGCGCTGGCCGAAGCCTGGAACGCGCTGCTGCTGCTGTTCGAGCTGCGTTGGGCCGGCCTCACCCTGACGCCGGCGCTGTCGCTGTTGATGTTCGGCCTGGGCGCGTTGCTGTACGCGCTGGCGCTGGCGGTGCATTTCCTGGCCGTCGAGTTTCTGCGCGCCGGCGCCGCCGAGCAGGGTGAAATGCAGTCGCGCCTGATGGCGCAGGAGGCGCAACTGCGCATGCTGCGCTCGCAAATCGACCCGCACTTCCTGTTCAACAGCCTCAATTCGATCAGCGCGCTGACCTCGATCAACCCGGCCGGCGCCCGCGAGATGACCTTGCAGCTGGCCAGCTTCTACCGCCGCAGCCTGGGCATGGAGGCGCATAAAAAAGTCACGCTTGAGCAGGAAATGGCGCTGGTCGGGCACTTCGTCGCGATCGAACAGATCCGCTTCGGCGAGCGCCTGCGCGTCGAGGAGGCGATCGACGCGGCCGCCGCGGCCTGTCTGGTGCCGCCGATGATCATCCAGCCGCTGCTTGAAAACGCCGTCAAGCACGGCATCTGCAACATGACCGAGGGCGGCGTCATCCGCATCGAGGCGCGCCGGCTCGGCAGCCTGCTGCGCATCAACGTCGTCAACGCCATCGACGCCGACCTGGCGCCGGCGCGCGCCGGCGGCGTCGGCCTGGACAACGTGCGCCAGCGCCTGGCCGGCGCCTACCTGCACGAGGCCAGCATCCATTGGGCGCGGCGCGACAACAGCTTCGGCGTGGAAATCAATATGCCGGCGCAAACCAGCGAGGAATAAATAATGAAAACCAGCGTGAGGGGAAAAAAATGCGCGTAATTATCGTCGACGACGAGGCGCTGGCGCGCGCGGTGCTGCGCGAATTCCTCGGCCGCCACCCGGACATCGACATCGTCGCCGAATGCGCCAACGGTTTCGACGCCGTCACGGCGATCGCCGAGCTGGCGCCGGACCTGGCCTTGCTCGACATCCAGATGCCGCGGCTGGACGGCTTCGAGGTGGCCGAGCTGGCCGCCGGCAAGACCCGCTTCATCTTCGTCACCGCCTACGACCAATACGCGCTCAAGGCCTTCGACTGCCACGCGCTCGACTACCTGCTCAAGCCCGTCAGCCAGCAGCGCCTCGACCAGGCGCTGGCGCGCGCCCGCGACGGCGTCGTCGCCGACGGCGCCCTCGGGCGCGTGCTGCGCGAGGCGGCGGCGCAACGCCAGCCGCTGGCCCGTCTGCTGATCCGCGACGGCGCCAAGGTCCACGTCGTCGCCTGCGACAAAATAGACTATATCGAGGCGCAGGACGACTACGTGCAAATCCGTTCGGAGGGCAAGTCCTACCTGAAAAGCCAGCCGCTGAGCGAGTTCGAAAGCCAGCTCGACCCAGCCGGCTTCGTGCGCATCCACCGTTCCTACCTGCTCAACATCGCCTGCGTCAGCCGCATCGAGCAAGCCACCAAGGACAGCCACGTTGCGGTGCTGAAGGACGGCGCCAGGCTGCCGGTCAGTAAAAGCGGCCACCAAAAGCTGAAGCGCCTGCTGCCGTAGCGTGACCACACTGAATAAAGTTGGTCGAGGACGCAACGGACGTCCGTTAAGACCCGCGCTTTAGTACTTTCTTAGTTCTTCCGTAGCACGATGTGCGTTGCGGATTCGGTTGGCACGTGCTCGGTGCAATGAAATCCTAGACTTGGCAGGTCAAGTCCTGCGAACAATGATTCACCCGATCCGAGCAATACCGGGGAGATTGCCAGATGCATCTCGTCGACCAAGCCGGCGCGCAGATACTCGCGAATAGTCGCCACGCCACCCCCGAGACGCACATCCTTGCCGTTTGCCGCTCGTCGGGCTTGAGCGTAAGCGGACTCGATGCCGTCGGTGACGAAATAAAAGGTAGTGCCACCTTTCATCTCCAGCGGCGCGCGGGGGTGATGGGTTAACACGAACACGGGGACATGATACGGAGGTTCCTCTCCCCACCAGCCTTTCCACTCGTCGTCTGGCCATGGCCCGCGGATTGGACCGAACATGTTCCGGCCCAGAATCCAGGCGCCGATGTTCGCAAAGCCGCGGGCGGCAAAATCTTCGTCTGGACCGTCTACGCCTTTGCTTTCGTCTCCCATCATGCGTTGGAAAGTGCGAGTGCCGCGGAACCACTGGTGCAGCGCCTGCGCGTGCTCACCCATTGGATTTTCCAGGCTCTGGTTCCTGCCTGCGCCAAAGCCATCGAGCGATATGGTGAAGCTTTTTACCTTTAGTTCGGACATCATATCTCCTTGTAATCTGCGTCCAGATTCCTCTACTCTACACGAACGGTCCGGGCCGAGCCGGGCCTGGGAGCGCGTCGCCGGCGGGCGCGGCATTCATCCAGCCAGCGCCACATGCCACCAGGCCGGCAGCAGGCGCCTGACCTCGGGCCGGGCGAAGCGGTCGTCGATCAGGTACACCACGCCGCGGTCGGACTCGCTGCGGATCACGCGCCCGGCCGCCTGCACCACCTTTTGTATGCCCGGATATAAATAGGTGTAGTCGTAGCCGGCGCCGAACACCGCCGCCATGCGCTGGCGTATTTGTTCGTTCACCGGGTTGATTTGCGGCAGGCCTAGGGTGGCGATGAAGGCGCCGATCAGGCGCGCGCCGGGCAGGTCGATGCCTTCGCCGAAGGAGCCGCCCAGCACCGCGAAGCCGATGCCGCGGCCGTCGGCGCGAAAGCGCGCCAGGAACTGCGCGCGGCCGGCTTCGTCCATGCGCCGTTCCTGGCGCCACAGCGGCACGTCCGGGTGGCGCTCCGCGAACAGCGCGGCGACCTGTTCCATGTAGTCGAAACTGCTGAAAAACGCCAGGTAGTTGCCCGGCTGTTCGGCGTACTGGCGCGCCATCAGCACGACGATGGGTGCGAGCGAGGCGGCGCGGTGTTGGTAGCGCGTCGATATCGCGCCGACCACGCGCACCGCCAACTGCCCGGCGTCGAACGGCGAGTCGACGTCGACCCAGGCCGTGTCGTCGGGCATGCCGAGCGTGTCGCTGTAATAATTCCACGGACTCAGCGTGGCCGAGAACAGCGCGCTGCTGCGGCAGGCGCCGAAGCGCTGCTTGAGGAAGGGCGCCGGGATGATGTTGCGGATGCACAGCAGCGTGCCGCCGGCCTCCTTGCTGGCGTCGAACAGCGAATGTTCGCCGAAGGACTCGCTCAGGCGCGTGAACAGCAGCGCGTCGAAGTAGAAGCGCTGCAGCTCGGCGTCGACGGCGCGCGGGTGCTCGGCGAAGTAGTCGCCGATGGCGCCGCTGGCGCCTTGCAGCGCGTCGAGGAATTTCTCCGGGATGGCGTCGTAGACCCGGTATTCGGGGTTGGGCAGCTCCTGCTGCGCCTTCTCCAGCTGCGTCCATTGCCGGCCCAGCCGCGCCAACGGCTTCTTCAAGGCCTCGGGCGCGCCCTTGCGCAGCGCCTTCAAGGCGGCGTGGCGCAACTCCGCCGAGTACATCTTGCGCGCCCGCGACACCATGTTGTGGGCCTCGTCGACCAGCACGTTGACCTTCCAGTCGTTGGCCACGGTCAGGCTGTACAGCATGGCGCTGATGTCGAAGTAGTAGTTATAGTCGCCGACGACGACGTCGGCCCAGCGCGCCAGTTCGGCGGCCAGGTAGTACGGGCAGACCTGGTGCGCCAGCGCGACGTCGCGCACGCTCGCCTTGTCGAGGATGTCGGCCCGCAACGCCGCCGCGCGCGCCGCCGGCAGCCGGTCGTAGAAGCCGCGCGCCAGCGGGCAGGAGTCGCCGTGGCAGGCCTTGTCGGGATGCTCGCAGGCGCTGGTCTTGGCGCTCAGCTCCAGTACCCGCAACGGCAACGCGCCGGCGTGGCGCTTGATGGTGGCGCAGGCGTCCAGCGCCAGTTGCCGCCCGGACGTCTTAGCGGCCAGGAAAAATACCTTGTCGAGGCCGTGTTCGGCGCTGGCCTTGAGCATCGGGAACAGGCTGCCGACGGTCTTGCCGATGCCGGTCGGCGCCTGCGCCAGCAGCGCGCAGGAGCGGCTGCTGGCCTTGTACATGGCCTCGGCCAGCGCGCGCTGGCCGGGCCGGAATTGCGGGTGCGGGAAGCGCAACGCGCGCAATTGCGCGTCGCGCGCGCTGCGGTGCGCCATCTCCCGCTCGGCCCAGGCCAGGAACAGGCCGCACTGGCGCTCGAAATAGGCTTGCAGCGAGGCGGCGCCGTGGTCCTCGTAAAACAGCGTCTCCCGTTGGCTGCCGATGTCGAAATACACCAGCGCCAGGCGCAGTTCGGCCAGGCCCAGCTTCTGGCACAGCAGGTGGCCGTAGATGCGCGCCTGGGCCCAGTGCAACTGCCTGTGGTTGGCCGGCATCGCCGCCAAGTCGCCGCGGTAGGTCTTGATCTCGTCGAGTTGGCCGCGCTCCGGGTCGTAGCCGTCGGCGCGCCCGCGCACGCGCAGCGCGCCGAATGCGCCCGCCAGGCTCACTTCGCGCTGGTAGCCGGCGCCGCGGCGCGCCGTCACCAGCGCGTGGCCGGCGATGCCTTCCTGGGCCGAGGGGGAGGGCGTGAAGCGCAAATCCAGATCGCCTTCCTTGGCGGTGAATTCGCACAGCGCGCGCACCGCGACGACGTACGGGGTTTCGTCGTTCAAGCGCCGGCCCCGCTCCATTGCAGATAGCAGACGCTGACCGGCATGTCGTGCCGCGCGCAATAGTCGAGCCAGCGCTTCTGGCTGTCCTGCAGGCGGTCGCCCGGCCCCTTCACTTCGATCATCCGGTAGCGCTTCTCGGCCGGCCAGAACTGGATCAGGTCGGGGAAGCCGCTGCGGTTGGCCTTGATGTCGAGCAGGATGCGCTCGAACCATTTGCGCAAATGCGCCGCCGGGATGCAGTCCAGCGCCAGCGCCAGCAGCGCTTCGTCGAGCACTTCCCAGCTGACGAACGGCGACTGCAGGCCGGCCTTGCTGGCGTAGTTGGCGCGGATGGTACGGCGGTACTTGTCGCTGTCGAGTTCGGCCAGGCAGGCGTCGAACTCGGCCGCCCGGCGGCGCTGGAAATCGGCGCTGTGCAGGTCGGCCGGGCCGCGGTGGAAGGGGTGGAAGAAGGCCCCGGGTATCGCCTTGAACACGGCGCCCCAGCACAGCAGCCCGAACAGGGAATTGATCAGCGCGTTCTCGACGTAATACACCGGCGCGTCGGCGCTGCTCAGATGGTCGCGTACCACCGCCTCGACGTAGCAGGGCGCCGGCGGCGGCGGCAGGCTCAGGTCGACCCGAGGCACCGTCGCGGCCGGCGTCGCCGCAAGCTTGGCGTGGCCCAGCTTGCGGCGCAGGCGCGGCGCGATGCGCAGCAGGTGCTGGCGCTCGGCCTCGCCCTCGGGCGCCTGCCAGGCGCCGCTGAGCCACTCGAAGGCCAGCGCCTCGCGCCCGCTCTTTTCCAGCACGCGGATGGCGCGCACGCGCGCGCCCGGATAGGCGCACCGCGAATACGCGTCGAAGGCGGCGTCCCAGTCCCGGCATTTTTCCAGGTGCTGGGCGATCTGGAACAGCAGCTTCTCGCGCCGGCTGGCCAGCCAGTCGTTGTCGAGCGCGCTGGCGGCCAGCTCGCGCAGTACCTCGGCGGCCGGCTCGTTGTCGTTGAAACGCTCGCGGCAGCGCTGCAGCGCCAAGTAGTCGTCGATATCGCGGCGGTTGCGAAAACCGCGCGAGGACGCCGAGAACTCGACCTTTTCATATTTGTACACGCCCAGGTCGGACAGGACGAACTCGGTCCAGTCCTGGGTGAAGTTGCCGAAGAAGATAAGGCGCAGGCGGTCGCACAGCGGCTTGCCGACGACGTGGTACAGGTGGTCGCCCGAACGCTCGTACCACGCCGAAAAGCGGAACTGGCCGGCGTACTCGGCGCGCAGCGCCGCCAACTGCTCGGCCTTGCGCGCGCCCTTTTCGTGCAGCGACAGGCGGAAGACGGCGCCGATTTCCGGCTTCAGCAACAGGTCGAACAATTGCTCGATGGTCAGCAGCGGGTCGTTCTCGATCCAGCCCAGCGCCAGCAGCGGCAGCGCGGCCGCGTGGGTGTCGCCGACCTCGGCGTAGACCAGCTTGCTGGCGCGGAACAGGCAGCCCTTGCGCATGACCATGCGCACGAACAAGGAGCGCGACGGCTGCGGCAACAGCGGGAACCGGGCGATGAAGGCGGCTTCCTCGGCCGTCAGCAAGTCGCTGTAGCGCTCGCCTATCCACTCCAGCACCCGGTGGAAGTTATCCAGGTAGTACAGCGGGTTTTCAAGGATTTTGATCATGGCGGAGCGAGATTAACTGTGTTTTTATACAGTCTATCGTGTCGCGGCGCGCTTGCACAGGAAATTTAGCGGTGTGGCGGGGGAGATTGAAACCAGGGGCGTGGCCCTAGGGTCAGGCCCGCGGGTCTGACCCCCGGCTTTTCGCCCTGGATGGATGGTTAGCGTGGTAGGCGCGCGTATTATTTTCCGGCCGGTTTCGCGGCCTGTTCCTGCGTCGTCGCGACCTGCTCGGCGGCCTTGGCGATTTGCTCCTCGACCGCTTGCACCGCCTGTTTGGTGGCCTTGGTCACCTGCTCGTAGCCGAGGAAGGCGTTGTCGATCGCCGTCTTGATGATGGCCACCGCGTTCTCCGAGCCGGGGCGCACGTTCTTGGTGACGTCGTAGATCAGCGCGCTGAGGTTGCTTTTCGCCTCGGCGACGTGGGCTTCGGCGGCGCTGGTGAATTCGTTGTGGATGTCCTTGATGATTTCGCCCAGCTGCTGGTGGTAGGCGGTGACGCCGGCGACGCCCGGTTGCACCTGCGCGCCGACCGCCTCCAGGGCCGCCTTCGGGTCCTTGGCCTGGCTGATCTCCTTGCCGGCCGCCATGGAGTCCTCGACGCCGGACTTGGCGGTGGCGACGTTCAGCGCGACCACTTGCTCGACCCCTTGCACGGCCTTGCTGGTGAGGGCGTTAAAAGTCATCAGTTGAAATTCAAACAAGGCTTTGGTGGCGGACGCGAATTGCTCGGGATTGGTGAACATGTAGTCTCCTCAGTGTGAACTCAGTTAAAACGATGATCTTCTCGATTGCTGCGACGTGATGGCTGTTTGTCCGGCTGCCCCGTGTTGTTATGGCCCCATTATTTAGCAAGCAGCAATTTTTCGCAACGGCTATCTTTGTACGGCCCCATGGCCCGCTCCCAGCCCGGCCCGAGCGGAAATTGCGAGCACGCGTACTGGCCATCGATTTTGCTGCGGTATTGGTACCAGGGCGCCGGTCCGGCCAGCGCCGCGGCGCACAGGGCCAGCAGCGTGGCGGCGGCGCCGATTGTCGCGATGCTGTTCGATGGCATACAGAGTCCTTGTCGAGGCGGCCGGGGCCGCCGTCCTGCCGGGCTGCGGCAGTTCTGTTGCCTCACAGCGTACAGCAATTCGGCGGCGCTGGCGAATCGCCCCGCGCGCCGCCTCGGTTCAGGGCGCCGGCGCCGGCGCCACCGTCGGCAGGTGCAGCGTGAACGTGGTGCCGCCGGCGCCGGCGCTGGCCGCCTCGATGCGCCCGCCCAGCACGCTGGTGACCAGGTTGTGGGCGATGTGCAGGCCCAGCCCGGAGCCGCCGGAACCCAGTTTGGTGGTGAAAAACGGATCGAACACGCGTCCCAAGTGGGCCGGCTCAATGCCGGCGCCGTCGTCGGCGATCGACAGCGCCAGCTCGCCGCCGGCGCCGGCCTCGGCGCGCAGCACGATGCGGCCGCGCTCGCGGCCCTCGAAGGCGTGGCGCAGGCAGTTCTCGAACAGGCTGCTCAGCACCTGGCCGAGCGCGCCCGGATAGCTGTCGAGCAGCAGCCGCCCGGGGATCAGCTGGTCCACCGCGAAGCCGCTGTCCTTCAACTGCGCGCACAGCGGCAGCATCAGCTCGGCGACGAACTGGCGCAGCTCGAAGCGGCGCCGCTGCGAACTGGCGCGGTCGACGGCGATCTGCTTGAAGCTCGACACCAGGTTGGCGGCGCGCTGCAGGTTGCGCAGCACGATGGCGTCGGCCTCGGCCGCCTGGCCGAGGTAGGCTTCCAGCACCGAGCGGCGCAGGCCGCCGTCCAGGCCCTCGCGCAGCAGGCGGGTACGCTCGGCCATCGTGCTGCACACCACCAGGCTGTTGCCGATCGGCGTGTTCAGTTCGTGGGCGATGCCGGCCACCAGCGCACCCAGCGCGGCCAGCTTGTCGCGCCGCACCAGCTCGCCCTGGGTGCGCGACAGCGTCTCCAGCGCGCCGGCCAGCTCGGCGTTGACCAGGTCGGCGCGTTCCTTGGCCAAGGTCAGCGCGGCGGTGCGCTGGGCCACCAGCGCCTCGAGCTCGCTGCGGTGGCGCTGCAGCTCGCGCTCGTGGCGGCTGCGGCCGATGGCGATGCCGGCGATGTGGACGGCGACTTCGAGCAGGCGCAGGTCGTCCTCGCTCGGGCGTCGCACGGCGCGGTAGTACATCGCGAAGGAGCCGAGCACCCGCTCCCGGCCCTGGATCGGCACCGACCAGCAGGCCCGCAGGCCGTGTTCGCCGGCCAGCGCCCGGTAGGGCGCCCACAGCGGGTCGTGCTCGATGTCGCCCACCAGCACCGCGCCCTTGCGGTACATCGCCGTGCCGCAGGAGCCGGCCGCGGGGCCGATGGCGACGCCCTCCAGCGCCGCCAGGTAGGCGGCCGGCAGGCTAGGCCCGGCGCCGCCGCGCATGTGGCGGCCGTCGTCGTCGAGCAGCATCACCGAGCACAGCACGCCGCGCGACTGCGCCTCGATCATCAGCAGCAGGTGCGTCAGCGTCTGCTCCAGCGGCGCGCCCTTGGCGATCATTTCCAGCAGACTGTTCTGGCCGGCGCGCAGCGCCTCGGCCAGCTTGCGCGCGGTCAGGTCGACCACCCGCACGTGCACTAGGCGCCGGCCCGGCACCGACAGCATCAGCAGACGCACCTCGCAGGCGACCTGGCGCCCGTCGCTGTCCAGGCAGACGGCCTCGAACACGTTCATGTCGCCAGCCAGCGCCTGGGCGATCTTTTCGGGGATCAGCGCGGCGGCGGCGCGCCCGCCCGGCTGCAGCGGCGCGCACAGGCGCACCAGGTTGGTTTGCAGCAGGGCGTCGACGCTGCGCCCCAGCAGCTGGACGGCGTGGTGGTTGACGTCGATCAGGCGGTCGTTGTCGACGTCGAGCAGCAGCACCGCCTCGGGCGAGCCGGCCAGCACCGAGTGGTAGTTCACCTCCAGCGTCTGCGGGTGGGTGGCCACCGGCGGGCGCGCCGGCCCGGCGCCGCCGGCGTCCTCGCGCAGCGCCAGTTCGACCAAGATCTTCTCGGTCAGTTCAAGGGCGTTGCAGGGCAGTTTGATGTAGTCGGCGGCGCCGGCGCCGATGCTGCGGCTTTGCTCGGCGGCGCTGGGCGCGGCCGACAGCAGGAACAGCGGCGCGGCGTGGCCGCCGGCGGCGCCGATCAAGCGTTGATAGGCGCCGGCCAGGTCGGCGCCGGCCAACGCCGCGTCGAGCAGGATCAGGGCGATGCCGTCGCCGGCCAGCGCGACGGCGCGGTCGAGGTCGCGGGCCCGCACGTCGCGCAGCCCGTGCCGGTCCAGTTCGACCAGCAGCTCGTGCATGTCCTCGGGCGCGCGGGTGATCAGCAAAATGCCTGAGCGTGCGGGCTGGGACGGAAGTGGCTGTTTCATGGCGGCGCCTTGGTTGCCGGTGCGATGGATCGCGATTCGTTATTGATTGCCGGCGCGACTGGCCAACGCAGCTGAGGCGCTGGCGCGGCGAGCCGTCCGGCTTTGTGCGCTAGTGTGCCACCAACGCCCGGACGAGTAAACCTAAGCGGCCTCATCGGCTGATAGCGCCGCCCGCGCCGAGGCGATGCCGGATAGCTCTGCTCGATCCAGTCGACCAGCGCGGCCAGCCGTTGCGCCGCCTCGCGCCCCAGCGGCGTCAGGCTGTACTGCGTACTTACTATTCGTAAGTATAAACCTTATGATGGTTTTTTCGTCCCCCCGCCACAGCGCCGCGCAGCACCGGAACGTGGTCGACGCCGCCAAGCGCGCCGGCGTCGAACTGCTGGCCTACACCAGCGTGCTGCACGCCGCCACCTCGCCGCTGGCGCTGGCCGGCGAACACCGCGCCACCGAGGCGGCGATTCTCGCCTCCGGCCTGGCGTCGACTTTCCTGCGCAACGGCTGGTATCTGGAAAATTATACCGCGCACCTGGCGCCGGTGCTGGCGCGTGGCGCCGTGCTCGGCAGCGCCGGCGACGGCCGCGTCGACGTTGGCGCGGGCGGGTTTGGCCGCCGCATAAGCATGATTGCGGGCCTGCCGGGGCATCTGTCGCAGAGGACATGAAAAAAGCCGCAAACTCATTTCTGAATGTGCGGCTTTCTCATTTACTGCGTATCCGGTAGATGGTGCCCACGGAGGGACTCGAACCCCCACACCTTACGGCACATGGACCTGAACCATGCGCGTCTACCAATTCCGCCACGTGGGCACTGTTACTGCAACTTCTGCTATTATACGGTCTTGGAGAGTTTTGCGCCAGATGAACTTTCGTTCCATACTGCACATCCACTCTAGTACCGCTTTCCCGTCGCTGGCATTCTTTTTCAAGTTTGCCGCTGCGAGAGACCAAGATTATAGATGAATTTCGGCGGATGTCAAATGCCTGCCAAATCTTTTTAAAATACCCTCATGCGTTAGGTAAACCGCGCCGTCCTCCGGTACACTACGGGCTATCACCGTGTCAATATTGACGGTGATTTCATCGGCCGTTACCCCGTTTGATCACTGTCAATAATAACTATAGAAATACTTTTGAGCCAAAATACCCACACCATCCCCAGCCGGGAGGAAATTCTCGGCATATTCCGCAGTGTTAATGCGCCGCTAGACCCGCAGGCACTTGCGCAGTCGTTGGAAGTGCACGCCGATTCCTTGGACGTGCTGGTTCGTCGCCTGAAGGCGATGGAACGCGACGGCCAATTGAAATCCGATCCCACCGGCGTGTTCGTGCTGGCCGACCAGGGCGGCTTCGTCGCCGGTCGCGTCAGCGCGCACCGCGACGGTTTCGGTTTCGTCATCCCCGATGACGCCAGCGCCGACCTGTTCCTGTCCGAAAAGGAAATGCAGAAAGTGCTGCACGGCGACAAGGTCATGGCGCGCGTCACCGGCACCGACCGCCGCGGCCGCCCCGAGGGCACCATCGTCGAAGTCGTCAGCCGCGCCAACAGCCATGTCATCGGCCGCCTGCTGAACGACAACGGCGTCTGGGTCGTCGCACCGGAAGACAAGCGCATCGGCCAGGACATCCGCGTCGAGGGTTCGCCCGGCAAGGCCAAAGCCGGCCAGATCGTCAGCGTCGAGCTGACCGAGCAGCCGTCCCGCTTCAAGCAGCCGGTCGGACGCATCGTTGAAGTGCTGGGCGCGCTCGACGACCCCGGCATGGAAATCGAAATCGCCGTGCGCAAGTTCGGCGTGCCGCACATCTTCTCGAGCGCCGCGCTGAAGCAGGCCGCCAAGCTGCCGAGCCAGGTGCGCGACGAGGACATCGACCTGGGCTCGCGCGTCGACTTGCGCGACGTGCCGATGGTCACCATCGACGGCGAAGACGCCCGCGACTTCGACGACGCCGTGTATTGCGAGCCGGTCAAGGTCGGCCGCAGCAACTGCTTCCGCCTGATCGTCGCCATCGCCGACGTCAGCCATTACGTCAAGCCGAACGACGCGCTCGACGTCGACGCGATCGAACGCAGCACCTCGGTGTATTTCCCGCGCCGCGTGATTCCGATGCTGCCGGAAAAACTGTCGAACGGCCTGTGCTCGCTGAACCCGGCGGTCGACCGTCTGACGCTGGTGTGCGACGCCGTCGTCACCGACAAGGGCGACATCAAGGCCTACCAGTTCTACCCGGCCGTGATCCACTCGGCCGCGCGCCTGACGTACACGGAAGTGGCCGAAATCCTCGGCAACACCAACGGTCCCGAAGCGGAAAACCGCGCCGACATCGTGCCGCACCTGCAGAACCTGAACGACGTCTACCGCGCCCTGTTGAAGGCGCGCAGCGTCCGCGGCGCGATTGATTTCGAGACCACCGAAACCTATATCGTTTGCAACAGCGCCGGCAAGATCGAAAAAATTATTCCGCGCACCCGCAACGAAGCGCACAAGATCATTGAAGAGTGCATGCTGGCGGCCAACGTCTGCGCCGCCGATTTGCTGCTGCGCCACAAGCATCCGGGCACCTACCGCATCCACGCCAGCCCGACGAAAGAAAAGCTGACCCAGGTGCGCACCTTCCTCAAGCAGGTTGGCCTGACCCTGACCGGCGGCGACACGCCGGCCGCGTCGGACTACGCCACGCTGATGAAGCAGGTCAAGGAACGTCCGGACGCGGCGCTGCTGCAAACCATGCTGCTGCGCTCGATGCAGCAAGCGGTCTACAGCCCGGACAACATCGGCCACTTCGGCCTGGCGTACGAGGCGTATGCCCACTTCACCAGCCCGATCCGCCGCTACCCCGACTTGCTGACGCACCGCGCCATTAAGGCGATCCTGCAAGGCAAGCGCTACGAGCCGAAGCTCGCCGACACCACCGTGCTCAACACCAACGTGTCGAACGCGACGCGCAAGCAGCAAGCCAAGGACAAGGCCGAGGGCAAGCAAAAGCAAGCCGCCGACCTGACCGTCTGGGACGCGCTGGGCGTGCATTGCTCGGCCAACGAGCGGCGCGCCGACGAAGCCTCGCGCGACGTCGAAGCCTGGCTGAAGTGCTACTTCATGCAGGACAAGCTGGGCGAGGAATTCACCGGCATGATTACCGGCGTGACCACCTTCGGCATCTTCGTCCAGCTCGACCAGTTGTTCGTCGAGGGCCTGGTGCATGTCACCGAACTAGGCACCGACTACTTCCAGTACGACGACGCGCGCCATGAACTGCGCGGCGAACGCACCGGCAAGCGCTACCAGCTGACCGACCGCGTCACCGTGCAAGTGGCGCGGGTCGACCTGGAAACGCGCAAGATCGACCTGCGCCTGGTGTCCGAACCGGGCACCGAGGAAGACGAAGCGCCAGGCGACAAGGCCGGCAAAAAAGGCGGCCGCAACGCCAAGAGCATGGTGAAACCGGGTCCGACGACCCAGTCGCGCCATGAAATCAAGGCCAGCGACAGCGGACGCGGCGCCAGCGCCAAGCCCGCCGCCAAGCGTTCCAGGGCCAGCGCCGCGGCGCCAGCCCCGGCTCCGGCCGCGCCACGTACAGCAAAAACTGTTTCAAAATCCAGCAAGAAGAAGCGATAACAAATGAAGAATAAAATGATTTTCGGGTTCCACGCCGTGACCTCGCGTCTGCGGCATGAGGCCTCGTCGGTGGAAGAGATTTTTGTCGATGCGAGCCGGGTTGACCGCCGCATGCAAGACATGGTCGCCGCCGCCAAGGCCGCCGGCGTGCGCGTCATGCCGGTGGACTCTTCCCGCCTCGACAAAATTGTCGGCACCCGCCGCCACCAGGGCGTGATCGCCTTCGCCTCCGAACTGGCGCTGGCGCGCAACCTCGACGAGCTGCTCGACGCCATCGACGGCCCGCCGCTGCTGCTGGTACTCGACGGCATCACCGATCCGCACAACCTGGGCGCCTGCCTGCGCGTGGCCGACGGCGTCGGCGCGCACGCGGTCATCGTGCCGAAGGACCGCGCGGTTGGCTTGAACGCCACCGCCGCCAAGGTCGCCAGCGGCGCCGCCGAGACCGTTCCGTACATCACGGTGACGAACCTGGCGCGCACCATGCGCGAACTGAAAGAGCGCGACATTTGGCTCATCGGCATGTCCGACGACGGCGACAAGGGCCTGTATGAAGGCGACTTCAGCGGCCCGACCGCCCTGGTTATGGGCTCGGAAGGCGAGGGCATGCGCCGCCTGACCCGCGACACCTGCGACATGCTGGTCAGCATTCCGATGTTCGGTTCGGTCGAAAGCCTGAACGTGTCGGTCGCCGCCGGCGTCTGTCTGTACGAAGCGCGCCGCCAGCGCCTGGCCAAGGAATCCGCCTAACCGCGTTTTCAGGCAGGGCGCCGGAGACGGCAAAAAAACCAACGGCAAAGAGCCGGGGTCTGACCCCGGCCTCACGCCCTTGGTTTTTTTTACGTCCCCCAACCCTGCAAGCCCCGGCTGAATAAGCTACCATCATCGTCCCAACCCCCACCTCAAGCCCTATGTTCCACAACCTGCGTGAAGACATCAATAGCATCATCGAACGTGATCCCGCCGCCCGCAACGCCTGGGAGGTGCTGACCTGTTATCCGGGCCTGCAGGCGATCGTGATGCACCGCTGGGCGCGCTGGTGCTGGACGCGCCGCATGAAATGGGGCGGTCGCTTCATTTCCTACCTGGCGCGCATCGTCACCGGCATTGAAATCCACCCCGGCGCGAGCATCGGCCGGCGCGTCTTCATCGACCACGGCTTCGGCGTCGTCATCGGCGAGACCGCCGTGGTCGGCGACGACTGCACCATCTACCAGGGCGTGACGCTGGGCGGCACCTCGCTGCACACCGGCACCAAGCGCCACCCGACGCTGGAACGCGGCGTCATCGTCGGCGCCGGCGCCAAGGTGCTGGGCGGCTTCACGGTCGGCGAATACGGCAAGGTCGGCTCCAACGCCGTGCTGTTGAAGCCGGTGCCGCCCGGCGCGACCGCGGTCGGCAACCCGGCCCACATCGTGCAAAAAGACGCCGCGCGCGAGGGCGCCAGCGCGCACCTGTTCTCGGCCTACGGCGTGACGCCGAACGGCGACGACCCGCTGTCGAAGGCGCTGCACGGCTTGATCAACCACGCCGTCACGCAAGAACAGCAGATCGAACGCATCGTCGCCACGCTGAAGGCGGCCGGGATAGCCTGTCAGTCGCTGCAAGAGTGTGATAAATTCGACTCGGTGCAATTGAACAAGTTAGTCGACTAAGGAAGCGCACATGAATATTGAATTAACGGCGGGAGAAAAAGGGTCCGACAACGCGGCGTTGCTCGACGCGTTTGAAATCCGCGTGTTGGCCGTGCTGGCCGAAAAAGAAGCGCTGACGCCGGATAACTATCCGCTGTCGCTGAACGCCATCACCAACGGCTGCAACCAGCTGTCGAGCCGCGACCCGGTCATGGCCTTATCCGAGGAAACCGTCTACGACGTGCTGCAACGCCTGATGCAGCGCAAGTTCGTCAACGGCATTACCCAGGCCGGCGCCCGCACCACCAAGTACGAACACCGCATGCGCATCAAATGGTCGTTGGAGCAGGAAAAGCTGGCGATCCTGACGATCCTGATGCTGCGGGGGTTGCAAACGGCCGGCGAAATCCGCACCCGCAGCGGCCGTTTGCACGAGTTTAAATCGGTCGCCGACGTCGAACTCGGCCTGCAATTCCTGATCGATAAATACCCGCCGCTGGTGGCGCGGCTGGATCGCGCGCCCGGCACCAAGGAGCCGCGCTACGGCCAGTTGCTGTCGGGCGAGGAAGCGCTGGCGCGGCAGGAAACGGCGTCCGGCTTCGCCGGCAGCGTGTCGGCGCCGCAGCAGGGCAGCCGGGTGGCCCAGCTGGAAGAGGAGGTGCAGCGTCTGCGCCTGGACTTCGACGGCCTGGCCGCGCAATTCGAGGCGTTCAAGCGGCAGTTCGAATAGCCCGGCGGCCGGGGCGCGGCAACGCGCCCCGGCCGTCGCCGCGTCGCGCGCGGGTATGGCTTACGACTTTAATACGGTAATGTTGCCGTCCGCTTCTAAAAATAGACATTTCATTTCTTCCAGCGAGCAATCATTTTCCCGCAGCGCTTCCTCCACGTCCCCCTTGGAGATGCGGCACTTCTTCACCACGTCGTCGAATATCTTGCCGTCGCGGCCCAGTAAGGTCGCCGTCCCTTCTATCAGGTCGGAGATCTTGCGGTTGCGCGAGGTGGCGAAGGCAATGCCGACATTGAGCGATATCAAGGTTGCCGCGACGATCAAGCCGCCGGGCACCGACTGGTCGCCTCCGGAGAGCGAATTCGACACCGACTCGCTCAGCAGCATCACCACCAGTAAATCGAACGGCGTGAACTGGCCCACGGTGCGCTTGCCGGACACCCGCACCAACACCAGCAGCACGCAATAAATGATCGTGCCGCGAAGAATGAATTCCCACCAGGGAAGATCCATCTCAAACATGTTTTGTCCTTCGGAGAAATGATAATCAACTCTTATACGGTGGCGCCGGAAAACGCGCCGCACAGTTGCCGTTTCGGCTGCCTATTTGTGGAAGACGCCAATGCAAAACGCCCCGGCGGGCGGGGCGTTTTGTTCACTGCGTCAAACTACCGGCTTAGCATTCCGCGCGCGACTGGCGCAGCTTGATGGCGGCGTAGATCATCGCCGCGCCGGCGGCGGCGCCGATCCACACGCTGACGCCGCCCAGCGTGGCCCAGGAGTAACTGAGCAGGTCGGCCGACGTGAGCGCGTTGGCGCCCGACTCCGACATCGCCTGGCGCTGCGTCCGGTCGAACAGGAACCAGTAGCCCGGCACCACGCCGAGCAGGACGCGGCCGATGACGTCTTCCATGAACCACTCGGTGTTCAGCATTAGGTTGAAGCTCTTGTTGGCCCAGACCGCCAGCAGCACCGTCAGCGCCGGCAGGCCCAGCGCCCACAGCAGCACCTTCGAGCGCGCCCAGGCCGACACCATCAACAGCCAGCCCACCGTCGGCAGCGCCCACAGCGCGTACACCGGCAGCAGCGCGGCGATGCGCAGCGGCGTCAGGTACAAATCCGGCGTCGCCAGCAGTTGCCCGAAGACGTTGACGCCGTTGGCCGCCAGCAGCGCGCACAGCATCATCAGCAGTAGTAGCGAAGTCAGCGTGCCGACCGCGACGACGATGGCGGGGGCGACGGCCAGCGCCATGCCGGCCTTCGACAGCACCGTCATCGCGTCCGACACCGGCAGCGATTTCCAGAACAGCAGGCTGCGGTCGCGCCGTTCGTCGTAGAGCGCGCCGAGGCAGTAGAAAAACACCAGCGCGCCCAGCGTCAGGAAGAGCGGCGACGCGGCGGTCATGTAGGTGTTGGCCATCAGCCTGGCGGTCTGGCTCAGGTCCCTGTTGCCGAGGGCGTCGCCGACGACGTGGCTGACGGAGCCGCTGCTGCCGTTCACCGTCAGCGTCGCGTGCAGGTCGTCGCCGGTCAGCGCGAGCAGCAGCATGGTCGCGGCGAACAGCGCCATGACGGCGCCTTCCACCACCGGGGTCCAGAACAGCATGCCCTTGTGCTCCCACATTTCGCGCTTGACCAGCCATTGCATGGTTTTCATTCGTACGTACCTTTCATGGTTGCGACAAACAGATCGGCGACGCTGGGCGTGCGGATCTCGCCGAAAACGGCCAGTTGTTCGCGGCTGGCGCCGTCGAACAGCATCACCGACTTGCCGAATACGGTGCGCTGGCTCAGCGGTTGCAAGGCGCTGGCGGCGCCGGTGAATTGCGGCTCGACCATGACTTCGGTGTAGCGCTCGCCGACTTCGTCCATCGACGCCGACAGCGTAATCTTGCCGTCGCGGATGAACATCAGGTCGGTCAGGATGTGCTCGACCTCCTCGATCTGGTGGGTCGTGATGAGAATGGTTTTGTCCTCGTCGAAATAATCCTCCAGAAGGTTTTGGTAGAACTGCTTGCGGTACAGGATGTCCAGGCCCAGCGTCGGCTCGTCGAGCACCAGCAGCCTGGCGTCGATCGCCATCACCAGCGCCAGGTGCAGTTGCACCACCATGCCCTTGGACATGGCCTTGACCTTCATCTTCGGCGACAGCTTGGTGTGCGCCAGGTAACGCTCGGCCTTGCTGCGGTCGAAGCGCGGGTGCACGCCGGCGACGAAATCGATGGCCTCGCCGACGCGCAACCACTGCGGCAGGATGGCCACGTCGGCGATGAAACAGACGTCCGCCATCAACTTGTCGCGGCTGGCGCGCGGGTCCAGGCCGAGCACCGTCAATTCGCCCTCGAACGAGGTCAGGCCGAGGATGGCCTTGAGCGTGGTGGTCTTGCCGGAGCCGTTCGGGCCGATCAGGCCGACAATGCGCCCGGGCGCGACGTCGAAGCTGACGTTGTCGAGCGCCGCCTGCTTGCCGTAGCGCTTGCTCAAGCCCCTGGCGCGGATGACGGGGCCAATGCTTGGCTCGATGGCGGCGCTCATAACTGGCCTCCCGGCTGGGCGGCGCGCAGCAACTGGTCGACGTCGAGGCCGAGGCGGCGGATGCGTTCGAGCATGGCCGGCCACTCTTCGCGGATGAAACGGTCGCGCTCGCTGGCCAGCAGTTTGTCGCGGGCTCCCTCTGTTACATACATACCTAGTCCCCTTCGTTTTTCCACCAGCACCTCGTCGACCAGCTCCTGGTAGGCGCGCGAGACGGTGATGGGATTGAGTTGATAGTCGGCCGCGACCTGGCGCACCGACGGAAGCGCGTCGCCGGGCTTGAGCAGGCCGTCGAGCAGCATGCCGATGACGCGCTCCTTGAGCTGGCGGTAGATCGGGGCGTTGTCGTTCCAGCCGATGCTCATCGTGGTGACTCCCTGCGCGGCGGGAGCGGCGCGAATTCGGGTGCGGGCATGGCGCCTCCTGGTTGGTGATCTGATGAAGTGGTGTTGTAGTGCACTATAACACTAAATTTAAACTTGTCAACCAGGCTATTGAATCAGGCAAGATGAAAGGCTGCGTTTATTGACCAAAGGCCTAACCGTGGGGTCGGACTGAGGCGGCCCGGGTCGATTTTTTGGTGTGCCGGCCCGCCAAGTCGAAACTTTTTCCGTAGCTGGGGTTAGCCCGCAGGGCGTAACCCGACTGGCGTGGAACTACGCTCAGCCGAGGATGGCGCCGTCGAGGCCGTGCCGTGTAACGTTGCCGTCGGCGTCGACGGCGATCCAGCCGCCGCGCGGCCCGTCGACGTCGCACTCCCAGTCCGGCAGCACGTAGCGGCGCGTGGCGCCGACGACGTGCAGGGCGGGGCGGTGGGTGTGGCCGTGGATCATCACGCTGGTGCCGGTGCGCGCGAACACGTCGGCAACCGCCTGCGGCGTCACGTCCATGATCTCGTACGACTTGCCGCCCTGTTGTTCGCGGCTGTTCTGGCGCAGGCCGGCGATGATGGCCTGGCGCTGCGCCAGCGGCATCGCCAGGAATTGCGCCTGCCACGCCGGCTGGCGCACCATGGCGCGAAACTCCATGTAGCCGACGTCGTCGGTGCATTCGGCGTCGCCGTGCAGCAGCGCGATGCGCTGGCCGCCGACGCTGGCCACGTGCGGCTCGGCCAGCAAGGTGGCGCCGGTCGCCGCGGCGAAGCCGGGGCCGACCAGGAAGTCGCGGTTGCCGGCGATCCAATACAGGGCCACGCCGGCGTCGCTGACGCGCCGCAGCGCCGCCGTCACTTGCTGGTGGAAGGGGGCGGCCAGGTCGTCGTCGCCGGCCCAGTACTCGAACAGGTCGCCGAGTACATATAATTCTTGTGCAGCCGTCGCGCGCCGTTCGAGGAAGTCGAAAAACGCCGCGCTGGTGCGCGGGTGCGAAGGCTGCAGGTGCAGATCTGAAATAAACAGCGCGCGTGGGCGCGCGTCAGGCATTGTCATCGCGCAGCGCCGATGCAAGCTCGATCGCAATACCTGACCATGCCGATTACGCCGCTTCTACTTTTTCAATGATCACGTCGGTGACCGGCACGTCGGCGAACATGCCGGCGCGCGAGGTTTTGACGGCGCGGATCGCGTCGACGACGTCTTTGCCTTCGGTGACTTTGCCGAACACGGCGTAGCCCCAGCCGTCCTGGCCAGGGTAGTCGAGGAAGCTGTTGTTCTTGATGTTGATGAAGAACTGCGCCGACGCCGAGTGCGGGTCCGAGGTGCGCGCCATGGCCAGCGTGTAGGTGTCGTTTTTCAGGCCGTTCTTGGCTTCGTTTTCGACCGTGGTGTCGGCCGCTTTTTGTTTCATGCCTGGTTCAAAGCCGCCGCCCTGGATCATGAAACCGTCGATGACGCGGTGGAAAATGGTGTTGTCGTAGTGACCCGCGGCCATGTAGGCGAGGAAGTTGGCAACCGTTTTCGGCGCTTTTTCGGCGTCCAGTTCGGCGGTGATTTTACCCAGGTTGGTGGTGATGATTACAGCGGTCATGATAAGTCCTAGTGTTCAGGGTTGCAGGGTGGGATAGACTGGCGGCGCCGGCCGATACGGCCTGGGGCCGGACCGGCCGGCGCGGCCAAAGCGTTATTTTACAGTTTTGTGCGCCGCGCCACCGAGTAAAGTGGCCGATTCGATCACGATCGGCGTCACCGGTACGTTTTGGAAGGGGCCGGAATCGGCGACCGGGACGGCCTTGATCTTGTCGACCACGTCCATGCCGCTGATGACCTTGCCAAATACGGTGTAGCCGAAGCCGTCGCGGCCCGGGTAGTCGAGCGGCGTGTTGTCGCTGACGTTAATGAAAAACTGCGAGGTGGCCGAGTGCGGGTCGCCGGTGCGCGCCATGGCGATGGTGTACGGCAGGTTTTTCAGGCCGTTCTTGGCTTCGTTCTCAACCGGCTTGTTGGTGGGTTTTTGCACCATGGTCTTGCTGAAGCCGCCGCCCTGGACCATGAAGCCGTCGATGACGCGGTGGAAAATAGTGCCCTTGTAGAAGCCGCTCTTCACATACTGTAAAAAGTTGTCGACGCTTTTAGGCGCTTTTTCCTGGTCCAGTTCGACGACGATGACGCCCAGGTTGGTTTTCAGCGATACCTGCGGCGCGGCGCCGGCCGCCAGCACCACGCTGCTGAGGGTCAGGCCGGCGAACAGGGCCATGAATTTGGCCAGAAATGGCAGCTTGTTGAGTGTCTTTTCTTGCATTATTGCTTCCTTGGCGTCGGGGTGGTTGAAATTGTAATGATGTGGAAATTCGGTTGTCGCGTGTAAAAACCTAACTCATATCAGGCCAGTATGGTTTTTATCAATGTTATACTTGACCCGGAAGTCCCATTCTAACAAAGAAGAACAACAATATAGAGGGCCTGGCGGTCTAGAGGCAGATGGAGGTTTTGGCGCGGCGCCCTGGTGTCCGCGCCTGCCCCCCGTTTTGCCCGGTTGCCATGCCCGCTACACTTGCAAGAGTACGATGAGCAATTTAAAGATTTACAACACGCTGGCGCGCGAGAAGCAGACATTCGTTCCCATGGAGGCTGGCAAAGTACGCATGTACGTGTGCGGCATGACCATCTACGACTATTGTCATATCGGCCATGCGCGCATGATGATGGCGTTCGACGTCATTTACCGCTGGCTCAAGGCTTCCGGTTACGACGTCACCTATGTGCGCAACATTACCGACATCGAGGACAAAATCATCCGCCGGGCGGTCGAGAACGGCGAAACGATTTCGCAGCTGACCACGCGCTTCACCCGGTACATGGACGAGGACACGGGCGCGCTCGGCATCTTGCCGGCCGACCACGTGCCGCGCGCGACCGCCTACGTGCCGCAGATGCTGAGCCTGATCGACAAGCTTGAAGAGCGCGGCTTGGCCTATCTGGCCGAGGACGGCGACGTCAACTACGCGGTGCGCAACTTCCCCAGCTACGGCAGGCTGTCGGGCAAGTCGCTTGACGACCTGCGCGCCGGCGAGCGCGTCGACGTCAACGTCGGCAAGCGCGACCCGCTCGACTTCGTGCTGTGGAAGGCGTCGAAGGAGTCCGAGCCGGAAGAGGTCAAGTGGGACTCGAAATGGGGCAAGGGCCGCCCGGGCTGGCACATCGAATGTTCGGCGATGGCCTGCGCGCTGCTCGGCGAGCAGTTCGACATCCACGGCGGCGGCGCCGACCTGCAGTTCCCGCACCACGAGAACGAGATCGCCCAGTCCGAGGGCGCGTTCGGCCATCCGATGGTCAACTACTGGATACACAACGGCTTCGTGCGCCTGGACAATGAAAAAATGTCCAAGTCGCTGGGCAATTTCTTCACGATCCGCGAAGTGCTGAAAAAATTCGACGCCGAGGTGATCCGTTTCTTCATCTTGCGCGCCCACTACCGCAGCCCGCTGAACTATTCCGACGTCCACCTGGACGACGCGCGCGTGGCGTTGACGCGCTTGTATACGGCGCTGGGCGAGGTGGCGGCCGAGCCGGGCGCGACCGACTGGAGCGAGGTCCACGCGGTGCGCTTCGCCGAGGCGATGGACGACGACTTCAACACGCCGGTGGCGATGGCCGTGCTGTTCGACCTGGTTACCGAGGTCAACCGCACCAAGTCGGCCGCGCTGGCGCGCCAGTTAAAAAGCCTGGCCGGCGTGCTGGGCCTGCTCGAACGGGCGCCGCGGCAATTCCTGCAGGGCGCCGTCGGCGACGCCGAGCAGACCGGCGAAGCGGCCGTGCTGCAAGCCATCGGCGCGCGCGCCGACGCCAAGAAGGCGCGCGACTTCGCCCTGTCGGACAAGATCCGCGCCGAATTGCTGGCCGCCGGGATCGTGCTGGAAGACAAGCCGGACGGATCGACCAACTGGCGCCGCGCATGACGACCCCGGCCAAGGACGGCGCGGACGTCGCGGTGGTGGTGCAGGTGCCGCCGTATTGGGAAGAGGCGAAAGTCGAGCTGATGAAGCGCGACCGCATCATGAAAAAGCTGATCCCGCAATTCGGCGACCTGCACCTGGTCGGCCACGGCGACCCGTTTACGACCTTGGCGCGGTCTCTGGTGGGCCAGCAGATCACGCCCAAGGCGGCCGACGCCGCCTGGAAAAAGCTGCTGCTGGCGTGCCCGAAATGCACCCCGAGCCAGGTCTTGAAGGCCGGCGCGGAGCAACTGTCGGCCTGTGGCCTGTCCAAACGCAAGACCGAATACATCCTCGACCTGGCCGACCATTTCAAGGCCAAGCGGGTGCACGCGAACCAGTGGGACCAGATGGACGACGAAGCCGTCATTGCCGAACTGGTGCAAATTCGCGGCATTGGACGCTGGACAGCGGAGATGTTTTTGATATTTAATCTGCTCCGGCCCAACGTGCTGCCGCTCGACGACCCCGGTTTGATCCAGGGCATCAGCGTCAACTACTTTTCCGGCGAACCGGTGTCGCGCAGCGACGCGCGCGAAGTCTCGGCCAACTGGGAGCCGTGGCGCACCGTCGCCACCTGGTACTTGTGGCGTAGCCTGGACCCGGTTCCGGTAGAATAATGAACAATGCGCCGCGCGGCACCGCCGCCGCGGCAGGCGATAATATGGAGGTACAATGACTAAAACAACTTTCCTGAACTTCGAACAACCGATCGCGGAACTCGATTCCAAGATTGAAGAGCTGCGTTTCGTGCAAGACGATTCGGCCGTCGACATCTCCGAAGAGATCGACCGCCTGGCCAAGAAGAGCCAGCAACTGACCAAGGACATCTACGCCAAGCTGACGCCGTGGCAAGTGGCGCAGATCGCGCGCCACCCGCAGCGCCCGTACACCATGGACTATGTGAACGAGATCTTCACCGACTTCCACGAACTGCACGGCGACCGCAGCTACGCCGACGACCTGTCGATCGTCGGCGGCCTGGCCCGCTTCAACGGCCAGCCCTGCATGGTCATCGGCCACCAGAAGGGGCGCGACACCAAGGAGCGCGCGCTGCGCAACTTCGGCATGCCGAAACCCGAAGGCTACCGCAAGGCGATGCGCCTGATGAAGGTGGCGGAGAAATTCAACCTGCCGATCTTCACCTTCGTCGACACCCCGGGCGCGTTTCCCGGCATTGACGCCGAAGAGCGCGGCCAGTCCGAGGCCATCGGCCACAACCTGTACGTGATGGCCGAACTCAAAGTGCCGCTGATCGCCACCATCATCGGCGAAGGCGGCTCCGGCGGCGCGCTGGCCATTGCCGTCGGCGACGCCGTGCTGATGCTGCAATACGCGACCTACGCGGTGATTTCGCCGGAAGGCTGCGCCTCGATCCTGTGGAAGACCGCCGAGCGCGCCTCCGACGCGGCCGAAGCGCTGGGCCTGACCGCACACCGCCTGAAGGCGATGGGCCTGATCGACAAGATCGTCAACGAACCGCTGGGCGGCGCCCACCGCGATCCGAAACAGATGGCGACCTTGCTGAAACGCGCGCTGGCGGACTCGCTGCGCCAGTTCCACGGGATCAAAACCAAAGACCTGCTGGTGGCGCGCCACGAAAAATTGATGAGCTACGGCAAATTCAAGGAAACCACTCCGACGGAATAAGCGTCGGCGGCCCGCAAAAATAGTCAATTACAGCAGGGGACGGAAGCCCGTTTTGCAACGCAAAATGGCTTCCGTCCCCGCTTTCGTTCTGGAGCAAGACGTGAAAAAGCAACAAGCCGGCAGCCTGCCGGACACCTTCGAACGCGCGCTGGCGGCCTGCCAGCAACGCGCCGGCGTGCAAGCACCGGTCGCGCGCATGGCGATCGCCCTCAGCGGCGGGCTCGACTCGTCGGCGCTGCTGCACCTGGCGCACGACTACGCCCAGCGCCACCAGATCGCGCTGCACGCCTTCCACATCCACCACGGCATCAGCGCCAACGCCGATGCCTGGCTGGAGCACTGCGCGGGGGCCTGCGCCGCCCTGGGCGTGGCCTTCGAGGCGCGCCGCGTCACGCTGGAGCGCAGCGCCAAGACCGGCACCGAGGAAGCCGCCCGCAACAGCCGCTACGCCGCCCTGGGCGCGCTGAGCCGCGAGCACGGCGTGACCTTGCTGCTGACCGCCCACCACCAGGACGACCAGGCCGAAACGGTACTGCTGCAACTGCTGCGCGGCTCCGGCACGGCCGGCATGTCCGGCATGGACGCCGCCAACGCCGCGCCCGAGCTGCTGGGCAACCCGGAACTGGTGATGGCGCGTCCGCTGCTGCCGGCTTCGCGCAAGCAACTGGCCGCCTATGTCGCCGCCAACGACATCGGCTACGTCGACGACGAGTCGAACGACGACCGGCGCTTCGCCCGCAACGCGCTGCGCCATCAGGTGATGCCGGCGCTGGCGCAAGCCTTCCCCGGCTTCCAGGAGCGCTTCGCCCGCAGCGCCCAGCACGCCCAGTCGGCGCAGCGCCTGCTGGTGGAACTGGCCACCCAAGACCTGGCGTCGTGCTTGGACGGCGACTGCCTCGACATCGGCAAGCTGCGCCTGCTCAGCCTGGACCGCTGCTACAACCTGCTGCGCCACTGGTTCGGCACACGCCAGCTGCGCATGCCGTCGACCGCGTGGCTGGCCGAAATGCTCAGCCAGTTGCTGGAGGCGCGCCCCGACGCGCAACCGCTGGTGACGCATCCGGATTGCCACGTGCGGCGCCACCGCGACCGCCTGTTCCTGACGCCCAAGCTGGCGGAACTGGACGGTACGCGCGACCCCGACGGCGACGACGACCATCTGCCGGGCCAGGCCTTCGTTTGGCGCGGCGAAGCGGAGCTGGCGTTCCCGGCCTACGGCGGCGTGTTGTATTTCGATCCGGCGGAGCAGGGCGTCGACGCCGACTGGCTGCGCGGGCAAGACCTGGTAATCGACTTCCGCAAGGGCGGCGAGCGCCTGAAGCGGGCGGCCAACCGGCCCACCCGGACCTTGAAATACCACTACCAGGCGTGCGACGTGCCGGCTTGGGAGCGCGCCCGCCTGCCCACCGTCAGCACGCCGGCGCAGCTGCTGTTCGCCGCCGGCATCGGCATGGATTGCCACCACCTGAGCCAGGCCGAGGCGCCGCGCATCAGCCTGCGCTGGCTCAGCCTGTAGGGGCGGGGCGCGCGCCGCACTGCGGCAAAACGATATTTCCTTATGCCGATTCGGTATGAGGTTATGATTATTTTGACTTGTTATTTTGCAGTGCGGCATGTAGAGTAAAGCCCTCCTTTTTATTCTTCTTGAGCGGAAACTTCACTCTTATGGCACTAATCGTCCACAAATACGGCGGTACGTCGATGGGCTCGACCGACCGCATCAAGAACGTTGCTCAGCGCGTCGCCAAATGGCATGACGCAGGGCACCAAATTATCGTGGTGCCATCCGCGATGTCCGGTGAGACTAACCGTCTGATCGGCCTGGCCAAGCAAATCATGGATCAACCCGATCCGCGAGAACTCGACATGATCACCTCGACCGGCGAACAAGTGTCGGTCGGCCTGCTGTCGATGGCATTGCTGGCGATCGGCAAACAAGCGGTGTCCTACGCCGGCTGGCAAGTCGCGATCAAGACCGACTCGGCCTTTACGAAAGCGCGCATTCAATCGATCGACGACGTCAAGGTCAAGCGCGACCTCGACGCCGGCAAGATCGTCATCATCACCGGCTTCCAAGGTGTCGATGAGAACAATAATATTTCCACCCTGGGCCGCGGCGGCTCGGATACCTCGGCGGTGGCGATCGCGGCGGCGATGAAGGCTGCCGAATGCCTGATCTTCACCGACGTCGACGGCGTCTACACGACCGACCCGCGGGTGGTGTCGGAGGCGCGCCGCCTGAAGACCATCACGTTCGAGGAAATGCTGGAACTGGCGTCGCTGGGCTCGAAAGTGCTGCAGACCCGCTCGGTCGAATTCGCGGGCAACTACCGCGTACCGACGCGCGTGCTGTCGTCGCTGACGGACCCGCTGCTGCCGCTGGAAATCGAAGCCAATTCAGGCACCCTGATCTCGTTTGAGGAAGACACCAACATGGAACAAGCAGTCATCTCCGGTATCGCGTTCAACCGCGATGAGGCCAAAATCACCGTGCTGGGCGTGCCCGACCGTCCGGGCGTGGCGTACCACATCCTCGGCCCGGTGGCCGACGCCAACATCGAAGTCGACATGATCATCCAGAACCAGTCGGTCGACGGCAAGACCGACTTCACGTTCACGGTCTCGCGCGGCGAGTACCACAACGCGATGGCCGTGCTCAACAGCACCAAGGAAGACATCGGCGCCACCAGCATCATCGGCGACGCCAAGGTGTCGAAGTTGTCGGTGGTCGGCGTGGGCATGCGCAGCCACGTCGGCGTGGCGTCGCAGATGTTCCGCACGCTGTCGGAAGAGGGCATCAACATCATGATGATCTCGACCTCGGAAATCAAAATTTCGGTGCTGATCGACGAAAAGTACATGGAATTGGCCGTGCGCGCGCTGCATAAAGCCTTCGATTTGGAAAACGCGTAATATTTTCAAAAAAGCCGGCTGTTTCCTTGACCAATCTGGCTCCAATAGATAATATGACGCTCGTCTGCTCCAGCGAAGTTAGCTGTTGAAGGCGGGTTGATTCGTCAACTTGGAGACGTGGCCGAGTGGCCGAAGGCACATCCCTGCTAAGGATGCATACGGCTTATACCTGTATCGTGAGTTCGAATCTCACCGTCTCCGCCAGCACAATGTTCCGGTAACGCCGGGACCGTCAAAAAACCCGCAGCGCTCTTTGGAGCCTGCGGGTTTTTTGTTGTCCGCTCCAAAGCCATAGGGCGGCGGCAGGCAAGGGGCCGCCGGAATTGTTGATCTGAAGGGACGCCGGGGAGTTGGCAACGTAATTGCCGGCCGAGGTGGCTCCTCTATGGCCGCATGCGGGTATTGTCAATTTTTGCCTGCACCGTTGACCAATCGTGTTTCAATGGCTATGATGTTGCTCGTCCACTGATGCACGCAAGCGCTCTGGGGGCAAAGTTGATTCGTCAGCTTGGAGACGTGGCCGAGTGGCCGAAGGCACATCCCTGCTAAGGATGCATACGGCTTATACCTGTATCGTGAGTTCGAATCTCACCGTCTCCGCCAGTACAATGTTCCGGTAACGCCGGGACCGTCAAAAAACCCGCAGTTCTCTTTGAGGCTGCGGGTTTTTTGTTGTTTTTTTTTGCGCTCTAGTAGTGGGTATGGCTGTAAATCAACGGCGGCGGACTGAAGTAGGTGCGCAGGGCGTATATGTCCTGTGGCAGCGGACGCCGCTGCCGGGGCCGCACCAGCACGCGGATGGCGACGCCGATGTCGATTCCCTGTGCGCGCATCAGCACGGCGGCGAACAGCGTGCCGAACGACGCTTGCAGCGACACGCAGCGCTCGACGGCGTCGGTAGTGGCGAAATGGCCGCGCCAGGTGCGTGGTCGGAGCGGTGTCGGCGGTTCACGGTGCAGGCTCATGATGTTCCTCGTTTGATTAATTCAAGATAGCAGCCGTCCGCATCGAACGATTGAGAAAAATCAAGCTGTGCAGTACCCGCGCGCGGGCGCCTTGATCTATTCACAAGAGACCGCGTGGCGCTCCGCCAGCAGCAGGTATTCGTTGGCGCGGGCCAGCCATTGTGGTGAATAGCGAAACTTTTGCTCTTGCAGGCGGCGCGTGTGCACCGCATGGATGGGATGGGATGGGATGGGATGGGACTTGCGTTGCTACGCCGGTCCGATGCCATAAGCTGCACAGTTTACCCGCCGGTTCCGGCGGAACTCGCGCCGTCCCTGCGACTCAAATCGGAGTGGCGCGGGATTTTCGCGCAAGGTACATGTTTTTCGCAATGCCACTGCGTTGAGGCAATGATGTTTGACCATGAGTTGCAGCTCTTTGTCCTTAACAGCAGCCGGGTGTTCGGCGAGCAGGTGGCGCGCTGGCTAGACCTTGCGCCCAGCCCCCACGACGAACGCGACTTCGAGGACGGCGAGCACAAGGCGCGGCCGCTGGCCAGCGTGCGCGGCAACGATGTGTTCGTGTTGCTGTCGCTGTACGGCGACGCCGGGCAAAGCGCCAACGACAAGCTGTGCCGCCTGCTGTTTTTCATCGGCGCGGTGAAGGACGCCGGCGCCGCCCGCGTCACGGCCGTGGTGCCGTACTTGGCCTACGCGCGCAAGGACCGCAAGAGCAAACCCTGCGATCCGGTGACGACGCGCTACGTGGCGGCGCTGTTCGAGGCGGTCGGCACCGACGCGGTGCTAACGCTCGACGTCCACAATTTGTCCGCCTATCAGAACGCGTTTCGTTGTTGCACCGAGCATCTGGAGGCGAACCGCTTGTTCGTCAAGTATTTCGCGCCCTTGTTGCGCGAGCGCGAGGTGGTCGCGGTGTCGCCGGACGCCGGCAGCATCAAGCGCACCGAGCGCTTCAGGCTGCTGTTGGCGGAGGTGCTGGACAAGCCGGTCTGCGCCGCCATCGTCGAGAAATATCGGAGCGGCGGCGTGGTCAGCGGCGATTTGCTGGTCGGCGACGTCAAGGGCAAGGACGCGGTCATCGTCGATGACCTCATTAGCACCGGCAACACGCTGGCGCGCAGCGCCCGGGCCTGCCGCAACGCCGGCGCGAGCCGGGTGTTCGCGGCCGCGACGCATGGCCTGTTCGCCGGCGACGCCAACGCCGTGCTGGCCGACGGCGCGCTGGAGCGCATCGTCGTCAGCGACAGCGTGCCGGCGTTTCGGCTGGAGCCGGGCGCCGCGCAGGCCAAGCTGACGATACTGAGCTGCACCGCGCTGTTCGCCGAGGCCATCGAGCGTATGCACAACGGTGGCTCGGTGCGCGATTGTTTGACGTCGTGAGCTCGCCTAATGGCGAACAAGGAGGGAATCATGTTGGAGACGTTGAAGCATTCGGGAAAACTCATCGGCCAGGAGCTCGGCCGGGCGTGGGAAAGCTTGTCGGACGGCTGGCGTGAATTGCTCAACCGTGGCAGCGATTCGCTCACGCATTTCATCCGCGGCAAGGACGAGAAGCAGCCGGCGAGCAAGACCCAGGCCGCGTTCCCGCGCTGGAGCTTGTTGGCCTGCGAAGTGGAGGAAAGGGAGAAGGAAATCGTGGTGCGGGTCGAGCTTCCCGGCATGCGCAAGGAGGATTGCCGCATTGCCGTCGAGGGCAACACGCTATACCTGTCTGGCGAAAAACGTTATGCCAGCGAAACCGTGGACGGCACCTTCCACCGCATGGAGCGGGCCTACGGCGCGTTCCAGCGCGCCATTCCCCTGCCGCGCAGCGTCGACATCGACAAGGCGACGGCGAGTTACGACAACGGCGTGTTGATCGTTTCGCTGCCCAAGGAGAACGCCGGCGCGTCCCGGACGATACCGGTGCTGTAACTTACGCCACAACGCGCCCGTCCCGCGGTGAGCCTAGTTGCGCTCGTAAAGCCCGATCAGCTCGGCCCGTTCAACGATGTGGCCCTGCATCGCCTGCTCCAGTTGCAGCTTGGTCACCTTGACCAGCGTCGGCAGCATACGATCGAGCGCGTACAGTTTGTGAACGTAGCGGTGCCGGCCGATCGGCGGGCAGGGGCCGCCATAGCCGTTCTGCTGCCAGTCGTTGATGCCGGTGCCGCTGCCGGGCGGGAAATCCTCGCCGTGCAACCCTTCCGGCAGCCCGCTGGCGCTGGCGGGCAGGTTGTACAGCACCCAGTGGACCCAGGTGCGCTGCGGCGCCGCGGGATCGGGCGCGTCGGGGTCGTCGACAATCAGGGCCAGGCTCTTGGCGTTCGGCGGCACGCCGGACCAGGACAGCGGCGGCGAGATATTGGCGCCGTCGCAGGTATAGCGCGCGGGAATGGCGGCGCCGGCCTGAAATGCCGGGGACGTGAGGGACAGGGTCATGGCGTGCTTCTCCTACACAGTACAGGCGGGCGGAAGGGCCGCCGCGCCAGCCTGGTTCATCCGTTCGACTCGGCCGGCGCGCGAAAGTTGCACCGTTTTTGCCGCCGGGACAGGCATTTCGCGTGCCGCGCGCCGGCTTCTTGAGTGGCCTCAAGGCGCCGATGTAAACCGCCTCGGCGCGCGCCGCTTTCCCATAAGCTGGGATGATCCCGTCGTGTGAGGCCCGCTCCATGTTTGCCAACCGCCATCTTGTTGCACTCGCTGCTGTCTTGCTGGCCGGCTGCTCCGAATCGGAGCAATTCGCCGGCCAAGCGCAAACCGCCGCCTCCGGCGCCACGCCCGTCCAGGCCACGCGGGCGCCGCACACGCTGGGCGCGCCAACGGTGGAGCTACCCAGCTTTGTCACGCTGGTCAAACAGGAGGGCGCGGGGGTGGTCAACATCAGCGCGATGCAGACCATCAGCGACAGCGCCAGCGACTTTCCGGTCCCGTCCGACGACGACCCGTTTTTCGACTTCTTCCGCCGCTTCATGCCGCCGGGCGCCGCGCCGCGCCAGTTCCAGGCGCAAAGCCTGGGTTCGGGCTTCATCATCAGCGCCGACGGCTACATCCTGACCAACGCGCATGTCGTCGAGAACACCGATGAAGTCACCGTCAAGCTGACCAACAAGCGCGAATACAAGGCCAAGGTCATCGGCGCCGACGCCCGCACCGACGTTGCGCTGATCAAAATCGACGCCAGCGGCCTGCCGGTGGTGCCGATCGGCGACCCGTCCAAGCTGGAGGTCGGCGAATGGGTGGCGGCGATCGGCGCGCCGTTCGGCTTTGAAAATAGCGTCACCGCCGGCATCGTCAGCGCGAAGGGGCGCTCGCTGCCCGACGGCAGTTTCGTGCCCTTCATCCAGACCGACGTGGCTCTCAACCCGGGCAACTCGGGCGGACCCCTGTTCAATATGCGCGGCGAGGTGGTCGGCGTCAATTCGCAGATCTACAGCCGCACCGGCGGCTTCATGGGGCTGTCGTTCGCGATTCCGATCGACGTCGCGATGGACGTCGTGAAACAGTTGCGCGCCACGGGCAAGGTGCGACGCGGGCGCATCGGTATCCAGGTGCAGGAAATGTCGGCCGACCTGGCCAGCTCGTTCGGCTTGAAGGACGTCACCGGTGCGCTGGTGGGCATGGTCGAAAAAAACGGCCCGGCGGAAAAGGCCGGCCTGCGCCCCGGCGACGTTATTCTCAGCATCGACGCCAGGCCGGTGGCCAGTTCGTCCGATCTGGCGCGTATGGTGGCCGAAGCCAGGCCGGGCGGCACGGTGGCGGTGCGCTACTGGCGCAAGGGCGAGGTCGCCGGCGTCAGGGTCAAGGTCGAGGAGTTGCTGCCGGAGCGCTCCAGGGCCGGCGCCAGCGCCGACTCGGTGGCGCCGGACGCCGAGCCGGTCCAGGCCAACGCGGCCGGGTTGCAGTTGAGCGACCTGAGCGCCGAACAGCGTACGCGCCTGAAAACCAGCGACGGCGTGCTGGTGCGCGCCACGGCCGGTCCGGCGCTGCGCGCGGGCATCCAGAGCGGCGACGTGATCCTGGCGCTGAACAACGTGGCGGTGAAAAGCGCCGCCGCGCTGGAAAAGCAGCTCAGCGTCTATTCCGGCCAGACCGTGGCCCTGCTGGTGCGGCGCGGCGCGGCCACGGTGTACGTGCCGTTGCGCTTGCGTTGACGCGGCCGGGGCGCGGGCGAGACGCTGGTACAGCGCGCGCACGCGTCGCATGACGTCGATAAGTACGTGACGGGCTTGCTGTTGCTGCGTTAAGTTGGCACGTTTGCATAGGTCGGGTTAGCCCTCCGCCGTTACACGACGTGGCAAACCCGACTGGCGTCGGCAGCGGCTAGGCGTCAGATTACGCTGCGCTAATCCGACCTACTAAACGCTATTCGGCCACCGACATGTAGCCGCTGTTCAAGGCGACAACCCAGTCGTCGCGCCCGCGCAGGGCGGCCAGCGCCGCCATGTCGCGGTGCGGGTAGGGCACGCCGATCAATTCCGCTTGCCAGACCCCGGCGCGCCGCTCGGCGATGGCGTAGCGGGCGTCCGGCGAACCCGATTCGATCGCGTGCGGATGCGGATAGTCGTCCCGGTAGGCCGGCTGGCCGACGCTGCCGGGGTTGACGATCAGTTGCCCGCGCGCGCCGCGCACGCTGCGCGCCACGTGCGTGTGGCCGCAGGCGACCAGCGCCGCGGCGACGTCGCCCAAACGCTGCGCCACTTCCTGCGCGCTGGCGTTGCGCTCGGCCGTTTGCAGCAGGCCGGTGACGTCGCTGCCGGGGCTGCCGTGGCACAGCAGCACGTCCGGCGCGAACTGCAGCGCCGGGCGCAGCGAGGCGATCCAGTCCAATTCCTCGTGCGTCAGCCGCGAGCGCGCGTAGAGGTCGGATTGCCCGGAGCCGGCGTGGCACGCAAGGATCTGGCGCTCGTGGTTGCCGGCCAGGTGGGTCCAGTCCTGCGCCATCAGGAATTGCGCCGTTTCCAGCGGCAGCAGCGGGCCGGACAGGCTGTCGCCCAGGTTGACCACGGCGTCGACGCCGCGCCGCGCCAGGTCGGCGGCGACGGCCTGCAGCGCCGCCAAATTGCCGTGGATGTCGGAGAGGATGGCGATGCGCATCACGCCAGGCCCGGCAGGGTGGCCAGCAGGGCGGCGGTGCTGGTGATGCGCGCGTGTTCGCCGTCCAGGTTGGCCAGCGCCATCGCGTGGACGTCGGCGGCGTTGCGGCGGGTGCCGGCGTAGTCGGTCTTGTCGAAGGCGAAGCAGGCGTCGGCCACCACCGTGACGTCAAAACCCAGGTTGCTGGCGCTGCGCGCGCTGCCCTCGACCGAATTGTTGGTGCTGACGCCGACCAGCACCACGGCGCCGACGCCGCGCACCCGCAGCCAACGCTCCAGGGCGCTGTTGATGAAGGCGTCCGGCACGTTTTTCTCGACCACATGGGCGCCCGGCAACGGCGCCAGCGCCTCCTGGAACTCGACCCCGGGCCGGCCCGGCCAGAACAGCGAAGCGGGCGAGGTCGACATATGGCGCACGTGCACCACCACGCCGCCGGCGCCGCGCCAGGCCCGCAGCAGCGCCGCGATGCATGCTTCCGCTTGCGGGTTGTTGCGCGCACCGGCGGCCGGGTCGGTCATGGCTTTCTGCATATCGATGATGATCAGCGCCGGCAGTTCGGTGGGCATGGTGGGGTCCTGTCGATGAAAGATGGCCGATGCTTGCAGCTTGGACCTTAGCCCGCTGCGCGGGCGAACTCGGCTTTCGCCTGGCCGGTCGGCGCCGTGAAGGTGGCGATATACCGGGTGCGGAGCATATGCGGGCCAGCCTTGGAGTAGCGCTACATTGTAGGGGCCGCCCATTGCGCCGGTCAAGCCAATTGAATGGTATTTAGATAATACTTCAGGCGCGCGGCCGCGCCAGTTGCCCAAGCACGAAATCGACGAAGGTGCGCACCCGCGCCGACATGTGCCGCACCTGCGGATACAGCAGCATGAAGGGGCGCGACGCGCCGCCGAACTGCGGTAGCAATTCGACCAGATCGCCCCGCTCCAGGTCTTGCTCGACGATGAAACGATAGGTTTGCACCAGTCCGGCGCCGGCGCGGGCCAGCGTCACGATGCCGAGCAGGTCGTCGGCGCAGCAATAGCCGCCGCCGGTGGCGACCTCGACCGCCTGTCCGTCGACCAGGAAGGGCCAGCCGATGCGCCGGCCCGTGCTGGGCAGTTCGAACTGGATGCAGTCGTGCGCTTGCAAATCGTCGAGCGAAGCGGGGCTGCCGGCGCGCCGCAGATAGGCCGGCGCCGCCACCAGCACCAGTTCGGCGTCCTCCAGCTTGCGCGCGATCAGGCTCGAATCGGCCGGCCCGCGCCCGCGGATGGCCAGGTCGTAGCCTTCGTCGGCGAAATCGATGTTGCGGTTGCTGAGGTGTACCTCGATCTCCACGCCCGGATATGTTTGCCGGAATTGCGGCAGCAACGGCAGCAGCCGATAGTGCCCATACGGCGTCGGCACGCTAATGCGCAGCAGGCCGGCCGGGGCGGCTTGGGCGCCGCTCACCAGCCGTTCGGCGTCGACCAGCTGCGACAGCGCCTGGCGGCACTGTTCGAAATACACCCGGCCGCCGTCGGTCAGCTTGACCTGCCGCGTGGTGCGGGCAAACAGGCGCGCGCCCAGCCGCTGCTCCAGCCGCGACACCGAGCGGCTCACCGCGGCCGGCGTCACGCTGGCCGCGGCGGCGGCCGCCGTAAAGCTACCCAGCTCGGCCGCAAGGCAAAACAGCTCTATGCTGCCCAGCAACAGGTCATCGAAATTGCGCTTCATCGGCCGTCCTATTCATTACACCGTGTATCAATTCATTTGATGAAAACGGTATTTATCTGCATCGAACGCATCAGTATAGTGCATCACATGGGCCCGGCAAACCTGCCGCGGCCACATCGATATACACACACGTTGAAGGAGCATCCGACATGAACGCAAGCACACAAACGGTCATCATCACCGGCGCCTCGAGCGGCATAGGTTTCGCGCTGGCCGAGGAATACTTGAAACGCGGCTACAACGTCGTCGGCAACGCCCGCAGCGCCGAGCGCCTGCAGGCGGCCGCCGCCAAACTGGGGAACCCGGCGCGGTTCCTACTGGTCGACGGCGACATCGCCCAGCCGGCCACGGCGCGCAAGCTGTTCGAACGCGCCATCGCCGCGTTCGGCCGGGTAGACATCCTGATCAACAACGCCGGCATCTTCATCGCCAAACCGGTTGGCGACTACAGCGAGGACGACCTGGAAAGCATCGTCAACACCAACCTGAAGGGTTTTTTCTACCCGAGCCAGCAGGCGGCCGCGCACATGGGCGCGCGCCGCCAGGGCCACATCGTCACCATCACCGCCAGCATCGCCATGCAGCCGAACGCCAAGGTGCCGGCGCTGTTGCCGGTGCTGATCAAAGGCGGCCTGAACGACGCCACCCGCGCGCTGGCGATCGAACTGGCGCCGCTCAACGTCAAGGTCAGCGCGGTGGCGCCCGGCATTATCGACACCCCGATGCACCAGCAGGACGACGGCACCCGCGCCTTCCTGTCCACGCTGTCGCCGGCCGGGCATACCGGCGCCACCAGCGACGTCGTCGACGCTGTGCTTTACCTGACGTCGGCGAAATTCACCAGCGGCATCGTGCTGGCGGTGGACGGCGGCGCCAGCGCCGGCACCTGGTAGGCCCACGCGTCGCTCGCAACCCTTTTTCCAACCACAGCAAGGAGGCGTAACCATGCCATATGTAAACATCCGCATCACCCGCGACGGCGTCACCGCCGAACAAAAACAGCAACTGATCGCCGGCACCACCGAACTGCTGGTGCGCGTGCTGAACAAAAACCCCGACCACACTTTCGTGCTGATCGACGAAGTCGACACCGACAACTGGGGCGTCGGCTACGAAACCACGACGGCCTACCGGGCGCGCGCGGCGGCGGCCAAAGCGGCGGGCTGAGCGGAGCCGGCTAAACCGGGGACAGACCACGATTTCCGAGAAACTTCCCTCGGAAATCGTGGTCTGTCCCCTTTGACGCGGCTCGTGATATTATCGCTGCTATCGATAACATATCTTGCCGAGATACTCCATGAATCCTGATTTCCGTTCGCGCGGCATGCTGCTGGGCCACATCAAGCACACGATGCAGTTCTACCACCCCCGCTGCGTCGACCCGAGCGGCGGGTTTTACCACTTCTTCATGGACGACGGCGGCATCTACGACCACGCCACCCGGCACCTGGTCAGCAGCACCCGTTTTGTATTCAACTACGCGATGGCTTACCGCCAATTCGGCGACGCCGACTATCTGGCGGCGGTGCGCCACGGCGTGGCCTTCCTGCGCGACGCCCACCGCAACCCGGACAGCGGCGGCTACGCCTGGCAGTTGACATGGACGCACGGCAAGGCCGCCGTCGTCGACGGCGACAACCATTGCTACGGCCTGGCCTTCGTGCTGCTGGCCTACGCGCACGCCGTGATGGCCGGCGTGGATGAAGCCCGCGCCCACCTCGACGAAACCTTCGAGCTGATGGAGCGCCGCTTCTGGCAGCCCGAACACGGCCTGTACGCCGACCAGGCCAGCGCCGACTGGTCCACCCTCGACCCGTACCGCGGCCAAAACGCCAATATGCACGCCTGCGAGGCCTTGCTGGCGGCCTTCGAGGCCAGCGGCGACGCGCGTTACCTGCACCGCGCGGAAACGCTGGCGTACAACATCACCGTGCGCCAGGCCGCGCTGGCCGGCGGCATGATCTGGGAACACTACAAGCCGGACTGGTCCATCGACTGGGAATACAACCTCCACGACAAGAGCAACATCTTCCGTCCGTGGGGCTACCAGCCGGGCCACTTTACCGAATGGGCCAAGCTGCTATTGGTCATGGAACGCCACGCCGGCGCGCTGGCCGGCTCGTCCGACTGGCTGGCGCCGCGCGCCGCCGCGCTGTTCGACGCGGCGCTGGCGAACGCCTGGGACGGCGAGCGGGGCGGCATCTTCTACGGCTTCGGCCCCGACGGTGAAATCTGCGACGGCGACAAATACTTCTGGGTCCAGGCCGAGAGCCTGGCGGCGGCGGCCGTGCTGGCCGCGCGCAGCGGCGAGGCGCGCTACTGGGATTGCTACGACAAAATCTGGGACTACAGCTGGCGCCACTTCGTCGACCACCAGCACGGCGCCTGGTATCGCATCCTCAGCGCCGACAACGCCAAACTCGGCGCCGAGAAAAGTCCAGCCGGCAAGGTCGATTACCACACCATGGGCGCCTGCTACGAAGTGCTTAACGTCATCGACGCGGCGCGCGCGCTGCCGCGCTTCGTTTCCGCCGGCGAAGCCCTGACCGACATGCTGCGCAGCGGCGCCGACAGCTGGAGCGCGCAGGTCGGCGGCTCGACCTGGAACGTGGCGCGCGTGATGGCGCGCCTGGGCGTGCCGAGCGCCTTCGCCGGCGCCGTCAGCCGCGACGTCTTCGGCGACGCGCTGGCGGCCGCCAACACCGCGGCCGGGCTGGACCCGCGTTTCATGCAGCAGCTCGACAAATCGCCGCTGCTGGCGATCGTGCACCACCTGAGCCCGCCGCAATACTTCTTCGTCGGCGACGACAGCGCCGACCTGCATTTCGACGCCGCGCTGCTGCCGCAGGGCTGGCAGGGTAAGGCGCAGTGGGTGCATTTCGGCGGCATCAGTCTGGCGCGCCAGCCGCTGGCCGGCAAGCTGCTGGCGCTGGCCGCCGAACTCAAGGCGGCCGGCGTGAAGATCAGCTACGACCCCAACTTCCGCGTGCTGATGGACGAACATTATGACGCCACGCTGCGGCGCATGACCGAGTTGGCCGACGTCATCAAGGTCTCGGACGAGGATTTGGAAGGCTTGTTCCGCAGCGCCGACATCGACGCCGCCTTCGCCACGCTGCGCGGCTGGAACCCGCACGCGACCTACCTGTATACCAAGGGTGCGCGGGGCGCCGCGCTGTACCGCGACGGCGCGGTGTGGCAGGCGGCGCCGCCGAAGATCGACGTCGTCGACTCGGTCGGCGCCGGCGACGCCAGCATCGGCGGATTGCTGTACAGCCTGATGTACCGGCCGCGGCACGACGGCGGCGAGCATTTGCGCTTCGCCGTCGCGGCGGGCGCGGGCGCCTGCCTGGCCGCCGGCGCGACGCCGCCGGACGTGGCGCTGGTCGAACGGTTGTTCGCCGCCAGCTCGTTGTCGTAGTGGCGCGGCCGGAGGCGCGGTTACAACCAAGGGCGAAGAGCCGGTGCCAGACCTGAAGGTCCGACCCCGGGGTGGCGCCCTTGGTTTTGATGAACTCAACGCCGGAGCGAACGGCCGCCGCTATTCGAGGTGGCCGCCGAACTTGAGTTTGCCGCTGACGCGGGCGCCGTTGCGCGCGCCGCCGGCGTCCGCCGCGTCGCCGCGCTGCGCCGTGTCGCGCCGCGCCAGGCCGACCGACAGTATGTCGAGCAGCATCAGTTGCAGCAGGCGCACGATCATCGGCACGAAGTTCAAGTTGCCCTCCGGGTGGTTCAGCGTCAATAGCACGTCGGCCAGCTTGGCCAGCGGCGAGCCGCTGGTGGTGATGGCGAGAATTTGCGCGCCGCAGGCGCGCGCCACCTTGGTCGAACGCAGCAGCTCCGGCGGCGCGCCCGAGCGCGAAATGACCAGCACCACGTCGTTCGGCGTGAGCAAGCCCGCGCTCATCTCCTGCGCCTGCGGGTCGGGGAAATAGTTCGACACGATGCCCAGGTTGAGCAATTTTTGCTGCATGTCCTCGGCCACCACGCGGGCGCTGCCGACGCTGAGCAGCTCGACCCGCTTGGCCTTGCGCAGCAGTTCCATGGCCGCCGTCAGCGACTTGATGTCGAGCATGTCGCGCAGCGCCAGCGCGGCCGAGGCGTTGTTGCCCAGCACCTTGCGCGCCAGCTCGGCGTCCGAGTCGGAAATCTCGACGTGGCAGTGGGCCACCGTGATGGCGCCGCCGGTCAGGCCGGAGGCCAGTTTGAGCTTGAAGTCGGCCAGTCCCTGCACCCCGATCGAGCGGCAAAAACGCATCACCGTCGGTTGGCTGACGCCGGTGCGATGGGCGATCTCGGCGATCGGCAGCGTCAGCATCGCCTTCGGCTCCTTCAGCACCCAGTCGGCGACCTTGCACTCGGACGGACTCATGCGGTCGCGCGCCTGGCGGATTTTTTCCAGCACCGGCGCGCCGGCGTGGGCCAGTTTGAGTTTCTGCGCCAGGATCGCCGAGATGCCCAGGAAGGTCGGTTGCTCGGCGGCGATGACGTAGGTTGGAATCTGCGCCAGGTAGTCGCCCAGGCGGCCCTTTTCCTCGAAGCGGCGGCGGAACGGCGACTGCGCGAACAAGGGGCCCAGCCGCGGCACGATGCCGCCGCCGATATAGATGCCGCCCAGCGCGCCCAGCGTCATCGCCAGGTTGCCGGCCACCGAGCCAAGGATCGCGCAAAAGCAGTCGACCGCCTCGGCGCAGACGGCGCAGCCGCCGGCCAGCGCCCTGGCGGTGATCTCGGCGGCCGGCAGCGGCGCCGCGTCGGGCTTGCCGGCGCGCTCGCGCAGCGCGCGGTAGATCAGCTCCAGGCCGCGGCCGGAGGCCAGCCGTTCGGCCGAGACGTGCGCCAGCTCGCGCCAGGCGTAGGCCAGCACGTCCATTTCGCGCTGGTCGCAGGGCGCGAAGCTGACGTGGCCGCCCTCGCTGCCGAGGGCGATCCAGCGGTCCTCGGCCGGGATCATGGCCGACACGCCCAGCCCGGTGCCCGGGCCGAGCAGGCCGATCACGCTGTCCGGGCGCGCCTCGCCGCCGCCGATTTTATGCCGCTGCTGCGCTTGCAAATGGGGCAGGGCCATCGCCAGCGCCGTGAAGTCGTTGACCACCAGCAGCGTGTCCAGGCCCAGCGCGGTGCGCATCGCCTCGATCGAGAAGAACCAGTGGTGGTTCATCATTTTGATGATGTCGTCGTCGATGGCATTGGCGATGGCGATGGCGGCGTGGTGCACCCGCGCCGCGCCGGCCGTTTTCGCCTCGGCGCTGTTCATATAGGCGTCGATGGCGTCCAGCAGCGACGGGTAGTCGTCGCAGCGCAGCACGGCGACCGCCTCGAATCGGCCCGGCCGGGTTTCCAGCCCGAAGCGGGCGTTGGTGCCGCCGATGTCGGCCAGCAGGCGCGGGCCGTCGCTGTAGCGGTCGGCCGGCTCGGCGCTGGCCAGGCCGGAGATGTCTTCTGTTTTCATGGCGTGTCTCTTCTTGCGTCTCTTCTTGCGTGTCGCGCGCGCCGGGGGCATGCCCCCGCGCGGCGCGTTCTAGTTTTTTTATTGGCAAGTCGGATTCTAATGCGGATCGCAACGTTGCGCTGCACTATTCGGCGCCGCCGCCGGCCCCGGTCAACACGGCGCGCGGCGTATGTTTTGTGTACGTCGTCGTAGGATTACAACATCATCTGTTGATCTTTATTCGTAGTATAGTTACTATCTCTCTACCGGAAACAATTCTGGACCGCAAAAGACGAACCCCCGTACTTTTTGCCGGATAAAAAATATACATACTAAGGAGACACCATGAATCGCACGATGTTGAAAGCCCTGCCTGCGGCAATCACCCTGGCCCTGGCCTGCGGAGCGGCCGTTGCCGACGAAGAAGGCTTCCACGGTTACTTCCGTGTTGGCGCCGGCAGCACCACCGCCGGCGACGGCGGCCCGCAGGGTTGCTTCGGCTTGGGCGGCAACACGATGAAGTACCGCCTCGGCAACGAATGCGACGCCTACTTCGAAGGCGGTTACACCAAGGAAATCGCGAAGAGCGGCGGCGTCAGCTACGTCGCCACGGTATGGGCCAACGTCTACAGCCCGAATTCGGATTTCGGCGACAAGAAGCTGGGGCTGAACAAGGCCTTTATCGAAGCCAAGGGTCTGGACTTCCTGAACGGCGGCACCGCCTGGATGGGTAAGCGCTTCTACTACCGTCCCGACATCCACATGCTGGATCTGCAATACATCAACATGAACGGCACCGGCGCCGGCCTCGACCGCATCGGCGCGGGTCCGGGCAAGTTCTCCTACGCCTTCTTCAAGGACCGCGACACCAACACCCTCGACGCCAACGGCAAGGTGGTCGGCACGCCGTCGGCGATCCGCCAGAACTTCATCTACGGCGACGTGCCGGTCAACACCGACGGTACCTTCGACATCGCGGCCACGATCATCACCGCCGAGGGCAAGAACGACGACGCCCTGGGCCAGAAGCACAACGGCTGGCAAGTGTCGCTGTTCCACAAGCAAGCCAAGGTCTTCGGCGGCGCCAACACCTTCGGCGTGCAGTACGGCGTCGGCCCGGGCACCGGTATCGGCGTCGGCAACGGGCAAATGGGCGCCTCCGGCTATACCTCGCTGGGTTCGGACGTCAAGCGCGTGCGCGTCTTCAACGACCTGTGGATCCAGCCGACCGAAAACATGGGCATGGAAATGGTCGCCCTGGTGCAAAAAGACAAGTCCGACGCCGGCGGCTCGTCGACCTGGACCTCGCTGGGCGTGCGCCCGGTCTACGCTTTCAACCAGAACCTCAAGATGGTCGTCGAACTGGGCACCGACCGCGTCACCGACAGCAATAGCCCGACCAAGCGCCTGACCAAGCTGACGCTGGCGCCGACGATCTCGGCCGGCCCTGGCCTGTGGTCGCGTCCGGAATTGCGCGCCTTCGTCACCTACGGCAAGTGGAACCAAGCGGCGACGGCCTCGGTCAACGCCTCCAACAATTCCGGCCCGATCTACAACAACGGCACCAGCGGCACCTCGTTCGGCGTCCAAGTGGAAAGCTGGTTCTAAGCTTCGAATGAAAAATGCGCGCCCGCGAAGGTGCGTATTTGGCGCCAATGTGATACATATGCTGATGTGCAATGCATGCGTGTGATGGGCGCCGCCCGGCCGGGGAGGCAGTCGCGGCCGGTTGTTTCAAAAGCGCCGGCACAGGCGCGTTTTCACCATGTCCGGGCGGACGGAATGTTCCGCCGCCGGGGCCCCAATACGTAGGACCATAATAAGGAATTTGGAGATGAAACTGAAACACATCGTCATGTTGACCAGCCTGGCATTCGCCGGCAACGCCTTCGCCACCGACGTCGAAGTGCTGCACTACTGGACTTCCGGCAGCGAAGCCAAATCCGTGGGCCAACTGCAACAGATCGTCAAAGAAGACGGTTTCGGCTGGAAAGACTTCGCCGTGGCCGGCGGCGCGGGCGAAAACGCCGCGACCGCGCTGAAAACCCGCGTCATCTCCGGCAACCCGCCGACCGCCGCCCAACTGAAGGGCCCGTCGATCCAGGAATGGGGCAAGGAAGGCGTGCTGGCCAACATCGACGACGCCGCCGCCGCCGGCAAATGGGACGCCGTGCTGCCGAAAGTGGTCGCCGACATCATGAAATACAAGGGCCACTACGTCGCCGCGCCGGTCAACGTGCATCGCGTCAACTGGATGTGGGCCAATCCCGACGTGCTGAAAAAAGCCGGCGTCGTCGGCGTGCCGGCCACCTGGGACGCGTTCTTCGACGCCGCCGAGAAAATCAAGAAATCCGGCGGTATCGCCATCGCCCACGGCGGCCAGCCTTGGCAGGACGCCACCGTGTTTGAGTCGGTCGCGCTGGGCGTGGGCGGCACCGAGTTCTACAAAAAAGCGCTGATCAAGCTGGACCAGAAAGAACTGACCAGCCCGACCATGGTCAAAGTGTTCGACACCCTGGGCAAGGTCAAGGGCTATATCGACAAGGACGCCGCCGGCCGCGACTGGAACCTGGCGACCGCCATGGTCATCAACGGCAAGGCCGGCTTCCAATTCATGGGCGACTGGGCCAAGGGCGAGTTCTCCAACGCCGGCAAGATCCCGGGCCGCGACTACATCTGCGCCGCCGCGCCTGGCACCGACAAGGCTTACACCTTCAACGTCGACTCGTTCGCCATGTTCACCCAGAAGGACGCCGAAGCCAAGAAGGGCCAGTTCGCGCTGGCCACGGCCATCATGAATCCGAAGTTCCAGGCCATCTTCAACCTCAACAAGGGTTCGATCCCGGTGCGTTCCGGCGTCTCGCGCGCCAAGTTCGACGACTGCGCCATCAAATCGATGGAAGACATGGACGCCACCAACAAGAGCGGCGGCCTGGTGCCATCGTTCGCGCACGGCATGGCCTTGCCTTCGGCGACCCAGGGCGCGGTGGTCGACGTGATCGCCAAGTTCATGAACTCCAACATGAGCTCGAAGGACGCGGTTGCGGCGCTGGCGAAAGCGGCCAAAGTGAAGTAATCCAGGAGCCGTGCATCGGTCCGCCACGGCGGGCCGCGCCGGCAACAGGGCAGGCAGCGCACGGCTGCCGGCCCTTCGTTTGAATCCGCGCCCGCTACCGGCGGGCCGATGCAACGACGTGCTCCGACGGCGCCGCCGCCCCCCCGCGGCGGCGCCTCCCGCTTTTCCTTCTTCATACGGCAGTCCTATGTCCCTACGCAAGCATTTTGACCGATGGATACCGCAACTCGTGCTGGGCCCCACGCTCGTCGCCAGTCTGGTATTCGTCTACGGCTTTATCTTTTTGACCGGTTATATATCCCTGACCGAATCCCGGCTGATGCCGAACTTCGAATTCGCCGGCCTGGTCCAGTACTACGAGCTGTTTGACAACGAACGCTGGTGGACCTCGCTGCAAAACCTGGGCATCTTCGGCACCCTGTTCATCGGCGCCAGCATCGCCATCGGCCTGTTCATGGCGATCCTGCTGGACCAGAAAATCCGCGCCGAAGGCTTCCTGCGCGCCATTTACCTGTACCCGATGGCGCTGTCGTTCATCGTCACCGGTACCGCCTGGAAGTGGATGCTGAACCCCAGCCTGGGCTTGGAAAAGGTCATGCACGACTGGGGCTGGACGTCGTTCACCTTCGACTGGCTGGTCAACTCCGATATGGCGATCTACACCGTCGTCATCGCCGGCGTGTGGCAGTCGTCCGGTTTCGTGATGGCGCTGTTCCTGGCCGGCCTGCGCGGCATCGACGACGAAATCATCAAGGCGGCCCAGGTCGACGGCGCCACCTTGCCGACGATTTACCGGCGCATCGTGATTCCGGCGATGCGTCCGGTGTTCTTCAGCGTGCTGCTGATCCTGTCGCACATCGCCATCAAGAGTTTCGATTTGGTGATCGCGCTGACGGCCGGCGGACCGGGCAATTCGTCGGACGTGCCGGCGATCTTCATGTACCAATTTTCCTTCACCCGCGGCCAGCTCGGCCTGGGTTCGGCGTCGGCCATGATGATGCTGGCCACCATCGTGGCGGTACTGGTGCCGCTGATGTATATGGAAGCGCGCAGCGCAAAGGCGATGAGATGACACACACTAAACCAAGCATCAACCTCGGCCGCGGCGTCATGTACCTGTTGCTGATCCTGTTCGCGGTCTACTACATCGCGCCGCTGTACGTCATGCTGTCGACGTCGTTTAAATCGCTCGACGAGATCCGCAGCGGCAACCTGCTGGCGCTGCCGGTGCTGTGGCAGACCGACTCCTGGGCCAAGGCCTGGTCGTCGGCCTGTACCGGCGTCACCTGCAACGGCATGCAGCCGTTCTTCTGGAACTCGATCAAGATGGTCATTCCGGCCGTGCTGATCTCGACCTTCCTGGGCGCCTTCAACGGCTACGTGTTCGCGCATTGGCGCTTCCGCGGTTCGGAAATGTTGTTCGCCGCCTTGCTGGTGGGTTGCTTCATTCCGTTCCAGGTGGTGATCCTGCCGATGGCGCGCCTGCTTGGCCAGTTCGGCCTGGCCAACACCACCACCGGCCTGGTATTCGTCCACGTGGTCTACGGCACCGCCTTCACCACGCTGTTCTTCCGCAACTACTACATCGGCGTGCCGGAAGAGTTGATCAAGGCCGCGCGCATCGACGGCGCCGGCTTCTTCCTGATCTTCCGCAAGATCGTGCTGCCGATTTCCGGCCCGATCTTCGTCGTCAGCATCATCTGGCAGTTCACCCAGATCTGGAACGACTTCCTGTTTGGCATCGTCTTCGCCTCGGGCGAGTCGCAACCGATCACGGTCGGGCTGAACAACCTGGTCAACACCTCCACCGGCGTGAAGGAATACAACGTCAACATGGCCGCCGCCATCATCGCGGCGCTGCCGACGCTGCTGGTGTACCTGGTCGCCGGTCGTTATTTTGTGCGCGGCCTGACCGCCGGCGCAGTCAAAGGTTAAGGAATACATACATGTCTAGCTTATCGATTCGCAGCATCCGCAAGGTCTATACCAACGGCGTCGAAGTGCTCAAGGGCATCGACATCGAGATCAAGGACGGCCAGTTCCTGATCCTCGTCGGCGGCTCCGGCTCCGGCAAGTCCACCTTGCTCAACATGATCGCCGGCCTGGAAAGCGTCACCTCCGGCCAGATCCTCATCGACGGCAAGGTCGTCAACGACCTGCCGCCGAAGGACCGCGATATCGCCATGGTGTTCCAGTCGTACGCGCTGTACCCGTCGATGACGGTGCGCGAGAACATCGCCTTCGGCCTGGGCGTCAAAAAGGTCCCCAAGGCGGAGCAGGAGGAGATCGTCGCGCGCGTCGCCGAAACCTTGCAGATCACCCATTTGCTGGACCGTCGGCCGGCCCAGTTGTCGGGCGGCCAGCGCCAGCGCGTGGCGATGGGCCGGGCGATCTCGCGCAAGCCGTCGCTGTTCCTGTTCGACGAACCGCTGTCGAACCTGGACGCCAAGCTGCGCGTGGAAATGCGCGCCGAGATCAAGCTGATGCACCAGCGCCTGCATTCGACCATCGTCTACGTCACCCACGACCAGATCGAGGCGATGACGATGGGCGACCTGATCGCCGTGATGAAGGACGGCGTGGTACAGCAACTGGGCACGCCGCAAGACATCTACGACAACCCGGCCAACCTGTTCGTGGCCGGCTTCATCGGCTCGCCGTCGATGAACTTCATCACCTGCCGTCCGGCCATCGACGCCAACGGCGACGTGTTCGTGGCCATTGAAAACGCCGGCCAGAGCGCGCGCCTGAAGCTGCCGTTCGACGCCGCGCTGCTGCGCCCGTTCGCCGGCCGCGACGTCACGCTGGGCATCCGCCCGGAGCAGATCACCGACCTGAGCAGCGCGCACGGCGAAGGCGGCCAGGCCATGTCCTGCCTGGTCGACCTGGTCGAGCCGACCGGCCCGGACACGCTGTTGACGACCAAACTCAACGGTGGCTCCGTGACCTGCCGCGCCCACCCGCGCGAAGCGGTGCAGCCGGGCCAGACGATGACGCTGTCGTTCAACCTGTCGAAGGCGGCGTTGTTCGACCCGAGCAACGGCGAGCGCATCGTCTAAGGCGGGGCGGGGCAGTGCGCGCGGTCTATAATGGACCGTGCGGCGCATGAAAAACCAGCGGCGTAAGTCTGGGGGGTAGACCCCGGTTCTTTGCCCCTGGTTTTTTCTATTGCGGCGGCCCCTATACGCTCAATATAAAAACGATGAAAATACGCCTGTCCACCCTGTCCACCCTGTCCACCCTGTCCGCTATGCTGCTGTGCGCCGGCGCCGCCGCCGCCGCCAACGACTTCCGCTGCTTCACCACGGACGGGCCGGGCAAGCCGATCCGCCTGCAATTCAGCCTCCTTGACACCCCCGCCGACGCCGGCGAAGTGCGCTACGAGCGTGGCAGCGCGCCGATCCGCGTCAAACAAATCAAACGCACGACGCTCGACGAAGTGCCCGGGCGTCCGTCGGAGTTCCAGACCGAATGGCGTGAATTGCCAGCGGGCGGCAAGGGCGGCAAATACGTAATGGACAGCCAGGGTGCGCGCGTCTACGCGTTCCGCTACGTCAAACCGAACGGAAAAACCTTCAGTTTCCGGGAAGATCCCGGCGCGATGGTCGAACGCGGCTGCGACTGGTCCGACAAATAGGCGGCGCGGCGTAAGCCGACAGGCCGGCGGCCCGAAGCGACGCGGCCTGTGTCAACCCTCCAGATTCTCATGGTGGCCGGCCGCGCCGCGCTTCCAGTAGGCGGCGGCGCGGATCGCGCGGCGGTCATGCCCCTTCTCCTCGACCAGTACGCGGCGCAGCGTCGCCATCATGCCGGCTTCGCCGGCGCACCAGGCGTAGCCGTCGCCGGCCGGCAGCGTCAGCGCGCGCACCGCCTCGACCAACTGCTGCGCGCTTTCCACCCACTGCAGCTCCAGCGCGGCGGCGCTGCGCAGGGCGCGCCGGTCGGCCGCGTCGGCCACCTGTAGTAGCACCAGCGCGCGCGCACCGGCCGGCAGTTCTTCCAACCGCCGCGCAATGGCCGGCAGGGCTGTTTCGTCGCCGGCCAGCAGATGCCAGTCGTAGTCGAGCGGGATGATGAACGAGCCGCGCGGCCCGGCGACAACGGCGCGCTGGCCCGGCGCGGCCTGCGCCGCCCAACTGGCGGCGGGGCCGTCGCCGTGCAGCGCGAACTCCAGCGTCAATTCGCCGGCGGCGGCGTCGTAGTGGCGCGGCGTGTAGTCGCGCAGCACCGGCTCGGCGCCGTCGGCTTGCAGGATCAGCTTGATGTGGTCGTCGAAGGACGGGCTGGCGAAGTCGCCCAACGCGGCGCCGCCGAAGGTGACGCTGCGAAAGTGCGGGCTGATCGACGCGACCCGCAGTACCTGCAAGTCGCGGCGTTTGAGGTCGTGGCGCACGCGTTGGACGCGCCCCTGGCCAAGGTCTATACTCATGGATTAACTTTCAATTGGTTGATAATGTCACCTATAATGCGCGAAACAAATGACAATGTCAACCATTCCGGCGAGGCGCAGGAAGAGGGCGTGCTCGACCTGATCCACACCGTCATGCACCAGTACCGTTCGCAGCAGTACCAGGTATTGCGCGACGGCCCGCACGACATCACGCACATGGAAAGCAAGGTGTTGGGTTTTTTCGGACGTCAACCGGGCGCCACCCAAAGCGACCTGGCGCGGCACAGCGGGCGCGACAAGGCGCAACTGGCGCGCCTGATCAAGGGCTTGCGCGACAAGGGGCTGCTCGACGCCGAGCCTGACGAGAGCGACCGGCGCAATGTGCGGCTACGGTTGACGAGCGTCGGTCGCTCGGTGCAGAGCGCGCTGCAACAGCAGGCCACGCTGCTGAACGCCAAGGCGGTGCAGGGGTTGGACGGCGCGCAGCGGCGCCAGTTGATGGCGTTGTTACAGCAGGTTAGGCGCAGCCTCGACGCCGCGGTTTGAACGAGGGTCCGGCCGCGGCGCTTTGCCGCTGCGTTGAATAACGCCGGCGGCCCGCGACCTTAGCCTATCGTCTGGTACCCGAGTTGCGCCGGCCCGCCGTTGCGCGCCGGGCGGCGGGGCGGGGCGGCGAGCGCTTCGCTGGCGTGCAGTCCGCCGTCCAGCGTGAACACGCTGACCACCCGGGCCAGGTTGCCGGCCTGCTCCTGCATCGATTCGGCGGCGGCCGCCGCCTCTTCCACCAGCGCCGCGTTCTGTTGCGTCACCGCGTCCATTTGCGTGATGGCTTCGTTGATCTGCTCGATGCCGGCCTGCTGCTCGTGGCTGGCGGAGCTGATCTCGCCCATGATGTCGCTGACCCGCTGGACGCTGGCGACGATCTCGCCCATGGTGCTGCCGGCCTGGCCGACCAGCTTGGCGCCGGTGTCGACTTTTTCGACCGAATCGCCGATCAACTGCTTGATTTCCTTGGCGGCGGCGGCCGAGCGCTGCGCCAGGTTGCGCACCTCGCTGGCGACGACGGCGAAGCCGCGGCCCTGCTCACCGGCTCTGGCCGCCTCGACCGCCGCGTTCAGCGCCAGGATATTGGTCTGGAAGGCGATGCCGTCGATGACGCCGATGATGTCGACGATCTTGCGCGAGGACGCGTTGATCGAGTCCATCGTTTCGACCACCTTGGCCACCACCGCGCCGCCGCGCAGGGCCACCTCGGTGGCGCAGGCGGCCAGGCCGTTGGCCTGGCGCGCGTTCTCGGCGTTTTGCTTGACGGTGGAGTGGAACTGCTCCATCGACGAGGCGGTTTCCTCCAGCGAACTGGCTTGCTGCTCGGTGCGCGAAGACAGGTCCAGGTTGCCGGTGGCGATCTGGCTCGACGCGGTCACGATGGTGTCGGCGCCGCTGCGCACCTGGCCGACGATATCGTGCAGGCTGGTCGTCATGGCTTTCAGCGCCCGCAGTAACTGGCCGGTTTCGTCCGCCGCGCCGGTGTCGATGTGCACGCTCAAGTCGCCGCCGGCGACGCTTTGCGCGACCTTGACGGCGGCGTTGATCGGCCGCGTGATCGAACGGCTGACCATCCAGGCCAGCGCCGCGCCCAGCGCCAGCGCCGCGGCCGCCAGGGCCAGCATCAGCGCGCGCGCGCCGGCGTAGGAGTCGCGCGCGGCGGCCGCGTCGCGCTGGTTGACGCTTTTTTGCTGGGCCACGCCGTCGTGCAGCAGGTTTTGCCATTGCTGCGTGGCCGGATCGGCCTCCTTGAGCAGCAGTTCGGTGGCGCCCTCGGTGTTGAAGGACTTGGCCAGCTCGATCACCTTGGCGTTGAGCTTGTCGGCCTTCAGCGCCGCCTCCTTGGTGCGCGCGCGCAAGGCCGTGCCGGCGGCGTCGGCCGGCGATTTTTCCAGCGCCGCGAACAGCGCCGCGTATCTGGCGCGCGCCTCCTTGATGCGTTTGTTCTCCTTCATCATCATCTCGTTGTCGGTCAGGATGGCCAGCGTGCGCGAGGTTTCCGCCACCACGTGGACGGCGTCCGACATCTCTTGCAACGCCTCCATCTTGGCGGCGTTGTCGTCGACGATGCCGTCGAGGTGGCCCTGGATGCGGCCCATGCTGCCGATGCCGACCGCGGTCAGCCCCAACATCAAGGCCAGCACCATGGCAAATCCCAGGCCCAGTCGGGTCCCGATGCGAAGGTTGGCGATGTTCATATTGATCCCTTATTTGATCGTGCCGCGGAAAAAAAGCCTGACTCTGACGTCTATAAACGTATAAGCAGTTTTCATGCCACGGAGCAATTTGTCGTTTGCCCCGCACGGTATGCGCGGCCGCCGCGCGTATGCCCCAATATAGTGCATTACGGCATGAAAACGCCGGGCGACAGGCGAAAAAAGCGCCCGCGCCCAAAAAAGGAGCGGGCGCCACGGTCCGGGGTGGGGGGAAGCGGATTAACTCGGCGCATGCCGACGACCAGCGCAATGAGCACTTGGTCGGATTAGCGGAGCGTAATCCGTACTTTTCCAGCAAACAGCAATTTCCAACAACAATTTCGATTTAGGCGCTCGGCCCGTTTCTTGGCGGGGGAGCGGACCCTGCGTATGGTTTTTCGCGTGTAATTACTTCTTGACAAAGAAAAGCCACCCAAGTATGTTATCGATAACAATACATTGGCGTGCAAAAAACCAAGCGCCGACAAGAGGAATCGGCCGGCACCCGTCGGATCAAGTTCCCGGCTTCCTTACCGAAGCGAACGCAGTTCTTTCTGGAGACGAAGATGAAACAACAAAAATTGGCAGCAGTGGTGTCGGCGATGGCTTTCTCGGTGGCGACGATGGGCGCGGCCCGGGCGCAGGACAAATCCGTCGAGGTGGTGCACTGGTGGACTTCCGGCGGCGAGGCGGCCGCCTTGAAGGTGCTCAAGGACGACGTCGTCAAGCGCGGCTTCCACTGGAAGGACAGCGCGGTGGCCGGCGGCGGCGGCGACCAGGCCCGCACCGTGCTGCGCGCCCGCGTCGCCGCCGGCAATCCGCCGGACGCCATGCAGATGCTCGGCTTCACCGTCAACGACTACGCCGAGGAAGGCTTGCTCGGCAACGTAGACGCGGTCGCCGCGAAGGAGGGCTGGGACAAGGTGGTGCCGGCGCCGCTGCAGAAGTTCTCCAAGCAGCAGGGCCATTGGACGGCGGTGCCGGTGAACATCCACCGCACCAACTGGATTTGGGCCAACAAGGCCATTTTCGACGAGCTGAAACTGACGCCGCCGAAAACCTTCGACGAGCTGGTGGCGATGTCCGGCAAAATCCGCAAGGCCGGCTACATTCCGCTGGCGCACGGCGGCCAGTCCTGGCAGGACGCCACCATCTTCGACAGCGCCGTGCTGTCGGCCGGCGGTCCGAAATTCTACAAGCAGGCCTTGATCGACCTCGACCCGAAGGCGCTCGGCAGCAAGACCATGGAAAAGGCGTTCGAGCAGATGCTGAAGCTGCGCGGCATGGTCGACACCAATTTCTCGGGGCGCGACTGGAACCTGGCCACCGCAATGGTCTACCACAAGAAGGCCGCCATGCAGATCATGGGCGACTGGGCCAAGGGCGAGTTCGAAAAGGGGAAGATGAAGGCCAACGTCGACTACCTGTGCTTCCAGTACCCGGGCACCGAGGGGAGCTTCCTTTTCAACGCCGACCAGTTCGGCATCTTCAAGGTCGACGCCAAGCAGGTGGCCGGCCAGGCGGTGTTCGCCAGCGCGGTGATGGACAAGTCCTTCCAGGAGAAATTCAACATCGTCAAAGGCTCGATTCCGGCGCGTCTGGACGTGGCGATGGACAACTTCGACGACTGCGGCAAGAAGTCGATGGTCGACATGAAGCAGGCGTTGAAGGACAACACCATGCTGGGCAGCTTCGCCCACGGCCACGCCATGCCGGACGCGGCCAAGGCGGCGGCGGTCGACGTCGTCACCAAGTTCTTCAATTCGGGCAAGTCGCCGGCCGACGCCACCAAGCAACTGGTGGCGGCCATCGCGAACAGCAAGTAAGCGCCGTCGCAGTGGACGGCGGCGGCTACGCCGCTTCCGTCCCGCTTTTCCCTTTTTTAGATAGGTAAGTCGATGTCTGCATCCTCCTTGAATGCCGCGCCGCGGCGCTCCGCCGCCGAATGGCTGGGGCAACAGCTGCCCAAGCTGGTCCTGGGCCCGAGCGTGTTGGTCACCCTCGTATTCGTCTACGGCTTCATCGCCTGGACCACGGTTTTGTCGTTCACGCTGTCGAAATCCTACGCCCGCCTCGATTGGGCCGGCCTGCTGCAATACACCCGCGTGCTGGGCCACGACCGCTGGCACGTCGCCGTCGACAACCTGATGCTGTTCGGCGTGCTCTACATCGGCATCTGCCTGGCGCTCGGCCTGTTGTTGGCGATCCTGATCGACCAGCGCATCCGCCAGGAGGGCGCGCTGCGCGCCATCTTCCTGTACCCGATGGCGCTGTCCTTCATCGTCACCGGCACCGCCTGGAAATGGATGCTCAACCCCGGCCTGGGCATCGAAAAGTTGGCCCACGACTGGGGTTTCCTGGACTTCCGCTTCGACTGGATCATCCGCGAGGACATGGCCATCTACACCATCGTCATCGCCGGCGTCTGGCAGGCGTCCGGCTTCATCATGGCGATGTTCCTGGCCGGCCTGCGCGGCATCGACCAGGACATGGTCAAGGCCGCCTCGATCGACGGCGCGACGCTGCCGCGCATCTACTGGCGCATCATCATCCCGCAACTGCGCCCGGTGTTTTTGTCCAGCCTGGTGATCCTGTCGCATCTGGCGATCAAGAGCTACGAGCTGGTGGTGGCGCTCACCGGCACCGGTCCCGGCTACGCCACCGAATTGCCGTCGACCTTCATGTACGCCCACACCTTCACCCGCAACCAGCTCGGCATGGGCGCGGCCAGCTCGGTGATGATGCTGCTGACGGTGGCCGCCATCATGGTGCCCTACCTGTATTCCGAGGCGCGCTCCGGCGCCGCCAAGGCCCATTGAAGCAAGGAAGAACGATTATGTCAAAATCGATGTCTACATCGCACGCGGAAAGCCCGCAGATGGTGCAGGGCCGCAGCGGCCGCCTGTCAAGGGTGGTGATTTACGGCCTGCTGCTGTTCATGGCCGCGGTCTACCTGCTGCCGCTGCTCGTCATGCTGCTGACGTCCTTCAAGCCGCTGCCGGAAATCTACGCCGGCAACATCCTCCAGCTGCCGCGGGAATGGACCGGCGCCGCCTGGGCCAAGGCCTGGGGCGAAGCCTGCGTCGGCCTCGAATGCAACGGCATCAAGGGCTACTTCTGGAACTCGACCAAGATGGCCTTCACGGCCGTCGCGCTGTCGACGCTGATCGGCGCCTTCAACGGCTACGTGCTAACCAAGTGGCGCTTCAAAGGCTCGAACCTGCTGTTCGGCCTGATCCTGTTCGGCTGCTTCATCCCGTTCCAGATCGTGCTCATTCCAATGGCCGCCTTCCTCGGCAAGGTCGGCCTGGCCTCGTCCACCGGCGGGCTGGTGTTCGTCCACGTGGTCTACGGCATCTGCTTCACGACCCTGTACTTCCGCAACTACTACATCGCCTTCCCGGACGAACTGGTGAAGGCGGCGATGATCGACGGCGCGCGCTTCTTCACGATCTTCTTCCGTATCCTGCTGCCGTGCTCGGGGCCGATCATCGTCGTCACCGTCATCTGGCAGTTCACCAATATTTGGAACGACTTCCTGTTCGGCGCCTCGTTTACCACCGGCGACACGGCGCCGATCACGGTCGCGCTCAACAACGTCGTCAACACCTCGACCGGCGAGAAGGAATACAACGTCCACATGGCCACCGCCATGATCGCCGCCCTGCCGACGCTGCTCGTATATATCTTCGGCGGCCGCTATTTCGTTCGCGGCCTGATGGCCGGTTCTGTGAAAGGTTAAACCATGTCTTCCCTGCAAATCCTCGATGTATCCAAACAGTACGGCCAGACCGAGATCCTCAAAAAGATCAATATCGACATCGACGACGGCGAGTTCCTGGTGCTGGTCGGCCCTTCCGGCTGCGGCAAGTCGACCCTGCTGAGCATGATCGCCGGCCTGGACACGGTCAGCTCGGGCGACATCCGCATCGGCGCGCAGCGCGTCAACGACCTGCACCCGAGCAAGCGCGACATCGCCATGGTGTTCCAGTCGTACGCGCTGTACCCGAACATGTCGGTCGAGCAGAACATCAGCTTCGGCATGGAGATGCGCGGCGTCCCCAAGGACGAGCGCGCCAAGGCGGTCAAGGAGGTGGCGCGCATGCTGCAAATGGAGTCGCTGCTGTCGCGCCGTCCCGGCCAACTGTCGGGCGGGCAGCGCCAGCGCGTGGCGATGGGGCGCGCGCTGGTGCGCAAGCCGAAGATCTTCCTGTTCGACGAGCCGCTCTCTAACCTCGACGCCAAGCTGCGCGTCGACATGCGCACCGAGATCAAGAAGCTGCACCAGCGCCTGGGCGCGACCATCGTCTACGTCACCCACGACCAGATCGAGGCGATGACGCTGGCCACCCGCATCGCCGTCATGAAGGGCGGCGAGTTGCAGCAGTTGGGCACGCCGGCCGAGGTGTACAACACGCCCAACACGATTTTCGTCGCCACCTTCATCGGCTCGCCGTCGATGAACCTGGTGCCGTCGCGGCTGGAGCGCGACGGCGACGCCGGCGGGCTGGCGCTGCTGGTGGGCGGCGTCGACGGCGCCGCGCCGCTGCGGGTGGCGCTGCCGCCGCAAAGCGCGGCGGTGCAAGCCTACGCCGGGCGCGAGCTGATCGCCGGCCTGCGCCCGGAGGCGATCGGCAACGGCAACCTGGTCAAGAGCGCCAGCACGCGCGAGGTGCGCGCCGTGGTCGAGGTGACCGAGCCGACCGGGCCGGACACGCTGACGCTGCTGCGCCTGGCCGGCCACGAGGTGACGGCGCGGCTGGCGGCCGACGCCGACTACCGCGCCGGCCAGGAGGCCGAATTCATCATCGACCTGGCCAAGCTGGTGCTGTTCGACCGCGACAGCGAACGGCGGATTTGCTGACGGCCAGCCGCCGCGGGGCGGGGGCGTCGTATAATCAGCGCTCATTCGCCAGCGCCGATGTCGGCGCGGCGCAGCGATCGTCGCGCCGCGCGATCACCCGACACTGGAAAAAGGACTGATGGCAGCCGCAAGCAAGCAAACTGAAAGTGGATTGAGCGGCGCGACCGTCTACGACGTGGCGCGGGTGGCCGGCGTGTCGGCGATGACGGTCTCGCGGGTCATCAACGGCCACGCCAACGTCAGCGACGTCACGCGCGCCAAGGTCAACGCGGCGCTGGAGGCGCTGAAGTACCAGCCGAACCTGGCCGCGCGCGCCGCCCGCACCGGCACCTTGCGCATCGGCCTGCTCTATAGCCACCCCAGCGCGTCCTTCCTGAGCGAGTTCCTGGTCGGCGCGATGGACCAGTGCAGCCAGAGCGGCGGCCAGTTGATCCTGGAGCGCTGCGACGGCGTGCAGGGCCAGCAGGCGGCGATCGACAAGCTGATCGCCGCCGGCGCCGACGGCATCCTGGTGCCGCCGCCGCTGTGCGATTCGAAGTCGGCGCTGAAGCGGCTGCACGACATCGGCATGCCGACCGTGGCGGTGGCCACCGCGCGCCCCAGCGCCGGCGTGCCGGCCGTGCGCATCGACGATTACCAGGGGGCGCTGGCGATGACGCGCTACCTGCTGGAACTCGGCCATACCGACATCGGCTTCATCAAGGGCGACCCGAAACACACGCCGGCGCAACTGCGCTACCGGGCCTTCCAGGACGCCATGAAGGATGCCGGCCTGACGGTGGCGGCCGGGCGCGTGGCCCAGGGCTTGTTCACCTACCGTTCCGGTCTGGACGCCGCGCGCCAGTTGCTGGCGGGGGCGCAGCGGCCCAGCGCGATTTTCGCCAGCAACGACGACATGGCCGCCGCCGTGGTGGCGGTGGCCCACGGTTTGCACCTGTCGGTACCGGGCGACCTGACGGTGTGCGGCTTCGACGATACGCCGGTGGCGACCACGGTCTGGCCGGAGCTGACCACGATCCACCAGCCTATCGCCGACATGGCGCGCGCCGCCGTCAGCCTGGTGCTGGAGGACATCCGTCGGCGCCGCGCCGGCGACGCCAAGCTGACCGACCACCATCTGCTTGAATTCACATTGATCGCGCGCGGCTCCTCCGGCGCGCCGCCGGGCACGCACAGCGCCTGATTTTCCCGCGCCGTTTTCGCGGCGCGGCACCCCTCGATCTTTTTTTCGCGCTTGCCCGCGCTTCGGCATTGGCATGTTCGGCTAGCGTGCTATCATTGTTGTTATCGATAACAGTCGATGCCGGACGCGCTGCGCCGTCCAGCCTACGACGCCAACGGGGACCAGCATGCCTGACACGCAAGATCACGCGAAGCACGTCGCAACGAGGCCGCGCGCATGCCGCGGCAAGGCGCGGAGCAGGGCCGCATGAGCCGGCTCTGGCAGCTGGATTGGCGTTTCGGCAGCGCCGACGTGCAGGCGCTAGGCGGCATGCTCGGCCCCCTGCGTTTTCGGCTCGCGGGCGGGCGGGAACTGGACGCGCTGCACGTCGCGCCATGGGCCGGCGAGGCGCGCAGCGGGAGCCTGCCCGGCATTCTGCGGCGCATGCGTGGCGAGTGGCCGTGCGTGCCTTTCGGGCGCGCCGACTATCCCGACGATTTGCCCGGCGGATGGGCGCCGCGCCAGCGGGAGCGCACTTGGTCGCACGGCTACGCCGCGCACCACCCGTGGCAGTGCCTGGAGGCGGGGCCGCTGCGGGTGCGCCTGGCACTCGACTATCCGCCCGGGTCGGACATAGCGCGGGTGGAGCGCACCATCGAGGCCGATCCGCACAGTCCGACGCTCGACATCACGCTCACCGTGCACGCGCGGCGGCGCGCGCGCCTGCCGCTCGGCCTGCATCCGACCTTCCGGCTGCCGGCGGCGCCCGGCCGGGTTCAGCTGATAACGGGGCCGCATGCCGGCGTGTTCAGCTATCCGGTGGCGGCCGGCTCGGTGGCGTCGCGGCTGCTGCCGGATACGCGCTCCGACGCGCTCTCGCGCATGCTTGGGCGTAGCGGCGCGCTGGACCTGAGCCGCCTGCCGCTGGCCGGCGCGGCGGAAGAGCTGGTGCAAATCCGCGGGCTGCGGCGCGGTCCCGGCCAGCCGCCGCTGGCGCTGCATTATCTTGACGAGGAAGTCTGCGTCGGGCTGTGGTGGGACAACGCCGCTTTGCCGGACCTGATGCTGTGGATAAGCAACGGCGGGCGCAGCGAATTTCCGTGGCTGGACCGGCATTTCGCGCTTGGCGCGGAGCCGGTTAACAGCTTGTTCGACCTGGGGCGCGTGGCGCGCGCGCCGCCCGGCCACCCGCTGGCCGACCGGCTCGGCGTGATGTTGGCGCCGCACGAGCCCTGGCGCACCCACTATTGCATCACGGCGTGGCCGGCCACGGTGCCGTTCAGTTAGCGTGTCGTAGGTCGGATTAGCCCATCGGGCGTAACCCGACAATGTTGGCCGAAGCGAGACGCGCTGCTCCGGGCCAACGTTGTCGGGTTACGCCGTTCCGGCTCACCCGACCTACGACAACCGCGCCGGCTTTACGCTACCTGCTTAGAACCAGGTTTCGACCTGCAGCCCGATCGAGGTGCCGCTGGTGGCCTTGCCAAACACCGGCCCCGACTCGTTGGCCGCGTTGACGGCGGCGCTGGCCGCGTCGTTCCAGCGCGCGTGCGTGATAAACGCGCGCAGCTCCGGGCGGTCCCAATATCCCTTGCCGGCCGTCAGCGTCGGCGCGAAGGTGAACTTGGTCAGGCGCTGCGCGGCGCCGCCGGTCGGCGAGGTGACGCGGTCGGTGCCCAGCTCGAACTGCAGCTTGAAGTGGTCCGACAGCGCGTACACCGGGCGCATGCCGAGCGAGGTCCAGGTCGAGGTGCCGCCGGACGCGTTCGATTTGTCGCGCTGCACCAGCGCCACCAGTTCGGCGCTCCAGTTCGCCGTCGGTTGGATCCACAGCGAGTCGAACAGGCGCGTGCGCGTCACGTCCGAGCCGTTCTTGATGTCGCCGGTGGTGCCCATGCGGTCGCAGCACTGGCCGCCCTTGCCGGTGCCGGGGCCGACGCCGTGCTGCAGGCCGATGGTATTGCCGCCGCCGAAGACCTTGTCCTGCTTGTGCAGCAACGTCAGCTGCCAGCCGCCATGGGTGGTGTCGTCCTTGATGTCGGGGCGGATGAAGGAGGTCAGCACTTCCACCGTGCCGTCCTGGTTGGTCGGGATGCCCTGGTACACCAGGTTCTGCCGGATCGCCGACGTGCCGACCTTGTCCTTGTCCTTGAAGAAGCCGTAGCTGAGACGCCCCGGCCCCACCTTGTACTGGTCGATACCCCCGCCGGTGCCGTTCATGTTGACGTATTGCAGATCGAGGAAGTGGATGTCCGGGCGCATGTAGTAGCGCTTGCCGATCCACGCGGTGCCGCCGTTCAGCTCGGGGATGCCCTTGGCCTCGACGTACATTTTCGCCACGCCGATGTCGGAGGCGCTGACGTTCGAACTGCCGGTGTAGGCGTCGAGCATGACGTGGCCGACGAAGCTGACGCCGTTGATCGGCTTGACCATTTCTTTCAGGTATTCGAATTCGCCGTAGGTGTCGCACTCGTTGCCCAGGCGGTAGCGCATGGTGTTGCCGCCCAGGCCGTAGCAGGCTTGCGGGCCGCGGTTGTTCGAGCTGGTGCCGACGCCGGCGCGGAAGTAGCCGTGGTATTCGCCTTCCGCGTCACTGGCCTGGACCTGGCCGAAGGCCAGTACGAGGGTGGTGGCCAGCGAGAGCGATTTCAAAATAGGGTGTTTCATACATCTCCTTCTTCTCTTTATAGTTATGAAAAATTTGTGCCCTTGGGCGGGCACCACGCGTCGAACCGTCGCCGATTCAATTCCTACAATTCTTGCGCTTACCGTCAGGCCGCCAGCGGCTGCTTCGACGACAGCATGTTTCCGGGCTTCTTGCGCCGCAGCGCGCGGCCGCCGGCGTCGAACACGTGGAAGGCTGCGCTGGCCGCCGACACCGTCAGCGCCGCGCCGATGCGCACCAGCTGGTTGCCGTCGCCGCGCAGCACCAGGTCCTGGCCGTTGTGTAGCGTCAGGTAAATGAAGTTGGCCTCGCCCAGGTGCTCGACGATGTTGATGACGCCGGCGAAGCTGGCGCCGTCGCGGCCGTCCTCCCCGACGTGCTCGGCGCGCAGGCCGACCGTGACGGCGTCGCCGATGCGCGCGCCGGCGCTGTCGACGTCGGCGCGCACCTGCTGGCCGCTGGCCAGTTGCACCCGCAGGCCGTCGGCGTCGACGCCGCTCACGGTGCCGGCGAACAGGTTCATCTTCGGCGAGCCGATGAAGCCGGCGACGAACAGGTTGGCCGGCTGCTGGTACAGTTCCAGCGGCGTGCCGGCCTGCTGGATATGGCCCTCGTTCATCACCACGATCTTGTCGCCCAGCGTCATCGCCTCGACCTGGTCGTGCGTCACGTAGACGATGGTGGCGCCGAGCTGGCGGTGCAGCTTGGCGATCTCCAGGCGGGTCTGCACGCGCAGCGCCGCGTCCAGGTTCGACAGCGGTTCGTCGAACAGGAACAGCTTCGGTTCGCGCACGATGGCGCGGCCGATGGCGACGCGCTGGCGCTGGCCGCCGGACAGTTCGCGCGGCAGCCGTTCCAGCAGGTGGTCGATCTTCAGGATGTCGGCGGCGTGCCTGACGCGCGCCGCGATGGCGGCCTTGTTCTCGCCGGCGATCTTCAGGCCGAAGGCCATGTTTTTGTACACCGTCATGTGCGGGTACAGCGCATACGACTGGAACACCATCGCGATGCCGCGCTCGGACGGCGGCAGCTCGTTGACCACCTGGTCGCCGATGGACAGCGTGCCGCCGCTGATCGATTCGAGGCCGCACAGCATGCGCAGCAGGGTCGATTTGCCGCAGCCGGAGGGGCCGACCAGCACGGCGAATTCGCCGTGCGCGATGTCCAGGTCGATCCCTGCCAGCACGTCGTGCTTGCCGTCGTAGGATTTGCGGATTTGTTTCAGACTAACGTTCGCCATATAACACCTCATTGGTTGACCGCGATTATTTGACCGCGCCGGAGGTCAGGCCGCGGATCAGTTGACGGGAAAAAACGACGTACATCAGCAGCACCGGGATCACCGCCAGCGACAGCGCCGCCAGCACCGAATTCCAGTCGGTCACGTACTGCCCGATGAATTGCTGCACGCCCAGCGTGACGGTCTTGGTCTGGTCGGACGGCGCCAGGATCAAGGGGAACCACAGGTCGTTCCAGGCCGGGATCATGGTGAACACGGCGACGGTGGCGATCGCCGGGCGGATCAGCGGCAAAATCACCTGGAAGAAGATCTTGTATTCGCCGACGCCGTCGCAGCGCGCCGCGTCTTTCAGCTCGCGCGGCACCTGGCGCACGAATTCGGACAGGATCATCACCGCCAGCGGCAGGCCCTGCGCCGTGTACACCAGGACCAGCGCCGTCAGCGTGTTGATCAGGTCGAGCTTGACCACCAGTTCCAGGATCGACACGGTGCCCAGGCGGATCGGGATCATGATGCCGATCGCCAGGTACAAGGTCATCCAGCGGCTGGCCGGGAACCGGTACTCGGACAGGGCCCAGGCCGCCATCGCGCCGAACAGCACGATGCACACCAGCGACACCAGCGTGACGACCAGGCTGTTGCCGAAGTAGAGCAGGAAGTTCGAGTTGGCCAGCACCTTGTGGAAGCCGATCAGCGAGAACGTCTCCGGCGTCGGCAGCGCCAGCGGGTTGGCGAAGATCGCCGCGCGGCTCTTGACCGAATTAATCAGGATCAGGAAGATCGGGAACAGGGCGACCAGGGTGTAGCCGCCCAGTAGCGTGTGCACGCCGGCTTTCCCCAGCGGCCGGTAGAGCGATTTTGCAGACTGTTTCATGGCTTTGCCTCCTTACAGTTCGTAGCGTGTCAGCTTGCGCTGCACGAAAAAGAAGTACACGCCGACGCCGACCAGGATCACCAGGAACATCAGCGTGGCCACCGCCGCGCCCATCGTCGGGCTGCCGATCTGCGCCTGGTAGCCGAAGAAGGTGCGGTAGAAGAGGGTGCCGAGGATGTCGGTGGCGTAGTTCGGCCCGGCCAGCGCGCCCTTGACCGAATACACCAGGTCGAAGGCGTTGAAGTTGGCGACGAAGGTCAAAATCGTCACCAGCCCCAGCGTCGGCCAGATCAGCGGCAGCTTGATCTCCCAGAAAATGCGCAGGGCGCCGGCTCCCTCGGCGTGGGCCGCTTCGATGATCTCTTCGGGCACCGCCAGCAGCGCCGCGTAGATCAGCATCATCGGAATGCCGATGTACTGCCACACCGAGACCAGCGCGATGGTCAGCAGCGCGGTCGACTCCTGGCCCAGCCACGGCGCGAAGAAATCGGCCAGCCCGACGGCGCCCATCAGCGACTCGCCGACGCCCCACAGCGGCGACAGGATGAGTTGCCAGATGAAGCCGATGATGACGACCGACAGCAGCGTCGGCAGGAAAATCAGGGTGCGGTAGGTGCGCTCGCCCCGCAGGCCCTTCAGGCTGAACAGGGTGGCCAGCAGCAGGCCGATGGGGTTTTGCAGCAGCATGTGAATCAGGAAGAACTTCAGGTTGTTCCACATTGCGTTCCAGAACGCCTGCGACCATTGCGGATCGAGCAGGATGGTGGCGTAGTTGGACAGGCCGGCGAAGCTGTAGTGGCCGGACTCGCTGGTGGCGTAGAAGCCCAGGCGCAGGGTGTCGAGCAATGGCAGCGCGCTAAACAGCGAGTACACCAGCACCGCCGGCGCGAGAAACACAACCACATGCCATGGAAAAGCTCTTTTCACAGCTGTACTCCAAACGGAAGAAAAAACCGGCGGCGGCGCCGCCGGCAAAACCACGCCGTTGCCAGGCATGGGGGGAGGACGGGTGATGCTGCTAACTAAAGGTGCTGATCACTGCTGCGGCTTGTACCACTTGGCGAAGCCGGCTTGGATCTGCTTGGCGGCGTCCTTGCCGGCCATCTTGCCGTTCAGGACTTGCGCGTTGACGTTCCACAGCTCGTTTTCCATGCTAGGCTCGCCGCGGTTGAGCACCTGGGCGTTCAGGCGGATGGTCGAGGCGCAGGTGGAGCGCCACTCGATCATTTGCTTGGCGACCGGGTCCTTCACCGTAATCAGGTGGTTCGACAGCGAGAAGAAGCCGGTCACTTTGTTGGTGTAGATGTCGGCGAACTCCTGCGAGCCGAGCCAGGCCATGAACTTGTAGGCGTCGGCCTTGTTCTTCGACTTGGCGTTGACGGCCATGCCGATGTCGGTGTGGTCCGAGATGTAGCACTTGTCGCCGGCCTTGCGCACCGGCGGCGGGAACGCGCCCAGTTCCAGCGACGGGTCCTGGTTGAAGTACGAAATGTCCCACGAGCCGGTCGGGTAGATCGCCGCCTTGCCGAGCGCGAACTGGTTCTGGCTGTCGCCGTAGGTCTGGGCGCTGGCGCCCTTGCCCAGGTAGCTGCCGACCTTGGCTTCATAGTCCCAGGCCGCGACGAATTGCGGGTCGGTGAACTTGGCCTTGCCGGCGATGAGCGCCTGGCGGCCTTCCTCGCCTTTCCAATAGTTGGCGCCGATGCTGGTGAACATGACCTGGTTCGACTCCCACTGGTCGGCGGTGCCGAGCGCCAGCGGCGCGTACTTGCCGCTTTTCTTGACGGTTTCCAGCACCTTGAAGAAATCGGCCTCGGTCTTCGGCGCTTGCAGGTTCAGCTCCTTGAAGATCTTTTTGTTGTACAGGAAGCCGTGCATCACCGAGGCGATCGGCATGCAAAAGGTGTCCTTGCCGTTGTCGGTCTGCCAGGCCACCTTGGCAGAGGCCGGGAAATTTTCCATGCCGGTTTTGCCGTCGAGTTTGTCCAGGTGGCCGCGCTTGTACAGCGACAGCGAGACGTCGAACGGGCGGCAGGCCAGCAGGTCGCCGCCGGTGCCGCCGGCCAGGCGGGCGGTCAGGCTGGAGTCGTATTCGGTCGGCGCGGTCGGCGCGAACTTGACCTCGATGCCGGGGTTCTTCTTCTGGAAGGCCGGAATCAGCACGGTTTCCCACAGCGCCTTGTCGTCCACCCGCCAGCTCTCGATGGTCAGGGTACCGGCCTGGGCGCCGGTGGCGGTCAGCAGGGTGCCGAGCGCGGCGGCGCGAATCATACGAACGGATTGCATAGCTTATCTCCAGTGTTTTTTTTTTGGTGGCCTGCAGGGTTGGACGCGGTGTGGCGCGTTGCAGTGGACGGACAGTAGCACCCATGAAAATGTGACACCACCATCGTCACGCCGTTGTCATTGGACTATGTTATGTGTTTGATTTAATTGAACAAGTTGGCTAAAAGGGCGGAGGGCCCTGTTACAAAACTTTACGCAGCGCGACGTTGGCGGCGTTTCAGGCAGAGGCGTAAATCCGGGGTCAGACCCTCCGCGCCAAGGCGACACGTCTGAGCCCAGGGGTACGCCGTTGCTTGAAAGTGGGCGGCCCAACCCACGAACAGAAAGCGCAACAAAACCTTACGCTTCCTTACAAATCGGGACGCTTACTTACCCACCCAGACGGGTTCAGTTAAGCTATAGTCTGTCGCATAAAAAAAGGCGTATAACGGTGCGGACAGGGGACAAGAGAGTGATGCAATCACGCGTGATTGACCGACTACGCGCGCGCGCCGGTCGCGGTATGGCCTGGGCGCTGCTCGGCCTGAGCCTGATGGGGGCGGCGCGCGCCGAGTCGCTGCAGGTGCTGCACTGGCTGACCTCGGCCAGCGAGCGCAAGGCCGTCAACTCCCTGGTGACGCGGCTGGCCGCCGACAACATCGAATGGCGCGACGCCGCCATTCCCGGCGGCGCCGGCGTCGGCGCCAGCAAGGTGATGAAGAGCCGCGTCCTGGCCGGCAACTCGCCCGAGGCGATGCAGTTGATCGGCTTCAGCCTGGTCGAATGGGCCGAGCTTGGCCTGCTGCTGCAACTCGACGGCGTGGCGGCCAGCGGCAACTGGGGCGCGCAGATGTACCCGACCGCGTGGGCGCAGTTGCAGAACCGCGGCCACGTGATGGCCGCGCCGCTCGGCATCCACCGTATCAACACGCTGTTCTACAACCGCAAGGTGTTCAACCGGCTCGGCCTGCTGCCGCCCAAGACCTGGGCCGAGTTCGAGCGCGTCGCCGCGCAGTTGAAGCAGGGCGGCGTGACGCCGCTGGCGCAAAGCGCCGAGGCCTGGCAGGTGGCGACCTTGTTCGAGACGCTGGTGCTGGCGGAGGGCGGGCCGGCCTACTACCGCGAGCTGTTCGTGCAAATGAGCCCGGCGGCCTTCGCCGACGCGCGCCTGCTGCGCGCGCTCACGCGCCTGAAGTCGCTCAAGCAGTGGATGCCGCAGCCGCTGCGCGAGCGGCCGTGGAGCGAGGCGGCGCGCCAGTTCGCCGACGGCGAGGCGGGCATGTTCATCATGGGCGACTGGGTCAAGGGCGAGCTGAACGCCTGGGGCATCGCCACCGACGACGGCTTCGGCTGCGTCGCCGTGCCGGAGACCGCCAACTACCACCTCTACAGCATCGACACGCTGGCCATGTTCGCCGCCGACTACAAGCACCAGGCGGCGCAGGAAAAGCTGGCGCAGGTGGTGACGGCGGCGCCGGCGCAGTTCGAGTACAACCAGATCAAGGGCTCGATTTCGGTGCTGCGCGGCGCCGACCAGTCGAAAATGGACAGCTGCGCGCGCGCCTCGGCGCAGGCGTTCGGCCGCGGCGCAGCGCAGCAGGCGCCCAGCTTCGTGCACCGCATGGCCACCGACGAGGCCAGCAAGGACGCCATCATCGCCGAGGTGCAGCGCTTCTTCACCGGCGACCAGGTCAGCGCCGCCGACACCCAGCGGCGCATCGGCGCGATGGTGCAGGCGCTGACAAAACAAGGAAAGGGACGCGGCAATGGCACGTAAAATCCTCATCGTCGACGACGACCAGAAAACCCGGATGCTGCTCAAGGCCTATCTGGAAAAGAACCAGTACGAGGTGGCGCTGGCGCACAACGGCGAGGCCTTCCTGGCCGAGTTCCACCGCGGCGCCGCCGAGCTGTCGCTGGTGATCCTCGACGTGATGCTGCCCGACACGGACGGCTTCGCGTTGTGCAAAATCGTGCGGGCGCGCTCGAACGTACCGATCATCATGCTCACCGCCAGCTCCGACGAGACCGACCGCGTGGTCGGCCTGGAGCTGGGCGCCGACGACTACATCGCCAAGCCCTACAGCCCGCGCGAGCTGCTGGCGCGGATCAAGGCGATCCACCGCCGCGCCGGTCTCGACAACGCCGCCGCACCGCCGCGCTACTACCGCTTCGTCGGCTTCACGCTCGACACCGTCGAGCGCAGCGTCACCGACCCGTCCGGCGCGGCGGTGCCGCTGACGGGGCTCGACTTCCAGCTGCTGAAATACTTCGTCGAGCACCCGGGCGACATCCTCGACCGCAGCGCGCTGTGCGAGCAAACCCGCGGCCGCGACGCCGGCCCGCTGGACCGCTCGCTGGACGTGCAGATCAGCCGCCTGCGGCTGCGCCTGCACGACGACGGCAAACAGCCGCTGTTGATCAAGACCGTGCGCGGCGCCGGCTACGTGTTCTCGGCCGACGTCAGCAGCGCCCATGCCTGAGGCCAGCCGCTACGCGCGGGCGCTGGCCTGGCTGCTGCCGCAGTCGCTGCTGGGGCGGTTGTCGGTGGTGATGGTGGCCGGCGTGCTGCTAACGCAACTGGTGGGCAACCTGATCTGGGGCGCGCAGCTGCGCAAGGACGCCGAGGTCGAGGCGCGCATCGCCTCGCAGCACATCGCCCACAGCGCCGCCGGCACCGTGCGCTTCTTCCTCAGCCTGCCGGTCAACTACCGGCCCATCCTGATCCAGCAGTTCCGCGAAATGGGCGGCACGCGCTTTTTCGTCAACGTCAACCGCGCGCCGCTGGCGATCGCCGCCATCGAACCGCTGGCGCTGGCCGGCACCGTCGTCGACAACGTCGGCGCCACGCTCAAGGCCGACCTGCCGCAACTGGCCCATTACCAAGTCGCGCTGGCGTGGCCGGAGCAACTGACGGTGTCCGACAGCGGCTCCAAAATCGCCGACCTGCCGGCCAGCTGGGTCCAGCACATCCTGCTAGCGCAGCCGAACCCGGCGCCTATCCTGGTGATCCAGGCGGAACTGGAGCCGGGCAACTGGTTGTACCTGGCCGCGCTGATGCCGAACCCGTACTTCCTCGACAGCGGCAATCCGCTCTCGCGCGACCGGGTGCTGCTACAGGGACTGTCGCTGGCGGCGGTGCTGCTGCTGTCGATCCTGGTGGTGCGCTGGACCACGCGGCCGCTGGCGGCGCTGTCGGACGCCGCCGAAGCCTTCGGCAAGGGGGAGAATACGCCGGACTTGCCGGAAACCGGCAGCCGCGAATTCGTCAAGACGGCGCGTGCCTTCAGCGCCATGCGCGAGCGCATCCAACGCTATCTGGAAGACCGCGAGCGCCTGTTCGTGTCGATCTCGCACGACCTGCGCACGCCGATCACGCGCCTGAAGCTGCGCACCGAACTGCTCGACGACGACGACCTGCGCAATGAATTTCACGACGATTTGGACGAACTCGACATGATGGTCAAGGGCGCGCTGCAATGCGTCAAGGACAGCGACATCCACGAAAACGCCACCGAGGTGCGGCTCGACGCGCTGTTGCAGCGCATCGTCCGCGGCACCCAGCTGGGCGGACACCAGGTGCGCTTCACCGAGTGCGGCCTGAGCGTGACGGCCAAGCCGCTGGCGCTGAAGCGGGCCATCGGCAACCTGCTCGACAACGCGCTGTATTACGGGAAAACGGCGGAAATTTCGGCGCACCGCGAGGCCGGCCACGTCGCCATCCGCATCCGCGACCACGGCCCGGGCGTGCCGGAAGACGCCTTCGGCAGCCTGTTCCAGCCCTATGTGCGGCTGGAGCACGGGCGCGACCAGAACGCCGACGGCATGGGGCTGGGCCTCGGCATCGCCCGCAGCATCGTGCAGGCACACGGCGGCGAGCTGACGCTGCAGAACCACCCCGACGGCGGCCTGGTCGCCACCATCAGCCTGCCGGCTCAGTGAGCGTTACTGCGTCCGCGACCCGCCAACGCCCTACACCGCTTCGCGCAAGGCGCTGGGCGGGCGCGGCGACGCCATCAGCTCGCGGAACGCGGCCCAGCGCTGCGCCTTCGCCCGCTCCGGGTCCGACTCGGTGCTATGGCGCCGGATATACTCCCTGGCCATGTCTTCGCCCAGGTTATAGGTGATGACGTAGCCGCGCATGGCGTCGTAGAACTGCAGGCGCTGCGCCGCCTTTTCGGTCGGATACAGGCGCACGTTGACCAGCCACTCGATCGCCTGCGCGCGCGTCAAGTCGCCGGCCAGGTAGTGCATCGCGACGTCGTTGTCGACATAGTTGAGCTTTGCCAGCAGGCGGTTTAATTCGGCGTAGCGCGGCGCCAGACTGGCGTCGAGGCCGGCCAGCGGATACAGCACTTGCTGCTCGAAGGCCAGCCGCTCGTCCTCGCTGAACGCCAGCTCGATGCCATAGTTGGCGGTGCCCTCGGCGATCAGCGACTGCGGCGAAAACAGCGGGTAGACGCTGTATTCGAGCCAGCCCTTGGCGCGCATCAGGTCCTGCTCCAGCAGCACGTTGTAGACGTGGTGGCCGGGATAGGCCTCGTGGCAACCCAGGTCGACCGCGCGGTCGATATACACAGGCAAGTCGACGTTGATCTGGATGACGCTCTGGAAATTGCCCTTATACCAGTTGTAGCCGCTCCAGGGCTTGTCCGTGACCAGTTCGAGAACGAAGTTTTCACCCGGGGGCAGGGCGATGTATTCCAGCGTACGCTCGCGGCCGGCGCGGATCGCCGCATCCATCACGGCGCCGATTTTGTCGGGCGGGATCGCCAGTTGGCCGCGGAAAGCCTGCACCCGCTCGCTGACGGTGCCCGGCCCGGGCAGCAACTGCGCGATTTCCGCCACCAGATTCTCGTAATAGGCGCGCGGATGGTGCGGCGAAACGGCGTCGTACAGGCGTGCGGTTTCCTCGTCGAAGCCCAGTGCCGCGCCGCCCAGCATCTCCAGGCGCGCCAGCATTGAGCGCAATTGCTTGCCGAGGCAGGCGGCGCGCCACACCTCGTCGCGCCGCGTGGGGTGCTGCTCCGACAGCAGCCGCAGCGCGGCGTCCACGCCGGCGCGAATGGTGGCCAGATCCTGAGGCTGGCGCTGTGCCTCATGCTGCCACTGCGGCGGGCCGTAATAGGCGTCGACATAGGCGGCGTCGTGCTGGCCGATGGCCAGCGCCGATTTGACGTAGCGTTCGGCGACGGCGTCGAGCGCCGTCGGCGTCCGCTGGCCGGGGATGGCGTTTGCGCCGGCATCATCCTTCTGAACGTCAGTCACTATCTCTTCCCCCGTGAATACATCGATTCTCAAAGTATAGTGGATTGTGTCACTGCATCGCCGTCCTGACTAACTGCACATGGCGTTCGCTGACCGGCACCTGGGCGCCGCAGCGCAGCGTGAGCAGATAGCAGCCATCGCCTGCCACTACCAGAGTCGCGAGTTGTGCGCGCCGGACGATGGCGCGGCGATGCACGCGCAGGAACTGCGCGGGGTCCAGGTGCGGCTCCAGGCGGCTGAGCGCGACCCGGTGCAGCAGGCTGTGCCCGGCGGTGTGGAGGTGGACGTAGTTGCCGGCCGATTCGATCCATTGTATGTTGCCGACGCTGACCTGGTCGATGCGGCCGACCGAGCGTACGCTGATTTGCTCCAAATAGGGCGAGGCGGCGGCGCCGACATATCCCCGCAGCGCCTCGCCATAGGCCCGGCGCTGGCGCTGCGCGAGCATGGCCGCGGCCCGTTGCACCGCTTGCGCCAGGCGCGCGTCGTCGACCGGCTTGAGCAAATAGTCGAGCGCATGCACTTCGAATGCCGCGATCGCGTGGACGCTGTGCGCGGTGACGAAGATAATCAGCGGCGGCTCCGTTTGCAAGCTCAAGGCGCGCGCCAGCGACAATCCGGTCTCCTGCGGCATTTGGATATCGAGGAAGACGACATCGATTTCCAGGCTCGCCAGCGCCTCGCGCGCGCTCGCGGCACTGGCGCATTCGGCGACGATGGCGCATTCCGGGTGCGCCGCCAGCGAATAGCGTAGGTTCACCCGGCCGGGTTCCTCGTCGTCGACGATCAGCAGGCGCATCGGCGTGGCCTCAGTCGGCCACGGTGAGGGGCATGCGGATTTCGACCAGGAAGCGCTCGGCGCGCAACTCGGTGTGCAGCGAGGCCGCGGCGCTGCTCAGCTTCAGGCGTAAGCGGGTGTTGCGCAGGCCGAGTCCCATGCCGGGATTGGGCGATACGTGCCGGCTGACCGGATTCGATACGCTGATCAGCACGTCCTTGCCGCTGCGCGCGAACGACAGCCGGATGTCGCTCGAGCCGCCATGGCAATCGAGGTCGTGGCGCAGGGCGTTTTCGATCAGCGGTTGCAGCAGCAGGGGCGGGCAGTCGCCGCCCTGGACGACGTCGTCGTCGCCTTCGATGTGGAATTGCAGGCGTTCGCCGTAGCGCAGCGCTTGCAACGCCAGGTAGTCGCGGACGAATTGCAGTTCTTCGGCAATGGTCACCGTGTCACGCAAGCTGGCCGACAAGGCGTAACGCAGCAGGTCGCTCAGGCGGCTGATGCCGGTCAGCGCGACGCTCTTGTCGCCGGTACGCACCAGCGCGCTGATCGCATTGAGCGCGTTGAAGATGAAATGCGGTTCCAGTTGGGCGCGCAAGGACAGCATGCGCTGCTGCTCCAGCGCCAGGTGCAGGTTCAGGTTGTCGGTCTGTGAGCGCTGCCACGCCAGCTCGCGCGCCTTGGCGCGGCGCCAGTTGCCCATGGCGACCATCGCCAGGAAGGTGCCGGTCATCCAGGCGAACTCGGTGAACCCGTCGAACTTGCTCATGCCCAGCAGCGCTTGCCAGGCGCTGTCCAGCGTCACGCCGCCGCCTTTGTTGTGCAAACTCACGGCCGCCACGAACAGCCATTCGCCGGGCAGGAATAACAGCAACAATCCCGCATAGATCAACGTCGCCCGGCGCTTGCTGTCGAACAGTGCCGGCCAGCGCGTCAGGGCAAGGCTGAGGCCGGCGCTAAATATCATCATCGGCACGTGGAAAACCCACCAGCGCTCGAAATAGTTGAGATAGCTTTCCGGTGCGCCCGCGCGCACATGGTCGTTGTAGGAGGCGAGTGCGCCGGCCGCGCAGATGCCGGTCCACGCCAGCACGTTCGTCAGGATGGTATGGATGCGGCTGCGCCATGCGGCAAGCGCGACGGTTGGGTTGGAGATCGGCGGCGGGTTCATTGATGGCGAGTATACCAGCGCTATTCGCTGCCACCGGGGGCCCGCCGGGAACTCGTCACGCCGTACCGGCGTTTCATCACTTCGCTGCTGCGTGGGCGCCAATGGCGGCGTCATACTGGCGACCGCACCGTTCACCCACATAGAGAAATACAGAATCCGCCATGGCATTTCAGAAGCAAGTCGTTTTTTCCGCCGTTCTCGGCGCGCTGTGTTCCGCGGCGCAGCCGCAACAGATCCCGTCGACGGATGCGGCGCCGATGGCGACGGTGGAGATCGTCGGCCCTGGCGCTCTGGCGCGGCGACAGGGCGACACCACGGCGAAACTGGTCGTCAGCCGTGCCGATATCGACCGTTACGGCGATACCAGCTTGTCGGATGTGCTCAAGCGCCTGCCCGGCGTGACCGTCTCCGGCGACATCCGCGTGCGCGGCCTCGGCAACGGTTATACCCAGATCCTCGTCAACGGCGACCCCGTTCCGAACGGTTTTTCCATCGATTCCATTTCGCCGGAACTGATCGAACGGGTCGAGCTGCTGCGCGCGCCGACGGTCGAATACGCGGCGCAAGCGATCGCCGGCACGATCAATATCGTGTTGAGAAAAGCGGGCGCCAAGCGCCAGCGCGAAGCCAAGCTGGGCGCCGTCAGCGACCGCGCCGGCACCACGCCTAACGTGTCGCTGCAGCTCACCGACCGCCTCGCCGGCTTGTCGTACAGCGTCGGCGGCGTGGCAAAGCAGGACAAGGTGTCGGAACCGGGCGGGCGGGAACAGCTTGCGGGCGCCGGCCCGGACGGCATCGTCGATCTGCGGCGCGAGTCGCGCTACCAATATAACATTATCAACCGCTCGCTGGCGTTGGCGCCGCGTCTTCAATGGACGCTGGATAACGCGGACACGCTGACCTCGCAAAGCTTGGTGGAACTGAGCGACTCGAAGCGGCACGGCAGCAGCGTCGAAACGACCCTGCTGGGCGCTCCCAGCGACTACCCGGTCAACTCCTTCGCCGCCGACAACCGCGTCGACACGGTACGCAGCGATATCGCCTGGACGCACAGCGGCGCGGACGGGGCCCGCCTCGACGTCAAGCTCGGCATTATTCACAACAGGCGCAAGATCCATTACGTCTTTCTGGGCGCCGCGGCGAATGGCGCGCGCGGGCTAGACAGGACCGTCGACTCCGAGGCGCGCGACGACCAGCTGACGTCGAGCGGCAAGTATGCGGCTCCCTTCTTCACGGGGCACAGCCTGGTGGCCGGCTGGGACGGTTCCCTTACCAGGCGCGGCGAATACCGTTTGCAGCACGACGTTGATGGCTTCGGCGTGGCGCGGGGCGACCTGGATGAAAACTACGACGCCAGGGTGAAACGGCTGGCGTTCTTCGTGCAGGACGAATGGGATATCACGCCGCGCTGGCAGATGTATCTGGGCCTGCGCTGGGAAGGGCTGTACACGGATAGCTTGAGCAATGTCGTGCTCCCGGTCCACAACCGCTCCGGGGTATGGAGTCCGGTGCTGCAAACGCTGTGGAAGCTGCCGGGCAGCGAAAAAGACCAAGTCCGCCTTGCCCTGACGCGCAGTTACAAGGCCCCGACGACGCCCAGCCTGATCCCGCGGCGCTACACCGCGAATAACGATAACGGCCCCACCAATCCGGACCGGCAGGGCAATCCGCAATTGCGTCCCGAGCTGGCCTGGGGCTTGGACGCCGCTTTCGAGCATTACTTCGCCAAGTCCGGCATGCTCAGCGTCAGCGCATTCGTCCGGCGCGTCAAGGATGTCACCGTCGAGCGCCTGTACCGGGAAAACGGCGTGTGGATCGCCAGCCCCGTCAACGATGGCAACGCCTCGGTGCGTGGTATCGAATTCGAGGTGGCGTTGCCGCTGGCGCCGCCGGTCGACGTCAAGTTCAACCTGTCGCGCAACTGGTCGGCGCTGGATTCGGTGCCCGGCCCGAACAACCGCCTGGGCGGGCAAACGCCGTTCAGCGCCAACGTCGGTCTGGATTACCGCGTCGACGCGCGGCTGAGCGCGGGCGGCAATTACGGCTTCAAGAGCGCGGCGGCTGTCAGCGTGTCGGCTTTCCTCAGCAATGGGGGCTCGCCGACGCGGACGCTGGACCTGTATGGCCTGATGAAATTTTCACCGTTGACGCAATTGCGCGCCTCGGCCTTCAACTTGCTGCGCCAGGACAGCTACAGCGCAAGCTATTACGCGGACGACGGCGGCGCCACGCTGCGCAGCGCACGCTCGCGCAGCAACCGCGGCCTGCGTCTCACGCTGGAGCACAGGTATTAACGCTATGCGGCTTAGAACTCGACCGGGCGCTGCTCGCGCATCGCCTGCGTCATGGCCAGGCCGATGCGGGTCGCCTCGGTGGCGTCGTGCAGCGTCAGCGACAGCTGGCGCAGGCCCAGCGCGGCGTCGGTGAATTCCTGCGCCTCAACCAGAAAGGCGTCGCTGAAGCGCGCGTAAAAATCGGGCGTGCATTCGTTGCGCACGCCGTGCCGGTCGGAGATCTCGACGCGGTTCAGGCGCGGGTTGCTGCCCACGCTCAGGCGCCCGGCGGTGCCGAACACCTCGGTGAGCGTCTCGTGGCCGTGCGCCATCGTGCGCGAGGCCATGAACGAGGCGATGCTGCCGTCGGCGAACTCCACCGTACCCAAACCGTTGTCGACGTCGCCAAATGCGCTCAGGCCGGTATGGATGGCGTTGGTGCCGCTGGCGTAGACGCGTTTCGGCGCCGGATTGCCCAGCAGCCAGCGCGCCAGGTCGATATCGTGCACGCTGCAGTCGAGGAAAATGCCGCCGCTGGTCGGCGCGAAGCGCATGAAGGCGCCGCTCGGGTCGTTCTGGTCGCAGGTCTGCGAGCGGATCAGATACGGTTTGCCGACCATGCCTTGCTGGATCTTCTGGTGGGCGTCGTGATAACTGGCGTCGAAGCGGCGCACGAAACCGATCATGATGGTCAAATGCGGATGGCGGGCGGCCTCGGCCTCGACCTTCAGGCAGTCGGCCAGATCGAGCGACAGCGGCTTCTCGCAAAACACATGCTTGCCGGCGCGCAGCGCCTCGATGATCTGGTCGGCGTGCAGCGACGTCGGCGTCACCAGGAACACCGCGTCCAGGCCGGGGTGGGCGAGCAGGGCGCTGTAATCGGCGTAACCCTGCGTGATACCCAGCGTGGTCGCGGCCCAGTCCAGTTCGGCCGGCAGCGGGCTGCAGGCGGCAACCACCTCGGCGTTCGGCACGCGCTGCGCCAGATTGACGGCGTGGCGCTGGCCCAGCCGGCCGAGGCCGACTATACCGATATTCAATTTCTTCTTCTGCATGACAGTCTCCGTCTATAAATTACAAATTCAACACAATGGGGGCGCCCCAGGGGTGTTGCGTTACAGGGTGACGACGCGGTTTTCGCGCCAGGAGGTGGTTGCCGCTTCGGCCAGTTCCAGCGCTTTCAGGCCGTCTTGTACGGTCGTGCGCAGCGCCGTGCCGTTGGTCAGGGCGTCGAAGAAGTGCGCCATTTCGTTGGCGTAGGCGACGCGGTAGCGCTCCAGGAAGAAGTGCTCGGGCTTGTCTTCGCTGACGCTGGCGCCGTTGTGCAGCACCACTTCGGTCGGTTTGTGGTTGCCGGCCTGGAGCATGCCTTCGCTGCCCAGCACTTCGAAGCGCTGGTCGTAGCCGTAGGCCGCGCGCCGGCTGGTGTTGATCTGGCACAGGCGGCCCTTGGCGGTGCGGATGGTCACGGCCGTGCAGTCGAGGTCGCCCGCCGCGCCGATCGCCGGGTCGGTCAGGCAGCTGCCGGTGGCGTGCACGCTGACGGCTTCGTCGTCGAGGATCCAGCGGAAGATGTCGAAGTCGTGGATCAGCATGTCTTTGAAGATGCCGCCAGAGCTTTCGATGTAGCTGACCGGCGGCGCGCCCGGGTCGCGGCTGGTGACGACGAGCATTTCCGGCACGCCGATCTCGCCCGCGGCTATGCGCGCCTTGACGGCGGCGAAGGTCGGGTCGTAGCGGCGCTGGAAGCCGATCATGCACAGCACGCCCGCTTCGGCCACCGCCGCGGCGCAGGCGCGCGCCCGCGCCACCGTCAGGTCGACCGGTTTTTCGCAGAAGATCGCCTTGCCGGCCGCCGCCGAACGCTGGATCAAGTCGGAGTGGGTGTCGCTGCTGGAGGCGATGACCACGGCTTTGATGGCCGGGTCGGCCAGCGCTTCGGCGACGCTGGCGGCGCGCCCGCCGTGCTGCGCGGCCAACGCCAGGGCCGCCTCGGCGTTGACGTCGACCACGTATTTGAACCGCACGCCCGGCTGGGCGGCGAGGTTGGCGGCGTGGATTTTGCCGATGCGGCCGGCGCCGAACAGTGCTACTTCAATCATTGTCTTCTCCTGGTTGTTTGATTTCTTCGATGTCTAACTCAAGTTTGTAGGCCAGCGCGATGAACAGCGCCTGGCACAGGCAAATGGTGCTGGTGAGCGAGCGGAAGGCGAAGGCGCTGCCTTCGGTCACGGTCAGCAGCGCGTCGGCGGTGCGCGCCAGCGGCGCCAGTTTGCTGTCGGTGATGACCAGCACCTTGGCGCCGTTGTCGTGCGCCAGCCTGGCGCATTGCTGGGTTTCCTTGCCGTAGGGCGCGAAGCTGATGGCGATGGCCACGTCGCCGCCGCGGATGCTGCGCATCTGCTCGCGGTGCATGCCGCCCAGCCCGGACACCAGGTGCACCCGCTTGGCGGTGTGTTCCAGCGCGTAGGCGATGTAGGAGGCGATCGGGAACGAGCGCCGCACGCCGACGACGTAGATGTTGTCGGCCTTTTGCAGCAAGGTCACGGCCGCCTCCAACTGGGCGTCGTCGAGTCCGGCGGCGAGGTCGTCGAGGCCGTCGCGGCTGGCGCCGACGAATTCGCGCGTCATGTCGCCGACGCTGATTTTGTCGTCGCGCGTGTCGATGAGCTTGCGGATGCGCTGCTGGTAGTTCGGCGTCGCGCTGGCCTGCTCGGTGTAGGCCTGGCGGAACACGTCCTGCATTTCGCTAAAGCCGGAGTAGCCGAAGCGCTGGGCGAAGCGGACGATGGCCGACGGTTGCACGTCGCAGGCGCCGGCGATGTCGCTGATGCGCTCAAGCATCAGGCTGGCGCGGTGCTTCTCTACGTATTGGGCGATCACCTTCAACTGGCGCGACAGCGCGTCGTATTCGTCGGCGATGTGTTGCATTAGTTTGTCGATCGGGGCGGTTTCGGCCATGGCTTACCTTTCTGCTGTTCTGGCAATAATTATAGGGCCGTTCCGACAAAATAGAAACGATTTTCTATTTCAAATTATTTTGAAAATTTAATTGCATTTCGGTTTTTTGTGGATTAACCTGTTCACAGTGCGATGACGGCCGTCTTGGCTTGGCCGGTGACGCACCAGACAATAAGCAGGTAAAAATCATCCATCTAGGAGACATTTATGCAAAGCAACAAACGCACGGTTTTTCTGAAGAGCGTGGCGGCGATCGGCCTCGGACTGATGCTGAGCACCAGCTACGCCGCCGGCGAGAAGTTTGTGCTGATCAGCCACGCGCCGGATTCGGACTCGTGGTGGAACACGATCAAGAACGCCGTCAAGCAGGCCGGTGAAGACTTCAACGTGCAGGTCGACTACCGCAATCCGCCCAACGGCGACCTGGCCGACATGGCGCGCCTGGTCGAGCAGGCCGCGGCCCGCAACTACGACGGCGTCATCGCCAGCATCGCCGACTTCAACGTGCTGCAAAAGCCGATGGGCCTGGTCGCGGCGAAGAAGATCCCGATGATCACGATCAATTCCGGCACGCTGGAGCAGAGCGAGCAACTGGGCGCCGTGATGCACGTCGGCCAGCCCGAATACGACGCCGGCAAGGGCGCCGGTGAAAAAGCCAAGGCGGCCGGCATCAAGTCCTTCGTTTGCGTCAACCATTACGCCACCAACCCGTCCTCGTTCGAACGCTGCCGCGGCTTCGCCGAGGCGCTCGGGGTCGATTTCAAGGCCGCCACGCTGGACGCCGGCGAAGACCCGACCACCATCGAGAGCAAGCTCAGCGCCTACCTGCGCAACAATCCGAAAACCCAGGCGGTGCTGGCGCTGGGGCCGACCTCGGCGCACGCCTCGCTGAAGGCGCTGGAGAAGATGGGTACCAAGGGCAAGATGTGGTTCGCCACCTTCGACTTGTCCGACGAGATCGCCAAGGGCATCAAGGACGGCAGCGTCAAGTTCGCGATCGACCAGCAGCCCTACCTGCAGGGGTATATCCCGGTCGCCGTGATGGCCATCATGAAGCAGGACAAGACCACCGACCTGGCCAAGGTCAAAGAAAAGCTGATGGCCAATCCGAAGTTCAAGGCCCGTCTGGCCGAGTACGGCCTGGCGCCGTCGTACGGCCCGCGGCATATCAGCTCCGGTCCCGGCTTCGTCACCAAGGACAATATCGCCAAGGTCGAGAAGTACGCGGGCCAGTTCCGTTAATAAAGACCGGCGGCGCGCAGCCGGGGGCAGCCCCGCAATTTTGCGCCGCCGGTTTGTTTTCAACGTCCCCGGCTCCTTCGCGGGGCGGCGTGGACGGCGGCAAAGTGAAAAGGAAAATGTTATGAGTGCGGTTAAATTGAATGCGCAGCCGGGCCTGGCCCCCGCGCAGCAGCCCCCGGCCACATCCGGCGCCGACGAGCGCGTCGGCCAGGTCACCTGGTTCAAGCGCCTGTTCGGCCGGCCCGAGTTCGCCTCGATCTCCGGCGCGCTGCTGGTGTTTATCTTCTTCGGCATCAGCGCCGGCGGTTCCGGCATGTTCAACCTGGACGGCATCGTCAACTGGTCGCAGGTCGCGGCCTACCTCGGCATCATCGCCATCGGCGCCTGCGTGCTGATGATCGCCGGCGAGTTCGACCTGTCGATCGGCTCGATGATCGGCTTCGCCGGCATGATGATCGCCATCCCGTCGGTCTACTTCGGCTGGCCGGTCTGGCTCGCCATCCTGTTCGCCTTCGCCGGTTCGATGGCGCTGGGCTGGCTCAACGGCTACCTGGTCATCAAGACCCGCCTGCCGTCCTTCATCGTCACGCTGGCCTTCCTGTTCATCCTGCGCGGCCTGACGCTGGCGCTGTCGATCATGTTCGCCAACCGCACCATCGTCAGCGGCGTCGGCACGCTGGCCGCCCACGACTGGCTGGCCACGCTGCTGTTCCACGGCGAAGTCGGCACCGGCCTGTTCCAGTGGCTGGCCTCGGCCGGCGTCATCACCGCGCTCGACAACGGCGCGCCGCTGGTCAAGGGCATCCCGAAAGTCATCGTCTGGTGGGCCGCGCTGGCCCTGGTGAGCAGCTTCGTGCTGGCCCGCACCCGCATCGGCAACTGGATTTTCGCCGTCGGCGGCGACGCCAACGCCGCCAAGAACGTCGGCGTGCCGGTCAAGGCCATCAAGATCTCGCTGTTCGTCTTTACCGCCTTCTGCGCCTGCCTGTTCGCCACGCTGCAAGTGTTCGACGTCGGCTCGGCCGCCGCCGACCGCGGCATGCAGAAGGAGTTCGAGGCGATCATCGCGGCCGTCATCGGCGGCGCCTTGCTGACCGGCGGCTACGGCTCGGTGGTCGGGGCCTGCTTCGGCGCGCTGATCTTCGGCGTGGTGCAGATCGGTATCACCTACACCGACATCAATTCGGACTGGTTCCGCGTATTCCTCGGCGTCATGCTGTTGATCGCGGTGTTATTCAACAACTTCGTCCGCAGCCGCGTGACGGAAGCGAGGTAAGCCATGAGCGACTACATTCTGGCGCTGGAAAATATTAGCAAGCGTTTCGGTTCGGTGATCGCCTTGCAAAACGTCACCTTGCGCCTGAAGCCGGGCGAGGTCCATTGCCTGCTGGGCGACAACGGCGCCGGCAAATCGACCTTGATCAAGACGCTGGCCGGGGTGCACCGGCCGACCGACGGCCAGTACCTGGTCGACGGCAAGCCGGTCAGCTTCGCCTCGCCGAAGGAGGCGCTCGACCTGGGCGTGGCCACGGTCTACCAGGACTTGGCGCTGGTGCCGCTGCTGTCGGTGGCGCGCAATTTCTTCATGGGCCGCGAGCCGATGACGAAGCTGTTCGGTTTCCTGCCGGTGATGGACATGGAGTACGCCGCCACCACGGCGCGCGACAAGCTCGCCGAGATGGGCATCATGGTACGCGATCCGCACCAGGCGGTCGGCACCATGTCCGGCGGCGAGCGCCAGTGCCTGGCGATCGCCCGGGCGATCCACTTCGGCGCGCGCGTGCTGATTCTGGACGAGCCGACCGCGGCGCTGGGCGTGAAGCAGTCGTTCAACGTCCTCAAACTGATCTACAAGGCGCGCGAACGCGGGCTGTCGGTGATCTTCATCACCCACAATGTGCACCACGCCTACCCGGTCGGCGATTCGTTCACCCTGCTCAACCGCGGCAAATCGCTGGGCACCTACACCAAGGACACGGTCACCAAGGACGAGGTGCTGGACATGATGGCCGGCGGCGCAGAGATGCAAAAGCTGATGAGCGAACTTGACGGTGTAAGCATTTAGAAAGAACAGCCAATGAACAATCCAACACAATTCGCCAGCGGCAGGGCGCTCGACGTGATCTGCCTCGGCCGCCTGGCGGTCGACTTGTACGCGCAGCAGATCGGTTCCCGGCTGGAGGACGCGGCCAGTTTCGCCAAGTACCTGGGCGGCTCCTCGGCCAACATCGCCTTTGGCAGCGCGCGCCTGGGCCTGCGCTCGGCGATGCTGTCGCGGGTCGGCGACGACCACATGGGCCGCTTCCTGAGCGAGACGCTGGCGCGGGAAGGCTGCGACATCAGCCACGTCGCCGTCGACCCGCAGCGCCTGACCGCGCTGGTCATGCTCGGCATTAAGGACAAGGATACCTTCCCCTTGATCTTCTTCCGCGAAGACTGCGCCGACATGGCCATCGACCCGGCCGACATCGACGAGCGCTTCATCGCCTCCAGCAAGTCGCTCCTGATCACCGGCACCCATTTCTCGACGGCGGCGATGCACGCCGCCAGCGGCAAGGCGCTCAAGCTGGCCCGCGCCAACAACGTGCGCACCGTGCTCGACATCGACTACCGCCCGGTGCTGTGGGGCCTGTCCGGCAAGGGCGACGGCGAAACCCGCTTCGTCTCCAACGACGGCGTCACCGGCCACCTGCAGGCGATCCTGCCGCAGTTCGACCTGGTGGTCGGCACCGAAGAGGAATTCATGATCGCCGGCGGCGGCGCCGACATCATCGCCGCGCTGCGCGCCGTGCGCCTAGCCTCGGCGGCGACGCTGGTGGTCAAGCGCGGTCCGCTCGGCTGCGCCGTCATCGACGGCGCCATTCCGGCCGCGCTGGACGAGGCCTTCAACTTCCGCGGCGTGCAAGTGGAAGTGCTCAACGTGCTCGGCGCCGGCGACGCCTTCCTGTCCGGCTTCCTCAAGGGCTGGTTGAACGGCGCCGACTACGCCACCTGCTGCCGCTACGCCAACGCCTGCGGCGCCCTGGTGGTGTCGCGCCACGGCTGCGCGCCGGCCATGCCGACGCCGGTGGAACTGGACTACTTCATCGCCCATGCGGCGCGGATGCAACGCCCGGCCGACGACGCCGCGCTGGCGCGCCTGCACCGCGTCAGCGTCGCCCGCAAGCAGTGGGACGAGCTGTGCGTGTTCGCCTTCGACCACCGCAACCAGTTCTTCGAGCTGGCGCAGCAGACCGGCGCCGACGAGGCGCGCCTGCCGGCGCTCAAGCAGTTGATGGTGCGGGCGGTCGGCGAGACCGAGGCCGCGCTGCAACTGGGCGGCAAGATCGGCGTGCTGATCGACGACCGCTACGGCGCCGACGCGCTCAACGCCGCCACCGGGCGCGGCTGGTGGATCGGCCGTCCGGTCGAGCTGCCGGGTTCGAACCCGCTGCAATTCGACTGGGGCCGTTCGATCGGTTCGCACCTGAACAGCTGGCCGAAGGAGCACGTCATCAAATGCCTGGTGCAACTGCATCCGGACGACGCCGTGGAAAACCGCCTGGAGCAGGAAGCCCAGCTGAAGGCGCTGTACGACGCGGCGCAGATCAGCGGCCACGAATTGCTGCTCGAAGTGATCCCGTCGAAGAGCCTGCCAAGCGACGCCGACACCGTGCTGCGCGCCGTCAAACGCCTGTACAACATCGGCATCTACCCCGAATGGTGGAAGTTGGAGCAGCTGAGCGCGGCGCAATGGAAAAAGATCGACGCGCTGGTGCAGGAACGCGACCCGTACTGCCGCGGCGTGGTGCTGCTCGGCCTGCACGCGCCGATCGACGAGCTGGCTGCCAGCTTCGAGGCGGCGCGCGACAGCGCCACCTGCCGCGGCTTCCTGGTCGGCCGCACCATTTTCCACGAACCGAGCAAGCGCTGGCTGGCTAAGGAGATCGACGACGCCGGCCTGGTCGCCGCCCTGCGCGCCAATTTCGAAACGCTGATCCGCACCTGGCAGCGCAGCCGCGCCGCCAAACTGGAGCGCGCGGCATGAGCGCCGGTACAAGCGCCGGCGTGGGGAAAACCATCCGCCTGACCATGGCGCAAGCGCTGGTGCGCTATCTGGCCGCGCTGCGCGTCGACGCCGGCAACGGCGCCACCGAGCCGCTGTTCGGCGGCGTGTTCGCCATCTTCGGCCACGGCAACGTGGCCGGCCTGGGCGAGGCGCTGTACCAGCAGCGCGACGACGCGCTCAATCCGCTGCCGACCTACCGCGCCCACAACGAGCAGGGCATGGCGCACGCCGCCATCGCCTACGCCAAGGCGCACATGCGCCGGCGCATGATGGCGGTGTCGACCTCGATCGGCCCCGGCGCCACCAACCTGCTGACGGCGGCCGCGCTGGCCCACGTCAACCGCCTGCCGGTGCTGCTGCTGCCGGGCGACGTGTTCGCCTCGCGGGCGCCGGACCCGGTGCTGCAACAACTGGAAGACTTCGGCGACGGCAGCGTCTCGGCCAACGACGCCTTCAAGCCGCTGTCGCGCTATTTCGACCGCATCATCTACCCGGAGCAGCTGTTGACGGCGCTGCCGCGGGCGATCGCCACGTTGACCGACCCGGCCACCTGCGGCCCGGTGACGTTGGCGCTGCCGCAGGACGTGCAAACCATGGCATACGACTACCCGGCCGACTTCTTCGAGCCGCGCCTGGTCACTTTCCGCGCCGTGCCGCCCGCCGAGTCCGAGCTGGAAGAGGCGGCGGCGCTGCTGCGCGCCGCCAAGAACCCGATCATCGTCGCCGGCGGCGGCGTGCTGTACGGCCTGGCCGGCGACGCGCTGCGCGCCTTCGCCGAACGGCACGGCGTGCCGGTGGCCGAAACCCAGGCCGGCAAAAGTTCGCTGGCTTGGGACCATCCGCTGCAACTGGGCGCCATCGGCGTGACCGGTTCGCCGGCCGCCAACCTGCTGGCCGCCGAGGCCGACCTGGTGCTGGCGGTGGGCACCCGCTTGCAAGACTTCACCACCGGCTCCAACGCGCTGTTCGCCAAGGCCACGCTGGTGAGCCTGAACGTCAACGCCTTCGACGCGTTGAAACGCCGCGGCGCCGGCCTGCGGGGCGACGCCAAACTCGGCCTGCAAAAGCTGTCGGCGCTGCTGGAAGGCTGGCGCAGCGACGCCGCCTGGCGCGAACAGGCCGAACGCGAAGCGGCGCGGTGGCGCGCCACCATCGCCGCCATCACCGCGCGCCGCGACGTCGCCTTGCCATACGACGGCGAAGTGATCGGCGCGGTGCAGCGCTCGTCGGCCGCGTCGACCGTCAACGACATCGTGGTCTGCGCGGCGGGCACCTTGCCGGCCGAGCTGCACAAGCTGTGGCGCACGGCCACGCCGGGCGGCTACCACGTCGAATACGGCTTCTCCTGCATGGGTTATGAAATCGCCGGCGCGCTGGGCGTGAAGATGGCCAAGCCGGACGCGGACGTCATCGTCATGGTCGGCGACGGCAGCTACCTGATGATGAATTCGGAAATCGCCACCTCGGTCATGATCGGCAAGAAGCTGATTATCGTGGTGCTCGACAACCGCGGTTACGGCTGCATCAACCGCCTGCAGCAAGCTTGCGGCAACGCGCCGTTCAACAACATGCTGGAAGACTGCCTGCAGGTCGGCGACGGCGCGCCGCACATCGATTTCGCCATGCACGCCAAGTCGCTCGGCGCCTACGGCGAAAACGTCAAGACCATCCCCGAACTGGAACAGGCGCTGGCGCGGGCCCGCAAGGCTAGCTCCACCTACGTGGTCTGCATCGACACCGACCCGACCCGCACCACCAGCGAAGGCGGCTGCTGGTGGGAGGTGGCGGTGCCGGAGGTATCCGAGCGCGAGCAGGTCAGGACGGCGCGCACGCGCTACGAAGAAGCCAGAAAAGCACAAAGGAAATAAGATGAACATCGCATTCAACGACCAGACCTTCAACGTCAAAATCGGCATCAACCCGATCTCCTGGATGAACGACGACCTGCCGTCGCTGGGCGGCGAGACGCCACTGGAGACGGCGCTGAGCGAGGGCGCCGAAATTGGCTACGTCGGCTTCGAGCTGGGTAACAAGTTCCCGAAAGAGTCGGGCGCGCTGCGCGCCGTGCTGGGCAAGTACAAGCTGGAGTGCGTCTCCGGCTGGTATTCGGGGCGCCTGGCGCGCCGCTCGGTGGAAGAGGAAATCGCCGCCGTCGGCCCGCACCTGCGCCTGCTGGCCGAGAGTGGCGCCACGGTGATGGTGTACGGCGAGGTGGCCGACGCCATCCAGGGCGAGCCGCGGCCGCTGTACAAACGCCCGCGCTTCGTCAACGCGCAGCAGTGGCAGGACTACGCCGACAAGCTGAGCGCCTTCGCCCGCCACACGCTGGCGCACGGCGTGCGCCTGTCCTACCACCACCACATGGGCGCCTATGTTGAAACGCCGGCCGACGTCGACCAGTTGATGGCGCTGACCGGGCCGGAAGTGGGCCTGCTGTTCGACAGCGGCCATATCACCTTCGCCGGCGGCGACGCGCTGGCGGTGCTGCGCAAGCACATCGCGCGCGTCTCGCACGTGCACTGCAAGGACGTGCGCCCGGCGGTGGTCAAGCTGGCGCGCAACGGCAACTGGAGCTTCCTGCAGGCGGTGATCAACGGCGCCTTCAGCGTGCCGGGCGACGGCTGCGTCGACTTCGAGGCGATATTGAACCTGCTGTACCGCCACGGTTACCAGGGCTGGCTGGTGGTGGAGGCCGAGCAGGACCCGGCCGTCGCGCCTAGTTACCAGTACGCGCAGATGGGCTACCAGCACCTGGCCCAGCTGGTGCACAAGATCGAGCAGGCGGGGAGGGTGGTGGCATGAAGCTGCTGGTGAAGGGCAAGCAGAGCGGCCAGGAAATCGTCGCGGTCACGCCGGAATCGGCGGGCTGGCAGCACGTCGGTTTCGCCGCGCACCGGCTGGCCGCGGGCGCCGGCCTGACGCTGCACACCGGCGCGCGCGAGTTGTGCATCGTCGTGATGGCCGGCGTGGTCAACGTCGGCGCCGGCGAGCGGCGCTGGGCCAGGATAGGCGGGCGCGCCAGCGTGTTCGACGACCAGTCGCCGTTCGCCGTGTACGTGCCGAACGGCCAGGCCGTCAGCATCACCGCCGACAGCGACGCCGAGGTGGCGCTGTGCAGCGCGCCGGCCAACACCTCGCGGCCGGCGCGCTTGATCGAGCCGGGCAGTATGAAGCGCTCGGTGCGCGGCAGCGGCGCCAACACCCGCTACGTGTGCGACATCCTGCCGCAGACGGAGCCGGCCGACGGCTTGCTGGTGGTCGAGGTGCTGACCCCGGGCGGCCATTCGTCGAGCTACCCGCCGCACAAGCACGACAGCGACAACATCCCGGAGGAAAGCACGCTGGAGGAGACCTATTACCACCGGCTGAATCCGGCGCAGGGCTTCGCCTTCCAGCGCGTCTACACCGACGACCGCTCGCTGGACGAGTCGATGGCGGTGGAAAACCACGACGTCGTGATGGTGCCGCGCGGCTACCACCCGGTGGTGGTGCCCTACGGCTACGACTCCTACTACCTGAACGTGATGGCGGGGCCGAAGCGCGAATGGCACTTCAAGAACGACCCGGCCCACGAGTGGATGCTAAAAAAATAGAGGCGCCGCGAACCGTAAAAGAACCAAAGGCAACGAGCGGGGGGCTGACCCCGGGGTTACGCCGGTGGTTGTGAACCGTCCCCTGACAAACCATGTAACTTACCGAAAGTTTCAAATGACAACGCAACTGCAAAACATTGGCCATTTCATCGGCGGGCGCCCACTCGCCTCCAATTCCGAGCGCACCAGCGAGGTGTTCAACCCGGCCACCGGCGCCGTCAGCGCGAAAGTCTCGCTGGCCACCACGAGCGAGCTGAACGCCGCGGTCGCGTCGGCCCACGCCGCCTTCCCGGCCTGGTCGGCCACCTCGCCGCTGCGCCGCTCCCGCGTGATGTTCAAATTCAAGGAGCTGATGGAGCAACACGCCGACAAGCTGGCGGCCCTGATCACCGCCGAGCACGGCAAAGTCTTCACCGACGCCAAGGGCGAAATCGCGCGCGGCATCGAAGTGGTCGAATTCGCCTGCGGCATTCCGCAACTGATGAAGGGCGAATACACCGAGCAGGTCGGCAACGGCATCGACGCCTGGACCATGCGCCAGGCGCTGGGCGTGTGCGTCGGCATCACGCCGTTCAACTTCCCGGTGATGGTGCCGATGTGGATGTTCCCGATGGCCATCGCCTGCGGCAACACCTTCGTGCTGAAACCGTCCGAGCGCGACCCGTCGGCCAGCCTGTTGATGGCGCAGTTGCTGACCGAAGCCGGCTTGCCGGACGGCGTCTTCAACGTGCTGCAGGGCGACAAGGACGCCGTCGAAGGCTTGCTGGCGCACCCGGACGTGCGCGCCGTCAGCTTCGTCGGCTCGACCCCGATCGCCGAGCACATCTACGCCACCGGCTGCGCCGAGGGCAAGCGCGTGCAAGCCCTGGGCGGCGCCAAGAACCACATGGTGGTGATGCCGGACGCCGACCTGGACCAGACCGTCGACGCGCTGATGGGCGCGGCCTACGGCTCGGCCGGCGAGCGCTGCATGGCGATCTCGGTGGTGGTGGCGGTGGGTAACGTCGCCGACAAGCTGGTCGAGGCGCTGGTGCCGCGCATCCGCGAGCTGAAAATTAGCCAGGGCATGGACCTGGCGGCCGAAATGGGGCCGGTCGTCACCCAGGTACACAAGGACAAGATCGTCGCCTACATCAACGACGGCGTCGCCGCCGGCGCCACGCTGGTCACCGACGGCCGCGGCTTCGTGCTGCCAGGCCATGAAAAAGGCTTCTTCCTGGGCGGCACCCTGTTCGACCACGTCACGCCGGACATGAGCATCTACAAGGAAGAGATCTTCGGGCCGGTGCTGTGCATCGTGCGCGTGCCGGACTTCGCGGCGGCGCTGGACCTGGTCAACGCCCACGAATTCGGCAACGGCACGGCGATCTACACGCGCGACGGCAACACCGCGCGCGAGTACACCCACCGCGTGCAGGTCGGCATGGTCGGCGTCAACGTGCCGATTCCCGTGCCGATGGCCTTCCACAGCTTTGGCGGCTGGAAGCGCAGCCTGTTCGGCGACCACCACGCGCACGGCCCGGAATCGGTGCGCTTCTACACCAAGCAAAAGGCCGTCACGCAGCGCTGGCCGGCGTCGACCGCCTCCGGCGCCGAGTTCGCCATGCCGACGATGAAATAGTCTCAGGCGGCGTGGCTCCCCATGGTGCAACCGGCGTTCACCGCGCCAGGGGGAGTCTCGTCCAAAATTTTGCAACCCATGAAGGGAGGTGCGTTCTACCGCCGGAAAGCGACCTGAACACAGGCGCCGTTATTCTAAAACTAAAACTATATGCTGGGGATACGACAATGAAACACTGCATTTTGAAGACCTTGCCCGCCGCACTGATGCTGGCCCTGAGCGCCGGCGCCGTCTGCGCCAGCGACGCCGAGGGCGAGTTCCACGGCTACTTCCGCGCCGGCGTCGGCACCAACTCGGCTAACGGCAAGCAGGCTTGCTATGGCCTCGAAGGCGTCGCCAAGTACCGCCTGGGCAACGAGTGCGATTCCGACGGCGAGTTCGGCTACACCAAGGAATTGCTGACGGCGGCCAACGGCGCCAGCTTCGTCGGCACGTTCTGGGCCGCCGCCTACACGCCGACCTCCGACATCGGCGATGAAAAGCTGAGCGTCGCGCAAATGTTCATCGAAGCCAAAAACCTCGATTTCATGCGCGGCGGCGTGGTCTGGATCGGCAAGCGTTATTACAACCGCCCCGACATCCATATGATCGACTTCAAGTACCTGCACGGCGACGGCGTCGGCGGCGGCGTCGCCGGCCTGCCGCTGGGGCCGGGCAAGTTCAGCTACGGCCTGTTCCGCAACGACCTGGACAAAAGCACGTCGGCCACGCGCCACAGCTTCAGCTATGACGGCGTGGCCGTCAATCCCGACGGCAGCCTGAAGTTCGACGTCAGCCTGATCAACAAGGACTCCGCGGTCGCCGGCGCCCACAACGGCTGGTCCGCCTCGCTGATCCATATTCAGGACAAGGTTGTGGGCGGCGACAACAAATTCGGTATCCAGTACGGCGTCGGCGCCGGCACCAAGATCGGCGGCACCGGCGACATCAGGCAGGGTTCGGACGTCAAGCGCAGTCGCGTGTTCGATACCATCGCCTGGCAAATCACGCCGGAGTTCGGCGGCTCGGCGCTGGCGCTGCTGCAAAAAGACCGCGGCAACGCCGGCAGCCAGACCTGGACCTCGTTCGGCGTGCGCCCGGTGTATGCGCTAAGCGACAACCTTAAACTGCAACTGGAATTGGGCCACGACCGCATCAAGCCCGCCAGTGGCGGGGCGACGCAGCAATTGACCAAGCTGACGTTCGCGCCGACCATCGCCGCCGCCAAGGGCTTCTGGTCGCGCCCGGAACTGCGCGCCTTCGTCACGTACGCGAAGTGGAACGCCGCGGCCCAGGCCTCGGCCACCGCAGGCAGTACGCTGTCGAGCAGCGGTGTGTTTGGCGGCAACACCAACGGTACCTCGGCCGGCCTGCAAGTCGAGGCGTGGTGGTAATTTAGGTGTAAGCTCACCAGACTCGTCCGTTTTCGGACGGGCCTGGTTTTCGCGAGCGTACCCGCCTACAGAGCGGGCCGGCCGCGGAAACACACCCGCCTGCGCGCACGCCGGGCGCGGGCGGTTCTCGTTGTTTATTGGGGGATGACATATATGTTGAAATATATATCGGGAACGGCAACAAAAATCAGTGTGTTCGTGGCCGCCGCGCTGCTGTCGACGGCGGCGCTGGGCGCGGGTCTGAAGGTGACGTATCCGGCCTACGAAACGGCCGGCGACACGCGCTTCAACGACTTGATGGAAATCATGCGCACCGCGCTGGAGAAGACCACGGCCGAGTTCGGCCCGTTCGAACTGGAGGCCTCGTCCGAGAAAATGAACGAGGAGCGCACCCTGAGCGAACTGAAAAACGGCAAGGTCGTCAATATCGCCTGGAGTTCGACCTCCAGCGACAAGGAGCAAGACTTGCTGCCCATCCGCATTCCGCTGCGCAAGGGCATCCTCGGTTACCGCGTCGCGCTGATCCAAGCCGACAAGCAGGCCGAAATCGACAAGATCACCACGCTGGCGGAGCTGAAGAAGTTGACGATCGGCCAGGGCACCGGCTGGGGCGACGTCAAGCTGTACGAATCGAACGGCTTCAATGTGACGACGGCGAAATACGACGACCTGTTCAAGATGACGGCGACCGGGCGCTTCGACTTGTTCCCGCGCGGCATCAGCGAAGCCTTCGCCGAGCAGGAGCGCAACGTTAAGGCCAACCCCAACCTGGTGGTCGAGAAAAACATCCTGATTTACTACCCGTGGCCCTACTATTTTTTCTTTAATAAGAACGACGCCGCCTTGCAGAAACGCATGGAAGCGGGCATCCGCAAGATGATCAAGGACGGCTCGTTTGACATGATCTTCAAGAAATACAACGGCAAGGCGATCGCCCAGGCCAATCTGAAGGGCCGCAAAATCTTCCGCATCAAGAACAACCTGCTGCCGAAGGAAACGCCGTTCGAGGACCCGACCTTGTGGTTCAACCCGGTTAGCCAGTAGGTAGGCAGCAAGTAGCCAGTAAGTAGCCAATAAGTAAGCAGTAAGCGGGCATCTCCGGCAAATGGCGATGCCCTTTTTGCGTTTTGGCAATGCGGAGGCAAAATCGAGAAGGCGCTGGGATCTAGTCGGAAACATGGCAAAAGAAATTTGCCGCCACGGGACTTTTTTGTGTCGCAGTCTATTGTTGCCAATGCGGGCGGGCCGGGCTTACGTGCGCCAGCGAACGGTATTGATCTTGCCTGCAGGGTATATTTGTTTCGCAGGGCGGCAGGTGCTGCTTTGGAACAAAAGATAGACCATCACTCTAGAGGCCATAAAAATGACAACGTCAACGTCAACTTCACGCATCGCTTTGATTTCCACCACTATCCTCGCCGCGGCAACGTTGGCGGCATGCGGCGGCGGCGGCGGCGGTAGCGCCACCGCCACCGGTACGCTGGGCGTGTCGATGACCGACGCGCCGGCCTGCGGCTTCGACGCGGTCAATGTCACGGTGTCGAAAGTGCGCGTGCACCAGAGCGCCAGCGCCGGCGACACCGATGCCGGCTGGACCGACATTACGCTGAGCCCGGCGCGCAAGATCAATCTCTTGAACCTGACCAACGGCGCGCTGGAGACGTTGGGCGAGACGCCACTGGCCGTCGGCCATTACACGCAGATGCGTCTGGTGCTCGACGCCAACGCCAACAACGCGCTGGCCAACTCGGTGATCGCCACCGGCACCACGACCGAGGTCAGCCTCGACACGCCAAGCGCGGTGCAAAGCGGCATCAAGCTGGTCAACGAGTTCGACGTCGCCGCGGGCCAGCGCGTCGACCTGGTGCTGGACTTCAACGCCTGCAAATCCGTGGTTACCAAGGGCAACGGCAAGTACGCGCTGAAGCCCGTCGTGAAGGTGGTGCCGACGGTGCTGAACGGTATTTCCGGCTTCGTCAACAAGGCGCTGCTGGCCAGCCACGTGATGGTATCGGCGCAGCAAAACGGCGTGGTCATCGCCTCGACGGCACCTAGCGCCACGACGGGCGAATTCTTCCTGGCCCGCCTGGCTCCCGGCAGTTACGACGTGGTCATTACGGCCGACAACAGCGCCGCCGCAGTGGTCGCCGCCGTTCCGGTAACCAGCACGACCAGCACCACCACCTTAAGCACGTCGGCCGCGCCGTTCAGCCTGGCGCCAAGCGCGCAGGGTTCGATCAGCGGCAAAGTGACGCTGCCGGCCGGCAGCACCGAGGTCGCCTACGTCGCGGCGAAGCAGAGCTTTGCCGCCGGGCCGACCGTGACGGTGAAGTACCAAGGCGCCGACATCTCGACCGGCGTCTACTCCTTGAAAACGCTGCCGCTGGCCGCACCGCAGTTTGCGCTCTACAGCGCGGCCTTGCCATTGAGCTTTGCGGCGGCGCCGACGACAACACCGGGCACCGGCAAATATCGCGTGGAAGCGAGCGCGACCGGCTATGCCTCCGTGACGGCGCCTGTGCTTGATATTTCGCTTGTGAACCAGGCCAACATCGACTTCACGCTCACGCCATAAGTGAAGCCAGCCTGGTGAATCCGATGCCGGCCTGCGCGCCGGCATCGGCCGTCGCGTCCCTCAGGTTTTTGTTGAACATGTACATTGCCGCAGTGGCAGCTACCTTGGTGGCTAGCTGGACACGGTGCGCGGCAAGATGCCCGGGCTGGTGCCCGGCAGTTTTTCGGTGGTTGACGCGCGCGACGTGGCGCTGGCGCATATCGCCGCCGCCGAGCGCGGCCGCAGTTACGAGCGTTACCTCGCGGCCGGCCGCCACATGACAAGCTGCTGCCGAAGGAAACGCCGTTCGACGACCCGAGCTTGATTCAACCCGGTTAGCCAGTAAGCGGGCGGCGCCGGCATGCGTTGGCGCACTGGATTGCCTTTCTGCTATGGTATATTTGTTTTGGGGCGTTTGGCGCCGCGTTGAAGCATATACCCATGACAGTCGAGGCGAAACAGTGAAAAAATCCATTTCCAGCGGCTTGTACACATTCGCCTGCGCGACAATCGCCGTTGTCTGCGCCGCGCTGGCCGGCCCGCACGGCGCGGCCGCTGCGGCCGAACCGATTCGCATCGGCTCGGTGGTCTCGGCCACCGGCCCGGCGGCCTACCTCGGCGACCCGGAGCTGAAGACGCTGCAACTGTACATCGAGCGGCTCAACGCCGAGGGCGGCGTACTGGGGCGCAGGCTGGAACTGGTCCACTACGACGACGGCAGCGAGGCGAACAAGGCCGGCAGCTTCGCCAAGCGCCTGATCGAGTCCGACAAGGTCGACCTGATCATCGGCGGCACCACCACCGGGTCGAGCCTGGCCATGATCCCGCTGGTGGAGCAGGCCGGCATGCCGTTCATCTCGATGGCGGCCGGCGTGTCGATCGTCGAGCCGGTCAAGAAATGGGTGTTCAAGGTGGCGCCAACCGACCGCATGGCGGCCGAAAAGGTGTTCACCGACATGAAGCGGCTGGGGCTGCTCAGGATCGGCCTGCTGTCCGAAACCAGCGGCTTCGGCCAGTCCGGCAGCACGGAAACCCAGGCGGTGGCGCCGCGCTTCGGCATCACCATCGTTGCCAATGAAACTTATGCGCCGAGGGACACCGACGTCACCGCCCAGCTGACCAAGATCAAGTCGGCGCCCGGCATCCAGGCGGTGTTCGTGTTCGGCGCCGGGCAGGGGCCGGCCGTCGCCACCAGGAACTACCAGCAACTGGCGATCGCGCTGCCGCTGTACCAGTCGCATGGCGTGGCGTCGGCGGAGTACATTAAACTGTCCGGCGCCGCGGCCGACGGCGTCAAGCTGCCGGCGGCGGCGCTGGTGGTGGCCGGCCAGTTGGCGGCGGACGACCCGCAGAAGGCGGTCGTGACGGCCTACGAAAAAACCTACCGCGAACGCTACAAGGCCAGCGTCTCCAGCTTCGGCGGCCACGGCTACGACGCGTTGATGATCGCGGTGGCGGCGCTGAAAAAGGCCGGCGGCAGCGACAAGAACAAGGTGCGCGACGCCATCGAGGAAACCACCGGCTACATCGGCACCGCCGGCCGGGTCGACATGACGCCGGCCGACCACATGGGCCTGAACCTGACCGCCTTCCGCCTGCTCGACGTCAAGAACGGCCAGTGGCGGTTGCTGCGTTAAATTCAAACCGACGGCATTTGCCGGTGGTGTTTACTGGCTGCGCCGGCAATTCAAGTGTGAGCCGAAGGCTTCTGGTCGCCTATCCGTGCCAGCAGGAAGTCGACGAAGGCGGAGGTTTTCATCGCCAGGAACTCGCGCGCCGGGTAGACCGCGTACACCGGCGTGCCGGGCGGCAGCGGGCAGTGCGCCAGCACCGGTACCAGTTCGCCGCGCGCCATTTCCTCGGCCGCCAGCGCGCGCGGCACGCGCAGGATGCCGACCCCGGCCGCCGCCGCCGTCACCAGTGCGCCGCCGTCGTTGATGCGCAGCGGACCGTCCACCGGCACCGTGTACGGTCCGTCGGCGCCGATAAAGACCCACTGGTCGGCCACATAGTCGCCGTTGGCGTAGATCAGGCAGGCGTGTCCGCGCAGCTCGTGCGCCGTCTGCGGCGTGCCGGCGCGCGCCAGGTAGGCCGGCGCCGCCACGATAACGCTGGGGTTGTCCGACAGCTTGCGGGCGATCAGCGAGGAGTCGGCCAGCGGCGCGGCGCGGATGGCGACGTCGATCTGCTCGGCGATCAGGTCGACCAGGTGTTCTTCCATTTGCAGCGTTACTTTCACCTGCGGGTAGAGGGCGGTGAATTCGGCCAGCAGCGGCACCATCCGGCGCCGCCCCGCCATCGAGCACGATACGCGCAGCACGCCGCGCACCTGCTGCTGGTGCTGGTCGGCCAATTGTTCGATGTTGTCGAGCGCGCGGCCGATCTGGCGCGCCTCCTGCAGCACCAGTTCGCCGATTTCGGTCAGCGCCAGACGCCGCGTCGAGCGCTGGATCAGGCGCGCGCCCAAGTCTTGTTCGAGCCGCGCCAGCTGGCGCGAGAGCACCGATTTGCCGCAGCGCAGCTGGATCGCGGCGCGGCTGATGCTGCCGGCCTGGACGATGGTGGCGAAGATCGCCAGATGTTGTGGATTGAGCATGCTTCCTTTTTATTGTCGCCAATAGGGCAACAATGTAATGCCATATTGGCGGCTTATCAGGCAATTAGATACATTTTATACTGCATGTCATCGTCAGCCACTCAAGGGAGAATAGTATATGAGCATCACCAACCACCAGTTCCAGCTTGCCAGCCGCCCGGTCGGCGCGGTCCAGCGCAGCGATTTCCATTACGTCGGCGAGGCGCTGCGCGCGCCGGCCGACGGCGAGGTGCAGATCAAGGTGTTGCACGTGTCGCTCGACCCGGCCATGCGCGGCTGGATGAACGAGAGCAAGGAATCGTACATGCCGCCGGTCGCCATTGGCGAGGTGATGCGGGCCATCGGCGTGGGGCGGGTGACGGCGTCGGCCAACCCGGCGTTCGCGGTCGGCCAGCATGTGGTTGGTTTGCTGGGCGTGCAGGAATACGCGATTAGCAACGGCCAGGGCCTGAACAAGGTCGACCCGGCGCTGGCGCCGCTGCCGATGTACCTGAGCGCGCTGGGCATGCCGGGCCTGACCGCGTATTTCGGTTTGCTCGACGTCGGCCAGCCGAAGGCCGGCGAGACGGTGGTGGTGTCGGGCGCGGCCGGCGCGGTCGGCACGCTGGTCGGGCAGATCGCCAAGCTCAAGGGCGCGCGCGTGGTGGGGATCGCCGGCGGCGCCGACAAGTGCCGCTATCTGGTCGAGGAACTCGGCTTCGACGCCGCCATCGACTATAAGAGCGAGGACGTGGGCGCGGCGTTGCAGCGCCTGTGCCCGCGGGGAATCGACGTGTTCTTCGATAACGTCGGCGGCGACATGCTCGACGCCGCGCTGGCGCGGCTGGCGTTGCACGCCCGCGTGGTCATTTGCGGCGCGATTTCGCAGTACAACAGCACCGGGCCGGTGAAGGGACCGGCCAACTACCTGCAACTGCTGGTCAAGCGCGCCACGATGAAGGGCATCATGGTGGCCGATTATTATCCGCGGGCGACGGAGGCAATGACGGAGATGGGTGGCTGGATCGCCGCCGGCAAGCTGAAAACCCGCGAGGACGTGGTGCAGGGCCTGGAGTCGTTCCCGGAAACCTTCCAGCGCCTGTTTAGCGGCGAGAACAAGGGCAAGCTGGTGTTGCAGCTCGCCGCCGAGTAATGTCGCGCAGCTTCCCGCCTCCCTTGCGGCAGCGGTAGGGCAGTCGCCGCGGCCGCGCGGCCGTGGCAGCCGACCCTTGTCGTTGTTTGGTGCATGGTATAAGCTCACTGGTATTGATTTTCGATACTTGACCATGTCCCAGACCCATGACCTGATCGCCACCCTGAAGCGTTTGCTGAAGGGCGGGGGCGTCACCTACGCCGGCGTCGCCGCCCACCTTGGCTTGAGCGAGGCGAGCGTCAAGCGTCAGTTTTCGCAGCAAAACTTCAGCCTGCAAACGGTGGAGGCGATCTGCGGGCTGCTGCGGATGGAGCTGTACGAGGTGGTGCAGGCGGCCGAGAAGGCGCAGGCCGAGTTGCACCGGCTAACCGAGGCGCAGGAGGCCGAGCTGGTGGCCGACCCGGGCCGCGTGCTGACGGCGGTGTGCGTGCTGAACCACTGGACGGCGGCGCAGATCGTCGCCACCTACCGGCTGACGCCGGCGCAGTGCACCGCCCACCTGCTGCAACTGGACCGGCTTGGCCTGATCCACCTGATGCCAGAGAACCGCGTCAAGCTGCGCATCGCGCGCGACTTCGCCTGGTTGCCGGACGGGCCGATCCAGCGCTTCTTCCAAGACCGCATCCAGAACGACTTCCTGCACGGGCGCTTCGACCAGCCCGGCGAGCAACTGCGCTTCCAGCACGCGATGCTGACGCCGGCGGCCAACCTGCGCTTCCAGCAGCGCCTGCAAAAGCTGGTGCGCGAGTTCACCGAGCTGCACCAGGAGTGCGCCGACGCGCCGGCCGACGCCCGCTACGGCACCAGCCTGCTGCTGGCGGTGCGGCCGTGGGAGCCGGCCGCGTTCGAGGCCTTGCGGCACGCGCCCGACACCCGCCCGTTCACGCTGAAGGCAGGTTAGGGTGGGCCGCGCCGCCGGGCGACTGGTTTGATTCTTGCTTGTGTAGACGGCAGTCCCTTTTTAGAAAAGTTTTCATGACGTCCAAAAGAACGTTGACCCCGCCCGTGCGCAACCTGCGCATCGTTGTCGTCAATACCATCATCGACCCCGAGGCCGAGCGCGACGGCGCGCTTGGGGCGCAGGCGCGGCGCGGCAATTTGCTGCGCATCGGCCTGCTCGAATCGGGTTACGACATCGTCGCCTCGTTGCCGGCGGACATGTATCTACCCGAGCGCATCGCCCAGCTGCAACCCGACCTGATCATCGTTGACGCCGAGTCGGACGCGCGCGACGTGCTCGAACACATCGTCGTCGCCACCCGCGACGAGCGCCGCCCGATCGTCCTGTTTACAGAGGACGAGACCACCTCCAGCATGGACGCGGCGATGGCCGCCGGGGTCTCGGCCTACATCGTCGCCGGCCTGCAGGCCGAGCGCATCAAGCCGGTACTGAACGTGGCGATGGCGCGCTTCAAGCAGGAGCAAAAGCTGCTCGCCGAGCTGTCCGACACCAAGCACAAGCTGGCCGAGCGCAAAGTGATCGAGCGCGCCAAGGGCTTGCTGATGGCGCACCACCAGCTGTCCGAGGACCAGGCCTACCAGAAACTGCGCAGCATGGCGATGAACAAGAACCTGAAGCTGGCCGAGATCGCCCAGCGCATCCTCGACGTCGAGGACTTGCTGGGCTGAGCGTGCCGCCATGGTGCGCCGCACAACGATGGTGCGCTTTTTGCCCCGCTAGAAGACATGGCTTGGCTTGTTTGCCGCTGCCCCCCAAAGTGTCCGGGTTACGCCCTTGCGGGCTAGCCCGACTTCCCACCGTTGCCGCGGTTGGCACGCTCCTTGCTGAATATGAACTAACGGTGGCGGCCAATGGCGGTGGCCACCGTCCAAGACAAAGGCGTCTTTCAAGCATGAACGATTCGTGCCGGAGAGACGCTTTTTCATTTTCGGAACTACAAGGAGCGGTATGTCAGAACAAGCGAGCGCAGCGGCCTGGGTGGCGGGGTCGGACAAGCCGGAGAAGGACACGGTCAGGATCGGCTTTTTGCCGCTGACCGATTGCGCCTCGCTGGTGATGGCGGCGGTGCTCGGCTTCGACCGCAAGTACGGCATCCAGATCGAGCTGCGCAAGGAAGCGTCGTGGGCCGGCGTGCGCGACAAGCTGTGCAACGGCGAACTGGACGCGGCGCACGCGCTGTACGGCATGGTCTACGGCGTGCAACTGGGCGTGGGCGGCTTGCGGCGCGACATGGCGGTGCTGATGAACCTGAACCACAACGGCCAGGCGATCACGCTGTCGAGCAAGCTGGCAGGCGAGGGCGCCGTCGACGGCGCCTCGCTGGCGGCGCTGATGCGCGCGCGGCCGCGCTCCTACACCTTCGCCCAGACCTTCCCGACCGGCACCCACGCGATGTGGTTGTATTACTGGCTGGCGGCGCACGGCATCGACCCCTTCCGCGACGCCCAGGTGATCACCATGCCGCCGCCGCAGATGGTGGCGAACCTGCGCGCCGGCCACATGGACGGCTTCTGCGCCGGCGAACCGTGGGGCCACAAGGCCATCGTCGACGGCGTCGGCGTCACCGCCGCGACCACCCAGCAGATCTGGCCCGACCATCCGGGCAAGGTGCTGGGCGCCACGCGCGCGTTCGTCGAACAGAACCCGAACACCTGCCGCGCGCTGATCGCCGCCGTGCTCGACGCCGGCAAGTGGATCGACGCCTCGGCCGCCAACAAGCGGAAAATGGTCGAGGTCATCAGCGCCGCCGAATACCTCAACACCGACCCGGCGTTGATCGCGCCGCGCATCCTCGGGCATTACCAGAACGGCCTGGGCAAGAGCTGGGAAGACCCGCGCAGCCTGAAGTTCCACCGCGAGGGCGCCGTCAACTTCCCGTATCTGTCGGACGGCATGTGGTTCATGACGCAGCACCGCCGCTGGGGCCTGCTCAAGGACGAGCCGGACTACCTGGGCGTGGCGACGGCGGTCAACCAGGTCGCGCTGTACCGGGAGGCGGCGGCGCTGGCCGGCACCGCGCTGCCAAGCGGCACGATGCGCAGCTCGACGCTGCTCGACGGCAAGGTATGGGACGGCAGCGACCCGGCGGCCTACGCCGCCTCGTTCGAGATCCGCTACGAGAAGCGTGATGTTCGTCGGTCGGGTTGGCCGGCACGGGATTGCGCGTTGCGCTAATCCGACCTACCGAAGCTTAAAATCGATACACAAGCAAAGAAGGAGTTGACGATGCTGATGACGGAACCGATCAAAATGGCCGGCAAGGCGCACGACGTGGACGTGCCGCTGTCGGGCGAAGTATTCGGCGCGCTGATCAACCTGTCCGGGCGGCGCCGCTTCACCTCGCAGCGGCTGGTGCTGTACACGCTGCTGGTCCTGCACGGCGACGCCGCCGCGGCGGCGGTGGCGCGCGAGGCGCTGGGCCTGTTTCGTACCGCCCACATCGCGCTGGTCAACGGCGACAGCAAGCTGCCCGGTATTTTTTGCCCGGAGCTGCAGGACGCCTACTTCGGCAGCCTCGGGGGCGACCGCAAGATCCTCGGCTTCATCGCGCTGGCCGAGCGTACGCTGTTCGCCGTCGAGCAAGGCAAGCGCGACTGCGCCGGGCTGGTGGCCGAACTGGTGTGCATGACGACGCCCATCCTGGCCGTGCTGAACCAAATCACCACGATCTACGAGGAGCAGTCCAAGCGCCACGCGCTGCTGATGAAAAAGCAGTTGCGCGGCGTCATTACCGACATCGAGACGATCGCCAAGCAGGCCAAGATGGTGGCCTTCAACGCCCGCATCGTCGCCGCCCGGGCCGGCCACGCCGGCCGGGAATTCGCCGTCGTGGCGGGGGTGCTGTCGAACATCACCGGCGAAATCGACGACATGGTCAAAGCGGCCTTGAGCGCCGCCTAAATTACACTGGAGCATAGCGATGAGCAAGCAAGGTAGCGTGACACTGGTCGGGGCCGGCCCCGGCGACCCGGAATTGTTGACCATCAAGGCGCTGCGCGCCATCGAGCGGGCCGAGGTGCTGCTGATCGACGACCTGGTCAACCCGGACATCCTGGCCTTCGCGCCGGCGACGGCGCGGGTGATCGAGGTGGGCAAGCGCGGCGGCTGCCAGCAGACGCCGCAGGAATTCATCGAGCGCCTGATGGTGGCGGAGGCGCGCGCCGGCCACCGCGTGGTGCGCCTGAAGGGCGGCGACCCGTATCTGTTCGGCCGCGGCGGCGAGGAGCGCGCCACGCTGCGCGCGCACGGCATCGCCGTCGACGTGGTGCCCGGCATCAGCAGCGGGCTGGCGGCGCCGGCCGGCATCGGCGTGCCGCTGACGCACCGGCGCTGGAGCCAGGGCGCGGTGTTTGTCACCGGGCACGGCAAGGACGCCGCGTCCGAACCGAACTGGGCGGCGTTGGCGCAGAGCAAGCTGACCTTGGTGGTATACATGGGCGTGGCGCGCTGCGAGGCGATCCAGGCGGGCCTGCTGGCGGGCGGCGCGGCGGCGTCGACGCCGGTGGCGGTGGTGCAGTCGGCCAGCCGGGCGGGGCAGCGGCAACTGTTGACCACCTTGGGCGAGCTGCCGGGCGCGCTGCGCGCCAGCGGCCTGGGCAGCCCGAGCATTATCGTGATCGGCGACGTCGTGCGCTGCGCCGACGATTGGTGCGAGCTGTCCGATCTGGCGCAAAGCGCCGGGCGCCGCTGACGATGTCCTCGATGGCGGCCGTCTGGTCGCCCGCGCCAAGGCAGGCGCCGCCTAGCGCGGGCGGAACGACTAGAAAATCCCCTGCAGCGACACCGACAGCAATTTCGAATCGCCGAAGAACGGGTAGGAATATTGCGACCTGTCCTTCGATACGTCGTATTGCAGCTTGAGCGCCATGTTCTTGCGCACGTCCCAGCGCAGCGACAGATATTGCGTGTTGCGTCCTTCGATGGGCTGTGTGATCGTGCGGTAGCGCGAAAAAGTGTACATCGGCGTCCACGCGCCGTACTGGTAGCCGACCCCGAACAGGGCATATTTATATACATTGTTGAGGCCCTTGCCGGCGTCGATTTGCTCGTAGCGGTCGACTTCGGTCTTCACCAGCCAGTTGCGGTAATCCATGTTCACCGACAGGCCCATGATGCGGGTGCTCTGATCGTCGATGATGCTGGCGCGGCTGCCATCGGGGTTGTCTTGCCAGGTCGAGCCGTTGTAATGCATCAGCATGGCGCGCGCGTCGAACACGCCATTATTTGCCGAGGCCGAGGCGCCGACGATGTTTTTCCATGATTCGTGCGTCGGCGTCGTGTAATAGATCAGGGTGTCGTAGGCGTCGTGCTTTTGCGTGTAGCCGCCGGCCCAGGCCGTAAACGTGCCGGCCCAGTCGGTGGCGCCGAACTGGGTGCGGTAACTGACGTTGGCCCCGTTGTAGGCGTAGATCGGCCAGCCGTATACGTCCGGCATCGGCCGCACCCACGGATAGGCGTAGCCGATGTACAGATAGTCGCTATAGTAATAGAGCGGAATGCGCATCTTGCCGGCCTGGAAAGTCCAGGCCGAATCGGCCGACGGTGACCAGGTCGCGTACAACCAGTCGACGGTCGGGCGCGACCCCTCGTTCGGATTATTGGCGCGCGCCACCAACTGCGTCGTCAGCGACAGGGTCGGCGTGAAATCCTTCTTGATCTGCACCCCCAGCAGGGACTCTTGGTCAAGCTGAAAACCCTTGTCCTTTTGGTAGACGCTGACGTATTCCCAGCCCTGGATGGTGCACGGGCATTTCCATTGCTGATAAGTCCAGGGCGCGCCGCTGCCTTGCGCCGCGCCGCTCAAGACCTTGGCCCCGGTCAAATTATAAAAACCGGTCAGTTTCAGGCTGCCGTCGTCGCTGAGGTCGATGGCGCCGGCGTGGCCGGCCGCCAGCGTTGCAAGCGCCAATGCGATCAGTGTTTTTTTCATCGAGCAATCTCCAGGCATGGGAAGGGCGCGCATCAGGGCACGGTCGCGACGACTTTGACGCTGTCGTCGACGGCCGCTTTTTCGATATAGGCGATGGCGTTGACGTTCTCGCCAACCGCTTTCTTGACGTCGGCGCTGGACTTGTATTCCTTTGGCGCCTTGCCCTTGCCGGTAAAAACGAGCTTGGCCCAGACGGCCTGCACCTGGGACGGCTCTTTTTCCAGCACTTTTTTATAGAATTCGGCGCGGATGGCCGAGCCCTCGGCCTGCTCGATCGGCGTAAACAGCACCGAACCGCCGAGAAAGAATTGCGCCGCCTGCGAGGGAAACATCTTGGTGGCGGGGTTTTTCGGATTGACCACGAGTACCAACTCGGCGCGGGCGGGAACGGCGCCCATCGCCAGAAGCAGCAGCAGCGTGGGCAGACGGCGTGGTCGTTTCATCGTTGTTCCTGTCATCTGTTTGGGCGCCGACGAGGCGCGCGCCCTATCATCGAAGTCGTCCACCGCGCCGGGCGCGAACCCGGGGGAGACGACCAGAAAGCGGTTCTGATGCCGGCGCGGGAAACGATGGCGTTGGCATGCCCGACGTTTTTAGTCTACCTCGGATATTGCGCCCAAACAATAAAAGCGCGAGGAAACCGGATGTTCGGCCGTCGACGTTTCATTTACGCGACATTCGTCCGGCGGCGCCGATGCCGGACGGAGGTGACGACGCTTTCCCGCCACCGCCGGCAAGCGGTGCGCGTTGTTGCGCCTTTTTTGAGGTAATTTTGCAACAAAAACCAGCTTGCCTAGACAATTCGCATGGCCTGGCGAGCCAATGTGGCGCGTGGCTCCCCGCCCATGCTCCGTAACCTTTCCTAAAAGATATGCTTATCAGCAAGCCGCATCAGCCAAGCGGCGGACCGGCGGCGCGCCCGCGCCGTCGCCGCCCGGCCATCGTCGCGCGGTCATCACGTGTAGCTTCATTCATCCTACCCCCCTGTGGAGATTTAAATGACAAGACTGTGCCGTGTTTTCCTGACCCTCCTGCTGCTGGCCGTGACCAGCGTCGCCAGCGCCACCAACTACAGCCTGTGGATTAACGGGCGCAACGGCGGCGGCGTCGTGGGCGACTACAACAGCTTCACCTACTGGGGGCCGGCCGCGACCGCCGCCGGCGTCAATAAAAAGGCCGTCAACTGGGACGGCTACAACAGCATCGCCTCGCAAAACGGCAAGATCCGCGACGCCCTCGACTGCTTTTGCACCGGCCAGAACTGGTGCTACGTCGCCACCCACAGCGCCGGCGACCTGATGATGGGTTACACGATGTCCAACTACGGCGGCAGCGCGCGCCTGAAAAAGAACGCCAGCCCGGGCGCCGGCGGTACCTGCGGCAATGCCGACGGCAGCACCCAGGTCGGCTGGAACATCAAGTGGGTGCGCGCGGCATCGGGCGCCGGCGGCGGCTCCGAACTGTCCGACCTCGGCTCGTGGGGCAGCTCCGAACCGCTGGTCAAGGACTTGAAAACGGCCACCGCGCGCGCCATGTATAACCACAACGACACCCGCAACGTCATGTTCTACATGTACGCCGGCGGCAAAGGCTCGTTTTATTCCTTCATGCTGCCGGGCCAGGACGACCAGGCCGTGGGCTACCACAGCACCGGCGGCGTCGCCGGCGCGGCCGGCCAGTCGCTGTGCAACCCGGGCGACTCGTGCGCCGAACTGACCGCGGGCAGCGGCGCCAACGGCAATGGCAGCAGCAAGTGGAGCAACCATTCGGTGGAGTTCCGCGACACCCAGGAGCAATACGACCACTACACCAGCGCCAACTGGCTGGGCATCGTTTCGGTGGTGCGCGGCGTAATGGTGAACAGTGCCCTCTAAGCGTCCCGGCGGCCCGCGCCGCACGCCGCCGCCAGGCCCGGCCCCGGCCGGCTGGCTGCGGCGCCACTGGCCGGCGGCGTTGGCGCTGGCGGCCGGGCTGGCCGCCATCGGCGTGTCGCTGTGGCCGGCGTCCGGCGACGCCAGCGTCGCCGCCGTCGCGCCGGTGGCGAGGGCATCGGCGCCGGCCTGGCCCGGCGTCGGCGCCGCGCCCGGCTTGCCGGCGCCGGCCGCCGGCCAGTTGCAGCAATTGCGCAGCCAGCTAGAAGAGGCCGACCGCGCCTATTGCGACTACCGCGACAACACCCGCTACCCGAACGCCTCGCGGCCGATCGCCGAGCACCCCGACCAGGTCTATCCGAACCGGCCGGTGGCGGAGGCGCATGCGATGCGCACCGACAAGGGTAGCGACAGCTCGGTGCAACTGCACACCTCGCAGTCGCGCGTGTTCATGGCGCCGGGCGAAAGCGTGACCTTCACGCTGAAGGCGGTCGACGGCGCCGGCGCGACCTTGCCGCTGTTCGTCACCCGCTCGGCGGCGCGCGGGCTGACCTACGGCGCCAGCCGCCCGGTCTCCCCCGTCACGCTGCAATTCGGCGACGACGGCGGCAAGGGCGACGCGGCGGCCGGCGACGGCACCCATTCGGCCACGCTGGCGCCGACGCAGAGCGGCTTCGCCCAGTTCAACGGCACCATCCGCACCGAGATCAGCTATAACGTCGGCGACCGCAGCGGCGTCGTCGTGTTCGACGTCATCTACACGCCGGAAGTGCCGGCGACCTGGTCCGGCCCGGTGCGCGACGCGCTGGAAAACGGCTCGCTGGTCTACTATTTGAAGGCCGAAGTGCGCCAGGCCGGGCGTTACGTGGTCAGCGGCCGCGTCGACGACGCCAAAGGCAAGCCGTTCGCGCTGGCCAGTTTCAACGAGCTGCTGCCGGCCGGTCCGAACCAGATCAAGCTGACCGTGTTCGGCAAGCTGATCGGCGACCAGCAGGCGGCGCTGCCGCTGACCTTGCGCGACGTCGACGCCTATCTGCTGAAGGAGGATACCGACCCCGACCGGGCGTTGATGCCGCGCCTGGAAGGCACCGTGCATGTGAGCAAGAGCTATCCGGCCACGGGTTTCGCCGACGCCGAATGGCAGAGCGAGGAGCGCAACCGCTACCTGGCCGAGCTGGGCAGGGATGTCGAATCGGCCAAGCAGGGTTTGCTCAAGGTCGCGCCGGAACAAGCCGCCTCGCCGCTGCTGACGCAGCGCTGCGCCAGGCCGGGCGGCGCCAAACGCTGACGGTAGCGGATGCCGCGGGCGGCGCGGAAATGCTTTCCCGCCCGCGCTGTCCCACGCCTTGTGCCGACCGGATCGCGTTGCGGGCGCCGTGTCGCGCTGGGCCAGGCGACGGCTTCGATATACTCAATTGGGCTGGCGCGGATAACGTCGTTTTCCATCGCTTGCGCCGGCCCGGATGAACCGGCTTGTTCTGGAAATCCCGAGCTCGCTTGAGGATGAGGCCGTTGCCGCCGGCGCAGGGCAATAGTCTGGCATTGCGCGCGCGGCCAGCGTGCCGTCGCGCGGACACTGGCCGGTTTCCAGCAAGCGCAAAGGCCGGGGCGGGCACGCGGCGGCGCGCAAACGGCTCATGCCGGTGAGCGCCCGGCGCGGCCGCGGACGAGTATGTTTGGCGGCCGGCGCCGGGCAATGGTGCGGCGTGCCGCGGGCAAGTGGGTTAAGATTTAGTCGCACGAATCAGGCCTAGTAACACTAGACGATGAACCCGCCGTCCAACCTACAGACAGATCGATCCGCAGTGCGGCGACGAGTCCGCGCGGCATCGGTGAACGAAATATGCAGGGACTGTTTTCGCGCGAAGAGGACAGGGTCCCTGGGTTGGCTTCGGCGTAATTGACACTGCGGAACGAGCCTAATGGATCCCTCCGACACCCGTACCGAAACCGGTACCCCTACCCGCGCCGAAACCGCCGCCGCCCCCGCCGCCGCGACCGCTACCGAGGGCGATCCCGGCGCCGGCCCGGCGCGCCGCGACGAGGTCAGCGTCCTGCTCGTCAACGACGACCCGGGCACCTTGTTTGCGCTGCGCGCCATCTTGACCGACCTCGACGCGGAGATTGTCTGCGCCGCCTCCGGCGAGCAGGCCCTGATGCGGCTGCTCCACCAGGACTTCGTCGCCATCGTGCTCGACGTCAAGATGGCCGGCCTTGACGGCTTCGAGACGGCGCGGCTGATCCGCCTGCGGCCGCGCTCGCAATGCACGCCGATCATCTTCCTGACTTCGCACCGCGCCACCGACCTCGACCGCACCAAGGGCTATGACCTGGGCGCCGCCGACTACTTGTTCATGCCGGTGCCGCCCGAGGTGCTCAAGGCGAAGGTGCAGGGCTTGATCGATCTGGCGCGCAGCCAGCCGCCGCCGGGCGCGGCCGCCGGGGGCGCCGCCGGCGGCCCCGAGCGTTGCGCCGACGCCGAGCGCCTGATCGTCCAGCACGCCGGCGACTACGTGGCCCTGCTCGACAGCGCCGGCGCCTGGTTGTACGCCAGCCCCAGTTATGTCGATGAATTCGGCGCCGCGATTGAGCTCGGCGGCAACTACGCCGGCATCGTCCATGCCGACGACCGCGAGCGCGTGCGCGCGGCGCTGGCGCAGCTGGTCGCCGGCGACGCCCACCGGCGCCTGCAGTACCGGGTGCTGGGCCGTACCGGCCGCTACCTGGAGTCGGCCACGAACCTGGTCCGCGCGCCCTCGGGCGCCGTGACGCAGGTGGTGATGGTGTCGCGCGACATCACCGAGCGCAAGGAAATGGAGGCCTACGTGTTGCACCAGTCGTTCCACGACGCCCTGACGGGTTTGCCCAACCGTCTGTTGCTGGAGGACCGCATGCGCCAGGCCACCGCCCAGGGGGAGCGCCAGCACGCCACGGTGGCGGTGCTGTTCATCGACCTCGACCATTTCAAGGAGATCAACGACTCGCTCGGCCACGCCGCCGGCGACCGGCTGCTGCAGGACGTCGCCGAGCGGCTCGGCACCTGCGTGCGCGACGGCGACACCGTGGCCCGCCTGGGCGGCGACGAGTTCGTGGTGCTGCTGGTGGGCATGCACGACGTCGAGGACGCGGCGCTGGTGGCCGACAAGATCCTCGCCGCCGTCTCCGCCGCCTGCCAGATCGAAGGCCGCCATTTGCGCGTCACGCCCAGCGTCGGCATCGCCGTCTTCCCCGACGACGGCCAGCAAGCGGCGACGCTGCTGCGCAACGCCGACACCGCGATGTACCATGCCAAACAGGAGGGCGGCGCGCGCTTTTCCTTCTTCACCCCGCGCATGCACGAGGCGGCCAGCCGCAAGCTCGAGCTCAGCTGCGCGCTGCAGCGCGCCGTCGGCGCCGGCGAGTTCGTGCTGCACTACCAGCCCAAGGTGTGCGCGGCCAGCGGCGACATCTGCGGCTTCGAGGCGTTGATGCGCTGGCCGCAGGCCGACGGCCGGGCGATCCCGCCGGCCGTGTTCATCCCGGTCGCCGAGGAAACCGGGCGCATCGAGGTGATCGGCGCCTGGGCGATACGCGAGGCGGCGGCGCAGCTGCGGCGCTGGGGCGCCCTGGGCTTGGGCGGCGTGCCGATCGCCGTCAACGTGTCGGCGCTGCAATTGCGCCGCGACACGGTGGCGCGCGACATCGCCGCCGTGGTGCGCGGCGCCGGCATCGCGCCGTCGATGCTCGAGCTCGAGCTGACCGAAAGCGCCGTCATGGGCAACCCGGCGCTGGCGGTGCAGACGCTGCGCCAGATCCACGCGCTGGGCATAACGATCGCCATCGACGACTTCGGCACCGGCCATTCCTCGCTGGCCTACCTGAAGCGCCTGCCGATCGACAAACTGAAAATCGACGCCTCCTTCGTGCGCGACATCGCCACCGACGCCGGCGACGCGGCCATCGTGCTGGCCATCATCACGCTGGCGCACGTGCTGCGCCTGACCGTCATCGCCGAGGGGGTCGAGACGGCGGCGCAGATGGAGTTCCTGATCGCCCACGGCTGCGACGAATTGCAGGGGCACTATTTCAGCGAACCGGTGTCCAACGAGCAGGCCCTGGAACTGTTGCGGCGCGGGCCGTTCAGGCTGGCGCGGCCGCAGACGGGGGGGGCGGCATGAATCCACAGGCGGCACCGGTGGAGCGGCGCGCGGCACCAGCGCAGCGGCGCGCGCACGACCTGGGCGCCGGGGGCGGCGGCGGCGGCCGCGCGTTCGGCCCGTTGCTGTTGCAGGCCCTCACCGCGCTGCGCGAGGGCGACTTCAGCGCGCGCCTGGCGCAGGACTGGGGCGGCGTCGACGGCAAGATCGCCGACGCCGTCAACGACATCGCCAGCACCCACGAGCAGCTGGCCAGGGCGGTCGGGCACGTCTCGCTGCTGGTCGGCAGCGAAGGCCGGCTGGGCCAGCGCATGCAGTTCGAGCGCACCGCCGGCGCCTGGGGCGCCGAACTCAACGCGATCAACTCGATGATCGACAACCTAGTGCAACCGGTGCGCGACGTCGGCCGCGTCATCGGCGCCGTGGCCCGCGGCGCGCTCAGCGAAAGCATGCAGCTCGACATCGAGGGGCGCCCGCTGAAGGGCGAGTTCCTGAAGAACGCCCACATCATCAACACCATGCTCGAGCAGCTCAACAGCTTTTCCAGCGAGGTCACGCGGGTGGCGCGCGAGGTCGGCACCGAGGGCAAGCTGGGCGGCCAGGCGATGGTCCAGGGGGCCTCCGGCGTCTGGAAGGACTTGACCGACAACGTCAACCTGATGGCCAGCAACCTGACCGGCCAGGTGCGCAACATCGCCGAGGTGACCACGGCGGTGGCCCAGGGCGACCTGTCGCGCAAGATCACGGTCGACGTCAAGGGCGAGATCCTGCGCCTGAAGGACACCATCAACCTGATGGTCGACCAGTTGAACAGCTTCGCCGGCGAGGTGACGCGGGTGGCGCGCGAGGTCGGCACCGAGGGCAAGCTGGGCGGCCAGGCCGACGTCAAGGGCGTCTCGGGCGTTTGGAAGGACCTCACCGAGAGCGTCAACCTGATGGCCAACAACCTCACCGGCCAGGTGCGCAACATCGCCGAGGTGACCACGGCGGTGGCGCAGGGCGACCTGTCGCGCAAGATCACGGTCGACGTCAAGGGCGAGATCCTGCGCCTGAAGGACACCATCAACATCATGGTCGACCAGTTGAACAGCTTTGCCGGCGAGGTGACGCGGGTGGCGCGCGAGGTTGGCACCGATGGCAAGCTGGGCGGCCAGGCCGAGGTCAAGGGCGTCGCCGGCGTGTGGAAGGACCTCACCGAGAGCGTCAACCTGATGGCCAACAACCTCACCGGCCAGGTGCGCAACATCGCCGAGGTGACCACGGCGGTGGCGCGCGGCGACCTGTCGCGCAAGATCACCGTCGGCGTGCGCGGCGAAATCCTGCAACTGAAGGACACCATCAACATCATGGTCGACCAGTTGAACAGTTTCGCCGGCGAGGTGACGCGGGTGGCGCGCGAGGTCGGCACCGAGGGCAGGCTAGGCGGCCAGGCCCAGGTCAAGGACGTCGCCGGCGTCTGGAAGGACCTCACCGACAGCGTCAACGCGATGGCCAGCAACCTCACCGGCCAGGTGCGCAACATCGCCGAGGTGACGACGGCGGTGGCCCGCGGCGACCTGTCGCGCAAGATCACCGCCGACGTCAAGGGCGAGGTGCTCGAACTCAAGAGCACCATCAACATCATGGTCGACCAGTTGAACAGTTTCGCCGGCGAGGTGACGCGGGTGGCGCGCGAGGTCGGCACCGACGGCAAGCTGGGCGGCCAGGCCCAGGTGAAGGACGTCTCCGGCGTCTGGAAGGACTTGACCGACAGCGTCAACGCGATGGCCGGCAACCTGACGGTGCAGCTGCGCGACGTCTCGAAGGTGGCGACGGCGATCGCCAGCGGCGACCTGGGGCAGAAGATCACGGTCGAGGCGCAGGGCGAGATCTTGCAGATCAAGGACGTCATCAACGTCATGGTCGACCAGTTGAAGAGTTTTTCCGGCGAGGTCACCCGCGTCGCGCTCGAGGTCGGCACCGAGGGGCGCCTGGGCGGCCAGGCCGAGGTCGAGGGCGTCAGCGGGGTGTGGAAGAACCTCACCGACAGCGTCAACCTGATGGGCAGCAACCTGACCGGGCAGGTGCGCAACATCGCCGCGGTGACGACGGCGGTGGCCAACGGCGACCTGTCGCAAAAAATCACCGTCGACGTGCGCGGCGAGGTGCTGCAGTTGAAGGACACCATCAACATCATGGTCGACCAGTTGAACAGCTTCGCCGGCGAGGTGACGCGGGTGGCGCGCGAGGTCGGCACCGAGGGCAAGCTGGGCGGCCAGGCCGACGTCAAGGGCGTCTCCGGCGTGTGGAAGGACCTCACCGACAACGTCAACCGCATGGCCAACAACCTCACCGCGCAGGTGCGCAACATCGCCACCGTCACCACGGCGGTGGCCAACGGCGACCTGTCGCAGAAAATCACCGTCGACGTCCAGGGCGAGGTGCTGCAGTTGAAGGACACCATCAACATCATGGTCGACCAGTTGAACAGCTTCGCCGGCGAGGTGACCCGGGTCGCGCTCGAGGTCGGCACCGAGGGGCGCCTGGGCGGCCAGGCCCAGGTGCCCGGCGTGGCCGGCACCTGGAAGAACCTGACCGACAGCGTCAACCTGATGGCCAGCAACCTGACCGGGCAGGTGCGCAACATCGCCGCGGTGACGACGGCGGTGGCCAAGGGCGACCTGTCGCAAAAGATCACGGTCGACGTGCGCGGCGAGGTGCTGCAGTTGAAGGACACCATCAACATCATGGTCGACCAGCTCAACGCCTTCGCCGGCGAGGTGACGCGGGTGGCGCGCGAGGTCGGCGTCGAGGGCCGCCTCGGCGGCCAGGCCCAGGTGCGCGAGCTCTCGGGCGTGTGGCGCGGCCTGACCGACAACGTCAACCTGATGGCCAGCAACCTCACCGACCAGGTGCGCAACATCGCCACCGTCACCACCGCCGTGGCCAACGGCGACCTGTCGAAGACCATCACCGTCGACGTGCGCGGCGAGGTGCTGCAGCTCAAGGAAACCATCAACACGATGGTGGCGCAGTTGCGCGGCTTCGCCGGCGAGGTGACGCGGGTGGCGCGCGAGGTCGGCACCGAGGGCCGCCTCGGCGGCCAGGCCTACGTGCCGGCCGTGGCCGGGGTGTGGAAGGACCTCACCGACAACGTCAACCTGATGGCCAGCAACCTCACCGGGCAGGTGCGCAACATCGCCGCCGTCACCACCGCCGTGGCCAACGGCGACCTGTCGCGCAAGATCACGGTCGACGTCCGCGGCGAGATCTTGCAACTGAAGGACACCATCAACATCATGGTCGACCAGTTGAACAGCTTCGCCGGCGAGGTGACGCGGGTGGCGCGCGAGGTCGGCACCGACGGCAAGCTCGGCGGCCAGGCCCAGGTCTCCGGCGTCTCCGGCGTCTGGAAGGACCTCACCGACAGCGTCAACCTGATGGCCGACAACCTGACCGACCAGGTGCGCGGCATGGCCAAGGTCGTCACCGGGGTCGCGGTGGGCAACCTGAAGCGCAAGATGATGGTGCCGGCCAAGGGCGAGATGGCCTCGCTGGCCGACACCATCAACGACATGGTCGACACGCTGGCGACCTTCAGCGACCAGGTGACGCGGGTGGCGCGCGAGGTCGGCGTCGAGGGCCGCCTCGGCGGCCAGGCGGTGGTGCCGGGCGCCGCCGGCAGCTGGAAGGACCTGGTCGACAACGTCAACGAACTGGCGGCCAACCTGAGCACCCAGGTGCGGGCGATCGGCGAGGTGGCCACGGCGGTGACCAAGGGCGACCTGATGCGCTCGATCCAGGTGGCCGCGCGCGGCGAGGTGGCCGACCTGAAGGACAATTTGAACCAGATGATCCGCAACCTCAGGGAAACCACCGAGCGCAACACCGAGCAGGACTGGCTGAAGACCAACCTGGCGCGTCTGACCCGCATGCTGCAGGGACAGCGCGACCTCGGCGCCGTCGCGCGCCTGCTGCTGTCGGAGCTGGCGCCGCTGGTGGCCTCGCAGCACGCGGTGCTGTACCTGATGCAGGCGCCGGCGCGGCAGGGCGGCGGCGCCGTCCGCCGCCTCAGCCTGGTGGCCAGCTACGGCTACCAGCAGCGCAAGAACCTGTCGAACGAATGGGCCGTCGGCGAGGGCGTCGTCGGCCAGGCCGCGCTGGAAAAAAAACGCCTGCTGATCACCCACGTGCCGGACGACTACGTGCCGATCGTCTCCGGGCTCGGCCAGGCCAGCCCGCGCAACATCGTCGTGCTGCCGATCCTGTTCGAGGAGCAGGTCAAGGCGGTCATCGAGATCGGCGCCTTCAGCCCCTACCAGGCGATCCACCTGAGCTTTCTCGACCAGCTGGCCGAGGGCCTGGGCATCGTCTTCAATTCGATCGAGACGGCCTCCGGCACCGAGGCGCTGCTGCGCCAGCAGGCCCAGGCGCTGGAGGGGGAGTTCCAGTCCCAGCAAAACGAGTTGCAGAAAACCAACGCGGAACTCGAACGCAAGGCGCGCCAGTTGTCCGAGCAAAACGCCGAGGTCGAGCGCAAGAACCGCGAAATCGAAGTGGCGCGCAACAGCCTGGAGGACAAGGCGGCGCAGCTGGCGCTGACGTCGAAGTACAAATCCGAATTCCTCGCCAACATGTCGCACGAGTTGCGCACCCCGCTCAACAGCCTGCTGCTGTTGGCCGAGCAGCTGCGCCAGAACCGCGAGCAGAACCTCAGCGAGAAGCAGCTCGAGATGGTGCGGGTCATGCATGGGTCCGGGCGCGACCTGCTGCACCTGATCAACGACATCCTCGACCTGTCGAAAATCGAGGCGGGCAGCGCCACGCTGGACATCGAGGACGTCGCCACGGCCGAGCTTGCCGGCGACCTCGACAAGGCGTTCCGCCACCTCGCCGAGTCCAAGGGCCTGGCCTTTTCGCTCGACGTCGCCGCCGACTTCCCGGCCTTCGTGCGCAGCGACGGCCAGCGCCTCAAGCAACTGCTCAAGAACCTGTTGTCGAACGCGGTCAAGTTCACCGCCAAGGGCGGCGTGTCGCTGTCGGCGCGCATCGCGCGCTCCGGCTGGGGCGCCGGCAGGCCGGCGCTGGAACAGGCCGCGCTGGTGCTCGCCTTCAGCGTCAGCGACAGCGGCATCGGCATCGCGGCGGCGAAGCAGGGCGTGATTTTCGACGCCTTCCAGCAGGCCGACGCCAGCACCGCGCGGCGCTACGGCGGCACCGGCCTGGGGTTGGCCATCAGCCGCGAAATCGCCCGGCTGCTGGGCGGCGAGCTCGACGTCGCGAGCGGGGAGGGCCGCGGCAGCACGTTCACCCTGTATTTGCCGCAGCCGCCGGCGGCGCCGGGCCAGCGCGCCGCGGCGGCGCCGCGCGGCGCGCCGGCGCCGGCCGCGTTCGCGCCGCCGGCGCCGGCCGGCGCCGAGCCGCTGCTGCTGATCATCGAAGACGATCCGGTGTTCGCGCGCATGCTGCAGGGCCTGGCGCGCGAGCGCGGTTTCAGGACGCTGGTGGCGACCGGCGGCGAGGACGGCTTCGCGCTGGCGCTGCGCGCGCGCCCGGACGCCATCGCGCTCGACCTCGGCCTGCCCGACGCCGACGGCTGGGACATCGCCGACCGCCTGCGCGCCGACCCGCGCACGCGCGGCATCGCCGTGCACGTTATTTCGGTGCGCGACCGGCCGCAGGCGGACCGGCGGCACGGCGTGGCCAGTTACACCACCAAGCCGGCCGACCTGGACGCCCTGGCGCAGGTGTTCGCCGACATGACGAGGCACCTGGCGCGGCCGCTGCGCGCGTTATTGCTGATCGAGAACGACGTGGCCAAGCGCGCCCCCATCATGGCGGCGCTGGCCGGCCCGGACGTCGTGCTCGACGTGGCGGCCAGCGCCGCCGAGGCGCTTGAGGCCTTGCGCAACAGGACGTACCAGGGCCTGGTGGTCGCGTTGGACTTGCCGGACATGGACGGCTTGGCCCTGCTGCGCGAGGTGCGCCGCGACGCGGCGCTGGCGGCGATCCCCGCCATGCTCTACAGCGCCGGCGCGGTCGACCCGGAGGTGCGCGCCCAGGCCGTCGAACTGGGCGCGCTGGTCGTCGGCGAGGCCGGCCGCGAGCGCGAGGGACTGGCGCCGGACGCGGCCGAGTTCCTGCGCCGGGTCAAGCAGGCTCTGCCGCCGCGCCGGCCGGCCGCGCCGGCGCCGGCCGCGGCGTTGCGCGGCAAACGCGTGCTGGTCGTCGACGACGACGCGCGCAACCTGTACTCGCTTACCGGCTTGCTGGAAAGCCAAGGCATGGCGGTGCGCGCGGCCGTCGGCGGCGCGCAGGCGATCGCCCAGCTCGAGGCGGACGCCGGCGTCGACATCGTGCTGATGGATATCATGATGCCGGAGCTGGACGGCTACGACACCATACGCCGGCTGCGCGCCGACCCCCGCTTCGCCGCGCTGCCCATCATCGCGCTGACGGCGAAGGCGATGTTGGAGGACCGCGACAAGTGCCTGGCCGCCGGCGCCTCCGACTACGCCTCGAAGCCGGTCGACGCGGATCAGCTGCTGGCGCAGTTGTGCGCCTGGCTGGCCGCGCCGCCGCCGCCGCCGGCCTGAGCGGCGCCGCCGCCGCGCGCCGCCTCGTGCACCAGCGCGTACTGGTGGAAGGCGCCGCGCACGGTCTTGCGCACGATGTCGTCGTCCCACGGTTTGGTGAAAAAGCGGTAGATTTGCCCTTCGTTGATCGCGTCGATGACCGATTCCAGCGCCGTGTAGCCCGACAGGACGATGCGGATGGTATCCGGATGCAACTGGCGCACCTTGTTGAGGAATTCGGTGCCGCGCATCAGCGGCATGCGCTGGTCGCAAATGATCACTTGCACGCGGTGCAGCGCCAACAGGCGAAAGCCCTCGTCGGGCGTGGCCGCCGTCAGGATCTGGTAGCCGTCCGGGCGCATCAGCCGTTTCAACGCCGCCGCCACTTGCGCTTCGTCGTCGACGATAAGCAGCGTCTCGCGCGGCGCCGCTTCGCCGGGCGGCGGCGCCAGCGTCGTGTTTTGCCGCATCAGTTGGCGGAAGTCGCGCTCCGGCAGCGGCGGGCTGAAATAGTAGCCCTGCATCTGGTCGCAGCCGTGGCGCCGCAGGTAGCCCAGTTGGGCTTCGGTTTCGACGCCCTCGGCGACCACTTTCAGCCTCAGGCTGTGCGCCAGCGAGATGATCGACAGCGTGATGGCGGCGTCGTCCGGGTCGGTGCTGATGTCGCGCACGAAGGAGCGGTCGATCTTCAGCACGTCGATGGGGAAGCGTTTCAAATACGACAGGCTCGAATAGCCGGTGCCGAAGTCGTCGATCGACAGGTGCACGCCGAGCTTTTTCAGGCCGCCCAGCACGCTGATGGCGTGCTCGACGTCGGCCATGACCATGCTTTCGGTAAGTTCGATGTCGAGCCAGCGCGCGTCCAGGCCGGTCTCGTCGAGCACCGCGGCGATCGACGGCAGCAGGTCCGCTTGCGCGAACTGGCGCGCCGACAGGTTCACCGCCACCCGCAGCGGCGCCATGCCGGCGTCTTGCCAGGCCTGGTTCTGGCGGCAGGCGCTGCGCACCACCCAGGCGCCGATCGGCACGATCAGCCCGGTTTCCTCGGCCAGGGCGATGAAGCGCAGCGGCGCCAGCTGGCCCAGTTGCGGGTGGTTCCAGCGGATCAAAGCCTCCATGCCGACCACCCGGCCGCTGCGCAGGTCCACTTGCGGCTGGTAGTGTAGTTCGAACTCTTCGCGCTCGATGGCGTTGCGCAGGTCGCCCTCGATGCGCAGGCGTTCGAGGGCGCGCTCGTTCATCGCCGCCTTGTAGAACTGCACGTTGTTGCGCCCGGTTTGCTTGGCCCGGTACATGGCGATGTCGGCGTGCTTGATCAGCGCCTCCGGGTCGGCGCCGTCGGCCGGGTAGGCGGCAACGCCGATGCTGCAGGTGAGGAACAGCTCGTGTCCCTCGATGTGCACCGGCGCGGCCACCGCGTCGAGGATGCGTTGCAGCGCCAGCGAGGCGGTGTATTCGTCGAGGTCGTTGGGCAGGATCAGCACGAATTCGTCGCCGCCGATGCGCGCCGCGGTGCTGGCGCCGCCGGCCTCGGCCTCCAGGCGCTGCGCCATCGTGCGCAGCAGCGCGTCGCCGGCGGCGTGGCCGAGCGTGTCGTTGACGAATTTAAAGTGGTCCAGGTCGATAAAGGCGATATACAGCGGAAAGTCGTCGCGGGCGGCGTAGACGATGGCCTGGCTGAGGCGGTCGCTGAGCAGGTTGCGGTTGGCCAGCCCGGTCAGGGTGTCGCGGTTGGCCTGGAATTCCAGCTCGGCCTCGTAGCGTTTGGTGGCGGTGATGTCGTACAGCGCGACGACGAAATGGCCGATCGCGCCGGCGTCGTTGCGCACCGGGGCGATGTAGACTTCGCACCAGAACAGCGTGCCGTCCTGGCGGTAGCAGCGCAGCACCGCGTGGCCGTCGCGCAGCTCGCGCACGGTGGCGCGGATCTCGGTGATGCCGGCCTGCTCGGCGTCGGCGCCCCACAGGAAGGCGCAGTTGCGCCCCAGCGCCTCGCCGGCGGCGTAGCCTGTCACCTGCTGGAAGGCCGGGTTGACGTATTCGAGCACGTAGCCGCGCTCCTGCGCCGAGCAGATCAGGATGGCGTTGGCGCTGGCCTCGATGGCGCCCTGCATCAGCCGCAGCGTGTCCTCGGCGCGGGTGCGCGCGGCGATGTCGGCGGCCAGCTCGGTGTTGCTGTGGCGTAGTTCGGCGGTGCGCGCGTCGACCAGTTGCTGGGTGCGGCGCGCCCGCGCCACCAGCGTCTGGGTGAAGCCGGCCGCCAGCAGCGACAGCGTCAGCGCCAGCGCCAGCGCCAGCAGGGCGCCGCTGCCGCTGCCGGTCAGCGAGCTGCCCTGGCGGGAAATTTGCACCAGCCACGGCCGGTCGGCCACCTCGAAACCATACGCGACGGCGCTCGGTTCGTTGTGCCACAGCCACGCCGGCAGCCAGCCGGCGGCGGCCGGCGCCGCCGCCGCCGCCGCGCCGTGGCGGTAGGCCAGGTTGGCCGGGTCGGCGCGCTTGCTGTCGTACACCGCGACGGCGATCTCGGCGTTGTGCAGGAAGCCGCTGGTGCGCAGGATGGTCTCGATGGCCGAGCCGATCTGGAATACCACGGTGGTATAGCCGAGCAGCGCGGCGCGGCGGGCGGCGGCGCCGTCGAGCCGCGCGCCGTGGCGGTAGACCGGCATCATCACCAGGAAGCTGCGCTCGCCGGCCTTGTCGCGGGTGCGCCGGAACAGTTTGGTGGCGGCCATGCCGCCGCCGTCGCGCGCGCGCGCGGCCGCCTCGGCCTGTTCGGCGATCGTCAAGACGTCCAGGCCCAGCGCGCCGGTGTGGCCGACCAGCGGTTCCAGATAGTCGACGACGCGGTATTGCTCGCGCTGGCCGGCCACTTGCCGTTTGCCGTCGCGTATTTCGGTGATGGCGAAATCCGCGTACAGCGCGCCCATCGCCCGCTCGTAGGCCGGCCGCTCGGCGCCCGCCAGCAGGCGCTGGAACGCCACCGACTGGATCGCCGGATGGTGTTTCAGCGAGATTTGGACGAAGCTGCGGAATTGCTCGCGGCTGACCGCGCCGGTGCTGACGAAAAACTGGTTGATGGTTTGCAGTTCCTCGACCGCGCTGGTGAAGTCGTCGCGGATGGCGATCATGCGCAGATTCGCCTGGTCCTGGAATTCCAGCGACAGGCGGTCGTGTTCCAGATAGCGCCCGCTGGCAAACAGGGCGGCGCTCAAGACGCATCCGAGCAGCAGCACCAGCAGCGCCGGATAGGAAACCGAGGGCAAACAAAAGCGGGCGCGCGACATATTGCCTCCATTGGCGGCCAGTTCAGTCGGTTGGAATAACCGCCGCGTGCGTGAAGGGCCGGGCGGTTGCCGGTGGGCCTGGAAAACCATTTACCCGCGGCCGCAAGGCGCCGGAGACAGCCTACAGTAACCTATTTCCGAAATGTTTAGGGGAAACGCCGGCCATTGCCGTGGAAAAATAGCGACGGCCCGCGCACATGGAACACGTTCCACCATGCACTGCACCATTTTCGGGCGAAAGCGCACCGCGATGTCTCATGGCGCCCCGCGCCGCGGCGCGGCGGCCGCCCGCGCGCCCCCTGCGCAGCCGGTAACGCGCTCTGGCACGGCGCTTGCTAAAGGATACCTATCGGATCAATGGCGATCCCCTGAACAACTAGTGCCGGCCCAACGATGGGTCGACAAGGACAACGGCGTCCGCCCAGCTTGGTTTTTACTCCAGGCGGGGCGGACGCTTTTTCGTTTTTTACGGGATAAAAAAATGGCCAGCAAAGCAAGCAGCATCAAGCTCTTCACCTTCAACACGGCGCCGATGCGCGCCTTCCACCTGACCTGGATGGCCTTCTTCGTCTGCTTCTTCGCCTGGTTCGCCTGCGCGCCACTGATGCCCATCATCAAAGGCGAGTTCGGCCTGAGCATCGGGCAAATCGCCAACATCAACATCGCCGCCGTCGCCATCACGATCCTGGTGCGGCTGGTGATCGGCCCGATGTGCGACCGTTTCGGTCCCCGCAAGGCCTACACCGGCTTGCTGCTGCTGGGCGCGGTGCCGGTGCTGGGCGTGGCCATGTCGCAGAGCTATGAGAGCTTCCTGATCTTCCGCCTGGGCATCGGCGCCGTCGGCGCCAGCTTCGTCATCACCCAATACCACACCTCGGTGATGTTCGCCTCCAACGTCGTCGGCACCGCCAACGCGGCCGCCGCCGGCTGGGGCAACGCCGGCGGCGGCGCGGCGCAGGCGCTGATGCCCCTGCTGATGGGCGCGCTCATCATGCTGGGCGTGTCCGAGACGCTGGGCTGGCGCGTCGCGCTGCTGGTGCCGGGCGTGCTGATGCTGGTCATGGCCGTGCTCTACTGGAAGTTCACCCAGGACTGCCCGGAAGGCAACTATAGCGACATGCGCGCCGCCGGCATCGCCGTCGACGGCGGCAAGAAGGGCGGCTGGGACAGCTTCAAGGCGGCCAGCGCCAACTACCGCGTCTGGCTGCTGTTCGTCACCTACGGCGCCTGCTTCGGCATCGAGATCTTCATCCACAACATCGCCGCCGTCTATTACGTCGACCATTTCGGCCTGTCGCTGAAGTCGGCCGGCCTGGCCGCCGGCAGCTTCGGCCTGCTGGCGCTGTTCGCCCGCGCCCTGGGCGGCTGGGTCTCCGACAAGATGGCCCTGCGCGGCAACCTGAACAGCCGCGTCACGCTGCTGTTCCTGATGATGATCGGCGAGGGCCTGGGCCTGCTGTGGTTCGCCAACGCCGACGGCGTCGCCTACGCCGTCGTCGCCATGCTGGTGTTCGGCCTGTTCACCCACATGGCCTGCGGCGCCACCTACGCGCTGGTGCCGTTCATCGACAGCAAGGCCCTGGGCGGCGTGGCCGGCATCATCGGCGCCGGCGGCAACGTCGGCGCGGTGGCCGCCGGCTTCCTGATGAAGGGCACCGGCGACATCCAGCAGACGCTGAGCATCCTCAGCGGCTTGGTCATCGTCTCGGCCCTGTGCGCGGTCGCCGCGCGCTTCTCCACCGCCAGCGAGCCGACCCTGGCCGCCGCTTAGTTCAGCTCAGTTCGTTTAGGAGAAACAACATGAAAATTATCGTCATCGGCCACGGCATGGTCGGCCACAAATTCCTCGAACGCCTGGCCGACAGCGGCGCGCCCCACCTGGAGGTAACGGTGCTGTGCGAAGAGCCGCGCCCGGCCTACGACCGCGTGCACCTGTCCGAATTCTTCGCCGGCAAATCGGCCGAGGACCTGTCGCTGGTGCCGCCCGGTTTCTTCGAGCGCGGCAACGTGCTGCTCAAACTCAACGCCAAGGCCGGCGCCATCGACCGCGGCGCCAAGACCGTCACCGTCAGCACCGGCGAAGTGCTGTCCTACGACAAACTGGTGATCGCCACCGGTTCGTATCCGTTCGTGCCGCCGCTGCCGGGCAAGGACCGCAAGGACTGCTTCGTCTACCGTACCATCGAAGACCTGGAGGCGATGCTCGAATGCGGCAACCGTTCCAAGACCGGCGTGGTCATCGGCGGCGGCCTGCTCGGCCTGGAATGCGCCAAGGCGCTGCGCGACATGAAGCTCGACACCCACGTCGTCGAATTCGCCCCGCGCCTGATGGCGGTGCAGGTTGACGAGGGCGGCGCGCGCGTGCTGCGGCGCAAAATCGAACAGCTCGGCGTCACCGTCCACACGCAAAAGAACACGCTGGAAATCGTCGACGGCGTCGACGGCACCCACCGCATGGTGTTCGCCGACGGCAGCCACCTCGACGCCGACATGATCGTCTTCTCGGCCGGCATCCGCCCGCGCGACGAACTGGCCCGCGCCAGCGGCCTGACGGTCGGTCCGCGCGGCGGCATCAGCATCGACGACAGCTGCCTGAGCTCGGACCCGGACGTCTACGCCATCGGCGAATGCGCGCTGTGGGGCGGACAGATCTTCGGCCTGGTCGCGCCCGGCTATGAAATGGCGCGCATCGCCGCGCGCCACCTGCTGGGCGAGCAGGGCGCCTTCACCGGCGCCGACATGAGCACCAAATTAAAGCTGATGGGCGTCGACGTGGCCAGCATGGGCGACTCGCACGCCACCACCGCCGGCAGCCGCTCCTACCAGTTCACCGACGAGCGCAAGCAGATCTATAAGAAAATCGTCGTCTCCGAGTGCGGCAAGTTCCTGCTCGGCGGCGTCATGGTCGGCGACGCCAGCGAGTACGGCACGCTGCTGCAGATGATGCTCAACCGCATCGAGCTGCCGGAATCGCCGGAATTCCTGATCCTGCCGCAGTCGGACGGCAAGGCCCGCCCGGGCCTGGGCGTGGACGCGCTGCCGGACGGCGCGCAGATCTGCTCGTGCAACGACGTCAGCAAGGGCGCGCTGTGCGCCGCCGTCGGCGACGGCGCCACCTCGATCGGCGCGCTGAAAAGCTGCACCAAGGCCGGTACCGCCTGCGGCGGTTGCGTGCCGCTGGTGACGCAGATCATGAAGGCCGAGATGAAAAAGCTCGGCCTGGACGTCAACAACCACGTCTGCGAGCATTTCGCCTATTCGCGCCAGGAGCTGTACCACCTGGTGCGCGTCGGCAAGATCACCACCTTCGCGGACTTGCTGGCGCAGCACGGCAAGGGCCTCGGTTGCGACGTCTGCAAACCGGTCGCAGCCAGCGTGCTGGCCTCGTGCTGGAACGACTTCGTGCTGAAGAGGGAGCACGCCAGCCTGCAGGACAGCAACGACTATTTCCTCGGCAACATCCAGAAGGACGGCAGCTACTCGGTGGTGCCGCGCATGGCCGGCGGCGAGGTCACGGCCGACGGCTTGATCGCGGTCGGCACGGTGGCCAAGAAATACGGCCTGTACACCAAGATCACCGGCGGCCAGCGGGTCGACCTGTTCGGCGCCCGCGTCGAGCAACTGCCGCTGATCTGGGAGGAACTGATCGCCGCCGGCTTCGAGTCCGGCCACGCCTACGGCAAGTCGCTGCGCACCGTCAAATCCTGCGTCGGCTCGACCTGGTGCCGCTACGGCGTGGCCGACAGCGTCGGCCTGGCGATCGAACTGGAAAACCGCTACAAGGGCTTGCGCACGCCGCACAAGATCAAGTTCGGCGTCTCCGGCTGCACCCGCGAGTGCGCCGAGGCGCAGGGCAAGGACATCGGCCTGATCGCCACCGAGAAGGGTTGGAACCTGTACGTGTGCGGCAACGGCGGCATGAAACCGCGCCACGCCGAACTGCTGGCGTCCGACCTCGACCGGGAAACCCTGGTGCGCTACATCGACCGCTTCCTGATGTTCTACGTGCGCACCGCCGACCGCCTGCAACGCACCAGCGTGTGGCGCGACAACCTGGAGGGCGGCCTCGACTACCTGAAGGAAGTCGTCATCGGCGACAAGCTGAACCTCGCCGCCGAGCTGGAAGCGGACATGCAGCACGTCGTCGACACCTACGCCTGCGAGTGGAAGGCCGCCGTCGACGATCCGGAAACGCGCAAACGCTTCCGCCAGTTCGTCAACAGCGACCTGGCCGATCCGAACGTGGTGTTCGTCGAAGAGCGCGGGCAGATCCGTCCGGCCACGCTGGAAGAGCGCAAGCGCGTGACGATCCCCATCGTCGCCGCCACGGCATGATTCTTGCATCGTAAAACCTGGGATTTCGGCGAGCAGCAAACAAATTAGTTATATATGAAACTGGAGAACACCATGCACCGCGACCTTCAAACCGACAACTGGGTATCCGTCTGCGCACTGGCCGACATCGTGCCGAACACCGGCGTGTGCGCGCTGCTCAACGGCGAGCAAGTAGCCGTGTTCCACGTCAACGACGGCAGCGAGCGGGTCTTCGCCATCGCCAACGTCGACCCGAACAGCGGCGCCGCGGTGCTCTCGCGCGGCCTGGTCGGCAACCTGGGCCAGCGCCTGGTGGTCGCCTCGCCGATCTACAAGCAGCATTTCGACTTGCAGACCGGCGAATGCCTGGAGGCGCCGGAACACTCGGTGGCCACCTGGCCGGCCCGCATCGAGGGCGGCAGGGTCTGGGTAGGCGCATGAACGCGCGCGCCGCGAAACCGTCGCTGGTGGTGATCGGCAACGGCATGGCCGGCATGCGCACGGTCGAGGAGCTGCAAAAGCTGGCGCCGGAGTTGTACAACATCACCGTTTTCGGCGCCGAGCCGCACGGCAACTACAACCGCATCCTGCTGTCGCCGCTGCTGGCGGGCGAGAAGAGCGTCGCCGACATCATGCTCAACACGCCCGAATGGTATGTGGCCAACGGCATCACGCTGCACGCCGGCGACCCGGTCGAGCACATCGACCGGCGCCGGCGCATCGTGCGCGCGCGCTCCGGCCTTCAGGTCCATTACGACCGCCTGCTGCTGGCGACCGGCTCGAAGCCCTTCATCATTCCGGTGCCGGGCCACCAACTGCCCGGCGTGATCGCCTTCCGCGACATCCAGGACGTCGAAACCATGCTCGAGGCGGCGCGCAACCACCGCCACGCCGTCGTCATCGGCGGCGGCCTGCTCGGGCTGGAAGCGGCCAACGGCCTACTGCGCCAGGGCATGGACGTCACCGTGGTGCACGTCACCGACGCGCTGATGAACCAGCAGCTCGACAAGCCGGCCTCGCTGATGCTGAAAAACGCGCTGGAACGCAAGGGCCTGCGCTTCATGCTCGACGCCCACACCGCCGACATCGTCGGCCCGGAGCGCGTCACGGCGGTGCGCTTCAAGGACGGCACGGAGATTCCCGCCGACCTGGTGGTGATGGCCGCCGGCGTGCGTCCCAACATCGAGCTGGCCAAGCAGTCCGGCCTGCACTGCGAGCGCGCCATCGTGGTCGACGACACGCTGCAAACCTACGACCCGCGCATCTATTCGGTGGGCGAGTGCGTGCAGCACCGCAGCGCCACCTTCGGCCTGGTGGCGCCGATCTGGGACCAGGCGCGCGTCTGCGGCGCCCACCTGGCCGGCGCCGGCCACCGCCGCTACGTGCAGCAGGCCACGCCCACCAAATTGAAGGTAACCGGCGTAGACTTGTACTCGGTGGGCGACTTCATCGGCGGCCCCGACAGCGAAGACCTGGTGTTGCGCGATCCGCGCCGCGGCGTCTACAAGCGCCTGGTATTGAAGGGCAACCAGGTGGCCGGCGCGGTGCTGTACGGCGACGTGCAGGACGGCCCGTGGTACTTCGACCTGATCCAGAACCGCACCGATATTTCCGCCATGCGCAACCATTTATTGTTCGGCAAGTCGCTCTGCGGCTTGGCGGCCTGACCAGGAAGTTATCGTGAACCTGAATGTCCATCCCCTTCCTTCCAGCGCCCTCGCGGTGCGCACCACCTGTCCGTATTGCGGCGTCGGCTGCGGCGTCCAGGCGACCCCGCTGCCGGACGGCAGCATCGCCATCGCCGGCGACAGCGGCCACGGCGCCAACGCCGGCCGGCTGTGCGTGAAGGGCTCGGCGCTGGGCGAGACGCTGGGCCTGGACGGGCGCCTGCTGCACCCGCAACTGCGCGACGCCGGCGGCGCCTTGCGCCGCGCCAGCTGGGACGAGGCGCTCGACCAGGTCGCCGACGGCTGGCGCGCCATCGTCGCCGAGCACGGCCCCGAGTCGGTCGCGCTGTACGTCTCGGGCCAGTTGCTGACCGAGGACTATTACATCGCCAACAAGCTGATGAAGGGTTACATCGGCAGCGCCAACATCGACACCAATTCGCGCCTGTGCATGTCGTCGGCGGTGGCCGGCCACAAGCGCGCCTTCGGCGAAGACCTGGTGCCGGGCTGCTACGAGGACCTGGAACAGGCCGACATGGTGGTGCTGGTCGGCTCCAACACCGCCTGGTGCCACCCGATCCTGTTCCAGCGCATCGCCCGCGCCAAGGAGGCCCGCCCCGAGATGAAACTGGTGGTGATCGACCCGCGCCGCACCGCCACCTGCGAGCAGGCCGACCTGCACCTGCCGGTGAAATCGGGTACCGACGTCTGGCTGTTCAACGGCCTGCTGTGCTACCTGGCGCTGCACGGCGCCGTCGACGCCGCCTTCGTCACGGCGCACACAAACGGCCTGGACGCGGCCCTGGCCGCCGCCCACGTCGACTGCGCCGACCCGCTGGCGGTCGCCAAAATCTGCCGCGTCGACCCGAAGGACCTGCTGGCGTTCTACGCCGCCTTCGCCGCCACCGACAAGGTCGTCACCGCCTTTTCGCAGGGCGTCAACCAGTCCTCGGCCGGCACCGACAAGGTCAACAGCATCATCAACTGCCACCTGGCGACGGGGCGCATCGGCCGTGCCGGCATGGGGCCGTTCTCGCTGACCGGCCAGCCCAACGCCATGGGCGGGCGCGAAGTGGGCGGCCTGGCCAATATGCTGGCCGCGCACATGGACCTGGACAACCCGCTCCACCGCGACACCGTGCAAACCTTCTGGGGCTCGCCGCGCATCGCCGCCACACCGGGGCTGAAGGCGGTCGACCTGTTCCAGGCCATCGAAGCGGGCAGCGTCAAGGCGGTGTGGATCATCGCCACCAACCCGATCGTCAGCATGCCCGACGCCAACCAGGTCCAGCGCGCGCTGGAGAAGTGCCAACTGGTGGTGGTTACCGACATCGTCGAAAAAACCGACACCAACGCCTTCGCCCATGTGCTGCTGCCGGCGCTGGGCTGGGGCGAAAAGGACGGCACCGTCACCAATTCCGAGCGCCGCATCTCGCGCCAGCGCGGCTTCCTGGCGGCGCCGGGCGAGGCGCGGCCGGATTGGCAGATCCTGTGCCAGGTGGCGCAGCGCATGGGCTTTGCCGGCTTCGACTTCGGCGCCGTGCACGAGGTCTTCGACGAACACGCGCGCCTGAGCGGCTACCGCAACGGCGCCGACGGCGAGGGCGGGGGCGCCACCCGGCGCGCCTTCAACATCGCCGCGCTGGCCGGCATGGACCGGCGCCAGTTCGACCAGCTCGAACCGGTGCAGTGGCCGGTCACCCGGCTGGCCTCGGGCGAACTGGCGGGGCAACAGCGCCTGCTGGGCGAGCACCAGTATTCCCACCCCGACGGGCGCGCCCGCTTCGTCGCCACGGCGCCGCGCGCGCCGGCGCACCGGCCCGACGCCGAGTACCCGCTGATCCTCAACACCGGCCGCGTGCGCGACCAGTGGCACACCATGACGCGCACCGGCAAATCGGCCAAGCTGGCCGACCACGTGGCCGAATCCTTCGTCGACATCCACCCGCAGGACGCCTTGTTGTACGGCGTGCGCGAGGGCGAGCTGGCGCGCGTGTCGACCCGGTGGGGGGCGATGGTGGCGCGGGTGCGGCACGGCGGCGGCATCGCCCGCGGCGGCGTGTTCGTGCCGATCCACTGGAGCGGCCAGACCGCCTCCGACGCGCGCGTCGGCGCGCTGGTCAACCCGGTGGTCGACCCGGTCTCGGGCGAGCCGGAATTCAAGCACACGCCGGTGCGGGTCGAGCAGTTCCGCGTCTCCTGGCACGGCTTCATTCTGAGCCGCGGCGAGCTGGCGCTCGACGGCGTGGCGCACTGGACCCGCATCCAGGGCCGCTCCTTCGCGCGCTACGAACTGGCCGGGCGCAACGCCATCGCCGACTACAGCGCCTGGGCGCGGCAACTGCTGGCGGTCGACGACGAACAGGCCGACTGGCTCGAATACGAGGACCGCAGCGCCGGCGTGTACCGCGCGGTGCACCTGGTGGACGGGCGCATCGACCAGTGCGTGTTCCTGTCGCCGCGGCCGGACCTGCCGTCGCGGGCCTGGCTGGCGGGCCTGTTCGGCCACGAGCAGCTGTCCGAGGTCGACCGCGTCGGCCTGCTGGTCGGCCAGCCGATCGAGAAGGGCGCCGATACCGGGCCGACGGTGTGCTCGTGCTTCGGCGTCGGGCGCAACACCATTTGCGACGCCATCCGCGGCCAGAACCTGACCAGCGTGGCGGCGGTGACGGCCTGCGTGAAGGCGGGCGGCAATTGCGGTTCCTGCGTGCCGGAGATTAAGAAATTATTGGTCGAGACGCGCGTCGAGGAGACGGCATAGAAGGCGGCGCGCCCGCCCGGGCGCGCCGCCGCGGTGGCGTCGCTTAGCGCGCCGCCAGTTTCTTGTTGGCTACGTTGGCAACGGGCGCCTTGTCAGGCTCCGGTCCGTTGGTGCCGGGGATGATGTATTCCCGCCAGGTGTATTGCTTGGTGGTGTTGACGGAAAAACCGGCCTGGCCGTTGGCGTCCGAAAAATTGATCGAAAACGCGGTGCCGGTGGCCGAGCTTGGACCCGGGCTGCTGCGGTTGCTCAGGTTGTATTTGTAGTCGTTGGCAAGGAACAGGTTGATGGTCTTGCCAGTGTACAAGCTTTGGATGTTGTTTTTGATATACATGCCGGCGTCGAAGCCTCCGATCATGTGTTTGCCCGGCTCGATCGCGCTCGTAAAGCCGAGGAAGGCGTTTTGCGGCGCCACCGTCAACACCTGGCCGGAGACGCTGTTCATCTGTTGCAGGATGGCGTTGCCAATGAGGCTGCTGGCCTTGCGGTCGATGAAGTCGCCGATAAACGGAATCCAGCTGTAGCTGCTGTCGCACGAGGTGCTTTGCGTCGGCGTGAAATCGACGCTGGTGCCCGCCACCGCGCCGGTAAAGGGGTTGAACTGGGACGCCAGCGACAGCGAATTCATGTAAACCTGCGAGTTGCACGTCACCGTGCCGAGCCAGTTCGACTTGCGCGCGGTGATGCCGACGGAATAGGTCAGCCCGTTCAGTCGCATGCTCAGATTGCCGTCGGGCAGGCCCGATACCGAGACGTTGATGTCGCCGCTCATGCCGCCGGGCGTGGTGATGCTGGCGTTCTGGCCCGACTGGGCCAGCGCCTCGGCCACGCCGGCGGTGATTTTCGAGCGGATCGACCAGTAGAAGTTCGACGCGCCGCCGAGCAACTGCGCCATCGGCGCCGAGGTGTTGGCCATATCCGAGGCGGCCAGCGTTGAGAAATTGCCGTTGAAGCTGGCCTGGGCGGTATGCGTACCGCCGACGACGACCGGCGCGTACATGGTGACGTCGTAGAGCGGCCTGGCCGAGGCGGCGCCCGAGACCAGCAGCGCGCCGATGATCCCGAGTGTCATTTTATTCAATCTCATATGATGGTTCCCCGTAAAGTCATTAAAATTAAGTACGAAAAAGCATCATTGCTAGTATTCATTTGAATGTCAAGTTAACAATATTTTGTGAATAATATTTCCTTTTAGAGAACGCTGGCGCCTTCCGCGCCACTGTCGCTTGCCGCGATGCGCGACGCACCCGCGCGTCGACGATCTGATGCCGCCGGGCCGCCGACGACGCCGAACATTGCGCGCCGTCATGGACAAATAAAAACATGTGTTGCTTTGTGGAATTTGTGAATATTGGTGACTTTTGTCGCCGAAAATATGGCGCAAAATGGTGTCAGTTTAATTCCGAGGAGAAATTAACTCCCGGTGGGGACTGGAATGTTGGGCTTGTTTGGCAACTTGTTCGCACGTTGATGCGGTGTCGGCCGGTGCGTATTCCCCGCCTACATAACTTCTTTCTGGTGCGTATTCATTATTAGCGTAGGCGGGATGGCTATCAAGGTATATGCGCCATGCACGGAACCGAACGATCTTTGTAATTGGGGGAGTCAATGAATATCGCACACATGAAAGTTGCCACGCGCCTGGGCATCGGGTTCGCTCTGGTGGCCACGTTGCTGGCCATTGTTACCGGGCTGGGCATTAATCGGATGGCCGGCATGCGCGACCGCATGGACGAAATCATCAAGGTCAACAACGTTGAAACCCGGCTGGCGTCGGCAATGGATTTGACCATCACCGAGCGCGCGCTGGCGCTGCGCAACCTGATCCTGCTGAGCGAACCGGCCGAGATCCAGATCGAGGTCGCGCGCATCGCCACGCAGGCCAAGAAATACGACGACGCCCAGGGCAAGCTGGGACAGATGTTCGCCACGCTGGCCACTACCACGGAGCAGGAGCAGGCGCTGCTCGAGAAGATCCGGCAGCAGTCGGCGCTGGCCGCGCCGTTCATCGCCAAGGCCACCGAGTTGGGGCTGGCCAAGCAGGGCGACGCGGCCTACAAGCTGCTGCGCTTCGAGTTCCGCCCGGTGCAAAAGAAATGGTGGGAATTGCTGCGCGAGCTCAGCGCGATCGAGGAGAAACAGAGCGAGCAGGCCGCCGCCGCCGCCGAGGCGGCCTATGCCGGCGCGCGTTCGATGATGCTCGGCTTCGGCGCGCTGGCGCTGCTGGTGAGTATCGCCGCGGCCTGGATGATAACCCGCGGCCTGGTCAGGCAACTCGGCGGCGAACCGGACTACGCCGCCGAGGTGGCCGGCAAGATCGCCGCCGGCGACCTGACGGTGGCGATCCGCACCCGGCCCGGCGACGTTACCAGCCTGATGTACGCGATGAAGGCGATGCGCGACAGCCTGTCGCACATCGTCGGCCAGGTGCACGCCAGCAGCTCGACCATCGCCACCGCCTCGCAGCAGATCGCTTCCGGCAACCTCGACCTGTCCTCGCGCACCGAGCAGCAGGCCAGTTCGCTGGAGGAGACCGCTTCCTCGCTCGAGGAGCTGACCTCGACCGTCAAGCAGAACGCCGACAACGCCCGCCAGGCCAACGGCTTGGCGATGTCGGCCTCGGAGGTCGCCGTCAAGGGCGGCGCGGTGGTGGCCCGGGTGGTCGACACGATGGGCGCGATCAACTCCTCGTCGGTGAAGATCGTCGACATCATCGGCGTCATCGACGGCATCGCCTTCCAGACCAACATCCTGGCGCTGAACGCCGCCGTCGAGGCGGCCCGCGCCGGCGAGCAGGGCCGCGGCTTCGCCGTCGTCGCCAGCGAAGTGCGCAACCTGGCGCAGCGCTCGGCGGCGGCGGCCAAGGAAATCAAGATCCTCATCGACGATTCGGTGCAGCAGGTCGATTCCGGCGCCAAGCTGGTCGACCAGGCCGGCCACACGATGGACGAGATCGTCGCCAGCGTCAAACGCGTCACGGATATCATGAGCGAGATCAGTTGCGCCAGCCTGGAGCAGACCTCCGGCATCGAGCAGATCAACCAGGCGGTGATCCAAATGGACAACGTGACGCAGCAAAACGCCGCGCTGGTGGAGCAGGCCGCCGCCGCCGCCGCCACGCTGCAGGACCAGACCGCCGACCTGGCCCAGGTGGTCAGCGTGTTCCGCCTGGACGCCGACTACGCCGGCGCGCGCCCCGCCCCGGCGCCGCGCGGGAGCGCGCCGGTGGCGCTGCGCCAGGGCGCGGCGAAGGCGCTGCGGGCGCGCCCGCCGCAGGCCCGTCCGGCCGCCGCGGCGAAGCAGCAGCGCAAGGTGGCCAACGCCGGCGCGGCCTCGGACGGCGAGTGGGAACAGTTTTAAAGCGGGCGGCGGCGCCGTCGGCGCCGGCCGCGTGGGTGTAGCTCCCTGGCACGAGGAGAAAGCATGACTACCGATGTATTGAACGATATCGCCGAGCTTGTCGGCGACGCGCCGCGCGCAGCCGGCCTGCAGCCCTACGCCGGCAAGGTCTCGCCGTTGAACACCTTTTGGCACCCGGGCAAGGTCTCGGCGGAGCGGCGCAGCGCCCATTTCGGCCACGCCCCGGCGACCGTCTGGCTGACCGGCCTGAGCGGCGCCGGCAAGTCGACCATCGCCTACGAGCTCGAAAAGATGCTGCACGACGAGGGCCGCTCCAGCTATGTGCTCGACGGCGACAACCTGCGCCACCACCTGAACCGCGATTTGGGGTTTTCGCCGGCCGACCGCAAGGAGAACATCCGCCGCACCGCCGAAGTGGCGAAGATGATGAACGAGGCCGGCCTGATGGTCATCGCCGCCTTCATTTCGCCGTACCGCGAGGACCGCGCGATGGCCGCCGCCATCATCGGCGAGCACGAATTCATCGAAGTCTACGTCAGCACCCCGACCGCGGTGTGCGAGGGGCGCGACCCGAAGGGCCTGTACGCCAAGGCCAGGGCCGGCGAAATCCCGTGCTTCACCGGCATTTCGTCGCCGTACGAGGTGCCGTTGACGCCGGCGCTGGTGCTGGACGGCGGCGAGCTGTCGCTGGCCGACGCCACGCGCGCGCTGTACCACCACCTGGCGCTGCGCTTCCGGACCAAAAAATGAGCGCGCCGCCTTCCGCGGCGGCGCCCGCGCGCGCCTACGACGTCTTCAACGGCGACGCCGACGGCATCTGCGCGCTGCACCAGCTGCGCCTGGCCCATCCGAAGGCGGCGCAACTGGTCACCGGCGTCAAGCGCGACGTCGAGCTGCTGCGCCGCCTGCCCGAGCAGGCCGCGCTCGACGTCACCGTGCTCGACGTCTCGCTCGACTGCAACCTGGCGCCGCTGCGCCGCATCCTCGACGGCGGCGGCCACGTCGCCTATTTCGACCACCACAGCGCGCGCCAGGCGTTCGCCCACCCCGACCTGGAATGGCACTGGGACGACGCGCCGCAGGCCTGCACCGGCATCCTGGTGGACCGCCACCTGGGCGGGCGCTTCCGCGCCTGGGCGGCGGTGGCCGCCTTCGGCGACAACCTGGCCGGGGCCGGCCGCGCGCTGGCGGCGGCGGCCGGCGTCGGCGCGGCCGACGCGCTGGCGCTCGAACGACTCGGCCTGGCGCTGAACTACAACGCCTACGGCGAACGGGTCGAGGACCTGCACATCGCGCCGGACCGGCTGTACCTGGCGCTGCACGGCTGCGACCACCCGCTCGAATTCATCGGGCAGTCGCCGCACTACCGCGCGCTGCGCGCCGGCTACGACGCCGACCTGGCGCAGATGGGCGGCCTGCGCCCGCATTGGCGCGCGGCCTGCGGCGCCGCCTATGTGCTGCCGAACCGGCCTTGGGCGCGGCGCATCTCCGGCGTATTCGCCAACAGCCTGGCGGCGGCGCAGCCGGCGCATAGTTTCGCGGTGCTGAGCGAAAACGCCGACGGCAGCTACGTCGTCAGCGTGCGTTCCGGCGCGCCCGGCGCGCTGGCCGCCTGCGGCCTGTGCGAACGCTTCGCCGGCGGCGGCGGACGGCGCGCGGCGGCCGGCATCAACCGCCTGCCGGCGGCCGAACTGGAGCATTTTATCGGCTGCTTCGCCGCTTACTTCGGCGCCGGCGCCAACCCGGACGCCGGCGGCGGGGTCCATGCACGCCAGGGTTAAGCGGCCCGAGCCGGCCGCCGCCGCGGCCGCGCCGCCCGAACCGCTGGCGCCGGCCGCGGCCGCGCCGGTCACGCTGGCGGCCTTGTGCCGGATCTTCCTGCTGGTCGGTTGCACCAGTTTCGGCGGTTTCATGGTGATGATCGGCGTGACCCAGAACGCGGTGGTGGAGCGGCGCAAGCTGCTCACGGCGGCCGAGGTGCTCGACGGCCTGACGCTGGCCTCGGTGCTGCCGGGGCCGATGGCGATCAACCTGGTGGCCTACATCGGCTACCGCCTGCGCGGCGCCGCCGGCGCCGCCGTCTGCGTGCTCGCGGCGGTGGCGCCGGCCTTCCTGTTCATGCTGGCGTTCAGTGCCGTCTACTTCCGCTGGGGCCACGTGGCGGCGCTGGGCCAGGTCTTCATGGGCGTGGTGCCAGCTGTGGCGGCGATCATCCTGGCGGCGGGCTGGCGCATGTGCCGCGCCAGCGTCAGCGACTGGCGCGAGGCGGCGCTGGCGCTGGCCGCGCTGGCGCTGGCGCTGCTGCTGCCCGGCCTGCGCAGCACCTTCCTGATGCTGTTCGTCGCGGCGCTGGTTGGCTGGCGCTGCTTTGGCAGCGACGCGGCGCCAGTGCGCCGGCGCGCCGCCGGCGCCGCCAAGGCCGTCGCCAGGGCCGGCGCCGCGCCGGCGCCGCGCCGCGCGCTGCTGCTGCTGGCGGCGCTGCCGCTGCTCGGCTTCGCCCCCGGCGTGCTGCTGAAACTGCTGGCCGCCTTCGCCGGCATGAGCCTGCTGATGTTCGGCGGCGGCTACGTCTTCATCCCGATGCTGCAGCAAACCGTGGTCGACGGCTATGGCTGGGTTAGCCGGCGGGAGCTGGTCGACGCGCTGGCGATGGGCCAACTGACGCCCGGCCCGGTGGCCATCAGCGCCGCCTTCATCGGCTACAAGGTGGCCGGGGTGGCCGGCGCCGCCGCCGCCGCCATCGGCGTGTTCGCCCCGGCGGCGCTGCTGACGGTGGCCTGCGCCCGCCTGCTGGAACGGCTGCGCGACTCGGCCAACGTCAAGGCCGCGCTGCGCGGCGTGCGCGCGGCGGTGCTGGGCATGGTGTGCGCCGCCGCCGTGGTGGTCGGCAAGGCCGCCGCGCCGCAGTGGGTGTCGCTGGCGCTGTTCGCGCTGACGTTTGGCCTGCTGCTGCGCTACAAGCTTGAGGCGGTATGGATCGTACCGGCCGCCGGATTGATTGGATATGTGGTGTTTTGATTCATCGTTTAACCGTTTTACGACCAGGAGCAATGGCATGAACACGAGCACAACCACCGCTGCAGAGGGCGTCCAGCCCGCCCGTCCCCGTCCGGTGCTGATGATACCGCTGCGCCGCTGCGGCAGCCACGCGCTGCGGCTGCGGCTGAATTTCAATCCGCAGTTTTACTCGCCGTACCCGCTGCACATCGTCGACTTCATGCCGATGCTGCCGCTGTACGGCGACCTGGCCGACGACCGCGCCTACTTCCGCCTGGTGGTCGACGTGGTCGGCCTGCAGGCGGCCAGCATGGTCAAGTGGGCCGACATGGTGTTCGATCCGGTCGAGATCTTCGAGTCGATCTGCCGCCAACCGCGCAGCGTGCACCGGGTGGTCTGGGAACTGCTGCTGCGCGCCGGCGAGCAGCGCCGCGCCGGCGTGGTGATGGACAAGTCGCTCGACAGCGTGCACTACGCCGCCGAACTGATGGCGCTGTTCCCCGACATGCTGTTCCTGAACGTGGTGCGCGACCCGCGCGCGCAGGTGGCCTCGATGAACCGCGCCATCATCCACGATTTCGACACCACCTTGAACGCCAAGGCCTGGGTCGAGGCGCACCGGGTCGCCGCCGAACTGGTGGCGCGCTACCCGGAGCGCGTGCTGACCATCCGCTACGAGGACTTCCTCGGCGAGCAGGAAGCGACGCTGCGCCGCGTCTGCGGCTTTTTCGGCATCGACTTCCTGCCCGAAATGCTCGACGTGGCGGCCTCGCCGGAGGCGCGCCAGATCGCCCAGCTGTCGGCGCTGTGGGCCTCGAACTGCTTCGCGCCGATCGTCGCCAACGTCGACAAGTTCAAGAAGCAGCTCAGCTTGGACGAAATCGAAATCATTGAAACTCTGGCGCGCGACTATATGGCGCAATATGGCTACGAGTTGATGACGCCGGCGCGGGCGGCGCTGGGCGAGGCCGCGCTGGCGGCGGCGCGCACCCGCTCGGACGCCGGCAGGCAGCGCGCCTGGCGCGAACTGGAGCAAAACAACTTCCGCGACTACATCCTGCGCCGCTACCGCGCCGACTACCTGGCCAAGGTCAGGAGCAGGATGGAGCAGATCCTGGTCGCCGCGTCGGCGCCGGCCGAGCCGCAGCCGGCCTGAGCGCGTCTAGAGGAGGTGTCGCCCGGCGCAAGTGCCGCCGGACTCTACCCGGAATCTTCCCGAAACTGCGCGCGAACATATCACAACATGCTAGCACGCCTCCCCGCGCCGCGTGTTGCGCCTGGCTGACAGGTGTGTATTTGGCGCGGACGTGATAGCCTGTTTCACATGAACACTGTCTTGCCCGAAGGAACGTTCTCAACAGTGGCCCGAGGGCCGCGATGGGTATGTTTGTGGCGCCACCCGCTGGCAGCCATGCCGCTGTTTATGGTCCGCAACCCGGCCTCGGGCGCTGCGCCGGTCGACGCGACCATGTGCGCCATATCAACCGGAAAATTCTCGAACATCGGCCCGACGACCGGGTGCAACTGCTCGCCGTGCGGGGAAGGGCGGCTTGCTCTTCCAAAAGTGCCATGCGGCGGCGATGTGGGCGAAGTGGAGCGCGTGCTCGGCAGGCCGGAAAGGTGGGTGGTGGGTGGTGGATGGTCGCGGTAAAACGCTGTAACGAGATGTTCTAATTTTTCGGAGGTTCAAAATGAAGAAATTCGTATCTGCATGCCTGCTGGTCTGTCCCTTGCTCGCGCTGGCCGAGGAACCGATGGTGTTGTGCATCGAGGACCAGGCCGCCGCGCCGTTCACGTTTCCGAACAAGGACGGCACCATGCAAATCCTGCTGAAAATGGCGTCGAAGGAAGCGGCGGTGCCGGTCAACCTGACCATCGCCGCGTGGAAGCGCTGCATCGAGAACACGCGCTCGGGCAGCATGAACGGTATCGTCAACGCCGGCAACACACCGTTCCACGCCGAGTACGCGGCGTTTCCGCTGCTGCCCACCGGCAAACCGAACACCGGCATGTCGCTGGCCTCGATGTCGGTGATGGCCTACCGCGTCAAGGGCAGCAAGGCCTCGTGGGACGGGAATAAGTTCACCGACGTTAGCAAACCGGTCCTGATACCGGCCGGATTCGCGACCATTTCGGACCAGTTGAAATCGCTGAACACGCCGTTTGACGATAACGTCAAGGAGCCGCTGCGCAATTTGCACAAGTTGATCGCCGGGCAGGGCGAGATCGTGCTGGGTTTCGAGACGGAAATGAATTCCCTGATCGCCGGCCGCAAGGACGTCGCCGACAAGGTCGAGATGGTGCCGACCAAGTTCATGACGACCGACTTCTACGTCGCCTTCAACAAGGCGTATTACGCCTCCCACAAGGCGCAGGTCGACGCGTTGTGGAATGCGATTCCGAAGGTGAAAAAATCCAAGGAATACCAGGACGCGATCAAGGACATCAAGTAAAGCCAGCGTGCCGCGGGTGGCGACAATACACCGGCGGCGGAGCTTGGGCGGCTTCGGCGTTGGATTCATCAAAACCGGGGGGGCGTCACGCCGGGGTCGGACCGCAGGTCCGATCCCGGCTCTTTGCTTTGGCTTGCTTTCCAGCGGCGCCGGCGCGCTTCTATCCAACTCAGTGGGCGACGACGACTTTCACTTTGGCGTCGCGCAGCACCTGCATCATGCGCGGCGGCGGTTCGGCGTCGGTAAACAGCACGCCGATCTGCGACAGGTCGGCCATGCGCACCAGCGCCTTGCGGCCGAATTTGTCGTGGTCGGCCACCAGCCACACTTCGCGCGACTGTTCGATGATCGCCTGCGCCACCTTCACTTCGCGCGCGTCGAAGTCGCGCAGGCTGCCGTCCTCGTCGATGCTGGAGATGCCGATGATGCCGATGTCGACCTTGAACTGGCGGATGAAGTCGATGGTCGCCTCGCCGACGATGCCGCGGTCGCGTCCGCGCACCACGCCGCCGGCGACGATCACTTCGCAGTCGGCGTTGTCGGCCAGGATCGCCGCCACGTTCAGGTTGTTGGTCACCACGTGCAAGCCCTTGTGGTGGGCCAGCGCGCGCGCCACCTCCTCGGTGGTGGTGCCGATGTTGATCAACAGCGAGCAGCCGTTCGGCACGAACTCGGCGACCGCGCCGGCGATGCGCCGCTTCGCTTCGCTGTTGAGCGTCTGGCGCTGGCTGTAGTCGATGTTCTCGACCGACGAGGGCAGGCCGACGCCGCCGTGGTAGCGCGCCAGCAGCTTCGCCTCTTCCATCTGCTTGACGTCGCGCCGCACCGTTTGCGGCGTCACGTCCAGTTGCTGCGCCAGCTCCTCGACGGACATCGTCACTTTCTGGCGTACCGCTTCGAGTAGTCTCCGTTGGCGGGGATTGAGTGTCATATTTTTATCACTTTTCTTCTGTGGAACCACAAACGAACAAAAACGAACAATAAATTATAAGAATATGTTGCTACTCTTTCGTATTTTGTCGTATCTTATGCTCTGTATCTTAACCAGAGTAGCGCGCCCTGCATAGTCCCCTTATGCACGCACTGCACAACAAACTCCTTGATTCGGGAATGAGATGGCTTCAGCGCAGCACAATATCGATTGCGACGTCCTGGTGGTGGGCGGCGGCATCAACGGCGCCGGTATCGCGCGCGACGCCGCCGGCCGCGGACTGTCGGTGGTTTTGTGCGAGAAGGACGACCTGGCGTCGCACACCTCGTCCGCCTCCACCAAGCTGATCCACGGTGGCTTGCGCTACCTGGAATACTATGAATTCAATCTGGTGCGCAAGGCGCTGATCGAACGCGAAGTGCTGCTGCGCTCGGCGCCGCACATTATGTGGCCTTTGCGCTTCGTGATGCCGCACGCCAAGGGCCAGCGCCCGGCGCTGCTGATACGCGCCGGCCTGTTCCTGTACGACTTCCTGGCCAAGCGCGAAATTTTGCCCGGCTCGCGCGGCGTCAACCTGAAAACCCACGCGGCCGGCAAGCCGCTCAAGCCCGAGTTCACCCGCGGCTTCGTGTACTCCGACGGCTGGGTCGACGACGCCCGCCTGGTGGTGCTGAACGCGATGGACGCCAAGGAGAGGGGCGCCAGCGTCTTCACGCAGACCAGCTGCGCCAGCGTCGAGCGCCATGCCGACAAGTGGCACGCCAAGCTGGTGCGCAACGACGGCGGGGAAATCAGCGTCAAGGCGCGTTGCATGGTCAACGCCACCGGCCCCTGGACCGCCGACTTCCTGCAAACGGCCGCGCCTGAGGCGAAGGGCAAGAGCCTGCGCCTGATCAAGGGCAGCCACATCGTCGTCAAGCGCCTGTTCGAGCATGACAACGCGTATATCTTCCAGCATCCGGACGGGCGCATCGTCTTCGCCATTCCGTACGAGCAGGATTTCACGCTGATCGGCACCACCGACCTCGATTACAAGGGCGACACCAACAAGGTCGCCATCGACCAGGACGAAATCAATTACCTGTGCGAGCTGTCGAGCTATTACTTCAGCAAACCGATCAAGCCGGCCGACGTGGTCTGGACCTACTCGGGCGTGCGCCCGCTGGTCGAAGACGAGGCGGCCGACGCCAAAGCGGTGACGCGCGACTATCGCTTCGAGCTGGACCAGAACGGCCCCGCGCTGCTGAGCATTTTCGGCGGTAAGATCACGACCTTCCGCAAGCTCGCCGAAGAAGCCGTCGACCTGATCGCGCCGGTGCTGAAGAACCAGCACGGCAGTTGGACCGAAACGGCTTGCCTGCCCGGCGGCGACGTGTTCGGCCCGACGCCGCAGAACCGCTCGGTGCTGGAATTCAGCCAGTTCGTGCACGGCTTGCAACAACAGTACGCCTGGCTGGCGCCGAAGGTGGTGGCGCGTTACGCGCGCGCCTACGGCACCCGTATCCACGCCATGCTGGCCCGGCGCGCGCGGCTGGCCGACATGGGCGAGGAAATCGCCGCCGGCCTGTACGCGGCCGAGGTCGAGTACTTGCGCACACATGAATGGGCCGGCAGCGCCAAGGATATTCTATGGCGCCGTTCCAAGCTGGGGCTGCATTTGCCCGCGGACACCGCCGTCAAACTCGATGCATGGTTGGCGGCGAATCGCGGATAGGCGATCAGCTGGTTTTGACGTGTTGGGCAGTGCGATCGCGATCCATATCAGAGAGCGCGGCGGAATCAAGAGAGAAACAATCAAGGAGGAGGACCAAGTGCAACTCGTACTGGAAAATATCAGCAGCAAATATGGTGCTGAAGACCATTTGTACCCGATGTCGCTATCGTTGGTGCCCGGCGCGATCAACGTGCTGCTGGGCACCACCAAGGCCGGCAAAACCAGCCTGATGCGCGTCATGGCGGGGCTGGACCGGCCCAGCGCCGGCAAAGTGCTGGTCGACGGGCGCGACGTCACCGGCGTGTCGGTCAGCAAACGCAACCTGGCGATGGTGTACCAACAGTTCATCAACTACCCGGCGTTCAGCGTGTACGACAACATCGCCTCGCCGCTGCGCATCCGCAAGGTGCCGGAGGCGCAGATCCGTCCGCGCGTGCTGGACCTGGCCGAGCGCTTGCACATCACGCCGTACCTGCAACGCACCCCCGGCGAACTGTCCGGCGGCCAGCAGCAGCGCTGCGCGCTGGGCCGCGCGCTGATCAAGGACGCCGACCTGTTGCTGCTCGACGAGCCGCTGGTCAACCTCGACTACAAGCTGCGCGAGGAATTGCGCCGCGAGTTGACCGACCTGTTCTCGGACGGCAAGACCACGGTGGTCTACGCCACCACGGAACCGCTGGAAGCGCTGCAACTGGGCGGTTACGTCTCGGTGCTGCACGAAGGGCGCCTGCTGCAACAAGGCCGCACGCTGGACGTGTTCAACGCGCCCAACTCGGTGCAGGTCGCGCGCACCTTCAGCGATCCACCGATCAACCTGATGCGCTGCAAGATCGACGCCGCCGGCGTCGCCCACCTCGGCTCCGGCCTGTCGATTCCGCTGAGCGCCGAACAGCGCCAGGCGGCCGGCAAGCACGCCGAGGTCACGCTCGGCCTGCGCGCCCACAGCCTGCACCTGGTGCCCCGTTCGCCTTCCGAATTCGCCATCGAGACCCAGGTCGACCTGGCCGAAATCGGCGGCTCGGAAACCTATGTGCACGCGCGCCGCGGCGACATCGCCCTGGTGGCGCAGTTGAACGGCGTGCACAACCTGGAGATCGGCTCGGTCTGCAATATGTACTGCAAGCCGGAAGCCCTGTTTGTTTTCAGTCCCGACGGCGCCTTGTTGTTCGCGCCCTCGCTGCCATTTTCCGGAGCATAAGCATGGCCCGCATTGAATTGATCGATCTGGCGCACGCCTATAAACCAAACCCGACCGAGCCGACCGACTACGCGTTGCGGCCGATGACCAAGACCTGGGACGACGGCGGCGCCTACGCCTTGCTGGGGCCTTCCGGCTGCGGCAAGACGACGCTGCTCAACATCATCTCCGGCCTGGTCAAGCCTTCGCACGGCAAGGTGCTGTTCGACGGCAGGGACGTGACGCAGTTGCCGACCGAGGCGCGCAACATCGCCCAGGTGTTCCAGTTCCCGGTGATCTACGACACCATGACCGTCTACGACAACCTGGCCTTCCCGCTGCGCAACCGCGGCTGGAAAGAGCAGGACATCCGCAAGCGCGTCGAGCAGGTTGCGCAGATGCTGGAAATGATGGGCGAACTGAAGCACCGCGCCAGCGGCTTGTCGGTCGACGCCAAGCAAAAGATTTCGCTGGGCCGCGGCCTGGTGCGTCCCGACGTCGCCGCCGTGCTGTTCGACGAGCCGCTGACGGTGATCGACCCGCATCTGAAATGGTTGTTGCGCCGCAAGCTCAAGGAAATCCACCACGAGTTGAAATTGTCGCTGATCTACGTCACCCACGACCAGGTCGAGGCGTTGACCTTCGCCGACCAGGTGGTTGTCATGACCCAGGGCGAAGTGGTGCAGACCGGCAGCGCGCAGGCGCTGTTCGAGGAACCCGAGCACACCTTCGTCGGCTACTTCATCGGCAACCCCGGCATGAATTTGCTGAACTGCTCGGTGCAGGACGGCGCCATCCGCGTCGCCGACCACAGCATGCCGCTGTCGGAGCGGGCCAAGGCCGCGCTGGCCGGCGCCACCGGCAAGATCACGCTGGGCGTGCGCCCGGAGTTCGTCGAATGCTTGGCCGCGCCGCAAGCGGACGCGGTGCCGGCAACGGTGGTGGCGGTGCGCAACATGGGCACCCACTTCCTGGCCGAGTTCCGCCTCGGCGTGAACACCGTGGCGGCGAAGGTGCGCGTCATCGACGCCGTCGCCGGCGGCCAGGTCTGGTTGCGCTTCCCGCAAGAGCGGACCCTGTACTACGTCAACGATAAACGGGTGGCCTAATGAAAAAAACATATAACAACCGGGCCTGGTTCCTGATTCTGCCCGTCATCATCTGCGTCGCCTTTTCGGCCATCCTGCCGTTGATGACGGTGGTGAACTACTCGGTCCAGGACATCCTGAGCCCGACCCAGAAAGTATTCGTCGGCACCGAATGGTTCCGCATGGTGCTGCTCGACGCCGACCTGCACGGCGCGCTGATCCGCCAACTGGTGTTCTCGCTATCGGTGCTGGCGATCCAGATTCCGCTGGGCATCCTAATTGCCCTGTGCATGCCGGCGCACGGCTGGAAGGCGTCGATGGCGCTGGTGCTGATCGCGCTGCCGCTGCTGATCCCATGGAACGTGGTCGGTACCATCTGGCAGATTTTCGGCCGCGGCGACATCGGCCTGATGGGTTACAGCCTGAACTCGCTGGGCATCAACTACAACTACAGCGGCAGCGCCACCGACGCCTGGCTCACCGTGATGCTGATGGACATCTGGCATTGGACGCCGCTGGTGGCCCTGCTCGGTTACGCCGGCCTGCGCGCGATTCCCGACGCCTACTACCAGGCGGCGCGTATCGACGGCGCCTCGCGTATCGCGGTGTTCCGCTATATCCAGTTGCCGAAGATGCGCAACGTCTTGATGATCGCGGTGTTGCTGCGCTTCATGGACAGCTTCATGATCTACACCGAGCCGTTCGTGCTGACCGGCGGCGGACCGGGTAACGCGACGACATTCCTGTCGCAATACCTGACGCAAAAAGCCGTCGGCCAGTTTGACCTGGGACCCGCGTCGGCGTTCTCGCTGATCTACTTCCTGATTATCCTGCTGTTCTGTTTTGTCCTGTACACCTGGATGCAGCGTGTCGGCACCGGAGACGAAAAATGATGAATAAACGTATTGCCGGGCCTTTGCTGGTGGCCTTCCTGCTGCTGTCGCTGTTGCCGATTTACTGGATGCTGAACATGTCGCTGAAGACCAACGAGGAAATCGTTGGCACCCTCAGCCTGTGGCCGCGGCACCTGACGTTCGACAACTACAAGACCATCTTCACCGACGCCTCGTGGTACAGCGGCTATATCAACTCGATGATCTACGTCGCCATGAACATGCTGTTCTCGGTGGCGGTGGCCTTGCCGGCGGCGTACGCGTTTTCGCGCTACTCCTTCATCGGCGACAAGCACCTGTTCTTCTGGTTGCTGACCAACCGCATGACGCCGCCGGCCGTGTTCCTGCTGCCGTTTTTCCAGCTGTACTCGTCGGTGGGCCTGATGGACACTCACCTGGCCGTGGCGCTGGCGCACATGGTCTTCAACGTGCCGCTGGCGGTGTGGATACTGGAGGGCTTCATGTCCGGCATTCCGAAGGAAATCGACGAGACGGCGTATATCGACGGCTACAGCTTCCCGAAATTCTTCGTCAAGATCTTCCTGCCGATGATCAAGTCCGGCGTTGGCGTGACGGCGTTCTTCTGCTTCATGTTCAGCTGGGTTGAACTGCTGCTGGCGCGCACCCTGACCTCGGTCAACGCCAAACCGATCGCCGCGACGATGACGCGGACCGTGTCGGCGGCGGGGATGGACTGGGGCGTGTTGGCCGCGGCCGGCGTGCTGACAATTGTTCCGGGTGCGTTGGTGATCTGGTTTGTTCGGCATCACATTGCCAAAGGTTTCGCGATGGGAAGGGTATAAAAAATGGAAAATACGGAAAGCCTGTTTGCGTGGATGAACTGGACCCCGCCGGTGGCGATTTTCTTCGTCGCGATTGTCACGATGTTGATCGGCATGACGCTGTGGCAGATCAAATCGCCGAGTATCGAGCGCAAGGGATTTTTGCCTATGCCGACGACGCGCGGCGACCGCTTATTCATTAGCTTGTTGACGGCGGCGTATGTTAATCTCGCTTGGGCCGCTTTCACTACCCCGGAGATTCCGCAAGCGATCGGCGCCGGAGTGAGTTTTGTTGTGTTGTTGGTGGTAATGCGTTGGGGTTAAATCGTTGGGATGTTCGAACTATAAAAAGGAGATTGAAGATGAAATTGAAATTCACGGCCCTCGCGGCTGCCGCGATGCTGGTGTCGGGCGCATCTTTGGCCGACACCAAGTCGGCTGAAACCTGGGTCAACAAAGAGTTTCAACCGTCCAGCCTGAGCAAGGCGCAGCAGATGGAAGAAATGAAGTGGTTTATCGAAGCCGCCGACAAGTTGAAGAAAAAAGGCATCAAGGAAATCAGCGTGGTGTCGGAAACCATCGACACCCACGTCTACGAATCGAAGACCCTGGCCAAGGCGTTTGAAGAAATCACCGGTATCAAGGTCAAGCACGACATTATCCAGGAAGGCGACGTCGTCGAGAAACTGCAGACCTCGATGCAATCGGGTAAAAGCATTTACGACGGCTGGGTGTCGGACTCCGATTTGATCGGTACCCATTATCGCTACGGCGCCATTGAGCCGCTGTCCGATTACATGAAAGCGGCCGGCAAGGATTACACCAATCCGGGCCTGGATTTGAAGGATTTCATCGGCACCAGCTTCACCACGGCGCCGGACGGCAAGCTGTACCAGCTGCCCGACCAGCAATTCGCCAACGTTTACTGGTTCCGCGCCGACTGGTTCGCGCGCAAGGACCTGCAAACCAAGTTCAAGGCTAAATACGGCTACGACCTGGGCGTGCCGCAGAACTGGTCGGCCTATGAGGACATCGCCGCCTTCTTCACCAACGACGTCAAGGAAATCGACGGCAAGAAGGTGTTCGGCCACATGGATTATGGCAAAAAAGACCCGTCGCTGGGCTGGCGCTTCACCGATGCCTGGTTGTCGATGGCCGGTGCCGCCGACAAGGGTATCCCGAACGGCCTGCCGGTCGACGAGTGGGGCATCCGCGTCGCCGCCGACAAGTGCACGCCGGTGGGCGCCTCGGTCTCGCGCGGTGGCGCCACCAATTCGCCGGCCGCCGTCTACGCGCTGACCAAGTACGTCGACTGGATGAAGAAGTACGCGCCGCCGCAGGCGAACGGCATGAACTTCTCCGAATCCGGCCCGGTGCCGGCGCAGGGCGAAATCGCCCAGCAGATCTTCTGGTACACCGCGTTCACCGCCGGCATGATGAAACCGGGCCTGCCGGTGATGAACAAGGACGGCACGCCGAAATGGCGCATGGCGCCGTCGCCGCACGGTCCCTACTGGAAAGAGGGCATGCAGAACGGCTACCAGGACGTCGGTTCCTGGACCTTCTTCAAGTCCACCCCGGACGACCGCAAGGCGGCGGCCTGGCTGTACGCGCAGTTCGTGACCTCGAAAACGGTGTCGCTGAAGAAATCGATCGTCGGCCTGACGTTTATCCGCGAATCCGATATCAAGCACGACTACTTCACCAAGCACGCCAACGAATACGGCGGCCTGATCGAGTTCTACCGCAGCCCCGCGCGCGTGGCGTGGACGCCGACCGGTACCAACGTGCCGGACTATCCGAAGCTGGCGCAGTTGTGGTGGAAAAACGTGGCCCAGGCCGTGACCGGTGAGAAAACGCCGCAACTGGCGATGGACAACCTGGCCGAGGAAATGGACCAAGTGATGTCGCGCCTGGAGCGCGCCGGCATGAAAGCCTGCGCACCGAAGCTGAACCCGAAAGGCGACCCTAACAAGTACCTGTCGGACACGGCCGCGCCGTGGAAGAAGCTGGCGAACGAAAAACCGAAGGGCGAAACCATCGCCTACGACAAGCTGCTGCAGGCTTGGAAGGAAGGCCGCGTCAAGTAAGAGCTGTGGCAAGCCGCGGCACGCCGCGGGTCCAAACAGCGCATTCCGCTTGCCGGGAAGGTATCATCGGTTCGTCCTGGGCCGACCGATGCCTTCCCGTTTTCATATCGTCTTCAAACATGACCAAATACATTCTCGCCCTGGACCAGGGCACGACCAGTTCGCGCGCCATCCTGTTCGACCACGCGGGCCATCCGCACGCGAGCGCACAGAAGGAATTCCGCCAGATCTTCCCGCAGCCGGGCTGGGTCGAGCACGACGCCAACGAGATCTGGGAATCGCAGATCGGCGTGGTGCACCAGTTGCTGCGCGAGAGCGGCGTCGGCGTCGCCGACATCGCCGCCATCGGCGTGACCAACCAGCGCGAAACCACGGTGCTGTGGGACCGCGCCAGCGGCGAGCCGGTGGCCAACGCCATCGTCTGGCAAGACCGGCGCAACGCCGCCTTCTGCGAACAGTTGCAGGAGCAGGGCAAGGCCGGGCTGTTCCAGGACAAGACCGGGCTGGTGCTGGACGCCTACTTCTCCGGCACCAAGCTGAAATGGCTGCTCGACAACGTGCCGCGGGCGCGCGAACGCGCCGAGCGCGGCGAGCTGGCATTCGGCACCATCGACACCTGGCTGATCTACAAGATGAGCGGTGAACACATCACCGACCCGAGCAACGCGGCGCGCACCATGCTGTTCAACATCCACACGTTGCAATGGGATGAGGAATTGCTGGCGCTGCTGGACATTCCCGCCTCGCTGCTGCCGGCCATCGTGCCCAGCAGCGGCGTGGCGGCGCACACCCGCGCCGAGCTGCTGGGCGCGCCGCTGCCGATCGCCGGCATCGCCGGCGACCAGCAGGCGGCCACCTTCGGCCAGGTCTGCTTGAAGCCGGGCATGGCGAAAAACACCTTCGGCACCGGCTGCTTCATGCTGATGAACGTCGGCAAGCAGCCGATCGCCTCGAAAAACCGCCTGCTGATGACCATCGGCTGGAGCCTGGGGCAGGGCGCCGCCGCGTCCACCGATTATTTGTTGGAGGGCAGCGCCTTCGTCGCCGGCGCCGCCGTGCAGTGGATGCGCGACGGCCTGGGCATCATCCGCGACTCGTCCGAGGTCGAGGCGCTGGCCACCAGCGTGCCCGACACCGGCGGCATGGTCTTCGTGCCGGCCTTCGCCGGCCTGGGCGCGCCGTATTGGGACCCGTACGCCCGCGGCACGCTGGTCGGCATCACGCGCGGCACCACGCGCGCGCACATCGCCCGCGCCGCGCTGGAAGGCGTGGCCTACCAGAACGTCGACGTGCTGAGCGCGATGCAGAAGGACGCCGCCATTCCGCTGACCGAACTGCGGGTTGACGGCGGCGGCGCCCGCAACGACATGATGATGCAGTTCCAGGCCGACATCCTCGACGTGCCGGTGGTGCGTCCGGTGGTGACGGAGACGACGGCGTTGGGCGCGGCCTATCTGGCCGGCCTGGCCGTGGGCTTCTGGGCGTCGCTGGAGGAAATCTCCTCGCAGTGGAAGATGGCGCGCCGCTTCGAGCCGAACATGGCCGCCGACGAGCGCCTGAGCCGCTTGCACAAGTGGCAAAGCGCGGTCGACCGTTCGCGCGACTGGAGCGAGTAAGCTTGTTAGCGCGATTTGCCTAGCGCGGCTTAGCCGCCCGACAACGTTGGCCCGGAGCGGCGCGACCCGCTTCGGCCAACATTGCCCGATTACGCAGCGCTCATCCGACCGACGCCACGTTCAGTGGACGGCATCGTCGCCGGACCCCGGTTCTGCGCCGGTGGTTTTTTTGGCGCGCCCGCTTAACCGCGGTAGCGGTGAACCCGGTATTTCTTGACCACGCCGTCCGGGCGGAACAGCACGATCACTTCGCGTCGATGCGCCGGGCCGAAGAGCGCCGTGCGGCCGATCAGGGGCAGGTAGCGCGCCAGGCCGGCATCCTCCTCCTTGTTCTTGTAGACCCAGACGTCGTAGCCGCTGTCGAGGCTGATCGCGGTGGCCTGGCCTAGCGCGGTGTCCAACTCGGTCTTGGTGGTTTTGCCGACGGTGATGCCGTGCTCCGGCGCCTCGGCCCGGCGCGCCGCGCTGGCATGCTGCCAGGTCGCGGCGCAGCCCGCGATGGCCAGCGCGGCCAGGCAGCCCAGGGCGATTTTTGCGATCATTTTCATCAAGATGTGCTCCGCTTATGCATCGTTCGAGTCTGCGGCCGGGCCCGCCTGGCGCGTCGCAAGCGCGGGGGTATGGTCAGGCCGGGACTGGAATCGGTGCGCGGCCTTGATATCGGGGCCTAGTGTCGCCAATTCCCAGCGAAAGCACGATCTATTTGTCGGAAGGCGCGTTATGCGGACCGCAAGGTATCGGTAAACGGTACTTTTGCCGTTTCGATACGCCCGGGCCCGGCCCGCCGCGGCGAAATCCTGCCGTGCGGTAAATCATGGCTGGATTCTGATACCATGAATAGGAATCCGCCCGGTGAGGGGCGGGCGTTTTCCGATGGGGCTGTTTGGATGGCGACAGGGCGGCACGGCAGGCAACAACGATCGGGCGGGCGCGGGCGCCGGCCGCGCGCGGCGGCGTTCGGCGACGTCGCCTCCTACGACTCGATAGCGCGCTTCAAGCGCCTGTTCGAAGGCCACCCCTATCCGATGTGGGTGTACGACCTGGAAACGCTGCGCTTTCAGGTCGTCAACGCCGCCGCGGTTAGCCACTACGGTTACACCGAGGCGGAGTTCCTGCAAATGACGATCAAGGACATCCGTCCGTCCGAGGAGCTGGAGCGGCTGGCCGGCGACCTGGCGGCGTCCTCGGCGACGCGGCCGCACCACTCGAGCCAGTGGACCCACGTCAAGAAGGACGGCAGCCGCATCGCCGTCGACATTTCCTCGCACGCGGTGACGATTGCCGGCAGGGCGTCGCGCTTCGTGTTCGTGCACGACATGACCGAGCGCAACCGCTCCCTGCTGGCGCTGCAGTTGCGGGGGCGGGCGATCGAGGCCAGCGTCAACGCCATCGCCATCACCAGCTACCGCGACGGCGCCGACCTGATCGAGTACGCCAACCCGGCGCTGGCGACGCTGTCCGGCTATGCCGCCGACGAGCTGGTCGGGCGCAACCTGGAATTGCTGCTGGGCCAGGCGCCGGACCCGGACGACCGCGCCGCGCTGCGCGGCGCCCTGCACGCGCAGGGCGAGGTGTCGATATTGCTGCGCCATTACCACCGGGACGGCACGCTGTTCTGGTGCCAGTTGCACGTGGCGCCGGTGAGCGATGCCGGCGGGCGCGTCAGCCACCACGTGTGCGTGTTGAACGACATGACGGCAACCATGCGCTACCAGGCCCAGCTGGAGCACCAGGCCAACCACGACGCCCTGACCGGCCTGCCGAACCGCAATTTGCTGGGCGACCGGCTGGCGCAGGCGCTCAGCTACGCGCAACGCTACGGCCACGCGGTGTGGGCGGTGTTCATCGACCTCGACCACTTCAAGCTCATCAACGACAGCCTTGGCCACCAGATGGGCGACCAGTTGCTGCGCGTGGTCGGCGCGCGCCTGCGCGCTTGCCTGCGCGACAGCGACACCGTGGCGCGCCTGGGCGGCGACGAGTTCATGCTGGTCCTGCTCGACACGCCGCAGACGCGCTTGTCGCCGGCCTTGCTGAACAGCGTGCTCGACGCGGTGGCGGCGCCGGTCCGGCTCGGGCAGCACGACGTCACCGTCACCTGCAGCGTCGGCGTCAGCCTGTATCCGCAGGACGGCGCCGACGCCGAATTGCTGCTCAAGCACGCCGACATCGCGATGTACCGCGCCAAGGACGCCGGGCGCAACCAGGTCCAGTTCTACGCGCCGGCGATGCAGGCGCGCATCGCCGAACGCACCCTGATCGAGACGCAGTTGCGCGGCGCGCTGGCGCGCCAGGAATTCAGTCTGCACTACCAGCCGCGGCTGGACTTGCGCAGCGGCCGGGTGGTCGGCATGGAAGCCTTGCTGCGCTGGCAGCATCCGCAACTGGGCATGGTGGCGCCGGCGCGCTTCATCGGCGTGGCCGAGGAAACCGGCCTGATCGTGTCGATCGGCCTATGGGTGCTGCAGAGCGCGTGCGCCCAGAACCGGGCCTGGCAGGACGCCGGCCTGCCGCGCCTGCGGGTGGCGGTGAACCTGTCGGCGCGCCAGTTCCGCGACCCCGGCCTGGCCGACGACGTCGTGCGCGCGCTCGCCGCCAGCGGCCTGGCGGCGCGGTTTCTCGAACTGGAGCTGACCGAAAGCCTGATGATGGACAATATCGACGAGGCGGTGGCGACGCTGGCGCGCCTGAAGGCGCTGGGCGTCGCGCTGTCGATCGACGACTTCGGCACCGGCTACTCCAGCCTGGCCTACCTGAAGCTGTTCCCGCTCGACTACCTGAAAATCGACCAGTCCTTCGTGCGCGACATGCTCGGCGACCCGAGCGGGGCGGCCATCGTGCGCTCGGTGATCGCGCTCGGGCACAGCCTCAATTTCAAGATCATCGCCGAGGGCGTCGAGACGGCGGCGCAACTGGCCTATCTGCGGCGCCACCAGTGCGACGAGATGCAGGGCTACCATTTCAGCCGGCCGCTGCCGGCCGAGCAGCTGGCCGAACTGCTGCGCCGCGAGGGCGCGCCGGCGCCGGATGGGCAGCCGGGCGCGCGCAAGCCGACGTTGCTGCTGCTCGACGACGAGCCGAACGTGCTGTCGGCGCTGGCGCGCCTGTTCCGCGCCGACGGCTACACCATCCTGCGCGCCGACACGCCGCAGCAGGCGTTCGACCTGCTGGCGCTGCACCAGGTCGAGGTGGTGATCAGCGACCAGCGCATGCCGGCGATGAACGGCACCGAATTCTTCAGCCGCGTCAAGAAGATCCACCCGGGCACCATCCGCATCATCCTGTCGGGCTACGCCGACCTCGACTCGGTGCTCAACGCCATCAACCGCGGCGAAATCTACCGTTTCTACACCAAGCCGTGGGACGACGCGGCGCTGCGCGAGAACATCCGCGAGGCGTTCCGCTACCACCAGTTGATCCACGGCGCGCTGCCGGTGGCGTGAACGCGGCGCCGGCTACAGCGCCTCGGTCGACAGCTCCAGCGTTTCCTTGATCTCCTCCATCACCACATAGCTCTTCGACTGCGCCGCGCCGGGCAGTTGCAGCAGCATGTCGCCGAGCAGCTTGCGGTATTCGGCCATCTCGTGGATGCGCGCCTTGATCAGGTAGTCGAAGTCGCCCGACACCAGGTGGCATTCCTGCACCTCGGGAATGCGCAGCACTTCGCGGCGGAACTGTTCGAAGGCCATCGCCGACTTCTGGTTCAGCGTGATCTCGACAAACACCAGCAGCCGCGCCCCCAGTGCGGCGGGCTCGACCTTGGCGTAATATCCGGTAATGACGCCGTCGCGCTCCATGCGCTTGACGCGCTCGATGCAGGGCGTGATCGACAAGCCGACGCGCTCGCCGAGGTCCTTCATCGAAATGCGGCCCTCGCGTTGCAAGATGCGCAGGATGTGGCGGTCGAGCTTGTCGAGGCCGCGCGACGACTCTTTAAGAATTCGCATGATTAATTACTGAATATTCCATTTTATACGTGAACAAATGCTGTTCAATTCCCAATATGATAGCGGTTAATCTGGCAATCTGGTCGAAATTCAAGCGAGGAAATTATGCGTATCGTGATTCTTGGTAGCGGCGTCATCGGTGTTACCACCGCCTATTATCTGGCCAAGCAGGGACACGACGTTACCGTCCTCGACCGCCAACCGGGTCCGGCGCTGGAAACCAGCTTCGCCAACGCCGGGCAAATCTCGCCGGGCTACGCCTCGCCGTGGGCGGCGCCGGGGATTCCGCTGAAAGCCATGAAATGGATGCTGCAGCGCCACTCGCCGTTGGCCGTCGCGCCGGACGGCACGATGTTCCAGTTGCAATGGATGTGGCAGATGTTGCGCAACTGCACACACGAGCGCTACGCGGTCAACAAGGAGCGCATGGTGCGCCTGGCCGAGTACAGCCGCGACTGCTTCAAGACCTTGCGCGCCGAGGCCGGCATCAACTACGAGGGCCGGCAGCAGGGCACGATGCAATTGTTCCGCACTGAAAAACAATTCGCCGACGCCGCCAAGGACATCCAGGTGCTGAAGGACTCCGGTGTGCCGTACGAACTGCTGACGCGCGACGAACTGGCGCGCGCCGAGCCGGCGCTGGGCGCCATCAAACACAAACTGGTGGGCAGCCTGCGCCTGCCGAACGACGAAACCGGCGACTGCCAGCTGTTTACCACCCGCCTGGCGGCGATGGCGGCGGCGCTGGGCGTGAGGTTCCGCTACAACGTCGCCATCGACGGCCTCGACGTGGCCGGCGGCGCCATCGCCGGCGTGCGCTGCGGCGCCGAGGTGGTCAAGGCGGACGCCTACGTCGTCGCGCTGGGCGCCTACTCGACCACCTTGCTCAAGTCGCTGGTGGACATTCCGGTGTATCCGATGAAGGGCTACTCGATCACCGTGCCGATCGTCGACGCCGCGCGCGCGCCGGTGTCGACCATCCTCGACGAGAGCTACAAAATCGCCGTGACGCGCTTCGACGACCGCATCCGCGTCGGCGGCATGGCCGAAATCGCCGGCTTCGACACGCGCCTGCACCCGCGCCGCCGCGCCACGCTGGAAATGGTCGTCAACGACCTGTTCCCGGGCGCCGGCGACACCGCCAAGGCCGAATTCTGGACCGGGCTGCGGCCGATGACGCCGGACGGCACGCCCATCGTCGGGCGCACGCCGCTGCGCAACCTGTACCTGAACACCGGCCACGGCACGCTCGGCTGGACCATGTCGTGCGGTTCGGCGCAAATGCTGGCCGACCTGATCTCGTTGAAACAGCCGGCCATTCGCGCCGACGACCTGTCGGTATCGCGCTACAGCGGCGCGCCGCGGCGGGGCGGCCTGAACCTGGCCGGGGCGTAAACATGGCGCCGAACCCGCACAAGAACCGCAGCGGCGCCATCCTCACCATCGACCTCGACGCGGTGCGCGCCAACTACCGGCTGCTGCGCGCGCGCGCCGCGCCGGCGGCCTGCTCGGCGGTGCTGAAATCGGACGCCTACGGCCTGGGCGCGATTGCCGTCGCCGCCGCGCTGTACGACGAAGGCTGCCGGCACTTTTTCGTCGCCCACCTCGACGAGGGCATCGCGCTGCGCCGCCACGTCGCGGCGGACGCCGCCGTCATCGTGCTGCACGGCCCGCCGGTGGGCACCGACGCCGACTTCACCGCCAACGGCCTGACCCCGGTGCTCAACAGCGTGCAGCAAGTGGCCGGCTGGCGCGCCCACGCCGCGGCGCTGGGGCGCACGCTGGGCGCCCTGATCCAGGTCGACAGCGGCATGTCGCGCATGGGCATGGCGCCGGCCGAAGTGGACGAATGGCTGGCCGACCCGCACTTCCTCGACGGCATCGCACTGGAATACCTGATGAGCCACCTGGCGTGCGCCGACCAGCCGGACAACCCGATGAACGCGCTGCAACTGGCGCGCTTCAACGCGATCCGCGCGCGGGCGCCGGCCTGCCCGGCCAGCTTCGCCAACTCCTCCGGCGTCTTCCTGCCGAAGGCCTACCACTTCGAGCTGGTGCGCCCGGGCGCGGCGCTGTACGGCATCGCCCCGGTGGCCGGCGCGGCCAACCCGATGCGCCCGGTGGTGCGGCTGCAGGGAAAAATCCTGCAAACGCGTACCATCGAACCGGGCGACCACGTCGGCTATAGCCGCCGCTACACCGCCAGCGAAACGCGGCAGGTGGCGACCGTCTCGGTGGGCTACGCCGACGGCTGGATGCGCAGCATGAGCAACAACGGCGTGGCCGTCGTCGACGGCGTGCGCGTGCCGCAGATCGGCGCCATTTCGATGGACAGCATCACCCTCGACGTCAGCGCCATCGCGCGCGAACGCGTCGCCGCGGGCAGCCTGGTCGACCTGATCTGCGCCGAACACCCGGTCGACGCCGTGGCCAGCCTGGCCAACACCATCGGCTACGAAGTGCTGACCAACCTCGGCCGGCGCTACTACCGCGAATACACCGGCGCCTGACGCAACAAGCTTGGGGTCTTGAAATGGTGGGTTTCAGTGAGGAAACCGCCATGCCGAGACCCCGTTGTTGTCATTCTCGATCACCCCTTCCTGAGCCGGCATCCGCACCCCGCTTTAAGCCGGAGTATGGTTTGATCGCACCAATTCCCGGCTTGCCGGCGGCAATGTGGGCGCCCCCGACCGGGTTGCGCCCGCCCCGCAACCGCCACGGCGTCGATCACTTCGCGCGGCAAGCTCCACATCGACGCCTTGCCCGCCATGGATACGCTTGTTGCATCGAGACACGAAAGCCGCCATGTCGAGATCCGACCCCGGGGGTGTCGCATCGCCATGCTTGCTCGGCGGCGCGGCTGCGCCTTGTTTGGCGCCGGTAAGGTGCGGCAGAGGTGATGATTTTGTGCCAATATAGGCGGCACGCCTTGTTTTTCTATACTCATTTTCGGGGATTTCATGAGCCAATTTAATATTGCCGTCGTCGTCGGCAGCCTTCGCCAGGATTCGTTCAACCGCAAGATGGCGGGCGCCATCGCCAAGCTGGCGCCGGCGCATTTTTCGTTCACGCAGGTCGAGATCGGCGATTTGCCCTTGTACAACCAAGACCACGACGGCGCGCCGTCCGAGCAGGTCAAGCGGCTGAAGTCGCAGATCGCCGGCGCCCAGGGCTTGCTGTTCGTCACGCCCGAATACAACCGCTCGATTCCCGGCGTGCTGAAAAACGCCATCGACCACGCGTCGCGTCCGTACGGGCAGAGCGTCTGGGCCGGCAAACCGGCCGGCGTGCTGGGCGTGTCGGTCGGCGCCGCCGGCACCGCGCTGGCGCAGCAGCACTTGCGCAACATCCTCGGCTACCTGGACGTGCCGACGCTGGGCCAGCCGGAAGCCTTCATCCAGGCCAAGGAAGGCTTGTTCGACGAGGCCGGCAACATCGGCCCGGCCAGCCTGGCGTTTCTGCAGGGCTGGATGACGCTGTACGTCGGCTGGGTCGAGAAGCACGCCGTGCCGGCCTGATCGGCATCGGTCCATCCCGGGGAAGCCGCTGAAAAGCGGCTTCTTGCATTGGCGCCCGCACGTCGGTCGAGTTCGCCGCGCAAACTGATCCGGTTTTTTCTCCCGTTTCTGAGTCTGGTATGTCTTTCCGCCTAGCTCTACAGTGGGGGCCTTCAAGTACACACTTCGCCGGGAACGTATTATGTTTGGTCTCACCGCGCTCGAACTGGCCCGTATCCAATTCGGCTTCACGATTTCGTTCCACATCGTTTTCCCCGCCATCACCATCGGGCTGGCCAGTTACCTGGCGGTGCTGGAGGCAAGCTGGCTGCGCACGCGCCAGCAGGTCTACCGCGACCTGTACCATTTCTGGTCGAAAATCTTCGCCGTCAACTTCGGCATGGGCGTCGTCTCCGGCCTGGTGATGGCCTACCAGTTCGGCACCAACTGGAGCCAATTTTCACAGTTCGCCGGCAGCATCACCGGCCCCTTGCTGACCTACGAAGTGCTGACCGCCTTCTTTCTCGAAGCCGGCTTCCTGGGCGTGATGCTGTTCGGCTGGAACAAGGTCGGCCCGGCGCTGCACATGATGTCGACGGCGATGGTGGCGCTGGGCACGCTGATTTCGGCCACCTGGATCATCGCCTCGAACAGCTGGATGCACACGCCGCAGGGCCACGCGGTGGTGGACGGTCGCGTCATTCCGGTCGACTGGTTGGCGGTGATCTTCAACCCGTCCTTCCCCTACCGCCTGCTGCACATGAGCGTGGCCGCCTTCCTGGCGACGGCGCTGCTGGTGGTGGCCTCGGCCGCCTGGCATTTGCTGCGCGGCACCGACAACCCGGCCATCCGCAAGATGATGGCGATGGGCCTGTGGCTGGTGCTGATCGTCGCGCCGATCCAGGCCGTCATCGGTGACTTCCACGGCCTGAACACCTTGCAATACCAGCCGGCCAAGATCGCCGCGATGGAAGGGCACTGGCACAACGAGGCCGAGGGCGGCACGCCGTTGATCCTGTTCGGCTGGCCCGACATGGAGCGCGAGGAAACCCGCTTCAAGATCGAGGTGCCGCGCCTGGGCGGCCTGATCCTGGCGCACGACTGGGACGGTAAAGTGCCGGCGCTGAAGGACTTCGCGCCGCGCGACCGCCCCAACGCCACCGTCGTGTTCTGGACCTTCCGCGTGATGGTCGGCCTGGGCGTGCTGATGATCGCGCTCGGCGCCTGGGGCGCGTGGCTGTGGCGCAGCGGCAAGCTGTGGCGCGCGCGCCTGTTCCTGCGCTGCGCCTTGCTGATGGGGCCGGCGGGCGTCGTCGCCATGCTGGCCGGCTGGTTCACCACCGAGATCGGGCGCCAGCCGTGGACCATTTACGGCCTGCTGCGCACGGAAGACGCGGTGTCGGCGCACGGCCCCACCGAGCTGGGCGTGACGCTGGCGCTGTTCGTGCTGATCTACTGCGCGGTGTTCGGCACCGGCATCGGCTACCTGTTCCGTCTGATCCGGGTGGGGCCGAGGCCCGACGAGGGCGGGCGCGTGGACGAGGGCGGCCCCGGCCACGAACGCACGCCGGCGCGGCCGCTGTCGGCGTCGAGCGACAGCAACACCGGCGACCCCAGCCAACAAGAAGGAGTGAGCTAAATGGGTATCGATCTGGCATTAATCTGGGCGCTCATCATCCTGTTCAGCATCATGATGTACGTGGTGATGGACGGCTTCGACCTGGGCATCGGCATCCTGTACCCGTTTTTCGCCGACAAGGACGAGCGCGACGTGATGATGAACACCGTCGCCCCCGTGTGGGACGGCAACGAAACCTGGCTGGTGCTGGGCGGCGCCGGCCTGATGGCGGCCTTCCCGCAAGCCTACGCGGTGGTGCTGAGCGCCTTCTACCTGCCGCTGATCTTCATGCTGATGGGCCTGATCTTCCGCGGCATGGCCTTTGAATTCCGCTTCAAGGCGCGCGAGCACGAGCGCCACTTCTGGGACAAGGCGTTCATTGGCGGTTCGGTCGCGGCGACGTTTTTCCAGGGCGTCACGCTGGGCGCCTACATCCAGGGCGTACCGGTGGCCGGGCGGGTGTACGCGGGCGGACCGCTGGACTGGATTTCGCCGTTCTCGATCTTCACCGGCGCCGGGCTGCTGGTCGCCTACGCCTTGCTCGGCAGCACCTGGCTGATTATGAAGACCGACGGCGACTTGCAGCGGCGCGCCTACGCCATCACGCGCAAACTGGTGTGGCTATTGCTGGCGGTGATCGCGGCGATCAGCCTGTGGACGCCGCTGCAGGACGCCGCCATCGCCCGCCGCTGGTTCAGCCTGCCCAATCTGTACTGGTTCGCGCCGGTGCCGCTGCTGGTGCTGGCCAGCGCCTGGCTGCTGCACCGCTCGCTGCGGCTGCGGCAACAGGCGCTGCCGTTCATCTACACGCTGGCGCTGGTGTTCCTAGGCTACAGCGGGCTGGGCATCAGCCTGTGGCCGCACATCATCCCGCCGTCGGTGACGATCTGGCAGGCCGCGTCGCCGCCGCAAAGCCTCGGCTTCACGCTGGTCGGCGCGCTGCTGATCATCCCGATGATCCTGGTCTACACCGGCTGGGCGTACTATGTCTTCCGCGGCAAGGTCAGCCACGGCGAGGGCTACCACTGATGCGGCGCAGCCCGTGGTGGAAACGGCTGGGCTGGCTGATCGTCATCTGGTCGGCCAGCGTGGCGGCGCTGGCGCTGGCCGCGTGGCTGATGCGCCTGCTCATGCGCGGGGCGGGGCTGAGCAATTAGACGAATAGGGTGTGTCCAATACGGGTGGTTCCGAGCGCTTGTTCGGCCTTGCTGGTATCGTCCTTCCTTGCGCCAGTTCCGCACTTGCCATGAGTCTGGGTTCAGTATCGGTGATCGCAAACGCTTTGCGACTACGCAACGCCAAGTAAGGAATGGATGCGGCACCTGGCCGTGAACAAGACGACAGCATGGAAAGGTAAAAACATTGGATACGCCACATTCTCAACTCAACGGCGGGGCGCCTGTCAATGCGCGGGCTTTGCAGCCCGCGGAGACGCTCAACAGCAGTTGTTTTTGCAGCAGCCTGGATAAGGACGCGCTTCGGCTGGCGCTGTCGGATGACCTCGACTCCCCGGAGCTGTACGAGTTGGTCGAATCTCGATGCCCGTTTTTGTTTTCGTCACGCCCGATATTCGTGTCGGATAGTCAGAGCGCGCGCATCGCCGGGGTCGTTGAAGCGATTGAGTCCGTCATTGCCATGCCGGCCTATCGCGCAAAGGTGCTGGCAGGTGCGCCTGCAATCGCCCGGCACGACCCCGGCGGCGCCAAGGGTGTGTTCTACGGATACGACTTCCATTTGCGCGGCGACGTGTTGGCACTCATTGAGATCAACACCAACGCCGGCGGGGCGATGTTGAACGCCATGATGGCAAAGGCACATCTGTCTTGCTGCCTTAGCGCCCCGGCGCTTGCGGCGGCAATCGCCACAGGCGCCACGCTTGAGGAAAGCATATTCACGATGTTTGAGGCGGAGTGGGGCGCCTCCGCGCGCCAGCGTCCGCTTCGCAGCATCGCCATCGTAGACGAGGCTCCCGAGCAACAGTATCTCTATCCCGAATTCATTCTGTTTCAGCGCCTGTTCGAGCGCCACGGTGTGCGTGCCGTCATCGCAGCGCCCTCGGAGCTGAGCTTCCACGGCGGCGTGCTGCGCCACGGAGAGCTGGAAATTGACTTGGTCTACAACCGGCTCACCGACTTCATGTTGGAATCGTCCGCTTGTGCGTCGCTTCGCGCCGCTTACCTCGACCGCGCGGTCGTGCTGACACCTCATCCGCAGGCGCATGCGCTATGCGCCAACAAGCGAAATTTGGTGTTGCTCTCCGATGAGCTTCAACTGGCGGAGCTGGGCGTGCCCGGCGGCGTGCGAAAAATTTTGCTGGAGAACATCCCGCACACGGAACTGGTCGATGCCGCGAATGCGCAGCGTCTATGGGCGAATCGCCGGCGGCTCTTCTTTAAGCCGCTGGCCGGCTATGGCGGCAAAGCCGCGTACAGGGGCGAGAAGTTGACGAAGCGTGTGTGGGAGGACATTCTTGCCGGCGATTATATTGCGCAACTGCTCGTCCCGCCAGGCGAGCGTGTCAATGGCACCCAAGCCAATCCCGAGCCACTCAAGTTCGACTTGCGCAGCTATGTTTATGACGGCCGGGTGCAATGGACGGCCGCCCGGGTATATCAGGGCCAGACCACGAATTTCCGAACGCCGGGCGGTGGATTCGCGCCGGTCTATAGTTTGGACGACGGGAGCGCGGCCGCTGAAATTGCGTCCATGTCGCTGGATGCGAGCTGCCTGGCTGCCTGCGGCGGCGCTTGTTCGTGATAGCGTAGGCTGATACCCTTGCGCCTGCTTCTTGTTCAGCGCAAGTAGCCCTTGACCTTACCCCGGTGGTAAGGTTTACAGTGTGCTTGTTTACTTCATACTCCATTTCGATGAACCGCATCCTGGTCAGATTAATGCTCTGGTGTTTGCTCGCCGCGCTGCCCTTGCAAGGGTTTGCCGCCGCGCTCAGGATCTGTGGCGACCATGCGGCACCGAAAACGGTGCAGACGCACGAAGCCGGGCACGACCATCACAACGCCGGGTACGACCATCACGAAGCGACCGCGCAACACGCGCACGCCGACACGCCGGTCCAGGATTGCCTCGACGATTCCAGTTGTAGCGCCTGCGCGGCCTGCTGCGTTGGCGCCTGCGCGCCGCCATCCTGGCCGAGCCTGCCAACAATTCCCCACGGTTCCGCAGCGGTCGCACTGACGCCCGCGCCGCTGGTCTCGGGCTACATCCCCGGCGGCCTGGAACGCCCCCCTCGGCACAGCCACGCCTGAACGCCTGTAGCGCTGCCGCGATAATCTGCCATCGCGCCGGACGCATCGTCTCAATCGCATTCGAGGATTTACCAATGAAATCAATACACTGTCTCGCGCTGTTGGCGTGGGCCTTGCTGCCGCTCGCCGTTTTTGCCGAGCCGGCCAGCGAGCCCGCCGACGCGCTCGCTCCGGTGCCCGCCACGCGCTACGATTCGGTATTTGCGCAGTATCGGCCCGCCACCGAACAGAAAGACTCGCCGGACAAGGTTTGGCGCGCCGTCAACAAGGAAGTCGAGGGCGGCGGCATGGCGCATATGGACCACGCCGCGGCTCCGGCCGCCACACCGGGCAAGGCCGAGTCGAAGCCGGCACCGGCAGCCGCCGACCCGCACGCGGGCCACGACATGCATATGCAACACCAGCAGAAGGGGAAATGAGCATGCCGACTATCCACACAAGATGCCTGACGCCGATGGCGCTGGCTCTGGCGGCGTTGCTACTGAGCGGATGCGCCAGCTTTTCCAAGGACGGCGGGCTCGACTCGATCTCGGCCATGACGCGGGAGCGCACCGGCCAGGCGCTGCCGCGAGCCGGCGCCGACAACGCGCCCGAACTGGCGGCGCTGCTGGCCCAGCCGCTTAGCGCCGAGGCCGCCGTGCGCGTGGCGCTGATGAACAACCGCGGCCTGAAAGTGGCGTTGGCCGAGCTCGGCGCGTCCGAGGCCGACTTGGTGCAGGCCGGGCGCATGCGCAATCCCGGCCTGTCGTTCGGCCGCATGCACGGCGGCGGCGAGAGCGAAATCGAGCGCGGCATAATGTTCGACCTGGTCGGCTTGCTGACCTTGCCGGTGCGCAGCGGCATCGAGCGCGGCCGTTTCGAGCAGGCCAAGTTGCAGGCGGCGTCGCAGGCGGTGAAACTGGCCGCCGATACCCGCCGCGCCTGGTTCAACGCGGTCGCGGCGCAGCAGACGGCCAGTTATATGGAGCAGGCCGCCGGCGCGGCCGAGGCCGGCGCCGAGCTGGCCGCGCGGATGCGGCGGGCCGGCAATTGGAGCAAGCTCGACCAGGCGCGCGAGCAAGTGTTCTACGCCGACGCGACGGCGCAGTTCGCGCGCGCCAGGCATGCCGCCACGGCCGCGCGCGAGCAACTGACGCGCCTGCTCGGCCTGTGGGGCGGCCAGGCCGCGTTCACGTTGCCCGAGCGCTTGCCGGACTTGCCCACGGCGCCCGACGACATGGCCGACATCGAGTCGCTGGCGATGCAGCGCCGCCTCGATATTCAAATGAGCAAGCACGACGCGGCGGCCAGCGCCCGCGCGCTGGGGCTGACCCGGGCCACCGGCTTTGTCAATGTGCTCGACGCCGGCTACATCAACAAGAGCGCCAGCGGCAAGCCGCGCGAAAACGGCTATGAAATCGCGCTGGAGCTGCCGCTGTTCGACTGGGGCGGGGCGCGCACGGCGAAGGCCGAGGCGCTCTACATGCAGGCCGTGCACCGCAGCGCCGACAGCGCCGTGCGGGCGCGCTCGGAGGTGCGCGAGGCGTATTCGGCCTACCGCGTCGCCTACGACCTGGCGCGCCACCAGCGCGACGAGGTGGTGCCGCTGCGCAAGAAGATCTCGGACGAGGTGCTGTTGCGCTACAACGGCATGCTGGCCAGCGTGTTCGAGCTACTGTCCGACGCGCGCGAGCAAATCGGCAGCGTCAACACGGCGATTGAAACCCAGCGCGACTTTTGGATCGCGCAAACCGAGTTGCAGTCGGCCATCAACGGCGCCGGCGCGGCCGCAAAGGAATAAGCATGAGCACACGTAGAGACTTCTTTAAAAACGCCGGCGTGCTGGCGATGGGCGCGGCCGCCGTCAGCCGCGTCGGCGCGGCGTCGTTGCCGGAAGCCGCCAGCATGGCCGACGCCGCCACCCAGGCGCCGCCGCTGCCGCCGAGCGGCCGGCCCTTTCACCCGGTCGTCACGCTGAACGGTTGGTCGCTGCCCTGGCGTATGAACAACAACGTCAAGGAGTTCCACCTCGTCGCCGAGCCGGTGGTGCGCGAGCTGGCGCCCGGCATGAAGGCCAATCTGTGGGGCTACAACGGCCAATCGCCCGGTCCGACCATCGAAGTGGTGGAGGGCGACCGCGTGCGCATTTTCGTCACCAACCGCTTGCCCGAGCACACCAGCGTGCATTGGCACGGCCAGCGCTTGCCCAACGGTATGGACGGCGTCACCGGCCTGACCCAGCCGGGCATTGCGCCGGGCAAGACCTTCGTCTACGAATTCGTCGCGCGCCGCCCCGGTACCTTCATGTACCATCCGCACGCCGACGAAATGACGCAGATGGCGATGGGCATGATGGGTTTTTGGGTGACCCATCCGAAGGACCCGAATTTCATGAAGGTGGACCGCGATTACGTGTTCCTGCTGAGCAACTACGATATCGATCCCGGCAGCTACACGCCGAAAATCAACACGATGACGGACTTCAACCTGTTCACCTTCAACAGCCGGGTTTTCCCGGGCATCGACCCGATGGTCGCGCGCCTGGGCGACAAGGTGCGCATCCGTTTCGGCAACCTGACGATGACCAACCATCCGATCCACCTGCACGGCCACGAATTCATGGTCACCGGTACCGATGGCGGCTGGACCCGGCCGGAGTCGCGCTGGCCGGAGGTGACCACCGACGTCGCCGTCGGCCAGATGCGGGCGATCGAATTCGAGGCCACCGAGCCGGGCGACTGGGCTTTCCATTGCCACAAGTCGCACCACACGATGAACGCGATGGGCCACGACGTACCGACGATGATCGGGGTAGACCATCGCGGCATGGCCGAGAAGATCAACAAGCTGGTGCCCGATTACATGGTCATGGGCGAGCGCGGCATGGCCGATATGGACGAGATGGAGATGCCGCTGCCGGACAATACGCTGCCTATGATGGGCGGCAAGGGGCCGTTCGGCGGCGTCGGCATGGGTGGCATGTTCACCGTCGTCAAGGTGCGCAGGGAGCAAAAGCCGGGCGACTACCGCGACCCCGGCTGGTACCGGCACCCGGCCGGCACGCTCGCCTATGAATGGACCGGTGCCTTGCCCGCGCCTGTGCGCAGTGGCAAGGCCGGCGGCAAGTTGATGGCGCCGGCGGCCACGTCGCCGGACGTGGAAATGACGGTACGCAAGCCTTCCGGCCATGCCGGACACAATTGAACAAGACGAGGAAATACCCCATGAAACAGCTTAATCTGAGCAACATCGTTCTCGCGGCGGTTTGCGCCGCCGCCGCCGCGCCGGCCGTGCTGGCCCACGAGGGCGCCGCGCACAAGGAGGCGACGACGATTTCGCCCGACGAGCACGATTTCGGCAGGCAGGGCGACCCCGCCAAGGTGACGCGCGAGATCAAGATCGACATGAGCGACGCGATGCGCTTCACGCCGTCGAACTTGACGGTACGCCAGGGTGAAACAATACGCTTTGTCGTCAGCAACAAGGGCGGGGCGCTGCATGAAATGGTGCTCGGCTCAATGGCGCAGCTCAAGGCGCACGGCGCGATGATGCGCGAGCATCCGGGCATGGAACATGACGATCCCTATATGGCCCACGTCAAACCGGGCGGGCAGCAGCAGATGGTCTGGCAATTTACCAAGGCGGGCGAGTTCAACTTCGCTTGCCTGGCGCCCGGGCATTTTGAGGCCGGCATGATTGGCAAGATCAAGGTGAGCGCAAAATGATGAAAACCATGATGCGGCAATTGGTATTGGGCGCCGCGCTGGCGTTCGGCGTCGCGGCCGCGGCCGCTAACACGCCCGCAGCCGAAGCGGCAACGCCGCGCAGCGAAGGCGAAGTGCGCAAGGTCGACAAGGAGGCCGGCAAGATGACGATACGACACGGCGAGCTGAAGAACCTGGGCATGCCGCCGATGACGATGGTGTTCCGGGCCGCCGACCCGGGCATGCTGGAGCGCGTCAAGCCCGGCGACAAGGTCAGCTTCGTTGCCCAGAAAGTCGATGGCGCCATCACCGTCACCGACATTGAGGTCGCGCGCTAGCTTTGGTTTGTCGCAACTACTGCGAAGTGGTAGCCTGTCGGTGGCGAGTGCGCCGTAAACGGAGATGCCATGAGCACAGTGAAATTGTTGGCAATGTTGGCGCTGGCGGCGCTGGCCACGCCATCGCAGGCGCAAGCCCAGGACGAGGGCGGCGTCAGCCCCTACCGGCCCTCGGTGTCGAGTCCGGCGCAGTTGCCGCGGCCCGGACAGTTAGAGCTTGAGCTGGGCGGCTTGAGCCAACGGGGCGACGGCGCGCGGCGCAACAGCATTCCCTACACGCTCAAGCTGGCCTTCAGCGAGCAGTGGGGCATATTGCTGGGCGGGGAGGCGCAGGTGTCGTCGCGCGATGCGGCGGGCCAGCGGGCGTACGGCCTCGGCGACACCGCGCTGGTGCTGAAGCGCGCCTTCCTTGTCGACGACGCCACCGCCTTCGGCCTCGAGCTGGGCGCCAAGGCGGCCACGGCGAAGTCGTCCATCGGCAGCGGCGAAAACGATTACACCCTGAACGGCATTTTCAGCAAGGACGCCGCCGTCGTGCACATGGACCTGAACTTGAACCTGACGGCCTTGGGCGACCATGAAGCGGGCGCGGGCCGCGTGCAGAACGGCGAATCGGCTTCGTTTTCGACTGCGTTAGACGACAAATGGGGCGCAACCGCCGAGCTGGCCCGTACCCAGCGACGCGGCGAGGGGCACACCGCGCAACTGTTGCTGGCCACCTTCTATAGCCCGAGCAAGTCGTTGGTCTTCGATGCCGGCCTTGCGCGCGGCTTGAGCCCGGCGTCGCCGCGTTGGTCGCTATTCGGAGGTGTGGTGTTTCCCCTGGCGCGGCTGTGGTGAGATTGGCAGCGAAGACGCCTATGTGCCTTACCGAACAGAAGGGTTGCGCGTGGGATAGTAGAATTGCGTCTAGGCAGTCAAGGGCAACCGCCCCAGCCACCCAGTCTTGCCGCGATGTTTGGCGCAGGACGTTTTTACTAGATGAAAGAGCCATCATGAAAACCCTTCTTTTTGCCGCGAGCCTGCTGGTGATGTCGTCCGCCGCCATGGCGACCGACGTTGGTGTATCGATCAATATCGGTCAGCCGAACTTCTATGGCCGCATCGACATTGGCCAGATTGCGCCGCCGCCGGTGATTTACGCCCAGCCGCTGATCATCGAGCGCCCGGTGCGGTATGTCGAGCGCGCGCCGATTTATCTGCGCGTACCGCCTGGCCATGCCAAGAAGTGGTCGAAGCACTGCCGCGCGTATAATGCTTGCGGCCAGCAAGTTTATTTCGTGCAGGATGGCTGGTATAACAATGAATACGCGCCACGCTATCGTCAAGAGCACGGCGATAACGGCGGACGCGGCGAACGTGGCTACAACGATCGTGACGACCGTGGCGACCGTGGTGACAAGCACGACAAGCGCGATAAGCACGATAAGCACGACAAGGGTCATGGCAACGGCAACGGCCATGGCAGGGGTCACGACTAAGCGAGGCCGGGTGCCAACCACGCCGGTCTGAACACACCATAGCGGAGGTTGTTTGCATAGCAAAATCGTAATCGTAGGTGGCGGGGCGGGCGGTCTGGAGCTGGCTTGCAAGTTGGGGCGCAAGCTCGGTCCCAGCCAGGTGATGCTGGTCGACAGCCGCCTGTACCATATTTGGAAGCCTTCCCTGCACGAGGTTGCCGCCGGCACCCTCGACATTCATCAAGAGGGGCTGTCATACCAGATGCTGGCCCACGATAACGGCTTTACCTACGTCTACGGCGCCTTGACGGCGCTGGACGCCGGCGCGAGCACGCTGGCCGTCGGCGCCATCGCCACCGAGGCGAACGAAGAGGTCATGCCGGCGCGCAGCATTGGCTATGAATCGCTGGTGCTGGCCGTCGGCAGTACGTCGAATTACTTCGGCGTGCCGGGCGCCCAAGAACACACCATTTCGCTCAACGCGACCGAAGACGCCGAACGCTTCCGCTTGAAATTGCTGAAACTGCTGGCCATGGCCGAGTTGCGCAAGGAAACCGAGGCCGATGCCAGCGTCGATATCGTCATCATCGGCGGCGGCGCCACCGGCGTCGAGCTGGCCGCCGAATTGCGCGAGGCCAGCAGTGTCTACGCCAGCTACGGTTTCCGCCGCCTGCATGCCGTCAAGGATGTCCGCATTACACTGTTGGAAGGGGCGCCGCGCATCTTGGCGCCGCTGCCGGAGCGCGTCTCGGCGGCGGCCGTGAAACTGCTCAACGAGCGCGGCATCACCGTCGCGACCGACACGCGCGTGACGGCCATCGACGCCGGCAAGGTCAGCGTCGCAGGTGGCACCGAATACCGCGCCAACATTTGCGTGTGGGCAGCCGGTATCAAGGCGCCGGATTTTTTAAGCGGCCTCGGCCTGCCGACCAATCGCGCCGGCCAGATCGAAGTCAATGGCATGCTCAGCGTCAATGGATTTCCGAATATTTACGCGCTGGGCGATTGCGCCGCCTGCGTCGGCGCCGAGGGCAAGCTGGTGCCGCCGCGCGCCCAGGCCGCCCACCAGCAGGCCGATTATCTGCTCGAAACGTTCTTGCGCCAGAAGGCCGGCAAGCCGGCTCAGGCAAAGCCGTATGTTTACCACGATTACGGTTCGCTGGTGTCGTTTGGACACAGCACCTCGGTTGGTACGTTGATGGGTTCCTTGAAGGGCCTGAGCTGGTTCGTCGAGGGTTTTTTCGCCCGCATGATGTACGTCAGCCTGCACCTGCTGCACCACCAGGCGGTGCTGGGTACGGTGCGCACCGGCGTGCTGGCGGTGGCGCGCTTCTTAATCAAGCGCACCACGCCGCTGGTCAAGCTGCATTAGCGCGATTTTCGTGGGTCGGGTTAGCCCATCGGGCGTAACCCGACAATATTAGCCTGGAGCGGCGCGTTCCGCTCATCCGACCTACGACACGCCAACCCAGCGCAATTACTGGGCCAATTTCGGCAGCGTGACCGTCAGGACGGTGCCGCTGCCCTGGCTGGCGGCCAGCACCAGCGAGCCGCCCAGGTATTGCACGCGCTCGCGCACCGCGCGCAGGCCGTGTTTGCTCAGTTGCGTCGCCGGGCCGTCCTGCAGGCCGATGCCATTGTCCTTTACCGTCAGCATCAAGGCTTCGTCGTTGTCGTCGACGATGATGTCGACTTCGCTTGCCCGGGCGTGCGCGACGATGTTGCTCAGCGCTTCTTCGAGCGTGCGTAGCATGGCCACGCCGTGGCCGCGCGGACAGGACAATTCCTCTTCCGGCAGGCTGCAGCGCACGGCGATCTGGTGCTGTTCGCCAAACTGCGCCGCCAGTTCGCTCAACGCCACGTTGACGCCCAGGAACTCCAGTTTGTCGTTCCACAACTTCATCTGCATCTGGCGGTTGGTTTCGATGATGTTCAGCAGCAGTTGTTTCATCTGCGCGGCGCGGTCGAGCAGCGGGCGCTCCTGCGGCATTTGTTGCGTCAGCAGCGACAGGTGCATGGTCAGCGCCGTCAGCGACGATCCCAGGCTGTCGTGCAACTGGCGCGACAGGTTGCGCCGTTCGTTGTCCCAACTGGTGTTGACGTGGCCGAGCAATTCGCTCAGGTCGGCCGCACGCAGCGCGTCCACCTGTGACGATTCGGCAAATGCTTGTTGTTTGGGCTGTGCGGACATAGGTGGCCGTGAAAGTGGAAGTGTATTTACCTTCGGATAATACATGAGGTGGGAAAAGTTTGGCGCACCGCGGGCGTGCGCCGCGTCGTGGCGCTCGGCCTAGTCCGGGTCCGCTTCGCGGTCGCCGCCCGGCGCCGGGCCATTGCGCGCCGGCGCCACGCGCGGCAGCGTCAGCGTAAAACAGGTGCCGCGGCCGGGCGCCGTGCTGACGTCGACCTTTCCGCCGAGTAATTGGTGCACCTGGTTGTAGCTGATGTACAGCCCGAGGCCGGAGCCGCCCCGGCCGAATTTGGTGGTGAAGAAGGGTTCGAAGATGTGGCCGACCTTGTCCGGGTCGATGCCGTTGCCGTCGTCGCTGAACGACAACGTGACGCCGTCGACGTCGTCGCCGGCGGCGCGCAGCGTCATGAGCCCCTCGGCGCGCCCTTCGAAGCCGTGCATCAGCGCGTTGTTGATGAAGTTGGTCAACACCTGGCTGATGGCGCGCGGATAGCTTTCCATGTCAATCGACGGCGCTACCTCCAGCGCCAGGCGATAGGGCGAATTGCGCAGCTGCGGCGCCAGCACCGACATGGTGTCCGCCACCAGTTCGCTCAGGTTGAAGCGGCGCCGCTGCTCGCTGACGCCGTCGATGGCGATCTGCTTGAAGTGGCCGATGATGTCGGCGGCGCGCAACAGGTTGCGCTCCAAAATTTCGCCGATATGTTCGGCGTCCAGCAAATACTGGTCCAGCATGCTGCGTCTGAGCTGGCCCCCGGCGTGCCGGGTCTTCAACTGGCGCGCCTCGTGCGCCAGTGAGGTGGCGACCGTCAGGGCGTTGCCGATTGGCGTGTTGAGCTCGTGGGCGATGCCGGCCACCAGCGAGCCCAGCCCGGCCAACTGGGCGGTGCGCACCAGCTCCTTCTGCGTCACTTTCAAGTCGTCGAGCGCGCGCGACAGGTTGCTGTTGGCCTGCGCCAAATCGGTGGTGCGCTCCAGCACGCGCGACTCCAGGTATTGGTTCAGCTTGCTCAACTCGTTTTCGGTGGCGGTCAGGTCGCGCACCTGGGCCAGCAGTCGGGTGGTCAGGTCGTTGTAGTCGCGCCGGGTCACCTGCAGTTGCCGCGCCGCGCGCTCGCTTCTGGACTCGGCGGCGAACAGCTTTTGTCTGGCGTCGTCGGCGCCGGCGATGGCGGCCAGCCAGCCGGGCGCCAGCACGCCGACGAAATCCACGCTGGCCGGTTCGACCGTTATGTGCCACAGGCTGGCCGACAGTTGTTCCAGCTGCGCCGGCGCGCCAACGGTCATGACGACGCCCTGCAAACGCTGGGCGTAATCGGGCAGCAGGGCGCGCACGGCCGCAAGGTCGTCGACCAGCAGCACGACCGGCCTGGACAGCAGGTCGCGCTTGCTCGGCGCCAGGCGCGTGAAGCCGGCCGGCACCAGTTCCAGCGTCGTCAGCAAAGCGACCGTGCTAAGGGCCATCGGCGTTGCCTAGCAAGAGGAGGACATACGTCATATTGTGGAGCAGGTTGCGGGTATATTTTCCTTCGTGAAACAGCGGGCCGATTTCGCCGAACGAGGGGAAGCCGGCGATGGGCAGGCCGGGGAAGCGTTCGGCGACGGCCTGGACCTCGAAAGCGGTGTCGCCGCCGAGCAGCAGTTTGCGCCCGGCGCAGCTGACCACGAGCGCGGCCGACGGCGCGAAGCCGGTGGCGGCCGCGGCGGCGGCGATGGCGTGCACCTCGGCCACCAGTTGCGCCGGGTTGGCCAGGCAAACCTGCACCGTCTCGCCGGGTTCTATGCCGCCGTGCAAGGTGAGGGCGCCGTTTTCGGCGCGCGAGTTTTGGGCGATGCTGCGCAGCTTGCGTTCTCCGCCGCGGCCGCCGTCCAGGATCGTCAGCGTGATGGCGCCCTGGTCCGAGCGCAGGAAGGGCTTGCCGGTTTCGCGTTCGACGAAGCGGGCCGCGTCGACCCCGGCTATGCGGCTGAGCAATTTGCCGGCCGCCTCGTCGATCCTGCCGGGGGCGCCGACCGCCGCGATGGTGTTGCCCACATGGATTTGAAACGCCAGCGGGCCGTCAACGGCCAGCATGACCACCGAGTCCGGCGCCAGCGCGCCGTCGGCAAACAGGCAGCAGTACTCCATCTTGTCGTTGTCGTCGGCGGCCATGCCGCCCACCACCGGCACGGCGACCTCGTCGCGGATCACGGTTTCAATGCGGCTGGCGTCGGTATTGAAGTCGGACAACAGGAAGTAAAAGGCCGGCGCGCGCCCCTCCAGGCGCGCCGCCAGCTTGGCCAGCGCGCGCCGCACCGCACCCTCGGGGTCGGCGCCGACGCGCTCGCCCGTTTCGACGTGCCAGCGCACCTTGCCGCCTGAGTTCAGGGCGACGGCGGCGGCGCCGATGTCGCCGCTGTGGCCCAGTTCGTGGACGCCGTCGCCGCTGGCGCCGATGACGCGCACCGCCGGGTTGTCCAAGCCGTCGCGCAGCCCGTCCATGAATTCGTCCCAGTTGTGGTAGTGGACGGTGACAAACAGGAAGACGATTTCGGGATCGACCTCGGCCAGCGATTGCCCGAGGAACAAGGCGGCGCGGTAGGCGTCGACGATGGTGGTGCTGGCCGATTTCGCACGCATACTGCTTTCCCCTGGTGAGTGGAATAATGGTCGTGCTTTGTGGTAATGATTATCGCAGATTAGCGGCGCTGGATCAGAAAAATCGCCGGGCGCGACGGCCGGCGCGCTATGGCGTGGCGCCGGCGTGGACGCAACCCTGTATGGCGCTGAGCAAGTGGTCGATGTCGACCGGTTTCACCAGATGCAGGTCGAAGCCGGCCTCGAGCACGCGGCGCTTATCCTCGGCCAGGCCGTAGCCGGTCAGCGCGATCAGTTTCATGTCGCGCGTGCGCGGGTCGGCGCGCAGGCGCCGCGCCACTTCGTAGCCGTCGATGCCGGGCAGGCCGATGTCGACCAGCGCCAGCTCGGGCAGGAATTCGGCCGCCGCCTGCAGGCCGAGCAGGCCGTCGGCGGCGTGGCGCACCGGGTAACCGTGGCAGGACAGCATCATCGCCATGACCTCCCGGCCGTCCTCGTTGTCCTCGATGAGCAAAATGCTCGGCAGGTCGAGCGCGTCGTCGCCGGCGACGGCGGCCGCCGCGGCCTGCGCCTGCGGCCGCGCCACGGCCGGCAGGCGGATCGTGAAGGTACTGCCGCGGCCCGGGCCGTCGCTGCGGGCGCCGACGCTGCCGCCGTGCAGTTCGGTTAGGCGGCGCACCAGCGCCAGGCCGATGCCCAACCCGCCCTGGGCGCGGTCGATGGTACTGGTGCCTTGGACGAAGACGTCGAACACGTGCGGCAGCAGCTCGGCCGGTATGCCGACGCCGGAATCGCGTACCGTCAACACCAGTTCGCGGCCCTCGGCGCCCAGCGTCACGGCGACGTTGCCGCCGGGCGCGGTGTATTTCAACGCGTTGTCGACCAGGTTGCTGACGATTTGTTCGATGCGGGTGGCGTCGCCGTCAATCCAGCCCGGCGCCGCCTCCAGCGCCAGCGTATACTGGGCCAGGCGGCCGGTGGCGCGGAAGGTGTCGACGCAGCTCGCCACCAGCGCCGCCAGGTCGAGCGCCTGCCGGCTCAGCAGGATCTTGCCCGACATGGCCCGGCTCAGGTCGAGCAGGTCGTCGACGATGCGCCCCAGGTGCCGGCTCTGGCGCATGATGATGGTGCGAGCGCGGGCCACGCCGTCAACCGAGACGCCGGGCAGGCCGATGAGGGCGGCGGCGCTGCTGATGGCGCTGAGCGGATTGCGCAGCTCGTGTCCCAGCATGGCGAGGAATTCGTCCTTGGCGTGGTTTTGCTGCTCGGCCGCCTGGCGTTCCTCGATTTCGCGGGTCAGGCGCTTGTTGGTGGCGATCAGCTCGGTGCTGCGCTGGCTCAATTTTTGGGCCTGCTGGCGCAGTTGTTCGTTCTTGCTGGCCAGCGCGACGAACACCGAGACCTTGGCGTACAGGATCTGCGGAATCACCGGCGTAAACAGGAAGTCGACGGCGCCTTTCTGGTAGGCTTTTAAACGGTCGATTTCATCGGCCAGAAAGGCCGTCACGAAAATAATCGGGATGTTCGCCGAGCGCGCCCGCTGGTGGATCGCCTCGGCCGTTTCAAATCCGTCCATGCCGGGCATGTTGACGTCGAGCAGGATCACCGCGAAGTCGTGCAGCAGCACCTGGCGCAGGCCCTCCTCGCCCGAACGAGCCGCCATGACTTCGTAATGTTCCTGCTCGGCCCACTGCGCCAGCAAGCTGGTGAGGGCGAACAGGCTGTTGGCGTCGTCGTTGACCACCAGAATTTTGGGCTTGTCGATTTTAAGCACGTGGTCTCTGTACTGCGAATGTGCGGAACGCATCCCGGATTTGTTGCTGGAAGCGGGGCGGCGCGTAAGCCGCGGGCACCCCGACAATTCGCCTGCCTATGCATCCCCGCTTGCGCAAGGAAAATTGCTTTAAAGAAGCCGGCCCATCATATCAATAGCGTTTGCCAATGTCAAAAGCGCTGATGCGTTGGCGTGCGCCTGTATCAATTTCCGGACGCCGGACGGCGCACAAGGGGCCGCGGCGGTGGCGGTATTGTGTTCGATTGCGCACATACGCGCCGCGGCGCGCGTGCCATATTGTGTGTGCGGGCTGCGCGGTGCGGCAGCCGCCCCCATTGGATTGAAGTGAAAGGACGCATTATGAATATCGCCACCATCGTCGACCACCAGTACATCGGTAAGAGTTTCCGCGACATCGCCGGCGCGCCCGTCAGCGCGATCAAAGGCGTCAGCGCCGCCGACGCCAAGATGCTGCACCAGGCGTTTGGCATCAACACCGTGCGCGACCTGGCCAATTTGAACTTCGTGAAGTGGGCCGCCGCGCTGGTGACGCTGGCCGACGAGGAAACCTTGACGGCGGAGGAGAAGGCCAAGGAGGAATTGCTCGACGAGGCCGTTGAAATGACCTTCCCGGCCAGCGACCCGATTTCCGTCGACGCCGGCATCACCCGCATTGAAGTGGCGCCGGACAAGGTGGACGCGCATACCGACCACCAGCGCGCCGGCCAGCAAGAGACGCCGGAAGAGGCGGCGGCGCGCGAGGCCGGCGCCAAGGCCTGACGGGGAGGTATGGGCGGGCCGGGTTAGCGCGCAGCGCGCGCGTAACCCGACAATGTTGGCGCAAAGCCAGCACGTCGCGCTTGGGCCATCCTCAGGCGACCGACGGCACTGCGCTCGGCACGTTCTTCGGGCCCGGTCCGGCGCCCGGCGGGGTGCAGCAAAAGCGGTTCTTGCCGGCCCGTTTGGCTTCGTACAGCGCACTGTCGGCCATGTTGATCAGCGCCTCGACGTTGTCGGCGTCGTCCGGGTAGACGCTGATGCCTATGCTGGTCGACAATTTCAGCGTCAAGTCGTTGATGAAGTAAGGTTCGGAGACGATTTCAACGAGCTTAGAGGCCGGTTCGCTGGCGTCGCCCAGGCCCGACAGCGAACCGAGCACGATAACGAACTCGTCGCCGCCGATGCGCGCCACCGTGTCTTCCTTGCGCGACGAACCGACCAGGCGCTTGGCCACCATTTTCAGGATCTCGTCGCCGTAGGCGTGGCCGTAGGTGTCGTTGATCGCCTTGAAGCCGTCCAGGTCGAGGTACATGACGGCGGCGCGGCCCTGGTTGCGCTCGGCGTGTTGCAGCGAGGTGGAGATGCGGTCTTCCAGCAGGCGCCGGTTCGGCAACCCCGTCAGCGGGTCGTGCAGCGCCAGTTCCTGCTGCTGTTTGCTGTATTGCGCCAGTTCCTTGTAGAGCAGGCGCACCTCGAGCATGTTGTGGATGCGCTTGTGCACTTCCAGCAGGTCGAAGGGTTTGCTGATGAAGTCCCGGGCGCCGGCTTCCAGCGCGGCGATCTTGAAACTGGGCTGCGCCGTCAGGGCCAGCACCGGCAGGTATCCGCCTTGTTCGATTTCCTTCAAGCCCTTCATTACCTGGAAGCCGTTCAGCTCCGGCATTTGCAGGTCGAGCAGGATCAGGTCGTAGCAATGCTCGCGGTGCAACGGGCACACCTGGCCCGGCTTCATGGTGGCGGCGACGTTGGTGTAGCCGGCGTCGCGCAGGATTTCCAGCATCAGGTCGATGTTGTCGGGCGAGTCGTCGACCACCAGAATCTTGGCTTTCAAAATTTCTTCTTGGCTGGGCATAGTGGTCTCGTCAGTGCTGGGAAAACGACGCTGGCTGATAGCGTTTGAAACAATGGTAGCCCCTCGCTGTCATGCAAGGGACACGTCTTGCAGGCCGGATCTCTGCCATTGTCTTGATTGCTCCGGTAATAGTTGGCACACAGTGCCGCCTGCATATAGTGTAACAAAGATCAGCTAAGTTGCTTGTAGGACAGTGCCGCGTCTTCAAGTAGGATGGTCAAGCTGCCATTTTTGCAATCTTAACCTCGATCGCGGCCGGCCACGATGGCGCTTATCAATATTACTTTTCATTATAGGTCGAGTCCGCCGGACCCGTCGCTCAATACGTACACCATTCGTCCGCTGCGTTCAGCGCAGGCCGCGTCCGCACAGTCCGGCCACGGTGTCGAGCAGTTGCGACGGCTCGACCGGCTTGGCCACATGCGCCTGGAAACCGGCGTCGATGGCGCGCTGGCGGTCTTCCGGCCTGGCGAAGGCCGTCAGCGCCACCGCCGGCAGCGCGCCGCCACGTTCCTGGCCGAGCGCGCGCACCAGGCCGAGCAGGTCGAAACCGTCGACGTCGGGCATGCCGATGTCGCTCACCAGCACGTCCGGGCGCTCGTTGAGCAGCAATTGCAGCGCCTGGGCCGCGTCGGCGGCCTTGAATACCATGGCGTTGCAGTCGCTCAGGATGCGCTCGATCAGCTCGCGCGCGTCGGCTTCGTCGTCGACCACCAGCACCTTCAGGCGCGACAGGTCGGGCAGGGGTAGGTCGCGCGGCTCCGGCTCCGGCGCCGGCGCCGCCGCCATGTAGCTGCGCGCGGCGGGGCGCGCCGGCGCCGACGCCGTGGCCAGCGGCAGTTGCACGCTGAAGCTGGCGCCCAGGCCCTCGCCGGGACTGGCGGCGCTGACGCTGCCGCCGTGTTGCTCGACCAGATGCTTGACGATGGCCAGGCCCAGCCCCAGGCCGCCGTGCTTGCGCGTGGTCGAGGCGTCGCCCTGGCGGAAGCGCTCGAACACGTGCGGCAGGAACTCGGGGCGGATGCCGATGCCGCTGTCGCGTATGGTGATGTCGGCGTAGGAATCGCTTTGCCGCACCCGGATGTCCACTTCGCCGTCCTTCGGCGTGAACTTCAGCGCGTTCGACAGCAGGTTCCAGATTACCTGTTGCAGCCGGCTCGGGTCGCCGGCGATGGCGCCGACGCCGGCCCCGACGTAGCTCAGCAGGCGGATGTTCTTGGCCTCGGCGGCCGGGCGCAGCGCCTCGATGGCGGCGTCGATGATGGTCGCCGGCAAGATCGTCTGCATCTCCAGTAGCACCTTGCCGGAGGTGATGCGGCTCATGTCGAGCAAGTCCTCGATCAACTGGGCCTGGGCGCGGGCGTTGCGCTCGATGCTTTGCAGGCCGCGGTGCAGGTCGGCCTGGTCGCGCGTGCCGCGCCGCAACACCTGCGCCCAACCGAGGATCGCCGACAGCGGCGTGCGCAGCTCGTGCGACAGCGTGGCCAGGAATTCGTCCTTCATCTGGTTGCTGCGCTCGGCCTCGGTACGGGCGTAGCGCTCGCTGTCGAGCAGCACCTTGCGCTCCTCGGCGGCGCGCTGGGCCGCCTCGTACAGGCGGGTGTTGTCGATGGCCACCGCGGCCTGGGCGGCGATGCCGCCGACGATGCGCTCGGTGCGGGCGGTGAAGACGGCCGCTTCGGGGTGGCCGAAGAACAGGCCGCCGAGCACCTGGCCGGAGCGCGACACCACCGGCACCGCCAGGTAGCTGCGCACGGCCGGGTGGCCGTCCGGCACCGCCCAGTGCAATTCGTCTTGGCCGTAGCGCGCGTCGCCTTGCAGGTCGTCGGCGCGGATCGCGCCCTCGCCGCGCAGGGTCGGGTCGAACAGCGCGGCGGCGCGCGACGGCGGGAAGCGGCGCAGCGCCTCGGCGCCGGCGCCCGACAGCGTGTACTGCGTCAGCGCGGCGCCGTTGGCGTCGGTGCCGTTGTAAAAGAAGGCGCCGAAGCGCGCGCCGCTGATGCGGGTGGCGGCGTCGGTGACCTGTTGCAGCAGCGTCTTCAGGTCGAGCGTGCTGGCCAGCGCGCTGCCGGTGCTGTTGAGCAGTTCGAGGATGTTGCTTTCGTCGCGCAGCGCCTCCTGCACCCGCTTCACCTGGTCGACGTCGGTGCTGGTGCCGAACCAGCGCAGCAGGCGGCCGGCGCTGTCGCGGATCGGGTTGGCGCGCGTCAGGAACCAGCGGAACTGGCCGTCCGCGCCGCGGATCGGGAACTCCATCTCGAACGGCGTGCCGCTGCGCAGCGACTGCTCCCAGAGATTGAGCATTGGCGGCAGGCTGGCCGGATCGCAGGCCGCCTGCCAGCCGTCGCCGGCGGTCTGCCCGGGGCTGCTGCCGGTGTACTCGTACCAGCGCTCGTTGAACCAGGTGACGGCGCCGTCGAAATGGGCGATCCAGGCCAGTTGCGGGATCGAGTTGGCCAGCGCGCGCAATTGCTCCTCGCTCTGGCGCAGGGCGTCGTCGGCCTGCTTGCTCAATGTAACGTCGCGCACCATGCCGGTCATGCCGAGCAGGGCGTCGTCGTCGCCGAAATTGCCCTGGCCGACAATCGAAATCCAGCGCTGGGCGCCACTGCCGCTCAGGACGCGGCATTCGATGGCGTAGGCGCCGCAGCTGGCCGCCGCGTCCGTGAAGGCGCTCGCGACCGCCTTGCGGTCGGCCCCGGCAATGCGTTCGCGCAGCACCGGCCAGGTCACCGGCGTGTTGGCCGGCAGGTCGAACATCTCGGCGGCGCGCCGGCCCAGCGTGATCAGGTCGCTGGCGGCGTCCCAGCTCCAGTCGCCCAGCTTGCCCGCCGCCAACGCCACCTGCAGTCGGACGGCGCCCTCGCGCAGCGCCAGTTCGTCGGCCTTGCGCTGGGTGATGTCTTGCAGGTAGCTGGTCAGGCCGTCACTGGACGGGTAGGCGCGCACGTCGAGCCAGCGCTTGAGCGGCAGGTAATACAGTTCGAAGCCGACGCTTTCCTGGCATTCCAGGGCGCGCCGGTATTGCGCCTCCACCACCGTGCCGCGCAATTCGGGCAGGGCCTGCCACAGCGTGTTGCCGGTCAGGTGGTCGCGGCCGTTGCCGGACGGGCGCAGCATGTCCTCGGCGCGGGCGTTGATGTACGTGATGCGCCAGCCGCGGTCGAGTACCAGCAAACCGTCGGTGATGCTCTCGAGCAGGTTGCTCATGCGCTCGTTGGCCAGGCGCAGCTCTTCCCGGAGTCCGGCCGCCTCGCCGTCGGGCTGGGGCGCCAGCCGCATGTTGGCGCGCGGCGCCGCGGCCGCGCGCAAACGCAGGTCCTCGTCGTGGTCGTGTTTTGCCATCAGCCGCCCCGCGAAAGGTTGCCGGCCGCGGCGGGCGCGGCGCGGGTCGCCGTCGGCTGGCGCCGGCGGGGGCTGGTGGGCTTTGTGGAAGGGATCATGATTGTCAATCAAAGCCGTCTTTGTTCGTCGCGGCGGCCGCGCAAGGTGCGGAGTCCGCCTACCGGTTCATTGTAGCGCTTTACGGCAAAATTGATTCACACCATTGGCCGCGCCGCGTGCGACCTTAATGGCGGCCGGCCAACTGCTGGCCGATGCGTTCCAGCGCCGTCTTCAGGTGCTCCATGTCATATGGTTTTTGCAGCGCGGTGGCGGCGAACTCGACATGTTTGGTCAGCGTGTCGCCGAAGCCGGAGGCGAAAATGATCTGCAGGCCGGGCCGCTCGCGCAGCGCCTGGCGGGCCAGGTCGACGCCGGAGATGCCGGGCAGGCTGACGTCGGTAAACAAGACGTCGAAGACGTCGGCGGCGAGCAGCCCGGCGGCTTCCTCGCCGGTGCCGACGGCCTGCACCTGGTGGCCGAAGGCCATCAGCATTTCGCACACCAGGAATTGGGCGTCCAGGTTGTCTTCCACCACCAGCACGCGCAGCGGCCGCGCCTGCGCCGCCGCGGCCCGGGCGGGCGCGGTGCCGGGCGCGATCGCGCACAACACGCCGCGCACTTGGCCCAGCTCGTCGCGGATGGGCGTGTAGTACAGGTCCAACAACTGCGCGCTGGCGTTGCCGTCGCGCCACACCTGCAGCGTTTCGCCGCGGTAGCATCCGGCCTTGCCGGCCCAGGCCGACTCCAGCGCGGCGCCGTTCCAGCTCCACTCGACCGGCAGCATGGCCGGCACCTTGCCGCCGGGCGCCGCCATGTGCTTCGAGCCGAGCAGGGCGACGTAGGCGTCGTTATACACCATCACCTGTTCCGGCCCCCACATCAGCACCGACGCCAGCGGCGAGTTCAGCAAAATGTCCACGCACAGGCGCAGGCTGTGCGGCCACTGCGCCGGCTCGCCCAGGACGGTTTTGGACCACGCGAACGAGGCCGGGGCCGCAGCGTCAATACTGTCGAATTGCATACCGTGTCGTTTCGTTCAAGGAAATAATGGTGAATCGTACACTAAACAGTTCTCAGCCGGCCGGCAATGCCGCACAAACAATAAAGGTGACGAAAACCAACACTTTTCGCGCCGGCGGCGGCGCAACAGGCGCGGGCGGTGGCGCGGAGGGCGGGGCGGGTTCAGCGCGCGGGCAAAAAAAAGCCCGCTGATGAGAGCGGGCTAAATCTATTTTCTTGGAGGAGAATAGAGGAGACAAGTGCATGATGCGGCATTGCAGCATGAAAATCCAATTCAACTTGATGATGAGGGTAATCAATGGCGTGAATGACGGTCAGCGCGGTTGCCTTCGGGGGGCGAGTTTGGCATCATGCAGCACCGACTCACCTTGCCGCACGGGGAATAGATGGCCACCATTATCAAACACAGGAAAGTGCGCATCGTTATGCTGGACGAGGGCGAGGCGATTGCCGGGCAGTGCGGCGCCGGCGACATCGCCATCGTCGCCGACGCCGGCGGCTGGTGGACCCACTTCGTTGGCGCCGACGGTGCGCTCGACAGTTACGACGAGCCGTTCCCGTCGCGCGACGCGGCGGTGTGGGCGGCCAAGGCGGCCGCCGAATACGGTCTGGAATGAGGCCGGCGATGTCGGGGGAGAATGTTTTCCATTGGCACTAGACAGGGCGCGGGCTAGTCCCTATAATCCTGCTTCTTTCGGGGGCAAGCTCTCCGGTTTCGAGTGGGGACGCCGTCAAAAGCGTGTTGACGAGGAACGAAAAGCGCGGGCTTTTCGGATTGGGAAGGATGTGGTTTCGCAGGCTGTTTTGGCGAAACCAGGTCGACGGTTTGAAAAAATCGAACTTTTCAAAACGCGCTGCATACGCTATAATCTTGCTTTCGCGGCTGTAGCTCAGTTGGATAGAGTACTTGGCTACGAACCAAGGGGTCGTGGGTTCAATTCCTGCCAGCCGCACCAGAATGTCAGGGTTCAGATCTTCAGATCTGGTTCCGCTGTTCAAAGCAGTAACAGTAGTGAGATGGGTTTGTTGTAACGTGGTTTTTGCGGCTGTAGCTCAGTTGGATAGAGTACTTGGCTACGAACCAAGGGGTCGTGGGTTCAATTCCTGCCAGCCGCACCAGAATTCGTAAGAAAAAGATCCAGAGAGCGATCTCTGGTCTTTTTTTTTGCCGGTCAGAGTAGTAAGTCTCGGTTGCCAAGCCCGCTGTCAAAGGGGAATGAACGGGATGAGTATGTTATAGTGCTGTTTTTGCGGCTGTAGCTCAGTTGGATAGAGTACTTGGCTACGAACCAAGGGGTCGTGGGTTCAATTCCTGCCAGCCGCACCAAAATTCGTCGGGAAAAAGGTTCAGAGAGCGATCTCCGGGCCTTTTTTTTCGTCTGTATCTGCAGTGCGGTGCGCTTAGCTTTTGAGGCGGTACCCGGTGTTGAAGATCCACGCGACGACGCCCAGGCAGAGGAAGAAAAAGCCGAGCGTGATTTAGCACGGCCTTTTCCTCGACGAGCGCCAGCTCGCCCTTGCTGATGACGCCGATGCGGTCGGCCATCTCCTCGGCCTCGTCGATATAGTGGGTGGTCAAGATGAGGGTGACGCCACTGTCGCGCAGGCCGCGCACCAGCGCCCACATGTCGCGCCGCAGCGCCACGTCGACGCCGGCGGTGGCTTCGTCGAGGAATAGGATCGCGGGTTGGTGCGACAGGGCCTTGGCGATCATGACGCGGCGCTTCATGCCGCCCGACAATTCCATGATCTTCGCTGCGCGCTTGTCCCACAGCGGCAACTCGCGCAGCAGCTTCTCGATAAAGGCCGGGTCGGGCGCCAGGCCGAACAGGCCGCGGCTGAACGATACCGTGGCCCAGACCGTCTCGAACGCGTCGGTGGTCAGCTCCTGCGGCACCAGCCCGATCTTCGAGCGGGTGATATCTCATCATCGCATATGCGTGCGAGAGTCCAAAAAGAAAGGGGCGGGGGCGTGTTTCGGCGGACGGACCTGAGCGGTGTTGCTTTGCGTCCAAGATGGGCGCGCAAGGGGCGCGTATCCCCTTATAATCAGCACGGTCGAAGTGGAGCGGCGGAAACAGGAAAGCATGATGCTCAAATATTTGCTAATGGTGCCTCTGCTGTTTTCCGCGCAATGTTTCGCAGCCGAAAAAGTGCTGCTTGCGACCTACTATCCGGAAGGCCCGTGGTACTACCCCGGCGACCGTGGCAAGGGGATCAACGCGGTGCTCGCCAATAAGCTCACCGGGATGTCACACGGCCGCTACCAGTTCGAGTCGCTTCTGGTGCCGCGCAAGCGCCTGGAACTGCTGTTGGAAACAGATCAGTTGCTGATCGCGGTGCCTTGGGTACACCCGCGTTTTTTCAACGATCTCGAGCGCACGCGCTATTTGTGGACCGGGCCGCTGATGGAGGACACCTCGTTGATCGTCTCGCCGATGTCCGCGCCGCTTGAGTATAACGGCCCGGAATCGCTGCGGGGCAAGCGCTTCGCCGCGCCGGCCGGTCATCAATTTCCCGATTTGCAGAGTCTTATTGCCAGCAAAGACATCGTTCGGGTGGAAGTCCCCCATGTCGGCAACGCCCTGCGCATGATGCTGGCGGAGCGGCAACTCGATTTTGCGGTGGTCGACAAGTCGACGCTGACGGCGCTCAAGTCCGACCCGCTGATCGACCAGAGTCGATTGCATTTGGCCAAACGGCCCCGCACCGCCACCTACGAGCGCAGCGTTCTGGTGCCGGCGCGCTCGCCGGCCCTGCATGCGTTCTTGAAACAGGCGGTGGCGGAACTGAGCGTCGACGACGGCTGGATCGACCTGGCCATGCTCTCGCCGGTGATCAAGCTGTGCTATGCCGCGCAAGCCGCCCGCGACGCGCCGGCGGACGTGCGGCGCTGGCTTGCGACGCTTGCCGAGATGGGCGCGCAAACCGGCGCCGGGTTCGACGCGGTGGCGCTGCCGTGGCCGAGCTGCCTGGCGGCACTACAGTCGGGCAAGATGGCCGGCGCCATTGGCGTGGCCTATAGCAAGGAGCTGGCGCCATATCTGGTGTATCCGGAAGTCGACGGGGCGGCCGATGTCGAGCGGCGCCTGGATAGCCCGGTCAAGCCGCCTTTTCTCGTCTTCGGGAGAAAATTTTACGCTCAGAATGCCAAAGAGGTGAGGGCGATCTGGCATGCCATACCCAAGGTAAATCGTTCGCGCGTGCCCACCGATAAAGTTACCATCGGCGTCGATGCTGTAAAATAGCGGCCCCTTCCGGCCTTGCGCCATCCAACTGCGATCATCATCCATGAATTTGAATTTCCGGGAACAGTGGTTCTCGAACGCCCGACAAAACTTTCTGGCCGGCCTGACCACGTCCTTCGCCCTGGTGCCCGAATGCATCGCTTTTGCCTTGGTCGCGCAGGTGAACCCTTTGATGGGCCTGTACGGCGCCGTCTTCATTTGCACCATCACCGCGCTGTTCGGCGGCCGTCCCGCGATGATCTCCGGCGCGGCCGGCTCGATGGCGGTGGTGATCGTGGCGTTGGTGGCCCGGCACGGCGTGGAATATTTGTTGGCCACGGTGGTGTTGGGTGGTTTGCTGATGGTCTTGTTCGGCGCGCTGCGTCTTGGCAAGCTGATCCGCATGGTGCCGCACCCGGTCATGCTGGGCTTTGTCAACGGCCTGGCGATCATCATCGCGATGGCGCAGTTCGAGCATTTCAAGCAAGGCGGGCGATGGCTGGAGGGCGCGCCGCTGCTGCTGATGTGCGCGCTGGTGGCGCTGACGATGGCCATCGTCTACCTGTTGCCGCGCCTGACCAGGGCGGCGCCGCCGGCGTTGGTGGCCATTCTCGGGGTCGGCCTGCTGTGCCATTTCCTCGACGTGCCGACCCGCACCTTGGGCGACATGGCGCACATCGCCGGCGGCCTGCCGACGCTGCACTGGCCGGCGCCGCCGCTGGAGCGGGAGACGCTGCGCATCGTGTTGCCGTATGCGCTGCTGATGTCGCTGGTCGGCGTGCTGGAAACGCTGCTGACCTTCAACCTGACCGACGACATCACCGCAACGCGCGGCCAGCCGAACCGCGAATGCGTCGCGCTGGGCGCGGCCAACGTGGTGTCGGGCCTGTTCGGCGGCATGGGCGGCTGCGCGATGATCGGCCAGACCATGATCAACCTCAGCTCGGGCGGGCGCACGCGCCTGTCCGGCGCCACCAGCGGCGTGATGATCTTGCTGTTCATCCTGTTCCTGTCGCCGCTGATCGAACGCATTCCGCTGGCGGCCCTGGTCGGCGTGATGTTCGTGGTGGCCCAGCAGACCTTCGCCTGGGGTTCGCTGCGGGTGTTGGGCAAGGTGCCGCGCCACGACGCGCTGGTCATCGTCGCCGTCACCGTGATTACCGTGTTGACCGACCTGGCCACGGCGGTGTTGTGCGGCATCGTCATCGCCGCCCTCAATTTCGCCTGGCAGCACGCGCGCGAGATCCGCGCCGACATCGCCGAGAACCAGGCCGGCGAAAAAATCTACACGCCGCACGGCACCCTGTTTTTCGCGTCGACCACGCACTTCCAGGAGCTGTTCCGACCGCAGACCGATCCGGGTTGCGTGGTGCTCGATTGCCGCTACCTGCACCTGGCCGACCACTCCGCCATCGCGGCGCTGGAAAGCCTGTGCGAGCGCTACGGCAAGGCGGGCAAGCGGGTGCGCGTGACGCACCTGTCGCAGCGCAACCAGTCCCTGCTGGAGCGCGCCGGCGTCGGCGCCGCCTTGTTACAGGGGTAGGTTGGTCGAGCGCTTGATTTCCTTGAGCGAAAAGCCGGTGTACATCTCCTTGACGTTGGCGAGGTTGCGGATGCGTTGCATCGACAACTCGTGGAACGCTTCCATGTCCTTGACGACCACCTGCAACAGATAGTCGTATTTGCCCGAAACGTTGTGGCAGGCGACGACGCTGGGCAGCGCCAGCACGCCCGCCTCGAAGCCGCGCATGGCCTTCTCCGAATGGTCGTCGAGCGTGATGTTGATAAAGGCGAACAAGCCCAGTCCCAGCGCGCGCTGGTCCAGCGCCGCGTGGTAGCCGAGGATGACGTGCTCCTCCAGGCGCTTCAGGCGCTTCCAGCAGGCCGGCGGCGACAAGGCGACGCGGGCGGCGATCTCGGCGTTGGAGAGGCGGCCATCCTTTTGCAGGATTTGCAGGATGGCGCGGTCGACGGCGTCCAGGTCGGTCATGCGTAAACTCCAGTTGGTATCATTTATTCAATTTAAGTTAATTATATTCGAAGGTATCGGTGAAACAGCGCAATAAAGTGAATCATATTTCCCGTGGAAAGAACGAAAATTGCAGTCAGTTGGCGCGGCGGCGACACTGCCTGGTGCAGGGGTCCCCTCAAGCCAACAATGATAGGAGACAGAAGTGAGTATTTTCAGAACCAAAGACCTCGATGCGATGGTGGCGGCCAGCCGCCGGCCGGGCGGTTTGCAGCGCGTGCTGGGGCCGTTCGACCTGATTTTGATGGGCATCGGCGCCATCGTCGGCACCGGCATTTTCGTGCTGACCGGTACCGGCGCGCTGACGGCCGGGCCGGCGCTGCCGCTCTCGTTCATCATCGCGGCGATGGCTTGCGGTTTCGCCGCGCTGTGCTACGCCGAGTTCGCCTCGTCGGTGCCGGTGGCCGGTTCCATCTACACCTATTGCTACGCCACGCTGGGCGAGCTGGTCGCCTGGATGATAGGCTGGGACCTGATGCTTGAGTACGGCCTGGCCTCGTCCGCCGTCGCGGTGGGCTGGTCGGGTTACTTCCAGTCGCTCATTTCCGGCTTCGGCCTGGGCCTGCCGACGGTGCTGACGGCCGCGCCGGGCGCCTTGCCCGGGGTCGCCACCTGGTTCAACCTGCCGGCGCTGCTGATCATGCTGGGGCTCACCGGCATGCTATCGCTGGGCATGCGCGAGTCGGCCCGCCTCAACAACATCATGGTGGTGATCAAGGTCGCCGTGGTGCTGCTGTTCATCGCCGTCGGCGCGCGCCATGTGCAGCCGGCCAACTGGCAACCCTTCATGCCCTACGGCCACGACGGCGTATTCGGCGCGGCGGCGTTGGTGTTCTTCGCCTTCATCGGCTTCGACGCCGTCACGTCGGCGGCGGAGGAGGTCAAGCGGCCGGAGCGCAATCTGCCCATCGGCATCCTCGGTTCGCTGGCGGTGTGCACCGTGCTATATGTGGTGGTGTCGGCGATCATGACCGGCATCGTGCCGTACCAGAAGTTTCTCGGCGTCGACCATCCGGTCTCGCTGGCGCTGCAATACGCCGGCGAGAACTGGGTGGCCGGCTTTGTCGACCTGGGCGCGATCCTCGGCATGACCACCGTGATCCTGGTGATGCTGTACGGCCAGACGCGCATCATCTTCGCCATGTCGCGCGACGGCTTGCTGCCGCAGCGGCTGTCGACGCTGCATCCGAAGCACGGCACGCCGTATTTCGCCACCTGGGTGGTCGGCATCCTGTTCGGCCTGGTGGCGGCGGTGGTGCCGCTGAACGTGCTCACCGAGTTGATCAACATCGGCACGCTGGCGGCCTTCACCCTGGTGTCGATTGCCGTGCTGATCCTGCGCCGCACCCGTCCCGACCTGCCGCGGGCGTTCCGTTGCCCGGGCGTGCCGGCGGTGCCGCTGCTGGCGGTGGGTTTCTGCGTCACACTGATGAGCTACCTGCAGGCCACCACCTGGCTGGCGTTCGGCGTCTGGCTGGCTATCGGCCTGGTGCTGTACTTCGGCTACGCGCGCTCGCGTTCAAAGCTGAACTAAGCGCGTCCCGGCGCCGGGCCTTCACGGCGCCGGCGCCCCCCTCGGCATCCCGCTTGCCGTTTTAAAACGGTTTGTACGGCAGGAACTTACCGTCAAGCACGATGACCGCGCGGTAACTGCCGTCCGCGTCCTGGACTTTCTTCAGCTCTATCTTGAAGTCGATGGCGCTGATGATGCCGTCGCCGAATTGCTCGTGCACCAGCGCCTTCAGCGTGCTGCCGTAGACCTGCATCATTTCATGGAAACGATAAATAGTGGGGTCGCTCGGCACGCCGCCGGGGATGCTGCCGCGCATCGGCACCGCCTGCAACAGCGCCGCCGCCTCCGGCGCCAGTCCCAGCCGCTCGGCGACGCTGCGCGCGGCAACGGCCGGCAAGGGGTGCTGGCCGAGCAGGGCGGCCGTCACGAACACGGTGCTCAGCCCGGTGTCGCGGGCCAGTTCCTCCCACGACAAATTCCTTTGTGCCTTCGCGTCGACGATTGCCGCGCTCAGGGCCTGGCGCGGCAGTGGGGAGAACTGTGATTGCAGCATGGTGTGCCTTTCGATGGGTGGGATGGCGGCCGGACGGCGCGGTTTTTACATGACGATTAAACAATGGCAAGTGTGGCTGAGGACGCCGGTGCGGCGCCGACTATCCACCGTCGGCCTGAGATAAATCAACTGTGGTCGAAATAAATGCCTGGACGACGGGGAAAAAGGGCTGCGCCGCAACAATGCGGTGCGGCCCCGGCGCGTATTGCGCGCGCTTTACATCGAGAAGGGTTGGGCCGGCAGGTACTTGCCGTCGAAGGCGGCGGCGGCGCGCAGGCCGCCGTCCGGGTCCACGACCTTCCGCATGTCGAGCTTGAAGTTGATGGCGCTGATGATGCCATCGCCGAACTGCTCGTGCACCAAGGTGACGCCGCTCAGGCGTACGCCGCCTCGGGTTTCGACTGGTGCCACTGGAGCCGGCGCCGGCGCCGCGCGTGGTGGCGCTGCTCACGCGCAAGGGCGCCTACCAGGGCGCGGCCGCGCAAGCCTTCGCCGCGCTGGCCGCCAGCTTGGCCGAGGAAGGCGCCCGCGCGGCGCTGCTGGCGCACCCGACCTGAGCCAAGGAACGCGGGCCGGGCGGGAAATGCGCCCGGCGCCCTTGGCCATTCGCCAATCCCCTGCTATAATCCGGCCTTTCGCGGCTGTAGCTCAGTTGGATAGAGTACTTGGCTACGAACCAAGGGGTCGTGGGTTCAATTCCTGCCAGCCGCACCAGAATATCGGGGACTAGATTGCAAAATCTAGTCCCTTTTTCTATTTCCCCGCCGGCGTAGGCGCCATCCTCACATTTTCCACCCCGGCAGCATGGCGCGGTGCAAACAGAAATTGAATATTGCTGTGATTTGTGCAAACATGAATAATTAACCATTCATGTGAGGGCGCGGCATGTCGAGCGAACAATTGACGTATGAATTAACAAACGCGCAAGTTCCTTTCAGCGCCATTCAGCTGGAGCTGGAGCAAGCCTATTCGAGCTTGAAGGAACCTGCCAGCGATGCGGCGCAACGGGCCGTCGAAGCGGGTATCGATACGGCCGCGCTGCCCGGAACCTTTGGCCAAGTTCTTAGTGTCAAGAAATCCGCCGCGGGGGTCGACAGCTCCCTGGTCGAACTCATTATTGCCGTGAGCGGCTCGGGCCTGGCGGCGACGGTGGCGACCGATCTGTGGAAGAAAGTGTTGCTGCCGATCTTGGTCGCCAAGTTTGGCGTCGACGCGATTGTTGCCAAGGCCAAGCCGAAAAAAGAGTCGCCTGAACAGGCCGACGGCGATTCCGACTGAGCGGGAGGGCGACGGTCGTGAGCTCGCACCTTGCCTGGCCTCATTTTGCCGCGCTGATGGCGCGGTTCAAATGGATAGAGACGGAACTTGCCCAGGGAAACGCGCTTGCCTCGCTGTATCTTGATCCAGCGGCGCGCGCTATTCTGAAAGGCGTGGAGCGCAGCATTGACGCCTCCACGGTCGCCTCCTGCGTTGGCGTGCCGGCGTTGGATGAGTTCCTGGCGAAAATCCATACCGTTTTCAGCGCCAATCACGCCATTGCCGGCCTTTCCGCGACGAATCAAGGTCTTGTGCAGTCTGTTGGGAAAAATTTTCTGTCGCAACCATGCGCGCATTGCCACGCCTCCATAAAATGCAGCGCCGCGGACGCCGCGCGCATGGCCAATTCGCGCAATATTGAACACGCCGGCACCTGCTTCGTCTTGCTGAGGGAGTTGTTCGACTTTGTCGTTGGCTTTTGCAGGCAACTTTGTGCGCGCTACGCGAGCAATAATTGCACTTGGCTGCTGGAGCTGAGCACCGCCCACCTGAACGTGCGCAACAGCGCGCTCGATCTGGCGGTCACGGGCAGGACCCGGGAAGCGCCCGGGCGCACGGTGCGCGCCATCGAGCTCCACTTCTACGTGCCGGACGTGGTGCTGGCGGACTATTACGCCTGCTTGTATATCCTGTTTCACGAGTGTTTCGTGCATGGCTGCTGCGGGCTCAGTCTCGATTCGAGCGAAGCCGGTTATTCGGATATGTTCCATGAGGGCTGGATGGACTGGGTGGGCTTGCAATTGCTTGAGCAACAACTTGGCGAAGCGCTCCAGCGGCACGGTGGCCGTCTGCGGGGCTTGGCAAAGGAGTTTGTCAACGCGGGACGCCGTGCGCAATGGCGGCGCAACGACTTCGCCAGGCCCAGCCACAGTGCCGCCGCGGAATATGCCAGCGGCGCGGCGGCGGCCTTGGACTTTTGGCATTTCTGTGGCGTCACGCTTGAGGACGCCGCCAGCGCGTGGGACGTTCTGTTCCGTTTTTCCGTAGGATTGAACTTGTCGCAGAGGTCAGACGAGGATCGCGCCTTGATGGTCGATAAAGTGCGGGAACACTTGAGCGGCTCGGCGGCTGCCTCGACCTTCATCGGGGGTAAGCTTAGCCAAGGCATCCAGCAGTTCGCCTTGGACGGCCAGGTCGGAGCCCTGTTGAGCGTGATACACTCGCTTTAATTATTCACTTGAATAATGAATACGGACTCCTATACTGATCGCAGGGCGTTCGCTCCAGTGCTTGATGAGGCAGAAAAATGTTGAAAACGAACACGATTCTCGCAGCAATGGTTAGGCTGGAGCACTTTACCGTCGCCAGCCTGGCCGCCGCCACCGATGAAAAACCTGCAACGGTACGCACGGTGTTGAATCGAAACATCGATTGTGTCGTTAAGAAAAAGTTGCTCTCCGAGCCGCGACGGCGCGGCGGCCAGGTGGATACCTATACGCTGTCGGATGCGGGCAGAAGCAAGATTAAGGCCGGGCTTCAGCAAATTTTTGCTTCGCTGACGGACGATTGGCGGGAAACCACGCGGCAACAGGGCTGGGTGTCGCCCTTGAGCGCGGTGCCGCTTTCCCTGTCCACGGCTGAAGAGGCGCTTAATGCCGTGGAACAAAACCGTGATCAGGATCAGAAAGTCCGGTTTTTCCTCAAACGGGTAAGCAGCAATCTCGGCTTGCTACAGCGGGACTTGAGCGATGGCTCGCTGCGGATGGATGAGGATGTCGCGCGCCGCGTCCAGCACGTTGAAGAACGATATCAACGCTGGTGCACGGACTTGGACATGCGGGCGGACAAGGTGACGGTGGCCGATTTTCCGGTGGCGCACGGCCGTCCGGCGCGTTCGTCCACGCCGGTGGCGGATCAGCCGACCGTCGCTTCCTCCGTGGTCAAGCGCGTCGCGGGGCTACGCCATGTGTTCGAGGAAGTATCCAAATCGCTGCGCCAGCTGCGCCTGAATGTCAACCGCGAACCCGGCGAAGTGTGCCTGTTGATCGGCCCGGCGATGGACGATGAAAACTCGAAGTCCTTGGCCGCCTTCATTCATGGCGGCTTCAATATTCTGCTGAGCCAAAAGGGCAGCGTCAAACGGATCGACACGGCCTGGTTTGGCGAGGCCGGGTACGACGTTGCGGACGCCGCCGACTATCTGTTGGTGACGGTCGATTCGGGTGGGCAGAAGAAGGCGCTGGACGAGGCGATTGCGCGCATTCACAGCGTTGCGGAAGCGGGGATGCGGGTGATTGTGCTCGACGAGTCGTCGCAGGCCAGCCGGCGCTTCGAGCGCGCCGGAATCGGCTCCTGGCAATACCTTCCCGAGGCTGGAAGGGCCGATATGGGCGGCCTGCTCAAACTATTGGCGCGCTCCGCTTAAACGTGCCGCAGCGCCGCCCGGTCGACGGCGACAGGCGTTAGCGCGTTGCGACGGTCGCGCCGTGAAATTATCCGATTTACCCGTCGATTCCATCGGCCGGTCTGGAACCGGGGCTGACGCGCGACCGTCCGCCCTTGGCCGTTCGCCAAACCCCTGCTATAATCTTGCCTTTCGCGGCTGTAGCTCAGTTGGATAGAGTACTTGGCTACGAACCAAGGGGTCGTGGGTTCAATTCCTGCCAGCCGCACCAGAATATCGGGGACTAGATTGCAAAATCTAGTCCCCTTTTTCTAGTGGGCCCTGCGTGGGGCACTAGCGAACCCGGGAGCGCGCATGACGATTATTACCTGCATTGAAGACTTGCGCGTGTTGGCGCAGAAGCGCGTGCCGCGCATGTTTTACGATTACGCCGACGCCGGTTCGTGGACGGAGTCGACCTACCGCGCCAACAGCGGCGACTTCGCGCAGATCAAATTCCGCCAGCGGGTTGCCGTCAACCTGGAAAACCGCAGCCTGGCGTCGACGATGGTGGGGCAGCCGGTGGCGATGCCGGTGGCGCTGGCGCCGACCGGCCTGACCGGCATGCAGCACGCCGACGGCGAAATCCTGGCGGCGCGCGCGGCCGAGCGCTTCGGCGTGCCGTTCACGCTGTCGACGATGAGTATCTGCTCGATCGAGGACGTGGCCGCGCACACCAGCAAGCCGTTCTGGTTCCAGTTGTACGTGATGAAGGACCGTGCGTACATCAACCGCCTGATCGACCGCGCCAAGGCGGCCGGCTGCTCGGCGCTGGTGCTGACGCTCGACTTGCAGGTGCTGGGGCAGCGCCACAAGGATTTGCGCAACGGCCTGTCAGCGCCGCCCAAGCTAACCCTCGCCAACCTGCTCAACATGGCCAGCAAGCCGCGCTGGTGCAAGGGCATGCTGGGCACCAAGCGCCGCGGCTTCGGCAACATCGTCGGCCACGCGACGTCGGTAACGGACATGTCGTCGTTGTCGGCCTGGACCCAGCAGCAGTTCGACCTGAGCCTGTCGTGGCGCGACGTCGAGTGGATCAAGCAGCGCTGGGGCGGCAAGTTGATCATCAAAGGCATCATGGACGCCGAGGACGCGCGCCTGGCCGCCGCCAGCGGCGCCGACGCGCTGATCGTCTCGAACCACGGCGGCCGCCAGCTCGACGGCGCGCAATCGTCGATCGGCGCGCTGCCGGCCATCGTCGACGCCGTCGGCGCACAGATCGAGGTGCACATGGACGGCGGCATCCGCTCCGGCCAGGACGTCATCAAGGCGCTGGCGCTGGGCGCCAAGGGCGTCTACATCGGCCGGCCCTTCCTGTACGGGCTAGGCGCGCTGGGCGAGGCGGGCGTCGACAAATGCCTAGCCATCATCCGCAACGAACTCGATTTGACGATGGCCTTCTGCGGCCTGCGCGACGTGCGCGACGTCGACCAGCGCATCCTACTGCCGGGGACCTTTTAGGCCACCACGTTGCGCGGACGGCCGGCGGCGAACGCCTCGACGTTGTCGATCAACTGGTCGGCCAGCGCCTGCATCGCCTGGCCGCTGGCCCAGGCGGTGTGCGGCGTCAGGATGAAGTTCGGCAGGCGCAGGTTGAGCAGCACGTTGTCGGGCGGCGGCGGCTCCTGCGCCAGCACGTCGAAGCCGGCGCCGCCGATAACGCCGTCGCTCAGCGCGGCCGCCAGCGCGGCCTCGTCGACCAGGCCGCCGCGCGCGGTGTTGATCAGCAGCGCCGTCGGCTTCATGCGCGCCAGCTCGGCCGCGCCGATGATGTGGCGGGTCTGCTCGCTCAGCGGCAGGTGCAGGCTGAGCACGTCCGACGTCGCCAGCAGCTCGTCCCATGACAGCGCCGTCACGTCCGGGTCCGTCACCGGCGAGCGGGTGTGCACGCACACTTCCATGCCGAAGGCGCGCCCCAGTGCCGCCACCGACTTGCCGAGCGCGCCGTAGCCGAGCAGGCCGAGGCGGCTGCCGTGCAGGTCGCGGATCGGATGGCCGAGCAGGCAAAAGCGCGCCGAGCGCTGCCACATGCCGGCTTCGACGTCGGCGCGGTAGTCGAGCAGCTTGCGCCGCAGCGCCAGCATCAGCGCCATGCAGTGCTCCGGCACCGAGGCCACCGCGTAGTCGCGGATGTTGCACACGACGATGCCGCGCGCGCGGCACGCCGCCAGGTCGATGATATCGGTGCCGGTGGCGGCCACGGCGATCATTTTCAGTTGCGGCAGTTGCGCCAGGTCGGCCGCGCGCAGCGGCACCTTGTTGCTGATGGCGATGCTGGCCTCGGCCAGGCGCCCGGCGGCCGCGGCGGCGCTCGTCGACGCGTACTCGCGCCATTCGTGGGCGAAGGCGGGCTGGCGCAGCGTGGCGATCAGGCTGTCGCGGTCGAGGAAGACGATGTTGTGCGGTGTGGTCATCAGATGGCTACCTGTAGAGGGGTGGAGGCTGCCGCGGCGCGCTGCGGCGCGCTCTTGAGCTGCATGCCGGGGTGGTTGGAAAACAGTTCGGCGACCCATTCGACGAACACCCGCACCTTGGCCGACAGGTGGCGGTTTTGCGGGTACACCACGTGCACCGGCAGCGGGTCCGAACTCCAGTCGGGCAGCAGGAGTTCCAGGCGGCCGTCGTCGAGGTAGGGCTGGGCGGTGAAGTTGAGCATCTGCATCACGCCCAGGCCGGCCAGGCCGGCGCTGATGTAGGCGTTCGAGTCGTTCAGCGCGATATGGCCCGCCAGCGGCTGCTGGATGCGCTCGTCGCCGCGGCTGAAGTCCCAGTCGTAGGTCTTGCCGGTCTTGGACGAGAAATAGTTCACGCAGCGGTGCCGTAGCAGGTCGCCGGGGTGCCGCGGCCGGCCGAATTTGTCCAGGTAGGCCGGCGCCGCGCAGGTGGTGAACTGGACGATGCCGACGCGCCGCGCGATCAGCGTCGAGTCGCCCAGCTGGCCGCCGCGCACCGCGCAGTCGACCCCTTCCTCGATCAGGTCGACCGGGCGGTCGCTGCAACCGAGGTCCAGCGTAATGTCGGGGTAGCGCTCGAAGAAGGCCGGCAGGGCGGGGATGATGATCTCGCCGGCGACGCCGGTGGGCGCCTCCACCCGCAGCCGCCCGCTCGGGCTCAGGCGGGTGCGCGACAGCGACTCCTCGGCTTCGCGCACGTCGGCCAGGATGCGCAGGCAGCGCTCGTAGTAGGCGGCGCCGTCGGCGGTGATGCTGACTTGGCGCGTGGTCCGGTGCAGCAGCTTGACCGCCAGCGCCGTCTCCAGCGACTGGATCAGCGTCGACACGCTGGCCTTGGGCAGTTGCATGTTCTCGGCCGCGCGCGTAAAACCGCCGGCGTCGACCACTTGCACGAACACTTCCATCGCTTGCAGTTTATTCATTGGTTTTCCCTATTGTTCGGATTCCTGAACAATCAATTCGACATTGCAGTATTTATCATATTGTAGAACAAGTTTATAGTTGTTGTACTGCAGCATAAATGCAGGGGTCGTCGGAAGTTATCGGGAGAAATGTCATGGGTCATCGGGATGGAATCTTTGCAGTCGTCGCTCTTGCGTTGAGCTCACTTGCTTTGGCCGGAATGGTGAATACCGACGTTTATTCGCAGGCGGCGCAGGCCGAGGCCAGCGGTTACGACGCGCTGGTGTCGCAGGTATCGCACGGTTCCGCGCTGCTGTGCGCCAACGAGTTGGCGCTGCCTGCCGAACTGAGCGCGGCCTCCGGCAAGGCGCTCGCGCAATGACGGCGGTGCCGTCCGACGCGCAGCTGACGATACGCGACATGGAAGTGCGCGGCGCGCAGGACGCGTTGGCGGCGCGGATCTACACGGCCGGCGCGCCCGGCGCCAAGCTCGACAGCCTGATCGTGTTTTTCCACGGCGGCGGCTTCGTCGGCGGCGACCTGGAGGACGGCGACGACTTCCTGCGCTGCCTGGTGCTGGGCAGCCCGAAGCAGATCGTGCTGGCGACCAATTACACGCTGGCCACGGTGCGCCCGTTTCCCGCCGCCGTGGAAGACGCCCACGCCGTGCTGGTGTGGGCCAAGAAGAACAAGACCAAGCTGGGCTGGACCGGCAAGCAATTGATCGTTTCCGGCATCGAGGCCGGCGCCAACCTGGCGGCCGTGTGTACGCTGATGTCGCGCGACCGCGGCGGCCCGGCGCTGGCGGGCCAAATCCTGATCATGCCGATGCTCGATCCCGGCCTGAGCAGCTGTTCGATGCGGGCCATGCCGTCCTGCCCGGACATGATCGAGGTGGCCGACGTGTGCGCCGCCGGCTACCGCGGCTACCTGCCGAACGCCGCCGACCGCACCCACCCGTACGCCTCGCCGTTGCAGTCGAGCCGTTTGAAGAACCTGCCGCCGGCACTGATCATGTCGGCCGAGGACGACCCGCTGCGCGACGAGGCGGAACAATACGGCGCCAAGCTGATTGCCTGTGGCATCAAGACCACCGTCAGCCGCATGCCGCCGGCGCCGCTGCAAGAACCGGGCGCCCGCAACGAATGCGCCTGCAAGGCGCGCGCGTTGAGCGAGATGGCCGACTTCATCGCCACGCTGGAGCCGGCCCCGGCAAGCTGAACGGGAAGGCCACCATGAGTATTTACACCAACAAGTTTACTTTATAAGGTGTAAGCACTACACTGTGTAGTGTATATTTTCGCCGCCATATACAGCACGCGGGTCTGCGCCCGCCCCGAATCACCTGTATCAAGCCAGAAGGCATTGTTCCGCCTAAATCATTATAAATTTCATAACAAAAGGGAAAAATATGAAAAACGTTCAACAATTGACGACGCTGGCACGGCCGCTCGCCGCCGCGCTGGCACTGGCGGGGCTGGCAGCCCTGGGCTTGAGCGCGTGCGATTCGGCCAATAGCAAGGCGCAGGAAGCGCCGGCGCAGGCTGGTCCGCCGATTTCGGCCGCCGCCGTGGTGGAAAAACAGATCGTCGAAACCCAGGAATTCTCGGGCCGCCTGGAAGCGGTCGAGCGCGTCGAAATCCGTTCGCGCGTCGGCGGCTTCATCACCTCCGTCAACTTCAAGCCGGGCAGCGAAGTGAAAAAGGGCGACGTCTTGTTCGTCATCGACCCGCGGCCGTTCCAGGCCGAGATGAGCCGCGCCGAAGCGGCCGCCTTGTCGGCCCGCGCCAAGGCCGACCTGGCCAAGCTGGAGCTGGTGCGCGCCGAAAAGCTGTTGGCCGAAAAAGCCATCCCGCAGCGCGAACTCGACGAGAAGGCTTCCGGCCTGAAGGAGCTCGACGCCAACGCCCGCGCCGCCCAGGCCTCGTTTGAAGCGGCCAAGCTGAACCTGAGCTTCACCCAGGTGCACGCGCCGATCAACGGCCGCGTCAGCAAGGCCGAAATCACCGTTGGCAACCTGATCGACGGCTCCGCCGTGCTGACCTCGGTGGTGTCGACCGACCGCATCTACGCCAGCTTCGACGGCGACGAAGACACCTACCTGCGCGTCGGCGCCCAGTCGCACAAGGGCGCGCCGGTCACGGTGCGGGTCGGCCTAGCCAACGAAGCGGGCTTTCCGCACGAGGGCAAGCTGGAATTCGTCGATAACCAGCTCGATCCGAAAACCGGCAGCGTGCGCATGCGCGCCACCTTCGCCAACGCCGACAACGTGCTGGTTCCCGGCCTGTTCGCCCGCGTCCAGCTGGACGCCGGCAACGGCGGCAAGGAGCAGACCCGCGCGCTGTTGATCAGCGACCGCGCCATCGGCACCGACCAGAACCGCAAGTTCGTCTTCGTCGTCGGCGCCGACAGCAAGGCCGAATACCGCCCGGTGAAACTGGGACCGACGGTGGACGGCTTGCGCGTGGTGCGCGAGGGCTTGAAGGCGGGCGAGAAAATCGTCGTCAACGGCCTGCAACGCGTGCGCCCCGGCGCCCCGGTGACGGCGCAGGTGGTGGCGATGGATTTCGATCCGGCCGCCCCGGTCGCCAAACCGGAAGCAAAACAACCGGCTAAACCAGCGGCGAAAGACGCCAAGGTCGCAGCCACGGCGGCATCGACTGTAAAGGAATAAATCATGAATTTTTCACGCTTTTTTGTCGACAAGCCGATCTTCGCGGCGGTGTTGTCGATCATCATTTTCGTGGCCGGCTTGCTGTCGATCTTCAAGCTGCCGATCTCGGAATACCCGGACGTGGTGCCGCCTTCGGTGGTGGTGCGCGCGCAGTACCCGGGCGCCAACCCGAAAGTCATCGCCGAAACCGTCGCCGCGCCGCTGGAGGAGCAAATCAACGGCGTCGAGAACATGCTCTACATGTCCTCGCAAAACACCTCCGACGGTTCGCTGGCGCTGACCGTCACCTTCAAGATCGGCACCAACGTCGAGCAGGCTGAAACGCAGGTGCAAAACCGCGTCCAGCGCGCCCTGCCGCGGCTGCCGGAAGAGGTGCGCCAGATCGGCGTGACCACCGTCAAAAGCTCGCCCAACCTGACCTTGGTGGTGCATTTGACCTCGCCCGACAACCGTTACGACGACCTGTACCTGCGTAACTACGCGGTGCTGAACGTCAAAGACCAGCTGGCCCGCATTCCGGGCATGGGCGAAGTCAATATGTTCGGTTCCGGCGACTACGCCATGCGCGTCTGGCTCGATCCGCAAAAAGTGGCGGGCCGCGGCCTGACCGCCGGCGACGTCGTCGGCGCCATCCGCGAGCAGAACGTGCAAGTGGCCGCCGGGGTGATCGGCCAGTCGCCGGCCAAGGACAGCCAGTTCCAGTTGACCGTCAACACCCAGGGCCGTTTGCAATCGGTCGAGGAGTTCGGCGAGATCATTGTGCGCACCAACGCCGACGGCGCCCTGACGCGCCTGAAGGACGTCGCGCGCATCGAGATGGGATCGAACTCCTATTCGCTGCGTTCGCTGCTGAATAATAAATCGGCGGTCGGTATCGGTATTTTCGAGGCGCCCAACGCCAACGCGCTGCAACTGTCGACCGACGTGCGCGCCAAAATGGACGAGCTGAAAAAGGATTTCCCGCAGGGCCTGGACTACAGCGTCGTCTACGATCCTACCCAGTTCGTCAGCGAATCGATCAGCGCCGTCATCCACACCCTGTTGGAAGCGGTGGCCCTGGTGGTGCTGGTGGTGATCATCTTCCTGCAAACCTGGCGCGCCTCGATCATCCCGCTGCTGGCGGTGCCGGTGTCGATCATCGGCACCTTCGCGGTCATGCTGGGTTTCGGCTTCTCGATCAACACCTTGTCGCTGTTCGGGCTGGTGCTGGCGATCGGTATCGTCGTCGATGACGCCATTGTCGTGGTGGAAAACGTCGAGCGCAATATCTCGATGGGCAAGAGCCCGCGCGACGCCACCATCCAGGCGATGAAGGAAGTCAGCGGCCCGATTATCGCCATCGCCCTGGTGCTGTGCGCCGTGTTCGTGCCGATCGCCTTCGTCTCCGGCCTGTCCGGCCAGTTCTACCGCCAGTTCGCGCTGACCATCGCCATCTCGACCGTGATTTCGGCGTTCAGCTCGCTGACGCTGGCCCCGGCCCTGGCCGCCGCGCTGCTGAAGCCGCACGACGCGCCGAAAGACGCGCTGACGCGCCTGATGGACAAGCTGTTCGGCCGCTTCTTCGCCTGGTTCAACCGCTTCTTCGGCCGCACCTCGGCCAAGTATGAAAGCGGCGTCAAGGGCGTGCTGCGCCGCAAAGGCGCCTCGGTCGCGGTGTACGCCATGCTGGCGGTCGCCGCCGCGTTCATGTTCAAGGTGGTGCCGAACGGTTTCGTGCCTGGCCAGGACAAGCAATACCTGGTCGGCTTCGCGCAACTGCCCGACGCCGCCTCGCTGGAGCGCACCGACGCCGTGATCCGCCGCATGTCCGACATCGCCATGAAAGTCCCCGGCGTGGAATCGTCGGTGGCCTTCCCCGGCCTGTCGATCAATGGTTTCACCAACGCGCCGAACGCCGGTATCGTCTTCACGGCGCTGAAACCGTTCAGCGAGCGCACTTCGAAGGAGCAGTCCGGCCAGGCCATCGCGGCCGAAATCAACAAGCAAATGGGCGCGGTGCAGGACGCCTTCATCATGGTCTTCCCGCCGCCGCCGGTGAACGGGCTGGGCACCATCGGCGGCTTCAAGATGATGATCGAAGACCGCGGCAACGTCGGCTACGACGAGTTGTACAAGGCGACCCAGGCGATGCAGATGAAGGCATGGCAAAATCCGAAGCTGGCCGGCGTGTTCTCCAGCTTCCAGATCAACGTGCCGCAGCTGTTCGCCGACGTCGACCGCGCCAAGGCCAAGCAGCTGGGCGTGCCGCTGACGAGCATTTACCAGACCTTGCAGATCAACCTCGGTTCGATGTACGTGAACGACTTCAACCAGTTTGGCCGCACCTACCAAGTGCGGGTGCAGGCCGACGCGCCGTTCCGTTCGCAGGCCGAAGCCATCGCGCAACTGAAGGTACGCAACGGCCAGGGCGAGATGATTCCGCTGTCGTCGCTGATGCGTGTTAAAGACAGCTACGGTCCCGACCGCGTGCAGCGCTACAACGCCTACGTGTCGGCCGACATGAACGGCGCGCCGGCCCCCGGCGTGTCGTCCGGCGAAGCGCAGGCCGAGCTGGAGAAGATCGCCCGCGAAGTGCTGCCGAAGGGCATCACCTACGAGTGGACCGACCTGACCTACCAGGACATCCTGTCCGGTAACACGATGATTTACGTGTTCCCGCTGTGCGTGTTGCTGGTGTTCCTGGTGCTGGCCGCCCAGTATGAAAGCTGGACCCTGCCGCTGGCCGTCATCTTGATCGTGCCGATGTCGATCCTGTGCGCGCTGATCGGCGTCAAGCTGACCGGCGGCGACAACAACGTCTTCACGCAGATCGCGCTGTTCGTGCTGGTCGGGTTGGCGTCGAAAAACGCGATTCTGATCGTCGAATTCGCCAGGGAACTGGAAGACCACGGCCGCACCATCGTCGAAGCGGCGCTGGAGTCTTGCCGCCTGCGTCTGCGTCCTATCCTGATGACGTCGATCGCCTTCATCATGGGTGTGGTGCCGCTGGTGTTTTCGCACGGCGCCGGTTCGGAAATGCGCCACGCGATGGGTGTGGCGGTCTTCGCCGGCATGCTGGGCGTGACCTTCTTCGGCCTGTTCCTGACACCGGTGTTCTACGTGCTGCTGCGCACGCTGGCCCAGCGCCTTGGCAAAAAAACCGACGCGGCGGTAGCAGTGGCCGCGCCAAAATTGGAAGGGACACATTAATGGGTACAGCAATGAAGACAAGCGCTATCGCCAAGCGCGTCGCGCCCCTGCTGGCAGCGCTGCTGCTGGTGGCCTGCGCCGCGCCGGAATTCAAGCAACCGCAAATGGCGCTGCCGGCCGCCTTCAAAGAGGCGCCGCAGCCGGTGCAAACGGCCGCCGACGGCAGCCGCTGGAAACAGGGCCAGCCGGCCGAACAACAGCCGCGCGGCGAATGGTGGCTGGCGTTTAACGACCCGGCGCTGAACCAGTTGATCGCCGAGGCGACCAAGGCCAACGCCAACCTGGCGGTGGCGGCGGCGCGGGTGCGCCAGGCGCGCGCCATCGCCGGCATCGCCGAAGCGGACCGCGTTCCGCAGATCGGCGCCGGCGTCGGCGCCCAGCGCAGCCGCGCCTCGGCGGTGTCGCTGGGGCTGCCGCAGGGCACCGCGGTGGCGCCGGCGACGCTTTACCAGGCCAACCTGACGGCCAGCTACGAGCTCGACCTGTTCGGCCGCGTCGCCTCGAACGTCAGCGCCTCGCGCGCCGACGCCGCCGCCGTCGAAGCGACCTTCCGCTCGGTGCTGCTGGCGCTGCAGGCCGACGTCGCGCAAACCTACTTCCGTTTGCGCGCCACCGACGCCGAGCTGGCCACGTTGGACCAGACCGTGCGCCTGCGCGAAGAGGGCGTGCACGTCAACCAGCGCCGCTACGACCTGGGCGACATCGGCGAATTCGACCTGGCCCGCGCCAAGACGGAACTGTCGACCACCCGCGCCGAAGCGATCGGCCTGCAGCGTCAGCGCGTCAACGCCGAGCACGCGCTGGCGGTCCTGCTGGGCCAGCCGGCCGCCAACTTCACGGCCGGCGTCAGCCCCTTGCTCGACAACGCGCCGATGCCGGCGATCCCGGCCGGCATGCCGTCGTCGCTGCTGGAGCGCCGTCCCGACATCGCCTCGGCGCAGCGCGCCATGATGGCGTCGAACGCCCGCATCGGCATCGCCAAGTCGGCGATGTTCCCGGCGCTGACGCTGAACGCCTCCGGCGGCGGCGCCTCCGACGTCTTCTCCGACATCTTCAAGTGGAGCACGCGTTCGTGGGTACTGGGCGCGCTGATGTCGATGCCGATCATCGACGGCGGGCGCAACAAGGCCAATATCACGCGCAGCGAAGCGCTGCTCGACGAGTCGGTGGCGAGCTATCGCCAAAGCGTGCTGGTGGCCTTTGCCGAAGTCGAAGACAACCTGGCCGGCCTGCGCATCCTGGCCGGGCAGGGCGAGCAGATCGACGACGCCGTCGTCTCGGCGCGGCGCTCGGCCGACCTGGCGCGCAAGCTGTACGCGGCCGGCCGCTCCAGCTACCTCGACCTGCTCGACGCCCAGCGCAACCTGGCCAACGTCGAACGCAGCGCGGTGCAACTGCGCGGCAGCCGCGCGGTGACCACCGTCGCGCTGATCCGCTCGCTGGGCGGCGGCTGGGACAGCGCCGCGACGGCCAGCAAGTAACAAAGTAAACGGCGGGGCATAAAAAAACGGCGGACGCGCAAGCGTTCCGCCGTTTTTTTGCTGAGACAAAGTGAGCAAGGGGACAGACCACGATTTCCGAGGGAATCTTTCTCGGAAATCGTGGTCTGTCCCCGGTATGATATGACAATGAACCCAGTCCAATCGTTTTATGACGTGATCGTTGTCGGCAGCGGCCCCGGCGGCGCGGCGGTCGCGCGCGACCTGGCGCGCCGGCAGCTGCGCGTACTGATCCTCGAACAGGGCAGCGCCGCCCCGCTGACCGGCACCCTGGGCCAGATGGCGGCGATGGCCGCCGTCCCCGGCAAAGGCGCGTTCTTCAACCAGGACGGCTCGCTTCTGGTGCGCGGCGTCGCCGCCGGCGGTAGTTCGGCGATCAATTTCGCCACCGCGATGGCGCCGCCGCTGCCGTACTTCGCCAAGTACGGCGTCGACCTGGGGCCGGCGCTGGCGGCGCTGCGGCGCGAATTGCCGATGGCGCCGCTGCCCGACGCGCTGATCGGACCGATGGCCAAGCGCATCATGCAGGGCGCCCGCGCGCTCGGCCACGACTGGCAAAAGCTCGACAAAATGATCTACCCCGACAAATGCCGCAGCGGCTGCTGGCGCTGCGTCTACGGCTGTCCGTTCGGCGCCAAATGGACCGCCAGGAATCTGCTCGACGACGCCGTCGCGGCCGGTGCCGAACTGCTGTCGGAGGCGAAGGCGCAGCGCGTGATCGTCGAGCAGGGGCGGGCGAGCGGCGTCGAATTCACGCGTCAGGGCCAAACGCGGCAAGCCCGCGCCGGCGTGGTCGTGCTGGCCGGCGGCGGCATTGGCAGCCCGCGGTTGCTGCACGCGTCCGGGCTGGCGGCCGGCTACGACCGCCATTTCAGCGATCCGGTCATCGCCGTCATGGGCAGCGTCGACGACGTCGACGGCGGCGCCGAGGTGCCGATGGCGGCCGGCATGCATCTGCACGGCGACGGCATCACGCTGGCCGACATGGCGCTGCCGCGGCCGATGTACCAGGCCTTCGCCGCGCAGGTGGGGCGCTTCGACCGCCTGTTGGCGCACCGCCGCACCTTGACGATCATGGTCAAGATCCGCGACGAACTGGGCGGGCGCATCGGGCCGCGCTGGGTGAACAAGTCGCTGCAGCCGGCCGACCGGCAAAAGCTGGCGCGCGGCGTCGAACTGGCGCGCGCGATCCTACGCCAGGCGGGCGCGAAACATCAGTTCAACAGCCTGCATTTCGCCGCGCATCCGGGCGGCAGTGTACGCATCGGCGACGGCGTGGACGCGACGTTACAGACGCCGACCGGGAATTTGTTCGTGTGCGACGCGTCGGTGATACCGGAGGCATGGGGCTTGCCGCCGACATTGACGTTGCTGTGCTTGGGGACAAGGCTGGCCGCGCACCTGGCGGACAGCTAGGGCGGCCATGCGCCGGCGCGGGGCCGCAGCCCCGCGCCGGCATGGCGCAGCTTGCTTACTTCTCGGCGAATGCCCGTTCGATGACGAAGTCGCCCGGCGTCGAGGTGTTGCCCTCTTTAAAGCCGCGCGTTTCCAGCATGTCCTTCAAGTCGCGCAGCATGTCGGAGCTGCCGCAGATCATGATGCGGTCGACCGCCGGGTCCAGCGCCGGCACGCCCAGGTCTTCGAACAGCTTGCCGCTCTCGATCAGATCGGTGACGCGGCCGGTGTTGCGGTAGGCTTCGCGGGTGACCGTCGGGTAGTAGCGCAGCTTGCTCGAAATCATGTCGCCGAGGAACTCGTGGTTCGGCAAATGCTCTACCAGCAAGTCGTGGTAGGCCAATTCTTCGACCTGGCGCACGCCGTGGACCAGGATCAGCTGGTCGAACTTGTCATAGATATCGGGGTCGCGCACGATGCTCATGAACGGCGCCAGGCCGGTGCCGGTCGACAGCATGTACAGGCGCTTGCCCGGCAGCAGGTAGTCGGCCACCAGGGTGCCGGTCGGCTTGCGGCCGACAATCACCGCGTCGCCGACCTGCAGATGCTGCAGGCGCGACGTCAACGGTCCGCCTGGCACCTTGATGCTGAAAAACTCCAGATGGTCTTCGTAGTTGGCGCTGGCGATGCTGTAGGCGCGCAGCAGCGGCTTGCCGTCGACGCGCAGGCCGATCATGGTGAAGTGACCGTTGGAGAAACGCAACGCTGGGTCGCGCGTCGTTGTGAAAGAGAACAGAGTGTCTGTCCAGTGGTGCACGCTTAATACGCGCTCTTCGTTCATCGAGCTCATGATGGTTCCATAATTCTGCTGGGCTAAAAAAGTGAGGGCACCGGCGCGCGCGCGCGAAATCTGGCAAATCGCTGTTCAACGGCCCGGCTATGGCGCCCGCTTGAAATGATGGCGCAGGCGACATTGTAGCGGAATGACAGCAATCCTGCGCCGGAACGCCGGCGGCGGCCCGTTCGCGGTGCGAATGAAGGCCTCGCTACCGGCCCGGGCGGGGGCCGCTTGAACGGACGCGACGTTCCAATAACGCGCCCGTATAATCACCACACGTCCATTTTTTGAGAAGCGCCATGCCGCATATTCAACCGTCGCCGTTGATCGACGCCGACAGCCCCGCCGACCTGAACGACGACGGCGACTTTTCCGACATGCTCAGCGAACTGCGCATCTTGCTGCCCGGCGCGCAGATGCTGACGGCGTTCCTGATCATCCTGCCGTTCAACGGCGGCTTCCGCCACATCGTACAGGCTGAAAAATACGTGTTCCTCGCAACCTTCTTCTTCGCCCTGAGCAGCCTGATATTGCTCAGCGCGCCGGCGATCCAACACCGCCTGATGCGTCCGCTCAACGACCGCGCCCGCTTCAAACGGGTGGCGACCCGGCAAATCGTCGTCGGATCGCTAACCCTGGCCTTCGCGCTGGTGCTGGGCACCAACCTGGTGATCTCCGAAGTGTTTGGCGGCGGCGTCGGCTATATCGCCACCGGGGTCATGGGCACGCTAATCCTGTGCATATGGTGGTTGCTGCCGATGCACTTGAAGCGCGCCCACAACATCTAGCCCGGCGCGCGCGATGGCGTCGCCGATCCAGATTGTCGAGGTGGCGTTTCCGGCGCAGGCGCGCGTGGCCTATGAAACCGGCGCCCGGGCCAGCCAGATCCACCAACAGGTGTGGGTGCTGGAGGGTTCCATCGACGTCAGCGTCGGCGACGAGCGACATCGCCTCGGCACCGGCGACTGCCTGGCGCTGCTGTTGGACCGGCCCGTGGCGTTCCACAATCCGACCCTGACGGGCGCCCGCTACGCCGTCGTCATCACCACCATGCCCACATCCTGGAGATAATATGCCGAACCCAGCACCACAGCATCGCATTCGCCGCCTGCAGACGGTGTCCGCGCTGGAAATACAGGCGCTGGCCGAGTTGTTGATCGATTGCGTAGAGCACGGCGCGTCGGTGAGCTTCATGCAACCCTTGTCGATGGAGCGGGCGTTGGCGTTTTGGCGCCAGGTGGCCGACGCCGTGGCCCGCGGCGAGCGCGCATTGCTGGTGGCGGACGACGCCGACGGCATCGTCGGCACGGTGCAACTGGTATTGGCGCAGCCGGAGAATCAACCGCACCGCGCCGATTTGTCGAAGATGCTGGTGCTGAGCCGCGCGCGTCGGCGCGGTCTGGGCGAGGCCTTGATGCAGGCGGCCGAGCAGGCGGCGCGCGCGTGCGGCAAGTCCTTACTGGTGCTGGACACGGCCAGCGGCGACGCCGAGCGGCTCTACGCCCGGCTCGGTTGGCGGCGCTGCGGCATGGTGCCGGGCTATGCGCTGCTGCCGAACGGCGAGCCGTGCGACACCACCTATTTCTACCGGCAACTGGGCTAATTAGGTGGTGACGTCCCTTAACACTTGCGCATAGCCGCGATACAGGTTTGCGGTCGGCAGGACGCCCTGGGCTTTCATGACCTCGTGGACTTCCTGCAAATGGTAGAAGGGCGCGCGCACGTGTTGGTGGTGTTCGATGTGGTAATGGATGGCGTGCGGGCCGAAAAAGAAGGTTTGCCAGCTCGGCCGGACCACCGACCTGGCGTTTTGGGTCTGGTCTTTTGTTTCGGGGTAGCCGGCGTGCTCGGTGATGGCGCGTACGCGCGCGAACACTTGTAGCAGCGTCAGCGCGGGCAGTATCCACAGGCCGAGGTACAGGCCAGGGTGGCCGGCGGCGGCCAGCGCGCCCAGCAAAATACCATTGCTGACGACGATCGAGGCCAGCACGAAGGCGCCGGTCGCCGGCTGTGACGGGCCTTTGGGCATGACGTCGCGGTACTTGCCGCCCATGAAGTCGCGTACGCTGAGGAAGTAGCCGATGCTGGTGAGGTCCTTGAACAGGCGCCACGCCAGTTCCTTTCTGGGCACCGGGTAGTCGGCGATGCCGAACACCACCGCGACCGGGTCGTTGCCGGCCATCGGCGCGCGGTGGTGCTGCATGTGGCCGGTGCGGTAGGAGAACATCGACAGCATCAAGGGCGCCGCCGTGAACACCTGGCCGACGAAGTCGTTCACGCGCCGGGTGCGGGTGAGCAGGCCGTGGGCGCTTTCGTGCATCAGTACGGCCAAGGCGAGCTGGGTCCGGGCGATCAGTATGGCCGCCACCAGGTAGGCGACGGGGTGGGCGAAGTAGATGGCGCCGGCGAAGCAGCAGGCTATCAAGGCCCAGTCCAGCGCCAGCGCGCCGACGGCGCGGAGCGGCTGGATTTCGCTGAGGTGGGGTGGCAGGTGGGTTTGCATGTTTTCCGGATGTTAGCGTTGATTTAGCGGGGCGGCGCCAGCGCCGTTAGTACCGTGACCCAGCTTTGCAGGCGCGCGGTCGCGGCGGCGTGGCCGCACGGCGGGGCGGCGACGTTGGCGGCGGCCAGCAACTCGCGGCAAGCCTCGCGCGCGGCGGCGCCGAACGCTGGCGCGTCGCCGCGCCAGACGACGGTGCGGTGAAGCAGGCCCAGTTCGGCGGCGCGGGCGGCGTTGATTTGCTGCTCCGGCTGTTCCGTCACGACCAGCAGGATGGGGCGGTGGTAGACCAGCGCGACCGACAGCGCGGCCATGCCCGGCGCCGATATGATGAGCTCGCTGGCGGCGGCGCGCCCGACCCAGTCCGGGTCTTGCGCCAGCCAGCCGGGGCGCCCGGCGTAGCCCTCGCCGATCAGGTGCGCTTGCAGGCCGGCGTCGGCCAAGCCCCGTTCCAGCGCCTCGGCCAGCAGCGGGTCGCGAAAGTGCGGGTTCAGGTAGACCACCGCGCGACTGGCGCTGGCGGCGTCGGCGGGCGGCCGCGCCGGCACCACCGCCACCGGCGTCGGCAGGCGGTAGTTGTCGCCCTGGCTTTCGGCCGGTTTGGCGTAGGAGAAGTCGTGCTCCAGGCGCGCGCGGCTGGCGCCGAGTTGCCAGGCGACGATGCGGCGGAACAGTCCTGCCACCCAGCCCGGCAGGCGGCCGTGGAAGTTGGTTTCAAGCGCGTGGCGCAGGCTGGCGCCGTACACGTGCACCACTTTGCGGCGCCAGAAGGGCATGCAACCCATGAACAGCAGCGCCGGGTGGAAGGAGTCGTTGACGATCAGGTCGGCGTGGCGCAGCGCCGCGCGCAGGCGGATGATGTCGCGCAGCATGCGCGAGGGCCGGAACAGGTAATTGGCGACGTTGGCGTCGGTGGCCTCGCGCAGCATGTTCTGGCGGGTGTCGAACTGCACCGCGTAGTGGCGCGACAGCAAGGTCGACTCGACGCCGAATTCGGCCAGGAAGCGCGCGCCTTCGTCGGACGTGGTCAGCACTTGCACGCTGGCGCCGTCGGCGCGCAGCGCGTGGGTCAGCAATTGCGCCCGCATCAGGTGGCCGCGGGCGTCCGCCGTGGCCAGGTAGATCACCCGCAGCGCGCTCAAGCGCGCGCCGGACGCAGGCGCAAGGCCAGCCCCGCCAGATACATGCCGAGCGCGCCGGTGACGCCGTACGCGCGGTCGATGCCGCGGATCTCATGCAACAGCGCCGCCAACGCCGGCTGTTCCCGCGGCGCCACCAGCCGCGCCAGCGTGTGGCTGCACAGGCGCACGTGGCGCTCTTCGTCGGCCAGCACGCCCGATAGCAGGGGGTGCAGCCGGTGGCGCGGGCCGATCAACGCGCAGTGGCGTTGCAGCACGCGCGAGGCCATTTGCTCGGCGCACAGGCCGATGGCGAACGCCGGCACCAGCAGGCCGCTGGCGAACTGCCCGGCGTGGCGCCTGGCCAGGCGCTGCCACTGGCCGATCTTGCGCCGGCTCAGCCAGTCCGGCTCGCCGGGGACGTGGGGCGCGCCGCGCTCGGCCAGCGCGGCGGCGAAGGCTTGCGCGTGGCGCTGTTCGTCGGCCAGGTGCTGGTCCATCTGGCGCGCTAGCCAGTCCGGGCGCGCGCCTATCAGTTCGCGTTGCAGGGCGATTTCGGTGGCTTCCTCGCCGATCAGGTAGATGCGCAGCAGTAGCCGCTCGCCGGCGGCGCTGGCGTGCAACTGGCGCAGCGCGGCGCGCTTGATCGCGTTGACCAGCCGCGCCTGCCACGCCGGCCAGCCGCGCAACGGCGGCGCCCGCACGCAGGCCGGCGCCGTCGGCAAGGCGGCTGTGTCAGCGGGCATGCGCGCCGCCGTCCAGCTGTTGCCAGCCCAGCACCAGGCCGATGAAGCTTTGTTGCAGGAAGGCGCGGGCGACCGCGTCGGCGCCGGGGAAGTCCTGCTGCTGGTCGCCGAAGCGCAGATAACCTTTGCCGTTGACCGCGCCGACCGACAGTTTTTCGTGTTTCTTGAAGCCGCGAACGAGCAGCGGCTTGAGCATCGGCTGGCCGCTCAAGCCGAACAGGAACAGTTCGCGCTGCGCCACGGCGTCGGGGATTTTCCCGGTCAGCGCCTCCAGTTCGAAGGCCCAACTGCCTTGCGTCAGCAGCGAATCGACGTTGCCGCCGTTCACGGGGTCGCTGTGCAGGCGCGCCCGCATCACCGACTTCGACAGTTTTCCGGCGCCCACGGCGATGGTGATGTCGGCGTCGCGCGCGTCCTTGGCGCGGTTGTCGCGCACCTGCACCAGGTCGCTGGCCAGGCGCGTCGCCAGGCTTGGCTGGGTCAGCGTTTCGGTGATTTTCTCGGCCACCAGCACGACGCGCTTGCCGTCCGCCTCGGTGACGTCGACCTGGTACGGGTCGATTTGCACGGCGCTGAAATTGCCCTTGACCGGCGCGTGGGTGTGCTGGCTGGTCGACCATTTGTCGCCGGACTTGCTCAGTACCAGGTGAAAGCCCAGCGGCACGCGCTTGCCGTCTTCGCTCAGGCCGCTGCCTTGCAGCAGCACATCGCCGACGACGGTTTTCTTGGCGTATTGGCGGGTGTTGTGGAAGTGGATCAGTTGTTCGGCCTGGTCGAGCGTGGCGCGGGTTTCGGCGTGGTCCAGCGCCAGGCGGTTGCATTGCTCGGCGTTGCCGGTCAGCGCGGCGAGCGGGCAGCCGCTGGCGGACGGGAAGGCGAACACGCCGCGGCCGGCGAACTCGGTGGCGCCGGCAAGGGCGCAGGCGTGCGCCAGCAGCAAACCCAGCATGGCGTGGCGGGCGAGGGGGAGTGCGGACAGTTTATGGGTCATGGCAAGCAATCTAAAATAAGGCTCAACGGCGAACGGTTCAACGGCGGTGGTAGGACAGCGCTTGCGCGGCGGCGGCGTCCTCGCCGCCCGGCGACGTGCGCAAGCCGAGGCCGCGACACAGCGCGCCCAGCATGTCGACGGCGGAAAACGCGGCGATCAGGGCGACGCCGGACAGCCAGCGCGGGCCGCGCAACGGCGGCAGGTGCTGGTGGTTCAGCGCGCGCAGGCTGAAGCACAGGCGCGAGCCGAGCACGCACAGCGGCCCGAGCGGCCCGCTGCGGCCCAGCCATTGCAAGGACCGGGGCAGGTAGGCGCGCACCAGGTGCGGCGTCAGGCCGTGGGTGTCCTGGCCGCGCATCCAGCGCAATTTCAGCGCTTCGAAGCGGCTGTCGGGCAGCTTGTGCTCGGTGTGGGCGGCGGCCGCGTAGTGCAGCGCCACGCCGGCTTGCTGCAGATGCAAGCCGAGCACCTGGCAGTGGGCGCGGTAGACGCCGTTGAGCGACTGGTAGTTGTACCGGGCGAAGACGTCGCGGCGGAATACCACGTTGTTGGCGTAGAAATTGCGCGTGGCGCCGGCTTGCAGCGGGCTGGGGAAGTACATGAAGTCCAGCGTGGTCAGCGCCGAGCCGACGACGCTGGCGGCGTAACTGGTGCGCCCGACGACGACGGCGGGCGCGTCGGCGCCGGCCAGCGGCGCCAGCAGTTGCTCCAGCCAGTCGGGCGCCGGCACGCAGTCGGTGTCGGCGAAGGCGACGTAGTCGCAGCGGGCGGCGTCGGTGGCGGCGAAACCGGCGTTTTTGGCGTCGTAATAGCCGGTGGCGTCGTCGATGCGGACGAAGTCGACGGCGCGGCCGGCCAGCCGCGTCACGGCGGCGCGGCAGGCGTCGCTCAAGCCGTCGTGGGTGACGACGACCTGGGCCAGCGCGCGCAGCGGCAGGCTTTGCCCGGCCAGCAGGCCGATCACCCGTTCCAGGCTGGCGGCGGTCTTGGCGGCGGCGTCGGCGCCGCCGCGCAGGTTGTTGGTTTCCAGTACCAGCGCGGTGCGCGCGGCGGTGTCAGCTTGCATGGGCGGAGGCTCCTTTAGTGGTATCGCGCGCGGGGGGAGTGGCATGGTGTGCGGCGTTGCCAAGTTCTTCGATCAAATCGGCGATGTGGGCGGCGGCGCACGGTTCCCGCGCCATGCGCGCGGCGATGGCCCGGCAGGCGGCCGGCGTGCCGGGCTGGCTCAACAGGCCGGCCAGCGCGCGCGTCCATGTTTCGAGCGGCGCCCGCGGCGCCACGCAGGCGGCGACGCCGAGCCGGCGCAGGCGCGCGGCGTTGTCCGGCTGGTCGTAGGCGAATGGCGCGATCAGTTGCGGCTTGCCGGCGGCCAGTGCGTTGGCGCAGGTGCCGATGCCGCCGTGGTGGATAAAGGCGGCCACGCGCGGCGCCAGCAGGTCGAACGGCACGTAGGCCTCGTAGTGGGCGAACGGCGGCAACACCTCGGGCAATTGTTCGCGGTAGGGCGTCACCAGTACCACGCGCAGGCCCAGCGCCGCGGCCGCGCCGATGGCGCGCTGGAAGAACAGCCGGCCGTGCGCCATCGCCGACCCGGGCGTGGCGGCCAGCGGTGCCGGCCCGGTGTCGAGGAAGCGCTGAAGAGCGTCGCCCAGCGCCTGCCCGGGCGCCGCGGCCAGGCGCGGGAAGCCGGTGCAGACGGCGTTGGCGGGCCAGTCGGCCCGCGGCGCGGCGAACCATGCCGGCCAGGCGCAAATGACCCGCTGCGGCGAGTGCAGCCAGCGGCCCATGATATGCCGCACCGGCGCCAGGCCGAGCTCGGCGCGCACAGAGGCGAGTTGGGCGCCGACCAGCGGGTCGATGAGTGTGCGTTCGAGCAGATTGAATACGGCGCGCACGGCCCAGGCGGGCAGGGCGCGCAGCCAGGCCATGCCGCCGTGCAGCGCCGGATCGCTCGCCGAAAAAAAGCAGGCCGGCGCCAGATGGACGGTGGCCAGCTTGACGCCATGGCTTTCCTGTAGCAATCGGGCCGGGAAGGCCAGGCTGCTGCCGACGAGCACCGTGTCGTCGCCGCGTATATGTTCGAGCAACAGCGCGTAGCCGGCGCGCGTCTGGGCGCCCAGCGACTTCAGCATAATCGGCAAGCCCTTGCGCGGATGCCACAGCTCGGTTTCGGCGACCAGCGCGTCGAAGTGCGTTTGGCTGAAACCGGAGTGGAACGCCAGGCCGGCGTTTTCCACCTTGCTTTGAAACGGGGCCGCGGCGAACAGTTTGACGTCGTGGCCGCGCCGTTTCAGTTCCTGGCCGATGGCGATGAACGGGTATACGTCGCCGGCGCTGCCGACCGCCACGATCAAAATATTCAAATGCCGATCCCCGGTTACGCTCTGTCAATGTGCAGGGCTATCGTTTACATCCCTCGTAGGGCTTGTGCGAATTGGCATGATTGTCGCATATGCCAACGCAATTGCGCGTGCATTGGGCGTTTTGCGCGGCGCAAGGAAAAACAGCGGCCTTGCGGCCGCTGTCAGGCGATGGGCTGGGGTCCGGCCGTTAGCCTTCGGCGGCCTTGCGGCGGCGCGCCACGGCGCCGACCATGAACAGGCCGGCCAGTAGCATGGCATAGGTTTCCGGTTCCGGCACGGCGGAGACGGTGCCGTTGATGACGAATGGCAACTCCACACCTCGGCCCGAGCCGGATTCGACCAAGTTATTGAACCGGGCGTTGACGCCGCTCGCCTGGGCGGCGTCGCCGATCCGCGCGTCCGAGGTGGGTGGCTGCCACGGTCCCGAGCCGAGCGATCCGGTCAGGCTCCAGCGCAGCCAGTACTGGCCGGCGTCGAGGGAAAAGTCGGCCACGTCGGCGTGGCTGCGATAGATGCCGCGCTGGTGATTGCCCAAGGTGGTGCTGGTGACGCGGTAACCTTCGAGGCCGCCGTTGCCGACGGCGCTCACCTCTGGTTGTTGTGGTTAGGAATTACAACACCGAGGGTACGATTTTGATATTGAAAAGTATACGAAAATTATATAATTTGAAAGACTATTTTTTAACTATTCAATCGTTGGCGAAGCGGTTAAGAAAACCAACGGCGTCACCGCGGGGCCGGACCTTCAGGCCTGACCCCGGCTCTTTGCCCGGTCCGCGAATTTCTCAGTCGCGGATTTCCAGCGCGCGGTTCAGGCTGAGCGCGGCCAGCGAGCACACCGCGCCGGACAGCAAATACACGCTGACGTAGGCCAGGCCGAAGTGGGCCGACAGGCCCAGCGCCACCAACGGCGCGAAGCCGGCGCCGACCAGCCAGGCCAGGTCCGACGTCAAGGCGGCGCCGGTGTAGCGGTATTTCGCCGGGAAGTTGGCGGTGACGGCGCCGGCGGCCTGGCCATAGGACAGGCCCAGCAGGGCGAAGCCGAGCAAGATGAAAATGTTCTGGCCCAGGTCGCCGCCGTCCATCAGCATCGGCACGAAGCCGCTGAAGACGGCGATCAGGCCGGCCAGCGCGGCCAGTGTGGTGCGCCGGCCAACCCGGTCGGCGATCAGGCCGGAGGCGACGATGCCGGCCGCCGCCAGCGCCGCGCCCAGCATCTGCACCAGCAGGAAGTCGCCGGCCGAGCGCGTCGAGTACAGCACGATCCACGACAGCGGGAACACCGTCACCAGGTGGAACAGCGCGTAGCTGGCCAGCGCCGCCAGCGCGCCGATGACCAGGTTGCCGCCCTGCGTGTGGGCCATTTCAACGACCTTGGTCGGTTGCAGCTCGCGCTCTTCGAGCAGGTGCGAGTATTCCTCGGTCGAGACCAGGCGCAGGCGCGCGAACAGCGCCACGACGTTGATGGCGAAGGCGACGTAAAACGGATAGCGCCAGCCCCAGTCGAGGAAGTCGGCGGTGGAGACGGCCGACAGCAGGTACCAGAACAGGCCGGCGGCGATAACAAAGCCGACCGGCGCGCCCAATTGGCCCAGCATCGCGTACCAGCCGCGCCGTTGCGGCGGCGCGTTCAGCGCCAGCAACGACGGCAGGCCGTCCCAGGAACCGCCCAGCGCCAGGCCCTGGCCGATGCGCAGCAGCGCCAACAGCACGATGGCCGCGCCGCCCAGGTGGGAATAGGTCGGCAGGAAGGCGATGCCGGCGGTGGAGATGCCCAGCAGGAACAGCGCCAGCGTCAGTTTGGCTTCGCGCCCGAAGCGCCGCTGGATCGCCATCGAGGCGATGGTGCCGAACGGCCGGGCGACGAAGGCGAAGGCGAAGATGGTGAACGCGTACAGCGTGCCGTCGAGCCGGTCGGCGAAGGGGAAGAACACCGACGGGAACACCAGCACCGAGGCGATGGCGTAGACGAAGAAGTCGAAATACTCCGACGCGCGGCCGATGACCACGCCGATGGCGATCTCGCCCGGGGCGATCTTGCCGTGGTCGGCGTTGATGCGGCGGGCGTCGTCGGCGGCGGCGCGGGGAGGGAAGTCAGATGGGACGTGCCCGCTGTGTGTATCCATTGTTGACATAGTCAGCGTCTCTCAAATTGGTTCAGTCTGTCAATATGCCGGCCCGGGTGGCGCGCAGGGTAGGACAAAGTGTCCAATCGCCAGGGGGGCGCGGTCAAGTTACAGTAACATATTCCTCACCCTTTGTAGGGCACAAACCGCATGACTACATCACTAATTCGCCGCGGTGCCACCTTGTTACCCCTTGTTTTGCTGGCTGGTTGCAACACGGTGGTCATGAATCCGTCCGGCGACATCGCCGCCCAGCAGGGTAAGCTGATCGTCGTATCGACCCTGTTGATGCTGATTATCATCGTTCCCGTCATCGCCTTGACGGTGCTGTTCGCCTGGCGTTATCGCAAGGGTAATACCGGGGCCACCTATGCGCCGGACTGGGACCATTCCACCGCGCTGGAACTGGTGATCTGGGGCGCGCCGCTGTTGATCATTATCGCGCTGGGCCTGCTGACCTGGATCAGCACCCATACGCTGGACCCGTACCGGCCCTTGCAACGCCTCGACGCCAACCGCCCGGTCGCCGCCGGCGTCAAGCCGCTCAACGTGCAGGTGGTGGCGCTGGACTGGAAATGGCTGTTCATTTATCCCGACCTGGGCATCGCCACCGTGAACGTGCTGGCCGCGCCGGTCGACGTGCCGGTGCGCTTCAAGATCAGCGCCTCGAACGTGATGAATTCCTTCTACATTCCGGCGCTGGCCGGCCAGATCTACGCCATGCCGGGCATGGAAACGACGCTTAACGCCGTCATCAACCGGGCGGGCGTGTTCGACGGTTTTTCCGCCAACTACAGCGGCGCCGGCTTCTCGGACATGCGCTTCAAGTTCCACGGCATGGCGCCGGCCGACTTCGAGCGCTGGGTGCAGGCCACCAAGGGCGGCACCGCCAAGCTCGACCGCGCCGGCTACCAGGCGCTGGAAAAGCCTAGCGAGCGCGATCCGGTGCGCCGCTACGGCTCGGTCGAGGCCGGCCTGTTCGACGCCATCGTCAACCGCTGCGTCGACCTCGACGCGGTCTGTATGAACACCATGATGGCCGCCGACGCCAACCGCGGCAAGATCAAAGCGGCCGTCGCCAAGCTAAGCGGCAACGGCAACGGCGCCGCCGCCAAGCTGGCCGCCGCCGGGGCCGACATCTGCGTCACGCCAACCACGCCAACCACTTCAGTGAAGAAACAATAATGTCTGAGCATATCGATATGACGAAGCTCGTCTTCGGCCGCCTGAGCTGGGACGCGATCCCGCTGCACGAGCCCATCCTGCTGGCGACGTTCGCCATGGTGGCGCTGGGCGGCGTGGCCATCCTGGGCCTGCTGACCCGCTACCGCCTGTGGGGCACCTTGTGGCGCGACTGGATCACCAGCATCGACCACAAGAAAATCGGCATCATGTACATGGTCTTCGGCCTGGTCATGCTGCTGCGCGGCTTCGCCGACGCCCTGATGATGCGCGCCCAGCAGGCGTTCGCCTTCGGCGACTCGGCCGGCTTCCTGCCGCCGCACCACTACGACCAGATCTTCACCGCCCACGGCGTGATCATGATTTTCTTCGTCGCCATGCCGCTGGTGACCGGGCTGATGAACTACGTCGTGCCGCTGCAGATCGGCGCGCGCGACGTCGCCTTCCCCTTCTTGAACAACTTCAGCTTCTGGATGACCGCGTTCGGCGGCGGCCTGACGATGGCCTCGCTGTTCGTCGGCGAATTCGCCCGCACCGGCTGGCTGGCGTATCCGCCGCTGTCGGGCATCCTGGCCAGCCCCGACGTCGGCGTCGACTACTATATCTGGTCGCTGCAGATCGCCGGGGTGGGTACGCTGCTGTCGGGCATCAACCTGATCGCCACCATCGTCAAAATGCGCGCGCCCGGCATGAGCATGATGAAGATGCCGGTGTTTACCTGGACCTCGCTGTGCACCAACGTGCTCATCGTCGCCGCCTTCCCGGTCCTGACGGCCGTGCTGGGCATGCTGTCGCTGGACCGCATGGTCGGCACCAACTTCTTCACCAACGACATGGGCGGCAACGCCATGATGTACGTCAACCTGATCTGGATCTGGGGCCACCCCGAAGTCTACATCCTGATCCTGCCGGCCTTCGGCATCTTCTCCGAAGTGGTGTCGACCTTCTGCGGCAAGCGCCTGTTCGGCTACACCTCGATGGTCTACGCCACCGTCGTCATCACCATCCTGTCCTACCTGGTCTGGTTGCACCACTTCTTCACCATGGGCTCGGGCGCCAGCGTCAACTCCTTCTTCGGCATCACGACGATGATCATCTCGATTCCGACCGGCGCGAAGATCTTCAACTGGCTGTTTACCATGTACCGCGGACGCATCCGCTTCGAGTTGCCGATGATGTGGACCATCGCGTTCATGATCACCTTCGTCATCGGCGGCATGACCGGCGTGCTGCTGGCGGTGCCGCCGGCCGACTTCGTGCTGCACAACAGCCTGTTCCTGATCGCCCACTTCCACAACGTCATCATCGGCGGCGTGCTGTTCGGCCTGTTCGCCGGCATCAACTACTGGTTCCCGAAAGCCTTCGGCTACAAGCTCGACGAGTTCTGGGGCAAGTGCTCGTTCTGGTTCTGGACCATCGGCTTCTACGTCGCCTTCATGCCGCTGTACGTGCTCGGCCTGATGGGCGTGACGCGCCGCGTCGGCCACTTCGAAGACCCGTCGCTGCAAATCTGGTTCCAAATCGCCGCCCTGGGCGCCGTGCTGATCCTGTTCGGCATCGTCTCGATGATCGTCCAGTTCGTCGTCAGCTACATGCGCCGCGAACAGTTGCGCGACTTCAGCGGCGACCCGTGGGACGGCCGCACGCTGGAATGGTCGACCTCGTCGCCGCCGCCCGACTATAACTTCGCCTTCACCCCGCGCGTGCACGACAACGACACCTGGGCCGACATGAAGAAGAACCAGTACGCGCGGCCGCTGCAGGGCTACGCGGCGATCCACATGCCGAAAAACACCGGCGCCGGCTTCGTCGTCGCGGCGCTCAGCGCGGTGTGCGGCTTCGCGCTGATCTGGCAGATGTGGCTGGTCGGCGGCGTCGCCTTCGTGGCGATGCTGGCCGCCATCATCGTCCACACCTTCAACTATCAACGCGACTTCTACATTCCGGCGGAGCAGGTCGCCCGCACGGAAGAGGCTCGCACCCGTATGCTGGAAACCTATGCGTGACGCCATGACCCCACTTGCCACCTCCACCCCGGGCGGCGCCGCCGCCGGCCCGCGCTACTACGTGCACGAACACCATCCGGAAAACGGCACCTTGCTCGGCTTCTGGCTGTACCTGATGAGCGATTGCCTGATCTTCGCCTGCCTGTTCGCCGTCTACGCCGTGCTGGGGCGCAACTACGCCGGCGGCCCGTCCGGCGCCGAACTGTTCGACCTGCCGCTGGTGGCGCTGAACACCGCCTTCCTGCTGTTCTCGTCGATCACCTACGGCTTCGCCATGCTGGAGATGCAAAAGAAACGCCTGCGCAGCACCCTGCTGTGGCTGGGCGTGACCGGCGTGCTGGGCGCCTGCTTCCTCGGCCTGGAACTGTACGAGTTCGCCCACCTGATCCACGAAGGCGCCGGCCCGCAGCGCAGCGGCTTCCTGACCGCGTTCTTCGCCCTGGTCGGCACGCACGGCTTGCACGTGACGTTCGGTATCGTCTGGCTGATTACGTTGATGTGCCAGCTCGGCAAGCACGGCTTGACGCCCGAAAACGGCCGCCGCCTGATGTGCCTGTCGATGTTCTGGCATTTCCTGGACGTCATCTGGATCGGCGTCTTCACCTTTGTCTACCTGATGGGAGTCTTGCCATGAGCGAGCATCACGAACATTCCGCCGGCCACGGCCACGGCCACGAGGACGGCGCCAGCCACGGCAGCCTGAAAACCTACGCCATCGGCTTCCTGCTGTCGGTGGTGTTGACCGCCATCCCGTTCTGGCTGGTGATGGGCAAGGTATTCGACAACTCCGGCACCGCCGGGCTGGTGCTGCTCGGCTTCGCCGCCGTGCAAATCGTCGTCCACATGATCTACTTCCTGCACATGAACACCAAGTCCGAGGGTGGCTGGTCGATGCTGGCGCTGATCTTCACCATCATGCTGGTCGTCATCATGCTGGCCGGTTCGATCTGGGTCATGTACCACCTGAACCACAACATGATGCCGGGCATGATGCATGAGACCCCGCACGACATGAGCGACACGCGCACGATGCCATGAGTGCGCCACCCGGCGGCGGCCGAATGACAGGCCCGGCCGCCACCCCGGCCGGGCCGGGCGCCCGCGCGCGTCCGCGCCCGGCTTTTTTACGCATCGTCCTGGCGCTGCTCGCCGGGCTGGCCTGCGCCGGCTTGCTCGCGCTGGGCACCTGGCAATTGCAACGGCTGCAATGGAAACTGGCGCTGATCGAACGCGTCGAACAGCGCGTGCGCGCCGCCCCGGCGCCCGCGCCCGGCCCCGAGCGCTGGTCCCAGGTCACGGCGGCCAGCGACGAATACCGCCGCGTGCGCGTGGCCGGCGCCCTGCTGCATGGTCTGAGCGTGCGCGTGCAGGCAACCACCGGGCTGGGCGCCGGCTTCTGGCTGCTGACGCCGCTGTGCGGCGCCGACGGCAACATCGTCCTCATCAACCGTGGCTTCATCGCGCCGCGCGCCGGCGAGCGCCCCGTGGCGGCGCAGACGGCGGCGCCGGCCGTCTGCGACCCGGCCAGCGCCGCCGCCGGCGAGCCGGTCGTCGTCACCGGCCTGCTGCGCATCAGCGAGCCGGGCGGCGCCTTCCTGCGGCAAAACGATGCGGCCGGCAACCGCTGGCACTCGCGCGACGTTGCCGCCATCGCCGCCGCGCGCCAACTCGCGCGCGTCGCCCCCTACTTCATCGACGCCGACGCCAAGTCGGCGGCCGGGGCGGGGCGGGAACGTCCGGTCGGCGGCTTAACCGTCATCGCCTTCCAGAATAACCACCTGGTCTACGCGCTAACTTGGTACGCTCTTGCTATGATGCTGGTCGGGGCCTGCGTCTGGGTCGTGCGCCTGGAACGGCGCCGCCAAGCCAATGTGGAATGAGGCATCCGAGGCGCCGTCGGTCGGGTTAGCGCAGTGCAACCCGGCGTTCGTTGGCGCGTCCCCAAGCCCCCAGCACCTGCCCGACCAAGAAAGCTACGATGCACAGCAACAAAGAAACCACGGCCCCCCCAGACGGCGGCAAAGAAGCAGCCACGCCGCCGGCGGCCCCAAGCCACGCCGCCGGCCACAAAAACATGCTCCAACTAATACAGTTGCGTTGGATCGCCGTGTGCGGGCAAATCACCACCATCGCCTGCGTCAGCCTGGGCTTCGGCATCAAATTGCCGATGCCGGAATTGCTGCAAGTGCTGGCCTGCCTGGTCGCCTTCAACATCGCCAGTCAACTGCGCTGGCATGAACGGCGCGTCGTCGCCAACGGCGAACTGTTCTTCGCCTTGCTGGTCGATGTCGCCAGCCTGACCACCCAGCTCTACCTGACCGGCGGCACCAGCAACCCGTTCGCCTTCCTGTTCCTGCTGCAGGTGACGCTCAGCGCCGTACTGCTCGAAGCCTGGTCGACCTGGACCATCGTCGTCATCACCAGCGCCTGCCTGGCGGGGCTGGCGCGCTTCTCCCGTCCGCTGGCGCTGCCGTTCGACCCCGAACGCGGCATCGCCAGCCTGTACCTCCAGGGCGTGCTCATCTGCTTCGCCCTGATCGCCGCCTTGCTGGTCGTCTTCATCACCCGCATTACCCGCAACCAGCGCGCCGGCGCCGCCCAACTGGCCCACCTGCGCCAACGCGCGGCCGAAGAGGAGCACATCGTGCGCATGGGGCTGCTGGCGTCGGGCGCGGCGCACGAACTCGGCACCCCGTTGGCGACCCTGTCGGTGATCCTGGGCGACTGGCGGCGCATGCCCGAATTCAGCCAAAACCCCGAATTGATCGAAGAAATCGGCGAAATGCAGGCCCAGCTGAAGCGCTGCAAAAGCATCGTCAGCGGCATCCTGCTGTCGGCCGGCGAAGCGCGCGGCGAATCGTCGGTGAAAACCACCATCGGTATCTTCCTCGACGACCTGGCCGAGGAATGGCGCGGCAGCCGGCCGGTCGACACCTTCCTCTACGAAAACCGCATCGAGCAGGATCTGCCGGTGGTGTTCGACTCGGCCCTGAAACAAATGATTTGCAACGTGCTCGACAACGCCTTGGAGGCGTCGCCCAAGTGGGTCAAGCTGGAAGCGAAGCGCGAGGCCGATTCCTTGATCCTGTCGATCAGCGACGTCGGCCGCGGTTTCGCGCCGGCGATGCTGGCGCAATTCGGCAAACCCTACCAATCGAGCAAGGGCAGGCCGGGCGGCGGCCTCGGGCTGTTCCTGGTGGTCAACGTCGCGCGCACCCTGGGCGGCACCGTCACGGCGCACAACCTGGCCGGGGGCGGCGCGCAAGTCGAATTGACGCTGCCGCTGGCGGCGATCCGACTGGCGGAGGACGCCCATGTCGACTGAACGCCTGCTATTGCTGATCGAGGACGACGCCGCCTTCGCGCGCACGCTGGGGCGCTCGTTCGAGCGGCGCGGCTACCGCGTGCTGTTCGCCGAAAACCTCGACGAGGCCGCCGCCGTACTGCTGCGGCACACGCCCGGCTACGCCGTCGTCGACCTGAAGCTGAAGGGCACCACGTCCGGGCTGGCCTGCGTCGAATTGCTGCACAAGCACGACCCGGCCATGCTGATCGTGGTGTTGACCGGCTTCGCCAGCATCGCCACGGCGGTCGCCGCCATCAAGCTGGGCGCTTGCCAGTACCTGGCCAAGCCGTCCAACACCGACGACATCGAGGAAGCCTTCGGGCAGATGAGCGGCAGCGGCGTCGCCGTCAGCGAGGTCGACGTCGACTTGACGAACCGCGCGACGTCGATCAAGACGCTGGAATGGGAGCGCATCCACAAGATGCTGGCGGAAACCGACTTCAATATTTCCGAGACGGCGCGCAGGTTGGGTATGCACCGGCGCACGCTGGCGCGCAAGCTGGAGAAGCAGCGCGTCAAATAGGCGCCGGCGCCGGGTGCCGCCGTTGATCGACCTTGCGCGGGCCGACCGCTATCGGCGGGAGGCTGTTGCCGCTGCTGCCGCTGCTGCCGCTGCTGCCGCGAGCGAATTCGTCGTTGTCAGGAATTTGTCAGTATTTCTTCAGGAAAATGTCAGCTCCCTGTGATATTGTTTCTTACGGGAAAAAGCCAGTCGGGCTGGAGAAGTTTTTTAGCAATCGAACTGGTCATCGGCATCCCCTCATCAGGAGGCTAGTCATGAAGAAGCAATTGCCAGCAGCAGGCGGCGCGCAGCGCGGATTTACCTTGGTCGAACTGATGATCGCCCTCGTCATCATAGGCATCCTGACAGCCATCGCCATACCGTCGTATACACAACACGTGTTGCGTGGGAAGCGTGCCGCGGCGCAGGCGCAAATGCTGGATATGGCCAACCGCGAAGAGCAGTTCATGCTGGCCAATCGCGCGTACGCGGACAAGGCGACCCTGGTGGCCAACGGTTTTACCTTGCCCGCCGATGTGGCGGCAAATTACACCTACGACGTCACCACCACCAGCGCCGGACTGCCCGGCTTCACCATTAGCTTCACCGCAATCGGCGCGCAACGGGCCGACGGCCCGCTGTCGCTCAGCAACACCGGCGTCAAATTGCCAGCGGCGAAGTGGTAGGTATGCGCCCCTACGGCCACCATCGTTCGCAGGGCGGCAGCACCTTGTTGGAGGTGCTGGTGACGATCGTGATTCTGGCCATGGGCCTGTTAGGACTGGCGGGCTTGCAAATACGGATGCATATATCGGAAATGGAGAGTTACCAGCGTGTCCAGGCGATGATTCTGCTGGAGGACATGGCGCGCCGCTTTGAAGTGAACCGCAATTTCGCCGCCGATTACTTGACCGGCGCGACGGCGCCGCTGGGCGCCGGCATGACTTGCCCGACCACCTCTGCCACCTTGCAACAGCGCGATGCGCGCCAGTGGTGCGGCGCCCTGCAAGGCGCGGCCGAAAAATCAGGAACCAGCAAAGTTGGCGTGATGATTGGCGGTCGCGGCTGCGTCGAAAGTCTTGGCGGCAACGAATACATGATCACGGTCGCTTGGCAGGGACTGGAGGCCGTGTCGGCGCCGCCGGCAAGCGTGGCGTGCGGTAAGGATTTGTACGACGGCGCCGCCGCATCGACGTGCAGGGCCGACGCTTGCCGCCGCACCGTCACCACCATCGTCCGGATTGCCCCGCTATGAAGCACCTCTATCCTGTCTTGCCCGCGCTTGCCGAGCGGCGCCATCATGGCGGCTTTTCGCTGGTCGAGCTGATGGTGTCGGTGACGATTAGTCTGTTGATTCTGGTCGCGCTGAGCGCCATGTTCATTAACGTGTCGAGGTCGAACAACGAGATGATTAAGTCCAACAGCCAGATCGAGAACGGCCGCTTTGCCGTGCAGTTGCTGGAAAACGACCTGGTGCACGCCGGCTTCTGGAGCCAGTTCGTGCCCCAGTTCGATGACGTCAACTGGACCGGCGTGCCTAACGATACGCCGGACGTGGTGCCTGATCCCTGCCTGGCCCACAACGCAGGCAACTGGAACTTTTCCTATATCCAAAGCCTGATCGGTATTCCGGTCCAGAGCGGCGACGCCGCGCCCGGCACCTGTGTGTTGGGCAGCAAGCGCGCCAATACCGACGTACTGGTGGTGCGTCACGCCGCCACCTGCGCACCGGGCGAGGCCAACTGCGACGCCGACACGACCGGCAAGCTGTATTTCCAGAACTCGCTGTGCGGTGCCGGCACCGCCGGCACCGCCCGGGCGAGCGGCAACACCACCATGACCATCGCGCTGGCGCTGCCGTCCGATACGACGACGACGTCGGCGACCGACAACGCCTACAGTGGCATGACCATACGCACTACCGGTGGCACCGGCGCCGGCCAAAGCCGGGTGGTCTCCAGCTACAACGGCGGCACCGCCGTGGCAACGGTGGCGTCGGCCTGGACCACGACGCCGGACGCCACCACCACCTACACCATTGTGGAACATTTGCTGGCAACGAGTAACTTCACGCTGCACGGCCGCGGCGCCGATTGCTCGGCCGCACCGTTGGCAAGCAAACGCAAGTTTGTCTCGACGATGTACTACGTGCGCGACTATTCCCACACCGCCGGCGATGGCGTGCCGACCTTGGTGCGCTCGGTGTTCGACCCCGCCGGCGCGCCGGCGCTGGCGCACCAGGCCCCCGAAGCGCTGGTCGAGGGCATCGAGCGCTTCGCCGTCGAACTGGGCATCGACAACGTCGTGTCGCGCTGTGGCCTCGGCACGGCGGTCGACTACACGGCGGCGGTCGCCAAAGTCGATCCGTCCACCTGCGTGTTGAACGCCGACGCCTCCCGCAATTCCCTGCCCACCAACCGCGGCGACGGCAATCCCGACCGGTTCGTGCGCTGCACCACCGCCGCGCCGTGCACGGTAGCGCAACTGGCCAACGTCGTTGCCGCCCAGTTGTTCGTGCTGGTGCGTAACACCGAACCGAGCCCGGACTACACCGATAGCAAAACCTATTGCCTGACCAGTATCGCGGCCGACGGTAGTTGCCCGGCGGCCAGCCTGGCCGGTCCGTTCAACGACCATTACAAGCGCCATTTGTTCAGCACCACGGTCCGTCTGACAACCATTTCAAGCCGGCGGGAGACGCCGCAATGAAACATTCCTCAATGCGGGCCAGGCAGGGCGGGGCCGTCCTGGTGGTGGGCTTGATCATGCTGATACTGATCACGCTGATGGTGACGACGGCCTTTCGTTTCAGCTCGACAAACTTGAAAGCGGTCAACAATATGCAGTCGCGCAACGAGGCGATCGCCGCCGCCAACAAGGCCATGGAGCAGGTTGTCGGATCCTGGGATTTCGGCACGCCGCCCTCGGCCGACCAGTTCAGCATCGATATCGACAACAACGGCACCCAGGATTACGTTGTCGATATTGCCATGCCGGTATGCGTCAGGGCCGCACCCACGAGCTTGCCCAGGCCGCCTGACAGTGAATGCCCAACCAACGCGGAAGGGCTGACGATCTGCGCGCCGACCGTCTCGACCGTCTACAACGTCGTCTGGGAACTGGACGCTACCGCAACCGGGACGAGCGGCACGCGCGTGCGCATCCGCCAAGGAATCGGCAGATCGATCTCACAGGCGCAATGCAACGCCGCCTGTCCGCCGGCTCCCGGCTCGCCTTGTGCCTGACCCAGTTATAGGAAATCAACATGACGCATTCCCTGATTCAAGGCGTACTGGCGACGGCACTGCTTGCGCTACCTCTGGCCACGTCGGCGACCGACCTGGACCTGTATACCAATCTCGGCAGCGCGGTGGCGGCCGACTTGCCGAACGTATTGTTTATTATCGACAACACGGCAAACTGGAACACTGCCTTCACCAACGAGATGGCCGCGCTGGCCAATACCTTGCACAACCTGCCGGTCAATAAGTTCAATATCGGTATCATGCTGGCCACCGAAAGCGGCGGCGGCAACGGCGGCCAAGCCGGCGGCTATGTGCGGGCGGCCATCCGTACCATGAACGGCGCCAACAAGCTCAAGTATGAAGCGCTGGTGAATAGCTTCGACAGGCTTGCCGACAAGGGCAACTCGGGCGCTTCGGGTGTTTCCATGGCCGAGGCCTACGCTTACTTCTCCGGCGGCGCCGCCTATTCGGGCAATCAAAAAACCAAGACCGACTATCTCGGCAACGTGGGCGGCACCAGCCAAAGCACGGCCATTTACGCGCTCGGCGGCAATGCCCTGAGCTCCTTCGGCGCGGCCAACTACCTGTCGCCGGTGGCGTCGGGCAGTTGTGCCAAGAATTACATCATCTATATCAGTAACGGCCCCAATCAGGAAAGCAGCAGCAAAGATACGATCGCCAACGGCTTGCTCTCTTCCGCCGCCGGCGGCGGCACCGCCGGCGCCAACGCGGTCGCGCAAATCCCTATTTCGCCAAGTGGCTCGCAAAGCAATCCGAGCGACGAATGGGCGCGTTTCATGAAAAAAAGCGCGTTCCAAATCGTCACCTATTCCATTGACGTCGATCCTGGCGCCAGCGGCCAGGGGCCGGGCTGGACGGCGCTGCTCAAAAGCATGTCGGGCCTGAGCAACTACACCGCCGTCAGCAGCGTCGGCGGCAGCGCGGCCATTGCCAGCTCGATCAATGACGCCTTGTCCAAGATTCAATCGGTGAACAGCGTGTTCGCGGCGGTGAGCTTGCCGGCCAGCGCCAACGTCCAGGGCGCCTACCTCAACCAGCTCTACGTCGGCATGTTCCGCCCGGACCCCGACTCCAAGCCGCGCTGGATGGGCAACCTGAAGCAATACCAGCTGGGCGCTGCAAGCACGCTCGTCGATGCCGATTCCGCCCCGGCCATCAACACCCAAACCGGCTTCATCTCGGAGTGCGCGCGCAGTTACTGGACGCCGTCCAAAAGCAGCCCGGACGCGTATTGGGTGAACGATCCGAAGGGAAAATGCATTCCGCCGCCCGGTTCGGCGGCGGATCTGTACGCGCAGTCGAACAGCCCCGACGGCAATATCGTCGAGAAGGGGGCTGCCGGCTACGTGCTGCGCGCGCAGAGCGCCGCCTCGCGCGTGGTGAAGACCTGCTCGGCAACGAATTGCAACGCCTTGCTCGACTTTAATAGCACCAACGTCAGTACCGCCGCGCTGGGCGCGGCCGACAGCGCCGAACGCGATACCCTGATCCAGTGGGCGCGCGGACAGAACGTCGATGGCGACTTGTCGAAGACAACGACGGAGATGCGGCCGTCGGCGCACAGCGACGTCATCCACTCCAACCCGCTCGCACTCAGCTACGGCTCGAACGTGGTGGTGTTTTACGGCAGCAACGATGGCATGCTTCACGCGATCAACGGCAACCAGACCGCCGCGAACGGCTCGGCCAATGCCGGCGCGGAGCTGTGGGCGTTCATGCCGCCCGAGTTTATCGGCAACGTTAAGCGCTTACGCAACAATTCGCCGAACGTCAGCGTCACCCCGCCAGTCGGCGGCGTCGTCAGCGGCAGCGCGAAGCCGTTCGGCATCGACGGCCCGATTTCGGCTTATAAAACCGGCGCGACCACGTGGATTTACGCCGGCATGCGGCGCGGTGGCCGTGCGGTGTATTCTTTCGACGTGTCGATCGCGGCCAGCCCGTCGTTGAAGTGGAAGGGCGGCTGCTCCGGCAGCGCCGATACCAGTTGCACCACCGGCACCGCCGGCATGGGCCAGACCTGGTCGTCGCCACAGCCGGTCAGGGCCAGCGGCTATTTCGGCGGCGCCGCGCCGATGCTGATTATGGGCGGCGGTTACGACGAGTGCGAAGACGCCGATCAGAACACCTGCACCAGCACCTCGAAAGGCCACAAGATCTATGTGCTGGACGCCGCTACCGGCGCGGTGCTGGTGTCGCTGAACACCGATCGCGGCGTCGTCGGCGACGTCAAGATCGTCCCGGGTCCGGGGGGCTACGCCAAGTACGCCTATGCCGCCGACCTCGGCGGTAATATTTACCGCGTCACCATCGATACGCTGGCGCCGGCGTCGTGGACTATTCTGAAGATCGCTTCGCTCGGTTGCAGCACCGCCACCAGCTGCACCGACAACCGAAAATTCATGTTCGCGCCCAGCGTCGTTCCCGAGTCCGACGGCAGCTACAGCCTGTATGTGGGTTCGGGTGACCGTGAAAAACCGCTCGGCAGCGCCTATTTCCCGCACACCTCGGCGGTGGTCGACTATTTTTTCAAAATCAAGGACAAACCGTCCGACACGGGCTGGTTGCCGGCCGAAGCTGCCGTCAATTGCCCTGGACAGTCTTTGATCTGCCTCAATTCGCTCACCAGCGCCGGCACCGCCAGCGGAACCTGCGGCCTCGGCGCCGGCGGCGTCGCCACCGGCAAGGGATGGATGCTGGGGCTGCGCGCAACTGAAAAAGTGGTAACGCCGGCTTCCACCCGGTTTGGGGTGACAACGTTCTCCACCCACATGCCGGCTGTGCCGGTGGCAGGTTCCTGCGCGTCGAACCTCGGCACCACCCACGTCTATAACCTTGGCGTGACAGACGCGGCGCCCACGCCCGGCACCACCTGCAACGCGGTCGTCACCGGCGGTGGTTTGCCGCCGCCGCCGGAAAAAATCGACGTTTGTATCAACAGGGACTGCACCACCAAGAAATCGATCTGTATCGGCTGCAGCACCGAATCGTCGATCCAGTCGCAGGAAAACGGTGTTCCTAGCGGCTTGATCAAGTCGAATTCCAAACGCAGGGTCTACTGGTATTTGCAAAAATGAGTCCGAACCGTCTGCGCCGCGGCGGGCAACTGGGCGTACCAACCGGATTTTCGCTGGTCGAACTGATGGTCTCGGTCGCCATCCTGGCCATCCTGCTGGCAGCGGCGACGCCCGCCTACAACGGTATGATCATGAATTCGACAGCGACGCAGTACGCGAACAATCTGATGGCGAGCACCATGCTGGCGCGTAGCGAAGCAATCAAGCGCAACGCGCCGGTGTCGCTGTGCGTGTCGGCCGACGGCGCCAGTTGCGGCAGCGGCGGCTGGGAACAGGGCTGGCTGGTAACATGCAGCACCTCCGACCAAGTCGCCTGCGATAGCGCCGGCAGCGGTACGCTGGTGATCGAGTATCAGCGCGCCGCCAAGGCGGGCTGGAAAATTACCGAGGCCGGTGGATTACGCAGTATTACGTTCGAGCCCAGCGGCACTGGTGCGACGGCGGCATCGCTGACGGTCTGTCGGGCCACTCCCAGCGTGGGAACGCAGCAGCGCGTGGTGCGGATCAGCGCCACCGGCCGTCCTTCTACCACCAAAATCACGGACAGCGTTTGCCTCTGAAGGCGGAGGCTGGGGCAAGTCCGCGTTCGGGCCAGGTCCGATTGCGCCCGGATGTGAAATAGCCTCCCGCTCGGGCAAATCGCGACAAAACCTCCATATGTTCGGCGCCGTACGGACCAGCACGGCGCAGCGGCTTACTCTTGGGCACTTACAGGAGATTCCACATGAGCTATTTAGAAAAAGACATTTTCGGCATCTATACAAACCACCAAGGCCCGGGTCCGCATTTGATGGGCGCCGATACCTTGATCGGCAACGCGGTCTTCAACCATGAAGACGTCGACCTGGGTGCAATCAAGGAAATCATGCTCGACATGCGTACCGGAAAAGTGGCCTACGCGGTCATGTCGTTCGGCGGATTCCTGGGCATGGGCGACAAATTGTTCGCGGTGCCATGGACGGCCCTGGTCCTCGACACCATCAACGAGCGCTTCATACTGAACGTCGAGAAAGAACATCTGGTCAACGCGCCAGGATTTGCAAAGGATGCCTGGCCGGACATGAGCGATGCAGCTTGGGTCAGTGAGTTGCATGCCTATTACGGCACCAAAGCCTATCAAGATCCGCCTTTGTAATTGTTGGCGGCAAGCGTATCACTGCAACATCGATACGGCGAACACAACCTTTTTTGCCGCTCGACGCTGTACTTTTATCATTCACTCACAGGAGATTTACCATGTACATTGGCGCCGGCACTATCCTTTTGATCATCATTCTCGTTCTAATTTTTCGATGATTCCCGCAGCGAGTCTACCCGGCTCGCAAACAGCGCCGCCGGTGGGTGATCCCGGCGGCATTTTTTTGCCTGTCGTTAAGTAAGCTTGGCCGTCGGACACAGCGCGCCGATATAATCGTGCATCCTCCATTTACCGGCTCAATATGAATACAATCCCCGCCGCCTTGAGCGTCCTGGCCCTGATGGCCGTCGCTGTCTGCGCCGTCACCGCCTGCTCGCCGATCACCGTCCTGAACGCGCTGTCACCGGCGGGCGACACGCGCAGCAGCAAAGACGTCGCCTACGCTGCCGGTCCGCGCAACAAACTCGATATCTATCTTCCCGAACACGTCGACGGCACGGCCCCGGTCGTCGTCTTCTTTTACGGCGGCAATTGGGTCGACGGCAACCGCGCCGACTACGCATTTGTCGGGCGGGCGCTGGCTTCGCGCGGCATCATCGCCGTCATTCCCGACTATCGACTGTATCCCGAGGTGAGTTATCCGACCCTGCTCGACGACCCCAGCGCCGCCGTGGCGTGGACCGCGCGCGACATTGCGCGCTACGGCGGCGACCCGGCTCGTTTGTTTGTGATGGGCCACAGCGCCGGCGCGTATAACGCCGCCATGGTGGCGCTGGACCCGCGCCGCCTGGCCAAGTTCGGCATGAAACCGTCGATGTTGAGTGGATTGATCGGCCTGGCCGGGCCGTATGACTTTATTCCGATTGAAAACAAGACGACGCGCCCGGTTTTCCATTTTCCGAACACGCCATTGGATTCGCAGCCGGTGAGCCATGTCAGCGCGTCCGCGCCGCGCACCTTGCTGATTGCGCCGGTCAACGACGATCTGGTGAATCCAAAGCGTAACACCGGTGGTCTGGCGCGCAAGCTGCGGGAAAACGGCGTCGCCGTCACCGAGCGTTATTTCGACGGCGTCAGCCATACCACTCTGGTCGGATCGATCGCCGTGCCGTTGCGCCGGCTCGGGCCTACGCTCGATGAGGTGGAGGCGTTTGTGAAGGGGAAATAAATGTTGTAGTCGCTGGCACGAGCTTGGCGGCTTGGACGGTTCTCCGTCAGCCTCGTGCCAGGATGTTAGGCGACTATTGCAAGACGTGGATCGGCGTTGGATGCGCGTCAGCGGCAGGGATTTATTTGTAAAACGCTTCGACTCGGCCGGTCAGTTTGATCAGCAGGGGCTTGCCCTTGCGGTCTACCGCTTTCAGCGAGGCTATTTTGATCCAGCCTTCGCTGATGCAGTATTCCTCGACGTCTAAACGTTCTTTGTCGTTGATTTTAATGCCGACGTCGTGTTCGAACACGGCGGCGACGTGGTGCGGGCTGCGTGGATCGACTGAGAGGCGGTCAGGCAAAGGGGGGAGGGTGGTGGTATCGTTCATGGGCATAATTATCCACTACAAACACGATCCAGACAACGGTATGTCGTGCGGCGCCGGACGATTGCTTGAAGTCCCGCTCGGCGCGGCTGTGGTCCGGGCACGGGGACGCGCCAACGAAGCTCGGCTTGCGCTGCGCTAAGCCGGCCCACGCCTGCTTCTTGTGCGCGTATTTAGAACAGGCTGTGTTGCTGGCTGGTCAGGGTGGTGAAGTCGTCGCGCAGGAAGGGCAGGATGGCGTCCGCCACCGGTTGCAATTGCCGCGTCAGGTAGTGGTGGTAGTCGATCGGCGAACGCTGGACTTCCAGCGGTTCCGGGCCTGCCGTGGTCATCACGTAGCGTATCCAGCCGCCGTTTTGGTATTGCAGCGGTCGTCCTTGCCGCCGGTTGTAGTCGTCGGCGAGGCGCGCGGCGCGCACGTGCGGCGGCACGTTGCGCTCATAGTCACCGAGCGGGCGGCGCAGCCGTTTGCGGTAAACCAGTAGCGCGTCGAGCTCGCCGGCGGCGGTGCGGTTGGCGTAGTCGCGCACGTAGTCCTGGTAGGGCTCGCCCTTGAAGATGCGCTGGTACAGCGTTTGCTGGAATTGCTGCGCCAGCGGCGTCCAGTCGCTGCGCACCGTTTCCAGGCCCTTGTAGACCATTTCCTCGCTGCCGTCGGGCTTGTTGATCAAGCCGGCGTAGCGTTTTTTGCTGCCCAGCTCGGAGCCGCGTATCGTCGGCATCAGGAAACGCCGGTAGTGGGTTTCAAATTGCAGTTCGAGGGCGTTGTCGAGGTCGAATTCCTCGCGCAGGTGCCGCTCCCACCACTGGTTGACATGCTTGGCGAGCGCCAGGCCGATCTCGCTCGCCTGTTCCTCGCTGTGGGCGTGCTTCAGCCAGACGAAGGTGGAGTCGGTGTCGCCGTAGATGACTTGGTAGCCTTGTTCTTCGATCAACTCGCGCGTGCGGTGCATGATTTCCTGCCCGCGCAGCGTGATCGAGGACGCCAGGCGCGGGTCGAAGAAGCGGCAGCCGTCGGACCCCAGCACACCATAAAACGCGTTCATGATAATTTTCAGCGCCTGCGACAGCGGCTTGTTGTGTTCGCGCTTGGCCGTGTCGCGTCCCTGCCAGATTTGCTTGACGATGGCCGGCAGGCAATGTTTGTCGCGCGCGAAGCGGCCGCCGCGAAAGCCCTGCACGCTCGCCGCGTCGTCGGCGTTGGCGTCGCGGGTGCCGACCACCAGCCCGACCGGGTCGATCAGGAAGGTGCGGATGATAGACGGGTACAGACTTTTGTAGTCGAGCACCAGCACCGAGTCGTACAGGCCGGAGCGCGACTCCATGACGTAGCCGCCGGGGCTGTTTTCGCCGACGACGTCGCCGAGGTTGGGCGCGACATAGCCCTGGCGGTGCATCAGCGGCATGTACAGGTGCTCGAAGGCGGCCACCGAGCCGCCGCTGCGGTCGGCCGCCAGCCCGGTGACGCTGGCGCGTTCGAGCAGGAAGGTCAGCAGTTCGGTCTTGGCGAAGATGCGCGTGACCAGTTCGCAGTCTTTCAGGTTGTAGCGCGCCAGGGCCGGCTTGTCTTCGGCGAAGCGGCGGTCGATTTCGGCCATTCGCTGGTAGGGGTTGTCGATCGACTTGCCTTCGCCGAGCAGGGTTTGCGCGACGTTTTCCAGGCTGAACGAGGAAAAATTCCACGTCGCCGACTTGAGCGCTTCGATGCCGTCGATGATCAGGCGGCCGGCGGCGGCCGCGAAGAAGTGTTGCTGCTTGCCGCCGTGTTCGCGCCATTCCATGGCGCTGCCGTCGCGGCCGAAGCGCAGCGGCATGTGGTGGCGCTCGGCGTGCTTGCGCAGCACGCGCAGGTCGAACTGCACCAGGTTCCAGCCGATGATGGCGTCGGGGTCGTGCCGCTCCAGCCACTGGTTCAGCCGCTCCAGCATGTGTGGATGGCTGTCGCAGTACTCCAGGTCGAAGTCGAGCGCCTCGCCGCCGCCGTTGGGCGGCCCCAGCATGTAGACCTGGCGCTGGCCGCAACCTTCCAGCGCGATCGAATACAGCTCGCCGTGGGCGGTGGTTTCGATGTCCAGCGAGGCCAGCTTCAGCGTCGGGCGGTAGCCGGGGGCCGCTTTCAGCTGGCTGTCGAGCAGCGGCCCCTTGCCGCCGGGGCCGGGCTGGCCGCCGAACCACACCGGCGCGGTGATGAAGCGCTCCATCAGGTAGCGCTCGGGCGGGCGCACGTCGGCCTCGTAGACGTCGACGCCGACCTCGCGCAGGCGTTTTTCCTGCCTGAGCAACTGGCGGTACTGCCGGCAATACAGGCCCAGCACCGGACGGTGGTGGAAATCGTTCAGGGCCAGCGGGCGCAGCTCGGAGGCGCGGTCGCCGCGCAGCACCGTTTCCGCCAGCTCGCGCTGCTCGGCCGGGATGAAGGCCACCGACGACTGCGCCGGCAGGCGGATGTGGCGCGGGCCGTCGTCGGTCGCCAGCCAAAACTCGACGTCCGTGCCGGCGGCCGTGTCGCGCCAGTGGCGGGTGAGGAGAAAGCCCTGTTGTAGTTGATCCAAGGTGCTACCTTTAAGCGCTTATCCGGCTGTTGACGCATCATTGCGTGCCGCTGCCCGATACCAGCTTCAAGGCGCCTACAGCGGGCGGCCTCGCATCATAAGGCAAACAGCCGCCGGCCAGGCGTCATTCGACGATCTGGCGTACCTCGATGGCTTGCAGCCATTTCACGTGGCGCGGACCGGTACGCTTGTCCTTGCCTGAAATCAGCGCGAGCGGGCCTTCGTCGGCGCCCAGCGGCTTGCCGTCTCGTTCGAACAGCACCAGCACGTCGTCGCCGACCTGCGAATTGAACAGCTCGCTCCACGAGAAGATCACCTTGTAGCCGTCGCCGGCGGTGGCGATGACGGCCAGCTTCTTGACGGTATGGTGGTCGCGCGTGACGACTTGGGCCTGTTCCAGGATGTCGCGCAGGCGCACGCCGCGCACATGCACCGGTTTCCCCGCGTCGGCGCCGTCGCGGCCGGCCAGTTGCAGCTCGCTGATTTGCCGCGGCGGGTAGCCGCGCAGGTCGTCGGCGCGCAGCGTCAGCTTGCGTTCGACGGCGCCGGACACGGTGACGCTTGGGCTTGCCGCGGCCGGCGCCGTGGCGTCATGGGCGCAGCCCGGCGCGCAGGCGGCGAGCGCGCCGGCCATCGTCAAGGTGCGAAATATAGAGGACATCATGGGTTTTCAATTCCATTTCGTTATATTCTTGCGAATATAGCACGCTGCGTCACTTGTCGTCTACGTTGCGCAACAGCAGCGCCAACGCGTCCAGATGCGTTGCCGCGGCGGCGCGCGCCGCCGCTTCCATGGCGCGAAATTGGGCCAGCACCTGCAGGCCCGCTTGCGTGACGTTGGCGCCGCCGCCCTGCACGCCGCCCGCCGCGCCGCGCACCAGCGGTTCGCGGAAACTGCGGTTCATGACGTCCACCAGCAGCCAGGCGCGGCGGTAAGACATGTCCATGCTGCGCGCCGCCGCGCTGATCGAACCGGTCTGCGCGATGGCGTCGAGCAGGTCCGCTTTGCCGGGGCCCATGGCCACGTCGTCGTCGCGCCGCAGCCGCAGTTTTAAGTCGATCCTGATCGTCATTGAAACACCTTGAACATGGGAACGAATATTATAACGCCGGCAGCTTGCCGCCACGCCACGCAACCAACCCCGGGGCCAGGTCTCGCCATGGCGGCGTCGGTTGTCAGTGCATCGACAGCAGCGCGGCCGCCTTGACCTGCGCCCAGACCGGTTTGCCGGTTTCCAGGGCGAGCAGGTCGCGCGAGCGGCGCGTGATGCGCGCCAGCAGCGCCGTGCCGCCGGCGTCGAGCTTGACGATGACGTGCGCCGGGTCGTTGGCCGGCCACTCGGCCGCCACCGTGGCGCGCAGCTGGTTCAGGATCGAGCTGTCGCTCTGCGGCGCCAGCGTCAGGCTGACGTCGCGCGCCAGGATGCGCAGCCGCAGCCGGGCGCCCGGCGCCAGTTCCTGGTGCGCGATGTGCATGGTGCCGCCGGCCGCGCGCAGGCGCAGCAGTTGGTAGGGCGCGTCGAAGCCGTCGACGACGCCTTCGACCAGCGCGCCGGCGTCGTCGGCCAGCGCCGCCGACAAGTCCAGCCGCGCCAGCGTGTCGGCGGCCGGCCCGCTGGCCAGCACGCGGCCGCCGTCGAGCAGCACGACGTGGTCGGCCAGGCGCGCCACTTCGTCGATCGAGTGGCTGACGTACAGCATCGGGATCGCCAGCTCGCCGTGGATGCGCTCCAGATAGGGCAGCACTTCCTCCTTGCGCTTGCCGTCCAGCGACGCCAGCGGTTCGTCCAGCAGCAATAGGCGCGGCTTGGTCAGCAGCGCCCTGGCAATCGCCACGCGCTGGCGCTCGCCGCCGGACAGCTCGGTGCTGCGGCGCGCCAGCAGGTGGCCGATGCCGAGCAGCGACAGCGCCTGCGCCATCACCTTGTCGCCGTCGGCGGCGCCGGCGCGCCGGCGGGCGAAGTCGAGGTTTCCCTGCACCGACAGGTGCGGGAACAGGCTGGCCTCCTGGAATACATAGCCCAGCGCGCGCCGGTGGGTCGGCACGAACAGCCCGGCGGCGTCGTCTTGCCAGGTCTCGCCGTTGACTTCCAGGTAGCCGCCGGCGTGGCGCTCCAAGCCGGCGACGGCGCGCAATAGCGTGGTCTTGCCGGAGCCGGAGTGGCCGAACAGCGCCGTGACGCCGCGCCCCGGCAAATCCAGTTGCGCCCGCATGGCGAAGCCGTCGCGGTCGACGTTGAAGCGCGCGCGGATGGCGGGCGGCTGGCTCATGGTTGTCGCCTCATGGGGTCTTCCGGGTCGGATTAAAGGCGTACAGCAGTAACAGCGCGACGAAGCTGAAGGCCAGCATGCCGCCGGCCAGCCAGTGCGCCTGGGCGTATTCGGCGGCGTCGACGTGGCCGTAAATTTGCACCGAGACGACGCGCGTCTTGTTCGGGATGTTCCCGCCTATCATCAGCACCACGCCGAACTCGCCTATCGTGTGGGCGAAGCCGAGCGTGGCGGCGGTAATGAAGCCGGGTTTGGACAGTGGCAGCACCACCGAGAAGAAGGTGTCCAGCGGACCGGCGCGCAGGGTTGCGGCCACTTCCAGCGGGCGCCTGCCGATCGCCTCGAAGGCGTTTTGCAGCGGCTGCACGACAAAGGGCAGCGAATACACGAGCGAGCCGATAACCAGGCCGGGGAAGGTGAACGGTAGCAGGCCGATGCCCAGCGTCTGGGTCAGGTGGCCGATCGGGCCGTTCGGCCCCATCGTCACCAGAAGGTAGAAGCCCAGCACCGACGGCGGCAGCACCAGCGGCAGCGCGACAACCGCGCCCACCAGGCTTTTGTAGCGCGAGCGCGTTTGCGCCAGCCACCACGCCACCGGCGTTCCCAGCAACAGCAACAGCGCCGTGACGAGGGTCGCCAGCTTCAAGGTCAGCCAGATGGCGCCCCAGTCTTCGGGAGTGAGCATGTAGCGGGTTTTAGAGGTCGTAACCGTAGGAGCGTATCACGGCTTTCGCCTTGTCGCCCTTCAGGTAGGCGAGAAACGCCTCGGCGGCCGGTTTGCCCTTGCCCTTGTCCAGCACCACCGCGTCCTGGCGGATCGGGCTGTGCAGCTTGCCCGGCACGACCCAGGCCGAGCCGGATTTCAGCTTGCCGCCCTCGTACACCTGCGCCATGGCGACAAAACCCAGCGGCGCGGCGCCGGACGCGACGAACTGGTGGGTTTGCGAAATGCTTTCGCCCAGCACAAACTTGGCTTCCAGCGCGCCGTACAGCTTGAGCTTTTGCAGCACCTCCACCGCCGCCGCGCCGTATGGCGCCAGCTTCGGGTTGGCGATCGACAGGTGCTCGAAGCCGCCTTTCTTCAGCACCTCGCCCTGGTCGTCGACCAGGCCAGCCTGCGCGCTCCACAGCACCAGCTTGCCGATCGCATAGGTAAAGCGGCTGTTCGGCACGGCGGCGCCTTCCTTTTCCAGTTTGGCCGGGGTGTCGTCGTCGGCGGCCAGCAGCACCTCGAACGGCGCGCCGTTCTTGATTTGCGCGTAGAACTTGCCGGTGGCGCCGAACGAGGCCAGCACCTTGTGGCCGGTGTCCTGTTCGAAGCGGGCGGCGATGTCTTTCATCGGCGCGGCGAAATTGGCGGCGACGGCGACCTGCACCTCATCGGCGTGGGCGATATTGGCGGCGGCGAGGGCGATCAGTAAGGCGGTCAGGCGGAACATGGGAACTCCAGAGGTGAAGGATCGATATATAACGAAGTATATAACGGCATGCGCACCGGATGGGCCCGCCGCCGTTTGCCCCCACCGCGCGGCCAATCCACCCAAGTTAAGAATTTTTCTTTAAAAGTAGAGCGAAATACAATAAAAAGCTTGACATGCCAGTGAGGTAGGGCGCGGCCAGTGAGATTTTTTACCTCATTGGCCGCCATGTCCCTTGCCGCACTGTTCAACGATCTTGCCGCGCATTTGCAGTCCGTCGAATTCCTTCTGACGGCCCGACATATTGAACACCCCGCCGCATTTTCCCGCCAGCGAAAATTGCCGTTGCCGGCGCTGGTCGCGTTGATGCTTACCGGTATGCGCATGAGCGTCCAAGCCGAGCTCGACGTATTCTTCGCCCATCTGCAGCAACGTGCGCAATTGGTGCGCAAGGTGTCTGAGCAGGCGTTCGCCCAGGCGCGCGTCAAGCTGTCTCTGACGGCCATTCCCCTGCTCAACGACTGGCTGGTCGCACGCGCCGAGTACCACGGATTTGTGCCGCGCTGGCGCGGCCTGCGTTTGGTCGCCGCTGATGCTTCGACCATGCGCTTCGGCTTGCGCGCGAGCCACGTCAAGCGCGCCGCGCTGGCCGATCAAATCCTGTTCGGCCTGTTCCTTCCCGGCGCGGAGTTGATGCTTGCGGCCTCGCTGCACGGCATCGAGGACTGCGGCGAGCGGCAAATGCTGGTCGAACACCTGGACCGGCTTTCCGGCACCGATCTTCTGCTGCTCGACCGGGGCTACCCGTCCCGATGGCTGGTATCGCTGCTCAAACATCGTCACATTGCGTTCTGCATGCGCGTCGAGAAGGCCGGCAACGGCGGCTTTCCCTGCGTGCGCGACTTCCTGCGCTCCGGTCTGAGCGAGCAGCTCGTCATGCTGCGCGCGCCCGACCGGCGCGACGCCGACGATTATGAATGCCCCCGAGAACCCCAGCAGGNGCGCCTCGTCCGCCATGTCGCGCCGAACGGCAAGGTGCGGGTGTTGATGACCAATTTGTTCGACAGCGCGCGCTTTCCCGCCGACGGCTTCGGCGACCTCTACCACAAGCGCTGGCGTATCGAGGAAGCCTTCAAGCGGCTCAAGCATCGACTCAATTTGGAGCATGTGTCCGGCCTGTCCCAGCAAGCCGTGGTGCAGGACGTCGCCGCCAAAATCATGTGCGATAACTTGCAAACCCTGGCGGCCTTGACAGCCCACGACAGCGCCGACCTGCGCGCAGCCGAGCGCATCAACCACGCCTATGCGCATACCGCCCTCAAACCATTGTTGCCGGCCCTCCTGCTCGGAAAAAAGGTGGCGAAGTTACTGCGCGAGGTGCTGCGCCTGATTGCGAAACGGACATACGTCCATAGGGAAAATCTATCCAAAACACGCAAAGCCAGGCCGAAGCCGCACAAGCACATGGCCCAAAAACCATGTTAAAAGGTTGGAAAATCCTTAACTTGGGTGGATTGACCGCGCGGCGGGGGCGGGAAGTACGGAGTTACACTTTGACGCCGACGATAACGCTCGACGCCTTGAACGCGGCGCTGGCGGCCTTGCCCGGAGCCAGGCCCAGGTTGCCGACGCTGTCGTTGGTGACGATGGCGGCTATGACGTCGCCGCTGGCCAGTTTCAGGGTGACTTCGGCATTCACCGCGCCGATCGTGACTTTTTCCACCGTACCGGCGAGCTGGTTGCGCGACGACAGGCGCACACCGGCCGTATCGGTCAGCAGAATGATCCAGGAAGCCTTGATCAGGGCGAAGGCCTCGGAGCCGACCGCCAAGCCGAGCGATTGCGCGCTGCTGTGGGTCAGGACGGCGACGATTTTCTGGCCGTCCGGCAATCCGATTTCGACTTCATCATTGACCGCCCCGCGTTGGATGGCAGTGACTTTTCCGCTGAGTTGATTGCGCGCGCTGGTAAACATGATTTAACTCCTGGTGATTGTTGGATGCACCCGCCATGAGGCGCGGGTGCGGCGCAACATATTAGCGGAGCATTTCCCCTCGGCCGGTCAGCATCTGGAATAACCGATATATCTTGCCATATATAGTGGCTCGCTATATTCGATTATATATTACGATGGTGATTGCCGGGCTGCAAGAAGGTTGAATTGCGGCAGGCGCTATATCCTTATTACTATAACGACGGCAAGGGAGAGCGGGAACGCGATGAAACAAGACAGTCAACGAAATAAGAAACAAGGCCGGAACGGCGCGCGCAAAACCGCGTTGGCAGTCGCCGCGCTGGCCGCGCTGGGCCATGGCTACGCCTGGGCGCAGGCGGCGTTTGAACTGGGCGCGGTGACGGTGGTGGGCCAGCGCGCGCAGGCCGGCGAAGTTGCTGAGGTTGGCGAGGTTGGCGACCATCAGGTCGCGTCGGTGCTTACCCGCCAGGACATGCGCAAGTTCAACCGCGACAACGTCGGCGATGCGCTGAACCTGCTGTCGGGCGTGAGCTTGTCGACCAATGCGCGCAACGAGAAGACCATTGCGGTGCGCGGCTTCGACGCGCGCCAGGTGCCGCTGTTCATCGACGGCATTCCCGTCTACGTACCGTACGACGGTTATGTCGATTTCAACCGTTTCACGACGGCCGACCTGGCCGCGATCCAGGTCGCCAAAGGCTTCAGCTCGGTCGCCTACGGCGCCAACGCGCTGGGCGGCGCCATCAACCTGATCTCGCGCAAACCGCTGCGGCGCCTTGAGGCCGATGCGACGGCCGGCGCGGCCGACGGCCGTGAACGGCAGGTTTCCGCCAACCTCGGCAGCAACCAGGGCCTGTGGTATGTGCAGGCCGGCGTGTCCTACCTGGAGGGCGACGGTTTCCCGCTGTCGGCCGATGTCGCGCGCAGCGCCAGCGAAGACGGTGGCCAGCGCAACAACGCCTACCGCAAGGACGGCAAGCTGTCGTTCAAGTTGGGCCTGACGCCGAACGGGCGCGACGAATACGCGCTCAGTTATTACCGGCAGGACGGTGAAAAGGGGCAGCCGCCGTCGACCGACGCGGCCGCCGCGCGTTACTGGAAATGGCCGTTCTGGGACAAGGAGAGCTTGTACTTCATTTCGAAGACGGCGTTGGGCGCCGTTGAATTGCTGCAATTGCGGCTGTACCACGACAGCTACGACAACGAAGTCGACACGTACACCAACGGCGCCTACACGCGCCTGAAAACCGCGGGCGCGGGCAGCGTCGGCACCGGCCGCAGCATGTATCACGACCGCACCGTCGGTGGTTCAATCACTTTGGAATCGGCGCGCTGGCAAGCCCACACGCTGCGCCTGGTGGCGCACTACAAGGCCGACAAGCACCAGGAACTGGACGGCAACGGCGTCAGCAATACCATTTTTGAGGATGGCTTGCTGTCGTATGCGCTGGAGGACACGGTCGAACTGGCCCCGGCCTGGACGCTATCGCTGGGCGCGGCGCGCCACCAGCTGAAGCCGGCGAGCGTGTACAGCCTCGGCAATCCGTACGCGCTGCCCGGCACGCAGCACGCGTACAACGCGCAAGCCGGCTTGTTCCACGACTGGGCCGGCGCGGGCCGTGTGTACGCGAACGTGGCCGGCAAGACGCGCTTGCCAACCTTGAAGGACCGCTACTCCCAGCGCCTCGGCACCTATATTGAAAATCCGGCGCTGCGGGCGGAGCGCTCGCTGAACTATGAAATTGGCTACCGGGGCCGCGCCTGGGCGGGCGTCAAGGCGGAGGCGGCGGTGTTCTACAGCGATATCAGCGACAAGATCCAGCCGGTGGCCAATGTCGCCGGCGCCAAATCGCAGATGCGCAACGTCGGCCGGGTGCGGGCGACGGGCCTCGAATTGGGCGTCAACGGCCGGGCCGGCGCGTGGCTGGAGTGGGGCGGCAATGTCACGCTGACCGCGCTGAAAAACCTCGGCGCGCCGACGCTAAAGCTGACCGACGTGCCGAAACGCAAGCTGACCGCGCACCTGCTGTTGCGTCCGGCCGACGCCGTCGAATTGCTCGCCTTCGCCGAACACGACAGTGGCCGCTGGGTTTCGAATACGCTGGCGCTGCCCGGCTTTACGACCTTGAACGTGAAGGCGGCATACAAGCCGACGGCGCGCGTAACGCTGGAGGCGGGCGTCAACAACGCCACCGACCGGAATTACGCGCTCGCCGACGGTTTCCCGAGCCCGGGCCGGCTGTGGTTTGCCAACATCCGCTATCAGCTATAAGTGAGGGGCGCCGGCGCGCCGAGGCTGGCGCCGGTCTGCGGCGCGGCCACCTCGGCGCCGGCGCGGGTGGCGCGCTCCAGCTCGCCGAAAGCGTCCTGGGTCAGCGCCATCAAACGCTGCGGGTCGGGCACCAGGTCGGTGTCGACGAACAGGGCCAGTTGGATCTGCCCGGCGTAGGAGATAAAGGCCAGGCCGACGCCAAGCCTGCCGGCCTGCGGCACCCAGCAGATCAGGTCGGTCATTTTCGAGCCGGCCAGGTAGCGCCGGCTGAGCGGGCCTTCGATGTTGGTCAGCACCACCGAGCCTTTCGAGGTGAACAGGTTCAGCGCAAAGTGTTGCAACGCCGTCGGCAGGCAGCCGGCGATCGACAGGAAGGCCATCGTCGCCTGCGGTTGCAGCGAGCGTTTGATGGCGCTCATGCGCGCGCTCGACTGGCGCAGGCGCTGGCACGGGTCGTCGACGTTGGTCGGCAGTTCGACGGCGACCAGGCCGAACTCGTTGCCGAGCTGGAAGGCGTTGGCCTTTTCGCGCAGGTTGAAGGTGACGGCGGCGCGCAGCGCGCGGCCGTCGACGCCCTGGCCGCGCTCGGCCAGGTACTGGCGCAGCGCGCCCGAGACGGCGGCGACCCAGACGTCGTTGAGCGTCACGCCCATGCGCTTGGCCATGGCCCGCACGCGCGCCATTTCCAGCGGCGGCAGCCAGACCAGTTGCTTGTCGCCCGCCAGCGGCGCCTTGAACTGGCTGTGCGCGTCGGGCCACAGCAGCGACAGGCGCGTGACGTGGGCGGCGATTTTCAGCCACGACAGGCCGCGCGCCAGCGTCGAACAGACCGAGTTGCCGGCCACCAGGGCGCGGTGCGGGTGGCCGACCGGCGACGGCGCCTTGCCGTGGCGGCCGTTGTCGTCGGTCAGGTGGTTCAGCACGTGCACCAGGCCGAGGCCGTCGGTGATGCAGTGGTGCACGCGGAAGACGATGGCGTGGCCGCCGCCGACACGGTCGAGCACCGTCATGTGCCACAGTGGCTGGTTCGGCGCCAGCGGCAGGTGGGCGATGCGCGTCATATGGCTTTGCAGCTCGCGCAGACTGACTTCGTGCGCCATCCGTTCCAGCTTGATGTGCTGCGCGATGTCGAAGCCGGCGTCCTCGACCCAGTGCGGCCGGCCCAGCCGGCGCTGCACCTTCTGCGTGAAGCGCGGGTAGTTCGGCAGACGGTCGGCGATGGTCGACACCAGGCGCTCCATGTCGACCTCGCCCTCGAACAGCAAGATGCTGTTGATGACCATCATGTTCTGCCGGGTGTCCATGCGGTGCCAGGCGTAGTCGCGCCGCGTCATCGGCAGCGCCGCGGTGTCGTGCTCCGGTTGGGCCGGCGCGAGCGGTGCGTAAGAATGGTTCATTGCTGCTGTCTCCTATGGCCGCGTCGGTCTTTGTTGACGTCGGCGTGGTTGTGTGGCGCGCCACTGAATGCATGAATGCCGCCGCCGGGCCGAGCCAAGCCGAGCTGCGACATCACCTTCTTATGCGCCGACGGCCGGCTCCGGCTCCGATGCCGTTTGTCGCGCGACGGCGGCGTCGGGCGCCGGCGCCGCCCTCGGCCGCAGCGCATAGCGGTTCAAACCGGCCATGTGGACGCGGCACAGGTAGTCGGGCCAGTCGATTAGCGCCGGATCGGTCGGAAACTCGGCGTTGTCCTCGAGGTTAAAGCGGCGCGCCAGCGCCATCAGCTTGTGGTTGTGGAAGCGATACTGCGGCGCGGTGTAGAACGAGAACGTCAGTGCCAGCGTCTGCGTGGTGCGCAGCGCGTCGAGCGCGGGCGAGGCGCCGGCGCCCAGCAGGCGGCGCGCGCCGCTCCACAGGCCAACGCCGGTGCGCATGGCGCGCAGCATCAGCAAAAAGGTCGGGCGGCTGACGACGCGGAAATCGCGTCGCGGCGCGCGGTAGAACAGCCGCTCGTAGCTGCGCCAGTTTTCCTTGGCCTCGGTCTGCACCAGCTCGATGACCTTGCCCAGCAGGACCGGGTTGCGCGAGCCGGTGCAGGCTTGGTAGATACGCTGGGCTGCCGGGTCGGCCAGCGCCTCGGCGCTGGCCAGCACGATGCTGTTGGCCACCAGGTCGGCCGGCACGATGTCGATGACCTCGCCGGGCTTGGCCGGGAACACGCTGGTTTTGCCGCGGGCGTAGGCAAGGATGATGGCGTCGGCCACCTTGACGCCCTCGATCCAGCCGGCGGTCGGTTCCTGCAGCGTGCTTTCGATGATAGACGGGCGCACGATGGTCAGCGCGCGCCCGCGCATGGCGCGCATCGCCAGTTGCTCGCCAAGCCATTTGGTGAAGGTATAGGTGTCGTTCCAGCCGTGGTAGTGGGCCTCGGCGATGCCCAGTTCGGTCAGGCGGCGCGCCCGCCGCGCCGGGTCGGCGACGCCGGCCTTGACCTGCTCGATGCGGTGCTGCAGCCGGGCCAGCAGGCGCGACAGGTCGTATTGGCCGTCGGCGTGGCGCGGCACGATGGCGCGGGCCGGATCGATCGGCCGCTCGTACATCTCGCCGCGGTGGTAGCCGTTGACGTAACAGGTCGAGACCTGGATCAGCGGCGCCTTGGCGGCGCGCGCCAGCGCAGTCACGTTCAGCACGCTCAAGGCGTTGATGCTGAGCGCCTCGTCGAGCGCTTCGCGAAAATTGACGCTGGCGGCGGCGTTGACGACCAGATCGACCTGGCGCGACAGCAGCGCGAAGGCCGGCAGCGGCAGGCCGAAGCCGGCCTCGGTCACTTCGCCGGTGACGCAGTCGATTTTCTCGGCGAAGAAGCGGGCGAGGAATTGCGGCCGCTCGGCGCGCAGCCGGTCGAACACCGACGAGGTGGCGATGTCGCGCTCGAAGCGCGCGCGGGCGTCGGCGCCGTGGCGGTCGCCGCGGATCAGCAGGATGACGCTGCCGACGTCGGGCACCGCGCGGATCAGCTTTTCCAGCACAACCTTGGCCAGAAAACCGGTGCTGCCGGTCAGCAGGATGTGCTTGCCGGCCAGGGCCTCCTGGGCGTTCAGCGGGCCGGTGCAGCTGGCCGCGGCGGCGGCGGCGGCTGCGGCGCCGCCGGCGTCGTGGCGGCGCCTCGGCGAGGCCGGCGGGAATGTGTAGTTCAAGGCGCGTTCCATAGGCTACTCAGTCTCTCTAAATGCTTGCAACCTTCGATCGTGCAGCGCCGCGCGTGCCGCGCGTCCGCCGTGGCGGTCCGGCCCTGCCCATGATGTGCTCCACGTTCTTTGTGAGAAGTTGTTTGCTGCGCGCGGAAAGCGGTGGCCAGCCCGCGCGCATGACAGTAGGAAACGGTATCAATACTGCAATTGACTCGGGCTTGATCTTAATGCGAAATCGGCGCGGGGCAGGGGGCTTTGCCTAGACTTGGCGAGCCAAACGCATGGCTGTGCGAGTCAGAGAGGACGGGGAGATCCGGGCGGCCTATGAACCGGAAGGGACCTTCCGCGCTGACCCGCTCGCCGCGAAATGCGCGCTCAAGGGGGCGCAGTATGCCACTGCCAGCAGCGCCGCCCACAACAGTGTAGAGGCCTCATACAGCATATTTTGCAGGGGTGTGCAGAGCGACGGACCAGAAAATAAGAAAATAAGGGGACCGACAATCGTTACGTAAAGGGACAGCGTCCGACCCCAGGGTTTGAGCTGGAAAAGCCCGACAATGCCAGCTATTTTGGCAAACAAAAGGGGACTTAGCACGACGATGCCAGTCCAAGGGTATTCATTAATCCAGGTCTTCGGCAAGTTGCCATAGGCGTCCGCCAATTCCCGGGAAAAGCTTTCCGAGCCCGAGGCGCTCGCAGCCACAGTGGCGACCGTTAATACCATGCATAGGACGAGTAAGGAGCGAAATTGTGCGGGTGTCATAGTTGTCATATCTAAAGGATGGAAAATTCCGGGAGAACAATGGCCTTCTCCAATTGAGATCCTTTTTATTATTGCCGATACTTGAGGCCCCGCATTCGGTATTCAAGGCAGCGAAATGGCACATTGATCAATGTCGTAAAGCCGATACACTTTCGTCCCAAGAGCACCCATTTCAGCACCTGAGTCGCTACAATTGGCCAAATCCTCATTTGGCGCGATACTTTGAAAATACCATCACTTCTTGCTTCCCTGTTGTTCCTGGTCTCGTTGGGCGGTTGCGGCGTCGTCGCCGCGCCATGCCGGGTGACCTCGGCCGTGCTAAAAATGGTGCCGCTGGTCGGCCACGCGGCGGCGCTGCCGACCGACGCCTGTGCGGCCGTAATCGATTGACGCGGCGCAGCAGTTGACATGGCGGGCAGGGTGACTTCCTCGATCAATAATGCCACAGCGCTGGATAATTTATCCCCGCAACGTTCGCTAGCGAACCGTATCGCATGGGAAATGCGCGTAAGGTTGGCCCTCAACCTAATTAAGGAGTTGGCCATGACCAAGCACACTAACGATCCGTGTGAACAGCAGCAGAAGGACGCGGAACAAGCGCAACAGGAAGCGACCAAGAACCAGCAGCGCGCCGAGGCGGACGAAGTGCTCGGTCGCCACAAAAATGACGCGCAGAAGGACCACAAGGGCGCCGATAAGGGGCCTCGCGGCCAGTAAACGGTCTGGACCTCGCCCTCAGCGCACTCGTCAAAGAGCGTTTTGGGCGAACCATCTAATCGGGGCAGTGATTTGCCCCCGGTTTCACATTGCTACACTGCGCTCAGTAGTTCTTTTGCGCGCCGGTATTTCTCCAGTCGGGCCAAGTCCTTGGCCGACGGTGTGCCGATGCGGCTCAAATCCATGTTGTCGGCAATGTCCGCCAGCTTCACCTCCCGGCCCAGCGCGTTTTGCGCCGCGCGCAATACAAACGCCTCGTATTCCTCGCCGTCGCGCTTGCTGACGGACTCGACCGCCATCACCACGACCTCGCTAAAGCCCTCGGCGCGCAACCTGTCGAAGCTCCAGCCCTGGCTGGCGCCGTCTTCCACGACATCGTGCAACATCGCAACCATTTTTGCCTCGTCCGATGCGCAGGCGTGCGCTACCCGGATCGGATGGCCTATGTAAGGCGCGCCGCCCTTGTCGACTTGATGTTGGTGTACTTCCCGTGCAATTTCCATGGCGCGTGCGACGCTGCTCATGTTGACCTCCTGGCGAGTGGCAGTTTGTTTTTGTTGACGTCCCGGCTACTTGCGGCGGCAGGGTTTTCCCTCGTATTGATGCCCATGTAAGACATATTTTTGACCATTCCAGCGTTCCACCGGAAAGCAGAAGCCCGGGCCGCCGATCTCGATGTCCGGCCAGCCGCTCGCCCCCTTGGAGGGCAGGAAGCTGAGCATGCCGGTGCCGCTGGTGATGAGTTTCCAGCTACCGTCGGCTTGCTTGCTGACCAGGCTGTAGCCGCTGCCGGTATGTCCGTAGCAAGCAGTGCCGCCCTCCGTGATGAGCGCCTCGGGAAGGCCGTCGCCGTTGACGTCGCGCACTTCGGCGATCGCCCCCGGCTCGTAGCTGGGACTGGGGTCGTCGCAGTTGCGCCATTGCTTGCCCGTGAGGTTGAAGCCGGCCGCCTTGAACGCGGCAAGCTGCTCACCGTGCGGCAGTTTCACGGGCGCGCTGAGCGCCGAGGCGCTCAACAGGATAATCGAGGTACCGGCAATGAGCAGGTGGTTTTTCATGGCATCGCGCTTTTCGACATTGGACGGACGGAACCGGCGGGTCCACTGAGTCTATCATTGCCGGCCGGCGCTCAGCGCCGCGTTGCCGCTATTGGCGCGCAGGCCAGCGTTGCGGCGCTGCGCTGGTCGAGCCAGTCGCCAACCAGCGGCCACAGCAGTTTTTCTTGCTGGCGCCGGAAGAAGCCGAAATGGCCGATCCTGGGCACGTCGAATTGCTGCGGCGTCAATTCGCGATAGTCGACGGTCGCGTTGGTGTAGGCCTGGTGCATCAGGCGCGAGCCTTCCTCTAGCAGCAATTCGTCGTCGCTAAACGTCAGGGCCAGCACTGGGAACGTGGCGCCGGCGTAGGCGGCGCGCGCACCCGGTTCGCCGGATAGCAAGTAGTCCGGACTCAGGCACCAGCGGCGCCACTGGAATATTACCCGGCTGGGCAGGTCGCCGATAATGCCGATGCGGGCGCCGGGGAAGTAGCCGAACAGCGGGCATAACAGCGGGGCCAGCAGGTACCACAGCAACGGCGCGCGGCGCCGCGTGCCCGGCTGGTTGTGGCGCACCGCGCCGCTGCCGACCGCGATGTTGACCAGGCCGGCGAGCAGCGGCAGCGAGGGCAGCAGCGGCGCGGTTTGCCCGCCCAGGCTGTGGCCGAGCAGGAACACCGGCGCGCCGTTTGCCGCCGCGCTGGCGTGCCGGACCACCGCGTCGCAGTCGAGCCTGACCCAGTCGCCGATGTCGGCCTTGCAGGCGCGCATCGGGCCGCGCGCCGATTCGCCCATGCCGCGGTAGTCGAAGGTCCACACGCGGTAGCCGCGCCCGGCCAGGTAGGCGGCGAAGTCGCCATAAAAACTCTGCGGTATCGCCATGCCCGGCGCGATCACGATATCGGCGCGCACCGCCTGCAGGGGGGCATGGCAATATGCCGCCAGAGCGTGGCCGTCGGCGGCGTGCAGGGTGAGCGGGGTGCGTGTCATATGCATAATTCCTGTCAGGATGGAACGGAAGGGGAGCCGGAACGGCTGGGATCGGTCGCCAGGCTGAGCCAGGCGGCGCGGCTTAATTCGTCAACCGCTTCGCGCGGGTCGAGCGTGACGCGTCCGCCCAACCAGTGGCGCGACAGTTCCTGCGCCGCACCCAGCAGCAGCGGCCCGTACAGCTCGAACGGCAGGCGGCGCAGTATGCCTTGCTTGAACCACGGTTTGAACAGCTCGAAGTATTCCTTGAAATGGTCGGCGGTGCGCTGGCGGATCGCCTGCTCGTGCGCCGGGCCGACGGCCTGCCGCCGGGCGAATAGAAAGCGCGCCAGATCCGGCTTGGCGACGATCCAGCCAAGATGGGTTTCGAGCAGGGCGTGGATGGCCTGTTTGGCGTCGGGTGCGCCGCGGGTACGGGAAAGTATCTGGCCCCAGTAGTCGTCCAGGCCCTGGGCGAACAGCGCCGCGGCGATGCTCTCCTTGTTGCCGAAGTGGTGGTAGATGCTGCCGACCGAGGCTTGGCTGCGCTGGCGGATGTCGTCGATGGTCGCCGCTTCGATACCTTTTTCGGAGAACACGACAAGGGCGGCCGCCAGAATCGCCGACTTGCGGTCGGCGGGCTGGGAGGGTTCGGAGGTGGGGGTGTCGGGAATCGCAGTCATGGCTAGAATGATCTTCTAGAATATTATTCTAGTCAAGCGCTAGATTCAGTGGAAAACATACCGATGTCGCTTTCCTTGACCTGGGTGATATCCGCGCGCGCTCGCCGGTGATACAACATTGGCTTGAATTTTCCACTGCGCACTGCGCCAGCCATGTTCACTCTCCATCTAGACGATTTTTCGCTCGAACACTTCCTTCAGCACTACTGGCAGCAAAAGCCGGTAGTGATACGCCAAGGCTTCCAACACTTTGTCGACCCGATTAGTCCGGACGAGCTGGCCGGCCTGGCCTGCGAGGAGGAGATCGAGTCGCGGCTGGTGTACCGCAAGGACGGTGAATGGCAAGCCGAGCTTGGCCCGTTCGAGTCGTATGAACGCCTGGGCGAGCGCGACTGGTCGCTGCTGGTGCAGGCGGCCAACCACTGGTCGCCGCAAGTGGCGGCGCTGGTCGCGCCGTTTTCCTTCCTGCCGAAATGGCGTATGGACGACGTCATGGCCAGCTACGCCACGCCGGGCGGCGGCGTCGGGCCGCACATCGACCTGTACGACGTCTTTATCTGCCAGGGTTCGGGCCGGCGCAATTGGCGCGTCGGCGAGCGCGGCAACCACCGCCAGTTCGCCGCCCACGCGGCGCTGCTGCACACCGAGCCGTTCGAAGCCATCATCGACGTCGAGCTGCTGCCCGGCGACATCCTTTACATTCCGCCCGGCTTTCCCCACGACGGCGTGACGATCGAGCATTCCATGAGCTTTTCGGTGGGTTTCCGCGCCAAGTCGGCCAGCGATTTGCTCAGCGGTCTGGCCGACCACCTGATCGACCGGGAGCTGGGCGGCGGCCTCATGAGCGACCCGGGGCGGCCGGTCCACCACGAGCAGGGCCGCATCGACGCCGGCGATTTCGCGCGCATCAAGGCGCACCTGCGCACGGTGCTCGATGACGACGCGCTGCTCGCCGATTTCGCCGGCAACTATTTTTCGAAGACCAAGTGCCAGCTCGACTTGCAGGAGTTGGAGCAGCCCTTCGTCGAGGCGGAATTGGTCGCCGAGCTGGCGCGGCAGGGCCTGACCCGGATCGGCGGCCTGCGCTGTTTCTACGTCGACCAGACGGTGGCGCAGGGCGTTTGCTATGTCGATGGCGAGCGCTTCGAATTCGGCGCCGCCGGGCGCGGCGCGGTGCTGGCGCTATGCGACCACGAGCACCTGAGCCACGCTTTGCTGAAGACCTGGCTGCGCCAGCCGGCCTTCCTTGCCGCCCTAACGCAGTGGGTCAATGGCGGCTATTGGTATTTCGAAGACTGACCAGCCGGCGCGCTTGTCGTTCACACGCCGGACGCTAGAAAGGCGTCCATCTCGCTGGGCATCCACGAGCACACGCCTTTCTCCCAGACCGCGGCGCCAATGCCACGGTAGAATCCGACCGCCGGGGCGTTACCCAACTCAACCGTCCAGCGCGCGAAGGCCAAGCCGCGTGTCCGGCATTCGCCGGCGACCGCTTTCATCAGTTGCTTGCCGATTCCGCCACCCCTGGCCGATGCGTCGACAAACACATCGTCGACATGCAGATACCGGTTCGCGTTCCAAATCGAATAGTTGACCGTGTAGGAGGCAAAACCAACCGCCTTGCCGTCCATTTCTGCCAGAAAAACGCAAAATTGCGGGTTTTCGCCAAAGCCATCTCGCGCCAGGATTTCTTCTGAAGTTAGAACATAGGTTTCAAATCCTTCGTGGGCGGCCAATGCGCGCACCATGCCAAGGAAGCTTGCGACGTCGCATCGTTCTGCTTTTCTGATTGTTACATTAAGCATCATTCTTGTCCGCAGGTGCCTGATTAGTGACGATAGCCAAGGGTACACCAATGTTGGGACATGCTCAATCTTTTGCCCGGCGGCACGGCGGCGCTCACTGGAAGTTTCCTAGAGGCTAGGGTGCGCGTCGTCGCCGCAATTTGGGCTAACCTTAGTGGTCGAAACTGCATGGCGTGTTTAGGAAGGGAGCGGCATGGAAAAAGACGCAAAACAGTCCGCGCTTGATGCGGCTGAACCCGCCGTAAGCATTCCCGTCCATCGGGAAGAACTCAATGTTGGCACTCGCACGGTCGATACCGGTCGCGGCGTACGGGTGCGCACGACGGTCCTTGAACGGCCGCAGCAGATCGACGAAGTCCTGCATAGCGACGTGATCAGTGTCGAGCATGTGCCGGTCGACAAAATAGTGTCCCTCGAAGACGCGCCGGCATCGCGTTACGAAGGCGACACGCTCATCGTTCCAATCCTGGAGGAAGTGCTGGTTGTCGAGAGGCGCTTGCGGATCAAGGAAGAAATTCACATCACCAAGAGTCGGCGCGCGCAGCGCCATTCCGAGACCGTTTCACTGAAGTCGGAGGAAGTCGTCGTCGAGCGCTTTGACGACACTTCGGACCGCTAAACCAAGGGGCTGACCTTAAATCGGAGGAACCATCATGCAACACACACTAGTGGCCGTATTTGATAACCGGGCGGATGCCCAGCAAGCGAAGGACGAGTTGTTGAGCTCCGGTTTCGCCAGCCAGGACGTACGCCTGAGCGAAGGCGACGCCGCCTCTGCCGGCGTCGACCAGCGCAGCGGCGCCGACGCGTCGGTCGACGACGGCTCCATTGGCTCGAGCATCAAAAGTTTTTTCAGCAATATGTTTGGCACCGACACCGACGAGCACGCGCAGAAGTATTCCACCGCCGTCAGCCGCGGCAGTTATGTACTGACCGTCAGCGCCGACGACGAAGCCGAAGTCGAACGCGCCGCCGATATTGTCGAGGGCCACGGCCCGGTCGATATCGACGAAAAATCGGCGCAATGGCGTGGCGCCGGCATGTCGGACGAGGCCATGCGCATGGGTTCCGGCGGGCAGCAGCAGTCGGTGTCGATGTCGCAGCAAAGCGGGCAGGGTTCGCAAGGCGCGATGCAAGGTTCCACGCTGTCCGGCTCGCAGCAGAGGGAGCAGAGGGCGAGCGGCGTTGACAGCACGGCCATCCCCGTGGTCCAGGAAGAGCTGAGGGTGGGCAAGCGCGAAGTCCAGCGCGGCGGGGTGCGGATCTTCCAGCGCGTCGTCGAAACGCCGGTCAATGAGACCGTCAACCTGCGCGAAGAGCACGTCAGCGTTGAGCGGCGCCCGGTGAACCAGCCGGTCAGCGGCGCCGACGTGGCGTTCGAGGAGAAGTCCTTCGAACTGCGCGAGTCGGCGGAAGAAGCCGTCGTCGAGAAATCCGCCCGCGTGGTCGAGGAGGTTGTCATCGGCAAGGAAGTCACGCAGCGCCAGGAGGAAATTTCCGACACCGTGCGGCGCACCGAGGTGGAGGTGCAGCGACTGGGCGGCGGCGAGCGTGACGACACCTACTACCGCAACCACTACAACGCCAACCTGGCCAGCATGGGCGGCGCGTACGAGGACTACGCGCCGGCCTATGGTTATGGATCGCGCATGGCCGGCGACGCCCAGTACCAGGGGCGCGGGTGGAACGACGTCGAGCCGCGCTTGCGCAGCGACTGGGAGGCGCGCAATCCCGGGTCGACCTGGGAGAGGATGAAAGCGGCGGTGCGCCACGGTTGGGAAAAGGTCAGCTCGTAGGCGGGGCTTACCTTAAGCGGCTTTGGCGTCGACACAATCAAAACCAAGGGCGTAACGCTGGAGTCGGACCCTGAGGGTCCGAAGATGCAAATGCCGCTAAGTGAAGGATTGTCGTAGGTCGGGTTAGCCCGCCAGGGCGTAACCCGACTGGCGTCGGCAGCGGCTCGGCGTCGGATTACGCGTTGCGCTAATCCGACCTGCGGAAGTTTGGCGGCATTAGTCTCCGCCCCCGGCGCTTTGCCTTCGCTTGGTTGTTAGCCTTGCCGGCCCGCTAGCCGGTGTTACCTTGGCTCGACGATGTTGCTGTGGCCCTCGGTGCGGATGACCGCCACCTTCGGGTCGTTGAACGCTCTTTTGAGTTTGCTCCACCAGTCTTGCGCCTCATGTCTCGAGTAGCATGGCCGCGTACCCTTCACACTGTCCTCGACGGGAGAGTCGACGCCTGCCCGCTCCCATGCAAAGCCGCAGCGAGGGGGCAGGAATTGCTTGCCGAGTTCGGCCAGCGCCGCGCCGTGCATGGCGGCATCCGTTGCGCTCAATGAGGCAAGGAGCTTGGCCGTAACGCCGGCCCTGATCAGCAGCGCCAGGTGCAGGCACTCCACCTGCGCCTGGTTGGCGCAGTAGGCGCGCGCGTGGATGGCGAAGGTGTTGGCGGCGAATGTCAGCGCGTCGATCTGCGCCGCGGTCATGGGCGTGTCCAGCTGGTCCATGTCGGCCAAGCCATGCAGCGACAGCAGGAACTGCGGCGACAAGGTGATGGCGTGCTCGCCGTCAATCAGGGCAACGGCTATGTCGGCGGAGTCCGGCAACAGCATGAGGAAGCGAAAGCCGGCGACGAAATAGCCGGTCTGGCCGGCGTCCGCGATCGCGTCGGCTTCGTTCACGTACACGCACCAGTGCGGCAGCTCCTCGCCACTGCCCGCCTGCATAAATGTATCGGTACGGGTCTGTCCATAAGGCCCCGGCATCTGCGTGCCGAGTATCCATACCGGCAACGGCAAGACTTCCCGCTTGAAGCGTAGTCCCGCCTGGGCGATGCCGTCGGCGTCTCCTTCATGCATCTGGACAAGGATCTCGAGCGTTGGGTGGAGCATGTTGTGGCCTTTGTTTGAAGGGTGGGCGGGCAGGCGCAGGCCGGCATTACACTCTAGGTGTGATATTTAGACAAGAGTGATTTGATTGGCTGGCTCAAAGGACACAATTGCCTGCGGTAGGTAGACTGCTGTTTTTTGCCGCCGTCGTCCTGGTTCCGCGAACCGGCCTGTGGGAGGTGCCGCGATATGGCCAGGCCTCCGCCCTGCGCCCGGATTTGCGGCGCCGGTTTGCCGTTGATTAAACGCCGTCCGTCCGGGCGTCGCTACAATCGATCTGTATTGACCTTCCATTCACCAACCACCGGCGGGACCATGAACGCCTGCGACTCGCCGTCTCTTGCCTTTCCGGCCGCGCCGTTCCGCAGGCTGGCGCGCAATTTGCTGATCGCCGGCCATCGCCCGGCGCGGCTGCCGGCGTCGGCGGACCGGCTCGCCGAGCTGGAAGGAATGATGGACCGCGCGGTGCGCCTCGTCGCCGGCTTGGCGACGGCCGGCGGCGCGGCGCTGCGTATCGTCAGCGGCGTGGCCGACGGCGCCGACGCCTGCGCCGCGCGCGTCGCCCGGGCGCAGGGGCTGGAGCTGCACCTGATCGGCGCGTGTCCGCCGGCGCAACCGTCGGCCGCGCTGGCGCAGGCCGCGCGTACCGCCTTCATCCTCAAACAGTGCGCGGAGCCGCTGCCCGAGAGCCTGGTGGCGGCGGCCGACGAGGCCAAGCTGGCGCTGGCCGACGCGCTGCTCGTGGTGTGGGACGGCGAGCCGGCGGCCGGCCACGTCGGCGGCTCGGTGCGCCTGTTGCTCGCCGCGCTGCGCCAATTCACGCCGGTGCTGTGGATCGACGCCGGCGCGCAAGGAGGGGCGGCGTTGCGCCTGCTCGACCATGGCAAGTTCGACGCCGCCGCCTTCGCCGCACTGCATGTCGACCCGGACAACGTCGCGCTCTTGCGCGCTCTGTTCGTCGCGCTCGACGACGCCGCGCCGCAGGCGCAGCTGGCGCTGGCGTTCGGCCCGTTTTGGCGGGCCGGCACGCTGGCCAGCCTGAGCCTGCCCTTGCTCGATCCGGCGCTCGCCACGGTCGGCCGGCGCAACTGGAGCGGCCTATTCCATAGCGGCTTTCTGGCGCTGTTCGGGCCGTGGCCGCAGCGGGTTGCGCCGCAGGCGGCCTCGACCTGGCGCGGTCCGGCCGCGTTCGAGCGCGCCGCCGCGTGGCCGGACGCCACCTGGCGCTGGTTCGACCGCTGCGACCGCGCCGCCATGCGGGCGTCCGGCCGGCACCGCGACCAGATCGTGCTGGTCGAATTGTGCGGCAGCCTCGCCGTGCTGGGCGCGGTGGCCGGCGCCATCGAATGGGGCGCGCTGAGCCTGGCCTGGGGCGCGCTGGAGTTGCTGGCCTTGCTCGGCATCGGCCTGGTGGTTTGGCTTAACCGCAAACGCGCGCGCAACAGCCACGCCGCGTGGATGCGCTTCCGGCCGGCGGCCGAGGCGCTGCGCCTGAGTGCCTTGCTGCATCCGCTGCTGGCCAGTCTGGGCGGCAGCGGCATGGGCGCCGGCGGCTGGCGCAGCCGGCCGGGCGCGCCGCTGTCACCCTTGTCCCCGCAGCAGTTGGCCATGCCCTACCATTGGCTGGTGACGCAACTGCTGCGGGAAGCCGGCGCGCCCGAGCGCGGGCTGCATTGCCTCGAAGCGCTGCAGGATGAACACAAGCTGGCATTGACGGCGCTGCTCGACGAGCAGATCGCGTTCCAGGACTGCGCACACCGCGACGCCGGCACGGTGCACCAGCGTTTGCACGGCGTCACCGCCGCCGTCTATTTCGCGGTGCTGGCGACGGTGCTGCTGCACGTGTACGCGCTGGCCGACGGTCGCTCCGACCTCGGACACTGGCTCCACGCGCAGCGCTGGCCCTTGCTGATCACGGCCTTTTTCCCGGCGCTGGCGGCGGCGCTGCACGGCATCAACAGCAAGCTGCAACTGCCGCAGGTGGCGCGCGGCGCCCAGGCAACGGCGGCGCGGCTGCGGGCGTTGCGCGCCGCGGTCGGCGCCTGCGCCACGCCGATGGCGCTGCGCACGCTGGCGCTGGAGACCGCCGCGACGATGTACGCGGAACACGGCAGTTGGACCGGCTTGATGGAGCAGCAATACGTGACCATGCCGTAGGTGTTACGCTGGCGTTTCATCGGGGCGGATATGCACAAGGGCGATTTGATGCCAGTGGCGGGAGCGCGGCGCGCCTTCAAGCGGGCGCAGCCGGTAGCGGTGCGCTTCGCGCCGGCCGCCGGCGTGCTGCGCACGCGCGAGGGCGAAGTGGCGTACCGCGCCGGCGACGCGCTGCTGACGGGGCCGCACCGGGAACGGTGGCCGGTGCAGCGCCACCGCTTCGACGCCGCCTACGTGGCCGTCGGCGATACGCTGGCCGGCCAGCCCGGCCAGTACAGCAAGCGCTACCGGGAAGTGTGGGCGCTCAGGCTGGACCGGCCGGCCAGCGTCAAGGTCGGCTGGCAGCACAGTCCGGTGGAGGGCAAGCCGGGCGACTGGCTGGTGCAGTACGGGCCGGGAAACTTCGGCGTCGTCGCCGCGGCCATTTTCGACGCGACGTATGAGCTGTTGGATGGCGGCGCGTCTACGACACGCTAACGCGCATTCCCGTAGTTCGGGTTAGCCCAAAGGGCGTCACCCGACTGGCGTCGGCGGCGGCCCGGCGTCGCATTACGCTGCGCTAATCCGACCTGCGCCATATTATCGTCTTAGTCAAGCACCTTGGCGATGGCGGCGGCGACCGGCGCCAGCGTTTCCCGCGTCAACGCGGCGATGCAGACGCGGCCCGATTCGAGCAGGTAGATCGCCGATTCCTCGCGCAGCTTGCGCACCTGCGCCACCGTCAGTCCGGTGTAGCTGAACATGCCGCTTTGCTTGATCAGGTACTCGAAATCGCGCTCCGGGCGCAGCGCGCGCAGTTGCGCGTACAAGCCTTCGCGCATGGCCTGGATGCGTCCGCGCATCGCCTCCAGCTCGCCGCTCCAGTCGGCCGCCAGCTCCGGGTTCTCCAGCACGGTGGCGACGATGCGCGCGCCGTGCGTCGGCGGGCTCGAATAGTTGCGGCGGATCGCCGCCTTCAACTGGCCCAGCACGTTGGCCGCTTCCTGGGCGTCGTCGCAGACGATGCTCAGCGAACCGCAGCGCTCGCCGTACAGCGAGAAGTTCTTCGAGAACGAGCTGGCCACCAGCAGCGGAATGCCCTCGGCGACGAAGTGGCGGATGGCGAACGCGTCGGCGTCGATGCCGCCGCCGAATCCTTGGTAGGCGATGTCGAAGAACGGCAGCAGCTTGCGGCTGCTGATGGTTTTCGCCAGTTCGCGCCATTGCGCCTCGCTCAGGTCGGCGCCGGTCGGGTTATGGCAGCAGGCGTGCAGCACCACGATGTCCCCAGCCGGCACCGCGTTCAGCGCCGCCTGCATCGCCGTGAAGTCGACGTGCTGGATCGCCGCGCTGTAGTAGGGGTAGGAATGGACGGTGAAGCCGGCGCCGGCGAAAATGGCGCGGTGGTTGTCCCAGGTCGGGTCGCAGATCCATACCTCGGCCTGCTTAAAATACGCGGCTAGGAAGTCGGCGCCGACCTTCAGCGCGCCGGAGCCGCCCACGGTTTGCGCGGTGGCCACGCGCTGCTCGGCCAGCGCCGGCGCGTCGGCGCCGAACAGCAGTCGCTGCACCTGCTTGCGGTAGGACGGCGCGCCCTCCATCGGCAGGTAGGGGCGGATGCCCGGGTTGGCCAGCAGGGCGGTCTCGGCCTTGAGCACCGCGCCCATCACCGGCAGCTTGCTCGCCTCGTTGAGGTAGACGCCGATGCCCAGGTTGATTTTCCCGGCGCGCGGATCGGCGATGAAGGTTTCGTTCAGCGTCAAGATGGGATCGCCGGGATAGATGTCAACGTGCTCGAACATGGGGTTCCTCAATGGTGGAAGCCGGCGCACGACGTCTGCGCCGGTAAAAATAGAGCTCAGGGCGTGCTTAGGACGCCTTCAACACGCCGCGGCGGACCTGGTCGCGCTCGATCGACTCGAACAGCGCCTTGAAGTTGCCTTCGCCGAAGCCGTCGTCGCCCTTGCGCTGGATGAACTCGAAGAACACCGGTCCCAGCACCGTCGCCGAAAAAATTTGCAGCAGCAGGCGCTTCTCGCCACCGCTGGTGGTGCCGTCGAGCAAAATGCCGCGCGCCCGCAGTTCGTTGGCGTTTTCGCCGTGGCCCGGCAGGCGCTCTTCCAGCATTTCGTAGTAGGTCGACGGCGGCGCCACCATCATCGGCACGCCGGCCGCCTTCAAGCGGTCCAGCGTGGCCACCAAGTCGTCCGAGTATAGCGCAATGTGCTGGATGCCCTCGCCGTTGAACTGCATCAGGTACTCTTCGATCTGCCCGGCGCCCTTGGACGATTCCTCGTTGAGCGGGATGCGGATTTTGCCGTCCGGCGCCGTCATCGCCTTCGACGTCAGGCCGGTGTATTCGCCGGAAATGTCGAAGTAGCGGATTTCGCGGAAGTTGAACAGCTTCTCGTAGAAGCCGGCCCAGTAGCTCATGCGGCCGCGGTAGACGTTGTGGGTCAGGTGGTCGATCAGCTTCAGGCCGACACCCGGCGGGTTGCGCTCGACGCCGTCGATGAATTCGAAGTCGATGTCATAGATCGACTTGCCGTCTTCGAAGCGGTCGATCAGGTACAGCGGCGCGCCGCCGATACCCTTGATGGCGGGCAGGCGCAGTTCCATCGGGCCGGTCGGGATTTCGATCGGCTGGGCGCCCAGTTCCAGCGCGCGGGCGTAGGCCTGGTGCGCGTTTTTGACGCGGAAGGCCATGCCGCAGGCGGATGGGCCGTGCTCGGCGGCGAAGTAGGCGGCGGCGCTGCCCGGCTCGTTGTTAATGATGAAGTTGATGCCGCCCTGGCGGTACAGCACCACGTTCTTCGAGCGGTGCCGCGCCACCAGTGAAAAGCCCATCATCTCGAACACCGGTTCCAGCACGTTCGGCGTCGGCGAGGCGAATTCAACGAATTCAAAGCCCATCAGGCCCATCGGGTTGTCAAAGAGGTCGGACATGGTGGCGCTCCTGGTTATGATTTATGAAGGATATTTTAGTGCGCTAAAGCCGCATATTGTGCGCGTAGTAGGTAAAATAACGCTATTGCCATGCACAAAATATTTATCAAACGGCCCATTGGAGAACTAAATGAACAAGGTAGCCGTTGATCGCTACGATATCGATTTGCTGCAGGCGCTGCAGCGCGACGGCCGCGCCACCAATAGCGCGCTGGGCGAGAAGGTGCACCTGTCGACGTCGCAGGTGAGCCGGCGCATCCAGCGCCTGGAGGAGACCGACGTCATTTCGCATTACGTGGCGGTGCTCAACCCGGAGGTGGTGGGGCTGGGCGTGATGGCGTTCACCCATGTGACGCTGGAGCGGCAGGGCGAGCAGGGCGGGCGTTTCGAAGAGTCCATCGCCGATATCCCCGAGGTGCTCGAATGCCTGTCCGTGACCGGCGAGGCCGACTACATCCTGCGCATCGCCGTGCCCGACCTGGCCTCGTTCGCCGACTTCATGACGACCCGCCTGCTGCGCCTGCCCGGCGTGGCCAACGTCAAATCGACGGTCACGCTGAAAACCATCAAGCAGAGTTTCAGCCTGCCGCTGGAGCACATCAAGCGCCCGGCCCAGGTCAAACGGCAAATCACCTTCACCAAATAGGGCAATCGGCGGCCATCTTGCCATTGGACGGCGCCACGGTCGGGTATACTTGCCATACGGGATCATCCGGCATCGGGCAAGGCATCAAGAATGGAAGAGAATCAAACATTGGCCGCGCGCGCGCGCCGTCTGTACGCGCGCCTTGCGGCGTGGACGTTGCCGCGGGCGCAGGCGGCGTATGCGCGGCTGCGCGCGGGCGTGCGCGTCGGCGGCGCCGAGGCGCTGGCGCAGGGCGCGCGCGCCAACGCCTACCTGCAAAGCCGCCCGCCCGGGCGCCGCCGCTTGCTGCTGGTGCTGTGGTCGGGCGCCGCCTTGCTGGGGGCGCTGGTGCTGTATGTGCTGATGCTGATCCCGCTCACGCCCGGCATCAGCGACCTGCGCCACGCCCGCGCCGCCCAGGCCAGCACGCTGGTGTCGGCCGACGGCAAGGAGCTGGCCAGTTTCGACCAGGGCTTGCAGGAACACGTGACGCTGGCGCAGATTTCGCCGCAGGTGGTGGCGGCCCTGGTGGCCACCGAGGACCACCGCTTCTACCAGCACCACGGCGTCGATTTCGTGCGCATCGGCGGCGCCTTGCTGTCGAGCCTGAGCGGCGACGCCCAGGGCGGCTCGACCATTACGCAGCAGTTGGCGCGCAATATGTTCCCCGAGGAGATAGGGCGTTCGCGCAACCTGAACCGCAAGGTCAAGGAGATGATCACCGCGCTGAAGATCGAGGCGACCTTCAGCAAGACCGAGATCCTGGAAGCCTACCTGAACACGGTGCCCTTCCTGTACAACACCTTCGGCATCGAGATGGCGGCGCGCACCTATTTCGACAAGCCGGCCGCGCGCCTCGACATCCTCGAAAGCGCGACCCTGGTCGGCATGCTCAAGGGCACCCATTACTACAACCCGGTCGGCAACCCGGAGCGCTCGCTCAAGCGCCGCAACGTCGTGCTGGGGCAGATGCGCAAGCATAACGCCATGACCGAGCGGCGCTATCGCGAGCTGGTGCGGCGCCCGCTGCGGGTGCGCTTCTCGCGCCAGACCGAGCGCAGCATGACGGACGCGCACTTCACCGCGCACGTGCGCAAGTGGTTGATCGAGTGGGCCGACGAGAACGACTACAACCTTGAGCGCGACGGCCTGGTGGTGCATACCACGCTCGACTACGCGCTGCAGCAGGCGGCGATGCGCGCCGTCGAGCGCCAGGGCGGCGCGCTGCAGGCGGTCGCCGACACCGAGTGGAGCCGCTCCGCAACCTGGTCGTCGACCTCGACCGGCTCCTACGCCGGCACGCGCGACGGCGCCTTCCAGTACTTCTGGGATACGCACGGCGCGCTGGCCGACGCCGTCGTGCGCGAATCGCCCGAGTACCGCCGCGCCGTCGAAGGCGGCGAGGCGGCGGCTGACGCGCTACGGCGCCTGAAGGCCGACCGCGCCTTCGTCGCCCAGCTGCGCGCCGCCAAGACGCGCCTGGAGGCGGGCTTCGTCGCGATGGACCCGGGCAGCGGCCAGTTGCGCGCCTGGGTCGGCAGCCGCGACTTCCGCCGCGAGCAATACGACCACGTCGCCCAGGCGCAGCGCCAGCCCGGCTCGACCTTCAAACCCTTCGTCTACGGCGCCGCGCTGGAGAAGGGCCTGCCGCCGGAGAAACCGTACCGCGACGCCGTGCTCGACATCAAGGCCGGCGACGGCACCATTTGGCGCCCGACCGACATGAGCGGCACCAGCGGCCAACAAATGACGATGCGCGACGGCCTGGTCTACTCGAAGAACACCATTACCGCGCAGGTGATGCAGGACGTCGGCCTGCCGGCCATCGTCAAACTGGCGCGCGCGCTCGGCGTGCGCGACAGCAAATTGACGCCGGTACCGTCGCTGGCGCTGGGCACCAGCCCGGTGACCTTGCTGGAGATGGTCAACGCCTACGCCAGCATCGCCGCCCAGGGCGAGTACCGCAAGCCGGTGTTCGTCACCCACATCACCGACCGCGCCGGCAAGACCATCGCCAGCTTCGCGCCGCAGTCGCCGCAGCGCGCCATGTCGGCCGAGTCGGCCGCGACCCTGGTCGACATGATGCGCGGCGTCGTCAACCGCGGCACCGGCACCGGCGTGCGCTACCGCTTCGGCATTTCCGGCGACGTCGCCGGCAAAACCGGCACGACGCAGAACAACACCGACGGCTGGTTCATCTTGATGCACCCGAACCTGGTGGCGGGCGCCTGGGTTGGCTTCAACGACGCCCGCGTGACGATGCGCAGCAATTACTGGGGCCAGGGCGGCCACAACGCGCTGCTGATGGTGGGCGACTTCTTCCGCGCCGCGCTCGACGGCGGCCGCATCGAACGCGACGCGGTGTTCCCGGGCGGGCGCCGGCCGGCGCCGGCGCGCCACCAAGAGCAGCCGGAGGAGGTCGAGGAGGAGCCGGGCGATTTGCAGCCGGAGGGCGCGCCGGAGCCGGGGCAGGGTGGGGGCGCCGAGGCGCCGCCGCCGGAACCGCCGGCGCCGAGCGAGGCCGCGAGGCCGGAGGCATAGCGTTTTTCGTAGGTCGGCTTACGCCCTGATGGGCTAACCCGATCTACCAAATACCTTAGGGTATGGCCGCCAGCGGCACCGGCGTGTGGTGGTGGCCGTCGTCGGCCTCGAACAGGGTCAGTACGCCGTCGAGTCCGACGAAATTGAGCGCCACGTCGGCCTGCTCGCGCACCACCGGCTTGGCGCGGAACGCCACCGACAAGCCGGCGATCGACATCATGCGCAGGTCGTTGGCGCCGTCGCCCATGACGATGGCCTGGCCCGGCGTAATGCCCATCTCGGCGCAGACGCGTTCGACGGTGCGCTTCTTCTCCTCGGCGTCGACGATGCCGCCGACTACCCGGCCGGTCAGCTTGCCGTCGACGATTTCCAGTTCGTTGGCGTGGGCGTAGTCCAGGCCCAGTTTTTCTTTCAGGCGCGAGGTGAAGAAGGTGAAGCCGCCCGACACCAGCAGCGTCTTCAGGCCGGCCGCCTTGACCCCAGCCAGCATCTTCTGGGCACCCATCGACAGGCGCAGGCGCTCGACGTAGACGCGCTCCAGCGCCGTCGCGTCCAGGCCTTCGAGCAAGGCGACGCGGCGGATCAGGCTTTCGGAGAATTCCAGTTCGCCGCGCATGGCCGCCTCGGTAATCTCGGCCACCTGCGGTTTCAGGCCCTGCATGTCGGCGATCTCGTCGATGCACTCGATGGTGATCAGCGTCGAATCCATGTCCATCGCCACCAGCTTGAACTCGCTCAGCCGGCGCACGCCCATCATGTAGGTGGCGTCGAGGCGGGCGGCCTGGGCCGCCACCTCGATGGTCTGGCGCAGCCCGGACGAGTAGCTGATGTCCTCGCAGCGCACGGCGCTGGCGCCCAGCACCGTGGTGCGCGCCGGCGCGGCCAGCGCGGCGATGCGCTCCAGCGCGGCGGCGCTGCCGTCGAGGCCCTGCAAAGTCAGGTTCATGGTGATGTTTGTGGTGTTCTTCATTACGCTGTCAGCTGTTTGATGGTGGTTTTAATTTGCGTCACGCGGGCCGCCAGATCCGGCATGTTCGCCGTGATCTTCAGCTTGTCCTGGCCGTTCAGCTTGATGTGGCGGTTCTTTTGGATCAGCTCGATGATGCGCATCGCGTCGATGGGCGGCTTGACCATGAACTGCAGCGTGGCGGCCTCGCCGTGGGCGTCGATCTTGATGATGCCGACGCTTTTCGCCGCCACCCGCAGGCGGTGCGTCTCGACCAGCGCCTTGACGGCGTCGGGCAGTTTGCCGAAACGGTCGATCAGCTCTTCCTGGATGTCGTCGATCTTGTGCTGGCCGGCGCAGTTGGCCAGCCGCTTGTAGATCGACAGGCGTTCGTGGACGTCGCCGCAGAAGTCGGCCGGCAGCAGCGCCGGCACGTGCAGGTTGATCTCGGTGGTCGAGGACAGCGGCGCGGCCAGGTCCGGCTCCTTGCCGCTCTTGAGCGATCGCACCGCCTCGTTGAGCATGTCGGAGTACAGCTGGAAGCCGATCTCGTGCATCTCGCCGGACTGGCTGTCGCCGAGCACCTCGCCGGCGCCGCGGATTTCCAGGTCGTGCATCGCCAGGTAGAAGCCGCTGCCCAGCTCCTCCATCTGCTGGATCGCGTCGAGGCGGCGCTGCGCCAGCTTGGTCAGCCCCTGCACGTCGTGCACCAGCAGGTAGGCGTAGGCCTGGTGGTGCGAGCGCCCGACCCGGCCGCGCAACTGGTGCAACTGCGCCAGGCCGAACTTGTCGGCGCGGTGCATGATGATGGTGTTGGCGGTCGGCACGTCGATGCCGGTCTCGATGATGGTGGTGCACAGCAGGATGTTGAAGCGCTGCGCGACGAAGTCGCGCATCACCTTTTCCAGGTCGCGCTCGTGCATCTGGCCGTGGGCCACCGCGATGCGCGCCTCCGGCAGCAGCTCGGTCAGCGCCGCCATGCGGTTCTGGATGGTCTCGACCTCGTTGTGCAGGAAGTAGATCTGGCCGCCGCGCTTCAATTCGCGCAGGCAGGCTTCGCGGATGATCGACTCGCTCTCGCTGCGCACGAAGGTCTTGATCGCCAGGCGCTTTTGCGGCGCGGTGGCGATGATCGAGAAGTCGCGCAGGCCCTCCAGCGCCATGCCCAGCGTGCGCGGGATCGGCGTGGCCGTCAGCGTCAGCACGTCGACCTCGGCGCGCAGCGCCTTCAGCGCCTCCTTCTGGCGCACGCCGAAGCGGTGCTCCTCGTCGATGATGACCAGGCCCAGGCGGGTGAACTTGACGTCCTCCGACAGCAGCTTGTGGGTGCCGATGACGATGTCGAGGGTGCCGTCGGCCATGCCCTTGAACGCTTGCGTGATCTCCTTGCCGCTGCGGAAGCGCGACAGCTCGGCGATGCGCACCGGCCAGTCGGCGAAGCGGTCGGCGAAGGTTTGCGCGTGCTGCTCGGCCAGCAGCGTGGTCGGCGCCAGGATGGCCACCTGCTTGCCGCCCATGACGGCGATGAAGGCGGCGCGCAGCGCCACCTCGGTCTTGCCGAAGCCGACGTCGCCGCACACCAGGCGGTCCATCGGTTTGCCCGACGTCATGTCCTTGATGACGTTGTTGATCGCCTCCTGCTGGTCGGGCGTCTCGTCGAAGCCGAAGCTGTCGGCGAAGCGCTCGTAGTCGTGCGCCGAATATTCAAAGGCGTGGCCCTGGCGCAGCGCGCGCCGGGCGTACAGGTTGAGCAGCTCGGCGGCGGTGTCGCGCACCTGGTCGAAGGCGCGCTTCTTGGCCTTTTCCCACTGGCCCGAGCCGAGCGAGTGCAGCGGCGCGTCCTCCGGCGAGGCGCCGGAATAGCGCGAGATCACGTGCAACTGCGACACCGGCACGTAGAGTTTGCTCTCCTTGGCGTAGTCGAGGTGCAGGAACTCGGTTTCGCCTTCGCCCAGGTCCATGCTGATCAGGCCCATGTAGCGGCCGATGCCGTGGTTGATGTGCACCACCGGGTCGCCGATTTTCAGTTCCGACAGGTCGCGCACCATCGACTCGACCTGGGTCACGCCCTCCTGCTTCTTCTTGCCGACGCGCCGGCCGGAGCCGGCGTACAGTTCGGTCTCGGTGACGAAGACCAGGTTGCCGTCGGCGGTAAACAGCTCGAAGCCGGCGTGCAGCGGCGCCACCCCCAGCATCAGCTTGGCGTCGGCGTACTGGAAGCCCTCGAAACCCTCGACCGGCGCCAGCGCCAGGCCGTATTCGGTGAAGTACTGTTGCAGCGTTTCGCGGCGACCGTTCGACTCGGCGCAGATCATCACGCGCCGGCCCGGTTGCAGCAGGTAGTTGCGCAGATTGGCCAGCGGGTCGTCGGCGCGGCGGTTGACGGCGATGTTGGGCACCGGCGCCGACAACTCCGACGCCAGCGCGTCGTTGTCTTTGGCGATGGCCCAGCGCGGCAGCGGCTTGGCCAGCGTGAAGAAGTTCTCGTCGCTGAGGAACAGCGCCTCGGGCGCCAGGATGGGGCGCTCGCGGTCGGCCTTCAGGAAGCGGTAGCGCGACTGCGTGTCGACCCAGAAGCGCTTGATGGCGCTGTCGATGTCGCCGACCAGGGCCATCGAGGCGTCCGCCGGCAGGTAGTCGAACAGCGTCGCGGTTTGCTCGAAAAACAGCGGCAGGTAATACTCGATACCGGCCGAGGCGATGCCGCTGCTGATGTCCTTGTAGACCACCGAGCGCGACGGGTCGCCCTCGAACTGCTCGCGCCAGCGGCTGCGGAAGGTGGTGCGGGCCGCCTCGTCCATCGGAAATTCGCGCCCGGGCAGCAGGCGCACCTCGTGCACCGGGTACAGCGAGCGCTGGGTGTCGGCGTCGAAGGTGCGGATGGTCTCGATGGTGTCGCCGAACAGGTCGAGGCGGTAGGGCAGGGCCGAACCCATCGGGAACAGGTCGAGCAGGCCGCCGCGCACCGAATACTCGCCCGGCGACATCACCTGCGAGACGTGGGTGTAGCCGGCCAGTGTCAGTTGCGACTTCAGGCGCGCCTCGTCGAGCGTCTCGCCTTTTTTGAAGAAGAAGGTGTAGGCGGCCAGGAAGGACGGCGGCGCCAGGCGCACCAGCGCCGTGGTCGCCGGCACGATCAAGACGTCGCACTGGCGCGACTGCACCTCGTACAGCGTGGCCAGGCGCTCTGAGACCAGGTCCTGGTGCGGCGAAAAGGCGTCGTAGGGCAGGGTTTCCCAGTCCGGCAGCAGATGGCAGCGCAGCTTGCCGGCGAACCAGGGGATCTCGTCGAGCAGGCGCTGGCCGTCGCTGGCGTTGGCCACGACCACGGCCAGCATCTGGCCCTGCGACGACAATTCCAGCGCGGCCAGCGCCAGCGCGTAGGCGTCCGACGAGCCGTACAGGGCGGGCAGCGCGAAGCGGTTGCCGGGTTTCGGAAGCGATTTTTTTAAGTCAAAGGACATGCGGGCGACGACACATATTGAGCGGTTAGGCGCACAGCCGAGAGTGGCCGCGCCGCTGTCGTACATTATAGTCGAAGCGTCCGCGAAGAGTGGGTCGCCGGGCGTGCGGCGGGCCGTGCGCGGATGGCGCAAAGCGTGTAAATTGAGGCTTTCCCGGCTTTATTGGACGACGGCCGTGACCAACGAACTACCTACGTATTGGCTTGAGCGATGACTATTTCCACTGTATTGAAGGGCCACGAAAAGGACCTGGGCGGCGGCCTGCTGGTGCGCCGTTACCTGCCGGCGGCGGCGAAGCAGGCGGTCGGGCCGTTTATTTTCTTCGACCATTTCGGCCCGGTCGACGTGGCGCCGGACGCCAACCACGACGTCCGGCCGCACCCGCATATCGGCCTGGCCACGGTGACCTATCTGTTCGAGGGCGCCATGGACCACCGCGACAGCCTGGGCACGTTCCAGCGCATCGAGCCGGGCGCGATCAACTGGATGACGGCCGGGCGCGGCATCGTCCACTCCGAGCGCACGCCGAAGGATTTGGCCGGGGTGCCGCACCGCACCCACGGCCTGCAACTGTGGGCCGCGCTGCCGCAGCGGCACGAGGAGGACGAACCGAGCTTTTCGCACACGCCGCAGGCGGACATTCCCGTGGTCGAACTGGACGGCGCCGTCGTCAAGGTGCTGATCGGCAGCGCCTTCGGCCGCACCTCGCCGGTGGCGACCTATATGCAGACGCTGTACCTGGACGTCGCCTTGCAGGCGGGCCGGGTGATCGAGCTGGCCGGCTTGCCGGCCGAGGTGGCGATTTACCCGATCAGCGGCGAACTGGAGATAGACGGCGTCGCGCTGGCGTTGCACACGATGGCGCTGCTGGCCGCCGGCGGCGCGCCGCTGGTGCGCGCCGGCGGCGCGGCGCGGTTCGCCGTCATCGGCGGCGAGCCGCTCGACGGGCCCCGCTTCATCTCGTGGAATTTCGTCTCGTCGAGCAAGCAGCGCATCGCCCGGGCCGGCGAGGACTGGAGCGCGCAGCGCATGGGCCAGGTGCCGGGCGAGACGGAGTGGATTCCGCTGCCGACGCGGTAAACGTCAGCGCGTCGCCGGCTTCCTTAGGCCTACGAACACGCCGGCAGCGAGCGCACGAAGGCCAGCGCCTTGTGCGCGTGCACGTCCTCGAAGAAGACGTGGTCGGCGATGAAGCCGGCCGCCAGCCACGACGCCGCCACGACGATGATGTCGCAGCGCCCGCTTTTCCATAGCTTCAGCGAGTGGCGCCCGATAATCCACGGCACGCCCAGCGGGTTGGGCCAGTCCGCCAGCAGGTGCATCACGCCGCCGCTGGCGAAACCGAACAGCAGCGGCGCCCAAAGCGCGTGTCCCAGCGCCAGGTAGGAGTAGCCCAGCAGGGCGAGCCAGGCAATGCCCCAGTGCGTCCAGGTCCGGTGCGTGATCCACAGCCGGTGCCGGCGCGACCACCAGGCCACCTCCAGCCAGTCGGGCGCGGTGCCGCCCAGCACGCCCGCGACGAAGCTCAGGAAGCTGACGATCTGGTACGGCCCGCCCTCGCCGGCGTGCGCCACCAGCGCCGCGGCGATGACGCCGGCGGCCCATCCGGTTGCGTGGTGCGCTTTGTTGGACGCCATAGGAAAATCGGGCGCCGCGCGGGCGCCTCTGCAATGAGTGTGGGTAACTGGATGAATATACAGTATTTCGATGTGGAAATGCTAGCGCCGCGTGCGGGCTTTTCGCGGGTCGGCTGAGCGCGCGGCGCGTAAGTCGACCATGTCGGCGGCGCCATGCCCGGTTGCGGCCCGCGCCAACGCTAGTATTCGCGCCGGTTCGGCTTGATTTCCTGCAGGATCGTGGTGGAGATTTCCTCGATCGATTTGGTGGTCGACGAGAGCCAGCGTATGCCTTCGCGCTTCATCATTTTCTCCGCCTCGTTGACTTCGTAGCGGCAGTTTTCGATCGACGCGTATTTGCTGCCGGCGCGCCGCTCGTTGCGTATTTCCGACAAGCGCTCGGGCGTGATGCTCAGGCCGAAAATTTTCGATTTGAACTCGTACAGCGCCGACGGCAGCTTGTCGCGCTCGAAGTCGTCCGGGATCAAGGGGTAGTTGGCGGCCTTGATGCCGTACTGCATCGCCAGGTACAGGCTGGTCGGGGTCTTGCCCGAGCGCGACACGCCGACCAGGATGACGTCGGCCGAGGCCAGGTTCTTGTGCGACTGGCCGTCGTCGTGGGCCAGCGAGTAGTTGATCGCCTCGATGCGGTTCTTGTATTCCTCGCTGTCGACGATGTTGTGCGAGCGGCCGATGGTGTGGGTCGATTTCACGCCCAGCTCGTGCTCCAGCGGCGCCACGAAGGTCTGGATCAGGTCCATGTGCATGCCGCTGGACTTGCGGATGACGTTCGACAGGTCTTCCTTGACCAGCGTCGAGAAGACGATCGGGCGCTGGCCGTCGGTGGTGAAGGCTTCGTTGATCTTGCGCGCCGCGTCGTAGGCCTTGTCGAGCGTGTCGATGAAGGGCAGGCGGATTTGCCGGAAGCGCAGCTCGAACTGGGTCAGCACGGCGTGGCCGAAGGTCTCGGCGGTGATGCCGGTGCCGTCCGAAACAAAGAAGACGGTGCGGGCGGCGGCGGGCAGAACGGGGCGGGGATCTGGGGTCATAAAGTCTTCTGGTCAATATTGATCGTCGTCAAACTGCGTCGCGGGCTGTTAAAATGGGGCAACGGTATGATTGTGCTGCACGACGCCCAGAATAACAAGAACACATGTCAGTGCGCCTCGCGACGATTTCTATCATCAGTAAAGGTGTCATTATGACCAACGCAGCATTGCAGGAGCAGAACAACGAGGCGGTGTACGTCGCTTCGTTCGACCATTTGCGCATGACGGATGTCGAATCCGTCGGCGGCAAGAACGCCTCGCTCGGCGAAATGATCAGCCAACTGGCGGGCGCGGGTGTGCGCGTGCCGGGCGGCTTCGCCACCACCGCGCAAGCGTTCCGCGACTTCCTGTCGTACAGCGCCAACGGCGGCGCCCCGCTGGCCCAGCGCATCGCCGACCGCCTGGAAGGCTTGAACATCGACGACGTGCGTTCGCTGGCCCTGGCCGGCGCCGAAATCCGCAAGTGGATCGTCGAAACCCCGTTCCAGCCGCGCCTGGCCAGCGAAATCGCCGCGTTCTACGAGAAACTGGTGGCCGATTCGGACACCGAGATGTCGTTCGCCGTGCGTTCCTCGGCCACCGCCGAAGATTTGCCGGACGCCTCCTTCGCCGGCCAGCAAGAAACCTTCCTCAACGTGGTCGGCATCGACAACGTGCTTGAAGCCATGAAGGAAGTGTTCGCCTCGTTGTACAACGACCGCGCCATCTCCTACCGCGTGCACAAGGGCTTCACCCACGCTGAAGTGGCGCTGTCGGCCGGCGTGCAACGCATGGTGCGCTCCGACCTGGGCGCGGCCGGCGTCATGTTCACCATCGACACCGAGTCCGGCTTCAAGGACGTGGTCTTCGTCACCTCCAGCTACGGCCTGGGCGAGACGGTGGTGCAGGGCGCGGTCAATCCGGACGAGTTCTACGTCCACAAGCCGATGCTGGAACTGGGCAAATCGCCTGTGATCCGCCGCAACATCGGCTCCAAGCTGCTGAAAATGGAATTCACCAACGAAGCCAAGGCCGGCCGCTCCGTGAAAACCGTCGACGTGCCCGTTGAAATGCGCAACCGCTACTCGCTGAACGACAGCGAAGTGGTGGAACTGGCGAAATACGCCGTCATCATCGAGAACCACTACGGCCGTCCAATGGACATCGAGTGGGGCAAGGACGGCCGCGACGGCAAGCTGTACATCCTGCAGGCGCGTCCTGAAACCGTCAAATCGCAACAGAAATCGACCGACGCGCAGCAGCGCTTCAAGCTCAAAAGCAGCGGCACGGTGCTGACCTCGGGCCGCGCCATCGGCCAGAAAATCGGCGCCGGCCCGGTCCGCGTGATCCACGATCCGGCCGACATGGAACGCGTCCAGCCGGGCGACGTACTGGTGGCCGACATGACCGACCCGAACTGGGAGCCGGTCATGAAACGCGCCGCGGCGATCGTCACCAACCGCGGCGGGCGCACCTGCCACGCGGCGATTATCGCCCGTGAACTGGGTGTCCCCGCCGTGGTCGGTTGCGGCAACGCCACCGAGCTGCTGAAGGACGGCACCTTCGTCACCGTGTCCTGCGCCGAAGGCGACGAGGGCCGCATCTACGACGGCCTGCTGGAAACGGAAGTGTCGGAAGAGGCGCGCGGCGAACTGCCACCGTTGCCGACGAAGATCATGCTCAACGTCGGCAATCCGCAGATGGCGTTCGACTTCCAGTCGATCCCGAACGCAGGCGTCGGCCTGGCGCGTCTGGAATTCATCATCAACAACAACATCGGCGTGCATCCGAAGGCGATTCTCGAGTATCCGAACATCGACGCCGACCTGAAGAAAGCCGTGGAATCGGTCGCCCGCGGCCACGCCTCGCCGAAAGCGTTCTACATCGACAAGCTGGCCGAGGGTATCGCCACCATCGCCGCCGCGTTCTGGCCGAAACCGGTCATCGTGCGCCTGTCCGACTTCAAGTCGAACGAGTACAAGAAGCTGATCGGCGGTTCGCGCTACGAGCCGGACGAGGAAAACCCGATGTTGGGCTTCCGCGGCGCCGCGCGCTACCTGTCGCCGGACTTCGCCGAGTCGTTCGAGATGGAATGCCTGGCCATGAAGCGCGTGCGCAACGACATGGGCCTGACCAACGTCGAGATCATGGTGCCGTTCGTGCGTACCCTGGGCCAAGCCGCGAAAGTCGTCGACCTGCTGGGTAAAAACGGCCTGAAGCGCGGCGAAAACGGCCTGCGCCTGATCATGATGTGCGAAGTGCCGTCGAACGCCATCCTGGCCGACCAGTTCCTCGAGTATTTCGACGGTTTCTCGATCGGTTCGAACGATCTGACCCAGCTGACGCTGGGCCTGGACCGCGATTCCGGCATGGCCTTGCTGGCCGCCGATTTCGACGAGCGCGACCCGGCCGTGAAAGCCTTGCTGGCGATGGCCATCAAGGCTTGCCGCGCGCAGGGCAAATACATCGGCATTTGCGGCCAGGGGCCGTCCGACCATCCGGATTTCGCGGTCTGGCTGATGGAGCAGGGCATTGAATCGATGTCGCTGAACCCGGACTCGGTGATCGACACCTGGCAAAAACTGGCGGCGCTGCAGAAATAATGGCGCCGGAATGGGATATAAATAGCAAACAATGAACATTGTCGTTTTGACGGCAAGGTAATGTGCGTTAGACTGGCTGCATATAAGAGTCTGGCAAAAACTATTAATACATACCCATTCGCAAGACAAAACCCTCGCCGCCCTTATCGGGCTGCGGGGGTTTTTTTTAGTCGTTTTACTTGAACGGGAGGCATGATGTCGGATTGGATGAGCTGGTTCCTGGTGGCCGGCGTGGTGGTGATTCTGGAGCTATTTACCGGAACCTTTTATCTGTTGATGATCGCCATCGGTATCGCCGCCGGCGCTCTGGTGGCGCTGGCCGGGCCGGGGATGCCGGTGCAGACCCTGGTGGCGGCGGCGGTCGGCGTGCTGGCCACGCTGCTGCTACGGCGCAGCAAATACGGCAAGCCGGCGACGTCGGAGGCGGGGCGCGACGCCAACGTGAATATGGACGTGGGCCAGCGCATTGACGTGGCGCATTGGGTCGACGGCGAAGCGCGGGTGATGTACCGGGGCGCGCAATGGGATGTGCAACTGGCGCCCGGCGCCAATCCCGAGGCCGGCAACTACATCATTCAGGAAGTGCGCGGCAGCCGCCTGATCGTCGGCTAGGGCAATGCTAGAGGGGGCGTAGCTCGGCTGAGCGCCAGCGTAAGCCGATATCACGCGGCCATTCGGATTCAGCGATACCAGTTAATTCACCAGGAGAGCAGCATATGGACATCAGTTTCGGTAGCGTCACCATCGTTTTCTTCATTTTCGCGCTGGTCTTTGTATTCAAGACCATCAACGTCGTGCCGCAACAGCACGCCTGGGTGGTCGAACGCCTTGGAAAATACCACGCCACGCTGGGGCCGGGCTTGAACATCGTCATTCCGTTTGTCGACCGCATCGCCTATAAACACTCGCTGAAGGAAATCCCGCTCGACGTGCCGCCGCAGGTCTGTATCACGCGCGACAACACGCAACTGCAAGTGGACGGCATTTTGTACTTCCAGATCACCGACGCGATGCGCGCGTCCTACGGCTCGTCGAATTACATCGCGGCGATCACGCAATTGGCGCAAACCACGCTGCGCTCGGTGATCGGCAAAATGGAACTGGATAAGACGTTTGAAGAACGCGACCATATCAACACGACCATCGTCAACGCCATCGATGAATCGGCGGCGAACTGGGGCGTCAAGGTGCTGCGCTATGAAATCAAGGATCTGACGCCGCCAAAGGAAATCCTGCATGCAATGCAGGCGCAAATTACCGCCGAGCGCGAAAAGCGCGCGCTGATCGCCGCCTCCGAGGGGCGGCGCCAGGAGCAGATCAATATCGCCAGCGGCGAACGGGAAGCGTCGATTGCCCGCTCCGAAGGCGAAAAGCAGGCGTCGATTAACCGGGCGCAGGGGCAGGCCACGGCGATTGTCGCGCTGGCCGAGGCGAACGCCGAGGCGCTGCGCCAGGTGGCGGCGGCGATTCGCGAGCCGGGCGGCGCCGACGCGGTGAATTTGAAAGTGGCCGAGCAATATGTCGGGGCCTTCGCGCAATTGGCCAAGACGAATAACTCGATTATCGTTCCCGCCAATATGGGCGATATCAGCGGCTTGATCGCTACCGCAATGCAAGTCGTAAAGACCCAGAAAAAACTGCCGGGCGAGGGTGTGCAGGCCTGAAAAGATACGGCTTATGGCATTAAAACAACAGTTGTCTAGGCATGCATAGACGCAGGGGAATGCTGCGGGATAAGCCGGATAAGGGCGGGCGCGGTCGAAAACAATGCTGCGGCGCCCGGCCGGTGCCGATTTAAACAAAGCGCAGTGGATCAGGGGCGCTCCAGATGGGAATTGCTATTTACTGTTATTAAAAATTGCAAGATAATTGATGCTACATTGCAATCCGGTACCGGCATTATCTACGTTAGCGCTGGTTGAGCCGGTTCGACAATGGCGGCGGCGTGTGGAAATTGGATGGGCTTGAATGGCGTTCGGCTGCGGGGCGGCGCTATAATTGCTGGATAGTGAAGGCCGCTAGTCGAATTAGATGTAAAAAATATCAAAAAACGCGCAAAGCGCGTTACAATTGGATAGAATCTTTTTTCTTAAACTTCATCGTTCATACACCCACAGGAGACATCATGGATCTATCCACTTTATCCCTCGCCGATTTGCGTAAACTGCAAGACGACATCAAGAAACAAATGAAGAGGCGCGAACAAGACGATATGAGCAAAGCCCGGGAACAAATCCTGGCAATCGCGCAGAGCGTTGGCGTTTCGGTCAAAGACTTGGTTGGCACCGGTATCCGCGCTAAGACCGGCACCGTAGCGGTACGTTACCGCAATCCTAACGACACGTCGCAGCAATGGACGGGTCGCGGTCGTCAACCGAAATGGGTAAAAGAATGGACTGATTCCGGCAAATCGCGCGATTTGCTGAAGGTTTAAAAACCGTTCATTCGGATGCTTGCCAGTTTATCTGCCGCAAGCATCCGGACCCGGCCGGCGCCAGCGGAAACAATCCGCCGACGCGCCTGATCCGGTCTGTCTATGCACGCGGCCACCCCGCGGCGTCGAGTCTGCGATGGCTCCTCCGGCCCTTGCGCCCCGCCAATACAAGATGGTGGCCGGCTGTGAATCACCCCAATGGAATAATCGACTATCCCCGGCCTTGCGATGTTCCGCGCGGCGCGGCGTTGTTCCATTGCCCGGACATGAAAAAGCCCGGTGCGCGACCGGGCTTGGGGCGGGGCGGACGAGGCGGCGGCTTATTAGCGGCGGTGCGTCTTCATTGCCGCCTGGACTTCGCGGCTGCCATCGCGGTCTTTTTCCGCGGCGCGTTTATCGTGCTGCTTCTTGCCCTTGGCCAGGCCGATTTCGCATTTGATGCGGCCGCCCTTGTAATGCAGGTTGAGTGGCACCAGGGTAAAGCCGGAACGGACGACTTTGCCGATCAATTTGCTCATCTCGGCTTTGTGCAGCAGCAGCTTGCGCGTGCGCACCGCCTCCGGATGGATATGGGTGGACGCGGTCGGCAGCGCGCTGATGTGGGCGCCGAACAGGAATAGTTCGTCGCCCCGGACGACGACGTAGGCCTCCTTGATCTGCACGCGGGCGTCGCGGATCGCCTTGACTTCCCAGCCTTCGAGCACGAGGCCCGCTTCGTAGCGATCCTCGATGAAGTAGTCGTGAAAGGCTTTTTTATTGTCAGCTATGGTCATGAGATGGTAAATGTGCGCGGGTCGGTTAAACTACTGTCTCGCGCAAGCGCGATCAAAACGATTGAGATATCCAACATCATAGCAAACGGTTCTTCAATGGCAGTAGTACATAAATCAGTTTTCCTGGGATACAGCGCGGAACAGATGTTCGCGCTGGTGGCGGCAGTCGAGGACTATCCCAAATTTTTGCCCTGGTGCGGCGGTGTCGAGGTGCGCGAGCGCGGCGAGCACACCGTTGTGGCAAGCCTGGCGATACATTACCACGGAGTGCGGCAAAGCTTCACGACATCGAACGAGAACGCGCCCTCCACCAGCATCAAGATGAAGCTGGTGGACGGGCCTTTCAAGTCCCTGGACGGGGTCTGGACGTTCAAGGCGCTGCGGGCCGACGCCTGCAAGATCGAACTCGACTTGCACTACGAATTTTCCAGCCGCGTGCTGGAGCAAATCATCGGGCCGGTGTTCGGCATGATCGCCAACAGCATGGTTGACTCCTTCTGCAAGCGCGCCGAGACGGTGTATGGGTGAGGCGATGACTCGGCAGATCAAGGTGCAGGTGTGCTACGCGACGCCCGACTACGAATTCCTGCGCGATCTGCAGGTGCCCGCCGGCACGACGCTGGAGCAGGCTGTGCGCTTGAGCGGCCTGCTGCTGGAGGTGCCGCGAATCGACCTGGCCAGCGCGGCCGTCGGCGTCTACGCCAAGAAAAAATCGCTCGACACCGTCTTGCGCGAGCACGACCGCGTCGAAGTCTACCGCCCGCTGCTGGCGGACCCGAAGGAAACGCGGCGCCGCCGCGCCGGCGTGAAGCCAGCCAAGACCTGATTTAGGCGGTTTCGGCGTTGTGGCAATTGGTGACAGCGCCGCGCTATTTGCAGTCGGCCAGCGCGCGCTGCACTTTTTTGCTTTGCTGCGCGCGCTCTTCGTCGCCCATGTAGCCGGGCTGGCCGGCCTTGTCGGTGGTGCCGATGCGCCGGCCCGATTCCAGCGTCTGCTTGCTCTGGCGCAGGCCGGCGCAATTGCTGTCGATGTCGGCCTGGCGCTTGGCCGCTTCGGCGGCCTTCTGCTCCTTCTCGGCCTCGTCGGCTTTGCGCTTGCGAAAGTCGGCGTTGCGCTCGGCGGTGGTCGGCTCCGCCTTGGGCGCCTGCGCGCCGGCCGCAGGGGTGGATGCTGCCGCCGCGGCCTCGCCGCCGGCCGCCTCCTGCAACGCGGCGCCGGGCGCCTTCAGGATGCGCTTGGCCGGCACCGCCGGCGGCGGCGGGCGGTCCGAATACTGCCGCAGGCCCTTGTCGTCGAGCCATACGTATTGCGCCTGCGCCAGCGCCGCCGCGGCCAGCAGCGCGCCGCCGAATAGCAGGCGTGGCCAGCGTGTTGCTTGTTTCGTCGTCATGTGCGTCTTTCGGTTGGCCTTGTGCCCAGATTTCGCCATGTTTCCACACGGAAGTCAATCGCGGCACCGCATGTCGACCATTTTGCCGATGTCTTTCCCGTATGCAAAGACGAGAGGGGATTTTGTCTGTATAATTCACTTTTGCGCCAATAGGAAATGCTATGCGTCTACTTCAAAAAGCACTCACATTCGATGACGTGCTGCTCGTCCCCGCTTACTCCAACGTTTTGCCTGTCGATACGTCCCTCAAGACTCGCCTGACCCGCAACATCTCGCTGAACATTCCGCTGCTGTCGGCGGCGATGGACACCGTGACCGAAGCCCGTCTGGCCATCGCCATGGCGCAAGAAGGCGGTATCGGCATTATCCACAAGAATCTGAATCCGAAAGACCAGGCGCGCGAAGTGGCGCGGGTCAAACGTTTCGAAGCGGGCGTGCTGCGCGACCCGATCACGATTCCGCCGGAAATGAAGATCCGCGACGTGATCGCGCTGACGGAGCAATACGGCATCAGCGGTTTCCCCGTGGTGCAGGGCAAGGAAGTAGTCGGCATCATCACCAACCGCGATTTGCGTTTTGAGCAGGAACTGGACGCCGAAGCGCGCGCCAAGATGACCCCGCGCGAAAAACTGGTGTTCGTCACCGAAGGCGCCGACCTGGCCGAAGCCAAGCGCCTGATGAACAAGCACCGCCTCGAACGCGTGCTGGTGGTCAACGAAGCGTTTGAACTGCGCGGCCTGATCACCGTCAAGGACATCCAGAAGGCCACCGAACATCCGTTCGCCTCCAAGGATTCGCTGGGCAAGCTGCTGGTCGGCGCCGCCGTCGGCGTCAGCGCCAAGGACGAGGAGCGCATCGAACTGCTGGTCGCCGCCGGCGTCGACGTGCTGGTGGTCGACACCGCCCACGGCCATTCGCAGGGCATCCTGGATCGGGTGCGCTGGATCAAAACCAAATTTCCCCACGTTGACGTCATCGGCGGCAACATCGCCACCGCCGCCGCCGCCCTGGCGCTGGTCGAATACGGCGCCGACGCAGTCAAGGTCGGCATCGGCCCTGGCTCGATCTGCACCACCCGTATCGTCGCCGGCGTCGGCGTGCCGCAAATCACCGCGATTTCCAACGTCGCCGAAGCGCTGGCCGGCACCGGCGTGCCGTGCATCGCCGACGGCGGCATCCGCTTCTCGGGCGACATTTCGAAGGCGCTGGCCGCCGGCGCCTCGACCGTGATGATGGGCAGCATGTTCGCCGGCACCGAAGAAGCGCCGGGCGAAGTGATCCTGTACCAGGGCCGCAGCTTCAAGTCCTACCGCGGCATGGGCAGCCTGGGCGCGATGACGGACGGCTCGGCCGACCGTTATTTCCAGGACGCCACCATGAAGGCCGACAAGTTCGTGCCAGAAGGTATCGAAGGGCGCGTCGCCTACAAGGGCAGCGTGCTGGCGATCATCTACCAACTGGTCGGCGGCGTGCGCCAATCGATGGGTTACTGCGGTTGCGCCACCATCGACGAACTGCGCGAAAAAGCCGAATTCGTGGAAATCACGTCGGCCGGCATGCGCGAGTCGCATGTGCACGACGTGCAGATCACCAAGGAAGCGCCGAACTACCGCTCCGGCGACTGATGTTGCAAGGGCTGGCGCGGCAACGTCGCGCCAGCAGCCGTCCCGCCACCGGCGGGGCGCGCCACCGTTTTCCACCGGGGCAGAGCGCCTGCTCCCCGATGTATTCATTGAAAAGTGCCCACTCCATGCATTCTAAAATCCTCATCCTCGATTTCGGCTCACAAGTCACCCAGCTGATCGCCCGCCGCGTGCGCGATTCCGGCGTGTTCTCCGAAGTGTTCCCGCACGACGTCAGCGACGAGTTCGTGCGCAACTACGGCGCCGCCGGCGTGATCCTGTCGGGCAGCCACAGCTCGGTGTTGGAAGGCGACGCGCCGCGCGCGCCGCAGGCCGTGTTCGAATTGGGCGTGCCGGTGCTGGGCATCTGCTACGGCATGCAGACGATGGCCGCGCAACTGGGCGGCAAGGTTGAAAACGGCCTGGTGCGCGAATTCGGCTACGCCGAAGTGCGCGCCCGCAGCCACACCAAGCTGCTCGACGGCATCGCCGACTTCGTCACCGACGAAGGCCACGGCATGCTGAAGGTGTGGATGAGCCACGGCGACAAGGTGCTCGAGATGCCGCCCGGCTTCAAGCTGATGGGCAACTCGGCCAGTTGCGCGATCGCCGCCATGGCCGACGAGGAGCGCCGCTTCTACGCCGTGCAATTCCACCCGGAAGTGACGCACACGATGCAGGGCAAGGCCATCCTGGGCCGTTTCGTGCATGAAATCTGCGGCTGCAAATCCGACTGGAACATGCCTGACTATATCACCGAGGCGGTCGAGAAGATCCGCGCCCAGGTCGGCACCGACGACGTCATCCTCGGCCTGTCCGGCGGCGTCGACTCGTCGGTTGCCGCCGCGCTGATCCACCGCGCCATCGGCGACCAGCTGACCTGCGTCTTCGTCGACCACGGCCTGCTGCGCCTGGACGAGGGCAAGATGGTGATGGACATGTTCGCCAAGAACCTCGGCGTCAAAGTCATCCGCGTCGACGCCGAAGAGCAATTCATGGGCCACCTGGCCGGCGTCGCCGACCCGGAAGCGAAGCGCAAAATCATCGGCCGCGAATTCGTCGAAGTGTTCCAGGTCGAAGCGGGCAAGCTCTCCAACGCCAAATGGCTGGCGCAGGGCACCATCTACCCCGACGTTATCGAAAGCGCCGGCAAGGGCAAGAAGGGCCAGACCATTAAGAGCCACCACAACGTCGGCGGCTTGCCGGAGACCTTGAACCTGAAGTTGCTCGAACCGCTACGTGAACTGTTCAAGGACGAAGTGCGCAAGCTGGGCGTCGCGCTCGGGCTGCCGCACGAGATGGTTTACCGCCATCCGTTCCCTGGTCCTGGCCTGGGCGTGCGTATCCTCGGCGAGGTGAAGAAGGACTTCGCCGACCTGCTGCGCCGCGCCGACGCGATCTTCATCGAAGAGCTGCGCAACGCGCCGTTTGAATTCGTCGGCGGCGAGGGCCTCGACCCTGAGCAGGCGCCGCGGAACTGGTACGACGGCACCAGCCAGGCCTTCGCCGTGTTCCTGCCGGTGAAGTCGGTCGGCGTCATGGGCGACGGCCGCACCTACGAGTACGTGGTGGCGCTGCGCGCGGTGCAGACGCAGGACTTCATGACGGCGCACTGGGCGCACCTGCCGCACTCGCTGCTGGGCAAAGTGTCGAACCGCATCATCAATGAAGTGCGCGGCATCAACCGCGTGGTCTACGATATTTCCGGCAAGCCACCCGCGACCATCGAATGGGAATGATTCCCTGACTGGCGGCCTCTGGCAATGCCGGGTAGGTGGATGAGACTAAGCCCCTGATTCCAGGGGCTTTTTTCGTAAATGGCCTGCAGCGATCGGCATGTTCCGGCAAAGGCAAGCACGATTTATTGATGGTACATTAGATGGCATCAAATTTTGGGAGCAAAATTTTGAGTGTCAATACCATCATTCCCCATTGCAACCGATGATGGTGCCAATGATGGTATTTTCGATGTTAAATGATTGATTTAAAAGGCTTTTTTTACGGCGAAAATCGCCGTTTCAATGATGGTACCAAGGCAGGGGGAACTCATGCTGACCGACACAAAGCTTAGAAGTCTCAAACCCGGAGACAAGACATTCAAACTGACGGACCGCGATGGCTTGTATGTCGCGGTGCTCACCACAGGGACCATTTCGTTTCGCTACAACTATCGCATCAATGGCCGTCAAGAGACCCTGGTGCTGGGTAAGTACGGAGTCGGTGGAATCACGCTGCTGCAGGCGCGGGAGAAGCTTGATGCCGCCAAGAAGACGCTGGCATCTGGGCCGAGCGCTGGCTGGCGAAGTACAAGATGGCGGAATCCACGCGCGATATGCGGCGTTCGGTTTACGAGCGTGACTTGAAAGGGCCGTTTGGCCGCCTGCTCTTGGCCGAGATCACGCACAACGAATTACGCACCCTGTGCGATAAAATCGTCGAGCGCGGCGCACCGGCCACCGCCGTCCATGCGCGCGAGATCGTCATGATGGTATTCCGGCATGCCGGACAACGTGGACACCTGCACGAAAATCCGGCCGACATGGTGCCGCCCTGTTCAATCGCCCAATTTGAACCGAGGGACCGCGCCCTCGGTCCGGGTGAGATCGCCTTGTTCTACAAATATGTCGACTATGTGCATTCGTCACCCACGCTCCGCCTGGCGTGCAAACTGCTTCTTCTGACCATGGTGCGCAAGTCCGAATTGACCGCGGCCACATGGGACGAGGTCAACTTTTCGGAGGCAATATGGGCAATACCGGGGAAGCGCATGAAGAGGCGCAATCCGCACAATGTCTATCTGGCTCGGCAGGCACTGGACATGCTGGTGGCGTTAAAAACCTGCGCCGGTACGTCCCCGTATTTACTCCCATCTCGATATGACCCGGACTTGCCGATTAGCGGAGCGACGCTGAATCGCATTCTGACGGCAACTGTTTCTGAAGCGCGGGCTCAGGGCGAGGAGCTCCAGGAATTTTCCCCGCACGACTTGCGTCGGACAGCATCGACCCTATTGCACGAAGCCGGCTATAACACGGATTGGATTGAGAAGTGTCTCGCCCATGAGCAAAGAGGCGTCCGGGCTGTCTACAACAAGGCTGAGTACGAGCGCCAGCGCAGGGCCATGCTGCAGGACTGGGCTGATATGGTCGATTCGTGGACCGTGCCGAAATAATTGGGGCCGCGCGCCAACGCCGCAGGGGGCGTTGAGTGAAGGCGAGTGCATTTTGAATCTGTCGGCATCGCTATTTTGTGGTATGAGCTCGACTGCGCGCGGGGTCTGGACTGAAAATCGCCGCAGGCAGGGGGCTGTTATTGGCTATTTTTATCACCTGGTGGGCGGGGTTGCAACGCCATGGCCTTTTGACGGGCTATCCATCCGTCGACCTCGCCAAGATCCCAGGCGACGAGGCGGCAGGTGATCGAAAAGCGCTTTGGGAACTCGCCCCGTTTTTCCATGTCGAGGATGGTGCGCTCACACAGCGGGACTTTTAGCAGTAATTGTTTTCTTTTTATTAATATCCGATCAAATACTTTCATTTCAACCGGCGTTAATGGTCTGATGGTCATTTTTTTTCCTTAGCAGGATCGAGCGGTGAAAGATCAGGTGTCCTAGTAGCTAATGGTTTATTTGTGAAGGAGATGCCGTTCCTTCGGATATTTTGTATACTGGTATACATGCAAAATATACAAGATTCGAATGGAGCGGCTGATGTATGTCATACATTGATCGGGTGAACAACGGCACCATCGTCAATGTCATCGGCGAGTCATTCTCGGATGTCTTGGTTGATGGTCGCCAAACCTTCGGGAACGTCAGCGGCGACCAGACCGGGGCTGGCGCCTGGGGGGGAGACATCCACGAAATTCGCTACAACGCCTACAACGAGGTGGTGGGCAAGGGTGTGAACGGCAGCACGGCCGAGTTTGCCGAATACGACAAAATGGGGGGAGGGTCTGGAAAACCAATACGGGCGACGGTTCGACCAAGGCCTATCTGTACGACAAGAGCAGCAACGTCACCGTGTTGATCCAGTCCGCCGGCGCCGATCTACGCCCGATGACGCTGAACCAGATCATGTCGATTTATTTGGTGCAAGGGGCGTCGATCGACCCGGTCGTGGTTGCGGCAATCGCCGCCGGCGGCGTCAACATGACGTTGAGTACCTACGACAAGCGCCATCAGTTGACGGACACCTGTCAGCCGTCGATGAAGAGCGCCCACAATGTATTCACGATCCAGCAATTCTTGAGCCAGCAAACCGGCACTAATTTCACCGTCGGCGGCGTGACCATCGGGGCGACCAAGGCAGGCACGGTGAAGGCAACGGCAACGGTGGCGGCATGGCCGCTGTTGGCTTGCTGGCTTGGATCGCTGTTTGCAAGTACCTCGACCACCTGCCGCTGTACCGGGTCGAACAGATCGCAGCGCGCGCGGGCGTGCCGCTGGCGCGTTCCACGCTGGGCTAGGAGTCTGCGCGGCAGAAACTGATGCAATCGGAATGGGGACGAGGTAAACTTGTCGAATGACGACGAGCTACCTCCCCTACAATCAGCATCAACAGATGCTGCTTCCCCATGCTTTGCAAGACTGGCTCCCTGAGGGGCACCTGGCCTACTTCGTTAGCGACACTGTCGACTCGCGCGACCTGTCCGCCTTTCACGCGCGGTATGCAGGGGGCGGGTCCCGCAACCAGCCATTTAATCCGGCGATGATGGTCAAAATACTTGTGTACGGGTATGCAACCGGTGTGTTCTCATCACGCAAGCTGGCCCGAAAGCTGTACGAGGACGTGGCGTTGCGTATGCTCGCCGCTGACAACTATCCGGCGCACCGAACAATTTGCGATTTCCGCGCGATCCACTTGAAGGAACTGTCGGACCTGTTCGTACAGGTAGTGAAGATGGCGAAAGAGTGCGGCTTGGTCAAGCTTGGCACGATCGGTGTCGATGGCACCAAGATCAAGGCCAACGCATCGCGCCACAAAGCGATGAGCTACGACCGGATGCAAAAGGCCGAGCGTGAGCTCAAGGATCAAATCGACGCGTTGCTGGCCAGGGCCAGAGCGGCGGATGCCGCCGAAAAAAACGAGCCGGAACTCGATATCCCGGCGGAGATCGCAAGGCGCGAGGACCGCCTTGCCGTCATCCGCGCTGCCCGTGCGCGTCTTGAAGATCGCCAACGCCAGGCCGATATCGCGCGCGGCCGTAGCGATGACGAAGATGTGCCGCCCGAGGACTCTGGCAAGCCAAAGAAGAAGTCGCGTTTTAAATACAAGTTCGGCGAACCCAAGCCCGACGCCCAAGAGAATTTTACCGANCCGGAAAGCCGTATCATGAAGNGCGCCGGCGGCGGCTTCGACTATGCGTACAACGCCCAAGCTGCAGTCGACGAGAGCGCCCACATCATCGTGGCGGCCGAACTCGTCAATAGTGCGGCTGACAGTGGGCAACTGGCGTCGGTGCTCGCAGCGGTAAAGCGCAACGTCGGTGACGATGCCGAGCTGGTGCTCGCCGATGCAGGCTATCGCTCGGAAGCCATGTTCGAGCAACTACGCGCTCACCCGTCCGAACTGATTGTGGCACTCGGACGCATCGGCAAGCAGGAAGCGGTAATCGATCCGAAAAAGCGGCCTTTGTGTGCCGCCATGGCAGACAAGTTCAGATCCGCGACGATCCAGGCGGCTTACCGAAGACGCAAGTGGATCTCGGAACCGCCCAACGCTTGGGTGAAAAGCGTACTCGGGTTCCGGCAATTTAGCATGCGAGGACTGGCGAAGGCTCAGGCCGAGTGGAAACTCGTCTGCACCGCGCTGAACCTGCGGCGCATGGCGAAAATGCTGTCCGCGTAAGACCTGAAAGGGCGAAAGTCCGTCCAATCCCCGCTCTCAGGCTCCTATTTCATTCCACTTTCGAGTGCGAAAGTGAATCGCCATCGACGCAGGCAAGAAGCGCGTCACATGGTCAGCGCAAGAATTGTCTGCCGCGCAGACTCCTAGTGGATTGGACGCATCGGTGTGGCCTTGCAGCCGCTGGCCGACAGGCTGGCCGAATTGTTCAGGGAACGAAGTTGCCTGCATGCCGACGAAACACCGGTGCGCCAGCTCGATCCAGGCAGCGGCAAGACCAGACACGCTACCGCTCCAATGCGCTTGATGACGGGCCATCGGTGATCGTGTTCGACTACCAGAGCAGCCGAGCTGGCGCGCACGCACCTTCCTGCAAGACTGGCGAGGGCATCTGATGGTTGACGATTACGTCGGCTACAAAGCACTACTTGCGGCTGGCCCCACTGAGCTCGCGTGCCTGGCCCCACATTCGGCGCAAGTTCTTCGACGCGCACGCCGCCAGCGGCAGCCTCGTGGCCGAGGAGGCGCTGCGCCGCATTGCACAGCTGTATGCCATCGAGCAGCGAGCAGTGGGCATGACGCCGGTGCAGCGGCTCCCATTGCGCGAACAGCATGCCTTCCCGGCCTTGCCGACCTGCACGCCTGGCTCGTTGCGCCCCAGCGTACCGTCGCTGCCGGCAGCGGCACGGCCAAGGCCGTCGAACATGCGCTCAAGCGCTGGCCAGCACTACAGCGCTATGGCAGCTCGGGCAGCCTGCCGATCGACAACAATCCGGTCGAGAACGCGATACGCCCAATCGGCACCGGCAAAAAAAATGGCTCTTCACGGGTTCCGAGTGTGCGGGCCGCCGTGCCGCCGCGATCCAAAGTTTGTTCGCCACCGCTAAACTCAACGGCCTTGACCCTGCACGCTGGCTGGCCGATACCCTCGAAAAACTCCCTACCTGCCCCAACAGCAAAATCGACTCGTTGCTACCGTTCGCAAACTCTACACAACTCTACACAGGATTAGGCTCAGAACGAAGGTGGTTCGGCCGGCCGCTTACCCGGGATTCGTGAGCGCTGCGCGAGGACTGGTCTTGAGCGCGGGTGGTCAAATCGAACTGTTTCCTGAAGAGACACAACCATTGTCCGCGCCGGCACACGTCCGTGAAGCGTTCATGGCCTCAAGTTGCTATGCTGAAGTAATGAGGTTGCTTGACGCGACCCGCGGCGATATCGTCCGCTGGCTGGAAATCGATCAAACTCTGCATAATGATTGGTGCGGTGCTTTACGCCTGGGGCGACAAGTGCAGTGCGAGCCCCCTGTGCCAATATAACTTGAGACACCTACCCGATTAATTTAAAGTACAGCGGTAGGTTCCAACATGCACAACCGAAAGCATCAAATTAGCAGCCCAGCAGATACCCAGAACGCACCCGGCCCGTCGCCTATTGAGGTCCTGCGGCCCGACCCCGAGGTTGTTCCCATCGCCAAGCGGCGAGCCTTTTCCAAGGCCGAGAAGTTACGCATTCTGGCCGCCGCCGACGCCTGCGTGGCNCTTGGCGATATTGGCGCCTTGTTGCGCCGGGAGGGCATCTATTCGTCCCATCTGGCGACCTGGCGCAAGCAGCGGCAACTAGTTGGCGAGACTGGCGCGCTGGAGCGCAAGCGGGGACCGAAGGCTGATCCCGCCGGCGCCCAGACACGCCGGGTGCNGGAACTGGAAAACGAANTCGAGCGCCTGCGTGCCAAGCTGGTCAAGGCGGACTTGATCATCGACGCCCAAAAAAAACTTTCCATTCTGCTGGGGCTGAGCACCGCCGACACGCCGAGCGAGCCGAAGTGATCAGCGCCGCCAAGAGCCTCGTTGAACAGGTCGGCGTGGCCGCCGCCTGCCGCGCCCTGCGCCTGCCACGCAGCGCCNTGTATCGCGACCGAGCCGCTTGCCACGTCTGTCCATTGCCGGCCACCGCAGCACCGGCCCGGCGACCGCCGCTGGCGCTGTCGGAGCTGGAGCGCCGCGTGGTGCTCGACGTGCTCAACAGCCCACGCTTCGCCAATTGCGCTCCGGCGGCCATNCACGCCCAGTTACTCGACGAGGGACGTTACGTGGCNTCGGTGCGCACCATGTACCGCCTGTTGCAAGGCTGTGCCGCNGTGCGCGAGCGCCGCGACCAACTACGCCATCCCGAGTACGCCAAACCGGAACTGCTGGCCGTGGTGCCCAATCAAGTCTGGAGTTGGGACATCACGAAGTTGAAGGGTCCGGTCAGGGGCACCTGCTTCCACCTGTATGTCATTCTCGACATCTTCAGCCGCTACGTCGTCGGCTGGATGGTGGCCGAGCAGGAAACCGCCGAGCTGGCCGAGCAGCTCATTGCCGACAGCGCCGCCAANGAATGCATCGNACCGGGAACGCTAACCTTGCATGCCGACCGGGGCAGCAGCATGCGCTCCAAGCCGGTGGCCACGCTGCTGTGCGACCTGGGCATCGCCAAGTCGCACAGCAGGCCCTACGTCTCCGACGACAACCCGTACTCGGAGGCGCAATTCAAAACCATGAAGTACCAGCCCGGNTTTCCGCCACGCTTTGGCTCGCTGGCCGACGCGCGCGCGCACTGTGTCCAGTTCTTCTCTTGGTACAACCGACAGCANCGCCATTCCGGCATCGGCATGATGACGCCTGAGGGCGTTCACACCGGCCGCGCCGCCGAAGTGCGCAAGCAACGACAAGCCACTCTGGCAATCGCTTTCCAGCGCACGCCGAACCGCTTCAAACACCGCATGCCATAGCCGCAAAAATTGCCGACGGCCGCTTGGATCAACCCGCCACCAATGGAGAAAAAAGCTGCCTGAAATACGAGATTTAGACTCTCGCCGATTCAACCAGGTGTTTCAAAGTCATTGACACGCTCCGTCCGGCCGGCTTCCAGGCTAGCCCCCAAGCCCGGCTTCAGACAATCTAAGTCGCTTCCCGCAACTCTAGGAACGACCGCCGCTGTCCGAAGCGGACCGTCGTCGAGCCGTCAGCAAGCATTTCGAAACGAAGCGTTTGTTACCCCGAAGCGAAGTGGGTTCGTTCGGGCCAGGACCCGGTGGCGCGAAACTCTTTGAGTACCCTTGATGCCGCATTGCTGAATCTACTTCCAGCGTCATCGCCGCTCATAGGAAACAGTAGCTCGGCACCAAGCGTTTCCTTATCCAGGCGAAAGAGGCCTCGGCATTCGCCGACCTTCATATAACGACTCTCGTAGCGGGGGTCTATACACCACAAATCTGCCTCAAAAAAATAGTCAATGCAGGTAGATGTCTCTTTGTCCTTGACTATCCCGATGGACTGCCCGTCCAGGCGCATATCACCGTCTAGCTTCATCTCTCGCCTCTAGGCTTAAACCCATGTCGTTATACATAAGTCAGCCCAGCCCGTCGCGGAGCGAGCGTAGTGTCTCGGCGGCAGCGAACACTTGATCAAGCCCGCGCCAGATTGTCTTGGCGCCCGGCTCGCCGTCGCTCTTGCGGCCGAGGAATCCGCCCAGCTGCGCAATCAGTCGCACAACCTCATTCAATGTCGGTGGATTGGCGGGCATCTTTTTCTTGGTCAATAGGTAGGCGCCGCGGATCTCGTCGGGATCGAAGAACAGCGATGCGTCCAGGTCTGGGCACGTTCGTCCCTTGCGCATCAGATACGTCACGCGCCAAGCTACCACCATGAACAAGGCCAAGGCACGCTCGAGGCGCTCAAAGCTCGACAGCTGTAGCGCCTCGACTTCGCAGCCGTTTTTCAGAACATGGAAATAAATTTCTATTTCCCAGCGCGCCCGATACCAGTTGATCAGTTCGACCGCTTGTTCTTGCGACGCGACGGTGCGGTTCGTCAGCAAACGCCATTCGATTGGCTTGACGCCAGCGGGCGCCCCTACTTCGCGCGCCACGACACAGGTGACGGTGATGCGCCCCTTGTTCCCATCCTTGATCTCGACCTCGCGCGCCCACAGTTGCTGGCGCACGGCACGCCCCTTCTGGTTTTCCCGCGAGCCGACGGCGAACGCGATCTCGCCCAGCGGCGCCCCTGCCGTCGTCGCCTCCCACAATTTGGCGCCATCCTCGTCGGGCAGGCAGCGGTTATGCTTGGCCCGCACCAGCCAGTCGGCCGGGGTGCCCAGATCGCGGGCGCAGCGCATCATTTCCACCATGTCCGCTTCGCGGTCGGCCACGTACACCAGTCGCGTTTCCGGCATTTTCGCCGCTATCTCCGCCACGCGCTGGTAGCCTTCAACCCAGCGCTTGCTCTCGATCAGGCCCGACCTGACGCCATCGGCGCCGCGCTTCTCGCGCGCCCACATCCACGCGTCGAGCACGCCAAGGGGCTCGCGCTGCGCCGTGACCACGTAAGTCGGGTGCAGGTACATGCCGCGCCGCGCTTCGTAATTGAGCGGCCCGAGCCCGTCGATCTCCTGTCCGTTGAAATCGAGCTCCGTTGAATCCTGGATGCACAACACCACCGGCTGAGCGCGCATGCGCTCCTCGGTACGCTCCCAGTGCGGGGCAAGTATGGCTTCCCATTCCACTTCGGCATTGCCCAAGAAGCGGTAGGCCGCGCAGGTTTCGCCCCAGCTATCACACGCATCCGGGATGCTGGCCGTCGGATTGGCCGAAAATCGTTCCATCATTCGCTTCGCCCTCTTGTTGAGGCGGGCATCGCCAAGATCCAGTCCCGCGAATTCTTGTTCCGTCCACTGTTGTGCTACCTTGGTCACGCGTCCGCCGAAATTCCGAGAGTAAACGCGAATTCGGCAAAGTTTACAACCCCTCTGCGCAACCCATTGAATGTAAACGGTTTTTCGGGGGCGTGTTAGTCGGCGCGGGAGATGTGTATAACGCTATGGCTTAAACCGCTGCTCCGGCCGGCGGCTGGCGATCATACTCGCCCCTGGAATCGTACCTTACAGCGGCTGTTGCTGTCCCCAAAAAAATAGACCTCTCCGTGCTGCTTGTTCTTTCAATCGTCGCCACTGTTGATGGGCGGAGTCGCGGGGGATGAGAAGCTGATCCGAAGTGGAATGCAATATTTGTGTGTCGCGTGAAGGACTTCATTCGGCACATCGAAGTTTGACCAGTTGCGTGGCGCATGGATGCTAACTCCAAGGGCAAGTTCTCGATAGTGTGGCGACAAGCCGGTTACTATCCAGTCGAGGTGTTCACCGACGACAGAAAGTTCGCATGGAACGGTGTGGTACGTCTCTTTTAGTCGTGGATTTACGCCGCCACGATGGTGGGGGAAGTGGTTTGCGAACTTTGCATAGGCTGATTCCGACATACCTCGCAATAGGATCACATAGGAAACGCTGTCTAATTTAGAATCGGCCATAGTATTTAACTTTGGTGGTTGAGCTAAAGGAGGCATCCACCGGTACTGTATCTGTTGCATAAAATATTCATCGCCGCACGCACTGTTGAGCGGCCGCTCTTGACCGACTGCTGTCGATTGTACTCGACTACGCCCCCCCCTCTGCAAGCAATCCACCCAAGTTAAGAATTTTTCTTTAAAAGTAGAGCGAAATACAATAAAAAGCTTGACATGCCAGTGAGGTAGGGCGCGGCCAGTGAGATTTTTTACCTCATTGGCCGCCATGTCCCTTGCCGCACTGTTCAACGATCTTGCCGCGCATTTGCAGTCCGTCGAATTCCTTCTGACGGCCCGACATATTGAACACCCCGCCGCATTTTCCCGCCAGCGAAAATTGCCGTTGCCGGCGCTGGTCGCGTTGATGCTTACCGGTATGCGCATGAGCGTCCAAGCCGAGCTCGACGTATTCTTCGCCCATCTGCAGCAACGTGCGCAATTGGTGCGCAAGGTGTCTGAGCAGGCGTTCGCCCAGGCGCGCGTCAAGCTGTCTCTGACGGCCATTCCCCTGCTCAACGACTGGCTGGTCGCACGCGCCGAGTACCACGGATTTGTGCCGCGCTGGCGCGGCCTGCGTTTGGTCGCCGCTGATGCTTCGACCATGCGCTTCGGCTTGCGCGCGAGCCACGTCAAGCGCGCCGCGCTGGCCGATCAAATCCTGTTCGGCCTGTTCCTTCCCGGCGCGGAGTTGATGCTTGCGGCCTCGCTGCACGGCATCGAGGACTGCGGCGAGCGGCAAATGCTGGTCGAACACCTGGACCGGCTTTCCGGCACCGATCTTCTGCTGCTCGACCGGGGCTACCCGTCCCGATGGCTGGTATCGCTGCTCAAACATCGTCACATTGCGTTCTGCATGCGCGTCGAGAAGGCCGGCAACGGCGGCTTTCCCTGCGTGCGCGACTTCCTGCGCTCCGGTCTGAGCGAGCAGCTCGTCATGCTGCGCGCGCCCGACCGGCGCGACGCCGACGATTATGAATGCCCCCGAGAACCCCAGCAGGTGCGCCTCGTCCGCCATGTCGCGCCGAACGGCAAGGTGCGGGTGTTGATGACCAATTTGTTCGACAGCGCGCGCTTTCCCGCCGACGGCTTCGGCGACCTCTACCACAAGCGCTGGCGTATCGAGGAAGCCTTCAAGCGGCTCAAGCATCGNCTCAATTTGGAGCATGTGTCNGGCCTGTCCCAGCAAGCCGTGGTGCAGGACGTCGCCGCCAAAATCATGTGCGATAACTTGCAAACCCTGGCGGCCTTGACAGCCCACGACAGCGCCGACCTGCGCGCAGCCGAGCGCATCAACCACGCCTATGCGCATACCGCCCTCAAACCATTGTTGCCGGCCCTCCTGCTCGGAAAAAAGGTGGCGAAGTTACTGCGCGAGGTGCTGCGCCTGATTGCGAAACGGACATACGTCCATAGGGAAAATCTATCCAAAACACGCAAAGCCAGGCCGAAGCCGCACAAGCACATGGCCCAAAAACCATGTTAAAAGGTTGGAAAATCCTTAACTTGGGTGGATTGCCTCTGCAAGTGGCTTCCTCCGCGCACGCAACATCCCAGCCCCGCTGCACTTCAAGACCAGATGTCGCTCCAACTCCTTGGGCAGCAATCGCCTCCAAAGACCGGATTTGTTTCGAAAAACGATGTTGCCAAAACGGTCGAGATCGATCATTCTAGCAACCCAGTTTGAGCCCCTAAAATCATTGGCCAAAGTGGCGCCATTACGCCGAAAATGAGTGGTGCCTTAATGCCGGAAATTGACACCAAGACACCCAAGCCCTGTGCGAGTCCGTGCACGCCCCGGCACGCGACTCGACTTGAGTGCCGCCTACTTGATTGGGCAGTACCACAATTTTCGTAAGCGTCGGCTCACCGCCGTCTTCCCTTGAGCGCTGCAAGTCTCCATGATTGAATTTGGGGCGCAAATTGATTGTGTCCACAAATTTATTTATGGACACGATAATTCAACCAGTCATAACCAGGGCGAAACGCGGCCCGTATCGCCATCACAGCGACGAGTTCAAGCGTGCAGCCGTGGCGCGCACGCTGGTCGCCGACGCTTCGGTGTCGCTGATTGCCCGCGAATTGAAGATCAACGCGAATCAGTTGTTCAGCTGGCGCAAGCGTTTCGGTGGCGAGGGCCTGCGGGCGGCAACGCACCGGGCCAATTGGTGGCTATCACGGTGCTCGATACTCCGCGCGCGCCTGCGCCCGCACCGGCGGGTAGTGTCCCACCCGGCGTAATCGTGCTCAGCGTGGGTCAGGCTCAGCTGCGCCTGGAGGGCCAAGTCGACGCGGCCACGTTGGCGCTGTTGCTGGCCCGGCTGTTGCCATGATCGGCCTGCCTGCAGGCACCAAGATCTGGTTGGCCGCGGGCGTGACCGACATGCGCGCCGGCATGAACGGACTGGCGGCCAAGGCGCAGACGGCGTTGGCCGAAGATCCGTACAGCGGCCACGTGTTCTTGTTCCGGGGACGGCGCGGCGACATGATCAAGGTGTTGTGGTGGAGCGGCGACGGCCTGTGCCTGCTGGCAAAGCGGCTTGAGCGCGGCCGTTTCGTCTGGCCACAGGCCGGCAGCGGAAGCGTGGCGTTGACGCAGGCGCAGCTGTCGATGCTGCTCGAGGGCATAGACTGGCGCCGGCCGGAACGCACCTGGCGTCCCACGTCGGCCTTGTAAACGTCGCGCAGCTCGCGTAAACTCGGCCCATGCTCAGCTCAACCGACCTGCCCAACGACATCGACGCCTTGAAGGCGCTGTTGTTGGCGAGCGAGCGCCTGGTGCGCGAACGCGACGCGACCATCGCCACCCAAGGCGACGCATTGCTGAACATGCAAGCCCAATTGACGACGCGAGCCGCCGAGATCGAGCACCTGAAGCTGCAGATCGCCAAGCTGCGGCGCATGCAATTCGGCCGCAAGTCCGAGCAGCTAGACCACCAGATCGAACAGCTTGAACTCCAACTGGAAGACCTGCAGGCCGACGACGTCGAGGTCGAGCGGGAAATGCCAGCGGCTGACTCAGCGCCGCGCCGGCGCACCACGCAAACCCTTGCCGGAACACCTGCCACGCGACGAGAACGTGCACTTGCCACCGGCCGACGCCTGCCCGGCATGCGGCGGCGCACTGCGCCCCCTTGGCGAGGACGTGGCCGAACAGCTCGAGTTCACGCCGGCCAGCTTCCGCGTGGTGCGCCATGTGCGCCCCAAGCTGGCCTGCGGCTGCTGCGACGCCATCGTGCAGGCGCCGGCGCCGAACTGGCCGATCGAACGCGGCATCGCCGGACCCGGCCTGCTGGCGCACGTGCTGGTGGCCAAGTTCGCCGACCACCTGCCGCTGTATCGCCAGTCCGTGATCTACGCGCGCGAAGGAGTGCACTTGGACCGCGCGCTGCTGGCCAGTTGGGTGGGCGCCGGCAGCGCGCTGTTGCGCCCGTTGGTCGACGCGATCCGAAAACACGTACTGGCGGCCACCAAACTGCACGCCGACGACACGCCGGTACCGATGCTCGCGCCCGGCAACGGCAAGACCAAAACCGGCCGGCTGTGGACCTATGTGCGCGACGGCCGGACAGGCGGCGATGCGACACCCCCGGCGGTGTGGTTCGCCTACTCGCCGGATCGCAAAGGCATCCATCCGCAAACCCACCTAGCCTCGTTCAAGGGCGTTCTGCAGGCTGATGCGTATGCCGGGTTCAACTTCCTCTACGAAGGTGGGACGATCCAGGAAGCGGCCTGCTGGGCACACGCGCGCCGCAAGTTCCACGACCTGCACGCGGCCCGGCCATCGCCGTTGACCACCGAGGCGCTGCGGCGCATTGCGCAACTGTATGTAATCGAGGCCGACATCCGGGGTAAACCATCCGACGAACGCAAAGCCGTTCGGCAGGAACGCTCGCGACCGCTGCTCGACGATCTGGGCCGCTGGCTGCGGACCACGCTCGACACGCTCTCGCGTAAATCCGACACGGCGGCGGCCATCCTGTACTCATTGAACCTGTGGTCCGCGTTGATGCGCTACTGCGACGACGGCGCCATCGAAATCGACAACTCGGCGGCCGAACGAGCGCTGCGCGGCATCGCCATCGGCCGCCGAAACTACCTGTTCGCGGGCACCGACAGCGGCGGCGAGCGGGCCGCCGCGATTTACTCGCTGATCGGCACCGCCAAGCTAAACGGGGTCGACCCCGAAGCCTGGTTGCGCCATGTGCTGGCGCAGATCGCCGACCACCCCGTCAACCGCGTTCACGAGTTCCTGCCGTGGAACTACCTCCAGCAGATCAACCCTGCTTAAACAACACGCCGGTTCCCAGCGGTGTGACGCTATCATCGGTCAAATTGATTACCCGTTCGAGATGGTAGTGGCCGGACGCTTACGGCTCCTAACAATTAGAACAGTTTGAAAAAACAATCTATGGTGTCGGTTCGATAGCGGTACTTAGGTCAAAGTAGGTCCAGCGTTGTTGACTGAATGTCTGGAGTTATTTTTCCAGCGTCTTTATCACCTTCGGTTTTGGCCCCGGCGCCGCACCCACTAGCTCAGGCCCTGAGGTAGGTCCGCAAGGTCTCTTTGCGGGTTTTTACTTAGCGAACTCGGCGTGGGCACAGCAGTACATTACATTGCCGCAGTTGGTACCAGCGGTTCCAAAAAATTCCAGGCAGATCGACGGTCCGCGGCCGGGCGCTCTGGAGGAGCGCCAGGCATCCGCAGGTGGACGCCCTGAACGGGCGTCCCTCGCATTCGCTCGGCTCAAATCGCCCCCGCCGGCGGACCGGCCGCCGGTTGACTGTTTTGCAGGAACGCGATAGGCGCGCGGGGTCCTGACGATGTGGCGGCGCGCCCATCATCTTAGCCGGCAGCCGGATCAAGTTCAGGGGCACCGGCTTCCCAGCACGGTCTTCAGTTTCTCCTATTCACGTCAATGGGCGACACCTCCTCTGAGCGTAAGTTGTTCGTCGCTCAGCCAGTTGCGGCGGCGCCGACCAGCGGCGAACCGCGCACTCGGAGCGAGTTCAAGTAGATCGATTCGTCATACGGCGTGCGCGTCTGCCAGCAGCGAAAGAGGACGCGGATCCACTTGAAGGCTAACGCGCGCACCGCCGCTTGGTGGGTGTTGCCTTTGTCGCGCTGCTGGCGATAGTAGGCGCCGGCCCAGTACGACCTGGTTATGGTCTGGGCGCTCCACTCGACCATGGTCTGGCGCAGGAACTTGGGACATTGCCAGCGCCAGTAAACCCACGATTGCTGGCCGCGACCCTCAAGAACAGGGGCGACGCCGCAATACTGCTGGAACTCACGGGCAGATTGGAAGCGTTCTCGCTGCTCGCCGAATGCCGCCAGCAGGCGTGGTGCCCGCTGCGCCCCGGCTCCCGGCAGCGCGCTAAAGAGCGCGTAGTCCGGCAGCGTCAGCGCGATGGCCGCAATGCCCTCGTCGTAACGCTCAACGGCCAGCAAGGCGGCGCGCAGCTGGTCGACCACCGCCAAGGCCAGCAACTGGTATGCCATGATGACGGCGACGTCATTGGTGAGCGGAACCGCCGCTTTAATGGCGCCGATGCGTTCCTCGATGCAAGCGGGACCAATCACCCCTGAAATCCCAAGAGTGTGTGCTACGGATCCACTATATTCGGCGGATATGGGCTAGGCAGGCCAATTCGGTGGGACCGTCGGCTACAACGTTTTATTCGAAGACGGCACGATCCGCGATGCGGCATGCTGGGCGCATGCGCGGCGTAAATTCAACGATCTGCACGCGGCGCGGGCGAGGCCGCTCACCACCGAAGCATTGCGTCGTATCGCCGAGCTGTACTTGATCGAAGCCGATATCCGGGGAAAACCTCCCGATGAGCGAAGGCAGATTCGGCAAGCCTGCGCGCGTCCGCTGCTCGATGACCGGAAGCGCTGGCTGCGAACCAAGCTCGATACGCTGTCGCGTAAGTCCGATACGGCTGCGGCGATCCTATACGCGCTCAAACTCTGGCCGGCGCTGCTGCGCTACTACGATGACGGCGCCATCGAGATTGATAACCCGGCGGCCGAGGGCTGCGTGGCAATCGGTCGCCGCAACTACCTGTTTGCCGGCCCCGACAGCGGAGGTGAACGCTCCGCCGCTATCTACTCGCCGATCGGCACGGCCAGGCTGAACGGTGTCGACCCCGAAGCCTGGTTGCGTCACGTGCTGACGCATATCGCCGATCATCCCGTCACCCGGGTTGATGAGTTCTTGCCTTGGAACTGCAACCCGCCCGCAGGCCTCTGAGATGACGCCGTTTCCCAACGGTGTTATGCCATCATCGATCAATTTGCCAACCACTCAAGACGTCACTGGGGAGACGCTTACCATTTAAAAGAACCTTGCAACATTGTTGTCGATCACCTTGGTGATTATTCCAATGCGTCCTTCCGCACCATGGGGCGCTTGGTCATGCGGAGTCGGAGGCGTTGCTGGAGTTTGGCCTTGTTCTCCACCGCCGCAACTTCCCGGGTGGGCTCCTCTTGCACCACCGCGTCCGGACGGTCCAGAAGCCCCTGCGTAGCCGCCTTGTCCCACAGAGCCGGGATTGATCTCGAACGCTGCATACGAAAGGGCCACCCAGGCGTCCTGCGGCCCTACAAGTACCACATCAGCGCCAGAAGCCGCGTTGCCTCCCCGCCCGCCCGCCCCACCTTGTCCGCCTAGGCCACCGCCCCCCCCATTACTGGCACTATGTCTACAGCCGTCAAGTAAGCCTCCGCCCATTTCCCCGTCGCCACCATCTCCACCGTCTCCGCCGGCTCCGCCAGCGCCGCCATTAGCACCGTTACTGCCAGAGTAGCCGTTTGCGATCACGGACAATTTCAGTGCAGCGGGGATGGGTTGACTTTGCTTGTCAGCGACGCCCCCGCACACGATATAGAGTTTGGGAGCGGACGGCGCGTCGTCACCTTTTTGGCCGTCAGTACCACGCGAGCCATCTGTTCCACGTGGGCCATCCTGAGTCACGCCCGCTTTATAGCCCTTCGCTGACGTTGGTGGTGCCGGTGGTGGTTGATATATTTTTGGCTGCCAATCAACTGTAAGCTTCAACGTGGCATCTTTACTTGTGTCCACGAACTGTAGTTGATTCATCACTATGGCAACCCAGGGGTGCTCGTAGTCGTTGAGGATGAGTTTTGAATTTGGCTGAAATGTCACGACGCCAGCTTTCAGAACCTGCCCACCGAACGCGCGTATTCCGTTCACCGAAAATAAGTCCCCTTGCGACATGGCGGCGTTGATGGCCTCCTGCACCTCCTGAGGGAATAAACCTGGCTTGATATCTAATACTGGGATATTGTAATCTGGCATGGTGCTCTCCTAATGAAAGTAGCTGAAGAATTATTGTTTGATGGAAGTTGTTCGATAGCGTCATACGCGCGGTTTGACTGCGCCGGAATCACTGTCCATCGGTGTTGAGCGTAGAATTAAAGAATCGTCCTGTCATCATTCATCTGAATGAGTGGCGTTGTTTACTTTGCATGCGCCTTCGCGGTGCATTAGGGAATAGGCATGACTAATCTTACGCGCCTCGCCAACAGTGCCGTCGAACAATTTTATGAGGGAATCACGGCACCTGCGGCATGGCAAGACGCTTTAAACTCGCTACGTTTAATTGCTGGAAGCGCGCACGTCGCTTTGACCACTTGGGAACGAACGAGAAATATAACTGTGCTACACGAAAGTATAGAATTACCACAAAAGTGCCGCCAGCAATTTTCCGACTATTACCATGTGCTTGACCCCACTCGCGACAATATCGACCGGATCGCTGTGGGTAGCTGGTATATTGACCGTCAGCATTTGAATTCGCGGGTGATTGGTTGTAGTCCGTTTTATCAAGAATTCATGCGTGACTATGGCCTCGATTCGATCATTGCCACGCCACTCGTTCGCGACGGCACTGGCGATAGTTTTCTGGTGTTTCAGTTTGGCTTAAACGAGGCACATTCTTGGTGTGCGCCGTTGGAACTCTGTGAAGTACTTCCTCATATTCGCCGCGCTTTACTTCTACGTCGCCGTTTCAGCGCGCTAGCCATTGAAAAATCGATATGTGCCGATGTGCTAGCTGGCTTGCAGACACCACTGTTGGTTGTTGACGCAACCGCCCGTATTATCATCGCGAATAAGGCGGCCGAGTCGGCCTTAAAAAAGTATCGTTGTATCAACATTGCGGCGGAGCGTCTTGTTCTCACCGGTGTCGACAGTCCTCATTTCGCCAGCTTGCTTGCGCACGCCTGTGGCGGAGAAGCGCGGCGCGTCGCCGGTGCCATGCTTGCAGGGCGCGTTGATGGACCCCCGCTCCAGATCCTAGTCGCCCCTTTACCAGAACAGCACGCGCCATCGAGCGGCGGCCGCTCGCCGCTAGCGTTGGTGCTGCTGCGTGATGTACGCACACCATTCGACACGCCGGTGAAACTATTACAGCAGCTCTACGGCTTGACTGCATCAGAAGCGCGCATTGCGCTAGGTGTTTTGCACGGCGGCACTCCAAGTTCATTGGCCGCAAGCTCAAGCGTTTCCATGGCCACTGTGCGGACCCAATTAAGTGCGGTTTTCCAAAAAACTGGTACCCGACGCCAGGCAGAACTTGTCCAACTGCTCGGAACATTCTCGATGGTCACGGTGACCGGAACCGATCCAACAATCGTATGCGCTTGAGTATTTTTTTGACCATCCTTTTCGTTTTCCAAGCGTCCGCCCTTGGTCAAATTCGGATCGACACGGTGGGTCACCCATTAGCCGGGCATTGTCAACGGCACGAATTCAATCCTCGCTGTGTTCACGATTCGTTACTGTCCATCGCCAATGCTGTCGTTTCCCAAGCACGAATCGAGCCCTGCGCCTCACCGGCAACAGCGCACATGCTGTCTTACTCGGCGCGAGCTGGCCGCCTCCAAGCAGTTCGCGCCAGGCGAACATCTGATTGGCGCTGATGTTTTGCTTGCGGGCGATGCCCGAAACGGATGCGTTAGGCGGCAGCGATTGGGTGACAATGGCCTGCTTGAGCTCGTCGCTATGGCGACGATAGCTGCCACGTGTTAAAGCGCGTTGGCCTGGTTGAATTTTGGTGTCTATAATCGAGGTTTGTGTGCACAAACGATTTGTGTCTCAACCCCAAATCATGCTGGTAGGGGCCTCCCTCGTAAAGACGGCGCTGCCTTGACGCTTACCCTGAACCTGCTAGACGGCACTGAGCCGACGCTTATACCCAAGTAGCATGCAAGGTTGAAAGTTGGTAAGCGGCCAGCGACCGGCCTATGCAGCGCGCTTAGGTTTGGATAAAGTCCGGGAATGGCGGCAGCGAGTCGATCTGGCTGTTGGGGAACTTCGGGAGACTTTCCAATACATCGGCCAGCCAACGCGCCGGATCAAGTCCGTTGAGCTTGGCGGTGGCGAACAGGCTCACTCGGCATGCTGTATGCGGTTGGCATCCGGCCGGCGACGACGGTGTGGGCCCCGGGCACGGCGCCGCTGCCGCCGAAGCCATGGAGTGGCCGTGCCATGCGACCAACGCGGCTACGGCGCGAGGTCGGCAACGAGGAGGTTTCTGTGAACACCTTGGCGCTGGAGTTGCCTTCGCACGCATACCGCCCGGTCACATGGCGGGAAAGGAGCCAATACCAACTTGTCTTCCCGCTTTGCCGCCGTACGGGTGCGTCCCGCTCACCAAGGCAACTGTGGCACTGAGATGCGAGCCGAGGAATGGCTGCTGATCGAATGGCAGAAGGGCGACGAGGAGCCGCTGAAATACTTCTAACACCTTGCCTACCCCGACGTAAGGATGCGTTAATGTCCGTTTTAGGGACATCGGCTTCCGATGGCGGTCATACCAAAACATCCGGGTGTCCGTGGAAACTCGCACGAGTGCAAGCGCACTCAGACCGAGATACCCGACGCGCAAAGTCCACAAACGCAGCCCACCAAATTTGTTCCAAAAACGGCGGCGCGCGATGGATTCTTGGAACATTGCCAGCTGCAGTTTTTCTGGCTCGCGCTGCTGATCGCAGTTAATCTTGGTCGAAAAACTGCTGAATGCAGGCCGGGCCGTTATCGATTGCAGGTTGCTGCACCTATGCTTTAAGCCGCCTTGCTCCGGCGCACCATGAAGCCCGTCAGGCCTAGGCCTGCAAGCAGCATGGCGTAAGTTTCCGGCTCGGGGACTGCGCTCACCGATAGTAGGAATGCATGGCTTTGCCCGGTTATGGAATTTTGTGCATTACCAACAATCGAGCCGCTGTCGTTGATACCGGTTGCATTATCTAGGACCCAGCCCGCACTGACGGATGCAGAATCAAGAAAACTGTTAAGGTCGGTCGCGCGAGTACCATCCCAGAGCATTGCATGCAAAGCGTTTCCTAGCTGGGCCGATCCAACGACCTGGCCGGAATTATTGATGGCGGTGGCGTAGCTTTGTGCTCCGAGGGGGGCCAGGTCGGTCGCGCTAGTGCCATTCCAGAGGGTTGCATGGATAGCACCGCTAGACTGAGTATATCCGACGACTTGGCCCACATTATTGATGGCGGTGGCATCACTAAACGCTTCGTTCAGGATCGTAGCGCCAATTCCATTCCAGAGCGTTGCATGGGGAACAGCGCCGGAAAATCCGACGACCTGACCGGCATTGTTGATGGCTTTGGCAAAACCGTAACCCAGGTTGGTCGCCATAGCGCCATTCCACACGATGGCACTCGCATTCCAACTTCTGTTGTAGGCCAACCCCGTCGTCTGGCCGGTATCGTTGATGGCGAGGGCGCGGCTTTGCGTTCCGAGCGTTCCAAGCGGGTCCAGATCGGTCGCATTAGTGCCATTCCAGAGGGTTGCGTGAAGAGCAGAATTGTAGGCAGTAAGAGCCATTCCAACGACTTGGCCGATATTGTTGATGGCGTAGGCAATACTAATCGCTCCTCCAAGCGTACCCAGGTCGGTTGCGCTAGTACCATTCCAAAGCGTTGCGCGGGTATCATAGCCGATGGTCTCGGCCCATCCGACGATTTGGCCTGCATTGTTGATGGCCATGGCGGAACTATTAGTCCCTCCCAGTGTGCCGAGGTCGGCGAATGTGTAGAGGCTGGCGTTGGCTTGGCTAGGAGTCTGCGCGGCAGACAATTCTTGCGCTGACCATGTGACGCGCTTCTTGCCTGCGTCGATGGCGATTCACTTTCGCACTCGAAAGTGGAATGAAATAGGAGCCTGAGAGTGGGGATTGGACGGACTTTCGCCCTTTCAGGTCTTACGCGGACAGCATTTTCGCCATGCGCCGCAGGTTCAGCGCGGTGCAGACGAGTTTCCACTCGGCCTGAGCCTTCGCCAGTCCTCGCATGCTAAATTGCCGGAACCCGAGTACGCTTTTCACCCAAGCGTTGGGCGGTTCCGAGATCCACTTGCGTTTTCGGTAAGCCGCCTGGATCGTCGCGGATCTGAACTTGTCTGCCATGGCGGCACACAAAGGCCGCTTTTTCGGATCAATTACCGCTTCCTGCTTGCCGATGCGTCCGAGTGCCACAATCAGTTCGGACGGGTGAGCGCGTAGTTGCTCGAACATGGCTTCCGAGCGATAGCCTGCATCGGCGAGCACCAGCTCGGCATCGTCACCGACGTTGCGCTTTACCGCTGCGAGCACCGACGCCAGTTGCCCACTGTCAGCCGCACTATTGACGAGTTCGGCCGCCACGATGATGTGGGCGCTCTCGTCGACTGCAGCTTGGGCGTTGTACGCATAGTCGAAGCCGCCGCCGGCGCGCTTCATGATACGGCTTTCCGGGTCGGTAAAATTCTCTTGGGCGTCGGGCTTGGGTTCGCCGAACTTGTATTTAAAACGCGACTTCTTCTTTGGCTTGCCAGAGTCCTCGGGCGGCACATCTTCGTCATCGCTACGGCCGCGCGCGATATCGGCCTGGCGTTGGCGATCTTCAAGACGCGCACGGGCAGCGCGGATGACGGCAAGGCGGTCCTCGCGCCTTGCGATCTCCGCCGGGATATCGAGTTCCGGCTCGTTTTTTTCGGCGGCATCCGCCGCTCTGGCCCTGGCCAGCAACGCGTCGATTTGATCCTTGAGCTCACGCTCGGCCTTTTGCATCCGGTCGTAGCTCATCGCTTTGTGGCGCGATGCGTTGGCCTTGATCTTGGTGCCATCGACACCGATCGTACCAAGCTTGACCAAGCCGCACTCTTTCGCCATCTTCACTACCTGTACGAACAGGTCCGACAGTTCCTTCAAGTGGATCGCGCGGAAATCGCAAATTGTTCGGTGCGCCGGATAGTTGTCAGCGGCGAGCATACGCAACGCCACGTCCTCGTACAGCTTTCGGGCCAGCTTGCGTGATGAAAACACACCGGTTGCATACCCGTACACAAGTATTTTGACCATCATCGCCGGATTAAATGGCTGGTTGCGGGACCCGCCCCCTGCATACCGCGCGTGAAAGGCGGACAGGTCGAGCGAGTCGACAGTGTCGCTAACGAAGTAGGCCAGGTGCCCCTCAGGGAGCCAATCTTGCAAAGCATGGGGAAGCAGCATCTGTTGATGCTGATTGTAGGGGAGGTAGCTCGTCGTCATTCGACAAGTTTACCTCGTCCCCATTCCGATTGCATCAGTTTCTGCCGCGCAGACTCCTAGCGCCGATCAACAGGACACTGGCAAACAGACCAAGACGGGATAATTTAGCGGTCATTTTTCTCTTGTTGTGATTTAAGCGAAGAATCATTGTAACTGTTCAGCCACGGGCTGGCTGAATCGGGTTTCCAGCGAAGGCGCGGCGCAGGACGGCGAGCATGCCATGGCCTTGTTTGCGCAGTGTGTCGAGGCAGGAGCGGATGACGCAGAAGTTTTGGGCGCCCAACAAGGTGCGGAACGAGCCGGAGATTTTTTGCTTTACCTTGGGCATGCGGATGGCGCGTTCACCCAGGTTGTTGGTGAACGGCACGGCGGGATCAGACACGAACAGCAGCACGGCGTCGGCGTACCGGCGCAGGCGTAGCAGCAGGTTGAAGGCGACGGACTGCTTGACGCGGCCGGCCTTGCCATCGGGCTTGAGTTTGGCGGGATGGCGCCGTTCGCCCGCGGCCAGAATGGCGTCGTACAGGGTACGCAAGGCGGCCGCGCCAGCGGCGCCGAGTGCGATGTTTTGGCGCCGCGCCGCCTCGCATAATTCGTTGGCGCGCAGCAGCAGTTCGCTCATCCTGGCGGGCCAGCGCTCGCCGGTGAGCTCTTTGACGTAGAGCAGCTCGCGCAGCAAATGGGCGTTGCACAGCGCGTGCGCTCCGTCCAGTTGCCAGTACGGCGCCCAGCAATCATGGATCAGCACGCCAAGGCGCCGGGGCAGAATGGCTTGCGCGGCGATCGCCTCCATGCCGCGCTTGGCATGCACGCCATACCATGTGTGGCTGTCGTTGGCGGCCACGTGCAGCCAGTGCAGCTTGCCCTGTACGCGCAGACCCGATTCGTCGGCGTGCACCAGCGGCGCGGCGCGCAGGCTGTCGGCGATGGCGTCGGCGGTTGCTTGCAGAGCCACGCGTGCCTCGTCGACCCACGCCAGCAGCGTGGCCGGCGAGATGGCGATGTCGTACAGGTCGGTGATCAGTTGCGCGGCGCGGGCGAACGGCAGCAATTGTCCTTGGGTTAAGTGCACCTCCAGAGCTCGCACATTGGGGCCGTATTGCACTGCCTGCGTGACGGCCGCCGGGAACGCGCTGCGGAGGAGTTGGCCACAGGCGCAGCGTAGCGCCAGGACGCGGTGCTCGACGACGACGCAAGCCACGACGGGCGTGTCGATCACTTGCCGCTGTTCGGCGATCTCGGCCGCTTCTTGGTCCTGCGCGCAGCCGCAGCGGTCGCATTGCTCGGGCAGTTGATGGGTTTCGATCCGGCTCGGCCCGGCCATCCGCTTGAGCGTGTTGCCCTTGTGGCCAGGCCGGGCGCTGGGCAGGTTGCCGGACGGCTCGCGCAGCGAATTGGTCTTGCGCAAGCCATCGGAAGACGGCGGCTGGCTGGAGTTGTGGCTGTTCTTGGCAACCTTCGATTCCAGCGCCTCCAGCCGCTCCCACAGTGTCAACACGACGCCCTCAAGCTCGCCGCGCGTGAGGGCGGAGAGGTCAGGAGGGGAACGTTTTTTTGCCATAACCAGCATGATGAGCCGGCTAGAAAGGGTTTACAACTGTTTTTTTGAAAAACGCTCATGCTGAACAGTTACGAATCATTCAATTTCAATTTGGTAACAAATTGAAATTATCGCATTAAATTAAAGGAAACTTTCCGCCATGACACGGCGACCTCAATCCCCGGTCCAATAACAGGCCAGCCGAACGCCGCTCCAGGCGTGAATTGCCCGGCTTCGGGGCGCTGCCGGCGGGCCGATGTCGCTCAATACCGTGGTGCGCGCCCTGATGAGGTGATGTCGCCCTGAGCGTGGCGATGCTGCTGACGCCGTCTGACATTTACGCGCCGGTTACGCCGAAGATCGCGGTGTCCATCAAAATTGTGCTGGGTAGTGTTTAACCAGTAGGGCTATCACGTCGTCGCGCATGGTCAGGCGGCGCCTCAACGCGGTCATCTTAATGCGCCAATGCAGGCTGACGGGAATTTCCAGCGTCAGGAGCGCGGTCGGCTCTGGCCGCGCGTCGTAGGCGAAGAGATGTCGGTCGGGCGGCGTTGGCTCGAGCGGCGATGGATCAGGTCGCATTGGCTCGCCGGTCTCGTTGGCTATATTTTCCTATAACTGTTCAGCCTCTATGACAGCCCCGTAAAAATGCTCTATTTTTGCTGAAAAATTGGGCAAGCCGTCCATATTTTGACTATTTTTTAGGCGGATGTTATGTTTTCAAAAACATCTCATAGGGGCTGAACAGTTAGTGCGCCAGCAAAGCTGGCAAGAAGTAGTTGGTGAAAGTCCAATACGGAGAAGAAATGACGAAGTACTCTGGCCCCGAGTCATGCGTTGCACACCGCGAGGTGTGGGGCGAAGCGTTGACAGGGGAAACCGGCAGGCCAGCCATTGAGCCGCGAAATCAAGAAATCGGGATGCCGACGGAGTTGACTGAACCGGAAGGCAACACGGGGCATGGCGACAATCGCAAGTCATGCACTGATCCCGCGCGGTCGGAGACCCTGCGCATGCCGGGAAGCTTTTTGCACAGAAGCTGGGAGATCTCGGCGGCGCCTGACGAAACGCGGTCAGGCGGGACAGGGAAGGTTAATGACCGTCATCCTGTCATCAACGCGGTCGAGAAGTCGGATGTGCCCATAGTACCGAAGAAGTTGCCGAACAAAGCGGAAGCTGCGGAGGCAATGGAGGAAAGGGGTGCAACCGAGGGGAATGCTGGAGAGCCTCCCGCAGTTCATTCCCGACCGATGAAGCCGTCAGCAAGCTGTTCTACCTGGCGCTGAACAACATCAGCAAGAAATGGACAATGCCGCTGCGGGACTGGAAAGGAGCGCTCAACCGCTTCACGATCCAGTTTGAAGAACGGATGTTGCCGGCTTAAACGAAAACCCGTTTACACAAAATCCCGCACAGGGAGTGTCAGGATTTTTGTGTGGCCGAAGTCATTTAGCTAATGTCAATGCCTCGTCACAGGTGCGCGGTGAAGCGCTCGGTGAACAGGATGGCGAACTGGGTTTTCGCGGCGCGCCATGTGATCGGCGGCATTTTCCAGTTTTTGGCGATGTTGCACAATGCCAGCCAGATTAATTTTGTCGCCGCGTCGTCGTTCGGGAAATGGCCGCGATTTTTGATCACTCTGCGGATCTGCATGTTCAGGCTCTCGATGGCGTTGGTGGTGTAGACGATGCGCCGCACTTCCAGCGGATAGGAGAAGAACGGGATGACCTCCTGCCACTGGCGCCGCCACATGCCGGCGATCGGCGGATATTTGGCGCCCCACCGCCCGTTTGCGAACGCCTCCAGGGCCGCCACGGCTTCGGCTTCGGTATTGGCCCGGTAAACGGTTTTGAGCTCTGCGGCGACCAGTTTTCGGTCTTTCCAGTTAACGAAGTCGAGGCTGTTGCGGATCAGGTGCACGATGCAGGTTTGCACCTGCGTCTGCGGGAACACGGCGTTGATCGCCTGCGGGAAACCCTTCAGTCCGTCGACGACCGCGATCAGGATGTCCTCGACGCCGCGGTTCTTCAGTTCCGTCATCACGCGCAACCAGAACTTGGCGCCCTCGGTCTGCTCGATCCAGATGCCCAGGATCCCCTTGGTGCCGTCGGCGCGCACGCCTAGCGCCAAGTAGACGGCCTTGTTCTTGACGGTGCCCTCGTCGCGGATCTTGACCCGCAGCGCGTCGAAGAACACCAGCGGATACATCGTTTCGAGCGGCCGGTTCTGCCATTCGACGACCTCTTGCATGACTTCGCCGGTGATGGTCGAGATCAGATCCGGTGACACTTCAAGACCGTACAGCTCGGTCAAGTGGCCCTGGATCTCGCACACCGGCAAACCGCGCACGTACAGCGACACCACCTTGTCGTCGAATCCGGGCACGCGCCGCTGGTGCTTGGCGACGAGTTGCGGCTCGAAGCTGCCGTCGCGGTCGCGCGGAATGTCCAGCGTAAGCTTGGTATCGGACGCCATCACAGACTTCTTGCTGCTGCCGTTCTTGTGATTGCGCGTCGGTTCCGGGCCGTTGCGCTGATGCACCAGATGATGGGATAGCTCGGCCTGGAGCATTCTCTCTGCAAGCGCCTTTTTAAGCTGCCCGAACAGCCCGGCATCGGTGAACATCGATTGCGGATTGGCCGGGTCCACGCCGGCGAGCAGTTGGTCCAGCATGGTTTTGTCGAAGTTGGTCATACGTATCCTTTCTAGGGATAAATTTTATCGTATGCTTTCTTTCACACAAAATTTCTAACAGGCTCCCCGCACACCCCCGACCGGCTTCCGAAGCGAGGTGTGTCGCGCATGGCGGCGCATTCTGCAACGGCGCAGTCAGCGCCATCGCTTGTCTTGGCAGCGATTCAATCGTTTAGTGGATCGCCACATCCCGCCCTACCGAAACACCCATCCTTACCCCAGTGAGCGCTTTTACGTCAGACACTCAAGGTAGGAGCCTTGTGCGGTAGTTCCGCTCGCAGAGATCTGTGCGGGGGGCAGGAGGCGACTCCTGTCCCTACCGCGACCATTTTTCTCAGTTTCGATTTTTTGTTCATGCCTGATACATGGCAGTCTTAAAGACCAAGTGCAACACCTACTGCTTTAAGGTGCTGCTATACCGAGAAATTATTGGCATTTTACCACTCAGGATCGCGCAGTCGTCATAACCATGCGCGACGATTTGTGCTCCATCCGCTCCATTGCCAAACGCCTTTGCCGTTCCGCCAGCCCGATCAGCCGCGAGGTCAAGCGCGGCAGCGGCGCCGGCGTCTATGACGCCATTCTGGCGCACGCGCAGTGCCACGCGCGCCGCCCGCGCCGCGTGCCCAAACTGCGCACCGACGGCGTTTTGTTCCATGTCGTCCGGCACAAACTGAAACTGCTCTGGTCGTCGCAGCAGATTGCGCGCAAACTACGGCTTCTTTGGCCCAACAATCCCGAAAAATCCGTGTCCCATGAAACCATCTACAACGCCATTTATTTGCATCCGCGCGGCGAACTGAACCGCGAACTGGTCGCCTCCCTGTGCCACCACAGCCAAGTGCGCAAACCGCGCAGCCGTGGAACCGGCCGGCGCGGGCAAATCCCGCACATGCAGAGCATCCATATCCGCCCTCCGGAGATCGAGGATCGCCTCATCCCCGGTCATTGGGAGGGCGACCTGATCAGGGGCGCCGGCAACCGCTCGTCGGTGGGCTCGCTGGTCGAACGCACGACCGGTTTCGTGGTGCTCGCCAGATGGACAACGCCATCACCAAAGCCGTCGTCGACAGCTTCTCCTCGGTGCTCAACCGCGAGCCGGCGGCCTTTCGCAAAACCATGACTTACGACTAGGGCCGGGAGATGCACGGCCACAAAATCCTGACCGAGCGCACCGGCGTGCAGATCTATTTCGCCGATCCGCACAGCCCTTGGCAGCGCGGATCGACGAGAACACCAACGGTTTGCTACGCCAGCACGTGTCCAAGGGTTCCGACCTGTCGATCTACTCCCAGGACGAGCTCGACGCCATCGCTTTATCGCTCAACCGGAGCGTGTCAATGACTTTGAAACACCTGGTTGAATCGGCGAGAGTCTAAATCTCGTATTTCAGGCAGCTTTTTTCTCCATTGGTGGCGGGTTGATCCAAGCCGCCGTCGGCAATTTTTGCGGCTGTGGCATGCGGTGTTTGAAGCGGTTCGGCGTGCGCTGGAAAGCGATTGCCAGAGTGGCTTGTCGTTGCTTGCGCACTTCGGCGGCGCGGCCGGTGTGAACGCCCTCAGGCGTCATCATGCCGATGCCGGAATGGCGATGCTGTCGGTTGTACCAAGAGAAGAACTGGACACAGTGCGCGCGCGCGTCGGCCAGCGAGCCAAAGCGTGGCGGAAATCCGGGCTGGTACTTCATGGTTTTGAATTGCGCCTCCGAGTACGGGTTGTCGTCGGAGACGTAGGGCCTGCTGTGCGACTTGGCGATGCCCAGGTCGCACAGCAGCGTGGCCACCGGCTTGGAGCGCATGCTGCTGCCCCGGTCGGCATGCAAGGTTAGCGTTCCCGGTGCGATGCATTCCTTGGCGGCGCTGTCGGCAATGAGCTGCTCGGCCAGCTCGGCGGTTTCCTGCTCGGCCACCATCCAGCCGACGACGTAGCGGCTGAAGATGTCGAGAATGACATACAGGTGGAAGCAGGTGCCCCTGACCGGACCCTTCAACTTCGTGATGTCCCAACTCCAGACTTGATTGGGCACCACGGCCAGCAGTTCCGGTTTGGCGTACTCGGGATGGCGTAGTTGGTCGCGGCGCTCGCGCACCGCGGCACAGCCTTGCAACAGGCGGTACATGGTGCGCACCGAGGCCACGTAACGTCCCTCGTCGAGTAACTGGGCGTGAATGGCCGCCGGAGCGCAATTGGCGAAGCGTAGGCTGTTGAGCACGTCGAGCACCACGCGGCGCTCCAGCTCCGACAGCGCCAGCGGCGGTCGCCGGGCCGGTGCTGCGGTGGCCGGCAATGGACAGACGTGGCAAGCGGCTCGGTCGCGATACAAGGCGCTGCGTGGCAGGCGCAGGGGCCGGCAGGCGGCGGCCACGCCGACCTGTTCAACGAGGCTCTTGGCGGCGCTGATCACTTCGGCTCGCTCGGCGTGTCGGCGGTGCTCAGCCCCAGCAGAATGGAAAGTTTTTTTTGGGCGTCGATGATCAAGTCCGCCTTGACCAGCTTGGCACGCAGGCGCTCGATTTCGTTTTCCAGTTCCAGCACCCGGCGTGTCTGGGCGCCGGCGGGATCAGCCTTCGGTCCCCGCTTGCGCTCCAGCGCGCCAGTCTCGCCAACTAGTTGCCGCTGCTTGCGCCAGGTCGCCAGATGGGACGAATAGATGCCCTCCCGGCGCAACAAGGCGCCAATATCGCCAAGGGCCACGCAGGCGTCGGCGGCGGCCAGAATGCGTAACTTCTCGGCCTTGGAAAAGGCTCGCCGCTTGGCGATGGGAACAACCTCGGGGTCGGGCCGCAGGACCTCAATAGGCGACGGGCCGGGTGCGTTCTGGGTATCTGCTGGGCTGCTAATTTGATGCTTTCGGTTGTGCATGTTGGAACCTACCGCTGTACTTTAAATTAATCGGGTAGGTGTCTCAAGTTATATTGGCACAGGGGGAAGCCGCGAAGGTCTTGCCTGCAAGCGGTTCTCTGGACGCCGCCAGGTTGGCGGGAATACGGTTCATCAACGTCATGTTTGGCGTCTCGGACGAGAAGATCGAAGCTACGGTGGCGGAATCGACGGTTACCTCGGCACTAGTGCATGCAAACTACCCGGCGCAGCAGTGCAGTGTAAGCGATCCATAAACCCCAGTCTTGCCCACTGATCTGGCGAGGGGCAGGATGTTGACACGAACCAGGTAACGTGGTTTAGGTTCGCTTCGCTCGCTTCGGGATAGGGGCGAATGCGATGCAGTTGACGAAGTTCATCCCGGCGAGCATGACGTAGTTGTCTGTCGCTTCGGGGGCGATGTTGGCCAGCCACTTGTTGAGCTCGTCAGTGACATAGGCAAGCAGCGGTTTTTCTGGATGGGTTTCGAGGTATTGCATCACGGCGCGTTGGCGTTGTGCCGGGCCCAGGTCTTCGCCAAATCGAACAGTGGCGACATAGCGCCCTAATTGCTTGTCCAGGTCAGCTTCAGTGATCAATGGCCAGGGTAACCCCGACTGCTTCATCGACTGGAAGCAGACGAACAGTAGGTCCAGCGCAACCTCAATTTTTGCCAGCGAGACGCCCATGCGCTCAGGGCAATTGCATGAAGGCGGAGCCGAGGCGATGAGCACAGCTTGTAGGTATCGCTTGTAAACTCTTTGAAAAAGGCGTTTACTCTCGATATTTGGGCGAGAAAAATGACAATCGGACCGATGTCGCTGCTGGAAGCATTCGATGAATTACGCGATCCGCGCGCGCGCGAGTGCGCATATCAACTGGACGAATTGCTGCTGGCCGCGATCTGCGCCGTCATCAGTGGAGCGGAAAGCTGGACCACGGTTGTGGAATGGAGCGAAATGAAGCTCGAGTGGCTGCGTCAGTACCGGCCGTTCGCCAATGGCATCGCCTCGCACGACACCTTCGGACGCGTTTTTTCCCTGCTTGACGCGAAGCAGTTCGAATCGTGTTTTGTACGCTGGATGGGCGCACTGTGTCCGTCGCTTGAAGGGCAGCACATTGCCATCGATGGCAAATGCGTGCGTGGTTCACACGATGGCAAACAGAGCGCCATTCATCTGGTGTCGGCGTGGAGCAGCGCGAGCGGCGTCACACTTGGGCAGGTTCGGACCGCCGACAAGAGCAACGAGATCACCGCGATACCGGAATTATTGGATACCCTGGACGTCAAAGGCGCCATCATCACAATCGACGCGATGGGGTGCCAGCGCGACATCGCCGCCAAGATCGTTGCCAGCGGCGCCGACTATGTTCTGGGTGTGAAGGACAACCAGCCCGTCTTGGCCGAAGCCGTCAAGCTGTGGTTCGACGCCGCCGACGCAGGCAAGATGGATCGTCCATTCTGGGAGCACATCCAGACCGAAAAAGATCACGGACGGATCGAAACCCGGCGCTGCCTTGTCACCAACGACATCGCTTGGCTCGTTCAGCAAAAACAGCATTGGAGCGGGCTGCAAAGCCTCATCATGATCGAGTCGACGCGCGAAATCATCGGGCGAAACAGCACCGGAACAGCCAGCGTTGAACGCCGCTATTACATCAGCAGCTTGCCGGCCAAGGCTGCAATGTTGGGCAAAACAGTACGGGCGCACTGGGGCATCGAAAACAGCATGCATTGGGTGCTGGACGTCGCATTTCGCG
>NZ_KB467824.1:1068621-1852582 GCF_000344615.1 Janthinobacterium sp. CG3 | reverse complement strand
GCGCAGATCGCGGCCAGCAGCAATTCGTCCAGTTGATATGCGCACTCGCGCGCGCGCGGATCGCGTAATTCATCGAATGCTTCCAGCAGCGACATCGGTCCGATTGTCATTTTTCTCGCCCAAATATCGAGAGTAAACGCCTTTTTCAAAGAGTTTACAAGCGATACCTACAAGCTGTGCTCATCGCCTCGGCTCCGCCTTCATGCAATCGCCCTGCGAATTCGTCTGGAAGACCATCCAGGCGGACCTTCCCATGCTGCATGTCCAGGTGTGAAATGTCGTTGCTGACCTGGCGTGAGTATGAACCCGAGCTGTTTGTGTATATGCCGGGCGCGTATTTTTTGTTGATGGCATTTTTGCTGGTGCCATCGATCGCAGGTCGGAAAATACGTAATAAAATCAGAGCCTTGGATCGCTCCTTGGTAATCGAATGGGAGTGATTTTCCCGAAGGAAACTTATTCCCTCCGATGTGAAATCGGATGAGTCGAGGCTAGCCGATGAATGTATCGGCTGCCTTGATCGAGCGTAAATGGCGGTTTTTTTCGGCAAGGACAAGGGGGGCTTTGGCCAAGCGTCCTTGCGCTGCTGCATAACTTGTTGAGCGCACGGCGGCGGTGCGTGATTGTCCCAGCAACGGGCAGGGGGGGGGGCTCTGAAAGTCAATTGGAACTGAATAAGCCGGCAGGTGGGTCGGGTCTGCGAATATACATATGACCTGATGGTACAATCGCCCTTGTCCCACATGGTTTGGAATGACTCCTCCTCGCTCGCTATGAAACCATCCACCGCACTGCAAGCACATCGGGAAGCGATTCGTCGCATAGTAGAGGGACATCGCGGGCTGAATCCCCGCGTCTTCGGTTCGGTCGCGCATGGCAGTGACACGGAGGATAGCGACCTGGATATTCTGATTGATCCAACGCCGGAGACGACGCTGTTCGACATCGGCGCCATCCGTCATGAGTTGCTGCAACTATTAGGCGTGCCGGTCGACGTCCTGACCCCGAAGGGATTGCCGGAGAAATTCCGGGCTAGCGTGTTGGCTGAAGCCGTCGCGATATGAGCAAAGACCAGCGGCGCCTGGCTGACTACCTGGCGCATATACTGCAGGCGATAGAGCGGATCGGTCGTTACACCGAGGAATTGGATGAAGTCGGTTTTCTGCAAAACGAGCTGGTGCAGGATGCCGTAATCCGCAACCTCGAGATCCTTGGCGAAGCCAGCAATAACATCCAAAAACACTACCCGGAGTTCGCCGCGAAGCATCCGCAATTGCCGCTGGCATTCGCTTATCAGATGCGCAATGCGGTGGCCCATGGCTACTTCAAAGTCGATTACGAAATCGTCTGGAAGACCATCCAGGCGGACCTTCCCATGCTGCATGTTCAGGTGCGGAATGTCGTTGTTGGCTTGGCGCGAGTATGAACCCGAACTGTTTCTGATATGCGAGCACAAATATCGAAGCCCCGTTTTCAGAGGGCTCAGACTGCTGAAAAACCGCACAAGCCCTTGCCATTGGTGAGGGCTTTTGCGTATTGGAATGGCTTGCTCCGGCTGCGATGCGGGTGCTTTGAGCGTAGCGCGTACATCACGTCAGTTCGCCGCGTCACCGCGCCGGCTGGAGACCCTGGACCTGGCCTGCGATCAGTTGCAGCAGCATGCGCGCGGGGCCGCTCCGGCTGGCCAGCGACCGGTGCACCAGCCCGATGTCCCGATGAAAAGTGCGTTGTCCCAGGTCGACTGCGCGTACCGCAGCCGGCCGGCGCCGCTGCGCCGCCGTTTGCGGTACCGATGCCACGCCCACCCGGTTGGCCACCAGCTTGACGATGGCGTCCAGTTCGTCGATTTCGCATATTTCCCGTAGCGGGAGATGCATTTTCCGCAGGAAGCGGTCAACCTCGCGCCCGCCGAACGAAGCGCGGTCGTAGCGCACGAACGGCTGTTGCGACAGCGACGCGACCCAGTCTGCGGTGGTCAAGTAATTTCGGACACAACAATAGGGGCGTTTTTTGCCATTTCCCGCTCGTAGGCGGCGGGCGGCAGATTGCCCAGTACTGAATTCAATCGCTTGCAGTTGTAGAACCCGACGATGTCGTCCGTGATGTCGGCCTTGGCCTCGGCATGGTTGGCATATTGGCGCTGCCAGACGCGCTCCATCTTGAGATTCAAGAAGAAGCGTTCGGCGACGGCGTTGTCTCAGCAATTGCTTTTATGGCTCATGACCTTGCGTGCGAACAGGTCAAGCACGGTGGCCAGATACAGCCAGCCGGCGCCTGTGCGGATGTACGTGATGTCGGTCACCTACGCCATGGTAAGCGTTCAGCACTACCATCTTCCAACGTTAACTCAGGCCGGTTTGACGCGCCCTGCACATCGATCCGGGCCTCCAGTTCGGCCAGATCCGACTCCCACGTTTCCTGGGTCAGGTCGCGCTGCTCGACCGAGAGCGCCTCGGCCTTGGCGCCGAAACGCATGCGCCGATGATGCGCCAGCTCCAATGTCAACGCCTGGACCTTGATATAAGCCGTGTGCAGTTCGGCGTTCAAGCGGGCCGTATTTGCGCCTCCCTGACCAGGCGATCGGCCAACTCCAAGATCCACTTCGGCAGTGTTGAATCAGTGCTCAATCGGGCCAGGTCGCCGCTTAATTCCATTCTTCAATCCAAGTCCGCGCCGGCTGCGGGGGACCGTCTCGACGCTGACGGGAATGTTCGTCAGGGGCTTGGCGGGCGCGCTCCGATGGCGCCTGAGCCGGTACAGGAACAAGTTCACCTTCAAGCCGTGCTGGCGACAATATTGAGCTCGCGCGAGCTTGCTGTCAAACGCGACGAGATTTGCTTCATGCATTCGCCAGGCCGCGCCGGCCAGCATGTGCGCCTGCACGATGTCGATCCATACGAGCCACCTGGTCGACGTGTTGCAGCGCGTGGGCCAACACCCCGCGTCGTTGGTCGAACAACTCACGCCGCGCGTGTGGAAGACGATGTTCGCCAAGAATCCACTGCGCTCCGACCTTTACCAACGCAACGAACGCCAGTCAAGTCAATAACGCCGTCGGCTTACCGCTTACGACAGTGGGGCATGAAGTTTCGGGCCACGGGTATGAGATTGCTCAATTTGATTGCCGGTCCCGTGCGCCTTGGCACCGATATACAAGCCTGCGGCGGCCGTCGCTGGAATACTCATCCCAATTCGCGCGGACAGACTTTTGGCTGCCCCACGCCGCATGGCGCGGGGTCGCGTCGCGCTCTCTTTGACAGAGCGTCCGCCCGTTTCACCGCATCAACCACCAGGGAGAAAATTCATGTCGTCAAGTAAGCAGTCCACCACCCTCTCCGAGGCCTCCAGTCCCCCCAACACCCGGGTCGCGTTCGCCATCCTCGCGGTTCTGTTCCTGGCCGCCACCGATACGACCATTATCGGCACCCTGTTGCCCGTGATCGCCGAGTCGATCGGCGGACACGATTTGTTTCCATGGCTGATGTCGGGCTTCATGGTGACCATGGCCCTGTTCGGGCCGCTGACCGGCGCGCTCGCCGACCGCTATGGCGTGCAATCGATCCTCACCTGGGCGATCTTGGTCTTCCTGGCCGGGTCCGGCGCGGCCGCGCTGGCGCCGAACATGCTCATGCTGGTCGGCGCGCGTCTGGTGCAGGGCGCCGGCGCCGGCATGATCATCGTCCTTTCGTACGCGTCGCTGGCGATACTCTTCGGAGCGGAAAAGCGCGGCAAGGTACAAAGCATGGTCAGCATCGTCTGGGGCGTGGCCGCCATCGTCGGCCCGCTGGCCGGCTTGTTGTTCACGCATGCGTTCGGCTGGCGGGCGGCCTTCCTGATCAATATGCCGGTCGGCCTGGTGTGCCTGCTGGTGTTGCGTTCCAAAGCGCTCAGCGTGCATGTGCGCCGCGGCGTGCCGGTCGATTACGTCGCTCAATTCTACTTCGCCGTCGTCGTGCTCGGCGTCATGGTGGCCCTGTCGGCGGCGCAGGTCGACCTGCGCCGCGCCACGTTCTGGTCCATGCTGGCGCTGTCCCTGCTCGGGATGCTGGCGCTGGCGCTGCGGATCCGCTCGCGGCCCGCGTCCAGTCCGATTCCGCCGGATTTCTTCCGCGACCGCGCCCTGAGCGCGGCGATGGTCATCGTCGTGTGCGGCAGTATCGCCCTGTATGCGTCGATCACGCTGGTGCCGATTGCGCTGCATGCCAGCCACGCCATCAGCGGCGCGCAAACCGGTGTCATCGTGCTGCTGGCCGCGCTCGGCTTCGTGGTCAGCTCGGCCGTGTGCGGCATGCGGATCCAAAGCGTCGGCTATCGCGCCCTGGTATTCGCCGGCGCCATCGGGCTGGGCATAGGCGCGTTCACCTTGTCCCTGGGCAGCACGGTGTTGCCGTGGCAGGCGATCGCCGTGGCCGAACTGTTCATCGGTCTTGGCATGGGCTGCGTCGCGGTCGGCGCCGTGGTGCTGGCGCAAAACAAGGCTCCGGCCGAGGCCGTGGCCAGCTATACCTCGACCATCCAACTGCTGCGCAACGTCGGCGCGGCGCTGGGGATCAACGCGCTGGCCGCCGTGCAGTTCGCGCTGGAAACGGAGAGCAAGGCCCACGATACGCTGCGCAACGTCTTTTCCGTCCTGGGGCCGGTGTTCATCGTCTGCGCCATCCTAACCCTGTTCTTGCCCAGCGACTACTCGATCGCCGCGGTCCCGGCCAAGGCCCGTTGAGCCGCACCCGACGTCACCGAGGCCGGCCCGATCAGCGCTGCGGTAGAATTGGCGCTGCGCGACTTCGATCGCATTGGACTGGCTGGGGCCGGCCCGTGTCGAGGTAATCGGCTTGAAATGAACGGATATTCAGGAGAATCATGCTTAGCTATCACCTGCTGACGCAAGCGCTGAAGCCTGTCGACGCGTCGCCGGGGCGCTTATTTTCGTATGCGGTGATGAGCGCCGTCAACGGTTTCGTCCATCATGATGAGTACGTGCGCAGGGCGGTCGACGCGGAACAGTCGCCGCCCGGGGACCGCGAATTGTCGGAGCACGTCAAGTCGCTGTTGGCGTGTGACGTCAATCCCTTGTCGGAATTGATCCAGACATCGAAGGGCGCCGATCAATTCGCCACGCGCTGGAACGGTATCAATCGGCGGGTGTCGCTGGGCGTCAAGACCATGATAGCCGCACCCGGAATCGATACCAAGCGGTATGCCCAACAAGGTGCCGACAGTCAGTTGCGGCAACGCGTGATGCTCACCTTCATCGAGCATTTGCGCAAGGCCGCCGGCGCCGCCGCACGGCCCGCCGGCGAACGACGATTGCTCGTGATCGCCTGCCGCATCGGTCTGGAGGGAAGCTCGCTGGCCGACGTGACCGAGGCCCTGTACCAAGCGCCGGAAGCGGATCTGACCGAATGCGCCGAGCGCCTCGGCTGCTCGCGGCGTACACTGCAACGGCAACTCCACAGCGATGGCATCACTTTCGGCCGGATTAAGCAGGCGGTGCGTGTTTGTTTGTCAGCCGACATGCTCAGGAACACCCACACTTCGCTGATCGAGGTGGCGCTGGCCGCCGGGTTCTACGATTCCGCGCATTTCAGCCACGCGATGAAAGTCGCGTCGAGCCTGAGCCCGAGCGACTATCGGAGCTTGTCCGCTCAGTCGGAGCCGTGCCCGACGCAAATTCTATCTTTCAATGTTATCAAATGATGACATTATTATCGAGTAGACAACATATCGTTGGCAATGTATAAAAAAGCCTCGAATTTATCGAGGCTTTTTTTGGGGCCGGGCACCGCATGAGCGATAAACGCCCACAGCCGCGCGGCAATGGCGGCGGCGCGGCGCTGGCGGGCATCCTTGCCCGCCATGCCGGCCGCGCCGTTTATCGCGTCGTCTTTACACGGTCGCCAACACCGCGTTGAAGCTGGCGCTAGGACGCATCACCGCCTCGGTTTTGGCCGCGTCGAGCAGGTAGTAGCCGCCGATGTCCATCGGCTTGCCCTGCACGTCCTTCAACTCGTCGACGATCTTCGTCTCGTTTTCCGCCAGCGCTTGCGCCAACGGCGTGAAATGCGCCTTCAGTTCCGCGTCGTCGGTCTGCGCGGCCAATGCCTGCGCCCAGTACAGCGACAGGTAGAAATGGCTGCCGCGGTTGTCGAGTTCGCCGGTGCGTGGCGACGGCGACTTGTTGTTGTCGAGCAGCTTGCCGGTGGCTTGATCCAGCGTCTTGGCGAGGATTATGGCCTTGGCGTTGCCGGTCTTGATGCCCAGGTCTTCCAGCGACACCGCCAGGGCCAGGAACTCGCCCAGCGAATCCCAGCGCAGGTGATTCTCTTCCACCAGTTGCTTGACATGCTTCGGCGCCGAGCCGCCGGCGCCGGTTTCGTACATGCCGCCACCGGCCATCAGCGGCACGATGGAGAGCATCTTGGCGCTGGTGCCCAGTTCCATGATCGGGAACAGGTCGGTCAGATAGTCGCGCAGGATGTTGCCGGTGACCGAAATGGTGTCGAGGCCGCGCATGGCGCGCTCCAGCGTGTAGCGCATCGCCCGCACCTGCGACATGATCTGGATGTCCAGGCCCTGCGTGTCGTGGTCCTTCAGGTAGGCTTCGACCTTCTGGATCACTTCGTTTTCATGCGGGCGGTAGGAGTCGAGCCAGAACACGGCCGGCATGCCGGAGTTGCGGGCGCGGTTGACGGCCAGCTTGACCCAGTCGCGGATCGGCGCGTCCTTGACCTGGCACATGCGCCAGATGTCGCCCTCTTCGACGTTTTGCGTCAGCAGCACTTCGCCTGTGGCCAGGTCGGTGATGTTGGCAATGCCGGCTTCGGGTACTTCGAAGGTCTTGTCGTGCGAGCCGTATTCCTCGGCTTGCTGCGCCATCAGGCCGACGTTCGGCACGGTACCCATGGTGCGCGGGTCGAAGTTGCCGTTCCATTTGCAGAAATTGATCATTTCCTGGTAGATGCGGGCGAACGTGCTCTCCGGCATGACCGCCTTGACGTCCTTCGGACGGCCGTCGGCGCCCCACATCTTGCCGCCCAAACGTATCATCGCCGGCATCGACGCGTCGACGATGATGTCGTTTGGCGAGTGGAAATTGGTGATGCCCTTGGCCGAATCGACCATCGCCAATTCCGGGCGGTGCTCGAGGCAGGCGTGCAGGTCGTGCAGCACCTCTTCGCGTTGCGAGGTCGGCAGCGTGGCGACCTTGTCGAGCAGGTTGCTCATGCCGTTGTTGACGTTGACGCCCAGTTCATCGAACAGCGCGGCGTGCTTGGCGAACGCGTCCTTGTAGAAAATGCGCACGCAGTGGCCGAAGACGATGGGGTGCGACACCTTCATCATGGTGGCCTTGACGTGCAGCGAGAACATGACGCCGGTCTTGCGCGCGTCTTCCAGTTCCTTCTCGTAGAACTCGAGCAAGGCCTTCTTGCTCATGAACATGCTGTCGATGATTTCGCCGGCTTGCAGCGACACCTTCGGTTTCAGCACGACGGTCTTGCCCGAGGCCGTGATCAGTTCCATCTTGACGTCGCGCGGGCGCTCCAGCGTCAGCGATTTTTCACCGTGGTAGAAGTCGCCGTGGTGCATGTGCGAGACGTGGGTGCGCGATGCCTGGCTCCACTCGCCCATCGAATGGGGGTGCTTGCGCGCGAATTCCTTGACGGCCTTCGGCGCGCGGCGGTCGGAGTTGCCTTCACGCAGTACCGGGTTGACCGAGCTGCCGATGCATTTGCCGTAGCGGGCCTTGAGCGCCTTCTCGGCGTCGGTCTTGGCGTCTTCCGGATAGGCCGGCAGATTGTAGCCGCGCGCTTGCAGTTCGCGCACGCAGGTCATCAGTTGGCCCACCGAGGCGCTGATGTTCGGCAGCTTGATGATGTTGGTGTCGGGGTTTTGCGTCAGCGCGCCCAGTTCGGCCAGGGTGTTCGGGACTTTTTGCTCGTCGCTCAGGTATTCCGGGAATTCGGCCAGCACGCGCGCCGCCACCGAAATGTCGCTGACGACGACATCGACGCCGGCCTGCTCGGTGAACTTCTTGATGATGGGCAGCAGGGAATAGGTCGCCAGCAGCGGCGCCTCGTCAGTCAATGTATAGATGATTTTTGATTTCTGTGTTGCCATGGTTATTCCCTTGTATGCGGTCGGTGCCCGGTAATTGAATTACCCGTTTCAGGCACATGGAGGTCGTTCTTGTTCTGGGCGGCGACTGTGTTGGCGTTGAGGCCATTCCGGCCCAAGTGCTTATTTTAGACGGTTCCCACTAAAATTTGGCGTAAACCCTGCCATGACATGGCACGGCATGGTTTTTGAGATGTTGCTCGCCGTCAAGGTTTGTCGGTATACTCTTATGTCATATAGAAGAGTTGCCGGGAACAATGGTATAATTTTACAGTCGCATCGACTTCTGGTGGGCTGCCGGTCTTTTTTTGCTGAAAAATTCAGGCATCCAGCAGGGTAGGGTTGCAGCAGGCAACGGCCCTGGCAGGAGTGCGCGCCGAATCTTAAACCAACAACATGTGAGACTATCCATGCTCCAAGAATATCGCCAACACGTCGCCGAACGCGCAGCCCTCGGTATCCCCGCGCTGCCCCTGTCCGCCAAGCAAACCGAAGAACTGGTGGCCCTGCTGCAGAACCCGCCACAAGGCGAACAGCAGTTCCTGGTCGACCTGCTGACCCACCGCGTTCCCGCCGGTGTCGACGACGCCGCCAAGATCAAGGCCACGTTCCTGGACCTGGTCGCCAAGGGCAAGCTGGCTTGCGCGCTGGTCTCGCGCGCCACCGCCACCCATTTGCTGGGCACGATGTTGGGCGGCTTCAACGTCAAGCCGATGATCGATTTGCTCGGTGACGCCGAAGTCGGCGCCGTCGCCGCCGAAGGCTTGAAGAAGACGCTGCTGGTATTCGATTTCTTCCATGACGTTAAGGAACTTGCCGACAAGGGCAACGCGAACGCCCAGGGCGTGCTGCAATCGTGGGCCGACGCCGAGTGGTTCACCTCGCGTCCGGAAGTGCCGCAAAGCCAGACCTTGACCGTCTTCAAGGTCACCGGCGAAACCAACACCGACGATTTGTCGCCGGCGCCGGACGCCACCACCCGTCCGGACATTCCTTTGCACGCGCTGGCGATGCTGAAGAACCCGCGTCCGGGCATTGAAGCTGACCTGCCGGGCAAGATCGGCCCGCTCAGGCAACTCGACGCCCTCAAGGCCAAGGGCCACCTGATCGCCTACGTCGGCGACGTCGTCGGCACCGGTTCGTCGCGCAAGTCGGCCACCAACTCCGTGTTGTGGTTCACCGGCGAAGACATTCCCTTCATCCCGAACAAGCGTTTCGGCGGTTTCTGCCTGGGCACCAAGATCGCCCCGATCTTCTACAACACGATGGAAGACGCCGGCGCGCTGCCGATCGAACTCGACGTGACGCAGATGGACATGGGCGACGTCATCGAGTTGCGCCCATATGAAGGCAAGGCGCTCAAGAACGGCGCCGTCATCGCCGAATTCACCGTCAAGTCGGACGTGATCTTCGACGAAGTGCGCGCCGGCGGCCGCATTCCACTGATTATCGGCCGCGGCTTGACGGCCAAGGCGCGCGAAGCGCTCGGCCTGCCTGCCTCCACGCTGTTCCGCCTGCCGCAAAACGTGGCCGCGTCGACCAAGGGCTTTACGCTGGCGCAGAAAATGGTCGGCCGCGCCTGCGGCCTGGCGGAAGGGCAGGGCGTTCGCCCAGGTACGTACTGCGAACCAAAGATGACCACCGTCGGTTCGCAAGACACCACCGGGCCGATGACGCGCGACGAACTGAAAGACCTGGCTTGCCTGGGTTTTTCGGCCGACATGGTGATGCAGTCGTTCTGCCACACCGCGGCCTATCCGCAAAAGGTCGACGTCGTCACCCACCAGACCTTGCCGCGCTTCATCTCGACCCGTGGCGGCGTGTCGCTGCGTCCGGGCGACGGCGTGATCCACTCCTGGCTGAACCGCCTGTTGTTGCCTGACACCGTGGGCACCGGCGGCGATTCGCACACCCGTTTCCCCATCGGCATTTCCTTCCCGGCCGGGTCCGGTCTGGTCGCGTTCGCCGCGGCCACCGGCGTCATGCCGCTGGACATGCCGGAATCGATACTGGTGCGTTTCAAGGGCACCATGCAGCCCGGCGTCACGCTGCGCGACCTGGTCAACGCGATTCCGCTGTACGCGATCCGCCAGGGTTTGCTGACGGTCGAGAAGCAAGGCAAGAAAAACGTTTTCTCCGGCCGTATCCTGGAGATTGAAGGCTTGCCGCAACTCAAAGTTGAACAGGCGTTCGAGTTGTCGGACGCGTCGGCCGAGCGTTCCGCCGCCGGTTGCACCGTGCATTTGGATAAAGAGCCGATCATCGAATACATGAATTCGAACATCACCTTGATGAAGTGGATGATTGCCAACGGCTACGAAGACAAGCGCACGCTGGCGCGCCGCATCGTCGCCATGCAAGCCTGGCTGGCCAACCCGCAATTGCTGGCGCCGGACGCCGACGCCGAATACGCCACCGTCATCGAAATCGACCTGGCCGATATCCATGAGCCTATCGTCGCCTGCCCGAACGATCCGGACGACGTGAAAATGCTCTCCGATGTGGCCGGCGCCAAGATCGACGAAGTGTTTGTCGGCTCGTGCATGACCAACATCGGCCACTTCCGCGCCGCGTCGACGCTGCTCGAAGGCAAGACCGACATTCCGGTGCGCCTGTGGATCGCGCCGCCGACCAAGATGGACCAGCAGCAACTGATGGCCGAAGGCCATTACGGTACGCTGGGCCGCACCGGCGCGCGCATGGAATTGCCGGGTTGCTCGCTGTGCATGGGTAACCAGGCGCAAGTGCGCAAGGGCTCGACCGCGATGTCGACTTCGACCCGCAACTTCCCCAACCGCCTCGGTCTGGATACGCAGGTCTACCTCGGCTCGGCCGAGTTGGCCGCCGTCTGCGCGATTCTGGGCAGAATCCCGACCAAGGCGGAGTACATGGCGAACATCGGCGCGTTGGACAAGAACGCCGTGGATATCTACCGTTACATGAATTTCGACAAGATCAAGGAATTCAGCGACGTTGCCGATACCGTCGCGATGTAAATGAAGGCGCCGGCGCCGTCGCGCCGCCGCGCTCTGCCCGACTCCCCGCCGCGTTCACGACGCCGCGGGGAGTTTTTATGTGCGCTCGCGAATGTGATCATCCGGTGTCCCGCGCTATCCTTGCCAAGGAGATGGCCTGACTAGTTCCGGCTGGATAGCAAACTCTTGGTCGTCGGCGCGCGGCCGGCGGCGATGCGCCTTCAGCGCCGGCCGACCAGGCGCGCGTGCAGCCGTTCGCGCTCGCCCGCCGGGTCGCACAGGTAGCCGATTTTTCCGGCAATGATAGTCGCCACGGCGAGGCCGTCGCGAAACAGGACGCGGTTGCCGGACAGGGCCGGGACCTTCTCGCCTGCCAGCAGCGTGCCGCACAGGTTGAGCGGGTCGACGCCGGAGATGCACACCAGGTCGCCGTCGCAGGGCCGGCGTCGCACGGCGCGCAGCAGCGGGATGGCCTCGGGCAGCGCGAATTGCTCGCCCGAGAAGCCCGCCACGAAACGCCCGCCGCGGATCTCGCCGCGCGCCTCCAGGCGGTGGTACACGGGCAGCAACTCGCGCCACGGCGGCAACCACGCCGCTTCCCGCTCCAGTAGGCGCCAGAACATGACGCCGTAGCGGCGCAGCAAGGTCAGCGCCACGTGCTCCAGCGTTTCGGCGGCGAGGCGCGGCTTGCGCGGCGCTGTCCGCGCGGTGTCCGGCGCGTTGGCGGCGGCGTCGGCGCCGCCGCGGCGCACCAGCGCCCAGCGTCCGGCTTCGTCCATCGTCGGACCGGCGCCGCGGCGGCGCCGCTTGTCGTTGCCGGCGCGCTTGCCGGCCGGTTGCAGCATGGCGCGCATGCCGGCGAAGCTGTCGGCGTTGACCAGGCCGGTGGACACCAGCTCGCCGAGCGCGTTTTCCAGCTCCAGCGGCAGCATGATGCGGGCGTCGTGCTGCAATTCGTCGAAGAACATCGCGCCGTCGCGCTGCAAGGCCGCCAGCACGGCGGCGGCGCGCGGCGACATGTCGGCTTGCCCGGGCGGGCCGGGCAGTGCGTGCCACAAGGCGTTCTGGCGGCGCGGCAGCAGCACGATGGGCGTGCCGCGCACCGGGCCGCCGACCGCCGAGAGCGGCGCGCCGACGCGGCTCCAGACCACTTTGCCGGCGCGGCACAACTGGTCCAGCCACAGGCTTGAATAGTCGCGCAGCCGCAGCGCCAGCAAGTCGCTTTCCCATGCGCCCGCGGCCGCCTCGTAGCCCTCCAATTGCGCCAGCACTTGCGCCAGCGCGTCCTCACCCTGCAGTTGGGTCTGGGCCGACAGGTGCTGCCAGTCGAACAGGAAGCGCATGAAATCGCGTTGTTCGACGGGTTCGATTTCGCGCCGCAGTTGTTTGATCGTGTAGCGGTGGATGCGCGCCAGCAGATGGCGCTCGCACCATTCCTCGGCGACGCCGCCGGGGGTGAAGTGGCCGCGCATGACGTAACCCTGGCTTTCCAGACTGGCCAGCGCGATGCCGGCGGCGCCTTCGGGCAGCGCCAGCGCCGCGGCGATGGCGGCCAGCGGCTGCGGGCCGAAGCCGGACAGGCGGGCGCGCACGATCTCGACCAGGGCGCTGTCGCGCGTCCAGTCCGCGTCGCCGTCGCCGCGGTGGCTGTCGGGTATGGCGAGCGCGGGACTGGCGCGCGCGCTCGGGTAGGCGGCCTGCACGCAGGCCAGCCGTTCCAGCGCAACCCAAAAATCGGCGCCGTCGTCGTCGCGCAGGCGGGTGGCGCGGCCGCTCTCGGCCAAGGCCTCCAGCCAGGCCGGCCAGCCTTCCTGCGCTAACGCTTCGGCGCGCGTCAGGCAGGCCAGCGCGACCAGCGCTTCCTGCACCTCGTCGCCGTTGCGCGCGCGCGGCCAGGCCTCCTGCGCCACGGCGGCGATGGCGCCGGCGTCCAGCGCCCCCAAGTCGTCGCCGCAGGCGGGGTCGCTCCAGCGCCGCCGCTGCACTGCCTGCGTGCGGCGTTCCTCCAGCGGCGCGTCGTCGAGGAATGCGTAGGGACGGGCGTTGAGGATTTCCATGGCCAGCGCGGAGGGCGCCGGCAGGTCGCGCGACAGCAGGCGCACTTCGCCCGCCTCCATGCGGCGTAACAGGGCCAGCCAGCCTTCGCAGTCCATGGCCTCGTGCAGGCAGTCGTCGAGGGTCTGCTGCACCAGCGGATGGTTGGGCAGTTCGCGTTCGCCGACGAGGTTTTCCAGGCAGGCCGCCTGGTCGGGGAAGACCGCCGCCAGCAGGTCGTCGCTTTTCATGCGTTGCAACTGGGGCGCGACCTTGCGTCCGCCGCTAAAGCGCGGCAGGGCCAGCGCCGTGGTGGCGTTCCAGCGCCAACGCACATTGAACAGCGGCGCCTCGAGCAGGGCCTGCACCAGTATCTGTTCGGCGCTGCCCGAACGCAGGTAGCGCCACACTTCGTCGAGCGGGAAGCTGTGGCTGTCCGGCAGCGACAGGATGATGGCGTCCTCGGTGGCGGCCGCCTGCAATTCAACATTGAAGCTGCGGCAGAAGCGCTTGCGCAGCGCCAGCCCCCAGGCGCGGTTGACGCGGCTGCCGAACGGCGCGTGCAACACCAGCTGCGTGCCGCCGCTTTCGTCGAAGAAGCGCTCCATTACCAACGTGTCCTGGGTCGGCAGGGCGCCCAGGGCGGCGCGCGAGCGGGCCAGGTAGTCGACGATCTGCCGCGCCGCGTTGTCGTCCAGGCCGAGGCTCTCTTGCAGCCAGGCGACGGCGCTTTCCAGCGCCGCGCCGGCGCCGCCCGGCGTGGCCGCTTGGCCCAGCAGATGGTCGAGCTGCGCGCGCAGGCGCGCCACGCCGGCCGATAGCTCGTCGCTGCGGCCCGGCGCCTCGCCCAGCCAGAACGGGATGTTGGGCGCGGCGCCGCGGGCGTCCTCGACGCGTACCTTGCCCGTGTCGACTTTCAGGATGCGGTAGGAGGTGTTCCCGAGCTGGAAAACATCACCGGCGATGCTCTCGACGGCGAAGTCCTCGTTCACGGTACCGACGGATTGGCCCTGCGGTTCCAGCAGCACGGTGTAGTCGGCGTTGTCGGGGATGGTGCCGCCGGAGGTGACGGCGGTGAGCTTGCCGCCGCGCCGTCCGCGCAGCGTGCCGCTGGCGGCGTCGCGGTGCAGGTAGGCGCCGCGCACGCCGTTGCGCGTGGCGTAGCCTTCGGCGAGCATGCGCAGAACCGCGTCGAAGCGGCTGCGCTGCAGTTGCGCGTAGGGCTGCGCGCGGCGCAGCATGTCGAACAACTGGTCCTCGGCCCATTCGCGGCAGGCCACCTCGGCGACGATTTGTTGCGCCAGCACGTCCAGCGGCGCCGCCGGGATGCGCAGGGCGTCGAGTTCGCCGCGCCGCACGCAGTCCAGCAGCGCAGCGCATTCGACCAGGTCGTCGCGCGAGGTGGGGAAGAGGCGGCCTTTGGGCATGCCGCCGACCTGGTGGCCCGAGCGCCCCACGCGCTGCAGCAGCGCGGCGATATTGCGCGGCGAGCCCACCTGGCACACCAGGTCGACGGCGCCGATGTCGATGCCCAGCTCCAGCGACGCCGTGGCGACCAGTACCCGCAACTCGCCGCCCTTGAGGCGCTGTTCGGCGGCCAACCGGTATTCCTTGGCCAGGCTGCCGTGGTGCGCCGCCACGTGCTGCGCGCCGAGGCGCTCGCCAAGGTGGCGCGCCACGCGCTCGGCCATGCGCCGCGTGTTGACGAAGATGAGCGTGGTCCGGTGCAGCACCACCAGTTCGGCCATGCGGTCGTAGACGCGCTCCCACACCTCGTTCGGCATGACCGCCTCCAGCGGCACCGGCGGCAGTTCCAGCGCCAGGTCGCGCGCGCGCACATGGCCGACGTCGACCACGGCGCACTCGCCGCCGGCGCGCCCCACCAGGAAGTCGGCCACGGCGGCCAGGGGCTTTTGGGTGGCCGACAAGCCCACCCGCACCGGCCGCCGCGCGCACAGCGCGTCCAGCCGCTCCAGGCTGAGCGCCAGGTGGCTGCCGCGTTTGCCGCCCGCCACGGCGTGGATCTCGTCGACGATCACGGTGCGCACGCCGGCGAGCATGGCGCGGCCGCTGTCCGACCCGAGCAGGACGTACAGCGATTCCGGCGTGGTGACGAGGATGTGCGGCGGGCGTTTGCGCATCGCGTTGCGCTCCGGCGTGGTGGTGTCGCCGGTGCGCACGGCGCTGCGGATGCCGTGCCCGGGCAGGCCCAGCGCGTGGAGTTGCCGGTCGATGCCCTCCAGCGGCCCCTGCAGGTTGACGCGGATGTCGTTCGATAGCGCCTTCAGCGGCGACACATACAGCACCTGCGTGGCGTCCGGCAGCGGGGCGGCGCGGCCCTCGCGCACCAGCGCGTCGATGGCGGCCAGGAAGGCGGTCAGCGTCTTGCCAGAGCCGGTGGGGGCGGCCACCAGAGTCGGGCGCCCGGCCTGGATCAGCGGCCAGGCGCGCCGCTGCGCCTCGGTCGCGGCCGCAAAGGTCGAGTGGAACCACGCGGCAACCGCCGGATGGAATCCCTGCCACATGTCGTCGATGGGTACGCGCTTGTCCATGCGGTCGCAGATGGGGACGACGGCGCCGATGGCAAGCGCGGGGAGCGCGTTTGCGCCGTCAATGCCGCTGGCTGTCGCCGCAGTGGGCGCGGTGCGCTTTCCCCGGCGCGGCGGCCAAGATGCCCTATCTGCTGGATGTGAAGGGCGGCTGCCTGTTCCGCGGTCAGACTGGAAGGCATGGCAATACCTACTATGTCCAGAGCGGTCGTGCGCAAACGGTGTCCTTGTATACAGGCATGGGGTGGCTCACCGCGCCGGACTATGCCTGGTGCAAGCGCGCGGCGGACGCGATCGCCAGTTTTCCTGCGGACGGGCCTTGCGCCCCGCCCGTTTTTCGCTGCTTATACTCTAGGCATCGTCGACGACAACCAGCGCATCTGCGAGGCCATCTGCGGCTCCGTCCGCTCGCACGCTTGCCGGGTGCTGGCGTTCGATTCGGCGAAGGCCGCCATGCGCCAGCGCGCCTTCGTTAGCGGCGCCAGCTGTTTCCTGTTCAAAGCCTGCCCGGCCGGCAAACTGATCAAACGCACCGCGGTCGCGCTGGGCCTTGCCGGCCGGTAAGAAGGCGCGTCTTGACGCGTGGGCGCGCGGGAATTATATTCGCATATGGCGATAGAGCTTCGACCGGCTCGGCGTTTTCTTACAATCAACCCAATTAGCACCGATGAAAGGAAAGAAAAATGCCTGAAAATAATGGCAATGCCGCGTTCGTCATCAGCCGCCACTTCAAGCTGCCCCGCGACGTCGTATGGCAAGCCTGGAGCGACTCCGCTCAGCTGCAACAGTGGTGGGGGCCGAATGGCTGCGCAATCGAGGTCCTGCGCTTCGAGTTCCAGCCGGGGGGATTTTTTCATTACGCCATGAATTTCGACGGCGCGCTGACGTGGTGGGGGCGCTTCAACTATCGCCAGATCGTCGAGCGGGAAAGCATCGTGTGGCTAAATTCCTTTGCCAACGAAAGTGGCGGCATTGCCCGGGCGCCGTTTAGCGAAGATTGCCCGCTCGAAATCCAAAACTCCGTGACCTTCACCGAGCAGGACGGCCAGACCACCGTCACCTTGCATGCGCAGCCGTTCGGCGCGCTCGACGTCGAGCGCCAATTTTTCGAAGATTCGCGTCCGTCGCTGGAGCAGGGGTACGGCGGCACGTTCGATCAGCTTGCCGATTACTTGGCGCGTGCCTGAGCAGGGCGGGGGGGGCGGGGTGTTATTCAGCCCGGTGATACATCTCATTACAATTAAAAATTGGCAAAATATGTGGCGGCGCAGCATAATTGATCTGTCTCCTCCAACTCCTCCAAGAATTGGATTCAGCCCGCCTCATCGGCGGGTTTTTTTTGTGCGCCCAGCATGGGCGCACTCTTGCGGGTGCAAGTCCCGTCGCGAGCTGACCACAGGGAGCGAAGTGAAGCGCAACTGCGGAAGGGCGACCGACCGTGGAGAGGAAGCGTGGATCGAAACTGCGAGCCGATGTACAAGAATCGGATAGAAGGCGCTGCCGAGCAGGACGAGCGCTATTTGGTGAGCGCGTTGCCGAACATCAGGAGAGAATTGATGGCAGGCACGTACCGGCCCAGTCCGGTACGTCGCGTCGGCATTCCCAAGCCAGACGGCAGCGAACGGGAGTTGGGGATACCCACCGTAGTCGACCGGCTGATTCAACAGGCTGTTCTGCAAGTGCTGCAACCGCTGCTCGATCCTACTTTTAGTGAACACAGCCATGGCTTTCGTCCGGGGCGTCGCGCCCGCGACGCCGTGCTCGCTGCACAGCAGCATGTGCAACTAGGCTATCGGGTGGTGGTGGATGTCGACTTGGAGAAATTCTTTGATCGCGTCAACCACGATGTGCTGATGGACCGGCTGGGCAAGCGCATCGGTGACGCCGGCATGTTGCGGCTGATCCGTGCCTACCTCAACGCCGGCATCATGCATCAGGGCGTGGTGGATGAACGCGAGCGGGGCACGCCGCAAGGCGGGCCACTGTCACCGCTGCTGGCCAATGTGTTGCTGGACGAAGTGGACCGGGAACTGGAACGGCGGGGCCATCGCTTCGAACGCTACGCCGACGACTGCAACGTGTATGTGCGCAGCCGGAAAGCGGGCGAACGGGTGATGGCGTTGCTCGGGCGCCTGTACGATAAACTGCGCCTGACGATCAATGCATCGAAAAGCGCGGTGGCCAGCGCGTTTGGCCGCAAGTTTCTGGGCTACAGCCTGTGGGCGGCTCCGAAAGGCGAGGTAAAACGTGTGGTGTCGTTGAAGGCGCTGGAAACGTTCAAGCAGCGGATCAGGCAACTGACCCGGCGCTCCTGTGGGCGCAGCATGCCCGAAGTGATCGAACCGTTACGACGCTACCTGCTGGGCTGGAAAGCCTATTTCGGCTTGGCGCAAACACCAAAAGTCTGGCGTAGACTGGACGAATGGTTGCGTCATCGACTGCGAGCGATTCACCTCAAGCAATGGAAGCGCGGCACGACGATGTATCGGGAACTGCTGGCCTTGGGAGCGTCTCCGAAAGTGGCGTTGCTGGTGGCGAAGAACAGTCGCTGCTGGTGGCGCAACAGTCGCATGGCACTCAATAGTGTGCTGACGATCACCTACTTTGACCGTCTTGGTGTGCCTCGGCTCTCATAACCTCAACTACTCGAGCCCCCCCTGTGTCAAACTGTTGTGAGACAACTTCATCGCTCTAATTAAGGAAGTTGACGCACATGGATTCCCAAATGACAATAGTAGTTGAACAGCCAGATGTCGGCCCAAATGGTTTTTCTGACGGGGCCTCGCAGGGAGCCCGGAGGGCGAGCGCAGAGGCCCCGTCAGAAAAACCGGCAACCGGGTCGGAGGTTGTCGCCGTGGCGCGCCGCCGCAAGTTCACCGCCAGCTACATGCAGCGCATCGTGCGCGAGGCGGACGCCTGCACCGCGCCCGGCGCCGTCGGCGCGCTGCTGCGCCGCGAGGGGCTGTACAGCTCGCATTTGAGCAAGTGGCGTCTGCAGGTCGCGGCCAGCGACGCAGCAGCCGCGCCGAACAAGGCGCGCGGCCCCAAACCGGACGCGGCCAAGGCGGTCGACCGGCGCGTCGCCAGCCTTGAATTGGCCAACGAAAAACTGCGCAAGAAGCTCGACCGGGCCGAGCAGATCATCGACGTCCAAAAAAAACTTTGCGAACTTCTGGGCTTGCCCACGGCCGGGGAAGCGCCGTGATGAGCGCCGCCGCCGGCCTCGTGGCGCTGGGTTGCCCCGCGCCAGCTACTACCGCGCGCAGCAGCCGCGCCCGCCGCTACACACGGTGCGCCGGCCGCGCCGCTCGCCGCTGGCCCTGAGCGCGCTCGAACGCCAGGGCGTACTTGACGTGCTGCACTCGCCCGAGTACGCCGACGTGGCGCCGCGCACGGCGTACGCGATGCTGCTCGACGCCGGCACATACTTGGCGTCCGCCTCGACCTTCTACCGCATCTTGCGCGCCCACAGCGGCACGCGGGGGCGGCGCGACGAACTGGCGCATCCGGCCTATGCGCGCCCGGAGTTGCTGGCGACGCGGGCGTGCGAGGTGTGGTCGTGGGATATCACCAAGTTGAAGGGGCCGGTCAAGTCCGCGCATTTCCACCTCTACGTCATCCTCGACATTTTTAGCCGCTACGTGGTCGGCTGGATGATCGCCGACTGCGAATCGGACGCGCTCGCCGAGGCGCTCATTGGCCACACCTGCGACAAGGAGGGCATCGTGGGCGGGCAGTTGACCCTGCACGCCGACCGCGGCGCGGCCATGCGCTCCAAGCTGGTGGCGGACCTGCTGGTCGACCTGGGCGTCGTCAAGAGCCACAGCCGGCCCTACACCTCCGACGACAACCCGTACTCGGAGGCGCAGTTCAAGACGATGAAGTACCGGCCCGACTTCCCGCAGCGGTTCCAGTCGCTGGTCGACGCGCGCGTCTTCTGCCAGACGTTCTTCGCCTGGTACAACTACGAGCACCGGCACTGCGGCATCGGCTATATGACGCCTGCGGCCATGCACACCGGCGTCGCGCCCATCATCCACAAACAACGCGACCTGACCTTGCAAAACGCCTTCTCGCAGCATCCGAATCGATTCAAAAACCGCCGCCCCCAGCCGCCGGCGCTGCCGGCCGAAGCCGGAATTAATATGCCAAAACCGGGTTCTTTGGAGGATAAATAAGCCAAAATTGCTCCCTAAACTATCTGCAAAAATGGTCTCAAATAGTTTGACACGTTCCGGCCGCCCGGTGCGGACCCGCATGCCGGGTGGTATGGCAGGGGACCGGCCAGTAATTGGCCGCCCCTATGCCGATACCCGGAACATGGGCTTGCGCTGGCGGGCGCCACCGTCGCCGGTTTTGTTCTACGATTGTCCCATCGGCTTCTCGGATGAACGACGATGGAACAAAAATGGCCCCAACAGATCTGGCTGGTGCGGCACGGTCAGAGCGCCGGCAACGTCGCGCGCGACGCCGCCGAAGCAGCCTCCCACCTGCATATCGACATTGCCGACCGCGATGTCGACGTGCCGCTGTCGGAGTTGGGCCAGCGCCAGGCGCAGGCGCTGAGCGGCTGGTTCGCCGGCTTGCCGGAGCCGCAGCAGCCGACGGTGGTGCTGGCATCGCCTTATCTGCGCGCGCGCGACACGGCGCAGGCGGTGGCCGCCCGCCTGTCGCGCGAGCAGCTGCTGACGGTGATGGCCGATGAGCGGCTGCGCGAGAAGGAGTTCGGCATCCTCGACCGACTGACGCCGTTGGGCATCCTCGGCAAATTCCCCGAGCTGGCGCAGCAGCGCAAGCATGTCGGCAAATTCTATTTCCGTCCACCCGGCGGCGAAAGCTGGTGCGACGTGATCCTGCGCCTGAGAAGCGTGCTCGACACCATCACGCGCGAATACCGCGGCGAGCGGGTGCTGATCGTCGGCCACCAGGTGATTGTCAATTGCTTTCGCTATTTGTTTGAGCGCCTCGACGAAAACGCGATCCTGGCGATCGACCGCGCCGCCGACGTGCCCAACTGCGGCGTGACCTCGTATCGCTTCGATCCGGCCGCCGGCAAGCACGGCAAACTGATGCTGGAGATGGCCAACTTCGTGGCGCCGCTGAAAAGCTGCGGCACCCCCGTCACCGTCGCGCCGGACCGTCCGGCCGCGCCCAAAGCCTGAGGCGTCCATGCCGAATCGCGCCACCACCGCTACCACCGCCACCACCGCCAGTACCGACGTGAGCGCGCGCTTGTTGCGCGATTGGCCTTTGCCGATGCCCTCGTTCGACGCCGACAAGGAGGTGCGCGGGCACCTGTTGATCGTCGGCGGCGCGCGCGAGATGCCCGGCGCGGTCCTGCTGGCCGCCAACGCCGCCTTGCGCGCCGGCGCCGGCAAGCTGAGCGTTGCCACCGCCGCCAGCGTGGCGACGCCGCTGGCGCTCGCCATTCCGGAGGCGCGCGTGCTGGGCCTGGCCGAAACGGCCGGCGGCGGCCTGTTGCTGGACGGCGCCGGCGAATTGGCCAGACTGGCCGGCCAGGTCAGCGCCGTTCTGATCGGCCCGGGCATGCAGGACGAGGCGGCGAGCGCTGCGCTGGTGCGCGCGCTGTTGCCGCATTGCCGGCAGGCGCCGCTGCTGCTGGACGCCGCCGCCATGTCGGTGACGCTTGCGTGGCCGTCGCCGGACGGGTCCGGGACGGCGGCCCCGTTGCGCTTCGACAGCCCGGTGTTGCTGACGCCGCACGCCGGCGAAATGGCGCATTTGAGCGGCGCCGGCAAGCCGGCAGTTGCCGCCGAGCCGGAGCGGACGGCGCGCCAAGCGGCGTTGCGCTGGAACGCCATTGTCGTGTTGAAGGGCGCGCTGACCTGCATCGCCGCGCCGGGCGGCCAAGCCTGGCTGCACCAGGGCGGCAACACCGGCTTGGCGATTTCCGGCTCCGGCGACACGCTGGCCGGCATCATCGCCGGCTTGGCGGCGCGCGGCGCGCCGCTGGAACAGGCCGCGGCGTGGGGCGTGGCGCTGCACGCGATGGCCGGCGAGCAACTGGCGCTGCGGCACGGCCCGCTCGGCTACCTGGCCCGTGAACTCAGTGCTGAACTGCCTGCCTTGTTGCGCTCGCTGGCGGCGGACTAGGCGCGCCGGGGGCCGCGGCGCCAACCAGGCGCGCGGACAAAAAAAGGGCGGGAGCTGGCTCCCGCCCTTCGGCGATCAGTTACCTGACCCTTTCCCTCTTATCGCTTACTTGACCGTCTCATAGGCGCCGATGTCGTTGGCTACGCCTTGCGGCCGCGCCACCACGGCGCTGAGGTCGTCGCCGATGGCGAACGGCGCCGCCTGCGTGCCCTTGTCGATCGCCGGGCTGCCGGCGCCGAGGGTGAGCTTGCCGCTGCTGGCCGCGGTGAACAGCGGGTTGCCGTAGAGGCCCAGCGTGTCGCGCGCCAACGCCGACCAGCCATACCCGTTGTCCCAATACAGGTTGCGCTTGAAGTCGAGGTAATTGTCGTCGTCGCCGACGTTCTTGTAGAAGGTCGACGAGCGCACCGTGGACGGGCCGGCCGCGAACAGGTTGTCGTAGATGCGGACGGCGCCGGTCGGGTTGTAATTGCCCCATGTGTTGAGCACCTGGGCATTGCCCGAACCGCTGTCTTGGCGGTCGTTGTCGTAGAAGGTGTTATGCGCGATCGTCAGGTCCATATCCTTGGAGATGGTGTCGACGCGCAGCCCGGCGTACATGGAACGGGTGACGACGTTGTTCCAGAAGGCGCCGGAAACGATGGACGTCGCCAAATTCAGGCCGTATTTGCCCGAGCCGTCCAGCCAGTTGTGGTGCACCTTCATGCCGGTGAAACCGCGCCAGTCGCTGGGGAAGCCGCTATAGTTGTTGCCGGCCAGGCCGACGTTGTCGAAGAACTGGATCAAATTGCCGCCGGTGATGTTTTCCACCCAGTTATAGCCGATTTCCCAGTTGCTGGCGCCGGAGTCCAGATAGATGCCGTGGTTCTCCAGCGCGCCGACGCAAGCCATGCCGAAGATGTGGTTGCCGAACACCTTGACGTTGTTGCCGTGTCCGGATACGCCGGCGCCCTTGGCGTTGTTGGGCGCGGCAATCGTCGACGGCCAGGGACCGAGTACGTTGTTCACCACGCGCCACGGTCCGGCGCCGTATTGCAGGTTGATCGGCGCGGCGTCGGAGGTGGCTTGGGCGTGCACGTCCATGCGCAGGTTGGAGATCGAGACCCAGTCGCCGGTGGTGCCGAAGTAGGCCGAGTTGGGGCCGTGGATGCCGCCCTTCACGCCGGCCGGGGTCGAGTAGTGGACATCTTCGACGCCGTTGCCGTTCACCGGACCGGGGTAGGCGGTGATGTGGATCCAGCCGGTGCCGGCCGCGCCGGTGGGCGCCGAGCCTTGTTGCGCGGTATCGCGGAAGCGCAGCCAGGCGCCGTCGAAGCCGGTGTCGCTCCAGTTGCCGCCGCGGATGACGACGTGGTCGCCGGCCCGCAGGCTGGCATAGGCGCCGCCGCGCGCGCTGGTTTGCAGGTAGCGCCAGGGTTTGCCGATGTCGCCGGCGAGCGCGGTGGCGTCGTTGCCGTTTTGGGCGACGAACAGCACGCGGCCCGGGTTGGGCGTGAAGGTGCTGCCGACGTTGCTCTTGACGCCATTGACGACGACGCTGACCGGCAGCGCCACGCCTTGCGCCGCGCCGCCCAGAGATCCGACCTGGACCGTAATTTGCTGCAAGCCGAGCTTGGCGCCAACCTTGGCCGAGCCGAGGTAGCGGTAGTTGGCCACTTCGGCGCCGCCGATGTAGACCTTGGTGCTGGTACCCATGCCGCTGCTGCCGAAACGGCTGCCGAAGATGGACAGGTAGGCGCCGTTATTGCCTTCGCCGCCGCTGGTCGGGCCGGACACCGCGTCGGTGTAGCTGACGACGGGTGCGCCGGCGACCGGTTGCGGCGCTGGCGGTGGCGGCGGTGACGCCGGAGGCGGAGGCGGCGGCGCGGCGATCGCGGCGAAGCTGGCGCTCACAGTTAAATTGTTGCCGAGTGTGACGCTGCAGGTGCTGGCCCTGCCGGCGCATGCGCCGCCCCATTGGCTGAAGGTGTAGCCGGAAATGGGCTGGGCGGTCAGCGTCAGGCCCGTACGGTTGGGGAACGTGGCGCCGCAGGTCGAGCCGCAGGAAATGCCGGCCGGTTGCGACGTCACTTTGCCGCCGGCGCCGGACGTCACCGTCAGCGTGCGCCGGCTCCAAAAGCCGAGCCAGGCCGCCGTATCTGCCGGGCTGGCTGGCGACACCACGGTCTCGCTGGCGAGGACGTCGCCGCCGCCATTGCCGTCGCCGCCGCCACCGCCGCCGCCACAGCCGGTAATCAACAATGCCGAAAACAGGGTAAGGGCGGTGCGCCTGGCCCATGGCGCGCGCAGATAGGGCGTGCGAAGGGACGCGTTGGCGGGGGTGCGAGGTTGCTTGTGCGTGTGGCTGTTCATCAGCGGCTCCGTTTTAATCATCAATAGTTCCTTAGGTTTTGAGGGTCTTGCTTTGTGTTTGATGTGCATCAAATGCCTAAGTTCAATTTTTTTTAAGAAATATTTCAGTATGAAAATAACAACCGCTGTGGCTGGTAGCCGGGATCGGCCGCGGGCGCCCGCGTTGAATAGGGCATCATTCGTCCTGATGGGGGCATATCCTGCTTGTCGTTACCGCAAGCCGGTGGTCTTGGAATATTTTTTTAGGGGCGCGATATGGCGACGCATCCGACTAACCCGGCCGGTGCGCAACGCAGCAGGTCGCCGCAAGTGGCCGCCGGAATAGCGACAGGGGGACGGCTTGGTTTGAGCGGCGCCAGCGCGGCGGCAGGCAAACCGGTGGCGACGGGCCAGGCCGGCGTCTTCGATTTCCTGTCGGGGAATTGAAAAATCCAGAACAGGCAACTGAAGAGCCAGCAGTGGGATGAGTTCGACGGCGAGGCGGGCGTCGTAGGCGCTCTTGGGGGCGGCGCGAGTGTGGAAGATGGGATTCCGACGACGTCGAGGAGGGCAAACCGATGCTGCTACGCGGCGTATGGGATCAGATCAGCGCCAATTCGTCGCGCTGGTATCAGGCGCTAGCGCGCGACGCCGGCTTCACTTGGCGGTAACATCGGCTCACGCGCCGGCACAGGGCCAAGCCCCGTTGACGCCGGCGCCCTTACGCCGCCGGGTCCGCCGCCGCGCTTTTTGCCGTTGCCGGGGCGGACGCAACGGCCGTCCGCGGCGCCGGCGCCAGCCCGGCGACCATCGCCGACCAAGGCAGGACATGCTCGATCAACGCCCGCTGGGCGGCGCTGCCCGTCACCACATGGTCGATATCGGGCAGGAAGGTGGCCTTGACCCGTTCGGTGATGCCGAAACGCTTGAAGGCGTCGCGAAATTGCGCTTCGTAATTGTAGAATTCGAAGCCGTCACCGGCGTAAATCAAGCCGACGTCGACCTGGCGCTCCAGCAGGACGCGCAAGCCTTGCGCGAACGCCGCCTTGGCTGGCGAGTCGGCGGTGTAACCGACGCCCAAGGCCCGCGCCAGCGGCTCGGCGCTATCGGCGGCGGGGCGCCGGCCGGCCATGCGGCGCAGCAGCGCGGCGCCCAGGCGCGCAATGGTCGGCGCTACGCCGTGTTGGCGCAAGCGCATGGAGAGGCGGATCAGCTTGGTTTTCAAGGTGGCGTAGCGATAGGCTTCGAACAGCAGGATGCCGGCGACGCGCTCATCGCGTTGCGCCGCGTTATAGCTGTGGAAACCGCCGGAGCAAAAGCCGAACAGGCCGAAGCGCCGCAAGCCGGTGGCCTGGCCCAGGGCCGTCATGGCCGCGCGCAGGTCGGCCACCGCTTGCGCTTCGAAGCCGACGCTGCCGTCGGCGCGGCGGCTGTCGCCGAGGCCGGCCAGGTCGAAGCGGATCGAGGCGATGCCGCGGCCCGCCAGCGCGCGCGCCAGCCGCACGTTCAGGCGGTGCGGGCCGATGCGGTGCACGATGCCGGCGTTGAACAGGATGATGCCGGCCGTGGCGCCGTGCCCGGCGCCCCCGGCCGTGACCGGCAGGCAGAGGGTGCCGACCAGGCCGTCGCCGAAGCCGAGCGACACCTCGATCACGCCGCCTCCAGCAGCGCAACGACGCTTGTCACTATCTCGCCGGGGGCGATGGACGCGCCCATGGTTTCGTTGGCCAGCCAGTTGGTGTGGGTCTGGAGCGAACGCAGCGCCGGCGTGTTGCCCAGCGCGCCCAGTCGTTGTTGCAGATCGGCCAGCGCGGCCGAGCCGGGTGCGGCGAGCAGGCTGATGCGGTCGGCCCGCGTCTGCGCCAGCCCGCGCGCCGACAGGCGTTCGAGTTGCCTGCGCAGCAGGGCGGGCAGGGCGAAGCCGAGCGCTTCCGTTTGCGCTTCGCCCAGCGCCATGTCGCGCAGCCTGGCGTCGATAGCCCAGCGCGCCCCGAACGAGTCGCGGCAGGCGGCGACGTGGGCGTCGAGCAAGGCGGCCAGATAGGCCGTGCCGTCGACCACCGGGTCCCACAGCAGGATTTGCTCGACGGCGCGGGCGCCGCTTTGCGAGGCCAGCGCGGCGATACTCGCGCCCAACCTGAGGCCGACCCAGGAGACGCGTTCGCAGGCGCTGCGGCGGCGCAGTTCGGCGTCGGCCGCCAGCACGTCGCGGCACCAGCCTTCCAGTTCGCCTTCGCCGTCCTCGCCGCCGGCGTCGCCGGTGCCGAAGTAATCGAAGCGCATGACGTCGAAGCCGTGCCGCGTCAATTGCTCGGCCAACAGGCGGAACAGGCGGTGGCTGCGGATCGCTTCCTGGCCGAAGGGGTTGCACAGGAGGACGCATTGGCGCCGCCGTTCGCCCTCGGCGGGGTGGTGGACGGCGAACAGTTGCCGCGCGCCCGGGCCGAAGCGCAGCGGCGTCACGGCCGCCGCCAGCCGGGCCGGGCCGGGTTCGCCAAGCTCATCGCGCTGCCTTGCCGAGCAGGCCGGATACCAGCCGGTTCAGCATGCCCGGTTTAACGGCGTCGGGCGCCGCCTCGTCGTAGGCGCGGGCGATCTGGCGCAGGTTCTCGAAGATGAAGCGGCGCGGGTTCAGGCGCTTGCCGGTGCGCGTCTCCATCGCCAGGATGGCTTGCATGGCCAACAGCGAGTGGCCGCCGGCGTCGAAGAAATTGTCGTCGGCGCCGATGCCGGTGCTGCCCAGCAACTCGCTCCAGATCGACGCCAGCAGCTGTTCCGTCGCGCTGTGCGGCGCCGCGCCGCGCGCCGCCGGCGCCGCGGCACTTGTCGGCGGCGGCAGGGCCTTGCGGTCGATTTTTCCGTTGGGCAGCAGCGGCAAGCGTTCGAGCGCGACGAAATGCTGCGGCAGCATGTAGTTCGGCAGCAGGGCGCGCACATGCGCGCGCAGGGCGGCGTCGTCCGGCGCGTCGCCGCGCGCGGCGAAATAGGCGACCAGCCTGACGTCGCCGGGTACGTCCTCGCGCGCCAGGGCGACGCTGTGGGCCACGCCGGGGTGGGCGTCGAGCGCCGCCTCGATTTCGCCCAGTTCGATGCGAAAGCCGCGCACTTTGACCTGGAAATCGTTGCGCCCGAGGTGTTCCAGCAGGCCGTCGGCGCGCCAGCGGCCGCGGTCGCCGGTGCCGTACAGCCGACCGCCCGGCGCGCCGGCGCCGATAAACGGGTCGGTGATGAAGCGCTCGGCGCTCAGGGCGGGGCGGTGCAGGTAGCCCAGCGCGACGCCGTCGCCGCCGATCCAGATTTCGCCGGGAACGCCGAGCGGGCAGGGGCGGCGTTGCTCGTCGAGTATCCGGATTACCGTGTTGGCGATCGGCCGGCCGATGCTGATGGCCGGCGCGTCCGGCGTGACGCGCCAGCAGCTCGACCAGACCGTGGTTTCGGTGGGGCCGTACATATTCCACAGCTGCGCGCCGCCCGCCAGCAGGCGCGCCGCCAAGTCGGGCGGCAGGGCCTCGCCGCCGATCAGGGCCTTGAAGCCGGGCGCGCCGCGCCAGCCGGAGTCGAGCAGCATGCGCCAGGTGCCCGGGGTCGCCTGCAGCATGGTGGCGCCGCTGCGCGCCAGTAGTTGCGCCAGCGCGCCGGCGTCGAGCGCCTGCTCGCGGCTGGCCAGGACGATTTCGGCGCCCACGCACAGGGGCAGCAGCAGTTCCAGCACGGCGATGTCGAACGACAGCGTGGTGACGGCCAGCAGGCGGTCGCCGGCAAGCATGCCGGGCGTGTCGCGCATGCTGGTGAGGAAATTGACGACGGCGCGCTGCGGCACCTGTACCCCCTTCGGCTTGCCGGTCGAGCCGGAGGTGTAGATAACGTAGGCGACGCTGTCGGCGTCGGCCGCCAGCGCGTCGTCGGGCGGCGGGGTGTCCGGCGCGGCGGCGATGGCCTCGGCGTCGGCGTCGAGCAGCACGCTGCAGGCGCGCGGCCAGGCCAGCAAGGCGCCCAGCGCCGCTTCGCTGACCAGCGCGGCCAGGCCGGCGTCGCGGGCCATGAAGCGCAGCCGCTCGACCGGATAGGCGGGATCGAAGGGGACGTAGGCGGCGCCGCTCTTGAGCACCGCCAGTTGCGCCACCACCATGGCGGGGCCGCGCTCGACGCATAGGCCGACCCGCTGGCCGCGGCCGATGCCGCGCGCGCGCAGCAGATTGGCGAGGCGGTTGGCGCGCTGGTCCAGTTCTCGGTAGCTGAGGCTGGCGTCGCCGAAGCTGAGCGCGGTGCGCTGCGGCCCGTCGCGCACCTGCGGGGCGATCAGCGCGTCGATGGTGGCGTCGCGCGGATAGGCCGTGGCGGTGGCGTTGTAGTCGGCCAGCCGGCGCAGCTCGTGCGCGGCGAGCGGCAGTTGCGCCAGCGGCGCCTGCGGTTGCTCCAGCACGGCGCCGACCAGGTGCTCGAAGCGCCGCGCCAGCAATTCGCCGCTGGCCGCCTCGAGCAGATCGCTACTGTAGTTGAGCGCGCCGACCAGGCCGTCCGGCCGCTCGACCAGGCACAGTCCGAGGTCCTGTTCGAGGCCCGGTTGCGCGACCTCGATCGGCGTGTGCTCGAGGTTGCCCCAGCGTGGCGCGAGGGCACGCGCATCCTGGAACGAAAAGCTCGCCTGGTAGAGCGGAAAGCGGCTGGCGTCGCGCGGCGCGCCGAGTGCGCGCGCCAGTTCGTCGAAGGGCACGTCGGCATGCGCGAGCGCGTCGCCGACGGCGTCGCGCACCGTGCCCAGCAGGTGCATGAAGCTCTGTTGCGGATCGATCGACAGTCGCAGCGGCAGGACATGGGCGAACATGCCCATCAGCGTGTCGGCGGCGTCGTCGTGGCGCGCGCGCACCGGCACGCCGATGCTCACCGCGGCTTGCCCGCTCAGTTGGTGCAGACTCAGCGCATAGGTCGCCAGCATCGCCGTGGACAGGCTGGCGCCAGCCTGGCCGGCGAGCGCGCGCGCCGCCTCGACCTGGGCGGCGGCGACAGCGACGCGGCAGGCGGCGGCGCGGCCCGACAGTTCGGCCGGACGGGGCCGGTCGGTCGGGACGGCCAGCGGTTCGAGCGTGCCGTCCAGGCGCGGGCGCCAGTGCGCCAGCCGGGCCGCCAGTGCCTCGCCCTTCATGCGCGCGCGCGGCGGGGCGGGCGGCGGCTCGCGCAGCGCGCAGGGCGTGTTGCTGCGGCGCGCCTGGTATAGCGCCGCCATTTCGGCCTCGAGGATGGCGTCGCAGCAGCCGTCCCAGATGATGTGGTGCGGCGCGAAATAAAATACGTGTTCCTCGTCCCCGGTGCGCCACAGGCGCGCGCGGAACAGCGGCGCCTCGCCCAGTTCGAGTGGCTGGGCGGCGAGCGCCTCGATGCGCGCGCGCAGCGCTTCCACGCGGGCGTCGGCGTCGGCGCCGCCGCCTACGTCGCCGCGCAGGTCTTCCAGCGGCAGCGCGTCGGCTCGCGGCGCCGCTGCAATGCACTGCACCGGCGTGGCGTCGACGACCGCGACGCCGGTGCGCAGCGCGTCCTGGCGCCGTAGCATGTCGGCGAAGGCGAGCTGGAAGGCGGCCTCGTCGAGCTTGCCGCGCAGGCGGTGCGCCGACGGCATGTTGTAGGTCGGGCGGCCGGGGGCCATGTGTTCGCGGTACCACAGCCGCTCCTGCATCGGCGACAGCGGCGCGGTCGCCGCGGCGCCGCGCGTGCTGGACGGGGGCGCGCCGGCGCCGGCGGGTCCGGCCGGCGGGGCCGGCGGAGCTGGCGGTTCGGCGCCGGCGGCGTCGAACATGACGCGCAGCGGGGTGTCGGGGGCGCGCTCCAAGGCGTCAAGTAATTGTTCCAGCGCCGTCAGCATGTAGGCGACTAGCCGTTCGGCCGGCAAGGGCGCGCTCACTTGCGTCGTCAAGACAAATTCCCCGTCCCGTTCGTGCACCTCCAACAGCAGCGGGCACGGCGGCGGGGCGAACGGCGCGGCGCCCGGCGCCGCCGCGGCCGTGGTGGCGGCGTCGTCCGGCGTCGGCGACGTGCGGCGGTAGCTCAGCAGCGCGGAGAACAACGGCAGCGCCGCCGCCAGCGCGCTGCAGCGCCGCACCAGCGCCGCCGGCGCGTGCGCGTGCTGGTGCAGGCGCCGCAGTTGCGCGTCCATTTGCCGCACGCTGTCCGCCGCGCTTTGCCCGTCGCCGTCGACGCGCACCGGCAGCGTGTTGACCGGCTCGCCGACCGAATGCGCCGTGGCGGGGCCGAATAGCACCGTGCCGAACAGCACGTCGCGGCGCGCCGAGACCTGCGCCAGCACTTGCGCCCAGGCCAGGTGGACCAGGCTGGCGGCGCGTACGCCCAGCGCGCCGGCGCGCTCGCGCAGGCGGCGCGCCAATCGCGCCTCCAGCGCCAGCGTGGCGCAGTTGGGGACGGCCTCGGCTGCCCCGACCAGGCCGAACGGCGCGGTCGGTTCGGTGACGCCCGCCAGCAGATGGCGGAAAAAGGCCTCGTGGTCCTGCTCGCTGACAGTGCTTGCGGTGTGGTTCGCCGTCATGGCGCATAGTCCTTGTAAAACGAAAACGGTTGGCGGGGGCGGGAAGCGCTGGCCGGGTTCGCCGGCGCCTTGATACAGCGTAGGGGAACCAAGGGCGGGCATCTTGGCCGGTATCAATCGATGGTCGAAGAGATAATAGAAGCGGCGGCGTCAGCGCGCCAGCTCGTAGGCGCCAATGTCAAAGCCCAGCCCTTGCGGGCGCGGCGTGCTGATGTCGTAGTCGTTGGTGACCAGCCCGGCCACCGCCGCCGAGCCGGCGTCGACGGCCCAGCTGTCCGGGCGCAGGTGGAAGTCGCGGCCGGCGGCGGCGAAGCCGTGCGCGCCGGTCTGCGGATAGGCGTCCAGCCCGGTGTCGCCCTTGCCGCCGAACCAGAAATTGCGGTTGACCACGCCGGCCGAGAGGGCGAAGCCGACGCTGCCGCCGGTGTAGTCGGTGCCCGGCGACGGTACGACGAGGTTGTTTTGCAGGTCGATGGCGTGCGCCGGCAGGTGCCAATCGTTCATGATCGCGGCGTAGCCCGCCTTGCCCTCGGTGTTGGTGTGGTAGAAGGTGTTGTTGTAGATGCGCGCCTGGCGCAACTGGGTCGAATTGAAACGCAGGCCGGCGTAGCGGGTATCGGCGACGATGTTGTTGAAAATGTTGATGCGCTCCCTGCTGCCGTCGGCGAGGTTGATGCCGTGCTTGCCGACGCCGCGGATCAGATTGTGGTGGAAGTTGATGTTGCCGGTCGTGTCGGAGCCGTTGCTGCCGTTGGCATAGGTCTGGAAGCCGCTGCCGCCGGGGATGTTTTCAATGACGTTGTAGGCGATTTCGTAGTCGCCGTCGCCGTCGATATAGATGCCGTGATTTTGCAGCGGGCCGCGGTTTGCCGGCCCGCAATAGACATCGTGGATATGGTTGCCGAGCCAGACCTGGCCGAAGCCGTTGCCGACGATGCCGCCGGCCTTGGCGTCGCTGTTGCCCACGGCGGTGGCGGCGCTCAGCTCGTTGTTGACGATGCGCCAGTGGCTGCCGAGGATTTGCAGGTTGATGGCGCCGGCCGGGCCGCCGGCCTCGATGCGCAGGTTGGACACGCTGAGCCACTGGCCCAGGCCGGGGTACTCCTGGGCGTTGATCGCCGAGATGGCGCCTTTCGGCGGATTGTTGCGGGCGTCGGCCTGATACGCCTGGTAGATGTAGACGTCCTCGCCCGGGTAGCCCATCAGTCCGATCGGCCCGCTGCGCGGTGCCCCGGTCGGTGCCGTGCCGGACTTGTCGCGCACGCGCAGGAAATAGCCGTCGTGGCCGCGGTCGGTCCACGCCGTGCCGGTGCCGCGCAGGACAATGAAATCGCCGGCGCCGGCCTGGCCCCACGCGGCTTGGTCCAGGCGCGCCGTCTGGACGTGGCGGAACGGGCGCCGGATGTCGCCGGCTACGGCCGTCATGTCCTTGCCGTTGACGTTGTCGACGAACAGGATGCGGCCGGGATTGACGGTAAACGTCAGGTTGTCGTTCGACGCCACGCCGTTGAGCACCACCTTCAGCGGCAGCGCGGCGCCCGGCCTGGGTTTACCGAGCGCGCCAATTTGCACCGTCAGCTGCTGGATGTCGGGACGGCCGCGGGCGCGCCCCAGGCTGCGGTAATTGTCCACCTCGACGCCGCCGATGAACACCTTCAAGGCGCTGCCCAGGCCGACGTTGCCCCAGTTTTTGCCGAACAGCGAGAGATAGATGCCCTTGTTGTTTTCGCCGCCGTCATTCGGGCCCGAGACGATGTCGGTATACACCAGCAATGGCGGCGCTTGCCGCGCGCCCGCGTGGGCGTGGCTGGCAACGGCGCCGCCACCGCCGCACAGCGCCGCCAGCGCACAGCGCAGCAGGACGCGCCCCGGGAAATGCTGGGCCTCATTGGCTTTCATGGACAAATCCTTTCGACGGCGAACGACGGTGGCAGGCGATTATGTGCCGCGCCCATCCGGGCGTGGCAAGGCAGTGCCCAAGTCTTGAGCATAATCAAAAAAAACCGGCGCAAATTGACGCAAAATTGTCATTGTTTTAATTCGGCGTCGCGGCTGCCCATCGATCGCGTCCTTCCCCTGTTGCTGACCATTTGGGATTTTCCTGAGCCGCATATCGTGCTGACCTCACTTTCCGACCGGGCTGGCTTTCTGGTAGCCGCCAATCTCATCAAATACGCCGTCGGCTTCATCATGCCGATGGTCCTGGTGCGCCTGCTGAGTCAGAGCGAGTACGGCAGCTACCAGCAGATGATACTGATCGGCGGCGCCGCGATCGGCGTGCTGACGCTCGGCCTGCCGACCTCGGTCTACTACTTTTATCACCACGTCGAGCGGCAGCGGGTGGCCGCGCTGGTCGCGCAAACGACGCTGCTGTTGTGCGTGGCCGGCCTGCTGGCGAGCTTGCTGGTGTTTTCCGGCGCGCGCCACTTCGCGGCGTCGCTGAACAATCCCGCGCTGGCGACGCTGCTGCCGCTGTACGCGGTCGGCCTGGCGCTGACGATCGGCAGCGAGCATTGCCTGCACGTCATGATCAGCCAAGACCGCTACGGCCTGGCGGTGCTGTTCGAGATCATTGAAACCGTGGTCCGGGTGCTGACCTTGTTGCTGCCCTTGTGGCTGGGCTACGGCTTGACCGGCCTGGTGGCGGGGGTGGTGTTGTATGCGGCCTTGCGCTTCCTCGTGCGCAACGGCTATCTGTTGCGCCGCGGCGGCCTCGATTTCGCCGGCTGGCGCGGGCGCGCATTTGCGCGGCGGCAACTCGCTTACTGCCTGCCGGTGGCGCTGGTCAGCCTGTCGACGCTGGTCGGCGCCACTTTCAACCGCGCCATCCTGGCGATGTCCTTCTCACCGGCGCAATATGCGGTCTACGCGGTGGGCGCGCTGGAAATCCCGCTCGACGTCATTTTCCAGGCCTCGGTGGCGAATGTGCTGCGCGCGTCGCTGCCGCCGCTGGTGCGCGACGGCAATCTCGTGGAAGTGGTGCGCATCTTGCGCGAGGCCACGCGCAAGCTGTCGATCATTGTCCTGCCCAGCTTTGTGTTCCTGTTTTGCCATTCCGCGCAGTTCATCCAGGTGTTGTTTACCTCCAGTTACGAGGACAGCGTGCATGTCTTTCGCCTTTACCTGTGGCTGATGCCGCTGCACATGCTGGTATTGAGCACGGTTCCGCACGTGTTCGGCATGCCCAAGCTCAATCTCTACATTGCGCTGGCAACGATGACGCTGTTGCTGGTGCTGGGGTACGCGCTGCTCAAGACGGTCGGCTTTTACGGTCCGGCCATCGCCATGCTGCTGGCCGAATACGTGCAGACGGCGCTGTACCTGCTGGTCGTGACGCGCCTGACCAAGGCCAGCCTGGCGCGCTTGCTGCCGCTGCGGCACATCGCCCTGGTTGGCCTGGCGGCGCTGCTGGCGGCGCTGGTATCGACCCGGGCCGGCCACTTGACGCCGTCGGCGTTGCTGAACCTGGTGCTGGCGGGCGCCGTGTTCAGCGTCACCTTTTTCCTGGCGGCCATACCCCTGGGCGTGTTTTCGCGCGACGACGTGCGCCTGATCCGCCGCTGGGCGGCGAAGGTCTTGCCGATTGCCCCTGGTTGAAACGGCATGCAAGCGACCATCCACATCCAACATGTATTGCTCAGCCTGGAACCGGGCGGGCTGGAGAACGGCGTCGTCAACGTCGTCAACCGACTCTCGGGGGACGCTTTCCGCTCGTCGATCTGCTGCCTGCAGCGCGCCGGCGACTTCGCGCCGCGGGTGCGCGCCGGCGTACCCATCCGCGAAATGGGCTGGCGCGGCGGCAACGACCTGCGCCTGGCGTGGCGTCTGGCGCGGCTGTTTCGCGAAACCCGCCCCGACGTCGTCCACACGCGCAACGCCGAAGCGTTTTTCTACGGCTTCCTCGGCGCCAAACTGGCCGGCGTCAACTGCATCGTCCACAGCGAACACGGGCGCGCGTTCACCGACCGGGCCATCCGTTTCCATCTGCAACGCTGGTGGACGGCGCATATCCAGGCCGTGTTCGCCGTGTCGGCGCAGTTGAAGCGCGAGCTCGTCGCGCATATCGGCATGCCGGCGCAACGCATACAGGTACTGCGCAACGGCGTCGACCTGGAGCGTTTTTGCGCCGGTGCCGGGGCGGGCGGCAGGGCGGCGCTGCGCCGCCAGCTGGGCCTGGGCGACGCCGACTTGCTGGTCGGCAGCGTCGGCCGGCTGGTGGCGGTGAAGAACCACGCCTTGCTGTTGACCGCGCTCGCCGCCCTGGCGCGGCGCGACTGGGTCGCCGTGCTGGTGGGCGAGGGGCCGGCCCGCGCGGCGCTTGAAGAACTGGCCCGTTCCTTGGGCATCGCCGGGCGGGTGCGCTTCGCCGGCCAGCGCGACGACGTCGCCGCCTGGCTGGCGGCGATGGACGTCTACGTGTTGTCGTCGACCAATGAAGGCGTCTCCAACACCTTGCTCGAAGCGATGGCCAGCGGCCTCGCCTGCGTCGCCAGCGACATCGGCGGCAACCCGGAGCTGATCGCCGACGCGCGCCACGGCTGCCTGTTCGCCAGCGGCGACGCGGCGGCGCTGGCCGGCCATGTGCGGCGCCTGTGCGACGACGCCGGCCTGCGGCGCCGGCTGGGCGCGGCGGCGCGCGCGCGCGCGGTGCAGGAATTTTCCCTCCAGACCATGATCGCCCGTTACGAGCAGTTGTACCGGGCCAGCGTTTCCTCCGCGGGGCGGCATCGTGGCGCGCATCGCTAGCCTGCTCATCGACGCCGCCGCCGCCAGCGGGGCGCTGGCGCTGGCGCTGGCGCTCAAGCGCAGCGTGCCGCTGATCCTGATGTACCACGGCGTGTCGGCGCGCCGCGGCGCGCCCGACGGCCTGCGCAATTACGACGGTAAACAGCTCGCGCTGGCGTTTTTCATCAAGCATCTGCGCCTGTTGCGCCGGTCGCGCCGGGTGATCCCGCTCAGCGAACTGGTTGCCGGGCTGGAGCAGCGGCAAGACATGAGCAACGCCGTCGTCATCACCTTCGACGACGGCTATGAAAACAATGCCCTCGTCGCGGCGCCGGCGCTGGCCGATTTCAACATGCCGGCGGCGTTTTTCCTCACCACCGGCTTGGTCGGCACCGAGTCGTGCATCTGGACCGACCGGCTGGAGATCGCCTTGGACCGGACCGACGCGGTCAGCCTGGAATTGCCGGGCGGCGCGACCCTGCCGACCCGCTCGCTGGCCGACAAGCGCCGCGCCCTGATCAGCGTCAAGGCCATGCTCAAGCTCCGGGCCAGCCAACGGGTCGAGGAAATCGCCAAGGAGATCAGCCGCCGGCTTGGCGTCGCCGACATCTGCGCCGAAGGCGATTATCGCTTCATGTGCTGGGACCAGGCGCGCGCGTTGGTGCGTACCGGCTTCGAGGTGGGGGCGCACACGGTGACCCATCCGATCCTGTCGAACCTGCCCTTCGACGAGGCGGTGTTGGAAATGCTGGGCAGCAAGGACAGTATAGAACGGGAAACAGGGCAGTGCAGTTCGACGTTTTGTTTCCCCAATGGTAAACGAAGCGACTTCAGCGTCGAGTTGATCGAGGTGTGCCGGCGCCATTTCAAGGCGGCCTTGTCGAGCGAGCGCGGCGCCGCCACCGTCGAGGACCTGTTCGAATTGAAGCGGCTGTCGCCGGCCGGGCCGGGCCGCGGCGAAACGCTGGAGTGGCTGCTGTTGAGGACGCGCTAGCGGGCGCGGCGGGACCAATCGAGGAGCGATGATGAGCTTTTTGCTGCCCTTCATGAATTTTTTCCAGCCCGGCATTTTCTGGCCGGCACTGGCGCCGTACATGCCGATGCTGGTGCTGTCCCTGCTCGGCCTGGCGCTCGGCCTGAGCAGGGCGTCGGACTATTCCCGCCGCGCGGCCCTGGCCCACCCGGTGTTCGGCTGGCTGCTGGTGTTTTTGCTGGTCCAGCCGCTCTCCCAGCTCTACAGCGGGGTCGCCAGCGCCCTGGTCGGCCTGCACTTCTGGGGCATGTACCTGCTGTTCGTGCTGGTGTCGATCATCCTGATGCCGAACCCGCCGGCGTTGCTGCGCTATGTCTACGGCATGATGGCGGGAAGCATGGTCATCGTCGTCTTCGGCATTTGCGCGGTGCTGTTTTCCTGGACCGAGGCGCTGGGCGGCCGGGCCGGCGCCTACGGCATGTACGAGAACCACAACGACTACTCGTTCATCATCATCCAGATCGTGCCCTTCCTGTACCTGTTCCGCCGGCTCGCCAACGGCGCCGTCGTGCGCCTGCTGCTGGGCGCGGCGCTGCTGGCCTGCGTCGCCGGCATCGCGCTGTCGCTGTCGCGCGGCGGCATGCTGGCGCTGGTCTTGGAGGCGGGCCTGCTGGTGCTGATCGGCATGCAGGGGCGCAAGCGCCTGCTGTGGTTGCCGGTGCTGGCCATCGTCGGCGCCGCGGCGGTCGGCTACCAGTGGACCAAGCGCGCCGAAAACCAGAGCCGCTACACCGCCGCCGACGCGGAGAATTCGCGCTTCGAGCTGTGGCGCGCCGCCGCCAAGCTGGTGCGCGACAAACCGCTGCTGGGCGTGGGCAGCCTGCGCTTCGCCGAATACGCCAGCTTCTACGGCGAGATCAGTTACGACAACCGCGGCAAAAACACCCACAACACCTATCTCGAAGTGCTCACCGGCACCGGACTGCTGGGCTTTGCCAGCTTCCTGGCGTTGCTCGCCAGCCTGTTGCGCGCCTTGCACCGCGCGCCGCCGCCACACGGCCCGCCACTGCTCGACGCCGCCCGGCGCGCCACGCTGGTCGCGCTCTACGCGATCCTGTTTCGCGCCATGTTGGACGCCAAGCCGCACGACTGGAGCTTTTACGTCCTGTGTTCGATCGGCCTGAGTTGCGTCCTGTTGCAGCGCCGCGGCGCGGCCGACGCGCTGGCCGCCAGTCAACTGAAACCGGGCCTGGCCTGAAGGAGCGAATATGGACGACAAGCAATACGGCACCCGCGCCTGGATCGAATCGCGTTACGCGGCCAGCGCGGACGACCCCTGGGGCCTGGATTGGCGGCCCTCGCAACGCTACCGCTACGCGCGCATGCTGGCCGCGCTGGAGACGGCGCTGGCCGGCGCGGCGCGGCCGCTGGCCATCGTCGACGTCGGCTGCGCCACCGGCACCTTCACGGCGCTGTTGGCCGGACTCAACGGCGGCGCCGCCGGCGCCAGCCTGGTCGGGGTCGACATTGCGGCGGCGGCGGTGGCGCGCGCCGCCGCGCGCCACCCGCATCTGCGCTTCGAGCGCCTGGCGCTGGACGACTGCGCCCGCGCATACGCCGGCGCCGCCGACCTGGTCACTTGCATGGAAGTGCTGTATTACCTGCCGGCCCGGCAAAGGCTGGCGGCGCTGCGCCAGTTGAAGGGCATGCTGCGCCCCGGCGGTTGCCTGTTGGTATCGTCGATGATCGCCGCGCCGCCGTATTTTTCGGCCGAGCAACTGGGCGCCCTGGTGGGCGGCGAACTGGCGCTGGTCGACAGCGGGGTGCTGTATCTGAAACCGCTGGCGCTGTGGGAGAAACTGCAAATGAAACTGCGCCGCGGCGGCACCCCCGGCGCGGCGGGCTACGAGTATGCCGCGGTGGAGCGCTGGGGCCGCTACGCGGCGCGCCTGCTGCCCGGCTTCGCCCGTTCCCACGCCTACGTCATCGCGCGCGCCGCGTGACGGAAAGGACCGCCATGCGCGTGCTGACGATCACCACCTACTTCCCCAACGCGGCCGACCGGCAGCGCGCCGTGTTCGTGCAAAACCTGGTGCGCGCCATGCGGCTGCGTTGCCAGGTGCAGATGATCGCCCCGGTGGCCTACGTGCCGGCGCTGGCGCGCAAGCCGGAATGGCGCGCGCAACGCGCCATTCCGGCTTGCGACAGCGTCGACGGCATGGCGGTCGAGCATCCGCGCTTCCTGGTCGTGCCCAAACTCGGCTGCGTGTCCGGCTTCAGCTATTTCCTCAGCATCCTGCGCCTGCTGCGGCGCGGCGCCCGCGCCGGCGGCGACGCCGTCGTGCACGCGCACTGCGCCTATCCGGACGGCGTCGGCGTGGCCCTGGCGGCGAGCTTGCTGGGGCTGCCGTTCGTGGTCACCGCGCACGGCAGCGATATCAACGTCTACGCCGAGCGGCGCCTGTTGCGCTGGCAGATACGCTGGGCGTTGCGGCGCGCCGCCGGCGTGATCGCCGTCAGCGCCGCGCTGGAGGCGAAGATCGCCTGCCTGCTCGGCGCCGGCGCCACCGGCCTGGCGCGCATCCCCTGCGCCGCCTTCGATCCGCGCCTGTTCTTTCCGCGCCCGCGCGGTCCGGCGCGCGCCGCGCTGGACTTGCCGGCGCCGGCCCGCGTCGTCGTCTGCGTCGGCCAACTGGTGCCGGTCAAGGGACTCGGCTTCGTCGTCGAGGCCTGGGCCGAGCTGGCCAGGCGCGGCCGGCTCGGTCCGCACGACCGGCTGGTGTTGCTGGGCGACGGCCCCTGCCGCGCCGCGCTGGAGCGGCAGGCGGCGGCCGGGCCGGCCGGCGGCGTCCACTTCGCCGGCGCGGTGTGCCAGGCCGACGTGGCGCGCTGGATCGCCGCGGCCGACCTGCTATGCCTGCCGAGCTTGAACGAAGGCACGCCCAACGTCGTCGTCGAGGCGCTGGCCAGCGGCGTGCCGGTGGTCGCCAGCGGCGTCGGCGGGGTGCCCGAGCTGGTGCGCGACGGCGTCAACGGCCTGCTGGTGGCGCCGGCCGACAGCGCGGCGCTGGCCGACGCCCTGGAACGGGGCTTGGCGCGCGACTGGGACGCGGCGGCGGTGGCCGCCTCGGTGGCGGCGCTGACCTGGCAGGCCATCGCCGAGCGCAATTGCGTCTTCCTGCAAACGATACTGGACCAGCATGACGCTCGCCATTAGGGACGCCGGCAAGGCCTTGCTGCAGCGCTGCTATTCGCCGCGGCGCTTCCTGTGGCGCCTGCCGGCCGGGCACGGCGCCATGGCGCTGACCTTCGACGACGGCCCCGACCCGCTGCACACGCCGGCGCTGCTCGACCTGCTGGCGGCGCACGGCGTCAAGGCCAGCTTCTTTGTCATCGGCGACAAGGTAAGCGGGCAGGCCGCGCTGATGCGGCGCATCGCCGCCGAGGGCCACGCCATCGGCGGCCACACCTGGAGCCACCGCGACATCGTCGGGCGCTCGCGGCCCGAACTGGGCGCCGACTTGCAGCGCTGCCGGTTGGCCATCGGCGCCGCCTGCGGCGTCGATACGGCCTTGTTCCGGCCGCCCCGCGGCCGGGTCGACCTGGCGGCGATCCACCATGTCGCCATGCTCGGGTATTGCATGGTGCACTGGAGCAAAACCTACGGCGACTACCGGCGCGACGGCGCCGAGCGCCTGCTGGCGCGGGTGCGCGCGACTCCGCCCGGCGCCGGGGATATTGCCTTGTTCCACGACCACAACGAACACACGCTCGCCGTGTTGCGCGCCCTGATACCCGAATGGCTGGCCGGCGGCCTGGGCTTCGCGGCGATTCCCGGTGGCGCGGCGGCGCCGCGCTGAACGGTGGCGCGCGCAAATTTGACGCAAGCCAATACGCGCGGGGAAGTTTGCCCTATCTTGGACGGGTGCCAGGCGCATGGGTCGCCGGCAAACGAACAGCGCACCCCGGCGGCGGTCGAACTCAACGGACGGTCCTGATGGATAAGATAATCACAGGGGTCTTGTGGCACCTGCGGGCAATGTGGCGCTACCGCGGGCTCGGGCTGTTCACGGCCTGGGCCGTGGCGATGGGCAGCGCCATGCTGGTGTTTTCAATTCCCAAAAAATACGAGGCGTCGGCGCGCTTGTTCGTCAATACCGACTCGATCCTGAAGCCGCTGATGGAAGGGGTGACCGTGCCGCCGGACAACGGCCAGCGCGTCGCCATGCTCAGCCGCCTGATGATCAGCCGGCCCAACGTCACGCAATTGATTGACGAGGTCGGTTTAGACGTGCGGCACATGAGCGCCGAGCAACGCGAGCGCCTGATCGACGAGGTCGGCGACGTGCTGGCGATCGAAGCGGCCGGCGAGAAAAGCAATACCTATATCCTGCGCTACCGCGATACCCAGCCGCAGCGCGCGAAACGCATGGTGGAATTGTTGGTGACCAAGTTCATCGACTCCAGCAAGGGCGGACGCGCCACCGACAACGATGCGGCCAGGCGATTCCTCGACCAGCAGGCCAACGCCTATGAAGAAAAGTTGCAGGAAGCCGACGCGCGTCTGCGCGAGTTCAAGGCCCAGCACATGGCCGGGGCCGGCGCGGTGACGGAGGAGGGCAGCGGCTACCAGGTCCAGCTCGCGGCGGTGAAGGAGCAACTCGGCGCCGCCGAACTGCAACTGCGCGAGGCCGAGAACAGCCGCGACGCCTACCGGCGCAGCCTGGCGCTGGAGAACGGCGCCGCGGCGGCGGCGGCCGGCGGCGGCCGTGCGGGCGTGGCGGCGGCCGACCTCGACGCCCGCATCGAGGCCGGCCAGCTGGCGCTGGACGGCTTGCTGCAAAAGTACACGGAAAGGCATCCCGACGTCGGCGACGCGCGCCGCGCCCTGGCCGGTCTCAAGGAGCAACGCCGGCAACTGCCGCCGGCCGATCCCGCCAGGCCCAGGCCGCTCGCCAGGGCCCAGGCCGCGGCGGGGGACGCGCGCGCCGCCGCCGACCCGTTGCGGGTGGCGCTGGCGCAGGCCGACGCCGCGGTGGCGTCGCTGCAGACCCGGGTCGCGCAGTACGCCGCGCGCCACCAGGCGTTGCTCGAACTGGGGCGGCGCATGCCGGAATACGAGGTGCACCTGGCCCAGCTCAACCGCGACTACCAGATCAACAAGAAAAACTATGACGAACTGGCCAAACGGCGCGAGTCCGCCAGCATCGCCGGGGACATGCAATCGGTCGCCGGGGTTGGCGACTTCCGCCTGATCGACCCGCCGCGGGTGGCGCCGGCGTCGTCGACGTCGCGCCTTCTGGCGCTGGCCGCCGGCCTGGTCGGCGCGCTGCTGGCCGGGCTCGGCGCGATGTTTTTGGCCAAGGAATTGCGCGCGCGCTTCTATGACCGGTCCCAGGTGGCCGAGCTGACCGGATTACGCGTACTGGGCGTGATTTCCGTGGTGCCCAGCGCCGCCGCCACGGACGAGCAGCAGTTGCGCCTGGCGCGCTTCGCGCTGACCGGCGCCGTTTTGTTCGCCGTCTACATCGGCGTCGTCATCGCGGGTGCGCTGCTGAGCAGATCCCAGGCGTGAAGGAAATACTATGAGTCTCATCGAAAAAGCCGCCGCCTACCTCAAGCTGCCCGGCCGGGAGCGGCCCGATGGCAGGCCGGAGGCGCCGCCGCGGGGCGCCGCCCGCGGCGCCGGCGGCGATCCCGCCGGCGCCGGGCCGGCCATGGCGCCGCGGGTGGACATCGACCTGGCCGGGCTGGCCGCCGCCGGCTTCATCATGCCCGGCCAACCGAGTTCGCTGCTGGCCGAGGAGTTGCGCGTGATTAAACGCCCGCTGCTGGCCAACGCGCGCGCCGGCAGCGCCGTGCGCCACGCCAACTTGATCATGGTGACGAGCGCGCTGGCGGGGGAGGGTAAGAGTTTCACCGCGCTCAACCTGGCGCTGAGTATCGCCATGGAACTCGAGCGCACCGTGTTGCTGGTGGACGCAGACGTGGCCCGGCCCTCGCTGCCGTCCATGCTGGGCGTGCCGGCGCAAAGCGGTTTGCTTGACATGCTGCACAACAGATCCTTGCCATTGGGCGAGGTACTGTTGCGCACCAACGTAGAAAAACTCAATCTGCTGATGGCCGGCACCCGCGCCGCCCAGGCAACGGAAATGCTGGCCAGCGAGGCGATGGCGCGCCTGTTGGACGAAATGGCCAACCGCTACGCCGACCGTATCATCGTCTTCGACTCGCCGCCCCTGCTGATGACCACGGAAGCGCAGGTGCTGGCGACCCACATGGGGCAGATCGTGTTCGTGCTGCAGGCGGAGGAAAGCCTGCACAGCGCCACCCGCGACGCCTTGGCCACGATTGCCTCTTGCCCGGTCAAGTTGCTGGTGTTGAACCGGGCGCGTCCGCTTGGCCGCCTTGCCCACGGCTATCAGTACGGCCCCGCTTACGGCTACGGTTATGCGCGCTAGCGTCCCGGCTGGCGGTGCGCGTTCGCGCGCCTTCGCGCGCTTGGGCGCGCGCGCTCCGCGAGCGGGCGGTTGCCGCTATCCGACACAGCGTCCCTGGAGCCTGGACAAATCATGTACGAACAATTCTACGGCTTTACCGGCAAGCCCTTCCAGACCAATCCCGATCCCGCGTTTTATTTCGGCAGCCTGCAGCACCGGCGCGCCATGGATTACCTGGTCTACGGCATGCACCGCAACGAGGGCTTCATCGTCATCACCGGTGAGGTCGGTGCCGGCAAGACCACGCTGGTGCGCAACGTGTTCGGCAAGCTGGATCCCGAAAAATACCTGTGCGCCCACCTGGTGAGCACGCAACTGGGGGCGGACGACGCGCTACGCCTGGTCGGCACGGCCTTCGGCCTGCCGGTGGTGCGGGCCAGCAAGGCCGAATTGTTGATCGCGCTCGAGGCCTTCTTCGGCAGCGCCTACCGGGCCGGCAAGCGCTGCATGCTGGTGGTGGACGAGGCCCAGAACTTGAGCATGCAGGCGGTCGAGGAGTTGCGCATGCTATCGAATTTCCAGCTCAACACCCATGCCTTGCTGCAAAGCTTCCTGATCGGCCAACCGGAGTTCCGCCACACGCTGCAGAGCGCGCAGATGACCCAATTGCGCCAGCGCGTGATTGCCGCCTGCCACATCGGCCCGCTCGACGGCGCGGAAACCCGGCGCTACATCGAACACCGGCTGCGCCACGTCGGCTGGGACAATGCGCCGCTGTTCGCGGAACAGGCCTTCGCGGCCATCCATGCGGCCAGCGCCGGCATTCCGCGGCGCATCAACGCCCTCTGCGACCGCTTGCTGCTGATGGGCTTTCTTGCCAATAGCCGCGCCATCGGCGGCGACGACGTGCTGGAGCTGGCGTCGGAAATGGCCGCCGAGACGGCCGCGCCGGCCCGCCCCGACGCCGCTGGCCCCGCGCCGCCGGAGCGGCAGGGCGGCCCCGGACAGCAGGGCGCGGCGGCGGCGCCGGCCGAACTGGAGGCGCGGATGGCGCGCCTGGAGGCGGCCTTGGACGGCCTGTCGCGCAACAACGCCAGCGCGCTGAGCCTGCTCGGCCGCCTGGTCGCGGCGATCCAGCAAGCTGCCGGCGACGACGCGCAGCGACCCTGACGGCGCTCAACCTGCGCGCGGTTGCCAGACGGCCAGCGTGTCGCCGCGCAGAAAACGGTAGGCCGCGACGGCGAACGCGGCGTTGGAGAGCGCAAAGTAACTGGGCACGGTGGTGATTTTCCTCAGCCAGCCGGGTAAATTGTGCATCAGGCCGAGGGCCGCGAGGCAATACACGCCGAGCTGTAGCACCAGCAAGACCCGGTACAGCGCCTGCGTGGGGGCCAGCGCTATATTGCTGGCCAGGGCTGCCGGCATGAACACAAAGCCGAGATAACGCAGCACCTTGTGGGAAAACAGGCTGAACGACACCAGCGGGTAGTGCAGCGGGTTGAGCAGTTTGCGCATATAGGTGAGTCCTTGCAGCGCGCGCAAGGCGACCCGCACGCGCATCCTGAATTCGCAGGAAACGTCGGTGTTGGGCGTCTCGAACGCGTCGATCTGCGGGTCGAAGATCACGCGGTGTCCGCCGGCGATCACCGACAGCGGCAGGATGAGGTCGGTAATCAGCGCCGGCGGGGTGTCGACGTACAGCCGGCGGCGGATCGCGTCGACGCCGCCGTTGACGCCGATGATGGAGCCGGCCGCGGTTTCGATGCCGCGCACCAGGTTTTCGTAGCGCATATACGCCCGCGCGCCGGCGCCGCTGGCATTGCCGCCGTCGGTGACGAATTGCAGCGATCCGGTCAGGTAGCCGATTTCCGGGTCGGCGAAGTTGGCCGCGATCCGCTGCAAGGCGTTGGCGCCGAACAGGGTGTTGGCGTCGCTGAAGATGATGATGTCGCCGCTTGCCAGGCGCACCGCCTCGTTGAGCGCCGCGGCCTTGCCCTCGCGCCGCTCGCGCCGCAGCAGCTTCACGGCGTGCCGGCCGAAGCCTTTCACCACGTCGTCGGTGCCGTCGGCGGAACCGTCGGAGATGACGATGATTTGCAGCCTGTCAGCGGGGTAGCCTTGGTCGAGCTTGTTTTGGATCGTCGCGCCGATCATGGCCACTTCGTTGTAGGCGGGGATCAGAATCGTCATCGTCGGCAGGCAGGGGGCGCGCGCGACCTTGCGCGGGCGCATTTTCCCTATCGCTAACATGACGAGGGGATAGACCAGGTAGGGATACACGATCAAGAAAAGGGAGGTCCAAAAAACGGTTTTCATGGCAATTGGGTCCGTGGCCGTTCACACTCCGGGCGCCGGCGTGCGGATGGCAAGTAATGGGTGCGCGCCGCCTTGGACGAACGGTACGGGCGACGGCGGCCGCTTGCCCGCCGCGCGACCGGCGTGCCACCCGCCGCCGCGATGGTACACCGTGTTGCCCCCTGTGTCGTCTGACCTGTCGCCGTTCGGTATAGCCGTTTGCGGCGGCGCTCTTTTGCCGGGCTTGCACGGCGCCGGTCAACCGCGGCGTTGCGTGCAAATCGCGTGCGCTGCTGGCGTTACACAACGCGGCACGACATGGTTATGATGACGTATTGATAAGATCGCGCATTGTGGCATGTCAAAATGTCGCCGCGGCGTGGACCGGTGCGGGCGCCGTCCGGGTGTGCCTCAGCGATAACCGAGGACGCAGTAGCGCTCGACCTCCAGGTGCCGCACCGGGCCGTTCCCGAGGACGGCGCCGGCGCCCTCGACGACCTCGGCGCTGGCGTCGCCGCGCAACCAGAGTTCCACCGTGCCGTTCGCTTCGATACGCACGCGGCGCTGGCGCGCGTCGACCTCGTAGGCGCCGATCGGACCGTTCAGGCTGGCGAAGGGGCCGATGCGGCTGCGGATCTGCACCAGCCTGCCGGCTTCGAACGCGCCGATGCTGAGTCGCTCGGCGCTGCAATGCCCGAGCACGTGGCGGGCGTTGGCGGTGTAATGGGCGGTGGCCGGTTCGGCGATGTGGAAATCGAGGTAATCGGCCGGATCGCCGCTGTGGCCGTGCTCGGCCGCCTTGGCGATATTGTAGGCTTGGCGCGCCGTCACATAGTGCAGGCGGTAGCGCCGGCCGTCGTTGTAGTGCTCGTTAAGGGTGCGGTGCATGCGCATGGCCCGCTCGCCGAACAGGGCGTCGAGGTCGCGCTCGACGGCGCCGTGGGTGTGCAGTTTGACGAACAGCCACTCGGGCCGGCCGGCGACGTGCACGTTGCAGTCGATCCATTTGCGGATGCGGTCGGGCCGGCCCCAGTTTTCGCTGGTCAGGCTGGCGTTTTCAATCCGCGGATAGGACGGCGCGCCCCAGTTGATGCCCAGCGGCCCCTGGATCAACATCAGGCCCTCGGCGGCGCGCTGGCCGACGCGCGCGTCCGGCCCCCAGTTGTGCGCCTTGGCGCGGTGCGGGTCGCCCTTGCCGTAGTAGACGGAATTGATCTTGCGCGTCTGGTATTTTTCGCCCGAGGGCATGGTCAGGTCGGCCCAGCAACCGAGCTTTTGTAAAATGCTCAGCTCGTCGTTGACGCCGCAAAAGCGGCCGCCGCCGGAATTGCCCAGGGCCCAGTCGCCGTGGACGAAGCCGAATGCCGTGCGCGGCGCCGCCCCCGATTCGAGCAGCAGGCCCCAGCGGTTGTATTCGGCCAGCACGGCGCGCAGGTCGCGCTCCAGCGTGGCGTCGGTGTCGCCGTCGTGGTGGTAGTGCAATTCCACTTCGCCCAGGCCGGCGTGGGCCATCGCCGCCAAGCTGGCCAGCGCCTCCACGCCGTGGTGGGGCGGATAGAACCAGGTGTGCAGCGGCGCCGTGCCGAAGGCGCTGCGGCAGCGCTGCTGGAAACTGGCGTAGCCCGCGTGCCAGGCCTGCACCAGACGCACCGCCTGCTCGGCGCTGACGGGATGCGGCGACTCGCTGTGCTTCGGCTCGAAATGGTCGCACACCAGGAACAGGATGTGGGTGGTGCGCCCGGCCCGCGCGATGCGCTGGTAGGCCCGTTGCGGCGCCGACGCGATATACGAGGGCAGCCAGAGGTCGAGGCGTCTTTTCAGCATGGGTCCGCCGCGTTGCCGGCCCGTGGCGGCGCCAGGATGGCGGCGTAGATCGCTTCGATGCGCAGCGCGTTCTGGCGCCAGGTGTGGTGGTTGGTGACGTACTGCCGGCCGGCTTCGCCGAGGCGCAGGCGCAAGGCCGGGTCGTTGACCAGGCGGACGATCTGCTCGGCCATCTGGGCGGCGTCGCCGGCGTCGATCAGCAGCCCGGTCTGGCCATCGCGCAGCACCTCCATGACCGGGCCGACGCGCGGCGCAATGATGGCTTTGGCCATCCCCATGTATTCGAATATTTTCATCGGCGACCCGTAGGCGTTTGAATCAAGCAATACCGCGATATCCATCAAGGCCAGCAGCGGCGGGATCTCCGCGTGCGGCTTGCGCCCGGTAAACACGACGCGCCCCGCGTAGCCCTCGGCGCGGCAAAAATCCTCGATGGCACGGCGGAATTCGCCGTCGCCGACGAACAGGAAGCTGACCTCGGCGCAGCGGGCGAAGACGGCGCGCAACACGGCGGTAAACGCCGGCATGCCCTGCCAGCGGTTCATGGTGCCGACGAAGCCGACCACCGTGGCGGCCAGGCCCAACGCGGCGGCCAGTTGCGGCCGGCGCTGGCGCTGCGGGTCGAACCAGTCCGGGTCGATGGCGTTGTGGCAGACGCTGATGGCGTGGGCGGCGACGCCTTCGCGCACCAGCATGTCGCGCTGCGCCTCGGTGACGGTGATGATATGCGTGGCCGCCGACCAGGTGCGCCGCTCCAGCCAGCGCGCCAGCCGCTTCAGGCGCAGGCCGAAATACGTCGCCCAGGCCTGGGCGTAGGGCGTATTGACTTCGAGGATCAGCGGGATGCCGCGCTGCCTGGCGCGGCGTACCCCGGCGTAGTTGAACAAGGCGTAGCGTTCGTACACCAGGTCGGGCTGGAATTCCTCGATCGCCCTGGCGATGCGCCGGTCGACGACCAGGTTGTAGGCCAGTTGCAGCAGTTCAAACAGCAGGCCGGGCGCGGCGCGCTTGATTCTGCCCAGCACGGAGGGCCGCCGCGGCAGCGTCGCGTGCGGCCGCGCCGCGGCGGGGCCGACCACGCGCACCTCGTGGCCGAGCGCGCGCAAGGCCTCGACAATGGCCGCGATGTGGATCGACTCGGGCTCTTCGCCCTGGGTTCGGTGGTGGTAGAGGACGCGCATGGGGCTGGGGTCGGTTGATGGCAGGTTCGGGGCAGTGCGGCGGGTCCGGCCGCGCCGGCCGCTCATTCGCCACGCGGGGGCGCCGGCAGCGCGCGCCGGCGCGCCAGCCGCAGGGTGCCGGCGGCCGTGCTCAAGCGCATGCTCAGGCGCTCGAGCGGCATCAGCAAGGCGGCCGACAGCAGACAGGCGCAGAAGGCCAGGACCACCGTTGCGTGCGTGGCCGGCTGCACCGCTACGCCGCCGTTGAGCAGTGCCAGGTAGAGTTCGCCGGCGGCGCCAATCAGCGGCACGTGGATCAGGTAAAGCGGAAACGAGATGCGGCCCAACCAGGCCGACACCGGGCTCGCCAGGAAGCGCCGCGCCACCGGCCAGAACAGCGCCGCCATGACGATGCCAACGGCCAGCAGGGCGCCGCTGCTGTCGTGCCGTCGGCCGGCCCAGGCCGCGACCGCGGCGGCTGCCGCCGCCAGCGCCGGCGGCGCCCAGCGCAGCCATGTGCGCGCGGCGGGCGCGGCGTGCGCCAGTTCGGCCAGCACGTAACCGGCCGCGAAGCAGGCGCCGAATTGCTTTTGCATCAAAAGGAAGGCGAAGGCGAGCGCGCCCGCCAGCGCCATCCGGTGCCGCCGCGTGAGGCCGTGCGCCCGCGAAAACAGGAACAACAACGTAAAAATGAGCAGCGAGCCGAGCAGCTCGATGTGCATGGTCCACAGGCTCCAGTTAAAGGTGCTGCCTTCGTCGTAGTCGAAAAACACCGAATAGAAGGAGAACGCCAAGGCGTCCGCCAGCGTGGTGTCCTGGCCGTGCCGGGCGCCGAGGAAGATCGCCGAGTTGCCGGCGCGGGCCGCGTCGGCGCTGCCGGCCAGGCGCAACGCGATCAACAGATAGACCAGCAGCGTGGTGGCGAGGACCGGCACCATCAGCCGCACGTAGCGCGCGGCGACCAGCCCGACCAGGGAGACGCGCTGCGGCCGCCGCACAAAACGCAGGCTCAGCGCGACGCCGGAGAGCACGAAAAAGATCAGCACGGCAAGGTGGCCGTCGGAGACCAGGCGCAGCAGCGGTTGGTCGTAGAACGGCGCGAGGTGCCTGGCGAACTGGCCCCAGAGGTGCGACAGCACCACCATGACGGCGGCCCAGCCGCGCAAGCCGTCGAGGCAGACCAGGCGGGCGCCGCGCGCCGCCGCGGCGCCGTCGCCGGCCCGCGCGCTCATGCCAGCGCCTCGCGCATTTCGCGCTGGATCACCTGCCATACGCTGTGCCAGTTGTAGCGTTCCTGGAAGCGGCGCCTTCCGCGCTCGCCCAGCGCGCGGGCGAGGCGCTGGTTGGTGAGCAGCTTGAATAGCGCCGCCGCCAGCGCGTCGACGTCGTTGCAGGGGGCGATGATGCCGGCGTCGCCGAGCATGCCGGGCATGGCGCCATAGTCCGAGGCGACGCAGGGGGTCGCCGCCGCCATCGCATCAAGCAGGCTGATGGGATTGCGGTCGACCAGCGATGGCAGCGCGAACACGTGCGCCGCGCGCATCAAGGCGACCAGGCGCTCGCGCTCGCGCACGAAGCCGTGGTTGACGACCCCGGCGGCGGCCGGCAGGCGTTCCTGGCCGACGATATGCAACTGCGTCCGCGGCAACTCCCTGCGCACCTTGGCGAAGGCCTCCAGCAGCACGACGCCGCCCTTTTTCTCGAAGTCGCCCTTGCCGATGTAGAGGATGGTTTTTCCGTCGAACACCTTTTCATAGGCTTCGCCAAAGGCGTTGCCGGCGCCAAAGCCGGACGTCACCGCCTGCCCCGGCGCCACGTCATAATGCGCCAGCAAGGCGTCGCGCACGAAATCGCTGCCGACGAAAATCCGCGCCGCCGAGCGGTACACCTCGCCCTCCAGCGCCAGCCATTCGGCCTCGTCGCGGTGGTCGCGGAAATGCGAGATGTCGTCATGGGCGTTGCGCGAGGACAGCCAGCGGCACGAATCGGAGAAGACAAACAGGTGCTTGCCCGGGCAGGCGCCCGGCGAGTGCATGGCGCCGAAAAACAGCACGACGTCGTAGCGGCCTTCCAGCGCGTCGAGTTGGCGGGCGCAGTCGCGGCTCAGCCTGCGAAACGCGGCCGGCGTCTTTTCGAGGCGGTAGCGCCATTGCCGATACCAGGCTTGGCGCGGCCAGCGCGCCGACGCCAGCCGGTGCCACCAGGCGTACCAGGGCGGCAGGCGCGGGTGCAGCGCGGCGACAATGTCGAATTCGTCGCGGAAAAGCTGCATCAGCGGCGGAAAGATGCCGATGCCGTCGCCGCACACGACGGCGCGCCGCTTGCGGCCCGGCCCCGGCGTATCCGCCGGCGTCATGGGATGCCCGGTGATGGCGGCGGACGCATCGATTGCACCGCGCCGGGGACCGCTGCGACTGTTTTCAGACCGATCATTGCTGCGTCTCCTGAAGGAGGGGCCATCAAAGGGTGCCGGGCGGGTGGGGCGCTAGCGACGCGCAAGGGAGCTGCGGCCGCCGTGCCTAAGCCGCCAGTGTGTATTTTGCGGCAAGCGGCGCCGGCTTTAGTTGATACCCCTCAATTTCGCTGTAATATCAGCGCAGCATGCCCGGAGCGCATCGCCCGGGCTGGCGGTGCATCGATTGATTCACGACAGGAGGTTGCGGGTGTACGACTGGAGAGATTACGGCAACGGCATTACCGCGTTCGATTCCGGCTATGTGCGGCCGCTGCTGGCGGCCATCCACCTGCTGGTCGAGGACGGCCGCGCCGCCTTCATCGACACCGGCACCAACGCATCGCTGCCGACCGCGCTGGCTGCCCTGGCCAGGGTCGGGCTGGACGCCGCCGCGGTGGATTACGTCATCCTGACGCATATCCATCTGGACCACGCCGGCGGGGCCGGCGCCATGATGCGCGCCTTTCCCAACGCCACGCTGGTGGTGCATCCGCGCGGCGCCCGGCACATGGCCGAGCCGTCCAAGCTGGTCGCCGGCGTGTCGGCGGTGTACGGCGCCGACTATGTCCAGCGGGTCTACGGCGAAATCGTGCCGGTGCCGCCGCAGCGCATCGTCGAGGCGGCCGACGGCCACGCGCTGTCCCTGGCCGGGCGCCGGCTGAGCTGCCTCGACACGCCGGGCCACGCGCGCCACCACATCTGCATCGTCGACGAGCGCACCGGTGCCATCTTTACCGGCGACATGTTCGGCCTGTCGTATCGCCAGCTCGACGTCGACGGCCGCCAGTTCATTTTTCCGACCACCACGCCGAGCCAGTTTGAGCCGGGGCCGATGCGCGCCTCGATTTCCCGCCTGCTGAGCCTGGCGCCGCCGGCGCTGTACCTGACCCATTACGGCCAATTGACGGGCGTTGCGCAAGCCGGCGCCGACCTGCGCCGCCGCCTTGACGTCCTGGTCGCGCTGGCGCTGGCCGAGCAAGGGGCGGGCGCCGCCCGGCACGCGCGGATCAAGGCGGCCATGGCCGGCTATCTGTTGGACGAGACGCGCGCGCACGGCTGCGCGCTGGCCGACATGGCCATGCTGGCGTTCTGGGAGACCGATCTGGAGTTGAACACGCAGGGGCTGGTGCATTGGCTCGACACTGGGAAGTAAGACAAGGTGTTGCGCGGGCGCACGCTTCGCTTGCCGGTTGCCGGACCACGGGTATCGCATCGGTCGTGGTGCCAACAACATGCGCGGCGCGCCAGGGCGTCGTCCGGCCGGTTGGAGCCAAAGAGCACCTCTGTCGAGCGGCTCGACGACCTCTACGTCGCCCGCGGCGCCTACAAGGCGGCCTGGCAGGCGCCGCGGGCAGGCTAGCCCGCCTGGCGCATTGCCGCCAGAACCCGCGCCACCGCGCGCACGGTGCGTTCGACGTCGGCCGCGCCGGTGCGCCAGTTGCACACCGACACGCGCATGCAGCGCCTGCCGCGCCAGGTGGTGCCGCCGAAAAACGCCTCGCCGCCGTCGGTGATCGCCGCGACGACGGCGTCGGTGAAGCGGTCGTGGTCGTCCTCGCCGGCGCCGGCGCGACTGTCGAGAAAGCGTACCAGCCCCTGGTTGACCTGCGAACTCCACACCACCTGCGCGCCGGCGAGCGCGCCGATGCCGGCCACCAGCGCCCGGGCGTGGCGGCAGGTGCGCTCGATCAAATCGGCGACGCCGCTTTGGCCCAGCTGGCGCAGCGCCGCGTAGGTGGCGACGCCGCGCCCGCGCCGCGACCATTCCAGACTCCAGTCGATCTGGTCGCGCGCGCCCTCGACGTCGATCATATAGCTTTCGCGGTGCGAGGTGGCGCCGAAGTGCGCCGCGCTGTCGGCAACGAACACGTAACCGCAGTCGTAGGGCACGTTCAGCCACTTGTGGCCGTCGGTGACCCAGGAATCGGCTTGCTCCAGGCCCGCCGTCAGGTGCCGCAACGACGCGCTGGACGCCGCCCACAAGCCAAACGCGCCATCGATATGCACCCAGGCGCCGCGCGAACGCGCCAGCGGAATCAGCGTCGCGAAGTCGTCGAAGGCGCCGGTGTTCAGGTCGCCCGCCTGCAGCGCCACGATGGTCGCGGTGGCTGGCTCGCGCTCCAGCGCGGCCAGCAGCGCCGGCGCCGCCAGCTTGCCGTCGGCGTCCGACGCCAGCACGGTAATGGCGGCGGTGCCGAAACCCAGTAGCCGGGCGCTGCGCGCGATCGAGCCGTGGTGCTGGTCGCTGGTGATAATGCGGATGCGCGGCGCGCCGTGCAGGCCCAGCGCCTCGACGTCCCAGCCGCGGCGAGCCAACAGGGCGTGGCGCGCCGCCGCCAGCGCAGTCGTGTGGGCCATCTGCGAGCCGGTGGTCAAGGCGAAGCTGGCCTGCGCCGGCAGGCCCAACAGCTCCTTGAGCCAGGCGCCGCAAACCTCCTCGATGACCGCCTCGGCCGGACTGCAGGCGTGGATGGCGGCGTTCTGGTCCCAGGTCGACGTCAGCCAGTCGGCCGCCAGCGCCGCCGGCAGCGTGCCGCCGATGACCCAGGCGAAGAAACGTCCGCCGCCGCTGCCGACCAGGCCGTCGGCGGTGTCGCTGACCAACTGGTCGATCACCGCGGCGGGGTCGGAGGCGTGGCGCGGCAGCGGCGTGTGCAGGCGGGCGCGCAGTTGCTCCAGCGAAGCCGTCGCGGCGACCCGCGAATCGGCCAGGCCGTGCAGATAAGTCTGCGCGTGCGCCATCGTGCGGCGCAATAAATCGTCGGATTGCTGATGTTCGGACATATATTTTTCCTATACGATAAGGGACTTGGCCGCGGCATGGAGCGAAGCGCCGCGCGCCGGGATGTTCGATGGCAGTGTAACGCCGCCCCGATACCGTGGACACCGATTTATTCACTCGCCCAGGTTTAGTAAAACTCAACATGAAATTGCCACTACCTCCGTTGCACAGCCTGCGCGCCTTCGAGGCGGCGGCGCGCCACCTGAACCTGTCGGCGGCGGCCGACGAGCTGCACGTGACGAAAGGCGCCGTCAGCTTGCAGTTGAAGCGGCTGGAGGAAAGCGTCGGCGTCGCGCTGTTCGAGCGCGGCGCCCGCCGTCTGGCGTTGAGCGCGCAGGGCGAGGCCTATTTCGCCGCCGTGCAGCGGGCCTTGCATGGTATTGCGCAGGCAACGGCGCAATTGCGCGGCGGGCCGGCGGGTTTACCACTGACGATCAGCTGCACGCCCGGCTTCGCGGCGCAATGGCTGGTGCCGCGGCTGGCGCGGTTCGAGGCGATCTCGCCGCACGTCGACGTGCGCATCAAGGCGTCGAACCGGGTGTCCGACCTGGCCCGCGAGCGCATCGACTTCGCGGTGCGGCACGGGGTGGGCGAGTATCCCGAACTGCGCGTGCACAAGTTGTTTGACGACGACTTGGTGGTGGTGGCCGCGGCGGCGCAGGCGCCGCCGCGCAACGCCGAACAGATGGGGGCGTGCGTGCTGCTGCACGACGAGCACCGCGGCGACTGGCGCGTATGGCTGGCGGAGGCCGGTTTTGCGCCGGCGCTGGCGGCGCGCGGACCGGTGTTCGTCGAGTCGAACGCGGTGCTGGAGGCGGCGCGCGCCGGCGCCGGCCTGGCGCTGGCGCCGCTGGCGCTGGTAAGCGCCGATCTGGCGGCGAACAGGCTGGTCCAGGTATTCCCAGCGGCGATGAAAGGCCGGCTCGGCTACTACCTGGCCTACCCCGAGCGCTCGCTGGCGCGCCCGGAGGCGCTGCAACTGCGCGATTGGATGCTTGACGAGGCCGCTTCGTAAGCGGCGGCGCAAGCAAGCGCCCGCGCCAATGGAAAAAGACAGGCGAACCTGTCTTTTTCCATTCACCTACCGAAGAATTACTTCGCTGGCACCGCTGGCACCGCCGGCACCGCTTCCGCTTTCACTTCGTCGGTGTGCGCTTTGGCTTTGGCCTTGGTTTTGGCCGCCTTGCGATGGGCTTTGGCTTTGCTGACCTTGGTGTCGCTTTTGGCGCTGGCAACGTCCTCTTTCGCACCGGCCACGGCCGCCGCTTCTTTGGCGTCAGCCTTGACTACCGCCTTGGTTTCTTTGGCGTCGGCCTTGGCCACTTCCTTGGCTTGTTTCGCTTCGGCTTTGACGACCGGCACGGCAGGCGTCGATGCGGCCGGGGTGGTGGCGAACGCCGCGGTTGCGAACAGGGAGGCGATCAGGGTAGCGATTACTTTTTTCATGGCGTAGTCCTTTAGTGGGATAGGGTTGTGCTGTGTGTTCGATTCGGTGCTGCTCAGCCTAAAACGTTCGGCCGGCGCTGCGCGTTGACATCAATTACGTCCCGTTTGCAATTCATTTTGCCGGCCATGGCGTCGTGGCTGAAGGTGCGAGTTACTTGGCCGGGGTCGCCGCGGTTGCGTCGACTTTCGCTGCGACATGCGCGTCGGCCTTGACTTCTTTGGCGTCGGCTTTGGCGACGTCGGCGGCGGCTTTTGTTTTCGTGTCGGCTGCCTTGTGATGCGCCTTGGCCTTGCTTACCTTGGCGTCGGCTTTGGCGGCGACGACTTCTTCTTTTGCGCCGGCGACAGCTACCGCTTCTTTGGCGTCGGCCTTGACGACCGCCTTGGTTTCCTTGGCGTCGGCCTTGGCCGCTTCCTTGGCTTGTTTCGCTTCGGCTTTGAGCAGAGGAACGCCAGGCGCGGAGACGGCGGCGGAGACTGCAACAGGCGCCGCGGCAGGCGCTGGCGTGACGGCGAACGCTGCGGTTGCGAACAGGGAGGCGATCAAGGTGGCGATTACTTTATGCATGGTGTAGTCCTTTGGCGGTAAGTGAGTTGTTGTGCAATTCGGTGCTGCTGAGCTAAAAACGTTTGGCCGGCGCGGCGGGTTGACCTGTATTACATCCGCTTACAATCGTTGACTGCGCCGGCCCGTGTATCGGTGCTGCGAAAGCCCGGGCTTACTGCGCAGGCGCGGCTTCCTTGGCTTCGACTTTCGCCGCATCGGCGTGGGCTTTTGCCTTTGCTTTCGATGCCTTGCGGTGGGCCTTGGCCTTGCTGACTTTGGCGTCGGCCTTGGCGCCGGCGACGTCCGCTGTCGCGCCGGCCACGGCTACCGCTTCTTTGGCGTCTGCCTTGACGACAGCCTTGGTTTCCTTGGCGTCCGCCTTGGCCACTTCCTTGGCTTGTTTGGCGTCGGCCTTGACGACGGCAACGGCCGGGGCGGAGGCGACGGCGACAGGCGCCGCAGCCGGTGCCGGCGTCGTGGCAAACGCGGCGGTTGCGAACAGTGCGGCGATCAGGGTAGCGATTACTTTTTTCATGTTGCAGGCCTCAAGTGGTGGTGTTCATCAAGCGGGTCAATTCCCGTCTCATGAGCAAAGAACGCGGGCCGAGTCCGCCGCGTTGACGGCTATTACATCCGCTTACAATCGGCGCCGGAGAAGGTGGACGCGCGATTGTCGGCCACGCTCGCCCGAAGCCGCGCACTCCGTCGCGCGCTTAATCCGCCGCACCGCTCTGTTAGCTGGCGTACCGTGCGCCCCGGCGCCGCGCCGTAGACTGGAATCGTCGCCAACCACGGGCCAGCTATGACGGACGCACTGAAAACCTATAAAGCCAAGCGCAACTTCGACGTCACGCCCGAGCCGGCCGACGGCGGCGAGCAGGGCGCCAGCTTGTCGTTCGTGATTCAAAAGCACTGGGCCAGCCGTCTGCACTATGATTTCCGCCTGGAACTGGACGGCACCATGAAGAGCTGGGCGGTGCCCAAGGGACCGAGCTACGACACCAAGGATAAGCGGATGGCGGTACACGTCGAGGATCATCCGATTTCCTACTCCAGTTTCGAGGGCACGATCCCCGAGCATCAATATGGCGCCGGCAAGGTGGTCATCTGGGACAAGGGCACCTGGCAGCCGCTGGAGGAACCGCACCAGGCTTACGCCGCCGGCAATCTGAAGTTCGAGCTGCACGGACACAAGATGCACGGCAAATGGGTGTTGGTGCGCATGAAGGGCAAGGGCGAAAAACAGCAACCCTGGTTGCTGATCAAAGAGAAGGACGGTTTCGCCCGCCCGGCGGCCGAGTTCAGCGTGGTCGATGAAATGCCCGACAGCGTCAAGGCGCTGCCGCCGCCGACGCGCGCCCAAGCGGCCGGCCCGGCCGCGGCTCGGCAGGGCGCCGCCGCGCCGCCGGCGGAGCTGGAACCGGTGGCGTTGCCGGCCACGCTGGCGCCGCAGTTGGCGACGCTGGTGGACGCTGCGCCGACGTCGGCCGAGGACTGGCTGTTCGAACTGAAATTCGACGGCTACCGCATCCTCAGCCGCATCGACGGCGAGCGCGTGCAATTATTCACCCGCAACGGCCACGACTGGAGCCGCAAGCTCGAACCCTTGCGCGCGGCGCTGGCGCGGATGGGGCTGCCGTGCGGCTGGTACGACGGCGAAATCGTCGTCCACGACGAGCAGGGGCGGCCCGACTTCGGCTTGCTGCAGCAAGCCTTCGACGACGAGTCCACCGCCGAGATCGTGTATTTTTTGTTCGACGCGCCCTTCCTCGACGGCCGCGACCTGCGCCCGCTGCCGTTGGAGACGCGCCGCGCCTTGCTGCAGGGCGCGCTGGAACGGGCGCCGCAACAGCCGGCGGTGCGCTTCAGCGTCCAGCTCGACGCCGCGCCGCAGGACATCGTCGCCGCCGCCTGCAAGCTGGGGCTGGAGGGCGTGATCGGCAAGCGCCGCGGTTCGCCCTACGTGACGCGGCGCTCGGCGGACTGGATCAAGCTCAAATGCGGCCAGCGCCAGGAGTTCGTCATCGGCGGCTACACCGATCCGCAGGGCGGACGCACCGGCATCGGCTCTTTGCTGCTGGGCACGTACGACGAGCGCGGCCGGCTGCGCTACGCCGGCAACGTCGGCAGCGGCTTCAACGAGGCCGCGCTGCGCGACTTGAAGCGGCGCCTGGCGCGGCTCGACAGCGAGCAATGCCCGTTCGAAGCCTGTGCCGAGATCGCCAGGAAATCGCACTGGGTCAAGCCGCAATTGCTGGCCGAGGTCAGCTTTTCCGAGTGGACCCGGGGCGGCTCGCTGCGCCACGCGGTATTCCATGGCCTGCGCGCCGACAAGAAGCCGAGCGCGATCACCCGCGAAATTCCCTTGCATATGGAGGATGGCATGGACAGTGTCGACCGGCCGGGCGTCAAGGGCAGTTTGCCGCCCGGCCTGAAGGTGAGCAACCCCGAGCGCCTTATCGACGCCGACAGCGGCACCACCAAGATCGGCCTGGTGCGCTACTACGCGCTGGTCGGCCAACTGATGCTGGCGCATTTGAAGGCGCGCCCGGTGTCGCTGGTGCGGGCGCCGTCGGGCGTCGGCGGCGAGCTGTTTTTCCAGAAGCACGCCGACAGCGGCAAGCTGCCCGGCGTCACGCAGCTCGACGCGGCGCTCGACCCGGAACACGCGCAGATGCTGGAGGTGGCGACGCTGCAGGGCCTGCTCGGCGCGGCGCAGTGGAACGTGGTCGAGTTCCACACCCAGAACGCCTTCGCCGCGCGCTACGAGACGCCGAACCGCATCGTCTTCGACCTCGACCCCGGCAAGGACGTCGAGTGGAAGGCGATCCAGGAGGGCGCGCGGCTGATGCGGGCGATGCTCGACGAACTGGGCTTGCAGTCGTTCCTGAAAACCAGCGGCGGCAAGGGCTTGCACGTGGTGGTGCCGATCAAACCGTTTTACGGCTGGGACGTGGTGAAGGCGTTTTCGCAAGCGGTCGTGGCGCACATGGCGCAGACCATACCGGAGCGTTTCGTGCTGAAAAGCGGCCCGTCCAACCGGGTCGGCAAAATTTTTATCGACTATCTGCGCAACGGCCGCGGCGCGACCACGGTGTGCGCCTGGTCGGCGCGGGCCCGGCCGGGGTTGGGCATTTCGGTGCCGCTGGACTGGGACGAGCTGGCCGCCGTCAAACGGGGCGACCAGTGGACGGTGGCCACCGTGCATACCCGCCTGGACCGCGGCAACGAGCCGTGGGCCGCCTACGCCAAGAGCGCGCGCAGTCTGACGGCAGCGATGAAAAGGCTGGGTTTCGATCCGCGCCAACACAAGGGCGATTAAGCCGGTATTGAGCTGGCCGAACGGGGCCTTGGCACCCCACTGCGGCCTAGAGCGTATAGGGAATTGTGAAAAGAGCAACGTATCATTCCAAATAACGGGGTGCTGGCGTTGCGGCCGCTACGCCGCAGTGGCCTTAGCTGCGCTGTTGCAGCGCCTCGGCGATCTTCTTGTCGGTGTTGTACTGGCTCAGCGCGTAGACCGACCAGATCGCCGCTGGAATCCAGCCGATCAGGGTGATCTGCAAAATCAGGCAGATGATGCCGGCTATCGGACGGCCGATGGTGAAGAAGGTCAGCCACGGAAAAATCAGGGAAATGAGGAGGCGCATGTAGTCGTAGTCTTTATGTAATTGTCATGTGGGCGGCGCCGCGTGCGGCGCCGCATGCGCCCGATTGTAATCATAATATAGTTTCTGTTGTTGTAATTCGACGCGCGGTCCGCGCGATGGGTCTGTCGATTTCATTCGCACTGCTTGTCGTTGTTTCAATTGACGTCGCCGGCCTTACCCGGTTTTACGGCTTGCGGTGCGCGGTTTTGCCGCGGGCGTCTTGGCCGCGGCCTTCCTCGCGGCCGGCTTTTTGACTTTGACCGGCGCGGCGTCGCCATCGGCGTCACCATCGCCGCGCGCGCGCCGCGCCCGCCTTCTTGCCCAGGCTTTGCTGCAGCAGCGCGACCAGGTCGATAACGTTGCCGGAGCCGGCCTGGCGTTTCGCCGGCGCCGCCGCCGTGATCGTTTTGGTTTGTTTGGCCGCGATCTTGCGCTCCACCAGCGCCAGAATGTCTTCCCGGTAAGTGTCGCGATATTGCTCCGGCTGCCAGGCCTCGGTCATGCCGTCCACCAGCGACAGCGCCATCTGCAGCTCCTTGTCGGAAATGCCGGCCGCCTTCGACGTCGCCGCCGGCAGCTTCAGCTCGTCGGCGGCGCGGATCTCGTCATGGTAGCGCAGCGTGTTGAGGACGATCGCCTCGCCGATGCACACCAGCGCGCACAGGTGCTGTTTGGTGCGCATGACAACGTTGGCGATGCCGATCTTGCCGCCCCGGCGCAGCGTCTCGCGCAGCAGCGCATACACCTTGTCGCCGCCGCGCGACGGCGCCAGGTAGTACGGATGCTCGTAGTAAATCAGCGGCACCTCCTCGGCGTGGACGAAGGCCAGGATGTCGATGGTCTGGGTGGCCTCGATGTTGGCGCGCTTCAAATCCTCGTCCGACAGCACGACGAATTCGCCCTCGCTATACTCGTAACCTTTGACGATGTTGTCCCAGCCGACCTCCTGGCCGCTCTGCTTGTTATAGCGCTTGAAGCCGACCGGGGCGAAGTCGCGCCGGTCCAGCATCGTCAGGTCGAGTTCGTTCTCCTTGACGGCCGAGTACAGCTCGACCGGGATGTGTACCAGGCCGAAGCTGATCGCGCCCTTCCACAGCGTGCGGGCCACGCGCTACTCCCCGATGCTGCCGGTAATCGGCAGCACGATGCCGGTGATATAGCTGGAACAGGCCGCCGAGGCCAGAAAAACGTAGGCCGGCGACAGCTCCTCCGGCTGGGCCGGACGGTGCATGCTGGTGTCCTGGCCGAACTTGGCGATCTTCTCGGCGCTCTGGTCGGCCGGATTCAGCGGCGTCCACACCGGCCCCGGCGCGATGGCGTTGACGCGGATGCCCTGGTCGATCAGGTTGGCCGCCAGCGACATCGTGAACGCGTGGATCGCCCCCTTCGTCGTCGAATAGTCGAGCAGCTTCTTCGACCCCTTCAGCCCCGTCACCGAGCCGGTGTTGATGATGGCCGCGCCGCGCTTGAGGTGCGGCAGCACCGCCTTGGCCATGTGGAAGTAGCCGTAGACGTTGGTCTTCATGGTCAGGTCGAAGCGCTCCTCGCTCAGTTCCAGCAGCGACTCGGCGTGCTCCTGGAAGGCGGCGTTGTTGACCAGGATGTCGATGCGCCCGAACGTCGCGGCCGCCTGGGCGCAGGCGTTGTGGCAAAACTGCGGATCGCGCACGTCGCCGGCGAGCAACAGGCAGCTTTGGCCCTCGGCCTCCACGTAGCGCTTGGTCTCGTTGGCGTCCTCGTGCTCGTTGAGGTAGATGATGGCGACGTCGGCGCCCTCGCGCGCGTACAGTACCGCCACCGCGCGGCCGATGCCGGAGTCGCCGCCGGTGATCACCGCCACCTGGCCGGTCAGCTTGCCGCTGCCGCAGTAGTCGGGCGCCAGGAACTGCGGCCGCAGCTGCATCTGCGCCTCGATGCCGGGTTTGTCGAGGTGCTGCGCCGGCAGCGGCCCGGTCGGGTAGTCGCGCACGCCGGTTTGCACCGGCGCCCTGGCGCGCTCGCGTCCGCCCTGGCGCGTCTGCGCTTGGGCCTGGGCGTCGCGGCTGTCCTGTTCGTGCTGCACCGCGCGCTGCTTGTTGGCGGCCGCGTCGGGCGTCTTGTTCTCCGATGTGCTCATCTCGTTCTCCTTGGACTGAGGGGTCCAGTATTGGCCTAGAGCGCCGAACGGACGGTGCGCTTCCTCACAAAGCGCAAATAATGACGCGCTAGAGCCTTGTTTTTTTTGTACTTATGGCACACTACGGGCATGGCGGTAAAACATTGATAGGGAGGCATCATGGCGCAGTGGCAGCCGAAAAACGTGGCGATGTTTGTGCACCCCGACGGCGCGCGTCGCGCCGAGTTCCAGCGCGAGTGCGGCGAGCTGTTCGAACGCCTGTGCCTGTGCGACAGCGCCGGCGAGGGCGCGGCCGAGCTGGTACGGCGCCGCGTCGACCTGCTGGTGGTCGACGTCGGCCAGCTCGACCGCGCGGCCGACCTGGCCGGCGTCGGCGAGCTGGTGCGTAGTCGCGGCGGCGCGCCGACCCTGTTGCTGTGCCCGTTCGCGGGCGCCGCCTGGATCCCGGAGCTGATGGCCTACGGGCCGCTGCAATACCTGATCACGCCGGCCAACGGCAGCGAATTGCAACAGTGCGTGCGGCAGGCGCTGCAGCAAATCGAGCGCGCGCCGGGGCCGGAACTGATCCAGTTCCAGTTGCAGACCAAGGAAAAAGAGCTGCGCGAGCTGCTGGCGATCCAGCGCAGCGTGCAGCGCGTGCTGGCCGACGCGGCCGACCCGTCGCGGGTGGCCGAACAGATCTGCCTGGCGCTGTGCGCCTTCCCCGGCGTGCGCCACAGCGCGTTGTTCCAGCTGCGCGCGCGCGGCGACCTGCAACTGCTGGCGCAGGAGTCGCGCAACCACCTCGACCTGCGCCGCCTGCTGCAGCGCGGCGACCGCTTGCTGCAGTCGCCGCTGCGCGAGCTCTTCCCGCCGTTGCTGGCGGCCGCCAACGGCGCGCTGGCGCTGCTGGACGCGCCGGAAAAGTGCGGCGACCCGGAGCTGGCGGTGAGCCTGTACGACAAGGACGTGCAGATGGTGCTGGGGCTGCCGCTGGCGCCCGACGCCGGCGCCGCCGCGCAGGGCGCGCTGTGCCTGATGTTCGACCGGCGCATGCCGTTTTCGCGCGAGCAGTTCGCCTGCTTCGCCAGCCTGGCGCAGTTGATCAACTTTGGGCTGGCGATGGGCGAGCTGAAACGCCGCAACGACGAGTTGCACGGGCAATTGGAGCAAGCCAGTGGTACCGATCCGCTGACCGGCGCGGGCAACGCGCGCCAGGGCGAGTTTTGGCTGGCGCGGGAGATCGGCCGGGCGCGCCGCTACGTCGTGCCGCTGAGCCTGATCAGCTTCGAACTCGACGGCTTCGACGACATTACCGCGCGCCACGGCCGCCCGCACGCCGAGCTGGCGCTGAAGGCGCTGGCCGAAGCGACCCAGGCGACGCTGCGCGGCGCCGACGCGCTGGCCCGCGTCGGCGCGGCCACCTTCCTGGTCCTGGCGCCGCACACCGAGGCGCCCGGCGCGGCCGCCATGGCCGAAAAAATCCGCGCCGCCGCGACGGCGGCGCAGATGCCGGGCGGCGAGGGCGCTACCATTAGCGTCGGCGTGGCCGAATTGCGCGGCGAGGAGGACGGCGGGGCCTTGCTGGCGCGCCTGGCCGGGGCGCTGGAGCAGGCCAGAAACGGCGGCCGCAACCGCGTGCAACTGGCCGCGCCGTAAGCGTCGCCGGCGGCGGCATGGTACGGGCACCACAGCGCCTGCTGGTGCGCGGCCATTGGCACCGCCAACGCGACGGTGGCAGCCTGAGGCATGCCGTTCTCGCGCGAATAGGCCAGATGCCGTTGATGCGATAAAATTACGTAGGACTCTTGATTAATTGCTCGGCCGTGCTATGATGCGGCCATGGACATCAAACCTGAAACCCCTTGGGACGGCACGCCGGACATTTCGGCCCGCATCATTGCCGCGATTAGCCGCGTCTCCAGTGTGTTGCGGGCGGGAATGTGGGAATTTGCGACCGCCGAGAATCTCAATCCGGCCCAAGCCGAAATTTTGCAACTGTTGAATGGGCGCACGCAGGGCGTGCGTCTTTCCTGGCTTGCCGCCCAGTTATCCGTTTCCGCCGCTAGCGCCAGCGATTCCGTCGCCGCGTTGGAGAAGAAAGGATTGGTGAGGAAGGCCCGCGCCGAAGACGACGGTCGTGCAAGTGCGCTCTGGCTGACCGAGCAGGGGAAAGGTCTGGTCGAGAGAATGACGACGGCCGTCAGTTTTGCGGACGATGCCGCCGCCGCACTGGATGCCGAAGTGCAGGGCCAACTGCTGGTGGGGCTGTTCAAGTTGATTGCGCAGTTACAAAAGAGTGAACGCTTTCCCGCATTGCGCGCTTGCCTGTCGTGCCGTTACTTTGAGCCTAACGTCTATCCAGGCGCCCCGGCGCCGCATCACTGCGCCCTCGTCAAGGCGCCGTTGCCCATCGCGTTTTTAAGAATTGATTGCGCGGAGCATCTACCCACGGATGCGGCGGCTGAGCGCCGCAATTGGGACGTGTTCGCCTGATTTTTTTTTGCGCTATATAGTTAGGACTCCTATTTTATGGGGCGACGTGGCCGCTCTCCTCATTTTGTCTCCGGCCATTTAAAAAGGAAAAATTATGTCCCGCATTGAACTTCTGACCCAGGACGGCGCACGCGCCGAAGCGCGTCCATTGCTTGAGCAAGTCCACGCCGCGTTCGGCGCGACGCCGAACATGTTCCGGGCCGTTGCCAATTCCCCCGCGGCGCGGATCCAGGGCGCCGACGTCGAGTCGCTTCGCAACGTCGGTTTCACGGATGGCGACGTCATGGAAATGATGGGACATATCGCGCTGAACCTGTTCACCAACTATGTGAACGTCGCCTTCGCCGTTCCGCTCGACTTTCCACACGTGACGCTGCGCGCCAAATGATCCCGCTCAGCGTGAACGCCGCGCCGGAATTCGAGGTGGCGGCCTGGCTCAACGCCCACGGCCCGGTCAGCCTTGCCGCCTTGCGCGGCAAGGTCGTGGCGGTGTATGCGTTCCAGATGTTGTGCCCGGCTTGTGTGTCGCACGGTATTCCCCAGGCCAAGAAGGTACGGGAAACCTTTGCGCGGGACGACGTCGAAGTGTTGGGTCTGCATACCGTTTTCGAACATCATGCCGTGATGACCCCTGCGGCACTGGGGGTGTTCATCCACGAATACCGGATCGATTTTCCGATCGGTATAGACCGGCCGTCGGATAAGGGGCCGGTGCCGCAGACGATGGACAGGTATCAGTTGCGCGGCACGCCGACGCTGCTCCTGTTTGATCGAAGCGGCGTGCTGCGCCAGAAGATCTTCGGCATCGCCGACGACATGCGGATCGGCGCCCTCGTCGCTCAACTAGTCGCCGAGACGGCCGATGGCCCTCACTGCGACGATGGCGCTTGCCGGCTTTAATCACATCAAACCCACCGAATAGGAGAATACATGACATTTTTCACACCCGTAATCGCCGCAACGCTGTTCCTTTGCGTCTGCACCGCCCAAGCCCACCAGGGCCACGCGGGCGGCATTCAAACCGCTTCCGCCAAAGGTGTCAACGCCTCGTTCGACATCGTCCATACGCGGATCGCCAAGGAAGGAAACACGGCGGTTTTTCATATTGCGGTATCGGGCAAAGCCGGCAAGTCGCATCCCACCAAGGTTGGGAAATTGGCCGGCAGCAGCGTTTTTTCGTATGTTTGGCCAACTACCATGGATCCGTCGGTCGTCGGGTTCGACAAGGGCGCGGGTATACTTGCCTTTGCCGTGACCTCGCACCCGGATTTTGACGATACCCCACTGTACGATGAAAATGGCGACGGCGACCTGGCTAACGACGGCGATCTGTGGCACTCGCATTGGGTGGTGCTCCAAACGGATGATGCCTGCGGCAAGGGGGCTCTCAAAGTCATCGACATTCCTGAAGGGGCGAAGCCGGCGCTGCCGAAGACCTGGCCCGGGCTTCCTCTGCTTATCGATAGCCCGGGCTACAGTCCCGTATTCAAAGGCAATACGCTTGAAGTCCGGGTGCCGTTCGACGATATCGGTGTCGTTGCCGAATCCGCTTTCGATGGCGTGGCAGCGGCGCTTCGGGTCAACGCGAGCGTGCATAGCCCCTTGCTGTGCGTCGTCGACGTCTTCAAGGTCGCGTCCGGCACGCTGACGTTGCCCGGCAAGGTCGGCAAATAAGGGATAGGCGTTTGCCGCTTAGCCCCGGCCGGGGCTGTCGCCGTGGCGCGCCGCGTGGTAGGCTTGCGCCTTTCAAAAACGGAACACGACCATGCTGCTATGGCTCAGGCAATACCGGCGCGCGCTGCTTGCCGGCGACCTCACGGCCGGTGTCGTGGTGGCGATGATGATGATCCCGCAGGGCATGGCCTACGCGCTGGTGGCGGGCTTGCCGCCGGTGGCCGGGATTTACGCCAGCATCCTGCCGCCGGTGTTGTACGCGCTGTTCGGCAGCAGCATGACGCAGTCGGTCGGACCGATGGCGATCGTCTCGCTGATGACGGCCGCCGCGCTGGCGCCGATGGCCGACCCGGGCTCGGCGCTGTACCTCACGCTGGCGGCGCAACTGGCGCTGATCAGCGGCGCGCTGCTGCTGCTGTGCGGCGTGCTGCGGCTGGGCTTTCTAGCCAGCTTCCTGTCGCGCCCGGTGATCTCGGGCTTTAGCAACGGCGCCGCCATCGTCATCGTCGTCGGCCAAGTGCCGGCGCTGCTGGGCGCCAGCCTGCCGCGCTGGCACGGCCCCAGCGCGCTGCTCGGCCTGGGCAGCCTGCTGCTGCTGTGGCTGGCCAAGCGCTACGGCGCCGCGCTGCTGCGCCGCGGCGGTTGCGGCGCGGCCGCCGCCGACACCGGCGCGCGCATGGCGCCGATGCTGCTGGTGATCGGCGCCACCGCGCTGGTGGCCGCGTTCGACCTGGCCGGCGCCGGCGTGCGCACCACCGGCCACGTGCCGTCCGGCCTGCCCACGCTGGGCCTGGCGGCCTCGCCGGCGCACTGGCGCACGCTGCTGTCGCCGGCGCTGCTGATCGCCTTCATCGTCTTCCTCATGAGCATGTCGGCGGCGCAAACGCTGGCGCAAAAACGCGGCGAGAAGCTGCTGACCAACCGCGAACTGCTGGGACTGGGCGCGGCCAACCTGGCCAGCGCCGTCTCGGGCGGCTTCCCGGTCACCGGCAGCATGTCGCGCTCGGCGGTGAACTTCTCGGCCGGCGCCCACACACCGCTGGCCAGCATCGTCACGGCGGCGCTGCTGGCGCTGGCGCTGGTGGCGCCGACCGGCTGGCTGGCGCTGCTGCCGCTGCCGGTGCTGGCGGCCACCATCATCTTCGCCGTCGCCGGCATGCTCGACGCGGCCACGCTGCGCGACGCCTGGCGCTACGACCGCAGCGACGCGCTGGCGCTGCTGGCGACTAGCGCCGGCGTGCTGCTGCTGGGCGTCGAGGCCGGCGTCGTCATCGGCGTGCTGCTGTCGATGGGCGCGCTGATCTGGCGCGCCAGCCGGCCGCACATCGCGGTGCTCGGGCGCATCCCCGGCAGCGAACACTACCGTAACATCGAGCGCCACGCCGCCGTGACGCTGCCGCATATCCTGGTGCTGCGCATCGACGCCGGCCTGTTCTTCGGCAACGTCGACGCCGTCTGCGTGCGCGTCGAAGAAGAGCTGCGCGCGCGCCCGGCCAGCCGCGACCTGGTACTGGTGCTGTCGGCGGTGAACCAGATCGACAGCACCGCGCTGTTCGGCCTGGCCGAGCTGAACCGGGCGCTGGCGGCGCGCGGCGTGGCGCTGCACCTGGCCGAGGTGAAGGGGCCGGTGATGGACCGGCTCAAGCACAGCACCTTGTTGCAGGAACTGCGCGGCCCGGTCTACCTAAGCACCGCGCTGGCCTGCCAGGACCTCGACAAGGACGGCGCGTAAACCGCGCAACAAGCCCGGGGCGCCCTGGAAATGATGCCCGCAGGCATGGACGGCCAGGGCGCGCGGCGCTATCATGTTCCAGACACAGCCGCGGCCGGACCGGCCGCCGCGCGTCAAGCGGGCCGATACGAGCGAAGGCGGAGATGAGCACTGATGACAAGGCGACAGGCGCGGCGCGGGCGCGCCAGGGCGCGCGCGCGGGCCGGCGCCGGCCCGTAGAGCGCGGCTGCCATGAGGCGATCCCCCTATGCTAGAGCGCAAGCGCAAGCGCCGCCGCGAGCACGGCCGCACCGTCTCCATCGCGCTCGTCGTCAGCGTCGCGCTGGCGGCCGTCGTCACGCTGGTGCTGGTGGCCTTCGCGACCTTCTTTTACCAGTCCGAGCGCGACCAGCGCTGGGCCCAGTTGCACAAGGCGCTGGCGGTCAGCGCCGACGAGCTGGCGGTGGCCGTCGAGCTGCCGGTGTGGAATTTCGACGAGAGCCAGATCCGCGCCATCATGAAGAGCAGCTTGAACAACCACGACCTGTACGCCAGCGTCGTCGCGCCGGCCTCGGGCAAGCGCCGCTACGTGCTCAGCCGCGACGCCGGCGGCGCCTTCGACGGCACGCTGCCGAACCAGCCCGGCCTGCTGCTCGAGCAGCGCACCATCTCGGCCGCCGGCCAGGTCATCGGCAGCGTCAGCGTGTACGCCTCGCCGGCGCAGTTGCACGGCGAACTGCGCCAGCGCCTGCTGGCCATCGTCGGCGTCATCGTCGTGCTCGACCTGACGCTGGTGCTGTGCGTCTACCTGCTGCTCTGGTTCCTGATCCTCAAGCCGCTGACGGCGGTGGGCCAGTACGCCGCCGCCGTCATGGCCGGCAGCGGCGTCGACGCGGCGGCGCCGCCGCGGGTCTGGTTCGTCGGCGAGCTGCGCGCGCTGAACCGGGCCATCCGCGCCATGACGGCGCTGCTCGACAGCCGCTACCGGGCGATGCACCGCAGCGAGGAGCGGCTGCAGATGGCGACGCTGGCCGGCGGCATCGGCACCTGGGACTGGGACGTTGTCAGCAACGCCCTCAGCGGCGACGAGCAGATGCAGCGCCTGTACCACGCCGAGAACGGGCGCGACTGGCTGGCCACCTGGACCGGCGCGCTGCTCGAGGCCGACCGCCTCGCCACCCAGCGCGCGCTCGGCGCGGCGCTGCGCGGCGAGGCCGAGTTCGACGTCGAGTTCCGCATCCGCTGGCCGGACGGCACGGTGCGCCACATCAAGGCCGACGCGGTGATCTTCCGCGACGCCGGCGGCCGGCCGCTGCGCATGGTCGGCACCAACTACGACATCACCGAGCACAAGGAGGCCGAGCAGGAGCTGCTGCGCCACCGCCACCACCTGGAGGAACTGGTCGAGGAGCGCACCGGCGCGCTGTCGGTCGCGGTCGAGCAGGCCGAGGCGGCCAACCGCGCCAAGAGCGTGTTCCTGGCGAATATGAGCCACGAGCTGCGCACGCCGCTCAACTCGGTCATCGGCTTCTCGCGCCTGATGGCCGATTCGACCCACATGCTGGACGAGGAAAAGCGCAACCTGGCGATCATCCACCGCTCCGGCAACCACCTGCTGACCTTGATCAACGACATCCTCGAACTGTCCAAGATCGAGGCCGGGCGCCTGACGGCGCAGACCGAGGTGGCGGCACTGGACGGCCTGCTGCAGGAGGTGATGGACATGCTCAGCGTGCGCGCCGCGCAAAGCGGCATCGCGCTGCGCCTGGACGCGGCCGGGCTGCCGCCGACGGCGCGGCTGGACGCCACCAAGCTGCGCCAGGTGCTGCTGAACCTGATGTCGAACGCCGTCAAGTTCGGCCTGCGCGGCGCCGTCACGCTGGGCGCGCGCGCGCAGGCGCTGGGCGGCGAGCGCTGGCAGCTGAGCTTTGCCGTCAGCGACCAGGGCATCGGCATCGCGCCGGCCGACCAGCAGCGCATCTTCGAGCCCTTCATCCAGGCCGACGGCGACGGCGCCAAGGAGGGCACCGGCCTGGGCCTGACGATTTCGCGCGAGTTCGTGCGCCTGCTCGGCGGCGAACTCGCACTCGAGTCGGCGCCCGGGCGCGGCTCGGTGTTCCGCTTCGCCATTCCGGTGCAGGCGGCGCTGGCCGCGCCGGCCGCGCCGCCCAGCGAGGTGGCGGCGCTGGCGGCGGCCCAGCGCGGCAAGCGCATCCTCGTGGTCGACGACAACGCCGACGGCCGCGCGCTGCTGCACAAGCTGCTCGCGCCGCTCGGCTTCCAGGTCGAGCAGGCCGAGGACGGCGCCGCCGCGCTGGCGGCCATCGCCGCCTGGCGCCCCGAGCTGGTGTTCATGGATTGGCGCATGCCGGGCCTGGACGGGCTGGAGGTGACGCGCCGGGTGCGCGCCCAGGGCGCGCTGGCGCAGCCGCGCATCGTCATGCTGACCGCCTCGGCCTTCGAGGGGGAGCGCCTGGCGGCGCTGGCGGCCGGCGCCGACGAGTTCCTGCGCAAGCCGGTCGAGCAGGACCGCTTGTACCGCATCCTCGAACGCCAGTTGCAACTGCAGTTCGAGCGCCGCGCCGCCATCGCGCCGCCGCCGCCGCGCGCGCCGCTGGCGGGCGCCGACCTGGCGGCGCTGCCGCCGGCGCAGCGCGCCACGCTGCGCGCCGCGCTACAGGAGCTGAACCTGGCGCGCGCCGGCGCCGTGCTGGCCGAGTTGGGGCCGGAGTTCGCCGGCGTCGTCGGCGGTATCGAGGACATGCTGGCGGCCTACCAGTATCCGCAGCTGTGCGCGCTGCTCGACGCGGCCGGCGCGGCGCCGGCGTCGGCGTGAGCCTGCGCGGCGGCGGCCCGCACTTGCGCAAGCGCGACAGCGGCGCCGCGCAAGCGCTAAAGGCGCGACACCGGCGCCGAAATGCCGCATAATTTGCAGTACGGCATTAAAATGTATTCATTGACAAAGCTAAGAGAGCGGCTCCATGTATCGCGACTTGTCGGAACCCCATACCAAAGGCGAGGTGCTGATCGTCGAAGACACGCCGGCCTCGCTGAAGTTGCTGAGCGACTTGCTGACGGCGGCCGGCTACGCGGTGCGCCAGGCGCCCAACGGCGAACTGGCGCTGTGGACCGCGCAGGCCCGCCCGCCGGAGCTGATCCTGCTCGACGTGCGCATGCCCGGCATCGACGGCTTCGAGGTGTGCCGCCGCCTGAAGGAGCTGCCCGCGCTGCGCGGCGTGCCGGTGATCTTCCTGTCGGCCCAGCACGACACCGACGACAAGGTGCGCGGCTTCGCGCTGGGCGCGGTCGACTTCATCGCCAAGCCCTTCCAGGCCGAGGAGATCCTGGCGCGCACCGACGCCCACGTCCGGCTGGGGCGGGCGTAGCAGGCGCTGGCGGCCGAGCGGGCCAACCTGGAGCGGCGCGTCAACTTGCGCACCGCCGAACTCGAACAACTCGCCCGCACGCTCGAGGACGAGGTGCGGGTGCGCCGCGCCAACGAGGAATTCCTGCGCCTGTCCGGGCAGGTCTTCGAGGCCACGCTGGACGCCATCATGATCACCGACGCCGACGGCTACATCGTCACCACCAACCCGGCCTTCAGCCGCATCACCGGCTACGCGCCGCAGGAGGTGGCGGGCTGGCACGTGGTGCGCCTGGCCGCCACGCCGGCCGACCAGGCGCTGCTGACGGCGATGGCGCAGGTGCTGCGCGAGAGCGGCCACTGGTCGGGCGAGGTGCTGAGCCGGCGCAAGAGCGGCGACACCTATCCGGGCCTGCTGAGCGTGTCGACGGTGCACGGGCCGGACGGCGCGGTGATCAACTACGTCGGCGTGTTCCTCGACATCAGCGAGCGCAAGGCCGAGCAGCACCTGATCGCCTTCCTGTCGCACCACGACGCCCTGACCGGGCTGCCCAACCGGGTGCTGGCGCGCGAGCGCTTCGAGCTGGCGCGCGCGCTGGCCGGGCGCGACGGCCAGCGCGTGGTCGTCATGTGCCTCGACCTGGACCGCTTCAAGAACATCAACGACTCGTTCGGCCCGCCGGTCGGCGACAAGGCGCTGCAGGCGGTGGCGAGCTTCCTGGGCGGCTGCCTGCGCGAGGGCGACACGGCCTCGCGCCAGGGCGGCGACGAGTTCCAGATCATCCTCGGGGACGACGCCGCGCTGGGGGCGACGCTGGCGACGGTGCAAACCATCCTGCTCGGGCTGCGCGACGACCTGCGCGTGGACGGCGGCCACCTGACCTTGACCACCAGCATCGGCATCGCCGTCTACCCGAGCGACGGCGACAGCTTCGACGAACTGGTGCGCAACGCCGACACGGCGCTGTTCCGCGCCAAGGAGACCGGGCGCGACAACTACGCCTTCTTCACCGAGCGCATGGACGTCGACGTGCGCGCCCGCCTGGCGGTCCAAAACCAGCTGCGCGGCGCCATCGTCCGCGGCGAGTTCGCGGTCCACTACCAGCCGCAGATGTGCCTGCGCAGCGGCGCCATGCTGGGCGCCGAGGCGCTGCTGCGCTGGCACAACCCGACCCTGGGCACGGTCGCGCCCAGCCTGTTCATCCCGCTGGCCGAGGAATACGGCCTGATCACCGCCATCGGCGAGTGGGTGCTGGACACCGTGTGCGCGCAGATCCAACGCTGGCAGGGCGCCGGGCTGGGCGCGATCAAGGTCGCGGTCAACCTGTCGGGCAACCAGTTCGCCCAGGACCGCACCGTCGAATTCGTCGAGGCGACGCTGCGCAAGTACCGCATCAAGGCGGTCTGCCTGGGCATCGAAATCACCGAAAGCACCGTCATGGGCGACCCGGACAAGGCGGTCGCCGCGCTCAAGCGGCTCAAGGACATCGGCGTCGGCATTTCGCTCGACGACTTCGGCACCGGCTATTCCAGCCTGGGCTACCTGAAGCGCTTTCCGATCGACGTGCTGAAGATCGACAAATCCTTCGTCGACGACGTTGCCACCAGCACCAACGACGCCGCCATCGCGCTGTCGGTGATCTCGCTGGCGCACAACCTGAACATGCGCGTCATCGCCGAGGGCGTCGAGACGCGCGAGCAGGTGGCGTTCTTGCGCGAGCACGGCTGCGACGAGATGCAGGGCTACTTCTTCAGCCGGCCGATCGACGCCGAGGCGTTTACGGTCTTGCTGGGCGAGAAGAAAAACCTGAGCGCGATTTGATTGCGCACGGAAATTGCGGGGCCGCCGGCGCGCTCTGGTGTATGCTATTTAACCATGGCCTGTTTGATAATGCCTGAATTCACCAAGGCCGCCGGCGCAGCGCCGGCCGGCTGTCCACCCACGCACGGAGCCCTAGTATGAAGATTGCCGACATCCTTAACGAACTCGACCTGTTCCAGGACTTCCCCTACGCCGACCTGGAAACGATTGCGCGCTATTTGAACCTGGAGCAGGTGGCCAAGGGCGAGGTGATCTTCCGCGAGGGCGACGCCGGCGACTACATGCTGGTCCTGATCGAAGGGCGCATCGCCATCCTGAAGGGCGGCGAGCACGGCGACCAGATGCTGGCGCACGAAGGGCGCGGGCGCATCGTCGGCGAAATGGCGCTGATCGACCAGGAACCGCGTTCGGCCACCTGCGTCGCCGAAAGCGGCTGCGATTACCTGACGCTGACCAGTGAAAACCTGAAAAAGCTGTCGAACGAGCACGCGGCGGTGGCTTACAGTTTCATGCTGTGCCTGGCGCGCCTGATGTCGCGCCGGCTGCGCCGCGCCTCCGGCATCATGGCCGACCTGCTCGGCAACTAAGAAGCGCCCATCGCCGGCTAATGGCGTCAAGTTGGCGCGCCGGTAACGCTAAACATCCATCCGAGGCACGGGCCGGGGCCGGACCTTCAGGTCCGCCCCGGAGGGTTGCGCCCTTGGTTTTGATGAGTTCAACATCGCTACGCGTATTCCCCCCCCCAGCATTTCCGCCATATCTCCTCAACAATGTTTTTTCAAAAACATTTGTGTAGTAAAATTACAATCGAAGGGTATCAATCATTATCATCCTGTCGCGTGAATCCGCCAAGTGTGACACAAGAACGCGGGCGCGCAATGGGTTTACCCCATGCTCAAGGAGACAAGCATGCAATTGATTCGTAGTTTTATTTCACACCTGGGCGCGGCAACGGCCGCGGCCGGACTGGCGCTGTTGGCCGGATGCGGCGGCGGCGACGGCGCCGGCGCGGTGCCGGCGCCGCAGTACCACGCCAGCAGCGTCGCTGCGCCGCGGGCCGCCGCGCAGGCGGCCGCGACGATACGCGTCCACTACCACCGCGCCCAGGGCGATGCCGCCCGGTGGGGCGTGTACGCGTGGGAAGGCCCGCAAGTGCCCAGTTCGACCTGGATCAGCGACCGCTTCATGTTCGCCGGCGCCGACGCGTTCGGTGGTTTCGTCGACATTCCGGTCAACCTGGACCGCAGCGCGATGTCCTTCGTCGTCACCGACGGCGCCGGCAATAAGAACTGCGGCGCCGACCAGTCGGCCGCGTTCGCCGCCAACGTCGCCAGCGCGGGCCAGCAAATCTGGCTGCTCGAAGGCGACTGCAAGGTCTACGACGCGGCGCCCGCCGTCAGCGTGGGCAACCTTGGCAACGCCTCGGCGCACTGGCTGAACGCCGCGACCATCGCCTGGCCCGGCGTGCCGGCCAGCGGCAAGTACACCTTGTTTTACGCCGCCGACGGTGGACTCGGCGCGGACGGCGACGGCGTCACCGGCGCCAGCGCCAGCATCGACCTGGCCGTGGCGGGCGCGCTGCCGCCGGCGCTGAAGGCGCAGTATCCGCACCTCGCCGGCGCCACGGCGCTGGCCTTGTCGGCGCCCGACGCGGCGGCCGTCGCCGCCAAAATCAGCGGCCAGTTCGCGCTGGCGCAATACGACGCGGCGGGCAAGCTGCTGCAACTGACGTCGCTGCAATCGGCCGGCATGCTCGATTCGCTCTACGCGGCGGCGGCCGCCGATAGCAAGCTCGGCGTCACCATCGGGGCGGGCGGGGCGCCGACCTTCCGCGTCTGGGCGCCAACGGCCAAGTCGGTGGCGCTCGACCTGTATCCCGACGCCGACGGCGCCAGCAGCGTCCACGTGGCCATGACCAGGGCGGCGGCCAGCGGCGTCTGGCAGTACACCGCGCGCGACGCCGGCTGGGTCAACCGCTACTACTACACCTATACGGTGAAGGTACTGTCGCGCTGGGCCGACAACGCGCTGGTCAGCAACGTCGTCACCGACCCGTATTCGCTGAGCCTGAGCGCGAACGGGCGGCGCAGCTTCGTCGCCGATCTCGACAGCGAAGCGCTGAAGCCGCACGGCTGGGACCGCCAGTCGATTCCGCCGCTGGCGCACCCCAGCGATATCGCCTTGTACGAGCTGCACGTGCGCGACTTCAGCGCCAGCGACGCCACCGTCCCTGGCGCGCACCGCGGCAAGTTCCTGGCCTTCACCGACGCCGGCTCGAACGGCATGCGCCATCTGTCGGGCTTGCAGCGCGCGGGCCTGACGCACATCCACCTGCTGCCCAGTTTTGACATCGCCAGCGTGGCCGAAAGCGGCTGCGGCACGCCGAAGGTGCCGCGGGCGGCGCCCGATTCGAGCGCGCAGCAGGCCGCCGTCGCGGCGGGCGCGCAGGGCGACTGCTTCAACTGGGGCTACGATCCGGTCCACTACACGGCGCCGGACGGCGCCTTCGCCAGCGACGCCAACGACGGCGCGGTGCGCGTGCGCGAATTCCGCCAGATGGTCCAGGCGCTGCACGGCCAGGGCCTGCGCGTGGCGATGGACGTGGTCTACAACCATACCAGCGACGCGCGCCAGGGGCCGTTGTCGGTGCTCGACAAGATCGTGCCGACCTATTATTACCGGCTCAACGCCAGCGGCGCCATCACCACCGACTCCTGCTGCTCCGACACCGCCGCCGAAAACGCCATGATGGCCAAGCTGATGATCGACTCGGTGGCGACCTGGGCGCGCCAGTACAAGGTGGACAGCTTCCGCTTCGACCTGATGGGCTTTGCCCCGCTGGCGCTGATGACCCGCCTGCGCGACACCGTCAACCGCGCCGCCGGCCGCGAACTTTACTACTATGGCGAGGCGTGGAATTTCGGCAGCGTCGCCAACGACGCCCGCTTTGTGATCGCGCGCCAGGCGAATATGTTCGGCAGCGGCATCGGCTCGTTCAACGACCGCCTGCGCGACGCGGTGCGCGGCGGCGGTTGCTGCGACGGCGGCAACGCGCTGATCAGCCAGCAGGGCTTCATCAATGGCGCCTATTACGACCCCAACGCGCTGTCGACGCAAACCCTGGACGATCTGCTGCGGCTGGGCGACCTGGTCAAGGTCGGCTTGTCGGGCACCTTGCGCGACTACCAGTTCACCGACCGCAACGGCGTCCTGCGCAAGAACTCGCAGATCGACTACGCCGGCCAGCAGGCCGGCTTCACCGCCGATCCGGCCGAAAGCGTCAATTATGTCGAGGCGCACGACAACCAGACCCTGTTCGACCTGAACGCCTTCAAGCTGCCGGTGTCGACCAGCCCGGCCGACCGGGTGCGGGTGCACAACCTCGGCACGGCCATCACCGTGCTGTCGCAGGGCATTCCATTCATCCACGCCGGGCAGGAGTTGCTGCGCTCGAAATCGCTGGACCGCGACAGTTACAACGCCGGCGACTGGTTCAACCTGCTCGACTACAGCTATCAGAGCAACAACTTCGGCGTTGGCTTGCCGATGGCCGAGCGCAACCAGGAGAACTGGCCGCTGATGGCGCCTATCCTGCGCAATCCGCTGATCAAGCCCGATTCGACGGCGATCCGCGGCGCGCGCGACTACTTTGCCGAGATGCTGGCGATCCGCAACGACAGCTCGCTGTTCCGCCTGCGCACCGCGCAGGACGTCAGCGAGCGCCTGAGGTTCCACAACGTCGGCCCGCAGCAGGTGCCCGGCGTGATCGCCATGACCGTCGACGGCCAGCACCCGCGTCCTTATCCCGGCGCCAGGTACAAGAGCGTGGCGCTGTTGATCAACGTCGACAAGGTGGCCAAGTCGCTTACGGTCGCGGAGTTGCGCGGCAGGTCGTTCAAGCTGCAGACTTTGCATCGGGCCAACGGCGACGTGCGCGCGCGGGAAGCGCGCTTCGACGCCGCGACGGGGGCGTTCAGCATCCCGGCGCGCACGGCGGTGGTGTTTGTCGAGCCCGCGGCGCGCGCAATGGCCGACTAGCGGCAAGCGCGGGCGAGCCGCGCGGGTAGCGTAAAAAATGCCCGGCATGCACCATGCCGGGCATTTTTTTATGCGGCGGCGGGGTTGGCTTCGGCCGGTGGCTGGCGCGAGATTGAGCTGGCGTGGCGTGCCTACGCACCAAGGCGGTGCAAAATGCATAGCCTGGTGCGGATTGGACAGGCCGACGCAGTGCCTGCCTGGCCCTCGCGCTGGCACAAAATATGCTTAGTAGGCAGGTAATCTTTGGAAGAATGCCAGCCATGCCCGATAGCGCTACCACCGACCACCCGAGCACGAACGACAGCGCCTGGCACGCCCGCCTGACGCTGGGCTTTGCCGACGACGCCGGCACCACCCGGCTGGTCGAGCGCAGCCACGCCGGCCCCTTGCGCGTGCAAAAGCCGCTGTATCCGGAGGGCGGGGCGGTGTGCCACGCGATTGTCGTGCATCCGCCCGGCGGCGTGGTCGGCGGCGACCAGCTGTCGATCAGCGCGCGGGTCGGCCCGGCCGCGCACGCCTTGCTGACATCGCCCGGCGCCGCCAAGTGGTACAAGGCCAACGGCAAGGTGTCGCGCCAGCAGGTGTATTTGCAGGCGCAGGCCGGCGCCAGCGTCGAGTGGCTGCCGCAGGAGAGCATCTTCTTCGACCAGGCCCGCGTGGCGCTGGAGCAAACCGTGGTACTCGAAGCCGACGCCAGTTACATCGGCTGCGAGATCCTGTGCCTGGGCCGGCGCGCCTCGGGCGAAACCTTCAATAGCGGGAAAATCGCGCAGCGCACGCAAATCCACCGCGACGGCAAGCTGGTCTGGTGGGAGCAGGGCGCGCTGGCCGGCGGCGGCGAGATGCTGCGCAGCCCGCTCGGGCTGGACGGCCACAGCGTCTGCGCCACCTTGCTGGCGGTCGGCAAAGTGCTGCCGGCGGCGGCGCTGGCGAGCCTGCGCGAGGCCGGCCTGGACGGCGCCGGCAAGTTCGGCGTAACGCAGATGAAGGGCGTGCTGTCGGCGCGCTATCTGGGCGACGACAGCGAGCAGGCGCGCCGCGTGATGCTGGCCGTTTGGCAGCGCCTGCGCCCCTTTTTGCTTGAGCGCGCGGCCCCGGCGCTGCGCATCTGGAACACTTGAAACCTAGCCGTACAGGATAAACACGATGGATTTGACCCCCAGAGAAAAAGACAAGCTGCTCATTTTCACGGCCGGCTTGGTGGCCGAACGGCGCCTGGCGCGCGGCCTGAAACTGAACTACCCGGAAGCCGTGGCCCTGATCAGCGCCGCCATCATGGAGGGCGCGCGCGACGGCCGTTCGGTGGCCGAGCTGATGTCGGACGGCGCCAAGATCCTCAGCCGGGCCGACGTCATGGACGGCATCGCCGAGATGATCCCGGACATCCAGGTCGAAGCCACTTTCCCCGACGGCAGCAAGCTAGTTACCGTCCACAACCCGATTCCTTAAGGAGCGCGTCATGATCCCCGGTGAATACAAGCTGGAAGAGGGCGAATTGAGCCTGAACACGGGCCGCCCAACCGCCACGGTGGTGGTGGCCAACCGCGGCGACCGGCCGATCCAGGTCGGCTCGCATTTCCATTTTTTCGAGGTCAACCCGGCGCTGTCGTTCGAGCGCTGGCGCGCCTACGGCATGCGCCTGAATATCGCCGCCGGCACCGCCGTGCGCTTCGAACCGGGCCAGCAGCGCACCGTGGAACTGGTGGCGCTGGCCGGCGATCGCGTGGTGTACGGCTTCAACGGCGCCGTCATGGGCAAGCTGGCGGACGTGGCGCCGGGCGCGCCGGCCGGTGCGCCGGCGGCGGCGGACGCCGCCGCGCCGCGGGGGAAGGGATAACATGGCCACTATCGCGCGCGGCGCCTACGCCGAAATGTTCGGCCCCACCAAGGGCGACCGCATCCGCCTGGCCGACACCGAGCTGTTCATCGAGATCGAGCATGACTACGCGATCTACGGCGAGGAGGTCAAGTTCGGCGGCGGCAAGGTGATCCGCGACGGCATGGGCCAGTCGCAGCGCAACGCCGCCGACGTCATGGACACCGTCATCACCAACGCCGTCATCCTCGACCATTGGGGCGTCGTCAAGGCCGACATTGGCTTGAAAAACGGCCGCATCGCCGCCATCGGCAAGGCCGGCAACCCGGACATCCAGTCGAACGTGACGATGGCCATCGGCGGCGCCACCGAGATCATCGCCGGCGAGGGCATGATCGTCACCGCCGGCGGGGTCGACACGCACATCCATTTCATCTGCCCGCAGCAGATCGAGGAGGCGTTGATGAGCGGCGTGACGACGATGATCGGCGGCGGCACCGGGCCGGCCGTCGGCACCGCCGCCACCACCTGCACGCCGGGGCCGTGGCACCTGCATTCGATGCTGGGCGCGGCCGACGCCTTCCCGATGAACCTGGGCTTCCTCGGCAAGGGCAACGTCAGCCTGCCAAGGCCGCTGGAGGAGCAGGTGCTGGCCGGCGCCATCGGCCTCAAGCTACACGAGGACTGGGGCACGACGCCGGCGGCGATCGACAACTGCCTGTCGGTGGCCGACCGGATGGACGTGCAGGTGGCGATCCATAGCGATACCTTGAACGAGGGCGGCTTCCTGGAGCACACGCTGGCGGCGTTCAAGGACCGCACCATCCACACCTTCCACACCGAGGGCGCCGGCGGCGGCCACGCGCCCGACATCATCGCCGCGGTCGGGCAGGGCAACGTGCTGCCGTCGTCGACCAACCCGACCCGGCCCTACACCGTCAACACGCTCGACGAGCACCTCGACATGCTGATGGTGTGCCACCACCTCGACCCGGCCATCGCCGAGGACGTGGCCTTCGCCGAGTCGCGCATCCGCCGCGAGACCATCGCCGCCGAGGACATCCTGCACGACATCGGCGCCATTTCGATGATGTCGTCGGACTCGCAGGCGATGGGCCGGGTCGGCGAGGTCATCATGCGCACTTGGCAGACCGCCCACAAGATGAAGGTGCAGCGCGGCGCGCTGGCGCCCGACTGCGGCCGCAACGACAACTTCCGCGCCAAGCGCTACATCGCCAAGTACACCATCAACCCGGCCATCACGCATGGTATTTCCCACGTCGTCGGTTCGCTCGAGGAGGGCAAGATCGCCGACATCGTGCTGTGGAAGCCGGCCTTCTTCGGCGTCAAGCCGTCGATGATCCTGAAGGGCGGCATGATCGCGGCGGCGCAGATGGGCGACCCGAACGCCTCGATCCCGACGCCGCAGCCGGTGCATTACCGGATGATGTTCGGCGCCTTCGGCGGCGGCCTGAAAAAATCCTTCACCTTCGTCTCGCAGGCGGCCTACGACGCCGACATCGGCCACCAGCTCAAGCTGAACAAGTCGCTGATCGCGGTCAAGAACATGCGCCACCTGCGCAAGCGCGACATGATCCACAACGGCGCCACGCCGCGCATGGAAGTCGATCCCGAAACCTACGAAGTGCGCGCCGACGGCCAATTGCTGGTCTGCGAGGCGGCCAAGGTGCTGCCGATGGCGCAGCGCTATTTCTTATTCTAAAAGGAGTGTTCGATGCTGACCCTGCATAGCAAAATCACGGGCGCCGAGGCGGTCGAGGCGGAGCTGGTGCTGCCCTACGAGCTGCGCGAGAAATGCCGCCTGCGCGCCACCCTGTCGAGCGGCGAGGAGGTCGCCGTGTTCACCGTGCGCGGCACCGTGCTGCGCGACGGCGACCTGTTGACCGGCGAATCGGGCCGGGTGGTGCGCATCGTCGCGGCCAGGGAGCCGACCTACCTGGTGCGCTGCGCCGACGCGCACACGCTGCTGCGCTGCGCCTTCCACCTTGGCAACCGGCATACCCAGGCGCACGTCGGCGACGGCTTCCTGCGCATCCGCCGCGACCCGGTGCTCAAGGAAATGCTGGAGGGGCTGCGGGCCAGCGTCACCGAGGAAAGCGCGCCGTTCGAGCCGGAGGCGGGCGCCTACGGCGGCGGCCACGGCCACGCCGACGACGGCGGCCACGGCGGCCACAATCCGCTGGCGCCGATCCCGCTGCGGCAGAAAATCCACCGTCCGCACGACCCGGCATGACGATGCAGGCGTCCGCGCTGCTGCACCTGCTGCAGTTCGCCAGCCCGGCGCTGCCGATCGGCGCCTACAGCTATTCGCAGGGGCTGGAGGCGGCGCTCGAGCGCGGCGCGGTGCGCGACGCCGCCGGCGCGCGCGACTGGATCGTGCGGCACCTGCACGAGGTGGTGGCGCCGTGGGAGGCGGCCGTGTGCTGGCGCCTGATGCGCGCCTTCCAGGTGCGCGACGTGGCGGCGGTGCAGCGCTGGAGCGAGCGCTTCGTCGCCTCGCGCGACAGCGCCGAGTTCCGCGCCGAGACCATCCAGATGGGCTATTCGCTGACCAAGCTGCTGGCCGGGCTGGGCGTGGCCGACGGCGCGCTGATCGAGACGCTGCAGGGCCAGCCCGAGGTGGCGCTGCCGACCGCCTACGCCTGCGCGGTGGTGGCGCTGGCGATCCCGCACGACGCCGCGCTGCTGGCGATGCTGTTCGCCTGGGCCGAAAACCAGGTGCTGGTGTGCGTCAAATCGGTGCCGCTGGGGCAGGTGGCGGGGCAGCGCCTGCTGCTGTCGCTGCGCGCCGAGCTGGAGGCGGCGGCGCGCTACGCGCAAGAGGTGCCGGACGACGACATGTGCAACTGGGCGCCCGGGCTGGCGCTGCTGTCGATGCAGCACGAAGTGCAGTACAGCCGGCTCTACCGTTCTTAACATCATGAGGAGACAACTATGACAAGCCACACATCCAACCCGCTGCGCGTGGGCATCGGCGGCCCGGTCGGTTCGGGCAAGACCGCGCTGTGCGAAATGCTCTGCAAAGGCATGCGCGAACACTACGACATGGCCGTCATCACCAACGACATCTACACCAAGGAGGACATGGAAATCCTGCTGCGCGCCGGCGCCCTGCCGGCCGAGCGCCTGATGGGCGTTGAAACCGGCGGCTGCCCGCACACGGCGATCCGCGAGGACGCCTCGATCAACCTGGAGGCGATCGCGCGCATGCAGGCCGACTTCCCCAACCTCGACCTGATCCTGGTCGAATCCGGCGGCGACAACCTGGCCGCCACCTTCAGCCCGGAGCTGTCGGACCTGACCATCTACGTCATCGACGTGGCCGGCGGCGAAAAAATACCGCGCAAGGGCGGCCCCGGCATCACCCGCTCGGATCTGCTGATCATCAACAAGACCGACCTGGCGCCCTACGTCGGCGCCAACCTCGACGTCATGGCGCAGGACGCCAAGCGCATGCGCGGCGAGCGGCCGGTCGTGTTCACCAACCTGCGCAGCGGCGCCGGCGTGGAGACGGTGATCAAGTTCATCCGCGAGCAGGGCCTGCTGGACCAACACCACCATTTCACCCCGGGGGAAACGGCATGACCCACATCGCCAAGCGCGGCGGCGCCATGCTGGGCTTGCGCTAAGCTGCCGCATCGCGTGAAAAAAACCACCGGCTCAAGCGCCGGCGGTGTCGGACCCCAGCCCTTGCCCTTGGTTCGCTCCCCCCCCAACATGCCCGCGCGTATCGATTTGCAGTTTTTCGCAGCCCAAGGCATGATAGATGCGCGCTGACCGGGGCGCCGCCGGCGGCGCGGCCCCGCCGGATTCGTCCGCGCTATTTTTTTGCGCTTAATATTGTATTTTAATCATTATTACTTATATGTAAATCAATCCGATTCACCTTGGAGGCAGGGACATGCTCAAAAAGCAACTGCTGTACGTCACGCTGGACGGTCCGCCGCCGCTGTCCGAGGCGGCGCCGGCATGGGCGGATGACTGGGTCATCCACCGCGTTGCCGGCCTGCGCGAGGCGGCCCGCGTGTTGCGCGAACAGCCGTGTCTGGTCGGGTTGCTGCTCGGCACGGCGCGCGCCGACGCGCTCGACGACATCGACAGTTTCCTGCGCCAGCACTGGGGCGTCCAGTGGGTCGGGGTGTTCCATCCGAGCACGCTGCAGTTGCCGGACTGGCGCCGCCTGGTGGCCGAGCATTGCTGCGATTTCCATACCCTGCCGATCGACCCGCTGCGGCTGGGCCACACGCTGGGCCACGCGCACGGCTACGCGACGCTGCGCGAGGCGCCGGCGTTGGCATCCCAGCGCGGGACGGCGTTGAAGGGCCACGGCGGCGCCATCAGCCGCCTGCGCCGGCAAATCAGCCGGGTTGCCTCGGCCAGCGCGCCGGTATTGATCTGGGGCGAGAGCGGCAGCGGCAAGGAACTCACCGCGCAGGCCATCCACGCGCAGTCGGCGCGCGCCGGGGGGCCCTTCGTGCCGATCAATTGCGGCGCGATTCCGGCCAGCCTGATCCAGTCCGAGCTGTTCGGCCACGAGCGCGGCGCGTTCACCGGCGCGGCGCGCGAGAAGCGCGGTCTGATCGAGTCGGCCGCCGGCGGCACGGTCTTCCTCGACGAGATCGGCGACTTGCCGATGGAGTTGCAATCGAATTTGTTGCGCTTCCTGCAGGAAAAGACCATCTACCGGCTCGGCTCGACCCAGAGCATCGAACTCGACGTGCGCGTGATCGCCGCCTCCCATATGAATCTGCAAAAGGCGGTGGCGAAGGGCGCCTTCCGCGAAGACCTGTACTACCGCCTGAACGTGCTGGCGCTGGACGTGCCGCCTTTGCGCGAGCGCAAGGACGACCTGGCTTTGCTGGCAAACCATTTCTTCGCGCAGTTCGCGGCCGAACGGGCGCCGCGCGTCAAGGGGTTCAGCGGCAAGGCGCTGGAGGCGGTCAAGGCGCACGACTGGCCCGGCAATGTGCGCGAGCTGATCAACCGGGTGCGGCGCGCCATGGTGATGGCCGAAGGGCGCCTGATTTCGCCGCAGGACCTGGGGCTGGAGGCGCCGCTGCGGCGCAGCAACGGCGACGCGCTCGACGGCATCCGCCTGCGCGCCGAGCGCGACGCCATCGACGCCAGCCTGGACCGGGCCGGCAAGAACATCAGCCAGGCCGCGCGCGACCTGGGCGTCTCGCGCATGACCCTGTACCGCCTGCTGGCCAAGCACGGCATCCACTGCTGACGCGCCGGCACCGCCGCGTGCGCCTGTCGCGGCTGTCACAGCCTGGGCGGCCCCGGTCACAACCTTGATACACCTTTCGCGCGCGCAAAAGCCAATGCGCCGCCCGCTTAAGTGATTGATTTTACGCGATATTTCCTGACCCGTTCGAACGCCCGGCAGACGCCGGCCGGCCTCGCCGTCACAGCGGTGTGACAGGCGCAGCCGATTTGCCGGCCGCGCTGTCGCGCCGAGTGCGCCGGCGGCACCCGGTATTGTTATAAAAATCCTTAATATTCAAAAGCTTAGCGATATTTTGTTGGGGCTGGCACTGAGTTTGCATTGACAGTCTGTGCTTAGCGGAGTCCGCCAAGCCAGATTTATCCTCGGCTAACTTTTTCAATAAGGAACTGCAATGAAAAAAACTCTTCTAGCGGCAGCTATCGCCCTCGCCTTCAGCCTGACTGCACAGGCACAGAACGGGGCGGTGAACGCGGCCAACGACACACCGGGCAGCAACACCCAAACTGCGAGCAACACCACCACGCAGGGCGGCGCCGGTCCGTCGGCGTACGACAATTCGTACGCCACGCAAGACAACTACTCGGATCAGAACAACGACAAGAGCACCGGGCAAAACAACAGTTCCGGCGAGGCCGCCGCAATGGGCTCCGGCGCTTCCGCCGCCAACAACGGCGGCGTATCGACGGCGAACTTCACCAACTCGTTTAACACCTCGAGCGCCACCGCCGTCAGCAGCCTCTCCGGCACGGTGACGGGTAACATGGTGAGCAATATCGGCAACTACGCGACCAACCTCGGCAACGCCAACGGCGGCGCCGGCGCCGGCGGCACCGGCGGCCACGGCCTGGGCGGCTTGGCGGTCGGCGTCGGCGCCCGCGGCGGCGACGCCAGCGGCGCCGCCGGCGCCAGCGGCGCGCGCGGCGGCGACGCCGCTGGCGGCGCCGGCACCGGCGGCAGCGCGGCGGTCGGCGACAGCCTCGCCGGACGCGGCGGTGACGGCGGCGCGGCGCGCGACGCCAACACCGGCGCCGGCGGCATGGGCGGCATGGGCGGCGCCGGCAGCCGCGGTGCCAACGGCGGCGCCGCGACGGGCGGTGCCGGCGGCAACGGCGGCAGCGCCGGCGACAGCTACGGCGGTCACGGCGGCGCCGGCGACGGCGCCGGCGGCAACGGCGCCCGCGGTGGCTGGGCCGGGGGCAACCCCGGCGGCGCGGGCGGCACCAGCGGCGGCGCCACTGGCGGCGCCGGCGGCAGCGCCGGCATGCCTCCTGACGGCGGCGCTGGCGGCGCCTCTACCGACACGGCCGGCGCGGGCGGCGCCGGCGGCACCAGCACCAGCGGCGCCGGCGGCGCCGGCGCGGCCGTCACCGGCACCGGTGGCGCGGGCGCTTCCGGCACCGGCGGCGCCGGCGGCGCGGCGGGCGCGGGCGCGACGGCCACCAGTACCGGCGGCGCTGGCGCCGCGGGCGGGGCAGGCGGGGCAGGCGCCGCCAGCGGCAACGCCAGTAACACGGCCGGTAGCGGCGCAGCTGGCGGCGCCTCCACCAACGGCAGCGCCACCAGCGGCGCGGCCACCGGCGGCAGCGGCACCGCGGGCGCCGGCGGCGCCGGCGGCGCGGGCGGCACCAACACCGCGGGCGCGGGCGGCGCGGGCGGCACCAATACCGGCGGCGCCGGTAGCGGTGGCGCGGCCGCGGGCGGCACCGGCGGCGCCGGTGGTAGCAACAGCGTGAACGCGGGCAGTTTCAATATGGCGAACACCATGACGGGTACGGCGCAGTCGGCGGCCGGGCTGCTGGTCATTAGCCAGAACAGCGGCCTGTCGTCGTTGATCCAGCAAAGCGTGACGGTCCAGGCGAACTTGTCGCTGGGACGGTAATGGCCGCCGCCGCGCCCCTCCCGCCAGGGTAGGGCGCGGCGTGAATGCCGCGCCGAACGAAGCGAGCCGCCCGGCGGCGGCACCCGCGACCCGGGTGCCGCCGCCGGGTGGTGTAACAGGACAAGGAGGCAATATGGGATGGATACGATGCATGGGCGCCGGCGTGCTGGCGCTGGCGGCGGCGGTGCCGGCCCGGGGCGACGAACTCGCGTCGGCGTGGCTGGACGGCGCTGCCGAGCAGCCTGCCGCGCCAGCGGACTGGGGATGGACCCCGCCGGCGCTCGCCGACGGCAGAATGCGCAATTTAGCCGGGCCCATCGCCGAGCCGATGCCGGCGTCGGTGGCGGCGCTGATGGCGATCGCGCCGCCGCCCGTTCAAGTGCGCTTGGGCGGCGGTGCGGACGGCTTTAGCGTGGCGGTAGCGCTGGAGCAACTCGAGCAGTCGCGCGGCGGCGCCGACACCGTCAGCAACGAGGCCAGGCTGAGCGGCGTGGTCAGCGGCAACGCGGCCGTCAACGTCAGTACCGGCAACAACATCGTCAACGGCGCCGCGTTCAGCAACGCCGCCGGCATACCGGTGGTGATCCAGAATTCGGGGGCGAACGTGCTGATCCAGAACGCCACCGTCGTTAATTTGCAGCTGCGCTGACCATGGGCACGCTGTCGACAACCCTGCTGGCCGCGGCGCTGCTCGCCGACGGCGCCGCCGCCACGGCGATGGAGTTCGGTAGTCTGGGCGGGGCGCGTTTCCAGGTTCCGGTGACGAGCCTGAAGGAGGCGCGTTTCCTCACCACGCTGCGCCAGCAATACGATTTCAGCTGCGGCTCGGCGGCGGTGGCGACCCTGCTCAGCCACCACTACGCCTACCCCGTCAGCGAACAATTTGTGTTTGAGCAAATGTACTTGCTCGGCGACCAGACGAAGATCAAGAAAGAAGGCTTTTCTTTGCTCGACATCAAACGCTTTCTTGCGGCGCACGGCTTCGTCGCGGACGGCTTTCAATTACCGTTGCACAAGCTGCTTGACGCCGGTTTCCCCGCCATCGTGCTGTTGTCGGATCACGGCTACCACCATTTCGTTGTCGTCAAGGGCTTGAGCGAAAGCCGGGTGCTGGTGGGCGACCCGGCCGGGGGCACCCGGGCGATGGCCCGCGACAGCTTCGAGGCTATGTGGCGCAGTAAACTGTTGTTTGTCATACATGGCGTGCCGGCGCGCGCCGGGCCGGCGCGTTTCAACGCCGCAGCCGACTGGCGCGTGGCGCCGACGGCGCCGCTGGCCACGGCGGTCAACCGCAACGGCCTCGACACGGTGACGATCCCCAGGCACGGCCAGGGGGAATTTTAAGCGGGAGGTGGTATGCGAATGAATCAAGGGTGTATGCCGGCTTGCCTGCTGTGGCTGGCCGGCCTGGGCGCGCCGGCGCTGGCCGCCGGCGTCGCCGACGACTGGACCCCGGTGTCCGAGGCGGTGCTCGACGAGGCGCGCGGCGGTTACGACCTGGGCGGCGGCCTGGTGATGTCGCTCGGCATCGAGCGCATGGCCAGCGTCAACGGTACCGTCGTCTCCAGCAGCTCGTTCAGCATTGCCGACGTGTCCAGGCTGGGCCAGCGCGAGGCGGCGCTGGTCGGCGAGGCGGCCGCCGCGCTGAACCTGCTGCAAAACGGCGCCGGCAATACCTTTATTGCGGGGCCGATGACGCAGACGGCGGCCGGCACGGTGATACAGAACAGCCTGAACGACCAGGTGCTGCGCACCCATACCGTGATCAACACCAGCGTCAACAGCCTGGAGTTATTAAAAATGATCAATTTTGAAGACGGCCTGCGCAACGCGCTTAGCAACGCCATCGGCGCGCGCTGAGCGTCGCGGGCCGGTCCCGGTTGCGCCGGCGCTGGCCGGCGCTCGTAATTGGTTTTCGCACTCATTCTCGAGGAGAAATAATGCAACGAAAAAAAATGGTACGTTTCGGTGTCGCTGGCGTGTCGGCGCTGCTCCTGAGCGCGGCCGCGCACGGCCAGCAATTCAACGGTAGCCGCGCCGAACTGGTGGATCAGCTTGAAACGATGAAAAAACAGCTCGCCGAGCAAAAACAATTGCTCGAAACACTGCGCCATTCGGTCGGCGAGCAAAACCGCAGTATCGCCGAGCTGCGCCGCAGTGCCGGCGGCGTCGGCAGCGAGGTGTTGGCCGGCCAGCGCGGCACCGGACCGGGCGGTACCGGCGCCGACCCGGTTGCGCCCGGGCCGGCGGCGCCAAGCCAGGGGCAGGAGCCCGGGCAAGGACTGGGGCTGGCGCAAAACCCCGGCGCGGTCGGGCGCCCGCCGGTGCGCAGCGGCCGTCCGCCCGAGGTCGCGCCGCTGTTCGAGCAACCGGGCGTGCTCACGCCCAGGGGGAAATTTGTGCTGGAACCGTCGCTGCAGTTCGGTTATGCGTCGAGCAACCGGGTTGCGCTGGTCGGCTACACCGTCATCCCGGCGCTGCTGATCGGCCTGATCGACGTGCGCGAGGTCAAACGCAACACCTTCACGGCGGCGCTGACCGGGCGTGCCGGCATCAGCAACCGTGTCGAGGTGGAGGCCAAGCTGCCCTATGTGTACCGCTCCGACGCCACCGTCAGCCGGGAAATCTTTACCGGCACCGCCGTCGAACGGGTCTTCGACACCAGCGGCAAGGCCCTTGGCGACGTCGAACTGGCGGCGCGCTACCAACTCAACGACGGCGGCGCCGACAAACCGTATTACGTCGCCGGCCTGCGCTTCAAGTCGCGCACGGGGCGCGACCCGTTCGAGGTCGTCACCGACTGCCAGCAGCGCTGCATCGGCCTGAACGCCACCGGCACCGGGCTGCCGCTGGACCTGCCCACCGGCTCCGGGTTCTACTCGCTGCAGCCCAGCCTTACCTGGTTGTTCCCGTCCGACCCCGCGGTGTTTTTCGGCAGCGTCAGCTATCTGCACAACTTCAAGCGCAAGGACGTCAGCCGCAGGGTGCTGAACGGCGGCACCGAAGCGCTGGGCACGGTGGAACCGGGCGCGGTGCTGGGCTTTAACTTCGGCATCGGCCTGGCGCTGAATGAAAAAGCCTCGCTCAGCCTGGGTTACGACCACAACACGGTAGGGCGCACGCGCCAGAACGGCGCGGTCGTGCCCGGTTCGGTGCGCACGCAGCTGGGCACCCTGCTGGTCGGCTACTCCTACCGCCTGAACGCCAACAAGTCATTGAATGTCGCGCTCGGCGCCGGCTTGACCCGGGACACCCCCGACGTGTCGCTGACGGTGCGCGTGCCGATGACCTTTTAACAGAGATAAACCTATGGAGTGTCAACCATGCACAGTTACAGCGAGCCGGACCCCTTTGTCGGCAGCAACGCCAGGACCGATGCCGCCACCGCCGAACTGGTCGAGCGCGGCGTCGAATTCAACAAGACGCTGGGCAAGACCGTCGCCACCGCGTATTTCAAGGAAAACCGCGTGCCAGAGCCGGTCATTCAACGCATCCTGAGCACGTCGCGCGCACGCCGGGCCGCCAAAACCGGCGCGCCGGCGCCGCGCCATTGAGGCGCTGGCGGGCGCCGCCGCCGGCCCGGCTTCCTTGTCCCTTTCCACGCACAGCATGGCGGCGCCGCGTTGCCGCGCATTCAGCGATATAGTGTGGAATTGTCCAGTAATTTTGATAAGGAAAACAATGAACGAACCCCTGTACCGGTCGGCGCGCACCGCCGCCTTTTTTGCCGCCGCCGTGGCCACCACGGCCACCATGGCCGCGGCGCCGGCGTACGCCGCCGCGCCGATGGCCAAGACCTCGGCGCCCGGCTATTTCCGCATAATGCTGGGCGACTTCGAAGTCACCGCGCTCAGCGACGGCACCGTCGAACTGCCGGTCAACAAGTTGCTGACCCGTACCACGCCGGCGAAGGTCGACCAGGCGCTGGCGCAGGCGTTCCTGAGCAGCCCGCTGGAAACCTCGGTCAACGCCTATCTGGTCAACACCGGCAGCAAGCTGGTGCTCATCGACGGCGGCGCCGGCGGCCTGTTCGGCCCGACGCTGGGCAAGTTGCTGGCCAATTTGAAGGCGTCCGGCTACCAGCCCGAGCAAGTCGACGAAATCTACCTCACCCATATGCATCCCGACCATGTCGGCGGCTTGGCCGCCGGCGAACAACTGGCGTTTCCAAACGCCGTCGTGCGCGCCGACAAGCACGAGTCCGACTACTGGCTCAGCCCGGAGAATCTGTCCAAGGCCGGCGCCGATACCAAAAGCTACTTCGTCGGCGCGCAGGCGTCGGTCGGACCCTACGTCAAGGCCGGCAAGTACCAATCCTTCGAAGGCAATGTCGAGCTGGCTCCTGGCGTGCGCTCGTATGCCAGCAAGGGCCACACCGCCGGGCACACTAGTTACGTGGTTGAAAGCAAAGGCCGGAAGTTGCTGTTGATCGGCGACCTGATCCACGTGGGCGCGGTGCAGTTCGACCACCCCGAGGTCACCATCGCCTTCGACGGCGACGGCAAGGCCGCCGGGGCCGAGCGCAAGAAAGCCTTCGCCGACGCGGCCAAGGCGGGCTTTCTGCTGGGGGCCAGCCACCTGCCGTTCCCTGGCATGGGGCATGTGCGCGCGCAGGGCCAGGCCTACCGCTGGGTGCCGGTCAACTATACCCAGCTGCGCTGATCGGGGCGGTCAAGGCGCCGCCAGGCAGCGTAAAAAAGGCCGCATGACGCGGCCTTGTTAATACCTTACTGCGACAGGCGCTTACGCCAGCGCCGGGTAGTCGGTGTAGCCCTCGGCGCTCGCATGGTAAAACGTGGCCGGATTCGGCTGGTTCAACGGCGCGTCCGTTTCCAGCCGGCGCGGCAGGTCCGGATTGGCGATGAACAACTGGCCGAACGCCACCGCGTCCGCCTCGCCGGCCGCCAGCACCTGCTGGGCGGTGCGCTTGTCCATCTTTTCATTCGCGATGTAGACGCCGCCGAACTCCCTCTTCAGCAAGGGGCCGAGGCGGTTCTCTCCTACCGCTTCGCGCGCGCAGATGAAGGCGATGCCGCGCTTGCCCAGCTCGCGCGCCACGTAGCCGAAGGTGGCCAGCGGGTCGGAGTCGCCCATGTCGTGCGCGTCGCGCCGGGGCGCCAGGTGCATGCCCACGCGCGCGGCGCCCCACACGTCGACGCAGGCGTCGGTCACTTCGAGCATCAGGCGCGCCCGATTTTCAATCGAGCCGCCGTAGGCGTCCTCGCGCCGGTTGGTGCTGTCCTGCAGGAACTGGTCGAGCAGGTAGCCGTTGGCGCCGTGCACCTCAACGCCGTCGAAACCGGCTTTCTTGGCGTTCTCCGCGCCCTTGCGGTAGGCCGCGACAATGCCCGGCAGCTCGTCCGTCGCCAGCGCGCGCGGGGTCACGTATTCGCGCTGCGGACGCACCAGGCTGACGTGGCCGCGCGGGCCGATCGCGCTGGGCGCCACCGGCAGGGCGCCGTCGAGGAAGACCGGATCGGAGACGCGGCCGACGTGCCAGAGTTGCAGGAAAATGCGGCCGCCCTCGGCGTGCACCGCCTCGGTCACCAGTTTCCAGCCTTCGACCTGTTCATCGGACCAGATGCCCGGCGTGTCGGCGTAGCCGACGCCCTGCGGCGTGACCGAGGTCGCTTCGCTCAGGATCAGGCCGGCGGAGGCGCGCTGGCGGTAATATTGCGCCATCAGCGCGTTGGGCACGCGGGCGCCGCCGGTGGCGCGGGAACGGGTCAGTGGCGCCATAATGATGCGGTTTCTTAATTGCAGGTCGCCGACGGTGATCGGATCGAATAAGTTTGCCATTGTGCTTCCTTGTGAGATGCGCCACGGTGGACGCTGTGAGACTGCTTATAGCCCGTTGTTCATGTGTTCGAGAAAGGCCTGGATGGTCTCCTCGTTGCGTTTGAAAAAACTCCATTGCCCGACCTTGCGCGATGTCACCAAGCCGGCCTTTTGCAAGGTCGCCAGATGCGCCGACACGGTCGATTGCGACAAACCGACGCGCTTGTCGAGCAGGCCGGCACACACACCGAACTCCAGCGGATGCTCCTGCTCGGCAAAATTCAGCTCCGGCTCCTTGAGCCATTGCAGGATGTTGCGCCGCACCGGATTGGCCAGGGCTTTGTGAATTGCATCGATTTCCATCTTGTACTCCGCTGTGTGACGGTCTTACTTCGTCGTTCGACGATGTGTATATCGGGTGTTTCGAATTTCAATATCGCCATATTACGATATAAATCAAAAGCCTGCTGGCGGGTGTAAAAAACGCGGGGAGGGCGGGGCGGCCGCGCGGCCGCCCGTGGCTGGACGGGCCGTCAGTCCAGGCGGTGCAATGCCAGCGCGAGGTATCGATGCCCTGATGAAAATAAGTGCGAGCGTGCCAATGATCGCCTACGGTGGGCGTTGGCAAGAAGCCCCGGTGCCGGCGGCAATGTATTGCCAATGATATACTAGGGTTTCTTTTGCTCCTGTGGGGACGACCCCGCTTGATTCGGGAGCCGGGTAGGGACGACCTTGCCGCAACGGGGGGAATCCTATGACCTGGGGAATACTTTTTTTAGCCGGACTGTTGGAAATCGGCTGGGCCATCGGCCTGAAATACACTGTCGGTTTTACGCGACTGTGGCCGTCGGTGCTGACCGTCATCTCCATGGGGGGGAGCGTCGGCATGTTGGGGCTGGCGCTGCGCACCTTGCCTCTGGGCACGGCCTACGCGATCTGGACCGGCATCGGCACCGTCGGCACCGCCATCTTCGGCTTCATGGTGCTGGGCGAGCCGGCCGGTGCGATGCGCCTGGTGTGCATCGCCGCCATCATCGCTGGCATCGTCGGCCTGAAAATACTCTCGCCGCATTAACTGCAAGCGGGCCGATGCGCTGAAAAATTTACGAGCGGGTATGCGCTAATACCCTTCCGACACGAAACGTTTCACGGTAACTTAGCGGTATCAGCGGGCTGACCCCGGCTCTTTGCCTGCGGTTTGCCGTGAGCGTTCCCGGCCCCTTTATATAGGAAGTTCAGCGGCCGTCCGCCCAGCGCTTGTAGATCCGCGCCATCTCGCCGTTCGCATGCAACCGGTCAATCGCGCGCTCGACGATGGCCGCCGCCGCCGGATCGGCCTTCTTGCTGATCCAGAAATAGATCGGCTCTTCCTTCAGTACCCCTGGCAACATGCGCACCTTGCCGCGCACCTCGTCCGACTGCAGCAGCCAGCCCATGGTCAGCTCGTTCATGTAGAAAAAGCGGCCGTGGCCAGCGGCGACCTTCTTCAAGTTCACCATATTGTCGCCGGTGCTGTCGTCCACCGCCAGCCCCATCACGCGCAGCTGCTCGGAGTAGCTGGCGCCGCGCGGCGTGGCGATCAGCGGCTTGAGCTTGATCAGCTCGTCGAAATTGCGCGGCATGGCCGTCTCGGCGCTGGCTGCGGCCAGACGGTGCCGCACCGAATACAGCGGCTGGCCGACGATGCGCGCGATCTGCTGGCGCCGCGGCGTGTCGAGCAGCGCGCAGGCGGCACCGACGGCGCCGCTGCTGAGCGATTGCTCGATGACCGGCAGCGAGCGGTAGTCGGCGTAGCCCGAGAAACGCACGCGCGGCTCGATCTTTTCAATCGCCGCCAGGATGTCGGGACACAGGCCGTCCATGCGCCCGCCGCGTATCACCCATTTCGGCGGAATGCTTTCCTGCGCCAGCACGCGCAGCTGTATCGGTCCTTGCTCGGCGGCGGCCGGGCAGGGCTGGACCACCAGCGCCGCCGACCCCAACATTAGTTTCCCCAAGTTATTCATGTTGTCTCCTGAGAACGAATTGTAGCCCTCGCGGGCGTGTCGCGCCAGTCGCCAATGGGGGGGGCGGCAACGGTCCCCGGCAAACACCGCTTTGAAACAATCCGTCTGTATGGTATCTTTACGCATGACCGACGCCCACCGCCGCAAAAAACAACCCGACCTGTTGCGCCAGCAGTTGCTGCGGGCCGCCGCCCACCTGGCGCTTGAACACGGCGCCCAGGGCGTCAGCATGGACGGCGTCGCGGCGCTGGCCGGCGTCAGCAAAGGCGGCCTGCAACACCATTTCCGCAGTAAACAGGCCTTGCTGGACGCGCTGTTCGAGCAGTCCCAGCAACATGTGCAAGAGGTCATGGCCGCCGAGATGGCCGCCGAGGCCGACGCTGGCGCGTCGGCATACGGCCGCGTCACCCGCGCCTACCTGCGCGCCACGGCGCACATGGCGGACCACGACGGACAGTCGTCGTGGCGGGCGCTGACGATCCTCATGCTGGCCGACCCGGCGCTGCGGGCGCGTTGGAGCAGCGCCATCCAGGAAGCGCTACCGGAGGAGCGGGCCGACAGCGAGCAGGAACGCGCGACGCTGCTGCTGTGCCGGCTCGCCGCCGACGGCTTGTGGCTCAACGACGTACTGGGCTGCCACGCCATCGCCGCGGCGCGGCGCGCCGAACTCCTGCGACAACTCGAACGCATGACCCATAGAAAGGACGCGGTATGACCCCCACCTTGACCCCCACCCTGAGCTACCTCTACCTGGCCATCGCCATCGTCGGTGAAATCATCGCCACCAGCGCGCTCAAGGCAAGCGACGGCTTCAGCCGCCTGCTGCCAAGTGTGCTTACCATTGTCGGTTACGCGGTGGCGTTCTGGTGCCTCTCGTTGACGATACGCGTGTTGCCGGTCGGCATGGTGTACGCGATCTGGTCCGGCGCCGGCATCGTCCTGATCTCGGCGGTGGGCTGGATCTGGTTCAAGCAGGCGCTCGACCTGCCGACCATGCTCGGGATGGGCCTGATCATCGCCGGCGTCGTCGTCATCAACCTGTTCTCGCCATCCGCCGGGCACTGAGTCCACCGCCATTTTTCCAGCACCAGGGAGCCAGCGTGACAGACGATTCACATTTCTACGAACCGGCCAAGGGCCACGGCCTACCGCACGACCCGTTCAACGCCATCGTCGGGCCGCGGCCGATCGGCTGGATCTCCTCGCGCGCGGCGGACGGCGTGCTCAACCTGGCGCCGTACAGCTTCTTCAACGCCTTCAACTACACGCCGCCCATTGTCGGATTCTGCAGCCTGGGCCGCAAGGACAGCCTGCGCAACGTCGAACAGAGCGGCGAATTCGTCTGGAACTTGGCGACCCGGCCGCTGGCCGAGGCGATGAACCTCAGCAGCGCGCCGGCGCCGGCCGACGTCGACGAATTCGCGCTGGCCGGCCTGACCCCGGCCGCCAGCCGCATCGTCCAGGCGCCGCGGGTGGCGCACAGCCCGGTGTCGTTCGAATGCCGCTGCAGCCAGATCGTGCGCCTGAAAGACGCCGCCGGCGCCGAACTGGGCGCCTGGCTGGTGCTGGGCGAGGTGGTCGGCGTCCACATCGACCGCGCGCTGCTCAGGGACGGCGTCTACGACACCGCGAACGCCGGCCACATCCTGCGCGGCGGCGGCCCGGCCGACTATTTCGAAGTGCTGCCGGAGTCGCTGTTCAGGATGACGCGGCCGCCGTATCCCTGAGGCGGCGCGCCGCAATCGACCCGCGCCGGCGCGGCTAAAACGCCGGATTGGCGCGGGCGAAGTAAAACCACTCGGCGCCGGGCGCCGCTGCGCCGTCGGGAAACAGCATCATGCCGTCGGCCTCGGCCAGCACGGGCGCGCCGTCGGCGCGCCGGCCGATCGGCTCGCCCCGGCGCAGCCGGTCGAAGCTGCGCCAGTCGCGGCAAAACGCATCGGCGGCGTCAACCTTGTCGTACACCGCGACGATACTCAGCGCCTCCAACGCGGCGGCGCCGACCGGCTCCGGCGCGGGCGCCTCAATCAGGCCGAGGAAGGCGAGGGCGTTGACGATCGCCCGGTAAGCCACCTGCGGCGCGGCCGGATCGGCGTGCTGGCCGCACTCCAGCGTGATCGCGTAGCCGCCGCTCGACCGCATGTACTCGGTGGTGCCGACGCCGTAGCGCAGCGCCAGCGCGACGTCGACGCCGGCGCCCGAACGGCGCCGCACGCCCATGGCGTAGGTGGCCAGCCAGCCGTCGACGAAGCGGCGCACGCCGAGCCGGCGCGCCAGCGTGCGTTCGGCCGCCTGCTGCGCGAACGGCTCCAACGGCCCGCCGTTGTCGCGCGGCCCGACCAGCGCGAACGCCTCGCCGGGCGCCTGGAACGAATGCAAATCGAGCAGCACGTCATGCCGCGCCAGCAAAGGGCACAGCCAGTTGGCGACGCGGTCCTCGAAATCGGCCGGCGCGTCGTGGGGGAAGAGATGGCGGTTCAGATCGCGTTCGCCGGCGCGCTCGCCCCTGGCGTACGCCAAGGGATTGGCGACCGGTACCAGGGTCAGGCTGCCGGCGGCGACGCGCAGCGCGCCGCCGTCGAGCTGCGCCATCAGCCGGCCGATGGCCCGGGTGCCGCAAGTCTCGTTGCCGTGCACGGCGCCGAGAACGATCAGGCGCGGCCCGGCGCGCTGGCCGGTATAGTTAAACGACGTAAAATGCGCTGGGCTGCTCGCCGGCATACTGGTCTGGCTCCGAAACGATGGGGGACAAGGTCACGCCCCCATTCTAGCGGGATTGCGCCCGGCGCATGAAAAATCTGGCCAAGGCCGCGCAGTCGTGGCATCATCGGCCTGCGTCGAGCGGGCGCCCGGTCCCGCTGGCGCCAACGCCCCGTTCAACATGACACCTGCCACCGGCACCGCCCGCAACCACGGCCTCGACACGCTGCGCGCGCTGGCCATCGTCCTGGTCTTCATGAACCACTACCTGCTGTTCGTCAGCGACGGCGGCGCCTTCGGCTTCCTCGGCGAGGCCGGCTGGATCGGCGTCGACCTGTTCTTCGGCCTGAGCGGCTACCTGATCGGCAACCAGATCGTCGCCGCGCTGCGCAGCGGCCGGCCCTTCTCGCTGAAAAACTTCTACGCGCGGCGCCTGCTGCGCACCCTGCCCAACTTCTACGTCGTGCTGGCGTTGTACGCCTGCTGGCCGGCGTGGCGCGGCAACGCCGCCATGCTGCCGCTGTGGAAATACCTGAGCTTCACCCAGAACATCAACCTGACCCCCGGCACCGTGTTCTCGCACGCCTGGTCGCTCTGCGTCGAGGAACAGTTCTACCTGCTGCTGCCGGCGCTGGCGCTGCTGATCGCCGCGCGGCGCCGCTCGCTGGCGTGGGCCTGGGGCGCGCTCGCGGCCGGCATCGCCGCCGGCATGCTGCTGCGCGCCTACATCTGGGACGACTATGTCGGCCACGCGCGCGGCGGCCTGGCCTACTACAAATACATCTACTACTCGTCGCTGTGCCGCTGCGACGAACTGCTGGCCGGCGTCGCGCTGGCGCTGCTCAAAAACCACCATCCGCGGGCGTGGGCGCGCGCCACCGCGCACGGCAACCGCAGCCTGCTGGCGGGGCTGGGCTGCGCCGCGCTGAGCATCTACCTGTTCCTCGGCGACCGCTACGGTTACGCCGTCAGCGTGTTCGGCTACCCGCTGCTGGCGGCCAGCGTCGCGCTGCTGATCCTCTCCGCGCTCAGCCCGGCCTCGCTGCTGCGGCGCACCCGCGTGCCCGGCGCGGCCAGCCTGGCGCTGTGGTCGTACGCGCTCTACCTGACGCACAAACAACTGTGCATCCTGCTCAAACCGGTATGCATGGCATGGGGCATGGGGCCGGACACGGCGCCGGCCATGCTGGCGATGGCCGCGGCCAGCGTCGCCGCCGGCTGGCTGCTATACCGGCTGGTCGAAACGCCGTTCATGCGGCTGCGCCAGCGCCACGTGCCGAGCAACTTCGCCTGGCCGGCCTAGCGCGGCGCGGCAATCGCCGGCAGCGACTCGATCACGTCGAAGGGCGACTGCATCTGCGCCAGGAACGCCAGCAGGCTGCGCACCCGCTCGCCGGCCTCGTCGTGCCGCGTGCCGTGGATGGCGGCGCGCAGGCCGGGCAGCGCCTCCTGCGTATGCGCGCTGCGGAAGGCGGCGATCAGCAACAGCGCCAACTCGCCGGCGTTGCCGTTGCGGCGCATGCGCTCTTCGAGTACGCCAAACAAGGCGCGCTGCATGCGCGGGGTCGGATTGACGATATACGCGAACACCGTGGGCGTATTCGAAATGGCCGCGCACAGGCGGCGCTCCACCTCGTCGGGCTTGACGTCCGAGGCGATATCAAAATAAGCGGCGTTCCAGCGCGTGCGCGCATACGGATGACCGGGCGGAAACGAGTCGGCGGTATCGAAACCGCAGACCCGGCTCAAATACTTGAGCCATGCAATAAAAGTAGAAGCCATGCAGCGATTCTAGCCGCAAACGCCGAAGCGCACCGGCGCGCGTTCACTCGCCGAGGCGGCCGGCGCGGAAGTCGTCGATCGCTTCGGCAAGCTGGGCCTGGGTGTTCATGACGAACGGGCCGTGCTGGGCGATCGGCTCGTTCAGCGGGCGCCCGGCGATGAGGATGACGCGGCTCGCTTCGCTGGCGTGGATCCGCACGCCGTCGGCGCCGGCGCCGTTGGCCAAAATCGCCATGCGCGCGCTCGCCACCGCCTTTTCGCCGACGCTGACGGCGCCGCGGAAGGTGTAGAAAAAGGCGTTGTGGCCCTGCGGCAGCAACTGGCTGTAGTCGGCGCCGGCCGGCAGCGCGATGTCGAGGTAGAGCGGCTCGGTGACGTCGCGCTGCACCGCGCCGGCGACGCCGTGGCTGCTGCCGGCGATCACTTGCACGGTCACGCCGGCCGCCGTGGTGAAGCGCGGGATGTCCTGGCTGGCGAAATCGCGGTACCAGGGTTGGCGCATCTTGTCGGCCGCCGGCAGGTTCAGCCATAGCTGGAAGCCTTCCATCACGCCTTCTTCCTGCTCCGGCATTTCCGAGTGGATCACGCCGCGCCCCGCCGTCATCCATTGCACGCCGCCACTGCTCAGCAGGCCCTCGTGGCCGGCGCTGTCCTTATGGCGCATGCGCCCGGCGACCATGTAGGAGACGGTTTCAAAGCCGCGGTGCGGATGCTCGGGAAAGCCGGCCAGGTAGTCGTTCGGCTTGTCGCTGGCGAAGGCGTCGAGCATCAGGAAGGGGTCCAGGCGGCGCTGCAAGGTTTGCGTCAGCACCCGGTTGATTTTGACGCCGGCGCCGTCCATCACGGCCTGGCCGGCGACGACGCGCTCGATGCCGCGGCCGTGTTGCACTCGTTCCGGTGTCACTATCGCTTGTGTCATGTCATTCTCCAGTTGCTAAAATCGCGTGGCCCGTTCCCCGCCGGTATTTACACCAGCACGGCGTTGATGTCGGCGTCCGCTTGCGCCTGCGCCTTGGCCACCGCGTCGGGACCCATGCCCAGGCCTTCGGCGTAGATGAATTGCACGTCGCTCAGGCCGATTAAGTTGAGGAAGGCTTTCAGGTGCGGCACCTGGGTGTCGCTGCCGGCGTCGCGGTGCATGCCGCCGCGGGCCAGCGCGACGTAGACCTTCTTGCCCGACAGCAGGCCGACCGGTCCGGTTTCGCCGTATTTGAAGGTGACGTTGGCGCGGGCGATCGCGTCGAACCAGCTTTTCAGTTGCACGGTGATGCCGAAGTTGTACATCGGCGAGCCGATCACGATGACGTCGGCCGCCTGCACCTGGGCGATCAGGGCGTCGTCCAGCGCCACGCGGGCCGCCTGCTCGGCGTTGCGCTCGGACGGCGGCGTGAACAGCGCCTGCAGCGTCGCTTCGTCGATGACCGGGTGCGGTTGCGCGGCCAGGTCGCGCCGGCTCACGCTGGCGCCGGCGTTGGCGGCCTTGACGCGGGCGACGATGGCATCGGCCAGGCGGGTCGATTCGGAACCGCTGCTGCGGGCGCTGGAATTGATTTGCAGGATGTTCATGTGTGGTCTCCGTCGGTGGGGTTGGTGTTTCGATGGAAGAACTTTAACAGTTCCAAAACCAGTGCGGAAGCCATTAGAATGGATAACATTAAACCGATAATGGAACAATGCCATGGATTTAGACCCGAGCGACTTGCTGCTGTTCGCCCGCATCGTCGAGTGCGGCAGCTTCAGCCGCGCCGCCGAGCGCGTCGGCTTGCCGAAATCGACCGTGTCGCGCCGCATCGCGTTGCTGGAAGCCAGGCTGGGCGAGCGGCTGCTGCAACGCACCACGCGCAAGCTGGTGCTTACCGAGTTCGGCGCCAGCCTGCTGGAGCACGCCCGCAAGGTTGCCGAGGAAACCGAGGCGGCGGCCGCGCTGGTGCAGCACCGGCAATTGGCGCCCAGCGGGCGGCTGCGCATGTCGATGCCGGCCGACGTCGCCAACCTGACGATGGGGCAACTGCTGGCCGCCTTCATCAAGCGCTATCCGGACATTTCGCTGGAGCTGGACTTGTCGCCGCGGCGGGTCGATCTGCTGGCGGAGAATTTCGATTTGGCGATCCGCATGGGCGACTTGCCGGACGACGCCAGCCTGGCGGCGCGGCGCGTGGGCTTCAGCACGCTGGCCTTGTACGCGGCGCCGGCCTACACCAGCCTGCGCGGCCTGCCCGAGCAGCCGGACGACTTGTTCCAGCATGACTTGTTGAGTCTGCCGCCGACGGTCAACGGCCTGTCGCGCTGGACCCTGTTGCGCGGCAAAACGCGCTGGACCCGCGACCTGCCGACGCGCCTGCTGGCCAATTCACCCGAATTGCTGGTGCGCATGGCGTGCACCGGCATCGGCATCGCCGCCAGCACCGAGCGCTTCGCCGCGCCGTATCTGGCCAGCGGCGAACTGGTACGGGTGCTGCCGGAGTGGAGTTTCCCGACCGTGACGGGGTGGGTGGTGTTTCCGGGCCGGCGCCTGATGCCGGCCAAGACCCGCGTTTTTCTGGACATGATGGAGCAGATGTACGACGCCTCCGGCCCCACCTGAGTCGGCGGCGGCCCCCAAACCAAGGGCGCGGCGCCGGCAGGCCGACTACAGCGTCGCCATCGCCTCGCCGAGGCGCACCGGGCCGGCCGGCTGCCAGCTTGGATTGAAATGCAGCGTGTCTTTCGGGAACAGCATGACGACGGTCGAGCCCAGCAGGAAGCGGCCCATTTCCTCGCCTTTTTTCAAGCGGATGTCGCGCTCTTCGTAACTCCAGCTGCGAATCGACGGCGCCCGCGGCGGATTGACGACGCCGTGCCAGACCGTGGCCATGCTGCCGACGATGGTGGCGCCGACCAGGGTCATGACGAACGGGCCCTGGGCCGTGTCGAACACGCAGACCACGCGCTCGTTGCGGGCGAACAGGCCGGGAATGCCGCGCGCGGTGGTCGGGTTGACCGAGAACAACTCGCCCGGGACGTAGATCATGCGCGTCAGGCGCCCGTCGCACGGCATATGGATGCGGTGGTAGTCGCGCGGACTCAGGTACAGGTTGGCGAAGCTGCCGTGCTGGAACTTGGCGGCCAGTTCGCTGTCGCCGCCGACCAGCGCGGTGGTGCTGAAATTGTGTCCCTTGGCCTGGAAGATCTGGTCGTCCCGGATCGGGCCGAACTGGCTGATACGCCCGTCCACCGGGCAAATGTAGTCGGCCGCCGCCAGCGGGCGCGCGTCCGGGCGCAGCGCGCGCGTGAAGAATTCGTTGAAACTGGCGTAGTTGGCGATCTGCGGATCGAGCGCCTCGTCCATGTTGACGTCGTAGCGGCCGACGAACCAGCGGATCAGCCGGGTCGTCATCGCGCCCCCCCTGGCGCCGGCGACGCGGCCGGCGAAATTGGTCAAGGCCCCCTTGGGGAGCAGGTACTGCGGCAAAACGGCAAGACGATCGGACACGATAGGGCCTCTGACAAAGACGAAGTCGAATTATAACGGCGCGGCGCGGGGCTGGGAGCAATCCGGCGGGGCGTCCGTGCATATCTAAAGAAATATTTCCTTTAACTTAATGCAAGCGGATCAAACTGACGGACAATACCGCATTTTCTTCACCGCTATTGTTATTTATGCCCAGCCGCCACTTATCCGCCCGCTTGACGATCGCCGCCGCCGCGCTGGCCGCGTGCGGCGCCCACGCCGAGCAGGCCCCGGCCGGCGCCGAGGCGCACGCGCAGCCGCCCCAGCCCGCGACGAAGGCGGCGACGAAGCCGGCCGCCGCGCCGGCGCCGCAACGGGTCGAAATCAACGGCGCCCGCTACGACCCGCGCCGCGACGACACCGCCAGCAAGACCGTCGTTGGCAGCGAGGAAATCCTGCGCTACGGCGACACCTCGGTGCTCGACGTGCTCAAGCGCGTGCCGGGCGTCACCGTCATTGGCGGCGGCGTGCGCATGCGCGGCCTGGGCGCGGGCTATACCCAGGTCCTGCTCAACGGCGAGCGCGCGCCGGCCGGCTTCTCCATCGACGCGCTGGCGCCCGAGCTCATCGAGCGCATCGAGGTCATGCGCGCGGCCAGCGCCGAATTCAGCACCCAGGCGATCGCCGGTACGATTAACATCGTACTGCGCAAAACCATCAAGGACGCCCAGCGCGAGGCGAAAATCGCCTACGCCGGCGGCGGCACCCAACGCAGCGGGACCGGCAACCTGCAGCTGTCCGACCGCGCCGGCGCAATGTCGTATTCGCTGACCGGGGCGCTGCACCGCAACTTCTTCGACCAGCGCGGCGACACCGTGGAGAGCGGCGCCGGGGCCGACGGCACGCCGACCCTGTTGCGGCGTATCAGCGGCCAGGGCGTCGGGCGCAACGACAACCTGAACCTGGCGCCGCGCCTGAACTGGACGCTGGCCAACGGCGACACGCTGAGCTCGCAAAGTTTTGTCAACGCCAACCGCAACAGCGGCCGCGGGCGGGGCGTCCGGACCACCGAGCTGGGGCGCCCGCCGGCCTTCGAGCGCGACGAGCAGCTAGGCAGCCGGCGCGGCAATTTCGTCCGCAGCGACCTGGGCTGGACGCACACGCTGGCCGACGGCGCCAAGCTCGACCTCAAAATCGGCGCCAACGCCGGCCACAACAGCAACGCCACGCGCAGCACCGGCAGCAACGGCGGCGTGTTGGCGCGCGACAGCAGCGTGCTGGCCGTCTCGACCGAACGCGGTTTCAGCGCCACCGGCAAGTACGCCACGCCGCTGCGCGAGCGCCACGCGTTGTCGGCCGGCTGGGACGCCGGCGCCAGCCGCCGCGACGACAGCCGGCGCCAGCGCGAGCGCGACCTGCCGGGCAGCGCGCCGGTCAACAGCGACGAGGACTTCAGCGCCACGGTCGGTCGGCTGGCGCTGTACGGCCAGGACGAATGGAACGTCACGCCGCGCTGGTCGGTGTATGCCGGGCTGCGCTGGGAGGGCCAGGCCACCCGCAGCGCAAGCGCGCTCTACGACACGGTGCGCCAGCGCAACGGCGTCTGGAGTCCCTTGCTGCACACGCTGTGGAAGCTACCCAACAGCAAAGACCAGCTGCGCCTGGCGTTGACGCGCACCTACAAGGCGCCGACGACCGCCAGCTTGATCCCGCGCCGCTTCACCTCGCTCAACAACAGCCAGACCGAACCCGACCGGCGCGGCAACCCGCGGCTGCAGCCGGAACTGGCGCTGGGCCTGGACGGCTCCTACGAACACTACTGGGCCGACGGCGCGCTGCTGAGCGCGAGCGCGTCGCTGCGGCGCATCGACGGCTACACCCGCCAGGGCCTGCTGTTGGAAGGCGGCCGCTGGCTGTCGACGCCGGTCAACGACGGCCGCGCCGTCACCCGCGGCATCGAACTGGAGGCCAAACTGCCGCTGCGCGCGGTGCTCGCCGGCGCGCCGGCGATCGACCTGCGCGCCAGCGTCAGCCGCAACTGGTCGCGCGTCGACGCGGTGCCGGGGCCGGACAACCGGCTCGACCAGCAAACCCCGCTGAGCGCGGTGGCCGGCATCGACTACAAGACGGCGGGCGGGGCGTTCAGCGCCGGCGCCAGCTTCGCCTTCCGCAACGGCGGGGCGGTGCGCATCTCCGAACAGCAGCGCGCCTACGCGGCGGTGCGGCGCGACGTCGACCTGTACCTGCTGTGGAAAATCACGCCGCAACACCGGCTGCGGCTGGCGCTGGCCAACCTGCTGGGCCAGGACGACTTCAGCGCCAGCAGTTACACCGACGCCGACGGCAGCCTGGCGCGCAGCGGCACCGCCGCCAGCCCGATGGTCGCGCGCGCCACGCTGGAAATCAAGTTCTAGCGGGCCGGGCCGGGCGCCGGCGCTCAGGCGCTGTTACTCAGGCCGGCCGTCTGGCGCGGCGCCGCTTCGCCGGCCCGCGCCCGGGCGATCAGGTCGGCGGCTTTTTCGGCGATCATCACGGTCGGCGCGTTGGTGTTGCCGCCAATGAGAGTCGGCATGATCGAGGCGTCGACCACCCGCAGTCCGTCAATGCCGTGCACCCGCAGTTCGGCGTCGACCACGGCCATGGCGTCGTGGCCCATTTTGCAGGTGCCGACCGGGTGGTAGATGGTGCCGGCCTTGGCGCGGATGAAGGCGCGCAGCGCCGCGTCGCTTTGCGCCTCGGCGCCGGGGAACAGTTCCTCGCCGCGGAAGCGGTCGAAGGCCCTGGCGCCAAGTATCGCGCGGGCCGCCTTGACGCCGCGCAGCAGCGTTTCCATATCGTCCGGATGGGACAGATAGTTCGGTTCGATGCGGGCGTCGGCGTCCGGCTCGGCGCTGCTCAGGCCGATATGACCGCGGCTTTTCGGCCGCAAGTCGCACACGTGCAGCGAATAGCCGTGGCCGAACAGTGTATAGGCGGCGCGCGAGAGGTTGCGGCCGTGGTCGTCCAGGTGGGCCGGCGTGAAGTGCAATTGCAGGTCGGGGATCGGCTGCGCGGCGTCGCTTTTGATGAAACCGCCGCCCTCGGCGCCGTTGGTGGTCAGGGGGCCGTGGCGAAACAGCAGGTAGTTGAGCAGGTGCTTGCCCTGCGCCAGCACGTTGCGCAGCGAGATGCCCAGCGACACCGGTTGCACGCAGCGGTGTACCACCAGCACGTCCAGGTGGTCTTGCAGGTTCTGGCCGACGCCGGGCAACGCGTGCAGCGGCGCGATGCCATGGCGCAGCAGTTCCTGCCGCGGCCCTATGCCCGAGAGCATCAGCAATTGCGGCGAGTTGATGGCGCCGCCGCACAGGATCACTTCGCGGCGGGCGCCGATGTCGCCGCGCTGGCCGCGCTGGACGTAGGCCACGCCGCAGGCGCGCTTGCCTTCGAGCAGCACCTTGCCGGCGCGCGCGCCGGTCAGCACCGTCAGGTTGGCGCGCCCGCGCACCGGGTGCAGGTAGGCGCGCGCGACGCTCCAGCGCTCGCCGTTTTTCTGCGTCAACTGGTACAGGCCGACGCCTTCCTGGCTGGCGCCGCTAAAGTCGCCGTTGCGGACGTGGCCGGCCTCGACCGCGGCGCTCAGATAGACCGCCGACAGCAGGTTCGGCGAGCGCTGGTCGGCGACGTTGAGCGGGCCGCCGACGCCGTGGTAGTCGTTGCCGCCGCGCTCGTGGTGTTCGGCGCGCTTGAACAGCGGCAGCACGTCGGCGTAGCTCCAGCCCGGGTTGCCCAGCGCCGCCCAGTGGTCGTAGTCGTGCGCGTGGCCGCGCGTGTAGACCATGGCGTTGCTGGAACTGCTGCCGCCCAGCGTCTTGCCGCGCGGCCAGTACAGGCGCCGCTGGTTCAGCTGCGCCTGCGGCTCGGTGTAGTAGCGCCAGTTCAGCACCTTGCTGAGCATCATGAACACGATGCCGATCGGCAGGCGGATGCAGGGGTGCGTGTCGGCCGGGCCGGCCTCGAGCAGGCAGACCGACACCGCCGGGTCGGCCGACAAGCGGTTCGCCAGCACGCAGCCGGCCGAGCCGCCGCCGACAATAATATAGTCATAAGTTGCCATGCCGTTTCCTCGCTACCGTGGTTGTGCGCCGCGCCTTGTATTGGATCGTGTTGCTTTCGATAATACAAGCATTCTGCGCAGACTGCGGCCGATAGGCGCCGTTTGGCTCGCCGGGTCATGCCGGCGCGGCGCGGCGGGGCAGGCGTGCGGCCGGCAGGTCGGCGTCGAACCCGGCGGGCCGGCCATGCCCTATAATCTTGCTTTGGGCGCCGCAGCCCCCCCCTGCGCGCCAGCTCCCACACCGTAATATTTGTTTTCAAGGTTGTAAATTCAATGACGTTCCTCTCCCTCGGCCTTATCGATCCCCTGCTGCGCACACTTGACGAACTCGGCTACCAGAAGCCGACGCCGGTGCAGGCCAAGGCCATTCCGGCCGTGCTGGCCGGGCGCGACCTGATGGCCGCGGCGCAGACCGGCACCGGTAAAACCGCCGGCTTCGCGCTGCCGTTGTTGCAGCGCCTGACCATGGAAGGGCAGGTGGCGCCGCAGTCGGTGCGCACGCTGGTGCTGGTGCCGACGCGCGAACTGGCCGAGCAAGTCTACGAAAGCTTCCGCACCTACGGCGGCAACCTGCCGCTGCGCTGCTTCGTCGCCTACGGCGGCGTCGCCATCGAACCGCAGCTGAGCAAATTGCGCAAAGGGTTGGACGTGCTGGTGGCCACGCCGGGCCGCCTGCTCGACCTGTACGGCCAGAACGCCATCAAATTCGAGCAATTGCAAACGCTGGTGCTGGACGAGGCCGACCGCATGCTCGACCTGGGTTTTTCGCGCGAACTGGAGCAGATTTTCGCGGCGCTGCCGAAGCAGCGCCAGACCCTGCTGTTCTCGGCCACCTTCTCGGAGCCGATCCGCGCCATGGCCGGCAAACTGCTGCGCGACCCGCTCAGCATTGAAGTGAGTCCGCGCAACAGCACGGTCAAAAGCGTCAAGCAGTGGATGATTCCGTGCGACAAAAAGCGCAAACCCGAATTGTTTTGCCACCTGCTCAAGAAAAAGCGCTGGGGCCAGGTGTTGGTATTCGTGAAAACCCGCAAGGGCGTCGAGCAACTGGTCGGCCACCTGTTGGCGCAGGGCATCAGCGCCGACGCCATCCACGGCGACAAGACCCAGCCCAACCGGCTGCGCGCGCTGGCCCGCTTCAAGGCGGCCGACGTGCAGGTGCTGGTGGCAACCGACGTCGCCGCGCGCGGCCTCGACATCGACGATCTGCCGCATGTGGTCAACTTCGACCTGCCGACCGTGGCGGAAGACTACATCCACCGCATCGGCCGCACCGGCCGCGCCGGCGCCAGCGGCGAGGCGGTTTCGCTGGTGTGCGCCGACGAGGTCGAGCTGCTGGCGGCGGTCGAAGCGCTGACCCGGCAAACCCTGCGCCGCATCGACGAGCCGGACTTCGAGGCGGAGCACCGGGTGCCGGCGACGGCGCCCGGCGGCACCGTGGTCAAGAAAGTACTCAAGGACATGGCGCCGAAAGCGGCCGAGCGCGCCGGCAAGCGCCGCTTCTACCGCTAAACGCCCAAGCGCCGCTGACCCAGGGGTGACGCCCCTGGTTTGCGGTCGGCGCCGGCGTCGCGCTCGCCCAACAGCCGGCGCGCACGAAATGTCCATTCGTGCCATCATGGGCAATGGCATCGATTCCCTTGTTCCCGCTCAATACGGTCCTGTTTCCCGACGGCCACTTGCCCTTGCAGGTGTTCGAGGTGCGCTATCTGGACATGGTCAGTAAATGCATCGCCGCCGACCAGCCCTTCGGCGTCGTCGCCCTGCTCGCCGGGGCCGAGGTGCGCAAGCCCGACCAGTTGGAGACGCTCAGCGAGGTCGGTACGCTGGCCCGGGTGGTCGACTGGGACGCGCCGCTGGCCGGCCTGCTGCACGTGCGGTGCGTTGGCGCCGAGCGTTTCCGCCTGCGCGCCAGCGAGCGCCTGAAGAACGGCCTGTGGATGGCCGAGGTGCGGATGCTGGCGCCGGACAAGGTCGTGGCCATTCCGCCCGAGCTGCAAAACGTCGCCAACGCCCTCGGCGCGCTGATCCGTTCATTGCAGCAACGTCAGATTGCCGCGGCGAAGATGCCGCTGGCGCCGCCGTTCAAACTCGACGAGTGCGGCTGGGTTGCCAATCGCTGGTGCGACTTGCTGTCGCTCGACGTCGGCCAGAAGCAGCGCCTGCTGGTGCAGGAAAATCCGGTGTTGCGGCTGGAACTGGTCCAGGACTTGCTCTCGGAAAACGGCTTGCTGCTGGAATAGCCGGAACGAAGCGGCGCCGCCGACGGAAGGCAGATCATGCAAGAACGCCAGCAGCTGGCCCAACTGAACAGGATGCGCGGCATCGCCACCGGCTTGCTGGTGCTGATGGCGGTATTGTTCGTCGTTTCGCGCCTGCTGCGGGCGCGCCACCCGGCCTTCGTCATCGTCGGCGCTTTCGCCGAGGCGGCGATGGTGGGCGCGCTGGCCGACTGGTTCGCCGTCACGGCGCTGTTCCGCCATCCGCTCGGCTTGCCGATTCCGCACACCGCCATCATTCCACGCAACAAGGAGCGCATCGGCGAGAGCATCGCCAGTTTCCTTGAACACAATTTTCTCACGCGCGAGGTGGTCGGCGAGGAGTTGGCGCGGGTCGACTTCGCCGGCGCGGCGGCGCGCTGGCTGGCGCGCGACGGCAACGCCCGCGCCATCGCCGGCCAGGTGGCGGCGGCGCTGCCGGCACTGCTGCGCCTGGTCGAGGACGAGCAGGCGGCCCGCTTCATGCGCAGCGCGCTGTCCGGCGCGATGAAGGATGTCAAGTTTGCGCCGCTGCTGGCGCAGGTGCTGGCGGTGCTGGTGGCCGGCGGCCAGCACCACGTGCTGCTTGAACGGATCCTCGGCATCGTCGCGCGGGCGCTGGAGGAGAACCGCCCGTACATCCGCCAAAAAGTCCATGAAAACAGTCCGCGTTGGCTGCCCAAGGCGGTCGACGAAAAATTCTTCGAGCGCCTGATGGAGGGCGTGCAGGCGATCCTGGGTGAAATCCAGGGCGCGGACAGCGAGTGGCGCGCGCGCTTCCACAGCGCCACCGAGGAGTTGATCGCCAACCTGGCCACCTCGCCCGAGTACGAAGAGAAGTTGCAAGGCTTGGTCGGCCACAGCCTCGGCCATCCGCTGTTTCGCGGCTACGCCGGCCAGGTTTGGCGGGATGTCAAGCAGCGCCTGCTGGCCGACGCGACGGCGGCCGATTCGCGCCTGGCCGGCGGCGCCGAGCAGGCGCTGCGGGTGTTCAGCCGGGCGCTGAGCGACGACGCGGCGATCCGCCGCAAGCTCAACGTGTGGATTCGGGCGGTGCTGGTCGACACCGTCGTCGAGCGGCGCGACGTGATCGTGGCGGTGGTCCGGCGCGCCATCGGCAACTGGGACGCCGACACGGTGGCGCGCAAGTTCGAACTGCACGTCGGCAAGGACCTGCAGTATATCCGCATCAACGGCACCCTGGTCGGCGGCCTGGTCGGCCTGGCGCTGCACGCCGTTTCCCGCTTCCTGTAGTTTTTTCGGCCGGCGCGCCGCATGTTGCCGGCCGGCGCGCTTTCTTGTTGCGATATGGTAATAATCACCGAGAATAACTTTACGCCTTTTGACGCCGTATATAAGATAGCAAACATTAACCAACTCGATGAGCACATTATGATCGGACGCGAAGTAAAAATTACCGCCGAGCAAGTCGGCGCCGCCGCCGAGGCGCTCCAGGCCAATGGCGTCAAGGTGACTTCGCGGGCGCTGCGCGAACAGATGGGCAATATTGGATGCCTGGGAACGATCAGCAAGCTGTGGCAGCGCAAGAAATCGGCCACGCAGCGCCAAGTGGCGGCGGTGGCCGACCTGTCGCCGGTGTTGCGGCGGGCGATACTCGATTTCGTCGGCCAAGAGGTGGCCGCGAGCAGCGCCGTGCTGGAGGGGGAGATGGCCGAGCACATGCAGGAGGCGTCCGACCTGGCGACGGAGAACGAGCGCCAGTTGGAGTTGATCGACACCCAGAGCGGCGAGCTGGAGGCCTTGAAGGAAGAGCTGGAGCGCGAACGCGTGGTGGCGGGGCAGGCGCGCACCGATCTGGCGAAGGCGCAGTTGCGCCTGGAAAGCCTGCCGCGGCTGGAGGCGGCGGCCGAGCAGGCGCGCATGGACCTGGCCAAGGCGCAGTTCAAGTTGGAGGATATTCCCCGGCTGGAAGAGGCGGCCGAGCTGGCGCGCGCCGAGTTGATCGAAGCGCAACTGCGGCTGGAGGGGATGGGCCGCGTCGAAGCCGAGCTGGCCGCCACCAAAGTCTTGCTGGAAGCGGAGCGCGACGAACTGGGCGAAGTGAAGGCCGAGCTGGACGAGGAGCGCGACTTGCGCATCAAGGCGCAGCAATTCATCGTCGACCCGATTTTCAAGAAGCAAGCCTAGCCGGCCTCGACGTCGAGCCGATGAAAAGCAAGGGCGTCAGCCCGGGGGCGGACCTTCAGGTCCGACCCCGGCTCTTTGCCCTGGGTAGGTATGCCGCCAGCGGCCCGTTCAACGGGCCGGCACCGCATAGCCGACGGCCGCCAACGCGGCCACGTTCAGCGCCACCGTCCCCCAAAACTTCCAGCGAAACGAGGCCTTGCTCGACTTGTGCCGCAGCCACTGCTGCGCCAGCACGGCGCCGGGCCAGCCGCAGGCCAGGCCGAGCAGCAGCAGCGTGCGCTCCGGCGTGCGGCGGCGCTTCGCCTTGGCGGCGGACTTGTCGACGGCGTAGGCGATGAAGCACAGCGCGCTGGCGAACAGGTAGGTCGCCGCCACCCAGTAGGGCAGGCCCCAGCCCGGCGCCGCGTCGCCCACGCTTAGCGGTCGGCCGCGAACAGCTTGTCGTAGGCCGCCAGCAGCGTCTGGTGCATCGCGCTGCCTTCGAAATCCACGCCCAGGGTTTCCAGGCCGAAGAAACGCTCGCTGCGCTCCAGCAGCGCTTCGGCCTGGCGCACGGTTTCCGCGCCGTACAGCATGACCAGCGAACGGCGGTAGTTGTCCACGTCCCCGACGTTGAGGATGCTTTCGATGCAGCGGTACACCAGGCGGCGCGCCGGCGCCAGATCCTTGAAGTGGTGGATCCAGTCGCAACCTTCGAGGATCGCTTCCTTGTCGCCGACCGCCAAGGCCAGCAGCGTCTTCAGTTCGCCGATGCGCAACTGTTTCCACGGCGTGCCCAGCGGAACGGCCAGGCCCAGCACTTCCCACAGCGGCCGCTCGTCGTTCAGGTTCGACGTTTGCAAGTCGGCCAGCAATGCCTCGGCCTCGTCCTCGCTCAAGTCGTGCAGGCGCACCAGTTGCGAACGCATGCCGTTGCCGATGCTGTTGTTTTCCCATTCCAGGTCTTCGACCGGATAGATTTCGGACATGCCCGGCACCAGGATGCGGCAGCTATACGCGCCTTGCTCGCTGAAGTCGGCGACGTAGATATCCTTGCCTTCGCCGTGGATGCAGTCGACCAGCCACTGGTAGTCTTCGGCCGTGGTGTTGCTGAAGTTCCAGTCGGCGAACGGGAAGTCCGGCGTGTCGCCCATGAAGTTCCAGCTGATCACGCCGCTCGAATCGACGAAGTGGATTTCCAGGTTGGCGACGGCGTTGATCTCGTCCATGTCGAAGCCCGGCTCCGGGAAGCCTTCCAGCGAGTCGAGCGCGCGGCCCTGCAGCAATTCGGTCATGGCGCGCTCCAGCGCGATTTCAAAGCGCGGGTGCGCGCCATAGCTGGAGAACACGCCCTGGTCCTTCGGATGCACCAGCGTCACGTTCATCACCGGGTACTTGCCGCCCAGCGAGGCGTCCTTGACCAGGATGCCGAAGCCGGCCTTGCGCAAACCGGCGATGCCGGCCTGGATGCTCGGGAAGCGGGCGATGACCTCGTCCGGCACTTCCGGCAGGCACAGGCCTTCGGCGATGATGCGGTATTTGATGGCGCGCTCGAAAATTTCCGACAGCGCCTGGGTGCGCGCCTCCATCAGCGTGTTGCCGGCGGCCATGCCGTTGCTGACGTACAAGTTGCCGATGATGTTGACCGGGATCAGGGCTTGGCTGTCGTCGCGCAGGCGGGTGTACGGCAGCGCGCAGATGCCGCGCTCGACGTTGCCCGAGTTCAGGTCGACCAGCACGTCGTCGCCGATGTCGCCTTCGGGGTTGTAGAAGGCGTGCAGGTCGGCGTTGAGGATCCCGGCCGGCCACTTGCCGTCTTCGGTCGGGGCGAACCAGCGCTCTTGCGGATAATGCACGAACGGCCGCTTGGCGCGCGTTTCACCGAGGTAGAAGTGGGTCCAGAAATAGTGCGTGCCGAGGCGTTCGAAGAATTCGCCATAGGCGCTGGCGCGGGCCGCTAGCTCGGTCGCGCCCTTGCCGTTGGAGAACAGCATCGGGCAGTCGTTGTCCTTCATATGGGTCGACCAGATGCCGTCGACTTCGTGCAGCAGCGACGACTCGTTGAGTTTGAAGCCGCGCGCCGCCAGCTTCTTCTGCATGGTGTCGATGGTCGATTCGAGGGCGGCGTCTTTGCCGATAATAAAGGTTTGCATGCGGATTCTCACTGAATGGGGACGGGCGGACGAACGAGCCGGGTATTTTACCTTACTGCGGGGAATTGCCGGGGAGTTAAGCAAAACCGCTGGCGTCGATCGGAGGTCGGATTAGCGGCAGCGTAAGCCGACGCGGAGCCGCCGCCGACGCCGGAAAACCAAGCTTGCGCCGCGCCTGTTAGTGAGGCGCGCGGCGGGCGAAAAATCAGAAGTAGCTCAAACCCAGCGCGGCCTTGACTTCGTCGGCGGTCTTGGCCGCCACTTCGCGCGCCTTGTAGGTGCCCTCCTTGAGGATTTGCAGGATGTAGCCGCGGTCCTTGGCCAGCTCTTCACGGCGGGCGCGGATCGGCGCCAGCAGTTCCTGCAGGCACGCTTCCAGGCGGGCCTTGACGACGGTGTCGCCCAGGCCGCCGCGCTGGTAGTGCGCCTTCATCTCGGCCAGGCCGGCCGGGTCCAGGTCGAAGGCGTCGAGGTAGGTGAAGGCGACGTTGCCCTCGACGTGGCCGGGGTCTTGCACGCGCAGGTGCAGCGGGTCGGTGTAGACCTTCTTGACGGCGGCGCGGATCTCGTCGGCGCTGGCGCCCAGGTTGATGGTGTTGCCGAGCGACTTGCTCATCTTGGCCTTGCCGTCGATGCCGGGCAGGCGGCCGATTTCCGGCACCAGCGCCTTGCACTCGACCAGCACTTCGCGGTCGGCGACGCGGTTGAAGCGGCGCACGATTTCATTGGTCTGCTCGATCATCGGGATCTGGTCCTCGCCGACCGGCACCAGCGACGCCTTGAAGGCGGTGATGTCGGCCGCCTGGCTGGCCGGATACGTCAGGAAGCCGGCCGGGATGTCGCGCTCGAAGCCGCGCAGGCGGATCTCTTCCTTGACCGTCGGGTTGCGTTCGAGGCGGGCGACGGTGACGATGTTCAGGTAATAAAAGGTCAGCTCGGCCAGTTCCGGAATCTGCGACTGGATCAGGATGGTCGACTTGGCCGGGTCGATGCCGACGGCCAGGTAGTCCAGCGCCACCTCGACGACGTTGCGGTGCACCTTGCCGGTGTCGTCCATGTTGTCGGTCAGCGCCTGGGCGTCGGCCAGCATGATGTATTGCCGGTAGTCGTGCTGGTAGGCGACGCGGTTGCGCAGGCTGCCGACGAAGTGGCCCAGGTGGAGCGGACCGGTCGGGCGGTCGCCGGTCAGGATGACGGACGGGGAAGTAGGCTGGGTTGGCAAGCTCATCGGGGTTCCTTTCGGTCGCCCCCATCAAGCCGCGCGAAACAACAACGCCACCTGATCGAGGCGGCGTTGATAAAAAATCACATCACAATGAAGTGGCCGCGCGCTGAGAGCGGGACCACCAATTCAAGCAAGCGCGATGTGATTCAAATGATTTCATGGCGGTATGGTTGCAGTTTGCCGCCGGTCTGTCAAGCGCTTGCGCCGGATCATTGCCGATGCGGGACCGCAAACGCCGGCTGCTCCCCGTCCCGTGCAATGCCAAACTTGTGGTTCTGGTGTTCGTGCTGGAAGCAGAGCGAGGTTTAGCCGGCGCGGTGTCGCATTGCTTGCCGTACGCGACGTCGGGCGTCGCTTTCCGGCAAGCTCATGCCAGCCGCATCGCCGCCGCGCCGCAGGCGACCAGGCCGATGGCCACGTAGCGGCGCGGGCTGATTGTCTCGCGCAGGAAAACGCCAGCGATGGCGAGGGCGAACAGGATCGCCGTTTCGCGCAGCGCCGCGATGCTCGCCACCGGCGCCTGCGTCATCGCCCACAGCGCCAGGCCGTAGGAGGCCAGCGTGCCGGCGCCGCCGAGCGCACCTAGGCGCCAGTTGCCGCGCGCATAGTCCAACAGCGCGGCGCGGCGGGTCGCCAGGGTCCAGCCCAGCAGCGCGCCGCCGGTCAGCAGGAAAATCCACATCGTGTAGGCGGCCGGTGCGCCGGAGCGGCGCACGCCGACGCCGTCGATCAGCGTGTAGGCGGCGATCACGCCGGCGTTCAGCAGCGCGTACGCGCTGCCGCGGCGCGCCGCCGCGCCCTTCGCGGCGCCACCGACATACAGGCCGAGAATGCCGGCGCAGATGCAGGCGACGGCCAGCGCCTGCCGGGCCGACAGGTGCTCGCCGATCAGCGGGCCGCTGGCCAGCGCCACCAGCAACGGCGCGCTGCCGCGCATCAGGGGGTAGGCCTGGCTCATGTCGGCGCCGCGGTAGGCCGCCGCCAGCAGCGCGTAGTAGGCCAGTTGCGCCAACGCCGAGGCCGCCAGGAAGGGCCAGCTGGCCGGCGCCGGCGGCGCCAGCATCGGCAAGCCCAGCGCCGCGATCATGGCGGCCCCGGCGGCCACCAGCACGGTCGTCAGGAAGGTGTCCTTGCCGGCCTTGACGATGGCGTTCCAGCTGGCGTGTAGCAGGGCCGCGAAGAGGACGATGGCGACGACGTGGCTGGGCATTGTTCAGCGCGGCCGGATGTTGCCGAACAAAATCTCCGCACGGTAGTCCTGCACGCTGTGGATCGGCGCGCGCGCGCTGTGCACCGAGATCAGCGGCGGCCGGTTGCCGAGCAGCGGCACGAACCGGCCGTGCTGGTCGCGCCGCGGCGTGCCGCTGGCCGGAATCAGCACTTCGGCCGAGCCGATCTCGTACATCACTTCGAGGCGGGCGCGCGACGCCGCCGAGAAGACGACGTTGCAAGCGGCCTTGGCGCCGAGGCCGCGCAGCAGCTGCGGATAGATGCCGCCGATGGCGTTCGGGCTGACGACGACGCTCAGGCCGATCGGCGCGACCGGCACGATGATGTCGCGCGAGCAATCGGCCCAGCCCAGCGGGGGCGCCGCCAGGCCGAATAAGGCCAGCGCGCGGCGCAAAGGGGAGGAAGAGTGTGCCATAGCTGTGCATCCATGCGGTGACGCGGAATCGGGACTGCGCTGTGCTCTGTGTATCGTTGTCGATTTGTTGTTAAATCGCACGATCTTGGCGCGCCGTCACGGCGCCAGTTCGCGCGCCGCCCGGCGCGCGTCGAAATAGCGCCAAGCCACGACGATGGCCAGCGCCTGCATCGCCGAGCAGACGAAAAAGCTGCTGCCGATGCGCCAGTCGTTGGCCGGCAGGTGGCTCACCTCGCCCAGGATCACGCTGCCCACCAGCGGCATGACGACGACGCCGAGGCTGCTGATCGATTGCAGCGAGCCCATCAACTCGCCCTGTTCGTGCGCCTCGGCCGACTTCGAAATCAGGCCCTGCAGCGCGGGTGCGGCGGCGAACGCCAGCAGGTTACACAGGATGAATACGTACATCATCCAGCCCTCGGTCGCCAGGCCGTACAGCAGGAAGGTGATGCAGCCGGAGCTCATGCCCAGCAGCGCCAGGCGGACTTCGCCGAAGCGCTTGATCAGCGGCCCCAGCAGCGCGGCCTGCACCACCGCCGCGCACAGGCCGACGCAAAACAGGGCGATGCCGTTTTCGCGCGGACTCCAGTCGAAGCGGAAGTGGGTGTACAGCACCCAGGTCGACTGCAACATCATCTGGGCGAAGGTCATGATGCCGAAGGCCACCACCAGGCCGCGGATTTCGGTGCGCCGGCCCAGCTTGGCCAGCGCCGCGAACGGGTTGACGGCCGTCAGCTTGAACGGCGCGCGCTGCGCCGGCGCCAGCGATTCCGGCACGTACAGATAGCCGTACAACAGGTTGCCGGCCGACAGCGCGGCGGCGACGAAAAACGGCAGTTGCAGGTTGACCGAGCCGAGCAGGCCGCCCAGCATCGGCCCGCATATGAAGCCCAGGCCGAAGGCGGCGCCGACCTTGCCGAAGCTCTTGGCGCGGTTCTCGCGCGTCGAGATGTCGGAGGCGTAGGCCGAGGCGACCGACATGCTGGCCGACGAGATGCCGCCGATGACGCGGCCGATGAACAGGCAGGCCAGGTTCGGCGCCAAGCCGGTGGCCAGGAAGTTCAGGCACATGCCGGCCATCGAGTACATCAGCACCGGGCGCCGCCCGACGCGGTCGCTGATGGCGCCCAGCATCGGCATGAAGACGAATTGCAGCAAGCCGAAGACGGCCGCCAGCACGCCGAACCAGAGCGCCTGGGCGTCGCGGCCGGCGACGAACTCGCCCACCAGAATCGGCAGCACCGGCACCACCAGGCCGATGCCGAGCATGTCGATGAAGACGCAGACCAGGACGAAATTGAGGTTGCCGGCCGATGCGGGCGCGGCCGCGGCGCTGGCGTCGTCGCGCGTATGGCTGGTGCCGTTGGTGCCGCTGGTGCCGCTGGTGTCAGGTGTCATAAGGTCGAAGTAGTGGTTCGGGGGGCGGCGCGGCGCAGGCGGCCGCGCCTCAGGGCGTGGCCGGGCTGGTGGCCCACTCGTTGATGAAGTCGTCGCGGAAGGCCGTCAACAGGGCGAGCCGGGCCTGCGCCAAGCGCCGCCCTGCGCCGGTTTGCATCTTGCCCGGCAGCGTGGCCAGCTTGGTCTCAATATGGTCGAGCGAAAAGGCGCGGTCGTCGAGCTCGCGGTGCAGCGCCATCGGGTCGTCGGCGTGCGCCAGCGCGCAACCCATGCGTCCGGCCGTGTAGAACATGCGCGCCAAGCCGACGGCGCCGAGCGCGTCGATGCGGTCGGCGTCCTGGACGATCTTCGCCTCGATCGTCTCCGGCGTCAGCGCGGCGGAAAAACTGTGGGTCTCGATGGCGTGGGCGACGCCGGCCAGCTTGTCGACCGGAAAGCCGAGCGCGCTCAGGCGCGTCTGCGCCAGCCGGGCCGCCTGGCGCGACGCCAAATGGCGCTGCGGATGGTTTTTCGGTAAATTGACCAGGTCGTGCAAATAGCAGGCCGCCAGCACGATCAGGGCGTCGGCGCCGCGATGCTCCTCGAGCAAGATGGCGGCGTTGCGCCAGACCCGGTGCAGATGGTTGAGGTCGTGCGCGCCGTCCTCGCCAACGGCGCCGCCGGCCAGCGCGGTCAGGCGCGGGTGCCAATTGCTTAGCTGTGTATCCATGTTTTTTGTCTGCTCGCGTGAATGATTGTGCGGCGTAATTGTGGCATGAAACGGCGCAACTCAATGGCCGTCCGGCACGCTATTTGCGTCTTTTTTATGTGCGCGGCGACATGCGCGCCGACCACGGATACATTATAAATTTGCAAATTCCACTAATATTAAGCAAAATGTAACTATTGCTGATGTACGTTAATATCCCAAGGAAATGAACATGCGAATTTTCGCCTGTGTTGCGGCCGCGCTTGTTCTGTGTTGCCAGCATGCGAAGGGCATCGACGACACGCCCGCCCAGTTCACGCTGCGCGACGGCGAAGCCCGCACCGGGCCGTATATACGGCGCGACGCGGCGGCCGGCGGGGTGGCGCCGAAGCGCCGCTACACCGACTTGAGCGTCGAGGACAAGCGCGCCCGGCGCGCCGCCTACCACGGCATGGCGGCCGACGACGAGCCGCCGTTCCCCGCCAACGGCATGGCGCGCCTGCAAAACAGCATCCGCGCGGCCCAGCGGCGCTTGCCGGAGCGGGGGCCGCTGCGGATGGTGGTCAGGGTCGACAGCAGGGGCGACGCCAGCGCGGTCGAGATCCTGCGTTCGCCCGGCGACAAAACCAGCAAACTGGCGGCCACGGTGCTGATGGCGGAAAAATACAAGCCGGGCCTGTGCCGCGGCGTCCCCTGCGCCATGGAGTTCGCCTATTCGGCCGAATTCCCGCACCTGCGCTAAGCGCGGCGCCGGTCGGCGGCCTGGCTTGGCGCGTGTCGGGCCGGCCGCCGGCCCAGCGTGCAATTGCTGGGAGGAATTATTTCGCTAGGAAAGCCTTTCCATTTGCGGTAACATTGCCGATCGGCAATTAACCGGCCCGGTTTTGTACCGCGCACCGCCTGCCGCCGCCATTCCCGCCACCGCGTGGCGCGGCGGCGACCTATTCAAGGAATCGACAATGAGCAACACTTCCCGCGACGCCCATCAAGGCCGCGTCGCCGCCAACGCCGACGCCGCGTGCGCCAAAGCCGCCGAGTACCTGGCGTTCACGCTGGGCCAGGAAGAGTACGGCATCGACATTCAAAAAGTGAGCGAGATTCGTAGCTACGAGGCGCCGACGCGCATCGCCAACGCGCCCGCGTTCGTCAAGGGCGTGGTCAATTTGCGCGGCATCATCGTGCCGATCGTCGACATGCGCATCAAGTTCAACCTGGGCGCGCCCAGCTACGACCAGTTTACCGTCGTCATCATCCTCAACATCGGCCACCGCGTCGTCGGCATGGTGGTCGATCGCGTCTCCGACGTGACGACGCTGCTGCCCGGGCAAATCAAGGAGGCGCCGGACATGGGCCAGGCCCTCGACACCGATTATGTGATCGGCCTGGGCACGCTGGACGAGCGCATGCTGATCCTGATCGACATCGACCAATTGATGTCGAGCCCGGAAATGGGACTGGTCGAACGCCTCGCCGCGTAAGCGTTGCGGGCTTCACGGGGCCGCGTCGCCGGCCCAGTCGGCGTCGCCGCTGTCGGCCATGCCGACGCCTTGCTGCGACAAGCGGTCGGCCGCGGCGTTCCTGTGCCGCGGAATCCATTGCAGCGTCACCCGGCGCAATTGCGCGATCAAGGCGTCGGCGCGGCCGCGCTGCGGCGCCAGCGTCGCCGCGCCCGCCGTCACGCGGTTAACATCGTCGATGACGACGCGGCTGTCGCCGTACACCACCAGTTCGGCCGGTTGCGCCAGCACGGCCGCCTCCAGCAAGGCGAGCAGGGCGCTGTATTCGGCTTCGCCGCTATTGCCGTGGCCGGCGCGCCGGCTGATTTCAACGCGTTCGCCGGCCGGGCCGGCCAGCAGCGCGCCGATGCCGATGCGCCCCGGGTTCGGGTGGGCCGAGCCGTCGAACCAGGCTTGCCAGGCCGTCGCCGGCGCCGCGTTGCCGGCTTGTTTCGAGGCCAGCTTGTCGGCCTGTTGCCGGCGCTTCGCGGCGCGCCGTCCGGCGTCGGCCTCGCGCGCCTGTGCGCGCGCGGCCAGCAGCGCGGGCAAACCCGGCGCGCCGGCCACCTGTTCCAGGGTCCGCCTGAGCGCCTGCGCTTCGGGGATGGCGGCGCTCTTGGCCAGCCGGCGCGCGCGCACGCGTTCGCCGTGGTGCGCGGCGGCGCTCAGTTGCTCGAATGCTGTCATGGCGGTGGTCAACGGGACGGCGTGCCCTTGGCGCCGGGATAGGCTTGCTCGATATCATTGATGATGAGTTTGCCTAGCGCTGCGTAGGCTTGATAGCTGTCATAGCGCTGGTTCAGTTGCGCCATGCGCGCAAGCAGGCGCCGGCCCTTGGCCGCGGTGAGCAGCCTCAGGCGCGTATCGGCGCCGGCGGCGGCGGCGTCGACGCCGTCGTCCATATAGTCGAGGAAATGGCGTTCAACCGTGTTCCAGCCTCCTTCGGCGGACTGGATCTGCGGTAGCTTGTGCTGGTACAGGGCGAGGATTCTTTCCAGCAGCGCCTCGTTGTCGATATTCATCAGCTTGCCGCTTGACTTGAAGCCCTCGTAGCGGCCCAACTGGGGCGAAAACGCGATATCGCCGGCCGTCAGCGCCATGGCGGCGTCCAGCCTGGCCTTGGCGGGCGTGTCGTTGGCGTCAAGCGCGGCCAGATATTGGTAGTTGGCGTCGACGGCGCGCTTGCCGGCGATGACTTCGTTGAGCCGGACCAGATCGCCTTGCAGGTCGCTTTTCAAACCGAGCAGAAAGCTTTGCACCTGTTGTTGCTCCTGACGGTGCGCGGCGATGCTGTACAGCCAGATGCTGGCGCTGACCGCGACCACGATGATCAGTATTTCCTGGCCGATTTCGCGCGCCTTGTGCCACAAGGTGCGTTCCTTGGGGGTGAACAGGTTGTAGACGTTTTTGGTGGGTTTCGCGATTTCGTGATCTGCCATTTTTCCGGTCCCCGAGGCTGCGCCAATGTTCAAATCGGTAAGTTGTTTTTATTATAGCCAAGCAAGGGGGACGGCGGGAAGAATGCTAGCTCGCAACTTGATCTGGGGCGCGCGGGCCGGCAACGCTGAAACCAATCCAGGGCCGGAGCCGGGGTCGAGGCGAGAAGGTCGGACCTCCAGCTCCGGCCCCGGGGTGACGCCGTTGGTTTGATTATCTAGACTGGGCCAGCAGCTTGAGCAGCGCCTCGGCGGCGGCCTCGGACGAGGCCGGGTTCTGGCCGGTGATCAAGATGCCGTCGGTGAGCACGTACGAGGCCCAGTCGGCGCCTTTGGAATAGATGCCGCCGTTCTCCTTGAGCACGTCTTCGACCAGGAAGGGGACGACCTTGCTCAAGCCGACCGCGTCTTCCTCGGTGTTGGTGAAGCCGGTGACCTGTTTGCCCTTGACCAGCGGCGCGCCGTCGACGCCCTTGACGTGGCGCAGCACGCCGGGCGCGTGGCACACCGCCGCGACCGGTTTGCCGGCCGCCTGCATCGCCTCGATCAGCGCGATTGAGGCCTTGTCTTCGGCCAAGTCCCACAGCGGGCCGTGGCCGCCCGGGTAGAACACGGCGTCGTAGCCGGCCGCGGAGATTGTGCCCAGCGCTAGCGTGGCGGCCAACTCGCGCTGCGCCGCCGGGTCGTCCTTGAAGCGGCGCGTGGCGTCGGTTTGCGCGTCGGCTTCGTCGCTTTTCGGGTCCAGCGGCGGCTGGCCGCCCAGCGGCGAGGCCAGCGTGACCGTCGCGCCGGCATCCTTCAGCACATAATAGGGCGCGGCGAACTCTTCCAGCCAGAAGCCGGTTTTGCGGCCGGTGTCGCCGAGCTGGTCGTGCGAAGTCAAAACCATTAATACATTCATCTTGTTACTCCTTGGGTGGGGTTGACATGGGACATGGTAGCGAATTTTTTAAGGCGATGCGGTTCGCGAGCGCGCCTCGGCCGTGTAGCCGAGGCGGGAAGCGGACGTGGTCCGGTGGGCTTACAGCGAAGCGGTCAGGATGGCCCGGCTGGCGGCCAGGTCGATGTTCTTGTGCTCGCCGAGCGCGCTCATGCCGTGCGCCTCCAGTTGCGCGACGACGGCGTCGACCGCTTCCCGGCCCAGGCCGTAGTCGGACAGGCGCGTACCGATGCCCATGCCCTCGAAGAAGGCGCGGGTGGCGTGGATGGCGGCGTCGATGCGCTCATCCTCGCTGCCGGCGTCGATGCCCCAGACCCGTGCGCCGTATTGCAGCAGCTTGGCGCGCTTGTGTTCGCGCTGCGACTGCAACACCGACGGCAGCACGATGGCCAGCGTGCGCGCGTGGTCGATGTTGTACAGCGCCGTCAGCTCGTGGCCGATCAGGTGGGTGGCCCAGTCCTGCGGCACGCCGGCGCCGATCAGGCCGTTCAGGGCGAGCGCGGCGACCCACATCAGGTTGCCGCGCACCTCGTAGTCGTCCGGCTTGGCCAGCGCCTGCGGCGCGATCTCGACCAGCGTTTGCAGCAAGCCCTCGGCGAAGCGGTCCTGCGCCATGCCGCCGGCCGGGTAGGTCAGGTACTGCTCGACGATGTGGACGAAGGCGTCGGCCACGCCGTTTGCCACTTGCTTGGTGGGCAGGGTGAAGGTCTTGCTCGGGTCCAGCACCGAAAAGCGCGGGAACACGTGGCTGCTGTGGAAGGGCAGCTTGGTGTGCTTGGACTTGCGCGTGATGACGGCGCCGTTGTTCATTTCCGAGCCGGTCGCCGGCAGCGTCAGCACGCTGCCGAAGGGCAGGGCTGCCTTGACCACGGCGCCGCCGCTTTGCAGGATGTCCCACGGCTCGCCGCCGTAGCTGGCCGCCGCGGCGACGAACTTGGTGCCGTCGATTACCGAGCCGCCGCCCACCGCCAGCAGGAAGTCGAGCTTCTCTTCGCGCACCTGGGCCAGCGCGCGCAGCATCGTTTCGTAACTCGGGTTCGGTTCGATGCCGCCGAATTCGCGCACCACGCGCTGGCCGAGCGCGGCGCGCACCTCGGCAAGCGTGCCGGTCTTTTCGGCGCTTGCGCCGCCGTACAACATCAGTACGCGGGCGTCCTCGGGCACCAGCTTCGCGAGTGTGGCGATGGTGTTGGCGCCGAAGACGATTTTGGTCGGATTGTAAAATTCAAAATTCTGCATGCTTGCTCCTAAATTAGACTGGTCGTCTAGTCTGCGGTGAAAAAATACCGGGGCGGGCCCGGGGGGTGTCGTAGGCGGATCGCGTCATCCGACGCCGAGCCGCTGCCGACGCCAGTCGGCTTACGCCGTTCCGGCTAACCCGACCTGCGAAAATCATGCTAATTCAGTCGGCGTGGTTGCCTGGGTCCAGCTTCAACAAGCCCAGTGTGGCGACCATCGCCGTTTCCAGCGCGCTGCGGTCGCGCCTGAGTTTGGTCAGCAGCGACGCCCCCAGCCACATCTGGTACAGCGTCAGCGCGGTGCGATCGGCGTCGAACGGACCCCGCAGCGAGCCGTCGGCGACGCCGTCGACGATGCAGGCGGCCAGGCGGCGGCAAATCATCGTGGTGCCGCGCAACAGCGCCATGCGCATCGCCTCGGACATATCGGACACCTCGCCGGCCAGCTTGACGACCAGGCACTTGCCTTCGGCGCAGGCGGTGTCCTGGGTGTCGAGCCAGCCGGCCCAGTACGCCATCAAGCGTTGCGCCGCCGGGCTGCCGTCCGGGCGCAGCGCCTGGTCGAGTTGGGTCAGATAGCCGGCCACATAGCTGTCCAGCAGGGCCTCGCCGAACGCCTCCTTCGACTTAAAATAATGATAGAAGGAGCCCTTCGGCACATTCGCGCTCGACAAGATCTCGTTCAGGCCCACGGCGGCGAAGCCCTTGCCGCTGATAATGGCGATGCCGGTGTCGAGGATATGCTGGCGCACGTCTTTGTTTTCTGAACTCATGCAGACATGGTACAGCATAATTAGACCGGTCGTCTAGTTGGCGCGCGCCGGCTGTTTTTTCAGGCCTGGCCGGTCGCGCCGTCAGCGGTTTTTTTGCACCCGCAGCACCAGCAGACCGGCGGCGACGGTGAAGGTGAGGACGACCACGGCGACGATCAGGAAGCCGTGCGGATGCCCGGCCAGCGGAATGCCGCCGACGTTCATGCCCAGCATGCCAGCGAAGATGTTGATCGGCAGCGCCAGCACGGTGACGATGGTCAGCACGTACAGGCTGCGGTTGTTTTGCTCGCTGACGCGGGCGGCGATTTCCTCCTGCAGCAACTTGATGCGTTCCTGCAGCGAGGACATATCGCTGAGCACGACCGAAAACTCCTCGGTCGACTGGCGCAATTCCTGCGTGTCGAGTTCGGCCACCCAGCCGGGCGGGCGCATCAGCAGGCGGAACAACGCCGACGGCTCCGGCGCCAGCAGGCGCTGCAGCCGCACCAGCACGCGCCGCAGCGCGCCCAGGTCTTCGCGCTTGTGCAAGGCGCGCCCGTCGAGCAGTTTGTCCTCGATGTCGTCGACGCGGGCGACGGCGACGCGCACGATGTTGACGAGCACGTCGGCCTGGTCGCGCAGCAGGTGGATCAGCAGCTCGGCCGCCGAGCGGATCGACTCGCCGGCGGTGACCGCCTGGCGCAGCCGCTCGATCGAGCTGAGCGGCGCGCGCCGGGCGCTGATGACGACGCGTTCGGTGACGCTGAGCCAGAGCGTCGAAATGTCGGACGCCTCGAAGGAAAAATTATGCAGCACGTCGTTGATGACGGCGATCATGCTGTTATCGGCCAGTTCGATGCGGGTCGAGCGCGAACCCTCGTGCAGGGTTTCGTAGAACTCGTCGGCCAGCACGACGTGGTTTTTCAGCCAGTTTTCACTGGCGGCGTTGGCCAGGTTGAAGTGCAGCCAGATGAATTCGGCCGGCGCCTGTTGGGCGGGCTGGCTGAGCCACTCAAGCGCGGCGGCGGAGTCGAGCGCCCGCACCTGCGCGCCGCGGCCGAACAGGAAGCCCCACACCAGGCCGGAGGGGTCGGACCCGTAGTTCAAATCTGCAACCTCCATGTCCATCCCTGCTGAGCTATCAATCGTGCCGGGATTGTAATACAGAAGAGCTGGGCTGGACCGAAGCTGCGGACGTAAAAACGGGGTCGGACCTTGCGGTTCGACCCCGGGCGCCCGCCATGCGCCATCTATTAGTTGCGGCGCGGATTATCCGGCCGGCTGTCGTAGCGGTTCGGCACGCCGTCATTGTCGCGGTCCGGGTCGCGGTGGTTCGGCACGCCGTCGTTGTCGCGGTCGTGGTCGCGGCTGTCGGGCACGCCGTCGCGGTCGCGGTCGTGCTCGCGCTCGTATCGCACCGGTACATTATTGTTGTCGCGGTCGTAGCGGTTCGGGATGCCGTCGCGGTCGCTATCGCCGCGTCCGCCGTGCTGCGACCAGCGGCCCTGTTCCATGTACCAGCGGCCGTCGCGCTGGGCCCAGGCGGGGTTGCGGTAGACGTAGCCGCGGCGTTCGGCGATCCAGTTGCCGGCCACCCAGGCGTGGCGCCGGCCGCGCCATTCCCAATGGCCCGGCGACCAGACATAGCCGTGGCGCGCGCGCGGTGTGCGTTCATAGCGTGGCGGCGGCGGCGCCACTTGCACGTAGTCGACGGCCACCGGATGGGCTTGCAGCGCGACCCAGCCACCCTGGTTCAGGCGCCAGCCGTCGTTCTCGCGCACCCACTGGGCGGGGCGGTACTGGCTGCCCTGGCGCTCCGGCTGCCACTGGCCGGCGGCCCACACGTGGCGGCGGCCGTCCCAGTTCCAGTATCCGGGCGCCCACGCGTAGCCGCGGCGCGCTTGTGGCGCACTTTCGAATCTGGGCGGGGGCGGCGCATCGCTGATGGCAATGTTGACGTCGATTTGGGCCATCGCTTGTGTCGGCAGGAAGGCGGCCGAGCTGATGGCGAGCATTGCTGCTGCGTAGAAATTGGGTTTCATCCGTGTCTCCATTTCGTTATTACTTGAAATGGACTATAGCGGGGTGTTGGGCGCGCTGGCGCAACCGATGCAACTCTTTACATTTGACACACTATTTGCACAAGCTCATGTTCAATGGCGAACAGACGGCCGCGCGCTCGGCGCGCCTGCCTGGGGTTCCGCCCGGGCCGGCGTCCGGGCCGGGTGGGGCGATCACGCCTTGTTCTCATTTAGGGCCAGCATGGCTTCCTTGCGTTCTTCCTGCAGCGACTGGATTTTTTCTTGCGCGGTCATGCGTTTGCCGCGGATGACCACCACTTGAATCGGCGTGGCGGCATTGGCGTTGGCGGCCGGGGCGGCCAGGGCGGCGATGGCGCCGGCCGGCGCTTGCTGCCGCGGCTGGCTGACGCTGACGTACGCGGCGGCGCAGGCAAGAGCGGCGGCAACGGTGAAGACGATTTCCATGTTTTTGAGAACTTTCATGATATTTCCTTTCAGGGGGGAGTGGGTATGGGTGAACTTTAACGGCGCGCCGGGTCCGCCGCCACGGGATTGCGACAGGGGGCGCTTTTTGCGGGATAAACTGCAAATAACGGCCGCCGGATTGTGTTTGGCGGTCGGGCGCCGAATTTCATGCGGCGCAGGCCACGGCGCGCGCCGGCGCGGCCGATTTGCCCGGCCCTCCGCTATAGGCTGGTGAGACCGCCGGCGCCGCGCCGGGCGCGCTCACTTCACGCTCAAGAGGGGCCGATGGCACGCTTCATCCACACCGTATTGCAAGGGCTGGCCGAGCGTCGGCGGGCGCGCCGCCGCGCCGCCAATGTGCGCGCCGGTGCGGTCGCGCCGGCGCGCACATTGGCGGCGCGGCTGCCGGGCGCGCGCGCGGGCGCCGGCGGCCCGGCGCCGGCATTCTGGCTCGGCCTGGTCGGCGCGCTGGCGGGCGTGGCGGGCGCCGCGCTGATCGTCGGCCACGCCCGCCATCTGGGCGCGCTGGCGCCGGGCGCGGCGGACGACGCGCGCGCGCTGCAGGCCTACCAGGCGGTGCTGCCGGGCGCCGCCTTCAGCGTGCCGACCCGGGCCGCGCTGACGCTGCAGCTGAAAGCCGGCGGCGTCCTGCTGATCGCCGCCGGCGTGCGCGCCGCCGCGCCGGTGCGGGTCGACCTGTGCAGCCAGTTGCTGGACCCGGCCAAGCCGCGCCTGGCGCCGCTGCGCCTGGGTTACCGCTTCGACGACGTGCGGCGTTGGGTGGCGCGCAACGACGGCGTCGGCGCCGCCGCCGTGACCCTGCGCAACGTGCTGCTGGTGGCCGACGGCGCCGACGCGCGCGGCAACACCGGCGCCGCCATGCCCGAGGTGCAGATCAGCGGCCTGGCGCTGGCCGATTTCGCCGATGCCGATGGCCAGCCGCTGCAACTGAGCTGGCGCAGCGGGCAGGGCGTGGCGCGCTGGGTCAGCGACGCCAGCCTGGGCCAGATCGTCGAAGGCGCCAGCGCCCAGGTGGCGCTGCGCCAGCACGGCTGGTTGTTGTGGGGCGCCGACACGGCGCTGCGTCTTGAACGCCGCGCCAGCGCGGCCTGCCCGCGGGCCGGTGAATTGCTGGTGCAGTTATACCGTGCCGTGGCGGACGGCGTACCGGCGAAGGCGCTGGTGACGGCCTTCCCGGCGCGCGGCAAGCCGGTCAGCGCGCGCCTCGCGCCCGGCTCCTACCTGGTGCCGGCGGCGCCATCGACGGCGCTGGAGGACCAGGCCCTGTTCCTCGACTTGCAGGCGCGCGGCATGCTGCGCCTGTCCGCCGCCGGGCGGGTCGAGCTGGTGCCGCGCGACCTGGCGCTGTGGGCCGCGGCGGACGCCTCGGCGCGCGCCGCCGAGCTGGCCGGCTGGGGCGGCGTGCGGCTCGACGCCGCCGGCGTCAAACTGATCAAGCGGCTCTACCAGCACGCCGACGGCGCCTACCTGCGCCAGCAGGTCGACATCTTCAACGGCGAACTGCGCCTGCTGGCGTGGCGCGCCAAGGCCGGCGCCGCGCCGGACCTGTGGCAAGCGCGCGCCGGCGCCGCCGGCGTGCCGACCAGCGAACACATGCCGGCGGTGGCGGCGCGCCTGTTCGCCGAACTGCCGCGGGGCTGGGCGCCGTGGCAGCGCGCGGCGCAGTGGCCGTCGGCGGGCGGCTCGGCCGCGCCCGGCCCGACATTGACCTTGACGCTGGCGCTGGCGCGCCCGGCCAGCGGCGCCGAGGCGTTTGAACTGCTGCTGGCCGGGCGCCTGGCCGGCGTCGACGGCGCGCGCGCCCACGTCCGGCCGGCTTGCAGCGGGCGCGCCTGCCCGGCGCCCGACGCGGTCCAGCACCTGACGCTGACGCCGTTGGCCGGCGCGCGCGCGCTGCGCCTCGAGGTGCGCCCGCTCGACGTGTCCACGCTTGGCGGCCAGAAGGACCAGCAATACCGCCACCTGCGCGTGGCGGCCGGCAAACTGCTGTGGCAGCCGCTCGACGGCGGCGCCTTGGCGCCGGTGCGCGGCGCGGCGCGCGTCGCCGCGCCGGTGCTGCTGCGCGACCGCGACGGCGTCCTGTTGTGGGCCGACGGCGCGCCGACCGCGGCGGCGACGGCGGCCGGCCTGGCGCCGCTGCTGGGGCTGAATCCGCAGCACGACAACAGCGTGGCCGGCATGCTCGGGCGCCTGTCCGCGCCGGCCGAGGCGACGCTGTCGCTCGAGCTGGCGCTGCAAACGCTGAGCCAGGGCGCGCTTGACTGCGTCGGCATGCGCCGCGGCCGCTGGAACGGCAAGGTCTGCGCCGGCGGCCAGGCGCCGCCGCCGGGGCGGCGCGCCGGCCTGGTCTTCCTCGACGCCGAAAGCGGCGACGTGCTGGCGGCGGCGGGCGCCGGCGCGGCCGCCGTCGGCGCCGACAACTGGGCCGAGGTGCGCGACTTCGACCGGGTCAATCCGGCCGGCAGCCCCTTGCGCCTGCCGGCGCTGCAGCACGACGGCGGCGCCCACCAGAGTCCCGGTTCGACCTTCAAGGTAATCAGCGCGCTGGGCCTGGAAATGGCCGCCGGCAGCGACCCGGCCATCGAGGCGCTGCTGGCCGGGCCGGCGCTGCCGGCCATCAACCGGGCGGCGCGCCAGCGCGGCTTCGGCTTCCAGACCGACGCCGCCACCTATCCGCTCGACGCGCGCCGGGCGCACATCACCAACTACCGCGAGCAAAGCCTGGACCGGCGCGCCCAGGACGGCCGGCTCGGCCTGGCGCAGGCGCTGACCTACAGCCTGAACACCTGGTTCGCCTGGACCGGCGAATTGAGCGACCGCAGCCTGTTCGGCCGCCCCGACGGCGGCGCGCCCGACTTGCAGGCCTTGGAGCCGGCCGCGCTGGACGCGGTGCGGCCCATCGTCGCCGCCGCGCACCGGCTCGGCTTCGAGCAGGCGCTGCGCCTCGACGGCGGCCTGCTGCCGGCCGACTTCAACTGGTCGAGCTGGGACGCCTTGCAGGCCACGCCGTCGCACATCGACACCATCCACACCCGCCACGAGCTGCGCCAGATGGCGATCGGCCTGCGCATGCAAACGACGCCGCTGCAAATGGCGCTGGCCTCGGCCGCCATCGGCCAGGGGCGGGTGGTGGCGCCGCGCCTGCTGCTGGCGTTGGACGGCGTCGGCGCCAAGGCCGCCGCGGCGGCGCCGCTGGAGGTTCGGCTCGACCGCATCCGCGCCGGCATGAAAGGCGTGGTCGACATCGGCACCGCCGCCGGCGCGTTCGGCGCGCCGGCGCTGGCGCCGCTGCGGCGCGGCCTGTACGGCAAGACCGGCACGGCGCCCTCCAGCGTCGTGCTGCCCGATGGCACGCGGCGCGAACTGGCCACGGTCTGGTTCACCGGCTGGCTGGAACCGGGCAGCCTGCCGGGCCGGCGCCAGCGCATCGCCGTGGCGGCCTTCGTCAGCCACTCCGACGGCAGCGGCGGCGAACACGCGGCGCCGGTGGTGGCGGCGGTGCTGTCGGCGCTGCTGGCGCGCAATCCGCCCGCCGCCAAGTAAAGCCCGGGCCGCTCGACGGTCGATTTTCGCGGGTCGGCTTAGCGCGCAAAGCGCGCGTAACCCGACAACGTCGACACCGGGCCAGCCACGCTCGCCGCATCCACCTTAAGCGAACGCCGCCGGCGAGCGCCTCAGCGGTTTTCCCAGCCGCTGCGCAGCAGCCCGTAAAAAACGGTATCGCCGACTTCGCCGTTGACGATCCAGCGTTGCGGCATGTAACCCTCCTTCTGAAAGCCCATGCGTTGCAGCAGCTTCTCGGAGGCGCTGTTGCGCGGATCGACGTCGGCTTCGACGCGGTTCAGGTTCAGTTCGCCGAAGCCATGCGCCAGCATCGTCGCCACCGCCTCCCCCAAATAGCCCTTGCCCCAGTGCGCCTGGGCCAGCGCGTAGCCCAAACCGCAGCGGCGGCTCTCGTGGTGGATGGAGTACAGCGTGACAACGCCGACCATCTCGCCGGTGGTGCGCAAGACAACCCCCAGGCACAGGGTAGAGCCGTCGGCGTAGGCGTCCAGTGTCCGCTGGACTTCGGCGTGGGCCTGGGCCATGTCGGTCCAGGCGACGCTGCTCCAATAGCGCATCACCGCGGGATCGGAAAAAATGGCGAAATGGGCGTCGGCGTCGCTCTTTTCGATGGAGCGCAACGTCAGGCGCTCGGTTGTCAGGGTGACGGGGGAAAATGCGGGCATGATGTTACCTTGGTAATATCCAGAGGCTTGTGAGTATATCAGCAAGGTTGCCGTAACCGGAAGCCGGCGCCGCCCGGAGCGCCGAACAGAAGCCGAATTCGCCCTGTAACCGGGGCAATGGCCGGGTTCGGCGTATGGCATGATTTTGACGCGTCCGTCGAAGTCCTTCGGCGCGCTTTCACGACAGGGAAATATGCGTTTGCCAGGGACCAGATACCAGGAACACGGCTGGGAGCAGGTGCGCAAGCTGCTCGGCCAGTGCTCGTTGCAGGCGTTCAAACAGGCCGACGCCGGCCCGGTGCCGCTGTTGGACTGGTATACCGACGCGGTGGCGGCGGGCTTGCGCCGCGGCGCCAGGGGCGCGCGCGCCGACGCCGCCGGCAACAGCTACGGCGAGAGCGTGTTCGAGCTGGCCCTGAGCCTGGTCTATGAATTGCAGGCGCAGCCCGGCTACTGGGACGGCTTCGTCGCCGCCCTGGCGCGCGACGCCGGCGGCGCCGTCGGCGGCGACGCCATGTTGCGCAAAAAGGTCAACGATATGTACGCCGGCCTGCGCGACAAGGTCGACTCCGACGGCTACCAGGTGGCGCTGGGGCGGGCCTGCTCGCCGAACAAAATGTACACCTACCGCATGCTCGACACCGCCTACCACGAGATTGCGGCGCTGTTCGCCGGCTGGCGCCAGCACGCCGCCCAGGTCGCGGCGATCCTGGGGCGCGCGCAAGACGGCGTTCCGATCGAGACCAGGCAAATGAAGTCGATCGCCGGCTGCCAGGCCGACTGGATCATCCGCTGGAGCGAAACGCTGGAGCGCTTCGGCGCCGCCCCCGGTCCGCTGCATACCAAATCGAAGCGCTTCGCCAGCCTGAAGAACAACCCGGCGACCATCGCGGCGATGCTGGCGGAGATTGGCGACTATGAAGAGCTGTCGTCGAACAGGGATAGCGCCGAAGACTGGCACGGCGACGCCGGCGAGGCCGCGCTGTGGCTGGAGGATTACTGGCGCGTGATGGCCGAGCCGGAGCCGGCCGGCGGCGTCGACCAGATCCTCGCCGCGGCGGCCGATGAGTTCGAGGACGGCCCGCGGGAAGAGGGGGAGGACGCGGCGCCGCCGCCGGCCGCCGCGGCGTTACCGGCGCAGGCCGCGCGCGACGAGGCCGCCGCCGACGGCGTTTCCCTGCCCCCCCGCTATATTGAACAGGCCAGTGCGGCGCAGGACGGCGGCAGTTGGACGCTGCAATTGCTGAAGGGGGAATCGCTGCCGATCCGGCTGGCGGTTTACCAAAAGCTGCTGGGCAGCGCGGACGACAGCTATCCCGACGCCTGGCGCGATCCCGCCACCGGCGAATTGCCGACCTTGCAGCAATTGGCGGGATTGGACCGGATTTCAATGCCGACCCTACGCAAACGGCGCAACGAGGCGATAAGCAGATTACAAGCGGCCAGCGCGGCGGCGGCGACGGGATTGGCAAACGGGGCGATGACACCGAGGAGAACGATGTGAATGCGAAAAACCAGCCTGGCCAGCGGGCCGTGGACGGCAAACTACAAGAGCGCCTGCTATTGGCGCGCGCGGTGGACGGCGATCGCCTGATGCTGGCCGACGCCACCATGCTGGCCGCGCTCGACGGCACGCGCGCGCTGACGCTGAACGAGCGGCGCGCGCTGGCGCAGTCGCCGCTGACGCTGGGCCGCTTCCGCCATTTGACGCACGAGCGGCGCCACTGCCAGGGCGCCGCGGCGGCCAACGAGCCGGTGTGGCACGGCAGCCGCGGCATGCTGCGGGCCGCCTCCAGCGGCGCCGCGCTGGCACAACTGAGCACCGACGACGGCTGCTGGACCCTGCATTTCCTGGCGCAGGGGCCGCTCTGGCACATCATCCTGAAGCTGGCGGCCGAGGCGCCGTTCGCCGCACGCCTGATACGCGAGCAGCCGCTGTTGCGGGTAGTGGACGGCGGCGGCGCGGTGCTGTTGCGCGGACGCCTGGACGGCGACGGCGAATGCGAACGCGTCTGGCCATTCGACCGCGCGCCGGCGCCGCACTTCCAACTGCATGGCGCCACCTTCGGCGTCGAGCCGGTGCCGGCCTGACATGGCGCTGTTCCACTGGCCGGCGCGCCGCGCCGCCGTCGATGCCGCCGCGCTGGGCGCGCACGCCGGCGATATCGCCGTGCGCCTGGCCGACGGCGACAGTGTGCCGGACGGCGCCGTGGTGGTAATTTTCGACGCCGGCAACCGCGCCCGCCGCGGCGGCGCCGCGCGGGTGGCGCTGGCGCGCGGCGAAAGCGCCTGGTGCTACCATCCCGGGCCATACGGCGTCGACCTGACGCCGTACGCGCAAGCGCCGGAACTGGGCCTGCGGCTGCAATTTGCGATCGACGCGGCCGACCCGCTGGCCGCCTCGCCACGCTTCGAACTCTATCTCCTCAGCGAGGCGCCGGCGCAACCGCGCCTGGCCGTGGCGCGCTTCGGCGCGGCGCTGCAGGCGGCGCTGCAGCTAGAGCTGGCCCAGGGCAACCTGGAGCTGCCGCCCTGCACCTCGCTGGACGAGTGGCACGCCTTCCGCGCCGGCCTGAACCAGTTGTGCTACACCCGCTTCGGCGTGACCGTCGACGACTGCGTGCCGGTCGACTTGGGCGAGAGCGTCGATTTCGCCGCCATATTGCAGGCGCGCGCGCAAGCGGCGCCGTTGCCGCCGGCCGCCGCCGCCGCGCCGGCGGCCGTGTCGGCAACGCCGCAGCCCCCCGCCAGCGACGCCGGGTCGCTGCGCCGGCTGTTCCTCGAACTGCCGGCCGCCGCCAGCGCGCTGCGCCTGCTCGCGCTGCCGCCCGGGCAGGCGCTGTTCCAGGCCCACGGCCGGCTGTTGCAAAGGCTCGACCTGGCCAGCCTGAACGTGGCGACCATGCCGTCGCTGGAGTGGGCCGCGCCCGACCAGGCGCTGGCCGCCGTCCAGCAAAGCCGGCGCCGGCGCGACAGCGGCGCCGCCGCGCGCGCGCTGGACGAGGCCTGGGCGCTGCTGGCGCGCCTGCAACTGGCGGCGCCGGCGCACCTGCCGGCGCTGCTGGACGAGGCCGACCGCATACTGTCCAACCTTGAACACAGCCTGGAGCTGCGCCGCGCGCCGTTCGCGCCGCCGCCGCAGGACCAACCCCGGGAGCCCGCATGATCAATTTGCCGAGCAGCGCCGAATGCCGCAGCGTGCTGGCCGACGGCCGCGTGCTGACCATCACCGCGACGCGGCGCCCGCGCGCCAACCGGGCCGACGTCAAGTGCGCGCTGGCCGGCGCGCCGGCGCTGTGCGAGCGCGTGCAGGAAGTGGTGCGGCTGGCGCGCCATACCGAGGCGCGCCTCGACAGCCGCGACCAGGTGGTGCTGAGCATGGATCTGACGCCGCCGCCGGGCGAGCGCGACTGGGAGTTGGCGGCGGTATTGGCCGACCGCATGGTGCGCGGCGAATACCTGGCCGGGCCGGCGCCAGCGCCTGTGTCTGTGTCTGTACCTGCGCCGGTGTATGCGCTGGGCTGGTCGGACGCCTGGCACCTGGGCCAGGTGACGGGCCGGCCGCTAGCGAGCATGGCGGGCCTGCCGCAGCCGGCCACGCTGATCCTCGGCGGCGCCGGCCAACTTGACAACCATCTATACCTAACCCATCTGGGCGGCTTGAGCGGGCGCAGCGACCCGTCGGCCTGCGTCTCCAGCGCGCGCGCCTGGTTTCCCCTGCACAGCGGCGGCGTCAACGACAGCCTGTGCTGGGTCGAGGTCAGCGTGCATCCGCTGGCGCAGGCCGGCGGCGACGAGGACGACAGCATCGCCGCGCCCGGCCTGGATGTGAGCGCGCAACTGGCGGTACGCCAGGTTCTGGCCGGCGCGCGCCACTTCGACGGCCGCGCCCTGGGGCGTTGGCGCACCGTCGTGCGTTTCGGCCAGAAGCGCTTCCAGGGCGATTCCTATGAGCTGGCGCTGGTGCTGGCCGATCGCCTGGCGCGCGGGCGCGAGTTCGTGCCGCGCGGGCGGGTGATCGCCAGCGGCTGCTCGGCGGCCTGGCACGCCGGCCGGGTCGACAGCGTCGATGGGCGCGCGCCCAAGCTGGCGCTGATCCTGGAGCGGGCGCTGGCCGGCGACCGGGTGCTGCTGCCGGCGCCGTGGCGCGACGGCGGCGACGCCTTTGCCGCCGGCCTGGCGGCCAGGGGCGCCTCGCTGGCCTGGATCGAGCGCATCGGCGTCATCTGAAGCGTGCGCATTAGTGAATCGGGTGTGCCCCTGCTAAAATCGCTTTAACGCAATGTTGCTCTTAATGGACAGGCGCGGCGGCAAATGAATTGATGAGGAGTGTGACATGTTCCAAATGTTTGGTTTTGGTGGCGCCAAATGCCCGCGGTGCGAGCATAAGAACGACGACGCGTCGGGCTACTGCGCCGCCTGCGGCCTGACCTTGGGCGCGCCGCACAGCGAGCCGGTGCTGCGCGAGAACCGCTGGGTGCCGGCCGCCGACGAGCTGGCGGTGTTTTTCGGCGTGCGCGAACTGTCGGGCGTGTTCAACAAGACGCTGCGGGTGCCTGCCGCCAGCCGCGCCTATATTTTGCAGGGCAACAAGAGCACCGAAGTGCCGCAGGGCGAGTACGAGCTCGAAGGCTTTTTCACGCGCCTGAACCACCTGCTGCGCGACCAGCACGCCGAAATCCTGATCACGCGCATGGCCGCGCTGCCGGTCGAATTCGTCTTCGACGGGCTGGCCACCACCGAACACCTGCGGGTGGCGGCGCGCTTTACCGTCAGCGTCAAGGTCGACCAGGTGGCGGCGTTCGCCCAGCACTTCATGAGCGCGCCCGGCACCGTCACCACCCAGCACCTGCACGACTTGCTGGCGCCCTCGGTACGCCAGCTGGCCGGCGAATTCGTCGGCGGGCGTTCGCTGCGCGACATGGCCGGCAACGCCGACCTGCGCGCCCAGCTCGACGAGCGCCTGCAGGGCGCGCTCAAACTTCGCCTAGCGCAATACGGCCTGGCGGTGGTGCAGGTCGAGACGCTGGCGCTGCGGCACGACAAATTCGACGCCAACCGCGCCCGCGTCGGCACGCTGTGGCTGGTGGCCGACGAGCGCCACGCCCAGCTGGAGCACGTCAAGCAGCTCGACCAGCTGTACGACGAGCAGGAATGGCAGGGCATCTGGCGCCAGGAACAGAACATGCGGGTGGAGTACCGCCGCGCCGAACTACGCCAGGACGCCGGCGTCGAAAAGGCCGAGCTGACGCAGCAGGAGGCCGAGCGGGTCCAGGCGATCCGCGCGCGCCAGGTCGACCTGTACGGCCGCATCCTCGAATCGACGTCGCGCAAGCAGGCCTTCGAGCGCGGCGCCGGCACCGCGCTGGCCGAGCTGGAGCACGAGCTGGCGCAACGCAACGCCGCGCGCGCCGACGAGGCCGCCGGCTGGGAGCACCTGCGCGCGCTGGCCGGCATCAAGATGCGCACCGAGCTTGAACTGAGCCAGCAGACCGGGCGCGAGCAAATGCAGCTGGCGCAGCAGCGCTTCGCCCACCAGTTGCACCTGCAACAGATCGACAACCAGATCGGCCAGGCGCTGGCGATCGAGGACGAGGCCTACCGCCGCGCCCAGTTGATGCGGCTGCGCCAGAGCCAGGCCGAGGCGGCCCAGCGCGAGGCGCAGATGGCGCTCGAGCAGCACAAGGCGCTGTGGCAGGGCGCGGCGCTGGAAAACGCCGCGCGCAAGCGCGAGGCCGAGCGGGTGCAGGAATGGCAAGACCAGCTGCACCTGGGCCAGCAGCGCGAGCTGCTGCGCGCCGACGCCGCCAACGACGCGGCGGCGCAGGTGCACGCCGCCGAGGTGAACCAGAAGATCGAGGCGCTCAAGCGCGCCGGCGCGCAGTCCGACGCCGCCGCCCAGCATGAAAAGCTGCTGCGCACCATCGAGGCCGACAGCGCCCACGCCCGGCAAATCCAACAACACCACCACCGCGGCCAGCTCGACCAGCTCGACGTCGACGAGCAGCGGCAGATGTTGGCGCAGCAGGAGCACGAGGCGCAGTGGCAGCGCCAATTGCAGCTGCTGGCGCACGCCCGCGACCAGGACTACGCGCGCTGGAAGGGCGAGTACGAAACGCTGGTGGCGCGGCAGGCCCACGCCGCCGAGCTGGCGCGCATCGCCATCACGCGCATTGACACCATCGGCCAACTGAGCGACACCGGCAAGGTGGCGCTGGCCGACGCGCCGAACGCGGCGGCGCTGGCGCAGATCTTGAAAACCCAGGTGCAGGCCGGCATGAGCGCCGAGCAGATCCACGCGCTGGCGGCGGTGGCGGCCGCCGAGAACAGCATCGCGCCGCTGGAGGCGATGCGCATGGCGCACGAGCGCGCGCTGGAGGAGCGCGCCCACATGGAGGCGCAGGCCGACAAGGACCGGCGCCACCAGCTCGACCTGATCAACCTGCAAAACGCCGCCCACGGCCACGCCCTGTCGGCGCAGGCGCAACTGGGCGTGGGCGTGGCGCAGGCCAACGCGCCGCAACACCAGCACGTGCACCACCACGCCGCGGCGGCGCCGCGCTGCGTCAACGGCCACCCGGCCGGCGCGGCGGATAAATTCTGCGCCACCTGCGGCGCGCCGTTGCAGCCTTGATGGAAGCGAGCCGCGATCCCCACATAATGCAAAGCGCCAGAGACAAGATCCGCGCCCTGCGCGCCCTGCACGACGACGGGCTGCTCAGCCTGGAGGAATTCGACCACCGCAAGAACGCCATCCTCGACGCCGAGTACGCGCCGCCGGCGCCGGCGCAGCGCCAGGGCACCGAACTGGGCCTGATGGCCGGCCAGGAAATCGGTCCGCAAAACCGCCGCTACCGGTTGGAACGCCTGATCGCCCACGGCGGCATGGGCCAGGTCTGGCAAGCCACCGACCTGGCCACCCACGCCGAACTGGGCAACAGCGAAATGGTGGCGCTGAAAATCCTGCCGCCGCAACTGACCCAGAGCGCCACCCACGCCAAGCTGTTGATCGAAGAGGCGACCCAGGCGCGCAAACTGGCGCACGAACACATCGTCCGGGTCTACGAATGGGCGCAGGACCCGGCCACGTCGAGCTACTTCATCATCATGGAATGCCTGGAGGGGGCCGATCTCGAGCACTACCTGGGCCAGCACGGCGCGCTGCCGCTCGACACCGTGCGGCGCTTGCTGTTGCCGGTGGCCGACGCGCTGGCCTACGCCTGGGACAAGCACAAACTGGTGCACCGCGACATCAAACCCGGCAACGTGTTCCTGACGCAGAAGGGCGACATCAAGCTGCTCGACTTCGGCATCGCCTCGCGCGTGCGCAACGCCGGCAGCAGCCTGGGCCTGCAAACGCCGAACGCCGGCACCACCGGCTACCGCGCGCCGGAGGCCGGCACGCACCAGCGCCAACCGAGTCCGACACTGGACGTGTACGCCGTCGCGGTGATGGTCTACCAAATGTTGGAGGGTAAAATGCCGTTCGACGAGACGCGCGGCGCCGGCCACCTGCCGTCGCCCCCGGCCGGGCTGAATCCGGCCCAGTGGCAGGTGCTGCAAAACGGCTTCTCGATAACGCCGGAGGCGCGTCCGGCGTCGGTGCAGGCGCTGCTCGACAAGCTCGAACGCGCCGCCGGGCCGTCCGAGGAGGAGCTGGCGGCGTTGGCCGAGCAGGCCCGGTTGCGCGAGGAGCGGCGCCGGGAGGAGGTGGCGGCGCTGGCCGCGCAGGCCCGGCTGATCGAGCAAAAGCGCCAGCGGGAACTGGCGCTCAAGCGCAAGGCCGAGGCCGAGGCGGCCGCCGCCGAGAAGCTGCGGCTGGATCAGTTGCGCAAAACGCAGGACGCGCAGCGCCATATCGAAGCCGAGGCGGCCCGCAAGGCGCGCAAGGAAACCCTGCGCGAGCAGTTGCGCGTGCGCCGCGAGACCGACGCCGCCGCGGCGATGGCCGAACAGCAGGAACAACAGCGCAAGCTGCTGGCGGCGAAGGCCGAACTGGCCTACCGGGTCGAACAGGAGCGCGCCCGCAAACAACTGGCCAGCCGCGCCGCCGCCGAGCTGGCGCAGCAACTGCCGACGGCGACCAGCCCGGTGGCCGACGCCAACGGCGTGCTGCGCGACCGCTTTCTCGACGGCACCGGCGAAGGGCCGGAGCTGGTACTGATCCCGACCGGGCGCTTCCAGATGGGCTCGCCCGAGCACGAGCGCAAGATCGCCATGGCGGCCGGCTCGCAAAAAAGCTGGCTCGAACGGGAAACGCCGCAGCACTGGGTCGGCATCGACTACTCGTTCGCGTTGGGCCGGCACCCGGTCAGCGTGGGCGAGTGGCGCCAGTTCGCCCGCGTCACCGGCTGGGTGTCGCAGTCCGAGACCGACTGGGACAACCCCGGCTTCGCCCAGGGCGAGCGGCACCCGGTGGTCGGCGTCAGCTGGCACGACGCGCAACTGTATTTGCAATGGCTGATCGAGCAGACCGGCCAGTTCTACCGGCTGCCGTCGGAGGCCGAGTGGGAGTACGCCTGCCGCGCCGGCAGCAAGAGCGCGTTCAGCTTCGGCGACGAGATCAGCACCGAGCACGCCAACTACGACGGCCACTACACCTACAACGGCAGCTTCCGCGGCCAGTACCGCGGCGGCACCAGCGCCGCCGGCGACTTCGCGCCCAACCCCTGGGGCCTGTACGACATGCACGGCAACGTCTGGGAATGGGTGCAGGACGCGGTGCACGACAACTACGAGCGCGCGCCGGCCGACGGCAGCGCGTGGGAAGAGGGCGGCGACGCCAGCCGGCGCATCCTGCGCGGCGGCTCGTGGTTGTACAACCCGCGCTACCTGCGCTCGGCGCTGCGCAACGGCTTCTCGTCGGCGCTCAGCAACGACATCGTCGGCTTCCGCGTTGCCCGCAACCTGGCCTGAGCGCCGGCGAGTGCAACAAAACCAGCGGCACAGAGCCGAATAGCCTCGGCAACCCAGCGGAACTTATTCATCCACCGCCGGCGCCAGCACGTTGGCGATGCCAAACGGCACATGCACCATCGGTATGGTGCCGCCGGCCGACTTCAGGTGGCTCAGCTGGTCGTCGAAGAAAATATGCGGCTTGAAGATGGCCAGCACGCGCGACTTGTCCATGCCGCCGAGGAAAAACGTTTCGTTGGCCGACACGCCCCAGCTTTTCAACGTCGTCACGACGCGCTCGTGCGAGGGCGCGTTGCGCGCCGTGATGATGGCGATGCGCAGGATCTTCTTGTAGGCCGGGTCGCGCCGCTGCGCCCTTTCCTCCAGGCGCTGCATCACCGCCAGCTTGCGAAACAGGTCGGCAAGCGGCCCCGGCTGGTGCGGCGTGGCCATGTTCTTGGTTTCGTGGGCGTGGAACTCGTCGACGTCGTTGTTGCGCTTGAACACGGTCTCGGCCTCGTCGTCGGCCAGCACGCCGTCGAAGTCGAAGGCGATGCGCAGCTCGCTGTCGCTTTCGTCGTCCTCGGTGCGCGAGGGCAGCACCAGCCCGGCCGGATATTGCTTGGCCAGCGCGTTGCGCACGTCCTCCTCATTGGCGCTTAAAAACAGCGAGGCGTTAAACGCCGGCAAATAAGAATACGGCGACTGCCCGGTGACGAAGGCCGCGCGCGATATGTCCAGTCCGTAATGGGCGATCGAGCGCAACACGCGCAAACCGGTTTCCGGGGAATTGCGCGAGAATAAAACGACCTCGACCGGCGCCTGGCGCGCAAAATGTTTATTGATGTTCAAGAAGCGCCGGATAAACGGGAACGCGACGCCGCGACTGAGTATCACATCGATATGCTGTTCCTGGTATTTTCGATATTCCTCGGCGCCGCTGTCAAGGTAGATCTGGTGCGATTCGGTCAGGTCGAACAAGGCGCTTGAGGCGATGCCGATGACAAGTTTATGTTCGATTTGATAGGGCATCTAGGCTCGCACGGTGTGGTTTTCTTGCACGCTATCTTATCCGAAATGGCGCGCCGGGGCGCGGTCGTTTGCGGACGCCCGCAAGCCGAAATGCCGGAGTAGAAATAGGTTGACGCCCATCAACTAAAGGACGATATTCTTAAGTGCGCCAATTATCACCAATTCTCACAAAATATCACACGGCGTTTAAATGTCGACGGAGATAAGCCCGTATCGCGCTTGTCTTTATCGACGAATATTATAAGAAGGGTCTGCATGATGTTTAAAAACCTATTAATCAAGTGGAAGCTCGCGACGCTGGTGGCCATTATGATGGTCGCGCTCATCGTGGTCGGCGCCTGCGGCTACACCGGTATCGCCGCGGTCGGCGACGCCGTCAACGAAATCGGTGTGGTGCGCCTGCCGTCGATCCAGGGCCTGCTGACGATGAGCGAGGGCCAGACCGCGGTCTCCGCGGCGACGCTGACGACGGCCATTTACGAAAACAACTACCAGTCGCAGGCCAAATTCTCCGCCGCCATCGAGCAGCGCCAGAAGGCCTGGGCGAATATCGAGCGCGGCTGGAAGCTCTACGAGCCGCTGCCGCAAACGCCGGAGGAAACCGTGATGTGGAAGCAGTTCCTCGGCGAGTGGGCAGCCTGGAAGGGCGCCGACGAGAAACTGGCCGCCACCATGGCCGCGCTGGCGCAGAACCAGGACGAGCAAAAGCAGAAAGACTTGTTCGTCGAGTTCTACCGCCAGTTCGAGCAGGCCCGCCCGCTGTTCCTGATGGTCGAAGGGAGCCTGAATAAAATCAGCGAGTTAAACGAGGCGATCGCCCACACCAGCGTCAAGGACGGCGCCGCGGCGATCGTCAGCTCCGAGCGCTGGATGGTCGCCGCGGCGTTGGCCTCGGCCGCCATCGCCGCCGCCTGCGCGATGATGATCGCGCGCGCCATCACGACGCCGATCAACCAGGCGGTGAAGGTGGCGCAGACGGTGGCGGCGGGCGACCTGACTAGCCTGATCGAGGTCCACACGACCGAGGAAACCGGCCAGTTGCTGCAGGCGCTGAAGGACATGAACGACAGCCTGGTCAAGATCGTCGGCGAGGTGCGCGGCGGCACCGACACCATCGCCACCGCGTCGAGCCAGATCGCCAGCGGCAACCAGGACCTGTCCTCGCGCACCGAGGAGCAGGCCAGCTCGCTCGAGGAAACCGCCTCGTCGATGGAGGAATTGACCTCGACCGTGCGGCAAAACGCCGACAACGCCCAGCAGGCCAACCAGCTGGCGGCGTCCGCCTCGGGCATGGCGAAAAAGGGCGGCGCCGTCGTCGCCAAGGTGGTCGAGACGATGGAGTCGATCAACGAGTCGTCGAAGAAGATCGTCGACATCATCAGCGTCATCGACGGCATCGCCTTTCAAACCAATATCCTGGCGCTGAACGCGGCGGTCGAGGCGGCCCGGGCGGGCGAGCAGGGCCGCGGTTTCGCGGTGGTCGCCTCCGAGGTGCGCAACCTGGCGCAGCGTTCGGCCGCCGCCGCCAAGGAGGTCAAGGTGCTGATCGGCGATTCGGTCGCCAAGGTCGGCGTCGGCAGCAAACTGGTGAGCGAGGCCGGCAGCACCATGGGCGAGGTGGTCGCCAGCGTGCAGCGCGTCACCGATATCATGGTCGAGATCAGCCTGGCGACGCAGGAACAGAGTTCCGGTATCGACCAGATCAACATCGCCATCAGCCAGATGGACCAGGTGACGCAGCAGAATTCGGCACTGGTGGAGGAGGCCGCGGCGGCGGCGGAGTCGCTGCAGGACCAGGCCGTCAAGCTGGCCCACGCGGTCAGCGTCTTCAAGCTCGACGCCGCGTATGCGGCGCCGGCGCAGCGCCGCATCAGCCTGGCGGTGGCGCCGCCGCCAGCGCCGGCGCGCGGCAATCACGCCAAGCCGGCCTTGCGCATGGTCTCGCCGGCCAGGCAGAGCGCCGCCAAGGAAGAGGATTGGGAAGTGTTTTGATGTTGTAAAGGCGCCGCCGGCAGGGATAGAAACCCGCGGCGGCAATCCGCGGCCAGTCCCTTGGGGCCTGGCCCCGGGTTCACGCCGCCGGTTTTTTTTCACTCATAGGCGCCCAGCCTGAGCTGCTCGTCCGGTTTGAACTGGGCGTCGCGCAGCTGCCGCAGCGCCGTCGCGCGCGCGCCGGCGTCCAGCGCCGCGCCCGCCATCAACGCGCCGCGCTGCGCCAGATACGTGTCGATGCGGCTTTTCCAGGCCGCTTCGTCGCGGTCCAGGTCGGCCAGCCGCGCCGCCGCCTCCGGCGACAACTCGGTGGCGCGCATGCGGTAAATCTCGTTGTCGCCGGCGCCTTGCGCGCGCATTTTCTGCACCGCCTGCTCGACGTTGACGATGCGCGTCGGCGCCTCGCGCTCTTCGCGCAGCGCGCGCGGCATGCCTTGCTCCAGCGCCGCCAGCTTCTCGCGTTTCCGCTCGGCGCTCAAGCTCTTGTCCTGGCCAATCTCCAGGCGGGCGACGGCGTCGAGGTCGCGCGCGTCGCCGGCGCCGAACAGGCCGGCCGCCTCCGCCGCGCTGAAATAATTCAGCCGCAGTTGCTGCATCGCGTCCAGGCGCGCGCGCGCCGCCTGCGCCAGGTCGGCGCTTTTCGGCAGGCCCTGCTCGACGTCGACCAGCGCCCGTTTGTAGTTGAGGTAATTGGCCAGCAGCCGCTTGGCCGCCGCCGCCGGCAGCGGCTTCAGGCGCCGCTCCAGCTCGCGTTCGATCTCGGCGCGGATCGCCTCCAGGCTCTGTTCGCCCAGCCCGGCCAGATAATAGTCGAACAGGTGGCCCAGTTCGGCGTCCACCACCAGCCGGTCGGCGGCGTCGAGCTTGATGTCGCCGTCCGGCCTGGTGCCTTGCATCGACGGCACAAACGCAAAATGGTTCGGTTCCGGGCGCGCCGCCGGCGCCGGCGGTGCCGCCTCCGGTTTCGCCAGGGTGAAGTAGAGGATGCCGACGGCGCCGGCGAGCGCCCCGAAGCGTACCAGCTTGACGTTTGTGTTCATCGTCGCGCCCTTACAGTCCGAGGCCTTGCAGGCGGTTCGCCTGTTGGCGGAACACCGTCACCGGGCTGGTCTCGAACAGGTTGACGATGCCGATCATCTGGTTGATCTCGTCGACATGGCTCATGCCGTAGTCGTCGCGGATCACTTTGCCCAGATGGCTCGAGCAGGCGCTGACGAGGCCGTCGTTCTTGGCGCCGAAGAAGGCCAGCGAGGTTAGCGCCAGCACCGGGTCGGCCGGGTCGAAGACGTTGGTGTAGGGCTGGGTGCCGCTCCATGAAAAGTACTGCACGCCGCGGACTTGGTAGGCGCCTTCGCCGCAGGTGCTGGTCGGCACGCCGGCCGGATGGCGGCTGTTGAAGGCGGCTGTGCCGGCCGTGCTCAGCGAGGTGAACGAGGCCTGGGCGTTTTGCGGCAGGCCGGAGCCGCCCGACAGGAAGGTGATCAGGCCGGCGACGGCGTTGCCGATGGCGGCCGAGACGTTGGGCAGCGCACCGACCAGCACGTCGGCCACGGCCGAGCCCTTGTTGACGCCGCCCACGCTGCTGACCGAGGCCACCAGGTCGGGCCGCACCGAGGCGACGTAGCGCGCCGTCGGGCCGCCGTGGCTGTGGCCGATCAGGTTGACCTTGGTGGCGCCGGTGGCCGCGAGGATCTGCTTGACCTGGCTCAGCAACTGCTCGCCGCGCACTTCGGTGCTGTTGGCGGCCGACACCGTGGTGATGTGGACGCTGGCGCCGCCGCTGCGCAGCGCCGCCGGAATGCCGTAGAAGTATTCGACCGGACCCAGGTTGTCAAAGCCGAACAGGCCGTGCACCAGGACGATCGGGTGCTTGGTCTGGGTGTAGCCGAGCGCCCACGACGGCGAGGGCAGGACGGCCGAGGCGAGCAGGGCGACCGACAGGCATTTCCAAAAACGTTGTTTCATGTTGTCTCCATAAAGGTGCATGAATGCTGCTGAAAACCCGGGCTTGGCGCGGCCGCGGCCGCGCCAAGCCCGGGTGCCGGCGCCGCCTTATCCTTCCCGCTCTGATGGCGGAAATAAATAGAGCGAGCGCTCGGTTTATTTAATGTAGCACCACTTGACAGAAATAGCATGACGCACCGCAATATAAAACCACCTTATTTTCTTGATAACCTGATCAGTTGTTTTCCTGAGCTATAATCATTCCGTATAACAAGATCCTTCGTCGTTTCACCACGTTTTTGGGAATGCACTTGTCGACCCATTTCAACTTCGCGCAATTCCAGACCATGACGCCGCTCAACGGCGACAATATTTGGAGCTATATCCTGGACCGGCACGCCGAGCGCATCGGCGTCAAGCGGCGCAAGCCGGCGCTGGAGAACCTGGAGCGCATCTTCGGCGCCACCTTCCGCCTGGCCAACGACGTCGGTTTCCGCGCCATGAGCTTGCGCGACCTGTGCCGCGAAACCGGCCTGTCGATGGGCGGCTTGTACGGCTACATCAGCGGCAAGGACCAGCTGGCCGAGATGATCGAGGACGTGGTCTGCCACGCGACGCGGGAAATGCCGCCGGTGTTCGGCAACGTGGAGGTGCCGCTGGACCGGCTTGAGGCGCTGGTGCGCGCCTCGATCTACCTGTCGGAGATCTTGCAGCCGTGGTTTTACTTCGTGTATATGGATTCGCGCGTGTTGCAGGTCGAGCAACGCAGCATGGCGAAAAATTCCGAAATGTACGTGCAGAACCTGATCGCCGGCATCATCGACGAGATCGAGCCGCGTCCGGCCGGCAATTCGACCTTGCTGGCGGCGCATTGCCTGTCGCTGTTCCAGGATTGGTATGTGAAGCGCTGGAAATACCGCGCGGGGAAGGTGCATGTCGACGACTTCGCCGACAGCGTGGTGTTGGTGGTGCGCAGTTATTTGGGGCGGGGCGGGGCGGCTTCGGCCTGATATGGCGGCGCCGCGCACGCTTACGGGCGGGCGCGGGGCCAACGTTGTCGGCTTACGCCCTTGCGGGCTAAGCCGGCTTACATATGGCGCGTCGTTTGCTCGGCGTCAGTTGGTTTCCAGCGGAAACGCCGCCGGCGGCGCCGGCATGTCGTCCGGCGCGACGTCGAGCGCGCGCACCTCGCCGTTGTTGATGAACTCGTCGTACACCCAGTCGCCGTCGACCCGGCTCAAACCGGCCGGCACCGCCCGTTCCGCCTGCGGCCGCCTGGCCAGCGCCACCTTCATGTAGTCGATCCAGATCGGCAGGGCGGCGGTGGCGCCGAACTCGCGCCCGCCCAGCGACTTCGGTTCGTCAAAGCCCATCCACGCCACGCCGACGATGCCGCCGCCGTAGCCGGCGAACCAGCCGTCGAAGGCGTCGCTGGTGGTGCCGGTCTTGCCGGCGATGTCGCCGCGGCCCAGGCGCTGGGTCGCCGCCGCGCCGGTGCCCGAGCGCACCACGTCGCGCAGCATGTTGTCGACCATGTAGGCGTTGCGGGCGTCCAGCCCGCGCGCCGTTTCCAGCCCCGCCTCGGGCGCCTGGGTTGCCGAGACGACGGCGCCCTGGGCGTCGGTGACTTTGCCGATCAGGTAGGGCTGCACCTGGAAGCCGCCGTTGGCGAACAGCGCGTAGGCGCCCGCCAGCTGGCCCGGCGTCACCGCGCCGGTGCCCAGCGCCATCGTCAGGTTGTTCGGCTGCTTGGCCGGGTCGAAGCCGAACTTCTCCAGGAAGGTGTGGGCGAACGGCACCGTGACGGCGCGCAGGATGCGCACCGAGGCGACGTTCTTCGACTGCGCCAGCGCGAAGCGCATGCTGATCGGACCTTCGAACTTGCCGTCGTCGTTTTGCGGCTGCCAGTTCTGGCCGCCGGCCTCGGCGCCGCTCATTTCCAGCGGCGCGTCGCTAATCAGGGTGGCCGGGGAAAAACCCTTCTCCAGCGCCGCCGAGTAGACGAAGGGCTTGAAGGCCGAGCCGGGCTGGCGCCAGGCCTGCGTGACGTGGTTGAACTGCTGCAGCCGGTAGTCGAAGCCGCCGACCATGGCGTGGTAGGCGCCGGTGTTGGCGTCGATCGCCACGAACGCCGCCGCCACCTGCGGCACTTGCACGATGCTCCAGGCCTTCTTGCCGTCCTGGCTGATGCGCACCAGCGCGCCGGGCACCAGCCTGACGCCCGCCTTGGCGTTGGCGCCCAACGCCGCCGCGGCGAAGCGCAGGCCCTCGCCGCGGATCTCGATTTCCTCGTCGGCGCCGGCGTCGACCGTCACCTTCTTCGGCGACACCGAGGTGACGACGGCGGCGATCAGGCGGTCGCTCAGAGGACGCTTCTGCAGCGCCTCGTCGATGGCCTCTTCGCGCTCCTCCGGCGTGGCCGGCAGGTCGATGAAGCCTTCCGGGCCGCGGTAGCCGTGGCGCTGGTCGTAGGCCAGCACGTTGCGCCGCACCGCCTCGTAGGCGGCGTCCTGGTCGGCCTTGAGGATGGTCGTGTAGACCTTCAAACCCTTGGTGTAGGCCTCCTCCTTGAACTCGGCGAAGACCGCCTGGCGCGCCAGTTCGGCGACGTATTCGGCGTGGGTGTCGAACTGCTGGCCGCGCGGTTGCACCCGCAGCGGCTCCTTGAGCGCCTGCTCGTACTGCGCCGCGCTGATGTATTCAAGCTCGCGCAGGCGCTTGAGCACCAGGCGTTGGCGCTGGGCCGCGCGTTTCGGATTGACGGCCGGGTTGTGGCGCGCCGGGTTTTGCGGCAGGCCCGCCAGCATCGCCATTTCGGCCAACGACAGCTGTTGCAGCGGCTTGCCGAAATAGGTCTGGGCGGCGCTGCCGAAGCCGTAGGAGCGCTGGCCCAGGTAGATCTGGTTCATATACAGCTCCAGGATCTGGTCCTTGCTCAGCGCCGCCTCGATTTTATAGGCGAGCATGACTTCGTTGACCTTGCGCGAATATACCTTGTCGCGCGTCAGGAAGAAGTTGCGCGCCACCTGCATCGTGATGGTCGAGCCGCCCTGGCGCGTACCGCCGCCCAGGTTGGCCTTGGCGGCGCCCAGCGCGCGCACGTAGTTGATGCCGCCGTGCTCGTAGAACTCGGTGTCCTCGATCGCCAGCAAGGCCTTCTTCATCATCTCCGGCACGTCCTTGATGGCGACGAAATCGCGGTGCTCCTCGCCGAATTCGCCGATCAACACCTGGTCGGCGGTGTAGACGCGCAGCGGGATCTTGGGGCGGTAGTCGGTGATGACGTCGAGCGCCGGCAGCTTGGGCGCGATGAACAGGAACAGGTAGGCGGCCAGCAGGGCGGCGCCCAGCAGCGCGGCGGCGCCGGCGCCGATCAGCACGCGCAGCGCGAGGCGGCGGGTCAGCCAGGTGGGGAGGGCGTTACGGGAAGCGGTCAAAGTGGAATTCTCACAGAAGCGTGCGTCGCACGGTGGACCAATTATAGACCATCGAATCGGCCGTTCCGCACGGCGCCGGGAGGGCCGCAAAAACGCTTTCAATCAATTCAAGCTTGTGCGATAGTCACGGTTGCACGAAACCGTCCGTGCCGCGGGCGCTGCCGGTTTCGACCTAAAAAATATATAACAAGGATTGATTCAATGCCAAAAGACGTAACACAGCCGGCCGTGCGGCCGTATATCCCGGCCGAGGCGCAACTACCGGAGATGACATTGCGCGCCCTGGTCATGGGGGTGATTCTGGGGATGGTGTTCGGCGCCTCGTCGCTGTACCTGGTGCTCAAGGTCGGTTTGACGGTGAGCGCGTCGATCCCCGTGGCCGTCATCGCCATCACCCTGTTCGGCCTGGCCAAGAAGGTCGGCGGCAAGGATTCCTCGATTCTCGAGAACAGCATCACCCAAACCGCCGGCTCGGCCGGCGAATCGATCGCCTTCGGCCTGGGCGTGACCATGCCGGCCATCCTGATCCTCGGCTTCGACCTGGAAATCTCGCGCGTGATGCTGGTCGGCGTGCTCGGCGGCCTGCTCGGCATCCTGATGATGATCCCGATGCGCCGCACCTTGATCGTCGACCAGCACAAGGAATTAAAATTCCCCGAAGGCACGGCCTGCGCCGAGGTGCTGAAGGCGGCCGCCACCGACAGCTCGCGCATCGCCGCCGGCGAAAGCATCCAGAAGGACTCGCTGGCCGCGCTGGACGCGAAACGGCGCGCCAAGATCATCTTCGGCGGCTTCGGCGTCGGCCTGTTGTATAAAGTGTTCAACGTCTCCTTCAAAGGCTGGAAGGACACCACCGGCGTGGTCTTCGACGCGCCGCTGAAGGCCGGCTCGATCGGCGCCGAAATCTCGCCCGAGCTGCTCGGCGTCGGCTACATCATCGGCCCGCGCATCGCCGCGACGATGGCCGCCGGCGGCGTGCTGTCCTATCTGCTGTTGATCCCGATGATCAAGTTCTTCGGCGACCAGATGGGCGTAATCCTGTCGCCGGGCACCAAACTGATCAGCGCAATGGGGCCGAACGAGGTGCGCAGCGCCTACGTGCTGTACATCGGCGCCGGCGCGGTCGCCACCGGCGGCCTGATCAGCCTGGTGCGTTCGCTGCCGATGATTTGGAGCAGCCTGTCCGCCGGCCTGGCCAGCATGGGCAAGGGCAGCAAGCCGGCCTCGACGCTGCGCACCGAGCAGGACATCCCGCTGAAATGGGTCATCATCGGCTGCCTGGGCATCCTGGCCGTGATCACCGTCGCCACGCCGCTGCATATGAACCTGCTGGGCGCGCTGCTGATCCTGGTGTTCGGCTTCCTGTTCGCCACCGTGTCCTCGCGCCTGACCGGCGAAATCGGCTCCTCGTCGAACCCGATCTCCGGCATGGCCGTGGCGACGCTGCTGTTCACCTGCCTGATTTTCCTGATCATGGGTTGGACCGGCGGCCAGTACTACGTCACCGCGCTGTCGGTCGGCGCCATCGTCTGCATCGCCGCCAGCAACGCCGGCACCACCTCGCAAGACTTGAAGACCGGCTTCCTGGTCGGCGCCACGCCGCGCCTGCAGCAGTACGCGATCCTCGCCGGCGCGCTGTCGTCGGCGCTGATCCTCGGGCCTATCCTGCTGAAACTGAACGACGCCAGCACCGTCTACGTGCCGGCGGCGCAGGTGGCGCCCGGCGTCACCACCGACGCCTCGAAACTGACTGTCACCGCGGCGCTGCAGGGCCCGCAGGCAGCCGACGACGCCAAGACCTATAAAGTCTGGCAAAAGCCCGACACCGTCGGCGGCCCGGCCGGCAAATACCTGGTGCACGACGACGGCAGGCTGGCCTACCTGGTCGATCCGGGCATCAACGGCGTCTACAAGACCCGTCCGGACGGATCGGAAGTGAAGAAATACGACGCGCCGAAGGCGGTGCTGATGTCCTACATCATCAAGGGCATCCTCGACCAGAAACTGCCGTGGACCCTGGTGCTGTTCGGCGTGATGATCGCGGTGGTGCTGGAAATGGCCGGCGTGGCCTCGCTGGCGTTCTCGGTCGGCGTCTACCTGCCGCTGTCGTCGACCCTGCCGATCTTCATCGGCGGCGGCATCCGCTGGCTGGTGGACCGCCGCAACAACAAGCTGGCGCACAACGTCGGCCTAACGGCGGAAGAGAAGCAATCTGCGGGCGACCGCAGCTCGGGCGTGTTGCTGGCGTCCGGTTACATCGCCGGCGGCGCGCTGGCCGGCATCATCATCGCGATTACGGCCGGCCTGCTGACCAACTTCGACAAGGCCGTGACGAACTGGGCCGAGCACAGCAACCCGTTCTACGAAGGCATCAACGCCGACGCGCTGTCGCTGCTGCCGTACGCCGCCCTGATCGTACTGCTGTACATCGTCGCGCGCGAGAAGAAAGCCGCGTAAGCTAGCCGCTTCAGTCCGCCACAAATGCCGCTCCGCCCAGGCCGAGCGGCATTTTTTTGGCAGGCGTTCGCAGCGCCGACGCCAATGGCGTTACGTCGGCCGGTTGCGTCGGTCGGGTTGGCCGGAACGGCGCAAGCCGACAAGCTTGGCCTGGAGCGGCGCGGCTCGCTTCGGCCAACATGGTCGGATTACGCGTCCCGCTAATCCGACCTACGACACGCTAACGCTTCACCCATAAAAAACGGCGGCCCGCGGGCCGCCGTGTTCATTGACGCTTTACAGCGCGGCGTTTATTTGACGCCGTGCATCAGCTTGTTGATCAGCGGTGCGATCAGGAACAGCACCACGCCGGCGCCCAGCAGCGACCAGAAGCCGAAGGAGTAGCCGTCCAGCGCCGACGCCACCGACAGGCCGCTTTCGCCGCTGACGTGGCTGGCGAAGATGCCCGACAGGTTGTTGCCGATACCGGTGGAGAGGAACCAGCCGCCCATGCCCAGGCCGACCAGGCGCACCGGCGCCAGCTTGGTGACCATCGACAGGCCGATCGGCGACAGGCACAGTTCGCCCACCGATTGGATCACGTAGACCATGAACAGGGTCCAGAACGGGATTTTGCCGTTGCCGTCGACTAGGCTCGACAGTGCGTAGATCAGCAGGCCGAAGGCGATGGCGTTGCCGATCAGGCCCAGGCCGAATTTGCGCGGGATCGACGGATTGGCGTCGCGCCGGCCCAGCAAGATCCAGGCGAAGGCGACGATCGGCGCGAAGGCGATGATGGCGATCGAATTGACGCTCTGGAACCAGGCGGTCGGGAAGACGAAGCCGCCCAGTTGGCGGTCGACGATGTTTTCAGCGAGGAAGGTAAACGAGCTGCCGGCCTGTTCGAAGAACATCCAGAACAAAATGTTGAAGGCGAAGATGAGCAACATGGCGATGACCTTGTCGCGCGCGACCTTGCCGTTTTTGATGCCTTCGATCATCAACATGATGCTCAGGCCGACGAACAGCACCGACAACACGTATTGCAGGTTGGTGGCGCCGACGGCCAGCAGGAAGTATACCAGCGGAATCACCACCAGCGCGCCGATGGTCACGTAGACCATGCGCAGGCGGCTTTGCGCCTCCGGCTCCGGCGCGCCGATGCCTTTCAGCGACTTGCGGCCGATGGCGAACCAGACCAGGCTGACCAGCATGCCGATGCCGGCCGCGATGAAGACGATTTTGTAGGCGGGCATGGCGTCGGTGCCGAAGACTTTTTGCGCCAGTACCTGGGTGAAGATGGGGGCGAAGAAGGCGCCCATGTTGATACCCATGTAAAAGATCGTGAAGCCGCTGTCGCGGCGGGTGTCGGCGACGCTGTAGAGCTTGCCGACCATGGTCGAAATGTTCGGCTTGAACATGCCGTTGCCGACGATGATGGTGGCCAAGCCCAGTTTGAAGACGTCCGGGTTGGGGATCGAAATCATGAACAGGCCGGCGGCCATGAAGCAGGCGCCGATCAGGATCGAACGCTGGTAGCCGATGACGCGGTCGGCGACGTAGCCGCCGAACAGGGCGCCGGCGTACACCAGCGCGAGGTAGGAACCGTAGGTCAGGTTGGCAACGGCCTGGCCGGAGGCGTCGCCGCCGTGGAATTGGGCGACGATGTAGAGCACCAGGGCCCAGCGAATGCCGTAGAACGCGAAGCGTTCCCAGAATTCGGTCATAAATAACATCCACAGTGGGCTCGGGTGGCCCATGATCTGCTTAAACTCGGGAAGGGTGGCTTCCTTGTTCAACGTAGTAGCACCGCTCATGCGGTTTCTCCTGAAAAATTTTTATAATGGATAAAAAATATGGAGCCACCCGGTTCCGCTGGCGCCCGGGTAGGGCGCCGTAATGTCCGGGGAATTCCAATAGGGAGGCATTCTAATCTACAAATTGCCGCAAGCGAACAGTTCGATTTGCATAAACAAGTATGTCTTATTCATATCAACCCGAATAGCCTTGCGGCGGCGCGCAGCCGTTGGTTTTTTGCGAATTTGGCGGCCACAAACTTGTCGACTTGTCGTATATTGGCATTGCAAGCTCATCACTCGGAGGGCGGTGCCGCATGGCGCCCTCCCGGCACCGTATTTTTAAAGGATTTTCGCATCATGGAACATGACGTTGTCGATACCCTGGTTTCGCCGGAGGGCCGTTTGGACGTGCTCTCCAAAACGGAAGTCAACAAGCTGCTCGACACCAGTCAGGGCGGCCTTTACAACACCTTCCGCAATTGCGCGCTCGCAGTCCTGAACTGCGGCAGCACCATCGACGATGGCAAGGAACTGCTGGAACGTTACGAATCGTTCGACATCAGTATCATCCAGCGCGAGCGCGGCATCAAGCTGGACATCAAGGGTGCGCCGGCGATCGCCTTCGTCGACGGTAAAATGATCAAAGGCATCCACGAGCACCTGTTCGCGGTGCTGCGCGACATTATCTTCGTCAGCGACGAGGTGACCGGCAACCCGAAATTCGACCTCAACAGCACCGAGGGCGTCACCGACGCCGTGTTCCACATCCTGCGCAACGCCAACGTGTTGCAGACCCAGCTCAATCCGAACCTGGTGGTGTGCTGGGGCGGCCACTCGATCAACCGCGCCGAATACAATTACTCGAAGGAAGTGGGCTACCAGATGGGCTTGCGCGGCCTCGACATCTGCACCGGCTGCGGCCCGGGCGCGATGAAGGGTCCGATGAAGGGCGCCACCATCGGCCACGCCAAGCAGCGCCTGCACGCCGGGCGCTACCTGGGCATCACCGAGCCGGGCATCATCGCCGCCGAATCGCCGAACCCGATCGTCAACGACCTGGTGATCATGCCGGACATCGAAAAGCGCCTGGAGGCGTTCGTGCGCGCCGGCCACGGCATCGTCGTGTTCCCGGGCGGCGCCGGCACGGCCGAGGAGATCCTCTACATCCTCGGCATCCTGCTGCATCCGGACAACGCCGGCATGCCGTTCCCGCTGGTGTTTACCGGGCCGGAGGCGTCGCGCGACTACTTCGTGCAAATCAACCAGTTCATCAGCGACACGCTGGGGCCGGAGGCGCAACTGCGCTATAAAATCATCATCGACGACCCGGAACTGGTGGCGCGCGAAATGTTGGACGGCATCAAACAGGTGCGCGAATTCCGCAAGGCCCACAGCGACGCCTATTACTTCAACTGGCTGCTGAAGATCGACCGCGAATTCCAGAAGCCGTTCTCGCCGACGCACGAGAACATGCGCAACCTGAGCCTGCACAAGAACCAGGAAACGCATCTGCTGGCGGCCAACCTGCGGCGGGCGTTTTCGGGCGTGGTGGCGGGCAACGTCAAGGACGAGGGTATCCGCGCGATCGAGAAATACGGCCACTTCGAGATCCATGGCGACGCCGCCGTGATGGGACCGATGGACGCGCTGCTGGCCTCGTTCGTGGCGCAGCACCGCATGAAGCTGGCCGGCAAGTCGTACACGCCGTGCTACCGCGTGATCCAGTAGGGGACGCGTGGCGCCGGCGCGCCCTTGGTTTTAATCGACGTCGCCGGCGCCTTCGCCGCGCGCGCCAGCCATAAAAAAAGCCGCCCGGTTCGCGCCGGGCGGCTTTTTTGCTGGCGTCGCGATTAGTCTTCGCGGCGCAGGTGCGGGAACAGCAGCACGTCGCGGATGTTCGGCGAGTCGGTGATGATCATGATCAGGCGATCGATGCCGATACCGCAACCGCCGGCCGGCGGCATGCCGTATTCCAGCGCGCGGATGTAGTCGGCGTCGTAGTACATCGCCTCTTCGTCGCCGGCGTCCTTGGCCGCCACCTGCGCCAGGAAGCGGGCCGACTGGTCTTCGGCGTCGTTCAACTCGGAGAAGCCGTTGGCGATCTCGCGCCCGACCATGAACAGCTCGAAGCGCTCGGTGATGCCGGCCACCGTGTCGGAGGCGCGCGCCAGCGGCGACACTTCCACCGGATAGTCGATGATGTAGGTCGGTTCCCACAGCTGCGCCTCGGCGGTTTCCTCGAACAGCGCCAGTTGCAGCGCGCCCAGGCCGGAGTGGGCGTGCGGCTTGACGCCGAACTTCAGCAATTCGGCCTTGATGTACCCGGCGTCGTGCAACTGCTCGTTGCTGTAGTGCGGCGCGTACTTGTTGATCGCGCCGACGATGGTCAGGCGGTGGAACGGCTTGGCCAGGTCCAGCTCGCGGCCGCCGTAGGTCAGCGTGGCGGTGCCGTGGGCGTCGACGGCGGCCTGGCGGATCACCGCCTCGGTGAAGTCCATCAGCCACTTGTAGTCGGTGTAGGCGGCGTAGAACTCCATCATGGTGAACTCGGGATTGTGACGGATCGACACGCCCTCGTTGCGGAAGTTGCGGTTGATCTCGAAGACGCGGTCGAAACCGCCCACCACCAGGCGTTTCAGGTACAGCTCGGGCGCGATGCGCAGGAACATCTGCATGTCGAGCGCGTTGTGGTGGGTGGTGAACGGCTTGGCCGCGGCGCCGCCCGGGATGGTGTGCAGCATCGGCGTTTCCACCTCCATGAACTCGTTCTTCTCCATGAAGCGGCGGATCGACGAGATCGCGGCGGTGCGCGCCTTGAAGGTGCGGCGCGTGTCCTCGTTCATGATCAGGTCGACGTAGCGCTGGCGGTATTTGGTTTCCTGATCGGCCAGGCCGTGGAACTTGTCCGGCAGCGGACGCAGCGACTTGGTGATCAGGCGCAGTTCGGTGGCCTTGATGGTCAGCTCGTCGGTCTTGGTCTTGAACAGCGTGCCGGTCACGCCCAGGATATCGCCCAGGTCGTAGTGGTGCAGCGCGGCCATGGCCGCTTCGCCGGTCAGGTCGAGCGTGGCGTAGATCTGGATGCGGCCATCGGCCTTGGCGCCGGAGGCGTCCTGCAGCGTGGCGAAGGCGGCTTTCTTGCCGGCTTCGCGTTTCAACATCATGCGCCCGGCCAGTACCACGGTGACCGGCTCGGCTTCCAGCTCTTCGCGGGTCTTGGCGCCGTATTGCAGATGCAGGTCGGCGGCCTTGTGCAGGGGGCGGAAGTCGTTCGGGAAGGCGACGCCCTGGGTGCGCAGCGCGGCCAGCTTGGCGCGGCGTTCGGCGATGATCTTGTTTTCGTCCGGTGCTGCGGCTTGTTCTTGGATATCCGTCGTCATAGTGTTTTGTCTTGTCTGTCTAATTAAATGATGGGTGCGGCCGGGCTGCTGGCGAACAGCGCCTCGACCGACAGCTCGCGGAAATCGCGGGCGACGCAGATGACGTTGTCGAACTGCGCGAAAGCCTCGGCCGGCAGGGTGGTGCTCAGGACCACCGCGCGCATGCCGGCGCGGCGCGCCGCCTCCACGCCCAGCGGCGCGTCCTCGAACACGATGCAGTTCTCGGGCAGCGCGCCGGCGCGCTCGGCCGCCATCAGGAACACGTCCGGATGGGGCTTGCCGCGCTGGACGTCGGCGGCGCCGACGACGGCGTCGAAATGGCGCCGCAGGTCGAGCCCGTCGAGCGTGAAGACGATGTTCTCGTTCGGCGCGGCGGTGCCGACCACCAGCGCGACGCCGTCGCCGCGGGCGGCCTTGACCAGCGCGTCGAAACCGGCCACGGTGGCTAGGTGCGGCGCGTACAGCTCGCGGTAAACCGACTCCTTCTCAGCCATCAGCGCGACGTGCTCGGCCGGGCTGAAAACGTCGCCCAGGTAGGAGCGGATAATCTCGTGTCCCTGGCGCCCGGCCGTGCTGAGGAAAAAATCGTCGGCGTCGAGCACATGGCCGCGGCGCTGGAAAAACGTCATCCAGGACTCGGTGTGGAAGGCCATGTTGTCGACGATCGTGCCGTCCATGTCGAAGATGAACGCGCGCTGGGGAGAAGTCATCGTTTATACGCCTTGCTTGAGTGAAGCCGAAATGAACTCGTCGATATCGCCGTCCAGCACGCCCTTGGTGTTGCCGGTTTCGAAACCGGTGCGCAAATCCTTGATGCGCGACTGGTCCAGCACGTAGGAGCGGATCTGGTGGCCCCAGCCGACGTCGGTCTTCGAGTCTTCCAGCTTCTGCTGCTCGCTCATGCGCTTGCGCAGCTCATGCTCGTACAGGCGCGACTTCAGCATCTCCATCGCCTCGGCGCGGTTGCGGTGCTGGCTGCGGTCGTTCTGGCACTGCACCACGATACCGGTGGGCGCGTGCGTCATACGGACCGCGGAGTCGGTTTTGTTAATGTGCTGACCGCCGGCGCCGGACGCGCGGTAGGTGTCGACGCGGATATCGGCGGGGTTGACGTCGATCTCGATCGAATCATCGACTTCCGGATACACGAACAGGCTGGTAAACGAGGTGTGGCGGCCGTTGGCGGAATCGAAGGGCGACTTGCGCACCAGGCGATGGACCCCGGTTTCCGTGCGCAGGAAGCCATAGGCGTGGTCGCCCTCGACCTTCAGCGTGGCGGTCTTGATACCGGCGACCTCGCCGTCGGACTGCTCCAGGATCTCGACCGTGAAGCCCTTGCGTTCGCAATAGCGTAGATACTGGCGCAACAGCATCGAGGCCCAATCCTGCGCCTCGGTGCCGCCGGCGCCGGCCTGGATATCGATAAAGCAGTTGTTCGGGTCCATCGGATTGTTGAACATGCGGCGGAACTCCATGCCCTCGATGATCAACTTGATGGCGTCGACGTCGGCGATGACCGCCTCGAGCGTCTCGTCGTCCTGCTCCTCGCGCGCCATGGCGAACAGATCGTTCGTATCGCGCAGATCGGCGTCGGCCTTGGTCAGCGTAAAGACGATGGACTCCAGCGCCTTCTTCTCCTTGCCGAGGTCCTGGGCGCGCTTCGGATCGTTCCAGACGGTCGGATCCTCTAATTCTTCATTGACTTGCTCTAGCTTCTCTGACTTCGTATCGAAGTCAAAGATACCTCCGAAGTTCGGCTTCGCGGATCGTCAGATCGGCGAGCAGGGCGGAGAGGGAGTTGATGCGTTCGGCTTCCATGATGGTGTCTTCTTATAGTGAAAATCAAACCTTGGATTATACCCGAGCGCGCGGCCGAACCCCGCGCCAATCGACAACAACGCCAGGTAAACCTTGGTGTTATGCTGCCGACTCCCTTTATCCTGGATTCGACTTGCCGCCGCGCGCGCGCCGTGAATGGCGACTGCTTAATGCACGGCCGGCTTTTCCTCTTGTACCAGAATAAACGGGCTGACCACCACCGCCCACAGCGCGGCGTCGGCCTGCTGCCAGCTTTGCGCCTGCTGGTCCGACGCCTTCATCACCTTGCGCTCGGCCATCCATTGAACGATGGTGGCCTTGTCGTCGTGCGAAATGCGCACCGCCACCTCGACCAGGTCGAGATCGCTGGTGACGAACACCACGTTGCCTTGTGCGAAATGCTTCTCCAGCTCACTCCATGGCAGCCGCGCGGTTTCTCGGTTGACTTTGATGCGCAGGTCGGTATCGTTCTCGGGTTTGGTTTGCATGTTGGTACTCGTTCGATGTCATAGGGGAGTCCGGCGCGCTCAGACGATGTCGATGCGCGGCGTCGGCGTACCCTCCCATGTTAACCGATAGACGTCGCCTTTGCGAACATTGCCCACCAGCGCAGGCCGGAAGCAGGCCAGGTTGGTGCCGCCGTCGCGCCGCACGCTGGGGAAAATCAGGCCCAGCGAACCGGCGTCGAGCAGGCGCGCCGCCAGTTGTTGCGAGTCGAGGTAGCTGGCCGGGGCCAGGCAGGCGCGGAACGCCTCCAGGCCGCGCAGGTCGTGGAACTCGGCGCTGAAGTCGGCCAGCATCAACTGGTAGCTGACGCTGTCGTCGAAACGCTGAATTTCCTGGTATTCGACGCTCTTGTGGAAGGTGATTTCGGCCAGGGCCGTGGCGGCGTCGAAGGCGCAGTACCAGGCGCCGCGCTCGCTGTCGTTGAAGCGGCTGCCTTCCGGCCTGGCGTAGGTAAAGGCGGCGTTGACGATGCGGAAGTTGGGTACGCGGGACACCAGTTCGTCGACGCCGATGCCGGCCGCGCCGCCCGATTCGGCGATCAGACGGGCGTTGGTGGCGTTGTCGAGGTCGAACAGGTCGCGTAGATGGCCGGTGTCGTCGGCCAGCGGCGCCAGCACCGAGTCCTCGACGTCGGCGAAGCGCGACTGGATCAGGCGGCAGGTGTCGAACTGGCGCAGCAACGACAGCGGGGGTAGCGCGGATATGGCCAAGGTCACAGGCCTCCACGGCGGGCGTCGAGCAGTTTGCGCACCGTCTGCATCGCCAACAGGCCGCCGCGCAGCATGTGCGCCAGCGGGGTGCGCCCGGCGAAGATCTGGTTGCTGTTCGGCAGCGTCACCCATTCGTCGGCGAGCTTGTCGCCGTACAGGATGTGCAGCGCCTTGTAGATGCCCAGCAGGTAGGAAACGCGCGTGATGCGGTCCACGTCGAGCACCCGGTCGGGGTTCTTTTTCCATTCATAGTAGGCGCTGCTGGAGAGGCCGCCAAGCAGTTCGCGGGCGTCGTCGTCGCGCAGCTTCCACGCCGCGGCAAGCTTGAAGAAGCCCTTCAGCGCGGACTTGGACAGGCGTTCGCGCTCGCTCTTGGCGGTCAAATCCACCAACACGGTCGGTTCGAAGTGGCTTTTTGGGTAGGCGTAGGCTAGGCTCATGATTGGCTCCGGTAATGGATAATTTATACTCCGTTATAGGATGGATTGCAAGCCACGCGCGCCACGCACCCTTGTTGCCGCTCAAGGAAGGCGACGAAGTTTCCTGCCAGTATGAAGAGCGTGCTGAACGCGCCAGATGGGGAGGGGACGATGGAGCAGTTGCTGCCGTATGCCGAGCGGGCGCTGGACCAACTGCGCGGCGCCTGCCGCGAATTTCTCGTGCGCGCCAACACCAGCGCGGAGACCGGCATGCGGTCTGGCGCGACGGCGCCGCCCGCATGGCTGCAGCAGGGTGGTGGGCGCCCGCTTCGCGCCTGCGCGATCGCCCACATCGATGGCAACGGCGACGCGGCGCGCCGGTGCGGCGGCGCCACCACCGTCGCCCGCGGCAGCGTATTGACGCCGCTGTCCGGCTCGTTCGAGGCAAGCGGCTGGCGCACCGCCTACGACGTCACGCTGGCGCCCGTGCTGCTGTCGCAGGCCCGCTTCGCCATGTTGGCGCCGGCCGCCGCGCCGGGCCTGCCGTCCGGCGTGTCCGCGTGCATCAGCCTGGTCATTGAAAGCTGCGCCGAGGCGCCGGCGCTGGACCGGCTCGGCTTGCCGGCGCTGCGCGTCTATCTCGATGGCGAACCCGAGTTCTGCGCCGCGCTGCGCGACGCCTTGTTCGCGCACACCGTTTGCGCCTACGTCGAGATCAGCGGCAGCGGCCATTGGAGTCTGCTCGACCGCATTCCGCTGGGCCCGGTGGGCTTCGCCGCCGCCGACGCGCTGCTGCCGGCCGCATCCGGCCGCCTGCTGGCGGAATACCTTGCCTTTCCCGAAAAATTCAACTTCGTCGACATCGACGTCGCGGCGCTGCGCAAATATCTGCCCCCCGGCGGCCGCGTTCTGACCCTGCATCTGGCGTTGACGCGCGTGCCGGCCGACTCCGACATGGCGCGCCGACTGGCTCGCCTGTCGAGCAAGAATCTGCTGTTGGGTTGCACGCCGGTTTTCGCGCTGGCCGCGCCCGCCGGCGTCTGCCAGCTCCAATGTTCGACCGAGCGCGGGGCGCCGGCGTTCGCCCAGATGCTGACCTTGTATGACATGGCGCAGCCGACGCTGCGTCAATGGGTGATTTCCGCCATCGCGCGGCTGGTGCATCGGCCGGCGGAGGCATGGCTGCGCGGCCGCGACGGCGTGGCCCTGGTACGCGGCGTCGGCGTGCGCATGACGCTCGATGCCCCGGGCTTCGCCGGCCACGGGCTGCACGCCTTCGCCGAGGCGATGGCGGCGTTTCTCGGCGAGCATGTCGACCCCGCCGGCTTTATCGAATTGCGGCTGGTTTGCGAACGCAGCGGTGAGGAGGTGTTGCGCTGCGCGCCGTGCAATAGTGGCGCGAACCTGGTGCGCGCCAACGCCGACCGGCTCAATTGGCACGCCGTCACGGCGCCGCGAAAAAAACCGACCCTTGCCGGCCTCAGCCTTTAATGGGCGGCGTGGCCTTTCCAACTTCCGCTGTCGGAAAAAATGACGCCGCGTCCATGCACGCTCCCGCAGCGCCCCGGACGCTTGCCGCAAGTGCTTGATTTAACGGCTTTTCCCAACCCTTTCCAGCGCTTGGCGCGAGTCTTGCGTGCGCTTCGTCGCGCCGGCAATGACGTGTTGTTGCGGCCGGACCACTGGAGATGCGCATGTATACGATCGCCCCCTTGGCCGGAGTGCCGGCCGCCGCCGCGCTGCTTCTGACTATATTCCTCAACCCGCTGGTTGCGGTGGCAAGCGAGCCGGCGCCGCCCGCCGCCCGTGTCGCCGGCGCGGCCGCCGCCAATTTTATCGGTGGCCCGCCGCCGAGGACTGCGCCGCCACCCTCGACGCAGGCGCCCGACACCGACATGGTGTTCATCACGGCGTCGTCGGCGCTGAGCGACGCCGTTGCCGCTTCCTGCGACCGCGCTCGCCTGGCCCGTTATTTGTGCCACACCCTGGTCGGGGCCCGGGCCGCCCTTCCCGCCGTGCACGCGGTACTGGAAGCACCGAACATCCTGGCCGTCGGCGTGGTGGGCGTCGGCAACGCGTCGCCGGTCCAAGTGCACGGCGGGGCGCTGGACACGCCGTATTTCCAGCGCCTTCCCGCCGGGGCGCTCGAACACAAGGTGGTTTTCTTCACTACCCGGGTCGATGCCGCCATGCCGGCCGCCGTCATGGCGGCGGGCGCGCGCACCTTCATCCGGGCCGGCTTGCCGACGCCAAGCGCCAAGTCGCAAGCGGTGTTCAGTTGCTTCTGGGAGCGGGTCTTGCTGGACACGCAGGCCATGGCCGCCGCGCTGTCGGTCTGCGCCAGCGCCGAGGGGGTCGAGGGACACTTCGCGCTGTCGGGCGACCCCGGCCGCTTCATCGACAGCCTGGTTGGCGACCGCGACGACTTCCATCCGGGCGACGCGGCCGACGTGGTCTCCCTGTCGCCGCTGGCGCGCAGCTTCGTCGAGTATCTACAGGCGGCGCCGGGACAGGGGCCGGTACGCAATCTGGATGTGCCGGCGCACCACAATCCGGTTGCAGTCAGCCATTTCATGGCGGTGCCGCGCGGCTATCCGATCGAAGCGGCCAATGTCGACGTGCGTATCCGCATGAGCGGCGAGGTGGCCGGCAACGACTTCATCTTAAACAATTTAACCCTGCCGCCATATGGCTCGGACCGGCGTTTCCACAGTGTCATTGCGCTGGTTGACCTGCTGCGCGAGGTGCCCGTCGCGGGTAAAACCTACACCCTGAAGCTGGACGTGCAGAGTTATCCCACGCGCGACTTCAGCGCCGACAGTTATTCCGGCGTGCCGGACAATTATCGCAATATGTTGCCCCACGCGGTGAGCCGCCGGCGCCTCGACCTGGTGTTCACCGACGACACCATGGTCGACTATTCCAGCTTGGTCCTGAAGCAATTCGACGTGGACACATGGATGCGCCAGCTGATCGGCGACCAGGACAATTTCCACGCCGGCGACGCGGCCGACGCCGCGCCGAAATCGGCGCATGTGGCCGACCTGATCGCCTACTTCGCCGGCGAGGCCGGCGCGCCGGCCGTCGACATGGACGTCGTCGCGCCCCGCAACACGGTCGGCCTGACGCACGAGATTACCTGGCTGCAGGGTGCGCCGCTGATTACCTCGGCCACGCTTAAGGCCCGGGTACGCGTGACCGGGGCCGCCGCCGGCGCTCAGTTCATCCTGTATAACGAGAGCGCGCTGCCAACCGTCGCCGAGCCGTATTCCAGCAACGTGATCGCGCTGGGCGACTTGCTGGGCGCGCCGCCGCAGCCCGGCCAGACCTATAATCTCAGCGTGAACCTGGCCAAAGTGCCGCTGCGGGCGCGCTTGGCCGCCGCCTATCTCGGCCGCCCCGATGGCGTGCGCGACCTGTTGCCGATGCTGCGTGCGCAGAACCGCCTGGACCTGCTGTTCGGCGACGGCACGGCGCTCGATTATTCGGAATTGACGCTGACGTACACCGTGGCGCGGGCGCCTGCGGGCGACCTGAACGGCGACATGGCGGTCAACCGCTGGGACCTCGGCATCATCATGGCGTCGCTCAACACCGACGCGTACGGCGCCGAGGACCCGCGCGACCTCGACCACGACGGCCGCATCACCATTGCCGACGCGCGCGAACTGGTGGGCCGTTGCGACCACGCGTGGTGCGCGTATGCCGAGCAAGACCTGCCTTGAGCGGTGTAGCGGCGCGGGCGCGCGCCCGCGCCCGCGCCGCCTACGCCGCTTCGGCGTGCTCGACCAGTAATTGCACTTTGGTGACGCCGTTGTATTCGTTGGCGTCGAGGCGGAAGGCGACCCGCGCCCGCTCGCCGACCGCGTCGGTGTGGCCGAACCAGATGGCGTCGAAGCGCGCGCCGTTCTTTTCCAGCAGCAGCTTCAGGTGGCGCTCTTTGAGGATGCGCTGGCTGACCACGCGGAACTCGTCGCAGAACACCGGCGGCGCGAAGCCCTGGCCCCACACCTGGCCGTCCATCAACTCGATGAACTGGGTGGTGTAGTAGGCGTCCTCCAGCGGGCCGTCGGTTTCGATGACGCGTTCGAGCTGCTGCTTGCTCAGCCAGGCTTGGCCGACCGCCTCGAAAGCCGCCGAGAACGCGTCGAAGGCGTCGGCGCGGATGGTCAGGCCGGCCGCCATCGCGTGGCCGCCGAACTTGTCGATCAGGCTGGGCGCGCGCTTTGACACCAGGTCGAGCGCGTCGCGCAGGTGGAAGCCGGGAATCGAGCGCCCGGAGCCCTTGATCCAGCCGTCCGCGCCGGGCGCGAAGGTGATGGTCGGGCGGAAGAACTTTTCCTTCAGACGCGAGGCGACGATACCGATCACGCCCTGGTGCCAGCCGGCGTCGAACACGCTGATGGTGCTGCTGTTGGCCGGCTCGAACTCGTCGAGGTGCAGCAGCGCGGTGTCCTGCATCTCGGCCTCGATCTCGCGCCGTTTCAGGTTGATGTCGTTGAGCTGCTGGGCCAGCGCCCAGGCCCGCCCCTCGTCGTCGGTGATCAGGCATTCGATCCCCAGCGACATGTCCTGCAGGCGCCCGGCGGCGTTCAGGCGCGGCCCCAGCGCGAAGCCGAGGTCGAACGGGCTGGCGCTGCGCGCCTCGCGCCCGGCCACGCGGAACAGCGCCGCCACGCCGGCGTGCATGCGGCCGGCGCGCATGCGCTTCAGGCCCTGCGCCACCAAAATCCGGTTGTTCGAATCGAGCCGCACCACGTCGGCCACCGTGCCCAGCGCCACCAGGTCGAGCAGGTGGTCGAGCTTGGGCTGGCTCTGGGCGTCGAACACGCCGCGCCGGCGCAGCTCCGCGCGCAGCGCCAGCAGCACGTAAAACACCACGCCGACGCCGGCCAGGTGCTTGCTGGGGAAGCCGCACTCGGGCTGGTTCGGGTTGACGATCACGCGCGCCGCCGGCAGGGTGTCGCCGGGCAGATGGTGGTCGGTGACGACCACTTCGATGCCGCGGCGGTTGGCCTCGGCCACGCCGTCGACGCTGGCGATGCCGTTGTCGACGGTGATGATGATGTCGGGCGCCTTTTCGCGCGCGGTCAGCTCGACGATCTCCGGCGTCAGGCCGTAGCCGTACTCGAAGCGGTTCGGCACGATGAAGTCGACGTGCGCGCCCATCGCGCGCAGGCCGCGCAGCGCCGTGGCGCAGGCGGTGGCGCCGTCGCAGTCGTAGTCGGCGACGATGACCATGCGCTTGCCGGCGCCGATGGCGTCGGCCAGGAACACGGCGGCGGCGCCGATGTGCAGCAGGCCGGCCGGCGGCATCAAGGCGGCCAGTTCGCTCGACAGTTCGCTGGCCTGGGTCAGGCCGCGCGCCGCGTACAGGCGCGCCAGCACCGGGTGGATGCCGCCCTGGCGCAACATTTCGGATTCCCGGTAGGGGCAGGGGCGGGTGGCGATGCGGGTCAGTGTCATGTGGAGAGCTTGTTCAAGGTGATTTTGCGCCAGAATTTGCGCTGGGCCTGTTTGCTGCCGCTAAATTCGGCATAGGCGTCGCGGTTGCTCAGCATCAGCGTCAACTGGCCGAGGCTGCCGTTTTTCAGCGCCGCCAGCAGCGGCGCGAACCATTCCTGTTCCAGGCGCTGCATCTGCAGCAGCCAGTGGGACCAGTCGGCGCCCAGGCCGGCGCCGACCAGGCCGCCAAGCGCGACCAGGGTCCGCTCGTCGGCCCGTCCGAGCACGGCCGCCAGCTCGGCGGGGCGCCGCGGCGGCGCCGCCAGCGCCGCCAGCCAGGGCGGACAATCGGCGCTGAGCAAGAGCGGCGCCGGCGCCGCGGCCGGGGCCGCGTCGGCGCCGCCCCACAGCCAGAAGGAGTTCACCGGCGCCAGGCCGCGGGCTTGCCGCGCCACGTTCACCGGGTGCTCGTGCCACAGCATTTGCACTTCGTTTTGCAGTTTGCGCGAGGCGCGCGCCTGCTCGCCTTCGGGCATCCAAGCCGTCAGGTTCTGGCCGGTGGCCGCGTCCGGCGAGGCCGTGCGCAGGCCGCCCCAGTCGTCGGCGCGCACGAACCAGGTGTGCGCGTCGCCGTACAGGAGCGGCTTGCCGATCTCGTCGAAATAGGGGCGGGCGGCGTCGAACAGCGCGCGCGCGTCGGCCTCGTCCAGCGGCAGCTGGCGCTGGTCGCTCATCAGCAGGTGGTTGCGGGCGATTTGCACGTGCACCGGGTGCACCAGCAGCCAGTAGCCGGCGGCGGGCGCCTGGCCGAAGCCGCGCATGACCGCCGGCGCCAGCGGCACGCCGGCGGCCGGGCCGTCCGGCGCGCCCGCCAGGCCGAGCGCGTGCGCCAGCCAGGCTTCGTGCGGCAACACCCGGGTGCTGTTGTCGAAGGCGGTAAGCCGGTGTTCGTGGGTGCGCGACAGCAGGGCCGCCAGCGCCGGCGCCTGCATCGCCCTTTGCAAGTCGGCGGCCAGTTCGGCGGGGGGCAGGGCGAACGGTAAAGCGAGGGTAAGTTGTTTCATGCCGAGATTGTAGGGCATTGCGCCTGCCGAAGAGAAATTCGACGCCGTGGCAAAATTTCCACGCGAATAAGCCAATTATTGAAACAACATCTTGATAGTAAAAAAAATAACTACCGCAAAGAAATCTTCCGTATAATATGGATAACTTTGATGCATCGTAAGAAATGCCCATATTCTGGGATTTCTGCCTCGCGCGCCCTGTGTATCCCTTAACTCCGCGTACACAGCGTCTGCTTTACGTTCCCGTCATGGTATTCCCAAGTTTGTAGTACCCATTTCCATATTCGGCGGTTCGCGTCTGCGCGGGCCTATCCATCACTTTTTTTGTATTCGGAGTCCGCATGTCAACCATTAACCTTTCCAGTGTCATTCACGTCTGCGAAGACACCGAAAAGAACGTCGACATCCGCGATATCCTGGCCCAGGCCGGCTACACGGTCGCCGGCGCACTGAACATCAGCGCGATCACCGTGCTGCAGCCGGACGATGAAGAAGCCACCGGCAACATCCCGCTGTTCGGCCGCCTCGACAACGACACGCTGTACGTGCGTCCCGGCGCCTGGGCGGCCAACTACAACGGCAGTTTTGAAACCATCGAAGTGGTCGTCAACAACGGCGACGGCAATACCATTTCGTTGTTCCTGCAAGTGATCGTCGATCCGGTCAACGACGCCCCCGAAGGCGCCGACAAGTCGTTCGACCTGCTCAACGGCAACGCCGTGGTCTTGGGCGAAGCCGACTTCGGCTTCCACGACGTCGTCGAGAGCAACGGCTTCCAGTCGGTGCTGATCACCACCATGCCGGTCGCCGGCACCTTGCTGCTGAACGGCGCCGCCGTCGCCGCCGGCGCCGAAATCGGCATCGCCGACATCCGCGCCGGCCATTTGGTGTTTGTGCCGTCGCCGGACCGGGCCGGCAGCTTCGCGCTGGGCTTCCAGGTGCGCGACGACGGCGGCACCGTCGGCTGCAACGCCAGCGACCTGAGCGCCACCCCCAACCACCTGGTTTTCAACGTGCCGATGGCGCACCTGGGCGACTTCGTCTGGAACGACGCCAACGCCAATGGCGTGCAGGACGCCGGCGAAGCCGGTATTGCCGGCGTGGTCGTGCAATTGAAGGATGCCGGCGGTAACGTTGTCGGCAGCACCACCACCGACGCCGCCGGCGCCTACCATTTCGACGTCAATCCGGGTACCTACTCGGTGGCGATCGTGACGCCGGCCGGCTACGCCATCAGTGCCCAGGGCCAGGGCGGCGACGCCGCCACCGATAGCGACGTCGACGCCGGCGGCAACAGCGCGCAGGTGACGCTGGCGCCCGGCGAAACCAACCCGCGCCTCGACGCCGGCCTGTATCAAACCGCCGAACTGGGCGACCGCGTCTGGCTCGACCTGAACAAGAACGGCGTGCAGGACGCCGGCGAAGCCGGTGTCGCCGGCGTCAAGGTGACGCTGCTCGACGCCCACGGCGTGGCCGTTGGCAGCCCCTTGCGCACCGACGCCAACGGCAACTACCTGTTTACCAACCTGGCGCCGGGCAGTTATAGCGTGCAGTTCGACAAGGCCAGCCTGCCGGCCGGCTACGTCTTCACCGGCCGCGACGCCGGCGCCAACGACGCCGCCGACTCCGACGCCAGCGTCGTCGACGGCGGCACCGCGCAAGTGGTGTTGCTGGCCGGCGAGAGCAACCATAGCCTGGACGCCGGCATCGTCGCCACCCCCGCCACGCTGGGCGACCGGGTGTGGGAAGACAAGAACGCCAACGGCGTGCAGGACGCGGGCGAAGCCGGCATCGGCGGCGTCACCGTGCAATTGAAGGACGCCGCCGGCGCCGTGGTCGGCAGCACCGTCACCGACGCCAACGGCAACTACGGCTTCAGCGTCGATCCGGGCACCTACTCGGTGGCCGTGCTGGCGCCGGCCGGTTATGTCACCACCGCCCTGAACGCCGGCGGCAACGCCGCCGCCGACAGCGATATCGACGCCAGCGGCAACAGCGCCCAGGTAACGCTGGCCGCCGGCCAGAACCATCCCGACCTGGACGCCGGCCTGTATAAAACGGCCGAACTGGGCGACCGCGTCTGGCTCGACCTGAACAAGAACGGCGTGCAGGACGCCGGCGAAGCCGGCGTGGCCGGCGTCAAGGTGACGCTGCTCGACGCCCATGGCGTGGCCGTCGGCAGCCCGTTGACCACCGACGCCAACGGCAACTACCTGTTCACCAACCTGGCGCCGGGCAGCTATAGCGTGCAATTCGACAAGGCCAGCCTGCCGGCCGGCTACGTTATCACCGGCCGCGACGTCGGCGCCGACGACGGCGCCGACTCCGACGCCAGCGTCGTCGACGGCGGCACCGCGCAAGTGGTGTTGCTGGCCGGCGAGAGCAACCATAGCCTGGACGCCGGCATCGTCGCCACCCCCGCCACGCTGGGCGACCGGGTGTGGGAAGACAAGAACGCCAACGGCGTGCAGGACGCGGGCGAAGCCGGCATCGGCGGCGTCACCGTGCAATTGAAGGACGCCGCCGGCGCCGTGGTCGGCAGCACCGTCACCGACGCCAACGGCAACTACGGCTTCAGCGTCGATCCTGGCACCTATTCGGTGGCCGTGCTGGCGCCGGCCGGTTATGTCACCACCGCCCTGAACGCCGGCGGCAACGCCGCCGCCGACAGCGATATCGACGCCAGCGGCAACAGCGCCCAGGTAACGCTGGCCGCCGGCCAGAACCATCCCGACCTGGACGCCGGCCTGTATAAAACGGCCGAGCTGGGCGACCGCGTCTGGCTCGACCTGAACAAGAACGGCGTGCAGGACGCCGGCGAGGCCGGCGTGGCCGGCGTCAAGGTGACGCTGCTCGACGCCTATGGCGTGGCCGTCGGCAGCCCGTTGACCACCGACGCCAACGGCAACTACCTGTTTACCAACCTGGTGCCGGGCAGCTATAGCGTGCAATTCGACAAGGCCAGCCTGCCGGCCGGCTACGTCATCACCGGCCGCGACGTCGGCGCCGACGACGGCGCCGACTCCGACGCCAACCAGGCCGACGGCCGCACCGCCCAGACGGTGCTCGAATCGGGCGAAAGCGAGCGCAGCTTGGACATGGGCGTGCAGGCGCCCGACGCCCACATCGGCGACCGCGTCTGGCTCGACGCCAACGCCAACGGCGTGCAGGACGCCGGCGAGGCCGGTATTGCCGGCGTCACCGTGCAACTGAAAAACGCGCTCGGCGGCGTGGTCGGCAGCACCACCACCGACGCCACCGGCAATTACCACTTCGACGTCGCGGCGGGCACCTATTCGGTGGCCGTCAAAGCGCCGTCGGGCTACTTCACGTCGCCGCGCGACGCCGGCGCCAACGACGCCGCCGACAGCGATATCGACGGCGCCGGCAACACCGCGCAGTTCGCCGTCGCCGCCGGCGAGACCAACAACACGCTCGACGCCGGCCTGTATCAAAAAGCGCAGATCGGCGACCGGGTCTGGGGCGACTGCAACGGCAACGGCGTGCAGGACACCGGCGAGTCCGGCGTCGCTTGCGTCACCGTCAACCTGCTCAACAGCGCCGGCGCGGTCGTCGCCAGCGCCACCACCGATAGCTATGGCAAGTATCTGTTCACCAACCTGACCCCGGGCGTCTACTCGGTGGCCTTCGTGGCCCCGGCCGGCTACAAGTTCACGGCGCAGGACGTCGGCTCGGACAGCGCCGACTCGGACGCCAACGCGCTGGGCAAAACCATCCAGACCGAACTGAGCTCGGGTGAAATCGACCGTAGTTGGGACGCCGGCCTGGTCAGGCAAACCGCCAGCATCGGCGACAAGGTGTGGGAAGACAAGAACTTCAACGGCGTGCAGGACGCCGGCGAGAGCGGCATCGGCGGCGTCACCGTCAAGCTGCTCAACGCCTACAACCAGGTGCTGGGCACGACCACCACGAACGCCAGCGGCAACTACCTGTTTAGCGGCTTGAACGCGGGCGACTACAAGGTCGAAGTGGTCAAGCCGTCCGGCTACTACTACACCAGGGGCAACGTCGGTTCCGACGCCATCGACTCCGACGTCGATACCAGCAGCGGCCGCAGCGCGCTGACCAACCTCGGCTACGGCGAAAACGACATGAGCTGGGACGCCGGCCTGTACCGCAAGGCCAGCATCGGCGACAAGGTCTGGCGCGACCGCGACCATGACGGCGTGCAGGACAGCAACGAAGAGGGCATCGCCTGCATCAAGGTTATGCTGTACAACAACGCCAACCAGTTGCTGGCAACGACCTACACGAATAGCAACGGAAACTACAATTTCGGCAACCTGGACCCGGGTTCGTTCTACCTGAAATTCGACAAGTCCGGCGTCAAGTTCGCCGGCTACGACATGGAAACCTGGAAGTGGGGCGTGAAAAACGTCGGCTCCAACGACCAGATCGATTCGGACGTGAACGGCGACGGCGTCTCCAAGGCCAACGTCACCTACACCGATAGGACCTTCCTGGAGTCGGGCGAGAACGACATGAGCTGGGACGCGAGCATCACGCCGATCGTCATCGATCTGGGCGGCGACGGCATCCAAACCATCGCCCGCGCCGACTTCCACGGCAGCTTCGACCTGCTGGGCGACGGCCAGGCGATCCAGTCCGGCTGGGTCTCGGGCAACGACGGCTTCCTGGCGGTCGACGCCAACGGCAACGGCAGCATCGACGGCATCGGCGAATTGTTCGGCGGCGCCAGCAAGGGTTCGGGCTTCGCCAAGCTGGCCAGCTTCGACTCCAACAGCGACGGCGTGGTCGACGTCAACGACGACAAGTTCGCCGAACTGCGCATCTGGCGCGACGCCAACAGCAACGGCCACACCGACGCCGGCGAATTGTTGTCGCTGCACGACGCCGGCGTCAGCAGCCTGACGGTCAGCTTCACCGAATTGCCGTTCCTGGACGCCAACAACAACTTGCATCTGGAGCGCAGCAGCGCGACGCTGGCCAGCGGCAAGTCGGTCGACATGACGGACGTGTATTTCAACGTCGACGCCAAGGACGCGGCCAAGGCCGGCGTGGCCTTGCCGAACATGGCCGACCTGCTGCGCGACGACAACGCGCTCGACCAGGTGGTCGGCCAGGGCGTGGCGCCGGCGCCGGCGCCGCTGGCCGCGCCGGCCGACGCCTGTGTCCAGTGCGACGTCGCCGAGACCTTGCGCCGGGTGCTGGCACATGCCGCGGCGCCGGAAATGGCAGCGTAAAGAAGTTTGCGTTTGCAGTGCGGGTACGGCGCCGCGCCAGTGCGGCCGGCGCCGGAACCGTGGCAGTATTTTTCACTATAACTATTTAAAGAAGACAATCATCATGAAAACAGCAATGACCGCTATCCTGCGCGCCGGCGTCGCCGCCGCCGTCCTGACCCTGGCCAGCGCCGGCGCCAGCGCCGCCGGCAGCAACCTGACCGCCACCTTGCACGGCGCCGGCATGTTCACCGCCAGCGGCGGCGCCTTCGGTCCGGGCAACTCGGTCACCCCGGGCGTGTGGGAAGCCACCTACGACAGCAACACCTTCCTGGCGTTCTGCCTGCAGCCAACCGTGGCGCTGAACGCTTCGAACAACCACTACGGCTCGGCCGCGTTCGCCGCGTCCGATTCGATCAAGCGCCTGTACGAGGGTTACTACACCAGCTCGGTGGCAAACTTGGCAACCAGCTACGCGGCGGCCCAGGCGTTCCAGTTGGCGCTGTGGGAATTGAACAACGACAATGGCAACCTGCTGGGCGGCGCCTTGAAGTTCAAGAACTTGAACAACGCCATCGTGCTCAACGCCAACACCATGTTGGGCACCGCCCTCGGTTCGGGCGCGATCCACAACACCTTCAACTACACCAGCCTGAGCAGCGCCGGCGTCGGCAGCGTCTCGCAAAACCTGCTGAGCGTGTCGGCCGTGCCTGAGGCACAAACCTGGGCCATGTTGGTGGCCGGCCTGGGCCTGCTGGGCTTCATGCGTCGCCGCCAGGCTTAATCGTCGCACAGGGGCGCGGCCGGTTCCCGGCGCGCGCCCCGCCGGCCGCGGCCGCCGCGCCTTGCGCCGCGGCCGTTGCCATTTCTCCCTGGCACGTCCGTGCCGCCCGCGTCGCGCGCCGATTTTTGCCGCCGCGACCCATATTACTGTGGCACAATATTAATCCCCGTTCCTTGTCGGCCGGGGATGCGCGCCGTCGCCTTTACCGTATTCGTCTTCACCTGGAACCGCCATGATGCCATCCCCCCAGCCGGCCAGCGCCGCCGGCGCCGTCGCCGTGTGCGAAGCCGTGGTGTTCCTGTCGCGCTTTTTCGGCGCCGCCGTCCAGCACGAGCGCCTGCGCGCCAGCCTGGCGGCGTTCGACGCCGCCGGCGCCGACGGCGCGCTCGACGAGGCGCTGGCGCACGCCGGCCTGGTCGGCACCGCGCTGGCGACCGGCGCCGCGCGCCGTCCGACCGAGATGCCGGCGCTGCTGCTCAACGACGCCGGCCAGGCGCTGGTGGTGCTGGCCATCGACGCCGGCAAATACCAGTGCCACGTCCCCGGCATCGACGGCAGTTGCTGGCTCGACGCGGCGGCGCTGGCCGGCGAGGTGCCGGCCGGGCGCTGGGTGGCGGTGCGCCCGCTGATGTATTTCGACCAGCGCAGCCTGCTCTACAGTCTGCCCGTCAACGGCCGCTGGTTCTGGGACGTCTTCAACCGCAACCGCTGGGTCTTCCGCTGGGCCTTGCTGGGCACCCTGGTGCTCAACGTGATCGGCGCGCTGGTGCCGTTTTACGCGATGGCCGTGTACGACCGCGTCATCCCCAACAACGCCACGGCCAGCCTGGCGGTCCTGACGGTGGCGGCCGTCGCGCTGACCGGCTTCGAGCTGGCCATGCGCCTGCTGCGCGGCGAACTGGTGGAGACGGCCTCGCGGCGCATCGACGTGGCGCTGTCGGCGAGCATTTTCGCCCAGTGCCTGCGCCTGCGCGCGGCCAGCCGGCCGGCCTCCGGCGGGGCGCTCGCCAACACCGTGCGCGACTTCGAGTCGGTGCGCGAATTTTTCGCCTCCAGCACCCTGACCGCGCTCGGCGACGTGCCCTTCCTGCTGCTGTTCCTGGGCGTCATCGCGCTGGTCGGCGGCTGGCTGGCGCTGGTGCCGCTGGCGGCGATCCCAATTTTGCTGCTGGTGGCGCTGGCGGCCAAGCGCCCGCTGGCGCGGCACGTGGCGGCCTCGATGCAGGAGAGCGGCCAGCGCACCGCCCACCTGTTTGAAAGCATGAACGGGCTCGACACCATCAAGGCGCTCGGCGCCGAAGCCTGGAGCCGGCGCAAGTGGGAGGGCCTGACCGTGGCCATCGCCGCCAACAGCGTCGAGACGCGCGAGATCGTCAGCCGCGTCAACTACATCAACACCGCCGTGCTGGCGCTGGCCGGCACCGCCGTGGTGGCGGTCGGCGCGCTGCTGATGGGCGAGAAGCTGCTGACGCTGGGCCAGGTGATCGCCGTCAGCATGCTGACCGGGCGGGCGCTGGCGCCGGTCAGCCAGATCGCCGGCCTGATCATGCGCTGGGAGCAGACCAAGCTGTCGTACGAGGCGCTCAACAAGATCATGCAGGCGCCCACCGACGACGACGGCGCCAGCCTGCAGGCGCCGCCGCTGAGCGGGCGCATCGAATTTCGCGACGTCGGCTTCGCCTATCCGCAATCGGCGCCGCTGCTGGAGAAGTTGAATTTGACGATAGCCCCGGGCCAGCGCGTCGGCGTCATCGGCAAACTCGGTTCGGGCAAGAGCACCTTGCTGCGCCTGTTGCTGAACCAGTACGGCCCGAGCAGCGGCGGCGTGCTGTTCGACGACCTCGCCAGCACCCAGCTTGATCCGCTCAGCCTGCGCCGGCAGATCGGCTACGTGCCGCAAGACGTTACGCTGTTCCACGGCACGCTGCGCGAAAACATCGAACTGGGACGCAGCCAGGCCGACGACGCCGGCCTGCTCGAGGCGATCCGCCTGGCCTGCCTGGACGACATCGTCAGCCAGCTGCCGCAGGGCGTCGCCACCGAGGTCGGCGAGCGCGGCGAGCGTCTCTCCGGCGGCCAGCGCCAGGCCGTCGCGATGGCGCGCGCGCTGTTGGCCAAGCCGCCCATCCTGCTGCTGGACGAACCGAGCAGCATGTTCGACCCGGCCACCGAGCAGCGCCTGATCGGGCGCCTGCGCAGCCTGCGCGACACCACCATCGTGCTGGTGACGCACCGCATGGCGATGCTGGCGCTGGTCGACCGCCTGATCGTCTTCGACCGCGGCCGCATCGTCGCCGACGGCCCGCGCGACGAGATCCTGCGCGTGCTGGCGGCCCAGCCGGGCGCCGCGGCGGCGCCCGCCATCAGCCCGGAGGTATCCGCATGAGCAAGCCGAACCAGGCGCGCCCGCTGCCTGCCAGCCACCCGGACCCGGAGCGCGAACCGAAGCGCATCATCGTCAACATGATCGCGCTGGTCGCGCTCATCATCGTGCTGGCCCTGGCCTGGGCCACCTTCGCCGAACTCGACGTCGCCGTCAACGGCCGCGGCAGCATTACGCCGCCGAGCCGCCTGCAGGAGGTGCAGAGCCTGGAGGGCGGCATCGTGCGCGAGATGCTGGCGCGCCCCGGCCAATCGGTACGCCGCGGCCAGCTGCTGGTGCGCCTGGACACGGCGCAGTACGACGCCAACCTGGGCGCGAGCCGGCAGAACCGCTTGGCGGCGCTGGCCGGGCGGGCCCGCCTGGACGCGCTGCTGGCCGGCGTCGCGCCGCGGTTCGACGAGGCCTGGCGGCGCGAGGCGCCCGAGCTGATCGACAAGGAAACCCAGTTGTGGCGCGACGGCCAACGCGAACACGCGGCGGCCGGCGCGGCCGGGCGCGAGGGCGTGTTGCGCCGGCGCGGCGAACTGGCCGAGGCGCAGGGCCGCATCGCCCAGCTCGAAGCCGGCGTCAAGCTGGGCGCCGACAGCCTGTCGATCGAGGAGCGCCTGTATAAAGAGGGCGCCGGCTCGCGCGGCGACTACCTGAGCGCGCAGCAGCGGCTGCTGCAGCAGCGCACCGAACTGGAGGCGCTGCGCAACTCGCTGGCGCGCCTGAACGCCACCCTGGCCGAAGCGCAGGCCACCGCCAGCGAGGCCGACGCGCGCATGCGCGCGCAGTGGGGCGCCCAGCGCAGCGAATACGAAACCAAGGCCGGCGCGCTGGCCAGCACCGTCAAGGGCCAGCAGGACCAGGTCACGCGGCGCGATATCAGCGCGCCGGTGGACGGCGTGGTCAACCGCGTGCTGGTGCCCGGTGTCGGCGGCGTGGCGCCGCCCGGCAAGGCGATCCTGGAAATCGTGCCGGCCGACAGCGAAGTGGTCATTTCGGTGCGCGTCAAACCGGCCGATATCGGCTTCATCCACGTCGGCCAGAGCGCCTCGGCCAGCGTGCTGGCGTACGACGCGACCACCTACGGCCGCCTGAAGGCGCAGGTAACGCGGGTCGGCGCCGACGCCATTCCGGACGAGCGCAACGAGCCGTACTTCGAAGTCCAGCTGAGCACCGACCGCAGCCAGCTGACGGCGCACGGCCGGGTGCTGCCGATCACGCCCGGCATGCCGGTCGACGTCGGCATCCTGACCGGCAAGCGCTCGGTCATGCAATACGTGTTCAAACCGGTGCTGCGCGGCTTGCAATCGTCGCTGCAGGAGCGCTGATGCGGCGCGCCCTGCATACCTCAGCCGCCGTGGCGCTGGCGCTGGCCCTGGCCGGCGGCGCCTGCCTGGCCGGCGCCGACAGCGGCGCCGCCGCCTACGCCGGCCCGGCCGACACCACGCCTATGCCATCCGCGCAGCCGGCGCGCGGCTTGCCGGCCCTGCTGGCGCGCGCCTTGGGGCGCGACCCGCAGGTGCGCGCCGCCCATGCCGCGCTGGCCGGCGCGCAGGCGCGCTACCGGCAGGCCCGTTCGCGGCTGCTGCCGAACGCCGGCATCCAGGCCAGCCGCGGCCGCAGCAACGACCTCGACGGCGCGATGGACGTCGAGCGGCGTACCCAGCAAGTCGAAGCGAGCCTGCGCTGGAACGTCTACAACGGCGGCGCCGACCGCGCCGAAATGGCCGCCGCCGGGCACGAGGTGGCAGCCGCCGAGGCGGAGCTGCGGCGCGCCCGTGAAGAGGGCGCCGAACGCCTGGCCGAGGCGTATTTCGACGTGCAACGGCTGGACCGCACGCTGCTGCGTTCGGCGGCGCGGCTGGTCGAGGTGGCGCAACTGGTGGCCCAGGTTGGCCGCCAGACCGAGCTGGGCAAGGCTTCCGAGTTGGACGCGCAACTGGCGCAAAGCTCGCAGTTGGACGCCGAACTGACCCAGGACGGCTTGCTGAGCGACCGCCTGACGGCGCAGATCAAGTTGGCCGCGCTGGCGTCCGAAGCGGTCGGCGAGTTCATCGATTTCGACTTCGGCGCGCCGGCGCCGGCCGGCGACACCGCCGGCCACGCGCCGCTGCTGGCGGCGCGCGAGCGCGCCGCCGCCGCCCGCCTGCGGGTGCGCAACCTGGCCGCGACGCTGGCGCCCAAGGTCGACCTGGACTTGCGCCGGTTGGTCAACAACCACACCACGCCGCCGCCGTCGACGATCCAGCGGCGCGGCTGGTCGATCGGCGTCAGCTGGGACTTCCCGCTGGGCGGCGAGGGCCTGGCGCGGCGCGACGAGGGCGTCAGCCGGGCCGAGGCGGCCGACGCCGACCTCGCGCGCGCCGAGCAGGCCGCCGGCGCCGACCTGGCCGGGCTGGGGCCGCGCATCGCCAACGCCGAGCGTTCGCTGGCCTTGCTGGCCGAGCAGGAGAAGAAGATGGCGCTGCTGGTGCGCGGCGGGGCGATCCAGTTCGAGGCCGGGCGGCGCAACCTGCAACAGATCATCCAGACCCGCGACAGCTATTTCGTCGTGCAGCAGCGCCGCATCGACCAGTCGCACCGGCTGATCCTGGCGCGGATGCGGCAACTGGCCCTGTCCGGCCGCCTGCTGCCGGCCTTCGGCCTGGCGCCGTAACGCCACGCCGGCGCCGGCCGGCGCGACCTTTGATTCAAACGGCAATGCGTCGCCGCCGCGCCGCTACACTGGGCCATGGCCACGCCACACGACGATTACGACACGCCCTGGAAGGATGCCGTCACGCGCTATTTCTCGGCGTTTATGGCTTTCTATTTCCCGTCCGCGCACGCGCAGATCGACTGGTCGCGCGAGCCGGAATTCCTGGAGCAGGAACTGGCGCAGGTAGCGCGCGACGCCGAGCTGGGCAAGCGCCTGGCCGACAAACTGGTCAAGGTCACCTTGCACGGCGGCGCCGAGCGCTGGGTGCTGGTACATCTGGAAGTGCAGGGGCGGCGCGAGGGTCGCTTCGCCGAGCGCATGTTCGCCTGCAACTACCGCATCTACGACCACTACCGGCGGCCCGTCTCCAGCCTGGCACTGCTGGCCGACGGCAGCGCGTCTTGGAAGCCGGACACCTTCGGCTATCGCCTGTTCGGCTGCGAGATGCGGTTCAGCTTTCCGGTGGTGAAACTGATCGATTACGCCGGCCAAATCGAGCAATTGTTGCAGGACGAAAACCCGTTCGCGCTGGTGACGGCGGCGCACCTGCTGACGCGCCAGACCAAGGGCGACATGGCGCGCCGGGCGGCGGCGAAGCGCCGTCTTTTTGCGCTGCTATTCCAGCGGAATTGGGACAAACAACGTATCATCGACTTCCTCAACGTCATAGACTGGATGATGCAATTGCCCGCCGAGTTGGACAATGAATTGTGGGCCGACATCCCTGCGATGGAAAGGAGCAATGCGATGCCTTACATGAGTTATTTTGAGCGTAAGTTCCGCGGCGAAGGCATGCGCAAGGGGCAGCAGAGCCTGCTTGCGATGCAACTGGAAGAACGTTTCGGCGCGCTGCCGGACGAAGCCCGGGAAAGGCTGGCCTCGGCCAGCGACACGCAACTGCTGGCCTGGGCCAAAGCCTTGTTGCGTGCGCAAAGCGTGGACGAGGTGTTTTCTTCCCGCTGAGCGGAAAACTGAGCGCTAACGAGCAGCGGATTCGGCGCGTTGCGCGCGGCGCGCGTCGAAGGGGGCCGCATCGCCTGTTGATTCTATGGCACACTGCGCACTTGAACGTCTTTTGATCGTCCCAGCGCATGAGCATTTTCCAGAAATTACCGTTTGAATGGCAGGTCGGCCTGCGTTATACCCGCGCCGGAAAACGCAGCGGGCGCAACAGCTTCATCTCCTTTATCTCGCTGATCTCGGTTGCCGGCATCGGCCTCGGCGTGGCCGCGTTGATCGTCGTGTTGTCGGTAATGAACGGCTTCCAGAAGGAGGTCACCGACCGCTTGATGTCGGTGCTGGCGCATGTCGAGGTGTTTGACATCCGCGGCGCCATGCCGGACTGGCGCGAGCAGGCCCAGGCCGCTTTCAAAAACCCGCAGGTGCGCGCCGCCGCGCCCTTCGTCGAAACCCAGGGCATGTTGCTGCGCGACGAGGCCATGCGTCCCGTCATCGTGCGCGGCGTGCTGCCGCAAGAGGAACGCAAGGTCTCCAACGTCGCCGCCCAGGTCAAGCGAGGCGACTTCAACGACCTGCGAGCCGGTTCCTTCAAGATCGTCCTCGGCGTCGAACTGGCGCGCGCGCTGGGCGCCGAGATGGGCCAGAACGTCACGCTGATGCTCGAACGCGAGCCGGTCGGCAAGGCCGGCGTGCTGCCGCGCATGCGCGCCTTCACCGTTGCCGGCATCTTCGACGCCGGCCACAACGAACTCGACTCCGGACTGGCTTTCATCCATATCGACGACGCCCAGGGCCTGCAGAACCTGGCCGGCCCGTCCGGGCTGCGCCTGCGCCTGGCCGACATGGACCGCGCGCCGCAGGTGGTGCGCGAGCTGAAGGCGTCGATGAGCGGCGAGCTGTGGATGCGCGACTGGTCCAAGGTCAGCGCCAGCTGGTACGCGCTGGTGCAGAGCCAGAAGAACATGATGTTCATCATCCTCAGCATGATTATCGCGGTGGCCGCCTTCAACCTGGTCTCGACGCTGGTGATGACGGTGACCGACAAGCAGGCCGACATCGCCATCCTGCGTACGCTGGGCGCCTCGCCGGCGTCGATCATGAAGATCTTCATGATCCAGGGCGCGGTGGTGGGCCTGCTCGGCGCCGCCCTCGGCGTGCTCAGCGGCGCCGTGCTGGCGTTGAATATCGGCGTCATCGTGCCGGTGATCGAGCGCCTGTTCGGCATGCATTTCCTGTCCAAGGAAATCTACAAGATCAGCGCGGTGCCGTCCGACCTGCACTGGGCCGACGTTAGCACCATCGGCCTGATCGCCTTCGGGCTGGCGCTGCTGGCGACGCTGTACCCGAGCTGGTGGGCGGCGCGCGTCAAGCCTGCCGAGGCGCTGCGCTACGAATAGGCACAAGCCACGCCCGCGAGCAAGCCCGGCCGGAGCCTTGCGCGTGGTGTTTCAGCCCGACAAGCCATTTGTATGGCACACTGCGGGCTCAACAGTATTAGAACGCCGGAACTCATGAGTATTATCCAGAATTTGCCTTTCGAATGGCTGGTCGGCTTGCGCTACACGCGCGCCGGCAAGCGCAGTGGCCGCAACAGCTTCATCTCGTTTATCTCGCTCATCTCGATGGCCGGCATCGGCCTGGGCGTGGCCGCCCTGATCATCGTCCTGTCGGTGATGAACGGCTTCCAGAAGGAGGTCACCGACCGCATGCTGTCGGTGCTGGCGCACGTCGAGGTGTTCGACCCGCGCGGCGCCATGCCCGACTGGCAGGGCGCCGCGCGCGAGGCGTTCAAGAACCCGCAAGTGAAGGGCGCCGCGCCTTTCGTCGAAACCCAGGGCATGCTGCTGCGCGACGAGGCGCTGCGCCCGGCCATCATCCGCGGCGTGCTGCCGGAGGAGGAGCCGAAGGTCTCCGACGTGGCCGCGCAGGTCAAACAGGGCAGCTTCAACGCGCTCAAACCGGGCGCCTTCAACATCGTGCTCGGCGTCGAGCTGGCGCGCGCGCTGCGCGTGAACCTGGGCGAAAAAGTCACGCTGATGCTGGCCCAGGGCCAAGTCACCCCGGCCGGCGTGCTGCCGCGCATGCGCAGCTTCACCGTGACCGGCATCTTCGAGGCCGGCCACAACGAATTCGACTCCGGCCTGGCCTTCGTCCACATCGGCGACGCCGAGCGGCTGCTGCGCCTGGAAGGCCCGTCCGGCCTGCGCCTGCGCCTGGGCGACATGAACCGCGCGCCGCAGGTGGCGCTGGAGCTGAAGAAAAGCATGCCGGGCGAGCTGTGGATGCGCGACTGGTCGCAGCTCAACGCCAACTGGTTCGCCGCCGTGCAAACCGAAAAACGCATGATGTTCATCATCCTCACATTGATCATCGCGGTGGCCGCCTTCAACCTGGTCTCGACCCTGGTGATGACGGTGACCGACAAGCAGGCCGACATCGCCATCCTGCGCACGCTGGGCGCCGCGCCCGGCTCGATCATGAAGATCTTCATGATCCAGGGCGCGCTGGTGGGCATACTCGGCACCATGCTGGGCGTGGCCGGCGGCGTGCTGGTGGCCCTCAACGTCGACGTCATCGTCCCGTTTATCGAACATTTATTAGGAGTGCAGTTCTTGTCGAAGGATATCTACTTCATCAGCACCGTGCCGTCCGACCTGCGCTGGGCCGACGTCTCGAAAATCGGCGTGCTGGCCGTGGTCCTGGCCTTCCTGGCCACGATCTACCCAAGCTTGTGGGCCGCCCGCGTGAAACCTGCGGAGGCGCTGCGTTATGAATAACACCATTGACAACAACAACGGCGCGGCCGTGCTGTCGTGCCGCGGCCTGGGCAAAACCTTCGTCCAGGGCGACTACCAGGTCAAGGTTTTGGCCGGCATCGACATCGACGTCCACCGCGGCGAGCGGGTCGCCATCGTCGGCGCCTCGGGCTCGGGCAAATCGACCCTGCTGCACCTGCTGGGCGGGCTTGACACGCCGACCAGCGGCAGCGTCACCTTGCTCGGCAAGGACTTCGCCAGCCTCAACGAGAAAGCCCGCGGCGACCTGCGCAACGCCTCGCTCGGCTTCGTCTACCAGTTCCACCACCTGCTGCCGGAGTTCTCGGCGCTCGACAACGTCGCCATGCCGCTGATGATACGGCGCATGAAGCGCGTCGAGGCGCAGGGCCTGGCGCTGCAGATCCTGACCCGGGTCAACCTGGCCAAGCGCGTCATCCACACGCCGGGCGAATTGTCCGGCGGCGAACGCCAGCGCGTGGCCCTGGCGCGCGCGCTGGTGACGCAGCCGGCCTGCGTGCTGGCCGACGAGCCAACCGGCAACCTCGACCACGCCACCGCCGAGCAGATCTTCGACCTGATGCTGGAGCTGTCGCGCACCTTGGGCACCGCCTTCATCATCGTCACCCACGACATCGAGCTGGCCAAGCGCTGCGATCGCGTGCTGCGCCTGACCGACGAGGGACTGCAACCGTACTTGGACTAGCCATGTGGATCGACACGCACTGCCACCTGGACGCGCATGAATTTGGCAGCGAGTCGCAGCAGGTGGCCGCGCGCGCCGCCGCCCAGGGCGTGTCGATGATCGTGATACCGGCCGTCGAACGGGCCAACTTCGCCGTCGTGGCGCAGCTGGCCGCCGGCGTCGGCAACGCCAGCTACGCGCTCGGCATCCACCCGATCTACGTGCCGCAGGCCGACGAGGCCGACCTGCTGGCGCTGCGCGCAGCGGTCGAGGCGGCGCTGCACGAGCGCCGCTTCGTCGCCATCGGCGAGATCGGCCTGGACTTCTTTATTCCAACGCTGGCGGAGCCGGCCATGCGCGCCAAGCAAGAGCACTTCCTGCGCGAGCAGCTGAAAATCGCCCGCGACTTCGCGCTGCCGGTGCTGCTGCACGTGCGCCGCTCGCAGGACGTGGTGCTGAAACACGCGCGCCAGATCCGCCCGGCCGGTGGCATCGCCCACGCCTTCAACGGCAGCTTCCAGCAGGCGCGGGGCTACATCGACCTCGGCTTCAAGCTCGGCTTCGGCGGCGCCATGACGTTTACGCGCGCGCTGCAAATCCGCCGCATGGCCAGCGAACTGCCGCTGTCCTCCATCGTGCTGGAGACGGACGCGCCGGACATCTCGCCGAGCTGGCTGCATCCGGCCCGCAACAGCCCGGAACAACTGCCGCGCATCGGCCAGGTGTTGGCCGAGCTGCGCGGCGTCGACGTGGCCGCCATCGCCGCGGCGACCAGCGCCAACGCCCGCTCCGCGCTGCCGCGCATGGCGGCCAACGGAGCGGCGGCATGACGCGCCAGGGCCGCATCGGCGTGGCCGCCGCCTTGCTGTGCGCCGCGCCGGCGCACGCCGCGGTCCCCACAGCGGCCTCCGGCGCGCGCTGCGACGGTCTGCCGCGCCTGTCGGTGACGACGCCGGACGGCTTCTGCGTCGCCGTCCTCGCTACCGGTTTGGCCTTACCGAACGGTGACATCCTGGTGGCCGACATGGGCGGCTGGGAGCCGAACCAGGGCGGCGTCTGGCTACTCAAGCGCGGCGCGATCCAGGTCGCGATGCCGGCGCTGAAAAACGACAACGAGCTACCCCACGACGAACTGAAGTTGATCCAGCCCGGCCAATTCTACCGCTGGCCATACTGCTACGACGACAACCGGCCCAGCCCCGAATATCCGACGCTGGGCTGCAGCGCCTATCGCGCACCGGCGCGGCTGCTGCCGCCGCACGCCGCGCCGCTGGGCATGATGTTCTACACGGCCGGCGGCTTCCCGGCCTTGTACCGCAACAGCCTGATCGTCGGCTACCACGGCTACCGCCAGCACGGCCACCGGCTGGTGGCGCTGCTGCCCGACAAGGCCGGCGCGCCACTGGGCAAATCGGTCGAGTTGATCGGCGGCTGGACCCGCAAAGGCAAGCAGGGCATGGGCGCCCCGGTCGACGTCAAGCAGGGCCAGGACGGCCACGTCTACATCGCCGACGACCGCAACGGCATGGTTCTGCGGCTGCAATACGTCGGCGCCGCCGCGCGCTGATTTTCGTGGGTCGGGTTAGCGCACAGCGCGTAACCCGACTGGCGTCGGCGGCGGCCCGGCGTCGGATTACGCTGCCGCTAATCCGACCTACGATGCCTCAACTTACCGCATCGATCTACGCCCTGGTTTTTTCTTGGCGCCGCCCACCGGCCCCAGTTCCTGGCGCTTGCGCGCCGCCGAATTTTGCGCGTGCAGAATCGAGTCGACCCGGTCCGACGCCTCGCGCGCCAGCTCGCGCGCCAGCTCGACGTCGGGAAAATACTCGGGCAAGCGGTAGGCCAGCCAGGCGTAGGCCGAGTACAGCCGGCAGGTGTCTTCGACCTGCTGCAGGTTTTGCCACGACAGGTCGGCCACGTGCCGCTGCAGCCGTGTGGGGTGCTGGCGCGACAGCGCCTTAGCCCAGTGCTCCCAGGCGTTCTGCAACGACGGCACCTTGGCCGATACCGGCACCAACGACAGCGTGAACTTGTCGGCGACCGACAGCGGCAGGGTGTCGAGCCAGAGCGCGCGTTCCGACTGCTCCTCGGTGATGCGCGGATAGAAAAAGCCGTCCGGCACGTCGATATTGTGGGTGAAGCGCTTCAGCAGCTTGCCCAGCGAGGTCTCGCCGGTGGCGGCGGAGATGCGGTGCAAATGCTCCAGCGACGGCGCCACCGGAAAACCGCTGGCGTTCAGCGCCGGCAGCTTTTCCTTCAGCAGCGAACGCATCACCTCGTGCGTCTGCTCGTCGTATCCGGCCACCAGCCCCTCCTCGTGGACGCCGAAACGCCCGGCGCGCCCGGCGATCTGCCGGGCCAGCGCCGCCGAAATCTCCTCTTCCTCGACGCCGTTGAACTTGACCGTCGTCGTCATCACAATCCGCGCGATCGGCATGTTCAAGCCCATCGCCAGCGCGTCGGTGCCGACCACCACATCGGCCAGGCCGTCGCGGAAGCGCTGCGCCTGCGCCCGCCGCACCTCCGGGGACAGGTTGCCGTAGACGGTGGCGACCGACAGGCCGACCTCGGTGATCATGTCGCGCCACATCAGCACGTCGCGGCGCGAGAAGGCGATCACCGCGTCGCCGCGACGCAAACCGCGCAGCTTGCGCACGGCGCCCGGCTCCATCGACAGCGGCGCCTTGCGCTTGAGCAGATGCACCTCCAGCGGGCATTCGAGTCGGTCGGCGAGCGCCTCGATGGCGCGCCGCGCCTCCGGCGCACCGACCAGGTAGACCACGCTGGCGGGCGCGCCGCAGACGGCGGCGGTCCAGGCGGCGCCGCGGTCGCGGTCGGCCAGCATCTGGATCTCGTCGATCACCGCGACCTCGACGGCGGTGCGGGTGTCGAGCATTTCGACCGTGCTGGCGACGTGGGTGGCACCCTCGACGAGGCGGCGCTCCTCGCCGGTGACGAGGCTGACCGCCAGCGGCTTCCCATGCGGCTCGGCCGCCTGCAGGCGCTCGAAGTTTTCCAGCGCGAGCAGGCGCAGCGGCGCCAGGTAAATGCCGCTTTGCGCCTTCGCCAGCGCTTCGATGGCGCGGTGGGTCTTGCCGGAATTGGTCGGCCCGAGCAGGGCGATGAACTTGCGCGGCATGCGCCGCGCCAGCTCGAACGAGGCCGGATACTCGGCCAGGTTGATGCTCTGCTTGGTGCGCGCGGCGTGGCGCTCCTCCTGGTGGCGCTCGACCGCGTGGACCATGCGCTGGCGGATGCGGTCGAAGATCACACCTGCCGGCTCCGAGGTCTGCAGGTCCGCCAGCGTCTGCAGCAGGGGCGCGGGATCGAGGCCGCTGTCTTCGCACTGCTCGACGACGTCCCGCGCAAAGTCGGCGACGTGCTGGCGCAGCTCGTCGAGCGCGGCCTCGGTGGCGCGCTCCTGCACCAGCTGGCGCCGGGCGTCGCGCGCCATGTTGCGCCATTTGGTCGGCCGCGCCAGCACGCCCTGCGCCGGCACCAGTTGGTAGGGCACCTGCAAGCCCGCCGCATCGACCGTGCCGGCAAAGCGCAGGAACACCCGGCCCTCCATTTTGACCAGGTGAACGCCTTGGGCATGCAGATTCAGTTCACGATTCAGGAAGTCGTCGTCGCCCTCGTCGTTGTCCTGCGGCTGGGATCGGGAAGAGGGGGCAGCAGTCATTTTTTTACCTGGGCGTTAATGTGGTATCGATGCCGATTATATCCCGCCGCCCGGGAATGGACGGTTCGGCCGCCTCTCGCTGAGGCGGCTCAAAAACAAGACGTTTCAACGGGGCCGCGCCTTGTGCCGCCTTGTCCTCCTATCCGACTTTGGCGTCGGCAATTTACTTAAAGCACGCCCATTGAATGTGGTGGCGATTGCGCATTCTGCTTCGACGTCAGGAAATCGCGCAGGCATGGTCAAATGTAGGATGGAAATTGAGTGCGTCGGTCGCATCGAACTGTATCTTTAATGGCGCGTAGCGATCGTCCAGTTGCTTATATATTGCGTCCACTGAGAGTCAATATCGAACAGTTACCGTCACGAGTGGCGGGGCAGGTGAAAACAGACTTGGAGGAAGCTGATCGCTGCGCACAATTCAACGACAACGCGCCTGACAACTGCGCAGTCTCAACACAATGCGATCAAAGCATATCCGGCCCGGGAATGCTGGGTAATATCGATAACGGTTGCCCCAAAAGTGATGAACCCGATCCGAAGGTAAGCAATGCGCATGGGTATCCTCGGCTTTGTCGGCGGTGCGGCCTGCTTGCAGACGCGCGCCTCCTTGCCCGCGTATCCGGCGCTGTCGCTTGCCGCCGCTATTCTCGTTGGCGGTTTCCTCGTCTTCATCGCGCGCGGACGCCAGCCGCCGCTGCGCGCCGGCTTGGCGCTGTTGCTCGGCCTTGCCTGCGGCTTTTTCTGGGCCGCGCTGCTGGCGCAAACGGCGCTGGCGCCGCAACTGGCCAAGGCCGACGAGGGCCGCGACGTCACGCTGGTGGGCACCATCGACAGCCTGCCGTACCGTTTCGAGCAGGGCGTGCGCTTCAGTTTCGCGGTGGAGGAAGTGCGCGGCGCCGCCGTCAAGGTGCCGCCGCGCGTGGCGCTGTCGTGGTACTCGGGCTATCGCGACGAGGTGGCCGCCGTCGGCGACGTCCAGCCCGGCGAGCGCTGGCAATTGACGGTGCGCTTGCAACGCCCGCACGGCAACGCCAACCCCCACGGTTTTGATTACGAGGTGTGGCTGCTGGAGCAGGGCTTACGCGCCACCGGCTACGTGCGCCCCGACAAGGGCGCGGCGCTAAAGAACCAGCGCATCGACAGCTTCGTGTTCGGCCTGGGCAACCTGGTCGAGCGCAGCCGGGCCACCTTGCGCAAACGCATAGTGCGCGCCCTGGCGGGCAGGGAGTACGCCGGCGTGATCGTCGCGCTGGTGGTCGGCGACCAGCGCGCCATCGACCAGTCGGACTGGCAGGTGTTCAATCGCACCGGCGTCAGCCACCTCATTTCCATTTCCGGCCTGCACATTACGATGATCGCCAGCCTATTCGCGCTGGTGGCGTCGGGCCTGTGGCGCCATTCCTTCTTCACCGGCATGCAATTGCCCTTGCTGCTGCCGGCGCAGAAGGTCGCGGCCTTGACCGGCGCCGCCGTGGCGCTGCTGTATGTGCTGTTGGCCGGCTTCGGCGTGCCGGCCCAGCGCACCCTGTATATGCTGGTCGTGGTGGCGGCGGCCGTGTGGCTGGGCCGCATCACCAGCGTCTCGCATGTGCTGTGCACGGCGCTCGGCGTGGTCGTGCTGCTCGACCCGTGGGCGGTGCTGTGGCCGGGATTCTGGCTGTCGTTCGGCGCCGTCGCAGTGATCCTGTACGCCACCGTCGGGCGCACGGCGGCGCGGCGCGACCCCGAGCGCGGCCGCCGCCAGCGTCTGCGCGAAGCGCTGCAACTGGGCGCGCACACGCAGTACGTCGTCACGCTCGGCCTGGTGCCGCTGACCATGCTGCTGTTCGCGCAGGTGTCGCTGGTCAGCCCGCTGGCGAACGCGTTGGCGATTCCGCTCGTCGGCCTGGTCGTGACGCCGCTGGCGCTGGCCGGCAGCCTGCTGCCGGCGCCGCTGTCAACGCCGCTGCTGGTGGTCGCGCATGGCGTCGTGGAAGCGCTGGCCCAGGTGTTGCAATGGCTGAGCGCGCAGCCGCTCGCGGTGTGGAGCGCGCCCGCGCCGCCGCCGTGGATGTTCTGTTGGGCGATGCTGGGTACGCTGTGGATGCTGGCGCCGCGCGGTTGGCCGCACCGCTGGCTTGGCGCCGTCAGCTGGATACCGTTGCTGACCTTGCTTCCCAGCCGTCCGCCCGACGGCCAGATGTGGGTCACGGCGTTCGATGTCGGGCAGGGCATGGCGCTGTTGATCGAGACCGGCGGCCACCGCCTGCTGTACGACACCGGGCCGTTTTACGCGCCCGGTTCGAACGGCGCCAACCGCGTCATCCTGCCGTACCTGAAGGCGCGCGGCATCGACGCGCTCGACGGCGTGATCGTCACGCACAGCGACGCCGACCACTCAGGCGGGGCGCTGTCGCTGCTGGAGGGCGTGCGGGTGGGCTGGTTGTCCTCGTCGATGTGGCCGGAGCACCCCATCGTCAAGGCGGCGCCGCGGCACCGGCGTTGCGCGGCCGGGCAGGGCTGGACTTGGGACGGCGTGCGCTTCGAGATGCTGCACCCGCCGGCGGCCAGCTACGACGACGTGGCGCTGAAGCCGAACGCGCGCGGCTGCACCTTGCGCGTCAGCTCCGGCGGCAGGGCGATTCTGCTGGCGGCCGACATCGAGGCGGCGCAGGAGGCGCAGCTGGTGGCCAATTCGCCCGAGCGGCTGCGTGCCGACGTGCTGCTGGCGCCGCACCATGGCAGCGGCACCTCGTCCACGGCGGTTTTTTTGACGGCGGTGAAACCCGCGCTGGCGCTGTTTCAGCTTGGATATCGAAACCGCTACCACCACCCCAAGGCCGAGGTGTACGAGCGTTATCGGCAGATGGACATCGAACGCCTGCGCACCGACGAATCGGGCGCGCTGACCTTGCGCTTCGGGGCGCAGTTAACTGTGGAGCAGTACCGCTTGGGCCACGCGCGGTATTGGTACGGGCGCTGAGCTGCGCGAGCGTCCTGAATCACAGTTTGCCCGACGACGCCGTTTCGAAAATTTTCATGTGGATGATCAAAGGAAAGTGGCGATCTCGTTCAGCGGCTTCTTGCGGATGTTTGGCACCATGCAGTGCTGGGCCGGGTAGCCGACCACCAGCAGGATGTAGGGTTTTTCGTTGTCGGGCCGGCCGGCGAGCTGGTTCAGGAAGCCCATCGGGCTGGGCGTGTGCGTCAGCGTCGCCAGGCCGGCGTGGTGCAGGGCGGCGATCAAAAAACCGGTGGCGATCGAGACCGATTCCGGCACATAGTAATTCTTGACGACGGCGCCATCGTCCATGACGGTGTTCTTTTGCCCGAAGATGACGATCAGGTGGGGCGCGTCTTCCAGGAACGGCTTGCTGGAGTCGGTCCCCAGCGGCGCCAGCGCGTCCTTCCATTCCTGCGGCGCGCGGCGCTCGTAGAATTCGCGTTCCTCGATTTCGGCTTCGATGCGGATTTGCCGCTTCAGCGCCGGATCGGACACCACGGCGAAATGCCAGGGTTGGTGGTTGGCACCGGAGGGCGCGGTGCCGGCCGTCAGCAGGCATTGTTCGATAACCGAGCGCGGCACCGGCTCGCTGGAGAACTCGCGGATGGTTTTACGGCGCGCCATGTCCTGGTAGAACTGCAGGGCGCGCCGCTCCATCTCTTCTTGCGGATAGGCGCGGTAGCTTGTCAGGGGGATGAATTGCGGGTCGCCTTGGTTGAACGCTAGTTTGCTGGTCATGGCTTTCCTGATAGTAAATTTGGCTGCTGGTCGGATAGGGGGGGGCGGCTACGAGCCAGGCGCGGGCGGATGTGTTTAGAACAACTGTTGGCGTAGTGCGCGCCAGGAGTCCGGTTGCAACGGCGACACGCTGTAATCGGCCAGCGCGGCCAGTTCGGCGCTGTCCGACACCGCGACGACCCGCAGGCCGGCCGCCTTGGCCGCCGTGATGCCGGTGCGGCTGTCTTCGAACGCCAAGCCGGCGTCGGCGCTCATGCCGTGCAGCGCCAGCGCGCGCAGGTAGACGTCGGGCGCCGGCTTGCCCAGCGCGACCTCGTCGCCGCTGCACAGGTGGGCGAAGTGTTCGCGTATGCCGAGGTGGCGCACAGAGGCCTCGATGACGCGCGGGTGCGAATTGGACACCAGCGATTGCGCCAGCCCGCGCCCGGTGAACCAGGCGCAGCACTCCAGCGCGCCGGCGACCGGCCGGGTGCCGCCCAGATGCGCGACGACATGCTCGATCGCCGCGTCGTACCAGCGCGTGTACTGCGGCGGCAGCGCCTGCGCCGGCGCCAACCCGAACAAATGCCGGTACGTGCCCGGCGCGTCCATGCCCGGCGGCAGGCCCAATTCGGCGTCGAGCACCTTGCCGAGGCCAAGGCAGGCGCGCCGAATCGACTCCAGGTGCAGCGGCTCGCTATCGATCAGGGTGCCGTCCAGGTCCCACAGTATTAATTGCGGCGTTGTTGTCTGCATGCTCATATCTGGTCGCCCAGCCTTCGACTTAAGTTTTCAGCAACTTTACATGGCGAAAAATAGGCTGTCAATGGGTATTGAAGTGGTATTGTTCCTCATCATCGATACGTACGGCAAGTACTTGACTACATGGGGGATTGCTTGCAGGGAAGGCCAAGTGGTAGGGTACCGGCGCGGCGGCCAAGGCGGCCGCGCCGGCACCGGTCGCACTACAGGCCGTAGATGATAGTGCTGACGTCGTCGTACAGCGGATACACGGCGCTGGACGGATTGAGCCAGCCGATCACGTCAAAGTGGTCGTAGCCGCGGTAGTAGCCCAGATAGTTCCATGCGCCGCGCACCGAGCTGCCGTCGTAGTTGCGCTGCGGCTGTCCGGACGGCGCCTTCATGCTGACAGTGTTGACCACGCCGTCGTTGGGGAACCAGCTGCTGTCGATCAGCACCCGCCCGCTGCCCGACTGGGTGTACGAACCCATGCCTGGTTGCAGGATGGACGGCACCACCCATTCGCCGGCGGTGGGTTTGCTGAAGAAAATCATGTCGTTGCGCGCGTAGCGATAAGCGGCGCTCTGGAAAGGCGCGATGACCCGGTCGGTATTGTTGCAGCATGGCGCGCCCGGTTCGGTGGCGTCGCCGCCGACTGAATAGTAATAGACGTTGGGCGAGGTCTTGACCCAGCCGTTGAGTTCCTTGGCGCCGTCCGGCCCCAGTTCCCATTGCGCCGAGTTGTGGTTGGCCAGCGCCCAGAACGGCGCGCCCTTGATGCGCTCAAGGAAGTCGCGGAACGATTCGGCCGGGCCTTGCGCCAGGCCGAATTGTTCCAGTCGGAACTTGTAGATCGGATTGTTGCTGCCGCCAAGGCCGGCGACCTCGACGATTTGGCCGGCCAGCTCCGAGACCTTCGGCACGTAGTCGACAATGACATCGCGCAAGGTGGTGCCGTTGTGCGGCGTGGAAATGGTGGTGGCGCTCTTGACCCAGCCGGTCTTGCCGCCGGCGTACAGCGCGCCGTCGCCCTCGCTGCCGTTGGGCGGGCCGTTTTCCAGCAACTGGATCAGCGTGCGGACGGTCTGGCCGCCCTGGCTGTGCGCCACCAAGTGGATCGGATGGCTGGCGTCCCAGGCGGGGTAGAGCGCCAGCGGGTAATGGTTCGGATTGTTGGCCGGGTCGGCCGCCCAGCATTTGCCGGCCGGCTTTTGCAGCGCGCCGAACGCGGCCGAGCTGGCGGTGTGGCGCACGCCGTAGTCGGCGCAACCGCCCTTGACCTGGTAGAACAGCTCCACCGCGCGGTCCCAGTTGGAACTGACCGGGCCGACCGCCGCCGCGAACACCTGGTGGTTGCCGTTGAAGCTACGCATATGCGCGGCGACGTCGTTGTTGCCGCCCCAGTAGCGGAAGCCGCTGCCCTGCAATTCGTCGGGTCCGAAGCCGAGGAAGCCGTGGACCAGCACCACCGGGTAATTGTTGGCAGCCAGCGCTTGTGGCGCCGACGCCAGCGCCGATGCGCCAATTGCGATGCCTGCCAGCAGCTTTACCGTCCGTGCCAATGCGAATGTCATCATTTTTGTCTCCTCAGAAGGTTACGCGCGATCAAATTTGATCAGCGAGTAATCAGAGTTCAACATAAACGAAAAAAGTTAACTGCAATTCATCATTGCCTTGCAAGCCAACCTACGGACCGCGCGAGCCACGCCCGGGCGTTGGTCGCGCGGCGCGATGTTCGTTTGGATTCGTGTATAAAACCACAGGCGGGCGGCGCGGCAACGCCGTCATGCAACGCGCTCGTCGGGGATTTCCAGCCCCTGTTTGCGGATTTCCTCAAGGAATAGGCGTGCGCCCTTGCTCAGCCGGGGCGAGCCGTACACCGCGTGCATGCTCGGGTCTACCGCCTTCGACGAGGCCAGCCGGTACGCTGCGCACACCTTGACCAGCTTGCCCGCGGCCAGCGCCGGCTCGGCCAGCCAGCTGGCCAGCCGGGCGATGCCGGCGGCCTCCGTCGCCGCCTGGAAGGTGGCGATGCCGGAGGTGAAGCGGTGGCGCGGCTTGATGGTGTTGCTCAGGCTGCGTTCGGCGGAAACGAAATGCCAGTCGCGCAGGATGCGCGGGGCGGTGTGCATGATAACGTCGTGGCCGGCCAGTTCTTCCGGCTCGCGCGGCGTGCCCCTGCGCGCCAGGTAGTCCGGGGCGGCGTACAGATAGCGCCGGTAGTTCCACAGCGGGTAGCCGATCAGCTCGCTCGACTTGGGGAAGGCGCCGCGGATCGCGAAGTCGAGCTTTTCCTCGATCGGATCGATGCTCTTGTCGGAGAAACGGATGTCGATCTGCACGTTTGGGTAGGCCCGGGAAAAGCGCGCCACCGTTTTTGGCAAGAATCCCAGCGCCAAGATCTCCGGCGCCGAAATGCGCACCCAGCCCTGCGGGGTGCTGCCCAGCTCGGCCAACTGGTCCTGCGCCTCGGCCTGGGTCTCCAGCAGGTGCTTGGCGAAGGCGTAGTAGCAGTCGCCGGCGGCGGTCAAGGTCAGCTGCTTCTGGGTACGCAGGATCAGCTCGGCGCCAATGGCCTCTTCCAGGTGCTGGATCGCGCGCGTCACCGCGCTTGGCGAACAGCCCAGCGCGCGCGCCGCGTGGACGAAGCTGCCCTTGTCGACGACCGTGCAAAAGGTCCCGATTTCCCACATCAGTTTGATCGACATGCCGCCGCGGCTCCGCTGTTTGGTTTCAAGACGCAATTGTACAAGTTTAGACGCTTGCGTTTTCCGCAACGTGGCGTTGCATCCAGATTCAATGGCGGCGCCCTATACTCGTTTCGTTGCCCCACATCACTTCAGGAAACCATGGTCACCATTTCGCTGCTATGCCTGTTCGCGTTTTTCGCCGGCTTGATCGACGCGGCCGTCGGCGGCGGCGGCCTGATCCAGATGCCGGCGCTGTTCAACCTGATGCCGTCGATGGCGTCGGCCCCCTTGATGGGCACGAATAAATTCGCCGCCTGCTGGGGCACGATATTCGCGGCCAAGTCCTATGTCGGCCGGGTGCGGGTGCCGTGGAAGTTAGTGTTGCCGGCGGCGGCGGCGGCCTTCGCCATGTCCTTCCTGGGCGCGATGGCGGTGTCGGCGGTGCCGCAGCACGTGGTGCGCCCGGTGGTGCTGGTGTTGCTGGTGGTGATGGCGGTCTACACCTTCATCAAGAAGGACTTCGGCAGCGTCCAGGTCGAGCGCGCCTTCGGCCGGCGCGAACGCGTGCTGACGGTGCTGATCGGCGGCGTCATCGGCTTTTACGACGGCCTGTTCGGTCCCGGCACCGGCAGTTTCCTAATTTTCCTGTTCATTCGCTTTTTCGCCTTTGACTTCCTGCTGGCGTCGGCCTGCGCGAAAGTCGTCAACATCGCCACCAACGTCGCCGCGCTGGCCTTCTTCATCCCCGCCGGCAATGTCATGTACGCCGTTGCCGTGCCCATGGCCGTCTGCAATATCCTGGGCGCGCTGACCGGCACCTGGATCGCCGTGCGGCGCGGCTCCGCCTTCGTGCGCGTGCTGTTCCTGTTTTTGCTGGTCACGCTGATCGTCAAGCTCGGCTACGACGTCCTCACCGGCCATTGATTGGATTTTCCTCGACCATGAAAAAGATTAAGGGTGTGCTGTGGGACAACGACGGCGTTCTGGTCAATACCGAACAGCTGTTCTATGAAACCAACCGGGAAGTGCTGCTCGAGCACGGCATTGCGTTGACGCGGAAACAGTTTTTCGACTGGTTTTTGTGTTACAGCTACGGCGCTTGGCATTTGCTGCAGCAAAAGGGGTATAGCGAACAGCGCATCGAGGCGCTGCGGCGGGAACGCAACCGGCGTTTCGGCGAGAAGTTGGCGCAGGCGGACAATCTGATCAACTCCAGCGTCGACGCCGTCCTGTCCGACCTGTGGCGGCGCGTGCCGATGGGCGTCGTCACCGGCAGCTTCCGCGAACACTTCGAACAAAGCCACCGCGACAGCAGGCTGGCCGGCTATTTCGACTTCGTCGTCTGGCGCGAAATGTATATCAACGAAAAGCCCGAGCCGGATAGCTATTTGATGGGGCTGGAGCGCCTGGGCTTGCCGGCGCACGCATGCCTGGCGGTGGAGGATTCGCCGCGCGGACTGCGCGCGGCCAACGCGGCGGGGCTCGAATGCATCGTCTTGCGCACCGACTTGACCCGAGGCCACGCCTTCGACGGCGCCTTTTGCGTGGTCGACTCGATGGACGAGCTGCGCACGGTGCTGGCGTCCTTCGTCGCCTGAGCGGACGCGGCAATCTAGAGGGCTTCCTCTGATTTGTGGCCGCCGCCGCCCCTTACAATTGGGCCAACCTTGCCACACATCGGAGACGGCGGCCCGCGATCCGGGCGCCCACTATAAAAATGACGAAACCGCAATTGCACTTTGCCCACGCCAACAGCTACCCGGCCGGCACCTATCGCCGCTTTTTCGACCTGCTGGGTCGGGACTTCCACATCCAGGCGCTCGACATGCACGCCCACAACCCGGAGTATCCGGTCGAGACCGGCTGGGGCGCGCTGGTGCAGGAGTACATCGACGAGCTGGAGTTGCGCTACCAGCAGCCGGTGATTTTGCTGGGCCACTCGCTGGGCGGCATGCTCAGCCTGATGGTGGCGAAGGCGCGGCCCGACCTGGTGCGCTGCGTGGTGCTGCTCGACTCGCCGGTGGTGGCGGGCTGGCGCGCGATGGTGCTGCGGCTGCTGCGCAACAGCGCGCTGGGCGAGCGCTACTCGCCGGCGCGTTTTTCGGTGCGCCGGCGCAAGCTGTGGCCGGACGCTGAGGCCGCCTACCAGCACTTCGCGTCCAAGCAGATGTTCGCGGCCTGGGCGCCGCAGGTGCTGCGCGACTATATCGACAGCGGCCTGGCGCCGCATCCGCAGGGCATGCAGCTACGCTTCACGCGCGAAATCGAAACCGACGTCTACCGCAGTCTGCCGCACCACATCGGTAGCCTGGTGACGGGCAAGTACCCGGTGCCGATCGGCTTCATCGGCGGCACCGAGTCGGTCGAATGCCGCCAGGCGGGACTGGGGCCGACGCGCAAGCTGGTCGGGCGCTTCTTCCGCCAGATACCGGGCGGCCACCTGTTCCCGATGGAGTCGCCGGAGCGCGCCGCCAAGGAGACGCGCGAGATGATCGGGGCGTTGTTGGCGTCGAAGCGGTAATTGCGCAGCGAAAAGCGCCGGGGGGCAGGGCGGTACCGCGAAAAATGTGTCCAGCGGGCCATAAGCGCGGCCTTTTTCGCGTAAAATCGCGGTATTCGGGCCGGATGCCGCCATGGCGCCCGCCGCCCCCGCCTCTCCCTTGAAATTCTTAAGAAAATGCCTGTGCGATGACGATTAAAAGCGATAAATGGATACGCCGTATGGCGGCAGAAACCGGCATGATCTCGCCGTTCGAACCGAACCAGGTGCGCGCGGTCGACGGCAGAAAAGTCATCTCCTACGGCACCTCCTCGTACGGTTACGACATCCGCTGCGCCGACGAGTTCAAGATCTTCACGAACATCAACAGCACCATCGTCGATCCGAAAAACTTCGACTCGAACTCCTTCGTCGACGTCAAGAGCGACGTCTGCATCATCCCGCCGAACTCGTTCGCGCTGGCCCGCACCATTGAATTCTTCCGCATTCCGCGCAGCGTGCTGACGATCTGCCTGGGCAAATCGACCTACGCGCGCTGCGGCATCATCGTCAACGTGACGCCGTTCGAGCCGGAGTGGGAAGGCTACGTGACGCTGGAATTCTCCAACACCACGCCGCTGCCGGCCAAGATCTACGCCGGCGAAGGCTGCGCCCAGGTGCTGTTCTTTGAAAGCGACGAAGTGTGCGAAACCTCGTACAAAGACCGCGACGGCAAATACCAGGGCCAGAGCGGCGTCACGCTGCCGAAGGCGTAAGTTGCCCGAAAAACCGCCGGCATCCCCTGCCGGCGCTGCTTACCGCACATAGTCCGGTTGCCACAATACTCCTGGAGTGACGAGGCCGCTGGCTTCGTCCAAGGCGGCGTAAATCCGCACGCGTAGATCTAATGGCGCGAAATCGCCCCATACTATCGGCTCGGAGAAGTGCGCAGAACGTAAACCAAGCAGCTTCGCCTGGAAGTTTTGTTCGTTCAATGCAAGCGAAACCGATGTGGGCACGGCCAATCCCTTCAGCATTGCCGGTGTAAAAGGCAAACCGTCAAAGCAGGTGATGACCTCGTCTGATTCGAACGTGGCGGTTGCCTCGACGCGTGTGCGGATGGAGTAGGCACGGCATTACCTCACCACGGTTTGGCATCGGACCTTGAAGCGCTGTTGACGACTGCAGCCGGCGCAGCGCCGGATCAGTTGCGCCATCCACGCCAGCAGCAGCGAGACGGCGCCGGCCACGCCCAAGGGCGGGCGGCTGGCCGGCGTCAGGAGACTTCGCGCGCCAGGCTCGCCGTCGGGCGCTGTTCGGCGGCCTGCTGCTGCGCCAGCCGGTCGCGTAGCGCGCTCAGGTCGGCCTCCAAGTGCGGGATGGTTTCCAGGCGCTGGTGGGCGCGCGCCAGCGCCGCGCCCAGCAATTCGCTGGCGCGCCGCTCGCGCGCCTTGTCATGGCTGACCAGCGCCAACCGGTCTTCGAGGCGGGCGGCGGCGCCGGCCGTGGCGGCCTGCGCCGCCGCCATCGCCTGCAGGCGGCCGGCCTGGGCGCCAATGGTGTCGAGCTGGCGCAGCGTGATGCGCGCCAGTTCGGCGTTCTTGCGCTGCTGCTCGGCCAGTGCCGCCTCCAGCGCGGCGCGCGGCACGGCCGCCGCGGCGGCGTCGGCGCTGGCGCCGCGCTCGCGACGCAGCGCGTGCCACAGGGTACGCAAGCGGGCCGCAAGGCTGCTGCCGGGGAGGTTGGCGTTAACGGTGGCGCTGTTGCGTGCGGTGGTGGCGGTCATGGCATGGCTCCTTCGGTCCGTTGGCGCGCACACACTTGCGCGCGGCATTGCCCAGGGTGGTCGGCGCGGCGCCGGCCGGGTTCTGTGCATGTTGGGAACATCTGCTGCGCGGCGGATTGGGGCCGAAGGGGTAACACGGTTGCCGCGCGGGGAGGGCGGCGGAACGGGCTGGGTAACACGGGTCTCGGCAACGGGGCGGGGGGCGAGACCGACAGGCCGGCGCGGGCGCCACATTGCTTGTCATAGTCGAAGCATAGCGATGAAATTCCTTTTGCGCAACTAATTTTCGTCGCAGTGTGGCGCTGCCGCGCTATATCGATATGCAAAACCCCGTATGCCATGTCCGGCAGGGTGAAACGCGTATCGATAGCGTGCCGGGCGGGGCCGCCGAAGGCGTTTTCGGCGGCCCCGCCCGGCGCCGCGGCCAATCCGAAGCGCGCTTCGCCGGCGCTGGCCGGGCCGGGCGCGGCGCGCCCGCGGCGGCCGCTGGCACGGCGCTTGCAATACCGAGTGCTATCGGCAGCAATGCGCGGCAACGCGCCGCCTGCCCCCATTTTCCGAGCGGAGCCGCACATGGAGCGTCGTTTGCTGGACTATATTCCCGACCTTGAAATCGCCGCCGCCGCCGCGGCGCCGGCGCCGACGCGCCCGCCGAAAGGCGACGAGGACACCGAAATGGCCTTCGGCGCCGCCTTGCTGGAGGTGGCCGGCAGCGCCGAACTGGACGCCTTCCTGGGGGCGCTGGTGGCGCGGGTCGGCGGCGCCGGGCTGCTGAACACGCCGCTGGGCGGCGCGCTGGTGGCGGCGCTGCGGCCGGCGGCGCGGGTGCTGCTGCCGATTCGCAGCCCGGGCGCTGTCGGCCGCAACGGCGCGGTTGCCGGCGCGGACGGGCGCGGCGACCTGAAGGCGCGCGCCGCGCGCATCTTCGGCATGGAACTGGAGGGGCTCAGCCCGGAAGACAAGGAATTCGACGTGGCGCGGCTGTTCGTGCGCTTCGCCGCCGACGCCGCCGATGCCGTCGCCAAGGGGGCCGGGGCGGCCGGCGCCGGCAACGCCGATCCGCGGGTCCAGGTTCAGGCGGCGCTGACGCGCTCGGCCAGGCGCCACGCGCCCGGCCTGCTGCGCAGCGCCGCCGACACGCCGGCGCGCAGCGGGCGCTGGCAGCGGCAGGGCAATCGCATCATTGTCCTGAATGGTTGACCGGGGCGGGCGGTCCGCCCCGGCATTGTTTGGTTCACCTACAAGGGGAGTTCATCATGCATGACATCGATCGTACGACGCTGGAATACGGCCAGGAGATGGGCGGCTACGAGGCCGAGCAGCAGTTCGAGTTCGGCCAGGGCGAGTGGAGCGGCGAAAGCGGCCAGCAGGGCATGTTTTCGGAATCGGAGGAGATGGAGATGGCCAACGAGTTGCTGTCGGTCAGCAACGAGGCCGAGCTTGACCAATTCCTCGGCAACTTCCTGCGCAAGGCCGCCTCGTTCGCCGGCAACGTCATCAAGTCGCCGGTCGGCCAGGCCATCGGCGGCGTGCTCAAGGGCGTGGCGAAGAAGGCGCTGCCGCTGGCCGGCACCGCCGTCGGCGGCTTCTTCGGCGGTCCGCTGGGCGCCAAGATCGGTAGCGGCCTGGCCTCGGCGGCCAGCGGCGCGCTCGGGCTGGAGGCCGAGATGTCCGGCGAGGACCGCGAATACGAGGGCGCGCGCCAGTTCGTGCGGCTGGCCGCCGACACCGTCAACCGGGCCGCCTCGGCGCGTGGCGGCGACCCGCGCGCGGTGGCGCAGTCGGCCGCGGCGGCGGCGGCGCGCCAGTTCGCGCCCGGCTTGCTGGGCAAGATCGGCGGCCAGATGGTCGGCGCCCAGGCGGGCGGGCAGGGGCTGGGCGGCCAGATGGGCGGCCAGATGGCCGGGCAGATGGTCGGGCAGGGCGGCGCCATGGCCGGGCGCAGCCAGGTCGGCGCCTCCGCCTACGGCGGCGTCGGCGCGCGCGGCAATAGCGGGCGCTGGGTCCGCCAGGGCCATAAAATCGTCCTGTACGGCGCTTGACGGCCATGGCCATCGGCTCCTACGCCTCGTGGATGCTGGCGCAAGAGGCGCGCGCGCTGCGCGCCCGGCTGGCGCTGGTGCGCCCGTTCGCGCTGATCGAGCCGACCGTGGCGGCCGCCGCGCTGCAGCCGGACGCCCAGTCGGCCATCGAGCGCCATCTGGTGCTGGGGCGGCGCGAATTGCAGGCGCTGGTGACGGCCTTCCTGCTGTGGCTGGACGGGCCGCAGGCGCGCAGCGCCACGGCGGCCGAGGCGCAGCGGCGCTTCACCTTCCTGCGCCTGAAGTTCAACGCCACGCTGACCCAGTTCGACCTGTTCAACGACGTCATCACCCAGCGCAGCGAGAGCGAGAACGGGGTCTGGCTGGCCGGCCTGGACGTGGTCTCGGCCGACGCGCTGGCGCTGCCGGGCGGCTACTTCCAGGCGCCGCCGGTGATCTGCTACCTCGACCGCGGCCCCGGCGCGGCGATCCGCCGCGCCCGCACCCGCCTGCCGGGGGGCGGCGACAACCCGGTCGCCATCATCCGCGTGCCACGCGAGCGCATGATCGGCGGCGCCATCGCCTCCTCGCTGATCCACGAGGTCGGGCACCAGGGCGCGGCCCTGCTCGACCTGGTCAATTCGCTGCGCCCGGTGCTACAGGCGCTGGCGCGCGGCGGTCCCGGGCAGGCGCGCCCGTGGCGCCTGTGGGAGCGCTGGATCAGCGAAATCGTCGCCGACTTCTGGTCGCTGGCGCGGGTCGGCGTGGTCGCCACGCTGGGCCTGATCGGCGTGGTCAGCCTGCCGCGCGTGTTCGTCTTCCGCCTCAACGAGGACGACCCGCACCCGGCGCCGTGGATACGCGTGCGCCTGAGCTGCGCGATGGGGCGGGCGCTGTATCCGCACCCGCAATGGGACCGCATCGAGCGCATGTGGCTGGCGTTCTACCCGCCGCAGGGACTGGAGCCGGGGCAACTGGCGTTGCTGGCGCAATTGCAGGCGAGCATGCCGGCGCTGGTCGGGGTGCTGACCAACCACCGCCCGCCGGCGCTGCGCGGCGCCTCGCTGGTCGAGGTGATGGGGGTGCGTGCGCGCCAGCCGGCCCGGCTCGAACGCCTGTTCCACGCCTGGAACCGGGCGCCGCAACAGATGTACCGCGCCGCGCCGTCGCTGGTGTTCGCGGTGCTGGGCCAGGCCCGCGCCGGCGGCCAGCTTAACCCGGAAGACGAGGGCACGCTGCTGGCGCGCCTGCTGACCCACTGGGCGCTGCGCAGCGCGCTCGACATCTCGCTGATCTGCAGCGCCACGGCCGGGCGCCGGCGCCGCGCCTTCTAGCTTGAACACCGTATGACTTTCCATTGAGGAGATTGACATGAGCAGCAAGAACACGGGGGCAAAGAAAATCCGGCCCGGCGCGGTGCAGGTGTGCGTGCAGGAGAGCGCCAGCGGGGCGGCCATCGTCAACGCCGCCGTCAGCCTGTACGGCTGCGGGCTGCAGGACTACCGCACGTTCGACGCGGCGGCCTGGGCGCCGGCGGCGGGCGAACGGCTGGGCATCCACTGGACCGACAGCAGCGGCAACGCCGAGTTTCCCAATCTGACGCCGGGCAACTACGTGCTGGTGTACGAGAACTTCCCGCGCACCGACGCCCAGTGCGCCGAGGTGCGCGCCGGTTGCAGCGCGCTGGTGTGCTTCGAGCCGGAAATCGCGCCGAAGGTGACGCTGCGCTTCGAGACGGCCGACTGCCAGCCCAGCCACTGCCGCACCGGCCGCGTCAGCGACCGGGTCTTCGCCACCATCGGTTTCACCGGCGACCAGAGCGTCGACGGGCGCGACCTGGTCGAACTGGTCGCGGCGGCGCCGTGGAAGCCGGTGCACGGCGAGGAGCGCACCTTCGGCAGCGCCGTGCGGCGGCCCGGGCGCCACCTGTTCGCCGCCCAGCTGATGCTGGCGCGCCGGCCCGAGCTGATCGCCGGCCTGGCCGGCCTGCCAGACGGCCCGGACGGCACCGGTCCGCGCGCGCTGCTGGCGGTGGGCGCCGACTTCGAGGCCGAGGAGCGCGTGCCGCAGCCGATCTCGGGCAACGTGGGCGTCTCGCTGACGCGCACCGAGACCGAGCCGACCGAGGATTTGCCGCTGTGGACCTTGATCCGCAACAGCACCGAGGCGATGTCGTTTACCAACTACCTGCATTTCATGGACAGCCTGTTTTGCCCCGACCAGGCCGGCACCAACCTGCGCGGCTTCGAGCTGGAGCGCTTCGGCAAGAAGGTCGAGGCGTTCCAGCAGCTCAAGCAGCGGCGCGTGCTGCCGTTCACCGACTCGGACGCCTACCGCGTCTTAAAGGTGGCCACCGAGGCCTTCGTGATGGTCAACTGCGGCGTGCTGAACCAGCCGCTGGCGTTCAATCCGGCCGAGGACAACGCCTACCTCGACCGGCGCGACATCCCCCCCGGGCGCGACCTGGAAACGGTGCTGCGCAACGACTACCTCGAGAGCATCGACGGCGGCGTTAAGACCTTGCCCTACCTGGCGGTGATCCGCCGCAAGCTGCCCGACATTCCCATCAGCATCCCGCGCGGCCAGGAGGGCGAGGTCGACCTGTGCTTCGGCATCATCCAGGAAAAGCTGGCCAACCCCTGCCTGCTCGAGCTGATCTGGTCGTACTGGCACGAGGAGGGCATGCTGGTGCAAACCATGAACGCCATCACCCAGCGCTTCCAGAACCTGCGCGCGCCCGGCCCGTCGAACGACCCGCTGGCGAACACCGAGATCGACATGCTGCGCCCGCTCAACAACCTGTTGTGGGGCTACACCCAGGACGAGCAGCACCGCCTCACCGTGGTGCGCCGCAACTACGAGTACGACCACCACTACGGCGTGCGCCTGGACGGCAAGGCGGTGCGCAACTTCCGCCCGGCCGACAGCCGCTCGAAGTTCCTGGAAGCCTTCCACCACCTGCTGCGCCTGCTCACCTCGTTCTACCGGCAGGACGACGACACCACCGTCAAGGCCGACGCCTTCCCGGTGCTGAACGCCCTCAAGGAGGTGCACCTGATCCTGTCGCAGGGGGCGCACAACCAGTTCGGCGACCTGCCGTCGACGGCGCGCATCGAAATGCTGATGCAGCAGTGGCTGCTGGCGCGGCCCGAGTTCCGCGAATTCCTGCCCACCCGCGTCATGGTGGCCTACCCGGAGCCGTGGATGGACCGGGTCGACGCGATGAAAAAGCTGCAGGGCTGGACCGACACCAGCGTGATGCACTTCCGCAGCCTGGCGATGTTCGGCGAGCAGTTGCTGCTGTCCGTGCGCTATGGCAACTGGAGCGACATCTACGAGCCGACCCAGGCGTTCAACTGGGCGCGCTTCTGGCGCCCGCAGGTGCAGGGCTACATCCACGGCTACCGCGCCGCCACCGGGGTCGACCTGTCGGTCGACGCGGTCGACCCGAGCATCGAGGCGACGCTGCCGTCGGTGCTGTTGCGCCAGCGCCTGGCGCAACAGGTCCGCAGCCTGTAGGGCGGCGCCGCATGGCCGACTTCACCAGCGCGCTGTACCTGGGGCTGCGCCATCCCGGCGCCGCGCTGGGCGACTGGGACGCGCTCACGCTGGGCAAGCCGGCCGCGCTGCAAGAGCCGCCCGGCGGCGTGGCGCTGGCGGCTGGGCTGGCGGCGCTGCAGGGTTGCCAGGCGGCGAGCCTGCTGCCGTCGACGCTGCACCTGTTCTGGGATTTGTTCGGCCTGCTGGCGCAGGAGCGGCTGGCGCTGCTGGTTGACGCCGGCGCGTACCCGATTGCGCGCTGGGGCGCCGAGCGCGCCGCGGCGCTGGGCCTGCCGATGCAGCTGTTCGGGCGCGGCGACGCGCCGGCGGCCGGGCGCTTGGCGCGGCGCTGGCGCGACGCCGGCCGGCGGCCGCTGATCCTGGCCGACGGCTATTGCCCCGGCGCCGAGCGGGCGCCGCCGCTGGCGCAGTACGCCGCGATCGCCAGCGCAGGCGGCGGCTACCTGGTGCTCGACGACACCCAGGTGCTGGGCCTGCTCGGCCCGGGCGGCGGCGGCTCGGTGCCGCTGCACCGGCTGGCCGGCCCCGGCGTGGTCGTCGGCGCCTCGCTGGCGAAGGGCTTCGGCGCGCCGCTGGCGGTGCTGGCCGGCAGCGCGGCGCTGCTGCGGCGCTTCGAGGCGCACAGCGGCACGCGCGTGCACACCAGCCCGCCGTCGACGGCGGCGATCCGCGCCGGCGCGCGCGCGCTGCGGCTGAACCGGCAGTGCGGCGACGCGCTGCGCGCGTTGCTGCGCCAGCGCGTGGCGCAGTGGCGCGGCGCGCTGGCGCGGCTTGGCGTGGCCAGCCGCGGCGGCGCGTTTCCGGTGCAGAGCGTGCCGCTCGAGCGCGCCGTCGACGCCGCCGCGCTGCACGCCGGGCTGCGCCGCAGCGGCGTCGACAGCGTGCTGGGCAGCGGCGCGCTGACCTTCCTGCTGCGGGCCGACCACACGCCGGCCGACATCGACGGCGCCGTGGCGGCGCTTCAATATCATCTACTGGAGGCGACATGAACGAGCAATTCGAAACCTTGCCCTTCGCGGCTGAAAGCGGGCTGCATACGGAGTGCGAAGCGGAATGCGAAACGCAGTGGGAATGGCAAATGGACGGCGAAATGGAGAGCGAGACGCAGTTCGAACGCGCTTGGCGCGGCCCGCGCGCCATGCCGCGGTCGCGGCCGAAGTCGCGCCCGCAGCCGCTGGCGCGTTCGAAGTCGCCGCCACCGCTGCAACCGCAGCGCCATGGCTGGCCACGCCGGCCCCGGCCCGGCTTCGGCCCCTACTACGGCGCCGGCTGGCCGTACGCGGTGCCGGTGGCAGCGTATCCGCAAGCCTATCCGGAGCCGTTTCCGTATCCCGAACCGCAGCCGCAAGCGGACGACGCCGACAGCGGCGACGCTGACGCGCCCGACGAGCAGGGCGAGGCGCCGCCGAGCATCGCCCCGGCGCTGGCGCGCCTGCCGGCGCACCAGCGCCCGCCGTACCAGGCGCTGGGCGCCATCGGCGGCGCGCTTCGCAACCCCGCCGCCAGCGGACCGGGCCTGTACCTGATCGAGTTTAGCGTCGACAACCAGCCGCGCGCCTACAGCGGCCAGACCAGGGACCTGCGCCAGCGCCTGCAGCAGCACCTGCTGTGCGCGCGGATGATGGGGCTGTCGCTGGCCAAGCACAAGGTCTACGTGGCGCAAATGCCGACCCTCAGCGATCCGCAACGGCGCGCGCTGGAACGGCGCATCCACACCGACATGTTCGCTAACAACGCCAACGTGCTGACCAACCAGCGCCGCGAAATGGAGCAGGAAATCCTCGGCTACGAATGGTAGGGCCGGGCGGCCCTGGCATCTGGCTTGGTTCGAATCAACACCACAACAGGGAGTAGCACCATGCATAAGAGTGACTGCACATGCGGCGCGTGCCGCGAAACCGGCGCCTTTGAAGTGCTGGAGTTCGGCCGGCAAAGCTGGGGCTTCCTCGAAGTCGCCGACGAAAGCCCGTTCAGCGAAGCCGAGGAAATGGAACTGGCGATGGAGTTGCTGTCGGTGGCGAGCGAGGCTGAACTCGACCAATTCCTCGGAAAAATGTTCAAGGGCATCTGGAAGGGCGTCAAAAAAGTCGGCTCCTTCGTCGGCAAGGTCGCCAAGCCGCTGGGCGGCGCCCTGAAGGCCATCGCCAAGCAAGCGCTGCCCCTGGTCGGCGGCGCGCTCGGCAGCATGATCCCGATACCCGGCGTCGGCACGGCGCTGGGCAGCGCACTGGGCAGCGCCGTCAGCCAGGCCCTGGAAGTCGAACTCGAAGGCATGGACTACGAGCAGCGGGAGATGGAAATGGCGCGCCGTTTCGTGCGCATCGCCGGCAGCGCGGCGCGCCTGGCGGCCGACGGCGACGGCAGCCCGAGTGCGCTGCGGGACGCGCTGGCGCAGGCGGTGCGCCGGCACGTGCCCGACGCCGCGGCGGCGCACATGCAAACCGGGGGCGAGCAAGAGGGCGAAGACGAGACGCAGAGCGGGCGCTGGCGCCGGCGCGGCAACAACATCGTCGTCATGGGCGACTGGTGACGCCGGCGGTATCACGGCTTCGCCACAAGCGCCCTGGCCTTGCGGCGGATCTGCAAGGCGCGGTCGGTCACGCCCAGACGCAGCGCGGCGCGCTGGTTGTTGTCGCCTTCCTGCTGTAGCACCAGTTGTATCGCCATCTCGGCGGCGGTCTGGCTGATGCGCGACAGGCCGATGCCCAGGTCGATAGCGTGGCCGATCGCCGCTTCGAAATAGCGGTCCGGCCACGCCGCCGCGGCCTGCCGCTCGTCCGGCGGCAAGTCGCCGATGGTGATCGGGCCGGGGCCGCTGTGGCGCTGCCAGACCCGGGTGACGGCCTGGCGCAGGTCGCGCACATTGCCGGGATAGTCGCGGGTGAGGAAATACTCGCGCACGGCCGGATCGAGCTCGCAAGCCTGGCCCTGGGCCGACAGTTGCGCCAGGAAATGCGCGACCAGCGGCAGGATGTCGCCGGGGCGTTCGCGCAGCGGCGGCGGCCGGCAGCGCCAGCCGGCGATACGGTAATACAAGTCGGCGCGGAAACCGCCGGCCGCCACCTCCGCCTCCAGGTCGCGGTTGGTGGCGCAGACCAGGCGGAACTGGCTCGGTTGCCAGGTGTTGCTGCCGACCCGTTTGTACTTGCGTTCCTGTATCGCGCGCAGCAACTGCGCCTGCATCGCCAACGGCAATTCGCCTACCTCGTCGAGAAACAGCACGCCGCCGTCGGCCATGGCGAAGGCGCCGTCGCGCGGGTTGGCCGCGCCGGTAAAGGCGCCGCGCTCGTGGCCGAACAGTTCGCTGCCGGCCAGTTCCGGCGACAGCGTGGTGCAGTCGAGTACCGTCAGCTCGCCCTTGTAGTCGCCCAGCGCATGGATCAGCTGCGCGATCACATCCTTGCCGGTGCCGGTCTCGCCGGTGATCAGCACCGACGCCTGGGTGAAGGCCGCCGCCTCGACCACGCTGCGCACCAGCGCGCGCCACGGCGCGCTGGCGCCGACCAGGCGGCCGCGCACCTGGCTCGAATCGGCCAGCCGCTGCACCGCGTCCCAGCGGCTCAGGCGCGCCAGCACCTGCTCGGCGCAGACCGAGCCGGGCGGCCACAGCAGCAAATCGGCGGCGCCGGCGTCCAGCACGGCGCGCATATCGGACACCGGCAGCGCTTGCGCCGAGGTTGAAATGGCCAGCACTGTTGCTTGGGCGCAGCGCTGGCGCAGCGCCTCGAGCAGCGCCGCGTCGGGCTGGTCGAACAACACCACGCCGTAGCCGGAGGGGCAGGGCGGCATTGCCTGGATAATTACCTGAGCCTGCTTCAAGGCCGAGGCCAGCGTGCTGCCGTTGCCGGCCTGCGTCTGCTGCGGGGTATCCAGCCAAACCGAGAGCGCCATGAAACGTCCATCCAAGCTGAGCGAGTCTTCTGATACTGATTAATACTGCTGCGGTGGTGAGGGACTATAGAGGCGGGCCGGGCGCGCGCGTTTGATATGCGCCAATCGCGCGCAGCGAGGGGGCTAGGGGGGCGAACGAGCCGGCGCCGTCGCTCGCACCAAGGGCGTCGCCCCGGGCCCGGACCTGTGCCTTGGCTCGAGCTTGAGCGTGAGCGTTACCGGCCGGCGAAGTTACAGGCGCACGCAGTCGACAAAGTAGCCGCGCTTGCCGTCCACTTCGCGTTTGACCAGGCCGTGCACGTCGGTCTCGAAGCCGGGGAAGCGCTCGTTGAAGTCGCGCGCAAAGCGCAGGTAGTCGACGATGGTCTTGTTGAAGCGCTCGCCCGGGATCAACAGCGGAATGCCCGGCGGATACGGCGTCAGCAGGATCGAGGTGATGCGCCCTTCCAGTTCGTCGATTGGCACGCGGTCGATTTCGCGGTGCGCCATTTTGGCGAACGCGTCCGACGGCTTCATCGCCGGGATCATGTCCGACAGGTACATTTCCGTGGTCAGGCGGGCGACGTCGTAGGCCTTGTAGAAATCGTGGATCTGCTGGCACAGGTCGCGCAGGCCCATTTTTTCGTAGCGCGGGTTGGCCGCCGCGAACTCCGGCAGGATGCGCCACATCGGCTGGTTCTTGTCGTAGTCGTCCTTGAACTGTTGCAGCGCGGTCAGCAGGGTGTTCCAGCGGCCCTTGGTGATACCGATCGTAAACATGATGAAGAACGAGTACAGGCCGCACTTCTCGATGATGACGCCGTGCTCGGCCAGGTACTTGGTGACGATCGAGGCCGGAATGCCGGTGTCGCCGAACTTGCCGTCCAGCGACAGGCCCGGGTTGACGATGGTCGCCTTGATCGGGTCGAGCATGTTGAAACCCTTGGCCAGGTTGCCAAAGCCGTGCCAGTCGTCCTCGGCGCGGATCATCCAGTCGTCGCGCTCGCCGATGCCTTCCTCGGCGAAGGTGTCCGGACCCCAGACCTGGAACCACCAGTCCTTGCCCCACTCCTGGTCGATTTTCTTCATCGCGCGGCGGAAGTCGAGCGCCTCGATGATCGATTCCTCGACCAGCGCGGTGCCGCCCGGCGCCTCCATCATCGCCGCGGCGACGTCGCACGAGGCAATGATCGAGTATTGCGGCGAGGTCGAGGTGTGCATCAGGTAGGCTTCATTGAAGGCGTCCTGGTCGAGCTTGACCGACTCCGATTCGCGCACCAGGATTTGCGAGGCCTGCGACAGGCCGGCGAGCAACTTATGCGTCGACTGGGTCGAGAAGATCATCGATTCCTTGGCGCGCGGGCGGTCCTTGCCGATCGCGTGCATGTCCTTGTAGAAGTCGTGGAAGGTCGCGTGCGGCAGCCACGCCTCGTCGAAGTGCAGCGTGTCGATTTTGCCGTCCAACATTTCGCGCAAGGTCTCGACGTTGTAGATCACGCCGTCGTAGGTCGACTGGGTGATGGTCAGGATGCGCGGTTTTTTGTTGGCCGCTTCGCGGGCGAACGGGTTCGCCTCGATCTTGCGGGCGATGCTTTCCGGCGTGAACTCTTCCAGCGGGATCGGGCCGATGATGCCCAGGTGGTTGCGGGTCGGCATCAGGAACACCGGAATCGCCCCGCACATGATGATCGAGTGCAAAATCGACTTGTGGCAGTTGCGGTCGACGACGACGATGTCGCCCGGCGCCACCGTCGAGTGCCAGACCATCTTGTTCGAGGTCGAGGTGCCGTTGGTGACGAAATAGCAATGGTCGGCGTTGAAGATGCGCGCGGCGTTGCGCTCGGACGCGGCCACCGGGCCGGTGTGGTCGAGCAACTGGCCGAGTTCCTCGACGGCATTGCAGACGTCGGCGCGCAGCATGTTTTCACCGAAGAACTGGTGGAACATCTGGCCGATCGGCGACTTCAGGAAGGCCACGCCGCCGGAATGGCCGGGGCAGTGCCACGAGTAGGAGCCGTCGTTGGCATAGTGCACCAGCGCGCGGAAGAACGGCGGCGACAAGCCGTCCAGGTAGGACTTCGCTTCGCGGATGATGTGGCGGGCGACGAATTCCGGGGTGTCCTCGAACATGTGGATGAAACCGTGCAGCTCGCGCAAGATATCGTTGGGGATATGCCGCGAGGTGCGGGTTTCGCCGTACAGGTAGATCGGAATGTCGGCGTTCTTGTAGCGGATTTCCTCGACGAAGGCGCGCAGCGACTTGAGCGCGTGGTCGGTTTCCTCGATGGAACCGGCGCCGAACTCCTCGTCGTCAATCGACAGCACGAACGCCGAGGCGCGCGACTGCTGCTGGGCGAACTGCGACAGGTCGCCGTAGCTGGTCACGCCGAGCACTTCCATGCCTTCTTTTTCCATCGCGGCGGCGAGGGCGCGAATGCCCAGGCCGGACGTGTTTTCTGAACGGAAATCCTCGTCGATGATGACGATAGGGAAACGAAATTTCATGGAAGTCTCCAAAGGGAAAAGCCAGTCCAATGGCATCGGCCGGGACTGGCGGCTCGCCGCAAAAATGCGCCGAAAAAATAAAAACCGGATTCTCGCAGAAATGACGGCAATCCGGTGAAAAAATTAGCAACTACGGGTAAAACGCCGCTAAGCGGCGAGATAATTTCCAACCCGGCGCAGCGTGACGAAAGCGTAATCCAATCCCGCCTTCTCGGAATGGTGCTGGGCGCGCGCGGTTTCCTGCCACAGCGCGGCGTCGGGCTGCGGAAAAAACGCGTCGCAGTCGAAACGTTGGCCAATTTCCGTGATGACCAAGGTGTCGGCGAATTCCAGCGCCTGCGCGTAGATCTGCGCGCCGCCAATGACGAAGGCGGGCGCCTGGCCGACGAGCGCGAGCGCCTCGGGCAACGACGCGACCGCCTCGACGCCGTCCTGGCGCCACTGCGCGTTGCGCGTGATCACGATATTGCGCCGGTTCGGCAGCGCTTTGCCGATCGAATCGAAAGTCTTGCGGCCCATGATGACGGGATGGCCCGTCGTCAGCGCCTTGAAATGCGCCATATCCTCCGGCAAACGCCAGGGCATGCCGTTGTTGATGCCAATGCCGCCCTGGGTGTCGGTGGCAACAATGATAGTGATCTGTGTCATATCGATTATATATAGAGTGAAACGGAGAGCCGCGTGCGGGGGGCACGATGGCCGGCTGGTCTGCGAGCGGTATTATCGGTCATTTTGATGCGCATGCCATGTTAATCCTCCCGGACGGCGCGCAGCGGAGTTTTCGATCCGCATCAATGCGCTTGCTATGCGGTAAAGCGGATACCGCCGCGCCGATGTACCATACGCGGCAGCGTGCCGTAGCGATGGCGCGCCCATGGATACAATTAACCCAGACAAACCACCGGAGCCAACATGCAAACCCTGTCAAAAGGCCAGCGCCTGAGCATCGCCGAGGCGGCACCCAGCGGCGCATTGCACCTCGGCCTTGCCGGACACGGACTCGCGCTCGACTTCGCCTGCTTCGGGCTGGACGCCGCCGGTAAGTTGTCCGACGAGCGCTACATGACCTTCTTCAACCAGCCGCTCACGCCGTGCGGCGGGGTGCAGCTGGAAACGCTGCCGGGCGACGACGCCGGCTTCGGGTTCCAGCTGGCGCGGCTGCCGGCGGGCGTCGAACGCATCGTCGTCGCCGCCACCATCGACGGCGAAGGCAGCATGGCGCACCTCGACACCGGCTACCTGCGCCTGCTCGACGGGCGCCGCGAAACGGCCCGCTTCGCCTTCCGTGGCGCCGACTTCGCGCAGGAGCGGGCGGTCATGCTGGGCGAGCTGTACCGTAAAGACGGACAATGGCGCTTCATGGCCGTCGGCCAGGGCTTCAACGGCGGCATGGACGCCCTGGTGCGGCACTTTGGCGGCGCCGTGGCCGAGCCGAGCGCCGCCGCGGCCGTCCCGGTTGCCGCTGCGGCCGCGGCCCCGGCCGCCCGGATTTCGTTGGAGAAGCGGGTCGAACGCGAGGCGCCGCAACTGGTCAACCTGGTTAAACAGGCCGGGGTGTCGCTGCAAAAAGCCGGCCTGGGCCAGCACCGCGCCAAAGTCTGCCTGTGCCTGGACATCTCCGGCTCGATGGGCAAACTGTACCGCGACGGGCTGGTGCAACGGTTCGCCGAACGCATCCTGGCGCTGGGCTGCCAATTCGACGACGACGGCGACATCGACGTCTTCCTGTTTGGCCGCGACGTGCACCGGCCCGCGCCTATGAGCTTGAGCAACTGCACCAGCTACGTCAAACACGCCATCGAGCACCATCCGCTGGAAGGCGACACCCGCTACGGCCGCGCGATGCAAGCGATCCGCGCCCATTACTTCCCGGACGCGGCCGGGGGCGAGCGCAGCAAGCCGGTGGCCGCGGCGTTGCCGGTCTACGTCATGTTCCTGACCGACGGCGGCACCAGCGACCAGCCGCTGACCGAAAAGCAACTGCGTTGGGGGAGTAACGAGGCGATATTCTGGCAATTCATGGGAATCGGCAAAGGGCGCAAATCGAAGAGCAAAAAACTCTCGGCCTTCAGCGCCAGCGACTTCCCCTTCCTCGAAAAGCTCGACGACCTCAGCGGTCGCCTGATCGACAACGCCGACTACTTCTCCGTCAGCTCGCCGGACGAACACAGCGACGCCGAACTCTACGACCTGCTGATGACCGAATACCCGGGCTGGCTGGCGCTGGCGCGCCGCAACGGCCTGCTCCCCCAATAACGTGGGCAATGAAACCGTTGTTAATTCGGAAAAGATGTGTCTTTTTAATGAAATCGCCGTTTACTCCGGGTCATGAACCTGGGACGATGTCTTGATGCGCCGTTGTATAGGATGTTGCGGCAACAAGAGCAGGTGCGGGGTGGCCGTCTGGCTGGGCGGCGACCCCGCTTTTTTATTCGCCGCTGTGCGTGAAGGTCGCCGGGGGAACCGCAACCGGCGTCTGCGCCGCCACGCCCTGGGCTAGCTCCTTCAAGTCTTTCAGATAATACCCGTCATACCTCAGCTGGTAGGTATGCGTCCCCTGTTTGAAGGCGTAGCTGTCGGTGATGTCGATGGTATTGCGGCGCGTCGCCTTCGGCTTCAGCGTCAAATAGTCGTCTGCCGTCAGCGCGCCGCGTTTGACCATCCTGCCCTGGTAGTCGGCCGGCTCGCCGGTGACGGTGTCGCGGATCTCCAACAAGCGCCCGAGCAATTGCTTTTCGCTTGCGATGGCGCGCGGCACATACACCGTCTGTCCGCTGCGATTGTCGAGCAGGACGTTCACCAGTACCCGTCCTTGGCTCGACGTTACCGTCAGCGTTTCGGTAAATCCAGTCATGCCGTTTCCTCGTGCTAGCGCGGCCATCGGGGCGAGCAGCAAGCACACCGCGCCGACCAGCGTTGCGATTATCAATTGGTTCAAGTCATCCTCCTGTCGCGATTGGGGCATACGCTGCATTGTGCCACACGAAACGCCGCCGCCGCGCCAGGATGACGCCGCAAGAAGCCCCGCTGGAAAAGTCTAAATATGGACATTGCCGCGCATTTTGTCCATATCTTTATATTATCTTCAGTCATGTCGCCACGGCGTTGTCCGCAAGCGATAAAAGCGTTGAGAATTCGAAAAAAGTGCCACTTTTCAATTTAATCTATGTTTACTTTAAGTTAATTAATGTGTGAGGATGTATGCATGAGCCGGCCTAATGCAAGTTGCCGACGGGCTGGTTCATTTTTAGAAATCACACACTTCAGGGAGACACGGATGAATTGGAATCATGTGGTCAAGTTTGGTGGTTCGGTCGTTGCGGCGGCGGTTTGCTTTAGTGCCAGCGCAGCCTCGAACGGCGTGGTGGCAAGCATCAGCATGGACAAGCAATCGCTGGGCAATACCGACGACGTGGTGGTGCGGGTGACAATGACCAACACCTCGGCGGCGCCGCAGTACGTGCTGAAGTGGCACACGCCGTTTGCCGCCATCGAGGAATCGCTGTTCGACGTGACCCGCGACGGCGTCCAGGTGCCCTACGAGGGCAAGCACGTGAAACGTGCGGCGCCGACCTCGGCCGACTACTTCGTGCTCCAGCCAGGCAAGTCCCACACGGCGACGGTTGAATTGTCCTCTCTGTACAACATGAGCGTCACCGGCAACTATTCGATCCGCTTCGCGACCAAGTCGTACAGTCTGTTCAGCAAGGGCGAGGCGCGCGAACGCGCCGGCGACGACAAGCAGGCCGACACGCTGCAATCGGAGCCGCTGGCGGTGTGGGTCGAAGGCAACCTGCCGCGCGGCACCTCGACGCAGAAGGCGGCCCCAAGCTACGAGCTGGCCGGCAGCCTGTCGTTCAGCCAGTGCACCACGTCGCAGCAGACCACCGTCAGCTCGGCCATCGCCGCCGCCAAAACCATGGCCAGCGCCGGCGACGCCTACATGGCGGCCGGCAACACGGGCACGCGCTACACCAAGTGGTTCGGCGTGAACAATTCGACGCGCTACACAACCGTGAAATCGCACTTTGCGGCTATCAAGGACGCGCTCAACAACAAGGCGGTGACGGTCGATTGCGGCTGCAAGGAATCCTACTTCGCCTATGTGTACCCGACCCAGCCGTACAAAATCTACGTCTGCAACGCGTTCTGGGGCGCGCCGATGAGCGGCACCGATTCCAAGGGTGGCACGCTGGTGCATGAAATGAGCCATTTCAACGTCGTCGCCGCCACCGACGATTGGGCCTACGGCCAATCGGCCGCGGCCAGTCTGGCCATCAGCGACCCCGCCAAGGCTACCGACAACGCCGACTCCCACGAGTATTTCGGCGAGAACACGCCAGCGCTGCCATAAACGGGCAAGGCCCGCGGCGTGTTTGGCGCGGCGGGCCTGGCGAGAATTGCGGGGTGGCGAGCACAATGAATAAATTGAGACGGAGGACGCGCCGGACTTGGGTCTATCGAAGGTCAATAGACTCGCCTGGATGGGCGGCCACTCCGCGCGCAGTGTGCGCGCCCCTTGCCGCCCGCGCCGCCGCGGCTACACCGCCATCGGCGCCGTGATCGGCGCGTGGTGCTGGTAGCCTTCCAGCGTAAAGTCGCCCGGCTCGATCTTTTCCAGCCACTCCGGCTCGTACTTGCCGGTCTTGGCGTAGTCCGGCACCCGGTCGGAGATGACGAAGCGCGGCGCCGGGTAGGGCGTGCGCGTCATTTGCTCCTGCACCATGTCGATGTGGTTTTCGTAGATGTGGGCGTCGCCGATGAAGTAGGTGAACCAGCGCGGCGTGTAGCCGGTCAGCCGCGCCACCAAGTGCAGCAACGCGGCGCCCTCGGCCAGGTTGAACGGCGTGCCAAGGCCGATGTCGTTGCTGCGCACGTACAGGCATAGCGAGATTTCGCGCGTGCTGGCGTTGGGAATGAACTGGTACAGCAAATGGCAGGCCGGCAGGGCGACCGCGTCCAGGTCGGCCGGATTCCAACCGTGGAACAGGATGCGCCGGCTGCCCGGGTCGTTAACGATGGTGTCCAGGCATTCGCGCAACTGGTCGACCGCCTTGTACAACAGTACCTTGGTCACGCCCGCCTCTTGCACCGGGGCCACCACGCGGAAACCCTTGCTTTCGGCGTCGGCGATTTGCAGCGGCTTGGCGGCGTCGATCAGCTTGTAGGCCGGCCAGCCGCGCCATTGCACGCCGTACACCGGGCCGAGGTCGTCCTCGCCCTCGCGGTAGGGGTTGGCCAGCCATTGCGCGTTTTCGTTGGCGTTCTGGTCCCATACCTTGCAGCCCAGCGCGCGGAACTCGGCGGCGTTGCGCGAGCCGCGCAAAAACGCCACCAGTTCGCCGATGACGGACTTGAACGCCAGTTTCTTGGTCGTCACGGCGGGGAAGCCGTCGTTTTTCAGGTCGAAGCGCATCATCGCGCCCGGCACGCTGAGGGTGCGGATGCCGGTGCGGTTGTGTTGCCAACTGCCGGTGTCGAGCACCGTCTTGATCAATTCTTTGTATTGCTGCATGTATTCTCCAACGGACTGTCAGCGCGTCGTCGGTCGGCTCACGCCGTTCCGGCTAACCCGACCGACGAAAATCGGCACTACCACCAAACCGAGATTGTAACCTAGGAGTCTGCGCGGCAGAAACTGATGCAATCGGAATGGGGACGAGGTAAACTTGTCGAATGACGACGAGCTACCTCCCCTACAATCAGCATCAACAGATGCTGCTTCCCCATGCTTTGCAAGATTGGCTCCCTGAGGGGCACCTGGCCTACTTCGTTAGCGACACTGTCGACTCGCTCGACCTGTCCGCCTTTCACGCGCGGTATGCAGGGGGCGGGTCCCGCAACCAGCCATTTAATCCGGCGATGATGGTCAAAATACTTGTGTACGGGTATGCAACCGGTGTGTTCTCATCACGCAAGCTGGCCCGAAAGCTGTACGAGGACGTGGCGTTGCGTATGCTCGCCGCTGACAACTATCCGGCGCACCGAACAATTTGCGATTTCCGCGCGATCCACTTGAAGGAACTGTCGGACCTGTTCGTACAGGTAGTGAAGATGGCGAAAGAGTGCGGCTTGGTCAAGCTTGGCACGATCGGTGTCGATGGCACCAAGATCAAGGCCAACGCATCGCGCCACAAAGCGATGAGCTACGACCGGATGCAAAAGGCCGAGCGTGAGCTCAAGGATCAAATCGACGCGTTGCTGGCCAGGGCCAGAGCGGCGGATGCCGCCGAAAAAAACGAGCCGGAACTCGATATCCCGGCGGAGATCGCAAGGCGCGAGGACCGCCTTGCCGTCATCCGCGCTGCCCGTGCGCGTCTTGAAGATCGCCAACGCCAGGCCGATATCGCGCGCGGCCGTAGCGATGACGAAGATGTGCCGCCCGAGGACTCTGGCAAGCCAAAGAAGAAGTCGCGTTTTAAATACAAGTTCGGCGAACCCAAGCCCGACGCCCAAGAGAATTTTACCGANCCGGAAAGCCGTATCATGAAGNGCGCCGGCGGCGGCTTCGACTATGCGTACAACGCCCAAGCTGCAGTCGACGAGAGCGCCCACATCATCGTGGCGGCCGAACTCGTCAATAGTGCGGCTGACAGTGGGCAACTGGCGTCGGTGCTCGCAGCGGTAAAGCGCAACGTCGGTGACGATGCCGAGCTGGTGCTCGCCGATGCAGGCTATCGCTCGGAAGCCATGTTCGAGCAACTACGCGCTCACCCGTCCGAACTGATTGTGGCACTCGGACGCATCGGCAAGCAGGAAGCGGTAATTGATCCGAAAAAGCGGCCTTTGTGTGCCGCCATGGCAGACAAGTTCAGATCCGCGACGATCCAGGCGGCTTACCGAAAACGCAAGTGGATCTCGGAACCGCCCAACGCTTGGGTGAAAAGCGTACTCGGGTTCCGGCAATTTAGCATGCGAGGACTGGCGAAGGCTCAGGCCGAGTGGAAACTCGTCTGCACCGCGCTGAACCTGCGGCGCATGGCGAAAATGCTGTCCGCGTAAGACCTGAAAGGGCGAAAGTCCGTCCAATCCCCACTCTCAGGCTCCTATTTCATTCCACTTTCGAGTGCGAAAGTGAATCGCCATCGACGCAGGCAAGAAGCGCGTCACATGGTCAGCGCAAGAATTGTCTGCCGCGCAGACTCCTAGCCCGCCGGGTCTGGCGGGCGGCGTATTTTGCTGTTTTGTTGGATAATATGACAATGTTGTTACAACTGGATATCAGTTCGTGATAGTTTGCGTGTCATGGCGGCAATATAGGCAAAAATGCACTCACCTCCCGCTTCGCCGTTTCAACGTGAGCAACGTGAACGGCAGGCAAAACCATAATCGAAATGAATAAAATTACATTTGTAAGGGGCAATCTGCGCCTGATCCTGGTGTGGCCGCTGGTCGGACTGTTGTTGTTGTCGTCGCTGTGGGCCGCCACCTTGCTGCAATTGCAGGCGGAAAAAAAATTGGCGCAAAAGCACGCGCTGGCCAGCGCCGCGTCGCTGTCGAAGGCCTACGCCCACACCCTGGGCCGCACCCTCGAACAGATGGACCAGATGACGCTGGAGCTGAAATACGACTGGGAGCATGCGAAGGGCGCGCTGCGGCTGGAGGACGCGCGCAAGAACGGCCTGTACGCGGCGCCGCAGTATGTCGCCGTCGCCATCCTCGACGCCGCCGGCCGGCCGCTGACGGCCACGGTGCCGTTCGCCCGTCTGCGCGCGCTCGACAACGCCGAATACCTGCTCAAGCACCTGCGCGACAGCGGCAACGAGGTGCGCATCGGCATGGGCGGCCAGGGCGGTGTGGCGGGCGCGCCTTTGATTCATTTCACCCGCCGGCTGGAGGACGCCAACGGCGCCTTCAGCGGCGTGGTCGTGGTGGCGGTCGATCCGGGCTATCTGTCGCAGTTCTATGACAGCTTCAACTTCGGCCGGCACGGTTTGTCGGCCATGGTCAGCGGCGACGGCGCGCTGTTTAGCGCCCGCGTTGGCAACGCCGCGGTGGCGCTGAACCGCGCGCCGTTTTTCGACACCGCCTTCCTCGACAGCGACAGCGGCGCGATCCTGTCGGCAGGCCGGGTCGCCTTCGCCGACAAGCAAAGCCGCTTTCTCGGCTGGCAGGCGCTGCAGACCTATCCATTCACCGCCGTCATCGGACTGGCCGCGTCCGAGGTGCTGCGCCCGTACCTGGAAACCCGCGGTATCTATATTGGTATCGCCGGCGCCGTCAGCGGCCTGCTGCTGGTGTTTACCGCGATCGCCAGCGTGCTGTCGGTGCGCCTGGCCTGGCGCCAGCAGCAGTCCAAGGACATGCGCAACGCCTACCGCATGGCAACCGAGGGCACCAGCGACGGCTTCTACATCGTCGGCGCGATCCGCGACGCCAGCGGCGCCATCTGCGACTTCGAGTTGCTCGACTGCAACGAGCCGGGCGCGCTGTTCTTCGGCGTCAGCCGCGAGCGCTTGTTGGGCATGCGCCTGCAGGCGCGCGCGGGCGAGCCGTACTTCCGCGACCTGATCGCCGCCTACCGCGAGGCGATGGCGTCGGGTTTTTCCGACCGCGAAGTGGAGCTGCCGGAGAGCAATCCCTTCAATTTGCGCTGGATACGCCGGCGCCTGGTGCGCAGCGGCGACCGCCTGGCCGTGACCTTGCAGGACATCAGCGGCAGCAAGTCGCACGAGGCCGAACTGCAACGGCTGGCCAACGAGGACGGCCTGACCGGCCTGCCGAACCGCCACTGGCTGAGCCAGTTCCTGCCGGCTGCGCTGGCGCGCGCCGGCGCCGGCGGCAACATGTTGGCGCTGCTGTTCATCGACCTGGACGGTTTTAAATGCGTCAACGACAGCATGGGCCACGCCGAGGGCGACCAGGTGCTGCGGGCGGCGGCGCGGCGCCTGCAGTCGGTGCTGCGGCCGAGCGACCGGGTGGTGCGCCTGGGCGGCGACGAGTTCGTCGTGCTGCTCGACCCGGTCGACGACGAGGCGCGCGTGGCGCGCGTGGCCGAGCGCATCGCCGCCGCCGTCGAGGAGCCGTTCCTGGCCGGCGACGAGCGCCACAAGCTGGGCGCCTCGATCGGCATCAGCGTGTACCCGCGCGACGGCGCCGATCCCGAGACGCTGCTCAAGAACGCCGACATCGCGATGTATGCGGTGAAGCAGGCCGGCAAGGGCCACCACCGCTTTTACCAGCCGGCGCTGTACGAGGTGATCCGCAGCCGCCGCGACATTGAACAACACTTGCTGGCGGCGCTGGAGCAAGACCAATTCGTCGTGTATTACCAGCCGCGCGTGGACGCCCTCACCGGCGAGTTGTGCAGCATGGAGGCGCTGGTGCGCTGGAACCATCCGCAGCAGGGCCTGGTGGGGCCGCTGGAATTCATCGCGGTGGCCGAGAGCAGCGGCCTGATCGCGCAATTGGGCGCCTGCGTGATCGACAAGGTTTGCCTGCAGCAGGCGCGCTGGAAGACCCTGGGCCAAGAACTGGTGCCGGTGTCGATCAACGTCTCGGCGCACCAGTTCGGCCGCGGCGACGTCGACCGGGTGCTGGCGGTGGCGCTGGCGCGCTACGGCATCGAGCCGCGCCTGATCGAGGTCGAGATCACCGAATCGGCCATGATGGGCGAGCAGGGCGGGGCGCTGGCGCAACTGGCGGCGATCCGCGCCCACGGCGTGCGCCTGCTGGTCGACGATTTCGGCACCGGCTACTCGTCGCTGTCGCAGCTGCAAAAATTCGCCATGGACGGTTTGAAGATCGACCGCGCCTTCACCCTGGAGCTGGGCAAGTCGAAGCAGGGCGAGGTGTTCATCCGCGCCATCGTATCGATGGCGCACGCGCTCGGCATGGGCGTGGTGGCCGAAGGCGTGGAAACCCAGCAGCAATTGGAGATCTTGCGCGCGCTGCAATGCAACGAGGTCCAGGGCTACCTGATTTCCAGGCCGGTGGCGGCCGACGCGATGCTGGAATTAATGCAAAAACGATTCTTGATAGAATCTCTGTTGCCGCTAGGCACGTCTTATCGCGCGGTTGCAGAAGCGTAATTCTACATCTTGGTAAAAAGAACGAGCGCTCGCTCGTTTCTTGGGAATGTTGTATGCTTGAGCCTTCCAGGGTCCCAATGTGTTCCGCGTACGAATTCACTGCGGTTCTGGCCATTGAAATGACCGGCGTATTTAAGCCACTACAACAAAGAGAGACTCATTTTGAAATACAAGTACCTGCCATTGATTATTGCCAGCGCGCTGGGCGCGATGTCCGCCACCGCCCACGCCTCCGGTTACCGTTTCGGTTCGCAAAGCGTGGCCAGCCAAGGCACGGCCGACGCCAACGCCGCCGAAGCCAACGACGCCTCGACCGTGTTTTACAACCCTGCCGGTCTGAGCCGCCTGGAAGGTAGCCAGTTCTCCGGCGGCGCCACCGTCGTCGTGCCGCACTCGACCTTTACCGATACCGGTTCGAGCCGCTTCAACGTACCGGCCGTCAACTACACCGGCGCTTCCACCGGCGGCACCGCCGCCAAGGATTACACGCCCGAGGTGGTGGTGGCGCCGTCGATCTACGCCAGCAAGAAGATCAACGAGCAATGGTCGGTCGGCGCCGGCCTGTTCGTGCCTTACGGCGCCAAGCTGGACTACGGCAACACCTGGACCGGCCGCTACGCGCTGACCAGCATCAAGCTTGAATCGATCGCGCTGAACCCGTCGCTTGCCTTCAAGCTCGACCAGCACCATTCGTTCGGCTTCGGCGTGAGCGCCGAACACATGAAGGCCGAACTGGCCCAGGCCGTCGACGTGCCGGGCGGCGTGCGCTTCCTCGGCCAATTCGCGCCGGCCGGCTCGACGGCGTTCCTGCGCGGCATCGCCCAGCGCGAAGGCTTGGCCGCGGCCGGCGCCGCCGGCCTGGCGCTGCGCAACGCCGGCGACGGCCACGCCTCGATGGACGGCGACGACTGGGGCTTCGGCTACAACCTCGGCTACCTGTACCAGGCGAACCAGTCGACCCGCTTCGGCGTGGCGTACCGCTCGTCGGTCAAACACAAGCTGACCGGCAAAACCATTTGGGATTTCTCCAACGCTAGCAACAACGCCGCGGTCAACCAATTCCTGTCGGCCAATTCGGGCAAGGTCAACTCCGAAGTGCTGGTTGAATTGCGCACGCCGGAAACGCTGTCGGTCAACGTGTTCCACCAGATCGACGCGCAATGGGCCGCCATGGCGGACCTGACCTGGACCCGCAATTCGCGCCTGCAGAACCTCGACATCCAGTTTCCGCCGACCGCCCAGGGCGCCGAGCGCATCCGCCAGGAGTGGAACGACACCTACCGGCTTGCGTTGGGCGGCAACTACCGCTACAGCGACAAGCTGCTGCTGCGCGGCGGTTTCGCCTACGACCAGGCGCCGACCCGCAGCCCGGAGCTGACCCACCCAGCGCTGCCGGACAGCGACCGCTACCAATTCTCGCTGGGCGCTAACTGGAAGTTGAGCGCCAACTCCTCGATCGACGCGGCCTACAGCTTCCTGCAGTTCAAGGACGCCAACATGAACTACACCAACGCCTGCTCGCCGATCAACCCCGCTTGCACCGGCAACGGTGAAACCACCCGCGGCCAATACCAGACCCGTCTGCAATTGCTTGGCGTGGCTTACAACTACAAGTTTTAAGTCGCTGCAACGCCGGCAACGCGCCGGCGTTTGACCAGGCGGGCCGGCCGGACTGAACTCCGCCTGCCCAATGAAAAGGACACCCCTCGGGGTGTCCTTTTTACTTGTGCCGCCGCTAACCTGGTGGGCCAACAACGCTAAAAATCAAGCCCCGGCTGTTTGTCTACAACGCGTCGGAAAACCACTGCAATATCTCGCGCACGCGCACGTCCGGCATCGCCAGCAGGTTGTCGCCGACGTACCATTCAATCACGCTGTGCTCCGGCAGGGCGGCGTTGGCCGCACGGCCGAACAGCCAGACGCCATGGCGCTCGGCGATCTGGTTGCGCACCAGCGTGGCGCGTTCGCGGCTGACCGGCAGGTGCAGGTGCAACATATTCGCCTGCGGCCGCGCCGGGTTCGGCCGCAGCCGCGGGTAGTCGCGAAGCGCCTCGTACAGCCATTCGGTGCGGCGGAAATAGGCCGGCATCGCCGCCAGGCGGGCGTCGAATTGCATCGCCGCGGCCGCCACGTACGGCGTGCGGTGCAGCACGTTGCCGCCCTGGCGGCGGAACCACTCGGCCGCCAGCGCGACGAACTCCTCGCCGCCGGCCAGCATCGCGCCACCCATCCCGCCTATGCCCTTGTACAGCGACACGTAGACCGAATCGAAGCCGGCGACGATGGCGTCGAGCGGTTGCGCGAAGCTGGCCGCCGCCTCCCACAGGCGCGCGCCGTCCATGTGCAGGTGGATGCCGCGCTCGCGACAGTGGCGCTTGATCTCGCCCAGCTCTTCCCAGCTGGGACACTGGCCGCCAATTTCGCGCATCGGCAATTCCAGGGCTACGGCGCCGAGCCGGTCGGGAATGGCGCGCAGCTCGCCGGCCGTCCAGGGCCGGTGCGGGTCGCCCGTTTGCAGCGCCTGGAAATGGTCGAGCAATTGGTGGTTGCCGCGCTCGTGGCGCAGGATGTGCGCGGTCGGGTGCAGGGCCACCAGGCGGCTGCCGCGTTGCTGGCAGGCCAGGCGCAGCGCCGTCACCTGCGCCATGGTGCCGCTGACGCAAAACACCGCCGCCGGCAGGCCCAACAGCTCGGCCACCTTGGCCTCGAACGCCTGGATCAGCGCGCCGTCGCCGTAGTTGTCGTGCTCGACCTGGTTGGCCTCGCACCAGGCGGCCATGGCGGCGAAGCTGGCGGCGGGCGTCGGCACGCGGTGGCCCGCCAGCACGGTGTGGCAGCGTTGGCGCAGTTCGGCCTCGGTCATGCGCTGCTCCTCGATCGATTTACAGGGTGGCGCTGGCCAGTTTCGCGCCGAAGCCGATGAACATGGTGCCGACCCCGCCGGACATGCCGGCCGACAGGCGGCGCCGGCGCCGGAACGCCGCCGACAGGCGCACGCCGATGAAGATGATGGCGGTCAGGTAGGCGAAGCTGATGATTTCGCAGACGATGCCGAGCAGGCCGAACGACAGCAAGGGCTTGCCGAATTGCGGGTCGACGAACTGGATGAAGAAGGAGATGAAGAACAGGATCGCCTTCGGGTTCATCAGGCTGATCACCAGCGCCTTGCGGAAGGGGTTGCTGGCGCGCGGCAGCGGCGCCTCGCTCGATGCGAGCGCCGGTCCGGTGCGCAGCGCGCGCCAGCAACCCAGCAGCATTTGCAAGCCTATCCAGCACAGGTAGGCGGCGCCGACGTACTTGACCAAGTGGAACAGGGTGGGGCTGGCTTTGAGCAGCGAGGCCACGCCGCAGGCCGACAGCACCATCAGCACAAAGTCGCCGGCGAAGACGCCGCAGGCGCCGCGATAGCCCTCGCGCACGCCGCGCTGCGCCGCCACGCTGAGCACATACATCGAATTCGGACCCGGCAGCAGGACGATAAAAATGGTACCGAATAAGAAGGTCCAAAAATCGGTGATACCGAAATGGCTGTACATCAGCGCGTTCATGGGCGGACTTTAATATGGATGGGCGAAGCGCCATCATACCAGCAGACGGCAAAGCGGTTTGCCGGCGCCGGTTTACCCGCCGGCCGGGCGCCGCTTCACGCCGCGCGGCGGCGCGCGCAAGCGAGCAAACCGAGGCCGGCCAGCAGCATAACCCAGCTTCCCGGTTCCGGCACGGCCGAGGTGAGCGTCATGTTGTCGATGACGAACTGGTAGCCGTTGCCGTTGCTGCCGGACATGGCGCCGCCGGAGGAGGCGAACACCACCGAGGTGACATTGCCCCATTGAAACGACACGACGGTGGGCGCCAGCGTGCCGACCGTGAAGTCTTTGACGTAGGTCCGCACGCCATCGCTGGCCACCGCGTGGATTTCCAGCCCTTCGCGCCAGGCCGCCGTAAAGTAGGCTTGTCCCAGCGTGAAACCCTGCGCGCCGCGGATGCTTGCGGGGTCGCCGGCGCCGTTAAATAGGACGTTCGCGCCCGACACCGTGCCGGCCCGAAATCCGCTAGCGTTGGTTTCTTCGCCAAACGTCAGCGGGTCGAATGTCAAAAAATTATCCCAGTTCAAACCATGGTAGCCGTTCTGCACATAGGTCGCGTCCGCGCCGGCATCGTCGAAGGTAATCGTTTCAGCGCACGCGGCGGCGCTGAGCAGGCTGGCGGCCAGAACAAAAGAGTATTTATTCAACGGGATTTCCCAAAACGTTATTTAATAATTTATATTGTACGTGACATTATCTATTTATTAATATTACGTTGGGAAAGCGCGCTACAGTGGCGACAGGATTAATCATGGAATACCAGTCCAAGCTTGCGCAGCGGAAATTTCGGCGCATAATGGCGGTCAGCATCCATGAAGGGAACCTCATGTTGAAATTTGATTTTTCGGTGCAGACGCGCTACGGGCAAAAGATCGACAGTATATTAATCGCCGGGCGCGACCAGCCCGACGCCGAGCGCAAGCTGATGCAAATGTACCGGCTTTGCACGGTGTTGCGCTGCGTGACGAAAAATACCGAAGAGAAGATATGGCAGGCCACCTCGATCGAGGACATCCTGACCTTGATTTCAAAAGACAGTTAAGACGGCGATCCGCTCAAACGATAAAACCGTCGGCCAGCAATTCGTCGAGCAGGGCGTCGTAGTCTTGCGCGCCGCGGCTGCTGGGCGCGTGCTGGAACACCGTCATATTATGCGCCGGGCTTTCCGCCAGGCTGACGTTTTCCGAAATCCGCGTGCGGCACACCTCGCTGCCGAATTTCTCCTCCAGCATCTGCTGCACCTCCCACGCCATGCGCCGGCGGCTGTCGAAGCGCGTCATCAGATAGCGCCGCGGCACCCGGCGCTTCAGCACCACCTCCAGCGCCTTCAGGGTTTTCTCGGTTTGCAGCGCGGCCCGCGCCGACAGGTGGTCGGCAGACACCGGGATGATCACGCCCTGGCAGGCGAAAATGGCGTTCAGCGCCATTACCCCGATCAGCGGGCTGCAATCGATTAACACCGGATAGGGCTCGTCGATGAAATGCTCGGCGCGCAGCGCGGCGTTGAGCCGGTTGACCACGTTATAGCCCTTGCCGAACAGGGTGTCGACCTTGGACAGTTCGAGGTGCGCCGGGATAATGCTGCCGCCGTTGTTGCTCGTGACGATCAGCTCGCGCAGCGGGCGGTTGCGCTGGAACAGGGCCAGCACCGTGGCGTCGCCGTCGCACGCGCGCACGCCGCTGATGGCGCTGAATTGGGCCTGCGGGTCGAGGTCGATGCAGTAGGGATTGCGCGCGCGCCGCGCCAGCGCGGCGGTCAGGTTGACGGCGGTGGTGGTTTTGCCCACGCCGCCCTTTTGATTGAAAATCGTGACAATGCTCAAGCTTGCCCCCCTCCAAAGCCGCGGCTGCGTCCTTGGCACTAATGTATCACGCGGAGCAATGCTATTGGCAATTCACGCTCGCGGCGGCAGCGGCGTTGCCGGCATCCTTACCGCTTGGTCGCGCCGATACAGAAAGCGCTCGACTTAATCGACAGTGTGCCGCTCGCGGTTTCAAACTCCTTTACCCGCATGCCAAGCTTCTGCCAGAGCGCCTCGACGGTCGCGGCATCACAAGCTTCGGCGATAATTTTATTGATCGACGCGGGAATCAAGGCGCGCGCAAAATCCAGGTACTGGGCGACCGACTCGAATATGAACGGCGCCTCGACCGCCCGCACCTCGATATCCTTGAACCCCAGCGCGGCAAGTTGGATGCCGACCAGGTCGGTATTGGCCATGCAAAACGGATTGGGCAAATCCTTTGGCGGCGGTGGCAGATTTAATTCGCGGAAAAAGAAGCCGACCGCCATGCTGATCGTCAGGGCTTGGTCCGGCGTGTCCCACACGGAAAAGGCGAGCACGCCGCCGCTCTTGAGGGCGGCGTAACTGGTCTTGAACACTTCCTGATAATCCGGCATGAACATGAAGCCGAACCGGCTCAATATCGCGTCGCAGGAAACGCCGATGTCATAGGCGGCGGCGTCGATAGCCAGGAATTGCACATTGGCGCTTGCCGATCCGCGCATTTTTGCCTGCGCGATCATATCCTCGGCAATGTCGATACCGACCACTTTGCCCTTGGCGCCGACGATTTTCCCGGCGCTCAGCGCGGGTTCGCCGATGCCACAGGCGATATCGAGAACCTGGTCGCCCGGCTTCAAACCGGCCATGTCGAACAGCGCCTTGCTCACCGGCGCTGCGCCGAGTTCGAACACGTCGCCCCATTCGCCCCAGGCATTCGCCAAACCATTCCAGTTCTTGCGCTGTTCTTGCTTGGTGACTATCGAATCCATACATCTCCCGTTGTGGTGGCCGGCTCAACCGCTTGAAGTGCCCGAAGTTTTTCATGCGATAACATTTATGTCAATATTTTTGTTGTTGTAACTCATGGTGTCGCGGCGCGCAAGCGGCAGGACATGAGATATCGAAATTGATATTGCTACCCGTCAATATTTAATTGGATAGATATCGGCATCGGTTCTAACATGGGCCACCGCGCGGCCGGGTGCGCGCGCGCCCGGGAAATGGCATGTGGATGGCAAAAAAATAGAATGGAGATGGCGAAAAAAATGAACTTCAATAACCTGAAAATCGGCCGGCGCCTTGCTTTGAGCTTCGGCGCGATCCTTGCGCTGCTGCTGATGCTGGCCGGCGTGGCCTACAGCCGGGTCAGTGCGCTGGGCGACGAGATCCGTCTGATGAACGAGGACAGCTATCCGAAAACCGTGCTGCTGCACGCCATCAAGGACGAGGTCAACGAAACCATGATGGATATGCGCAACATTTTCGTGACGGTGGAGGCCGACCTGATCAAGCAGGCCTTCGCCAATATCGACGCCAGCGGGCGCCGCAGCGCCGCCTTGATCGCCAAGCTGGAGCGGATGCCGGCGTCGGCGGCCGGACGCGAGCGCATCGGCCAGCTCAAGACCGCGCGCGCGCAATTCGACGGCGCCAAGCAAGGGGTCATCGCGTTGGTCGGCGGCGAGCGCAAATACGAGGCGAAAGTGATGTTGTTCAAGGAGTTGCTGCCGCGCCAGCGCGCCTATTTCGCCGCGCTCGAGCAGTTGATCAACTACCAGACCGGCCTGATGGAGTCGTCCGGCAAGGCGTCGGCGGCGCAGGCGGACCAGACCCGGCGCATCGTGTTGTTGCTGTCGGCGGCGGCGGCGCTGGGCGGCGCGGCGCTGGCCTTGCACGCCAGCGGCAGCATCACGCGGCCGCTGCGCCAGGCGCTGGGCGTGGCGCGCCAGGTGGCCAACGGCGACCTGCGCTGCGCCGCGGCGGGCGGCAGCCGCGACGAGACCGGCCAGTTGCTGCAGGCCTTGAACACGATGAGCGGCAGCCTGCAGGAAATCGTCGGCCAGGTGCGCGGCGGCACCGACACCATCGCCGAGGCCACGCGCCGCATCGCCAGCGGCAACGCCGACCTGTCCGCCCGCACCGAGCGGCAGGCCGGCGCGTTGCGCGACACCGTGCGCTCGATGGCGCAACTGACCGGCACCGTCAAACAAAACGCCGACCACGCGCGCCAGGCCAATCAGATGGCCGCGTCGGCGTCGGCGGTGGCGGTACAGGGCGGCGCTGTGGTGGCGCAGGTGGTGGGGACGATGGGCGCGATCAATGCCTCGTCGCGCAAGATCGTCGACATTATCGGCGTCATCGACGGCATCGCCTTCCAAACCAACATCCTGGCGCTGAACGCCGCCGTCGAGGCGGCGCGCGCGGGCGAGCAGGGCCGCGGCTTCGCGGTGGTGGCCAGTGAAGTGCGCAACCTGGCGCAGCGCTCGGCCGGCGCCGCGCGCGAAGTCAAGGCCTTGATCGACGACTCGGTCGCGCAGGTGGATGCCGGCAGCAAACTGGTGGGCCAGGCCGGCGCGACGATGGACCAGATCGTCGCCAGCGTGCAGCGGGTGACCGGCATCATGGGCGACATCAGCTCGGCCAGCCGCGCGCAGGAGAGCGGCATCGAGGAGATCAACGCGGCGCTGGCGGAGATGGACAAGGTAACGCGGCAGAACGCGGCGCTGGTGGAGCAGGCCGCGGTCGGCGCCGAGTCGCTGCAGGAGCAGGCGGCGGGATTGGCGCAAGTGGTCAGCCGATTCAAGCTCGAAGGCGCCGTGGCGCTGAGCTGAGCGCGCACCCCCGGGGTCAGTCCCCCGGCGCCAAGGCGAGAAGCTCTGACCCCGGCTACTTGCCGCTGCTTGATTTGCGGCCTTGCCGGCCCGCTGGTGTTTTATGCGCTGACCGGCGCGGCGTGCGTCACGTGCACGCTGTGGAACTGCAGCGCCGCCAGGTTGGCGTAGATGCCGCCCAGCGCCACCAGCGACGAGTGGGTGCCGGTTTCGACGATCCGGCCGTCTTCCATCACGATGATGCGGTCGGCGCGCTGCACCGTCGCCAGGCGGTGCGCGATGATGACGGTGGTGCGGCCGACCATCGCCGCCTCCAGCGCCGTTTGCACCAGGCGCTCCGATTCGGCGTCCAGCGCGCTGGTCGCTTCGTCGAGCAGCAGCAGCGGCGGGTTCTTCAGCAAGGCGCGGGCAATCGCGATGCGTTGCCGCTGGCCGCCCGACAGGCGCACGCCGCGCTCGCCGAGGAAGGACTTGTAACCCTGCGGCAGTTTCTCGATAAATTCGTGGGCGGCGGCCAGCTTGGCGGCGTGGATCACTTCCTCGTCGCTGGCGCCGGCGCGGCCGTAGCGGATGTTTTCCATCGCGTCGGCCGAGAAGATCACGGTATCCTGCGGCACGATGCCGATGGCGTCGCGCAGCGTGTGCAATTCCAGCTGTGTGATGTCGACGCCGTCGAGTTTGATGGAGCCGTGCTGCGGATCGTAGAAGCGCAGGAACAGCTGGAACAGCGTGGTCTTGCCGGCGCCCGACGGGCCCACCACGGCGATCGTTTCACCGGCCTTGATGTCCAGGTTCAGGTGCGCCAGCGCGGCCGTGTCCGGGCGCGACGGGTAGGAGAAGGAGATGTCCGACAGGCTCAGCGCGGCGCCGTTGGCGGCCCGTGGCGGCAGCGCCAGCGGCTGCGCCGGCGACTGGATTTCCGACTTCACGCTGATCAGTTCCAGCAGGCGCTCGGTGGCGCCGGCGGCGCGCTGCGCTTCGCCCATCACTTCCGACAGCGCGCCGATGGCGCCGGCGACGATCGAGGCGTACAGGATGAACTGGCCGAGGTCGCCGCCCGTCATGCTGCCTTCGATAACCGCGTGCGCACCCAGCCACAGCACGAACACGATGGTGCCGAACACCAGCAGGATGGCGATGACGGTCAGCAGCGCGCGCGCGCGGATGCGCCGCATCGCGGTCTGGAACGCGCCCTCGACCGAGGCGCCGAAGCGCGCCGATTCGATTTTTTCGTGCGTGAACGCCTGCACCGTCGGCATCGCGTTGAGGATTTCGCCGGCCATCGCCGAGGCGTCGGCGATGCGGTCCTGCGAGTCGCGCGAGAGTTTGCGCACGCGCCGCCCGAACACCACGATCGGCACCACCACCAGCACCAGCAGGCCGATGATGATGGACGACAGTTTCGGGCTGGTGACGAACAGCATCGCCAGGCCGCCGATGAACAGCAGCACGTTACGCAGCGCCATCGAGATGCTGGTGCCGACGACGGCCTGGATCAGGGTGGTGTCGGTGGTGATGCGCGACAGCACCTCGCCGGTTTGCGTGGTCTCGAAAAACTCCGGGCTTTGCGTGACGACGTGGCTGTAGACGGCGCTGCGGATGTCGGCGGTGACGCGCTCGCCAAGCCAGGACACCGTGTAGAAGCGCGCCGCCGTCGCCAGCGCCAGCACCGAGGCGACGCCGAACAGCGCCAGGAACACCAGGTCGACGTGTTCGATGCTCTTGCCGCCGGACGGGCCGCCGAAGCCCAGGTCGATCATCTGCTTGAACGCCGCCGGGATCGCCAGCGTCGAGGCGGCCGCCACCACCAGCGCAACGCCGGCCAGGGCGAACTGCTTGCGGTACGGGCGCAGGAAGGGCAGCAGGCCCTTGAACGCGGCCAGGCTGCCTTTTTTCAGTTCCCTGGTGTCGCCGGGGGCGGCCGCGGACGGCGTCATTGTAGTGCTGGCGGTGCTATTGGTCATTGTGTTGGCAGTGTTATTAGTAAGCGTATTCATAGTTTCATCGGCCGGTCGTAACCGGTCATTTCCAAATAGGCGCGTCCGGCCGGCGCGCCGTCGCGGCTGATCGTCACCGCGCCTTCCCAGTACACGGCGCCGGTCGAGCGCCGCGAATCGAGTTCCTGATCATCCTGTAAGGGTGTGATCTGCCAGGTCGTGCCGCCGGTGGTGAGCTGGGTGGCGACCGGGTACTGGGCGTTCGTGCGCGGCGAACGCCATAGCCTTCGCGGGGCGAAACTAACCTGCTCCGGCGCGAACTGCGTCATCTTACCGGATGCGTCGCGCAAAGTCGCGTGGGCCCACAGTTTAGCACCTGTGCGGCTGCGTATCTGGAACGCCATCAGGGCGCCGCCGCCGTCGAGGTTGGCGCCGACCCAGTCCCAACCGCTGGCGTCCGGGTCGAGCGCCTGGCTGGACCATTCGTGGTCGAGCCAGGTAACGCCGCTGACGGCCTGCGGCGCGGCGCCGGCGCGCGTGACGCTGCCGCTGGTGCGCAGCTGCGGCTCGCTGTAGTAATAGCTGGCCTGGGCCGCGTGCGGCCCCTTGCGCGAGTAGCCGCGCTGGCCCTGCGGCAGCACCGGCTGGCTGGGCGCCAGCCGCAGTTGCAGGCTGAATTCGCGCGCCGCCACCGTGATCTGGTAACTGCCGTCGGCGGCCCGCGCCATGCGCCAGCCGTCCAGCTTGACGTCGGTGTCGCCGACCTTGGCGTAGGCCAGGCCGAAGCCTTCGCGCGCACTTTTCTGGTCGTGCAAGAGCTTGCCGACGGCCGGATCGGACAGCGCGACGTGGCCAATAATCAGCTGCTGGGGCGCGAAGGCGCTGGGGTTGGCGCGGTCGTGTTCGGTCGCGCTGCGGAAAAACGTCACCTGGTAGCCGAGCTGCTTGCCGGCCGCCGTCGTCAGCCAGCCGGTGGCGTACCACCATTCGGTCTTGTAGTCGGGGTGGGCGCCGAAGTCGGCCGGCAGGCGCAGCGACTGGCCGGGCGCCAGCGGCGTCACCGGCGCGAACGCCGGCGCCGCCGCCAGCGCCAGCTGGGCGAGCAACAGCAACAAGGCCAGCAGCGCGCGCGTCACCAGTCCTCCCGCACGGCGCGGATCGGCCCGCCCGACAGCGCGTAGCGGCCGGCCAGCAGCGCCGTCAGCGTGGCGGCGGCCAGCAGCGCGGCGGCGACGGCGGCCAGCAGCCCCCACGGCAGGTGCAACTGCATGGTCCAGTGGAAGGACTGCGGGTTGACGATGAAGACCAGGACCAGGCTGATGACCAGGCCCAGCGCGAAGCCGGTGAGGATGCCGAGCGCGGTCAGGCCGCCGCCCTCCAGCGCCAGGATCGCCAGGATCTGCCGGCGCGTCACGCCGATGTGGCGCAGCATGCCAAATTCCTTGGCGCGCGCCAGCGTCTGCGCCGAGAACGTCGCGGCCACGCCGAACAGGCCGATCAGGATGGCGATCGCCTCCAGCACGTAGGTGACGGCGAAACTGCGGTCGAATATTTGCATGCTCAATTCCCTCAAGTCGGACGGCGCGGCGAATTCCAGCAGCGCGCCGAACGGCAGTTGCTTGATGCGCCCTTGCAGCTGGGCGGCGCTGGTGCCCGGCGCCAGCCAGATGGCGGCGTCGTTGGCGTCGCGGTCGCCGGTGAGCGCGCGGTAGTCGGCCAGTTGGATCTGGATCGCGCCGAACTGGCGCGCGTAGTCGCGCCACACGCCGGCGATGAAGAAGGTGTGCAGCCGGCCGTTCAGCGGCAGCGCGACGCTGTCGCCGGGGGCGTGGCCGTACAGGTCGGCGGCGGCCTCCGAGACCCAGGCCGGGCGCGCCCCCGCCGGCACCGGCAGCGAGGCGCCGACCAGGGCCAGGCTCTTGCCCGGATCGGCGGCGTCGATGTCGCGCGCCAGCAGCGCCACGCCGGGGCGCTCCGGCGCCAGCGTCACCGGGCGCACGCGCTGGAACGCGATGTTGGCGACGCCGGGCAGGGCGGCGATGGCGGCCTGCTCCGGCGGCTTCAGCAGCGCCGTGCTGCCGTTCGAGGCAGTGCGCGCGTACAGGTCGGCCGGCAGGATTTGTACCAGCCAGTCGTCGACCGAGACGCGGAAGCTCGACACCATGATCGCCATCGCCACCATCAGGCTAAAGCTCGACAGCACGCCGCCCAGCGCGATGCCGGCTTGGCCGGAGGCGTTCGCCAGGCGCGCCAGCGTCAGCGTCGGCAGCGCCGCGTTGGCGTGGCGCCCGGCCAGCCAGGCCCGGTTGGCCAGGCGGAACACGGCCGACGCCAGTTGCGGCATCAGGCTGATGGCGCCCACCAGCAGCAGCGCGATGGACAGGTAGCCGAACAGCGGCAATTCGAACACTGGCGGCGCGCGCGTGGCCAGCGCCGCCGCCAGCAGGCAGGCCAGCGCCGGCCAGGTCTTCGCCAGCGGCGCCAGCGCGCCTTCCTCGGCGCCGGACTTGAGCGCGGCGGCCGGGGCGGCGCGGGCCGCCTCGTAGGCCGGTCCGGCGCAACCCAGCAGCGCCACGCCGACGCCGAGGCCGAAGTACACCAGCGCGGCCAGCGGCGCGAATTGCGCCTGCGGACGCACGCCGGAAAAGTAGCCGGCGCCGAGGTCGCCGCCAAAGAAGTGCAGGGCGGTCGCCGCCAGCGCGTAGCCGCCGGCGATGCCCAGCAGCGAGCCGGCCACGCCCAGCGCCGCGCCTTCGAGCAGGATCTGGCGCAGCAGTTGGCCGCGCGCCATGCCGAGCACGCGCAGCAGCGCGAACTGGCTGCGCCGGCGTATCACCGACAGCGCCTGGGTCGAAAACACCAGGAAGGCGCCGGTAAACAGCGCCACCAGCGCCAGCACCGTCAGGTTGACGCGGTAGGCCCGGCTCATATTGTCGTTGCGGCTGTTCTGGTTCTCGTCGTTTGGCTGGCTGACCAGGAAGCGGCCCGGGAAGTCGCGTTCCAGTTGCTCCGCCAGCGCCGCCTGGAAGGCGTCGCGGTTGACGCCTTCGACCAGCTTCAGGTCGACCCGCGACAACTGGCCGAGCTTGTTGAAGCGCCACTGCGCCGCGCCCAGGTCCATGACGCCGATGCGCTGGCCGACCCGCGCCCGTTGCAGCGAACCGGCCACGCGCAGCGCGACCGCGCGGGTGCCTTCCTGCAGCGCCAGCGTGGCGCCGGCGTCGAGCTTGAGCCAGGCCAGCGCCGCCGGCGACAGGAACAGCGCGTCGTCGGCCAGCGTGTCGAATACCTTGTCCGCCGCCGGCGCGCCGATCAGGTCGGGCGAGATAAAGCCGGCGCGCATGGCGTCGAGGCCGATGATTTTCAGCGAAGCGCGTTGCCGCGGCATGCTGGCGTCGAACTCCAGCACCGGCGAGGCCAGCGCCACGCCGGGGCGTTGCGCCAGGCGCGGGTAGATGGCCTCGTCGAACCAGGGTTCGCGCCCGGCCACCTGCACGTCGGCTTGGCCGGACAGGTTGCGCACCGCCGACGAGAATTCATTGAAGGCGGCGGCGTTGATCAGGTGGATCGCAAAACCCAGCGCGATACCGATGGCGATGGCGGTGACGGCGACGACGGCGCGCACCGGATGCGCACGCCACTCGCCCAGCAGCAGCCAGCCGTATAAACGGCTCAGCGCCGGGTCGCGCGTCAAAGCGGGCACTCGACTGCCAGTTTCTCGTCGGCCCGGCGCGCCTTCAGCCTGGCCTTGTCGGCGTTCTGGTGGGCCGCGGCGCGGACGTCTTCGGCGGCCCACTTGCGCTCCATCTGCAGTCCGGTGCACTTTTTGCGGTGCGCCGCGCCGGCTTGGGCGGTGCGGGCCCGCGCGCGCTCGTCGCCGGCTTCGCGGCGCAGCCGGTCGCGCTCCATCTCGTCGGCGCCGCGCCGCTGGCGCGCCAGGTTGGCGGCGTCGGCGGCCGACTGCGCCGGCGCCGGCGGCACGCTCAGCTCCACCGACTGGCCGCTCGCGCAGGGCGTTTGCTGGTAGCTGGTGTGACCGTCGGCGCTGCATTTGTACAGCGTTTGCGCGGCGGCCGCGGCGCTCCACGCGGCGGCGGCCAGCAGCGCGGCGCCCAGCAGGGTCTTCACAGTACCTTCCCGGGATTCATGATGCCGAGCGGGTCGAGCGCGGCTTTGACTGCGCGCATCAGCTGCAATTCCAGCGGCGACTTGTAGCGCGCCAGTTCGTCGCGCTTGAGCGCGCCGATGCCGTGTTCGGCCGAGATCGAGCCGCCGTAGCTGTCGACGCTGTCGTGGACGATGCGGTTGATGGCGTCCTGGTGGGCCAGGAATTGCCGCTCGCCGGCGCCGGCCGGCGGCGCCACGTTGTAGTGCAGGTTGCCGTCGCCGAGGTGGCCGAAGCACACCAGTTGCGCGCCGGGGAAGGCCCGCTCCAGGCTTGCCGCGGTGCCGGCGATGAAGTCGGCGATGGCGGAAATGGGCAGCGAGACGTCGTGCTTGATGTTTTTGCCGGCCGCCGCCTGGGCCAGCGGGATATGCTCGCGCAACTGCCACAGGCCCTGCGATTGCGCCACCGACGTCGCCACCACGGCGTCCTCGATGACGTCGGCCTCGAGCGCGGCGGCGACGCTCGTTTCCAGCAGGGCGACCGCGTGCGCCTCCGATTCGCTGCTCGACAGTTCCAGTAGGACGTACTGCGCGTGGGCGCCGGCGAAGGGCCGCGGCAGTTGCGGGAAGTGCGCGGCGACCAGCTCCAGGCAGAAGCGCGACATCAGCTCGAAGCCGGTCAGGCTGGCGCCGCAATGGTCTTGCATCACACCCAGCAGGCGCAGCGCGTGCGCCGGCGAGGCCAGCGCCGCCAGCGCGGTGACGCGGGCCTTCGGCTGCGGATACAGCTTCAGCACGGCGCCGGTGATGACGCCCAGCGTGCCCTCGGCGCCGATGTACAAGTCGCGCAGGTCGTAGCCGGTGTTGTCCTTGCGCAGGCCGCGCAAGCCGCTCCACAGCTCGCCCTGCGGCGTTACCACCTCCAGGCCCAGGCACAGCTCGCGCGTGTTGCCGTAGCGTAGAACGGCGGTGCCGCCGGCGTTGGTCGACAGGTTGCCGCCGATGGTGCAACTGCCCTCGGCCGCCAGCGACAGCGGGAACAGGCAGCCGGCTTGCGCGGCGGCCTCCTGCACGTGCTGCAAAATGCAGCCGGCGTCGACCGTGATGGTGCGGTTGACCGGATCGACCGCGCGGATGCGGTTCAGCCGCGCCAGCGACAGCACCACGGCGGCGCCGCTGGCGTCGGGCACGCTGCCCAGCACCAGGCCGGTGTTGCCGCCTTGCGGCACCAGTGCCACGCGCCAGCGCGCGCAGGCGCGCACCAGCGCCGCCACCTGCGCCACCGTGGCCGGGCGCAATACCGCCTGCGCGCTGCCGGTGAAGCGGCCGCGCCAGTCGGCCAGGAAGGGCGCCATGGCGGCGGCCTCGGTCAGCACGTGGGCCTGGCCCAGCAGCTCGCGGCAATGGGCCAGGAAGGCCGGGTCGGCGTGGCTCATTTGACGGGATTGACCTTGTCCAGCAATTCCTTGGCGATGCGCTTGGCGGCCTTCTTATACGGCCGCAGGTACAGCACCGCGCAGACGAAATAGACGCAAACGATGAACGCCTCGCCCCAGGCCATGAACTGCGACAGCGCCAGTTTGTCACTGTAGCCGCGCACCACGCCCTCGGTGAAGTACAGCAGGATCACCATCGACGACCATTGCAGCGTGTAGACGTCGCGCCGCAGCACGCCGGCCAGCGGAATCAGCAGCGGCAGCGCCTTCAGCGCCAGCCACGAGCCGCCCGGGTGCAGCGGCGCGACCAGCATTTCCCACAGCAGGCACCAGACGATCAGCGTCATCAGGCTGCCGATCGCGCCCCAGTGGAAGTACTTGTGCATTGGCGTTTCCATCATGCCCCCCGCAATTTGCAGGCCGTGTCGGCCAGGCGCCGGCCGAGCGCGACGGCCAGGCGTTTCTCGTCGTCGGTGATGGCCTTGTCGCCGTCGACGCCGGACCAGTGGCTGGCGCCGTAGGGCGTGCCGCCGCTGGACGTGGTCATCAGCTCCGCGTTGGTGTAGGGAAGGCCGAGCACCACCAGGCCGTGGTGGAACAGCGGGATCATCATCGACAGCAGCGTCGATTCCTGGCCGCCGTGCAGGCTGCCGGTCGAGGTGAAGACGCAGGCCGGCTTGCCGGCCAGGGTGCCGCCGAGCCACTCGCTGGCGGTGCCGTCCCAGAAATACTTCATCGCCGCGGCCATGTTGCCGAAGCGGGTGGGCGAACCCAGCGCCAGGCCGGCGCAGTCGGCCAGGTCGGCCGCCTCGACGTAGGGCGCGCCCTCGGCGGCCAGCGCCGGCGCGGTGGCCTCGGCCACGCTGGAGACGGCCGGCACGGTGCGCAGGCGGGCGTCGCAACCGGGCACGCTCTCGACTCCCTGGGCGATCAGTTCGGCTAATTTGCGCGTCGCGCCATGGCGCGAGTAAAACAATACAAGAATAATCAGATTAGGTCGGTTCATGGTTGGTATTATAGGGCGCTTTGCGGGCTCGCATCGGCGCGAAACCGCCGCTTTCACCTATAGGTCACATGTTTTTAAAATATATACAGCCGTTTTTCCATTCCCTGTTCCACACCTGCCGCGGCGGCGTCGCCGTCGTGCAAGGCCTGTCCTGGTCCGAAGTGCGCGACCTGGGCCTGTTCGCGCGCCGCCGCCTGCGCGAGGAAAGCCTGCCGCAAGTGGCCGGCAGCTTGACCTTCGCCACCGTGTTCGCGCTGGTGCCGCTGCTGACCCTGGCGCTGGCGATCTTCACCACTTTCCCGCTGTTTAACACCTTCCGCGCCGCGCTGGAGCAGTACTTCGTCCAGAGTGTGATGCCGAAGGCGATTTCCAACACCATCCTGGGCTACCTGACGACGTTCTCGGCCAAGGCGACGCGCCTGTCGGCCTTCGGCGCGGTGGCCCTGATCCTGACGTCGATCGGCATGATGGGCTTGATCGAGCGCGTCTTCAACCGCATCTGGCGCGTCAAGCGCGAGCGCCGCTGGAGCAAGCGCCTGCTGGTGTACTGGGCCATCGTCACGCTCGGCCCGCTGCTGGTGGGCATCTCGCTGACGGTGACGTCGCAGGTGTTCATGGCCACCAGCGGCCTGGTGGGCGCCGTGCCCTTCCTCGGCGCGCTGTTCTACACGCTGGTGTCGGTGCTGCTGACCATGGGCGCGTTCACGCTGCTGTACCTCGCCGTGCCGAACCGCGACGTCGACTGGCGCGACGCCGCCTGGGGCGGGTTGGTGGCGGCGCTGGCGTTCGAAGTGGCCAAGCGCGGCTTCGGCGCCTTCATCCAGCAGTTCCCGACCTATTCGCGCATCTACGGCGCGCTGGCGGCGCTGCCGCTGTTCCTGGTGTGGATCTACCTGAGCTGGATGATCACGCTGGTCGGCGCGCTGCTGGTGGCGGCGCTGCCGGTGGTGAAATACGAGCGCTGGTGGCACGAGGCGGCGCCGGGCGGCGAGTTCGTCGACGCGATGGCGATCCTGAAGGTGCTGCACACGGCCTGCCACAGCGGCGACACGGCGCTGGTCAGCGCCGGCGCCATCCGCGCCGGCACCCGGCTCGGTTTCGACGAGATGGAAACGCTGCTCGAACGGATGCTGGGGCAGGGCTGGGTTGGCCGCGTCAACGTCGAGGCCTCGGTGCGGGTGCAGTGGGGCAAGCACATCAGCGACGGCGCCGACCACTGGGTCTTGCTGGCCAATTTGAACCGGCTCTCGCTGGCCGACGTGTACCGGCTGTTCGTCTTCGGCGGCATGGCCGTCAACGCCGGCTACCCGGGGTTGACCAGCGAAGAGGGCGACCAGCAGGCCGCGCACGACGCCGCCGTGCTGGCGCGCCAGGTCGAGACGGCGGTGGAGGAGGGCTTGAACCAGCCGCTGGCGGAGTATTTCGGCAAGAGCCGCTGACGCCGACGAAGCACGTTGGCGCCAACCGTTGGATTACGACAAATCACGTTGGCGCAAATCGTAGGTCGGGTTAGCGCAGCGTAACCCGACGTCACGCGGCGCGTCCGGCTACGCCGCCGGGGCAGCGCTGGCGAAGGCGAACAACGCGTCCAGCACGGCGTCCGGCTGCTCGGCCATCAACTCGTGGCCGGCGTCGACCTGCACCACCTTGCCGTGGGCGATGGCGGTGGTCAGCAGCCTGGTCGATTTCGCCGGCGTCATCATGTCGCGCAGGCCGAAGATGAACAGCGTTGGGCAGCGCACCGAAGCGGCCGCCACTGCGCCGTTGGCGTAGCCGTTGCAAGCCGAAAAATCGGTATACAACACCCGCTCTGGATTGATCTGCGAGATGCGCTGCTTGAGCCGGCGCGCGCCGCCCATGGCATAAAAACCCGGCCCGGGAAACGACGGCTTTTGCGCGATCGACGAATGCGACCAGATGTTGACCATGTCGATGGCGCTCTGCTCGTCGCTGCGCGCCGCCTCCAGCAGCGCCTCCGACACCTTCATCGGGTAGGTCGAGCCGAGCAGCGCCAATTGGCTGACGCGGTCCGGCGCCGCGTGCGCGGTTTCCAGCGCGACCAGCGAGCCCATGCTGTGGCCGACCAGCAGCGCCCGCGCCACCCCGGCCGCGTCCAGCAGTTCCAGCAACCACTGCGACAGCGCCTCGACGCTGGCCTTGGCCGCGCCCTTGCTGCGGCCGTGCCCTGGTAGGTCGAGCGCCAGCACGTTGAAGCCGTGGTGGGCGAGATAGCGCGTCTGCAAAGCCCACACCGAATGGTCGTTTTGCGCGCCGTGGATGAACACGGCGGTCGGGCGGGCGGCGTCGAAGGCCTTGCCGCCGGTGTAGCAATAGGCGTCCACGCCCTGTACTTGTAGCAGCATCTCAGGCTCCCTTTTGTGACAGTTTCAGGCCGCGCGCCAAATCCTCGATCAAGTCGTCGGCGTCTTCCAGGCCGACCGACAGGCGCATCGTGCCCTCGGTGATGCCGGACGCGGCCAACTGCTCGGCCGGCACGCGGAAGTGCGTCGTCGACGCCGGGTGTATCGCCAGCGACTTGGCGTCGCCGACGTTGGCCAGGTGCGAGAAGATTTTCAGCGCGTCGACGAAGCGGCGCCCGGCGGCGCGGTCGCCCTTGATGTTGAAGGTGAAGACGGCGCCGCAACCCTTCGGCAGCAGCGTCTTGGCCAGCGCGTAGTCGGGATGCGACTCCAGCTCCGGATACGAGACCGATTCAACGGCCGGATTCGATAGCAGGAACTCGACCACTTTGCGGGTGTTGGCGACGTGGCGGTCCATGCGCAGGCCCAGCGTTTCAATGCCCTGCAGGACGGCGAAGGCGTTGTGCGGGCTCATTACCGCGCCGAAGTCGCGCAAACCCTCGCGGCGCGCGCGCAGCGCGAACGCGGCCACGCTCGACTCCTCGGCGAAGACCATGCCGTGGAAGCCGTCGTACGGCTCGCACAGCTCGCCGAAGCGACCGCTCTGGTCGTAGGCGGCCTGCCAGTCGAAGGTGCCGCCGTCGACCAGCAGGCCGCCGATGGCGGTGCCGTGCCCGCACAGGAACTTGGTGGCCGAGTGGAACACCAGGTCGGCGCCGTGCTCGAACGGGCGCAGCAGATAGGGCGTGGTGAAGGTCGAGTCCAGCATCAGCGGCAGGTGGTTGTCGTGCGCCAGCGCCGCCACCGCTTCGATGTCGAGCACGTCCAGGCCGGGATTGCCCAGCGTTTCGGCGAACAGCACCTTGGTGTTGGGGCGGATCGCCGCGCGCCACGCGTCGAGGTCGCGCGGGTTGACGAAGGTGGTCTCGATGCCGAAGCGCTTGAGCGTGTAGGCCAGCAGGTTGTGCGAGCCGCCGTACAGCGCGCGCGAGGCGACGATGTGCGAACCGGCGCCGGCGATGGTGGCCAGGGCCAGGTGCATGGCGGCCTGGCCGCTGGCGGTGGCGATGCCGGCCACGCCGCCTTCGAGCGCGGCGATGCGCTCTTCCAGCACCGCGTTGGTCGGGTTCGAGATGCGCGAATAGACGTGGCCGGCGCGCTCCATATTGAACAGCGAGGCGGCGTGGTCGGAGTCCTTGAAGGCGAACGAGGAGGTGAAATAAACCGGGGTGGCGCGGGCGCCGGTGGCCGGGTCGGGCGCCGCGCCGGCGTGCAGCGACAAGGTGTCAAAGCCAAGGTACTTCGGAGCGCTCATGGATGTCTCCAGCAAAAGTTGGAATGGCACGGATCGTACTCCGTTTTTGGCTTTTATATAAGTATTTTGCCGTGGCAGGCGCTTTGATAATACGCAATACTGGATTTTTCTCGGGGCATACGCTACATTCGTCAGGAAGGCTTACAATAACTAAAACCTTATTCACAGTGGACAGGCGGCCCAAATGAAAGTATCCGAAATTCTCCAAGTTAAAGGTAATATCCTTTACACAGTCACACCCGACCATCCCCTGCTGGACGCGGCCAACACGATGGCCGAAAAAGATATCGGTTCGCTCGTCGTCATGGAGTTCGGCGACCTGGTCGGCATGCTGACCTTCCGCGAAGTGCTCAAGGCGCTGCACCAAAACAAGGGCACCATCGGCGGCGGCACCGTGCGCAAGCACATGGACGACCACCCGATCACCGTCACGCCGGACACCGAAGTAAACGAAGTGCGCCGCATCATGCTGGAAAAGCACGCGCGCTATTTGCCGGTGATGAACGCGAAAACCCTGCTCGGCGTGATCTCCTTCTACGACGTCGCGCGGGCGATGCTGGAAGCGCAAAACTTCGAGAACAAAATGCTCAAGGCCTACATCCGCGATTGGCCGGAAGAGACCACCGACTGATTCGCGCGCCAGCGCAGCCAACGCAAAACGCCACCCGCCCAGGTGGCGTTTTGCATTGGCCCGCAGTTGGCCAAGATAAAATCCGCGGCGTCAAAAACGCGGCCGGACCCTCGGGTCCGACCCCAGCCCTTGCCCGTGGTTTGTCCGGAGGTCAGACCCCAGGGTGCTGTGTCGCGCCTGCGTTGTTTGGCAGTGAAACGTGGCCGACCGCGTAGCGCTGCACGCGGTCGCCGCCGGCGCCGCCGTCCGGTTCGCGCCACAGGCTAAAGCGCACCAGCGTCCACGTTCTCGGCTCGAAGCCGACCGCCACGGCCAGCGCGCCGTCCCGCTCGAAAGATAGGCGCGCCGCCGCCGTTTCATCGGCGCGCAGGCGCTCCAGCGCGGTGTGCGACGCAATCGCCAGCGTTTCGCGGGTGGCGTAGCGGGCCCGCGCCACGTCCGCGGCCTGCTCGGCGTGCCACACCGACCAGGTTTGCACCGCGGGCCAGCCGAACGCCTGCGACACGGCGACGAATCCGGGTCCGCACAGGAAGGCGCTCATCGCCTCGTTGTCGCGCCACAGGTAGAAGGGCGCGTACAGGTTGTCGGTTGGGCCGCCGCCGCGCTTGTTGGCGCTGAGGTAGGCTTTCAGCAGCAGGCCGGGGAACCCGTCGAGCAGGTGGCCCTTGCCGGCGATGCGCCGTTCGATCACGGCCATGTCGTAGTCGGCCGGCAGCACGAAGCGGTACTGCATGGCGATCATCGCGGCGCTCCCGGTGGCGCCAGTATGCCGGCGTTGCCACCGCCGAGCGACCATTCGTTCGACTCGCTGGTGGTGATGCTGACCATCACGTCCTCCGGCCGCATGCCGGGCGCCTCGGCCAGCAGTTCGACCAGCCGGCGGAAGAAGGCCGCCCGGGTGGCGTCGGAGCGCGGCCGTCCGGCCGAGATGGCGAACACGGTGAAGTCGTCCGAGCGCGGCCCGCCCAGGTAGTGGCGGTCGAAGATCAGTTCGTTCGCTTCGTGCTGGTGGATGAGCTGGAAGCGGTCGTTGGGCGGTACCTCGAAGGCTTCCACCAATGCGCGGTCCAGGCTGTCCGAGAGAGCCTGCAGGTACGCCGGCGGCTTGCCCTTCAGGAGGGAGATGCGGGTCATTGGCATGATGCCGCTCCCGTGTCCGCCGCGCCGGCGTCGAGTTGCCGCAGCGCCGACACCGCCGACGCCGCCGTCGGCCAGCCGGAATAGAAGGCCAGATGGGTGACCAGTTCGCCGAGTTCGTCGCGCGTGACGCCGTTTTCCAGCGCCCGGCCCAAGTGGAAGGGCAGTTGCGCGCCGCGGTTCATGGCGACCAGGGCGGCGACGGTGACGACGCTGCGGTCGCGCTTGGACAGTCCGGGGCGCTCCCAGACGTCGCCGAAAAGGACGTCGTCGGTCAGCGCCGCCAGCTTGGGGGCGGTGTCGCCCATGCTCTGTTGCCCGATACCTGTGCTCATGTGTGCTCTCCTTGTGCTTGCGGTCGGAATTGACACTTGCAGCATAGCGGCGTATCGTTATTCTGAAAATCGGGAATATATGAAGTATTGGTCCAAAAAAACGGGATGGTATATGCGGCGAATATCGTTTGACATGGATGTGCTGCGCAGTTTCGTCACCGGCGTGGAGCTGGCCAGCTTTGCCAAGGCGGCGCAGCGGCTCGGGCGGTCCACGTCGGCCGTTAGCGCGCAGATGCAAAAGCTGGAGGAGCAGGTCGGCGCCCCGATCCTGCGCAAGGTCGGGCGCGGCATGCTGCCGACGGCCACCGGCGAGGCGCTGCTGGCCTACGCGCGCCGTTTGCTGGAGCTGAACGACGAGGCGGCCAGCGCCGTGCGCGGGGTAGAACTGGCCGGCAGCGTACGGCTGGGGATGCAGGAGGATTTTGGAGAGCGTATCCTGACCGATGTGCTGGGGCGTTTTGCGCGCGCCCATCCGAAGGTGCGGATAGAGGCGATGGTGGCGCGCAACACCGCCCTGCTCGAGCGCATGGCGGCCGGCCAGCTCGACCTGGCGTTGGCGTGGGATAGCGGCGTCGCCATGCCGCACTCGCAGCTGCTGGGGCGCGTGCCGATGCGCTGGATCGCCGCGGCCTCGGCCGAGCCGGTGGCGGGCGTCGATGGCGAGCCGCTGCCGCTGGTGTTGTTCGAGTCGCCGTGCCTGATGCGCACGGCCGCTATCGAGGCGCTCGAGCGCGCCGGCATGCCGTGGCGGGTCGCCTTCAGCAGCCCGAGCCTGGGCGGCGTGTGGGCGGCCGTCGCGGCCGGGCTGGGCGTGACGGTGCGCACCGAAATCGGTCTGCCGCCGGGCTTGCGCGCGCTCGGCCACGCGGCGGCGGGGCTGCCGCCGCTGCCGCGGGTCGACTTGGTTCTGCACCGCGCCGCGGCGCTGCCCGATCCGACCACGCAGCGCTTGCGCGACAGCGTGCTGCACGCCGTCGCGCCGTTGATACCCGTTTGATTGTCTCCGGGGTCATATTGCGACCTGACCCCAGGGGTGTTGCGTCAGGCGGCGCCTTCGAGGACGTCGTTGTTGAGCCAGCCGATCAGGGCCGCCGCCGTCATCGGCCGGGCGAACAGGAAGCCTTGCGCCAGCGGGCAGCCCAGCGCCTGCAGGATCTGCGCCTGGCGCTCGTCTTCGACGCCCTCGGCGATGACCGCCAGGCCGAGGTTGCGCCCCAGTTGGATGACCATTTCGGCGATGCTGCTGCCGCGCGCCGAGCCGGTGATTTCGGTGACGAAGGCGCGGTCGATCTTGAGCCGGTCCACTTGCAGGCGCTGCAGGTAGGACAGCGACGAGAAGCCGGTGCCGAAGTCGTCGATGGCGATGCTGACGCCGGTCTGCTTGACTTGCCACAGCATTTTGATGAGCAGGTCCGGCTCTTCCATCGCCATCGATTCGGTGATTTCCAGTTCGATGTATTCGGGTGGCGCCTGGGTGTCTTCCAGCGCCTGGCTGAGCATTTCGAGGAAGCGCGGGTGGCGGAATTGCACCTGCGAGACGTTCACCGACATCATGAAGTCGCGGTGGCCCTGTTCGCGCAGCAGCACCAGTTCGCGGCAGGCGGTGCGCAGCACCCATTCACCCAGTTCGATGATCAGGCCCGAGTATTCGGCGATGGGAATGAAGCGGTCCGGCGAGATGAATTTGCCGTCCGGCGTCTGCCAGCGCAGCAGCGCCTCGGCGCCGACCGGGCGCCGGGTGGTCAGGTCGATCTGCGGCTGGTACACGACGAACAGCTGGTTCTGGCCGAACCCGGTGCGCAGCGCGTGCATCATGCGTACGCGTTCGCGGATTTCCACGCCCATGCTGCGCGAGAAGTAGAAGTGGCCGGCGCGCTGCTGGGTCTTGGCGCGCTTCAGGGCGATGTCGGCGTCCTTGAGGGCGTCGGCGCCGCAGCCGTCGTGCTCGCCCAGGCGCACCAGGCCCAGCGTGGCCGACAGTTGCACGTCCTGGCCGTCAATGCTGAACGGGGTCTGGAACAGCGCCAGGATCATCGCCGGGTTGACCTGGGCGGCGTCGCCGAGCACGCAGAAGATGTCGCCGCCCAGGCGCGCCACCGTCAGTTGCTGGCCCAGCCGCGATTGCAGCCGGCCGGCCACCGCCAGCAGCAGCAGGTCGCCGAACTGGTGGCCGAGCGCGTCGTTGGTTTCGGCGAAGTGGTCGAGGTCGACCAGCGACAGCGTGGCGTCGTCGCGCGCCGGCCCGGCCAGCGTGGCGTCGAGGATTTCCACCAGGCGGGTGCGGTTGGGCAGTTTCGACAGCTGGTCGTAGAAGGCGGCGTTGTGCAGGTGCGTGACCAGCTCGACGTTGTCGAGGCCGACCGCGACGTTGCTGCAAAATACTTCCAGCAGGCGCTCGTCGATGTCGGTGATCGGCCGCGGCAGTTGCAGGAAGGCGACGAAGTCGCGGCTGGCCTTGCCGGCGAAGTACAAGGTGACGAAGTCGTGGCTGTAGATGTTGCGGCGCTGTTCCAGCGTGCGCTCCATCGCGCCGACCGCGCGCTCGTCGTCGGCCGCCGTGATCTGGCCGTGCGGCAGCCGGCTGTAGATGCCGGCGGCGGCGCTGACCATCAGTTCGCGGCATCGGCCGTCCGGGCATTCCTGCGCGCACAGCAGGCCGTCGGCCTTGACGCTGAGCAGGTCGGCGATCTGCGTCAGCACGCCGGCGGCGAAGTTTTGCACGCCGTGCAGCGCCATCAACTGGGTGCTGGCGTGGACGATCTGGTTCAGGCCGCGCCGGCTGGCGCTGATCGAGCGGATCTGCTCGTACGAGCGGATCGCCGCCGTCACGGTGGTAAACAGTTTGATGCGGGTCAGCTCGGACTTGGTCTTGTAGTCGTTGATGTCGAAGTCGCGGATGGCGTCGATTTCCGGCGCGTAGCCGGGTTGGCCGGTGCGCAGGATGATGCGCACGTCGGCCAGTTTCAGCGTTTCGCGGATGTAGCGCACCAGGTGCAGGCCGGCGTCGTCCTGCTCCATGACGACGTCGAGCAGGATGACGGCGATTTCCTGTTCGTGCTTGAGCAGGTCGCGCGCCTGCGCGGCCGAGTAGGCGTGGACGAATTCGAGCGGCCGGTGCTGCATGTCGAGGTTGCCGAGCGCGAAGGTCGTGGTCGAATGGACGTCCTCGTCATCGTCGATGATCATCACCCGCCAGACGTTGCGCGTGGCCGGCGCCGATGTCGGCGTCGGATGTTCTTCTAAGAATACCAGATCGTCGTGATCGTCCTTGTTGTGCTCAAGGGGGGTGATCGGTGCGGGCATGTGTCGCTTCTCCAAGATGTCTCGGTGTTCTTGTGAATAAGTATATAGCGAAATGATATGCGGAACGACTGTTTAGGCGTATTCAGCGACGCAATACGCGGCAGGATAGAAGAATTCGGCGTATTTCGCTAGATTTAATCAAAAACAATATATATTTCTTAACAATCTGTTGCGGCGCCGGCTTGCGCGCGGCGCGCCGTTTCGCCGCCGGGCCGGCATCAAAGTGGCCGATTGCGCGCGATAGCGCCGCCCGAGCCGCCGCGGGCTGGTAGAATTGACCGTTTCAGCCTTTCGCGTCCCTACTATGTCCGGCAACTCATTTGGCAAGCTGTTTACTGTTACCACCTTCGGCGAATCGCACGGCCCGGCCATCGGCTGCGTCATCGACGGCTGTCCGCCCGGCCTGGTCCTGTCGGAAGCCGACATCCAGCCCGAGCTGGACCGCCGCAAGCCAGGCACCTCGCGCCACGTCACCCAGCGCCAGGAATCGGACACCGTGGAAATCCTCTCCGGCGTCTACCAGGGCGTCACCACCGGCACGCCGATCGCGCTGCTGATCCGCAACGAGGACCAGCGCAGCAAGGACTACGGCAACATCGCCGAGAGTTTCCGCCCCGGCCATGCAGATTACACCTATTGGCACAAATATGGCGTGCGCGATCCGCGCGGCGGCGGCCGTTCGTCGGCGCGCCTGACGGCGCCGGTGGTGGGCGCCGCGGCGATCGCCAAGAAGTGGCTGTTGCAGCAATACGGCACCGTCTTCATGGGTTGCATGAGCCAGCTGGGCGACATCGAGGTGCCGTTCCAGTCGTGGCGGCACGTCGCCGACAACCCCTTCTTTGCCGCCAGCGGCGACGCCGCGCTGATCGCCCGCATGGAGGAGGCGATGGACCAGTTGCGCCGCGACGGCGATTCGATCGGCGCGCGCATCGACGTGGTGGCGCACAACGTCCCGGTCGGCCTGGGCCAGCCGATTTACGACAAGCTCGACGCCGACATCGCCTACGCGATGATGGGCATCAACGCGGTCAAGGGCATCGAGATCGGCGCCGGCTTCAAGTCGGTGGCGCAGAAGGGTTCCGAGCACGGCGACGAGTTGACGCCGGAGGGCTTCGTCGGCAACAACGCCGGCGGCATGCTGGGCGGCATTTCAACCGGCCAGGACATCACGGTGTCGATCGCCATCAAACCGACCTCGTCGATCCGCACGCCGCGCCGCTCCATCGACAAGGAGGGCAAACCGGTGATGGTCGAAACCTTCGGCCGCCACGACCCCTGCGTCGGCATCCGCGCCACACCGATCGCCGAGGCCATGCTGGCGCTGGTGCTGATGGACCATGCGTTGATGCACCGCGCCCAGTGCGGCGACGTCAGCGTCGCCACGCCGAAGCTGGCCTGACGGGCAAGCCAAGGGCGTGACCCCGGCTCCGCGCCGGTGCTTGTGATGTTGCCGCGCGCCTGTTGACGGCGCGGTTAAGCGACTTTGTTGGCGATGATTTCGCGCTGGCGGCGCATCTCGACCGATTTCACCAGCATCGCGCGGATCTCGTTGATGAGTTCGAATTCGGCCTGGTTCAGCTGGATCGCCGGGAAGCTGTCGTCCCAGTCGCCGTAGATGAAGCCGGTTGGCTGGCCGTTCGACGACAGCGGCAGGATGACGAAGCAGCGCGCGTCCGGCAGCGTGGCCTTCCACCACGCCGGCAGCTTGGCGGCGAATTTCGGGTCGCGGGCGTTTTCAATGAAGATCACCCGGTCGCTGCTGAGCGCGGCGTGGAACACGTTCGGCTCGTAGGCGTCGGAAAACGCCATCTGCGCCTGCAAATCCTTGATGTTTTGCCCCAGGCTGATGCGCGCCACGTATTTCTTTTCCTTGTGGTTGCGCACGAAGGCCACCGCGCGCGAAAAATCGAAACCCTGGTACAGCGTCTCCAAGCCCATCGACACCATCTGGCCCGGGCTGGCGCTGCCGAGCGCGTCGCGCATGTCGGCCAGGCCGCTGACCAGCAGACGGTTGCCCTCGGCGCGCATGCGCGTCGACGCCAACGCCCGCGCGCGCCGCTCGGCCGGCTTCGACAGCGGCGCGATCGACAGGTCGAGCGCCGCCATCGCCTTGGCTTTTTCAATCGCCTCGACCAGGTTGTCGGGCGCCACGCCGAGCATCTCGGTGTACTGCCCGATCAGCAGTTGCACCTGGGCGGCACCGGCGTCGTCGTCGTGCCACAGCGAGTCGGCGCAACGCGCCGACATGGTGCACAGCCCGGCCATCCAGTCGGCCCGGCTGATCTCGGCGCCGGCTTCGGCCGGCTCCATCGGCCGCATACCGCTGATCAGGTGCGGCGGTAGGCCCCAGTGCGCCGCCGTCGCGTAGCCGACTTCCTCCAGGGTCAAGCCGAGGATGTCCGGGGCCGCCGCGCTTTCGTTGCCGGGGCCGCCGTGCGCCTGCAGCTTGGCCCAGAAGTCGGTCATGTAGAACGTCACCATCATGCGCCCGAGCGTGTGCAGCATCGAGCACACCACGGCCTGCTCGGCGTTCTGGCTGGCCGCGCTGCTGGCGACCTGCTGCGCCACCATGCCGGCCAGCACCGCTTTTTCCATTTCAATATGGGCGCTCACCGAGTCCGGCGTCGCGTGCGACAGTTCCTCGATCAACTTCAGGCCCAGCGCCAGGTGGCCGATGGCGTCGATACCCAGCACCAGCACCGCCTTCGACACCGTGTTGACGCTCTGGCCGAACGCCGAGTACATGCCGCTGTTGGCCAGGCGCAGCACCTTCTGCGTCAGCACCGGGTCCGACAGCACCGTTTGCGTCATGTTGAAGCCGTGCTCGTCCTCGCCGCGCATGGCCCCCAGGATCGCGCTGACGGCCTTGGCGAAGCCGGGCATGTCGCCCTGCTGGCGGGTGCGCGCCCACAGCAGTTCCAGGGTATTCTTGCCGAGCTGGCTGGCGGGGATGAAGGCGGCGCTCATTGGACGCCCAGGCGCAGCTCCGACGGCAGCAGCGCGGCATGGGTCTTTTCCTTCAGCGCGGCCAGCGCGACGTGGGCCGGCATCGGCTTGCCGGTCAGGTAGCCCTGAATGTACTGGCAGCCGCGCGACTCGAGAAACAGCATCTGCGCCTCGGTCTCGACGCCCTCGGCCACCACCGACAGCGACAGGTGCTTGGCCAGGTCGAGCACGGCGTTGCAGATGGCGCCGTCTTTCTCGGCGTCCGGCAGGTCCTTGACGAAGGCGCGGTCGATTTTCAACACGGAAATGGGGAAACGCTTCAGGTAGGCCAGTGAGGAATAGCCGGTGCCGAAGTCGTCGATGGCGATGCGCGCCTTGCGTTCCGCCATTTTCGTCAGGATGGTTTCGGCGTGCACCGGGTCGATCATCAGTGTGCCTTCTGTAATTTCTAGTACCAATTGCTCACCGCGCAGTCCCGAAAACGCAATCGCATCGTCAAGAATATCAAGAAACTTGTCGTTGCGAAATTGCCGTGGACTAATATTAACAGAGATATATAGATGCCGCTTGGCAACTTCTTCGAATTGCCGCAACTGCACGCAGGCGGCCTTCAGCGCCCAGGCGCCCAGCAGGTTGATCAGGCCGTTGCTTTCGGCGATCGGGATGAAGCGCGACGGCGGCACCATGCCCAAGCTCGGGTGCTTCCAGCGCATCAGCGTCTCGAAGCCCTGGATCTGCCGGGTGCGGGCGTCGACGATGGGCTGGTAGTACAGCAGGAACTCGCCCTCGCGCACCGCCTGGAACATCGCCGCCTCCAGCGAGATGTCGTGCTCCGGCGGCCCGGACAGGCCGGGGTGGTAGACCAGGCAGCGGCCCTTGCCGGTGGACTTGGCGTGCGACATGGCGGCGTCGGCCAGCGCCACCAGGCGCACCTCGTCCTCGGCGTGCTGCGGATAGACCGACACGCCGACCGAGGCACCGACGTAGATCGTGTGGCCGTCGATTTCAAAGGGCGACTGCAGCGTGGCGATCAGGCGCCCGGTGACGAGCTTGATCTGGGGGTCGCTGGCGGTGCCGGGCAGCACCGCGACGAATTCGTCGCCGCCCACGCGCGCCAGCGTGTCGCTGTCGCGCAGCGTCTTGCGCAGGCGCGCCGCGGCCATGCGCAGCAGCGCGTCGCCGACCGGGTGGCCGAGGCCGTCGTTGACCTTCTTGAAGCCGTCCAGGCCGACGGTGGCCACGGCGAAGCCCTGGCCGGAGCGACTGGCCTGGGCGATGACCATGCGGATGCGGTCCGACAGCAGCGAGCGGTTCGGTAGTTCCGTGAGGGCGTCGTGGGTGGCCATGTGGCGCAGGTGCGCCTCGGTGGCGTGTTGGGCGTCGGTGTTGTGGCCGACCACCAGCAGTTCGCGCAGGCCGCCCTGGCCGAGATAAGCCGACACGCGCAGCGCGAACCAGATGTTGCCTTGCGGGGTTTTCAGGCGCGCGTTGGCATGCCGCGGCGCGGCGGCGTCTTGCAGCGCCAGCGCCAAGGCGCTTTGGCCCTCGTCGCAAAAAAGTCCGGTGAAGGGTAAGCCGAGCGGCGCGTCGGCCGCGCCAATGAGCGCCGCGGCGCGTTCACTGGCAAACAGGACCCGTCCCTCCAGGTCGAGCCGGAACACGACGTCGCCGGCCTCTTCCAGAAGGTTGTCTAGCGTGTCGCGCAGGGCGCGCTCGGCTATCGCGGGTGAACTGGAGAGCATCGTCTGTTTCTAAACTTTCTTTTATTGCATGTCAGAATTCCTACTAAATTCGTAGGCCGGCAGAAACTTCACATTGCCCCGGGCAAAATGAAGCCGCATCAAGACGAAATGTATCACCGAACAGGCGAAAATTACATGGAAAATAGCAATATCCAGGGCGATTGCATGAAGGATCAGATGGCCAGGCCCAACACCTTGCCAAGGTAGTCGGCGTTCCAGCCCGCCTTTAGGCGCTTGGAGGCGACGCCGAGCTTCGTCGTTTTCTCGTTCTTCAGCAGGTTGAGGGCAATGCGGCGCAGGATGGCGAAATTTTGCGCCGCGTCGCCAACGCGCACGCGGCAGCCGTCCTCGCGAAATGCGACGTCCAGCACCCAATGCATGCTGTTTTCAATGCCCCAGTGCGCCCGTACTGTTTTGCCCAACATTGCAGCCTTGGCCGGCAAGCTGCTGATGTAATAGCGGCGTTCAACGCTGGCTGTTCCGGTGCTGTTTCGCCCGATGATTTNGCGCGTCGACTCGATCATGATGAGNCTTTGCAGCCCGCTCCAATGCTGTTTTTGCTGAACGAGCCAAGCGATGTCGTTGGTGACAAGGCAGCGCCGGGTTTCGATCCGTCCGTGATCTTTTTCGGTCTGGATGTGCTCCCAGAATGGACGATCCATCTTGCCTGCGTCGGCGGCGTCGAACCACAGCTTGACGGCTTCGGCCAAGACGGGCTGGTTGTCCTTCACACCCAGAACATAGTCGGCGCCGCTGGCAACGATCTTGGCGGCGATGTCGCGCTGGCACCCCATCGCGTCGATTGTGATGATGGCGCCTTTGACGTCCAGGGTATCCAATAATTCCGGTATCGCGGTGATCTCGTTGCTCTTGTCGGCGGTCCGAACCTGCCCAAGTGTGACGCCGCTCGCGCTGCTCCACGCCGACACCAGATGAATGGCGCTCTGTTTGCCATCGTGTGAACCACGCACGCATTTGCCATCGATGGCAATGTGCTGCCCTTCAAGCGACGGACACAGTGCGCCCATCCAGCGTACAAAACACGATTCGAACTGCTTCGCGTCAAGCAGGGAAAAAACGCGTCCGAAGGTGTCGTGCGAGGCGATGCCATTGGCGAACGGCCGGTACTGACGCAGCCACTCGAGCTTCATTTCGCTCCATTCCACAACCGTGGTCCAGCTTTCCGCTCCACTGATGACGGCGCAGATCGCGGCCAGCAGCAATTCGTCCAGTTGATATGCGCACTCGCGCGCGCGCGGATCGCGTAATTCATCGAATGCTTCCAGCAGCGACATAGGTCCGATTGTCATTTTTCTCGCCCAAATATCGAGAGTAAACGCCTTTTTCAAAGAGTTTACAAGCGATACCTACAAGCTGTGCTCATCGCCTCGGCTCCGCCTTCATGCAATCGCCCTGTAGCAATATCCAGCCATGAATACAGAATAGCCATTGATGGAAGTAAAGAAAACAGTCTTTAAATTGCTGACTACATAAATTGGAGTGGCGCTTGCGGCGGCGCGAAACGGTTGCCGTAGCGTTCGGCCAGCGCCGCCGCGCGTGGTAGCTCGCCAGCGTGGCCATGCGGTCGCCGGCCTGGGCCGGCGTCAGCGCGAGCAGGTGTTCCAGCTCGTGCTCGGCGGCCGGCGCGGCGCCAGCGCCTCCAGCCGCGCCAGCGCCTCGCCCAGCGCGATGGCGCCGCCGTTGACGTTGACCTTTTCCTCGGGCACGTCGAGTTCGCGCATGAAGCGCAGCACCACCGAGGCGAAGCGGCCGGCGGCGCGTGCGGCGGCGGCCTTTTGCTGCGAGCGCGGCGCGTAGGCGTCGACGGTCTGCGGAATCCAGTTGAGCGCCATGGTAGTGCCAATTTACCCGCAAAGCAACTGCTTGCTTCGCTTGGCCGATTGCGCTAATGTCAAATCTGCGCGGTGCGACCGGCCCTGCCAGCCCGCGCCATACCACCGGGAGCGCCGCGTTCCACAGCCACGAACACCAGCAATTGCAGGCGACCTTGACGCGCTTCATCGACGCCGAAATCAGCCCCCACGTCGACGAGTGGAAGCAGAAATTAGGCTGTCGCTCATCCGCCCCGGCACCCATCCACCATGGAGAGCAAACACATGAACCAGTTCGACACGCACGAAGTATTCAACCAAGCCCCGCCGTTCGAAAACGTCAACCTGTTCGACTGCGACCCGGCGCTGCGCGAGGCGCTGCAGCGCGAGGGCGGTGGCGCCTCGGCGGCGGCGCTGAGCGCGCTCGGCGAGCGCCTCGGCCGCGCCGAGACCTTGGACCTGGCGCGCCAGGCCAACGTCAACGCGCCGCGGCTGCACAACTTCGACCGCGCCGGCAAGCGCATCGACGAGGTCGAATTCCACCCCGCCTGGCACCAACTGATGGCGCTGCTGATCGAATCGGGCGCGCACTGCTCGGCGTGGGACGGCAGCCAAACCCAGGTGGCGCGGGCGGCCCAATATATGCTGTTCGGCCAGCTTGAAAACGGCTCGCAGTGTCCGGTAACGATGACCTACGCGTCGGTGCCGGCGCTGCGGCAGGCGCCGCACATCGGCGCGCGCTGGCTGCCGAAAATCCTGTCGCGCGAGTACGACCCGCGCTCGCTGCCGATCGCCCAAAAACGCGGCGCCCTGATTGGCATGGGCATGACCGAAAAACAGGGCGGCACCGACGTGCGCAGCAACGCCACGCGCGCCACCAAAGTCGAGCTGGACGAGGCCGCGGCCGTGGTCGGCCTGGACGACGCCGAGGGCCTGTACCGCGTCGTCGGTCATAAATGGTTTTTCTCGGCGCCGCAAAGCGACGCCCACTTGATATTGGCGCAGAGCGGGGACGCCGGCGGCGCCGGCCTGAGCTGCTTCTTGCTGCCGCGCTACCTGCCCGACGGCAGCCGCAACCAGATCCGCGTGCAGCGCTTGAAGGACAAGCTGGGCAACCGCTCGAACGCCTCGTCCGAAGTTGAATTCACCGGCGCCTACGCCTGGCTGGTGGGCCAGCCGGGGCGCGGCGTTCCGACCATCATCGAGATGGCCGGCCACACCCGCCTCGACTGCGTGCTCGGCAGCGCCGCCATCATGCGCGCGGCGCTGACGCACGCGCTGCACCACGCCCGCGCGCGCGCCGCGTTCGGCAAGCCGCTGGCGCAGCAGCCCTTGATGCAAAACGTGCTGGCCGACCTGGCGTTGGAGTCGGAGGCGGCGACCGCGTTCGCGCTGCGCCTGGCGCGCTGCTTCGACGAGGGCGCCGACCCGGCCCAGGCGCTGCTGGGGCGCTTGCTGACGCCGGCCGGCAAATACTGGATCTGCAAGCGCGGCCCGGGTTTCGGCGCCGAGGCGATGGAGGTGATGGGCGGCGGCGGCTACGTCGAAGACGGGCCGCTGGCGCGGCTGTACCGCGAGTTCCCGGTCAACTCGATCTGGGAAGGTTCGGGCAACGTGATGTGCCTGGACCTGCTGCGCGCGCTCGGCAAGAACTGCGCCGCGCGCGAGGCGCTGGCGGCCGAACTGGCGCTGGCCGGCACGGCCGACCCGGACTTCCACGCCTTCGCCGCGCGCCTGCTGGACGAGCTGGCGCGGTCGCAGACGGACGAGTACGGCGCGCGCGTGCTGGCCGAGCGCGTGGTGCTGGCGGTGCAGGGCGCGTTGCTGCTGCGGCACGCGCCGCCGTTCGTCGCGTCGGCCTTCGTCGCCTCGCGGCTGGCGCGCGAAGTGGGCGGCGCCTACGGGCGCCTGCCGGCCGGCGTCGATTGCGCGGCGATTCTCGCTCGTGCTTTAATAGCGTAAATGACGACCAATACAATTCCCCAGGCACCTAGCCCGGCCGCCCCCGCGGCGGCCGTTTCCGACGGCAACCGCCGCGCCGACCTGATCCGCGTGTCGGCGCGCCTGTTCCGCGACCGCGGCTACGACGGCACCACCATCCGCGACATCGCCGACGCCGTCGGCATGCGCTCCGGCAGCCCCTTTTACCACTTCAAGAGCAAGCAGGAGATCCTGGCGGCGGTGATGGAGGAGGGCTTGCTGTCGTGCCTGCCGGCGGTCGAACTGATCGTCGGCGGGGCGCTGCCGCCGCGCCAGAAGTTCCACGCGCTGGTGCGCGCCCACCTGGAAACCGTGCTGGGCGACGGCCACGACTTCATCCCGGTGCTGCTGTACGACTGGCGCTCGCTCAGCCCCGAGCTGCGCGAGGGCATCGTCGCCTTGCGCGACCGCTACGACCGCGTCTGGCAAAGCGCGCTCAGCGAGTTGAAGCGGGCCGGCCAGGTCAAGAGCGACAGCAAGGTCGCCCGCCTGCTGCTGCTGGGGGCGATCAACTTCAGCGTGCAGTGGTATCAGCCCGGCAAGGGTTGCACGCTGGACCAGCTGGCCGACGAGGCGGTGGACATGTTTTTGCTCTAAATTTCACGAAATTCGATACGTGGCGCGGCATTGGCTGTGATAATGCGTATACAACCATAGTAAATAAAAAGCAACTTGCGCGGTGGCCTCAGGCCGCGGGCGCTTCTCCAGAAAAGAGCAAAACAATATGAAACAAGATCCGCGTTTTCCCAACCTGTTCATCACCGACCACCCGCTGATCCAGCACAAACTGAGCCACATGCGCGAGCACGACACGTCGACGCGCACCTTCCGCGAGTTGCTCAAGGAAATTACTCTGCTGATGGGCTACGAAATCACCCGCGACCTGCCGCTGACGACGCGCCCGGTCCAGACCCCCCTGATGATGATCGACGCGCCCGTCATCGCCGGAAAAAAGCTGGCGATCGTGCCGATCCTGCGCGCCGGCATCGGCATGAGCGACGGCCTGCTGAATCTGGTGCCGTCGGCCCGCGTCGGCCACATCGGCGTCTACCGCGACCCCGACACCAAGCAGCCGGTGGAATACCTGGTGCGCCTGCCGGACCTGGTCGAGCGCACCTTCATCCTGTGCGACCCGATGGTGGCGACCGGCAATTCGGCGGTGCACGCGGTCGACGTGCTGAAAAAGCGCGGCGTCAGCGACGAGCAGATCATTTTCCTGGCGCTGGTGGCCGCGCCGGAGGGCGTGACGGTGTTCCAGAACGCCCATCCGAACGTCAAGATGTACGCCGCGGCGCTCGACTCGCACCTCGACGAGCACGCTTACATCGTGCCGGGCCTGGGCGACGCCGGCGACCGCATCTTCGGCACCAAGTAAGCGGCGCCGCGCACGCATGGCGACGCTGATCGACCCCGACTTCCGCGCCCGCCTGGATGCGTTGCGCGATAAATACGCGGCCGGCGTGCCGGGCCTGCTGGCGGGTATCGGCCAGGCGTTGGCGCGCTGCCGGGCGGAGCGGTGGAGCGCGCCGGCGTCGGCCGAGCTGCACACGGCGCTGCACACGGTGGCCGGTTCTGGCGCCACCTTCGGCTTCGCCGTGCTGGGGCAAGAGTGCCGCCAGCTGGAGCAGGCGCTGCGTTCGCTGGTCGACGGCGGCGGCGCCGACGCGCCCGGCTGGGCGGCGCTGGGCGCTGGCGTGGAGCGTTTGCTGACTTGGGCCGCGAACGACCCCAAGGGCGGGCCGCCGGCCTGACAGGCGTTTGCACGTTTGATCTAGCGCAAAGTACGGGGCGGGGCGCTTGGCTATAGTGACTTCTAAGCTGAAACAGCGCACTGCACCACAGGGTTGAGGGAAATTTGAAGCCGTCAATGCAGTGTCCGCAAGTTTTTTTTGCGTAAAAACGTGTTTTTTCTGTTTTAGTGGGTATAATAGGCAATCGTTGGATTCGAGGTAGTAGTGCAGTTTGTCTGTCATTCCTTTCTTGCTTCAAACGATATAACGGGAGCAATCCCAACTTAACTGAAATAGGAAATTGTAATGGCAACTGGCATCGTAAAATGGTTCAATGATTCGAAGGGTTTTGGCTTTATCACTCCTGATGAAGGCGGCGAAGATCTGTTCGCTCACTTCTCGGCGATTCAGTCGAACGGCTTCAAGTCCCTGCAAGAGAACCAACGTGTTTCTTTTGAAGTGACTGCTGGTCCTAAGGGCAAGCAAGCTTCGAACATTCAGCCAATCTAATACGCTGAATCAAACGAAATAAAGAAATCCTCGGTCTCCGGGGATTTTTTTTCGCCTGTACGCCGCGGTTTTTGTCGGTCGGCCTGGCGCGCCGGCGCGTAACGCGGCTGGCGTCGCCGGCGGCCCAGCGTCGGATGACGCTATCGCTCATCCGACCTACAAGACCGGCGCGCGCCAGTAGTCCGACTGCGCATAGCTGTGGCGCAAAAAATCCACGAACGCGCGTATCCGCAGCGGCAGGTGGCGGCGCTGCGCGAACACCGCGTAGATGTCGTTGCCCGGCGCGGCGTACTGGTCGAGCACGGTCACCAACTTCCCCGATTCGATCTCCGCGCCGACTTCCCACATCGAGCGCCACGCCAGCCCCTTGCCGGTCAGCGCCCAGTCGTGTAGCACCTCGCCGTCGTTACAGCCCATATTGCCCGACACCTTCAACGTCACGTTCTTGCCGTGTTCGCGGAAGGTCCAGCCGCGCTGGCTGCCCTCGCTGCTGATCGCCAGGCAATTGTGCTTGGCCAGGTCGGCCAGCGTCTGCGGCGTGCCGAACCGTTTCAAATACGCCGGCGAGCCGACCAGCACGCGCATATTGTCGGCCAGCTTGGCGCTGACCAGGTTCGAGTCGGACAGGCTGGCGATGCGGATGGCCACGTCGACGCCTTCGCCGATCAGGTCGACGATGCGGTCGTTCAAATTCAGCGCGACGGTGACGTCGCGGTGTTCGGCGACGAAGGAGGGCAGCAGCGGCGCCACGTGCTGGCGCCCGAAGCCGGCCGGCGCGGAGATCAGCAGGTGGCCGCTGGCCTTGACGCTGCGCTCCGCCACGGCCGCTTCGGCGTCTTCCAGTTCGCCCAGAATGCGCTGGCAATCCTCCAGGAAGGCGGCGCCCTCGTTGGTCAGCGCCAGCTTGCGCGTGGTCCGTTGTAATAATTTAACGCCCAAGCGCTGTTCCAACGCGTCCAGGCGGCGGCCGATCATTGCCGGTGCAATGCCCTCGGCGCGGGCGGCGGCCGACAGGCTGCCCTTGGCCACGACGTCGACGAAGGTGGAGATTTGTCTGAATTGTCCCATGGTCTCACTTGTGACAAAAATGCATAGATGAAGTGATTTATAGTCTCGTTTGAATACTTTATAGTGAATATACTGTAATACATATAAAACACCAAGTCGCCTATACTGGCGGAGTGCTGGACCGGCTAGCCCGGGCCGCCCGTTTCGGCTTGTAAAACGTATTTGCTGTACTTATTGTTTGTTGTATTTATTACCTTTTTTATGCGGAGATTTTCATGACACAGTCCACCATCGCTATGCCGGCAGGAATGCAAATCACGGGCCAGATCAAGCCCGGCTACGAGCAAGTGTTGACCCCGGAAGCGCTGGCCCTGGTTGCCAAGCTGACCCGCGCGTTCGAACCGCGCCGTCAGGAATTGCTGGCAGTGCGCGTCGCGCGCGCCAAGCGCCTCGACGCCGGCGAGCGTCCGGACTTCCTGGCTGAAACCGCGCACATCCGCGCCGGCGACTGGAAAATCGCGCCGATTCCGGCCGCGCTCGAATGCCGCCGCGTCGAAATCACCGGTCCGGTCGAGCGCAAGATGGTCATCAACGCGCTGAACTCGGGCGCCGACAGCTACATGACCGACTTCGAAGATTCGAACACGCCGAACTGGGACAACCAGATTTCCGGCCAGGTCAATATGATGGACGCCGTGCGCAAGACCATTGCGTTGGAACAGAATGGCAAATCCTACAAGCTTAACGACAAGGTCGCGACCCTGGTGGTGCGTCCGCGCGGCTGGCATCTGGACGAAAAGCATGTGTTGGTCGACGGCCAGCGCATCTCCGGCGGCATTTTCGACTTCGCGCTGTTCATGTTCCACAACGCCAAAGAACAATTGGCGCGCGGCGCCGGCCCGTATTTTTACCTGCCGAAGATGGAATCGCACCTGGAAGCGCGCCTGTGGAACGACATCTTCGTGATGACGCAAACCGAACTGGGCTTGCCGCAGGGCACGATCAAAGCCACCGTCTTGATCGAAACCATCCTGGCCGCGTTTGAGATGGACGAAATCCTGTACGAACTGAAAGAGCACAGCTCGGGCCTGAACGCCGGCCGTTGGGACTACATCTTCTCGTGCATCAAGAAATTCAAGCTCGACAAGGATTTCTGCCTGGCCGACCGCGCCAAGGTGACGATGACCGCGCCGTTCATGCGCGGCTACGCCTTGCTGCTGCTGCAAACCTGCCACAAGCGCAACGCGCCGGCGATCGGCGGCATGGCCGCGCTGATCCCGATCAAGAATGATCCGGAAAAGAACGACATCGCCATGGCCGCCGTGCGCGCCGACAAGGCCCGCGACGCCACCGACGGCTACGACGGCGGCTGGGTTGCCCATCCCGGCCTGGTCGAACTGGCCATGACGGAATTCAAAAAAGTGCTGGGCGAGAAGCCGAACCAAATCGACAAGCAACGCCCCGACGTCGCAACGACCCAGGCCGACCTGCTGAACTTCCAGCCGGAAGCGCCGATCACCGAAGCCGGCCTGCGTTACAACATCAACGTCGGTATCCATTACCTTGGCAGCTGGTTGGCCGGCAACGGTTGCGTGCCTATCCATAACCTGATGGAAGACGCCGCCACCGCCGAAATCAGCCGCTCGCAAGTGTGGCAATGGATTCGTTCGACCAAGGGCGTGCTGGAAGATGGCCGCAAAGTTAGCGCCGACATGGTGCGCGCGATGATTCCGGAAGAGTTGCTCAAGGTTAAGCAAGTTGCGCCCAACGGCGACAACCCGACGTATGCCCGCGCCGCAGTGATTTTCGAGGAAATGTCGACGTCCGAATCGTTCGCCGAATTCCTGACCCTGCCGCTGTACGAAGAAATCTAAGCCATCTCAAACCAGGGGCGTAACCCCGGGGGTGGACCAGAAGGTCCGGCCCCGGCGTTGCGCCCTTTGCGTTGCCTGAGCGATCTTAAAAGCTATTTTTCCACTGCCTCAGCGCGGCGAACGCCGCCACCGGCGAGGCGCCCGGCGCCAGCCTGCCGGCCTCGACCAGCGATTCGACAATTTCCTGCTCGCTGTAGCGCAGGAAGGGATTGGTGGCCTTTTCCACGCCGATGCTGGTCGGCACGGTCGGCACGCCGTCCTCGCGCTTGGCCGCTTCAATGCGTACCCGCGCCATCAAGGCCAGGTTGTTCGGCTCGATGGCGGCGGCGAAGCGCAGGTTCGACAGCGTGTATTCGTGCGCGCAAAACACCTGGGTGTCGTCGGGCAGCGCGGCCAGCTTGCTCAGCGATGCCACCATCTGCTCCGGCGTGCCCTCGAACAGGCGCCCGCATCCGCCCGCAAACAAGGTATCGCCGCAAAACAGCCAGCGCTCGGCCGCGCCGTCGCGCCGCACGTAGGCGATGTGGCCCCGGGTGTGGCCCGGCACGTCCAGCACGGCGAACTCGACGTCGAGCCGCGGCAGGCTCACCAAGTCGCCCTCCACCAACGGCCGCGTGACGGCGGCGATGGCATCATTGCGTGGGCCGAACACGGGTACGGCATAATGCTGCAACAATTCAGGAACGCCACCGATATGGTCAGCATGGTGGTGGGTGAGTAAAATGGCAGTCAGGGTAAGCCGATGCTGGTTCAGGGCGGCGAGGATCGGTGCCGCGTCGCCCGGGTCGACGACAACGGCGTGGACGCCATCGTGGATCAGCCACAGGTAGTTGTCGGCGAAGGCCGGGACGGTGAGTACGGTGGCGGCGTGCTTGGCAGTGGAAGTCATTATGTGGGGGTAGGCTGACATGGACAGTGCGACATCCGAGAAATCCATTATAGCGCTTGATGGCTGGTTGCAAACGCCGGCCGGCGTGTATGTGCGGGCGTGGGAGCAGGCGCGCCTGGACGAGTTGACGGCCGACATTTTCGGCTACAACGCGGTGCAGATCGGCATGCCGCAACTCGACGCGCTGGCGGCCAACCGCATGCCCAATCAATGGCTGGCAGAGACCCGCCTGGCCGGCCCGGCGCCGCAGGCGCAACCGCGCCGCACCAAGGTGGTCCTGAATTTCGACGAATTGCCGTTCGCCTCGCAAAGCCTCGACCTGGTAGTGCTGCCGCATGTGTTAGAGTTCGCCGCCGAACCGCACCAGGTATTGCGCGAAGTCGAGCGGGTTCTCATTCCCGAGGGGCAATTGATCGTGTGCGGCTTCAATCCCGCCAGCCTATGGGGCTTGCGCCAGATGGCCGGCAGGATGACCGGCTCGCACTATCTGCCGCGGGCGGGCGAATTCATCTCTATGCCGCGCATGAAAGACTGGTTAAAATTATTGAATATGGGCGTCACCCAGAGCCATTTCGGCTGTTACGCCCCGGCATGCAGGACGGAAAAGTGGTTGCACCGGTACGCCTTCATGGACCAGGCCGGCGCGCGCTGGTGGCCGTACCTGGGCGCCGTATATATCGTGCAGGCGATCAAGCGCGTCAAAGGGATGCGGCTGATCGGTCCGGCGTGGATCAAAAAACCGGTAGCGGCCTCCGCGGGCGTGCCGGTCACTAATAAAAGGCGGGAACATCAAGATGGATAAAGTGGAAATTTACGCCGACGGCGCCTGCAAGGGTAACCCGGGCACCGGCGGCTGGGGTGCCTTAATGGTGGCCGACGGCGCGGAAAAGGAAATTTTTGGCGGCGAGCTGAACACGACGAACAACCGCATGGAATTGCTGGCCGTAATCCAGGCGCTGAACACCCTCAAGCGGCCCTGTGAAGTGGTGCTGTACACCGATAGCCAGTACGTGCAAAAAGGCATCAGCGAGTGGATCCACGGCTGGAAGGCGCGCGGCTGGAAGACGGCGGCCAAGGCGCCGGTGAAGAACGTCGACCTGTGGCAGGCGCTCGACACGGCGCAGGCGGTGCACCAGGTCGAATGGCGCTGGGTGCGCGGCCACTCCGGCCACGCCGGCAACGAGCGCGCCGACCAACTGGCCAACCGCGGCGTCGAAACCGTGCGCGTGGCGCGTTAAATCGGGGGGGGGGCAGACCCGCGCGGTCCGACCCCAATCCACCCAAGTTAGGGATTTTCCAACCTTTTAACATGGTTTTTGGATCATGTGCTTGTGCGGCTTCGGCCTGGTTTTGCGTGTTTTGGATAGATTTTCCCGATGGATGTGTGTCCGTTTCGCAATCAGGCGCAGCACCTCGCGCAGTAACTTCGCCACCTTTTTTCCGAGCAGAAGGGCCGGCAACAATGGTTTGAGGGCGGTATGCGCATAGGCGTGGTTGATGCGCTCGGCTGCGCGCAGGTCGGCGCTGTCGTGGGCTGTCAAGGCCGCCAGGGTTTGCAAGTTATCGCACATGATTTTGGCGGCGACGTCCTGCACCACGGCTTGCTGGGACAGGCCNGACACATGCTCCAAATTGAGCCGATGCTTGAGCCGCTTGAAGGCTTCCTCGATACGCCAGCGCTTGTGGTAGAGGTCGCCGAAGCCGTCGGCGGGAAAGCGCGCGCTGTCGAACAAATTGGTCATCAACACCCGCACCTTGCCGTTCGGCGCGACATGGCGGACGAGGCGCNCCTGCTGGGGTTCTCGGGGGCATTCATAATCGTCGGCGTCGCGCCGGTCGGGCGCGCGCAGCATGACGAGCTGCTCGCTCAGACCGGAGCGCAGGAAGTCGCGCACGCAGGGAAAGCCGCCGTTGCCGGCCTTCTCGACGCGCATGCAGAACGCAATGTGGCGATGTTTGAGCAGCGATACCAGCCATCGGGACGGGTAGCCCCGGTCGAGCAGCAGAAGATCGGTGCCGGAAAGTCGGTCCAGGTGTTCGACCAGCATTTGCCGCTCGCCGCAGTCCTCGATGCCGTGCAGCGAGGCCGCAAGCATCAATTCCGCGCCGGGAAGGAACAGGCCGAACAGGATTTGATCGGCCAGCGCGGCGCGCTTGACGTGGCTGGCGCGCAAGCCGAATCGCATGGTCGAAGCATCAGCGGCGACCAAACGCAGGCCGCGCCAGCGCGGCACAAATCCGTGGTGCTCGGCGCGTGCGACCAGCCAGTCGTTGAGCAGGGGAATGGCCGTCAGAGACAGCTTGGCGCGCGCCTGGGCGAACGCCTGCTCAGACACCTTGCGCACCAATTGCGCACGTTGCTGCAGATGGGCGAAGAATACGTCGAGCTCGGCTTGGACGCTCATGCGCATACCGGTAAGCATCAACGCGACCAGCGCCGGCAACGGCAATTTTCGCTGGCGGGAAAATGCGGCGGGGTGTTCAATATGTCGGGCCGTCAGAAGGAATTCGACGGACTGCAAATGCGCGGCAAGATCGTTGAACAGTGCGGCAAGGGACATAGCGGCCAATGAGGTAAAAAATCTCACTGACCGCGCCCTACCTCACTGGCATGTCAAGCTTTTTATTGTATTTCGCTCTACTTTTAAAGAAAAATTCTTAACTTGGGTGGATTGGGTCCGACCCCAGCCCCACGCCCTTGGTGTATATGTCCGCGGCGCCGCCAAGACACTGCCCGCCGCCGCGCTTTGCTATACTGCCCGGCTTGCTTTCGATTCAACCTACTGACTCCCCATGCGCCAAATTGTTCTAGATACTGAAACCACCGGCTTGAACCCCCGCACCGGCGACCGCGTCATCGAAATCGGTTGCGTCGAGATGCACAACCGTATGTTAACGGGCAATAACTTCCACCGCTACATCAACCCGGAGCGCGACTCGGAAGAGGGCGCGCTGGCGGTCCACGGCCTGACTACCGAATTTCTCAGCGACAAGCCGAAGTTCGCCGAGATCATCGAGGAGCTGCGCGAATACATCGCCGGCGCCGAAGTCATCATCCACAACGCGCCGTTCGACCTGGGCTTCCTGAACGCCGAGTTCAAGCGCCTGAACGTGCCCAGCTTCAGCGAGCACATCGGCAACGTCATCGACACCCTGGTGCAGGCCAAGGAAATGCATCCGGGCAAGCGCAACTCGCTCGACGCGCTGTGCGACCGCTACGGCGTGTCGAACGCGCACCGCAAGCTGCACGGCGCCTTGCTCGACGCCGAGCTGCTGGCCGACGTCTACCTGTCGATGACGCGCGGCCAGAACAGCCTGGTCATGGAGGAGGAGGTCGAGGTGAGCGCCGACGGCGACGCGCTCGACAACGTGGCGCTGGCCGACATCATTTTCCTGCCGGCGGCGCCGGACGAGCTGGCCGAACACGAAGCGACGCTGGCGGGACTGGACAAGGCCGTCAAGGGCGCCTGCATCTGGCGCGTGCTGACCACGCCGGCTTAACGCAGGCGGCTTACTTGGCGCTCGCTTCGAGTTGCGCCATGTAGGCGCTTTCGACCTTGGCGATATCCACCTTTTTCAGCCCGGCGTCGAAGGCCTCCTGCATCGCCTTGCCCGCCGGCGTGCGCTGGAAGCAGATGTGCATGGGCCGCTCGTTAAAGGTTTTTTCGTGGAACACGATGCTGTCTTTGGCCTGCGATTTCAGCGTCATATAATGCAGCACCTGTTTGTCGACCACGATTGCCGGCAATTTTTTCGTCACCAGTTTGCGGATGTTGTTAGTGTCGCTGGTGCTCACCTCGACCGGCTGCTTACCCTGTTTCACGGCGGCGTCGAAGGCGTCGCCGTTGGCGTAACCATCGACGATGCCGATTTTCAGGGTGGCCAGGTCGGCCTGGGTTTTCCACTGCACCGGCGCATCCTTGTGGTAGCCGATGCCGGTGACGGCCTTGCCGATCGGCGCCGAAAAATAGCATTTCTTAGTTCTCTCCTCGGTGTAAAACACCGGGAAATAGCCAATGAAGGAGGGGTCGGCTTCGCCTTTTTCCACCGCTTCCTTCCACGTGAAGTAGTCGACCTTGACGCTGCCGCCGATCTGCTTGGCCGCTGCCGTGACAATCGCCCCGGAGAGTCCGTCGTTGGGTAGCGAACTGCCGGAAAACGGTAGCCAGTCCAGGCTTGCCAGATGCAGCGTTTTGGGCGCGTCGGCGGCGAGCGCCGGCAGCATTGCGGACAACAACAGGGTGACGCCACAGGTATGCACGAGCTTCATTGCGGACTCCTTGATCGACGCGACAGGGTGCCAACGTTACCCGCCAAGCTTACTCCTGTTGGAATCGGGAAATAAAGGAAAATCTTGTTGTGGAATTTCCCCTCCGTCGTCTTGCTAAATTCGAACGGGGATGTCATAATTCGCCCCGCTTCGGGAGGTTAGCTCAGGGGTAGAGCACTGCATTCACACTGCAGGGGTCGCAAGTTCGAAACTTGCACTTCCCACCAAGAATTTTGTATCGCATCGATGGCCTGGCTCTTTTTGAGTCGGGCCATTTTTGTTTCGGGCGCCGCCTTCTGCACCGGGCATCGGTCCAGTGGTCCCAGCTGGACCCGGCGAGTGCGGCGGGCGTTTAGAAAGTTTAGAGGGCGGCCCCTAACGAACTGCCGTTGCGTCTGTTTAGACTGGACACTTCGAATGCGGCCCTGCGGGGCGACGGAGGCGCCAGATGTCAGTTACCCAACAGTTTGTCCGCTATCACGATGGCTTGGAGCAAAAACAGGAAAACGAGGACGCGCTGATCGAGGACATCGTCGCGTCGATGGCGCGGGTCAACCGCAAAACCTTCGACAAGCTGCGCCATGCCGTGCGCGACGCCCACGCCAAAAGCCACGGCATTCTCAAAGGCCAGATCAGCGTCTACGACAACTTGCCGGAACCGCTGCGGCAAGGCGTGTTTTCCCGGCCGGCATCGTATCCGGCGGTGCTGCGCCTGTCGACGGCGGCCGGCGATATCCATAGCGACCGTACCTCGATGCCGCGCGGCATGGCCATCAAAATGCTGGGCGTCGACGGCCGCCAGTTGTTGCCCGGTCGCGAACTGGCCACCACCCAGGATTTGCTGCTGGTAAACCACCCGGTGATTGCGTTCGGCCACGTCGCGGCGTACGCGACAATTCAGCCGTTTGTCGAGAAGCACGTCGACGCGCCGGAAGTGTCGCGGCACATCGCCGCCGCGCTGGCGCGGGGCGGCAGCAAAGCCCTGCACGCGTTCGGCGTGGAAAACGCCGCCATCGATACGCTGGGCGCGCCCAATAGCCACATTCTCGGCGAAACCTTCTACAGCATGGCCGCCATCCGCTACGGCGACTATGTCGCCAAGGTGTGCGTGGCGCCGTTGTCCTACGGCGTGCGGCAACTGACCGGGCAATTGCTGCGCGACGGCGCCGACCCGTCGGAGTTGCGCGACCTGGTGGTCGCCTACTTTGAAAAGCAGGGCGCCGAGTACGAGGTGCGGGTGCAACTATGCACCGATACCGGGCGCATGCCGATCGAAGACGCGTCCGTGCCCTGGCCCGAACAGGAGTCGCCATATGTCCCGGTCGCCAGGCTGAGCATACCGGCGCAGCAGGCTTACAGCCCGGCGCGCAGGGTCTTCGCCGACGACGTGCTGTCGTTCAATCCATGGCACGGTATCGACGCGCATCGGCCGCTCGGCTCCATCATGCGCGTGCGCATCAAGGCGTATGAGATGTCGTCGGCCTACCGCCACCAGATGAACGCGCAGCCGCGCCTTGAAATTAGCCGCATCGAGGAAGTTCCAGATTAACGGCGCGGGGACGCGGCGCCGGCGCGGCGGCCTGCTGGAACGTCTTGTCGAGCACTACATGGTAGGCGGGGTTGCTGGCGGTGACGCCGAGCTCGTCGAACGTTTCCAGCGCCGCCAGCAGGATCGCTTGTTGAACGTCCATGTACTTGCCATAGGATGCAGGCGATAAGAACAACAAAAGCCGCCCAAGGGCGGCTTTCGATGACCCACCGGGGCAAACGCCCCGGCAACCCACTGGCGTCAGGCCGAGGCCGGCGCATGCGCCTCGGAGGTCGACTTGATGTCTTCGGCGTTGGCCCGCTCGAAAATCTCCTTGGCAACCTTGATCTGGTCGCCATTTTCCGCGTGGACCGAGATCAATACGTTACCGTTGCGCACTTTGTTGTCGTACTGCTTGGCCTCCAACTCGGGTATGCCCATGCCGACCAGCCCGCCGATAATGCCGCCGGTGGCGCCGCCGAGCGCGGCGCCACCGAGCGCCGCCATGATCGGGCCGGCGGCGATGAACGGACCGACGCCCGGAATGGCCAGCGAGCCGATGCCGGCCAGCCAGCCGAGGATCGCGCCGGCGCCCATGCCGGCGACACCGCCGCTGGCGGCGCCCTCAGGCATTTTGGTGTTCTGTTCGTGGGCGAAGTCGCGCGTGCCGGACTTGTCCGGGAACAGGACCGAAATGTCGTTGCTGGAGAAGCCGGCGCTCTTCAAATTGTTAACGATAATCTCGGCGTGCGGATGGTCCTGGGCGATGCAATAGACGGCGTTGTGCATGGTGTGCTCCTAAAATTAATGGGTTTTAATATCGAGGCTGTTATTGACGCTGGAGACGCCGGCGACCTGCTTCGCCAGCGCTTCGATCTTGCTTTTCTCGGTGTCGCTGTTGACGGGGCCGCGCAGCGTGACGACGCCGTTGGCGACCAGGATCTTGACGTTGTGCGCGCTGGTCGACAGCGACTTGTCGTCGACCACGGTGCGGCGCACCGCCGCCAGCAGCTTGCGGTCCGACTCGGCGTTCGATTGGGCTTGCGGCGTGGCGGTGGCGGCGGTCTTATCGCGCGCGTTCAGCAGCGTATTGTCGGCTACCGGCGAAGCCTGGCCGTGTGCGGCCGGCATGGTGGCCTTTGGCGCGCTGCTCTGGTCCGTGGCCAGGGCGGCGCCACAAGATAAGACGAGAGACAGTCCGATAAATGTTGCTGCGTGTCGCATGGCGTACTCCCTTCGGTGAATTGGCGTGCTCAGTGCCGGAGTAGCCAGAATAAACAAGGCAAGCGTGCTGGTCTGTTAAACACCCAACCTTAGGGCAATGAAAGCGCGGGCGGGATGGCTTTCTGCTCGGCCAACCCGCGCATGATGGCCAGGAACACCTGCAGCACCGGCGACGGGTCTTGTTTGCGGTAGGTCGCGTACAGCGTGGTGCTGGGCGCCGGCTCCACCAGCTTGCGGTAGGACACGCCGGCGTGGGGGAACATCACCGTCGAGGCCGGCAGCAGGCCGATTCCCAGGCCTTCCCTGACCAGGCTAAGCAAGGTCTGCACTTCGACGACTTGCTGGTAGATGCGCGGCGTAAAGCCCGCTTCGATGCAGCTTTGGTACAGGTAGGCGGCAAATTGCGACTGGTCGAGCTTGAACGAAATGAAGGGCTGCTCGGCCAGGTCCGCCAGGCGCAGGCGCGCCCGCTTGGCCAGCGGGTGCTGCTGCGGCAGCACGACGGCGATCGCCTCGCTGGCAAGCGCCTCGCTGACCAGTTGCGGGTCTTGCTGCGCGGTGCGGAACAGGCACAGGTCGAGCCGGCGCTCCTTCAAGGCCACCAGTTGCGCCGCCGGCATCATCTCGTGCAAGGTCCATTTGACGTCGGGATGGCGGTCCTGGAACAGCCGCAGCGCGCGCGGCAGCACGCCGACCATCACCGAACTGATCATTCCAATTTCCAACGTGCCCAGGTGGCCGCGCCCCGCCTGGCGGGTCAGGTCGACGGCGCGCGCCATTTGCGCGAAGACCAGCGCGGCCTGGCTTTTCAGCGCCACGCCGGCCGCCGTCAGCTCGACGCGGCGTTGGGTGCGCAGGAACAGCGGCGTGCCCAGCTCGCCTTCGAGCAGGCGGATTTGCTGGCTTAGCGGCGGTTGCGACATGTTCAGCCGGGTCGCCGCGCGGCCGAAATGGAGCTCTTCCGCAAGCACGGAAAAGTAGCGTAGAAGGCGCAGATCCATATTCTGTCGATATCAATGATGGCTGAAGAATACATTGTACAAATAAATAGCCCCTCGCCATACTTTCAGCCACGTCATCACGAAACAATCCAGTCCGGCGTGTCGACACCGCAACAGTTGATTGCAGCGCTCGCGCCGGCGATCCAGGAGAGCTGAACATGATCCACCCGAACGTCTACGGTAAATCCTCTCCGGTCCGGGCCGCGGCCGAGACCCCGGCCCTGTGGGTGCTGCGCGGGCATCTGGCGCTGACCGGCGCCGCCGCCGAGTAAAGGATGGCCATAGGCCGGGTGAGCGCATTGGCGCCGCCGGCCACGTGGCAGCTTGATTTTCGCAGCACCGATGTTTGCGCATCGCCGCAAGGCCACGAGCAGGAAACTGCGCGGCACTGGAACGCGACTGGCGCCCACCGATTGGGGACCGCATGACTAGCTCAGCGCAATTGCATTCCGTCGATGAAGTGTTGCCCCGGGCCACGCTGTGCGTGCTGGGCCTGCAGCATGTGTTGGTGATGTACGCGGGCGCCATCGCCGTGCCGCTGATTGTCGGCGGCGCCTTGCGCCTGCCCAAGGAGGAGTTGGCGTTCCTGATCAGCGCCGACCTGTTCTGTTGCGGCCTCGTCACCATGTTGCAGTGCATAGGCGTGTGGAATATCGGCATCCGCCTGCCCGTGATGATGGGCGTCGCCTTCACGGCGGTCGCGCCGATCATCGCCATCGGCCTCGGTCCCGGGCTCGGCATGCCGGCGGTGTTCGGCGCGGTGATTGCCTCCGGCGTCTTCACCTACGTGGCGGCGCCGTACATGAGCGGCCTGGCGCGCTGGTTCCCCCCGGTCGTCACCGGCACGGTGGTGCTGGTAATCGGCATCTCGCTGCTGCGGGTCGGCATCAATTGGGTCGCCGGCGGCCAGCCGACGCTGCCGGGGCCCCACGGGCCGGTCGCCAATCCCCTGTACGGCGTGCCGCTCAACCTGGGCATCGCCGCCAGCGTGCTGGCGACGGTGTTGCTGGTCAGCGCAACGCTGCGCGGTTTCCTTGCCAACATCTCGGTCTTGCTCGGCATCGCGGTGGGTTGCGCCATTGCCGTCGTCTTCGGCAAGGTCAGCTTCGCCGGCATCGGCGCCGCCGCATGGTTCAACCTGGTCACGCCGTTCCATTTCGGCCCGCCCAGCTTTGACCCGATGGCCATCGCCACGCTCAGCGTCGTCATGGTCGTCATCATGATCGAGTCGACCGGCCTGTTCATGGCGCTGGGCGAGATCACCGAGCGGCCGGTGAGCGAACGGGACCTGGCGCGCGGACTGCGCGCCGACGGCGTCGGCAACATCATCGGTGGCGTCTTCGGCACCTTCAGCTACACCTCGTATTCGCAAAATATCGGCCTGGTCCAGATCACCGGCGTGCGCAGCCGCTGGGTCTGCGCGGTCGCCGGCGCCATGCTGGTGGTGCTCGGCTGCGTGCCGAAACTGGCTTTCCTGGCGGCCTCGATTCCGCCGTACGTGCTGGGCGGCGCGGCCATGGTGATGTTCGGCATGGTGGCCGCCAGCGGCGTCAAGATCCTGTCGCGCGCCGATTTCCACGGCAACGGCAAGAACCTGTATGTGGTCGCCGTCAGCGTTGCGCTCGGCATGATCCCGTTGGTGGCCGAGCATTTCTTCGCGCAGTTGCCCGAGTTGGCGGCCAAGTTCTTGCATAACGGCATTTTACTGGGATCGTTCTCGGCCGTGCTGCTGAACCTGCTTTTCAACCGTCCGGGCAGGGCCGCCCGGACGCCGTTCGGCGCCCGCGACGAACCGCGCAACGTGGCTTGAACCGTTTTCTACGACATGGCGAACAATTATGGATAGCATCAACCTGGAAGTATTAAGCGCCTGCGCGGCGTGGATAGCCGAGGGGCGCCGCTGCGAACTGGTGACGGTCGTCAAGACCTGGGGTTCCAGCCCGCGCCCGGAAGGCGCCATGCTGGCCCTGTGCGAGGACGGCGCGGTGGTCGGTTCGGTGTCCGGCGGCTGTATCGAGGACGATTTGATCGAACGGGTGGGCAAGCGCGGCATCGGCGCCGGCTTGCCGCGGATCGTACGCTACGGCATCGGCGCCGACGAGGCGCACCGCTTCGGGCTACCGTGCGGCGGCGCCATCGAACTGGCGATCGAGCCGCTCGGCGCCGCCAGCCAGATCGCGGCGCTGCTGCGGCGCCTGGCGCGGCATGAACTGGTGGCGCGCCGGCTCGACCTGGCCACCGGCGCGGTGACGCTGGGGCCGGCCGGCGGCGCCATCGGCTTGCGGCTGTCGGCCACGGCGCTGACCACCTTTCACGGGCCGCGCTGGCGCCTGCTGATCATTGGCGCCGGGCAATTGTCGCGCTTCCTGGCGCAGATCGCCGTTGGCATGGATTACCACGTGACGGTGTGCGATCCGCGCGAAGAGTACCGCGCCGGCTGGCAGGTGGCCGGCGTCGACCTGGTGCACGCCATGCCGGACGACCTGGCCGTCGCCATGCGCCTCGACGGCCATAGCGCCGTCGTTGCGCTCACGCACGATCCGAAACTCGACGACCTGGCGTTGATGGAGGCGCTGCGCAGCGACGCGTTCTATGTCGGCGCGATCGGTTCGCGCCACAACAACGCCCGGCGGCGCGAGCGGCTGATGCTGTTCGACGTCAGCGAGGCGCAACTGGAGAGGTTGCACGGCCCGATCGGCTTGTACATCGGCAGCACGACACCGGCCGAGATCGCCATCGCCATCCTCGCCGAGATGACGGCGGTAAAGAATGGCGTGCCCCTGCTGGCCGAGGCGCGCATCGAAAACGCCAAGCTGGCGCTGCGGCGGGCCGATTCCGACGCGGCGTGCCAGTTATGAAAAAACGCCTGGTCATCGCCATCACCGGCGCCAGCGGCGCGGTCTACGGCGTGCGGATGCTGCAGGTGCTGGCCCGGCTCGACGAATGGGAGAGCCATCTGGTGATGTCGGCCTCGGGCGCGCTGACCGCCACGCACGAGCTGGGCATGCGCAAGTCGCAGATCGAGGCGCTGGCCGACGTGGTGTACAACGTGCGCGACATCGGCGCCAGCGTCGCCAGCGGCTCGTTCCGGTGCGACGGCATGGTTATCGCGCCGTGTTCGATGCGCACGCTGGCCGCCGTCGCGCACGGGCTGGCCGACAACCTGGTCACGCGCGCGGCCGACGTTATGCTCAAGGAACGGCGCCGGCTGGTCTTGCTGGCGCGCGAGACGCCGCTGAATCTGGCGCATCTGCGCAACATGACGGCGGTCACGGAACTGGGCGCGATTGTCTGCCCGCCGGTGCCGGCTTTCTATACCCGGCCGCAGAGCATCGACGAGATCGTCGACCACACGGTCGGCCGCGCGCTCGACCTGTTCGACGTCGCGCACGCCGGCCTGGTGCGGCGCTGGCAGGGCATCCAAGCGGGCGCCGGGCCTGATGTATCCATCGGCGAACACAATGGGCGCGGCTCCGGCGCCGCGAAGGAGGGGTGATCGACAGCTGATTAACATGAAAACTTAAGCCATATCGAGTGGGTAGAAGCGATCAGCTCTTCGTTTCCGGGCGCCATGCCGGGATGCGAGCGGGAAATTGCTCACTGTTACAGCCGTCGTCCGCGGACGCGGACGGCCCGACAGTGACCCTTCTACCAGAGAGCCGCATGCATCACTTGCCTTTTCGCCTTGTTGCGCCGTGCACCTTGCAGGCCGACCCCTTCCGCGCCGATCCCGTGCCGCCGCGCCTGCCGCGCTATACCCTGGCGCGCGGCGTCGGTGCGGCCGCTGTTGCGGCCATCGGCGTGAACACCGCCGCGCCCGCCCGCCGGCATTTCCCCAGCCCTGCCACCAACCATTTGGAGACGACATGAACCAGCCCAACAACCAGACCCCGGACCAGCCGCGCAATGCGCACGGCAGCGGCGAGCGCAACGAGCAGAAACAGGTTCCGGTGACGATACTGACCGGTTTTTTGGGCTCGGGCAAGACCACGCTGCTCAACTACATCCTGACCGAGAAGCATGGCCTGCGCATCGCCGTGATTGAAAACGAGTTCGGCGAAATCGACGTCGACTCGGATCTGGTGCTGACGTCCGAGGAAGAGATCTTCCAGATGACCAACGGCTGCATCTGCTGCGTGGTCGACGTGCGTACCGACCTGGTGCGCATCCTGCAAACGCTGCTGGCGCGCAGCGACAAGTTCGACCACATCCTGGTCGAAACCAGCGGCCTGGCCGATCCGACGCCGGTGGCCGCGACCTTTTTCATGGACAACGAGGTGGCGCGCCAAGTCTGCCTCGACGGCGTGGTGACGCTGGTCGACGCGCTGCACATCGACAGCCACCTCAGCGATCCGGCGCTGGCGGGCATGGACAACCAGGCCGTCGACCAGATTGTCGCGGCCGACCGCATCATCATCAACAAGACCGACCTGGTCGACGACGCCGCGCTGCAGCTGCTGGAAAGGCGCATTCGCGGCATCAACCAGGGCGCGCAGATCATGCGCTCCAGCCACGCCCAGGTCGACCTGGGCAAGATCCTGGGCATCGGCGGCTTCGCATCGTCGTCGGTGCTGGCCTGCGATCCGCACTTCATGGATGAGCACGAGCACGTGTGCGACGACGTTTGCGCGCACGAGCACGGCCATGAACACGGGCGCGCCGACGCCGGCGCGCACGGCGCGCGCCGCGACCACGGCCACGCGCACGATCCGTCGGTGCTGTCGGTTTCCTTCACCTTCGGCGCGCCGTTCAACAAGCAAGGCCTCGACGCCTACCTGGCGCAACTGCTGGCCGAACGCGGTGACGACCTGTTCCGCCTGAAGGGCATTTTGTCCATCGCCGGGGAAGGGCGGCGCTACGTGTTGCAGGCGGTTCACCGGGTGCTGGAGTTGCGCGCCGCCGACGCCTGGGACGGCGCCGCCGCGCGCTCCAGCAAGCTGGTGTTCATCGGCCGCAACCTCGACAGGGCCGGCCTGGACGCCGGCTTGCGCGCCTGTATCGAGACCCCGGCGCCGCGCGCCATCCTGGGCTTGCCGGGCGCCGCGCGCGCAACCGCCGCCGTGGCGACGGAGGCCGGCGCATGAACGACATCAACAATACGCCGCGGCTGGCGCTGCGCGGCATCCGCAAGGTCTATCCGTCGGTGGTGGCCAACGACGGCATCGACCTGCGCGTGATGCCGGGCGAAATCCACGCGGTGCTGGGCGAGAACGGCGCCGGCAAATCAACGCTGATGAAAATCATCTACGGCGTCACCCGGCAGAGCTCCGGCGAGATGATCTGGGAAGACCGACCGGTGCAGGTGAGCAGCCCGGCGCATGCGCGCAGCCTGGGCATTGGCATGGTGTTCCAGCATTTTTCGCTGTTCGACACCTTGACGGTGGTGGAAAACGTCGCGCTGTCGCTGCCGGGCCGGCCCGACCTGGCCGACCTGGCGCGGCGGGTCGAGACGGTGTCGGCGCGCTACGGCCTGCCGGTCGACCCGCGCCGGCTCGCGCACGGCCTGTCGGTCGGCGAGCGCCAGCGGGTCGAGATTATTCGTTGCCTGCTGCAAAACCCGAAGCTGCTGATCATGGACGAGCCGACCTCGGTACTGACGCCGCAGGCGGTGCGCAAGCTGTTCGACACGCTGCGCCAGCTCGCCGCCGAAGGTTGCAGCATCCTCTACATCAGCCACAAGCTCGATGAAATCAAGGAACTGTGCCACAAGGCCACGGTACTGCGCGCCGGCAAGGTCAGCGGCGCCTGCGTGCCGGCGCAGGAAACGCTGCGCTCGATGGCGCGCTTGATGATCGGCAAGGACCTGCCGCAATGCAACCGCGGCGCGGCCGCCGCCACCGGCCAGGCGCGCCTGTGCGTGGACGCCTTGTCGCTGGCGTCGCTCGAACCGTTCGGCGTCGACCTGCGGGAGATCGGCCTGCAGGTGCGGGCCGGCGAAATCGTCGGCATCGCCGGCGTCTCCGGCAACGGCCAGCAGGAGCTGTTGTGCGCGCTGTCGGGCGAAACCCCGCTGCTGCGGGACACGGCGGCGCAGGTGTGCGGCGTGGCCGCCGGGCGCATGACGCCGGACCGGCGCCGCCTGCTGGGCCTGTGCTTCGTGCCGGAAGAACGGCTCGGCCGCGGCGCCGTGCCGCGCATGTCGCTGGCGCAGAACGCGCTGCTGACGGCGCACGGCAGCGGCCTGCTGCGCCACGGGCTGATCCGCTTCAAGGCGACGCGCGACTTCGCCGAACGCTGCATCGCCCGCTTCAACGTCAAGTGCGGCGGCGCCGACGCGCAGGCCCGCTCGCTGTCGGGCGGCAACCTGCAAAAGTTCATCGTCGGGCGCGAAATCATGCAGCAGCCCAAGCTGTTGATCATCGCCCAGCCGACCTGGGGCGTGGACGTCGGCGCCGCCGCCTTCATCCGCCAGTCGCTGCTGGACCTGCGCAACGCCGGCGCGGCGGTGCTGGTGATCTCGGAGGAACTCGACGAGTTGTTTGAAATCTGCGACCGCATCGCCGTCATCGCCGGCGGACGGCTGTCGCCGGCCACGCCGACGCATCTGACCAACGCCGAGGAAGTCGGGCTGCGCATGAGCGGCGTGTGGGACGGCGCGAGCGCGGGCGGCGCCGACAAGGGCGCTTGCGCCAGGGGGAGTGAATATGTTGCTTAAACTTGAAGCGCGGCCGGCGGCGTCGCCGCGCATGCGCGCGCTGTCGCCGTTGATCGCGGTGGCGCTGACGCTGCTGGCCAGCCTGTTCCTGTTCGCCGCCCTCGGCAAGGACCCGGTCCTGGGGTTCAAGGTGTTCTTCATCAATCCGCTGCGCGACCTGTATGCGCTGTCCGAATTGTTGTTGAAGGCGACGCCGCTGATGCTGATCGGCATCGGCCTGGCAGTCGGTTACCGCGCCAACGTGTGGAACATCGGCGCCGAGGGCCAGTTCATCCTCGGCGCGATTGCCGCCACCGGCGTCGCGCTGTATTTCCGGCAGGCCGGCGGCGCCTGGCTGCTGGCGGCGATGGTGTTGGCGGGCGCGCTGGGCGGCGCCGCGTGGGCGGCGATCCCGGCGCTGCTGCGCAACCGTTTCCGCGCCAACGAAATCCTGGTGACGCTGATGCTGGTGTATATCGCCCAGTTGCTGGCCTCGTGGCTGGTGCACGGACCGTGGAAAAACCCCGAGGGCTTCAATTTTCCGCAAACCCGGCTGTTCCCCGACGCGGCCATGTTGCCGCTGCTCATAGAGGGCAGCCGCCTGAACGCGGCGTTCCTGATGGCGCTGGCCGCGCTCGGGGTCGGCTACATCTTCCTCGAACGCAGCTTCCACGGTTACCAGATGCGGGTTGCCGGCGAGGCCGACGCGGCGGCGCGCTACGCCGGCTATTCGAGCCGGCGCACCGTCTGGATCGGCATGCTGGCCGGCGGCGCCGCGGCCGGCGTCGCCGGCATGGCGGAGGTGGCCGGGCCGATGGGCCAGCTGACCGAGTCCATCTCCAGCGGCTACGGCTTCGCGGCGATCATCGTCGCCTTCGTCGGGCGCCTGCATCCGCTCGGCATCTGCCTGGCCAGCCTGCTGATGGCGCTGCTGTTCCTCGGCGGCGAACAGGCCCAGCAGTTCATCAACCTGCCGTCGTCGATCTCCAAGGTATTCCAGGGCATGTTGCTGTTCTTCCTGCTCGGGGCCGACTTGTTCATCGGCTACCGTCTGCGTCTCGATCGCAACGCCACACTTGGAAAGTTGATATGGAAAACCACCTGATCACCTCGATGTTGGCCGCCGCCATCGTCGCCGGCACGCCCCTGATCCTGGTCGCCATGGGCGAACTCGTCACCGAAAAGGCCGGCGTGCTGAACCTGGGCGCCGAGGGCATGATGTCGATCGGCGCGGTAGCGGCGTTCGCGGCCGCCTTCGCCGGCGCCAGCCCGCCGCTGGCGGTGCTGGCCGGCGTCGCGGCGGCCAGCGCGCTGTCGCTGCTGTTCGGTTTCCTGACCTTGACGATGCTGGCCAACCAGGTCGCCTCCGGCCTGGCGCTGGCGATCTTCGGCGTCGGCCTGGCCGCCTTCATCGGCAAGCCCTACGAGTCGGCGCCGTTGCCGCTGGTGGCGCCGCTGCGCATTCCCATCCTGGCCGATATTCCGGTACTGGGGGCGGCGTGCTTCAACCAGCAATCGATGGTGTATGTTTCCTGGCTGCTGGTGGCGGCGGTGCTGTGGTTCCTGTACCGCAGCCGCTGGGGCCTGGTGCTGCGCGCGGTCGGCGAATCGCCGGCGTCGGCCCACGCGGTCGGCTACCGGGTGATCGCGCTGCGCTACGCCGCCGTCGCCTTCGGCGGCGCCACGGCCGGCATGGGCGGCGCCTTCATGTCGGTGTATTACACGCCGTTGTGGGCCGAGGGCATGGTGGCCGGCCGCGGCTGGATCGCGCTGGCGCTGGTGGTGTTCGCCACCTGGCGCCCGCTGCGGGTGGTCCTGGGCGCCTACCTGTTCGGCGGCGTGATGATCGCCCAGCTATTCGTGCAAGGCTCCGGCCTGAAGCTCGACGTGCCGTCGCAACTGCTGTCGGCGCTGCCCTATATCGCCACCATCGTCGTGCTGGTGCTGATTTCGCGCAACGCCCACACCATCCGGCTGCATTCGCCGGCGTCGCTGGGCCAGCCGTTCCGGCCGGACGCCTGAGGTCCGCCCGCGGACCCCTCGCTTGCTGTGTTTCCCGCTTCACCCCGCGTCATCCGTTGGTTGTTCAACTATCAAAAATAGGAGTCTCAACATGTCACACGATTTTCGCCGTACGCACCTGAACAAGACCGCACGCTTGCTGGCCGGCCTGGCCGCGCTGCTGGGCTTTGCCATGGCCGGCAAGGGCCAGGCGGCCGAGCCGCTCAAGACGTGCTTCCTGTACTCGAATCCGATCGGCGAGAGCGGCTGGACTTACCAGCACGAGCTGGCGCGGCGCGAACTGGCGGCGGCCTACGGCGACAAGATCAGCACCAAATACGTCGAGAACGTGGCCGAGGGGCCGGACGCCGAGCGGGTCATCCGCAATTTCGTCCAGGAAGGCTGCAAGCTGATCTTTACTCCGTCGTTCGGCTTCATGGAGCCGACCCTGAAGGTGGCGCGCCAGGCGCCGCGGGTGATTTTCATGAACGCCAGCGGCTATAAGACCGCGCCCAACGTCGGCGCCTACAACGGCCGCTATTACGAAGGGCGCTATCTGGAGGGGGTGCTGGCGGGCCATGTCAGCAAGAAAGGCGTGGTTGGCTATGTCGGCGCCTTCCCGATCCCCGAGGTGTTGCAGGGCTTGAACGCGTTTACCCTGGGCCTGCGCAGCGTCAATCCGAACGCCCAGGTCAAGCTGATCTGGGTCAACGCCTGGTACGACCCGGGCAAGGAACGCGACGCCGCCAACACCCTCGCCACGCTCGGCGTCGACGTGCTGGCCTACGCCACCTCCGGCGTCGCGGTGGTGACCGCGGCCGAGGAAAAGGGCATCCCCACGCTGGGCTATTACTCGGACATGTCGAAGTTCGGCCCGAAGACCAGCCAGACTTCGGTGCTGCAAACCTGGGGCGGTTATTACATCAAGGTGGTCGACGACGTGTTGGCCGGGCGCTGGAAGTCGGCCAGCGTGGTGGGCGGATTGCGCGAGGGGATGATCAAGATGGCGCCGTTGAACGGCGCGCTGGCGCCCGAGTTGCGGGAGAAGTTCGCCGCCGTCGAGCGCGACATCGTCGAGGGACGGCTGTTTCCGTTTGCCGGACCGATCTACGACCAGAGCGGCAAGCAGCGCGTGGCCGCCGGCAAGGTGATGGGCAACGCCGATTTGGACAACATGAATTACCTGGTCACCGGCATCGACGGCAGTGTGCCGAAGCGATGACGGCTGCGCTGCGGGGCCGGCGCGCGCGGCCACTGGCGCGCGCCGGCGGCGCCCGCAATCCGATTGAATTTGTATAGGGTAACTAGGACATGGCAAACAATATCTTGATCAAGAACGCCCACAGCGTCCTGACCGGCTTGCGCGGCGACGCCGCGCGCAGCCCGGCAAGCGATGTGCGCGTCGCCGACGGCGTCATCACGCAGATGGGCAAGGCCTTGCCGGCGTTGCCGGGCGAACGCGTGCTCGACGCGCGCGATTGCGTGATCTACCCGGGCTGGGTGAACACGCACCACCATTTGTTCCAATCGTTGTTGAAAGGCGTGCCGGCCGGTATCAACCTGACGCTCAGCCCGTGGTTGCAGGCGGTGCCGTTCAGCTACCGGCGCATGTTCAACGAGGAACGGCTGCGGCTGGCGGCGCGCATCGGCATTGTCGAGCTGATGCTGTCGGGCTGCACCACGATCGCCGACCACCACTATCTGTATTACCCGGGCATGTCTTACGACGCCTCGGCGGCGCTGTTTGACGAGGCCGACAAGCTTGGCGCGCGTTTCATGCTGCAACGCGGCGGCGCCACCGTCGCGCGCAAGCTCGAGGCGAACGACAGGCATTCGCTGGAGCCGGAAACGCTGGACGGCATGCTGGCGGGCGTCGAACGCACCGCGGCGCGCTTCCACCAGCGCGGGCCGCGGCCGCGCACGCGGGTATCGATGGCGCCGACCACCGCCAACGTCTCGGTGCGCCGGGAGGAGCTGACCTTGATCGCCCGCGCCGCCCGCGGCATGGACATTCCCCTGCACACGCACATGTCGGAGAGCGTCGCCGTCATTGAACATTGCCGCTCCGCCTACGGCTGCCTGCCGATCGAGTATTTGGCCGAGCACGAATGGCTAGGCCCGGACGTCTCGCTGGCCCACCTGACCCACCTGAGCGACGGCGAGCTGCGACTGCTGGGCAGCTCCGGCACCGGCATGGCGCACTGTCCGCAAAGCAACGCGCGCCTGGCCGACGGCGTGGCGCGCGCGCCGGACCTCGACTTGCTGGGAGGGGCGGTCTCGATCGGGGTCGACGGCGCCGCCTCGAACGAGGCCGCCGACATGCTCAGCGAGGTGCATTTCTGCTGGCTGATGCACCGCGCCCACGCCGGCGCCGCGACCCGCCCCAAGCTTGAAGGCGGGGGCGAGGCCGGCGCCGACCGGGTCTCGGTCGAGCAAGTGGTGCGCTGGGCCACGGCCGGGGGCGCGCGCGTGCTCGGCTTCGACGGCGTTGGCACGCTCGAGGTCGGCCAGGCCGCCGACCTGGCGGTGTACGACCTCGACACGCCGCGCTACTTCGGCCTGCACGACATGGCCATCGGCCCGGTGGTCTGCGCCGGCCGGCCGCGCCTGCGCTGGCTGCTGGTGGACGGGCGCGTGGTGGTCGAGGAAGACGCCATACCGGGCCTGGACATGGCGCGCTTGCGGGCCGAGGCCAACGCCGACGTGCTGCGCCTGATGCGCGCGGCGTGAGGCGGTCCGGCGCGGCGCCTCGGCGACGCCGGGCCATTCATTGCGATTCCGATATATTGATTTCCTTGTTTATTGCCGATTGACACGGTGATTCGCCAGTCGGTATAAATAGCGGTAGCAGTAGCAGTAGCAGTAGCAGTAGCAGTAGCAGTAGCAGTAGCAGTGTTAAGTGGGTAGAAGCGTTCAGTTGATACGCGGCCGCGCAAGCGCCACGGTTCGACAGGAGATTGCTCACTGGCGGAGGGTTCGTCAGTGGCAGCTCGTCTGTTTTTCAGAGCGCCCCTGACAGTCCTTCGGAAAGTAGAGCGTGCATCTCGGTTTGAGGCGCGCGTCATCCCAACCTGAAGTATTGTGAGGAGCACCCCCATGATTGTCGACACCAGTTGTTATCCCACCAACCTGGTCGATCTCGCTTGGCGCCACGACGGCGAACCGTTCACCGGCGAACGCCTGATCCAGATGATGGACGGCCCGTACATGGTCAACGGCAAGCCGCGCCGGATCGACAAGGCCTTCATCCAGCCGCCGCAAGGTAACACCATCTACACCTGGACCGACGGCGAGCTGACCGGGCGCGAGTCGATCGACGCCTACATGGCCTACACCGTCGAGATGGTGAAGACCTACCCGGACCGCCTGATCGGCTGCTTCGTCTACAATCCGCGCTGCGGCGTGGAGAACGGCGTCGAGGCGATCGAGTATTACGCCAAGGAACTCGGCTTCAAGATGGTCCAGTTCCAGGCCAATATGCACGCCTACCGGCCCGACCGGGCGCTCGACTGGCTGCGTCCGGCGTTGAAAAAATGCGCCGAGCTGGGCCTGCTGGTCAAGCTGCACACCGGCGACGGCCCGTACAGTATTCCGACCGAATGGGTGCCGATGATCAAGGAATTCCCTTCCGTCAATTTCATCATGGCCCACTTCGGCGTGCAGACCGGCGGCGTGTATTGCTTCGAGCCGTTCCAGATGGCGATGGACTTGCCCAACGTGTATTGCGAGTCGAGCTGGTGCCTGCAGTCGCGCATCGTCGAATTTTCCAAGGTCCTGCCGACGCACAAGATCCTGTTCGGTTCCGACACGCCGCCGAACGAGCCGGGCATGTGGTTGCGCCTGCTCGAAGTGCTGTGCTTCGAACCGCCGCAGGGCCTGAACCTGGACGAGGACACGCTGGAGGATTACCTGGGCAACAACCTGGCCCGGATGGTCGGCCTGACGCCGAGCCCGCCGCCGCGCTCGCTCGACGAGGCCCGGGCGCGCCTGGGCGAGAGCAACCGGCGCTAGCGCGCCGCCTATTCCTTGATTTGATCCATCCGATTTGGAGTTTCACATGATTATCGATACCCATCTGCACCCAACCAACCTGGTCGACGAAGCGTGGCGCCACACCGGCGAACCGTTCAACGGCGAGCGCATGCTCAAAATGATGGACGGCCCCTACATGATCAACGGCAAACCGCGCCGCATCGACATGGGCTTCATCCAGCCGCCACCGGGCAACACCGGCTACCGCGACGGCAACCGCCGCGGCCGCGACGGCATCCGCGACTATATGGCCTACATCGCCGAGCTGTGCCAGAAATATCCCGACCGCTTCATCGGCAACTTCACCTTCAACCCGCGCTGGGGCCCGGAGGAGGGCGCGCTGGAACTCGAATTCCACATCAAGGAATACGGTTTCAAGATGCTCAAGCTGCACGCCAACATGCACGGCTACCGGCCGGACCGCGCGCTGGACTGGCTGCGCCCGGCGATGAAGGTTTGCGCCAAGTACAACATCGTCGTGCTGATCCACACCGGCGACGGCCCGTACACGATCCCGACGCAGTTCTACCCGATCATCCGCGAGTTTCCGATGGTGAACTTCATCATCGGCCACTTCGGCATCCAGACCGGCGGCAACTACTCGTTCGAAGCGTTCTGGATGGCGATGGACACGCCGAACGTGGTATGCGAGTCGGGTTGGTGCTTCCAGTCGCGCATCGTCGAGTTTGCCAAGCAACTGCCGCGCAGCAAGATCGTTTTCGGCACCGATACGCCGCCGAACGAGCCGGGCATGTGGTTGCGCGAACTCGAAGTGCTGTGCTCGCCCGCGCCGCAGGGCATGGGCCTCGACGAGGACGGCCTGGAAGACTATATGGGCAACAATATCGCGCGCCTGGTGGGCATCAAGACCACGCCGCCGCCGCGCGACCTGGAGGACGCGCAGGCCCGCCTGAGCGACACCTACGCGGGTGTGAAGTAGGGCGGCGCAAGCGTCGTAGAGCAAGAGCGGCGGCGCGCGGGCTGGTCCCGGGCGCCGCCGCACCCCAGCGGAAAGAACCCGAAAGAGAGCCGACATGACTTCGATCCAGGCGCCAGCCCAGCAAGACTTTCACGAATTTTTAGCCAGCTACCGCGACCGCTACCCGGACGACGTGCTGACGGTGCGCGAGGAAATCAGCGCCAACCAGGACGCCACCGCGCTGGTGTGGCAGCTGGCCGCGGGCGGCCGCCATCCGATGCTGGTGTGCGAGCGGGTGCGCGACCTCGGCGCCAAGCTGGTCACCAACGTGTTCGCCTCGCGCCAACGGGTCGCGCGCATGCTCGGCGTCGAGCCGGCGCAGATCCACGCCGAATACCAGGCGCGCGCGCGCCGCCTGCTGCCGCCGCGGCAGGTCGCCAGCGGCGCGCTGCTCGACCGCGTCGAGGACAGCGGCATCGACCTGCGCACGCTGCCGATCATCCAGCACTTCGGCTCGGATCGCGGGCCGTACATTACCAACGCCATCATCGTCGCCGAACACCCGGACAGCGGCGCCGGCAATATGAGTTACCACCGCTCGATGCTGCACTCGTCGACCGAGATCGCCACCAGCCTGCATTCGCGCGGGCATTTGTGGCGCCTGCTGCAGATCGCCATCGAGCGGCGCCGGCCGATGCCGGTGGCGATGGTGATCGGCGCCCATCCGCTGTTCATGCTGGCCGGCGCGGCGCGGCTGCCGTTCGGCGTCGACGAGCGCCACGTCGCCGGCGGCCTGTTCGGCGCGCCGCTGGAGGTGGTGCGCACGCCGAAATACGGCATCGCGGTGCCGGCCTCGGCCGAGTTCGTGCTGGAGGGCGTGATCGACCCCGAGGCGCGAGTCGAGGAGGGGCCGTTCGGCGAGTTCACCGGCTATTCGTCCGACCGCTCCACCAACAACCTGCTGCGGGTGGAGTCGGTGCTGCGCCGGCGCGACGCGATCCTGGTCGACGTCGTTGGCGGCAATTCGGCCGAGCACTTGAACCTGGGCCGGATTCCGCGCGAGTCCGAAATGGTCGAAAAACTGCGCGAGCGCTTCCCCGGCGTGACGGCGGTGCATTATCCGAGTTCGGGCACGCACTTCCACGCCTACGTCGCGGTGCGGCAAACGCGCGCCGGCGAGGCGCGCCAGATCATGCTCGGCCTGCTGGGCTGGGACCCGTACCTGAAAACGGTGGTGGCGGTCGACGCCGACGTCGACATCACGCGCGACGAGGAAGTGCTGTGGGCGCTGGCGACGCATTTGCAACCGCACCGCGACGTCGTCATCGTCGACGGCTTGCCGGGCAGCGCGCTGGACCCGTCGGCGTCGGGGGTCGGCACCACCTCGCGCATGGGCCTGGACGCCACGCGCGGCCCCGACTTCGACGGCGTGCGCGCGACGCTGGACCACGACGCCATGGCGCGCGCCGCGCAAATCCTGGCGCGCGTGCACGCCTAGCCAGGCGGCGCCGACCGCCCTTGCTCCCCGGCCAGGTCGACGGTCAGCGCCAACAGTTGACGTTTTCAAGACGGCTCAGGTACCTGGCTTTTGTAGCCGTTGCGGGCGAAATCCGCTTCCGCATGTTGTACGATAAGCGGAATATGAGGTCGCTGTACGTAACAACGGCTCACTCGGGCGCTATCAGGGCGTTAACCGGACGGCAACGCGTGCCGTCTGGTCCGCAAAAAATTTTCCCGGCAACGCCGCTAGACCGTCGGCGTACCGGCTTGCCGCGCCAGCGCCTGCAACACCTGCTCCGGTTTGATCGGATAGTGGCGAAAGCGCACGCCGATGGCGTCGTACACGGCGTTGGCGATGGCCGGCCCGATGGCCACGATCGGGTCTTCACCGACGCCCTTGGCGCCGAACGGCCCGCCCGGATCGGGCGCGGTTTCCAGAATCACCGTGTGGATAGGCGGCATGTCCATCGACAGCGGCATCTTGTAGTCGACAAAGTTGGCGTTGAGCGAGCGCCCGGTGCGCAGGTCGATCTGGTAATCCTCGTACAGCGTGTGGCCGATGCCTTGCTGAATGCCGCCCTCGATCTGGCCGGCGGCGCCGACCGGATGGATCACCTTGCCGATTTCATGCACCGGAATGACCTGGCTGACGGTGATGTAACCGGTTTCAATGTCGACCTGGACCTCGACGTAGTGGGCCGCGAACGAATACGACTTGGTCGGGTGGTAGGTGGCGGTGCCGACCAGCTGCGCGGCCGGAACGCCCTTGCGCGCCATCACCGCCTGGCACACCGTCATGCCGCGCATGCCGTCGCCGCGCACGGTGATGGCGCCCTGGCCCAGTTCCAGTTCCTCCGGCGCGACGTCGAGCTGCCGCGCCGCGCGCGCCAGCAGTTGCCGCTTGACCTCGGTCGCCGCCATCTGCGCGGCGCGCCCGCCCATATAGGTGGTGTGGCTGGCGAACGCGCCTATGTCCCACGGCACCACGTCGGTGTCGCCGTGCACCACCGAGACGTCGTCGAACGCCACGCCCAGCTCCTCGGCGACGATCTGCGCCAGCGCCGTGTGGGCGCCGGTGCCCAGGCCGGCGGTGCCGGTGAGCAGCACCACGGTGCCGTCCTCGTTCATTTTGACGATGGCGTTGCCTTGCTCCTGGATGCCGGGATAGGCGCTGCTGCCGTGCATTTCGCAGCCCAAGCCCCAGCCGCTGCGCAGCGCTCCGGTTGGCGGGCGCGCCTGTCGGCGTCGCGCGTCCCAGCCGCTGAGCTCGCGGCCCCGCTTGATGCAGTCCTCCAGCCCGTGGCCGATCAGCGCGTGGTTGGACGGCGCGATATCGCCCTCGCGCACCGCGTTCTTCAGTTTCAGCTCGACCGGGTCGATGCCCAGCCTGGCGGCCGCCTCGTCCATCTGGATGTCGAGCGCGTAGTAGGTTTGCACCACGCCGTAGCCGCGGAAGGCGCCGGCGATCGGGCTGTTGGTGTAGACGCAGCGCCCCTCCAGCTGGATGTGCTCGCAGCGGTACAGCGACAGCAGCGCCGAGGTGCCGACGATGGTCACGCCCGGCCCGTGCGAGCCGTACGCGCCGGAGTTGAACACCACGCGGGCCTGGCGCGCCGTCAGCGTGCCGTCCTTGCGGAAACCTTGCTTGAGCCAAATCTTGGCCGGGTGGCGCGAGCGGCCGCCGACGAAGGTTTCCTCGCGGCTGTATTCCATGCGCACCGGCCGCCGGGTTTCCCTGGCCAGCAGCGCGCACAGGAATTCGTGCTGGAACAGGTCCTGTTTGGCGCCGAAGCCGCCACCCATATGGTCGACCAGCACCCGCACCTTGTGCAGCGGCAGCCCCAGCACCTCGGCCATGATGCCGCGCACCATGAAGGCGGTCTGGGTCGAGATCCACACCGTCAGGTTGCCGTTGCCGTCCCAGCGGCAGGCGCAGACGTTCGGTTCCATATAGGCCGGCGTCGGCCGCCCACCCTCGTACTCGCCCTCGATGATGAGGTCGGCCTCGGCGAAGCCGCGCGCGACGTCGCCGCGGCTGAACGCGACCGGGGCCAGCACCAGGTTGCCGCCGGGGCCGGTTTGGTGGATAGTCGGCGCGTCGGGCAGTTGCGCCGCCTCGACCGTGAACACGGCGGGCAGCTCCTCGTAGTCGACCTCGATCAGCGCCAGCGCCAACTCGGCGATCTCCTCCGTCACGGCGGCCACGGCCGCGATGCCTTCGCCCCAGTAACGCACCTTGTCGTCGAGGATGTACTGGTCGCAGGTGACGGACGCCGAGCGCGGATGCGGTGAGCCGGCGTGCAACACGCGCGGCACGTTGGCATGCGTGAGCACCGCCTTCACGCCGGGCAGCGCCAGCGCTTTGCTGGTGTCGATGCGCTTGATGTTGGCGTGCGCCACCGTGCTGCGCTTGATCTTGCCGTATAGCAGGCCGGGCAGGTCGATGTCGCCGGCGTAGCGCGCCTCGCCGGTGACCTTGCCCAGCAAATCGGTGCGTGTGACACTCTTGCCGATGATGGCGTGGTTCATGCGTTCTCCCGCTGCAGGATTTGTTGCGCCGCCGTCAGGGCGATCGCCTCGATGATCTTGGTGTAGCCGGTGCAGCGGCAGATGTTGCCGGCGATGGCGAAACGGATCTCCGCCACGCTCGGCGCCGGATTGTCGTCGAGCAGCGCCTTGGCCATGACGATGATGCCGGGCGTGCAAAAGCCGCACTGGGCCGCGCCGCACTGCATGAAGTTCTCTTGCAGCCGGTGCAATTGCTGGTGCGAGCTTTGGATGCCCTCGATGGTGACGACGTCGCAGCCGTCGACCTCGGCGGCCAATACCAGGCAGGCGTTGACCGGCTTGCCGTCGAGGAGGACGGTGCAGGAGCCGCACTCGCCGACGTCGCAGCCTTTCTTGGTGCCGGTCAGGCCGGCTTCGGTACGCAGCGCGTCGAGCAGGCTGCGGTGGGTCTCGACGGCGAGCTCGCGCGCCTCGCCGTTGACGGTGACGGCAATCATGCGTTTCATTGGGTGTTCTCCCGTGCTTGTTGGAGTGCTTGTTCCAGGGCGCGGCGGGTCAGCACGCCGACCATCTGGCGGCGGTAGTCGGCGCTGGCGCGCACGTCGCTGATCGGGCGCGCCGCCGCCATCGCCTGCGCGGCCGCCGCGGCGACCAGGGCGGCGTCGACGCGCTGGCCGAGCAGCAAGGTTTCCGCCCGCCTGGCGCGCAGCGGCGTGGCCGCGACCGCGCCCAGCACGATGCGCACCGCGCTGCAGACGCCGCCTTCCAGCGTCAGCGTCACCGCCACGCCGACGGTGGCCAATTCCATCGCGATACGCCGGCCGTGTTTGATATACACCTTGCCGGTGTGCGGCGGCGGCGCCGGGACCGTAACGTGGGTGGCGATTTCATCGAATCCCAGCACGGTCTTGCCGGCGCCGGTGAAGAAATCCTCCAGCGCCACCGTGCGCGCGCCGTCCGGTCCGTGGATGCCCAGGACGGCGGCGTCGGCGATCAGCGGCGGCAGCGTGTCCGCCGACGGCGAGGCGCGGCAGACGTTGCCGACCACGGTGGCGCGGTTGCGCACCTGGACCGAGGCGAAGTCGGTGCTGGCGCGGCACAGGCCGGCGTAGTGACGGCGCGCCACGGCCGAGGTCTCGACGGCGCGCGTGGTGACCAGCGCGCCGATGCGCAGCCCGTCCGGCGCGGCGTATTCCAGCCCGTGCATGGCGGCGATCTTTTTGATGTTGATCACCTGCGCCGGATGCCGCAAATGCTCCTTCATCTGCACCAGCAAGTCGGTGCCGCCGGCCAGCACGCTGGCGCTGCCTTGGTTACTGCGCAGCAAGGCGACGGCCTCGTCGAGCGTGGTCGGCTCAAAATAGTCAAAATTTCTCATCGTTCTTCCTTGTCGAAACGGCGGACGGCAGCGGGGCTGTCGGGGCGGCCCGGCATCCATCGCCGCGGCAAGGTGATAATGTCGCTTTCCCAACCATCAGTAAATGACTACAATCATATTTATTGATCGTAAAAGGCGATGAATCCGATGGCTAATATGAACGTCTCGCTGCGCCAGTTGCGCGCCTTTATCGCCGTCGCCACCGAGCAGCATTTCACGCGCGCGGCCGACAAGCTTGAGTTGTCGCAGTCGTCGGTGAGCACGCTGGTCAACGAGTTGGAGGCCAACCTGGGCCTGCGCCTGTTCGACCGCCACACGCGCTTGCTGCGCATCACGCAGGCCGGCGCCGACCTCTTGCCACTGATAAAAAAGGCGGTGTCCGACATCGACAGCGTGATCTTCAATTCAAGTGAATTGAAGGCGCTGGGGCGGGGCAGGGTGTCGATCGCGGCGTCGTCGGTGCAGGCGGCGTTGATGTTGCCGCGCTTCATCAAGCAGTTTTCCATCGAGTACCCGGGCGTGACGGTGGAGTTGCACGACGTCGCCGAGCACGAGGTGGCCAAGATGGTGCGCTCCGGCGAGGTCGACTTCGGCATCGGCACCGAGGCCGACAGCAAGCTCGACCTGTCGGCGCACCTGCTGTCGGCCGACCCCTTCGTCGTCGTCATGCGCGCCGACCACGCGCTGGCCGAACGGCGCCAAGTGCGCTGGCGCGACGTCGCCGACCTGCCCTTGATCGGTCCGCGCCAGGGCAACCCGATCCGGGAGCGGCTCGACAGCGCGCTGGCCGGCGAGGGCATCGTGTTGACCCGGCTGCACGAGGTATACCTGCCGCTAACGATGGTCGGCATGGTCGAGGCCGGCTTGGGCGTCGCGATCATGAGTACCGCTGTGACGCGGCTGGCGACGGCGCTGGGCCTGGTCACGCGGGCGTTGAGCGAACCGGTGATCAAGCGCGAGGTGTCGCTGCTGTGCCACGCCGACCGCTCGCTGTCGCCGACCGCCCAGCGTTTCCGCGACGCGCTGGTGCGCAAGCGCTTCGACATGGAGTGATCACGCACTCGTGCGTTATCGGTCGCGGTCAATCGACTGCGCCGCGTATACCATCCGAGCCTAGCGCCCGCCGCGGCCGCTGCTGTTCGTTTTGCCCAGCGCGCTGGCGGCGGCGCTGGTGTCGCGTTATGTGGCCGAGCCGGCCAATCTGGCGCTGCGGAATTATTTCTTCGCCGGCGGGGGTGACGTTTCCGCCGCGATGTGTCATAATGCGGCCGCTTCGGGAGGTTAGCTCAGGGGTAGAGCACTGCATTCACACTGCAGGGGTCGCAAGTTCGAAACTTGCACTTCCCACCAAAGAATACCTAGTTGGACTAGTACGAAAAAAATACGCCGACCACTCAGATGGTCGGTTTTTTTTCGCCCGTGTAGTTTCCCCTTCAAACAGTTTCCGGCATGTTTTCCAGTGCGCCCGGCCGCGCCGCGCCATTCGCCGCCAGGGTGATGACCCGCCCGGCCATGCGAATGGTGTCGGGGCGGTGGGCGATCACCACCTTGGTCAGCTTCAGCGCCGACACCGATTCGTTGACCAGCCGTTCGCAGCCGACGTCGAGGTGGCTGGTCGCCTCGTCGAGGAACAGGATGTCGGGCCGCTTGTAGAGCGCGCGCGCCAGCAATAGGCGCTGCTTCTGGCCGCCCGACAGCGCCGCGCCCATGTCGCCGATCAGGGTTTGCCACGCCATCGGCATGGCCAGCACGTCCGCCTCGACGGCGGCCATGCGGGCGCAGGCGCCGACCCGCTCCAGGTCCGGCGGTGAGGAAAAGAAGGCGATGTTGTCGGCGATGGTGCCGGCCAGCAGTTGGTCGTCCTGCATCACGGCGCCCAGCCTGGCGCGCCACGCCTGCAGGCCCACCGCGGCCAGCGGCCGCCCCATGACGAGCACCTCGCCCTCGGTCGGCGTGAGCAGGCCGAGCATCAGCTTGAGCAGCGTGGTCTTGCCGCAGCCGGAGGGGCCGACGATGGCCACCGATTCGCCCGCTTCGATGCGCAGGTTCAGGCCGTCGAACAACCACGGTTCGGTGCTGGCGTAGCGGAAGCGCACGCCGCGCAGTTCCAGGTCGGGGATGCCGGCCCGCGGCAGGCCGTTGCCGCCGCGCGGCTCCGCCTCGCTCAGCACGATGTCGGCCAGACGCTCGCGCTGGATGCGCAGCAGGCGCACCTGGAAGTACAAGTCCACCAGCGCGCTGATGCGGGCCGAGAATTGCAGCTTGAAGGCGGCGTAGGCGAACGTCATGCCGATCGACATCTCGTTGCGCATGATCAGCAGCGCGCCCAGGTAGATCACCAGGATGTTTTCTACGCCGAACACCAGCGTGTTGGCGCCCTGGAACAGCGTGCTCAGGCGCTGCGCCGCCAGTTCGCGGTTGGTGGTGTGCACCAGCAGGTTGATCCAGGCGTGGCGGCGCTGGTCTTCGTGGTTGAACAGTTTGATCGACTGCATCGCCCGCACGCTTTCCAGCAGGTGGCTGTCCTGCCGGGCCGCGTGGCCGATGCGCGCCTCGGTGGCCAACTGGAACGGCCGGTTCGACAGCAGGCGCACCGCCAGGTAGACGGCCAGCGCGGCCAGCGTCACGCTGGCCAGCCTGGGACTGTAGGCCCACATCATGGCGAAGGCGACGGCCGCCATCAGACCGTCGAGGGCGGCGCTCAGCGCGGCCGTGGTCAGCGTCTGGCGGATCGCCTGCACGGCGCCGAAGCGCGAGATGACGTCGCCCAGGTGGCGTTTGATGAAGTAGTCCATCGGCAGGCGCAGCAGGCGCGTCAGGACGCCGCTGGACCATTGCAGGTTGATCTGGGTGGAAAAATAGATCACCAGCCAGGTGCGCAGCGTCGACAGCGCCAGTTGCAGCACCAGCAGCATCAGGAAGCCCAACGCCAGCACGCCCAGCAAGTCGGTATCGTTGTGCAGCACCACCGCGTCCAGTACCCATTGCTGGAAGAACGGCGCGAGCACCGCCACCAGCTCCAGCGCCAGCGACACCATCAGCACCTGCGTCAACGCGCGCTTCATGCCGGTGACGCCACCGACCAAGGCCCCCAGGCTGACGCTGCGGCGGTGGTCGGCCGGCTCGAAGTCGGCCATCGGCGACAGTTCCAGCGCGACGCCGGTGAAGTGGCGCGACGCCTCCTGCCAGCCGATTTTGCGCACGCCAGTGGCCGGGTCGTGCAGCGTGATGCCGCGCCGGCCGGCTTTCTTCAGTACGACGAAATGGTTCAGGTCCCAGTGCAGGATGCACGGCGTTTGCAACTGGTCGAGGTCGTCCAGCTCCAGCCGCAACGCGCGCCCGGCCAGGCCGAGCTGGCCCGCATAGCCGACCAGGTCCTTGACCGACGCGCCCTTGGCCGACGTATGCAAGGTGGCGCGCAAGCCGATCAGGTCGTGCTGCTGGCCGTGGTAGGCGCCTATCATCGCTAGACAGGCGACGCCGCATTCGGACGTTTCGGTTTGCAGCAGCATCGGCAAGCGTTTGCCAAAGCCAAATACCAGCTCGGAAACGGGGTTCATCGTTGCTCCTGTTGCGCCGGCTTGGCGTGAATGATCCAGTCGATCAGCCGCACTTGCGGCAGCGCGATATTGGACTCGATCGCCATGCCTGCTTGCAGCGGCTCTTGCAGCGCCAGTGTTTCGGGCGCGAGCAGCACGCTAAAGCGCGGCTGGGCGCCAGCGTCGGCCTGCGGCTGCGGCGCGCGGGATACCGAACTGATGCTGGCGTAACCGTGCCGGCCCGCGTCCGCCGGCAGCGCCGGATAGCGTAGCGCGATGCGCTGGCCGCGCCGCAGCAAGGGCAGGGCGCTGGCGGGGACCAGCAATTGGGCCGTTGGCGTGGTGCCGCGTGGCGCCGCCGCGTCGGCCAGCAGGCGACCGCCGACCCGCAACTGCGGCGTGTAGTGGGCGCTCGACAGCAGCAGCGCGATGCCGGCGGCGGCGAGCAGGGCGGCGCCGCAACAGCCCCACAGAATGCGCGGGCTGCGCAGCAGAATGCTGCCTTCGGTCGGGTCTTGCTGGGAGTGGCTCAAGGCCTGGGCGCGAAAAAGCATGGGCAGGGGGAATGGGGGTGGCACACCGAACCGGCGGCTGCCGGTTCGGTGACGGGGCCTGCTGCCTACCCGCGCGGTCTTGGAAACGGACGTGGCGCGGGTATCTGGCCGGGACTTAGCGCTCTGGCACGCCGGTAGGGCAGCCGGACATGGCGTTCAGCGTGATGCAAGGGATATTCGTTGGGCATTGGCCGCAAGCGACCCACGAATGGGATACTTGTGCCTGTCCGCCGGCTGCGGCACCCATTTCGCTGTCGCTCAGATTGCGCAAGGACGTCGTGTTCAGCTTGAGTTTGCTATTTGTAGACATTGACTGCTTTCAAAAAAGGACCATTTTTCAACCTGCTGGTCCGCTAACAGGTATTGCAAACAGGCTTGCAATGCTTTCCTCATCGAGGATGAATAGGGGGGGCGAGGGCGTTGCGTCCGGCCAGCAGCGGCAGCGACCAGTGCAGCGCGGGCGGCCTGCCGTCGACGTGCGCGCAAGCCAGCGCGACGCCGGCCATGCCTTCGAGCAGGCTTAACTGCGGCGCCTGTTCGAGGCGCGCGACGACGCCGCCGGCGTCCTCGTGCAGGTGCAGCGCGTCGCAGGCGGCGGCCATGTCGGCCAGGTCGGCGCTATCGCCGCCGAGCTGGCGCAGCAGCCAGCCGGCGCCGGCGCTGCCGTGGCACAACCACGGGTCGACGAAGCCGAGTTCGCCGAGCGGGCGCCGGCGCATGCTGTGCAGCAGCCGGTCGGCCCAGTCGTCCAGCGCCGGCGCGGCCAACGCCGCGGCGGCCAGGCGCAGCGCGCCCGCCATGCCCAGGTCGCCGTAGCACCAGGCGCAGCGCGCCGCGTCGGCGTCGCCGGCGACGACGCCGAAGTGCGACTTTTGGCCCGTGTGTTCGTGATGGCGCAGGAAGGCCAGAGCTTCGGTCAGCAGCGCGCGTGCGCCGGCGTGCGGCGCCGGCATGCCGGCGAGCGCGTAGCCGAGCGTGGCCAGCACGCCGGCCTGGCCGTGGGCGACGCCCATGTCGACGCAGCCGAGCGGGTAGGCTTGCCCCATCGGCAGGCCATGCACCCAGGCCGGCGGCGTGAACCAGCTGGCGCCGCGCTCGTCGCGGCTGGCCATGGCGCCCAGCCGGTCGAGCGCCGCGTGCAGCGCGGCCGGGTCGGCGCCCTGCCTGGCGCGGTAGCCGGCGTAGACGGCCAGCCCGCTGATGCCGCTAATGAGGTCGAAGCGATACGGCAGGTCGCGCTCGTGGCGTAGGCAGTCGTGCAGATAGTCGTCGAAGTCGCAGGCGGCGTCTTGCGCCAGGCCGAAGCCGAAGTGGCGGTCCAGCTCCAGCGCGGCGTACATCACGCCCTCGGCGCCCTGGTACAGGCCGTGCTCCAGTTGCGGTATGGCGCCGAGCAGGCGCTGCACGCAGTCTTCCATCAGCGCGACGTCGAGCCGGGCGTGCGGGCAGCGTTCGGCCAGCACGGCCATGGCCAGCAGGTGGCCGGCCGCGCCACTGGCGTAGGACGGGTTGTCCCAGGCGCCGGCGACGCTGGCGGCCAGCCGCGCCAGTACGCTGCGCATGAGGTGCTGGCGCAGCGCTTGCGGCGGCCGTGGCATCGGCATCGGCAGAGTCACGCGCTCGCTCCGGCGGCCGCCGCCGCGCCGCGGCGCTGGGCCTGGCGCGCGCGCTCAAGGCGGCGGGCGAAGTCGTACAGCACCACTTCGTGGCGTCGCGGTTCGCTCGGCGCCAGGCGGTTGCAGTGCATGTGCAGCAGGCTGTGCCAGACGTCTTCGTGGCGCGCCTGCCGTTCCCGCGCCAGCTGCGCGCGCAGGGCGCCGATCAGCGTGTCGCGCTCGGCCGCGCGGCTGTGCAGGTGCGCCTGCCAGCGCGCCAGCGCGCCAGCGGGCCGCTGTCGTGGCGCAGGCTGTCGAGCTCCTTGCGCATGTCGCGGAAGCGCCCGCCGAGGGCCACCAGCGCCTGCGAGCGGGCCGCGCCGGGCGCCTGCTCGTTGAGGAAATCGCCGGCCAGGGTGTCGAGCATGCGTTCGCGTTCGGCGTGCTCGGGACACAGGCGCAGCGCGTAGGCGTCGAGCGAGGCGAGCGCGAACAACCAGCGCGGCGGCGCGTCCGCGGCGGCGCTGTCGGCCAGCGCCGACTCGATATCGAGCAGCACGCGCATGTCGTCGGAGTCGATACGGAACAGCTGTTCGCACAGCGCCATCGCCGGCGCGCCGCCATAGCGCTGCGTTTCCGGCACATAGTGGTCGCCGACGACGCGCCACAGCAAGCCGTCGGCGCGCGCGCGTTCCAAGTCCCGGTGCAGCCCCGCCAGGGTGTGTAGCAGGGCGTCGTGGCGGCGGCCGTGAAAGCGCAGGCGCAGGTGCTCGAAGCGGTCCTGGTAGCGGACGAAAAACCAGCGTTCGATGGCGCCGGCCGCCACAGCGGCCTGCATGGCCGGCATGACGACGTCGCGCAGCACCCGGTCGGCATGGCCGCTACCGGTATAGATGCGCAGGTAGGCCCAGTCGTCCAGCGCGGCGCAGACCTGGCCTTCGCGTTGCAGTTGCCGTGGCGGGCGGGCGGCGGGCGCCGCGGCCGGCGTGCGCGCCGGCGGGTCGGCGCGCGCCAGGTTCAGCGGCAACACCCATTCCTGGTTATGCAGCGACATGCCGGCGTGCTCCAGCGCCAGGTTCAGGGCCAGGCATTCCTGCACCGTCGCGCTGGGCAGCTTGATGATTTCGTCGAGCAGCATGTAGGCCGAGGCTGGATTGTCCAGGTCGATCGGCAGGCGGTTGTCGCCCTGGTCGATGGTGACGAAGCGCGGCAGGCGGCGCGCGTTGCGCCAGTGCGCCAGCGTGTGGCCGACCAGCGCCCGGTTGAGCGCCTCGATGTCGTCCTTTTTCAAGGTCCATTGGGCGCGCGCGACGATCAGGCCGGCCACTTCGACGCGCGGCAGGCGCGGCAGGTGGCGCGTGGCGTGCGGCCAGTGGAAGCCGATCCAGGCCGCGTCGTCGTCCTGCAGTTGGCACAGGAACTGGTAGGTGCCGAGCTGGCGCGCGCTGTAGTTGTGGGCGCTGGTCAGGCGCGCGATGACCTGGCGGCCGCTGTCGCGCTCGCGCAGCACGAAGCGCTCGCCGACCAGTTGCACGGTGAGGTCTTCCATCCACAGCTGCCGATCGCGCGGCAGCTCGCTGGCGCCGGCGAAGACGATGTCGTGCGTGCCCAGACGCGGGCGGCGCAGGATGTTGAGCAGGCGGTCTTGCGGGTGGTGGATGATTTCGGCGTAGATTGCCGCGTCGTCGCGCGCGCCGCTGTCGCTGTACTGGCGCGCGGCGGCGCCCAGCTGGTCGCTCAGGTGGCAGAAGCGGCCCAGCATTTCCAGGCCGTTGCGGCCGTCGACGCCGTGCAACTGGATCGGCGGCGGCGCGCCGTCGGCGCCCGGCAGCACGCTGACATGCGCGTACAAACCCTCGGCCAGCAGATGCGGCGAGGGCGTCGGCGCCGGCAGTGCGGCCAGGTCGGCGGCGCTGATGACGATGCTCGACTGGCCGCTGGCGGCCGCCTCGAACAAGCGCTCGACGAGCAGTTTGTCGAAGGCGTTCAGCAGTGGCGCGGCGCTCTCCGGCGGCGCCTCCGGCGCCAGTCTCAAGCCGTCGAGCAGGGGCGAGCCCAGCGCGCCCTTGGCGGGGAAGGGGATGCCCAGCTCGGAATGCAGGGCGTAGGCCAGGTTCACTTCGCGCTCCTCGAAGCGTTCGCGGAACAGGCGCTTGTAGTCGTCCAGCGCGCCGCGCCGGCGCGCCGTGTGGCGCGCCAGCAGTTGCGCCGCCACGGCGATTCGTTCGGCGACGGCCGGCTCGATGCTGGCGTTGGCGTCGTCGATCGAGTCGACCTGGACGACGCCATGTTTGAGGTGGGCGGCGTCGACCTGGGTTTCGACGGTGGCCTGCAAGGCTTGGTAGTGGGGTACCAGCGCGGCCGGGCTGGCGGCATGGGCGCGCAGTGCGTGCAGTTGGCGCTGCACCGCGCGCAGCGTGGCGGTGGCGGGATGCGGCGCGCCAGCGGACAGCAACCGGTCCAGCGAGCAGCAGCTGGCCGCCGTCGCCGCCAGCTGCGGTAGCAGCAGGCGCCGGTCGATGCTCTGGTGCAGGAACTGGCGCGCCTCGTCGGCGTCCACTTCCAGCTCGCCGACCAGCGCTGCGCACAGTTGCTCGAATGGCTGCGGCTCCTGGCAGCGTTGCTTGAGCAGCGCCAGGCCCTCGTTCATGGCCAGCTCGATGGCGCGGTAGTTGCGCTGTCCGTTGTCCTGGTAAATCCAGTCGACATAGGCCAGGTGGGCGCCGACGACGTGCGCGGTGCTGCTGATTTGCCAGCACAGGGTGGCGCGCCAGTCGTGGTCCTTCAGGGCCGCTTCGAGCAGACGCGCTTCGACCCCGGCGTCGAGGTGGATGCCGCGGCGGATGGCGCGCGGGGACGCCGGCGCCGCGGCCGCGTCAACGCGGGCGTACTGGACCTGGGCGAACAGACCGAACGGGGTGCAGCGGAATGCCGCGCGGCTGAGGAATTTGCTCAGGCTGACGAGCGCGCTCCTGCGCTCCGTGCCCTCCAGGGCGGCGCCGCTTCCGCGCAATTGCAGCAGCCGCCCATGCAAGGCGGCGCTGGCGATGTACAGGGCCTCCTCCAGCAGCGGGTCAAGGTATTGGTCGATGACGAACTGCTCGGCGCCGGCGCTGGCGTGCCAGTCGGTGAACGTTGCCATCGGCAGCAAAGGGCGCCGGATGAGGGCAAAAGTTGCGCTACCGATCGTCTTCGTCATGAATACATCCGTCCGTTGGGACGTGCCACCGCACGCCGCCATGTTGGCAAACGGCCGCAAGCGCGGCCGGTCGATTCCCATCGCGCGCCCAAGCACCTGAGGCGCGGTTTGATGAGCAGCAAGTGTCGGCGCGCGCCAGTGTAGCGTCTAGTGGTTTCGGCAATATTATTGAAAACAATACCGGCGGAGACGGGCGCGGTCGGTCACGCCCCTGTGGATGCTGGACCTAGCCATACCAATTAAAATTGGCTTTGAAGTGGTATTGGGCTGCGCGCCTGGCGTCGCGGTGGCGGGACTGAGCCGGTAGAAATGCCAGGGCCGCGGCGCGTCCGGCACTGTGTGTCATCGCCCGCCGGCTTTGAGCCTCGCTAGGAGTGCGTCCGCCACGCCCGGCGCGAAGCCGGATTTTGCCCGGCGATCAATAACAGTTGCCACTATACTTATGCCTGCGGGGCAGATAAACGACCTGGCTGGCAATTCATTTGTTATTGAAAAATGGGAATGGCGCGGCAATTCGACCACATGGGCGACGTGGCCGATCAGGGCGCGGGGATATGCCAGACCTATCGGTTCGTCGTCGACGCGCGTCTGCGCGACGGAACGTTAATTGAAGTGCCACCAAGTAGTGGCCGCACCAAGCAGTACCGGGAGGAACATATGGACGAGTACGTGGCTAAGACAGAAAGTAGGGACCGGGCGCTCATCACCGGGCACAGCCGGGGATTGGGCGCGGCGATTGCCGAACGCTTGCTGGAGCGGGGCTTTGCCGTGTTGGCGATTGCGCGAGACGGCAATCGGGATTTGGCGCGCCGTTACCCCGGCCTGACCGAGGTGGCGATGGATTTGGCCGACAGCCCGGCGTTGGCCCGCTGGCTGGACGAGGGTCAACTCGGGCGCTTCGCGGCCGGCGCGGCGCGGGTGTTGTTGGTGAACAACGCCGGGCAACTTGCGCCGATGGGCGCGCCGGGGCGGCAGGGCGCGGACGCCATCCGCTACGCGGTGGCGATCAATGTCACCGCGCCGTTGATGCTGACCGACGGCTTCGTCGCCGCGACGGCTGCTTGTGGCGAACGCCGCGTCGCGCATGTGTCCAGCGGCGCCGGGCGCAGCGCCTATGCTGGCTGGAGTGTATACGGGGCCGGCAAGGCCGCGCTCGACCACCATGCGCGGGCGCTGCAGCTCGACGCGGTGCCGGGCTTGAGCGTTGCGAGCATTGCGCCGGGCGTCATCGACACCGCGATGCAGGCCGAAATCCGCGACGCCAGCATCGAGGCGTTCCCCAACCGGCCCCGCTTCGAGGCGATGAAGGCGAACCGGGAGCTGGCCAGCCCCGCCGAGGCGGCACGGCAGTTTGTCGACTATGTGCTGTCGGCGCGCTTTGGCGACGAGGCGTGCGTGGACCTGCGCAAACTTCCGCCTGCCGCGTAAATGCAGCGCGGCAGCGCCGCCGGCGCGCTCATTCGTCGCCCTTGGATATTTCGTCGCGCTCTTCGCTGCTTTTGCTGAGCCACATTGTGTGCAGCATTTTTTCCAGTGGCCGGCCGACGAAAAACAGCAGTAGCACCATGCCCATGGCAATGGCGGCGATTTGCCAGGAGCCGATGCCGCACACGATGCCGAGGGCGGCGGTGACCCAGATCGACGCGGCCGTCGTCAGGCCGCGGATATGCTCGGTGTTGCGGTCGTGCACAATCACGCCCGCGCCGAGGAAACCGATGCCTGTAATCACGCCTTGGATGGTGCGGCTGACGGCGTCGGCGCTGTGGCCGCCATGCGTCAGGGAAAAATCCATGCTGGCCATCGTCACCAACGAGGCGCCCAGCGACACCAGGCCCATGGTCTTCATACCGGTCGGCTTGCCGTGCAGATTGCGGTCGAGACCGACAATGCAGCCGATCAACAAGGCTGAAAACAGCCGGAAGACGACTTCGCTGTAGCTGCCCAGTGGGCCGTTCATGGCCCGGTCCGGCGCAGGACGGTTGCCGGCGGCCCTGCCATTCGATTCATCTTCATCGTATCCTTTCGCGGCGCGCCTTGCGGCGGAGGGTTTCAGCTTGCGCCAAAAGAGGCGACTTGACAACATTTCAAGTGTCAACCTGGCGCGCCCCGCCGGCGCACGCCGGACATCGTTGCGTATATTGACGCATTCGGTTGACAGCGTTTGACTTTTCCCGCCGATCTGGCCTACCATGAATTGACAATGTTGCCCTGAGGTTATTTTCTCGGCAACGAAGTTGATAAGAAATGCTTTCCACGGCCACGACCCCGCCGGCAAATTGTTTTCATTCGAACGCGCTCGACCTGGCGTCGTAGAGCTGTTTGTTACAGTTTTTAAAATTGGAGGGGTGAACGTGAACTATTTTTCAAGTCAGTGTTGGGTGCCGTTCTGCTTTAGCCTGTGCGCCGTCGCCGCGCAGGCCCAAACGGTGGACGCGGACGGCAAAGCGGCGCCCGCCGCCGCGCCCGCGCCATCCTTTACCGCGAACGTCACCGTGGCGTCGCAGTACGTGTCGCGGGGCTTCCGCCAGACCTGGGGCAAGCCAGCGCTGCAAGGCGGTCTCGACTATGCCCACCCAAGCGGCTGGTCGCTCGGCACCTGGTTGTCCACCGTCAGCAATCGCTTTGCCGAAAACGCCACGTTGGAATGGGACGTGTATGGCGGCTACGCCGGTACGCTCGGCGATGTCGGCTACAGCGGCATGCTGTACTACTACAATTATCCCGGCGCCGAATACCGCGCGACGGCGACGAAATACGACTACGGCGAGTTTGCCCTCGGCCTGAGCTACCGCTTTTTGTACGCCAAGTACTACTACACCGTCACCCAGGATTTCTTCGGCATCAAGCATGCGCGCGGCACCGGCTATCTGGACGCGGGCGCCAACGTCGACCTCGGTTCCGGCTATACCCTGATTCTGCATGCGGGCAACGGCCGCGTCGCCGGCGCCGGCAACGACATCTGGAATTGGCGTGACGTCAAGGTCGGCCTCAGCAAGGCTTTCGATGGCGGCTGGACCGCTACCGCCGCGTATACCCGGGCGAAAGGGGCGAGCGACGCCTACGACGCCTATACGCTCGGGATTGCGAATTCCGCCGGGGTGATCGAGACGTCGAATCCCGCCAGCGGCACGCTGGTCGTTTCCTTGACCAAAACGTTTTAAATTCGCCGGCGGCGGATGCGCGCCGGCAGTGACAATACACTCAGCGACGTTGACCGCAACGCCCGCATGCACAAAGGAACGCCGACCATGAATAATTCCATCAAACGCCTGCCCGGTACGCCGGCCTTCGCTGGCCTGCCGCTTTCGCTCAAGAGCAAGATTTGTGTGGCGGCCACCGCGCTGGTTGTGTTGAGCCTGGCGATGACGGCGGTGGTGATCGGCATCAAGAGCAGCAGCGCCGCCGAGGCGGCGGCGATGGAACTGGCGCGCACCTCGGCGCGCGAGGTGGCCGGGGCCTTGCAAAGCCGGATCGGCTCGAACCTGGCGGCGGTGATCAATCTGGCCGGCGCGATGCGCGCGACCAAGGCCGGCAACCAGACGCTGCAACGCGAGCAGATCAACGAAATGGTCAAGGCGACGCTGGCCGGCTCCGACGACCTGGTCGGCGCGGCCGTGACGTGGGAAGCCAACGCCCTGGACGGCAAGGACGCCGAGTTCGCCGGCCAGAAGCCCTTGTACGACGCCAGCGGCCGCTTCATGCCGTACTGGACGCGCAGCAGCACCGGCGCGATGCAGGTCGAGCCGATCGTCTTCGATCCGGCGCCAGGGGCCAACGACTGGTACGACGTACCCAAGCGCACCGGCAAGGTGTTCTTCACGGAACCGTATGCGTATCCGGTCGACGGCAAGAGCGTGCTGATGGCCTCGCTGGTGGCCCCCATCATGATCAACGGCGAGTTCAAGGGCACCGGCAGCGCCGATTTCATGCTCACGCGTCTGGGCAAGATTTTGACGGGGCTGAAGGTGATCGAGGGCGGCAAACTGAGCCTGATCTCGAACGGCGGCCTGTACGCCAGCCACCCGGCGGCCGAGCTGCTTGGGAAGAAGGCCGACGACGTGCCGGCGGCCGGCCTGGAGCGGGTGCGCCAGGGCCAGAGCTATGAATACGAGGACGCCCAGGGTGTGATCCACTTGCTGCAACCGTTGATGGTGTATCCGGATATCGCGCCGTGGAGCGTGCGGCTAAGCTTTCCGAAAAGCGTGGCGACGGCGTCCTCGCGCGAATTGTTGCTGTACACGCTGGCGGTGGCCCTGATCTGCGCGGCGGCGACGGCCTTGATCCTGATCGCGGTGGTGTCGCGCCTGATGCGCCCCCTGCGTACCCTGGGGGAGGCGATGACCGGCCTGGCCAGCGGCGACGCCGACCTGAGCGCCAAGCTGGCGGTGCGCGGCAGCGACGAGCTGGCCGTCATCGGCAACGGCTTCAACCATTTCGTCGAGAAAATCCACGCGGTTTTGCTGGAGGTGCGCGCCAGCGCGGACAACGTCGCCAGGGCCAGTGCGGAAATTTCGCAGGGCAATAACGACCTGTCCGCGCGCACCGAGCAGCAGGCCAGCTCGCTGGAGGAGACCGCCGCTTCGATCGAGGAACTGACCAGCACGGTGCGCGAGAACGCCGACAACGCGCGCCAGGCCAACGAGATGGCGGCGTCGGCCTCGGCGGTGGCGCAGCAGAGCGGCGCGGCGGTGCACCAGGTGGTGCAGACGATGGCCTCGATCAACGATTCGTCGAAGAAAATCGTCGACATCATCAGCGTCATCGACGGCATCGCCTTCCAGACCAACATCCTGGCGTTGAACGCGGCGGTGGAGGCGGCGCGCGCCGGCGAGCAGGGACGCGGCTTTGCCGTGGTGGCGTCCGAGGTGCGCAACCTGGCGCACCGCAGCGCCGCCGCGGCGAAGGAAATCAAGACGCTGATCGGCGACTCGGTCGACAAGGTCGCCGCCGGCAGCAAGCTGGTCGACCACGCCGGCAACACGATGGACGAGGTCGTCGCCAGCGTGCGCCGGGTCACCGAAATCATGGGCGAGATCACCGTCGCGACGGCCGAGCAGAGCGACGGCATTGCCCAGGTCAACCAGGCGATCGTGCAAATGGACGGCGTGACGCAGCAGAACGCGGCGCTGGTGGAGCAGGCCGCCGCCGCCGCCGAAAGCCTGCAGGACCAGGCCGGCAAGCTGGCGCGCGCCGTCAGCGTCTTCAAGCTGTAAAATTTGCCGTTCAGTTGGCCTGATTTTCGTAGGTCGGGCTAGCCCATCGGGCGTAACCCGACAACCCTGTCGCGGAGCGGCGCGTCCCGGCCCACATGCGCCTATTTCGGACGCTGCGCGCGCAGGCGCTGCAGACGGCTGGCCAACGTTGCCTCCGACAGCGTGCCCAGATGCAGGTCGACCAGCTTTCCGCCGGCGTCGTAGAACAGGGTGGTCGGCAGCGCGCTCGACCCGACGCTCTTGCCGAGTTGCGCGCGCGGATCGAGCAACACGTTCGACAGCGTCGGCTGCAGTTGGCCCAGGTAGGGCGCGGCGGCGCCGGCGTCCTCGCCCTGGTTGACGAAGATGTAGGCGATATCGGCGTCGCGCGCCTGGGCCGCTGCCAATACCGGCATTTCGTGACGACAGGGGCCGCACCAACTGGCCCACAGGTTCACCACCGCCGGTTTGCCAAGCGCCAAACCGGGTAGCGTCGCCGGTAGCCCGCTCAGCGTACGCAGGGCGATGGCCGGCATCAACGGCTGCCTGGCGGCGGCCAGCATGGTGTTGGCACCGGAAAAGAACCATGCCAGCAAGCCGGCCCCGACCGCGGCCACCAGGGGCTGGCGCAAGGCCGGCTGGCGGTAGCAGTGCCACACGCCGACGGCCAAGGCGCCGGCCAGGGCGGCCCACGGCGTCAGGCCGCCGTCGCGGACGTCGAAGGCGCTCCACGGCTGGCGCCGGTACAGCTCGAACCACAGCGCCACAAAGACCACGCGGCCGAGCAGCAGCGCGGCCAGCACCATGTCGGTCAGCGCGCCGCCAATGTTCAGCTTGGCGCCGCGGGCGACCAGCTTGCCGACGACGACCGCGACCAGCAGCGCGGCCAGCATCAGCAGGTGCGCGACCTGCACGTTGAAGGGGCCGATATTGAGGTTTAGCATGCTTGCCTAGCAAATAAAATTGCCATTGTCGCCCATGCCACTTAAAACTGAATTAACGGCGCTTGCCGCGCAGGTAGAAAACATCGTTCCCCTCGGTTCGCTCGCGGGTCCACCCTTGGGAGGCGTAAAAGCGCTCTGCCCTGGTTCCCGAACCGGTGCTCAAGCGGACGACGTCGTGACCCCGCTCAAAAAGCCAGTCCACGGCCATATTGAGCAGTTGCTTCCCCAGTCCGCGCCCCTCGCGGCTTGGCTCGATGAACAGCGCCCAAATCGATGCATCCGCGTTGCTGGCGTAGCAAAAACCGGCGACTATCCCATCCACCTCCGCCACCCAACCTCGTCCGAGCAGTTCCAGATAATCTTCATACATTTTCTCGGTAATACGACCGGGGCTGGACAGAACATTTTCGCTGACGGCTAGCCGGATCTTTGACATCGCGGGAATGTCACGCGAGTTCGCTCGGCGGAAATGGGGCAGTTGCTTGCAAGTCATGAGCAGTTTTTGGATAGGCGTGTGGCAGCATGGCCGGTAGCGCTTGGCGAACACCGGGACGACGACGCTCAGGATAGCATCCTGCCTGGTTGAAAGGTTCACGTTTGTCGTGATGGGCGCACGTCCCTAACCGAGGGGAGCCGGACCGGCGGTCGGCGCCGCGAACTTGTAGGCGACGGCCCAGCGCGGCGCGCGCGCCGTGAAACCGAGCCGCTCGCGCTGGCGCAGCGCGTCGACCTTGTAGACCACGCCATTGACCTCGTAGCCGAGGCGCTGGCGCAGGGCGGCGATGCGGCGGTGGTAGTCGAGGCAGCCGCGGGCGCCGCGCACGGTGTCGAACAGCGCGCTGGTGCGAAAGCCCCATTGGCGCAGGTGCAGCGTGACCTCGGAATAGGTCTGGGCGATCTCGGCAGACGCCTGGCCCAGGCCCCACGGCGAAAACGCCAGCGCGCGGGCGGCGGTGACGCGGGCGTCGAGCTGGCGCAGCGAGCCGGCGGCGGCGTTGCGGGCGTTGGCGAAGGGCGTGCCGCCGGCCCCGGCCTGGGCCGCGTTGAGCCGCTCGAAGTCGGTCTTTTGTATGTATACCTCGCCGCGCACTTCGAGCACGTCGGGCCAGTCTTTGCCTTGCAGCCGCAGCGGTACGCTGTTGATGGTGCGCACGTTGGCGGTAACGTCCTCGCCCGTGGCGCCGTCGCCGCGGGTGCCGGCCAGCGTCAGCTTGCCGCCCTCGTAACGCAGGCTGACCGAGGCGCCGTCGAACTTCGGCTCGGCCGTATAGGAAATGTCGCCGTGCGCGCCCAGATGCTGGCACACGTGCCGGTCCCAAGCCTCGATCTCGGCCGCGGTGTAGGCGCTGGCGATCGACGCCATCGGCACGTGGTGCCGCACTTCGCCGAAACTGGGCCGCGGCGGCGCGCCGACGCGCTGGGTCGGCGAGTCCGACGTCAGCAGCTCGGGGTGGCCCAGCTCGATGGTCTGCAGGTCGCGAAACAGCTGGTCGTATTGCGCGTCCGAAATCACCGGGTGGTCGAGCACGTAATAGCGATAGTTGTGATGGTCGATTTCGCGGCGCAGCTTGTCGAGGTGGCGTACCAGCGCACTGGCCTCATCGCTCATCGACGCCTTCCATCCTTTTTCCCCTGCCTGCCATGCCTGCCTCCCATGTGCGCCGCGGCGCGGTGGATCAAAACGCACTCCAGTGTGCGCCCGCCGGAACGGGCCGGATTGAGGCAGCTCAATCGGGCCGGCGTTGCGCTGGCCGCAGCGCCCGGATGCGGTTGGCAGGCAGAGAAATGGCCCGGTTAGAGGACGAGCGGGCTATATTGATGACTATCAAACATCGAAAATGCCGCGCCTGCAGTACAATCGATGCGACGCGGTATCCGATGAAGCATCACCAAGGAGCTATGATGGGTTTGCTAGATCAACTTGCAGGACAGGTATTGGGGGCGTCGGGCGCGCAGCAGCAAGACTCGATGCCGCGATCGGCGCTGCTCACCGGCGTGATGGGTTTGATCGACAGCGCCGGCGGCTTACCCGGGCTGTTGCGGAAACTCCAGGAAAGCGGCTTGGGCGACCAAGTCGCATCATGGGTCGGGGTGGGCGCCAACCAGAGCGTGTCGGGCGAGCAGATCAAGGATGCGCTGGGGGCGGACGCGGTCGGCCAGATCGCCCGGCAGGCCGGAATCGAACCCGAGCACGCCTCCACGGGCCTGGCCCAATTGCTGCCGCAGATCATCGACAAGCTGACGCCGCACGGGGAGGTGCCCGACAACGATTTGTTGCAGCAGGGGCTGAGCCTGCTGAAAGGCAAGCTGTTCGGCTGACCGGCCAGCCCGGCCCGCGCCGCCGCAGCGGCGCGGCGCGGGCCGGCCCCGGCATACCTGGCGTTAGCGCTAGAACGCGCTGGCGCAGGCGCCGCTGCCATACGGACTGGTCGCGCCTGGCGGCGCAACACGGCGGTCGTCGTAGTCCGACGCCAGCGCGGGCAGCCACAGCGCCGACCTTGCCAGTGCCTCGGTGCCGGCCACGCTGCCGCGCACCGTCAGTTCCACCCTCACCCAATGGCCGCGGTCGCGCGGATAGTTCAGCGCGATCTTGGTCAGCCCCAGCGCGTCGGTCTTGCCGCTGCTGCCGACGGTAATCGGAATGCCCGGGTCGAGCACGCCGTTGTTGTTCTGGTCATAGGCCGGCTCGTAGATGCCCTTGCGCAGGATGTCCTCGTTGGCGCAGGTGTAGAACGTCGGCGCCATCTGCCATTGGCCCTTGTCGAGGTCGACGGCGCCGCCCGCGGTCGTGGGCGGGTCCGTCACAAACTGGTGGTAGCCCTTGCGGTAGTGGGTCGGCCAAGCCGCCACGCTGATGTCGACGCCGGCTACGCCGTTGCCGGCGCCGTCCGACACCAGCACCGAAAACTCCTGCTGCAGCAGCGACGGCGAATAGTCGAGTACGGTGTTACCGGTGCCGAACTGGATTGACAGCGCCTTCCTGGCCACCGTCAACCTGCTCAGCGCGCCGCTGACGGCCGTACCCATGCCCTGGATCTGCGCCTGGATCAGCACGCCGTCCGTGCCGCTGTCGGACGGGCCGGCCACGTACGTCGCGCGCGCCACGCCGTCGCTGCCGGTGGTGACGCTGAACGGCTGCGCCAGCGCGCCGCCGCTGGGGTCGGCCAGGATGGAGAACACCACGGTGGCACCCTTGACCAAGTTGTTGGCGGCGCTGCCGTCGCGCACCACCGCGGTTAGCGCGCTGCGTTCGGTTTGGGCGGCGCCGGCGTTGCTGCCGATCACGGCCGGTTCGGCCTGCACGGTGAGGGTGCTGGCCTGCGACAGCGGGGCGACGAATTCAACCCGGCTGAGCGCGGTGGGGCCGTTGCCGGCGACCGCGCTGAGGCTGGCGACGCCGGCGTTGGGTGACGCCACATAGCTGCGCTGCGCGTCGCCGTTGACCAGCGTTAGCGCGCCCGACAGCGGGCGCAGACAGGTGTTGTCCGTGTACAGCCGGCCGCGCGAGGTGCTCAGGGTGACGCTGCCGGCCTGGCCGACGTTGTTCTTTTCGTAGCGTATGTCGACCGGCTGGCAGGCGCCGGTGGCGACTTCCTTGAGTAGTTCGGCGCCGCCGGCGTCGCTGCCGACGGCCGGTGTGATGCGCAGCTCGGTGCCCTCGACGCTCAGCGCCTTCGAGACGCTGGCGCCCAGGCCGGACACCGACACCGCCTCCGCGCCCAGCTGCGTGCCCTTCAGGCTGAGCAGCACTTGCCCGAGCGCGTTGGTGACGGCTGGCGCGCCGCCCTTGACCGCCAGCGCGTTGCCGTTCTTGGCGCTCAGCGTCAGCGTGGCGCCGCTGATGGCGCGCTCGGCCGAGTCGCGCAGGGTGGCGGTGAAGTCGGCGCTGGCGCCCTGGCTGATGACGACCGGACCGCCCAGCGCCAGCGTGGTGCCGACCACCTCGACGGTGCCGGCGCCGTTCTGCGCACCGACCTTGGCCAGCACGGTGATGCGGCGGTTGGCGTTCGAGCCGCCGATACCCAGCTTGACCTTGGCCTGGCCGTTCTTGTCGGTGACGGCGTCGGCCGCCGTCAGGATCCCCGAATCGGCGCTGAAGGCGATGCTGGCGCCGGGCAGCGCCGTGTTGGCGGCGTTCTTGACCAGCGCTGTGACGGTGACTTCGGTACCGGCGGCGCCGGCCGACTTCAATTCGGTGCTGCTAAACAGCAGGCCGACCGAGGCCGCCTGGGTGGCCGGGTCGGCCGGCGCCGGCGGCACGGGCGGCGTCACCGGCACGGTCGGCGGGTTGCCGCCGCAGCCGGACGGGTTGGTCAGCGAGCAGGTGCTCGTTTGCGGGTCGGCGGCGCCGCCGCCGCAGCCGGCCAGGACCAGCGCCGTCATCGCCGCCGCGGCCCAGGCCGCCATTGCTGTACTGTTCAAGATGATCCCCCGGTTCAAAGTGGAGCGCCCGACCTCCGCGGTCAGGCAGTTTCCATAGGGTATCTTTGGCGGCGGCGGCCGATTTTGATCGGGAGCAAGCTTTTCTGCATCGTTGCGGCCCGGCACAAGCGCGCAATTTCTTCATTTTCAGAAATTTTTCTGTTAATATAACGCCCCTTTATTACGTGAAGGGTCGACATGGCCAATGCTTGCGGCGTCGATTTTGGCACGTCAAATTCCACAGTGGGTTGGGTACGACCGGGACAGCCAACCATGCTCGCTCTCGAAGACGGTAAAACGACCTTGCCGTCGGTGGTATTCTTCAACGCAGAGGACGAAGAAGTCAGCTTCGGACGTGCCGCACTGGCCGGTTATCTGGCCGGTTACGAGGGGCGTTTGATGCGCTCGCTCAAAAGTTTGCTGGGCACCAGCCTGATCGACGGCCAGACCGAGGTCGGCGGCCGCGCGCTGCCGTTCCGCCTGTTGCTGTCGCAATTCATCGGCGAGCTCAAGCGGCGCGCCGAACAGTCGGCGGGGCGCGAATTGCATTCGGCCGTCTTCGGCCGCCCGGTCTTCTTCATCGACGACAACCCGGCGGCCGACCAGTTGGCCCAGGACACGCTGGCCGAGGTGGCCCACTCGGTTGGCTTCAAGAACGTCGCCTTCCAGTTCGAGCCGATCGCCGCGGCGTTCGACTACGAGTCGCAGATCGCCGGCGAGGAACTGGTGTTGATCGCCGACATCGGCGGTGGCACCTCGGACTTTTCGCTGGTGCGCCTGTCGCCCGAGCGCGCCAAAAAAGCCGAGCGTCGCGACGACATCCTCGCCACCGGCGGCGTGCACATCGGCGGCACCGACTTCGATAAATACCTGAGCCTGTCGTCGGTGATGCCGCTGCTCGGCTATGGCAGCAAGCTCAACAACAACAGCGAAGTGCCGTCCAGTTATTACTTCAACCTGGCCACCTGGCACACCATCAACCTAGCCTACACCAAGAAGATCTGGGTGCAATTGGCCGACGTCTGCCGCGATGCGCGCGAGCAGGACAAGATGGGGCGCCTGCAAAAGTTGATCGACCAGCGCGCCGGCCACTGGCTGGCAATGAAGGTGGAGGAGGGCAAGATCGCCCTGTCCGACGCCGCCGAGGTCCAACTGGAACTCGACCGCCTGTCGCCGGCGCACACGCTGACCTTGCGGCGCGGCCAGTTCAACGACGCCATCGGCCACCTGTGCACCTCGGTCGAGCAGACCGTGCTGAACCTGTTGCGCGACGCCGGCGTGGCGCCGCAGGCGGTCGACACCGTCTTCTTCACCGGCGGATCGAGCGGCGTGCGCCTGCTGCGCGAGCAGATCGCCGCGCTGGTGCCGTCGGCGCGGCGCGTCGAGGGCGACCTGTTCGGCAGCATCGGCGCCGGCCTGGCGCTCGACGCCGTGCGCAAATTCGGCTAGGCTGCCAGCTCGTCACCATCCCCACCATCCCCCACCATCGTCACCACCCACAGCGAAAGCGGAAACGCCCATGAACGTGTTTGAAAAACCGATCGTCATGATCGACTTTGAAACGACCGGCCTGTCGCCCGACATGGGCGACCGCGTCACCGAAGTGGCGGCGCTGCGCATCGTCGGCGGCCAGGTGGTCGACCGCTACGTCTCGCTGATCAACTGCAGCGCCCGCATCCCCTCGTTCATCACCGGCCTGACCGGCATCACCCAGGCGATGGTGGACGGCGCGCCGCCGGTGGCGCAGGTGTTGCCGCGCCTACTGGAGTTCATCGGCGGGGACGCCCTGTCGGCGCACAACGCCAGCTTCGATGAAAAATTCCTGCAAGCCGAAAGCGGCCGGCTCGGCCTGACGCCGGCGCACCGCGGGCTGGTGTGCTCGCTGAAACTGTCGCGCCGGGTCTTTCCCGGCTTGGCCAGCTACAAGCTGGGCCTGCTGTCGGGCCAGCTCGGCATCCGCTTCAACAGCGCCGCCCACAGGGCCGAGTCGGACGCGGAAGTGGCGGCGCAGGTGCTGATCCACATCGGCCGCCACCTCGGCCAGGAATACGGCATCGCCGGCGTCGACCCGGAGCTGCTGGTGTCGGTGAACCGGCTGAGCGCGGCCAAGGTGCCGCAATTCCTGCAAAAGCAGGCGCTGGCGCGCCGGCAGTAGCCGGTCTTTTGCAAACAGGCCGCTAACGTCCCGCTCAAGCAAGGGCAACGAGCCGGAGTCGGACCCTGAGGGTCTGGCACCCAGGGTTGCGCCCTTGGTTTGACGCGCGTTAGCGGCCGCGCACAAATATCCGCCGCAATTCCGCCGCCGGCATTACAATGCTGCCATCGATGCAACCCCGATCCGATCCGCCGTGAGATTACGCCGCTCCCTTGCCTATGCCTTGTTGTCGCTTCTGCTGGTACTTTCCCAGCAGATGGGGCTGTCGCACGGCATGTCGCATTGGACCGACGCCCGCCGCGTCGAGCAGGGCGGCGCACAGCACCAGCGCGCCGCCGCCAAGTCGCTGGCGCCCGACCAGAGCTGCGCCCAGTGCCTGGCCTTCGCCCAGATCGGCTCCGCGCTCGGCACGCCGGCGCACGCCGTTGCCGCCAGCCATGCCGCCGCCGCGGCCGACATCGCCTACGCCACGCCGACCACTTGCCTGCGCACCGTGTGCGTGTTCCAGTCCCGCGCGCCACCCGTCCTCGCCTGATTGTCAGTTATTGCCGCAGCCTGGTGCGCGCTTTGCCGCGCGCGGGCTTGCCATATCTATCCCATTTAGGCAGGATTTTCATGTTCAAATACACCGTACTCGCGGCCGCCCTGGCCGTGTCGTTTTCCACGCCGGGCGTCGCCGCCGCCGCCAGCGATACAGAGCTGGGCGAGATCCGCGACCAGATTCGCGTCATGAAGGAATCCTACGAGGCGCGCCTGCAAGCGCTGGAGCTGCGCCTGCAGCAGGCCCAGGCCGTCGCCGCCAACGCCGTGGGCCCGGCCGCCGCCCCGGCGCCGGTCGACGCGCGCGCCGCCAACCCGGCCGCCGCCAGCAACATCTTCAATCCGAACGTCGCGCTGGTTCTGGGCGGCACGATGTCACGCCTGTCGCACAGCCCGGACGATTTCCGCCTGCAAGGCTTCCTGCCGTCCGGCGGCGAGGTCGGCCCCGGCAAGCGCGGCTTCAGCCTGGGCGAGTCGGAACTGACGCTGTCGGCGAATATCGATCCGCGCTTCGCCGGCCAGCTGACGTTCGCCCTCAGCGGCGAGAACGAGGCCGCAGTCGAGGAAGCCTTCGTCCAGACCCGCGCGCTGGCGAACGGCGTGAACGTGCGCGCCGGCCGCTTCCTGTCCTCGGTCGGCTACCTGAACTCACAACACGCCCATACCTGGGACTTCGTCGACGCGCCGCTGGCCTACCAAGCCTTCTTCGGCGGCCAGTACAAGGCCGACGGCGTGCAGGCGAAGTGGCTGGCGCCGACCGACCAATTCGTCGAACTGGGCATGGAAGTGTCCGCCGGCGGCGGTTTCCCCGGCAACGAGCGCAACAAGAACGGCGTTGGCGCCACCTCGCTGTTCGCCCACGTCGGCGACGACATCGGCGCCTCGTCGAGCTACCGCGCCGGCGTCTCCTATCTGCACACCGGCGCGACCGAACGCGCCATCGACGACTTGTCCAGCTTCAGCGGCAAGTCGTCCATGTGGATCGCCGACGCCATCTATAAATGGGCGCCGAACGGCAATTCGACCGTGAGCAACTTCAAGCTGCAGGGCGAGTACTTCCGCAACAAGGAAAGCGGCAGCCTGGACGTCGCCGACGCCGGCGCCGCCGCCTACCGCAGCGCCCAGTCCGGCTGGTATCTGCAGGGCGTCTACCAGTTCATGCCGAACTGGCGCACCGGCCTGCGCTACGACCGCCTGTCGTCCGGCCGCCGCGACCTCGATGGCGAGCTGACGCTGGCCAACGTGCCGATCCTCGACGCGTACGCGCCGTCGCGCGCCAGCCTGATGTTCGACTACAGCCCGTCCGAGTTTTCGCGCCTGCGCCTGCAATTGGCGCGCGACAAGACGCGTCCGGGTGTCGTCGATAAGCAGATTTTCCTTCAGTACATCATGAGCCTGGGCACGCACGCGGCCCACGCTTTCTAAGGAGTTGGCAATGCATACGACATTCAACAAAACCTGGCTGGCCGCCGCGCTGGCCGGCGCCGCGCTGGCGCCGCTGTCGGCGCACGCCGCCATCAACGTGCTGGCCTGCGAGCCGGAGTGGGAGGCGCTGAGCAAGGAACTGGGCGGCGACAAGGTGAAAGTGGGCAGCGCCACCACCGCCCTGCAAGACCCGCACCGGGTCGAAGCGCGCCCCAGCCTGATCGCCCGCACCCGCAACGCCGACTTGCTGGTGTGCACCGGCCTGGAGCTGGAGGTGGGCTGGTTGCCGGTGCTGCTGCAGCAATCGGGCAACGCCAAGATCGCCCCCGGCCAGCCCGGCAACTTCGAGGCCGGCGCCGTGGTGCCGCGGCTCGACATACCCGGCAAGGTCGACCGCAGCGAGGGCGACGTGCACGCGGCCGGCAACCCGCACATCCAGCAAAACCCGCACAACATCGCGCTGGTCGCCGCCGCGCTGGGCAAGCGCCTGGCCGAGGTGGATCCGGCCAACGCCGCCGAGTACCAGTCGCGCCTGAAGGACTTTTCGGCGCGCTGGAGCGCCGCCACGCTGAAATGGGAAAAGCAGGCCGCGCCGTTGAAGTCGCTGGCCGTCGTCGAACACCATAAAAACATGGAGTACCTGATGGGCTGGCTCGGCCTGCGCCAGGTCGGCACGCTGGAACCCAAGCCGGGCGTCGAACCGAGCGCGGCGCACCTGTCGGCGCTGCTGGCGCAGTTGCAGCGCCAACCGGCCAAGATGGTGTTGCGCGCCGCCTACCAGGACGGCCGCGCCTCGCAATGGCTGTCCGAGCGGGCCGGCATTCCGGCCGTGGTGTTGCCGTTCACCGTGGGCGCCGACGACAGGAGCAAGGACTTGTTCGGCTTCTTCGACAGCACCGTGCAACGCCTGCTGGAGGCGGCCAAGTGATGCTGGGCCAGATCGATCTGATGATCATCTTGCCGGCCTTCCTGGCCGGCCTGCTGGTGCTCGCGACGCATATTCCACTGGGCGCGCAAGTGCTCAAGCGCGGCATCGTCTTCATCGATCTGGCGATCGCCCAGATCGCCGCGCTGGGCGTCATCATCGCCGGCTCGGGCGACCTCGATCCGCAAGGCTGGGCGGTGCAGGCGGCGGCCGGCATCGCCGCCGTGCTGGGCGCCTTGTTGCTGACCTGGACCGAAAAACGCTGGCCCGAGGTGCAGGAGGCGCAGATCGGCGTGCTGTTCATCCTGGCGGCGACCGGCGGCCTGCTGCTGGTGGCGCACAATCCGCACGGCGGCGAGCACCTGCAGGACTTGCTCGCCGGCCAGATCCTGTGGGTGCGCTACCAACAACTGCTGGCGCCGCTGTTCGGCACGGTGCTGGTCGGCGCGGTGTTGTACTTCTACAACGAGCGCCTGAGCCGGCTGGGGTTCTACCTGATCTTCGCGCTGGCGGTCACGGCCTCGGTGCAATTGGTCGGCGTGTATCTGGTGTTTACGAGTTTGATCGTGCCCAGCCTGGCGGTGCGGCATTATCCGACCGGCCAGCGCCTGCCGCTGGCCTACGGCGTCGGCGCCGCCGGCTACCTGAGCGGGCTGGTGCTGTCGACCGTGCTGGACCTGCCGTCCGGCGCGCTGATCGTCTGGTGCCTGACGCTGCTGGCCACGCTGGTGTACGCCTTCGGCCCGAAACCGGCGCGTCCGCGCTGAAGCGAAGCTAGGGCCGTTGCTGTAGCCGGTTTGCCCGGCGCCGGCGCATCACAGAGAACCCGCGGCGAGCGATCGCCGCGGGTTTTTTCGCATTTAAATCCAACGGGAAATATCTGTTGGCGAACTCAACCATAAAATGACATTTTGTCATCAACATTGAGTCGTGTCAAACGCCCCCGCCGAACCAAGTTTTATAATTTGAACAACATATTCAGGTATGACCAAATTCGCCGGCCGGGGCTGTTCCAGGTGCCGGTGAAGGCCCGGCATTGGTCCGGTTCAACGCTGATTTGAGTGCCGGGGACGAGCATGAACAATCGACAGACCGCCAAGGAAAACTACCAGGCTTACGTCTGGTTTCGGACGGCGGCCGAGCAGGGTAACGCTTACGCGCAATTCAACCTTGGTTTGATGTACAAAAAGGGCGAGGGTATCGCCCGCGACGACGAGCGCGCCTTCATCTGGCTGCGCCTGGCGGCCCTGCAAGGCCTGGCCTTCGCGCAGAACCACCTTGGCGCCATGTATTACAACGGCCGCGGCGTGGCCCAGAGCGACAAGGAAGCGGTCTTCTGGTTCCGCCGCGCGGCCCGGCAAGGCGACGCGTCGGCCCAGCAAAACCTCGGCCAGATGTATAAAAAGGGCCGCGGCGTGCCGCAAAGCGACTCGCTGGCGCTGGCCTGGTTCTACCGCGCCTCCGAACAGGGCATCGCCAGCGCCCAGTCGCTGCTGGGCGAGGCCTACGCGCGCGGGCTGGGCGCCAAGCAAAACACCGCCCTGGCGCTGGCCTGGTTCCGCAAGGCCGCGCTGCAAGGCGACGCCACCGCCCAGCTCAACCTGGGGCTGGTCTACAAGCACGGACAAGGCGTGGCGCAGAGCGACGAACAGGCGCTGGCGTGGTTCCGCCAAGCCGCCGCCCAGGGCGCCGCCGTCGCGCAGCGCCAGGTCGGCGTCGCCTACGCCGAGGGCCTGGGCGTGGCGCCGGACCAGTTGCGCGCCTATGCGTGGTTGTCGCGCGCCGCCGAGCAGGGCGACGCCGATGCCCAGTTCAACCTGGGTGTCATGCTGTCCAAGGGGCAGGGCGTCGACAAGGACGAGGTCAAGGCGTTCTCGTGGTACAGCCGGGCCGCCGTGCACGGCCACGTGCTGGCGCAATACAATCTCGGCGGCATGTACGCGGCCGGCCGCGGCGTCGAGCGCGATCTGCAACAGGCGCTGACGTGGTATCGCAAGGCGGCCGAGCAGGGCGCGCCGAACGCGCAGTTCAACCTCGGCGTCATTTACGCCAACGGCCAGGGCGTTGACAAGGACGACGAGCGCGCGGTGCACTGGTATCGGATCGCCGCCGACCAGGGCGACGCCAGCGCGCAAAACAACCTCGGCGTGATGTACGCCAACGGCCACGGCGTGCCCCAGGACGACGCGCTGGCGGTGCGCTGGTACTGCCGCGCCGCCGAGCAGGGCCATGCGCTGGCCCAGTACAATCTGGGCGGCATGTACAACAGCGGCCGCGGCGTCGAGCGCGATCCGGTGCGCTCCTATATGTGGATTTCGCTGGCGGCGGAGGCCGGCGACGAGACGGCCAACAGCAACCGCGGCGTGCTCGCCGGCAGAATGACGGCGGCGGAAATCGGTTCGGCGCTGGATTTGACGCGGCAGTGGCGCCAGGCGCACCGGGGCTGACGGCCGCCACCCCGGTTAGCCGCGATCAGACCGGCCGGCGCGGCTGCCCCTGCGGCTCCTGGCGGCGGTCGAGGAACAGGCTGTTGCCGTGGATTTTCTTGGCCTGCTTCTTGGCCTCGGCGGCGGCCGTGGCGATCTGGTGGTGGGTGTGGTACTGGCGCGGTTCGACCTTGATGACGCCCAGCGACAAGCCGATCAGCGAGCAAAACACCTTCATGCCCTGGCGGTCTTCGCTGAGGTAGCCGCCGCGTTCGCGGTCGTCGATGCTATAGAAGTCGTCGATGGCGGCGCCGAACTGCGCCAGCATGGCGTGGCAGCGCGCCTCCCAATCCTCGCTCTGGAACAGGATCATGAAGTCGTCGCCGCCGATGTGGCCGATGAAGTCGCGGTTGGCGTCGCAGTGCCGGCTGAGGATGTCGCCGCACAGCTGGATCACGTCGTCGCCGCGGCGGTAGCCGTAGACGTCGTTGAAGGGCTTGAAGTGGTCGAGGTCGCAATAGCAGACCCAGAAGCGGCTGTCGCTTTCCAGCAAGCGCTCGATATGCTCGTTGATCGGCACGTTGCCCGGCAACTGCGTCAGCGGATTGGCGTAGCGCGCCGCGTGGATCTGCATCTGCGTGATCTCGCGCATCAGGTCGTGGCCGCGGCCCATGCCCAGGTAGCGGCCGTGCTCGGTGATGATGAAGCCGTTGAACAGGTGGTGGGCGTCGCCCTGGACCATGCTGAAGCTCAGGTCCTGCAGGCTGGTGTCCTTGTCGGCGATCAAGGAGTTGGCGTCCATGAACAGCGTACACGGCTTCTTGCCGTACAGCTCGCGCTGGTAGGGCCGGGCGAAATGGTCGATCATGTCGAAGCGGCTGATCAGCCCCAGCGGCACGCCGGCGTCGACCACCGGGATGATCAACAGCTTGGGTTCGCGCAGGAACAACTCGTAGACCTCGTTGTTGCTGAGCGCCGGCGACACCGCCGGCACCTGTTGTAACAGTTTAAAAATAGTCACGGCGTTCTTCTCGATTCCGCTGCGTTGCGGGTACACCGCCACGCCGTTGCCGCCCAGCGCCTTGCGCACCGCGGCCGGTACGGCGCTGGCCGGCGCCGCGTGCGGCCGCCCCAGGTGGTAGCCCTGGCCGAAGGCGACGCCAAGGTCGCGCAGCACCAGCAACTCGGCCTGCGTTTCGATGCCCTCGGCGATCACCAGCGTGTCCGACTGTTCGGCGATTTCCTGGATCGAGCGCACGAACTGCAGCTTGACCGGGTCGTGGTTGATGCCCTGGATGAAATGCATGTCGATCTTGACGTACTCGGGGCGCAGCTCGGACCACAGGCGCAGGCTGGAAAAGCCCTCGCCGAGGTCGTCGATGGCGATCTGGAAGCCCATCTTGCGGTAGTGCAATACCGCCTCGCGCATCAACTCGTAATCGTAGGTCGGCTGGTTTTCGGTCAGCTCGATGATCACGCGCGCCGGGTTGATGCCGATGCGGGCGATGTAATCGAGCGTGTGGCCGTGGCGGTCGTGGCGCAGCAGCAGGCACTCCGGGCTGACGTTGAGAAATAGCTTGCCCGGCAGATCCAGTTCGGCGAAGCGCTCCAGCACCACCTGGCGGCACAGGTGCTCCACTTCCAGCGTCAAGCCGTTGGCGCGCGCCACCTTGAACAGCTTCATCGGCGCGTGCAGCGGGCTGTCGGACGGCCCGCGTATCAAGCCCTCGTAACCGATGACGTCGCCGCTTTGCATCTGGATGATGGGCTGGAACAAGGCGCTCAGATGGCGCGTCGCAATAATGTCGAGTAGTTGTTCACGCAACATGTCGTCCTCCGAAGTCGGTTCCGCGAGCGCCGGCGGCGCCGGCACCGCCCGCAAATGCACGGCCTTCGAAGGTGGCGCCGGCGCGGCGGGCAGGTGGGCGAAGAGGGCGAGCGGCAAGGTAGAGTTCACGGCGGCGGTCTGGTGGCGGTGCTGGGCGGTCGGCACGGCCCTGGGGCCATGGTCATATTGCCAATTCTAATGCCGGTATGTGACATCTTAATGAAATGCAGTTATTTTTTCTCAAAGGAAATACTGCCCGGCACCTAAATCTTCTTTGGGGAAGATTTCGCAGGGGCTACAATAGGCCCACCGGCAAGGTCGTCTTCGCCGCGCCGCCCGACTATCCCACTCGCCAGGATTACAGCATGACTATCTCCGCAACGCTTCGTCGCACGACCGTGTTGGCCGCCCTGCTGGCGGCCGCCTCCGCCTCCGCCTCCGCTGCCGGGATCGCGGTGCAGGTGAGGGACGGCGCCGGCCTGCCGCTGGCCGACGTGGTGGTGTACGCCGAGGCCGACGGCGCCGCGGCCAGGCCGCCGCGGCCGGCTTCGATCGAGCAAAAGGGCTTGAAATTCGCGCCGTTGGTGAGCGTGGTGCAAACCGGCAGCAGCGTCAGCTTCCCGAATAACGACAAGGTGCGCCACCACATTTATTCCTTTTCGCCGGCCAAGAAATTCGACCAGAAATTGTATTCGGGTGTGGCGGCCAGCCCGCAGGTGTTCGACAAGGCCGGCACCGTCGTGCTCGGTTGTAATATCCACGACAAGATGCTCGCCTACATCAAGGTCGTCGACACGCCGTACTTCGCCAAGACCGACGCCGCCGGCGCGGCCGTGATCGAGCTGCCGGCGGCCGGCAAATACGTGCTCAAGGCTTGGCATTACCACGCCGTCGGCGGCGCCACGGCCGAGCAGGCCGTCGCCGTCAAGGCCGACGGCGTCACCGCCGCTGCCTTCAAGCTCGCGCTCAAGCCGGCCGGCGCCGCCGACGCCGACGCCAACGCCAGTTACTAGGCGCGACCATGCGTTTTCGCAGTCTCGAAAGCCGGATCGTCACGCTGTTCCTGGTGTTGATCGTGGTGGTCCAGGTGCTCGGCCTGCTGGTGATCCAGCAGGGCATCGCCAGCAACGCGCGCAGCGCCATCAGCGCCGAGCTGGGCACCGGCGCCAAGGTGTTCCGCCGCCTGCTCGAACAGAACGCGCAAAAGCTGCGCTTCGGCGCCAGCGTGCTGGCGCGCGACACCGCCTTCGTGCAGGCCATCGGCAACGACGACGAGAGCGACCGCGCCACCATCGAATCGGCGCTGGCCAACAGCGGGCGGCGCATCAAGGCCTCGCTGACGATGCTGGTCGGCGCCGAGCGCACCATCAAGGCCTCGACCAACGCGGCCCAGTCGGCCGGCCTGGAGCAACTCGTCGTCAGCATGCTCGACAAGGCCGAGCAGTATGACGGCGCCAGCGGCATCGCCATCGTCGAGCGGCGCCCCTACCAGATCGTGGTGGTGCCGGTGCGCGCGCCGATTATCATCGGCTACGTCGTCATGGCATTCCCGATCGACCGCCAGTTGGCCAACGACATGCGCGACATCTCCTCGCTGCAGGTGGCGGTCCTGACGCGCGACGAGGGCGGCGACTGGCTCGCCACCGCCACCACGCTGCCGGTGACGTCGGTGGGCCCGGCGCTGGCGCGCATCCAGGCGCTGCCGGCGGCGCCGTTGTCGGCCCAGCTCGACAGCGACGCCGTCGTCGACCTTGAGTTGGACGTCGAGGGCAGCCACTACAGCGCGCGCCTGCTGCCGATCGGCCAGGACGGCGCGCGCGTCGCCAGCGTCGTGCTGGCGCGTTCGATCGACGAGGCGATGGCCGAATACACCAGCCTGCGGCGCCTGTTGCTGGCGCTCAGCGTGGCCGGCATCGGCGTCGCCGCGCTCGCCAGCGTGCTCACCGCCAAGCGCATCGCCCAGCCGCTGAGCGCGCTGGCGGCCACCGCCAAGCGGCTCGAACAGGGCGACTACAAGGGCCAGCTCGACATCAAGCGCGACGACCAGATCGGCGCGCTGGCGCAGGCCTTCGAGAGCATGCGCGACGGGATCGCCAAGCGCGAACAGGAAATCCGCCGGTTGGCGTACTGGGACTCGCTGACCGGCCTGCCGAACCGCGCCCAGTTCGTGCTGCTGCTGGACGACTCGATCGAGCAGGCCGGCCGCCGCGACGAGCAAGTGTTCGTGCTGATGATGGACCTGGACCGCTTCAAGCACGTCAACGACGTCATGGGCCACAGCTTCGGCGACGCGCTGCTGCGCCAGGTGGCCGAGCGCCTGCAACTGCAACTGGCGCAGGACCGGCACGGCGCCGCCCAGGTGGCGCGCCTGGGCGGCGACGAGTTCGCCATCCTGTTGCCCAACGCCAGCCTGGAGCAGGCCCGCCTGACGGCGGCGCAGGTGCTGGCCGCGCTGGAAAGCCCGCTGTCGCTGGAGGACCAGATGGTCGACATCGGCGCCGGCCTGGGCATCGCCGGCTACCCGTCGCACGCCGACACCGGCGAAGCCTTGCTGAGCATGGCCGAGGTGGCGATGTACGCGGCCAAGCAGCGCAACGACGGCGCCGTGGTGTACCAGGCCGGCCTGGACAAGGCGAGCGAGCAAAGCCTGTCGCTGCTGACCGAACTGCGCAACGCCATCGAGGGCGAGCAGTTCCGCCTGCACGTGCAACCGAAGATCATGCTCGGCAGCGGCGACGTGGTCGGCGTCGAGGCGCTGGTGCGCTGGCAGCACCCCGAGCGCGGCAACGTCTTCCCCGACGACTTCATCCCGTTCGCCGAGCAGAGCGGCTTCATCCGCGTGCTGACCCGCTGGGTGCTGGAGAAATCGGCGGCGCTGTGCCAGCAACTGGCGGCCGAGGGCGTGCACTTGAAAGTGTCGGTGAACCTGTCGACGCGCGACCTGCTGGACCAGAACCTGCCGGTGAAATTCGCCGAGATCCTTGCGCGTTATCGCTTGCAGCCGTCCTCGTTCTGTCTGGAAATCACCGAGAGCGCGATCATGGACGACCCGGTGCGCGCCCAGCTGACGCTGGAGCGCCTGCACGCGATGGGCGTCGACCTGTCGATCGACGACTTCGGCACCGGCTACTCCTCGCTGGCCTACCTGAAACGGCTGCCGGTGGACGAACTGAAAATCGACAAATCCTTCGTGCTCAACATGGAGCACGACGAGGGCGACACCAAGATCGTGCGCTCGACCATCGACCTGGGCCACAACATGGGCTTGCGCGTCGTCGCCGAGGGCATCGAAAGCGAAGCGGTCTGGCGCCTGCTGGCCGAAATGGGCTGCGACCAGGGCCAGGGCTACTTCATGAGCCGGCCGATGCCCGGCGAGCAGTTGCTGGCCTGGCTGGCCACATGGCGGGCGCGCGCGCCGGCGACGACGACGCCACAGCGCCGCAGCTCGGATTAGCCCGGCGTCATCGGACGCCGAGGCGCTGTCGACGCCAGTCGGGTCGCCCACGCCGTGCAACGGACTTGGGCTAACCCGGCCTGCAAAACCGCGGCGGGCGGCCAAATAAAATATGGCGGGGCGGCGCGATTAGTGTGCTTTAAAAGCCACATTTCGCGCTATGATTTCATCGGCGAAAGAAGCGGTCGGATTTTCCTCCCACCCCATCCTGTCCTGCAACGGCGGCGCCGGCCCGGCGCCGCCATCCACTTTGCTCTTCGATGATACGGATCACCCATGCATGTACGTAGCGCCACCCTGATATTCAGTTTGATCGCCAGCCTCGGCGGCAACGCCGGCGCGCAGAGCTGCCCGGCCTCGGCCTTCGGCGCCGGCGCGGCCCCCGGCTACCCGAACAGCAAGACCGGCGACCAGCAAGACAACTACCACGGCACCCAGGTCGCCGATCCCTACCGCTGGCTGGAGGACGCCAACAGCGCCGAGACCCACGACTGGGTCGAGTCGCAAAACCAGCTGACCCAATCCTACCTGGGCCAAATCGCCGGGCGCGACGGCATCAAGCAGCGCCTGACCAAGCTGTGGAACTACGAGCGCTTCAGCGTGCCGTTCAAAGAGGGCGGGCGCTACTTCTACAGCCGCAACGACGGCCTGCAGAACCAGGCCGTGCTGTACACGCTGGCGTCGCTGGACGACACGCCGCGCCTGCTGCTCGACCCGAACACCCTGGCCGCCGACGGCACCGTGGCGCTGGCCGGCACCTCGGTCAGCCCGAACGGCAAATACCTGGCCTACGGCACGGCCGCCTCCGGCTCCGACTGGAACGTCTGGAAGGTGCGCGACATCGACACCGGCAAGGACCTCGACGACGAGCTGAAGTGGGTCAAATTTTCCGGCGCCTCATGGACCAAGGATGGCGGCGGCTTCTTCTACAGCCGCTACGACGCGCCACAGGAGGCCACCAAGCTGGCCGACATCAACTACTTCCAGAAATTGTACTTCCATCAGGTCGGCACGCCGCAAAGCAGCGACGTGCTGGTCTATGACCGCCCGGACCAGAAGGAATGGGGTTTCGGCGGCAAAGTCAGCGACGACGGCAACTACCTGGTGATCACCGCCACCCAGGGCACGGCGCACAAGAACCGCGTCTTCTACAAGGACTTGCGGCGCAAGGACGGCAAGGTCGCCACCCTGCTCGACGGCTTCGACGCGTCCTATGAATTCATCGACAACGACGGCCCGGTGTTCTGGTTCATGACCGACAACAAGGCGCCGACATCGCGCGTGGTCGCCATCGACACGCGCCGCCCGCAAGCGGCCAACTGGAAGGAGATCGTGCCGCAGGCGGCCCAGACGCTGACCAACGCCGGCATCGTCAACCGCCAACTGGTGCTGGAGTACCTGAGCGACGCGCGCAGCCAGGTCAAGGTGGTCGACCTGAAAGGCAAGCCGGTGCGCGAGGTGGCGCTGCCGGGCATTGGTTCGGCCAGCGGCTTCGGCGGCAAGCGCGGCGACACCGAAACCTTCTACTCGTACACCAGCTTCACGACGCCGACGACGATCTACCGCTACGACATGAAAACCGGCAAGAGCAGCGTCTACCGCCAGCCAAAGGTCGACTTTGACCCGAGCGATTTCGACACGCGGCAGCAGTTCTTCACCAGCCGCGACGGCACCAAGGTGCCGATGTTCATCGTCTCGAAAAAGGGCATCAAGCTCGACGGTTCGAACCCGACCTACCTGTACGGCTACGGCGGCTTCAACGTCTCGCTCACGCCCGCCTTCTCGGTGGCCAACCTGGCCTGGCTTGAAATGGGCGGCGTCTACGTGATGGCCAACCTGCGCGGCGGCGGCGAATACGGCGAGGCCTGGCACACCGCCGGCACCAAGCTGCACAAGCAAAACGTGTTCGACGACTTCATCGGCGCGGCCGAGTGGCTGGTCGATAACAAGGTCAGCTCGCCGGCCAAGCTGGCCATCGGCGGCGGCAGCAACGGCGGCCTGCTGGTCGGCGCGGCAATGACCCAGCGTCCCGAGTTGTTCGCCGCGGCGATCCCGCAGGTGGGCGTGCTCGACATGCTGCGCTTCCACAAGTTCACCATCGGCTGGGCCTGGACATCGGACTACGGCTCGTCCGACAACGCCGACGAGTTCAAGGCGCTGATGGCCTACTCGCCGCTGCACAACGTGAAAAAGGGCCGCTGCTACCCGGCCACGATGATCACCACCGCCGACCACGACGACCGCGTCGTGCCGGCGCACAGCTTCAAGTTCGCCGCCGCCGCGCAGGCGGCGCAGGGCGGCCCGGCGCCGATCCTGATCCGCATCGACCGCAAGGCCGGCCACGGCGCCGGCAAGCCGACCGCCAAGCAGATCGAGGAAGTGGCCGACCGCTGGGGCTTCCTCAGCCGCGCGCTGCGGATGAACGAGGCGGGCGAACCGGCCAAGGTCGCCGCGCAGTAAGCGCCACGGCGCCGGGATAGGCGGGCGCAACGGGGCGGGCGGCGGCGTCGCCCGCCTTTGGCTTTGCGCGGCGCCGGCCATGAAATCCACACACGCCGCAAAAGTGGGCCGGAATGCGGATCGAACCGCCGACATCGCCGCCCAGTTCCAGCGCGCTAAATCCCGCCGCCAGCGCCGCCGCCGCACGTCAATCCGTGCCGGATAGGTAGCGAGCAAACCGCGACTGTTGATCGCACCTTGCTTCAAGCCCGGCAGCAGCGGTGCAGCGCTCTGGTATAGCCATGTCGTATGCACGGATACGCCCTGTGCGCTGCCACAGAATAGCCTTATGCCAAAGCGGCGACGAAAATCTCCGGCACCGGCGGCGCGGCCAGCAAGGGCATGACTTTGAGCACCTGTTCCAGCAGCACGGCATTGCTGTCGCCAGCCTGCAGATCCGCTTCCGATTCCCATATCGTAATTGACATGCCTTTCCCGGTGGCCGGGTCGGTCAGCAGCAAGCTGCTCTTAAATCCTTGCTGCTGCTTCAAGAGCGGCATGACGGAATCCTGAAATAGTGCGACGATTTCATCGAGTTTTTCGGGTTTTGATTGAACATGGGTCACTCTTGCGAACATGGTTTTCTCCAGCGTTAATAAATCGGCGGCGGCGTACCGGCAGTCGGCGGCGAATCGGCCTGCCGACCGTCAGTACAGTATGTATGGTAAGACTATACCGCGCCGTTGCCAATATTGCAATCTTAACCTGGTAGGATATGATTTGCCCGCGTCGCGCCACAACCGCCCCCGTTGTTTGAATTTTTTTAGGAGTCGTAATGATCCAACCGCCGGCCGCCCCGAAGCAGCGCCTGTCACGCGAAGATTGGCTTGATTTTGGTTTGACCGTGCTGCGCGACGAGGGGGCGCAGGCGCTGAAAGCAGAGCCGCTGTGCAAACGCCTGGGCGTCACCCGCGGCAGTTTTTACTGGCACTTTGAGAGTGCGGGCAGTTTCATGCTGGCGGTGGTGGAGCGCTGGGAAGCCCGGGCCACCGAGCAGGTGATGGCGCTGGTCGAGCGCCAGCAGGGCAGCGCCATTGAAAAACTGCGTTTTCTGCTGCGCAAGGTGGGTCGGATGGATATCCAGTTTTACGAGGCCATCAACCACCTGGGCGGGCAAAACCCGGAATTGGCTGCCGTGCTGCGTCGCGTGCACGACAGGCGCGTGCATTTTTTGGCCAAGTTGCTGGGGGAGCTGGGCCTGGAGGCGGGCGAGGCGCAAGTGCGGGCGCACATCATCTATGCCTGGGCCATGGGCGAGTTGCTGACCCGCGAGCGCGGGCTAGCCGCCTACACCGAGGCGCAAATCGGCGCCTTGGAACGTTTGCTGATGACGTGTTAGGCATCGGCCGCCCCCAGCCGCCCATTCCATATTTGTGTCAAAACGATTTTTCCCTTGATCCTGACCTTACGTCAGGTTCTACGATGGTTTGCATGGAGGAAGCGGCGATGCCCTTGAAAATTGGTGAACTCGCAAAGCGGGCCGGTCTGACCGTACGCACTTTGCACCACTACGACAGCATCGGTCTGCTTTCCCCGTCGGCGCGCTCGAACAGCGGCTTCAGGCTGTACAACCAGGACGACGTGGTGCGCCTGCACCGCATCCACGCCCTGAAGCAACTTGGCTGTTCGCTGGCCGACATCGGCGCGCTGCTGGACGGCACCGGTATCTCGCCGGTCGACGTCATCACGCACCAGATCGCCGCTGTGGACGATCAGGTCCAGCGTGGACAGCGACTCGGACAGCGCCTTCGGCTGATGCTCAGGGAACTCAGCGACGGCCGCGATACCAGCGTCGACGAGTGGCTCACCCTCATGGAGAAAATGACAATGTACGAAAAATACTTTTCAAAAGCGGAATTGGGCGCGCTGCGCGCGCGCCAGGAGCAGGCCGGCCCGGCCGCCGACAGCGCCTGGAAGGCGTTGATCGCGCAGGTGCAAAACGCGCTCGACCAGGCGCTGCCGGCAAGCGGCGAACTGGCGCGCTCGCTGGCGCAGCGCTGGATGCGCCTGCTCGACCAGGGCACCGGCAGCGACATCGGCCTGGCCATCAAGCTGCAAACCATGCAGGAAAGCGAGAGCAGGGCGCAGCAGATCACCGGCATCACGCCGGCGATGATCGAATGGATACTGGCGGCCTTCGCCTGCGCCCGCGCCAGCCTGTTCGAACGCCATCTGACGCCGGCCGAGTTCGAGCAGGTGCGCCGGCGCATGGTTGCGCACGCCCCGCAATGGCATCCGCTGATCGAGCAGCTGCGCCGGCAGATGGACGCCGGCGCCGGCCTCGACGAACCGGCCGTGCAGGCGCTGGCGCGCCGTTGGGAGGCGCTGTTCCGGCTATCCTACGCCGGCGACGACGCCGCCCTGGAGTTGAAGGTGCGCGCCGCCTTCCACGCCGAACCGGACCTGTCGAGCGGCGTCGGCGTCGACGCCCGCCTGATCGCCTTCGTGCAACAAGCCATCATGCAGCTGCACCGGCCGCCGGACGAGGCGGTGGCCGGGCCGAAGCCGAGCGCCTACATGGTGGCGGTGCTGCGCGCCGCGCACCAGTTGCTGGACGCGCCGCTGGTGTTCGACGATCCGCTGGCGCTGACCATTTTGGGGCCGGTGGAGGAGGCCGCCGTGCGCGCCAGCATCGGCCGCTACACCGACCCGATGTCGACGGCGCTGCGCGCCACGCTGGCGGTGCGCAGCCGGCTCGCCGAGGACGCCTGGGCCGTCGCGCAGCGCGACGGCGCGCGCCAGTACGTGGTGCTGGGCGCCGGCCTCGATACCTACGCCTTCCGCGGCGCGGCGCTGGCGGACAGCCGCATCTTCGAGGTCGACCTGGCGGCGACGCAGCGGTGGAAGCGCGAGCGCCTGGCCGCGGCCGGCATCGCCGAACCCGCCGCGCTGAGCTACGTGCCGCTCGATTTCAAACGCTCGACGCTGGCCGCCGGCCTGGCCGAAGCCGGCTTCCGCTCCGACCAGCCGGCGTTCTTCTCGTGGCTGGGCGTGACGATGTACCTGGAGCAGGAGGAAGTGTACGAGACGCTGCGCTACATCGCCTCCTGCGCGGCGGGTAGCGGCGTGGTGTTCGATTACGGCGCCGACCCGGAGCTGCTCGCGCCGGCCGAACGCACCGCGCTGCAAATGATGTCGGCGAAAGCGGCCGAACGCGGCGAACCGTGGAACAGCTATTTCGACCCGGCGCAGCTGGCGGACATGCTGGGGAAGATCGGCTTTGCCGATGTGGAGGCGTTCAGCGCGCCGCAGTTGAGCGAACGCTACCTGTCCGGGCGCCAGGATGGCTTGCGGCTGGGCGGCGTCACGCGCCTGATGCGGGCGACGCTGCGCTAAGCCGCCGCCGGCGCCAGTCGGGTTACGCCCGTTGGGCTAACCCGAGCTACCACGCCTTAACGGTGAATCACCACCAACAGCGCCTTGCCCTCGGTCTTGCCGGTGTTGCGGATGGCGTGCTGCTGGTCGGCCGGGTAGCGCGCGGTGCCGCCGATCTTGACCCTGCGCTTGGCCGCGCCGACTTCGATCTCCATCGAACCGTGCAGCAGCGTCAAATGCTCGGTGGTGCCCGGATCGTGCGGCTGCGACACCAGTTCGCCGCCGGGCGCCAGCGTCAACTCGTACCACTCGTACTTCCCGGCCAATTCCATCGGCCCGAGAATGCGCAGCACATAGCCGGCGTGGTCGCCCGGCAGCGTCGGCGTCTCGTGCGCGTCGAGCACGCGGATGGTCTCGACACTTTTTACCGTGCTCGACAGCAGCTCGCCGATCGCCACCCCCAGCGCGTTCGCCAGGCGCCAGGTGATGGCGATGGTGGGGTTGGCCTTCTCCCGCTCGATCTGCGACAGCATCGACTTCGACACCCCCGCGATGCGCGACAAATCCTCCAGTGTCAGGCCGCGCGCGAGGCGCAGTTTTTGCAGCGTGGCGCCGACTTCGGGCGGAGAATTGGTCGAAACGGGTGTTTTCATCTGGGAGAGGCTTGCAAAGTTCAATAGGCTTGGGTAATATCCATTATATTGAATTTGAGTTCGACATAACGGAATTCGAGGGTGCTGTTGGAAAAGAGTGTAAACTCTGAAAACATCTCCAGGCGCAGGTACGGTACAACATAGTGCGACAATCGGTCAAGCGGCCGCCACACCAATACACAAAGGGACAAAACATGAGCGAGCAAACCAAGAGCGTTTTCTTCAGCGGCCTGCAGCAAAGCCTGGACCAGTTGCGCGAGCAGGGCTTGTACAAGCCGGAGCGCGTGATCGCCTCGCGCCAGGGCGCCGAAGTGGTGTGTGACGACGGCCGTACCCTGATCAATATGTGCGCCAACAACTACCTGGGCCTGTCCGGCGACCTGCAAACCCAGCAGGCGTCGATCGCGGCGACCGAACAATACGGCTACGGCCTGTCGTCGGTGCGCTTCATCTGCGGCACCCAGACCGTCCACAAACAACTCGAACAAGCCATCTCCAGCTTCCTCGGCACCGAAGACACGATCCTGTACGCCGCCGCCTTCGACGCCAACGGCGGCCTGTTCGAGCCGCTCTTCGACGAACAGGACGCGATCATCTCCGACGCCCTGAACCACGCCTCGATCATCGACGGCATCCGCCTGTGCAAGGCCGGCCGCTATCGCTACCTGCACAACGACATGGCCGACCTGGAAGTGCAGCTGCAGGCCGCCGTCGCCGCCGGCAAGCGCCACAAGGTCATCGTCACCGACGGCGTGTTCTCGATGGACGGCACCATCGCCCAGCTCGACAAGATCTGCGACCTGGCCGACCAGTACGACGCCCTGGTGATGATCGACGAATGCCACGCCTCCGGCTTTATGGGCGCCACCGGCCGCGGCACCCACGAGCACCACAACGTGCTGGGCCGCATCGACATCATCACCGGCACGCTCGGCAAGGCGCTGGGCGGGGCGATGGGCGGCTTCACCTCGGCGCGCAAGGAAGTGATCGACATGCTGCGCCAGAAGTCGCGTCCCTACCTGTTCTCGAACACGCTGGCGCCGTCGATCGCCGGCGCCTCGCTGTCGGTGCTCGAACGCCTGTCGAAGTCGACCGAGCTGCGCGACCGCCTGCACGAGAACACCGCCTTCTTCCGCGCAGAAATCGAGCGTATCGGCTTCATCATCAAGCCGGGCACCCACCCGGTGGTGCCGGTGATGTTGTTCGACGCGCCGGTTGCGCAAAAATTCGCCGCCCGAATGTACGAACTCGGCGTGCTGCTCACCGGTTTCTTCTACCCGGTGGTGCCGATGGGCCAGGCGCGCGTGCGCGTGCAGCTGTCGGCCGCCCACAGCCGCGAGCAACTGGTCACCGTGCTGGCCGCATTCGAACAGGCGGGGCGTGAGCTCGGCCTGCTGAAGACCCAATAAAATCAAATCAGGAAAAATAAAAATGGAACGCATCTTAGTCATCGGCGCCAACGGTCAAATCGGCAGCGAACTGGTGGGCGCGCTGGCCGCGCAGCACGGCGCGCAGAACGTCATCGCGGGCGACATCGGCGCCGCCAACGTCTACAACGCGGCGCGCTACACCCGCCTCGACGTGCTGGACCGGGCCGGCCTGGCCGCGCTGGTCGAGCGGGAGGGCATCACCCAGGTCTACCAGCTGGCGGCGCTGCTGTCGGCCACCGGCGAACAGGCGCCGCTGAAGGCATGGACGCTGAACATGGACGGCTTGCTCAACATCCTCGAAGTGGCGCGCGAACGCGGCGAGGCGGGCAAGCCGCTGCGCATCTTCTGGCCGTCGTCGATCGCCGCCTTCGGCCCGAACACGCCGCCGGTGAACACGCCGCAAATGACGGTGATGGACCCGACCACGATTTACGGCATCAGCAAACTGGCCGGCGAGCGCCTGTGCGAATACTACTTCAGCAAATACGGCGTCGACGTGCGCAGCATCCGCTACCCCGGCATCATCAGCTACAAATCGCCACCGGGCGGCGGCACCACCGACTACGCCATCGCGATATTCCACGCGGCGCTGCGCGGCGAACGCTACGAGTGTTTCCTCGGCCCGCAGACCGCGCTGCCGATGATCTACATGCCCGACGCGATCCGCGCGACGATCGAATTAATGGACGCGCCGGCGGCCCAAATCAAGATTCGTTCGGCATATAATGTGGCCGGTTTGTCGTTCAACCCGGAGCAACTGGCCAAGGCCATCGTGCAGCGGGTGCCGAACTTCGCCATCGGCTACAAGCCGGACAGCCGCCAGGCCATCGCCGACAGCTGGCCGCAAAGCCTGGACGACGCGCAGGCGACGGCCGACTGGGGCTGGAAGGCGCAAATCGGCCTGGACCACCTGGTCACCGACATGCTCGCGCACATCGACGTGAACGTCGGTAAGGCGATGGCCGAAGCGGCCTGAACCGGCGGCTGATCCACCCACGATAACTATATATAAAGAGACTATCCAATGGACATGAGCGTATTTGATCTATTTAAAATCGGCATCGGGCCGTCGAGTTCCCACACCGTGGGGCCGATGGTGGCGGCGCGGCGTTTCCTGATCGAATGCGGTTCACTGGACAATGCCGTCGGCGTCGAAGCGGCCCTGTACGGCTCGCTGGCGCTGACCGGCGTCGGCCACGCCACCGACAAGGCCGTCATCCTCGGCCTGATGGGCGAAACCCCGCAGGGTGTCGCGCCCGGCGACGTCGACGGCAAGCTGGCCGGCGTCGAAGCGGCGCGCGAAATCAAACTGCTGGGCAGCCACGCGGTGCCGTTTACGGCCGCGACCGGCTTGATCTGGCACAAAAGCGAATCGCTGCCGGAGCACCCGAACGGCATGCGCTTCACGCTGATGCTGGCCGACGGCGGCCGCATCGACCGGGTGTTCTACTCGGTCGGCGGCGGCTTCATCCACGCCGCCGGCGAGGCCCAGGCCAAGCAGCAGTCGGGACAGGCGGGCGACGCCCCGGCTTCGACGGTCGTCTACCCGTTCGACACGATGGACCAGTTGCTGGCGCACGGCAAGGCCAGCGGCCTGTCGATCCCGCAGATGCTGCGCGCCAATGAGTGCGTGCGCCTGGGCAACGACGAATTGAACGCCGGCATCGACAAGATCTGGCACGTGATGCGCGACTGCATCGCCCATGGCCTGGAAACCGGCGGCCAACTGCCGGGCGGCCTGAACGTCAAACGGCGCGCGGCCAAGTTGTGGACCATGGCGCAGGAAGCGAAGGCGTCGGACAACCGCGCCAACGACCTGCCGCACGACGCGATCCACCAGGTGAGCCTGTACGCGATGGCCGTCAACGAGGAAAACGCCGCCGGCGGGCGGGTCGTCACGGCGCCGACCAACGGCGCGGCCGGCATCATTCCGGCGGTGCTGCGCTATTACGCCGAAGACTGCCATCCGAGCGACCCGGTGACCGGCGTGCGCGACTTCATGCTGACGTCGGCGGCGATCGGCATGCTGTGCAAGCGCAACGCCTCGATCTCCGGCGCCGAAATCGGCTGCCAGGGCGAGGTCGGCGTGGCCTGCGCGATGGCGGCGGCCGGCCTGGTGGCCGCGCTCGGCGGCAGCAACGAACAAATCGAAAACGCCGCCGAAATCGGCATCGAACACCACCTGGGCATGACCTGCGACCCGATCGGCGGCCTGGTGCAAATCCCCTGCATCGAGCGCAACGGCATGGGCGCCGTCAAAGCCATCACCGCCGCCTCGCTGGCGCTGAAAGGCGACGGCACCCACTTCGTCAGCCTCGACGAAGTCATCGAAACGATGCGCCAGACCGGCGCCGACATGCAAGACAAATACAAGGAAACTTCGCTGGGCGGGCTGGCCATCCACGTCATCACCGTCAACCACGCCGCCTGCTAAACAACGCATTGACTTGGGGGTTCGCAAGGATGGGCGGGCCGCATTATAATAAGCGTTCAATTGCACTCGATGCTTCTTAGCCGTTAGCCCAACCGGACTTTTCTACTTTATGCAATACGTGTCTACCCGCGCCGCCCAAGCGCCTGCTTCTTCCGCTTCGCAACAATTTTCCGACATCCTGTTGGGTGGCCTGGCCCCCGACGGCGGCCTGTATTTGCCGGCCGAGTATCCGCAGGTGACGGGCGCCGAACTCGACGCCTGGCGCAAGCTGTCCTACGCCGAGCTGGCCTATGAAATTTTGCGCAAGTTCGCGACCGATATTCCGGACGCCGATTTGAAGGCGCTGACGGCGAAGACGTATACGAAGGCGGTGTACCGCAACGCGCGCGACGGCGAGAAGGCCGCCGATATCACGCCGCTGCGGGTGCTCGAAGAAAACCTGGCCAAGGGCGGCGCCACCACGTTGTTGCTGCAGGGGCTGTCGAACGGCCCGACGCTGGCGTTCAAGGATATGGCGATGCAGTTGCTCGGCAATCTGTTCGAGTACACGCTGGCCAAGACCAAGGCCGAGCTGAATATCTTCGGCGCGACCTCGGGCGACACCGGCAGCGCCGCCGAGTATGCGATGCGCGGCAAGAAGGGCATCCGCGTCTTCATGTTGTCGCCGCATAAGAAGATGAGCGCCTTCCAGAGCGCGCAGATGTTCAGCCTGCAGGACAAGAATATTTTCAATATCGCCGTCGAGGGCGTCTTCGACGATTGCCAGGACATGGTCAAGGCCGTCTCGAACGACTTGCCGTTCAAGGCCGCGCAAAAGATCGGCACCGTCAATTCGATCAACTGGGCGCGCGTCGTCGCGCAGGTCGTGTATTACTTCCGCGGCTACCTCGCGACCACCACCGACAACACCCAGAAGGTGTCGTTCACGGTGCCGTCGGGTAACTTCGGCAATATCTGCGCCGGCCACATCGCCCGCATGATGGGCTTGCCGATCGCCAAGCTGGTCGCCGCCACCAATGAAAACGACGTGCTCGACGAGTTCTTCCGCACCGGCGTCTACCGCGTGCGCAAGTCGGCCGAGACTTACCACACCAGCAGCCCGTCGATGGACATTTCGAAGGCGTCGAACTTCGAGCGTTTCATTTACGACTTGGTGGGCCGCGACGGCGACCGCGTGCGCGCGCTGTTCCACAAGGTGGAAACGGCCGGCGGCTTCGACCTGTCCGGCAAGCCGGGCAGCGACGGCGACGAGTTCAAGCTGGTGGCCAAGTACGGCTTCCAGTCCGGCAAGTCGACCCACAAGGACCGCCTCGACACCATCCGCGACGTCGCCGACGACTACGGCATCGTCATCGACACCCATACCGCCGACGGTATCAAGGTGGCGCGCGAGCATCTGGAGCCGGGCGTGCCGATGATCGTGCTGGAAACGGCGCTGGCCGCCAAGTTCAACGAAACCATCCTCGACGCGCTGGGCGTCGACGCCGAGCGTCCGGAAGGCTTCGAAAATATCGAGGACTTGCCACAGAAATTCGTCGTGATGGGCACCGACGTGGTCGCCATGCAGGCTTATATCGCCGCCAATACTGGCCTGTAAGCCGCCGATGAGCGAATATAAGCCAAAACCGATGCTGACGGCGCAAGCCGCGCTGGACCTGTTGCTGGGCGCGGCGCGCCCGGTCGCCGCGATCGACTCCGTGCCGACGCTGGCGGCCAACGGCCGCGTGCTGGCGCGGGCGCAGAGCTCGGACATGAACGTCCCGGCGCGAGACAACACGCAAATGGATGGCTACGCGGTGCGCGCGGCCGATTGCGCCGGCGCGGCGGCGGCCTTGCCGGTGTCGCAACGGATCGCGGCCGGCCACGTCGGCGAGCCCTTGCAGCCGGGTACGGCGGCGCGCATTTTCACCGGCGCGCTGATTCCGGAAGGCGCCGACGCCGTCGTCATGCAGGAGCAATGCGAGTTGCTCGACGGCGTAGTCACGGTGCGGCACGCGCCGGCGCCGGGCGAGTGGATACGCCGCGCCGGCGAGGACATCACCGCCGGCAGCGTAATTTTGCCGGCCGGCACGCGCCTGCGCAGCCAGGAGCTGGGGCTGGCGGCGTCGGTCGGCCTGGCCGAACTGCCGGTCTGGCGCAAGCTGCGCGTGGCGGTGTTTTTCACCGGCGACGAGCTGACCATGCCGGGCCAGCCGCTGGCGCCGGGCGCGATCTACAATTCGAACCGCTTCACCTTGCGCGCGCTGCTGGAAAACCTCGGTTGCCAGATCAGCGACTACGGCATCGTCCCGGATTCGCTAGCCGCCACCCGCGCGGTGCTGCGCGAGGCGGCCCAGGCGCACGACCTGATCATCACCTCGGGCGGCGTGTCGGTCGGCGACGAGGACCACGTCAAGCCGGCGGTCGAGGCGGAAGGGCGTCTGAACATGTGGCAGATCGCCATCAAGCCCGGCAAGCCGCTGGCCTTCGGCGAGGTCAAGGACGCCTTCTTCATCGGTTTGCCGGGCAATCCGGTGTCGAGCTTCATCACCTTCCTGATGTTCGTGCGGCCGTTCATCCTGCGCCTGCAAGGCGTCGGCGACCCGGCCGCGCTGGCGCCGAAGGGCTACACGCTGCGCGCCGACTTCCACTGGCCGAAGGCGGACCGGCGCAACGAGTTCCTGCGCGCGCGCATGAACGCCGGCGGCGGCCTGGACCTGTTCGCCAACCAAAGCTCGGGCGTGCTGACCTCGACCGTGTGGGGCGACGGCGTAGTCGACAACCCGCCGGGGCAAACCATCGCGCCGGGCGACACCGTCCGCTTCATCCCATTCAGCGAATTGCTGCACTAATCAAGTCGGTCGATCACACTATGAATATTACGCTGCGTTTTTTTGCCAGCGTGCGCGAGATTCTCGGCACATCCCAGGAAGCGCTGGCCTTGCCGGCGCACGTGACGACGGTCGGCGAGCTGCGCGCCTTCCTGCTTGCCCGCGGCGGCGCCTGGACCGAAGCGCTGGCCGAGGGCCGCTCGCTGCGCATGGCCTGCAACCAGATCATGTGCCAGCCCGAGGCGACACTGTCGGAGGCCTGCGAAGTGGCATTCTTTCCGCCGGTCACCGGCGGCTGATGCGGCGGGAGCGAGGGCTTATTTTCGCCCATTGGCCGCGCCGCCTTGTTCCTTGCGGAAACGAAGGTATTTGCTGCCGATGAAAATGGCCGACGCCAGCAGCGCCCAGGCCAGGGAGCCGAGGATGCCATTGGTGGAGCCGCCCCCCTGGATAAATTCGATCGCCACCAAAATCGCGAACAACACCGTGCTGGCGAGTGCGTAGCGGCTGACCCAATACATTGTTCCCATTACTGCTCCTGTCAATCCAGCATAAAATGCCGCTACATTCCGTAGGTCGGATTAGCGTAGCGTAATCCGACAATGTTGGCCGAAGCGCGACGCGCCGCTCCAGGCCCGCGTGGACGGCTTACCCGCGTCGCGTCGCGGTGATCGGCCATTCCTAGTTGCAGTATGCACCAACTCCATGAATAGAATCAATGTCAACTAGCCCCCACACCCCCCCACGCGTCGCCGTCATCGGCGGCGGCCCAGCCGGCCTGATGGCGGCGCAAACTTTGGCGCAGGGCGGCGCGCGCGTCGACGTCTACGACGCGATGCCCTCGGTCGGCCGCAAATTTCTGTTGGCGGGGCGGGGCGGCATGAATATCACCCACGCCGAGCCCTACGCCGATTTTGTCGGGCGCTACGGCAAACAAAGCGTCGCGTTGCGCCCGCTGCTGGACGGCTTCGGCCCCGACAGCGTGCGCGCCTGGGTGCACGGCCTGGGCGTGGACACCTTCGTCGGCACCTCCGGGCGGGTGTTCCCGACCGACATGAAGGCGGCGCCGCTGCTGCGCGCCTGGCTGCACCGGCTGCGCGAGAGCGGCGTGGCATTCCACATGCGCCACCGCTGGACCGGCTGGCGCGACGCCGAGCTGCTGTTCGCCACGCCCGGCGGCGAGCTGGCGGCGCCGGCCGACGCCGTTATCCTGGCGCTGGGCGGCGCGAGTTGGGCCAGGCTAGGGTCGGACGGCGCCTGGTTGCCGTTGCTGGAGCGACAGGGCGTGCCGGTGGCGCCGCTGCGGCCGGCCAACTGCGGCTTCGACGTCGATTGGAGCGAGCACTTCAGCAGCCGTTACGCCGGCCACCCCTTGGCCACGGTGGCGATCACCTCGACCGACGCCGGCGGCCAGCCGCTGCGCCGGCAGGGCCAGTTCGTGGTGACGGCCGGCGGCGTCGAGGGCAGCCTGATTTATGCGTTGTCGGCCGCGCTGCGCGACCAGATCGACGCCGACGGCGGCGCGCTGATCCATCTCGACCTGGTGCCGGACTGGACGCTGGAGCGGGTCGTCGACGAGGTCGGCCGGCCGCGCGGCGCGCGCTCGATGTCGAGCCACTTGCAGAGCCGGCTGGGAATCAAGGGGGTCAAGTCGGGCCTGTTGCGCGAATGCCTAGGCGCCGACGAATTCGCCGATCCGCGGCGGCTGGCGCGGGCGATCAAGATGTTGCCGCTGCGTTTGCGCCGGCCCCGGCCGATTGACGAGGCCATCAGCAGCGCCGGCGGGGTCCGTTTCGACGGGGTGGACGCGTTGATGCTGAAGGCCATGCCGGGCGTGTTCGCCGCCGGCGAAATGCTGGACTGGGAAGCGCCGACCGGCGGCTACCTGCTGACGGCCTGCCTGGCCAGCGGCCGGGCCGCCGGCGCCAGCGCGTTGAACTGGCTGGGTTGCCAAGGCTGAGGCGCGGGCCGGCGGTTTACTCCCATTCGATGTCGCCGGAACCGTTGCTGCTTGAGCGGCGTTGCGGCGGATTGCCGTAGACTTTGATATTGCCGCTGCCGCGCAGCGTCAGGTCGGCCGCGTCCCTGGCGAACACCACGGCCGCGCCCGAACCCTGCAACGACACCTCGACCCGGTCGGCCGCCAAGTGCTCGGCGTCGAGGTCGCCCGAGCCGCTCAGCTCGGCGCGCAGCAAGTTGCAGCTGCCGCTGGTCGTGATCGCGCCGGAGCCGGCCAGGTTGACCGTCACGCTGCCGCTGTTGCCGCCGTTCAGATTCAAGTCGCCGCTGCCGTTCATCCCCGCCAGCACATGCTTGAAGCGGCCGTTGAAGGTGACGTTGCCGCTGCCGTGTACGCGCAGCTCGAAGCGCTCGCCGCTGAAACCGTTTACGGTGCTGTCGCCGCTGCCGTGCATGTCAAGTTGTTGTAGCGCAGGTAACACCAGCTCGACTTGCAGCGGCTGGCGGTGATGCAACAGCATCCCCTTCGGTCCGATGTGCAGCGTGGCGCCGCGCTCGCTGGTCTCGACGTTGGCCAGCAGACGCTGCTCGCCGCGCACCAGCAGCGACGGCGCCAGCCCTTGCCGCACCGTCAGATCGATCGGGCCGCTTACTTCAATGGTGTGGATGTTCTTGCCTATCGTGCGCGCCTCGCTGCGCACGGCCCGGCCCGCCGCGCTGCCGGGGTTGCTCAGCCCCTGCGCCCGCAGCATCGTGTAGGACACGCCGATCAGCGCAAAGGCCAGCAGCAACAGGCTGACGCCGACTTTAATGAGTGTTCGCATGGTGTGGCTCCTGTTCCCGGCGGTGCGTCCGCCATAAATATGCTTATTGCTGGCGTGTATCCGCCAGTTTCTGGTGTGTTCCGGGGTGGGGCGGCCGCCTTAGCGCCCCTTCAACAGCGTGAAATTCATTTCGATATAACGCTTGATGCCGAACAGCGTGTACTTCGTCACGACCAGGCTGAGCAAGAAGAAAACGATGCCACACAGCACCATTGCCATTCCGAACATGGTCTGGACGCTGCGCGAGTCATGGTCGAGGTCGGTGGATATATGCAGGCCGCCGCCGGCGAGGGCCTCGGCGCGGCGCATGACGCGCGAGGACGAGGGCGCGTCGCCGGCCTCGTCCTCGGCTTCGGACTCGCCTTTGTCGCCGTCGTGCCTGGCGCCGCTGGCCGGCTCCTGGATGACCTGGATAGTCGACCCGCCGATCGAAATCCGCGTCTGCGCCGGCTCGCCGCGCTCGTCGCCCTTCAGCATAAAGTGGCGCAGCGGACCGTCCAGCACCAGCTCATTGGCGCCCGACAAGCCGCTGGCGGTGATCGCGATGCCACCCACATAAAACGCCAGCGCCGCCACATACATGGCCGCCAACAATGCCGAATACACCATCGCCGGCAGCACCATGAACAGATTGAAAATGGCCAGCCCCAGCGCGGACCCCACCAGGCGCGCGAAATTGGCGGGATTCCGGGTTCGCTCGAAAGCGCTCAGATGCGTACTGGCGCGCAGCGTCACAGCGATCTTCTTCGGCTCGCCCAAGTCGGCGGCGATTTCCGCCTCGCTGCGGCCGGCGGCCAGGCCGTCGATAAACCGCTGTTCGTAATACGCCAGCGTCTTGGCGAGCGTTTCGGCCGGCAGGCCCGCCAGCGCGCGCCGCAGCGCGTCGATATAGTCTAATTTGCTCATTTCATACTCACAGATTCAAACGGGCGTCGATGCTGTTACTGTAGGCCAACAGCGTCGCCGTAGCCAGCCACATGCGACAAGCTGCGATATTCGCGGCGCAGACGACAGCCTGCCGGGATATACGGCGCGCTTATGACGAAGTGACAATATCGACAGTGGAGACGGTCAGAGGGCGGCGGCCAGGACGCCGCTGCGCACCGCCGATTCGATGGTCGCCGGGTAGTCGCTGTGGGTGTAGTCGCCGGCCAGGGCCAGGCCGGGCAGGCCGGTGGCGTTGTCGGGCCGCGCCAGGCCGGGGCTACAGGCGTAGGTGGCGCGCTTGTCGGTGATGACGCGGCTCCACGCCGGTTCGGCCAGCTCGGGCCGGCGGAAGACGTCGGCCAGTTGCCGGGCGACGGCCTTGGCCAGCGCCGCCTGTCCTTGCGCGGCGGCCTCGGCCGACGCGCTGATGACGACTGCCAGCATGCCGGACTGGGCCGGGTCGAGTTGGCCGCGGTCGAAGACGAATTGGCCCCAGTGGCCGGCTTGCGGTGCGTCGATCAGGGCGAAGAACGCCCGTTCCAGGCGCGTGCCGGGCGGGTACTGCAAGTAGCAGGTGCTGATAGCTTCGAATTCGAATGCCGCCAGTTGGCTGGCGATGGCCGACATTGCCGGGTTTTGCAGTTGCTCCAGCAGGGCCGCGGTCTGCGCCGCCGGGGTCGCCAGGATGACGCCGTCGAAGGCGCCGCCGCTCGCTTCGCCGCGGACGTCGAGTTGCCAGCCGCCGTCGGCTTGCCGGCGCAGGCCGGTAACGCTGGCGCCGCAGTGGACCGCGCCGCCGTGGCGCCGGACGAACGCGGCGGCGGCGTCGGGAAACAGCGCGCTCAGGTCAACTTTCGGCAGCAGCATGTCGGAGGCGCGCCGCCGCGCGCCCAGGCTGTCGCGCAGCACGTTGAGAAAGATTTTCGCGGAGGCGCGCTCGGGCGGGGTGTTCAGCGCCGCCAGGCACAGCGGGCGCCACATCAGTTGGATCAGGCGCGCGCTCTGGTCGAAGCGTTCCAGCAGTTCGCTGACGCTGCAGTCGCTGTGCAGTTGCCAGCCCATCCAGCGCGCGGTGCTGGAGAAGCGCGCCAGCGCCATTTTGTCGGCGCGCGCCAGGCCGTCGGCGCGCAGCAGCGCGGCGGCCAGGTGCAGCGGCGCCGGCCAGCGCGGCGCGACGAAGTCCATGCCGCCGCAGCCGGGCGGATAGCGCATTTGCAGCGGCAGGTTCAGCAGCGCTTGCCGCGCCTCGACACCGACCAGTTGCAGCAGCCGCAGCGTGGCGCCGTAGGCGCCCAGCAGGATGTGCTGGCCGTTGTCGACGACGCCGCCGTCGAATTCGACGCGGCGGGCGCGGCCGCCCAGCGTGCGCGCCGCCTCGAACAGCGTGACGTCGTGGCCGGCGCGGCTGAGTTCAACCGCCGCGGCGCAACCGGCCCAGCCGCCGCCCACCACCGCCATCCGTTTCGGCGCTGCCGCTGGCTTGTGGTTAGCCACGTACGTAGGTTTTCCACGCCAGCCACAGTTTGCGGATCGGCGTCAGCGAGATGCGTTGCTTGAGCACGTGGTAGCCGTCGCGCTCGACCTCGGTCAGCAGGGTGCGGTAGATCGCCGCCATGATCAGGCCGGGGCGCTGGGCGCGGCGGTCCTCGGCCGGCAGCAGCGCGAACGCCTCGTCGTAGGCGCTTTGCGCGCGCGCCACCTGGAAGCGCATCAGGTTGTCGAAGTTCTCGCTGTGGCGGGCGTTGAGCAGGTCGGCCGCCGTGACGTTGAACCGCTGCAATTCGTTGACCGGCAGGTAGATGCGGCCCTTGCGCGCGTCTTCGCCGACGTCGCGGATGATGTTGGTGAGCTGGAAGGCGTGGCCGAGTTTTTCCGCGTACAGCAGCGTTTCCGGCTTGGTCGCGCCGAAGATGCTGGCCGACAGGATGCCGACCACGCTGGCCACGTGCCAGCAGTAGCGCGTCATTGCCTGGTAGTCGAGGTAGCGGGTCTGGTTCAAGTCCATTTCCATGCCGTCGATGATGGCCTGCAGGTATTTTTCCTCCAGCTTGTAGACCGCCAAGTGCGGTTCCAGCGCGCGCATCACCGGATGCGCCGGCTTGCCCTCGAACATGGCCCGCACTTCCTTGCGCCACCAGGCCAGCTTGGTGCGCGCGATCGCCTCGTCGGTGCATTCGTCGACGGTGTCGTCGACTTCGCGGCAGAACGCGTACAGCGCCGTGATGGCGCGGCGCCGCTCCGGCGGCAGGAACAGGAAGCTGTAGTAAAAACTGGAGCCGCTCTGGGCGGCTTTTTGTTGGCAGTATTCGTCGGGAGACATAGTCAAAATTGCATGGGTTGCGTTCGAAGCCGCTATTCTATAGCCGAAGCGCCCTCGGTGAAGGCGTCAACGCGCTTTTTTAGCGCGCATGCGCAGCGCGCGCCAGCAAATGACCAGCCAATCGCGCTTTTGCAATGCCGGCCGGCGCCGGAACACGTCGTAGTTGACCGTTTCGATCGCTTCCAGGATGCGCAGGCCGCCCTGGACCACCAGCCGCAGTTCCCAGCCGATGCGCCCGCGCAGGCGCAGCGCCAGCGGCGCGCCGCTGAGTAGCAGCGCGCGCGCCCGCGCCACCTCGAAGCGCATCAACGCGCTCCACTTGCCGTGCGACTCGGCCCGCTCCAGCGCCGCCGGCGACACGGCGAAACGGGTCAGGTCTTCCAGCGGCAGGTAGATGCGTTCTTTTTGTTGGTCGATTGCCACATCTTGCAAAAAGTTAATTAATTGCAGGGCCGAACATATGGCGTCGGAATCGCGCAGATTGTCCTCGTCGGCCGCCTTGTACAGATTGAGCATCAGCGCGCCGACCGGATTGGCCGAGCGCCGGCAATAGTCGAGCAGGGTGGCGAAGTCGGCGTAACGCGTCACGACGACGTCTTGTTTGAAGGCGGACAGCAGGTCGTAGAACGGCTTCAGCGGCAACTCGTGCTTGGCGATCACCAGGGCCAGGCGTTCGAACATCGGGTCGGCGCCGCTTTCTTTGCGGTGGATGCGGTCCAGCGCCGCTTCGTAGGCTTGCAGCGCGGCCAGGCGCTCGGCCGGCGTGGCGTCGCCCTCGTCGGCCAGGTCGTCGGCGCTGCGGGCGAAGGCATAGATGGCTTCGACCGCCGGCACCAGGCGGCGCGGCAGTAGCACGGAGGCTACGGGGAAATTTTCGTAATGGTCTACTGGCATGAAAAACACTTATTTAAATTAATGACGCGAAAGTCATTTGCAAACAATTTAGTCCCGTCTATAATTACTTAACGGAAAGTCATTTACTTTTTAACTCGGAAGAATAGTAACATCTTGATATCGCTACCAGTTCCCCGTATTGCACGTCCGGCATGATTTTTATGTTGCCGTGCATAAATCGAACAGCCCGCATAGTAAAGGAAAATAACGTGTTCGCCCTGAAATCCCCGCGTCAAATTACGCCGCTTCCGCTTGCTTCGCTACTCGCCACCGCCTTCTTGTTGAGCGCCTGCTCGAAACCCGCCGAAAAAACCCAGGATATCCGTCCGGTGCGGGCCTTGGTACTGGAGAGTAATAGCGTCGATGTCAACGCCGAATTTTCCGGCGAGGTGCGGGCGCGGGTGGAGTCGCGGCTGGGGTTCCGGGTCGGTGGCAAGATCGTCGCGCGCAAAGTCGACGCCGGCGCCGTCGTCAAGCAAGGCCAGGTGCTGATGCAGCTCGATGCGCAGGACTTGCAACTGGCGCAGGCGCAGGCGTTGGCCGGCTTGCGCGGCGCCGAGACCAGCCGCGACCTGTCGCGCGCCGAACTGAAGCGTTATCAGGAGTTGCGCGAGAAGAATTTCGTCAGCCAAGCCGTGCTCGATACCAAACAGTCGGCCTTCAAGGCGGCCCAGGCCGGCGTCGATTCGGCCCAGGCAGCCTATCGCGGGCAGTCGAACCAGGCCGCCTACACCAGCCTGGTGTCGGATATCGACGGCGTGGTGACGGCGGTCGACGCCGAAGCGGGGCAGGTAGTGGCGGCCGGCGCGCCGGTGGTGCGTATCGCCAAGTCCGGCGAGAAGGAAGTGGTCATCGGCATTCCCGAAGACAAGGTCGAAACGCTGCGCCACGTTTCCGACGTGCAGGTGCGGCTATGGGCCAAGCCGGGCCAGGCCGTGCCCGGCAAGATCCGCGAGATTGCGCCGATGGCCGACCCGGCCACACGCACCTACACGGTGAAGGTGGCGATTCCCGACAGTATGGCGCAGGCGCGCCTGGGCATGACGGCGGTGGTGCAGTTCGCCTCGAAGACGGCGGTGCCGCAACTCAAGGTGCCGCTGACGGCGCTGTTCTATGAGAAGGCCGCCACCTCGGTGTGGGTAATCGAGCAGGGTGTGGTCAAATTGGTGCCCGTCACTATCGGCGGCGCGGCCGGCAACGACTTGTTGCTCACCAGCGGAGTCAAGGCCGGACAGACCGTCGTCACGGCCGGCGTGAACTTGCTGAAGCCGGGCCAGAAGGTCAAAATCCTCGGCGACGACCTGCCGACCAAGGCCAAGGCCGCGGCGCCGGCCACCGGGGCCATGCAATGAAGGGCGGCTTCAACCTCTCGCGCTGGGCGCTGGAACACATTCCGCTGACGCGCTATCTGATCGCCGTGCTGTTGATCGGCGGCATGCTCAGCTACGCCAGCCTGGGGCAGGACGAAGACCCGCCGTTCACCTTTCGCGCGATGGTGATCCGCGCCAACTGGCCGGGCGCGACCGCCTTGCAGATGGCCGACCAGGTCACTGACAAGTTGGAGCGCAAGTTGCAGGAAACCCCGTTCATCGACGAGATCAGCAGCTATTCGAAGCCGGGCGAAACCCTGATCATCCTCAAGCTGCGCGAGTCGGCGCCGCCCAAGGACACCGCCGCCGCCTGGTACCAGGTGCGCAAGAAAATCGGCGACATCCGCGGCACGCTGCCGGCCGGCGTCGTCGGCCCCTTTTTCAACGACGAGTTCGGCGACACCTATGGCTCGATCTTCGCGCTCTCCGGCGACGGTTTTACGTATGCCGAGATGAAGGATTACGCCGACTTCGTGCGCCAGCAACTGCTCAACGTGCCGCTGGTGGCCAAGGTCGAACTGTTCGGCGTGCAGGATGAAAAAGTCATCATCGAGTTTTCGCACAAGAAATTCGCGCAACTGGGCGTGCCGTTCGAGGCCATCGTCAACCAGATCGCCACGCAGAACTCGGTCGAGGCCACCGGCGTGCTGGTGACGCCGACCGACAACCTGCAGGTGCGCGTCAGCGGCGCGCTGAAGTCGGCCAAGGACTTCGAAGCATTGGAGCTGCGCGCCGGCGGCGCCACATTCCGCCTGGGCGACTTCGCCGTCGTCAAGCGCGAATACCGCGACCCGCCGCAGGACAAGATGCGCTTCAACGGCAAGGAAGTGATCGGCCTGGGCGTCTCGATGGAAAAGGGCGGCAACATCATCGAGATGGGCAAGCACATGGAAAAGACCGTCGAGCGCCTGCGCGGCCAGCTGCCGGTCGGCATCGAGCTGGCGCGCGTGTCGAACCAGCCGGAGGCGGTCACCGCTTCGGTGGGCGAATTCATCCGCACCTTGATCGAAGCGATCCTGATCGTACTGGCCGTCAGCTTCCTGGCGCTGGGCCTGCACACCAAGCCGTTCCGCCTGGACGTGCGGCCGGGCCTGGTGGTGGCGCTGACCATTCCGCTGGTGCTGGCGGTGACTTTCCTGTTCATGCGCATGCTCGACATCGACTTGCACAAGATTTCGCTGGGCGCGCTGATCATCGCCCTGGGCCTGCTGGTGGACGACGCCATCATCGCCGTCGAAATGATGGTGCGCAAAATGGAAGAGGGCTTCTCGCGCTTCGACGCCGCCACCTACGCCTACACGTCGACGGCCATGCCGATGCTGACCGGCACCCTGATCACGGTGGCGGGCTTCCTGCCGATCGGCCTGGCCAAGTCGGCCGCCGGCGAATACACGTTTTCGCTGTTTTCGGTGAACGCGCTGGCGCTGATCATTTCCTGGGTGGTGGCGGTGGTGTTTACGCCCTACATCGGCTACGTGCTGCTGAAGGTCAAGCCGCACTCCGACGGCCACCACGAGCTGTTCGACACGCCCGGCTTCCGGCGCTTCCGCGCCACCGTCAACTGGTGCGTGGACTGGCGCAAGAGCACCATCGCGGCGACCCTGGCTATCTTCGCGCTGGGCATTTACGGCTTCAATTTCATCGAAAAGCAATTCTTTCCCGATTCCAGCCGGCCCGAGCTGATGGTGGAGATGTGGACGCCGGAAGGCACCACCTTTGCCGCCAACGAAGCCGAGGTGAAGAAATTCGAGACCTTCGTGCGTAAGCTCGACGGCGTCGTCAGCGTCACCAGCTACGTCGGCACCGGCAGCCCGCGCTTCTACCTGCCGCTGGACCAGATCTTCCCGCAGTCGAACGTGTCGCAGATTGTGGTGTTGCCGAAGGACTTGGCGACGCGCGCCGCGCTGCGCGAGAAGATCGTCGCCGTCTTCAAGGAAGATTTCCCGGAAGTGCGCGGCCGCGTCAAGCTGTTGCCGAACGGGCCGCCGGTGCCGTATCCGGTGCAATTTCGCGTCACCGGCACCGAGGTGGCCAAGGTGCGCGCGATCGCCGACGAGGTCAAGGACGTCATGCGCGGGAACCTCAACACCCTGGGCGTGAACGACAACTGGAACGAGTCGATCAAGGTCTTGCGCCTGGACCTGGACCAGGACAAGATGCGCGCGCTCGGCATCACCTCGCAAACGGTGATGCGGGCGGCCAACACCATCCTGTCCGGCACCACCATCGGCCAGTTCCGCGAGGACAACAAGCTGATCGACATCCAGGTGCGCCAGCCGCTGCAGGAGCGCTCGACGATCTCGGTGTTAAACGACACCAATATTCCCACCGCCAGCGGCAAATCGGTGACGGTCGCGCAGGTGGCGCGCGCCCATTTCGTCTGGGAGCCGGGCGTGGTCTGGCGCGAAGGGCGCGAGTGGGCCATTACGGTACAGTCCGACGTCGTCGACGGCATCCAGGGGCCGACCGTGTCGGGCCAGGTCAACGCCAAGCTCGACGCGCTGCGCGCCAAGCTACCGGCCGGCTACCGCATCACCGTCAAGGGGGCGGCGGCCGACAGCGGCGCGGCCGAGGCATCGATCGCGGCCAACCTGCCATTGGCGATCTTCATTATCTTCACCTTGCTGATGTTGCAGCTGCATAGCTTCTCGCGCTCGCTGCTGGTGTTCCTGACCGGTCCGCTGGGCGTGGCCGGCGCGGCCGCCGCGCTGTTGCTGCTGGGCCGCCCGCTGGGCTTCGTCGCCAACCTGGGCGTGATCGCGCTGTTCGGCATGATCATCCGCAACTCGGTGATCCTGGTCGACCAGATCGAGCAAGACATCGCCGGCGGCGCCGAGCCGTGGGACGCCATCGTCGAATCGGCGGTGCGGCGCTGCCGGCCTATCGTGCTGACGGCGGCGGCGGCCGCGCTGGCGATGATACCGCTGTCGCGTTCGGTGTTTTGGGGGCCGCTGGCGGTCGCCATCATGGGCGGCCTGATCCTGGCCACGGCGCTGACGCTGCTGTTCCTGCCGGCGCTGTACGCGGCCTGGTTCCGCGTCAAAAAGCCCGCCGCGAAAGCCGCCGCGGCGGTAAGCAACATCCCGGCGGCGTAAAAGCGGGGGGGGGGGGGCTGGCCCTCCGGGTCTGGCCCCGGCGGACCGCCGCCGGTTTCTTTTCGGCCGCGCGCCAATGTCAGCGCAAAAAAACGCCGCATTCCTGCTGGGAATCCAGTAGAATGCCGCGTTCCCGCAGGACGATTGCCTAGCAGTAATTGGCCCGTGGTAGCCAGAACGGCCGCGAGTTGTTAGAATCGTGGAGCAGGGAAGCGGATGTGGTGGAATTGGTAGACACGCTGGTCTTAGAAGCCAGTGCTTCGGCTTGGGAGTTCGAGTCTCCCCATCCGCACCATGCAGTGCCTTATTGTCGCGCTGGTGGTTTTTCTTCGTTGTATTTTCCTCATTGCCTCGCCCGGGCGTTCCACCGGTGCCGGGTGCCTATCAGTCGCGTAGCCGCGCGATTCGATATAAATTACACCAAATCGTTTTTCGCCGGCGGCTATGCCCCCGTGTTTTCTTGCGCTGTTCTGCTTCAAGCGCGACCCCGGATGGCATATACTGTGCGTTGCAACGGGCGGCGGCGCCCGTTTCGGCGCTGCGCAAAAGCGGCTCCGCCGAAACCGGCATTGCCCTATCGCGCCGCAAGGAGATCCGTACGCAATGTTGGCCACATTCCCTAGCGGCTTTGCTATAATGCCACGCTTTACCGAATTTTGGTCAGCCTGCGACTTTTCCTCGTAGCAAGCTTGATTGGTCGGAGCCCTGTTACGCTGTTGCGGTCAGAGGGGTAGTTTGGACGATAGTTGGGAAACTCCGGAAAGCGGGGGAGCTATCACCATAAGACCTTTGCTCGTCAACGAGTTACAGATGAATATGCGAGCGGGCGGTGGCGGGCATCTTGTGATGTCGGCGCATCGCCTTCTTCGCACCAACGTATTTTATTTTTTGGACGATTTTTACATGGCAACTGCAGTCGAAACCTTGGGCAAACTCGAACGTCGTATCACGATCTCCTTCCCGCTGACGGACGTCCGCACGGAAGTTGAGAAGCGCCTGAAAGTGCAAGCCCGTACGGCTAAGGCACCGGGCTTCCGTCCGGGCAAAGTTCCTTTAAAAATGGTCGCGGCACAATACGGTTATCAAATCGAAACCGAAGTGCTGAATGACAAAGTCGGCCGCGCGTTCAACGACGCCGCCAACGAAAACCAGCTGCGCGTGGCCGGCTACCCGAAAATCGAACCGAAGGAAGAAGCCGCCGACGGCGTGCTGGCGTTCGACGCAACCTTCGAAGTCTATCCGGAAGTCGTCATCGGCGACCTGAGCGGCGTGGAAATCGAAACCGTCAAAGCCGAAGTGTCGGAAGCGGAAATCGACAAGACCATCGACATCCTGCGCAAGCAGCGCGTGCACTACCACACCAAAGGCGAGGCTGGTGAACACGGCGACGGCGGCGCCGACCTGAGCGCGCAAAACGGCGACAAGGTCACCGTTGATTTCGTCGGCTCGATCGACGACGTCGAGTTCCCGGGCGGCAAAGCCGACGGCTACTCGTTCGTGCTGGGCGAAGGCCGCATGTTGCCTGAGTTCGAAGCGGCAACCATCGGTTTGAAAGTCGGCGAAGCGAAAACCTTCCCGCTGTCGTTCCCGGAGGATTACCACGGTAAAGACGTCGCCGGCAAAACGGCCTCGTTCACCATCACCCTGACCAAGCTGGAATGGGCGCACCTGCCGCAAGTCGATGCCGAATTCGCCAAATCGCTGGGTGTTGCCGACGGCGACCTGGCCAAAATGCGCGAAGACATCAAAGTCAACCTGGAACGCGAAGTAGCCGGCCGCGTCAAGGCGCGCAACAAGGAAAGCGTGATGGACGCGCTGGTCAAAGTGGCCGAGCTGGACGTGCCGAAAACGCTGATCGCCCAAGACTCCGAGCGCCTGGCCGAAATGACCCGTCAAGACATGGCGCAGCGCGGCATGAACGTCAAGGACGTGCCATTCCCAGCGGAGATGTTCGCTGAAAAAGCCGAGCGCCGCGTGCGCCTGGGCCTGATCCTGTCGCAACTGGTCGGCACCAACAAGCTGCAGGCGACGCCTGAGCAAGTCAAGGCCCAGGTCGAAGACTTCGCCCAAAGCTACGAAGACCCGCGCGAAGTGCTGAAGTACTACTACAGCGACCGTCAACGTCTGGCTGAAGTCGAAGCCCTTGTATTGGAAGAAAACGTCGTCAACTACGTGCTGGGCCTGTCGAAAGTGTCGTCGAAAGCGGTTGCCTTCGACGAACTGATGGGAAGCAACGCACAACAAGCGTAAACCGGCAGGGCGTCGCCGCCAACCGGGCAACCGGACGGCGGCGGCGCCTCCAAGCTGCTTCACAAGGAAAGAACATGACAGGTATGAACCGAAATCCAGCGCTGGACACTGAAATGCTTGGCCTCGTGCCAATGGTGGTGGAGCAGAGCGGCCGTGGCGAGCGCTCCTATGACATTTACTCGCGCTTGCTGAAAGAGCGGGTGATTTTCATGGTCGGCCCCGTCAACGACCAGATGGCGAACTTGATCGTGGCCCAGTTGCTGTTCCTGGAAAGCGAAAATCCGGACAAGGATATCTCGCTCTACATCAACTCGCCTGGTGGTTCGGTATCGGCCGGTATGGCGATTTTCGACACGATGCAGTTCATCAAGCCGGACGTCTCGACCCTGTGCACCGGCATGGCCGCCTCGATGGGCGCCTTCCTGCTGGCCGCGGGCGCGAAGGGTAAGCGTTTCTCGTTGCCGAACTCGCGCATTATGATTCACCAGCCGTCGGGTGGCTCGCAAGGCCAGGCGTCGGATATTGAAATCCAGGCGCGCGAGATCCTGTATCTGCGCTCCCGTCTTAACGGTATCCTGGCGGAACGCACCGGCCAGTCGGTCGAGCAGATCGCCAAGGACACCGACCGCGACCGCTTCATGTCGGCCGACGAGTCCGCCGAGTATGGTTTGATCGACAAAGTGTTGACCAGCCGCGCTTGATGTGCCCCAACCGGTATTGCTAAAAAACGCCCGGGCGCTGAAACGTTCGGGCGTTTCTTTTTTATTTCGGGTAGCATGGAGTATGTGTGCGGTTTTTCCGTACGCTAACGCTTTAAGGGCAGCTCCCTGTCAGCGAGTTTGCAATATTGTTAATGTAGTTCCAACCAAAATGCCTTATGTCAGACAAAAAATCCTCTAGCGGCGAAAAACTACTGTATTGCTCGTTCTGCGGCAAAAGCCAGCACGAGGTGAAAAAACTCATCGCCGGCCCGTCCGTGTTTATTTGCGATGAATGTATCGACCTGTGCAACGACATCATCCGCGATGAAACGTCGAGCATCGAGTCGGTCACCGGCGCCAAGTCCGACCTGCCGACGCCGCAAGAAATTGCCGCGTTGCTGGACCAGTACGTGATCGGCCAGCAGACTGCCAAGCGCATCCTGTCGGTGGCGGTGTACAACCACTACAAGCGCCTCAAGCATCTGGGCAAGAAGGACGACGTCGAACTGGCCAAGAGCAACATCTTGCTGGTTGGTCCTACCGGTTCGGGCAAGACCCTGCTGGCCCAGACGCTGGCGCGCATGCTCAACGTGCCGTTCGTCATTGCCGACGCCACCACGCTGACCGAAGCCGGCTATGTCGGCGAGGACGTCGAAAACATCATCCAGAAGCTGCTGCAAAGCTGCAACTATGATGTCGAGAAGGCCCAGCGCGGCATCGTCTACATCGATGAAATCGACAAGATTTCGCGCAAGTCGGACAATCCGTCGATCACCCGCGACGTTTCGGGCGAGGGCGTGCAGCAAGCCCTGCTCAAACTCATCGAGGGTACGATGGCGTCGGTGCCGCCACAAGGCGGGCGCAAGCATCCGAACCAGGACTTCGTGCAGATCGACACGACCAACATCATGTTCATCTGCGGCGGCGCCTTTGACGGCTTGGTGAAGATCATCTCGAACCGTTCGGAGAAGAGCGGCATCGGCTTCTCGGCCATCGTCAAGAGCCAGACCCAGCGCGCCAGCAACGAAGTGTTGTTGGAGGCGGAGCCGGAAGATCTGATCAAGTTCGGTCTGATCCCGGAACTGGTCGGCCGCCTGCCGGTCGTCGCCACCCTGGCCGAATTGACCGAGGAGGCGCTGATCCAGATCCTGATCGAGCCGAAGAACGCCCTGATCAAGCAGTATTCGAAACTGCTGGAGATGGAAGGCGCGGAACTGGAAATTCGCCCGGCCGCCTTGCACGCCATCGCCAAAAAAGCGCTGGCCCGCAAGACCGGCGCGCGCGGCCTGCGTTCGATCCTCGAGCACGCCTTGCTGGACGTGATGTACGAATTGCCGAATGAGCAAAACGTCGTCAAGGTCGTTATTGATGAAAATACGATCACTAGTGGCGCGAAACCTTTGTTGATTTACCAAGAGCAAGCAAAAGCATCCGGAGAAAATTAAAGAAAGCCGCCACACTATTGCACAAAAGAGATTTCCATCCCTAATGCAAGGCGGTACAATTTAAATCAATGATAGATGTCGGGCTTCACTCGAAAAGCCACTCGCCGCGACATGCTGCGTGTGGCTTTTTTATTGGGATTTGTGCATCGATTAGAGTTATGGCGATGTTTTCCGGCTAAAACGATAGAATATTGTTATTTCCCGGAATTTTTTCTTCTCGCCGGTCTTGTGTTTCGGCAGCGAGCGCCAACATCATCAATACGCTTTCTATAAGGTACGCCATGACAACTTCCAAATTAACAGAGCAAACTCAATTGCCGTTATTGCCGCTGCGGGATGTTGTAGTTTTCCCGCATATGGTGATACCGCTGTTCGTCGGCCGCCCAAAGTCGATCAAGGCGCTTGAGGCTGCGATGGAGCAGGGCAAAAGTATCATGCTTGCCGCGCAAAAAGCCGCCGCCAAGGACGAACCGTCCGCGTCCGATATCTACCAGATCGGTTGCGTCGCCAATATCTTGCAGATGCTCAAGCTGCCCGACGGCACCGTCAAGGTGCTGGTCGAAGGCGCCCAGCGCGCCCGCATCAACCACATCAGCGACGCGCCCACGCATTTCATCGCCGACCTGACGCCGCTCGAGTCCGAGCCGGGCGACGATTCGGAAGTGGAGGCGATGCGCCGCGCCATCGTCCAGCAGTTCGACCAGTACGTCAAACTGAACAAAAAAATTCCGCCTGAGATCCTGGCGTCGCTGTCGGGCATCGACGACGCCGGCCGCCTGGCCGACACCGTTGCCGCGCATCTGCCGCTCAAGCTGGAACAGAAACAAGTGATCCTGGAGATTTTCGGCGTCGCCAAGCGGCTCGAGCACCTGCTCGGTCAATTGGAAGGCGAACTCGATATCCTGCAGGTGGAAAAGCGCATCCGCGGCCGCGTCAAGCGCCAGATGGAGAAATCGCAGCGCGAGTACTACCTGAACGAGCAAGTCAAGGCGATCCAGAAGGAATTGGGCGAGGGCGAGGATGGCGCCGACCTCGACGAGCTGGAGAAGAAAGTCGTCTCGGCCAAAATGCCGAAGGAAGCGCTCGACAAGGCCACCAACGAACTCAAAAAGCTCAAGCTGATGTCGCCGATGTCGGCCGAAGCCACCGTGGTGCGCAACTACATCGACACCCTGGTCAACCTGCCGTGGAAGAAGAAGTCCAAGGTCAACAACGACCTGGCCAACGCCGAGAAGGTGCTGGAAGGCGACCACTACGGTCTCGACAAGGTTAAAGAACGCATTCTGGAATACCTCGCGGTGCAACAACGCGTCGACAAGCTGAAAGCGCCGATCCTGTGCTTCGTCGGTCCCCCGGGCGTCGGCAAGACCTCGCTGGGGCAGTCGATCGCCCGCGCCACCAACCGCAAGTTCGTGCGCATGGCGCTGGGCGGCGTGCGCGACGAGGCCGAGATCCGCGGCCACCGCCGCACCTACATCGGTTCGATGCCGGGCAAGATCTTGCAATCGCTGGCCAAGGTCGGCGTGCGCAATCCCTTGTTCCTGCTCGACGAAGTCGACAAGATGGGCGCGGACTTCCGCGGCGATCCGTCGTCGGCGTTGCTGGAGGTGCTCGATCCGGAACAGAACCACACGTTCTCCGACCATTACATCGAAGTCGATTTCGACTTGTCCGACGTGATGTTCGTGGCCACCTCGAACTCGTACAACATTCCGCCGGCGCTGCTGGACCGGATGGAAGTGATCCGCCTGTCGGGTTACACCGAGGACGAGAAGACCAGCATCGCGCAGCGTTATTTGCTGCCGAAGCAGATCAAGAACAACGGCTTGAAGGAAGAGGAAATCACGGTCGCCGAATCGGCGCTGCGCGATATCATCCGCTACTACACCCGCGAAGCCGGTGTGCGTTCGCTGGAACGCGAAGTGTCGAAGATCTGCCGCAAGGTGGTCAAGATGCTGTTGCTGAAAAAGACCGAGAAAAAGGTCATCGTCAATTCGAAAAACCTCGACAAGTTCCTCGGCGTGCGCCGGTATGACTTCGGCGTGGCCGAGAAGGAAAACCAGGTCGGGCAGGTGGTCGGTCTGGCCTGGACCGAAGTCGGCGGCGATTTGCTGACGATCGAGGCGGTAACGATGCCGGGCAAGGGCGGCATCATCCGCACCGGCACGCTGGGCGACGTGATGAAGGAATCGATCGAAGCGGCCCGCACCGTCGTGCGCAGCCGCGCCGCCCGCCTCGGCATCAAACCCGAGGTGTTCGAGAAGAGCGATATCCACATCCACGTGCCGGAAGGCGCGACACCGAAGGACGGTCCTTCGGCCGGCGTGGCGATGACGCTGGCCCTGGTGTCGGTGTTCACCGGCATTCCGGTGCGGGCGGACGTGGCGATGACGGGCGAGATCACCCTGCGCGGCGAAGTGTTGCCGATCGGCGGCCTGAAAGAGAAACTGTTGGCGGCGCATCGCGGCGGTATCAAGACGGTGCTGATTCCCGAGCAGAACGTCAAGGATCTGGCTGAGATCCCGGACAACGTGAAGAACAAACTGGAGATCGTGCCGGTGCGTTGGATCGACAAAGTCCTGGAAATCGCGCTGGAACGCGCGCCGGAAGCGCTGGTTGAAGTGCCCGCGGTGGAGGCGGTTGCCGCCGCCGCGGCCAAGCCCGACGTCGCCGGCGAGGTCGTCAAACATTAAGCGTTTTTAGCGCTTAGCACCCAAACAAGCGCTTTTATAGCGCTTGTTTGCTATTCAAACGGCATTCTGCGGGCCAAACGCTTGACACAAAACAGCCCGGCTTGTTTAATACGCCCTGCAGAATTTTCTTCCGCAAGATTGCGGCGGGTTGACACAATCAATCCGCGGCGAAGACGATATATACCTTTGTAACGGGGACCGCTAGTGAATAAGACTGAATTGATCGACCACATTGCTGAAAAAGCCGACATCTCGAAAGCGGCCGCGGCGCGCGCACTCGATGCGGTCATTGGTGGCGTAACGGAGACCTTGCAAAAGAGCGACAGCGTAACGTTGGTCGGTTTTGGCACTTTCTCGGTGAGCGAGCGTGCCGAGCGTACCGGTCGCAATCCGCGCACCAAAGAAGCCATCACGATCGAGGCTGCAAAAGTTCCTAAATTTAAAGCTGGTAAAGCTTTGAAAGATGCAGTAAACTAACGGACTTCGGTGAGGTGACAGTCACTGAAAAGGTCTGGTGGTAGTGCCGGCCAGATCGTAGTACCTTGTATTTTTTCGGAGTGGTAGTTCAGTTGGTTAGAATGCCGGCCTGTCACGTCGGAGGTCGCGGGTTCGAGTCCCGTTCACTCCGCCAAAAAATACAAACATTTGCAAGAGCTGGAGCGGTAGTTCAGTTGGTTAGAATGCCGGCCTGTCACGTCGGAGGTCGCGGGTTCGAGTCCCGTTCGCTCCGCCATAATCTTGTAAGTACCTGGAGTGGTAGTTCAGTTGGTTAGAATACCGGCCTGTCACGTCGGGGGTCGCGGGTTCGAGTCCCGTCCACTCCGCCAGAATAAAGATACCCTCGTTGCTCAGTGAGTTACGGGGGTTTTTCTTTTTCCGTTCGCATTTTCTTTTCCCCATTCCACTCATCGCCGGCTCGCGACGGGCAATTCCCGGTTGGTGCGGCGCGGCCGAATTATGCCGCCGCCCCGCCAGTCTTCCAGCCCCGTCCTCCATAGCCGAAAACCGAGTTCAACCCCGCCGTTTCGCCATGATTTACCCTTGCTATAGCGCTAGCGTCGAGGTAGAATCCAGTGGTATTGATTTGGTCGACGGATTCTTCGTTCGGTTTTGTCGCCAAGTCATTGAATTTAAAGGGGAAGTGGGCTGCGAATAAAGTCCAATCCACTCCGCCGGAACAAAAAGAGGCGAACGAGAGTTCGCCTCTTTTTATATGCGCAAGTCCATCGTAATCCACTCAAATCCGAATTGGCTGACCATGTTTGAATTTATTCGTACCCATCAACGCTGGATGCAAATTATCCTGATGTTGATCATCGTTCCGTCGTTTGTATTCGTTGGTGTCAGCGGTTATCAAAGCTTTGGCGACGACGCCACCACCATCGCCAAGGTCGGCGGCCAGCCGATCACGCAGCAGCAGTGGGAAGAGGCGCAGCGCCAGCAAATCGAACGCTACCGCCAAATGCTGGGCGCGCAATTCGACCAGAAAATGTTCGATACGCCGGAAGCTAAGCAAGCCATCCTCGACAATATGATCGCCGAGCGCGCCGTCGGCGCCGAAGTCAAGCGCGGCCATTTGAGTGTCAGCGATGCCGCGATCAAAAAAGTCATCATGGAAACCCCGGGCTTGACGCTGCCGGATGGCAGCTTCGACTTGGAGCGCTACAAGGCGATTCTGGCGGCCCAGGGCATGACCCCGGAAATGTACGACGCGCGACTGCGCATCGACCTGGCCGCGCAGCAATTGAGCGGCGCGATCCAGGGCACCGCGTTCGCCCCGAACACGCTGGCGAGCCGTCTGTCAGACATCAATGACCAGGAACGCGAAGTGCAGGAGCTGTTGCTGCCGGCCGCCGAGTTCCTGCCGCAGGTGAAAGTGAGCGACCAGATGGTCAAGGCTTTCTACGACAAGAACAGCAAGTTTTTTGAAATCCCTGAGCAAGTCAAAATTGAATACGTGCTGTTCGACAGCTCCGCGGTGGCCGACCAGGTCAGCGTCAGCGACGCCGAAGTCGCCGCGTACTACGCACAGAACGCCAAGCGCTACACGGCCGACGAAAGCCGCCGCGCCAGCCACATCCTGATCGCGCTGAAGAAAGACGCCAGCGCCGCCGAGAAAGCCGCCGCCAAAGCCAAGGCCGAAGCAGTGCTGGCCGAGGTGCGCAAGGCCCCGGGCGATTTCGCCAAGATCGCCAAGGCCCAGTCGCAAGACCCGGTCTCGGCCGAATTGGGCGGCGACCTGGACATCGTGGAAAAAGGCGCGCTGCCAAAAGCGGTGGAAGAGGCCGCTTACAAACTGAAGCAGGGCGAGATCAGCGACGTCGTCACCTCCGAATTCGGTTTCCACATCCTGACCGTGACCGCGCTCAAGCCGGCCCAAGTGCGCCCGCTGGACCAGGTCAAAGGCGAGATCCTGGCCGACCTGAAGAAACAAAAATCGGCCAAGAAATATTCGGAGCTGGCCGAACAGTTCACCAACACCGTCTACGAGCAATCGGACAGCCTGAAACCGCTGGTCGACAAGCTCAAGTTGAAAGTCGAAACCGTTGCCAACCTGTCGCGCGTGCCATCGCCGGCGCTGGGCGCGGCGCCGTTTAACAACGCCAAGTTCCTGAAGGCCATCTTCACCGACGACGTGCTGAAAAACAAACGCAACACCGAAGCCGTGGAAGTTGCACCGAACACCCTGATCGCCGGCCGCGTGGTCGAATTCAAGCCTGCGAGCAAGCGTCCGCTGGCCGAAGTCGACGCCATGATCCGTCAGCGCGTTACCCAGGAAGAGGCCGTGAAGCTGGCCAAGAAAGCCGGCGACAGCAAACTGGCGGCCCTGAAGGCCTCGGGCGAGGCGACCGGCTTTGGCGCCGCCAAACTGGTGTCGCGCAGCAAAGCCGACGGTATCAACCGCCTGGCCATGGCGCAAGTGATGAAAGCCGATGTCAGCAAGCTGCCAGCCTATGTCGGCGTGGACGTTCCAGGCATGGGTTATGGCATCTACCGTATCGGCAAAGTGCAGCAATCGGCCACGCCGGACGCCGCGCGCCGCCAGTCGGAAAAAGACCAGATCGCCAACATCCTGGCCCAGCAAGAAATGTTCAACTACGTTGAAGTGCTGAAAGAAAAAGCCAAGGTCAAAGTGCTCAAGCCAATTACCCTGGCCAGCACCGACGTTAAGCCGGATGCCGACGCGAAGTAAGTTGTCGCCATATTAAAAAAAAGCCGCTCTCGAGCGGCTTTTTTTATTGGATCGAGTGGTCTCCACGTATACTGTAAGAACCGCCATGAAGCGTATGCGACCTTCAGCGATGTTGAATGAATTAAACCGTACAAGCCGATGACGCCAAAGCTTCATCCAATCCGCGCATTCAATGGCGAACAAATACTGCGCGGGCGAAAGAATCCGCTTGGCTATGCAAGCGCCGGGGTAGACCGCGAAAAAAGGGAAATCCATATCCGCGTATTGATGGACTATCGGGCACCGTCATTTGCCAGTCGGATCAGCGGCTTGGCGAGCCGCATAACCCGGGCGCAGTTCGATGTATACGCGCGTTTGGCGAACCAGGGCATGGTCGATTACTGGAGCAGATCCGTGCGCTTGAACGGACTCGAATGGAGCGTCAAGGTCACGGTGCGGGAATCGGCGCAGGGCATGCCGATCACCTTCGCCAATCCCGGCATTCGGCTGTTGGGTAATCTCAGCAGTCGGTCGCGCAATCCCTACCCTGTATTTACCGGCAATTTGTACTACGACCACAGTTGCGGCAGCGATTCCGACGCCATATTCAGCATGACCGCCGCGCACGAAATCGGCCACGGCTTCCTGACCAGCGCATTCGGAATAGCGTGGTCATGGGGCCATGGCGGAACTTCATCCATCCTCGGTTGCGCGCATGCGAACGCGCCGCCGTATCCGCCGTCCGGCGAAATTGGCTTGATGTCGTACTACAGAACAAATATCAATTCGCCAGTCTACCGGGGCGACATCATACATAGAACTATCGCCAGCGAAGACGACGTCAAAACCCTGATTCTGATATCCGGCCGCGCCGCTTAACATCGAGCTCGACTGCTATTTTCCGCGTTCAGGTGGCTGGCGGCGGCCAGGAACGACGCCTCGCCAATGCCGTCCAGCGCCAGCACCTCGGCCTCGGCGTATTGGGCGAAGTTGCGGCCGATCGAACGGGTGTAGGCAGGGTCGTAGTGCTGCACCAGCAATTCGTCGACCAGTTCCGCCATCTGGCCGGCGTTGGACATCGCGTGCCAGCGGGCGATTTTCTCGCGGCCGTACAGGCTCAGCAGGCAGTCGAGCTGGGCATTCAAGTGTGCCGGGTCGAGCGTGAAATGGGCGTAGTCCTCCATCAGCAGGCGCACCCGGTTCGGCCGCGACAGCGTCAGCGAGATGCAGGGCGCGGCGCGCATCTTGTCGATCAGGGCGTCGGGCACGCGCAGGTTGCCGACCTTTTTGCTCTCCGATTCGACGAACACCGGCCGGGCCGGGTCGAACTGGCGCAGTCGCTGCCAGATCGCGCTTTCGAACGCCTTTTGCGACGGCTGCGGCTGGCTTGGCAGGGTGCCCAGCACCGAGCCCCGGTGCGCCGCCAGTTGTTCCAGGTCGAGCACCTGGGCGCCGTTGGCGTGCATGATCTCCAGCAGGCGGCTCTTGCCGCTGCCGGTGGTGCCGCAGATCACCTTCAGGCCGACCGCCGGTTCCTGCGCCAGCGCGGCGTTGATGTGGTTGCGGTAGGCTTTGTAGCCGCCTTCGAGCTGGATCACCGGCCAGCCGATTTTCGCCAGGATGTGCGCCATCGCGCCGCTGCGGTTGCCGCCGCGCCAGCAGTAGATCAGCGGCTTCCAGTCGCGCGGCTTGTCGAGCCACAACGTGTCAATGTGCAGGCCGATGTTTTTGGCGACCATCGCCGCGCCGACTTTCTTCGCCTCGAAGGCGTTGGCCTGTTTGTACAGCGTGCCAACTTCGATGCGCTGGGCGTCGTCGAGCACTGGGCAGTTGATGGCGCCGGGCAGATGGTCGAGCGCGTACTCGGACGGGCTGCGCGCGTCGATGATGGCGTCGTAGCTGTCGAGCTGGGACAGGACTTCTTCAAAATTAAGCAGGGCCGGGTATTTCATCGGGCTTTCAGCAATGGCAGCAGTTGTGGCCAGATATTGGCCAGGATGATGGGGTGGGCCTCGGCGGTCGGGTGCAACCGGTCGGCCTGGAACAGTTGCGTCTTGTCGGCGACACCGTCGAGCATAAACGGCACCAGCGGCGCCTTCAGTTGCCTCGACAGTTTGCCGTACATGGCGAAGAATTTGTCGGCGTAGGCGCTGCCGTAGTTGGGCGGCAGGCGCATGCCCACCAGCAGCACCTCGGCGCCGGCGCCCTTGGCCTCGGCGCTCATCGCTTGCAGGTTGGCCTCGGCGGCCGCCACCGGCAGGCCGCGCAGGCCGTCGTTGGCGCCCAGTTCGATGACGACGATGTCGGGGCGGTGCCGTTTCAGCAGCGCCGGCAGGCGCGTGCGCCCGCCGCTGGTGGTTTCGCCGCTGACGCTGGCGTTGACGATGGCCGCGCCGAGTTTTTGCGCAGCCAGGCGCTGCTCCAGCAGGGCGACCCAGCCGCTGCCTCGGCTCAGGCCGTATTCAGCCGATAAACTATCGCCCAGCACCAGCACCGTTTTTGGTGCAGAATAGGCGCGCGTCGTGCCTGCGACAAACAGCAGGGCGGCCACAGGCAGCGACAGCAACAGGCGCCGATGCGGTTTCAACTGACCGCCACGGCCACCAAGGTGTTCACGAATTTTTTTAAGATAGATCAGCATGCCCGATTTTCCAAAAGCGACTTCCCCGAATTTTGTTCCCAATGAAGCGGCGGCTGCCGCGTCCGGCCCTGGCGCCGCCGTCACCCGCCTGGAGCGTGCCGCGTTGCCGGCCGCGATCCAGGTGAGCGGTCTGACCAAGCGCGTGCCGGACGCCGACGGTGAGCTGACGATACTGCATAGTGTTGATTTTACCGTGCAACGGGCGGAGACGCTTGCTATTGTCGGCGCCTCCGGTTCGGGCAAGTCGACCTTGCTTGGTTTGTTGGCCGGGCTGGACACGCCGTCGGCCGGCAAGGTGGTGCTCGACGGCAGCGATATCTTCGCGCTCGACGAGGACGGCCGCGCCGGCCTGCGCATGGCCAAGCTGGGTTTCGTGTTTCAGTCGTTCCAGTTGCTGGCCCATTTGACGGCGCTGGAAAACGTCATGCTGCCGCTGGAGTTGCGCGGCGAGGCCGACGCCAGGGAGAAGGCGGCGGCGATGCTGGAGCGGGTCAAGCTGGGCAGCCGGCTCAAGCATTATCCGAAGTATTTGTCGGGCGGCGAGCAGCAGCGCGTCGCGCTGGCGCGGGCGTTCGTCACCGAGCCGCCGCTGCTGTTCGCCGACGAACCCACCGGCAGCCTGGACGCGGCCACCGGCGAGGCGGTGATCCAATTGATGTTCCAGCTTAACCGAGAGCATGGTTCGACACTGGTGCTGGTGACGCATGACCCGTCGATCGCGGCGCGTTGCGGGCGCACCATCACGATTGCGGCGGGCCGGCTGGTGTAGCGGTGATATGGAGGTGCTGCAAAAGTTAAGAAAACCAGGGGCGTCAACCCGGCTCTTTGCCGGTGGTTTTTTTGGCTGTTGCGGCGTTTTTATGTTTCGCTCCGGGCCATGCGGTTGATGGCGCCGCGGATCGCCGGCAGCAGCTCGCTGGCCGTCAGGCCGATGGGGCCGACGCCGGCGGCCACCAGGGCGTCTGCCGCCGCGCCGTGCAACCAGACCGCCGCCAGCGCCGCCTGCCACTGCGGCCAGCCCTGCGCCAGCAGACTGCCGCACAGGCCCGACAGCACGTCGCCGGTACCGGCCGTGGCCAGCCCCGGGTTGCCGGTGGTGTTGACGACGACGGCGCCGTCGGCCGCCGCCACCACCGTACCCGATCCCTTCAATATCACCGTCACCTGCATCTGCGCGGCCAGCTGGCGCGCCGCCGCCAGCCGGTCGCCCTGCACCTCGGCGATGGTGACGCCGAGCAGGCGCGCCGCCTCCAGTGGGTGCGGCGTCAGCAGCGCGCCGCCGGGGCGCAGCGACAGCGCGCTTTGCAGCTCCGGCTCGGCCGCCATCAGGTTCAGCGCGTCGGCGTCGAGCACCAGCGCGCTACTGCTATCGATGGCGCGCTGCAGCAGTGCATATGCGCGATGCGAGGTACCCAGGCCGGGGCCGGCCACCAAGACGGCCGTGTCGAAGTCGAAGTCGCCGGCCAGCCGGCACATCAGTTCGGGCTGGCCGCTGTCATAGGCCGGGGCCTCGTCCGGGAAGGCCAGGTAGACCCGGCCGGCGCCGCCGAACAGCGCGCTGCGCGCCGCCAGGATGGGCGCGCCGGTCATGCCGTGTGCGCCACCGACGACGGCGACGCTGCCGTAACTGCCTTTATGGGTGTTTTGCCGCCGCGCCCGCAGGTGCTGGGCGAAATGGCTGGCGTCGTTCAGGCGCGCGCGCGCAGGCGCAAGGTGCCGCGCGTCGATGTCCAGCGGCGCCACCTGTACGGCGCCGGCGTGGTCGCGGCCGTCGCCGGTGTGCAGGCCGGGCTTGTCGCCGATGAAGGTGACGGTGTGGCTGGCGCGCACCGCAACCCCGTCCGGGCCGACCACGGTGCCGGTGTCGGCGTCAAGGCCGCTGGGCACGTCCAGCGCCAGTACCGGGCAGTGTTGCCGGTTCAACTGCTCGACGGCGGCCAGCGCCACGCCGTCGAGCGGGCGCCGCAAGCCGATACCGAACAGGCCGTCGACGACCAGGTTCCAATCGGCGCGGGCCAGCGCCGCTGGAGTGGCTTCGATGAAGGTGGCGTCGCTGGCGCGGGCGCGCTGCAGCGCGTGGCGCCGTTGCTCCGACGGCGCGCCGGCGTCGGGCAGCAACCAGACCGAGACTTGCAAGCCGGCGTCCGCCAGGTGGGCCGCCGTCTCCAGCGCGTCGCCGCCGTTGTTGCCGGGACCGGCCAATACCAGCACTTTGTACTGCGCCGGCGCAGCGGGCAACAGCGCGCGCGCTACGTTGGCGCCGGCTAGGCCGGCGCGTCGCATCAGCGTGCCGGGTGCTAACTGCTGCGCCGCGGCCATTTCGGCGGCGCGGATTTCGGCGCAGGTATAGAGTGGGTTCATGGGCTGGTATCCGTATTCGAATGGAAAGATGTAGCCAACATAGTGGGGATTGCCTTGCCGCGCAAGGGGCGTGCGCGCAATGTTGACGGCCCGGCTACAATGGGCGTTTCCAACTTGGCGGACGCACAATATGGATTGGCAATTCTGGATCGACCGGGGCGGCACTTTCACCGACATCGTGGCGCGCCGTCCCGACGGCACGCTGGTGACCCACAAGCTGCTGTCCGAGAATCCGGAGCAGTACCGCGACGCCGCCGTGGCCGGTATCCGCCACCTGATGCATGTGGCGGCCGGCGCGCCCATCCCGGTGGCGCGCATCGGGGCCGTCAAGATGGGCACCACGGTGGCCACCAACGCTTTGCTCGAACGCAAGGGCGAGCCGACCGCGCTGGCCATCACGCGCGGCTTCCGGGACGCGCTGCGCATCGCCTACCAGAACCGGCCGCGGCTGTTCGACCGGCAGATCGTGCTGCCCGAGCTGCTGTACAGCCACGTCGTCGAGATCGACGAGCGCGTCGGCGCGCACGGCGAGCTGGTGCGCGGGCTGGACGGGGCCGCCGCCCGCGCCGCGTTGCAGGCGCTGTACGCGCAGGGCCTGCGTTCGCTGGCGATCGTTTTCATGCACGGCTACCGCTACAGCGCGCACGAGGCGCGGGTCGCCGAGATCGCCCGCGAAATCGGCTACACCCAAGTGTCGGTGTCGCACCGGGTCAGTCCGATGATGAAGCTGGTGGCGCGCGGCGATACCACCGTCGTCGACGCCTACCTGTCGCCGATCCTGCGGCGCTACGTCGACCAGCTGGCCGCCGAGCTGCCCGGCGTCCACCTGCAATTCATGCAGTCGAACGGCGGCCTGAGCGACGCGCGCGCCTTCCAGGGCAAGGACAGCATCCTCAGCGGGCCGGCCGGCGGCGTCGTCGGCATGGTGCGCGCCAGCCAGCTGGCCGGCTTCGAACGGGTGATCGGCTTCGACATGGGCGGCACCTCGACCGACGTGTCGCATTTTTCCGGCGAGTTCGAGCGCGTCTTCGACACCCAGATCGCCGGCGTGCGCGTGCGCGCGCCGATGATGAGCATCCACACCGTGGCCGCCGGCGGCGGCTCGATCCTGCACTTCGACGGCGCCCGCTACCGCGTCGGCCCGGACAGCGCCGGCGCCAATCCCGGCCCGGCCAGTTACCGCCGCGGCGGTCCGCTGGCTGTGACCGACTGCAACGTCATGCTCGGCAAGATCCAGCCGGCGCATTTCCCGAAACTGTTCGGCGCCGGCGCCGGCGAGGCGCTCGACGCCGACACCGTGTTCGCGCAATTTGCCGCCTTGGCGGCCGAGATCGGCGCCGCGACCGGCCGGCCGACGACGCCCGAGCAGGTTGCCGAAGGCTATCTCGACATCGCGGTCGGCAACATCGCCAACGCCATCAAGCACATTTCGGTGCAGCGCGGTCACGACGTCACCGAATACACGCTCACCAGCTTCGGCGGCGCGGGCGGGCAGCACGCCTGCCTGGTGGCCGACGCGTTGGGCATGAAAAGCGTGTTTATCCACACGCTGGCCGGCGTGATGTCGGCCTACGGCATGGGCCTGGCCGACCAGAGCGCAATGCGCGAGGCGGCCGTCGAGGCGCGGCTGGACGCCGGCGCCCCGGCCGAACTGGCGCGCCGTCTGGACGCGCTGGGCGCCCAAGCCCGCGCCGACCTGCTGGCGCAGGGCGTGGCGGCGGCGCGCATCGCGCTGATCCAGCGCGTGCACCTGCGCTACGAGGGCACCGACTCGGCGCTGATCGTGCTGTTCGACGGCAACGAGGCGATGCAGGCGCAGTTCGAGGCCGGCTACAAGAAGCGTTTTTCCTTTCTGATGCCGGACAAGGCGTTGATTGTCGAGGCGGTCTCGGTCGAGGCGATCGGCAAGTCCGACGCGCCGGCGCCGCTGGAAAGCGTGCCGGTGGGTACCGCGCCGCTGGCTATCGCCCCGCTACAGACCGTCCCTATGTATTCCGGCGGCCGCTGGCGCGACACCGCGCTGTACCAGCGCGTGGCGCTGCGCCCCGGCGACGCCATCGCCGGACCGGCCATCATCGCCGAGACCAACGCCACCACCGTGGTCGAGCCGGGCTGGCTGGCCCGCGTCACGCCGCACGCGCACCTGGTGCTGGCGCGGGTCGAGGCGCTGCCGGCGCGGCGCGCCATCGGCACCGGCGCCGACCCCGTCATGCTGGAGATTTTCAACAACCTGTTCATGTCGATCGCCGAGCAGATGGGGTTGCGGCTGCAAAACACCGCGTATTCGGTCAACATCAAGGAGCGGCTCGATTTCAGCTGCGCCATTTTCGACGCCGACGGCAACTTGATCGCCAACGCGCCGCACATGCCGGTGCACCTCGGTTCTATGGGCGAAAGCATCAAGACGGTGATGCTCGAGAACGCCGGGCGCATGCATCCGGGCGACGTTTTCATGCTCAACGACCCCTACCACGGCGGCACCCACCTGCCCGACGTGACGGTGATCTCGCCGGTGTTCGACGAGGCGGGCGCGGCGATCCTGTTCTACGTCGGCTCGCGCGGCCACCACGCCGACATCGGCGGCACCACGCCCGGTTCGATGCCGCCGGACTCGCGCAGCATCGAGGAGGAGGGCGTACTGATCGACAACTTCAAGCTGGTCGACGGCCGCCAAGGCGGCGGCCACCTGCGCGACGCCGAGGCGCGCGCCATGCTGGCGGCGGCGCGCTATCCGGCGCGCAACCCCGACCAGAACATGGCCGACCTGCGCGCGCAGGTAGCGGCCAACCAGAAGGGCGCCGACGAGTTGCGCAAGATGGTCGCGCACTTCGGCCTCGACGTGGTGCGGGCCTACATGGGCCACGTGCAGGACAACGCCGAGGAGGCGGTGCGGCGGGTGATCGGCGCGCTCAAGGACGGCGCCTACACGGTGCAATTGGACAACGGCGCGCAGATCCAGGTGGCGATCCGCGTCGACGCGGCCAGCCGCAGCGCCGAGATCGACTTCAGCGGCACCTCGGCGCAGTTGCCCAACAACTTCAACGCGCCGTCGGCGGTGTGCATGGCGGCGGTGCTGTACGTGTTTCGCACCTTGGTCGACGACGAGATTCCGCTCAACGCCGGCTGTCTGAAGCCGCTCAAGGTCATCATTCCGCCCGGCTCGATGCTGAACCCGCGCTATCCGGCGTCCGTGGTGTCGGGCAACGTTGAAACCTCGACCTGCATCACCAGTGCGCTGTACGGCGCGCTGGGCGTGATGGCGGCGGCGCAGGGGACGATGAACAACTTTACCTTTGGCAACGCCAAGTACCAGTACTACGAGACCATCGCCGGCGGCTCCGGCGCCGGGCCGGGCTTTGACGGCACCGACGTGGTGCAAACCAATATGACCAACTCGCGCCTGACCGACCCGGAAATTCTGGAATGGCGCTTCCCGGTGCGGCTCGACAGCTACGAGATCCGGCCCGGCTCGGGCGGCGCCGGGCGCTGGCATGGCGGTAGCGGCGGCGTGCGCGAGGTACGCTTCTTGGAGCCGATGACGGCGGCGATCCTGTCGAACAACCGCATCCACGCGCCGTTCGGCATGGCCGGCGGCGCGTGCGGGGCGCTGGGGCGCAACAGCGTGCGGCGCGCCGACGGCAGCGTCGAGCAACTGGCGCACATCGGCAAGACCGAGATGCGGGCGGGCGACGTGTTCGTCGTCGAAACGCCGGGCGGCGGCGGTTACGGTCCGCCTGGCTAACCCTGGCTAACGCGGTTTTCGGAGCTCGGGTTAGCCCAAAGGGCGTAACCCGGCAACGTTGGCCCGGAGCGGCGCGTCGCGCGTCGGCCAACATCGTCGGATTACGCGTCCCGCCAGTCCGACCTACGGCACGCTAAGCGAACGCCATCGGGCGCCGCCGCTTCCTGCAGCGCTTTCCCAACTGTGGCAGAATTTGCTTCGCCATGACACATACGAGAGGAAGCACCATGACCGACCTGTCCATCTTTCCCATCACGACGAAATGGCCCGCAGCCCATCCAGAGCGGCTGCAATTGTATTCGCTGCCTACGCCGAACGGCGTCAAAGTCTCGATCATGTTGGAAGAAACGGGGCTGTCCTACGAACCCCACCACGTCAATTTCGGCACCAACGATCAAACCTCTGCCGAGTTTTTATCGCTGAACCCCAACAATAAAATCCCCGCCATCATCGATCCCGACGGTCCCGACGGCAAGCCGCTGCCGCTGTTCGAATCCGGCGCAATTTTGCTGTATCTCGCCGACAAAACCGGAAAATGCATTCCGCAGGACGCGGCCGGGCGCTACGAAACCATCCAGTGGCTGATGTTCCAGATGGGCGGTATCGGGCCGATGTTCGGCCAGCTGGGCTTCTTCAACAAATTCGCCGGCAAGGACTACGAAGACAAGCGCCCCCGCGACCGCTACGTCGCGGAGGCGCAGCGCTTGCTCGGCGTGCTGGAGCAACGGCTCACCGGCCGCGACTGGATTATGGGCGACCGCTATACCATCGCCGACATTGCCACCTTCCCATGGATACGCAATTTGATTGGCTTTTACGAGGCGGGCGAGTTGGTCGGTATAGCGGACTTCCCCCAGGTGACAAGGGTGCTTGCAGCGTTCCTGGCGCGTCCGGCGGTGAAGCGGGGCCTTGAGATTCCTAAGCCGGCCTGATCCGATGAGTACACACCCATCTCCGGTCAACATAGGCCGCGCGGCTATCTCGCGCTTGCCCGACGCGCAGCTTTTGCTCAGCGAGTATTACGCGGCGGTCGGCGTGACGAAGCGCGATACCCAGCAGGAAATTGAGGCATTTCTGAACGATGCGTCGTCGGCATTGTGGATTGCGTACGTGGGGGACATCCCGGCCGGTTGCGTGGTGCTTCGGCCTCTTGCGTCGATCGCCCTGGCGGCGGAGTGCAAACGTCTTTACGTGCGCCCGCAGTTCCGCGGCAGGGGCCTGGCCGAATCCTTGCTCGATGCGATGGAGGAACACGCCGTGGCCGCCGCCGTGCAGTGGTTATATCTGGACAGCAAAGACGATCTGACGGGCGCGCTGCGCATCTACGCGGGACGCGGATACCAGGCATGTGAGCGCTACAACGACAATCCTCAGGCGACGGTTTTTCTTCGCAAGGATCTTCGAGTCTAGCGCCGACGCCCTTCTTTTAGCGGGACCGGCCCCAGGCATGTGAGCGTTGTAACTATTTGACAATATTGCTAAGGATGGCGTGTGGAATCACATAGACTGGTTCAGCAACTGAGTTTTTTGCGTGAGATTGATCGGCTGAAAAGTGTCGTGCGGCAGTCGCCGCTGCTCGACCGGAGCAGGAAAGAAAACTCGGCCGAGCACTCGTGGCATCTGGCGCTGTATGCCTGGGTGCTGGAGGAGCACGCCGCCGCGCATGTCGACGTCGGCCGCGTGGTGAAGATGCTGTTGCTGCACGATATAGTTGAAGTCGATGCCGGCGATACGCCGATTCATGGCGTGCTGGACGGTAGCTAGGAGGCGCGCGAAAAGCTGGCCGCGGATCGCATCTTCGGCTTGCTTCCCGCCGGGCAGTGCGAGCAATTGCAGAGCCTGTGGTGGGAATTCGAGGCGGGCGAGACCGGCGACGCGCAGTTCGCCAAGGCGTTGGACCGCTTTCAGCCGCTGTTGATCAATGTGTTTACCGATGGCGGTACCTGGGCCGAGAGCGGCGTGCAGTATCAGCAGGTGCTGGAGCGATACGGGCCGGTGATCGAACGGGGCGCACCGGCGCTGTGGCTGGTCGCCAGGGATTGGGTGGCGTCGCATTTCGGCCGGACGGTTTCGCAGGCTCAATGTAAGGTGGATAATGATGACGGTAAATGATCAGATTCTGGACGTCGAGGAGTGGTTGCGCCTGGCCATGCTGGCGTCGGATATCGTTGCCTTGGATGCCTTGCTGGCGCCGGGCTTGCTTTTTACTAACCACCTGGGCCAGTTGCTTGGGAAAGGCGAGGATCTCGCCGCCCATGAATCCGGTTTGCTCAAGCTGCACGAGCTGACGCCGTCGGAGCAGCATGTGCAGTTGCATGGCGGGGTTGCGGTGGTGTCGGTGCGGATGAAGGTGTCCGGCACCTATGCCGGCCAGCCGGCCAATGGCGACTTCCGCTTTACGCGCATGTGGGCGCGTTCGGCAGACGGGGTTCTGCAGGTGGTCGCCGCGCACGCGGGGATGGTGGTGTGAGTGCCGCGGGATAGCATCCCGTAGGGAGAATCCGGGGTGGGGTAGCGTGCGTCATTCGACGCCTGTCCGCCGCCGACGCCGGTCGGGTTACGCGCGCTTTGCGCGCCAACCCGACCTACAGCTTAAAGGTATTTGACCTTGAGTCGATCCGGCTGGGCTTCGACGATTTCAATGACCTTGCCCGGCATGATCCCGCCCTCCAGGCGGAAGCGGTTCATGCCCAGCGGGGTCAGGCCGGCGTCGGTCAGAACGCGCCGGTCGTCCGGGCCGGGGACGCCGGTGAGCATCCGGCCGGCGGCGCCGAATTCCAGCGTTTCGCGCCCGCGCCTGCTGGGCGGGAACGGGAACGACCGGGTCGGCCGGTATAGATGAACGCCGCCTTCGTCCTCCTCGAACGAATGGGTCCAACTGCCGCTGGGCGCTGCGCTGTCTTGGTTCATCTGCATGTCCTCATGCTAGCATGCCGGCGCCCGGCGCCCGCTGCTCGCGTTGAACCGCGTGTGTCGGCGCCACGGCTTGCTGCGCGGGCGCCTCTTGCTGGACGCGGGGGGCTTGCCGGAACGCGGTGATGATGCCGCCCATGTACTCGTAGCCGGTGAGCGACGGCCCCCAAGCCCCGCCATCCCACCACTTGTGGTAAAGCGCGCTATCGGTGCCGGTGGCGAAGACGTCCAGGCGGTTCGCGCCCCACGCCACCACCCGCGGCGCCGAGGTGATAATGCCGCCCATGTACTCGTAGCCGGTCAGCGCCGGCCCCCATGCGCCGCCATCCCACCATTTATGGTAGAGCGCGCTGTCGGTGCCGATGACGAACAGGTCGAGCCGGTTCGCGCCCCACGATACCGCTTCCGGCTGGCCGACGCAGACGCCGCCCATGTACTCGAAGCCTTCCGGCGACGGACCCCAGTTCGCGCCGTCCCACCACTTGTGGTACAGCGCGCCGTCGGTGCCGGTGACGAAGACGTCGAGGCGGTTCGGCCCCCATGCCACCGCGCGCGGCGCGCAGGTGCAGACGCCGCCCAGGCGTTCGTAGCCTTCCAGCGACGGCCCCCAATTGGCGCCATCCCACCATTTATGGTACAGCGCGCGGTCGGCGCCGATGACGAAGACGTCGAGCCGGTTCGCGCCCCACGAGACGACTTCGGGTTGTCCCAGGCAGACGCCGCCCATGTATGCGTAGTCGGTCAGCGACGGCCCCCAATTGGCGCCGTCCCACCATTTGTGATACAGCGCGTGGTTGCTGCCGATGACGAAGACGTCGAGCCGGTTGGCGCCCCACGAGACGACGCGCGGTTCGCCCAGGCAGACGCCGCCCATGTATTCGTAGCCGGTCGGCGCCGGCCCCCACGCGCCGCCGTCCCACCATTTATGGTACAGCGCGCTGTCGGTGCCGGTGACGAAGACGTCGAGGCGGTTCGGGCCCCAGGCCACCGCTTGCGGCACGCTGGTGCAGACGCCGCCCATGTAGTCGTAGCCGGTCGTCGCCGGACCCCAGGCGCCGCCGTCCCACCATTTGTGGTACAGCGCGCGGTCGGTGCCGAGCACGAAGGTGTCGATCCGGTTCGCCTCCCACGCCACCACCGGCGACGAACTCGGCCGTATCATGCCGGCGCCGGCGCCGAGGGTGCCGCGTACGCCGTCGAGGCAGGCTTGCATGCGCGCCACTTGGCCGGCGGTGAACATGAACATGGCGCGGTCGTCGGTGTAGTCCATATAGTTCATGAACATGTCGCCGTGCGGGGCGTTGCCGCAACTAACGTGCGGAAAACTCGGCGCGCCGGTGTTGTAGCCGGCCTGGTTGGGCGTGTCGGCGACGTTGTCGGTGCCGCTGCAGCCGGTGCCGTCGTCGCCCCAGATGTGGTTCAGGTTCAGCCAGTGGCCAATTTCGTGCGTGGCGGTGCGGCCCAGGTTGAACGGCGGCGCCGCCGTGCCGGTGGTGCCGAACGCCGATTGCTGGATCACGACGCCGTCGGTGGCGCCGGGGCCGCCGGGAAACTGGGCGTAGCCGAGCAGGCCGCCGCCGAGCGGACACACCCACATGTTCAGGTAGCGTTCCTGCGGCCAGGCGTTCAGGCCACCGGTGGCGAAGGATTTGACGGCGTCGTCGTCAAGGAACGCCGCGACGCTGGTTTGGCGCCGTTCGACGCCGCCGCTAGGCGCGCCGTTGGGGTCGGTGTTGGCGAGGAAAAATTCGATGCGCGAGTCGGTGGCCAGCGGCAGGTAGGGCGCCGGCGTCGAGTTGGCGTCCGGGTTGGTGCGGCGGAAGTCGCGGTTGAGCACGTCCATCTGGCTGGCGATCTGGGCGTCGCTGACGTTCTGGGCGGCGCTGTTCCACACCACGTGCACCACCACGGGAATGCGCGTCACGCCGCTGCGTTCGGTGGCGCCGGCGCCGAGTTCATACAGGCGTGCGTGGTTTTCTATCTCGGCGCGGATGCGGGCGTAGGAGGGCAGCGTCGATAACAGGCGGCGGTGGACGTCCATCGTGCCGCACTTGCGCACCGGCGGCGGCCGATAGGCGCCACCGCCACCGCTACCGCCACCGTTACCGCCGCCGCCGCCGAAATTGCCGCCGCCGGCGCCCATGTCGGCGCCGGGCATGTCGGTGGCTTTGCCGGCGGCCGATAGGTCGACCATGGCGCCATCGGGCATCGCGTCGCGGGCGCCGCGGCCCGCCAAGCCAGCCGAGCCGGTCAGGCCGGGCATGCCGCGCTCGTCGAGGCCGGACAGGTCGGCGGCGGCGTCGTTCGGCATCGTATATGCGGCGGCCTTCTCGGTGTCGCGCGCGCGCGGACCGGCGCGGGAATCGGGTTCGCTCCGCGTGTTGTGTTGGGAAGCCGAACCGCCGTTCATGGACGCGGGTTCTTTGGCTTGTTTCTCTTTCATGTTGCCCCCTGTAGGATTGCAGTCGTCGTCTGCGGGCGCGCGAGTGCAAAGTAAGCACCAGCCGGGTGGCGGTGCTGGTCTGTTTATTAGGACTGCCTTCGCGGCTAGAACGTTCCGGGGGGAGGGAGGGGGACGCGCGTTGGGCTTGCGCGCGATCAATTGACGGGACGATCGGTAAAGTTGGCGCGGTTTTCGTCGGTCGGATTACGCGTCCCGCGCATCCGACCTACGCCACGCTAGTTGGCGATACCGTATTTGCGCTGGGTCGCCGCGTACTGGTCGTGCAGCGAGGCCAGCATCGGGTGACTGGCGTCGAGCTTGCGGATGCTGTGCATCTGGTGCTGGGCCTGCTCGGCCAGCGGCGGTTCCCAACCCAGCGTGTTGAGCTGGCGCAGGATCGCTTCCACCGACTGCTGCAGCAATTGCAGATTGCTCGGGGTGCGTCGCAGCGCCTGGCGCAGCGCCAGCACCGCCGCCTTCAGCTCGCCGTGGCTGGCCTGGTCGGCCGCGTCGCTCATCAGTTCCTCGACCTGCTGGCTGATATGGGCGCCGACGCTTTGCGCCATGTCGTGCCGGCCGGCCTTCTCGAATTCGTCGATCGCCTGTTCCATCGTCACGTCGCTGTCCGGGTCGTTCATCAGGCCGAGCATGACGTCGGAGGCGGCCTTGTCGAGTTTGTTGTTCAGGCAGCTGTGCACCAGGCCGATTTTCAACTGGGTCGACAAGCCCTTGCTGGCGGCCAGCGCCGTCACCGCCAAATTCAGTTCGTTGGCGGCGGCGCTGACGTTGCCGGCCAGTTCCTGCACCAGCGCCGCCGAAATGGCCCGGCAGGCTTCGACGTTGGGGCTGCCGCGCATCGAGCGTTCGAGGTCGCGCACCACGCCGCTGGCCTGGCCGCCGTCGCCCTTTTTAACCAACGCCTTGACCAGGTTGACGTGGTCCTCCGGGTCGCGGAATTCGGAATACTTGGCCTTCGCCACGACTTGCTTGAAGGCGCGCTCGGCGGCGACGATGTCGTCCGCCGTCAGCGCCACCTCGCCCAGGTGGCGCAGGCGGCGCACCATGTGCGGTGACAGCGCCACCGCGTCTTCCAGCGTTTTCTTCGCCTGCGCCGCCTGGCCCAGCGCCTGCTGGGTCTTGGCCAGCAGGTCGTAGGCCGACATCAGGCGCGGATTCTGCTCGATCAGTTTCAGCAGCGCCTCGTGCGCGTCATCGTAGCGCTGCTGCCCGAACAGGGTCCTGGCCAGGCCGAGGTTGGCCCAATCCAGCGGTTTCAGCGCCAGCGCCTCCTGGTAGAGTTGTTCGGCCAGGTCCAGCTCGCCCAGGTCCAGGTGCAGTTCGGCGCGCAGGCGCAAGAAGTCGCCGGCGTGGCGCATGTGCTTGCTTTCGGCGGCGCCGCAAGCCTTGATCGCCTCGCGCAGATTGCCCTGGCCGATCAACTGGTAAACCGGCAGGAAGATCGCGCGGCGGTCGATGGCGCGGCCGATGCGCCCGCTCAGCACGTCGACGGTGAAGGGTTTTAAGATGTAGTCGGTCGGCGTCAGCTCGGCCGCGCTCATCACCTTGCCGTAGACGCCTTCCGAGGTCAGCATGATGAAAATGGTCCACATGCCGATCAGTTTGTGGTGGCGCAGGTCTTCCAGCAGTTGCTGGCCGTCCTGGCCGTCGCTGCCGGTGCCCAGGTCGTATTCGCACAGGATGATGTCGAAGGATTTCTTGCCGAGCTGGCGGATGGCCGTGCCGGCGCTGACCGCGTAGTCGATTTTGGTGATCGACGACTGGTTCAGCATGTTGTGCAGATTGCCCCGCATGCTGGGGTTGGGGTCGACGATTAGAACCGATAAGTCGCTATATTCTTTCATCGTGCATCTCTCGTGGTTCTCTGTGGAATCTGCGAGCCGGCTCGGTCGGGGCGCTAGGCGGGCATTGTCCAACGAGGATACTGCAAAGATGCCAAAAAACGCACCATTTTGGCGGTGCCGATGCCGATTTCCGCCAAACAAAGCAAATAATGTTGCTTTGAACGCAGATCAAGCCCCGGATAGGGCGCCGCCGACCTGCTAACGGGGGGGCGAAACGGGTATAATGCGCGCAAAGGAATTCCAGCTCCACCGTCTCGTGCCACACCTACCTTTAACCCGCAGCCACGCTGCATCAACCACCTTCCAACCATGTTGATTCTGCCGGGTTCCAATGCCCTGTCCGTATTCCGTAGCCAACGCCTGTTAACCCAATTGCAGGCCGTGTGGCCCGCCATTACGTCGGTGCAGGCGCGCTATGTCCATTTCATCGATGCCGCCGCGCCCCTGTCGGCCGACGACAGCAGCCGCCTCGGGGCGCTGCTGACCTACGGCTCGCCGGCCGAGGCCGAGCACGCCGACGGCGTGTGCGAAGAGTTCTTCGTGATCCCGCGCTTCGGCACGATTTCGCCGTGGGCCTCGAAGGCCACCGACATCGCGCACAACTGCGGCATGGCGCACATCAAGCGCGTCGAGCGCGGCGTCGCCTATCGCGTCAACCTGAAATCGGGCATTTTGGGCAGCAGCATCGGCGCCGCCAAGAAGCTGTCGGACAGCCAGGCGCAGGACGTCGCCGCGCTGCTGCACGACCGCATGACCGAATCGGTGCTGCGCCATCCGGACGAGGCGGCCAATCTGTTCCGCACGCTCGCAGCGCGCCCGCTGGAATCGATCGACGTGCTCGGCGCCGGCAAGGCCGCGCTGGAAAAAGCCAACACCGAGCTCGGCCTGGCCATGTCGGACGACGAGATCGACTACCTCGACGCCGCCTTCACCAAGGCCAAGCGCAACCCGACCGACGTCGAGCTGATGATGTTCGCGCAGGCCAACAGCGAGCATTGCCGCCACAAGATCTTCAACGCCGACTGGACCATCGACGGCGTGGCGCAGCCGAAGTCGCTGTTCGGCATGATCAAGAACACCCACGAATTGCAGCCGAAGGGCACCGTCGTCGCCTACAGCGACAACTCGTCGATCATGGAAGGGGCGAGCGTGTCGCGCTTCTACCCGCGCGGCGAGGCCGGCGGCCACGAATACGCGGCCTCGACCGAACTGACGCACACCTTGATGAAGGTCGAGACGCATAACCACCCGACCGCGATTTCGCCGTTCCCGGGCGCCTCCACCGGCGCCGGCGGCGAAATCCGCGACGAGGGCGCGACCGGCCGCGGCGCCAAGCCGAAGGCCGGTCTGACCGGTTTCACCGTCTCCAACCTGATGCTGCCGGGCGCCGTCCAGCCATGGGAAAACGCCGCCAGCGTGACCGCGCCGCAAGCCGGCCGCGACACCTCGGTGCGCTACGGCAAGCCGGACCGCATCGCCTCGGCCTTGCAGATCATGATCGAAGGCCCGCTGGGCGGCGCCGCGTTCTCCAACGAATTCGGCCGTCCGGTGCTGGGCGGCTATTTCCGCACCTACGAGCAAAACATCGGCCGCCAGTTCGCCGGCGCCAGCGACACCGTGTACGGCTACCACAAGCCGATCATGATTGCCGGCGGCATCGGCAACATTTCGGCCCAGCACACCCACAAGAACGACATCCCGGTCGGCAGCCTGCTGGTGCAACTGGGCGGTCCGGGCATGCGCATCGGCATGGGCGGCAGCGCCGCCTCGTCGATGGCCACCGGCACCAACACCGCCGACCTGGACTTCGACTCGGTCCAGCGCGGCAACCCGGAAATGGAGCGGCGCGCGCAGGAAGTCATCAACGCCTGCTGGCAGATGGGCGCCGACAACCCGATCATTTCGATCCACGACGTGGGCGCCGGCGGCCTCTCGAACGCCTTCCCGGAAATCACCAACGACGCCAAGCGCGGCGCGATTTTCGACCTGCGCAAGATCCCGCTGGAAGAAAGCGGCATGGCGCCGAAGGAAATCTGGAGCAATGAATCGCAGGAACGCTACGTGCTGGCGATCGCGCCGGAGAGCCTGCCGCTGTTCAAGGCCCTGTGCGAGCGCGAACGCTGCCTGTTCGCCGCCGTCGGCGTCGCCACCGAAGAGCGCCAGCTGAAGCTGATCGACACCGACCTGGGCAACGAGCCGGTCGACATGCCGATGGACGTACTGCTGGGCAAACCGCCGAAGATGTTGCGCGACGTGCACCACGTCCACCACGCGTTCCCGGCCATCGACTTGACCGGCCTGGACCTGGCCGACGTGGCGCAGCGCGTGCTGCTGCTGCCGACGGTGGCCGACAAGTCCTTCCTGATCACCATTGGCGACCGCTCGGTGGGCGGCATGACCGTGCGCGACCAGATGGTCGGCCCGTGGCAAGTGCCGGTGGCCGACTGCGCCGTCACGGCGATGAGTTTTGAAGGCTACCTGGGCGAAGCGATGGCCATGGGCGAGCGCACGCCGCTGGCCGTCATCGACGCGCCGGCGTCGGGCCGCATGGCCGTCGGCGAGGCGATCACCAACATCGCCGCCGCGGCGATCGGCGACATTTCGGATCTGAAACTGTCGGCCAACTGGATGGCCGCCTGCGGCCAGCCGGGCCAGGACGCGGCGCTGTACGACACCGTCAAGGCGATCGGCATGGAACTGTGCCCGGCGCTGGGCATCAGCATCCCGGTCGGCAAGGATTCGCTGTCGATGCGCACCACCTGGCGCGACGACGAGGAAAGCAAGGCCGTGGTGTCGCCGGTGTCGCTGATCGTCTCGGCGTTCGCGCCGGTGACCGACGTGCGCAAATCGCTGACGCCGCAAATCAAGACCGACGCCGGCGACAGCGCCATCATCGTCATCGACCTGGGCCGCGGCAAGAACCGCCTGGGCGCCTCGGCGCTGGCGCAAGTGACCGGCCAACTCGGCAACGAGACGCCGGACGTCGACAGCGCCGCCGACCTGAAGGGCTTCTTCGCGGCAATCCAGCAACTCAATAGCGACGGCAAGCTGCTGGCCTACCACGACCGTTCCGACGGCGGCCTGTTCGCCACGCTGGCCGAAATGGCCTTCGCCGGCCACAGCGGCCTGTCGATCAACCTCGACATGCTGACCTTGGAAGGCGAGCACGCCAGCGACTGGGGCGACGCCAAGAACTGGGCCGGCCAGGTGGCCGAGCGGCGCAACGAACTGACCCTGCGCGCGCTGTTCAACGAAGAACTGGGCGCCGTCATCCAAGTGCGCGCCGACGAGAAATCGCTGGTCATGGACGTCTTGCGCGGCTTCGACCTGGGCGCCTGCAGCCACATCATCGGCAAGCCGAACGAGCGCGACGTGATTGAATTCACCCGCGACGCCAAGCTGATCTACTCGCACCCGCGTTCCGCGCTGCAACGCCTGTGGAGCGAAACCAGCTGGCGCATCGCCCGCCTGCGCGACAACCCGGCCTGCGCCGACGCCGAATACGACCGCGCGTTCGACCTGGCCGACCCGGGCATGACGCCGGTGCTCACTTTCGACCCGGCGGAAAACGTCGCCGCGCCGTTCATCGCCACCGGCGTGCGCCCGCGCGTGGCCATCCTGCGCGAGCAGGGCGTGAACTCGCATATTGAAACGGCGTACGTGATGCACCAGGCCGGCTTTAGCGCCGTCGACGTGCACATGAGCGACCTGATCGCCGGCCGCGTCCGCCTCGACGACTTCCAGGGCGTCATCGCCGTCGGCGGCTTCTCGTACGGCGACGTGCTGGGCGCCGGCGAGGGCTGGGCCAAGACAATTCTATTCAACGCCAGCCTGGCCGAGCAGTTCGCGCGCTTCTTCTCGCGCAGCGACAGCTTCGGCCTGGGTATCTGCAACGGCTGCCAGATGATGAGCAACCTGAAGGCTATCATCCCCGGCGCGCACGCCTGGCCCAAGTTCACGCGCAACAAGTCGGAAAAATTCGAAGGCCGTTTCGCCATGGTCGAAGTGCTGGATTCGCCGTCGATTTTCTTCCAGGGCATGGCCGGCACGCAGACGGCGATTGCCATCGCCCACGGCGAAGGGTACGCCGACTTCTCGCAGACCGGCAACATCGGCGACGTGACGAAGGCCATGCGTTTCGTCGACAACCGTGGCCATGCCACCGAAGCGTATCCGTACAACCCGAACGGCTCGCCGGACGGCCTGACCTCGGTGACCACGCCGGACGGCCGCTTCACCGTGCTGATGCCGCACGCCGAGCGCGTGTTCCGCAGCGTGCAGCAATCGTGGCACCCGGAATCGTGGGGCGAGGATTCGCCGTGGATGCGCATGTTCCGCAACGCCCGCAAGTGGGTGGGCTAACTAGTTGACAGCGCCCGGGCAAGCGGGCGCTCCATCCCGAACCGGGGACAGACCACGATTTCCGAGCAATAGCTGCTCGAAAATCGTGGTCTGTCCCCGGTTTTTTTATACCGTTCAACTCAACCCGGTCTGAATCGCCGCCCCGGCGCCTTGGTAGCCGGTCACGGCGCCGTTTCGGGCGCCAGCACGAAGGCGCGCGCCGCGCTGCTGTCGTAGCCGCTCAGGCGCGACCAGCCGTCGGTGCCCGTGTGCGCGACGTACAGCTGCTCGGTGAAGCCGGCCAAGGTGCAGGTGTCGAGCAACGTGCCCACCGTTGGCAGCGCATCGGCCGGCGGCGACGGCGGTATCGCGCCGGGCATGCCGGCGATGCCGGACGCCGCCGTCCCCGCCAGGCTGTACTCGGGTGGCGTGACCGCGCCGCGCTGCACGTAGAACGAGTAGGTCGCGTAACGGTTGATCTGCAAGCCGTAGAAGGGTACCTCGACCGTCTGCGCCAGCGCGGCGTAGTTCATCACGCCGCATTCGTCCGTCGCCGTGCTGCCGCCCACGCTGGGCGCGTCGATGCGGGCGTAGCTGCGGTTGTTGTCCAGCCGTATCGTCAGCAGCATGCGGTTGTTGGCCGCGTCCACCAGCCCCAGCAGCGCGGCGTCGCGCGTCTGGATCGTCCCGGTCAGCGTATCGCTGGCGGGAACCCGCCATTTAATGCCCAGCGCCTCGGGATCGACCAGGTTGCCGGCGGCGTCGAACAGTTCCACCTTGATCTGCCAGGGGCCGCCCTGGTCGGCGCCCAGCGCGACGCCGTTGTCGTCGAACGGCACGCCGGGCGCCACCGCGGTGGTGGGAATGACCGCGTTTTGCGTGTCGAGCACGGCGTTCGGAATCGACCACTGTCCCAGCGGTGGCAAGCCCGGCGGGATTTTATACAGGTGCGCGCTGGTGCCGACGCTCTGCGGGCCGAGCGGGTATTGTTCGAGGATCAGGTCGCCGCCCACCTCGTGCGCGTAGTGGCGGCTGACGGCCTCGGTGCTGGGGCGCCACTCCGTCTCGACCTCGGTGGCGCGCTTGTACGACACGCGGTAGTAGAACACGCCCAGGTCGCTGCGCAGGGAGGTGTCGAATTCCAGCCGCGGCCGCAGCGTGCCGCCCCACGGCGCGCCGCCGTCCAGCAGGCCGAGCTTGGCGGGGTCGTGGCCCGGCGCGCCGACGCGGGTGCTGTCGTTGGCGCCGTGGATGCGCCACACCGAGGTATTGCCGATGGCCATGAACAGTACCCAGTTGTTGGGTGCGACGATGGGCGGGCAGGGCGGGCAGGCGTGCGCCAGCGGGTGCGCGGTGACGAGGACGACTTCGCTGCCGCACACATAGTTCCACCAAGTGTAGCAAATCACCGGTTTCGGTTCGTAAATCGTCACCCAGAAACCGGGCCAGATGCGCTGGCGCGCGATGAAATACAGGTCGGGCTGGTCGAAGTTGAAGATCGAGCGCCAGATCAAGGCGTGAAAACGGCCGCATTCGTCGGTCGTCACCGTCGTTAGCCTGGTTTTGTGGACCGGGAACGGGAACAGCCAGCACAGTAGCGGGCGCAGCAGGTCGAGGTGGCTGAGGATGGCGCGCTCGAAAATCGGCCGCGAGGCCCGCGCCGCCAGTACCAGGGAGGCCGGCAGCGCCAGTGCGCCGAGTCGCCCGCCGGCCTGCGCGGCTTGCTGCCAGGCGTGCTCCGGGACGCGCGCTTGAAGCTGGCGCGGCGGCAACGGTTGCGGATGCAAACCGACCGGCGAGGCCGGATTGTCGATGACGTCGAAGGGAAAGGGCTCGGGCGGACGCGGCGGGATCGGCTAGTGGAGCGGCGGCCACGGACCGTCGACGACGTCGCGCAGGCGGTCGAGGTCGAGTTCCGGCAGTTCGGCGATGATAAGCGGCCACGGGTCGATTTCGAAGATGTCGACGGCGGCGTTGCACACCGGCAGCCGCAGCAGCACACCTCCCGAGACCACGCGTTTGAGCACAGTACCGTTGACGACGCAGAGCCGGCCTATCCAACGGCGCCAGATTTCCGGCCCGACCTGGAAGATCAGCGGCGCCAGGCGCTCCAGGTTCGGCCGCACCGCCACATGCCGGTCGATGCCGCCGCGGCGCAGCAACTCGCCGGCCTCGACGAATTCCTTGTCCACCTCGGGGCCGAGCACCACGCGCACCGATTGCGCTTCGTTGCCGACGGGGATGGTGAACTTGGCGCGCCCCTCCTGGTCGAGCGTCTGCATGTCGAGCAGCGCGCCGCCTTGGCTGAAGGCATAGGCGACGACGGTGGGCAGGTCGTCCGGGCGTTCGGCGCATTCCGCCCTGACCTCGAGCGCAATCGTGCGCCCGTCGTTTCGTGACTCCTCGTTCTTGCTCGTGGCCATGGCCGCTCCTCGGTTGTCGGTATAGGAAGTCCAAAATATGCCGTTGAGTAGTGGAGCGCCACAAGCGATCTCAAGAAAAGAATGATTATTTGCTTCCGATTGATCTGGCTCAGCCTTGTCCCCGAACCAGGGCCGTTGCCGGCGGTCCGCTAACGCCAAGACGTCATGCGGGCAATTCCCTATGCCGCGTGAGGTGTTTTTCCGCTTCGCGATAGCTCAGCGCCGCCAAGCGCCCGTGCGCTGCGTCGAGGAAGCGGCGCACCGCTTGCGGGTCGTGCCAGGCATGGTCGCGCAAGGCCCAGCCGACCGCTTTTTGAATGAAGAATTCCTTTTCCGGCGCCAGCGCCAGCGCGTAGGCGAAGAGCCGCTGGGCGTCGGTGGCCTCGTGCCAGCCGAGCTGGTGCAGCATGGCGATGCGCCGTACCCACAGGCTCGGATGCGCCAGCGCGGCGTCCATGCACGCGTGGGCGTCGCGCCCGTGGCGTTTTTCGGCCAGCAGCACGTCGCCGACGATCGCCGCCAGGCCGTCGACGCTGTCCCACCACGGGCGCCGCTGGGCCAGCGCAAGCAGGTCGCCGATGTGCTGCGCGCCCAGCGTTTTCCAATGCATCGCCAACAGGTCGATGGCGACGTAATGGTACTCGCGCTGCGGCAGTTCCCACAGTGCGCCGGCGTACGCGAACAGGGTGTCGGCGTCGGCGGGCTTGAGCGCGCGCAGCAGGGACCGCGCGGCCACGCGCCGCTGTGGCGTGGGCACGCCGAGGAAGTCGAACTGCTCGCGCATGTAGGCGCGCATCGGCGCGGCGCGCCCGACGTCGGCCACCGCCGCCAGGGCCGCTTGCAGCGCTGGCAAAAACGTGCTGTCCATATTGTCTATCCGATCAAGATTGGCGCGGCGGCGGTGGTATGCTGGCGCACGAAAAAAAAGCGTCCCGAGGGACGCTTTTTCGATTCCAGTAATGATTACTGGATTTTTGCTTTTTTCAGCAAATCTTCGCGCAAAGCGGCAACCTTCTTCTGTTGCAGCGCTTCGCCGATCTGGCCTTTGACTTCTTCCAGCGACGGCACTTTGGCCGGGCGGGAGTCTTCCAGTTTGATGACGTGGAAACCGAACTGCGTCTGCACCGGGGTCTGGGTGAACTCGCCTTTTTTCAGGGCCACCATGGCGTCCGAGAAGGGTTTGACGAAGGAGCCCGGGTTGGCCCAGTCCAGGTCGCCGCCGTTGGCGGCGGAACCGTCTTTCGATACCTTGGCCAGTTCTTCGAACTTGCCGCCGGCTTTCAGCTTGGTGATCAAGTCTTTGGCTTCCGCTTCGGTCGCGACCAGGATGTGGCGGGCGTGGTATTCCTTGTCGCCAACCTGGGACTTGTACTTGTCGTACTCAGCCTTGATGTCGGCGTCTTTGACCGGGTTCTTCTTGACGTGGTCGGCCAGCATCGCGTTGATGATGATGCTCTGGCGGGTGTTTTCAAGCTGCGCCTTGACTTCAGGGCGGGTACCGTAGCCTTGTTTGTCGGCTTCCTGGATCAGCACTTCGCGGCCGATCAGGTCGCGCTTGATGGCTTCGCGCAATTGCGGCGAATCGGTTTGCTTACCCTGGGCGACAACTTGCTTGACCAATTGATCGACGCGGGCGGCCGGAATGGCCTTGCCGTTGACGGTGGCGACGTTTTGCGCAAAAGCGGGGATTGCTACAATGGCGAGTAGGGCTAACAACAGGCGGGCTGGTTTCAAAATCATCATCACATCCTTAAAAAAACAAGAGATCGCCCTGCCGGGCAGTACAGATTCTTACACACGCAACAGTATGCCGGCGCCGCGTCGGGCGCCGGACGGGCACATCTTTACTGCACTTTGGCTTTCTTGACCATTTCTTCCTGGAACGCTTGCAGCTTCTTCTGTTGCAGCGCTTCGGTGATCTGTGGCTTGACTTCTTCCAGCGTCGGCAATTTCGCGGCGCGGGTGTCGTCCAGTTTGATCACGTGGAAACCGTTCGGCGTTTGCACCGGGGTGTCGGTAACCTGGCCTTTTTGCAGGCCGACGAAGGCGTCCGAGAACACTTTCGGGAACGACGACGGGGCTGCCCAGTCGAGGTCGCCGCCATTGCTGGCCGAGCCGGTGTCTTTCGACGCTTTGGCCAGCTCTTCAAACTTGGCGCCGCCCTTCAGTTTGGCGATGACGTCTTTCGCTTCGGCTTCGGTGGCCGTCAGGATGTGGCGCACATGGTATTCCTTGTCGCCGGACTGGGCCACGAAACGATCGTATTCGGCCTTAACTTCAGCGTCGCTGACCGGATTCTTTTTGACGAAATCGCCGACCAGGGCGTTGATGATGATGGCTTGGCGCGCGTTCTCGATCTGTTGCTTGACGGCGGCGTCTTTGCCGAAGCCTTGCTTTTCCGATTCCTGCATCAGCACTTCGCGGCCGATCAAGTCTTTCTTGATCAACTCGCGCAATTGCGGCGAATCAGCTTGCTGGCCTTGCGCCACAACTTGCTTAACGACCGCGTCAACGCGCGACGACGGGATAGGCTTGCCGTTAACCACAGCAATGTTTTGCGCCAGAACAGGTACGGCGACAACGGCGAGAAGTGCGATCAGCAAGCGGGCTGGCTTAAAAGTCATTATTAAATCCTGTTAGGGAAAAGTTCGTGAAAGAGTGCGTTGAAAAAAATTCAATCGTCCAGCGTCTGTTTCGTTCAATGTATCAATAATATTGACACAGCTCAATTCCAACCATGGTCGCTCAGACTTCGGATGGCGCCAAGGCGATTATCGACAATGCGTGAATCTCCACATGCATCATATCGTGCACGGAATCATACACGAGTCGATGGCGCATGACGAGTCTGACCCCCTCAAATTGAGCTGAAACAATGCGTAAATTGTAATGCCCGCCGCCGGAAGCGGCCCCGGCGTGCCCGGCGTGGCTGGCCGAATCGTCCTCCAGCACGCATTCCAGCGGCGCCAGCGCCGTGTCAATGCGCGCGCGGATGCGTTCGAGGCGGTCGTCGGCGGCGCTCATGCGTCCTCCTCCTGGATGTACTTGGACAGGAACAGGGTCTGGGCGATGATAAAGACGAAGAAGATGCCGGTGGTACCGAAGGCTTTGAAACTCACCCAGGCGCTCAGGTCGTCCTTGAAGACGACAAAGGCGACAAACAGGTTGAGCGCGCCGATGGCAATGAAAAACACCGCCCAGACCATCAACAGTTTCTGCCAAATCGCGTCGGGCAGCTTGATCTGCGTTTCCATCGTTTTGCGCATCAGGTTCTTGTTGAAGAACACTTGGCCGACCACCAGGGCGAGGCCGAACAGCCAGTAGATCAGCGTCGGCTTCCATTTGATAAAACTGTCGTCATGGAAATATATGCCGGCGCCGCCAAACACCACGAAGACGAACAGCGACAACCACAGCATGCCGGGAACCGGTTGCTTGCGCGCCAACAAATAGGCGACCTGCATAAACGTGGCGAGAATGCCGACCAGCGTGGCGAGCATAATCGGCGCCTGCGCCGGCGCGACCACGCCGCCCGAGATAATACCGGACAGATATTGGGATACCAGCGCGTGCGCGGCCTCTTCGTTGCCGCCGGCCCATTTATAAGCGCCGAAAAACAGGAAGAGCGGGAAGTAATCGAACAGAAATTTCATCGTATTCTTTAAACAGGTTGGGGGTCAAAGCGCAGCGACGCCGAATTAATGCAATAGCGCAGCCCGGTCGGCGCCGGGCCGTCCGGGAACACGTGGCCCAAATGGGCGTCGCACACCGCGCAAACGATTTCGGTGCGCAGCATACCATGGCTGCGGTCGACAATTTCGGTGACGTTGGCCGGATCTAGCGCCTTGAAATAACTGGGCCAGCCGCAACCGGAGTCGAACTTGGCGTCGGAGGCGAACAGCGGCGTGTTGCAGCAGACGCAGGTATAAATGCCGTGCTCGTGGTGGTCCCAGTACGTGCCGGTGAAGGCGCGCTCGGTGGCGGCGTGGCGCGTCACCTCGTATTGCATCGAATCGAGCATGGCGCGCCATTCGGCGTCGGTTTTCCGTACTTTATTGGTCGTCATAATATCGGTCTCAGGAGGAACAACTAACTTCAAGATGGCTGGCCCAGTCCGGCGGCAGCGCGGCGTATTGCTCGTGTTCAGGCTGCTCGTCGAACGGGCGCTCCAGTACTGACAGCAGGCGCGCCACTTCAGTAAAGTCCTTTTGCTGCGCTTTTTCAATGGCCACCTGCGCCAGATAATTGCGTAATACGTACTTTGGATTGACCAGGTTCATCGCCGTCCGGCGCGCGCCGTCGGCGCTGTTCTCCTGGCGCAGGCGCTGGCGGTACTGGCCGGCCCAGGCGTCGAAGCCGGGCCGGTCGATGAACAGGTCGCGCAGCGGCGCGTCGGCGCCGGCTTGCCCCAGTTGCAGGTCGCCCAGGCGGCGGAAGAACAGCGTGAAATCGACGTGGTTGGCCTGCATCAGCGCGAACAGCGCGTCTAACAGCGCGGCGTCGTCCGCCAGCGCGCTGCGCAGGCCCAACTTGGCGTGCCACAGCTCGTCCATTTTGGCGGCGTAGGCGGGCTGGTACACGTCCAGCGCCTGCTGCGCCGCGGCAACCTCGCCGATCAGCGGCAGCAGCGCCTGGCCCAGCGCGTAGCAGTTCCAGTGGCCGATTTCCGGCTGCATCGCGTACGCGTAGCGGCCCTGCTGGTCGGTGTGGTTGCAGATGTGCTTGGCGTCGAAGGCTTCCATGAAGCCGAACGGGCCGTAGTCCAGCGTCAGGCCGAGGATAGACATATTGTCGGTGTTCATGACGCCGTGCATGAAGCCGACCGCCTGCCAGTGGGCGATCATGTGGGCGGTGCGGCGCGACACTTCGGCCAGCAGCGCCTGGTAGGGATTGGCCTGTTGGCGCAGCTCCGGGTAGAAGCCGTCGATGACGTAGTCGGCGAGGATTTTCAACTCTTCCGGTTTCTCGCGGTAAAACCAGTGCTCGAAGGAGCCGAAGCGCACGAAGGTCGGCGCCATGCGCGTCACCACGGCGGCGCTTTCAACCGTCTCGCGCATCACGCCCTGGTCGGAGCCGGTCACGGCGAGCGCGCGCGAGGTCGGGATGCCGAGCCCGGCCATGGCCTCGGAGCAAAGAAATTCGCGGATCGACGAGCGCAGCACGGCGCGGCCGTCGCCCATGCGCGAGTACGGCGTGGCGCCGGCGCCCTTCAATTGCAATTCAAGCGGGCCGTTCGCGGTGGCGATGTCGCCCAGCAAAATGGCGCGGCCGTCGCCGAGTTGGCCCGCCCAGACGCCGAACTGGTGGCCGGAATACACCGCCGCCAGCGGCAGCGCGCTGCGCGGCACGCGGTTGCCGGTCAGCGTGGCGACGAAATCCTCATTGGCGAGCGTGGCCGGGTCCAGCCCGAGCAGCGCCGCGGCCGGCGCGCTAACAGCGACCAGGTAGGGGGCCGGAAGGGGCGTCGGCATCAGGCGCGTGAAGAACGCGGGCGGCAACGTGGCAAATGAGTTGCCCAGTGGGAGAGTGTCGGCAGTAATAGCGATTCCGTTCGATCTATGTTGTTGCGCACCTATGGGGCGCAGGGGTAGGATGGATTTTACCGCACCGGGCGATTTTATTCGCGGGTAGGGCGTTTCGACGTGTTCGTTACAAATGCTCACTAACATTAAGGGCTCATTTTTTAGGCGCCGGGAACGTCTGCATTAAACCGACCGAGCGGCTGCGCGACTTGCTGCGACTTGCTGCGCCGCAGCATCGAAATGCGTTGACTGTTTTAGCACGGTCGTACGAAACTGAATGTTAAATTTGACAAACTTGCGGGAGATTAGATGTCGTCTTATCCACAAAGCCCCTTGATGGGCCAGATGATGAGCCAGCCTTTGCTCATTTCCAGCATTATCGAATTCGTCGCGCGCCACTATGGCGGCAACGAGATCGTCTCGCGCCGGATCGAGGGCGATCTGCACCGTTACACCTACCGCGAATGCCACCAGCGCGCGCGCCGGCTGGCCAACGCGCTGCAAGGCTTGGGCGTGCGCATCGGCGACCGCGTCGCCACGCTGGCCTGGAACGGCTACCGCCATCTGGAAGCCTATTACGCCGTGTCCGGCTCGGGCGCGGTGTTGCACACGATCAATCCGCGCCTGTTCCCGGAGCAGATCGCCTATATCAGCAACCACGCCGAAGACCAGTGCCTGCTGTTCGACCTGACGTTCCTGCCGGCGGTCGAGGCCATCGCCGCGCAGTGCCAGACCATCAAGTATTACATTTTGATGTGCGACCGCGACCGCATGCCGGCAGACAGCAAGATTGCCAATTTGTTGTGCTACGAGGACTTGATCGACAGCCATTCCGACCAGTACGAGTGGCCGCTGTTCGACGAGAACTCGGCCGCCACGCTGTGCTACACTTCGGGCACGACCGGCAATCCGAAGGGCGCGCTGTATTCGCACCGCTCGACGGTGCTGCACGCCTACGGCGCGGCGATGCCGAACGCCCTCAACGTGTCCTCGGCCGACACCGTGTTGCCGGTGGTGCCGATGTTCCACGTCAACGCCTGGGGCTTGCCGTACTCGGTGCCGCTGTCGGGCGCAAAGATGGTATTCCCCGGCGCCGCGCTGGACGGCAAGTCGCTTTACGAGCTGTTCGAGAGCGAGAAGGTGACGTTCTCGGCGGGCGTGCCGACCGTCTGGTTGGGCCTGATGAACTACGCGCTACAAAACAAGTTGAGGTTTTCGACCTTCCGCCGCACCGTCATCGGCGGCGCGGCCTGTCCGCCGGCGATGATGGACACGCTCATCGACGAGTTCGGTATCGAGGTTATCCACGCCTGGGGCATGACCGAAATGTCGCCGCTGGGCACCGCCGGCGGCTTGCAGGTCAAGCACCTGGCCTTGCCGAAGGACGAGCAGCGCAAGATTTTGCAAAAGCAGGGCCACGCGATCTACGGCGTCGACATGAAAATCGTCGACGACGACGGCAAGGAGTTGCCGTGGGACGGCGTCAGCTACGGCCACTTGCTGGTCAAGGGGCCGTGGATCATTTCGCGCTATTTCAAGGACGAGGGCGGCGACGTGCTGCAGGACGGCTGGTTCCCGACGGGCGACGTGGCCACCATCGACGCCGACGGCTACATGCACATCACCGACCGCAGCAAGGACGTCATCAAGTCCGGCGGCGAGTGGATCGGCACCATCGACCTGGAGAACCTGGCGATGGGCCACCCGGCCGTGCTGCAGGCGGCCTGCATCGGCGTCGCGCATCCGAAATGGGACGAGCGTCCCTTGTTATTAGTGGTCAGGCGCCCCGGCCAGGAACTGAGCCGCGAGGAGATGCTGCGCTTCTTCGAGGGCAAGATCGCCAAGTGGTGGACGCCGGACGACGTGCTGTTCATCGACGCTTTGCCGATGGGGGCCACCGGCAAGATCCAGAAAAACAAACTTCGCGAGCAATTCAAGGGGCACCGGTTGCCAACCGCGTAAGGCAAACGCCTGTTACCCGATGTAGAGGTAAAAGTAGCAGTACCGACCGCAGGATAGCGGATGACTATAAAAAAGGATGGAGACTATGACAAAACGCGCGTGCGCAGTAGCTGTTTCTCTCGCATTTCTCGGGGCGCCGTTCGCGCTGCCGACCGCCTCGGCCGACACCGTGAAAATCGCCTTCATCGATCCACTGTCCGGGCCGTTCGCGCCGGTCGGGCAAAACCAGCTGAAGAGTTTCCAGCTGAGCGCCGAGATGGCCAACAGCGCCGGGCTGGCCGGCGCGCACCAGATCCAGGTCGCCGGTTTCGACAACAAGGGCAGCCCGCAGGAGTCGCTGACCCAGTTGAAAACCGTTATTGACCAGGGCTACCGCTATGTCACGCAGGGCAACGGTTCCGGCGTCGGCCTGGCCCTGCTCGACGCGATCAACAAGCACAACGAGCGCAACCCCGGCAAGGAAGTGGTGTATCTGAACTACGCCGCGATCGATCCCGACATGACCAACGGCAAATGCAGCTTCTGGCATTTCCGCTTCGACGCCAACTCCGACATGAAGATGGAGGCACTCACCAGCTTCATGGCGCCCGACAAGTCGATCAAGAGCGTCTACATCATCGGCCAGAACTACGCCTTCGGCCAGGCCGTCAGCCGCGCCGCCAAGGAATACCTGGGGCGCAAGCGGCCCGACATCAAAATCGCCGGCGACGACCTGCATCCGATCGGCCAGGTGAAGGACTTCTCCCCGTACATCGCCAAAATCAAAGCCTCCGGCGCCGACACCGTCATCACCGGCAACTGGGGCGCCGACCTGGCGCTGCTGATCCGCGCCGCCAAGGACGCCGACCTGAAGGCCAACTTTTACACGTATTACGCCACCACCACCGGCGTGCCGACGGCGATGGGGGCGGCCGGCGCCGACCGCGTGAAGACCATCGGCAACTGGCTGGCCAACAACGAAACCTTCAACGGCAAGGAAGTGGTCGAGGCGTTCAAGAAGAAATACAACGACGACTTCTACGCGGCGCAGCCCTACGTCATCGTCGCCATGCTGTCGAAGGCGATCAAGGAGGGCAAGTCGACCGACCCCGTCAAGGTTGCCTTCGCGCTGGAGGGATTGAAGTTGCAAAGCCTGAACGGCGGCGTCATGATGGCCAAGCAAGACCACCAGTTGCAGCAGAACCTGTACATCGCCACCTGGATGAAGACCAACGGCAAGGACGTCAAGTACGACCAGGAAAACACCGGCTACGGCTGGCGGCTCGATAAACGCATCGACGCGTATGTCGCCAACCAGCCGACCTCGTGCCAGATGAAACGGCCCAGCCTGTAAGCGAGGGCGCCGGCGGCGTTGAAAATCAAGCCAAGGCACAGCGCCGGGGTCGGACCTTCTCGCCTTGGCGCGACGGTTTGCCCCCGGGTTGCCCCCCTTGGTTTTGATTGCCTCAACGCCGAAGCCGCTCGCGCATTGATCTATTTTCTACTCGGATCGGCCTTCCAATGGAATTCATCCTGTTTACCCTGCTCAACGGGGTCAGCTATGGACTGCTGCTGTTCATGCTGTCCTCCGGCCTGACCCTGATTTTCAGCATGATGGGCGTGCTCAACTTCGCCCACGCCAGCTTCTATATGTTGGGCGCGTATCTGGCCTACACCATCAGCGCCAGCATCGGCTTCTGGCCGGCGCTGGTGCTGGCCCCGTGCGCGGTCGGCCTGCTGGGCGCGCTGGTCGAACGCTACGGCTTGCGCCCGCTGCACAAGTACGGCCACATCCCCGAGTTGCTATTCACCTTCGGCCTGTCCTATCTGGTGGTCGAACTGGTGCAACTGATATGGGGCCGCGCCGCGGTCGCCTATCCGATCCCGAAAGAGCTGGACGGCCCGCTGTTCACGCTGTTTTCCACCAGCTTCCCGATCTACCGCGGCTTCATGATGCTGGTCGCGCTGGCGATGTTGGCGTCGATCTGGCTGGTGCTCACGCGCACCCGCGCCGGCCTGGTGATCCAGGCGGCGCTGACGCATCCCGAAGCGGCCGAGGCGCTCGGCCACAACGTGCCGCGGCTGTTCATGTGGGTGTTCGGCGGCGGCTGCGCGCTGGCCGGTCTTGCCGGCGTCATCGGCGGCAACGCCTTCGTCACCGAGCCGGCCATGGCGGCCACCGTCGGCAGCATCATTTTCGTGGTGGTGGTGGTCGGCGGCATGGGGTCGCTGGCCGGCGCCTTCCTCGCCTCGCTGCTGATCGGCGTGCTGCAAACCTACGCCGTGGCGCTCGACTATTCGCTGCTGAGCCTGCTCAAGCTGCTGGGCGCCGCGCCGGGTCCCGCCACGCCCGGCTACGCGGTGCTGAAGGTGACGATCGCCCAAAGCGCCGCCATCCTGCCGTACCTGCTGCTGGTGCTGGTGCTGATATTTCGTCCGAAGGGTTTGATGGGGACACGCGAATGAAAACGCTCAGCTCGATTAGTTTTGCGCCGATGAACCTGCCGCGTTACCTGGTCTGGGGCGGCTACGCGCTGGCCCTGGCCGTGGCGCCGCTGCTGTTCAGCAAGGGCGGCGCGCTGTCCCTGCTGTGCCAGATGGGCACCATGATGCTACTCGGCCTGTCCTATAACATGCTGCTGGGGCAGGGCGGCATGTTGTCGTTCGGCCACGCGGTGTACGCCGGGCTCGGCGCGTTCTGCGCGATCCACGCGATGAACCTGACGGCGGCCGGCGGCCCGGGCCTGCCGACCAGTCTGATTCCGCTGCTCGGCGGCGTCGCCGGCATGTTCTTCGGCATGCTGTTCGGCTACGTGACGACCAAGAAGTCCGGCACCACCTTCGCCATGATCACGCTCGGCCTGGTGGAACTGGTGTTCGCCGCCTCGCTGATGTTCCCCGACTTTTTCGGCGGCGAGGGCGGCGTCACCACCAACCGCGTCATCGGCGCGCCGGTGCTGGGCATCAGCTACGGCCCGCAGATCCAGGTGTACTACCTGATCGCGTTCTGGTTGTTCCTGGGCACCGTCGCCATGTTCGCCTTCACGCACACGCCGCTGGGGCGCATGCTCAACGCGGTGCGCGACAATCCCGAGCGGGTCGGCTTCATCGGTTACGACACCCAGTGGGTGCGTTACCTGACCTTGATCCTGTCGTCCTTCTTCGCCGGCGTCGCCGGCGGCCTGTCGGCGATCAACTTCGAGATCGTTAGCGCCGAGAACGTCAGCGCTGCGCGTTCCGGCGCCATCCTGCTATTCACCTTCATCGGCGGCATCGGCTTCTTCTTCGGGCCGCTGCTGGGCGCCATCGTCGGCGTGCTGTTCTCGGTGCTGCTGTCGGACTTCAGCCACGCCTGGCAACTCTACCTGGGCCTGTTTTTCATCGTCATGGTGCGCTACGCCCCGGCCGGACTGGCCAGCCTGCTGCTGATGCTGATGCGGGTGGCCTCGGCCGGCCGGTTCGGCCTGGTCGGGCCGCGCCTGCTGGGGCTGGTGGCGGTGACGCTGGCCGGCGTGCTCGGCTTGGTGGCCGGCATCGAAATGCTGTACCACCTGACGCTGGAATCGGCCAACGGCAGCGTCATGCCGCTGTTTGGCTTCCAGCCGGACACCCGGGCGGCGCTGCCGTGGCTGGTCGCCGGCGCCCTGCTGCTATTCGGCGTGCTGGGCTACCGCCGCCTGCAGCCGGGTTTTTACACGCTCTGGAGCGACGTCAACGCCGATATTGCGGCGCAACAGAAAGGGGCAGGCCGATGAGCGCGCCATACGCACTGGAATTGCGCGACGTGCGCAAGAGTTTCGGCAAATCCGACATCATCCGCGGCGCTAACCTGGCCGTGGCCAAGGGCGAGCGCGTGGCCGTGATCGGCCCCAACGGCGCCGGCAAATCGACGCTGTTCAACCTGGTATCGGGACGTTTTCCGATCAGCGGCGGCGACATCGTGCTCAACGGCGCCAGCATCAGCCGGCTCAAAACGTATCAAATCAACCGGCTGGGGCTGGCGCGCAGCTTCCAGATCAGCAACCTGTTCGACAAGCTGACGGTGTACGAAAACCTGCGCTGCGCGGTGCTGTGGTCGCTCGGCTACCGCTATTCGTTCTGGCAGCGCTTGAACGGCCTGCGCGACGCCCACGAACGCGCCGAGCAAGTACTCGAAGTGATCGGCCTGCAACGCCAGCGCGGCGTGCCGGCCGGCGTGCTGACCTACGCCGAGCAGCGCGCGCTGGAAATCGGCATCACCATCGCCGGCGGCGCCGACGTCATCCTGCTCGACGAACCGACCGCCGGCATGAGCCGCTCCGAGTCCGACGCCGCCGTCGAGCTGATCCGCAAAGTCAGCGTCGGCAAGACGCTGCTGATGGTCGAGCACGACATGAGCGTGGTCTTCGGCCTGGCCGACAGGATCGCCGTGCTGGTGTATGGCGAAGTGATCGCCTGCGACACGCCGGCCAACATCCGCGCCAACGCGGCGGTGCAGGCCGCCTACCTGGGCGGCGACACGGAGCATGCGGCATGAGCGCGATCCTCGATATTCAAAATTTGCACGCCTACTACGGCAAAAGCCACGTCTTGCACGGCGTCGACCTGCAGGTCGGCCGGGGCGAAATCGTCAGCCTGCTGGGACGCAACGGCGTCGGCCGCTCGACGCTGGTGAAGGCGGCGATGGGGCAGGTGACGGCGAGCGGCGCGGTGCGCTTCAAGGGCGAGGACATCCTCGGCCTGAAGGCGTTCCAGATCGCCCACAGGGGATTGGGTTACGTACCGGAAAATCGCGACATCTTCCCGACGCTGACGGTCGAACAAAACCTGATTCTGGGGCGCAAGAAGAATGTGCAGTCGGGGCGTTGGAGCCTGGACGATATGTACCGGATGTTCCCGCGCCTGCAGGAACGGCGCCAGGTGGCCGCCGGGGTATTATCGGGTGGCGAGCAGCAGATGCTGACCTTGTGCCGCACGCTGATGGGCGACCCGGATTTGATCATGATCGACGAGCCAACCGAGGGGCTGGCGCCGAAGATCGTCGCGCTGGTGGCGCGCTATCTGCTGGCGCTGAAGGAACGGGGCGTGTCGGTCTTGCTGGTGGAGCAGAAACTGGCGATCGCGCTGGACATCTCGCAGCGCGTCTACGTGATGGGCCGCGGCGCCATGGTTTTCGAGGGCACGCCGGAACAATTGCGCGCCGACGCGGGCGTGCGCAGGGAGTGGCTGGAGGTGTAGCGCGCAGCGCACGCATCCCCGCCGTTGAATTTGCGGGATATCAACATTAACGCCCTCCGTAAATAAATAATACGACCGTGCTTTTTGCGGTATAGTGAGACACTGCGTTTACCGAATTGAAGTTTTCACTAAAAGGAAGAGACATGAGCGCCGAATACCACGTCACCGGCTCCGTTGCCGTTATTACCTTAGCCAATCCGCCGGTCAACGGCCTGGGCCTGGCGACCCGCACCGCCGCGGTCGACGGCATCAAGAAGGCGCTGGCCGACGAGGCCGTCAAGGCCATCGTCATCACCGGCGCCGGCAAAGCCTTCTCCGGCGGCGCCGACATCAAGGAATTCAATTCGCCGAAAGCGCTGGCCGAACCCAGCCTGCACACGCTGATCCGCACCGTGGAAGACGCGACCAAGCCGGTGGTGGCGGCGATCCACAGCGTCTGCATGGGCGGCGGCCTGGAGCTGGCGCTCGGTTGCAACTACCGCGTCGCCGCGCCGGGCGCGCAGATGGCTTTGCCGGAAGTCAAACTCGGCCTGTTGCCGGGCGCCGGCGGCACGCAGCGCCTGCCGCGCGTGCTGGGCCTGGAAATGGCGCTCAACATGATCGTCTCCGGCACCCCGGTGGCGTCGGAAAAGCTGGCCAACACCGCGCTGTTCGACGAAGTGACCGCCCCCGGCGCCGACCTGATGGACGCCGCGATCGCCTTCGCCAACAAGGTCGCCGACGCGCGCCCGCTGCCGAAGGTGCGCGAGCGCAAGGTTGACTACCCGAACCACGAAGCCTTCCTGCAATTCTCGCGCAACACCGTCAAAGCCATGTCCGGCCCGTTCCCGGCGCCGCTGCAATGCGTGGAAACCGTGGCCGCCTCGGTGACGATGAAATTCGAGGACGGCCTGAAGTTCGAGCGCGAGCGCTTCATGCAACTGATCCAGTCGAACGAGTCGAAAGCGCTGCGCCACGCCTTCTTCGCCGAGCGCGTCGCCAGCAAAGTGCCGGACGTAGCGGCCGACACGCCGACCCGCGCCATCAATCAGGCCGCCGTCATTGGCGCCGGCACCATGGGCGGCGGCATCGCGATGAACTTCGTCAACGCCGGCATTCCGGTGATCCTGCTGGAAACCAAGCAAGAGGCGCTCGACAAGGGCCTGGCGACGATCCGCAAAAACTACGAAAACACCCTGAAAAAAGGCAAGCTGACGCAGGAGAAGTTCGACCAGCGCCTGGCGCTGATCAGCGGCACGCTGTCGTACCACGACATCGGCCAGGCCGACATCGTCGTTGAAGCGGTGTTCGAGGAGATGGGTGTCAAGGAAGCCGTCTTCAAGAAACTCGATGAAGTAATGAAACCCGGCGCGATCTTGGCGTCGAACACCTCGACGCTGGACCTGAACCAGATCGCCAACTTCACCAAGCGCCCGCAAGACGTCGTCGGCACGCACTTCTTCAGCCCGGCCAACGTTATGAAGTTGCTGGAAATCGTGCGCGGCGCCGCCACCGGCAAGGACGTGCTGGCGACCACGCTGGCGCTGTCGAAAAAGCTGAAAAAGACCGGCGTCGTCTCGGGCGTGTGCGACGGCTTCATCGGCAACCGCATGATCGAGCAATACAGCCGCCAGGCCGGCTTCCTGCTGGAAGAGGGCTGCCTGCCGGAGCAGGTCGACAAGGCGCTTGAAAAATTCGGCTTCGCAATGGGGCCGTTCCGCATGGGCGACCTGGCCGGCAACGACATCGGCTGGTACATCCGCAAGCGCCGCTACGTCGAATCGCCGGGCATCACCTACTCGAAAACCGCCGACCTGCTGTGCGAGCTGGGCCGCTTCGGCCAGAAAACCGGCGCCGGCTGGTACGACTACAAGGCGGGCGACCGCAAAGCCTACGCCTCGGACATCGTCAACGCGATGATCGTCAAGCACTCGGCCGACAGCGGCGTCGAGCGGCGCAAAATCAGCGACCAGGAAATCGTCGAGCGGCTGGTGTACTCGCTGGTCAACGAGGCGGCGCGGATACTCGAAGAGGGAATCGCCCTGCGCGCCTCCGACATCGACATGGTCTACCTGACCGGCTACGGCTTCCCGCTGTACCGCGGCGGCCCGATGTTCTACGCCGACACCGTCGGCTTGCCGAACGTGCTCAGCGCCATGGAGAAATACGCGAAGGGTCGCCACGGCGACGCCTGGACCCCGGCGCCGCTGCTGGTGAAACTGGCCGCCGAAGGCAAAACCTTCAACGGTTAAACTGGCGCACACATGGAAACGGCCCCGCGAAGCGATTCGCGGGGCCGTTTTGTTATGCGCGACCGGTTGCCGCCGTGTTTGGCGGTATTAGCTTGGGCGGTCGAAGCGAGCGGACGCCTTGCCTTCTTGAACCCACCACACAAGCAACACGATCCAGCCGATGATCGGAAGGAACCACAGCAATTGCCACCAGCCGCTGTGGTCCGTGTCGTGCAGCCGGCGCGCGGCGACGGCAATCGCTGGCAGCAGCGTGGCGATGGAGAAAACGGCCGACAACTTATCGCTGACCACGCTCAGGGCCGCCGACGTCAGGAAAGTGAACAAAAACCACCACCAGAACTCCGAGCGCGAGGCACGGCCGGTGAAGTCGGCGTATTTCGTAAAACATGTGCGAATGGATTCGGAAAGAGTCATGGACGTCCTTGTTTTTCTGGTTAAGTTGCAAATATGAATCATAAGCCACAATCCGAGGAAAAGGGACGGTTAAACGCGGCCAATTCGACCGGCGATTCTCCCTCTCGACCGTCTGCGTCGGCGAGCACCGGGCGGCGCGAATCCGCGGCCGTCGCTGCACCACCCCCCCCAAGAAAAGAAATTGTATTTTGATGAATCCATTGTTGTGTAAACAACGTACATCTGTATGATGCTTTTTTTCGTCATATTGATTAACGATTGGATTAGATATGCCTCTTCACGCTACGCGCAAGCCATTGGCTATGGCGCTCGCTTTCCTGTTCAGTGCGCCGGTATTAGCGACCGATACCGCGTTGGTCGCGCCTATCGTTGTTGTGGAGGGATCGCGTCCGACCCAGCTTGGCGTAGCCGAATCGGCCAGCGCCGGAGTGGTAACCCAAAAGCAGCTCGAAGCGCGCACGGTATATCGTCCGGGCGAATTATTGGAGGTTATGCCAGGTCTGCTCGTCAGCCAGCACAGTGGCGAAGGCAAGGCGAACCAGTTCTATTTGCGGGGCCTGAACCTGGACCATGGCACCGATTTGCGGACAAGCGTCGACGGCATGCTGGTCAACCAACGCACCCATGCGCACGGACAAGGCTGGACCGACGTTAATTTTTTGATTCCGGAACTGACGTCTTATCTTGAGTACGTGAAGGGGCCCTACAGTGCCGAGCAAGGCGACTTCGCCTCGGCCGGCGCGGTCAGTGTGAATTACGCGAATACCCTGGCACAAGGAATCGCCAGTATCGGCATCGGTCAAAACGGCTATGCGCGCACATTGATCGCGGACTCGCCGAGTGTCGGCAAGGGCAATCTGCTTTATGCGATGGAACTTTTGCGCAACGACGGCCCATTCGTCAACAAGGACGGCTACCGGAAACTCAACGGCGTGCTCCGGTATAGCGAAGGAAGCGAGACGAATGGCTTTAACGTCACGTTGATGGGCTACAAGGCCCACTGGAATGCGACCGACCAGATACCGCAACGTGCTATCGACAGCGGACTGCTGCAGAGCCGCTTCGATACCATCGATCCGACGGACGGTGGCAAAGCGCAGCGTTTTAGCCTGTCGGGTGCGTGGGTGCGCACCGGCGACGGCGACGCGACCAGGGTTAACGCTTATCTGATCCATAATCAGCTGGACCTGTACTCGAATTTCACCTACTTTTTGGACCATCCTGAAACGGGGGACCAGTTCAGCCAGCCGGACCGACGCAGCACGCTTGGTCTCAATGCCAGCCATTCTTGGCGGCATTCGGCACTGGGCCGCCCATCCGAGACGACCGTGGGCTTGCAATTGCAAGCCGATGATATTCATAATGGCCTGTACGACACGCAAGCACGGGTGCGGCTGGCGACGACGCGCCAAGACCATGTGCGCGAACGTAGCGCCGGCATTTACGTGCAAAACGCCGTCAAATGGAATCCGTGGCTGCGCAGCGTTATCGGCGTGCGAGGGGATTATTATCGCAATGCTGTCGACAGCAACCTCGCTATCAATACCGGCACGGCGAGCGGCAGTCAGGCAAGTCCGAAGCTTAGCTTGATTTTAGGCCCTTGGGAAAAGACGGAATTCTATGTCAACCTCGGCCGCGGCTTTCATAGCAATGACGCGCGCGGCACCACCATTCGCGTCGATCCAAAGAATCCGGACACCCCGGCGGTCCAGGAAGCGCCGCTTGTGCAATCGCGCGGCATGGAACTCGGTGCGCGGACTGAATTTGTAAAGGGCTTGCAGACCAACTTGGCTCTGTATCAGCTCAACTACGATTCCGAATTGCTTTTCGCAGGCGATGCCGGCTCAACCGCGGACACCGGCCGACCTAGCCGGCGGAATGGCTTCGAACTGTCCAATTATTACAAGCTCGCTTCATGGCTGACCGTTGACGCGGACATTGCATACGCACGCACGCGTTACCGCGATGCCGATCCGGCCGGTCAACATATTCCCGGCTCGATTGAAGGGGTGGCTTCGCTCGCGCTCGCAGTCGATAACCTCGGTCCGTGGTTCGGCGCTGTGCAACTGCGCTACTTTGGCCCTCGGCCGCTGATCGAAGACGATAGCGTGCGCTCAAAAGCGACCGGCACCGTCAACGCCCGTATTGGCTACAAGTTCTCGCCGAAACTGCGGTTTACCGTTGAAGTGTACAACCTGACCAACCGGCGAGATTCGGCGATTGACTATGCTTACGCATCGCGACTGCCGGGTGAAGCCGCGGAAGGGAAGTTCGACGTGCATTTTCATCCAGTCGAATCGCGATCACTTCGCGCGAATCTGATCGCCAATTTCTAATCCAGGTGCCCGAGTAAAGGAAAAATGTCCGACGCTCGCGGTAATTATGCTGGTTTGCGGCTAAGCGCGGCGTGATCGGCGTACTCGCCAATCCAGTATAACAACGCCAGCCCGGGGAACGCCATGCCGGTCAGCAGCGCCGCGTGCCAACCGTAGCTGGCGAAGACCCAGCCGCCCAGGGCCGAACCTAAGGCGCCGCTGGCAATGAATAGCGCAAAGTAGATGCCGTTAAGGCGGCTGCGTACTTCGGCGCCCAAGCTAAAGATTGCACGTTGGCCAAGCACCAAGTTGGCGGCCACGCCATATCAAAAACAATCGAGGCCGCAACGAGCAGAGCCAAGGCGAGATTGCGCGAATCCTTCACGTACATCGGCAACGCGAAGACGGCGACGCCCAGAATCAGCGCGGCAGCCGTTGCAATCAGCGTGTGGCCGGAGTCAGCCAGGCGGCCGGCGATTGGCGAGGCGATCGTACCGGCCATACCCACCGAGGCGAAGATGGCAATGCCGGTTTGCGACAGGTGGAACCGCGGGCCGGCAAGCATCATCGGGGTAACGGTCCAGAACAGGCTGAAAGCGCCGAACAGGCCGGCATGGTAAGCGGCATGGCGACGCAGTACTGGCGTGGTGGTGAACAAGGTCCACAGCGAACCCATCAGCTTTGGATACGACATTGGCGCGGTAGGAACACGGACCGGCAGATTGACCCGCAGAACCACCGCCAGAATCACGATGACAGCGGAGGCGCCGCCAAAGACGACGTGCCAGTTGGTGTAGTCGGCAAGCAGCGAGGCGACAGGGCGTGCCAGCATAGTACCCAGCAGCAGGCCGCTCACGACCTTGCCGACTGTTTGCCCGCGTGTCGATTCTTTGGAAAGGTGGGCTGCAAACGGTACCAGGATCTGCGCCGCTACCGAACCCAAGCCGATTGCCAGCGCGGCGGCCAGGAAGAGCCAGGCGCTGGTGCTCAACGCCGCAATTAGCATAGCCATGGAGGTGAAAACAAGCGCGCTGACAATCAGGCGGCGGTTTTCAAGCAGGTCGCCCAGCGGAACAATGAACAGCAAGCCAATGGTGTAGCCGATTTGGGTCAGCGTGACCATCAAGCCGGCCGCCTGTGCCGACAGGCCAGTGGCGGCACTGATGGGACCGACCAGGGTTTGCGCGTAATACAAGTTCGCGACGATCAGCCCGGAGGCCACTGCCAGGAGCAGTACCATGCCTGGCGAAATATCGGCTTCAAGATCGGTAGTTTTGCTAATTTCAAATTCCTCGGAGAGTAGAGATAGGTGAATTGAGGTAATTGTAGGCAAAACACATCCAAAGATAATTAGTGCATAATCCTCCCATACATTTCATATTTAATGAACAATCGATCCGGGGGGGGCAAGGTCAAAGCAATGCAGACTTTTGTGCGCATCGTAGAGGCGAATAGCTTCTCGAAGGCGGCGGAAACCTTGAACCTGCCGTGTGCGTCGCTAACTGCCACGATAAAGAATTTGGAGGCTTTCCTTGGCACCCAACTGCTTCAGCGGACTACGCGCCGTCTGTCCTTAACCCCGGACGGCGCCGAATACTTCAAAAGCTGTCTGGAGATACTCAACGTGATCGACGCGTCGGAACTCTCGTTTCGTGGCCCGGATTCTAAAAAACCCAAGGGAAAACTGCGCGTTGACCTGCCTGGTACAGTCGGGCGAAAGCTGGTGATTCCCCACATCTCGCAGTTCCACGAGCTTTATCCTGAGATCGAATTGACCATCAGTCTTACCGATCGTCTGGTGGATATCACCCAAGAAGACATAGACTGCGCGCTGAGGCTAAGGCGTCTGCAAGACTCCGCCTTAATCGGTCGCCAGGTAGGCAATATGCGCTTCGTCACCTGCGCGGCGCCGTCCTATTTACTGAATTCGGCACACCGGCGACGATAGCGGACCTTCAGTCGCACCAGGGTATTCTCCACTTCTCGAGTCGAACCAATCGCGCCGTCGATTGGGACTTCGTCATCGGCAAAGAGGTCGTCAAAGTCGAAATGAACGGCCCTTTTGCCGTCAACGACGCCGACGCAAACCTGTGCTGCGCGTTACAGGGCTTGGGGTTGGCACAGTGCGCTGTTTACCAGGTCCGACAGCACTTGGAAAGCGGCGCGCTGGTGCAGGTCTTGGCGGACTAGCCGCCCACGGCGATGCCGATCTCCCTGCTGTACCCGCAGGGCCGGATGGCATCACCCAAAGTCAAGGTCTTCGCCAGCTGGGTGGCAGCGCTGTTTGCCGACGATGTAGATCTGCACGAATAATGGCGCCTGTCTTTCGCAACGGCCAGCCTTTTTTGGGAGGGGATACTTCGGCCAAGTTTTTTATGTTCGCCTATTTTGAGGAAAACCATGTCTGCAATTCGAAACCCGATTGATCGAGCATTGTCGCTCGCGCTCGTCGCACTACTATCAGCTTGTGCAAGCCATCCGGAGATTCCGTCGCCGACCGTCGCCGTGCCGCCAACGTCGGATCAGATGTTCAGGAACGTCAAAATGGGGCCACCGCAAAAGGCCTGGCAATGGGATGAAAACCGCTGGTTCACGGCGGAGCTGGACTATGAATGCCACGGAACGCTGAGATTTGTCGACCAGAAAAACGGGATTAATAGTTTCGTCGCCTATAACAATCTGCCACATATCATATTCGGAAGCGACGATCCAGATGTCGTACTTGGTGCCGTGGCCGGTGGCTTCTTGAGACTGGTATTTTCGATTGATGGCGGCAGGAACTTTTTGCAGGAGGTCAGGGGGCTTCCGGGACGCGAAACTATTAAATTCGTCATCGCCCGGCAGGGCCATATCTATGTCGGACTGAGTCTATACGGCAGCAACGCGGACGGCTATTTCAAATGGCAGCAAGCACGTGTTCGTCGCGAGGCCAAGGATGACAGGCGCCAGGAAATTGAAGAGCTTCAATTGGTCATTATTCACGCTCCACTCGACAAAGCGAAGGGTCGTATTGGCTGGTATTCGGTGCTGGCCCCTACTAGTTATCAATTTCGTAGTCCCTACGCTGAGGCGGAGGACGTCAAACGCATCGATAATTTCGACTCCCTCGGTTTGCCGCACGTTGGTGGCGCTGTGCCGTCGGCCGCCTGCTGGACGACACTCACCCCGCCACTGCCCCCGAAAAAATAAATACTACAAATAGCGCACCCAGCCTAGCGTGCTGCGGCGCTTGTACCCGGCGAACCATCGGCACGGATAGTACAGCAGCGGTATCAGCGCCAGGGCGATCAGCCACAATTGCCCGACGTGCGAGGCGGAAGCGCGCTGGCCGGGGCCGAGGTCTAGCCATTTTTCCAGTCCCACGCGCAGCGCCAGCAGCACATACAGGTGCAGCAGATAATAAAACATTGGCGCGCCGCCGAAGGTGGCGATGACGCGGGTATAACGGCCGTCGGCCGATTCCAGCCACGCCAATGCCAGTAAACCAACGCCCAGTGTCATCAGCACAAAATCCAGCGAAGGCGGGTACTTGGTAAAATTGAGAAACGACATCACCGTCTGCAAGTCGGTGGCGCCGTGGTGCCAGGGCAGGGGCTCGCCGTACACATTGCTTCCGCGCAGCAGCGCCAGCGCCAGCAACGCGGCCACGCCGGCGCCGCGCAACACCACCCGCCTGCGCTGGGCCGGCACGGCGGGGGCGTACAGCGGGCCGCTGACGTAGCCGAGCAGAATGACGCCTATCCACGGTAGCAGCGGATAGCTGATTTTTACCATGACGGCGCCGTCGGCCAGCAGAGAGCCGCGCTGTTTCAGTACGGTCCAACACATGTGCGCCGCGCCGCCCGGCGCAAAGTGGTGGCCGTCGAGGGCGTTGTGCGCGGCCACGATCAACACTGCCAGCGCCGCCAGCAACGCCGGCGGCAGCCGGTGCAGCAGCGCCAGCGCGAGCATGGACAGGCCGATCACCCAGATGACCTGCAAGTACAGTATGTGCGGCGGGAACTGCCCCGACCAGGCGAAATTCACCGGCCCCAGTTCCAGCGCCACCAGCAGCAAGCCGCGTTTCAGCAGGAAAGCGGTGGCGCTGCGCGGCCCGGCGGCGGGGTGGGCGTACAACCACGCCGACAGGCCGCTCAGGAAGACGAATATCGGCGCGCAGAAATGCGCCAGCAGGCGCGTGAAGAACAGCGCCGGCTGCGTGCCCGCGACGTCCATCGGGTCGCTGACCTGCATGTGCAGGAAAAAGGTCTCGCGCACGTGGTCGATCAGCATCAGCAGCATGACGAAACCGCGCATGGCGTCGATGGCGGCGATGCGCCCGCGCAGCGTGGCCGCTGCCGTAGTCGGCGGCGCCGCGCCGTAGTTTATTGTTTGCATGGCGCTGCGCCCGTCCCGGTTGCGCCTAGAATTTTTGGCTGATCGATAGCATAACATTGCGCTCTGCGCCGGGCGCCACCCACAATTGGCTGTAGGAGCTGGCGTAAAAGCTTCGATTGAACAGATTGTCGACGTTCAAGGCGATACGCAGGCGCGGGTTCGGCGCATACGAGGAGAGCAGCCTCGCGGTGGTGTAGGCCGGCAGCCTGAATGCGCTGGACACGGCGACGTCGCCGACGCGCTCGCCGACGTAATTGAAACCGGCGCCGATGCTCGCCGTTCCCGCGCCCAGGCGAAACGACGGCACCAGCAGCACGCTGGCGCTATGCCTGGCGACGTTGGGCAGGCGGCTGCCTGTGACGATGGCGTGGTCGCCCTTGGTGACGCAGGCGTCGGTGTAGGCGTAGGCGGCGGACAGGCGCCAGCCGCGCGCCACTTCGCCCGCGACGTCCAGTTCGACGCCCTTGCTGCCGACTTGGCCCGCCGGGATGGAGAAGTCGGTGTTGGCCGGGTTGGTGGTCAGCACGTTCTTCTTGCGGATCCGGTACAGCGCCATGGTGCCGCTCAGCTTGGCGTCGGCCGTTTCAAGCTTGGCGCCGGCTTCGTAGGAGCTGCTGCGTTCGGCCGGGAAGGCGCGGTTGTCGACGCTGACGCCGCTGTTCGGACGAAAGCCGCCGGCCGCGCCGGCGTATAGCGAAACGCTGGGGGCCGGCTGGTAGACCAAGCCCAGGCGTGGGCTGGCGGCGCCCAGGCTTTCCGTCGTCGAGACGGCCTGGCGGCGGTTGGCGACGCTTTGCTCATACGTATCGTAGCGTACGCCGGCCAGCGCCTTCCATTGCGACCCCAGGTCGACCTGGTCTTGCAGGTAAACGCCGCGGGCGCGCTGGTTTTCCCGCGTGTCGACGGATGGCGCCAGCGCGGCGGCGACGGCGCCGTAGACCGGTTGCAGCAAGTCGATCGCGTAGGGGTTGGCCGCCGACGGATTGCGGCGCAGCTGGACGCGGCGGTCGTCGAAGCGATACGCGTCGACGCCGAACAGCGTGTGGTGGGTCAGCGCGCCGCTGGCGAATGTGCCCAGCAACTCGATGCGCGCCGACTTGTCGGTGGCGGAGAAATCGCGGTGGCGGCGTTGTCGGCGCAGCGTGCGGCCGTCCGCCAGCACATTGTTGGCCTCGGTCGAAAAGCCCGCCAGCTCGCTGTCGCGGTGGGACAAGCCAGCTTGCAACTTCCAGTCCTGGCCCAGCTCGTGTTGCGCGAACAATTGCTGGCCGAGCGAGCTGACGCGAATGTCGCCGTCGCCCGGCTCGCCCAGGAAGCGCGAATTGGGCAGCGCGCCGAGCCTGCCGTTGACCGCCGGCACGCCGCGGTCGAGCGGCGCGCGCTGCCGGCTCGCCTCGACTTCATAGGACAGCGTGGTGTGCTCGCCGATCAGCCACAGCAGCGACGGCGACACGAAGCTGCGCTCGCTCTGCAAGGTGTCGCGGAAGCTGTCGGCGCGCTGGTGCGACGCGTTCAGGCGAAACGCCACGGTAACGCCGAGCGGGCCGGTCAGGTCGACCGCGCCGCGCCGGCTGCGCTGGTTGCCGAGCGAGAACTCGGCGGCGTGGGCTGGCGCGAAGCGCGGTTTCTTGGTGCTAATGTTGACGGTGCCGCCGGGTTCCCCGCGGCCGTACAGGGCTGAGCCCGGCCCCTTCAACACCTCGACGCTGTTGGTGCCGGCGATGTCGCGCAGGCCGTTGTAGCCGCGGCTGCTGCTAAAGCCGTTGACCAGGTAATCGGAGCCGAAATTCGGGTCGCCGGTGAAGCCGCGCATGGCGTAGCTGTCCCATAGTCCGCCCAGGTCGCTTTGTCGGGAGATGCCGCTGGCCAGCTCCAGCGCGCCGGCCAGGCTGGTGACGCCGACGTCTTGCAGCAGGTCGGCGGTCAACACGCGTACACTTTGCGGCAAGTCCTTGAGCAAGGTGTCGGTCTTGGTGGCAGCGGTTGCCGACAAGCCGCGGTAATGTTGCCGTTGGCTGGTGATGTTCACTACCTGGTCCGCCTGCTCGCCTTGCCGCGGCGCCTGTTGCGCCGATGCGGCCGCGGCGGTCATGGTGGCCGCGACGGAACAGCTGGCAAGCGGAAGCAGCGCCAGAGCGCGCTGGATTTGGGGCAAATAAATAATGTTCTCCTGATGGCCGCACCAGCGCGGCGATGCACTCTCCAGCGCCGCGGGCGGCGGCACGGTACTGTTGCTCTTATTGCAGATATCTTGCAATAGCGATAGATTAACGCAAATCTATTGCATTTACAATGGCGGAGATGGCCAAGCGGTGCCGGCTGGTGCGCTGCCGCGATTGGGTTGACGCAGCGGCCGCCCTGCATATCAATGAGGCTAGTTGAGGCACTGGCGGCGCCGCCGTCCACCGGAAAACGCCGTCGGCGTTTCAGGGCGCGCGGTGGCAGACCGCTTCGATGCGGTTGCCGTCCGGGTCGAGCAGGAAGGCGGCGTAGTAGGACGGATGGTAGTCGCGCAAGCCGGGCGCGCCGTTGTCGGCGCCGCCGTGCGCGAGGCCGGCGCGCCAAAACGCCTCGACCGCGGCGCGGCTGGGCGCCTTGAAGCAGTAGTGGCGCCGTGGCGCGTCGTCCGGCGGCGGGCCGTGGCGCACCGAAAAATAGCTGCGCTGCGGATGGTCGGCGTCGCAGCGCTCGCCGTAGCCGATCCAGGCTGCGGCGTGGTCCGAGCCGACCTTGACGACGCCGAGCGCGGCGAAGACGGCGTCGTAGAAGCGTTCGGCCCTGTCCAGGTTGGCAACGGTCACGGATACATGGTCAAGCATGGACATTCCCCCGCTCAATGTGGCATGGCAAGTATAAGGCCGCGCGGCCTCCCGCGTGCGCTTACACCTTGGTGTCGCGGCGCGGAAAGCGCCGCAGCAGGCGCTGGCTCAAGCCGTTCACCTTGGGCGCGAACAACATCACCGCGAAAAAGGCGACCGGCCACGCCGCCACGAAAGCATGGCGCCAGCGGGCCAGGAAATCGGGATGGAAACCGATGTTGAGCCAGGTGACCCACATGCTCATCAGCACCGTCATCAGCAAGGACATAAAAAACGCAAAGGTAATACGCAGGCGTATGGCGTCCGACATGATGCATTCCCGGTCAAAAGTTGTTATAAGCATAGCCTAACAAATTGCAAAGTTCTATACTAGGGCGATATCTTTAATCTCAAATTCCACAAATGACATCATGCTGGACGATCTAGCCCTGTTTGTCGCCATTGTCGAGGCGGGCAGCCTGAGCGCCGCAGCCGAAAAGGAGGCGGTGCCCGCTGCCACCGTCACCCGGCGCCTGCAAAAGCTGGAACGCAAGCTGGGCTACCAGTTGCTTAACCGCAGCGCCCGGCGCATGCAGCCGACCGCCGAGGGCTGGCAATATTACGAGCAGTGTCGTCCGCTGGTGCATGCGCTGCGCCAGGCCACGCAGCGCCTCGATGCCAGCCTGGGCGCGCTGTCGGGCAACATCCGTCTGCTGGCGCCGGTCAACTTCGCCAGCGGTTTGCTGACGCCGGCGCTGATCAGTTTCATGCGCCTGTACCCGGAGATCAACCTGGAAATGGAACTGTCGAACCAGATCCAGGACCTGGTCGGCAGCGGCGCCGACCTGGCCATCCGCATCGGCGCGCTGCACGATTCGACGCTGATGCGGCGCCGCCTCGGCAACGCCGGGCTGGTACTGGTGGCGTCGCCGGCGTATCTGGCGCAGGCCGGCGCGCCGGACGACGTCGCAGCCCTGCACGGGCACGCGTTGCTGGTGGCCGAGCCGCTGCGCCATTGGCGCCTGCGCAACCCGGCCAGCGGCGCCGAGGAGGTGATCGAGCCGCAGGCCCGTCTGCGCGTCAACGAAATGCGGCTGGTGGTGGAGATGGCCGAGGCCGGCTTCGGCATTACGTTGTGTCCGCTATTGCAGTGCCGCGACCTCATCGTTGCCGGCACGCTGGTGCGCCTGTTGCCGCAATGGATGCCGGAGCCGCGCAACGTCTACGCCGTGTGGGCGCAGCAGCGCTACATGCCGGCCCGGGTGCGGGCTTTCCTCGACCATTTGGTGGAATTTGCCGCCAACAATCCTTTACTCAATGATTGATGTCGTTGAGTTTCTTTTAGTGCAATAGCCCGCGCGGGGTCCCCGAGCGGATACCATGGTGGTTCAAACAACGCCACCGCGCCCGACATGATCGAGACCAAGCTCCCCGAATTACTCATCCTGGAACGCCTGATCGAAGAGGGCGGGGCGCAGGTGGAGGTGAGCACCAGTTGCGCGGTGCGGGTCGGAGCGCACGAGTTGCCGGTCTACACGGTGGCGCTGGGCAACCCCAGCCTGGACGTGCCGGCCGTCGGCTTTTTCGGCGGCATCCACGGCCTGGAACGGATCGGCACGCAGGTGCTGCTGGCCTTCCTGCAAAGCCTGCTGGCGCGGCTGCGCTGGGACCACGTGTTGCACCAGCAATTGCAGGCGGTGCGGCTGGTGTTCATGCCGCTGATTAATCCCGGCGGCATGTGGTGCTCGACCCGCTGCAATCCACACGGCGTCGACCTGATGCGCAACGCCCCGGTCGACTCGCTTGAAACCGTGCCGTTCCTACTCGGCGGGCAACGCTACAGCCCGCGCCTGCCGTGGTATCGCGGGCCGCTCGGCGCGCCGATGGAGGCGGAAAGCCGCGCCGTCTGCCGCGTCGTCGAGCGGGAGCTGTTGCCGCGCGAGTTCAGCCTGGCGCTCGACTGCCACTCCGGTTTCGGCTTGCGCGACCGCATCTGGTTTCCGCACGCCCACACGGCCGCGCCGATCGCGCATCTGGCCGACATCGGCGCGCTGGAGCAGTTGTTTAGCCAAAGCCACCCGAACCATAACTATGTGTTCGAGCCGCAAAGCCGGCAGTACCGCACCCATGGCGACTTGTGGGACTACCTGTACCTGAACGCGGTGCGCGACAGCGAACGGGTGTTCCTGCCGCTGACGCTGGAAATGGGGTCCTGGCTGTGGGTCAAGAAAAATCCGCGCCAGTTGTTCAGCCGCCTGGGCATGTTCAATCCGAAGCCGGAACACCGCTTGCAGCGGGTCTTGCGCAGCCACACCGTCTGGCTCGACTTCCTGGCGCGCGCCGCCTGCGGCTACCGGCGCTGGCTGCCCGAAGGGTTGGTGCGGCAGGCCCGCGAGGCCGACGCGATGGCGCGCTGGTACGCCCACCAGCACCAGCGATGAGCACCTGGGTATTCCTGCGCGGCCTGATGCGCGAGCAACGCCACTGGGACGCCTTTCCCGCGCAGTTCGGGCAGGCTGTGCCGCAGGCGCGCATCGTCACGCCCGATTTGCCGGGCAACGGCACGCGCCACCGCATGGCGAGCGCGTCGCGGGTTGCCGACATGGTCGAGTTTTGCCGCGGCGAGCTGGCCGCGCAGGGTTGCGCCGCACCCTACCACGTGCTGGCGCTGTCGCTGGGCGGCATGGTGGCGGTCGAATGGGCGGCGCGCTATCCGGACGAAATCGCCGCGTTGGTCCTGATCAACACCAGCATGCGCCCGTTCAGTCCGTTCTACCGGCGCCTGCGCTGGCAGAACTACTGCGCGCTGGCGGCACTGGCGCTGCTGGGCGGCGCGGCGCGCCAGGAACGGCTGATCCTGCGCCTGACCAGCGCCGACGGCGCCGGCCGCGCCAGCTTGCTGCCTCGCTGGATCGGCTACCAGCGCGACTACCCGGTGGCGCGCGCCAACGCATTGCGCCAACTGCTGTCGGCGGCGCGCTACCGGGCGCCGCCGCGGCGGCCGGCGGCGGCCACGCTGGTGCTGGCCAGCAGCAACGACCGCTTGGTCGACGCGCGCTGTTCGCTGCGCCTGGCCGAGCACTGGGGCGCGCCGTGCCGGCTGCACCCCAGCGCCGGCCACGACTTGCCGCTTGACGACGGCGCCTGGGTCGCGCAACAGGTGCGGCGCTGGCTAGATTCCCTGCGCGGCGAATAAACATTCAAATAAACAAAGCGTTTTAGTTAAACATTGAAAAAGCGCCGGCGCGCATGGTAGACTAATTTCACCGGTTTATACTTATCCGATACCCCGAGCGAAGCTGCCACTACCATGTACCCAGCTTTATTTTATTTTCCGACCCCGTCAATAATTTACGTTCGCTATGAAGAAATCCATCAAGTTGCTGTTATTTTTCGCCGTCATAGCTAACTCAGGTTGCAGTGTGCTTTACGATATCAACCAAGACCGCGTCGGCGCGTATTGCGACAGCCTGCTTAGCGAGACCGACCGCTATTCGTGCAAACAACGCAACCGCACCAGTTACGAGGACTATGAGCGGGACCGCCAGAAAGTCAAGAACGGCTCCGTCCAAAAGTAAGAACTATCCCGGCCAGCCCGGTGGAAACGCAAAAAGCCCGTTTGTCGCAGACGGGCTTTTTGCTATGGGAGCGCTTTTTTCAGCGTCGCCGGGGGCGATCGACACCACCGATTTCCAGCATAGGCGGCCCGCCGACTTCACGCAACGATCAATTAACAGGCGAAGCCGAAGTCGTAATGCTTGGCGACGGCGATGGCGGCGTCGCGGAAGTCGTGCATTAACTCCGAGCGGATACTACCGCCCGGATAAGCGAGCACGTATTCATAACTGATGTTCGCCGAAAACGGGCGCACCACCACGCCGTGGCCGCGCCATATTTTCGCGGCGAACGGTTCCACGATCGACAGCCCGAGCCCGTTGGCCACCATCGCGTAACGGGTGTGCGAGGTGTGGGTCTTGATCACGTGGCGCACGCGGGTGCCGGCCTGGTTCAACGTGGCTTGCTCCATGCCGTAATGCTGGGCCGCCACCGGAATCCAGCCGATCATGTTTTCCCCCTCCAGGTCTTGCGGGCTGATGATCTCCTGCGACGCCAATCTGTGGTTTTCCGGCATCGCGCACATCACTTTTACCCGCATCAGCGGTTCGACTTCGATGCCTGCCAGCGGCGGGAACGCCAGGCAGATCGCCATGTCGACCTTCATGTCCTGCAGCCGCATCAGGATTTCGGCGCCGCCGCAACTGTCCACGGTCACCGGCACGTTCGGGTGGTACTTCAAGAATTCGCGCAAGATCAGCGGCAGGATCGTGGTCGAGAGCACCGGCAGGCAGGCAATCGTGATGCCCTCGGGCGTCTCGTTGCGGATGCTGGCGGCAACCTGGCTCAGGCGCTCCAGCCCGAGGAAGTTCTCCTCCACGGCGCGGTAGAAGCGCACGCCGGCGGTGGTCGGCTCCAGGCGCCCCTTGGCGCGGTTGAACAGCCGCAGGCTCAGCGTGTCTTCCAGGTCGGCGATCAGGCGGCTGACGGCGGGCTGCGTAATGTTCATCTTGCGGGCGGCGCCGATGCTGGTACCGGATGTCATCAGGCAACGAAATGCCTCGATTTGTCGAAACTGAAGCACGTTTGCTTACTCCTTGCTGAGGCGGGATGGGAGGGATCGCTTGACCCTATAACAAAACCACATGGTATATGCGAAATTGTGAGTGGACATTATATGACAACTTTGAAATACTGTAATTCCTGACTGCAAACGAATGCCAAACATACTGGCATCGTCGGCGGTCAGGATTATGGCTAGTTCCGCTCATGAGCGTGTATCGCACAGCGGAGTGAGCGGTGGAATGCAGGCCCAGCAACCATACACCCAAACAGTAACAACTCACCGTGAATCGGTCGCCCACAAGGGGGCGGGTTCGCGCTGACGTACGTGTTGATACAGGCCTTTTTACGCGGTGGGGATCATATGCAAGCACTCGGCAACATCAGAATCCACGGTATGAACGAAAAGTTCGACCACGGCACCGGCTTCACCAAATCCCAGGTCAATCACAGGTACGAAGGCGACATTGAAGCGGAAGCGCGGTTCGAGTGCATCACCTACGCTCCCGGCGCCGCCCTGGCCAAATTCGTCGGACTTGAATTTCTCTCCGGCCGCGTCGGCGACCGTACCGGCGGCTTCATTTTGCAGCACGTGGGTTCGATCGACGCGGGCCGCTCCGAGAGCGTGCTGAACGTGTTGTCGGGTTCCGGCACCGGCGAATTGACCGGCATCAAGGGCCACGGCCGCTCGACTTCCAGCGGCGCCGACGGCCAGTCCGCGCACATGTTGCTGGAATATAGTTTCGACGACACGCCGCCGGCGCCCGAGGCGCAGCGCAACACGCCTTAATCTGTCGCCAAGGCGCGCCGCGTCGTTTAGAAGATGGAGCGGGCCGTCAGTGTGGTGAAGCGTTCCAGCGCGTAGGTACCCGCCAGCGAGTTGCCGGTGGCGTCCAGCCCTGGCGACCATACCGCCACCGCCAGTTCCCCCGGCACCAATGCCAATATCCCGCCGCCGACGCCGCTTTTCGCCGGCAAACCCACCCGATACGCAAAATCGCCGGCCGCATCATAGGTGCCGCAGGTGAGCATCAGCGCGTTCAGCCGTTTGGCGGAACTGGCGTCGAGAATCCGCGTCCCGCTCCACGGCACCGTGCCGTGGTTAGCCAGGAAGGCGCCGGCCTTGGCCAGTTCGGCGCACGTCATGGTGATCGAGCACTGGCGGCAATAGCTGTCGATCACGCTCTTGACCGGATTGTGCAGATTGCCGAAGTCTTTCATCAGGTGGGCGATGGCGTAGTTGCGGTCGGCGGTCGCGCGCTCGGACTGCGCCACCAGCAGGTCGAAGTCGACGTGGGGCTGGTCGGCGATCAGGCGGGCGAATTGCAGGATGGCGATATCGGACTGCACGAAGCGGCTCGACAGGATGTCGTTGATGACCAGCGCGCCGGCGTTGATGAAGGGATTGCGCGGTTTGCCGCGTTCGTACTCCAGTTGCACCAGCGAATTGAACGGGTTGCCGGATGGCTCGCGCCCGACCCGCGCCCAGATCGCGTCGCCTTCGCGCGAGAACGCCAGCGCCAGCGCGAACAGCTTCGTCACGCTCTGCAGCGAAAACTTGTGTTCGGCGTCGCCGACGCAATAAGTGCTGCCGTCCAGACAATACACGGCCATGCCGAAGTGCCGCGGCGAGACGGTCGACAACTGCGGTATATACGAAGCCACCTTGCCATGCGCCAACAGCGGCTGCACGTCGGCGTGGATGGTTGCCAGGATGGCGTGGTAATCAAGGGTGGCGGGCATGGGCGGATCGCGGAGTCGGCGGGTCCACAGGGTAGCCCAGAAGTGTGTTTTCGCAAAGTGTGTCGCTTTCCGACAACATTTTCACTTTATTTTCCGATGTCAAATTTGGCATCTTTTAGCAATTAATTATTATTGGACTGGTATCGGTCCGCCCATCTACTATCGCTATATAACAACTTCAGCGCGTCTTTCCAGGCGCCAACGGCTCCCGGCACCGTCATTTGCCGGGGATAACGATGGAGACAAAAATAATGAACCCAGGCAAAAAAATTCTGCTCGCCGTGCTGTTGGCCGCGGGCGCCATGGCGCCGGCGCTGGCGGCCGATAAGAAGCTCGTGCTCGGCTTCGCCCAGGTCGGCGCCGAAAGCGAATGGCGCACCGCCAACACGCAGTCGATCAAGAGCACCGCGCAAAAAGAGGGCGTCACGCTGAAGTTCTCCGACGCCCAGCAGAAGCAGGAAAACCAGATCAAGGCGATCCGTTCCTATATTGCCCAAAAAGTCGATGTGATCGCCTTCTCGCCGGTGGTGGAGTCGGGTTGGGACACGGTCTTGAAGGAGGCCAAGGCGGCCAAGATCCCGGTCATCCTGACCGACCGCAGCGTCGACAGCAAGGACGATTCGCTGTATGTGACGATGATCGGCTCCGACTTCACCGAGGAGGGGCGCAAGGCCGGCCGCTGGCTGGTCGAGAAATACAAGGGCAACAGCGGCGTGGTGAATATCGTCGAGCTGCAGGGCACGGTTGGCTCGGCGCCGGCGATCGACCGCAAGAAAGGTTTCGAGGAGATCGTCGGCAAGCAAGCCAACTTTAAGATTATCCGCTCGCAGACCGGCGACTTCACCCGCACCAAGGGCAAGGAAGTCATGGAAGCGTTCTTGAAGGCTGAGGGCAAGAAGATCAATGTGCTGTACGCGCACAACGACGACATGGCCATCGGCGCGATCCAGGCGATCGAGGAGGCAGGGCTGAAGCCGGCCAAGGATATCGTGGTGGTGTCGATTGACGGCGTCAAGGGCGCGTTCGAGGCGATGATCGCCGGCAAACTGAACGTCACGGTCGAGTGCAGCCCGCTGCTGGGTCCGCAATTGATGTCGACCGCCCGCGATGTGTTGGCCGGCAAGTCCGTGCCGAAGCGCATCGTCACCGAAGAAGGCATCTTCCCAATGGAAGTGGCGGCCAAGGAATTTCCGAATCGCAAGTATTGATTCGCGGCTAATACAACGGCACCGCTAGCAAAGTTGACACCCACGGCGAAGAGCCGGGGCCAGACCCTTGGGGTCCGACCCCAGACGTCTGCCCTTGGTTAGTTGACATCCCGGCCCCTTGGCCGCGAGCTGGCGGCTCGGCCATCCCCCCTGAAAGGCAAGCATGCACTCCATTCCGCCATGCGCGGCTCACGCCACCACTACGCCTGTACTGGCGGTGAGCGGCATCGTGAAATCCTACCCCGGCGTGCGCGCCCTGGCCGACGTCGCCCTGCGGCTGTTCCCCGGCGAGGTCCATGTTCTGATGGGCCAGAACGGCGCCGGCAAGTCGACCCTGATCAAGGTGCTGACCGGCGTCGAAAAGCCGGACGCCGGCCGCATCGAATTGAACGGCGAGGCCATCCGCCCAAGCTCGGTGCAACAGGCCCAGGCCCTGGGCATCAGCACGGTCTACCAGGAACTCAACCTGTGTCCGAACTTGTCGGTGGCCGAAAACATTTACATCGGCCGCTTTCCGATGCGCGGCGCGGCCATCGACTGGCGCACGCTGGAGCGGCAGGCGCGCCTGGCGCTGCACACGCTGAACATCGACGTCGACGTCGGCGAGCCGCTGTCGCACTTTCCGGTGGCGATCCAGCAAATGGTGGCGATCGCCCGCGCCGTCAGCGCCGAGGCCCGGATCCTGATCCTCGACGAGCCGACCTCGTCGCTCGACGACGGCGAGGTCGAACGCCTGTTCGGCGTGATGCGGCAGTTGCGCGCCAAGGGCATGGCGATCCTGTTCGTCACGCATTTCCTCGACCAGACCTACGCCGTGGCCGACCGCATCACCGTGCTGCGCAACGGCGCGCGCGAGGGTGAATACCTGGCCGCCGATTTGCCGCGCCTGGCCCTGATCAACAAGATGGTCGGACGCGACCTGGCGCAGACGCCGCGGGCGGCCAGGGCGGCGCCCAGCCCCGCCGCCGTGCCATTCCTGCAAGCGCGCGGGCTGGCGCGGACCGGCTCGGTGCAAGCCTTCGACCTCGACCTGTACCCCGGCCAGGTGCTGGGGCTGGGCGGCTTGCTCGGTTCCGGGCGCAGCGAGATCGCCCGCCTGCTGTTCGGCATCGACCGCGCCGACGCCGGCGGGCTGCACGTCGGCGGCAGCGGCGCGCGCTTCGCCTCGCCGCGCGACGCGGTACGCCACGGCATCGCCCTGTGCCCGGAGGAGCGCAAGACCGACGGCATCATCGCCGAGCTGTCCATCCGCGAAAACATCGTCCTGGCGCTGCAGGCCAAGCGCGGCATGTTCCGCTACCTGCCGATGAAGCGGCAACAGGAGCTGGCCGACGGCTACATCGCCGCGCTCGGCATCCGCACGCCGGACGCCGAGAAACCGATCGGGCAGCTGTCGGGCGGCAACCAGCAAAAGGCGCTGCTGGCGCGCTGGCTGGCCACCGCGCCGAAGCTGCTGATACTGGACGAACCAACGCGCGGCATCGACATCGCCGCCAAACAGGAGATTATGGAATTGATTACCGCCGAATGCAGGAAAGGCCTGGCGATCCTGTTCATTTCGTCCGAAATGAGCGAGGTACTGCGCATCAGCGACCGCGTCGCGGTGCTGCGCGACCGCAGTAAGATCGCCGAGCTCGACGTCGGCGACACGGACGAGCAGGGCATTTACCAATTGATCGCGGGAGGACGGGCATGATGGCGAACCTGCCGAGCGCCGGCACGGTCCAGGCCGAGGCCAACGGCGTCAAGGCGCTGGCCGCGGCGGCCTTGCGACACCGCCTGTTCTGGCCCTGCGTGACGCTGTTCCTGCTGGCGATGGTGAACGTGGCGTTCAACCCCAACTTCTTCCACCTGGAAATTAAGTCCGGCCACCTGTACGGCAGCGTGGTCGACATTCTGAACCGCGCCGCGCCGCTGATGCTGGTGGCAATGGGCATGACGCTGGTGATCGCCACCCGCGGCATCGACATCTCGGTCGGCGCGGTGGTGGCCATCAGCGGCGCCGTCGCCGCCAGCCTGATCGGCGGCGCGCTGGAAATGCAGAACGGCGTCCAAGTCTACGCCAGCAAGACGCCGCTGTTGCTGGCGCTGGCGGCGGCGCTCGGCGTGTCCCTGCTGTGCGGCCTGTGGAACGGCGTGCTGGTGGCCGGCGCCGGCATGCAGGCCATCATCGCCACGCTGATCCTGATGGTGGCCGGGCGCGGCGTCGCCCAGCTCATCAGCGACGGCCAGATCATCACGATTTATTACGAACCGTTCTTTTTCATCGGCGGCGGCTTCCTGTTCGGGCTGCCGTTCGCGCTGTTCATCGTGCTCGGCGTGTTTCTGCTGTTGTTGGTGCTGATGCGGCACACCGCGCTGGGCCTGTTCATCCAGGCGGTCGGCATCAATCTGGCGGCGGCGCGGTTCGCCGGCCTGAACGCGCGCGCGCTGATCCTGTGCGTGTACGCGTTTTGCGGCTTGTGCGCCGGCATCGCCGGCCTGGTCATCGCCTCCAACGTCAAGGGCGCCGACGGCAACAACGCCGGCATGCTGCTGGAACTGGACGCCATCCTGGCGGTGACGCTGGGCGGCACCTCGCTGGCGGGCGGCAAGTTCAGCCTGCTCGGCAGCCTGATCGGCGCGCTGATCATCCAGACGCTGACGTATGCGATCTATTCGATGGGCGTGGCGCCGGAGGTCAACCTGGTCGTCAAGGCGGCGGTGGTCTTCACGGTGTGCCTGATCCAGTCCGACACCACCCGCGCCGTGCTGGTCGATTTACTGCGGCGCGCGCGCCGGAAAGGAGTGCAGCCATGATGCGCCTGCCAACCCTGCATGCCCGCAACGTGCCGCTGGCCGTCACCAGCGGTCTGTTTTGCCTGATGTTCGCCTACGGCTCGATCAGTTACAAGGGATTCTTTTCGCTACAGGTGTTCCTCAACCTGCTGATTGACAACGCCTTCCTGATCGTCGCGGCGGTCGGCATGACCTTCGTCATCCTGTCCGGCGGCATCGACTTGTCGATTGGCGCGGTGGCGGCGCTGACGACGATGGTGTCGGCCATGCTGGTGCAGCAACACCATTGGAGCCTGTGGGCGGCCACGCCGCTGGTGCTGGGCATCGGCACGCTGTTCGGCCTGGTGATGGGCGTGCTGATCCATGTGTTCAAGCTGCAACCGTTCATCGTCACGCTGGGTGGCATGTTCCTGGCGCGCGGCCTGTGCTATGTGCTCAGCATCGACTCGATTTCGATCACCGACCCCTTGTATACGGCGCTGTCGCAGCACAAGATCATGCTGGGCGCCGACGCCTTCATCTCCGTTAACGTGGTGATCGCGCTGCTGGTGCTGGCGGCGGCGGTGTTCATCGCCCATTACAGCCGCTTCGGGCGCACCATTTACGCCATGGGCGGCAATGAACGTTCGGCTTCGCTGATGGGCCTGCCGGTCGGGCGCAGCAAGATATTGGTGTACACCTTGAGCGGTTTTTGCTCCGCGCTGTGCGGCGTGATGCTGACGTTCTATATGTTGTCCGGCTACGGCTTGCATGCGCAGGGGATGGAGCTGGACGCCATCGCCGCGGTGGTGATCGGCGGCACCTTGTTGACCGGTGGCAGCGGGTACGTCGCCGGCACGCTGGTCGGCGTGCTGATATTGGGCATTATTCAGTCCTTGATCATGTTCGACGGCGGCTTCAGCTCGTGGTGGACGCGCATCGCCGTGGGCGCTTTGCTATGCCTGTTCTGCATCATGCAGGGCGCGCTGAAGCGCAAGAAGGGCGTCGCCGGCGCTTGATCGGCCGGTGCGGCAGCGTGGCACCCGTAAAAAAAGCCCATCTGGTCCAGATGGGCTTTTTCGCAGGGATGTGGCCGGTTCAGCTTACCAGGCAGCCTTCAGCGTGTATTTGCCGTTGGTGGCGCCGGTGCCGCCCGAGTAGTGCGACACTTTACCGTACACCAGCAGCGCGCTCGCGCCGCTATTGGTGTAGGTGACGGTATCCGCCGCGCCGGTGCCGTTGGCGCTGGAACCGAGCTTGGTGCCGGCGCCGTTGACCAGGTCCAGATCGTAGTCCGAGCTGGCGTTTGGCGTCAGCGTCAGCGTCAGCGCCTTGCCTGCGGGCAGGCTGATCTTGAAGTAATCAAGGTCGGCGTGCGCGCTCAGGTTGCCGCTGACGGTGGTGTTGGCGGTGGCGACGGCATTGGCGGTGGCAATGCTGTCGTTGCTTTCCGCTTCAAGCTGGGTTGGGCCGGGTGGCACCACCACGCCGAGGATCTTCTGCGCTTCGAACTTGGCGCGGAAGGTGTTGGCGTAGATCGGGTCGCCCGGATACAGCGTGGCCGCGGCGTTGACGATGGCCGTGGCCATCGCCGGCATTTTGATGTTCGAGCCCAGGCCGAAATGCGCCTCCAGGATGATCTTGTCGATGTTGGCGCGCGGCTTGCCGGCGGCAATCAAGGACACCATCGACTCGTACAGCGGCGCCGACCACAGCTCGTCCGACTGGAACGTGACGCCGTTTTCGGTGACGTTGACGTGCGCGCCGTACGTCTTGGTGCTGTTGTACATCGCGTTGGTGCGGTTGGTCAGGCGGCCGCCCCAGCAAGCGCCGTGGCCGTCCCAGCTGAACGCCCATTCCGGGTGGTAGGTCTTGCCGTTGGCGGTGCTGTAGGAATACGACGCGGCCCAGTAGTCGCCGAAGCCTTCGCCCATGGCGCCGGTGTCGCCGCCGCTCCAGTTCGAATTGATGTTGGCCTGGATGCCATGGCCGTATTCGTGCAGGATCACGTCGGCGTCTTCCGAGTCGTTGACGCAACCATGGCCGAACGCCAGATAGTCGTTGCTGCCGCCGTGGCTGTAGTGGGAATTGTCGTCGCCGTTGACGCCGTCGGTGTCGACGTCCAGTGGGCGGTTGATGATGCCCTTGGTGCCGGTGAAGCCGAGCGACTGGATGTAGCGCTGGCTTTGATCGAGGTGGAAGTAAACGTTGCTGTCGTCGAAGGCGTTGTTGCCGCGCTTGGCGGTCCAGACGCCGTTGGTGGTGGTGCTCGGCGCGGTGTTCGGCGATTCGAGGTTGGTGATGTTGACGTAGGGGCCGGTCAGCTTGTAGACGCCGCCGCTGACGGTCAGGTCGGGCAGCGACTTGTTCGAGTAGGCGGCGTCGAAGGCCGATGCCGGCGAGGTGTCGGTCAGGGCGTCGTTGGCCAGCGCGGTGCGCGGGTCCGGATCGAAGACCAGGCCCATGCCGTTGATGCCGGAAGCGGCCACGGCAACGGCTGCGGTTCCGGCCGCCACCTTGCCGCCCGAGAGCGACTGCGCCTTGGCCGCCGGCAGCGCTTGGGCCGCCTGGGTTGCGGCGACGCGGTCCAGCTGCGTGCCGGCCAGGCGGCCGCGCGCGGCGATGCTGCGCTCGCCGCCTTTATTGGTGCGCGGCAGCGACGTCGAGTAGGAGTCGATCAGCTCGCCGTTGTGCGCGTTCAGGTATTGGACGAAGCCGCCGGTCGGCATCTGCGCCTCGATCTGCACCTTGCGGGCCAGCTGGACGCCGTCCTTGGTTGCCACCCACACCAGTTCCGCGCTAGGCGTGGACACCAGCGGATGCTGCACCTTCATGTTGTTCCAGCCCTTGTCCAAGGCCTTGTCGGCGGAGATTTGGCTTTGCACATACAGCTGGTTGACGGCGTTCGCGTCGACCGTCGCCGAAATGTGCTTGGTTTCGTTGAAGATCTTGTTCAGCTGGCCGTCGTTGCGGATCGAGACGATGATCTCGGCCCGGTCGAGCGGCAGGCCGCGCAGCATTTGCTGGTAGTGGTAATGCTTGCCGGTCAGCGATTCCTGCACCTTGGTCAACACCAGGTTACCCAGGTCGGCCGGTAGGCCATAGGTGCCCGCGTGGCGCAGCAATACCGTCTGGGCGGAACCGGCACGGGTGTTCGAGAACACCGTGAGGTTTTCCGTGGTGATGCTCTCGGCCTGGGCCAAGCCCGCGTAAGCGAGGACAATCAAAGAAGCCAAAATAGAACGTGAGTGATGCCGCATATATACTCTCCAAATCGTTTTTTAGGATATGCGTCGTTTGACTGTCATGGGGGTGCCGTGTAGCCCCTTATTCACCAAGCAACGTGAATAAAGTATATGGCCGGTACTGTTGGAGTTTGGCAAATATTTCCAGAATGTGACAACTACGCAACATTGCACAGGCGGTATTACACAGGCGTAAAAAATGGCATATGATCAGGAGCCCAGTACCTATGTGAAGAGGGTCCAGATGCGTCTTTCCTACGCCGTCGTGATGGTGGCCACCTTGTACGCCGGCTGCGCAGTGGCCGAACGGCCGGCGCAGACTAGCGCGCCGGTGGCGCCGGTCGGACAGCCCCTGCCGCCGAAGCCGATTCCCGACCAAGAGCCGGAGGTGACGCAAGCGGTGCGCCAGGTTTTGCTGGACGCCGCCGAGGGCAAGGTGGCGCCGCAGCAGTTCACCGAACGCGCTCGCGCCGCCATGTTTCCGGATGAGGCCAAGGCGCTGGGCGCGAGCCTGCGCGGTTACGGCGCCCTCGATTCGCTGCAATTGTTGGAGCGCAAGGTCGACGGCGAAGACCGCCTGTACCGCTACCGCGCGGCGTATGCGAAGGCGAGTGTGCTGGTCGACATTACCTACAACAAGGGCGGGCGCATCGGCCTGCTGCAAGCGCGCCCGGAATAGGGCGACCAGGCTGCGCAGTCGCGCTTCCCGCCAACGAAAAAAGCCGCTATTGCTAGCGGCTTTTTACATCCTGGGCGAAAGCGTTTGCCTAGAAGGCCGGTTTTGGCCCGTCGGTTTCATACGTCAACATCTCTGCCCCGACTTCGGCGCGCCACGGCACACCAAATTCGGTCAGCAGTTCGCTTCCCACGCGCATGGTTTCCCAATCGCTGCGCGATCCCATAACAATCGCCACTGTCGCATTCATTGAAGTCATCCTTTTAGTAAAAATAGTGAACCCAGCGTTGATACACCGGTATGCCGATCAATACGTTGACGGGGAACGTCACACCCAGCGCAGCCAAGATCGCCAGGCCGACATTTGCCCCGGGAATTGCGGCGCGGATCGCAGCCGGTGCCGCGATGTAGGACGCACTTGCCGCTAGCGCCGCCAGCACGAGGGTGCTGCCCTCCGGTAGATTGAACAGCAACGCCAATCCAATTCCCGACCAAGCCAGCGCGAACGGGGCGAGCGCCGCGAACACGATCAGGCGCCAGTGCTTCCACGGTAGCGGCGAGCAAAAGCGCGCCGTGCACAGCCCCATCTCCAACAGGAAGATCGATAGCATCGTCTTGAAGCCACCTATCAGCACGGTCTGCAATGGCTCGAGGCCGGGCGGTCCGTACAGATAGCCGATCAATACGCCGCCACCTAGCAGCAGCACACCGCGGCTTGTCAGCGCTTCATGCAGTACGCCGCCTTGCGCGTTTTGGCCGCTGGTGCGGCGCTGCCAGAGCAGCATCACGACGATGGCCGGCAACTCCAGCATGACCAGATACAGCGTGGTTTGCGGGCTGACGGGTAGACCGGCACGCTCGACCAGGGTGAGCACCACGGCGAACGTCCCGGCGCTCACCGAGCCGTAATGGGCGGCAACGCTGGCGGCGTTGTCTGGCGATAGCCGCACCATTCTGCGCAGCACCGGGTAACACACGATAGGCAGGAGCACACCGAGTCCCGCAACTGCGAGCAGCTCGGGCAACATCGATGATTGAAACTTACCGTGCAGCGCCATCCCTCCCTTCAGACCCAGCACCAGCATCAACAAAATGGCCAGGGTGTCATAAAACGAGGCTGGCACTTTCAAGTCCGACTTCATCAGCCCCGCGAACAGTCCGAGCGCAAAAAACGCAATCACGATATCTGGCATGCAGCACTTTCGTTGTTGAGAAAGTGGCGATTTTGGCGGACTCCAGGGTATATTGGGTAATAAATTAATCCATGCAAAGGTATAGAAAATTATCTATGAATATCCGCCACCTTAGTTTTCGCCTGCTGCAGGTGTATGTACAGGTCATACGTTTAGGCACGATTTCGGCCGCTGCAAGGGCTCTGCATCTAACCCAGCCAACCGTGTCGCTACAACTGAAGCGCTTGACGGAAGCGGTCGGCGAGCCGCTGGTTGAAAGCCGCGATGGCAAAACGGTCGCTACCCATGTGGGTGAACAGTTGTATGGCGCCGCCTGCGATGTGCTGGGGCGGTTCGATGACTTCAACGGCGTGCTTGAGCAAGCCAGGGGGGGGAACTTGGGCCATGTGCGAATCGGTGTCGTGACCACGGCCAAATATGTTTTGCCGCGTTTATTGGGTCCGTTTTGCGAACAATTTCCCCAGGTCGGTGTGACGCTCAATGTAGGGAATCGGGCCAATGTACTAGAGCGCTTTGAGCGCCAGGAGGACGACATCTACCTTTTCAGTCATCCGCCAAGCGGACCAACGGTACATGCAACGCGGATACTGAAAAATCCGCTGCAGCTCATTGCGCCCGCCGGGCACTGGGCGGTAGGGCGAAAAAAGTTACCTTTTTTCGAATTAAGGCAGGAACGCTTCCTGGTGCGCGAGCCTGGTTCGGCGACACGCATGATGTTCGAGTCTTGGCTCAGCGGGCACGGCATGGAGTTGGGCAATACGATGCAGATCGCTAGCAATGAGGCGATACGCTTGAGTGTTGCTTCGGGCCTGGGACTGTCGGTTATTTCCGCGCACACTCTGCAGGAAGGCCGGGAGCGACTGGCGCTACTCGACGTGCATGGTTTTCCGCTTGAAAGCAATTGGTATCTGGTGGCGCGCAAAGACCGCCGCCTGCCCTACGCGGCCCGCGAACTGGTACGCTTCATCGGCGCGCATGCGGACGAATTCATCGAGTCAGACTGGATCTATCCGGACATACGGGAATTGACCGAGCAATTTGTCAGCACCAAACCTGATTCGTGGTCTGACCGCTGATGCTTCCCGAGTATTCCACCATGTTGTCGCCACACGGCCTCACGGCGATGCAACAGCGTCGCTTGGTTCGCTGTGCCCGGCTTGCGGGAGGACTTGCGCCACCGGGACGCCGATGCCGTGGGTATCAAAAAAGCCGCTATCGCTAGCGGCTTGCAACAACTAAGGGCGCACCGCGGGGGCGGCGCGCCTGGCATACCGCTTAGTCGGCGGCGTAGATGTCGTTGTCCTTGGTTTCCTTGACGAACAGGGTACCGATGACCACGGTCGCCAAGGCGATCACGATCGGATACCACAGGCCGTAGTAGATGTCGCCCTTGAAGGCCACCAGCGCGAAGGCGGTGGTCGGCAGCAGGCCGCCGAACCAGCCGTTGCCGATGTGGTAGGGCAGCGACATTGAGGTGTAGCGGATGCGGGTCGGGAACATTTCAACGAGCATCGCGGCGATCGGGCCGTACACCATCGTTACGTACAGCACCAGGATGAACAGCAGCAAGACCACCATCGGCTTGTTGATCTGGTCCGGATCGGCCTTGGCGGGATAACCCGCGGCCTTGATGGCGGCGCCGGCTTCTTTCTTGAAGTCGGCTTCTTTCGCCTTGCTGGCGGCGTCGAAGTTCAGATTGTCCGGCGTCATGCTCGCGGTGAAGGAGCTGACTTCCTTGTCGCCGATCTTGATTTTGGCAATGCTACCGGCCGGTGCGTCTTCCTTGGTGTAGTTGACCGAGCTGGCCGACAGCACCTGGGTGGCGATGTCGCACGAGGATGGGAACTTCTTGGTGCCGGTCAGGTTGAACTGGAAGTGGCAGGAGGCCGGGTCGGCGACGACCACCACCGGCGAGTTCTTCAGCGCGGTTTCCAACGCCGGGTTGGCGTAGTGGGTCAGGCCGGCGAAGATCGGGAAGTAGGTCAGCGCGGCGACCAGGCAACCGCCGAGGATGATGTATTTGCGGCCGATGCGGTCCGACAAGGTGCCGAAGAAGATGAAGAACGGCGTCGCCAGCAGCAGCGCGATGGCGATCAGGATGTTGGCCGTGGCCAGGTCCACTTTCAGGGTCTGGATCATGAAGAACAGCGCGTAGAACTGGCCGGTGTACCACACCACCGCTTGGCCGGCGGTCAGGCCGATCAACGCCAGGATGACGATCTTCAGGTTTTTCCATTTACCGAAGGCTTCGCTCAGCGGCGCTTTCGAGGTTTTGCCCTCGGCTTTCATTTTGGCGAAGGCCGGCGATTCGCTCATCGACAGGCGGATCCAGACGGAAATGCCGAGCAGCAGCACCGACACCAGGAACGGCACGCGCCAGCCCCAGGCGGAGAATGCTTCTTCGCCGACGGCCAGGCGGGTGCCCAGGATCACCATCAGCGACAGGAAGAAGCCCAGCGTCGCGGTGGTCTGGATCCAGGCGGTGAAGGCGCCGCGCTTGCCTTCCGGCGCGTGCTCGGCAACGTAGGTGGCCGCGCCGCCGTATTCGCCGCCCAGCGCCAGGCCTTGCAGGATGCGCAGCGTGACCAGGATGATAGGGGCGGCGATGCCGATCGAGGCGTAACCCGGCAGCAGGCCGACGATGAAGGTCGACGCGCCCATGATCAGGATGGTGACCAGGAAGGTGTACTTACGCCCGATCATGTCGCCGAGGCGGCCGAACACCAGCGCGCCGAATGGGCGTACGATGAAGCCGGCGGCAAAGGCCAGCAGCGCGAAAATGAAGGTGGTGGTCGGGTCGCCGACGAAGAACTGTTTGGCGATGATGGAGGCGAGCGAACCGTACAGGTAAAAATCGTACCACTCGAATACGGTGCCCAGCGAGGACGCGAAGATGACCTTGCGCTCCTCGGGGGTGATCGGGGTGCCCTTGGTGCTGACTTTCCGCGTGTCCGCGGTGCCGGATGATAGTGCCATGTCTGTCTCCAATATAATTATTTGAACTACTTTTAGCAGATTTGTTATTACGCCATCAGCTGCACCGAGTCTGAGCGAGAAAACTTACGCCATGCTTGCGCCAAGCTTACGCCAAACTTACATAATGTGCCGCCGCGCGGACAAGTGGAGGCTTCTGATGACGACGTGATAAATTTGCGAACGACCGTACTAAAATGTGCTATTCTCGTTTTATCGATTCACGAACTTGCCGTTGGCAGAGCGTGCCGCAGTGCCGCCTGCCAGCTTAAAACCATCCTTTAGGAGACTCACATGATAGACGCCGTCATCGTTTCGACCGCCCGCACCGGTTTGGCCAAGTCCTGGAAGGGCGCGTTCAATATGACGCACGGCGCCACCCTTGGCGGCCACGTGCTGCAGGCGGCGATCCAGCGCGCCAACATCGAGGCCGGCGAAGTGGAAGACGTGCTGGTCGGCTGCGCCAATCCCGAAGGCGCCACCGGCGGCAACATCGCGCGGCAGATCGCCCTGCGCGGCGGCGCCCCGGTCACCACCGGCGGCATGACCATCAACCGCTTCTGTTCGTCGGGTTTGCAAGCCATCGCGCTGGCGGCCCAGCGCATCATCGCCGGCGAAGGCGACATCTACGCCGCCGGCGGCGTCGAATCCATTTCCTGCGTGCAGCAGGAGATGAATATGCATATGTATAAGGAGGTTTGGCTGTCGCAGAACAAGCCGGAGATTTACTGGCCGATGCTGCAGACGGCCGAGACCGTCGCCAAGCGCTATCACATCGGCCGCGAACGCCAGGACGAATACGGCGTGCAGAGCCAGCAGCGCGCCGCCGCGGCCCAGGCCGCCGGCCGCTTCGACGCCGAAATCGTCGCCATGACCACCACCATGGGCGTCGCCGACAAGGCCTCGGGCATGTTGCTGACGCGCGAAGTGACTATTTCCGCCGACGAGGGCATCCGCGCCGACACGACGCTGGAGGCGGTCTCGAAAATCCGCTCGGCGGTACCGGGCGGCGTCATCTCCGCGGGCAACGCCAGCCAGTTTTCGGACGGCGCCTCGATGGCCATCGTCATGAACAGCAAGGTTGCCGAAGCGAAGGGCTTGCAGCCGCTGGGCATCTTCCGCGGTTTCGCCGTGGCCGGCTGCGAGCCCGACGAAATGGGCATCGGCCCGGTCTTCGCGGTTCCGAAGTTGCTAAAAAAGGCCGGCCTGACGGTTGCCGACATCGGCCTGTGGGAGTTGAACGAGGCTTTCGCCGTGCAGGTGCTGTATTGCGCCGACACGCTGGGCATTCCGATGGACCGCTTGAACGTCAACGGCGGCGCGATCGCCGTCGGCCATCCTTACGGTGTGTCGGGCGCGCGCCTGGCCGGCCATGCGCTGATCGAGGGCAAGCGCCGCGGCGTCAAGTACGTCGTCGTGACGATGTGTATCGGCGGCGGACAGGGTGCGGCGGGCCTGTTTGAAGTAGTCTAAGTTTCATCCGGCGGGCGCTCACAGTAAGCGCCCGTTTTTTATTCCAGAGACAAACACCATGCAATCAACAATCCTTTCCCGGCGCGATCTCGATTTCCTGCTGTATGAATGGCTGGACGTGGCGGCGTTGACGGCGCGTCCGCGCTATGCCGACCACAACCGCGAGAGCTTCGACGCGGCGATCGACACGGCCGAGCGGATCGCCACCGATCTGTTCGCGCCGCACAATAAGAAGAGCGACCAGCAGGAGCCGCGCGCGGTCCCCGGCGACGGCTGCCTGGAGGTGCAACTGATTCCCGAGGTGAAGCTGGCGCTGGACGCATTCTGCGCCGCCGGCTTGATGGCCAGCGCACAGGACTACGCGTACGACGGCATGCAATTGCCGTCGGTGTTGGAGAAAACCCTGTCGGCCTACGTCACGGCGGCCAACGTCGGCACCGCCTCGTATATCTTCCTCACCGTCAGCAACGCCAACACCTTGCTCAAGTGTGGCACGGCGGAGCAGGTGCGGCGTTTCGTCCGGCCCATGTTCGAGGGTAGGTTTTTCGGCACCATGTGCCTGTCCGAGCCGCAGGCCGGCTCCAGCCTGTCCGACATCAGCACCCGCGCCGAGCCGGACCCGGTCGAGGGCGTCGAGGGCGAGCGCCAGTATCGCCTGACCGGCAACAAGATGTGGATCTCGGCCGGCGAACACAATCTCGCCGGCAATATCGTCCACCTGGTGCTGGCGAAGATCCCCGGCCCGGACGGGCGCCTGATCGCCGGCGTGCGCGGGATTTCGCTGTTCATCGTGCCGAAGTTCCTGGTCGGCGCCGACGGCGAGCCGGGCGCGCGCAACGACGTCGTGCTGGCGGGGCTGAACCACAAGATGGGCCACCGCGGCACCAGCAACTGCCTGCTCAACTTCGGCGAGGGCAAGTTCAAGCCGGACGGCAAGGCCGGCGCCATCGGCTACCTGGTCGGCCAGCCGCACCAGGGCCTGGCGAATATGTTCCATATGATGAACGAGGCGCGCATCGCCGTCGGCCTGGGGGCGGCCGTGCTCGGCTACACCGGTTACCTGCACGCGCTCGATTACGCCCGCAGCCGGCCGCAGGGACGCCATCCGGCCGCGAAGGACCCGGCCCAGCCGCAGATTCCCATCATCGGGCATACCGATGTGCGGCGCATGTTGCTGGCGCAGAAGTCTTACGTCGAGGGCGGGTTGGCGCTGGTGCTGTATAGCGCGCGCCTGGTGGACGAGGCGAATAGCGCCGAAACGCCGGCCGCGCGTGAGCACGCCAACCGCCTGCTCGACTTTTTGACGCCGATCACCAAGTCGTGGCCGTCGCAGTGGTGTCTGGAGGCAAACAACCTGGCGATCCAGGTGCATGGCGGCTATGGTTACACGCGCGAATATAATGTCGAGCAGTTCTACCGTGACAACCGCCTGAATGCGATCCATGAAGGCACGCACGGCATCCACCGGCTCGACTTATTGGGGCGCAAGGTGGCGCTGCAGGACGGCGCGCTGTTCCAGAGCTTCGGCGCGGAGCTGGCCAAGACCGTGGCCAAGGCGCGCGTGGTCGACGATGGCGGCTTCGCGTCCGACCTGAACGGCTACGCCGACGCGCTGGCCGCCACCTGGGTGCGCGTCGAACAGGTGACGCTGGCCTTGTACGCGGCCGGCGACATGAACAAGACGCTGGCCAACGCCAGCGCCTATCTGGAGGCGCTGGGCCACACGACGGTGGCCTGGATCTGGCTGGAACAGGCGCTGTTGGCGGCGAGCAAGCTGCCGGCGGCGCTGGCTGGCAATCCGGCCGACGCCGACTTTTATCGCGGCAAATTGCAGGCTTGCCGCTACTTCTACCATTGGGAATTGCCGAAGGCGCGGCAGCAGTTGGATGTACTCGAAAGCATCGACACCACGAGCCTTGATATGCAAGACGCGTGGTTTTAACCTCATTTATATAAAAAATATGATCAAGCACATCGTTTTCTGGAAGTTGAAGGACCACGCCGAGGGCGCCGACCGCGCCACCAACGCCGTCAAGATGAAGGCGCTGCTCGATTCCTGCGCCAATCTGGTGCCGGGCATGCTGAAGTTCGAAGCCGTGCTGGCCCAGCCGGGCCTGGAGGCGAGCTACGACGTGGTGCTGTACTCGGAATTCGCTAACAAGGCGGCGCTTGACGCATATCAGGATCATCCAGCGCATATCGCGATCAAACCATTCATCGGCGCCGTGCGCGAAGCGCGCCAGTGCATGGACTACGACATCTAAAAGAATAGAGGAAACACTATGCGTACGACACAAGAATTATTCAGCCTCGTCGGCAAAACCGCGCTGGTCACCGGCGGCTCGCGCGGGCTGGGCCTGCAAATGGCGCTGGCGCTGGGCGAGCAGGGCGCCACGGTCGTCATTGCCGCGCGCAAGCAAGCCGACCTGGACGAGGCGCTCGCCTTCCTGGCCGAGCGCAAGGTCAGCGCCTACGCCGTCGCCGTCGATTTGTCGAAGGACGAGGCCGCCACTGAACTGGTCGACGCCGCGCTGGAACGCCTGGGCCACATCGATATTCTGATCAACAACGCCGGCGCCAGCTGGGGCGCGCCGGCCGAGGATTATCCGCTGGAGGCCTGGGACAAGGTGATGAACCTGAACATCCGCAGCATCTTCCAGGTGTCGCAGGCGGTCGGCAAGCGCTCGATGATTCCGCGCCAGTCGGGCCGCATCATCAACATCGCCTCGATCGCCGGCTTGGCCGGCAACCCGCCCGGCCCGATGAAAACCATCGCCTACAACACGTCGAAGGCGGCGGTGATCAACTTTACCCGCACGCTGGCGGGCGAGTGGGGCGCCTACGGCATCAACGTCAACGCCATCGCGCCGGGTTTCTTCCCGTCCAAGATGACCAAGGGCTTGCTCGACAAGATAGGCGTCGACGAGCTGAAGAAGGACGTGCCGCTGCGCCGCATCGGCGACGACGAGGACTTGAAGGGCGTCACGCTGCTGTTCGCCTCCGACGCCGGCAAGCACATCACTGGCCAGACGCTGGCGGTTGACGGCGGCGTTTCGGCGGTTTGAAAGGAGACATCATGACTAGTTACCAACGCATCGTACTGGCCGCCCGGCCGCGCGGCGAGGTCAAGGCCAGCGACTTCCGCCTTGAAACGGTAGCCGCGCCCGAGCTCGCCGACGGCCAAGTGCTGGTGCGCAACGACTATTTGTCGCTGGACCCGTATATGCGCGGGCGCATGAGCGAGGCGAAAAGCTACGCCGCCCCGCAGGCGCTCAACGAAACGATGATAGGTGGCACCGCCGGCCAGGTGGTGGCGTCGCGCCACCCGAAATTTGCCGTCGGCGACGCAGTCGTCGGCGTGCTCGGCTGGGCCGAGATGGCGGTATCCGACGGCACCATGCTGCGCAAGGTCGACACCAGCCGCGTGCCCCTGTCGGCCTACCTGGGCGCGGTCGGCATGCCGGGCATGGCCGCGTGGTACGGCTTGAACCAGATCATGCACCCGAAGGCGGGCGAAACCGTGGTGGTCACGGCGGCCAGCGGCGCCGTCGGCAGCGTGGTCGGGCAACTGGCCAAGTTGCGCGGCTGCCGCGTGGTCGGCGTGGCCGGCGGGCCGCAGAAATGCGCCTACGTGGCCGACGAGCTGGGCTTCGACGCCTGCATCGACTACCAGGCCGGCAACGTCGCCGCCGACCTGGCCGCGGCGACGCCGCACGGCATCGACGCGATCTTTGAAAACGTCGGCGGGCCGATCTTCGACGCCGCGCTGCCGCGCACCAACGCCTTCGGCCGGGTCGCGCTGTGCGGCCTGATCGCCGGCTACAACGGCGCCGACATGTCGATCAAGAATTTCCGCTTCCTGCTGACGAGCCGGCTGACGCTGCGCGGCTTCATCGTCACCGAGCACATGGAATACTGGCCGCAGGGGCTCTCCGAGCTGGGCCTGCTGGTGGCCGGCGGCAAACTGCGCTACCGCGAAACCATCGCATCCGGTCTGGCGGCGGCGCCCGAGGCCTTCATCGGCCTGCTCCAAGGTAAAAACTTCGGTAAACAACTGGTGAAACTAGGCTAAATGAACAACTTCCAAAACAAAGTCGTCGTGATCACCGGCGGCGCCGCCGGCCTGGGCCGGGAATTCGCCAACGTCGCGGCGCGCCTGGGCATGAAACTGGTGCTCGCCGACGTACAGCAAAACGCGCTCGACGCGGCCCGGGCCGAACTCGAGGCGGGCGGCGCCGACGTGCTGGCGCTGCTGTGCGACGTGCGCAAGGGCGAGCAGGTGCAGGCGCTGGCCGACGCCAGCATGGCCAAGTACGGCGCCGTGCACCTGCTGTTCAACAACGCCGGCGTCGGCTCGGGCGGGCTGATCTGGGAAAACTCCGAGGCCGACTGGGAATGGGTGCTGGGCGTCAACCTCTGGGGCGTCATCCACGGCGTGCGCATCTTCACCAAGCTGATGCTTGAATGCGCCAAAGCCGACCCGGCCTACGAGGGACACATCGTCAACACCGCCTCGATGGCGGGGCTGCTGAACGCGCCGGCGATGGGCGTCTACAACGTTTCCAAGCACGCCGTCGTGTCGTTGGCCGAAACCCTGTACCACGACCTGAAGCTGGTCGAGGCGCCGATCGGCACCTCGGTGCTGTGCCCGTACTTCGTGCCGACCGGCATCAACGAATCGCACCGCAACCGCCCGGACGACGTGCGCATGACGGCGCGTCCGACGGCCAGCCAACTGGCCTCGCAGGCGGTGACGACCAAGGCCGTGACCTCGGGCAAGGTATCGGCGGCGCAAGTGGCCGACATCACCTTCGACGCCATCCGCGGCGGCCAGTTCTACATTTACTCGCACCCGAACGCGCTGGGCGGCGTGCAAGAGCAGATGGCTGCCATCGTCGCGCGGGAAAATCCGCCTGACCCGTACCGTGCCACGCCGCACGTCAGCGAAATGTTGCGTTCGAGTATGAAGATGGCCCAAGCTTGAGTCCGCGCATGCGACAATCAGCGTTTCCCCGACATTTATTCGACACATGAGCAAGCACAGCCTGCACACCATCCGATTTGGCGACTGGGACACCCTGCGCGCCGACGCCCGCCTGATCCGCTTTGAAGTCTTCGTCGACGAGCAGAAAGTGCCCGCCGAAATCGAACTCGACGACATGGACCCGTTGAGCCTGCACGCTGTCGCCTACGACGCTGCCGGCGTGCCGGTCGGCACCGGGCGCCTGCTGCCGGACGGCCACATCGGCCGCATGGCGGTGCGCAAGGCGGGGCGCGGCGGCGGCATCGGCGGCGCGCTGCTGCAAGCGCTGATGGGCAAGGCGCGCGAGCGCGGCGACGTGCGCGTCGTACTGAACGCGCAAACGCTGGCCGCGCCGTTCTACCAGGCGCACGGCTTCGCCATCAGCGGCCCCGAATTCGACGAAGCCGGCATCGCGCACGTGGAAATGGCGTTGGCATTCAATTAATCCCGAGCAGGCAAGCGCGCCAACAACCCGGGTCGCGTCGGGAGGCTTATTGGATGAAGAGTTCGTGCAATTCGCCGGGCGCCTCGGCGTAGAGTTTGACGACGGTCGAGCTGCGCGTGCCATAGCCCGGCGTTTCGATGCGCACCGCCGAGAGCACGCGTTCGAGGTCGAGTGGCACGCCGGTTTCGGGCAGGCGCAGGTCGGGCGCGCGCGCGGTGTCGGCGAGCATTTCGAAATAGGCTTCGTCGGGCGCGCCCTGGCACAGCAGGCTGGCGAATTGGGCTTTGGTTTTGAGCACTTTCGGCCACGGCGCGTCGAGCAGGGCGTTCGACAGGCCGTAGATGCCCGCCTCCAGCGGTTGGCCGTTGCGGGCGTCGTCCTGGCCGCGGTTGGAGTACCAGATCAGGGTGTCGCGGTCGCCCAGCACCAGGTTATAGCCGTTGTAGTCGGCGCCGCCGGCTTCGATGTCGGCGACGTATTGTTGCGCCGTCATGCTGCCGGCCAGGTAGTCGGCCACCAGCGCGCCGCGCGACGGCGCGTCGCTGCGCCGGTCTTGCGGGCTGCGGATGTTGGTGATGGCGGCGAAGCGCGAGCCGGCCCCGCCTTCGCGGGTGATGCCCATCCAGCTGCCGCCGGCTTGCAGGTCGCGCCCGGCGTAGACGTTCGGGTGTTCCGGCCAGACGCCGGCCGGCGCGCTGGCCCGTTCGTAGAATTCGTCGCGGTTGGCGGCGGCGATCAGCGGCACGCCGGGGATGACTTTCCAGGCAAAGACGATCAGGCACATGGGTTCAGGTCCATAAAGACTTCGGTGTGGCGCGCGCCCGCGGTCAGGGCGGCCACGCCGCTTTGCTGCGCTGCGGCGTCGAGCGCGGCCGCGAAGCCGGGCGCGGTGGCCGCGTAGATCTCCATCCAGGTTTGCAAGCCGTCCTTGCTGTCGGGTCGGCGCTTGAGTTGCGCGGCGACGCCGTGTTGCGCGCCCAGCCGCGCTTGCAGCGCCGTCACCAGCCCCAGCAGAGCGGCGGCGTCTTCTTCGCGTACCTGGTAATAAATGTAGAGGTCGTTCATCGCGGCTACAGGTCGAGCGCGTCCAGCACATAGGGCATCGCCAGGAAGCGCAGCGGCGCGCCGCCGGCCGAGCCGTGCCGCACCGAACCCGCGTCGGCCGTGCCTTGTTCGATCGCCGCCAGTTTCATTTCGACCAGCGCGTCGATGCCGCCGGCGCCGTTCGGCGCCGCGTTGACGACCATGCCGCACGGTTGCTCCGGGTCGGCCACGGCGAACACCTCGTCGCCGGCCTTGGCGCCGGCGTCGGCGATACTGACGAGCGTGGTGCGGCGCTTGAGCTTGCCCAGGTACTGGCTGCGCGCGACGATTTCCTGGCCCGGGTAGCAGCCTTTCTTGAAATTGACGCCGCCCAGCAGTTCGAAGTTGACCATTTGCGGCACGAATTTTTCCTGCGTGGCGGCGCCAATCTGCGGCACGCCGGCGTGCACTTCGGACAGGCGCCAGGCGTCGTTGCCGCCCTTGGCCAAGCCGGCGGCCAGCGCCGGCCAGACGGCTTGCGCGCTCTCGGCCGACAGCAGCCACTGGTAGCGCGGCGCGCCGAAGGCGTCGGCCACGCGGATCAGGGTGCCGTGCGGCTGTTGCTCCAGCTTGGCGTAGGGCGCGCTCGGCAGGGCCGCGAACCAGGTCTTCAGCAGGGCCTCGGCCTTGGCGCCGCCCAGTCCCAGGATAAGCTGGTTGGCGGCGTCGGCGCTGGCGTCGTGCAGCTTGGCCTTGGCGCGCATGACGAACATTTGCAGGCGTTTTTGCAGCGCCGGTTGAATATCGCGCGGCAGTTCGAGGAAAATCGACGTATCATTGCGCCACATCAAGAAAGTTGCCAATAAGCGACCCTTGGGCGTGCAATAGCCGGCCAGGCGCGCTTCGGCGGCGCCCAGGTGTTCGACGTCGTTGGTCAATTGGCTGTGCAGGAAGGTGGCGGCGTCGTCGCCGCTGATGCCGATCAGGCCGAGGTCGGTGATCGGGGCGACGAAACCGTCGGCCAGATCGGCGGCGCCCAGCGCCGCGCCGAAGTCGTCAAACAGCCCGTCGCTGCCGTGCGCGCCCTGCAGCACTAAAAATTGATTCCAGTTATTCATAATTTCCAATAGTTTGACGATTAAAGCATTATCATTACGGGCTCATTATAGTGATGTCGCGAAAAACGCGCCGAGTATCACCAAAAATCGCCCGCCGGCATCATTCACCACTTGAATCTAACAGATGGCTTTCATTAAAACAGTTTTCCTTAGCGCGATGGTGGCCGCAGCGGCCGCCGGTGTCGGTTTTGCCTACTGGGCGCAGCAGCCGATTACCGAACAGGAGCCGGCGATTGCGTTTACGATCACCCCCGGCAGCGGCGCCCACGCGGCGGGCCAGCAAATCGCCGAGGCCGGGGTGCCGATCGAGCCGCTGCTGTTCAACCTGCTGGCGCGCGTCAGCGCCAAGAGCGGCAAGCTGAAGGCCGGTTCCTACGAGTTGAAGCCGGGCACCACGCCGATGCGCCTGATTAACCAGTTGGCGCGCGGCGAATTCGCCCAGGAATCGCTGACCATCATCGAGGGCTGGACCTTCAAGCAGATGCGCCTGGCGATGGCAGCCCACGAGGGCTTGAAGCACGACACCGCGCAACTGAGCGACCAGGCGCTGATGGCCAGGATTACGCCCGAGTACAAATTGCCGGAGGGCTTGTTCTTTCCCGATACCTATCTGTTCGCCAAGGGCGCCAGCGACATGCAGGTGTTCAAGCAGGCGCACGCGATGCTGATGGAGCGCCTGCGCGAGGCGTGGGAGAAGCGCGACCCGGCCCTGCCGTACAAGAGCGCCTACGAGGCGCTGACGATGGCCTCCATCGTCGAGAAGGAAACCGGGCAAAAGTCCGAGCGTACCATGATCGCCGGCGTGTTCGTCAACCGCTTGAAGCTGGGCATGCTGCTGCAAACCGACCCGACCGTGATTTACGGCATGGGCGAGCGCTACGACGGTAAAATCCGCAAGCGCGACCTGGAAGGCGACAACCCGTACAATACCTACACCCGCGCCGGTTTGCCGCCGACGCCGATCGCCTTGCCGGGCGCGCAGTCGCTGACCGCGGCGCTGGCGCCGGCCAAGACCGACGCGCTGTATTTCGTCGCCCGCGGCGACGGCACCAGCCAATTTTCCGGCACCCTGCCCGACCACAACCGGGCAGTGAATCAATATCAACGATAGGCGTTTGCGTTTCATGACACAACAGAGTATTACCCCTGCGCGTTTCATCAGCTTCGAAGGCATCGACGGCGCAGGCAAATCGACACACATCGGTTTCGTGGCCGCATTCCTGCGCCTGCGCGGCGTCACGCTGGTGACGACGCGTGAGCCGGGCGGCACGGCGCTGGGCGAAAAGCTGCGCGACTTGCTGCTGCACGAGAAAATGCATTTGGAAACTGAAGCGCTGCTGATGTTCGCCAGCCGGCGCGAGCACATCGCCCAGGTGATCGCGCCGGCGCTGCAGCGCGGCGAGTGGGTGATCTCGGACCGGTTCACCGACGCCAGCTTCGCCTACCAGGGCGGCGGGCGCGGCCTCGACCGCGGCAAGATGGAGGCGCTGGAGCAATGGGTGCACCCGGCCTTGCAACCCGATCTGACCTTGCTGTTCGACGTGCCGCTGGAAGTGGCGCGGGCCCGGCTCGACGCCACCCGTTCGCTCGACAAGTTCGAACAGGAACAGGCCGACTTCTTCAGCGCCACCCGCGAGGAATACCTGCGCCGCGCCGCGCAGTTTCCGCAACGCTTCCGCGTGATCGACTCGACCCAGTCGATTGCCGCCATCGAAGGACAATTGGCGGCGATATTGCATGCCGTGCTCGATGTATCGACGCCCGGGCATTGACCGCGCGTGCGCAATACGGCGCCGGTAACACATTAAGAACGCTTTGCAGGCCGTTGTTTTAAAAAGAAAAATAGATATGAGTAGTCCACTTTATCCTTGGCAAGAGGCCGCCTGGCAACAGTTGCAACAGCTGCGCGCGCGCATGCCGCACGCGATCCTGTTCCACGGCGCGGCCGGCATCGGCAAGTCCGACTTTATCGAACGTTTCGCCCAGTCCTTGCTGTGCGAGGACGTGCGCGCCGACCACCACGCCTGCGGCAAATGCGCCTCCTGCGGCTGGTTCCTGCAGCACAACCATCCGGACTACCGCCGCGTGCGGCCGGAGGCGCTGGAGGACGAGGTCGACGGCGACGACCCGGAGGCCGACGGCGGCAAGAAAAGCAAGTCGACCAAGACGCCGTCGAAGGACATCAAGATCGAGCAGATCCGCGCGCTGGCCGACTTCATGAACATCTCGACCCACCGCCAGGGCTTGCGGGTGGTGGTGCTGTATCCGGCCGAGGCGCTCAACACGCCGGCCTCGAACGCCTTGCTGAAAACTTTGGAAGAGCCGCCGCCGGGGACCGTGTTCCTGTTGGCGTCGAACAGCCTGGACCGCTTGCTGCCGACAATTTTGTCGCGCTGCCGCAAGTTCGCGCTGCCGATGCCCAGCCACGAGCAGGCCTTGGCCTGGCTCAAGGTGCAGGGTTTGGGCGACGCCGACAGTTGGTTGCGCGAGCAGGGCGGGGCGCCGCTGGCGGCGCTGGCCAGGGCCGACACCGGCGGCGGCCGCGAGGAAACCGAGGCCTTGCTGCAACTGCTGGCCCATCCGAGCGTCGAAGGCGCGCTGAAAACGGCCGAGAAATTGCAGAAGGCGCCGCTCAATCTTTTGGTTTCTTGTTTGCAACGCTGGCTTTACGACGTTTTTTCGTACAAACTGGCGGGAAACATCCGTTACTATCCCCGCTACCAGAGGGAGTTGGAGGCGCTGGCCGGGAAAATCCACGTCAGCCGTTTGATGGGCGCGATCAAAAGCGCCAACGAACGGCGCGCGGTGGCCGAGCATCCGCTCTCGCCCAAGCTCTTTATCGAGGACATGCTGCTCGACTACACGGCCTGCTGTGCTTGAAAGGAAATGAATGACAGGCAGCCCAACTGACGTGACCGCCGTGCCGATAGGCCGGCCGACGGTGCTGTCGCTGGCGATCAAGGAAAAGGCCGCCCTGTACGCGGCTTACATGCCGTTCCTCAAGTACGGCGGCATGTTCGTGCCGACGCAGAAACCGTACAAGATCGGCGACGAGATCTACCTGATCCTGGCGCTGATGGACGACGCCAACAAATACCCGATTGCCGGCAAGGTCGCCTGGTTGACGCCGCCCGGCGCCAACAACAACAAGGCGCAAGGCATAGGCGTGCACTTTCCCGACGATGACAGCGGCCAGCGCGCCCGCCTGCGCATCGAGGAAATCCTCGGCGCCGCGCTGCGTTCGTCGCGCGCCACCCACACGCTGTAGCGGCCGCCCCGTCCGGCGGCGCCCTGGACCGGCGCCGGCGCGGTCCGGTCCCCGCGCTGGCGAGCGCCGCGCCGCTCGCGTACAATCGCGCCATGTATATCGATTCTCATTGCCATATCAATTTCCCCGAGCTGGCCGCTCGCATGCCCGAGATCCTCGCCAAGATGGCCGAGAACAAGGTCACCCACGCTTTGTGCGTGTCGGTCGACCTGCCGGACTTTCCACAGGTGCTAGCGCTGGCCGAACAGTATCCGCATATTTTCGCCTCGGTCGGCGTCCATCCCGACTACGAGGAAACGCCGGAGCCGTCGGTCGACGAGCTGGTGCGCCTGTCGGACCACCCGAAAATTATCGCCATCGGCGAGACCGGCCTGGACTATTTCCGCCTGACCGGCGACCTGGAGTGGCAGCGCGAGCGTTTCCGCACTCACATCAAAGCATCAAGAATCACCCGTAAGCCTTTGATTATCCACACCCGGGCCGCCAGCGAGGACACCATCGGCATCATGCGCGAGGAGGGCGCCGGCACCGACGCGGGCGGCGTCGCCGGCGTCATGCATTGCTTCACCGAATCGCTGGACGTGGCCAGGGCCGCCATCGACATGGGTTTCTACATCTCTTTTTCGGGCATCGTGACGTTCAAGAGCGCCAAGGATTTGCAGGCGGTGGCGCGCGAAGTGCCGCTGGAGCGCATCTTGATCGAAACCGACTCGCCCTACCTGGCGCCGGTGCCGTTCCGTGGCCGCATCAACGAGCCAGGCTACGTGGCCCATGTCGCCGAATACCTGTCCGCGCTAAAGGGCATTCCGCTGGCCGACGTCGCACGCCAGACGACGGATAATTTCTTCAATCTATTCAACGTAGTACGGTGACTTCCTCATGTTAAAGCTCTTCTCCCTGCGGCGCCGCGCCGGCGCGTTCGCGCTGGCCGCCGCGCTCGGCGCCGGCGTCTGCGCGCCGGCCGCGGCCGACGATGCCTACGATTTCTCCCGTTCGGCGCAGATCGACGACGCCCGCACCATGGGCAAGTTGCTGGCGGCCGGCGTCGACCCGAACCTGGCCGAGCCGCAGCGCGGCGACCCGGGCATGGTGCTGGCGTTGCGCGAAGGTTCCAACAAGGTGTTCAATTTGTTGCTGGCGCAGCCGCGCATCAATCTGGAGGCGCGCTCCGGCAACGGCGACACGGCCTTGATGATGGCCGCCTATAAGCGCAACATGCCGGCCGTGATGGCCTTGCTGGCCAAGGGCGCGAACGTCAACCAGACCGGTTGGACCGCCTTGCACTACGCCGCCTCGATCGGCGACGACGCCATCGTCCGCGTTCTGCTTGAACGCCACGCCTATATCGACGCCGAATCGCCGGCCAAGATCACGCCGCTGATGGTGGCCGCGCGCGACGGCAAGGACTACACCGTCAAACTATTGCTTGACGAGGGCGCCGACGCCACGCTGAAGAGCGCGCACGGCTGGACCGCCGTGCAGTTTGCCATGGCCACCGACAAGGTTTACGTCGCCGATATCATCAACGCCCACCTGAAGGCCAAGGCCGGAAAATAGTCCGCCCACTGCCTTGCCCCGCGCCGATTACGCGAACTGGCGCGGAATTGCCGCCCAGCTCACAGCTTTGCTTCCCGTCACTATTGGCGATAATGGTTTCGTCACATTAACGGAAGGAAAGAAACATGGGCAGTCATCATTCAAACCGACGCAGGCTGTATTGCCGCAAGCCGTCGCGCAGCCCGTGTGATTTCATCGCGTTCTGGAACGACAAGACCGATCGGCCCGCAGCGGCGGCCGTGGACCGACCATCCCAAAGGATCACTATGTTGAATGAACGAGAAATCGAAAGCTGCTACTTGGGACAATTCATTCCCGTCCATTACCACCACAATATGTTGATGGACCAAAACCGCATGCACGGCTTCAAGTCGGCAATCGATTACGCCGTCAAGCCGGGCATGAAGGTGCTGGAACTGGGCGGCGGCACCGGCGTGCTGTCGTGGTTCGCGGCGGCCAAGGCCGACAAGGTTTGGTGCGTGGAGTTCAACCCGGACATGGTCCAGCAAGCGCGCAAAATGCTGGCCCTCAACCCGAACGGCGAGAAGGTCGAGGTGGTGCACGCCGACGCCTTCGAATACTTGCCGCCGGAGCCGGTCGACGTCGTGATCTGCGAGATGATCCATGTCGGCATGCTGCGCGAAAAGCAGGTCGAGGTGATCGAGTCGTTCAAACGCCGCTATCTGCAGCGTTTCGGCGGCCCGCTGCCGGTGTTCCTGCCCGAGGCGGTCATCATGGCGGTGCAACCGATGCAGCAGGAATACGATTTCGAGGGCTTTTACGCGCCCATCGTGCAGTTCCAGGAAACCACGGCCGTGCACCCCGGCGTGCTGGAACTGGCGCCGCCGTCGGTGTACGGCATCGTCGACTTCACCCAGCCGACCGATTCGACCTTCAGTTTCAACGGCAAGTTCGTCATCGAGCGCAGCGGCATCTTGAACTCGCTGCGCTTCGTCACCAAGAACATCCTGGCCGTGATGGCGGAGCGCTCGACGACAATAGACTGGCTCAACCATTACATGAGCCTGCCGCTGGCCGCGCCGCTCCCGGTCTGCGCCGGCGACGTGTTGCAGGTGAGCTTCCAGTACCGCGCGGGCGGTTCGATCCCCTCGCTGGAGGCGGCGATCCAAGTGGCCGTCGTCTACCAGGCCGCGCACCAGCCGACGCAACGGCCCGCCGTCTACGCTTAAGGCCGGTAAAAAATGAAAAAACCCCACGCAGACGGACTGCGGCGGGGTATATTTCGTCTTTTACCACCTCAGACTACAAAGCTATATGGAACAGAACGACCAACGCTACCTCGTGCAGCAAAACAAAATCGGCGACGCGGAATCGAAGCCGCCCGTGTTTGCCAAGGTAATGCGCAGCAAAGAGGGCGCCTTTGAAGGCGTTTCCTTCATCAAGTCGAAAGACAAGGCCACCGTGATGACGATCGCCGACGCCAACCAGGTCATTGAATGGGCCGGCAAGAAGAAGGCGAACGCCCATGAATACCTGACTAAAATCATTTGCCTGGGACAATAACGGGCGCCGGACGGCATACGCATTTATTTCCCGCAACACCGTTCAACCCCGTTTTTCGCCCGCTGGTCGCGCCATATTGCAGTTCGTCGCACGGCGCTTGTCCGTATCGGCCCGCTTTTATATAGTGCGTGCAGTAGCGGGGCAAGCAAGGCTTGCCCCGCACATTTGTCTTACTGTGGCCCTCATTCTCTATCCCATCTTCTGGCTAGTCCTGCTGCCGTTCCTGCTGATCGGCGTTGGCGTCGACGCCGTGTCCGGGCTGCGCGCCATCGTCGTAACGCGTAATCCGACGCCGAGGCGCCGCCGACGCCAGTCGGGTTACGCCGTTCCGGCTAACCCGACCCACGAAAATTCTTAGAAATCGAGCATGAACCCGCCGCCCAGCGACTTCTGCGAGTAGTTATAGTCGATCAGGCTCTGGCCGTAGCCGGAGAATACTTGCGCGTAACCCTTCAGGTTGGCCGACACCGGGAAGGCCCAGCCGGCCTGAATCGAACCGTGGCCGGTATGGAAGTTGCGGCGCGCCGTCAGCGAGTATTCATGGCCCAGGTTGCGGTAGGTGGCGCGCACGTCGCCGTGGCCCATGAAGTCGGTGATGTCGATGTTGTCGTTGTCCGATTTGCTGTTGTCGAGGCGGCGCCAGAGCCGCGTCGCCAGCGCGAAGTTGCCGCGCTCCACGCCCAGCTCGGCGTAGATCCGGTTCCAGCTGCGCGACAGCGTCGACGTTTGGCCGTTCGACTGGTGCACCATGCCGAGGTTGACGTACTTGAAGTCGACGCCGCCGATGCTCTTGTTGATCGGCAGCACCGCCATGACCTCGGGCTGGTAGTTGGTTTCGCGGAACGGGCTGGAGGCGGCGCGGTTGTACGCCTGCCAGAAGCTTTGCTGGGTGTAGCCGAGCCAGATGTCGATCGGCGTGTTGAGCAGTTTTTCCGCCAGCTTCATCTTAAAGCTCAGCTGGTAGGTCAGCTCGACGTGCTGCGACTTGATGCCGCCGGGCGTGAATTCCTTGAACGGCTCGTCGTTGGAGGCGTTGCTGTAGTTGGCCAGCAGCAGGTAGTTGTCGCGGTGCGGGCGGAAGGCGAACACGCCGCGCTTGGATGCGTCGTCCAGTTCCCAGCGCTGGGTGGTGCGGGAAATCGCCGATTCAGGCGGCGCCGCCTTGGCCGTGGCCACCGCCGGCACGACCAGCGCCACTTCGGCGGTCGACTCGGCCACCGAGACGCCGGTGGCGACGGTGATCGCGGCGGCGGTCTTGGCCAGCACGTCGAAGCAGCCCAGACGGGCGCTGGCGTCGCCGATGACGGCGCAGCGCAGCATTTGCTGTTCGAGTTCGGCGGCTTGCGCCAGGACGGGGGAGATCAACAACGACGACAGCAAGATGCTTTTCATCTGCATTTTTACCTGCGGTTTCATAGAGACTTTTTCAATGCGTGGATGGGGAACTGCGACGCCCGCGCAGACACGGCGGCGGGCATTGTTTGTCATTTGTCGGATTGGCTTTGATGCCGGCCAAAGTATATAGGAATATCAATTAACAACGCGCAACTCTGCGGTGCGCCGTCGCGCCAACGGAACAATTGGAAAGCTGCGCCAGTCCAAACCCGGTAAAACGTTGTCTGTTACACTTTTAGAACCACCACACCGATCCGTGCCGTGGCCTCCAAGGAGATTGTGATGACACGCAAGACACCTATTGAGCGATACCGCAACATTGGCATCAGCGCCCACATTGACGCCGGCAAAACCACCACCACCGAGCGCATTCTGTTTTACACCGGGGTCAGCCACAAAATCGGCGAGGTGCACAACGGCGCGGCAACGATGGACTGGATGGAGCAGGAGCAGGAGCGCGGCATCACCATCACGTCGGCGGCGACGACGGCGTTCTGGAAGGGCATGGCCGGCGACCTGGGCGAGCACCGCATCAACATCATCGACACGCCCGGGCACGTTGACTTCACCATCGAGGTGGAGCGCTCGATGCGGGTGCTCGACGGCGCCGTGATGGTCTACGACGCGGTCGGCGGCGTGCAGCCGCAGTCGGAGACGGTATGGCGCCAGGCCAACAAGTACGGCGTGCCGCGGCTGGCCTTCATCAACAAGATGGACCGGGTCGGCGCCGATTTCTTCCGCGTGCGCCAGCAGATCGGCGAGCGTTTGAAGGGCACCGCCGTGCCGATCCAGATCCCGCTGGGCGTCGAGGAGCATTTCCAGGGCGTCGTCGACCTGGTGCGGATGCGCGCGATCGTCTGGGACGAGGCCAGCCAGGGCGTGCAGTTTAGCTACGCGGAAATTCCGCCGACGCTGCTGCCGCTGGCCCGGCAGTGGCGCGACAACATGGTCGAGCAGGCGGCCGAGGGCACGCCCGAGCTGACCGAGAAGTACCTGAACGGCGAGGCGCTGAGCGAGGCCGAGATCAAGCTCGGCCTGCGCCTGCGCACGATCCGCAATGAAATCGTACCGATGTTGTGCGGCAGCGCATTCAAGAACAAGGGCGTGCAGGCGATGCTCGACGCCGTCGTCGAGTACCTGCCGTCGCCGCTGGAGGTGCCGCCGATTGTCGGCCACGACGAGCACGACCAGGAAGTCGAGCGCCATGCGGCCGACGACGAGCATTTCGCGGCGCTGGCGTTCAAGATCATGAGCGACCCGTTTGTCGGCCAGTTGACGTTTTTCCGCGTCTATTCCGGCTCGGTGCATTCGGGCGACATGGTGTACAACCCGACCAAGCAGCAAAAAGAGCGGCTCGGGCGCATCCTGCAGATGCACGCCAACGAGCGCAAGGAAATCAAGGACGTCTACGCCGGCGACATCGCCGCGGCCGTCGGGCTGAAGGCGGTGACCACCGGCGACACGCTGTGCGCGCCCGACCACGTTATCGTATTGGAGAGGATGATTTTTCCGGAACCGGTGATTTCGCAGGCGGTCGAGCCGAAGACCAAGCCGGACCAGGAGAAGATGGGCATGGCGCTGAACCGGCTGGCCCAGGAAGACCCGTCGTTCCGCGTCCACACCGACGAGGAGTCGGGGCAGACCATCATGTCGGGCATGGGCGAATTGCACCTGGAAATACTGGTCGACCGGATGCGCCGCGAGTTCGGCGTCGAGGCCAACGTCGGCAAGCCGCAGGTGGCCTACCGCGAAACGCTGACGCGCGCGGTCGACGAGGTCGAGGGCAAGTTCATCAAACAGTCGGGCGGACGCGGCCAATACGGCCACGTCGTCCTCAAGCTCGAACCGCTGGAACCGGGCACCGGCTACCAGTTCGTCGACGCGGTCAAGGGCGGGGTGGTGCCGCGGGAGTTCATCCCGGCGGTCGACAAGGGCGTCCAGGAAACGCTGAAATCGGGCGTGCTGGCCGGCTACCCGGTGGTCGACGTCAAGGTGACGCTGACGTTCGGCTCCTACCACGACGTCGACTCGAACGAAAACGCCTTCCGCATGGCCGGGTCGATCGCCTTCAAGGATGGCATGCGCCGCGCCGCGCCGGTGCTGCTGGAGCCGGTGATGCAGGTCGAGGTGGAAACGCCGGAGGAGTTCATGGGCAACGTGATGGGCGACCTGACGACGCGCCGCGGCATGGTGCAGGGCGTCGACGACATCCCGGGCGGCGCCGGGCGGATCGTGCGCGCGCTGGTGCCGCTGGCCGAAATGTTCGGCTATTCGACCACCTTGCGCTCGCTGACCCAGGGCCGCGCCACTTACACGATGGAGTTCAAGCACTACGCCGCCGTGCCCAAGCACGTACTCGACCAGGTGGCGGCGCCGGCGCGCGCCGAGCACCGCTGACGCGAAGCGGGGTCGGACCTTCAGGTCCGACCCCAGCCCTCGCCCTTGGTTATAATCCGCCCCGCTCCAAGCCAACATTGCCGGTCACGCCCTCGCGGGCTAACCCGAGGAACATCAAAGCGCCAACCCCAGCGCCTTGCGAATTTCCGGCAAAATCAAATTCCACGACGGCGAACTGGCCGCCACCTCGTCGTAATGGCTGGCGCCCGGCAAGATCAGCGTCGCCACCTTATCGCCGGCCTTGCGCGCGCGCTGCGCGTAGTCGTGGGCGATGCGCGGCGGCGACACGGTGTCGAGTTCCCCCGTAATCAGCACGGTGGTGCTGCCGTTGGGCATCAGCTCGGCGGCGTTGGTGTCGGCAAACACGTCCGGTCGCATGGCGCTGGCGACGCCGGTCAGTTGCACCATATCGCGGTCGCAATTGCTCTTGATTAAGTCGCGCTCGTTGCGCAGGTCGGCCAGGCCGCCCAGGCTGATAATCTGGCGGATCGGCAGGTAGTTGGCCCGAAACATCGGGCTGGACGGCGGCAACTTGCCGCGCCCGGCGATCCATTGCACCAACTGGCCGCCGGCCGAGTGGCCCACCGCCACCACCCGGGCGGTGTCGAGCTGGTAGGCGGCGGCGTCGGCTTCCAGCTTGTCGATGGCCATGTTCATGTCCAGGTAGGTGCCGGGATACCCGCCGCCGTCCTCGTCGACGCGGCGGTATTCGACGCTCCAGACGGCAATCCCCTGCGCGGCGAGCGCGCCGGCGACGTTGTGCATTTGCTCGATACCGCCGAATTTCACGGTCCAGCAGCCGCCGTGTACCAGCAGCACGACGGGGAAGGGGCCGGCGCCGACGGGCCGGAACAGCTCGACGAATTGCGAGGGCGCGCTGCCGTAGGCGATGCGGGCGGTCGGTGGCGGCCCGCTCAGCGCCAGATAGTCGTCCAATGTCATTGGCGCCGCCACCGCCGTCAACGTGCTCATGCACAGTGTGGCGGCGACGGTCTTGCTCAGGCTTGCGGTCATGGTGGCGGATCCGTAAATGTTGAAGTTTTCCCGGAGGACTTTACCCGCAACATCGGTAGTTGCGCAAGTGTCATCCACCTCCGGCGCCGCGCCCCCACCTTTGCCGCGCGCGCCCCGCGGTTTATTGCAACTCGAATTCCGCCGGTGGAATCCCCAGTTCCTTGCAAATTTTGATCGCCACAAATTTTTCGCTGGCGTCAAAATTACCGTCCGCGGAAGCGATGGCAATCACCATGCGCACCAGCAAGCGCGACGCCTCGGCATTCGATTTCATTTTGCCCAGCGCCTGGTAGGCCTTCGATTCGCCGATATCCTTGTCGAACTCAAGCTGGCCGACATACTCCTGGAACGCCTTAATCACGTCGTTGGTCGTGAAGACCGACAGCGCGTCGTGGGTTTCGATGAACTTCACCATCTTTTGCTTCTCGTCCGAGGTAATGTTGCCGTCCGCCATGGCAATCAGGGCCGAGCCGGCCATGGCCGCGTTCATGAAGTCCTTGTTCTTGAATTTCAGTACATCCGTTTTCAGTTCGCCGGCTTTGGTTTTCAGGCGAGTCAGAAAATTGTCGAAACTCATTATGTTCTCCGGTATGTCCAGTTGATAAGAACGGCAATTCTACTCCGCTTTTCCATATTGCTATGCGGATAAGCGCACCGCTTAAGCCACCCTTAACTATCGCCACGATAGAATCGTGGCCGGCTGGCGTGCCGTGGTCTGGCCCTTGCTTGAGTGGCGCCGGCAATATCCGTGGCGCCGTATACTTTAGGGCGAGACCGCGCCTAGACGGGACTTGCTTTTTCGGGGCTTTTTACGCAATTGCACACAGGAAACAAATATCGTTCTATAATTCTGCCGGAAATCATGTTTTTGTAGAAACATGTACTATCCCGCCATTAAACACTTGCCCCAAAGATATTGTGCACGCAAACAAAATCATTTCCTTGCTCGACGCGGAGCACGCGGCCAACGCCAGCGTTGCCGGCGGCGCCACGCTGGCCCGCGCTTTGGAGCAGATTATCCGGGCGCTTGAAACCCAGTCCGATGACGCCATGCTTGCCTGCATTCTGCTGCTGGACGACGCCGACCGCTTCACGTCGGTAGTCGCGCCGGGCTTGCCGGAGGACTACCGCGTCGCCTTGCTGCACAGCGCGATCGGCCTGCACACCAGCCCGTTCGGCACCGCCGCGTTTGCCGGCGCGCCGGTGTTTGCCAGCGATATCGCGCAAGAGCTGACCTGGACCGACGGCCGCAAGGACGCGCTGCTGCACGGCTTTCGGGCTTGCTGGGCGGCCCCCGTGTTCGGCGCCAACGGCCACATTCTCGGCGTGCTCGGCCAGTTGTTCAAGGCGAACAAGCACCCGACCCAGCTTGAAACCGAGCTCATGACGGTGGCGGCGCGCGCCTGCGCCCACACCATCGAACGGCGCCAGGCGGCCGCCGCCGTCGCCGAGAGCGAGGAGCACTTCCGCCACGCGCTCGAATTGAACGCGCAGGTGCTATGGACCGCGCAGGCCGACGGCCAGCTCGACTACGTGGCGCGGCGCTGGCGCGACTGGACCGGCGGCAGCGGCCTGGGGGGCAGTTGGGGCGAGGCGATGCACCCGGACGACTTGGCGCCGACGCTGGCCGCCTGGCAAGCCTCGGTGGCCAGCGGCGCCCCCTACGACATCGAACACCGCGTGCGCATGCTCGACGGCCAGTACCGCTGGATGCGCTCGCGCGCGCTGTGCCGGCGCAACGAACACGGCGCGCAACTGAAATGGTACGGCTCGACCGAGGACATCAACCAGCACTGGCAGGCCCGCGCGGCGCTGCTGAAGAGCGAGGCGGAATTCCGTTCGCTGGTCGAGGCGATGCCGAACCAGGCCTGGCTGGCGCGCCACGACGGCGCGTTGTATTGGGCCAACGAGCGAGGCTATGAATACACCGGCGCCCAGTTCGGCCTCAGCGACATCGACGACTGGAGCAAGGTGGTGCACGAGGACGACCTGGCCGGCGCCGTCGAGGCCTGGCACGGCGCGGTGGCCGCCGGCACGCCGTACGAGGGCCAATTACGCCTGCGCCGCGGCGCCGACGGCGCCTACCGCTGGTTCCTGGTGCGCGCCGTGCCGGTGCGCGACCAGGACGGCGCGGTGGTGCGCTGGGTCGGCACCAACACCGACGTGCAGGAGCAGCGCAACGCCGCCGACAAGTTGGCCTATCTGAACTTTTCGTTGGAAATCGAGGTTGCCAACCGCACCGCAGACCGCGACCGCATGTGGCAATTGTCGACCGACATCATGCTGGTGGCGGACTTCAGCGGCATGATCATCGCCGTCAATCCGGCCTGGTCGGCGATCCTCGCGCGCATCGAGGGCGAGTCGCTGGGCATGGACTTCCTGGAACTGGTGCACGCCGACGACCGCGCCGACACACTGCGCGAGTTCGGCAAGCTGGAGCAGGGCGTGCCGACGCTGCGCTTTGAAAACCGCTACCGCCATTGCGACGGCTCCTACCGCTGGATTTCCTGGACGGCGGCGGGCGCGCAGGAACTGATCCACGCTATCGGACGCGACATCACCGACGAGAAGGAGGCGCGCACGGCGCTGGCCCGCAGCGAGCAGGCCCTGCTGCAGTCGCAGAAACTCGAATCGATCGGCAAGCTCACCGGCGGCGTCGCCCACGACTTCAACAACGTGTTGCAGATCATTTCCGGCAACCTGCAACTGTTGGCCATGGCCGTCGACGACAACCCGGTGGCGCTGCGCCGGGTCGAAACCGCGATCGCCGCGGTCGAGCGCGGCGCCAAGCTGTCGTCGCAATTGCTGGCGTTCGCCCGGCGCCAGCCGCTCAAGCCGCTGGTGACCGACCTGGGCCGGCTGGTGCGCGGCACGGCCGAACTATTCCGCCGCGCCATCGGCGAAATGATCGAAACGGACATCACCTGCGGCGCCGGCCTGTGGCACGCGCTGATCGACCCGAACCAACTGGAAAATGTGTTGCTGAACATGGCCATCAACGCCCGCGACGCGATGCAGCGCCGCGGCAAGCTGACGCTGGCGCTTGACAACGTCACCCTGCTTGGCGACCCGCGGCAGCCCGAGTTGCCGGCCGGGCAATACGTGCGCCTGGCGGTGACGGACACCGGCCACGGCATGGAGCAAGACATCCTCGACAAGGTGTTCGAACCCTTCTTTAGCACCAAGAAGGAGGGCGAGGGCACCGGGCTGGGCCTGAGCATGGCCTACGGCTTCATCAAGCAAAGCGGCGGCCACATCAAAGTATCGAGCCAGTCCGGCCATGGCTCGACGTTTGAAATCTTCCTGCCGCGCACGCTGGAGCCGCTGGCCGACCTGCGCGTCGCCTTGAGCGGCCCTGTGCTGGGTGGCAACGAGACGATCCTGGTGGTGGAAGACGACGTGCACGTGCAAACGGCGGTGGTCGACATGCTGCGCGGACTCGGCTACTCGGTGCTGAAGGCAAACACGGCGCAAAGCGCGCTGACCGTCATCAAAAGCGGCGTCGCGGTCGACCTGCTGTTTACCGACGTGGTCATGCCGGGCGAACTGCGCAGCCCGGAAATGGCGCGCCAGGCCAAGCTGCTGCTGCCCAAGCTGGCGGTGCTGTTTACATCCGGCTACACGCAAAACGCCATCATGCACGGCGGCCGGCTGGAACCGGGCATCGAACTACTGAGCAAACCCTACCGGCGCGAAGACTTGGCGCGCAAAGTCCACCATCTGCTGGCGAAACACAAGGCCAGCCCGGCGGCCGGCGCCGCGCAATAGCCCGGCATCAAGCGGCAACCCCGGGGTCGGGACAGTGGCCGCGGCCCTAAATGCGTTCCATTTTCGGCATCCACACGCGCAGCAGCGAATACAGCCGGTCCAGGTCGATCGGCTTGGCCAGGTAGTCCGAGGCGCCCGCCTGCAGGCATTCCTCCTGGTCGTTCTTCATCGCCTTGGCGGTGATGGCGATGATCGGCAGCTTCCGGAAGCGGGCGTCGGCGCGGATGCGGCGCGTCGCCTCCAGCCCGTCCATGCCCGGCATCATCACGTCCATCAGCACCAGGTCGATGTCGCTCACGCTGCCGAGCTTGCTGATCGCCTCCATGCCGTTGCGGCCGATTTCCACCACCACGCCTTTTTGCTCGAGCGCGTTGGTCAGCGCGAAGATGTTGCGCACGTCGTCGTCGACCAGCAGGATCTTGCGGCCGTGGAACACCCGTTCGCGGCTGCGCACTTGCTTGAGCATGCCCTGGCGCTCGCTCGACAATTCCGATTCGACCTTGTGCAGGAACAGCGTTACCTCGTCGAGCAGGCGCTCCGGCGAGCGCGCGCCCTTGATGATGATCGAGCGCGAGTACTTCATCAGGTCGCTTTCCTCGTCGCGGCTCAGGTTGCGCCCGGTGTAGACGATCACCGGCGGAAAGGCGCACAGTTCTTCGCGCGCCATCCGTTCGAGCAATTCCTTGCCCTGTATGCCCGGCAACTTCAAGTCGATGATCATGCAGTCGAAGGTCTGCGTGCGCAGTAGCGCCAGCGCCTCTTCGCCCAGGGCCACGGCGGTGATTTCAATGTCCTGGTCGGCGATCAGGTGGATCACGCTGTCGCGCTGGCGCTCGTCGTCCTCGACCAGCAGGATGCGCTTGAGCTTTTGCGTGAACTTCGATTCGAGCTTGAGGAAAACCTGCTTGAGTTCTTCGCGCGTGCTCGGCTTGCTGGCGTAGCCGATCGCGCCCAGTTGCATGGCGGCCTGGACGTGGTCGTAAGCGGAGACGACGTGCACCGGAATGTGGCGGGTGCGCGGGTTTCCCTTGAGCTTTTGCAACACCAGCAAACCGGGGCTATCCGGCAGGCCCATGTCGAGCAGGATGGCGTCCGGCAGGAACTGCGCCGCCAGGCGCAGGCCTTCGTCGGCGCCGTGGGCGACCAGGCAGTGGTACTGCATTTCATGCGCCAGCTCGAACAAGATGCCGGCGAAGGCCGGTTCATCCTCGATCACCAGCACCGCGCGACGGCCGGACTGCTGCCGTTCGCGGTCGTCGGCGAAGGCCGGGATGCCGATGTGCTCCGGCTCGGCCACCGTGGCCGGCGGCGTCGCGGCCGCCGGAGAAAATGCGGCGACCGGGGAGGGCGCCGACGTATCGACCAGCTCGTCGCGCCAGGCCAGCGGCAGGGTCAGGGTGAAGGTGCTACCCTGGCCGGGCGTGCTGCCGAGCGTGACGGCGCCGCCGAGCAAGGCGGCAAGGTCGCGCGAAATCGACAGGCCCAGCCCGGTGCCGCCGTAGCGCCGGCTGGTGGTGCCGTCGGCTTGGTGGAAGGCGTCGAACACCTTGTCTTGCTGGTCGCCGGCAATGCCGATGCCGGAATCCTGTACCACGAAGACCACCTTGTCGTCACCGTCGAGGTCGACCGAGAACGCGACCTTGCCGGCGTCGGTGAATTTCACGGCGTTCGACAGCAGGTTGCGCAACACTTGCTCCAGGCGATGGCGGTCGCTGACAAACTTCGGCGGCAGGCGCGCGCCGAGCTGGACGGTGAACGCGAGTTGCTTCAGCTCGGCCAAGGGCGTAAACGTCTTGCGCAAGCCGTCCAGCAGGTCGGCGAAGCGGAGTTCTTCGGGCAGCAGGTCCAGCTTGCCGGCCTCGACCTTGGAAATGTCGAGAATGTCGTTAATCAGCGTCAGCAGGTCGTTGCCGGCCGCGTAGATCGTCTCGGCGAAGTTGACTTGCTGCACCGTCAAATTGCCATCGCTATTGTCGGACAGCAGCTTGGACAGAATCAGCGAACTGTTCAGCGGTGTACGCAACTCATGCGACATGTTCGCCAGGAACTCGGACTTGTAGCGGCTGGCGCGCTGCAACTCCTCGGCGCGCAGCTCAAGCTGGGCGTGGGCCTGGCCGATCGCGCTATTTTTCTGGTCCAGCGCCAGCGCCTGCACTGCCAGTTGGCCGTTGGACTCTTCCAGCGCCGCCTTTTGGCGCTCCAGATGGATCTGCGATTCTTCCAGCACCCGCGACTGTTCGCCCAATTCCTCGTTGGTGGTGCGCAACTCCTCCTGCTGCACCTCCATCTCCTCGTTCAATTGCTGGGTTTCCTCCAGCGCGTCCTGCAGGCGCTGGCGGTACAGCGCCGCCTCCAGCGAGGCGCCGATATTGACGCCGATCAAACGCAGGAACTCAAGGTCGCGCGCGCCAACCGGGCGACTAAAGCCCAGCTCGATCACGCCATTAACCTTACCCTCGTTCTCGATGGGCGCCAGCAGCAGATGCACCGGCGCGGCGGCGCCCAGGCCGGAAGTGACGTTCACGTATCCTAGCGGCACCTGGTCGATCTGGATCAGCCGTCGCGTCGCCGCCGCCTCGCCCACCAGCCCCTCGCCGAAGCGGAACGCCTGCGGCGTGCGGGCGCGCTCGCCGCTGAAGCCGTAGCTGGCACTGCGCCGCAACAAGCCGTCATCCTCCGTCACATATATCGCCGCCACGCTCACGGCCAAATAGCCGGCAAGGAACTCCAGGGCCTGTCTCCCCAATTGCGGCAGGGCGAGTTGGCCGCTGATGTGGCTGGCCAGCTCGCTTTGTCCGGTGCGCAGCCAGGCTTGCTGTTGTAACAGCGCATTGTCGTCGGCGCTTTGTTGCAGCGCCGCGCCGTAGATCTCGGACAAGCGTAGCAGCTCGCGCCGGCCCAGGTAGGCCAGCAGCCCGCTCAGCGACAGGCTGATGGCGAGAAACAGGCCGACCGACAGCAGCGTGCGCTCTTGCGCGGTGTCGTTGCGCTCCTGCCGCAGGCGCTGCTCGGTGTCCAGGAAGGCGTCGAACTCGCGGCGGATCTGTTCAAACTCCTGGCGCCCCTCGCCGGCGCGTACGCGCGACAGGAAGTCGAGGTTTTTGCGGCGCATGTCGATCATGTCGAACGCGTATTCGCCCCATTGCAGCTGCAGGGCCCGGATGCGCTTGACGCGATCGAGCTGAGCCGGATTGTCGGCGACCAGTTCCTGCAGCGCCAGCATTTCCACCGCCATGCCCGCCTTGGCGAGCTTGTACGGCGCCAGATTCAACTCGTCGGACGTCAGCAGGAAGCCGCGCAAGCCGGTTTGCAGGTCGACCGACAGCTTGGTCATTTCATTGGCCTTGCCGATCACCCGCTCCGAGTGCTCGACCCAGCGCAACGCCGCCAGCAGATAAATGACCAGCCCGACGAAGACGGTGGCGCTGGCGACGCCGACCAGCAGGGGGATCGTGACGTTGCGGGTGAGGATGCGGCGAAAGCTGAGCGGATCGATCGTGGGCTGGCGGTTCATTTGGCGCGGGTAGGTGCTTGTCAAGGTGGCTAATTCTAGCCTAACCGCAAGAAAAACCGCGCCGCGCGCCACGGCAATGACGCGGCGAACACGCTTACAGCGCCCGCGACCGTGCCGCGTTCAGCCTGGGCGAGCGTCAGCGCTGGTGAATATACGAGCCGGGCGCCGGGGCGATCGCTGCGTAACCCTTCGCCGGCGCACCCATGGGCGGCGGCGGCTCCAGTTGCGCGCTGGAATTGTGGCGTAGCCATTCGGCCCATACCGGCCACCACGACCCTTCCACCGTCGGCGTCTCGAGATACCAGCGGTCGGGGTCGACATAGCGCTCGTCGGCCTCCCAGCGCGAAATCCGGAAGCGCCGTTTATGATGTCCAGGCTCGCTGATGATGCCGGCGTTGTGGCCGCCACTGGTGAGCACGAAAGTGACTTCGGTGTCGGCCACCAGATTCAGCTTGTAGACCGAATGCCACGGCGCCACATGGTCAGCTTCCGTCGCGACGGCAAAAACCGGCACATGGATGTCGCTGAGCGCGACCGACTTGCCGTCGACCTTGTAGCGGCCGGCGAACAGGTCGTTGTTGAGGAACAGCCGGCGCAGATATTCGCTGTGCATGCGATAGGGCATGCGCGTGGTGTCGGCGTTCCAGGCCATCAGGTCGCTCATCGGCGCGCGCTGGCCGAGCAAGTAGTCGTGCACCATGCGCGACCAGATCAGGTCGTTCGAGCGCAGCAACTGGAAGGCGCCGGCCATTTGCCGCGTATCAAGGTAACCCTGCTGCCACATCAGGTTTTCCAGATAGACGATCTGGCTCTCGTCAATGAACAGCGACAGTTCGCCCGCCTCGCTGAAGTCTGTCTGGGCCGCCAGCAGGGTCATGGAATTGAACGGCGTCTCGCCGCATTCGGTCAGGTAGGCCGCCGCCACCGCCAGCATGGTGCCGCCGAGGCAGTAGCCGACCGCGTTGATTTTGCGCTCGGGCACGATCGCCTGCACCACCTTGCACGCGCCGAATACGCCCAGCCATAAATAGTCGTCCATGCCCAGCTCGCGGTCGTCGGCGCCGGGATTGCGCCAGGAGATCATGAACACGGTGTGGCCGCGCTCGACCAGGTAGTTGACCAGCGAGTTATGCGGCGACAGGTCGAGGATGTAGTATTTCATGATCCACGCCGGGACGATCAGCACCGGCTCGGCGCGCACCTGCGCCGTTTTCGGGCTGTACTGGATGACTTCGATCAATCGGTTGCGGAACACCACCTGCCCCGGCGTGACCGCCACCTCTTTGCCAGGGCGAAACGCCTCGGCGCCTGGAGGCGGCTCTTTGTTTCCCTCCCGCCGCAAGTCTTCCAGGAAATTGGCTGCGCCGCGCACAAAGTTCTTGCCGCCTTCCCTGGCGGCGGCGGCCAGCACCTCGGGGTTGGTGGCGATAAAATTCACCGGAGACACCATGTCGAGCAATTGCCGCGTGACAAATGACACCATGTGTTCGTGGTGCGCCGAGACGCCGCTGATGCCGGTCATCGCGTTGTGCCACCATTGCTGGTTGAGCAGGAAGCCTTGGTAAACCACGTTGTACGGCCAGTTTTGCCAGGCCGGGTCGCGAAAGCGCTTATCCTGTGGCAAGGGTTCGATACAAGGTGGGCAGGGCTGCCCGAGCGGGAATTGCGTCGCCGCGCAGCGCGCCGCGTAGGCGCCCAGCCGGAACTCCCTGCGCACCGCTTTCTGTATCAAGGCCTGCCATCGACCGGATGAACTCATCAGATGCATTGCCCAGTCGGCGTACGCCAGCGCGACGCTGATCGGCGATATGCCGTGGGTAGCCCGCGCAACGGTCGCGTGGATCGCCCGGTCGATTATGCTGGGCACCTCTTCGTCGTTCCAGCCCGGCACCAGGGTTTCCAGATGTACATCGCCGCGAACCGGACGCCTGCCGGAACGCAAGTGGACTGGCAAGCCCGCTTGCCTTGTTTGCGAAATTTGCATGTGAACGCTCCTGCAAAAGTTAGGGCGCCGCGCCGGCCCCTGAGCGTTGGACGGCGCGTGGGGTGCGACGTTTCACCTTTCTCGACACGGGTGGAGATAGATCAAACAGTGTCGCGGCGCTGTCATCCGCCAGGCAAGGGCAGAGCGGCGACTATCACCAAGACAGGGCTACATTTGACGCACATCAAAGGCGCACGCCGTCGCGATTCTAGGATAGGCGAACGGGCGACCATACAAACGGCGCGCGTGGCCGCGTTGCCGCGGCGGTTAATATCCATTTCTTTTCACAGTGAGGCTCCACATGGCAAACAATTTGATACCGCGCGATCCCTTTGGCGGACTCGCGCGATTTGATCCCTTCACCGACATCGACGAGATATTCCGCGACTTCTTCGGCACGCCGGGCCTGCAGCGCAGCGGCCGCGACGCGGCCTCGCGCATCCGCGTCGATATCACGGAAACCGACCAGGCCTATCAGATCAAGGCCGAAATTCCCGGCGTGAGCAAGGACGACATCAAGGTGTCCGTCGAAGGCAACCGGGTGTCGATCAACGCCGAGCTCAAGGAAGAGCGGCAAACCGACGAGGGCGGCAGGATGGTGCGCAGCGAACGCATGTATGGTCAGCAATATCGCAGCTTCACGCTGCCGCAGGAAGTCGACGATACGTCGGCGCAGGCCCGATATCAGGATGGGGTGCTGGAACTGTCGCTGCCGAAAAAGGCCGGGGCCGGTGCGAAACAGTTGTCCATTCAGTAAGGCATGAGCGTGGCGAGCGGCCGGCAGGCACCGGCCGCCGCACCCTTACAGCATTGGCAGGCGCATCAAATCGACTGTTTTGCGCACCAGATAGTTGCGGTTCTTGCTGTACGGCGGGAAAAACAGTTTAATCAGCATCAGCGGCGACGAGCGCATGACGCCGCGTTCGTGCGAAAACGCGCGGAAGCCATAGGCGCCGTGGGCCGAGCCGATACCGGAATTGTTGACCCCGCCAAACGGCAGGTTCCCGTGGGCAAACTGGGCGACGCAATGGTTGACGCAGGCGCCGCCGGAGCTGGTGCGGGCGAGCAGGGCGTCAATGTGCGCCTGCTTGCGGCTCCAGACATACAGCGCGAGCGGTTTTGGACCGGCGTTGATGGCGGCGATGACCTCGTTTAGATCGGTATAGGCGAAAATCGGCAGCAGGGGGCCGAAAATCTCCTCGTCCAGAATCGCCGCCCCGGCCGGGACCTGGTCGAGCAAGGTCGGCGCGATAAAGCACTCGGCCTCGTCGAGCGTACCGCCGGCGCGCACCACGGCGCCGCGCGCCAGCGCGTCCGTCAGCAGCGCGGCAACCCGTACCGTGTGGCGGCGGTTCACCATCCGCGTCAAGTCGGGGCTGCGCTGGTGCTCGGCGGCCGTCGCGCCGTAGCGCGCGTCGAGCACCTTCTTGCATGCGGCGATGAAGGCTTCCTTGACGCTGGCATGCACGTAGACATAGTCGGGCGCGACGCAGGTCTGGCCGTTGTTTAGGAACTTCCCCCACATCAACGTTTCGGCGGCCAGCACCAAGTTCGCGCTCTCATCGACGACGGTCGGCGACTTGCCGCCCAGTTCCAGCGTCACGCTGGTCAAGTGCTTGGCGGCGGCGGCCATGACAACCTTGCCGACGGCCGGCGAACCGGTGAAGAAAATGTGGTCGAACGGCAGCGCCAGCAAAGCCTGGGAGGTGGGCAGGGTGCCTTCAAACATCGCCACCTCGTTTTCCGGGAACACCTCGCCGATGATGCGCGCCATCAAGGCCGACACCGCGGGCGTCATTTCGGACGGCTTGACGATGGCCGTGTTGCCCGCGGCCAAGGCCGAGACCAGCGGGCCGAAGCACAGGCTCAGCGGATAATTCCACGGCGCGATGATCAAGACCCGGCCGCGCGGCTGGTACTGGACCCAGGCCGAAATGCCGAGCATGGTACTGGTCGGCCATACCTTGCTGGGCTTCATCCAACGCTTCAACTGGCCGATCGCATGGCGCATCTCGTCCATGACCGGCAGCAGCTCCGACATCTCGACCTCGGTCGCCGATTTGCGGAAATCCTGCGCGAAGGCCGCATACAATGCCTCGCGCTGCGCCATCATCGCCTCGCGCAGCTTCTTGATGCGGGCGATCCTCTCCTTGGCGCTCGACACGCGCCACTGCAGCGCGGTGGCCAACTGGGCCTCGAACACCGTCGTGATGTGGAGTGGATCGGCTTCGCCCGGGACCGCGCCGGTCGGCGCATGCGGGCGGGATGGGGGAATGGAGTGCATGCGGGATCGCTTTCAGGTTGGAACGGCCAAGGATGGGTGCGGGTCGCGGGGAACGATACCACGGCGGCGGATATCGTTTTGACAGGATTCCTCTAATTTGGGCTCGGCGCACGGACGCGACGAAACAGCATAGCACTCGGCAAACTTCCAACATTTCGCATAATTTATATTATGTCAAATCCTAGTTTATCTGGACAGTCTCGGATACCAAGTGCGCACCTAACTACTGTCGAACTGCTCATAGGACCTCAGTACGCGCCCGAGGGCGCGGCTTGGTCATGTTTATAACGTTATAGTCTTCAACGACTCCCTTGCTGTCGCCCCGCACTTCCGGCGGCGGTACGGCGCAATTGCCGGCGGCGCAGCAGCAAATACACCGCCGGCACCACAAACAGCGACAACAGCGGCGCGGTGATCATGCCGCCGACCATCGGCGCGGCGATGCGCTGCATCACTTCCGAGCCGGTGCCGGCGCCGACCATAATGGGTACCAAGCCGGCGATGATGACCGCCACCGTCATCGCCTTCGGCCGCACGCGCATGACCGCGCCTTCGCGGATCGCGTCGAGCAGGTCGGCTTCGCCGGTGCGGCCGATGCCCTGGCGCGCCTCCCATGCCTGCTTCAGATACAACAGCATGATCACGCCGAACTCGGCCGACACCCCCGCCAGCGCGATGAAGCCGACGCCGCTTGCCACCGACAGGTTGTGCCCGAGCAGCCACAGCAGCCAGATGCCGCCGGCCAAGGCGAACGGCAGCGTCGCCATGATCAGCGCGGCTTCGTCGACGCGCTTGAACGTCAGGTACAGCAGCACGAAGATGATGAACAGCGTCGCCGGCACCACAACCTTCAGTTTCGCATTGGCGCGCTCCAGGTATTCAAACTGCCCCGACCACGATACGGAATAGCCGGGCGGCAGCGCCACCTCCTTGGCGACCGCACGCTGCATGTCGTGCACGACCGCTGTCAGGGCGCGCTCGCGTATGTCGACATAGACCCAACCCGACAGGCGGGCGTTTTCGCTCTTCAGCATCGGCGGACCGTCGTTGACGCGGATCGAGGCGACGTCGCCGAGGCGGATTTGCGCGCCGCGGTCGGTCAGCACCGGCAACTGGCGCAGCTGTTCGACCGAGTCGCGCACCTCGCGCGGGTAGCGCACGTTGATCGGGAAGCGCTGCAGCCCCTCCACCGTTTCGCCGATGTTGTCGCCGCCGATGGCCGCCGAGACGATGCTGTGCACGTCGGCGATGTTCATGCCGTAGCGCGCCGCGGCGTCGCGGTCGATGTCGATGTCGACATAACGTCCGCCGTTCAGGCGCTCGGCCAGCGCGGACGACACGCCGGGCACGCGCCCGACCACGCGCTCGATCTCGCCGCTGATGCGGTCGATCTCGCGCAGGCTGGGGCCCGCCACCTTCACGCCGACGGGGCTCTTGACGCCGGTGGCCAGCATGTCGATCCGGTTGCGGATCGGCGGCACCCAGATGTTGGACAAGCCCGGCACCTTGACGATGCGGTCGAGCTCGTCAACCAGCATGGCGGGCGTCATGCCCACCCTCCACTGCTCGCGCGGCTTGAACTGGATTGTCGTCTCGAACATTTCCAACGGCGCCGGATCGGTGGCGCTCTCCGCGCGCCCTGCCTTGCCGAACACGCTTTGTACCTCCGGCACCGTTTTGATCAGACGGTCGGTTTGCTGCAGCAGCTCGGACACCTTGCCGGCCGACAGGCCCGGCAAGGCCGACGGCATGTACAGCAAGTCGCCTTCGTCGAGCGCCGGCATGAACTCGCCGCCCAGCCGCGACATCGGCCACAAGCTCGCCAGCGCGAGCAGCGCCGCGCCCAGCAGCGTCGCCAGCGGAAACCGCAGCACGATGTCGAGCAAGGGGCGGTACACCGCGATCAGGAGCCGGTTGACGGGGTTCTTGCGTTCGTCGGGGATGTCGCCACGGACCAGGTAGCCCATCAATACCGGTATCAAGGTCACCGCCAGGCCGGCCGCGGCCGCCATCGCATACGTTTTGGTGAACGCCAGCGGCGCAAACAAGCGCCCCTCCTGGGCCTCTAGCGTGAACACCGGAATGAACGACAGCACGATAATCAGCAGCGAAAAAAACAGCGCCGGGCCGACCTCGGCGGCCGCGTCGCCGATCACGCGCCAGTGCTCGTCCCCTCGCAAGCGCTGTCCCGGGTGCGCGTGGTTCCACGCCTCGATGTGCTTGTGGGCGTTCTCGATCATCACCACGGCGGCGTCGACCATGGCGCCGACGGCGATGGCGATGCCGCCGAGCGACAGGATGTTGGCGTTGACGCCCTGGTAGTACATGGCGATAAAGGCGATCAATATGCCGATCGGCAGCGTGACGATCGCCACCAGCGCGGAACGCAGGTGGAACAGGAAGAGCGCGCAGACCACGGCCACGACGATGAACTCCTCGATCAGCTTGTGTCCCAGGTTGGTGACGGCGCGCTCGATCAGCTTCGAGCGGTCGTACACCGGCACGATCTCGACGCCGGGCGGCAAGCCGGGCTTGAGCTTGTCCAGTTTGGCTTTCACCGCGGCGATGGTGTCCAGCGCGTTTTTGCCCGAGCGCATGATTATCACGCCGCCGGCCACTTCGCCTTCGCCGTCCAGCTCGGCGATGCCGCGCCGCATCTCCGGGCCGATCTGCACGCGCGCCACGTCGCCCAGCCGCACCGAGACGCCGGCGTCGGTCGTCGTCAACGGTATCTGGCGAAAGTCGTCCAGCGACTTCAGGTAACCGGACGCGCGCACCATGTATTCGGCCTCGCCCAGCTCCAGCACCGAACCGCCGCTTTCCTGGTTGGCCCGCCGCACCGCCTCGATCACCTTGCCGTGGCCGATGTTGTAGGCGCGCAGCTTGGCCGGATCGAGCACGATCTGGTACTGCCGCACCATGCCGCCCACGCTGGCCACTTCCGCGACGTTCGCCACCGCCTTCAATTCATACTTGAGGAACCAGTCCTGCAGGGTGCGCAGTTGCGACAGGTCGAGCTTGCCGCTGCGGTCCACCAGCGCGTATTCGTACACCCAGCCGACGCCCGTCGCGTCCGGTCCGAGAGCGGTCTTGGCCTGCGGCGGCAGGCGCGACTGCACCTGGTTCAGGTATTCCAGCACCCGCGAGCGGGCCCAGTACGGGTCGGTGCCATCCTCGAACAGGATATAGACGAACGAGTCGCCGAAGAAGGAATAGCCGCGCACCGTCTTCGCGCCCGGCACCGACAGCATGGTGGTGGTCAGCGGATACGTGACCTGGTTTTCGACGATCTGCGGGGCTTGGCCGGGATAACTGGTGCGGATGATGACTTGCACGTCGGACAGGTCGGGAATCGCGTCGAGCGGCGTGCGCGCCAGCGACCAGATGCCCCAGGCGGTGAGCATGGCCGTCGCCAGTAGTACCAGAAAACGGTTGGCGATCGACCAACGGATCAGTTTGGCCATCATTTTGCGGCCCCCGGCTGACCTGTTTTACCCGCGGCCGGCCGGACGCCCTCCAGTTGACCGTCCTTCCTTCCGGGCGGCGGCGCCGCAGCCGTGGGGGAAATCGACGTCAACTGGTACGCGCCGTCCTTGTTCTGCCGCACCTCGAAGGCGACGCTGTCGCCCACCGCGACGTTGCGCGGCAGGCCGCCCTGCGGCGGCTTGAACGCCATTGTCATCGCCCCCCATTGCAGCGACGGGATCGGGCCGTGCGACAGCGTGATGTCGTCTTTGCCGATCGCCTCAACCTTGCCCTCGCCGCGATGCGGCGCCGGCGCCGGCTTGCCGGCCCCATCCGGCTCGGGCATGCCGCCCATCCGCGTCGCGGTGCCCTTCAGGCTGGCTTCGGAGTCAATCAGGAATTGGCCGGAAACGACCACGTCCTGCCCCTCTTCCAAACCCTTGCGGATCTCGCTCTGGCCGTTCGCCTCGGCCCCGACCTCGACGTCGGCGGGCAGGAACTTGCCACCGCCTTGCGCCAGCATGACGACGCTGCGCGTGCCGGTCTGGATCACCGCCTCCGACGGCACCAGCAGCACGTCGCTGCGGGCGTCCGGGCTGAGCCTGACGGCGGCGAACATGCCGGGCACCAACCGGCCGCCGGGATTCGCTAGTTCCACGCGCGCCTTCAGCGTGCGCGTCGCGCCGCTCACCTCGGGTAGAATCGCGCCGACCGTGCCCTTGAAAACGAGGTCCGGCAGCGCCGGCGTGCGCGCCTCCACCGCGTTGCCCGGGCGCACACGCGCGGCCAGGCTCTCCGGCACCTCCGCGTTGACCCAGACGGTGTCCAGTCCGTTGATGCGGAACAGCGTGGCGCCGGCGGCCACGGTCATACCCTCGCGCGCCCCCAGCTCGGTAACGACGCCGCCGATCGGGGCGGTGACGCGCAAGCGCGCATGCGTTTTCCCGCTCGCTTCGACCAGGCGGATCTGCTCGTCCGTCATACCGACCAGGCGCATGCGCTGGCGCGCCGCGTCCAGCAGGCCATCCGCGCCGGCGCCCGTCATCCGTCTGACGGATATATACTCCTCCTGCGCCGCCACCCACTCCGGCACATACAGCTCGGCCAGCGGCTGTCCCTTGCGAACCGGATCGAGCGGCGCCCGCACATACAAGCGCTCGACGAAACCGTTGCCGCGCGCCTGGACCAGCGCCACGTCGCGCTCATTGTAGGCGATGCCTCCGGCCGCGTCGAACGGGGCCGACAGGCTGCCTTTGACGACCCGGGCCGTGCGCACGCCGAGGTTCTGCTGCACCCGGGGACTGATACTCACCCTGCCCTCGTCGCCGGCGTCGCCCGCGTACACCGGCACCAGTTGCATGTCCATGAAAGGCGACTTGCCGGGCTTGTCGAATTTCTGGCCCGGCACCATCGGGTCGTGCCAATACTGCACTTTTCTGCCGGTTGCCGTGTCGGCCCCGGCTGCCGCGGGCGCCGCCGTTCCCATGCCCTGGTTCACGCCGGCCCGGTAAAGGCCATAGCCGGCCGCCGCCGCGGCGACGGCGCCCGCCGCCGCAAGCGCGAGGACAATTTTCTGATGCTTCATCGGACGCTCCCGTTCATCGTCGCCGCCGGACGCGCCCGCAGGCCCTCATCCGGCAAAAGAAAGTTCAATTGCGCCCACAGGCGCGCCATGTCGGCCTCCAGTTGCAGCGCCTGAATCCTCACCTCGACCTCGCCGCGGCGCGCGGCCAGCACGTCGGCCAGTCCGGCCCGCCCGCCGCGGTATGCGGCCAGCGCCGCCGCCGTGCGCTCGCGGGCGAGCGGCAGCGCTTCGCGGCGGTAGCGGCCGATGCGCTCATGCCCGTTGTCCCACTCGTCGATCATGGCCCGTGTTTCGGCGACATGCGCGCGCAACGCTTCCTCGCGTTCGGCCCGGGCCTGCTCCACCGTCGCCAGCCTGGCCGACAGCTCGCGGTCCTGGCGGTTCTTCTGGTCCCACTGTAGCGGGATCGAGACGCCGAAGGAAATCATGTTGGCGTATCCGGGACCGCGCTGCTGGTAGGCCAGTTCGACACTCCAGTCGGCTGTCTTGTTGGCACGGGCCAGTTGCGCCTCCGCCAGCGCGACTTCCTCCCGTTTCGCCAGCACCGCCACCTGGGGGTGATGCGCAAGCTCGGTGTCGAGCGCCGCCCGGTCCAGATGGATGGTGTCGGTGCCAGTCTCGTCGGCCAGCGGCAGGTCCGCCGCCGGGCCGATCCAACGCGCCAGCATGGTGTTGGCGGCGCGCACGCGCCGCTTCGCGTCGCTGGCGCGGTCTTCAATGAGGACCAGGGCGCCGCGGGCGGCCAGCAGGTCGCTCCGGCTGCCCCGTCCGCCGCGGTAGGCGCCTTCGGCGGCCTGAATTTCCAGGGCCGCCTGCGCCCCTTGTTCGGCGATTGCCGTCGCCATGGCCTGCGCGTAATACCGCTCCAGCCAAGCGAGCGCGGTGTCGCGCTCGATGGCTGCGGCGGCAGCGCCTTTCTCGGCAAGCGATTTTTCCGCCTCGCGTTCGAAGCGGCCGGCGCGCAGGCGCCGTTTGTCGGCGCGCGTGATTTCCTGCGTCACGCCGACCCGCCGCATCGTCATGAAGTCGCCGCCAAGGCTGAAGCGGTCCCCGCCGCTGAGCGGCAGGTTGTCGACGCCGAGCTTGAGGACGGGATCGGGAAGCTGCCCGGCCGCGACCGCCATGTCGCGCAAGGCGGACGCGGCATAATCTTGCGCGGAGAGTGCGCGGTTGCGTTCGATGGCCAGTTGCCTGGCCCTGGCAAGGGTGAGCGGCGCCTCGGCGGCTGGGGCGTCATGTGGAAGCGCCAGCGCGCCAATCAATGCGGCGAAGGCGGCCCGGCCAACAAGCCGGCAAAAGGTTGGACGCGCCGTATCGGGCGCGAAAATAGAAGATGGCATGGAAGCTCCAGACGGCGTTGAACAACATCGACTGCGCGGGACGCGCAACGATGGCGGACTAGGCGATCACGAGGCTTAAATGCGGAAACAGCAGTTGCGGATGGACAGCGGCGGCGCGGTGGCGCGCTGCAACAGCGGCGCGGGTGACTGGGCGGAGTGCGGACGGTAGGCGGTATCGAGGAAAATCAACGCCTGCATCAATTCGACGGCCACGAAGGGCTGCACCTGCGGCAGCTCGGGCTTGTCGAGGGATTGGTTGCCGGTTTGGCTGTGGGCGTGGCACAAACTCGGCTGCTGCATATCCATCCCGGTACAAGCGGACATGTTTCGCATCCCTGAACTCGACGATTGGGCCAGCGCTCCGTTATTTTGCCCCGTCCGCAGGTTCGGGCAGGCGTACGATGCCACGGCAAGCTGCATGAACAGCATGCTGAATAGCGCAATCAGCGCGGCAACATATCGAAAGTGTCGGGAGGATTTCATCGGGAGGTGTTTTTTTCTTAATCCATAGTAGCAAGCGAGACGGCCCGCTGTCAAATTTAGCAGGTGAGACAAAACACCGGCAACACACGGCCCCCCTTGGGTCAAATATCGGTGTCGCTTGGACAAGCCAACAATATGCAAGGCCGCGACGCGCCAAAGTCACGTACTTGGTGTCGTCGCGCGTCGCTATGTCCAGCAAGTCCCTAAAATTGGCAAGACAGGGTTGCCCGCGCAGGTGATCCGAAACCCATTGCTCTGCCTCCCACGGCCAGCCAGGCGGGCAGACGGGAGCCCCGACCGCCATGCAACCCTATGAACGTAACGGCCGCCGCCGAGCGCTACTGGCCAGGCCAGGCCAGCCCTTGTCCCGATACACGATCTTTCCGCCCACCATGGTTTGCAACACCTTGATATTGGCAATGTCCTCGGCCGGAATGGTGAAGAAATTGCGGTCCAACACGATCATATCGGCCAGCTTGCCCACCTCCAGCGAACCGGTCTGGCGTTCCTGGCGCAGCGTGTAGGACGAGTTCATCGTGATCGCGCGCAGCACGGCGGCGCGCGGCATGCCGGGATGCGGGCCGAGCTGGCCGGCGAACTCGGCGCCGGCGTCGGGCGCGGCCGTGCGGGTCACGCCGACCTTGAGGGCGAACCATTCGTCGAGCGCGTCGACCGGCCAGTCGCTGCCGTAGACGACGCGGGCGCCGGCCGCCAGCAGCAGCGACTGCGGCTCCACGACGTCATAGCGAAGCGGCCCCAGATAAGGCTTCAGCGCCGCCACCGTGTCGGGCGCCGGCTTGCCCCACTGGAAAGACAGCACGGCGCTGGTGTCGAGTGCGGCGAAGCGGGCGAAGTCGGCCGGATCGACCAGTTCGGCGTGCGCCAGCGCCGGCCGCAGCGCCCTGCCCTGTGGCGTGGCGCGCAGCGCGGCGAGCGCATCGAGCGCGTCGCGCACTGCGCCGTCGCCATCGGCGTGGATGTGCGGGTCGATACCGGCCTTGGCCAGTTCGCGCAGCACGCCTTGCAGCCGCGCCGGCGGGAAGTAGCTGTCCGGCCCCTTGCTTGCGCCCGGCACCCAGTGCGGCTGTTGCGGCGTGCCCTGGTCTATATAGTAGGGCGCGAGCAAGGTGCCGGTCTGGGCAGGCGCGGCGATAACGCCGTCCATGAACAGCTTGGCGTGGCGCACCTGCAGCGATGGCGCCACCCGGGTCGCGCCCTGGTCGAATTGGCGCGACTGCTTGAGCAGCCCGGCCACCGCCCTGCCCGGCGCCGCGCCGTCCTCGGGGGCGATCAACACGGCAAAGTGGCCGCGTGCGGTCAACTCGCCGCGCCGTTGCAGTTGGCTGAAGGCGGTCATGGTTTCCGGATCGGTATAGGCGTCGAGGAAACTGCTTACGCCCTGCTGGCGCAGCGCGGCCAGCGCGGCACGGGAAGCGGCCAGGTTCTCGGCCGGCGTCAGCGGCGGCACCAGTTTCATCACCAGCTCCTGGGCGGCGTCTTCCAGCAGACCGCTGGCTTCGCCACGGGCGTCGCGGGTAATTTTGCCGGCCACCGGATCGACCGTGCCGCGCTGAATGCCGGCCAGTTGCAGCGCGCGGCTGTTGACCAGCGTGGAGTGGCCGAACGAGGAACGGACCATGACGGGGCGCGCGGTCTTGAGCGCGTCCAGCGTGGCGACGCCGGTAGCTACGCCCTCCGGCTGCATGCCTTGTTGGAACCAGTTGACCACCACCAGCCAGCGCTTGGCGCCACCTTGCTTGTCGGCGTCCAGGCAAGCTTGGATACGCGCTTGGAACTGCGGCACGGTCAGCGAGGCGTAATTCAGGTTGCAGTTAAGCAGACGGGCGCCGCCCGATTGCGGATGCAAATGGCCGTCGACCAGCCCCGGCATCAGCATGCGCCCGCCCAGATCGACGACATGGGTGCGTTTGCCGGTGTGGTGCGCGGCGCCGGCGTCGTCGCCGACATAAACGATGCGACCGGCGCGCACCGCCAGCGCCTGGTGCACGCTGTCGCGCGCATCGACCGTGTAGACATAACCGTTGCGGTAGACCGTGTCGGCCTGCGGCGCAGCGGCGGCAGCGGCGGCCAGTAGTAGCGAACAGCCGACGCCAGCGCCCCTTTGCTTCCAGTTCATCTTCATCAACTATCCTTTTTGTGCCGGTCGGCGATCTTCGCACGAAAATGATCGCAAAGCGATGAATCCAAGAATCAGGGCGGCGATGCCCGCCGCTCGTCAGCGCCGCGAAATTTCCCTGGCCGTGGAGTCGCGATAGTCGCGAAAACCCATGCGCTGGTAAAGACCGTGGATTGCGGCGTTGTCGCGCATGACGCGCAGAAAAGGCATCGCCTCGTGCTGCATCGCGCGCCGGATCAAGCCAAGGACGAGGCGGCGGGCCAAGCCCCTGCCGCGGAAGTCGGGATGGGTGCAAACGCCGGTGATTTCCTGCCAGCCGCCGGCGCAGGCGCGCGCGCCGGCCATCGCCACCAATCGCTCGCCGCAAAACATGCCGACATAGCGGCCCAGCTCCACGGTCCGGGCCGCAAACGGTCCCGGGCGGGTCAGCGCGGCCAGCTCGAGCGCGGCGGCGCCATGACTAGCATCGAGCAGCACCGGCTCGGGCTCCCCGTCGGCCGCGGGCATGTCTCCCTCCCATAGCATCCTGACCAGAGTGGCTTCGGACTCGATGCGCCAACCGGCGGGGGGGGCGCCGGCCCAGCCGTCGCAGTACACATGCTCGTCCGGCAGGACGAAGGGAGCCAACGCGTCGAAATTCGGATGCTGCAGATCGGCAAACGCGATAAAAGGCGTGAATCCCGCCACATACCGGCGCGCCTCGGGCGTGCCGGCGCTATATTGCGCATGCGGCCCGCACAGCGTATGCCAGACGATGTTGTCAAAAATAGTCAGCATAGCGCGGCGAGTCGGCTGGTGGCAGGGCGCATGAGTGGCCTGTCTTTCTCGAATACGATGATGGCGATCTTAACCCGCTTTGCTCCAAGCTAGATTCATACACCTATCGACCTTGGCCTTTCGCACCGTCTTCTGGGCAAAAATACAACGCCGGCCGGCGCTGCCCGGCGTATAACGATACCCCTTCAGGCCGGACCCGCATTTGTGCCCGGCCTTGGGACGCGTCCATCCATCCGCAAGCGACGACGCTAGCCCCGATTGTGGCGGTCGCGCTGTTGCACCGACTTCATCAACACTTTCCACTTGGCGCGTTCGGCGATTCGCTCGAGCGGCGTCTGCTGCCCGCGCCGCGCCTCGCGCAGCAGCTTGTGGTAGTTGCGCAGGCGGTCAGCGTCGACCGCGCCGCGCACCGCGCAACCCGGCTCGTCGGCGTGGCCGCAGTCACGGAACTGGCAGCCCGCCGCCAGCGCGTCGATATCCTCGAACGTCGCCGCCAGCGCGCGCTCGTTGGCGTCCGGGCGCCAGGAGCGCAGCCCCGGCGTGTCGATGATGCAGGCGCCGCCCTCGCACTGGTGTAGCGAGCGCGATGTCGTCGTGTGCCGGCCGCGGCCGTCGCCGCGGCGCACGCCGCCGGTTTGCTGGCCGCCGCCGCAGAGCGTATTCGTCAGCGTCGACTTGCCGGCGCCGGAAGTTCCCAGCAGCATCAGCGTCTGCCCGGGCGTGAGCCACGGCGCCAATACCGCCGCCGTGTCGGGCGCCAACGCGTTCACCGCAAACGCCGGCACGCTGGCCGGCAGCCGTTGCTGCAATTGCGCCATGCGTTGCGCCACATCGCTGCCGATGTCGGCCTTCGTCAGCACCACCACCGCCGCCACGCCGGCCGCCTGTACCAGCGCGATATAGCGCTCCATCCGGCGCAGGTTGAAGTCGTGGTCGAGGCCCATGACCAGCAAGGCGGTGTCGATATTGCTGGCGAGCGATTGGCGCCGGCTGTCATTGGTACGGCGCGCAATGTGGCTCACCGGCGCCAGCCGCGCGACGATCCAGTATTCGTCGTTCGGGTGCGCCTCCACCAGCACCCAGTCGCCGACGACCAAGACGACGTTTTGCAACAGCAGCGCTTGCAGCACGCGCGGCAAGGCGCGCACGCGGTACTCCTCCCTGCCGTCGTGCACCGTCAGCCAGTCGCGCTGCACTTCGGTGATGCGCGCCAAGCGGGCGCCCGGCGGCGCCAGTTCAAGGGTGTAGAGCCGGTTGGCGATAGTTTGGTTGAGGCCGATATTGCGGAGTAATTCGAAATCGAAGTCGATCATGATAGAAGTGAAGTCCCTGATTCGTAAGGCTTGCGGCGAGCGCAGGCAAAGCCGCCACGCACAGCGTGGAGGCACGAAGAAACGGAAGTCGGCGCGCAATCAGGCGCGTCTCAACACACTCGGCTCAGATCAAAGGTGACAACGGGAGCGAAAGGCGGAGAAGCGCGATCAGGCAGCCGACAGGACGACAATCTCATTGGTTCGCATGATGTGTCTCCTGTGGAAGTTGAATGGAATGCCGAGTCTGGCACCCAGTTGCCTGAATGTCAAGCATGAAGCGCCACGCGACGCAACAACCCCGGGGTCAGGTTTTGAAATGGCGGTTTCCATGCCGTCGCCCTAGCTTTCTGCGCTGATACCACCTGCCCGGCGAAGAAAATTGGTATCGCCACGTTTGGCTTGCACGCGCTGAGAATCTTTTGCCGCCGGAGAGAAATTGGTATCTGTTGTGATTTGTTTTTTGAAACCAGTTGACTACCAGATCGAATGCTCGCATTCTCGAAAAGACAAGTTTTTCTGTGCTTTTCGACGTAGCAAAACCAATAACAAGGAGACGTAATTGAACAAGACAATCATCAACAGCTTGGTAGTCGGTGTGTTCGGCGGCACGCTCGCGGCCTGCGGTGGCGGCGAAGGGGCAAGCGAAAGTGGCACAAAGACCTACGCGAGCAGCACTGTGGTCGCGGCTGCGGCGGATTGCTATGCTGCATGGAGCAGCAGCGCAGTCTATGTGAGCGGAGCTAAGGCCAGCTATAACAGCGTCAACTACAACGCGAATTATTGGACCCAGGGTAACAATCCTTCGACCAGCAATGGCGGTGCGGGTAGCGGCCAGCCTTGGAGCAGCGCGGGCAGTTGCGGCGCGACGCCTACTCCCACGCCCACTCCCACTCCTACCCCAACGCCGACTCCTACTCCAACTCCAACTCCAACTCCAACTCCTACGCCAACCCCCGGCCTGGCAAAACACGCGTTGATCGGCTATTGGCACAACTTCACCAATCCAAGCGGCGCGACCTATCCGATTGCCCAGATCAGCGATGACTGGGATGTCATCATGGTGTCGTTCGCGGACAATGCCGGCGGCGGCAACGTCAGTCTGACGCTCGATCCGGGGGCCGGCAGCGAGGCGCAGTTCATCGCCGATATCAAGGCCAAACAGGCGAAGGGCAAGAAAATTGTACTGTCACTCGGTGGCCAGAACGGAACCGTGTCCGTCGGCTCGACCACCGAAGCGACCAATTTCACTAACAGCCTGTACGCCATCATGACCAAATACGGCTTTGACGGCATCGACATCGACTTGGAAAACGGCGTCGCCCAAGGTGCCGCCATTCAGACCTACCTGCCGATCGCGGTTAAGAACCTCAAAGCCAAGGTTGGTTCGACTTTTTACCTGTCGATGGCCCCGGAATGGGTGTATGTCGAAGGCGGCTACACGAGCTATGGCAGCATCTGGGGCGCGTATATTCCCATCATTAACGCGCTGCGCAACGAATTGACCGTGCTGCATCCACAGTACTACAACAATGGCGACATCTACACGCCCTACTCGGTCAATGCCATTAAGGCGGGCTCGGCGGACCAACTGGTGGCGACCGCAAGAATGTTGATCGAAGGCTTCCAGTACGGTAACAACACGTTCGCCGGTTTGCGGCCGGACCAGGTCGGCTTTGGCGTGCCGTCGGGACGCAGCTCGGCCAACTCGGGTTTCACCACCTCCGCCGACGTGAGCAATGCGCTCAATTGCCTGACGCGCCTGCTCAACTGCGGCACCATCCGGCCGGCGGCGGCCTACCCGGACTTCCGCGGCGTCATGACCTGGTCGATCAATTGGGACAAGCACGACGGCCATAACTTCTCGGCACCGACCAAGGCGGTGCTCCGAACGCTGCCATAAGGGCGCCAGCGAAAACTATCAGCCAGGTGGCGGCGCACATGCGAATCGCTTTCGGCCCCACCTGTAGCCTGACGAGTTCCATGGCGCTCGGCGCGCCTGGCAACGTTGATCGAACCGGTCATGAATGTCTTGCCGCGCCCCCCCGCCATGAGAAGGCGGGGGGCGCGCTGCGGCGCCTGCCCGGCCACGCTGAGAAAATAGTGCGGCCGACGCGCTGCCGACGGCCCCCCTCCCGCTGATATAATTAGCGCATTCCGTTCTGGGCTACACCGTGCGACGTTTGTTTTTTCTGCTGCTGATCTGCCTTTTGCCTTTGCATGGCTTCGCCATGCAATTTGGCACGATGACGTCTGCGCAGGGGGCGGGCATCGCGCATGAACGCGACCATGCCGGCGGCGTCCAGCACCACCACGACGCCGACGGCACCGTGCATTACGACAACTCGGACGAGTCAGCCGAGCATGTTTCGGATCACTCGGCCGCGCACCAGCCCCCCGGGCTGCCCTTGCCGGCCATGCCAGCCATGCTTATCGGCCCTTCTGCGCTTCAATTCGACGATATCACGCAGTTCGTGCCCGACCCGGCGCCGGACGGCCTGCTCAGACCTCCTTCCCCCGCCCTCGGTTAATCGACCGAGGGTGTCGCGCATTTCCTGGTCCCGCACGCGGCGCCCGGCGCCGTTTTGCCTGCCGTCGCGCGCCTGCCATCGATTGCCTGCTGCCTGCTTATTGCCCCGCTTACCCTATGGAGAGTCGCATGCGCGCACATCCCCCGCTTTGTCGTCTTATTTACTGTTTGCTCGCGCTGCCGGCCGTGCTGATGGCGCCGCCCGCCGCCGCGCAGGCCGGACCCAGTCTGGCCGACGCCGTCGAGGCTGCATGGCAGCGCTCGCCGCAAGCCGCCGCGCTGGTTGCGCGCCAAGGCGAATCGCTAGCCGGCCGCGAGTCCGCCCGTTCGTGGATCGCCGGCGCGCCGGTGCTTGGCCTGGCCCAGCGCAGCGACCGTTGGAGCGAGCGGCGCGGAGAGCGCGAAACCGAAATTTCCCTGTCGGCGCCGGTCTGGCTGCCCGCCCAGAAGGCCACCCGCGCCGCGCTGGCCGACGCCAACGCCACCGAACTGGACGCGCAGAGCGCCGCGGCCCGGCTGGCGCTCGCCGGCGAGGTGCGCGCCAAGCTGTGGGAGGTGGCCGCCGCCCGCGAAAAAATGGCCGAGAAACGCGACCACCAGCACCACCTGGAAGAGCTGGCCGACGAGGTGGCGCGGCGCGTGCGCGCCGGCGACCTGGCCCGCAGCGATGGCTTGCTGGCACGGCAAGAAGTACTGGCAGCCCAAAGCGACGTGGCGGCGGCCGCCGGCCAGGCGGCGCAGGCGCTGGCCGGCTTTCGCACGTTGACCGGGCTGGCCGACATTCCCAAGCCGGAACCGGAGCCGATCGCCGAACCAGCGCCGCCGCGGCTGCACCCGCGGCTGGCGGCGGCCGCCCGCGCGACACAGCGCGCGCAGGCGGCGCTGGCGCTGGCCGGCGCCAACCGCAATCCGCCGCCAACGCTCGGCATCAGCGCCCGGCGCGAGCGCGATGGCAGCGGCGGCGCGGCGAGCAGCCTTGGTTTCGCCGTGCAAATTCCGTTCGGCGGCGCCTCGCTCAACCGGCCGCTGGAGGCCGGCGCGCACACCCAGGTGGCCAGCAGCGCCGCCGAGCTGGCGCAAGCCGGGGCCGCCATCGAGTCGGACATTGCGCTGGCCCGCGAACAGCTGACGCTGGTTGACGGCGCCTTGCAGACGGCGTCGGCGCGCGCCGTGCTGACGCGCGAACACGCGCGGCTGATCGAAAAGGCCTTTCGCCTCGGCGAACGCGGCCTGGCCGACCTGCTGCGCGCCCATGTGCTGGCGCACGAAGCGGACATGGCGGAACGCCAGCAGCGCGTTGCGCTCGGCCTCGCTCATGCCCAACTGAATCAAGCCTTAGGAATCATTCCATGAAACGCAACACCATTTTCACCGCCTGCCTGCTGGCCGCATCGACGGCCCTGGCCTCGCCCGGCGCGCACGGCCCCAACGGCGAGCACCTCGACGGCCCCGCCGGCCAGGCCAGCACCGGCGCCGTGCCGCGCATCGAAGCCGTTACCGAAGACTTCGAACTGGTCGGCACCTTGTCCGGTGGCGAGCTGTCGATCTTAATCGACCGCTACGAGAGCAACGAACCTGTGCTCAACGGCAAGCTCGACGTGCAATATCAAGCACTGAAGGCCAGCGCGACCTTCCATGCCGACATCGGCGACTACGCGATTACCGACCAGCGTTTTTTGCAAGCCATTTCAACACCGGGCAAGCACGCGCTGCTGTTTACCCTGGTCGCCGGGAAGGACAGTGATTTACTCGAAGGCACGCTTGAGGTTGCGGCCACCGCGGCGCACGCCCCTGCCCCAGCCCGTTTTCCGCGCTGGGTCTGGATCGGCGTGCCGGTAATGCTGGTGTCCCTGGCCGTCGGCCTGCTGCGCCGGCGTCAATTGAAGATCGGAAAATGACCATGCAACCCATCCACACTGTCTCGCGCGCGTTGCTGCTGGCCGTGGCGCTGGCCTCGGCGGCGCTTGCCTCGCCCGGCGCCCACGGCCCGAACGGCGAACATCTCGACGGCCAGGCGGCCGGCGCCGCCACCGGCCTGGTCCGGCTGCCCGACGGCAGCGTCAACGTGCCCAAGCTGGCGCAGCGCAGCATGGCGATTCGCACCGTCATGGCCAAGGACGGCGAACACCCGCTGACGGTGGCGCTGAACGGCCGGGCCGCGGTTGACCCGAACGCCGGCGGCCGGGTGCAGGCGCCGTTCGCCGGCCGCATCGAACCCGGGCCGCAGGGCCTGCCCGTGGCCGGCCAGACGGTGCGCAAAGGCCAGGTGCTGGCCTACGTGCTGCCGGTCGCCGACGCGATAGCAAGCGGCAACCAGCAGGCCCAACTAGCGGACTTGCGCGCCAATCGCGCCCTGCTGGAACAGCGTGTGCGCCGCTTGGAATTGCTGGAAGGCACTGTGCCGGCCAAGGATATCGAGGCGGCCAGGGCGGAATTGGCCAGTCTGAACGGGCGCGAACGCGCGGTGGCGCTGTCCATTGGCGGGCGCCAGCCGCTGCTGTCGCCGGCGACTGGCGTGCTGGCCAGCGCAAGCGCCATGAACGGCCAGATCGTCGAGGCGCGCGACGTCTTGTTCGACGTCGTCAATCCGGCGCGCATGTTGGTCGAGGCGCAGTCCACCGACGCCGGCTTGGCGCAAAAAATCGCCAGCGCCGGCCTGGACGGCGGCGGCGACGTGCAACTGGAGTTGCTGGGCGGCGGCCGCGTGCTGCGCGACGGCGCCGTGCCGTTGACGTTCCGCGCCCGCGCCCGCGGCCGGGAGCGCAACCCGGACTTGGGCCTGGCGCTCGGCCAGCCGGTGACGGTGCTGGCGCAATTGAAAACCAAGCTCAAGGGCGTGGCCCTGCCGGCCCGGGCGCTGGCGCGCGACCCGTCGAACCAGTCGATCGTGTGGATCAAGTCCGGTGCCACGCGCTTCATCGCGCTGCCGGTGCGGTTCCAGGCGCTGGACGCGCACACCGTGGTCGTCACCGCCGGCCTGAGCGCGGACAACCGCGTCGTCGTCGACGGCGCGGCACTGATCAACCAGGTCAGGTAGGCCGCCATGTTCAACGCAATCGTAGGTTTTAGCCTGCGCAATCGCCTGTTCGTGCTGGCCGCGGCGCTGATGATGCTGCTGGGCGGCGCGCTGACCGCCTGGCGCACCCCGGTGGACGTGTTCCCCGACCTGAACAAGCCGGTCGTCACCGTGCTGGCCGAGGCCGGCGGCATGGCGCCGGAGGAAGTCGAGCAACTGGTGTCCTTCCCCATCGAAACCGCGCTCAACGGCATGGCGGGGGTGACGCGGGTGCGCTCGGTGTCGGGCATCGGCCTGGCTATCGTCTACGCCGAGTTCGACTGGGGCACCGACGTCTACCGCAACCGCCAACTGGTGGCCGAGCGCATTGCCCAGGTGAAGGAGCAACTGCCCGGCGCGATTGCCCCGGTGATGGGGCCGGTCTCCTCGATCATGGGCGAGATCATGCTGATCGCGCTGCCGATCGACCTGGCCAGAACCGACCCGATGAAGGCGCGCGAGTACGCCGACTTCGTGCTGCGCCCGCGCCTGCTGTCGATTCCCGGCGTGTCGCAGGTGGTGCCGATAGGCGGCGAGGTGCGCCAACTGCGCGTCGAACCGGACCCGGCGCGCCTGGCGCAGTTCAACGTCACGTTGGAACAGCTGGAAACGGCGCTGCGCGGCTTCTCGGGCAACAGCAGCGGCGGTTTCATCGACCTGAACGGGCGCGAATACCTGATCCGCAACGTCGGCCGAACCAACCGGCTCGACGACGCGCGCGGCCTGGCGGTGGCTTACCGCAACGGCGCGCCGGTGCTGCTGGAGCAGGTGGCGGCGGTGCGCTACGCCGCCGCCCTGAAACGCGGCGACGCCGGCATGAACGGCCGGCCGGCCGTCATCGTCAGCGTACAAAAGCAACCCGCCGCCGACACGGTGCGCCTGACGGCCGCTATCGAGACCGCGTTGGCCGAACTCAAGCAGGGCTTGCCGGCCGGCTTGGCGGCGCCGCAGGTGCTGTTCCGGCAGGCCGACTTCATCGACGCCTCGATTGCCAACGTCGTCGAAGCGCTGCGCGACGGCGCCATCCTGGTTGCCGTGGTCCTGTTCGCCTTCTTGCTGAACGCGCGCACCACCGCCATCTCGCTGGTCGCCATTCCGCTGTCGCTGGCCGTGACCGCCCTCGCCTTCCACCTGCTGGGGCAGTCGATCAACGTCATGACGCTGGGCGGGCTGGCCATTGCCATCGGCGAACTGGTCGACGACGCCGTTGTCGACGTGGAAAACATCCTGCGCCGGCTGCGCCTGCGCGGTCGCGACAGCGCGCTGTCGGTGGCGGAGGTGGTCTGGCGCGCCTCGGTCGAGGTGCGCTCCGGCATCGTCTATGCGACCGTCGTGGTGGTGCTGGTGTTCGCGCCGCTGTTCGCGCTGCCGGGCATCGAGGGGCGCCTGTTCGCGCCGCTCGGGATCGCCTATATCGTCTCGATTTTCGCCTCGATGCTGGTATCGATGACGGTCACGCCTGTGCTGGCCGCCTACCTGCTGCCGGCGATGGCGCTGCGCCAGCGCGGCGACAGCCCGCTGCTACGCCGCCTGAAGGCATGGGACAGCGCGGCGCTGCACTGGTCGTTCCCGCGCGCCAAGGCGATTATCGCCCTGGCGCTGCTGTGCGTGGCGGCCGCGGCGGCCACGGTGCCGTTCTTTCCGCGCGCCTTCTTGCCGGCTTTCAACGAGGGCTCGCTGGTGATGGGCATGACGTTTACGCCGGGCACCTCGCTGGCCGAGGCGAACCGCATGGGCGCGCTGGCCGAACGGCTGATCGGGCAGGTGCCCGAGGTGCTCAAGGTGGGCCGGCGCACCGGCCGCGCCGAACTGGACGAACATGCCGAGGGTGTCCACTCGTCGGAGCTGGACGTCGACCTGAAGGCGTCGGCGCGCAGCCGCGAGCAAATCATGGCGGCGATCCGCCTGCAACTGGCGTCGATTCCGGCGTCGGTCGCCATCGGCCAGCCGATTTCGCACCGGCTCGACCATTTGCTGTCGGGCGTGCGCGCGCAAATCGCGCTGAAGATCTACGGCGACGACATCGACACGCTGCGCGGCTTGGCCGACGGCCTGCGCACCCGCCTTGGCGCCGTCGACGGCCTGGTCGACCTGTCGGTCGAGCGCCAGGTGCTGATTCCGCAGGTGAAAGTCAGCATCGACTACCGCAAGGCGGCCCAGTACGGCTTGGCGCCCGGCCAAGTGCTAAAGACCCTGGAAACGTTGTCCGAGGGCGCCCGCATGGCCCAGGTGGTGGACGGCGCGCGCCGCTACGACCTGATGCTGCGCCTGCCGGACCAGGCGCGCACGCCGCAGGACTTGGCGCGGGTGCTGCTCGACAGTCCGGCCGGGCGCATTCCCCTGTCGGCCATCGCCACGGTGGAGGAAGCCGACGGACCGAACCAGATCGGCCGCGAGAACGGGCGCCGCCGCATCGTCGTGTACGCCAACACCGACGGCTCGAACATGTCGCGCGTTATCGCCGACGTGCGCCGCGCCAGCACCGCCATGCAACTGCCGGGCGGCTATTTTGTCAGCATCGAAGGCCAGTTCCAGGCCCAGGAGCAGGCCCAGCGGCTCATCGCCGGCCTGGCGCTGGGTTCGCTGGCGCTGGTCTTCCTGGTGTTGTACACGCGCTATCGCTCGGCCACGCTGGCGGCCATCATCATGGGCAACATTCCGTTCGCGCTCATCGGCAGCGTGCTGGCCATGTGGTTGTTCGGCATTGCGCTGTCGGTGGCGTCGATGGTTGGCTTCATCACGCTGGCGGGCATCGCCACGCGCAACGGCATTCTCAAAGTCAGCCACTATATTAACCTGTGCAAGTTCGAGGGCGAACCGTTCAGCCAGGCGATGATCGTGCGCGGCTCGCTGGAGCGGCTGACGCCGGTGCTGATGACGGCGCTGGTGGCGGCGTTCGCGCTGACACCTCTGCTGCTGGCCGCCGACGCGCCCGGCAAGGAATTGCTGCATCCGGTCGCGGTGGTCATTTTTGGCGGCCTGATCAGCTCGACCATCCTCGATTCGCTGCTGACGCCGCTCATTTTCTGGCTGCTCGGACGGCGCCCGCTGGAGGCGCTGGTGGCGTCGACGCAGCGGGACGCGTATTAAGAAGTTTGAACGGTATTATCGGGGTGGTCGCGGCGGCGCCCCTGTCACAAGCCCCCGCCGCCGCATAATTGGAGATTGCAATGAAAAAACTGTTAACACTGGCGGCACTGGCCGCCGCCGTCGCCCTGTCCGGGCAAGCGTTGGCCCACGGCGCCAAGGCCAAGCACGGCGGCATCGTGCAAAGCGCCAACGACTTGACCTACGAGCTGGTCGACAAGGACGGCAAGACCACGATTTATATCGGCGACCACGGCAAGGACCTGCCAACGGCCGGCGCGACCGGCACGCTGACGGTGCTCAAAGGCGGACAGAAAACCGAATTGCCGCTGGAACCGGGCGGCGGCAACACGCTGCTTGTCAAAGGCAACGCCGGGCTGGTCGCCGGCGCCAAGGCCGTGGCGGCGATCGCGTTTGCCGACAAGAAAACCGCCAACGTGCGCTTTTCGGTGAAGTAAATGCCCGAATGATCCCGCCGCGCGCCGCCGGGCAATCGGCGGCGATTATCCGGCTCGCGCGGAAGGCATCGCTGCCTTCTCAAAGGCTTGCGCCAAATCCTCGCGCAGGTCGCGCGCATCTTCCAGACCGACATGGATTCTGACCAGGCGGCCATCGTCCGGCAACGCCTCCTGCGCCCGCAGCCGATGCGACAGCGCCGGCATGACGAGGCTTTCAAAACCACCCCAGCTGGTTCCCAGCGTAAACAGCCGAAGCCCGTCGATAAAACGTTCGAACTGCGCTTCGTCGCACCGGTTCAGCTCAAACGTGAACGGCCCGGCCGCGCCGGAAAATTGCTGGCGCCATAATTCGTGCCCGGGATTGGACGGCAGCGCGGGATACAGCACGCGGCGCACCGCGGCATGCGATTGCAACCACAGGGCCAGCGACATGGCCGATTCCTGGTGGCGTTGCATGCGTAGGCCCAGCGTGCGCAGACCGCGCAGTGCCAGCCAGCACACATCGGGCGCCGCGTGGCCGCCGCTGCGGTCGCAGTACGCGCGGGTGGCGGCCAGCGCCGTCAATGAACCGGTGATCAATCCCAGCATCAAGTCCGAATGTCCGCCGATATACTTCGTCGCGGCGTGGATGGAGATGTCGACGCCAAGCTTGTGGGCGTCGAAAAACAGCGGCGTGCCCCAGGTTGAGTCGGCCGCCACCGGCACCTTCCGGGCGTGGGCCGCGGCGCAAATGGCGCGCACATCGAGCATCTCCATGGTCAGCGAGGCCGGGGTTTCGATCAGCACAAGGCTAGTGTTGTCGCGCAGCAGTGCGCCGATATCGGCCTGCGCAGGGAAAAATTCGACGCGGCAACCGGTCCCGGCCAGCACTTCTTCGCAAAAGACACGGGCCGGGCCGTATACGCCCTCGCTTACCAACAAGTGTTGCTTAGGGCCGGCATGCGCGCTGAGCACGGCGGTGAGCGCCGCCAAGCCGCTGGCGGTGGCCAGGCAGGTTTCCGCGCCGCACAGCTTCGCCATCGCTCTTTGCAACTCGAAGGTGGTTGGCGTGCCGGAGCGTCCGTAACGCGGCGTGTCGAACACCAACCCCTGGTAGGATTGTTTGAACTCGCGCAGCGTGCCGAACGCGACGGTCGATGCGCGCACCAGTGGCGGATTGACGGCGTTGGCCGCCGCGGCGCTGTCTCGGCCAAGATGAATTAAGGCGGTGTTGATATGCATGGCGATGTCCTTCCTGTTTGTGAGTAACCCGATCATAAATCGGCAGGTTGGAACTCGGATGCCAAAACATATCGCCGAATCGCCATGAGGCGACGCGACGATTATGCCGACGCAGACAATTTCTGTTCCGCGTAGACCAGCATCGCAGCGCCCAAAAACGCCACCATTTGTGGATGGTAGGCGTTGTGGAACTCCTTCATCGCGGGATTTTCGTCGTAGAACAGGGCCATGCCAATGTAGGCCAGTTTGCTCGGCGTGTAAAAACGGCAAGCAATCTGGTAGTGCTCGTGAAGCAGTGCCTGCACCGCGGCGTCGGCGGGGCTGGCGCTGCCGATCAATGGCGAAATCCGTTTGTAGAGGGCGTCCCAGTCCGCGTGGACCTGGCCGCGGTCGACGTGTTTCCAATGATCCGTTTCGGCCAGGCTCCTGGTTTGTTCGGCATTCAACGCGCTGCGGCAGATTTCCTGATACGCCAAATCGAGTTCATTTACGCCCACTGGTTTCAATTCCATAATATTATTCAGATAGCAAACCGCGCAGCTTACCCACAGTGGAAACGGATGTCTACCTATTTGTGGCCTAGTGGTGGCCCCCGGCCTGCGCACGCAAGGCTGTCACCTGGCCCTCGCTGACCTTGGCGCCCTGCCCGCCCCAACTCATGCGCATGAAATTGCTCAGGTCGGCAATGTCTTTGTCGCTCAGCGTGCCGGCGAAGCCGGGCATGTCCTGCATATTCTCCTTGGCGCCGAAGTGTTGCGCCTCGATGCCGTCGAGTATCACGGCGATCAAATTGTGCGGGTCGGCGCTGCGCACGGTGGTGTTGCCGCGCATGGCGACGGCGACGTGCGGCTTGCCGCCGCCGTCAACCGCGTGGCAGCCGGCGCACACGGCGATATAGTGGTTCCGGCCGGCGTCCAGCTCGGCCGCCGCCACCGCCACCGGCTTCAGCGCTTGCGGCGCCAACGGCTTGTCACCGAGCAAGTAGGTGGTCATCGCGGCGAGGTCGGCCGGCACCAGGTACTGCGTGCTCAGGTGGACCACGGCGAACATTTCGCCGTACGCCGAGCCCTGCGGCGCGACGCCGGTGCCGAGGAAGGAGGCCAGGTCGGGCCCGGTCCAGCCGGCGGCGGCCAGGCCGGCCGGCGTAATGTCGGGTGCGCCGATGCGCGCCAGCACGTTGCCGCTCAGCGTTTTCGACAAGTCCAGCTGGCCCAGCATGCCGCGCGGCGTGTGGCATTCGGCGCAATGGCCCAGGGTGTTGTTCAGGTAGCGGCCGCGCTGCCAGGCGGCCGAGGCGCCGATGGAGGCGTCGGGCAGGCTGTCCTCGAGGAACAGCATGTTCCAGAAGCGCACGCCAAAGCGCATGTTGTACGGGAAACTCAGGTCGGCGTCCCTGCTTTTCAGCGCCACCGGCCGGGTTTGCATCAGGTAGGCGTAGATGGCGTCGCTGTCTTCCCGCGTCATCGAGCGGTACGAGGTGTAGGGCATGGCCGGATACAGGTGCTTGTCCGGCGTAACGCCGTCGTGCAAGGCGCGGTAGAACTCGGCGGCGCTCCATTTGCCGATGCCGTTTTCCTTGTCCGGCGTGATGTTGGTGCCGTAAAAGGTGCCGAACGGCGACTTCAGCTCGACGCCGCCGGCGAACGGCGCGCCGCCCGCGCTGGTGTGGCAGGCGGCGCAGTCGGCCGCCTTGGCCAGGTAGCGGCCGCGCTTGAGCTGCTCGGCGCCACCGGCACTGGCCGCCGTCGGCGCGGCGGCCGCGGCCACCGCCGGCCGTTCGCAGCCGGACAACAGCGCGCCGCCCAGCGCGGCGACGGCGACAGCGCCGGCCAGCGCCCGTATATAGAGCAATTTTCCCATCACTTGGACTCCTTCACCAGCCCGGGCGTGCCCAGCACAGGGCGATTGCATGAAGGATCAGATGGCCAGGCCCAACACCTTGCCAAGGTAGTCGGCGTTCCAGCCCGCCTTTAGGCGCTTGGAGGCGACGCCGAGCTTCGTCGTTTTCTCGTTCTTCAGCAGGTTGAGGGCAATGCGGCGCAGGATGGCGAAATTTTGCGCCGCGTCGCCAACGCGCACGCGGCAGCCGTCCTCGCGAAATGCGACGTCCAGCACCCAATGCATGCTGTTTTCGATGCCCCAGTGCGCCCGTACTGTTTTGCCCAACATTGCAGCCTTGGCCGGCAAGCTGCTGATGTAATAGCGGCGTTCAACGCTGGCTGTTCCGGTGCTGTTTCGCCCGATGATTTCGCGCGTCGACTCGATCATGATGAGGCTTTGCAGCCCGCTCCAATGCTGTTTTTGCTGAACGAGCCAAGCGATGTCGTTGGTGACAAGGCAGCGCCGGGTTTCGATCCGTCCGTGATCTTTTTCGGTCTGGATGTGCTCCCAGAATGGACGATCCATCTTGCCTGCGTCGGCGGCGTCGAACCACAGCTTGACGGCTTCGGCCAAGACGGGCTGGTTGTCCTTCACACCCAGAACATAGTCGGCGCCGTTGGCAACGATCTTGGCGGCGATGTCGCGCTGGCACCCCATCGCGTCGATTGTGATGATGGCGCCTTTGACGTCCAGGGTATCCAATAATTCCGGTATCGCGGTGATCTCGTTGCTCTTGTCGGCGGTCCGAACCTGCCCAAGTGTGACGCCGCTCGCGCTGCTCCACGCCGACACCAGATGAATGGCGCTCTGTTTGCCATCGTGTGAACCACGCACGCATTTGCCATCGATGGCAATGTGCTGCCCTTCAAGCGACGGACACAGTGCGCCCATCCAGCGTACAAAACACGATTCGAACTGCTTCGCGTCAAGCAGGGAAAAAACGCGTCCGAAGGTGTCGTGCGAGGCGATGCCATTGGCGAACGGCCGGTACTGACGCAGCCACTCGAGCTTCATTTCGCTCCATTCCACAACCGTGGTCCAGCTTTCCGCTCCACTGATGACGGCGCAGATCGCGGCCAGCAGCAATTCGTCCAGTTGATATGCGCACTCGCGCGCGCGCGGATCGCGTAATTCATCGAATGCTTCCAGCAGCGACATCGGTCCGATTGTCATTTTTCTCGCCCAAATATCGAGAGTAAACGCCTTTTTCAAAGAGTTTACAAGCGATACCTACAAGCTGTGCTCATCGCCTCGGCTCCGCCTTCATGCAATCGCCCTGGTGCCCAGCACCACTTCCTTGACGGCCTCGAAGTAGCGCACATAGCCGGTGCAGCGGCATATGTGCGGGTCCAGCGCCGCGGTGATGGCGTGCTCGACCTGGTCCCTGGCCACCGGCGCGCGCTTGAGCCGCTCCAGCAACACCGTGGCGGCGTTGACGAAGCCGGGCGTGCAGTAGCCGCACTGGAAGCTGTAATGCTCCAGGAACTTTTGCTGGACCGGCGACAGCGCCACCACCTCGCCCTTGTCGTTGCGGCGCGCGTGCCCTTCCACGGTCCTTACCTTCTTCGCGTCGAAGAAGTGGGCGCCGGTGATGCAGGAACGCACCTCCTCGCTGGTCCCGTCCGGCTTGTCGAGAATTACCACGCAGGCGTGGCAGATGCCTTGGCCGCAGCCCAGACGCGAACCGGTCAGGTCGAGGTATTCGTGCAGAAAGTCAATCATCATCAAGCCTTCGGGCACCGACACCGGACCGACCGGCTTGCCGTTGATTTGCAGGCTGAGGGGTTTGCTATGGATGCTCATGCCAGCACCTCCTGGATGTGTTGTGGCGTCACCGGCAAGGCCGTGAAGCGGTGGCCGATGGCGTGGGCGATGCCGTTGACGATGGCGCCGACCACCGGGATCATGACGACTTCGGCGATGCCTTTGGGCGGGTCGGTGTCGGTCAGCGGCGGCAGCACGTCGGCGCTTTGCTTCCACACGGCGACGTCGCTGGCGCGCGGCACATGGTAGCGGTTGAAGTTCCAGGTGCCGTCACCGGGGCCGTCCTCGTACAGCGGTAGGAATTCGTGCAGCGCGTGGCCGATGCCCATCGCCAAGCCGCCCTGCAACTGGCCCGACACCAGTTGCGGCGACAACATGCTGCCGCATTCCATGATCGAGTGGTGGCTGAGCAAGTCGACTTTGCCGCTGGCCTCATGTACCGCCAGTTCGACCAGGGTGCCGACGGCGCTGTAATAGGTGACGCCGGCGTTGTTGCGCTGCACCGGCGGCATGAAGACGCGCTTGCGGTCGAGCACGCGGTAGGCGCCGCCGTAGCGCAGCGACAAGCCGTCCACCGGCAGGCGCACAACGGCGCCGCCGACGTCGAACTCGGCTTCGGTCCATTGCCAGCGGTTAAACACGTGCACCACCGCGCCGGTCACCAGACCCAGCGCGTGCGCCTTGGCGGCCAGTTGCTCCAGCGGCAAAGCCTGCAGCCCGCCGGCCGACAGTTTGCCGTCGACCCAGCGCGCGTCCTCGACCCGCAACACCAGCGGCGCCGCCTGGCCGCCGCCGATGCCCTGGCTCCAGATCGCCAGCGCCGCCGGCCACAGGCCGTACATGAACACCGCGCGGGCCGCCTCGCGCGTGCTGTGCGTGAAGTAATAGGCCGAGTTGGTGGCGCTGGCCGGCGACGAATAGGTCGGCGACCAGCGCGGATTGGCCGCCAGCTTGTCTTGCTCGGGCTGGCTCAACATATACGGGTCGCCGCTGCTTTGCACCGGCAGGTCGGGCCACTCGACGATCGAGGTTTGGACCGCGCCGGCCGGCTTGCCCAGCCACTTGGCGCAGGCGATGGCCTGGGAGGTCGACATGCCGGTGCCGATCTCGGTGCCGCTGTGCCACAGCGCGACGGCGCCGTCGGCGCCGACCTCGACCTTGGCGAAGGAGCTTTCGGCGCCGGTGCCGAAGTCTTTTTGCACGCAGGCGAAGCCAACGCCGTAGCGCTTACCGGGGTTGGCCGCCTCGAAGGCGAGTTTTTGCTTGGCGCGGCCGGTCCACAGTGGATGGACTCGGGCTTTTTGCAACACCTCGTCGACCCGCACGGCGCCGGCGGGGATCGCCCCCTGGCTGTTTTTCATGCCCGAGCGCAACGCGTTTTTGAGGCGGAAATCAATCGCGTCCAGGCCCAGTTTGGCGGCGAACTCGTCGATCATCATTTCGGTCGCGGCCATGCTTTGCAGCGTCCCGTAGCCGCGCGCCGAGCCGGCGTCGACCGCGCGCGAGGCAATCGCCACGGCCGTGAAATCGTTCTTGGGGAAATAATAGATCGACTGCGCCGACGTCGCCGCAACCATCGCCACCGACGGCGAAAAATTGCAACGCCCGCCGCCGTTGGCCTCGAAGCTGCCCTGGAACGATTGCAGCAAGCCGCTGTCGCGGTCGACCGCGATGCGGTAGCGCAGTTGGAAGGCGTGGCGTTTGATGGCGCTTTGGAATTGCTCGTAGCGGTCGTTGGCCAGGCGCACCGGTTTGCCGTCCGTGTAGAGCGCCGTCAACAGGCCGTAGAAGGGGAAATTATAGTGGTCCTTGGAGCCATAGCCGACGGTGTAACATGGATGTAGAAAAAGCTTCTTGAGGGGGAATTTACCCTTTTTGAGCATTTCTATCGTGCTCTCCACTACCTCTTGCGGCGACTGCGTCGGCACCACCATGTGCAGCGTCTGGCTGGCGCCGTCGTACCAGCAGTTGGCGTTGTCCGGTTCCAGCGCCGCCGTGTCGACCGACTGGGTGCTGTAGTCGCGTTCGAGCACCAGCCAGTTGGCCGGTGGCTTGTCGAGTTCGTCCTTGATCTGCTTGGCGTAGAACATGCCTTGTTCGCCAAGCTTGCCGTGTTCGACGCCGTCCGGCCAGACCGGTTGCTGCTTGCGCATCATGCTGGGGAACACCATGGCGTTCTTCAGGCTGGAGAAGGTGTCCTCGTCGGCCGGGCTGGCGCCGCCGATCCGCACGAAGCGGAAGGTACCCCAGGGATCGCGCGCAAGCGGCGGCGTCGGCGCGCCGTAGCGGATCACGCCGTCCTTGAATTGCAGCGCGTCCTTGGCGAAGCGGAAGCGGGCGAAGTCGTGGAAGATCAGGATGGCGACCGCCTGCCCCAGGTAGGCCGGGGTTTTCCCCACCGGCAGCAGCATGTCGCTGCCGTAGAATGCCGGGAATTCGACGCCGTCGCGGGCCAGGTCTTCCGCCGTCACCACCCGGTCCGGTTGCAAGTCCGCGCCCAGCAGGGCCAGGTCGAAGCCGTCGTAGCTGCGGTCGGCCTTGGTGGTGCGCAGCATGAAGGCGTGCGATTGTTGCTGCGGCCAGTGCGGCATGTCGCGGGCGCGGATGTCGCGGGCGAACACTTTGGCGCCGCTGACCTTGGCGATGCCGTCGATGCGGAATTTGACTTGGCCGTTTTTGCCGTCCCAGGCGATCGGCGTGAGGATCTTTTCCTCGAACAGCGCGGCGAAGGCTTCGCCGCCGAACGGCGCCACATACACCGCGACGCCGGCGACCACGCCCGCTTTCAGGAAAGTGCGGCGCGACAGTTCTGCTTTCACCATTTCATACTCCCCGGTTCGGCAAGCCATGGTTGAAGAATCTTGCCTGCGTTAAACAGTTGAACAGAGGAACGAGTTTTCGTCAATCGATGTTGCTGTTTTAGCTGAGTCGCGGATGGAAAGCGTGGCGATTTGGTGAGTGCGGCGGGATGACGGGCGCCGTGCAAGCGTATGTTGAACGCCGCTGGTTGGCTTAGAAGCAACGGCGCACACCCGGGGGGGGAGCCCCCCGGGGCTTGATCGTCAGCGTTGCCGGCTCGCCAGCTCGGACGCATACGCGGCGGCCGCGAACCTGGCGACGAGTTTATCGACGGCGTCGGCGGCCGGCGGGCACGCCGCCAGCACCGCGCCGACCGCCGCCCAGCGGACGGCGTCGTCGTCGGCGCTGCGCAAGGCGTGTTCGGCGTGCCCGGCCAGACCGGCCAGTTGTTCGGCGCCCACCGTGCCGGCCAGCCCTTTCAATGTGTGCAGCAGGGGCAGCGCGGCGGCGGATTGTTGCGCGGACGTTGCCGCCGCGAGCAGTTCGGCGTGCCGCCGGGCTTCGCCGGCGAAGCTGCGCAGCGCTATTAAATACACCTTGGTGTTGCCGGCCATGCGGCGCACGGCCGCCGCGCTGTTCAGCGCTATCCCCTCGTCCGCTTCCGGCGTTGCCGGCTGCGCCGGTTCGGCCCGGTCGAATGGCACGAATGGTTCAAAGCTTTCAACATGCTCGAAAAATGGTTTGAATACCGGGTCGATAACGGCCCCGACCGCCGGCGCGGCGGCGGCGGCAACGCCATCGCGGCGCCGCACGTGGCGCAGGATCACGTCGCTCAGTTGCCCCAGGTCGAACGGTTTGCCGACGTGGTCGACCATGCCCGCCGCCAGTGCCGCGACGCGGTCGGCCGCCATGGCGTTGGCCGCCATGGCGATGACCGGCGGCGCCTGGGCGCCCAACAGGTCGCGGATGGCGCGGGTGGCGGCGTAGCCGTCCATGTCCGGCATTTGGATGTCCATCAGGATCGCGTCCATGGCCGGCCCGCCCCGTTGCAGCGCGTCGATGGCGGCCTGGCCGCCGCCGCAGACGCTGACCTGCGCGCCCTCGTTGCTCAGCAGCTCGTAGGCCACTTGTTGGTTGCTCGGGTTGTCTTCCACCAGCAGCAGCCGCAGCCCCGCCAGCGGCTGCGCCGACGGCACCGGCCCGGTGCGGTCGAACTGGCGTCGGCCCAGCTTGGCGTCGGCGACGACGTCGAACAGCATCGACGCCGTCACCGGCTTCACCAGCACGCCGTCCAGCACCAGGCTGAGCTGGTCTTGCCTTTGCGCCAGCACTTCGCGGTCGTGGCCGGTCACCATGACGATCAGCGGGGTGGTGTGCGCCGGCGTCAGTTGGCGGATGCGCTTGCTGGTTTCCCAGCCGTCCAGCATCGGCATGCGCCAGTCGACGATGACGACGTCGTAGGGCCGTTCGGCGCCGCGCCCGGCCACCGCGCCCAGCGCGGCGTAGCCGTCCTCGACCGCGTCGACGCGCCAGCCGAAGGAGCCGGCCATTTCCGTCAGCACCTGGCGGGCGCAGGGATTGTCGTCCACCACCAGGCAGTCGAGCCGCTTGAGCATGGCCGGGTCGACCGCCTCGGCCGGCTCGGGGGCCTCGGCCGGCTGGCAGTCGAGGGCGAAGTCAAAGGTGCTGCCCTGCCCCGCCACGCTCTCAACGCGCAGGGTGCCGCCCATCAAGCGCACCAGGCGCTGGCTGATGGCCAAGCCCAGTCCGGTGCCGCCGTAGCGCCGCGCGGTCGACGCCTCGGCCTGCGAAAAGCCGTCGAAGATACGCTGGCAATGTTCGGCCGAGATGCCGATGCCGGTGTCGCGCAGCGCGAAGCCGATCGACAGGCCGGCGTCGCCGCGCCCCAGCAGTTGCACCGACAGCAGCACTTCGCCGCGCTCGGTGAATTTGATGGCGTTGCCGGCCAGGTTCAACAGCACCTGCTGCAGGCGCAGGCCGTCGCCGACGACCCAGTCCGGCAGCGCCGGGTCGATGCGGAACAGCACCTCGATATCCTTGCCGCTGACGTTGGCCGACAGTACCACCGCCAGGTCGCGCAGCAGCTTGTCTATGCTGAACGGGTGCGGGTCGAGCGTCAGCTTGCCCGCCTCTACCTTGGAAAAATCGAGGATGTCGTTGAGCAGGCCCAGCAGCGAGCGCGCGGCCGACTCGGCCTTGGCGGCGTAGTCGCGCTGGCGGTAGTCGAGCAGCGTTTGTTGCAACAGTTGCAGCATGCCCAACACCGCGTTCATCGGCGAGCGGATCTCGTGGCTCATATTGGCGACGAATTCCGATTTCGCCCGGCCGGCGCTCAGCGCTTGCTCCTTGGCCGCCAGCAAGGCGTCGTGCGCCTCGCGCGCTTCGGTGATGTCGGTGCTGCTGCCGACCCAGCACAGGACGGCGCCGTCGGCGTTCTTCTGCGGCAAGGCGTAGTTGTCGAACACGCGCCAGGCGCCGTCGTGGCGGCGCAGCCGGCAGTCGCAGCGGAACTGGGCGGCGCCGGCGGCGGCCTCGTCCCAGGCGGCGGCGACCCGCCCGCGGTCGTCCGGGTGGACCGCGCCGGACCAGCCGCCGCCGGCCAGCAGTTGCGCCGACCCGATACCGGTGTAGTCGTGCCAGTGGTGGCTGAGGAAATCCACGCGGCGCTGCGCCGTGGCGGTCCAGACCATTTGCGGCAGGCCCTCGGTGAGCGAGCGCCAGCGCGTCTCGGACTCGGTCAGCGCGGACACCGAACCGCTCAGCGCGGCGTCTTTTTGCATCAGTTGATCGAGCACCTGGTACTGGCGCCGCAGCGCCAGGCGCACGCCCAACAACAAGGCGACGGCCAGCCCGACCAGCACGACCAGGAAAAAAGCGGCGTTGCGCACTTCCTTGCGCCATGGCGCCAGGAAATCCGCCTCGGACAGGCCGACCAACACGTTCACCGGGTAGTTGCCGATCTTCCCCAGGCTGTAGACGCGACGCTGACCGTCGACGCCGCTGGTGGTCGTGTAGGTCGCGCGGCGGTGGCCCGTCGCCAGCACCGCCAGCGTCGCCGGCGACAGCTTGACGACGCCATCGGCGCGCGGCCCGCCTTTGGCTTCCGGAAAGCGGTGCAGCGCGCGGCGACGCGAATCGATCAGCGTGATGACGCCGTGTTCACCGGTATTCAGCGACGAAAACAATTCAGTGATGCGCGCACTGTTGATATTGACGTAGACGGTGCCGCCGAAGCTGCCGTCCGGCAAGGTCAATGCGTACATGACCGGCAACACCCACTCGCCGGTGATGCGCGACTTGACCGGCACGCCGAAAATCAGCTCCCGCTCCGTTTTGGCGCGCTGGAAAAACTCGCGGATGACCAGGCTTTGCGGCTTGGCCAGGTCGACGTCCTCGCCGTAGATCACCAGGCCGTCGCGGTCCGAGCCGCGGATCGAGCGGGCCTCCGGTACGCGCTCCTTCAGCGAGCGCAGATAGGCGCTGAAACCGGCGTCGGTGAAACGGCCCTGCTGGTGCAGCGTGCGGAATTCCTCGGCGGCGCGGCGCACCGTCAGGTCGACCTCCTGGAAGTGCGAGTGCAGGAAGTTTTCCAGCACAATCGACAGGTTGCGCGAGGTTTCCTCGGCGCTGTCGTAGTAGCGTTGCTGGCTTTTGATCAAGACGTGGGCGACGAAGGTGGACATGACCAGCAGCACGAATAGCACGGCCGCCGCGACGACGGGGAACAGGTTGCGCAACTTGAGCAGGGAGTCGACTCTCATGGGGCGGGTGGATACATCTGCGGCATAGTGGATTTCTGAGGCATTATTTTTGGCAAAATTATTCCCGTACCGTGTAGTGTGTGGTCGGAATTAACACATTACCATTGCTCAGCCGCTTTGTAACCCCTGATCCATGCTCTTCGTCAATATCTACCCACTTGGTTTGAGCCGTACACGGGACAATGCCGGCGTTTTCTTGACACCGGCGCGATAAGTCCATACACTACCTACCAACTAGTCGGTATATAGACCGAACGGGCAAAAAACATGGAGCTGCAGCGATGAGGCACTTTTCAGACATCTCGGCAACGGCGCAGCGGTTGGTCGACGTCGCCCAGGCGCTGATCCAGCAGCATGGTTACAACGGCTTCTCGTACGAGGATATCGCCCGCGAAGTCGGCATTAAGAAGCCGAGCATCCACCACCATTTCGCCACCAAGGCCGAACTGGTGCGCATTGTCGTGCAGCGTTACGCCCACACCTTCGGCGCGCTGCTCGAACAAATCGACGCGCGCCACCAGGACGCCGGCGCGCGCCTGTCGGCCTACGCCGAACTGTTTGCGCAAACCTACCAAAACGAGCGCCGTTTGTGCCTGTGCGGCATTCTCGGCGCGGAAGCCGACGCGCTGTCGGCCGACGTGGCGCTGGAAGTGCGCGGCTTTTTCCAGTTCAACCTGGCCTGGCTGGTCAAGACCATGGAACTGGGCGCGGCGGCCGGCGCCTTGCGCCTGCGCGGCGGTGCGCAAGAGCAAGCCTACGCGCTGCTGGCCGTGCTGGAAGGGGCGATGCTGGTCGGGCGCGGACTTGGCTCGGACGGCAGCCCCGCCGCCGCCGGGCAGACCTATATTTCGAATTTGCTGGCGTAAGGCCGGCATAGCCGCCGGCTTGCGCCGGCATTTTTTTGCATTCACATCCTACCAACTAGTAGGTAGAGAAAGAAATCATGAACAGCATTTTTTCCGGGAAAAAATTACTTGTCGTTGGCGGCACCAGCGGCATCGGCTTGGCCACGGCACGCTTGGTCCTGCAAGGCGGCGGCGCCGTGGTATTGGTCGGGCGCAACGCCGACAAGGCGGCGGCGGCGCGCGCCGAGCTGTCCGAACTGGGCGGGGTCGAGACCCTGCTTGCCGACCTGGCCAATGACGCCGACCTGAGCCGTCTGCTGGCAGCGCTGCGCAGCGAGCACCGCGACGTCAATCTGCTGGTGAACGCCGCCGGCGTATTCAGTCCGAAACCTTATCTGGAGCACACGCCGGCCGACTTCGACACCTATCACGCGCTGAACCGCGCCCTGTTTTTCATCACGCAAACCGTGGCCGCCAACCTGGTGGCGACGGCGCAGCCGGGCGCGATCGTCAACATCGGCTCAATGTGGGCCAAGCAAGCGATTGCGGCGACGCCGTCGTCGGCTTACTCCATGGCCAAGGCCGGCATCCACGCGCTGACCCAGCACGCGGCGATGGAACTTGCCGACAAGGGCATCCGCGTCAACGCGGTCTCGCCGGCGGTGGTGGAAACGCCAGTCTACGAGGCTTTTATTGCGAAAGAGCAAGTACACGCCGCCTTGCAGGGTTTCAATTCCTTCCATCCGCTGGGCCGCATCGGCACGCCGGTGGACGTCGCGCGCGCCGTCGCCTTCCTGCTGTCGGATGACGCCTCCTGGATCACCGGCGCGGTGTGGGACGTCGACGGCGGCGTGATGGCGGGCCGCAACAGCTATTAGGTAGATTGGACGCTAGCATTTGGCGGACGCGGATGCCGCCGCGTTTGCCAAGCAACGCTGTGGCGCCGACCTTCGGCAGGGCTGCGCCACGTTTTTCGTCGTTGTATTATTATTGTAACTATTAGCAATTTCGCCACTCCGGCACGGCGGTGTTCCATCGCCATAACGCTCTCTGACCGCCGCCAATCAACGCCATGATTCGACTTGCCACCCCCGCCGACGCGCCCGCCATTTGTGCAATTTATAACCATTACGTTCGCACCAGCACCATCACCTTCGAGGAGGTCCCGGTCGAGGACGAGGAAATGGCGCGACGCATCAAAGATGTGTCCGCAAGCCTGCCCTGGTATGTCTGCGAGGACGACGGCCGCGTCGCCGGTTTCGCCTACGCCACGCCGTGGCGGGCCCGCAGCGCCTACCGGTTTTCAGTCGAAAGCACGGTTTACGTGTCGCACCGACACCCGGGACTGGGAATCGGCGCGCGCCTGTACCAGACCTTGATCGAACGCCTGCGCACTCTCGGGGTCCATACGGTGCTGGGCGGTATCTCCCTGGAGAACAGCGCCAGCGTGACGCTGCATGAAAGACTCGGCTTCGAAAAAGTGGGCCATTTCAAGGACGTCGGCCGCAAATTCGACCGCTGGATCGACGTCGGCTATTGGCAACTGCTGTTGCAAAAAACGGAATAGGCACGTCGCCGGCAAGCCCTTGCCCTTGGTTTGGCTATGTCAGCCAACTTTTACCGGCCGCCGCCGCAACAGGCTCAGCGCGGCGTTTTCCTCGAATTGCGCGGCTTCCTCGATGTAACCGTGGACGGTGCCGTCGTGGCGCCAGCCACCCTGGCGCTTGATATCGCGAAAGCTGGCGCCGGCGCGGTGCGCGCTGGTGGCCATGCCGCGCCGCAGGCTGTGGCTCGACAGTTGCGGCACGTAGTCAAGCAGCGCCAGCGTGGCGCCGGCTTCCAGGATGGCGTTGACACTGCCTTCGCCAAGCGCGCGTTCGCCCAAGTGGCCCCATTGATTCAGCGGGCGAAACAGCGGCCCCGATGCGATGCCGGCCGCCGCCAGCCAGACCCGCAGCGCCCGGGCCGGGCAGCAGGCGCCGTCGCCAAACGGTATCGCCTTGACGATGCCCTCCCCTTGCTGGTCGGTTTTCGAGCGCGGCAGCGTGATGACTAGGCCCTCGCGCTCCCACGCTAGATGCGACACGTCGAGGCTGACGATTTCGCTGCGCCGGAAGCCGCCAAAGTAAGCGATCTGCAACAAGGCGCTGTCGCGCTTGGCTTTCAAGGTGTCGAGGCCGGCCAGTTGCGCAACGATCAATTCCAGGTCTTCCAGCGGCAGCGCTTTGGCTTTCTGTTTTGGTTTGCCGTGCACGCGCCGGATGCCGGCCAGCGTCTTGCGCACCGTCGGCGTCGAGGCCGGGTCGGCAAAGCCTTGTTGCACATGCCACTGCGACAGCGCCGTCAGCCGCAACGCGATGGTGCGCGCATTGAGTTCGCCGGCGCAGGCCAGCAGATAGCGGATCAGACTGGCCTCGTCGCTCGGCAAGGCGCCGCCCCACCGCTGGAAATGCCGGACCGCCGAGCGGTAGGCGCGGCGGGTGTTGTCCGACGTGGCGGCGGCCAGCAAAGCGCGGTGGCGGGCGGCGCTCTCGGCGTCAACCGGCAGCGCCGCCGTGTTGACCGGAACGTTCAGGCTGGTGGTGGAAACTGGGGGCGGGTATTTTGACGGCATTCCGCCATTTTGTCATATTCCAGCTACGCGGCGCTGGGTTCATCCCGATGCCGCAGCAGCAGGCGGCCGGCGCCGCTGACCGTGGCGAACAACAGGAAACCCAGCATGGTGGCCGCGATCACCTCGGCAAACAGCAGCGCGGTATACATCCGTCCCTGGGCAAAGACGATCTGCACGCCCAGGCCGCCCTGTTCGTTGCCCGAGCCGATGATGAATTCGCCGACGATGGCGCCGACCACCGACAGCCCGGCCGAGATGCGCAGCCCGGCGATGGTGTGCGGCAGCGCCGCCGGCAGGCGCAGCTTGCGAAACACCGTCCAGCGGCTGGCCCCGTGCAGTGCGAACAGCTCGGTCAGATTGCGCGACGTCGAGCGCAGCCCCAGCAAGGTGTTATTGACGATGGGGAACAACGACATGATCAGGCTGATCAAGACCACCGAGCGCTCGTTGTAGCCGCACCAGAGGACGATCAAGGGCGCGACCGCCACCACCGGCACGGTTTGCAGCAGCACCGCGTACGGATAGATGCTGCGCTCGATTAAACGCGACTGGCTCATCAGCGCGGCCAGCGCGACGCCGAGCACGACGGCCAGCGCGTAGCCGAACAGCGCCTCCTTCAGCGTCGCCAAGGTTGCAGAAGCGAGCACGCCGGCGTGCTCGCCGACCGCCGCCGCCACCTCAAGCGGCGCGGGCAGCAGGTAGCCCCTGCCCTGGTAGACGGTGCTGCTGAGTAGTTGCCATAGCCCGAAGGCGAGCACGGCCACGCTTAGCGCCGGCAAAACGTGGGCGGCCAGTGCGGCGGCGGAAGGGGGACGGTGGAGCATGGGCGCCTTCTTATATAGTGGTGGGTTGGCGCAGGGCGGCGCTGACCCGCCCCGTCAATTGCGCGAACGCCGGCGTGGCGCGCAGCTCCGGCGCGCGCGGGAACGGGAACGGCACGTCGATCACGTCGACGATGCGGCCGGGTCGCGGTGACATCACCAGCACCCGGGTCGACAAGTAGACCGCCTCGTGCACATTGTGGGTCACCAGCACGCCGGTAAAGCCGCCCTGCCGCCACATCCGCGACAACTCTTCCTGCAGCACGTCGCGGGTCAACTCGTCGACCGCCGCCAGCGGCTCGTCGAGCAACAGCAGGTCGGGCCGCAAGGCCAGCGCGCGCGCCAGCGACAGGCGCATGCGCATGCCGCCCGATAACTGGTGCGGATAAGCCCGTTCGAAACCGGCCAGTCCGACCAGTTGCAGCACTTCGGCGACGCGTTGCCGCATCTGCTCGGGCCGGCAAGCCGCCAGTTCCATCAGTAATTGGGCGTTGCGCTCGACGTTGCGCCACGGTAGCAGCGCCGCCTCCTGGAAGACGAACGCCGGCTGCGCACCGTCGCCGCGCCGGCAATGCCCGCTGCTGGGGGCGACCAGGCCGGCGACGATGCGCAGCAGGCTCGACTTGCCGCAGCCGGACGGGCCGACGATGGACGTGAAGCTGCCGGCGCGCAGCGTGATGTCGATGTCGGCGAGCGCCTCGACGCCGTTATCGTAGCGCTTCGATATGCCCGACAGGACAATTTCCGCCCCGCCGCTCATGTTGGGCATCCGGCAATGAAGCTGCGGTCGTAAGCCAGCGACTCGTCAAAGCCCGCCGGCAGGAAATGCACACTGCGCAGTTGCGCGGCCAGTTCGCGCCAGCGGGCCGGGCTCATGCAACCGAGTTGGCCGAGGTCGGCCGGCGCCAGCGTGGCGCGGATTTCCTTGCTGGCGCTATCGTAGAGCGCCGGCGATATCTGCGGATTCATGGCCGTGAGCATCGGCTTGACGCCGTCCGGCTGGCGCAGGTAGGTGTTCCAACCCTGCCGCACCGCGGCGATGGTGGCCCGGACCAGCGCCGGATTGTTCTTGATCATCGCATCGGTGGTAAACAGCACGGCGTAGGGCCGGTATCCCAGCGCCGCCAGCTTGATTTGGCGCACCGGCACGCCGGCGGCCGCCATGCGCGCCGGTAAGTACAGCGAATAACCTTGCTGCACGATGTTCGTATCGCTGCGAAACAGACCCAAGTCGCCCGTTACCGGAATGTCGCGCGTGGCGCCGAGCCGGTATTGCTTCTTGGCCCATTCCCAGTAGGCGCTGCCGATGTTGACCGAAAAGGTGCGCTGGCGCAGCTGCTGGATCGACGCCTCCGCCGCGCCGGCGTGGTACACCAGCGCATACGGCACATGGTCGAGATGGGCGAACACGGCGCGCACCGGCGCCCCGCGCAGCCGCGCCAGCAACACGTCGTCGGCATTGCCGATGCCAAACTCGGCCTGGCCGGCGGCGACCTGCGGGATGGTCTGGATTTTCGGGCCGCCCTGCACGACGCTGATGGCGATGCCGTCCGCGCGCCCCAGCTTGTCCCGTTGCGCCTGCCAATAACCGGCATGGTCCGGCTGCGCGAACCAGTTCAGCAGGATTTTGACCTGCTGCGGCGGTGCCAACTGCTGCGCGGCGGCGGGGGCGCCGACGAGCACGCCGGCGGCCATGGCGATGGCGATGGCGAGCCGCTTCATACGGCCAGCCACGGCAGTTGCTCGCGGCTGTAGCGGAAGGTCTGGAACACGCTGTTTTGCCGCCCCGGCACATACTTGCGCGCCGCCTCGTCCGGATATTCGGCGAACCAGGGAATCACGTACTCCCAGACCACCTCGCCGGCGGGGGTGACTTCGAACAGGCGCCCGGTGGCCGACTCGGTGATATGCGTGTTGCCGTTGGGCAGGCGCTGGGCGCTACCCATATAGGCGGAATAGAAGGCGTTGACCAGTTCGTCGGTGTACGACCAGACCACGGCGTTGCTGGCCGGATCGATTTCCAGCACGCGCGAAAACGCCACATGTTTGCCGGCGCGGAAGTTGCCGTTGTCAAAAGTCAGGATATTCCCGTTGGACAGGGCCTGCGGCGCGTGCTGGTGCGACACCACCCCGGCCGGAATGTGCAGCGCCGGCTTGCCGCTGGCCTTGTCGACGCCAATGATGCCGGACGTTGTGCGCAGACTCATCAGCACCAAACCCTGCGCCGTCACGTCAAGTCCGTTAACCAGCGGCCAATGGCTGCGGGCGAAGCCCGGGTCGATCGGAAAGTCGCCCGGTTCCAGATGCTCCCATGCCTTCCATTCCCAAACGATCTGGCCGGCGCGGTTGACTTCGCGGATCACGTCGCCGTAGCTGCTGGCGCCCTCGGCCAGCGCGCTGCCGCCAATGAGCCGCCCGGCGAACTCCAGCGGCAACGGCGCGCAGGCGGCGTACAGCAAATTGCCGTTGGCGAGCCAGCGCGCGTCGTGGTGGTGGCTGGGGTCTTGGTAGTGCCAAAGCACCTCGCCGTCCGGCGTCACTTCGGAAAAATCGCCGCCGTGCCACAACGACCATGCCGGGTAGCGCTCCGCCGAGTCGGCGTGATTGCCGTTATAGCCCATGTTGCCGTTCGGCAGTATGACGGCGGCCCGGCCCGGGCGCAGCGGCATTTTCCATTGATGGACGACACTGCCGCCGATGTCGATCAGGTAGACGTTGCCGTTGTCGGTCTGCGGCGCGATCAGCGTGTAGCCGCCGGCGCTGAGCGCGGCGTCATGGGCAATCAAGCCGACGCCGCGGCGGCGCTGGGTAATTTGGTCGACGGTGCTGTTCAATTGCGTACTCCTGCTGTGGTGTGGGATGAGGTGTCCGGCAAATTGTAGGTCCCGCCACGGCGTCAGGAATAGCTGATAATTTATGATACAGTGTCAAAAATTTTCTGACACGAGCCATGCCCGCCATCTGCCAATCCTTTCGCTGTTTCGATGAAGTCGCCCAACGCGGTTCCGTGCGCAAGGCAGCCGTGTCCCTGCATTTGACGGCGGCGGCGGTCAACCAGCAGATTTTGAACCTGGAAAAAATGGTCGGCGTGCCGCTTTTCGACCGGGTGCCGAGCGGCATGCAGTTAAGTTCCGCCGGCGACATCATGCTGGCGGCGGTGCGCCGCAGCCAGCGCGACTTCGACAACGCGCTGGCCCAGGTGGAGGACTTGCGGCAATTGCGGCGCGGCCACGTCAACCTCGGCGTGTCGCATTCCTCGGCCGAAAACCTGATTCCCCAGATCATCGGCAGCCTGATGGACAGCCACCCCGGACTCAGCTACAACGTCCGCTCCGGCAACGGCGAGACGCTACTGCGCTGGGTCGCCAACGGCGAGGTCGACGTCGCCTACTGCCTGCGGCGTCCTGTTCCACCGCCAGGCGTGGTGGAAGTGCGGGCCTGGCCCCAGCGGCTGGGCGTGGTGACGGCGCCCGGCCATCCGTTGGCGGCGCAAGCGACGCCGCTGCGCCTGCGCGATTGCCTCGACTACCCGCTGGCCTTGATGGCACAGGATATGGAATTGAGCAGCGTTGCCAGCCACATCGAGCCGCGCCTGGCCAGCCGCGGCCGCCCGGTGGTCGAGACCAATTCGGTGGCGATGGCGCGTACCCTGGTGGCGCGCGGCAAGGCCGTCGGCTTTCTGATTCCCGAGAACGTCGCGCTGGAGGTGGCCAACGGCACGCTGGCGTGGCGCGGGCTGGTCGATTCCGGCGCCCACTTGCATACCTGCCTGTACCAGCGCGCCGGCTACAGCACGACCGCGGTGATGAGCATGTTCGTGGCGGCGATGGACTTGGCCATCGAGGACATCCACCGGCATTTCGACATCGCCAAAACGGCCCGCATAGAGATTAACAACTTGGCTGTTTAAACACGGACTTCAATACCGCCAGGTCGCGCCGATATAGGCGTAGCCGCCCGACGGGTATTGCGCGCGCTTGAGCACGTCGCCGGCCACGAGGCGCTCAACATTCAAGAACAAGGTCAAATGGTCGCTGGCCGACCACGTCCCGACGGCGCGCAACAGGCCGCCGATTTCGCGGCCCGGGACGTCCTGGCTACCCGCATAGGCGCGCATTGCGCCTGCATAGGCCGCGTCGCCCTCCTTCAGCCGTCGCGCGAAGCCATACTCGACCGAGAGATGGCTCCGTGGCGTAGGCGAAACGGCCAATCCCGGCGCAAGCATCAACAGGTTGCTCAGGCTGAGGAACTGCCCCTCACCGAGATAATTGGAACTGGCATAGAGCTGGTTGAAGCCCTTCAGCGTGGCGCTGCCGGAGGCGCGGCCACCGGAGGCGAGGTCGATATGCGCCGTCAGGCGTGGCTTCCAGCCCTCGTTAGAGAGCGCCAGGCTGTGCACCGCGAACAGGCCCCAGGCATCGAGGTCGCGATTCACGTGTTTGCCGCTCTGGTGCGCCAGTGTCCAGTCGAAGCGCAAGTCGCCCCGCTGGCCCCACAGGCGCGCGCCGACGGTGTCGCGGTCATCCAGACCGACGCGGCCGGCGAAGCGCAAGTGCGGGTTTTCGCTGTGAATCCAGAACGGGTCAAGATAGGTGTTGGCTCCGCCGCCGGATGCGACGACCAGACTGGCATTGATTCCGCGCAGGCGTTCGGCGCCATTGATCTCCTCGTCGAAGGCGCCGCGCAGCAGCCGCGTTGCGCGTAGCTGGAAAACGTTTACCCGAACCTGCTCACCGTTGGCGTAGAAACGCGCGCCGTTCCAGCTGCGATGGAGATTGGGACCGTCGCTCAAGCTAATCAGTTGTCGCGGTCCGTCGGCAAACTCCTGGCGCCCGATCGCTACGCCCACCACGGCCGCTCCGAGGTTTCCCCTTGTGTCGACGAATAATTGCTGCAACGAAGCGTCGTTCTGAAAATTGGCGGTAGCGGCGTTGCGGCGGCCCGCCACCTGGCCCGTGGCGAGCTCGCCATAGACGCGCAAGGCGGGGTTCCAGCGAAAATCAGCGCCCGCAACGCCGCGCAGCAACCCTTGCCGATAATCGTTGCCGCTCGTCGATTGGCCATTCTCGTAGCTGTCGTAGCGCAAGCGAGCCTCGGCGCTCAAGCTCAAGGATGCCCCGCCACCGAGCGGCATCGCCTTGCTCGGTGCGATGCTCTGGGCAGCGGCGGCACCGGCCCAGACCATCAGAACGATCGCAGCGCCACTGAATTTACCGGGGGCCATTCGCGTCCTCCCGGCCACATTGTGGCGCAGCGGCGCGCTGCGACAGCGCCTGGCTAAAGGCGGCGATAGCGAGGGCGCCAACGATGAGCGCGGCGGCAACGGCGAAGGTAATACGCATGCCGTTGGCAAGCGCCTCCGGCGGCGCCGCCAGCATGTCGCCCGTCGCCGAAGCGAGCGCGAACACGGCGCCCATCACGGACGCGCCGGTGAGCAGCCCAAGATTGCGCGACAGGTTCAGCAAGCCGGATACGACGCCGCGCTGGTCGGCGCGGATATCCGTCATGACGGCGGTATTATTGGCAGCCTGGAACAGCGCATAGCCGGCGGTGACGACGACGAGCGGGCCCATGTATCCGGGAATGCCAAAGCGCGTCGGCAGCATGGGCAGGACGGCGCAACCGAGCGCCATGGCGACGAGCCCGGCAATAGTCATGCGCCGCGCGCCAAAACGGTCGACCGCGCGGCCGGCAGGCACACCCGTCAGTGCGGCGACAATCGGACCGGACGACATGACCAGCCCGACCCGGGCGGTGTCGAGCGCCAGCGCGCCGGACAGGTAGAACGGGCCGACCACCAGCGTCGCCATCACCACGGTCGTCACCAGGGCGCTCATGGCGAAGCCCGCGCTCAGCACCGGATTGCCGAACATCGCCAGGCGGATCAGCGGCGACGCGGCCGTCGACTCGGCGCGCACGAAAAGGCCGACGCCGCAGACGGCGGCGGCCAGCAGCGCCACGTTGATGGCGCCGAAACTACCGCGCCCGGTCGTCATGGCAAGCGCATAGGCCACCAGCGTCAGCGCAAGCAGCAGCGTACCCACATGGTCGAAGCCGGGCCGCTGCGCCTTCGGTGCGCGGCGGTCATCCGGCAGGAAGCGCTGCGCGAGCAGCAGCGCCACGATGCCCAGCGGCACATTGATGAAGAAAATGGCCGGCCAACCCAGTGCGGCGATCAGCGTGCCGCCGAGCGTGGGACCGAGCGCCGTGCCAATCGCCGACATGGTGCCGAGCAGCCCCATGGCGCTACCGGTCCTTGCCTTCGGTACTGTCTCGGCGACGAAGGCCATGGTGAGGGCCATCATGGTGGCCGCGCCAAGGCCCTGTACCGCGCGGGCGGCAATCAGCACGGGCAGCGTGGGGGCGAAGCCGCACAGCGCCGAGGCCAGCGTGAACAGAGCGATACCGGCCAGCAGCAAGCGCCGGCGCCCGGTGATGTCGCCGAGCCGCCCAACGCTGACGATCACGGTGGTGACGGCGAGCAGATAGGCCAGCACGACCCACTGTACCTGCTGGAAGGAGGCGTTGAACGCCTGCGCCAGCGTCGGCAAACCGACATTGGCAATGCTGATGCCTAGCGAGGAGAGCAACATGGATAGGGAAAGGCTGACCAACGCCCAGCGCACCGTGGGAGCGAGTGTCGCTCTTCCCTCTGGCACCTCATCGGTTTTTGCATTGATGGGTTTCAACATGACCTCCGCTTATTTGACAACTCTCGAAATGGAGCTAAGCACATCATGCCTTCTGGCTTGACATAGCGGAAGGCGCAGCATTTGCACTGTATTCGTGCGTCTGACGCCATCCCAAAACAATCTACGTTAAAATTGCCGCATGTCGACACCGGATTTGAACTTATTGATCACTCTAGACGCCGTGCTCGCCGAAGGCAGCGTTGCGCGCGCAGCCCAGCGGCTGCGCCTTAGCCCGTCGGCGATGAGCCGCGCGTTGGCGCGCCTGCGCGAGACCACCGGCGATCCGCTGTTGGTCCGGGCCGGACGCGGCCTCGTTCCGACACCCAGGGCGATCGAGCTGCGCGAGCGCGTCAGCCAACTGGTCGAAGATGCAAAAGCGGTACTCCGGCCTGCCGAGAAGCTCAACCTGAAACAGCTCGCCAGAACGTTTACGCTGCGTACCCGCGAAGGCTTCGTCGAAAACTTCGGCGCGGCGCTGATCGCCCGCGTCGGCGAGGAAGCGCCGGGCGTGCGGCTGTGTTTTGTGCAGAAAACGAACAAAGACAGCGCGTCCCTGCGCGACGGCAGCGTCGACCTGGAGACCGGCGTGGTGGGCAAGGCGACCGGGCCGGAAGTACGCGCGCGCGCCTTGTTCCGCGACCGTTTCATTGGCGTGGTGCGCACCGGCCACCCGCTGAGCCAGGGCGCGGTCACGCCCGCGCTGTATGCGGCGGGCCGGCACATCAGCGTTTCGCGACTCGGACTCGACAAGGGGCAGATAGACGAAGCCTTGCTGGCGCTCGGGCTGGAACGGCAAATCGCCACGATTGTCGGCAGCTTTTCGGCGGCGCTGGCGCTGGCCCGGGCCGGCGAGCTGATCGCCAGCGTTCCCGAACGCTACACCGACAACCTGCGCGCCGGCATGCACAGCTTCGCCCTTCCCGTCGCGGCGCCGGAAATCAGCATTTCATTGCTCTGGCACCCACGGCTGGACGCCGATCCGGCACATCGCTGGCTGCGCGGCCTGGTCCTCGACATCTGCGCGGCGCGCCCCGACGCTCCCTGATCGCCATTCCGCCAACCCAACGATTGCCAATCTCCACGTCGCCAAACGAACGATTTTCGTCGGTCGGGTTAGCCCGTCCGGGCGTAACCCGACTGGCGTCGGCAGCGGCCCGGCGTCAACGTCGAAAACATTCGCGTCGCCGGTTCGTCTACTAAACATGACCCGAAAATTATCCCCATGATCGCCCTGCTGGAACCCTTGTTCCAGGGCGAACGGCGCGCCTATGGCGAGTCACTCTCCTACGCGCCGCGGTTTCCGCCGGATGCGCTGCCGGTAAGCCGATTGCTGGCCGACCCCACGCTGCTGGCGCAAAGCGTGCGTCGTTTCGCGGACAGGCTCGGCACGGACGACCTGCGGCCGGCGGCCTCGGCCTGGAGCTACAGCTATCTGGGCGCGCTACTGCCACCGCTAGCGGCGGCGGCAACGCTGCTGCGCCACCGCTTCCCGGCAGACGCCAACGACATGGCAGTATCGCTCGACCACCACGGCGGCGTGGCGCGATTCCATATCCGCGCGCTGGGCGGTGCTGGCGCCGACACCGTGGAATGTTATGACGCATTACTGCGCGGCCATTTGACGCCCCTGTTCGCGCAACTGGGCCGCCAGTCGGGACTGGCACAGAAGACATTATGGGGAAATCTGGCGCGACTGCTCGACAGGTTCCTGGCCGAGGCGGCGCAATCTGCCGTCGCCCACGGCGAGGCCGACATCGCGGCGGCGGTTGCGCAAGACCGCGCCGCCTTGCTCGACGCGCCGGCGTGGGCCGGCGCCGTCAATCCCTTACATATGCGACAAGGCCGCGCGCAAGGGCTGTCCGACGATGCTGCCAGTCCAGGCAAGCCGCTGCTGCTGCACCGGCAATGTTGCCTGTACCACCTGCTGCCGGATCAAGGCTACTGCGGCGCCTGCCCGCTCGATTCGGGCAACGCACGAGTCAAGGGCACGACGCCGGCTGCCTGAGCGCCAGGGCGCGCTCCAGCGCCTGCATCAATTGCCGCTCCTGCGCCTGCCCGCGCAGATAGAAATGGCCGCCGTCGTACCACTCCAGCCCGAAGTCCGAACCGGCTTCCCGGCGCCATGCCTGCATCTGCGGCGCCGTGTAGCGGTCGTTGCGGCCGGCCATCACCCACAGCGGCATATCCAACGGCGGCGCCGCCGCGTCGAAGCAGAAGCTGGCGCACACGCGGTAGTCCGCGCGCATCGTCGGCAAGATCATCTGCATCAATTCCCCGCTGTCGAACACGGCCTCGGGCGTGCCGCCCTGGCGCCGCAGCTCGGCGACCAGCGCCTGGTCGTCGTCCGGCGTGAAGACCAGCGTGTCGCGGCACGATGGCGCGGCGCTGGCCGAAACCAGCAGCGCGCGCGGCGCCCTGCCCCCGCCAAGTTGGCGCAGGCGCCGCGCCATGCCATACGCCAGCAAGCCGCCCATGCTATGGCCGAACAAGGCGTACGGCCGCGGCGGCAGGCGCAGGTATTCGTCGCACAGCTGCGCGAGCAAGGTGTCGTAGTCCTGCACCAGCGCCTCGCCCGAGCGCACGCCCCGGCCCGGCAACTCCATCGGCATCAAGCCAATCCACGCCGGCAGCAAACGCCGCCAGCGCAGGTACATGGTGGCGCTGGCGCCCGCGTTGGGCAGGCACAGCAAGGTGATCGACGCCCTGTCGGCAAGCACTATGCCGCCTGGACGCGGGTGCGCGGCGTGGTGTCCTCGCTGAGCTGGCCGTTTTCCATGCGGATGAGCCGGTCGGCCAGGTGGAAATAGCGGTCGTCGTGCGAGATCACCAGAATGGTCTTGCCCTGCGCCTTCAGCTCGGCCAGCACCTCCTGGTAGAACACGTTTTTGAACAGCGGGTCCTGGTCTGCCGCCCATTCGTCGAACACCAGGAAGGGCCGGTTCTCCAAACAAGCGACCACCAGCGCCAGACGTTTGCGCTGCCCCTGCGACAGCGCCTGCGTGGTGAACGCGCCGTCGCGTACCTGGACCTTGTGTTGCAGGTGCAGGCGTTCAATCAGGCGGTTGCCACGCGCGTCCAGATCCGCGCCGCCGTCGCCGCTGTGCAGCAGGCGGTCGAACAGGTAGAAGTCGGAAAACACGGTGCTGAACAATTGCCGGTACTGGTCGCGGTTGCTGTCGTCGACGCTGTTGCCGTTGAGCGTGATGCGGCCCGATTCCGGCGGATACAGGCCGACCAGCAATTTGGCTAGCGTGGTCTTGCCGCTGCCGTTGCCGCCGACCAGGAACACTACTTCGCCCGGTTTGAAGACGAAGCTGACCGGCCCCAAGGCGAAGAAATCATCGCTTTGCTCGTGGTAGTAGCGGTGCACCACCGATTCCAGCGCCAGTTGGTACAGCGGCTCCGGCTGGGCGCTGGTGACGGCCTGCTCGTGCTCGGCCATGCCCGCCGTGATCTCGTCGATGCGCTTGGCCGATGCCTTGGCCAGATTGGCGCGCGGGATGTTGAGCAGCAGCACTTCGAGCGGCGTAACCATGTAGACGAACACCAGCGCGAAGCCGGTCATGACGCGGGATTGGTCGGGCGCGTCGCCCAGCAGCACGAACAAGACCAGGCCGATGAAGGCGTAGATCAGGAAATTGGCCCAACTGGCCGAGACCACAAAAATCGACATGCCAAGCGTGCGGGCGCTGCGCACCTGCTCGATCGACGCGCCCAGCACTTGCTCGCGGAAGACTGTGCGCTTGCCGAAATGCAGCCGCAGTTCCTTGGCGCCGTCGGTCAGCGCGCGGAAATGGCCGAACAGGCGGTCCTGCTCCTCCGCCGCCAGGTTTAAATGGCGGATCGCGCGCAGGTTGGCCAGGTGGTAGCCGAAGGAACCGAGCCCGATCAGCGCGACGGCGAACAGGAAGATTTGCCACGACAACAGCAACATGTAGGTCAGGCAACCGAGTACTACGACGAAATTGCTCAGGATGGCAGGGAACGTGACGAAGAAGGCGGCGACGTTGGCGCTGTGCTCGGACAGCGCCGACTGCACCTTGGCCGAACCGACCGCTTCCAGGTTGCGGTAGTCGGCCGCCATGACGCGGCCGCTGACGTAGCGCCGTAATTCGGCGTGGGCGTGCTGGCTAAGGCGCTCGAACAGGCCCGAGGCGACGATGTGGGTGAGCATCAGCCCGATTGCCAGCACGCCGAACATCCAGGCCATGCCGGCGCGCGCCGACGGCGCGGCGCTGAGGGCCTCGCTGATGAGGGCGATCAGCGCGACGCCGCAGACACCGTGCGCAACGCTGCCGGCGGCGGCGGCGAGCAACAGGCCCCTGGATTGTTGAATCAAAAATCGTAACATGAACGTAATCCTTGTGAGTGGGCTTCCCTTGCAAGACGAACGGTGGTGCGCCTTGTTTAGCCTGATTTGTTTGGAACGGGCCTGCTTACGGCTGCAATACCGTGCTCGACGTGACTGCGGCGGCGATCTCGGCCTCGCGGAACGGAAAGCGCTGCCATTGCTTGGCCGCGTAGCGCTGTAGCGCCGAATTGCCCGCCACGTCGGCCAGCCCGGTGTCGCGCAAGCCGTGGGCGAGCAAGGTGTCGGCTTGCGCGCCGCCCGGTCCGAAGCGCACCACTTGCACATAGCTGTTGCCGACAAAGTCAGGCGGTACGCCCCGGCTGCCCAGCGCCCGGCAGGCCACCGTGTAGTAACCGCCCTGGTGGCAGCCGCCGTACAGCGGCACATGCGCGGCGGCGGCGCCGTCGCCGGCGTACAGGCTGTCGCCAAGCAAGGTGTCGAGCGCCTGGCCGGCGTCGGTCATCGCCAGCACCGCCGCCCCCAAGCTGGTCGCCATGCGCGGGTCCCCGGCCTGGATGCGCGCCGGCGTCTCCAGCGGATGGGCCGGGTCGAACGGCACGGCAAAGCGCTCGGCCTCGGGAATTTTCTCCACCCTGGCCCAGAACTGCTCCCACAACAGCGCCCCGCGCTCGCCCGCGTTGGCGCTGTCGTTCCAGCCGCCCAGCACCCGGCACGCCTGCGCCAGGCGCACCGGCCGCGGCGCGTCAAAGATCTTGCCGGTCAGACTGTCGCGCTCCACCTTGACCACCCGCTGCGAGCAGATCGACTCCAGCAGCGGCGTCTTGTACAGTTGCGCCGCCAGCGAGCGGGCGTCCAACACTTGCCGCTTCAGGCTGTCGACCACCTCGGCCGCCGGCAGCGGCGCATGCGCCAGCATCTCGGCGGCGATACCGTGGCCGATTTTGCCGCGCAGCGACACGCCTTGGCGCTCGCCGCCCATCACCAAGGGATAGCCTTCCAGCGGCTCGGCCGGGTTGCTCAGCCAATAACTCTCGTTCGAGTTCGCCACATAGTCGGTGCGAAACAGTCCCGGCTGCGCGGACGCCGGCAAGGCGCCGGGCTGGGCGGCGGCGCCGTCGACGAGCCAGTTGCAATCGCCGCGGCTGCCGTCGAGCACCGGCGCGAGCGGGTCGACCGCGGCAAACGCCTTCGACGCCGGCGTTGCGCAGCGCGCGCGCAAGCGGTCCGGCGCGTTCGGCACCGCGCCGATGTCGGCATACCAGACGCGGGCGTCGCCGCGACCGATGGCGACCGTGTTGACCCACGGCGTGCCGGCCTCGCGCTTCTGGATTTCCACAAAGTGTTGCAGCGAGCGCGCCTGGTTCCAGTAAAAGAAGGTGCGGAAAACCCGCAGGTTGTCGGCGTTGACGTCGCGCAGCGCCAGCGCCTTGCCGGCGCTCCAGCCCAGTTCGGGCGCCAGCACGCCCAGGTCGAGCAGCGGACCGTATTGGCTGGAATACAGCGTGCGCGTGGCGCTGTCGCCTTGGCCGTCAGCGCCGCGCAGGGGCACGGTGACGGTGTGCGCGCGCATCGGCACCAGGTCCTGGTCGAGCCGATAGTGGGTCGGATCCGCCAGCGTCAGGTCGAACAGGCCGAAACGCCGCGCTTCGGACACCGTATGGCTCCACGCGACGTTGTCGTTGAAGCCCACCATCAGCACCGGCACGCCGAGGAAGGACACGCCGGCGGCGTTCAGCTTGCCGGGTATGCTCAAGTGGGCCTGGTAGAAACGGTCCGGGCCGCGCCAAAACCAGTGCGGGTTGCCAAACAGCACGGACTGCGCCTCGCCGGTGACGTCGCCGCCCAGCGCCAGGGCGTTGCTGCCAATGCCGGGCTGGTTGCCGATGGTGTGCGCCAGCGTCTGGGCCAGCGTCGGCCCCGGCGCCGCCCGGGTGGCCGGGTGGGCCTGCGCCCGGGCGGCGCCGGGCGGCGCCGCGTTGGCAATCGCCGGGATAAAGCGCGCGTAGCCGGCGCTGATGCTGGCGGCGTACATGCGCCGGTAGATGTCGCCGGCCGTGATGTTCTCCACCCACGCTTGGCTGGCGCAGGCGTCGCTGCGGGCCAGCCGGGCTTGTCCCAGATAGCGGTTGTAGCCGTCGGCGAACCCGCCGATCAATTGTTGCAGCTCAACCGGCTGGGCGCGCCGGTACGCCGCCACCATCGCCTCGGTGGCGTAGGCGGCAAAGAAGAAATCCAGCTCCAGGTTGGTCGGGCGCCCCAGCATCGATTCATGCTCGGGCCGGTTGTCCGCTCCCCAATGCAAGCTGCGCCGGCCCTTGTAGGTGACAAACGCCTCGCTCAGCGTGCACAAGGCGTCCTGCGCTTGCACATAGCCATAACCCAGGCCGAGGTCGCGCCAGTTGGCCGCCTTGATATGCGGTATGCCGTCGGCGGTGCGGCGAATACTGACCTCGGCCGCCTGCGTCGCGCCGGCCGACAGCGTCAACAGGGCCGCCAGCGCCGCCCCCATGGCCGGCCTCGAATTGTTCAACATAGTTGTGCTCTTTCATCTGTGTGCATGCAGGCCTGACGTATCGGCGCCGCCAATTTTTAAGCCCTTGGGCGCCGTCGCCGCCAAAGAATAAAAAAGCGTCGAAATTGTAAACAGTTCTCATTCCGGTTCGTCAATCCAGCAAGACCATACAGCGACCGGCGTCTTTCTAAAGCCTCCGGTTCCCGCGAACCGCTCAACAGGACATCAGCACATACACCATGCATATCCATAAACTCATCGGCATCGGCTTCGGCCCCTCCAACCTGGCGCTGGCCATCGCACTGCAGGAGCAAGGCCAGCCGGCCGACGCGCTGTATCTGGAAAGGCAGCAGCAATTCGCCTGGCATCCGGACATGCTGCTGGATGGCACGCATATGCAGATTTCATTCCTAAAAGACCTGGCCACGCTGCGCAACCCGGCCAGCCGCTACACCTTCCTGCATTACCTGCACCAGCGCCAACGCCTGCAAGATTTCATTAACCTGAAAACCTTTTACCCGAGCCGGCGCGAGTTCAACGACTACCTGGCCTGGGCCGCGCGCCAGTTCGCCGCCCAATGCCGCTACGGCGAGGAAGTCAGCGCGGTGCTGCCGGTGCTGAGCAAGGGCCAGGTCACGCACCTGACGGTGCAGTCGCGCGACAGCCAGGGCCAGGTGCACGAGCGCCAGGCGCGCAACATCGTCGTCAGCGTCGGCGGCAGTCCGGCCATTCCTGAGTGCTTCGCTGCGTTCCGCGGCGACGCCCGCGTGTTCCACTCCAGCGCCTACCTGTCCGCGCTGGGCCAGTTGAAGGACGCGCGCCGCGTCGCCGTCATCGGCGCCGGCCAGAGCGCCGCCGAGATTTTCATGGATTTGCACGGCAAGGGCTATAACGTCGACCTGGTGACGCGGGCGCGCGCGCTCAAGCCGGCCGACGACAGCCCCTTCATCAATGAAATCTTCAACCCCGACTACACCGACTATGTGTTCCAGCAGACCCCGGCCGAGCGCGCCGCGCTGCTCGACGAGCATCTCAACACCAATTACGCGGTGGCCGACACGGCGCTGATCGAACAGATCTTCAACGTCTTCTACCAGCAAAAGGTGCTGGGCGACCAGCGCCACCAGTTCCTGCGCCGCCACGAGGTCGTCGCCGCCCACGCGGAAGCAGCCGGCGTCCAGTTGCAACTGCGCGACCACGAAAGCGGCAATACCTTCGCCAGCCGCTACGACGCGGTGATCCTGGCCACCGGCTACCGCCGCCAGCAGCACCAAAACCTGCTGGCGCCGCTGGCGCCATGGCTGGACGGCATGGCGGTGGATCGCCACTACCAGTTGATCGGCAACGCCCAGTTCCAGCCGCGGGTGTTCTTGCAGGGCGGCTGCGAGGCTTCGCACGGCCTGTCCGACACCTTGCTGTCGATCACCGCCATCCGCAGCCAGGAGATCGGCGCGGCGCTGCACGCCACCGCGCCCGCGCTATAGCAATGCCAGCCGCCGGGGTGCGGGCGCGGCGCCGAATATGTCGACTAAACAAATTGATCGCTGATTCGTCAAGGTCATAAGCGTTGTTGCGTCCAGGCATTTCGGACGCGCCCGCCACCCTTCCGTCATTACCTACTAAACTGAACAGCAAGCGAAAATGCATATCAAATCTAGCAAACTTCCGGTCCGCCGCAGCGTCCTGGCCCTGCAACTGGCCCTGGCCAGCCTCTCCGTCGGCGGCGCCGCCCACGCCCAACAGGCAGGCGCCGCCACGGCCAAGGAGGGGCAGACCATGGCGCCCGTGACGGTAACGGCCGGCGCCATCGGCCCCAGCGAAGGCAGCGGCTCCTACACCAGCGCCGGCAGCACCGCCGCCACCGGCCTGAATTTGTCGATCCGCGACACCCCGCAATCGGTCAGCGTGATCACCCGCGAACGCCTGGACGACCAGGCGCTGCTGTCGGTGTTCGAGGTCGCCAACACCACCACCGGCGTCTCCGCCAAGGGAATCGACAGCGTGCGCGGCACTTTCTTCGCCCGCGGCTTCCAGATCGACAAGCTGCAAATCGACGGCACGCCGATGGCCGGCAACAATGAAGGCGAGGCCAATGCCGACACCGCGATCTACGACCGGGTCGAGATCGTGCGCGGCGCCACCGGCCTGATGAGCGGCAGCGGCAGCCCGTCGGCGTCGATCAACCTGATCCGCAAACACGCCGACAGCAAGCAGTTCACCGGCTCGGCCAGCGTCGGCCTGGGTTCCTGGGACCGGCGCAACGGCGTCATCGACCTGAGCGCGCCACTGACACAGGACGGTTCGGTGCGCGGCCGCGTGGTCGTCAGCGCCGAGGACAAAGACAACTTCATCCGCCTTGAAACCACCCAAAAGGCGCTGGTCTACGGCGTCATCGACGCCGACCTGGGCCGCGACACCAAACTGAGCGTGGGCTTCAGCGAGCAGCGCGACGAGCACCGCGGCAACCAGTGGGCCGGCCTGCCGATTTTCTACACCGACGGCAGCCGCACCGACTGGGACCGCGCCACCACCACGGCGGCCAACTGGAACCGCTGGGACACCCGCCAGCAAAGCGTCTTCGCCACCGTCGACCACCGCCTCGGCAAGGAATGGAAGCTGCAGGCGTCGGCGACGCGGCGCAGCAACACCGGCGACCAGCGCCTGAACTGGATGGAGGGCGCGGTCGACCGCGCCACCGGCCTGGGCCTGCAACCCTGGCTGGTCGGCTACGGCGTCGACGCCACGCAGACCGACTTCGGCCTGACCGCCTCCGGCCCGTTCGAACTGCTGGGGCGCAAGCATGAAGTGGCCGTCGGCCTGCTGCACGGCAAACACGATCTGGAATGGCAGAACAGCAACGCCAGCGAACTGCCGCCAATCGGCGACTTCAGCGCCTGGAGCGGCGCCTACCCGGAGCCGACCTGGTCGGCGTACCAGCTCGGCAACCGCTCGCGCGAGACCCAGACCAGCGTCTACGGCGTGGCGCGACTGCAATTGACGGACGCGCTCAAGTTCATCGCCGGCGCCCGCGTCAGCAACTGGAACCGCGACGGCGAAGCGACGCTATGGACGGCGCAAGCGTACTCGATCCGCCACCACGGCGTCGTCACCCCCTACGCCGGCGCCGTGTTCGACCTGAGCCCGCAGGCCTCGCTGTATGCGAGCTACACCAGCATCTTCGATCCGCAGAACAGCCGCGACAAGACCGGCGCCTATCTGGAGCCGCTGAAAGGCAAGAACGTCGAAATCGGCGTCAAGGGAGAACTGCTCGACGGCAAGTTGAACACCTCCTTCGCGCTGTTCCAGGTGAAGCAGGACAATTTCGCCATCGCCGACGGCAACCAGGTCATCCCGAACACCCGCGAGCAAGCCTATATCACCGGCGACGGCAGCAAGACCCGGGGGTACGAAATGGAATTGAACGGCGAACTGGCTAGCGGCTGGAACGCCAGCGTGGGCTGGAGCCAATTCACCAGCGAGGACGCCGCTGGCAAGGCGATCAACACCGCCCATCCGCACAAGATGCTCAAGGTCTACACCAAGTACCGCCTGCCGGGTGAGTGGAAAAAACTGGCGGTCGGCGGCGGCGTGAACTGGGAAGGCCGCAGCTACGCGCAATTCCCCAGCCCGTTCGGCGGCGCCGATCTCCGGGTGGGCCAGGACGCCTACGCGGTCGCCAGCGTGATGGCGCGCTACGAGATCAGCCCGCAGTTGTCGCTGCAGGTGAACGTGAACAATCTGTTTGACAAGAAATACTACGCGAACCAGATCGACACCTTCAAGAACATCATGTACGGCGCGCCGCGCAATGTGTTGGCGACGCTGAAGTACACGTTTTAAACTAAAAAAGTTGAAGTATGGATGCAGGGGGCGGACCGCAATGTTTGCCCCCTGCATCGTTTGCGATCAACAAGCGTCCAGCCGGCGCTTAAAACTGACCGAAGAAATCACGCGCGACCACTTCGCAGGCGACCTTGATCATGAATAATGCCTTACTGAGATCGATGAGATGGCGGCCGATGAAGGTCAAAAAGTCGTCATTGGTCGCCGTCCTGCTGTCGTGAAAACACTCCCGTCAGCAGCGCGGCGACCGCGCGCAGCCGCGATCTTGTCAATAACTATGTGAAATATTCTCGCCGCTTGGGGCCAAGATCCTTAAGTTTGGTGGAATGGCGTCGGCTCCAGGTTCGAGCTGATTGCTGAACATCACTTGAATCTCGGCCGCCTTGGTATGGAGCTGTTCGCTCATGTCCTTGAGCCGGTATGGTCGCGTCAACTTATTCGATAGATGCGTGATTTTCCTCCACCGACGCGATCAGGTGTTTCAATACGCGCATGTGTTCATCGAGCGACTGAATATCAAAGCCGGCGCCAATCAAATTCGCCCACCGTGTTTGCCTGTCGGACAAGTTGGCGATAGCCGCGCGTCCGCTGGGCGTGGGTGTCGCCAGGCGCGCAGTTTTATGGGCCGGGTTATCGTTCATCGTCAGCAATCCCTCCGCGACCAGCGCGTCGCTGAGGCGCTGCACGCTTTGTCGCGCCAGCCCCATGTTGCGGGCGATATCCGCGACGGTGCGAGGTTCGCTGAGGACGGCGCCGAGCACCCGCCAACGCGCCGCCGTCAGGCCCGCCGGCGCGGCGATTTTGTCGGCTGCGTCCATTAATGCGCCGTCGAGCCGAAAAGCAAGTAACACGATCTCGGTCAGCGCCGCGCCAGCGGGTGTTTTTTTGATCCTTGGTGATCGTGTAGTCATAAGAGCGTTAGCCTTGCGGATCAAGTTCGTTGATGAATTGTTCCATTGCCAGGGCGGTGGCCTCCGGCTGATCCATTTGCAGCCAGTGCCCCGATCCGTGAATCACGCGAAACGCCGCTTCGGGCTTGAGCCATCGCAGCGATGACGGCGTATCGCCAGCTTCGCTGGAAAGTATCAACATCGGCTTCGTATAGCTCGCCAGGTCCGTTTCGGGATTCCAGGCCAGCATTGCCGCGGTCATGGCAATGAAAGTCTGCATCTCGATGCTTTCCGAGCTGGCGAGGACCAGCGCGACAGTATCAGCGTTGTCGCCGGCAATCGAGTTCAGATAGTCACGCAGGTAAGCGCGGTTGTCCGAGCCCTTTAGCGCAGCATCTATCTGCGTCTGGATGGGTTGCGGAATCGCTCGCGGGTCGGATGGCGGATCAAGCAAGATCAGTCCAGCGACCTTGTCTGAATTGGCCGCCGCGTAGCGCAGTGCCGTGGCGCTGCCCGCGCTGTGCGCGACCAGGATGAACTGTTGAAGATCCATGGCGTCTGCTACGGCGCAGATGTCCTCGGCCCGTCCTGTATAGCTGTAGTCACCATTCGCCGGGGCATCACTGGCGCCATGACCGCGGGCGTCGAACGCCACGACTTGGCGCCGCGAACGGAAGCGCTCAGACAATTCGCGCCACTGACTGGCTTGGCCGGGATCGGCGTGTACGAACAGAATCGGTATCTGGCCGCAGCGATCCGCCGACGCGGTCATTGATATTGCGCATTGTGGTCCTTTGATGCGACGTTCAATCATTTGAGTTGCCGCCTCCGCTTTGTCGCGTTCGCGTTGGGTCGGATAAAGCGGGCTTGCAGGGCGATCCTTTGAAGTCATAGTAGATCCCAATTTGACAGTGTACTGTCATTCTCAATTAATGACAGTGTACTGTCAACTTCATCATCCTTCCTATTTCAAACTGTATTGCACCGCTCACGCCGAAGCACAGAAAGTGGTCTTCGATTCCGCGCCGACGTATGTCGTCGCGGCCTCAGCCTGTGGCGATTTCACTTCTGGCGTTGGGAGACGAACCCGACCCATGGGGCTCTACGGATATGCCCGCGTTTCCTGCAGCGACCAGGATTTCGCCCTGCAGGAGCAGGCGCTGCGCGCCGCCGGCTGCGACGTGGTCCGGGCCGAGAAGGCGAGCGGCACCAGCCGCGCCGGACGCACCGAGCGGGAGACGCTGCTCGATTTCCTGCGGCGGGGTGACACGCTGGTCGTGACGAGGATCGACCGCCTGGCGCGCAGCATCAAGGATTTGCAGGACATCGTCACACGCTGAAGGAGCGCGGCGTCACCCTCAAGGCGACCGAGCAAGCCATCGACACCCGCAGCGCCGCCGGCAAGGCGTTCCTGGACATGCTGGGCGTGTTCGCGGAGTTCGAAACCAACCTCCGGCGCAAGCGCCAGCTCGAGGGCATCGCCGCCGCCAAGGCGCGCGGCGCCTACCGTGGGCGCAAGCCGTCGGTCGATCCCGTCGAGGTCCAGCGCCTGCGCGTCGAGGCGAAGCTTGGCGCGACGGAGATCGCGCGACGGCTCGGCGTCGGCCGCGCCTCGGTGTACCGCGCGCTGGCCCGCCTTGAGCGGCCGGCGTAAGGCGATTCCCGTCGACTCGCTGCTGCAGCGACGGCAGTGGCTGGATCGCTTGCCGCGCAAGAGTCCGGAACGGGCAGCCCAGATCGCCGCAGCGGCCGGCTTGTACGGCGCGCGACGACCGTCTATCGGGCGCTGCAAGCGGTTCAGAAGCCGAACGCTGTGCACCGCTCCGACCACCGCAATCCGCCACTGTTGCCGCAAATGGAGCTGGAGCGCTATTGCGAGCTGATCGCGGCGCTGAAACTGCGCACCACCAACAAGGCCGGGCGCCACCTTTTCACCGGGCGGGCCATCGAGCCGATGGAGGACTACGGCGTGGAAACGATACAGGGCTTGGTCAAGGCGCCCAAGGGCCTGCTGCGGCGTCCGACCGTCAATCGCCACCTTTCCCGTTGCGGCTCGATCAACCCCACTTGTTGCGCGAACCGCCAGCGCTGCGTTTTCAGGCAGAGCACAGCAACGACTGCTGGCAATTCGACATGGCGCCGTCCGACCTTAAACACATCGACAAGCCCGATTGGATCGACCCTTTGAAGGGCGTGCCGACCTTGATGCTGTTCAGCGTGGTGGACGACCGCAGCGGCGTCGGCTACCAGGAGTACCAGTCAAGAGCAGGGCCTTCCAAAACGTCATGCTGGCCCTCGATATCGCGTGGCTCACGCACATCCCGGCCGGCATGCAGATCCCCAAGCAGGGCGAGCGGCGCGACCGCGAGCTGCAGCCGACGCTGGCGCGCCACGGCTACCGGCTCAAGGACATGACCGAGCAGTTCGACGCCTGGATCTGTCCCGACGTGTACCTAATAAATCGAATCCGTCGCATGCTCGGCAACGTTCTCGACGAGGTCGGCTTCAGCCCTAAAGACCGAGTTCGATTGACGATTGAGGATGATTTGATAACGCTCACCCACGAGCGCTCAGGGCTACCCGCTTCGTCCGGGAGCCGCAGCGCCCAGAACTGAAAAAGGTGCGTGCCCTGCATGAGATGCCACCACCGGGCGCGCTGGAGGAATTCGTCCAGTTGGCCAGATATTGACTGGAGGACGAGTACAGCCCGCATTTGCAGTTAGCGTGAGCCGGCGGCAATGCGAGCCTGCGCCGTCGATTGCAAGCTCATTTGCAGATAGTGTGAGCACGGACCTACCGTCATTTGCAGATAATTCGAGCCGAAATCGGCGTCAAATGCGAGCACGGTCGGTTTCAAACGCGAGCCGCTACAGATAAACATCGGCATTATGCAAACGCAAACCTTCGGCTTTACCAAAAATTGGTAAATGCCAGGCAATGCGAATCGAGACGCACTGCGGTTCCCAATCAGGTACTCTTGAGGTATGGTTTCTCTTGAAAGGAAAAAATGGGCGCTAGCGTAGACTGGATTGTTGATTTGGATGCCACCTTGGACCAGGCGCAGGCATTGGCCGAGCGCGTCAAGGAATGGCTGATCGCCCGGGAGGTCATCTCGACAACGCTATGTCCCCAGCAGGCGTACAGTGGCGCCGACCTGATGGCGCGAGGGGCGTCGGCAGCGCAATGGGACGCCTGCCCTCTGACGCCACCGTTCTTAATGAGTGGACTTGAGGTCGCGATCGAACGGACGGTGTACCACACGGGCGACAACGGCATTGCCGCGATCCGCTGCCCCGGCTGCGCAGCCGCATATGACCCGGACGACCTGCCTTGGAGCGATGCCGTAGGGGCGTGGTTTTCGGACGAGGCCGAGTGCTCTATGGCCTGCCCGGCTTGCCACACCAGCCGAAGCATCGTGGATTGGACGTTCGACATGCCGTGGGGTTTTGGGAATCTCGCGTTCGGGTTCTGGAACTGGCCGATCAGCGAGCAGTTGGTGAACGAGCTATCTGTCTTGACCGGGCATCGCTGTCGTCTGGTCCATGAGCATATTTGACCCAATCGCTGATGACTGCGGCTAGAACTAACTGCGGCCCTTGGCGGCTTCAGCGTTGAATTCATCAAAACCAACTGCGTAACCCCGGGGTCGGACCTTAAGGCCCGACCCCGGCTCTCTGTCTTGGGTTGATTTTCAGCGTTGCCGGCCCGCCAATTTAACGGCATTACTTCGGTCCGTTTTCGCGTATCAAGCCGCCTTGCGCAGGCGCCCCGCCATCAACGTCAAGCCCTGCTGCATCGCCGGGAACAGGCTGAGCTTGAAGTTGTTCCAGCGCAGTTCCAATATCGTATCCTCCGGGTCGATCTCGGTCTTCAGCACGTCGACGATCACCTCGCCCGAGTCGATGCCGTTGTCGACATAATGGAAGGACGCGCCGGTCATCAACACCGGCGGCACCGCCACCGTTTCCATCGTGCTCCAATCGCGCACCTGCTGGCCGCGCGCGCCGTACAGCGCGTTGAGCGTGGCCCAGGCGCCGCGCCGCTCGTATGGCGACTCCAGCCGCGTAATGCCCGGATGGATGTTGACGATGCGCCTATGGTAGGGGCAGCCCGGGCGCACCAGCTCGTCGAGGATGATCAGCAGGCCGTCCAGCAGCACCAGGTCGGCGCCGAGTTCGTTCAGTTTGGCCAGCAGGTTCGCCTCGAACACGCGCTTGCCGGCGACGTGCTCCGGCGTGCCCCTGGCGTGGCGCCGATAGGTCGACGGAATCGCCTGCATCAGCGTGTCGAGGTCGCGGCCCTGCACCTGCAAGCCGGCAGGGCACAGCCACTTCTTGCCGGGCTCGCAGCGGAAGCCGTACTCGGCCAGCCTTTCGCGGTCGCGCGGCGAACCCTCGTCGTCGTCGTAGATGACGGCCTCCAGCGTATAGGACTGGCCCAGGCTGGTTTCATTGAGTTCCTCGACCAGATATTCGAGCGGCGATTTCATGTAGCGCCGTTCCTCCTTATACTCAATGTATTGCCCCGCCTGGTCGGCGGCGGCGTTCCTCAATGAGCAGATATAGACGATTTTTGCCTTCGACATAGATTTTGTACGATCAGAAAATGGTTGTTCGGGCCGGCCGGGTGCTATCCACCCGCAGGCAATGCGCGTGTCCGGCCGCCAGCCGGACTTATACCTCTAGACGAGCGAGGGGCCAAAATAGTTAGCTAAACAAACGCCGCGACGGTTCGTCAAGCAAGCACCGTCACCACTTATCGTTCGCCATGCCGCTCAATCCCGACCTCGAGTCCTTCCTGGAGCTGGTGCAACTCGGCGACAGCCAGCCCATGCACCTGCAAACCCCAACCGCGGCGCGCGCCAGCTACGACGCCGCCACGCCCATGCTCGACGCCCCCGGCGCCGCGTCGGTCGCGGCGCTCGACCTGGCGCTGGCCTGCGCCGACGGCCGCGGCATCGGCGCGCGCCTGTATTCGCCTTCCGACACGGCCGCCGCCCTGCCCTGCCTGCTGTTCTTCCACGGCGGCGGCTTTTGCATCGGCGGCCTGGAGTCGCACGACGCGCTGTGCCGCGACCTGGCCGAGCGCACGCCGTGCAAGGTGCTGGCGGTCGACTATCGCCTCGCGCCGGAGCACAAATTTCCCGCCGCCTTCGACGACGCCGTCGACGCCTGGAGCTGGCTGGAGCGGCACGCGGCGGCCCACGGCATCGACGCCGCCCGCTTGGCGGTCGGCGGCGACAGCGCCGGCGGCACCCTGGCCACGACCCTGTGCATCGCCCTGAAACGGGCCGGGCGGGCGCAGCCGGCGCTACAACTGTTGCTGTATCCCTGCACCAGCAGCAAGCAGGACAGCGCTTCGCACCAGCGCCACGGCACCGGCTATCTGCTGGAGGCCGACACGCTGCAATGGATGTTTGCCCACTATCTGAACCACGAAGGCGAGCGCGGCGACTGGCGCTTCGCGCCGCTGGCCGCCGTCGACGTGGCGGGGCTGGCCCCGGCGCACATCGCGCTGGCGGAATACGACCCGCTGCTCGACGAAGGCGTCGCCTACGCCGCCAAGCTGCACGACGCCGGCGTGCCGGCGACGCTGGAAATCTACGCCGGCATGGTGCACGACTTTGCCCGGCTGGGTAACATCGTCGACGCCGCCGACACCTTGCGCGACGACCTGGCGCGGACGCTGGCCGCCGCCTTCGCCGGCGCGCGCCTGCCTCTTTGAGCGAAGAACCGATGACCGACAGCAGAACCACAGCGAATCTGGACGAAGGCGATCTCTTAACCCCGCATAACGCGCAGGAGCGGCACTTGTGGTTGCCGCAGGCGCAGCCAACGGTGGCGCCGGCCTACCAGCTCAGCGCCGGCCGGCGCCACCCGCTGCGCCCGCCGCAGCCGGTGGGCGACGTGTATCGCCGCTATATTCCATGGCTGGAGCGGACGTTGAGTTTCCGGGTCGCCGACAGCGACGCCGATCTGCCGCATTTCCACCGTTGGATGAACGATCCGCATGTGGCCGAGTTCTGGGAGGAGCAAGGCGACTTGGCGCGGCACCGCGCCTATTTGGAGCGGCTGGCGGGCGACCCGCACAGCATTCCACTGATCGCTTGCCTGGACGACGTGCCCTTCGGCTATTTCGAGGTGTACTGGGCCAGCGAGGACCGGATCGCGCCGTTTTGCGAGCCGGATGAATTCGAGCGGGGCTGGCATGTGCTGATCGGCGAAGCCGGGTGCCGGGGCCAAGCCTTCGTATCGGCCTGGCTGCCGTCGATTGCCCACTATCTGTTTTTGGACGACAACCGCACCGGCAGGCTGGTGATCGAGCCGCGCGCCGACAACCAGCGCATGCGCCGCAATCTGACGCGCTCGGGATACGATTTGTTGGGCGAGTTCGATTTTCCGCATAAGCGCGCCGTGCTTGGCGTGCTGCCGCGCGAGCGCTTTTTTGAGCGCCAGCTGTGGGCGCCGCAGGGCGTTTTTTCGTAGGTCGGGTGAGCCCATGGGGCGTAACCCGACAACGTTAGCTTGGAGCAGCGCGGACGACTAGAAACAGCCGGGCTCAGACCAGAAGGCCTGACCCCGGTTCTACGCTAGCGCTCTAGCTCTGCGTGACCCCCTCTCCCAACTTGGCCGCCTGCTCCAGCCAGCGCTCGTCGCGCGTAATGGTGTAGTGGTCCGCCTCGATTTCCGCGGCGATGCCGGCCACGCCGGTCTGGCGCAGCAGTTCGGCCTTGTGCGCCTCGTCCCTGCCGGCGGCCCACCAGTAATGCACCTGGCAAGCCAGTACCGGCAGCGGCCCGGCTTCGATCGACAGCGCTTTCAAATGCCGCGCCACCTCGAAGCCGCGCAGCAGTTCCGCCGCGCCCATGGCGCCGTACGCCGAGTCGGCGCCGGCCAGCGCCAGCGCCAGGCGCGCTTCCAGCGCCAACCCCACCGTCTCCGGCAAGCCGTCCAGCGCCACGCCAGGCAGCACCTGCGACAGGAAGTCGGCGAAGTCGCGCTGCCACGGCGGCATGACGCGCTGTTCGGTGCCCGGAATATACGAATCGACCAGGCCGACGAAGCTGACCGCCTGGCCCGCCCGCTCCAGCAGCGCCGCCACCATCGCCGCCAGCGTGCCGCCCAGCGACCATCCCATCAGCCGGTACGGCCCCTGCGCCTGGGTTTGCCGGATCATGCGGGTATAGTCGCGCGCCATCTGCTCCAGCGACGCGTCGACGTGCGCGCTGTCGGCCAGCATGCGGCAGCCGATGCCATATACCGTGGCCACGCCGTCGAGCTTGCGGGCCAGCGGCTGGTAGTCGAAGACGGTGCCGAAGCCGGCGTGCAGGCAGAACAAGGCTTCCTGTCCTTCCCGGTTCAGCGCCGTCACGCCGGATGAAACCCGCTCCAGCTCCAGCCCAAGCAGCTGGGCGATGGTCGGTTTTTGCATCACGTCGCGTAGCTTGAAGTTGAAGCGCGCGTCCTTCAACGTTCGCAGGCGCGATATCAGCTTCAGGCACAGCAGCGAATCGCCGCCCAGTTCGAAGAAGTTATCCGTCTCGCCCACGCGTTCCACGCCCAGCACTTCCTGCCACAGGTCGGCCATGCGGCGCGCCTGCGGCGTCGACGGGGCGCGGTACTGGCGCGCCGCCTCGGCCTGGATAGGCGGCAGCGCGTTCCGGTCGAGCTTGCCGGTCGGCAGCCGCGGCAGCGCCGCCAGCACCGCGTACGCCGATGGATGCATGAAGTCGGGCAGCGTGCCGGCCAGCGCCATGCGCGCCATCTGCATCACCTCTTGCGGGGCGGCCTCGCTGACCAGGTAGGCGTGCAGTTGCGCGCCGCCCTCGCCGGCGGCGGCCACCACGGCCACGTCGGCGACGCCGGCCACCTTGCGCAGTTGCGCTTCGATTTCGCCCAGCTCGATGCGGAAGCCGCGGATCTTGACCTGGTGGTCGGCGCGGCCGATGTATTCGGCGTTGCCGTCGTCCAGCCAGCGCACCAGGTCGCCGCTGCGGTACAGCCGCGCGCCGTTGTCGCTGAACGGGTCGGCGACGAAGCGCTCGGCCGTCAGGTCGCTGCGCCCGACATAGCCGCGCGCCAGGCCATAGCCGCCGATATACAACTCGCCCACCACGCCGTGCGGCACCAGTTGCATGTCGGTGTCGAGCACGTACACGCTGCGCTCGCCCACCGGACGGCCGATCGGCGCGTAGGCGCAGTCGAAGCTGTCGTCGCCGCTGGCCTGCCAGATCAGCGGCGTGACCACGGTTTCGGTCGGGCCGTAGCCGTTGATCAGGCGCCGCGGGCGCAAGTGGCGGCGCACTTGTTCAAAGCCGGCCTTGGGCATGGCTTCGCCGCCGAACACGTACAGTTCGACCGGCGGCGGATCGCCCGCCGCGCCGGCCCAGTCGGCCAGCTGGTTCAGGTAGGCCGGCGGGAAGGCCGCCGTCGAAACGCCGTAACGGTGCAGCGCGTCGCTGGTTTGCTCGGCGGTCCAGATTTCGGGGTCGCGGATGGCCAACGTCGCGCCGGCGGTCAGGGCGCTGATCCAGCGTTCGTGCGCCCCGTCGAACGAGAACGACATGAACAGCAGCTCGCAGGACTCCGGCCCCATGGCGTAGATCTCGTTGGTGGCGGCGCAGTGCATCGCCAACGGGCCGTGCGCCACCGCCACGCCTTTCGGCTGCCCGGTCGAACCGGAGGTGTAGATCGCGTAGGCCAGATGGTGCTCGCTGAGCGCGACGGCAGGATTGTCGCGGCCGCGGCCGGCCAGTTGCAATTGTTCCAGCCACACCGTCGGACATGGCAGCGTTTCTTGGTAGTCGGCGCTGCTGATCAGCAGCGCCGGCGCGCAATCGGCAATGATGTAGCGCAGCCGTTCCAGCGGATAGTCGGCGTCCAGCGGCACGTAGCTGGCGCCGGCCTTGAGCACCGCCAGCAGCGCGACGATCATGTCCATCGAACGCGGCAGCAGCACGGCCACCCTGGCTTCCGGCGCCAGACCCTGGGCCAGCAGCCAATGCGCCAGCTGGTTGGCGAGCGCGTTCAGCGCGCCGAAACTCAGCGTCTCGTCGCCGATGCGCAGCGCAAGCGCGTCGGGCCGGTGCAGCGCCTGTTGTTCGATCTGCCGGTGCACCCAGTCGGGCCGGCGGGCGAAGTCGGTGCGGCCAAGGGCCAGCACCGGCGCCGCCGCCAGCGCGCCCAAGCGTGGCAACTCGCCCATCGGCAGTTCCGGCGCGGCGATCATGGCGCGCAGCAGTTCGTCCATTTCGGCGCGCAGCGCCAGCACCTCGGCTTCGCTGAAGCTGGCGCGGGCATAGCAATACTCGATTTCCAGCGCGCCTTCGACCGTGACCTGCAAGTCCATCGCATAGCCGGTCAGGCCCTCGCCGCCGACGTCGCCGAAACGCAGGCCGTGCGCCAACGGTTCGCTCAGCGCCTTGTGCACCGGGTAGTTTTCAAACACGATGATGCTGTCGAACAGGGCCTGGCCGCCGGCGCCGCCCCAACGCTGGATCTGCGCCAGGGAAGTGTGCTCGTGCTCGCGCGCCTCCAGGTTGACGCCCTGCAGTTGGCGCAGGAAGGCGCCGACCGGCATCTGCGGCTGGCGCGACACCAGCACCGGGATGGTGTTGATGAACAGGCCGAGCATATCCTCGGCGCCGCCCAGTTCGGCCGGCCGGCCCGCCACCGTCGCGCCGAAGCACACGGCGTCCTTGCCCAGATGCCGTTGCAACAGCGTCGCCCACGCCGCCTGCACCACGGTGTTGGCCGTGACGCGCTGCGCCTTGGCGCAATCGAACAGGGCGCGGGTTTGCGCCGCGTCCCAGCTCAAGTAAATTTTGTCGTATCCGGTTTCGTCGCGGCGCCGTCCGGCCAGCAGGCTCGGGCCGTCCAGGCGCTGCAACTGGCCGCGCCAGTACTGTTCGGCCGGGGCGCTCGCTTGCCGGCGCAACCAGCGGATGTAGTCGCCGTAGTGCGCCCGCACCGGCGCCAGCGCCTGGCCCGAGTAGTCTTGCAGCCACTCGCCCAGCAGACGCGACTGGCTCCAACCGTCGAGCAGGATATGGTGCATGGTCAGCAGCAGCTGGTACTCGTCCTCGCCGACGCGCACCAGGAACAGGCGCGCCAGTTGCGGGCGCGCGAAGTCCACTTCGCGCAGCAGCTCGGCCGAGGTCAGTTCGGCCAGGCGCCCGGCAATGTCGGCGTCGCCGTGCCAGTCCAGCGTGTCGACGAAGGCGTCGGCCTCGCGCCACACCAGTTGCAAGGCGACGTCGACGCCGGCCTGCCATGCGAAGCCGGTACGCAAAATGGCGTGGCGGCGCACCATGGCGTGCCAGGACACGGCCAGGCGCTGCGCGTCGAGTCCGCCGACGGCGACGCGCAACTGGTTCATGTACAAACCGCTGCCCGGCGCTTCCAGCGACATGAACAGCATGCCCTCTTGCAGCGGTGACAGCGGATACACGTCCTCCAGTTGCGCGCCGTCGAACGGCAGCGCGGCAAGCGCCGCCTCGGACAGGAAATCAGCCAGCGCGCCGCGCTCGCGCTGCGCCGGCGCCTGGGCCGGCGCGGCCAGCGGCTCCAGCACGGCGGCCGCCTCGGCAATGGTCGGGCGCTCGAACATCAGCTTGGGATTCAGGTTCCAGCCGGCGCGCCGCACCCGCGCGACGATTTGCAGGCTCAGGATGGAGTCGCCGCCCAGTTCAAAGAAGTTATCGTCGCGGCCCACCTGCTGCTGGCCCAATACGTCGCGCCAGACCAGCGCCAGCGTTTCTTCCAGCTCGCCCTGCGGCGCCGTGTAGACGCCGCCGACCAGTTCCGGTTCCGGCAGCGCCTTGCGGTCGACTTTGCCGTTGGCGTTCAGCGGCAGCCGCTCCAGCACGACGATGGCGCTTGGCACCATGTGCTCGGGCAGCGTGCGGCGCAGGCGTTCGCGCAGCACGGCGGCGTCGGCCAGCGTGCCGGTCTGTTGCGACAGGTAGGCCACCAGCAGCGCGCCGCCCGGCCCTTGTTTGGCCACGACCACCACGTCGCGCACCTCCGGCTGCGCCAGCAATTGCGCCTCGACCTCGCCCAGTTCGATGCGGAAGCCGCGGATTTTCACCTGGTGGTCAATGCGGCCCAGGTATTCCAGTTGCCCCTCGTCGTTCCAGCGAACCAGGTCGCCGGTGCGGTACAGGCGCCCGCCGGCCGGGTCGAACGGGTCGGCCACGAAACGCTCGGAGGTCAGGTCGGGACGGTCCAGATAGCCGCGGCCCAGATTCACGCCGCCCAGATACAGCTCGCCCGCCACGCCGGCCGGGGCCAGGTTCAGGTCGGCGTCCAGTACATAGGTGAGCGTCGCGCTGATCGGACGCCCGATCGGCACCTGGTTCAGGCCGTCGTCGCGGCAAGCCCAGTGCGTGACGTGGATCGCCGCCTCGGTCGGGCCGTACAGATTGTGCAGGCCGGCGTGGCGCAGGCGCGCAAAGGTTTCCCGCTGCGTCTCGGCGGGCATCGCCTCGCCGCCGCAGATGATGTTCCTCAGCCGCGTGCTCGCCTCGATGCCGTCGTGCGCCAGGAACGCTTGCAGCATCGCCGGCACGAAGTTGACCGTGGTGACTTGGTGTTGCTGGATCAGCGCCACCAGTCGGGCCGGGTCGCGCTGGTCGCCCGGCAGCGCCAGCGCCAGGCGCGCCCCCGCCGTCAGCGGCCAAAACAACTCCCACACCGAGACGTCGAAACCGAACGGCGCCTTGTGCAGCACCGTGTCGGCCGGCGTCAAATGGTAGGTCTCCTGCATCCACGCCATGCAGCTGAACAGTGAGCGGTGGCGGTTGGCCGCGCCCTTCGGCATACCGGTCGAGCCGGACGTGTAAATCACGTAAGCCAGGTTTTCGCCGTGCAGCGGCACCGCCGGATTGGCGGCGCTTTCGCCGGACAGGTCGAGCTGGTCGAGCAGCAGCAGGCGGCCGTTGGCCGGGTGCGGCACGCTGTCGGCCAGCGCGGCGTGCGTCAGCAGCAGGACGATGCCGCTGTCCTCGACCATGTAGCGCAGGCGGTCGCCCGGGTAGTCCGGGTCCAGCGGCACATAGGCGGCGCCGGCCTTGAGGATGCCCAGCAGGCCAACCACCATGTCGATTGAACGCTCGACGGCGATGCCAACCCGGGTCTCCGGTTTGACGTCCATGGCGATCAGGCGGTGCGCCAGCCGGTTGGCGCGCGCGTTCAATTCCGCGTAAGTCAGCGTGTCATCGCCAAACAGCAGCGCCGGCGCCCGCGGATGCAGCGCCGCCTGGCGTTCGAATACCTCGTGCACCGGCGCCACGCCGGCGTGGTGGCGTTGGTTCACGCCCCACGTGCCGAGCTGGGCCAATTCCGCCGCGCTCATCACGTCGAGTTCGCGCATCAGCGTCGCCGGCCGGTCGGCCAAGGCCGCCAGCAGCCCGGCCATCGCCTCGTGCAGCAAGCCGCACAGGCGCTGCGCGCCTATCGACGGCTTCACTTGGGCGACCAGCGCGAAGCCCTCGCCCAGATCGTCGACCGAGATCGACAGCGGATAATTGCTGCGCTCCTCGCCGCCCAGCAGTTCCACGCCTTCCCACACATTGCCGGCGCCGGCCTGGCCCTCCCCGGCGCCGTAGCGGTAGTTCAGCAGGGACGAGAATAGCGGCGTGCCGCCCGGCAGCGCGCTGCAGCGCTGCGCCAGCGACAGGCTGGCGTGCTCGTGGTGCAGCAGGCCGGTCAGCGCGGCCTGGGTCTGGCGCAGGCACTCCAGCGCGTTTTGCCCGCCCAGGCGGATGCGCAGAGGCAGCGTATTGATGAACAGGCCCAGCGCGCGGCCGGCGTCTTCGCCGCCCTGCATGCGGCCGAACAGCACGGTGCCGAAGACCACGTCGTCCTTGCCGCAGATGCGCGCCAACACCAGCGCCCAGGCTTGGTGGAACAGCGTGGCCGCGCTGACGCCGTGGCGTTGCGCCTGGCGCCGCACCCGCGCCGACAAGGCCGGCGCCATGGGCAAGCGCGCCTGTTCGATTTCGCTGCCGTCGCCCTGCACGTCGATCAGGTTGAACGGCGCCGTCGGCTCGTCGACGTCGCCCAGCATCTGGCGGAAGAAGGTTTCGTGCTCGACCTGGCTGACGCCCAGGCGGGCCTGCGCGACGAAGCGCCGGAACGGCACCGCCGGCAGCAGCGCGGCGCCTTGCTGGATCAAGCCGATTTCCTCGACCAGCAAGTCGAGCGTGGTGTGGTCGACCACCAGATGGTGGCTCGGCAGTTGCAGCAAAAAGCGGCCGCTGTCGCGGTCGCGCGCGGCCAGCGCCCGGATCATCGGCGCCCGCCGCACGTCGATGCGGTACTGGCCGGGATGCACCGCCGCGGTCAGCGTCGCCGCGGCGCCGCCGTCGTCCGCTTCCAGCCATTGCAGCGCCAGGCTGGCCTCGCGCCACACCACTTGCAGCGGTTCCTTCAAGTCTTCCCACAGCACGGCCGTGCGCAGGATGTCGTGGCGCGCAATCACCTGGTTCAGGCTGGCGACAAAGCGCTGCAGGCGTTCCTCGCTGTCAAAGCTGAGCAGCTGCGGCGTGACGTAGGCGTCGCCCTCGGTCTGCAACACGTGGTGGAACAGGATACCTTCCTGCAGCGGCGCCAAGGGGTAGATGTCCTGGATATTCGCCGCGCCTCCCGGCACGGCCGCCTCGATGGTGGCGATCTGCGCGGCGTCGAGGTCGACCAACGTCAGCATGGCGGGATCAATTGCGGTGCAGCCGGCCGGAATGCCGTTCGGCGGCACCACCACCGCCGCCCTGCCCCGTTCCTGCGTTGACGCCCGCGCGAAGTCGCCCAGGCGCGGATGTTGGAACAGGCTGCGCACCTGCGCCGGCAAGCCCTGGGCGCGCATGCGTTCCAGCAGCCGCAGCGCCAGCAGCGAATGCCCGCCCAGTTCGAAGAAATTGTCGTTGCGGCCGACCCGCGGCACGCCCAGCAGTTCGCTCCACAGCGCGGCCAGCGCCAGCTCCAACGCGCCCCGCGGCGCCTCGTAAGCCTGGCCGGGCGTGAAATCCGGCTCGGGCAGCGCTTTGCGGTCGACTTTGCCGTTGGCGTTCAGCGGCAGGCTCTCCAGCACCACGATGGCACTCGGCACCATATATTCCGGCAGCGCCAAGCCGAGGCGCTCGCGCAGGCTGGCCGCCCCGCATCGCTGGCCGGCCTGCGCCGACACGTAGGCGACCAGACGCGCGCCGGCGGCGCCGTCCTTGGCCACCACTACCGCTTCGCGCACCTCGGCTTGCGCCAGCAGTTGCGCCTCGATCTCGCCGAGTTCAATGCGCAGGCCGCGGATTTTCACCTGGTGGTCGATGCGGCCCAGGTATTCCAGCTGGCCTTCGCTATTCCAGCGCACCAGATCGCCGGTGCGATACAACCGGCCCCCTTGCGGGTCGAACGGGTCGGCCACGAAACGCTCGGCGGTCAGGCCGGCGCGCTCCAGGTAGCCGCGCGCCAGACCGATACCGCCCAGATACAGCTCGCCCGCCACGCCGGCCGGCGCCAGCGCCAGTTCTCCGTCCAGCACATAGGTCTTGGTCTGGCTGATCGGCTGGCCAATCGGCACCTGGCCGCGGCCGTCGTCGCGGCAGGTCCAGTGGGTGACGTCGATTGCCGCTTCGGTCGGGCCGTACAGATTGTAGAGCGCCGCCTTCGGCAGGCGCTTGAACACCTCGTTTTGCGCCTCGGCCGGCAAGGCCTCGCCACTGCAGACGATGCGTTCCAGGCTCACGCACGCTTCCACGCCCTGGTGCGCCAGGAACGCTTGCAGCATCGACGGTACGAAATGCAGCGTGCTGACGCGGTGGCGGACGATCAGCTCGACCAGGCGCGCCGGATCGCGGTGCTCGCCCGGGCCGGCGATGGCGAGACGGGCGCCGACCATCAGCGGCCAGAAGAACTCCCACACCGAGACGTCAAAACTGAACGGGGTTTTTTGCAGCACCGTCTCGGCCGGCGTCAGCTGGTAGGCCTGCTGCATCCACGCCAGGCGGTTGTACAGCGAGCGATGGCGGTTGGCCGCGCCTTTCGGCTTGCCGGTCGAGCCGGACGTGTAGATCACATAGACCAGGTTCTCGCCATGCAGCGCCGGGTGCGGATTGTGCGCCGGTTCGGCGCCGACGTCGAGCGTGTCCAGCGCCAGTATGTTCAATTGGGCGCTGTCGGCGAAGCGCGCTTGCATATCGCCGTGCGTCAGCAGCAGGCGAATGCCGCTGTCCTTGAGCATGTAGCGCAGCCGCTCGGCCGGATAGTCCGGGTCCAGCGGCACATAGGCGCCGCCCGCTTTCAGGATGGCCAGCAGACCGACCACCATCTCCAGCGAACGCTCCAGCGCGATGCCAACCTTGGTTTCGGCCTTGACGCCCAGGCCGATCAGGCGGTGCGCCAATTGGTTGGCCCTGGCGTTCAGTTCGGCGTAGCTCAGCGTTATGTCGCCGAACACCAGCGCCGGCGCCCGCGGTTGCCGCGCCGCCTGGCGCTCGAACAGGCGCTGGACCGCTTCCTCGCCCGGGTGCTGCAGCCGGTTGTCGCCCCATTGCTGCAACTGGCGGCGCTGCGCGTCGTCCAGCAATTCGACCTCGCCCAGCAGCTGCTCGGGATGCGCGGCCAATGCCTGCAGCGTGGCGCTGTAGTGCCGCGCCATGCGCGCGATGGTCGCGGTGTCGAACAGCTCTGCGGCATAGCTGAAGGTGGCGTTCACCACGCCGTCGGCGTCTTCGCTAGTGTCCAGCGTCAGCTCGAACTGGGCCTGCTTGTCGGCCAGCGCGTAGTCGTGACGTTCCAGACCCGGCAGCCGCTCCAGCGCGCGGTAGTCGCTGCGCTGGTGGTTGAACATCACCTGGAACAGCGGGTTGCCGTTCAGGCTGCGCTCGGGCTGCAAGGCCTCGACCAGCTGTTCGAACGGCAGATCCTGGTGTTCCTGCGCGCCCAGCGCGGCGTCCCTGGCCTGCGCCAGCGCCTGCGACAGGCTGAGACGCCCTTGCAGTTGGTTGCGCAGCACCTGGGTGTTGACGAAGAAGCCGACCACGCGTTCGCTTTCGACGCGGTGGCGGTTGGCGATCGGCACGCCGACGCGGATATCGGTCTGGCCGCTATAACGGCTCAGCAAAACCTGGAAGCCGGCCAGCAGCGCCATGAACAGCGTCGCGCCCTGCGCCTGCGCGCGCCGCTGCAATCCGTGCGCCAGCTGCGCCGGCAGCGTGATACTGTGGCGCGCCGCGCGGTAGTTGGCGTCGGCGCGGCGCGGATGATCCGCCGGCAGTTGCAAGGCCGTGTGGTCGCTACCCAGTTGCGCGCTCCAATAAGCCAGTTGGCGTTGCCGCTCGCCGGCTTCGAGCCAGCTGCGCTGCCACACGGCGTAGTCGGCGTATTGGATAGCCATGGCCGCCAGCTCGGCGGCCCCGCCCTGCACGCCGGCGCGGTACAGCGCCGCGAACTCGTCGACGATAATTTGCATCGACCAGCCGTCGGAGACGATGTGGTGCATCACCAGCACCAGCACATGCTCGTCGGCCGCCGCGCGGATCAGGCCGACCCGCAGCAAAGGCCCCTGCGTCAGGTCGAACGGCGCCCGGCTGATGCGGGTCGCTTCGCGCAGCACGCGCGCGGCGCGCTCAAACGCGTCCACCGCGCTCAGGTCGATGATGGCGAAGTCCAGCGCGGCCTGCGCCTGGATCACTTGTTCGGCCAGGCCGTCGGCGGTGCCGCGAAACACCGTGCGCAGCGCTTCGTGGCGCGCCACCAGGGCGGCGAAGCTGGCCTTCACGGCGTCCACCGCCAGTTCGCCCTTGAGCGTCAGCGCGCCGGCGATATGGTAGGCGGTGCTGGTTGGATCAAGCTGCCACAGGAACCACTGGCGCGTTTGCGCATACGACAAGGGGCAGGCTTGCGCCAGCGCCGCTTCGCGCTGGAGGATGGGGAACTGGCCGATGCTCATGCCGTCGGCCTTCAGGCGTTGGTACACTGCGCGGCGCTGTTCGGCGGACAGTTGAGCGAATTTCTCCGCAATGCGGCGCGTCGCGTCGTTATTCATTAAACGTTCTCCAAACTATCTATAAAGGAATCAAGGTCAGACAGGGCCTGCTCGGCGGACTTGCCGCCGGCGTCCGCCAGCAGCAACGCCATGGCGCCTAGCGTGGGATGTTGAAATACCTGCTGCACCGTCAGTTCGCGCTGGGTGGCGCGCTGCACCCGGGCCGCCATCTGCACCGCCAACAGCGAATGCCCGCCCAACTCGAAGAAATTGTCGTGCCGGCCGATGCGGGGCAGGCCCAGCACCTCGGCCCAGACCTGCGCCAGCGCGGTTTCCGCCTCGCCCCGCGGCGCGGCGTAGGCGGCCGCTTCCTGCCGTTCCGGCGCCGGCAGCGCCTTGCGGTCGATTTTGCCGTTGGCGTTCAGCGGCAGGCGCTCCAGCACCATGAAGGCGTGCGGCACCATGTAATCGGGCAGCGCGCGGCCCAGCCGCTCGCGCAGCGACGCCGGGTCGAACTGGCCGTCTGGCGCGGCGATGGCCAAATAGGCCACCAGACGCGCGCCTTCATTGGCCACGACCACCGCTTCGCGTACTTCCGGCTGCGCCAGCAGTTGCGCCTCGATCTCGCCCAGTTCGATGCGGAAGCCGCGAATTTTCACTTGATGGTCGATGCGGCCCAGGTATTCCAGCTGGCCTTCGGCATTCCAGCGCGCCAGGTCGCCGGTGCGGTACAAGCGGCCGCCCAGCGGGTCGAACGGGTCGGCCACGAAGCGTTCCGACGTCAGCGCGGCGCGGTCCAGATAGCCGCGGCCCAGCCCGACGCCGCCCAGATATAGCTCGCCGGCGACGCCGGCCGGGGCGAAATTGAGTTCGCCGTCGAGCACATAGGTGTGGGTGGCGCTGATGGGACGGCCGATCGGCACCTGGCTGGCGCCGTCGTTGCGGCAGGTCCAGTGCGTGACGTCGATGGCCGCTTCGGTCGGGCCGTACAAGTTGAACAGTTGCGCCCGCGGCAGGCCGGCGAAGACGGCTTTCTGGGCCTCGGCCGGCAGCGCCTCGCCGCTGCAGACGATGCGCTTCACGGTGGTGCAGGCGTCGACGCCCTCGTGCGCCAGGAAGGCTTGCAGCATCGACGGCACGAAGTGCAGCGTCGTCACCTGGTGGCGGCGAATCAGCGCCATCAGGCGCGCCGGTTCGCGGTGCTCGCCCGGGGCCGCGATGGCCAGGCGGGCGCCGACCATCAGCGGCCAGAAAAACTCCCACACCGAGACGTCAAAGCTGAACGGGGTCTTTTGCAGCACCGTGTCGGCCGGCGTCAGTTGGTAGGCCTGCTGCATCCACGCCAGGCGGTTGTGCAGCGCGCCGTGCCGGTTGGCGGCGCCTTTCGGCTTGCCGGTCGAGCCGGACGTATAGATAACGTAGGCCAGGTTTTCGCCATGCAGCGCCGGCGCGGGATTGGCCGCGGACTCGCCGCTCAGGTCCAGCGTGTCCAGCTCAAGCACCCGCGCCGGGTCGACGCCGGCGATCTGCCCGGCCAGCGCGCTATGCGTCAGCAGCGTACCGATACCGCTGTCCTCGACCATGTAGCGCAGCCGCTCAGAAGGATAGTCCGGGTCCAGCGGGACGTAGGCGCCGCCGGCTTTCAGCACCGCCAGCAAGGCGGCCACCATGTCGATCGAACGTTCCAGCGCGATGCCCACGCGCGACTCCGGCCCGACGCCGGCGGCGATCAGGCGGTGCGCCAGGCGGTTGGCGCGGATGTTCAGGTCGTCGTAGCTAAGCTGCTCGTCGCCGCACAACAGCGCCACCGCGCGCGGCGCGGCCAGCACCTGGCGCTCGAACAGGCGGTGCACCGGTTGCATGTCCGGGTGGCGCTGCGGGTTCGCGCCCCAGCCGGCCAGTTGCCGCAATTGCGGCCCGGCCAGCAGGCCGACGTCGCCCAGCGCCTGCTCCGGCTGCTCGGCCAGCGCCTGCAACAGCAACAGGTAATGCGCCGCCATCGTTTCGATGTGGGCCGCGTCGAACAGCTCGGCGGCGTAACTAAAGCTGGCCCGCACCCGGCCGTCGGCCCCCTCGCTGGTGTTCAGCGTCAGTTCGCACTGCACGTCCTGCTCGTCGAAGTCCACGCGTTCGACGCTAACGCCGGGCCATTGCGCCAGCGAGCGGTGGTCCAGGCGCAGGTGGTTGTACATTACCTGGAACAGCGGATTGCCGCTCAGGCTGCGCTCCGGCTGCAAGGCTTCGACCAGTTGTTCGAACGGTAAATCCTGGTGCGCCTGGGCGCCCAGCGCATTGTCGCGGGTCTGCTCGAACAGCTGCGCCAGCGCCATGCGCGCGTCCAGCCGCGCCGGCAGCACCTGCGTGTTGACGAAGAAGCCGATCAGGCCGGTGGTTTCGGCGCGGTTGCGGTTGGCGATGGGGACGCCGACGCGGATATCGCCCTGGCCGCTGTAGCGGAACAGCAGCGCCTGGAAACCGGTCAACAAGGCCATGAACAAGGTGCCGCCTTGGGCCTGGGCCTGCCGTTTGAGGCCGGCCACCAGCTCGGCGGGCAGCGCGACGCTGTGGCGGGCGGCGCCGTAGACACCGTCGGCCTTGCGCGGCCGCGCCGTTTGCAGCGCCAGCACCGGTTGCTGTTGGCCCAATAGCGCGCGCCACCACGCCAGTTGCTGCGCGCCGGCCTCGCCGGCCAGCCAGGTGCGCTGCCACACGGCGTAGTCGCTGTAGTCGATCGGCAGATCGGCCAGTTGCGCTTGCGCGCCCTGCACGCGCGCGGCGTATTGCTGCGCCAGTTCGTCGAGGATCAATTGGGTGGAATAACCGTCCGAGACGATGTGGTGCATGACCAGCAGCAGTTGCTGCTGGTCATGCACCATCTTGAACAACGCCACGCGCAGCAAGGGACCGTGGCCAAGGTCGAAGGGCTGGGCGCAGAGACGGCGGATTTCGGCCCGCGCAAAGGAGGCGCGCGCCGCCGGCTCGAAGGCGCTGAAGTCCAGGCTAGGCAGCTCGATGGCCGCCGCCGGCTGCACCACCTGCCGCACGCCGCCGTCCTCGTCCTGCCGGAAAACGGTGCGCAGCGACGGATGGCGCGCCACCAGCGCCCCGATGCTGGCGCGCAGCGCCGCCACGTCGAGGTGGCCGCTGAATTTCAGGCCGCCGCTCAGGTGGTAGGCCGCGCTGGCCGGGTCGAGGCGCCATAGGAACCACTGGCGCTGCTGGGCGAACGACAGCTCGGCGCTGCCGCCGTCCGGGCGGCGCGGAATGGCGTGGGACGCGTCGGCGGCAGCGACGCCGCCGCGCAGGCGCTGCTGTAACTGGACGCGCTGGGCCGGGCTGAGCCGGGCGCGCAATTCGGACAAATTATTCATATCGGACATGGAAAACCTTTACACCTTTGCGGACGCGGCGGCCGATTCGGCGCGCTCGATGTCTTCTATCATTCGGGTCTCGAGCATCACCGCCAGGGCGGCAACCGTCGGGTTCTTGAAAAAGCCGGCCGGGTGCAAATCAACCCCATAGGCGCTGCGCACCTTGGCCAGCAGCTGGATCGCCAGCAGCGAGTCGCCGCCCAGCTCGAACAGGTTGTCGTTGGCGCCGACCGGGGCAATGCCGAGGAATTCGCTCCACAGCGCGGCCAGGCCCCGCTCGAATTCATCGCCCGGCTCGACATAGGCCTGGGCCAGCGCCGGACGCGCGTGCCGCTGGCGCCGCGCCGACGGTGCCGGCGGCAGGCGCTCGGCCATGTCGAGCGAGGCGCTGCGCGCCAGTTGCCGTTCCAGCCCGAGCGTCGAGACCAGCAGTTGCGGCACGGCCGGACCGGCCAGCACGCGTTCGAGCAGTTCGCCGGCGTCGGCGGCGGCGATACCCTCGCCTTGCGCCAGTTGCTGGCCAACGGCCATGCCGAGGTCGCGCCAGACGTCCCAGTTGACCGAGACGATCCAGGGCGACCCGGTGGCGGTGGCGCGGTGCGCCAGCGCGTCCAGGTAGCAGTTGGCGGCGCAGTAGTCGGCTTGGCCGAAACCACCGGTGACGGCCGACAGCGATGAGCACAGCAGCACGAAGTCCAACGGCTCGCCGGCCAGCGCGTCGAGCGTGGCCAGACTGCCTTGCAGTTTGGGCGCGAACACCTTCTCCACGGCGGCGCGCGATTTGCGGGCGATCAGGCCACCGCCGGCGGCACCTGCGGCGTGGACCACGCCGTTCAGCGCGCCAAAGCGATGGCGCGCGGCGGCGACGGCGGCGGCCATCTGGGCCGCGTCGGTAACGTCCGCTTGCACGGCCAACACCTCGGCGCCCAGCGTCTCCAGCTCCAACAGCGCTTGCAGAGCGCGTAATTGCGGATCGGACGCGTCGGCCCGCTCCACGCGCTGCCGCCATTCCTGCCGCGGCGGCAGCGCGCTGCGGCCCAGCAGCACCAGCTTGGCCTGCCAGGCCTGCGCCAGATGGCGGGCCAGCGCCAAGCCGACGCCGCCCAAACCGCCGGTAATCAGGTACACGCCATGGCGGCGCAGGCGCTGGCCGGCATCCGCCTCGCGCCGCACCGGCTCGAAATGCTTGTGCCAGGCATGTGCGCCACGGTAGGCGATTAGCGATTGGCCGCTTGGCTGGTCCATTTCGGCCAGCAACTGGCGCGCCAGCAGTTGTTCGGCCGCGCTGTCGGCGGGCGCCGGCACCACGTCGAACAGCCGGCAAGCCAGGTTTGGAAACTCCTGCGGAATCACTTTGCACGGTCCGTACAGGGTTGCCTGCTCCGGGCACAGCACTTCCAGCCCGGTGACGTCTTCCAGCCGCTCCGTCACGACGTTGATGGCGACATTTCCGGCGCTGTTGGCGTCAAGCGCCTGCGCCAACGCCAACAGGCTGTGGAAGCCGCGCTCAAGCAGATCCGCCGGGGCGTCCACGCCCAATGTCCACAGGTGGCAGACCTCGGACACCTGGCCCAACTCGGACTGTACCGCACGCAGCACGTGCTCCAGGTCTTCGCTGGCGCCTGGACGCACGGCGTAGGAATGCTTATCTATCCGTTCAAAGCTGGAAGCGCGTTCGACGCGCACCACTTGGCGGCCGCGCGCGTTCAGCAGATCGGCGAGGCCGTCGGCCAGGCTGTGCGTGTCGGCCAACAGCAGCGCCACGCCACGCGGCGGCGTGTCCGCGCCCGGCCGCGGCGCCAATGGCGCGGCGCGCTTCCAGACCGGCGCCAGCAGGTAGTCGGCGACGCCGCGTTCGGCTTGCGCCACCGGCGCCGGGCCTGCCACCGCCTCGACCCAGTACGATTGCCGCTCGAACGGATAGCCCGGCAGCGCCACGCGGCGCGCTGCCACGATACCCAGCGCGGCCGCGTCCAGTTCGACGCCGGCCACCCACAGCTGCGCCAGGCAACGGCTGAACTGCAGGCCGTTATGGGCGCGCCGCGCCGGATGGCATTGCGTCGACAGCACCGGCCGGCCTTCCGTCAGCGGATGGCGGCGGGCCAGACCGCTGAGGGTTTCACCGGGGCCGACTTCTAGAAGCACGCGCGACGGGTTTTCCAGCAAGGTGGCCAGGCCGGCGGCGAAGCGCACGGTGCCGCGCACATGGGCGACCCAGTAAGCCGGGCTGCACGCCTCTTCGGCCGTAATCCAGCGCCCGCTCAGGTTGGATATGAAGGGAATCTGCGGCGCCCGCAGCGCGACGCCGCGCAACAGTTCCTCGAACCGGGCCAGCATCGGCGCCACCAGCGCCGAGTGGAAGGCGCGGGTAACGTGCAGGCGGCGGGCGCCAACGCCGTTGGCGGCCAGCTTGCGCTCGGCCGCTTCGATTGCCGCCAGCGGTCCCGACAGCACGCACAGATCGGCGGCGTTAACCGCCGCGAGGTCGCAGCCGCCGTCCAAGTAGGACGACAATTGCGCCTCCGGCAGGCTGACGGCAAGCATCGCGCCCTCGGCGGTCGCCTGCATCAGGCGGCCACGCTCGGCGACGATGGCCAGCGCGTCCTCCAGCGAAAATACGCCGGCCAGGCAGGCGGCCACATACTCGCCGATGCTATGGCCCAGCATGGCGGCGGGACGCACGCCGCGTTGTATCCACATCTGCGCCATCGCGTATTCGATGACGAACAGCGCCGGCTGGGTGAACGCGGTCTGCTCCAAACGCGCGGCGGCCTGCTCTTCCTGGCCCTCGGCCGGGAACAGCAGCGTGCGCAGGTCCAGGCCGAGACGGCCCGCCAGCAGCAGGCAGCACTGGTCGACGGTGGCGCGCACGCCGCTGTCGCTCCGGTACAGCGCGCTGCCCATGTCGACGTGTTGCGCGCCCTGCCCCGGGAACAGGAAGGCCAGCGCCGGCTGCCCGGCGCCGACCTGCCCGCTTGTATATTGGGTGGAATCGCCGGCCAGGGCCAGCGCGGCCTCGGCGTGGTCGCGACCCAGTGCGACGGCGCGGTGCGCGAAATGCTTGCGCCCGGCGTGCAGCGTATAGGCGACGTCGGCCAGGGCTTGCTCTGGATGGCGCCCAAGGTGGCCGGCCAATTGAGCGGCCGCGTTGTCCAGGGCCGCCGCGCTGCGTGCGGACAGCAGCAGCGGCAGCAACGGCGCGTCCGTCGCGTTCGGGGCGGCGACAAGCGCGGGCGCCTCTTCCAGCACCACGTGGGCATTGGTGCCGCCCATGCCGAAGGAGCTGACGCCGGCGCGGCGCGGCGTGGCGCCCGCCGGCCAGGCGCGCGCCCGCGTGTTCACATAAAAGGGGCTGGCGGCGAAGTCGATTTGCGGGTTGGCGCGCTCGTAGTGCAGGCTTGGCGGCAGGGTCCGGTGCTTGAGCGCCAGCGCCGCCTTGATCAGGCCGGCCACGCCGGCGGCGGCGTCTAGGTGGCCGATGTTGGTCTTCACCGAGCCGATGGCGCAGTAACCGCGCCCCTCGGTGTCGGCGCGGAACGCCTGCGTCAGCGCGGCGATTTCGACCGGGTCGCCCAGCGTGGTGCCGGTGCCGTGGGCCTCGACGTAGCCGATGCTGGCGGCGTCGACCCCGGCCATCGCCAGCGCCGTCTGGACCACTTCGGCCTGGCCGTCGACGCTGGGCGCGCTGTAGGCCATTTTCGTCGCGCCGTCGTTGTTCAAGGCCGATCCCTTGATCACCGCGTGGATGGTGTCGCCGTCGCGCAGCGCGTCGTCGAGGCGCTTCAGCACGACGATGCCGGCGCCGCTGCCGATGACGGTGCCGGCGGCGGCCGCGTCGAAGGCGCGGCAGTGGCCGTCCGGCGACAGGATCGCGCCTGCCTGGTGGCGGTAGCCCGCCTCTTGCAGCAGGTTGAGCCAGACGCCGCCGGCCAGCGCCAGGTCGCTTTCGTAGTTCAGCAAGGCGCGGCAGGCAAGATGCACCGCCACCAGCGACGTCGAGCAGGCGGTTTGCACCGACAGCGCCGGGCCGCGCAGATTCAGCTTGTAGGCGACGCGTGTCGCCAGCGAGCCCTGGTCGTTGCCGTTCATCAGGCCCAACAGCGAGGCGACGTCGCTGGCGGCCCAGTCCACGCCCGGCAGCAGGTTGCGCATCAGGTAGAGGTTGGCGCCGCTGCCGGCGTAGACCCCGGTCAGCGCCGGCGCGCCGGCGCCGGCGTAACCGGCGTGCTCCAGCGCGTGCCAGGCCGTTTCCAGGAACACCCGGTGCTGCGGGTCGAGCCGCTCGGCGTCGCGCGGCGCGTAGCCGAAGAAGCCGGCGTCGAACTGGTCCATCCCCTGCAACAGCATGCCGGCCTTGACGTAGCCGGGGTCGGCCAGCAGGCCGGCGTCGACGCCGCGGGCGCGCAATTCGTCGTCGCTGAAGGCGCTGCGCGATTCGACGCCGTCGCGGATATTGCGCCACAGCGCGTCGATGTCGTCGGCGCCGGGGAAGCGCCCGGCCATGCCGACGATGGCGATTTCCACGCCGCTGTACGCCGCGTCCCCTTGCTGGTTCAACTGGTTCATGTCGGTACTCTTTCTGCTACGGGTTTGCGTTGTAAAAATGCGCCGCGCTGGCGCTTGGCCCGTTCGTCGACTTCCTGCGTGGCGCGCGCCGGCCGGTTGCCGCCGCGCAGGAAGGCGGCCAGCGCCTCCAGGGTCGGGTACTTGAATAGCTCGACCACCGTCGGACGCAGGTCCAGCTGCTGCGCCAGGCGGCGCTGCATTTGCAGCAGCAACAGCGAATGGCCGCCCAATTCAAAGAAGCTGTCGTGCCGGCCAACGCTGCCCAGTTCCAGCAAGCCGCACCAAATCTGCGCCAGCGTTTCCTCCAACTGCCCTTGCGGCGCCTGGCCGGCCGTGCGGCCCTCGGGCGCGACGTCCGGCAGGGCCTTGCGGTCGACTTTGCCGTTGGCGTTCAGCGGCAGGAACGGCAGCGCGACGATATGCCGCGGCACCATGTAGTCCGGCAGGCGCAGCGCCAGTTGCGCCTTCAGGGCGGCGGCGTCGACGAGCACGCCCTCGTGCGCCGCCACGTAGGCCACCAGGCGTTTGCCGCCCGGCGCCTCGCGCGCCAGCACCACCGCTTCGCGCAGCGCCGGCTGCGCCAGCAATTGCGCCTCGATTTCGCCCAGTTCAATACGCAGGCCGCGGATTTTCACCTGGTGGTCGATGCGGCCCAGATATTCCAGCTGCCCTTCGCCGTTCCAGCGCACCAGGTCGCCGGTGCGGTACAGACGGCCGCCGCGTGGATCGAAGGGGTCGGCGACGAAGCGTTCGGAGGTCAGGCCGGCGCGCCGCAGATAGCCGCGGCCCAGGTGTACGCCGCCCAGATACAGCTCGCCGGTGACGCCGGCCGGGACCATGTTCAATTCCGTGTCGAGCACATAGGTGTGGGTGGCGCTGATCGGACGGCCGATCGGCACCTGGTTCCGGCCGTCGTCGCGGCAGGCCCAGTGGGTGACGTGGATCGCCGCCTCGGTCGGCCCGTACAGGTTGTGCAGGCCGGCCTGGCGCAGGCGCGCGAAGGTTTCGCGCTGCGTCTCGGCGGGCATCGCCTCGCCGCCGCAGATGATGTGCTTCAGGCGGGTGCTCGCTTCGATGCCTTCGTGCGCCAGGAAGGCTTGCAGCATCGCCGGCACGAAGTTGACCGTGGTGACCTGGTGCTGCTGGATCAGCGCCACCAGGCGCGCCGGGTCGCGCTGGTCGCCCGGCAGGGCCAGCGCCAGGCGCGCGCCCGCCGTCAACGGCCAGAACAGCTCCCACACCGAGACGTCGAAACCGAACGGCGCCTTGTGCAGCACGGTGTCGGCCGGCGTCAATTGGTAGGTCTCCTGCATCCACGCCATGCAGCTCGACAGCGCGCGGTGGCGGTTCGACGCGCCCTTCGGCATGCCGGTCGAGCCGGAGGTGTAGATGACGTAGGCCAGGTTTTCGCCGTGCACCGGCAAGGCCGGGTTGGCCGCGCTCTCGCCGGACAGGTCTAGCCGGTCCAGCAGCAGCGTGCGCAGCGGCGCCGCCGGCGCCGGCGCCGCTGCGCCGGTCAGCGCGCTGTGCGTCAGCAGCAGGCCGATGCCGCTGTCCTCGATCATGTAGCGCAGGCGCTCGGCCGGATAGTCGGTATCCAGCGGCACGTAGGTGGCGCCGGATTTCAAAATCGCCAGCAGGCCGACCACCATGTCGATGGAGCGCTCGACGGCGATGCCGACGGTGGTTTCCAGCCGCACGCCCAGCGCCACCAGGTGGTGCGCCAGCCGGTTGGCCTTGGCGTTCAGTTCGGCGTAACTAAGCGTGGCGTCGCCGAACACCAGCGCCGGCGCGTCGGGGCGGCGCGCCGCGTGGCGTTCGAATGCGCGGTGGACCGGCTCGGCGTCGGCGTGGCGCACCGGGTTGACGCCCCATTTTTCAAGCTGGGTTTGTTCTGCCTGGTTCACCAGCCCGACGTCGCCGACCGCCTGCGCCGGCTGCGCCGCCAGCGCCGCGACGATGGCCAGGTAGTCGTCGGCCATGCGGGCGATGGTGGCGGCATCGAACAACTCGGCCGCGTAGATGAAACGCAGGCTCAGGCGGCCGTCCGCGTGCTCGGTGCTGTCGAGCGTCAGTTCGAACTGCGCCGCCTGCTCCGGCAGCGCGTAATAGCGTGCCTCCAGGCCGGGCAGTTGCGCCAACTGGGCGTAGTCGGCGCGCTGGTGGTTGAACATCACCTGGAACAACGGGCTGTGGCTCAGGCTGCGCTCGGGCTGGAGCGCGTCGACCAGCTGTTCGAACGGCAGGTCCGGGTGCGATTGCGCGCCCAGCGCGGCTTCGCGCGCCTGCGCCAGCGCCTGCGCCAGCGTGGTGCGGCCGCCGACCTGGTTGCGCAGCACCTGGGTGTTGACGAAGAAGCCGATCAAGCCCTCGGTTTCGATGCGCTGGCGATTCGCCAGCGGCACGCCGACGCGGATGTCGTTCTGGCCGGTGTAGCGATGCAGGAGCACTTGGAAACCGGCCAGCAACGCCATGAACATGGTGGCGCCGTGGTGACGCGCGCGCTCGCCCAGCGCCGCCGCCAATTGCGCTGGCAGCTCGACGCTATGGCCGGCGGCGCGGTAGGCGGCGACCGGATGGCGCGCGCGGTCGGTCGGCAAAGATAGCACCGGCTGCTCGCCGCCCAATTGCTGGCGCCAATATGCCAGTTGCCGCGCGCCCTCGCCCGCCTGCAGCCAAGTTTGCTGCCAGGCGGCGTAGTCGGCGTACTGGATCGGCAGCGCGGCCACGGCCGGCGCCGTTCCCGCAAGACGGGCGCGGTAGTGCGCCGCCAGTTCGGCGATCAACACCTGCATCGAGACGCCGTCGGAGACGATATGGTGGACCACGACGGCAAGGATATGCTCGGCCTCGCCGACGCGGATCAAGACGGCGCGCAGCAGCGGGCCGCTGTGCAGGTCGAACGGCCGGTTATTGAGGTGCTCGACCAGCCGCGCCGCCTGTTCTTCCCTGGCGCCGGCGGGTTCGGTGCGCAGATCGGCCTGTGACCAGTCCAGCGGCGTACCATTCTGTATCAGTTGTTCGGCCAGGCCGTCGGGGCCGCTGCGGAACAGCGTGCGCAGCGATTCGTGGCGCGCGACCAAGGCGTCGAAGCCGGCGCGCAGCGCCTCGGTGTCGAGCGCGCCGGTGTAGCGCAGCGCGCCGCCGACGTGGTAGGCGGTGCTGGTCGGGGCCATCTGCCACAGGAACCATAGTCGTTGTTGGGCATGCGACAAGGGCAGCGGCAACTGCCGCTGCGCCGGCGCCAGCGGCGCGATCGCGCTGCGCGCGTCGCGGGCGCCGCCGGCCAGCTGGGCGGCGACGGCGTCGGCCATCTGCGCCAGCAACGGCTGTTCGAAAATCAGGCGCACCGGGAAGTCGATGTCCCAACGTTGGCCGATGCGCGCCGCCACTTGTACCGCCGCCAGCGAACTGCCGCCGCTGGCGAGGAAGTGGGCGTCGCGCGCATAGGCGACGCCGGCGTCGCGTTTCAGCACGTCGCGCCAGATGCCGGCCAGCGCCGTTTCCGTGTCGCTGAGCGCGGCGGCGGCCGCCGCCTCGATTGGCCCGCCCAGGACGAAGCGGCCGTGCTGGTGGATCGCGTAGGCGTCCAGCGTGTTCTCCAGCCAGCCCTTGCGGCAGGCCCCGCGTTGCAGTTTGCCGCTGGAGGTCTTCGGCAGCGCGCCGGGGTTCAGCAACACCAGCACCGAGGCCGGCTCGCGGCAGGCCGCGCCGACGGCCTGGCTCAGAGCTTCGACCAGGGCCGCCACCGGCACCAGTTTTTGCAGGCCGCGGGAGATTTCGACGGCCACGCCGACGCCCTCGCCGCCGTCCGGCATCGGCACCGCGAAGGCGGCAACGCGGCCCTTGCGCGCGGCCTCGACGTCGGCTTCGACGCCGCGTTCGATGTCTTGCGGGTAGATGTTCTGGCCGCGGACGATGATCATGTCCTTGATGCGGCCGGTGATGTAGAGCTGCTCGTCGTGCAGGAAACCAAGGTCGCCGGTGCGCAGCCAGCGCCGCCCGGCGCGCTCGACGAAGGTGTCGTCGCTGTTACGCTCGCGGCGCCAGTAGCCTTGCGCGATGCTCGGGCCGCTGGCCCAGATTTCGCCGACCGCGCCGGCGGCCGCGGAGGCGCCGGTGTGCGGGTCGACGATGTCGAGCAGATGGCCGTCGACCATGGCGCCGCAGGAAACCAGCATGGCGCCGCCGTCTTGCGGCGCGGGGGTGCCCTGCGCCAGGCTGTCGGGCGAGAAGGCGCGCGCCTTGACGCCGCCGGCGCGGCGCCCGCCGGTCAGCAGCAGCGTCGCTTCCGCCAGGCCGTAGCAGGGATAGACGGACGACGCGGCGAAACCGGCCGGCGCGGTGTGCGCGATGAAGTCGCACAAGGTGTCGTGGCGCACCGGCTCGGCGCCGGAAAACGCCACGCGCCAGCTCGACAAATCGAGCCGGGCCAGCTGGCTTTGCTTGACCCGGTCCAGGCACAGGCGGAAGGCGAAGTCCGGCCCGCCGCTGACGGTGCCGCGCAGGCGCGCGATCGCTTCGAGCCAGCGCGCCGGCCGTTCAAGGAAGAATTTCGGTGTCAGCAAGGCGACCGGAATGCCGCGGTGGAAAGGCTGCAAGAGGCCGCCGATGAGGCCCATGTCATGGTAGAGCGGCAGCCAGGAGACGAACACGTCGTCGGCGCGTACTTCCATGGCGGCTTCGATGGCGCGCTCGTTGGCGATCAGGTTGCCATGGGTGACCATTACGCCCTTGGGCGTGGAGGTGGAGCCGGAGGTGTATTGCAGGAAGGCGAGATCGTCGGGCCGTGGCAGACGCACCAGCCATTGCCCGGCGCCGTCGGTGTCGACCTGGTCGGCGGCGATCACGCTCACGCCGGCAAAGGCGGCCATGGCGCCGCCGACCATGTTCAGAATATCGCTGGAGGTCAGGATGCAGGCGGCCTGGGCGTCGGCGGCGATGCCGACCAGGCGCGCCAGATGCTGTTCCCGCGCCGATTCGGGCGGGAACACCGGCACCGCCACCAGGCCGGCGTAGAGGCAGGCGAAGAAGCTGACGACGTAGTGGTCGTTGTTGTCGAGCAGTAGCAGCGCGCGTTCGCCGGGGCCGAAGCGTTGCTGCAAATGCGCGGCCAGCGCGCGCACGCGCCGCTCCAGCGCGGCGTAGGTAATGGGCGTGTCGTGCACCGCCCCCTCGCGTTCGGCGACCACGATCAAGGCGGTATCGGCGGGGCGTTCCGCGGCGAGCGCACGCAGGTGTGCGACAAAATTCTCGGGATGGTGGCGCGAAGGCGAGTGAATAGGCATCAGGCGTCCTGCGGCTTAGTGCGCGGCGGCGTCGGTGGCACCGGCCGATACGGCGTAGGCCTGCTCGTCCATCCAATCGCGCAGCGACTGCGGACGCATGTCGGTCCAGGTTTTTTCGACGTATTCCAGCGCGGCCTTCTTCGGACCCCGCACGCCGTCGACGGCCTTCCAGCCGCCCGGCACGGCCTTCCAGTGTGGCCAGATCGAGTATTGGTCTTCGTGGTTGACGAGGACGATAAAGGTTTCGTCTTCGCGGTCAAAGCAGCTAGTGGACATGCGGTTTCCCCATCATAGTGATGGCAGCGCCGGGCGTCCCGACATGGGGCGCTTCCTGCGCTGCTCTCCTTCTATGACGCATGAGGCGCGGCGAAATTTAGCGCTTTGCAGCGATAGCGTAATCGCGCGCGCACTTGGCCCGTGGCGCTGGCGCGCGGTCGGGTCGCTGCAGGGAAAATGGGGGGGGGGTACGCCTGGCCCCGGCCGGCCGGATGAATGGATGGATGGATGGACGGATGGATGCGGTCGTCGGGCGACGGCGCGGCAATTCAAGTGTGTGGCGGTGGCGCCGGCCGTGCGCAGGCCTGCTATGCGGGGTCGGACGGCGGCACCAGGCCCGCCGCCAGCCAGACCCTGCACGCCTCGTCATAGGCATGCCGATGTGCGGGTGCGGCATTCAACCATGCCGCCAGTTCGGCCTGGGCGGCGGCGTCAAAGTCGTCTTCGTGCCGGCGTTGGATCCAGTCCAGGGCTGTCTGCCAATGCGCGTCGGCGTCTGTGGTTGTGGTCATGGCGTCGTTGATAGAGGAATCGAATGCGCCATCCCGGTCGGCGGCGCGCAACAATTATATCAACAGCATACCGGCGGTTACCGGCTTTTTTCGGCGCGGTGGTGGAATGCTGGGATCAAGCCGCGCGCAGAGCGTCGCGGCAGCACAACATGGCGTCGCGGATCATGAAATTGACCAGCGTGGTGGAAATACCAAGGTCGGCCGCCACCTCGCGTTGGGTCTTGCCACCCAGGCGGTGCAGTTCGAACGCGGCGCGGGTGCGCTCCGGCAGTCCGGATAGGGCGCGCGCTACCAGCACCAGGTGCTGGGTATGGATGGCGTTGGCCTCGGGCGTAGCCGCTGCCGAGCCGACGTGCAGCCCATCGTCCTCGGGCGCGAACACTTGCAGCTCGAAGGCGCTACGGCGGTGACGGTCGATCGCCAAGTTGCGTACCAGTTGGAACAGATAGGCGCCCGGGTTGAGTATTTGCAGCTCTTCGATACCGTCCGCCAGCTTCAGGTAGGCGTCTTGCACTACGTCCTCCGCACGCTGCCGGCAGCCTAGGATGCGCGCGGCAGCGTCCCGCAACTGGGCGCGGGAAAGGATAAAGAGCTGACGGATTTCGGAGCCGGTGGTCATATGAGGCGCTATCTGCTGGAAGCTTAATGAATGATAATGATTCGCGTTTACAAATCATGGCAGATGTTGACTATTTTTGCAACGTTTCTTTTGGTGTGGGCGAATTTTTTTGGCGGACGGTGTCTGGCCTGCCTGGGACCAGGGCAAATGTGACGCCGAGGGCGACGGCGGCCTTGAAAAGCCCGATTGTACTTTTTCTCTATATTCCACTGCGATTGGAACTGGCGCAACCAGTGTCACAAAAAATCCTGTCAGGCGAACGCAAGCTGTTCCAGTTCTCTATGCTGGGTAGCGACATCAAAAATTCGGACTGCAACAGTTTGCGTGTGTGCGTTTAACTTCGGGTGACAGGTCATGGGCGGCATTGATGGAACAAGGCGGCAGCCGTCAGTTCAATCACTACCTGTTCCTTACGGTTAACTCAAAAAACTTAAGAAAACTCGTCGATATACCACTGGTAATTCGACGCATTACGCAGTACATCCGGACTGTTTCTGGCGGCGTAGTTTTTGCAGTTATCACTTCCGTACCCTTTCGATGTGCCCAATTTATCCAAGGTGCCACATAAACAATGCGTCAGTTCGTGAATGAGAACTGCACATCGCGATGTACTCACACCTTCTTGCCCCTTCCATGTTACGGCGGGACCCCAAAAGGGACTGCCGAGGAAGATATGGCAGTTTTGCGGGTCACTGTCTCGTTGCTCATCAGGTGAATAAAAACCGGCCGAGTCCACCACTTTACGGATAGGCATTTCCTCGTTATGAGGTGGTATACGTTCTATAGAATTATTCGTCAGACGATCGCCTCTATAATAAAGCCGGTATCCCTTCGTGCTGGCTCGAATGATTTCAAAGTTTCGCAAAACCAGGTCGTACCTATTTCCCGAAAACGTTCCAAACCATTTTTCAAATCGGAGCCGCTCGTTCCGGTCGCTTGGCACTCGCCACAGCGCCGCCACCCCGGCGTTCAATCTTGGGCGCACCTCTCCGCCAGCGCCCAATGCCCACAACTTCTCCGACTCGGTTGCATAATTGAAGGAGGCGGCAAGCGTCGTGGCGCCGAGCGCTATGACAGGATTAATTAAATCACACTGTTTCAAAAATCTTTGTTTTGTATCGGCCATACTCATGCTTGAAACGAGTGTCTTTAGCAGAGGAAGACGATTGTATTCAAAAGCAAGTAAGAGCGCCCGCCGGGTATGGCGCAGGTTCACGTCCGATGCACTGGAACAAGGATGCCACCCGCCGAGCGATAGCCTTTCGCTGAGCAATGCGAGGTTTTGCTGTTTTGTCCACTGCTTCAATATGGTTTGAACAGCAAGTCCACGTATTTTTTCCATGAACAAAACTGGCAGGTACTCCAGTGTTTCCCATACTCTCTGTTCGTCCGTCTTTGTCATGATTCTCTTCCTTCTCCAGAGCTTCGCTTGTCCTTGATTTCGCTGAGCGCCGCCGGCGATATTTGGCCCCTCCGCCTCGCCGGCAACTGGACTGCCTGCACATCGCGGCTAATGTCTAACTCGTCTATATGTGTCGATACTTACCGCTAGTGAGTCGCAATCGACCAAACTGCCGCGTCATTTTCTTTACATCACTACCAGGGACCCATATCGACATCGGTGTCTGGCGAGACTGCAGGGGCCACGCTTGCGCTGTTATAGCCCGGTTGCCGAAAGCGGGTTGGCGATTCATGAACCCTCTGCTGCATCTTTGGGCTTGCGACATAGTCGAGTGCATCAACTAATCTATTGCTTTTTATGTGAGTATTGATCGCTGAGACGACCAGATCCGCTTCATCCCCCACAATCTCAACTATCTTGTGAACTACGCTATTAATTCCCGCGATATAATACCCAGCAGTTTCCGCCAACACATTCTTCTCCACTTTTTTGATTGCCATTTCCTGAAGAAGGTTTGATGCATGGTTTAAATAATGGCAGACTTTACCTTCCGTAATGCGAGGCTTTTTGCTCGACATTGAAAAAATTTCGTTATACATATCTCGATGAACTTGATCAACTACTTTGTCCGGGCCCAAGTTAATTGACTGCGGTAAAAGCGTCGTGTTGCTACAAAAATTCTCGCAACAAGTGTAGAGTCGCCCTAAGAGTTGATCACTAATCGCATATTTCTCGCAGGCTCGAACAAAGGGATCAGTCAGACCAAGATTGTTTGTATGGGCCGCATCCATACTACCGTGTCCAGTGACTGTCAAATTCGCCGGAGCGGAAGAGTATACATCCAACTTTTCCATCGCTTTGTTTCGCACCCCCTTGTCGACCTGATGCGTTGCGTGAGGACTAATGGCATCTTTTGGCAATATGCAGACATTATAAATAGCAAGGTAATCGCAAGTGATCTCAACATAGAAGCAAAAAAAGAAGAAATGTAGTATCCGATCCGCTGCATGTCGGGATAGTGCGGCGTCAAGGCTGCCACTGAACAGCGCAGCATATTCATTACGTTCTTGCATTGTCCTGGGAGGCATAATCATCCTTTTATACATCGGGTAGTCCGGAATTCATGGTAGGAGTTGGCTCCCACGTAACACAAGTAACAAGGCAGTATCGTGGATGGCACAGCCGACTTATTGGTCCGCTCGTGCGTGAAAGGATGACAAATTGCATTTTCGTCAATCTTACCGCCGACATAATTACCCTCCAGTCCAACGGCCTTCGCACAGCGGACCAGGGTGCGCTTTCGCTTTGGGTGGTGGCTGGTTGGCCCCGCCGCGAACACGAGCAGTGACACGAACGCAACGCGCCAGAGGAACCGCGAATTCGACGTAGACGAGGGCCGGTTCCAATAAGTCATGGACTGGAGATGTACCGGGCAGAACATGAAAAATCCGTTCTATCGGCTTCATAACTCACGATAATCAACATTATCAGATGTTATAAAGCTTGAAGAAGGCAACTTTTTTAACGTAATTTTATGTATAATTACGTATCACGTAATACGTTACGTTATTTCATGGATGGGCTTATGGCACGCATCGGTATCCTGTATTCCCACGTTATGAAAGCCGCCGAAAAAGTGGCCGCCGAGGGCAAAAACCCCACCGTCGACAGCGTCCGCGAGGCCTTGGGCGGCACTGGTAGTAAAAGCACCATTGCGCCCCTGCTCAAGCGCTGGAAGGTCGAGCATCAGGAATCCGTGGTGGCGGCTGAAACCGGCGTGCCCGCCGAATTGCTGCTGGCCGTCAAAGGGCTGTATCAGAAGCTGCAGGCGGACGTCGGCCTGCAGTTGGCGCAGGCAAGCGAAGCCCAGCGTATCGCGTTACAGGGCGCCGCCGAGCGCCTGGAGCAAAGCCAGGCGGACAACCGCAACCTGTCGCAGACCAAGCTGGCGCTGGCCGCCGATCTGGCCCAGACCAAGGACGAGCTGTCGCAGCTGCGCGCTGAGCACCACAGCGGCGCCATTACGCTGGCCGGGCTGGAAAGCGACAACGCCGGCCTGCGCGCGCGCCTGGCCGACCGCGCCGCCGAGGTGGCCGCGCTGAACCAGCAACTGGCGCAGGCCCGCACGCAGTTCGAGCACTACCAGCACGCGACGGCGGCACAGCGCACCGAGGAACGCCAGGCGGCGGACCAGCGCGTAGCGCGCTTGGAGCAGGATCTGGCTGGCGCCCGCCAGCACGGGCAGATCCAGCAAGCGGCCCTGATCCAGCGGGAGACGCAACTGGCGCAATCGCAGCTTGAGCAGGACCGCTGGCGCGAGGCCGCCGACGCCCTCCAGGGTGACCTCGCCGCGATGCGGCCGGAGCGCGACCAACTGGCCTATCAATTCAAAGAGGCGTCGGCGGCCGGCGCCGCCCTCGCCGGAAAACTCGCCACCACGCAGACGGCGCTGACCGAAGCGCGCATCGCCCTGGCGGGCCGCCAGCACCAGGCGGAACTACTCGGCGAACGCCTGCGCCAGGCGGAGAACAAGGAAAACAGCCAAGAGGCAGCGCGTTTGACGCTGATCGAGGAAAAAGCTGGGCTGCAAGCGCAGTTGGCGAGCCGGAAGCGCTAAAAAATCAACCAAAGGCAAAGAGCCGGGGGAAGGCCGTAAGGTTGGCCCCCGGGGTTACGCCGTTGGTTTTAACTATTCCTACGCCGGAGCCACCTAACTGACCGGCATGCCGAACGTGTAGGGAAGAGCAGGGAAAAAGAAAAAAATAGCACGCTAAGGTTTTTCATGCGTTCGTAGCGGCCGAAATTGCCCCTCGTCGATCATCCGGTTCTGATGCCGAACGTAATCGCCGGTCAGGTTGATGTGCTCCCATCCGAGCGGCGCAAGGAACTGAAGCAGGGATTCGTCTTTCAGCTTGCCGGTATCCCGCGTTCCGCTGCCGCAGCGTCTCCAAGGCTTTGGCCGCGAGCACCAGCCCTTTATCAGTCTGCATGGCGAGGTCAGCAAGGCTGTACGACAGCTTGCGAAAATCCGGCAAGCTAAACGCGGACAAGCTGAGGTAGGCGCGCAATTCCTGGAAATGTTCGCGTCTGGTCTGATCACGCACGCCATACTGCGGCCAAGCCTCGGCATCGCTTTGTATCTGACGGGATATCCACTGGATGATCACGTCCGGCACCGGCATGTCGACCGCCAGTGCATAGCCCGGATAACGCAGCAGGCACAACTGGACGGCAAAGCCGAGCCGATTGGCGTCGCCTCGGCGCTGCCGAATCAAGGACAAATCGGACTCGGTAAAGCTGTAATGCTGGATCAGGTCGTCTTGGCTTTGCGGGAGCGCCAGTAGGCTGTCCCGCTCAGTTGCGGAAAGTATTGAGCGGCGTGGCATGCGTTACGTTGACCCGATTTCGCCGATTCGTGCGATGGTTTCGATCAACGTGGTTCGCTTGACGCCGAATGTTCGGCAGACGGCGGCCTTGGACATCCCACCGTTCAGAGCAGTAACAATGGAGTCCAGCTTCTCACCGGTAATCGCTGGCGGACGACCACCGACACGGCCGCGTCGGCGCGCGGCTGCGAGTCCGGCGGTCACGCGCTCCTTGGTCAAGGCGCGTTCGTACTGGGCGAGCGCGCCGAACACATGAAACAGTAATTCGCCTGATGCTGTCGTGGTATCCATGCCTTCGGTAAGAGAACGAAAAGCAACCTGTCTATCCTTTAGCGTGTTCACGATAGTGAGCAAGTGCTGCAGCGAGCGTCCGAGTCGGTCCAGCTTCCAGACAACGAGCACATCGCCAGACCGCACGAATCCAAGCGCCTGGACCAAGCCGGGCCGATCATCCTTGGCACCGGAAGCTCGATCCTCAAACAGGTGTCGAGCGTCGACGCCCGCCGCCAACAGGGCGTCGCGCTGCAGATCAGTGTTTTGGCGGTCTGGCTCGGACGAAACTCGCATGTACCCGACAAGCATGTGCGGAAAACCTGTGATGTGTGGTTGGCGTATGCTACATCATGACGACATAGTTTTCCGCACATTTTTCAGCTATTCACCACCCTTCACATGTGAGCTTCCGGTGTCGCCTGCTGGCCCGTCGGAAAACACTTGTTTTCCGACGGGCGGCGTTCCGCCATACGCTAATCAGCAACTAATGTCGAGCGAGGCAACTGCCATGAAACGGCGATCTGAGCGTCAAGCCTGCCGGGTTGGCTAACTACATTTCGTTTCCGATAGATTTTTGCGCGGAATTGGAATGTCTTACAAATTCGGCGGTGATACCATTTCAGCCAAGGATGGAGCTGCCGGCTCTCCAAAATACATCTGTTAAGGCTCTCGAAATGACAATGGGAAATAGAAAATATGGAAACCGAACTCAAACTAAAAATTGACGCTATTGATCGCTCGCGCATCTATGAACATCCACTCCTTGTCGATAACGCTCGCGCCGTCCCGTCCGAACATCAACTTGTAGACACGTACTACGATACTAAAAAATTGGATTTATGGAGGCACGGGGTTACGTTGCGCGTGAGGGAGGATGGACTGTCAGAAGAAGGCTCAATACGGACTCAGACGGTGAAGACCGCTTCTGTCAGCTCTGCATCTCTGCATCAGCGCGGTGAATGGGAATCCGCTCTCTCAAGCGCCGTTCCCCAGCCATCAGAAATTGCTCGGCAGATCAAGGTAGAGCGCATCGCCAAACTCTTGCGATCTCCGAATGTTGCCGAGCATCTGTACCCCATCTTCACAAACACCACCCATCGTACGATTTGGAATTTGGACCTACCGGATGGCCAACAAGTCGAGTGTTCGCTGGACTCCGGCAATATTGATTGTAGAGGTCAGAATTTACCAATCGAAGAGCTGGAATTTGAACTGAAAAAAGGTAATCCGACGCAACTATTCGACCTCGCGCTCGCGTTGCACAGAGACATACCGTTGGAACTTTCGAACGATAGTAAGGCAGCACGAGGATACGCAATGCTGGAAAATCGGCCACCCGAACCGGTCAAGGCGGGACGTGTGAAACTTCTCCCTAAAATGAGTCTAGAGAATGCGTTCCGTTGCATGGGGTTTAACTGTTTACAACAAATGGAAGCCAACATGCCTGGCGTTTTGAATCAGAGCGTCGAAAGTCTCCACCAGATGAGAGTGGGTCTGCGGCGGTTGCGAGCGCTGTTAGATATGTTTGAGCCATTGGCAAAGCTCCCACCTGAAGTCCGCGTCAGCTTGGATTGGTTAGCTGGAGAACTCGGAGCCACGCGGGATTGGGACGTGCTGGCTACCTCGACACTGGATGAAATTACTACGCCAAACCAGGGGCGCCTCGTAGCCCTGGCCACAACACAAGCAAGGTCGCTGCATCAAACTCTCGTACTTTCCTTGCATGAGCCTCGTTACACCGAACTCTTATTGCAATTAAATGGTTGGCTTCATGGACGAGCTTGGCGAAAAGAAGAGCATCTCTCGAAGAAGTCAGCGCTAGCAAAACGTGCCGTTGATGGGATGACGCCATTACTCAAAAAGGCAGAGAAGCGCCTCATCAGTCGCGTCAATTCTGCCAATCAACACGATGCGTCAGCACGACACCGAGTTCGTATCGCTGCAAAAAAAGCGCGCTACGCCGCAGAGTTTTTTTCCGATCTTTTGCCTAACAAGGCCGTCAAGCACTACATTTCTGCCCTCTCCCAACTACAAGATCGGCTTGGTAGCCTAAACGACCTGGAAGTTGCCAAAACTTTACTGTCGGGCATAACCGAACCGTCGTCGACTCAAGATGGAGCGCTGGCTATCGGCTATATAGGTTTAAAACTGCAGCAAAACACTAAAGGCTTGGCCTCGCTGTTTCGTACGACGGGCCGTTTAAGGATGGCCAGTTACAAATGATGTATCGAGGTTAGTGCGCAAAAAATATGGTTCCAATGTTTTTTCCAAGGTACGTTTTTTTCATGACGTAACGTAACTTTAAGTTGAGGTGAACTATGATCCCAATCGTTTCCCAGGAGAGTAACGCGCGCGAAGCTTCTCCTCGTTCCAATGCGCGGAGTGAATCGGCCAGCACGACTCGTCACATGGAAAGCATTCATGCCCTTTGCAATGAGATCGATCGCCCGTTCGAGGAATTGGCGGCGCTCTATCAGTGGGAGCTGGCGCGTCTTACCGCGATCGCTTCCGTTTGGGATTACCTGCCAGTTTTGGTAGTTAAGCACGTGCGGGAAATTTACAGGCACCGCTAGGCGCCCAAACGTAGAGGGCTGGGTGCATTGCTGGCAGCCTTTCGCCACTAGCGGATTGCTTACAGGTGTCCCTTACATTTTGACAAGCCTGGGACAGCACCCTGTTGTTCGTTGACGGTTTGCTGGAAGGTGACCAAAAGAAGTTTGAAGTTCTCTCACTTTGCGATTCCGTGGTCACCCCCGCTCGCAGCTGAATACGGCTTATCGTTCGTGTATTGAGAACAGATCTGAAAGCCGGGATCATCTGCTTAGCGTGCTATTTTTTCCGTTTTCCCTCGTCTCCCCGTGTAGACTGGCGCTTTCCGCCGCCGTCACCATTCCACTCCATGCGCATCCTTGTCATTGAAGATAATCCCGATATCGTCGCCAATCTGTACGGATTCCTCGAACCCAAGGGCCATGTGCTCGATTCGGCCGCCAACGGCTACGCCGGCCTGGCCCTGGCCAACGACAACAGCTACGACGTGGTGGTGCTGGACATCACCCTGCCCGGCTTGAATGGCATCGAGCTGTGCCACAAGCTGCGCAACGAGTTGCGCGACCTCACCCCGGTGCTGATGCTGACGGCGCGCGACACGCTGCAGGACAAAGTCGCCGGTTTCGACAGCGGCGCCGACGATTACCTGGTCAAGCCGTTCTCGCTGGTCGAACTGGAGGTGCGCCTGAAGGCGCTGGTGCGGCGCGCGCACGGCGCGCACGGCGGCGCCGCCCTGCTGAGCATCGGCAACCTGAGCTTCGACACCGAGACTTATCAGGCCGCCCGCGCCGGCCGCCCCCTGACGCTGACCAAAACCGGCTATACGCTGCTGAAGTGCCTGATGAAGGCGGCGCCGCGCGTGGTCTCGCGCGAAACGCTGGAGTCCGAGGTGTGGGGCGAGGACCGGCCCGACAGCGACGCGCTGCGCACCCACATTCACGCGCTGCGCCAGGCCCTGGACAAGCCGGAGCCGTTTGCCATGTTGCGCACCGTGCCGGGCATCGGCTTCAAACTGGTGGCCGCCGATGAAGCCCTCTAACTCGCTGCGCCGGCGCATCGTCACCGCCTACCTGCTGTTCGCCCTTGGCTGCTCGCTGTTTTTCGCCATGGTCGCCGCCGTCATCGTCGAGGGTATCGAAGTGCGCCTGGTTGACGAGCGACTAAAAGAAGTGGCGCTATGGGCCTCGCCTCGCCACGCCGGCAACTTGCCGGTTGAAATGCCAGCAGGAATGAGTTTCCACCACGGCGAGTCGATTCCGCTGTCGCTGCGCAACCTGCCGCCGGGCGTGCACGATATCGACGTCGACGGCGTCGGCTTGCACGTGTTGTCCGGCCGCGACGCCGCCGGCCCCTACGTCGTGGTCGACCACGAAAGCGACTACGTCGAGGTCGAGCTGGCCGTCTACTCCCTGCTGGGCGTGAGCTTGCTGGGCTTTATCGGCATGTCCTTGCTGCTGGGCGCCTTCGTCGCGCGCCGCTTCGTCACGCCGATCATCACGCTGTCGGCGGCGGTGGCCGAGCGCCGCGCCGAGCTGCCGTTGATCGACAACAACGACGAACTGGGCGTGCTGGCCCGCGCCTTCGCCGAGCACACCGGCGAAATGCAGCAATTCCTCGACCGCGAGCGTTTTTTCACCGGCGACGTCAGCCACGAGCTGCGCACGCCGCTGACCGTCATTTCCGGCGCCGCCGAGATATTAATGCTGGAAACGGCCGGCCAGCCGCTGCTGTACCGCCCCGCCGAGCGCATCCACCGCGCCGCGCGCGACGCCAGCGACAGCGTGGCCATCCTGTTGTTGCTGGCGCGCTCGCCAACGCTGATCGAGGCGGCCGACGTGTCGCTCGCCGACGTCGTCAAGGAGGAGGTCGCGCTGCACCAAAACCTGGTCGGCAACAAGCCGGTGTCCTTGCGCTACGCCGGCGGCGCCGATTTTTCGATCCGGGCGCCGCGCAAACTGGTCGCCGCCGCGATAGGCAACCTGATCCGCAACGCCTGCCAATACACCGACCATGGCACGGTCACGGTCGCGCTGGAACACCACTGCGTGCTGGTCGCCGACACCGGCCGCGGCCTGCCCGACGCGCTGCGCGCCATGCTCAGCGGCGACCAGGGCGCGGCGGCCCCGGTCGACCTCGGCGCCGGTTCGGCCGGCATCGGCCTGGGGCTGGCGCTGGTCGGGCGCATCTGCGAATACCTCGGCGCCACGCTGGAAATAGCCTCGCCGTCGGCGCCCGGCACGGCAATCGGCATCCGCTTCGCCCCCGCGGAAGATGCTTTAACGAAATCTTAACGTTGCCGTAACGGCGAATTCACAACGTCCAACGTAATCTGCCGTCGCTGCGCCCCCCCTCCCCCGGAGCGCGCCCGACATTACTTTGGAATCCGCAGTGAAAATACATATGCCTTCGCGTATAGACGCGTCCGTATTGCCCTTGGCGGCCTCCGTGCTGTTTGTTTCCTTCTACAATGTCACATTTTGGAAGAATTTCTTTGCCGACACCGGCGGCATCCATCTGGCGAATATCCCTTTGCACATCGGCATGTTTCTGTTGCTGGTACTGCTGTTCAACGCCAGCCTGACCCTGTTCAACTTTCGCTTCATCATCAAACCGCTGCTGGTGGCCCTGTTCCTCGCCACCGCCGGCGCCAGCTATTTCATGGACCAGTACGGCACCCCGATCGACTGGTCGATGGTCCAGAACGTCGTCGAAACCGACGCCCGCGAGGGCGCCGAGCTGCTGAGCTGGAAAATGCTGCCGAGCATGTTGCTGCTGGGCGTGCTGCCGTCGCTGGCGCTGCTCTATGCGGACGTGCGTTTTCCACGCCGGCGGCGCCATGCCGCCAACAGCATCGGCGCGGTCGCCGCCTCGCTGGCCGTCGCCGCGGTGCTGTTGCTGCTGCTGTTCAAGAGCCTTGCGCCGGCCCTGCGCGAGCACCGCGAATTGCGCTTTCTGCTGACCCCGTCCAACTACATCCAGGCGGTCAACGGCTATCTCAAGCGCAAGTGGAGCCAACCGCTGGTGGTGGCGCCGCTGGGCACCGACGCCGTCAAGGGCGGGGCCTGGGCCGGCGCCAAACGCAAGACCGTGACCGTAATCGTCGTCGGCGAAACCGCGCGGGCGATGAATTTTTCCCTGAACCACTACGCGCGCGACACCAACCCGCTGCTGTCGCGGCAAGCGGGGCTGCTCAACTTCCACCACATGCAGTCCTGCGGCACCGCCACCGCCGTGTCGGTGCCGTGCGTGTTTTCGGCGCTGGGCCGGCAGCGCTATTCGGACGAAAGGGCGAGGAGCCAAGAAGGCTTGCTCGACGTGCTCAGCCACGCCGGCCTCGAGGTGCTCTGGCGCGACAACAATTCCGGCTGCAAAGGGGTATGCGCCCGGGTCAAATACGAAGACCTGTCGCAGCCGGCGCCGGGCGACCCGTTGTGCAACGACGAGGACTGCTACGACGAACGGCTGCTGCGCGGCCTGCCCGAGATCATCCGCAACGCCAGCGGCGACATGGTCATCGTGCTGCACCAGAAGGGCAGCCACGGGCCGTCGTACTGGAAACGCTACCCCGCCGCGTTCAAGCACTTCGGGCCGCAATGCGAGACCAATGAACTGGCGAAATGCTCGACCGAAGCGATCGTGGCGGCCTACGACAACAGCATCCGCTACACCGACTACGTGCTCAGCAAGGCGATCGCGCTGCTCGAGCGTAGCGGCCGCGAGGACAACGTCGACACCGCGCTGGTCTATTTTTCCGACCACGGCGAGTCGCTGGGCGAAAACAATCTCTACCTGCACGGCGCGCCCTACGTTATTTCACCGCCTGAACAGCGCCACGTGCCGTTCATGCTGTGGCTGTCCGACGGCTTCCGCCAGCGCTTCGGGCTGGACCAGCGCTGCCTGGCGGCGCGCGCCGACCAGGAATTTTCCCACGACAACATCTTCCACTCGACACTGGGCATGTTAAACATCAGCACCTCCGCCTACAACCCGAAACTGGACCTGTTCCATGCCTGCAGCCATGCCATCTAAACCGTGGCGCCGACTCCAGCTGCGCGTCTGGCCCGCCATGCTGGCGGCGGCGTTGTTAATCGCCTGGATCGGCGCCGGCACCGACATCGACCTGGCGCTGGCCGACGCCGCCTTCGACGCCCGCCTGGGCGGCTTTCCGTGGCGCGACGCGTGGCTGGCGGACGCCTTCAGCCACGTCATCCTGAAGCGCCTGATGGTCGCGCTGGGGTTGGCGGCCGTCGGCGCGGCCGCGTGGGACCTGGTCCGGCCGCGGCCCTGGAGCCCGCTGCGCCGGCTGCAACAGCGCCTGGTCGCCCTGTCGGCGCTGCTGGTGCCCGGCATCATCGCCACGCTGAAGCAACTCAGCAGCTCGCACTGCCCGTGGGATTTGCAGCGCTACGGCGGCACGCAAGCGTATATCCGACTGCTGGAAACGGTGCCGCACGGCGTCCCCGCCGGCCACTGTATGCCCGGCGGGCACGCCTCAAGCGCGCTCTGGCTCATCTCGCTGGCCCTGTTCTTCCTGCCGCGACGCCCGCGCACGGCGGCGCTGGCGCTGGCACTGCTGCTGGCCGTCGGCGCCTCGGTGGGCTGGTTGCAGCAACTGCGCGGCGCCCATTTCCTCACCCATACCCTGTGGTCGATGTGGCTTGCCTGCGCCATCGTCTTCGCGCTGGCGGGCTGGCTCGACCGCGACGCCCGCCTACTGCACACGCCAAACCAACGCTAAGTCACTCCTACAACCCTGGGTCGGATCTCGATACGACAGGTTTCGCACATCGCCGGTAACAGACCTGTATCCAAAAAAATTGCAACAAAACCGCCATGTTTCGAAGGCATTACCGACCCGGTCTGGAACGCGGCGCCGGGCGAAACCGGTAACGTGCTATCGTCAAGTAAGCCGCCCAGCGAACCGGTTCGCGTCGCCGTCCCCGAGCACGTCAGCGGCGGCGTGGTCATTCCCGTTCCGCACAGCGCGGCCACAACAATGTTGAAAGCGAGTTGAAAGCGCGTAGCGATGGATCTAGTCACCTCCGCCATCATTGCGGCCATTGAAAATGGCAGCCGCGCGTTTGTCCGCGAGGTCGTCGCGCTCAGCTACACTCGTCTGAAAACCGTTATCAGCAGAAAAGTCGCCGATCCGGAACCGATCCTCGAAGCGATCGCCAGCCTCGAGCTCGATCCGAGCTCGGTGTCGCGCCAGTTCGCCTTGCGCGACACGCTCAACGGCGCCAACGTCAGCAACGACATCGACGTGCTGATGGCGGCGCAAACCCTGCTCTACCAGATCAAGCCGCCGCCGATGGTGCCGGCGACGACGGCGCGGCGCCGGCGCCGAACTACGCGGTCGTCAAGGTGTTCTTTGCCACCGACCGCAACCTAACCAGCAGCGTGCTGCCGGCGCAGAAATTCGGCGCGCTGCGCTCCGAGCTGAGCTATGGCAGTTGCGAAATCGGCCTCCCGCGCGACCAGCGCATGGGCGAACTGGAGGCGCCCACGCTATGGCGCCTGGAATGGCGCGAGAACCCGGATCGGCATGTCGTGCTGCTCGACGCCAAAGCGCAGGACAAGGACCTCTTCCTGGCCGCGCTGTCGGCGCGGATCCAGCGCTCCGGCAAGAAAAGCGCCTTCCTGTTCGTGCACGGCTACAACGTCACCTTCGAAGACGCGGCGCGGCGCACCGGACAGATGTGTTACGACCTCGCCTTCGACGGCGCGCCGGTCTTCTACAGCTGGCCCTCGCAGGGCGAGCCGTCCGGCTACCTCGTCGACGAGGCCAACATCGAATGGTCGCAAAGCAACCTGACGCTGTTCCTGCTCGACTTTCTCGACAAGAGCGACGCCCAGCACGTCTACGTGATCGGCCACAACATGGGCAACCGCGCGCTGACCCACGCCGTTGCCGCCGCCCTGGCCCAGCAGCCGGTAATGGCGCAACGCATCACCGAAATCATCCTGACCGCGCCCGACATCGACGCCGGGGTGTTCAAACGCGACATCGCGCCGGCGCTGGCGGGCGCGCGCAACCCGGTCACGCTGTACGCCTCGTCCGAGGACATGGCGCTGTCGGCGTCGAAGGCGATGCACGGCTACCCGCGCGCCGGCGACAGCGGCGCCGGCTTGCTCGTCGTCGAGCGGGTCGAAACCATCGACGCCACCGGCGTCGACACCGGCATGCTGGAGCACACATATTTCGCCGAAAAGCGCTCGGCCCTGTCCGACATCTTCGATCTGATCAAAAACGACGCCCGGCCCGACCAGCGCTTTCTCGAACCAGTGGAGGTGGCCGCCGGGCGCTACTGGAGCTTCAAGAAGTAGCCTGCCGGGCAAGCTGCACCGTGATAAAATGCGGCAAATGAGTTGCGTTAACTCTGGCCGAAACTCTATGTCGACATCCCCTACCCTGCCCGCCGAAACACTGATCCGCAACACCCGCGCCCGCGTCACCACATCGCGGGTGAAAGTGCTCGACTTCCTGCTGGGGCAAACCGCATCGCTGACCCACCACGATATCCAGCAACGCCTGGCCGAGGACAGCGGCATCGACTCCGTCACCCTGTACCGCGTGCTGGACTGGCTGACCGAAAACCAGCTGGTGCACCGCATCGGCGGCGCCGACCAAGTCTGGCGCTTCAGCGCTGGCGCCGGCCACCAGTCGCACGAGCACGCGCATTTCCAGTGCACCAAATGCGCCACCCTGACCTGTTTCACCGAGGTAAAACTGCCGGCCGCGTTGGCGCTACCGGAAGGCTTCCACAGCCAGGAAGTGGACTACCTGATCAAAGGCCTGTGCCCGCGCTGCAAGTGAGCCACCGCCGGCGATTGTCGTGGGTCGGGTGAACCCACCGGGCGTAAGCCGACAACGTTGGCTCGGAGCCAGCCCGTATTCGCCCCGGCCAACGTTGCCGGATTACGCAGTCGCTGCGGACACCGATAAGCCGCGGGCGCTAAAAACCAAGCCAAGGCAAAGAGCCGGGGCTTAGTGGCCTTGGCGTCAACCGGCGCGGTGCACGCAACGGTCCAAGCCGTTTTGCAGCATCGTCCTCGGCAAATCCTTGCCGATAAACACCATACGCGTCTCGCGGTACTCGCGCTCGCCCCAGTTGGCGCCCAGTTCGCAGCCCATCAACATGTGGACGCCCTGGAATACCGCGCGGCAAGGCGCCCCGGCGATGTGCAGGATACCCTTGTAGCGCATCATCTGCGCACCGAACACTTGCACGATCGCGTCGAGAAATTCCTCGATCAGGCGCAGATCCATCGGCTCGGCGTTGCGGTAGACGAAGGAGCCGACGCCGTCGCCGTGGCGAGGCACGGCGTCGGCCAGGAACTCGGGTTCCAGTTCGAGCACCTGGTTCAAGTTGAAACCCCGGATATCGATGATCTCCTTGATTGGCACGTTGCCGAAACTTACCTTCTGTATCCTGGCGCGGCAATTGATCGCCGCCAGACGGCTGCGCAGCGCGGCCAGTTCCACCTTGTCGACCAGATCCGTCTTCGACAGCAAGATGCGGTCGGCGAACCCGACCTGCTCCTGGGCCTCGGTGTGCCGGTTCAATTGTTGCCCCCCGTGGCGGGCGTCCACCACGGTCAATACCGCGTCCAGTAAATAATGCCGGGCCACATACTCGTCGACAAAAAACGTCTGCGCCACCGGTCCGGGCGCTGCCAGGCCGGTGGTTTCAATGATTAAATGGTCGAACACCACGGCGCCGGCTGCGCGCCTGGCCGCCAATTCGCCGAGGATGCGCACCAGGTCGCCGCGCACGCTACAGCAGATGCAACCGTTGTTCATTTCAACGATTTGCTCCGCGCCCTGCTCCAGCAGCACGGCCTGGTCGACGCCCTCGGCGGCGAATTCGTTCTCGATCACGGCGATGCGGTAACCATGGTCGCCCTGCAAAATCCGCTTCAATAAGGTGGTTTTCCCGCTGCCGAGAAAACCGGTGATGATAGTGACGGGTACCAGTTCGCTCATGCGCGCTCCGATTGTTAATTGACCAGCTCGCGCTCGTCGCTGCGTTGCCATTGCGGGAATGGATCGGGCAAGCGGCGCCAGGCCTTGATGCCCTTGCGCGTTTCGACAATGCTCAACTGGCATTCGCGCAAGCCATCCTCGATCGCCGCGCGGTCCAGGTCGCGGCCGATAAACACGATTTCCTGATACCGGTCGCCATACGGCTCGCGCCAACTGGCGCGCAACTCCGCCAGCGATTCGGCGTCCTTGGGCCAGCGCTTTTCCGGCACGGCCGCCCACCACATGCCGACCGGCTCGATATTCATCAGCTTGCCGGCGCCGGACAGGCTGGCCACCCAGTCGGGTCTGCTGGCCAGCCAGAAATAGCCCTTGCTGCGCACCAGGCCGGGGATCGGCGTCATCAGGAAGTCGTGCAGGCGCTGGGCGTGGAAGGGTTCGGTGGCGCGAAACACAAAGCTGTCGATGCCGTAGGCCGCTGTTTCCGGCACATGGTTGCCGGCCAGCTCCTGGGCCCAGCCCGGCATCGCCGCCGCCCGCTCTAGGTCGAACAGGCCGGTATTCAAAATGGCGTCCAGCGGCACGTTCGCGTTTTGCGTCTCGACTATACGCGCCAGCGGGTTGAGCGCCTTGACCACGCCGAGCACGCGGCGCAGTTCGGCGGCGTCGACCAGGTCGGTCTTGTTGACCACGATGACGTTGGCAAACTCGATCTGATCGGTGAGCAAATTGGCCAATTGGCGCTCGTCCTCCTCGCCGGCGGTCTCGCCGCGCTCAGCCAGTGTATCCTCGCTGCCGAAATCGGCCAGCAGATTGGCGGCGTCGACCACGGTTACCATCGTATCGATGCGGGCGACGTCGTTCAGGCTGTCGCCGTGCTCGTCCTCGAAGTCGAAGGTGGCCGCCACCGGCATCGGTTCGCCGACGCCGGTCGACTCGATCAACAGGTAGTCGAAACGCTGTTCGGCCGCCAGGCGCCGCACCTCCAGCAGCAGATCGTCGCGCAAGGTGCAGCAAATGCAGCCATTCGACATTTCCACCAGCCGCTCCTCGGTGCGCGAGAGCGCGGCGCCGGCGGCGTGGGCGCTGTCGCGCACCAGCGCAGCGTCGATATTCACCTCGCTCATATCGTTGACGATGACGGCAACCCGCTTGCCCTCGCGGTTGCGCAAGACGTGGTTGAGCAAGGTGGTCTTCCCTGCGCCGAGAAAACCGGACAGTACGGTGACAGGCAATTTGTTGTGGAGCATGGTGGAGTCCCATAAAAAACGGTGGCGGAATGCCAATGCAATAGAGTTGCATTTGTTGAATTATAATGCAAATGGATTGCATTTGCTGGATTTCAACGTGGTAAACATGCAGGCCTGCGGCGTAAGCTCGTTGCCGAATGTTCGGCGCCCGGCACAGCCAATGAGAGTGTGCTCAAGAGTTGCCGTATAAAGCGGTATGATGTGCATGATGGCTTGCCGCATGGCCATCTCTAGTGGCGCCCCGCCTGTCGCGGTATCGCCCAGCTCCCTTGCTATCGGCATAGTGCGCGCGCAATGGGCGGCGCGAGTAGACCGGCGCGGCGGGTCCGGCTTCCGCGCCGGTCAATGGAGATTTAACGTATACAAGGAGTTGCAATGTCCGTTACGCAAACCAGTCAGGAAGAGGCGACGATTTTTACGGTCGATACCCTGGTCAAGTACATGGGCGGCGACCAGAAGGCGCTGGCGGTGGTGACGAAGATCGTCCGCGACGCGGTGGCCGGCGCCGCCGAGCCGATGGCGCTGGCTACCGCGGCGGTGCGCGAGGGACGCTACGAACAGGCCGCGCGCTATTTCCACGGCTTGCGTGGCTCCATCGGCACCTTGGGCACCAAGCGCTTCGTCAACGCTGCGCTGGCGCTGGAGGTGGCGATGCTGGAACAACGCGGCGACCAGCTGCCGCTGTTGCTGCTCGGCGTAGAGCGGGAATACGCGCTTGCGATGGAGCAAGCCCATGCCTGGCTGGCCGCAAACCCGGTTCAAGCGGCTGGCTAGGCCGGCGGTCGATCAGGCGGCGGCCATCCAGTTATTACTTTTTGCAACAATGCTTTGCGGAGACGCAAACTTATTGAGTATTCCTACACGCCCTGATACTATTTTTGTGCGAGTTGGCGCAAGCTGGCGAATCCGGCACGTTCCCGGCCATGCGGCGTGTAGAAGTTGGTTTTAATAAGGGAAAAGTTTATGCCGAGCGCCGCTTGTCCCGACCAGCACCCACACGCCCACGGCTTGCCGGGCCTTTGGCCGTTCGTCGGTAGGGCGATATGACCTTCCCCGACGCAGCGCCCGCCAGCATCCTCATCGTCGACGACGAAGCGGTCAATTGCCTGCTGCTCGAAGCGCAGCTACAGGCCGAGTCGTATCGCACCAGCTGCGTCTCCAGCGGCGCGGCGGCGCTGGCGGCGGTCGCACTGGCCCCGCCGGACCTGATCCTGCTCGACGTGATGATGCCGGGCATGGACGGCTACCAGGTCGCCAACGCACTCAAGGCCAACCCGGCCACGCGGCACATTCCCATCATCATCGTCACCGCGCTGATCGACCACGGCTCGCGCCTTGCCGGGCTGGACGCCGGCGTCGAGGAGGTCTTGTGCAAGCCGATCGACCGCACGGAGCTGTGCCTGCGGGTGCGCAACTTGTTGCGCCTGAAGGCCTTGAGCGACTTCCAGCAAAACCACAGCGCGATCCTCAAGCGCGAGGTGCGCACCCGCACCGCCGACCTGCAAACCTTTCGCACCGCCATGGACGCCACCACCGACGCCATCATGCTGGTGCGGCGCGGCACGATGCTGTTTATTGAAGTCAACGCGACCGCCTGCAATATGCTCGACTATCCCCGCGCGGAATTGCTGCAGATGGGGCCGGCACAACTGCGCGGCGTGGCGCCGCAGGAGATGAGCCGCCTGTATGACACCGTCATCGCCGGCGACAGCGTCAACGACCTGGTGGAAACGTCTATGCGCCGCAAGAACGGCACGCTGGTCCAGGTCGAGGTGCGCCACCACGCCCAACTGGTCGACGACGACTGGATTATTGTCTGCGTGGTGCGCGACATTGGCGCGCGCAAAGAGGCGGAACAGCGCCTGCACCGCCTGGCCCACTACGACATCCTGACCGGCTTGCCCAACCGCATGCTGTTCTATGCGACGCTCAAGCGCACCCTGGGCCAGCTGGCGGGCAGCGGCGCCGAGGTGGCGGTGTTGTTGATCGACCTAGACCATTTTAAGAACGTCAACGAAACGCTGGGCCACGCCGCCGGCGACGAGTTGCTCGGCCAGTTCAGCACCCGCCTGGCCGAATGCGTGCGGCTGCGCGACAGCGTCGGGCGCCTGGGCGGCGACGAGTTCGGCGTGATCCTGACCTTGCGCGAAGACCGCCAGGGCGCTTCCCAGTTGGCCGGCGAGATCCGCGACATGCTGCGCCAACCCTTTCTGCTCAACGGTCAGGAGGTGGCGTTGAGCGCCAGCGTCGGCATCGCCCTCAGTCCGGACGACAGCAATTCGCCGGAAACGCTGATGAAATACGCCGACACCGCCATGGCGCGGGCGAAGCTGGCCGGGCGCGACACCTACCGGTTTTTCACCACCCAGATGAACCGCGAGGTGCTGGAGCGCAACGACCTGGAGCAGGCTCTGCGCAAAGCCATCGACAACCAGGAATTCGTGCTGTTCTACCAGCCCAAGGTGCAACTCGACAGCGGCCGCACCTCCGGCGTCGAAGCCCTGCTGCGCTGGCAACGACCCGGCCACGGCCTGGTGTCGCCGCTGGCCTTCATTCCGGCGCTGGAAGAAACCGGCCTGATCGCGCGGGTCGGCAGCTGGGTCATCGCCGAGGCCTGCAGGCAGATCGGCCTGTGGCTGCGCTCGGCGGTCGGACCGATGCAAATTTCCGTCAACGTCTCCGGGCGCCAGTTCTGCGAAGGCGACCTGGAGGACGACGTGCTGCGCGCCTTGACCGACCACGGCGTGCCGGCCGACCTGCTCGAGCTGGAGCTGACGGAAAGCACCATGATGGAGAACACCGAGCGCACCATCGCCACGCTGCAAAACCTGAAACGGCGCGGGGTGCAGCTCTCCATCGATGATTTCGGCACCGGTTACTCCAGTCTGGCGTATCTGCGCCGCTTCCCCATCGACAAGTTGAAGATCGATATCGCCTTCATCCGCGACGTTACCACCAACCCCGACGACGCCGCCATTACGCTGGCTATTATCGGCATGGCGCACAGCCTGAAGCTGGGCGTGATCGCCGAGGGCGTCGAGACGGAGGCGCAACTGGCCTACCTGCGGCGCCATCGCTGCGACCAGATCCAGGGATACTATTTCAGCCCGCCGCTGCCGGTGGCGCAACTCGAGGCGCTGTTGTCCAAAGATACGCTGCTGGCCACGGCGCGGACCGAGCCACTGTGGCCGCGCCGCACCATCCTGCTGGTCGACGACGAGAGCCACGTGCTGACCGCGCTGCGGCGGCTGCTGCGCCAGGACGGCTACGAGATCCTGGCGGCGAACTCGGCCGCCGAGGGCTTCGAACTGCTGGCCTTGCACCCGGTGCAAGTGATCCTGTGCGACCAGCGCATGCCGAATATGAACGGCACGGTGTTCCTCGACCGGGTCAAGGAGATGTATCCTGACACTTTCCGAATCATTCTTTCCGGCTACGCCGACCTCGAATCGATCAAGGAAGCCATCAACTGCGGCGCCATCTACCGCTTCTACACCAAGCCGTGGGACAACAAGGACTTGCGCGAAAACATACGTGAGGCCTTCCGCCATTACTGGCTGTTGCACGGTTTGCCACCCTGCGCCTCTGGCGGCGGCGAACCGGAGGCGACCGGCAATGGCGGCGCCGATGCGGCCGCGTCGAGCTAGGCTACCGCGGATCGCTTGACGTTGACGTTGACGTTGAAGGTGCCGCCTGTAACCATTACTGTTTTGTTTGCCAGCGGCGCGCCGCCGCCAAGCGCTTCCGTCCGGCGCGATCCTGCTCCATGAGTAGAGTTTCGATGTCGTTGAACATCACATCGGGCTGCAAGAACGCGGTCGAGTAGATTTCACGCACCTCGCCGCGGGCGTCCAGCAAGAACACCTTCAGCATGTGGCTGAACAGGCGCCCCGGCCGGCCCCGGCTGTCGAGCTGCACTTGCACGCTCTGGCCGAGGCCGTCGACCAGTGGTTTCAAATGCTGCACCGACTGCGTCGTCAGGAAGTGCCACTGCAAGGTATTGCCGACGTCGGCCAGGCGCCCGGCGTAACGCCGCATGGCCTCGGGGGTGTCGTTGACAGGATCAAAAGAGAGACTGACGAAGCGCACGCGCCGCGCCAACGCCGGTTGCGCCAGCAGGCGCTGGCGCAAATCGTGCATGATGGCGTAGGCGAGCGGGCAACCGAGCGGGTCGCTGCAATACGTGTAGATAAAGCTGAGTAAGGTCACGCGCCCCTTGCTGAAGCGCGCGAAATCGGCGGCGCCGCCGGCGCTGTCGAGCACCCGGCCGTTGGGTGCCGGCTGTATCGACTGCAGCGCATAACTGCCGGCGGCCGGGGCGGTGAACAGTTGCGGCGGCGAACTTGCCGGCGCCGCCCCGGCCGCCGCGGCCACCCAGCAGCACAACAGGCCGGCGCAGCGTTTCCACAGCACCGGCACGGCCTTAGCGCGCCGCAACCATATTCGGCACCCCGCCACGGTTGGCTTCCGCGTTAAGCTTCATATGGTGCGGCCGGCCAAGTTTTTCTTTGTAGAAGTCAATTTTCCACTGTTCCTTGAGTTCATTACCGTCCCAGTTATACAGCTTTACAAACTGGTCGTCGTTGCCCAAATCCCAGTTGGCGAGCAGGCTGGTCGAAATGTAGACGCGTTTGCCGTCCCAGCTTTGGCTGACCATGTTGACGTGCTTGCCCGTGATCTTTTCATAAATCTGCACAGGCGCGCGCGGATTGCTCAAGTCAAACAAGCGGGTTTTGCCGTCCATAAAGGTATTGACCCACAGACGCTTGCCGTCAGCGGCGATGGATATATCGACCGGCAACGGAATCTGCGCCGGATCGCCAATGTTGCCCACGTCCGCGGCTTGCCAGGCCCCGGCGGCGTCCTGGTTCACCAACCACAGCTTGGAAGTCAGCGCGGTGGCGGTGATGGCCCAATTCTCCCCTTCGCGCAACGACCAGCGCACTTCCAGCGGCGCGCCGGGAACCTCCAGCACTCTTCTCGGCGTCATGGCCTTCAAATCCCACAACACCATCGTGTTGCCGAACTGCTTCATCGCGGCGGCATCCTTGATCAGTTTCCCCAGATCGGCCATGTAGTTCGTCAGCCCGGTAAAACTGGAACTCAGCAGCGCGTTCTTCTGTGGATTGACCGCCAAGTCGTAGCCGTAGCCGTCGCCGGTGCCGGCCGCGGACTTGCCCACCGGCATCGGATAGCGCGCCACGTAATCGCCCTTGTTGTTGTAGACCGCCATGCCCGTCACGCCGCCATGATCCTTGCCGGACAAGAAGCCCAATAGCATGCGCCCCGGCAAGGCATAAAAGGTGTGCGGCCCGACGAAACCGGTTTTTTGTGCCACATCCGCGATGGTGTTGACCAGCCGCGGCCTGGACGGGTCGGTTCCGATGTCAAACACGAAGATCTTGCTGTCCTCCAGGCGCCCGGCCCATAAATATTTCCTGTCGTCGGTAAAGCCCATGTGATGCGCCTCGCCGCGGCCGCCGACCGCCACCGAGGCGATTACCTTGCCGTATTTCCTCGAACGCGGATTGACGTCGATCGTCACCAGTTTGTCGGCGCCGTCGCCCATGCCCGCCACACCCAGGGTCCAGACATGCATATAGTCTTCCTGGCCCTTGATCAGATTCGTCATATAGGGCGAATTGCAGGTCTCGTCGGCGCGCGCCGCCGGCGGTGACAGCAAGGAGGCGATGTACAAACACATGGCGAGTCGGCGCGGTCTGGATATAGTTGTCTTCATGGCTTCCCTTTTAGTATAGGCAAGCCCGGCTTGCCAGGTCGGCAGCCGGGTCGATGATGCAATCCGCTCGATAGTAGACATACAACAGGTACAGCCGAATATACCCCATTTTTCACGCTTGAGCCGAACAGGGCGGCCCACCCGGCCACTGTGCAGCTTCCTTGGACGGTCGCATTGACGTGGATCGAACCAGCCTGCTCGGGCTGGCCGGGACCTACCGTTTCAGCGCGGAAAATACGTTCCCGGCGCTGCGGTCGAGGCCGCAAAAAATGCCGGACTCAGCACAAAATGAGCCCCCTGGCAAGGCTGGTTCCGCCCGTCTCATTGACGGACATCATGCGCTAGGCGGCATCGAGCGCCATATACTTTAAGCACACCGGGAGACCGGCCACCTTGATACGCTAATTGATGTCGGGAGCAAATGTGACGATTAACCGAGATGAAATTCCAGGCGCCGAAGTCGATCCGCGCGTACACTTTCTGGACCGCCTGGTTGCATTCACGCAGGAACACCGGGTCGGCCACTGGTCCGGCAGCTTCTCGCAATTCATCGAGCAGGTGCTGCCGGCTGCGCCGTGCCAATTGGCGCGCAGTTCGCACCAATACATCTGGGACATGATCCGCTGGAGCGGCTACGAGGATGATGACGGGCATTTCCGTTGCCGCCTGTTCGCCGACGAACTGTTCGGCGTGGAGGACGCGATCGACCGCGTCGCCGCCTACTTCAAGGCGGCCGCGGCCGGTTCCGAGGTCGGACGGCGTCTGCTGTTGCTGCTCGGTCCGCCGTCCGGCGGCAAGTCGACGCTGGTGATCCTGCTCAAGCGCGGCCTGGAGGAATACAGTTACACCGAGGACGGCGCGCTGTACGGCATCGCCGGCTGCCCGGTGCATGAATCGCCGCTGCACCTGGTGCCGCACACGATGCGCGCCGGCTTTCGCGACACCTACGGCGTCGAAATCATCGGCGAGGTCTGTCCGCACTGCCGCGCCCGCCTGGAACAACAGTACAGCGGCGACTTCCTGCAAATGCCGGTCGAACGCATTTACATTTCCGAGGCCGGCCGCAGCGGCATCGGCACCTACGCGCCGCACGACCCGACCACGGCCGACCTCGCCGACCTGGTCGGCTCGGTCGACCTGTCCAAGGTCGCCGAATACGGCGACGAGGGCGACCCGCGCGCCTGGTCCTGGTCCGGCGCGGTATACGCGGCCAGCCGCGGCATGCTGGAAATGATCGAGATCCTCAAGGTCAAGCGCGAGTTCCTGTATCTGCTGCTGACCCTGACGCAGGAAAAGAACGTCAAGGTCTCGCGCTTTCCGTTGATTTTCCTGGACGAAACGATACTGGCGCACACCAATCTGGCCGAGTTCCGAAAGTTCCTTCAGGAAAGCGAGAACGAGGCCTTGCTGGACCGCATGGTCATCGTGCAAGTGCCGTACACCCTCAACTACCGGGAAGAGGCGCGCATTTATCACAAGCTGATCTTGTCGGCGGCGCCGGCCTTCCGCGACGTCCACCTCGACCCGCACGTGCTGCACGCGGCGGCCGTGTTCGCCATCCTCAGCCGCATGCAGGAAGGCGAGGAAAAAGAGGCGGAACTCGTTAAAAAAGTCAGGATCTATGCTAATGAGGAGGTCGATGGTGTCAACCGGGCCGAGGCCCGGCGGGTCAAGGACAAGGACAAGGCGCCCGACGAGGGCTTGGCCGGCGTTTCGCCGCGCTTCGTCATCAACGCGCTGTCGAACGCCATCATCGCATCGAACCAGAGGAGCTTGAGCACGATGGACGTGTTGCTCGCGTTGAAGGACGGCATTGAAAGCGATGCCCGCATCGAACCCAAACGCAAGCGCAAATGGGTCGACTATCTGGTGCTCACGCGCAAGGACTTCTACAACCGCTGGGTCAAGGAAGACGTCCATAAGGCCTTGTTCGTGTCCTTCGAGCAGGAAGCACAAGATTTACTGAACAAGTATCTGGACGAGGTGGAGGCCATGCTCGACAACCGCCAAATCAAGGACCCGATCACCAGCGAGGAAAGGCGGCCCGACGAGCGTTTTCTACGCGCCGTGGAGGAAAAAATACACATTTCCGACTCCGGCAAGCAGTCGTTCCGGCAAGAGGTGGTGCGCAAGGCGATGGGGGCCTATAAACGGGGCGAAAAATTCGGGCTGGGCAGCCACATCCAGCTCAACGACGCGGTGCAGCAGTATTTGTTCGAGCAAAGGCGCGACGTGCTGCGGCTGGTCAGTTCGGCCAAGCGCCCCGACGAGGAGGTCAAGGCCAAGATTTCGGCCGTCGAGCAACGGCTGGTCGATGAATACGGCTACGACAGCCATAGCGCCCGCGAGGCGCTCAACTACGTCACCACTTTGTTGGCGCAGGAATGATCACGGGGACCTTGAAAAAAGACGCGGCGAGCACAGTAGCTTTTTCGACGTTCCCAACAGATGAAGAGGCGCACAGTGAGCCAGACCGGAGGTAGCACGCAACACACATGGTACGACCTGTTTTCCCGCGGCGCGCGCGACTGGCTGCGGCACAACCAGAAGGTGCGCGAGGCGGTGCAGGCGCACCTGCCGGACCTGATCGCCGGCCCCGACCTGATTACGGGGCCGCAGGACCGCACCGTGCAGGTGCCGGTGCGCCTGCTAGAGCACGCCCGTTTCCGCCTGGCCGACACGCGCAGCGCGAGCGGCGCCGGCCAGGGCGAGGGCCAGCCCGGCGACGTGCTGCGCCCGGCCCAGGCGCACCCGGGCAGCGAACCGGGCCAGGACGAGGACGGCGGCGGCAACCAGGACGGCGAAGTGCGGCTGCTGCTGGAGTTTTCGATCGACGACATCATGGACTGGTTGTGGGACGAACTCAAGCTGCCGCTGCTCAAGCCGAAGCACAACACCGTCATCGACGAGCACGAACTGGTGCGCGAGGGCTGGGACAAGCGCGGCGCGCGCTCGCGTCTGGACCGGCGCCGCACCGTCAAGGAAGCCATCAAACGGCGGGCGATGCAGGACAATCCGGTCGCCTTTACCAACGAGGACCTGCGCTTCCGCCAATTGGTGATGCGACCCAAACCTAGCTCGAACGCGGTGGTGTTCTTCGTCGTCGACGTCTCGGCCAGCATGACGCAAGCCGAGCGCAAGCTCGCCAAGTCCTTCTTTTTCTTTGCCTTGCAAGGCATCCGGCGCAGCTACGCGAAGGTCGAGACCCGCTTCATCGCGCACACCACGCGGGCGTGGGAGTTTTCCGAGAACGAGTTTTTCCAGGTCACGGGCATCGGCGGCACCATCGCCTCCAGCGCCTTCCGCCTGACCCGCGAGTTAATGCGCGGAAAATACGACGGCGGCCAGTACAACGCCTATATGTTCTACGCGTCCGACGGCGAAAACTTCACCGAGGACCGCGCCGCCGCCGGCGCCGCGCTGGCTGAACTGGCCGGGGTGCTCAATTACACCGGCTACGTCGAAACGGTGCCGGGCATGCCGCGCTCGCTGGAGACGGAAATGCGGCGCCTGTGCAACGAACTGAGCCACCGCGGCTTGCCAATCTATAGCAGCGTGCTGGCCAACAGCGACGACGTCTGGCGCGCCATCCGCAAGTTTTTCGTGCACCAAATTGAACCGGAGGACGGCAAGCCATGACACACGACCCTGGTAAACTGGCCGAGTACGGCGCCCGCATCGAAGCGCTGGCCCTGGAACTGGGCCTGGATTTCTATCCTGTCGACTTTGAAATGGTGCCCACCAGCTTCATGACCGAGATCGCCGTCTACGGCCTGCCCGTCAGGATGCGGCACTGGTCGTTCGGCGTGCGCTACATCCACCAACTGGTGCACCAGCAGATGGGCAACTCGCGCATCTTCGAGGTCATGTTCCCCGGCGACCCCTGCCACGCCTACATGGTCGACAGTAACTCGCTGGCCGAGAACACCCTCGTCACCGCGCACGTGCTGGGCCACGCCGACTTTGCCAAGAACAACCAGTTGTTCAACCGCTTCATGGCGATGGCCGGCGGCCAGATCCTGGAACAGAGCGCGGCCAGGGCGCACCGCATTGAAATGGCCCTGTCGCGCCACGGCCAGGAACGCGTCGAAGCGGTGCTGGACGCGGCGCTGGCGCTCGAACCGCACATCGACGTCAACGCCGCGCTGCACCGCACGCCCTATCCGAGCGTCGCGCAAGCCAAGCCGGAGGTGCTGCCGGGACCGTTCCGCCAGCGCTACCAAAACCTGCCGGGTGAAAAAACGGCGGCCGCGCCGCCCGCGCTAACGCAGCGTCCGGCCATCCCGCCGCAGCCGGAATACGACTTGCTGTGGTTCATTTCACAGTACGCGCCCGAACTCGACGACTGGGAGCGCGATATCTTCCTGGCCGTGCGCGAGGAAGCCTTCTACTTCTATCCGGTCTACGCCTGCCAGATCATGAACGAGGGCTGGGCCTCGTACTGGCACGCGCGGCTGCTGCGCGAAGCGGATTTTTTGCCGCACGATCTCTATCTGTCGGCGATCAAGTCGCATTCGGACGTGGTGCGCCCGTATGCCGGCGAGCGCCAATTGGCGCTGTCGGTCAACCCCTACCACCTCGGATTTTCACTGTGGGAACGCATCATTGAGCGCGACGGCGTGGCGGCGGCGCGGAAAATCTGCCGCGAGGAGGACGACTTCGGCTTTATCCGCAACTACCTGGACGAGGAAATGGTCGAACAACTCGACCTGTTCGTCTACGAAAGCCGCAAGGACGGCGAAACGCGCATCGTCAACCGCGACATCCATGCGATCCGCGAAGCGATACTGGGTGGGAAATACAACTACGGCGCGCCCTGCATCGCCGCCACCCAGTTGCAGGACGACGGCAGCCTGGTGCTGCGGCACGACCACCAGCGCGACGGCCGCGGGCTGGAATTAAGCCAGGCCGAGCGGGTTATGGAATACGTCGGCAAGGTATGGCGCCGCCCGGTGACCTTGCACACGGTCGACTTCCGCGGGCTGTCGCGCACCGTCACACACAAGGGCCGGCCCGAGAATTTCGTTTGAGTCCCCCCTTGCAGGATTGCCCGAAGGACGGCGGCCTGATGTGAGGTGAAGCAAAGCGGTGAACTAGGCAGTGACCAGGCCAAACGGACGTCGCCTTCGCCCCGCTGCAAGCTCATTTCGGATAAGCGGGTTTTCCCATTAAAACGGTTGTGTACAGCTATGCATAGCCGTTCCATTGCACCTCAAACCCCGATATTGCCGCTACGAGCGAACCGGCGATACCGAAGCGGGTCCCGCCGCGAGGCGCCCGACATACCAGTCCATCGCCTCGTGCAAACCGCGCTCGAGGTCGTGCGTCGGCGAAAAACCCAGCAGGCGCACCGCTTTCGCAATGTCCGCCTGGGAATGGCGCACGTCGCCCGCGCGAAACTCGGCATGGTCCGCGGCGTGTTCTTGCAGGTGCGGAAAGCGCCCGAGCAACAGCGCGCGCATCATGTGGTACAAGTCGTTGAGGCTGGTGCGGGCGTTCAGCGCGACGTTGTAGACCTGGTTGATGGCGGCCGGGTCCCTGCTCAGCGCGGCCAGCAGGTTCGCCTGCACGGCGTTGGCGACGTAGCAGAAGTCCCGGCTGGTTTCGCCGTCGCCGTTGATGACGACGCGGCCGTCGCCGATCAGCGCGGCGGCCCACTGCGGGATCACGGCGGCGTAGGCGCCCTGCGGGTCCTGGCGCGGTCCGAACACGTTAAAGTAGCGCAAACCGATCGCCTCCAGATTGTAGCAGCGCGCAAACACGTCGGCGTACAGCTCGTTGGCGTACTTGGTCAGCGCGTACGGCGACAACGGCTTGCCGATGCGCCCTTCGACCTTTGGCAGCCCGGCGTGGTCGCCGTAGGTGGCGCTCGAGGCGGCGTAGACGAAGCGCTTGACGCCGGCGTCGCGCGCCGCCGCCAGCATCGCCACAAAGCCACTGACGTTGATGTCGTGGCACAGCATCGGCTCGGCGATCGAGCGCGACACCGAGCCGAGCGCGGCCTGGTGCAGCACGTAATCGACGCCCTGGCAAGCCTGCAGGCAACTGCCCTGGCTGCGGATGTCGGCTTCGATGAAGCGGAACTGGCTCCAGGCGTCTTCGCCGACCGCCTCGCGCACCTGCTCCAGGTTGTGCCGGTAGCCGGTGAGGAAATTGTCCAGGCCGGTGACCCGCTGCCCCAGCCCAAGCAGGTGCTCGAGCAGGTTCGAACCGATGAAGCCCGCCACGCCGGTGATCAGCCAGTGGTAGGAGCGCTGTTGCAAATGGGCGCGGACGACCTGGTAGGGGGTGCGCGCGGCGCCGTCCGCGCTCAGTTCGGCGCCCATTACAGCCTCCACACGTTCAGGCCGGAGCCGCGCAGCGCCTGTAGATCGAAGTGCGACTTGACGTCGATGAAGCAGCCGCTGGCGCTGACCTTGGCAAGGTAGTCGCCGAGCGGGCGCGCCGTCAACTGGCGGTGCGACACCGCGCTGATCAGCGACTCGGCGCGCGGCAGTTGGTCCCAGCTCTCAAGCGTGATGCCGTACTCCTCCAGCGCTTCGCGCGGGTCGGCCACCGGATCGTGCACATGCACGTGCAAGCCGTACGATTGCAATTCGTGGATCATGTCGACTACTTTCGAATTGCGCAGGTCCGGACAGTTTTCCTTGAACGTCAGGCCCAGCACGTTGACGCACGAGCCCTTCAGCTTGAAGCCGGCGCGCACCATTTCCTTGACGGTTTTTTCGGCGACGAACTTGGCCATGCCGTCGTTGATGCGGCGCCCTGCCAGGATCACCTGCGGGTGGTAGCCGAGCATTTCCGCCTTGTGGGTTAGGTAATACGGATCGACGCCGATACAGTGGCCGCCGACCAGGCCGGGCCGGAACGGCATGAAGTTCCATTTGGTGCCGGCCGCCTCGAGCACGTCGAGCGTGTCGATGCCGATACGGTCGAAAATCAACGCCAGTTCGTTCATCAGCGCGATGTTCAGGTCGCGCTGGGTGTTTTCAATCACCTTCGCCGCCTCGGCGACGCGGATGCTGGCGGCGCGGTGTACGCCGGCTTCGACCACGCCCTCGTACAGCGCGGCAACCTTCTCCAGCGTCGCGGCGTCGTCGCCCGAGACCACCTTGGGAATGCTCGCCAGCGTGTGCTCCTTGTCGCCTGGGTTGATGCGCTCGGGCGAAAAACCGACGTGGAAATCCTCCTTCCAGCGCATGCCGGAAAATTTCTCCATGATCGGAATGCAGATTTCCTCGGTGGCGCCGGGATACACGGTCGATTCGAACACCACGATGACGCCGCGTTTCATGTAGCGCCCCACCGTTTCGCTGGCGCCCGTCAGCGCCGAGAAGTCGGGCTGGTGGGCGCTGTCGACCGGCGTCGGCACGGCGACGATGATAATATCGGCCTGCATCAGCGCGGCCGGGTCGCAGCCGACGCTAAGGCCGGTGGCGGCGCGCATCTGCTCGTCGCTCAACTCGCCGGTCGGATCGACGCCGCGGCGATAACTCGCCACTTTGCGTTCCGACAAGTCGAATCCGATGGTGCGCTGGCGCGTTCCGAAAGCAACGGCAAGCGACAAGCCGACATAACCGAGTCCCACCACAGCAAGCACATCCATAGTATCCACCCAACGGTCGTTAAATCGGAACGGCGCCGACGCCGATGACGCGGCGCGGCGGGAAGGACGGCAGGGTCCGTCCGAGCCGATTTTACGGGGCGTTCAACAGGCTTTATTGAGAAACAACAAGGCGGCGACGAATGCGCACGCAAAGCGCCACTCGTTGAGCGCAATCAACGAGCGCAGGGCGCATTGTTCCTACCCTTGCGAGTACCGCGTCACGGCGGCCCACCGACTTGGAGAGCATCATGGCCCGTACCACCCCTGCCCTGGCGACGCTGCCGCGCCGCGCCGCCCTGTGCGCCGCGCTGATGCTCGCCGGCTTGACCGCCTGCCAGCGCGCGCCTGGCGCCGACGGCTTCATCGCCGAGGCCCGGCAGTACCGCCAGAACGGCCAGTTGAAGGCCGCCGTCATCCAGCTCAAGAACGCACTGCAGGCGCGGCCGAACGACACGGCGGCGCGCCAGTTGCTCGGCGAGGTCTACATCGAGGCCGGCGACCCGCTCTCGGCCGAAAAGGAATTGCGGCGCGCGCTGGCGCTGGGCGCGACGCCCGTGCAGATCATGCCGGCGCTGGGCAAGGCCATGCTGATGATGGGCCAGAACGAGAAGGTGCTGGCCGAGATCCGCCTCGACGCCGGCGCGCCCGAGCAGCCCGAGGTGGTCGCGCTGCGCGCCAACGCCTACCTGGCCGGCGGCGACGTCGAACAGGCTCGCCTGTTGTTCGGTTTGTTACTAAGACAGCATGCCGAGCGCCCGGACGCGTTACTGGGACTGGCCCGGATCGCCCAGGCCGCCGGCGAACTCGACAAGGCCGCCGCGCTGGTCGGGCGGGCGCTGGCGAAGCAAGCCGCCGACCTCGACGCGCTGCGCCTGAACGGCGACTTGCTGCGCCTGCAAGGCAAGACCGAGGCCGCGCTGGCGGCCTACCGGCACATTCTGAGCTTGCGGCCCGACAACACCTTCGCCCATGTCGACATCGCCAACCTGCATATCCAGTCCGGCAAATTCGTCGAGGCCAAGCAGGAAATCGAGGCTGCCCGCAAGAGTGCGCCGGGCAGCTTGATCGTACTGCACGCGCAGACCCTGCTCGATTTCCGCGAAGGCAAAAACCAGGCCGCGCTCGAGGGGTTGCAGCAGGTGCTGCGCGCCGCGCCCGAGCACATGCCGAGCGTGCTGCTGATGGGCGCGGTGCAAATGGCGCTGGGCTCGGCCCAGCAAGCCGAGCAGCATCTGCGGCGCTTCCTCGAGGCCAACCCGAACCACTTGTACGCGTCCAAATTGCTCGCCACCATCGCCGTGCGCACCGGCAAGCAGGACCGCGCCGTCGACATACTCGAGCCGCTGTTGCCGGTCCATGGCAGCGACACCGAGCTGCTGGCCCTGCTCGGCGAGGCGCACATGCGCGCGCGCCGCTTCGCCCAGGCCGCCGTGTATTTCGAGAAGGCCAGCGCGCTGGCGCCGGACGCCCCGGCGCTGCGCACGGCGCTGGGCGTCAGCCGGCTGGGACTGGGCGAGAACGGGCGCGCTATCGCCGAGCTGGAGCGCGCCGCCGCGCTCGACGGCAAGCAATCGCAGGCCGGCGTCATGCTGGTGATGACCTTGTTGCGCGACAAGGAGTACGACAAGGCGCTGGCGGCGGCCGAGGCCATGGTGCAGCAACAGGGCGCCAACCCGCTGGTGCACAACCTGAAGGGCGGCGTCTACCTGGCCAAGCGCGACCTGGCGGCGGCGCGGGTCGCCTTCGAGCAAGCGCTGCGCGCCGATCCGGCCTATCTGCCGGCAATGGAAAACCTGGCGCAGCTCGACCTGGCCGATAACAAGCCGGACGCGGCGCGCCTGCGTTTCGAGGCGGCGCTGGCCAAGGACCCGGGCAGCCCGGCGCTGATGGCGGCGCTGTCGAAGCTGGCGCTGGCGCGCCAGCAGCCGGCCGAGGCGCTGCGCTGGCTGGAGCGCTCGCACAAGGACAATCCCGACGCGCTACAACCGGCCATGCAACTGAGTAATCTCTACCTGCGCAACGGCGACACCAAGAAAGCCCTGACGCTGGTGCGCGCGTTGCAAACCGGCCATCCCGACAACCCCGACATCCTGGCGCTGCGCGCGCAGGTCGAATACAGCGGCGGCGACCAGGCGGCGGCGCTGGATAGCTATGCCAGGCTGGCGCGTTTGCAACCTGGCTCGGCGGAGCTGCAACTGCGCGTCGCGACGCTGCAGATGGCCCTCAACGACCAGCCCGCCGCACTGCTGTCGGTGCGCCGTGCGCTCAGCCTGCAACCCGGCATGCTCGAGGCCGAGGTCACCGAAGCGGCGCTGCTGCTGGACAAGGGTAGCCACGCCGAGGCGCTCCAGCTGGCGCGCGGCGTGCAACAGCGCCGCCCGACGCTGGCGGCCGGCTTCAAGCTCGAAGGCGACGTGCTCATGGCGCAACAGCAGCCCCAGGCCGCGCTGAAACTGTACGAGCGCGCCTACGGCATGGACAAGATCGGCCCGCTGCTGGTCCAGATCCACCGCGCGCTGCTGCTTGCCGACAAGCCAGAGCAGGCCCAGGCCCGCATCGACACTTGGCTGCGCGACAACCCGGCCGACCTGTCGACCCGGCTCTACCTGGCCGGCGCCCGGCTGGCGCGCAAAGACTACAAAGGCGCCATCGTTCAGTACGAAAAAATGCTGCGGCTGGACCCGAAGAACATCGTCGCGCTGAACGACCTGGCCTGGGCCTACCAGCAAGACAAGGACAAACGCGCGCTGGCCACCGCCGAACTGGCTTACCAGCAGCAAGCCAGCAACCCGGCCGTGCTCGACACGCTGGGCTGGATATTAATCGAACAGGGCAGCGCCGCGCGCGCGCTGCCGCTGCTGCAAAAAGCCAGCGCCCTGGCGCCCAAGGCGCCCGACATCGGTTACCACCTCGGCGTGGCCTTGATGAAATCCGGCGACAAAAAGGCCGCGCGCAGCCAACTCGAGCAAATATTGGCGGCAAACAAAGACTTCCCGGGCCGCGCCGACGCCCAGGCGCTGCTGGCGCAGCTGTAGGCGGGCCGCCGCCCCCCCTCCCTTCAAGCCCCCAGCCACCGCTGCGCCGCCGTGACCAGTCCAGCCGCCATCGCCAGCAAATCGCTCGCGCTGGCGTGCGCCGCGGCCTTTTGCTACGCACTCCGCTTCTATCCGTTCGAACGGACCTGGCTGGCGCCGATTTTGCTACTCTACCTGGCGCTGCTGTGCTGGCGCCAACATTGGTGGTTGGGCGCGCTGCCGGCGCTGTTGCCGGCGCTCGACCTGGCGCCGTGGACCGGTTGGATTTACTTTGAGGAAATCGACCTGCTGCTGTTGCTGACGGCCACTTTCGGTTACTGGCGCCTCGCCGACACGCCGCCGCAAGCCCGCCTGCCCGGCTTCGCCGCCATCTGTATCGGCGCCGTCACGCTGGCCCACCTGATCGGCGCCGCCAAAGGCATGCTGCCGCTGCCCGCGCTGGACGGCAACGCCTTCACCAGTTACCTGAGCCCGTACAACGGTTTGCGCGCCGGCAAGGCCTGGTTCTGGGCCGTGCTGCTGCTGCCGCTGCTGCTGCGCGCGGCCGGCCCCAACCTGGCCCATCTGCGCAGCCACCTCCTGCCCGGCATGCTGGCCGGCCTGGCCGCAGTGGCCGGCGCCGCCCTGTGGGAGCGCGCGCTCTTCCCCGGCCTGCTGAATTTTTCCAGCGACTACCGCACCAGCGCGCCCTTCTCAGGCATGCACACCGGTGGCGCCGCGCTCGACGGCTACCTTGCGCTAAGCCTGCCGTTTGTCGCCGGCTGGCTGCTGACGCCCCAGCCGCGGCCGAAAACCGCAGCCGCGCTGGCCCTGCTGGCACTGGGCGCCTACGCCGGCCTGACCACCTTTTCGCGCGGCCTGTTCGCCGGACTGTCCTGCTCGGCCTTGCTACTGGCGCTGTTCCCTCTGGCGCGGCCGTTGCGCCGCCGCGTGCTCGACTGGCGCCGCGGCGCGCTCGGCGCCGCGCTGGCCCTGCTGTGCGCACTTGCGCTGGCGCGCATGTTCGCCGGCGCCGGCTACCGCGGCCTGGCCGCCGCCTTCGCCGTGCTGGCGGCGGCCATGCTACTGGCCACGCTGCCGCTGCCGCGCCGGCTGCTGCCGGCCGCCTTCGTCTGCGCCAGCGCCGCCGCGCCGCTGCTGGCCGGCCTGCTGGGCGCAGCCGCCCTGCCCGCCGGCGGCCTGTTCAGTCCGCCCTACCTGATGTTCCTGTTGTCGGCGCTGGTCTTCGGCGCCGCCTACCTGCGCCTGCGTCCGCGCCGCAGCGTCGCGCTGGCGCCGCCGGCCGGCGCCGCCAGCGCCGCGCTGATCGGCTTCACCTGCCTCGGTTACAGCGCGCTGTGGGTCGGCTGGCACTGGGCCGGCGCCGCCGCGCTGGCGCCGGGCGCGCTGGTGGCCGCGCTGGCGCTGCTGCTGATCGTGGTCAACACCAGCGTGCGCCGGCCGCTGTGGCGCGCCGACCGCGCCGGCGTCACCGCCGGCATCGCCGCCGCCGTGCTGCTATTGCTGGCGATACCGGTGGGCGCCAGCTACTACGCCGGCGAGCGCTTCGCCACCAGCGCCGGCGACCTGCGCCACCGGTTGCGCCACTGGAACGGGGTGCTGGCGATGATGGACGACGGCATCCCAACCCAACTGTTCGGCATGGGCCTGGGCCGCTTCCCGCTCACCTACTTCTGGCGCAACCCCCAACGCGAATTGCCGGCCACCGTCAACTACGTCGACGAAGCCGGCAACCGCTACGTCCGCCTGGCCGCGCCGCAGTATCCACTCGGCTACGGCGAGGTGCTGCGCCTGCTGCAGCGGCTTGCCTTGCAACCGCACACCCGCTACCGGCTGGCGCTCGACGTACGGCGCGCCGGCGCCATGCCGCAGCTGCGCGTGGCCGTCTGCGAACGCCAGTTGCTGTACCCGCAAAATTGCGTCGCGGCGCCGCTGCGGCTGCGTCCGGGCGACGCCGACTGGCACCACTACCAGGTGGCGTTCGACTCCGCCGCGCTGGGCCACGCCGGCTGGTCCCGCGGTGCGCCCTTGCAAATCGAGATCGCCGCCGACGGGCCGCACGGCGCCCTCGATATCGACAACCTGAGCCTGCGCGACGAGGCCGGCCACGCCGAACTGATCAACAACGGCTCGTTTACCGACGCCAACAACTACTGGTTCTTCAGCAGCGACCGCCACCACCTGCCCTGGCACGTCAAGAACTTCGCGCTGAACCTGTACTTCGAGCTCGGTTGGCTGGGCTTGCTGTCCATGCTGTCGCTGCTGGCCTGCGCGCTGGCTCGGCTGGCGCCGCAGGCCTGGCGCGGCGGCGCGCAAGCGGCCTACCACCTGGCGGCGCTGGCCGGTTTCCTGGTGGTCGGCGTATTCGACAGCCTGCTCGACGTGCCGCGCGTGAGTCTGCTGTTTTTCCTGGTGCTGTTTTGCGCCATCGCGCTGCCGGCCGGCAGCGCGCCATTGAAAAAGGGAGCCGCACCGTGAAATTCGTCCACACTTTGTCCTGCCTGGCGCTGGCCCTGGCCAACGCCGCCGCCCAACCGGCGGCGGAACCATTGACGCGGGTGATAGAAAGCATCAAGCCGTCGATCGTCGGCATCGGCAGCTTCCAAAAGACCCGCAGCCCGGCGCTGGTGTTCATCGGCACCGGCTTCGTGGTCGGCGACGGCTTGACGGTACTGACCTCGGCCCATGTCATCCAAAAAATGCTCGACAGCGAAAAGAAGGAGGCGCTCGGCATCCTGGTCGGCCGCGGCGAGACGGCGCAGTTTCGCGCCGCCATCGTCGACATCGTCGACCGCGACCACGACCTGGCGCAGTTGCGCTTCACCGGGGCCGCGCTGCCGGCGCTGCAACTGGGCGACTCCAGCGAGGTGCGCGAAGGCCGCGCGATGGCCTTCACCGGTTTCCCACTCGGCATGATCCTCGGCTTGCACCACGTCACGCACCGCGCCACCGTGTCTTCGATCACGCCGGTCATCATGCCGTCCCTGAGCGCCGCCAAGCTCGACGCCAAGCAAGTGGAGCGGCTGCAACGGCCGCTGTACTCGGTGTTCCAGCTCGACGGCACCGCCTATCCCGGCAGCAGCGGCAGCCCGCTCTACGATCCACAGACCGGGCTGGTGTACGGCGTCATCAACATGGTCTACGTCAAGGGACTCAAGGAGGCGGCCATTACGGCGCCCAGCGGCATCACCTACGCGATCCCGGGCAATTTCATTCGCGACCTGGCCCGCCCCAAGTGAGCCCCAGGCGCGCGCCGGCGGCCCTGTGGGGCCCGCTCAGTTACGGCCATCCTTGAGGCGCTCGGTAATGCCCGGCTCGTCCCAGGTCGGAAAGAAATACGGATAGAACGAGCGCTCGCCGCCGTGCAACTCCATCAAGCCGCCATACTTGCGGATCTGCTCGCCCATGTACGCCAAGTCAAGCCGCAGCAGCACGGCCGGCGCGCCCACCCGCGTGCACTGGCGTTCGCCGCCGAAGTCCTGGAAGCCGAGCATGCGTTTGTAAAACACCACGTGGCGCGGATTGACTTCGATCACATAGTCGCTGTAGCCGTGGATATTGTGGGCGTAGATGTAGGAAATATGGATCAGGGCGGCGAACACGCGCTTGGTGACGCCCTTGTCGATGGCCAACCGCGACGGCTCGCACAGGCGCCGGCCCTGCTCGCGCAGCCCGTCGAGCTTGTCGCGGAAGTTCTCGTCGGCCGGCAAACCGGTGTCATCGTCCAGGCACAGCGTCATGGTACCCACGGTCGCGCCTTCGGTCTCGGCAAACAGGGTGATCTTGTTGAGCGCGTGGCTGGCGCCCGGATCCACCGCATAACCGCGCCAGCCGTACATTTTCTTGATCAGCAGGCTGGCGGCCTCGCGCCTGCCACGCGAATTGGCCATGCGAATATTGAAACGTTGCTGGTCCAGGTTGTGCTCGAAAGCGGGATCGACGTTCCCTTCGCCGACCACCAGATCGCTCAGGGCGGCGGCAGTCTCGAAAGAGATGATGGGTTGGTCCTGGTGGCGCATCTTTTCTCCTCACATGGTGTGGCGGCAAGCCGCCCCGGAAAGGAAAGGCGAGCTGAACCCAAAGCCATGTGACATCGGAAAAGCGTGGAAAGTTCCCAGATTTTGAAAATAGTTATCCGCGCGGACGGGGGGATTGTCGCAGTGGAAAGTGTCAAAGTTGCGCCGGCCCAGGTGTTTCCCACACAAACGCCGGCACGGCGCCGCCGGCGCCGAATATCAGCGAAAAACCTTCTCGACGGCAAGGTTAAACAGCCGGGTACGCTTGAAACGCCGTGTGGGACTCCCCTCACGCGCCGCCTAAAAGAAGCTTTCCGGGATCAAGAGCACGTCGCCCGGGCGCATCGACACGTTCGCCGAAATATCGCCGTTCTTGAGCAAGTCGGCCAAGCGCACCGGCAGCGTTTGCTGCTTGCCGTCCTTGAGGCGGATGATGCTGGCCTTGTTGCCGGCGGCGAATTCGGTAATGCCGCCGACCGCGATCAGCACGTCCATCAGCGACATCCCGAGGCGGTACGACAGCGCCTGCGGCTTGGCGGCCTCGCCGATGACGCGGATCTGCTCCGAGTAAGGGCCGACGAAACCGGTGACGATGACGGTGACCACCGGCTGCTGGATGAATTTCCCCAGCGCCTTTTCGATGTCGCGCGCCAATTCGCTCGAGGTCCTGCCGCTGGCCTGCAAGTCCTCCACCAGCGGCGTGGTGATTTTGCCGTCCGGGCGCACCGCCACCGTCAGCGACACCTCGGGGTTGCGCCAGACGATGATATTCACCGAGTCGCCCGGCCCGATCAGATAGTCGCCGCTCGGCGGCGGCTCCTCCGGCGCCGCCGTGGGCGCGCGCGTGGCGCAGCCATCGAGCAGCCCGAGCGCGAGTGCCGCGCCGACCAGGTTTTTTGCGAACTCACGCCGTTGCAGTTTCATGGATGCCCCTTTTCCGATAATGGATCGAACCTCGGCGCGTCGATAAGCACCGGCCCGTCGGCGCTGCCTTTTTTATTCGCTCGCCAACGGCCACCTTATGCCGCGCCGGCGCGGTTTGTTTTGATACGAACGACACAAACGCCGGTTTTTATATGATTCAGAAGATGCTCCCCGCCGCTCTTGACATGCATCAACAAGGCCACAGGTTCGACGGGATTCACCCGGGGCCGGCCATATACTTTGTTCACAACCGGCCAATTCGGCCGGTGCGCGCAAGCCGATTATTCTGCCATTTGACCATTCACGTTCCAGGCGCAATCCGGCGCCGGCCGCGCTGGCCGCCGAATCGGCCAGGCGCGCGCTTACCAGGCCTTGGAAACTGAATACCCTCGGGAGACTGCAGCATGGAGGAATTGATCGAGCAGTTAATAGCCAGCTTAAAAGGGATATGGAAATACCGCTGGCACGCCGTCATCGCCGCCTGGCTGGTCGCCGTGTTCGGCTGGATCAAGGTGGCCAGCATGCCGGACGACTACCAGACCACGGCGCGCGTCTTCGTCGACACCCAGAGCATCCTCAAGCCCCTGCTGCAGGGCATGACCAGCGTCCCCAACGTCGAGCAGCAGGTGTCGATCATGAGCCGCACCCTGCTCAGCCGGCCGAACGTCGAGCGGGTCATGCGCATGGTCGACCTCGACCTCGACGCCAAGACCACGCGCGACCACGAGCAGCAGCTCGACGAGCTCATGAGCCGTATCAAAATCGGCGGCACCAATACCTACGACATTTACACCATCACCTATAACAACAAGAACCCGAAACTGGTGCGCGACGTGGTCCAGTCGCTATTGACGATCTTCGTCGAAGGCAGTTTCAAGGGCAAACAGGGCGATTCGCAAAAGGCGGTCAAATTCCTCGACGAGCAAATCCGCAATTATGAACAAAAGCTGGTCGCCGCAGAGAACCTGGTCAAGGATTTCAAATTGAAAAACACCCTGCTGCTGCCGCGCCAGGGCATCGATTACGGCAGCCAGTTATTAATGGCGTCGGACAGCCTGAATAACGCCAAGCTTGAATTGGTCGAGGCCGAACAGGGGCGCAACGCCATCCACAGCCAGATTTCCGGCGACGAACCGGTGCTCGACCTGGAAACGAGCGTGGCGGTGATCGACAATCCGGAAATCGACGGGCGCATCGCGGCGCTCAACAAAAACCTCGACGCGCTGCGCATGCAGTACACCGAGGCGCATCCCGACATCATCTCCACCAAGCGCCTGATCGCCCAATTGCAGGCGCGCAAGTTCGACGAGGCCAAGACGCGCTCGGCCGGCGCCGATCCCGGCAAGAATTACAGCCCGATGCTGCAACAGTTAAAGGTGGCGCTGACCGAGGCCGACGCCCGCGTCGCGTCCTACAAGGCGCGGGTGCACGAGTACACGACGCGCTACGAGCGCCTGTTGGCGCAAAGCACCGCCGTGCCGGAGGTCGAATCGCAACTGGCCCAGTTGAACCGCGACTATCTGATCAACAAGGACAACTACGACAAGCTGCTGGGCCGGCGCGAGGTCGCCAAGCTGTCGGGCGATCTCAGCTCGACGACCGAGATGATGACCTTCAAAATCATCGACCCGCCGACGGTGCCGTTCCGGCCGATCGGCCCGAACCGGCCCTTGCTGTTGAGCGTGGTGCTGGCCGGCGCGCTGGTGGCCGGCGGCGCCGCCGCCCTGCTGGTCAGCCAGATCCGTCCGACCTTCCTGAGCCCGGGCCAGTTGCGCGAGGCCACCGGCTTGCCGGTGCTGGGCACGGTGTCGATGAACTGGACCGATGCCGAAAAGGTCAAGCGCACGCGCGACAAATACGGCTTCGGCGCCTGCGTGGCCGTGCTGTTCGTGCTGTACGGCGGGGTCATGTCGACGCTGCTGCTCAAATTTTAGGCGTCGGCCGCCGCGGCGGCGTCGTTGGCAGCACCGCGGCGCCGCCGGCGCGCGCAACCATCGCATGAGGTGACATGGTGAGCAAATACGAACAGTCCGCCCCCGGCGCCCGCCCCGAGCACGCGCCGGCCGACACGCTCGACGCCGCCGCCGGGCCGGTCCCGGCGACCTGTGTCCCGGTCGCCGACGCGGCCGGCGCCGCGCCCCAGGTGGCCGAGGCGCGCGCGGCGTACGGCCAGGGCGCGCCCGCCGCCATGGCCGGGCCGGCCTCTGGCGCGGCCTTGGACCCGGCGCTGGAGTCCGCCCTGCGCGGCGCCGCCGAGCCGGGTGCGGCGGCGCCGGCCAAGTACTGCGAGATCAACCTGGCGCGGCTGCAACAACTCGGCATGGTCACCCACGATGGCGGGCGCACCTCGGTGGCCGAGGATTTCCGCATCATCAAGCGGCCGCTGCTGCGCAACGTGCGCGGCGGCGGCAGCGTCGGCCCGATCAAGCACGGCAACCTGATCGTCGTCACCAGCGCCCTGCCAGGCGAGGGCAAGACCTACTGCGCCGTCAACCTGGCCATGAGCATCGCCATGGAGATGGACATCACGGTGCTGCTGGTCGACGCCGACGTGGCGCGCCCGTCGGTGCTCAAGGTACTGGGCCTGGGCGCGCAGCCCGGCCTGATGGACCTCCTGCTGAGCGACAAGCTGGAACTGTCCGACGTCATCATGAAAACCAACGTCGCCACGCTGAGCATCCTGCCGGCCGGGCGCAGCAACAAGCACGCCACCGAATTGCTGGCCAGCCGCACCATGAGCGCGCTGCTGGCCGACATCGCCAGCCGCTACGCCGACCGCATCGTCATCTTCGACTCGCCGCCGCTGCTCATCACCAGCGAGGCCAACGTGCTGGCGGCGCAGATGGGCCAGGTGGTGCTGGTGGTCGAGGCCGAAACCACCACCCAGCACGCGGTCAAGGAGGCGCTGCGGCAAATCGAGGGCTGCGCCCACGTCAACCTGATCTACAACAAAACCCGCGCCTTTCCCGGCGGCGACTACTATGGCTATTACGACTAACCAGCGGCGGCCGCCACCGCGGCGCCCGAGCGCCGCCGCCCCGACCGCGCTGGCCGTCGCGCTGGCCGTCGCGCTGGCGGCGCCGCCGCGCGCCGGCGCCGCCGACTGGAGCGTGGTGCCGGCGCTGCGCCTGAGCGAGGGCTACACCGACAACGTCCTGCTGGCGCCGGCGCCCCAGGCCAAGGACGACTTCATCACCGAAATTTCGCCGTCCGTGGTGGTGCGCGGCCGCAGCCAGCGCCTGCGCGTGGACCTGGCCTACCGCCTGCAACAATTGTTCTACACGCGCCGCGGCGACCGCACCGAGCACCAGTTGCAGGGCGACGCCAACGCCGAGCTGCTGGAGGACTGGCTATTTCTCGACCTGCGCGCCAGCGTCGGCCAAAACAGGCTGTCGGCCTTCGGCCCGCAGCCGCTCAACAACGTCGCCGCCGACACCAACCAGAGCACGGTGCGGGCCGGCCGCGTCAGCCCCTATCTGCGCCACCAGGTGCGCGGCGTCGGCAGCGCCGAGCTGCGTTACGCCCACGAACGGGTCGGCAACGGCAGCGAGCTGCTCACCGTCGCGACCGACGAACTGCTGCTCGACCTGGTCGGCGACACCGGCGCCGGCGGCCTGGGCTGGGAAGCCCACCTCGACCGCCGCGAAACGAGCGCGCGCCAGCGCGAGACGGTGCGCATGGACAAGGCGACGCTGTCGCTGCGCTACCATCTGAGCAGCCGCGTCGGCCTGTTCGCCAGCGCCGGCCACGAGGACGCCGGCTACCGCCCGGCCGGCGGCGCCGCGCCCAGCGGCGGCTTCTGGCTGCTCGGCGCCAGCTGGTATCCGTCGGCGCGCAGCAGCGTCGCGCTCAGCGGTGGCAAGCGTTTTTTCGGCAACACCTACGCGCTCGACCTGAACCACCGCAGCCGGCACACCAGCTGGTCGCTCGGCTACCACGAGGACATCAGCAGCACGCCGAGCGAATGGCTGCGCCTGTCCGACAGCGCCACCGCGAGCATGCTCAACCAGTTGTGGCGCGGCGCCATCCCCGACCCGCAGCTGCGCCAGCAGCGCGTCGACAGTTTCGTGCGCTTCTCGCAACTGCTCGGCCCGGACGCGGGCGCCGTCAACTACTTTAGCCAGCGCTACTTCCTACAGCGCCGGGCCGCGCTGGCGATGGCCTCGGCGACGGCGAAAAGCACGCTGGTGCTGGGCCTGACGGCGACCCGCCGCAGCGCCCAGAGCAGCGGCGGCATCGACAGCGCGCTGCTGCCGGCGATCGACTTCGCGCTCGAGGAGCGCACCCGCCAGGTCGCCGCCAACGCCGGCTGGAACTGGCGCCTGTCGGCGCGCACCAACGTCAACGTCAGCGCCGCCTACGCCACCGTCACCTCGCTCAACGTCGGGCGCAAGGACAGCAACGCGGCCCTGAGCGTCGGCCTGAGCCGCCAGCTGCAGCGCAAGGTCAGCGGCACGCTCGACCTGCGCCGGGTGCGCCACGCCAGCAACCGCGGCGGCGACTACCGTGAAAACGCCATCAACGCCAGCCTCAACTTCTTGCTGTAGGAAACCGCCATGAGCCACCGTACCCCGATCCCGCCGCACATCGTCTGCGTCATCGCCGCCCGCCCCAACTTGATGAAGATGGCGCCCATCCTGGCCGCGCTGCGCCAGTTGCAGCCGGCGCCGCGGCTGACGCTGGTGCACACCGGCCAGCACTACGACAACGCCCTCAACGAACAGCACTTCGCCGCGCTCGGCATGGCCGCGCCGGACCTGAACCTGGACGTCGGCTCGGGCAGCCACGCGGCCCAGACCGCCGAGGTGATGCGCCGTTTCGAGCCGGTGCTCGAGCGCGACCGTCCCAGCGCCGTACTGGTGGTCGGCGACGTCAACTCGACGCTGGCGTGCGCGCTGGTGGCGGCGAAAAGGGGCGTGCCGGTGCTGCACGTCGAGGCCGGGCTGCGCAGTTTCGACCGCAGCATGCCGGAGGAAATCAACCGGCTGCTGACCGACCAACTCTCCGAGCTGCTGTTTACCAGCGAGGCCGGGGCGCGCGACAACCTGCTGCGCGAAGGCATCGCCGCCGAGCGCATCCACTTCGCCGGCAACGTCATGATCGACACGCTGCAGCGCCAGTTGCCGCACGCGGTGCCGCTGGCGGAGACGCTGCGGCGCTACCGCTGCCAGCCCAACGCCGGCGCCCACGCGGTGCTGACGCTGCACCGGCCCGCCAACGTCGACCAGCGCAGCCGCCTGGGCGGCCTGCTGCACACCGCCTCGACGCTCGGCGCCCGCGTCCCGGTGCTGTTCCCGCTGCACCCGCGCACCCGCGCCCGGCTCGACCAGTTCGGTCTGAAAGACATGCTCGACCCGGCCCGCGTGGTGCTGCTGCCGCCGCTGGGCTACCTGGAAATGCTCGGCCTGATGCGCGACGCCCGCCTGGTGCTGACCGACTCCGGCGGCATCCAGGAGGAGACCACGGCGCTGGGCGTGCCCTGCCTGACGCTGCGCGCCAACACCGAGCGCCCGATCACCGTCAGCGAAGGCAGCAACACCATCGCCGGCCACGAGCCGGCGGTGATCCTGGCGCTGTGCGAGGCCATCCTGGCCGGCGGCGGCAAGCGCGGGCGCGTGCCGCGTTATTGGGACGGGCACGCCGCCGAACGCATCGCCGCCACCGTCGGCCAGTGGCTGGCGGCGCCGGCGCCGCGCGCCGAGCCGGTCCTGGCCGAGCAGGAGTGAGCGATGCCGACCCCCGCGCTGCGCAACGCCATGACCATCGACGTCGAAGACTACTTCCAGGTGTCGGCCTTCGCCGCCCACATCCGGCCGCAGGACTGGCCCGGCATCCCCGGCCGGGTCGAGGGCAACGTCGAGCGCATCCTGGCGCTGCTCGAACCGGCCGGCGTGCACGCCACCTTCTTCACGCTGGGCTGGATCGCCGAGCGCTACCCGGCAATGGTGCGGCGCATCCTGGCGCACGGCCACGAACTGGCCAGCCACGGCTATGCGCACCAGCGCGCCAGCGCCCAGAGCCGCGCCGAATTCGCCGCCGACGTCGGCGCCAGCAAGGGCATCCTGGAACAAATCGGCGGGCAAGCCGTGCTGGGCTACCGCGCGCCCAGTTTTTCAATCGGCGCCGCCAACCTGTGGGCGCTCGACACGCTGCAGCGCGCCGGCTACCGCTACAGTTCGAGCATCTACCCGATCCGCCACGACCACTACGGCATGCCGGACGCGCCGCGCTTCGCCTGCTATCCGAACGGCGCCGGCGGCCTGCTCGAGCTGCCCATCAGCACCGTGCGGCTGTGGCGGCGCAACCTGCCGGCCGGCGGCGGCGGCTACTTCCGCCTGCTGCCCTACGCGCTGTCGCGCTGGTGCCTGCGGCGCATCAACGGCCGCGACGGCCAGGCCGGCATCTTTTATTTCCACCCCTGGGAGCTCGACCCGGACCAGCCGCGCCCGCCGGGACTCGGCGTCAAAACGCGCTTTCGCCACTACCTCAACCTGCGGCGCATGGAACAGCGCGTGGGCGCGCTGACGCGCGACTTCCGCTGGGACCGCATCGACCGCATTTTCCTGGGGACGCCATGATCTTCGAGTGCCACCTGGCGGCGCCGTCGGCCATCACCGTCGCCACCCTCGAACCGGCCGGCGCGGCGCGCTGGGACGCCTTCGTGCAGCGCTGCCCGGACGCCACCTTTTTCCACCGCGCCGGCTGGCAAACCGTGATCGAACGCGCCTTCGGCCACCGCACCTGGTTCCTCTACGCCGAAGCGGACGGGGAAATCCGCGCCGTGCTGCCGCTGGCGCAGATCAACAGCATGCTGTTCGGCAATTCGCTGTGCGCGCTGCCGTTTTGCGTCTACGGCGGCGTCGCCGCGCAAGACGAGGCCGCCGCCGCCGCGCTCGACCAGGCCGCGCGCGCGCTGGCCGCCAGCCTGCGCGTCGACTACCTCGAATACCGCCACCTGGGGCCGGCGCGCCACCCCGACTGGCTGCAGTCGGACCTGTACGTGACGTTTCGCAAACGCCTGCACGCCCAGCCCGAGCACAACATGCTCGACATCCCGCGCAAGCAGCGCGCGATGGTGCGCAAAGGCATCGCCGCCGGCCTGCACAGCGCCGTCGACTACGACGTCCACCACTTCTTCGACGTCTACGCGGGCAGCGTGCACCGGCTCGGCACGCCGGTGTTCGCCAAACGCTACTTCGCGCTGCTGCGCCAGGTCTTCGGACGCGACTGCGAGATCATCAGCGTCTACCGGCGCGCCGAAACCATCAGCAGCGTGCTGGTGTTCTACTTCCGCGACGAGGTGCTGCCCTACTACGGCGGCGGCACCGCAACCGCCCGCAGCGTCGCCGGCAACGACTTCATGTACTGGGAGGTGATGCGCCGCGCCTGCCTGCGCGGCTACACGCTGTTCGACTTCGGCCGCAGCAAGGTCGGCACCGGCGCCTACGACTTCAAGCGGAACTGGGGCTTCGCGGCCCAGCCGCTGCACTACGAATACCAGCTGGTGCGCGCCAGCGCGCTGCCGCAGAACAATCCGCTGAACCCCAAGTACCAGCGCTTCATCCGCGCCTGGCGCCGCCTGCCGCTGGCGCTGGCCAACGGCATCGGTCCGCACATCGTGCGCTACCTGGGCTAGGCCATGGACGAGCTGCTGTTCCTGGCCCACCGCATCCCGTATCCGCCCAACAAGGGCGACAAGATCCGCTCCTTCCACATGCTGGAATACCTGGCGCGCCATTGCCGCGTCCACCTCGGCTGCTTCGTCGACGACCCGGCCGACCTCGAACACGCCGGCGCGCTCGGGGAGCTGTGCGCCAGCACCTGCTTCATCGAACACCATCCTTTGGCGGCGCGCCTGCGCGGCCTCAAGGGCCTGCTGTACGGCCAGGCCATGAGCCTGCACTACTACCGCAACGCCCGCCTGCAGCACTGGGTCGACCGCCTGCTCGGCGGCGGCGCGGTCGGACGCGCGCTGGCCTTCTCCGGGCCGATGGCGCAGTACCTGGCGCCGCACGCGGCGGCGCCGGCGCTGCTGCGCCTGATCGATTTCGTCGACGTCGACTCGGAAAAATGGCGCCAGTACGCCGACGCCAAGGACTGGCCGCTGTCGCAGTTGTACCGGCGCGAGGCGCGCTGCCTGCTCGACTACGAGGGCGACGTCGCCGCGCGCTTCGACGCCGCCACCTTCGTCTCCGAGGCCGAGGCGGCGCTGTTCCGGCGCCGCGCGCCGCAGGCGGCCGGACGCGTCAGCGCGGTCCGCAACGGCGTCGACGCCGGCTACTTCTCGCCGCTGCGGGCCTACCCCAACCCCTACCCCGCCGGCGCCGCCGCGCTGGTGTTTACCGGCGCGATGGACTACTGGCCCAACGCCGAGGCGGTGCAATGGTTCGTCTGGCGGGTCTGGCCCTCGCTGCGCCTGCAATTTCCCGACCTGCGCTTCTACATCGTCGGCGCCCGCCCCGGCGCCGCCGTGCGGGCGCTGGCGCGCGCGCCCGGCGTCAGCGTCACCGGCGCGGTGCCCGATATCCGCCCCTACCTGGCGCACGCGCGCCTGGCGGTGGCGCCGCTGCGCATCGCCCGCGGCGTGCAAAACAAGGTGCTCGAGGCGATGGCCATGGAAAAAACCGTGCTGGCCTCGCCGCAGGCGCTGGAGGGCATCGACGCCGTCCCCGGCCAGGAACTGGAGCTGGCGCGCGACGAGGCCGAATTCATCAGCCAGGCGGCGCGCCTGCTGGGCCGTCCCGGCGCCGGCCCGCCGCAGGCGCCCGACCCGGTCGGCATGGCGGCGCGCCGGCGCATCCTGCGCGACTACGACTGGGACGCCAGCCTGGACCGGCTGGGCGCCCTGCTCGGCCTGGAACCCGCGGCGCGCGCGCCGGCCGGGGCGCTGCCATGAGCGCCGGGCCGGCCGCCTTGCGCGCCGCGCCGGCCGGCGTCGTCACGCCGATCCGCCAGGCCCGGCCGGCGCCCCCGGCCGCGTTGACGCTGGCGCTGGCGCTGCCGGCCATCGTCGCGCTCTACCACGACAGCTTCTGGTCGATGCTGCTGCTGTGGTCGCGCTCGCAAACCTTCGCGCACGGCTTCGCGGTGCTGCCCATCAGCGCCTGGCTGGTCTGGCGCCAACGCGGCGCGCTGGCCGCCACGCCGCAGCGCCCCAGCGCCGCCGGCCTGGCCCTGCTGCCGCTGCTGGGCGCGGCCTGGCTGCTGGCCGACCTCGCCAACGTCAGCGTCGTCTGCCAGTACGCCGCCACGGCGATGCTGCCGGCCACCGTGCTGGCCGTGCTCGGACGCCGCGCCAGCGGCTGCATCGCCTTCCCGCTGGCCTACCTGCTGCTGGCGGTACCGTTCGGCGAAGTCTTCATTCCGCCGCTGATCGACTTCACGGCCCGCTTCACCGTCGGCGCGCTGCAACTGACGGGCGTGCCGGTGTTTCGCGAAAACAACAATTTCAGCATCCCCAGCGGCAACTGGTCGGTGGTCGAGGCGTGCAGCGGGCTGCGCTACGTGATCGCCTCGGTTGTGCTGGGCACGCTGTACGCCCACCTGAACTACCGCGGCGCGGGCCGGCGCCTGGCCTTCATCGCCGTCGCGCTGCTGCTGCCGATCCTGGCCAACGGCGTGCGCGCCTACCTGATCGTGATGCTCGGCCACTGGAGCGACATGCGCCTGGCGGCCGGGGTCGACCACCTGGTCTACGGCTGGATTTTCTTCGGCGTCGTCTCGCTGCTGCTGTACTGGGTCGCCGCGCTGTGGCGCGACCAACCGGCGCCCGGCGCCGCGGCGGCGCCCGCCGTCGCGGCGCCGGTGCGCCCGCGGCGGCGCCGCGCCAGCGCCGCCGCGGCGGCGGCCTGCGTCGCCCTGGCGGCCTGCTGGCCGTGGCTGGCGGCGTCGCTGCGCCAGCCGCCGGCCCGGGTGGCGGCGCCGGCGGCGCTGGCGTTGGCGGCGCCGCCGGGCTGGCGCGCCAGCGCCGCCGCCAACGCCTGGCGCGCGCCGCACGCCGGCGCGCCGCTGCTGTTCGCCCAACACTACCGCGGCGCGGCCGGCGCGGTCGAACTGCAACTGGCCTGGTACGCCAGCCAAAGCAAGGACGCCGAGCTGCTGAGCCACCTGCCGGCGGCCCGCAACGGCGACTGGACGCTGCTGTCGGAGCAAGCGCGCGAGGTGCGCGTCGGCGCGCGCGCGCTGGCGTTGCGCCAAAGCGTCTGGCAACGCGGCGCCGGCCGCCTGCTGGTGTGGCGTTGGTACCGCCAGAGCGGCGTCGACACCGGCAGCGCCTTGCTGGTCAAGCTGCTGCTGGCCAAGGCCAAACTGACGCGCACGGCGCAAGACGGCGCCGACATCATCGTCGCCGCGCCCTACGCCGAGCAGCAGGCGGCGCCGGAGCCGGCGCTGCGCGCTTTCCTGGCGGCGTCGCTGCCGGCCATCGACAAGGCGGTGAGCGATGCTGGACGACGCTGACGCGGTCTTTTCGGCCGCCATCGACGACGCCGCGCCGGCGCCGCTGGTGGTCCACCTGATCCACCAGCTCGGCGTGGGCGGGCTGGAGAACGGCCTGGTCAACCTGATCAACCACATGCCGCCGGCGCGCTACCGGCACGCCATCGTCTGCCTCAAAAGCGCGACCGACTTCCAACAGCGCATCACCCGGCCCGGCGTCGAAATCATCAGCTTGAACAAGCGCGAGGGCAAGGACTGGGCCCATTACCTGCGCCTGTACCGCACGCTGCGCCGGCTGCGCCCGCAACTGGTGCACACCCGCAACCTGGCCAGCATCGAGGGCCAGTTGATGGCGGCGGCGGCCGGCGTCAAGTTGCGCGTTCATGGCGAGCACGGCCGCGACATGGCCGACCTGCACGGCAAGAGCCGCAAATACAATCTGCTGCGCCAGCTGCTGCGCCCGCTGGTCGGCCACTTCATCGCCGTCAGCGGCGACCTCGAACGCTGGCTGGTCGAACGCATCGGCGCCGCGCCGGCGCGCGTCACGCACATCGGCAACGGCGTCGACAGCCTGCAATTCCATCCGCGGCTGGGTCCGGCGGCGGCGGTCGGGCCGCCCGGCTTCCTGTGCGACAACGCCTTTGTCGTCGGCAGCGTCGGCCGCATGGTCGACATCAAGGACCACGCCACGCTGGTGCAAGCCTTCCTGCGCCTGCTGGCGGCCGAGCCGGGCCCGGGCACGCGGCTGCGCCTGGTCATCGTCGGCGCCGGGCCGTGCCGCGCCGAATGCCTGGCCGCGCTGCAGCTGGGCGGCGCCGGCCAACTCGCCTGGCTGCCCGGCGCGCGCGACGACATCGCCCAGCTGATGCGGGCGATGGACCTGTTCGTGCTGCCGTCGCTGGCCGAGGGCAGTTCCAACACCATCCTCGAGGCGATGGCCAGCGGGCTGCCGGTGGTGGCCACGGCCGTCGGCGGCAACGTCGACCTGGTACAGGCCGGCTGGACCGGCGCGCTGGTGCCGCCGCGCGCGCCGCAACTGCTGGCCGAGGCGCTCGGCCAGTATTACCACGCGCCCGACCTGGCCCAGCGCCACGGCCTGCGCGGGCGCCGCCGCGTCCTCGCCGAGCACAGCCTGGCGGCCATGGCGGACGCCTACCTCGCCGTCTACGACGCCCTCGGCGGCGCGCGGCGCTAACCCGAAAGGACATTCCATGTGCGGCATCGTCGGCATTTTCGACCTCCTCGGCAAACGCGCCATCGCCCGCGACGCGCTGGTGCGGATGAACCAGAGCCAGTACCACCGCGGCCCCGACCAGGGCGGCGTGTATTTGGAACCGGGGCTGGGGCTGGGCCACCGGCGCCTGGCGATCATCGACCTGAACGGCGGCCAGCAGCCGCTGTTCAACGAGGACGGCGACGTGGTGGTGGTCTACAACGGCGAGATCTACAACTTCAAGGAACTAGCGCGCGAGCTGGCCGGCCTCGGCCACCGCTTCCGCAGCCAATGCGACACCGAGGTCATCGTCCACGCCTGGGAACAATGGGGCGAGCGCTGCGTCGAGCGCTTCCGCGGCATGTTCGCCTTCGGCCTGTGGGACCGCAAGCGCCAGACGCTGTTCCTGGCGCGCGACCGGCTCGGCGTCAAGCCGCTGTACTACGGCCGCACCGCCGACGGCAGGCTGCTGTTCGGCTCCGAGCTGAAGGCGCTGCTGGGCGACGCCGAACTGGCGCGCGAACTCGACCCGGCGGCGGTCGAGGACTACTTCGCCTACGGCTACGTGCCGGAGCCGCGCACGATCTTCCGCGCCGCGCTGAAACTGCCGCCCGGCCACACGCTGACGCTGCACGCCGGCGCGCCGGCGCTGCCGGCGCCCAGCCAATACTGGGACGTGCCGTTCGCCCCGCACCACCCCGCCAGCGAGGCCGCCGCCTGCGACGAGCTGCTGGCGCGCCTGCGCGAGGCCGTCAGCATCCGCCTGGTGGCCGACGTGCCGCTGGGCGCCTTCCTGTCCGGCGGCGTCGATTCCAGCGCCGTGGTGGCGCTGATGGCCGGCGCCATGGGCGAACCGGTCAACACCTGCTCGATCTCGTTCGGCGACCCGGCCTTCAACGAATCGGCCTACGCCGACATGGTGGCGCAGCGCTACGCCACCCGCCACCACGCGCTGCAGGTCGAACAGGACGACTTCGCCCTGATCGACCAGCTGGCCACGCTGTACGACGAACCGTTCGCCGACAGCTCGGCGCTGCCGACTTACCGCGTCTGCCAGCTGGCGCGCCAGCGCGTGACGGTGGCGCTGTCGGGCGACGGCGGCGACGAGAACCTGGCCGGCTACCGGCGCTACCGCTACCACCTGCACGAGGAGCGCCTGCGCGCGCTGCTGCCGCTGGGCCTGCGCCGGCCGGCCTTCGGCCTGCTCGGGCGGCTCTACCCGAAGGCCGACTGGGCGCCGCGCGCGCTGCGCGCCAAGACCACCTTCGAGGCGCTGGCGCGCGACAGCGTCGACGCCTACTTCCACAGCGTGTCGCTGATGCCCGACGCGCTGCGCGCGCAGCTGTTCAGCGCCGACCTGCTGCGCCAGTTGGACGGCTACCGCGCCGTCGAGGTGCTGCGCCGCCACGCCAAGGCCAGTCCGGCGCGCGACCCGCTGTCGCAGGTCCAGTACCTCGACCTGAAAACCTACCTGCCCGGCGACATCCTCACCAAGGTCGACCGCGCCAGCATGGCCCACGCGCTGGAGGTGCGCTCGCCGCTGCTCGACCACGAACTGGTCGAATGGATCTCCGGCCTGCCGCCGCGGCTGAAACTGCGCGGCGGCGAAGGCAAATACCTGCTCAAGAAGGCGCTGCGGCCCTATCTGAGCGAGCAGATCCTGTACCGCAAGAAGATGGGCTTTTCGGTGCCGCTGGCGGCCTGGTTGCGCGGCCCGCTGCGCGAGCGGCTGCGCGCGCGCCTGTTGGCGCCGACCCTGGCAGGCACCGGCATGTTCAATATGGACTGCGTGCGCACGCTGCTGGCGCAGCACGACAGCGGCCGGCGCGATCACAGCGCGGCCCTGTGGTCGCTGCTGATGTTCGAATCCTTCCTGCGCCAAGTGCTGCCGCGTACGCTTGCCGGCGCTACTTCCCCGACCATTGACCGGCATCAACAGGCCCGGCCGCAAACCTATCAATCATAGGCTAACGGGCTCTGGGTTCGGCGGCTACGGCGTTGACATCCTTCAAACCGGCGGCGCAACCCCGCGGCCGGAGCTGAAGCTCCGAGCCCGGCGCTTTGCCCCGGCTTGATTTTCAACGCCGCCGGCCCGCCCACCTAACTATCGACAGAGACACGGGAATTGCATGCGCATCCTGCACATATTGGACCACTCGGCGCCGCTGCACAGCGGCTACGCCTTCCGCACCCTGTCCATCCTGCGCCAGCAGCGCGCGCTCGGCTGGAGCACGGCCCATCTGACCAGCGCCAAACAGGGCGCCACCGACGCCGCCGAGCAGCAGGTCGACGGCTGGCTGTTCTACCGCACCGCGCCCGCCACCGCCTGGTGGGCCAGCCTGCCGCTGCTGGGCCAGGTCGGCGTGGTGCTCGGCCTGGCCCGGCGCCTGCACCAGGTCGCCACGCTGACCGCGCCCGACATCCTGCACGCCCACTCGCCGGCGCTGAACGCGCTGGCCGCGCTCAGCGTCGGGCGCGCGCTGGGCATCCCGGTGGTCTATGAAGTGCGCGCCTTCTGGGAGGACGCCGCCGTCGACCACGGCACCAGCCGCGCCGGCGGCCTGCGCTACCGCCTGACGCGGGCGTTGGAAAGCTACGCGCTGCGCCGCGTCGACGCCGTCACCACCATCTGCGAGGGCCTGCGCGGCGACATGCGCCAACGCGGCATCGCCGCCGCCAACATCACCGTGATCCCCAACGCGGTCGAGGCGGCCGAACTGGGCGCCACGGCCGCGGCCGGCCAGGGCGCCGCGGCCTCGCCGCTGGCCGGCGCGCTGGGCCTGGCGCCGGACCCGCACGGCGCGCCGGTGGTCGGCTTCATCGGCTCGTTCTACGCCTACGAGGGCCTGGCGCTGCTGCTGCGGGCGCTGCCGCGCATGCTGGCGGCCTTCCCGCGCATGCGCCTGCTGCTGGTCGGCGGCGGCCCGCAGGAGGCCGAACTGAAGGCGCTGGCCGCGCGCCTGGGCGTGGCCGGCCAAGTGATCTTCGCCGGCCGCGTGGCGCAGCGCCACACCGCCGACTACTACCGCCTGCTCGACGTGCTGGTCTACCCGCGCCTGGCGATGCGCCTGACCGACCTGGTCACGCCGTTGAAACCGCTGGAGGCGATGGCCCAGGGCCGCCTGGTGGTGGCCTCCGACGTCGGCGGCCACCGCGAACTGATCGCCGACGGCAAGACCGGCATCCTGTTCGCCGCAGGCGACGCCGACGCGCTGGCCGACGCCGTCACCGGCCTGCTGCGCCGCGCCGACAGCTGGCCGGCGCTGCGCCAAGCGGCCCGCGACTACGTCGAAAACGAACGCAACTGGGGCGCCAGCGTGGCGCGCTACGGCGCCGTCTACGCGCGCCTGCTGGCCGGGCGCAAGCCATGAGACTGGCCGGCCTGCGCCTCGCCCTGCTGGGGCCGTTGCCGCCGCCGTCCGGCGGCATGGCCAACCAGACCCGCCAACTGGCCGCGCTGCTGCGCGCCGAGGGCGCCTCGGTGCAACTGATCCAGCTCAACGCGCCGCAGCGGCCGGCCTGGCTGGCGCGCGTCAAGGGCCTGCGCGCGGCGGCGCGGCTGGCCGGCTACCTGTGGCGCCTGTGGCGCGTGGTCGACACCGTCGACCTGTTCCACGTGATGGCCAATTCCGGCTGGTCCTGGCACCTGTACGCGGCCCCGGCGATCTGGTTGGCGCGCCTGAAGGGCAAGCCGGTGCTGGTGAATTACCGCGGCGGCGAGGCCGAGACCTTCCTGGCGCGGCGCGGCTGGCTGGTCGGCCTGAGCCTGCGCCTGGCCGACGCCGTCGTGGTGCCGTCGGCGTTCCTGGCCGGCGTCTTCGAGCGCCACGGCTACGCCACCCAGATCGTTCCCAACATCGTCGACCTGGGCCGCTTCGCGCCGGGGCGCGTGGCGCACGCCGGTCCGGTGGTGCTGGTGGCGCGCAACCTCGAGGCGGTCTACGACAACGCCAGCGCGCTGCGCGCCTTCGCCATCGTGCTGCGCGCCTGTCCGGACGCGCAACTGCTGCTGGCCGGCAGCGGCCCCGAACGGGGCGCGCTGGAACAACTGGCGCAGCAGCTCGGCGTGGCGGCGGCGCTGCGCTTCGCCGGGCGCGTCGACAACGCCGACATGCCGCTGCTGTACCACCAGGCCGACCTGGTGCTCAACCCCAGCCTGGCCGACAATATGCCCATCTCGGTGCTGGAGGCGCTGGCCTGCGGCGTGCCGCTGGTGAGCACCGACGTCGGCGGCATCCCGGCGCTGCTGCAACACGACGTCACCGCGCTGCTGGTGCGCCCGGGCGACGCCGAGGCGATGGCGCAGGCGCTGCTGACGCTGATCCGCAACCCGTCCAGCGCGCGCCGCCTGGCCGCCGCCGGGCAGGCGCACGTGCGCCAGTTCGACTGGCAGCAGGTGGCGCCGCTGCTGCTGGCGCACTACCGGCGCCTGCGCGCGGCGCGCCGGCCCGGCTGGCGCACCGCGCTGCGGGCGGCGCTGCTGTTTCCGCTGCACGAACGCGCCAAACGGCACGCCAGCGTGGCGCTGCGGCGCCAGCTGGAACAGTCGCAGTGGTGGAGCCCGGCGCGGCTGCGGCAATGCCAGCTGGCGCGCCTGCGCGCGCTGCTGGCGCACGCCCAGGCGCACGTGCCGCACTACCGCGCGCAATTCGCCGCGCTCGGCTTCGACGCCGCCGACCTGTACCGGCTCGACGACCTGCGGCGCCTGCCGCTGCTCGACAAGGCGGCCATCAGCGCCGCGCGCGACGGCTTCAAGTCCGAACGCGCCGGCCCCCTGAGCCGCTGCAACACCGGCGGCTCCAGCGGCGAGCCGCTGGTGTTCTACCTCGGCCGCGAGCGCGTCAGCCACGACGTCGCGGCGAAATGGCGCGCCACGCGCTGGTGGGGCGTCGACATCGGCGACCCGGAGGTGGTGGTGTGGGGTTCGCCGATCGAACTGAAGGCGCAGGACCGCCTGCGCGCGCTGCGCGACCGGCTCATGCGCAGCACCCTGCTGCCGGCCTTCGACATGTCGCCGGCCCGGCTCGACGAATTCGTCGGCCAGATCCGCCGGATCCGCCCGAAAATGCTGTTCGGCTACCCGTCGGCGCTCAGCCGCATCGCCAGCCACGCGCGCAGCCGCGGCGTGCCGCTGCACGGCCTGGGCATCCGCGTCGCCTTCGTCACCTCCGAGCGCCTGTACGACGAGCAGCGCGAACTGATCAGCGCCACCTTCGGTTGCCCGGTGGCCAACGGCTACGGCGGGCGCGACGCCGGCTTCATCGCCCACGCCTGCCCGGAGGGCGGCATGCACATCACGGCCGAGGACATCATCGTCGAAATCGTCGGCGCCGACGGCGCGCCGGTGGCGCCGGGCGAAAGCGGCGAAATCGTCGTCACCCACCTGGCCACCCGCGAGTTCCCCTTTATCCGCTACCGCACCGGCGACATCGGCGCGCTCGACCCGCAACCCTGCCCGTGCGGGCGCGGCCTGCCGCTGCTCAAGCGCATCGAGGGCCGCAGCACCGACTTCGTGGTGGCGCACGACGGCACCGTCATGCACGGCCTGGCGCTGGTGTACATCCTGCGCGAGCTGCCGCAGGTGCGCGCCTTCAAGATCGTCCAGGAAAGCCTGGAACTGACCCGCGTGCTGCTGGTGGCGCTGCCGGCGCTCGGCGCGCCGGCGCGGCGGGCGATCGAGCACGGCTTCAAGGCCAGGCTGGGCGCGGCCGTGCTGGTCGTCATCGAGGAGGTCGGCGAAATCCCGCCCGAGGCCTCGGGAAAATTCCGCTACGTCGTCAGTAAAGTAGTCCTAACCTGAAGAGAGCCACGCCCATGTTCCCCATCACCGCCATCCTGCTGATATTCTCGCTCGCGCTGCTGTGCCTGTACACGCTGCACAAGGTGCGCCTGATCCACCTGCTGGCGCACGAACTGCGCGACCAGGGAAAACAGACGCCGGCGAACCTGTTCCGCCAGCTCGAGGCGCTGCACAGCCTGTACATCGACCTGCGCCTCGAACGCAGCCTGCCGGACACGCGCGGCTGGGCCGCCTCGCCCGACTTCCTGCTGGAACTGGCGCGCCACGCCTTCGCCGCCAAACCGCGCCTGGTGGTCGAATGCAGCAGCGGCACCTCGACGCTGGTGCTGGCGCGCTGCATGCAGCTGAACGGGCGCGGCAAGGTCTACAGCCTGGAGCACGAGCCGCACTTCGCCGAACAAACCCGGCAGCAACTGCAACACCACGGCCTGAGCGAATGGGCCGTGGTACTGGAGGCGCCGCTGCGCGAGCACGCGCTCGGCAGCGACAGCTGGCCGTGGTACGTGCCCGACTTCCTGCCCGACGAGCCGGCCATCGACATGCTGGTGATCGACGGCCCGCCGCTGGCGACGCGGGTGCTGGCGCGCTACCCGGCCGGACCGCTGTTGTTCCACCGCATCGGCGCCGGCGGCAGCGTCTTCCTCGACGACGCCGGCCGGCCCGACGAGCAGGCCATCCTGCGCCGCTGGCGCAGCGAATTTCCGATGTTCGAGCAGAGCGCGCGCGACTGCGAAAAGGGCTGCGCGGTGCTGACCCGGCGCGGCGGCTGACGGCGCAACGCGCTTGCCGCCGGGGCGGGCCTAGCCGAGCCAGGCCACGACGATGCGCGCCGCCGCCGCGATCACCTCGTCGCTCGCCTTCGCGTCCTTCTCCGCATGCGTGGTGTAGATCGAGACGACGACGGGGGCGCGGTTCGGCCGCCACACCACGCCGACATCGTTCGCCGTGCCGTAGTCGCCGGTGCCGGTCTTGTCGCCGACTTGCCAATCGGCCGGCACGGCGGCGCGAATCCGCTTGGCGCCGGTCGTATTGCCGCGCAGCCAGTCCTGCAGCAGCTCGCGCGACGCCGGCGCCAGCGCGTCGCCCAGCGCCACACGCCGCAGGCTGAGGCCCATCGCCTCCGGCGTCGTCGTGTCGCGCGGATCGCCCGGTATCGCCGAATTGAGTTCCGTCTCCAGGCGGTCGAGGCGGAACGTGGTGTCGCCGATCGAGCGCGCGTACGCGGTCACCGCGGCCGGTCCGCCGAGGATCTTGATCAGCAAGTTGGCCGAGGTGTTGTCGCTGTATTGGATGCCGGCGGCGCACAGTTCGGCGACCGTCATGCCGTCGCCGACGTGGCGTTCGGTAATCGGCGAATAGTTGACCAGCTCGCCCTTGGCGTAGCGGACGCGCTGGCGCAGCCGCCCCGCAACCTGGGCGCTGCGCGCCAGGATGGCGGAGGCGATCATGACCTTGGCCGTGCTGCAAAACGCGAAGCGCTCGCCGGCTCGGTGGCTCAGCTGCGAACCGTCGCCGGTATCGAGTGCGAACACGCCAAGGCGACCGCCCAGCGTTTTTTCCAATTCCGCCAGCTGCGCGACGGCCACGGCGACGTGCATTTTGGCGGCCGCCGCGCCGCTGCCCGCGACGGCCCGGACGCTGCTGGGGGCCATCAGCGGCACCGATGCGGCGGCGAGCAAAAATATCCTGCGGTGTGGCGAATGATTCATTTTTCACTTGTTTTGATTTACTGAAGATAAATCATACTATAAGCGCCATTCGGCTACGCGCCAATGCACCGCTAGGCCGCGCCGATGCCGCGTTGATCAGCGAATGGTGGACGCCGAAGCCGGCGTTGGCGCCCGGCAGCTTGCCAAGTGCGCCGGCAGCATCGCGCTGTCGAGTTCTACGCCGAAGTCGGCCGGCGCCGGCAACGCCTCGGCGGCGCCGAAGATGCGCGCCAGGATCATTTCCGACATGGCTGCGATAGTGCGACGCTTCCCAATAGTGGGCCATCTCGCGGCGCCGGCTGAGCTGCGGGATAGTCTCGGTGGTAATGCTGTTGAAGCCGGAGAAGTCGCACAGGCGCAGGTCGCAGCCGGCCCCGCGGTGGCGCTCGGCCAGCCGCGCCAGGGCGCCCTGCCTGGCTTCCATCGGCGCCCATTTGCCGGACTAGTACAGGGCGTCGAGCGTCAGCGCATGGGTCGGGTTGATATACAGGCGCAGGCGCGTGCCGGCGCGTGCCAGCGCCGCCAGAAGTCACCGCGCGCCTTGTAGGGCGAGTTGAAGTTTAGCGGCAGCCTCACGCCGAACAGGCGCGACAGGCCAATCGCCATGTCGGAGTAGCCGGAGAAGTCGAAATACAGCTGCAAGGTGTAGGCCAGCGTGCCGATCCACGCCTCCAGCAGCTGCGGCTGGGCGCCGGCGCCGTAGACCGGCCCGACCATCGGCGAGATGTTGTCTGCGATCAACACTTTTTCACCTGGCCGACGACGAAAATCGACAGGCCGATGGTGAAATTCGATGCCAACGGCCGGCAATTGGCCGGCTCGGCGAATTGCGCCATTATGTCCTTGTGGTGCGGCACCGGGCCGGCGATCAAGTGCGGGAAGTAGCTGAGAAACAATGAAGAAGGAAGTGCCGATCGGCAGCACGATGTCCGGCACCACCCAGTCGCCAGCGCCGGCCCGGTTCAGGCTGTCGACGAAGAAATTGGCGTATTTATAGTAGGCCAGCAGCGCCTGGTTGGCGCCCAGCGCGCCCAACAAACACGCCTTGCGCCGCGCCGCCGCGGCCGCCGCCAGCGCCCGGCCGCAACCGTAGTTCAGCGTGATCGAGGCCAGCAGCAACGGCAGTAGCGCGCCTCCCAGTAACCGTAAAAGAACAGCGAGGCCAGCGCCAGCCATGCCGCGGCCCAGCTGGCCCGGCGCCGGCCCAGCCCGAAATAGCCGGCCAGCACCACCGGCAGGTAGCGGAACAGGAAAGCGTCGGAATTAAACAGCACGGCGTAGCCCCCCGCGGGCGCCGAGGCGGAAGTAACTCTCGGCGATCTGGCCGGCCGCGCGCTCCCAGGTGAACTGGCTGACCAGCGCGCGCACGGCGGCGCGGTCGGGCGCGGCGCCGACCAGCTGGCAGATCGCCAGGCGCTGACCGGCGGCGTCGTCCCAGCGCACTTTTTTCATCGCGAAACCGGCGTCGGGCAGCTCCAACGCGCTTTGCGCCGTCATCACCACCGGCGTGCCGGCCGCCAGCGCCTCCAGCACCGCCAGCGGGAACACCTCGCCGTGGCTGGGCAGCGCCACCACGGCGGCGGCGCGGTAGGCGCTCGCCAGCAGCGGATCGGCGTGTGGCAACGCGCCCAGCCAGCTCACGTGCGGTAGCCGCAGCAGTTGTTGCAGGTAGCCGTGCTCGGGCCGCTGCGCCGCGCCAATCAGGACGATCGGCAGGTCGACCTCGGCCAGCGCCCGCGCCAGACCCAACTGGTTCTTGTACGGCGAGATCGCCCCCACCATCAGCACGAAGGGGCCGGCGATGCCGGTGGCGCTGCGAAACAGCGCCGCGTCGGCGCTGAAGAAGTGCGCGTTGATGCCGTTCGGGTAGACCTCGATTTTCTCCGGCTCGATCTGAAAGCCGGTCACGATGGCCTGGCGCTCGGCCTCGCCCAGCGCGATCACCAGGTCGGCCAGTTGCAGCGCGCGCTTGCTCTGGGCGTAGCTGGTTTGCACGTTCCAGGCCGTCAACTTGCCGGCCAGGCGGTCGGCCAGCCGCGCCAACACGCCGGTGGCGTGGTTCCAGCCGGGCGAGAGCAGCGGCGAGAGCACCACCGGCAAGCCCAGTTCGCTGGCCAGTTCGACGATACGGTAGTTGCCGTTGATGGCCGAGAACACGTGGATCAGGTCGTAGCTGTCGAGCCGGTTGCGGGTCGGGTCGACCAGTTCCACCTGCAGGTGGCGCGGCGCGCCAAGCGCGAGCCGGTTCAGCGCCGCGACCGTCTCGCGCACCTGGATTTGCAGACCGCCGTCGCGCTGGAACAGCATCGGGTACGACAAAATGCCCACGCGCATGGCGCCCTCCCCCGTCTCGGTCTATTTGATGGCGACGCCGGCGAGGGCGCACACCTTGCGCCGCACCAGCTCGAATTCGGCGGCGATCTCATGCTTGAGTAGTAACACCGCGGCGATCCAGACCAGCAGGGCGCCGGCCGCCGCCAGCGCCAGCGGCAGCAGCAGGTAGTCGGGGCGCGGCGGCAACGCCAGCAGCACCAGCGCCGGCGCCAGGCCGCTCAGCGCGCACAGCGCCATGCTCTTGCGCGCCGCGCGCAGCGTCGCGCCGAGGTCGACCCCGGCCAGCGCGCGCAGGTAGCGCCAGGTGATCCAGCAGCGGCACAGCGCGCCCAGCACCACGGCGCCGGCGACCCAGGCCAGCCCGAACGGCGCCGCCAACAGCACCGCGCCAAGCCGCAGCGGCACGGCGATCGCGTCGATTTGCGCCTGCGCCTTGACGTGGCCGGTGGCGACGAACAAGTAGCGCGCCATGCTGAACATGCTATACAAGGCCGAGGCGCAACACATGATGCGAATCAAGGGGACGGCGGCGTTCCACTGCGGCCCGTACAGCGCGTTCACCAGCGGCAGCGCCATCAGGCCGACGAACAGGAAGAACGGCCAGGCCAGCGCGGTAACGTAGCTGACGGTGGCCAGGTAGACGGCGCGCACGTCGCCGCCGTCGCGCGCGCGCGCGGCAAACAGCGGGAACACCACCGGCGAGATGGCGCTGGTGATGGCCTGGTTGAACACGCCCAGCAAGCCCTGCGCCTTGCTGAAGATGGCCACCGCCTCGACGCCCAGCAGTTTGCCGACCACCAGTTCGGGCGCCGCCACGCCGGCCTCGTCGACCAGGCCGCCGCCGGTCGTCAGCGCGCCGAACGACAGCACCGCGCCCACCCCCTTCAGCCCGGGCAGCCAGGGCAGCTCGGGCGGGCGCACCCACAGGCTCACCAGCAGCGCGGCGACGGTGCCGGCCACCGCCGCCCAAGCCAGGCTCAGGTAGCTCCAACCAAGCAGCGCCAGGCCCACCGCCACCAGCAGGTTGACCGCGCCGTTGGCGGCGTTGATCGCGTACAGCGCGGCGAAGCGCATCTGCCGGCGCAGGAAGGGCAAGGTCAGCGCGCTGAACGGGATCAAGAGGAAATTAATCGACAGCAGTTGCAGCACGCCCGCCAGGCGCGGCTCGTGGTAGAAGCGCGCCAGCGCCGGCGCGCCGGCCAGCACCAGCGCCGCCAGCAGCCAGGCCACGCCGACGCTGGCGGCCAGCGCCGCGCGGATCTTCTCGGTGCTCAATTCCTTTTCTTGGATGAGGTATTGGCCGACGCCGAAGTCGCGCACCACCTGCGCCAGCCCGACCAGCACCGCGCCGACCGAATAGACGCCGATCTCGGCCGGCGTGAGCAGGCGCGACAGGATCATGCTGGCGACGATGCCCAGCAACAGCACGGTGTATCTTTCGCCGAAGGAAAACAGCAGGGAGATGCGGGTCGCGTTCACGGCCGGCCCCGTCAGACCAGGCTGCGGTAAAACTCGAGCACCTGGCGCCGCAGCCGCGCGTCCGAATATCTCGCCAGCGCCTCCGCCCTGCCGTGCCGGCCCATGTCGGCGCGCCGCACCGGGTCGGCCAGCAACGCGGCCACGGCGGCGGCGGCGCCGGCCTCGTCGTCGAGCGGCACCAGCAGGCCGGCGCGGCTGTGCCGCAATATGTCGGCTGTGCCTGGCACGTCGGTGCCCACCGCCGCCACCCCGCACGCCATCGCCTCGATGGTGGCGATGCCGAAGCCCTCGTTGCGGCTGAGCAGAAGGTGCAGGTCGAACGCCGGAATCAGTTGCTCGACGGCGTCGCAAAAGCCGGTGAAGATGACGCGCCCGCCGGCGCCGGCCGCCTCGGCCTGGGCGCGCAGCTGCGCCTCCAGCGGGCCGCTGCCGGCTAGCACCAGATGCAGGTCGGGGAATTGGCCGCGCAGCGCGCAGAACAGCCGCAACAGCGCCTGCGGCCGTTTTTGCGGCGCCAGCCGCGCCACCGCGCCGAGCACCAGCGCGTCCGGCGCCAGCCCGAGCGCCGCGCGCGCCGCCGCGCGCGCCGCCGGCGACGGCGCGAAGCGCTCGGTGTCGACGCTGTTGGGGATCACCGCCAGCCGCGTCGCCGGGTCGATGTAGGCGCCGTACAGCGCCTGGAAGTGCTGCATTGCCGACTCGGATACGGCGTAAATGCCGCGCACCGAGCCGAACGCCGCCGCCAGCAGCGGCCGGTGCCAGGCGCTCAACTCGGCCAGCGGGAAGGCGTTGTGCACGCTGATGACGCAGGGCAGCGCGCAGTCGTGCGCCAGCCACAGCGCCGAGGCGCCGTAGGTGTTCCAGCAAAACGCCACGTGCACCAGGTCGGCCCGGTAGCGCCGCAGGCGCCGCGCCGCGCCCAGCCGCGCGCGCCACTTGTTCAGGCGGCGCCACTGCCACTGCTCGAACACCGGCGGCGGGTCGAACACCGAGACCTCGACGCGGCGCGCCCGCAGCGCCGCGGCCCAGCCGTCGAAGCCGGGAAAGCGCCGCACCGCCAGCGCGCTGTCGTAGCCGGCCTCGGCCAGCAGGCAGGCCTCCTGGCCCATGCGCATCTCCATGCCGCCCAGTTCGCCGGAGTAACTGGTCACCAGCACCCGCGGCGGCGCCGCGCGGCGCGCCAGCCATGCCTCGTGGAAATAGCCGCGCAGGTACTGGATTTCCCAGCGCCGCAGGAACAACTGCCCGGCGTCGCCCGCCAGGCGGGCGCGTAGCGCGCCGGCCAGCTCCTGCGCCAGGCGCCGCAGCATCCAGCGCGGCACCTTGGCGGCGCCGGGCGCGGCGGCGGCGCGGTCCTGGCGCCACTTGCCGCGCCCGAACAGGTAGGCGCGCCGCAGCACGTAGGCCGGCTCGACCTGGTGCGCGCGGATGAAGTGGGCGACCCGCGCCGCCGGGCAAAACCAGGACAGGTAGCCGGCGCCGAACAGGCGCCGCGTCAACTGGGTTTCGCCGCCCATCGCGTAGGCGGCCTGCGCGCCGTTCGGACCGAGCGACTCGTCGAAGCGGTAGCCGGCGTCGAACACGGTGCGCCGCAGCGCCATGTTGGCGCCCCACACCAGGCCCGGGAACACCGGGCCGTCCGCCAGGCCGGGGTCGGTGACGCCGAAGGTCAGGCCCAGCGGCGCCAGGCGCAGTAGCCAGTCCGGCGGTGGCGCCTGCCAGTCCGGCACGATGGCGCCGCCAAAGACCGCGTAGCCCGGTTGGCTGGCGGCGCACTCGGCCAGGCGCAGCAGCCAGTCCGGCTCCGGCGCGGCGTCGTCGTCGCTGAGCACGAACAACTCGTTGGCCGGCTCGCGCAGCGCCAGCGCCACGGCGGTGTTCAGCGCCGCGTTCTTGCCGCGCCTGCCCTCGTAGACGCAGCGCAGCGGCAGGCGCCCGCTGAACTCGGCCAGCAGCGCGGCGGTGGCGTCGTCGCTGCCGTTGTCGACCACCAGCAGCGACCAGCCCTGCGGCGGCGCGAGCAGGCGACAGTAGGCCTGCAAGACCTTGGGCAGGGTGCGCGCGCCATTGTAACTAGCCATGAGAACGGTCAACAAGTGCGCCTCTCCTCTGTCTTACTATTGCCTTACTGTTCCATCGGCATCACCACGCAGTGTACTGACCGCCTCCGCCGGACCGTTGACGGGAATCAAACCTTTCGCCAGGACACGACACCGAAGCCATGCGCGACCTCCTCATCACCCTGACGATACTGGCCTCGCTGCCCTTCATCCTGAAACGCCCGGCCATCGGCGGCCTGATGTGGGTCTGGGTCAGCGTCATGAACCCGCACAGCCAGGGCTGGGGCTACGCCACCCAGTTGCCGTTCGCCTTCCTGATCGCCGTCGCCACCATGCTCAGCATGCTGGTCTCGCGCGAGCCGAAAAGCCTGCCGCTGACGCCGGTCAGCCTGGCGCTGCTGGCGTTCGTGCTGTGGATGAACGTGACCACCCCGCTGGCGTTGCTGCAGGCGTCGAGCTGGGTGCAATGGAACAAGGTGATGAAGATCATGCTGATGACCTGTGTCATCCTGATGGTGATACGCAGCCGGCGCGACATCCAGCGCCTGGTCTGGGTGCTGGTGTTCTCGCTCGGCTACTACGGCGTCAAGGGCGGGTTGTTTACGCTGCGCGGCGGCGGCACCGAGCGCGTGTGGGGGCCGGAGGGCAGCTTCATCGGCGACAACAACGCCTTCGCGCTGGCCCTGATCATCACGCTGCCGCTGATGTATTACCTGTACCAGAACAGCACCCGGAAATGGACCCGCGCCGCGCTGCTGGCGGTGATGGCGCTGTCGGCGCTGTCGGCGCTGGGCTCGTACTCGCGCGGCGCGCTGGTGGCGATCGTCGCGATGGGCCTGTTCATGTGGTACAAGAGCGGCAGGAAGCTCGCCTTCGGCAGCCTGGTGCTGCTGTGCGCGCCGGTGTTTTTCCTCTTCATGCCGCAGCGCTGGGCCGAACGGATGGACACTATCGGCGACTACCATGCCGACGGCTCGGCGCTGGGCCGGCTCAACGCTTGGCGCATGGCTTACAACCTGGCCTGCGACCGCTTCTTCGGCGGCGGCTTCGAAGTCTCGCACGCGTCCGTGTTCTCGCGCTACGCGCCCAACCCGGCCGATGTGCACGCCGCCCACAGCATCTACTTCCAGGCGCTGGGCGAACACGGCTTCGTCGGCTTGGGCCTGTACCTGCTGCTGGGCTGGCTGACCTGGCGCTCGGCGGCCTGGACCATCCGCCAGGCCAGGGGACGCGCGGAGCTGGCCTGGGCCGGTGGCCTGGCCGTGATGATCCAGGCCAGCATGATCGGCTTCGCCGTCGGCGGCGCCTTCCTCAGCCTGCTCTACTTCGACCTGCCCTACTACCTGATGGCGGCCGTCGTCGCCACGCGCGTGCTGGTCGAGCAGCAATTGCGCTCTGGCGCGCCGCGCGCGGCGCCGCTGCGCACCGCGCCCGCCACGACGCCGCAACAGGCGCGCCGGGTTCGCGCGGCGGCGCTGGACAAGGCGCGCCGCGGCGCCGGCGCCGAACCATGACGCGCTGGCCGGCGCCGGCGCTGTCGATCCTGATCTACCACCGCGTGCTGGCGCGCGCCGACCCCTTGCTGCCGGGCGAGCCGGACGGCGCCCAGTTCGAGCGGCACCTGCGCCTGCTCAAGCGCTGCTTCAACGTGCTGCCGCTGGGCCAGGCCGCGCGCCGCTTGCGGGACGGCACCCTGCCGTGGCGCGCGGCCTGCATCACCTTCGACGACGGCTACGCCGACAACGCCGAAGTGGCCCTGCCGCTGCTGCAAAAATACGGCCTGGACGCCTGCTTTTTTATCGCCACCGGCTACCTCGACGGCGGCCAGATGTGGAACGACCGCATTATCGAACGCGTGCGCCACGCCGCCGGAGACGAACTGGACCTGTCGGCGCACGGGCTCGGGCGCCTGCCGCTGGGCAGCGTGGCGCAGCGCCTGCTGGCGATCGACGCCATCCTCGGCGCCCTGAAATACCAGCCGTTCGAGCGGCGCCAGACCGTTGCCGCCGCGATCCACGACCAGGGCGCCTACCCGCGGCGGGCGGCGCTGATGATGAGCAGCGCGCAGGTCGTCGCGCTGCGCCGCGCCGGCATGGAAATCGGCGCCCACACCCAGCGCCATCCGATACTGGCGCAGCAAGCGGACCCGGAGGCGCGCAGCGACATCGGCGCCGGCAAGCGCCAGCTGGAACAACTGCTGCAGGCGCCGGTGACACTGTTCGCCTACCCCAACGGCAAACGCGGACGCGACTACGGCGCGCAGCACGTCGACATCGTCAAGTCGCTCGGCTTCGAAGCGGCCGTCGCCACCGACTGGGGCGTGGCGCGCGCCGGCTGCGACCTGTTTCAACTGCCGCGCTTCACGCCGTGGGATCGCGGTAGCGTGCGCTTCCTGCTGCGCCTGGGGCAAAACATGCTGCGCGCATAATCAAATACCATGGTAATAGCGCGCGCGGTATTCGCAGCGCGCGCTAAACCACGCCAAACCCGCCCTTCTTGCCCGAGCCGTACACGGTAATAACGCCGTCCGGACTGCTGGACTGGCGCAGGCCACAACTATCCATCTCGACCATTTTTCCGTGGTCGTCATAGACGCATGAAAACACGCCGCCGCCGACGAAGTCGATCACGTGCGACGTGGTCTCGTACAGGCGGTTAATCTGATGGCTAAGCACCTGGGCGAGATCGGCGATCTCCATGCGTTGAACTATCAGGTACTTGTGCTGGGACTCCTTGCCCAGCGCCGACAGCGACGCCAAGTGTCCGAAGATCGAATGAGCGAAAGCGTCATCCGACGCCGAACCGCTGCCGACGCCAGTCGGGTTACGCCGTTCCGGCTAACCCGATCTACGAAAAGCCTTAACCGGTCATGAGGCTCCGGCTGCGGCTGCTGTCCTTGAGCCATTTCAACAGACCATCGTTTGCCGCAAACACGTCGCTCCCTGTGTGGTTCAATCGTTGCACACGCCGCTCACCGATAAACACCATGAAACCGCACGCCGCCGCTCCGCCAGCCCTTGCGCCAGAAGGCAGTTGGCTCAGCTATGTGCTGTTCTACATCGCCGCCGCCGCCTGGGCGGCCAGCGCCGTGCTGTTCGCCCGTGGCGTCGCGACGCTGCCGGCTTCGCTTGAGATCGCCGTCGCCGGCTTCGCCGTGGCCATGCTGGTGGCCTTGCTGTGGCTGCGGCATCGCTGGGTCCCTGCCGTTTACCGGCTGTTCCGCCGGCTGTCGACGCGCGCCGGCCTGACGGCCGCCTTGACGCTCGGTCTGCTGCTGCGCCTGGCGTGGGCGCTCGTCCTGCCGTCGCAGCCGTCGTCGGACGGCCGCACCTACCTCGAACTGGCCAACAAACTGCTCGCCGGCGACGCCTACCAGAGCGCGCAAACGCTGGCGTATTGGCCGCCCGGCTACGCGTTTTTTCTCAGCGCCGTCTTGCGCGCGGTGCCGGCCGAGTCGGCGGTGCTGTGCAGCCAACTGGCGCTGTTTGTCGTCGCCGCAGTCGGCGTGCACCGCCTCGCCCGCATGCTCGGCAATACGGCGGCCGCCAACATCGCCGCGCTGCTGTTCGCGGCCTGGCCCAATCTGGTCGCCCACAGCGACACCGCCGACAAGGAAACGCTGGTCATCGCCCTGCTGGTCTGGGCTACCGTGTGCGCACTGTCGCAAAAACGCCGGGCGTTGTTCGGCGCCGGCGTGTTGCTGGGCGCGGCCACGCTGGTACAGCCGTCCACCCAGCTGCTGATACCCGCGCTTGCCGTCTGGCTGTTCACCCGCGCCGGCGGGCGCACGCGTGCCGGCGCCGCCTTGCTGCTGTGCGGCGCCGCCGTGGCGCTGGCGCCTTGGGCGCTGCGCAACTACCAGGTGTTGGGCACCTTCAAGCTGGTCAGCACCAACGGCGGCTCGAACCTGTACCGCGCCAACAACCCGCTGGCGAATGGGGGTTACTCGCCGCGCGGCGCCGTCGATCTGTCGCACCTGGGCGAACTCGAGCACGACAGCGCCGGCAAGCAACTGGCGCTGCGCTGGATACGCCAGCAACCGCTGGCGTTCCTGCGCCTCGGCGTCGAAAAACAGTTGCGCTTTATGGGCGACGACGCCGGCGGGGTCGCCTCCACCTTCCGCTGGCAAGGCGAGCGGCGCGACAACCGCCTCTATTTCGCGCTGAAGTCGATGGCGAATCTGTGGTGGTTGCTTTGCTGGCTGTTGATGGCGGCGCTGCTACTGGACGGCGCCAGGCTGTGCGCGGCCAGCGTGCTGGTGTGGGGCTGGTTGTACTTTCTCTTGCTGCACAGTGTCTTTGAATCGGCCGGCAAGTACCACGAACCGGTGACGTGGATCCCCTGCGTGTTGCTGGCCGTCTTGCTGGCGGACCGCTGGAGCGGCCCGCGCGCCGGCCCGCCCACGCCGCGCCCGGTCCGCGCGGGCGCATGACGCCGCGCGGGCCGGACGCATCGGCCGGCAACTTATCGATGCGCAGCATGGCCGGATTTTTGCTGGTGGGGGGCTTTTCCACGGCGCTGCACTATTTGCTGGCGGCGCTGGGCGTGCTGGCGTGCGGCCTGCCGGTGGTGTGGTCGTCGTCGCTGGGATTCGCGCTCAGCGCGCTGGTGAACTATCTGCTGAACGCGCGCCTGAGCTTTCGCAGCCGCGCCTCGCACCGCGCCACCGCCCCGCGCTTTCTCGCCGCTTGCGGCGCCGGCCTATTGATGAATTCGGTCCTGTTGTCGTTTTTGCTGTCGCTTGGCGTCGCCGCCCTTCCCTCGCAGATACTCACAACCTTAGGTGTATTGATATGGAACTATCTCGTCAATGGTCTGTGGACGTTCAACAAGCGGCCCGGATAAGCGCGCTGCCGGTTCTGGGACTGGTGCTGCCCTGCTATAACGAGCAGGAAGTGCTGCCGGAAACCACCGCCCGCCTGTGCGCCCTGCTCGACAGGATGAAGCTGGCCGGCGATATCGCCGCCGACAGCGCGATCTTCTACGTCGACGACGGCAGCCGGGACGCCACCTGGCGCCTCATCGACGAGTACGCCCAGCGCGATTGCGCCGTCTGCGGCATCAAATTGAGCCGCAACCGCGGCCACCAGAACGCGCTGCTGTGCGGCCTGATGACGGCGCCCGGCGACATCCTCATCAGCCTTGACGCCGACCTGCAGGACGACCTGGAGGTGATCCCGACGATGCTGGCGGCCTACCGGCAAGGCAGTGAAATCGTCTTCGCGGTGCGCTCGCGGCGCGACAAGGACTCCTTTTTCAAGCGCTTCGCCGCCGAAAGCTACTACAAGTTCTTCGCCTTCATGGGCGCGCAAATCATCTACAACCACGCCGACTTCCGCCTGATGAGCCGGCGCGCCGTGGAATCCCTGCGCGAATACGACGAGTCGCACCTGTTCTTGCGCGCGCTGGTGCTGCAGCTCGGCTTCAAGACGGCGACCGTCGAATTCGAGCGCGCGGCGCGCTTCGCCGGCGAATCCAAATATCCGCTCAGCAAAATGCTGGGCCTGGCCTGGCAAGGCATCACCTCGTTCAGCGCCTATCCGCTGCGCCTGATCACCGGGGTCGGCATCGCCGTCTCGCTGCTCAGCATTGCCCTGGCGGCGTGGGCCTTGGCGGTGCGCATCTTCACCGACGATGCGCTGCCGGGCTGGGCCTCGATGGTCATTCCCATGTATTTCTTGGGCGGCGTGCAACTGCTCAGCCTGGGGATCTTTGGCGAATACCTCGCCAAGGTGTATGAGTCGTCGAAGAAGCGTCCGCGTTTCCATGTCGAAGTGGTCTGCGGTCGCCGTTTCGACGCGCGCGGCGAGCCGCTCGCCGGCCCTTGACGGCGCCCCGTCCGATGCCGGATCGGCCGTCGAAAAGGGATGGGCGCCGGCCTTATCTATGTAACAATACATCACTGAATAACACCATTATTTCCAAAGGAGCTATACATGAGTACACCGCTTCCCACTCCGAAACATTGCGTGACGCCCTACCTGATCGTCGACGGCGCCGCCGAGGCCATTGACTTCTATCGACGCGTGTTCGCCGCAAACGAACTGTTCCGCCTGACCGGGCCAGACGGCAAGATCGGCCACGCCGAACTGCGCATCGGCGACGCCAATCTGCTGCTGGCAGACGAATACCCCGACTTCGCGCTGGGACCGCTGCGCATCGGCGGCTCGCCGGTGACGATCCACCTGTACCTGGCCGACGTCGACGCCACCATCGCGCTGGCGGAGGCGGCCGGCGCGAAGCTGTTGCGTCCGGCCACGGACGAATTTTTCGGCGACCGTTGCGCCACCCTGGTCGACCCCTTCGGGCATCGCTGGATGCTGGCCTCGCGCATCGAAGACGTGACACCGGCGGAGATGCAGCGCCGCTGGGACCAGGGCGTCGCGCAGTAAGAAGTAAGCGGCGGCTTCGGCGTTGCAACAAGCGAAACCGGCGGCTGGCGGCCGGGGCCAGCCTCCCAGCGTGCGCCCCCGCGGTTACGCCTCTGGTGTGTGGCTTGCGCCGCCGGCATGCGCAGTGTTACCGCCGCATGACTCCTTCACGCCCAGCAGGACCGTGTACGAGGTCGCGACATGGGCGAGCAAGCGCAGCGGCGGCAGCGCCCGGATCAGCCGCAGCGCGGCGCGCACCAGCACGCCGCGCCCGCTGACGTCCATCATGTCGAAGCGGTCCAGCGAGACGACGCCGCGCGCGGCCAAGTGGTCGCGCAGGCCGTAGAAGGTGAACCAGTGGACGGCCGGATAGACGGCGTAGCCGGCCAGCTCCGGCCGGGTGCTCAGCGCCAGCGCCACCACGCGGCGCTTGACGAAGCCCGGATACCAGGAATACATCGGCAGCGTAAATTCCTGCTGGCGCGGACACAGGCGGTTGCTGGTGCTCAGAAACAGCGCGCCGCCCGGCTTGAGCACGCGCACCAGCTCGGCCAGCACGCCCTGCCAGTCGGCCACGTGCTCGAGCAGTTCCGGCGCGATGCACAGGTCCATCGACTGGTCCGGCCATGGCAAGGCGGTGGCCGAGGCGACCGCGAAGTCGATCGCCAGCCCGGCCTGCGCGGCGCGCTGGCGCCCCAGCTCGACCAGCGCGGCGTTGATGTCGGCGCCGTGCACCTGGTGGCCGTGCTGGGCCCACAGGCGGCACTGGGTGCCCGCGCCGCAACCGATGTCGGCCACCGCCAGCGCGCGCTGCGGCCGCCCGAGCAGGCGCAGCAGCGTGGCCTGGATCGCCGCGAAGCGCTGTCGCGCCGCCTCGCTGTCGCTCTCCTTTTCGTAATAGGCGAAGAAATCGGCGTGCGTGCCGGTGTTCCAGGCGCCCCCGCCGCGCGGCGCCGGCTCGTCGCGCTCCGTCACGGCGCCACCCGCGGTTCAACCTGGCGCTGCTTGAACCACTGCTCCAGCATCATCAAGACCCACACCATGGTGCCGTGGTAGGCCGGGTGCTCGGCCAGGTGGCGCGTTTGCAGCTCGTCGATGAAGCTGGCGCGCACGATGCCGCGGCCCTTCAAGTCGCTCAGGCTGTCGAAGGCCAGCTGGCGCAAGCCCTGGTGGCTTTGCAGCCACAGGCCGAACGGCAGGCCGAAGCCGTGCTTTTCCTTGCGGATGATGGCGCGCGGCAGGATGTCGCGCAGCGCCTGCTTGAAGAAATAGCGCAGCCGCGTGCCGTTGAGTTTTTGCTGCGGCGCCAGGCGCGCCGAAAACGCCACCATCGCGTCGTTCAGGAAGGGGAAAGCGACTTCCACGCCGGCCAGCTCGCAGGCCTTGACCACCTTCGGCAAGTCGTTGTCGGCCAGCGTGAACTTCAGGTCCAACGCCATCATCTGGTTGATCTGGCTGTTGCCGTCGGTCAGCCAGTAGGCCTCGTTCAGGCTGCCCATCGGCGCGCCCGGGTCGATGTTGAGCAGGAACTCGTCGTCGAGCACCTTGTGGTGGCCGTAGCGCTGCAGCAGGTTGTAGCTTTCCAGCCGGGCCGGCAGCGGCAGCGTGGCCTGCTCGATATAGCTGCGCGCCTTGCACAGCAGCTTTTGCTGCTGTCCCGAGGCCAGCTTGAACAGCAGCGGCTCCAGCACCACCTGGCGCAGCAGCGCCGGCACGCGCTCGTAGCGGGCGAACTGGGCCTGGCGGGCGTAGCGCTCGTTGCCGCCGAACAGTTCGTCGCCGCCGTCGCCGCCCAGCAGCCGCGTCACGCCGTCGGCGCGCGCCATCTCGGCGCAGTAAAACGCCGCCACGGCCGAGGCGTTGCCAAACGGCTGGTCGAACACCGCGGCGATCCGCGGCACCGCCTTGACGACGTCGTCGGCCGTCACGTACAGCTCGTGGTGCTCGGTGCCGAAGTGGCTGGCGGCCAGGCGCGCGTAAGCCATCTCGTCGTAGCCGGGCGCGTCGAAGCCGATCGAGTAGGTGCGCGCGGCCCGTCCCGAAACCTGGCCCAGCACGCAGGCCAGCGTCGAGCTGTCGGTGCCGCCGCTGAGGAAAGCCCCGGTGCCGTTCGGGCCGACGCTTTCCTCGACCGAACGGCGCAGCGTGCCGAGGAATTCCGCCTTGAGCGACTTGAACGGCTGCGCCTGGGCTTCCTGGTAGGCCATGGTCCAGTAGGCGCCGCGGCTGAGCCGCCCGGCGCGGTAGTGCAGGTATTCGCCCGGCAGCAAGCGCTGCTGACCGGCGTAAATCGTCCCCGGTCCGGGCACCGTGTGGAAGTACAGGTAGTTATACAGCGCCTGCGGGTCGAGTCCCGAGCCGGCCGCCGGATGGGCGATCAGGGCGTCGGCCGACGAGGCGAACAGCAAGCCCTGGCGCGACGAGCTTTGGTAGTACAGCGAATGGGTGCCGCTGCGGTCGACCGCCAGCAAGGCCTCGCCGCTCAGCTCGTCGAGGATGCACAGCGCGAACGGACCGGCCAGCGAGGCGCAGGCGTTCGGGCCGTAGTTGCGCCACAACTGCGCCAGACGCGCCGCCAGCGCCGGCACGCGCGCGGCGCCGTCCAGCGCGCCGGCCTGCGACAGCGTCGGGCGGCCCCACAGCGCGATCAGCAGGCCGTCCTTGTGGAACACATGGCTGCTGTCGACGCCGGCCGCGACCGCCGCCGCGCCGGCGCCGCCGAGGACGCTGGTAACGGCGCTGGCGTCGAAGCGCGCCAGCGGCGCCGCCATCGCCGCCAGCAACGCGGCGCTGGCCTCGGCCCTTGCCCCGTCCCCAACCGCCCCCTGGTTCGGCTGGCCGTGCGGCGCCAACCAACCGCACAGGCCGCTCATACCAACACCTCCAGCGCGGCCGGATGGCTCAGGAAGGCGCCCGGACTGGCGCTCAGGCCGTAGGCGCCGGACTGGTACACCACCACCAGGTCGCCGGCGTCGGCGCGCGCCATTTCCATGCGCTCGGCCAGCAAATCCAGCGGCGTGCACAGCGGGCCGACCACCGACACCGTCTCGCGCGCGCCGCCGGCGATGCGGTTGCCGATGGCGACCGGGTAGTTCTTGCGGATCGTCTGGCCGAAATTGCCGGACGCGGCCAGGTGGTGGTGCAAGCCGCCGTCGGTGACCAGGAACACCTGGCCGCGCGAGATCTTGCGCTCCAGTACGCGGCAAACGTAGACGCCGGCCTCGGCCACCAGGTAGCGGCCCAGCTCGACCACCAGCCGGGTTTCCGGCGAGGCCAGGCGCAGCAGCGCCATCTGCGCCGCCATGCTGCGCCCCAACGCGGCCAGGTCGAGCGCGCGCTCGCCGGGGAAGTACGGCACGCCGAAGCCGCCGCCGATGTTTAGCAGGCGCAGCGGCGACGGCGCCTGCGGCGCCAGGCTCAGCGCCAGTTCGACGCTGCGCGCCTGGGCCTCGGCGATCGCCGCCGCCGACAGGTTTTGCGAACCGCAGAAGATATGGAAGCCGAGGAAGTCGAGGCCCAGCTGGCCGAGCCGGCTGAGCATCGCCGGCACGCGCTGTTGGTCGACGCCGAACTGGCGCGCGCCGCCGCCCATTTTCATGCCGGCGTGCTTGAGTTCGAAGTCCGGGTTGATGCGCAGCGCCACCCGCGGCGTCAGCCCCTGGCGCGCGCCGGCGACGGCGACGCGCTCCATCTCGGCCTCCGATTCGAGGTTGATCACGACCCCGGCCGCCACCGCGCAGGCGAGTTCGGCGTCGGTCTTGCCGGGTCCGGCAAAACTGATGCGCGCAACCGGCATGTCGGTGTCCAGCGCCGTCTTCAGCTCGCCGCCGGAGGCGACGTCGATGCCGTCGACCAGCCCGGCCATCATGTTGACCAGCGCCGGCATCGGGTTGGCCTTCATCGCGTAATGCAGTTGCAGCCCGGCCGGCAGGGTCGCGCGCAGCAGCGCGACGCGGCGTTCGATCTGCGCCCGTTCATAGGCGTAGAACGGGGTGCGGCCGACGCGCTGCGCCAACCGGGTCAGCGGCTGCGCGCCTAGTTGCAGGCAATCGTCGTGCAGCGCGAACTGGTCCATCGCCGCGTGCACCGGCAGCGCCGTCGCGGCCGTCGCGGCGCTCATCGCGCACCGCCGCCAAACAGCCCGGCCAGCTCGACGGCGAGGACCTTGCGGTCGATCTTGCCGTTCGGGTTGCGCGGCAGCGAACCGGACCGCACCTCGATCCACGCCGGCAGCATATAGCCGGGCAGGCGCTCCTTGCAGGCCGCCACCAGCGCCTGGCGCTCCAGCTCGACGCCGGGCGCCGCCGTGGCCAGCAGCGCAATCGCCTGGCCCAGCAGCGGATGGGCGACGCCGAGCGCCGCCGCCTCGCCGACCAGGCCGGTGGCGTACACCACCTCCTCGATCTCGGTCGGGCTGACCCGGTAGCCGGAAGTCTTGATCATGTCGTCGGCGCGGCCGACGAAATACAGGAAGCCGTCGTTGTCGCTGCGCACCGTGTCGCCCGACCAGACCGCCAGTTCCGGCACGGTCAGGCCGGGCTGGCGCGGCGGTAGCGGACGGAAGCGCTCGGCGGTCTTCTCGCTGTCGTTCCAGTACCCCATCGCCACCAGCGCGCCGCGGTGGACCAGCTCGCCGGGCTCGCCGGGGTCGCACGGCGTGCCGTCCGGGCGCAGCACCAGCACCTCGGCGTTGGGAATCGCCTTGCCGATCGAGTCGGGCCGCTCGTCGAGCCGCCAGGGCTCCAGGTAGGTCGAGCGGAACGCCTCGGTCAGCCCGTACATCAGATAGATGCTGGCGTGCGGCAGCGCCGCGCGCAACTTGTCGAGCGTGCCGCGCTGCATCGCGCCGCCCGAATTGGTCAGGTAGCGCAGGCCGGGCAGCGCCGGCCAGCTCAGCTGCGACAGCTGGATCCACAGCGGCGGCACCGCGGCCAGGCCGGTGATGCGCTCCTCTTCGACGGTGTCGATGACGTCGCGCAGCAGCAGGTGGTTCATCAGCACCGCGCAGGCGCCGCACGAAAACGCCGTCGTCAGTTGGCTCAGCCCGTAGTCAAAGCTCAGCGGCAGCAGGCACAGGATGCGGTCCTGGGCGGTGTTGCCGAGATAGGCGGCGACGCTCTGCGCGCCCGCCACCAGATTGCGGTGCGACAGCACCACGCCCTTCGGCTTGCCGGTACTGCCGGAGGTGTACAGGATCGCGACCATGTCGCTGTCGATGCCGCGCGCCGCGGCGCCGGGCACGGCCCGGGCCAGGCAGGCGTTCCAGCCGAGCAGGCGCAGGCCGTCGACGGCCGGCGCGGCGTCGTCGCCGCCGACGACGACGACCGTGTGCAAGTCCTCGCAGCCCGGCAGCACCTCGACCAATTGCCTCAGTCGCTCGCGCGAAGTGACCAGGATGCGCACGTTGCAGTCGGCCAGGATGTGGCGCAGTTGCTCCGGCTTGAGCAGTGGATTGACCGGCACGAACACGCCGCCGGCGGCGGCGGCGCCGAACATCGCCGCCACCGCCTCTTCGCGTTTTTCAAGATACACGGCGACGCGTTCGCCGCGCTGCAGCCCCAGCGCCGACAGCGCGGCGGCGCTGGCCTGCACCGTCTGCGCCAGCGCCGCGTAGCTCAGCGGCACGCCTTGATCGGATAGCGCCGGCGCGTGCGGCGTGCGCTGCGCGGACTGGAAAATGAAATCTTGTATCAATTGCGCCATGTCTTCCCCGTGATAAAAAAATGACGGCGCGTCGTAGCGCCCGCCTTATCCCACTATGATTGGGACAAACGCCCCTACCCTCATTGATTTTTATCAACTAAGCCAGGAAGCGGACGCTGCAGCGACGCTAGAAACCAGCGGCGGCAACCGGAGTCGCGGCCTGGTGCCGCCAAGTTAAGCTCCCGAAGGTCGGATGACGCCTGCCGGGCTAACCCGTCCTACGAAAAACGCCATCCCAGCCTCGCGTTTGAGCGGACTCAAGCCGGGCTGCGCCGGCACGGTGTTAAATGGACAGCGTCGGCCTGCGCGCCCCGTTCTTCCCCCCTCCCCCATGGCGAACCGTCTTAGTCAAAGCGTCGCACAACTTGGCTGCCTCAACGCCGCCTGGTACGCCTTCGGCCGGCTGCTGCACCGGCTCTCGCGCGGCCGCTGGGCGCTGTACAAATACCAGTTTGTCGCCCAGGCGGTGGGCACGGCTTCGCTGTGCCGCGGCCGCGGCGCGCAGATCGCGGTGCAACTGTGCCAGCGCGCCGAGCAACTGCCGCCGGACTATCCGCGCCGCGCCGACGTGCTGGCCGGGCGCTACGCCCAGGGCGCCTGCAGCCTGGCCGCCGTCAGGCGCGGCGAACTGGTCGGCTTTCTGTGGCTGCTGTTCGACGCCTACCAGGAGGACGAGGTGCGCGCCCGCTACCTGCTGGCGTCGCCCCAGTCGTGTTGGGACTTCGACGTCTGGGTGCGTCCACAGGAGCGCCTCGGGCTGGCCTTCCCGCGCCTGTGGGACGAAGCCAACCGCCTGCTGCGCGCGCGCGCCGTGCGCTGGTCGTGCAGCCGCATCTCCGCCTTCAACCCCGGCTCGCTGCGCGCCCACGCCAGCATCGGCACGGTCGCGCTGGGCAGCGCCACCTTCCTGCGCTGCGGCCGCTGGCAGTGGATGCTGGCCACGCGGGCGCCCTACTTCCATTTGTCGCGGCAGCCCGCCGCGTTCCCGCGCCTGTCCTTCGACACCAGCGCCCTTGCCCACCCGCCCGCCATGGAGTCCCTATGCCCCACCTCGAAGCCGTCAAACTAATCCTCTCGAGCACCCTCGGCATCGGCCAGCAGGGCTTGAGCGCCGACACGCCGCTGCTCGGCAGCGTGCCCGAACTCGACTCGATGGCCGTGGTCGGCGTCATCACGGCGCTGGAAAGCCATTTCGGCATCGCCGTCGACGACGACGACATCCACGCCCGCCACTTCGCCACGCTCGGCACCCTGGCCGATTTTGTGCGCGGCAAGTTGGCAGAATGATCGGCCTGCCCGCCGTGCCGTTCTTCCTGCCGGCCAGCCCGGGCGAACGCTATTGCCTGTTCTACCAGCCGGCGCCGGAGCAAACCCCGCGCGGCGCGATCCTCTACGTGCATCCGTTCGGCGAGGAACTCAACAAAAGCCGGCGCATGGCGGCGCAGCAGGCGCGCGCCTTCGCCGCGCTCGGCTACAGCGTGCTGCAAATCGACCTGTACGGCTGCGGCGACAGCAGCGGCGACTTCGCCAGCGCCCGCTGGCACATCTGGAAGCGCGACCTGGTGCTGGCTTGCGAATGGCTGACCCGGCGCGTCGCCGGCCCGCTCAGCCTGTGGGGCCTGCGCCTGGGCGCGCTGTTGGCGCTGGACCTGGCCAACCGCGCGCCGCGCCCGCTCGAACGGGTCATCCTATGGCACCCCGTTTTCAAGGGCAAGACCCATCTCGACCAGTTCCTGCGCATGCGCGTGGCCAGCCGCATGTTGGCGGCCAACGTCGACGCCCGCAACGACACCGACGCCGACGCCGACGCGGGCGCGCCGTCGGCGCGCCAGGAATTGGCCGCCGGCATTGCCGTCGAAGTCGGCGGCTACCTGCTGGCGCCGGAGCTGGCCGCCGCCATCGACGCGCTGGACGGCGGCGGCCAGCCCCCGCACTGCGCGCTGCTGTGGCTGGAAATGATGGCCAACGACGGCGCCGTCGGCCCGGCGGCGGCGCGCCAGGCCGCCAGTTGGCGTAGCGCCGGCGCGGCGCTGACCTTGCTGCCGGTGCGGGGACAGGCGTTCTGGTCCAGCACCGAGATCGTCGAATGCCAGCCGCTGCTGGCGACCACCACGACGGCGCTGGCATGATAGTCGAGCAACGCGCGCTGCGCTTCCCCTGCCAGTCCAGCTGGCTTTTCGGCATCCTCAGCCTGCCGGCGCGCCCGCGCACCCGCGGCGTGCTGATCGTCACCGGCGGGCCGCAATACCGGGTCGGCAGCCACCGCCAGTTCACGCTGCTGGCGCGCGCGCTGGCCGAGCGCGGCATTCCGGTGCTGCGCTTCGACTACCGCGGCATGGGCGACAGCGAAGGCGCGCCGCGCAACTACGAGCAGATCGGCGAGGACCTCGACAGCGCGCTGGCGCAGTTCTTCAGCGCCGTGCCGCAATTGCGCGAGCTGGTGCTGTGGGGCTTGTGCGACGGCGCCACCGCCGCCGCGCTGCACGCCTGCAGCGACCCGCGCATCCGCGGGCTGGTGCTGCTCAACCCGTGGGTGCGCACCGCGCCGGGACTGGCGCGCGCCACGCTGCGCCATTATTATCTGGCGCGGCTGCGCGATCCGGCGTTCTGGCGCAAGCTCGCCGGCGGCGCCTTCCGGCCGTTGCAGTCGCTGCGCTCGATGCTGCAACTGGCCGGCGCCGCGCGTCCGCCCGCCGCCGCGGCCGCCGGCGCCGGCCAGAACGCGCCGCAGCGCATGTACGAGGCGCTGTCGCGCTTCCAGGGCCGCGTCCTGATCATCCTCAGCGGCGACGACCTGACCGCGCGCGAATTCGCCGACCTGCAAACCAGCAGCCCGGCCTGGCGCAAACTGAGCACCGGCCCGCTGCTGCGCCAGGTGCAACTGGCGCAGGCCAACCACACCTTCGCGCGCAGCCTGTGGCGCGACCAGGTGGCCCAACTGAGCGCGGACTGGATCACGTCATGGTAAAACGCGTGCTAATGATCGCTTACCACTACCCGCCGTACCAGGGCGGCAGCGGCGTCCAGCGCACGCTGAAGTTTTCCGAATACCTGCCGCAGGCGGGCTGGCAGCCGATCGTGCTGACGGCCAGCGTCGGCGCCTACCGGCCGGCCGGCGCCGGCCACGGCCAGGCGGCCGGCGCCGGCCCGCAGGTGACGCTGCGGCGCAGCTTCGCGCTCGACAGCTCGCGCCATTTGGCGCTGCGCGGGCGCTATCCGGCCTGGCTGGCCCGGCCCGACCGCTGGATTTCCTGGTGGCTGACGGCGGTGCCGGCCGGCCTGGCGCTGATCCGCCGGCACCGCCCCGACGCCATCTGGTCGAGCTATCCGATCGCCACCGCGCACCTGATCGGCCTGACGCTGCAGCGCCTGAGCGGCATTCCGTGGATCGCCGACCAGCGCGACCCGATGAGCGACGACGACTACCCGGCCGACCCGCGCACGCGCCGCCAGCACCGCTGGATCGAAGCGCAAATCCTCACCCACAGCGCCAGCATGGTCTGCACCACGCCCGGCGCCATCCGCGCCTACCGCGCGCGCTTCCCGGCGCTGGGCCAGGACCGCATCAGCCTCATCGAGAACGGCTACGACGAGGGCGACTTTGCCGCGGCGGCGGCCGAGCTGCCGGCCGGGCGGCGCGCCGGCGGCTGCTTCCGGCTGCTGCACAGCGGCGTCATCTACCCTTCCGAGCGCGACCCGACGGCGCTGTTCGCGGCGCTGGCGCGCCTGCAGGGCGATGGCGAACTGCTTCCCGGCCAGTTCACACTGGTACTGCGCGCCAGCGGCCACGACGCCCACCTGCGCGCGCTGATCGACGCCCACGGCGTCGCCGCGCTGGTCGAACTGGCTCCCGCGCTGCCCTACCGCGCCGCGCTGGCCGAGATGTTGACGGCGGACGGCCTGCTGTTGCTGCAGGCGGCGAACTGCAACGCGCAGATCCCGGCCAAGCTATACGAATACCTGCGCGCCGGACGCCCGCTGCTGGCGTTGACCGACCCCGCCGGCGACAGCGCGGCCACGCTGCGGCGCTGCGGCATCGACAGCATCGGCAGGCTCGATTCGGCGCCCGACTGCGCCCGCGCGCTGATGCGTTTTCTGGCGCTGGCCCGGCAAGGCCGTGCGCCGCTGGCCAGCGCCGCCACCCTCGCCCTGCATTCCCGGCAGGCCCGCAGCAAGCAACTGGCCGACCTGCTCGACAGCGTCAGCCGACAGGAGAAACCATGAAACCAAGCGCGATACTGTGTGCCGGCCTGCTGGTCGGCTGCGGCTGCGGCGCGGCCCGCGCCGCAGCCGACTGCGACGACTATGTGCGCCGCAGCCCCGGCGGCGACTACACCAACGGCGACGACCGGCAAGGCCTGGAAGTGGTCGAGAAATACCACTTCACCAAAGAAGTGGAAACGCTGGTACGCGGCCTGTCGGCGTCGCTGGGCGGCGACATCGGCTACACGCTGGAACACTTCCCCAACCACCACCGGGCGCTGGCGTCGATGGCCAGGCTGGGCCTGCGCGGCAAGACCGCCCGGCCGGCCGGGGCGCGCTACACCGTGCTCTGCTACTTCGAGCGGGCGGTCCGCTTCAAGCGCGACGACGCCACGCTGCGCTCGATCTACGCTTCCTACCTGCTGGCCGGCGGCCTCGCCGAGGCGGCGCTGGAGCAACTGCGGGAAGCGGCGCGGCTGGCTCCGGAACAGCCCACCATCCACTACAACCTGGGACTGATGTACGCGAAGAAGAAAGACTACGCCCGGGCGCGCGAGCACGCCAGCAAGGCCTACGAACAGGGTTTTCCACTGCCTGGGCTGAAAAAACAGTTGCAGGCGGCCGGGCAGTGGCAGGACGTGCCGCTGAAGGAGCGCGCGGCGAAGCCGCAAGAGGAAGAGCAGATCCTGGCCGAGCCCGAGGCGCCGGCGGAGCCGGAGAAGCGCCGGCCGGCCGTCGACAAGGAGGTATAGCGACTAGGTGGACCGGCGCCGCCGGTGACGCCGCCGCCGGCGCTATTTGATACCGTGGTGGTTCATCAGATCGTACAGGGTCGGCCGGCTGACGCCGAGCAGCTCGGCCGCCTTGGCGATGTTGCCGTCGGAGCGCGCCAGCGCCTTCACCATCACCTTGTATTCGGCGGCGTCGCGTGCCTGGCGCAAGTTGACCGGGTCTTCCACCGGCGCCGCCTCTGGTAGGCCCAAGTCCTCGACCACGATCTGCGGCCCGTCCGACATGATGACCGCGCGCTTGATGCAGTTTTCCACCTCGCGCACATTCCCCGGCCAGCCGTAGGCCTCGATCGCCGCCAACGCGTCCGGGCTAAAATTGAGCGAGGCCCGCCCCTCGCTGGCGCAGAACTTGTTCTTGAAGTGATGCGCCAGCAAGGCGCTGTCGCCGACCCGCTGGCGCAGCGGCGGGATCGTCAGCACGATTTCGCTGAGCCGGTAGTACAGGTCCTCTCGAAAGCGCCCGGCCACGGCCTGCTCCTTCAGATTCTGGTGGGTGGCGCAGACGATGCGCACGTCGACCGCGATTTCGCTGCGACCGCCGATGCGCTCGATGACCCGCTCCTGCAAAAAGCGCAGCAGCTTGGCCTGCAAGCCCGGCGCCATGTCGCCGATCTCGTCGAGGAAGAAGGTGCCGCCGTGGGCCAGCTCGATCTTGCCCAGGGTTTGCTTGGCGGCGCCGGTGAAAGCGCCTTTTTCATAGCCGAACAACTCGCTCTCGAGCAGCGTCTCGGGAATCGCCGCGCAGTTGATGGCCACGAAACGTTTGTCGTGGCGCGCGCCGAGCGCGTGCAGGCCGCGGGCGACCAGCTCCTTGCCGCTGCCGGAATCGCCCAGCAGCATCACCGTCGCCGACGACGGCGCCACCTTCTCGACGCTGCGGCACAGCTTGAGCATGCCCGGGTCGCGGCTGACGATGCCGGCCAACGGCGAGTCGGCCTGGGTTTGCAGCATGCGCCGGTTCTCCCGCTGCATCGCGTGCAGGTAAAAGGCGCGTTCCAGCACCAGCGCGAGCATGTCGGCGTCGAACGGCTTCTGGTGGAAGTCGTAGGCGCCCATGCCGATCGCTTTGAGCGCGTTGGCGCGGTCCTGGTTGCCCGACAGGATGATGACCTTGGTGTCCGGCGCCAGCGCCAGGATCTGCTGCAGCGTCGCCAGCCCCTCGCTGGCGCCGTCCGGGTCCGGCGGCAGACCCAGGTCCATCGTCACCACCGCCGGCTGGTGGCGCCGCACATGCGCCAGCGCCGCCTCGCGCTCGCCGGCCACCAGCACCTCGTAGGCGTCTAAGCTCCAGCGCAACTGTTTTTGCAACCCCGTGTCGTCCTCGATCACCAACAGTTTTTGCTTGCCCATGTCGCGCTCCGTTTGTTGTTCCGTCTGCAAAACCAAGGGCGTAGATCCGCGGCCGGACTCCGATGCGACGCCGCCGGTTTGTTTTTACACCGCGACCGCGCCGTCGCGGTGCAGCGGCAGAATCACCCGGAAGGTGGTGCCAACCGCCGGCTTGCTGCGCACCTCCAGCTGCCCCCCCACTTCGCGGATGTATTCCCGGCTCTCGAATACGCCGATGCCCATGCCGGCCGCCTTGGTCGACTCGAACGGTTTGAACAGGCGCTCGCGGATGAATTGCTCGCTCATGCCCTGGCCGGTGTCGCCCAGCTCGACCACCGCGCTGTCGTCCTCGCGCAGCAGGCGCACCAGCACGCGGCCGTCCTTGGCGGTGGCCTCGACGGCGTTCTGTATCAAATGGCCGAGCACGCGTTCAAGCCGGCTCCAGTTGGCCAGCACCGTCAGGCCGCCGTGCTCGATCTCCAGCGCCGGCGCCGGCTCCAGCGCCGAACGGGACGACACCGCGTGCGCCAACAATTGCTCGATCGACAGCGGCGCGGCCAGCTCCTGGGTCTGGCCGCGGCTGAGCTTTTGCAGCAGCGCCGTCATTTTCTTCACCGAATGGTCGAGCGTGCCGAGCATGTCGCGCTGGAACTCCGGATTGGCCTTGTGCTTTTCCGCGTTGCTCAGCAGCAGGGATAGCTGGAACACCAGGTTCTTCAAATCGTGTACGATGAAGGTCGACATGCGGTTGAACGACTCGAACTGGCGCGCCACCAGCAGCGAATCGGCCGACTCGCGGTGCGCCAGGTAGCTGGCGGCTTGGCTGCCGGCGATCTTCAGCAAGTCCAGCACCTCCCAGTTCAGGCTGATGCGGGTGCGCGGGCGCGCCAGCGCGACAAAGCCGAACAGGCGCCCGTGCAACATCAGCGGCACCACCAGCCACAACTGCGGCAGCGCCCGCGCCCACTCCGGCAGCGGCAACTGGCCGTAGCGCAGCGGTTGCGCCAGGCACTCGGGCACGTCGACCACCCACTGGCGCTGCTCGAGCATCTGGCAAAACGGGCCGCCGGCCGGCTCGCTGGCCGACTGCGCCGGCATGTTCCAGTGCGCGGCCGGCTCGCACAGGTCTTGCTCGCGGCGTATCCACAGCGCGCCGGCGGGGCTTTCGACCAGTTGCGCCACCGCCTGGATGGTACGCTCGCCCAGGCCCGGGCCGTCCTGCGACAGCACGCGGGTGAAGCGCAACCACTCCTCGCGGTAGTCGAAGATAGCCTTGTAGAAATGCTTGTTGATGAACACTTTCAGCTTCGAGCGCAGCGCGCCGGAAAACAGCACGCTGGCCAGCAGCAGCACCGCGCCGCCCAGGTAGGCGACCTGCATCACCGGCCCCCACGCGCCGCCGAAGTAGCGCAGGTAATAGGCGCTGCTGGCCATCGCCAGCAGGTAGATGGCGGAGCCTACCAGCGCCGCCGAGCGGAACAGCATCTGGCGCGACATCGCCAGGCCCAGCTCCCAGGCCGGATTGCGCGCCGCCGACAGTGCCAGCAGCGGCGCCGTCAGCGCGTTGACGATGCCGCGCGCGGCCCAGATGTCCGTGTTGACGGTGCGGAACAGCAAGGCGTCGCTGTACAGGTAAAAGTCGTAGGCGAACAGGCCGCCGATGCCCAGGCAGGCGAACTTGATGCCCCAGCGCTGCGGCGGCGGCGTGTGGCGATACCACTGCTCGACAAGCAACATGCCCAGCACCGCCAGCAGCAGGCGGCAGACGATCACCGTCAGCAGCGCGGGGAAGGCGAACGAGGACGCCTCGGCCAGCGCGCCGGCCAGCAGTTGCAGCGCGGCGATCGCCGCCACGGCGATGAAATAGACTTTCAGGCGCAGCCCGGCCGGCTTCAGCAGCAACAGCACGAACACCAGCCAGGCGCCCGAGCGCAGCACCTCGACGGCGACGCCCGGCAGCGACAGCGTGCCCTGCCACAGCGCGTCTTGCCACAGCGACAACGCCACCGTCGCGCTGGCCCACAGCGCCGTCAGCAGGCAGGCCAGGCCGAGCGCGCGGCTATGGCGGCGCGCGCGCCAGTTGCTCAGCAACAGCAGCGCCAGCGCGAAAAAGGCCAGCGAGGCCAGACCATAACTCAGCGCGGCAATGTCGCCCGGTGTCAGCGCCGTTGCCGTCACCGGCCGCCCTTGCCGAACAGCACCACCTGGACCGTGTCGAGCAGGATCAACAGGTCGAGGAACAGGCTATTGTTTTTGACGTAATACATATCGTATTGCAGCTTTTGCACCGCGTCGTCGACCGAGGCGCCGTACTGGTAGCGCACCTGGGCCAGGCCGGTGACGCCCGGCTTGATGCTGTGGCGCACGTCGTAGTACGGCACCTGCGCCTTCAACTGCTCGACGAAGAAGGCGCGCTCGGGGCGCGGCCCGACAAAACTCATCTCGCCGCGCAACACGTTGAGCATCTGCGGCAATTCGTCGATGCGCAGCTTGCGGATCCAGTGGCCCACGCGCGTCACGCGCGGGTCGTCGGTGGCGGCCCAGATCGGGGTGCCGTCCTTTTCGGCGTCGTGGCGCATGCTGCGGAACTTCAGCACCTTGAAGATCTTGCCGTCCTTGCCAACCCGCTCCTGCTGGTAGAACACCGGGCCGCCGTCCTCGCGGTGCACCCACAGCGCCGTCAGCAGCATCACCGGCAGCGCCGCGACGCAGATGGCGGCGCTGGCGACGAGGTCGAAGACGCGCTTCGAGGCGGCGCGCACGAAGCTCTGGTCGAAGCCTCCGCCGTAGACCAGATAGCTCGGCTGCAGCGAATCGATGCGGATCTGACAGGCCTCGCGCTCGAAAAACGTGGCGGCGTCGACCACGCGCACGCCGCCGAGCGCGCATTCGAGCAATTGCCGCGCCGGAAAGGCGCCGTTGCGCCTGTCGTTGACCGACACCACGATCTCGCGCGCGTCGTAGCGGCGGGCGAGCACCAGCAGCGACGGCCCGCCCGGCAACAGCGCCGACGACGGCACGCAGCATTCCTCGCCGGGCACGTCGACGCAGCCGACGACGGTAAACTTGTGGTAGCCGATCTTGCTGGCGGCCAGCTCGATACACTCGCGCGCCAGCGCACCGGCGCCCACGAGGATCAGGCGCGACTCCAGCATGGCCGACTCGGCCGAGGTGAACACCACCAACCGGGTCAGCAGCACGCCAACGCCGCCGAACAGGAAGATCAGGCTGCCGCCGCGGGCGAAGTCGATGGTCGGGACCAAATAAAACAACAGGCTGAGCAGCCCGAAACCGAGCGCGAACGACGGCATGATGCGCAGCAGGCTGTTGCGAATGTCTTCGCGCGAGCGGTGCTGGTACATGCCGAGCGCGCTCATGCTAAAGACGATCACCAGCGCGAACGCCAGCGAGGACAGGTACAGGTCCGAGCCGGCCCCCTGCAACGGCTCGGCCTGCCAGAGGGCCGAGGCCATCGACGCCGCCACCAGCAGGATCAGTACCTCCAACAACAACAGGATAAACGCCGTTTTCGAGACGTAATGGCTGAAAATTCGTATCATAATTGCTCCCACGCTAAGCCCAAAGGCCAGGGCAAGCGGGAAGGCACCACGCCCGCGCCGCCGGCCCTGCCATCATGGCGGACTGTGCGCGGCGTATATTGAGCGGCCACAAGGGCGGCGCTCAACGAGCTAAACGATAGCCAATTTCACGCAAGCGCCTGCGCCGGGATGGTAAATGGACTATAGTATGCTTCCTCACAAAAATACTAAATGTCATGAAATTTGATGTAGCGATTGTCGGCAGCGGACTGGCGGGTTTGTCAGTGGCGTTGCATTTGGCTGAAACGCGCACCGTCGCGATCATTTCGAAACGCGCGCTGCTGGACGGCGCCAGCAACTGGGCGCAGGGCGGCATCGCCGCCGTGCTCGACTCCGGCGACAGCCACAACCAGCACATAGACGACACCCTGGTGGCCGGCGGCGGCCTGTGCGACGAGGGCGCGACCCGCTTCATCGTCGAGCACGGCCGCGAGGCGATCGAATGGCTGATCGCCCAGGGCGTGCCGTTCACCCGCGACGCCAGCGCGGAGATGGGCTTCCACCTGACGCGCGAGGGCGGCCACAGCCAGCGCCGCATCATCCACGCCGCCGACGCCACCGGCCACGCGGTCCAGGTGACGTTGGAGGAAAAGGTACGGGCGCATCCGAACATCACGCTGTTCGAGCACCACTGCGCAATCGACCTGATCACCTCCGACAAGCTCGACCACAAACGCGGCCAGCGCGACGCCCAGCCGAAATGCCATGGCCTGTACGTGCAGGACACCGAAAGCGGCAAGGTGTTGACCTTTGCGGCCGAGCACACGGTGATGTGCACCGGCGGCGCCGGCAAGGTCTACCTGTACACCACCAACCCGGACACCGCCAGCGGCGACGGCATCGCCATGGCCTGGCGCGCCGGCTGCCGCGTCTCGAACATGGAATTCATCCAGTTCCACCCGACCTGCCTGTACCACCCGTACGCCAAGTCCTTCCTGATCACCGAGGCGATCCGCGGCGAGGGCGGCCTGTTGAAGCTGCCGCCGGAAGCTGGCGCGGCGGCCGGCACGCGCTTCATGCTGGCACACGACGAGCGGGCCGAACTGGCGCCGCGCGACGTCGTCGCCCGCGCCATCGACTTCGAGATCAAGAAGCGCGGCCTTGACTACGTGCACCTGGACATCAGCCACAAGCCGGCCGAATTCCTCATCGAACACTTCCCGACGATCTACGCGCGCTGCCTGGAACTGGGCATCGACATCACCAAGCAGCCGATCCCGATCGTGCCGGCGGCGCACTACACCTGCGGCGGCGTGGTCACCGACCTGTCCGGCCGCACCGACCTGCCGGGCCTGTACGCGGTCGGCGAAACCGCCTGCACCGGCCTGCACGGCGCCAACCGCCTGGCCAGCAACTCGCTGCTCGAATGCCTGGTGATCGGCCGCGCCTGCGCGCAGGACATTGAAAGCAGCGAACGCAAAGCCGTGCCCTACCTGCCCGACTGGGACGAGAGCCGCGTCACCGACGCCGACGAGGAAGTGGTCATCTCGCACAACTGGGACGAGCTGCGCCGCTTCATGTGGAATTACGTCGGCATCGTGCGCACCACCAAGCGGCTGGAGCGGGCGCAACACCGGATCGCGCTGCTCAAGGAAGAAATCGACGAGTACTACCGCAACTTCCGCATCACGCACGACCTGCTGGAGCTGCGCAACCTGGTCGACGTCGCCACGCTGATCGTCAACAGCGCGCTGTCGCGGCGCGAAAGCCGCGGCCTGCACTTCAGCCGCGACTACCCAGCCACGCTGCCGAAAGCGCTGCCGAGCGTGTTGACGCCGACGCGCCGCTAAGCGCCTTGCGTTGGCTGGTTTCGGCGCTGAACGCATCCCAACCAAGGACGTAACCCGGTCAGACCCTCGGGTCTGACCCCGGGCTTACCGCGCCAGCAGCCGTTCCACCTGCGACTCCGCCACCCGCAACTGGTATTTCTTCACGACACCGTCGCGATCGAACAGCACCGCCAATTCCCTGCCGCCGGTGCTGGCGTCGATCACGCTGGCCAGCGCACCGACCACCGGCAAAAACCCGACAAACCCCGGCAAGCCCGGCAAGCCCGGCTTACAGTTGTATACCCACACTTCATAACCATTGCGGAACGTCTGCACCGACGCCTCGCCCATCGCCAGTAGCAACTCGGCCTTGGTGGTCTTGCCGGCGCTCAGCACCTGCCGCGCGCCGTCCTCGCTCAAGGTCTTGATCGCGCCATTGCCAAGCGAAGCGCACCCGGCCATATTCAACGCCACCCAGCCAATCAAGGCCATTCGAATACCTATACGCATCAGCATTTCCTCCTATTCCACTGCGGCCGACACGGCATCCGGCGCGGCCGTCGCGACGGCCTCGTCATCCATATACTCAATTTCGACCAGCGTATCGTCCGGCCAGCTGGTATCGCTGACCCGTAGCATAAACGTACGTTCGTACAAAAATGGAAACATGTCGTAAAACGGATGAATAGGCGTCGGCAAGCGGTTCGCATACAACAGATCCGACGTCAGCATCTGTCTGCGCTTGCCGTTCACCAAGCTGACGCCAAACACGGCGCGCTCGGCATAATAGGGCCAGTAGCCGGGATACAGGCTACAGACGTCCGTGGTCGCCTCCAACAGCAGATATGCCGGCGGTTTCAGTCCGACGAACAAGCTGGCGCCCCGGTCGATCTGGCATTGCAGGCGCAGATCGCCCAGCCGCCACGTATTCGGCGGCAAGCCCGGCGTGCGCACCTCCGGCCCCCAGGCAAAACTGCGGTCCTTGCGATTGGTCGTCACCACCGCGCCCTCCCGCAAGGCTTGCTCGTCGCGCACCAGCGTAAAACTCAAATCCCCGGCCAACGCCACCGCAATACTGGCCGTATCGCCCTGGATCGTCATCGCGGTGCCGCTGGCGCGCACGCCCTCCAGCCGCGGATACAGGCGATAGCGCAGTTCGGCCTTGGGCGCCAAGTGGTGGTATTTCTCAAACGCGTCCATTCCCTTGAGCATGCGCCGATACGACTGCCGGTCGGGATCGGCCAAGCCGTCTACCTTCACCACCTGCATCGGCGCCTGGTCCGCCGCGACGGCCACGGCGTTGCACATCAAACACGCCGTCGCCGCGCCGGCCCACAACAATCTGCCCGCATACCACCATCCCATGTCTTTCTCCCTGAGTTAACGCGTCTTGGCGAATGACGCCATTCTATGGGCGATAAGCTTTGGCTAAGCTTAAGGTTTAGGCAGTTATAATTCTTGCATGCACATACTCATCATAGAAGACGACCTCGACCTGGGCTTCGCCTTGCAACAGGCGCTTAAAGTCGAAGGCATCAGCAGCGAATGGCTGCGGCGCATCGCCGACGCGCCGCGCAGCTTCGCCGAGCCGCTCTACGACTGCGTACTGCTCGACCTGTCGCTGCCGGACGGCACCGGCCTGGACCTGCTGACGCGCTGGCGCCGCGCCGGCGTCGCGCTGCCGGTCATCATCATTACCGCCCGCGCCGCGCTGGGCGACCGGCTGGCCGGCCTGGACGGCGGCGCCGACGACTTCATCGTCAAACCGTTCGCCACCGCCGAACTGGTCTCGCGTATCCGCGCCGTGCTGCGCCGCTACGCGCGCCAGTCGAGCGAGGTATGGAACCTCGGCGAGCTGCAAATCGAGCCGCGCCGCTACCTGGCGCGCCTGGGCGGCGTGGCGCTGGAGCTGTCGCCGCGCGAATTCCACCTAATGCTGGAACTGGCCCGCGAACCCGGCGTGGTGGTGCCGAAGGGCGCGCTGGCGCAACGCCTTGAGCCGCTGGGCGACGCCATCGACTTCGGCGCGCTGGAAGTGCACGTCTCCAACCTGCGCCGCAAGATCGGCGCCGAGCGTATCCGCACCGTGCGCGGCGTCGGCTACCTGTTCGCGGCATGAAGCGGCTGCGCCATATGTTGCGCCCGACGCTGGTGCGGCGCGTGGTGCTCGCGCTGCTGCTCGCCTTCGGCCTGGTCTGGCTGGTGCTGATGGCGCACCAGTTGTGGCAGGCCACCGACCGCGACAGGATAGACGACAACGTGCTCAGCCTCGGCCGGGGCATGCTGGCCTCGATCGCCGCCCTGGACAACGCCGGCGAGGCGCGCGCCGTCGTCGCCGCCACCTCGAGCATGGTCAACGCCGCCTACCGCAGCAAGCAGATTCCCGGCGTGGTGCTGATGGAGCTGACGGACCGGCGCGGCAAGCGCCTGTTCCTGTCGCCGGAGGGCGGCGCGGCGACCTTGCGCGGCGATAGCGCGCGCCTGAGCGACGTGACGGTGAACGGCCGGGGTTTCCGCGTCTACCAGGGCGACAGCGCGCGCTGGAGCGTGAAGGTGGCGGCGCCGACGCTCAGCAGCGCCTGGCTGTTGCTGCACATGAGCGGCGACCTGACCGTCGACATGCTGATCGCCTTCCCCTTCGTGCTACTGCCGCTGTGGTTGTCGGTCGCGGGCGGCCTGCGCCCGCTGCGGGACCTGTCCGAGCGCATCGCCGCCAAAGGTCCCGACGATTTGGCGCCGCTGCACATCGACGGCAAATACGCCGAACTGGCGCCGCTGACCGGCGCGCTCGATCGCCTGCTGGGCCAACTGCGCAACAAGATCGCGCGCGAACACAGCTTCGTTCAGGACGCCGCCCACGAGCTGCGCACGCCGATGGCGGTGATCTCGGCCCAGGCCCACGTGCTGACCGTGGCGCTCGAGCCGGCCCAGCGCGCCGAGGCCGGGCAGCGCATGGAGCATGCGATCGCCCGCGCCTCGCACCTGATCCGGCAATTGCTGGACCTGGCCCACATCGACAGCGCCCAGGCGCAAGCGGTCGCCGTGCTGGACCTGGCGCAACTGGCGCGGCAAGAACTGGCGATGTTGGCGCCGGCCGCCATGGCGCGCGGACTGGAGCTGTCGCTGGACGCGCCGGACACCCTGCTCCATTCGCTCGAAGCGCACGCCTTCCAATCCATCCTGCAGAACCTGCTGACCAACGCCATCCGCTACGCGTACGACGGCGGCCGAGTGGCGGTCACGCTGCGGCGCCAAGCCGGCACGCTGACCTTGTCGGTGGCCGACGACGGCCCCGGCATCCCACAGGTGCAACGCGCGCTGGTGTTCGAGCGTTTCTACCGCGGCGTCGGCCACAACGCGACCGGCGCCGGCCTCGGCCTGGCCATCGTCACGCAGGCGGTGGCGCGCCTGCGCGGCAGCGTCCGCCTGACGGCGGGCCTGGACGGCAAAGGCTGTGCCTTCGCCGTCACCATCCCCGTCGCCGATTGATGCGCGTCGTCAGCGGCGCACGGCTTTGCGCGAGCGCGCGGTACGCGCCGCCCTGACGCCCTCGATCCAGTCGCGGCCACCGGCGTCGAGCGCGGCGTCGATCACCTCTTGCGGCAGGGAATACACCGACGCCCACGCCGCCCGCCCGTCGGCGGTGTTGGTCGGAAAATCGTGGCGTTCGATGGGCCAGCCATACTTCTTCATCAGGGCGCGCACGACCGTGCTGACGCTGATCTTACGATGCTCAAACAGGCTTTCCACGCCCGTCATATCGTTCGACGCCAGCAGCACCACCAGCGTTTCCGCGCGCAATGTACTGGCCATTGTCGGAAACTTACCGTACTTGACCATACTCGTTTTCGCTCATCATGAATTAATAACTGTTTAGAGGGCTTAAGTTTTCTCAGCGGCGAACCTGGCGCCCAATTTCCGTGCCGCCAACAGCGCCCCGGCTAGTATCGCGGCTGGCAGCCAGACCCACAAAAGCTCGGATTGAAGGACAACCAGGCCTCGGGCGCCGAACACCCTGCTCAGCGCCAGCGGCGAGACCTCGATCACTTGCCAGGGCGCGAAAAAGCGTTCCACAGACCAAGGCCAGTAGAGCGCCACCCCCAAGCCGCCGTTGGTCAACATATCCAGCAAACCATGCGATGCGGCGGCCACGCCGGCGAAAACAAAAGCGCCGCGTGGCGAACTACGTAGCTGCGAAGAAAAAAACAGCGCCAACAGGCCAACCGCGAGCGCGAACAGCAGCGAGTGGCTGGCGCCGCGATGGCCAAACGCATCTGCGTAGGCAATATGCAGCCGGAAGGCGACGACATCCAGATCGGGAAGAATGGCGGCGACAATGCCGGCAATCAGTAGCCGGCGTGAAATGCGATTGCCGAGGCCGACAGCAAGCGCCAACGGCACGACGGCATGAGTGAGAATAGTGGGCATAGTACTGATGAGTCAGGTGGGCGAAGGCGCCGGCCGTAGAACGGCAAAGCCAGCCAATGAAGTAGGCGTCAGCCAAAACGCCGCGCCCCGTCGGGGCCGGCTGGCGACTATACCAGATCGCACCCGTGCATAGCTGGCAGAACCGCAAGTCGGCGCCCCTGCGAGCAGTGGGCTTGCCCCGGGCGGCCTATGGCGCGCGCCTGGGTCCCAACTCGGAAAGAACGCGCACCGTGACGGCAAAGCCAACGCCGGCGTCGGCGAGGAACTTCGCCGCTTCCGCGGCGCCATAGACGCGCATCAGGGCGATGCCAGCCTCCACTATCTGAAATGTGGCCACGTCGCGGCGGCCGTTCGAAATATCGGTGCTTGGAAAAGGGATGTTACCCATATACTCAATGTCGTACGTGTCGAGGAAAGGTCGACTATCGCACAGACGGTTACGGCGGTCCAGTATTTCCTAATAAACATGTCAGTTACATATAAAACATGCAACATGGCAGCATGTTTACACAGGTAAGCTGGTCTGGTGCGCGACCGCCAATCGCCTTATTTCGTCCGAGGCGGCTTTTTCTTGGGCGTCAGCCCCATCATGTCAAGGCGCAGCAGGATGTCGCCGCGTAGCTCGCGCTTGACCTCCAGCCAAGGGCGGCCTTGCTGCGCACCGATCATGGCGTAGATTGCCAGCACGTTCAACGCCGGCACGACCGGCTTAAGCTTGGCGTACAGCACATATGGATCGGTTGCGAGGAATTCCCGCACCGTGACGATACCAACCAAGGCAAACATCTGTTCGCTGCGCGGTCCCAAGCCCTTCAAGTCGCGGATACGCAAAGCGGGTACCGTCGCCATTTATCTTTACTCCCCGTGTTCGGTGAAAGTCAATATTAGTCAACTATTAATTCAGCAAAGCGACACGGCGTCCGCGCCGCAACTACAGCAAAAACTTGCGCTCCGACACGTCGGGCTGGCCCGCGCCCGGCGTCTCATCCTTCAAGTCGACGCCGGACAATTGGCGGCGGCGCGACTCGGACAACAGATAGTGTAGCTTGAACGCCGCCTCCTCGTAGCGCAAGCCGGCTGGGCGCACGTTCGAGATACAGTTTCGGCTTTCATCGGTCAGGCCGGCGCGCGGCGCCCACGTCAGGTACAGGCCCATGCTGTCGGGCGAACTCAGGCCTGGGCGCTCGCCGATCAGGACCAGCACGGCGCGCGCGCCCAGCAATTCCCCGACCTCGTCGCCGATGGCCACCCTTCCCTGCTGGACGATGCTAACCGGCGCCAGCGACCATTGCTCCGGCGCCAGGCGGCGCGTCAATATTTGTAGAAACGGCAAGGCGTTCTGCTCGATGGCCAGCGCCGACAGGCCGTCGGCGACGACAAAGGCCAGGTCGTACGGCTTCGCGGCGGCGGCGTCGCCCGCCGGTCCGCCCAGTTCTATCAAGGCGCGCCGCGACGCCGCGTCGAGCTTGCGCCCCAAATCCGGCCGTTGCAGGTACACATGGCGACTTTCCGCCGCGCTGCGCAATTCTATGCACGGCAACGGCGCTTGCAGCGCCCCGCCCAGCGAGCGCGCCAGCGCGCCGGCGTCCAAGGCCAGGTGCACGGCGTCGCGCGCGCGCGCGTGCGCCAGTTGGAACGCAAGCTGCGGTTCGGTCGGCTGGCTGACGCCGGTGCGGCCCAGCGCGATGCGCGCGGCGGTGAACTGGCGCAGCGCCTGCCAAGGATTGGCGATGACGGTCTTGTTACTCATGCGGCGCCTCCTTTATGACAATCGCAGCAGCGCCTGCCGGAACGGCGCCGGCAGCGATTCGCCCAGTGTGATGTAATCGTCGTCGGTGAAAATTTGCATCGCCTTGAGCCAGGCGTCGAATTCCGGCGCCGGCCGCAGCCCGAACACGCGGCGCGCGTACAGCGCGTCGTGGAACGAGGTGGTCTGGTAGTTCAACATAATATCGTCGGAGCCGGGAATACCCATCACAAAGGTACAGCCGGCCGCGCCCAACATGGTCAGCAGCACGTCCATGTCGTTCTGGTCGGCCTCGGCGTGGTTGGTGTAGCAGACGTCGCAGCCCATCGGCAGGCCCAGAAGTTTGGCGCAGAAGTGGTCTTCCAGTCCCGCGCGGATGATTTGCTTGCCGTCGTACAGGTATTCGGGACCGATGAAGCCGACCACGGTGTTGACCAGCAGCGGGCGGAATTTGCGCGCCACCGCGTAGGCGCGCGCCTCGCAGGTTTGCTGGTCGACGCCATGGTTGGCGTTGGCCGACAGCGCGCTGCCCTGCCCGGTTTCAAAGTACATGACGTTGTCGCCGACGGTGCCGCGGCGCAGCGACAGCGCGGCCTGGTGCGCTTCGTCGAGCAGGCTCAGGTTGACGCCGAAGCTCTGGTTGGCCGCCTCGGTGCCGGCGATCGACTGGAACACCAGGTCGACCGGCGCGCCGCGTTCGATCGCGGCGATGGTGTTGGTGACGTGGGTGAGCACGCACGACTGGGTCGGGATGCCGTAGCGGTCGATGATTTCGTCGAGCATAGTGACGATCTTGATTACCTGCGCCACGTTGTCGGTGGCCGGGTTGATACCGATGACGGCGTCGCCGCTGCCGTACAGCAGCCCGTCGAGCACCACCGCGGCGATGCCGGAGGCGTCGTCGGTCGGGTGGTTCGGCTGCAACCGGGTCGACAGGCTGTTCGGCAGGCCGATGGTGTTGCGAAAACGCGTGACGACGCGGCATTTCCTGGCCACCAGCACCAGGTCTTGAATGCGCATGATCTTACTCACCGCGGCCGCCATTTCGGGGGTGATGCCGGGCGCCACCGCGGCCAGCACCGGTTCGTCGACGTCGTCGCTCAGCAGCCAGTTACGGAAATCGCCCACGCTCAGGTGGCGGACCGCGGCGAAGGCGGCGGCGTCGTGCTCGTCGATGATCAGGCGGGTGATTTCGTCGCTTTCGTAAGGCACCAGCACGTCGTTCAGGAAGGTCGTCAGGGGCAAGGCGGCCAGCGCCATTTGCGCCGCGACGCGCTCTTCGGCGCTGCCCGCCGCGACGCCGGCGAGGTAGTCGCCGGAGCGGGCCGGGGTGGCTTTCGCCATCAGGTCCCGCAGGTCGCGGAACAGATATGTCTTGCTTCCGACCATGTGCGCGAATTGGCTCATGATGCTCCTTTATAGTGGTGCGTGGCGTTGCGGGGCGTTGTCAGGCGCCCTTTCCGCTTGCCTAAAAATTGCGCGCGACGGTGACCTGGAGGCGCTTGCCGACGACGTTTTTACCGCTGCCGTCGGCGTTGAAGAAGGTCCACAGCGGCACGCCGTTGTCGTCGGCGTCGCCGTTGTTGTACAGGGCCGCCGCCGCGAACGTCCAGCCGTCCCAGGTTTTGGTCACGCCCACTTTAACGTCTTCGAAATTATAGGCGCCCAGTTTGCGCACGCGTTGTTGGCCGGCGTGCAGGTTCAAGGACAGGCCCGGCATCAGCTCGGGGTTCCAGTTCGCTTCGAGGTAGGTCGAGCCGCGCGTATCGACGATGTCGCCATTGTAGGGGTCGACGGCATAGCCAAACCAGTGCTTGCTCAGTGTTACCCAGCCGTAGGCATTGAAGCTGCCGAGGTTGACGCCCAGTTTGGCGTCCTGGGTGTCGTATTTGATCGTGCGCCCTCCGGCGCTGTATTTCGCCGATGGATACCAATAGGTGACGAGGCCGGCGTCGATGTTGCTGGTGTCGTTGAGCGCATGGCGGTAGCCGCCGTACAGGTCGATTTCGGCGCCGCTGGTGTTGTTATAGGCGGCGTTCGAGACGCCGGAGCCGAATACGCCCAGGTAGGCGCCGCTGGCGTGGCTAAAGTCGACGCTGCCCTGCACGGCGGCTTTCCCCTGGGTTTGCGATACGCCGCGAAACAGGTAGTCGGACAACAGCATGACGTTGCCGCCGCTGCTCCAGGCGGGTGCCGGCGCGGCGTCGGCGGCGTGCGCCGAATTTGGCGCGTGGAAGGAAACGATGGCGCACGCCAGAAGCAGCGAGCTGGAATGGAAGTAATTGGACATGTGCTTGATCCTGGTTCGGAATAGAGGTAAATGGCGGCTGCCGCGCAGGTCGGGTAAGCCGACCCGCGCCTTGTTGAGCGTTAAGCGGTCTTGGCGGCCAATTGCTCGCGGCTATTGCCCGTCATCAGGAAGAAGGCATAGCCGAGGGCCAGGAAGCCGGCGAAGATGCCGAAGATCAGCGGGTTGTAATAAATCATCGTGGCCATGCAAACGGCCGCGCCGAACAGGGCGAACGCCGGGAACACCGGATAAAACGGGGCGCGGAACGGCCGCACCATGTTCGGCGCGCTGCGGCGCAGTTTGAACAGGGCCAGCATACTGATCAGGTACATGGTGATGGCGCCGAACACCGACATCGTGACGATGTTGGCCGTCAGCGTCTGGCCGCCGATTTTGATCAATTCGTCGCTGTAGATGGCGGCGATGCCGATGACGCCGCCGGCCAGCACGGCGCGGTGCGGCGTGTTGAAGCTCGGGTGGATTTTGGCGAGGAAGTGCGGCAGGTAGCCTTCCCGGGCCAGCGCGAAGATTTGGCGCGAGTAACCGAGGATGATGCCGTGGAACGAGGCGATCAGGCCGAACAGGCCGAGCCAGACCAGCATATGCAGCCAGTTGCTGTTGTCGCCGACGATCATTTTCATCGCCTGCGGCAAAGGGTCGTTGATGTTGGCCAACTTGGTCCAGTCGCCGGAGCCGCCGGCAAACACCATCACGCCTATCGCCAGAACCACCAGGGTCAAGATACCGGTCACGTAGGCGATCGGAATCGAGCGTTGCGGGTCCTTGGCTTCCTCGGCCGCCATCGCCACGCCTTCAATGGCCAGGAAGAACCAGATGGCGAAGGGGATCGCCGCGAACATGCCGGGAATCGAGGCCAGCGTGAAGCTGTCCTGGCCGGACCAGCCGCCCTTGGTGAAATTGGCCATCGAGAAGCCCGGCGAGACCACGCCCATGAAAACGAGCAATTCGAAGATCGCCAACAGCGCCATCAGCAGCTCGAAAGTGGCGGCGACCTGCACGCCGACGATGTTGAGCGTCATGAAAACGGCGTAGGCTCCCACCGCCGCCAGCTTCGGGTCGAGCGCCGGGAACTGCACGTTCAGGTAGGCGCCGATGGCCAGGGCGATGGCCGGCGGCGCGAACACGAATTCAATCAGCGTGGCGGCGCCGGCCAGGTAGCCGCCGGTCGGGCCGAACGCCGCCTTGCTGTAGGCGAACGGGCCGCCGGCGTGCGGGATCGAGGTGGTCAGTTCGGTGAAGCTGAAGATGAAGGTGGTATACATCGCGGCGATGAAAATGGCCGTGACGGTGAAGCCCAGCGTGCCCGCCGAGGCCCAGCCGTAGCTCCAGCCGAAATATTCGCCCGAGATCACCAGGCCCACCGCGATACCCCATAATTGAAGCGTACTGAGAGTCTGTTTGAGCGCTGGCACTGCGCCCGATACCGTCTTCGAAGTCATATATTTTCCCAATGCAGTATATTTTTTGTTTGACCAAGTGGCGTCCCGCTGGAGCCACTCCCTCCCTGCAAACCACATGGTGCCGCTGGTACGGAAGTTGCTGCCATTCCAGTATATGAGGGCCCGCAAACCAGCGTTATCGAAAATCGGCAAACTTAGCAAACACCCCTTGTTGCTGGGTTGACCGGCGAGGCAGGCGTCGATGGCGTGCACAAACGAGTGAGATGGCTATGCACCAGAATGTAACAGGCATGTCGCAAAACGGAGCAGTACCGAACAACTTCGCGGCGTTTCGCACCGTGCTAACGCGCGACGCCGACGAGCTGGCCCGCCACCTGACGGACTGGGAACAGAGCTACGACCAAATCAGTTCGGGCAGCTTTCACGGCGTGCTCGACGAGTTGCGGCTGCCGCGCATGCAGGTGTTCCGCGAGAGCATCAGCCAGTCGGTACGCCAGTCCTGCCGCGTCTGGCCGGGGGCGGTCTGGTTCGGCTTCCCGGACCAGCCGGACAGTAGCCGCATCAACGGCCGCCAGGTGGAGCCGGAATTTGTGATGGTGCAGCCCGGCGACAAGGAGTTTGAATTGCTGACGCCCAGCAGCCACGTCATCTACGGTATCGTGGTGTGCAGCAAGCTGCTGGTGCAGGCGGCGGTGGCCAGCGGCTGCATGGTCGACTGGCAGCGGCTGCACACGGCCGAGGTGCTGCGGGTCGATCCGGCCGAGCGGCGCCAGTGCGTCCAGACGCTGGCGGCGCTGCTGGCGCAACAGCAAGACGCCATCGCCGCCGGCTACAGCGCGCGGCAATTGTTACACTGCCAAAACATGGTGGTGGAGGCGCTGGTCGGCATGCTCGACCACAGCGGCGTCGAACCGGCGGCGGCCGGCAGTTTCCAGCGGCGCCAGCGCATCGTCGCGCGCGTGCGCGAGTACATCTTGGCGCACCGCGACCAAACCATCACCGTGCCGGAACTGTGCGAACAGGCGCACGTCAGCCGGCGCACGCTTCAATACTGCTTCGAGGATGTGCTGGGGATGAGTCCCACGCTATATCTGCGGCGGGTGCGCCTGAACGGCGTGCGCCGGCAACTGATGGGCACCGGCGCGCCGCAGTTGGCGATAGGCGCGGTGGCGGCGGACTGGGGTTTCAGCAACTTCAGTCAATTTTCCAGCGACTACCGCAAACTCTTCGGCGAATCGGCGTCGGCGTCGCTGCGCACGCAGGCGCTGCGCCTGCAAAACTAGCCCGCCCGCCAAGGGGACAGACCACGATTTTCGAGCGAATTTCTCGAAAATCGTGGTCTGTCCCCGGTTTACGGCACGCGAGCGAATTGCTCGAAAATCGTGGTCTGTCCCCGGTTTAGGGCACGCTGACGTCGAGTTGCCGGCCCAGGCGCTTTAGCTCACCGCTATCGACCAGCGCATTGAACGCCAGGTCGAACTGCGCGCGCAGCCTGTCGGACTCGGCCCGTTTCGGGAACGCAAAGTAACCGCGCTGGATTTCTATCACCTTGGACAACGGCGTCACGCTGCCGGCAAGTTGTAGGCGCGTAATCACCGGTTCGGTGTTGCGGCGGTTGGTCGCGAACAGGTCGACGTGATGGGAGACCAGCATTTTCAGGCCGTTCTCCACCGCGTTGGTGACGCTGACGCGCAAGCCGGGCCGGGCGCGGTCGAATTCGGCGCCGTACGCCCAGCCGTTCATGATGACCATGCGCGTTTCCTTCAACGCGGCGTAATCGCCGGTCCAGCCGATACCGGCCCCGGCGCGGGTGTAGAAGACCATGTCGTCCTGGTAAAACGCGCGCTCGGAGAACGCCAACGTCGCCAGCCGCTCGGGCGACTTGTAGGGGCCGATCAAGATGTCGGCCGCGCCTTGCGCCACCATCGCCTGGGCGCGCGCCCATGGATAGATTTCAAAACGCACGCCGTAACCCATGCGCGCCGCCACGGCGCGGATGATCTCCGGCGCCATGCCGATAAAGCGGCCGTCCCTGGTCAATTCGAAGACCCGCTCAAAGTGTGCGCCGACGACCAGCAATTCCCGCGGCTCGGCCATGACCGGGGAAACGCCTAAAAGCAGGGACAGCAACGTGGCCGATAGCAATACGCGCCGCGCGGGCGCCCGGTCCGGTTCACGTCGGCGTGGCAAAGTCAGCACGGCACTCCCTTCAACTGGTCAGGCCTACGGTACATCGACACTGTAACGGCGCGCCATTTTTTTCAGCTCCCCGCTATCGATCAGCGCGTTCAGCGCCTGGTCGAACTGCAGCCGCAGCTTGTCGTGCCCGGGCCGCTTGGGGAAGGCGAAATAGGCGTTTTCCACTTTAATGTACGGCGTCAAGGCGACCACCTTGCCGCGCATCCGCAAGCGCTCGACCACCGGTTCGGTGTCGCGGCGGTTGCTGGCGAACATGTCCACGTGCCGGTGCAGCAACATGTTCAAGCCGTTTTCGACCGAGTTGGCGACGCTGACCTGCAGCGCCGGACGGGCCAGGTCGAATTCGTCGCCGTACGCCCAGCCGTTCAGGATGACGATCGGCCGTCCCCGCAACGCCAGATGGTCGCCATGCCAGTCGATGCCCGCGCCGGAGAGCGTATAAAACACCACCTGGTCCTGGAAGAAAGGCCGCTGCGCGTACGCCATGTACGCCAGCCGCTGCGCGGTCTTGTAGGGACCGACCAGGATGTCGGCCTCGTGCTGCTTCATCATCGCCTGGGCCCGCGGCCAGGGATAGAGCCCGAACTTCACCGTATGTCCGAGTTGCCGGGCCACCTTGCGGATGATCTCGGCCCCCATGCCGCTGAACTCGCCGTGTTTGTTGCGTTCGTACACGTTCTCGAAACGCGTGCCGACCACCAGCAATTCGTCGGCCAGCGCGGGCGCCGGCCACGGCGCGGCCATGGCGGCTACGACAGCGGCGGCAAGTGCGCGCAGGCGCGCCGCAGACGCACCGGGGCGCGCGCCAGAACCATTGTCCCGCCAGCGCTTCCAGCCCATGCCGCACTCCTTCACTGTTGCCCGCCCGAAAGGCAGTCACAGCAAGTATGCCCGACTTAGCCGACAATGCGCAACGAATAGTCGGTTGCGCGCACATCCTTGGTCAGGCTGCCGATCGAGATGCGGTCGACGCCGGTTTCGGCGATGGCCCGCACGGTGTCGACATTGATGCCGCCGGACGCTTCCAGCAAGGCCCGGCCCGCCGTCAGCTTGACGGCGTCGCGCATCATCCCGGTGCTGAAGTTGTCCAGTAGGATAGACGTTGCGCCGGCCGCCAGCGCCTCGCCCAACTCGTCCAGGCTCTCCACTTCCACCTGGATGCTGACGCCGGCGTCAAGAATGTTGGCGTTGTTCAAGGCCGCCGTCACGCCGCCGGCCGCCGCGATGTGGTTTTCCTTGATCAGGATGCCGTCGTATAGCGCCAGCCGCTGGTTCTTGCCGCCGCCCACGCGCACCGCGTATTTCTGCGCCAGGCGTAGGCCCGGCAGCGTTTTCCGGGTGTCGAGGATGGCCGCGGCCGTGCCGGCGACGACGTCGACGTAGCGCCGCGTCGCCGTCGCCACGCCCGACAGCAATTGCAGGAAATTCAGGGCGCTGCGCTCGCCGGTGAGCAAGGCGCGCGCCGGCGCGGTCAGCGTACAGACCGGGCTGTCGGCGCTCATCAAGTCGCCTTCGGCGTAATGCCAGCTGATGTCGATGCTGCGGTCCAGGCTTTTCATGATGCCTTCGAACCAGGGCGCGCCGCACAGCACCGCCTCTTCGCGCACGATCACGCGCGCGGTGACGATGCTGTCGGGCGGCACCAGCTCGCCGGTCAGGTCGCCGCTGCCGATGTCTTCCAGCAGCGCCGCCAGCAGGTTGCCCTCGAAGGCGCGCGCCAGCGCCGCGTCGAACGGCGCGAAGGGATTGAGTAAGGTACTCATGCCGGACCCACTCCCGAGAACAATTTTCCTTCCTTGGCCAGGTCGGCGCCCGGCTGCACGCCGGCTTTTTTCGCCGCGGCGAAGTCGAGCATGCGATTGATCGATTTGACGGCTTGGCGGCCGACGGCCGGGTCCACTTGAATCTCGTTTGTCATATTTTCCAGTGCTTCGGCCAGGTTGAGCAGGCCGTTCATGGCCATCCAAGGGCAATGCGCGCAGCTCTTGCAGGTGGCGCTGTTGCCGGCGGTTGGCGCCTCGATGAAACGTTTGCCGGGCGCGGCGGCGCGCATCTTGTGCAGGATGCCGTTGTCGGTGGCGACGATGAAGGTGTCGGCGTCGAGGTTGACGGCGGCGGCGATCATCTGCGAGGTGGAACCGACGACGTCGGCCAGCGCGACCACGTTGGCCGGCGACTCCGGATGCACCAGCACCTTGGCGTCCGGGTACTCGGCCTTCAGCAGGTCCAGCTCGATGCCCTTGAATTCGTCGTGCACCAGGCAGGAACCCTGCCACAGCAGCATGTCGGCGCCGGTTTGCTTCTGGATGTAGGAGCCCAGATGTTTATCCGGCGCCCACAGGATTTTCTTGCCCTGCGCGTGCAGGTGGGCCACGATGTCGAGGCCGATCGACGACGTCACCATCCAGTCGGCGCGCGCCTTCACGGCGGCGCTGGTGTTGGCGTAAACCACCACCGTGCGGTCCGGATGGGCGTCGCAAAAGGCGGCGAACTCGTCGGCCGGGCAGCCGAGGTCGAGCGAACAGGTCGCGTCCAGGTCCGGCATCAGCACGCGCTTTTCCGGGCTGAGGATTTTCGCCGTCTCGCCCATGAAGCGCACGCCGGCCACGACCAGGGTCCGGGCGGCGTGGTCGCGGCCGAAACGGGCCATTTCCAGCGAGTCGGACACGCAGCCGCCGGTTTCCTCGGCCAGGTCCTGCAAGTCGGCGTCGACGTAGTAATGGGCGACGAGCACGGCCTGGCGCTCCTTCAGCAGGCGCTTGATGCGCTCCTTGAGGGCGCTCTTTTCGTCGGCGGATGGCGTGACCGGCGTGCGTGCCCAAGCGTGGGCGGTGCAACTGGCACCGTCTTGCGGATGCTCGTACTCGACGCTCTTGATTTCAATAGTTTGCATGGTGGTTCGTCAGCGAAAACGGAGGGGAGGAATGACACTATCGCATAATGGGGCGGTTCCTGCCGGCACCGCGGCAAGGACCCGTAGGTCGGACGAGCGTAGCGCCATCCGACAATGTTGGCCGAGGCGAGCCGCGCTGCTCCGAGCCAACGTTGTCGGGTTACGCCCCTTGGGCTAACCCGACCTACCAAACCGGCAAACTTAGTCGATACCCTGGCTGCGCAGGTAGTCTTCGTAGTTGCCGTTGTAGTCGATCACTTCGTTGTCCTTGATTTCGATGATGCGGTTGGCCAGCGAGGAAACGAACTCGCGGTCATGCGACACGAAAATCAAGGTGCCGGCGTATTTTTCCAGCGCGATGTTCAGCGATTCGATCGATTCCATGTCCATATGGTTGGTCGGCTCGTCCATCAGCAGCACGTTGTGGCGGCCCAGCATCAGCTTGCCGTACATCATGCGGCCCTTTTCACCACCGGACAGCACCTTGACGGCCTTCTTCACGTCGTCGCCACCGAACAGCAGGCGGCCCAGGATCGAGCGCACGGCCTGGTCGTCGTCGCCCTCTTTGGTCCACTGGCCGATCCAGTCGGTCAGATTGGTGTCCTTGGCGAAGTCTTCGGACGGGTCTTGCGGCATGTAGCCGACGTTGGCGTTCTCGGCCCACTTGACGCGGCCCTGGTCCGGCTGCAGGCCGGCGATGTCGCCTGCGATGCAACGCAGCATGGTGGTTTTGCCGACGCCGTTGGCGCCGATGATGGCGATGCGTTCGCCGGCCTCAACCATGATGCTGAAGTTCTTGAACAGCGTGCGGTCGAAACCCTTGGTGATGTTTTCCACCTCCACCGCCAGGCGGTGCAACTTCTTCTCGCCGTCGAAGCGGACGAAGGGATAGGCGCGCGACGACGGCTTGATGTCGTCGACCTTGATTTTCTCGATCTGCTTGGCGCGCGACGTCGCCTGGCGCGCCTTCGACTTGTTGGCGGCGAAGCGGCGCACGAATTCTTGCAGCTCGGCGACCTTGTCCTTGGCCTTGGCGTTGTTGGCCAATTGCTGGTTGCGCGCCTGGGTCGAGGCGAACATATACTCGTCGTAATTGCCCGGGTAGACCTTCAGCGTGCCGTAATCCATGTCGGCGACGTGGGTGCAGACCTGGTTGAGGAAGTGGCGATCATGGGAAATGATGATCATGGTGGAGTTGCGCTCGTTGAGCACGTCTTCCAGCCAGCGAATCGTGTTGATGTCCAGATTGTTGGTCGGCTCGTCGAGCAGCAGGATGTCCGGATTCGAAAACAGCGCCTGCGCCAGCAGCACGCGCAGCTTCCAGCCGGGCGAGACGTTGCTCATCGGGCCGTGGTGCAGGTCGATCGCCACGCCGGCGCCGAGCAGCAGTTCGCCGGCGCGCGATTCGGCGGTGTAACCGTCGTATTCGGACACTTTGCCTTCCAGTTCGGCGGCGGCCATGTAGTCGTCGTCGGTCGCGTCCGGGTTGGCGTAGATCGCGTCGCGCGCCTGGATCGCGGCCCACATCTCGGTGTGGCCCATCATCACGACGTCGAGCACGCGCATGTCTTCAAACGCAAACTGGTCCTGGCGCAGCTTACCGAGGCGTTCGTTGGTGTCGAGCATGACGACGCCGCCCGAGGCTTCGAGGTCGCCGCCGAGGATCTTCATGAAGGTCGATTTGCCACAGCCGTTCGCGCCGATCAAGCCGTAACGGTTGCCGTCGCCAAACTTGACGGAGATGTTTTCGAACAATGGCTTGGCGCCAAATTGCATTGTAATGTTAGCGGTCGAGAGCACGAAATAAAGCCTTTAGAAGCGGATGGAATTAACCGCGTATTTTAGCATTCCGCGACGCCCACAGGTTCCCGACAGCGCAAAAAAGCGCGTCCGGGGCGCGTCGCGCCGTTTTTCGGACGGAATTTCGCGGAAATTATCGCCCCATTATACTGCTACAAAAAATAATATTGACAATAGGACATTTTATTATTGTTGTGCTACTCTTTAGATCCCAATCCGAATATGACGAGATTGAAACCTAAGGAGTGACAATGAAGCGTTTTGCGATTTTGAGCATTGCCCTGGCAGCAGCAAGCATGTCCCACGCCGCCGAAATCTACAACAACGGACCCGTGGTTGGCGCCAACGGTCGCTCCGTCATCGGAGCCGGGCAAACCACATTCGGTTTCAGCATGAGTACGGCGCGCGACTCCGTCGTGGCGGACGACTTCATCATCGCGGCCGGTTCGCGTTGGACGCTGTCGAGCATTGACTTCTTCGGCTACCAGACCGGCGCCGCCGGCTTCACCTTCCAGGAAGCAAGCTGGAGCATCGTCGCAGCGTCGCCCAACTCGCCTGTGGTGCTGGCGTCGGGCACCACCGGGTTGACCAATGGCGGCCTGGCGGGCTACCGCGTCAACAGTGCCGCGCAGCACCTCACCAACCGCGGCATCTACCGCGCCCAGGCCGACGTCGCCGACTTCTCGCTCGACGCCGGCCACTACTACCTGCGCTGGAGTTTGAGCGGCTCGGCCTCGTCCGGCCCGTGGCAGGCGCCGGTGGCCGACTGGCGCAGCGGCAATGCCGGCCAGTCGAGCGGCGGCGACGAGTTCCTCAAGCTGGTCGACGCCGGTTCTGGCGCCACAGTGGAACTGCCGTTCTCCTTGCACGGCAGCGTCAGCGCCGTACCCGAGCCTGAGACCTACGGCATGATGTTGGCCGGCCTGGCGCTGGTCGGCGCGATGGCGCGCCGCCGCAAGCAAGCCTAAGCGGCCAGGCAAGTTCGCACCGCGGAAGAACATTCGCGGTGCGGACCGGGGTTCGACCCCGGCCTTTGCATACGCCTTATCCGGCCTTAACGTAGCCCCAACCGATAACGGAGCTTGCCATGCCAGAAGAACTGTATGAATATTTCGGGCACACTATCAAGATCTACATGATCGAGGACGACGAAGGCGATTGGACGGCGTCCTACTCTGTCGACGGCGACGCTCGCCACCCGGTCCCCGAGAAGCCGAAAAAAACCCGCGGCTTGATGCTCGGCCAAGCCAGGGCGGTGGCCCAGCGCCATGTCGACGCGATCAAACGCTAGCCAAACGCTAGCCAGATACGCAGCCCGACGACGTGGCCGACGCCGACGCGCTTGACGGCGATGAATCTCGGCTCGGTGGCATGCTGCGCCGCCGTCCGTGCCAGGGTCGCCGACGCGCCGGCGCGGCGCCAACAGCACGCCTGCGATGCGGCCGGCGCGCGCCGCAGGACGATGGAACATGGCCATGGGCGACTCCGCTTGCAATGGTCAAGCATCATCTTTATTGCCGGGATGATACAACCGCTTTTGCTGCGGATGCACCGCCGCGCGAACCCAAAGCGCAACCCCGAGGGTCTGCCCCCGGCTCTGCGCCGTTGGGTTTAACGCTGCGGCGGCGCGTCAGCCGCGCGGCAGCGTCGGGTAGCCCGCCAGCGTCAGCGCGAAGCCGGCCGCGTCCGACACCAAATGCGCCTGCGCGCCAACCGGCAGCGTCACGCGGCGGGCGATGTGGCCGAACTCCAGGCCGGTCAACACCGGCACCGGCAGGCGCGCGCGCACATAGTCCAGCATAGCGTCGAAGTCGTAGCCGTTGTCCTGCGCACTGAGACGGTAGTTCGAGAAGTCGCCCAGCAACACCGCCTTCTGCCGACCGATCACGCCGGCGTGCAGCAATTGCAGCAGCATGCGCTCGACCCGGTACGGGTGCTCGTTGACGTCCTCGACGAACAGGACGCCGCCGTCGATTTCGGGCATGTACGGCGTGCCCAGCAGGTGCACCAGCATCGTCAAGTTGCCGCCCCACAGCTTGCCGCGAACATCGACGCGCGGATTGCCGGTGGCGGCGACGTTGACGCGGTGTTCCGGGCCGGCCAGGCAATCCCACAATTGGCGCAGCGTGAAATCGACCGGCTCGTCGCGGGTGAAGTCGTCGCAAAACATCGGGCCGGCGAAGCTGGCGCGGCCGGTGTGCGCCATCAGGCCCATATGGAAGGCGGTGAAATCGCTGTAACCGACGAACAGCTTGCCGCTCGCCGCCATCGCCGCGAAGTCGATCTCGGGCAGGACGCGGCTGATGCCGTAGCTGCCGCGCAAGGCCATCACCACCTGCACGTCGGGGTCGGCGGCGGCGGCGTTGAGCTGGGCCAGGCGGCCGGCCTCGGTACCGCCGAAGCGCTGGAACTTGCGCTTCGGGTCGTAGTAGTTGTGGACGGTGCAGCCCTGCGCGCGCAGGCGGGCTATGCCGCGCTCGACCGCCGCTTCGTCCAGCGGGGCGCCGCCGGGGGCGACGATGGCAATGCCGATGTGTGGTGTGTTCAAGGAATCCCGATTGGTTGTTATTAAAATAATGCCTCGGCGGCGAGGCGCCGGCGGCGCGCCAACGCTATATCAAGCCGCGCTGGGTGGCGCCGACCCGGCCGATCCGCGCCACCATATTACCGTGCAGATGCACATCGATCAAGGCAAGCAGGCGTTCGATCAATTGCGGCGGCAGGTCGTGGCCCATGCCTTCGATGACGTGCAATACCGCGTTCGGAATCGATTGCGCGGTGTCGATGCCACAGGCCAGCGGCACCAGCGGATCGGCGGCGCCGTGGATCACCAGCGCCGGGCAGCGGATGGTCTTGAGCAGCGCGCTACGATCGCCCGAGGCGGCCACGGCCACCATCTGGCGCGCGGTGCCGGAGGCGCTGGGGTTGCGCTGCAGCGCTTGCTCCATCATCGCCAGCAGTTGCCGCTCGGACGTCGGATAGGCCGGGCTGCCGATGGTGCGGAAGGTCTTGGCCATGTGGGCGATGACCGCGTCGCGGTCCTTCGGGTTGCGCGGGCCGCGCAGCAGCGCGTTGCGCGCCGCGCGGGTCGGCCCCGGCAGCCCGTGCCGGCCGCTGCTCGACATGATCGAGGTCAAGGACAGCACCCGCCGCGGCGCCCGCGCCGCCATGATCTGCGCGATCATGCCGCCCATCGAGGCGCCGATCAGGTGGGCCTTGGCGATGCGCAAGCCCGCCAACAGGCCCAGCGCATCCTCGGCCATATCGTGCAGCGTGTACGGCGCCTTTATCGGCCAGCCGATCCGGCTCTTCAAATACGCCAGCGGCAGGTTCGGCGCGCCCAGGTGCTCGAGTTTGCTCGACCAGCCGCAATCGCGGTTGTCGAAGCAAATCACGTAAAAGCCCAGCTCGGCCAGGCCGTCGACGAAATCGCGCGGCCACGACGTCAGCGGCGTGCCTAGGCCCATGACCAGCAGCACCGCCGGCGCGCTCGGGTCGCCCTGCGTTTCATAGGCGATTGTTACGTTGTTTGCAATAATGGTAGCCACGACATTGCCTTTCTTCCGCTCAGTAGAGGCCAAACACCGTGTTCAGCCAGGTGGCGCGTTGCGGGTCGCGGAACAGCAGTTTCTTGATGCCGGTGTGGGCCTCGCGGTCGAAGCGGCGCCACTGTCCCTCCGGTTGCGCCAGCCGGTCGGCGATCGCGTACAGCGCGGTCGGATTCAAGCCCATGCCAATGTGGCTGGCGTGCACCTCGATGTTTTCGGACTGCGCCGTTTCCCGCTCAACGCTGCATTGCCAGGCGACGACGCCGTCGGTACGGCTGAAAATCGATGTCGTCGGCACGCCCGGCGTCACCTTCAGCGCGGCGAAACGCGCCGCGTCGATTTCCTTCTCGCCTGAAACGAGCTGGTAGACGCGCCAGGCGTTGGTTGCCTTCGGACTGCCGGAAAACGGTGCGCCCAGCGTGACGACGACGCGTACGTCGCCGGGCAGCATCTTGGCGATCTCGCGGGCGTAGACGCCACCCAGACTCCAGCCTACCAGGCTGACGCGGCGGCCGTGCTCGGCGTGCAACTGGCGCACCCGCGCCACGCAGGCCTCCAGCACGCCGGGGCGCGGGCCGACATTCAATCCCTGCTGCCAGGCGTGGGCGCTGTAGCCGCGTTCGCAGAGGAAGCGGCGCATCACGACGGTGGTGAGGTCGCCGGCGCCCAAGCCGGGAAACACCAGCACCGGATGGCCGTCGCCGTTGGGCGCGCCGCGCAGGAACGGCATGGCGGCCAGGGCGGCCCCCAGCTCCCAGGGCGCGCGCAACTCCAGGGCAAGGCGGACGATGCCGGGCGCGGAATCGGCAGCGGTAACGGCGGGGGCGGCGTGGCGTGGCAAGCTGGTCTCCTCATGCGGATGCGGGTCCAGCATACCATTTTTTGGACGCGCGCCAAGCGCGCGCTGAACGGCGCGCGCTCGCGGTTCCGGGATGCATTTAAACCAGGGTGACGCCCCTGCTCTATATTGTTGCGGGCGGCAGTTTTTTCTAATTGACGCGCGGCAGGCTCTGCGCCAGATCCAGCCAGGCTTGCGGCTGCGGCGCCGCCCGCGCGCGCACGCCGAAGAACGTCACCGCCAGCTCGCCGTTGTTGTCGAAGAACTCCACCGAGGTGACACCGCCGCGCTTGACCACCCAGCCGCTCTTCAGGCCGCTTTCCCGCAGATGCAGGTTGAACGCCGGGTCGAGCACGTTGTACCAGTCGCCGGCGGCGGCGGTCTTGTCGATCGTGCCGCTGAAGATTTGCGTCACCGCCTCGTTGCCGACAAACGCCATGATGCCGATCTTTTGCTTGGCGGCGTCGTCGAGCAGCTTGCGCACGGCCAGCGGCGCGACGCGTTCGGCCTGGCCGGCCGGCGCCAGGCGCAGCGCCTGTTCGCGCGACAGCTTGAACTCGCCGAGGATCTGGTTGAACTGGTGCACGTCCGTCATGTCCTTCCAGGCCAGCTGGAATTCCTTCACGTCGATGGCGGCGTCGGGCTGCTCCGCCGGCTTGGGCGCGGCCGCGGCAATCGCCAGCGCGCCGTTCTGTTCGGCGTGGCGGAACTCCGCCACCAGCTTGTCGAAGACGGCCACGCCGGCCTCGTTCTTCAGGTAGATCTTGTGCGCCGACGTGCCGCTGGCGTCGAAGAACTGCAAGCTGCGCGCGATGGCGCCGTCGCGCCCCGGCTGGACCACGGCGAAGGCGTGTTTCCAGTTGCTGAAATGGAAGCGCAGATCGATGTCGCCGCCCAGGTAGCCGCCGGCGATGTTGCGCTGGCGCGCCGCGCGTTCGGTGTCGGCCTCGGCGCCGCCGCCGGTCTCGTCCTGCTGTTTGAGCTTGCTGGCCACGCCGGTGCGTTCGATGACGCTGTATTCGTTGCGGGTGGTGGCCAGCACGGTACCCAGGTCGAGCGCGCGGCGCATGATTTCGCGCGGCCCGTCGCCGTCGGTCTTGAGGCGGGTGACGCCCTGGCCCGTGCCGCTGGCCAGCAGTTCGGCCTCGGACACGCCAAGCGTGCGGGCGGCCTCGCGCGCCGCCAGCTTTGGCTGTTCGGCGCGCAGGCCGGCCCAGCGCTGGGCCAGCGTGCCGGCCGGCGCGACGGGTGTTTTAGCGGCAACTGTGGTGGACACTGCGGCGCTGGCCTGGCAGATCAGCAGACTGCCGAGCAGCGCGACGGCGAATTTTGATTTCATGACGGTGTTTCCTTCATCTTGGAACGACATATATAGAAGGGAGGCGCATGCCGCCTCCCGCGTGACCTTGCGTTTAGTAGTTGACGCTCAGGCTGACGGCGACGTTACGCCCGGCCAGGGCTTGGCGCTCGATATCGGCACGGGAAGCGGCACCGGTGTCGGCGGCCAGCGAGCGCGAGGACGCGTAGTCCCAATACTTGCGGTCGCCCAGGTTGTTCAAGGCCAGCGTCAACTTGGCGTGTTTGCCGACGTTCCAGTAGGCCGAGGCATCGAGCAGCGTGTAGGCCGGCACCGCGAAGCGCGCCGCCGCGACGCCGTTGGCAACGCTGTCGGGGGCCTGCTTGGCGCCGGCGCGGGTGGCGATCAGGTCGACGCCGAACAGTTGCGACGGGTGCTCGTAGCCGAAGGTGGCGCTTCCCTTGTACGGCGCCGCCGACGCCAGTGCCTGCTTCAAGCCGCTGCCGCGTTCTTCGCTGTTGCCGCGGGTGACGCCGGCGGCCAGGTCGAGGTGATAGCCCAGCATTGCCGGCGACCACGCCCCCAGTTCCATGCGGCCGGTCAGCTCACCGCCCCAGGTGCGTGCTGTGCCGATGTTCTCGGCGCGGAACAGGCCGTAGCTCAGCGTCGGATAATTGTCCGGGTCGGCCGGCTGCGCCACGTAGTCGATCAAGTTCTGGTAGGCGGTATAAAACAGCGCGGCGCTAAACCGCAGGCCTTTGAGCGGCGCGCCCTTCAAGCCGAGTTCGAAGGCGTTGCTGCTTTCCTTGCCCAGGTTGGCGTTGCCCAGCACGGCGTAACCATGGCCCGCGCCGGTGTAGCTGAACGAATCGTAGGTGCCACTGCGCTCGGCCGCCGTCGGCAGGCGCACGCCGCGGTGGTACTGGAGGTAGCCGTCCAGGCCGGGCGCCAGCTCCAGCGCCAGGCTCAGGCTCGGCGTAAGCGCGCCGTCGGACTCCTCGCGCAACTCCTTGGCGGCGTTCGGCAACGCGATCGCGTACTGCTCTAAATTGCTCGGTGTCAGCTTGCGCCGCTCGGCGCGCAGGCCCGGCGTCAGCGTCGCCTTGTGGCCGGCCAGGTCGAAGCCGAACTCGTCGCGCGCGTGCAACGCCAGCCGGGTGGTGTCGGTGTCGGCCATGCGGTTTTTTTGCGTGAGCTGGCGCGCGCCGGTGGCCAGCACGGTGCGGTCCTCGCGCCACGGCCGGCTGGTCTCGGTACGCTCCAGGCTGGCGCCGTAGGCCAGCGTGTGCGCGCCGAGCTGCTTGACGGCGTCGGCGCCGACGCCGTAGCTCTTGTTGTAGAAACCGCTGGCGATGTCGCGCAGGTACGGCTGTTTGCCGCTGATGTAGCGCGCGTGGGTCAGGTCGTCGACCTTCGAGTCCTGCACGTAGAAGCGGCTGGACAAGGAGTCGAACAGCGGCGAACCGGCCGGCGCCAGCTGGTGGCCGAGGCTGACGCGGCTGCGCTTGGTGGTTGAATCCTGCTGCGCGCCCTCAGGATACAGCGCGCCCAGTTTGTTGTCGTACTTGCGCGCGTTGTCGCGCCGGAACGCGTCGACGGTCAAGTCCAGCTTGTGGCCGGCGCCCAGGTCCCACAACCACTTCGACAGCACCGCGTCGGACCACCAGTCGTTCGGATTGATCGGCGCCTCGCCCTTGCTGCGCTTCGCGCCGCCTTCGCGGTGCACCAACAGCGCCAACGCGCGCACCGGGCCGAAGCGCGCCGCGCCGGTGAGCGTGTGGGCGTTGGCGCGGTCGACCGAGGTGTGCCCGAGCTTATAGGAAACGTAGCTATCCCTGCCCTCGCTGAGGTAGTCGTCGGGCGACTTGGTGACGAAGCTGACGCCGCCGCCCAGGCCGGGCGTGCCGGTGCCGACCCGCACTTCGCGGAAGGTTTCGGGGTCGAAGTAATCGCGGCCGGTGCCGAAGCTGTTCATCGTGGTGGCGTCCGGCTTGGGCGCCGCGTCCGGCACGGCGACACCGTCGACGTCGAGACTGACGCGGTTGCCCTCGACGCCGCGGATGTTGTAGCCGGTGTTGCCGGCGCCGTCCCAGATCGAACCGGCGCCGCTGGCCTCAAGCGGCGCGCCGATCAGCGGCTGGTAACGCATGATGCCGCCCATGTCGGTGGCGTTGCGCCGCGCCAGCTCGTCGCCGGTGATGACGGTGCTACTGCCGGCGCGCGGCTTGTCGGCGCCGGCCTTGACGAGGATTTCCGGCAGCACCGCCTGGCGCTGGGCGTCGCTGGCCGGCGCCGCGGCCTGGGCGTGCGCCGGCGCTTGCAGCAGCGGCGCCGAGAACAGACCCAGCAGCGCGGCCCTGACGGCAAGATTGAGCAGGCGCGGCTGACCCGGCGCCGTGGCGGCGATAGGCTGTTTGTTATAAAAACGGGAAGGCGCGGCCGACGGCCGCAAGTGCAGTGCGCTCATGATGATCCGGGTTAAAGAGTGAATGGCTGGCTCTGTAACCCGCTCGACGTGGCGCGAGTGGGGAGATGGCTGGCAATGCTAGCAATTTAACACGAATGATTCTCATTTTCAAGTAGGCCGCGACGCGCCACCGCCGAGACTGCGCCGGCGCGGATGAGCGGCGCCGGCGCCGCCCAGCTTGTTGCGCTCGCCTGCGGAAGCAATTTCTCCGCCTGAAGACGAGCACCGCCCTTCGTGTTATCATTTCTGCCATGTTGCCTCCCTCCTCCCCCACTCCCGGCGGCCGCTTCGATCGGCCATCCACCGCTACCCGGCTCTGCGTCGCGTCGGTTCAACTCGCCTGCGACTTTGGCGACCGCCAGCGCAACCTGGAGCGCGCCACCCGGCTCATCGAAGAGGCCGCGCAACAGGGCGCGCGGCTGGTTTTACTGCCCGAACTCATGCCCGGCGGCTACATCCTGACCGAGAAAATATGGGACACCGCCGAGCCCTTCGACGGCCCCAGCACCGGCTGGTTGCGCGCGCTCGCGCAGCGGCTCGGCCTATACATCGGCACCACCTTCATCGAAGCCGATGGCAGCGACTTCTACAACACCTTCGTGCTGGCCGGCCCCGACGGCGAAGTCGCCGGCAAGGTGCGCAAGAATCCGCCCGCCTCCTTCGAGGCCTATTTTTTCCGCGGCGGCGACGGCGCCCACTGGTTCGACACGCCGCTGGGCCGGATCGGCGTCGGCATCTGTTTCGAAAATGCGCTGTACCAGCGCTACCTGGAGCTGCACGAAGCCGACATCGACCTGTACCTGCGGCCGTTTTCCGGCGCCTCGTTCGAGCAAAAGTTCCCGGTGCGCAAGCGCGACGTCGAGCTGCTCAACGCCGGCCTGCGCGATGGAACGGCAGAAACCGCGCTGGCGATGGGCATCCCGGTGCTCATGTCGAACAAGGTCGGGCGGCTGGTCACGGCCCTGCCGGCGGGGTTCCCCCCGCAGGACATCGAATTCCCCGGCTACAGCGCCATCGCCGACAGCGACGGCACCCTGCTCGGCCAGCTGGGCCCGGGCAGGGAGGGCGTGGTGGTCGGCACGGTCACGCTGGCGCCGGCGCGCAAGCGGCGCGAGCGCGCGCCCAACACCTTCGGACGCTGGACCACCAAGTTTCCCTGGTGGTCGGTGATCTGGGTGGTGACGCAAAAGCTCGGCGAGCGCGCCTACGCCCGCAGCGCGCTGCGGCGCGAGCGCGCGGCGGCGGCGGCCACGGCGCCGAAGCGCCGCGAAGCCTGCGAAGAGCTATAGGCCGCTTCCCGGCCCGCCGGCGTGGCTTGCGGCGCGCCGCGTATTGCGGCGGCACGGCGGCCGCTTCTTATTGCGGCAGCACCGCGGCCGCCTCGGCCGCCGCCAGGCGCAGTGCCGCCTTGGCGCTGCGCCGTTCGGCGAAGAAGCGCTTCAGGAAGGCGCCGCACTCGTCGGCCATGACGGCGCCGGCGATCTCGGTCTGGTGGTTCAATTGCGGTTGCGCAAACAGGTTGACGACCGAGCCGGCGGCGCCGGTTTTCGGGTCGCTGGCGCCGTAGACCACGCGCGCCAGGCGCGCATGCAGCATCGCGCCGCAACACATCACACACGGCTCCAGCGTCACGTACAGCTCGCAGCCCGGCAAGCGGTAGTTGCCGAGCTTGGCCGCCGCCGCGCGCAGGGCGACGATTTCGGCGTGCGCGGTCGGGTCGTGGCGGCCGATCGGCTGGTTGTAGCCGGTGGCGATGACGACGCCGTCCTTGACCACCACCGCGCCCACCGGCACCTCGCCCAGGTCCCAGGCGTGTTGCGCCTGCTCCAGCGCGAGTTGCATGAAGGCGCTATCAGGCATCGGTGATCTCGGCCCAGCAGTTCGGGGTTTCGTGCAACACCAGCTTGTGCAGGTGCAGGCCGGTGCCGAAACGGTCCTTGTAGGCCGCCTTCAAAATGTCGAAGGCGATCTGCGCCAGGTTCTCCACCGTCGGGATGCGGTCGATGACCACGGTTTTATGGTCCGGCAAGGTGCCGAGGAAGTCGCGCACCACATAGTCTTTCTCGTAGACCAGGAAGGCGTGGTCCCAGACGTCGACCAGGTGCTCCTTGGCCAGCGCCTTGATGTCGGAAAAATCCATGATCATGCCATTGTCGGAATTGCCCTCGACCTCGATGATCTGGCCGACCAGGGTGATTTCGACCGTGTAGCGGTGGCCGTGCAGGTTGCGGCACTGGCTTTTGTGGTCGGGAATGCGGTGGCCCGCGTCGAATTCGAGCTTGCGTGTTATTGTCAACATGGCGGGCTTAAGGTATTTGTAAAAGTTTATGGGTTTGCAGGCTCAGTTTCCACTTCGGATTGCGCTTGCAGGTCTCGATCGCCAGCTTGGTGTTGTGCTCGGCCAGCGGGCCGTCCATCGCCTGCACGAAGAAGTTGTCGAAATCCAGGCCCTCGTAGGCGGCCAGGTCTTGCTGGAACTGTGGAATCACAACCTTGATCTCGTTGCCCTTGCGGACCACCAGCGTCGAGCCCATTTTCGGGCTGACGCAGATCCAGTCGACCCCGGCGGGCACCGGCAAGGTGCCGTTGGTTTCAATGGCGATGTGAAAGCCGGCCTGGTGCATGGCGTCGATCAGCGCCGCGTCGAGCTGCAGCAGCGGCTCGCCGCCGGTGAAGACGACGTATTTGCTGGCCGGATAACTGGCCGGCCACAAGCCGTCGATCACCTCGGCCAAGGCGTCGGCGCTGGCGAACTTGCCGCCGCGCTCGCCGTCGGTGCCGACGAAATCGGTGTCGCAAAAGGTGCACACGGCGCTGGCGCGGTCGCTTTCGCGCCCGCTCCACAGGTTGCAGCCGGAAAAGCGGCAAAACACGGCCGGGCGGCCCGCGTGGGCGCCTTCGCCCTGCAGGGTGTAAAAAATCTCTTTGATGCTGTAAGTCACTGTATTTCCTAAGAGCGGGCTGGCCTTGGCGGAAGCCGGCCCGCTGTCCTGAATCGGCAATTCAGGCCAGCAAGGGCGCGGCAACGGCTGCACGTCAACGATGAAGGCCGCAAAGCTCGATTGACAACCCTCTATTATACCTTGGAGCAGCGTGCGCCAGCGCAGCATCGAGGCGATCCACAGATAAAGCAATCTTTTTCGACAAATATCCGGGCAATTTTCTTAAAATTTACAGAACATTTGTTATTTAGCAATGCCTGCGGCCGCCGAGCGGCGTATTTTCGAAGAGGTGAACCGTTTTCAGACAGCTTAATCCAGGGGATCTTCTGCCCAACTCCCCCCAATGGAACAGACGACATGAAAGTCTCTGCCCGGCGTTGTATCGTGACCAGTTGCGTCGCTGGCGGCATCGCACTGGCGGCGCTGGCCTCGCTGGTCGAGCTGGCGGCGCTAGTCGCCACGCTACTGCCGGTCGCCCTGCTCGCCCTGCTGTGGCGCTGGTGCCGCCGCGACGACGCCTCACCCGGCCTGCGCCGGCAACTGGCCCGCGAGCGCGCGCTGCGCACCGGTGCCGAACAGGCGCTGCGCGCGTCGCAGACCCGACTGACGCAACTGGAAGCGCGGCAGGACCGCGTCAAGGAAGATGAACGGCGGCGCATCGGCCGCGACATCCACGACGACCTCGGCCAGAACTTGCTGGCGCTGAAAATCGACATCTCGATGCTGCACGTAGGCAGCGCCGGCCTGCATCCGCAGTTGCACCAGAAACTCGGGGCGATCGCCACCAACATCGACCTGACCATCCGTTCGCTGCGCTGCATCATTAACGACCTGCGCCCGACCGCGCTGGAAGCCGGCCTGAAGACGGCGGTAGACCGCCAACTTTGCGAGTTCTCGCGCATCAGCGGCATCGCCTGCCGGCTCGACGCGCACGACGGCGTCTTCGACGGCGCCGCCGGCGCCGCGCTCGACGCGATGGTATTGCGCGTGCTGCAGGAGGCGCTGTCGAATATCGCCCGCCACGCCAAGGCCAGCGCGGTCACGGTCGCGCTGCTGCGCGACGGCGCCGGACTGACCATGACGGTGCGCGACAACGGCGTCGGCATGCCGGGCGGCCACGCCCCGCGCGGCTGCGGCTTGCTCGGCATCAAGGACCGGGTCGCGGCGGCGGGCGGCCGCCTGGCCATCGACAGCCTGCCGGGCCAGGGCACCGCGCTGTCGCTGTCGGTGCCGCTGGCCGAGGCGCTGCCGGCCTGCTAAGGCCTGTCAATACGCTTTGCTGCGATGCCGCAAAAATCGACGGCAGTTTTGCGATTTATCAAGTAGATGGTCGGACCGAGGTAGCAAAATCAAAACTTGTCGCTGGTAATTATTTACCATCTACAACAGGAAACCTCGACCTGGCGCGCCGTCCTGCAAGTCTCGAGCGTCCCCACAGAAACGACAGCCGCGCGAAACGCCATGTCCACAAGATAAGGAACTGTTCATGACCAGCCACCCAAACGTCCAGCAGCTGATGGAATGTCCGCAGCCTGAGCAGCAGCATGGCTTCGCGGTCAAGATGATGGAACTGCTGGTGATCCCGACGTTCGTGCTGGACAGCAATTGCAAAGTGATGATCTGGAACCGCGCCTGCGAGCGCCTGACGGGGGTCTCGGCCTACGAGGTGCTGGGCACCTCGGACCATTGGCGCAGCTTCTACAGCGAGGCGCGGCCGACGCTGGCCGACCTGGTGATCCTGGGCCGCACCTCGGAAATCCACTCCCTCTACAGCCAGCAAAGCGCCCGCGGCGACGCCGGCAACAACCTGTGCGCGGAGAACTGGTGCGACATGCCGCGCGTGGGGCGGCGGCGCTACCTGGCCGTCGACGCCAGCCCGATCTACGGCAACGACGGGCGCATCATGGCGGTGGTCGAGACGCTGCGCGACATGACCGATGAAAAGCGCGCCCAGATCGCGCTGGAACAACTGGCCACGCGCGACGGTCTGACCAGCCTGGCCAACCGGCGCTGCTTCGACGACACCCTCGGCGCCGAATGGCAGCGCGCGCTGCGCCAGCAACAGGCGCTGTCGCTGCTGATGGTCGACGTCGACAACTTCAAGGACTACAACGACGCCCACGGCCACCTCGGCGGCGACGAATGCCTGCAACGCATCGCCGGCGCGGTCGCCAGCGAAATGCGCGCCAACGACCTGGTGGCGCGCTACGGCGGCGAGGAATTCGCCGTCATTTTGCCGAACCAGTCGCTCAAGGGCGCGGCCATCGTGGCCGAACGCATCCGCAGCCGCGTCGAGCAACTGCAACTACCCAAGCGCAAGGGCGCGCGCGACTACGTCACCGTCAGCATCGGCGCCGCCACCGCCCTGCCCTCGGGCGACTCCGAGGCGAGCCAACTGGTGGCCACCGCCGACGCCGCGCTGTACCGCGCCAAACACATGGGCCGCAACCGCATCAACCTGCCCGACACCGACATTATTTAAGCTGGACCGCGGGCGCCGCGGCGCCGCCCTACGGGCCGCCGAGCCGGCGCGCCCCGGTCGGGGTTTGAACGTGGGCAACAAGGTAGGGCGCCGCGCCGGCGCCGGGCGGCGCCACCAACAACGGCCCCTCGCAGCCGATACCCGCCAGCGCGGCGCGCACCCGGCCGGCGTCCGGGTGGCAAATCTCCAGGCGCAGCAACGAGCAACCCAGCTCGGCCATGGCGCCGGCCGGGTGCGCCGCCGCGTCCCACTGAATCAAGCCGGGCGCGGCGCCGTCCAGCGCCATGCCGCCGTCGGCCGGAATGGTGATGCGCCAGCTCAGCGCGCCGCGCGTCATCGGCTCGATCGCGCCGGGCGCCCACGCGCACGCCGCCACGGTGGCCTCGATGTCGTCGCTGCGCGCCACCCACGCCGCCAGCCGCGGCCGGCAATTGAAGGCCGCGTCGTCGAGACGGAACCAGCGCGGCCGGCCGGGCGGCGCGGCGGCCGGATCGACCGCGATCACTTCCAGGAACAGCTCCGCCCCCAGTCTGAGCAGGCAATTGTGCGTGCCCATGCGCGGATGTTCGCCGCCGGGCAGCGGCGTCACGCCCAGCGCCTGGCGCACATAGTCGACGCCGGCAGCCAGCGTCGGCGCGGTCACGGTGATATGGTCGATATAGGTGGTGTTCATACGCCATGATAGGCCATCGGCTGGGCCGGCCGGCGAATTTCCCTTTGCTTTCGCCGCCGATTATTTTAAGCTGCGCTCCTTGCACTTTCTAACAACTAAAACGAAGGAGCTGTCGTGTCAAAATTCCTACCCCTTATCGTCCTGGCCCTGCCCTGGCTGGCCGCGTCGGCGCCGGCCCACTGCGCCCCCGCCGCGCCGGCCAAAGCCGATCCGCTGCCCTTCAAGGCCACCGAAAAAACACTGCCGAACGGCTTGAAGATCATCATTGTGCCGACCGGCTTGCCGAACCTGGTCTCGCTGCAGATCCCGGTGCAGACCGGCTCGCGCAACGAGGTCGAGCCGGGCAAGTCGGGCTTCGCCCACTTCTTCGAGCACATGATGTTCCGCGGCACCAAGACCTATCCGCCCGAGAAATACCAGGAAATCATCACCAAGGCCGGCGCGCGCCAGAACGCCTACACCAGCGACGACTTGACCAACTACCACACCACCTTCGCCAAGGACGACCTGGAAACGGTGCTCAAGGTCGAGGCCGACCGCTTCCAAAACCTGTCCTACGGCGAAGACGCGTTCAAGACCGAGTCGCGCGCGGTACTCGGCGAATACAACAAGAACAGCGCCAACCCGGTCTCGAAACTGTACGAGGTCATGCGCGACGGCGCCTTCCAGACCCACACCTATAAACACACCACCATGGGCTTCCTCAAGGACATCGAGGACATGCCGAACCAGTACGCCTACTCGAAGGTGTTCTTCGACCGCTGGTACCGCCCCGAACGCACCACCGTCATCATCGCCGGCGACGTCAAGCCGCGGCAAGCCATCGCGCTGGTCGAGAAATACTGGAGCAAGTGGCAGCGCGGCAGCGCCCAGGCCGCCGTGCCGGCCGAACCGGCGCCGCAAGGCCCGGTCTACCGCCACGTACCCTGGCCGAGCCCGACCCTGCCGTGGGTCGCGGTGGCGTTCCACGCGCCGGCGTTCTCGACCACGGCCAAGGACCAGGTCGCGCTGAACACGTTGCTGGGGCTGTCGTTCGGCCGCACCTCGGCGCTGTACAAGCGCCTGGTGCAAGACGAGCAAAAGGTCGACCAATTGTTCGACTCGACACCGGGCCGTGTCGACCCGACCCTGGCGACCATCGGCGCGCGCGTCAAGAAGCTCGACGACGCCGTCTATGTGCGCGACGCCATCCTGCGGACGGTGGCCAGGCTGCGCAGCACGCCGGTCAGCGAAAAGGACCTGGCCGACGCCAAGTCGGCGCAGAAATACGGCCTGATCCGCTCGCTCGACAACACCGAGCAAATCGCCGGCACGCTGGCCTCCTACGCCCACTTCGAGCGCTCCTACGGCACCATCAACCAGTACTACCGCCTGCTCGACACGCTGACCCCGGCCGACTTGCAAGCGGCCGCGCGCACCTACCTGGTCGACGCCGGCATGGTCGTGACCACGCTGTCGCACGACGCCATGCCGCAGGCGATGGCGACGCTGCCGCCGCTGGCCGGCTTTGCCCCGGCGGCCGGCGCCGCCAAGTTCGACGTGCTGGTGCAAGCCTCGGCGCTGCCGCTGATCCGCTTCAAGCTGGTCTTCGCGGCCGGCTCCGCGCACGACCCGGCCGGCAAGGAAGGCTTGGCCGCGCTGACCGCGGCGATGGTCGCCTCGGCCGGCTCATCCGAGCGGCGCATCGACGAAATCAGCAAGGCCCTGTTTCCGCTGGCCGGCAGCTTCAGCGAGCAAACCGACAAGGAAATGACCACCTTCACCGGCGCCATCCACCAGGACAACTGGACCGAGTTCGGCGCCATCGCCCTGCCGATGCTGCTCGAACCCGGCTTTCGCGAGGACGACTTGCGCCGCCTGAAGGACGCGCAAAAGAACGCGCTGCTGCTCGACCTGAAGGACAACAACGAGGAGGAATTCGCCAAGGAGCGCCTGCAAACCAACGTTTATGCCGGCACGCCGTACGGCCATCCGGTGCTGGGTACGGTCAAGGGACTCGACGCCATCACGCTGGCCGACGTCAAGCAATTCTGGCGCAGCGCCTATACCCAGGGCGCGCTGCGGGTCGGCGTCGCCGGCGCCGCCAGCGAGGCCATGATCGACTCGCTGAAACAGGCGCTGGCGACACTGCCGGCCGGCGCCGGCCTGCCCGCGACGCTGGCGCCGGTCGGGCGCAAGCCGGCCGGGCTGGAAGTGGAAATCATCGAGAAGAACACCCGCGCGACGGCGATCTCGTTCGGCCTGCCGCTGGCGGTGACCCGCTCGCACCCCGACTTCCCGGCGCTGTGGCTGGCCAAGACCTGGCTGGGCGAACACCGCGCGTCGAACTCGCACCTGTACCAGCGCATCCGCGAAATCCGCGGCATGAACTATGGCGACTACGCCTACATCGAGGCCTTCCCGCGCGGCATGTTCCAGTTCTTCCCGAACCCGAACCTGGGCCGCAAGGCGCAACTGTTTGAAGTGTGGATACGCCCGGTCGCGCCGGAGAACGCCCACTTCGCGCTGCGCGTCGCCCTCACCGAACTGGACAAACTGGTCAGCCAGGGGCTGACCCCGGAACAGTTCGAGACCACCCGCGACTACCTGATGAAGAACGTATTCGTGATGACGGCAACGCAAGACCAGCAACTCGGTTACGCGCTCGACTCGCAATGGTACGGCACGCCCGAATTCACCCGCCTGATGCGCGACGGCCTGGCCAGGCTGAGCGCCGCCGACGTCAACCGCGCCATCCGGACGCATCTGTCGGCGAAAAACCTGTCCGTCGTCATGATCGCCAAGGACGCCGCCGGCCTGAAGGAAAAGCTGCTCAGCGACGCCTTCTCGCCGATCAAGTACGACGGCGACAAGCCCAAGCAACTGCTGGACGAAGACCAGCAGATCGGCAAGCTGCAGCTCGACATCAAGCCGGAAGCGGTGACGATCACCCCGGCGGCGAAAGCGTTCGCCGAGTAGGCCCGCGGCGCGGCAGGCAAAAAAGCGCTGGCGGCGCAATGCCCCAGCGCTTTTTGTCGGACCGTAGGCATTGCCTGCGCGCGCGCCGGCTACTCGAAAGGATTGGCGACCGTCTGCACCGGCGGCGGCGGCAGCGTCGCCGGCAACTCCCTGCCCTCCAACGTCGCCACCACGGCCGCCAGCAACTGCTGCAACTGCTTGGCATACGCCAACCCGGCCTGATCGGCGGTCAAATCGACGTCGCCGCTAAGCGTAATACGGTCGACCCGGTTCTCGACCATCAAATGACCCACATGGAGCACATCGCTCTCATTGGCGTAAGGAACAAACTTGCGTGCACTCATATTATTTCTCCATATTTTGCCAACAACCCTGGCGTGTAGGACGGCGTTCGGGCGATTTAGCGCTTGGGCTTTTTGCTGCGCACCGCCGGCAGTTTCAGCATAGTTTCTTTTTGCCGCGCCGTCAGCGACGGTAGCAGATTGATGCCGATCGTGCTTTCCAGCGTGGCGATGCTGACCATTTCGTAGTCGTCGGTCGCCTTGTTTTCGATAAAATAGGCGGCGCCGGCGCCCTGGCGCGGGCTGTAGACGACTTTGTAGAGGTGGCTCGGCACCAGCACGTTGCCGATTTTTTGCAGGTTGCCGCCGATGAAGGCCGGCCCGGTGATGACGTACAACTGGCCCTCTTTCTTGGCCAGCTTGCGCACGATGCCTTCGATGCCGGCCCAGACGTGGCGGTTGTTGTCGCTGTTCTGCGGCACCATATTGGCCAGCGTGAAGCTGTCGTGCTGGCTGCGCCGGTCCGGCATGTCGCCGTTCGGCGCCATGTGGCCGCGGTCGAAGCCGCTGCGGGCGTAATCGGCCAGTTCGGCGCGCTGGGCCCGCGGCAATTCCTGCTCGGCGTGGAAGGAGTTTTCGCGCGACAGGTCCTGCGCCGAGGCGATGTTGTCGGCCGTCAGGTGTTCCGCCGACCACAGCGGCGTGCGCGTGACGCCGCTGTGCATGATGCCGAATACGCCGTAGCAGAGTTCCCTGGTGGCGCTGTTGAGTTTTGGGTTGCGGATTTCCGGCAGGCGGCCGTCGACGTAGTGGGCCGGGCACCCGCCCGCGTAGGCCAGGTTGGCGGCCAACACGCCGCACGCCAGCAGCAGGCCGGCGATGGTCTTCTGAATCATACTTCCTTCTTTGTAAACGGTGGGCGCCGAGCGCACGCGCGAACGCGCCGGCTCGGCTTGCAGGCCGGCATTTTACCGGACTGGCGTCGTTGACGACAGGCGCATGCGCGGCGCCCGCAGGGCAGGCCGCGAGGTCGCGCCTTGCCAATTGCCTTGAGGGAATATCCAGTCAAGCAAGGCGCGGGCGCGTCCGCCGCCCGCCGCCCCTTAAAACTGCTCGATCCACGCCGCCAACTGCGTCGGCGTCAGCGGCAGTTCGGCCTGGGCCAGCCGGCATTGCAAGGCGCCGCCGGCTTCGCTCACTTGCAGCGACCAGCCGCGCTTCGCCAGCCACAGCAGGCAGGCCAGCCAGAACGCGTGCTGGCCCGACACCGGCGCGTTGCTCGGCGTTTCCAGAAATTCGGTCAAATCGCGCCCCTCGGCGAAGACGGCGCTGCCGGCGCCCAGGGCGGTCAGGCGCTCGCCGAAGGCAGCCGCCAGCATTTCAATGGCCGGTTGCACGCCGCGGTCCTGGTAGTCCCCTTCAATGCGGGCAAAATGCTCGCGCACGGCGGCGCCGAAGGCCGCGCTGCGGAACGCCTCGGCGCTGACCAGGTCGGAGTAGTCCATCAGCAGCCAGTCCGGCTCGGGCGGCGTCAGGCCGGCCGTCAGCGCGGCCGCCAGGTAGGCCTCGACCGGCAGCAACTGCTCCGGTCCGGCCAGGCTGGCGCACAGCGTGTAAATGCTGCCGATGCGGTTGGCCACCGCCTGTTTTTGCCGCACCAGCAATTTTTCGCGCAGCAGTTGCGCGTGCTCCTTGCGCAGGCGCGCCAGGTCCAGCGCCTGCCTCAGCTCCATCCTGAGCGCGCCGATTTCCCACGGTTTTTGTATGTAACGGTGGATCTGGCCGCGATTCACCGCCTCCACCGTCTGCTCCAGCTCGGAGTACGCGGTGGTTAGGATGCGCACGATGTGCGGGTAGTTGTCCCACGCGTAGGACAGCAGTTCGTTGCCGTTCGCGCCGGGCATGCGCTGGTCCGACACCAGCACCGCGATGCGGCCGGCGTTCTCGTCGAGCACGCGCCTGCCCTCCTCGACCGAGCCGGCGGTCAGCACCGGCGCTAGCGCGCCGATGGCGCGTTCGAAATATTTCAGGGCGTTGGGTTCGTCGTCGACGTATAGAATCGCCGGAATTTGCTTGTCAATCATGCTGTGGTACCTCGTTGAATTCTGGATTGGTCGTGGTGGCGCCGTGCGCGCCGCGCCACTCCGGGCGCGGCAGGTCAAAGCTCATTTCGGTCCATTCGCCGGCGACGCTGTCGGCGAGTAGCCTGCCGCCGTGGCGCTCGATCACGCCGTAACTGATGCTCAGGCCCAGGCCGAGGCCCTGGCCCACTTCGCGGGTGGTGAAAAACGGCTCGAACACCCGCGCCAAGTCGTGCGGCGCGATGCCGGGACCGTTATCGCGCACGCGCACGCGCAGCCGCTCGCCGACCCAGTCGGCGGCGACGGCGATGCGCCGCGGCTGCGCGCCGCCCTGGCGCAGCGCCAGCGCGGCGTTGCCCAGCAAGTTGATCAGCACGCCGACGATGGCCGCCTCGTCGCCGCACACCAGCGTGTCGGCCGGCAGCGCGCGCACCACGGCGACGTCCTTGAGTTCGTGGCCGACCAGGCGCACCGCCGCGTCGAGCGCCCGCTCGAACATAAAATTGGCGCCCTCGGCCTCGCCGCCGGGTTTGCGGTAGGCGAACGTTTTCAAGTCCGAGACGATGTACTGGACCCGCTGCATACCCTGCCTGGCGTCGTTCAGGCAATCGGCCAGCAGCGCGTTGGCCTTGACATCGGGCTCCTCGCTGGCGATCTCGATGGCCATCATGCAAAAATTGACGGGGTTGTTGACCTCGTGCAGCAGGCCGGCCGCCAGGGTGCCCAGCGCCGCCATTTTTTCCTGCTGCAACATCTGGCCCTTGATCTCGGCCAGGCTGCGGTTGGTCTGCTCGAGCTGGCTGTTCTTGTCGGCCACCTCGCTCTTCAGCTGGAACAACATGAAGCGCGCCTGCTCATTGTAGTAGGTGCAGACCGCGCTGGCGATGGCGGTGAAGATCAGAAACAGCGAGTTCACGCCGAACGCGCCGCGCCATTCGAAACCGCCCGGATGCGTGTAGCAGGCCAGGAAATACAAAAGGTAGCTGAGCGCGCCCAGCGCGGCATTCTGCCACAGGCTGAACGGCAGCGCGATGGCCGAGGCGAACACCGCCAGGTTCAAGCCGGCGTAGTACATCGACGTGGCGCCCTCGGTGGACCAGATCATCCAGGCGATCATGGTTTGCGGCAGCAGCAGCCACAGGAAGGTCAGCGCGGCGACGCGTTGCCGGCCCCAGGCGCTGCGCATGATCCAGATGAGCGCCAGGATCAGCGCCGAGATCAGCAGCCGCGCCAGCGCGAAGCGGCCCTGCTGCCGCGGGTACAGGCTATAGTCGAGGCCGACGCCGAGCAGCACCAGCGCGATCGCCGTGAAGGCGCCGCCGCGGCTGAACTTGAGCCGGTAGGCGCTCAGCGTGGCGTCGTAGCGCTGGCGCAGGTCGGCGCCGGTGCCCGGGTCGGCTGCTAGCACGCGGTACTCGCTTCGGCGAAGACGTTGACGCCGGTCGGGTCGACATACAGCCGGTGCGCGGTCGACAGCGGCGGCAGCAGCGCCGCCATCTTGGCCTCGTCGCGGTAGATCAGATACCATTCCAGCAAGTGTTCCATGCCGGCCTTTTCCGGATTGTCGGAATGCACGTTGGTGACCAGCAGGCGCCCGCCGCGGCGCATGCGCGAGGCGAAATGCGCGACCAGCCGCGCGCACACCTTGTCGGACAGATAGTCGAACAGGCCGGCGCAGTAGACCGCGTCGAATTCGCCGAAGCCGGTCGGCGCCGGCGCCGCGCCGACGCGGCGCTTGAGCAACTGGTGCACCGAATCGTGCACGTAGTCGATCGCCACCGGCCGCCCGCCGCGCGGCGCCAGCGCCGCCAGCGTGGCGCGGGTGTAGGCCAGCGTCTCCTCGCTGAAATCAACCAGCTCGAACGACAACCAGTGCGGCTCGGGATATTCCTTCAGGAAGCGCTGTATCTCGACCGCCGGGCCGCAGCCGACGTTGAGTACGCGGAACACGCGCCCGGCCAGGCGCGCGGCGTCGGCCAGCCCCGCCAGGAACTGCACCAGGATGCCGATGCGGTTGCGGTGCGCGTGGGCGACGGCGGTTTGCAGGAAGGCCGTGTTGACGATCTGGAAATACGTGCTCGGCCCCTGGCGCGGGTCGTCCAGGATCTGGTTGACCATTTGGTAGTCGCCGGCGTAGCCGAGCGGCTTGGTGTAGGTGCGAAAGACAAACGGCGCGCGCAGGATCAGCGGATGCAGCGCGCCCTGCACGAAGACGCGGTGGCTTGGCGCCTGTTCCTCGTCGACCAGCGTGGCCTGGCCGTTGAGTTCGTCGAAATAGCCCCGGGTTTTGTCCATCAGCGGCTCGGCCAGTTCGAAAAACGCGTCCTCGCGCAGGCGCCCTTGCTCCTTGGGCAGCGTGCTCGACATGTCGACCTGCTCGACCCAGCGCGCCACCTCGGCCAGATAGCCGCGCATTTCGTTGACGACGATTTGATAATCGCGCCGCACCGCGAAACGCCCGTCCCACTCGCGCACGAAGTTGTCCGCCTCGCGCTTGAGCGCGCCCGGCGTTAGCGCCACGTTGCTCAGCTCGCGCCAGTCGTCGATCAGCGCCACCGACACCAGCGCCGTCAGCCCGGTGTTGACCATGCTGATCACCACGGCCTTGCCGATATAGGCGTTCTTAATGCCCAGCCGTATCGTCAATTCGCTTAACACCTCGCTGACCTGGACGATCGAATACGGGTTATACACTTCCATGACCAGCGCCTTGCGCTGCAAGTTGACGATGGTGGCCCGCACCGCCTCGCCTTGGGTATTGTGAAAATTAACGACCGGATCTATTTGCGATTCTGAGTACACGATTGAGCGCTATGAAAGTGCCGGAAACCCGGCGGGGAATGACGAACAGGCACCGCAAAGCTATACTGCGGGCGAGGAAACGGCTGGGCGGCAGGCGTCGCCGCCGCTGCGATGAGCGAGAGCGTGCGTGACGGTCGAGTGTACTATGGATGTGGAGCAATGAGCAATTATTGACCTGCTAACAATAGGGCGATTCGACTTCGTTTAGCGCGCCGGCAACGCCAAAAACCAAGCGAGGGCCAAGCGCCGCGGTCCGACCCCAGGGTTGCGCCCTGGATTTTTGGCGTCACGCCGCGGCGTCCAGGCGCCCCCTTCCCAGCGCATCCCTTAGCAAGCTCGGCGTCATCCCGGTCCAGCGCTTGAACGAGCGGCGGAAATTGGTGGCGTCGTGGAAGCCCAGGTGCCGCGCCACCGCGTCGTTGTCATACCGCCGCGTATGAAACAAATAGATCGCCGCGTGCGTGCGCACCTGGTCCAGTTCGGCCTGGAAATGGCTGCCGTGGCGCGCCAGATGCCGCTTCAGGGTCGCCGGGCTGACGCCGAACGCGGCCGCGCTGCGCTCCAGCGTGGGCGCGCAGCGTATATGCTCGAGCAAATAATCGTACAGCGCGTCGAGCAGGCTGGGCGGCGCCGCCGCCTCCAGTTCCAGCGCGCGTAGCGCCACCGCGGCCGCCATCGCGTTTCCGCGCGGCCAGGGCCGGGCTAGCCAGTGCGAGTCGATCAGCATCGCGTCCAGGTGGCAGTTAAAGCTCAGCGACGGCCCCAGGTGCGCCTCGTGCTGCTCGCTGTGGCGCGGCGCGCCGCGGTTGAAGCAAAAGCGCCACGGCAGGCGTTCGCCGCCGAGCCAGCGGCACAGCGCCGCCACCGCCGCCATGTGCATCTCGACCAGCAGCGGCAGCAGGCTGGGCGCGCCGAAACTATCGACCCAGTACAGCGTCGCCTGGCCGCCCTCGTCGCGCCAACGCGGCCGCAGCAAGGGGCATAGCCGGGTCTGGCACGCCACCAGGATGTCGAGCGCCTGGCGCAGGTTTTGCGCCTGCAACAAGGCGTGGCTGACGGCGCCGTAATGGCCAGGCAGCATCTGCTGGCCCAGCATGAAGCTGGTGTCGGCGCTGCCCAGCGCGCGCGCCACGTTCGCCAGCAGGCGCACATACTGGTCCGGACTGACCAGGCTGGCGGCGGCCGGCAGCGCGCCGGCGTCCAGACCGGTGCCGCGCAATACCACGGCATCCTCGGCGTCGCGGCTGCGCGCGTAATCGAGCACCAGCGCCGGCTGGTGCTGGGCCGCAATGCAGGCGTCGCCGGCCTGGCGGTAGGCGATCACGCGGCCGCTCTCGCGGCGGCCGCCGCGGCCGGCGCCGACAACTGGCGACCCAGCTCGGCGAGCAGCGCCTCGGGCGCGGCGCCGGCGGCCGCGCTGGCGTGGCGCAAGGTCAGCCGCACCGGGGCGTCCTTGGCGTGGTGCAGCATTTGGCCGACCATGAAACACAGGTGGCGCGCCAGCGCCTCCGCCTCGGCCGCGCCGGTGTCGGGCATCAAGACCGCGAAACGGTCGCCGGCATAGCGCCACAGCAAGTCGTCGTTGCGCAAATTGAGCAGCAGCATGTGGCCGACCGCCTGCAGTACGCGGTCGCCCTCGCGCTGGCCGAACTCGCGGTTGATCAGGTGGAAGCGGTCGATGTCGAGCAGCGCCAGCGCGCACGCCTTGGCGGGGCTGCGCGCCTGCTCGGCGCGGACCTGGCCGCGCAGGTAATCGGCCCCGGCCAGCTGCGTAATACGGTCGAAGGCGCGGTGGTCGCGGAACAGGCGCTCGCGCTTTTGCAAGTGTTCGTTCAGGCAGAACTGCTCCTGGCGCCAATAATACATGCCGACGGTCAGCACCAGCATGCCAAACGGCACCAGCGCCTCCAGCCAGTTATCCCACAGCTGCGCCTTGCCGACGGCGAAAAACTCGTCGAGACAGTCGGCCCAGGAGCCCAGCATAATCGCGCACAGGCCGCCGGCCAGCAGGCGCGTCACCAGGCCGCGCGGCCGGCTGCTGAGCGTCAACATAAACCAGACGCCGGACATGACGGCGGTGCCGCCCTCGCCGACGATATCCATCCAATGCCACGCGTGCGCGGCCTTGACCGCGCCGGCGCCGGCGTAAATGGCGCAGATAAGCAGCAGCGCGAGCGCCGCGGCGAGGAGACTGGAACGGTGCAGGGACAGCATGGCGGCGGTGGACCTTTACTGGAGTGTACCGGTAAGCATATCCGGGCAGCATGACAAGACAATGACACGCGGGGGAGGTGCAAACGGCTCACTATCGTTGCCGCCGCGCCCGCAATTGGCGCCCCGGCCCGGCGCCGGGGCGGGTCAATCCGGCTCAGCGGCGCCCCAAAAACGCTTCCGCGGCCCCTTTTCGGCGCCGGCGCAGCCCTGCTGTCACGCAATTGACATATTCGATCCCTAGAATCCGCCGGGTTCCCTCCCCTAACCCGACGCCAAAGACCATGAAAACCACACGACCAGCCGGCGCCCAGCCGCGCCAGCAAGCACAGCACCAAGGCCGCGGCTGCCGCCTGTCCATCCTGACCCTGGGCGTGCTGACGACGCTCGGCGCCCAAGCCCAAGCGGCGCCGAGCAACACCAACGGCGCCAGCGTCACCGTCACCGGCCAGCGCGCCAGCCTGCGCAAAGCCATCGCCGCGCAAGAAAAGGCCGATAACATCGTCAGCGTGGTCAGCAGCGACGACATCGGCGGCTTGCCCGACAAAAACGCCGCCGAGGCGCTGGCCCGCCTGCCGGGCGTGGCCGTGCAGCGCGACCAGGGCGAGGGCCGCTACGTGACGGTGCGCGGCCTCGGGCCGGACTTGAACGCGGTGACCATCAATGGCGCGCTGGTGCCGTCGCCCGAGGCGGGCCGGCGCGCGGTGGCGCTGGACGTGCTGCCGGCCGGCCTGATCCGCTCGCTCGAAGTGAGCAAGACGCTGACGCCGGAGATGGACGCCAACTCGCTCGGCGCCACCGTCGAAGTGAAGACGCTGTCGGCCTTCGACTTGCCCGGCACGCTGCTGTCGGCCAACGCCGCCGCCGGCTACGACGGCAACACCGGCCAGACCAGCCCGGCCGGCGCCCTGCTGTGGGCGCAGCGCTTCCTGGACGGCAGATTCGGCGTGGCCGCCGGCCTGAGCCTGGAAAAGCGCAAGTTCGGTTCCGACAACGTGGAAACCGGCGGCGCCTGGAGCGGCGGCAAACTGGCCGGCTTCGAGCTGCGCGACTACCTGCCGGTGCGCGAACGGCGCGCCTACGCCGTCAACCTCGACTTGCGCCCGGACGCCGACAGCAGCTACTTCCTGCGCACCTTCCTCAGCCGGTTCAGCGACGACGAAGTGCGCGACCGCCTGACCATCAGCAACATCAAAGGCGACGCCATCGCCGAGGGAAGCAGCGCCAGCGCGCGCGCCGAACGGCGCATCCGCCAGCGCAAATACACCCAGGACATCCGCTCGCTGGTGCTGGGCACCGCGCACACGCTGGCCAACTGGACCCTGGAAGCGCGCGCCGGAGCCAGCAGCGCCGGCGAAGACACGCCCGAGGCGCTGAACGACGGCCGCTTCCGCAGCAACGCCAACGTCGCCGGCGTCGGCTTCAGCGACACCCGCCAACCGCGCCTGAACGGCCCGGCCAGCCTGTTCGACCCGGTCAGTTACAGCCTGAACGCGATCAGCCTGCAACGGCGCGACTCGAACGACAAGGAACGCCACGCCCGCGTCGACCTGAGCCGCGCATTCGAGCAGTCGACCTTCAAGTTCGGCATCAAGGCCAGTCGCCGTGAAAAAACCAACGACACCGAGCAATGGCAATACAACAGCGCCAAGAGCGGCAGCGGCAACTACTGGGGTTCGGCCCCGACCTCGATGGCCGGTTTTGTCAGCGACCGCACGCTCGACTACGCCCTCGGCAACATCGGCAGCGCGCTCGACCCGGCGCTGCTGCGCGCCCGCGTCGCCGGCCTGGACCGCGCCAAGGCCCGCCTGACGCTGGAGTCGAGCATCAACGACTACACGCTGAACGAAAACATCGACTCGGCCTACCTCCAGAACACCATCGACATCGACGCCTGGCGCCTTTTGGCCGGCGTGCGCACCGAGCGCACCCGCTTCGAGGCGGCCGGCAAGCAGGTCGCCGGCGCCGGCGTGACCGGGCTGACGCGCTCGCGCGCCTACCGCGACTGGCTGCCGACCCTTCAGGCGCGCTACGAGCTGGACGCCAAGACCAGCGTGCGCGCGGCCTGGACCCACGCGGTGGTGCGCGCCAACTTCAGCCAACTGGCGCCCGGCGTCAACCTGGCCAGCAACACCGAAGCGGTCATCGGCAACCCGGACCTGGCGCCGCTGAAGGCGCGCAACCTCGACCTGGGTATTGAACGCGTGCTCGGCGCCGACGGCGCCGTGTCGGCCTACCTGTTCCGCAAGGACATCAAAAACTTCACCTACACCACCAACCTGGCCGGCACCGGGCAATGGCAGGGCTACACCAGCGCCACCTCGTACGCCAACGGCGAAACGGCCAGCGTGAAAGGCATCGAACTGTCCTACACCCAGCCGTTGCGCATGCTGCCCGCGCCGCTCAACAACTTGCTGCTCGGCGCCAACGGCAGCCTGACCGGCGCGCAGGCGCGCATCGGCCGCCACGACGTCGCCGCCGGCGGCACGCTGACGCGCGACATCCGCCTGCCGGGCCAGTCGAAGCGCGTCATGAACCTGATGCTCGGCTACGAACAAGGCCCGCTCAGCGCCCGCGTCGCGCTGAACTACAAATCGCCCTACCTGCTGGAGCTGGGCGCCGACATCCTCAAGCCGGACCAGGACCGCATCGTCTACGCCCAGAAGCAAGTCGACTTCTCGCTGGCCTACCACATCAACAAGGGCCTGCAACTGGTGTTCGAGGCGGCCAACCTGAACAACGAGAAGTACTACGTCTACCAGGGGTCGAAACAGTACAACGCGCAATACGAGCAGTACGGCCGGACCTATAAAATCGGCCTGAAAGCGAGCATGTTCTAAGAACACACCACCATGAAAAACACAATGAAAACAATACCAATGAAGGCCGCACTCGGCGCGGCGCTGCTGGCGGCCACGACGCTGGCCCAGGCCGGCGCCGCCACCCCGGGCGCCACCGCGCGCGCCGACGAACTGGCGGCGCTGCCCGGCGGCGGCTGGCTCAGCCTCGACAAGCGCGGCCTGCACCTGCTCGACGCGGCCGGCAAGGAACGCGCCACGCTACCGATGCGCGCCAAGCAACTCGACACCCGCAGCCACGCCGACGGCGCGCTGGCCGTCGTGCTGGAAGCCGACACGCAGCGCCCACTGGCGGTCATGGTCGACCTCAAGGCCGGCGAATTGCGCGCGCAAGCGCCCTTCCCGGTCCCCGGCTTCGGCGTCGAAGCGTCCTGTCTGTACCGCGACGCCCAGCAAGTTGCGCACCTGTTCCTGATCGGCAAGGACGGCCAAAGCGAACAATGGCTGATGCACGGCGACCAACGCCAACTGGTGCGCAAACTGGCGCTGCCGCCGCACGCCAAACACTGCCGCGCCGACGACGCCAGCCACACGCTGCTGGTCAGCGAATCCGGCGTCGGCCTGTGGGCCTATGAAGCCGACGCCGAAAGCGCCGGCAGGCGCGAACCGGTGGCGCTGCGGCGCCCGTTCGGCCAACTCGACGGCGGCGCCGGCGCGCTGGCCGTGCTGCCGGACGGCGTCGCCGTGCTCGACGCCAAAGGCAAGCGGCTGCACCTGCTGCGCCGTCGCGACGGCAAATGGCAGGCGCTGCCGCCGCAACCCACGCGCAGCGCCAAAGGCGCCGGGCAACTGGCGCTGCGCGCCGGCGCCGGCGGCATCGACCTGCTGCTGCGCGACGAGGCCGCCGGCAACTGGCAAATCCGGCCTCAGTCCTGGCAGGCGGCCAGACCGGCGCCCGTTGCCACGACCATGCCGATGGCGGTCATCGAACCGCGCGGCCAGACCGAACCGATGGCGCGCGCGGGCGACGCCGCCGACGACCCGGCGATCTGGGTACATCCGAACGACCCGGCCGCCTCGCGCATACTCGGCACCAACAAAAAGCAGGGCCTGCTGGTGTACGACCTGCAAGGCAAGCAACGGCAACTGCTCGAAGTCGGCCGCCTGAACAACGTCGACCTGCGCCAAAACGTCACCCTCGACGGCCAGCGCGTCGACTTGGCCGTGGCCAGCCAGCGCGACGACAACAGCATGATGTTATTTACCATCGACGCCCAAGGGATCGTCAGCGAAGCGGCGCGGCTGCCGACCGACCTCGAACGTATCTACGGCATCTGCCTGTACCAGCCGGCGGGCGGCGGCCTGGAAGCTTTCGTCAACGACAAAGACGGCAGCTACCGCCACTACCGCATCGAACGACACGGCCAAGGCTACGCCAGCACCTTGCTGCGGCGCTTCAGCGTGGCCAGCCAGCCGGAAGGCTGCGTCGTCGACGACCGCCGCGCCCGCCTCTACATCGGCGAAGAAAAGCGCGGCGTCTGGGCCGGAGCGGCCGACGCCTCCGCCAAGGCAGGCCTGCAGCTGATCCTCCCGCTCGGCCCCCACCTGAGCGCCGACGTCGAAGGCCTTGCGCTCTACCACGGCGCCAAAGGCGACTACCTGATCGTCTCCAGCCAGGGCAACAACAGCTACGTCGTGCTCGACGCGGCGGCGCCGAACCGCGTGCGCGGCACCTTCCGCGTCGGCTACAACTTGGCGGCCGGCATCGACGGCACCTCCGAGACCGACGGCCTGGACGCCAGCTCCGCCAACCTCGGCGGCGCCTACGCCAGCGGCATGCTGGTGATCCAGGACGGCTACAAACGCCTGCCGGACGGCCCGCAAAACTTCAAGTACGTCGCCTGGGAAGACATCGCCCGCGCCCTCAAGCTGCCTTAAGCGAAGATGACGGCCGTCAACTCTCAAAAATTGGTAAAACCGCACATAACAATTCCTGAATGGAAATATTTCTCGATCTGTTTCATTGTCGCTGATACACTGAAGTTGCCCCGGGGGAGACACCGGGTTTACAACAATATCCTGACACTGGCGTGCGTACGCGGCGCCGCAGGAAACACAACTCATACGGCACATGAATATCGCAAACATTAAAATAGGTCAGCGCCTGACGATCGCCTTCCTTCTGACTACGCTGATGCTGGGCGTGGTGGTGGTGATCGGCACCAGCCGCCTGCAAACGGTCAGCTCGGCTATCGATGCGACCGTGAATGACGGCTATGACAAGATCAGTCTGCTCAACCACGCCAGGAACGCGCTCGAACTGCAGGCCCGCAGCCTGCCCAGCGCCTTGCTGATGGGCGATCAAAATGATATTAAAAACGAAATCGATAGCGTCAATAGCAGCAGCAAGTCGATATCCGATGATTTGAGCAAGCTGGCCGCCGCCGTCCGCTCGCCGCGGGCGCAGCCGGTGCTGAAGGCGCTCGGCGACGCCGGCCTGGTGTATGCCGCCGCGCGCGAGCGGATGCTGGTCCTGCTCAAAACCGGCAGCAAGGACGAGGCCGCCGCGCTGCTGTTCCAGCAATTGCGCCCGGCCCACGCGCGCTATCTGGCCCAAATCGACGAGCTGATCGCCGTCCAGGCCGGGCTGATGCGCAGCGCCGGCGCCGACGTCACCGCCACCGCCCACGGCGCCGGCCTGATGATGGTCGCCCTGGGCCTGGTCGGCGGCTTGCTCAGCCTTGTCACCGCGTGGTACATCAGCAGCGGCATCGTGCGGCCGATTCGCCACGCCGTGAAGGTGGCGCGCAGCGTCGCCGGCGGCGACCTGACCGGCACCATCCTGGTCGAGTCCGGCGACGAGGTCGGCCAATTGCTGCAAGCGCTGCAGGACATGAACGCCAGCCTGTTCAAGATCGTCGGCGAGGTGCGCGGCGGCACCGAGACCATCGCCATGGCCTCGCGCGAGATTGCCGCCGGCAATCTGGACTTGTCCTCGCGCACCGAGGCGCAGGCCAGTTCGCTGGAGGAAACCGCCGCGTCGATGGAGCAGCTGACCGGCACCGTCAAGCAAAACGCCGACCACGCGCGGCAAGCCAACCAGCTGGCCCTGTCGGCGGCCGAGGTGGCCGGCAAGGGCGGCGCCGTGGTGGCGCAGGTGGTCGAGACGATGGCCTCGATTAAGGCCTCGTCGAAGAAGATCGTCGATATCATTGCCGTTATCGACGGCATCGCCTTCCAGACCAACATCCTGGCGTTGAACGCGGCGGTCGAGGCGGCGCGGGCCGGCGAACAGGGCCGCGGTTTCGCCGTCGTCGCCAACGAAGTGCGCACGCTGGCGCAGCGCTCGGCCGGCGCGGCGCGCGAGATCAAGGCGCTGATCGGCGATTCGGTGAGCAAGGTCGACAACGGCTCGGCGCTGGTCGACGAGGCCGGGCGCACGATGGACGAGATCGTCGCCAGCGTGCACCGCGTCACCGCCATCATGGGCGACATCTCCGCCGCCACGCACGAGCAGATGGCCGGCATCGAACAAGTCAACCATGCGATCGCGCAAATGGACCAGGTCACGCAGCAAAACGCCGCGCTGGTTGAGCAGGCCTCGGCGGCGGCCGCGACGATGCAGGACCAGGCCGCGCAACTGTCCGGCGTGGTCGGCGTGTTTAAACTCAGCGGCGGCAAGCCGGCCATGGTGACGCGCTTGCCTATCGCGAAAGGCAAGACCAAACCGACGCAGCTGGCGCTGGCGCGGCCGTCCGAGCCGACCGACAAGGTGGCCAACGGCGCCTGAACGCCGCCGAGGCAAGCAAAAACCATCGGCCCAGAGCCGGGCTCATACCTGAAGGTCTGGCCCCGGGGTGAGGCCGCTGGTTTTAACTATTTCAACGCCGAAGCCGACGGTTTGACGCAGATCTGATTGCGCCCGCCTTCCTTCGCCACATACAGCATGGCGTCGGCGCGCAGGAACAATTCGTTTTCGCTCTTGTACTCGGGGTACGCCGCCATGCCGCCGCTGAAGGAAAAGTGGCGCACGTCGCCCGCCTTGACTTCAAACGGGATCGCGGCGAAAGACTGGCGCATCGCGTCCAGCCGCCGCCATCCCTGCTCGAGCGTGCAATCCCAAAACACCACCACGAATTCCTCGCCGCCGAAGCGGCTGAGCAAATCGCGTTCGCCCATGTGTGGCGCCAGCGTCAGCGACAGGCGCTTGATGACGATATCGCCGAAATAGTGGCCCCAGGTGTCGTTGACGGTCTTGAATTTGTCAATGTCGACCACGCCGAAGGCCAGCGGACAGCCTTCCCGCGCCGCCTGGCGGATCAGTTCCTGGGCCTTCTTCTGCAAACCGATCTTGTTGAGCAGCCCGGTCGCCCGGTCCTTGCCGATCAAGTCCTTGTTCACGCGGATCTTGTTGGCGCGGTTGACAAGTTGCCCCGCCAGCACGTCGGTATCGGTCATCAGTAAAATCTCGTCGAAGCCGCTGGCCAAGGCGCGCCGGGTCAAAGCGGCGTCGGGCTGGCGCTGCAACAGCGTGATTTCGCGCACCGGGTCGGCTTCCAGGTTTTTCTTGAGGACGCGGACAATGGCTTCGGTGCGCTCGTATTCGGCTTCCGTGATGAGCACGATGTCGGGCTGCAATTCCTTGACGCGCAGATGCAGCGTCTGGGCGTCGCCGTGGTGGATGACCTCGACGCGCCGCTGCAGCAGCGCCGCTTCGTCCAGCCCGATCGGCTCGCCGAGGTGCATCAGTCGCACCAGGTCGCCGCGGTTTTTCTGGACGAACAAGGTGAACAACCTGTCGACGAGCACGTCGTTGGCGATCGGTTTTTCCGCGTAGGCCAGGCAATTGCTGTCGACCAGGCGCTGCTGGAGCAAAAAGCGGCCGCCCTGGCGTACGCTCTGCAGGTAGACATACGTGTGCTCGCCCGGCAGGCGTTGCAACAACTCGCTGAGCATCAAGGTCTTGCGGCGCTCATGCATGTCCGCCTGCATATTGTGTAAAGCGTCAAGGTCGATGACGCATAGGCTGTTGCCGTGGTCGTTCTCGACGGCCACAACGAAATCCTGCACTTCATTGAAGAAGATGATGTCGAAATCGTATTTATGCGCGCACAGGAGTAGTTCAGCCTGGTTGTCTTTGATAAAGAATATCTCCGACAACAGCATTACGTGGTTCCTGTACAGCGGCGCGTCGCTTGTCATGTCTGATCAGCCTTCATTGCCATGGTGGATAACTATGCTCGCTACGCCACCATACACAAGAATGCAAATCTTCGCAGCACTAAAGACGGCTTAATGCGGCGGCTATTGCGCCCGAGCACGAAGGAAATTCGATGAGGGTATCGGTCTCAGCGGGCGCAAGACTCGATTTTACCTAAAAAACCGCCATATCGAGGCCCGACCGGAGGGTTGTAGGGACGCGCTCAGGCGGCGCCGGCGATCGCGACTATCGTATGCCGGCGCCCGAATCGGCTGCCCGGCGCCGCCTCAGGTTCGGGCCACCCGCACCAGCGCCGGGAAGCGCACCAGCGCGTTCAAGCCGGCCACCCGCCCGTCGACGATACGGTTCTCCAGCGCGATCGCGGCGCCCATCGAGGCGGCGATTTCGCTGCAAATGGTCAAGCCGAGGCCGCCGCTTTGCGACGAGTGGCTGGCCGTAAACGGCTGGAACACCCGGCTGTCCATGTCCGCCGCCATGCCCGGCCCGCTGTCCCACACGCACAGCAGCGCGGCCTCGCCCTCGGCCGTGATGCGCACGCCGATCTTCGTGTCCGGCGGCGTGTGGCGTATCGCGTTGTGCAACAAGTTGGAGATCAGTTCGGCGATCATCCACGGCTGGCTCATTACCGCGATTTTTTCGGCGTCCAATTCATAGTCGAGGTTTTTTTCGCCGATCAGCGGCGACAGGTTGACGGCCACCTCGCGCCCCAGCATGGCCAGGTCGCACGGTTCCTGCTGGCCCCTGCCGCGTAACTGCTCCACCTTCGCCAGCGACAGCAACTGGTTGGCCAGCTGGCTGGCGCGCTCGACGGTGCCGGCCATCTCCTGCAGGATCACCAGCGGCGGCGCATCGCCCTGCAAGCCCGATTGCAATTGCGTCTTCAGTACCGCCAACGGGGTGCGCAACTGGTGCGAGGCGTCGGCCACGAAGCGCTGCTGATGGTCCAGCAGCGGTTGCAGCCGCGCCATCAACTGGTTCAGCGCCTGCACCACCGGCTGCACCTCCTTGGAGGCGAACGGGATGGCGATCGGCGACAAGTCCTCGGCGTGCCGTTGGTCGAGCTGGGTGCGCAGGGTCTCCAGCGGCCGCTGGGCGCGCGACACCACGACCCAGGTGACCAGGCTGAGGACGGCCACCAGTATGGCCTGGTGCAACAGGGTTTCGTGCAAGATCTTGCGCGCCATGTTCTTGCGATGCTCGACCGTCTCCGCCACCTGCACCAGCGCGCGCCCGGTCGGCTCGTTCGACACCACCGGCTGGAAGATCGCCGCCACCCGCACCTCCTGGCCCCGGTACAGGTCCTCGTAGATGCGCACCACGGCCGGGTAGGACGCGCGCGACTGCGGCGGCCCGGTGTACTGGGCCAGTCCGCGGTCGCCGGACAGGAACTCGCCGTTCAGGCCACTGACGCGATACACCATTTGGCTGGAAATGCCGGCCTCGTAAATTTCCAGCGCGGCGTGCGGCAACGTCACCTTCAAACGCCCGTCTTCGATGCGCAGCAGGTCGGCGATCGACTGCGCCGACGCCACCAGGGTGCGGTCGTACGCGGTGTTGACGGAGTCGAGCGCGTTGCGATACAGCGTGAAGGTATCGACCGCGATAAACACCACGATCGGCGCGATGATCCACGCCAGCAGGTAGCTGCGCGCCGAATGCGAAGACAGCGAGAAGATCATTGCCTTGAGGCCGTCGCGCAGGCGCGCAGCAGATAACCGACGCCCCTGAGCGTCAGAATTTCGGTGCGCGTGCCGGCGAGCTTTTTGCGCAGCCGGTGGATGATGACTTCGATGGCTTCGAGCTGCACGTCCTCCTCGAAGGAAAACACCAGGCGGAACAGTTTTTCCTTGGTGAGGGCGTGGCCGGGCATGGCGATCAGCGCCTTCAACAGCGCGAATTCGCGCGGCGGAAACATCAGCGGCTCGCCGCCATGGTAAAAGGTGTCGGAGCTGCGCTTGAAACTGAGTTCGCCGCAGCGCTGGACGGTTTCCTCGCCGCCGTTTTTGCGCCGCAGCAAGGCGCGCACGCGGGCGTCCAATTCCTGCAGGTCGAAGGGCTTGGCCAGGTAGTCGTCGGCGCCGGCGTTCAAACCGGCCACCCGGTCGCCGACCGCGCCGCGCGCCGTCAGTACGATCACCGGCGTGGTGATGCCCTGCGCGCGTATGCGCTGCAGCAAGTGCATGCCGTCGATGACGGGAATGTTCAGGTCGAGGATGACCAGGTCGTGCTGGCCCTCCTTGATGCTGCGCAAGGCGGAACCGCCGTCAAAGCAGGTGGCGACGGAGAATCCGCGCCGTTCCAAGGCGCGTAGCAGCGCGTTCGACATGTCCAGGTCGTCTTCGACCAACAAGATATTCAATTTTTTTCCCGCCGGTTCACGACAACAATAAGGTGACATCCGCCTCCGGGGGCGGCGCCGCCGGCCACGCCGGCGACCATGCTTTATACAGCCAATTTGGCGCCCGCGCCAGAGCGTCTGACGCAGCGCAAGAAAATGCCGGGGATTGACAGCTTGGCGACAGGAAGCGGACAGGGAGGCGCAAGAAAAGTGGGGTTTTCCGCGCTCGCCGATTCGTCAAAAATGACACGAGGCGGTAGACTCGGTTCACCTTCCGGATCAACCTCGTAAAAACTATAAAGAGACATCATCATGCGATTGATTAAATGCCTGGCAAGCCTGGCCCTGAGCTTCCCCGCGCTGGCGTTCGCCCAGGGTGAATGCGCCAACCGCGGCGACCTCGACGCCCAATACTGCGACGAGAACAAGGACTTGGTGGCCGACGCGCTGACCGACCCGAAAAAACAGAAAAGCCCGAATACGCTGGTGTTCTCGTTCACCCCGGTCGAAGACCCGGCCGTCTACGACAAGATGTTCAAGCCCTTCACCGACTACCTGACCCAATGCACGGCCAAGAAAGTGGTGTTCTTCCAGGTGCAATCGAACGCCGCCGAAATCGAGGCGATGCGCTCCGGCCGGCTGCATGTGGGCGGCTTCTCGACCGGACCGACCGCGTTCGCGGTCAACATCGCCGGCGCCGTGCCCTTCGCCGTCATCGGCAACCAGAAGGAGTACCAGGGCTACTCGCTGATCATGATCGTCAAAAAAGACAGCCCGTTTCAAAAAATGGCCGACCTGAAAGGCAAGAAGGTCGTGCATACCTCGCCATCGTCCAATTCCGGCCACTTGGCGCCGATCGCGCTTTTCCCTAAAGCCGGCCTGGTGCCGGAAAAGGATTACAAGATCCTGTTTTCGGGCAAGCACGACCAATCGATCATGGGTGTCAACTCCGGCGACTATGAAGCCGCCGCAGTGGCCTCCGATGTATACGACCGCATGGTCGAGCGCGGCCAGATCAAGAAGGACGATTTCCGCGTGCTGTACCGCAGCGAAAAATTCCCGACCCAGTCGTTTGCCTACGCCCACGACCTGGAACCTGTGTTCCGCGACAAGATGTTGAAGTGTTTCTACGACTACCGCTTCGGCGACGAGCTGAAAAAAGCCTTCGCCGGCTCGGACCGTTTCTTCCCTATCGAATACAAGAAAGACTTCTCGCTGGTGCGCTACGTTTCGCACACCGCTGGTGAAACCTTCAACCGCGCCGCCTACGACAAACAGGCCGCTAAAAAATAAGCCCCGCGACAGCGCGCCGATCCGGCCTGCGGGGCCGGAGCGGGCGAGCTTCGTCCACATTTTCCATTGAAGGTGATTCGCCATGTCGCACGCACTCGAAATACAAGGCCTGGTCAAGGAGTACAAGCCGGGCCATCCCATCCTAAAGGGCATCGACCTGAACATCGACGGTGCCGGCCTAACGGCGATCATCGGCCCGTCCGGGACCGGCAAGTCGACCCTGATCCGTTGCATCAACCGGCTGGTCGACCCGAGCAGCGGCGCGATCTGGTTCACTTCCGAGGGCCGGCGCACCGACCTGGCGCAATTGAAGGGCCGCGCGCTGCGCGCCAGCCGACGCCAGATCGGCATGGTATTCCAGGAATACAACTTGGTGGAGCGCCTGACCGTGATGGAAAACCTGCTGTGCGGACGCTTGGGTTACGTCAACGCGTGGTCGGCGTGGCGCCGCAAGTTTCCCAAGGAGGATGTCGAGCACGCGTTCGAACTGCTCGACACGGTCGGCCTGTCGTCGTTTGCCAACCAACGCGCCGACGCCCTGTCCGGCGGGCAGCGCCAGCGCGTCGGCATCGCCCGCGCGCTGATGCAAAGGCCGCGGCTGCTGCTGGCCGACGAGCCAACCTCCTCGCTCGACCCGAAAACCTCGTTCGAGATCATCTCGCTGCTCAAGGAACAGGGGCGCAAGCACGGCATCCCGGTGATCGTGAACATCCACGACGTCGAGCTGGCCAAGCGCTACGCCGACCGCATCATCGGCATGTCGGGCGGCCATGTGGTCTACGACGGCAGCGCCGAGCGCCTGGACGACGATTGCATGAAGCGCATCTACGGCGGCGAGGACTGGCTGTGAGCGCGCCGGCAGCAACGGCGCCGGGCGCGCGCGTCTCGACCGCGTTCCAGAGCAGCGCGGCGAGCCGGGTCGCGACCGTGCTGATTCTTCTATACGCGGTGTACGCGGCGACCCAGCTGGGCTTTTCGTGGGAGCGCTTCGCCAACGGCCTGGGCGGCGGCGGCAAGTTCCTCGCCCGCATGTTTCCGCCGGACCTGAGCAAGACCGACGTGCTCTGGACCGGCATCGCCGAAAGTTTGCAGATCGCCGTGCTGGCGTCGCTGATCGGCATCTTGCTGAGCTTGCCAATCGGCCTGATGGGCGCGCGCAACCTGATGCCGCCATGGCTGTCGTGGTCGGCGCGCGCCGTGGTATCGGTGTGCCGCTCGCTGCATCCGGTGATCGTGGCGATCCTGTTCGTCAAGGCGGTCGGCTTCGGCGCGCTGGCCGGCATCCTGGCGCTGGTGGTGGCGTCGATCGGCTTCATCGGCAAACTGTTCGCCGAGGCCATCGAGGAGATTTCAATCAAGCAGGTTGAAGCGGTACGCGCAAGCGGCGCCTCGTTCATGAACGTGATCCTGTTCGGCGTGCTGCCGCAGGTGCTGTCGCGCTTTGTCGGCTTCTCGACCTACCAGCTCGACTCCAACCTGCGCAACTCGACCATGGTCGGCATCGTCGGCGCCGGCGGCGTCGGCGGCGTGCTGTTCTCCGCGTTCCAGCGTTTCGACTACGACTTCGTGCTGACGATCCTGTTGACGATCATCGCCATCATCGTGGTGGGCGAAGTGTTGGCCAATTCAGTCAAAAAGGTGTTCAATGTCTAGCACAACCGTACCCTACGGCCCGGGCGCATCGGGCGCCACCGCGCCGCGCACCTGGAAGCGCCACTCGCTGGGGCAAAAAATGCTGCGCTTCGCGGTGTGGCTGGTCATGGCCGTGGCCGTGGTGCAATCGCTGCGCAGCCTTGAAATCATTCCCGAGTTCATTTACGACGCGCCCCAGCAGATGGGCGACATGCTTGGACGCATGTGGCCGGTGGACTGGGCCTTCTACTCCGAAGGGGTGCACGCGGCGCTGGTCGAAACCATCCACATCGCCAGCCTGGGCACCTTGCTGTCGGTGGTGCTGGCCGTGCCTTTCGGCCTGCTGGTGGCCGGCAACCTGACGCGCAACAAAAGCCTGAACCTGATGGCCCGCATCGTGCTTGTGGCGAGCCGTTCGATCAATTCGCTGGTCTGGGCCTTGCTGTTCGTGGCGATCTTCGGCCCCGGCGCGGTGGCCGGAACGCTGGCGATCGCCTTTCGCTCGATCGGCTTCGTCGGCAAGATGGCCGGCGAAACCATCGAGGAAATGCCGCGCGGGCCGATCGAAGCCTTGCAGGCGGCCGGCGCCGGCACCTTCGCGCAGATCTGGTACGGTTATCTGCCGCACCTGAAACCGGCGTTTATGTCGATCGTGTTGCTGCGCTGGGATATCAACGTGCGCGAATCGGCGGTGCTGGGCATCGTTGGCGCCGGTGGCGTCGGGATGGCGCTCGACACCGCGCTGAATCTGTTCCAGTGGCCGCGCGTGGCGACCGTGCTGGTGGCGATATTCGCGATTGTCATCGTGACCGAACTGGTCGTGACGCAAATCCGCAAGCGCGTATTGTAAGCCTACCCGCGGCGTCAATCGTAGGTCGGATTAGCGTAGCGTAATCCGACAACGTTGGCCGAAGCGGGGCGCGCTGCTCCCGGCCAACGTTGTCGGGTTACGCCCGATGGGCTAACCCGACCTTCTATGATGAATTCCAAGTCAACTGGTTTTTCGCAAATTTATCCTATCCCTTGTTTCGGTATCGGCGGGGTCAAGGGCGGGCGAAGCCCGGCGAAGCGAACCCTTGACGCCGCCGATACCGAAATATGCTGGTCCATGGCGCCATGACGCATATTGCGGCTTGGCGCCATGCCGACCTGTTTCGTTTTGGCCTTCGTTCATTGCCAGCGCTTTGCTTTCGTCGTTCGTACAGCCCAGTTCGAAGCTCTCGGTCATCATTGCGTGAGACTTCACGTCCCACCACCTTCTATCCGCTGGTTTTGCTACCCCAGCCTAATTCTGCATGCGCGTTGCGCTTAGTGACCTTGATGCGTGCAAGCCCCATCTACTAGGGTCGGTTGCCATGGGCAACCAGGTCGGGTTACGGGCCTGCCTACTCCTTGCTGCTGCGTAGTTCAACGTAATGCCAACTGCTGGTACTGAACGTGCCGCCTTACTCCCTTATGCCGCTCGTTTCAACTGCGCCCCTTCGGGGACGATCCCATGCTCCAGGTAGCGCCACAGGGCGACCACCAGCTTGCGCGCCACCGCGACGATGGCGATGCGCTTGCCGCGCTTGTTCTGGCCTCCCTGCGTGCGCCGGGCGAACCATTTCGTCATCACGCTGTCGGGTTGGTAGCGCAGCCAGAACCAAGACATCTCGATCAACAGCGCGCGCACGCGCCGGTTGCCCTGCTTGCTGATGCCCTGGTCAACCCGGCTCTCGCCGCTGTCGTAGGGCTGCGGCACCAAACCGACGCAGGCGCCCACCTGCCTGCGGTTCTCGAATTTGCGCCAGAACAGCTCCAGCACCAACCTCGTCGCGCCCACCGGCCCCACCGCCTTCAACCGTTCCAGGTCGGCAATGCGCTGGCGCACCTCCGGCGGCAATTGCTCCGCCATCCCTTTTTCCAGCGCGGCCAGTTGTTGCTGCGCCAACTCCAAACGTTTGCACTCCTGTTCCAGCCGCTGCTGCAGCTGCGCCGACAGCGGATCGCCGTCGTAGCAACACAATTCCCGCTTGTTCAGCCGCGCCCCCACATCGCCGCCGACGCCATCCCAGCAGCCGACGGTGCGCAGCAGCTTGCGGATCCGGTCGCGGTGCTGCTGCGTTTCCTTTTGCAACTCGCCGCGGTCCCGTACCACGTGCCGCTGCGCCTCGGCCTCCACCGTCGGAACACGGATCACGTGCATCCGGTCGTACTCGCCACGCAACCAGCCCCGCAATGTCAGCACCAGCTTGATCGCGTCGAGCCGGTCGGTCTTGGCCCGCCGTTTGTGCCGCTCGACGGGAATGCTGGCAGGGTCGCAGATCACCACCTCGTAGCCCAGCTTCGAGAGGGCGCGTTCAATCCAGAAGCCATCCTGACCAGCCTCGTACAGCACGACGGTGCGTACCTCGGCGGCCAGGCCCCACTTTGCCTTGAACTTCTCAATCTCCTGCACCGTTTCGTTGAGGCGCCCCGCCGCTGTCTCGCCGGAAACCGTCTGAATCGCCGGCTTCTCTCTCTTTCCGTCGTGCAAGGCAATTTTCCAGCTCTTGCTCGACAACTCTAATGCCACTGCAAAAACTTCGACTTCAGGCGTAAAATCGTTGGCGCGGGTCGGTTGCATGATTTTCTCCTAAGTTGATTCTTCGAACCTTCACTTTAGGATTAATTTGCGTCTTTTGCCGACCCGCCTTCATTCATAGTATCTACAAAACCTGGCTGACACGGCGCCGCGAGGCGGTTTAGCGCACGCCGTTGCTCTTGAAGAAGTCCTCCGGCGAGATGCGGATCGCGGCGCCGGTCGGACAGGCCCGCACGCAGGCGGCGCCGCCCTTGAGGCCGCTGCACAGGTCGCATTTGACGGCCTTCTTCGGCGCGTTGGCATCGTAGTCGGCCTGGCGCTGGCCCGGCGCCTTGCCCAGCCCGAACAGCAACCACGGCAGCCCGCCACCCTTTTTCGGCGGCTTTTCCGACGCCATTTGGATCACGCCGTACGGACAGTTGCGCTCGCAATTGCCGCAGCCGATGCAGGCGTCGCTAATAAACACCTCGCCGGCCTCGCTGCGGCTGATCGCGTCCGGCGGACATTCTTTCATGCAATGCGGATGCTCGCAGTGGCGGCAGGCGGTCGGCAGATGGATGTTGGCGAAGGTCGGCCCGGCCTCGCGCTTCAGCCGCGAAGTGCCGTCGTGCGTTTCGGCGCAGGCGGTTTCGCAATTGTTGCACTGGATACACAGCGATTCATCGATCAGCAGCACATCCGACGCTTCGCCGACACCCTGCCCCAACAGGAAACGCATCAAGTCGCTCTCGCGCCCGGTGCTGCGTTCCAGCGCGACGTTGGTGCGGGTGCGCGTGAGCATTTTCGCTTCAATCGACTTGCGCAGCAGGGGATTGGCGTCCAGTTGCTGCTTGAACACCGCGCCGTTCAGCACCAGCGCCTCGGTGAAGACGGTGGCGGTAATGGTCGCCGAACGCGGCGCGTCGTTGACCAGCGCCATCTCGCCGACGTAGTTACCGGCCGAAACGTAGGACAGGATGCGCTCGCGCCCGTCGGCGGCGGTTTTCGACACCGTCACCGAGCCGCGGCGTATCAGGTACAGGCCGTCGGCGGCGTCGCCCTCGCGGCACAGCACGTCGTTGGCCTGGTAGCGGCGGATGTCGACGCTGGCCTCGACCAGCGCGTTGATCGCCTCGGCGCTGAGCATCGGACCGATGAAGTTGGTGATCGCGTAACGCACGAAGACGGCGTCCATTTGCCGGCGCACGTCGTCGACGGCGGCGATTAGCTTGAGCATCGAGCGGCGCGGCGTTTCCAGCAACACACAACCCTTGCCGGCGCGAATAGTCGCGGTGCGGCGCCGCCCGGAAATCAGGCCCATCTCGCCGAAATAGCGGCCCTTGGTCAACTTGATGACCTTCAGGCTGCCGTCCTCGTTGCTGATCTCGACGTCGACGTCGCCGTCCAGGATCGAATAAAAGGTGTTGGTGTAGTCGAGCTTCTTAAACACCACGCTGCCGGCCCTGGGCGTTTGCAGGTTCGAGTCGAGCATGAACTCGCGCAACTGCAACTTCGACATGCCCTTGAACAGCGGCACCGTTTCCATGATCAGGTCGATCACGCCGGACACCGCCACGTCCGGCTTCCACGGCTTGAACTTGTTGCGCAGCAGCGGTTCGTCAACCGGTTCGACCGGCTGCCCGACGATGGTATGAACCACCTCGTAGCCCTGGTTCATGGCTTGCTTGATCAACGGATAGCCGCCCAGCGCGCCGACGATGTACAGGCCCGGCACGTTCGATTCGTAGGACTCGGACAACACCGGCACCGAGGTCGGGTTGGCGTTCGGGAACTCGATGCCGAAGCTCTCGATCAGTTTGCGCGGCGGCGTCGCGCCCAGCCGCGCGATGACGCGGTGGCAAGGAATGACGGTTTCGCCGCCCTTGCCGCTGTAGACGAAATTGAGCGGGATCGCCTCGCCGCTCTCCTCGATGCGCAAGGTAGTGGCGCTGTAGCAAATGGTGATCTTGCCGGTCTTCTCGGCGTTGGTGATTAGCGTGCGGTTGCCGTCCTTGCAGTAAAGGAATTCCTCGCCGCGGTTGACCATGTAGACGGTGTTCTGGTTCGCCAGGCCGAGCGCGTTCTCGATGCCGGCGTCGCCGGCGCCGATGACGATGATGGTCTCGCCGGAAAACTCGTCCGGGTCGGCCAGCGTGTACTGCACCCGCGGATGGTCTTGGCCGGGCGTGCCGGTCTTGCGGATATTGCCCTGCAAGCCGATGCCGAGGATCACCGCGCGGCTCAGGTACTGGCTGCCGTCCTCGCAACCGAGCGTGAAGATGCCGCTCTGCCCGTCGCGCGCAATCGAGCTGACCCGTTTGCCGTAGGCGATATTGACGTCGAGTTTGCCCAGTTCGCGGTTCCAGGTGTCGAGCAACATTTCGCGCTTGCCGGCGGTAAAACTCATATCGCTGCGCAAGGGCAGGATGCCGGGCTCGGCCATCACATGCTTACCCTTCTGGTACTTGAAGATGGTATCCGACGCGTGCTGCGCGTCGGCCTCCAGCAGCACGTGGCGGGTGCCCAGCGCCTTGGCGCGCGCGGCCGCCGACAAACCGGCCGGGCCGGAACCGACGATGACGATATCGAAACACGCGCCATCGATAGGGGCGGCGCCGTCCTGGGCCTGGGGTGTGTTGCCGGAGTCAATCATCTGTATCACCTACTTAACTTGGGAGGATATCAACTGGCGCAAACCCGCCAGTTCCGCGCCAAACAACTCGGCGCGGTACTTCTCGTCGTTGGCCAGCGCCTTGCGCATCGCGCCGAGGCGGCGGTTGACCTCGCCGGCCGAGGCCAGCGCGTTCTGCTTGGCCAAGGTCGAGGCCAGGCTGGAGATCGACATATACGCCTGCTCGGCGCCGGCGTAATCGGAATAATAGGCGACGCTCGATTCGTTGAGCAGCGCCTTCAGCACGTCGCGCAGCGTGGCCACGTCGAAATTCCTCTTCTCGAACTGGACGATGTACTGGCCTATCGTGGCGGACAACTTCTTGGCCAGCGCCAAGGGATCGGCCTGCGCGCCGTTGCCGGCGATGGCTTGGTGCACTTGCGACACCTGCTGGTTGAAGGCGTTGGCGTTGGCCGGATCGACGACACGCACCAGGGCGCGCAACATCAGCAGGTTGCTATCGTTCAAGTGTACCTTGCCGGGGCCGACACTCAGGCGCGGCGACGATTTTTGCTCGCTCATCGGATGGTGGCAGGCGTGGCAGTCGAACAGCACCAGCTCGGGAAACAGGCCGTCGCGGCCGCGCTGCGGGTCGGCCAGCGCGTCCAGCAATTGCTTCGAGGCGAGGGCCTGACCGATGGCCCAGATCTTGACGCCCTGGTAATCGCCCTTGCGCTTGCGCCAGTCGTCGTCGATTTGGTAATGCGCCGGCGCGATGGTGGCGAAGGTGCCCAGCTCGAAGGATATGCGCGGATGGCCGGCGGCCATGACGCGGTGCGTGACGAAGCGGTTCTCGTCGCCGAAGTGGCAGGACAGGCACAGCTTGGCCTGCTCGACCGGGTTATTGGTCGGATACATGCCGTTTTTCACGTTGTCGGCGTGGGTGGCGCCCGCCACCACGTGCGAGGCGATCCATTTTTCGGCCGGGCCGTGGCAAGCCTCGCAGCCGACGCCTTCGGCAACGACATGGCGCTCACCCGCCAGCTTCGGCGCCGGGTTGTGGGCGTGGCAGTCCAGGCAGGCTTGCGACTCGTGCGCCGGCTGCTTCAAGCCGAGGTTCTTGGCGATCTTGCGCGACTGTTGGTTCAGCAGCACCGAATAGGCCTTGGCGTGCTTGTCCAGCCGCAACCAGGTGGTGTACTCGTTTTGCAGCACGTGCGAGTCGGTCCACGGCGTGACGGCGCCGTGGCAACCGCTGTTGGCGCAATTGACCGTGCCCACGCTCTGGTGCGCGGCCACGTTGGGCAAGGCGGCGCCGGCCGGCGCGGCCTGCGCCGGCGCGCCGAACAAGGAACCGAACACCAAACCAAACACCAGCCCGTGTCGGCACAGCATATCTACCAGATAACGATTTTTCACTTTGCACCCTTCTGTGTAGGCGCCGCAACGGTTGGCTTGCGTGCCACGTAATCCTTGGCACTGGCCTCGTCAGTAACCTTCCATATTTGCCCGTCGGGCTGCTTGTAGAGCTTGTCCATTTCCTTGGCCACGAAAGGCCGCGCGCCGATGCGGCCAAACACCGCGATCTGGTTGCCGGTCTCGTCGACGGCGCGGTCGCGGTCCAGTCCCTTCGACACCGACAAGGCGGCCGAGGCGGTCTTGCGCCAGGCGATCAGTTGCGGCTTCGGCTCGGGCGAGAAGCCGTAAAAGCGCGGCTGGGTGTCGGGCGCCGTCAGTTGCAACACTTTCAAGCCATTCTTGCCGTCCGCGACATAGGCGAACAGCGAGGCGTTGGTGCTGCCGACAACCACGTCCTGCGTATCGCTCAGTTTGCCACCGGCATTGAACATTTGATACAGCTGCGGCTGCTCCGGTTTCTCTATATCAATAATGGCCAGACCCTGGCTGCCGCCGGCGACGTAAGCGTAGGTGCGCGCCAGATACAGTTTGCGGGCGTCGCCCAGCGCCACCCTGCCCGCCTGCAACACCGGCTTGGCCGGATTGGTCACGTCGACGACGCGCAAGCCGGTCTTGTCGGTCACGAACAAATAGCGGAACTGCAAGGCCGAGGCGCGCACGTCGTCCAGCGCCAACGTCGCCACGTGGCGCGGCTTGAGCGGATTGTCCAGGTCGAGGATGACCACGCCGGTCGGCGTCGACACGTAGGCGAAGTGGCCGCCCAGCACGATATGGCGGGCGCCGTTGAGCAAGCCGCCCGGATTCCAGGTCAGCGCGCGCGACAGGAAGTTGTTGCGCGGCTCGCCGTCGGCCAGAGTATCGACGTTACTCAAGATCAGGCCCTCTTCCGCGTCGGTAATGAAGGCGTAGTGGTAGATCGGGTGGAAGGGCTGCTCCTGGTTGGTCACGCGCATCAAGTCGCCCTGGTTGCGCGTCGGCGCGATGGGCTGGTTGGTCGGCAGCGCCATGCAGGTGGCGTTTTTCGACGCGATATGCGTCTTTTGACCCAGCGGCGAGAATGGCGCGGTGACGATGCGCTGCGACACGCCCTTGTTGACGATGTTGGCCGTGTCGTAGACCCGGAAGCCGCCCTTGCCCTCGGCGGCGAACAGATACTCGCCGCGCAGTTGCAGGCAGCGCACGTTACCGTCGCTGGCCTGGTGTTGCGACTCGGCCAACTCCAGGCCGCGTTCCTGGTGCTTGCGGAAATAGTCCGGGTAGGCGTAGCGCTGCAGGTAACTGCCGATGACCGCCTGCGGCTCGTCCCATTCCGTCACCGTGGTCGCCTCGACGTGGCCGGCCTCGCCGGTCCAGGCGTTGAAGCCGACGAAGTTGACGAAGTTGGTGCCTTGCAGCAGCAGCTGCGCCATGATGGCGTTGTTGTCGTTGTTCTTCGAAATATGGCAATCGGTGCAGGTTTTGGTTTCTTCCTTGCGCTCGGTGTGCGGGTAATGCGGCGCGAACGCCTGCGACGAGAAGCCGCTGGAGGAAATCGGCGGCTGCTGGATGTAAATCTTTTCGCGGTTGATATTCGTCGACGACAGCACCAGCCCGGAGCTGGAGCGCACCGGCGTGATCTTGCCGCCCTTCACCGCGCCGCTGACGCCGAGCTGGAACATGTCGTCGCGCGCCACCTGCGGATTGTACGAGGCGTAGTTGCGGCTTTCGCCGCCTTCGTAATGGTTGCGTTCGGTTTTCCAGTTGGCCTGGATCGGCAAATGGCAGCCGGCGCAACTGGTGGTCCACGACAGATGGCAGGTGAAGCACGTCATCTTCTCGTCGTCGTGGGCGAACTTCTCCACGCCGGCGCCCCACTGCCCGGCCTTGCCGGCGTCACCGGCGGCCATCAGCTTGGCGCGCGCAGCCTTGATGTTGTACTTCGGATGGTTCGGATTGACCGTGTCCTTGACCAGGCTCATCTCCCATTCCTTGTTCGGATCGAGCGCGGCGCGCTGGTACAGCTTGCCGTCGCGCCACTCGAAGCGGCGCCGGCCGTCCTGGGTCTTGAGCAGGCTCATGTCCATGCCGCCGGGCTGGGCCGCCGGACCGCTGGTGTGCAAGGTCGGATATTTCTTGGCCGTGCCGTGGCAGTCGGCGCAGTCGATTTCAATTGCCGCGGCCGCTTCGCCGTAAATGTGGCCGTTGCCGTGCATGTCCTGGGCGAAATGGCAGTCGACGCAATGCATGCCGACGTCCAGGTGGATCGACGACAGGTGCACGGTCTTTTTGAATTTTTCCGGGTCGTCGTCGGAGACGATGCCGCCCTTGGCGTCGAGCAAGGCGCCCTTGCGGTTGCGCTTGAAGACGGCGCGGAAGTTCCAGCCGTGGCCGTGGTAATCGGCGAACTGGGTGTCCTTCAGCTTGGAATTCAAGCTCGCCACGTCCTTCAGGAAGGCCGGCTCGCTCCATTTGCCGCGGATGGCGGCCTCTTCGGGATTGCGGTCCAGGCTTTCGCGCGCTTCCTTGTCGGTCGGGTATTTCTGCTTTTCCGGCCACATGTGCGGCGCGTCCGACTCGTAATCCCACATCGTGTAGCCGTAGAAGGAATTGACGAAAATATTCGGCTGGTGCATATGGCACACCATGCACTGGGACGAAGGAATGGCGCGGGTGAACTCGTGCTTGAGCGGATGGCCCGGCTCGCCTTTGGGAATGGTCGGGTCGACGCTCTGGCTGGTGCCGGTGTTGCCGAACTTGGCGTACGGCCCGGAATGCTTCGGGTCGCGGTCGTTGGCGTAGATCGCATGGCAGGCGGTGCAGCCGGAGGAACGGTAGTCGCCCGGCTGTTCGTTGGTGCCCAGGAACCACAGGTGCGGATCGTTCAAGCGGGTCTTGGTGATGTTAATGGCGGGCACGGCGATGCGGCTGCCGGTGCCGGGGCCGCGGTTCGACTGGCGGATGTCGGGACGGCCCGGCTCGTCGAGCTTTTGCAGCGTGCCCGACAGGTTGGGCAGGCCGATTTCCGGGAACTGGCTGGAAATCACGCGGCCGCCGCGCTCGAAGACGCGGAAAATATCGCCCGGCGGCATCGATTCCCAGGCCGGCAAGGGATACAGGCGGTCGAGGATGCCTTTGGAGATGAATAAATCCTGGTCGACCTTGACCGGGTTGACGATGGTGGCGGCCTTGCCGTCGGCGGTGTAGGACTCGCCGATGACGTAGCGCTTGTACGGCAGGATGCCGTTGTTGTAGGTGGCGCCGCCCCACAGCATGGCCGAGGTCGACATCAGGCTGCGTTCCTGCGCCTGGATAATCGGCAGATGGCAACTGCCGCAAGCGTCGCGGGCAACCCGCAAGTCGCCCGGATTGATGAAGCGCACATAGGCCGGGTGCTCTTTGTTGAGCTTGGCGAACGAGCGCTCCGGGTTGGCCGACGACGGATAGTTCCAGAATTTTTCATCGCGCGGCAAAATGTGGGCGCGCTCCATGTCGCGCCGGTAGGCCGGATTCTTGGCGTTGGCCTCGACCTTGGGGCCGGCGTGCGTGACGGTCGGGTTGCCGCCGTGGCAATCGGTGCAACCCAGCACCACGGCCGGGTTGGCGTGCATGGTGTGGCGGTCGCTGGCGCTATGGCAGCTGATGCAGCCGTCCGACTTGGCCAGCGCCTGCGCCGCCGACTGCGCCTTCGGCGCGGCGGGCGCCGTCGTATAGCTGCGGCTCGACAACTTGGCCGCCTCGGAGGCGCTCGCCGGCGTCGACGGCAACAGGCCGGCCAGCCCCAGCGCCACGACCAGGGTCAGGACGATGGCCGCTGCTATCGAGCGCGTGTGGCGACGCCATGTAAAACGAATATGCATGTCTGTTTAAAATGTAAGTATTGCGTTGAATGCCAGCGAATAGAAGGTGCCCTGTTTGGCGCCGTACAGCGCCTTCAATCCCGCGCCCGGCTTCAGCGCGGCGGCCGAGCCGTTGACGATCATGTTCTGGGTGAAAAACGGCCGCCAATGGAAGCCGACCGAGTAATCGGTGCCGATGGCGCGCGACGGCGGCGCCTGGTTGCGCAGCAGGGCCAGCGAGCTGGTTTCCATGAAGCGCAGCGAGGACACGTTGCCGAACACCCGCAGTTGCGGCGACAGGTCGGCGTCGGCGCCGACGCCCAGCAGGCTTAGGCCGGGGTTGACGAAATTCGACTGGCCCTCGTCCTTGGACGAGCGCAGCGACGGCAACAGGCTGTTGCGCCCGGCCAGCGCCACGCCGCCGCCGCCGATCAAGGGCATCGCCTGGCGGATATAGAAGCTGGTATCGGAACCGGCGAATTGCGGGTTTTCGAAGATGGCGTCGTAACCGCCGGCGACGTCGTCGAACGAATCCTTGTCGCCGGACGCCAGCATGACGTTGCCGCGCAAGCGCAGCCAACTGTAGTCGCGCGACAATTCGCCGGCGAAGAAACCGGCGCGTATCCGCTGCGGCTTCTGGGCGATCGGATTGTGCTCGTCGCTGCCGATGGCGGCGTAGGCCGAGGTGCTCAGGTTCCACACGCCGAAATGGCCGTCGCCGCTGTAGCCGAGGTAGTTGACCCGGTAGCTGTGCGGGCGCACGTCGCCGACGAAAGCCGGCCGCACCAGGAAGCCGTTGCTGTCGTAGGCGCGCTGTTTTTCGTTGTTGCGGTTGTGGACGAAGCTGAGCTGCGAGGTGAAACCAAGCACCGGGAAGTCTTGCCGGAACAAGTTGGCGAGGAACAAGTTGTCCTTGCGCAAGCCCTTGGCGATATCGTTCAGGCCGCTGTTGCTGTCTTTCTCGAAGCGGCGGAACCAGGCCAGGTTGTACTGGAACTGGTTGTTGCCGCGGTTGCCGAACAGGCGCACGCCGAACGGCGAATCCTGGAACAGGAAGCCGCGGAAGTCGTTGGTGAACGGTTGCACGCCGACCCGCAGGCTGTCGAAGTCGTAGCGTTCGGAGACGTTGCGCAAGTGGATGTCGGCAAACAGTTCCTGCACGCCGACGAAGTTGTCGACCCGCCGCGTTCCCGTCGACGGGTTGATGTTCAGCGCGCCGGCTTCCTGCACGTGGGCGCGGTTGAAGTTAAACACCGGCACGAAGCGCAATTCATAGTCGGGCGGCCGGAACGTGGTGTCGCCCTTGATCAGGCCCAGGCTGACAATCAGGTTGTGCGCCAGCACGTTTTGCCGGCCCCCGCCGAAGATATCGTTGGCGCCCGGCGCGATACCGGTCTGCCCCGACACCGGCGTCGGCAGGCGGCGCGACTCCAGCAGCGAGTCCGAGATGACGCCTAGGTTGAAAAACAACTCTTCGCCGAGGTTTTTCAACACCGGCAAGTCGCCCTTCAGCGGATTCTGGTTGTACGGGTCGTACAGCGGAAACTTGAAGCCCAGCGTTTGCATCAGGCGCCAACGGTCCGGCACGGCAATCGACTCGCGCGGTAAATTGGCCTGCGGCGGCGCCACCTGTTGCGGATCGATAGGCGGCAGCGTCAACAGCGTGCGCGCGCGCGTTCCGGGACGCGCTTGCAAAATGGCGGCGTCGGCGGCGGCGTCGGCCGCATACAGCGTGCTTCCCTTGGACGGGAACAGCGCCACCGTCATCTCGCCGTACTCGCCGGGGGCGCGCAGCACCCAACCGCTTTGCCGCGCCGACAGGCCGACCCGATACCATTCGCCGCGCTGCTCCAGCACGCTTAACAACTGGCCGCGCTCGGCCTGCGCCAGCACGGCGGCGGCGCCGTCGGGCGCCTCGCGCAACGGCACCGACGCCGACAATACTTGCAGTTCCAGCAAGGGCACGACGGCCACGGCCGGCCCCGGCTTCAGCGGCGCCGTCTGCGCCTTGGCGGCGCCGGACGCCAGCAAGGTGGCACACAACAAGGCGCCGGAGACGGATCGGATCTTACGCATATCAGATCCCATCGCAGACGTTCTGCTCGCTGCTGTTGTTGAACGGCGTCTGCGGACACTGCACATAACGCAGCCGCTTGCCCTGGAGCAGCAACGTGTCGACGCGGCTGGCTGCGGGCGCGTGGCCAATACCGTTGCCGAGCGCCTTGCCGGCGCGCGCCAGTCCGAGGAAGGCAATCATGTCGTCCTGGTCGACGCCGTCGCCGGAGACGCCGACGGCGCCAATCAAGGTCTTGCCGCGATACACGGGCACGCTGCCGGGGAAGATCTGCATGCCGTTTTTCAGCGCGGCAATGCCGGGATTGCCCGGCGCGCCGGTGCCGGTGCAATTGGCGTTGTTGCTGGCGCCATCGACGATCGCCTGGACCAGGCCGTTGTAGACCAAGTCCAGTTGCAGGCCGTCGTTGAACACGCTCCAGCTTGCCGCGGGCTTCGAAAACGGGCCGTTAAGGTTGCCGTCGATGCCGTCCGGGAAATTTGGCCGGGAAATATTGCCGATGGCGCGCGCGGTGAAAGCGGTGCCGTCGGCAAATATCCCCGGATTGCCGAAGAAATTCTTGGCCGCGCCCGACAGGTAGGCCGAGTCCAATGTGAACGGCGCGCCGGTGCTCTTGCCGCCCTCGTTGACATAGGCAGTCGCGGCCTGCGCCGCCAGTTCCGCACCGGCCCGCGTGGACGAGAAAAACACCGCCGTGCGGGCTTTTTGCAGCGATACGTCGGTGCCGAACACCGGCGCGTCGGGGGTGCGCACCAGCCCCAGCACATTGCCTACGGCGTCGACGACCGAAATCGTCACCTGCGCGGCCGAACCTTGCGGGCTGCGGATCTGCGCGCGGGCCTGCTTGGCCACGCCCAGCGCCTGCGCCAGGATCTCCGTCACCTCCGCCGCCGACATGCCGGCGCCCGCCGGGTCGTTTGGCGCCGGCGACTGCGACGCGCTGGGCGCGTAGCGGTTGGCCGGTTGGGAGGCGTTGACCAGCACGTAGCCGCCGAGCGCCTTGAAGCTGGCGTTGTCGGCGATGAAGCCGGACGCGGCGCTGCCGTGCGCGACGCCGGCGCGTATCGCCGACTTGTCGTAATACGTCGGCACCCACGTCAGCGCGCCCATTGCGCTCACCAGGGGATCGCTTAGCGAGGTCGCCGACACCGCCACCACGGCATTGTCCGACGTGGTGTACGGCAAAGCCAGGCCGCCGGCGGTAATCCGCTCGGCGCGGATGCAGCTTGGCGCGGCGAAACCCTTCAAGGCGGATTGGGCGATCCGCTCGTCGAGGTCGGCGTCGCCGCGGCTCGGCTCCTTGTCGAGCGCATACACGCCGTCGGCCATGACGCCGATGCCACCGACCACGCGGCCGTTCTTATATAGAGGGAAGCCGCCCGGATCGGCGGACAGGCCCAGAGGCGAGCGTTTCGGGCCGGGGCCGACCGCGTCGCCGCGCGACACCAGGTCGCCGCAAGGCAACTGGCTAAACTGCACGCCGAACAAGGGACCGCCGGCGGTTTGCAAAATGCCGGGCGCGAAATGGTTCTGCACGATGTAACTGGCGGTGCGGGTGCTGAAGGCGTTGCCGGACGACGACAGATAGGCGCCGGTGACGGCCTTGGCGATCGCCGCAAGTTCGGCCGTGACGATGCCGTTCAAGCCGTCCAGTCCCTGCGCCGGCTGGTCGCGCAGGGAGCCGATGCTGACGGTGGCGACGGCGCCGTTCATCTTGTAGACGGCCAGCACGTTGCCGGAGCGGTCTACCACGGAAAAGGTCGCCTTGGCGCCGAGCGCGCTGGCTGCCTGCACGCCCTGCGCGACGATTTGTTCGACATCGGCGGCGCTGAGCGCCTGCGGCTCGCTGGCGACCTTGAAGTCGCAGGCCCCCGAGCTGCCGTTGCCGCTGCCGTCGGCGCTACCGCCACCGCCGCTGCAGGCTGCCAGCAGCAAGGCCGCCATAATCGACAAGGCGAGGCCGGCCGGACGCGCCGTGGAAGCTAAACTGTTGTATTTCATGACGCTTGCTTTCATGGCTTCACCACCGCGGGCGAGATCGGCGTGGCGGCTGGCGCCAGCGCGGACGCGTGCGCCGGCGTCATGTGCGCGCCGGCCGGCGTGTCCGCCGACGCGGTCGACGGCAGATGGAAGCCGTGGCACAGGCCGCAGTCGGACGTGACTTTGTTGACCACCGGCTTCTTGCCGGCGTGGCAATCCTGGCACTGCGCGATGGCCGGCATGCTGACGTCGCTGGCCTCCTTCGACTTGGCCGAGTCGTGGCAGTCGGCGCATTTGGCGGACTGGTGGCGGATATGGCTGAAATGCGCCTTCGGCATCCACGCGTGCCGCGGCGTCATCGGCGCGATGTTCCATTGCGGCATGTCCTGGCCCGGCGTACCCTTCTCGCCCGGGCCTTTTTTGCGCGTCACTTCATGGCAGGTAACGCAGGCGGTTTTCTCGAACAGTTCGGTGGCGGCCGCCGCGGCGCGGTTGCGCGCGTCGCCCGGCGTGCGCACGAAGCTGCTCATGGCCTCATCCTTGCCCGGACGGATGCTGAAGATCGGGCCGTCCTCGGCGCGCCGGTCGAGCGCCACCTTGTTGGTACTAACGTAACTATAGAACTCGCGCAAGGTGGTCAGCACCTGGCTGACCGAACCGTGCGGCACTTCGCGGTTCGACACGGCCGGTTCGAACTTGAGCGCGTGGCAACTCTGGCAATTGTCCTTCATCGTCACCGGCTGGAAGGTGCTGCCGTCGGAATTGGGCTTGTGGCAGGTATCGCAGGCCATCTTGACCTTGCCCTTCGGGCTGCGCACGCCGCCGGCGGTCAGGTGCACGTCATGCGGAAATTTCAGCGCGGTCGGTTCGGTCAGCTTCTTTTGCGCGCTGCGGCGCATGCGCGCCAGCATGTCCGGCCCGGCGCCGATATTCACCTGGATACGGAAGTCCGGGTGGTCGCCGGCGAAGTCCTTGACGTTCTCGGCCTGCGATTTCGGATAACTGGCCTTGATGTCGGTATGGCAGGAGGCGCAATTGGTGCCGGTAAAGCGCTTGTTTTGCTCGGTCAGGCCAAACTCGTCCTGGTGGTCGCGGTGGCAGGTGGCGCAGCGCACCTCGTGCAGCCCCTCGACTTTGGCGGTCTGCACGCTGACATGGTCGCCGGTGGCGGCGTGGCAAGCGAGGCAATCCTTGTCCTGCACCCGTTCGAACGGTTTGCTATGGCAGACCTTGCAATCATTCGCCCAGGGCTGGTGGGAACTGGACAGGTGGCCGGGGTTCCAGGTCGCGTCGAGTTGCATGTAGGTCGGATGGGCCGACATGGCTTTGCCGGTCTTGGCGTCGATAACGGCGCTGCTGGTGCCGGCGATGGCCACGGGCTGGACCGCCGCCGCGTGGGGCTTGAAATAGTTACCCGCAACAACGCTGCCGAATTCCGCGGGCCAGATGGTGGCGAGCACCGGCGCGACCAGGAAAGCCAGCAGGAACATAATGAGGAACAGCCAGGAAAAGAGCCGTCGGCCCTTCAACGGCTGTTGCAGGCCCGCTATTTCAGTTGAAATCGGATCGTCAGGAACACTCTGCATCTTGGCTTACCAGTAAAAAAAGACCGACACGATGTGCGCGATCAGGCTGCCCAATAAGGCGAACGACATGGGCACGTGGAAAACCAGCCAGATTTCGGTCCAGGTTCTCAGGCGAACATATTCACGAATGCGGTTCAGTTGCTGTAAGCGGCGAAATTGCAACGTATACAACTCTTGCAAGCTGGTGGGAACGTCGTAGGATTGCTGCCCGAGCCAATCGACGACTTTCTGCGTCATGCACTTGGCGTTTGTGCCGGTAAAGCGCTGCCAGTAATGGGAAAAAATCTTGCCGTTGGCCGAGGCGGCCATCAGCGATTGAATTTCCGGCGTCATGCTCGCGGCCAGTATGCGGCTTTGGTCGTCGCTATCGCGCAACAGTTGGCCGTATTGTTGCAGCGTCTGCCCGTTCAGCAAATTACCCATCAACGCAGGTTGGCGTAGGTACAGTACGACGCCCCAGATGCCGCTGACGATGACCGAGATGGTCATCGCGTACGCCAGGGTATGCACGTTCCAGCCGAATTGGAAACCGGTATGCAGCGTGGCGACAACGGCCAACGCCAGCCCCAGATAGACGTGCGCCGACAGCCAACCCCGCACGGTGCCGAGGGTGGAACTGTAGGCGCGCTTGCGCATGCCGAACGCCAACAGCCACAGGATCAGCGCGGCGCCCAGCGTACCCAGGCCATAGCCCAGCCACGTGCCGCCGCCCGGCCTGATTGGCGGCTGGTCCAGCGCATAGAGCAGAACGCAGCCCAGGACCACGGCTGCCGCCCATTTGAGGTACTTCGACCTCCTAAAGGACAAAATATTGTCTTGTATCATAGTCCAACTTGCTCTAAGTTAGCGCCCATACTGCGGAGCAAAACCCGCAGCCCTCGGGCGTTTGTCGCATTACTTATGTCATTACTTGTTACTGTATCAATTTTTTCCGCTAGATTACACTAGAGCCCCTATACTTCGGCCAAAAAAGTTCCCCGTCCATGCTAATATTTTCTGCAATTGCAACGCTTTTTACTTGTTTTACACTATGGACTCTGCTTAATATTTGGAAACGCAGCCGAAACATTTCAGAAAAAACAATTGATACAGAATGGCAAGTTTTACTCGCCAAGCGCCAAGAGATTGAAGACGATCTCTTGTTGCCGCGCCAGACGCAGGACGCCTTGCGCCAGGAGTGGACGTCAATGGCCGACGCCGTGCTGGCGCGCAATGGCGGCAACCCCGCCGGTGCCGCCGGCGCGGACCGCCCGCCGAACCCGGCGCCACGGCACCACTGGTGGCTGGTTGCCGGCTGCGGTTTGATCGGCTTGACGCTGTACGCGCTGCTGGGGCGCTGGGACGGCGACGCCTTGCAAGGCGTTGCGCCGGAATTGGCGCAGTCGCCCGCCGCGCAGCAAGACTTGCCGATGGCCGACGGCGCGCGCCACCCCGGCGGCACGGAAACCATCGAAGACCGCATCGCCAAGCTGGAGGAGAAATTGCAGGGCGCGCCGGACGACCTGGAGGGTTGGGTATTGCTGTCGCGCTCGCGCGGCATCCAGCGCGACTTCGCCGGCGCCACCGCGGCGCTGGAAAAGGCCCTGGCGTTGGCGCCCGGGCATCCCGACATCCTGGCCGACCTGGCCGACGTGATGGCGATGACCAACAACAAGTCGCTGGTTGGCCGTCCCTTGACGCTGATCCAGCAAGCGCTGGACAGCGCGCCGGGACACCGCAAGGCGCTGTCGCTGGCCGCCACCGCCGCGATGCAAGACAAGGATATCAAGCTGGCGACCGAGTACTGGCAGCGTCTGCGCGCCACCTTCCCCGCCGGCGCGCCCGATATTGCCCAGGTCGACACCATCCTGGCCAGCCTGGGCACGCCGGCCACGCCGCCGGCCGCGCCCGCGCAAGCGCAAGCGGCCCCGTCCGCCGTCAACGGCGCGGCGGCGGCCGCCATCGACGGTGTGGTCGAGTTGAGCCCGGCCTTGATCGCCGCGCTGAAGAAGCAAGCGCTGCCGGCCAGCGCCATCCTGTTCGTGGTGGCCAAGGCGCCGGCCGGCCCGCCGATGCCGTTGGCGGTGGTGCGCCTGCCGGTCCAGCAACTGCTGCAGGGTAAAGCGGTCGCGTTCAAGCTTGACGACAGCCAAGCCATGACGCCGGCGACTAAACTGTCGGGCAACGCCCGCGTCAACCTGGAAGCGCGCATTTCGCTGTCCGGCACCGCCGGCAAGCAGCCGGGCGACCTGTACGTCGCCATGCCCGACGTCGCCACGGGGAGCACCAACGTAACATTGCTGATCCAGGCCGTCGTGCCATGACGATGCACGGCGCTGAGGTAGCGACGGTGCTGGAGCTGCTGGCCGTGCCGGTCTTCCGCGGTGGCAAAATGTTGATGGCGGAGGTCTCGTTCGCCCTGCCGGGCGGCCGGTATCTTGAGCTGCAAGGGCAAAACGGCAGCGGCAAGACCAGCTTGCTGCGCACGCTGGCGGCGCTGCAAAGCGCCCCGCCCGACCATCCGCAAGGCGAACGGCGCCAGGCCGGCGCGCACACCACCTTCTACTTCAGCCACCAGAGCGGCTTTCGCGCCGAGCTGCGGGTGGCCGAGCAACTGGCGTTGTCGCTGGAAATGCACGACGTGCGGCCCGGCAGCGGCGCCATCAAGGCGCTGCTGAAGCGGGTCGGCCTGGGCCATCAGGCGCAGGCGCGGGTCGGCCAGCTGTCCCACGGCCAACTGCGGCGCCTGATGCTCGCCGTCATGGCCGCCAGCGGCCGCACCGTCTGGCTGATCGACGAACCGCTCAACGCCCTCGACGTGCAAGCCATCGCGCTGTTCAAGGAGTTGCTGCTGGAGCATTTCGGCGGCGGCGGCGCGGCGGTGGTGGCCACCCACCGCGCGCTCGACGAGGCGATTCCCGAGCTGGCGCCCTATTCGATGGGGACGCTGCGTATCGAAGCGCAACAGGCGCGCCTGTTGCCGCCGTCCGCCGGAAAGGACCAGCCCGAGTCGGCAGGACTGGCGACGCCGCGCGCCGACCGCGCCGCCGTGCAAGGCTGGGCGGCGCTGCACTGGGTATTGCGGCGCGAGCTGGCGCTGATGGCGGCGCGGCCGCAGGATATTGTCTGGCCGTCGGTTTTCCATTGGATGGTGGTGACGCTGTTCCCCTTCGGCCTGGGCTCGGAAAGCGCGTTGCTGGCGCGCGCGGCCGGCGGCGTGTTCTGGGTCAGCGCCCTGCTGGCGAGCCTGATCGGCGCGGCCCGTTACTTCGACGCCGACTTCGAGCATGGCGTGCTGAACGACGTCAAGACGGCGAACGTGTCGCTGCCCCTGCTGGTGTTCGGCAAGGTCGTCGCCGGCTGGCTGTTCGTCGGGCTGCCGCTGTCGCTGGCCAGCCTGCCGCTGGGCTTGCTGTACGGCTTGTCCGGCGACGTGCTGCTGATCCTGTTCGCCTCGCTGGCGCTGGGTTCGGTCAGCCTGGCCGCCTTCAGTTGCCTGTTTGCCGCGCTGGGCCTGATGGCGCGCCAGGCGCAAATTATCATCTGCCTGCTGGCGTTTCCGGTGTTCGTGCCGCTGGTGGTTTTCGGCACCGCCGCCATTGCCGGCGCGCAAAGCGGCATCGGCGCGCTGGCGCCGCTGATGGTACTGGCCAGCCTGGCCATGCTCAGCGTCGTCGCCTTGCCGATGGTGACGGCGCGCGTTCTGGCGCTGGCGCTCGAATAGAGACAAGCCGGAACGTTTTTTGTCGTTACGCAATATCGACCTGTAAATGCCGTGGCGTATCCATTAAAATACCGCTTTTCCAGCGCTGTTAGCGGAACGGGATAGCCACCCTCTTCGGTAAGATGCAAGGCCAGACCCCCGTTTGACGGATTGAGTGACATGTATTTATCCCAGCAACTCCGGCGACTCAGTTCGCCACCGGTTTTTTTCCGCGCCAGCGGCCTGCTGCTGCGGGCCCTGGTGCCGGCGGCGCTGCTGTTGGGCGGCGTCGGCCTGTGGATGGCGCTATGCGTGGCGCCCACCGACGCACAACAAGGCGAGGTCTACCGCATTCTCTACCTGCACGTCCCGGCCGCCTGGATGTCGATGCTGATCTATGTGGTGGCGTGCGCCTACGCGGCGCTGCACTGCGTCTACCGCAGCGCCGTCTCGGCCGTGATGCTGCGCGCGCTGCTGCCCACCGGCGCCTGGATGACGGCGCTGGCCCTGGCCACCGGCTCGCTGTGGGGCAAGCCGACCTGGGGCACCTACTGGATCTGGGACGCGCGGCTCACCTCGGAACTGCTGCTGCTATTCATCTATTTCGGCCTGATGGCGATCGCCTCGCTGGTCGAGGACGACAGCAAGACCGACCGCCTGCTTGCCTGGTTCACGCTGGTCGGCCTGTTCAACATTCCGTTGATCTATTTTTCCGTAGTCTACTGGAACACCCTGCACCAGGGCGCGTCGATTGGCGCGTCCGGCGCCCCGCGCATGGCGTCCGACATGAAAATGACCTTAATCCTGTGCACGCTGGCGATGTGGTGCGCCTGCGCGGCGCTGGCGATGACGCGCGCGCGCTGGCAATTGCTGGGGCGCGAAAGCGCCGCGGCCTGGGTCCGCAAGGCGCTGCCATGAACGCGCAGACGTCCATTTGGCTGTGCGTGGCGCTGGCGGCGTTGGTGTTCGCGCTCGACAGCGTCAGCGTGATCCGCGCCAAACGCGCCGCGCTTAAAAAACTTGAATGGGAAGACGAGAAATAATGCCGATCGAATCGACAACGAAGACGCCGATGAAACCGCGCACGGTGCGCCTGCTGTGGCTGCTGGCCGTGCTGCTGGCCGTCGGCGCCACCGTCTACGGCGTGCTGCGCGTGTTCAACGACAACCTGGTGTTCTTCTACACCCCGACCCAGCTGCTAAAGGGCGAAACCCCGGCCGGGCGCAGCTACCGCCTGGGCGGCATGGTCGAGCAAGGCAGTCTGCGGCGCGAGCCGGGCACCACCAACATCAGCTTTCGCGTCACCGACCTGGCGCACGTCGTGCCGGTGCGCTTCAGCGGCATCACGCCCGACCTGTTCAAGGAAGGCAAAGGCGTGATCGCCGAAGGCAGCATGAAGGACGGCACCTTCATATCGACCGAAATCCTGGCCAAGCACGATGAAAACTACGCCCCACCGGCATTGAAGAAATGATACCTGAACTCGGACAACTCGCATTATCGCTGGCGCTGGCGCTGGCCCTGCTCACCGGCGGCTACGGCCTGTGGCACGTAAGCCGCCGCAGCCAGCCCGAGCAATATTTGTCGCAGGCGTTGGCCGGCTCGTCGGTGCTGATCTTCGCGCTGGTGCTGGCGTCGTTCGCGGCGCTGATGGCCAGCTTCCTGTCGAGCGACTTCTCGGTGCGCAACGTCGCCGAAAATTCCAATATCCTGCTGCCGGTGCAATACAAGATTGCCGCCACCTGGGGCTCGCACGAGGGGTCGATGCTGCTGTGGATACTCATGCTGTCGGGCTGGACCGCCGCCGTCGCGTTGTGCTCGAGCCGGTTGGCGCCGGGCTTCCGCGTGCGCGTGCTGGGCGTGCTGCTGATCCTGCAAGTGACCTTCATCGCCTTCCTGCTGTCGAGTTCGAACCCCTTCCTGCGCATCCTGCCGGCGGCGCTCAACGGGCGCGACCTAAACCCGCTGCTGCAAGACCCGGTCATGGTCAGCCACCCGCCGCTGCTGTACATGGGTTACGTCGGCTTCTCGGTCAGCTTCGCCTTCGCCATCGCCGCGCTGATGGAAGGCCGGCTCGACCCGACGTGGGCGCGCTGGTCGCGGCCGTGGGCCAACGCCGCCTGGGCCTTCCTCACGGTCGGCATCCTGCTCGGCAGCTGGTGGGCGTACACCGTGCTCGGCTGGGGCGGCTGGTGGTTTTGGGACCCGGTCGAAAACGCGTCGCTGCTGCCGTGGCTGGCCGGCACCGCGTTGATCCACTCGCTGGCGGTAACGGACAAGCGCGACGCGCTGAAAAGCTGGACCGTGCTGCTGGCGATAGTGGCCTTCGCGCTGTCGCTGCTGGGCACCTTCCTGGTGCGCTCGGGCGTGCTGACCTCGGTGCACGCCTTCGCCACCGACCCGCGCCGCGGCATCCTGATCCTCGGCCTGCTGATCCTGGTGATCGGCTTTTCCTTCGTGCTGTACGGCGCGCGCACCCGCAAGGTGGGCCTGGGCGGGCAATTCAGCCTGGTTTCGCGCGAGTCCATGCTGCTGATCAATAACCTGTTGATGGTGTCAGCGCTGGCCGCCGTGCTGCTGGGCACCCTGTATCCCTTGATCGTCGAAGTCTTCACCGGCCAGAAAATGTCGGTCGGCCCGCCGTACTTCAACGCCGTGTTCGCGCCCTTGTTGCTGCCGGCGGTTTGGCTGATGGCGCTGGCGCCGTACAGCCAGTGGAAGTCGATGAAGCTGAGCGACGCGCTGAAGCCGATGCTATTGCCACTGCTGGCGTCGGTCGTGGTCACCTCCGCCACCATCTACCTGCTCGGCAAAGCCAGCCTGATGATGGTGCTGGGCCTGGCCGCCGCCGTCACGCTGGCCACCGCCACGGCCGGGCAGGCGCGGCGCCAGCTGCGCCGCCTCAAGGAAAACGGCGCCTCGCGCGCGCTGTTCGACCGCGCCCGCCTGCTTGGCATGTCGTACTGGGGCATGATCGTCGCGCATATCGGCGTCGCCGTCTTCGTTGCCGGCGTCACCATGGTAAAAACCTATGAAGTCGAACGCGACCTGGTGATGCTGCCGGGGCAGACCGAAAGCGTCGGCGTCTGGCGCCTGACCTTTATCGGCGTCGACGACGTGCCGGGGCCGAACTACGTGGCGGCCCACGGCGTGTTCGAACTGACCCGCGGCGTAGGCAAGGTCATCCATTTGATGGAACCGGAGAAGCGCCGCTTTACCGTCGGCGGCCAGGTGATCACCCAGGCCGCTATCGACTACGGCTTCTTCGGCGACGTCTACGTCTCGCTCGGCGAGCCGAACGCCAGCGGCGACACCGCCGCCAAGCCGGCCGAGCAGGCGTGGACGGTGCGCATGTACGTAAAACCGTTTATTAGCTGGATCTGGTGGGGCTGCGCCTTGATGGCGCTGGGCGGTATCTTCACGCTGTTCGACCGCCGCTACCGGCGCGTCGCCGCCAGGAACGCCGCCAAGAACGGCGTCGGAGTGACGGCGTGATGCGCTGGCTGCGCCTGGGGCTGCCGCTGGCCGTGTTGCTGCTACTGGCGGCGCTGCTGGCGCGCGGCCTGCAACTGGACCCGCGCCACCTGCCCTCGGTCCAGGTGGGCAAACCGGCGCCGGCCTTCACGGTCGCCTCGCTGGAGGTCGGCGCGCCGTTTTCGCCCGCCGGCATGCGCGGCAAAATATGGGTCATGAACGTGTTCGCCTCGTGGTGCTCGGCCTGCGTGGTCGAGCACCCGCGCCTGCTGCAACTGGCGGCCGCCCACCAGGTGCCGCTGGTCGGACTGGCCTACAAGGACCGGGCCGAAGACACCCGGCGCTGGCTACAGCAAAACGGCAACCCGTTCAGCCGGGTCGCGCTGGATTTGGACGGCCGGGTCGGCATCGACTACGGCGTCTATGGCGTGCCGGAAACCTATGTCATTGACGCCGCCGGCGTGGTCCGCTACCGCCAGGTCGGCCCGATCGGCGACGATTTCTTCGCCGTCCATGTCGCCCCGCTGCTTTCCGAAACCTCCACCATGGCGAAAAAACCGTGAGCAAAGTAGCTGAAAAACTGGCGGCCATGCCGTCCGAAGCGGCATCGCCATCGCAGGCCGAGTACGAGCGCATGCAACACCTGGCCGCCGAGCTGCGCTGCCTGGTGTGCCAAAACCAGACCATTGCCGATTCCAATTCGGGATTGGCCATCGACCTGCGCGGTCAGATTACCGAGCAGATCCGCGCCGGCAAGAGCGACCTCGCCATCAAGGAGTACATGGCGGAGCGCTACGGCCAGTTCGTGCTGTACAACCCGCCGTTCACCGCCGCCAACGCGGCGCTGTGGATCGGCCCCTTCTTGCTGCTGCTGATCGGCGTGGCCATGGCGTGGCGGGCAATGCGCAGCAGCGCGACGGCATCGACCGCAACGGCCGAGAGAACAATAGACGCGGCCACGGCGGCGGCGCTGGAGGAGCGCTACCGCAAGGACGCCTAGCACTATTTCTCAATGGATTGAAAAACCTCGTCCAACGTGGCGGCGCCGACACTCGATCTCGGCTTGGGCCTGCGGGAAATAGAACGCCATGAACCCCGGAAAATACCGGTTCAGCACATCTTTCCAGGGCGTGTCGTGGTCGTCGTTTCTTGGGATGCGACGACAGCAAGGACAGCGCTGTAATTGCGCTGCGATTGCGCCGGCATGTGCGGGCGCGGCGTTGTAATAGAGTCAGATACATGACGCTGCGCTCGCCCGGCTACCTCGAGCGACGTAATCGCCGGGTAAGCCAGGCGTTTCTGCTTCCGAGGTGTCTTTTAACTCCTGGGTCCTTGAGATGCGTGCCCGGCGCCCACACCGTGCGCATATAATTTTTCTATGACACAGTAAGACTAGCGGAAGATGGGGTCCCAACCGCTTGCCGGCGAAATCACGCTGTCCCTGGCGATGCCGCGCTCCTTCGCTGAGAAATTCGCGCAATAGACCTTGGCCTCCGTCACGTTATGGCTCTCTTCGCTGGCCGCCGGACGCGCCGTCTCCGCGCTGTTTGAAATAAGTACGCTCTGCTTGTTATCGGGATAGCAGATGCCGATGCCTTTGAGCGAAGGCATCAACATGCGCCAATACCAGGGGACAATATGGGTGAGCGCGGCGCGCGCCGCGTCGATGCCGTCGGCGATGTCACCATAGCTGAAATTTTCGGCGGGCAGCTTCGGCTCCAGATAGAACTGGACCCGCAGCGCCCCCTTTTTCTTATTGCTTAAGAACTCGGCGTTCTCGTCATAGGCTTCCTGGCTGAGCGGAATCGTCAGGAAGCCGGCCGGCGACATGCGCACTTTTTCAAACGTCTTGTCGCCGCGCAGGATGATCTCCAGGTCGGGAATCGGCTTGCCAGTCTCGCTGGACACCACCTTGATTAATAGCCGCACCCGGTCGTTGCTGGCGCCGGCGATCTTGCTCAGCATCTCGTAGGCTATTTTATAGGGCAATATCGCCGGGTCCCTCACGCCGGTCACTTGGACGATCTGCAGCGGCGCCTCCTCCTCCGTTGCCTGGGCCCACACAGGCGCCAGTGGCACGGCAAACAGCGCGGCGCTTAGGACAAGTCTGACTCGGATGGGCAATGCATGACGAATTTGTACGGCTTGCTTCAATCTTGGCGAACCTTGTGTCAACTTGCTCATCTATTCTTTCTGATTGTAGGGCGTTAGCGCTCCAGCAAGTATAAGCGTAAGGGGTTGACGGCGCTAGCCGCCCGCCGCCAGCGCCGGGCAGAGCCGCGAGGCTTGTCCGCACACCTGGTTGCGTCCGCTCTGTTTGGCCCGGTACATGGCGCGATCGGCCGCCTCGACCAGATCGAGCGGCCGGCTGTCGTTGCGCACCGGCACCAGCGCCTGCACCCCGGCGCTGACGGTGACGACGCCGCTGCCGTTGCCCGGGTGGCGCAACTGCAGCGCGTGGATGGCCTTGCGGATACTCTCGGCGACCTGCATCGCCCCCGCCATCTCCGTTGCCGGTAACAACACCGCGATCTCCTCGCCGCCGTAGCGCGCCACCACGTCGCCGGCGCGGCGCTTGCCGGCGTTGATCACCTGGCCGATCGCCCGCAGGCACTCGTCGCCGGCCGGGTGGCCGAAGAGGTCGTTGTATTGCTTGAAGCAATCGACGTCGATCATGATCAGGGCCAAAGAACTGGCGTTGCGCATCGCCCGGCTGAACTCATCCTGCAAGGAAACGTCGAACTGGCGCCGGTTGGCCAGCCCGGTCAGGCCGTCCTGCATGGCCAAGCGCTGCAAGGTGACGTTCAAGGATTCCAGCGAGTTGCGCGCCAGCACCAGCTCGGCCTCGGTCCGGCCGCGTAGCTCGATCTGCCGCACCAGGCGCACACCCAGCAAACCCAGCACCAGCACCAGAACGCCGACGCCGACGCCATACACATGCGCGTCGGCGCGCCATTCGCCCAGCACCTCGTCCTGCGCCAGCGCGGCCGAGACCACCAGCGGATATTGCTCCAGCCGGCGGTAGCTGTTGATGCGGGTGATGCCGTCCTGGCCCGAGGTGATGATGGCCGTGCCGACCGGCGCGCGCGGTAAATACTGGCCGAACAGCGGCAAGCCCGCAATGTTGCGGCCCAGGCTTTTCCGTTCGAACGGGCGCCGCACCAGCAGCGTGCCGTTGTCGAGCGCGACGAAAATCGCGCCGGAGCGGCCAATCTCGAAGCGCGCGTAAAAGGATTGGAAATATTCCATGCGGATCGTCGCCAGCGCCACGCCGCCAAAGCTGCCGTCGGGCCGGTTGAGGCGGCGCGACACGGTGATGACCAGGTCGCCGGTTGATTTGCTGCGGATCAGCGGCCCGATGTGCGGCCCGCGGTCCAGGTGCGTGCGGTGATAAATGAAGTATTCACGCTCGGCGTTGCTGGCGTTCTTCGGCGTGCGGCCCAGCGAGTTGACCAGCCAGCCGCCGTCGCTTCGGTAGACGAAGACGCCGTGCAACTGGGGCAGTTCGGCGACCCGCTTGACCAGCAGCTGCTGCACGCGCGCCAATTGCGCCGCGGTCGGCGGATCGGTTTCCAGCCGCTCGACCAGGCCGACCAGCACCGTGTCGGCCTCCTTGACGGTGTCGTAGGCGTGCTGGGCCACCGCGCGCGCCAGGTTGGCCGCGACCACGGTGCCGGCCTTCAGCTGGCTTTCACGGCCGCGCCAGCTGATCCAGCTTTGCAGCACGACCAGCGAGACGCACACCAACACCACGAACGACGTCGCGCGCCACTTGATCGGCGAGAAATCGTCCTCCTTGTTGGCAAGACGGACGACAAAACTGCGCAGACTGGCCATTGGGCACACCTCCGTTGCGTCGCTGCGGAAACGACGGGCGTAGCAAGCGCGCGCCGCTGACCGCGCCATAGGATTGTGTTGCCAGTCTATGCAGTTTTTACACGAGCAATACTGTCGTACCGCAACCATCGTGCTTGCGGCGCAACCGTATTAACACCACAGGCGCGCCCCCCGGGGCCGGACCCTGAAGGGCTGACCCCGGCTCGTCGCCTGTGGTTTTTGCCGGCGTTCGCGGCGCCCTGGGCGCGCCCTAGAGCTTGTCCAGCTGCTGCCTGGCGTAGCCGGCCGCCGAGGCGTTTGGCGCCAGCTCCAGGTAAGTCTTGTACGCGCCTTTGGCCTTGACGCCGTCACCCGCGCGGACGTGGGCGTCACCCAGGTTCAGGTAGGCAATCGCCCGCGACGGGTCCATTTTGACGGTGTTTTCAAACCAGCGCGCCGCCTCGGCGTACCTTTCCTGCTTGTAGAAGACGAAGCCGAGGTTGTTGGCGGCCAGCGCGAAGTCGGCGCGCAGTTTCAGCGCCTCGGTGAACTGCGCCTCGGCCGCCGCGTATTGTTTTTCCTTGTACAGTTGCAGGCCGCGGTCGTTGGCCCGCTGCGCCAGCTGGCGCGCCGAGGTCGGCACCGTCGGCGGCGTGGCGATCTTTTGCTCGACGCCCTGCAAATCCTTCACCGTCACCGTGGCGGGGGGGGCGCCGGCCACCTTGCGCTCGTCCGCGCCGGCCGGGCGCGACGCGTCCAGCTTCGAGTTCAGCGCGATCGCCGCGCTCGACAGTTGCGCCGTGGTGGGGCTGAGGAACTCGGTCTCGGCCGGCAGTTCAAAGACGAAGTCGCCGCCCTCCGAGCCGGGCAGGCTGCCAAAGGCCGGCGTCTGGTTCGACACGCTGGCCACCGCCGGCGCGACGTAGGCGGCCAGTTCGGTGGCGGTGATCAGGCCGTCGCCGTTCAGGTCGGCCTTGCCGGCCAGCCCCTGCAGCAGCGTCCAGGTAAACACCGAATGGCCGTTCGGCCCGCCGTCGGCGACCAGCTGGTCGCCGCCGCCGGCCGTGAGCATTTGCCGGCCGATACGCTTGGCGTTGTCGCGCAGGAAGGAGCTGGAGCCAACGCCGCGCGTCAGCCCCAGGCCGCTGTAACAGGCGTCCATGACGAACAGCGCATGCTTGGCGGTCAGGCTTTCGGCGATGTTCTGGATTTCCGTCATCGGAATGGCGTCGGTGGCGAACTGGTTCGGGTCCGAGTCGACCGGCACGATGTAGCCGAGGTCGCGCCCGGAGCTGAGCTTGCGGGTCGCGCCGTGGCCGGCGAAAAAGACGAAGATGCGGTCGTTCTTCTGCACCCCGCCGTGCGCCAGCTTGTCGTGGAAGGCGGCCAGAATGTTGGTGCGGGTCGCCTCGGCGTTCTTCAGCGACACCACCCGCTCCGGCGCAAAGCCGAACTTCTCGACCAGGCTCTGGCGCACGCCCTGCGCGTCGCGCACCGCGTACTGCAGCTTGGGCCATTTGGCGTAGTCGTCGATGCCGATCACCACCGCCCAGGAGTTGCCGTAGCCGGTGGTCACGGGGCTCTTCTCGGCCGCCGGCGCGGCGCCCTTGGCGACCTTGAAGGCGGCGCCGTCCCAGCCGGCGAACTGGTAGCCGTCCGCCACCAGCCGCTCCAGCACGGCCGGCAGGGCCTTGACGGTACGCTCGTGGATGTCGTGGAACAGAATGATGCCGCGGCCCTCCTTGTCGACCGAGCGCAGGACCCGGTCGGCGATCGAGCTGGGCACCGGATCGGCCCAGTCGAGCGAGTCGATGTTCCACATCACCGATGTCAGATGCGCGTTGGCCAGCGCCGCCATGCCCTCGCTGTTGCGGGCGCCGTAGGGAAAGCGGAACAGCGGCGCGCGCTCGCTGCTGATGGCCTTGAGCAGCACGTCGGTGTGCAAGATCTCGCCCTTCAGGCTGTCGCCGGTCTGCTTCGACAGCTGCGCGTGGCTGAAGCTGTGGTTGCCCAGCGCGTAGCCGGCCGCCATCAACTTGCGGCTGACCTCGGCGCCGGCCGACAACTTGGCCTTGCCGGCGGCGTCCAGGCTGCCCAGGTTGCGCCCGACGCTGAAAAACACCGCCGGCACGCCGTACTGTTTCAGGATCGCCGCGATTTCCTCGCTGTAGCGTTTGTGCGGGCCGTCGTCGAAGGTCAGCACCACGGTTTTCTTAGGCAGCGCGGTGCCGAAAATTTCCGCCCCGTCCGGTTTACCCTCCTCGACGCCGGCGGCGCCCGGTGGCGGCGCCGGATACGGCAGCACCACGCCGTATTCCTTCAGGATCTGCTCGCGCGTGTAACGTTTTTTCAAGTGCGCGACGTAGTCTTCCCAGCGTTCGCGCTTGAGTTCGATGGCGCGCGACTCGAAGCGGCCGAAGATTTGCCGGATTTCCTTCTCATAGTTGCGCTCGATCTCGGCCAGCGCGTCGAGGTCTTCCGACACGCGCTTGTGCAACTTAATCGCCGGCAGCGACGAATCCTTGGCCACGTCGGCCAGCAGCGACTGCAGCAGCTCGCGGAAGGCCAGACGGTCGGCGTCGTACAGGTCGGGGTCCGACTCGACATAGGTCAGCAAGCGCTCGAGCGCCTCGAAGCGGGCCGGATTGTCCGGCGCCGTCAACACCCCGAAAGCCTCGTCGAGCTTGCCGATGCGGACTTGGTTTTCGTGGAACAGCGCCTGGCCGACGCGCCGGCTCTCCGCGCGGGCCGGGGCCGCCAGCGCCTGCTCGTCGGCCAGCAGCACGATGATCTTGCGGTGCGCCGCCAGCACGTCGCGCAATTGCGCGCCGATCGCGGCAACGTCGCCGCTGGCCGCCGCCGCGGCGCCCGCGGCGGCAACGGGCGCGGACGCCGGTGCCGGCGCGGACGCCGGACGCGTGGCGAAGTAGGCGCCGGCCCCGGCGGCTACGACAACGGCGAGCGAAACGGCGATCTTGAGCGGCTTGGAGGTCACGATAAATAGGTCCGGTAAAAGGTCATGTATTAAATAGTAAATATTGGCTGGCGTGATTGTAAGGTAGGCCTTGCATCTGTGCCAGCGCGGCGTAACGGGACCGGCCGCGCGGCGCGGTGTTTACGCCGGCCGCGTCGCGCGAAGCGCAGGCGGGGTGCCGCGATGACCATATCGGCAACAAAGTTTTGATGTTGCAAGATCATAAAGTTTTATACTTTAAACAGTTTGACATAAAGGAAATAATTGCTAAGATAGCCGGGCATTGCAAGCCGCCGACGATACGGAATCTTGCATGCGCCAGGTGTGATCGTGGGACAACTGCCTGCGTCCAACGCAAGCGCTGCCCTTGCTCGCAATCAATCGAAGTTTATTTAGAAATTAGGACACTATCATGCATCCATTTTCACTGAACGAAGAACAAATCAAACAAGTTAGCGGCGGCGTTTCGGACCCGATCATGACGACGATGGCCATTGGCGAAGAAGGCGGCGATCCTGGCAATCTGACCGGCGGCACAGGTCAGCAAACCACGCTGGCCCTGGGCGAAGAAGGCGGCCTGCCACCGGTAGACCTGAAGTAATCGACTGAGCGTAAGCAGCCGGTCGCCGGACGGCGCGCCGTACGGCGACCGGCCCCATATCGTTGCAAAGGTAGTGGAAAAATCATGAAACATCTTATTTTGGCGCACGCCGGCGACCAGCACGCCCAGCATATGCTGGCGCAACTGGCGCGGCGCGGCCACGAAGCGCACCTGCTTGAAACCCATAAATTCCCCTCGACTATACAAATGAGCCTGACGCCGGCCGACGGCGGCGGCGAGCTGACGCTGCCCGACGGCAGCGCCATGCGTTTCGCCGAAATCGGCTCGGTCTACTGGCGCAATTTCTGCGGCGTCACCCCGGAGTCGACCAAGGCGACCCGCGGCTCGGTCGAGGACATCGCGTTTTACGACAGCATGGCCAGCCTGCGCTCGTGGTTCCAGTGCCGCAACCAGACGCATTGGCTCAATAGCTGGCAGGCATACCAGTCGCACCAGGAAAAGCCGCACCAGTTGCAATTGGTGGCGCAGGCCGGCGTCACCATCCCGCGCACGTATGTCGGCAACAACGCGCAACAAGTGCTGGCGTTCTGCAAAGCCGAACCGCAGGCTATTTTCAAGCCGGTATATGGCGGCGCCCATACCGAGCGCATCACCGAACGGCATCTGGCTGGCGAGCATTTGGCCGGCGCCTTGAGCCGCGCCCCGATCACGCTGCAACAATATGTGGACGGCACCAATATCCGCACCTATGCGATCGGCCGGCACATGTTTTCGCTGGAGCTGGAAAGCGACGACGTCGATTTCCGCACCGACGCGGCGTTGAGCATCAAGAATATCGACCTGCCGGCGGCGATACGCCAGCAGGTGCCGACGATTATGGCCTTGCTGTCGCTGAACTGGACCGCGATCGACTGGCGTCGCGACAAGGACGGCAACTACTTCTTCCTCGAAGCCAATCCCAGCCCGATGTTTCTCGGTATCGAGAACGCCACCGGTTACCCGCTGACCGATACGCTCATCGAGGCGATGGTCAACAGCGAATCGCGATGGAAACACGCCGCCTGAGGCCTCGATAAAGGCTTCCGCACACGGGCGTTTTTAGGGGCCGGAGCAAGGCGTCGCGGCTACCTGGCGCGGTGCCCGGCCCGCCCGCGACTTCCCCCTGCCCGCCAATACCGGAAATATTTTGCCGATGAGCGGTAGCGAAATGCATTTTTCGCATATTTATCTCGCAAGATACACTTTCTGTTAACCGCCTCATGCGTTAAAGTAAAGCTACGGGCGTCGCACGGCGCCATTTACCCACAACAGCACCATGGCCATCAGTAAAATCAACCCATCCGTTTCGCCGCGGCGCGCCTTCCACCACCGCGCGCGCAACCGATGCGGGAACCGCACATGACACAGGACCAACGCTCCTCGCCCGGCGCGGCGACACCGCCAGCCCGGCTGCCCAGTGCCGCCGGCGAGCACGAGGCCCGCCGCCAGCTCGACGAACTGCTGATCTTCCAGCTGGAACTGGAGGCGCAAAACGACGAACTGCGGCGCGCCCACGCCCACGTGTTCGACTTCACCGAGCGCATGCAGGCGAAGCAAGCGCTGCAGGCCGCCGAATCGTTCGCCAGGGCCACCATCGATGCGGTGGCGACGCACATTTGCGTGCTCGACCGCGGCGGCGTCGTCCTCACCACCAACCAGGCCTGGCGCGCGTTCCACGCCGAGCAGGCGCGCCTCGACGTCGGCGCCAACTACCTGCACCTGTGCGACAACGCCGCGCCCGACGCGCTGGAGTCGCCGCAACTGGCCGACGGCATCCGCGCCGTACTCGGGCGCCAGAGCGACAGCTTCTCGGCCGAGTACCCGTGCCGCGCCGGCGGCGCGCCGCGCTGGCTCGGCGTCAACGTCACCCGCTTCCAGGGCGACAGCGGCAACGTCGTCATCGCCCGCCAGGACATCAGCGAGCGCAAGCAAGCCGAAACGCGCCTGCGCCTGGCCGCCAGCGTCTTTAGCGGGGCCCGCGAGGGCATCATGGTCACCGACCCGGCCGGCACCATCGTCGAGGTCAACGACGCCTTCACCCGCATTACCGGTTACAGCCGCGCCGAGGCGCTGGGACGCAATCCGCGCATGCTCAAGTCGGGCCGCCAGTCGGCCGAGTTCTACGCGCAGATGTGGCGCGCGCTGGTCGACCAGGGCCACTGGCACGGTGAGGCCTGGAACCGGCACAAGGACGGCGCGGTCTACGCCGAGATGATCACGGTGAGCGCGGTGCGCGACGCCGACGGCGCCACCCAACACTACGTGGCCCTGTTCACCGACGTCACGCAGAGCAAACGGCAGTTGCAACAGCTCGACCGCATCAGCCACTTCGACGCCCTCACCGGCCTGCCCAACCGGGCGCTGCTGGCCGACCGCCTGCAGCAGGCGATCGCCCACAGCGAGCGCCACAACCAGTCGCTGGCGGTGGTCTACCTCGACCTTGACGGCTTCAAGGCGGTCAACGACCAGCACGGCCACGAGGTCGGCGACGAACTGCTGATCGCCGTCGCGCAACGGCTGAAGTCGGCGCTGCGCGACGGCGACACCATCGCCCGCATCGGCGGCGACGAATTCGTCGCCGTGCTGACCGAACTGGCGCAGCCCGACGACTGCGAACCGATCCTGGCGCGCCTGCTGCAGGCCGCCGCCGCGCCGCTGTGGCTGGAACAGCCGGCGCCACTGGAACTGCGCGTCGGCGCCAGCATCGGCGTCACGCTCTACCCGCACGACGGCGCCGACGCCGACCTGCTGATGCGCCACGCCGACCAGGCCATGTACCACGCCAAGCAGGCCGGCAAGAACCGCTACCACCTGTTCGACGTCGGCCGCGACGTCGCCGCGCGCAGTCAGCGCGCCGAGCTGGCCGACATCGAGCGCGGCCTCGGGCAGGACGAGTTCGTGCTGCACTACCAGCCCAAGGTCAACATGAAAACCGGCGCGGTCATCGGCGCCGAGGCGCTGATCCGCTGGCGCCACCCGCAGCGCGGTCTGCTGCCGCCGGCCGCCTTCCTGGCGCCGATCGAACTCCATCCGCTGGGCGTGCGAGTGGGCGAGTGGGTCATCGGCGAGGCCCTGCGGCAGATCGCCGCGTGGCGCCGCGCCGGCCTGACCATCGCCGTCAGCGTCAACGTCGGCGCGCACCAGTTGCAAAGTACCGACTTCCTGGCGCGCCTGACGGCGCTGCTGGCGGCGCAGCCGGAGGTGCCGGCCCACTGCCTGGAACTGGAAATCGTCGAAACCAGCGCGTTGCAGGACATGGCGCAGGTGTCGGAACTGATGCAAGCCTGCCGCGCGCTGGGCGTGCACTTCGCGCTGGACGACTTCGGCACCGGCTACTCCTCGCTGACGTATCTGAAACGCCTGCCGGTGGCGCTGCTGAAAATCGACCAGAGTTTCGTGCGCGGCATGCTGGAAGACGCCGACAGCCTGGCCATCATCGACGGCGTGGTCGGCCTGGCGGCGGCGTTCCGGCGCCAGGTCATCGCCGAGGGCGTCGAAACGGTGGCGCACGGCGAACTGCTGCTGCCGCTGGGCTGCGAACTGGCGCAGGGCTACGGCATCGCCCGGCCGATGCCGGCCGCCGAGCTGCCCGGCTGGGCCGCGGCCTGGCGGCCCGACCCGGCATGGACGGCGTGGCGCGGACGCAGCGCGCGGCGCGACGACGTCGCGGTGGTGTTCGCCGAGGTCGAGCACCGCCACTGGCTGCGCGGCATCGAAGCCTTCCTGGCCGGCGCGCCCGACGCGCCCCGTCCACCGAGCGCGCAGGGCTGCCACTTCAGCCGCTGGCACGCCAGCGAAGGGCGCGGGCGCTACGGCATGCACCCGCGCTTTGCCAGGCTGATCGCACTGCATATGCAACTGCACGAGCGCGGCAGCGAGTTGGTCGAATTGCACAGCGCCGGCGGCGCCAGCGCCGAACAACTGGCGCCGCGACTGGCCCACCTGCACGCGCTGCGCGACCAGATGATCGACGGCCTGCGCCGGCTAGTGCACGACGGCGCCCAACAGCACCTCGACTAAGCCTACGCCCGCGACGACTGAGGGGGCAGACCCCGGTTTACAATCCGACGCTCCCCGCACAATCAAAAATCGTAGGTCGGATTAGCGGCACGCGTAATCCGACAATGTTGGCCGAAGCGCGACGCGCTGTTCCGGGCCAACATTGTCGGGTTACGCCCTTTCGGGCTAACCCGACCTTCTATGATGAATTCCAAGTCAACTGGTTTTTCGCAAATTTATCCTATCCCTTGTTTCGGTATCGGCGGGGTCAAGGGCGGGCGAAGCCCGGCGAAGCGAACCCTTGACGCCGCCGATACCGAAATATGCTGGTCCATGGCGCCATGACGCATATTGCGGCTTGGCGCCATGCCGACCTGTTTCGTTTTGGCCTTCGTTCATTGCCAGCGCTTTGCTTTCGTCGTTCGTACAGCCCAGTTCGAAGCTCTCGGTCATCATTGCGTGAGACTTCACGTCCCACCACCTTCTATCCGCTGGTTTTGCTACCCCAGCCTAATTCTGCATGCGCGTTGCGCTTAGTGACCTTGATGCGTGCAAGCCCCATCTACTAGGGTCGGTTGCCATGGGCAACCAGGTCGGGTTACGGGCCTGCCTACTCCTTGCTGCTGCGTACTTCAACGTAATGCCAACTACTGGTACTGAACGTGCCGCCTTACTCCCTTATGCCGCTCGTTTCAACTGCGCCCCTTCGGGGACGATCCCATGCTCCAGGTAGCGCCACAGGGCGACCACCAGCTTGCGCGCCACCGCGACGATGGCGATGCGCTTGCCGCGCTTGTTCTGGCCTCCCTGCGTGCGCCGGGCGAACCATTTCGTCATCACGCTGTCGGGTTGGTAGCGCAGCCAGAACCAAGACATCTCGATCAACAGCGCGCGCACGCGCCGGTTGCCCTGCTTGCTGATGCCCTGGTCAACCCGGCTCTCGCCGCTGTCGTAGGGCTGCGGCACCAAACCGACGCAGGCGCCCACCTGCCTGCGGTTCTCGAATTTGCGCCAGAACAGCTCCAGCACCAGCCTCGTCGCGCCCACCGGCCCCACCGCCTTCAACCGTTCCAGGTCGGCAATGCGCTGGCGCACCTCCGGCGGCAATTGCTCCGCCATCCCTTTTTCCAGCGCGGCCAGTTGTTGCTGCGCCAACTCCAAACGTTTGCACTCCTGTTCCAGCCGCTGCTGCAGCTGCGCCGACAGCGGATCGCCGTCGTAGCAACACAATTCCCGCTTGTTCAGCCGCGCCCCCACATCGCCGCCGACGCCATCCCAGCAGCCGACGGTGCGCAGCAGCTTGCGGATCCGGTCGCGGTGCTGCTGCGTTTCCTTTTGCAACTCGCCGCGGTCCCGTACCACGTGCCGCTGCGCCTCGGCCTCCACCGTCGGAACACGGATCACGTGCATCCGGTCGTACTCGCCACGCAACCAGCCCCGCAATGTCAGCACCAGCTTGATCGCGTCGAGCCGGTCGGTCTTGGCCCGCCGTTTGTGCCGCTCGACGGGAATGCTGGCAGGGTCGCAGATCACCACCTCGTAGCCCAGCTTCGAGAGGGCGCGTTCAATCCAGAAGCCATCCTGACCAGCCTCGTACAGCACGACGGTGCGTACCTCGGCGGCCAGGCCCCACTTTGCCTTGAACTTCTCAATCTCCTGCACCGTTTCGTTGAGGCGCCCCGCCGCTGTCTCGCCGGAAACCGTCTGAATCGCCGGCTTCTCTCTCTTTCCGTCGTGCAAGGCAATTTTCCAGCTCTTGCTCGACAACTCTAATGCCACTGCAAAAACTTCGACTTCAGGCGTAAAATCGTTGGCGCGGGTCGGTTGCATGATTTTCTCCTAAGTTGATTCTTCGAACCTTCACTTTAGGATTAATTTGCGTCTTTTGCCGACCCGCCTTCATTCATAGTATCTACGAAAATCGCGCTAACTGGACGGCACTAGAGTCTGACACCGATCTGCTACACTCCCGCCAATTCATCAATCAAACAATCCCGAGCAGATCCATAATGAAAAGTAGTTCAAAAGGCGGCCTGGTGTACTCCACCGAAGTCGGCCGCACCTGCCCCGAATGCCGGCAAGCCGTCGCCGAGTGCGGCTGCAAAGCCCAGGCCAAAACCGCGCCCGCGGGCGATGGCGTGGTGCGCGTATCGCGCTCGACCAAAGGCCGCGGCGGCAAAAGCGTCACCCTCGTCAAAGGGCTAGTGCTCGACGCCATCGCCCTCGCCTTGCTGGGCAAACAGCTGCGCACAGCCTGCGGTTGCGGTGGCACGGTCAAAGACGGTGTGATCGAGGTGCAAGGCGACCACTGCGACCTGGTTGTCGATGCGCTGAAAAAGCGCGGCCACAACGCCAAGCGCGCGGGCGGCTGACGCCGGGGCCGTACCAATTTGCGAAAAACCGGGTCGCGCTTCCGGTTGGACAGTTCAAAGGCGTTCTTTTAGCCGCCGAAGCTGCGCAGCTTGGTAAGCGCCGAAATCGACATCGTTAAACAGGCAACGAATCAAGGGATCGTCGACGATATCCGCCGACTGAATTTCCTCTTCGGTTTGCGTATCGAACACCGCATCGTTGATACGCATGTACATGGAGGTGAGCGACTCGCCCAACGCCAGCGCCGCGTAAAACTTCGCAATGGGGATCTCGGTGGTCCAGGACAGGGCCTGTTCGCCGTCGACGACGAGGGGCGTTATATTGTCGCCTTCCAGGCGGTAGTGGAAGTCTGTGCCCGTTCCCGCGTGGTCGTAGACCGACAGCCGCCACACGCGCACCTTCTCGAAGTAGCTGTCCGGCGCAAGTTCCATCTCACTGTATTTTTCAAGCAAGCCCGAACGGCAGTAACCGATGACCCTGTCGGTCTGCTCCGCCGTCAGGGGCGAAAAATGGCAAGCAATTTCCGACGTGGGCGGCGGCGCCGCATTGCCCTCGTATTGATAATCGACATCTTGCTCGCCGACGGGCAAGACCCAGCCCAGCGGCGAACCTGTCTGAAGCGATTTTCCATCCAACAGCACAGACACCGATGGATTGAGTCTGACTATCTGCGCGTCCGGCAGCGCCGCCCCCACCTCTTGTTGAAACTGGCTGTAGCTGATCGGGAAAAAGGCGCGGTTATACCAGGACCACGATTCCTGCAGAAATTGGCAGGAACTCGGCACCACATAGCGGGGATTGAGTATCGTGAGTTGCTCGATCCAGTCGGCCGGCAACGCCGCCGGCGCGGCGGCGGCGCGGGACGGCGACAGTACCTCGATCTCGCGCATCGTTTGGAACGGCCACAGCACCATGTCCCAGGGCGCGTCCTGCGCGAGTCCGACCAGCGCCTCGGGACCGATCCACGAATCGACGACGTTCAGCACATTCAGGCCGGCCGCCTTGATTTGAAACATGGAGTCCACGTCGGAATCGAGCGCCTCGCGCGGGAACACCTCAAACGGGCCGACGCTGATGGGAACATTGGTGCGCAGTTGATGAACATGGACGAAGCCCAGCTCGCGCACCATCGCGAAGAGTTCTTCAAAGAGACAGTAGATATACAGCGGCGTCCGCCGGTCCAACAAATCCAGGCTTTCGAGCGAGCAGTGGTCGTCGTGGTAGTGAGAAATGAAGACGGCGGCGAACCTCACCTTCCTGATCTGCTCGCGATCGAACCTGACGTCGGGAAAGGCGTGACAATTCCGGCTGAAGGGATTTTCAAAGATCGGGTCGAAGGCGATCTGCGTATCGTCGCACTCGAAGACGTAACCCGCGTGAAGTATCCTGGAAATTTTGAGAGTCATAGGGTCGGCAATGGCATTCGGTGAAATGCGCGGGGAGCGCATGCGCCTGTGGCGCGCGCGAATTATCTCACGCAAGCCGGCCCTGCCGCATCTGCCGCCGCGGGCGGACACTCGCGTCGCCCGCCGCGGCATCGACCTTACATTAGGCGGCGGCGCTCATCCAGACGCCGCTCAGCGCGATCAAGCCGCCGCTGGCGCGCAGCCACAGCGACTGGCGCTGCAAGCCGTTGCCGAACAAAACGCCGGCGCCGTGCAGTACCGCGCTGGCGGCCATGAAGCCGAAGGCGTATTGCCAAGGCGTGCTCAGCGCCGGCATTTCGCTGCCATGCGCGAAACCGTGGAACAAGGCAAACACGCCGACCATCGCCGCGCCCAGCGCCGTTGGCATTTTCACCGCCAGCGCGATCAACAGGCCGAGCAGCAGAACCGAGGTGGCGATGCCGCCTTCGACCATCGGCAGGCCGACGCCGGCCATCGCCAAGCCGCCGCCGGCGGCCAGCAGCGCCACGAAGCTCAATGGCAGCAGCCATTTCGCGCGGCCGCCTAGCTGGGTCGCCCACACGCCAACGGCCAGCATGGCCAGCAAATGGTCCAGGCCGAGGAAGGGATGCATCAAGCCGGCCATTGCGCCGTGCGTGTGGCCGGGATGGGCGGCGGCCGCGCCGCAGAACGCCAGCGGCGCCAGGGCCAGTAAGCGGATGTGTTTGGATTGCATGGGTGATTCTCCTTGGATTAAAAATGGGGGGTGTTGGTTCATTTCAGGGCCGACGCGCAGCGGCCATGCCAGGCTATCGCCATGGCGTTCCCGTCAGGTTCGACAGCACCGCGGCGACATTGCTACGGCTGGTGTGGTAGCCGATGAAGACCAGCTCGGAGCGCCGCGCCGCCGGTTTGACGGCGTCGACGCTGATGGTCACGCGCGAGCGCACGCCCTGCACCAGTACGGCGCGCGGGGTCGCGTCGGTGCGGATGAAGCCTTTACTGCGCAGGATGGGTTCGACCTTGGCCGCCTCCAGCAGCGCCGCCTTGAGCTGGTCGGCCTGCTGCGCGACGTCGCTGCGCAGCACGAACGAAAGCCAGCCGGGGTCCTGTTCGTGGAAGTGCTTGTGGGTCGCCAGGCCGTGGCTGTGCGCGCTCAGGCCGGAGTGGGCGTGGCCGTTCAGCCGGCTTTGCTCGGCCAGCACGCCGGCCTGCGGCCCCGGCATCGCCGGCAGCGCCGTGTAGGTGTGGCCGTGCTCGGTGCGCGTCGGCTGGTGCAGCCGCAGCCCCAGCGCCAGGCGGATGTCGAGCCGGGCCTGGTGCGCCAGTTCCAGGAAGCGCACGTTGGGCGCGCGCTGGCGCACCCGCGTTTCGGCCAGCAGCAGCGCCTCGTCGTCGAGGCCGTCGATTTTGTTCAGCACGACGACGTCGGCGTATTCCAACTGCTGTTCGAACATGGTGGCGGCCGGATTCACCGCCGGGTTGATACCCACCCCGTGTTCGAACTGGTCCGACAGCAGCAGCGGCGTGTCGACCACGGCCAGCGTGGCGTCGAGGATGAAGTCGTCGCACAGTTCCGGGCTTTGCAGCAGTTCCATCACCGCCGTCGGCAGCGCCAGGCCCGAGGTTTCAATCAGCACGTGGTCGACGTTGGCGCGCCGCGCCGCGATGGCGCGCATGGTCGGCACGAACTGTTCGTCGTCGCCGTAGGCGATCAGGCCGTACGGGAAGTCGTGGATGCGCACCTGCTCGTCGCCGCCGGCCTCGTCGCGGATCAGCGCGCCGTCGATCGAGATTTCGCCGAACTCGTTGATCAGCAGGGCCAGGCGCCGCGTCTGGCGGCGCTGGATCAGGCTGCGCAGCAAGGTGGTTTTGCCCGAGCCGAGGAAGCCCGTCACGATGGTGACCGGTATCAGCTGCTTCATGCGATGTTCCAGGCTTTCAGCTGCGCCAGCACGGACTCGAAACTGGTGGCCAACTGCGGATAGTCGAGCTTGGGACGGTCCACCACCAGCATTGGAATGCCCAGCGCCTGCGCCGCCTGCGCCTTGGCGCGGTAGCCGCCGGCGTCGCCGGAATCCTTCGTCACCACGCAGTCGATTTTCCAGTCGCTCCACAGCGCCGTGTTGAAGGCCGCCGAGAACGGCCCCTGCATCGCGCAGATGCGGTCGCGCGGCACGCCCAGCGCAATCGCGCGCTGGATGAATTCCGGCTCGGCGGTCAGGCGCACGAACCACTGCTTGTCGGCCGCGCCGGGCAAGGTCAGGAAAGTGGCCAGGTCCTTCGAGCCGGTCGCCAGGAAGATGCGCTGGCCGAGTTCGATGGCGCGCTCGCCGGCCTGCTGGGCCGAGGCGCACAGTTCGCCGTCGGCCGGCGCGAACTCGCTGGCGCGCTCGTAGCGCAGGTAGGGGATGCCCAGTTCCAGCGCCAACCCGATCAACTGGTCCGACATGCTGGTGGCGTACGGATGGGTGGCGTCGACCAGCACGCGGGCGCGGCTTTGCGTCAGCGCCTGGCGGCGCGCTTCGATGCCCTGGCGGCCGGCCCAGATGGTCGCGCCGGGGCAGTCCTTCAACGCCACTTCGCCGCCGTAGCCGGTGGCCGCCGACACCACCACCGGGCTGCCCTGCCCCGCCGCCAGTTGCGCCGCCAGCGCGTTGCCGTCGCTGGTGCCGGAGAAGACCCAGACGCCGTCGGCCGGCAGCGCCTCGCGCTCGGGCGCGGCCAACGGCGCGCCTTCCGGCATGGACCAGTCGTTGTAACCGCGCGGCGTGTAGATCTGGCCGCGTTTGCGCTTGGTGAAGCGGTTGCCGACGACGATGGTGGTCAACATGTCGAACTGCAGCGACGGCAGTTCGTCGAGGCGGTGGATGCTCACCTGCTGGCCGGGCCGGTAGGCGTTCTTGACGACGCCGCACAGCGTGTGGGGGGCCTTCGATTCGAGCATCAGTTGCAGCACGCGGTAGACGCCCTGCTGGCGCCCGGCGCTTTGCACGTTGTACATCACGCAGGCCAGGTCGGCCTGGGCGATGTGGCGGGCGCGGTGTTCGATCCAGTCCCACGGGCACAGCAGGTCGGACAGGCTGAGCGTGGCGAAGTCGTGCGACAGCGGCGATCCGAGCAGCGAGGCGCAGGCGTTCGCCGACGTAATCCCCGGCACCAGGTTCACTTCATAGGTGTCGTCCTCGCTCATTTCCTCGTAGGCCAGCGCGGCCATCGCGTAGATGCCGATGTCGCCGCTGGAAATCAGCGAGACCTTGGCGCCGCCGCGCGCCTTTTCGATCGCCAGCAAGGCGCGTTCGCGCTCCTGCGTCAGCGGCGGCGTGTGGATCTCCTTGCCCTCGATGTGCGGCGCGATCCAGCGCAGATACAGTTCATAGGCGACGATCACGTCGCTGCTTTGCAGGGCCGCAACCGCGCGCGGCACGATCAAATCGCCAAAACCAGGTCCAACCGACACCAAATTCAATACACCGCTCATATTTCCATCCATTTATCTTGAACCACTGCGACGGCGACGCCGTCCAGACTCGTTTTCGGCACCAGCAACTCGCCGCGCGGGCTGGCCACCAGGGCGCACGGCTCGCACACGCCGTCCAGCCCCACGTTTTGCATTACCCAATCCGACGCCTTGGTGACCCAGGGCCGCGCCGCCAGCGTGGCGCGGGCGAACACGCGCAGCGGCAGGCCGTGCTTGCGGCAAAATTCCAGCAGGCCCGGCTCGTTCGCCTTCAGATCGACGGTGGCCACTTCGCGCACCTCGGCTATTTGGCGTTGGCCGCGCTGGCCCAGCGCGTGCAGCACCGCCGCCTCTATCCGCTCGGCCGGCACGCCCTTGCGGCAACCGATGCCCAGGGTCAGCGGTTTTAGCGCCTCGGTGGCCGTCGTCACCACCGGCACCGCGCCGACCACCGCGGCCACGCGGTAGGCCAGTTCGTTGGCGCCGCCCTCGTGGCCGGCCAGCAGCGAGACGGCGAAACGGCCCGCCTCGTCCAGTACCACCAGCGCCGGATCGCTGTGTTTGTCCTGCGCCAGGCCGTCGAGGAAGCGCACGGCGATGCCGCTGGCCGCCACCATCACCCATTGGGCGTGCTGGCGGTAGGCGGCGCCGAACTGCGCCTTCTGCGCCACGCCCGGATTCAGCCAGGGCCGGTAGACCTCGGCGCCCAGGCGCGCCCGCAGCACGGCGGCCAGCGCCTCGCCTTCGGCGCGCACCAGCCAGATGCCTAGGGCGGCGTCGCTCACGCGGCGGCCTCGGTCACGTCCACGGTTTCAACGTCGGCGTCAAGCTTGGCCTTGGCTTTGCCCTTGGTCTTCTTCACCACGCGGAACAGGTGCGTGAAGTCCTTCGAGTACAGGCTGGACTCGGCGGCGACGTTCTTGTCGAGGGCGGCGCCGACCAGCATCATCGTGGTCAGGTTCCAGGCGCCGCGCTTGGTATCCTTGAGCACCGTGCCCAGCGTGCCCTGGTAGATTTTCTGTTCCGGCCAGCTGGCGCGGTAGACCAGGTTCACCGGCGTCTCCTGCGGATAGTGCAGCGACAGGTCGGCGACGATTTTCTTCAGGTGCGGGCCGGACAGGAAAATGCACATGGTGGCGCGGTGTTCGGCCAGCTTGGCGATCGATTCGAGTTCCGGCACCGCCGAGGCGCGCCCGGAAACGCGCGTCAAAATCACCGTTTGCGACACTTCCGGCTTGGTCAGCTCGGTCTGGATCGCGGCGGCGGCGGCCGTGAACGAGGACACGCCCGGCACGACGTCGTACTCGATGCCGAGGGCGTCGAGGCGGCGCATCTGCTCGGCCGTGGCGCCATAAATCGCCGGGTCGCCCGAGTGCAGCCGCGCCACGTCCTTGCCGGCGGCCTGCGCGCGCACGTAGCAAGCCTGCTGCTGTTCCAGGTCGAGCTGGGCGGTGTCGATCAACTCGGCGTCCGGCCGGCAGTGCTGCAGCATGTCGGTCGGCACCAGCGAACCGGCGTACAGCACGATGTCGACGCTGCCCAGCAGGCGCGCGCCGCGCAGGGTGATCAGGTCGGCCGCGCCGGGGCCGGCGCCAATGAAATATACCTTCATGTCTATCTTTCTTCTCGTGGATTGCGGCGCACCAGCATGGTGGCCAGGTAGCCCATCGCCTCGTCGGCAACCAGCCCGCCGACGCCGTTGGCCAGCATTTCGCCGGGCAGGCCGATGCGGCGCGCGAAGGCGCAGTGTTCGGCGATGCCCATCTCGCGCAGCAGGTCGAGCACCCAACCCAGGCGCGTGCCGACCTTCATCAGCACCACGATGTCGTGGGTTTCAATGTCGCGCCGCAGCTCCTCCGGGGTTTCCGGGCACGGCAAAATGAGCACGCGTTCCTTGCCCTCGCCCAGCGGCCAGCTGAGCGCCGCCGCCGCCGAGGCGTAGCTGGTGATACCGGGGAAGGTGCGCAGCGGCAGGCCGGGCAGCCGTTCGCGCAGCGCCGCCAATACGTAGCCGTAGGTCGAGTAGGTCAGCGAGTCGCCGATGGTCAGGTAGGCGACGTTGCGGCCGGCGCGCAACTGTGCGGCGATGCCGTCGGCCAGTTGCGCGTAGTGCTCGCTGAGCACCGAACGGTCCGGGTCCATATTGAATTCAATGTCGCGCAGCTTGGCCGGGTCGAGGTCGATGCCGGCCAGGCATTGCAGCGCCACCGAGGCGTTGACGCCGCGCGCGCGCGGCGCGTAGATCAGGTCGGCCTGGCGCAGCGCCTCCAGCGCCGCCAGCGGCAGGTAGCCGGCCGGACCCGGGCCGACGCCGATGCCCCACAGCGTGCCCAGTTGCGTGTCCACTGAGGTGTTCAACCCTGCGCTCATGCCGACGCTCCCAGCGAATTGCCGGCCAGGTCGAACAGACGCACTTCCAGGCGCTTCACCGACGGCACGCGGGCGTGCGCGAGCGCGCCGATGCGCCGCTCGATCTCGATCCAAAATGCCTGCGCACCGGGTTCACTTCTTAATATTTCCATTGCCGCTTCCACTGTGTTTGCGTTTTCTATCTCTTGCACCAGGGGCGCCGCGTAGCCCATTTCAGCCGCCACCCGCGCCACTCCGGCCATCGCCATATTGCTCTTGCTCGAATGCGTATCCCACCAGCCGTCCAGCACCTTCGCCAGCTTGCCCGGGTGCCCCGCCAGCCACAGCACGTCCAGCGTGCGGCCCTCCTCCTGCAGCGCCTTTTGCGTGAAGTCGAGCGAGTCGCCCAGGAAGTTCGCGATCTGCACGCTGCGTTTTTCGGGCAGGCCCAGCACGTCGCGGGCGTAGTCCCGTCCGATTTTACCGGGCAAATACGCCACGCTTTGCGCGCCGCCGCCCAGCGCCACCCGCACGTACACTTCAATCGACGCGATCCAGGTGGCCATCGACATCGGCTCGACGATGCCCGAGGTGCCGAGGATCGAAATGCCGCCGAGGATGCCCAGGCGCGGGTTGAAGGTCTTGCGCGCGATCGCCTCGCCGTCCTCGCAACCGATGGTCAGGTCGAAGCCGGCGTCGAGCTGCCCGGCCAGCGCCTCGTCCAGCACCTCGGCCACCGCCATGCGCATCATCTGCCGCGGCACCGGGTTGATAGCCGGCTCGCCGACGGCCACGCGCAGGCCAGGCTGGGTCGCCGTGCCGACGCCGCGGCCGGCGAAAAAACGCACCTCGCCCGCGTCGCTGCGGCGCACCTCGGCGAAAATCGTCGCGCCGTGGGTATTGTCGGGGTCGTCGCCGCCGTCCTTCAAGACTTCGGCCCGGACCACGCCTTCGCTTAAAAAATCCACCATCTGGATCGGCACCACCAGGTAGTGCACGCCGTCCGGCAGGCTGACCTTGACGGTGTCGCTGCGCTCGCCCGACAGCAGCAAGTTCAACGCCGCCTTCACCGCCGCCGTCGCGCAACTGCCCGTGGTGCGGCCGCGGCGCAGGCCGTTCAGGGCCAGCACCGCCAGGTCATACTCGCTGCGTTCAGCCAGGCTCATACCCGGCGAGCTGGTTCAGCGCGTCGATCATCATGCCGTTGACCACGCTGGCCGCCCACGGCGAACCGCCGCGCGTTCCGCTGTTGGTAATGCGCGGCACTTGCAGGCAGCGCCGCAATTCCTCCTTGGTTTCGCGCGTGCCGACGAAGCCGACCGGCAGGCCGATCACCAGTTGCGGGCGCCAGCCGTGGTCGCGGATTAGCCGCACCGCCTCGGCGATGGCGGTGGGCGCGTCGCCGATCGACACGACGACGTCGTTGCCGAATTTTTCCCAGCCGCGGCGGATGCCGGCGGCCGAGCGGGTGATGCCGTACTGTTCCGACATCAGGTGCGTTTCGCGGTCGTGCACGCCGCACCAGGTGTCGATGCCGAGCTGCTCCAGCAAGGCCCGTTTCAGGCCGGTCTGCACCATCGTCACGTCGGTCAGCACGCGTTTGCAGCGCAGCAGCGCGCGGATGCCGCTTTCGATGGCGCCCGGCGAGAAGTACATATCGTTGACGGCGTCGAAGTCGCCGCTGGTGTGTACCAGCCGCTGCAGCACCGTCAAATGCGCCGCCGGGAAGGCGCTCCAGTCGCGCCCGTCGGCGATGATGCGGAAGCTCTCGGCCTCGATCGGATGCGGCTCGTAGGGCGCGAATTCCGGCTTGGCCGGCGCCGTCTCGGCGCCTTCCTTGGCCAGCAGGCCGCGCACCGCCATGTGGTGGGCGCGCTGCGGCTCGCCGACCTGCTGCTCGAAGCCGACGATCTGCACGCGGTATTTGCACAGCGAGCAGTTCATCGCGGCGCGGCCTTCCACGGCTTCGCGCGCGCGTTCGATCATGACGTCGGCGACGTGCGGGTGGGCGCCGAAGTAGCCGGCCTTCAGCACTTCGATGCCCGGCTCGCGCTCGCGCAGGTCGTCGGCGGCGGCGTAGATGCGCTTGACCAGCACGCCGTCGAACAGGAAGAACGGCAGCACCACCAGGCGCGCGTAACCCATGCGGGCGGCGGCGCGCAGGCCGTCGGCCACCAGCGGCGTGGCGGTGCCGGAATAGCAGACGTAGGCGGCGCCGAAGCCCATGCCCTCTTCCAGCATGCGCGCCATCTTCGACACGTCGCCGTTGGCGTCGGGGTCGGTGGTGCCGCGTCCGACCAGCACCAGGCAGGTGTCGCCGCGGCGCACGGTGGCGGGCGAAGTCGCCTCCGCCTCGACGATGCGTTGCTGCGCCAGTTGCAGCAGTTTCGGGTGCAGGTTCAACGGCGCGCCGAAGTGGAAATCGATGTCCGGGTAGTCGCGCGCCATCGCCTGCACCTCGGCCGGCATGTCGTTCTTGGCGTGGCGGGCGGCCAGCAGCACGCCCGGCACCACCGCCAACTGGCGCGAACCGGCGGCCAGGTTGGCCGTCACCGCCTCGGCGATGGTCGGGCTGGAGAATTCCAGGTAGCCGTGGGTGACGACGTCGTTCGGCGCGCGCGCCCGCACCAGCTCGACCAGCGCCTCGAATTCGCGCACGGCGTCGGGGTCGCGGCTGCCGTGGCCGGCCACGACGATGCCCAGTTTGTCGGCCTGCGTCATTTCTGCTCCGGCGCTTCGATCTGGCTGGCCATCGGGTCCAGCGTGCGGATCAGCATGATGCTCATGTCCGAGCATTTGTGTTCGGCGCATTCGGCCAGTGTGCCGTGCCATTCGGCCTCGCCACGGGTCAGGTTTTCCCACACCTCGGTCGGATGCTCGGGCGAGATGTTCTGCTCCATCAGATAGGCGGCGATGTGCCAGGGCATGAAGGAGCGCGCCTCGTCCCAAGGGCACGGAATGACGATGGCGTTGCGCTGGTCTTGCAGCACGTGCACCAGGTGGCGCTTGAACGGGCTCAAGTCGCCGCGGCGGTGGAAAGTGATGAAGGTGGTTTCGTCGAAACAGACCTTGGCGCGCGAGGCCAGGATCTGCGCCGACGAGATGCCCGGTAGCGATTCGACCGGATGGCCGACGGCGCGCTCGACCCGCTCCAGGTATTGGAAGCCGCTGAAATGGATGTCGCCCATGAAGACGACCACGCATTTTTTGCCGGCGTGGTGTTCGATGGCGCACTCGTCCAGCTTGGCGACCTGGTCGCGGTAACCCATCGTGATCACCTGGGCCTCGGCCGGGATCAGGCTGCGCACCACGTTCAGCACGGCCTCGAAGCCGGCGACGACGTCGGCGTTGCGGATCAAGTCCGCGCCACGCTGCGTCAAATATCCAATGTCACCCGGCCCTGCGCCGATACAAATGATCATACAAACTGCTCCTAAAGAATGTCGTAATTAAAACCAACGGCGGGCATGCTAAACCAACTTCGCCACGCCGACGACGTCGCCGACGATGACGATAGCCGGGCTGCCAATGCCTTGCGCCTCCACCACGGCGGCCAGTTCGGCCAGCGGCGCCGCCACGCTGCGCTGCTGCGGCAAGGTGCCGTGCTGGATCACCGCCGCCGGCCGGGTAGCCGGCATGCCGGCGGCCAGCAGGCTTGCGACGATCTGCGGCAAATTGGCGATGCCCATATAGATTACCAGCGTCCCGCCGGCGGCCACCAGGCCCGCCCAGTTGGTCGGGTCGTCGTTGCAACCGTGCCCGGTCAAAAACGTCACGCTGCGGGCGTGGTCGCGGTGCGTCAGCGGAATGCCGACCGCGGCCGGGGCGGCCACGCCGGAGGTCACGCCGCTGACCACTTCGACTTCAATGCCGGCCGCTTGCAGGCACTGCATTTCCTCGCCGCCGCGGCCGAACACGAACGGATCGCCGCCCTTCAAGCGCGCGACGACGCTGCCGGCCAGCGCGTGCTCCAGCAGCTGCTCGTGGATGGCCTGCTGCGTCGCCGAATGGCGGCCGCCGCGCTTGCCCACTTCGACCACGCGCGCATGCGGCGCGATAAAGCGCAGCACGTCGCGGTTGACCAGGTCGTCGAGCAGCACCACGTCGGCTTCGCCCAGCAGGCGCACCGCTTTCAATGTCATCAGTTCGACGTCGCCGGGTCCGGCGCCGATCAAATATACTTTACCGGGCGTCATGCGGCACCCATCCGCGCGCGTATCGTCAACGCCAGGCTGTCGGCCGACAACTGCTCCAGCGTCAGGCATTCCGCGCCCAGGGTGTGCGCCAGTTGCGCGGCGCGGCCCAGCCGCAGGTAGCCGCTTTCGGTGTCGAGCACCAGCGCGGGAACGCCGCGTTCGGCCAGCAGCTCGGCCATCGCCAGCGATTCGCGCCACGGGTCGCCGCCTTCGCTGAGGGCGACGTTGGCCTTGCCGTCGGTGAGCAGCACCAGTAGCGGCGGCGCGTTGCCGGCGGCGCGCTCCAGCGTTTCCAGCGCCAGTTGCAGCGCGTGCGGCAGCGGCGTGCGCCCGCCGGTGGGCAGCTCGCCCAAGCCTTGTTCGGCACGGTCGACGCTGCGGGTCGGCGCCAGCAGCACCTGCGCCGCCTGGCCGCGGAAGGAAATGACGGCCACTTCGTCGCGCCGCTGGTAGGCGTCGGTCAACAGCGTCAGCACGGCGCCCTTGACCGCTTCCATGCGCCGCTGCGCCGCCATGGAGCCTGAGGCGTCTACCACAAACAGGATCAGGTTGGCGCTTTTACCGACGCGGACTTGCTGGTGCAGATCGGCCTGCGTCACCTGCAAATTGCCGGGGTCGCGCAAGGCGGCGCTGCGCAGCGTTGCGCCGATGGCGAGGCTGCTCGGATTGTCGTCGGGTACCGCACGCACCACGCGTCCGCGCGGCGCGTTCAGCGCTTCGCTGCGGCGGCCCATGCTGGCACGGGCGGCGCTGGAATCGACCACGATACGCGGCGCGGCGCCATTGGCGGCCGCGGCGGCGAACACCTGCTCGTCATTCTGTTGTTCGGATTCGCCTTGCTCGTTTTGCTGCTGCTCCGGGTTTTGCTGCTCGCAGCCGTCCTCCGGCTGCGGCGGCTGCGCGGCCTGCTGCATCAATTCGTCCAAGCGTTCACGGTCCAGCCCGGGCTGTTCGAACGGTTTACGGCGGCGCCGGTGCGGCAGCACCAGTTCGGCGGCGCTGCGCAAGTCGGCCGGCGTGACTTGCAAACGGCCGTCCAGCGCCGCCAGTGCGCGCGAGGCTTTGTGCATGACGATGTCGGCGCGCAGGCTCGCCACCTCGAATTCGCAGCACAGGTGGCTGATCAGGTCGAGCATGGCGTCGTCCAACACCACGTCCGGCAGCAGGCGCTGGGCGGTGGCGAGCTGGCGGTGCAGCGCCTGCTGCTGCAATTCCCAGGTGGCGCTGTAGCCGGCCGGGTCGGCTTCGTAGGCGATGCGCCGGCGCACCACCTCGGAGCGCACCTTCTTGTCACGCGGCGCCGTCACCTCCACCATCAGGCCGAAACGGTCCAGTAGCTGCGGGCGCAGGTCGCCCTCTTCCAGGTTCATCGTGCCGACCAGGGTGAAGCGCGCCGGATGCTGGATCGACAAGCCTTCGCGCTGCACCGAGTTGACGCCCATCGCGGCGACGTCGAGCAGCACGTCGACCAGGTGGTCGGCCAGCAGGTTGACCTCGTCTATATAGAGCACGCCGCGGTGGGCGGCGGCCAGCAGGCCGGGCTGGAAGGCGCGTTGGCCGCCTTGCAGCGCGCGCGCCAGGTCCAGGCTGCCAATGACGCGGTCTTCGGTCGCGCCCAGCGGCAGCGTGACGAAGGGCACGGTGGACAGCTCGGCGCCGCCCTCGCCGCACACCTCACAATGCTGGCACGGCGCGCCGGCCGGGCAGTTGAAGGCGCAGCCGGCGACGCGCTCTATGCGCGGCAGCACGTCGGCCAGCGCGCGCGCGGCGGTGCTTTTCGCGGTGCCCTTGTCGCCCCGGATCAGGACGCCGCCCATGCTCGGGTCCACCGCGCACAGCAGCAGGGCCGCCTGCAATTGCGCTTGCCCGACGATGGCGGAGAAGGGGAAATTCATGCTTGTCATTTTATGCGCTGCGCGGGGTCTCGCCGCGCGCCTCCAACAGGGTTTCACTATTCAGGTACAGCTCGCGCAACTGCTCCAGCGTCTCGGGGCGCGGTTCGGCCCACATGCCGCGGCTGGCCGCTTCCAGCAGGCGCTCGGCGATGGCGTTTTGCGCCCACGGATTGGCCTCCTGCAAAAAGCGCTGCATCTCGGGGTCGAAGCCGTAGGCCTGGGCCACGTCCTCGTACATCCAGTCGTCCATTACCTGCGCCGTGGCGTCGTAGCCGAACAGGTAGTCGACCGTCGCGGTCAGCTCCAGCCCGCCCTTGTAGCCGTGCCGCTGGATGCTGGCCAGCCACTTCGGGTTGACCACGCGCGAGCGGAACACGCGCAGCGTCTCCTCCTTCAAGTCGCGCACCTGCGCCCGCGCCGGGTCGTGGCTGTCGCCGAAGTAGTGGCGCGGCTGCTGCCCGGTCAGGGCGCGGATGGTGGCGATCATCCCGCCGTGGAATTGCAGGTAGTCGTCGCTGTCGAAGATGTCGTGTTCGCGGTTGTCCTGGTTGTGCAACGCCACCTGCACGCCCGACAGGCGCACCTTGAAGGCTTCGCGCTGGTCGGCGCCCTGGGCGCCGCGCGCGTAGGCGTAGCCGCCCCAGTTGACGTAGGCCTCGGCGAAGTCGGCGTCGGCCTCCCAGTTTTTATGCTGGATCAGCGGCAGGATGCCGGCGCCGTAGCTGCCCGGCTTGGCGCCGAAGACGCGGTAGGCCGAGCGTTTCTCGGCCTCGTCCCGCGGCAGTCCCTGGCCAATCCAGTCGCCCAGCTCGGCCAGATAATGTTTGCGCACGAAGTTGTGGGTCAGCGGCTCGTCCAGTTGGATGACGGTGTTGACGGCGTCGTCGATCAGGTCGATCAGCTGCGGGAAGGCGTCGCGGAAGAAGCCGCTGATGCGCGTGGTGACGTCGATGCGCGGGCGCTTCAACTCGTCGAGCGGGATCACCTCGACGCCGCTAACCTGGCGGCTTTCCGCGCGCCACACCGGGCGCACGCCCAGCAGCGCCAGGATCTGCGCGACGTCGTCGCCGTGGGTGCGCATCGCGCTGGTGCCCCAGATGCTGATGGCCACGCTCTCGGGATAGGCGCCGGTTTCGCGTTCGTGCCGCACCAGCACCTCGTGCGCCAGTTGCAGGCCGACGCGCCAGGCCGACTGCGACGGTACGCTGCGCGGGTCGACCGAATAGAAATTGCGCCCGGTCGGCAGGATGTGCGCCATGCCGCGGGTCGGCGAGCCGCTCGGGCCGGCCGGCACGTATTCACCGGCCAGGCCGTTGATCAGGTTGTCGATTTCGTCGGTGGCGCGCGCCAGGTTCGGCACCAGTTCGCGGCAGGCGAAACCGAGCACCTTGCGCAGCGCGTCGAAACGGGCCGCGCTCGGACTCGGCTTGACGCTGGCGCTGGCCGCACGCGGCGGCGCGGCCGGCTTGGCGCGCGGCTTGCCCATTTGCGACAGCATGTTGCCGCCGCCGGCGCGCAGGGCCGGTTGCAGCAGCGGCTTGGCGGCGGCGCTGTCGCCGACGTCAAGACCGCTGAAGACGAGGTCGAGGACGTCGTCAATGCGCGCCGCAGAATAGGCGTGTTCGTGCAGCTCGACGAACAAGCGACGGCACAAGCCATCAATCGCGTCGAGCGCGTCGGCGCGGGTGACAACCGCGCAGTTGGCCAGCCGCGCCAGCGCGTCAACGACGTTCAGGCGGCGGCCCTTTTGGTCGAGCAGCATGTCCATGTTCAGGCCGAACAAGCGCGCCACTTCGGCTTGCAGGCCGGGGATTTCCAGATTCGGCAAACGCGTCAGCGACACCAGCATGTCCGGCATCTGCTCCGGGTCCGGGCCACGGCCGAGGATGTGCAGGCCGTCGCGAATTTGCGCCGAGCCCAGCTCGCACAGGTAGCCGTCGAGGTCTTCGATCAGATGGGCGACGTCGGAGCCGCCCATGCTGGCCAGCGCCTCGGGCAATTCTCCGTCGTGGTCGTGTCCATGGTCGTGACCATGATCGTGGTCGTGACCGTGATCGTGGCCATGGTCGTGTGCGTGCCCGTGGCCATGCTCATGATCGTGATCGTGGTCGTGGTCGTGGTGCAGCAGGCGCGCCTGCAAATCGGCGTTCAGGTTGGTCTGTTTGACCAGCTCCCAAATCTGCTGCTGCAACAGCGGCAGCTTGGCCGGGTCCAGCACCTCGACCTGGTAGTACTCGTCGACCAGCTGGGTCAGCTGGGCCAGCGCGCCGTAGGTGTCGGCGGTGGTCATCGGCGGCGTCAGGTGGTCGACGACGACCGCGTGGCCGCGGCGCTTCGCCTGCGAGCCCTCGCCCGGATCGTTGATGATGAACGGGTAAAACAGCGGCAGGTCGCCCAGCAGCGCGTCCGGGAAGCAGTTCTCCGACAGGCCGACGCCCTTGCCCGGCAGCCATTCCATGGTGCCGTGCTTGCCGACGTGGACGATGGCGTCGGCGCGCCACTCGTCGCGCAACCAGCGGTACAGCGCGTAGTAATGGTGGGTCGGCGGCAGGTCCGGCTGGTGGTAGATCGCGTCCGGGTCCATGCCGTAGCCGCGCGGCGGTTGCAGCGCCACGAAGGTGTTGCCCAGTTCGATGCCGGCCAGCGCCAGGTGGCCGTCGTGGACGTAGGCCTCGCCGGGCGCGGCGCCCCACTGGGCCGTCATTTTGTCGCGCATCTCGGCTGGCAGGTCGGCGAACCAGGTGGCGTACTGCGCCGCCGGCACGCGCCCGGCGGCGTGCGTCAACTGCTCGGCGGTCAGGTAGATATTGTCGTAGGAACAGCGCTGCACCAGGTCGTGGATCAGCGCGGTGCCGTCCTTCGGCACCTCCCCGATGTCATAGCCGGCCACGCGCATCGCTTCGAGGATGCGCATCAACGACGCCGGCGCGTCCAGCCCGACCGCGTTGCCGATCTGCGAGGCCTTGCTGCTGGAATTGGTGAACATGAAGGCGACGCGCTTGTCGGCGTTCGGCAGCCGTTTCAGGCGGGCGAACCGCGCCGCGATGCCGGCCACGCGGGCGACGCGGTCCAACAGCGGCTCGTACTCCACCGCTTCGCTGGGCATGCCGGCCGCGCGCGCCTTGAACGACACGGGTACCGTGATGATGCGGCCGTCGAACTCCGGCAAGACCACGTTCATGGCCGCGTCGAGCGGATTCAGGCCGCGCGCCGACTGCTGCCACTGGGTCTGCGTCATGCCGCTGGTGATCGCCTGCAGCACCGGCACGTTGAGCGTTTCCAGCACGCCCACCGACCAGCCGGCCGGGGTCGGCCCGCCGGGGGTGATTTCGCCCATGGCGAACGAGGTGGTATTAATGAGTACGTCGATGTGGGCGCCGTCGCTTTCACCTTGTTCGCCGCTAAAATAGCGCAGCGCGCTCGGCAGCGTCGCGCCGCCGTCGCCGCCGGCGCGCAGCGACGCGGTGAACACCGGCAGCACGTTCAGGCCGCGCTGCTCCAGCGCCGCCAGCAGCGCGTCGATGAAGCGGGTGTTCCCGCTCATCCAGTGGGCGCGGTAGAAAACGATGCCGACGCTCGGCTTTTCCGGCGCCCGCAACGCCAGCCAGTCGGCCACCCCGGCGCCTTGCGCCAGGTCGGGATGGTAGATCCCGTGCTCGGGCAAGGCATGCGCCGGCTCGAAACCGAAGCCGGTCAGCAGCAGATGGTCGGACAGGTAGCGCAGCAACTGCGCCAGGTTGGTGCTGCCGCCGGCCTGGAAGTACTTTAGCGCCTGTTGCAGCACGTCCGGCGAAACGGTGGACACCGCCGCCAGTTCCGGGTCGGGCTCGCCGGTGCCGCTGATGGCGATCAGGTGGCGTCCCTGGCGCTTGGCCATGCCGACCAGTTCGGCGAAGCCGGGCACGCCGCCGAGGCGGCCCAGCACGCGCAGCACGATGATGCGGGCGCCGGCCAGTTCCTTGGCCAGCAAGGCGGCCATCTGCGTTTCGCTTTCCAGCGATTGCAGGTTGACGCCCGCCACCGGAGCGAAGTCCGGCGGCATCTGGGACAGCGCGCTGTGCAAAACCGTCAAATCATTCGACGCGTGCGTCAACAGCGCAATGTGCGCCTTCCCAGCCGGTGCTTCAGACATCTTCTTTTTCCAATGTACAGGTATCGCCTTCGCCGAGGCGATGGAAAATCAAATCGCTCACTTCTTCGCCGCCGACCAGATGCTCGCTGACGATGCGTTCCACCGCCGCCGCGTCGACGCGGTTGTACCAGGTGCCTTCCGGGTACACCACCATGATCGGGCCGTTGTTGCGGCAGGCGACCATGCAGTGCGTGCGGGTGCGCTTGATGCGCAGCTCGGGGCGGGCGTCGATCTTCTCGCCCATCAGCTCGAACATGGCCTGCGCCTGCACGCCGTTTTCGGTGCAGCGCGGGCCGACGCACATGAATACGTGACGGTTGTGGGTGCGCATGGCGTCAGGCCGATTTCTTGTAGAAGAAACCGGCCAAGCCGCCCAGCGCCAGCCAGAAGGCGGCGTTGGCAATCGCGGTGGCGTAGACGAAGGCGCGCGTCAGTTCGGCCGGCGCGCTGCTGGCGTGAAGCTCGGGCTGCGGGGCGCCGACCAAATGCGGCACGAACAGCATGGCGGCGCCGAGCAGCTTCAGCGGCAGGCTGCGGGCGAACACCAGCAACGCCAGGCCGCCGGCGGTGGCCGACACGGTGGTCAGCCACCAGATTTGGCGCGCGGCCAGCGGCGCGCCGACGGTGCCGGGCAACTCGGGCGGCAGGCCGATAGACGGCGCCACGAAAAAGACCAGGTAGCCGGCGGCGCCCCACAGCAGGCCGGAGCCGAAGCCATTGGACTGGCCGCGCAGGCTGATCGCACCGGCCAGCAGCAGGCCGAAGCCGACCGCCATGCTGATGTTGGCGACGGCGGTAAAGAAGGTGCGTTCCTTGCCGTTTTCCGGCTGCCAGCCGCCGTGCGTGTGTTGCTGTTGTTCGTGCGCTTGCTCGGACGCCGATGCCGAGGCGACGTCATGCGAATGCTCGGGCGCGGACGGCAACGCCGCCGCGTGCGTATGGGCGTGGCCGTCGGCGTGCACATGCTGCACCGCCTTGGCGGACGCCGGCGTCGTCGTCGGCTCGGCGGCAGGCGCGGCGGCGGATGCGGCGGCGTCCTCGTACGTCTCGGCCTGCAAGATGATTTTGCTGACCTGGACCTGCTGGACGGCGGTCAACAGCAGGCCGGCAAGGATGCCTGAAAATGCGGCGGCGCGAACGATGCGGTTGAACGCGCCCAGGTTAATCCCGCCGGCCGAGCGCGTTAGTGGCACGGGAAGCTCGCCGAATGGCGGCTGTCGTGGGCCGCGTTGTGCAGGGCTTCCGTTTCGGCGAACGCGGCGCCGTACAACAGCACCAGGCCAAGGCCGCCGGCCATCAGGAACGGCAAGACTTTATCTTTCCAAAGGGCCAATTGGGATTGCGAACCGACCTGACCGGTGACAGCGTGATGTGTGGACATGATGTACTTTCCAGATAGCAACGTTGAGAAGCTTGTAACTGAAGAAAGAGAAAAGATGGGTGCGAAGCGCAGCAAACCACCTGGATCGCCCTCCGCGATACAAACGCATTAAAGGCTTCAGGCTGGTTTCCGGACTGACGAGTAGCGTTCCGATGCGGAACAGACTGGGCTTACGCCTTCCCATGCGAAGCACAGTGGCATACTGCAAACCCTTTTACTCGATCACCGTTGCGGGGGCAGCGTCGGCACTTTTTTTCCGTGCGGAAAAACTCACCGACTTCCCATTTAAATTCGCAAACGACTGTTTGTGAATACCAAAAGCAATACCGGCGAAGTATAGGTCCGGGGCGCGCAAATTGCAACGGGCAAAGATGCGCTTACGGGGAGGTGGGCGCGCCGCGGGCGCCAACGGGAACCGGCGGCGAAGAGCCGGGGTCAGCCCCCGCGGTCTGGCCCCGCGGTTTGCCGGCGCCATTTATCGCTACCCGCGTTTGCGGTAGATGTCCTCGATCTGCGCCTCGAAATGCGCCAACAAATTCTTGCGCTTGAGTTTTAGCGTCGGCGTCATGAGCGCGTTTTCAACCGACCACGGCGCCAGCTCCAGGCGCACCGCGCGCGGCACCGCGTACGAGGGGAAGCTTTTGCACAGCTGCTGGACCTTGGCCAGCGCGGCGTCGCGCACCGCTTTCAGCTCCAGGCTGGCGGCGGCGTCGGCGACGTCGAGCTGGCGCGCCAGCGCCTGCCACGCCACCGGGTTGAGCACCGCGAACGCCGCGACGAAGGGCCGGTTCTCGCCGATCGCAAAGGCCTGCTCGAACAGCGGATCGGCGATGATGGCCATTTCCAGGTCGGCCGGCGCGATCTTCTCGCCGGTCGAGGTGACGATAATTTCCTTGATGCGTCCGGTGATGCGCACGCGCCCGTCGACCACGCTGGCCTGGTCGCCGGTGCGCAACCAACCGTCCTCGGTTATCGCCTTGGCGGTGTCTTCCGGCCGCTTCCAGTAGCCGCGCATGACGCTGGGGCCGTGCACTTGCAGCTCCTGGTTCTCGCCGACGCGCACCTGTACGCCGTCGAGCACCTTGCCGACCGTGGCCGGCCAGTTGTCGTCGACGGTGTTGTTGCACACCACCGGCGAGGTTTCGGTCATGCCGTAGCCCTGCAGCAGCGGCAGGCCCATGCCGAGGAAGCACTGCGCCACCGCCTGCGACATCGGCGCGCCGCCACACACGGCGAAGCGTAGCCGGCCGCCGAAGCGCGCCAGCACCTTGCGCGCGACCAGCCGCCGCAGCGGCGGCGCCAGCAGCGCATCGAGCCAGGCCGCGCCGCCCGGCGCCGGCGGCAGGCGCTGGCGCCGGCTGAACTGGCGCCAGCCGACCGCCTGCGCCAGGGCGAACAGGGTGCGCGCCACCGGGCCGGACGCCGCCATGGTTTCCTCCAGCTTGGCGTGGAAGCGCTCGTAGATGCGCGGCACCGACACCAGCGCCGTCGGGCGCACCGTCTGCAGGTCTTCGGCGATCTGCCCCACCGAACGCGCATAGGCGACGCAACTGCCGGCGGCGATCGGCAGGTAGTAGCCGACCGTGCGCTCGTAGGTGTGCGACAGCGGCAGGAACGACAGGAATACGTCGTCCGGCCCGACCGCCACGCAGCCGGTCAGCGCGCGCACGTTGGCCAGGATGTTGGCGTGGCTGAGCATGACGCCCTTCGGCTTGCCGGTGGTGCCGGAGGTGTAGACGATCGCGGCCAGGTCGTCGCCGCCGACGTCGGGCCGGCGCGGCGGGCTAGAGCCGGCCGCCACCGCCAGCCAGTCGCGCAGCCCGACCAGCGTCACCGGGCCGGACGCGGGCGCGGCCGGCTGCGCGGGTATGTCGCCGCCGGCCACCGCCACCAGCGTCAGCGCCGGCATGGCGACGCCCGCGCCGGCGATGCCGACCCACTGCGCGTAGGCCGTCACCACCAGCACCGAGGCGTCGCAGTCGTTGACGATGTAGGCGATGCTGTCCGGGTTGTCGAGCGCGTGCATCGGCACCGGTACCAAGCCCAGCGCCAGGCAGGCCTGGTCAATGCAGACCGCCTCGACGCCGTTCGGCAGCAGCGTCGCGACCCGCGCCCCGCGCGGCAGCTCCAGCGCGGCCAGCGCGGCGGCGCAGGAAGCCACGCGCAGCGCCATCTCGCCCCAGCTGTATGGGCGCCATTGCGCCGATTCCGGGTCGAACTGGCGATACGCCGGCGTGTCCGGGCTCTGGCTGACGCGCCATGCGAACAACTCAGCCAGCGTAGTGCTCGCGCCCAACGTGGCGGCGCTTGTGTTACCGATTTCCATGCATTTCCCCTATTAATGGTCCGTCGCGCACGCGCACGCGCGCGCCGCCCAGCCGCCTTGTCCGCGTCGCGCGCCGCGGCGGCACATGGATACAAGGCCGGACGGTCCGAATTATCCCCGACTTACCGAATATGTCGTGCTCAATAGCGCGCGCCCGGTGCCGATCGGGCCGCACGCCGGCGCATTCGCCAGCGCCGGCAAACGCGCCCCGGCATCGCGCGCCGCACCGCTTTGGCCGACTGTTGCCGGCCGCCCTTCCCCGCCGTGGTGCGCTTACCCGCGCCGCGCGGCGCCCGCGCCCGCCGCTGCGCCACGCCAAGACTGGCCCGGATGTTGCTAGGTAGACAGATATGTTTCCGATACTTCAGCACAGGCCCGCCATGTCCGACCGCACCGCACCCTATTCTCCCTACTTGAGCCCGCCCCCGCCATCCGGCCCGCAGGAGCCGCCCGGATGGCTGGGCGGCGCGGCCGCGCGCGCCTGCGCGCCCGACCCGCTGGCGGTGGCCGCGGGGTTCGGGCGCTGGTGGCTGGACCCGCTGTCGCGCCACGTGGTGCTGTCGCGCGAGGCGGCCGCCTTCCTCGGCGAGCAGCCCGGTTGGCACCCGAGCCTGGACGACTGCCTGTCGTTCGTGCTGCCGGACGACCTGGCGGCGCTGACGGCGGCGCTGGCGCGCGCCGGGAGCCGCCCCGGCGACTGCCCGGACTGCGAGTTTCGCGTCGCCAGTCCCGACGAAGGCCTGCGTTGGCTGCGCTTGAGCGTATTGGCGCCGCGGCAGCACGGCGCCGGGCCGATGCTCGCCGCCATCCTCACCGACATCACCGCGCAGCGCCACGCCGCCATGCGCGAGCAGTTCAGCTTTGAAACGACCAAGCTGCTGATCGGCACCCACACGCTGGCCGAGGCGGTTGGCAAGGTCATCGAATTGGTGTGCAACGACCTGGGCTGGGACTGCGGCATGTATTGGGCCATGCAGACGGCGCCGGACGGTGCGGCGCGCCTAGCCTGCGCCTACGCCTGGAACGGCCCGGCCCTGCCCGACGCCATCACCACCCGCGACGGCGCCGGCGCGGTTGCCATTCCGGCCGGCCAGGGCCTGGTCGGCGGCGTCTGGAGCAGCGGCCGGGCGCGCTGGGTCGAAGACATCGCCCACGACCCCGACTTCCTATTCCCGCAGTACGCGCGGCGCGCCGGCATCCACTCCGGCTACGCCTTCCCGGTGGCCTACGACAGCGCCGACGGCGGCGCGCACCGGCCCGGCGTGCTGGTGTTCTTCAGCTGTCTGGCGCGCCAGCGCACGGCCCAGCTGCCCAGCCTGTCGGCTGCAATCGGCGGCCTGATCGCCCAGACGGCGCAGCGCATCGGGCAACAGGAGCGCATCCGCCAGCTGGCCCAGGTCGACACGCTGTCCGGGCTGGCCAACCGGCGCCACTTCCACGACCTGCTCGACAACGCCTGCGAGGGCGCCGCCGCGCGCGGCGCCGCGCTGGGCATGCTGTACATCGACCTGGACCGCTTCAAGCCGATCAACGACGCCCTCGGCCACGAAGTTGGCGACGCCGTACTGCGCCAGTTCGCGCTGCGCTTGGCCGCGCTGACGCCGCCGGACGGCCAGGCCGGCCGCGTCGGCGGCGACGAATTCGCGCTGTTCCTGCCGGCCGCCTCGCCCGAGCGGCTGCGCCAGATGGCCGAACTGGTCCTGGCGGCGGCGCGCACCAGCTTTATCGTCGGCGGGCGCGAACTGGCCATCTCGGCCAGCGTGGGCATCAGCGTCTTCCCCGACAACGGCAGCGCCGGCGCCGACCTGCTGCGCCACGCCGACAGCGCCATGTACCGCGTCAAGCGGGCCGGCCGCAACGGCGCCAGCTTCTTCTCGCAAGGCGGCGCGGCGATCCAGGCCGCCTCGCAATCGGCGCTGGTGCAGCAGTTGACGGTGGAGGCGGAACTGCTGCACGCGCTGGCCGGCGACCAGCTCTTCATGCAGTACCAGCCGGTGTTCGACACCCGCGAACGCAGCGTGCGCGCGGTCGAGGCGCTGATCCGCTGGCGCCGGCCGAACGGCGACGTCGTGCCGCCCGACGTGTTCATCCCCATCGCCGAACAAAGCCACCTGATCATCGACATCGGCCGCTGGGTGGTGCGGCGCGCCTGCCGCGACCTGGCGACGATGCAGGCGGCCGGCCTGGCCGGGGTGCAGCTGAACGTCAACATGGCGGCGCTGGAGTTCCTGAACGACAAACTGCCCGAGGAGCTGGCCGCCATCACCGCGGCAGCCGGGGTCGAACCGCGCCAGCTGTGCCTGGAGCTGACCGAGGGCATGATGATGAGCCACGCCGAGCAGGTGGTCCCGGTGATGCGGGCGCTGCGCCAACGCGGCTTCAAGATCAGCGTCGACGACTTCGGCATGGGCTACTCGTCGCTGTCGCGCTTGAAGGACCTGCCGATCTCCTCGCTGAAGATCGACCGCTCCTTCGTCGCCGGCCTGCCGGCCGGGCAGCACGACCGCGCCATCGTCCAGACCATCGTCGACATCGGCCGCAACATGGGTCTGGAGGTGATCGCCGAGGGCGTCGAGACGGAGGCGCAATTACAGCACCTGCGCGAACTGGGTTGCACGCTGGTGCAGGGCTACCTGACCGGGCGGCCGATGGGGTTGGACGAACTGATCGGGCGCCACGGCCACGGACGCGCCGCCTAGGCTGCCGATGGCTACTTCGGCAGCGGCTGCGACAACACCTTCAGCGCCTGCTCCGACCACTCGACCCACAGCGACTACAGCATCACGCCCGCGCTCAGCACGAGGTGCTGAATCTGCCGCTCGCGCGTGGCGTCGGCGTCGGCGTCGGCGTCGACGTCGGTGAAGTCGCGCGCCTCGATATTGCGGTACAGCTCCAGGCGCTCCCGGTGCATTTCCAGGCGCCGCTGGATATCGTCCATGACGACGGTCGGCCCGACCAGCGCCTCGGCGCGCAGGCGCAGCATCAATTCGTCGCGCATCGGCTTCGGGTCCTGGCTTTCGCCGAGCCAGCGCACCAGCTCCTGGCGGCCCCCGGCAGCGCACGGTAGACCCGCTTGCGTCTGCGCCCCGTCTCCGGCGGCAGCGACTCGGCCCAGCCCTCGGTTTCCAGGCCCCCCCAGCTCGCGGTACATCTGTTGATGCGTCGCACGCCAAAAAAACCGATGGAGCGGTCGAAACGATGCGCCAACTATAAACCGGAACAGGGACGCTCAATCAAGGCGGGGCGATTTCAAATTCCAAGTGCAACACTGGGTTAATTCACAGTGTCCGTGGGATGTTGCAGTAATTCGATGTGCTGAGTATAAACGACCAGCGGCGATTCAAATCCAAGCCGCGCCCTTGGTCGCGTGTTGAGCGATAAAGCGATGGCGTCGAGCTCGTCTTGGGAGTAGATCGACAGGTCGGAACCCTTGGGCATGTACTGGCGTAGCAAACCGTTGGTGTTCTCGTTCGAGCCGCGTTGCCAAGGGCTGTGGGGATCGACGAAATAGATCTGCACGCCAGTGCGTTCGGTCGGGATTTTATGGCCGTGCATCTCGCGGCCATGGTCGTAAGTCATGCTCTTGCGCATCGCCGCCGGCTCGCGGTTGAGCACGGCGGAGAAGCTGTCGACGACGGCCTTGGTGGTCGCGTTGTCCATCTTAGCAAGCACCACGAAGCCGGTGGTGCGTTCGACCAGCGTGCCGACCGACGAGCAGTTGCCGACACCCTTTATCAGATCTCCCTCCCAATGGCCGGGGATGATGCGATCCTCGATCTCCGGAGGGCGGATATGGATGCTCTGCATGTCCGGAATTTGCCCGCGCCGGTCGGTTCCCCGGCTGCGTGGTTTGCGCACCTGGTTATGGTGGCGCAAACAGGCGATCAGTTCGCGTTTCAGTTCGCCGCGCGGATGCAAATAAATGGCGTTGTAGATGGTTTCGTGGGACACGGATTTTTCAGGATTGTCGGGCCAAAGAAGCCGTAGTTTGCGCGCAATCTGCTGCGGCGACCAGAGCAGTTTCAGTTGGTGCCGGACGACTTGGAACAAAACGCCGTCGGTGCGTAGTTTGGGCACGCGGCGCGGCCGCAAACGGCGTGCATGGCATTGCGCATGCGCCAGATTGGCGTCATAGATGCCGGTGCCACTACTGCGTTTGATCTCGCGCTGATCGTGCTGGCGGAAAGCCTAACCACGTTACTATGTTTCATTTCAGCGGGGGTTCTTTCTACTTTTATATAATCAGCAGCTTCGTTATTTCCAGTGCCGTCGAAGAACATACCAACAAAAATTTGCCCCGTACATGGTAGTGCTTTCGGTGATGGACGGGATGCACAAAGAGCGTTGGCACGTTGCATTGTTTCTCTATTGCTCAACGGGCGAAGTACACTGCGGGATCCAAATAAGTCTGGATTATGCGCGGATTGAATAACGCTAGCAGTCAGTTTTCATACCTCCTCTTCTTTGGGAGTCAAGCGCACCCTCCTTTGCCCCTATCGCCTCCCATGGCAATATATCCGCCTTACTCATTGGATAAAACGGATGTTCTATTCCACAATCCGAAATAACTATTTTTATTTTATTATTATCGTAAAAATGCACCTGGAATTTCCCTGGATGTTTATATTTTGGAATATCTACTTCAACCACTTGAGGCGGTGGTGGCAGTGGGATTCCACTTCCACTATCATATTCCCATGCCACCTTTGCTTTCAAGCCAGGCCGCCAGGTCGACGGAAGCGAAACGCAGCAACTTTCTTTACCACCACCACTTAACGGTCCAGGATTTGACCCCATCGCACCATTAACAGTAAAGGAATAAATAGAGCGACTATCAGTATGATTATAGCCATTGATTGCTGCCGGAATAAGATTTTCGCCGCAAGCAGATATGCAGATTAGAGCCGAAATGATTAATATTCGAGTTGAAATTCGCAAATATAATTTTTGTTTTTTCATAATTTCACCATATTGAATTTGCAAATTTATCTAAATAATTCCGCCACCCACAATACCCACGCCCAACTGCTTTGGCTTCCAATCACCGCCACTCAACAAATTAGTCAGCTTTTAATCTTTATTACTTACCCCCCAACAGTTAAGCATGCAGCGACTGCCAATGATACTGAATCCGAATATTCCTTCACATTATAAGTTCGCGCCAAATTACAGGAATCATTCATAATTTTATAGAATTCTGATTTTTTCAACCCCGCAGGGACAATATCAGACATGGCCTCCGCCAATAAACCGATAATAGCGTCAGCCTCCGCAGCCAGCAGCATTTCATCCAATTTCCTTTGACTTAAATGAATTTTAGTATCAGCAATGAAGTCACCAGAAGACAACGGACAAATTTCCATGCCGCCTTCTCTATTTATATATGACCAGTACTCAATCGACGAGCCAAATGCAATCCATTGCTCTGCGCTCAGAACACGTGGCAATACAGGAAGAATACGCGTATCGGCCATACGTAACAACGTACGCTGCTCATCAAAAGCAGTGATCCAATGCACGTGTTTCCAATCATCACACAACGCCAATTTAGCCACGTTACTATGTTTTAGACCACCTAAATCAGCGTCCATATTATTGCCTGTACCATCGAAAAAAAACTAAACCATAGCGTCTGCATGCAACTTCCCGGGCCAGCGATCCGCGCACATGAATTCTCTAGGTCCAGAGCAAGACCACTGACTAATAAAGGTAATGCTGGCTTTGGAGGCCCATCCACCGGACTAAGCATTGCTTGGTCGATTGCACTTCGCATATTGATAAAATTTGGCTTTAGCGGCTGCATCTTCATATCGCCAACCGTTGAATTCGCTATTTTTTTTCATTGGCCATGTTGTAGATCTCTCGAACATTTTAATTGGCAGATATACTATTTCTCGCAATGCCCAGAAACATCGCCGCGGGCCACAGATAACGCCATAAAATATATTATTTTATTGATTTTTTTGGTTTTTTCCCTGCTGGACAGTCCGGATAAGGGGATGTATCTTCTCTGCTCATATTTAATTTCAATCGGGGCTCGGATGGCTCCTCTGTGATCGCAGCTTCAACATGGCCATCCTGATAAATATGCACTTCAAAATAAGCAGGATTCGCTGGAATATTGCGATCAACTATAACTTTTACTTCTTTAAAATAACTGTGTAATGTACGAACCATCTCCCCACTAACAGTTCTACCCTCATCGTATCGACAAGCATCAGCTTGCCAGCGAACCTCCACTTCCATTGCTTCCTGATCTGGAACATAGCCTACACAGCACACGCTGCCCCCACCGCCCGAAGTTGGTCCGCTAATAAATAAATTTCCTCCGCCTTGCTCATTAACTGAAAACGTATCGATATACCGATTTGTATAATTATAGCCAGACAACGTCAGGTTTACTGGCTTGTGAGATTTTTCTTTCGGAATCGGATCCGCTTGCTGCACATTACATCCTGACAATAAAAATATTAAAAAGAACGGCAAGTGGATTTTAAACAAAATATTTACGCTCATATTAACCCTTTTCAATAATTGTTTTTTCTACTTCCTCTGCCGCCTGTTTCAAATCAACCATCTTCAACTTAACTTTCTCCAAAACAATTTTCCATTGTTGCTCTTCTGAAAAATCTTCACCATAAAAGAACGGAAGTGCGCAGTACAGAGCAAGTTCATGTGTACTTGAAATTCCAAGCAATTTCGCCGCTTCCATATGGCGAACGATGAAATCAGATCGTTTCGGCAATGAAAGATTCAGATAGGACTCAGGTATTCCTGATAATAGAAGAGCCGCTACCTGATCCTGTTCGCTCGCGTCAAGTAAAGCATCTTCCTGTGCTGAGTTCAATGTCATAGGGGAGGAATAAATATCGACCTCTGAGAATAAGGCACGAACTTTCTGCAAGTTTCCACGTCTATCAGGAAACCAGCATTCGTGCGCAATACATAGAAACTCTTGTTTTTCCTTAATTGACAAAACCACCATTAACTGCTCAAAAATACGTGGATCAAAAAACCTTAACAGTACTTCTATGTCTTCCGACAGGACTGCATCGAGTCTTGTCATCAACCTGCGTGCCAACTCAGGCATTGGAAGAGGAGAGACAAGAAAAATCATGCTTGAACTGTAGGTGCCATGCTCGCATACCCAATCAATAAGGATGCGATGCTGTATGCCGCGTTCATCCATCGTGATTTGAAACAGAACTGGCGCGACGGATAAAGCGCTCTCCTCCTTTGATCTTTCAAATAAGCTTGTCCATTCTAAGTTCGCCTGGGTTAGCTTTTTAACCAATCCAGGTATACCAGCATAATCTACAAGCATATATAGCTTCGGACTATCGTGCTGCACAGCACAGGATTTAAACAAAAAATACACGTCTCTATGGCTTAACATATTATTTCATTGCAAAAGGTGCGCCCGCGGCGCGGGCTTTCAATAAACACTCCACGCAGACGGATCGGGGTAGCAAGGGCAAGGGATAATTTAACCTGTCCGGCCCGATAAACTCCTTCATGCCGGCGTGAATCGTAATTTTCCCCGGGCATTGCACGGTGATGTTGCCGCCCGTGATCGTGATATTGGCCCCGCCCGCCGTCGACAGGCTGATGCTTTTCGCCGCCGCCCAGTCGATGTGCGCGTTGGCGCTGACGATGTCGATCCGGTCGCGTGCCTGCACCTTCAGCGTGTCGCTTTGCGCCTGCACCTCGATGGCTTGCTTGGCGGCGATCAATTGCAGCCCGACGCCGCCCGCGCCCGGCGCGACCGCGCCGGCCAGCACGCCGATCGCCTGGCCGCTGTGCACGCGCAATTGCCCGCCGACGACGAACTGGCTGTCCCGCCCGCTCATCAAGGTTACCGTTTCGCCGTTGGCCAGTTGCAGGTTTTGCCCCGCCACCACGCCCAGCCCCGCCTTGGCGGCGATGGCGATGATGGCGTCGCTCGTATGCGGCAGTTTGCCGGCGCCGGCGGTGGTGTTTTTCGCCCCGGCGTCGGCCTTGGCGGCGTCGATCCCGTCGCCGCTGAGCATGCCGGCCGCCGCCGCGCGCAGCGCCTTCAGCGGCGCCGCCGCGTCGTCCAGGGCGCTGGCGTTCGCCTTGGCCGCGCCGACGTGGCCGGCCAGCGCCACGCCTTCGTGTTTGGCGGCGGCGTCGCTGAAGCTCTGGCCCAGCTGACCGGCCTGCTTGAGCAGCGCCAGGCCGGGCGCGTTGTCGCCGGCCGGCTCGCGCGCCGCCGCCGCGTGGCCGATGGCATAGCTCGAAATCAGCAAGCCGGCGCCGGCGCGCACGGCGCCGTAGGCGTCGCTGCGCAATTCCGCGCCCAGGCCGCGGAAGCTGCCGCGGTAGTTGTCGGCGTGGTGGATCAGGTGCCCCAGGTTCAGCTCGCTCGCGGCGAAACTGCTTTTTAGCTGGATGCGGCCCTGGCTATCGGTGTCGTCGAACAGCAGCTGGTTGTAGCCAGTGCCGCCGAATTCCTTGCTGCGCACGCCCCACTGGGCGGCGCCGTTGCGGTGCCCGGCCGAGCCGGCGGCGGCCCCGTGCCATAGCGGGCCGTTGCCGCCGGCCAGGTTGCCTTGCGCCGAGACGCCGTGGTCGTGCGCCGACGCGAACACGCCGGCGTCGGCGGCGCGCCCGTCCGCGCCGCCCGGCGTGGCCGGCACGCCGCCCTCGCCCTGGCCGTTGTAGAGCGCGCCGACGATGACCGGCCGGTCGATGTCGTTTTCCAAAAACTGTACCATCACCTCTTGGCCGATGCGCGGCAGGAACTGGCTGCCCATGCCACCGCCCGCCGAGCGCTGCGCCACCCGCACCCAGCAGGTCGCGCTGGCGTCCTCTTGCCAATGGTAGCGGATGCGCACCCGGCCCAGCCGGTCGCAATACATTTCGTCGGCGCCGTTCGCGCTGGCCGCGCCGTCCGGCCCCACCACGATGGCGCTCTGGCTGCCGGGCGCGGTCGGCTTGGCGCGCTGGCCGGTCGGCGGCGCCCGCCACGGCCGCTCCAGCTTGACCGCCTCGACGCAGTTGCCGTAGCCGCTCAGCACGGCCTGGGCGATGGCCAGGGCGAACTCGGGCGCCTCTTCCTCTTCCACGCGCAGGCTTTCCTCCAGCAATTCCGGGATCGGCCCGAACAGTTCGGCCAGCGCCTTGCTGGCCGGCGCCGGCAGGTTGTTCACGCCCACGCTGCGCACGCGCAATAGCGCGTACTTGCCGTCGGCCTGGCGGAACGGCACGCCCGTCAGCGCGATGTGCGTGCCGGCGCGCAAGGTGCGCACGCTCGAACGCATCCGCGTCCATTGCGCCTCCGCCTCGCGCGCCTGCATGTGCAGCAGCGCGTAGCGGCGCGCCTGCGCCGCGCTTCTATAAGCGTACTGGCCGGGGCTGTCGTAGCTTTCCAGCGCCGGCGCGTTCTTGCCGCGGCACAATGGCGCCGCCCCGATCAGATCTCCTCCGGCTCCTCGCCGTGCACCTTGTCTGGAAACACTTGCGCGGCAATCGGGCTAAAGTCGAAATGTGCTTCGAACTCCTCCTTGGTTTTCCAGCGCACCTTGCCGGCCGGGGTACCGTAGACCACATCGGCCGAGTCTATATGCGTTTTCTTCAAGGGATTAAGGCGGATGCGACGGTTCCAACTAAGCGCCACCAGCGTCGGTTTTCCCTGCGCATCGAAGTCGTACACTCGATGGTAGATCTGGTGCCCGATCAGGCCAACACCTTTATCAGTGAGGAGCTTGTCGTTGACGTCCGGATCCGGCCCCGGCCGCGGCTGGCGCCAGTCATTGAGCGTGATCACGCGCCGCACTCGGCCGCTGGCGTCGAGCTGTTCGTGGCGCACCACGCCGAACTGAACGTAGTAGCGGTGACGCGAACGATGTTCGTTCGGCTTAAACAGTTCAAACAGCTTCACCTGCTCTCCGTCGATATAGGTTTGGCGGCGGCGCTCGTACTGGTAGATTGTCTCCGGTTTTTCCAGCACTTCAAGCGGCGTCGGGCGCTGGGTGAAGAAGTATGCGGCGGCGTTCACCCGGCCGAAGGAATCGAGCACCGTGTTGGCTGCGTTGTCGTCCAGTTTTCCGGCATTAGAGCCGTAGATAACCGTCACGCCCTTGCCCATCTTGGCCTTAGCCGCGCCGTAGACCGCGTTCGGCCCGGTACCGGTACGAAAGGCGCCAAAGTTCTTGCTCCATTTACCCGCTGCGTTGCCGCGGTGCCACTCGTCAAGCAACTCCACCTGTTTGCCATCGTACTTGCCGTACCGGTAGCGCAGCCACTCGTCGCGCACATCGGGCGGTCGGGCCAGGCAACGTTGCGAGTTCTTGGGGTCCAGAAGCAAGGTCAAATTGTCGTCTTCGTCATATTCGCGGCAAATCTTGATAACCGCCGGCATCTCCGGCTTTTCAAACTCGCCCTCCTCAAGGCGCACGAGACGCCCCCTGTTATCGTAGAAATACAGGACCGCGTTCAGGGCTACATTCCCAGCCCCCAGTTTTTTCAACACGAGATTATTTGCGACATAACGTTCGGTACTCGGCCTAAGCGCCTTGCGTAGGGCCTCGCTGCCGAAACTGGGCGGCCACCAGCCCTCAACCCGACACACGCGCAAGTTTCCCTTGCCGTCGGGTTCATAATACGAGACATCGGATGTCTTTCCCTCCGACAGCATTCCGCCGCCCTCCTTTCCGAGCATTTCCTTCGCCAACGGATCAGGATAGGGATAGTCTATCGCCGTTTGACTCACACCAAACGAACCGAAACCAGGCCGTTGCTCCTGTTTATAGCCGACAAACACTTTAATTTCCGGACCCGGCGCCTCGAACCAATTCTTGGCGCTGTTGCACGCTGCTTGCGCAATATTGGAAGAGCCGAGCAAAATCCCAACAACAAGCGCCGCTGAGAACTGTTTCCGACTACCGTATTTCATCACGCTGCCCCCCCTTGTTGCGCGTTAGACGTGCTATTGTTACTGGCGAGGTCAATCGACCTATGTTGACTTGGATCGCCGTCGATCTTAGCCATTTACTTTTCCAAACCTATTGCGCTGGCCGCTTGTCATTTGGGCATTTCTTATAATCAGACCTCTCTTCGCGGTCTGCGCTTAACGCGAGGCGTGGACGCGATGGAAGTTCGGTTATGGCCGTTTCAACATGCCCATCCGGATAGAAATGCACTTCTAGGTATTTTGGTTTTTTTGGTATTTTTGGATCAAGTGGTGTTTCTACTTCCTTATAAAAATGATGTATATCAAAAAAAACATCTCCATAACTGTCTTTACGACTATTGTAAGTACATCCGCCAATTTGCCAACGAACTTTTGGTTTCCACAACGTGGCGCCAATGACATAGGATGCACAGCAAACGCTACTCCCGCCTCCTCCGTTCGGCGAACTCACGTAGAGGTTGCCGCCTCCACTACTGCCAACATAAAAATCATCAATATATTTATTAGTATAATTATAGCCAGTAATTGTCAGTGAAACAGTATTTCCAATTCTTGGCCCAGTGTCCAATAAGTTGTCTCTATCTTGGCATCCCAATAAGGTTATGGAGATAATAAAAAGCCACGAAAGGCGATTTACTTGAAAATCTGATTTTGATTTCATGATATGTCTGCACATCAATAAAAATTGAATATTTAACAATAAAATAATCGAAGCAATACGGCAGATTTTTCCAACGAAAATGTAGCGCTAAATTCGCTGACCGAGCCGCTGCACATAAATTTATGCAGTTACTCTCACATTGTACGAGTCATTGGAATGAGCATAAAGTAAACGATTATTGGCACCAACGTAAACAATACGCGGATCAGACGGTAATGTTGCATCCATCGCAAAAGCCGCTAGTGAGTTGTGAACGTAGTTATCGAAGAATGCAATAATTCCCGGATCGGTCAATCCCTTTCCGTCACGCTCGTTCTCATAGGCTTCGAGAAGTATTTTGTAATGAGGCCGTAGCGTCTCCCGGCTTCGAATAACATTATTTTTTACGGAATTTGAATCCCGAGTCAGAATGTCTGCAACATCCTTTAATAACTGTTGATCGTAAGTTTCAATCACCGCTGGCAATCCCGTTTCCTTCGGCAAGGTAAGCAACCTTGCTTCAGCCCTGCGAAGATTATCTAACGCTTCTGCCGCTTCTTGTCTTGCCGTTTCAATTTTTTCAGGATAATCTTTTGCAAACGGACCGGTTTTTGTAATATATTTCCAAGGAGACTCCGCCGGAGCCTTTGCCTTTTCCATGGAATAAAGTTTCCGCTCTGCGTCAAATCGTTTTTGTTTAAGCTCTATAATTTCGGAATTTATTTTTCTCTGTTCATCAGCAAAGTTTGCAGCGTTTTTTTCTATCTTTTTTTTCTCAACGCCATTCTTTGCCAACCCTCTATTTATAAGATGGAATCTCCATTGATAATACAACTTCATGTGCGCCCGAATCTGTTCACCTACGGGCAAGTTTCCAGCTCCAGTTTTTGATAAGTAGTATGCATAGTCTGCAATAAGTTTCTTGGAAATTTGGAAATCAGACTTGTTTTCCGGTTTCCAAGCATTTTCAGCAAGAAGTGGAACGCCGGCGCTCAGCGCAAATGAGTACATTTTCCACAAGAATACAAGGCCAAGTTTAGTTTCTGCGGCCTCATTCTTCCCGCCTTCTCCTGGTCTATACCCCCAATCCACCCAAGTTAAGAATTTTTCTTTAAAAGTAGAGCGAAATACAATAAAAAGCTTGACATGCCAGTGAGGTAGGGCGCGGTCAGTGAGATTTTTTACCTCATTGGCCGCTATGTCCCTTGCCGCACTGTTCAACGATCTTGCCGCGCATTTGCAGTCCGTCGAATTCCTTCTGACGGCCCGACATATTGAACACCCCGCCGCATTTTCCCGCCAGCGAAAATTGCCGTTGCCGGCGCTGGTCGCGTTGATGCTTACCGGTATGCGCATGAGCGTCCAAGCCGAGCTCGACGTATTCTTCGCCCATCTGCAGCAACGTGCGCAATTGGTGCGCAAGGTGTCTGAGCAGGCGTTCGCCCAGGCGCGCGCGCCAAGCTGTCTCTGACGGCCATTCCCCTGCTCAACGACTGGCTGGTCGCACGCGCCGAGCACCACGGATTTGTGCCGCGCTGGCGCGGCCTGCGTTTGGTCGCCGCTGATGCTTCGACCATGCGATTCGGCTTGCGCGCCAGCCACGTCAAGCGCGCCGCGCTGGCCGATCAAATCCTGTTCGGCCTGTTCCTTCCCGGCGCGGAATTGATGCTTGCGGCCTCGCTGCACGGCATCGAGGACTGCGGCGAGCGGCAAATGCTGGTCGAACACCTGGACCGACTTTCCGGCACCGATCTTCTGCTGCTCGACCGGGGCTACCCGTCCCGATGGCTGGTATCGCTGCTCAAACATCGCCACATTGCGTTCTGCATGCGCGTCGAGAAGGCCGGCAACGGCGGCTTTCCCTGCGTGCGCGACTTCCTGCGCTCCGGTCTGAGCGAGCAGCTCGTCATGCTGCGCGCGCCCGACCGGCGCGACGCCGACGATTATGAATGCCCCCGAGAACCCCAGCAGGTGCGCCTCGTCCGCCATGTCGCGCCGAACGGCAAGGTGCGGGTGTTGATGACCAATTTGTTCGACAGCGCGCGCTTTCCCGCCGACGGCTTCGGCGACCTCTACCACAAGCGCTGGCGTATCGAGGAAGCCTTCAAGCGGCTCAAGCATCGGCTCAATTTGGAGCATGTGTCTGGCCTGTCCCAGCAAGCCGTGGTGCAGGACGTCGCCGCCAAAATCATGTGCGATAACTTGCAAACCCTGGCGGCCTTGACAGCCCACGACAGCGCCGACCTGCGCGCAGCCGAGCGCATCAACCACGCCTATGCGCATACCGCCCTCAAACCATTGTTGCCGGCCCTTCTGCTCGGAAAAAAGGTGGCGAAGTTACTGCGCGAGGTGCTGCGCCTGATTGCGAAACGGACACACATCCATCGGGAAAATCTATCCAAAACACGCAAAACCAGGCCGAAGCCGCACAAGCACATGATCCAAAAACCATGTTAAAAGGTTGGAAAATCCCTAACTTGGGTGGATTGTCTATACCCCCCACCAACATCGGAATGAACGCCACCATGCACATATTCGAAGAAATTTTCACGACGAGGAATGGTTTCGGTTTCCTCATCGTACACACTAACACTATCTACCGGAAATGAATTGCGAAATTCATGTCCTGCTATGAAGTGATAAACGCTTTCAACTTCGTCCGGTATAAACATTTTATCGCCAAAACCGGTGTGGCCATTGAACGAACCAGCTGCGGGATGGGCTCCGGCCGCCCCGCTGGGACCGAAGGCCAATGCACTGGGTATTGACTCAGGGAACGCTGTATAACGTGAAGCAAGCTTCACTGCCAGCGGAGCTTTGACTTCAAGTGTCTTAATTACATTGGCGGACGCACCTGCCCCAACGGAAGCTACTGTGTCAAATAGTCCCATAAATCGAATGCGAACCACACATTTTACGCTTTTTAACCGCAACCCATTTTCCCGGGCACTGTCTTTATAGCAGCGACTGGAAACAAAATCATTAATAAATGCGCGTGCCGCAGCTGCGCCACGGCTAAAACCAAACGCGGCGATGTTTACTTCAACTATTTCATTCACAGGATTTTTTGCTTGAGCTATCGGCCCTACCATTAGCTGATCAAACTGCTTCTTTGCCCAATCTAAACGATCCTGACCATAGTATCCAATGGCAAGTCCCCACTCGTCACCGCCCGCATCATGCACTTCGTTAAAATATGTCCCTACACCAGGAATGTAGATCCGAAAAACTCCCACTGCATCGTCGCCCGCCTTCGAATGGACGCTTCCCAAATAAGCGTCACCTCGGTGGGCCCGAAAAAGCCTTGTCACGTTTGTATGTTCTTTTGAAGGCAAATCTGCTATCAAATTGTTGCCAGTGCCGTCAAAAAAAAATGAAAACCAAAGGTTCTGTTTGCAGTTCAATGTTTTACCAGCGCAATTTCTCATCGCGTTACTAAGATCTTTTCCTCTATTTGGCGCTGTATCGCTCGATTTTCCCGCTGGAATTGGAATAGTCGAACTTGCCGCGCGTTCAATTCGTTCCGTCGGCTGCATGATCGGAACTGTTCTTCGCTCGCCCTTAGCCTTATCGCTCATTAGGTAACCTTTATAAGAGAATTGCTTTCCGTAATTTTAATATGCAATAGAACAAGAAAATATCAGAAAATTTAGCATTGATGCAATCCTATATATCTATTGAACGTCATTAAATTCCATCTGTGCCACAGCAAGAGTAAAATCAGATTTTCCGCTTTTAACTTCTCCAAGAACAGTGGCCCATGGTGCTTGTATAGAAAATTTTTCGCCATGCAACAATGCCATCAGGCAGTAAAGTGCAAGTTCGTGCGTCGCGTAAATTCCTAACATGCGCGCAGCTCCCATGTGACGCACAATGAAGTCATAACGTAATTCCGGCGCCATGTTCGCGTACTCAACAGGAACCGCCGGGCGCAAGAACGCCGCCACCTGATCCGGTTCGCTAGCATCGAGCATCATACCTTCTTGCTCGACCGTCAGACTCAACGGAACCTTATGCATTTCCGCTTCGGAAAACACCGCATCAACCGGCTGTATCTTGCCGCGCCGGTCGACAAACCACCAACGATCAGCGACACTCAAAAAAGCGGTTTTCTGTTCCTTCGAGAGCACCACCATCAATTGCTCGAATACGCGCGCGTCAAAGTACCGAAGTACGATGTCGATATTGTCAGGTAAGGTCGCGTCGAGGCGCAAAGCCAACCTGCATGCAAGTTCCGCCATCGGTAGTTGCGATACCATGAACAGAATGCTTGATGTAAACGTGCCGTGTTCGCAGATCCAGTTCAGCATCGCTTGCTGCTGAAAAGGATTTTGATTTCCGTCGATCAAAATCAAAAGCGGCGCGACCGCCAGCGCCCCCTCGTCTCTTGATCCGGCGAACAGGCTGATCCACCTCGCGTTCGTCCTGTCCAACTGCTTTGCCAGCCCCGGCAGGCCGCCATTATCGATCAGGGCATAGAGCTGACCATCGAACTCGATCGAGGGATCCGCAAAAGGCAAATTGCTAATTTCTAGATGAGTAATCATGGTCATTTCGGTATAAACGGCGCGCCGGCAGCGCGCGCCTTGAGCATGCATTCAACACATACGGATCGTGGAAGCAACGGCAAGGGATAATTCAAGCGCTCAGGCCCAATAAACTCCTTCGTGCCGGCGTGGATCGTAATTTTCCCCGGGCATTGCACGGTGATGTTGCCGCCCGTGATCGTGATATTGGCCCCGCCCGCCGTCGACAGGCTGATGCTCTTGGCCGCCGCCCAGTCGATATGCGCGTTGGCGCTGACGATGTCGATCCGGTCGCGCGCCTGCACCTTCAACGTGTCGCTTTGGGCCTGCACCTCGATGGCTTGCTTGGCGGCGATCAATTGCAGCCCGACGCCGCCGGCGCCCGGCGCGACCGCGCCGGCCAGCACGCCGATCGTCTGGCCGCTGTGCACGCGCAATTGCCCGCCGACGACGAACTGGCTGTCCTGCCCGCTCATCAAGGATACCGTTTCGCCGTTGGCCAGTTGCAGGTTTTGCCCCGCCACCACGCCCAGCCCCGCCTTGGCGGCGATGGCGATGATGGCGTCGCTCGTATGCGGCAGCTTGCCGGCGCCGGCGGTGGTGTTTTTCGCCCCGGCGTCGGCCTTGGCGGCGTCGATCCCGTCGCCGCTGAGCATGCCGGCCGCCGCCGCGCGCAGCGCCTTCAGCGGCGCCGCCGCGTCGTCCAGCGCGCTGGCGTTCGCCTTCGCCGCGCCGACGTGGCCGGCCAGCGCCACGCCCTCGTGTTTGGCGGCGGCGTCGCTGAAGCTCTGGCCCAGTTGCCCGGCCTGCTTGAGCAGCGCCAGGCCGGGCGCGTTGTCGCCGGCCGGCTCGCGCGCCGCCGCCGCGTGGCCGATGGCATAGCTCGAAATGAGCAAGCCGGCGCCGGCGCGCACCGCGCCGTAGGCGTCGCTGCGCAATTCCGCGCCCAGGCCGCGGAAGCTGCCGCGGTAGTTGTCGGCGTGGTGGATCAGGTGCCCCAGGTTCAGCTCGCTCGCGGCAAAAGTGCTTTTTAGCTGGATGCGGCCTTGGCTATCGGTGTCGTCGAACAGCAGCTGGTTGTAGCCCGTGCCGCCGAATTCCTTGCTGCGCACGCCCCACTGGGCGGCGCCGTTGCGGTGCCCGGCCGAGCCGGCGGCGGCCCCGTGCCATAGCGGGCCGTTGCCGCCGGCCAGGTTGCCTTGCGCCGAGACGCCGTGGTCGTGCGCCGACGCGAACACGCCGGCGTCGGCGGCGCGCCCGTCCGCGCCGCCCGGCGTGGCCGGCACGCCGCCCTCGCCCTGGCCGTTGTAGAGCGCGCCGACGATGACCGGCCGGTCGATGTCGTTTTCCAAAAACTGTACCATCACCTCTTGGCCGATGCGCGGCAGGAACTGGCTGCCCATGCCACCGCCCGCCGAGCGCTGCGCCACCCGCACCCAGCAGGTCGCGCTGGCGTCCTCTTGCCAATGGTAGCGGATGCGCACCCGGCCCAGCCGGTCGCAATACATTTCGTCGGCGCCGTTCGCGCTGGCCGCGCCGTCCGGCCCCACCACGATGGCGCTCTGGCTGCCGGGCGCGGTCGGCTTGGCGCGCTGGCCGGTCGGCGGCGCCCGCCACGGCCGCTCCAGCTTGACCGCCTCGACGCAGTTGCCGTAGCCGCTCAGCACGGCCTGCGCGATGGCCAGGGCGAACTCGGGCGCCTCTTCCTCTTCCTCTTCCAGGCGCAGGCTTTCCTCCAGCAATTCCGGGATCGGCCCGAACAGTTCGGCCAGCGCCTTGCTGGCCGGCGCCGGTAGGTTGTTCACGCCCACGCTGCGCACGCGCAATAGCGCGTACTTGCCGTCGGCCTGGCGGAACGGCCCGCCCCTCAGCGCGATGTGCGTGCCGGCGCGCAAGGTGCGCACGCTCGAACGCATCCGCGTCCATTGCGCCTCCGCCTCGCGCGCCTGCATGTGCAGCAGCGCGTAGCGGCGCGCCTGCGCCGCGCTTCTATAAGCGTACTGGCCGGGGCTGTCGTAGCTTTCCAGCGCCGGCGCGTTCTTGCCGCCCGGCGCCAGGTCGGTCGGCACGCTGGCGCCGACCACTTTCTTGGCTTTGTAGTCGTAGCTCGACACGCTGCGCAGCGCCAGGCCCAGCGCGCGCCCCGCCTGCACGGCTTGCACGCCGTCGCTGGCCTCGCCGGCGCGCGCGCCATGGAAGCGCACCCCGCCGCCGGCCGCGCTGGTGGCGTCCTCCGGCACGGCGTCCGCCTGCGTGCTGTCGGCGAACAAGACCAGCAACTGCTCGCCGTCGGCCTCCTCGAAGCGCCACGCCAACCCCTCCTCGGTCAGCAAGCGGGCGACGAAGTCGTAGTCGCTTTCGCGGTGCTGGCAGCAATAGCTGCGCGGGTCGGCGTCGGCCATGAAGCGGTCGACGTCGCCGCTCCAACGCCACTGCGCCTGCGGCGCGTAGGCGGCGAAGACGGCGTCGACGATCTCCGGCACGCTCTTGTCTTGCCAGACGCGGCTGTTGCGCACCTGGGTCAGGCGCCATAACCACGGCGCCAGGCGCAGCCGGTAGCGCGCCAGCCCGCCCTCTCCGCCCAGCATCGCCGCCTCGCTGACGTAGCCGCTGAAGCTGGCGCGGCTGCCGTCGGCCAGGCTGACCTGCAGGCTGGCGGCCTGGCCCAGCAGCGGCTCCAGCGCGATGTCGGCGCTGGTCGACAGCGCGATGACGTCGCGCCCGCCGATGCCTTGCAGTTGTTCGTCGGCGACGAAGGCTTCCACCAGCAAGCCGCCCGCGCCGTGGTCAGCGTTGTCGTTCTGAAAGGTCAGCGCGTACAGGCGCGTGTGGCTGGAGAAGCCGGCCAACGCGGTGAATATTTGGTCGGTGAGTGCTAAGCGCATACGATTGGCGGGGCCTTGATGATGATGGGGAGGGTGCGGCAGTCCTGCCGCAGGCTACGCCGTTAAGGCGGCGACAGCACCTTGGCGCTGCGCGCCGGTTTGCAAGCCGCGTCCGTGCCGCTGCGACCGACGCAGACTCGGGCACGGCATGACTCGGCGGCGTCTTTACCACTCTGGCCGCACTGCTTGAGTTGCGCCTCGATGCTCGGCTTGCGTACCGGTTCGGGATGCGCCTGCGCGTGCGCCACCAGGGCTTGCAGCAGCATCACGTCGCTATCTGGCTCCGCCTTCTTCTTGCGCGCGTTCGCCTTCGCCGTTGCCTCGGCCTTGGTTTTGGCCTCCGCCTTGGCGTGCGCCGTGGCCTGGGTCTTGGCCAAGGCTTTGGCGTGCGCCTTCTCTTCCGCCCGGGCTTTATTCTTTATCTTTGCTTGAACCGCAGCGTGTTTGCGCTCGATTCTTGCCTGCGCCAATTTCTTTTCCGCCTCGCCGGAGCGTCCCGCCGCCGCCCGCGGCGTCGGCGCCGGCGTCGACGGCGATTCCAGCGCTTTGCTCAGCACGTCGGCGGACGCCTTGGGCGCCGGCGTCGGGGGCGCGCTCAGCATATCCTTCAAACTTTGCTGCCTGGGCGCCGGACCGGCCGTGTCCGCCGCGTGGCCTTCGTCGTGGATCGCGGCGGCGAGCGCGGTCGGCGGCGGCACCGGCATCGCCTTGGCCGGCGGGGGCGCGGCGGCGACGACGGCCGGTTCCGACGGAGCGTCGCCGGCGTCGTCGCCGACCAGCCAGGCACCGCCGGCGATCAGGGCCAGCGCGCCCAAGCCGATGCCGCCCCACAAGCGCGCGCGGGAGCGCGGCGCCGCTTTCGTGGCACCGCCACCGCCATCCATATTGCTCAATATGCGGTTGCGCTCAGCTTCCGCCTGCTGGTCTGCTGTCAGCAGGCTGGGTCTGCCCGCATTGCGCGGCTTGTCGTCTGCATGTTGCAAAATGTGAAACTCCAGAATTATTATTGTTATACTTTACGCTATCCAATAAAAATGTGACGCATGTTAGAACGTCAAGAGTGTGAAACCCTGCACACAATTGAAATGCAAGGCAACTCTCATTATCAGACTAGTAAGATATACTTGTCTGCAACAATGAACAAAACTCCAACGCCGGCGCCTTGTTTCGCCGGCGCAAGGCGCCGATTAACGTATTCCCCCGAGGTCTGAGTGTTTTTATTGGCCGTCGTGCTGTACTTCCTCTTGGCTTGCCTGGTCAGCTGGCTGGCGCTGTTTCCGGCCGGCCGCGACATGGCGATGGCCCTGGTTGCCAAGATGGAAGCCCGTCTGAGCCGCCGCGTCGGACATATGGCGCAACGCGGCAACCAGGGCGTGGCGGCGCTGCGCCAGTCGTCGGCGGCGTCGGCGCAGGGCGCGCTCGGTTTTTTCCGGCGCCATTACCTCGCTTGCCTGGCCGGCGCGGCGGTGGTGTGCCTGCCGCCGCTGGTGGCGTTGATGGTAAGCGGCAAGAACATGCTCGGAGGATATGACGTGTCGGTGCGCGAGATGAATGGCCAGGTCGCCGATTTGCTGCAAGGCGAACAATTGGTGCCGCCGACCGCGCCGCCGCCGCTGGTGTTCGTCACGCAGGAAGTGGCGCAACTGCGGCCTTTGCTGGCCTCGGCCAGCCGTAATTGGACTTTGCTCAACCCGGACTACGCCCAGCGCCTGTTGTTAGTGTTTAAGATCATGAAGGAACAACACGGTTACGACATGGCGATTCTGGAGGGCTATCGCAGCCCGGAACGGCAAAACATGTTGGCGGCGATGGGTTCGAATGTGACGAACGCGGCGGCCTTCCAAAGCTGGCACCAGTACGGCTTGGCCGCCGATTGCGCGTTTTTGCGCGACGGCAAGCTGGTCATTTCGGAAAAAGACCCCTGGGCCATGCGCGGCTACCGCCTGTACGGCGAGGTGGCGGCGTCGGTCGGCATGACGTGGGGCGGCAATTGGAAAATGATGGACTTCGGGCACACGGAACTGCGTCTGCCCGGCGTGATGAAACGATAAAGCGATACCAACGGGAGCAACAATGGCAGGTCCACTGATCAGATTAGGCGACAAGACCTCGCATGGCGGCACCGTGCTGGAAGCCTCGAGCTTCACCAGCAGCGGCGGCATCGGCGTGGCGCGGGTCGGCGACATGGTTTCTTGCCCGATTCGCGGCCACGGCACCTGTCCGATCGTCGGCGGCGATCCGAGCATGATCGTCGACGGCCAAGCGGTGGCGCGCCACGGCGACAAAACCAGTTGCGGCGCGACCCTCATCGCCAGCCAGCAAACCACGCTGGACCAGGTGTGACGATGCGCGCGCCGTTGATGAATGGACGCCGCTGATGCGCCCGTGGCTGAGCCGCACCCTGCTGGTGGCGGGCGGCGTCGTCCTCTGCTGGATCGGCGTCGCCTGGTATTGGCGCGCCGGCAACCGCATGCCCGGCGGCGCCGAACTGGCCGGCGGCCTGGTGATGCTGCCGCTGGTGCTGTTGCTGGCCGTGTGGGGCGGCGGCAAAGCCGCCGCGCTGATGGCGGCCGCCCCGGCGCCGGCCGGCGCGGCGCCCGACGCGCCCGCCGCGCCGGCGCCGGTGGCCGCCACCGCGGTCATGCTGGCCGGCGCCCTGCGCATGCCGCACGGCGCCTCGGCCGAGGAACTGGCCCAGGCCATCCTGACGAAGCAGGCGCGCCTGGCGCTGGACCCGGAACTGCTCGACGACAACGGTTTCCCGCTGTTGAGCGGACGCGTCGCCGACATCGATGAACTGGCGCAGGAGGAATTGATGGCCGACTGGCTGCGCCAGCAAGCCGGGCAACCCCGGCTGGAGGCCGAACAGTGGCGCGCGCTGGCACTGGCCGGCGACGTCGCCGCCGAGCTGGCCCGCGCCGCCACCCTGCACCCGCTGCTGGCGGCGTATCTGCAAGCGGCGCCGTCGGCGCGCGCCGCGCTCGCCCCGCCGGTGCTGCAATTGCTGCCGCTACTGCCCGACGAGTGGGACCAGGAGCAACGCACGCTGGCCGGCCACTGGTTGCTGCATATTGTCGCCGCGCAGGGTTGGCCGGCCGAGCGCCTGGCGCTGTCGGGGCCGGCCGAGCGCGAGGGCGCCTCCGCCTTCCAAAGTATGGCCGAGCTGGCCGACCTGCACGTCCAGACCGGGCAGCCCTATTTGTCTATTGTGCTGGCCTGCGCCTCGCACGTCGGCGAACGCAGCGTCGCGGCCTGGTCGGCGCGCGGCAGGCTGTTGACGGCCGCCAACGCGGGCGGCGAGGTTCCCGGCGAGGGCGCCGCCGGCCTGTTGCTGGCCGACGCCGGCCAGGCCCTGCTGGTCGACGCCGACGCCGCCGTGGTACTGCACCGCGCCGCCCACGGCTTGCGCGCCACCTCGGCCGACGCCAAGGGACGCGCCGACATCGAATTGCTGGCCGCGCTGAGCGCCCAGGCCCTGCTGTGCGCCGCGCCCGGCGCCAGCGTCGGCTTGCTGGCCGCCGACACCGACCAACGCTCCAGCCGCGTCGGCGAACTAATGGGCATGGCCAACGCCGCGCTGCCCGAGCTCGACCTGGCCAGCCAGGTCATCAGCGTCGCCGCCAGTTGCGGCAGCGCCGGCGCGGTGCCGGCGCTGGCCGCGCTGGTGCTGGCGCGCCAAGCCTGCGCCGAACAACCCGGGCTGTACGCGCTGTGCGTCAGCAACCAGCACAGCCACCAGCGCGGCGCCGTCCTGGTCGGCCCGCGCACCCCGGCAACCGTATGATCTCCGACACCCCCCTTTCCACTTACCTTGCGCTCGCGCCCGCCCAATGATGATGCAACGATTCTGGCACTTCCTCACCCAACGCTCCAGCATAATGGTGATCGGCGCGTTCACCTTCGCCGTCCTGGTGCTGGTCACCGCCACGCTGTTGCAAATGCCGCTGCAGTGGGCCTACGCGCTGCTGGCGGCCTGCTTGCTGGCCGGTCTGGCGCTGTGGTATCTGCGCCGGCGCCGGCGCGCCCGCCTGGGCGCGCAGTTCGGCGACATGCTGGAACGGCAAGCCGTCGACCCGTTGCGCAAGGCCGACCCGACCCAGCGCCAGGAAACCGAAGTGATCCGCAAGCGCATGCTGGACGCGATCGGCACCATCAAAACCTCGAAGCTGGGCGAATTGTCCGGCGACGCGGCGCTCTACGAGCTGCCTTGGTACATGATTATCGGCAACCCGGCGGCCGGCAAGAGCACGGCCATCGCCAGCTCCGGCCTGCAATTTCCCTTCGCCGACAGTAAGATCGTCCAGGGCGTCGGCGGCACCCGCAATTGCGACTGGTTCTTCACCACCGACGGCATTCTGCTCGACACGGCCGGACGCTACTCGGTCAACGACGAAGACCGCGGCGAGTGGTTCGGCTTTCTCGACCTGCTGAAAAAGCACCGCAAGCGCGCGCCGATCAACGGCATCGTCATCGCCGTCAGCATCGCCGAGTTGACCGGCAACCGCCCCGAGTTCGCCATCAACCTGGCCAAGAACCTGCGCCAACGCGTGCAGGAACTGACCGAGCGGCTGGCGGTGCACGCGCCGGTATACGTGGTGTTTACCAAGGCCGACCTGATCACCGGTTTCAGCGAATTCTTCCAGGACGCCGAACGCGGCGAGCGCGACAAGGTGTGGGGCGCCACCCTGCCCTACAGCCAAAGCAACTCCAAGCAGGATGTGCTGGAACTGTTCGACCAGCGTTTCGACGAACTCTACGACGGCCTCAAAGACCTCAGCCTGGCCAGCATGGCGCTGCAGTGGCGCGAACGCATGCCCCCCGGCGTGTTCACCTTCCCGCTGGAATTTAGCTCGATCAAGGGGCCGCTGCGCGCCTTCATCGCCACGCTGTTCGAGGAAAACCCGTTCCAGTTCAAGCCGGTCTTCCGCGGCTTCTATTTCACCAGCGCGCTACAGGAAGGCGAGTCCGTGTCGGCCTCGTCGGAACGCGTGGCGCATCGCTTCGACCTGAAGCTGCAACCGCAGGAGCACGCGGCGGTGCAGCAGCAGCACGGCTACTTCCTGCTGAACCTGTTCCGCAACGTCATCTTCGCCGACAAGGATTTGGTCGCCCAATACGCCAGCCCGCGCATGACGCGCATGCGCTACGCCACCTTCTTCGCCGCCACCGCGCTGGTCGGCCTGGCGCTGGGCGGCTGGAGCTGGTCCTACATGGGCAACCGCCAGTTGGTCAGCAACGTCCAGGCCGACCTGGACCACGCCGTCAAGCTGCAGGAAAAACGCCTAGACCTGCAGTCGCGCTTCGAGGCGCTGGAAATCATGCAGGACCGCATCGAGCAGCTTGAACAATACCGTAGCAAGCGGCCGCTGCAACTCGGCCTCGGCCTGTACCAGGGCGAGTACCTGGAGCGCAAGCTGCGCGAAGAGTATTTCGCCGGCGTCAAGCAAGTGATGCTGAAGCCGGTCGGCCAGTCGCTCGAAGCCTTCCTGAGCGAAGTCAACAGCAACGCCGACAAGCTGGAGGCGATGGCCCGGCCGCCGCAATCGGGCGCTGTCACCGGCCGCCCGGCCACGCCGCCCGCCGCAGCCGCGCCTGGCGTGGCCGGTGCGCTTGCCGTGGCCGGCGCGCCCGCCGTCGCCGCCGCGCCGGCGCCCGGCGCCGCCCTGGCGGCGACGCCGGCGGCCCCGGCCGCCGCCGTCAACCTCGGCGCGCAGCAGTTCAAGGACGCCTCGCCGACCAACGTCGAGGACGCCTATAACGCGCTGAAGACCTACCTGATGCTGTCCGACAAGCCGCGCGCCGAGGCCAGCCACCTGAACGACCAGCTGACCCGCTTCTGGCGCGTCTGGCTCGACGGCAACCGCGGCACCATGCCGCGCGAACAGATGATCCGCAGCGCCGAACGCATGATCTCGTTCTACCTGGCGCAAATGAACGACCCGGCCTGGCCCGTGCTCGAGAGCAAGCTGGCCCTGGTCGACCAGTCGCGCGACAGCCTGCGCCGCGTGGTGGTGGGTATGCCGGCGCGCGATCGCGTGTACGCCAACGTCAAGGCGCGCGCGGCGACGCAGTTCCCGTCGGTGACGGTGGCGCGTATCGTCGGCGAGCAGGACAAGGAACTGGTGGTCGGCAGCTACGCCATCGCCGGTACCTTCACCCGCGAGGCGTGGGAGAAATTCGTCCAGCAAGCCTTCAAGAACGCCGCCAGCCAGGAGCTGCAAAGCGCCGACTGGGTGCTGAAAACGGCCTCGAAGGACGACTTGACGCTGGAAGGCAGCCCCGAACAGATCCAGAAGGTCCTGGTCGACATGTACAAGAACGACTACGCCAAGGAATGGCAGAAGTTCATCGCCGGCGTCAGCATCAAGGACCTGGGCGACTTCGACAACGCGGCCGCCGCCATGAACCGCCTGGGCGACCCGCAAACCTCGCCGATCGACAAGCTGATCAACACGGTGTACACGGAAACCTCGTGGGACAACCCGTCGCTGCTCAACACCGGCATGCAAAACGCCCAGCGCGGCATGGTCGGCTGGTTCAAGGAGACCATCCTGCGCCAGAAACCGTCGAACCTGAACGTGACGATCGCCGCGCCAACGGCCGCCACTGCCGCCATCCCGATGGGTCCGGTGGGCCGCGAATTCGCCGGCGTGGCGCGCCTGACGGCGACCAAGGACAACGGCGCCACGCTGATGCGCGGTTACATGGACGCGCTGGCGAAGCTGCGCGCGCGCTTCAACCTGATTAAAAACCAGGGCGACACCGGCCCGGGCGCCAAGCAGTTCATGCAGCAAACGCTGGACGGCAACGGTTCCGAGCTGGCCGACGCGCTCAAGTACGTCGACGAGCAGATGTTGACCGGCATGAGCGACCCGCAGAAGCTGGCCATCCGGCCGCTGCTGGTGCGTCCGCTGATGCAAACCTTCGCCGTCATCGTTAAGCCGACCGAAAACGAGATCAACAAGGTCTGGGCGGCCCAGGTGCTGGAGCCGTTCCAGAAGTCGCTGGTGGTCAAATATCCGTTCTCCACCGAGTCGAAGGTCGAGGCCAGCAACGCCGAAATCGGCGAAGTGTTCGGCCCCGAGGGCGCGGTCGCCAAGTTCTTCAACACCACCATCGGCCCGCTCGTGGTGCGCCGCGGCGACGACCTCAAGGCCAAGACCTGGGCCGGCATGGGCATCGGCATCGCGGCGCCGGTGGTGACCAGCTTCCCGGGCTGGGTGGCGCCGCTCAGCGCCAACGGCGTGGCCGCGGCGGCCGGCGCCAGCGAGGCGCAGACCAAGTTCGACCTGCAGGCGCTGTCGGCGCCCGGCGCCACCGAATTCACCATCGAAATCGACGGCCAGGCGCTGCGTTGGCGCGGCCAGGCCCAGCCTTGGGTGCACATGGCCTGGCCCAACCCGCAAGGCGCGCCGGGTACGCGCATCACCGCCATCACGGCGCAAGGGCGCACCGTGGTGTTGTTCGAAGAGATGGGCCACTTCGGCCTGAAGAAAATGATCGACGCGGCCAAACGCAAGAAAAAAGAGGGCGGCGTCTTTGAACTGAGCTGGGAAAACAGCGGCGTCACCGTAGTGGCCAACCTGAAAATCGTCGCCGCGGCCGCCGCCGCGCCGGCGCCGGCCGCCGCCCCGGGCGGCCAGGGCTTCCGCCGCCTGCGCCTACCGGAAACCATCGTCGGCGGCCCGGCGCCGGTGGCGCCCGTGGCGCCGGCACCGGCCACCGCGCCGGTGATGGCGCCGGCGCCGGCGGCCGGCCCGGCCAGGGCCGCGCCATGAGCCGCCCGACCAGCAGCCACATCGGCTTTTTCGGCAAGATCCCCAGCCGCGCCGACTTCGTCAAGGCCAGCGACAATCCGGCCCTGCTGAAGGTGCTCGACGACTGGCTGGCGCGCGCCATGGACTTGCTCAGCGCCGACGCGCGCTGGAAGCTGGCCTACGACGCGCTGCCGGTGCTCAATTTCGCCTTCATTGGGCCGCGCCGCGGGCGCGCCATCGCCGGCCACATCACCGCCAGCAGCGACCAGTCGAACCGGCGCTTTCCGTTTCTGATGATGAGCACGATGGACGTGGCGGAGCCGGTGCAGTTCGTCTGCAACAGCCCGCTGGTGTTGTCGCGCCTGTGGAACCGGCTGGAAAACCTCAGCGCCGACGTGCTGTCGGCGGCCGACCCGACCGTGCCGCTGCAGGTCGCGGCCACCAGCACCATCGAGCTGGACCTGGCCTCGACCGCCTACGGCGCCGCCTTCACCGACTTCCTCGACATGCAGAGCGTCGGCGGGCTCGACGCGCTGCTGGCGCAAAGCGGCTTCGGCGGCTCGGTGCGCCAGGTGTTGCTGGCGCTGGGCCTGCTGCTGCAACCGGTCATGGCCAGCACCTCAAGCCGGCTCGAGAAAAGCCTGGTGCTGCCGCTGCCGGCCGACCCGCTGTACCGCAACCTGGTCGGCGCCTTTTGGATGCACCTGATCACGCCGTTCCTGGCGCGCGCCGACTTCGAACTGGCGCTGCTGGTGACGCGCCTGGCCGGGCGCACCACGCTGGTGCTCGGCTTCAGCGGCGCCTCCTCGCGCACGCTGCACGCCGTCATGGACGTCCAGGCCGGCGCGGAACACCACATCACCTTCGACGACGCCACCTGGGTCGAGGACCAGATCGACACCGACTACGCCGTCAAGAAGCTGTCGAGCTACCTGGCCCAACCGAACCTCTCACTCAAATCCGCCCACGACTCGTTTCGTGCGGCGTTTCTCGGAACCTGACCATGCGCCACATCCGCACCGCCCTCCTCCTCAGCCTGAGCCTGACCGCGTCGATCGCGCCGGCCCAGACCACGGTGCCACCGACGGCCACGCCGCAACCGGGCCAGGTGCTCGTCAGCGGCACCGTGCCGGACGAAACCAGCAAGGCCGCCGTGCTGGCGCGTCTGCGCGAACTGTACGGCGCCGACAAGGTCGTCGACCAGATCGCGGTCGGCCAGGTGGCGCTGCCGGCCAACTGGAACGCCTACGTGCAAAAGCTGATCACGCCGAACCTGAAGCAAATTAGCCGCGGCCAGTTGAACATCGACGGCAGCGTCGTCAGCGTGCGCGGCGAAGTGGCCAACGAGGCGCTGCGGCAGAAAATCGCCAGCGACATCGCCACCAGCCTGAACCCGACCTACACCGTCAACAACGGCCTGCGCGTGGCCGCCGCCGAGCAAAACGTGCTCGACAACACGCTGGCCAACCGCACCGTCGAATTCGAGAGCGGCAAGGCCACCCTGACGCCGTCGGGCCGCGCCATCCTCGACGAAATGGCCGGCGCCATGCTCAAGCTGAAGGACCGCAAGGTCGAGCTGATCGGCCACACCGACAACCAGGGCGTGCGCCTGAGTAACCAGAACCTCAGCAAGGCGCGCGCCGAAGCCGTCAAGGTCTACCTGTCGGACAAGGGCATCAAAGCCGACCTGATGACGGCCTCCGGCCAGGGGCCGGACCGGCCGATCGCCGGCAACGACAGCGCCGAGGGGCGCGCGCGCAACCGCCGCATCGAATTCCGCCTGGCGCAATAAGCCCGCGCCAGGCGTTTGACACCAATCACGAGGTAAACATGTTTTCAGCGAACCAGCTTTTGTCCCCGATCAGCGACGCCCAGCCCAGCGGCGCCGACCTGTCCTTCTCCGCCGACCTGGACGCCATCGGCCTGGCGCGGCGCTTCGACGACCCTTCGCTCGACCAGGGCGAATGGGTCACCGAACTGAAGGAAGCGGACTGGGACTTCGTCGCCCGCCGCTGCGCCGCGCTGCTGGAAAACACCAGCAAAGACCTGCGCCTGGCGGTTTGGCTGACCGAGGCCGGCGCCACGCAATGGCACTTGCGCGGCTTGGGCGAGGGCCTGCGCCTGCTGGCCGGGCTGTGCGAGCGGTTCTGGGACCTGGGCCTGTACCCGGAGTCCGACGGCGACGACCACGACCAGCGCATCGGCAACCTGAGCTGGATCCTCAGCCGCGTTCCGGCGCTGGTGCGGGCGATGCCGCTGACCGAGGGACGCGACAGCGGCTATTCCAGCATCGACTTCGAAGTGGCGCGCAAGGTGGCCAACCTGAGCGAGAGCGCGCGCCCGGCGGGCAGCCTAAAGCTGGCCGACCTGGAAACGGCGCGGCGCAATAGCTCGCCCCAGTTCAACGCCGCGTTGGCGAGCGACGCGCGCGACTGCATTGACGCCTTGAAGGCGCTGGAACAGGTGGCCGACGCCCGCCTGGGCAACGACAGCCCGGGCTTTTCGGCCGCGCGCGACGCGCTGCAAGACATGCTGCGCACGCTGCCGGCGGCTTCGGCCGGCGCCGGCGTTGAAGGCGCCGGCACCGCGCCCGCCCACCCCGCGGGCACGGCACACGCGCCGGACCAGCCGGGCCAAACGGCCCAGCCGGCTGCGCCGGCGGGTGCGCCGGGCGCGCTGAACACACGCGCCCAGGCATTGCAGCAACTGCGGCTGGTGGCGCAATTCTTCCGCCGCACCGAGCCGCACAGCCCGGTATCGTATTTCGCCGACAAGGCGGCCGACGCCGGCGAGCAGGATCTGCACACCTGGTTGCGTTCGGTCGTCAAGGACGCTGGCTCGCTGGCCCACATCGAAGAACTGCTTGGCGTCCAGCCGGCCGGCTCCGAATAAGCGACACAGGCCGCCGCCCTCGCTGCCGCTGCGTGAAGCCAGACATGCGGGCTCCGCGCCGGCATGGTTGAAAAATTAAAATACTGCAAAGCATGGAGTTCGCTATACCGTGGTAAAGAGAAAGAAATTCTGGCTGCTGCTGACAGCCGTCAGCGCAGCGACATCCTATATGGCCTACTCTGTCTGGCACCGCGGCTCGCCCTACGGAGAGAAAAAATACAGCCCGAATAAGGCCTTTTACTATCAACAGTACAAGGTAATGAACGTTGAGGAATCCCTGCTGCGGCTATCGGCGTCGGGCCAGGATGCCGACGCGCGCCACGCCACGCGGGGCTATGTGCGAGCCTACACGGCCGATGGCGGATTCGTTGGCGAGTCCAGCGTCGCCGGCATGCCGATGGCACAACTATTTTGGTCGCGCGACAAGCTCGTCATCATGGATGGTCAAACCAGCGAGGACCCGGAGGGCATCATCGTCCTGCCCGACAACGCCGAGATTCCCCGGTAAGCATGCCTGTCCTGGCGCGATCGGCCACCTTCACTGGCAGTCGACAGTTTAAATATCATGCGCGTTCATGCAATCAAATGCAAAACCGGCGACCATATCCCCGGACGCGCGAAAGGCGCAACCGGGTCCGGTTTGACCGTGGTTATAGTCAAACGATGGAACCGTCTTCTTATCGACGCGCCAGTTGCTCGATTTCAGCGAATGCTCAACTTTTCCCTGCGACGTCGAAAAAGACAACTCGCCCTTGAAAGCATACGCGAGGTTGGACTAGGCCAGCGCGCACGCCAGCAGCAAAATTTGCTTCATATATCCCCAGGCATGTTCAGGGCGAAACGCGCCGCGCCGCCCGCGGCACGAAGCGGCGGGCGAAACGGCGCCGTATCCCTTACTTGATGGTGTACTTGAACTGCCCCTGCTTGTTGGCGCTGACCTTGATCTTGCTGATGCTGCTGCCCTCGGCCATCTTGGTCAACACCGACTCGGCGATCTCCGGCAGCAAGGTGCCGTTGAGGATGTTGTCGACGTTGCGGGCGCCCGAGTCGACTTCGGTGCAGCGCGCCAGCACCGCCTCCACCAGCGCCTCGTCGTAGGCGAAGTCGGCCTTGTGGTTGGTGGCGATGCGCTGGGCGATCTTGCCCAGCTTGAGCGCGATGATCTGCACCAGCACGTCGTCGGCGATCGGATAGTACGGGATCACCTTCAGGCGGCCCAGGAAGGCCGGCTTGAACGCCTTCACCAGTTGCGGGCGGATCTTCTCTTCCAGCTCGGCCGGCGTCGGCAAGTCCTTCGCCTCGACGTTCAGGCAGGCTTGCATCATGGTGCTCGAACCGACGTTCGAGGTCAGGATGATGATGGTGTTCTTGAAGTCGATCTCGCGCCCTTCGGCGTCGTCCAGCACGCCCTTGTCGAACACCTGGAAGAACAGCTCGAGCACGTCCGGATGGGCTTTTTCGACTTCGTCGAGCAGCACCACGCTGTACGGGTTGCGCCGCACCGCCTCGGTCAGCACGCCGCCCTCGCCGTAGCCGACGTAGCCCGGCGGCGAGCCCTTCAGGCCGGAGACGCTGTGCGCCTCCTGGTATTCGCTCATGTTGATGGTGATGAGCTTGCGCTCGCCGCCGTACAGCACATCGGCCAGCGCCAGCGCCGTTTCGGTCTTGCCGATACCGGACGGGCCGACGAACATGAACACGCCCTTCGGCTTGTTCGGGTCGTCCAGGTTGGCGCGCGAGGTGCGCACGCGCTGCGCCACCGCCTCGATCGCGTGCGACTGGCCCAACACGCGCTCTTCCAGCAGGGCCTTCAGGCCCAGCACGTTCTTGATGTCGTCCTTGACCATTTTGCCGAGCGGAATGCCGGTCCAGCCGGCGACGATTTCCGCCACCACGTGGCCGTCGACCTGCACCGGCACCATCGGCTGCTCGCCCTGCAATGTCTTCAGTTCGGCCAGCAGGGCTTGCAGGTCGCCGGTCTGGCTGGCGCCGCTCGCAGCGCCGCTTTCCAACGCCAGGCGGGCCGCCTTGATTTGCCCGGTCAGGTTTTTTTCGGTTTCCCAGCGCGCCACCAGCGTCGCGTGCTCGTCGCTGGCCGTCGTGCGCGCGGCGCGCAGTTCCTTCAGCCGCGCCGTGTGGCCCGGGCTGGCGCCGCTGCTTTGCTCGCGTTCCAGCGAGGCCGCCTCGGCGTCGATGCGTTCGAGTTTGCGCGCCAGGTTTTCAATTAGCGCCGGCGTGGCGTTTTGCCCCAGCGCAACCTTGGCGCAGGCGGTGTCGAGCACGCTGATGGCCTTGTCGGGAAGCTGGCGGCCCATGATGTAGCGGTGCGACAGGCGCACCGCCTCGGTGATGGCCTCGTCGTAGACGCGCACGTTGAAATGCTTTTCCATCAGCGGGGCCATGCCGCGCAACATCGCGCAGGCCAGTTCCTCGCTCGGTTCCTCGACCTTGACGACCTGGAAGCGGCGCGCCAGCGCGGCGTCTTTTTCAAAGTACTTCTTGTATTCGCTCCAAGTGGTGGCGGCGATGGTGCGCAGCTCGCCGCGCGCCAGCGCCGGTTTCAGCAGGTTGGCGGCGTCGTTCTGGCCGGCCTGGCCGCCGGCGCCGATCATCGTGTGGGCCTCGTCGATGAACAGGATAATCGCGTGCGGGCTTTTCTTGACCTCGTCGATGACGTTTTTCAGGCGGTTTTCAAACTCGCCCTTGACGCTGGCGCCGGCTTGCAGCAGGCCCATGTCGAGCGTGTGGATTTCCACGCCCTTGAGCGTGTCGGGCACGTCGCCCAGCGCGATGCGCAGCGCCAGGCCCTCGACCACGGCGGTCTTGCCGACGCCGGCCTCGCCGGTCAGGATCGGGTTGTTCTGGCGCCGGCGCATCAGGATGTCGATGGCCTGGCGGATTTCCATGTCGCGCCCGATCACCGGGTCGACCTTGCCGTCGCGCGCGCGTCCGGTCAGGTTGGTGGTGAACTGGTCCAGCGCCGGGGTCTTCGAGGCGGCGGCGCGGCCGGCCATGTCGCCCACCGGGTCGCCGCCCTCGCCTTCGTCCTGCTGCTGCGCGGCCTCGTTGGCCGCCCGCGCCTGGGTCGCCTCTTGCGAACCGGCCGTCAGCTTGTCGAGATTGTGCTTGATGTCGTCGAGCTTGAAGCGGTTGAACAGCTTCGAGCCGCGGTAGGCCAGTTGCGCCAGTTCCGGTTCGGTCAGCAGCGCCTGCAGCAGGTGCGCGCTGCGGATCTGCGCCTGGCGCCCGGCCTGGATGTCGAGCGAGGCGATCAGCCAGGCGTGTTCGAACAGCTTCGGCAGGCGCGCCGAAAACACCGGCGTGCGCGCGTTGCCGGTCTGCAGGCGCGCCACTTCGGCTTGCAGGTCCGCTTCCAGCATGCTGACGCTGATGTCGCTGTTGCGCGCCATGACCGCGAAGTCGCTCTTGGGCTGCTCGAGCAGCGCCAGGAACAGGTGCTCCAAGTCGACTTCGTACTGGCCGAGGCCGACGCAAATGCTGGCGGCGCGGGTGGCCGCCACGCGGCTCGTGTCGTTTAGCTTGCTGATCAGCGTTTTCAGGTTGATGCTCATGTACGGCTTCCTCTTATTGTTAGTTGTCGGTTCAAGTGTGAAGGCAGGCTACAGCGCATGGATGTCGTAACGGACCTCGGCGCGGTCCCGCGCATGCGCGCCGGTGATGAGAAAACTGTCCCAGCCAAGCCGGCCGGCGCCGCCGGCGCCCAGGTGGATGCCCTGCACGTCGGCGGCGCGCAGCACCAGTTGCACCTCGTATTCCAGGCACAGGCCGGTAAACATGGTCAGCATCTGCCGCAGCGCGCGCGCCGCCTTGCCGCCCGGCAGGAAGGCGTCGAAGTCGGCGCGCGCCAGCGGCCCCACCGTCAGGCGCAGGCGCAGGTCGCGTTGCCAGACGCGGGCGCCGACCAGCGCGGTCGAGCCGAGCGTGGCGTTGACGCCGCCCAGCATGCTTTGCTGTTCGCCCGGCACGTCGTACCAGCAGCCAACGAACTGCGTCACGCCGACCGGCACGCCGAAGTATTCGCCCAGCACCTGGCCGATCGACACCGCCGACGCCGGCCGGTGGCGCATCGCCGCGGCGAAATAGCCAACCGATTCGTCCAGCACGCCGCCCTCGGTCAGGCGCTTTTGCAGCGAGTCGTTGCCGATGCCGGCCAGCGACAGCAGCAGCGGCAGGAAGCGGTCCTTGCCCTCGATTTGGTACTTCAGCTCCAGCCGGTACTTGCGCCAGGCCTCGTAGAACAGGGCCAGCGCGCGGTTCGAGAAGGTGTCGAGGAAGGCCCGCGGGCCCTCGTCTTTCTCATACAACTGGTGCGCGGCGATGCGCTCGGTGTAGTGCAGCGGCAGCGCGCCGGCCGTGCCGAGAAAGCCCATGAAGGCCGGCGTGATGCGGATGTACTTCAACTCCGCGCGCCGCAGCGCGTCGGCCAGCGCGCGGGCGTCGCGCGGCAGCGCGCGCGGCTCCGGCTCGAGCGCCTCCAACTGGCTGGCCGGGAAGTTCAGCGACAGCGAGTTCTGGAAGCGCAGGAAGTTGGCGACCGCGCCCTCCTGGGCCATGCCGTTGCGCTTGAGCCACAGTTCGAGCATGCGCACCGCCTGGAAGAACTGGAAGCGGTACGGCTGCGCGAACAGGCGCTCGATTACACTAGGCTCAAATCGCCGCTTCGTGGTGTACATCGCAACAGCTCCTCCCCGGTTTTCTTCGACACGACCAGCAGTCGGGTGAAGCTGTTGGCGTGCACGTACAGGCCGAGGAATCGCTCGACGATGTGCGCGAAGGCGTGGATGCCGCTGCCGACGAAGGCTTCCTCGTCGATGCTCAGGCGCACCTCGATGCCGCGCACCAGGCAGGCGAAGGGATTGCCGGGCAGCCAGGCGTTGGCGGCCTGGTGCGAGATCGCGGCGATGCCGCCGATCTGCCGCTGCGACGTGGCCGAACGCGGCAGGTCGTACAAGGTCAGCATTTCCTGGAACGCTTCCAGGCCGCTGCCGGCCAGCGACAGGTGGTTCAGCGCCAGGTGCGAGATCAGGCGCCAGTGCGCGCCGCGGCCGCGCTGGAAGCGGTGCGAGGCGCTCGGCTTGCGCAGGAAGCTGATGGTGCTGACGCTGGAGCCGCCCTCGAAGAACAGGTCGCCGCCGCGCAGGCCGTAGGTCAGCGAGGCCGGCAGGTCGCGGTTGGTGCAGCTCAGCTCCAGGCTGAGCGTGTCGGTTTCAATGGCCGCCGGGTCGAAGTCGATGTCGACGATGGAGATCTCGGTCTCGTAGCCGGGGCTCTGGCGCGCCATCACCTCGTCGCGCCGCATCACCCAGTAGTGGCCGTCCTTCTCCGGCGTCTCGCCGTGGCGCAGCGAATAGAAGGGGCGGAACTCGACCACCGATTCGCCCTGCGGCGTCTGGCGCACCAGCTTCACCGAGTCGATCGCCTGCACCTCGTAGGCGTAGGCGCGGCGGGCGTCGGCCAGCACCGGGTAGCTGGCCGAGGTGTGGGTCAGGCGGATCGGCTCGCCGCGCTGGCGGAACAGGTTGACCACCGGGGTGCAGCCGAGCAGCACGTTGTTGGTCGACAGCGTGCCGAGCATGCGCGCGGTGTTCGAATCGGTGCGCAGGCCGCTCAGCGCCAGGTGCAGCGTCAGGCTGCGGCAGCCGGACGGCAGCGCGGCGCAGGCGGCGCCCAGGTCGATGTCGAAGAAGTTGAATTTTTCGGGGAAGCAGAAATACTCGGTCAGCAGCCGGTAGGCCGGGTGCGAACGCGCCGAGAACGGGATCAGCGACTCGTCCTCGTCGAAGCCGGCCACCGCCAGCGGCAGCTTGGCCAGCGCCGTCCAGCGGCCGTTGTGGTCGGCCTCGACGTAGGCCTTGACGGTGCGCATGAACAGCGCGTCGCGCAGCGCGGCGCAGAACGACGCTTCGCCGTCGATGAACACGCGCAGCGACTTCAGGCCCAGCTGGCCCAGCGCCAGTTGTTCGGCGCTGCAGTCGATCGTGATGCTCAGGCTCGAGGTGACGCTGGGCGGCAGCTCGATCGCCTCGGGCGCCTCCATGATGGCGGCGAAGCTGGCCGCGCTCAGCGCGATCGGCGCCACCGTCACCGGGTAGGCGGTGCGGAAGGTGCAGGCGACGCCCTTGACCGGGCGGGTGGTGAGCTCGGTGCCGCGGGCGATTTCGCTGGCCGCCGTCATCTGCGCGGCGGCGGCGCTGTAGTCCAGGCGCGCGATCGAGCAGGAGGGGAACGGCCGCAGGTAATGCGGGTATAGCACCTCGAACAGCGCTTCGGTGAATTCGGGGTAGTCGTCGTCGAGCCGCTTCGAGATGCGCGAGTTGAGCAGCGCGAACGACTGGATCATGCGTTCGATGTGCGGGTCTTCGCAGACCTCGCCGCCGATCAGCAGGCTGCCGGCGATTTTCGGGTAGCGCTCGGAGAATTCGCGCGAATAGCGCCGCAAAAATCCCAGTTCGCGCTCGTAGTACGGTAACAGTTCGTCCAAATCAGGCTCCCGGCGACGCCGGGCGGCGCGCCTTGCTAATGGTGTAATGCAGGCTGGAGGGCTGCAGGATGGCGTCGAAATTGACCGGTTCCTGCGCCGAATGGAGCACCAGCAGCGCCTTGATGGCGAAATTGAGGCGGTTGATCGAGCCCTGCTGCACCTCGACCGAGGCCTGCACCTCGCGCAGGCGCGGCTCGTGGCGGGCGATCGCCTGTTCCAGGCACTGGCAGATGTGGGCGCGGTCGTCCGCGCTCGACAGGCTCAGGCCGGCGAAGTCGTTCAAGCCGTAGGTGACGATGGATTTGGCGCATTCGGGAAAGCTCAGCAGCAGCGTTTCCGGGATCACGGTGCGGGTGTTCAGCAGCGCCTCCAGGTCGCGCGCGACGGTGTCCTTCATGTCTTCGATGGTCAGGCGCGTGACCGTGCCGGCGGCCGCGCCGTGGAGCGGGCCGTCCATCAGGCGGTCGAACAATCCCGGCGTAAAACCGTTCATTGGCAATCCTCGAAAAAACGGCGGACCGCTCAGGCCGCTTGGCGGCGAAAAAAATACCGCAACGCACGAAACGCCGCGGTTTCCTCCTGCCGGCCATGCGGCTAGGCGGTGTGCCTGGTACCGATGTTACAACCAGTTGCGGACAACCGGCTTGCTGCCAAGGACTGCTTAGACCGTTTTATTGGTCGACAGGTTCCAACCGCCGGAGGTGTTACCACCGGAGCCGCCGCCCACTTTCTGCTGCGTGTATTTCCACTTGACCTGCGAGTATTTCAACGACAGGTTTTCGCTGAGGATGTCGCCGGCGTGCACGGCGGGCGCGACGCTGCTGATCAGAACGTTTTCCAGTTCGATTTCGAAATACTTGATGCGTTCGCCCTGGCCGTCGGCGCGCAGGAACTCGATCTTCGCCTTTGGCAGGGTTTTACCGGACGAGCAATTCTGCAGCAGCAGCGGAGTTGCCAGATCGGCCAGCTTGGCGATCACGATGTCCTTGTGTTCGGTGCGCTCGGCGGTATGCCCGCCGCCGGTCGACGCGGTGGCCGACTTAGGTTGCAGCACTTCCCACTGCACCGATTTGCACTCGATCCAATCTTTGTGGGTGGCATCGGTGGATTCGCCTTTGATGCCATCGATTTGCAGGTAGACGTCAATTGCCATAATAGTTCCTTCGGTTGGTGTTAAAAAAAAGGTTACGCTTTGGTCGACTGCGGCAGCTCCGCGACCAAACGGAGTGAAACGGACAGCTCGTCGAGCTGGAAATGCGGGCGCAGGAAGGACACGGCGCGGTACACGCCGGGGCGGCCCGGCACTTCCGACACTTGCACCGAGGCTTCGCGCAACGGGAACTGGGCCTTCTGCTCCTGACTGGCGTTGTCGTCGAGCAGCACGTACTGCGTCAGCCAGCGGTTCAGGAAGTCTTCGACGTTCGAGGCGGCGGCGAAGCTGCCGATCTTGTCGCGCATCATCGCCTTCATGTAGTGGGCGATGCGCGAGACGGCGAAGATGTATTGCAGCTGGGCCGACAGCACGGCGTTGGCGTTGGCCGAGTCCGAGTTGTACTTCTTCGCCTTCTGGGTCGACTGGGCGCCGAAAAAGGCCGCGTAGTCGGTGTTTTTGCAATGCACCAGCGAGATGAAGCCGAGGTCGCTCAATTCCTTCTCGCGGCGGTCGGTGATGGCGATTTCGGTCGGGCACTTCAGCGCCACTTCGCCCTCGTCGGTCTTGAAGGTGTGGGTCGGCAGGTCTTCGACCAGGCCGCCGCCTTCGACGCCGCGGATCGCCGCGCACCAGCCGAAGTCGTCGAAGGCGGCCGTCAGCTTGGTGCCGAAGGCGTAGGCGGCGTTGCACCACAGGTATTTGTGGTGGTCGCTGCCGTCGACGTCCTCGACGAAGTTGAAGCCCTCGGTGGTGGCGCCGTCCTTCGGGTTGAACGGCAGGCGGCCGAGGAAGCGCGGCAGCGTCANGCCGACNTAGCGNGAATCCTCGGACTNGCGNAAGGCTTTCCACTTGNNGTANTCGACGGTGTCGAACACCTTCGCCAAGTCGCGCGGCTTGCCCAGGTCGCTATACGTCTCCAGGCCGAACANCTCCGGCGNCGCCGACGNAATGAACGGCGCGTGCGAGGCGGCCGCGACGTGCGACATTTGCTCGATGAAATACATGTCTTCGGGCTGGCGGGTGATCTCGAAGTCGCCCAGCAGCGCGCCGAACGGGGCGCCGCCGAAGGTGCCGAACTCCTCCTCGTAGACTTGCTTGAACATGGTCGACTGGTCGAACTCCAGCGCGCTCTGGAAGTCCTTGACGAGCTCCTTCTTGGTGGCGTTGAGCATCTTGATCTTCAGGTTCTGGCCGGTCGGCGTGTTCTTCACCAGGTAATGCAGGCCGGTCCAGCTGCTTTCCAGCTTCTGGAACTCGGGCGCGTGCATGATGGCGCTGAGCTGGCTGGAGATCATCCGGTCCAGCTCGGCCACGCGGGCGTCGATGGTGGCGGCCAGGTTGTCCGACACCACCACGGTGCCGTCCATGACCTGGTTAACCAGCTCGGAAATGATGTCCTTGGCGCGGGCGTGCTCGACGCTGGACTTGGCGACCTTGCTCTGCTCGACGATCTGGTCGAGCAAATTAATCTCGGTGTGCGTGGCGGCGCCGGACGCGGGGGTCAGTTGGGCGGACATATCAGTCTTTCTTGGCGGTGGATTGGCCCAGCTCGGCCAACTTTTCGGTGCTGTTCAACACGTCGTTGAGGATGTCCTCGAGCTTATCGTTGCCGGCCAGCTTGTTGCGCAGGTCGGCCAGCTTGGTGCGCGCCTCCAACAGCTTGCGCAGCGGCTCGACCTGGCCGACGATCGCCTCCGGGCGGAAATCGTCCATCGATTTGAACTTCAGGTCGACCGCGAAGGTGCCGCCGTCTTCGCCCAGCTCGTTCGCCACCTGGTAGGCGGCGCGCGGCTCGACGCCCTTCATCACTTCGTCGAAGTTGTCGCGGTCCAGGCCGACGAACTTGCGTTCCTTCAGGCGTTTTTGCTCGACTTCCGAGTTGCCGCCGAAATCGCCGACCACGCCCATCACGAATGGCAGCTCCTTGTTCTCGATCGCGTCGCCAATTTCAACGTCGTAGGTCATTTGCACGCGTGGCGGACGGACCTTTTGCAGGCGCTTTTGGACACTTTCTTTTCTTGACATGACATCCCCATTCAACAGTTTTTTCAGCTGGCATCCATCCGACGCCATGGTGGTGCAAACGTTTTATTACCGCGCGGCTTGCGCCTAGCCGCGCCATGCAAGCCTGACGAGCCGCTTACTTCAGGCCGTCGAAAGGATTGGCGCTGGTCTGCTCGGCGCTGCCGCGGTTGGCCGCCTTGCCGGTGTTGCCGCTGTTGCCGGTGTTGCGGCGCACCGGCTGCACCTTGCCCGGCACCAGTACGGTTTCGCCCAGGCTTTCGCGCAGCAGCTTGGCCAGGTCTTGCGACTCGGTGCGCAGCGTGCCGGTCAAATTGTTCTGACGGCTCAAGTCGCTCAGCGCGCGCGTCGACAGGCGCAGGCCGCTGATGGCGACGATGCTGTTGGCGACCTTGTCGGCCGGGTCGCGCAGCAGCACCTCCTGGGCGTTGATGATGGCTTCGCCGTACTGGCCGGCGTCATATTTGGTCTGCGCCACGCGCAACCACGGCTCCTTGTCGGCCGGGAAGGCCGTCGCCGCCTGCTGCCACAAACCGATCGCCGCTTCCTTGTGGCCCGCGCTCGACGCGGCGCCGGCCTGCGCCATCATGTCTTCCAGCTTCAGCGGCGCCTTCACGGCAGGTCCGGTGCAGGCGCTCAGCGCCAAGGTGCAGGCCAGGCCGCCCAGCAGAATGCGGAAATTAATCGGTTTGCTCATGGTGTATCCTCAAAAAGTGATCAGTTGTTACGACAATACAGTTGCTAATTTCGTATTTCGAAAGATTAGCATATGTTTCAATTTCTGCCGCGCACAATTGAAATGATGATAATTGTTGCCCGACAGCTAAATATTTGTCGGGGCGGCACGATACGGTGCAGCAGAACGCCATTATTTGAAAGAAAATGTTATTGTTATAGCAGTTGCAACGAAGCACGACCACGCAGCCCCCGCCGCGGCGCCGGCGCCAGTCTGGTTCCGCCCCGTCGATTTTTCGTTGCGCGACACCGTCGTCCGGCCAAAAGGTATTTCATGAGCATGTCAAACAAAGTTTTATGGGGCGAGGGCTTGTTCCTGCGCCCCCAGCATTTCCAGCAGCAAGACCAGTACCACGAGCAGCGGCTGCACGAGAGCGTCAAGGCGCTGCACCCCTACCTGTGGGGCGTGGGGCACTTACTGATCGACCGCGACGCGCTCAGCAACAACACCCTGCGCCTGCTGGAACTGTCGCTGATCTTCCAGGACGGCGAGCTATACAACGCGCCCGGCGGCGACGAGCTGCCCGAGGTGATCGACCTGGGCAAGCTGCCGCAGTCGCAGCAGTCGATGACGTTTTACGCCGCCCTGCCCTCGTTCAAGCATTTCGGTGGCAATTTCGCGCCCGAAGGCCAGCCCAGCAACGCCGCCCGCTTCGGCCAGGCCAACCTCGACACGCCCGACCTGTACACCCAGGCCGCGCCGGCCGAGCTGACGTTCCTGAAAAAGACGTTGCGCCTGGTGGCCGAGTCCGAGCCGCGCGACTCCTACGTCAACTTCCCGCTGCTGCGCCTGCGCCGCCTGTCGACCGGCGGCTTCGAGCCGGACCCGACGTTCGTGCCGCCCAGCCTGTCGATCCGCGCCGCCCCCATCCTGTTCCTGCAACTGCGCCGCCTGATCGACGCGCTGCAGGCCAAGGTCAACGCGCTGTACGGCCACCACCGCGAGCCGAGCAAGAACGTCATCGAATTCCGCTCCGGCGACATGTCCTCGTTCTGGCTGCTGCACACGGCCAGCTCGGCTTTTGCCTCGCTGACGCACTACTTCCACCACCCGGCGCTGCACCCGGAGCGGCTCTACGAGCAATTGCTGGGCCTGGCCGGGGCGCTGATGACGTTCTCCAAGAACCATTCGCTGGCCGACCTGCCGCCCTACCAGCACGGCGACCCGGGGCCGTCGTTCGCGACCGTGCATGGCATCATCCGCGACCTGCTCGACACCGTCATCTCGTCGAAATACTTCGCCATCGCACTGACCGAGATCAAGCCCTCGTACCACCACGGCGTGCTCGATTCGGGCAAGATCGACGACAAGACCGCCTTCTACCTGGCGGTGTCGGCCGACCTGCCGGCGCTGGAACTGGTGGAAGTGGTGCCGCTGCGCTTCAAGATCGGCGCCCCCGACGACGTCGAGAAATTCGTCCTCTCGGCCATGCCCGGCGTGCGCCTGCAGCACGCGCCGCAGGTGCCGGCGGCGGTGCCGGTGCGGCCCGACACGTATTACTTCGCCGTCGAGGCGAAGGGCCAGATGTATGAGCGCATGCTGCAGGCACAGTCGATTTCGATCTACGTGCCGTCCGGCATGCGCGACATGAAACTTGAACTTGTCGCCGTCACCTCCTGAGAACCGCCATGACCACTACCGCCCCCCCCTCCCTGATCGCCGGCCCGCACACCCAGAGCGCCTACAGCGCCGCGCTGGCCGCCGGCCCCGGCACCGCGCACACGCTGATGGACTTGATGTACGACGGCTTTTACGCATTGTTCATGCTGAAGAACGGCAACGGCCCGCAAGACAACACCGACTTCATCAACAAGATGACGCAGTTTCTCGACGACTTCGGCCGCGGCGCCAAGAAACAGGGCGCCTCGGCCGACGACATCGACGCCGCCAAGTACGCCTTTTGCGCGGCGGTCGATGAAATCATCCTGCGCTCGCCGTTCAGTATCCGCGACGACTGGGCGCGCCGGCCGCTGCAACTGGTGCTGTTCGGCGACCAATTGGCCGGCGAAAACTTTTTCCTGCGCCTGGAGGGCTTGCGCGCGCGCGGCAGCGCCCACCTGCAGGCGCTGGAGGTGTTCCACATGTGTCTGTTGCTCGGCTTCCAGGGGCGCTACATCATCGAGGGTTCGGAAAAACTCAACTACCTGACCGCGCGCCTGGGCGACGAGATCGCCCACATGAAGGGGCGCAAGGCCGGCTTCGCGCCGCACGCCGAGCGGCCCGACCAAATCGTCCACAAGCTGCGCAACGACGTGCCGCTGTGGGTCTTGTGTTCGGTGTTCGCGCTGGTGTGCGCGCTCGGCTACGCCGGGCTGCGCGGCATGCTCGGGCGCGGCACCGCCGCCGCGATGAGTCCGTACAACGACGTCGTCACCCTGGCCCCGCGGGCGGCCAACCTGAGCATCACCCTGCCGTGACGGGCCTGGCGCTGCCCACCGTCGCGGGCCTGTTCGGTACCGGCCTGAGCCAGCACGCCCGCCTGCTCACGCTGGCCAGCGCGCAGGACTCAAGCCTGCCCGAGACGCTGGCGGTCGAACAATTTTGCGGGCGCGAGGCGGTCAACGAACTGTTCCGCTTCGACGTCGACGCGCTGAGCACCTCGACCGACCTGGACCTGGCCGTCTTCATCGGCGAGGAACTGACGCTGACGTTGCTGCAACCGGACGGCGGCCGGCGCGCCTGGCACGGCATCTGTACCGGCGCCGCCTGGCTGGCCGCCGACGGTGGCGTGGCGCGCTACCGGCTGCGCCTGGAACCGGCGCTGGCCATGCTCCGCCTGCGCCGCGACAGCTACATCTTCCAGGACAAGGACGCGCGCGCCATCATCACCGAATTGCTAGCCGACTATCCGCAGTTGCGCTTCGACTTCGACGTTACGCAAACGCTGGCCAGCCGCGCCATCGTCACGCAATACCGCGAAAGCGACCTGGCGTTCCTGACCCGCTTGCTCGCCGCCGACGGCCTGAGCTGGCGTTTCGACCACGACCAGGACGACGCCGCCGCCGCCGCCGCGCCCGCCGGATCGGCGCAGGCGCGGCACCGGCTGGTCATCTTCGACGCCGCCGCCGTCGCGCCGCCGACGCCCGGCGGCGCCGAGCTGCGCTTCCACGGCGTGCGCGCCAGCGACAGCGACGACGCCATCGACGCATTCGCCGCGCAACGCCGGGCGCGATCGAACGCGGTCGGCATCAGCGCCTGGGACCCGGCGCAACTGGTCGCGCCGGCNGCCGAGCAGCGCTCCAGCCTTGCGCTNGGCGAACTGCCGACGCTGGCCGTGTACGACGGCAGCGCCGAGCGGCGCCACGCCGACGCCGCCGCGGCCGACGCCCACAGCCGGCTGATGCTGCAGGCGCTGGAACTCGACAACAAGGGTTTCGAGGGCGCCGGCGCGGTGCGCCGCCTGGCCGCCGGCCACGCCTTCCGCCTGACCCAGCACGCCGGCTACGCCGACGGCGCCGACCGCTTCACCGTCCTGTGGGTCGAGCACGCGGCGCGCAACAACTTCGACATGATCCCCGCCCCGGCCAGCCTGGCCGGCGCGGCCGGCACTGACCCAGACGGCATCGAGGCGGGCACCTACCGCAACCGCTTCGGCTGCGTGCGCAGCAGCGTCGCCGTGGTGCCGCGCGCCACCGCCGCGCGCCGCGCCAGCACGGCCGCCGGCGCCCAGAGCGCGCTGGTGGTCGGCCTGGCCGACAGCGTCGCCACCACCGTGCGCGACCACCAGATCCGCATCCAGTTCGCCTGGCAGCGTGGCGATGGCGCCAACGCCGGCGGCGCCGCGCACCCGGCCGACCCGCGCGGCAACGCCCCCGGCGACCAGGCGTCCGGCACCTGGGTGCGGGTGGCCGAGGCGCTGGCCGGCCCCAACTGGGGCACGCAATTCACGCCGCGCATCGGCACCGAAGTGCTGGTCGACTTCATCGAAGGCGACATCGACCGCCCGCTGGTGGTGGCCCAGCTCTACACCGGCGCCGACGCGCCGCCGTATTCGGCCGGCGTCGACTCCGGCGTCAACCACGCCGGCGTCATCTCCGGCATCCACAGCAACAACTTCGACGGCGCCGGCTACAACCAGTGGCAAATCGACGACACGTCGGGCCAGTTGCGCACGCGGCTGGCCTCCAGCGCCACGGCGGCGCAGNTNAACCTGGGCCATCTGGTGCAACAGGCNCCCGGTTCGGCCCAGCGCGGCGCCTACCGCGGCAGCGGCTTCGAGCTGCGCACCGACGCCTGGGGCGTGCTGCGCGGCGGCGCCGGCGTACTGGTGTCGACCAGCGCGCGCGTAAAACAGGGCAGCGGCGTCAGCTCGACCCAGCTCGACGTCGCCGAAGCCGCCGCCCAGCTGCGCGGCGCCGGCGAATTGTCNAAAAACCTGGCCGAGGCCGCCGCCGCGCAAACNGCCCTGCTCAGCAAGGANGCCAACCAGGCGCAAACCGACTTCATCACGCAGATCGACCCCAAGCAAAAAGGCAAGCAAGTGGCCAGCGTGGGCGGCCACAGCGCGCTCAAAGCCGCGTCCGGCGAGCGCGCGCTCGACGCCGCGCAACCGGTGGAGGCGTTCGCCCAGCCGCTTGTGCTGATGGAAGCGCCGTCCACGGTCAACTGGGCAACGCCCGGCTCGACGCTGCTGTTCGCCGGCGAGCACCTGCAATGGAGCACGCAAGCCGACCTGCACATGGCGGCGGCGCACACGGTGGCGTCGGTGGCGGCCAACGCGGCCGGCTGGTTTACGCACTCGGGCGGCATCCAAGCCATCGCCGGCAACGGTCCGGTGTCGTTGCAGGCCCACACCGACCGGCTGGAGATACTGGCCGACAAGGAAATCACCGTCATCTCCGTCAACGACGTCATCGAGATCAAGGCCAAGGAAAAGATCGTCTTGCAGGCCGGCCAATCGTCCGTCACCCTGGAGGGCGGCGACATCACCTTCGCCTGCCCGGGCAGCTTCACTGTCAAGGGCGGCCAGCATGTGTTTGAAGGCGGGGCGAATAAGGCGGCGGTTTTGCCTGGGCTACCGACCCGTTTGAACAAATTCCCTTCGAAGCAAGCGGATAAAATAGGGCCGCATGAAGTCACCATAATGTGCTTCAGTGCCGAAGGCGAGGCACTGACAGATGCTGTTGTGACCTTCTACGATCCCAAACAAGGTAAGGCAATTGCCCAACGAACAATTGGTGGAGGCGGCTCGACGTCTGTCCTGACCGCCGCGTGCAATCAAGAATATCGTGCACTGGTCGGCTACCAAGGCTGGACCGCTCATTTTGAAGAGGTAGGTGATGTTGAGGACGAGGACGAGGAAGATCCCTTCGAGGCCGGCGACTTGGACGAAGACCGCAGCATAGAACATTTGTAAAGATCGAATATGAAACAATACATTGTTGACGAAAACGATACTCTTTGGAGAATTGGCAAACGCTTCGGCGTGACCGTAGTGCAGTTAGCAGAAGCGAATGGACTTAAAGGAAAGAAAATACATCAGTTACGTATCAAGCAAAAACTATGGATACCTGATAATGATGTACCTCTACCCGACAGCAGATTGCTACTCGATTTTCGAGGCATGGATTTCTCACGCATTACCCCTAAAAAAGTTAAGGTCGCATATGACGGGCGAGAAGAAATATACACTTTTGAGGACGACCACTCTCTGGATCTTTGCATTCAAGACCACGCTTGCGGGCTGAAAGTTTGGATCGAAGACCTCGATAAAAATATGATGCCGGTGCTGGATCGTGAGATCCTTCCAATTGGCACATGGAAAGTTGGAATAGACTCCAGAAAAATTAAAAGCGATGGAACTTTACAAACTCAACGCGGCGATGCGGCGACTAGCACCTCCGACCTCAAAACCGCTATTGTCCAAAACGCTCAGTTGGAAAAAGGAAAAACAACTTTCGAACAAACCCGCGTCGAAAGTGGCAGGCCCATACATGCGATCGCGACGATTTACACTGAGGCCAACCTCCGTCTCTCTCCCGGAAATGAGCGATACCGGATCTACGTGATCGCTGCAGCGAAAAAATATGGCTTGACGCCACAGTCTTTGGCAGCACTTATCGATGCTGAAGCAGCAAAAAAAGACAATACATGGCAGGAAAATTCGAATGAATACAATTCCGATTTAGCACAAGGATTGGCGCAGTTCTTTGTTCCAGCGTGGACCGACGTGCTCAACGATCCCTCGTCGCTACTCAATATTGACTGCAGAAAAATGAAGAGGGCGGAACAGTTCAAGAATCGCCTTGTTGCAAAATACGCCATTGATGGCGCAGCCGCGTATGCACTGCAGAACTTGACGAACTTTGCAAAGGACACAAAATATCAGATCGAAAACCTTCCCCCGGAAGACAAAGCAAAAGTAGCTTATATGCTCCACCATGAGGGATTAAAGGGTGCAAAACGCGTTATCGGCATCGGCAAGCCACTGACGCGGGATGAGGCTACAGAAAGATTAGTTCAGCAGCTAGGTAAAAAGAATATTAAAAAGGTTGATCAATTGATCGCGCAATACGATGGTGATGCTGTCGCCGCGTACAAAGGTTGGCTTTTTTCTTACACTGATTCCAAAATTAATGTCAATAGCTTTGTCGTAAAGGATGCAGAGCAATTCACCAATCCACCGCGGACAGCTGCTGCAATCATTGCGGCTCTCAGCTCGCAGCCGCAAATTATCGCCCCGAAACCGAAGCCAGCACTCTCCCCGCAAACCAAAAAAGAAAATATTGCACCTGCGAGAACTAATATTAAAGAAGCATCGCCGACACAGGGAGGGAAAGTGGCGGCTCCTCCAGCGGTCGGAAACACTGACTCTTCGTGGCATGACCCTTTAGCTACTTGCACACTACGCACAGCAACTCTCGCAAATAAAAAAGGAGCATGCTTCGGTTGGACCCGCAACGGCGGAAAACGTGCCCACCAAGGCATTGACCTAGTGGCGGTTCCAGGCACGGACATTTACGCGGTTGCCAATGGGGTAGTATACAGCGCAAAGTCTCCCTATTATAAATACGATTATGGAAATACATTAGTACTCGTTGTTAATGTCAATGACTTACCGCAGGAGCAAGCTGCCATATTCAAAAAAGTTAACCCAGGAAGAAATACCATAGGCTTTTTTTACTCGCATCTTAGCGAAATACCATCGCAAAAATCTTTTCCGGTTAACGTAGGAGATGTAATCGGAAAAACTGGCTCCACCGGCAGTGCGGAAGGCATGACTACGATTAATAATGGTGCACATCTTCATTTTGAAGTCAGACAAGATGCTCTTAAAAAAATAACAGGTTTGAATAACCGTGTAGATCCCTTGCTTTTCATTAAAAATTGTACGAACAGATAAACGAATACATGAAAAATTTTTTCTTATTAATCACACTGCCATTTATTTTCGGATGTACAAACGCGCAAGAAAATAAAACTGGAGATTCTTTCAAAGCAACAAAAGTTCCTGTTAAAGAATACAACTGCACAAGTAATCCGTGTGGCAACACTGCCACAGGAGAAGATCCTTCGGATATAAGCGGAAAAAAAGGCGCCGCTATTCTTGATGAAATTCGATATGGCGATGAAGACAAACTTCGCTGGACTGCGATTGCCTTGTCTTCCGATTCGGAAAAAAACGATAATTTGAAAATTACATTGATAAGGGCCGTCAATTTCAAAATGCAACTCAATCCTATTTTAGGAAATATTACTTTTTCCAAATCTGGTGTAGAGCATACATTTCAAATTGCCTCGCCAAGAGGCGAAAAAGGTGGCTTGTGTCCTGAATATACGATTACAGTTAATGAAGCATCTTCTTCGCATGCAATTATTAAGAAAAGCTGCCTGAGATACAACTATAAGCCGGGAAGATATTTTATGTCAGTTGATTATTATTTATATGATTTTGAAATTGCAATAATGCGCAATATTTGGCGCAGCTCGGTTCAGATAAATTCTCCACTTCCCGAAGCGAAACCAACACCTGCTGTTAAAAAAATTAAAAATGGTTATCGTTTCGACTGGATTGGGATGTTTCCAAGTGACAACTTGCCTTCGAAGATGGAAATTCACAACACATATCTTAGAGAAAAAGATAAGAAAGGCTCTAATGTGTTGATTTGCACCGATACTAGTGCACCCAGAAATAAGGGTATTGAGAATGAAATGTGCGAAGGCGAAGTTCTAACAAGGGTGTCGCCTCGCTGAAATATTTATAACTTCGCCATTGCATATCCCGATCAGCCGTCCTGCCCTTCCACGGCGTGCTCGATTCGGGCAAGATCGACGACAAGACCGCCTTCTACCTGGCGGTGTCGGCCGACCTGCCGGCGCTGGAACTGGTGGAAGTGGTGCCGCTGCGCTTCAAGATCGGCGCCCCCGACGACGTCGAGAAATTCGTCCTCTCGGCCATGCCCGGCGTGCGCCTGCAGCACGCGCCGCAGGTGCCGGCGGCGGTGCCGGTGCGGCCCGACACGTATTACTTCGCCGTCGAGGAGAAGGGCCAGATGTACGAGCGCATGCTGCAGGCACAGTCGATTTCGATCTACGTGCCGTCCGGCATGCGCGACCTGAAACTTGAACTTGTCGCCGTCACCTCCTGAGAACCGCCATGACCACTACCGCCCCCCCCTCCCTGATTGCCGGCCCGCATACCCAGAGCGCCTACAGCGCCGCGCTGGCCGCCGGCCCCGGCACCGCGCACACGCTGATGGACTTGATGTACGACGGCTTTTACGCATTGTTCATGCTGAAGAACGGCAACGGCCCGCAAGACAACACCGACTTCATCAACAAGATGACGCAGTTTCTCGACGACTTCGGCCGCGGCGCCAAGAAACAGGGCGCCTCGGCCGACGACATCGACGCCGCCAAGTACGCCTTTTGCGCGGCGGTCGATGAAATCATCCTGCGCTCGCCGTTCAGTATCCGCGACGACTGGGCGCGCCGGCCGCTGCAACTGGTGCTGTTCGGCGACCAATTGGCCGGCGAAAACTTCTTCCTGCGCCTGGAGGGCTTGCGCGCGCGCGGCAGCGCCCACCTGCAGGCGCTGGAGGTGTTCCACATGTGCCTGTTGCTCGGCTTCCAGGGGCGCTACATCATCGAGGGCTCGGAAAAACTCAACTACCTGACCGCGCGCCTGGGCGACGAGATCGCCCACATGAAGGGGCGCAAGTCCGGCTTCGCGCCGCACGCCGAGCGGCCCGACCAAATCGTCCACAAGCTGCGCAACGACGTGCCGCTGTGGGTCTTGTGTTCGGTGTTCGCGCTGGTGTGCGCGCTCGGCTACGCCGGGCTGCGCGGCATGCTCGGGCGCGGCACCGCCGCCGCGATGAGTCCGTACAACGACGTCGTCACCCTGGCCCCGCGGGCGGCCAACCTGAGCATCACCCTGCCGTGACGGGCCTGGCGCTGCCCACCGTCGCGGGCCTGTTCGGTACCGGCCTGAGCCAGCACGCCCGCCTGCTCACGCTGGCCAGCGCGCAGGACTCAAGCCTGCCCGAGACGCTGGCGGTCGAACAATTTTGCGGGCGCGAGGCGGTCAACGAACTGTTCCGCTTCGACGTCGACGCGCTGAGCACCTCGACCGACCTGGACCTGGCCGTCTTCATCGGCGAGGAACTGACGCTGACGTTGCTGCAACCGGACGGCGGCCGGCGCGCCTGGCACGGCATCTGTACCGGCGCCGCCTGGCTGGCCGCCGACGGTGGCGTGGCGCGCTACCGGCTGCGCCTGGAACCGGCGCTGGCCATGCTCCGCCTGCGCCGCGACAGCTACATCTTCCAGGACAAGGACGCGCGCGCCATCATCACCGAATTGCTAGCCGACTATCCGCAGTTGCGCTTCGACTTCGACGTTACGCAAACGCTGGCCAGCCGCGCCATCGTCACGCAATACCGCGAAAGCGACCTGGCGTTCCTGACCCGCTTGCTCGCCGCCGACGGCCTGAGCTGGCGTTTCGACCACGACCAGGACGACGCCGCCGCCGCCGCCGCGCCCGCCGGATCGGCGCAGGCGCGGCACCGGCTGGGC
>NZ_KB467824.1:785400-1068521 GCF_000344615.1 Janthinobacterium sp. CG3 | reverse complement strand
ATCAAGGCCAAGGAAAAGATCGTCTTGCAGGCCGGCCAATCGTCCGTCACCCTGGAGGGCGGCGACATCACCTTCGCCTGCCCGGGCAGCTTCACCGTCAAGGGCGGCCAGCATGTGTTCGCGGGTGGAGCCAGCAAGGCGGCCCCTGCCGGGAAACTTCCGGACACGAGATTTCACCCGTTTGATGAGTATTTTCATATTGAAGACGAAGCGACCGGCGAAAAGCTTGCCGATATCCCCTACCGCATGCAGCGCTCATCGACCGGCGAGGAAATCATGGCAACAACAAACGGCGTCGGGAAAACGGAACTGGCCGGCACGGAACAAGCCAGCGACGTGCTAAAACTGTTTTACGCTGGCGACGACGAGGTACATCATGGCTGGAAATAACCCAAAAAAGACAGGTAAAGCGCCGCTCAAGGCTGCGCCGTCCACACCATCGGATCTGAAGAATGGCGTTGCCGTAAAAGCGTCGTTTGCAGTGTTGGCGAAATACGAAGTCAATGTGCGAGTGTTTCATCCAAACAAAAACTTCGAAAAACTCGGATTTCGTTTCCATGGTGATAACCGAGGATTTTCCCTCGGAGAAAGCTGGTTTTCAAAAAAAACCCCGAACGGACCGACGTCGCGCATTTGGCAACGCTACATTTTAGACATGAACTTACAGAATACCGGGGTTAAAACGAACGATCGAAATATAGGACTCGAGACCGAATCCAATTTCTCGGATTCTGGCCCCAGCGGGTGGAAAATTTTGAGCTACGACGGCGAAAAATACGAAAATAAGGCCTATAAACCACGAGGAACATTAAACGCAGCCCAGGTCGAAACGCCACACGGCGGGCAAAAAATTGTGCGACTTGTATCTCATATGGCGGGGGAAAATCATGCGTTCCTTACCTCAACGGTACAGCAGCGTGTTTTTAACACAACCGCAGTACCGACCTTGGACGCATTTAGTGAGGTTTTCATAAGGTTAGAACGAGTTGAACTTTATATGGATATCGTTTCGTTCACCTATGGTGATGGCTTCCCAAATTGTGAAAGTTTCATTAAAGATTCGTCAGGAAATAAACTATTCTTGGGATCTCATGTGCGGATAGGCTATCCTGCCACACACTTATGGAGAGAACAAAAACGTTTAATATGGGGCAATGCGATCCGTATTGAAATAGATAAGGACGGAAATTTTGGGGATAAATTATGGATATTTTCCCAGATATTAGGCGGCCCGCCGGACCTGCGAGATGAATATCCTATGATTGGTGACGATGAGGTATGCTCGGCTTCGACAAAAAAACCCATTACCATCAGCAGTCTTAATTTAATCAACGAAAACCGTGGTCGTTTTTTGTGGAATTGTGGGGACCCGGGAAAGATACTCGATGAGAAAGACGCGAGCAAACTACCTCTATATCTTTCCGCGTTTAACACCCCCCTTGAATTACTCCGAGGACTAATAGATGCATCTTGGAAAATGGGTCCGAAGAAGAAAACAACGCGTTCCGAATGGAATGACTATCACCTCCACCGGGACCCCAATGCTGGACGAGCTGAAGATGATCCAGAATACCAGATAAATGAAGAGAAATGGATAAAAATAGAAAACATCCGCAGTCAAAAAAAATCCACTACTTAACCTGGATTTTTCTAGCTGTTATATTCTTATTTGGATTAAACAAGCTATATAAGGAGATAACCATGCCACCGCCAATTGTTTATATCGTGCCGAATGATTTCATAGGCCCCGTCTTTGTTTTTTTTGGGCAAAAGGATGGCATCACTCCATCAGCGGATATTTTAGGTCGCTCAGTTTTGATTCCAAAAAATGGCGTAATAAAAATTAAGCAAGATGTTGGAGATGTTATCGCAAAACAGGAAGATGGAAAACAAAATATGTACTGGGTTGAAATTTCAAAATCCGGGATCCGAAAAAAGTTGATTTTAAATGACAACACACAGCAAGAAAAAAACGGGGATTTTTATGAAAATTATTATGACGAAAATGGATTACCTCACAAATATCCAGTTATAGAAAAAAATCATCCATTTTACTACTTCTCCGAATCACAGCGAAAAGAAAAAATGATTTTTGGACACGAAGGTTGTCAACACCAATTTCTTGAAAAGAATACCGAATCGACAGAAAAACCTCCCGCGTGCGCAAAATTCCTAGTCATATCGCCCAACCAATTTTTAACTATGCCTAGATGGATGTGGAATGGAATCAACCACCCCTACTCTTCAATTAGCGAATTTGAAGAGACGGCGAACGAACGCGTACTAATGAAAGAAAATTTTTACCAGAGCGAGTAACATAATTGAAAGCGACGCGGGGAATACAAGGTTTACAATCGGAATGGTCAGTGACGGTACCGTTTTCATGGACAACTATTCTCTTGCGCATGCTGCAGGCACAGTCGATTTTGATCTACGTGCCGTCCGGCATGCGCGACCTGAAACTTGAACTTGTCGCCGTCACCTCCTGAGAACCGCCATGACCACTACCCCCCTCCCTGATCGCCGGCCCGTACACCCAGAGCGCCTATAGCGCCGCGCTGGCCGCCGGCCCCGGCACCGCAGAGATGGCCAAACTGCCCGACACCAGGGTGAAGCTGTTTGACGTAGCCTTTGTGCTGCGCGACCCGAATGGCTACATGATGTCTGCCATACCGTATAGCGCACCTCGTTATACACAAGTCCGGACCAACGCCCAACCGGTTTGAAAACGCGTTTACATTCAATAACTTAACGCGCCCCTTGTAAACTTGCCATTATTCAGGTTTACTCTCGTCTTTTGCGTGGACGAATTGGCGACAGCATCAGCACCTTGGACCGAGACGGAATTTGAACAACTCGACTTGGGAACACGGGAGCAGGCGCGCCGATCGGCGAGCTGACATTCGCGATGGCGGCGCGGCACGGGGTGAAGGCGCGCACGGTGCGCCAGCACCTGCGGGCACGCTCGGTGACGCTGCCTGCGGGCAAAGGNAAGAGCGTCCTCGCCACGTGCGTGATCGCGCGCGAGATCGATGCGCCGGACGGCGTCAAGCCGATCGAATGGCGCTTGCTGACCAACCGCGCGGCCGCCACGCCCGCAGCGCTCGTCGAGCTGATCGACTGGTACCGCGCGCGCTGGGAAATCGAGATGCTGTTCGACGTGCTCAAGAACGCCTGCCGGGTCGAGGCGCTGCAAATGGGTTCGATCACGCAGCTTGAACGGGCCCTGGCGCTGTTCATGGTGGTGGCTTGGCGCATTGCGCGTTTGATGCGCTTGGGCCGGACCTGTCCGGACCTGGACGCGGAACTGTTCTTCGATCCGGATGAGATTCAAGCGGCCTATTTGCTGCGCAAAAAGACGCCACCGAACAAGCCACGCCTGAACGACGTTCTGCGCCAAGTCGCCTGCGTCGGCGGCTTCCTCGCTCGCAAGAGCGATGGCGAGCCCGGCGTCAAGACGATCTGGCTTGGATTGAAGGATGTTCACGTGGCGGCGGAAACGATACGCACCCTACGCGAAATGGGGGCGCTCAAGAGTTGTGTATAACGAGGTGCCTTGGAATACAGTACATGAATTACTCCACAGTAAAACGACACTTTAAGTGTGAGGATAAAATGCCAACCACATTGGAAATAACAGGAAAGCCCGAATTTACCTCGCCTGGCTACTGGCCTTGGAGCAAACGTTGAATCAAAACAAAAAAATTATGTCCTTTATAAAAATTATCGGGCTGTGCACACCACTGTTACTAAGTGGATGCGGAGAAAATAGTAAACCAAAAATTTCGACCGAAATTTCCGCTTTACAAAAACTGGTTCATATCTCAACACCTATAAAAAGCGTGCAGTGGGAGGAATTCTGCTGGCCTTGCGATGACAGTCTCCTTCCCAGCAACCCGGAATTTATAGCCTTAGTCGCAGAGTTTGAGCCTTCCGACCCGAAGTGGTTTCCAGCAACCAAGGAACCTATCAAGGAAACCTATATTGTTCGCGGGTCTGGAAAAACATGGATGTCTGATCCAGTCAAAAAAATTCTGGCGGCGGATTCTGTCGATTCCAGCAAATCCAACTGTACGCGCTACCAATCAAAATTAATAGCAACTGGCAAACCCGTTGAAGGTTTCATTTGCGAGTCAGGTGGTCGTGGGCTCCTTTATCTAATTCTCGCCGATTACTCCGAGAAAACTTGACATGAACGACAGTCCGCCGGCAGTAAAGCCTGCAACAGAACAATAAGAATGGATTCCTTTCCTCCTTTATTCATCACGCGGGAGCACGCGCCAAGCCACCCAACTTAAGAGCTGCTCTAACCGGATGTTGAAAAAGGCTCGAATACCTTCGGGCTTTATCGATGATCACATCAGCTTGTAAGCGGGAAAAGTGAAGACCGTCTGCGCCCGTACCCTGGCCAAACCGACGAAGCGACCCTTGCGCAGCTACCGACAGTCTTGCTCCGGGCGAAGATCTGCTCGACCAGTTTGCGCTTCTTCAGGCCGGCGGCATAGCCCACCTCGTTATACACAACTCTTGAGCGCCCCCATTTCGCGTAGGGTGCGTATCGTTTCCGCCGCCACGTGAACATCCTTCAATCCAAGCCAGATCGTCTTGACGCCGGGCTCGCCATCGCTCTTGCGAGCGAGGAAGCCGCCGACGCAGGCGACTTGGCGCAGAACGTCGTTCAGGCGTGGCTTGTTCGGTGGCGTCTTTTTGCGCAGCAAATAGGCCGCTTGAATCTCATCCGGATCGAAGAACAGTTCCGCGTCCAGGTCCGGACAGGTCCGGCCCAAGCGCATCAAACGCGCAATGCGCCAAGCCACCACCATGAACAGCGCCAGGGCCCGTTCAAGCTGCGTGATCGAACCCANTTGCAGCGCCTCGACCCGGCAGGCGTTCTTGAGCACGTCGAACAGCATCTCGATTTCCCAGCGCGCGCGGTACCAGTCGATCAGCTCGACGAGCGCTGCGGGCGTGGCGGCCGCGCGGTTNGTCAGCAAGCGCCATTCGATCGGCTTGACGCCGTCCGGCGCATCGATCTCGCGCGCGATCACGCACGTGGCGAGGACGCTCTTNCCTTTGCCCGCAGGCAGCGTCACCGAGCGTGCCCACAGGTGCTGGCGCACCGTGCGCGCCTTCACCCCGTGCCGCGCCGCCATCGCGAATGTCAGCTCGCCGATCGGCGCGCCTGCTCCCGTGTGCCNCCACAGCCTGTCGCCGTCGGGAAGGCAGCGGTTGTGCTTAGCGCGCACCAGCCAGTCGGCCGGCGCGCCCAGTTCTTGCGCGCGCAGCATCAGCGGCACCAGATCGGCCTCGCGGTCGGCGACATAGACCAAGCGTGTGGCTGGCAACTGCGCGGCCATCTCGGCGATCCGTTCGTAGCCTTCGATCCAGCGCAGGCTTTCCTTCGGCCCGCCGCGCGCACCGGTCTTGTCCTTCTTTTCACGCGCCCACATCCACGCGTCGACGATGCCCAGCGGCTCGCGCGAGGGCGTGACCGCATACGTCGGGTGCAGGTACATGCCGCGCTGGGCTTCATAGCTCAAGGGACCGAGGCCGAACGCGCCTTGGCCATTGAAATCGAGTTCGGTCGTGTCCTGCAAGCACAGCACCACCGGCAGCGCGGCCATGCGTTGCTGTGTCTGCTGCCAATGCGGCGCCATAATCGCCTGCCAGTCCACGCTGTCGTTGTCGAAGAAGCGGTAGGCCGCTATCGTCTCGCCCCAGCCTTGGCAGGCCTTCGGCACGCTCGCCGTCGGGTCAGCCGCAAATCGTTCCATCAAGATCCTCGCTCGTTTGTTCAGGCGCGCATCGCCCAAGTCGAGTTGTTCAAATTCCGTCTCGGTCCAAGGTGCTGATGCTGTCGCCAATTCGTCCACGCAAAAGACGAGAGTAAACCTGAATAATGGCAAGTTTACAAGGGGCGCGTTAGTTTATTGAATGTAAACGTGTTTTCAAACCGGCTGGGCGTTGGTCCGGACTTGTGTATAACGAGGTGGGCATAGCCCGCGTGGCGCGTCGTACGCCCGTCGATGGCGCTGTTCTTTTTTTTGTACCGTCGAGCGTGAAATGCTTGTCCGAAACGAGACACCCGGTGGCGCCGAGCCGCGCTTCCACGGCGGGCACGCCCGTGACGCGACGACGCCACCGGCGCCACCGACGACGTCACGGCGCAGCACCGGGGGCAGCCGAACGCGGTCGGCATCAACTCCTGGGCCCCGGCGCAACTGCTCGCGCCGGCGGCGCCACCTGGCCGCCGCCAGCGACGTCTTCCGCCTGACCCAGCACGCCGGCTACGCCGACGGCGCCTCCTCAGGTTCGAGGAAAATAAGGAATACTGACTTTCTCCATCAGTGGCTAGGGCGACGCAACTGGACACGTTACATTGCGAATGATTAGTGTTTATAGCGACCAATTTGGCAGCATGATTTTTAAGGCATGCTAAACGGCTGCGCCGTTCATTGGAAACGCAAACCGTACGAGACTCATCCAAACCGTGGCGGCGCCGTTCGGCACTAACCCTGGCGAGCACACAGACGTAGTACTTATCCTGATATCTCCCGGAAGTCAATGAACGTTCCGCATCAAGCTTGACGCCCTGAGGACACTACGCGGCTATTTGAAGATTTACAACAACAGCATTCCGCAGCGCGCATTAAACCATATAATACCGATTCAGGCACTCAAAGTCTGGCAGGCAAAAAATCCTGAATCGTTCGTTAATCATGTGTATAACTAAGCGGGTCTTGACATGTAGATCGCTCGTTTTTCATTAGAAATTGTACAAACAGATAGAAGAACACATGAGAATTTTTTTATTAATCACACTGCCATCTATTGTTAATCCGAAAATAAATGATGAATAAAAAGAAATTTAAGAAATATTTTATATGCCTATGTGTATCATTATTGCTAAATGGATGCGGAATGAAAGAACCAAAAGCTTCGACCGAAATTTTCGAACTGAATAAACTGGTTCAGGTTTCAATACCGATGAAATCTGTACAATGGGAAATATTGATGTGGCCTTACGACGACGGCTTTCTTCCCAGTAGCACCGAATTAATAACCTTAGTTGCCGAGTTTGAGCCGTCCGATCCGAAATGGTTCGGCACGGCAAAAGAGCCCATCAAACCACACCGTCTTGCGCCGGAAGCTGGACGGGCTTGGATGTCTCCCCAGTTTAAGACATTGCTAGCGGCGGAATACCTTGATACTACCAAATATAACTGCACGGGCTACAATTCAAAACTTATAAAGAGTGGCGATCCGATTGATGGCTTCGTCTGTGAATCCGGTGGCCGCGGGTTTCTTTACCTGCGGCTTGCCGATTACTCACCGCAAGTTGAACCTGCCTCCAACGTTACCCCGGCGCCGCCTGAAACCAAGCAAATAAAAATCACCGAGAAATGAGTTCGGAATGATGAATTCTGTAACAACCCATACAATGAAGATGATGAGGTTTTCCAACAACCACGCGTTGGCGGACCTGGCGCGCGTGGGACGGCCCGGCCTACGCGGCTCCCGCCGTGGCAATGAAGGCGTGGAACTGCTCGGCCGATAACGGCCGGCTCAGCAGGTAGCCCTGGTAGGCGCCGCAACCGTGGCTGAGCAGGAAGTCGCGCTGGGCCTCGGTTTCGACGCCCTCGGCCATGACCGACAACCCCAGGCTCTGCCCCAGCGCGACGATGGTGCGCACAATGGCGGCGTCGTTCGGGTCGGTCAGAACGTCGGCGACAAACGACTGGTCGATTTTGAGCTGCTCCAACGGCAGTCGCTTCAGGTAGCTCAGCGAAGAGTAGCCGGTGCCGAAGTCGTCCAGCGAGAAACCGACGCCCCTGCCCTTTAGCGCCACCATTTTGGCGATCGTGACCTCGACGTCGTCGACCAGCAGGCTTTCGGTCAGCTCGAGTTTGAGCAGCGCCGGGTCGGCGCCGCTGCTCGCCAGCACCGCCAGCACGTCCGCGACGAAATCCGGATGGCGCAGCTGGCGCGCGCTGACGTTGACGGCCACGCTGAGCCGCGCCGTCGCCGGCCACTCCGACCACGCCACCAGTTGCGCGCACGCCGTCTCCAGCACCCACTGGCCAAGCGCCAGGATCAAGCCGGTTTCCTCGGCCAGCGGAATGAACGCGGCCGGCGAAACCACGCCGCGCTGCGGATGGCGCCAGCGCACCAGCGCCTCGGCGCCGGTGATGCGGCCGCCCTCGCCCAGCTGCGGCTGGTAGTGCAGGTAGAACTCGTCCCGCTGCAGCCCCTGGCGCAGGTCGGCCTCCAGCGCCACGCGGGCGTGCACCGCCACCTGCATCTGCGGGTCGAAGAAGCGCAGCGTGTTGCGCCCGGCCGCCTTGGCCTGGTACATCGCCAGGTCCGCGCGCTTGAGCAACTCGCCAACGTCGCCGTCGTGCTCGAACAGTGTGGCGCCAATGCTGCAACTGCTATGGTGCGCGCCACCCTTGAGCAGGTACGGCTGGTTTAACGCCAGCAGCAGGCGCTCGCCGATGGTGGTGGTCTGGGCCGCCGCCACCACCCGGTCCCGGCTCAGCTCTTCCACCATGACGACGAATTCGTCGCCGCCAAAGCGCGCCACGGTATCGCTGTCGTAGACCGCCGCCTGCAGCCGCGACGCCACTTGCTGCAGCAGCAGGTCGCCCTGGTCGTGGCCGAGGGTGTCGTTGAGCGTTTTGAAGTTGTCCAGGTCGATAAACAGCAGCGCGCCGGTGCGGCGGGCGCGGCCGCTGACCGCCATCGCGTGTAGCAGCCGGTCCAGCATCAGGCGCCGGTTCGGCAGCCCGGTCAACGCGTCGTAGAACGCCAGGTACTGGATTTCCCGTTCGGCCGCCTTACGCTCGGTGATGTCGGTGTCGATCGACATGATGGCCTTGGGCCGGCCGTCGTCCTCGCTGACCAGGGTCCAGCGCACCTCCACCGTCAGCGCGCTGCCGTCCTTGCCGCGGCGGGTCACTTCGCCGCTCCATTCGCCGCTGCGCAGCACGATGGCGGTGGCGGCCTCGAGGGCGTCCTCGTCGTCGTCGAGCAAGGCGTCGACCGAGCGGCCCAGCACCTCGTCCTGCGACCACCCATACAGGCGCTGCGCGCTCTTGTTCCAATACAGCACGCGCTGGTCGACGCTGCGCACGATGATGGCGTCGCGCGCCTGGTCCAGCAGCGAGGCCTGGTCGCGCATGTGCGCCTGGATGCGGCGTTGCGCGTCGCGCACGCGGATGTTGCCGACGCCGAAGGCGAGGTTGTCGGCCAGCTCGCCGAGCAGCCCGATTTCGCGCGCCGGGTCGCCGAACGGTTCGCCGGAATACAGCGCCAGCAGGCCGAAGCAGCGCTGCCCGTCGCGCAGCGGCAAGTACGCCGCGGCCCGGTAGCCCGCCGCCAGCGCGACCTTGACCCATGGCTGGCAGGCGTCCAATTGTTCCAGATGCTCCAGCAGCAGCGGCGCGGCGGCGCGCACCACCCGCCCGGCCGGGCATTCACCCGGCCCGGCGGCGGCGTCGGACCAGCTCAGCGTTATGCTGCGCAGATAATCCAGGTCGTCCTCGCCGGCGTGCGCTTCCACGCTGATGCTGCGCGCGGCGTCGTCGTTGGCGTAGCCGACCCAGGCCATGCGGTAGCCGCCGACGTCGACGGCGATGCGGCAGATGCGCTCGACCAGCGCCGCTTCGTTGCCCTCGCGGATCAAGGCCTCGTTGCAGCGGCTGAGCAGTTGTAACGCGCGGTTCGAGCGCACCAGCGCCAGCTCGGCGTGCTTGCGCGCCGAGATGTCGCGAAAATGCACCGCCAGCCCCTCGTCGGACGGATAGGCGTGGCCCTCCAGCCAGCGCGCCAGCGGCGCGTAGTATTCGACGAACTCGACCGCGCAATTGTCGCGCAGCGCCCGGTGGTATGCGCCATACGAAACGCCGCCGACGGCCTCCCGGAACTCTTCCCACGCCACCTTGCCAAGCAGTTCACCGCGACTGCGCTGCAGCAGCAGCTCGGCCTGCCGGTTCAGATAGGTGAAGCGCCACGCGTGGTCGAACGTGAAAAAGGCGTCGGTGATGCTTTCGAGCGTGGTGGTCAGGCGCGCGGCGAGGCGGTTGGCGCGCTCCTCGGCGCGCTTCTGGCCGCTGATGTCCTGCATCGCGCCGCGCACCCGCGTGATGACGCCGCCGTCGCCGCGCACGGCCTGGCCGAGCGCGCGCACCCACAGCCGGCGGCCGCCGGCGCTGACCACCTCTAGCTCCTCGTCGTAGGGCAGCCCCACTTGCGCGCAGCCCTCGAAGGCGGCGCGCAGCCGGGCGCGCGACTCCGGTACGCACAGGCCCATCGCCTGCTCGAAGCTGGGCGGTGGCCCCGGCGCCATATCAAACAGCGCGTAGATTTCCTCGGACCAGACCACCTGCCGCGAGGGCAGCTCCACTTCCCAGCCGCCCAGGTGGGCGATGCGCCCGGCGATGTGCACCAGCGCCTCGTTCTGGCGCAGCGTGCGCTCGCCGAGCTTGGATTCGGTGACGTCGTGCAGCGAGCCGGCGAGCAGGCGCTGGCCGCGCGCGTCCGTCTCCAAGCGGCCGCGCGCGTACAGGTGGCGCTGCTCGCCGTCCGGGCGCACGATGCGGTGCTCGTGGTTCAGCGCGGCGCCGCCGCGCAGTACGTCGGCGAACGCCTGGGCCAGGTCCGCGCGGTCGTCGGCGTGGACAAAGGCCAGGAAATCGTCGAGCGTGCGCGGAAAGCGCGACGGCGCGAGCGCCAGGATGCGACCGGCCTCGTCGGACCAGTGCTGGAAGGCGCCGGACGCCCGCATCTGCCAGTGGCCAAGGTAAAAGACCGGCTCGCCCTGCGGCAGTGAGGCCGCCGGCGGGCCTTGGGTGGAAAGATCCGACGATGCCATGGCGGGATTCGACCTCAGATGTTGAACAAGTTGGTTGAACGCTGAAATTGATTCCTTCCCAGTGTAGCAACTTCCCGTTTGCCGCACACGACATTCTCGCGGCATTGGCCGTTTACCAACGTCAACAACGGGACGCCGCCAGGCCGTCAAAACATTACCGGGAAATAATTTGTATTGCAAACATTTGTAAGCAATTGTAACTGCGCCGGATGCGCCGGGATCGCAGGCGTAAGGTAATACGCGTTTGCATTAATTACCACAATGCTTTTTTGCGCACGTCGGACGCCTCGCCGCGGCGCGCAAATCCACGCCGAAGCGCAGGTCCCGGGGCACGTTGCAATGAAGGAAAAATCATGCTGACTGCCACCTATGCCCTGATGACCCTGTCGATCGAACAAAAAAGGGAGCGCAATTTCATCTCGCGCTTTCGCCACTACCTGCAGGTGAACGCCGGCGCGCCCCAGAAGATGGACCCGGTGCGGCTGGCCAACCAGCTCGACGAACTGACCCGTTTCGCCGAAATGCGCCACCAGCGCAAAGTCGAAGGCTGCCTGATGCCGGCCTTGCGCCAGGCGACCCACGACGCCGACACGCTGCTGGCGGACTTGGAGACGCTCAACCGGATCGGCCGCCACACGCTGGGCTCGGCGCGGCGGCGCCTGCGCTTGGCCTTTGCCGAGAGCGCGACGCATGTCAAGATGCTGTGTTTTACCCTGGAGCGCTACTGCGAGAACTTGCTGGAGCGCCTGGCGAAGGAAGAGCAGGAATTGCTGCCGCTGGCGCAGCGCGTCATCTCCAGCGAGCAATGGTTCGCCATCGGCACCACGTTCCTGTCGTACGACGCGGCGCAAAACGAGCGCCGGCGCAAATCCACGCTGCCGCGGCTGCGCTGGCACTCGCGCCCGCCGGCGTCGTAAGCGGCCGCGTAGCGCTTATTCAAGCCGCCTGCAACTCCGCATACAGCGCCAGAAATTCCTGGCTCATCTTATGGCGCGCGTCCAGATGCACCATGGGCAGGTTGCGGTCGTGCGACTCGCGTATCCTCACCGAGCTGGACAGCTTGTTCTCGAACACCGGCAAGCCCTCCGCCTTGAGTTCGTCGACCAGGCGCTGCGGCAGGCGCGCGCGCGGCTGGAACTGGTTCACCACGATGCCTTCGATTTCCAGCCGCGGATTATGGTCGGCCTTGATCTCGGCGACATTGGCGACCAGGGTGTAGAGCGCCTGGCGCGAAAAATCGTCGCAGTCGAACGGAATCAGGCAACGGTCGGCCGCGATCAGCGCCGACTGGGTGAAGAAATTGTAGGCCGGCGGTGTATCGACGAAAATTTCGTCATAATCATTGGCCAGTTCGTTGAGGGTGTCGCGCAGCTTGTAGATCTTGTGGCGCGACTCGAGTTTCGATTGCAACTCGCCAATTTCCGGGTGCGCCACCATGATCGACAGGTTCTCGAACGGCGTCGCGTGGACGAAGCTGGCCGCCGCCTTCGGGAACATCGTAAACGCCAGCATCTGCTCGAAATACGCCGCCATGGTCGGCGCCGTCTCGCGCGCCGCGTCGCCCAGCAGGTAGCGGCTCGAATTGCACTGCGGATCAATATCGATCAAAAGCGTCCTTTTCCCCTGGTGCGCCGCGATGGCGGCGAGGTTCACGGCGATGGTCGATTTGCCGACCCCGCCCTTTTGATTGAAGATCACACGTTTCATGGCATTCCAAGAAGATGATTGATTGCACGATTCTAGCAGAGTGCTGCGGTGCAGCAACGCGCTGCACCGTTCGCCAGATGTAAAAAGTGCAATATCACAACAGCAATGCGCCGGCCGAGCCGTGTTTCCAACGCTCCGGCGCGCCGGAACGGGCGCCGGCGCCCTATTCGAGCATGTTCAGCTTGAGCTGGCGCGACAACTCGGTGCGCAACAGCACGTCCGGCGGCGGCGCATGGTGGGTGCCGCTCATTTCCAGTCCCACCGCCAGGGCCAGGTCCATGCTCGACAGGTGCCCCAGGAACCAGCGCGGCAGGAAGCGCACGACGTCGCGCCCGGCCGCCGTCTCCCCTTGCAGCACGTCCGACTCGGCGTAACGCAAGCCGGCCATGACCCGCGCGTGCTGTTCGGCATGCTGGCGCCGGCCCGGAAAGCGGATTTTCTCCATCAGTCCCTCTTCCTCCCGGAAGTCTTGCTCGAGCGTGTCGATCAGGTCCAGGTAGGCCGCCGCGAATTGCTCGTCCGGCGCCGCGTCCAGGCGTTCGATCTGCCCAAGCAGGGCGCGGTGCGCCCGGTCCATCGCCGGCACCCCCAAGGCCATGTCTTCCGACCATCTGACTGTCTGCATTGCATCCCCCTTTTTTGCTTCCGTCTGGTTGCCGGCGCCGCTGCGCCGGCGCCAACATCCCCCAGTGTGGGCGTTGGCGCGTCCGAAATCCTTGATTGAAGTCAAAAATGGGGAAGCGAACTGAGGAACTTCAAAAGCGGCATCGCGATCCACCGCGTTTTTCTCCTCCTTGAGCGAGATCAAAGAATATCGGGCGCGGGCGACCACACTGGACTGGCACTGGCTACGGGACTGGCACGCGCCGTTTACTTCATTAGCAAACGTTGCCGTACGCAATCTTCGGCGCTGCCTTACAATAAAGGTGAACCGAGCCTTAACCTACAGGAGCCACCCATTGCATACGCCAGCCTTCATTGCATCGACCCGCTTCAACGATCCGCGCCTGGCGCTGGAACAGGTTCAAGCCATTTACCGCAGCAGCATCGAGCACCTGCGCGACGCGCTGCAGCGTTTCGTCGGCGGCGAGGACCTGAACGGGCGCACGCGCGCCTGCTATCCCTTCGTGCGCATCCAAACCGACACCGTGGCGCGCGCCGACTCGCGCCTGGCGTACGGCTTCGTGGCCGGCCCGGGCGTCTTTGAAACCACCGTCACGCGCCCCGACCTGTTCGCCGACTACTACTTGCAGCAGTTCACGCTGCTGCTGAAGAACCACAGCCGCGACCAGAACGTGCAACTGGAAGTGGGGGTGAGCGCGCAACCGATCCCGGTGCACTTCTCGTTCGCCGAGCACGACCACATCGAGGGCAATATGTCTCCCGAGCGGCGGCTGGCGATGCGCGACATGTTCGACCTGCCGGACCTGGCGGCGATGGACGACGGCATCGCCAACGGCACCATGGAAATCGCACCGGGCGCGGCCCAGCCGCTGGCGCTGTTCACGGCGCCGCGGGTCGACTACTCGCTGCAACGCCTGCGCCACTACAGCGGCACCGCGCCGCAGCACTTCCAGAACTACATCCTGTTTACCAACTACCAGTTTTACATCGACGAATTCGTGCGCCTGGGGCACGAGATGATGGGCCGGCCGCTCGATCCGCTGGCCGAAAGCGAGGACGACGGCTACATCGCCTTCGTCGAGCCGGGCAACGTCACCACGCGGCGCGCCGGTTGCGCCGCCGACCCCGAGGACGCCTTCGGCGCGGCGCCGCCGCGGCTGCCGCAGATGCCGGCCTACCACCTGGTGCGCGCCGACGGCAGCGGCATCACGATGGTCAACATCGGCGTCGGCCCGGCCAACGCCAAAACCATCACCGACCACATCGCCGTGCTGCGCCCGCACGCCTGGCTCATGTTGGGCCACTGCGCCGGCCTGCGCAACACCCAGAACCTGGGCGACTACGTGCTGGCCCACGCCTACGTGCGCGAAGACCACGTGCTCGACGAGGATTTGCCGCTGTGGGTGCCGATCCCGCCGCTGGCCGAGGTGCAGCAGGCGCTGGAGGCGGCCGTGGCCGAGGTGACGCAGCTGACCGGTTACGATTTGAAGCGCATCATGCGCACCGGCACCGTGGCCAGCACCGACAACCGCAACTGGGAATTGCTGCCGCATCGCACGCCGGAGCGGCGCTTCAGCCAGAGCCGGGCGATTGCGCTGGATATGGAAAGCGCGACCATCGCCGCCAACGGTTTCCGCTTCAGGGTGCCGTACGGCACGCTGCTGTGCGTCAGCGACAAGCCGCTGCACGGCGAGATCAAGCTGCCGGGCATGGCCAACCACTTCTACCGCGAGCGCGTCGACCAGCATTTGCGCATTGGGATCCGGGCGCTGGCGCTGCTGCGCCAGCAAGGCATCGACCAGCTGCACAGCCGTAAGCTGCGCAGCTTCGCCGAGGTGGCGTTTCAGTAGCAGTTCGGTGGCGGAATAAAAAACCAAGGGCGTCAAACCGGGGTCGGACCTGAAGCTCCGACCCCGGTTTGACGCCCTTGGTGTCATTTGGCGCCGTCGGCGCCTTGATGCCGTTACGACTTGATGTTGAAGGCGTCGCGGCCGGCGTACGAGGTGGCGATGCCCAGTTCTTCTTCGATGCGCAGCAACTGGTTGTACTTGGCCATGCGGTCCGAACGCGACATCGAGCCGGTTTTGATTTGCAGCGCGTTGGTGCCGACGGCGATATCGGCGATGGTCGAGTCTTCCGTCTCGCCGGAGCGGTGCGAAATGACGGCGGTGTAACCGGCGCGCTTGGCCATTTCAATCGCGGCGAAGGTTTCGGTCAAGGTGCCGATCTGGTTGATCTTGATCAGGATCGAGTTGGCGATGCCCTTCTGGATGCCCTCTTTCAGGATCGTCGTGTTGGTCACGAACAGGTCGTCGCCGACCAGTTGCACCTTCTTGCCCAGCGCTTCGGTCAGAATCGCCCAGCCTTCCCAGTCGCCTTCGGCCATCGCGTCTTCGATCGAGATGATCGGGTACTTGTCGCACCAGCTCGCCAACAACTCGGTGAAGCCGGTTGCCGTCAGGCTCAGGCCCTCGCCTTCCAGTTCATACTTGCCGTTCTTGTAGAACTCGCTGGCGGCGCAGTCCAGGCCCAGCGCGATTTGCGTGCCCGGCTGGTAGCCGGCTTCCTCGATCGCCTGGATGATCAGCTTGATGGCTTCCTCGTGGCTGGCCACCGACGGCGCGAAACCGCCCTCGTCGCCGACCGCCGTGGTCAAACCCTTTTTCTGCAAGATCTTCTTGAGCGTGTGGAACACCTCGGCGCCGTAGCGAATCGCCTCCTTGAAGGTGGGCGCGCCGACCGGGATAATCATGAACTCTTGAATATCGAGGTTGTTGTCGGCGTGCGCGCCACCGTTGATGACGTTCATCATCGGCACAGGCATGCGCATCTCGGCGGAGCCGCCGAAATAGCGGTACAAGGGCAGGCCGGCTTCCTGCGCGGCCGCCTTGGCGACGGCCATCGACACGGCCAGCATGGCGTTGGCGCCCAGGTTGCTCTTGTTGTCGGTGTTGTCCAGGTCGATCAGCATGCGGTCCAGGAAAGCTTGTTCGTGCGCTTCCAGGCCGGTGACGACGTCGGCGATGACGGTGTTAATGTTTTCAACGGCCTTCAGCACGCCCTTGCCGAAATAGCGCTTCGGGTCGCCGTCGCGCAGCTCGATCGCTTCGCGCGAACCGGTCGACGCGCCCGAGGGCACGGCCGCCCGGCCGGTGGCGCCGGATTCGAGCAACACGTCGCATTCCACGGTCGGATTGCCGCGCGAATCGATGATTTCACGGCCGGTCACTTCTACGATAACGCTCATTGTTCTGTACTCCAGTGTAATTCGTTGATTATATGGTTGCTTCTTTTTTAGGCCGGATCACGCCTTGCCAATCCGGCCCACGGTACTCATATGCGGCGGCACTTTAACTCAGTGCTGGCCGATCTTCGTAATTTTAAGCGAATTGGTGCCGCCCACCTGGCCCATCGGCTCGCCCCAGGTCATGACGACGGTGTCGCCGCGCTCGACCAGGCGGTGTTCCAGCAGCAGGTCTTCGGCCGCTTTCAGCACCGCGTCGCGGTCGTTCGATTGGATCAGGTTCAGCGTGCTGACGTTGCGATACAGCGCCAGCTTGCGCTGGGTCGACACGCTTTGGGTCAGCGCGACGATCGGCACGTCGATATGGTGGCGGCTCATCCACAGCGCCGTGGAACCGGACTCGGTCAGCGTGGCGATCGCTTTCACGCGCAAATGGTGCGCCGTGAACAGCGCGCCGTAGGCGATCGACTGGTCGATGCGGGTAAACGTCATGTTCAGGAAGTCGGCGTCGAGCTTGCAGCTGTCCCATTTTTCCGCGTCCAGGCAGATCGCGGCCATCGCCTCCACCGTTTCAACCGGATACCGGCCGGACGCCGTTTCGGCCGAGGTCATGACGGCGTCGGTGCCGTCCAGCACGGCGTTGGCGACGTCGGACACTTCGGCGCGGGTCGGCACGGCGTTGACGATCATCGACTCCATCATTTGCGTGGCGGTGATGGCCAGCTTGTTGGACGCGCGCGCCATCTTGATCATGCGCTTTTGCAGCGCCGGCACGGCCGCGTTGCCCACTTCCACCGCCAAATCGCCGCGCGCGACCATGATGCCGTCGGACGCGTCGAGGATTTCCTGCAGCGCGGGAATCGCCTCGGCGCGCTCGATCTTGGCGATCATCAAAGGCTTGTGGTCGTACTGTTCGCCGGCGATGTTGGCCAGCTGGCGCGCCATCACCATGTCGGTGGCGTTTTTCGGGAAGGAAATGGCCAGGTAGTCGGCCTGGAAGCTCATCGCCGTCTTGATGTCTTCCATGTCTTTCGCCGTCAGCGCCGGCGCGGTCAGGCCGCCGCCCTGGCGGTTGATGCCCTTGTTGTTCGACAGCTCGCCGCCGATGCGCACGGTGCAGTGGATGGCGCTGCCGATGATCTTGTCGACGACCATCACGATCAAGCCGTCGTTGAGCAAGAGCACGTCGGCGTTCTTCAGGTCGCGCGGCAGTTCCTTGTAGTCGAGGCCGACGCGTTCCTGGTTGCCCAGTTCGCCGTTTTCGCCCCACTTGGCGTCGAGGATGAACTTGTCGCCGTTTTCCAGCTGGATCTTATTGTTTTCGAACTTGCCGACGCGGATCTTCGGACCCTGCATGTCGGCCATGATGGCCACTTCGCGGCCGCAATAGGCCGCCGCCTCGCGCACCATGGCGGCGCGGTCGATGTGGTCCTGCGCCTTGCCGTGCGAAAAGTTCAAGCGCACGACGTTGACGCCGGCCTTGAACATCTTGATGAGGGTTTGCAGGTCGTTGGACGCCGGTCCGACGGTGGCTACAATTTTTGTCGCGCGTTGCATAGGGCTTTGCATGGCTTTAGCGGCACGGGCCAGGGCTGGCGTGCCGTCCTTTCTGTAGGTGGTGGAGTGGCGGGTTTATTGCGCTGCCATCAAGGCAACGGTGGTGTCGAGCATGCGGTTCGAGAAACCCCATTCGTTGTCGTACCACGACGATACTTTCACCAGGCGGCCCGATACCTTGGTCAGCGTCGAATCGACGTTCGACGACGCCGGGTTGTGGTTGAAGTCGATCGACACCAGCGGCTCGGTCTGGTAGGTCAGAATGCCCTTCAGTTCGCCTTCCGAGGCGGCCTTCAGCAGCGCGTTGACTTCGTCGACGGTGGTGTCGCGCTTGGCGATGAACGACAGGTCGACCAGCGACACGTTGATGGTCGGCACGCGGATGGCGAAACCGTCCAGCTTGCCGTTCAATTCGGGCAGCACCAGGCCGACCGCGGCGGCGGCGCCGGTCTTGGTCGGGATCATGCTCATCGTCGCCGAACGGGCGCGGCGCAGGTCTTCGTGCATCACGTCGGACAGCACCTGGTCGTTGGTGTAGGCGTGGATGGTGGTCATCAGGCCGGTTTCGATGCCGATGGCGTCGTTGAGCGGCTTGACCAGCGGCGCCAGGCAGTTGGTGGTGCAGGAGGCGTTCGAGATGACGGTGTCGGACGCTTTCAACACGGCGTGGTTGACGCCGTAGACGATGGTGGCGTCGACGTCCTTGCCGCCCGGCGCTGAAATGATGACTTTCTTGGCGCCGCCGACCAGATGGGCCGAGGCCTTTTCCTTGGTGGTGAAAAAACCGGTGCACTCGAGCACGACGTCCACGCCCAGCTCGCCCCACGGGATTTCCGCCGGGTTGCGCTGCGCGAACACGCGGATGCGGTCGCCGTTGACGATCATGTTGTCGCCTTCGACCGCGACGGTGCCGGGGAACTTGCCGTGCGCCGTGTCGTAGCGCGTCAGGTGGGCGTTCGACTTGGCGTCGCCCAGGTCGTTGATGGCGACGATCTGGATGTCCTGCCGCTTGCCGCCTTCGTAGAATGCGCGCAAGACATTGCGGCCGATGCGGCCATAACCGTTGATTGCAACTTTGATCGTCATGCTGTCTCCTAGATATTTATTGTTAAGGCGCTGATACGCCGCTGGCTTTCATTGCATTGCTAACTACTAGCCGCTGTTGCGCAGGCCGGCGGCGATGCCGTTGATCGACAAATGGATGCCGGTGCGGGCCTTGTCGTCCTGGCGCCCGTCGCGGAAGCGCTGCAGCAACTCGACCTGCAAGTGGTTCAGCGGGTCGATGTAGGGGAAGCGGTGGCGGATCGAGCGCTGCATCAGCGGATTGGCCTGCTGCAGTTCCTCTTGCCCGGTGATGAGCTTGAGCGCGTCCAGCGTGCGCGTGTGCTCGGCGCGGATGCGCTCGAAAATCGCTACGCGCAGCGCCGCGTCCTTGACCAGCGCCGCGTACTTGCCGGCGATGGCAATGTCGCTCTTGGCCAACACCATGTCCATGTTCGACAGCAGCGAGGTGAAGAACGGCCAGTCGCGGTACATTTCGCGCAGCAGCGCCGGGCCGTCGGCCGGATGCGCCGCCAGGTAATGCCGCACCGCCGAACCGAAGCCGTACCAGCCCGGCAGCATCAGCCGGCACTGGGCCCAACTGAGCACCCAGGGAATGGCCCGCAGGTCCTCGATCGACGTCGATTTCTTGCGCGAGGCCGGGCGGCTGCCGATGTTCAGCGCGGCGATCTCGGCGATGACGGTCGACTCCCAGAAATATTTCTCGAAGCCGTCGGTCTCGTACACCAGCGAACGGTAGGCGCGCAGCGCTTCGCCCGACAATTCCTCCATCGCGCCCAGGTAGGCGCCGCTCGGCTCGGGCCGCTGCGGATGCAGCAGGCTCGCTTCGATCGTCGCGGCGGCCAGCACCTCCAGGTTGCGCCGGCCCACTTCCGGGTTGGCGTACTTGGCGGTGATGACTTCGCCCTGCTCGGTCAGGCGGATCTGGCCCTGCACGGCGCCGGCCGGCTGCGCCAGGATCGCCTCGTAGCTCGGCCCGCCGCCGCGGCCGACGGAGCCGCCGCGGCCGTGGAACAGGCGCAATTGAATGCGGTGTTGCTTGAACACCGACACCAGGTCGATTTCGGCCTTGTAAAGTTCCCAGCCGGAGGTCAGGAAGCCGCCGTCCTTGTTGCTGTCCGAATAGCCCAGCATGACTTCCTGCTGGTTGCCGCGCGACTCCAGCAGGCGCCGGTACAAGGGCAAGCCGAAGGCGCGCGCCATGATGTCCGGACCGGCGCGCAAGTCGTCGATGGTTTCAAACAGGGGAATGATGTTGACGTCGAGGGTGCCGTCCTGCTGGCTCAGCAAGCCCACTTCCTTCAGCAGCAAGGCCACCTCAAGCAAGTCGGAGACGCTGGCGGCCTTCGAAATGATGCAGTTCGGCACCGATTCGGGGCCGTATGTGCGGTGCGCTTCCTTGATCGCGCGGAAGATGTCCAGCTCGGACAGCGTTTCCTCGGAATACGTCTGGTATGGGGACACCAGCAGGCGCGGCGAACCCAGCTCGGACAGCAGCAGCTCGACGCGCTGGTCTTCCGACAAGCCCTGGTAGGCCAGGCCCGGGCGCACGCTGGCGAACAGCTCGCCGATGACGCGCTCGTGCACGTCGGAGTTCTGGCGCAGGTCGAGCGGCGCCAGGCTGAAGCCGAACACCTTGACGGCGCGGCGGATCTGCCGCAGGCGGCCGCGGGCCAGCGTGCGCAGGCCGTTGTGGACCAGCGACTGGTGGACGACGTCTAGTTCGGCCAGCAACTCGGCGGCCGACGCGTACGGCGCCTCGGCGGCGTTGGCGCCGGCTGCGCGCGGCGCATCGGCGCCGGCCGCCATGCCGGCGCGGGTCGCCTCGACGCGGGCGTGGATGCCGTAGATGGCGCGACGGTACGGCTCGTCGAGGCGGTGCGGCGACTGGTCGGCCGAGCGCTCGGCCAGTTGGCGCAGCGCGCCGGTGCAGGCGTTGAGCTTTTCGGCCAGCGACAGTTGCGAGGCCAGCTTGTGCAGTTCGCCCAGGTAGAAGTCGAGCGCCTTGTCGGATTGGCGTTGCAGCGTGCTGCGCAGCACCGCGGCGGTGACGAAGGGATTGCCGTCGCGGTCGCCGCCGATCCAGCTGCCGACCTTCATAAAGGTCGGCAATTCGGTGTCGACCCAGCGCTCGTCCCGCTGCGCCAACATGGTCTCCAGCGACGAGTACATCTGCGGCAATTCGGTCAAAATCGTGTGGTCGAAGAAGGACAGGCCGTTTTCCACCTCGTCCATCACCGACAGCTTGGTGTTGCGCAACAGGCGGGTTTGCCACAGCGTCATAATGCCGCGGCTGAGCGCCTCCTCGTTGTGGGCGGCCTCCTCCGGCGTCATCTGGTAGCGGTCGCGCTCGTTCAACAGGCGCGCGATCGACATTTGGCAATTCAGAATGCTCTTGCGCTGCACTTCGGTCGGATGGGCGGTAAACACCGGGCCGACGTAGGCGTCGTCGAAAAAGCCGAGCAGGGCGTCGCCCTGGTCGGCGGCGTACACCTTGCCGACCGCGTTCGCCAGGCTGCCCTGGCGCGGCTTGGAGCCGGCGATCAAATGGGCGCGGGTGCGGCGGATGTGGTGTTGGTCTTCGGCAATATTGGCCAGCAGCGAGAAGTAGCTGAAGGCGCGGATCAGTTGCGTGCTTTCCTCTTGCGACAGCGCCTGTAACGAATCGGCCAGTTGGCCGCGGGCCTGCTCGTCGTTGTCGCGCCGGAAACGAATCGCCAGTTGGCGCACGTTTTCAATGCGCTCGTAAGCCACCTCGCCCAGATGGCTGCGGATCGCATCGCCAAGCAGGCGACCCAGTTGCCGGATATCGCCGCTCAGCAGCTCGTCTTTCACTTCGTCTATAGATTGCATATCTACCACTTTGAAGGGCCCGGTCCGAAGCCGCGCGCCGCCAGTCTGACGGCGCGTCGTGCCCCCGGCGCCGACGCCCGGTTTAAAAGCTCACACGGCCGCAAGGCGCAAAAATCGGAGACACCGGACAGAATGATTTTTACAGCCACGCGACACACTATGATTCATATTTGTAGGATATTTACATCGAAAAGCCGCAAGCTCCGTGGCCGCCGTACCCGCTTTACCCGGTTTGAGCGGCCATATGGCGCTCAAAGCAGGCTGGTCAGCTACGTTAATGTAAATTTACTACGTATTTTAGGTAAAAGCAACCAGCTTCCGTAATGATTCCGACAAAAACCATACGCGCGGCGTGATGCTGCCTGCCCGGCGGTGGTGAATGCCGCGGCGTTGGCCCGGCCGGCGCCGCTATGTGCCCTAGCGAACGGTGAAGTGATTCCTTTAGCGCTATCGTGGCTTTGTTCTCTCCACAATATCGCATCCCTAGAGGAAAAAAAATGAACGTCATCATCACCCTCATCGTCTACCTCGTGGTATTCGGGCTCATCTGGTGGCTCATCAGCATGCTGCCCCTGCCCGCGCCGGTAGGCCAAATCGTCCGCGTGCTCTTCATTATCTTGTTGATCTTGATCGTCTTGTCGGTGTTCGGCATTATTCCAGGCGGCTATCTGCCGCGTCTGAACCTGTAGCGTACGCCCGGCGCGTAGCAACAAGCCCGGCCTTCGCGCCGGGTTTTTTTCGTCGGCGACCCGGCAAGCAAGCCCCTGTGTGGGCCGGCGAACGGAACATGGACGTGGAACGGCTAGCATGAAGCCATACAACCAACCGCGCGAGGCGCTCCATGATGCCCTTTCCCTCCCCCGTGACGCCGTCCGGCGTTGCCGCGGCGGCTCCCTTGCCGCCGACTGCGCCGCTCGGTCCGAACGCCGCCGCCGCGTCCGTGGCGCCGGCCGTGGTGGAATCGAGCACCGTCGAATTGTCCCGGCTCGGCCTGTTCATGTCGTCGCTGGCGCTGGCGCGCAAACGTTTGGCCGACCAGCGCGTGGCCACCGCCGCCGATGCCGAAGCGGCGGGCCAGGAACTGGCGCAGGCGTTCAACGTGTTGCGCGCCGGCGGCGTCGAGGCCAGCCGTACGCCGGCCGACGTTTTGCTGGAGGAACGGTTGCTGCACACCTTCACCCAGCCCGACAACGACTCGGCGGCCGCCTTCTTTACCTTGCCGCAGCCTATACCGAGCGTTGCGCCCACGCCCGCCGGCGTCGACGCGGCGCGCCTGCGCGTGGACGTGCAGGCGCTGCGCGCCGCCGCCGAGGCCGACCCGCGGCAAACGCTAGCGCGGCTAGAGCGCACCGCCGCGCAGTTTGCCGAGCTGGGCGCCGCACTCGCGCGGCCCGCCAGCGACATCGCCGCCGTTGTTAGCGCGTCCGTTGCCGCCGGCGGCGTCGTCAATATCCCCGACGACAGCGCGGCGGACGCCGTCCAGCTCCCGTCCGTCGAAGTGGCAGCGCCGCCGCGAACCGATATTGCCCAACGCGAGCGGGCCGCGGCGGCCGCGCCGGTCCCGGCGCCACCACCGGACATCGACCATGCCAAGCTGCTGGCGCGCGACCCCGCCGTCGCGGCCGCCCTCGCCGCCTACCACCTCAACCAAGGCCCGTTCAGAACCGCCACCAACATCGAGCCGGCGGCGCCAAGCCGCGCCAGGGTGCCAGCCGTCGCGCCGGTGCAGGCCGTTACCCCGGTTGCGGCAATCGGCGACGCCCGCAGCGACACGGGGCCGCGCACCTGACGCGGCGCCGCGTTGTAATCGCACTCCGACACCAACTTAGGCGGGTGCCGATTGCGGCGCCGGCGCACGCCGCCGATAATGGCTCCTCCCCTTGCCGACAGCCCACCCGGTGCCCCATGCCCATTGCGCCCTTCCCCCATTCCGAGCAGATCGTTGACACGCTGGTCATTGGCGCCGGCCCCGGCGGCCTGACGGCCGCCATCTACCTGCGCCGCTTCTGCCGCAGCGTCGCCATCGTCGACAAGGGCAACAGCCGCCTCGGGCTGATCCCGGTCAGCCACAATTTCCCCGGCTTCCCGGACGGCGTTCCCGGCGCGCTGCTGCTGGAGCGGCTGCGCCGGCAACTGCTACGCTACGACACCGGCGTCACGCGGGGCGAGGTGACGCGGCTGGAGCGGCGCGGCGAGCTGTTCGTGGCAAGCCACGACGGCGCCGGCGGCGGCGGCGACATCCAGGCGCGCACGGTGGTGCTGGCCAGCGGCACCGCCGACGGCGGCTTGCCGGTCGAGGGTTGGCGCGAGGCCGTCGCCAGCGGCGCGGTGCGGCTGTGCCCGGTGTGCGACGGCTTCGACGTCATCGACAAACGCATCGCCGTGGTGTCGTCGGAGCACAACCGCACCGCCCACGCGCTGTTCATGCGCACCTATTCGAGCGACGTCGCGCTGTTCGAACGCGCCGAGGGCGCGCCGCCGCTGGACCAGGCCGAGCGCCAGCAAATGCGCGACGCCGGCATCCGCTACATCGCCTCGCCGTTGCTGGGCGTAACCCTGAGCGCCGCCAAGGCGCCGCTGCTGCACACCAAGGACGGCGAAAGCTACCGCGTCGACGTGCTCTACCCGATGCTGGGGGAAACCGCGCGCTCCGACCTGGCCACCGGGCTGGGCGCGGGCAGCGCCGATTGCGCCAAATTGCTCACCGACGCGCACCAGCGCACCGCGGTGCCGGGGCTGTACGCGGTCGGCGACGTGTGCCAGGGATTGAACCAGATCAGCGTGGCGGCGGGACAAGCGGCGGTGGCCGCCACCGCTATCCACAACAGCCTGCCGTTGCCCTGGCGCGCCAAGCGGACGTAGGCCCGCGCCGCGCTCAGTTACAATGCGGATTCCTTTTTCACCACCAAGGTGGCCGGCCGATAGCCTGGGCGGGTCTGCGCCAAGCGCCGGCGGCCACCCTATTGCACATGACATTATTCTCGATTCTCGCGCTGGCGTTGGCCGGCGTACACGCCGGCGCCGCCGCCACGGAAAGCATTGAAACAGGCTGGAGCACGTCGGCCGAGCTAGGCGCCATCAGCACCTCCGGTAACACGGTCGGCGCCTCGGTCACCGGCAAAATCGACGCCAAGCAGGAATTGGATAGCTGGAGCAACGACTACATCGTCAGCGGCTACTTCAAGGAGGACGAAACCACCCTCGACGACGGCGAAAGAGTCCGCGAACGTTCGGGCGAGCGCTTCTCGCTGTCGGCCAAGTCGGCCTACAAGCTGATGCAGGAAGGCGAAAAGCTGTTCGTACTGGCCTCGCACGTGGACGACAAGTTCGGCGCCTATAGCCGGTATACGACGGTGGGCGTCGGCCACGGCTCGCGCTGGTACGGTTCCAGCGGCAAAAGTATCGATGTCGAAGTCGGCCCGGGCTACTTCACCGGCGTGCGCACGGACGGCGAAACCGAACGCGGCTTCACGGTGCGCGGCGCCGCCGCGCTGAAATGGAAGATCAGCCCGTCGGCGGTGTTTTCGCAGACGCTCAGCGTCGAACGCGGCACCTCGAACGTCCATTCCAGCGCGGAGGCGGCGCTCAGCACCAAGATCAACGGCACCATGCAGATGAAGGCCGCCTTTATCGCGCGCAACGACACCGTTGTGCCCGACGACAAGAAAAACACCGACACCCAGACCTCGGTGACGCTGGTGTATTCGTTCTGAGGCTGGCAATGCCCGCGGCTTAGCCTTCCTTGCCGTCGATGCGCGGGCGCAGTAAATACGGACCGTAGGTCAGCGCGTACAAGCCAAACGCCAGCGTCCAGCACAGCGCCGCGGCGACCAGGGCCGTGTCGTACCACGCCGCCGGGCCGACGCCGGCGAGCAAGCGCGCCACCGCGCCAAGCTGGATCAGCCAGAACATCGCCGTCTCGGCCCGCCCCGCCTTGAGCGCCCGGCCGGTGTGGCCCAGCGTGGTGCGCGTCATCATGCCGATGATCAGGCCGGCCATCGAGCCGACCGTCAGCGCGTGGAAGGCGGCGCTGGCCGACACCAGGTTCAAGGCGGCGCCGCCGAGCAGCGCGAAGCCGATCGGAATCCAACCGTACGACAGGTGCATTATCCACAGCAGCGGTACGCCCAGCGTGCGCTGCGGTTGCCAGCCGGCCAGGCGCACCAGCGAGGCCGACGCCGCCGCCAGCGCCAGCGTGGCGCTCAGCGGCGCCGGGGCGCCGGCGACCCAGGCCAGCGAGGCGGCCACCAGCAGCACCATGGCGGCGACGTCGCGGCGCGGATTGGCGACGGCGTTGGTGCCGGGCGCGCCGTTGCGGGTAAACATGGGGATCACGCGCCCGCCGATGACCGCTTCGATGACAACGATCAGCAGGATCGCCGCCTGCACCGGCACCGTCGGCGCCAGTGCCAGCAGGCCAAGCGCGGCGGCGTGGTACAGGCAGTTGGCGATCGCCAGCAAGCCGAGCAAGACGGCGAGGAAGACGTTGCGCTTGTTGCCGGACTGCGCCAGCACGCGGTACAAGGGCCAGGCGCACAGCGGCAGGAAGGCGATGTCGACGACCGCAGCCGGCGCGCCGGGCGCGACCAGCAGCGCGACGCGCGCGGCTAGCCAGAGCGCCGCCAGCGCCGCCAAGTGGCCGCCGCGCGGCGTCCACACGCCGGTCCAGGCGCGCGCGGCCGTGAAAAGGAAACCGACGACCACGGCGACGGCCATGCCGAACACCATTTCGTGCATGTGCCACCCCAGGCCGACTCGCGGCCAGCCGCGCAGCCAGCCCAGGTATTGGGCGATCCAAAGCGGCACGGCCAGCGCCGCGAACAGCGCCGCCATCAGGTAGAACGGACGGAAACCCAGGCGCCAGACGGCGTGGCCGCCCTGCCACAGCGCGGCGCGCTTGCCGCCGCCGGGTTCGTCGATCGATAACAGGCTCATCACTCTCTCGCTTATATTCAAAGACATGGTGCTGATGCTACTTTTATTGGCGCGCCGGCACAACGGCATATGGAACTAGGTCGCGGGCGGCAGATGGTTGTCGGGTTACGCACTTTGGGCTAAGCCGACCTACGAATAACCCGCGCCGGCGCGGTCGCACGCCGGGGGGCGCAGCGCGGAATTCACCTGGATCAAGGATTTCGCAGATGCCGGCGCGCCGCGCTGGACTGGCGTTGCCGGCTCGCCTAAGCTGCTTGGGTTCGCCGCCGCGGCGCTCTTCGATATCGCCGCGGCGCGCCGAATGTCCACTTTTAACCGATTTCGCCACGAGGCTGTTATGCAAACGAAGATTTTGAAGATCCAGGGTATGAACAACCAAGGCTGCGCCGATATGGTCACGCGCACGCTGCGGGCATTGGCCGGCATCGGCTCGGTCAGCGTGTCGCTGGCCGGCCAGCGCGCCACCGTGCAAATCGATGAGACGCTGGCCACGCCGGCGCGCTTGGAGTCGGCGCTGAACGGGGCCGGGTATCGCCTGGAGACGGCCGAGGCAGGCGGTTGCTGTGGCGGGTGCTGCGGTTCTTGACTGTTCAAGCGGCGCTCGGGCTAGGCGCGGCGGCGGGCGCCCTGGGCTGCTCAAGCAAGGGCGCCGCGTCGCCCTATTTCGCTTGGCGGTGTTCGACCGCGTACACCGCCGCTTGCACGCGGCTGGTCAGTTTGAGTTTTTTCAGGACGTTTTGGACGTGGATTTTGACGGTGCTTTCGGCCAGGTCGAGCGTGCGGGCGATGCCCTTGTTGCTCTCGCCGCGCGCTAGGCAGCCGATGATGTCCTTTTCCCGCGGCGTCAGTTTGTCGAGTTCCGAGGCCGGCTCGCCGCGCTGGCTGCCGGCCTGCAGTTGCGCCACCAGTTTGCCCGTCATCGCCTCGGCCACCACGGTTTCGCCGGCGGCGGCGCGGCGGATCGCCCGCACCAGGTAGTCGGCGTCGATGTTTTTGATCAGGTAGCCGCTGGCGCCGGCGCGCAGCGCCGCCGCCAGGTCTTCGGCGTCCTCGGAGACGGTGAGGATCAGGATGGCCGCGTCGGGGCAGTCTTGCTGCATCAGTTGCAGCGTCTCGACGCCCGACATGCCGGGCATGTTCAAGTCCAGCAGCACGACGTCGGGTTGCAGTTGCTTGGCGCGCTTGATGCCGTCGACGCCGTCCGCCGCCTCGCCGACGACGGCGAACTCGGTGTGGCGCTGCAGCAGCGAGCGTATGCCGCTGCGAAACAGGGTATGGTCGTCCACCAGCAGCACGCTGATTGGTTTTTCGGGTGTATCCATGGTGGTTGCGTTTTCTCGTTTTCTATAAAGTGGTTCAGGCGGCGCGCCGCTGTTCGTGGCGCAACCGCAGTGCGACGGTGGTGCCGCGCCCCGGCGCCGAGTCAACCGCGAAACTGGCGTCGATGCGCTGGGCGCGCTCGCGCATGATGTTCAGGCCGACGTGGCTGTCGCCCTTTTGCAGCAGGGTGGCGGCGTCGAAGCCGATGCCGTTGTCGTGGATCGTCAGGGTGAAGTCCTGGCTGTCCTGCAGCCGCACTTCGACCCGGCTGGCCAACGCGTGCTTGCGGATGTTCGACAGCGCCTCCTGCACGATGAACAGCAGTTGCAGCTGCTGCTCGCGGGGAAACGGCGCGCCGTCGACGTCGGCCACCAGCTCGGCGGCGATGCCGGTCTGGCGGCTGAACTTGTCGATGGTGGTTCGCAGCGAGCCGATCAGGTCGTCTTCCATCAGCCGGGTGCGGAAGTTCAGCAGCAGTTCGCGCACGTCCTCGTAACTCTCCTGGACGCCGATGCGCAGCGCCGGCACGATGCCGGCGATCTCGTCGAGGCGCCGCTGTTTGACCGAGTCGTCCAGCATCTGCACTTGGAGGTTCAGGTAGTTCAGGCTCTGGGCGATGCTGTCGTGCAAGCCCTGGGCCACCAGGTTGCGCTCCTCCGAAATCGCCATTTCGCGCTCGCGCGCGGCCAGGCGCAGGTTTTCCAGCGCGATGCCGAGCACCCGGCCCAACGTCTCCAGCAGCGCCTGCTCGGCCTTGTCGAATTCCTTCGGCTCGCGAAAATGCAGGTTGAAAAAGCCCATGTGCTGTCCGTGCGCGTGGATGTGGAACACCGAGACGGTGGCGAAACCCTCGCGGTGGCACTGCAGCTTGTAGCCGCGGTCGATGCTGCGCATGTCGTGCACCATCGTGATTTTTTTCGTCACGGCCTCGCCGCACAGGCAGTCGCCGACCTTCAGGCAGTGCTCGGCCTCGACCAGTTCGGCCGACAGGCCGTGGTGCACCACCATGTGCAGGTTGCCGCGCGCGGCGTCGAGCACGCGCACGGAGCCGCCGTCGGCGCCGAAATACAGGCGGATGCGTTGCAGGAAGCCCTCGCCGAGCGCTTCCACCGGCAGCGGCAGTTGCAGGAAGGCGGCGATGTCGTACAGCAGCGCCAGTTCGCGGTTCTGCTCCTCCAGTTCGGCCGTCTTGGCGCGCACGCGCTCCTCCAGCTTGCCGTACACCGCCTGGACCCGGTCGGCCATCCGGTTGAAGCCGTCGGCCAGTTGGCCGAACTCGTCGTCGCTCTCGACCGCCAGGCGGACCCCGAAGTCCTTGTCCTTCATGCGCTGCATGCCTTCGCGCAGGCGCGTCACCGGTTCGATGATCAGCATGAACATCAGGTAGATCATGCTGACGGTGCCGCACAGCGCCATGCCCAGCAAGCCCAGTTGCGAGCCGCGCAGCCAGAAGGCGCGTTGCTCGCTGTCGCGTTCGATCAGGCGCACCAGGCCATCGACCTGGGCGACGAAGTCCTCGGCCTTGCGCTGCAAGGCCAGCAGGCGCGCCGGCTGGCGCGCGCCCGGCGCCAGCAGGCTGGCCGCGTCCGGGCGCAGGCTGCGCCACCAGGCCTGGTCGATGCGCTCGAATTCGTCGTGGATGTCCCTGCCGGGCGGCAGGAACAAGGGGCGCTGCGGGTCGCCCCGCTGCAGCCGGCGCAGTGTGTAGTCGATCAGTTGCACCTGGCGCGCGGCGGCCGGGCGCAGGCCGGCGTCGAGCGCTTCGGCGTCGAGCCGGGTCAGCAGCATGGACAGGCGGTAGCTTTGCATGCGCAGGCTGCCGGTTTCGTTGATGGCCGCCGAGCTGCCCTCCAGTTGCCACGACAGGAACAGCGTCGCGCCGATCGCCAGCAGCGCCAGGGTCAGGAAAAACAGCAGCGCGCCGACGATTTTGGTCGACAGTTTTTCCCACGACGAGCGGATGGCTTCACGCACCATATGCCCTGCGCTTGCCGTCCATTGCCTTGCCTTGCATCGTAGCCTCCGGTTTGACGTCAGTATAGGCGGGAATCGCCGTTGATGGGTTTGAAACCAGGGGCAAGGGCGGGCTTCGCGTTGCCGGCGTCTTTTTCCTTTATCCTCCGGTTTGCGCCATGAAGCGGAGGATTTTGTCGGGCTGCGCGCTGAAGTCGTGCCGCCGCGGTTTCAGTTCAATGGCGGCGCGGATCGCCGCCTCCAGTTCGGCGTCGCTGGCGCCGCCGCGCAGCAGCGGACGGAATTCGAATTTCTCCTCCTGGCCCAGGCACAGGTACAGCGTGCCGTCGACCGCCAGCCGGACCCGGTTGCAGCTGGCGCAGAAGTGCTGCGACATCGGTGTGATGAAGCCGATGCTGCCGCGCCCGTCCGGCGTGGCCAGGTAGCGCGCCGGTCCGCCGCCCAGTTCGGCCGCTTGCGCCACCAGGCCGAACTTGCGCTGCAGCCGCGCCTGGATCGGCCCGAGGTCGAGGTAGGCGGTGTCGCGCCCGGTCGCGCCCATCGGCATCGCTTCGATCAGGCGCAGGATGAACTGTTGTTCGATGCAAAATTCAACCATGTCGTCGATCTGCTCTTCGTTGACGCCGCGCATGGCCACCATGTTGATCTTGATCGGCGCGAAGCCGGCCGCCTTGCCGGCGCGCAGGCCGGCTAGGATGGGCGCCAGGCTGTCGCGCCCGGTGATGCTTTCCATGCAGCCGCGCTCGAGCGAGTCGAGGCTGACGTTGATGCGCCCGACGCCGGCGCGTTTCAGCGCCTCGGCGTGGCGCGCCAGTTGGGTGGCGTTGGTCGACAGCGACAGGTCGCGCAGGCCCGGCAGCGCCGACAGGCGCCCGGCCAGCAAGGGCAGGTCGCGCCGCAGCAGCGGCTCGCCGCCAGTCAGGCGCACCCGCGTCGTGCCCAGCCGCACGAAGGCGGCCAGCAGGCGTTCGATTTCGTCGAAGGTCAGCCAGTGTCGCGGTTCTTCGAAGCCGCGGAATCCTTTCGGGATGCAGTAGCTGCAACGCAGATCGCAGCGGTCGGTGACCGACAGCCGCAGGTAGTCGATGGTTCGACCAAATCGGTCGCGTAGCATCGCAGACTCCTTCTCTTTAGGTGGACGATTGTAGCGGCTGGGGCCGCGCTTGGCTGTGGGTATTTGGGGCTAGGCGGTGTAGTTATTTCGAACTAGGCCGTCGGCGGCGCTACGGGTGTTGATTCGACGGCTTTGTTTTCGACGGCTTTGTTTTTTCGACGGCTCTTTTTATTGCACTAGCGGGGTGTCGGCGCCTTCCAGTGCGACGCCTTCGACGTCGGCCCGGCCCACCAGTATCCGCAGGTATTGGTGCAGGCCGCGTTGCCACGCCGCGCGCTTGAGGCGGTCGGCGATTTGCGCGTGCACGGCGTCGAACGGCAGCGCCGCGCCGTCGACACGCCGCAGTACCTGGACGATGTGCAGGCCGAAGCGGCTTTCCAGCAGATGGTCGGCGAGCGCGCCCGGCGCCAGCCGGAACAGCAACTTGTCGAATTCCGGCACGGTTTGTCCCTGCGGCAGCTGGCCCAGGCTGCCGCCGACCGCGCCCGACGGGCAGTTCGAGTATTCGCGCGCCAGGTCGGCGAAGCGCTCGGGGTGGATCCGCAGTTCGGCCAGCACCGCCTGGCCGGTCGCCCGCAGCAGTTCCAGCGGCACCTCGGGCGTGACCTGGAACAGGATGTGGCGCGCCTCGACCATGGCGCCGCTGCTGAAGCGCCGCGGCTGGTTGCGGTAGAAGGTGGCGCAGGCGGCGGCGTCGGCCTCCGGCACCTTCACCTCTTGGGCGAACAGCGCTTCGATGCGGGCGTCGTCGTCGGCGCCGCCGATGGCCAGGCGGTCGGCCTCGTGCAGCAGCACGCTGCGCAGCACCAGTTCGTGCACGCTTTGCTTGAGCGGGTTGCCGGCGTCCTGGTGGTGCGGCAGTTCTTGTTCGATGGCGTGGTCGGTGATGTCGACGCCGTTGACGGATATGCCCATGGTCCCTCTCCTTTTAGCGCGGACGCACCAGTTGGTAGGCGCGGCCCAGGTAGGCCAGCGCGCCGAAGCCGCTCCACACGTGCACCAGGCGGGTGAACGGGAAGATGACGAACAGCGACATGCCCATGAACAGGTGCAGTTTGAAGATCAGCGGCGCCTCGCTGATGAAGGCGGCGGCGTCGCCGCGGAAGGTGGCGACGTGCTGCGCCCAGTTCATCAGTTGCAGCATCGTGTGGCCGTCCATGTGGCCGGCCGAGACGGCGATCGAGCTCAGGCCCAGCAGCAGCGTCAGCAAAATCCACAGCAGCACCACCTTGTCCTTGAAGGTGGTGACGGCGCGCAGGCGGTCGTTGCCGAAGCGGCGCACCAGCAGGATCAGCACGCCGGCCAGGCACAGCCCGCCCATGACGCCGCCGGCGGCCATCGCCACGCCCTGCTTGAAGCTGTGCGAGACGCCCAGCGCGTGCCACACCCAGACCGGCGTGAGCAGGCCGGCGGCGTGGCCGAACAGCAGGCCGATGATGCCGACGTGGAACAGGATGCTGCCGGCGCGCAGGCCGCCGCGGTGCAGCACCTGGCTCGATTCCGACTTCCACGAATACTGCTCGCGGTCGTAGCGGATCAGGCTGCCGAGCAGGAAGATCGCCAGCGCGATGTAGGGATAGATCCCGAATACGAATTGATGCAGATAGTCCATGATGCGCTCCTTGTGCTCTTGTTAAGCCGCCTTCTGGGCGGCGCGCCTTGCCGTCGGGTGGAAATTGATCGGCTGCACGCCGGCGCCGAGCTTCTTCAGCAGCGGTTCGACGCCGTCGGCGCTGGGGCCGAAGGTTTCCAGCGCCTCGTCCATGTCGCGCACCGGCGGCTCCGACAGCGCCTCGGCGGCGACCGGGCTAAGACGTTCGAGCACCTCGAACACCACCGCGTACGGGCTGCCGTTGGCGGCCAGCTTGCGCCCGATGTGGGCCAGCACGTGGATCGCGTCCGACAGCAGGCGGGTGGCCTCGGCCTGGTCCTGCTGCGACAGGAATTCGAGGAACAGCGGCACGAAGTCGGGCAAGTCGTCGCCGGTCATTTCCAGGCCGTGCTTCTGGTACTCCTCCATCAGGTCGACCATGGCCTGGCCGCGGTCGCGCGACTCGCCGTGGATGTGTTCGAACAGGTGCAGCGAGTGCGACGGCGTGCGGTCGAACGTCATCACGTATTCCTGCTGCAGGTCGATCAGGCCGGTGCCGGCCAGGTGCGCCAGCAGCGGGCGCAGCATGGCGTGCCATGGCGGCGTGTCGGCCAGCGCCAGCGCCAGTTCGGGCAGATTGGCGATCAGTTCGGCTTCCGGGTACAGCAGCAAGGCGGATAGAACCTGGTAGTGTTGCATGTCGGTCTCCTCGTCGATCAAGCGCTTTTGCGCGATTTCGGCATCGACATGAAGATCGCCGAACCGGATTTTTTCTTGCCGAACAGCGTAGGCTCGCTACTGCCGTCGGAGCAGCCGTTGCCGAAGGTGAAACCGCACGATCCCTTGTCGTTGAAGCTGTCCTCGGCCATTTCCTTGTGGCTGCTCGGGATGACGAAGCGGTCCTCGTAGTTGGCGATGGCCATGATGTGGTACATGTCCTCGACCTCGGCCTGGCTCAAGCCGACCTGCTTGAGCACCGTCAGGTTTTCGACCTTGTCGACGCTCTTGCCGCGCATGTAGGCGCGCATCGCCAGCATGCGGTCGAGCGCGGTGACGACCGGCGCCTCGTAGCCGGCCGTCAACAGGTTGGCCAGGTACTTGACCGGGATGCGCAGGCTGCGGGTGTCCGGCAGGATGCCGTTCAAGCCCATCTTGCCGGACTCGGCGGCGGCCTGGATCGGCGACAGCGGCGGCACGTACCAGACCATCGGCAAGGTGCGGTATTCCGGATGCAGCGGGAACGCCACCTTCCATTCGACCGCCATCTTGTACACCGGCGACTTGGCCGCGGCCGCCAGCCACAGGTCGGGAATGCCCTGGCGGCGGGCTTCCTCGATAATGGCCGGGTCGTGCGGGTTGAGGAACAGGCCCAGTTGCGCCTCGTACAGGTCGTGCTCGTGCGGCACCGACGCCGCCGCCTCGATCATGTCGGCGTCGTACAGCAGCACGCCCAGGTAGCGGATGCGCCCGACGCAGGTTTCCGAGCACACCGTCGGCTGGCCGGCCTCGATGCGCGGGTAGCAGAAGGTGCATTTTTCGGCCTTGCCGGACGACCAGTTATAGTAAATCTTCTTGTACGGGCAGCCGGAGATGCACATGCGCCAGCCGCGGCACTTGTCCTGGTCGATCAGCACGATGCCGTCGTCCTCGCGCTTGTACACCGAGCCGGACGGGCAGGACGCCACGCAGGTCGGGTTCAGGCAGTGTTCGCACAGGCGCGGCAGGTACATCATGAAGGTGTTTTCAAAGGTGCCGTACATCTCCTTTTGCATGTTGTCGAACAGCTTGTCCTTGCTGCGCGCGGCGAACTCGCCACCCAGGTCGTCCTCCCAGTTCGGCCCCCATTCGATCTTGTCCATCTTCTTGCCGGTCAACACCGAGATCGGCCGCGCCGTCGGCGGTGTTTCCGACAGCGGCGCGTTTTGCAGGCGCTCGTAGTCGAAGGTGAACGGCTCGTAGTACTCGTCGATGGCCGGCAGGTTCGGGTTCGAGAAGATGTTCGCCAGGATCTTCAGGCGGCTGCCCTGGCGCGGTTCGATCTTGCCGGAGGCGCCGCGCTTCCAGCCGCCGTTCCACTTGTCCTGGTTTTCCCATTCCTTCGGATAGCCGATGCCGGGCTTGGTCTCGACGTTGTTGAACCACGCGTACTCGACGCCGTCGCGGCTGGTCCAAACGTTTTTGCAGGTGACCGAACAAGTGTGGCAGCCAATGCACTTGTCCAGGTTCAGCACCATGCCGATTTGCGCTCTGATTTTCATACTGCCACTCCTTGCTCTTTCTCTTGCAGCGGGCCTTCCAGCCACTCGACGTTTTTCATCTTGCGCACCAATACGAACTCGTCGCGGTTGGAACCGACGGTGCCGTAATAGTTGAAACCGTACGACAGCTGGGCGTAGCCGCCGATCATGTGGGTCGGCTTGGTCACGGCCCGGGTGACCGAGTTGTGGATGCCGCCGCGCTTGCCCGACAGCTCCGCGCCGGGCACGTTGATAATCTTCTCCTGGGCGTGGTACATCATCGTCATGCCCTCGGGGACGCGCTGGCTGACCACCGCCCGCGCCGTCAGCGTGCCGTTGACGTTGAAGACCTCGATCCAGTCGTTGTCGACGATGCCGGCGGCCTTGGCGTCGACCTCCGACAGCCACACGTGCGGGCCGCCGCGCGACAGCGTCAGCATGCGCAGGTTGTCCGAGTAGGTCGAGTGGATACCCCACTTCTGGTGCGGCGTGATGAAGTTCAGCGCCAGCTCCTTGTTGCCGTTCGGTTTGGCGCCCAGCATCGCCGCCGTGGTCTTGGTGTTGATGGCCGGCTTGTAGACGCACAGGCCCTCGCCGAAATCGCGCATCCACAGGTGGTCCTGGTAAAACTGCTGGCGCCCGGTCAGCGTGCGCCACGGGATCATTTCATGCACGTTGGTGTAGCCGGCGCTGTAGCTGACCTCCTCGCTCTCCAGGCCCGACCAGGTCGGCGACGAGATGATCTTGCGCGGCTGCGCCTGGACGTCGCGGAAGCGGATGGTGTCGTGCTCGCGCGGCAGCGCCAGGTGGGTGTGGTCGCGCCCGGTCATCTTCGACAGCGCGGCCCAGGCCTTGACCGCCACGTGGCCGTTGGTTTCCGGCGCCAGCGACAGGATCATCTCGGCCGCGTCGATGGCCGTGTCCAGCCGCGGCTGGCCCTGCGAGACGCCCTCCTCCAGCACCGTGCGGTTGACGCCGCGCAGCACCTCGACCTCGTGTCCGGTCTTCCAGCCGATGCCCTTGCCGCCGTTGCCGATGTTTTCCAGCAGCGGCCCGATCGAGGTGAACTTCTTGTAGACGTCGCGGTAGTCGCGCTCGACCACGGTCATGCTCGGCATGGTCTTGCCGGGGATCGGTTCGCACTCGCCGGCGCGCCAGTCCTTCGGATCGAAGGGCTGGCCCAGTTCGCCCGGGGTGTCGTGCAGCAGCGGCGTCAGGACCAGATCCCGCTGCGTGCCGAGCAGCTCGCCGCCGATTTCGGCGAACTTCTCGGCGATGCCCTTGTAGATTTCCCAGTCCGACTTCGACTGCCACAGCGGTTGCACCGCCTCCGACAACGGATGGATGAAGGGGTGCATGTCGGAGGTGTTCAGGTCGTCCTTCTCGTACCAGGTCGCCGTCGGCAGCACCACGTCGCCGTACAGGCAGGTGGTCGACATGCGGAAGTCCAGCACCACCAGCAGGTCCAGCTTGCCTTCGACGGCCGGGCGCACTTTGACGTGGCTAGGTTTGATGCAATCGTTCTCGTCGCTCATCAGGGCGTTCTGCGTGCCCAGCAGGTACTTCAGGAAATACTCGTGGCCCTTGCCGGAGCTGCCCAGGATGTTCGAGCGCCAGACAAACATATTGCGCGGGAAATTGGCCGGGTTGTCCGGGTCGTCGCAGGAAAAATTCAGCTTGCCGGCCTTGATCTGCTCGACCGCGTAGGTTCGCGCGTCCTGGCCGGCGGCGGCGGCGGCGCGCGTCACCTCCAGCGGATTGGTTTCCAGCTGCGGCGCCGACGGCAACCAGCCCATGCGCTCGGACTTGGCGTTGTAGTCCAGCAGCGACATCTGCGCCACCGCGCCGTTGGCCGACGGCGAGGAAATCTCCGACGTGTGCAGCTTCTCGTGGCGCCACTGGCTGGTGTGGGCGTAGAAGAAGGAGGTGCCGTTCATCTGGCGCATCGGCCGGTTCCAGTCCTGCGCGAAGGCCAGCGGGGTCCAGCCGGTTTGCGGACGCAGCTTCTCCTGGCCGACGTAATGGGCCCAGCCGCCGCCGGACTGGCCGACGCAACCGCACATCATCAGCATGTTGATGATGCCGCGGTAGGTCATGTCCATGTGGTACCAGTGGTTCAGCGCCGCGCCGACGATGACCATGCTCTTGCCGTGGGTCTGGTCGGCGTTTTGGGCGAACTCGCGCGCCACGGTGACGACGTCGGCGGCCTTGACGCCGGTGTGCTTCTCCTGCCACGTTGGCGTGTAGGGCACGTCGTCGGCGTAGCTGGTGGCAACGTTGCCGCCGCCCAGGCCGCGGTCGATGCCGTAGTTGGCCAGCGTCAGGTCGAACACGGTGGTGACCAGCACGCTGCTGCCGTCGGCCAGCACGACCTTCTTGACCGGCACGTTACGCATCAACATGTCGGAGGCGTCCTTGCCGCCGAAATAGGCGAAGCCGACCGGCACTACCGCGTCGCTGCAAGCGATCAGCGACAGGCGCGGGTCGACTTCCTTGCGGCTGCTGCCGGCTTTTTGCTCCAGGTTCCATTTGCCGGACTCGCCCCAGCGGAAGCCGATCGAGCCGGACGGCGCGATGACGTCGCCGCTGGCGTCGTCGATCAGCAGCGTCTTCCATTCCGGGTTGTTGCTCTCGTCGAGGTTGTTGGCCAGGTGCGAGGCGCGCAGGAAGTATTCCGGCACCAGCGTGCCGTTGGCCTCCTTGAGCATCACCAGCATCGGGAAGTCGGTGTATTGCTTGGCGTAGCCGCGGAAATACGCGGACTGGCCCTCGGCGTGGAACTCCTTGAGGATCACGTGGCCCATCGCCATCGCCAGCGCGGCGTCGGTGCCCTGCTTCGGCGCCAGCCAAATGTCGCCGAATTTCACCATCTCGCCGTAGTCGGACGACACGGCGACGGTCTTGGTGCCCTTGTAGCGCACCTCGGTGTAGAAGTGGGCGTCGGGCGTGCGCGTCATCGGCACGTTCGACCCCCACACCATCAGATAGGTGGAGTTGTACCAGTCGGCCGATTCCGGCACGTCGGTCTGCTCGCCCCACACCTGCGGGCTGGCCGGCGGCAAATCGCAGTACCAGTCGTAAAAGCTCAGGGCGACGCCGCCGATCAGGCTCAGGTAGCGGGTGCCGGCGGCGTAACTGACCATCGACATGGCCGGAATCGGCGAGAAGCCGACCACGCGGTCGGGACCGTATTTCTTGATCGTCAGCGCGTTGGCGGCGGCGATGATCTCGTTGGCCTCGTCCCATTTGGCGCGCACGAAACCGCCCAGGCCGCGCACTTCCTTGTAGCGCTTGGCCCGTTCCGGGTTCTGGCTGATGTAGTCCCAGGCCGTCACCGGGTCCATGGTGCGGCGCGCTTCGCGCCACATTTCCATTAGGCGGCCGCGCACCATCGGGTACTTGACGCGCTGCGCCGAATACACGTACCAGGAATAGCTGGCGCCGCGCGGGCAGCCGCGCGGTTCGTGGTTGGGCAGGTCGGGACGGGTGCGCGGATAGTCGGTCTGCTGGGTTTCCCAGGTGATCAGGCCGTTCTTGACATACACCTTCCAGCTGCACGAACCGGTGCAGTTGACGCCATGCGTCGAGCGCACGATTTTGTCGTGCTGCCAGCGCTGGCGATAGGCGTTTTCCCAGGTGCGGTCCTCGTCGACGACGGCGCCGTGACCGTTGGAAAAGGTTTCCTTGGGCTTGTTGAAGAATTTCAGACGATCCAGAAAGTGACTCATGCTGCCTCCACACACGCACCGCAAACGATGCTGGGTAATTAAAACGTTGCAAGACGGACGCATTGCAACGTCGATGGGGCCAGTCTACGCAGCGGGGTCGGCAATGGGTATTGGCAAGAAGTCGGTTCCGCGGGCCGAGAATGACTAGGCGCCCTAGTCCCTTCTAGCTATGGGCCGGCGCGCCGCTTTGCGGTATACCTAGGGGGAGAGGCGCGGCGCGGCGTGCCACGCACCAATTCACGCAACTTTCGAAAGCTTTGATATGGAAATTAACAGTTACGACAGCCTGCTGGGCGCGGCCCGCGCGCAGGCGCAACCGCAGCGGCTGCTGTTCGCCTTCGCCCAGGCCGAGGCGGCTAGCGCCCAGGGGCGCAGCCTGACGCCGGTGATGTGCGTCGACAAATTACCGGACGAGGCTGGCAGCTTCGCCGCGCTGGTCGAGGAATCGCGCCATATGCAGGCGCACTGGGACGTGGTCTTCGTGGCCAGCCTGGGTGGCAAGGACGGCCAGCCGCCGGCTGCCAGCGAAGCCGAGGCGCCGCTGCGCAAAATGATCACGGCGATCCAGGAAGGGCAAATCAAGGGGTATCTGGCGTTCGACCGCGACGGCGAACTGCTGAATTTTTTCTAGTCGGGGAAAGCCGGCGGCCGCAAGGCGCCGTCCCCGCAAAAAGGACCGGTGTCGGTTCCAATTTTTAAACCTCTAGGGCATTCCTGCTCGTTCGAGGTGCGCATTCGTACTCGTTTTGTCTAATTTGAACTCATCATTAAAGCGCTTGTCCAACAAGAGAAACCAGACAAAACCAGACAAAACGCACAGGAGAAACGAGTATGCTTGCCCTACAGAGTCCCATTTTGACACCCTCTACTCTCCTCGAACTCGATGCCTATATGCACGATGAGCGCGGCCGCCTGTCGCCGTCCGAGATTGCCAACCTAGCCATCCGGGAATGGCTGGCCAGGCCGGAGAATACGCCGGCCGCCGCGCTTGGGCAGGGTAGCCGTGGTTATCAATGGAAAGAGATGTTTTTGCCGGAATCGACGGATGTGCGCATGCAGTATTTGGGCGAGTGTTTTCATGCGAAGGTGGTCGGCGACGCCCTCATCTTCAGCGGCAGCAGGGTCTCGCCGCGGCAGATGACGCTGGCGGTGGCGGGCGACGGCCGCAACGCGTGGCGCGACCTGTCGCTGCGCTTTCCCGGCAATCCGCGTTGGAAAACGGCGTGCGTGTGGCGCCGCGCGCTGCGGGCCAACGCGCACAGCGCGCCGACGTCGCCAATCGACGCGATGGCGGGCGCCGCGGCCAGCATGTCGGCCGCGCTGAAGGCGGCCTTGCTTCTGGTCGAGCACGCCAACGCCCGCAGCGTCGTGCAAGCGGAGCGGCGCCTGGACCGGCACCGGCGCAAGGAAGGTCTGATGATCGACGATTGCCGGCGCGACTAAGGACCGCAGGCGCTACCTTAGTCTTGCTTGTTGCAGCAACTGGCGTCCGGCGCGTTGATCACCGCTTCAAGCCGATGTCCGTCGGGGTCGAAGACAAAGGCCGCGTAATAGTCGTCACCGTAGTCGGGCCGCAATCCGGGCGCGCCGTTGCAGCGACCGCCATGGAGTAAGGCGGCCTGGTGGAATTGCCCGACCTGTTCGCGCGAGCCGGCCGTCAACGCCAGGTGGAAACCCTCGCCGGGGATCACCAGCGCCGCCGCCGGCGTCAGTTTCAGCGCGAGTTTGTCGCCGCCGCCCTCGTAGCCGTAACCGAGTGCCTCGTCGTCGCCCCATACCCGGACATAACCCAACGGCGCCAGCGCGGCGTCATAGAACGCCGCCGCCCGGTCGAGATCCAAAACGCCTAATGAAAGGTGGTGAAGCATATGAATAATCCTTGTGAACGCGTTAAAAGTGATGTGCTGCTATTTTTACGCCGCACCGTGCCGCCGGCCGGGCATGCCGTAGCTCAAGCCGTAGACGATGACGTCGTGCATCAGCGACAAGCTGGCGCTGCCGTCCACCACCACCTGGGACGGCGCCACGCCGAGCAGTTCGCCGCACGGCGCGCGCGACTCCGACTGGATGGGCGCCAAATGCATGGCGGCTTGGCTCCGGGAATAGATATTACCTAATACTAAACTGTTTCGCGGAAGCCGGCTGGCGTGGCGTGGCGCATGGCCGTGGCGGCGAAGCGGCGGCCCCAGGCGGCCACGACAGGAGTCCAGGGCAATATTCATTGCGCCGATGCTATAATTATTCAGGGATGCAGCAAACACCGATCTTGTCAACCCGCCAACGCAGACCAATCACCAACGGGACCCATATTGTTGCCGTCAACTATAGCCCTGCGCGCCAGCCGCCTTTGCCGCCGCGGCGCGGCGCCGCTGGTCCGCGGCCTGCTCGCGCTGGCGCTGGCCTTTGGCGCGGCGGGCGCGGCCACGGCCGGCCCGGACTGCCCGCGCCCGTTCACCTTGGCGCTGCACGAGCACGGCCTGCTGTATTCGGCCGCCACCGACAGCGGCATCGACAAGGATTTCGCCGACGAGCTGATCCGCCGCAGCGGTTGCAAGGTCGTCGTCAGCCTGATGTCGCGCGCGCGCATTTGGCAGTTGATCGAGACCGGCGCGCTGGACTTCAGCCTGTCCGGCATCGCCAACGAGGAACGGCGCCGTTACGCCGGCTTCGCCTGGTACTTCAGCAATAAATACTATCTGCTGGCGCGCAGGGACGCCAATGTCCAGCGGTTCGCCGACGTCGAGGACAACCCGCGCTTCCAGCTCGGCGTGATCCGCAGCTTCCGCTACAGCGACTCGGCCAACGGCCTGGTCGACCGCCTGCAGGCCGCCAGCCGCGTCAGCCAGGCCGGCGGCCTCGACCCGCTGTACCAGGCGCTGCGCGCCAACCGCATCCAGGGCATGATCATGAAGCCGTTCGACTACCCGGCGGTCGGCGAGAAGGCCATCCGCGACATCAGCGCCGTGATCGAGTTCAACGACCCGGCCGTGCAGCACGGCCTGATCATGTCGCGCAAGGCGCTGCCGGCCGCCGAGCAGGACAAGTGGCGCGCGTTGGTCAACCAGATGCGCGCGGACGGCACCGTGCGGCGCATCTTTGAAAAGTACTTCGACGCCAGGCTGGCCGCTTCGATGGTCGAGTTCCAGGCGCGCCCGTGACGCCGTCCGGCCCGTCCGCCTTGCCCGGGCCGGCGCGCCCGCGGCGCTTGCCGCGCCTGCCGCTGGCGCCGCTGTTGCTGCCGGCGCTGGTGCTGGCGGCCGGCCTGGGCCTGACCTGGACGCTGTGGAAGCACGAACGCCAGACCGCGCGCAACGAGTTGCGCGCCCAGTTCGACTTCGCCCTGCGCGAATCGGTCAGCAGAGTCGAGCAGCGCATGGCCGGCTATGAAAAAATGCTGCTGGGCGTGCGCGGCTTGTTCGGCGCCAGCGGCGCGCTCGATCGCGACAATTTCCACCAGTACGTCGGCGCGCTCGGGCTCGACGCCAACTTCGCCGGCGTGATGTCGATCGGCGCGCACGCCTGGCTGACGGACGGGCGCGCCGCCGCCGCCGCCGCGCTGCCGGCGACGCCGCGCTTCGGCCCGGCCGGCGGCGCCGCCACGCCCCCGGGCGGCGCCGCGCAGTCGGCGCCGATCGTGCTGCGCGAACCCGGCGCCGACGCCGGCGTCGAGCGCGTCCTGCTCGACTTCGACGCCTGGGCCGAGCCGGTGCGGCGCGAGGCGATGGCGCGCGCGCGCGATTCCGGCAAGGCGGCCCTGTCGGGCAAGCTGCGCCTGGCGGTCGACGCCGCCGGCGTCGCCCCGGCCGGCTTCGCCATGTACCTGCCGATCTACGCGCCCGGCCAGCCGGTGGCCAACGTCGCCGAGCGCCGCGCCAGCCTGGTCGGCTGGGTCTACGCCGCCTTCCGCATGCGCGACATGATGGCCACGCTGTACGGCGAGCAGCCGCCCGGCCTGGCGCTGGCGGTCTACGACGGCATCGGCCAGGCCGACGGTTCGCGCATGTATCCGCCCGGCGAGCTGGCGGTGGCGCCGCCGTCGGCGACGCTGGCGGCCAACGAATACCTGGTCGTCGGCGGCCACACCTGGATGCTGTCGCTGAGCGCGCTCGACGACTTCCACGCCCGTTTCGACCGCAGCGCCGCGGCCCTGATCGCCGGCGCCGGCGCCGGCCTGAGCCTGTTGCTGGCGCTGCTGGCGTGGCTGGTGGCGACCGGGCGCAGCCGCGCGCTGCGGTTGGCCGCGGCGATGACGGTCGAGCTGCGCGCCAGCGAGGAGAAATTCCGCGCCATCGCCGACTGCACCGTCAACTGGGAGGTCTGGTGGGGGCTGGACGGCCGCCCGCGCTGGATCAACCCCTCGGTGCGCGACTACACCGGTTACACCGTCGACGAATGCATGGCCATGGACGACTTCGTCGGCACGCTGGTCTACCCCGACGACGCCGAGCGCGTCGCGCCGGAATTCCTCAAGGGCCGCCGCGGCGAGCGCGGCCACGACCTCGAGTTCCGCTGCGTGCGCAAGGACGGCTCGCTGTTCTGGCTGTCGGTGTCGTGGGTGCCGATCAGCGACGCTAAAGGCGCGCTGACGGGCTTTCGCACCAGCGGGCGCGACATCACCGAGCGCAAGCTGGCCGAGTCCGAGCTGCGCATCGCCGCCGCCGCCTTCGACTCGCGCGAGGGCATGATGATCACCGACGCCAACAGCGTGATCCTGCGCGTCAACTGGGCCTTCACCGAGACCACCGGCTACAGCGACGCCGAGGTCGTCGGGCGCACCCCGCGCCTGCTGCAGTCGGACCGCCACGACGCCGCCTTTTACCGCGACATGTGGGCGGCGATCGGGCGCAACGGCGGCTGGCAGGGCGAGATCTGGGGCCGCCGCAAGAACGGCGAGACCTACCCGAAATGGCTAACCATCTCGGCCGTGCGCGGCGCCGACGGCGCCGTCACCAACTATATCAGCACGCACCACGACATCACCGAGCGCAAGAAGGCCGAAAAGAAGATCGAGGAACTGGCCTTTTTCGACGCCCTGACGCAACTGCCCAACCGCACCCTGCTGCTCGACCGCTTGAAGCAGTCGATGACCGCGGGCAGCCGCAACGCGCACCACGGCGCGGTGCTGTTCATCGACCTGGACCACTTCAAGACGCTCAACGACACGCTCGGCCACGACCAGGGCGACTTGCTGCTGCAACAGGTGGCGCGCCGGCTCGAAGGCTGCCTGCGCGGCGGCGACACGGTGGCGCGCCTGGGCGGCGACGAATTCGTCGTGGTGCTGGAAAGCCTGGGCCCCAACGCCGCCGAGGCCGCCGGCCAGACCGAGGCGCTGGGCGAGAAGATCCTGGCCGCCCTGAACAAGCCCTACCAGCTCGGCGCGGTCGAGCACCGCAGCACCGCCAGCGTCGGCGCCACGCTGTTCCACGGCCACGACACCAGCATCGACGAGCTGCTGAAACAGGCCGACCTGGCGATGTACCAATCCAAGGAAACCGGGCGCAACGCGCTGCGCTTCTTCGACCCGGGCATGCAAACGGTGGTGATGGAGCGCGCCGCGCTCGAGGCCGGCCTGCGCGAGGCGATCCGCGCCAACCAGTTCGTGCTGCACTACCAGGCCCAGGTGGTCGGCGACGGCCGCGTCACCGGCGCCGAGGCGCTGGTGCGCTGGCAGCACCCGCAGCGCGGCATGGTGGCGCCGGCCGCCTTCATCGGGCTGGCCGAGGACACCGGCCTGATCCTGCCGCTCGGGCTGTGGGTGCTGCGCAGCGCCTGCGCCCAGCTGGCGGCGTGGGCGGCGCAGCCGTTGATGGCGCACCTGACGCTGGCCGTCAACGTCAGCGCCAGGCAATTTCGCGAACCAGACTTCGTCGCCACGGTGCTGGCGGCGCTGGCCGAAAGCGGCGCCAACCCGATCCGCCTGAAGCTCGAACTGACCGAGTCGCTGCTGGTCGACAACGTCCAGGACGTCATCGAGAAGATGCACGCGCTCAAGGCCAAGGGCGTCGGCTTCGCGCTCGACGACTTCGGCACCGGCTACTCCTCGTTCTCCTACCTGCGCCGGCTACCGCTGGACCAGTTGAAGATCGACCAATCCTTCGTGCGCGACGTGCTGGTCGACCCGAACGACGCGGCCATCGCCCGCACCATCGTCGCGCTGGCGCAAAGCCTGGGGCTGGGGGTCATCGCCGAGGGCGTCGAAACGCAGACCCAGCGCGACTTCCTGGCCGGCTCCGGCTGCCACGCCTACCAGGGTTACTACTTCAGCCGGCCGCTGCCGCTGGCGGCCTTCGAACACTACGCGACGACGGCGAAAGCGGCGGCCTAGGCATACTGCCGCACAGTGAAGCTTCCGGAGGTCGCGGATTAGCGGCGCGGTCGCGCGTCGCGGCGCAGGCGCGCCAGCACGCGCCCCGGCGCCAGCGCGGCCAACTCGAAGGCCGGCGCCTCCAGCGCGTCGAGCGTGTTCTTGAACAGCAACCCCAGTTCGGTGTCGCCCTCCAGCGCCAGGCGGCGGCTGAAGAACAGCGTGTCCGGGTCTTCCTGGCGCCGCGCCAGCAACAGCAGGTCGTGCACCGCCGCGCCGATGGTCAAGTCGGTCTCGGCCCGCGGCCGGCAGGCGCGAAAGGCGCCGCCGCGCCAGACGAAGTCGAAGGCCAGGCCGGCGTCGTCCAGGCGCAGGCGCAGCCGCTTGCCTTCCAGGCGCTGGCGCACGTCGGCCGGCAGTTGCCGCGCCAGCGCCAGGTTGAGCGCCTGGACGAACAGCCAGGAGCCGGGATAGGCCGGCAGCAGCGCCAGCAGCTTGGCCGCCGGCTCGGGTAGGGTGTAGGGTTTTTCTTGCATTGGTTGCTCCTTGGCGGGTGCCGCGGTGTTAGTGCTGGTCGTGGCGGCGCAGCTCCAGGCCGGGCTTGCCGTACCAGTAGCCGTCGCAGGCGGCCGACGGCTGCCACGCGGCGATCTGCGCGCCGGCCGCGGCGCCCGCGGTCGCGCCGCGGCGGACCCGGTCGAAGGCGTCGATGACGCGCCCGGTGTCGCTGGCCTGCGGGCTGATGCGGGCGACGTCGACGCCCATGCGGCCCATCGCGTCCAGTTCCGCCACCAGGTTATACACCAGCGCCGACTGCGTTTGGGTGCCGTTCAAGACCAGGAACGGCGCGTGTTCGCGCGTCTGCAGCAGCAAGCCGTCCGGGTGCTCCAGGCAGCTGAAGCGGCAATCGTCCTTCGCCAGGTTGCGGTTGCGCGCGGTGAAGCAGCGCGCCGAAAACGCCAGCGGCATGCGCCCGTAGGCGAACACCTCGGTCTGCATGCCGGCCGGGCGCGCGGCCAGCATCTGCGCCAGGCCCTCGCGGCCCATTTCCAGCGGCATCACCCAGCGCTTCGCGCCCAACCCGGCCAGCAGCGCCAGCGTCGGGTCGTTGTACAGGTTCAGGTGCGGCCCGGCGACGAAGGGCGCGCCGCCCTTCAGGCGCTGCACCGCGCCCATGTCGTTCGCCTCGACGGCGAAGCGGCCGTTCTCGGCGATCTTGCGCATCGCCGTCAGTTCGCTGCCGGACTCGATCAGCGCCTGCGTCGACAGCACCACCTCCTTGCCGGCGCCGGCCAGCAACTCGGCCACGTCGAGCCAGTCGGCCTGGCGCAGCTCGCGCCGGCGCGAACACACCGTCTCGCCGAGGTAGACGATATCGACCGCGCTGTCGGCGACCATGTGGTAAAACTCGAACACGGCGGCGCGTGGCCAGTAGTACAGGATCGGTCCCAATGCCAGTTTCAACATGCTTTTTCCATTGTCCAGATTATTTCCACGAGCGGTGGTAGGCGCCCAGCGTGTGCTGCTGCCCCTCCGCCACCTTGTCGAGCGCAGCCATCCAGGCCGGCTTGACCGAATAGCGCTGGGCGTTGCCGGCGTAGCAGTCGAGCGCCTCGCGCCACACCCGCGTCACCTGCGCCACATAGGCCGGGCTGCGCTGGCGCCCCTCGATCTTGACCGCGCGCACGCCCATGCCGACCAGCGCGGGAAGCAGCTCCAGCGTGTTCAGGCTGGTGGGCTCTTCCAGGGCGTAATAATTTTCGCCGGCGACGTCGAAACGCCCCTTGCACAGCGTCGGATAACTGGCGTTCTCGGCGTCGGCGTAGCGGTCGATCAGCACGCCGTTCAGGCGCGACTCCAGGCCCTTCGGCGTCTGCACCCAGCGCACCGACCTGGCCGGCGAGCAGACCCCGTGCGTGTTGGGCGCCTCGCCGGTGGCGTACGAGGACAGCGCGCAGCGGCCCTCGACCATCACGCACAGGCTGCCGAAGCCGAACACCTCGATGTCCACCGGGGTGTTCTTGGCGACCTGCTCGACCTGGGTCAGCGACAGCACCCGCGGCAGCACCGCGCGGGCGATGCCGAAATGCTCGTGGTAGAAATTGATGGCCTCGTAATTGGTGGCCGAACCCTGCACCGACAGGTGCAGCCGCAATTGCGGGTGGTGGCGCAGCGCGTAGGCCATCAAGCCCGGGTCGGCCAGGATCACCGCGTCGATGCCGGCGTCGGCGGCGCGGTCGATGGCGCCGCGCCACAGCGTCCAGTTGGACGGCTGCGGATAGGTGTTCAGCGCCAGCAGCACCTTGCATCCGCGCTGGTGGGCGTAGCCGACGCCCTCGTCGATGGCCTTGTCGTCGAAATTGAGGCCGGCGAAGTTGCGCGCGTTGGTGGCGTCGCGGAAGCCGAGGTAGACGCAGTCGGCGCCGTTGTCGACGGCCGCCTTCAGGGCCGGCAGGCTGCCGGCCGGGCAAACCAGTTCCAGCGGCGCGCGCGCCGCTGCGGGGGTGGGATCGTCAATCATAAGCCTTTTCCTGTTCGTGAACGCCGCGCGCCGCCGCCGTCCATCAAACCGGCGACGTGAAGCGCGCGCTGCGGTATTGCGCTGCGGCGAACTATAGGCCCGGCAAATATAAAAGTCCTTAACCTGGGTCAAGGATTAAAACCATGCCCGGGATGCACAATGGCGCTTTGCACAGAACGGGACCGCCATGCAGGAAATTTCCCTCGACGTCTGCGCGCTGGCGCCGCCCGAACCGATGCAGCGCGTGCTCGAGGCGCTGGGCGCGATGGCGCCGCGGCGGCGCCTGGCCGTGCTGATCGAACGCGAGCCGCTGCCGCTGTACCGCATCCTGGACCGGCGCGGCTACCGCCACTGCATCACGCGCCGACCCGACCTGCGCTACGACCTGCTGATCTGGCGCGCCGCCTGATGCAACGCCGCCTCGCGCTCGAACGCAGCGCGCCGCTGTGGCTGTCGATGCGCTTTTTCGCCAGCGCGCCGCTGTTCGCGCTGCTGGCCGGCGCCCTGCTGCTGTGGCAGGGGCCGCCGCTGCTGGCCTCGCGCTGGTCGCCGGCGGCGCTGGCGGCGACCCACCTGTTCACGCTGGGCGTGCTGACCATGGTCATGAGCGGCGCGCTGCTGCAACTGCTGCCGGTGGTGGCCGGCGTCGACATTCCGCGCGCCGGCCTGGCCGCGCCCGCCATCCACGCCCTGTTAAGTGCCGGCACGCTGCTGCTGGCGGCCGGCTTTTGCTGGTCGCGTCCGCCGCTGCTGCAACTCGCGCTGGCGCCGCTGGCGCTGGCGCTGGCCTGGCTGCTGGGCGCCTGCGCCCTTGGCCTGTGGCGGGCGCGCGCGGCCCCCGCCGCCGCCGCCCGCGCCGGCGCGGCGCAGCCCATGCTGGACGGCGTGCGCATCGCCCTCGGCGCCCTCGGCGTTACCGCGGCGCTGGGCGCCGGCATGGCCGCCGCCCTGGCCTGGGCGCTGCCGCTGCCGCTGGCGCGCCTGGCCGACCTGCACGCCCTGTGGGGCCTGGCGGGCTGGATCGGCGTGCTGGTGATCGCCATCGCCCACCAAGTAATTCCGATGTTCCAGGTCACGCCGCTGTACCCGGCCGGCCTGACGCGCGCCTTGAACCGCGCGGTGCTGGGGCTGACGCTGGCCGCCAGCGCCGCGCAACTGGCCGGGCACTGGAGCGCGGCGCCGCTGCACGCGCTGCTGCTGGGCGCCTTCGGCGTCTTCGCCGTGGCCACGCTCGACCTGCTCAGACGGCGCAAGCGCCCGGCCGACGCCACCACCCTGTTCTGGCGCCTGGCCATGGCCAGCCTGCTGGCCTGCGCGGCGCTGTGCTTGGCGCCGCCGCCGGCCGGCGCCGGCGCACTGTTGCCCGGCCTGCTGTTCCTGCTCGGCTTCGCCTACTCGGCGGTGCTCGGCATGCTCTACAAAATCGTCCCCTTCCTGCTGTGGCAGCACTGGCAGGAAAACGCGGACGACAAACCAGTGCCGGGCATCCGCCACATCATCACGGAAGAAGCGGCGCGCGGCCAATTCCGCGGCCACCTGGCGGCGCTGGCGCTGCTGGCGGGCGCCGCGCTGTGGCCGACACCGCTGGCGCGCGCGGCCGCCGTGGCGATGCTCGCCTCGACGCTGCACCTCGCCTGGATACTCTGGCGCGCGCTGCGCCTGCGAGCGACGCACTAATCCTACAAAATAGGGTTAGGTCTCGATCTGGAGGTTTTGTTGCAGATTCGGCGCCGATCTAAGGCTTGTTGGCCGGCGCCGGCCTGGCCACGCTGATCAAGCGCCAGGCGCCGGGTTACGCGCATATCCGTTCCTGGCGGCGCTACGGCTTGTCGGACGGATCGTCGGCGCTCCAGCCCGACAGGACTTTAACGTCCAGGTGGAAGTACGCCATCGCCGCCAGCCAACCCTTGTCGGTGGCGAGCGTGTCGATGGCCTCGTTGAGCGCCTTCAGCATGGCCGGATTGCCCTTGCCCACCAGAATGTGCCGGGCGAAGCACTGCAGCGGCTTGGCGGCGACGTACAGTTGCTTGGCCAGGGTTTTGTCGGCGCCGAACTGGCTGAAGATGGAATAGGGCACGACGGTGAGGTCGACCCGGCCCAGCGCCACCTTGCGCAGGCCGCTCAACTCGTCCTGGCTGTCCTCGCGCGCCAGCTTGCCCAGACGTACCATGTCGTCGATGTGGACGTAGCGATAACCGCGCACGCCGCCAAAACGCAGCCCCCATAAGGTCGACAGGCCGACGTATTCGACGGGTTCGTCGACCCTTGAAATGACCAGGTTGCAATCGACGAACAGCGGTTTCGACCACAGGAAACGGGTTTTCGCGGCGTCGCCGACGAAGCGCGGGTTGACGAACAACACCACGCCGCCGAACTGGTCGCCTTTGTTGAGTTCGATCGCGTCGAGCCGGATGCGCGGAATGTGGCTCAGGCTAAGCTGCTGGCCCGGTCCGATTTTGTCGTTCAGCCGGTCGACTAGCGACTGCGCCAAGCCCTGCTGCGCATCGACCAGGTAGGGGCCGACCATGTAAGTGTTGTACGCCGTGGTGGCGGACGCGCGGGCGTGGGCGGCGGCGCAGCAGCAGGCGGCCAGCAGGGCGAGCGTCAGCAGCGAAAAGCGGTTCGGCGCCATATGCGATCCGTCAATCGGGGTGAGCTAAAGTGCGGATCATGGGTAGGCGCCTTCCGTCGTTGAGTGTCCTGCAATCAGTATATCAGGGTGTCCGGCCGGCCGGCGTCGCTTTGGCCGCAAGCGTCGCGCCCCTACCCGTACCGGCGCAGCCGCTCGATGTCGAGGATGGTGACGTTGCGCCCGCTGACGGCAATCATGGCGTGCCCGCTCAAGTCGGACAAGATGCGCGAATGAACAGCCGCCGGCTTGCGGCGGCGTGTCGGGTTGCGCGCCCGCGCGACGAGGACCGTAGGTCGGCTTAGCGCGCAGCGCGTAAGCCGACGGCGTCGCCGCGGCCTAGATGGTTTTCGAGTAGCGCTGCGGCGCCGGGCCGGCGCCGCCGGCGCGGCCCAGGTAGTTGTCGAACACCATGCAGATGTTACGGATCAACAGGCGCCCTTTCAAGCTCACGCGCAGCCCGTCCGCGTCCATGTCCAGCAGGCCGTCGGCCGCCAGCGGCGCCAGCGCCCGCAGTTCGGCGGCGAAGTAGTCGGCGAAACCGGCCGCGTCGGGCAGGCCGGCCTCGGCGTAAGACAGCGCGAAGTCGCACATCAGGCGGCCGATGATGTCGCGCCGCAGCAGGTCGTCCGGGTCCAGGGTGATGCCGCGGGCGATCGGCAGGCGCTTCTGGTCGAGCGCCGCGTAGTAGCCGCCGAGGGTCTTGTCGTTCTGGCTGTAGCAGCCGCCCAGCGCGCTGATGCCGGACACGCCCAGCGCCACCATGCCGGCCTCGGCGTGGGTCGAATAGCCCTGGAAGTTGCGGTGCAACCTGCCCTCGCGCTGGGACACGGCCAGGTCGTCGTCGGGCTTGGCGAAATGGTCCATGCCGATGTAGACGTAGCCGGCGGCGCCGAGCATTTCGATGCACAGGCGCAGCATGTCGAGCTTGGCGTCGGGCGTGGGCAAGTCGGCCGCCACGATCAGGCGTTGCGACTTGAACAGGTGCGGCATGTGGGCGTAGTTGTAGACCGCGATGCGGTCGGGATTGGCGGCGATCACCTTGTGCAGCGTCGGCACCATCGTCGCCGGGCTTTGTTTCGGCAAGCCGTAAATCAGGTCGACGCTGATCGAGCGGAAGCCGGCCTGGCGCGCGGCGTCGATGATGCCCACCGTCTCGGCCTCCGGCTGGATGCGGTTGACCGCCCGCTGGACGTCGGCGTCGAAGTCCTGCACGCCCAGGCTGATGCGGTTGAAGCCCTGCGCGCGCAAGGTGCGGATGCGCGCCGGCGTGACCGTGCGCGGGTCGACCTCGACCGAATATTCGCCCTGCGCGTCGGGCGCGAAGTCGAACCAGCGGCGCAGGCAGGCCATCAGGTCGTCCATCTGCCCGTCGCTCAGATAGGTCGGCGTGCCGCCGCCGAAATGCAGTTGCTCGACGCGGTTCATGCCGGCCAGCAGCCCGCCCTGCATGGCGATTTCGCGCTTCAGGTAGTCGAGGTAGAGCACCGCCTTGTCGCGCTCCCGCGTGACGATCTTGTTGCAGGCGCAGTAATAGCACAGCGACTCGCAAAACGGGATGTGCACGTACAGCGACAACGGCGCTGCGCGGGCGCCGGCGCGCACCCGCGCCACCGCATCGACGTAGTCGGCCTGCGCGAAATCGCCGCTGAAGCGGTCGGCGGTCGGGTACGAGGTGTAGCGCGGCCCCATCTGGTTGAGCTTGCGGATCAACGCCGCGTCGAATTCGACCGACGGGACCAGCGCGACGACGGTGCGGGGAGGGTTCATGATAGGACTCCGGTTGCAAGAGTTAGCAAGGCATGGCGGCGTTTTTGCGCGCGTAGCACCACCAGGTGATGGCGATGCAACTGACGTAGAAGCCGACGAAGCACCACAGCGCGGCGTCCGGGCTGCCGGTCAGGGCGATCGAGGTGCCGTAGCTTTTCGGGATGAAGAAGGCGCCGTAGGCCGCCACCGCCGAGGTAAAACCGAGCACGGCCGCCCCTTCGCGGTTGGCGTCGACGATGGCCCGCTCCTCGGCCGGGCGGCCCTTGCCGGCGGCGGCGCGCTGGCGCTCGGTCAGGAAGATCACCGGTATCATGCGGAAGGTCGAGGCGTTGCCGATGCCGGTGCCGGCGAACAGCAGCATGAACATGCAGAAGAAGCCGGTGAAGTTGCCGGCCACGTCGCCGTGCGGCGCGAACCGCAGCACGCCGACGACCGCGGCGATCATCAGGAAGAACGACCACAGCGTGACGCGGGCGCCGCCCAGTTTGTCGGCGATGACGCCGCCGGCGACGCGCGAGAGGGCGCCGACCAGCGGGCCGAGGAAGGCGTACTCCAGCGGATTGACGTCGGGGAACTGGATCTTGATCAGCAGCGGGAAGCCGGCCGAATAGCCGATGAAGGAACCGAAGGTGCCGGTGTAGAGCCAGCACATCAGCCAGTTGTGCCTGCGCTTGAAGATCACGGCCTGGTCGGCGAAGGAGGCCTTGGCCGAGGCGATGTCGTTCATGCCGAACCACGCCGTGACGGTGCTCAGGACGATGAACGGGACCCAGACGAAGCCGGCGTTTTGCAACCAGAACGCCTTGCTGGCGCCGGCCTTGGCCCAGGTCTGCGATTCGCCGCCGAGGCCGCCGAAGACGCCGACGGTGATCACCAGCGGCACCACGAACTGCACCACCGACACGCCGAGGTTGCCCAGGCCGGCGTTCATGCCCAGCGCGAAACCCTTGCGCGCCTTCGGATAGAAGAAGCTGATGTTGGCCATCGACGAGGCGAAGTTGCCGCCGCCGAAGCCGCACAGCAGCGCCAGCACCAGCATCGTCGGGTAGCCGGTGTTGATGTCCTGCACCGCGAAGCCGATGCCGATGGCCGGGATCAACAGCGATCCGGTGGACAGCGCCGTCCACTTGCGCCCGCCGAAAATGGGCACCATGAAGGAATAGAAAATGCGCAGCGTCGCGCCGGACAGGCCGGGCAAGGCGGTCAGCCAGAACAGCTGGTTGGTGCTGTACTTGAAGCCGACGTTGGGCAGGTTGACCACCACCACGCTCCACACCATCCACACCGCGAAGGCCAGCAGCAGCGCCGGGATCGAAATCCACAGGTTGCGGTCGGCGGTCGACTTGCCGCTCCGCTTCCAGAAACTCGGGGTTTCCGGCTCCCAGGTATTGATCATATATCTACTCATCACACTCTCCTCGATTTCTACACAATTAGATAGCCGGGGCCATGGCGGGGACCGCCACCGGGACCCGTTTGAACGAAAAATACATCCACACCAGCGAGACGCAGACGCTGCCGTACAGCAGCATGAAGGCGCTGGAGCGCACCCCCGTCAGGTCGACCAGCGCGCCGAACAGGATCGGCAGCACGAAGCCGCCCAGGCCGCCGGCTAGGCCGACCACGCCGCTGACGGCGCCGATGTTGTCGGAAAAGTCGTCGCCGATGAATTTGAAGACCGAGGCCTTGCCGATCGCCATGGCGATGCCGACGACGAACAGCAGCGCGGTAAACATCCACGGCGACAACGCCAGGTCCAGCGCCATCTGGCCCGTCACCGTCTTGACGACCATGCTGGTCTGCGGGTACGACAGCAGGAAAAAGCAGACCCAGCAGACCCACATCACGGCCCAGGTAACCTTGATGGCGCCGTATTTGTCGGCGATCCAGCCGCCCAGCGCGCGCAGCACGCCGCCGGGCAGCGAAAAGCAGGCCGCCAGCAGGGCCGCGTGGCGGATGTCGAAGCCGTATTCGGCGACGTAGTATTTGGTCATCCACAACGCCAGGCCGACGTAACCGCCGAATACCACCGAGTAGTACTGGCAGTAGCGCCACACGCGCGGATCCTTGAGCACCTTCATCTGCTCGGCGAAAGAAACGCCGGCCGGCGCCTGGTGCGCCTTGTCGGTGAAGGAAAACAGCCAGAACAGCACGGCCGTGGCCAGCATGGCGACCGCGTAGACCTTCGGCAGCATTTGCCAGCCGAAGGCGGCGATGATGCCGGGCGCGACGAACTTGGTCAGCGCCGAGCCGGAGTTGCCGGCGCCGAAGATACCCATCGCCAAGCCGCGGCGCTCCTTGCCGAACCAGCGCGCGACGTACGGCGTGCCGACCGAGAACGAGCCGCCGGCCAGGCCGACGAACATGCCCAGCACCAGGAAGTGCCAGTAGGCGCTGGCGTAAGAGATCAGGTAGATCGGCACAACGCTAGCGAGCATCAGCGCAAAGAAAACGACGCGCCCGCCGAACTTGTCGGTCCAGATGCCCAGCGGCACCCGCACCAGCGAGCCGGTCAGCACCGGCATCGCCGCCAGCAGGCCGAACTGGGTCTCGTTCAGGCCGAGATTGTTCTTGATTGGAATGCCCAGCACCGCGAACATCATCCAGACCGCGAAACAGATCGTGAACGCGAACGTGCTGCTGACCAACACCGAGACCTGCTTTTTATTCCGTACCACCATACCCTCCTTAGACGCAGCAACCGATACGGCACAGCTTACGTCGCGGGCGGCAACGGCACTATTGGCCGTAGGGGTACTTCGGCGAAGGCAAGCTACCTAGCCGAGTCGTCCGAATGGAGTAGGTCGGATTACGCCGTGCGGGCTAGGCGAGGCTTCGGATTTTCATAGGTCGGGTTAGCTGTTGCCAGCGCCACCGGCTGGAAGCGCTGCTCGCCGCCGATCAGGTCGGCCAGCGAGACGCCGTCGAGCACGGCCAGATAGGCCGCCGTCGCCGCGCACAGCGCACTCTTGAGTTTGCACGCCGACGCGTACGCGCAGCCCGCCTGGCCCGCCTTGAAGCACTCGGCCATGAAAAAATCGGTTTCGGTGCCGCGCACCACCGCGCCGACGTTGATGCTGGCCGGCTCGGCGCCCAGTCGCAAGCCGCCGTTGCGCCCGCGTACGGTCTTCACCAGCCCGCTCTGGCCCAACTGGTGCACGACCTTCATCAGGTGGTTCTTGGAGATGTCGTGTAACTCGGCAATATCCTGGATCGTCACCAGCCGGCCCCGGTGCAATCCCAGATAGATCAGCGTACGCAAGGCGTAGTCGGTATAGGCGGTGAGTCTCATCGCTGGCAAAGCTCCTTGTGTCATGCCCTTCAGGCCGGGACTGGAAACGGTCGCGACAAATAGAGTATGCATAATATTTGTTTAAAGGACTACACGGCAATACTCCCGAATGCCTATGGTCAAAGTCGTATTAAGGTAGATAAGATACATCTTTAACGGTGCAGGCACCCCTGCAACGCTCCGCTTTTTCAACCTCCGATAAGGAACCCCCATCATGCATGCCACACGCAAACTATGGACCTGGCTCGCAGTCATCTGCGTGCTGTCCTTTGCCGTCCTCGGCTGGGTAGGCACAGAGATTTATTTGACGGCGCCGCCGATCCACAAGCAAGTCGTCAGCACCGACGGCTCCGTGCTGTTCGAAGAAGGTTCGGTCCAGCGCGGGCAGCAAGCCTGGCTGACCGCCGGCGGGCAGCAACTCGGCTCGGTCTGGGGCCACGGCAGCTACCTCGCGCCGGACTGGTCGGCCGATTGGCTGCACCGCGAAGCTGTGGCGCTGCGCGCCATCTGGGCGCAACAGGACTTCGGCAAGCCGTTCGAGCAGTTGAGCGTCGGCCAGCAGGCCGAACTGGGCGCCCGCCTGAAAGGCGAAATGCGCCGCAACACCCATGACGCCGTCACCGGCGTGGTCACGTTGTCGCCGCAGCGCGCCGCCGCCGTGCGCGAAGTCACGGCCCACTACACGGCCCTGTTCGGCAACGACCCGAACCTCGACAAGCTGCGCGAACAGTACGCGATGAACCCGGGCACCCTGCCCGACCCGGCCGATTTGAAGGCGCTGCCGTCGTTCTTCTTCTGGTCGGCCTGGTCGGCCGCCACCGACCGTCCCGGCGAAACCGAGCTGAGCTACACCAGCAACTGGCCGCACGAACCGCTGGTGGCCAACACGCCGACCGCCGGCGCCGGCATGTGGTCGATCGCCAGCATCATCTTCATGATCGCCGCCATTGCCGGCATGATCCTGTTCCACTCGGCCAGCAAGGAAGAAGGCGACCCGACGCCGCCGAAGGCCGATCCGCTGTTCGACCTGAAACCGACGCCGTCGATGCGCGCCACCAAGAAGTACTTCTTCGTCGTCATCGGCCTGATCCTGGCCCAGGTCGGCATGGGCGTCATCACCGCCCACTACGCCGTCGAGGGCCAGAGTTTCTTCGGCTTCCCGCTGGGCCAGATCCTGCCGTTCACCGTCAGCCGCACCATCCACACCCAGTTCGCGGTACTGTGGATCGCCACCGCCTGGCTGGCCACCGGCCTGTACATCGCCCCGGCGATCTCCGGCCACGAGCCGAAATTCCAGAAACTCGGCGTCGACATGCTGTTCTACGCGCTGCTGTTCATCGTCGTCGGCTCGACCGCCTTCGGCTGGCTCGGCACGCTGCAACACCAGGGCAACGACTTTAGCTTCTGGATCGGCAACCAGGGCCTGGAATTCACCAGCATGGGCCGGGTCTGGCAAATCCTGTTGTTCGTCGGCCTGCTGTTCTGGGTCCTGCTGCTGGGCCGCGGCTTGATGCCGGCGCTGAAAAAACCGTCGGAAAGCCGCGGCCTGATCGCCATGGTGTTCCTGGCGGCGATGTGCATAGGCGGTTTCTACGCCACCTCGCTGACCTGGGGTCCGCATACCCACTATTCGATGGTCGAATACTGGCGCTGGTGGTTGGTCCACCTGTGGGTCGAGGGTTTCTTTGAAGTGTTCGCCACCGCCGTCATCGCGCTGCTGTTCACCCGTCTGGGCCTGATCCGCGCGGCCACCGCGAATACCGCCATCGTGCTCGAAACCATCGTGTTCCTGTTCGGCGGCATCCTCGGCACCCTGCACCACCTGTACTTCACCGGCACGCCGACCTTCGTCATCGCCATCGGCGCCATGTTCTCGGCCCTGGAAGTGGTGCCGCTGGCCATGATCGGCGTGGAAGCGCTGCGCAACTACCAGCGCTCGAAAGCGGCGCCATGGGTGCAGGCGTACAAATGGCCGATCCTGTGCTTTATCGCCGTGGGCTTCTGGAACGTGATCGGCGCCGGCCTGCTGGGCTTCACCATCAACACGCCGATCGCGCTGTACTACATGCAAGGCTTGAACATGACGGCGGCGCACGGCCACGCCGCGCTGTTCGGCGTCTACGGCATGCTCGGCATCGGCCTGCTGCTGTTCTGTCTGCGCGGCCTGAGCGAGCGCGCCGCTTGGTCCGACAAGTTGTTGGCGCCGATGTTCTGGATGCTCAACATCGGCCTGGCCATGATGGTGTTCATCTCGCTGGTTCCGGCCGGCATCTACCAGGCTTGGGCCAGCATCACCAAGGGCATGTGGTACGCCCGCTCGCCGGAGCTGGTCCACTCGCCGTTTATGGAAACGCTGGTGTGGATGCGGGTGCCGGGCGACGTCGTCTTCGCCATCGGCTGCGGCTTGCTGGCGCTGTTCGCGCTGCGCCTGCTGACCAAGGGCCGCAAGCAGCCGCAACTGGTGCCGGTCGCTGGCGCCAAGCAGGCGTAAGCAAGTAAGAGCAAAGCAATAGCAGCAACGCCGCGGGCGACTCGCCCGCGGCGTCAACCAAGACAAGGAGTTCCACCATGGCACACGATTGTTACAACCCGGTCCGCCACGACGCAGTCTATCCGTTCGACGCCCGCGGCGTCGCCAAGCGCTTCCGCCACGCCGCCATCTTCGGCGCCCTCGACGCGCTGCGCCAAGGCGAAGTGATGCGTTTTTGCAACGACCACGATCCCCTGCCGCTGCTCGACCAGATCGGCCAATACTTCGGCGACCGCGTCAAGATGGCCTACGTCTCGCGCGCGCCCGGCGAAATCGTCATCGACTTCCTGATCGCGGCATAAACCGTGCGGCGGCGCCGCTTGGCGGCAGCCTTTCTCGCGCCGGCTGGCGGCAAGTCTCGTCGGGCAGCCTTGCCCCGCCCAGTGAAGCGGTAAAACTTGCTAAAAATCAATTCGCAAAATCGCCAGTCGGCGACTCTATGGAGGTGGGCGCGGAGCTGGCAGGCCTTGCACCCGCACATGTTGGTAAAACTGTAGGGCAAATTTGTTGCAGATATGTTACTTTCGTATCTAGCACTGTTAACTGATAAATATCGAAACCATAACGGGGAACTCCAGATGGCTCTCAGGGACGACGTCAAAACAGATGTAGTTTTAGTATTCGATATCATTTGCTCGCTCAGCCTGGCGCACATGGCCGGGGACGAGGTCGAGGTTATCCGGATCAAGGAAACCGCCGGCGTGTTGGCGCCTATGACAAAGGCGCTCAACGTGCCCTTCTCCCGCATTGCGCGGATGTATGGCAAGGAAAACAGCAGGACCATTTCATCGATTGAAACCGGCCGGCTGAAAACGGTCGGCGGCGCGATCAACCTCACCATGGCCGCCGCGGAGGGCAGAACGTTCGACGGCGAGTAGCCCGCCACCGCGTGCCATACCGGCAAAGAGTTTCGCAGGTCGGCTCAGCCCGCCATCCTTTACACAGCGTCGGTAAGCCGACCGGCGCAGCGGCGGCTTGGTTTGCAAAAGTTTGTAGCCCCGGCGTCACGGCGCTGTGGCGTTAGCAATTCCACCCAGCCGCAGCCGCTTGAGCAAGCTCGCGACCGCGCCGGCAAAACGACGCAGCTCGAAATTTTGAGGGTCGTCGTGGCCGTCGGGAATGCCCTCATCGAGCGCCGCGTGAAACGCCGGAATCATAAACACGCCGCTACGCGCGCTTGCCGCCGCATACAGCAAAGCGAGTTTTTCATACTGGGCGGCGGTAAACCCGGGTTTCGGCGCAATGGCGTCGTTGTTACGGTTGACGGACGCATCGCGGCGTCGCGGCTGCAGCAACTCAACATGCAAAAACATGCCCTTTGCCGGCTCGCCCACGACGTCGTTTTCCAGTTTCGTGCCGCGCCAGGGTATGCCGAAATCATGACCTTGCAAGGTATTGCCAAGGCGATCCACGAATACATGCGCGACCGACTCCGGCCCGGCGTACCGGTCCAAGGCGTTGAGCTCCGCCGTTTTATCACCCGGGAATTTTTTGGCATTGGCATACAATGGCCAGCTCGTGTCATGGATAACGAAATAACGCGCGACGGGCGCGCTGGCGGCGCCATCCCGGCCGCGCGAAAGCTCGGCGTCGAGCGACCCACCTATCTCGTTCTCGCTCATTTTTGTCGCGACGAGGTAGCGGCCCAAGTCTGCCCGCAGCGTATTGACCGGCTTTCCGATAATGGCATCCAAAGGCGCCGGCAAAGTAGCCGCGCCCGGCTGCACCTTTCCCCATTTGGCCACATGCCGCAACAAGCACGAGGCTTGTTCGCGTGGAGCGCCGGAGAACTGAAGATCGGCTTGATCAAAACGGCAACGTCCAAGTTCGCTCGCCTCCGACAATGGCGCAACAAGCACTAACAGCGGCAACCAGAACGACGTTCTCATTTATATCTCTTCAATATCCTTCGCATTTGAATCGCGCACCTGCCCTGGGGCGCCGTGGCAAACAGCTCAATGTGCCTCGGCACGCTCCTTCCACAGCTTATCATTGATTTCTTGGCTTCACCCTCGACATAGCCTCGCTCGACAAGCTGGTGCTCAAACCCGTTGAGAAAAGGCCGAAGCGAGCGTCGGAGGACAATTGACGAAATTGGCGGCTTTCTCCAATAGCCGCGGATAGTCCCTCGCAAATAGCCATCGTCCTCACTGCCTGGCGTCCACCATCATTGCTGTTGAGCAACATCAACCTACACTCCGCGCAGCGGGACGATAATGGTAAGCAACATTCCTCCCACACCATAGCCGGGCGGCAGTCTCTCACAGGCTAAAAACAAGGAAGCACCAAGATGAAATCCCGTCAACTCGCGGTATTGATGATCGCCGGCATCGCCATGGCAACCCAGCTGGGCAGCATGGCGCCGCCGAAGCGGCCCTGGCCCGGCGCGACGATGGTGGCGTTCTCCGGGGAGCCAAGCGGCGCCTCAAACAACACCTACCCCCGCCAATAACAAGCTTGTGGACATGCGTGCTGGCCGCGGGTACTGTCCGCTGCTCCGCAAAATCGGGGCGCCCGGCAAATCCGGTGAAAAATAAGACGGCGTTGATCCACCGCGCCCGCGACACCTCTCCCTGAGGCTGAGGCGGTTCGGGAATCCGAAGGGGTTTGCTGGCCATTGGCCATTGGTATACGCGCAGCGATTGCCCCCTGCCCGTCCACGGCGACGGCAACGCCGCGACGCACCGGAAAAATTATCACTTTATAGCTCAACACGCACCACAAAAGTGCGCCTGAGCGCTTCCGTCGGCTCCTCCCCGGCGACCGGCACAAAGCTGCCGGCCAATTCGTAGTCGCCCGCCGGTATTCCCTTCGGCAGTTCGACGTCGACCGACACCCGGTCGGGCCGCAGCGAAAACAGCGGCGCCAGGCCCGGCACGGCCGGCGTCATCTGCAAGAACGCCGCCTCGCGCAGCAAGCGGTTCGCCTTCACGGTGGCCGTCAGCGCGGCGGTCCTGGCCAGCGGGCGCACCACCTGCGCGGCCGGCATCAGCTCCAGCGCCGCCTGCGCCGGATCGGCCCTCGGCGCCGTCCACGTCGCCCGGTCCGACTGCGCGAACGCCTGGCGCAGCGCGACCGAGTCCGCGCTCATGTCGACGCGAAAAAAGACCGGCTCCGGCGCCGTGCGCGGCGCATGAGCGGCCGGCCCGTGCGCCGCCGCCAGCCCGTGCGCCACGGCCGTGCGCGCCCACGCGGCCGCGTCCAGCCGCACCAGCATCTCCGCCAACGCCAGCCTGGCCGTGAAAATCTGCGTGGCGATACTCGACGGCGCGCCCGGCTGGCCGCGCAATTCCAGCAACAGCGCCAGCTTGCGCTGCGCGATGTCGACATCGAGCTGCGCGTCCCGCCGCAGCTTGTCGGCGCCGGCCAGCGCGGCGCGCTCGCGCTCGGCGGCGGCCTTCTCGGCGGCGGCCTCCGCCTTGGCCCGCGCGGCGGCGGCGTCGGCCCCGGCGGCGCGCGCGCTCGCCGCCGTCTGCACCAGTTGCTTGCCGATGCCGCTGCCGTCACCGTTGAACGACACGGTGTCGAGAAAGCCCTTCTCGTTGCGCTCCACCGCCAGCGTATAGTTGCCCAGCACCGACTTGGCCGAAATTACATACTCGTTGTCGGGGTCGGGCAGATACACCTTCTCGACCGAGAGCGTGCCGTCCAGGTTCGGCGTGACCAAAATGAAAGGCTGCGGCAGGAAGTAGTGGATGCCGGCGCTATCCGGCGTGGCCCTCTGGCTACCGATCACCGACACGCAGCCCGGCAGGCAGAGCGCGGCGAAGGCGGCGGCGAGCGCGGAGCGCAGGGGCAATCGCATGGCCCGCCCTACTCCGGCAAATAGCGAATGACGGCGGGCCGGCCGTCGAGGTCGAGCGCCTGGCCGCCGGCCAGCGCCTAGTTGCCGTTCCTTTTGACGATACGAAACAAATACGGCGCCGGGATCTGCTTGCCGGGGCCGGCCGCCATGCCGCCGGCCAGCGCCGCCTTCTCCAGCGCCGCCAGCACGCCGACGGGAATGGCCGCCTCGTTGACGACCGCCTTCGCCTCGACCAGCCGACCGTTGTCGAAGCGGAAAGTGCTGTCGTTGGAAGCCGCGTAGTTGTACGGCCGGATCGAGCGCTTCTTGCTCGTGTCCGGCAGGTAGAGCAGCTCGGACTTTACGCCGCCTCTGGTGTCGGTATAGACCAGCAGGAATGGCGAGGTGTCGTAGTAGCGGAAGCCGGTGGCCCTGGCGTCGGCCGCCGCGTCGGGGATGGAGAGCACTTCCACCCCCGCGCAGCCGGTGAGCGCCAGCAGGCCAAGGCAGAGGGGTAGTGTGCAGGTGGGCATGTTTTATCTCCCGTGGCGGCTTTGCGAATTTGGCGCCGCTCCAGCACGGCGGTCTCGGGCAACATCGCAGTAAATCATGGCTCTCCTAGGCCACTGTAGATTCACATCAATACTTACGGAAGTAAACAGCCAACAAATCGAGGCGCTTGCCGCTTGTCCGGCCCGCCGGCCCTGCCGGCGAAAGCACGAAGCTATCCCCAAAGCGGTCGCTGCTGACATGTTCGCCTTTTTCCAAAACAATTATCGTGGTTCTCAAGTTTTCCTCGAAACAATTCCATGGTTCTTTTTGATGTCATCATGGGACTCAGGCGGCAGACCACTTATTGCGAGATAAGCAAACCTCCCAACATCCACATTCGCGCGAGCGGCGCGTCAAATTAACCCAAGTCAAGGATTTTAAAAACAAGCTGCGCTTTCGTTGACCACACTACATCTAGTGGCTATTCTGCTTCCCAACACCACATCTTGTGTTCATACGGAGCCACAATGTCAGCCACAGCAGCAATTTCAACTCTCAGCAGCATCATCAAGCGCGACGGCAGCTTGCAGCCTTTCGACGCCGGCAAAATCGAGTCGGCGCTGCTGCGCGCCGGCCTGGCCAGCGGCGAGTACAACATCCACGAAGCGGTTTGCCTAGGCGCCAGCGTGCTGTTGCAACATGTCGCCGCCCACGGCCGCGACACCGCGCAGATCGAGCAGATCCAGGACGCGGTCGAAGCCGTGCTGTACGACGCCGGCTACCGCCAGACGCTGCGCGCCTTCATCCTCTACCGCGAGCAGCACCACGCGCTGCGGCGCGAGCGCCAGAGCCAGATCGACGTCGAATCGTCGATGAACGAATACCTGAACCAGCTCGACTGGCGCGTCAACGCCAACGCCAACCAGGGTTATTCGCTGGGCGGGCTGATCCTCAACGTCTCGGGCAAGGTCATCGCCAATTACTGGCTGAACCACGTCTATCCGCCGGAAGTCGGCGCCGCCCACCGCAACGCCGACCTGCACATCCACGACCTCGACATGCTGTCGGGCTATTGCGCCGGCTGGTCGCTGCGCACCTTGCTGCACGAGGGTTTGAACGGCGTGCCCGGCAAGATCGAGTCGAGCCCGCCGAAGCATATGTCGAGCGCCATCGGGCAGATCGTCAATTTCCTCGGCACGCTGCAAAACGAGTGGGCCGGCGCGCAGGCCTTCAGTTCCTTCGACACCTACATGGCGCCCTACATCCGCAAGGACAACCTGTGCTACGCCGACGTCAAGCAGTACATCCAGGAACTGATCTACAACCTCAACGTGCCGTCGCGCTGGGGCACGCAGACGCCGTTCACCAACCTGACCTTCGACTGGGTCTGCCCGGAGGATTTGCGCGAGCAGGTGCCGCTGATCGGCGGCGTCGAGATGCCGTTCACCTACGGCGACCTGCGCCCGGAGATGGACATGATCAACCGCGCCTATATCGAGATCATGATGGCCGGCGACGCCAAGGGCCGCGTGTTCACCTTCCCCATTCCGACCTACAACATCACCGAGGATTTCGACTGGCACAGCGCCAACGCCGACCTGCTGTTCGAGATGACGGCGCGCTACGGCCTGCCCTACTTCCAGAACTTCATCAACTCGGAGCTGAAGCCGAACATGATCCGCTCGATGTGCTGCCGCCTGCAACTGGACCTGCGCGAATTGCTCAAGCGCGGCAACGGCCTGTTCGGCTCGGCCGAGCAAACCGGCTCGCTCGGCGTGGTGACGATCAACTGCGCCCGCCTGGGCCACCTGTGCCAGGGCGACGAGGCGGCGCTGCTGGCGCGCCTGGACGTGCTGCTGGACCTGGGCAAGACCAGCCTGGAGATCAAGCGCAAGGTGATCCAGCGCCACATGGACGACGGCCTGTTCCCGTACACCAAGCGCTACCTCGGCACGCTGCGCAACCATTTTTCGACCTTGGGCGTGAACGGCGTCAACGAAATGGTGCGCAACTTCACCGACGACGCGCACGACATCACCAGCGAGTTCGGCCACGCGCTGGCGATCCGCCTGCTCGACCATGTGCGCGCGCGCATGCTGGCGTTCCAGGATGAAACCGGCCACATGTACAACCTGGAGGCGACGCCGGCCGAGGGCACCACCTATCGTTTTGCCAAGGAGGACCGCAAGCGCTATCCGGGCATCCTGCAGGCGGGCACCAAGGACATGCCGTACTACACCAACTCGTCGCAGTTGCCGGTCGGCTTCACCGACGACCCGTTCGAGGCGCTGGAGCGCCAGGACGATTTGCAGCGCAAGTACACCGGCGGCACCGTGCTGCATTTATACATGACCGAGCCGCTGTCGAGCGCCGACGCCTGCCGCACGCTGGTCAAGCGCGCGCTGAGCCGCTTCCGCCTGCCCTACATCACGGTCACGCCGACGTTTTCGATTTGCCCGCGCCACGGCTACCTGGGCGGCAAGCACGAGTTTTGTCCGAAATGCGATGAGGAAATCATCGCCCGCAAGCGGCGCGAAGCCGCGTCGCCAACCTTAACCACCAAGAAGGAAACAGCATGACCAACCCGAGCCATCCCGTTTTTATCGCGCCGCAAAGCGTCACCCTCGCCGATTCCGAGCGCCAGCCGTGCGAAATCTGGACCCGCGTCATGGGGTATCACCGGCCGCTGTCGTCGTTCAACATCGGCAAGAAGGGCGAGTTCCACGAGCGCACCTACTTCGATGAGCAATGTTCGGGCATGATCAGCTAGCATGGGCGCGCGCTTGCTGAAGGTGGGCGGCGTGACCGCGTTCACCGCAACGGACTATCCCGGCCAGTTGGCCGCGGTGGTCTTCGTGCAGGGGTGCCCGTGGCGCTGCGCTTACTGCCACAACCCGCATTTGCAGGCGCGCCCGCCGCGGGGCGCGCTGCATTGGTCGGCGCTGCTGGCCAAGCTGGCGCGCCGCGTCGGCCTGGTCGACGCCGTGGTGTTCAGCGGCGGCGAGCCGACCATGGACCCGGCGCTGCCCGACGCTATCGCCGAGGTGAAGGCGCTGGGCTTCAAGATTGGCTTGCACACGGCCTGCGTTTACCCAAAACGGTTGGCGGCGGTGCTGCCGCTGGTCGATTGGGTGGGCTTTGATATCAAGGCGCCGTTTGACCGCTACGCCCGCATTACCGGCGTGGCCGACAGCGGCGCGCAGGCGCGCGCCTGCGCCGAGGCGGTCATCGCCAGTGGCGTCGAGTACGAGTGCCGCACGACGATTCATCCAAGCTTGCTGGCCGAGGCGGAGGTGCTGGAGCTGGCCGATACCCTGGCCGGCATGGGCGTCGACAATTACGCCTTGCAGATTTTCCGGCCGCAGGGCTGCGGCGACGGCGCCTTGAACGCGGTGGCGACGGCGGGCTATCCGAGCCAGGCCGCGCTGGCGCGCATCGGCGCGCGGTTCACCCGCTTTACGCTGCGCCGCAACGGCTAGTCGCGTATTTCCGCAGGTCGGATCGGCGCAACGCCCCATCCGACGCCGGGCCGCCGCCGGCGCCAGTCGGGTTACGCGTTGCGCTACCCCGGCCTACCAATGCCCATTCACCCGGAAATGCCGCTGACGCGCTTTGCCGCGTCCTGGAAGTCGAGGCTGTCCATGGCGCGGTCGAGGGCGGCGGCGTCCACCGCGTCCAGGCGGACGTGCAGCGCCAGCCGCAGTCCCGCGTACAGCTCGCACGCGGCCAGGTCGCGCTCGGCCAACAGGCGGCGGAAGCGTTGCAGTTGCGCCTCGTCCGCCGTCACGGCGGCATACGCCTGCCCTTCAACCCCTTGTTCGTTCAACCAGGCGCGCGCCGCGCTCAGCGTCGCGGCGAATTCCTGCTCGACGCTGAACAGCAGCGCGGCCAGCGCGGCCGGTTCGGCATGGCCATCGCTTAACGCCTCCTCCAGCGCCAGGGCCACGTGCACGAATCGTTGCGCGCCCAGCGTGCCGATCACGCCGCGCATGGTGTGCAGCAGGCGAACGGCGTCCTCGCTCCGCCCGGCGTTCCACGCCTGGCGCACTTGCGCCAGCCGGTCGGCGCCGTTGTCGGTAACCCGGCGCACCAAATCGGCGGTGTCGCGCAGGTGCGTGGGCTTGCCCTCCGATACCGACAGCAGCGTCGCGACGTTGAACACGCCGCTGCGTTCCACGCCGGCGCGCATCGGCGCCGGCGGCGCCTCGGGCGAACTGTCCGGCAAATGCCGCAGTATCGTGTCGAGCAATTGTTCGACGTCGATCGGCTTGCCGATAAAATCGTTCATGCCCGCCGCGATGCACTGCTCGCGCTCGTATTCCAGGACGCCGGCCGTCATCGCCAGTATCGGCACGCTCAGCCGCAGTTCCTGGCGGATCAGCCGGGTCGCGCTGAAGCCGTCCATGACCGGCATCTGCACGTCCATCAGCACCAGGTCGTAGGCCGCCCCGTTGGCGCGCAACAGCTCCAGCGCGATCTGGCCGTTGTCGGCGACGTCGACGGTGGCGCCGGCGTGCTCCAAAATGCCTTTCGCCACCATTTGGTTGATCGGATTGTCCTCCACCAGCAGCAGGCGCGCGGCCATGCGCCTGTCCATCAGCGGCGTCGGCCTGCGCTCGGTCGCCGTGCCGCCGCGCTGCGTTAGCGCTTCGTGCACGGTGTCGAACAGGCTCGAGGCCGTGACGGGCTTGGTCAGCAGCACGAACGGGTCGTCCGTCGCCTGCTCCTGCAGCAGTTTGCCGCGGCCGAAGGCGCTCGCCATGATCACCACCGGCATCGCCGACGACGGCAGCAGTGTGCGGATCGCCTGCATCGTGGCCGCGCCGTCCATGCCCGGCATGCGCCAGTCGACCAGCACGACGTCGTAGCCGGCGCCGTCCGCTTGCAGCCGGCGGATGCTGTCGAGCGCCTGCGGCCCCGATGCCACGCTGTCGACGTCCCAATTCCACGCCCGGATGGTCATGCCCAGATAGGCGCGGCTGGTCGGGTTGTCGTCCACCACCAGCACGCGCAGGCGCCCCAGGTCGGACGACGGCGCGCGCGCGACCCCGCCGGCGGCCAGCGCAAACGGCAGCGTGACGCAAAATTCGCTGCCCTCGCCCGGCGCGCTGCGCAAGGCGACGGTGCCCTGCAACAAGTCGATCAAGCCCTTCGAGATCGTCAGGCCCAGCCCGGTGCCGCCATAGCGGCGCGTGGTCGACGAGTCCGCCTGCGTGAAGGGCGAGAACAGGCGTTCCTGTTGCTCGGCGCTGATGCCGATGCCGGTGTCGCGCACGATGAAGCGCAGCGTGGCGCCGCCGTCGCCCTGCCCGGCCAGTTCCACCAGCACCGACACTTCGCCCTCGTGGGTGAATTTGACGGCGTTGCCGGTCAGGTTGACCAGCACTTGTTGCAGGCGCATGGCGTCGCCCACCAGGGCGTCGGGCACGTCCGGCTGCACGCCGATGGCCAATTCCAGGTCCCTGTCGCCGGCGCTCACGCTCATGATCGCCGCCACCTCGTGCAGCACCTCGCTCAACTGGAATGGCGCCGGCGACAGTTCCACCTTGCCCGCTTCGATTTTAGAGAAGTCGAGGATGTCGTTGAGTATCACCAGCAGCGAATTGCCGGAGCTGCGGATCATGTCGAGGTAGCGCCGCTGTTCCATCGACAGCCGCGTCGTCCCCATCAGGTGCGCCATGCCCAGCACCGCGTTCATCGGCGTGCGCAGCTCGTGGCTCATGTGCGCCACGAAAGCGCTCTTGGCGCTGTTGGCCAGTTGCGCCTGTTCCATGGCGACCCGCACGTCCTGTTCGGCGCGCTTTTTCTCGGTAACGTCGCGCACGATGCCGACGAACAGGCCGCGCCCCTGGATTTCAATGGCGTTGACGGCCAGCTCCAGCAGGAAGGTGCTGCCGTCCTTGTGCAAGCCCGGCAACTCGACGCGCTCGCGCCCGACCACCCGCGGCGCGCCGCCGGCCAGATAGCGCGCCATGCCGTCCCGGTGCATGGCGCGCATCGCCGGCGGCATCAGGCGCTGGATGTTGGCGCCGATGATTTCCTGCGCCGCGTAGCCGAAAATGCGCGACGCGGCGCGGTTGAACGACTCGATGTCGCCATGTTCGTCAAGCGTGATGATGCCTTCGCCGACGTTTTCAACGACCGTGCGTATGCGCAATTCGTTGTCGGTTGCCTCGCGTTCGGAGTCGAGCAGCTTGCGGTTGCTGTCCTCGGCGGTGTCGCGCGCCGCCTGCATTTGCTCGTTGGCCTCCTTCAGTTGCAAGGTGCGCTCGGCGATCTGGCTTTCCAGGTGGTTGCGGTGGCGCAGCAATTCCGCCTCGACGTTGAGCAAGGTCGCCGCCGCCTGGTCCGCCTCCAGGAACACCGAGTTTTCAATGCTCAGCGGGCGGCCGGACCCCAGCGCCGCGGCCGAGGTCGACAGCGCGCGCACCGAGCGGCTGATTTTTCCGCCGAGGAACCAGGCCATGCCGAAGCCGGCCGCGAACAACAACAGCACCGTCCAGCCGATCCACTCCAGCGACGCCAGCATGCCCGTCAGCACGGCGCTGCGCGGCACGCCGACGACGACGGTCCAGCCCGATGTCGGCGAGCGGCTGAACATCGAGTACACCGGAATGCCTTCCAGCGTGGTCGCTTCGATGGTGTCCTCGCCGGCGTGGCGCAAGCGCTCCAGCAGCGCGGGCGCGGCTTTTTTGCCGACGAACTTCTGCGGGTCGTGCGTGCGCGCCACGATCACCCCGCGGCTGTCGAGAATGGCGACGACGCGGTTGGCGGCAAGGCGCTGCTCGGAGATCGCCTGTCCCAGGCGTTCCGGCACCAGAGCGATCGACAGGCAATACACCACCGCGCCGTTGCGCACCACCGGCACGTGCACGGCGACCAGGGGCCGGCGCAGGGCGGCGCCGATGAACAGGTCGGAAATGACCGGTTTGCCGGTCTGGAACACGCGGCGGATGCGTTCGAGGCTGCCGGGGTCGGACATGGTCTCGCCGAACGGGCGCACGGTGTTGAGCAGTTGCAGTGCATCGCGGTCGCTGAGCACCACGTTGAAACCGGGGAATTGCGGGCGCAAGGCGCCCCGGGCTTGCGCGTAAAAGGCGCCCAGGTCGTTGGCGTCGAGGCTGGGCGAACCGGCGAGCGCGAACGCCACGCTGATGCCGGCGTTCAAGTCGCGGTCGACCGCTTGCACCAGCGCGCGGGCGGTGATCAGCGAGCCGGCCTGTATTTGGGCCCATTCCCGCCCATAAAAATGATGGGTGAGCAGCGCGAATCCCACCGCCGCCGGCAACGCGCACACCAGTACCACGACCGCCAGTTTTTTGCGTATCGTCGGAAGCCGGTGCTGAAAACGAACTCGCAAAATAGTCCCTAAAATGGTCAACTGTCTTAATAGCCCGTAGTGTATCTGTTTCTGCGGCAAGATGGCTGACAGTTCAACCGTCCCCGCAAGCGCCGCCTTGCGCCGCCCCGCCGCGCCCGCTACTCCTTTCTGCCTAAGCACCTAGCTACCCTGCGTGGGCCGGCAAGCCGGTAGGCGAATGGTGCGTTTCCAACAAACAACATAATCTGATAACACGACGGTCGGTTTGGCAAAACGCCATCCGAGCAACCCGCGCGGGGCGGCCACCAGCACTGCGCCGGCGGCGTTCGCAGCGGTTTTTTTCACCACCAGGGGCATTTATGACACTGTTACCCAAATCCATCGCCGCGCTGTTTGCGGCTTGCACCATGCTGCTCGGCGCCAGCGCCGGCGCCGCCGCCGTGTCCGCCAAGGCCGGGACCGGCGGCGACTTCGGCCCGCCGCAGGGCATGCCGATCCAGGCGATACTCACCAGCCCGCCAATGGTACCGCCGCCGATCACGCGCAAGTATCCGGCCAAGGTCGTTGTCGAACTCGAAGTCATCGAGAAGGAGATGCCGATTTCCGAAGGCGTCGGCTATACCTTCTGGACCTTCGGCGGCACGGTGCCGGGCAGCTTCATCCGCGTGCGCCAGGGCGACACGGTCGAGTTCCACCTGAAGAACCACCCCAGCAGCAAGATGCCGCACAATATCGACCTGCACGGCGTTACCGGCCCTGGCGGCGGCGCGGCGTCCAGTTTCACCGCGCCGGGCCACCAGTCGCAGTTCACCTTCAAGGCGCTCAACGAGGGCATCTACGTCTACCACTGCGCCACCGCGCCGGTCGGCATGCACATCGCCAACGGCATGTACGGCCTGATCCTGGTCGAGCCGCCGGGGGGCCTGGCGAAGGTCGACCACGAATATTATGTGATGCAGGGCGATTTCTACACCGAGGGCAGATACCGCGAAAAAGGCCTGCAGGGTTTCGACATGGCCAAAGCCATCGACGAACGGCCTAGTTACGTGCTGTTCAACGGCGCCGAGGGCGCGCTCACCGGCGACAAGGCCCTAAAGGCCAAAGTCAACGAATCGGTGCGCCTGTTCGTCGGCAACGGCGGCCCGAACCTGGTGTCGAGCTTCCACGTCATCGGCGCCATCTTCGACAAGGTGCGCTACGAGGGCGGCAGCAACTTCCAGAAAAACGTCCAGACCACGCTGATTCCGGCCGGCGGCGCGGCCGTCGTCGAGTACCGCACCCGCGTGCCGGGCAGTTATGTGATCGTCGACCATTCGATTTTCCGCGCCTTTAACAAGGGCGCGCTGGCCATCATGAAAGTGGAAGGCAAGGAGGACAAGGCCATCTATTCCGGCAAGGAAGTCGATTCGGTGTACCTGGGCGACCGCGCCGCGCCGGACATGAAGTCGATCACCACCGCCACCGCCAACGCCGCCAGCGGCAAGCTGACCCTGCAAGACCAGATGGCCGCGGGCAAGTCGCTGTTCAACGGCACCTGCTCGGTGTGCCACCAGTCGAACGGCGCCGGCATGGCGGGCGTGTTCCCGCCGCTGGCCAAGTCGGACTATCTGAACGCCGATCCGAAGCGCGCCGCCAGCCTGGTGCTGCACGGCCTGTCCGGCAAGGTCAGCGTCAACGGCAAGGAGTACGACTCGGTCATGCCGCCGATGAACCAGCTGAACGACGACGCCGTGGCCAATATCATCACCTACGTGCTGAACAGCTGGGACAACAAGGGCGGCAAGGTCTCGACCGAGGAAGTGAAGGCGATCCGCGCCAAGGGCGGCCCGAAATCGACCGCTGAACACTGAGCCGGGAGTATGCCGTGACCCTCTACGCGATATGCGCGGCGGCGCTCGCCGCCACCCTGCTGGCGCCGGCCGCGCCGGCGTTGGCGGCGACCGGCGGCGACTATGTGGCGGTGGCCGCCGGCCGCTTCGCCAGCGTGCTGTCCGGCGGCGGCAACGCCAACGCCCCGGTCGACGTGGCGGCGTTCGCGCTGCGCGCCGCGCCGGTCAGCACCGGCGAATTCATCGCCTTCACCGCGCGACACCCCGAATGGCAGCGCGGCCGGGCGCCGGCGATCTTCGCCGACGCTAGTTACCTGCATGCCCTGGACACCGCGCCCGCCGCGGCGCGGCAAGCCGTCACCAGCGTCAGCTGGTTCGCCGCGCAGGCGTTTTGCGCCAGCGAGGGCGCGCGCTTGCCAAGCTGGTACGAGTGGGAGTATGTCGCCGCCGCCGACGCCAACAACGCCGACGCGCGCGGCAACCCGGCCTGGCGCGCGACGATTCTGGCCTGGTATGCGCAGTCGTCCAGCGTGGCGCGGCCGGGCGTGGGCGGCGCCGCCAATTTTTACGGCGTGCGCGACATGCACGGCCTGATCTGGGAATGGGTGGACGACTTCAACGCCCTGCTGGTCGCCGCCGACAGCCGCAACCAGGGCGACCCGGAGCAGTTGCAATTTTGCGGCGCCGGCGCCATCAGCCTGCAGGACCGCGACAACTACGCGATTTTGATGCGCATCGCGCTGCTATCGGCGCTCAACGGCGCCGACACCACCAACAACCTGGGCTTTCGTTGCGCCCGCAACCTTATCAAGGAACTACCATGAACGCTACGATGACGACGCGCCGACGGCCCACCCTGCCGCTACTGCCGCTGCTGATGCTGGCCGCGCTGGGATGCTCGGCGCCGGCCTCGGCGCAGACCGACGCCGCCGCCGCCGCGCATGCCGACCATGCGGCGCATAGGGCGCATATGGCGCAGGACGACGCGACCGAGTCCGCCGCCGACGCCAAGCCGGCGGCCGTGCCGGGCGCCTCGCTTTACCACTTGAAGGGAGCGCTGGTCGACCAGGACGGCCGCTCGTTCAAGCTGGAACAGCGGCGCGGCCAACCCATGTTGGTAAGCATGTTCTACAACTCGTGCAAATTCGTCTGTCCGATGTTGATCGACACGCTGCGCGCCACCGAGCAGACGCTGACGGCCGAGGAACGGGCCAAGGTGTCGGTGCTGCTCATTACGTTTGATCCGGCGCGCGACGACGTCAAGGCGCTGAAGGCGGTGGCGCGGCAGCGCGGCCTGGCGCCGGGACATTGGACGCTGGCGCGCACCGACGCCGGCAACGTGCGGCAGATCGCCGCCGCGCTCGACATTCAGTACCGCCAGCTGGCCGACGGCGAATACAACCACACCACGGTGCTGCTGTTGCTGGACGGCGAGGGGCGCATTGTCGGGCGCACCAAAAAGCTGGGCGCGGTCGATCCCGCGTTCCAGAAGCTGCTGCGGCAAACCATCCGGGCCGCGGGCAACGCCAAAGCCGGCTAACCCGCGCCTAGCGGTAAGTGACGGCGTCGGCCTCCCCCAGCCACTCCAAATGCGCGAAGTTGTTCAGGTAGCTCAGGCCGACCTTGCCCGGTTGGTACTGCAGCTTGGTCACCGAGCAGTTGGCCAGCGAACTGGTCAGCTCGAACAGGCCGTCGTCCGGCAGGCCCAGCAGGTGATGGCACAGGGTCGCGATGGTGCCGCCCGAGGTGAACACGACAATGGTCTGCGACGGCGCGGCGCTTTCCGCCAACCGCGTCAGCGCGCCAACGCAGCGGGCGCGGAACGCCGGCCACGATTCGCTGTAGTCGGCGTCGTGGGCGCCGCCCATCCAGCGCGCCATCGCCGCCTCGAAAATGCCGCGAAAGACGCGCTCGCCGTCGCCCTGCCGCGCCAGGAAGGGCTGGTAGCCGGCCGGATCGGCGAAGTCCGGGTGGTGCCGCACCAGCACCTGCTGGTGGTCGAACTCGTCGAAGCCGGCGTCGGTCTGCCAGTCGGTCTCGGTCAGCAGCGCCTTCGGCAATTGCGCCAGGCAGGCGTCGGCGGTCTGCCGGTGCCGCTTCATGGCGCCGGTAACGACGCGGTGGAACACCTGGCGCGAGTTGGCGAACCACTGCCCCAGCAGGCGCGCCTGTTCGACGCCCAACGTCGAGAGCTGGTCATAATCGGCGCTGCCGAAGGAGGCTTGGCCGTGCCGTACCAGGTAAATTTGTCCCATGGCGGGTATGCTTTCGTCTAGGTACTGGAGAGGAGGCGCCGCGCGGCGCCCATTTGTACAAAGCTTAGCGCACGCGGGTACAATTCATCAAATGAATAGTATTTATCCACTAATATCAATCTCGTGCATATATCCAGAGTCGACCTGAACCTCTTCATTGTCTTCGAGGCGATTTACGACGAGGGTAGCATTACCCGCGCCAGCCAGAAGATGAACCTGACCCAGCCGGCCATCAGCCACGCGCTGGGGCGGCTGCGCGAGCTGTTCGGCGATCCGCTGTTCGTGCGGCGCGACAAGACGATGGTGCCGACGCCGCTGGCGCGCAGCATCATCGAGCCGGTGCGGCAGTCGCTGCGCGGCTTCGAGCTGACCTTGACCGGCCTCGACCGCTTCGACCCGGCCAGCGCCAAGCGCCAGTTCACGCTGGCGCTGCGGCCGGTGCTGGAGCCGAGCCTGCTGCCGCCGCTGATGGCGCGCCTGGCCGCCAACGCGCCGCAGGTCGACCTGGCGGTGCTGCAAAGCGAACGGGGCGCGCTCGAAAGCGAACTGGCCGCCGGCACCCTCGACGCCGCCATCGACGTGCTGGTGCCGCTGTCGGGCGACATCCGGCACAGCCGCATCGGCACCGACAACACCGTGGTGCTGGCGCGCCAAGAGCACCCGCGGGTCGGCGCCGGGCTCGACCTGTACACGTATCTGCAACAGGAACATATATTAGTCAGTTCGCGCCGGCGCGGGCCGGGCTTCGAGGATTTCGAGCTCAGCCGCCTGGGGCTACAGCGCCGCGTGCGCCTGCGCTGCCAGCATTACTTCGCCGCCTGCCGCGTGGTCAGCCAGACCGACCTGGTGCTGGCGATGCCGGAGCGCTACGCGCGCGTCGTCAACCAGCAATTCGGCAACCAGATCCTGGCGTTCCCCTTGCCGATGCCGGCGATCGACAACCACCTGTACTGGCATGCCAACGTCGAGCACGATCCCGCCAATATTTGGCTCAGGGAGCAGGTGCTGGCGGCCATGCAAGGGCTGGGGCCGGCCTTGACATAAGCCACACCAAGGGCCTAGCCCCGGGGTTTAAGAAACTCAAGCGCCGGCCTCCTCGCGGTATTCGACGACGGCGATGCCGCCGGCGTGGTTCGCCGCCTCCTGCTTGCGCAGTTCGACCCGGCGTATCTTGCCCGAGATGGTCTTCGGCAGCTCGGTGAATTCAATGCAGCGGATGCGTTTGTATGGCGCCAGCTTGTCGCGCGCGAAGCGGAAGATGGCGGCGGCCGTCTCGGCGTTCGGCGCGTAGCCGGCGCGCAGGCTGACGTAGGCTTTCGGCACATACAGCCGCAGTGCGTCCGGGCTCGGCACGATGGCCGCCTCCAGCACCGCCTCGTGCTCGATCAGCACGCTTTCCAGTTCGAACGGGCTGATCCGGTAGTCCGAGCTTTTAAAGACGTCGTCGTTGCGTCCGACATAAAAATAATAACCGTCGGCGTCGCGCGTGGCGGTGTCGCCGGTGTGGTAGTGGCCGGCGCGCATGGCCTCGCCGGTCTTGGCGGCGTCGCCCTCGTAGGCCAGCATCAGCCCGAGCGGGCGCTGGTCGAGGGCGATGGCGATTTCGCCGCCGCCGCCGCCGCCCGCCTGCGCCAGCGGCGCGTCGTCGGCGTCCAGCAGCACGATGCGGTAGCCCGGCAGCGGCCGCCCCATCGAACCCGGCTTGAGCAACTGGCCCGGCGTGTTGCCGATCTGCGCCGTCGTCTCGGACTGGCCGAAGCCGTCGCGAATGCGGATGCCCCAGGCCCGCTCGACTTGGTCGATCACCTCCGGGTTGAGCGGTTCGCCGGCGCCAACCAGCTCGCGCAGCGGCACTTTGTACGCCGCCAAGTCTTCCTGGATCATCATGCGCCACACGGTCGGCGGCGCGCACAGCGAGGTGACGGCGCAGCGGCAGATGACTGCGAGCGCGCTCTTGGCGCTGAAGCGGGCGTAGTTGTAGACGAACACGGTGGCGCCGGCGTTGAACGGCGCGAAGAAGCAGCTCCACGCGTGCTTGGCCCAGCCGGGCGAGCTGATGTTCCAGTGCACGTCGCCGGGCTGCAGGCCGATCCAATACATCGTCGACAGGTGGCCGACCGGATAGCTCTGGTGGCTGTGCAGCACCAGCTTGGGCGCCGACGTGGTGCCGGAGGTAAAGTAAATCAGTAACGGATCGCTGGCCAGCGTCACGCCGTCGGGCGCGAAGTCGGCAGGGGCGGCGGCGCCGTCCTCCAGCGCCAGCCAGCCGTCGACGCGGCCGCCGACGGCGATACGGGTGTAGTCGCCGGCCACGCTGGCGAACTTGCCGGTCTCCGAGGCCAGCGCGACGACGTGGCGCGCCGAGCCGCGGGCGATGCGGTCGGCCAGGTCCTCCGGCGTCACCAGGGTCGTGGTCGGCACCATCACGGCGCCCAGCTTGATACAGGCCAGCATGACGTCCCACAGCTCGACCCGGTTCGGTAGCATCAGCAGCAGGTGGTCGCCACGCGCCACGCCGAGCGCGCGCAGGTGGTTGGCCATGCGGTTCGAGCGCGCGGACAGCTCGGCGTAGCTGATTTTCTGCTCGGCGCCGCCCTCGTCGACGACCCACAGCGCGGCCACCGCGTTGTCCTTGGCGTGGACGTCGAAGTAGTCGAGCGCCCAGTTGAAGCGATCCAGCACCGGCGCGCGGTAGTCGCGGTAGGCGGTGTCGTAGTCTTCCCGGTGACGCTGCAAGAAGTCGCGGGCTTGGATGAACGCTGCACTCATAAAGTTTACCTTGTCTCGGAGGGGGAAAGCCCGGTCGCTGCGCTGCGGCGGCTTTCACGGGCGCCGAATGGATTATAACGTTGAGGGAAATGCAAGCAAAACCCTTTCAGCATAAACACATCCGGCACCGCGAGCGTCGCCCGGCTCAGCCTTCGCTGCTGACGCGACGAGGACGGGTCGCGCCGGCTACCTCGCCGCCGTGCCGTCAAGCAGCGCAAGCCCACGCTAGCGCAAAGAGTGATATTATTGCAATGTTTGGCGGCGCTAGACGCGCCGGACAGATGACGACTTTTTGAATCCAGAGTGCCACATGCCCATGCCTAGCTACAGCCCGGATTACCCAGCGCATGGCGGCCGCCCTCAAGTTGTTTTGCTGGGCGCCGCCCTGTCGCTGATGCTGCACGCCGGCCTGCTCCACTACTTCGGTGCGCCGGCCGCGCGCGTGCCGGAACCGGACAACGGTCCGGGCACGCCCTACTCGATCGTTTGGATGGCGCCGCCGAAAGCGGTCGAGCCTTTGCCGGCGCGCCCGCCCATGCCTGCGCAGATGGCCAGCGCGGCGCCGAAGCGGGAGGCGGCAAAACGTGCCGCCGGCCGGTCGGCGCGGCCGGACCATGCGGCCGCGGCGCTGTTGCCGGAGCCGATTTCGGCGCCGGTGGCGCCAGGGCCGCAGCAGGCCACGGCCAGCGCCGATGTCGGCGCGCAACCCAAGTTCGACGTGAACGCCGCCTTGAAATCGGCCCGCAAACTTGCGACCGAGCGCGCCCATCCGGGCGATCCGCCTGTCGCGCAACTACAGGACAAGCCGATTAACGAGCCGCAAAGCGAGAGCCGGCTGGCGCGCAACATTCAACGCGCCAGCCGCGCCGATTGCAAAGACGTGGCCAGCGGCAGCGGCTTGCTGGCGCTGCTGGTGGTCCCCTATGTCGTTCTTACCGACAAGAAGGATTCCGGCTGCAAGTGGTAGTTGCAATGCGCTACCCGCCGTCATTCTTCATGATGCCGCGCACGTTGGTCGCGGCCAAGCAACAATTCAAGATGATCAGCGCCCACGCGCCATCGTTCCAGCCCCACATCACCCACAAAACGTTGCTGAACAAAAAACCCAGAAGCCGAGCAGCCTCCGCCTGGCGCTGCGCGAACCCACCAGCCACGCCGCCAGCAGCGACGCCCCCATTCCCGGCCATTGCAATAGTTCGATCAAGTCCGTCATGCGCGCCCCCCCTGTTGCGAGGAGTGTAGCCATGCCGGCGTTTTCGCAGCGCGCAGCTTGGCGATTCGGCCCTGCATCGCTTAACGCACATCTTTATCGGAATACCAGATGTAGCTGCGCACCGCGCGCGCCACCCGGTTCACGCTGCCCTCCATTTTGGTCGACGCGGCGATCCTGGCGTTATTTTGGTTGACGATCAGGTCGACTTCGGCTTTCGTATATATGCGTGGAAACACCGCCCGGCGCCGACGCCCGCTGTGCGCGCGATGGCGCGTCTTATTGCTATAATTGAAATTCGAATAAACGGGCAAGGACAGGACTATATATGTCGCAAGAAATCGTAGTGGACACCAATCAGCAGTCGGCGAAAACCGTGGCCTGGTGGTTGTACCTTTTCCACGCCGCCAGCTTTATCTTCACGCTCGGCGCCATTTCCTTCATCCCGCTGATCGTCAACTACATCAAGCGCGACGAGACCAGCGGCACCTTCGTCTACAGCCACCACACCTGGCAAATCCGCTCGTTCTGGTGGTACGTGTTCTGGGTGGTGCTGGGCGCGGTGTTGTTCCTGACCTTCATCGGCATTCCGCTGGCGTGGCTGATCTGGGGCGGCGCCTGGCTGTGGAAGGCTTACCGCCTGATCCGCGGCTTCCTCGACTTGAACAACAACAAGCCAATGCCGGTGTAACACACAATCCGCTGCCCAATCCGCCTGTTGAAATCGCTTAAACCGTATCTGTAACGCCGGCGGGCACCGTCGAACCGGGCAACCATGCCGGGCCGATGACGTGCTTGACCGCCACCGGCTCCTTGCCTCGGGTTTGTACCAGCGTTGCCGACCCATTACGACATCGCGGCAAACGCCCTTTCGATGTCGGCAATGAGGTCGGCCGGGTCTTCCAGGCCGATATTGAAACGCACCAGTTCGCCCGGCGCTTGCCAGCCCTTGCGCATCGCGCCGATGCGGTACGGTACGCACAGGCTGTTGGCGCCGCCCCAGCTGTAACCGATTTTGAACAGGGTCAGCGCGTTGACGAAGCGGTCGGTCTGGGCCTCGCTGTAGCGGGCGTCGAACAGCACTGAAAACAAGCCGCCGGCGCCGCTGAAGTCGCGTTTCCATATCGCGTGGCCGGGACAATCCTCGAAAGCCGGATGCAACACCGTGGCGATCTCCGCTCGCCCCTTGAGCCAGGTCGCGACGGTGCGCGCGGCCGCGTCGTGGGCGTCGAAGCGCAGCTTCATCGACGCCAGGCTGCGCAACACCAGGTAGGCATCGTCGGCGCCCACGCCCATGCCCAGGCGCATGTGCGCCATCGCCAGGCGTTCGTGCAGCTGCCGCTCGCGCGTGATGAGCGCGCCCATCAACACGTCCGAGCCGCCCGACTGGTACTTGGTCAGCGCCTGCATGATGACGTCGACGCCGAGGTCGAAGCCGCGCAGCGCCAGGCCGGCCGACCAGGTGTTGTCGAGCGCGACCAGCACGCCGCGCGCGCGCGCCGCCTGGCAGATCGCCGGCAGGTCCGGCACTTCCATCGACACCGAACCCGGCGCCTCGGTCCAGATCAGCTTGGTGTTCGGCTGGATCAACGCGGCGATGCCGGCGCCGATCAGCGGATCGTAATAGCGCGCGGTGATGCCGAAGTCTTGCGCCAGCCACTTGCCCAGTTCGCGGTTCGGGTTATAAACGTTTTCCGGCAGCAGCACGTCGTCGCCGGTGTTGAGCAGCGCGAAGTCGACCATGGCGATCGCCGCCAGGCCGCTGGGCGCCAGCAGGCAATATTTGCCGTCTTCGATCTCGGCCAGGCGCGCCTCCAGCGTGAAGGTGGTCGGGGTGCCGTGCAGGCCGTAGGTGTAGCCGTTCTTTTCCTTCCAGTCGCCCGAACGCATGGCCGCGACGTCCTTGAACAGGATCGTCGAGGCGTGGTGGATCGCGGCGGGAAAGGCGGCGAAGCCCTCCGGCGCCTTGTAGTCGGTGTGGACCAGGGCGGTTTGAAGCGATTTTTTGATGCTCATGGCAGCCTATAAAAAAAGGCGGATACCGCTTACGCCGATCCGCCTTGTTATCAATGACATGTTTCGCGGCCCCGGCCAACACCACATGCGTGGGGCGGCGGCCAGCCCCCCGGGGTCTGCCCCCGGGTGCCTGTTGCGAGGCCGCTTTTTACGCGGCGGCCCACAGGTCGTGCGCGTCGGCGGAGGTGACTTCGACGTCGTAGAACTCGCCGACCACCAGTTTGCGGTGCGGTTCGAACGGGCGCTTGACGTAGACCACGCCGTCGATTTCCGGCGCGTCGGCGCTGGAGCGGCCGATGGCGGCGCCGCTCGCTTCGACTTCGTCGATCAGCACGCGCACGGTCTTGCCGACCTTGGCCTGCAGGCGCTTCTTCGAAATTTCTTCTTGCAGCAGCATGACGCGGCCGCGGCGCTCTTCGCGCAGCTCTTCCGGCACCGGGTTGGCGATGGCGTTGGCGGTCGCGCCGTCCACCGGCGAGTAGGCGAAGCAACCCAGGCGGTCGATTTGCGCCTCCTTCAAGAACTCCAGCAGGTATTCGAATTCCGCCTCGGTCTCGCCGGGGAAGCCGGCGATGAAGGTCGAGCGGATCGTCAGCTCGGGGTTCATCGCGCGCCAGGCCTGGATGCGGTCGAGGTTTTTCTCGCCGCTGGCCGGGCGCTTCATGCGCTTGAGCACGTCCGGGTGCGCGTGTTGCAGCGGCACGTCGAGGTAGGGCAGGATGTGGCCGCCGCTCATCATCGGGATGATTTCGTTGACGTGCGGGTAAGGATAAACGTAGTGCAAGCGCACCCAGGCGCCGTATTGCGCGGCCAATTCACCCAGCGCGCCGACCAGCTGCGTCATGTGGGTCTTGACCGGGCGGCCGTTCCAGAAGCCGGAGCGGAACTTGACGTCGACGCCGTAGGCGCTGGTGTCTTGCGAAATGACCAGCAATTCCTTGACGCCGGCCTTGAACAGGTTTTCCGCCTCCAGCATCAGTTCGGCGATCGGACGCGAGACCAGGTCGCCGCGCATCGACGGGATAATGCAGAAGCTGCAACGGTGGTTGCAACCTTCGGAAATTTTCAGGTAGGCATAGTGCTTCGGCGTCAACTTGACGCCCTGCGGCGGCACCAGGTCGAAGAACGGCGCGTGCGGCTTGGGCAAAAATTTGTGGACCGAGTCCATCACCTCGCCCAGCGCGTGCGGGCCGGTCACGGCCAGCACCTTCGGGTGGATTTTCATGATGATGTCGTCGCCCGCGGCGTCTTTTTTCGCGCCCAGGCAACCGGTGACGATGACCTTGCCGTTTTCGGCCAGCGCTTCGCCGATGGCATCGAGCGACTCCTGCACGGCGGCGTCGATGAAGCCGCAAGTGTTGACGATCACCAGATCGGCCCCGTCATACGATTTCGCCGTCTCGTAGCCTTCGGCGCGCAGCTGGGTCAGAATTTGTTCGGAGTCGACCAGGGCTTTCGGGCAGCCGAGGGACACAAACCCTACTTTCGGCGCCGCGCCGGTCATGGCCAGAACGTTTTCTGGCTGGGCGGATACTACGGGAATACGGGAAATTGAGGACATAGGTAGATGCGAGGAAAAATATGAGGCGAATCTGCTATTGTACCTCGTCCGCCGCATGCCTTGCCGAACTAGTGTGACAAACAGCGCCGGTTGACTGCCAAGGCGACGCTAGCGTCAAAAGAACCACCGGCCTGGACCGGCGTCGGGCCGCGGGGGTGCGACCGCGGATCGCAGCCGCGGGCATCCATTTACTTCTTGTCCGTCGGGACCGGGAACGGGAAGGTGCCAAACAGGTTCTTGCTCTGGCTCTGCATTTGCTCTTGCATCTGCACGAACAGGCTTTTGCTCTGGTCGATGTAGTTGTTCATCATTCCCTGCATCATCGGCCCTTGCACACTCATGAACTGGGTCCACATTTCGGGGCTGAACGGCTTACCTTCGAAGGTGCCGGCCGAATTGCCGGTGAATTTGTGCTGGATGTCGGTGAAGGCCTGGACGTTTTTCTCCAGATAGGAACCCATCATGCCCTGCATGGCGTGGCCGTAGTAGCGGATGATTTGCGACAGCACGACGCTGGAGAACATCGGCGCGCCGTTGGCCTCTTCCTCAAGAATGATTTGCAGCAGGATGCTGCGCGTCAGGTCTTCGTTCGACTTGGCGTCGACGACGGCGAACTCCTCGCTGTCGAGCACCAGTTGTTTGACGTCGGTGAGCGTGATATACGAACTGGTTTGCGTATCGTACAGACGGCGGTTCGGGTATTTCTTGATCAGGCGTTCAATGTTTTTTTTTGCACTACTCATCTCAAGTCCACTTATTGCGCCGCAGCGCGTACTGATATATTCCTAAAAAAAAGCGCACTTCGGTCCGCTTTCGCACATACCTACAAATTCTATTATAGAGTGGAAGACAAGGGTTTTGCACATCCCACCATAAGTTTCCCACTTTTATTGCAACGCAACCTAAATGAGCGAAAAGCAAGGCGCCGGACCGCGCGCCCCGCCCCGGCCACCGGCTAGCCTACGCCTTTTCGGCGCGCACCTTGACGTAACGCCCCGGCGCCGGCTCGATCGCCTTGTAGCGACGGCTGCCCGGCTTGGCCGGCGCCTTGACGTCGTCGCCGCCGTGCTCGGCCAGGAAACCGGCCCATTCGGGCCACCAGCTGCCCGGGTGCTCGGTGGCGCCGCTGAACCAGTCGTCGGCGCTCAGCGTCTTGGCCTTGGCGCCTTTGGCCGGCTTGGCCGCGACGTTGCTCCAATAGCTGCGTTTTTTCTTCGACGCCGGGTTGATCACGCCGGCGATGTGGCCCGACGCACCCAGGATGAAACGGTTTTGCTGCGGTTTTTTGGTATTCAGCAAAGCGGTCGACGCGTAGGCCGCGCCCCACGGCACGATGTGGTCTTCGCGCGAACCGAAGACAAAGGTCGGCACGTCAATGCTGGACAGGTCGACCTTCGCGCCGGCGACGGTCAGCTTGCCGGGCACGCACAGGCTGTTTTCCAGGTAGGTGTTGCGCAGATACCAGCAAAACATCGGGCCGGGCAAACCGGTGCTGTCGGCGTTCCAGTACAGCAGGTCGAAGGCCGGCGGCTCGTTGCCCTTCAGGTAGTTCGACTGCACGTAATTCCAGATCAGGTCGTTCGGCCGCAGGCTGGAAAAGGTGCTGGCAAGGTCGCTGCCGGGAAGCAGGCCACCCTTGGCCAGCGCCTTTTCGCGGCGGCCGACCTGCTCTTCGTCGATAAAGACGTCGAGCACGCCGGTGTCGGAAAAATCGAGCAAGGTGGTCAGCAACGTCAGGCTGGCCGCCGGGCTCTCGCCGCGCGCTTTCAAGACCGCCAGCGCGGTCGCGGCGATGGTGCCGCCGACGCAAAAGCCGAAGACGTTGAGCTTGTCCTGACCGGAAATTTCCCGCGTCACGCGGACCGCCTCAATGGCGCCCTGCTCGATGTAGTCGTCCCAGGTAAGCTGGCCCATCGACTTGTCGGGATTGCGCCACGACATCAGAAATACCGTGTTGCCCTGCTCCACCGCGTAGCGCACCAGCGAGTTCTCCGGCTGCAGGTCGAGGATGTAGAATTTGTTGATGCACGGCGGCATCATCAGCAGCGGCCGCTGGTGCACCGCCGGCGTGGTCGGCGTGTATTGGATCAGCTGGAACAAATTGTTTTCAAACACCACCGTGCCGGGCGTCGTGGCGACGTTGCTGCCGACCTCGAACGCCGACTCGTCGGACTGCGAGATGCGGCCTTTTTGCATGTCGGCCAGCATGTTGGACAGCCCCTTGGTCAGGCTTTCGCCCTTGCTTTCGATGACTTTTTGCTGCGCCTCCGGATTCGTTGCCAGGAAATTGGCAGGCGACATCGCGTCAATCAGTTGCTGCACGGCGAAGCGGATTTTCTGCTTCTGGCGCGCGGTGGCCTCGACCGACTCGGCCAGCGCCATGAGAAATTCGCCGTTGAGCAGGTATGATGCGGCATTGTAGGCCGACAGCGGATTCTCGCGCCACGCCGGCGCCGCGAAGCGGCGGTCCGCCAGCGCCGGGGTTTTGCCCGCCAGGAAGTCGGCCCAGAGCGCGCCCAGCTTGCCCATGTACTCGCTTTTGAGCCGGTCCAGCACCTCCGGCTTGATGTTGGCGCCGGCATCTTGAAGCACGGCCGCGATCGGGTTTACCGGCGCTTCGGGTACCGCGCTAAACCAGGCTTTCCACAGGTTCGGGTCGTTCATCTGCGCTATCCACGCGTTGGTCATCACTTGAGGATCGGGCATATTCATATGTTTGAGTCCATTTAGAAATTAGAAACCTATCTTTACCAAGGCCGTTTTATGCTGATCGTCGCAGTTGCATGGATTTACGTGGTCGGGCTGATGGCCCTGACCGAACCGTCCATCGTCGCCGGGATGATGACCTTCCTCATCTACTGTGTGGTTCCTCTGTCAATACTATATTACCTGACCGGTTCGCGGCGGCGCAAAAGCAAACGCGACGCGGCTGAAAAAAAGATCCCCGAGGAGTGAAGGCGCAGCCCCGCGGGTCGGCTGAACGAACGCGTCATCCGACGCCGAGCCGTCGCCGACGCCGACGCCATCAGGCCATCGAAGAGTGAGACAGAAGCCCGGCACAATAGTCCGCTTTTCCGCCGGACTATTTGCGCCAGATCAAACTTGCTTGCCTTCCCGTCACGCCGTCGCGGCGATACGAGTAAAAACGCGCCGTTTCCGACGCGGTGCAGCAGTCGCCGCCGGCGACGCGCTCGACGCCGACGCCGCGCAGCACGTTGCGCGCCAGCGCGTAGATGTCGGCCAGGTATTTGCCCGGCCGCGCCGCCAGCGGCGCGAACGCGGCGTCGACCCGCTCCAGCGCGGCCGCGTCGGCGGCGCCGTCGCGGAACGCTTGCAGCACATCGGCGCCAACCTCGAACTGGCCCGGCCCGATCGCCGGCCCCAGCCAGGCCAGCACGTCGCCGGCGCCGGCGCCGCGCATCGCTTGCACGGTGCGCTCCAGCACGCCGCCGGCCAGGCCGCGCCAGCCGGCATGCGCCGCCGCCACCACCTTGCCGCCGGCGTCACAGAACAGCACCGGCAGGCAATCGGCGCTCAGGACCGCGCAGACGGCGCCGCGCGCGGCCGCGAAACTGGCGTCCGCCTCGGGCGCCGCGGCGTCAGCGACGTCCGCGGCCACCCGCGCCGCGTCCAGCACCACGCTGCCGTGCACCTGCGTCAGCCAGGCCGGCGACGCCGGCAACACGCCCTGCAACAAATAGCGGTTGCGCTGCACCAGTTCGGCCTGGTCGCCGACGTGCACGCCCAGGTTCAGTCCACCACCACCCCGGCCGTCGCCGTACGGGGCCGGGCTGACGCCGCCGCCGCGCATGGTCGTCAGCGCGCCGATGTTGGCGGGCGCGTCCGGCCAGTGCGGCAACAGGAACGGCGTCGCCACCGTTACACCAGCGCCGGTTCGTCGATGCCCGCCTGGGCGATCAAGCCGGCGAAGTCGGCGGCCAGCGGCACCAGCCACTCGACCGCCTCGCCGCTGCCCGGATGCACCAGGCCCAGGCGGCGCGCCTGCAAGGCCTGGCGCGGGAACACGCCGACCAGATGTTGCTTGCCGTACAGCGCGTCGCCGACCAGCGAAAAGCCGAGCGACTGCATGTGCACGCGGATCTGGTGGGTACGTCCCGTTTCCAGGCGGCACTGCACCAGGCTGACCGGACGGCGGTCGAGCAGGCCCGACTGCAGCAATTCGTAGTGGGTGATCGCCGGCTTCGCCGAGAAGTTCTCCGACACGGCCATTTTGATGCGGTCGCGCGGGTGGCGCGCCATCGACGCGTCGATGGTGCCGCTCTGCTTCGGCGTGCCCCACACCAGCGCGAAGTACTCGCGGCGCACGGTGCGCGCGGCCAGCTGGCGCACCAGGTCGGTCTGCGACGCCAGCGTCTTGCCCACCACCATCAGGCCGCTGGTGTCCTTGTCGAGCCGGTGCACGATGCCCGCGCGCGGCACGCCGGCCAGTTGCGGGCAATGGAACAGCAGGCCGTTGAGCAAGGTGCCCGACCAGTTGCCGGCGCCGGGATGCACCACCAGTCCGGCCGGTTTGTTGACGACGATGATATGCTCGTCCTCGTGCACGATGTTCAGTTCGATCTGCTCGGGCTTAAAAGCCTCGTCTTCCGGCGCGCTTTGCGGCAGAATGACAACCTTTTCGTCGCCATAGGCGGTGCCCTTGCTTTTCGCGACCTTGCCGTCGACGGTAACGAAGCCGGCGTCCATCCACAGTTGCAGGCGGCTGCGGGAGAATTGCGGAACCAGTTTTGAAATGACTTTATCGAGGCGTTGGCCGCAAGCGTCCGGCGTCAATTCCAGTTCAATCGGCGCCATCGAGTCGGTGACGTCGTCGGCGTCGTCGGCAGTAAAATCGACATCGAACTCGTCGTCGAGTTCGGGGTGAGACAGGGGGTCAGCCAAATTCGGCTTCGGAGTTAATATCACAGCATTCCCATCGGCTATAATCAGCCTATTGTAAAAACTTGGTTAAAACCTTCTTGCAAAACGTCATGCAAAAAAAATTATCGTTGGTTGTCGCTTCATTCGTTCTGCTCGGTTTGTCCGCTTGCAGCTTGTTGCCCGAAAAAGTCGATGAGACCAAAAACTGGTCAGTGTCGAAATTATACTCGGAGGCGCGCGAAGAAATGGCTGGACAGCACTATGAACGTGCCATCCAGCTGTTTGAAAAGCTCGAATCGAGCTATCCGTTCGGCACCTACGCCCAGCAAGCGCAGATGGAAATCGCCTACGCGCACTACAAGGCCGGCGACCAGGCCCAGGCGCTGGCGGCGGTCGAGCGCTTCATCAAGTTGCATCCGAACCACGCCAACGTCGACTACATGTACTACCTGCGCGGGCTGATCAACTTCAACGACCAGATCGGCTTCCTGAACTTCATCTACGAACAGGACCCGACCGAGCGCGACCCGAAGGCGACGCGCGAAGCCTTCGCGGCGTTCAAGCAACTGGTCGAGAAGTTCCCGAACAGCCAGTATACGCCGGACGCGCTGCAGCGCATGAACTACCTGATCAACGCGATGGCGCAGTACGAAGTGCACGTGGCGCGCTACTACTACCGCCGCGAGGCCTACCTGGCCTCGGTGAACCGCGCGCAAGGGGCCATTAACGACTTCCGCGACTCGCCGGCCGTCGAGGAAGCGCTGTTCATCATGTCGCGCGGCTACGACAAGATGGGCATGACCGACCTGCGCGACGACACCCTGCGCGTGTTCAACAAGAACTATCCGAACAGCCGCTTCCTGACCGCCGGCGGCGGCAAGGCCGAGCGGAAATGGTGGAAGTTCTGGCAATAACGACAAACCGGGGCGCGCCCCGGTTTTTTGTTGCAATAAAACCGGGGACAGACCACGATTTCCGGGAAATACTTTCCCGGAAATCGTGGTCTGTCCCCTAAGCCACCCTAAGCCACCTATGCCGCTCAGTCGGCGACGCGGCGGCGGAAGATCCAGGACTTGTCGGTCGAGTCTTTTTTGTCGAAGGCGTAGCCGTCCACCGTGAAGCCCTTCAGCTTTTCCGGGTCGCGGATGCCCTTGACCGCGGCGTAGCGCGCCAGCATGCCGCGGGCCCGCTTGGCGTAGAAGGAAATGATTTTGTATTTGCCGTTTTTCCAGTCCTCGAACACCGGGGAGATCACCGGCACCGACAGCTGGCGCGGCTTGACCGACTTGAAGTATTCCTCCGAGGCCAGGTTGACCAGCACCTTGGCGCCCTGCTCCTCGGCGCTGCGGTTGAGCGCCTCGGTGATGGTGTCGCCCCAGAACGCGTACAAGTCCTTGCCGCGCGCGTTGGACAGGCGGGTGCCCATTTCCAGCCGGTGCGGGTGGATCATGTCGAGCGGGCGCAGCAGGCCGTACAGGCCCGACAGGATGCGCACGCGCGCCTGCGCGTAGTCGAGCTGGGCCGGCTTGAGCGTGCGCGCGTCGAGACCGGCGTAGACGTCGCCGTTAAAGGCCATGACGGCCTGGCGCGCCTGGTCCAGGTTCGGCGTCCACGACGCGTAGCGCGCCACGTTGAGCGCCGACAAGGCGTCGGAGATGCCCATCAGACTGCCGACCTCGGCCGGCGTGAACTGGCGCATGCGGTCGATCAACACGGCCGAATGCTCGAGGAAGTCGGGCTTGCTGTGCAGCTTGGTGGTCGGGGGCGTCTCCAAATCGAGACTTTTGGCGGGCGAAAGCACAATCAACATAAGATTCCAATACACATCCATAGAATAGAATTGCCGACATGATACCCGCTCCGAAACGCATCGTCCTCGATACCAATGTTTGCCTCGACCTGTTCGTCTTCCACGACCCGCGCTGGACCGCCCTGCTGGCCGCCATCGAAAGCGGCGCGGTGCTGGCGATCACGCGCGAAGACTGCCGCGCCGAGTACCTGGTGGTGCTGCACTACAAGCACCTGCCGCTCGACGAGGCCAGCCGCGCCGTCAGCGCGGCCCGCTTCGACGCCCTCATCAGCGTGGTGGCGCCGCCGGTGTCGGGCGTGCGCCTGCCGGTGTGCACCGACAAGGACGACCAGAAATTCCTCGAACTGGCGCGCGACGCCAACGCCGACATCCTGATCACCAAGGACAAGGCGCTGCTCAAGCTGGGGCGCAAAACCGCCAAGGCCGGCATGTTCCAGATCATGGTGCCGGAAGCCTGGGCGTTGACGCCGTAATACACGCGGCGGGAATGCCACACCGAACCCGGCCGGCTGCGCTAGAATAGGCAAACCGAGCCATCCAACCGTCCCGCACCCATGAACAGCCGCCACACACCGCCACTGACGCCGACCCTGCACAGCAAACTGCCGGCCGTCGGCACCACCATTTTCACGCGCATGTCGAGCTTGGCGGCCGAGCACGGCGCCGTCAACCTGGGCCAGGGCTTCCCCGACTTCGACTGCCAGCCGCGACTGCTCGACATGGTCGACGCGGCCATGCGCGCCGGCCACAACCAATACCCGATGATGGCCGGCGTGCCGGCGCTGCGCGAAGCCATCGCCCAAAAGATCGCGGCGCAGTACGGCCACGCCTACCACGCGGGCGCCGAGATCACCGTCACCGCCGGCGCCAGCCAGGCCTTGATGACGGCGATCCTGTGCTGCGTGCACCCGGGCGACGAGGTGATCGTCATCGAGCCGGCCTACGACAGCTACCTGCCGGCGATCGCGCTGGCCGGCGGCGTGCCGGTGCCGGTGGCGATGCAGGTGGGGCCGCGGGGCTACCGCGTGCCCTGGGACAAGGTCGGCGCCGCCGTCACCGGCAACACCCGCCTGATCATCGTCAACTCGCCGCACAACCCGACCGGCTCGATCCTGCGCCGCGCCGACATCGACGCGCTGGCCGACATCGTGCGCGGCACCAACGTGCTGATCCTGTCGGACGAGGTCTACGAGCACATGGTCTACGACGGCGTGGCGCACGAATCGCTGTGCCGCCACCCGGAACTGGCGGCGCGCAGCTTCGTCGTCTCCAGCTTCGGCAAGACCTACCACGTGACCGGCTGGAAGGTCGGCTACGTCGCCGCGCCGGCCGCGCTGAGCGCGGAATTTCGCAAGGTCCACCAATACAACGTCTTCACCGTCAACACGCCGATGCAGCACGGCCTGGCCAGCTACATGGCCGACCCGGCGCCCTACCTGGAATTGCCGGCGTTCTACCAGCGCAAGCGCGACCTGTTCCGCGAGGGCCTGCGGGATAGCCGCTTCGAACTGCTGCCGGCCGACGGCACCTATTTCCAATGCGTCAAGTACGCGGCCATTTCGGGCGCGGACGAGACCGCGTTCGCCGAATGGCTGGCCAGTGACATCAAGGTGGCGGCGATTCCGGTGTCGGCCTTCTACCAGCAGGGCAAGGAATCGGGCATCGTGCGCTTTTGCTTCGCCAAGAAAGACGCGACGCTGCGCCTGGCGCTGGAACGGCTGGCGCGGATATAAACCAAGGCCGGCGGCGACCGGCGAAACGGGAAACATCATGGTTCAACGGCGCATCATTTTCTCCGACCTCGTCCCGGGCGCACCGCTGCCGTGGGACCTGTACAGCTTCGACCGCAACGGCGGCCCGCTGCTGCGCAAGGGCCAGTTGCTCAACGACCAGGGCCAGATCGACACGCTGCTGGCGGCGGGCCTGTTCGTCGTCGACGAATCGCCGCCGTCGGTGCTGCACCTGCTCAACGAAGCCAACAAACGCCTGGAACGGCTGCTGCACGAATTGCGCGACAAACACAACGCCGAGCACGAACTGCGCGACGTCGCCCGCGACGTGCTGCGGGCTTTCGAACTGAACCCCGACATCGCGCTGGCCTGCCTGTTCCTGAACCAGATCGCCGGCACCTACGCGGTGCGCCACTGCATTGAAACGGCGCTGGTGGCGATCCTGGTGGCGCGCGGCATGCAGAAAACGCGCCAGGAAACCCTGGTCATTACCGCCGCCGCCCTGACGATGAACGTCGGCATGCTGCGCCACAACGACAGCTTCCAGAGCAAACACACGCCGCTGACGCGCGAGGAAATGGAAATCGTCCGGCGCCACCCGGAAGAAAGCGCCGACCTGCTCAAATGCGCCGGCATCGACGACGAGGAATGGATTTCCTGCGTCATGCTGCACCATGAAAACGACGACGGCAGCGGCTACCCGGGCGGCAAGACCAGCGACGAAATCACCCAGAACGCCAAGCTGATCGGGCTGGCCGACCGCTACTGCGCCCACGTCTCGGCGCGCAACTACCGGCGCTCGGTGCTGCCCGACCAGGCGCTGCACAAGATCTTCCTCAACACCGAATACAAGATCGACCCGGCGCTGGCCGAACAATTCGTGCTGCGACTGGGCAAATACCCGCCGGGCAGCCTGGTGCGCCTGCGCAACGGCGAAGTCGGCGTGGTTACCGCCGCATCCGGCAGCCACGTCCACGCGCTGCGCGACGCGGCCGGCATCGTGATCCCGGCCGCGCTGCTGGCGTCGGCGCCGCTGCGCAGCACCAGCGAACCCGAGTTCGCCATCGCCGAAGCGCTGCACGAAGACCAGGCCGGCGTGCGCTTCAGCATGAAAAACGTCTGGGGCGACCAGGCCCGGCTGTAAAAACAAGCACGCCGCGACGCGCGCCCAATACCCGCGGCGCCACAACGGGGCACCTGTCGGGGGACATGGGTAACACCTTGATGAGGCTGGCGGACGGCCTCATACGCGGCCTGGGCGGTAGAATACTGCCGACTTTATAAAACAACATCGAATCGCCATGATGAAACCCCTCATTCGCACTGTCTTCCTCACCACCCTGCTCTCGCCTGTCCTGGCCGTGGCGTCTTGCGAGGATATTGGTGGCAGCCCCAGCCTGCAAGACTATGCCGGCGACATCGGCGGCAAGTATAAGATCCAGTTGACCCTTGCTTTTAAGGGTGACTCCGTCTCGGGAGAATATTTCTACCTGTCGCAGTTGAAGGGCATTCCGCTGCGCGCCGTATCGGGCGATAGGAACAAGCTGGTGCTTGAGGAGCGCGGCGCCAACGGCGAGGTGACGGCAAGCTTCACCGGAGCGCTTTCCGCCGATTGCGGCAAGTTCGACGGGACGTGGCAAAAGACCGGCTCAAGCAGCAAGCTGCCCTACAGCCTGAAACACACCGAAAGCAACAGCGGCAGCCTGGGACATCGTTATTACACGGCGGGCGCCGAGTCGGACGACATCGTCCATGCCAACGCCTACAAGTTCTGGCTGGGCGTGAAAAATGGCGACAAGAAAGCTGTTACATCCGTTCTCGCCTATCCGGTGCGGGCGCAGATCGCCGGCAAGAAAACAACTTTTCGCAACGCCAACGAGTTCAGCGCCAAATATGACGCCGTCTTCTCGCCGGCGTACCGCCAAGCCGTCATCGACGCCGTTCCACGCAACATGGGCTCGTCGTGGCGAGGAGTCATGTTAGGCGAACAAGGCGAGGTCTGGCTCAATCACCTGGGCAAGCCATTCGCCCTGAACAACTGATTCCATACGGGCGACAAGCTTGCCAACTGCTCCCGCAGCGCCTCGTGGGCAGGGGAAAGCATATCCCAATTCAATAGCTATTCGTTGGCTATATGCAAGGGGTTGGGTAGGAATGAAATGTTCAGCGTTGTCGTTCTGGAAGGTCAGCGCGTACAGGCGCGTGTGGCTGGAAAACCCGGCGCGTGGTGGAGTAGGACTTCCGCCCTTTGGCGGAAGAGTTTAGGCAGGCGGCGCCGCGCGCGGCGGCGATGCTTCAAGGCCTCAGTGCGGCAGTTGCTGCAACTTGCGTTCGACGAAGGTCTGCAACTCGGGCGACAGACTGGCGCTGCCCTTGGCGCGGGCGAAGGCGTCTTTCGCTTCGACTAGACGCTGTTCGGCCTGCAACGAGATGCCCAGGCCCATCCACCAGACGCCGTTTTGCGGCGCGCCGCGCAGGGCCAGCTCGTATTGCTCCGCAGCTTCCTTGTGACGCTGGCCGCGTTGCAGCACCGCCGCCAGGAAGGCGCGGTAGTCGCCGTCTGCGCCGGCGAAAGGCAGCGTACGCATCAGTGTTTCAACGGCCGGGCCACCGCTCTCCAGTTGCAGGCGCGCCAGCATCATCGCCATGGCCGGCTGGGCCGGGTCGAGCGCTAACCCCAGTTGCAGGTGGCGTACGGCGTCGTTCGGCCGCTTGCCTTCCAGTAGCAGCCGGATCAGTGTCTCGCGCGCGGCCTGGTGCCGCGGATCTATCGCCAGCGCTTGCTCCAACCCGGCGATGCACTCATTCACCCGCCCTTCCTGCAAAGCCGCCAAGGCGCGCCGATACTCGTTTTCGGCGCGCTGCTGGACATTGCTTTCCTTGCCCTGCAACGCCACTGGCGCCGCGTTAATCGTCGCGCGGGTGGCCTCGGCGTCGGCGCGGGCCGGCGCCGGCTTTGCCGTTTGCGCCGCCTTGACGCGCCTGACGGATTTGAGGGATTCGTCTGTCTGAATGCGCTCGCCCGCCGTGGCGCCTTGGGCTTTGACCGCTTCGATTGCCGGCGCGGCCGGTTCTGGCGCGGCCGGCGCGGCGGCCGCGGCCACTGGCTCGGCGGCAACCGCGACCGGCAGCGGCGGCGTTGCCGCGGCGGGCGCTGGCGGCGACGCCGCCGCTACCACTACCACGGCGGGCGCGGCGGCGCGCGGCGGCACCGGCGGCGCCGGCTTGTGCAACACGCGCCAGCCCAGCGCGGCGCCGCCGGCGCCGACCAGTACCGCCAGCGCGCCAATCATCACCATGCGCGGCGCGGCGGCGCGCTCGCGCCCGGGCACCGGCCGCACCGCGTCCTGCGCCCCGGCGGCGCCCTGCGAACCGCGCGCGTCCAGGTCCTGCAGCATTTTGTTAATCAGGCTCATTTACTTAGGGTCCAGGTTAGGCCGCACGCGGCAATCAGCAGTCCGGCCCCGGCGCCGGCCAGCCATGGCCAGCGCGGACGTTTGCTCGAGACGGTGTCCTTGGCGGCGGCGCGCACGTGGCCGCGTCCCACTTGCTGGCGGCCTTCGCCGTAGCACAGCATCAACGCCTTGTGCGCCAGGATGTTGACCAGGCGCGGAATGCCGCCGCTGGCCGAATACAGTTTCGCCACGGCGGCGCGGCTGAACAGGCGGCTGCCGCTGAAACCGGCCACGCGCAGCCGGTGCGCGATGTAGTATTCGACGTCGTCGCGGCTCAACGGCCCCAAGTGGTAATGGAAGGTGATGCGCTGCGCCAGCTGGCGGATCGAATCGAGTTCCAGGTGGCGGTTCAGCTCGGGCTGGCCGAACAGGACGATTTGCAGCAGTTTGCGCTTTTCCGTCTCCAGGTTGGTCAGCAGGCGCAACGCCTCCAAGCTCTCCAGCGGGATCGCCTGCGCCTCGTCCAGGCACAGCAGCACGCGCTTTTCCCCGGCCGCCAGGTCCAGCAGGCGCTGCGTGATCGATTTGAGCAACTGGTGCTGGTCGACGTCCTTCTCCAGCTTCAAGCCCAGCTCGTCGGCCAGCGCCAGCATCAGCGTGCGCGGCTCCAGATACGGATTGGGGATGTAGGCGGTGACGAATTCCGGCCCCAGCGTGGCCAGGAACTTGCGGCACAGCAGCGTTTTGCCGGTGCCGACCTCGCCGGTGATCTTGATGAAGCCCTCGCCGTTCTTTGCCGCCACCAGCAGCGTGTTGAGCGCCTCTTGCGAGTGCGGGCTGGTGAAGAAGAAGCTGGTGTCCGGCGTGATGCTGAACGGCACCTCACGCAAGCCGAAGTGGGCCTTGTACATATTAGTTGCGCTCCGCCGGACGGCGCGGGTCGAGCGCCTCCATGCGCCGCCCGGCGTCGAGCAGGTCTTCGTTCCAGCTGCTGGCGCCCTCGACGATGGTGGGCTTGATCAGCACCACCAGTTCGCGCTTTTGCGTGACCTGGCCGGTGTTGCGGAACAGCGCGCCGAGTACCGGCAGCCCGCCCGCGCCGGGCACCTGCGAACGGTCGGAAGTCGACGACTGGCGCATCAGGCCGCCGATGGCGACGATGCCGCCGTTCTGGCCGCGCACCATGCTGTCCATTTCCGAGGTGTTCGACGCCGCCAGCGGCAAGGTCAGCCGGCCGGCGCTGCCGAGGTCGATGTCCTTGCTGACGGTGGTGACCTGGCTGACCGACGGGTGCACGTGCAGGATGATGTTGCCGCGGTCGTCGATCTGCGGCGTGACGTCCAGCACCACGCCGGAAAAGAACGGTTGCAAGGTCACGTTCGGGCTGGTGGTGGCGCTGGCCGCGCTGGTGTTGGTGGTGGTGCTCACGCCGGTGACGTAAAACTCGTCGGTGCCGATCTTCAGCACCGCCTTCTGGTTGTTCAGCGTGGCGATGCGCGGACTCGACAGCACGTGCACCGTGCCTTGCGATTCGAGGAAGGAAATCATCGCGGCGAAGTTGCTGGTCTGGAAGGCCAGGCCGAACAGCGAGCCGGCCGCCGTCGCCGCGCTGCCCAGCGCGAAGCCGGTGCTGGCGGCGATGGCGGTCGCGCCCGTCGAACTCATCGTCGGCGGCTGGCCGCCGGCGAACGGCAGCGGCGCCAGCGTGGTGCCGGGCGAGACGAAGCCGGTCGAGACGCGGTTGCCGTGGCCGCTCTTGATGGAGGCGAACGAGGCCCAGTTGATGCCGGTCTGGAAGCCGTCGTTGAGCTGCACCTCGAGGATCTTCGCCTCCAGGATCACTTGGCGGTCGACCGACAACTGGGTCGCCTTCAGGTACAGGTCGACGTTGCGCAACTCGTCGGGCATGGCGCGGATCACCACGACGCCGGACTGCGGGCTGAGCACGACGTTGCGCCCGTCCTTGCCGGCGCCGACGATGGCTTCCAGCGACGCCTTCAGCTCAACCCAGAAATCGCTGTTCGAGGTGGTGCTGACGTTGCTGCTGTCGCGCGCCTGGCCCGCCTGCGGGCCGCCGCCGTTGTCGTTGGCGCCGTTGTTGCTGTTGTTGCCGCCGCCGCTATTGTTATTGTTGTTGCCGCCCTGCCCGGAGGCGAGCGAACTGGCGTTGCCAACCGAGGTCGACGACACGCGCAGGTTGGAGCTGCCCTTGCGGTTGCCGGTCAGGTAATTGACTTGGAACATGCGGGTCTGGATCGTCGCCGGCTTGATGTAGATGCGGCTGCCGTCGACCCGGTAGTCGTAGCCGTACAGTTCGCGCACCGCGTCGAGCGCCTCGAACAGGGTGACGTCCTTCAGGTTGGCCGAGACGGTGCCGCCGATGTCGGGGTGGACCAGCATGTTGTAGCGCGTGCCGGTGACGAGGGAATTGAAAAACTGCTGCGCCGGCACGTTGTTGAAGGACACGTTGAAGCGCTCGTCGAGCGCGGCGCGGGTGCGCGGCAGTTGCCCGGCCAGCGCGCTGAGCGGCGGCAACAGGGCGTTCTCGACCGCCGCGGGCTGGCTGGCCGCCGGCGCCTGCGCGGCGGCGCTCTTCATTTGCGCATTGATGGCGTTGAAGGTGTCGCGCTGCGACTGCGCGCTATTGCAGCCGCTTAAGCCGGCGCCGACGCCCAGCGCGCAGGCGATGATCAGGTTTTTTTGCATTCTCGTCCGCTCTGTATTGTTATGCATATGCTTTATGGCTTCGCCGGGCCGGCGCCGTCGTTCACCTTGCTGGGATACAGGCGCAGCGTCTCCAGCGCCCTGCCGCGCCTGAGCACGACCTCGGTCTGGCTGATGCGCACCAGCACGGCGTCGCCGACCTTGCCGCCCAGGCGCACGGTCTGGCCGCTGATCACCGCCACCGCCCTGCCGCCGGGATTGCGCGACACCAGCACCGATTGCAACATCGGCGCGCCGGGAACCCCGAGCGCGCCGTCGGACGGCGCCGTCAGCGCGGCCGGCGGCCGGGTCGGATCGAACAGGCTTTGGGCCGCCACCGGCGCGCCGCCCAAGACCAGGCTTAAGCCGCAAGCGAGGCCGAAGCGTAAAGCAGGCCGGCGCGCGCTCACAGCGCGATCCATTTCGGCGCCAGGCTCAAGGTGTACAGCGTCAGGGTCAGGCGCGCGTTCGGGTAGTCGCCGGCGTGCAAATTGGCCTTACCCCAGAACAATTGCGTCGGCATCGCTTCCAGCGCCTCCATATAATTCACCATGTCGAGATAACCGCCCTGCAATTCGAGTTCCACGCCGTGCCGGTACAGCAGCGGCGCCTGTTTGACCGGCGCCGCCGGCGGCGCCGCCGGACTTGGCGGCTGCGCGATCTTGAGCAGCAGCTTGCCGCCGGCATGCATCGGCTCGGGCGCGTCGGCCGGGACCGGATCGGAAAAGCGGCCGTCGGCCAGGCCGGTGGCCGGCAGCGTCTTCAGCGACACCAGGCGCAGCTTGGTATTGCTCCTCAACAGCTGCTCCAGCAGCAGCACGATGCGCTCCGGCGCGACCAGCCCCTTCTGCATGGCGCGCAGCGCGCCGCCCAGTTGCGCGACCTCGCCGCGCAGCGCCTGCAGGCTGGCCCGGCTGGCGCTGTCGGGGTCGTGCGCGTGCAGCAGCACCGCGTTGGCCACTTCGGCGTCGATGCCGGCCATCTGGCTTTGCTGTTGGCGGAACTGCGCGACGAGCTTTTTCTGCTTGGCGAACATCGGGTCTAGCAGCAGCAGAAACGCCAGGAACAGCAGCACGACCATGCCGGCGGCGAAGGCCATGACGCGCTCGCGCAGACTGAGCGCGTCGATTTTGGCGGCGAGTTTCAGCCAGGACTGTTTCATTTGGCCACCTCCGCAGGCGTGGCCTGCAGACTAAATTCAAGAAAGCCCGGCGCGGCGGGCGTGGCCGAGGTGGCGGCGCCGGCGGCAGCCGCGGCCGGCGCGGCCGGCGCCGGCGCGTCGGCGCCGGCCGGCTTGGCGGGCGGCGCCAGTTCCAAGCGCGCGAACGTCTTGCCCTTGAGCACGGGTTCGCCGGCCAGGCCACCGATGTAGCGCGGCAGCAGCGCCGGCGACAGCACCCTGCCCTGCAAGCCGATGGCGTTGCCGGCGCCGAGGATGTCGACCTCGGTCAGCCACAGGCCGTCGACGCGGGTGCGGGCGAACGCGCGGAAGTAGGCCGAGTAGCCGCGCGTGTTGCCGAATTCGCCGCGCGCCAGGATCGACTGCAACTGCAGCAGCGACTGGCGTTCGGCGCCGGCTTGAACGATGTCCTGTTCGATGTCCTGGTCCTTTTTCCGCGGCGCGTACGCCACCATCACCTCGGCCTGGCGGGCCTGGCGCTTGGCCAGTTCGAGCTTGCCCGCGGCCACTTGCCGCTCCAGCGCGGCGACCTGGCGGTTGCCGTACAGCGCCAGCAACGCGGCGCCGAGCAGCACCGCCAGCATGGCTTGCGCCATGGTCTTCGCCGACAGGTAGTTCTTGCGCTTTTGCAGCAGCGGGTTGAAGAGATTGATTTGCTGGCTCACGGCGCGCCCCCGTCCAGGCGCAGCGCCGCGCCCAGCGCCATGAAGTGGCGCGCCTGCTGCGCCGCCTCGCGCAGCGCCGGCGCCTTCGACAGGTCGAACACGCTGTCGAGGTCGAGCGCCTCGACCGGCATGTACAGATTGCCGGCCAGGTAGGTATGCAGACCGGGGGCGCCGGTTGGCGCCAGCACCAGCTTGGCCACCGCGATGAAGTGGAACTGGCGCTCGAAATGGTCGAGCGAGCGCTGCAGCTCCAGCGTGATCTTGTCGTGCACCTGGCGCTGCTTGTCCTCGTCGCCGTCGAGCAACTGGGGCAGGCGCACGTCGATGCGCCGCGACAGGTACAGCTCGGCGTTGAAGGTGACGGTGAGCAAGCCGCCGTCGGCGTCGAAGGACAGCATGGCCAGGCCGCGCCCGGCCGGCTCGAGCAGGGCCGAGATATTGCGTTGCGCCATGTCGGGGATGTCGATCGCGTCCAGCTTCAGCTTGTGCTCGCTGAACAGCAGCTGGCGCGGCGCGATCACGCTGTTGCGCGCGGCCACCGCGAACAGCGTGCGGTTGCGCACCGGCGCGTTGGCGTCGGGCGGGATGTCGAGCAGGTCGATGGTCGCCTCGGCCACCGGAAAGTCGAGCATGTCCTTGAGGCGCCAGCCGAGCGCGGTTTTCAATTCGGCCGGCGGCACGTTGGGCGCGTCCACCGACAGCAACTGGTAGTCGGCGGCGGCGAGCAGGCTGGCGCACTGGTAACGGGCCGGATGGGCTTCCTTCTTGACGCGCTCGAGCGCGCCGCCCTCGCCCTTCTCGTCCGGATAGAAGGCGGCCCATTCCACCACCGGCTTGGCGTTGACGACGCGCTTGACGGCGGCGCCGACGACGCCGTCGGCGCCAAAGGCGATCGCCAGCCAGCCATCATTATTTTTTTTTGCTTTAGCGAATAGACCCATGCCGACGTCTCAATGATTAGCGCTGCGCGAAGAAAACCCGGCAGATGCTTGATTATATTCAAGTTCCAACGATTTACCCGCCATATTTGCACAGGAGCAAAAATACCCGGCGATTTTTTGCGCCCAGGTCACACTTTCACTCCCTTGTCGCCCGTTCAATGCAGTTCGCGCAGGTAAATCAGCGGGCTGCGGTATTGGCCGAACACCAGCCGCGCGACCGTGCTGGGCAGCCAGAGCGGATCGCCCATGCGCAACTCGGCGCCGCCGCCCACGCCGGGCGCGCGCAGTTGCAGTGTGGCGAGCCCGGCCGCCATCGGCAGCGTCGCCGGCGCCGCGGCGGCCGCCAGCGCGCCGACCTTGCAGGCGCCGGCGACGGACAAAAACTTGGAACAGTTGCCAAACACGGCCCCGGCCGCGGTCACCGCGCTGGCCTTGGCGCCGCCGTCGCCGTCATGCAGACGCCAGCCCTGGTTGGCCGCGTAGCCGGTGAAATACTCGGCCCGCAGCGCAATGCGCAGCGGGCTCAATTCCGAACCGTAGGCGTTGCCCAGATTCAGGCGGCCGCTGGCCACCGTCACGCCGCCCTCCTTGCTGGCGGCGCCGCGCGACGAGGTCGCGCCGTCGCCGCCGGCGCTTTCGGCGGCGCGCAGGTAGACCGGCGTCGGCGCCGCCAGGCCGGTCGCGTGCGGCGCGGCGCCGTCGAAGGCGCGCGCAAACGCGTAGCTCGCCTTCAGCTTGGCCACGCCCGGCCCCAGCAGCGGGTCGGCGCCGAAGCTGGCGGCCGCCAGCGTGGCCGGCGCCAGCAGCGCGCCGGCCGGCGTGGCCGGCGGATTTTGCGTGGTGGCGCCGCTGCCGGCGCCGTTCCACGCCGTCAGCGTGGCGGCGCGGGCGAACGGGCCGCTGTAATTCAACAGCGTGGCGCCGGCCGCGTTGACCGCCGTCACCTGCAGCTCGAATTCCTGGCGCGAATACACCATCGTCGGCGCGCCGGCCGGGCACACCATGCCGGTGCTGGCGCAGGGCAGCGGCCCGCTGGCCTGGGTTTCGAAGTGGTCGGCGACGAAGCGTCCGACGTTGAGCGGGGCGCCGCTGACGTTGCCGGCGCCGAGGTAGTCGGCGCTTTCCAACTGCGCCGTCAGCTTGATGACGCCGACGTCGCCGAAGGAGAAGCCGCTGCCCTCGGCGGCGCCGCCGCTGACCGCGCCAAACACCCCGCTCAGGTTCGGCAGGTTGACCATGCCGGCCAGCGGCGCGCCGGCCGCGTCGGTCGCGGCCTCGACCTTGAGCTTGATCCTGGCCGGGATTTGCTCGCGGCCGAAGCTGCTGGCCAGCACCGGCGTGACGCCGCCCGTCATCGCGCTCCAGCCCAGTTTGAAGGCGGCGCCGGCGGCAACGAAGGCCGGGTTGCTGGCCAGCGCCGGGGTGGTGGCCTGGTTGGCGCCCAGCCCCAGCGTGCTGGCCGTCAACAGGAAGGTCTGCGGCTTGGAGACGAAGGCGCCGGTGCTGCCGAGGCGGTTGCCGGCGTCGCTCATGTACATTTCGATGCGGCCGACGTCGGGATACAGCAGCTTGTTGTTGAGTCCGGTGATGGTGGTCGTGCCGCCCGACGTCGTCGCCGTGCCGACCGTCGGCGAATTGCCGGGGAAGCTGACGTTGACGGCCGCCGACCAGGCGCCGCTGGTGGGTCCGGGCATGGCGCCGGCGCCCACGCACAGGGGCATTTTGTTGCTGGCCGTGCCGACGCTGGTGAAACTGGCCTGCTTGCCGGCGTTGGCAACCGGGTCGTGGCAGGACAGCGCGAAGCGCATTGGCACGTTGGTCGCGCCGCTGCCGAGCGCGGTCGGCACGCCCGCGCTGACATAGGTGATGTACAGGCCGGCGATGTCGACGTTGGCGATCGAGGAGGTCAGCGTGACCGGCTTGCACGGCTGGCCCGCGTTGCCGAACGGCACGTTGTGCACGCACAGCGCGTCGGTCAGCATATACGCCGGCACGAACTGGGCGGCGCCGACGATGGCGCTGACGCTGGCGGTGTTGTTGCCGTCGTAATAATCGAACAGCGCGCCGCCGACGCTGGCGCTGTTGGTGATCGAGCCGCTGGCGTTGGCCGCCGCCGTCACCGTCACCACCAGCGGCGCCAGCGTGGCGCCGACCGCCAGCGGGCCGGGGTTGCTGCAGGAAACCAGTTGCCCGGCCACCGTGCAGCTCCAGCCGCTGCCGCCGGCGCCGCCGACGATGAAGGCGGCCGGCAGCGTGTCGGTGACGGTGATCGGGCCGCTTTCGCTGAGCGGCCCGTTATTGCCCAGCGTAATGGTGTACTTGCTGGTTTTCGATTGCGCCAGCGGGCCGTCGAGCACCATCGCGATCGAGCGGTCGGTGGCCGGCACGTTCGGCGCGGCGATGATCTCGGCGTTCAGCAGCACCAGGTCGGCGCCCGAGCTGTAGGCGGTGCTGGCGCTGGTCTGGCCGGACAGGATCACCGGCGACTGCACGGTGTAGGCGTCGAAGTCGATGCCGTAGGAGGCGGCGTCGGCGTTGATGTTGCTGGCCGAGTTGAACTGGTTGCCGGAAACGTTGCTCGCGTCGACCTGGCCGACGCCGTTGTAGCGCAAATCCTCGCCGCCTCCCGACAGCGTGGTGTCGCCCTCCCAGGTGATGTGGCCGACCCGCCCGGTGGCGCTGCCGAGCGGATTGGGAATCTGGAAATTGCTCAGGTTCAGCGACAGCGACGAGTTGCGGATGTACTGGAAGCCCTCGTACAGGTTGAGCACGCGGAAGGTTTCGCCGGCCTTCGAATAGATCACCAGCAGCTGGAAGCCGCCCAGCACGCCCTCGACCGCGCAATGCGGCGCGCCGTTGTTAAAGCTCAGCCCGGACAGCAGATAGGTGTTGTTTTTTTTCGCATTGACCTGGCTGGTGACGTCGGCGGCGCCGCTGAAATAGTCGTAACCCACCGTCGCCGAGGAAAACTGGCGGTTGCCCGGCGCCGCCACGGCGACGCCGTCGAGCAGCACCGAGTAGTCCGGCGTGCTGCCCGAACCGGCCCAGTACAACTGGGCGTTCAGCACCACCGCGCCGGTCGGAATGCCGTTCAGCGTCAGCGTCGCCGACGTCGTTACGTCGCAAGGGCCGCTGGCGTTCGATTTGGTGCGCAGGGTTTTTTGCGCGCCGGTGAAGTTGACGTTGCCGGCGAAGCTTTTAAACAGCGTGATCGGGGTGTCGGCGGCGCGCGCGGCGGCGCAGGCCAGGGCCGCCGCCAGCAGCAACGCGGCCGCGGCGCGCCGGCGCGGTGGTCTAAAACTGGACATTGAGGACGCGCTGGACATAGTCGGGGTCGTTGCTGGGGTTGGGACACTGGCCGGCCGCCGGGCGGTTGCAGGCGGTCGCCGTGACCTGGCGCACCGTCACGGCGCCGGCGCCGGCGCCGGCGCCGGTGGTGAGCGCGTTGCAGCGTACCGTCACGCTGAAGGCACTCAGGCTGGTGCCGGTCGGCAGCGCGAAGCTTTGCGGGGCGGCGTTGCCGGGACAATTTCCCGCGCGCAGCGCCTGGTACACGCCGAATTCAATACCGGCGCGGGCGGCCTGGTAGGCGCGCGCGCCCTGCGCGTCCAGCGCCACGCTGGCGTTCTGGGTGGTGCTCAAGGTCATCATCGCCACGCCCATGCCGGACAGCACCACCAGCAGGAAAATCGCCGTCACCAGGCCCAGGCCGGCGCTGCGCCGGCCCGGCGGCGAGGCGGCGCCGCGGGCGCGCGCGGCTTGCGCCAGCGGGCGCGTCATGGCGTGTTGTCCACGTGAACCTGGTGGAACAGCTTGATGAACTCGGCGTTGCCGGGCCGCTGCAGCGTCAGGCTGATCGCCACCAGCCCGCTGCGGGTGTTGGCCGGCAACACGTAGTTGAACGCGCAAGCGCTGACGTTCTCGGCCAGCAGCGCGCCCACGCCGGGCGGCGGCAGCGTGCCGGCCGCGGCAAGCTGGCGGTCGGCCCAAAAGCGCGTCAGCGTCCGGTTGACGGTGTCGCACACGTAGGTGACGGTGCCGGTGACGACCTGGAAGCGACTGGTCGGCGAACTCATGACCGGGTTCGCGCTGGCGAAGGGGTTCGCCGCCATCGTGATGACGTTGCCGGCCACCGCGGCCACGGCGGCGACGTTGAGGCTGGCGGGGGCGCCGCCGGCCGGATTGGCGTTGGCCGGCTCGTAGCCCGGGCCCAGGTTGTAGACGACGATGAAGTCGCCGGGCACGATGGCTTGCTGGCCGGCCGGCATGGCGCCCAGCACGTTGAAGTCGAGTACCGCGGCGTTCTCGAAGTCGAGCGGCGTACCGCCCGCCAGCGCGTCCTCGACGGCCTGGTAGCGCCCGCCGGTCTTGGTCAGCAGGAAGCTCATCGTCCGGCCGTCGCCCGACGCCACCACGCTGTTGGGCAGCGCCAGGCGCACGTCGCGCCCGACGCGGCGCACCGCCGTGTCGGCGATGTCGCCCAGCTCGGCGCGCGCCGCCAAGTCGGTGTAGGCCTGCACCGGGACGCGGATGAACACCGCGACGATGCCGCCGATGATGCCGACGATGACGATCACCATCACCGCCTCGACCAGGGTGAAGCCCGCCTGCCCGCCGCGTCGGCCGCGTTGGCCGCGTTCCTTGGCGCCGTTCATATCGACCTCGGCGCGTAGCGCGTGCGGTAGCCGTCGAGTACGACGCTTTCGTTGCCGACGTTGACCGTGACGGTGATGCGCAGCACGTCCATCGTCGCCGGCGCCGCGCTCGAAACGATGGGCGCCGCGGCCGGCCCGAGGTTCTCGGGCGCGATGCGCAGCGTCGCGGTATAGCCGGTCACGGGCAGCGCCGCCAGGTTGACGTCGGCCAGGGCGCCGGCGGCGTTGTTGAAGGCCGCCTCGGCCGCGCCGAACTGGCCGACGTAATCGTTGACGTTGTCGAACGGCCGGCTTTCGCCGGCCAGCCGGCCGACCGTTTCGACGGTCGCGGCGCAGCCGGCGGCGCCGACCACGGCGGCGGTGGCGGTCTCGGCGTTGGCGTCGTTCGGGTCGCAAAAGGTGAAATGGGCCAGTTGCACCTCCTCCAGCAGCGACTCGGCGATCAGCAGCGCCTGCTTGCGCGCCAGCGGGTCGGCGCTGGCGCGCACCGTCAGGTTCATCACCTGCACCAAGCCGAGCACGGCGATGCCGACGATGACCATGAACATGATGAGTTCAACCAGGCTCAGGCCGCCCTGGCGGCGCTTAATGGACATAGCCGGTCTCCGCCTCGACGGTAATCGGATGGACGTCGGCGGCGCCGCCGCGCACCGTCATGACCAGCGTGGCGAAAGTCGAGACCCGGGCGCCGTCGGCGTCGAGCGCCGCGAAGGGCTTGCCGAGGGCGCTGAAGTAGAAGGAGGAGATGGCCGGCGCCTTCGTATAGCTGACGCCGGAGGGCGCGCCCTCGCAGTGCCAGCGCGCGTCGCCGGCGCATTGAGCGACGGTGGCGGCGGCGCCGCTGTTGCCGCCCGACGGCGGCACCACGCGGGCGGCGGCGGTGCAGGCGGCGTCGAAACACAGCGCCACGCCGCTGCCGTTAAGGCGCACGAACACGCGCCGGTTCTGCGCGATCGCCACTTTCTGCGCGTAGCGCAGCATGGACTGGCTTTGTTCGGCGAAGTTGCGCGCGTCGAAGGCCTGGCGCTCGAAAAAGCGCGGCATGGCCAGCGTCGCCAGGATGCCGGTGACAAGGATCACCGCGACCAGTTCGACGAGGGTAAAGCCGCGCTGGCCGAGGCCGGCCGCGCGCGCATGGTTGCGCATCTTCATGGCGATAGAACTCTGCATAGCGAAGCAAGGGCGCAACGCGTCGGCGGCCGACGCCAGCGGCAACGCCGTCGCAGGCGGCGCGCCGGCGCGGCCGCGCGTCGATACCCGACAATCGCCGCCGCTTACGGGGCGGGAGCGGCGGGGTTGGCGGCCGAACAGTTGGTCGCCGTCCCTTGCAGCGTGGTCGTGCCCGACGCCTCGACGTAGGTGACCGAGCAGGCCAGATGCTCGGCGTCGGCGGACACCACCGCGCCGGCGATGGAGTAATCGGCAAGGCCGCCGGCGGCGACGACGATGCCCGCCGCGGTCGGCCAGCCCAGGGTCGTCATGCCTATGCTCTGCCCTTCCATCGTCACGGGGGTGTTGGCCGCGCCGCCCCGCGCCAGCCAGGTCGAATGGGCCAGCGCCGCGCCGCTTTGGATCGCCGCGCGCGCGGCCTGGACCTTGGCCAGGCGGGCGTCGCCGCTCAGATCGGCGAAACGCGGCAGGGCGGTCGCCGCCAAAATCCCCAGGATGACGATCACGACGATCAATTCGATCAGCGTGAAGCCCGCTTGCGCCTTGCCGGAAAAACCTTTCATTGACTGCCTGTTCATACTCGTCTCCAAATCATTTAACAATCCATCCGCACGGCGGAAAATCTACCATGCCATATATAACGACAAGTTATTCATAAACTTGATTCAAAACAATACTCATCCCCTTGGATTGCACAGGCAGGTTCTGGGCCGGGCCGGATAAGCTTACCTTGAATTGCAAGGCCTTTGGCTGGGATCCGCTAAAAATTTTTCCCTCGGCCAACAAATACACCAGCTTGCCGGCGCCGCGGTCGAAGTACCACTGGCCGGCGGCCACCTCGCCGCTGGCCGGCGCGGCGTATTCGCCGGCGTAGTTGGCCGGCCTCGCGGCCAGCCATTCCATCGGGTTTTGCCGCGCCAGCGCCGGCATTTCGGCCTGCCGGTTGCCGGCGTAAAGGTGCGCCAGCTTCAGCGCCAGCGCGGCCCGCAGCAGGTTCGCCGTGCGCGCCACGGCGGCCAGCTCGGCCTGCTCCTGGTAGTACGCCAGCCGCGTCAGCAGCACCGCGCCGAGCACGCCGACGACGATCGCCGCCACCGCGCTTTCGAACAAACCGATGCCGCGTTGCGCGCCGCGCCGGCTGTTGTTCCAGCACAACAATGGCCGGCGGCTCATTTGCGCAGCGCCACTTTGCCCAGGTCCCAGACCGGCAGGAAAATCCCCAACGCCAGCACCAGCACCATCAGGCCCAGGAAGGTGATCAGGATCGGCTCGATCTGCGCCGACAGGGTCTTCAATTCATAGTCGACCTCGCGCTCGTACATCTGGGCGATTTCATCCATCAGCTCGTCGAGCGAGCCGGACTCCTCGCCGACGGCGATCATCTGCAGCACCACCGGCGTGAACACGCCGGCCGCCACCGAGGTGCGCAGGATGCTTTCGCCGCGCTCGACGCCGTCGCGCATCTGCTCGACGCGGGCGCACAGATAGGCGTTGTCGACGGTCTGCGACACCACCGTCAGCGCCTGCACGATCGGCACGCCGCTGCGGCTCGACAGCGAGAAGCTGCGGGCGAAGCGCGCCATCGTGCCCTTCAGGATGATCTTGCCGGCGATCGGCACGCGCAGCTTGTGCCGGTCCCAGGCGTAGCGGCCGGCCGTCGTGCCCAGCCAGGCGCGCACGCCCAGCACGGCGGCGCCCGTCAGCAGCAGCAGCAGCAGCCAGTAATTGACCATGAAGTTCGAGCTGCCGATCAGCACCCGCGTCATCAAGGGCAGCTCGGCGTTGAAGCTGGCGAACACCTTGACGAACTGCGGGATCACGAAGACGTTCACCACCACCATCGCGATCAGCATCGCGGCCACCACGAAGACCGGGTAGCGGGTCGCGCTCTTGACGCGGGCGCGCATGTCGCGGTCGAATTCGAGGTGGTCGAACAGGCGCAGGAAGACCTCTTCAAGGCGGCCGGTCATCTCGCCCACGCGCACCATCGACAGGTAGAAATTGGAAAACACCTCGGGGTGGCGGCGCATCGCCGCCGACAGCTCGCGCCCGGCGTCGAGCGACTCGCGCAAGTCCTTGATGACGCGCCCGAAGGCCTTGCTGATGGCCGACTCCTGCAAGCCGGCCAGGCCGCGCATGATCGGCACGCCCGACTTGAGCAGCGTGTAGAGCTGGCGGCTGAACAGTTGCACGTCCATCGAGTTGACCTTTTTCTCGGTCAGGCGCTGCCACAGGCCCTGGTCGGCGCCGGCCGCGCTGACGGCCTTGCTGGTCTGCGCGATCTCGACCGGCGTGGCGCCGGTGGCGAACAACTGGTCGGCCACGACGCCGCTGTCGGCGCCCTCCAGCACCCCGCGGATCAACTCGCCGGCGCCGTTGCGGGCTGTGTAGGCGAAAAAAGGCACGTCACTCCTCGATCTGGTTACTGATGCGCATCGCCTCGGCCACCGTCGTGCGGCCCTGCACCACCAGGTGCACGGCGTGCCGGCGCAGCGTCTCGCCGGCCATCTGCGCCGACGCCACCTTCAGGAAGTGCGCCGGGTCGGGGTCGTTGGCGGCGTCGGCCACCGCCTGCGTCATCTCCAGCAGCTCGTAGACGCCGGTGCGGCCGCGGTAGCCCATGCCGTTGCAGTGCGAGCAGCCCTTGCCGTGGAAGTAGTGGTGCTGGTCGACCAGCGCGCCCAGCTCCTGGCGCAGCCATTCGCGCTCGGTCGGCGCCAGCGGGTGCGGCTCGCTGCAGCTTTCGCAGATCACCCGCACCAGGCGCTGCGCCAGCACCGCCTGCAGCGCGCTGCCGACCATGTAGCGCGGCACGCCCATGTCCATCAGCCGCAGCGGCGTGCTGCGGGCGTCGTTGGTGTGCAGCGTCGACAGCACCAAATGGCCCGTCATGGCCGCGCGCAGGCCGATCTGCGCGGTTTCCTGGTCGCGCATCTCGCCCACCAGCACGATGTCGGGGTCCTGCCGCAGCGCCGAGCGCAGCACGCGCGCGAAGTCGAGCTCGATCTTGTCGTTGACCTGCACCTGGTTGATGCCGGCCAGGCGGTACTCGACCGGGTCCTCGACGGTGATGAGTTTTTTCTCCACCGAGTTCAACTCGGCCAGCGCGCAATACAGCGTGGTGGTCTTGCCGCTGCCGGTCGGGCCGGTCACCAGCACCAGGCCGTTGGGGCGCTGGACGATGGCGCGAAAGCGCGTCACCAGCGCCGCCGGCATGCCGATGGCGTCCAGGCGCAGCGTGGTGCCGCCCTGGTTCAGCAGCCGCATCACCACCGACTCGCCGTACTGCGTCGGCATGGTCGAGATACGCACGTCGACGCGCTGGTTCTTGACGCGGATGGCGAAGCGGCCGTCCTGCGGCAGGCGCTTTTCCGAGATGTCGAGGTCCGACATCAGTTTCAGGCGCAGCGCCAGCGAACTGGCCACCTTGATGTCGGCCTCGGTCTGCAGGTGCAGCACGCCGTCGATGCGGAAGCGGATCTGCAGGCGCGCCTCCTGCGGCTCGATGTGGATGTCGGAGGCGCGCACCTGGGTGGCGTCGTCGAACACCGACTGCAGCAGCTTGACGATGGGGGCCTCTTCCAGCCCCGGGTTGGCGGCCAGCGCGCCGAAGTCGACGGCGCTGTCGCCCAGGTCCTGTTCGAGCTCGCGGGTCAGCTCGGTGATGTCCTCGGTGCGCCGGTAGATCCGGTCGATCGCCGCCAGCACCTCGCTCTCGTTGACCACGGCCAGCTCGATGTTGCGCTTGACCAGGCGCGCGATCTCGTCGTAGGCGAACAGGTCGGTGGGGTCGGACATGCCGACCAGCAGCGTGTCGATGCGCTGCTCGAGCACCAGCGCGCGGAAGCGCCGCGCCTGGGTTTCCGGCAGCAGGCGCACCACCTCGGCGTTGATGTTGTAGAACTTCAGGTTGATATACGGGATGTCGAACTGCTTGGCGAGCGCGCCGGAGATTTGCTCCTCGGTGACGAAGCCGTGCTCGACGAAGACCCGGCCGAGCTTGCGGCCGGTGCGCTTCTGCTCGGTCAGCGCCAGGCCCAACTGTTCTTCGGACAGCAGCTTTTGCTGCACCAAAATCTCCCCCAGCCGGACTTTTTCTGGCCTTGCCATACCCACTCCTCGGTTCGCGCACGTCAATTAAGCTGCCACAGCAGGCAGCGGCCCATTTTATGCCAGAAAGCGGCCGCGCCAAAACAATCGGCCGCGAATAGTCATCCACGGCAACAACAAACGCCAACGCGACGGGGACCAACGCGACGGGGACAGACCACGATTTCCGGGAAAGTATTTCCCGGAAATCGTGGTCTGTCCCCGGTTTGCGCTTGCCGCGCGTGGCCAGAAGTGACGATAATGCGCTACAGTCTGCTCCGGGCAGCCCCGCCCGCGCCAACCCCACAGCGTCCGGCCATCCATGAGTGTTTCAGCAGTGCGTTTTCAACAGGTTGTCAAAAGCTATGCCGGCGGCGCGGTGCTGCGCGGCGTCGAGCTGGAGGTGCGCGCCGGCGAAAGCTTCGGCCTGGTCGGCGTCAACGGCGCCGGCAAGACCAGCCTGGTCAAGTGCATGTTCGACTTTTGCGCGCTCGACGCCGGCGCCATCGCCATCTTCGGCCTGTCGCACCGCCTGCCGGCGGCGCGCGCGCCGCTGTCCTTCCTGCCCGAGCGCTTCAGCCCGCCCTACTACCTGAGCGGCGCCGCCTTCCTGCGCTACATGCTCAAGCTGCAGGGCCTGCCCTACGACGCCGCCCGGGTCGGCGCCATGCTGGCCGCGCTCGACCTGGAGCCGGCCGCGCTGACGCGCCAGGTGCGCGCCTATTCGAAGGGCATGACGCAAAAGCTCGGCCTGGCCGCCTGCCTGCTGTCGGACAAGCCGATGCTGGTGCTCGACGAGCCCACCAGCGGCCTCGACCCGAAGGCGCGCGCGCTGCTCAAGCGGCAGTTGCGCCTGCTGCGCGACGCCGGCCGCACCCTGCTCTTCACCTCGCACGCGCTGGCCGACGTCGAGGAGTTGTGCGACCGCATGGCCATCCTGCACGAGGGCCGCATCCGCTTCGTCGGCACGCCGCGGCAATGCCGCGCCGACTACGCCGCCGCCAACCTGGAGCAGGCCTTCCTGCACTGCATCGCCTGAACCGGAGCCACAGCATGTACCACGCCCACTTCGGCCTCGACGAGGCGCCCTTCAGCATCACGCCGAACCCGGCGTTTTTCTACAGCGGCAACACGCGCGGCGCCATCCTCGACGCCCTGCTCTACAGCGTCATCCACGGCGAGGGCATCATCAAGGTCACCGGCGAGGTCGGCAGCGGCAAGACCATGCTGTGCCGCATGCTCGAAAGCCAGTTGCCGCCGCACATAGAGGTGATCTACCTGGTCAACCCCAGCCTGGCGCCGGACGAGGTGCTGTTCGCCATCGCCGGCGAACTGAACCTGGCAAGCGGCGGCAAGCGCGCCGACGAGGTGCTGCGCCTGCTGCACGGCGACCTGATCGACAAGCACGCGGCCGGCCGCCAGGTGGTGCTGCTGGTCGAGGAGGCCCAGGCGATGCCGCTGGCCACGCTCGAACAGATCCGCCTGCTGACCAACCTTGAAACGGCGCACCACAAGCTGCTGCAGATCGTGCTGTTCGGCCAGCCCGAACTGGACGCCAGCCTGAACCTGCCCGAGATGCGCCAACTCAAGGAGCGCATCACGCACAGCTTCGCGGTGCCCTTGATGGCGCCCGAGCTGGTGCCGGAGTTCCTGGCCTGCCGCCTGGGCGCCGCCGGCCACCGCGGTGCGGCCCTGTTCGACGCCGAGGCGGTGCGCCAGCTGGCGGCCGTGTCGCGCGGCATCGTGCGGCGCATCAACATCCTGGCCGACAAGGCCATGCTGGCCGCCTTCGCCGACGACGCCGCCGTCGTCGGCGCCAAGCACGTCCGCGCGGCCATCGGCGACAGCGCCTTCGGCCGGCCCGCGCGCCCGGCGCGGCGCGTCGCCGCCGCCGCGCTGGGCGCGTTGCTGCTGGCCGGCGCGGCGGCCTGGGCCTGGCTGCCGGCGGCGCCGGCGCCGGCGGCGGCGCGCGCCCGGGTGCAGCCGCTGCAAGCCTGCCTGGACGCCAGCCGGGCCTGGCTGGCGGGCGCGCCGGCGCAGCACCTGGCGCTGCAAATCATGGTCTTGCCGTCCAGCGACCGGGCCGGCCTGAACAACTTCCTGCGCGACACCGGCGACGCCATCGGCCTGCAGCAGGTGCACGCCTATCCGCTGCGGCTGGACGGCGCCGCCCACACCGCCATCGTCTACGGCAGTTTCCGCACCCGCGCCCAGGCCGAGGCGGTGCAGGCGCTGCTGTCCGAGCAGGGCCCGTACCGGCCGCGGATCGTCGACGTCGCCGCCATCCGCGCCGAAGTGGCGGCGTCCGGCGCCGGTCCACTGTGGTGATACTTGCCAATAAAGCCGTTTCCACCGGCTTATTTCACGCTTTGTCCGGCGACCATGCGCGGTACAATTGCTTTTATACGGCCAAGGTGGTTAAAATTTCAAAAGTACAACAATTAGCGGCCTCTAGGGCGGAACATCAATGAAAATACCTGCTGCCCCCCTGATGCCGGCCCTGTGCTGCGCGCTGCTCGGCGCGTGCGCCGGCCCATCGCTGCCGACCTCCCCCAGCCACATCAGCGAAGCGCCGCAAGCGGCCGGCGCCATCCCCGAGACGGTCCAGCAAAGCACCGCCCTGCGCCCGCCCGCCCCCGCCGCCAAGCTGGAAACCTACAGCGTGACGGTGCACAAGGTGCCGGTGCAGTCGCTGCTGTTCGCGCTGGCGCGCGACGCCGGCATGAACGTCGACATCCACCCCGGCATCGACGGCAGCGTCACGCTGAACGCGCTCAACCAGACCCTGCCGCAATTGCTGACGCGCATCTCCCGGCAAGTCGACATGCGCTATGAAATCGACGGCAAGAACCTGACGGTGCTGCCCGACACCGCCGTCTGGCGCCATTACAAGGTCGATTACGTCAACATCGCGCGCAGCACCAACAGCAGCGTCAACATCGCCACCCAGATTTCCACCGCCGGCGGCGGCTCCAGCGCCGGCGGCGGCGCCGGCGCGGCGGCCAACAGCGGCGGCGCCGGCTCGGCCGGCGGCAACAACAATTCGACGACCTCGGTGCTCAACAAGTCGGAAAACAATTTTTGGTACAGCCTGGAGCGCAATATCCGCGACCTGCTGCGCGAAACCACGCTGGGCGACCCGCTGACGGACCCGCTGGCGCAAATGGCCCAGAGCGGCGCCGGCCAGGGCCAATACCAGAGCCAGTACCAGAGCAGCCAAAACAACCCGAACAACCAGAACCAGGGCCAGAACCCGCTCCAGGGCGGACAGCAGAACCAGGGCCAATACGCGCAGAACCCGCCGGCCGGCGGCCCGAACGCCGTCCAGGGCGGCCAGGGCCAACAGCCGGGCGACGCCTCCGCCGCGCTGAAGATGGCCAACAAGGGCAGCCCGTCGTCGGTGGTGGTCAACGTCGAGGGCGGCCTGATCGCCGTGCGCGCCACCGGCCGCCAGCACGAGAAGATCCAGGAATTCATGGACATCGTGCTCAGCAGCGCCAAGCGCCAGGTCTTGATCGAAGCGACCATCATCGAGGTGCGCCTGAGCGACCAGTACCAGCAGGGCATCAACTGGTCGCGCCTGCGCGGCCCGGACAGCGGCCTGAGCGTGACGCAAAAGCAGGTCGGCAACACCGCGCTGCTGTCGGCCGTCACGCCCGGCGCCACGCCGGGCTTGCTGGTGCTCGACTACCTGAATCCGACCAGCCGCCTGGGCAACATCGCCGCCACCATCCAACTGCTCGAATCGTTCGGCAAGGTAAAGGTCCTGTCGAGTCCGAAAATCAGCGTGCTCAACAACCAGACGGCGCTGCTCAAGGTGGTCGACAACCAGGTCTTTTTCACCATCAAGGTGACGCCGGCGGTGTACGGCCTGAACAACGTCATCACCACCCCGGCCACCTACGAGTCGCGCCTGGAGACGGTGCCGGTCGGCTTCGTCATGAGCGTGACCCCGCAGATCGCCGACAGCGACGAGGTAACGCTGAACGTGCGCCCGACCATCACGCGCATCGTCGGCTACGTGCAAGACCCGAACCCGGAACTGGCCCGCGGTAGCACGCCGGTGGTCAGCAAGGTGCCGGTGATCCAGGCGCGCGAGCTGGAGTCGATCATGAAGGTCAGCAGCGGCCAGGTGGCGGTGATGGGCGGCCTGATGCAGGATTCGGTCGACAACAACAAGGACAGCGTGCCGGGCGTCGGCAGGATTCCCATTTTGGGCGACCTGTTTTCGTACCGTAACGAAAGCAGCAGCAAGACCGAGCTGGTGATTTTCATCCGCCCGGTCGTCGTCAAGGACGCCAGCATCAACGGCGACTACAAGGACTACCGCTATCTGCTGCCGAGCGCGGCGCCGGCCCAGCCCGCGCCCCGGACAGCCCCGGCCGCGCAGGCCTATCCCGCCGTGAGGGCAGACGGAACATGAGCCTACTGATGCAGGCGTTGAAGAAGGCCGAGCGCGCCAAACAGAATAGCGCGCACGAGGACGAGCTGGAAAAGCCGTCCGAGGCGTACGACCAGATCCTCTCGCTGTCGCCGCGCGAGCGGCAGGACGCGCCGGCCGCCGCGCCGACGGCGCTGGCGCTGGAGCCGGTCGACGGCTTGAGCCTGGCGCCGCTGGGCACGGCCGCGGCGGCGGCCGAAGCGCCGTCCTTCGCCGGCCCCGCGGCGCAGGCGCGGTTCGCCGCGCCTGCGCCGGACGCGCCGCGCCCGGCCGCCGCCTTCGAGGCGCCGCGCCAGGAGAGCGCCCGCGCCAAGCCCGAGCCGCCGCCGCGCCCGCGCGCGACGCCGCGCGCCAAGCCGGCCGCCGCCGCGCCCGCGCCGATGTCGGTCGATCCGGCGACGCTGCGCCTGGCGGGGCTGTGCACCGTGCTGGCGCTGGTGCTCGGCGGCTTCGGCTACTGGTACTGGCACGCCACCAACGGCGGCGCCGGCGCCAACCTGCCGATGGTGCCGATGCCGCTGACGGAAGCGCCGGCCGCGCCTGTCGGCGCGCCGGCGGCGCCCCAGGGCGCCGCCGCGTACCCGATTACGCCGGACGGCGCGCCCGCCGGCGACGGCGCCCCCGGCGCCGTGCCGGTCTACCCGGCCTACCAGGGCGCCCCGCCCAACCCGGCCACCCCGTCCAGCCCGCAGCCGCCGCCCGGCTACGAGCCGGGCGCGCGCGAACGCATCGAACAGCAGGCCTTGGCCATGGAACAGCAGCAACAGCAGCAGCAACAGCAGCAGCAACAGCAGCAGCAGGCGCCGCAGCGGCCACCAGCGCAACGGCCAGCGCCGCCGCAGGCCGCGGCGGCGCTGGCGCCGTCCGACGGCGCCGACATCCGCGTGCTGCGCACCGACGTGGCGCCGCAAATCAATCCGGCGCTGGAGGGCGCCTACCAGGCGTTCAACAGCGGCGACACCGGCAACGCCCGCCAGCGCTACGACGCGGTGCTGCGGCAGGAGCCGAACAACCGCGACGCCCTGCTCGGCATGGCCGCCGTCGCGGTGCGCGAAGGCCAGGGGCCGCAGGCCGGCGCGCTGTACCTGCGCCTGCTGGAACTGGACCCCAACGACGGCGAGGCGCTGGCCGGCCTGATCGCGCTGCGCCAGGGCGACCCGGTGCAGGGCGAGTCGCGCCTGAAGGCGATTTTGCAGCGCGCCCCCGACGCCGGCCCGGTGCTGTTCGCGCTAGGCAACCTGTACGCCAAGCAAAGCCGCTGGAGCGACGCCCAGCAATTGTTTTTCCGCGCCTACAACAGCACGCCCGACAACGCCGACTACGCCTTCAACCTGGCCGTCGGCCTGGACCGCTTGAACCAGGCCAAGTTGGCGCTGACCTATTACCAACGCGCGCTGGCGCTGGCGCAGAACGCCCCCGGCAGCTTCGACCGCGCCGCGGTGCGCCGGCGCATGCGCGAACTGGCCGGCGCCGGCGCCCGCGCCACCACCGAATAAGAGCGTCATGGCAGAACAAGCAAAACTCCCGCTCGGCAAGCAGCTGATCCAAAAAGGCGTCATCAGCGAGGACCAGCTGCGCATCGCGCTGATCGAGCAAAAACGCACCCCCGAGCCGCTCGGGCGCCTGCTCATCACGCTCGGTTTCGTTACCGAAGCCACCGTGCGCGAGGCGCTCAGCGAAAACCTGCACCAGCAAAGCGCCGACCTGAGCAGCCTGGTGGTCGACGCCATCGCCCTCAAGTTGATCCCCAAGGAAGTGGCCAAGCGCTACCGCGTGTTCCCCATCGTCTACGAGCGCGACAAGGACAACCTGATCCTGGCCATGGCCGACACCAGCAACATCGTCGCCCTCGACCAGATCAGCGCGATGCTGGTCAAGGGCATCAGCATCACGCCGCTGCTGGTCAACGACTCCGACATCTCGCGCGCCATCGACCAGTACTACGGCTTCGAGCTGTCGATCGACGGCATCCTGCTGGAGATCGAGACCGGCGAGGTCAACTACCAGAGCATGGGCGCGGTGTCGGACGAGTACAGCCAGCCGATGGTGCGCCTGATCGACGCGCTGCTGGCCGACGCGGTGCAAAACGGCGCCTCCGACATCCATTTCGAGCCGGAGCAGTCGTTCCTGCGCATCCGCTACCGCATCGACGGCATCCTGCGGCAAATCCGCAGCCTGCACAAATCGTACTGGCCGGCCATGGTGGTGCGCCTGAAAGTGGTCAGCAATATGAACATCGCCGAGTCGCGCGCGCCGCAGGACGGGCGCATCTCGATCAAGTTCTCCGGCCGGCAGATCGATTTCCGCGCCTCGGCCCAGCCCACCACGCACGGCGAAAACTTCGTGCTGCGCGTGCTCGACCGCCAGAAGGGCCTGGTGCCGCTGGACGCGCTGGGCCTGGCCGACGCCGAACTGGCCCGCCTGAAGCTGATGATCGCCCGCCCCGACGGCGTGATCCTGGTGACGGGGCCGACCGGCAGCGGCAAGACCACCACGCTGTACTCGATCCTCAACCACATCAACACCGAGAGCGTCAACATCATGACGCTGGAAGACCCGGTCGAGTACCCGATGACGATGATACGCCAGACCTCGATCAACGAGTCGGCCAAGATGGGCTTCGCCGACGGCATCCGCTCGATGATGCGGCAAGACCCGGACGTGATCCTGGTCGGCGAGGTGCGCGACAAGGAAACGGCGGAGATGGCCTTCGCCGCCGCCATGACCGGGCACCAGGTCTACACCACCTTGCACACCAACTCGGCGATCGGCTCGATCTCGCGCCTGCTCGACATCGGCATCCTGCCCGACGTCATGGCCGGCAACATCATCGGCATCGTCGCGCAGCGCCTGGTGCGCCGCCTGTGCCCGCACTGCCGCACGGCGCACACCGCCGACGCCGTCGAGCGGCGCCTGCTCGGGCTGGCGCCGCAGCGCGACGAGCATGCCACATCCGGCGACGCCGACGCCGACGCCGGCGCCGTGACGATCTACCGCGCCCAGGGCTGCGAGCGCTGCGCCCACCAGGGCTACAAGGGCCGCATGGCGCTCATCGAGCTGCTGAAGATGACGCCCGAACTCGACGAAATGGTGGCGCGGCGCGCCTCGTCGCGCGAGCTGAAGAACGCCGCCCGCGCCGCCGGCTTCCACGCGCTGGTCGACGACGGCGTGCGCCGCGTGCGCGAGGGCGCCACCACGCTCGACGAGGTGGCGCGCGTGGTCGACCTGACCGACCGGCTGGCCTGATGGCGCAATACGCCTACCGCGCAATGGACCCGGCCGGCCAGATGGTGCCGGGGGTGATGGACGCGAGCAACGTGCCCGACCTGGAACTGCGCCTGCACCGCATGCAGTTGGACTTGATCGACTTCAAGCTCAGCAGCCAGCAACTGGTGCTGCTGGGCGCGCGCGTGGTGCGCCGCGCCGACCTGATCAACTTTTGCTTCCACATGGAGCAGTTGACCGGCGCCGGCGTGCCCATCCTGGAGGGCTTGAACGATTTGCGCGACAGCACCGACCACCCGCGCCTGCGCGAAGTCATCACCGAACTGGTCGAGGGCATCGAGGGCGGCCTGAGCCTGTCGGCGGCGCTGGCGGTGCATCCGGACATTTTCGACAACACCTTCACCAGCCTGATCACCGCCGGCGAGCACAGCGGCAAGATCGCCGAGGTCTTCAAGAACCTGTCGGAGAGCCTGAAGTGGCAGGACGAGCTGGCCGCGCAAAGCAAGAAGATCGTCATGTACCCGGCCGTGGTCGGCCTGGTCGTGGTCGCCGTCACCTTCTTCCTGATGATCTACCTGGTGCCGCAGCTGACCGCCTTCATCAAGAACATGGGCGGCGCGCTGCCCTTCCACACGCGCGCGCTGATCGTCGTCTCGAACGTCTTCATCGACTACTGGTATCTGCTGCTGGCGCTGCCGGTGGCGGCCTGGTTCGGCGCCCGCGCCTGGATCGCCCGCAGCGAGGCGGCGGCCTTCGCCTTCGACGGCATGAAGCTGCGCGTCTGGCTGGTCGGGCCGGTGCTGCACAAGATCATCCTGGCGCGCTTCGCCACCTTTTTCGCGCTGATGTACGCCTCCGGCATCACCATCCTCGACTGCATCCGCCTGTCCGAGGGCATCGTCGGCAACCGCGTCGTGGCCGCCGGCCTGCGCCGCGCCGCGCAACTGATCTCGGAGGGGCAGGGGGTGACGGCGGCGTTCCAGAACACCGGCATCTTCCCGCCGCTGGTGATCCGCATGCTCAAGGTCGGCGAGGCCACCGGCTCGCTCGACACGGCGCTGCGCAACGTCAGCTATTTCTACAACCGCGAGGTCAAGGACATGATCGAGAAGGTGCAGGCGATGATAGAGCCGGCCATGACGGTGGTCCTGGGGCTGCTGCTGGGCTGGATCATGCTGTCGGTGCTGGGACCGATCTACGATACGATCAGCAAGATCAAAACCTGAGGACCGGCCTTGTTGCGCACCCAATTATTCTACGTCACCAACGACCAGCTGTGCGCCTACGACTGGCAGCGCGGCCACTTGTCGGGCGGCCAGTGCTTCGGCGCCGACGCCGCCGGCGTGGCCGCCTTCGCGCGCTACCTGGCGGAGCGGGCGGCGCTGCCGGCCTACCTGCTCACCGACCTGATCGAAGAGGATTTCCAGCGCCAGTTGCTGCCGCACGTGGGCGGGCGCGCCGGCCGCGGCCTGCTGCAGCGCCGCCTGACCCAGCTCTACCGCGACACGCCCTACCGCGCCGCCACCGTGCAGGGCCGCGAAAGCGCCGGCCGGCGCGACGACCGGGTGCTGTTTTGCGCGCTGACCAACCCGTCCCTGCTGCAACCCTGGGTCGACGCGCTGGAACAGCGCAAGGTGCCGCTGGCGGGGATTTACTCGAGCAGCCTGCTCAGCGCGGCGCTGGTGGGCGCGCTGGCGCTGACCCAGCCGCACATCCTGCTGGTGACGTTCCAGTCGGGCGGCCTGCGCCAGAGCTATTTCCAGAACGGCCAGCTGCGCTTTAGCCGCCTGACCCCGGCCATCGACCGCGACGGCGTCGCCGTCGACGTTGCCGGCGAAACCGAGAAGACCCGCCAGTTCCTGGTCAGCACGCGCATGCTCGAACGCGGCGAGGTGCTGCACAGCGTCGTCGTGGCGCCGGCGCCGCAGGTGGCGCGGCTGCAGCCGCTGTGCCGCAACGCCCCCGAGACCGAGTTCCGTTTCGTGACGATGGAACGGGCCTGCGCCAAATTGCACCTGGCCGAGGTGCCGGCGCTGGCCGACCCGCTGCTGTTGTCGGTGCTGGGACGGCGCCGCCCCCCCAGCCATTACGCGCTGGGCCAGCGCGCCCGCTTCTACCAGTTGCTGCTGGCGCGCCTCGGCCTGTTCGCCGGCAGCGCGGCGATCGCCGTGTTTTGCCTGGTCTGGCTGGCGGCGAACATCTGGGGCATCGTCGACGCCGCCCGCTCCCAGGCGGCGCTGGCGGCCGAGGCGCAATCGTACGAGCAGCGCTACGACGCCATCATGGCGTCGCTGCCGCCGCAGGTCGACAAGACCCAGAACATGAAGGCGGCGGTGCTGATCGAGCGCATGGTGACGAGCCGCGCGCCGGGTCCGCAAACGATGTTGGCCATGCTCAGCGCGGCGCTGGAGGGCGTGCCCGACGTCAGCCTGGTGCAACTCGACTGGAAGGTGCGCCTGCCGGAGAACCGCGCCGGCTCGGCGCAGCCGCGCGCCGACAACGCCGCCGCGGCGCCGGTGTCGTCGCTGCTGATCGGGCTGCCGGCGATGCCGCCGCAAAGCCTGCACGTCGAGGCCGAGGTGCTGCTGGCGCAAAACAACTACCGCGCCGCGCTTGACAGCATCAACCGCCTGACCGCCGAGCTGGCGCGCCAGCCGCGCCTGACCGTCGAGCTCGAGCAGACCCCGCTGGACGTGCGCCCGAGCGTCAAGCTGGCCGGCAAGGCCGCCACCACGGCGGCCGACAGCAAGGTCAAGTTCACCCTCAACCTGAGTTGGATACCATGAGCGCCCTTCCGTCCGGCATGCCGCCGGCCGCGCCCGCGGCCGGCAAGAAAACCATCCGCACGGTCGCGCTGCCGCTGTGGATGAACGAGCTGGCGCTGATCCGCCTGGCCCTGCTGTGCTTTGCCACCGCGCTCAGCGTCGGCAGCCTGCTGGTGCTCGTCAGCAGCTGGTACCTGAACCAGCGCGGCGCGGCGCTGGCGCGCACCCAGCAGTTGCGCAACGTCGCCTACGACAAGTTCGCCCACGTCGAGAACGAGAAGCTGGAAATCCGCGACTACCAGCCGCAGTTCCTGGCGCTGCGCGAGCGCGGCCTGATCGGCGAGGAAAAGCGCCTCGAATGGATCGACGCGATCCGCCAGATCCAGGAGCGGCGCAAGCTGCTGCCGATCAGCTACGAGATCGACGTGCAGCAACCGTTCCGCCTCGAAGCCCAGGCCGCCATGGGCGATTACAGCCTGCGGGGCAGCCGCATGGACCTGCACATGGACCTGCTGCACGAAATGGACCTGTTCGACTTCCTGCACGAACTCAAGCAGCGCAACTATTACACGATGCAGGATTGCTCGATCAAGCGCAGCGCCACGGCGGCCAACGGCGCGCTGGCGTCGACGCTGTCGGCCGACTGCACGCTGTACTGGCTGACCCTGGCCACGGCCGCGCCCGCGCCGGCCGCGCGGAGCCGGCCATGACGGCGCCGCGCCTGCGGGCGCGCCTGTCGCTGTCGCTGTCGCTGGCGCTGGCGTGCGGCGCCGCGCAGGCGGCCAGCGCGCCGCTCGGACGCCTGTTCGCCACCCCGGCCGAGCGCGCCCAGCTCGACGCCCGCCGCGACGGCCATGCCGGCGCCGGCGCGCCGGCCGCCGCGCCGGCGCCGCCCGCCGCCGCCGTCGAAAGCGCGCCGGCGCCGGCGCCGGCGCCCACCACGCTCGACGGCGTGGTGCGGCGCAGCGGCGGCAAGTCCACCGTCTGGCTCAACCAGATGCCGCAAAGGGAAGCGGACGACCGCCTTGGAGCGGACCCGGCGGCCGCCGCGCTGTCGCTGCAACTGCCGTCCGGCCAAACCGTGATCCTCAAGCCGGGCCAAAGCTACAACCCGACCGAGGGCACGGTGCGGGAAAGCCATGCGCAGTAAGGCCTTGCGCCAGCGCGCACGTCCGGCGCGCCAGCGCGGCGCCGCGCTGTTGCTGCTGCTCAGCGTGCTCGGCCTGGGCCTGGCGACGCTGTTGATCAACGCGCTGGGCAACAACACCCAGCAGGCGGCGCGCGAACGGCGCACGCTGGCCACGCTGGCGCGCGCCAACGACGCCCTGGTCGGCTTCGCCGCCACCTATGGCAGGCTGCCGCGGCCGGCCCGCTCGGCGCTGGACGGGCGCGAAAACCTGCTCGACTGCGAAGGCGAGCAGGACTGCGCCGGCTTCCTGCCCTGGGTCACGCTGGCCGTCGACGGCGCCGACAGCTGGGGCAAGCTGCTGCGCTACAGCGTCGCGCCGGGGCTCACCCGGGCGCCGGTGCAAAGCGGCGTGGTGATGGTTGGCAAAACCGTGCGCGCGCGCACCCCCGACGGCAAGTTCTATTACCTTGGCGGTCAGAGCGTCTGCGCCCCGCGCACGCCCTGCCTGCCCTTCGTGCTGTTGTCCAGCGGCCGCAACAATCTCGGCACCGGCGTCACCGGCGTGGCCCAGGCCAACGCCGCGCGCGGCAACGTCGACGAACTCGCCAACCAGGCGGCCAGCGCCCATTTCATCGCCCGCGTCAGCAGCGCCGATCCGGCCCAGCCGGGCGGCGAATTCGACGACATCGTCACCTGGGTGCCGCTGCAACGGCTGTACCAGCGCATGCGCGCGGCCCGCAACCTGCCATGAACACTATGTCTACGCCATTACAACGCGGCTTCAGCCTGGTCGAACTGTCGATCGTCCTGGTCATCGTCGGCCTGATGATAGGCGGCTTGATCACGCCGCTGGCGATGCAACTGGAACAGCGCAAGGGCAACGAGACCCGCGCCACGCTCGAGGCGGCCAACGAGGCGCTGGTCGGCTACGCTCTGCGTTACGGCAATCTGCCCTGCCCGGCCGTCTCGGCCAGCAACGGCCTGGAGGACCGCCGCGGCACGCGCTGCGGCAAGCGCGACGGCTTCCTACCCTGGGTCACGCTGGGCGTGGGCAAGAGCGACAGCTGGGCCAATTTGTTGCGCTACAGCGTCACGCCGGCCTTCAGCGACAGCGCCGTGCGCTTCACGCTGAACACGCGGCGCGACATCAGCGTCATGACGCGCGACGGCACCGGCCGGCCGATGCCGGCCACCGCGCCCAACGACATCCCGGCGGTCGTCATGTCGCACGGTAAAAACGGCTTCGGCGCCAGCGGCGAACAGGGCGTGCGCGTGGCCGTCGCGCCGGCCAGCAACGGCGACGAGCGCATCAACGCCGGCGCCGGCACCGCCTTCGTCAGCCGCCCGCTGAGCGAGGACGGCAACGCGCCGGGCGGCGAGTTCGACGACATCGTGCTGTGGCTCTCGCCGAACATCCTGTTCAACCGGATGGTGGCGGCGCAGCGCCTGCCGCAATGATGCTGCGACCGACCCTGACCATTGCCGCCTACACGCTGCTGGAGGCGCTGCGCAACCGCCTGCTATGGCTGCTGTTGCTGGCGGCGCTGGCCGGCGTCGGCCTGGCCGGCTTCCTGCACGAGCTGGCGCTGACCGAGGGCCGCGAGGTACAGGCGGCGCTACTGGCGGCCGCGCTGCGGCTGGCGGCGGTGTTCCTGGTCGCCACCTTCGTCGTCACCAGCGTGGTGCGCGAGGCCGACGACAAGGGCCTCGACATGCTGCTGGCGCTGCCCATGCCGCGCGCCGCCTACCTGTTCGGCAAGCTGGCCGGCTTCGCCGCGCTGGCGCTGCTGCCGGCGCTGCTGTTCGGCGCCCTCAGCCTGCTGTTCGCGGCGCCGGCGCAAAGCGCGCTGTGGGGCCTGTCGCTGCTGTGCGAGCTGTGGATCGTCGCCGCCTTCAGCCTGTTGTGCGCGCTCAGCTTCAGCCAGGCGCTGCCGGCGCTGGCCGGCGTCGCCGGCTTCTACCTGCTGGCGCGCGTGATCGGCGCGCTGCAACTGCTGGGCCACGGCCAGGGCGGCGCGCGCTCGCACGGCCAGCGCGCCATCGGCGCCGGTCTCGACCTGGTGGCCGCCGTGCTGCCGGCGCTGGATCGCTACACCCGCACCGAATGGCTGCTGTACGGCAGCGGCGACGCCGCCACCCTGCTCGCCATCGCCGCGCACAGCGCGATCTACCTGGCCCTGCTGGCGGCGGCCGCGCTGTTCGACTTGTACCGCAAGAGCCTCTGATGGCCGTGAAACCGGTCGCCGCGGTGCCGCCGGCGGTGCGCTGGGCGCTGGCGCTGGCGCTGGCGCTGCAACTGCTGTGGCACGCCGCGCAGCAGCCGGCAGCGCCGGCGCCGCCGGCGCTGCCGCCGGCGCCGGCGCCGGCCGCGCTGCGCCTGGCCAGCCTGGGCGAGCCGGAGGCGCTGTCGAAGGCGCTACTGCTGTACCTGCAAGCCTACGACGACCAGGACGGGCGCAGCCTGAGCCTGAACCAGCTCGACTACGCGCGCCTGGAAGGCTGGCTGGAGGCTGCGCTGGCGCTCGACCCGCGCGGCCAGTACCCGCTGCTGCTGGCCAGCCAGGTGTACGCGGCGGCGCCCGACCCGGCGCGGGTGCGGCGCATGCTGGCCTTCGTCGAGCGCCGCTTCGGCGACGACCCCGACCGGCGCTGGCCGTGGCTGGCGCACGCGGCGCTGGTGGCGCGCCACCGCTTGCACGACCTGCCGCTGGCGCGCCGCTACGCCGCCGCGCTGCGCCTGCGCGCCACCGGCGCCGGCGTGCCGGCCTGGGCGCGCCAGTTGGAAGTGTTCATCGCCGAGGACATGAACGAGTTCGACAGCGCGAAGGCGCTCATCGGCGGCCTACTGCAAAGCGGCCACGTCAGCGACCCGCGCGAGCTGGCATTCCTGGAGCGGCGCCTGCAGGATATTGCCGCCCGTCAAAAAGAAACGCGCGCGCGCCCATAACGCGCCGATTTGCTTTAAAATTGCAAGTTAATTGTGCAGTTACTGCAATATGTATTGTCGTATTATAAAGGAACCATTATGCCCGCCCTCCGCCACCGACAGCAAGGCTTCACCCTGGTTGAAATCGCCATCGTGTTGGTCATCATCGGCCTGCTGCTGGGCGGCGTGTTAAAAGGCCAGGGCCTGATCGACAGCGCCAAGGTAAAGAACATCATCCAGCAGTCGAACGCGCTGTCGGCGGCGGTGAACGCCTACCAGGACAAATTCCGCGCCCTGCCCGGCGACGACATCCAGGCCACCAGCCATGTGCCGAACGCGGCCGGCAACGGCAACGGCGACGGCCAGATCGGCGACGGCCAGCCGCGCGAATTCGCGCTGGCGCCGCAACACCTGGCGCTGGGCGGCTTCATCACCGGCTCCTACAACGGCTCGACCCAGTTCATGACCAGCTCCCAGGGCGGCGCGGTGTACCTGTACAACGACGAAGTGGGCGGGCGCTCGGGCAACGGCATCCGCTTCGACAACCTGCCGGAATCGTTCGCCGAGCAGATCGACAGCAAGCTCGACGACGGCGTCGCCACCACCGGCTCGGTACGCGCCAAGGCGCCCTACGGCAACACCGGCGCCATCATCACCCGCACCGCCGTATTTTTCTAGCGCGGCGTCGCCCAAGGGCGTGTCGTATTGTCGGGTTACGCCCGCTGGGCTTACCCGAGCTACCAAACCTTCCCGCAGCCCTTCACAGCGCCGTCGCGCCACGTCGCTTCGCTTGAAAATAAATAGTACGGGCGTGCGTTTCCATGGTTTAGAATAGACCCACCACGACAGGGCCCAAGCCCGAGGGAGACGAGATGTTTGAGGAATTCATGGGCACCAAGCCCGTGTCGGAGCGGCAGAAATTCGATATCGCGGCGCTGACCGTGTATTTGCGGCGGCACGTGGCCGGCTACCCCGGCGGCGAGCCGACGGTGGAACAGTTCAAGGGCGGCCAGTCGAACCCGACCTTCAAGCTCAGCGTCGCCGGCCAGCACTACGTGCTGCGCACCAAGCCCGGCCCTGCCGCCAAGCTGCTGGCGTCGGCGCACGCGATCGACCGCGAGTTCCGCGTCATGGACGCGCTCAACAAGGCCGGCTTCCCGGCCGCGCGCCAGTACGCGCTGTGTCTCGACGAAGGCGTCATCGGGCGCGCCTTTTACATCATGGAATTCGTCGAGGGCCGGGTGCTGTGGGACCAGGCCCTGCCCGGCATGACGCCAGCCGAGCGCGGCGCCATCTATGACGAACTCAACCGCGTGATCGCGCAGCTGCACACGGTCGACTACGCGGCCATCGGCCTGGCCGACTTCGGCAAGCCGGGCAATTACTTCCAGCGCCAGATCGAGCGCTGGACGCGCCAGTACCAGGCCTCCGCGACCGAGGACATCGCGCCGATGAACCAGCTGATGGCCTGGCTGCCGGCGCACATTCCGCCGGGCGAGGACACCAGCATCGTGCATGGCGACTTCCGCCTCGACAACATCATCTTCCATCCGACCGAGCCGCGCGTGCTGGCCGTGCTGGACTGGGAACTGTCGACGCTGGGGCACCCGTTCGCCGACTTCTCCTACCACTGCATGAGCTGGCACATCGAACCGGGCCAGTTCCGCGGCATCGCCGGACTCGACTTGGCGGCGCTGGGCATCCCGTCGCAGCAGGAATACATCCGCCGGTACGCCGAGCGCACCGGCAAGACCATCCGCCTGGAGGATTTCAACTTTTATCTGGCCTTTAATATGTTCCGCCTGGCCAGCATCATGCAGGGCATCATGAAACGTTACGTCGACGGCACGGCCGCCAGCGCACAGGCGCTGGAGTCGGGCAAGATGGCGCGACCCATGGCCGAACTGGGCTGGGCCTACGCCGGCGGCAAACCAATCTAACCAGGGGAAACAGATGAATTTCGACTATTCCGAGCGTTGCCAGAGCTTGCGGCACAAGTTGCTGCAATTTATGGAGCAGCACATCTACCCGAACGAAGCCGCCTTCAAACAGGAAGTCGACCGCAACGGCGTGGAAAAAGGCAACCGCTGGATTCCGACCGAGCTGATCGAGCGCCTGAAACCGCTGGCGCGCGAACAGGGGCTGTGGAACCTGTTCCTGCCGCAGTCGGCGCGCGCGCCGGAAGGGCTGTCCAACCTCGACTACGCGCCGCTGTGCGAGATCATGGGCCGGGTCGGGTGGGCGCCGGAGGTGTTCAACTGCGCCGCGCCCGACACCGGCAACATGGAAACCATCGAACGCTACGGCTCCGAGGAGCATAAGCACACCTGGCTGGAACCGCTGCTGCGCGGTGAGTTCCGTTCGGCCTTCGCCATGACCGAGCCGGGCGTGGCCTCGTCCGACGCGACCAATATTGAAACCCGCATCGAGCGCGACGGCGACGACTACGTGATCAACGGGCGCAAATGGTGGATTTCCGGCGCCGGCGACCCGCGCTGCAAAATCTTCATCACCATGGGCAAGACCGACTTCGGCGCGGCGCGCCACCAGCAGCAGTCGATGATACTGGTACCGGCCGACACGCCCGGCATCACGATCCTGCGCCCGCTGCCGGTGTTCGGCTACGACGACGCGCCCCACGGCCACTGCGAAATCCTGTTCGAGAACGTGCGCGTGCCGGCCTCCAACTTGTTGCTGGGCGAAGGGCGCGGCTTTGAAATCGCCCAGGGCCGGCTGGGGCCGGGGCGCATCCACCACTGCATGCGCGCCATCGGCGTGGCCGAGCGCGCGCTGGAACTGATGTGCCTGCGCCTGAACCGCCGCGTCGCCTTCGGCAAGAAGCTGTCGGAGCAAGGCGTGTGGCGCGAGCGCATCGCCGAGTCGCGCATCCAGATCGACACGGCGCGCCTGCTGACGCTGAAGACGGCGTCGCTGATGGACACCGTCGGCAACAAGCACGCGCAGGCGGAGATCGCGATGATCAAGGTGCTGGCGCCGAACGTCGCGCAGCAGGTGCTGGACTGGTCGATCCAGGCGCACGGCGCGGCCGGCGTATCGGACGACTTCCCGCTGGCCGCGCAATGGGCCGGCAACCGCACGCTGCGCCTGGCCGACGGCCCGGACGAGGTGCACCGCAACGCCATCGCCAAGCTGGAACTGGCCAGGCACGGCACGCTGGCGGAAGACCTGGGCCTGCCGATTACGCGCAGCTAGTTCCACAAGCAAACCGACGGCGCAAGGCCGGGGTCAGACCTGAAGGTCTGACCCCGCGATTTGGCGCCGGTTTGAAGCGCGTTTCTCCCCCCCTTATTTCACTTCTAGGCGGGTGGAATATGCTTCATACCGATAAGGTGCCGAGTTTGCATATCTCTTGGGCGGAGTGTGGAAGAACATCGTTTTTCAGTCCGGGACGCTCTTGGTGTCAGCACTGAAAAACGATGTGTATAACGATATGGCCCAACCCCAGCGCGTGCAGTGGGTAGTTACGGATAGCGGCGCATCAGGAACTCGGCCACGCAGACCGGCTTGTCGCCGCCCTCGCGCTCGATCGCCACGCCCCAGTCGATCTGCGCGCCGTCGGCCAGGTCGTGCACCGCCAGGATCGACAGGCGCGCCCGCAGGCGGCTGCCGACCGGCACCGGCGCCGGGAAGCGCACCTTGTTCAAGCCGTAGTTGATGGCCATGCCGACGTCCACCAGCCGCAGCGCGTTTTGCAGCATCGCCGGCACCATCGCCAGCGTCAAAAAGCCGTGCGCGACGGTGGTGCCGTAGGGCGACTCGCGTTGGCAGCGCTCGACGTCGACGTGGATCCACTGGTGGTCGTTGGTGGCGTCGGCGAAGCCGTTGATGCGCTCCTGGGTGATCTCGACCCACTCCGACAGCGCCACCTCCTGCCCGACCAGCGCCTTGGTGTCGGCCAGGTTGGCGATCTCACGCATCGCCAACCTCCGCGGCCGCGCCCGGACGGCGCCGGAACATGCCCATGCCCTCGATGGTCGCCACCACCTCGCCGTGCTGGTTAGTCGCCTGCCACAGCGACACCACCACGCCGCGGTCCGGCTTCGACGCCGACGGCCGCACTTCCTTGGTGATGTAGGCAACGCTCAGCGTGTCGCCGCCGCGCACCGGCTTGATCCAGCGCACGCAATCCAAGCCGGGCGAACCCATGCTCGACGAGCCGCCCAGCACGCCGTCGACGACCATCCGCATCATCATGCTGCAGGTGTGCCAGCCGCTGGCGATGACGCCGCCGAAGATCGACTGCGCCGCCGCCTCGTGGTCGATGTGGAAGGGTTGCGGATCGAACTGGGCGGCGAAGACGATGATTTCCTCCTCCGTCACCAAGCGGCTGCCCATGTCGAGCTGCTGGCCGACGAAAAAATCCTCGAAATACATGTAGTTCGTGCCTGCCATATGCTGTCCCTTGTGCGCTTACGCGGTCTGTTTAAAACCCGGCTGGGCGATGAAGCGCTCCAGGTGGTGGTCGCTGTCGCCCAGGGTCAACTCTATCATCGTCAGACGCTTGAAGTGGTGCGCGGCCGGCAGCTCGTTGGTCACGCCGATGCCGCCGTGCAGCTGCACCGCCTGCTGGCCGACGAACTTGGCCGCCTGGCCGACCCGGACCTTGGCCGCCGACACCGTGCGGCGGCGCTCCTCGGCGTCGCTGGAGCCGACTTTGCCGGCCGCCAGCATCGCCATCGAACGGGCCTGTTCCAGGTGGATGAACATGTCGGCCATGCGGTGCTGCAGCGCCTGGAACTTGCCGATCGGCGCGCCGAACTGGGTGCGCGTCTTCAGGTATTCCAGCGTCGCCGCGAAGATCGCGTCCATCGCTCCGACCGCCTCGGCGCACAGCAGTGTGGCGCCGTAGTCGGCCGCCGCGTCGAGGATGTCCCAGCCGGCGCCAGCCGCGCCCAGCAGGCTGGCCGCCGGCAGCCACACCTGCGTGAAGGTGATGCTGGCGGCGCGCTGGCCGTCGATGGTGCGGTAGTCGCGCACGCCGACGCCGGCGCTGTCGGCCGGCACCACGAACAGGGAGATGCCGGCGCTGTCGCGCTGTTCGCCGCCGCTGCGCGCCGAAACGATCAGCGCGCCCGCCTGCGCGCCGTGCAGCACCACGCTCTTGGCGCCGTCGAGCAGGTAACCTTCGCCGGACGGCGTGGCGCGGGTGCGAATGTCGAACAAGTCGTGGCGCGCCTGCTTCTCGCCCAGCGCGCAGGCCAGCTTCAGTTCGCCGGCGGCAACTTGCTGCAGCAGCGCGTCGTGGCCGCCGCCCAGGCGCAGGAACTCGGCGCCCAGCACGGTCGCCAGGTAGGGCTCGACCACCAGGCCGCGGCCCAGTTCCTGCATCACCACCAGCATGTCGACGGCGCTGCCGTTGAAGCCGCCCTGCGCCTCCGGCACCGGCAGCGCCGTCATGCCCAGCTCGGCCAGCGTGGCCCAGGCGGCGTCGGACACGCCGGCCTCGGAATGGATGATCTTGTTACGCGCCTCGAAACTGTAGTCTTTGTCGACCCAGCGACGCAGGGCGTCGGCGAACTGCCGCTGCTCTTCTTTGAAGGTGAAATCCATGTCGTCTCCTCACAGGCCCAGAATCATCTGGGTGATGATGTTTTTTTGAATCTCGTTCGAGCCGCCGTAGATCGAGGTCTTGCGATAATTGAAGTAGTAGCCGGCCAGCGGCGCGGCGGCGTCGTCGCCGGCGGCGCTGTGCCCGGCGCGGCCCTCCAGATACGCCGGATCGAAGGGCAAGGCGTCGGGACCGAGCGCCTCGACCATCAACTCGGTCAATTGCTGCTGGATTTCCGAGCCGCGCACCTTGAGCATCGACGCCTGCGGACCCGGCGCCTGGTTCTCCTGGGCGATCACGCGCAGCACCGTCATCTCCAGCGCCATCAGCTCGATCTCCAGCGTGGCGACCTTGGCCGCGAACAGCGCGTCGTCGAGCAAGGGTTCGCCGCGCTTGTGGTGCTGCGTCGCCAGGCGCTTGAGGAACAGCAGCTCGCGGCGCGAACGGCCTACGGCGGCGATGCCGGTGCGCTCGTGGCCGAGCAGGTATTTGGCGTAGGTCCAGCCGCGGTTTTCCTGGCCGACCAGGTTCTGCACCGGCACCCGGACGTCATCGAAGAACACCTCGTTGACCTCGTGGTCCTCGTCGAGCATGATGATCGGGCGCACCGTGATGCCGGGCGTCTTCATGTCGATGAGCAGGAAGGATATGCCCTCCTGCTTGCGCACGCCGCTGTCGGTGCGCACCAGGCAGAAAATCATGTCGGCGTGCTGGCCCAGCGTGGTCCAGGTCTTCTGGCCGTTGACGATGTAGTCGTCGCCCTGGCGCTCGGCGGTGGTGTTTAGCGACGCCAGGTCGGAGCCGGCGCCCGGCTCCGAATAACCCTGGCACCACCAGTCGTCGCAATGGAGGATGCGCGGCAGGTAATGGGCTTTCTGCGCCTCGTTGCCGAAGGCCATGATCACGGGCGCCACCATGTTGACGCCGAACGGCAGGATGGGCGGCGTGCCGGCGCGGGCGCACTCGTCTTCCCAGATATGCCGCTGCACCGCGTTCCAGCCGGTGCCGCCGTGCTCAACCGGCCAGCCGGGCGCGGCCCAACCCTGTTTGGCGACAATCTTATGCCAGCGCACGATGTCGTCCTTCGACAGGCGCAGATGGTGGCGCACCTTTTGCTGCAGCTCGGCCGGCAAATGGGCGTCGAGGAAAGCGCGCGCGCTGGCGCGGAACGCCGTATCCTCGGCGGTATAGTTCAAATCCATGCTGTCTCCTTGTCGGAACCTCGAAAAACCCGATGGTGGCGCAATGTCGAGGCCATCTTTGTTATCGGCACTTAAAAAAGCACGACCGTTCACAATGATTGTACCGCATAAATTCAAGCTGTTTTACACCCCGGCGTTAAATTCATCAAAACCAAGGGCATAAGCCCGGGGCCAGACCTGAAGGTCCGAGCCCGGGGTTATGCATTGGGATGATTTTCAGCGTAGCGGCCCGCTAGGCTACCGGCGGATTCAACCCCGCCTTCGGGCGCTGGCGGGCTTAGCGTGTCGGCGCGGCGGCCAGCTTGAGGGATGGAAGCGCCAGCGCCGCGCTAGCGCTGACGCTGTAGCGGCCGATGCTGCCGTAGTTGGTATACCCGGTTTTCAGCGGATCGCCGACGCCGGCGCCGGTGACGCTGACGTAGTAGGTGCCCGGCAGGGCGAGGTTGACGCTCAGGCTGGCGTCGAGGCCGTCGACCGGGTTGGCGCTGGCCAGCAGCCGGCCGGCGCCGTCGTACACCTGCAGCAGGATGTCGACGTTGCTGCCGAGCGCGGCGCCGGCCGCCTTCAGGGTCAGCATGCCGGCACCGGCGACGAAGCGGAACATGTCGACGTCGCCCGGCACGCCGACGAGACCGCCAAAGTTCAGGTTCGACAGGCCGTTGGCGTTGACGCCGGTTAGCGTGGTGGCCAGCGCCGGCGCGCCGCCGTGGTCGTCGACGCGCGCTTTCAGACCCTGGCGCGCCATCACCGCATAGGCGTCTTCCTTGTTGTCGGCGCCCAGGTACTGGCCCTTCGACCACTGGGTCAGGTTCTTATAGTAGCCGACGCCCATGATGGGCGCCCAGCCGGTCTGGCCGTCGCCGTGGCCGGTGTAGTAGGCGGTGGCGGCCGTACCCTGGTGGCGCAGGCCCAGCGTGTGGCCGGCCTCGTGCGAGACGCATTCGGCGATCGGCTTTTCGCTGTTCGCCAGGTTGTTCGGGAAGCAGAACGCCGGCGCGGCGTTGGCGGCGAAAGCGGCGAACGAATTCAGGTAGGCGTAGCCGCCGGCGCTACTCGTTTGCGGCGTCACCAGGACGGTCGCGCCGATCTTGCCGGCGACGACGGCCGGCGCCTCGGTGGTGACGTCGACATCGAAGGCGGCGAAGTCTTCCGCCACGCGCTGCCACACTTTTTGAATCAGCAGGCGTTCGGCGGTGCTGTAGGTGGCGGCCACTTTGTCGAGGTCGAACCCCGGATTCGCGTCCTGCCCGTTGAAGTCGATAAACAGCACGCGCGTCGAGTCGGGCTTGGTATGCAGCTTGAAGGTCTGGTCGAGCGGGAACGGGGTGCTGGCGGCCGTCGCGGTGCCGGTGGCGGCGGTGGTCGCCTCGGCGGTGGCGCCGCCGGCGGTGGCGCCGACGCCCTCGTCGATGTGGACGATGCGGCCCTTGCGGTCCAGGTGCACGCTGGCGTCGCTCAGCAGCAGTTGGCTCAGCGAGGCGGCCGTCATGCCGTACCAGTTGGCCACCGGCGCCAGGTCGGCGCCCAGCAGGTCGATGGCGCGCTGGCCCGACGAGAATTCGGCCAGGCGGATGCGGGCGAACGGCGCATTCTCGGTCGCGCCGTCGGCGCTGACCGGCACGAAGTCGGCCGGCATTTCCATTGTTTCGTAGGCCGCCGGTTCGGCCTTGCGCTGCGCCTGCGGCCCGGCTACCGGCTCGGCGGCGGCGAGGCGTTTCGGCCCGGCCGCGTTCAGCCTGCCGAACGGCGACAGCGGAAACACCGACGGCGCGGCCAGCGCCGGCGCCACTGCGCCTGGGGTAGCTGCGCCCGGCTGCGCGCTGGCCGCCACCGGCGCGGCGGCGCGGGCCGGGTCCCGCGGCAGCGCCAGCGCGGCAATGCCTACCCCGGCCAGTATCGCCACGGCGGCGATGGCGTAGGCGCCGTTGCGCAGGCGGCGTTGCTGCGTTGGCTTGTGCGGCTGATGCTGTTTCATGATGCTGTCTCCACTGGGAGGGCGAACCCGACCTACGAACATACTTAATTGAGCGGTATCAGGTTCCTGCTACCTCCTTGCCTTCCAGCAAGTTCCATCGCCACAAGTATTGTCTACGTATTGCCGAGAGTCAAGTTTTTTCCGCCGCCGGGCGCCGCCGCAGGCACCCTATTTCAACGAAAAAAAGCCCGCTGCGAAGAGCGGGCTGAATCTATAATCTTGGAGGAAAATAGAGGAGACAGATGCATTATGCTGCGGCGCGACATATAAAACCACTTTATTTCCATGATGATAGAGATAAAATTTGGTGATATCTCCGCAGGTAAAGACTCCGCGCCCGGGTAGACGAATGGCTTATTTCGGACGGTAGATTGCGCAGAGCTTATTGCCGTCCGGGTCACGAACATAGGCCAGGTGCATGGCCCCCATGGCGCCGTCACGCAGGCCCGGCGGGTCTTCAATCGACTGGCCGCCATGCGCGACCGCAGTGTCGTGAAATTGCTGCACTTGTTCGGGCGAGCTGCATTTGAAGCCTATCGTGCCGCCGTTCGCACACGTCGCCGCTTCCCCGTCGATCGGCTCGCTGATGCAAAAAGTACTGCCGTCGTGCCGGTAGAAGAGGCGCTTGTGACCGGAATCTGCTTGATTACGGAATGGCTCGCCCGCCCCGAACGTTGCGAGGACGGCGTCATAAAAATGCTTTGCCTGTTCGATGTCGTTCGAACCAATCATTACATGACTGAACATCATATCTCCTTGTATCCGTGGGATTACCAAGCCAAATGATAATATAAATGAGGCATTTAGACACGACAGTCCGCTTCGGCCGACTAGCGCCCAGTGCCCCCGGAGAGCTGGAACCGCCACAACTTGACACAGCGCAAGCCGCGCGCCGCCCACTACCGGCTACGGCATGGCCGGCTCGCGGCGAGATTTTCACCCGCAAGAGTGCGCCCATGCCGCGCGCATAAAAAAAGCCCGCTACGGAGAGCGGGCTGAATCTATTTTCTTGGAGGAGAATAGAGGAGACAGATGCAGTATGCTGCGCCGTGACATATAAATCCAATTTATATGCATGATGTCACCGATAAGCCTGATGAATATCTTGGCGCGGCCGCGCGTCAACGTTGGGCGGGCGGCACTTCGCGCAGCTTGGCCAGCAGTTCGCCATGCACGGCGGCGTCAACCGGCCGGTGCTTGCGCACGGTGGCGGCCGGGTCCGCGCCGAGATAGTTGTTGCCCTTCCAGTTGTGCGCCGGCCGGACCGGGCGCGCAATGAAACCACCGCCGCAGTTCGGGCAGACGTTGTGCAAGACGGTGTCGACGCAGGAGACGCAAAACGTGCACTCATAAGTGCAAATGCGCGCCTCCGCCGAGGCTGGAGGTAGATCGATGTCGCAGTGCTCGCAGCTTGGTCTGAGTTCCAGCATGGTGATGGCTCCTTGAAAATGGTGGGAAAGCCCCGATCGGCTGTATCGAGGCACCCAGGTATTCTAGGGCGACCGCGAGTTGGCGCAAATGACAGTAATAAGATTATTCCTGCCAAACCGCCCGACGGATCAGCGCGGCGCCGCCGCCATGCCGTCGCGCAGCATCGCCTTGATGCCGCGCAAGCCCTGGCGGATGCGCGCCTCGTTCTCGATCAGCGCGAAACGCACGTAGTCGTCGCCGTATTCGCCGAAGCCGATACCGGGCGAGACGCAGACCTTGGCCTCGGCCAGCAGGCGCTTGGCGAACTCCAGCGAGCCAAGGTGGCGGTAAGCCTCGGGGATCAGCGCCCAGATATACATCGACGCCTTCGGCTTCTCAACCGGCCAGCCGGCCTCGATCAAGCCCTTCACCAGCACGTCGCGGCGGCTCTGGTACTGCGCGCAGATGTCGCTGACGCCGCTTTGGTCGCCCTCCAGCGCGGCGATCGCGGCCACCTGCACAGGCGTAAAGCTGCCGTAGTCGTGGTAACTCTTGATGCGCGCCAACGCCGCCACCAGTTCGCTGTTGCCGACCATGAAGCCGATGCGCCAGCCGGCCATGTTATAGCTTTTCGACAGCGTGAAAAACTCGACGGCGACGTCGCGCGCGCCCGGCACCTGCATGATCGACGGCGCCTTCCAGCCGTCGAAGGTGATGTCGGCGTAGGCCAGGTCGTGCACCACCAGGATGTCGTGCTGCTTGGCCAGCGCGACGACGCGCTCGAAAAACTCCAGCTCGACGCACTGCGCGGTCGGATTCGACGGGAAACCCAGCACCATCATCTTCGGCTTCGGATAGCTTTCGCGGATCGCCCGTTCCAACTCGGCGAAGAAATCCACGCCCGGACTCATGCGCACCGAACGGATGTCGGCGCCGGCGATGACCGCGCCCCAGATATGGATAGGGTAGCTCGGGTTCGGCACCAGCACCGTGTCGCCGCGGTCCAGCGTGGCCAACATCAAATGCGCCAGGCCCTCTTTCGAGCCGATGGTGACGATCGCCTCGGCGTCGGGGTCGATGTCGACGTCGTAGCGCTTCTTGTACCAATGCGAGATGGCCCGGCGCAGCCGCGGAATGCCCTTCGACGCCGAATAACCGTGGGTGTCGGGGCGCTTGGCCGTTTCAACCAGTTTGTCGACGATGTGGGACGGCGTGGCGCCGTCGGGATTGCCCATCGACATATCGATAATATCCTCGCCACGGCGGCGCGCCGCCATCTTCAGCTCGGCGGTGATATTGAAAACGTAAGGGGGAAGGCGATTGATGCGCGAAAAGCTGCGCGGAGTTGGGGATTGTGTCATGAAAAAGCTCTACGTAAGCGCCCGGAACCGTCCGAGCGACGTGGCGCAATGAGTGCGCCTGACTTATCGTAATGGAAGCTGGCGAAAAAAACAATCCCCGATTGAGCGCGTCGCGGGGCGTTCGGCGCAAGGAAGAATACGTCGCTGGAAAACAGTGTTAACCGCAACCGGCGGCGGCGCCGACGGCGAAAAAAAGCCCCGTACGATGCACGGGGCCCTTGGCCGATGGCAAGTCGCTGGCGTTACTTGGAGGCGGCCGGTTCCGGCACGTAAGGCAGCACCCGCGAGGCCAGCCGGGTATCCGTCTTGATCAAGCCCACTTCGTCGGCGAGGATGCGCACCGCTTCGTTGAGCAGCACGTCCTTGGCGCTTTTGGCCGCCTTTTCGGCGTCCAGCTCGGCCGTCAGCGCCCGTTCGTCGCCCTGCAGGCCGTCGTCGGTATGCATCGCGCCCTTCATGGCGGCGATCTGGCGCGCGGTTTTGGCCGAGGTCTTGATGTTCAAGGCCTTGTTGAGCGCGTCTTTCGGGTCCGGCAGCACCGTCAGGTCGTCGCTCGCGGCGGCGGCCAACAGGCGCCGTTCACGGGTTTTCGAACGCGCCTCCTGGCTGTCGCGCTCCTTGCGGCGCACCGTTTCGTTGAGCGAGATCAGGTTTTCCTTGCGCAATTTGGCGACCAGGGCGAGGTCTTCCTGCAAATACTGGAAGTCCTTGTCCTTCGACACGCGCGCCTCGTGCTTACGTTCGAGCAAGGGCACGATATCCTTCAAGTCGCCGGCCGGCACGAACAGCGCCGGCTTGATCGAGGTCCACGGCAACGCGTTGTCGTAGCTCGACTCGCCGAAGTTCTCGCTGTCGGACATGGCCGGCAGCTTGATGTCGGGCGTGACGCCGCGCAACTGCGTGGTGCCGCCGTTGATGCGGAAGAACTGCGCGATCGTCATCTTCAGCTCGCCGAAGCGGGCCTTCTCGTTGCCGCCGAAGCGGTCCAGGTTGATCAGCGTTTGCACCGTGCCTTTGCCGAAGCTGGCCTCGCCGATGATCACGCCGCGGCCGTAATCCTGCAGCGCGGCGGCGAAGATTTCCGACGCCGACGCCGAGCCGCGGTTGATCAGCACGCCCACCGGGCCGTCCCAGGCCAGGCCGGCGTTGGTGTCGCTCTCAATGTCGACCTTGCCCTCGGCGTTACGCTGCTGCACCACCGGCCCCTTGTCGATGAACAGGCCGGTCAGCTCGACCGCCTCGTTGAGCGAACCGCCGCCGTTGTTGCGCAAGTCGATCAGCACGTTGTCGACCTTGTCCTTCTTCAACTCGCCGAGCAGGCGCGCAACGTCGCGGGTGGCGCTCTTGTAATCCTTGTCGCCCTTGCGGCGCGCCTCGAAGTCCTGGTAGAAGGTCGGCAGGGAGATCACGCCGACGCGGCGCTTGACGCCGTTGTCCTTGACCTCGATCACGGTCTTCTTGGCGGCCTGCTCCTCCATGCTGATTTTCTTGCGCACCAGCGCGACGGTGGCGTGCTTGGCGTCGGGACCGGCGTCGGCCGGCAGCACGTCGAGGCGCACCACCGAGTCCTTGGCGCCGCGGATCTGCGTGACGACGTCGTCGATGCGCCAGCCCAGCACCTCGGTGAACGGCCCGCTTTCCCCCTGGCCGACGCCGACGATGCGATCGCCAACCTTCAGCTTGCCCGACAGGCCGGCCGGACTGCCGGGCACGATTTCGCGCACCACCGTGTATTCGTCGCGCGTTTGCAGCACCGCGCCGATACCCTCGAGCGACAGGCGCATGGCGATGTCGAAATTGTCCGACGCCCTCGGGCCGAGGTAGTTGGTGTGCGGCTCGATCGACATCGCGTAGGCGTTCATGAAGATCTGGAACACGTCTTCATTGTTGAGCTTGCGCGAGCGGCTGGTGTAGCTCTCGTAGCGCTTGTCGAGCGTCTCGCGGATCGCCTTGTCGTCCTTGCCGGCCAGCTTCAGGCGCAGCCAGTCGTTCTTGACGCGCTTGCGCCACAGTTCGCGGGCCTCGTCGTCGCCCTTCGGCCAGGCGGCTTTTTCGCGGTCGTACTGGTAGCTTTCGTCGACGGTGAAATCGAATTTGCTTTTCAGCAGCTCGCGGGCGAAGCCGATGCGCTCGTCGAAGCGCTGCTGGTACAGATTGTAGATGGCGAACGGCACCGCCAGGTTTTCACCGGTGATGGCGTCGTCGAGCTTGGAGCGCACGCCGGCGAACTGGTCGAGGTCGGCCTGCACGAAAAACAGTTTTTCGGCGTCGAGCGACTTGAAGTAACGGTCGAAGATCTTCTCCGACATGGCGTCGTCGAGCGGGGTGGCCTTGTAATGGTAGCGCGACATCACCCGCGAGGCCCACAGGGCGGCCTGGGTTTGCTGCGCCTGCGGCTTCATGGTGGGCGCCGCGATCTTTTCCGACTGGGCCGCGCCGGCCTGCGCTGACATTGCCACCGCCAGGACGACCAGCATCATTTGCTTCTTCATCGGCTTCTCCGAAAAGTGATATACGATTTACCGGCGCCGCGGCGTTGCCGCGGCCGCCGTTGAAACTGGGGCTGCGCCCGCGATCCGAGCACAATTCTACAGTATACGGCAGGGCAAAAGTCTGCCTTGCGGACCAAGTTTGCGCGAACAAGCTTAAGCCCTCGTTAAGGCGCGCGTTTTAACCGGCCGGCGTGGCGCCGCGTTCAGCCGGCGTAGAAGCAGCGGCCGCAAGCCTGGCGGTAGCGCTCGTTGCCGCCGATGCTGATCTGTTCGCCAACCTTGATGCGCTTGCCGTGTTCGTCGACGCGGATGTTCATCGTCGCCTTCTTGCCGCAGGTGCAGATGTTCTTCAGCTCCTCGATGTCGTCGGCCAACGCCAGCAGATAGGCCGAGCCGGGAAACGGCTCGCCCATGAAGTCGCTGCGCAAGCCGTAGCAGATCACCGGCACGCCCTTGACCTGCGCCAGCTGGTGCAGTTGCTGCGCTTGGCGCGTAGCGAGGAATTGCGCCTCGTCGACCAGCACGCAGGCGACCTTCGGGAGGTCGGCCAGGAAGTCGGTGTCGGCGTCGAACACGTCGACCTCGCGCTGCGGACCCAGGCGCGAGGTGACCCGGCCGACGCCGTAGCGGCTGTCGATCGCCGCCGTGTACAGGCGCACCGCCTGGCCCTGCTCTTCGTAATTGTGCGCCACTTGCAGCAGCGCCGTCGATTTGCCGGCGTTCATCGCCGAATATCTGAAATAAAGTTTCGCCATGTTGCCGACCTCTTGCTTGTCTTTCCGAGAGGGCGATTATAAATCGCGGCGGCGCCGCCGCGGCGCTTTAAAACCAAATGCCAGTTCTGGGGTCAGACCTTCTCGCCTTGGCGCCGACGGCCTGCCCCCCCTCGGCGAAAAGCGCATATGTATAAGCGTAAACATTCGTTCCCGCCGCGCGCCGCCGGGCCTAAGATCCGCCTTTTCAAAGGAAGCCGCCGCCGGGCACGAGCCGGCCGCGCCGTTCCACAGCCCAGGAGTTCGTATGCATGCCCACCCTACCCCCGCCCCCGCGCTATTCGGTCTGATCGGCAACACGCCGCTGGTCGAAGTCACCAGGCTCGACACCGGCCTGTGCCAATTGTTCCTGAAGCTGGAGTCGCACAACCCGGGCGGCTCCATCAAGGACCGCGTCGGCCTGTCCATCATCGAGGCGGCCGAGGCCGACGGCAGTCTGCGCCCCGGCGGCGTGATCGTCGAGGCGACCGCCGGCAACACCGGCCTCGGCCTGGCGCTGGTCGGCCTGCTGAAGGGCTACCGCGTGCTGCTGGTGGTGCCCGACAAGATGTCGACCGAGAAGGTGCTGCACTTGAAGGCGCTCGGCGCCGAGGTGCGCAGCACCCGCTCCGACGTCGCCAAGGGCCATCCCGAGTATTACCAGGACTACGCGGCGCGCCTGGCGGCCGAGCTGCCCGGCGCCTTCTTCGCCGACCAGTTCAACAATCCGGCCAATCCGCGCGCCCACGAAACCACGACCGCGCCGGAAATCTGGCAGCAGACCCAGCATGAACTCGACGCCATCGTCGTCGGGGTCGGCTCGTCCGGCACGCTGACCGGCTTGAGCAATTACTTCAAGACGGTGCAGCCGGACCTGGAATTCGTGCTGGCCGACCCGGCCGGCTCTATCCTCGCCGAATACGTCGACACCGGCCGCGTCGCCGACACCAGCGGCGCCTGGGCGGTGGAAGGCATCGGCGAGGACTTCATCCCCGCCATCGCCGACCTGAGCCGGGTGCGCAAGGCCTACACCATCAGCGACCAGGAAAGCTTCGACCAGGCCCGCGCGCTGCTGCGCGCCGAGGGCATCCTGGGCGGCTCGTCGACCGGCACGCTGCTGGCGGCGGCGCTGAAGTACTGCCGCGAGCAAACCACGCCGAAGCGCGTCGTCACCTTCGTTTGCGACACCGGCACGCGCTACCTGTCGAAGCTCTACAACGACGGCTGGATGCGCGACCAGGGCTTGTTGCGGCGCGCCCCGCTGGGCGACCTGCGCGACCTGATCGGCCGCCGCTACGACGAGGGCGAGGTGGTCGCCGTGGCGCCGTCCGACACCCTGCTGACGGCCTTCAACCGCATGCGCAGCGCCGACCTGGCGCAGTTGCCGGTGCTCGACGCCGGCCGCCTGGCCGGCATCATCGACGAGTCCGACCTGCTGCTACAGGTGGCGCGGCGGCCCGGCCATTTCGCCGCCCTGGTGGGCGCCAGCATGACCACCCAGCTGGAAACGCTGCGCCCGGACGCCGGCATCGACGCCCTGCGCGCCACGCTGGACCGCGGTTTGACCGCCGTGGTCGCCGACGAGCAGCGCTTCTACGGCCTGATCACCCGTTTCGACCTTCTCAACCACTTACGCAGGACACTATCTTGAGCCATACACCCACCCCAAGCGCGCGCCAGTCCCGGCTGGCGACCCGCGTCATCCACGCCGGCCAGTCGCCCGACCCGAGCACCGGCGCCATCATGCCGCCGATTTACGCCACCTCGACCTACGTGCAAGAAAGCCCGGGCGTGCACAAGGGCCTCGACTATGGCCGCTCGCACAACCCGACCCGTTGGGCGCTGGAACGCTGCGTCGCCGACCTCGAAGGCGGCGCCCAGGCGTTCGCCTTCGCCTCCGGGCTGGCGGCCATTGCGACGGTGCTGGAGCTGGCCGACGCCGGTGCCCACATCATCGCCGGCGACGACATGTACGGCGGCACCTACCGCCTGTTCGAGCGGGTGCGCCGGCGCAGCGCCGGCCTCGACTTCAGCTACGTCGACTTGACCAAGCCGGAGCTGCTGCTGGCTGCGATCCGCCCGAACACCCGCATGGTCTGGGTCGAAACGCCGACCAACCCGATGCTCAAGCTGGCCGACCTGCGCGCCATCGCCGCCATCTGCCGCGAGCGCGGCATCATCGCCGTGGCCGACAACACCTTCGCCAGCCCGATCGTGCAGCGGCCGCTGGAGTCGGGCTTCGACATCGTGGTCCACTCGACGACGAAATACCTGAACGGCCATTCCGACATCATCGGCGGCATCGCCATCGTCGGCGCCGAGCAGCGCCAGGCCGAATGGCGCGAGCAGCTGGGCTTCCTGCAAAATTCGGTGGGGGCGATCGCCGGCCCGTTCGACAGCTTCCTGGCGCTGCGCGGCGTGAAAACGCTGGCGATCCGCATGGAGCGCCATTGCGCCAGCGCGCTCGCACTGGCGCAATGGCTGGAGGCGCAACCGCAGGTCAAGCGGGTGCACTACCCGGGCCTGGCCTCGCACCCGCAGCACGCACTGGCCAAGCGGCAGATGGACGGCTTCGGCGGCATTATCTCGGTCGAGCTGGCGACCGACCTGGCCGGCGCCCGCCGCTTCCTCGAACGCTGCCAGGTGTTCGCGCTGGCCGAAAGCTTGGGCGGCGTGGAAAGCCTGATCGAGCATCCGGCCCTGATGACGCACGCCAGCATCCCGGCGCCGCAGCGCGCCGCGCTGGGCATCGGCGACGCGCTGGTGCGTTTGTCGGTCGGCATCGAGGCGCTGGAGGATTTGCGCTACGACCTGCAAACCGCGCTCGAGGCGATTTGAGGCGCTTGGCGTTGAGATAGTCACACCAGGAGGACCCGCGGTCGCCCCCCCGGGGTGTGGCCCTCATGCCGCCGCGTTAACTTTCCGTAGGTCGGATTAGATTCTATGGTCCGAGTCAAGGCTTTACTGTCACAAGCAACGGATCAAAGCTCGATTTCCCCTTCGACATCGTGAAAGCGATGCGAAGGTTTTTCCAGCGCTGCCGGCGCGCGCGTCTTAAAACGTCAATCTAGTCGGAAAATCATCTTCCGCACAGGCCCGCTTGCCGTTGTTGACACTTTCACCAATTCGGTGGAAAGTGATGCAACGCAAGTTTCATTGCGGGTCAGGGGGCGGATAATGAAAACGATACTATTTCTGTCGGCCGGCGCGTTGCTGGCGCTGCCCGCCCGCGACCGCCTGCTCAACCAACAGCGGCGTCGTCGGCGGCCGCCCGCTGCTCACGCTGGAGACCGGGCGCCGGCCGAGGGCGACTGCTTGGTCTACCTGCACAAGCGCCACGCGGCGCTGCGCAAGGTGAAGCGCGACGGTACGCACCGGGCCATCGTCGAGGCCATCATGCAGCGCGACGCGCGATAGGGCCGGCGTGCGCTCGCCCCTGCCACCGTGGTTTTGCGAACTGGGCAACAGCGCCATGGGGCGCCGCTTCGCCGTCCTGATCCTGCTGTTCAGCTCGGTGGTGACGCTGCTGTCCACCGCCCTGCAACTGGGCATCGACTACCGCCACGACGTCGGCGACATCCGCCGCCGACTCGAGCAGATCGAGTCCAACTATGCCGACAGCCTGGCGTCGAGCCTGGAGAACACCAACAGCAAGGACGTGCGATCGCAGTTGCAGGGCGCGATGCGCCTGCCCGACATGCAATACCTCGAGGTCTACGCGGAGCGAGAGCAGCTGGTGGCGACGGCCGGCCGGCCCAGGCGGGACGGCGTCATCAGCCATGAATTCACGCTGCGGTTCAGCCACGGCGGGCGCCAGGTGCGCATCGGCACGGTGCGCGCGGTGGCCAACCTGGACGGCGTCTACCGGCGCCTGCAGGACAAGGTCGTGCTCATCCTGGTGGCGCAAACGGTCAAGACCTTCCTGGTGTCGCTGTTCATCCTGCTGCTGTTCCAATACCTGGTCGGGCGCCACCTGAAGCGCATCGCCGCCTATTCCGACCGTCTGTTCGCGGTGCCGACGGCTCTGGTGCCGGCGCCGCTGGCGCTGGCCCGGCGCGGCGGCGCCGACGACGAACTGGACCAGATGGTGGCGGCGTTGAACGCCATGCGCGAACGCCTCGACCTGACCGTGCAGGGGCTGCAGGAGAGCGAATTCCGCTGGAAGTTCGCGCTCGAGGGCGCCGGCGACGGCGTCTGGGACTGGCGCCTGAGCACCGGCGACGTGATGTATTCGCTGCGCTGGAAGGACATGCTGGGCTACCAGGACGGCGACTTGGCCAACCATATCGACACCTACACCAGGCTGGCGCACCCGGACGACCTGAAGCGGGCGCGCGTGCTGCTCGACGCCAATTTCACCGGCCTGGCCGACACCTACAGCATCGAGCAGCGCATGCTGTGCAAGGACGGCAGCTGGAAGTGGGTGATGGCGCGCGGCATGGTGGTGGAAAAGGACGGCGCCGGCCACGCCACCCGCATGATCGGCACCCACACCGACGTCAGCGCGCGCCGCTGCGCCGAGGACGCGGTGCAGGCGCTGCTGGTGCAAACCGAGCACGCGCGCGCGGCGCTGCGCGCGGCCAACGCCGCCATGGAGGCGCAGGTGCGCGAGCGCACCGCCCAGCTGGAGCTGGCCAACAAGGAGCTCGAGGCGTTCTCGTACTCGGTCTCGCACGACCTGCGCAGCCCGCTGCGCGGCATCGACGGCTGGAGCCTGGCGCTGCTGGAGGACTACGGCGAACACCTCGACGCCACCGGCCGCCAGTACCTGGAGCGGGTGCGCGGCGAGTCGCAGCGCATGGGCCAGCTGATCGACGACATGCTGCAATTCTCGCGCTTGGGCCGCGCCGCGATGACGCTGCACCAGGTCGACCTGACGGCGATGGCGCGGCAGCTGGTCGAGCGCATCGCCGAGCGCGAGCCCGGGCGCGCCTTCACCTTCGACATCGAGGACGCGCTGGGCGCCTGCGGCGACTGGCGCCTGCTCGAGGTGGTACTGGGCAACCTGCTGGAGAACGCCGTCAAGTTCAGCGCCGGGCGCCAGCTGGCGCACATCAGCGTCGGCCGCGCCAGCGTGGTGGCGCCGGGCGCGGCGGGCGCGGCGCCGGCGTTTTTCGTGCGCGACAACGGCGCCGGCTTCGACATGCTATACGCGCAAAAACTCTTCGGCGTGTTCCAGCGCCTGCACCAGGCCAGCGAGTTCCCCGGCACCGGCATCGGCCTGGCGACGGTGCAGCGCATCGTCCAGCGCCACGGCGGCACGGTCTGGGGCGTGGCCGCCGTCGGCGGCGGCGCCACTTTTTACTTCACCCTGAAAGAGTCGCCATGAGCGCCAAAGCGATCCTGCTGATCGAGGACAACGCCGGCGACGTCGGCCCGGCCGAGCGCGCCCTCAAGAACAGCGACGTCACCAACCCGCCGGTGGCCGGCGACGGCCAGGAGGGGCTGGACTACCTGTTCTGCGAGGGCGTGCACGGCGGGCGCCGCGGTCGACTTCCACCAGTTCGCCGACGTGATGGGCCAGCTCGGCCTATACTGGCTGGCAATCAACGAAAGCCCGAACGGAGCTTGAAACGATGACGACACCCCTTGCCGTGCTGCTGGTCGAAGACTGCGTCAGCGACGCCGAATTGATCCTGCGCTGCCTGCGCCGCGCCGATTTCGAGCCGGAGTGCGAGCGCGTCGAAAGCGAGCCGCAACTGCTGGCGGCGCTGCGCCGGCGCAGCTGGGACGTGGTGCTGTCGGACTTCAACCTGCCCGGCTTTAGCGCCAGCGCGGCGCTGGCGCGCATGCGCGGGCTGGGCCTGGACCTGCCGTTCATCGTCGTCTCGGGCAACATCGGCGAGGAAACCGCGGTGGCGCTGATGAAATCCGGCGCGCACGACTACGTGATGAAGGCCGACCTGGCCCGCCTGGCGCCGGCGGTCAAGCGCGAAATCAACGAGGCGGCGCAGCGGCGCGAGCACCGCCGCGCCGCCGACGCGCTGCGCCAGAGCGAGGAGCGGTGGAGTTTCGCGCTCGAGGGCGCCGGCTACGGCGTCTGGGACTGGGACGTCGACAGCGGCCAGGTGCTGTTTTCGGAGTGCTGGATGGCCATGCACGGCTTCGCCGCCGGCGAAATCGAGGCCAGCATGGCCGGGCGCGAACGGCTGATCCACCCGGACGACCTGGCGCGGGTGCGGGAGGCGCTGCGCGAGCATTTGAACGGCACCACGCGGCGCTACAAGAACGAGCACCGCGCGCTGTGCAAGGACGGCAGCTGGAAATGGGTGCTCGACAACGGCATGATCGTCAGCCGCGACCCCAACGGCGCGCCGCTGCGCATGATCTGCACCCACGTCGACCTGTCGGATCGCAAGCGCGCCGAGGACGCGCTGCGCGAACTCAACGAACAGCTCGAGAGCCGGGTCGACGAGCGCACCCGCGAACTGCGCCAGGCGATGGCGCAAATCATCGAATCGGAGAAGCTGGCCTCGCTGGGCGCGCTGGTGGCGGGCGTGTCGCACGAATTGAACACGCCGATCGGCAACATGGTACTGGCCGCCTCGGCGCTGGGCGACCAGTTGCGCGATATCGGCTACGCGGTCGACGCCGGCAAGCTGACCCGCTCCGGCATGGCGCAACTGCTGGCCGAGTGCCGCGACGCCAGCGACATCATCGTGCGCAACGGCAACCGCGCCAGCGACCTGATCGACAGCTTCAAGCGCGTCTCGGTGGACCAGACCAGCCAGCGCCGGCGCCGCTTCGACCTGCGCACCACGGTGCAGGACAGCCTGAACGCGCTGGGCGCGGTGACGCGCCGGGCCAAGGCGACGGTCGAGCTGCGCATCCCCGACGGCATCGAGATGGACAGCTTCCCCGGCCACCTGGAGCAAATCGTCAACAACATCATCATGAATTCGATCACCCACGGCTTCGAGGGCAAGAGCGGCGGGCGCATCGAACTGGCCGCCAGCGTGCAGGACGGCGTGATCGAGCTGCACTACCGCGACGACGGCCAAGGCATCGCCCGCGCGCTGCAGCACAAGGTGTTCGAACCGTTCTACACCACCAAGCTGGGCCAGGGCGGCTCCGGGCTGGGGCTGTCGATCGTGCACAACCTGGTGCAGGCAATCTTCAAGGGCCGGCTGCGGCTGGAAAGCGACAGCGGCCAGGGCGTGCAATTGTTTTTCACCTTCCCGGCGGTGACGCCGCAGTAGCGCCGCCGCGCAATGCAACGCCGACGTGTCTGTGCGCCTGTCGCCCGTGGCGGCGGCATGCCGACAGCCGATGGCCATCGTCGCCACTTCGGCGGGGTCGCGCGCGCCACTGAACGGCATGGGGGGCCGCCCCCGGCGCGGCGCCCGCGCCTTGGCTCAGGAGGCGTCGACCAGCACCGCGATGCGTTCGTTGAGGGCGGCGTTTTGCGTCCTCAGCTCGGCCACGCGCTCTTGAAGCTGCGCCACTTCGGCGCGCAGCCGCTCCAACTCGGTCGGCGCGGCGCGCTCGTCCGCGTCGCCCTGCCCCGGCTCAACGCCTTCCTTGGGCGCCTTCGGCGGGCGCGCCGCGGCCCGCTGTTCGCGGATTTCCTTGGCCGCCTGTTGCAACTGCTTCCTGCCGCCGGCCACCGCGGCGACCTGCTCGGCCTGCGGCAACGACGCCACCGTGGCCGCCGCGTTGATCGAGATGGTGCCCGAACGCACCGCCTCGACCAGTTCCGGCGTCGCCGCCTTCTGGATCTTTTCAATCTGGCCGATCTGGTTGCTGCTCAGGCGCGCCGCCCTGGCGATGTCTTCGCGCGTGCTCAAAGGCGGCGTATCGTCCCACGGCGGGCCGGCGCCGTCGTCGGCCGCCGGCGCCGGCGCCACGGTCTTCGCCGCCACGATGTCCTTCTTGCGCAGCGCCAGCACGCCGCGCTGGAAGTCGGACACGCTGCGGCGCGCCAGGTGGTTGTCGATCATCCACAGCATGACGTCGTCGAGCGACGCGAAGCCGATGTTTTGCACCGTCTTGTAGGTAATGTTGTGCTTGCGGCAAATCGCGTAGCGGTTGTGGCCGTCGATCAGCACGTCGTTCCACAGTACCAGCGCGTCGCGGCAGCCCTCGGCCAGCAGGCTGCGTTCCAGCGCCGTGTACTCGCTGTCGGTGAGCGGGTCGATGAACGAGCGCAGCGTTTCGTTGATTGTAATATCCATAATTATCCTTAGTAATGCGGGCGGCGGGCGGGCGGCGCGCGCCACGCGGCGGCGCCGCCCGTTGTCGCGCCGCCCGAATGCTACACCATCGCGGCCGCCGGCCCGCTGCCGGCGGCGCTAAAAAAATCGCATTTTTGTGCATAATTCCCGCGCCCGCGGCTATACTCGTTCCTGTTGTAAATACAACTACCAGGAAACTCGAACAAGCTACGTCGTTTGATCGGCAACGGCCCGGCCACGGCGCGGCGGGCGCCTTATTGATTGCAGCGTGAAACTATCATGAGTCATATTCGAACCTGCGCACGGCGCGCTATCCGGGCGGCCAAGCGGCCGTGCGGACCAGGCGGGCATTGATTGCGCGCCTGACAGGGGCGCGCGCGCCGCGCGCCGCGCCGCCCCGACGGGCGCCGCCGCCGGCGCCCTGGCGGGCGCTGCTGCGGGTCTGTCTGTGCGGCTGCTTGTGGGCCGGCGCGGCGCGCGCCAGCCCGGCGGCGGCGCCCGAGTGGCCCGGCGCGCCCGCTGACGCCACCGCCGCCACGCTGCGGCGCGCCGCGCCGACCGTGCTGGCGCAGTTGGCCGAGCCGGCCCGGCCGGCGCCCGCCGCCAGCGAGCCAATCGCCGTGCTGTTCCCGGACATCGGCGAACCCTACCGCAAGGTCTTCACCGAAATCATCGAGGGCATCGAGGAGCACGCCCGCGTCGCCGTGCGCAGCTATCCGGTCGGCGCCAACGCCGACGCCGCCGAATTGCAGGCGGCGCTGAAGCGCCACGGCAGCCGCGTCGTCATTGCGCTCGGGCGCCAGGGCGTGAAGGCGGCCGGCGCGCTCGACGCCGGCATCGGCGTGGTGGTCGGCGGCGTCAGCTCGGTGCCCGAACCGGAACGCCTGACCGGTATCAGCCTGACGCCCGACCCGGCGCTGCTGTTCACCCAGCTGCGCGCGCTGCTGCCCGAGGTGCGCCGCGTCATCGTGGTCTACAACCCGCAGCACAACGAGGCGCTGCTCAAGCTGGCGCGCGAGGCCGCCCGCGCCCAAGGCTTGGAGCTGGCCGCGCTGGAGGCGCGCGACCTGGCCGGCGCGGCGCGCCTGTACGACAGCGCGCTGGCGGGCGCCGACGGCCGCCGCGACGCGCTCTGGCTGCCGCAGGACCCGACCACCGTCGACGAGGCCACCATCTTGCCGATCGTGCTGAAGCAGTCGTGGAGCCGCAACGTGGCGATTTTCTCCAGCAGCTTCCTGCACGTCAAGAAGGGCGCGCTGTTCGCGCTGTACCCGAACCACGCCGAACTGGGCCGCGGACTGGCCCGGCTGGCCATCGCCATGCTCGGCGCCGAGCCGCCCAGGCGCGGCGTGCTGCCGCTGCGCGAGGTGCGCGGCGCCATCAACCTGCGCACCGCCGGCCATTTGGGACTGAGCATCGGCGCCGGCCAGCAGCGCGGCTTCGACTTCGTCTTCCAGGAACCGTGAGGCGGAAACCACAGCCCCTGGCGGGCGCGGCAATAATTGCTTTCCGGCACGCCAAAGTTCTTTTCAATTTGCCAAGAGCAAGCTTATACTACTACCGGTACTCGATGGCCCCGTCCACCGCTCTCCGCACTTGCGTCCCAGGGACCCCACCAGACCGCTAATGAACAAGAATCCGACCTTCGCCGCCGCCGTTGCGCGCGCCCTGCTGTATTTACCGCTGCTGCTGCTGGCGCCGGGCTGGTGCGCCGGTTCCACCGGCCTGCCCGGCGGCGCCGCGGCGCGCAGCCTGCAAATCGAGCTTCCGGGCGGCGCCGGCCAGGGCGCCGGGCTGCCGGCGTTCGCCCCGCTGCCCGCCCTGCCCGGCGTGTTCGACCCGGCCCAGGCGCCGGCGTTCGGCCCGGCCGCCTTCAAGCCGGTCACGCTGGCCCAGCTCGAGGACCAGTTGCGCCGGCCCGAGCTGCAGGCTTCGATCGGCAAGGGCGGCAGCATCGCGGTGCTGTACCCGAACGTCGACGAGCCCTTCCGCAGCGCCTTCGTCGGCATGATCCAGGGCATCGAGGAACGCACCAAGCTGCGCGTGCGCAGCTACGCGCTGGAGCCGAAGGTCGACGCCGCCGAGCTGAACGCCACCCTCAAGCACAACGGCACCCGCGTCGTCATCGCGCTGGGGCGGCAGGGCTTGAACGCGGCCGCCACGCTGGACCGCGAGATCACGGTGCTGGTCGGCGGCGTGCTGCTGCTGTCGGACAGCGACAACGTCGCCGGCATCAGCCTCACGCCCGACCCGGCGCTGCTGTTCGCGCGCCTGCGCGCGCTGCTGCCGGAGCTGCGCCGCGTGGTGGTGGTCTACAACCCGAAAAAGAGCGACTGGCTGATCAAGCTGGGGCGCGAGGCCGCCCGCGCCCAGGGCCTGGAGCTGTCGGCCCACGTCGCCGGCGACCTGGCCGAGGCGGCGCGCCTGTACACCGGCCTGATCGGCGCCGCCGACAACCGCCGCGACGCCGTCTGGCTGCCGCACGACACCACCACCGTCGAGGAAACCACGATTTTGCCGCTGGTGTTGCGCGAATCGTGGAACAGCGGCGTGCCGATTTTTTCCAGCAACGTGCTGCACGTGAAAAAAGGCGCGCTGTTCGCGATGATGCCCAACAACGTGGAACTGGGCCGCACGCTGGCCAGCTCAGCGCTGGGGGTGATCGCCGGCGACGGCCGCCGCCGCAGCGTGGTGCCGCTGCGCGAGCTGCACTCGGCGATCAACCTGCGCACCGCCAACCATATCGGCCTGAACCTGGGCCAGCAGCAACAGCGCAACTTCGACGTCGTCTTCCCCCAACCCTGACGCCCGATGCCGCTGCCGTTCAACCTCCGATGTAAGCATCGATTTCCGAGCCCGGCACCTATGTTGCAACAATATTTACGCCGTACCGGCTTCCGGCGCCAGCTGACCGTCATCGTCTCGGCCGCCATCATTTGCCTGGCGCTGTTTTCCTCGCTGATGAACTCGTGGGAGGCGAGCGCGCGCATGCGCGACTATTTCGTCGAGCAGGGCCAGCGCGTGGCCGAGAATCTGGCGCGCCAGAGCACGCTGGCGCTGCTGTTCCATTCGGCCGAGAACGCCCGCGAGGTGGTCGCCGCCACCCTCGCCTTCCCCGACGTCGAGGGCTTGCAAATCAGCGACACGCGCCAGCGCGTGGTGCTGGCGCAGGCCAAGCCGGGCGCGCTGTTTTCCGCCGCGGCGCGCGCCGCGCCCGGGCGCGCCCGCCTGGTCGGCGAAACCGCCGACGCCTGGCTGTTCGGCGCCCCGGTCTACGGCGGCCAAGCCGAGGCCTCGCCGTTCGAGTTGCAGGAGCGCGACGCCCAATTGATCGGTTACGTCCACGTGCAGGTCGGCAAGGGCACGCTGAAGCGCCTGACCTGGTCGCTGTTGCTGGGCAACCTGGCCATCACGCTGTCTTTCGCGGTGATCCTGCTGGTGTTGCTGCGCCTGCTGACGCGCCACCTGATCGGCCCGCTCAACGCGCTCTCGGCGCTGATGCGCCGCGCCCAGTCCGGCCAGTCCGGCATGCGCGCCGCGCCGGAGGGGCCGCGCGACCTGATCGAAATGGCGTCCGCCTTCAACCAGATGATGAGCGTGCTGGAACAGCGCGAGGCCGAGTTGAAGGACTCGCGCGACGCCGCCGTCAGCATGGCCCAGGTCAAGGCGCAGTTCGCCGCCACCGTCAGCCACGAGGTGCGCACCCCGCTCAACGGCGTCGTCGGCATGCTCGACTTGCTCAAGGAAATGGGTTTGAACCGGCGCCAGCAGGAATGCGTCGACGTCGCCTGGACCTCGTCGCGCACCTTGATCGAGCTGATCAACAACATCCTCGATTTTTCCAAAATGGAGGCCGGCAAGGTCACGCTGGAGGAGGCCGACTTCGACCTGCGCACGCTGGTCGAGGAAGCCATCGAGCTGGTGGCCCGCCAGGCCCAGCAAAAAGACCTCGGCCTGGGCTACCTGTTCGAACCGGGCGTGCCCGAGCGCGTGCGCGGCGACTCGCTGCGGCTGCGGCAAATCCTCATCAACCTGCTCGGCAACGCCGTCAAGTTCACCGAGCGCGGCGAAGTGGCCGTGCTGATCGGGCTTGACGCCGACGCCGCCCACGGTTGCGGCTTGCGCTTCGCGGTGCGCGACAGCGGCATCGGCATCAGCCCGCAAGCCCAGCAGCACCTGTTCGAATCGTTCGTCCAGCCCGACCCGTCGACCACCCGGCGCTACGGCGGCACCGGCCTGGGCCTGGCGATCTGCAAGCAACTGGTGGGCCTGCTGGGCGGCGAGATCGGCCTGCACAGCGCGCCCGGCGCCGGCACCACCTTCACCTTCACGGTGCGCTGCCAGCCGGCCGCCGACGCGGCGCCGGCGCCGGCGCCGTTGGCCGCGCTGGCCGGGCTGCGCGTGCTGCTGGTCGAGCGCAGCGAAATCGTCCGCGACTTCGTCCAGCTGACGCTGGCGCAGCAGGGCGTGCCCTGCTTCGCCAGCAACTGCCCCCAGGCGGCGCTGGCCGAACTGCTGGCGGCGGCGCGCGCCGGCGAGCCCTACCACGTGCTCGTCGTCGAGGCCGGCCCGGACGGCGACGGCGCCGCGCTGGCGCGGCGCATCGACGCCGCCGTGCCGGCGCCGCAACTGCTGGTGCTGGGCGGCTACGGCGCCGCCGCCGCCGACGGCCACGCCACGCTGAACAAACCGCTGCGCCAGCGCCGCCTGCTGGGCGCGCTGGCCGAGCTGCTGGCCGGCCCGCCCGCCGCCGACCCGCTGGCCGCGGCGGCGCCGGCCGACGCCGCGCCGGCGCAATTTCGCGTGCTGGTGGCCGAGGACAACCGCACCAACCGCATGGTCGCCGGCGGTATGCTGGCGATGAACGGCTGCGTCTGCGAATTCGCCGCCGACGGGCGCGAGGCGGTCGAGGCGGCCCAGCGCGGCCGCTTCGACCTGATCCTGATGGATTGCAGTATGCCGGAAATGGACGGCTACGAGGCCACCGCCCGCATCCGCGCCGCCGAACAAGCGCTGGGCCGGCGCACGCCGCTGCTGGCGATGACGGCCAACACCCAGCGCGGCGACGCCGAGAAATGCCTGGCCGCCGGCATGGACGACTACCTGGCCAAGCCGATCACGCTGGCCGAACTGCGCCAAAAACTCGACAAATGGCTGCCGCGCGGCCAGGCGGCCGCCGCCGCGCCGGCGCACGCTGAAGACGACGCCGCCGGCGCCGACGCCCCGGCCGGCGCCGGCCCGGTCGACCGCGCCGTCTTCGACAAGCTGCGCGAGCTCCTCGGCGCCGCCCTGCCGCAGGCGGTCGAGCCGTTCCTGGAAGACGCGCCGGGCTACCTGCTGGAACTGGAGCGCGCGGTGCGCGACGGCGACGGCGAGTCCGCCCGCGCCAGCGCGCACGCCCTCAAGGGCGCCTCCGGCAACCTGGGCGCGGCGACACTGGCGCAACTGGCCGGCCAGGCCGAGCAACTGGCGATCGGCCGGCGCGGCGGCCACATCGCCCCGCTGCTGGCGCCGCTGCGCGCCGCCTACGACGAGGTGGCCACCTTCCTGGCGCTGGAAATGGCGGCGCAGTTGCACGACGCCGCCGCCGCGCCCGAGGAGCAGGCGCTGGTGCTGATCGTCGACGACGACCGCAGCACCCGCAGCACGCTGCGCCACACGCTGCAGCGCAACGGCTTCCGCGTCGAAGAGGCCGCCGACGGCGCCCAGGCGCTGGCGCTGCTGGCGCACTTCCAGCCGGACGTCATCCTGATGGACGCGGTGATGCCGGTGATGGACGGCTTCAGCGCCTGCGCGCGCATGCAGGCGCTGCCGGGCGGCAGCGCGGTGCCGGTGTTGATGATCACGGCGCTGCAAGACAACGCCTCGGTCGAGCGCGCCTTCGCCGCCGGCGCCAGCGACTACATCCCGAAACCGATCCACTACGCCGTGCTGTCGCAGCGGGTGCGCCGCATCATCGAGGCCAACCGCGCCGAGAAGCGCATCCGCCACCTGGCCTACAACGACGTGCTGACCGGGCTGCCCAACCGCACGCTGTTCTTCGAACTGCTGGCCGGCGGCATCGCCCAGGCCGGCGCCGCCGACGCCCAGCTGGCGGTGCTGTTCCTCGACCTGGACCGCTTCAAATACGTCAACGACAACCTCGGCCACGACGTCGGCGACCGCCTGCTGGTGGCGGTGGCGCAGCGCGTGCGCCGCTGCGTGCGCGCCGGCGACACCGTGGCGCGCCTGGGCGGCGACGAGTTCACCGTGGTGCTGGGCGAGATCGACGGCCCGGCCGCGGCGGCCGCGACGGCGCAGCACATCGTGCGCGCGCTGGCGGCGCCGTACCAGATCGACGGCCACGACATCTTCGTCACCAGCAGCATCGGCATCGCCCTGTATCCGCGCGACGGCGGCGACGTCGCCACGCTGGTCAAGCACGCCGACAGCGCCATGTACCGCGCCAAGAAGACCAACACCGGCTTCCAGTTTTACGAAGCGTCGATGGCGCAATTGATCTCCGAGCACGTGCGCCTGGAGAGCGACCTGCGCCACGCGCTCGAAAACCGCCAGTTGCAGGTCTACTACCAGCCCCAGGCCAGGCTGGCCGACGGGCGCGTGATCGGCATGGAGGCGCTGGTGCGCTGGCCGCACCCGACCCGCGGCATGGTCTCGCCGGTCGAGTTCATCGCGCTGGCCGAGGAAACCGGCTTGATCAATCCGCTCGGCGACTGGGTGCTGCGCACCGCCTGCGCCCAGTTGCAGCAATGGATCACCGAGGGCCTGCCGCCGATGCGCGTGGCGGTCAACCTGTCGGTGCGCCAGTTGCTGCAGAAGGACTTCGCCGCCTCGGTCGAGGCGGCGCTGGCCGACACCGGCCTGGCGCCGCACCTGCTGGAGCTGGAAATCACCGAAAGCACGCTGATGGAATACGCGCAGGACACCTTGATGGCGCTGCACCGCCTGCGCGCGCTCGGCGTGCGCCTGTCGATCGACGACTTCGGCACCGGCTACTCCTCGCTGTCCTACCTGAAGCGCTTCCCGGTCGACATCATCAAGATCGACCGCTCCTTCGTGCGCGACCTGCCGCAGGACGCCGACGACGCCGCCATCGTCGCCGCCATCATCGCGCTGGCGCACAGCCTGCGCCTGGAGGTCGTGGCCGAGGGCGTGGAGACGGCGGCGCAGCTGCGCTTCCTTCAGGAGAACCGCTGCGACATACTGCAGGGCTATTACCTGAGTCCGGCGGTACCGGCCGCGCAGTTCGCCCAATTGGTACGCCAGCGCGCCCCGACGCCGCTGCTGGCCTGAACCCGCTGCTAAGCCCGGCCGCTGTGGCGCGCGCCGCCCGGCGGCCTGTTCGACGCATTCGCCGTCGCGCCAATTGAGCGCCGTCAAAGGTCGCGCGGAAAACCCGCGGACGTGGCAGTTTCAGCCAAGCTTCATCAAAGGAACACTCGGACATTGGCAAAAATCTGGCTACACTGATGGCATGAATCGTAGTCTAGCAAAGCGCCTTTTTCCTGGTTCGGGCCGCGGGCGCGTCGCCGACGCTGCACCGCGGCTTGGACGCCGATGAGCGAACCGGTGGCCGTTGCCGCCCCGGTTCTTCCCTGCCACAAGGAACCCTGTCTATGAAATACGCTGCCACCCTCACCGCCGACGCCGGCGGCTACGTCGTCACCTTCCGCGACATTCCCGAGGCCATGACCCAGGGCGACGACCACGCCGAAGCGATGTTCATGGCCCGCGAGATACTCTGCGAGGCGATCCGCGTCTATTTCGACGAAAAGCGGCCGGTGCCGCTGCCCTCGCCGCCGCGCAAGGGCGAGCGCCTGGTGGACCTGCCGATCAGCGTCGCCGCCAAGGTACTGCTGCTCAACGAAATGCTGACGCAGGCGGTGACGACGTCGGAGCTGGCGCGGCGCCTCGACACCAACCGCCAGGAAGTGAACCGCCTGATCAATCCGGCGCACGCGACCAAAATCGACCGCATCGAAGAGGCCATGAAGGCGCTGGGGCGGCAACTGGACGTCGTCGCCGCCTAGGCTGCCGGGCCGCCGATCGCGGTGTACCCGTAAAAGCCGCCGAGGTAGGTCGACTTGCGCACCGCCGTTGCCGGCGCGAACTCGTTTTCGCCGCCCGCCCCCGCCACGCCCGCGGCCGCGGCGCCAGCTGCACGCGGTGTCGAAACCCTAGAAATCGTGGCTCATGCCCATCACCCAGCCGGTTGGGCTGGCGCCCGGGCCGGCGGCCGCCGAATTCAAGCCGTTGGTGCCGAAGCGGTAGTTCGCCCTGGCTTCGTTGGCGATGCGGGTGGCGTAGGCATACAGTTGCGTGCGTTTCGACAGATTATGCTCGTAACCGAGCACATACGTCGTCGCCCCCGACCGCGGCCCCTTGACGAGTCGCGCACCGTCGCTGCCGACCTGGGTGGTGGCGCCGTCCGGCGCCGATCCGCGGCCGTCGCCGGCGGCGCCGTATTTGGCCGAGAGCACGCCGGCGCCGACCTTGTAGCCGAGCGAGACGGTCCAGTAGTCGCGCGTGACGTCGCCGCTGGCCAGCTGGTAGCTGAGGCGCGTCACGCCGCCCGCCACGTCGACGACGCCGAAGTCGTACTTGGCGCCGAGGCGGTAGGCCATGTCGTGGCGGCCCGGCAGGAAGTTGTCGTGGCGCCCGAGCCCGGCGCCAAGCTTGAGCTTGCCCCGGCTGTACGAGGCGGCCGCGGTCAAGGCCGTCTTGCCGCCGTGCTGCTCGTCCTCCAGGCCGTACTGCAGTTCGCCCTTGAAGCCGTTGACGGTGGGCGAGTCGTAGCGCAGCGAATTGACCTGGGTGCGGGTGAAGCCACCGCCGCCGCCGCCGAGCGTGGCGATGGTGGCGTCGTTGCCGATGCCGGTGCCCTTGTAGCGGTCGGTGTATTCGCCCATGCCTTTGAAGACGTCGTCAAAAAAGCCCAGCCGCAGCCTGCCCCAGCCGCCCTCCAGGCCGACGAAGGTGTCGCGTCCGGCCAGCGTGCCGCTGCCAGAGTCGACGCCGACCGAGGCCTCGATCTGGTAGATGGCCTTCAAACCGTCGCCCAGCGCCTCGACGCCGCGAAAGCCCAGCCGCGAGGAATTGCTCGACAAGCGGGTCACGTCGCCGGAGGTGGCGCCGGTCGGCTTGCTGAAGCTGATATGCTCGACGTCGACGTTCAGGCGGCCGTAGACCTGCACGCTCGATTGCGCTTGCGCGCCCTGTACGCAGAGCGCGGATACGGCCAGGACGGACGCTGCCGCCGCCAGATTCTTCTTGTTCATTTTCCATCTCTCCATTCGGGCGATCAGGTCGCCCGTGTTGTTGTAGTGAAACCGATGCGCTGTTGAGCGCCCGGCCGACATCCCGTCGGTGCCGCCGGCCCGGCCGCGCCGATGCGGCGGACGGGTCGGCGGCGTGTGGCAGCTTGGCACCCGACTTGAGCGCAGTCTAGAACGGATTTTTTGGAATAGCGAGCGGCGGCGGCCGCGCCGGACGCCGTTTCTTGCAAGCCGCTGTCAACTACCTTTCAGTCAGCTTTCACTGGCGCGGGCGGCGCGCCGGCGCGGCGTGCCCTTCGCCTGTATAAAGGGATCAGCCAAGCGATCGGGACGACATGCCAGCGTTGCCGCTGGCGCGCGGTGTCCGCGCCGCGACCGTGCGGGCGCGCCGCTTGCGCAGCCAGATCAGCAGTCCGGTCACGCTAAGCATTGCCACCAGCGCGCCCATCACCGAGATCATGATGCGCCCGGGCATACCGATGATGCGCCCCGAATGCAGTGGAAACTGGGCCTGCAGGAAAATGTCGCCGGCGCTGCCGGTGCCGGGGACGCTGGCGCCGGCGGCGCTGCCGTCCTTGCCGTCGAAATACAGCCAGTTGTTGCCCAGGCCGCCGTCGCCATGGTCGTTGCCGGCCTCGAAGAAGCCGACGCCGTACAGGCCGAACGCCGACGAGTAGAACACGCCGCCGGCCGGCAGCGTCCAGCCGCGCCGCCGCGCCTCGGCCCGCGCCAGCGCCATCACCTGCTCGCGGCTCACTTGCGCCTCGATCGGCCGCTCCGGCGGCTGCTGCTGGCGGCTGTCGAAGGCGCTTGGCGTCAACGTCGACAACGCCTCGACCAGCGGGCGCATCACCTGGCGGTTCAGGTTCATCGACACCGACGTCACCGCCAACAGCAGCAGCAACAGCCAGACCCAGACGGCGCCGGAGCGGTGCAGGTCGAAATTGAGCTTGTGGCCGCCCTGGCGCCAGCGGAAGGCGAACGACTTGCGCCAGCTGCGCCAGTTCGGAAACGACAGCCACAGCGCGATCAGGCAATCGGCCACCCAGACCACGGCGATGATACCCATCAGCCAGACGCCCAATTCGATACCCCAGCCCTCGGGAATATGCATCGTGTAGTGCAACTTGTACAGGAAGGGCAGCAGGTTTTCGCGGTTCAGGCCGATCTCGCCCCACAGGCGCCGGCCCTGCTCCCGGCCGGTGACCGGGTCGAGCGCGATCTGGTTGAAGCCCAGCTCGAACGGTTTGCCGGTGGCCGGGTCGATGCGGCCCTCGACCTGCAGCAGCGAGGTGTGGCCCGGCTCGACCGCGGTCAGCACGTAGCCGACGCGCACGCGCGGGTCGGCCCGCTCGACCTGGCGCGCCAGGTCGACGCCGAACATTTGCGCCCCGGCGTCGCCGGCGCTGCGGGCGTCGAACAGTTGCGGGTTGAGCCAGGCGTCAAGCTCGTGGTCCCAGGAGATCACCGCGCCGGTGGCGCCGGCGATGAACAGGAAAATCGCCGCCGCCAGCCCGAACCAGCGGTGCAGCAGGACCAGCACGGGCCGCAATGGAGTCAGCGCCGCCATGTCAGTACTGCCAGCTCAAGGTGGCGCTGGCGTTGCGCGGCGCCGCGTAGTACGAGGCCGCCCAGTACAGGCTGTTGATGTAGCGCTTGTCGGTGACGTTGTTGGCGTTCAGCGCCAGGCTCAGCTTGCGGTCGATCTCGTAGCGCGCCATCAGCCCCAGCACGGCGTAGGCGCCCTGGCGCGTGACGACGCCGGGCTGCTCCTGCTTGCGCTCGATCGCGCTCTGCCAGTTCAGCGTGGCGCCGACCTTCAGCGGCGTGAAAAACGGGACGCGGTAGGTGCTCGACAGGCGCAGCATTTTGCGCGGCAGATAGGTCTTGGCGGCGGCGCCGTCATTGTCCTCGATCGACAAGCGGGTGTAGCCGGCGCTGCTCTGCCAACCTTTTGCCAGCTCGCCCGACATCTCCAGGTCGACGCCGCGCGACTCGGCCTTGATGCCGCGGTAGTAAGCCCTGGCGCCGATGACGCCGGCCTGCTCGGCGGCGTTGCTCTGCCTGGTCTGGAAGACGGCGCCGGACAGGTTCAGCTTGCGCTCGAACAGCTCGCCCTTCAGGCCCAATTCGGCGGTGCTCCCCATGACCGGGGCCAGCGTCTTGCCGGCGATGTCGACTTCGCTTTGCGGGTTGAAGATTTCGGTGTAACTGGCGTAGGCGGAGGCGTTGTTGCCGATGTCCAGCACGGCGCCCAGATACGGCGTGGTCTTGCTGGCCGACTTGGCATGGTTCGCCGCGTACGCCGTGCCGCGCGATTCGGCCTTGGTCGCGTTGACGCCGGTGAGCAGTTTCACGTCGTCGCCCAGGTTGAAGCGCGCCGCGACATAGGCGCCGCGGCGCTTGTCCTCGACTTCGCTGCCGTCGCTGGAGGCGTTGAACAGCGGTTCGGGATAGCCGCCGCCGAGCGCCTGCCGCTCGCTCAACGGCGCGCCGATGACGCCGTAGTGCGAGACGTCGTCCAGCGTCGAGCGCGACAGGCTGGCGCCGACGCTCAGGTCGTGGCGCCGCCCGGCCAGCGCAAACTGCCCGGTCGCCGACACGTCGAGCAGGCTCTGGCGGACATGCGCGGCGTAGCGCGACGGATAGGCGAACAGGCCGGTGCCGCTGGCCCTGTCCGGCGTGCCGTAGACGTAAAACAGCTGGGAGTTCGACGTCGCGGTGTTGTGGGCCAGGCTGCCCCTGGCGCTCCAGCCCTTGTCGAACTGGTGGCTGAGCTCGGCGAAGGTGGCGCCGGTTTCGGTCCGCCAGTTCGACCACTCGGCCGAGGTGCTGGCCGAGACCGGATACCGGGTCGGGCTGCCGTCGCTGTAGTACATCGGCAGCGCGCCCCACAAGTTGCCGACCGGTTTGTTTGTCTGGTGGCTGTGGCCGACGCTGAGCAGGGTGCGCGGCGCCAGACGGGCCTCGACGATGCCGTAGGCGACGGCCTTGTCCATCGAATACCGGTCGAGGTAGGAGTCGTTGCTTTGCCTGGCCAGCACCGCCCGCGCGCTGACGCTGCCGCTGGCGTTCAACGGCGCCGACACGTCGGCCTCGACGCGGCGCTTGTTCCAGGAACCCAGCGTTAGGCTGGCCGACGCCATCAATTGCGCGCTGGGGCGCTTGCGGATGAAGTTGACGGTGGCCGACGGGTTGCCGGTGGCCGACATCAGCCCGTTGGCGCCGCGCACCACGTCGACGCGCTGGTACAGCAGCGTGTCGACGTCGCCATTCAGGTTGCCGAACACGGCGGGCAGGCCGACGCCGTCGTACTGGAAATTGGTGATGTCAAAGCCGCGCGAGGTGAAATAGGCGCGGTCCGTTTCAAACTGCTCCACCGTGACGCCTGTGGTGTTGAGCAACACCTCGCTGACGTTGCTGAGCTTGAAATCGTCCATCTTCGCGCGCGTGACGACCGATACCGACTGCGGCGTTTCGCGCAGCGTCAGTTCCAACTTGGCGGCGGACGCGCTGCGGCGCGCCGCGTAGCCCGGTTCCGACGCCCCGGTAACGGTCACCACCGGCATCGTCAGCGGCGCGCCGCCGCCCTCTTCCGGCGCGGCGGCCAGCGCCATGCCGGACTGGCTCAGCGCCAGCGCCAGCGCGAGGGGATGCCGGCGCAATGCGCTGCGACGGTAGGGCGGGACGGACAAAGGGATACGGCGGGACATGTTGCGGCTCCTGAAGCGTGAAAAATCCGTCACTGGCTGGGAACCGCACCTGGCTTGTTTTACGGGAAATGTGCACCACCCAATAGGTAAATGCGAATCACTCTCATTATACTCATTGCAACGGTGGGCGACAATCATCAACTACACCAACGACCCGCCGCCGCACCGGGCCAACGCGCGAATTCGGCCCGGCCAACGCTGCGCCGGTCCCGCGCCCCATCAGCGTATAGTATCGAAAACACCAAAAACCCCTCCCCCGCCGACGCGGCGCGGACAGGAAAATAAACGCACACACGCTGGAGTAAACAATATGAAATGGGAAGGCAATCGTGAAAGCGACAACGTCGAAGACCGCCGCGGCGAAGGCGGCGGTGGCGGTGGCGGTGGCGGTGGCTTCGGCTTCGGCGGGCGCTCCATCGGCATCGGCACCATCGTCATCGCCCTGGTCGGCTCGTACGTGCTCGGCGTCAGCCCGCTCACCATACTCAATATGCTCAGCGGTGGCGGCGGCTCGGTCAGCACCGGACAGCAAGCGCCGTCGCACGCGCCGCCGGCCAACGACAACGTGGCGAAATTCGTCTCGACCGTGCTGGCCGACACCGAAGACACCTGGACCGAGCTGTTCCGCTCCCAGGGCGGCAACTACGTCAAACCCAAGCTGGTGCTGTTCTCGGGCAGCACGCCGACCGCCTGCGGCGCCGGTCAAAGCGCCAGCGGGCCGTTCTACTGCCCCGGCGACCAGAAAGTCTACATCGACCTGAGTTTCTTCAAACTGATGCAAGAGCGTTTCAAAGTCACCGGCGAATTCGCCGAAGCCTACGTCATCGCCCATGAAGTCGGCCACCACGTGCAAAACCTGATGGGCGTCAGCGGCAAGGTCGACCAGGCGCGCCAGCGCTCGTCGGAAAGCCAGGCCAATGCGATGTCGGTGCGGCTGGAGTTACAGGCCGATTGCTTCGCCGGCGTGTGGGCCTTCCATGCGAACCAGGCGCGCAGCATCCTTGAAAATGGCGATGTCGAAACCGCGCTCAACGCCGCCACCGCCATCGGCGACGACGCCTTGCAACGGCAGTCGCAGGGCCACGTGGTGCCGGACTCGTTTACCCACGGCACCTCGGCGCAGCGCGTGCGCTGGTTTAGCAAGGGCATCGAGAGCGGACAGATCGCGCAGTGCAACACTTTCGAGGCGCGCCAGCTGTAGCATGTCGCCTGTTTTTCCACACGCAACCCACATTCAAACATGACGCCAAGCTTGAACACCGCCGTGACCGGAGCGATCCAGGTTCGCTCCGCCGAAAAGGAGGATTTCCCGGCGTGGCAGCCATTGTGGCTAAGCTATAACGCGATGTATGGACGCCATGGCGAGACGGCCCTGTCCCCCGAAATAACGCAGACAAGCTGGACCCGGTGTTTCGATGCAGGTATCGCCGGCAAGCTCATTGAGGAAATCCATGCGCGCGCGAACACCGCCGGCTGCGGCAGGGTCTACTGGCAAACCAACCCTGGCAACACATCCGCGGTGAAGGTGTACGACAAGATTGCTCAAAGATCGGAGTTTATCGTATATCGGAAGACGCTGTAGGAAGCGCACATGCACCGTTACTCGGACTGCGTTTTCGCCATTCCGGACTTTATTACAAAGGCAGAGTCCGCGGAATTGATCGCCCTCGCCGAGACGCGGGGATTCGAGGCGGCATTGGTGCGAACACAGTTGGTGCTGAAACCGATGGCGAACGTGCGCAACAACCAGCGGCTCGTCTGTGAATTGCCCGCATGGCGGGAGCGGCTTTGGACTCGCCTTGCCGCCACGGAGCTACCCGTACTGGATGGCGGCGCCACGGCAGTCGGCCTACCGGCGCAACTGCGCTTTTACAAATACAAGCCGGGCCAGCGCTTCAAGATGCACAAGGACGGCCCCTGGTCCGAAGGCGGCCTTGCCAGCAAATTGACATTGCTTGTCTACCTGAACGACACATTTTCCGGCGGCGCGACCGACTTCCGGGATTTCATTGTCCGGCCCGCCACCGGCATGGCCTTGCTCTTCATCCATGACACCTGGCACGAGGGTGAACAAGTAAGCTCGGGCACGAAGTACGTGCTCCGATCTGACGTGCTGTATACAACGGGCGACGCCGCCCCCTGAAAAAGCCGGGTGCTAGATAGCGCGGTCCCGGACTACTTCGGCGTTCTTTTCTTTTTCCGCGGGGTGGCGGCAGCCCCCAGCCATGCCTCGGCCCAGGCGCTGCTCATTTGCCGGACATTCTTCGCCGCTTCCCGCTTCACCGCCGCGGTGGCCTGCGCTCTGGCCGACCCTGCGGCACGATTTGCCGCGCTAAGGAACACGCTCATAAACGGATTTTTCATCTCGCACCTGTTATGGAATGAATAATTCATCCACTGTACGGTCCGGCAATAAGGGCGACTGTTCGCTGGCTAACGGATGGCAACGACACCCTGGGGGCAAGCGAGCGCTGTTGACAGCTATCAAGCTCAGGCAGGCGGAGCGGCGCGCGCGGCGTCCTCGCTGGCTTCCAGGCGCTCCTTGAGCCCGATGAAGTTACGCATAGGCTGCAGGGCGGTCGGGCCTTCCTCAGCCGGCGAAGCCGTCCGCCACCAGCGCGCGCAGCCAGCGGCCGCCCTCATCCAGGTTATAGCGGCGGTGCCAGAACATATTGGTCTGCAGCGTCGGCAGGCGCAGTGGCGATTTCACATACTCGAGCTGGAACGCCGCGGCGGCGCGCTCGGCCAGCTTTTGTGGCACGGTCGCCACCAAGTCGGTGCTGCCAACGATATAGGGTACGGCGGCAAAATTCGGCACGCTGAAGCTGCTGCCGGGCGCAATGCCGGCGTCGGCCAGTGCCTGATTGATGCCGTCGTAGGGACTTTCCATGGAGGTGACCAGCAGATGGCGCGCCGCGCCCAGGCGCTCGACCGTCAGCGCCCCCTCGCCGAGCGGGTGGCCACGACGGAACATGCACACATAATCCTGGCGAAACAGGCGGCGCTGGTACAGCACGGCCGGGGCGTCGTCGAAGGCGCCAATGGCCAGGTCGACCCGGCCCGCTTCCATCTCGACCCGCAGGTCAACCAGGCCGGCCCGTACCGAGACAATATCGACATGCGGGGCCGCCGCCGTGCAGGCGGCGATCAGCAGTGGCATGAAATACATCTCGCCGGCGTCGGTCATGGCAATGCTGAAACGGCGCCGGCTGGTGGCCGGCTCGAACGGCTCGTCGGGGTTGAACGCCTGTTCCACATGCGCGAGCGCCGCGGCGACCGGTCCGGCCATGCGCTCGGCGTAGGGCGTGGGCTGCATGCCGCTCGTGGTACGTACAAACAACTCGTCGCCGGTACTGCGGCGCAGCCGCGCCAGCGCGTTGCTGACCGCCGACTGCGTCAACCGCAGGCGCTTGGCGGCAGCGGAAATCTGGCGTTCGCGGAACACTTCGTGAAACACCACCAGCAAGTTCAAATCCAAGTCGCGCAGCTGCATGCCACCTCCATTTACATTATGAATAGTCATAATTTTTGTATTTATATCGTAAAAATAGCGCCGCTGCACTACATTGTTCATATACCGACCTCCAGGAGACAGCATGAGCCCTTCTTTCGAACACCCCGGCTACCAGTCCGGCTTCGGCAACGAGTTTGCCACCGAAGCCCTGCCCGGCGCCCTGCCCGCGCATCAGAATTCGCCGCAGCGCGCGCCGTACGGCCTGTATGCCGAGCAACTGTCCGGCACCGCCTTCACCGCCCCGCGCGCACACAACCGGCGCAGCTGGCTGTACCGCATCCGCCCGGCGGCGATGCACCAACCGTTCCGCCAGATCGGCAACGGCCGCATTGTCAGCCGTTTCGATGACGTCGCCGCGCCGCCAAACCAGCTGCGCTGGGACCCGCTGCCCATGCCGCAGGCGCCCGTCGACTTCATCGACAGCTGGGTGACGATGGCCGGCAACGGCTCGCACGCGCAGCAAAGCGGCTGCGCCATCCATCTGTACGCGGCCAACCAGTCAATGGACAAGCGCTACTTCTACAACGCCGACGGCGAGCTACTGATCGTGCCGCAACAGGGGCGGCTACGCATCGCCACCGAACTCGGCGTGCTCGACGTGGCGCCGCGGGAAATCGCCGTGGTGCCGCGCGGCGTGCGCTTCCAGGTCAGCCTGCCGGATGGCGAGGCGCGCGGTTACATTTGCGAAAACTACGGCGCGCTGCTGCGCCTGCCCGACATGGGCCCGATCGGCTCGAACGGCCTGGCCAACCCGCGCGACTTTCTGACGCCACGCGCCTCTTACGAGGACCGCGAAGGCGATTTTGAACTGGTCGCCAAGTTCGGCGGCAACCTGTGGTCGGCCGCCATCGCGCATTCGCCGCTGGACGTGGTGGCATGGCATGGCAACTATGCGCCGTACAAGTACGATTTGCGCCACTTCAACACCATCGGCTCGATCAGCTACGACCATCCGGACCCGTCCATCTTCCTGGTGCTGCAGGCGCCGTCGGACACGCCGGGCGTGGACACGCTGGACTTCGTCATCTTCCCGCCGCGCTGGCTGGCCGCCGAACACACCTTCCGTCCGCCCTGGTTCCACCGCAACGTCGCCAGCGAATTCATGGGCTTGATCGAAGGCGAGTACGACGCCAAGTCCAGCGGATTCCGCCCGGGCGGCGCCAGCCTGCACAACTGCATGAGCGGGCATGGACCGGACGCGCCGACCTTCGACAAGGCCAGCGCGAGCGACACCAGCGTGCCGCACAAGGTGGATGCGACCATGGCCTTCATGTTCGAGACGCGCGACGTGATCTGCCCGACCGCCCACGCCTTGGCCTCGCCGCAACTGCAGCCCGACTACTACCAGTGCTGGATGGGCTTCACCAAGCATTTCAATGGCACCGTGTAGTCGTCATATCTAACATGACTTGCGTTTGCCAAGCGGGATGCCGGCGACGCGGTCCGACCCTCGGGGTCTGCCCCCCAGTGTGACGCCCTTGGTTTCGACTAATGCACTCCGACCGCGTACCGCATCGGATTATGAGTCGGGTCGATAACAACTATGAGCACCAGCTGAGATTGCTCGCCATTCCGACCACCAGGCGCAGCACGGTCCCTACATTGCGCTGTGCACAATCCGCGGCGTTGGCGCTACTGTCGCTGGCCACCGCGCCGATCTTCTCGGCGCTGCCGATTTTCTGGGCCATTCCAAGCGCGCAGTTGCCGCCATCGGCGTGCGCTGCGGGGATTGCCATGATCAGCAGTGTCGGCATTACCAGCGACATTGTCGCGCCGTGGGTAATCGGCCAAATCAAGGTCGCCACCGGCAGCATGGACAACCCCTTGTACATACTTAGCGCCTTGCTGGTGCCGAGCGCCGTGGCGCTACTTGGCGGAATACGCCGCGCCAGTGCCTGGGCCTTCGTGTCGAATGCCCCTGAATACCTGGTGCCGAAAACCATCACGCGATGCCGACATACCTTGCCGTCTTTTACTGGTGCCGCCATTTTTGCCAAACCCCTTGCCAATTTTTGCCAACCGATAGGGTGATTTAACCTGTTTTGATCTGGCATAAGCCAAGCGTATAGGCGTAAAAAAACCCGCCTTCCCCGTGAGAACTGGAAAAGGCGGGCTTTACTCTTTACTGGACTTCGTCCAAATGTTCGTTGGTGCCCGGGACCGGAATCGAACCGGTACGCCCTTACGGACACGAGATTTTAAGTCTCGGGTGTCTACCAGTTTCACCACCCGGGCAACGAGGCAAGATTCTAGCACAGGTTGCGGGAACGCTACCATAGCAATCGGCCTGCCGGTCGGTGCTACAGACCGGAAAGAGAAGCTGCGACTCGAACGCTTATAGCAGCGGCGCCAAGGCGAGAAGCTCAGCCCCTTAAGCGTGCGCCGCGGGCTTGCGGCGCCCTACTCGCTGCCATGGCTGTTGGCCGCCGCGGCGGCCTTGGCGTCGCCCGCCGAGCCGGCGCCGTTGAAGTACAGGTTGAGCAGGACGGCGGCGAGCGCGGCCAGCAGGATACCGCTGTGCAGCAGCGGCGACAGCACCTTTGGCATGTGCTGGGCATAGTTTTCGGCAACCAGCGGCACCATGCCGAAGCCGATCGACAGCGCGACGATGAACAGGTTGTTGCGCTTGCCTTGATAGTCGACGCCGGCCAGGATGCGGATGCCGGTCGCGGCAACCATGCCGAACATCACCAGCCCGGCGCCGCCCAGCACGAACGAGGGGATCGCCTCAGCCGTTTGGGCAATTTTCGGCAGCACGCCCATCACCACCAGGATCGCCCCGGCGGCCACGCAGACCCAGCGGCTGCGCACGCCGGTGACGCCGACCAGGCCGACGTTTTGCGAGAACGAGGTATAGGGGAAGGTGTTGAAGACGCCGCCGAGCAGCGTGCCCAGGCCGTCGGCGCGCAGGCCGCGGCTAATGTCGTCGCGTCCCACCGGCTTGCCGGTCATCTCGCCGAGCGCGAGGAACATGCCGAGCGATTCGATCATGACCACCACCATCACCAGGCTCATGGTAAGAACCGCGACCAGATCAAAAGTCGGCCAGCCGAACTGGAACGGCGTGACGATGGCGAAGGTTTTGGCGCCCGCCACCTTGGCAAAGTCGACCTTGCCCAGCGCGAAGGCCAGCGCGGTGCCGGCGGCGATGCCCACCAGCACAGAGATGTTGGACAGGAAGCCGCGGCCATATTTGGCCACCAGCAGGATCACCGCCAGCACGAACAGCGCGATGCCCAGGTGGTCGAGCGCGCCGTAGGCCGGGTTCGCCACCATCGGCGCCGCGCCGGCCGGCACGGGCGTGCCGGCCGCGTTGGCCGCCGCCACCATGGCGAGGTGGGCCGGATCGACGATTTTGGCCATGGCCGGCGGGCCGCCCATCGCCCAGTTGACGCCAACGCGCATCAGCGACACGCCGATGACGGTGATGATGGTGCCCGTCACCACCGGCGGAAACAGGCCGAGGATGCGGCCAATCAAGGGGGCGATCAGCATCGAAACGACGCCGGCGCCGATCACCGCGCCGAAGATGCCACTCAGGCCCAGTTCCGGGTTGCCGGCCATTGCCAGCATCGGGCTGACCGAGGCGAACGTCACCCCCATCATCACCGGCAGGCGGATGCCGAACAGCTTGCCCAGGCCGAGCGACTGGATCAGCGTGACCAGGCCGCAGCAGAACAGGTCGGCGCTGATCAGCGCGGCCACTTGCTCCGGCGCCAGTTTGAGCGCGCGCCCGACGATCAGCGGCACGGCGATGGCGCCGGCGTACATCACCAGCACGTGCTGCAGGCCGAGGGTCAGCAGTTTTCCCGGCGGCAGCATTTCATCGACCGGCGACGGGACGGGCGCGGCACCGTCCGGCGCGGCGGGGGGTGTGGCCAAGTGCAGTTTCATCACGGCAGGCTCCTTGAGTTAACGATCAACGTTGATACGTGGTTCACAAGCATGATTCGCGCCAGCACCCGCCCGCCCCCGGCGTCGCGGGAAACGCGCGTGGCGCGCGGCTGCGCGCACCATTGACGGACGGCAGGCGCCAAGCCTGCCCCGCGCCTGCCACTCTTTGGTGCTCGCCCTGCCGACATCGGCCAACCCCGGCGCTGGGCGGAAAGGCGTCACTGAGTCTTTCCTAGTGTAACGTCATCCGTTCGCCTCCACTGATGTGATTTATCCACACCGGCGGCGTGCCGCCGTACCCGGCGATGTTGCCGCCGCCGTCAATCCGCATATAGGGGATTTGGCGCCACGTAGGCTTTCACCGAGTGCGTCAGCGCCCCGCGCGGCGCGATTTGGTTGAGGTCGATCGCGCCGGCCACGTCGATGCCGTCGAAATTCCAGGCGAACTCGCGATCGCCGGAGACGAATCGGACGACCTCGCCGCCGGTCACGTTGACCCAGCGGGTGTCCTGGCCGACCCGGACGGTGCGGGTGGCGGCCGACAGCGGCGCCGGCTCCCCGAGCAAATCGGTACGCACGGCCGCCTGGGCCGCGCCGGCGCCGGCGCTCGACAGCAGCAACGCCACGACGGATGAAAGTAGCAATCTAGGTTTCATACAACCCCCTTGGTAACACACTATGGATTGCCGGCGCGCTGGCGCGGGCCGGCGCCGAACTACAGTTTTTAGACGCGGCCGCGCTTTCGTTGGTTCCGGCGCCGGGCCACCCCTGCGCGCCCGGCTCAGCCGCTCGGCGCCATCGAGCGGTCCAGCGACAGCGCCATGTACTGGTAGCTGTTGGACAGGCCCTGCACCAGAATGTCGACGTATTTCGGCTCGGCCCGCCTGCCGATCAGCGAGCAAATGATCTCCAGCGCCTCCCACGGGTGGGTGTCGTCGTACTGGGCGTGCAGCCGCAGCCAGCGCGTGGCCGGCCGCCGCAGTTCCGGCGCGAACGAATTTTCATAGGCGTCGGACGAGCAGATCAGGTTGGCCCACTCGCCGGTCGCGCCCTCGATGGCCAGGTTGGTGACCGCCATGCTGGTCGCCAGCGAAGCGCGCTCGCAGCTGTGCCAGCACCAGTGGTTCAGCGCCTGGCTTTCCACCGGCGCCTGGCTGTCGAACAGGTCGCGCATGCTGATGCCGCAGGCCTTGGCCCACTCGACCCAGTGGTCGGCGTGGTTTTGCTCGACCCGTATATTGCGCATCAGGTAGCGGCGCGCCATGTTTTCCCCGGCCGAGCGGCCATACTGGATCTTGCACAGGTTGACCGCCATGTACTGCGGGAACTGCTCGATGACCGGCCAGCCGCCGACCAGGAAATTATAGGTGGCCTGGGCCGGCAGGCTGGCCTCGCGCATCCGCGCGAACAACTCGTGCGCCACCACCTTGTTCTTCGCCGGCGCCGTGGCCAGCACCATGTCCTGCGCCCATGCAGGATAACTGTTCAAGTCCATCAGCGGACCACTGCGTTGAAACTGTTCATACATAGCGACGCTCCTGTGATTCCACCCGGCAATTGCCCGGCGACGAATAAATATTGGACCAGCCCGCGCGCCGCAGGTTCCACCACGGTGGCGCGGCGTCAATGGATGATTTGGCTCAGCAATAGCGACACTGCCCGGCGCCAGGGGGAACGTCTGCGCCGCATCGGCGGTCTACCGTTGGCGCACCTACGTCGCGTCGACCGTCGTGCAGCCCCGTGAGGAACACATGATCAGCCCAAGAGATTTTCCATCCGTTGCCTTTTCGCTCAACGCGGCCGGCCGCATCACCAGCTGGAACAGCGCCTGCCAACGCCTGCTGGGCTATACCGACGCCGACATTTTGCTGCGGCCGCTGGCCAGTATCCTGCCCGACGTCGACCCGCGCGCCTGCGGCGGCTATCTGGCGGCGGCGCGCAGCCACAGCAAGAGCGTGGAAACGAGCATCGTCGTCGCCGACGGCCAGCGCTGCCCGTTCAACCTGACGCTGGCGCCGCAGTCCGGCAAGGGCGGCAAGTTCCACAGTTTCTGCGTCATCGTCACGCCGGCCGCGCCCTGCGGCGAGGAGTCGGAACACGACCTGATCGGCCGCACCCCGCTCAAGGAGATGGTCGATTTCCTGGCCGGCACCTTCCATGTGGTCAACCAGAGCGGCCGCCTCGTCATGTGGAACAAGCGCGTCGAGCAGGCCAGCCAGCGCAGCGCCGAGGAGCTGCTGACCTTCGACGTGCTCAAGCTGTTCAGCGACGCCGACCGCGGCGCCGTCGCCGAAAAGCTCCAGGCCGTCTTCGAGCACGACGGCGACGAGGCGGTCGAGGCCAGCCTGGTGGCCAGGGACGGCAGCAGCCGGCCGTATCTGTTCTCCGGCTCGCGCTTCAAGGTCGGCGAGCGCCACTACCTGTGCGGCATGGGCCTGGACATTTCCGAACTGCGCCGGCAGCAGGAACAGTTGCGCCTGCGCGAGCGCGCGCTGCACGCCAGCGGCAACGGCATCGTCATCACGCGCTGCGCCGGGCGCGACAATCCGATCGAGTACGTCAACCTGGCGTTCGAGCGCATCACCGGCTACGCCGCCGCCGAGGTGATCGGGCGCGACCCGCGCTTCATGACCGCGCCCGGCCTGGACGAGGCCGAACGCAACACGCTGCGCCTGGCCGTCGCCGCGCGCGAGGAAAGCCATGTGATCTTCCGCAACCAGCGCAAGGACGGCGAGCTGTTCTGGAACGACCTGACCATCACGCCGGTACTCGACGAGCAAGGCAGGGCCACCCATTTCATCGGCGTCGTCAACGACGTCACCGCCAATATACACCGCACCTCGCACCTGGAGCACGCGCTGAACCACGACCTGCTAACCGGCCTGGCCACCCGCAGCCTGCTGTGGGACCGGCTCGACAAGGCCCTGCACCTGGCGCAGCGCAACAAGACCCTGGTGGCGACGGTGCTGGTCGACCTGGACAACTTCAAGGACATCAACGACACCCTCGGCCACGACGCCGGCGACGAGGTGCTGCGGGTGGTGGCGCGGCGCCTGCAGTCGTCGGTGCGCGACACCGACACGGTGGCGCGCCTGGGCGGCGACGAGTTCGTGCTGGTGCTCGACAACCAGCCGTCGCTGCGCTTCACGCTGCGCATGATCGAACGGCTGCGCCACGACATGGCCAAGGCCGCGCTGGTGTGCGGCAAGCAAATCGAGATCGGCACCAGCATGGGCGTGAGCATCTTCCCGCACGACGGTTCCACCGTGCTGGAGCTGATCCAGGCGGCCGACGTGGCGATGTACCACGCCAAGGCGGCCGGGCGCAATGACGTGCATTTTTTTTCGGCCGAGATGAAGCTCACCAGCGAGGCCAAGAACAAGCTGGAGGCGAGCATGCGCATCGCCATCGACAGGGACGAGATGTTCCTGGTATTGCAGCCGCGCATCTGCCTAAAAACCGGCGCGATCCTCGGCGCCGAGGCGCTGCTGCGCTGGCGCCACCCGGAACAGGGCGTCCTGCTGCCGGAGGCCTTCCTGACCGAGGCGGAGGAAAACGGCCTCATCGTTCCGCTCGGCGAATGGGTGTTCGACTCCATTTGCACGATCCTGCAGCGCCTGAACGCGCTGGGCTACCAGCAACTGGTGCTGTCGATGAACGTGTCGTTCCGCGAGCTGAGCCAGAAAAACTTCGCCACCCTGATCGGCAAGAAGCTGCACGACTCGCACCTGCCGCCGGGCATGTTCGAACTGGAAATCAAGGAAGCCTATTTGCTGCGCAATCCGCAACTGGCCAAGGAAGTGTTCGAGGAAATCAGAAAGATGGGCATCAAGCTGACCATCGACGACTTCGGCGCCGGCGTGTCGAGCCTGAGCAACCTGCAGAAGCTGACCATCAACCACCTGAAGATACCGAAATCGTTCATCGCCAGTATCACCGAGCACGGCCTCGACGGCGTGATGGCGAAAACCATGATCGGCATCGGCCACAACATGAGCATCGACGTCATTGCCGAAGGCGTTGAAACGAGCAGCCAGCTAAATTTCTTGAAAGCCAACAATTGCGACGAAATGCAGGGAAACTACTTTAGCGAGCCGGTCAGCCTGGCCTCGTTCGAGCAAATGCTGGGCAACGCCGCCAAGTGAAGGATTTCCGTAGGTCTCTGGCCCGCTCGCCCCGATCGGCAGCGCCTTCTGTGCGATTCGTGCTCTTCGGCTCATGATTGACGACCCACGTTTCCTTCACACGAGGAGTGGTCCCATGCTGGGCGCACCAAAAAAACGCCCCGGGCTGGCGGCCAGGGGCTGTCCGATCGCGCCGTTTGCCGCGCTCTCCCAGCGCGGCGAAGGTTTAATGCGCGGCGGCGGTGGCCGCGCCGATCCCGGTTTCCGAGCGCATTTCCTGCGCCTCGTAGCCGGCCCGGTCCAGGCGCGCGCGCGGACTCTTGTCGAGGATCGAGAACAGCCAGATGCCGACGAAGCCGGCGCTCATCGAAAACAGCGCCGGCGAGGCGTACGGGAACAAGGCCTCGGCGTTGCCGAACACGTCGACCCACACCGATTTCGACACCACCGTCAGAGCGACCGCCGTGCCCAGCCCCAGGAAGCCGCCGATGGTGGCGCCGCGGGTGGTGCAGTCCTTCCACAATACCGACATGAACAGTACCGGGAAGTTGGCCGAGGCGGCGATGGCGAAGGCCAGCGAGACCATGAAGGCGATGTTCTGCTTCTCGAACAGGATGCCCAAGGCGACGGCGATGACGCCCAGCGCGATGGTGGTCAGGCGCGAGACCCGCAATTCGTTGGCGCTGGTGGCCTTGCCCTTCTTGAAGACGGTCGCGTACAAGTCGTGCGACACGGCCGAGGCGCCGGACAGCGTCAAGCCCGCCACCACCGCCAGGATCGTCGCGAACGCCACCGCCGAAATGAAGCCGAGGAAGACGTCGCCGCCAACCGCCTTGGCCAGGTGGATCGCCGCCATGTTGTTACCGCCCAGCAGTTTGCCGGCGGCGTCCTTGAACTCGGGATTGGTGCTCACCAGGACGATGGCGCCGAAGCCGATGATGAAGGTCAGTATGTAGAAATAGGCGATCCAGGTGGTGGCCCAGAACACCGACTTACGCGCCTCTTTCGCGCTCGGGACGGTGAAGAAGCGCATCAGGATGTGCGGCAGGCCGGCGGTGCCGAACATCAGCGCCATGCCGAAGGAAATCGCCGAAACCGGGTCCTTGATGAAGGTCCCCGGCCCCATGATGGCCTCGCCCTTGGCGTGGATCTCGACCGACTTGGCGAACAGCGCCTCGGGACTGAAATTGAACTGCGACAGCACCACGAAGGCCATGAAAGAGGCGCCGGCCAACAGCATCACGGCTTTGATGATTTGCACCCAGGTGGTGGCGGTCATACCGCCGAACAGCACGTAGACCATCATCAGCGAACCCACCAACACCACCGCGATCCAGTATTCCAGGCCAAACAGCAGCTTGATCAACTGGCCGGCGCCGACCATCTGGGCGATCAGGTAAAACGCCACCACCACCAGCGTACCGGAGGCCGAGAAGATGCGGATCGGCGCCTGTTTGAAGCGGTAGGCGGCGACGTCGGCGAAGGTGAAGCGGCCCAGGTTGCGCAGGCGTTCGGCCATCAGAAAAGTGATCACCGGCCAGCCGACCAGGAAGCCGATCGCGTAGATCAGGCCGTCGTAGCCGTTTAGGAAAACGGCGGCGGAAATACCCAGGAAGGACGCCGCCGACATATAGTCGCCGGCGATCGCCAGGCCGTTCTGGAAACCGGTGATGCCACCGCCGGCGGTATAGAAGTCGGAGGCCGACTTGGTCTTGCCGGCGGCCCATTTGGTGACGAATAGGGTGAACACGACGAAGGCGCCGAACATCAGGATGGCGGTCCAGTTGGTGGCCTGCTTCTCGGCCTGGCCGAGGTCGGCGCCGGCCGCGACGGCGGCGCCGGCCGCGCAGGACAAGGCCAGCGCGACGAGTGGGGTGTTCAGATGCTTCATGCCGCGGCCCGCAGGCGGATGGCGGCGGTCAGCTCGTCGTAGGCGCCGTTGGCGCGACGCACGTAGACGCCGGTGACGACGACCGTGAAAACGATCACGAACAAGCCGATCGGCATGCCCCAGGTCATCACGCCGGCGCCTGTTTTTGCGCTCAACAATTCCTTGTTGAAGGCGATCAGCAGGATAAAACCGTAGTACACCGCCATCATCGCCCACGTCAGCGTCCAGCCGAAAGTGGACCGCGCCGACACCAGCTTGCGGTAATTCGGATCGGCCTTGATTTTTTGCACCATATCGTCCTGCATACTTGTCTCCTTGATTTTTATGTGGCCCCGTGAGGTTGAAACCAGCGTAACGCCGCTGGCTTACCCGCCCCTTACGCGGCGCAAAAAAATCAAGGAGCCGCGCAATCGATGCCGCGTAAAAAAACCAACGGCATACAGTCCTTGCCGTTGGTTCTTTTGACGTTCGCAGCGCCCGGACGCCAACTGCCACTAGGCGCTCAGCGCCCCCTTAATCTGCTGCAGCGACAGCGGGTCGTCAATCACGCTCAGGTCGCCCGGATCGCGCCCTTCGCAGATCGCCTGGATCGAACGGCGCAGCAATTTACCCGAGCGCGTCTTCGGCAACTGGGCAACGAAGTACACCCGCGCCGGCCGCGCCAGCGCGCCCAATTGCCGGTCCACCACGGCCATGATGTCGCGCTCCAGCGCCAGCCGCCCCTGCGGCGTGGCGGCCTGCTCGGCGTGCTTCAAAATCGCGAAGGCGACCGCCACCTGGCCCTTGAGTTTGTCCTCGACGCCGACCACCGCCACCTCCGACACGTTGGCGTGGCTGGACAGCGACTCCTCGATTTCGCGCGTGCCGAGGCGGTGTCCGGCGACGTTGATGACGTCGTCGGTGCGGCCCAGGATGAAGTAGTAACCGTCGGCGTCGCGCACGCCCCAGTCGAAGGTCGAATACACCTGCCGGCCCTCGAAGGTCGACCAGTAGGTAGCGACGAAGCGCGCGTCGTCGCCGTACACGGTCTGCATGCAGCCGGGCGGCAGCGGCCCGTCGATCACCACCACGCCCTTCTCGTTGGCGCCGCACTCCGCGCCGGTGGACTCGTTGAGCAGCTTCACCTTGTAGCCGTACATCGCCACGCCCGGACTACCCAGGCGGGTCGGCTTGTCCTCCACGCCCTTGGCGATCGACAGGATCGGCCAGCCGGTTTCGGTCTGCCAGTAGTTGTCGATGATGGGCACGCCCAACTCGTCCGAAATCCACTGCGAAGTGGTTTCGTCGAGCGGCTCGCCGGCCAGGTACAGCGCCTTCAGCGACGACAGGTCGTGCTTGCGCATGAACTCGACCGGCTGCTTGCGCAGCACCCGGATCGCGGTTGGCGCCGAGAACATGCGCGCCACCCGGTATTTCTCGACGATGCCCCACCAGACGCCGGCGTCCGGGCTCAGCGGCGTGCCCTCGTACATGATGGTGGCCATGCCGGCGATCAGCGGACCGTAGACGATGTAGGAGTGCCCCACCACCCAGCCGATGTCGGAGGTGGCGAAGAAGGTGTCGCCCGGCTTGCCGCAGAAGTTGTACTTCATCGACGACGCCAGCGCCACCGCGTAGCCGCCGACGTCGCGCTGCACGCCCTTCGGCTTGCCGGTGGTGCCGGAGGTATACAGAATGTAGGACGGCTCGTTCGACTCCAGCCAGGTCACCGGCACGCGCGCGTCGATGTGCCGCGCGCGCAGCGCGGCGTAGTCGACGTCGCGTCCGGCCACCAGCGCCATCGGCGCCAGGCCGCGGTCGACCAGCAGCACCTTGGCCGGCTTGGACGCGGACAGGCCGATGGCTTCGTCCAGCAGGTGCTTGTACGGAATCGCCTTGCCGCCGCGCGAGCCGGCGTCGGCCGAGACGATCAGCACCGGCTTGGCGTCGTCGATGCGGCTGGCCAGGCTGTTGGCGGCGAAGCCGCCGAACACCACCGAGTGGACCGCGCCGATGCGGGCGCAGGCCAGCATGGCGAAGGCCGCCTCGGCGATCATCGGCAGATAGATCAGCACGCGGTCGCCGCGGCCCACGCCCAGCGCCAGCATGACGGCGGCGCAGCGCTCCACCTCGGCCTGCAGCTGGGTAAATGAATAGGTTTTTTCGCAGTTGGTTTCGCTCGAAATGGCGATCAGCGCGGCCTTGTCGCCCTGCGTGGCGGCCCAGCGGTCGACCGCGTTGTGGCACAGGTTGGTGTGGCCGCCGACGAACCATTTGGCGAATGGCGGGCGCGAATGGTCGAGCACTTGCGAAAACGGGGTGTTCCAGTCGACCAGCTTCGATTCTTCTTGCCAGAACAGCTCAGGCGCATTGATCGATTGCTGATAGAAGTCGGCGAAATTCATATCTCCTCCGTTGGTCATACGAATATGGGGGGACTGCACAAGGGCCGCGAACGCCCACTCGAACCAAGGGCATACCCCGGGGGGGGGCAGACCTTCCCGCCTTGGCGCGAGGGGTCTGACCCCAGCTCGATGTCTTTGGTTTTTGAGGTTCGCGGCAGCTAGAAGCCGCAGCGTCTTAGAACGAATCGCCGGGCACGCGCACCCAGCCTTCCATCAGCACGCGGGCGCTGCGGCTCATGATGGCCTTGGTCACGCTCCATTGGCCGTCGACCTGGCTCGCCTCCGCCCCCACCCGCAAGGTGCCGGACGGGTGGCCGAAGCGCACTTCGTTGCGCGCGCCGCCGCCGGCGGCCAGGTTGACCAGCGTGCCGGGAATGGCCGCGGCGGCGCCGATGGCGACGGCGGCCGTGCCCATCATGGCGTGGTGCAGCTTACCCATCGACAGCGCGCGCACCAGCAGGTCGGCGTCGCCGGCGCCGACCCGCTTGCCGCTGGAGGACACGTAATCGGCCGGCGCGGCGACGAAGGCGACCTTCGGCGTGTGCTGGCGCGTGGCCGCGTCGTCGACGTGCTGGATCAGGCCCATGCGCACGGCGCCGTGGGCGCGGATCGTCTCGAACAGGGCCAGCGCCTTGGCGTCGCCGTTGATGGCGTCCTGCAGTTCGGTGCCGGTGTAGCCGAGCGCCGCCGCGTTGACGAAAATGGTCGGGATGCCGGCGTTGATCATGGTGACCATGAACGCGCCCACGCCCGGCACCTCAAGGTGGTCGACCAGATTACCGGTCGGGAACATCGCGCCGCCCCCGCCCTCCTCCTCGGCCGCCGGGTCGAGGAATTCCAGCTTCACTTCGGCGGCCGGAAAGGTCACGCCGTCGAGTTCAAAGTCGCCGGTTTCCTGCACCTCGCCGCCGCTGACCGGCACGTGCGCGATGATGGTCTTGCCGATATTGGCCTGCCAGATCCGCACCGTCGCGATACCGTCGCGGGGAATCCGCGCGGCGTCGACCAGACCGCCGCTGATGGCGAAGGCGCCGACGGCGGCCGACAAGTTGCCGCAGTTGCCGCTCCAGTCGACGCAGGCCTTGTCGATGGCGACCTGGCCGAACAGGTAGTCGACGTCGTGCCCTTCCCTGGCGCTGCTCGACAGGATCACCGTCTTGCTGGTGCTCGACGTCGCCGCGCCCATGCCGTCGATCTGCTTGCCGTACGGGTCGGGGCTGCCGATCACCCGCAGCAGCAGCGCGTCGCGCGCCGCGCCCGCCACCTGCGCGGCCGCGGGCAGGTCCTGCAGGCGGAAGAAGACGCCCTTGCTGGTGCCGCCACGCATAAAGGTGGCGGGGATTTTGATTTGCGCTTGGTAGCTCATCTTAGGCCGCCTTGGTGGAGTCGAGGAAGTCCTGGGCGAAGCGTTGCAGCACGCCGCCGGCCTCGTAGATCGACACCTCCTCGGCGGTGTCGAGGCGGCAGATCACCGGCACGTCCACCCGTTCGCCGCCCTTGCGGTTGATAACCAGCGTCAGCGTGGAACGCGGCGTGCGTTCGCCGACCACGTCGAAGGTCTCGCTGCCGTCGATGCGCAGGGTGTTGCGGTTGACGCCGGGCAGGAACTCCAGCGGCAGCACGCCCATGCCGACCAGGTTGGTGCGGTGGATACGCTCGAAGCCTTCGGCCGCGATGGCCTCCACGCCGGCCAGGCGCACGCCCTTGGCGGCCCAGTCGCGCGAGGAACCCTGGCCGTAGTCGGCGCCGGCGATGACGATCAGCGGCTGCTTGCGCTCCATGTAGGTTTCAATGGCTTCCCACATGCGCGTGACGGTGCCTTCCGGCTCGATGCGCGCCAGCGAACCGGCTTTCACCTTGCCGCCCTCCAGCACCATTTCGTTCTTCAGCGTCGGATTGGCGAAGGTGGCGCGCTGGGCCGTCAGGTGGTCGCCGCGGTGCGTCGCGTAGGAATTGAAGTCCTCCTCCGGCAGGCCCATTTTCGCCAGATACTCGCCGGCGGCGCTGTCGAGCATGATGGCGTTCGACGGCGACAGGTGGTCGGTGGTGATGTTGTCGCCCAACACCGCCAGCGGACGCATACCCTTGAGCGGACGGGCGCCGGCCAGCGCGCCCTCCCAGTACGGCGGACGGCGGATGTAGGTGGTCTGCGCGCGCCAGTCGTACAGCGGGCTAACCGCCTCGCCGTCGTCGGCCTGCTTGGCGAACATCGGAATGTAGACCTTGCGGAACTGCTCCGGCTTGACGCTGGCGGCGACGATGGCGTCGATTTCCTCGTCGCTCGGCCAGATGTCCTTCAAGGTCACCGCGTGGCCGTCGGCGTCGATGCCCAGCACGTCCTTCTCGATGTCGAAGCGGATCGTGCCGGCGATGGCGTAGGCCACCACCAGCGGCGGCGACGCCAGGAAGGCTTGCTTGGCGTAGGGATGGATGCGGCCGTCGAAGTTGCGGTTACCGGACAGGACGGCGGTGGCGTACAGGTCGCGCTCCACCACCTCCTTCTGGATCAGCGGGTCGAGCGCGCCGGACATGCCGTTGCACGAGGTGCAGGCGAAGCCGACCACGCCGAAGCCGAGCTGCTCCAGCTCCGGCAGCAGGTTCGCTTCCCGCAGATACAATTCCACGGTTTTCGAACCGGGCGCCAGCGAGCTTTTCACCCAAGGCTTGCGGCTCAGGCCGCGGCGGTTGGCGTTGCGGGCGATCAGGCCGGCGGCGATCATGTTGCGCGGGTTGTTGGTGTTGGTGCAACTGGTGATGGCGGCGATGATGACGGCGCCGTCGGGCATCTTGCCCGGCTCGTTCTCGACCACGCCGCTGATGCCGCGCGCGGCCAGTTCGGAGGTCGGCACGCGGCTGTGCGGGTTCGACGGGCCGGCGATGTTGCGCACCACCGAGGACAGGTCGAACGTCAGCACGCGCTCGTACTCGGCGCCCTTCAGCGTGTCGGCCCACAAGCCCGTTTCGCGGGCGTACAGCTCGACCAGCTTGACCAGTTCGTCGTCGCGGCCGGTCAGCTTCAGGTACTTGATGGTCTGCTCGTCGATATAGAACATCGCCGCGGTCGAACCGAACTCCGGCGCCATGTTGGAAATGGTGGCGCGGTCGCCCAAGGTCAGGTGGGCGGCTCCCTCGCCGAAGAATTCAAGGTAGGACGAGACCACCTTTTGCTTGCGCAGGAACTCGGTCAGCGCCAGCACGGTGTCGGTGGCGGTAATGCCCGGCTGCGGTTTGCCGCTCAACTCCACGCCGATGATGTCGGGCAGGCGCATCCAGGAGGCCCGCCCCAGCATCACGCTTTCGGCCTCCAGGCCGCCGACGCCGATGGCCAGCACGCCCAGCGCGTCGACCATCGGCGTGTGCGAGTCGGTGCCAACGAGCGTGTCCGGGAAAGCCACGCCGTCTTGCACCTGCACCACCGGCGACATGCGCTCCAGGTTGATCTGGTGCAGGATGCCGTTACCCGGCGGGATCACGTCGACGTTCTTGAACGCCTTCTTGGTCCAGTTGATGAAGTCGAAGCGGTCCTCGTTGCGCCGGTCTTCGATGGCGCGGTTCTTGTCGAAGGCGGCCGGGTCGAAGCCGCCGCACTCCACCGCCAGCGAGTGGTCCACCACCAGCTGGGTCGGCACCACCGGGTTGACCAGCGCCGGGTCGCCGCCCTGCAGGGCGATGGCGTCGCGCAGGCCGGCCAGGTCGACCAGCGCGGTCTGGCCGAGGATGTCGTGGCAGACCACGCGGGCCGGGAACCACGGGAAGTCGAGGTCGCGGCGGCGTTCGATGAACTGCGACAGCGACGCGTTCAGCGTCTCCGGCGAGCAGCGCCGCACCAGGTTTTCGGCCAGCACGCGCGAGGTGTAGGGCAGCTTGTCGTAGGCGCCGGGCGCGATCGCGTCGACGGCGGCGCGCGTGTCGAAGTAATCGAGCTTGGTGCCGGGCAGGGCTTTGCGGTGCAGGGTGTTCATCATGGACGCTCCTGGATCGGTACGAATGCCAGCTCTTCCGGGCCGACGTAGTTGGCGCTCGGGCGGATGATCTTGTTGTCGATGCGCTGCTCGACGATGTGGGCGGCCCAGCCGGAGGTGCGCGAGATCACGAACAGCGGCGTGAACATCGCCGTCGGCACGCCCATCATGTGGTAGGACACGGCCGAGAACCAGTCCAGGTTCGGGAACATCTTCTTGACGTCCCACATGACGGTTTCGAGACGCTCGGCGATGTCGAACATCTTCGTCGAACCGGCTTCCCGCGACAGCTCGCGCGCCACTTCCTTGATAACCACGTTGCGCGGGTCGGAGATCGTGTAGACCGGGTGGCCGAAGCCGATCACCACTTCCTTGTTGGCGACGCGCTCGCGGATGTCGGCTTCGGCCTCGTCGGGGTTCTCGTAGCGCTTCTGGATTTCAAACGCCGCCTCGTTGGCGCCGCCGTGCTTCGGTCCGCGCAGCGCGCCGATGGCGCCGGTGATGGCCGAGTGGATGTCCGAACCCGTGCCGGCGATGACGCGGCCGGTAAAGGTGGAGGCGTTGAACTCGTGCTCGGCGTACAGGATCAGCGAGGTGTGCATCGCCTTTTCCCAGGATTTGGACGGTTTGACGCCGTGCAGCAGGTGCAGGAAATGGCCGCCGATCGACTCGTCGTCGGTCTCGACGTCGATGCGCTTGCCGTTGTGGCTGAAGTGGTACCAGTACAGCAGCATCGAGCCGAACGAGGCCATCAGACGGTCGGCGATGTCGCGCGCGCCCGGCGCGTTGTGGTCGTCCTTTTCCGGCAGCGCGCAGCCCAGCACCGACACGCCGGTGCGCATCACGTCCATCGGGTGCGAGGCGGCGGGCAGCGCCTCCAGCGCCGCCTTGACCGACAGCGGCAAGCCGCGCAGCGACTTCAGCTTGGCCTTGTAGCCGGCCAGTTCGGCGACGCCGGGCAGCTTGCCGTGCACCAGCAGGTAGGCGACTTCCTCGAACTCGCAGGTGGTGGCGACGTCCAGGATGTCGTAGCCGCGGTAGTGCAAATCGTTGCCGGTCTTGCCGACCGAGCACAGCGCGGTGTTACCGGCGGTCACGCCCGACAGCGCGACGGATTTTTTGGGCTTGAAGGGTGCTGCTGCTTGTTGTCCACTCATGGTGCTCTCCAGATGTTTATCGTGTTGATTACTTCTTCTGCGCGGCGAACAGCGCGTCGAGCTTTTGCTCGAAGGTGTGATAGTCGATGCGTTCGTACAGTTCCATGCGCGTCTGCATGGTGTCGACCACGTTCTGCTGGGTGCCGTCGCGGCGGATCGCCGTATAGACGTTCTCGGCCGCCTTGTTCATCGCGCGGAAGGCCGACAGCGGGTACAGCACCAGGCCGACGTCGGCGCCCTTCAGCTCATCGGTGGTAAACAGCGGGGTCGCGCCGAACTCGGTGATATTGGCCAGCACCGGCACCTTGACGGCTTTGGCGAACTGCGAATACATGGCCAGGTCGGTGATCGCCTCGGGGAAGATCATGTCGGCGCCGGCTTCGACGCAGGCGATGGCGCGCTCCAGCGCCGCCTCCAGGCCCTCGACGGCCAGCGCGTCGGTGCGCGCCATGATGACGAAGTTCTCGTCGGTGCGGGCGTCGACGGCGGCCTTGATGCGGTCGACCATTTCCTGCTTGCTGACGATCTCCTTGCCCGGACGATGGCCGCAGCGCTTGGCGCCGACCTGGTCTTCGATGTGCATGGCGGCGGCGCCGAACTTGATCATCGACTTGACGGTGCGGGCGACGTTGAAGGCCGACGAGCCGAAGCCGGTGTCGGCGTCGACCAGCAGCGGCAGGTCGCACACGTCGGTAATGCGGCGCACGTCGGTGAGCACGTCGTCCAGGCTGGAAATGCCCAGGTCCGGCAGGCCGAGCGAGCCGGCGGCGACGCCGCCGCCCGACAAATAGATGGCCTTGAAGCCGGCGCGCTTGGCCAGCAAAGCGTGGTTGGCGTTGATTGCGCCGACCACCTGCAATGGGGATTCCTCTTGTACTGCCTTGCGAAAGGCGGCGCCTGCGGAGTATTGGCTCATGTATTCATCCTTTGCTTGCATGGTTGCGTTGATAAGTATTGAGTATGGTATTGCAAGCGCCGTGCCAAGGAGGCCGCGCGGCCCGTACCGCGCGCCGTTTCTGAACAAATTGGCCGCATAATCAAAGGGTTAACATTGCAAGAGGAAATATGGCCGAATTCTCACCAGGCATCATATTTTACTGTAACGTTCCATATTTTGTTTCACGGTGAAACGATGCAACGCCGCATGCACCACGAGTGGAACGCGGCCCACACAGTAAACCAGCGGCGCCACCCCAGCTCGTGCCCTTGGCTATATGCTCCCCCGCCCTCAAAACGGAGTCGACATGGCAAACATCTACATCGGCATTTCCGGCTGGCGCTACCCGCCGTGGCGCGGCGCGTTCTACCCTGCCGGGCTGGCCCAGGCGCGCGAACTGGAATACGCGTCGCGCGCGCTGCCCAGTATCGAACTGAACGGCTCGTTCTACGCGCTGCAGCGGCCGCAGAGCTACGCCGCCTGGTACGCGGCGACGCCGCCGGGTTTCGTCTTCAGCCACAAGGGCAACCGTTTTATCACGCACGTCAAGCGCCTGCGCGACATCGACGGCCCGCTGGCCAACGTGTTCGCCTCCGGCGTATTCAATCTGCGCGGCAAGCTGGGACCCTTCCTGTGGCAGTTCCCGCCCAGCTTTCGCTACGACGCGGCGCTGGTCGAAGAGTTTTTCAGCCTGCTGCCGCACGACAGCGAACAGGCGCTGGAACTGGCGCGGCGTTGCGAGCCGCGCATGCGCGAACGCAGCGAGCTGAGCATCGACCAGAAACGCCCGCTGCGGCACGCCATGGAAATTCGCCACGCCAGCTTTGAAGACGCCTCCTTCGTCGCCCTGCTGCGCAAATACCGCGTGGCGCTGGTGGTCGCCGACACGGCCGGCAAGTGGCCCTACTGCGAGGACGTTACGGCGGACTTCATGTATCTGCGCCTGCACGGCGACAAGGAACTGTACGCCAGCGGCTACACGGACGAGGCCTTGGAGCGCTGGGCCGCCCGTATCGCCGTCTGGAGCAAAGGCGCTGAGCCGGCGGACGCGCGCAAGATCGCCGACGCCAAGCCGCCCAAGCGCGCCAGCCGCGACATCTACTGTTATTTCGACAATGACATCAAGGTCAAGGCACCGTTCGACGCCGCGCGCTTGATAGAGAAATTGATTCAACTTGGCGTAATGCCGGCAACCGCGGCGCGATCACTGGACGATTTCTAGAAGCTGACTTTTGTAAGAAAAAAAGATGTGGCACGCGCGATAAATTGCTTTCAAGTAGCGGCCAGCCAACACTCGGCCCGCGCCCCGGCGAAGTGTTGCTAGAATACCTTTCCAAATTACTATTTGCAGCATCTCCACCGATTAAAAGGAAGCCAATGCCAACAGCCGCTCCGAAAAAAACCGCCGCCGAGGCCGACGCGCCGCGCATCCACGCCGCCGGCAAGCCGCGCAAGCTGGTCACGCGTGCCGACTCGATCGATTTCCGCGACATCATGTACGTCGCCACGCTGGTCGAGGTACCGTTGCGGCGCGAACTGGAGCAGTACCAGCGCGCGCTGGTACCCATCCTCGACCAAGGCAGCGAAGGCGCCTGCACCGGCTTCGGCCTGGCGACGGTGGCGCACTACCTGCTGTGCACGCGGCGCGACAGCGCCGACCTCGGCGCGGTCAGCCCGCAGATGTTCTACGACATGGCGCGCCGCTACGACGAGTGGGCCGGCGTCGACTATGAGGGATCGAGCTGCCGTGGGGCGATCAAGGGCTGGTACAAGCACGGCGTCTGCGCCGAACCCTTGTGGAGCCGCGCCCCCGGCAAGCAAATCGGCGTGCTCAGCGACGCCATCGTGCGCGACGCCGCCGCGCGCCCGCTCGGCGCCTACCGGCGCGTGAACCATAAAAACCTGGTCGACATGCACGCCGCCATCACCGAGGTGGGCGTGCTGTACGCCAGCGCCAGCGTGCACAAGGGCTGGCAGCAGGTCCAGGCCGACGGCCTCATCGAGCACGACCCGGTGATGATCGGCGGCCACGCCTTCGCCATCGTCGCCTACGACGAGCACGGCTTCTGGATCCAAAATTCCTGGGGGCCGGACTGGGGCCGGCAGGGCTTCGGGCGCATCTCCTACGCCGACTGGCTGCAGAACGGCAGCGACGTCTGGGTGGCCCGGCTGGGCGTGCCGGTCCTGCTGCCGAGCGGCCTGCCGCGGGACGGCCTGGCGGCGGTCGGCGCGGTGCGCGCCAAGTCCTTCCTGTACAGCGAAATCCGGCCGCACGTGGTGGCCATCAAGAACGACGGCCAACTCAACGAGCACGGCGAGATCGCCACCTCGGCCGCGATGGTGCGCCAGATCCTGCAGCAGGATTTCCCGCGCATCACCGCCGGCTGGAAAAAGAAACGCCTGGTGCTGTACGCCCACGGCGGCCTGACCGGCCAGGACGCGGCGCTGCAACACCTCGCCGAATACCGCAAGGCCCTGCTCGACGCCGAATGCTACCCGCTGGCTTTTATCTGGCGCACCGACTACTGGACCACGCTGGCCAATATGCTGAGCGACGCGCTGCGCCGGCGCCGCCCCGACGGCGCGCTCGACAGCGCCAAGGACTTCATGCTCGACCGCCTCGACGACCTGCTCGAACCGGTCGGGCGAGTCTTCACCGGCAAGGCCCAGTGGAGCGAAATCAAGGAAAACGCGCTGTTGGCGACCAGTTCGCCGACCGGCGGCGCGCGCATCGTCGCCGACGAGATCGCCCGCCTGGTCGGCGCCGACGCCGACGTCGAAATCCACCTGGTCGGCCACAGCGCCGGCGGCATCTTCCACGCGGCGCTGCTGCAATACCTGTGCACCAGGGGCGCCTTCAAGGGCGGGCCACTGGCCAGGAGCCGCAGCGCCGGCCTGGGCTTGAGCGTGGCCAGTTGCACGCTGTGGGCGCCGGCCTGCACCATGGAGCTGTTCCACCAGACCTATCTGCCGGCGATCAAGGACAAGAGCGTGAAAAAATTCGCCCTGTTCACGCTGACCGACCGCGCCGAGCAGGACGACAACTGCGCCAGGATCTACAACAAGTCGCTGCTGTACCTGGTGTCGAACGCGTTTGAAACCATTTACCGCAAACCGCTGTCGCACCCGGACGGCGAACCGCTGCTGGGCATGGAAAAATTCATCCGCCAGGACGCCGCGCTGGCCAAGCTGTTCGCCGCCGGCGCGGCCGACTGGGTGCGCTCGCCGAACACGCACACGCCCGGCCACGCCGACGCCGCCCAAGCCGCCCGCCACGGCGACTTCGACGACGACGTGGCGGCGCTGAAGGCGACCATCGCGCGCATCACCGGCAGCAGCCAGCGCGAGGCGCCGGCGGCGCTGGCCGAACCGACGGCCACCGCGCGGGCGCGCCTGCGCCACCAGATCGACCTGGCGACCAAGGCGCCAAGTTAAGGATTTTCGTCGGATTACGCGTACCGCCAATCCGACCTGAGGGTTTTCGGCGTTCGCGGCATAGGCACTAAGCGACATTAGACACAAGAGGACAGAGCATATGTGCGGACGATTCGACCAGAACCAGACCGCCGCCAGCCACGTGAGCGCCTTCGGTTGGACCGACGCGCTGTTCGACAGCGCGGCCGCGCCCAGCTACAACGTCGCGCCCGGCAGCTACCGCCCGGTGCTGCACATCGCCGACGGCCGGCGCCGCGTCGACGACCTGCACTGGGGTTATCGCTCGCCGTGGGGCGGCGCCAAGGGGCTGGGCATCGCCTCGTGCGCGCGGCAGGAAAAAATCCGCAACGGCTACTGGGGCGCGCTGCTGAAAAACGGCCGCGGCATCGTCGCCGTCGACGGCTGGTACGAGTGGACCGGGCCGAAATCGCAGCGCCAGCCGTGGCACATCCACCGCCGCGACGGCGGCCCGGTGTTCCTGGCGGTGCTGGCCAACTTCGGCCCCTTCCACGAACACAAGGCCGAAGCCGGTTTCGCGCTGGTGACGGCCGACGCCGAGGGCGGCATGGTCGACGTGCACGACCGCCGCCCGGTCGCGCTAGACCCGGCCGACGCGGCGCGCTGGCTCGACCCGGCGCTGTCGCCCGAGCAGGCCGAGCACCTGCTGCGCACGGCGGCGTTGGGACCGGACGCGTTCGCCTGGTTCCCGGTCGGCGCGGCCGTCAACCGGGCCGCCAGCGAGGGGCCGGAACTGGCCCGCGAGCAGCCCGCAGTGGAGCCGGAGCAGCCGGCGCAGGGCCAGTTGTGCTAACTAAACGAGGCCGCTGCGCAGGTCCGCAGACGCTACCGGTCAGGCGGCCAAGATCTGCAACAACATGCTGCTCGGCGCCCCGGGCGCAACTGGGCGCTGGAATTGTACAAGCCGTGGCCCGGCGTGCTGGATGCTTCGCCGGCACCTCTCGGTCCGCGCCGCGTCAGGCCAAGCGCACCAAGGGGTTGGCGATGATGTTGTCGATCTGGCGGATGGCCTCGTCGCAGGCGGCGGCGATGGCATCGTCCTCGCTTTCGCGCACGAATTGCATTGTCGCGCCCTCGAACACCTCGACGCCGTCGGCGCCGGCGCGCTCGATGTCGCAGCTAGCGCTCCACTGCCGCTCGCCGGCCGGCAGCGCCAGCGGCACGATTTCCCATCCCTTGTAATGAATCTTCGAACCGCCATCCATGATCGCCTCCTTGTGAATAACGGAAATCCTAGCACGAAGCCCGGCGCGGCGTGCTTCGTTATCGCCAAAAGGGCTAAACGGTTTATTTTTGCTCAAGCGCGAGCAGGTTGTCGACCTCGATCTTGGCCACCTCCCAGCCCGCCAGGCGCGCCACCTCGGGCGCCGGATAGCCGCCCAGCGTCTGACTGCGCGTGATGTCGCCGGCCGCCCGCGCCGCCGCGTCCCGGCCGTCCCGTACAATGCGGTATTCGAAGTCCCACAGGTCGTCGTGGTCTTTGACCGGCGTGACGGAAATCGTGAAGCCGCGGTATTCATTCTGTTCCACGGCCCGTTGTGCGGCGTTGTCCTGCCCGTTGTCCTGCGCGTTGTCCGGTTGTGCTGCGTTCATGGGCATCTCCTTGGTGAGCCCGCAGCCTAACACCGGGCGCCGCTAGCGGGCGCACAGCAGGGACGCCATATGCGCTTTCCGCATAACGGCGCGCGGCATGCGTGTATTTACAACTATAATGCTGACAACATTTCAGATCGCCCATCCGCCATGAAGCCACAAATACAAGCGTTTTTCGACCCCGCCACCTCCACCGTCACCTACGTCGTCTACGAGGCCGACGGCCTCGACTGCGCGGTCATCGATTCCGTGCTCGACTACGAGCCGAAGTCGGGCCGCACCGCCACCGTCTCGGCCGACAAGGTGGTCGCCTTCGTGCGCGAGCACGGCCTGGTTTGCCGCTGGCTGCTGGAAACCCACGCCCACGCCGACCATTTGTCGGCCGCGCCCTACCTACGGCAACAGCTGGGCGGGCGCATCGGCATCGGCGCGGCGATCCGCACCGTGCAGCGGGCCTTCGCGGCGGTCTTCAACCAGCGGCCGGCGCTGCTGGACGGCTCCCAGTTCGACCACCTGTTCGAGGCTGGCGAGGTGTTCCAGATCGGCCGCCTGGAGGCGCGCGCGCTGCACGTTCCCGGCCACACCCCGGCCGACATGGCCTACCAGATCGGCGACGCCGTCTTCATCGGCGACACCCTGTTCATGCCCGACGTCGGCACGGCGCGCTGCGACTTCCCCGGCGGCAGCGCCAGCACGCTGTACCAGTCGGTGCAGACCCTTCTGGCGATGGCGCCGGAGACGCGCCTGTTCATGTGCCACGACTATCCGCCGGCTGGACGCGCACCGCGCTGGGAGGTGACGGTGGCCGAGCAGCGGGCCGGCAACATCCACATCCGCGACGGCGTCAGCGAACAACAGTTCGTCGACATGCGCAGCCGCCGCGACGCCACGCTGGAGATGCCGACGCTGATCCTGCCGGCGATCCAGGTCAACATCAACGCCGGGCAACTGCCGGCGGCCGAAGAAAACGGCGTGCGCTACCTGAAGATCCCGCTAAACGCGATCTAACGCCGCGCTCCCCCGCAGGCAGTATCGTAGGTCGGATGAGCGGAACGCGTAATCCGACCTGCAAACCTGCCCTACTCCACCTGCGCCGGCGCGCGCCCGATCGGCTGCTCCATATTCGCCAGGAACCAGGTCAGCGAACTTATCACCGCGACGTGGCGGCGCACATTCTCCGGCGCCACCTTGTCGAGCGTGTCGGCGGCCGTGTGGTGGTAATGGAAATAGTCGTGGGTATCGACCAGCGGCTCGAAACTCGGCACCCCGCCGCTCTCCAGCATGTGCAGGTCGCCCGTCTCGAGCGCGTCGCGGCGCGTGAAGGCGTGCGCGCCGATCGGCGTCAGCGCCGCGCGCAGCGGCGCGAACAGCTTCTCGGCCCGCGGCCCGACGCTGGCCAAAATCCCGAACGGGCGGCCGCCGCCGGAATCGCTCTCGATGGCGGCGACATGGCGCTCCAGTTGCGCCTTGTTGGCATCGAAATAGGCGCGTCCGCCGCGCCCGCCGTTCTCCTCGTTCATCCAGGCGATCATACGGATGGTGCGGCGCGGCTGCAGCTTGAGCCGGTGCAGCGTTTCCAGCACCGCCATCGCGCCGGCCACGCCGACGGCGTCGTCGTGGGCGCCGGTGGCCAGGTCCCAGGAGTCGAGGTGGCCGGAGACGATCACCACCTCGTCGGCCTTGTCGCTGCCCGGCAGGTCGGCGATGACGTTGAAGCTGTCGGCGTCCGGCAGGATCTGCGGCGTCAGCGTCAGGTGCATGCTCAGCGGGCCGCGCGCGGCCAGGCGGCCCATCAGCAGCGCGTCCTCCACCGTGACGGCGGCGGCCGGAATGCGCAAGCCGTCGTCCAACATGGTCGCGCCGGCGTGGGCGATGCGATAGTCGGCGCCGCCGACCGAGCGCACCAGCGCCGCCACCGCGCCCAGTTCCGCGGCCGCCTTCGGCCCGGCGAAGCGCACCCGCGCGCCCTGGCCGTAGGCCGGGCCGGCCAAGCCGCGGTCGGCCATCTGCTGGTCGAACGGCACGTCGAGCAGCACGATGCGCCCCTTCACCTCGGCCGCGCGCGCCTTTAGCTCGTCCATGCTACGCACGATCAGCAGCGGCGCGGTCAGGCCCGCGGCCGGCGTGGCACCCGAGCCGCCCAGCGCCGTCAGCACCACCCGCTGGCTAACGCCGGCCGGACGGCCCGCGTACTCAACCAGTTCGGCGCTCTCGGCGCCGCGCACCCAGTGCGGCACCTTGACCGGCTGCAGCGTCACCTTCGCGCCCAGCTTGCGCATGGCCGCGGCAACCTGCTCGACGGCCGCGGCGGCGCCGGCCGAACCGCTCAGGCGCGGCCCGATCAGGTCGGTCATGTCGGCCAGACGCTGGTAGGCCCAGTCGCTCTGCATCGCGCTGTCGCGGATCTGCGCCAGCGTGGCGGCGTCGTTGCCAGGCATGGGTGTGGGTGTGGGCGTGGCCGCGGCGGCGCCGGCGCTGAACAGACAGGCGACGAGGACGCTCAACAGGTGGCGGCGCGGGATGAAATGGAAAACGGCTGGCATGCGGGTCCTCGGGAAGTGGCATTGACGGAAATGACTGGCACCCTGGCGCTGGGCGAGGGATCGCAAACAATAGCGCATTTAGCAAGTTTGCGCAGCAGTTTTTGGCGCCGCGCCACGGCGTTTGCATTGCTATTTTGATTCGACTAACATGAGGGCCGAACCGCGTTTGAAAGCCCCCATGCTAAAAGGCCCCCGTTGCACCGTGCGCCACGTGTTGAGCGCCGACCTGAACGTCTTCATCGCCCTGACCAACGACCTTGCCTCGCGCGGCGAGTACTTTTCGTCGCAGTTCAAGTCGCCCGAGGCGATGCGCCGCGACTTCATGCTGAACGGCTTCGTCACTGAGGAAAGGGAGATGTTCGTCATCGAGGACAATCTGCACCACATCGTCGGCGCCATCCTGCATTTCGAGGGACGCACCCCGCAGTGCCGCGAAATCGGCTACCGCCTGTTCACGCCTAGCCTGGCCGGACACGGTTACACCACCGAGGCCACCCGGCTGCTGGTCGACCACCTGTTCAAGGCCTACCAGTACCATCGCCTGGAGCTGATGATGGACCCGCTCAACCTGGCCTCGGAACGGGTCGCGCAAAAATGCGGCTTCACCGAAGAGGGCACGCTGCGGCAGACGTTTTTCGTCAACGGCACGATGCGCGACGCCAAGCTGTACAGCCTGCTGCGTCCGGAGTGGCGCGGCGGCGCCGCCTTGTAAGCGCGGCATGCCACTTGTAAGGAGTTGTATAAGGCATGGTTTTTTCGGGGCGGCACGTTATAGTGAGTTCATACGGAGATCATTCAGGTCACACCGAAGTGAAGGAAACGCCATGTTGAACAACATTATTCTGAGCGCGGTCGTGCTGGTCGCGGCCACCGTCTCTTCGGTGGCCGCCGCTGGCGACCGTCAATTTAACACCGTGGCGGGTGCTGTCGTTGGCGCGGCCATCGGCCATAACACTGGCGGACGCGACGGCGCCATCGTCGGCGGCGTGCTCGGCGCGGTCGTCGGCAACAGCATTGGCGGCGGCCACCGTTCGTCGAACTACAACGGCGGCTACTACGAGACCCGCGCCTACCAGCCGGCGCCGGTGTACTATGAGCGCCCTGCCCCGGTGTACTACGAGCCCCCCGCCGCGGTGTACTACGAGCGTCCGGCACCGGTATATTACGAGCGTCCGGCAGCGGTCTACTACGAGCCGGCGCCACGTTATTACAGCCCGCCCGCCGTGGTCTACGTTGAACAGCGCGGCTACGACCGCGGCTACTACCGTGGCCATGGCCATGGCCACGGTCACGGCCGCGACTGGGACGACCGCGGTGACCGCCACTACGGCCACAACCGCTGACCCCGCGACAGCGCGCCCGCAATTCCGCTGCAACCTTGATATATTCAAAACCAACGGCGTAACCCTGGGGTCAGGCCTTAAAATCTGACCCCGGCTTTTTTGTCTTTGCTTTTTTGACCACGCTGTCTCTTTCCCCCTCCCCCGACTAATTCCGCATGACGGCGACCGCCGTCGTCGCGACACGGGGGAAGCATGTTGGCAGCGGGCGCAATCATCACACTGGAACGCGGGCATTACCGCCTGCGCGAACAGATCGCCAGCTCCGCCTATGGCGTCGTCTGGCGCGCCAGCGGTCCGCATGGCCTGCGCGAGGTCGCCCTCAAACTGGTCAACCAGCCGCAGATGGCGCTGGCCCAGCCGCGCCAGCGCGTCCGCTGGGTCGCCAGCGCCGCCAATGAAATCGCCTTTCTGCAGTCGCTGCAAGCATGGGACCAGCGCCACATCGTACGCCTGCTCGACAGCGGCAGCCACCAGGGCTTGCCGGTGCTGGCGCTGGAACTGCTCGACGGCGACCTCGGCCAGCACGTCGCCGGCCTGAAAAGCGCCGGCCACGCCGTGCCCTTCGCGCGCCTGCTCGACTGGACCGGCCAGCTCAACCAGGCGCTGGCCAAGGTGCACCAGTACGGCTGGCGCTACCTCGACCTGAAACCGGCCAACGTGCTGCTCGACGCCCGTCAACACAGCGTCAAGCTGGCCGACTTCGGCACCAACCGCGCGGCAGCCGAGGCGGCGCCGCAGACCTACGCCGGCACCGCCAGCTGGCAGGCGCCGGAGCAGTTCTTCCCGCAGGCCGGCGGCGGCTACGCCAGCGACGCCCGCAGCGACTACTTCGCGCTGGGCGCGCTGTTCTACTTCCTCGCCACCGGCGGCACCCCTCTGCGCTTTTGCGACGCCTGCGGCCAGGCCTACCGCGACCACCAGGCCGGTGGCGCCGCGCTATTGCTGCGCCACGGCGGCGGCGCCATGCCGGCCACGCTGGAGCCGGTTGAGGAGGCGCTGTTCAGCCGCCGCGTGGCACTGGCGGCTGGCGCCGCCTGCGCCCGCGCCGCACTGGCCATGCTGCGGGCGCTGCTCGACGCGGCCCCCGCCGGGAGGCCGGACAACGCGCTGCAAATCAGCCGCATGCTGGCGGCCATGCGCGCCGGCCTGCCCACGGCCACGTCGGGGCCGGCATGATGGCGTTGCGGCCAACGCCGCGCGCCGCCACCGCCTGCGCGCTAGCCTTGCTGTTGCTGCTGCAGGCCTGGAGCCTGTGGCGCGCGCCCGACGCCTGGTTCCCGGCGCGCATCACGGTCAGCCTGGACGCCGGCGGCAGCGTCGCACTGGGCCGCCACGAGCTGGCGGCGGCGCAGGCCGACCATAACCATATCGCGTTGCGGCGCGACGGCGCCGGCGCCTGGTGGTTGCGCAACCTGAGCGCCGCCAAACAGGTGGTGCTGCACAGCGCGGCCGGCGAGCGGCGCATGGGCAGCGCCAGCCTGGCGGCGCGCCAGGCCTTTCAAATCGGCGCCGCCCGCTTCGAAGTTGAGGACGCCGACGCCGCCAGCGTCGGCTTCGCCCGCGACGGCCACCACTGGCGCTACGACGGCGCGGTGCTGTACCGCGACGGCCAGGCGCAGGCGCCCTGCGCCGACGCCCGCCTCGGCGCGCGCGCGCTGGCGCTGTGGAACCGCGCCCTGCCGGCGATACTGACGATAGGCCGGCCGCTGACCTTCGGCGGCAACGTCCACTGCGCCAACCGGCTCGGCCTGGCCGACGTCACGCCAGGCGCGGCCTGGCTGGCGCGCATCGACGGCCGCCTGCAACTGGCGGCCGGCAACCCGGACGGCGAACGCGCCGCGCTGACCCTGTCGGCGCACGGCCTCGACACCGACCTGCGCCGGCAGGAACTGCCACTGGACGGCGTGCAGGCCATCGTCGTCGGCCACACCCGCTTCCAGCTCGGCGCCGCCGACGGGCAATTGCAATTGCTGCCAAGCCGGCGCGTGACCCTGTTCAGCGCGCCGGACCTGCAGTTGCCGCCGTCGCTGAGCTGGCAATGGCAGCGGCGCGCGCTCTGGAGCGGCGCCGCCGCGGCGCCGCTGTGGTGCGCCCTGGCGCTGGCGCTGGCGGCGCTGCTGGCGGCCACGTTGCGGCCGCAGCCGCCGGCGCGCTCATGGCGCGCCGACGCGCTGGCGTGCGCCGCGGTACTGCTCGGCGGCGTCGCCGCGCTGGCGCTACAGCGCGCCGGCCACGCCCCCGCCGCGGCCCAGTCGATGGCGCTGGCCGGCGCCGCGCTGTGGCTATGGCTGGCCCTGCCGGGACGCCTCACGCTGGCCGGCGCCGCCGCCGTGCTGCTGCTGGCGGCCGGCCTGCTGGCGCAACTCGAACTCGGCCTGGGCGGCATGGAAACCTCGTGGCTGCGCTATTACCAGAAAAGCGCCGCCCTGCTGGCCATCGGCGCCGGCCTGGGCGGCGCCTGGCGCTTGTGCGGCCCGCGCCACACGGGCGTACCCAGCCAGCGCGGCGTCGAAGCGGTTCTGGCCGCGCTGGCGGCGCTGGCCTTGCTCGCGCTGGCCATGCAGGTGCTGTGGGGCGACGAAACCGGCGTCTTCGACCTGCAACCGGTGGAACTGGCCAAGCTGGCCCTGACCGCCCTGAGCGCGCACTGTCTGGCGCTGCGCCTGGGCTGGCATGGCGACGACCACCACCGGGACAGCCGCGCCGCGCGCTGGCTGCGCCTGGTCGCGCCGGCGCTGCTGTTCCTGGCCCTGCTGGGCGTGGCGCTGGTCCAGGTCGACGACTACTCGCCGCTGATCCTGCTGCTGGTCTGGGGCACCGCGATGGCGTTCGCCTACGCGCTGGCGGCGCGCAACCGCGCTCTGGCGGCGGCGTTGGCCCTGCTGGTGCTGCTGGCGGCCGGCGCCATCGCCGGCATGCACGGCGGCGCCGACCCGGGCGAGGCGGCGCCGGCCGGCGACTTCTACGCCGACCGCTTCCAGGCCTGGCTGGCGCCGGCGCTGCATCCGCACACCGGCCAGCAACTGCTGCTGGGCGCGCGCGCCATCGGCGACGGCGGCTGGTGGGGCGCCGACGCCATGCTGGGCCTGGCCGGCCTGGGCCAGGGCGCCGGCGCCGCGCTGCTGATCCCGGCGGTGCAGGACGACTTCGCGCCGGCCTTTTTCCTGAATCGCCACGGCCTGGTCGGCGCCCTGCTGCTATGGGCGTTGCAAGCGGCCTTCATCGTCGGCCTGCTGCGCACGGCGCTGCGCGGCCACGCCGCCGGCGCCGCCGCGCGCGACCACCGCCACGCCTGGCTGGGCCGCTTCCGCTACTTCACCCTGTGCGGCGGCGCCGCCTTCGTGCTGGGCCACCTGCTGCTGTCCTGGGGCACCAACCTGGCGATCCTGCCAATCATGGGGCAGCCGATGAGCTTCCTGTCCGCCGGCGGCAGCCACCTGCTGTTTTTCCTGTGCCCCCTGCTAGCGTTCAGCGCGGCCAGCGCATTATCTTTAGAGGAGAATCCATCATGCCGATCTACGTCCAGCACGAAGTCATAGGCAAAGTCCCCGACGTGTTCAACGGCGAGGCGATCTGGCAGGCGCCCGGCCTGGCGTTGTTCGCCCGCCGTCCGCTGCTGCGCGACCTGCTCGAACGCAGCCCGCGCGAACACAAGGGCCGCGCCGCCACGCGCTGCTTCTCGCACGTGACGCTGATGCTGCCGCAGGAGGAGGTCGAGGACGACTACCACCTGACCCGCGGCGCCAAGACGCGCGAACTGGCGCAGACCCTGACGGCGCTGCACCAGAAGGATTTCGGCGACCTGCTCGGCGCCGACCAGGTACGCTACGACGTCGTCGGCGCCGAGGCCCTGCGCGCCGGCCAGATCGAAGTGCGCTTCGGCCACGCCGTCTACCTGCCGGCGGCCGACGAAAAAATCCTGTACAACGTCAGCGTCTCGCGCGACAGCGCGGTGTGGCAGCCGGTTTGCCCGATCTACCCGAACCAGCGCCTGGCGCTGATCGGCGGCGACGGCGGCCACGCCAGCTTCGCCGCCGCCGGCTGGCCGTTCGGCGAGGACGGCGCCGTGCTGCTCATCAACGACGGCCCGGACGCGCCGCTGGAGGTGCAAATGCGCCCGAAGGACGCCTTCGAGTGCCGCTTCGACGCCGCCCGCGGCCACTACACCATCAGCTCGAAACGCGAGGCCGGCGCGCGCCTGCTGCTGAAAATCGCCCGGGTCGGCGCGCCGCGGGTGATGCCACACTCGGCGGCCGTCGCGCCCGTGCCGCTGCCGCCCAAGGCCGTCAAGCCCGCCGTGTGGCAGCCGCGCCCGTCGGCGCACCCGGCCGCGCCGGGGCTGGAACCGACCGCGCTGCCGCTGAGCCACCGCCCGCAGACGCGCGCCGCCGAGAGCGACGCCACCTATGCGCCGCTGGCGCAGCAACGCGTCAGCGTGGTGGCGCTGGCGCTGCCGCGCCTGAGCCGCTACCGCGACAGCGGTGCCAGCGCGCTGGAAATCCCGTTTGACGGCGCGCTGGCGCTCACCGGCGGCGCCGGGCCGGCCATCTGCTTCAGCGTCAACGCCGCCGACGAACTGTACGCCAGCACCGCAGCCGGCCGCCAGCGCATCAGCGCGCCGGCCAGCTTCACCCCGGTCGACGCCCGCGCGATCAACCTGCTGGCGGTCGGCCCGGAACTGGCCGACCGCTACTGCGCCACGCTCAGCCTGGCCCAGCCGGTGGGCCTGGCGGTGGCCGGCGGCGCCCGCTTCGTGTTCGGCCGCAACGCGCCGGCGCTGGCGGCGCTGCGCCTGCTCGACGGGCCGCGCTTCCTGCAATGCGGCGACGGCGCCGACGGCGCCAGCGCCGACCGCATCGGCCTGTCGCGCAACGCCTTCAGCTTCGAGGCTACGCCGCAGGGCTTCCACATCGGCCGCATCGCGCCGGCGCAGGCGCTTTACCACCTCGACGAGGAGCTGCGCTTCGTCGCCAGGATAGGCGACGCCGGCGCCGACGCGCCCTACCTGCTGCCGCCCGGCCACCACCTGGTGGCCGGCCACTACGTGCTGCGCTTTGACGTTTAGACGGCGCGCCGGGAGCTTGCATGCAACCAGATACCCTGTATCGCCTCGCCGCCTATGCCGCGGGGCTGTGCCTGACACTGATCCTGGCGGCGTGGCTGACGCCGCGGCGCTGGTGGCGCCGCCCGACCGCGCGCGCGTTGCTGCTGCTGGCCGGCGGCACCTGGGGTCTGGGCAGCCTGATGTTGCCGCTGTTTCCGGTTACGGTTACGGCGCCGGACGGATCGCCGACGGTTAATCCGGCCGCGGCGCCGGTCGCCGGCCAGGCCTACCGCGCCCACCAGGACTTGAACCTGCGCGCCGGCGCCGGCGTGAACTCGGCGCGCATCGCCACCATTCCGGCTGGCGCCGCGCTGACGCCGACCGGCGTGCGCGACGGCGACTGGTGGCAGGTCAGCGTCAATGTCGACGGCCACGCCAGCGTCGGTTGGGCCAGCAGCCTGTGGCTGCGCCGCGCCGCCGAGGCGCCGGCTCCGTAATTCATTCAAACCAACGGCGCGCGTTGACCTGGGCGCTGCGACGACAATATTTCCGCGGCCGCAAGCCATTTTTCGGCTAAGCTATATCAGATGATTAACGCGACAATATTTCGCCCGCCAACATGCCATTGACAGACACGCTCGACTTCGGACCCGGCCTGGACGTGGCGGCGCGCAGCTGCGCCGGCGCCGGCCCGCCGCCGCTGCCGGAAAACCAAGACAATTTGCTGCTGATCGACGGCAACGGCCGCGCCGCGTTCCTGCTCGACCAGCGCCAGCAGAACCGGCAAGTGTCCGGCTGGCCGGCCGGACAGGTGCGCATCGCCGTGCTCGACGGCATGGGCGGCCACGGCCACGGGCGCCAGGCCGCCGAAGCGGTGGTGCAAGGCCTGTTGCTGGTGCCGGCTTGCGCCACGCTGGAACAACTGGCCGAGCGGCTCGACGCGCTGCACCAGACGCTGCAGGCGCGCTTCGCCGCGATGGACGGCGCCCAGGCCAAGCGCCCCGGCACCACGCTGACGCTGCTGGAACTGCGGCCCGGCCAGGCGCCGCTGCTGTACCACGTGGGCGACTCGCGCCTGTATGAAATCACCGCGCGCCAGGCCACGCCGCTGACGATCGACCATGTGCCGGCCACCACCTTCGCGCTGCACGGCCTGCTCGGCGAGGCCGAGTGGTGGCAGCAGGTGCATGGCGAGCACCGCCCGCAAATCTCGCAGGCTTTCATCCTCGGCAACGCCATCAGCGACCCGCAGGTGCTGGCCGGCCCGCTGTACGCGCTGGCGGACGCCAACCTGCCGCCGTTCCTGCGGCAACTGGGCGACCGCCGCGCCCTGACTGTGCGCGCGGACGCGCTCTACCTGCTCGCCAGCGACGGTTTTTGGGCCTGCGCCCGGCCCGACCGCTGGGTCGCGCGCTGGCCGGCGCTGCTGGCCGGACTGGACGCCGCCGGCGCGCTCGACGCGCTGTTCGACAGTTTCCTCGACAACCCGCCGGCCGGCCTGCACGTCGATAACCTGAGCGCGCTGGCGCTGCGCTTCCGCCCGCAGCGGCCCGCGCGCAATCTTGACGAAACGGCACTGCCGGGAGAGGCCCGCCCGCGCGCCACCTAGCACGACAGTTGCGCAACAGTTACGCAACTGTTGCGTTGCTGGCGCGGCCACGATCTGGCGCAAAAATATCCGTTTCTATTGTCGAGAAAGTTGCCACGGGCCACCAAAAGCGCGTAAGCTCTGGTTTACCTTGTCCAGCCAAGCGCCTCCGTCACCCCCGCCATGAAAAAATGTTGTAACCCGGATCACCCGCACTGTACGCTATGGGTAATGCCTGGGGAAAACACTTGCGCCAGCGGCCACGCGCAAACCGCGCCGCCGCCGTCGAGCTACGAGCTGCTGCGCACGCTGCGCGGCGCACGCGGCGGCGTTCCCGCGCCCGCGCCGAGCGGCCCGGCGGCAGCGACGCCCCCCGCCCTCGCCGCCGGCCGCGCGCCGGCGCCGTTCAAGGAACTCAACCACGCCCATCTGCACATCAGCGGCTTCGACCCGCGCGCCGCCGGCGGCCGCCAGACCCTGAAAATGGAATTGCGCGGCATGCCGGCAAACTGCCCGCCGCAGATCACCATGCAATTGCAGTCGGACCTGATCACCCACGGCGCGGCGCGCCAGCAGTTCGTGCGCACCACGCGCGGCGACTGGCGCCCGGTGTTCGTCGAATTCTCGTCGCGCAACAAGGAGCACGGCCAGTACCAGATCGAGGTCGAAGTGCTCAGCGCCGCCGACGCCGCCGCGCAGGCGCAGAAATGGGTGTGCACCTTCGTCATCCTGGTGCCGCGGCGCGACGCCACGCTGACCGAAATCCACCAGATTTTCCTGAGCACGCACAAAAACGTGCGCGTCATGGCCGACGACGCCTCGATCGCCCGGGTCAGCGCGCCGGCCGGCGGCGGCTACGACCTCGACGTCACCGCGCGCAACGCCGGCATCGCCCACGTCGACCTGAGCGCGCCGCAGGGCAAGATCGACATGGGCTTCACCACCATCGCGTGGGACGAGGAGCTGATTGAAATCGACCTGCCGGGCGCCAGCCGGGCGCACCCGCATCCGAGCCGCGCCGCCTGCCTGGTCAACGCCGCGCCGGAAGCCGGCGCGCAGCGGCAAATCCGCCTGTTCGCGCTGGACGAGTGCGTGCTGGGCCGCTTCGAGCTGGTCGACCCGGAATCGGACGTCTTGCTGAGCCATTTCGGCGACGACGGCCAGGACAACAGCGGCCTGACGCGGCGCCTGTCCGGCCGCCACGCGGCCATCCGGCGCTGCAACAACGGCTTTGAAATCGAGGACGTGTCGCGCTATGGCATCCTGCTCGACGGCGTATGGCCGGGTAAAAACAAGCCGACGCCGCTGCGCCTGGGCATGCGCATCGAACTCAGCGCCAGCATCAAGGGCATCGTCGTGTTGTCGGTCAGCGCCATCATGCCGCACGGCGTCATCCTGCACCGCATCGACCAGGGCGCGCAGGCCGAATGCTTCTACCTGCTGGCGCCGGACCGCCATCCCGGCTATCCGCTGCCGGCCTTCGCCGCCGCGCCGAACGCTGCCGCGCTGCCGCTGCTGTTCCACCACGACGGCGGCTTCTGGCACCTCGACCAACTGACCGGCAAGGAAACCGCGCTCGGACCCAGCACCACGCTCGACAAACTGAGCCGCGTCGCCAAGCACAACCGCTTCGCCAGCGAACCGTATCCGGAATGCTGGATCATCCGCACCGGCGCCGACGATCTGCACAGCACCATTGCCGCGCACGCCTTGTCGACCGCTTGAGCCGGTATGGCGTAACCGGGCACGCCCGCGTCACGCCGGCGTTGTCGGATTACGCTACGCTAATCCGACCTACGAAATGACATAATTACCGCGGTATCAGCACGAAGAAAATCAGCGACAAGCCCGCCAACATGATGGCCTCCAGCGTCAACACGATTGCCGGAATTTGCAGATTCTTGGGAATTTTCATGGCCGCCTCCCGCGACGATTGCACTATCTGTTAGTGCGCGCCGGGGCGGAAAAGTTCGTTCACGCCAGCCCGGCCCACGGCACGCAGGCGCGTTGCAGACGCCGCAGCAGCCAGTCGAAGCCGAAGGCGATGACGGCGATCACCAGAATACCCATCACCACCACGTCCGTGACCAGGAACTGCGCCGCCGACTGGATCATAAAGCCGAGGCCGCGGGTGGCGGCGATTAGCTCGGCCGCGACCAGGGTCGACCAGCCGACCCCGACGCCGATGCGCACGCCGGTGAGGATATCCGGCGCGGCCGACGGCAGCACCACGAAACGCACCAGTTGCCAGCGCGTGGCGCCCAGCGCCATGGCGGCGCGCAGACGGCTCTGCTCGACCCGGCGCACGCCCTCGACGGTGGCAATGGCCAGCGGCGCGAAAATCGCCAGGTAAATCAACAGCACCTTGGACAGCTCGCCGATGCCGCACCAGATAACAATCAGCGGCAGGTAGGCCAGCGGCGGAATGGGCCGGTAGAACTCGATCAAGGGGTCGAACACCGCGCCGACCCGCGCGCTGGAACCGATCAGCACGCCCAGCGGCACCGCCGTCGCCACCGCCAGCAGCAAGGCGGCGCTCACGCGCGCCAGGCTGGTCAGCGTGTGCTGCCACAACGTGGCGTCGACAAACCCGTCGGAGGCGACCGCGCGCAGCGCCGCCAGCACGTCGGCCGGCCCCGGCAGGAACAAGGGCGGCACCGCGCCAAAGGCCGTCACGGCCCACCATAGCGCGAACAGGCACAGCACGGTCAGCGCGGTGATGCCGCGCTCGGACAGGCGCCACGGCCGGCGCGACGGCGCGGCTGGCCCGGCCTCGTCCCAGTGGGCAAAAATAGAATTTAACTCACTCATGCCGCCAACTCCTCGGGGTATGCGTCCTCGTTACCCAACAGATCGTGCAAAATCGCTTCGCGCAACTCGACGAAACGGCGGTCCGACTTGATGCTGCGCGCCGGTTCGCCCGCCACGAAGCGGGCGCCGAAATCCAGCCGACGAATACTCTCCACCCGCCCCGGCCTGGCCCGCAATAGCACCAGGTCGGTGGCCAGGAACAGCGCCTCCTCGACGCTGTGCGTAATCATGAACAGCCCCTTGCCGGAAGCCTGCCAGACCCGCAACAAATGTTCCTGCATCCGCTCGCGGGTAAGCGCGTCGAGCGCGCCGAGCGGCTCGTCAAGCAGCAAAAAGCGCGGATCGACCGCCAACGCGCGCGCCAGGCCGACGCGCTGGCGCATGCCGCCCGAGATCTTCCAGATCGGATAGTCGGCGTAGCGCTCCAAACCGGTCAGCAGCAGATACTCGCGCGCCCTCGCCTTCCGCTGCGGCTTCGGCACGCCGGCCAGGTGCAGGCCGAAGGCGACGTTTTCCAGCACGCTCTGCCAAGGCAGCAGCGCGTCGTCCTGGAACACCACGCCGCGGTCGGCGCCCGGCCCGGCGATGGCACGGCCGTCGATGGCGACGCTGCCGGCGGACGGCGCGACGAAGCCGGCGATCAGGTTCAGCAGCGTGGTCTTGCCGCAGCCGGAGGCGCCGATGACGACGTTGAAACTGCCGTCCTGCAAATCGAGTGAAATATCGCGCAGCACCTCGACGGCGCCGCCGGCGGCCTCGAACGTGACGCCAGCCTTGTGCAAGCGGATCATCGCGCCACCTTTAGCGGGCCGAGGCCAGCTTGGCGAAACGCGGCGTGACGAAGGCCTGATAGCTGGCCAGCACCTTGTCGGCCTTCTTCTGCTCCTTCAAGAACAGCGACGTGTCCGACAGCGTGCGCACCGTGCCGCCGCCCAGCAGCCTGGCCGAAGCCTGCTCGTCGAGCGTGGGGAACTGGCTGCCGGCCAGCAGCAGCGGAATGTCGGCCTTGCTGGCGCCGGTCAGGCGGGCGATCTTCTCGGCCTGGGCTGAATCGGCGCCCCAGCTCTTGCCGTTCTTGCGGTACTCGGCGTAAGCCTTGCCCGTGACGCGCACGAAGGCCGTGACGAAATCAGGATGCTCGGCGGCGAAGTCCTTGCGCACGATCCAAGCGTCGAAGGTCGGCGCGCCCCACTTCGCCACCTCGGCCGAGTCGGTCAGCACCTTGCCGCTCTCCTTGGCCTTGCCCAGCGCCGGGTCCCAGACATAGGCGGCGTCGATATCGCCGCGCTGCCAGGCGGCGGCGATCTCGGTAGGCCGCAGGTTCAGAATCTGCACCGACTTCGGATCGATCTTCCAGTGCTTGAGCGCCGCCAGCAGGCTGTAATGCGTGGTCGAGACGAACGGCACGGCGATCTTCTTGCCGACCAGGTCCTGGGCCTTGGTGATGCCGCTGCCGTCGCGCACCACCAGCGCTTCGGCGTCGCCGATTTCGGCGGCGATGAAAATGGTCTCGATCGGCAAACCCTTGGTGGCCGCGGCCGCCAGCGGGCTGCTACCGACATAGCCGATGTGGATATCGCCGGAGGCCACGGCGGTGATCACATCGCCGCCGCTGGCGAACTTCTTCCAGTTGATCTTCCAGCCGCTGGCCTTCTCATACTCGCCGTCGGCCTGCGCCACCTTGGCCGGCTCGACCACCGTTTGAAACGCGATGTTAACCTCGCGGTCGGCGGCGAACACCGGTCCGGCCAGCGCGGCGGCGGCCGCCAGCGCCAATACGCTCTTCAAAAAAATTCTCTTCATGGTGCGCCCTCACAGTGCGTTACAGTCTTTGGCGGCGCGTCCGACTGGACCGCGCAACCCCGAACTCAAACTGTAATCACTGCGCGACACAAACCAAACGACTCATTTCGACCAACGATATCTGATTTGCGCATTCAGACGGTAATGCCGCCAAATCAAGGATTTCGTAGGTCGAGTTAGCCGGAACGGCGTAACCCGACTGTCGTCGCCAGCGGCCAGGCGTCGGCTTACGCTAAGCGAATCCGACCTGCGGCAGCGGCACTACGTTCAACCGGCCATGCTCTTTTCCAGCACCTCGATCATCAAACCGTCGCGCAAAGGCACGCCGACGCCGGCGGCCAGCGGAAAGGCCGACACGTCGCCGGTTTTCCGGTAGCCGCGGCGCAGGTAAAACGCCAGCAGCTCCTCCCTGGCCGAGACCACCACCATGCGCGTCGAGACGGCGCCGAACGCGCTGCGGGCGAACTCCTCCGCGCGCGCCAGCATGCACTTGCCGGCACCGGCCGTCTGCAACGCCGGGTCCACCGCCAGCATGCCTATGTAACTGCTGTCGCCCTCCTTTTCCACATGGACGCAAGCCACCAGACGCCCTTCGGAAAACCCCAGCAGCAGCGCCGACTGCTGCTGGTCGAGCATCGCGGCGACCCTGGCCGCGTCGATGCGCTCCCCCGCCACCAGATCGGACTCGTGGGTCCAGCCTGCCGCGCCGGCGGGCGGACGGTAGGCTAGGTTGACCAGGCGGGCAACGTCGGCCACATCGGCGGCGGCGGCGTGGCGGAAAGTATCAATTTTCATCTGTGTCCTATCGTTTGTATTGAGTGGCGGCGCTCACAGCGCCCGTGCGACATAGACGATCAAAAACGCGGACGGAACCAGCAAGACCTGCGCCAGAAGCGTGCCTGCGAGGCGGCTGCCGACCAGCCAAACCACCGCCTTGCGGAACTGCGACTCGCTGACCCTGCCCTCCACCACATCGTCGGTCATGCCGGACATGTGCGGATCGATGAAGATGGCCATCGCGATGGTGGCGCCGCCGTTAATGATCGACGACAGCGTGCTCGAGGTCACGCGCACGTCCGGGTCGAGCACGCCGGCGTACAGCGCGGCGAACACGCCGACCGTCCACAGCGCGACGGCGCCGACGTTGAGCAGGCTGATACGCAGCGACACGCCGTAGCCCTTGTGCAGCGTGGTGACGTTGGCGGCGGCCGGCAAGCTGGCCGAGTCCTTCACATACGACAGCCCGCCCTTGAAGAAACCATGCAGTATCAACTTGGGCACCGAGCGGTGCACTTGGAAGTGCAGCACGGCGCGGCAAAACACGCGTTGGAATGTCGGGATCAGCAGCGCGCCAACCACGGTGGCGATACTGGCCGACAGCAGCAGCCAGCGGAAATCCGACAACAGGCCGCCGGCGGCGTCGAGGCCCGGCAGGTTCGACTCCACCCGCTTCGCCAGCAAAGGACTGAGGAAGGAGTTCGAGGTGCGCGACACCAGCACCAAAATACTGAACAGCGCGAACGACACCGCGATGCGCCGGGTGCGTACACCGGCAATGCGCACCGAGTAGGCCAGCGTGCCGATGATATGGATGACAAAGGTAAGGAAACAAACAAAAAGCAACTGCTTATCCATCGGTAGACGCTTTCAAGACAGGTACGGATGGCGAATGCGCCACATGATACAACAAATCAGTTGTAAAATAGTTACTACCAGTTCTCCCGTGCGAAAACATGTTCACAATTTGCCAAAAACTATCTTGTTTTAAAACAATAAATTTGAAAGTTAATTTAAAGATATTTTCTTTGTTCTCCCGTAAAATTAATTCTTTTGGTGAATTTACGGGAATTTAAAATGAAATATCAACATGCAACAGTGGCCGCTTCCTTATTATCGATACTACTGGCCGGTTGCGGCGGCGGCGATTCGATAGCTAGCGCAGAAGGCGTGTATGAAGGAACTATCGACAACGCCGCCGTCCACTATACGGTCGTGTTGGAGGACCATGAATTTTACACGCTGTTTGGCGCACCACTTGTCGGTGGCGGCCTCGCGGTCGGCGGCTTCATTCAAGGCAGCGGCAAGGTCGATAATGGCAACCTGACCTCGACCAATCTGAAAGAGTTCGTAGCAGACGGAACCGTCCTGTCAGGCACCCTCAACACCAAATATGTGCCGAAGACGAGCTTGAACGGTACTGTGACGGAAGGCCCGATCGAATACAAATTTGTCGGCAGCACCACTTTACCGAATTCGACCTACTTGTACGATACCGAGGCCAAGCTCGCCAATATCGCCGGGGCGTGGAATCTGACCGACCTGCTGGGCAAGCCGGTTACGTTGACTGTCGCTGCGACTGGCGCCTTCACCGGCTCGTCCAACGGCTGCTCGTTTAGCGGCGCCATGAAGCCGCGCGCATCGGGAAAGAATATATTCGATTTCACGCTGGCGTTTGGTTCCGCGCCCTGCAGCACGGCTGGACAGAACGCTAGCGGTATTGCGGTGGAATATCCGCTTGCCAACGGCCGGCGCCAATTGCTGATCGCTGGCACGGACGCGTCGCGCAACCACGGAACCGCTTTCCTCGGCATTCGCTAAGTAAAGTCTAAGATAAAAAAACCTGTGGCAATTCCGTAAAGTGAAATTGCGGTAGCCACAGGGCGAGCGCCATAGTCCAGAAAATCGACAATGTGGTTTCAAATATTCCCACAATAATTCCCCGATAGCGCTGACAGTCCGCAAACGCCCCAAAGCGGACTTTGGAATATACAACGCTTGAGATTGAAATGCCTTCGATCCAAGACTTACCAACCGTCGAAGCCGCGTGTGCAGGACAATGAAAAAAATGCGAATCTCAACCTGCATACCTATTTAGCTTCCTGCTCCGCAGTTGGAAACTTTAGACGTGAAGCGTCAACGATGAGCTCGTACTGGACCGGACACACTGGTTTAAGCTTTGCTTGCACCAACATCATCGGTGGAAAATCAGGCAAGGTCGCATCAATACAGCCGACTAACATCGTTTCCGCGAATCAACTAAGGCCTCTACCATAATCGGCATCTCTTCAGCAATGGAAGTGGGACTTTGTCCGTCCAAATACCACAAAGGCACATGCACTTCATTGGTCGGTAGTAGCGCAAAATTCTCAATAACGAGCGTTGCGCCCTTCGTTGTGGCCCCATGTTCTTGCCCGTTTCGAAATGCGATAATCCTTTTGATGCTATCGGCTTTCTCTTTGAACCAGATGACCATTCGGTGTTCGTTGCCAAGACGGGGTACCAATTCCTTGTCGAGAAGATAGTCGAGTGAACTATGAGTTTGCTTCGTATCCAAAAAGTGAACAGGGATTTGGCATACGTCAGTAATGATTCGCCGAGCGGAGATAAGGAAATTCGTAACCGTTGATTCGATGTCGGGAACAACAGGGAAGTTTGCGTATGCTCGGGTACTGCCTCCTTGAACTGTATTCGCAAATACCTCAGCTTGCTCTTTCTCAGCTTCAATGTAAGTGGCCGAGGAGTGGCTGCATTGCAAAAGATTGTTCTTGATCTTATGCATTAGCAGGAGCACGTTTTTTATCTTCTGATCATCGCTTAACGGAATACGGCTTCTCAGCATGTCATGCGCCATGATAAGTGTCCTTGCCACTATGGGAGAAGACGATCCAACATCTGCAATCTTTGCTGTAACCCACATTGCATGCGGATTTGTCCTTTCGGGATCTACTGATTCGGGACTCTGAACTTTAAACGTCTCTTCCTCAGTGAACATTTCAGCAAACTCCCCAAGTGGGATCATTCGCTGAATCGTCCCTTCTTTTTCAGAGGGCAATTTAAATGAGGCGGCGCCATCCCGTGGATACATTGGAACTCGGTTCTTAGTCATGTAAACAGTTCGAAATTAATGCAAATTTATCTGAGCATAATCGCTAGCGATTATGCCATGCTGGCACCGCTTATCAATTGGTATCGAATACAGCAGCAGCTTGCCCTGCAATCTCGCTTGGAAGCACAATTGCCGTAGTGTCCCGGGTGTTCGTCGCCCAGGCATCTGCTTGTCGCGACCGACTGCTTCCGACCCGAAGCGGACCTTGTCGCCATTAGCTCATCCAGTTACGTTATTGACTCTAAGAAAGAAAGTATTCGATCGTATCCGGAGGCATGTGTATTCTCGTTCCTCTATATTCCCGGTACTGTCTTTCCATGCGCGAGAATAGATTCATGTTGATGTTAAAATATGCTTCAATATCAAGGTTGATCGAATTTGGAGTCTTTACAATAGTGCCGTCATGCAGGACCATGTCTATCAACTTCAGACTCGGCAGGGCGATTGAACCAATAGGGCGATTGCCTATGATCTTTCTATTCTGAAAATTCTCTGCTGCAAGCATTGCATCGCATAACGTGGTTTGATACTTACCTAGTCCTTCCAGAGATTTTTCGAAAAGAAACTCGAAGCTGTCACCGAAATCTTCGATATCCATCCCTTTGTATTTGACCCACATTTCTACCATTGCGGCATGTGGATCGGACTCCACTAAGGCGAGATATATGTATTTGTCCGCTGGGCAAAGCAACTCCTTCCATTCGTACATAAAAAGTACGGTCTTAAAAAAAATCAACGCCCTTTGAGAGTTTCGTCTTAATTCCATCGAAAGAAAGTGGCCAAGACGGAGGTTCGAAAATGTTTCTTCAATTCGGTTGGCAATTATTCCAATTCTGATGAAATTCGCGTCCAAAGCGAAGCGCGCTAAGGTCGAAATCATCGCCATAAGCGACTTAAGACCGAGATCAGGGAAATGAATCCTGGCTAGGTTAAGTAGGACGGAATATTCGATCCTTGATACGTCGTCGAGCAGATCATCAAAGCTTTCTCGTGTTTCTCGATTGATAATTGCAGCATCAACTGGATCGCTGGTCGTCGCTGCATACTCGAGAATACATAGGAATTCGTTGGCTGTGGCGTGCGCTTCTAGCAAAGAAAGAGTGCTGAGAGGAACCTGATGATGGATCGTATCGCCATTGCAGTAGTTTATTATCAAAACCACGCCAAATTTTTCTTCGTACTGCAGCTGATGAGTGAGGCGCTGACAGGCCGTTGGCGGTAGCGTTCCTTCGACAATTAGTTCTTTGTGTATATCGATTTCTCCTGTCTCTACGGCAAATACGGCCAGCCTGTCGTCCACGTCTAGAAGGTCTCTTGCCAATGACTGAGCGAAGTTAAGTTTGCGCACTACATATTGACGGCCCCAGAAAGTTGTGTGCAAATCTAAAAAATGGGTTATCTCGTGATATACAAGAGCACGGATTTTCAACATCCGTCGATCCATCGGCTCACCGAACTTCCAATTTATTGCGGCATGAATGTCTGCGGAATCGATTTGAGTGTATTGTAAAAGTGTGAGGACGTTAGAGAAGTAGTCAAAAGTGCCATCAGAATCGGGGGCAGAGAGAAATCGTGCGTACATGGCTTTTCATAAAGTTAAAGTGTCGTGCGTCCAGTGTTTTTCAACCATCTGTTGCCGGAATGTGGAGCTCACTCTACACGAGCTTATTTTATCCGATTAGCGGATTATCGACTAGCTCAGCTCTCGATTAAAGCCACATAATAAATTCCTGAGGCCGATATTCCGCGCCCATCTCGTCACATATTTCGCGCCCATCAAAACACTCTAACACTTCTTTGGGAACAGGCCTTCCGTGAGGATTTTGGATAAAAGCCTTCCAAGGGAATTGGCCCTGTTTCCCATAATCTAGCGGATGAGAAATCCCGTCCATCAATGGTTCGTCCCTACAAGCCCTAACTAGTTGATATAGGTGGCGAATTAAGATTATTCCAGAAATATTGTCGAATCGATGAGGACGTCCATCTTGATCTCTAAAAAAAGAATTCTCTGTCAGGAGGCCGCAGTCTGGCTGGATAAGTGAAGAGATTGGCTCATATATGTGATCGTCCCAACAAATTACGAGAATGCCGATGAATCCCGGGTCCCTCGAGGCAAAGCCGGAGAATTTTTCATTTGCGCTAATTAAGAAGTCCTTAACCGGATTATCGCGCGGCAGAGTTGACGACTGGTCACCTACCAACTTTTCAATGACTTCTTTAGGCGCAAAGCGCGAAGCAAATTGGATGGGGTTTCCGGAACGCGATTCCCAATGCTTGAAAATTGCTGGGGCTTTTACCTCGACACCAACGTTCTGTGTAGCAGTAGAGAACAGGATTTCGGGGTTTTTTTTCGATTGTTGCGTAGTCGGTTCGAGTTCAAACGTAGCTAGTCCCTCACCGTACCAGCTTGCAACCCAAGAGATTACATGAAGTTCGGCGAGCTGCTGAAGAAGTTGCTCCCAATCTGGCATATGCTTCTCCCTCCCCGACACTCCTGCCAAGCGCTCAATGAATTGCGGCGCATAACCGGGCATCTTTGCTTCGCAAATCAGGCAAGCCGAAATTACTGCCTGAGCCAGTGGATGAGGTCTGCCGTTAATTTGACTTCCGAAGTGGTAGCTTAACCAGTGCCAATTCTTGAAAATCTTCGAGGAAGCGATAACGCGCAACAATTCCTTCTCATCCATGCCATTCCTTTGAGTTTAGTGATAATGTCGGGCGCACTCCTGTCTCGATGTCCGCCAAAACACACGTCCGCATCACGTTATCTACGATGTCCGCTTTTGGCCGATAGCTGACGGTCATTCCCATAGGCACTGAGCATTTGCCCCCAACCGACGAAAGCAACTAGAAGTAATGCCGCCAGTCTGCCAGCCATGCCGGGAATTCGTCCACCGGCATCGGCTTAGCGATGTAGTAGCCCTGGGCGTAGGTGCAACCCAGCCCTTGCAGGAAGTCCCAGTCCTCGCGGGTTTCGACGCCCACCGCCACCGAGCGCCGCTCCAGGCTGCGCGCCAGCCCCAGGCAGGAGCTGAGCACGGTGCCCAGCGCCCGGCTTTTGGAGGCGCCATCGACGAAGCTGCGGTCGATCTTCAATTCGGTGAAGGGGATGCGCGCCAGCAGTTGCAGGTTCGAGCGCGAGGTGCCGTAGTCGTCGATGGCCAGGCCGAAGCCCTGGATGCGCAGCCGCAGCAGCCGTTCGAGGAAGTGCGGCTCGGAGCTGAGCACCGCCGATTCCGGCATCTCGAAGGTGATGTAGTCGGCCAGTATGCGGTGCCGCGCCAGGCAGGCGTCCATCTGCGCCATGAAGGCCGGCTGCCCCAGCGTTTGCGGCGCCACGTTGATGGCGATGGAGATCGGGATGCCCTGGTCGTGCAGCCGGCGGCAGGCCGCCACCGATTTGTCGATCATGCTCCAGTCGAGGAAGTCGACCCGCTTGTTTTCCTCCAGCGCGTCGATGAAGGAGGCCGGCCCCAGCGTGCCGTGCTCCGGGTGCAACCAGCGGGCGAACATTTCCAGTCCCTTGACCTGGCCGGTCGCCAATTCGATCTTGGGTTGGAAGAACGGTTCGAACTGGCGCGCCTGCAAGCCCTGCCCCACCTGCGCGAAGCTGAACACGGGATGCTCGACATGGGCGGCGGCGACCGCTCCGGCGTGCTGGAAATTGCCGATCAAGTCTTCCAGCGCGGCCGCGGTGACCGGCTTGGCGATGGTGCCGAGCATGTTGACGCCGTAGGCCTGCGCCATGGTTTCGACGGAAAACAGCACGGCGTCGGTTTGCGCGCCGATGACGATGATGCCGGCCGCGCAGCGCGCCTCGGCCAGGCGGCGGATCAGCTCCAGGCCGTCCATGCCGGGCAGCGCCAGGTCGATGATGCCGATGTCCAGCGTCGGCACGATGCCGGCCTGGAAGCTGCGCAGCGCCGTGTGGCCGTCGGCCACGTCGGTGACGCGGGCCGCGCCCAGGTGCGCCAGCAGCTCCAGCAGCGCCTTGCGCTGGGCCGGGTCGCCCTCGGCGACGAGAAAGTGCAACTGCGCGATATCCATTGCTGCTCCGGTTGGCTGCGGCGCCAGGTAAAACCAAGGGCGTGGGCTGGGGTTTGATCCTCATGCCGCCAAGTTAGGCTGTCGTAGGTCGGATTAGCGAAGCGTAATCCGACGCCGGGCCGCTGCCGACGCCGGTCGGGTTACGCCGTTCCGGCTAACCCGACCTACGAATTGATTAACTTGGCGGCATTGGGGTTGACCCCGGTTCGCAGCCGTTGGTGTCGATTGCCGTTTCGGGCGCTTTATTGCTCCACCTTACCTTAGATTGGCCGGGGCTTATACCTGATTTTGCCGTACTTGCTCAAAAAAACATACGGCGGCGCAGGCCGCGACGTTGAGCGACTCGACCTGGCCCTGGTGCGGAATCACCACCCGGTGCGTCGCCAACGCCAGCAGGTCGTCGGCGACGCCCTGCCCTTCGTGGCCCAGCAACCAGGCCACCGGTTGGCGCAGGTCGACGTCGTACAGGCGCTGTTCGGCGTAGCCGCTGGTGGCCAGCACCGCGATGGCGGAATTCGACACCAGCGCGCCCAGGTCGACGCCTTCGTAGACGTCGAGCACGAAGTGCGCGCCCATGGCCGCGCGCAGCACCTTCGGCGACCAGCAAAACGCCGTGCCGCCGCTGCAGTAGACTTGTTTGATGCCGGCCGCCGCCGCGCTGCGCAGGATCGAGCCGACGTTGCCCGGGTCTTGCAGGTTGTCGAGCAGGACCGCCGACTCGCTCAGCGCGGCCGTGACGGCGCGCTGCGGCGTCTCGATGACGAACAGGATGCCGACGCCGTGCTCGACCTGGCTGAGGGCGCCGTACAGCGCGTCCGGCATGGCGATGCAGTTGGCGTGTTGCGCCTCCAGCCGCGCCACCAGGTCGGCCACCTCGGCGTTTTGCAGCGCGCTTTCGCTGACGATGCACTGCGGCGGCACGCCGCGCAGGTTCAGATAGGTCTGGCACAGATGCACGCCGTCGAGCAGCGTGCGGCCGGCCTTGCGCCGCGCCGCCGAGCTGCCGGCCAGGTGCTTGAGGTCTTTGTAGAGCGCGTTTTCGCGCGAGGAAATCAGTTTCATGTGTTTTGGTCCAGCAGTTTGCGCACCGGCGCGTACGAGCGCCTGTGCACCGGCGAGACGCCGTGTTCGCGCAGGCGCGCCAGGTGCATCGCGGTCGGGTAGCCCTTGTGCTGGTCGAAGCCGTAGTGCGGGTAGCTGGCGTGCAGCACCAGCAGCGCGGCGTCGCGCGCGGTCTTGGCCAGGATCGAGGCGGCCGAGATCGAGTCGACCTTGTCGTCGCCCTCGACGATGGCGATGGCCTGGATCCGCATCACCGGGCAGCGGTTGCCGTCGATCAGGGCCAGCGTCGGCGCCGTCGCCAGCGCCTCCACCGCGCGGCGCATCGCCAGCATGGTCGCCTGCAGGATGTTGAGGCTGTCGATTTCCGCCTCCGAGCATTCGGCGATGGCCCAGGCCACCGCGTGCTGCTTGATCAGCGGAACCAGCGCGTCGCGCTGCACCGCCGAGAGTTTTTTCGAGTCGCGCAGGCCGGCTATCGGCCGGGCCGGGTCGAGGATCACGGCGGCCGCGAAGACCGGGCCGGCCAGCGGGCCGCGGCCGGCCTCGTCGACGCCGCAGATGATTTCGTCGAGCGAGAATGGCAGGTCGTCAAACAAGCCGGGATAGAGAGTTTTCACTTACGCCTTTATTGCGTCATGCCGTACAACTACAGGCGGGTGGAGGATGCCGACGAGGAGGACGAGGCGATCACTTGCATGACCGCCGCCGCGCTCTCCCGCGCGCTGTCGCGCAGCAGGCTTTGGTGCATGTCGGTGAAGCGCTGCACCAGGCGCAGGCGGCCCGGCACGTCGCTCAGTTGCTGCCACATGGCCTCGGCCAGCGCTTCCGGGCTGGCGGCGTGTTGCAGCAGTTCCGGCACCAGGAATTCGCGCGCCAGGATGTTCGGCAGGCCGATCCACGGCTGGTAGCCCATGTGGCGCATGATTTCCCACGAGGCGCGCATCATTTTGTAGGCGATCACCATCGGTTTCTTGAACAGCGCCACCTCCAGCGAGGCCGTGCCGGAAGCGACCAGCACCGCGTCGGCGGCGGCGATCGCGGTGTGCGACTGGCCGTCCGTGAGCAGGATCTCGACGTCCTGCAGGCCGGCCTGCGCCACCAGTTCGAGGAAGTACTGGCGCTGCTTCTCGCCCGCCATCGGCGCCACGAAGCGCAGCGAATGGTCGCGCCGCAGCAGCAGTTTGGCGGCGCCGACGAAGGCCGCCACGTTGTGTTTCAGCTCGCCCATGCGGCTGCCCGGCATCAGCGTGACGACGTTGGCGTCCGCCGGCAGGCCGAGCAGCGCGCGCGCGGCCGCCTCGTCCGGCTGCAGCGGGATCATCTCCGCCAGCGGGTGGCCGACGTAGGTGACCGGCACGCCGGCCTGGCGGTAGATCTCCTCCTCGAAGGGGAAGATCACCAGCATGTGCGAGACCGCCTTGACGATTTTCTTGATGCGGCCGCCGCGCCAGGCCCAAATCTGCGGCCCGATGTAGTGCACGGTGGGGATGCCGGCCGCCTTCAATTGCATCTCCAGGCCCAGGTTGAAGCCCGGGTAGTCGGCGCCGATGAAGACCGCCGGCCGCTCGGCCAGCAACTGGTCGCGCAACTCGTTCTGGATGCGCTTGATGCCGCGGTAGCGCGGAATCACCTCGAACAGGCCGCGCACGGTCAGGCTTTCCAGCGGCCAGTGCGACTCGAAGCCGTGCCGCGCCATGTGCGGCCCGCCGATGCCGTGGAAGCGCGCCCGCGGCAGCAGCGGCCGCAGGCCCGACAGCAGGCTGGCGGCCAGCAGGTCGCCCGAGGCCTCGCCGGCGACCAGCGCCACCGACAGGTCAGCGGACGATGCCACGGGTCGCACCGTTGAGGAACTCGCGCATCGCTCGGATTTGTTCGGCCGCCTCGGGGTTGGCCATCTCCTCTTCGAACAAGGCCGCCTTGGCCTCTTCCAGCGTCAGGTTGGAGCGGTAGATCAGCTTGTAGGCGGCGCGGATGCCGTCGATCTGCGCACGGGTGAAACCGCGGCGTTTCAAACCCTCGATGTTGACGCCGTGGGCCGCCGCCGGATTGCCCGACAACAGCACGTAGGGCGGCACGTCCTGGGTCAGGCTGGTGCTCATGCCGACGAAGGCGTGCTCGCCGATCTGGCAGAACTGGTGCACGTTGGCGAAGCCCGACAGGATCACCCAGTCGCCGATCTTGACGTGGCCGGCCAGCTGGGCGTTGTTCGAGAAGATCGTGTTGCTGCCGACCTGGCAGTCGTGCGCCAGGTGGACGTAGGCCGAGATCCAGTTGTCGTTGCCCAGCCGCGTCACGCCGGCGTCCTGCACGGTGCCGGTGTTGAAGGTGCAGAATTCGCGGATGGTGTTGCGGTCGCCGATTTCCAGGCGGGTCGGCTCGCCGGACCATTTCTTGTCCTGCGGCGCGGCGCCGATCGACGAGAACTGGAAGAACTGGTTGTCGCTGCCGATCGTGGTGTGGCCTTCGATGACGACGTGCGGTCCGACCTTGGTGTTGGCGCCGATGCGCACGTGCGGGCCGATGACCGAGTACGGTCCGACCTCGACCGAGCTGTCGAGCTGCGCCTTCGGGTCGACCACTGCGCTAGGATGGATCGCCGTCATGTCACTGCCCCGCTGGCTGGCTCGCGTCGCTGGCGCTGCGGATGGTGCACATCAAATCCGCTTCCACCGCGACTTTGCCGTCGACGCTGCCGACCGCCTTGTATTTCCAGATGCCGCGCGAGACGCGCACGATCTCGACGTCCATCTTCAACTGGTCGCCCGGCTCGACCGGGCGCTTGAAGCGGGCGTTGTCGATGCCGACGAAGTAGACCACCGAATTCTCGTCCGGCTTGATGTCCATCGTCAGGAACGACAGGATCGCCGCGGTCTGCGCCATCGCCTCGATCATCAGCACGCCCGGCATCACCGGCTTGTGCGGGAAGTGGCCGTTGAAGAACTCCTCGTTGACGGTGACGTTCTTGATCGCCGTGATGGTCTTGCCCGATTCCCAGTCCAGCACGCGGTCGACCAGCAGCATCGGATAGCGGTGCGGCAGATACTGTTTGATCTGGTGGATGTCGAGGGTTTTTTTCGTGCGTTCTGTGGTGGTGGTCATTTTTGCTCTTGATTCGTCAGTGTTTTGATGGTTTTTTCCATTGCCCGGATTTTATCGCGCATGCCGGACAGGTTGCGCACGATGGCGGCGCTTTTTTCCCAGTCGGCGTTCTTGGCCAACGGGTAGAAGCCGGTGTACTGGCCCGCTTCGAGGATCGAGCGCGACACCATGCTGCCGGAGCCGACGTGGACCCGGTCGACGATGGTGAGGTGGCCCAGCACCATCGCGGCGCCGCCGAAGGTGCAGTACTTGCCGATGACGGCGCTGCCGGCCACGCCGACGCAGCCGGCCATGGCCGTGTGGGCGCCGATGCGGCAGTTGTGGCCGATCTGGATCTGGTTGTCGAGCTTGACGCCGTCCTCGATCACGGTGTCGGCCAGCGCGCCGCGGTCGATGGTGGTGTTGGCGCCGATGTCGACGTCGTCGCCGATCATCACGCGGCCGGTCTGCGGGATTTTGATATACACGCCGCCCTCGTTGGCGAAGCCGAAGCCGTCGGTGCCGATGACGGCGCCGGAGTGGATGATGCCGCGCGCGCCGATCTGGCAGCGGGCGTGGAACGTCACGTTGGCGAACAGGTGGGTGCCGGCGCCGATGACGGCGTCGCGGCCGATCACGCAGCCGGCGTCGATGACGCAGCCGGGGCCGACGCTGGCGCCGGCGGCGATGGTCACGTGCGGGCCGACATGGGCGCTGGCGTCCACCGAAGCGCCGGGCGCGACGCTGGCGCTGGGGTCGATGCCGGGCGCCGGCACGAAGGCGCCGAGCGACTCGAAATACTGCGCGGCGCGGGCGAAATACGCGTAGGGGTTGGCGGTGACGATGCGCGCGCCGGCGTAACCGGGCGCGACGACGGCGTCGTCGGCGGCCGACAGGATCAGCGCGGCGGCCTGGCTTTGCGCCGCCTGGGCGCGCAGTTTGCTGTTGCTGAGGAAGCTGATGTGCGCGGCGCCGGCCTCGGCCAGCGGCGCGATACCGCTGACCGCCAGGTTCGGGTCGCCGTGCAATTGCCCGCCGAAGCGTTCGACCAATTCACCCAGTCGAGTTGCGCTCATAGTGTATCCTATCTTGTTGTGTTACCGGGGCCAAGCCGAGCCGGCGGCGCGGCCGGGCTCGGACCCCGCGGGCCCGAGCCCGAGCCCGTGCTGGCGCCGCTGGCGTTGGCGCCGGTCCGGTTGATACGGTTACTTGTCGAGCGCCTTGAGCACGCGGTCGGTGATGTCGATGCGCGGGTTGGCCCACAGCGCCTCCTGCAGCACCACGTCGTAGCCTTCGACGCGCGCCATCTGCTGGATGATGGTGTTGGCCTTCTCGGCGATGGCGCCGCGCTCCTCGTTGGTGCGCTGGTTCAAATCTTCGCGGAATTCGCGCTGGCGGCGCTGCAGTTCCTTGTCCAGCTCGAAATATTCGCGCTGGCGCTTGGCGCGGTCGGCCTCGTTCAAGCCCGGCAGCTCCTTCTCCAGCTTGTCGCTGGCGGTCTTGAAGCGCGCGGCCAGTTCCTGCACCGCCTTCTCGCGCGCCTTGAACTCCTCGGCCAGCTTCTCGCCGGCCAGCTTGGCCAGTTTCGACTCGTTGTAAATGCGCTCGGTGCTGACCCAGGCGATCTTCGAATCCTGGGCCTGCGCCTGCACCGGCGCCATCGAACACCAGCACAATGCGAGCGCGGCAAGATACTTCGGCAGGTTAGCGGATGCGGTCTTCAACTTGATTCTCCGTGGTCAAAATAATGAATGCTCAAGGCCGCCGGTCAGAAACCGGTGCCCATCTGGAACTGGAAGCGCTCGATACGGTCGCCCGGCTTCTCGTTCAGCGGCAGCCCGTAGCTGAGTTTCAGCGGGCCGACCGGCGAAATCCAGCTGATGCCCAAACCGGCAGCATAGCGCAATTCCGAGGCGCGCAGTTTGGCGCCCTCCTGGTAGACCTGGCCGCCGTCGACGAAGGCGAACCAGCGCAGGCTGCGGTCCGAGCCGGAGCCGGGGAACGGCATTTGCAGCTCGACGTTGCCGATCAGGCGCGCGGCGCCGCCGAGGGCGTCGTTGGTGCTCGGGTCGGCCGCGCCCAACGAGCTGCTCTGGTAGCCGCGCACGGAACCGATGCCGCCGCCGTAGAAGTTCTTGAACACCGGGAAGGCGTTGCCGCCGATGCCGTGGCCGTAGTCGAACTCGCCGCGCAGCGCCAGCGTCACGCTGCGGAACAGCGGCCGGAAGTATTGGTGGTCGTAAATGGCGCGGTAATACTTCTGGTTGCCGATCAGGTCGATTTCCAGGTTGACCCGCTGGTAGCGGCCGATCGACGGCGTCAGCGCGCTGTCGCGGCTGTCGCGCTGCCACGACGCCGTCAGCGGCACCGCGTTGGTGGCGGCGCTGCCGATGCCGTCGGCCGGGCCGCCGTTGTCGCGCACGTAGTTCTTGAAGCGCACCGGGCTGGTGGTATCGGTTTCAATGCGCGTCTTCTCGACGCCGGCGCCGAAGAAGATGGTGTCGCTTTCCGAGAACGGCACGCCGAACTCGATCTTGGCGCCCTGCTGCTTGACCTTGTAGCTGCCGATGTTGACGGCCGGCGGGATGGTCGTGCGCAGGTACACCTCGAAGCGGCGCGAGACGCCGTCGTCGGTGAAGTACGGGTTGGTCTGCGAAAACGCGATGGTGCGGCTGTAGTGGCTGGTGTTGATCTCCAGCCCGACGGTGTTGCCGCTACCGGCGAAGTTGGCCTGCGAAATGGCCGCCGACAGCGTGAACTTCTCCGACTGCGAGAAGGCGCCGCCGATCAGGAAGTTGCCGGTCGGTTTTTCGACGACGGTCAGGTTGACGTCGACCTGGTCGTTGGTGCCCTGCGCCTCCGGGGTGTCGATGGTGACGTCCTTGAAGTAGCCGAGGCGGTCGACGCGGTCGCGCGAGAGCTTGATCTTGTTGCTGTCGTACCAGGACGACTCGAACTGGCGGAATTCGCGGCGGATCACCTCGTCGCGCGTGGTGCTGTTGCCGGCGATGTTCATGCGCCGCACGTAGACGCGCTTGCCCGGGTCGACGAAGAAGGTGAACGACACTTCGCGCTTGTCGCGGTTGATCTCCGGGTTGGCGTTGACGTTGGCGAAGGCGTAGCCGAAGGTGCCGAGGCGGTCGGAGATGCGCTTGTTGCTGGCCGTCAGCAGCTCGCCCGAGTACACGGCGCCCTTCTTGAGCAGCAGCAGCGACTTCAACTCCTCCTCGCGGCCGAACATTTCACCCTCGAACTTGGTGTCGCCGATGCTGTACTTCTCGCCCTCGGTGACGTTGATCGTGATGTAGATGTCCTTCTTGTCGGGGGTGATCGAGACCTGGGTCGAATCGACCTGCATCTCGATGTAGCCGCGGTTCAGGTAGTAGGACTTGAGCGACTCGATGTCGCCGCTCAACTTGGTCTTCGAATACTGGTCGGCCTTGGTGTACCAGCTGAACCAGCCGCCGGTGTTCAAGGCCAGCTGGTCGCGCAGCTCCTTGTCGGAGAAGGCCTTGTTGCCGACGATGCTGATCTGCTTGATGCGCGCGACCTCGCCCTCGTCGATGGCGAACACCACGTTGACGCGGTTGCGCTCGATCGGCGTGACGGTGGTGGTGATCTTCACGCCGTACAGGCCGTGCGACAGGTACTGGCGCTTGAGTTCCTGCTCGGCGCGGTCGACCGAGGCCTTGTCGAAAATCTTCGCCTCGCCGACGCCGATTTCCTTGAGCGCCTTGACCAGGATGTCTTTTTCAAATTCCTTCGAGCCGGTGAACTCGACGCTGGCGATGGCCGGGCGTTCCTCCACCAGCACCACCAGCACGTCGCCGTCGGCTTCCAGGCGCACGTCCTTGAAGAAACCGGTGGCGTACAGCGCCTTGATGGCGGCGATACTCTTCTCGTCGTCGAAGCTCTCGCCGACGCGCACCGGCAGGTAACTGAAGACGGTGCCCGCCTCGGTGCGCTGGATGCCCTCGACGCGGATGTCCTTGACGGTGAACGGCGCCACGGCCAGGGCCTGGCCGGAGCAGAAGGCCAGCACGGCGGCGCCGATCAGGCTGAGACGAAAGGAAGGCGAGGCGAAACGATCAGAGTGTAATTTCATTGGCTAAATCAATGGGTAAATCATTGGACAACACGCACAAAAGAATGCCTGTGGGAACGGCGCCGACGGTCAGGTCAGCAGCCGCGCAACGTCATTGAAGACGGCAAGCGCCATCAGGGTCAGCAGTAAACCCACGCCAAGGCGCTGGGCCAGCTCGCCAACCCGCTCCGGGATCGGGCGTCCGGTCAAAACTTCCAGCGAATAATACAGCAAAAGCCCCCCATCTAAAACCGGAATGGGTAGCAAATTCATCACGCCCAAACTGATGCTGATGAAGGCGATGAAGCTCAGGTAGCTGACCGCGCCGACGCGCGCGGTCTGGCCGGCGTAGTCGGCGATCGTGATCGGCCCGGTGAGGTTCTTCCACGAGGCCTGCCCGGTCAGCATCTTGCCCATCATTTTCAAGGTCAGCGCGCTGGTGTCCCAGACCTTGACGACCGCCTTGGCGGTGGCCGCCAGCGGCGCCGCTGCCACCACGATCATATCCGGCGCCTGGGCGACCTCGGCCTTGATCTTACCAACTGTTACAGCTGCGCCCGCCTCGGCGTCCGGCGTCACCGCCACATCGAGTTCCTGGCCGGCGCGGCGCAGCCGCACGGCCAGCGTCTTGCCGGGCGCGGCGCGCACCAGCTCGACGAAGGCCAGGCCGTCGGCCACCGCCCGGCCGTCGACGCTGAGGATCAAGTCGCCCGGGCGCAGCCCGGCGCGTTGGGCGGCGCCGCCGTCGACCACCCGGCCGAGCACCGGCGCCGGGCGCGCCGGCGCGATGCCGGCCTGGCCGAGCACGTCGGCGTCGAGGTCGAGCGCGGCCAGCGCCGCCGCCGGCAGCAGCGCGTTGACGCGGCCCTGGCCCGGGCGCTCCAGTTGCAGGTGGGCGTCGCGCTTGTCGAGCGCCGCCTGGATCACTTGCCAGCGCAACTCCGGCCAGGTGGCCACCGTTTCGCCGTTGACCGCGGTGACCAGGTCGCCGCGGCGCACGCCGGCCGCCTCGGCGGCGCTATGCGCGGTGGCGGCGGCGAGCCGGCTGGCCGGTTCGGCGATGCCGTACATATACAGGCCGGCGAACAGCGCGATGGCCAGCAGGAAATTGGCGAGCGGCCCGGCGGCGACGATGGCGATGCGCCGCCAGACGTTCTGGCGGGTGAATTCGCGCTGCAAATCCTGCTCGGAGAGCGCGCCCAGGTCTTGCTCGCGCCCGTCCAGCATTTTGACGTAACCGCCCAGCGGCAGCGCCGAGATGGCCCACTCGGTCTGGTCCGGGCCGAAACGGCGCGACCAGACCACCTTGCCCATGCCGACCGAAAAGCGCAGCACCTTGACGCCGCACCAGCGCGCCACCCAATAGTGGCCCAGCTCGTGGATGACGATCAGCGATCCCAGCGCGACCGCGAACGCCAGCAGCGTTTGCAGGAAATTCATCGGCCCGGCCGCGCCGCGACGAAGCGCTCGGCGGCGCCGCGCGCCAGCGCGTCCTGCGCCATCACCGCCTCGATGCTCGAGGCGGCGCCGTGCGCCACGCTGTCGATCACGTGGCGCACCACCTGGTCGATCTGGCGAAAGCCGATGCGCAGGTCGAGGAAGGCTTGCACCGCCACCTCGTTGGCGGCGTTCAGCAGCGCCGGCGCGGTGCCGCCGGCTTGCAGCGCCTCGAAGGCCAGCGCCAGGCAGGGGAAGCGGGCCAAATCGGGGCGCTCGAACTGCAGCGCGGCCATCTGCGCCAGGTCGAGCTGGGCCACGCCGGAGGCGATCCGCTCGGGATAGGCCAGCGCGTGGGCGATCGGCGTGCGCATGTCCGGGTTGCCCAGTTGCGCCAGCACCGAACCGTCGACGTAGGAGACCATCGAATGGATCACGCTTTGCGGGTGGATCAATACCTCGATCTGCGCCGCCGGGGTGCCGAACAACCAGTGCGCCTCGATCACTTCGAGGCCCTTGTTCATCATGGTGGCCGAGTCGACCGAGATCTTGCGCCCCATCACCCAGTTCGGGTGCTTGCAGGCCTGCTCGGGCGTGACCGCGTCGAGCGTGTCGACGGCGCGCGCCAGGAACGGGCCGCCGGAGGCGGTCAGCAGGATCTTGGCGACGCCGGCGTCGGCCGGGCTGCGCCCGTAGCCGCGCGGCAGGCATTGGAAAATCGCGTTGTGTTCGCTGTCGACGGGTAGTAGCACGGCGCCGCTGGCGTGCGCGGCGTCGATGAACAACTGGCCCGACATGACCAGCGCCTCCTTGTTGGCCAACAAGACCTTCTTGCCGGCGCGGGCCGCCGCCAGCGTCGGCGCCAGGCCGGCGGCGCCGACGATGGCGGCCATCACGGCGTCGACCCGGCTGTCGGCGGCGATGGCGCACAGGGCGGCCTCGCCGTAGTCGACGTCGGTGTTCAAACCCTTGGCGCGCAGCAAGGTGCTCAGCTGGGCGGCGGCGGCGGCGCTGCCGACGACGGCGCGCTCGGGGCGGAAGCGTTCGCACTGCCCGGCCAGTTGCTCGACCTTGCTGTGGGCGCTCAGCGCGAACACGCTGTAGCGTTCCGGGTGGCGCGCCAGCACGTCCAGCGTGGACACGCCGATCGAGCCGGTGGCGCCGAGTATGGTGATGCGTTGCATAGGGTAGTCCTTCACAGCCAGGCGCCGAGCAGCGCGGCCAGCGGCAGCACCGGCACCAGCGCGTCGATGCGGTCGAGTACGCCGCCGTGGCCCGGCAGCAGATGGCTGCTGTCCTTGATGCCGGCGCGGCGCTTGAGCATGGATTCAAACAGGTCGCCGACGACGCTGGCGGCCACCACCAGCACCAGCAACAACAGCGCCTGCGGCCAGCCGAAGGCCGCCTGCAGGCGCACCGCGAAGGTGTCGGCCAGCGCCGGCGCGGACGGCGCCAACAGCACGCTCAGCGTCGACAGCGCCAGCACGGCGACGCCGCCGCCGATGGCGCCCTCCCACGACTTGCCGGGAGAAATCGACGGCGCCAGCTTGCGCTTGCCGAAGGCCTTGCCGGAGAAGTAGGCGCCGACGTCGGCGATCCACACCAGCGCCATCACCGACAACAGGTACGCCGCCGAGTGGCGCATCAGCGCGACGATGGCGACGAAGCTGCCGACGATGGCGATGGCGTAGACCACGCTGAGCATGGTGTTGCCGGCGCCCTCGGGCGGCGGCAGGCCGGTCGCCAGCGCCGGCGCGAAGCGCAGCAGCCAGATGGCGCAGCACAGCGCGAACCAGAACTGCGGCTGGGCGTCGACGCCGCTGTACAGGAAGGTGTAGGCGAAGGCGCCGGCGCAGACCAGCGCCAGCGGCAGCGCGTAGCGGTTTTTAAACAGGCGCAAGCTTTCCCACACGGCGGCGCCGAGGAACAGCGTCGCGGTGGCCGCGAAGGCGGGGAAGTAATTGAAGAACAGAACCGGCAGCAAGACCGCCAGCAGGACGACGGCGGTGATAATCCGAGTTTTCAGCATCAGTTTGTCTTTTCCGCCAGTTGCGCGCCGGTGCGGCCGAAGCGCCGCTCCCGTTGCTGGTAGGAGGCGATGGCCGCGTCCAGGCTGGCGTTGTCGAAATCGGGCCAGTAGGTGTCGGTGAAGTACAGTTCGGTGTAGGCGAGCTGCCACAGCAGGAAGTTGGAGACGCGTTGCTCGCCGCCGGTGCGGATGAACAGGTCGGGCTCGGGCGCGTAGGCCATCGCCAGGTGCGGCGCCAGTTGCTCTTCGGTGAAGTCCAAGGCGCCGGGGCGCGCGGCCGCCATTTTGTTGACCGCCTGCATGATATCCCAGCGTCCGCCATAGTTGGCGCAAATGGTCACGGTCAGGCGGCTGTTGTTGGCGGTCTTGCGCTCGGCGTTGGCGATCATGCCGCGCAGCTTGTCGTTGAAGCGCGACAGGTCGCCGACCACCTTCAGGCGGATGTTGTTGGCGTGCATTTTCGCCACTTCGCGTTCGAGCATCGTCACGAACAGGCGCATCAGCAAGGACACCTCCTCCTCGGGCCGGCGCCAGTTTTCGGAGCTGAAGGCGAACAGCGTCAGGTACTCGACGCCGCGATCGACGCAGGCCTCGACGACGCGGCGCACCGCGTCGGCGCCCTTGACATGGCCGGCCACGCGCGGCAGGAAGCGCTTAGTTGCCCAGCGGCCATTGCCATCCATGATGACGGCGACATGGCGCGGCACCCGCGGCGCTTCCGGTACGGCTGTGGTGGAACTCGTATGTATCATGAAAACATTATGGCAAGAAAAATGAAATGGGTGCGCTCTTTAGTCGAACGCGAACGCGGAACGGCCGCGCCGCCGGGCGGCGCGGCCGGCGCAAACGCTAGACGGTCAGCACTTCTTTTTCCTTGTCGACGACCATGCGGTCGATGTCGGCGATCGCCTTGTCGGTCAGCTTCTGCACCTCGTCGGAGGCGCGGCGCTCGTCGTCTTCGGAGCAAGCCTTGTCCTTGACCAGCTTTTTCAGCGACTCGTTGGCGTCGCGGCGGATGTTGCGCACCGCGATCTTGGCGTCTTCCGCCTCGGTCTTGACCAGCTTGACCATTTCCTTGCGCCGCTCCTCGGTCAGCGGCGGGGTCGGCACGCGGATCATGTCGCCCTGCGACGACGGGTTCAGGCCCAGGTCGGCGTCGCGGATCGCCTTCTCGATGGTGGCGGCCATTTTCTTCTCGAACGGCTGCACGCCGATGGTGCGGGCGTCCATCAGGGTGACGTTGGCGACCTGCGACAGCGCGGTCGGGTTGCCGTAGTACTCGACCATCACATGGTCGAGGATGCCGGTGTGGGCGCGCCCGGTGCGCACCTTGGCCAGGTCGGCCTTCAGGGTGTCGAGCGACTTGCTCATGCGTTCCTGCGTGTTCTTTTTAACGTCAGCTAAGGACATGCTGCTCTCCTGTGTGTTAATTAAATAATAGTACTAACATAAAACTTAAACGTGGACCAGTGTACCTTCATCTTCGCCCATGATGACACGCATCAGCGCGCCCGGCTTGACGATGGAAAACACCTTGATCGGCAGTTTCTGGTCGCGGCACAGCGCGAACGCGGTCGCGTCCATCACCTGCAGGTGCTTGGAAATGGCTTCGTCGAAGGTGATGGTTTCAAAGCGGGTGGCGTGCGGGTCCTTTTTCGGGTCGGCCGTGTAGACGCCGTCGACCTTGGTTGCCTTGAGCACGATTTCGGCGCTGATTTCCGAACCGCGCAGCGCGGCCGCGGTATCGGTGGTGAAGAAGGGGTTGCCGGTGCCGGCGGCGAACACCACCACCTTGCCCTCTTCCAGGTATTGCAGCGCTTTCGGGCGCACGTAGGGCTCGACCACCTGCTCGATGCCGATGGCCGACATGACGCGGGCGGTGATGCCGACGTGGCGCATGGCGTCGCCCAGCGCCAGGGCGTTCATCACCGTCGCCAGCATGCCCATGTAGTCGGCGGTGGCGCGGTCCATGCCCTGGGCGCCGGGCGCGACGCCGCGGAAGATGTTGCCCCCGCCGATGACGATTGCCAGTTCCACGCCCAACTTCGCCACCTCGGCCACGTCGGCGACCATGCGCTCGATGGTGGCGCGGTTGATGCCGTACGGGTCGTCGCCCATCAGGGCTTCGCCGGACAGTTTGAGGAGGACGCGCTTATAGGCTGGTTTTGACATGAGCTGGTGCTCCATAAATAAGGTTATTCGAGTATGACATGCCCGCGGCGCCACACGATAGCGCCCGGCACCTCCGCCGGCGTCCGGGCAGGGCCGGGAGCGGCGGGCAAATGGGCGGCGGCGTTGCCGCCTGCCGCCGCGCGCCGCCCCGGCCCGGGAGGCCGGCGCGGCGCGCCAAAAAAACGGGCCTCTCGGCCCGCTTTCTAATTACGCTCCCTGGGAGGCGGCGATTTGCGCCGCGACTTCGGCGGCGAAGTCGTCTTGCTTTTTCTCAATGCCTTCGCCGACGACGAACATCGTGAACGATTTCACGCTGGTGGCGGCCGCTTTCAGCATCTGCTCAACCGACAGCTTGTCGTTTTTCACGAAAGCCTGGTTCAGCAAGGATACTTCCTTCAGGTACTTCTGCACGGAGCCTTCCAGGCGCTTCGCCAGGATCTCGGCCGATTGCGCCGGCTTGCCTTCGGCCGCGGCCTTGACGGCGTCTTCTTCGGCTTTCAGTTTTGCCACCGAACGCTCTTTTTCGATCAGTTCGGCGGGCACTTCGTCCGACGACAGCGACACCGGCTTCATCGCCGCGATGTGCATCGCCACGTCTTTACCGACTTGCTCGTCGGCGCCGTCGTATTCGACGATCACGCCGATGCGCGCGCCGTGCAGGTAGGAGGCCAGCTTGGCGCTGGTGTCGAAACGCTGGAAGCGGCGGATCGACATGTTCTCGCCGATTTTGCCGATCAGGGCGGCGCGCACCTCGTCCAGCGTCTTGCCGTCCAGCGGCAGGGCCAGCAGGGCGGCGACGTCGGCCGGGTTGTGCTCGGCGACCAGGCGCGCGGCGTTGTTCGCCAGTGCCAGGAAGTCGTCGTTTTTGGCCACGAAGTCGGTTTCGCTGTTCACTTCAACCAGGGCGCCAACGCCGCCGGCGATGAACGTCGCAACCACGCCTTCGGCGGTGATGCGCGAGGACGCCTTGGAAGCCTTGCCGCCCAGTTTGACGCGCAGGATCTCTTCCGCGCGCGCCATGTCGCCTTCGGCCTCGGTCAGCGCTTTTTTGCATTCCATCATTGGTGCGTCGGTCTTGCCGCGCAATTCGCCTACCATCGCTGCTGTAATCGCTGCCATGTGTTTCTCCTGATTCGGTGGATGTGATGAGGGGGGATCAAAAGTGTCGGACCCGCCGCGCCCCATACTATTTTGATTAAAAAAAAGGGGGAGCTGCTGCCACCCCCTTCTTCTCTACTGCATTGTCAAGCTATCGAACGACAGACTTGCGCTTACGCTTGCTCGCTCACTTCAACGAATTCGTCGCCAGCGCCGGCCTTGATCATTTCAACGACTTCGTTGCCGGCCGCGGCACGGCCTTCGATGATGGCGTCAGCCACACCGCGGGCGTACAGCATGATCGCTTTGGACGAGTCGTCGTTACCAGGGATAACGAAGTTCACGCCTTCGGGCGAGTGGTTGGTGTCAACCACGCCGATGACCGGGATGCCCAGTTTCGCCGCTTCGGTGATGGCACCCTTGTGGTAGCCGACGTCGACGACGAAAATAGCGTCAGGAACGCCACCCATGTCCTTGATACCGCCGATGGACTTTTGCAGCTTGACCATTTCGCGTTCAAACATCAGCGCTTCTTTTTTCGACAGCTTCTCGACGGAGCCGTCTTCGATTTGCGCTTCCATGTCTTTCAGGCGCTTGATCGAGGTCTTGATCGTTTTGAAGTTGGTCAGCATACCGCCCAACCAACGCTGGTCGACGAAAGGCACGCCGGCGCGTTGCGCTTCAGCGGCGATGATCTCGCGCGCTTGACGCTTGGTGCCGACCATCAGGATGGTGCCGCGGTTGGACGCCAATTGACGCACATGCTTCATCGCTTCCTGATACATAGCCATCGTCTTTTCCAAGTTGATGATATGGATCTTGTTGCGGTGACCGAAAATGAACGGGGCCATTTTTGGGTTCCAAAAACGGGTTTGGTGACCGAAATGGACACCGGCTTCCAGCATTTCACGCATTGTTACGGACATAGTAAACTCCAGGGTTGGGTCTGGAATCCGATCAGTCACCATAGAGGCACCCTTGTCGACCGGATTCGCATTATTTATAAACTACTTAAACTAACTTTTGGTTGATTTACAACATTGCTCAAAAACCTGATTCAAGCAACCCGAGATTGTACTCCACAACCGCCGCGCAGATCAAGCGTTGCGCGCCGCTGGAATTTTCCGCGACGGCGATGGGCAATCCTGCTAGCATGACATATATCAAGTCCGCAGGCGGCGGACGCGGCCGTGTTTGCCCGTCACGGCGCCTGCCCGCCACCGCCACCATGCTCCACTTCCGCGACAGGAGGAACCCAGCGATATGAGCGTGCGCAGCGCCTTACTCGGACTCGGAATGGCCTGCTGGCCGCTGGCGGCGGCGCAATACTTCTATATTGCGCCGCAATTGCTGCGCATTCCCGCCGACTACGCCAGCGAGACCAGCTTCGACGCCAGCACCCGCGCGCGCGAGCACGCCGACGCGGAATGGACCAGCTCGTCGCTGGTGGCGCGCCGGGTCGACCAGGCGCTGGTGAGCTCGGCGGGCCACGCCATCATCCAGGGCGACATGCACTGGACCAACAAGGCCGGCGTCGTCGAATACGAGAGCAGCGCCATTTTCGGCGTCGACCGCCACACCCGCCGCAACCTGCCCGGCTACGGCGGCGCGGTGCGCGGCGGCCAGTTCCTGTTCCCGCGCCACGCCGACGCGAAGAACTTCGACTATTGGGACACCCAGTTCATCGGCCTGTGCCGCGCCACCTTCGAGCGCGCGCTGGAAATGGACGGCGTGCTGGTGCACATGTACCACATCGGCGCCACCGGACTCGACGAGACCGACGGCTACAGCCACCTGCCCGACGTGCCCGAGCGCTTTCGCGTACACACCGACTTCGCCGGCACGCTGTGGCTCGAGCCGGACTCCGGCGTCGTCGTCGACTACCAGGAGGAAGGCATCAGCTACCTCGTCGAGCCGGCCGGCGGCGCCCGCCTCGCCGACGTCTACGCCTGGAAGGACCGCTTCACGGCGGCCGCCAAATCGGCGAAAATGCGCGTGGCCGTGGCCGAGCGGCGCCGCGGCCGGGCGCTCGAGGTGTGGGTCCCGGCGGCCCTGCTGCTGGCCGGCGCGGCGGCGGTGCTGCACGGGCTGCGGCACCGCCGGGGAACGGCCGCGCGCGCGGCGCGGGTGCGCGCATGACGCCGCGCTTCGGCGTGACGCTGCGCATTACGCTGGTGTTCGTCGCCTTCGCCGCGGCGCTGCTGGCGGTGGTCGGCACGCTGTCGTTTGGCAGCGGGCGCGACGCGCTGGAGGGCGCCGCCGTCTCGGAACTGCTGTCCTCGGCGCTGGAAAAGGAGGCGCAGATCGACCGCCTGATCGCGCTCCAGCAAGGCCGCATCGAGCTGATCGCCGCCGCCCCGGCGCTGGCCGCCGCGCTGGCCGCGCGCGGCGCCGCGCGGCCGGCGGCGATGGCGCGCGCCTCGGACGAACTGCTGCCGCACACCCGGCTGCAACCGAGCGAATTCATCATGCTGGCCATCGCCGACCCGGACAGCGGCCGCCTGCTCGCCGCCACCAGCGCCGCCGCCGTCGGCGCCGCCGCCGTCGAGCAGCCGTTTTTCCTCAACGGCAAGCACGGCTATTTTATGCAGCCGCCGCACCTGTCGCGCTTCGTCAACGCCGCCGCCATCGCCGTGAGCGCGCCCATCAAGGCCGCCGACGGCGCCCTGCTGGGGGTGCTGGCCGGCTGGATCGACCTCGACGGCCTGAACCGCATCATGCTCCAGCGCAGCGGCGTGCATTATTCCGACGAGGTTTTCCTGGTCAACCAGGCCGCGCAGTTCGTCACCCAGCCGCGCTTCCTCAAGCAGCCGGGCGCGCTGCGCCTGCAGGCGCGCAGCCGCGCCGTGCAGCTTTGCCTGGCCGGCAACAGCGGCGTGCTGTTCAGCGACGACTACCGCGGCGTGCCGTCGATCACCATCTACCGCTGGCTGCCGCGCCACAAGCTCGGCCTGATCACCAAAATCAGCCAGGCCGAGGCGTCGCTGCCGGTGCGCGACTTCGGCCAGGCCCTGCTGGCGATGGGCGCGCTGATCCTGCTGCTCGGTTCGGCCATCGCGGTCTGGCTGGCGCGCACCATCACGCGCCCGCTGCACACGCTGCGGCGCGCGGTCGCGCATTTCGGCCACGGCGAACGCGACGCCGGGCTGCCGAGCGCCGGCGCCGACGAACTGGGCGAGTTGGCGCGCGAATTCAAGCGCATGGCCGCCGCCGTCGCCGACAAGGAGGCGCAGTTGCTGTCGAACGCGGCGGAACTGGAGCGGCGCGTGCGCGAGCGCACCCAGGAGCTGCAGCGCCAGGCCGACCTGCTCGACCTGGCGCACGACGCCATCATCGTGCTCGACGCGGGCGAGCGCGTCGCCTACTGGAACCACGGCGCCCAGGAAATGTACGGCTGGAGCCGCGAGCATGCGCTCGGGCGCGAACTCGCCGCGCTGCTCGACGCCGGCGCGGCGGCGCCGGCCGGGATCGCCGCGACGCTGCGCCAGCACGGCCGCTGGGAGGGCCGGCTGATCCACGCGCGGCGCGACGGCAGCCGCGCCGTGGTCGCCTCGCGCCAGGCGCGCCACGTCGACGAGCACAGCCAGTCCACCGTGACGCTGATCATCAACAGCGACATTACCGAGCACAGCCAGGCCGAGGAGGAACTCAACAAGTTTTTCGACCTGTCGCTGGACTTGTTGTGCATCGCCTCGGTGGACGGCCACTTCAAGCGCCTCAACCCGGCCTGGGAAAAAACCCTGGGCTACAGCACGGACGAGCTCAGCGCCCGGCCCTACCTGGACTTCATCCACCCCGACGACCGCCCCGCCACCGGCCACGAGGCGCGGGAGCTGGCCGACGGCAAGCGCACCGAGCAGTTTGAAAACCGCTACCGCTGCAAGGACGGCTCCTACCGCAACCTGTCCTGGCAGGCGGTGCCGACCGCCTCCGGCCTGGTGTACGCGGTGGCGCACGACGTCACCGAACGCAACCGCGCCGAGTCGGAGTTGCGCCAGGCCAGGGACGCCGCCGAGGCGGCCAGCCGCGCCAAGAGCGCCTTCCTGGCCAATATGAGCCACGAAATCCGCACGCCGATGAACGGCGTCATCGGCTTGACGGCGCTGGTGCTGAAAACCGACTTGACGGTGCAGCAGCGCGACTACATGCAATTGATCAAAACCTCGGCCGGCTCCCTGCTGCGCCTGCTCAACGACATCCTGGATTTTTCGAAAATGGAGGAAGGCAAGCTCGAGCTCGACGCCATCGCCTTCGAACTGCGCGAATCGCTCGGCGACACCCTCAAGGCGTTCGCCGCCACCGCCAACGACAAGGGCCTGGAGCTGACCTACCAGGTGGCGCCGGACGTGCCGGCCTGGTTCGTCGGCGACCCGGGCCGGCTGGCGCAGATCGTCATCAACCTCGCCGGCAACGCCTTGAAGTTCACCCGCCAGGGCGAGGTGGTGGTCCGGGTCGCCTGCCAGGCCTTGTCCGACGGCGTCGCGCAACTGCGCTTTTGCGTCTCCGACACCGGCATCGGCATCGCCCCCGAACAGCAGCAAAACATCTTCCGCGCGTTCGCCCAGGCCGACAGTTCGACCACGCGCGAGTATGGCGGCACCGGCCTCGGCCTGACCATCGTGTCGCAACTGGTCGGGCTGATGGGCGGCAAAATCTGGGTCGACAGCGCACCGGGGCGCGGCACCGACTTCCACTTCACGCTGCGCCTGGCGCTGGCGGCCGAGGCGCCGCCGCCCGCCCAGCAGGCCGGCGCGCTCGACAACATGGCGGTGCTGGTGGTCGACGACAACCAGACCAACCGCCTGATCCTCGGCCAGACGCTGACCAACTGGAACATGCGCCCGACGCTGGCCAGCGACGCCGGGCAGGCGCTGGCGGCGCTGCGCCTGGCGAGCGCGGCCGGCACCTCCTTCCCGCTGGCCCTGCTGGACGCGCGCATGCCCGACGCCGACGGCTTCGAGCTGGCCGAGGCGATCCGCCAACTGCCCGGCGTCGACAACACCGTCATCATGATGCTCTCGTCGAGCGACGCGGCCGGCGAGGTGGCGCGCTGCGAGCAACTGGGCATCCAGCGCTTCCTGCGCAAGCCCGTCAAACAGTCGGAGCTGTTCGACGCCATCATGATGGCCGCCGGCATCGCCTCGCGCGAAGCGGCGCGCATCGCCGGCGGCGTGCTGGCGATGCCGGCCGGGCCGGCGCGCGTGCTGCGCGTGCTGGTCGCCGAGGACCACCCGATCAACCAGACGCTGGTGACGGAAATCCTGCGCGCGCGCGGCCACCTGTTCGCGCTGGCCAACAACGGCCGCGAGGCGCTCGAGCTGCTCGAGGGCGGCGCCTTCGACGCCGTGCTGATGGACGGGCAAATGCCGGAGATGGACGGCTACCAGGCCACCCGCGAGATCCGCCGGCGCGAGCGCGAACGCGGCGGCGCCGGGCGCCTGCGCATCATCGCGCTGACCGCCAACGCGATGCGCGAAGACCGCGAGTTGTGCCTGGCCGCCGGCATGGACGACTACGTCTCCAAGCCGATCGACCCGGACCAGTTGCTGGAACGGCTGGAGGCGGACTCCGGCGGCGCCGCCCCGGCGCGCGCGCCCGAGCCGGCGCCGCAGCCACAGCGGCAACGCGGCGCGGCGCGCTTCGCCACCTTCGACCTGGACGCCGCCCGCCAGCGCGCGCGCGGCAAGGAGGCGCTGCTCAAGAGCATGGCGCAGGCCTTCCTGCAGGCGCTGCCGGCGTCGCTGGCGGCGCTGGAGGACGCCGTCGGCGCGCTCGACGCGGCCGGCGTCGAGCGCGCCGCGCACCGCATCAAGGGCGCCGCCGCCACGCTCAGCGCGCAGGCGCTGGCGCAGGCGGCCGACACGCTGGAACTGCAGGCGCGCCGGCGCGAACCGGCGGCCATGCCGGCGGCGCTGGCCCTGCTGGCCGCCGAGGCGGCCGCGCTGGCCGCCGAACTGGTGTCTTATTGTGGAGATGGACTATGAAGATCTTGATCGCCGACGACGATCCGGTGTCGCTGCTGTACCTGCAGGACGCGCTGCAAGACTGGGGCTACGAGGTCGTCGCCGTGCCGGACGGGCGCAGCGCGCAGGCGATCCTGAGCGGCGCCGACGCGCCGATGCTGGCCATCCTCGACTGGATGATGCCGGGCATGGACGGCATCGACCTGTGCCGCATGATCCGCGGCAACGGCAACGACAGCTACACCTACGTGATCATGCTGACCTCGCGCACCGAAACGGCGTTTATCGTCGAGGCCATGACGGCCGGCGCGGACGACTTCGTCAGCAAGCCCTTCCACGTCGAGGAACTCGAAGTGCGGGTGCGCGCCGGCAAGCGCATCTGCGAGCTGGAGCAGCAACTGCGCCTGCGCGCCAGCCACGACGCGCTCACCGGCATCTACAACCGCGGCGCCATCATCGACCTGCTGCAAAAGGCGCTGGCGCGGCAACGGCGCGAGCGCGCCGGCATCGCCCTGGTGTTCGCCGACCTCGACCACTTCAAGCGCATCAACGACGAACACGGCCACCTGGCCGGCGACGCCGTGCTGTGCGAGGTGAGCCGGCGCATGGCGCGCATGCTGCGCCCGTACGACTCGCTGGGCCGCTACGGCGGCGAAGAGTTGATGGTGGTGCTGCCGGCCTGCGGCGACGACGGCGCGCTCGAAGTGGCCGAGCGCATCCGCAAAGCCGTCTGCGGCGCGCCCGTCGCGACCGACTTCGGCGCGCTGCCGGTATCGGTCAGCATCGGCGTGGCCGTGCTGGCGCCAGGCGCCGACGCCACCCTGAACCAGCTGATCCAGTGCGCCGACCAGGCGCTGTACGCGGCCAAGAACGGCGGGCGCAACCGGGTTGTGCTGGCGCCGTGAATCGCCCCCTGGCGGCGGCCGCGCATGCGCTCCGGTCAGCGGGCCGGCAACGCCGCAACCAAGCCGCGGCAAGGAAGCCGGGTCCGGCCCCCGCGGTCCGGCCCCGGGCTTACGCCCCGGGTTTTAAATAATTCGACGTCGAAGCCGTCCAATTGAACGGCACGGCGCCGCCGCCGATGGCGCGCAGGCACCCCTTGTCGTTTATAATTTCGGCATATCGCAGGCCGGCGCCGACTCTGAGGCGCCGATCAGCCCGCCCACCGATTCATTACGCTTTTGCTGAATGCGACCCATTATGTCCACTATCCGTATCAACACCCCCGAAGACATCGAAGGCATGCGCGTGGCCGGCAAACTCGGCGCCGAAGTGCTCGACTACATCACCCCCTTCGTCAAGGTCGGCGTCACCACGGGCGAACTGGACCGCCTGTGCCACGAGTACATGGTCAACGTCCAGGGCACCATCCCGGCGCCGCTGAACTACTGCCCGCCCGGCTACACCCCCTACCCGAAGGCGATCTGCACCTCGGTCAACGACGTCATCTGCCACGGCATCCCGGGCGACAAGGTCTTGAAGAACGGCGACGTCGTCAACCTCGACATCACCGTCATCAAGGACGGCTACCACGGCGACAACAGCCGCATGTACTTCATCGGCACGCCGTCGATCCTGGCCAAGCGCCTGTCGGAAATCACCTTCGAGTGCATGTGGCTGGGCATCGCCAAGATCAAGCCGGGCGCCCACCTGGGCGACATCGGCCACGCCATCCAGCAGCACGCCGAAAAGGCCGGCTACTCGGTGGTGCGCGAATTTTGCGGGCACGGCATCGGCAAGGTCTTCCACGAGGAGCCGCAGGTCTTGCATTACGGGCGCCCCGGCACGCTAGAGCGCCTCGAAGCGGGCATGATCTTCACGGTCGAGCCGATGATTAACGCCGGCCGCCGCGACATCCGCGAAATGGGCGACGGCTGGACCATCAAAACCAAGGACCGCAGCCTGTCGGCGCAGTGGGAACACACCGTGCTGGTCACAGAGACCGGCTACGAGGTGCTGACGGTGTCGCCGCTGATGCCGGCGCCGCCGGCGATCATCGCCGCGCCGGCCGCCGGCGACGCCGCCGCCTAAGCCGCGGATGCCCGCCGCCGCGATGAAGCAGCAACTGCGCGAACAGCTCAAGCGCCAGTTGAAAGCCGAGCGCCAACTGGTCGTCGCCGGCTTCGCCGAGGACGGCAAGCCGGAGAAGCTGCTGCGCCGGCTGCGCCAGAGCGTCGACGCGGTGCTGGCCAGCGCCTGGCACGAGGCCGGCCTGCCGGCCGACACCGCGCTGGTCGGGGTCGGCGGCTACGGCCGCGGCGAGCTGTTCCCGTATTCCGACGTCGACCTGCTGATCCTGCTGGCGCACGCGCCCGACGCCGCCGTCCAGGAGCGCCTGGAGGGCCTGGTGCAACTGCTGTGGGACCTGGGCCTGGAAATCGGCCACAGCATCCGCACCGTCGACGAGTGCATGAGCGAGTCGCGCGCCGACATCACCGTCCAGACCAGCCTGCTGGAGGCGCGCCTGGTGTGCGGCGACGCCAGCCTGTTCGCTGAAATGCAGCGGCGCTACCAGGACGCGCTCGACCCGCAGGCGTTTTTCCACGCCAAGACGGCCGAGATGCGCCAGCGCCACGCCAAGTACGAGGACACCGCCTTCAGCCTGGAGCCGAACTGCAAGGAAAGCCCGGGCGGCCTGCGCGACCTGCAGGTGATCCTGTGGGTGGCCAAGGCGGCCGGGCTGGCCAGTTCGTGGCGCACGCTGGCCACCGGCGGCCTGATCACCCAGACCGAGGCGCGCCAGTTGATGGAGAAGGAGCGCGCCTTCAAGGACATCCGCGTGCGCCTGCACCTGCACGCCGGCCGGCGCGAGGACCGCCTGGTGTTCGACGTCCAGACCGCCATCGCCGAGTCGGTCGGCCTGCAAGCCACCGGCAGCGGCGCGCACATGCGCCGCGCCAGCGAGTACCTGATGCAGCGCTACTACTGGGCCGCCAAGACGGTGACCCAGCTCAACACCATCCTGCTGCAAAACATCGAGAGCCGCCTGTTCGACCAGGGCGGCGAGGCGGTCGCCATCAACCCGCGCTTCAACGAGGTCAACGGCCTGATCGACATCGCCGCCGACGACACCTTCGTGCACAACCCGTCGGCGATGCTGGAAATCTTCCTGTTGATGACCGAGCACCCGGAACTCAAGGGCATGACCGCGCGCGCCACCCGCGCGCTGTGGCACGAGCGCTTCAAGATCGACACCGCGTTCCGCCAGAACCCGGCCAACCGCGCGCTGTTCCTGCGCATCCTGCAGGCGCCGGTGGGCATCATCCACGCGCTGCGGCGCATGAACGACCTGAGCGTGCTGGGACGCTACCTGCCGAACTTCCGCCGCATCGTCGGCCAGATGCAGCACGACCTGTTCCACGTGTACACGGTGGACCAGCACATCCTGATGGTGGTACGCAACATGCGCCGCTTCACGATGCCCGAGCACGCCCACGAATACCCGTTTTGCAGCCAGCTGATGGCCAATTTCGCCCAACCCTGGCTGCTGTACGTCGGCGCGCTGTTCCACGACATCGCCAAGGGCCGCGGCGGCGACCACTCCAAGCTCGGCACCGTCGACGCCGCCCAGTTCTGCCAGGAGCACGGCATCGACGCCGAAGACAGCGAACTGGTGGTGTTCCTGGTCGAGAACCACCTGGCCATGTCGCACGTGGCGCAAAAGCAGGACCTGTCCGACCCCGACGTCATCGCCGCCTTCGCCAAGAGCGTGCGCGACGAGCGCCACCTGACGGCGCTGTACCTGCTGACGGTGGCCGACATCCGCGGCACCAGCCCGAAGGTGTGGAACGCCTGGAAGGGCAAGCTGCTCGAAGACCTGTACCGCATCACCCTGCGCGTGCTGGGCGGCGAGCCGCACTCGGCCGACCGCGAGCTGAAGAACCGCCAGCAGGAGGCGCTGGCCACGCTGCGCCTGTACGGGCTGCCGCCGGACGCCCACGAGGCGCTGTGGCGCCAGCTCGACGTCGCCTACTTCCTGCGCCACGACGCCTCCGACATCGCCTGGCAGACGCGTTCGCTGTACGACCGCCTGAACAGCGGCAAGCCGGTCGTCAAATGCCGCCTGGCGCCGATCGGCGAGGGTTTGCAGGTGGCCGTCTACACGGCCGACCGGCCCGACCTGTTCGCGCGCATCTGCAGCTATTTCGACCGCAAGAACTTCAGCATCCTCGACGCCAAAATCCACACCACCCGGCACGGCTACGCGCTCGACACCTTCCTAGTCACCGAGCAGAGCTTCGCCAAGAGCTACCGCGACATCATCAGCCTGATCGAGCACGAGCTGGGCGAACTGCTGCAGTCGCAGGCGCCGCTGCCGCCGCCCGGCAAGGGCCGCCTGTCGCGCCTGTCGCGCACCTTCCCGATCCAACCGACGGTCGACCTGCGCCCGGACGAACGCGGCCAGTACTACCTGCTGTCGGTGGCGGCCAACGACCGCACCGGCCTGCTGTACGCGATCGCCAACGTGCTCACCAAGTACCGCATCAACCTGCACACGGCGAAGATCATGACGCTGGGCGAGCGCGTCGAGGACGTCTTCCTGGTCGACGGCGCCACGCTGAACAACGCCCGCAACCAGATTTTGCTGGAAACCGATTTACTCGACGCGCTCAAGGTTTGAGCCGCCCCGCCCTTTGCCCTATTGACTGAACTGAAACAGAACCATGACCGAAGAATTATTACGCCTCTCCAAACGCATGTCCGAACTGGGCTTGTCCTCGCGCCGCGAAGCCGACGAATGGATCGCCCGCGGCTGGGTACGGGTCGACGGCAAGGTGGTCTCCGAGCTCGGTAGCAAGGTCTACCCGAGCCAGCGCGTCACCGTCGAACGCCAGGCCGCGGCCGAGCAATCGAAGCGCGTCACCGTGTTGATCAACAAGCCGATGGGCTATGTCAGCGGCCAGGCCGAGGACGGCTACACGCCGGCCATCGCCCTGATCAACGCCGAGAACCGCTGGGCCGAATGCAAGGCCGCCGAGCAGTTCCACCCGACCCAGTTGCGCAGCCTGGTGGCCGCCGGCCGCCTCGACATCGACTCGGTCGGCCTGTTGGTGCTGACCCAGGACGGGCGCGTGGCCAAGCAATTGATCGGCCACGACACCGACATCGACAAGGAGTACCTGGTGCGGGTCGAATATCCGAAGGGCGGGCGCCTGCCCGACGCCGACCTGAAGCGCCTGAACCATGGCCTGTGGCTCGACGGCAAGGCGCTGCTGCCGGCCAAGGTGCGCTGGCAAAACGACGACCAGCTCAGCTTCACGCTGCGCGAAGGCAAGAAGCGGCAGATCCGCCGCATGTGCGAAGCGGTCGGGCTGAAGGTGGTCGGCTTGAAACGGGTGCGCATCGGCCGCGTCAAGCTGGGCGACCTGCCCACCGGCCAATGGCGCTACCTCGGCGCCGACGAGCAGTTTTAAGGGCTTATTCGCGCCGGGTTTGCGCCGCCCCCTGCCGGGACCGGCCCGGCCCGGCTTTGCCGCTGTACAATTTGACGGTTCTGCCGCATGATGTCGTACAGTTTCAAATTGCCGTACAGCAAGGAAAAAGCGCGTGTCGCCCGCACCGAAGTCTGGAATGATTAAAGAGATAAGCTGTCGTGAACGATTTAACCCCGAATCCCCTGCGCAAGGGTCCGCCGAGCCTGTCGGACGCCATCGAACCCATCGCGCCCGGCGCCAAGCCGCACCACATGACCGACCCCTGGGATATCGGCGAGACGCTGACGCGGCTGGCCGAAAGCGGCGATGCGGTGACGATCTACCCGAACGACAGCAGCGTGGCGCTGATGGCGCGCATCCTGTCGGTCGACGAGGAATTGCCGCATTTCGTGATCGAACTCAACGACGGCGCCTGCCTGCCGCCGGGCGCGGCCGTCTTTGTCGCCCTGACCCAGAGCGCCAAGCTGCAGTTCACGCTCAGCTCCGGCTGGGTCAGTCTGGCGGACCAGCCGACGCTGCTGCCGGCCGATTTCCCCGAACAATGCCTGGTGTTGGAGCGGCGCGAGTCGCCCCGGCTGGAGGCGCCGCTGGGCGCCTACCACCTGGCCGCGTTCGTGCTGGAGGGCCGGCCCTATGAATTGCAGGTGTACGACTTCTCGGTCGGCGGCGTTGGCATGCGCGCGCGCAAGCGCGACACCATCGGCCTGTACGTCGGGCGCAAGCTGTCGCGCGTGCGCCTGGAACTGGGACCGGAAAAGGTCATGATCGCCGACCTGGAAATCCGCCTGTCGCGCGGCTTCCGCTCCTTCCTGCTGGGCGAGCAGGTGCAGATCGGCTGCCGCTTCCTGAACCTGTCGGCGGCGATGCAGGACGAGCTGGCGCAGTTGCTGATCCACCTGGGCAGCGGCCGCAAGCGCGGCTAAGGCGACGCCGGCGGACCGTCAGGTCACAGCGGCGCACCCCGCGCGCGCCGTGCCGGATTGAGCATAATCAAACCTGAGCGGCCCAAGCTGGGTAATATCAAAGCAGCACCTCAGCGACAGCCGGCGGGCGCCATCCGCACCAAGGCGCTTTTCTCCATCAGGTTCAGCCCCCTCCCCTTCATGAAAACCCATTTACTCGCCTTTGCGGTTGCGGCCACGCTATCCCTCGTCGGCTTCAACGCCCGTGGCGCCGGGTTCGCACTGGCCGCAACAGGTTTCACCAGAAGTATTCCCATGCCGCGCGACAGCGCCGCCAGCAACTCCGACAACCGCCTCTACTCGCTCTACGTTCCCAGCAGTTACCGTGCGGGCGCCCGCGTGCCGCTCGTCGTCAGCCTGCACGGCTGCCGCCAGTCCGACCTGGCGATGCTGGAAAAAAGCCGCATGCATGAAGTGGCCGAGGCCGAAGGCTTCATCGTGCTGTACCCGTTCGTCAATACCAACGCCGACGGCACCGGCCCGAACGACGATGACCTGCGCAACCCGAATTGCTGGGGCTACTGGATGGCGCGCGAGCGCCAGCGCGGCAATGGCGAGGTCCACGACATCAAGCGCATGGTCGACAAGGTCGCGCGGGAATTCAGCATCGATCCCGGGCGCGTGCACATCACCGGCGTTTCCTCCGGCGCCGCGATGGCGAACATCGCGCAGGTGGCTTACCCGGACGTGTTCGCCTCCGCCGTTTTCGTCGAGGGCATTGCGTTCAATGAAACGACCCAGACTTATACCGGCCAGCAAGACTGCGCAACCGTGTTGCGCAGTCCGCAAACGTCGTGGAACCGCGACGCCGCCGCGATCGTCGCCGAGATGCGCCGGGAAATGGGCAAAAGCGTGCTGCGCCAGGCGCCGGTGATGGTGGTGCACAATGCCAAGGATTGCACCGTGCCCATCAGCGTCGGCATGAACCTGGTCAAGACCTGGGCCAATTTGCTGGCCGCCGACGGCAAGGCGATCGACACCAGCGCGCCGAACGAGGCGCCGCTGGCCTCGAACACCGACGGCTTGGCGTGGACGCACAGCAAATACGGCCGGGGCGCGAACAATCTCAGCCTGCTGGAAACCTTCCTCATCGACGCCACCAGCGAGCAGGTCGCCGCCGCCGGCGTGGTGGCGTTGGCGCACGACCCGTATGCGCCGGACAGCGACGTCGCGCTGCGGGAAGAGCGCCTGCGCGGCCACTGGTGGGCAGGCGGAGAACGCGGCCCCTGGATCATCGACAAAGGCCCGAACCTGGCGCGCGTGGCGTGGACCTTCTTCAAGACGCACCCGATGCAAGGCCAGTCCATCCCCGCCAGCGGCAGCTGGCGCCAGATCACCGACCCAAGCCTGCTAGGGATACTCACCGACACCTGGCTCTACGTGCCGACGAATGCGCCGCTCAACGCCGGCAAGCCCGCCGGCAGGCGCGCGTTGATGCTGGCCCTGCCCGGCTGCGGCCAGAGCGCGTCGGGCCACGTGATCAACAAAGGATTCAACTGGGAGGCCACGGCCGAAAAGTATGGCATGGTGGTGGTCGCGGCAACCAAGCCGAACACCCCGCGCAGCGGCAGCGGGAAGATCAGTGGGAGCGCCTGCTTCGACTGGTTCGACGAAGCGCCGCACAGCCGCGGCAACCGCGACGCCGGGCCGTTGCTGAACCTGGTCGACAAGCTGAAACAGATGCCGGAACTGGCGATCGATCCGCGCCAGGTGTATGTCAGCGGCCTGTCCGCCGGCGGCGGCGAGGCGCAATTGCTCGCCTGCCTGGCGCCGGACGTCTTCTCCGGCGTCGGTTTGGGCGAAGCGCCAACGCTGGGTTCGCCGGCAAGCCTGGCCGTGCGCACCCCGCGGCAAGTGCGCGAGCTGTGCGGTCGGCACGCGGCCTCGTTCGCCGGCGCCCTCGACAAACAGGTGGTGTCGCTGGCCTGCGGCGACAGCAGTATCCTCGTGCCCCACTGCGCCAGTACGCTGGAGGCCTACCTGCTGATGTGGAACGCCAACACGGCCGATCCAACGGTCGACGTAGCCGGCGGCGCCGGCGGCAACGGCAGGTTCACCGCCTTCCGGGATGCGGCGCACAAGGTACGCATCGGCGACCTGCGGGTGCCGGGCATGAAGCACGCGTGGCCGGCCGGCCCGGGCGGTTCCAAGCATGGCGATGCAGGCACGTGGATCGATAACACCCGCGTCAACTTCCCCGAGCATCTGACCAAGTTCCTGTTCGACAACAACCAGTGGTATATAGATACAGGCGCCCCCGGCGCGCCCACGGTCGCCTGCGCCAAGCCGGTCGCCACCGCGCTCAGTTCGCCCGTCCGGGTGGAATGCACCGGCAGCGACAACGGCAGCGTGGTATCGCTGCGGCTTGTTATCGCGAACGCGGCGGGCGGCGAAGCGGTGAACCAGCGCGTCAACGGCGCCAGCGTCGGCGCCGACTACCCCTTGGCCGACGGCGCCTATACCATCCGCGTCGACGCGACCGACAACGAAGGGCTGACGTCGGCGCCGTTCAGCAAAACGATCCAGGTCGGCGCGCTCGCCAGCGTGGAATGCAAGACCGACCGGAACAAGGACCACGTGCTCGCGGCGCGCGCCAACAACTACCTCGGCGCGGTGTTCGCGGCAGGCAGCGGCGGCTACCTGGGTTGGTACTTCAGCACCACGCCGGCGAGCTTGCAAAAAACCGCGTCCGGCGATTGGATCAAGGTGGCGACCTGTCCCGCGCCCTGACGCCGTTGCCGGGCGCCCGCCGCTCAGTTCGCACGCTTAGGCGGGACCTTCCACGCGAATGTCCCGGAAATCAACCAGAACTTCCTCGGTCCCGTTCATGTAAAGACGTTTTTTCTGGCGCGGATAGTCGCACACATCTTGCTCCAGATTGACGCGCGCGCACAGAAAAACCAAGGGATCGTCGCCATTGTTCAATATGGTGTGGGCCACGCCATTTTTCGGAAAGCCGAGAAAGTCCCCGGCGCCGAGGGCGTATGCTTTCTCATCGATTATCGCCTCGCCGCGACCGGACAGGATGTAAAAGCATTGCTCTTCGTAGAGGTGGCGATGGTATTCCGCGTATTCCCGGCCCGGCATCACGGTCATCATCTGGACACCGAGATCGGTCAGGCCGGTGGCCCCGCCCAGTGACTTGGAAACACGCACGGCGTCGGGGTTGAGCAGATGCGCTTTGGATCTGCCTGGCATGTCGGCGATGTCCGCGGCTTTCAACAGTTCGATCGGATTGTTCATGGTTTCCTTGGCATTGCGTGAGCGGGTCGCAGGTCGCAGGTCGCGGGTCGCAGGTCGCAGGTCGCAGGTTCGATTAGCATAGCGATCCTGAGGCGCACGCGCTCGGCGACCTGCGACCTTACCATGTTTAGCATGTCTTCTTTTTCTTGCTGCGACAATACATGGGAAGGTAATGACGAGTTTCGCTCCTTACCCAGGCTGATCCACATCCATGCGCGCTCGTAGTCGCGCAGCTTGTCCGGTCCGAACGTATAAATCCAGGCGAGATCAGCTTCGTGCCGCTCGCCTCTGCGGTATCCTTCGCCCCAGTCCCGGATCAACCGCGCGTAGTCGGCTTGCACGCCGGTCCCTCGGAAATGGCGCGTTTCATATTCCAGCTCGCAGGACTGTTTTCCTTCGGCCAGCCATGTGCCCGCGCACGCGCGCTGGTATGCCACTGGCTGGCGACTTCCCGCCCCCGCCGCGGCAACGCCTCAATCGTCGTCGTTCGGGTCCATCTCCGGGAACATCACCTCGGTGAAACCGAACTGGGTGAAGTCGACGATGCGCATCGGGTACAGGATGCCGTGCAGGTGGTCGACCTCGTGCTGCACCACGCGGGCGTGGAAGCCGTCGACGTCGCGGCTGATCGGGTTGCCGAACTGGTCGACGCCCTCATAACGCAAATCGGCCCAGCGCGGCACGCTGCCGCGCAAGCCCGGCACCGACAGGCAGCCTTCGAAGCCGGCTTCCTTGCGGTCCGACAGCGGCGTCAGCAGCGGGTTGATCAGCACCGTTTCCGGCACCTGCGGCGCGTCCGGGTAGCGGGTGTTTTGCTTGAAGCCGTAGATCACCACTTGCAGGTTGACGCCGATCTGCGGCGCCGCCAGGCCGGCGCCGTTGGCAGCGTACATCGTGTCGAACAGGTCGACGATCAGCGCGTCCAGTTCGGCGGTGCCGAATTCGCTCACCGGCTCGGCCATCCGCAATAAGCGCGGATCGCCCATCTTCAAAATTTCACGTACCGTCATGCCGTCCCCAATTCAATGTGTACCTGGCGCAGGAATTCGCGATAGGCCGCGCCCGTCTCCGGGTGCTTCAAGCCGATTGCCGTCATGGCCTTCAAATAGCCCAGTTTCGAGCCGCAGTCGTAGCGCTGGCCGGCGTAGCGGTAGGCCAGCACGCGCTCGGCCTGCATCAGCGCGGCGATGCCGTCGGTCAATTGGATTTCGCCGCCGGCGCCGCTGCCGAGGTGCTCCAGGTAATTGAAGATGCGGTTCGACAGCACGTAGCGGCCGACCACGGCCAAGGTCGACGGCGCCAGCCCGGGGGCCGGCTTTTCAACGATGCCGCGGACCAGCTCCAGCCCCGGCTGGTAGGCGCTGGCGCTGACGATGCCGTATTGCCCGGTCTGCGCGCGCGGCACGTCCTGCACCGCCAGCACGCTGCACTGCTCGCGCAGATACACCTCGGTCATCTGCGCCAACACCGGCCGCACGCCATCGCCGGCGTCCATGAAGTCGTCGGCCAGCATGACGGCGAACGGTTCCTCGCCGACCACCGGCCGCGCGCACAGCACCGCGTGGCCCAGGCCCAGCGGGGCCGACTGGCGGATGTAGATGCAACTGATGTGTTTCGGGATGACGTTCTGTACGATTTCCAGCAACTGCTTCTTGCCGGCCGCCTCCAGCTCCGTTTCGAGCTCGTAGGCCTTGTCGAAATGGTCTTCGATGGCGCGCTTGTTGCGCCCGGTGATGAAGATCATTTCGGTGATGCCGGCGGCGACCGCCTCCTCGACGGCGTACTGGATCAGCGGCTTGTCGACGATGGGCAGCATTTCTTTCGGCTGCGCCTTGGTCGCCGGCAAAAACCGGCTGCCCAGGCCCGCGACGGGAAATACCGCTTTTTTGATTTTTACCATGTTCTATTTTTCTTGTGTTGGGATTGAAACGGCGACCAGCAGCTCCAGCAGCGCGACCTCGTCGAGTATCGTCACGCCCAACTCCTGCGCCTTGAGCAGTTTGCTGCCGGCGTCGGCGCCGGCCACGACGTAGCCGGTTTTCTTCGACACCGAGCCGGACACCTTGCCGCCGGCAGCCTCGATCAGCGCGGCGGCCTGGTCGCGGCCCAGGGTCGGCAGCGTGCCGGTCAGCACGAAGGTCTTGCCGCTCAAGCCGCCTTCGACCTCGACCACTTCGGGCACCAGCGCCAGCAGCTCCTCGCGCAGCGCGTGCAGGCGCCGCAGCGAGGCGCGGTTGGCGGCGTCGCCCAGCCACGCGGCCAGCGCCTCGGCCACCGCCGCCGGCAGGCCGGCGTGGTAGGACGCGCCCTGCCCGGCCAGTTGCGCCAGCGTGACGCCGCGCTCGACCAGTTGCTTGCTGCGCGGTTCGGTCAGCTTGGGGATGCCGAGCGCGGCCAGCAGCTTGACCTGCTCCAGTTGACCGCGCAGTTTCGGGCTCGGCGCGTGCTCGTCGCGCGGCGCCACGCCGGCCGCCAACAAGGCGTCCAGCGCCTGCTGGTTCTTTTCTTCGGCGAAGAAGTCGGCGATCGAGTCGGCCACCGTGCCGCCGATGTCGGGCAGCACGCGCAGCAACGCCGCCGGCGCGCGCCGCACCCGGTCGAGCGTGCCGAGCCACTCGGCCAGGGTTTTCGCGGTGGACTCGCCGACGTGGCGGATGCCCAGCGCGAACAGCAGGCGTTCGAGCGGCGGCGCCTTGCTGGCGGCGATGCCGGCGAGCAAGTTTTCGGCCCACTTGGTCGGCACCTTGGCCGCCGCGGCGGCCGGCGCGGCGCTGTGCGGCGCCGCTTGCTCGGCGCCGGCGTCAAGCTCGTCGGCGTCGGCGCGCACCTTCATTTCCAGCAAATTGTCCAGGCTCAGCTTGTACAGGTCGGCGACGCCGTGCACGTAGCCCAGTTCCACCAGCGTGTCGCAGTAGCGCTCGCCCAGGCCCTCGATATCCATGGTGCGGCGGCCGGCGAAGTGGCGGATCGCCTCCTTGCGCTGGGCCGAGCAGAACAGGCCGCCGGAGCAGCGCGCGATGACCTCGCCCTCCTCGCGCACCACGTGCGAGCCGCACACCGGGCAATGGCCCGGCATGGCGAACTGCGCCGGCTCCGGCGCCGGGCGCTTCTCCAGCAACACCGCCAGCACCTCGGGAATGACGTCGCCGGCGCGGCGCACGATGACGGTGTCGCCGACGCGCACATCCTTGCGCCGCGCCTCCGACTCGTTGTGCAGGGTGGCGTTGGTGACGGTGACGCCGCCCACCGACACCGGCGCCAGCCGCGCCACCGGCGTCAACGCGCCGGTGCGCCCGACCTGGATCTCGATGTCGAGCACCAGCGTCAGCGCCTCTTCGGCGGGGAATTTGTGCGCCAGCGCGAAGCGCGGCGCGCGCGACACGAAGCCCAGCTGTCGCTGGTCTTCCAGCAGGTTGACCTTGTAGACGACGCCGTCGATGTCATACGGCAGCGTCGGCCGGCTCAGGCCGATTTGCCTGAAATAGGCCAGCAGGCCGGCGGCGTCGGCCACCACCGCGCGCTCGTTCGACACCGGCACCCCCAGCTGCTGGTACCAGTCGAGCAAGGCCGAGTGCGAGCGCGGCATCGGCGCGCCTTCCAGCGCGCCGATGCCGTAGGCGTAAAAGCGCAGCGTGCGCTGCGCCGTGACGCGCGAATCGAGTTGGCGCAGGCTGCCGGCGGCGGCGTTGCGCGGGTTGGCGAATTCCTTCAGGCCGGCGTCGCGCTGGCGCGCGTTCAGGCGGGCGAAGTCGGCCTTGAACATCATCACCTCGCCGCGCACGTCGAGCAGCGCCGGCGCGTTGGCGCCGTGCAGGCGCAGCGGAATGCCGGCGATGGTGCGGATGTTGGCGGTGACGTCCTCGCCGGTGGCGCCGTCGCCGCGGGTGGCGGCCTGCACGAACAGGCCGTGCTCGTAGCGCAGGTTGATGGCCAGGCCGTCGAACTTGACCTCGGCGGCGTATTCGACGTGGACCGCGTCGAGGCCCTCGCGCACGCGGCGGTCGAAATTGTCGACGTCCTCGTCGCAAAAGCCGTTGTTGAGCGAGAGCATCGGCAGCGTGTGCGTGACCTGGTCGAATTGCGGCAGCGGCGCCGCGCCGACGCGCAAGCTCGGCGAGTCGGGCGCCACCAGCGCCGGGTTGGCCGCCTCCAGCGCCTGCAGTTCGAGGAACAGCCGGTCGTACTCGGCGTCCGGGATGGTCGGCGCGTCCAGCACGTGGTAGGCGTGCAGGTGGCGGTTCAGTTCAACGGTCAGCTCGGCGATGCGCGCCGGCTCGGTGGTATCGGTCATCTGCTACGGAACTCAGCTAAATAAACGCAGTGCGCGGGTCGAACCGGCCGGAATGTCGGCCGCTTCCATCTCTTGGTAAAACTCCAGCACCTGGCCGGCAATTTCCGCCAGGGCCGCGTCCGACAGGGCCTGGTTGCTGTCGTCGACGATGGTGGCGTCGAGCCGGCCCACCAGCGAGCGGGCGCAGGCGACCATCGCGCCGAAGCCGTCGCGCGCCGGCGCCACGCACGGCACGTCCAGCAGCAAGGTCAGGCGGGCCGTGGTTTCCTCGGCCAGCGTGACGTTGGTCGACAGCGAGAACAGGAAGGCGCCGTCGCCGTCGGGCATCACGTAGCGGCCGTCCGGGCGCAGGTCGAAGCCCTGCTTTTCCAGCGCGCCGATGAGCGTGCTGATGGCCCACGGCGCGCCGTTGGTGTGCAGGTTCACGCCCAGCTGGGCGTCGTGGCCGGCGACGAAACGGTGCAGCGTGCGCGCCTCGGCCATGACCTCGATCATGTCCGGGATCGCCGGCTCGGCGCCGATGTCGTCGGCCACGCCGCGCAGGCGCGTCACCAGTTCCGAATACTCCAGTTCGTTCAGCGCCGTGGTGCGGCTGGCCATCTGCACGCCGCCCTGCAACTGGGTATAGACGCCGCCGTGGGTGATCGGTTCCCAGTCGCCGTTGACGTGCAGGCCGATGTAGTGCACCGGCTTGTTGCCGACCAGGCGCAGCGTTTGCAGCACCGGCAGGATCTTGTCGCCGCGCACAGGCGCCTCCAGCGCCAGCGGCAGCAGGCAGTCGATCAGCGGGTCGACCAGGCTGGTGGCCAGCTCGGCCGCCGGGCTGGCCATGTCGGCGCTGCGCGCCGGCGCGTCGAGCGGATCGGCGCACGGCTGCGCCGCCGCGCCGGCGCCAGCGCCGGCCGACGCGCCGTCGCCGGCGGCGCCGGCCTCAAAGCTCGGCTCGTGCCGCGCCGCGGCCGGCGCCGCCGGCGCGCTGGCGCCGGCGCCGGCGCCGGAGCGCATCAGCACGTCGTCGTGGTCGTTGGAAAACGCCCGTTCGACGCTTTTCTTGGCCTTGTGCTCCTGCCATTTGTTGTAGGAGAAAACGCCGGCGATGAATACGCCGCCGGCCCCGAACAGTGTCATTTGTAAGTCTGTCATGCTGCTTGCGCCTCGGATGCGAAGTTTGCGGCGGATTCCATATCCACCGCCACGATGCGCGACACGCCTTGTTCCTGCATCGTCACACCGATCAATTGATGGGCCATTTCCATCGCAATTTTATTATGCGAGATGAAAAGGAATTGGGTCTGGTCGGACATCCGTTTGACCATTCTACAAAAACGTTCCGTGTTGGCGTCGTCCAGCGGCGCGTCGACCTCGTCGAGCAGGCAGAACGGCGCCGGGTTCAGGCGGAACATCGAAAACACCAGCGCCGTCGCCGTCAGCGCCTTTTCGCCGCCGGAGAGCAGGTGGATGGTGGCGTTCTTCTTGCCCGGCGGCTGGGCCATGACTTGCACGCCGGAATCGAGGATTTCGTCGCCGGTCATCGTCAGCCTGGCCTGGCCGCCGCCGAACAGGATGGGGAACAGCTCGGAAAAGTGGAAATTGACCTTGTCGAAGGTGTCCTGCAACAACTCGCGGGTTTCCTTGTCGATGCGGGCGATCGCGTCCTCGAGCGTGTCGATGGCCTCGACCAGGTCGGCGTTCTGGGCGTCGAGGAAGTTCTTCCGCTCCGACGCCTGCGCCAGCTCGTCGAGCGCGGCCAGGTTGACCGCGCCCAGCAAGGCGATGGCGTTGCCCAGGCGCGTCACTTCGCCCTGCAGATAGGACGGGCGCATGTCCGGGTGCAGCTTGCCGCTCAAAGCCGCCTCGTCGGCGCCGCATTCCAGCAACTGCTGGGCGAACTGCTCCTGGTTCAGGCGCGCGGCCTGCTCCTTGAGCTGCATTTCCATGATCTTGTCGCGCTGCGGCTGCAGGCTGCGCTCGGACTGGGTGCGGGCGTCCTCGGACAGGCGCAGCTGCTGGGTGATCTGGTCGAGTTCGTGGCGGGCGTCGGCCAGCGCGCGCTCCTGCGTGGTGCGGCGCTCCAGCAAGTCCTGCAAGCCGTCGGCGGCGGCGCCGGACTCCAGGTTGGCCAGCTCGCGCTGGCCGGCCTGCAGGCTGACCGTCACCTGGGCCGCCTGGGTGGTGGCGGTGGCGATGCCGCGGCGCAGCTCCTCGATCTTGGCGCGCTGCGACTTCTCGGCGAACTCGGCCTCCTGCGCCGCCCTTTCCATTTCGCGCAAGCGCTCGCGCGCGTCCGTCAGGCGCTGCTCCTGGTTCAAAAAATCGGTGTGGCCGTCCTCGTGCGCCTGCTGCAGGTCGCCGAGGTCGCAGTCGAGCTGCTCGAACTTTTCCTCCGACTCCATCTTCACCTGCATCTGCTCGGCCTCCTGCGCGCCGATCTCGGCCAGGTCGGCCTGGATCTGCCCGCTGCGCTGGTTGAAGCGCGCCTCGACCTCGGAGAGCTTGACGACGTCGAGCTGCAAGGTGTGCACCGACTGCGTCAGCGACTGCACCCGCTGGCGCAGCTCGGCCAGCTGGCGCGTCAGGTTGGCGACGCCGGCGTCGGCCCGCACCGAGCGGGCGCGCGCCTCGTCGGCCAGCAACTGCTGGGCGCGCAACTGCTTGTCGAGGTTGTCGATTTCCTGCTGGCGCCCGAGCATGCCCTCCTGCTCCGAATCGGCGGCGTAGAAGCGCACGCTCGACTGGCCGATCACATGGCCCTGGCGCGTGACGAAATAGCCGCCGGCCGGCAATGTGGCGCGCTCGCGCAGCGCCTCGGCGGCGTCGTCGCTGGCGAAGGCGTTGTGCAACCAGTCCTGCAGCAGGCCGCGCAGGCCGGGGTCGTTGAGCTTCAGCACATTCAGCAGCGGCTTCAGGCCGGCCAGCTCCGGCGCCGGCGCGGCCGGCGCCGGCGCGAACAACGCCAGCTTGGCCGGCGGCGCGTCGCCGAAGAAGGCCTTGGCCCAGTCGATGTTCGACACTTGCAGCGCGCCGGTGCGCTCGCGCAGCACCGACTCGATCGCGCTTTCCCAGCCCTGCTCGATCTGCAGCTTTTGCCACAGCCGCGGCAAGGCGTCGAGTTCGTGGCGCTTCAGCCAAGGCTGCACCTTGCCCTGGGTTTGCACCCGCTCCTGCAACTGGCGCAGCGCGTTCAGGCGCGCCTCCAGCTGGGCGTTGGCGGCCGTTTCGGCGTTGACCTGGGTTTGCGCCTGCTGGCGCTCGCGCTCCAGCTTCGGCTGCTGCTCGAGCGCCTCCTCCAGATAAAAGCCCTGCTCCTCCAGCGCCTGCTGCTTTTCCTCCAGCTGCATCTTCATGTTCGCCAGATGGCTGCCGTCGGGCAGGTTCAAACCGTTCTTTTCCTGCTGCAGCCGCTCGCGCCGCGACAGCAGGCCGGCCAGGATGTTGGCGGCGTTGCGCTGGTGCGCCGACTCCAGCTCCAACTGCTGCTGCGCCTGCATGATCTTGGCGCGCGACTCGGTGCTTTTGCGCTGCGCCTCGCGCCAGGCCAGGTCGAGCGCCGGCAACTGCTCGTTCTTTTGCTCGGCCGCCATCTGCGACTGCTCGACGCGCGCGGCCAGCTCTTCGAGGCGGAAATCGGCTTCCTCGATCTGCTCCTGCTGCTCCTGGGCCTGGGCTTGCCATTGGTCGCGCTGCGCCGTCAAGGTCGCCAGCTGCGCCTGCAGGCGCGCGCGCGACTCGATGACGAACTTGATCTGCGCCTCCAGGCTGCCGATCTCGGCGTTGGTCTGGTACAGGTGGCCCTGGGCCGTGTGCAAGCGGTCGCCGATGGCGAAATGGGCCTGCCGCATCTGCTCCAGCGTCAGCTCGACGTGGCGCAGCTTGGCGGTCTGCTCCTCCAGGTCGGTCTGGGCCTGCTCGACCTCGCGGAAAAAACGCGTCTGCTCCTGTTGCGCCTCGTTCTTGCGCAGCAGCCAGAGCAGTTTTTGCTTCTCTTCCTGGTCGCCTTGCAGCATGTGGAATTTGTTAGCGACGACGGCCTGCGCCTCGAGCTTTTCCAGGTTGGCGTTGAGCTCGCGCAAGATATCGTCGACGCGCAGCAGGTTCTCGCGCGTGTCGTGCAAGCGGTTTTCGGTCTCGCGGCGGCGCTCCTTGTACTTCGAGACGCCGGCGGCCTCCTCGAGGAACACGCGCAACTCCTCCGGGCGCGACTCGATAATGCGCGAAATCATGCCCTGGCCGATGATGGCGTAGGCGCGCGGCCCGAGCCCGGTGCCCAGGAAGATGTCCTGGATGTCGCGCCGGCGCACCGGCTGGCCGTTGATGTAGTAGGTCGAGGTGCCGTCGCGCGTCAGCGTGCGCTTGACGGCGATTTCGGCGTACTGGCCCCACTGGCCGGAAGCCTTGCCGTCGTTGTTGTCGAATACCAGTTCGACCGAGGCGCGCCCGGCCGGCTTGCGGTGCGTCGAGCCGTTGAAGATAACGTCCTGCATCGACTCGCCGCGCAATTCCGACGCCTTCGATTCGCCCAGCACCCAGCGCACGGCGTCGATGATGTTCGACTTGCCGCAACCATTGGGACCGACGACGCCGACCAGTTGCCCGGGCACCTGGAAATTGGTGGGATCGACAAAGGACTTGAATCCCGACAATTTAATGGAAGATAGACGCACGTTGTTTCAGATTCCTCGCCTCGACTGGCATTGTTTTCTCACGGGGCAAGGCGGCGCAAGCGCGTCGAGCCCGGCGCGTCGCGGCGACGGCCGCCGATTTGCCCCTGTGAAAAGTAGATCATCATACCATTTTGCGGCGCAAAACTGGCCACAACCGCGCGTGCGGCGCGCCGCGCCGGTCAGCGCAGCAAGGGGTGGCGTTGCGCCAGTTTCCAGTGGCTGCGTTCGAAAGGCCGCTCGTGGCCGGACAAGTGCAGCGCCAACCTGGTCATCCACTGCTCGGTCGGCAGCGGTTCCACGTTCGGCGTCCACAACAGGGCGCACATGCTCAGCGCCACCAACAACCGGCTTACCACCGGCTCGCGCGTGGCGCCGGCTTGGCGGATGAACACGGCCGCGACCAGCAAGCCGAGCACGGTGCCGGTGATCGACTCGGACGCCGAATGGGCGTGCACCTGCACACGCGAAATCGACACCAGCACGGCCAGCAGCACGCCGACGGCGGCGCCGGCGTAACGCGGCACGGGCGCGGCGCCGCTGAGAATGACGAACAGGGCCACCGGCAGCACCGCGCCGGCGCGCATCGCGTGGCCGCTGAAACCGGCGAATTCAATCGCGCTGATGCCGATGCCCCAGCCGATGAACGCCACCTTGCTGGCCACTACCAGCGCCATGCCGGCGCCGAACAACAGGCACCATTGCAGCGCCAGGCGCCAGGAATTTCCGCCCGCCAACCATACGGCAATGGCGATGCCGGCGGGCGCCATCACGGCCATGCTCCCTATTAGACTTAAACCATGCCACCAATTCATATTTCGATAACTTTTCGCTTATTGGAGGACTGCACTATGCCATGATACGACTGAGTGCGCTTGTACGAGGCGCGCGCCGTTCAAGCTGAGGCCCGGGCCAGACCGTCGGCGCCAAGGCGGGAACGCGCGCCCCCAGGGTCGCTCCCCTTGTTTTTTTATCAAGCCAACGTGGTGACGCCGACGTCGTTGACGGCAACCCGCCCCAGCGCCTGCTGCAGGGCGCGCCCGACCATGCCGTCGACGCCGGCCAACTCCACCCGCCCCGCGCGGAACGCGCTGGCCAACGCCTCGCCCGACAGCGAGAACGCTTCGCGCCGGCTGTCGGCGGAAAAGATGTACAGCGTGCGCAGCGGGCTGATCCAGGCTAGTTTGACCTTGCGAGCGGCGCCGTCGGCCTGGGCGAACGTCATCCACATGCCGCGCTGGAGCGCCTCGACCGCCAGCACGGCGTCGTCCGCCGCCGGCACCTCCTCGGCGGCGCGCTCTTGCAACGCCAGGCGCCGCTGCGCATCCTGCTGCGCCACCTCCAGCGCGATTTCCACCTGGCGCTCGGGCGACAGTTCTAACGGCGCCCGCACGATCGAGGCGTGGCACTCGGCCAGCTCGGCGAAAAATTGCAGGCGCTCGGCATCCTGCCACTGAATGATGTCCAGCCACTTGTTGAGCGCCGACAACAACGCCGGCAGCTTGCCGATGAACTGGCGCCGCTCCTCCGTCAGCGGCTTCGGCTTCACGCTCCAGATCAGCTCGTCCATCGTGCGGGTGGCGTTGTTGACGGCGCCGGCGCGCTCCGCCTCGACGCTGTGGGCGATCGTCATGACCGCCACCCACTGGTTTTCCAGGAAGGCGACCACCACCGCCGCGACATCGCCGCCGCCCAGGCGCAGCGCCACCGCGCCCCTGGCCGCGGCGGCCGCCTGCGCCAGGCGTTCCCGCTTGAGCGCCGTGGCGATGGGCGCGGCGATGGCCGTCGCGGCGGCCTTCTCCTCGGCCTGGATCGACGCCTCCAGCTCCGTCACGGCCTGCGCGAACACCGAGACCTCGTGGTCGAATTCGCGCCCGACCCGGTCGACGCTGCGCTGCATGGCCTGGAACAGCGGATCGTCCGGCCCCTTGCGCTGCTCCCAGCCCATGCGCGAAAGCAAGTCGATCATGCGCCGCGCCGGATGGGCTTCCTGGAAAAAGAAGTCCTTGTCGACCAGCGCCGCCTTGAGCACCGGAATTTGCAAGAAACGGATCAGGTCGCGGATTTCCTGCGAGATATTCTTGTCCTGGAACACGGTCTCGAAAATGGCCGACAACAAATCGATGGTGCTTTCGTCGGCGCGGCTCAGGCTGCCCTGCGGGGCGCTTTCCTTGATCTTCGGCAGGTAGATGACGTTATGCGCACGCGCCGGCGCGGCGGCGCCGTCGGGCGCGGGCGCGCCCTGCAGCCGCGACAGGAAGGACAGCAAGGGCTGTTTCGCACCGATCTGGCTGAGCCGGTGCGCCAATTGGTTGTCGACGGCGCCGTGGAAACCCTGCGCGGCGCCCTGCTGCCAGCCGACCGCCGGTGAACCGGCCGCGCCCGCCACGCCCGGCGGATTCGGCAAGTTCGGCAAGTGCGGCAGGGACAACTCGGGCGGCAGCGACAGGCCGACCGGCGTCGGCGCGCGGCCCGCGCCGGCCGGCGCGGCACTTTCCGTCTGGGCGAAGAACTGGCGCAACTGCTGCGCCAGCACGACCTGGCTGGGCGCCTTCGCTTGCTTCGGCGTGGCGTCGTGGCTGTCGGCGCGGCGCGGACGCAGCGCCGCGTCGGCGCCGGGCAGCACGCCCTTGCGCATCAACGCCAGGTTGAGCGCCTCGAACATCGGCCCCAAATCGAGAAACGGCCCCGGCTTGAGGAAGGGCAGAAACAGCTTGCTCGAGTCGGGTTCGGGTTCGAATTCGCACCAGGTTTCTTGCAGGGACATTAGAAAAACGCCGGGACGGAAGGGATTTTGACCGGGACGCAAAATCCCGCGATCGAGCAGGAAGGCCAGGCGCACGTTGAGCGTGGCTAGTTGCTCGGCGTACATCACGTCGAACGGCCGGCTCAGCGCGGCAAACGCGACCTGCGTGTCCATCGCCTCGTACGGCACCAGCGTCATCGCCTGGGCGGGCCTGGTCGCGGCCTTCGGCGCCGGCGCCAGTTGCGCCAGTTCGCGCCGCAGCGCCCGCTCCAACCTGGTCGAGGCCAGGTGCAGGAAGCCATAGCTGTTGTTTTTGAGCAGCTTGCCGGCCTTGAAGCGCTGATGCACCGACTTGGCGTCGCCGGCCTCGGCGCCGTCGAGCAAGGCGGCCGAGACGCGCCCCGCCAGCGCCAGCAACTGCGCATTGACATGTTGGCCGACGATATCGATCAAGCTTTCCAACAACGCATGCCGCGGCGACACTACTTTCTTCGGCGCCGCGCCAATTGTTGTCTGTGAAAGCATGATGTCCCGCTACGGAAAAGGTGACGACGGGAACATTCCGCCGGTATACCACATTCTTGCATATTATTGCCATAAGGCAATGGCCAAATGGAAACAAACAACTGTTCCGGCGCAAATTTTACCCCGTAAAAACATTGTGCTTCGTCACGCGCGCACTTGGCGCTAGTCAACGATCGGCGGCGCCGCTTCGCTACCATGGCAATGCTGGCGCGAGCGCCCGACCGGCCCCGGCGGAAAAGTGTGAAAAAGCGCCTTGAATAATTCATTTAACAAGATAAAGTGGTAGCCGCATCAGTGTTTGTCCTACATGCGGGCGGGAAGGTATCCGATACCGAACACATGATCAGGATCGCATCATTGCGTCACCGGAAACGCATGTGCCAGGGGAAGATTGTCTTTGCCTCCCTCCAGCGCTGATATCCGGAGAGTGACTTTTTCCATTACTTAAAGGAATCATGATGAACTCGAACCAAAAAGGTAGTCAGGGCAACAAACAATCCGGCTCGCAAGGTTCCGGCGGCAGCTCGTCCGGCTCGCGCTCGGGCAACCAGGGCGGCACCCACGAACAGCATGTGGAGGCCGGCAAGCAAAGCCACAAAAACGATGCGAACAAACAGTCGGGGTCCGACACCGGCGGCAGCAAGCAGTCGGGCGGCGGCACGGGCGGCCAGCAGAACCAAACCAGCCGCTCAAGCAATAAAACCGGGCGTTAAGCCGGCGCCGACTCGCGCGGCGCGATTTTGCAAGACAAGGCAGGGCCTGTCAGCGCGACAACGCTGGCGGGCCCTTGTCGATTCATTCATCAAGAAAGCGGGAACGCCCGCCGCCGCGGGCTTCTTTCAGAAAATAGTAGGCGCGGCCGCCGCGGTTATATATTGGTCAGGCGCACGCCCTTGGGCGGCGAGAAGTTGGCCACGCCGTCGACCATGCCGACGGCCAGCGCCTCATGGGCCGTCAGGTGCAGGTCGGAATAAGCGTGCACCAGCCAGTGCTCCTGCGTCAGCGCGACGTGCTTTTTGAGGATTTGCTCGGTGCGCAGGTCGTCGGCGCGCAAGCCGTCGACAATAATTTTCAGCGCGTCCGGGCGCGCCCCCGGCGACGCCGTGGCGTGCGATTTGTGTACCATGAAGCGCGCCGTCTCGCTGGCGTAGCGGCGCCCGCCGGCCAGGAACAGCGTCACCGCGATCGAGGCGACCGCGCCGGCGTTGTAGGTGACGAAGGTGAGCGGCAACTGGCTCAGGAAGTTGTACAGGCAGATGCCGTCGCTGACATAGCCGCCGTTCGACTGGATCAGCACGTGGGCCGTGCTGATCTTGTCTTCGGTCATGTCGGCAACGGCGTCGAAGACGCGCCTGACCATGTCGCTGTTGACGTCCCCCGACAGCGTGAAATAGGCGTGTCCGTCCGTCTTTTCTTGTTCGTCGCTCATGGCATTCACTTTAAAAAGTGGGAATAATTGATTCTAGCAAAGAGGCGCGCGACTGGCCGAGGGCCGGCGTCAAGCGTGCGTGCCATCCAGCGGATTTTACCCGCCGCAAGCACGCCGTCAAGCAGCCGCGACCGGCGCGGCGGGCCGCCGCCGGCGCGCCGAACAGATTGACAGAAAGGCCCCGCTGGCATATATTCTGCACTCTTGATCGGGAGAGGGCAACGCCGGTGTCGCAGACACCCGCGTTGCCGCCGAAGGGGCACTACCCAAAAACTCTCAGGCAAAAGGACCGATCAAGGGACCGTGGCGCGGCCATCCGCCGCGCCACGGCTCAACTCTGGAGAGCGGTCGCGGCGTCACGCCGGCGATCCACCGAAGGTGCGACGGGGCGACATTGCCCCGTAATCTCTCAGGTACCAAGGACAGAGGGGTCAGCGATCACATGCGGAAAATGGCTGCAAAGCGTTTCCTTGTCTGCTCCGTTAACCCCTTTACCAATGGCCCCGAGGATTTCATGACGCTACTTACGACCCCACTTAACAACGCCCACCGTATTGCCGGCGCCCGCATGGTCGATTTCGGCGGCTGGGACATGCCCGTCAACTACGGCTCGCAAATCGAAGAACACCACGCGGTGCGCAGCGACGTCGGCATGTTCGACGTCTCGCACATGTGCGTCGTCGACCTCGAGGGCGAGAACGTGCGCCCCTTCCTGCGCGGCCTGTTGGCCAACAACGTCGACAAGCTGCAGGTGGCCGGCAAGGCGCTGTACTCGTGCCTGCTGAACCCGCAGGGCTTCGTCATCGACGACCTGATCGTCTACTTCATGAACGAGGGCTGGTTCCGCCTGGTCGTCAACGCCGGCACCGCCACCAAGGACATCGCCTGGATCAAGGCGCAGAACGCGGCCAGCAACAGCGGCGTCAGCGTCACCGAGCGGCGCGACGGCGCCGAGCCGATGGCGCTGGTCGCGGTACAAGGTCCGAACGCCCGCGCCAAGGTCTGGCAGGTGCTGCCGGAAACCCTGGCCGCCTCGGAGGGCCTGAAGCCGTTCAACGCCGTCATCGTCAAGGGCAGCGCCTTCGGCGAGGTGATGGTGGCGCGCACCGGCTACACCGGCGAGGACGGCTTTGAAATCGGCGTGCCGGCCAGCCAGGTCGAGGCGCTGTGGAACGCCCTGGCGGCGGCCGGCGTGAAACCGGCCGGCCTGGGCGCGCGCGACACGCTGCGCCTGGAGGCGGGCATGAACCTGTACGGCCAGGACATGGACGAGACGGTCAACCCGCTCGACGCCGGCCTGGCCTGGACCATCGACCTGGTCAGCGAGCGCGACTTCATCGGCAAGGCGGCGCTGCTGGCGATGGGCCAGAACGCCCAGTTCGTCGGCCTGATCCTGCGCGAAAAAGGCGGCGTGCTGCGGGCCCACCAGAAAGTCATCGTCGGCGGCAGCGACAGCGTCGGCGAGATCACCAGCGGCACCTTCAGCCCGACCATGCAGCAGGCGATCGCGCTGGCGCGGGTGCCGAACGGCGTCGCGCTGGGCGACACCGTGCACGTCGAAATCCGCGACAAGAAGCTGGCCGCCACCGTGGTCAAGCTGCCGTTCGTGCGCAACGGTAAAATCCTGGTTGCCTGATCCATCGGCGCCACAGCAATCCATAAAACTATAAAATTTCACCGACATTTATTATCTGGAGCTATACATGAACATTCCCGCAGACCTGAAGTACACCGAATCCCACGAATGGGCGCGCCTGGAAGCTGACGGCACCGTCACCGTCGGCATCACCGAGTACGCCCAGGACGCGCTGGGCGACATCGTCTTCGTCGAACTGCCAACCGTGGGCAAAACCTACGGCGCCGGCGACGACGCCGCCGTGGTCGAATCGGTCAAGGCCGCCAGCGACATCTACGCCCCGCTGGCCGGCGAAGTGGTCGCCGTCAACGACGACGTCGCCAACGCGCCGGAATCGATCAACGCCGACGCCTTCTCGGCCTGGCTGTTCAAGATCAAGCCGGCCGACGCCTCGGCCCTCGACGGCCTGCTCGACGCCGCCGCCTACGGCAAAAACACCGCCGAATAATTCGCGCCGGCGCGCGGGCCGCCTCGGCGGCCCGCGCGCCCCTCCCCGCAGCCCTTCCCCACACCTTGCCGCCAGCCCCGCCGCCGGCGACTCCGTCTCTTATTGGCCCCAACATGACCCGCACCAGCCTGACCCAACTTGAAGCCCGCGACGCCTTCATCGCCCGCCACATCGGCCCTTCCGCCTCCGAGCAGGAAGCCATGCTCACGACCCTCGGCTACGCCAGCCGCGCCGCGCTGATCGACGCGCTGGTGCCGGCCAGCATCCGCAACCAGGGCGCCCTGCCGCTCGGCCAGTATTCGGCGCCGATGTCGGAGCCGGCCGCGCTGGCGCAGTTGAAGTCGCTGGCGTCGAAAAACCAGGTGCTCAAATCCCTGATCGGCCAGGGCTACTACAACAGCCACACCCCGGGCGTGATCCTGCGCAACATCTTTGAAAACCCGGCCTGGTACACCGCCTACACGCCGTACCAGCCGGAGATTTCGCAGGGCCGCCTGGAAGCCATCCTGAACTTCCAGCAAGTGGTCACCGACCTCACCGGCATGGGCATCTCGAACGCCTCGATGCTCGACGAGGGCACCGCCGCGGCCGAGGCGATGACGCTGATCCAGCGCGTCGGCAAGTCCAAGTCGAACGTGCTGTACGTGGCCGACGACGTGCTGCCGCAAACCCTGGAAGTGGTGCAAACGCGCGCCCAGCCGCTCGGCATCGAGGTGCGCACCTTCGCGCCAAACGAGCTGGAAACGCTGGACAGCTGCTTCGGCGCGCTGCTGCAATACCCTGGCGTGAACGGCGTGGTGCGCGACTACCGCGCCGGCGTAGAGCACCTGCACGCCAACGGCGCCATGGTCATCGTCGCCGCCGACCTGCTGGCGCTGACGATGCTGACGCCGCCGGGCGAATGGGGCGCCGACGTCGTCGTCGGCAACAGCCAGCGCTTCGGCGTGCCGCTCGGCTTCGGCGGCCCGCACGCCGGCTACCTGTCGACCCGCGACGAATTCAAGCGCAGCATGTCGGGCCGCCTGGTCGGCGTCACCATCGACGCCCAGGGCAACCAGGCCTACCGCCTGGCGCTGCAAACCCGCGAACAACACATCCGCCGCGAAAAAGCCACCTCCAACATCTGCACCGCGCAGGTGCTGCTGGCCGTGATGGCCTCGATGTACGCGGTCTACCACGGCCCGGCCGGCCTGCTGCAAATCGCCCAGCGCGTGCACCGCTACACCGGCATCCTGGCGGCCAACCTGCGCACGCTCGGCTACGGCATCGCCAACGACACCTTCTTCGACACCCTGACCGTGGCAACCGACCGCGCCGAGCAATTGCACGCGGCGGCGGTGGCGGCCGGCGTCAACCTGCGCAAGGTCGACGCCAACCACGTCGGCGTCTCGCTCGACGAAACCGTCACCCGCGCCGACCTGGCGCTGTTGTGGGACATCTTCGCCAACGGCGTCACGCCGGCGCCGGACTTCGACGCCGTCGAGGCGGGCGTGCAGAACGCCTTCCCGGCCGGGCTGGGCCGCACCAGCGCCTACCTGAGCCACCCGGTCTTCAACCGCTACCACTCCGAGCACGAAATGCTGCGCTACCTGCGCAGCCTGGCCGACAAGGACCTGGCGCTGGACCGCACCATGATTCCGCTGGGCTCCTGCACCATGAAACTCAACGCCACCAGCGAAATGATCCCGGTGACTTGGCCCGAATTCTCCAGCATCCACCCGTTCGCGCCGGACGCGCAAACGGTCGGCTACCGCGAAATGATCTCGCAGCTGGAAGAAATGCTGTGCGCGCTGACCGGCTACGCCGCCGTCTCGCTGCAGCCGAACGCCGGCTCGCAGGGCGAATACGCCGGCCTGCTGGTGATCAAGGCCTACCATGAATCGCGCGGCGAAGGCCACCGCAACATCTGCCTGATCCCGTCGTCGGCGCACGGCACCAACCCGGCCTCGGCCAACATGGTCGGCATGCAGGTGGTCGTCACCGCCTGCGACGCCAGCGGCAACGTCGACCTGGCCGACCTGCAGGCGAAAGCCGAGAAGCACAGCGCCAACCTGGCCTGCGTCATGGTCACCTACCCGTCCACCCACGGCGTGTTCGAGGAAGGCATCCAGCAACTGTGCGAGATCGTCCATTCGCACGGCGGCCAGGTCTACATCGACGGCGCCAACATGAACGCGCTGGTTGGCGTGGCGGCGCCGGGCAGCTTCGGCGGCGACGTCAGCCACCTGAACCTGCACAAAACCTTCTGCATCCCGCACGGCGGCGGCGGCCCGGGCGTCGGCCCGATCGGCGTCGGCGCGCACCTGGCCAAGTTCCTGCCCAACCAGCGTTCCAGCGGCTACCAGCGCGACGCCGCCGGCATCGGCGCGGTCAGCGCGGCGCCGTTCGGCTCGGCCAGCATCCTGCCGATCTCGTGGATGTATATCGCGATGATGGGCGCCGAAGGCCTGACCGCCGCCACCGAAACGGCGATCCTGGCGGCCAACTACATCGCCCGCCGCCTGTCGCCGCACTATCCGGTGCTGTACGCGGGCCACGACGGCCTGGTGGCGCACGAGTGTATCATCGACCTGCGCCCGCTGACCGACGCCACCGGCATCAGCAACGAAGACGTCGCCAAGCGCCTGATGGACTTCGGCTTCCACGCGCCGACCATGAGTTTCCCGGTGCCGGGCACCTTGATGATCGAGCCGACCGAAAGCGAATCGAAGGTTGAAATCGACCGCTTCATCGACGCCATGATCGTCATCCGCTCGGAAATCGCGCAAGTGCAGAACGGCGAATTCGACCGCGAAGACAATCCGCTGAAGGGCGCTCCGCACACTGCGGAAGTGCTGACCGCCGACGTCTGGGCGCACAAGTACAGCCGCGAAGTGGCGGCCTTCCCGGTGCCGGCGCTGCGTAAGCAGAAGTACTGGCCGCCGGTCGGCCGCGCCGACAACGTCTACGGCGACCGCAACCTGTTCTGCGGCTGTGCGCCGATGAGCGACTACGAGTAAGCCAGCCTTGCGCGCGCCCGGGCCACGGTAGCGGGCCGGGCGCGCGTCGACGCCGGAACGCAGGCGGACCAGCAGGTCCGGCCTGCGTTTTTTTATGCGCGTTAGCGGCCAAGCCGACCTGCGAAAATCCTTGACTTAGCGGTACCAGGGTCCGATCCCGCACCCATGATGTTACTCAAGTGACACAAGTGCTACATAAGCATGTAGTTACAACACCATGGCGATCACTCTATATTCAAGGCTGACAGACAGGAGCGTTCAACATGAATATCGTAGCGGTTAAAAGAGGCAGTCTCTTCCTCTCCATCTCTGACGAACGTAATATGTACCGTTTGCGTCACTCCATGTTTCGCGAAAGATTGGGATGGGACGTACACACGCAGGACGGCATGGAGTTTGATGAATACGACCAACTGAATCCCATGTACATGATGGCCAAGGAGGGAGGCACCTTGCACGGTTGCTGGCGCATGTTGCCGACCACGGGGCCGAACATGCTGCGCGACGTATTCTCAATGTTGCTCGACGGCGAGGCGCCCTGCGGCGAGGACATCTGGGAACTGAGCCGCTTTGCGGTGCTCAAGCAGGATTCCACCGCGTTCGGGCTGAGCACGCTACCGATACAGATGATGCTGCATGTCGTGCGCCTGGCCCGCAAGTATGGCGTAAACCACCTGGTGACGGTCACCACGCCGGCAATGGAACGCATGCTCAAGCACGCCAATATCACGCCGCGCCGGCTCGGTCCGGTGGTACAGATGGGCGTGGCGCGCGCGGTAGCGCTGTGGATCGATGCCAACCACGCCACGGAATCGGCCTTGATGAATGCGATTGCGCAGCGCGAGGAACTGCGTGTCGTGCCGGCGCGTCGGCCTGATATGTCGATAACGATTTACGACTGAACCGCGGCCGCGCAAGGCGCATCTATCCATTGGCTTGGAGAGCAGCGTCTGGCGACGCCGCATATTGGGGGGGTAAAAACTATGGGTTCCCGCTATTACGTATTCGGCGCCGGCTACGCAGCCGGGCAATTGTCGTACATTGGCTTGTGCGACTGCCCGCCGGACCAACACAAGGACGACATTTTGGGCCGCTTGGCGCAAGGTGGCAGCGGCGGTTTGGCGGCTTGGATCGCGGAGATGCGGCGCCGCAGCGAATCCGACCTGTTTGTCATCGAGGATTATTCGACCCGCGCCGAAGCCGAGGATGCCGTCGGTTTCTGGCGCCGTTATTACCGCTGGCTGGGTTTTGATTTGCTTGCTGGCGGCGACGCCGCCATTGCCGAATAAACTGACCACGCCGGCGCGCGGCGCCGGCCTTAGCCTTTGACAGGACGATTATGCCGCCCGCCCCAACCGTTTTCATGTTTTCAGGCCAAGGATCGCACTATTTCCACATGGGCAAAAGCCTGTTTGAACACGACGCCACGTTTCGCCGCTGGATGCTGGACATGGATCAGTTCGTGCGCAACCGCAGCGGCCAAGGCGTGCTCGACACCCTTTACGACGAGCGCCGCGGCAAGGGCGAATCCTTCGACCGGACCTTGCTGACCCACCCCGCCATTTTCATGGTTGAATACGCCCTGGCGCAAACCCTGATCGAGCGCGGCGTCGTGCCGGACCTGACCTTGGGCGTGAGCCTGGGCGCGGCGGCGGCGGCGGCGGTCTCGGGATGCATCGGCGTGGAAGACGCGCTGGAGGCGGTCCTGATGCAGGCCAGCGCGCTGGAGGACCATTGCCAGCCGGGAGGCATGATCGCCATCCTGAGCACGCCGGAGCCGCACCTGCTGGCGGGTCTGCGCGAGCAATGCGAGATCGCCTCCTTCAATTTCCCCGGCCATTTCGTGATCGCGGCACAGCGCGACAGCTTGGCGCCGATCCAGGCGGCCTTGCGCGAACGCCATTTGACGTTCCAGACCTTGCCCGTATCTTTTGCCTTTCATTCGCGCTGGATCGATGCGGCCCGGCCCTGTATCGAGCGGAACCTGGCGGCCTTGCCGCGCAAGCCGGCGCTGATACCGATGGTGTGCTGCGCCCGCGCCGGCGTGCTGACCCAGCTGCCGCAGAATTATTTCTGGAACGTGGCCAGGGAACCGATCCGTTTCCAGCAAACCATCGCCGAACTGGAAAAGAGCGCCCCCTACCGCTACCTTGACCTGGGTCCGGCGGGAACCCTGGCGACGTTCCTGAAATATACGCTGCCGCCCGGATCGGCGTCGACCGCGCATGCCGTGCTGTCGCCATTTGGCGGCGAGCTGCTTAAATTGTCCAGCATCGGCGCGTACGCGCTGACACCGGAAGGGGCGTAACATCCGCACGATGCGGTAACTGGTGACGCGGGCGTCGCGGCGCGCCGTCCCGTCGCCTTACACGCGTGGCGCACCGCAACAATGGCATTTCATCTACAATGCTGATGGCGAGCAACGACCAGCAACGACGAGCATACAAGCGCGAGCATACAAGCGCATTAATCCAATGGCGGACAAGCACGTGCTCGATGACATCTGCGCATCCACCTCATTTTGAAGCCGCCGGCGCCTGACTATGCATAGCAATCCTTACCTGCAAGGCAATTTCGCCCCCGTGGCGACCGAATCGAGCGTCACCGAACTGCGTTTGACCGGCCAGTTGCCGGCGGGTCTGTCGGGCACCTTGTGTCGCGTAGGTCCGAATCCGCAGTTCGCCCCCCGCGACGGCGATTACCACTGGTTTGCCGGCGATGGCATGTTGCACGCGTTCGACATCCGCGATGGCCGCGTGGCTTATCGGAATCGCTGGATACGCACGCCGAAATGGCAACTGGAACATGGTGCGGGACAGGCCCTGTTCGGTACCTTCGGCAATCCTGCGACCAGTCATCCCGTGACAGCCGGCCTGTGCAGTGGCACCGCCAATACCAACGTGCTATGGCACGGCGGACGCCTGTTCGCGCTGGAGGAAGCGCACCAGCCGTTCGAGCTCGACCCCGTGACGCTGGCGTCGAAAGGGCACCAGGATTTCGCCGGCCGCCTGCACGCCCCCTTCACCGCCCATCCGCGCACCGATCCGCGCAGCGGCGCGCTGCATTTCTTTGCCTACGCGGCCGAAGGCGCCGGCACGTCCACCATGCTGGCCGGCGTGCTGGATCCCGACTGCCACTTGACGCGGCTGGAATCTTTCAGCGCGCCATATGCGAGCATGGTGCATGATTTCATGCTGACCGAACACTACGCGCTGTACCCCGTCATGCCCCTCACGGCCAGCATCACGCGGGCCATGCACGGCGAGCCGATGTATGCCTGGAGCCCAGGCAAGGGCACGCATGTGGGTGTGATGCGCCGCGACGGCGCTGAGCGCGGCATACGCTGGTTCGAAACGGGTGATTGCCACGCCTTCCATTTCATGAACGCGTGGGAAGAAGGCGCTTGCATCGTCGTGCATGCGATGCAGTCCGAGCGCGCGCCCGGCTGGGCCGACGAGCATGGCCGCATGGGCGATCCGGCGCGGATGGTGGCGCGCCTGTGCCGCTGGCGGATCGATTTGCGCAGCGGCCGGATCCAACGCGATTATATCGACGATTTGCCGGCCGAATTCCCCCGCTTCGACGAGCGCTATACGGGCATGCCCCATCGCTTCGGTTTTTATACCTGCCATGTCGACGCATTGGTGCGCGATCCGCACCACAATTTGCTGTTTGCGTCGCTGGCGCGGCTTGACCTGGTCAGTGGCGAGCGCACGCTCTACACCCTGCCGGACGGCGACGTGATCTCGGAGCCGGTGTTTGCCCCGGCCGCGGTCGACGCGCCGGAAGGCCAGGGTTGGTTGCTGGCGGTGGCTTGGCGCGCGCGCGAGAACCGCAGCGACTTGCTGATTTTTGATGCGCAGGACCTCGCCGCCGGCCCGGTGGCGAGCGCGGCGCTGGCGCGCCGTGTGCCGTTCGGGTTCCACGGCAATTGGCACGCCGATCCACGCCGCTCTGAACAATAGGACAGCAGCGACGCCGTATGAATCAAACACCAATTGCGAGACAGCATGAGTGATACCGCCCACACCGGCAGCGCGTGGCACGCCGCCATCAAACCCCGCGAAACGCTGGGCCGTTTTCGTCCACGCCTGAGTTTGCGTACCCTGAGCCGTGGCGACGGCTTGCTGGGCCTGCGGCCGGGCGGCCTGTTCAGTCCGCGCGGCGGCAACGTGACGGTGGCCCAGATCGACTGGACCTACGTCACGCCCGAAGGGCTGCGCTGGGAAACTCCCGCCCCCACTTCCTTGTACGCCGTCGATGCGGAGTTGACGCAGGAATTGCGCGATGCGCAAGGCGAGTCGCTGCTGATGCGCCGCAACGTCCATGCCGAAACCGACGCGCTGGAACAGATCCGCAACCTCGGCATGCATCCCTTGCATGACGATGCCCTGCAATGGCGCTCCGACGACATGTCGCCGCCGGTACTGGCCTGGTGGTCGCTGGTGCAGGAAGAGTTGTTCGGCGATTTTTGGGCCGACAACCTGCCCAATCTGCAGATGCAAGGGTGGAGCATCGTGGTGCATCCCGGTTTTGCGCACGAAAGTGTGCCGGTCGAAGCCTGGCGCTTGATCGTCGATCCCGACAGCGGCGAAGTAATCGGGCAGGAAGTGGCTGCGCGCCTGCGCGGGCGCAGCGCCGGCCTGGGCGGCGGTAGCGGCCCGGGCAAAGCCGAATGGTGGTTGCTGACCTTGGGTGTGGATATCGACGGCGAGACCTTCGACCTGGCGCCGATGCTGGCCGACCTGCTACGGCGCGACCAGCGCTGGCTGGACCGCAAGCAGATTGCCGCCATCGACCCGCAGGCGCGCATCTCCTTGCGCGCGCCCGGTGGCAAGCGTATTGATGCGCTCGCGGCGCCGCTCAAGGCCATCGTCACCGCCATGCTCGATCTGCTGACCGATCCAAAGCGCAAACCCGGCGCGCTGCGCCTGTCGCCGTGGGATGCCCAGCGCCTCGACGAGCTGGGCCTGGACTTGCTGGAGGCCGACGGCGCTTGCGGCGGCGCGCAAGGCAGCCTGCAATTGCAGGGCGGCGAAGATTTGCGCGCGCTGGCGCAGCGTTTGCGCGGCAGCGGCGAGCCAAAGGCCGTGGCGGCGCCGGCCGGGCTGGGGATAACCCTGCGGCCGTATCAATTGCATGGCTTGGCCTGGCTGCAGTATTTGCGCGAACATCGGCTGGCCGGGATCCTGGCCGACGATATGGGTCTGGGCAAGACGGCGCAGGTGGTGGCCCACCTGCTGGTGGAACAGCAGGCCGGCCGCCTGGACCAACCGGCCCTGGTGGTGCTGCCCACCTCCCTGGTTTTCAATTGGCAAGCTGAAATGCAGCGGATGGCGCCCAGCCTGCGCGTTTTGGCCCTGCAGGGCGCCAAGCGGGCGGAGGACTTTGGCCGCATTGCGCAGCATGACGTTATCCTGACCACCTATCCATTGCTGTGGCGCGACCTCGACGTGCTGGCGCCGCTGCCCTTCCACATGCTGATATTGGACGAAGCACAGACGGTCAAGAACGCGGCCGGACGCAGCGCCAGCGCGGTGCGCCGCATCAAGGCCCGTCATCGCCTATGCATGACCGGCACGCCGATGGAAAACCATCTGGGCGAATTGTGGACCCAGTTTAATTTTCTGATGCCGGGCTTCCTGGGCGACGCGCGCAGTTTCGCGCGCCTGTGGCGCAAGCCTATCGAGGAAAACGGCGAAACCCTGCGCGCGGCCTTGCTGGCGCAGCGCATCCGGCCATTCGTGCTGCGCCGGCGCAAGGAAAGCGTGGCCACCGAATTGCCGCCGAAAACCGAGGTAGTGAAACTACTCCGCCTGGAGGGGCGCCAGCGCGACTTGTATGAAAGCGTGCGGGTGGCGGCCGACAAGCAAGTGCGCAGCGTGCTGCAGCGGCGCGGCTTCACCGGTTCGCAAATCCGTATCATGGACGCGCTGCTCAAATTGCGCCAGGTGTGTTGCGACCCCTTGCTACTCAAGGGCGAGGCGGCGCCGAAGAGTACCGAACGGGCAAAAGTGGAAATGCTGCGCGACATGCTGCCCAACCTGGTCGCCGAAGGTCGGCGCATCCTGCTGTTTTCCCAGTTCACCGAAATGTTGTCACTGATCGAAAAAGAACTCGACGCCTTGCGCCTGCCTTGGCTGTCGCTGACCGGCAAGACGCCGCCCGCCCAGCGCGGCGCACTGGTGGCGCGGTTCCAGAGTAAAACGGTGCCGATCCTGCTGGTTAGCCTGAAGGTGGGCGGGGTTGGCCTGAATCTGACGGCGGCCGATACCGTGATTATGCTCGATCCGTGGTGGAATCCCGCGGTGGAAGAGCAAGCCATCGCGCGCGCTTACCGCATCGGCCAGGACCAGCCCGTGTTTGTGTACAAACTGGTCATCGAAGGCAGTATTGAGGAACGCATTCTGGAGTTACAGGCGCGCAAATCGGCGCTGACCGAGGGCATTCTCGGCAGCGATGCCGCGCTGGCACCGAAATTCGACGCGGCCGAATTGAATGCGCTACTGGCGCCGCTGGGTTCCAGTCTGGCCGGGATCGCTTGAACGGGCGGCGGCCGCACCCGCCGCCGCCCGGCCCGACCCGACCCAAGCTTATATCAAACCGCTGGACAGCGCTTTCAGCACGGCTTGGTGGCGACTGGTGACATCGAATTTGTGCAGCAGGTTGCGCACATGATGAATCACCCCGTGTTCTGAAATACACAGTACCCTGGAAATTTCCCACGTGCTTTTGCCGGCCGCAATCCACTGCAGCACGTCGTTTTCCCGTTTGGTGAGCCGGGGGCCGGCCGCCTCGCGACCATTCTTGAGGCCGTTCTTGACGATCTTGCTCATCGCCTCGTGCGCCAGGGTGGCCAGCAACGGCCCCCACATCAGCATTTCCCGGATATGGCCGCGCGCTTCGCTGCCCTTGCTTGACATCGCCAGGCTGAGCATGGCGACCCCGCCCTCCTTGTTTTGAATCGGGAAGGTGACACCGGTGAGCAAACCGTAATGATGCGCCTCTTCGCGGAAAGCCTGCTGGCTGACGTTGCCATACATCTGATCCGACCAGATAAATGGCACCAGCGAAACGAGCGAATGGGCCACGGTGGGGTCGATGCTCGCATATTCCAGCTTGTCGTATTCCCTGCGCCAGTCGGCGTCGTAGTTTGACTCGATTTTTTCAACCTTGGCGCTACCGGTCCCGCGAAAACGTCCACCATATAAAAAGGAATCGAAACCCAGTACCCGGCTCAGGTGCTGTAGTTCGGCGTGTAGTTCGGCGCTGGTGGTGCAATCGTTAAGCCGCATGACGTTCGACAGGAATTTCGAGCTGTCGAGCGGGCTGGCGTGCAGCTCACGGTGGATCGCTTCATCGCTCAATTTCATCATTTGCTGACTATAAGGAAATGTGGAAAATATCAACCAGAGAGCGCAGGACTGACCACGCCGGCGCAAGACCGCCATGCCAATCGTCTAATGTTGCTTGTATTTTAACAGCATGTTCCCGCTTTGTACGCACAAATGAATTAAACGCAAGGCGTCCCGTCCCAAATTGCTTTAGGCCGGGGCCAGCGTCGGCGGGGCGCCGAACAGCGTGCGTCGCAATAGGCCAGGGCGCGCCTGTGCGCAAGGACGATGGCCTTTCCAACGCTTGTAGTGTTTGCGGCGTGCGCGCCGCTTGGCGCAAGCAGGCTAGTCGAAGCAAGCCGCTGCGATCCGTCCATGCCTAGCTGGCGCCCGCCGGCGACCGTCGAAGGCCGCCGGCGGGCGCGCCGCGCCTACGCGGTTGCCGGCTGGCCGCTCGCCACGTGCTTCCCGGGTGCGCCCGCCAGCCGATAAAACGCCTGCATGGCGTCCGGCTGTTCCTGCAACAAATAGCCGGTCAGTTTGGCGATCGACGGGAAGCCAAAAAACACGATCGGCGTAATATCGACACCATAGTGCGTGCTCAGCAGCTTGGCGAAGGTGGCCAGGCTGATCGAATCGAAGCCGAATTCGACCAGATGCTGGTCGACGTCCAGTTGCTCAAGGGGGAAAGCGAGCAGTTGGTTGACGCATTGCTTCAGGTCGTACTCGATGCACTGCGCCAGGCCCAGGCCGAGCAGCGCCGCGCCGCGGCCGGCGGGCGCCGCCTGCGTCGCCGCGCGCGGCGCCGCCATGGTCGCCGCCGCCGGCGGCGCCGAATGCGCCAGTCCCAGGGAAGGATAGACCCGGTCGCTGCGGCCCACCATCACCATTTGCTGGGCCGTCGGCTGGGCCAGTAAACGCTCGAACATGGCGACGCCCTCCTCGTTGCCCAGCGCCCGCTGGCCGCCCAGCATCAGGAACATCTTGGTCGCGTCGCCATACGCCTGTCCCATGCCGCCATCCTTCCAGAACGGCCAGTTGATGACAATGGCGCGGCCGTGCCGCAGCCCCGCTTGGCACTGGCGGTTGCGATGGTCGGCGTACGCCATCTGGAAGCGGTTGGCGATCGCATAGTCGCAGGTGCCGATGTCGCCCATGATGGCGGACACGGTCGAGAAATAGCAGACGAAGTCGAGCGGCTCATCGCGCAGCACCTCGTCCAGCACCAGCGTGCCGTCGATTTTCGGATCGAGCACCGCCTGGAAGCCGGCCATATCCTGATGCACGATGGTTTGAACGCTGACAATGCCCGCCGAGTGAATCACGCCGTCGATCGATGAAAACTGGTCACGGGCACGCTGCACACCGGCGCGCATCGCGTCGAGATCGCAGACGTCGGCCTGGATATACAGCACTTTCGCGCCGAGCCGCTCCAGCGCCTCGATGCGCCCGCGCTTCTCCCCGTCGAGCGGGGCGCGGCCGGTCAGCACGATATTCGCCGCCTGCGTCTTGATCAAGTGCTCGGCGAAGACATAGCCAAGCCCGCCCAGGCCGCCGGTGATCAGGTAGGTGGCGCCGGACTTGAGTAGGCTCGGTTGCGGCTGTAGCACGGTCGGACCGATCTTGCACACATGGCGCCGGCCCGCCTCATAGCGCACGCTCTTCATTTTGTCGGCTTGCAGTTCGTTCCACAGCAGCGGCAGACACTCGTGCATGGCCGTGACGGGGCCGGCCAGGTCCAGGCAAACGGCGGCCACCTGGGTATGCGGCAAGACGATGCCGATGGAGCGTTCGAAACCGATCCACGATTCGGCGTAGCAGCGGTCCAGCGGCTCATATTCGCAGCCGGCCAGCAGCAGTCGCCCCACCTCCAGCTTGGTCGAGGCGATGGACTGCAAAATGTAGACGATATGCCGGTAGTCGCGCAGGCAGTCCACATCTTCCAAGCCCCACAGATACAGCATGGCGCCGATCTTGCCATGCGCGTCGCGGATGGCGGCCAATGCCAGCGCGTAGCTGGCCGGATCAGCGGCGTCGATCCAATAGTGTTCGCCCTCCTGCCCGGCCGCCGCGCCTTCGCGCTGCGCCGCGCGCCCGACAAAGACCACGCGCGCTTCAGGATCGAGCGCCTGCACCGCGGCGCCGATGGCGTGCCGGTCCGCCGCTGGCGACGCAAAGCAGACCAGCGTGCCGATCGGGCCGGCGCTGGACGGCGTCGAAGGCTGCTCGTGCCAGAGCTCCTCGAATGTCATCATCTCGTTCCAGTCCGGCACGGCCGGACGCGGCACGTCGACCTCGGCCGGCGGCGCCGGCGCCACCCAATAGCGCTCCCGGGCAAACGGGTACGCGGGCAGGCTGATACGCCGCGGCCGCGTAGCACCGAACAGGCAATTCCAATGCAGCACATAACCGCGGCAATACAAGTCGGCCAGCGCCATCAGCCGGTCCTGGTACTGACCGGACTGGGCCTGGATCTCCGTGGCGTGCCGCGTCAGCTCGTCCGCGTACTGCTGCAACATGGTTTGCGGCGTAAAGTCGCGCGCCACCGTGCCCACGAAGACATGGGGCAATTTTTCGCCGGCCAGCGCGCGCTCCAGCACCTGCGCCGCGTCGCCGCGATCGGCAACCACCAGCGCGCAGCGCTGCATGAAATGCTGGCGCCCCTCCAGCAGGGTATGCCCGACCTCGGCCAGGGTACGGTCGGCGTTCGCGTCGTCGCGCAAGTAGGCCAGCAAATCGGCCAGCCTGCCGCGCAAGGCGCTTTCCGTCTTGGCCGACAACACCAGCAGATGATACGGCGCCGCTGGCGCGCCGGCCGGCGCCGCCGCCTCGTGGCTTTGCACCAGCACATGGGCGTTGGTGCCGCTCATGCCGAACGCGCTGACCGCGCCCATGCGCGCCAGGCGATCGCGCGCCGGCCACGGCTTGTTGATCTTGTTGACGTAGAAAGGACTCTGGTCCCAGCGGATGTAGTTGTTCTCCTGGACGCAGTGTAGGCTGGCCGGAATGGTTTGATGACGCATCGCCTGGATCAAACTGATCAGGCTGACCAGCCCCGACGCGGCCAGCGTATGGCCGAGGTTGGGCTTGACCGACGTCAGCGCGCAAAAGCCGGTCTTGGCCGTGAAGGACTTGAACGTGTCGTACAGCGCGTTCACTTCCACCGGGTCGCCCAGGCGGGTGGCGGTACCGTGCGTGACGACATAGTCGATGGTTTCCGGGTTAACGCCGCTGCGTTCGTACACCGACCGCAGCAGCGCCGCCTGCGCCGCGCCGCTAGGGGCGGTAATGCCATTGGTCTTGCCGTCATAATTGACGCCGCTGGCGCGAATCACCGCATGAATCGGATCGCCGTCGGCCTGCGCCTGCGACAGGCGCTTGAGCACGACCACCGCCACCGCCTCGCCTGGCACCATGCCGTCGGCGCGCTCGTCGAAGGCATAGCAGCGATTGTCGGCCGACAGCATGCCCGCCTGCGCCATCCTCGCATGGCCGGCATCGGTCAGCATCAGGCTCACGCCCGCGGCCAGCGCCGCGTCGCACTCGCCGGCGCGCAAGCTCAGACATGCCTGATGCAGCGCTACCAGGCCGGACGAACAGGCGGTATTGATAGCCATCGCCGGTCCGCTGGCATTGGTAAAATACGCCAGCCGCGCCGCCAGGATGCCGTTGTGGTTCGAGGTGATACTCGCACCGTCCTGCGCCAGCAACTGATAGTCGCCCTCTTCCACGCCGACAAAACTGCCCAGCCGGCCGCTGCTCATCTGCTGCGCGCCGAAGCCGGCATCCTCCAGCGCGTTCCAGGCCTCCTGCAACAGCAGGCGCTGGCGCGGATCCATGCCCTGCGCTTCCTTGGGTGAAATTTCAAAGAAGAGCGGATCGAATTCGCTCACGCCGGGCACGAATCCACATGACTGGCCGCCGCCATCCTTCCAGCCGCCCGGGCGGTCGTCCGGCACGCCGCGCAATACGTCGGTGCCGTCGGCCAGAATGCGCCACAGCTCGTCGACGTTGCGCGCGCTCGGAAACCGGCCGCTCATGCCGATGACCGCAATCGGCTCGTCCGCGGCCGCCTTCCGTTCCGGGCGGTAGCCCTGGCGCCGGACGGTTTGCGGCGCCGGCGCGCGCGCCGGCGTTGCGGGCGCGCGGACGGGCGTCGCGCGCGCCGTGGCGTCGGATTCCGCATACAGCAGCGCCAGCGCCGGCGCATGCTCCTGCGCCAGGTGGGCGGCCAGTTTGTCCAGGGTCGGATAGGCGAAAAACGCCGACGGCAGCAACTCGACGCCGAAATAAGCGCTCAGCGCGGCAGCATAGCGCGCCAGGCTGACCGAGTCGAAACCGAAATCGGCCAGATTTTGCTGCCCCCCCATACGCTCGCTGGCGATTTGCAGCAATTCGCCCGCCAGCCGTTTCAGGTCAATCGCCAGGCACTGCAAGGTAGTCAGGCCGCGCATGCCGCCACGCCGGCCAGTTGCGCTGCGATCCCCGGCGCCAGCCGCCGCCGGGGTTGGCGTCGCAGTCGCCGCGGTCGCCGGGGCTGCCTTCGGCGCCGGCGCAAAGAAGCGCTGCAGCCGATCCGGCCGGCCAAACAGCACCAAATGCTGGCACGCCCGCTGCGCCAGCAGGCGCTCGAACAGCGCGATGCCGTCCGCCGTCTCCAGCGCGCGCTGGCCGCTCGATTTCAAGTACAGCTCGGCCGCGCCGTCGGCGCCGCCCATGCCGCCGTCCCTCCATATAGGCCAGTTGATGACGATGGTCTTGCCAGGCGCGCCACGGCGTTCCTGCCAGGCCGCGTGCGCCATCTGGAAGCGGTTGCCCACGGCATAGTCGCATGAGCCGAAATCGCCCAGGATCGCCGCGGCGGACGAGAAGTAGCACAGGAAGTCCGGCGCGTCGTCTTGCAGGATATCGCTGAGCACGAGCGTGCCCGCCACCTTCGGCGCCAGCACCTGTTCGAACCGCGCCAGCGTATTGTCCGGCAAGCTTGTCTTGCCCTCCAGCCCGGCGGCATGGATGGCGCCGTCGATCCGGCCAAAACGCGCCCTCGCATGCGCCAGGCCCTGTTGCATCTGCGTCAGGTCGGCCACATCCGCCTGGACATACACGACCTGCGCCCCCAGCGCCTCCAGTGCCGCCAGGCGGACTTGCAGGCGCGCGTCCGGCGCCGAGCGCCCGCTGAGGATCAGCTTGGCGCCAAACGTGGCTGCCAGATGCTGTGCCAGCAGGTAGCCCAGGCCGCCGGCGCCGCCGGTGATCAGGTAAGTGCCGCTTTTTTTCAGCGGCGTCGGCGCGGCGTCGAGACGCGCCAAGCCTACCTGCGGCACATGCCGCACGCCGTCCCGGTACTCGACGCAGTCATCGCCGCCGCCCGCCAGCTCGGCCCATAGGCGCTGGCACCACGCGGCAGCGTCGAAGGGTTCCTCGCCCAGCTGGCCGACAACGCCCAGCCGGGTCTGCGGCAACACGGCGCCAAGCGAGCGCGCATAGCCGATCCAGGATTCGGCGTAGCAGCGCTCCAGCCCATCCGGGTACGCGGCGGCCAGCAGCACGCGCCGGCAACCCAGCCTGGAACTGGCGAGCGCCTGCAAGGCGTGCACGATGGGAGAGTGCTCGCGGATGCATGCGCTATCTTCCAGCGGCCACAGATACAGCAGCGCGTCGACCGCGCCGTAGGTGTCGCGGACGGCCGCGAAAGCCGCTTCGTAACTGGCCCGTTCGCCGGCGCTCACCGCATAGGCGTCCGCGCCCGCGCCTTCCGCGGTCCGCGATACAAACACCACGCGGGTGCGCGGGTCGAGCCGGCGCACCGCTTCCCTGACGGCGCGCTGATGCGCCGGCACCGAGGCAAAGCACAGCAGCACGCCGATATCGGCGCCACCGTCCGTAGCCAGCGCCCGCGGCTGCCAGCTTTCCGCGAAGGTCATGATTTCACATGCGTCCTGCGGCGCATGGACGGCCAGCGCGACCGTCGGCTCGCTCTGCTCGTTCTGCTCGGCCTGGTGGTCCTGCATCACCAGACCGACCAGACGCACGCACAGCTTGCCGTCCGGGTCGCACAGGTCGATATCGAGCCTGCGCACGCGCTCGCCCGGCTGCGCGCCAGGGCTGGTGCGCACCAGCGCCCACATGCTGGTACTGCATTCGCCCAGGATATCGATGCGCTCCAGGCCGAACGGAAGCGGCGCCTTGGCGTCGGCAAGGCCCAGCGACAGCCCGATCGGCGCCTGCAGCGCCGCGTCCAGCAGGCTCGGATGCAGCAGGTAGCGGTGCGCCTGCGCCGCCTGCGCCGCCGGCAGTTCCAGCCGCGCCAGTACCTGCCCCTCGCCCACGTACACCGCGGCCAGCGCCCGCTGGGCCGCGCCGTATTCAAGGCCCAGTTCGCCGAGCATCGCGTAGCACTGCGCCGCCGACAGTTCGGCCACGCCGCACGCCGCGCGCGCACCGGCCAGATCGCAATACTGCGCCGCCGCCGGCGCGCCGGGCACGCCCGTGGCCGCGCTGTGCAGCACCGTTTCGCCGTCGGCCTCGCTGTAGATTTCGATGCCTATCGTGCCGTCCGCTTCCGGGAACAAGGCCAGGTGCAGCTCGGCCGACGCCCCCTCGCGCAGCGCCAGCGGGCGCGACCAGCTGACATCGCGCAATTGCCAGCCATGCTCGGCCCCGCCCGCCTGCGCCAGCCCGGCGCGCGCCATTTCCAGGTAGGCCACCGCCGGCATCACGCGCCGGCCCTGGATCACGTGGTCGGCCAGGAAGAATTCCTCGCCGCTGAAACGGCTGCTAAAGCGCGGCCCCGTCACATCCGACGTGTTGCGCTGCAATAGCGGATGCAACCATCCCGCGTCCAGCCCCGGCGCCGCGGCCACGGGCGCAACCGGCGCGCAAGGCGCGATCCAGTAACGCTCGCGCGCAAACGGATAGCCGGGCAGGCTGACCCGGCGCGGGCGCTGCGCCCCGTACAGCGTGCGCCAGTCGAAGGCCAGACCCTTCACCCACCAATCGAGCAGCTTGCCGTGCTTGCCCTTGGCCACCCAGGCATGCACCGCCCGCCCCATGTCTTCGTCGGCCGTGAACGCCGCCACGTCCTCGCCGCCGCGCGCCTGGCCGACATGGCAGCCGGCGGCCTCGCCGCCGCCCGCCAGGAAGGCCTGCAGCCGCTGCCGCAATTCCGCCATGTCGGCGACGCTGAACGCCAGCCGCTCCTGCATCGCTTCGCGCCCTAGTTGCAGGGTATAGGCGATATCGGCCACGGCGACGCCCTCCTCTTCCAGCCGCGCCAGCGCGGCCAGCAATTGCGTGGCCTGCGCCTGCAGCCGCTCGGCGCTGCGCGCCGACAGCACGATCAGCGCCGGCACCGGGTCGGCGCCGTCCATCGCCGGCCGCGCCGCCGCCACATACTCCTGCAGCACCACGTGGGCGTTGGCGCCGCCGGCGCCGAACGAGGAAACGCCGGCGATGCGCGGATACTCGCGCAGTACGCCGTCGATGTTCACGCTCGGACGCGTCCAGTCGGCCAGCTCCTGCTGCACCACGAACGGCGTCGCCGAAAAATTGATATTCGGATTGAGCGCGCGCGCATGCAGCGACGGCGCCAACTGGCCATGGCGCATTTGCAGCAGCACCTTGGTCAGGCCGGCGATGCCGGCCGCGCTTTCGCAATGGCCGATGTTCGACTTGGCCGAGCCGATCGCGCAAAACTGGCGCTCCTGCGTATCCCGTCCAAACGCCTGCGCCAGCCCGCGGATCTCGATCGGATCGCCCAGCGCGGTGCCGGTGCCGTGCGCCTCGATATAACTGACGCTGCGCGCATCAATTCCGGCTTTGTCGAGCGCGTCGCGGATCACCTCGGCCTGCACTTGTGGATTGGGCACCATGTAACCATTGGTTTTGCCGCCGTGATTGATGCTGCTGGCGCGGATCACGCCGTAGATATGGTCCTGGTCCGCTTCGGCCGCCGACAAACGCTTGAGCAAGACCGCGCCCACGCCTTCGCCGGGCACGAAGCCATTGCCGTTCGCGCCGAAGCTTTTGCACTGGCCGTCTTCCGACAGCATGCGCTGCGAGCACAGGGCCGTGTAATTGGACGGGTGCAGATACAGGTTCACGCCGCCGGCGATGGCCATGTCGCACTCGCCGCGGTGAATATGCTCGCATGCCTCGTGGATCGCGGTCAGGGACGACGAACACATGGTGTCAATCGGCATGCTCGGCCCCTTCAGGTCGAGCAGGTAGGACACCCGGTTCGCCACCGAGGCGAACGAGGTGCGCGGCAGAACCTGGCTGCCCGGCTGCGCCCCGTACAGCTCGAATCCGGTTTTCGTCACGCCGGCGAACACACCGACCCGGCTGCCATATTGCTGCAACAGTTGTTCCCTGGTGTAGCCGGCGTCTTCCAACACGGACCAGCAGGTTTCGACGAACAAACGCTCCTGCGGATCCATGCCGAGCGCTTCAAGCGGCGATATGCGGAAAAATAAGGGGTCGAACTCGGCGAAGCCGTCGACAAAACCGCCCCATTTGCTGTAACTGGCGCCCGCTCCGGGCGTGCTGTCGAAAAAGCCGTCCAGCGCCCAGCGCTCGGCCGGGATCTCGCTGATGCAATCCCGGCCTGCCCGCAGATTGGCCCAGAATTCATCGATGTTGCGGGCCTGCGGATAACGGCCGCTGACGCCGATAATGGCGATCGCCTCGCGCTCGGCGCGCTGCAATGGCGCCGCCGCGCCGACCCGGCCAGGGCCGGCGGAGCGGGCAAGCGCCTTCCTGGCGCGGCGCGGCGCAACCGCGCCCGCCGCGAGGTCGGTTGCGCCGGGCGCCGCCGCCGCGGGCAGGGCCTCGCCCGGCGACTGCACGCCGCTCCATTGCAGGCAGGCGGGCCGGTGCCGCGCCAGCAAATAGGCGCCTAGCGCGCGCAAGCTGGCGCACTCGTAAAACAGCGTCTTGGGCAAGGCGCCGAACACCTCTTCCAGGCGCGCGTTGAGCTGCGTGACCAGGACCGAATCGACGCCATAGTACTCAAAACCTTGATCCAGGTCGATCTTCTCCACCGACAGTTTGAGGACGCTGCCGAACATTTTCTTCAACTGCTGGCCCAGCGCCGCTGTCAGCGCCGGTTGCTGCGGCTCCGGCGCGGACACGGCCGGCGCCGGCGCCGCCGCGCCAAGGCGGCCGAGGCGCGCCAGATCCCCATGCAGCACCAGCAGTTGTTGCTGGCCCGCGGCCAGCGCCTGGTACAGCGCGGCCACGCCATCGGACGTCTCCAGCAGCGCCATGCCGGTCGAGCGCAGCATGGCCTGCTCCGTCACGGCGTCGAGCCGCATGCCGCCGTCGCGCCACAGCGGCCAGTTGACCGACAGGGTATGCCCGTGGCGCCGCTTCAACGCCACCAGGCCGTTGCGGTAGACGGCATAGGCGTCCATGAAGGCATTGGCTGCCGCGTAATCGGCCTGGCCGGCATTGCCGTAGGCGCCGGCCAGCGAGGAAAAACAAACCAGATAGTCGAGCTTGATGTCTCGGGTGGCGTAATCGAGATTGACCAGCCCGTCCACTTTCGGCGCCAGTACCGCCTGCAGGTCCTGCGCTGTTTTCCTCAGAATGAAGCCGTCGCGCGTCACGCCGGCGCTGTGCAATATGCCGTTAATGCGGCCGTATTCGCGCACCACGCCGTCCACCAGCGCGCTCGCCGAGGCGGCATCGGCGATATCGCTGCGCTGGTACACGACGCGCGCGCCCATCGCTTCCAATTCGGCCAGTTGCTGCCCGCGCTGCGCGTCAAGCGCCGAGCGCCCGGTCAGGATCAGGGTCGGGGCGTGCGCCTGGCGCGCGATGTCGCGCGCAAAGATCATGCCCAGCCCGCTTGCCCCGCCCGTAATCAGGTAGACGCCGCCCGCCTTCCATGGATGTCCCGCGACCGGCGCCGTCGCCAAGGGCACCCACCGCGCCACCTCGCGCGCAGTGCCCACATGGCGGATGCGGCGCTCGCTTGGACGCAGGCTGTTGTCGCGCAGTTGCCCGACAAGGCGCGCGGCGTCGTCCACCGCGTCCAGCGATATCAATTGGCCGATGAAGCCCGGGTTTTCCAATTGCGCGCTGTCGAGCAGCCCGGCCAGTCCCGCCAGCGCCTGCCCCTCGCCGTGCCCCGGCACGACGACCTGCAGCAGTTGCGCCCCGCCCGCCGCGGCCTCCAGCATGGCGCGAACCTGGCCGAAAACGGCCTGCGCGCACTGATTGAACGCGCCGGCGGCGCCGGCACCGGCATGCGGCAGCACCAGGCACTGCGCCCCAAGCTCGCTGGACAGGCGCTGCTGGTTGAGGCCATCGACGCCATCGACGCCATCGAAGCCGCACAGCATCACCACATGCCGCGCATAGACGGGAGGTGCGGCCGCGGCGTCGGTGTGCGCCTGCCACTGCGCCTGCAGCAGCAGGGTAGCGGCGACCGTGCCGGCGTCGGCGTCGGCTTCGCGCAGCGCCAGTCCTGTCATGCGCACGCACAGCGCGCCCGTGTCGTCGAGCAAATCGATATCGAGCAGCGTGCCCGCGTGCGCCGCGTCGGCCACGGCGCCGGGCCGGGCCAGCGCCCACATGGCGGGCGTGCAGCCGCGCAGGATGTCGATGCGCCGCAGCGCCGCCGGCAGCAGCAGTTGGCGGCAATCGGCCGCGCCGAAGGCGAAACTGGCCGCTGCCTGCAACGCCGCCTCCAGCAGCAGCGGATGCAATTGCTGCTGCGCCGCGTCCGCCAACGCCTCGACCGGCAGAGCCAGTTGCGCCAGCATCAGCTGCTCGCCCAAGTACACGGCGCCGATCGCCCGCTGCGATGGCGCATAGCTCAGGCCGATGTCCTGAAGCCACTCATAACACTGTTGCGACGACAGCCGGGTATTGCCGCACTGGCTGCGCAGCGCTTCCAGGTCGGCGGTTTCCGGCGCCGCGCGCGGCACCATGCTGGCGCGGCCTTCGCAATACAGCAGTTGCTCGCCTTCCGCGGCCCCGTTGAACACTTCAAAGGCGACCTCGCCCGACTCTTCCTGGTACAGGGAAAGGTCGAGCTGAAGCAGGCTCGCCGTCTGTACCAGGCAGTGCGGCCAGCTCACGCCCGACAATCGCAGCATCGCGCTGTCCCGCTCCTGGTCGCCCGCAGCCAGGCCGTAGCCGGCGCGCGCCATTTCAAGGCAGACCGCGCCGCTCACGGCCTGGCGCTGCCGTATGCGGCGTTGCGCGGTATGGGCGGGGACAATGGTGCTGAAGCGCGGCCCGGTCCAGTCGGAGACATTGCGGTGCAGCAGCGGATGCAGCTGCGAGGCGGAGACGGCCGGTTTTTCCGCCTGCGCTGCCACCTGGGGGATCCAATAGCGTTCGCGCGCGAACGGGTAGGTGGGCAGGCTGATGCGGCGCGCCGGCGCGGCGCCCTGCAAACGCGCCCAATCGACTTCCTTGCCGCCAACCCAGGCATCGAGCACTCCCGCCGCCTCCGCGCGGAGCGTCCACGCGTCGGCCAGAACCTCCATCTGCGCCGGCGTGAGCGGCTCGGCACGGTGCTGTCCATGACTGACCACGCCGCGGTGTACGCCCGCAATCGCTTGCGCGTCTTCCTGCGCGTCCAGCCAAGCCTTCAACTTGCCGGCCAGGCCGGCGTGGGAATCGGCCGCCACGGCCAGCCGTTCAGCCATCGCCTCGCGTCCCAGTTGCAGGGTGCAGGCGATATCGGCCAGATCGGCCCCGGCGCAGCAACCGCCCAGGGCTTCGTGCAGCAGGCGCACGACCTCGCGCAAGCCCCGCGCATCTTTCGCCGACAGGACAATCAGCGCGGCGCGCGGCGCGCCGGCTACCGCGTCGGCTACCGCGGCGGCGCGCGGCGCCTCCTCGATCACCAAGTGGGCATTCGAACCACCCGCGCCGAACGATGAAATGCCGGCGATGCGCGGCACCTCGGTCAGCGCGCCGGCCACGTCGATCCGCGGGCGCGGCCAATCCGCCAGGCTTTGCTGCACGACGAACGGACTGGCGGCGAAATCGATGTGCGGATTGGGAATGGCCGAATGCAGCGACGGCGCCAGCTGCCCGTGCCGCATCTGCAACAGCACCTTGGTCAACGCGGCAATGCCGGCGGCGCTCTCGCAGTGGCCAATATTCGACTTGGCCGAACCGATCGCACAGAACTGGCGGTCCTGCGTGTGGCGGCGGAATACCCGACTCAAGCCGGCGATTTCGATCGGATCGCCCAGCGAGGTGCCGGTGCCATGCGCTTCGACGTAGCTGATGCTGCGCGCGTCGATTCCGGCCTGGCGGATGGCGCGTTCAATCACATCGGCCTGGGAACCCGGATTGGGTACCGTGTAACCATTTGCCTTGCCACCGTGGTTGACGGCCGTGCCCTTGATCACGCCATAGATCTGGTCGCCGTCGGCGATGGCCTTCGACAGCGGCTTGAGGAGCACCGCGCCCACGCCCTCGGCCGGCACGTAGCCGTCGCCGCCCTCGCCGAAACTCTCGCAACGGCCGCTGCTGGAGACGAATTTCCCCTGTCCCAGCAGCAGATACTTATTCGGATGCAGCGACAGGTTGACGCCACCGGCCAAGGCCAGCTCGCATTCGCCGTGCTGCAGGCTCTGGCAGGCCAGATGGATCGCCGTCAGCGACGACGAGCACATGGTGTTGATCGCCATGCTAGGGCCGTTGAAATTGCAGAAATACGAGACCCGGTTGGCAATAGACGAAGAGTTCGACGACAGTGCGACAGGCCGTCCGTGCGCCTGCTCCTGCGCGCCGTACAATTGGTATTCCTCGTACATCACGCCGACGAAGACGCCGACATTGCCGCCCGCCTGGCGCGCCAGCGACTCGCGCGTATGGCCTGCGTCTTCCAGCGTCTCGTAGGCGCACTGTAGGAACAGGCGTTCCTGCGGGTCGATGTATTCGGCGTGCAGCGGTGGAATACTGAAGAACAGCGGGTCGAACTGGTCGACGCCATCGATGAAGCCGCCCCACTTGCTCGACGTTTTTCCGGGTGCGGACTTGTCAGCGTCGAAATACTGGCTGTGGTCCCAGCGGTCCTCGGGAATCTCGCTGATGCAATCGAGGCCGTCTTTCAGGTTTTGCCAGAATTCGCGCACGTTGCGCGCCTTCGGATAGCGTCCGGCCAGGCCGATGATGGCGACCGCTTCCAGTGCCAATCCGGCCTCCCCGGGGCGCGGCGCGGCCGCCGGCTGGGGCGCGGGAGCGGCCGCCGGCCGGGGCGCGGACGCCACCGGCTGCCAGGCATGATGAGCGCTCAGATACTGCGCCGTTTCGTCGATGTTCGGGTATTCGAACAGCAGGGTGGGCGCCAGCGCGCCGCCGACGTGGTCGTTGATGGCCCGCACCAGCTCCAGCATGTCGGCGGAACCGAGTCCCAGTTCATAATATCCGCTGCCGGTTGGAATGGCGTCGGCCGCGCGCTGCAGGCGGGCGCCGATCAAACCTTGCAGGAAGCCGGCAATGGCCGCCGCGTCGGCGGCGACGGGCGCGTCATTGGCGGCGACAGCGGTAGCGGCGGTGGCGGCGGGCGCAAGCTGCTCCGGCGCGCGGCGGGCGGGATCGATCAGGCCTGGCGAGCGGATAATCTTGTTGGCGCAGCCGCGCAAATGCGCAAGCTGGCGCCCGTCGGCGTCGTAAAATTCCATATCGATGCAGAGCAGTTCGCCCTTGTGATGCATGGAGGCGGCGGGAATGCGGGCCGTGCAGGCCGATTGCAGCAGGCCGCAAGCGCGGAAAGACTCGTAAAACAGCGGGATGCGCAGATTCGGCTCGGCTTGCTGGAACCCCGTCGTGGCGACGGCGCTGGCGTCCAGCAGCACCGGATGGAACATGGCGCCGCTGGCGCCGGGCGCCGCCTCGGCACCCAGCGCCACGTCGATCAGCAGCGCGTCGAGCGTCTGATGCGCGACGCCCGCCGCCTGCATGAAGTCAAGATGCACCAGCTCGCGCTGCCGGCACTGCGCGTAGATATCGCGCATATCGATGCTGCGGACGGCATCGCGGCGAGCCGCGGCGATATCCGGCGCGGCGCCAAAAACGACGGGCGCGCACGCATGCATCTCGGCAGTGGCATAACGCAGCGCGGCGCCCGGCCCCTCCGGCTGTCGCTCTATCGAAATGCTCCAATGGGCGTCGCTGCGCATGACGCAGTCGATGACCAGCAAGACCGTCTCGTCCGGCTGGACAATCAGCGGCTGGTAGATCGACAGGTTGCGCAGTTCCAGCTGGGTGTAATCGTAACCGTGTTCACGGAATAACTGGTACAGCATGTCGATATAGGCCAGACCCGGCAACAAATGCTGGCCATGCACCAGATGGCCTTGGATCACCGGACGCTGCAAACTCATGGAGAACGTTGATTTCACATCTAACCTCATTGATAACGTGATAAGTGCGCGCCCGAGGGCGCGCCGGATAGTTTTCCCAGTGTCCTGAACCACGCAGTATCAGCTCGATTCTCGTCATATTTAATCCAGAGATCGATGACTCAGGACGCTAGCCTGCCGCTCAACGGCCCCATAAACTTTCCACCGGCGCCGCCGGCTGCTCGCCCGCGGCCGGCGGGCGGTGCAGGACCGGCGCCGGCGCGCCGGCGGCCGCGCCGAATGGGCGGATGTCGATGCGGCGCAGCGCCGGCGGGACCAGCGGGCGCCGGCCCGGCGCGCCCTCTTCGGCCGCAGCGGCCGCCGGCCAAGCCTCCAGGATCGCGTGGACATTGGTGCCGCCGTCGGCAAAGCTGTTGATGGCCGCGCTGCGCACGCCGGCGCCGCGCCAGGCGCTGGCGCTGCGGTTGAAATGGAACGGCGACGCCTGCATGTCGTAATGCCGCATCGGCTGCTGGCCCGACAGGAACGGCACGTCCAGCCCGTGATGCAGCATCAGCACCACCTTGATGAAGCTGGCGATGCCTTCCGCGCACAGCGGATGGCCGATGTTCGGCTTGATCGAACCGAGGCTGCACGGCGCGCCGTCCGCCGCGCGGTAGATCGCCTCGATCGCCTTCAGCTCCAGCAGGTCCGTCACTTCCGAACCCGAACCGTTGACCTCGACATGGTCGATCTGCCCCGCGCGCTTGCCGCTGCGCTCCAGCGCCGCCTGCATCACCGCCTTTTGCGCCTGGAAACTCGGCGCCACCGGCCCCGCCGTGCGGCCGTCGTTGTTCACCGCCACCGCCTTGATGGTGGCGTAGATGCGGTCGCCGTCGCGCTGCGCCTGGTCGACGGTTTTCAGCAGCACCATGCCGACGCCCTCGCCCAGCACGGCGCCGCTGGCGCGGGCGTCGAAGATATGGAACTCGCGGCTCAGGATGTCGCGCTGTTCGAACACCTGGAACGGGCCGTCGGTATTCAGCAGGTTCACGCCGCCCACCACGGCGGACGTGATGTCGCCCGCGCGCAGCGCCTGGATGGCCATGTTCATGCCGACGAGGGCCGACGAGCAGGCGCTGTCGAGTACCAGGCTGGGGCCCTGCAGGTCGAAGAACTGCGAGACATTCGCCGCCAGGTAATTCTGCCCCACCGCCATCACGGGATTATTCGCCTTGCTGAACGCCTGGTCGTCGGGACGGTGCTGGCTGCGCCCGCCAAGATAGACGCCAATCGGTTGCCCCTTGATTTCTTGCAGGCTGTAGCCGGCATGGCAAAATAGATTGAGCGTTTCCTCCAGCACCAGCAGCGCCTGCTGGTCCATCGCCCGCACGTCCGCTTCCGACATCAAGAAGAAATCCGCATCGAAATGGGTCACGCTGGGCAGCAATCCGGCGTAGAACTCGCTCTCGTAGCCCCAGCGTTCCTTCGGCACCGGCGCGATCGCCGAGCGCCCCTCCACCAGCAAGCGCCAATACTGCTCCAGATTGTCCGCCCCCGGAAAACGGCACGACAAGCCGATCACCGCGATGTCGAGCGGCGCCACGCCGGCCGGCCGCGGCGGCGCCGCGGCCGGCAGCGGCTCCACTGCCGCCACTGGCTCCGGCTGCGGCTGCGGCTGCGGCTGCGGCAGCGGCAGCGGCAGCGGCAGCGGCACCGAAGGTGCGGCGGGCAGCGCCTGGAACGCGGCGGACAGCGCCTCGCCGTGCTTGTTCAGCAGCCATTTGGCAAAGCCCGCAATGGTCGGATACTCGAACAGGATGGATGGATCGAGCTCGCCGCCCGTGCGCTGCGCCACTTGGCGTATCAGTTGCAGCAACAGCACCGAGTCCGCCCCGTATTCGAGGAAGGTGTTGCCGGCGTCGATGTGGACGGCGTCCATCTTCAGCGTCTCGGCCAGCAGGGCGATCAGCCACGCCTGTACCTGCGCCAATAGCGGCGACCCGGACCCGGACGGGCTGGCCGGCGCCGCCGCCGGCACGCCATGGCTACCCGCGACGGCGGCACGCTGGTGCAGCAGCAGCCCGCGCGGCTGCCACACTTCAGGATTGACGATGGCCGGAATGAGCACCCGTTCCGGGCGGCTGCGCAGCACATGGTCCAGCAGCGCCAGTCCCTCCGCGTCCGTGTGCGACAGCAGGCCGCTGCGCGCATACGCCGCGCTGCCAATTTCGCCGAAACCGGTCTCCTTCCAGCTCGGCCACTGGATGCTCACCAATGGGAAGCCCGCCGTTTGCGCCTCGGCCACATAATCCATGTACGCGTTGGCCATCGCATAATCGCTCTGCCCCGCCGCCAGCGCCGGCAGCAGCGCCGACACCGACGAAAACAGCACGCAGAACTGCGGCGCGTCCTGCGCCAGGCAGGCCAGCAGCACGTCCAGCCCCGCCACCTTCGGCTCAAGCACCCGCGCCACCGCCGCCAGCGACTTGCGCGCAAACACCGGTGTATCCGACTCGCCCAGGCCCGCCGCATGCAGCACCCCGGCGATCGGCCCCAGGCGCGCGCGCACCCCTTCCAGGCAGGCGCGCACCGCCGCCTCGTCCGACAGCGCCAGGGCCACCACCTCCACCTGCACGCCCTGCGCGCGCAATCCCTCTATGGCGCGCATCTTGGCGGCCAGCGGACCGTTTTCGCGCTGGTGCTCAGCCCACTGCGCGGGGGCGGGAAACACATCGCGCCCGCTCAGCACCAGCCGCCGCACGCCGTAATGGCGCACCGCATGCTGCGCGCACAGGTAGCCGATGCCGCGCGTGCCGCCCGTCACCAGCAACACCTGGCCGGCGTCGAAACGCGGCAGTTCCTCCAGCGCGGCCGACGGCGCCGGCGCTTCGCCGCGCAGCAGCGCGCGGTAGCGCTGCGCGCCCCGATAACACACTTCCGACTCCAGGTCGTCGATCTCCAGCTCGGCGCAGATCTGGTCGACCAGCTCGGCCTCGTCGGCGCCCGGTTCCAGGTCGACATGGCGCGACACCAGCCTGCCATATTCGCTTTGCAGCATGCGGTACAGGCCCACGCGCGGCGCGCCGGCCAGGTTCACGCCCGACTGGCGATAGCGTTCCAGGCCCTGCGTCACGCACAGCGCCACGCCGTGCTCCTGGCGCCGCGCCTCGACCCACTGCTGCAGCGGGGCGATCCAGTCCAGCGCCGCCGGCGNCGGCGCCTGGCCGGCGCAGCCGCCCAGNTCGATCCAGCCGTCGTACTGCCGCCAGTCGCGCGCGGCGTACATCTCATCGNTGNTGCCACCGTCGAGCACCAGGCTGCCGGCGAANCGCCGCGCCAGTTGCGCCGCCAACGCGGCCGTCTCCGCCCCGGCGAGTATCGCCAGGCGTCGCCCGGCGCGCGGCCGCAGCGGCGCGTCGGCCGCTTCCCATGCCTTGCTCAGCAGCAGCGCCTGGCGCGCCGTGGCGGCC
>NZ_KB467824.1:784544-785300 GCF_000344615.1 Janthinobacterium sp. CG3 | reverse complement strand
TGGTCGACGGTTTTCAGCAGCACCATGCCGACGCCCTCGCCCAGCACGGCGCCGCTGGCGCGGGCGTCGAAGATATGGAATTCGCGGCTCAGGATGTCGCGCTGTTCGAACACCTGGAACGGGCCGTCGGTATTCAGCAGGCTCACGCCGCCCACCACGGCGGACGTGATGTCGCCCGCGCGCAGCGCCTGGATGGCGATATGCATGCCGACGAGGGCCGACGAGCAGGCGCTGTCGAGTACCAGGCTGGGGCCTTGCAGGTCGAAGAACTGCGAGACATTCGCCGCCAGGTAGTTCTGCCCGATCGTCATGACCGGATTGTTCGCCTTGCTGAAGGCCTCGTCATCGGCCCGGTGCTGGCTGCGCGCGCCCACATACACGCCAACGGGGCTGCCTTTGAGCTCGTCCAGGCGGTAGCCCGCATGGCAAAACAGATTGAGCGTTTCCTCCAGCAGCAGCAGCGCTTGCGGATCCATGGCGCGCGCGTCCGCTTGCGACGTCAGGAAGAACGCCGGATCGAAATGGCTGATGCTGTCGAGCAGCCCGGCGTGGTGGCCGCTTTCATAGCCCCAGCGGCGCGCCGGCACGGGACCGATCGCCGAACGGCCCTCGGCCAGCAGCGACCAGAATTGCGCCAGATTGGCGGCGCCGGGAAAACGGCACGACAGCCCGACCACCGCGATATCCTGCACCGCCGGCACGGCGCGCGGCGCCAATGACGGCAACGCCGGCGCCGGCGCCAGCGGCAGGGCTGCC
>NZ_KB467824.1:779887-784444 GCF_000344615.1 Janthinobacterium sp. CG3 | reverse complement strand
GCAAGCGCATCCACGCCGGCGGCCGGCGCCGCCGGCACCCAGTAGCGCTCTTTCGCGAATGGATAGGTCGGCAGGCTGATGCGGCGCGGCGCGGCCGCGCCATACAGTTTGTGCCAGTCGAAGCCGAAACCGCGCACCCACAGGCTGAGCAACTTGCCGTACTTGCCTTTGGCGATCCAGGCGTCGACGATGCCTCCCATGTCTTCATCCGCCGCAAACAGGCCGACGACGCTCTTCTCGCCCCGTACCTGGCCGCGGTACACTTCCTCGCTGCCGTCCACGCCGCCGAGCCAATCGCCGAGCTGGTTGCGCAAGGACTGCAGCGAATCGGCCTGCATGGCCAGCCGCTCTTCCATCGCCTCGCGCCCGGTCTGCAGGGTGTAGGCGATATCGGCCAGGTCGGCGTCGGTCCAGCCGTGCCGGTCCAGCACATCGGCAAGTTGCCGGGCCTGCGCCTGCAAAGCCTGGACGGTGCGCGCCGACAGCACCACCAAGGCCGGCCCACCGCGCGCGGCGCCACCGGCCGCGGTCGCGACATGCTCCTGGATCACCAGGTGGGCGTTCGAGCCGCCCGCGCCGAACGAGGAGATCCCCGCGATGCGCGCGCCTTCGCGCCGCACGCCGTCGCGCATGCTGACGGGCCGCTTCCACTCGGCCAGTTCCTGCTGCACCACGAACGGGCTGGCGGCGAAGTCGATATGCGGATTGAGCACGGCCGAGTGCAGCGACGGCGCCAACTGGCCGTGCCGCATTTGCATCAACACCTTGGTCAGCGCCGCGATGCCGGCGGCGCTCTCGCAATGGCCGATATTCGACTTGACCGAACCGATGGCGCAAAATTGCCGGTCCTGCGTCTGCTCGCGGAAGGCGCGGCTCAAGCCGGCGATCTCGATCGGATCGCCCAGCGAGGTGCCGGTGCCGTGCGCCTCGAGGTAGCTGATGTCGCGCGCGTCGACGCCGGCGCGACGCAAGGCCCGCGCCACCACTTTGCTCTGCGCGCCCGGATTGGGCACCGTGTAGCCGTTGGTCTTGCCGCCGTGGTTGAGCGCCGATCCCTTGATGACGCCATAAATGTGGTCGCCGTCGGCGATCGCCTTCGCGAGGGGCTTGAGCAGCACCGCGCCGACGCCTTCGGCCGGCACGTAGCCGTCGCCGCCCTGGCCAAAGCTTTCGCACTGGCCGCTGCTGGAGACGAATTTGCCCTGGCCCAGCATCAGGTATTTATTCGGATGCACCGACACGTTCACGCCGCCGGCCAGGGCCAGCTCGCAATCACCCTCCTGCAAGCTCTGGCACGCCAGGTGGATCGCCGTCAGCGACGACGAGCACATGGTGTTGATCGCCATGCTGGGACCGTTGAAGTTACAGAAGTACGACACCCGGTTGGCCACCGACGACGGATTCGACGACACCGCGACATGGCGGCCGCGCGCATGCGCCTCCGCGCCGAACAACTGGTATTCCTCATACATCACGCCGACGAAAACGCCCACGTTGCCTTGCGCCTGCCTGGCCAGCGTCTCGCGGGTATAGCCGGCGTCTTCCAGCGTCGCATAGGCGCACTGCAGGAACAGGCGCTCCTGCGGATCGGTGAATTCCGCATGAAGCGGCGGCATATTGAAAAACATCGGGTCGAATTCGTCGACGCCGTCGATGAAGCCGCCCCATTTGCTGTAAGTCATGCCGGGCTTGTCGCGGTCTGGATCGAAGTACAGACCGTGGTCCCAGCGCTCCGGGGGGATTTCGGTGATGCTGTCCTTGCCGTTTTTGAGGTTGTCCCAGAACGCCTGTACATTGTCGGCCTGCGGGTAGCGTCCGGCCAAACCGACGATGGCGATATCCTTGCCAACGTCCTTGCCCGCCTCCTGCACGCTATCGCGGCGTGCCGCCGGGGCGGCGCCCGCATAGCGGCCACGCCGCGGCGTGGCCGCCGGCGCAGGCTCCGGCGCGGTAGCGGTCGCGGTCGCGGCAGGCGGCGCGGCGGACGGCGGCACCGGCGCCGGCGCATTCAAACCCAACACCTCCTGCAGCCGCTGCGGATAGGCCTGGATGAAGTAATCGATCAGGTTTTGGGTCGTGTGGTGTTCGAATACCAGCGTCTTCGACAGGGCGCCGAAGACCTTTTCAAGCTGGCTCACCAGACCCATCGCCATGATCGAATCGATACCGTACTTGTCCAGCGGCGCGGCGACATCGATGCGCTCGGCCGACAGTTTGATGACGCCCGAGAGCAGTTTCGTAAAATACTGCGCCGCCCGGCCGGCCAGCAGATCGGCCGACGCCATCGGCGCCGCCACCACGGCCGCGGCGGCAAACGCCGCGGCGACGGGGGCGGCGGGCGCCTGCCAGCTGTGGCGCATCTGTGCGGCGTGGCCCTGCATCACCACCATATGGTCCTGACCGGTGGCCAGCACGCGGTATAACGCGGCCACGCCGTCGGCGCTGGCCATGGCCAGCATGCCCGAGCCTTGCGCCAGCAGTTGCTCGGCCTGCTGGTCCATGCGCATGCCGCCGTCCTGCCACAGCGGCCAGTTGATCGAAACCGTCCGACCGTGGCGCTGCTCCAAGGCGACCAGGCTGTTGCGGTAGACGGCATAGGCGTCCATAAAGGCGTTGGCGGTGGCGTAATCGGCTTGACCCGCGTTGCCATAGGCGCCCGCCAGCGAGGAAAAGCAGATCAGGAAATCGAGTTTCAGCTTCTTGCTGGCCTCATCCAGATGCAGCAGCCCCAGGGTTTTCGGCGCCAGCACCGCCTGCAACTCGCGCGTCGTTTTCTTCAGGATGAAATTGTCGCGCATGATCCCGGCGCTATGGATGATGCCGTCGAGCGTGCCGTAATCGCGCACGATACCATCGACCAGTGCCGACACCGCCGCCTTGTCGGCGACGTCGGTTTGAACGTATTGCGCGCGCGCGCCCAGCGCCTCGAGCGCCCGCACCTGGCGCTGGCTGGCTTCGCCGGGCGCCGAGCGCCCGGTCAGCACCAGCGTGGACGCCGCCGCCTGTTGCGCGATCTCCCGCGCGAAGATCAGCCCCAGCCCGCCCGCGCCGCCGGTGATCAGGTAGACGCCGCCGGCCTTCCACGGCTTGTGCATGGCGCGCGCGCCGGCCGTCACCTCCTTCCAGCCGGCTACCCAGCGGCCGTCATCCTCGTAGCGGATATGCCGGTCTTGCGGCATGCGGCGGTTTGCCAGCAGCTTCTCGCGCAGGCCATCGCCCTGCTGCGCGTTGTCCAGCGCGATCAACTGGCCTATCAGGTGGGGGTTTTCCAGGTGCGCCGTTTTCAGCAGGCCGCTCAGCCCCGCCATCAGCTGGTGCCCGCTCAGCGCGGGAACGACGATCTGGAACAACACCTTGCCGACCGGCCGGGACTGCAATATCCACTTGATTTCCTCGAAGGCGGCCACGGCGTAGCGCTGGAAGTCGTCCACCATTCCGTTGTGATGCGAAGCGATCTGGATACAGCGCGCGCCGGTCGGTCCGACCACCTCCTGGCCGGCGATACCGGCCATATCGCAGATCATCACCACGTGCTGGACATACACGGGTTGCTCGGCGTCCGGCGCCACTTCGCTGGGCTGCCATTCCGGTTCCAGCAGCACGGTATGGTCCTCGGCATGGGCCGCGCCGAAGTCGGCGGAAAGCCCGCGCGAAGCGAAGCCGACCAGGCGCACGCACAGCTTGCCGTCCGGGTCGCACAGGTCGATATCGAGCCTGCGCACGCGCTCGCCCGGCTGCGCGCCAGCGCTGGTGCGCACCAGCGCCCACATGCTGGTACTGCATTCGCCCAGGATATCGATGCGCTCCAGGCCGAACGGAAGCGGCGCCTTGGCGTCGGCAACGCCCAGCGACAGCCCGATCGGCGCCTGCAGCGCCGCGTCCAGCAGGCTCGGATGCAGCAGGTAGCGATGCGCCTGCGCCGCCTGCGCCGCCGGCAGTTCCAGCCGCGCCAGTACCTGCCCCTCGCCCACGTACACCGCGGCCAGCGCCCGCTGGGCCGCGCCGTATTCAAGGCCCAGCTCGCCGAGCATCGCGTAGCACTGCGCCGCCGACAGTTCGGCCACGCCGCACGCCGCGCGCGCACCGGCCAGATCGCAATACTGCGCCGCCGCCGGCGCGCCGGGCACGCCCGTGGCCGCGCTGTGCAGCACCGTCTCGCCGTCGGCCTCGCTGTAGATTTCGATGCCTATCGTGCCGTCCGCTTCCGGGAACAAGGCCAGGTGCAGCTCGGCCGACGTCCCCTCGCGCAGCGCCAGCGGGCGCGACCAGCTGACATCGCGCAATTGCCAGGCATGCTCGGCCCCGCCCGCCTGCGCCAGCCCGGCGCGCGCCATTTCCAGGTAGGCCACCGCCGGCATCACGCGCCGGCCCTGGATCACATGGTCGGCCAGGAAGAATTCCTCGCCGCTGAAACGGCTGCTAAAGCGCGGCCCCGTCACATCCGACGTGTTGCGCTGCAATAGCGGGTGCAACCATCCCGCGTCCAGCCCCGGCGCCGCGGCCACGGGCGCAACCGGCGCGCAAGGCGCGATCCAGTAACGCTCGCGCGCAAACGGA
>NZ_KB467824.1:776035-779787 GCF_000344615.1 Janthinobacterium sp. CG3 | reverse complement strand
GCAAGCGCATCCACGCCGGCGGCCGGCGCCGCCGGCACCCAGTAGCGCTCTTTCGCGAATGGATAGGTCGGCAGGCTGATGCGGCGCGGCGCGGCGTCCGCCCCGTCGGCATGCAACAGCGACCAGTCCACCGCCAGTCCCCTCACCCACAGATCGAGCAGGCTGCCATGCTTACCTTTGGCCAGCCAGACCTGGATCGCGCCGTTGACCGCGTGCGCCATATCCTCGTCGCTGCCGAACACGTCCAGCGCGTCGCTGCCGCGCTTGACCTGGCCGGTATACCGTTCACCGCCGTCCTCGTCGTCCGCCAGCCACGCCTGCAGGCTGTGCCGCAGTTGTTCGACCGACAGCGCAATGAGCGCCAGGCGCTCTTCCATCGCCTCCCGTCCCACCTGCAGGGTGTAGGCGATGTCGGCCAGGTCGGCGTCGGTCAAGCCCTGCTGGTCCAGCGCCTCGACCAGTTGCAGCGCCTGCGCCCGCAAGCCGTCTGCGTTTTTGGCCGACAGCACAATCAAGGCCGGGCGCTCGCGCGTCACCGCGATGGCGGCGCGCGGCGGCGCCGCATATTCGGCAACCAGCACACAGGCGTTCGAGCCGCCGGCGCCGAACGACGAGACGGCCGCGATGCGCACTCCCTCGGCCGCCACGCCGTCGCGCAGGCATTCGGGGCGCTTCCACTCGGCCAGCTCCTGCTGCACCACGAACGGGCTGGCGGCGAAGTCGATATGCGGATTGAGCACGGCCGAATGCAGCGACGGCGCCAACTGGCCATGGCGCATCTGTAGTAGCACCTTGGTCAGGCCGGCGATGCCGGCGGCGCTCTCGCAATGGCCGATATTCGACTTGGCCGAGCCAATGGCGCAAAATTGCCGGTCCTGCGTATGCGCGCGGAAGGCGCGGCTCAAGCCGGCGATCTCGATCGGGTCGCCCAGCGAGGTGCCGGTGCCGTGCGCCTCGATGTAGCTGATGTCGCGCGCGTCGATGCCCGCCTCGCGCAGCGCGCGCGTCAGCAGCTTGCTCTGCGCGCCCGGGTTGGGCACCGTGTAACCGTTGGCCTTGCCGCCGTGATTGAGCGTGACGGCCTTGATGACGCCATAGATGTGGTCGCCGTCGGCGATCGCCTTCGACAGTGGTTTGAGCAGCACCGCGCCCACGCCCTCGGACGGCACGTAGCCGTCGCCGCCCTCGCCGAAGCTTTCGCACTGGCCTTTGCTCGAGACGAACTTGCCCTGTCCCAGCATCAGGTATTTATTCGGGTGCAGCGACAAATTCACGCCGCCGGCCAGGGCCAGTTGGCACCCTCCCGTCTGCAGGCTCTGGCACGCCAGTTGCAGCGCCGTCAACGACGACGAGCACATGGTGTTGACGACCATGCTGGGACCGTTGAAGTTGCAGAAGTACGAGACCCGGTTGGCCACCGAGGCCAGATTGCCGCCGACGGTGAGGTTGCGTCCGTGGGCCTGCTCCTGCGCGCCATATAAATGGTATTCCTCGTACATCACGCCGACGAAGACGCCGACGTTGCCGTCCGCCTGCCTGGCCAGCGCGTCGCGCGTGTAGCCGGCGTCTTCCAGGGTCGCATAGGCGCACTGCAGGAACAGGCGTTCCTGCGGATCGGTGGCCGCGGCGTGGCGCGGCGGAATATTGAAAAACATCGGGTCGAATTCGTCGACGCCGTCGATAAAGCCGCCCCATTTGCTGTAGGTCTTGTCTTCCCGGTTGCGGTCGGGGTCGAAATACAGGCCGTGATCCCAGCGCTGCGGCGGAATCTCGCTGATGCAGTCCTTGCCGTTTTTCAGGTTGTCCCAGAACTGCTGCACGTTGGCGGCGCGAGGATAACGCCCGGCCAGGCCGATAATGGCGATGTCTTCCTGCTGTGCGGCGACGCGGGCTGCGGCGGGTACGGCGGGTACGGCGGGCGGCGCCGTCACGACGTTCGGCAAGGCCGGCCCCGCGGCGGCGGCGGCGGCAAGCACGGCGGCCGGCTGCGCCTCCGGCAGGGCGTGCGGCGCCTCGGCGGCCAGCAGGCTGTCGGCATGGTGCGCCGCCAGATAGGCGGCCAGTTCGGCGACGTTCGGGTATTCGAACAGCAGGGTCGGCGCCAGGCTGAGCTTGCCCATAGCGTTGAGGCCACCGACCACCTCGAGCAGATCGGCTGAAGCCAGTCCCATTTCGTAGTATCCGGCGCTGAGCGGAATCGCCTGCGCCGGCAGCGCCAGCCTTGCCGCGATCAGGCGCCGCAGCAGTGCTTCGATCGCGCTGGCCGCGCGGTCGGCTCCGCCGGCCGCCCGCACCGGCGCCGGCGCTGGCATTGCGGCTTGCTCGCGCCGCGGGTCGATCAGGCCGGGGTTGCGTATCAGCTTGTTGGCGCAATTGCGCAACTCGGCCACCTTGCGTCCGGACGCGTCGAAAAACTCCAGGGTTGCATAAAATAGCTCGCCGCTCTGGCGTATCGATGTGTTCAGGACGCGCGTGACGCAGCGCCCATCGAGCAGGGCGCTGGCGCGGAACGATTCGTAAAACAAGGGCACGTGCAGGTCCGGCGACGGCGGCTGCATACCAGCGACGCCGATGGCGCTGCCGTCGATCAGGACCGGATGAAACATGGAGCCGGCAGCCTGCTCCAGGGCCTGCGCTCCCAGCGCCGCTTCGACCAATATCGCTTGCGGTAATTCATGCACGCTGCCGACGGCCCGCATGAACGGCGTATGCCGCAAATCGCGGCTGCGGCAGAGCGCATAAGCGTCCTCCAAATCCAGCGTGCGCGCCGCTTCGCTCCTGGCCGCCTGAAGATCGAGGCTGTCCTCGAACGACGCCGCGGCGACGCGGTGCATTTCCGCCTTTGCATAGCGCGTGGCCGCGCCCCCGGCGCCGCTGCCGCCAATCGCGATATCCCAGCAGCCGGGCGCCGACTCGGCGCAATCGATGGTCAGCCGGACCACGCTGTCCGGTTCGACCAGCAAGGGCGCGTAAATGGTCATATTGCGCAATTCCAGCTGCTGGTAATCGTGACCATGCTTGCGAAACAGCTGATACAGCATATCGATATAGGCCAGTCCCGGCAGCAAATGCTGGCCATGCACCAGATGACCTTGAATCACAGGATGTTTACTACCTATGGAGAACGTCGTTTTCACATCTGACCTCTTTATCTTGTGTACCGTTGCGCCTGGATAGACGTAGAGAACGCCCTCAGTCGATCACAAACCCCAAAAACTCTCCGCGTCGGCGGCCCCGGCATGCTCCGCCTCGACCTCCGTCATGTCCTCGCCTTGCCACAGGCCGGCGTCGCCGCCGCCATCGGTATGGCGCACATCGATGTAGTTCAGCGCCGGCGGGGCCAGCGGGCGCCGGCCCGGCGCGCCCTCTTCGGCCGCGGCGGGCGCCGGCCAAGCCTCCAGGATCGCGTGCACATTGGTGCCGCCGTCGGCAAAGCTGTTGATGGCCGCGCTGCGCACGCCGGCGCCGCGCCAGGCGCTGGCGCCGCGGTTGAAATGGAACGGCGACGCCTGCATGTCGTAATGGCGCATCGGCTGCTGGCCCGACAGGAACGGCACGTCCAGCCCGTGATGCAGCATCAGCACCACCTTGATGAAGCTGGCGATGCCTTCCGCGCACAGCGGATGGCCGATGTTCGGCTTGATCGAACCGAGGCTGCACGGCGCGCCGTCCCCGGCGCGGTAGATCGCCTCGATCGCCTTCAGCTCCAGCAGGTCCGTCACTTCCGAGCCCGAACCGTTGACCTCGACATG
>NZ_KB467824.1:0-775935 GCF_000344615.1 Janthinobacterium sp. CG3 | reverse complement strand
CATCGCCGGCCGCGCCGCCGCCACATACTCCTGCAGCACCACGTGGGCGTTGGCGCCGCCGGCGCCGAACGAGGAAACGCCGGCGATGCGCGGATACTCGCGCAGCACGCCGTCGATGCTCACGCTCGGACGCGTCCAGTCGGCCAGCTCCTGCTGCACCACGAACGGCGTCGCCGAAAAATCGATATTCGGATTGAGCGCGCGCGCATGCAGCGACGGCGCCAGCTGGCCATGGCGCATTTGCAGCAGCACCTTGGTCAGGCCGGCGATGCCGGCCGCGCTTTCGCAATGGCCGATGTTCGACTTGGCCGAGCCGATCGCGCAAAACTGGCGCTCCTGCGTATCCCGTCCAAACGCCTGCGCCAGCCCGCGGATCTCGATCGGATCGCCCAGCGCGGTGCCGGTGCCGTGCGCCTCGATATAGCTGACGCTGCGCGCATGCACGCCGGCGCGCCGCAACGCGTCGCCGATAAGCTGGGTCTGCGCCAGCGGATTGGGCACCGTGTAGCCATTGGTCTTGCCGCCGGCGTTGAGCATGCTACCCTTGATGACGCCGTAGATCTGGTCGCCGGCGGCGATCGCCGCCTGCAAAGGCTTGAGCACCACCGCGCCCACGCCTTCGCCGTCGACGAAGCCGTCGGCGTCGGCGCCGAACGATTTGCAGGCGTCGCCGGACGACAGCATCGCCATCGCGGACAGGCCGACGTAATGGCCGGGATCGAGTATCAGGTTGACGCCGCCGGCGATCGCGCAGGCGCAACTACCGCTGCGCAGACTCTCCAGCGCCAGGTGCAGCGCCGTCAGCGACGACGAGCAAGCGGTGTCGACCGCGATGCTGGGGCCGTGGAAGTCGAGCAGGTAGGAGACCCGGTTGGCGACCGACCAATAGCGCGCGCCGCCCACGTAGTTTTCGTTCATCACGCCGACAAAGACGCCCACGGCGCCATCCTCGGCCAGGCTGGCCGGCGTATAGCCGGCGTCCTCGATGCTGCGGTAGGCTTCTTCCAGGAACAGCCGCTCCTGCGGACTCATTTTTTCCGCCTCGTACGGGGAAATATTGAAGAACAGCGGGTCGAAACAATCGGCGCTGTCGATGAAGCCGCCCCATTTGCTATAGGTTTTGCCGGACTTTCCCTTGTCGGCGTCAAAGTACAGGGCCGAGTCCCAGCGCGCGGCGGGCACCTCGGTGATGCAGTTGGTCCCCGCCTTCAGGTGCGCCCAGAATTGCTCGACGTTTTCCGCGCCGGCATAACGGCCGGCCAGGCCAACGATGGCGACCTCCTGCGTCCCGGCCGGGAGCGCAACCGGCGCGGGCGCCGGCGCGGCGGCGCCGGGCGGCGGCGGCGGCGCGCGCGGCGTCTCGGCGCGCGCCGGCACGGCCGCCTGGTCCAATCCCAGCCATGTCGCCAAGGCCACCGGCTGGTGTTCGATAAAATGGGCGACCAGCGCATCGATGGTCAGGCATTCGAAAAACAGCGTGCTGCCGACATCGGCGAAGACCTGGCGCAGGGCGTTGGTCAGTTGCACGATGAGAATCGAATCGATGCCGTACTGCGCCAGTTGCGCGCCGGCGTCGATCTTGTGCAGCGGCACGCGCAAGGTATCGCTGATCAGTTTCTTGAAGCGCGCCACGGCGCCTGCCGCGAGGCGCGCGTCGGCGCCGGCCGCCAACGGGGCGCCGGCGGCGGCCGGCGCGGCGCAGGCGGCCGGCGCCGGTGCCGGCGCGGCGCTGGCGCCCACCTGGGCCCGCACCTGCCGCACCACGCCGTCGCTGGCGGCGGCAATCACCTGCTGGCCCAGGCCGTGGCCGCGCCGCGCCGGGAAGGCGACATCGCGAAAGCCTTCCTGCTCCAGCACCGTTTGCCAACTTTGCGCCGACAGGGCCGGGCATCCCGGCACGCGCAAGGCGGCGTCCTCGTACAACCACCAGCCTTCGAGCAGGCCGAACGTCAAGTGGGTGAACAAATCGGCGCCGTTGATCTCGTTTAACAACAACACCCCGCCGCTGCGCAGCGCCGCCTTGGCGTTGCGCAGGCTGGTGCGGATATTGCTGGTGGCGTGCAGCACGTTGGTCGCCACCACCACGTCGTAGGCGCCCGCCGCGATGCCCTGTCCGGCGAGCGGCAAGCCGGCGTCGAAGATCTGGTAGGTCAGGTAAGGGTGGGCCGCGCCGTACTCCTTTTCGGCGTGGAACAGGAAGGCCTTCGACACATCCGTATAGCAGTACTCGGCCACCTGGTCCCGATACGGGCGCAGGCGCGCGAACAGCTGCGCGCTGGTACCGCCGGTACCGGCGCCGATTTCCAGGATGCGGATGCCGCCTTCGCCGCCCTGGCCCTGGCGCCGCTCGACGATGCCGACCAGGGTGTCGGCCAGCGCGGCGTTGAAATAGTCGGCCACCGCGTTGCCCTTGTAAATGCCCTCGACCAGGGCGAGCGACGAATTGGGGAACATGACCTCGGTGGCCGGCACGCCGCCGCGCAAAATCGCCGGCAGCGCGCGCAAGGTCGCCTCGCTCAGCGCCACCCTGGCCCGCAGGTCGGCGCAATCGAGCCAGGCGGCGCTGTCGCGCGACCACGCGCGCCAGGCCTCGGCCGGCGCGCGCGGCTTGGCGTCGCGCGCGCTATAGCCGTCGGCGCCGCTGTGCAGGTAGCCCAGCGCGGCCAGCATGCGCAGGCTTTGTTCCAGCCAGCGCTCGTAGAGCGGACTGATGCCCAGCAACTGGCGCGCCTGGGCGACGCTGGCCTGTTCCAGCCACGCCAGTCCCATCGCGCCCAGTTCGCTCCATAGCAGCTCCGCGAGCGCCGCCTCGTAATCGTCCATCAAGGGCGCACGCCGCGGCGCGCGCGTGGCCGCGCCCTCGAAAACGTCCTTGTGCTGCTCAACCAGATACCGCGCCATGCGCAGTAATTTATTATTTTCAGGCAACATTTTTCACTTATCCGCTAGGTGGGGTGGGAATGGCTGACGGCATCGTCCGGCGCCAGCAGGCGCGCCATCACGGCCGGATCGAGGTCCAGGGCGTAGTCTTGCAGCAGGCGCGCGCTGAGGGCGTCGAGCAAGGCGGGAGCAAGGCCGGCCTCGTCGTTCACGCCGGAGAATTCCGCCCGCTCGCGCAATTCGGCCGTGAGCCTGGCCAGCATCGCGTGCACCTGGTCGAGCAGGGCCGGTTCGGCGCCGGCGGCCAGCGCGCTCGCCGGCGGATACACGCTAACCATCTCGGCGGGCGCGGGCGCCGCCGCGGCGGTCTTGACGAAGGCCATCTGCGGCGGCGATCCCTGCAACAGGGCGTCGAGGGCCAGCATGCCGTCCTGCGCTTCGATCGACGCAAAGCCCATCTGCGCCATCCGCTCGCGGTAGGCCGGCGCCGCGACGACGCCGACGCTGCCCCAGTAGCCCCAGTTGATCACCCTGACCGGGTAGGCTTGGCTGCGTCCCAGCTGCAGCCCGAAGGCGTCCTTGAAGGTGCAGCCGGCCGCGTAGTTGCTCTGCCCGGCCGCCTTGGAGAAGCTTTGCAGGGACGAGAAAAACAGCATGAAATCGAGTTCCTCCCGTCCGAAGACCTGCGCCAGCCGCACGCTGACGTCGACCTTGGCGGCCAGCCCGGCGCGAAAGCGCGCCTCGTCCATATTGCCCAGGCTCTTGTCGGCCAGGACAATGGCCGCGTTGACCACGCCATGCACGCGCCCGTGGCGCTGGCGGATCCGCTGGTAGGCGCCTTCCAGCGCGTCGGCATCGGCGGCGTCGGCGGCGATATACTCGGGCGCCGGGCCGAACGCCGCCAGCGCCTCGATTTTCCCCTGTATCTGCGCGTCGAGCGGGCGCCGGCCGATCCAAACGATGGCCGCCGCATGGGTGCGTATCATGTGCTCGCTCCATGCCGCGCCGATGCCGCCGGCGCCGCCAATCACCACGTATACGCCACCCTGGCGATAACGGCTTGGCCCGGCCGCCGGCATGTCGCCCGGCAGCAGGCGCTGCCGGTAGCACAGGCCGCCGCGCCAGACCAGCGCGTCGCCGTCCGGGTCGCAGGGCCAATCCATCATCTGCGCCAGCGCGGGCGCGCCGTCGGCCGGCAGGTCGACCAGGCGCACCGCCCAGTTCGGATATTCCTTGGCCATCGAGCCCACCAGGCCATGCACGCTGGCGTGCGCCGGACGCAGTTCCTCGCCCGCGTGCAGCGCCTGCGTCTGGGTCGTCAGCACCGTCCATTCCAGCGCGCGCGCGCCATAACCCAGTTCCAGCAAGGCCTTGATCAGGTGGAAGCCGCCCACCACGCCCTCCTGCTGCGCGGCGATCAACTCCTCGTCGTGCGGTCCGCATGGCCGCTGCGCCGGGACGCGCCAGACGATATGCTCAAACTCGCCCAGCTGTGCCAGTTGCGCCAGTTGCGGCGAGAGCGCGCCGGCGCCGGCCGCCGCGGTCCAGGCCTGCGCGTGCCGGTGGCGCAGGCGCAGCGTCTCCAGCTCGCCCGGCTCGGCATTGACCAGCAGCACGCGCTGCGGCGCCGACGGCAGCGTGGCGCTGGCGCCAACCGCGTCCCACACCGGATACAGCGCCTGCCTGCCGTCGTGGACGGCGGCGGGCGCCGCCGCGCTGGCGGCGCGCATGGCCAGGCCGCGCAAGCGCACCGCCACCCGCCCCTGCGCATCGCAGAGATCGACGTCGAACTTGCCCGCCCCGGCGCCGCCGGCGTGGCGCAACGCCGACCACATCAGCGCATCGCAGGGCGCGACGATTTCCAGGCTGTCCAGCGCAAACGGCAGCGCGGGAGCGGAACCGGCCGGCACGCCCCGCATCAGGCCCAGCGAGGCGTGCAGCGCCGCGTCGAGCAGGCTTGGATGCAGGCGGTAGCGGCCCGATCCGCCGACGCACGCCGGCAGTTCGAGCCCGGCCAGCGCCTGTCCGTCGCCGCAGTCGATAGCGCGCACGGCGCGCAAGGCCGGACCGTACTCGATGCCCATGCCGGCGTACGCCGCGTAGCACTGTTCGGCCGACCACTGCGCCGCGCCGCATCGCCGGCGCCAGTCGTCCAGGTCGAGCGGCGCCGGCACGGCGCACTGGCCGAGCCGCGCCGCGCCCTGGCTGTGCAGCACTTCCCGCCCCTGCGGGTCGAGGCTGCAGATGCGGAAATCGATGGCGCCGTCGCCGCGCCGCGCCAGCAGGACCTGCACTTCCAGCGGCGTATCGCCCACCACCACCGGGCGCAGCCAGGCGACGTCGGCCAGGCGCACGCCGTCGGCGGCGTCGGCGCCCGACGCCAGCAAGGCCGCCGCGCAGGCCATTTCCAGCTGCGCCACGCCCGGCAGGACGCGCTTGCCGCCCACCACATGGTCGGCCAGGAAAAATTCGTCGCCGCTGAAAACGGAACTGAAGCGCTGCTGGCCCAGGTCCGAGGTATTGCGCTGTAACAGCGGATGCAGCCACGCCGCGCCATCGGCCGGCGCCGCCGCCGGCGGCCGCGCCGCTTCGATCCAGTAGCGGTCGGGCGCGAACGGGTAGGTCGGCAAGGCGACGCGGCGCGGCGCCGGCGTGCCATGCAGGCTGGCCCAGTCGACGTCGGCGCCGTCGAGCCAGGCGGCCATCAGGCGCTGCGCCGCGGCGTCGGGCGGCGGCGCCGCTCCCTGCGCATACACGCCCGCCACCGCGGCGCCGGCCAGCCAGCCGCGCAGCTGCGCGCGCAAGCCGTCGATGGAGACGGCCAGCACCGCTAGTCGCCGGGCCATCGCCGCGCGCCCCACCTGCAGGGTATAGGCGATGTCGGCCAGGCCGGCGCCGCCTTCCCGCCCGCCGTCCAGCGCCTCCAGCAATTGCCGCGCCTGGCGCCGCAGCGCGTCGTCGTCGCGCGCCGACAGCGGCACCGCGAACGGGCCCTGCGCGCCCTGCTGCGCCGCGGGCGCCGGCGGCAGATGCTCTTCCAGCACCACATGCGCATTGACGCCGCCAAAACCGAAGGAACTGACGCCGGCCAGGCGCGGCAGGGCGACACCGTCGAGCGTCACCGGGATCCACGGCTGCGTCTGCCCGCCCAGGCGGAAGGGACTGCCGTCCAGGTCGATGAATGGATTGCGTTCGGTGAAATGCAGCATGCCCGGCAGGACCCCGTGCTGCATCGCCAGCAGCACCTTGATCATGCCGGCCATGCCGGCCGCCGATTCGCAATGGCCGATATTCGTTTTGGCCGTGCCGATCACGCAGGAAGCGGCCGCGGCAGGGGCGCCGGGGTCCGCTTCGAGCTGCTGGAAAGCCTCCCGCAGCGCCTGCACCTCGATCGGGTCGCCCAACGGCGTGCCGGTGCCGTGCGCCTCGATGTAGCCAACGCTGCGCGGCGCCACGCCGGCCTGGCGCCAGGCGTCGCGGATCAGGCGCCTCTGCGCGTTCAGGTTGGGGGCGCGCAGCGAATTGGACTGGCCGTCGTGGTTGACGCAGGCCGCGCGGACGACGCCATAAATCCGGTCGCCGTCGCGCAGCGCATCCTGGTACGGCTTGAGCAGGACCGCGCCATAGCCTTCGGCGCGCACGAAGCCGTTGGCCCGCGCGTCGAAGGATTTGCAGCGGCCGTCGGGCGCCAGCATGCCGGCGCTGTGGCTGGCGCAGTAAATGCGCGGCGACAGGATCAGGTTGATGCCGGCCGCCACCGCCACGCTACAATCGCCCCGCTCCAGGCTCTCGACGGCATGGTGCAGCGCGACCAGCGAACTGGAACAGGCGGTATTGACCACCTGGCTGGGACCGTTGAAGTCGAACCAGCGCGAGACCCGGTTGGCGATCAGGCTCATATGCATGCCGGAATCGAGATAGGCGCCGTACAGGTCGCGCAAGGCGGCGCGGTTGCTGGCCAGGTCGAGGTAGTCGACGCTGTGGGCGCCGACGAACAGGCCGACGTCGCGGCCCTTGAAGTGGCGCGGATTGTAGCCGGCATGCTCGAACACGCTCCAGCTCAGTTCCAGCAGCTTGCGCTGCTGCGGGTCGAGGCATTCCGCCTCCAGCGGGGCGATGCCGAAGAAGTCGGCGTCGAAGGTGTCGACGCCGTCGATGAAGCCGCCCCATTGCGGGAAGGCGCCCGAGGCGTGCCAGTCGGCGGCGCCGTCGGCCTGGGCGAACCAGGCCGCGCGTTCGGCCGGCAGCGGCGCGATGCCGTCCCTGCCCTGCAGCAGATTGTCCCAAAAGCGCTGCGGGTCGCTGGCCCCGCCCGGGAAATGGCAACTCATGCCGATGACGGCCACCTCGGAAGGCCCGGCGGCGCGGCGCGTGCGCCCGGCCGGCGCGGCGTCGGCGTCGGCCGGCGCGGCGCCGCCCGCCAGGCGCGCCTGCAGGTAACGCGCCAATTCGTCGAAGCGACGGTACTTGAACAGCAACGTGGGTTCGAAACGTATGCCGAAGACGATTTCGATCTGCCGCGCGATCTGGATATACTCGATCGAATTGAGGCCCAGTTCGGCCAGCGCGCCGACCTGGTCGAGCTTGTCGCCATCGATGTCCAGGCAGGCCAGCAAAACTTGATCGCGCAACGCCGCCGGCACATCGGCCGGCGCGCTGCGCGGCGCCGCCGCCTCGGCGGCCGGGGCCGGCTGCGCGCGCCGGCGCGCGCAATGGCGGTGCCGCACACGCAGCGCCTGCTCCAAATAGGCCTGGCGGCACTGGCCGCGCTGCAGTTTGCCGCTGGCGGTGGCGGCGATCTCGCCGACCGCCACCAGGCATACCTCGTGGACCTCGACGCCGTGCGCTTCCGAGAGCGCCGCGACGATGCGCCGGCACAGCGCCTCGAATTCGGCGACGCCAAGCGCTTCGCCCACCTCCTGCACGATCACCAGTCTTTCCTGCTCGTCGACCTCGACCGAAAAGGCGGCCACCGGCAGCGCCAATTCCGGCACGGCTGCGCTGGCGCTGGCCTCGATGTCGGCCGGATAGTGGTTCTTGCCGCGCATGATCATCAGTTCCTTGATGCGGCCCACCACGTACAACTGGCGCCCCTCGACAAAGCCCAGGTCGCCCGAGCGCAAAAAGCCCTGCCCGCCGCCCGCCGGGACGACGCCGAAGGTCTGCGCGGTGTCGGCGTCGCGCCGCAGGTAGCCGGTGGCGACGCCGGCCGAACGAATCCAGACCTCGCCGATGCGTCCGCCCGCGCAGGGCGTCAGCGTGTCGGGATCGACGATGCAGACCTGGGCGCCGGTTGCGCCCGGCTCGCCGCAACTGGCGGCGAAGCGCACGGCGCCGCCGTCGGCGGCCGGGCGGACCTCGCGCCGCTGCACGGCGGCCAGGTCGAGCGCCAGGAAGCGCGCACCGGCGCGTCCGGCGCCGCGCGTGCTCACGGCGCCGGCCTCGGACATGCCGTAATGGGGGCACAGGACGGCGGCGTCGAAGCCCAGCGCGCCGAAGCGCTCGGCAAAGCGGTCGCAGGTGTCTTTCCTGACCGGCTCGCCGCCGCAAACGAGCGCTTGCAGCGAGTCGAGCAGGACGCCCTCCACTTCCTCGGCGCGTATCCTGGCGTGGCAGACGTCGAGGGCGAAATTGGGCGCGCCGGTATGGGTGGCGCGGTACTGGTCGATGGCCCTGAACCAGGCGGCCGGCGACTCGACGAACCGCGCCGGCGCCATCAGCACACTGCTGGCGCCTTGCGACAGCGGCGCCAGGATGCCCAGGTGCAGGCCGAAGTTATGCTGCAGCGGCATCCAGGACAGCACCCGGCTGTCGGCGCCCAGGCGCCATTGCGCGGCGCCGGCCGAGGCTTGCGCCCACAGGTTGCGGTGGCTCAGCACGATGCCTTTCGGCTCCCCGGTCGAGCCCGAGGTGTACAGGAGCACGGCGGCGTCGTCCTCGGCGCGCTGGCGCGGCGGCGCCGGCGCGCCGTCCTGCGCGGCCAGGTGCGCGAGGTCGAGCACGGGGAGCGCCAACGCGTCGCCGAGCAGTTCCTTGGTGGCGGCGTCGGTCAGCACGCAGATCGCTCCGGCATTGCCGCCGATGCGGACGATGGCGGCGGCGAGCCTGGCGGGATCGGCATGGTGCGGCAGCGGGACCGCCGCCAGATTGGCGTGCAGGCAGCCCAGCAGGGCTTCGATGTAGGCCTGTCCCTGCGGCAGTACCAGCAGCACGCGTTGCTGCGCCGCGCCGACGGCCTGCAGCGCGCTGCCGACCCGCCGCAGGCGCGCGGCCAGGTCCGCGCCGCGCAAGCCGCCGACGGCGTGCGGCTGACTGCCGTCCTCGAAGAAAAAAAGGTCTTTATCGGCGAACTGTTCGGGCAGATCCATGAAGTATCGGGTGGGAGCGACCAAAATACATCTCCAGGCTATCGCGCGGTGAAAGGGAAAGGTGGCGGCATCGCTGCCGGCTTATTGAAAACTGTCGAGTGGAAATTTTTCGGTGATGATGCCCATGGGGCGCGACTGCTGATGCAGCAGGTACGTGCGCGACAACAACGGCGCGCCGGGCGGCAGGCCGAAATGGGCGGCGGCGTCGGGACACTGTTCCAGCCGGGTGTCGATGATTTCGCGGTACATCTCGCACTTCTCTTCGCGCCACAACAGACCGATCGGCGCCTCCGTTTCCAGCAACCGGCGCTGGATGGAGGGCGACAGCCGCTCGAACACGAAGGCCGATTCGGCGTACACATAGCTGGCGCGTTCGTCGACCAGCATGACCTTACGGTGCAGCAAGGGCGTGTCCGGGTCGCAAGCGAGCTCGGCTGGCGCGGCGCCACGGCGCAGCGCCTGCTCGATTTTGCGCGCGCGGATCGGCCGGCCCGCGTACAGCACGAGTAATTCGGTGACCGAGCCGTCGGTGCTCAGCAGAATTTTTTGAAACAGGCTCAGCGAGGGATTGCCGCCCAGTATCGGCGAGCGTTCCTTGGGGCTCCATTGCGTCGTCATTTCCATGTCGTCATGTCCTGTCGGGGTGGGAAAAACACGCCGGGCCGCGCACGCCGCCCGGCACGGCCATTCAATGCGCCGCCTGTACGATTTCCTTGACCATCTTGCCGAGGAAGGTGGCGCCGATTTCCTGGTACTCGGTGACGCCCTGGCGCCGCAGGTAGCGGATGCTGTCGCTCCACAACACCGAGTTGGCGATCTGGTCGCACAACAGCTGGGCCACGTCGCCGCTCTGATAGGGCCGCGCGGTGGCGTTGGCGATGACCGGCAGACGCGGCGCCTGGAAGGTGAACTGCCCCAGGTGGCGCGCGTACTGGCGCTGCACGTCCTTCATGTAGCGCGAATGGAAGGGCGCGCTCACGTTCAGCGGCAGGCACTGCACCCCTTCGCGCCCGAACAATGCGCTGGCGCGCGCGATGTCGGCCGTGGGTCCGGCGATCACGAATTGCGTCGGCGTGTTGAAGTTGGCCAGGTCGATGCTGTCGATCTGGTGTTCGCGCAGCAGCTGCGTGACCTTGCAGGCCGGCATGCCCAGCACGGCGGCCATGCCGCCGCCGGCCGCGCCGCCCATCAGTTCGCCGCGCTTTTTGACCAGCTTGACGCCGGTGGCGAAGTCGAAGGCGCCGGCCGCCAGCAGCGCGTTGTACTCGCCCAGGCTGTGGCCCGCCACGTAGTCGACCCGCAGCGGCGCGGCGGCGTCGTCCCTGAGCGCGTAATACGCCAGCGCGTTGACGACGAACAGCGCCGGCTGCGTATAGGCGGTCTGGCGCAGGCGGTTGTCGCTGTCGTGCAGGCACAAGGCGTCGACCGGGTAGCCGAGGATCTCCGAGGCCAGCGCCGTTTCTTGCGGATAAGCCTCGAACAAGCCCTTGCCCATGCCCTTGAACTGGGCCCCCTGGCCGGGGAAAAGTATCGCTTTCATGCGGTTATCCAGGTGACGGGCGCGCCGACGCGGCGGCAGCCCGGGTTGCGTGACGGCGGGCCGGCGGCCCGCCGGCCTCATTTCTCGATCAACACGTCGTCGATGAACATCGCATCGAGGCCGCTGGTGTAGAACACGGCCAGCGCGTCTTCCACCGAATGCGCGATCGGCTTGCCCATCACATTGAAACTGGTATTGAGCACCAGCGGGATATCGGTCAAGCGGTGGAACTCGCTGATCAGCGCGTGATAGCGCGGATTCCATTCGCGCTTGACGCTCTGCAGGCGGCCGGTGCGGTCCTCGTGCACCACGCCGGGCACGCGCTCGACGACCCTGTCGCGAAACGTCAGGGTGCGCTCCATGTAGGGCGACTCCTGGTAGTCCTCGAAATAGGCCGGGCCGTGTTCATGCAGGATGGACGGCGCGAAGGGACGGAATTCCTCGCGGAACTTGACGCGCGCATTGATGGTTTCCTTGACCGCGGCGCGGCGCGGATCGGCCAGGATCGAGCGGTTGCCCAGCGCGCGCGGACCGAACTCGGCGCGCCCCTGCACCCAGCCGATGATTTTGCCCGCGGCCAGCAGCTGGGCCGCGCGGCGCGGCGCGTCGCCGTTGCACTGCACCAGCTTGCCGATGCCGCCGAAACGCACCACATTGGCGAGGATTTCCGGATCCATGCTGGAGCCGAGGTAGGGCGAGAGGAAGGCCGAGCCCGGCCGTACCTGCGGGTGGTCCTCGTAATACGCCAGCAGGGCCGCGCCGACCGCGTTGCCGTCGTCGCCAGGCGCCGAGAACACGTGCAGCCGCTTGAACGGCGTATTCGCCAGCACCTTGCCGTTGGCCGAGGAATTGAGGGCGCAACCGCCGCCCAGCACCAGTTGGTCCGACAAGCCGGTGCCGTGCAAATTGGTGAGGAACTCGAACAGCACTTCGCTGAACACCTTCTGCCCCGCGTGGGCCAGGTCGGCGTAGTCGATCACCGCCTGCTTCGGCTGGCGCCGCAGCGCATACAGTTGCTGCTGCAGCTGCGCCATGCGCGCGGCCGGCGCGAATTCAATCTGCAAGCCTTTGACGCTGATCATTTCCCGCAACAGCGCGTACAGTTCCGGGTTGTGCTTGCCGTAGGGCGCCAGGCCCATCACCTTCCACTCTTCGCCCGACATATTGCCGAAGCCGCAAGCCTCGCACACCATGCCGTAAAACAAGCCGAGACTGGCCCAACCGCCATGGCGCTCCTGCTTGATCTCGGTGATCCGCCCGCCGCTGTACTGGAAGCAGGCGAACGAACCGCGTTCGCCGAAGCCGTCGAGCACCGCGCACAGCGCGCCGTCGAAGCCGCTGCTGTAGCAGCCCGCCGCGGCGTGGGTCAAATGATGGTCGAAGTGGCGCCGCCGCACGGTGTGGCCGGCCCAGGCCTCGTTCTGGCTCAGCTCGTATTCGAGCAAATTGCCGGGCTGCGCCGTCATGGCCAGCTGGGAGCCGAAAAAGAAACTCTGGCCCGCCAGTTGGCGCCGCAACAGAGGGGGCAACTCGCCGAAGCCGCTCGCGTACTGCTCGGCGCTGCCGGCGGTAGCGGCCAGTCCCTGCTGCATCAATCCGGGCGTTTGATCGCTCCAGCTGAAGGCAAACACGATTTCCGCCTCGGGGTCGCAATACTGCTTGACCAGATCGGCGGCGCGCTTGAACAGGTCGGGCGCGACGCCGATCGAGCGTTTGCACTGCAAATAACGTTCGGTGGCCTCGGCGAACAGCACCTCGCCGTTCTGGTCGACGATGGCAATGGCCGAATCATGGAAGGAATTCGCAAAACCAATGTAGTTTCTTTTCATATGCAAGCTCTCATAAAAGACTTGGTGGCACCCGGCGCGGGCGCGCCCCAGGCGCGCCCGCGGCGGGACTCAAGACAAGGAACGGGTATCCGAAATCGAACGCATTGGCGAAAACACCAGCGCCAGCAAAGCCACGCCGATCAGCATCGCGCCGCTGGCGGCGAAGACCTGGGGCAGGCTGATGCCGCGCATGGCCCAGCCGGTAATGGCCGCCGAGATGGGTGCGATGCCCATGAAGATGAACATGAACAGGCTCATGGCGCGGCCCATCAGGGCTGGCGGGACGCGGCGCTGGGTCCAGGTGAACACGGCGATTTGCACGAAGCCGCCCAGCATCCCGATCAACAGCAGCAGGAGCGCGCCCTGCCAACTGGCGTGGATCAGGCCCATCGGCATGAACAGCGCGCCGACCAGGCAATCGGTGAGCACAATGGTCATGCCCAGGCTGCCGAGGCGCACGTTCGGATTGACGCCGGAGATAATCATGCCCGCCAGGGTACCGGCGCCATGCGCGCCCATCAGCCAGCCGAAGGCCGCCGCGCCGTGGTCCATCTGGTTGGCGATCACCGGCAGGGCCACCTGCATGGGGCCGCCAATGAAGAAGGCGATCGCCGCGAAATACAGGAAGCTGGTGCGCAGGCTGACGTCGTTCCAGCAGAAACGCAAGCCCTCGCCCACCAACTTGAAGACGTTCGGATGGCCGTTCGGGCCGGCCGGCTGCGGCTGCCAGCGCACCTGCACGCGCGCCAGGGTCCAGGCCGACAACAGGAAGCTCAGGGCGTCGCAGACAAACGCCAGCGCCATGCCGCGCGCGTCGCCGGTATGGCTGGCCTTGGCGTCGCCCATCTGCGCAATCAACACGCCCGCCAGGATGGGGCCGACCAGCATCGTCAGTTGACGCAGACTCATCAAAATGCTGTTGGCAATCTGCAATTGTTCGCGTTTGACAATGTGCGGAAAGATCGCCGTCGCGGCGGGAATGCTGAACGCGGTGGCGATGCCGATGGCGACGGCAAACACGTACACCATCGGCAAGGTCAGGCCGCCGTTGTACAGCAAGCCGGCCAGCGCCAGCAACAACAGCATATTGATGTACTTGGTCCACATCAGCACGCGCTTGGGCGAATAGCGGTCGGTCAGCGCGCCGCCGATCAGCATGAAAATCGCGCGCGGCAAGGCGGTCAGCGCCAGCACGGTGCCGACGGCGAACGGATCGCCCGTCATCTTCAGCACCAGCCACGGCAAGGCGATCAGCGAAAACTGGTCGCCCAGCATGGAGAGCGCCGCGCCGCTGAGAAACCAGCGGAACGGCTGATCCCGAAACAGTACGGCGCGCGGATTGTCATTTTTTTTGTCGGTCATGGAAAGCTTTCAGTAAAAACGTCGGGGTAGATTGGTCTTGCGGAGCGGCACAACTGGCTCCAACAGGCCCGGTACTCTGCTGTCTAGCGAGTGTCCCGCGAACCATTCAGTTGCATAACTACCTATCTTTGTAGGGTCGGCATGGCGATGGCGCCCCTCCCTGTAGCGTTGGCAAAAATATATTTTACGCATGACACTGTCGCCAATCCGAGCCACGGCAGCGCAACTTGCGCGGGCCCCGAAATACCGCCGCGCGCGGCGCAAGGCCGGCGAGCGCCGCCGTGCCGGCATGGTGCCGCGCAACAGGTTTTTCGAGGTCCCCTTAACGGCGCGCGGCTGCGCGCCGTCGATGCGAAACGTGGAAAGGCGCGCGCGCGGGTATGATGGCCGCACTCTCCCCTTCCTAGGCATGCGCATGAAAAAATCGACAAGGGCGGCGCTATTGTCCGCATTGGTGTTTCCCGGAACCGGACAGTTTCTGCTGGGCCGCGCCGCGCGCGGCTGCCTGTTCTTGCTGCCGGCGGCCGCGGCCGCGGCCTATATCGGCGCCCAGGTGCTGGAGCGCGCCAACGCCATCGTCGCGCAACTCGACAGCGGCGCCCTGCCGCTGGACCCGCTGCTCATCGCCGAACGGTTGTCCGCCGCGCCCGGCACCGAAGGACCATTGATGACGCTCGCGGTGGTGGTGGCGCTGCTGTGCTGGGCCGGCAGCATCATCGACGCGCTGCTGACCGGCGACCGGTGTGACGCGCCGGTTGCCTGATCAAGCGGTGTCAGGGCATCGGCCGCCAGGCAGCGCCGCGCACCCGCTTGAACGTGGGGCGCGGCGCGCGCCGAGCCGGCGGCTCGGCTGGCCGCCGCTGGCGGGGGTTGCCGTTGACACGATATGACGAGAACACTGCGCGTTCAAACCGCCTTGCCGGCGCTCGCGCTAAGGCTGCTCGCCGGCGCCGCGCGCCGGCAGCCAACGCACGGTGATCGAGAAGGCCGGCCGCTGGGCGGCCCGGCCAAGTGAGCGCGCGGCGAAAAAACCACAAACCCTGTACTTTCCCGCTCTGTAATGACAAGATGTTGCCGTGACTAACTATTACGTTGCGAGTTCCGGCTCACATCGGATTTCCCAGACTGGAACGAATGGCATGGCTGCGCAGGGTGGTTCAAAAAATGGCGCCGGAAACCGGCGCGCAAGGCCGCCAGGCGGCGCGCCGCGTTGGGGCTGCGCCGCCATGCTGTTGCTGCTGCAATTGCCGCGCGCCGCGCTGGCGCAGGCGCCGGCCGGCCCGCTGGACCTGACCGCCCTGCCCTTCGAACAACTGCTGTCGCTGGAAGTATACAGCGCCTCCAAATTCCTGCAGCCGGCCAGCGAGGCGCCGTCGAGCGTCTCGGTGATCAGCGCGGCCGAGATCCGCGACTTCGGCTGGCGCACGCTGGCCGACGTGCTGCGCAGCGTGCGCGGCCTGTACCTCAGCTACGACCGCAACTATAGCTACCTCGGCGCGCGCGGCTTTTTGCGCCCGGGCGACTACAATTCGCGCTTCCTGCTACAAATCGACGGCAACCGCATCAACGACGCGGTCTACGACCAGGCTCCGGTGGGCGGCGAGTTCCCGCTCGAGCTGGACTTGATCGAGCGCATCGAGTACGCGCCCGGCCCGGGCTCGTCGATCTACGGCGCCAACGCCTTTTTCGGCGTGATCAACGTCATCACCAAACGCCCGCGCGAGCTGGGCGGCGCCCGCGCCAGCGTCGAGGCAGGGCAATTCGGCGCGCGCAAGGGCGCCGCCAGCTACGGCTGGAGCGACCAGCCCGGCGGCGAACTGCTGCTGGCGGCCAGCAGCTACAAGAGCGACGGGCGCGACCTGTACTTCGCCGAGTTCGACCAGCCGCAACACCGCCACGGCGTGGCCCGCGGACTCGACTACGAAAGCGGCCAGCGCTTCTTCGCCAAGGGCGCCGCCGGCCCGTTCAGCCTGTCCATGCAGCACGCCGAGCGCCGCAAGGGCGTGCCCACCGCGTCGTTCGAGCAAGCCTTCGGCGACCCGCGCTCGCGCACCGTCGACGCCCAGTCCTACCTGGACCTGGGCTACCGGCGCGCGCTGGGCGCCGACGCCGAACTGAGCGCCCGGCTGTTCTTCGGCCGCTTCGACTCCGCCGGCGACTATGTCTACAACGCGTCGGCGGACAGCGTCAACCACGACGGCAGCGCCAGCCGCTGGTGGGGCGTCGACCTGAAATCGGTCAGCGCGCCGCTGGCCGGCCACAAGCTGGTGGCCGGCGCCGAATATCAGCGCAACTACCGGCTGGCGCAGTACAGTTACGACGTCGCGCCGCGCCGCGACTATCTGAACGACCGGCGCGACAACCAGCGCCTCGGCCTGTACCTGCAGGACGAGCTGGCCCTGGGCCAGACGCTGCTGCTGAACGCCGGCCTGCGCTACGACCGCCATTCGCGCAGCGGCGCCGCGTTCAGCCCGCGCCTGGCGCTGATCTGGCAAGCCGGCCCCGGCACCACGCTGAAGGCGCTGTACGGCACCGCGTATCGCGAGCCGAACAACTTCGAGCTGTACTACGCCTATCCCGGACCCGGCGGCCAGACCGCCAACACGCTGCAGCAGCGCGAACGCATCCGCAGCGCCGAACTGGCGCTGGAGCGGCAACTGCGGCCGAACGAGCGCGTCACCGTCAGCGTCTTCGAAAACAAGGTCAGCGGCCTGATTTCGCAAAGCACCGACGCGGCCAGCGCGCTGACGTCGTACGACAACGGTCCCGGCGCCAAGGCGCGCGGCGTCGAAGTCGAGTACCAGCGCCAGTGGGCCGCGGCCACCCTGCGCAGCAGCTACAGCTGGCAGCGGCTGCGCCAGGACGGCGCCGGCGCCGGCAACGTCAACGCGCCGGCCCACCTGGCCAAATTCAACCTGGCCGCGCCGCTGGGGCGCTCGCCCTGGCGCGCCGGCGCCGAAGCCCACTACGTCGGCCCGCGCGACACCCTGCTGGCGCGCACCGGCGGCTACTGGCTGGCCAACCTGAACCTGCTCTCGAGCGGCCTGACGCGCCACGCCGACGTCGCCGTCGGCGTCTACAACCTGTTCAACCGCCGCTATGCCGACCCGGCCCCGGGCGCGCACCGGCAGGACAGCATCGCCCAGGACGGGCGCAGCGCGCGCGTGACGGTCAGGTATGCGTTTTAAGGGCGCCCCGGGGCGCGCCGCCTGCGCGCTGCTGGGCGCGCTGTGCCTGCAATGGCAGGCGCCGGCGCGCGCCCAGGCGGTGCCGGAATACGACTTGAAGGCGGCCTTCGTGTTCAACTTCGCCGTGTTTACCGACTGGCCCGGCGAAGCCCTGCCCGGCGGTGCCGCGATGACCATCTGCGCCTACGCCGGCAACAAGCTGCTGCCGGCGCTGGGGGCGCTGAACGACAAGCTGGTCAAGGGCCACCAGGTCAGCGTGCGCACGCTGGGCGGGCGCGACGGCGCGCGCGGCTGCCAGATCCTGATACTCGACGGCCAGGACCGCGAGCGCTGGACCCAGTTGCGCAAGGACCTGGCCGGCGCCAGCGTGCTGACCGTCGCCGACGAGCGCGGCGCCGGCGACGACGGCGTGGCGATCGCGCTCAGCGTCGAGAACCGGCGCATCGGCTTCGACGTCGACCTGACGGCGCTGCGCCTGGCGCGCCTGACGCTGAGTTCAAAGCTGCTGCGCCTGGCCAGGAGCGTGCAATGATCGAGCCACCCAAGCTGGCCCGCCCGGCGCGTCTGCTCGGCAGCAAAATGGCGCGCCTGAACCTGATCATCTCGGGCGCCATCATGCTGCTGGCCAGCGTGGTGCTGGTCCTGTTCCAGTTCGCCGCGCTGCGCAGCGCCATGGTGGAGGACTTGCGGATCCAGGCGCGCATGGTCGGCAACAACAGCGGCGCCGCCCTGCTGTTCGCCGACCAGCGCGCCGGCGAGGAGCTGCTGGCCGGCCTGGCGGCCTCGCCGAGCGTGCGCAACGCCGGCATCTTCGGCGCCGACGGCCTGCTGTTCGCGCACTACCGGCGCGCCGACGCCGACGCGCTGGGGCCGCCGTCGGCGCAGTTGCTGGGCGCCCGCTTCCGCTACCGCGCCAGCTTCGTCGAGGTGCTCGAACCGATCGAGGCCAACGGCGGGGCGATCGGCTCGGTGATGATACGCGCCAGCATGGCGCAGTTGTACCAGCGCCTGCTGGCCTACGCCGGCTTCACGCTGGCCGTCGCGCTGTGCTCGTTCGTGCTGGCCTACCTGATGGTCGCGCGCACGCGCCAGGCGACGCGCGACGCCGAGGCCCACCTGCACTACCTGGCCCACGTCGACCCGGTCACGGAGCTGCCGAACCGGCACGAGTTCAACGAACGCCTGGCGTTCGCGCTGACCCGCGCCGACCGCCAGGACACCAGCGTCGGCCTGCTGCTGCTGGACCTGGACAATTTCAAGGTGGTCAACGACACGCTCGGCCACAACTGCGGCGACGTCCTGCTGAAGATGGTGGCGCAGCGCCTGATCGCCATCCTGCGCGGCGGCGACATCATCTGCCGCATCGGCGGCGACGAATTCGTCGTGCTGGTCGAGCCGGCGGACGCCGTCACGGAGCTGGAAAGCGTCGCGCGCAAGATCCTGGCGGCGCTGGCGGCGCCGTTCGCGCTCGACAGCCACGAGCTGTACGTCAGCGCCAGCATCGGCATGAGCCTGTACCCGGTCGACGCGCGCGACGCCCAAACGCTCACGCGCAGCGCCGACACGGCGATGTACCACGCCAAGAACCAGGGCAAGAACTGCTACGCCGTGTTCCAGGCGGAGATGGAGCTGCGCGCGCAAAAGCGCCTGGCGATGGAGGCGAACCTGCGCAAGGCGCTCGACAACGGCGAGCTGTACCTGCACTACCAGCCGCAGATCGACCTGCGCAGCGGCCGCATCATCGGCGTCGAGGCGCTGACGCGCTGGACCTGCCAGGAACTGGGCCAGGTCAGCCCGGCCGAGTTCATCCCGGTGGCCGAGGAAAGCGGCATCATCGTCGGACTCGGGCGCTGGGTGCTGCAGACGGCCTGCCGCCAGGCGGCGGCGTGGCGCGCCGCCGGCCTGCTTGAAACGATCGAGCACGTGGCGGTGAACCTGTCGTCCTGCCAAACCCGCGACGGCGCCCTGATGGACGACATCCTGGCGATCCTGGCCGAAACGGCGCTGCCGGCCGGCCTGCTGGAGCTGGAAATCACCGAGGGCGTGCTGATGGAGAACGTGCACGCCAACGTCGAGCTGATGCAGCGTTTCCAAGACGCCGGCATCCACCTGTCGATCGACGACTTCGGCACCGGCTACTCGTCGATGTCCTATTTGAAGCGCTTCCCCATCGACCAGTTGAAGATCGACCGCAGCTTCGTGCACGACCTGCCCGGCGACGGCGAGCCGATCGCCACCGCCATCATCGCCATGGCGCACAGCCTGAACCTGACGGTGGTGGCCGAGGGCGTCGAGACGGCGCAGCAGGCGGCCTTCCTGCGCCGCGCCGGCTGCGACATCGTGCAGGGCTACTACTACGCCCGGCCGATGGCGGCCGAGCAGTTGACGGCGCTGCTGCGCGAGCGCCAGGACTGGCGCCCGGCGCAGTCGCTGGCGCTGTAGCGCGGCGCGCCGGGCCCGTTCCAAGCACAGGCAACAAGCCGGGATCGCGCCCGCGGTTTACAAGCCGGCCGCCGAGGCCATCCAAAACGCAAAAAAGCCGTCCGCCCCACCACGGGCCGGACGGCTTTTCAGCGCCGCGAACGCCGGCCTAGGCCAGCTTGACCGCGTGCTCGCGGGTGGCGTGGAAGGTCAGCTTCGGCCAGCGCTCCTCGGTCAGGCGCAAATTCACGCCCGAGGTGGCCAGGTAGGCCATGTTGCCGGCCGCGTCGTAGGCGACGTTGTGGCCCAGCGCCGCCTCGAAGTCCTGCAGCACGCGCTTGTCGTCGCAGCTGACCCAACGCGCGCTGCTGATGCTGGTGCCCTCGAACACGGCGTCGACGCCGTACTCGTTGAGCAGGCGGCTGGCGACCACTTCGAACTGCAACACGCCGACCGCGCCCAGCACCAGCTCGCCGCCCTGGACCGGCTTGAAGACCTGCACCGCGCCCTCCTCGCCGAGCTGCTGCAAACCCTTGTGCAACTGCTTGATCTTCAAGGGGTTGCGGATGCGCACCGAGCGGAAGAAATCCGGCGCGAAGTAGGGGATGCCGGTGAACTGCAGCATCTCGCCCTCGGAGAAGCTGTCGCCGATCTGCATGTTGCCATGGTTCGGCAGGCCGATGATATCGCCGGCGTAGGCCTCCTCGACCTGCTCGCGCGACGAAGCCATGAAGGTGACGACGTTGGACACCTTGATCTCGCGGCCCAGGCGTAGATGCTTGACCTTCATGCCGCGTTCGAAGCGACCCGAGCACACGCGCAGGAAGGCGATGCGGTCGCGGTGGGCCGGGTCCATATTCGCCTGGATCTTGAAGACGAAGCCGGAGAACGGCACCTCGGCCGGCGCCACCACGCGCACGGTGGCGTCGCGCTGGCGCGGCGCCGGGGCCCAGTCGACCAGCGCCGATAGGATCTCGCGCACGCCGAAGTTGTTGATGGCCGATCCGAAGAACACCGGCGTCTGCACGCCGGCGAGGAACTGCTCGAGGTCGAACGGATGCGAGGCGCCGTGGACCAGCTCGACCTCCATCTTCAGCTGCTCGATCTCCAGCGGGAACATCTCCGACAGGCGCGGATTGTCGATACCCTTGATGACCTCGAAAGTCTGGTCGGCCTTCTCGTCGCCGGCCTTGAACAGCATGATCTCGTCGCGCAGCAGGTGGTACACGCCGCGGAAGTTCTTGCCCATGCCGATGGGCCAGGTAACGGGGGCGCACTGGATTTTCAGCACCGACTCGAGTTCGTCGAGCAGGTCGAGCGGATCGCGCGTTTCGCGGTCCATCTTGTTCATGAACGTGACGATCGGCGTATTGCGCATGCGGCACACCGCCAGCAGCTTGATGGTCTGCGCCTCGACGCCCTTGGCCGCGTCGATCACCATCAGGGCCGAGTCGACCGCCGTCAGCACGCGGTAGGTGTCTTCCGAGAAGTCCTGGTGGCCGGGGGTGTCGAGCAGGTTGATGACGTGGCCGCGGTGCTCGAACTGCATCACCGAGCTGGCCACCGAAATGCCGCGCTGCTTCTCGATCTCCATCCAGTCGGAGGTGGCGTGGCGGCCGCTTTTGCGCGCCTTGACGGTGCCGGCCAGCTGGATCGCGCCCGAGAACAGCAGCAGTTTCTCGGTCAGCGTGGTCTTGCCGGCGTCGGGATGGGAAATGATGCCGAAGGTGCGGCGCCGCTGCACCTCGCGGGCGATCGCGGCGGGCGCCTTCGACGTCGGCGCCGGGGCGGCGGAGTCGGAATTGTCGGGGGTGTTCAAAACGGTATCGTTGGCCATAGTCGTGGCCATATTATGGCCCTTGCGCAAAACCCTCAATTTTACAGACACTTGCCTGTTTCGTGTGAACTGATATGCCGCCGGCGCCGGCCGCGGCGCGCGCGGGCGGTCGGGTATACTGCGGCGATGCCCACCACCACCCTCGCCGCCCTGCTTGCCTTGCTGGCCCTCGCCCTTACCGCGCCGACGCTGCTCGTGCTGCTGCGCCGCAAGCGCCGGCTGCAACGCCTGCGCTTCCGCGCCCGCTTCGAGCCGGCCAGCGCCTTCGTCGGCAAAGACCCGCGCTTCGCCATCGCCCGGGCGGGCAACTGGACCTTCTACGGCGCAATGGACCACGGCAACGACATCGCCCAGTGGCGCGGCTGCGGCCTGGTCGCCGAAATGCACTTCAAGGACGGCGTCTGCACCGGCGTCCGCGTATCCGAGCCCGCTGAGCGCGGCGCAATCCCGACGCCGGGCCACTGACTACGCCGGTCGGCTGGCGCCCTGACGGGCTCGGCCGACCTACGGCGCCAGACTCAGGCCGGGAAGCGCACCGACAACAGCATGCCGCCGGCGCCGGGCGCGGCGTCGATGGCGATGGCGGCGCCGTGGGCCAGCGCGATGTCGCGCACGATCGCCAGGCCCAGGCCGCTGCCGGTGCTCTTGTCGTCGAGCCGGACGAAGCGGCTGAACACCAGTTCGCGCTTGTCGGGCGCGATGCCGGGGCCGGAGTCCTCGACCGTCAACAGGCCGCCGGCGCCGTCCGGGCGGCAGCCGACGGTGACGACGCCGCCCGCCGGCGTGTAGCGGATGGCGTTGTCGACCAGGTTGTCGATCAGGTCGCGCAGCAGGAAGCGGTCGCCGCGCACCGTGGTGGCGCGCAGGTCGAAGCCGAGGTCGATGGCCTTCTTGGCCGCCTCCTCGACGAAATACTGGATCGACTCCTCCACCAGGCGCTCCAGCGCGAGCGGCTCCAGGCGGGTCTTTTCAAAATGGCTCGGCTCGGCCCGCGCCAGCGCCAGCAACTGGTTGGTCTGGCGGATCATGCGCTCGGTCGACAGCAGCATCAGGCGGATCGAGTTGGCCGTGTCCGGCTCGGCGCCGGGGCGCTTTTCCAGCCATTCAAGCTGGCTGCGCAGGCCGGCCAGCGGGGTGCGCAACTGGTGCGCCACGTTGGCCAGGAAATCGTGCTGGGCCCTGGCGCCGTCGCGCATCCGTTCGAGCAGGCCGTTGAAGGCGCGCAGCACCGGCGCCAGCTCGCCCGGCAACTGCCCGGCCTCGAGCGGTGCCAGGTCGTCGCCGCCGCGGCCGTTCAAGTCGGCGCGCATGCGGTTCAGCGGCCGCAGGCCGTTGGTCACCGAAAACCAGATCAGGCCGACCGAGGCCAGCGTGAACAGCGCCTCCAGCAGCACCAGCGCGCGCACGGTGGCGGCGCGCGCTTGCAGGCGCTTGCGCAAGGTCTTGGCGACGCCGATGCCGACCTCGTGGCCGCCGACGCGGGCGAGCGCGGCGACGATGCGCACCGGCTCGCCGCGCACCGCGCCGTCGTAGACCGGCGCGGCGGCGCCGGCCGCGCCGCCGCGGCGCAGCGGCGGAAAGTCGGCGTCGCCGGCGATGGCGCGCCCGTCGCCGCCGCGCACGACGAAATACACGGCGTCGACGGCGTCGCCGCGCAGCACCTGCTCGGCCTGGCGCGGCAGGTCGATGCGCACGCCGGCCGCGTCCGCGCCCAGGCGCGCGCCGAGGGCGCCGGCGGCGTCCTGCAAGCCCTGGTCGAAGGCGCTCTGGGCCGGCATCCAGGCCAGCGCGTAGATCAGCGCGCCGCCGGCCAGGTTGAGCAGCAGGATCGGGCCGATCAACCACTTCAGCAGACGCATGCGGATGCTGGTCGTTGCCATCAGCGGGGAGGGCGCGGCGGCTTGCTCGGGCGTGCCATCAGGCGGGCGCCGTTTCCAGCATGTAGCCAAAGCCGCGGATGGTGCGGATGTTGACGCCGGCGTCGCCCAGCTTCAGGCGCAGGCGCGAGACGTAGACCTCGACCGCGTTCAGCGTCACGTCCTCGCCCCAGGGCAGGATGGCGTCGATGATCTGCTGCTTCGACACCACCCGGGTGCCGTGTTGCAGCAGGTATTCCAGCACCGCCCATTCGCGCACCGACAGGTCGACGACGCGCTCGCCGACGCGGGCGCGCTTGCTGTTGCTGTCGAGCGTGAGCCGGCCCAACGCCAGCACCGCCGGCTGCGGCGCGGTGCGCCGCGCCAGCGCCTTCAGGCGCGCCACCAGTTCCGCGGTGGCGAAGGGTTTGACCAGGTAGTCGTCGGCGCCCAGTTCGAGGCCGCGGACGCGGTCCTCGATGGCGTCGCGCGCCGTCAGCAACAGCACCGGCACGCTACTGCCGCGCGCGCGCAGGCGCCGCACCACTTCGAAGCCGTCGATGCCTGGCAAGCCGATGTCGAGCACCAGCACCGCCACTTCGACGCGCTGCAGCATCGCGTCGGCCTGGCTGCCGTTGTTGACAACGTCGACCGCCATGCCGTGCGCGCTCAGCACCCGCGCCAAACCGTCGGCCAGCACCGCGTCGTCTTCCACCAATAGTACGTGCATGCGCGAACCATTTCTTCAAGGGGGGGGGTGGCGCCATTATGCGGCATTTCGCGCCGCCCGGACACGCCGCGCCGCAGCCGGTTCATCAAGCCGTCACAATTCCCGCGCATTATTGCGTAAAAGAAATATTGAATACCCCCACAACAAGCAAACCACATTGGACACCGCATGCACATCCTCCTCAAGCCGGCAATCGCCCTGATGCAGCGCCTGCGCCTGCTGCCGAAATTCATCCTGGTCTGCCTGGCGTTCCTGCTGCCGCTGCTGCTGGTGACAGCGCTACTGATGGCGGAACTGGACAAATCGATCGCCTTCGCGCAGGCCGAGCGGCGCGGCCTGGCCTACCTCGGGCAATTGCACGAGCTGAGCCGCCTGGCCCAGCAGCGCCGCGGCCTCGAGCACCTGCGACTGAACGGCCAGGCGCAACCCGGCGGCGCCGCGCTGGCCAGACAGATCGACGCCGGCGTCGCCCGCATCGAGCTGGTCCAGCGCGGCGCCGGCAACCTGGCGGCGCTGCCGCAATGGGCCGAGGTCGGCGCGCGCTGGCAGGCGCTGGGCGCGCGCGGCGCCACACTGGGCGCCAGGGAAAGCTTCGCCCTGCACAGCGCGCTGATCGCGCAGCTCGGCAAGCTGGCAGTGCTGGTGGCGGACCGCTCGAACCTGAGTCTGGACCCGGACGTCGCCGCCAACCACCTCGGCGCCACCCTGCTCTCCACCCTGCCCCAGCTGGCCGAAAACCTGTCGGAAATCGCCGGCCGCGGCGCCGCCTTCATCGACACCGGCCTGTTCGAAGCCAATGAAGACCAGTTGGTGAACGCCACCACGCTGATCGCCCGCCACGACCTCGACCGCGCGCCGGCGCAGTTCGAGGCGCTGTTCGCCGGCCGCCCGGCCATCCGCGCCGCGCTGCAGCCGCACCTGGCGGCGCTGCCGGCCGCGCAAGCCTTCCTCGAACGCAGCAAGAACGAGGTCGGCAACTCCTACCTGCAAACCTCGGGCCGGCAATTTTACGCCGCCGGCGCCGCCAGCGTCGACGCCCTCTACGCGCTGTCCGGCGCCGCCGCTAGCACGCTGGACCGGTTGCTGGCCGCGCGCATCGAGCGCGACACCGGCCGGCGCGACCTGATGCTGGCCGCCGTGCTGCTGGCGGTGCTGGCGGCGGCCTACCTGTTCGCCGGCTTCTACGCCTCGTTTTCACGCGACATCGGGCGCCTGCGCGAAGCCGTGCGCGAAGCCGCCGCCGGCAACCTGGCGGTGCGCGTGGAGGCCGGCGCGCGCGATGAAATCGGCGCGCTGGTCGACGACTTCGGCGCCATGACGCGCGCGCTGGCCTCGCTGGTGGCCGACATCCGCGGCGGCGCCGCCGTCATCGCCGCCGCCACCGACGACATGGCGGCGGGCAACGCCGCGCTGTCCGGCCACACCGCCAGCCAGTCCGAGGCGCTGGGCGCGACGGTCGGCTCGATGCGCGAACTGAGCGCGACGGTGCGACGCAACGAGGCCCACGTCGACAGCGGCCGGCAACTGGTGGCCTCGGCCTGCGCGGTGGCCCAGCGCGGCGGCCACAGCGTCGTCGCGGTGGTCGAGACCATGGCCGCGATCAAGGCCGGCTCGCGCAAAATCGCCGAAATCATCGGCGTCATCGACGGCATCGCCTTCCAGACCAACATCCTGGCGCTGAACGCGGCCGTCGAGGCGGCCCGCGCCGGCGCCCAGGGCCGCGGCTTCGCGGTGGTCGCCGGCGAGGTGCGCAACCTGGCGCAACGCTCGGCGGCGGCGGCGCTGGAAATCAAGGCGCTGATCGGCACCTCGGTGGGCCAGGTCGACGCCGGCAGCGAACTGGTGCAAACGGCCGGCGCGACCATCGAGCAAGTGGTGCTGGCGGTGCGCCAGGTGGCCGAGGTGATCGGCGAGATCAGCGCCGGCGGCGCCGGGCAGAGCGCGCAGATCGGCCAGATCGCCCGCGCCATGGCGCGGATCGACGACATGACGCGGCAGAACGCCGCGCTGGTCGGGCAAGCCAGTGTAGGATCAGGCCGACTACGCGACGAGACCGCCACCTTGTCGAACGCGGTCAGCCGTTTCAAGCTGGAGTGCGCGGCGACGCCGTCGCGCACCGGACCCGACGCGGGCGCCGGCGCCGCCAAAGCCGCGCCCGCGCCCGTGCGGCCGGCCGGATTATGGAGCGCGAACCAGCCGCGCGTGTTGTCCGCGCACGACAAGAATCCAGCGGTGTGGCCAAGAAAAGCGTAGCCGTGGTATTGGAAGTAGGACTAGGCTGACAAAAATTTATGCTATGAGCCTACACGGAAGCGACTGCTAATCTTATGTTCGCGGCCTACATAAGGCTTTACAGTAGTTACATCGAGATCTGCACTCTGCGCAGGGTCGGCCGGCAGGCCGCCCGCGCCCGGCCCAGCGGCCATGTGGGCGGATCGCATTCTGATGTATCGAATTAAGCCTGTGAGGACATACCAATGAACGACACTCAACTTAGCGCTTCCGCTCCCAAGGCCCGTTCGCTGAACCACGCGATTCCAACCGGCTCACGCGCTTTCAAAGTTGCTTCCCGTCCGGTCGTCAGTTACAGCGGCACCCAGCAAAATGAATTGCTGGCCGCCTTGCCGCGCGACGCGCTGGAATCGCTGTTCGAACACTTGGAACTGGTCGAGATGCCATTCGGCAAAGAACTGTTCGACTACGGCAGCACGCTCGACTACGCCTATTTCCCCACCACCGCCATCGTCTCGCTGCTGTACGTCATGGAAGACGGCGCCACCACGGAAATCGCCGTGGTTGGCCATGAAGGCGTCGCCGGCGCGTCGCTGCTGCCGGGCGAGCGTGCCATGTGCGGCGCCGTGGTGCAAAGCGCCGGTTACGGCTACCGTCTGAAGACGCGCTACCTGCGCGACGCCTTCAACCAGGGCGGCGCGCTGCCCCAGTTGCTGATGCGCTATACCAACGCGCTGTTCGCCCAGATGGCGCAGAACGCAGTGGGCGGGCGCCACAGCTCGATCGAGCAAAAGCTGTGCCGCTGGCTGCTGGACCGCCTGGACCGCTCGCCGTCGAACGAATTGAAAGTGACGCAGGAATTGATTTCAATCATGCTGGGCGTGCGCCGCGAAAGCATCACCGCCGCCGCCGGTAAGCTGCAGGACGAAGGCTTGATCCACTACCGCCGCGGCAACATTACCGTGCTCGACCGCCACGGCCTGGAACGCTACGCGGGCGAATGCTACAAGGTCGCCAAGACCGAATACGACCGCCTGCTGGTCGACGTCACGCGCTGCTGATGGTATGAAGGTTCGGAAGGTCGGAGCAGCAGAGCGTAATCCGACGCCGCGCCGCCGCCGACGCCAGTTAGTTTTACCACCGACGCCAGCAGACGAGAAACCCGCGCTTACGCCAGCCGGCTGGATTCTTCGGCAATTTCCGTGAGTTCGACATGGCCGAGCGGCCCGCCCTGCGCGGCGGCGCCCGCCACCGGCAGCGGAATCGCCGCCTCGATGCAGGTGCCGCGCTCGCCGCGGCCGCGGCGTATCGTCAAGGTCCCGCCCAGCAACAATGCGCGCTCGCGCATGCCCAGCAAACCATGCGACATCGGCTTCACCAACGCCTCGTCGGCGATGCCGATGCCGTCGTCGATAATGCGCAGCGTCAAACCCTGCTCGACCCGTTTCAGCGTCACGCTGACATTGCCCGCCTTGGCGTACTTGGTGATATTGGTGAGCGACTCTTGCACGATGCGGAACAAGGCGATGCGCAGGGTCGCTTCGCTCTGGTCGATGTCAACCTCGATCTCGGTATCGCACTTGACCTTGCTCATGCGCGTAAACTCTTCGCAATAGCTTTCAATCGCCGCGCACAGGCCCAGGTTATCCAGCAAGCTCGGGCGCAAGTCCTCGACGATGCGCCGCTTCAGCTCCACCGTCTCCAGCAAGGTTGCCTTGGCGCGGCGCAATTGCGCGGCCAGTTCCGGCTCGGTCTTGAGCAATTGCTGCGTCACCGCGCCCAAATCCATGCTGATCGCCGTCAAGTTGGCGCCCAACTCGTCATGCAACTCGCGCGCCAGCCGGGCTTTTTCCTCCTCGCTGACGCTAATCAAGTGACGCGACAACACCGACAACTGCTCGGTACGCTTGACCACGGTCGACTCCAACGTGTCGTTGGCGTTCTTCAGCGCGAACTCGACCGCGGCGCGGGTCTTGAAACTGCGCCGCACCAGTTGGTAGAACATCACCAGCACCAGGATGGCCAGCACATTGATGCCGATCCCCAGCATCACAGCCTTCTGGTAATCCTGGTAAAAGCTGGCGCTGCGCGCGGCCAGGATCTCGTTTTGCTCTTGCACCATGATCACCACCAGCAAACGGATTTCGTCCATCGCGGCGCGGCCGTCGCTGACCTTGGCGATCTTGACGATATCCTCCAACCCGCCCTGTTTGTAGACGCCGACCGACTCGTTCAGGATCGACAGTTTGCGTCTTACAAGCGAGCGCAACTGGGCCAGGTTCTTCAATTGCGAGGGACTGTCGGCGAGCAGCGTTTCGAGTTCGGCGAATTCGCTCTCGACCTCGGCGGCGGCGGTCTTGGACGGTCCCAGGAAAGTTTCGGATTCGGAAATGAAATAACCGCGCAAACTACTTTCCGCATCCAACACCAGCACGTTCAGGTATTGCAAGCGGTCGGCAACGCGGGCGCTGCGGCTGAGCAGGAAGTTGGAACCCTTGAGGGCCTGTAAATTATGGTAGAGACTAAAGCCGTTAACGATCAACAGCAGCGCGCAGGTCACGCACAGCACAGTCTTATAGAGAGGCAGGCGATGGTGCGGCGCCTGATCGACAGTGAAATACATCCTGATGGGCATCCTTAGCAAAGTTCAGCGTCGGCAGCGCCGGGCCCGCCAATTATAGACCGCGAATTAAATTGCTGCATTGCAAGGATTCAAGCGTGCGCGGGCGCCAACGCCGCGCCCGGCGTCGCCTGGCACACCCCCCGCGCCGAAAAGCCGCCCGGCGCCGGCGCGCCGCATCAGTCGAGCAGGTTGTTCTTCATTGCATAGTAAGTCAGGTCGCTGTTCGACTGCAAGCCCATCTTTTCCATAATGCGGGTGCGGTAGGTACTGACGGTCTTAATGCTCAGCGACAGCGCCACGCCGATATCGGACACGGTCGCGCCGCGCGCCAGGCGCAGGAAAACCTGGAATTCGCGGTCCGACAGTTCGGTGTGCAGCGCCGTGTTCGGGTCGCGGTCGAAGGACTGCGCCAGCAACTCGCCCACGGTCGAACTGACATAGCGCCGGCCCTGGTGCACCGTGCGCACCGCCGTCATCAGCTCGTCGGCCTCGCATTCCTTGTTCAGATAGCCGTTGGCGCCCATTTTGAACAGGTTCAGCGCGTACTGCTGCGCCGGATAGCCGCTGAGGATCAGCACGGGCAAGTCGGGCTGGCCCTGGCGGATCGTACGCAGCGTGTCGATGCCGCTTTGGTCCGGCATGGCTATGTCCAGCAGTAACACGTCGCAAATCTCGCGGCGGGCGATATCGAGGGCCTCGCGTCCCGTACCGGCTTCCGCCACCACGCTAAAATCGTCCGAGGACGAAAAAATCTGTTTGAATCCTGCTCTTACTATTTGGTGGTCATCACAAATGGCAACGCGTATCATTGTTTCCCCTTAAATTTTCCTGGCATGGGAAAAAAGACCGGTCCTTGAACGCCGTCCCGGCTCAGCGTAGGCATTGTTTGTTAAAAAATACAATATTGGCATTATAACCTTATGTTTGTCGCGGCAATCGCGGTTCGCCCGGTGGCGCGCGCCGCCCCGACAAAAAAAAGAGGCGGGGTAGCGCCTCTCCATATATGGGAGCGGATCTCACTTTAGCAAGTTGAGAATTTCAATTAGCTCACTGCGTATCATATTGCGGTCGAGCTGTTGCCGCTGCACCGCGGCGACGGCGGCGACGGCCCCGTGGCCGTGCGCTTCGGCGCCGTCGAGCATGCGGGTGTCAAGCTTGTTGCGCGCGCCGCTGATGGTAAAACCCTGCTCATACAGCAATTCGCGTATGCGCCGTATCAACAGTACTTCGTGGTGCTGGTAGTAACGCCGGTTGCCGCGCCGCTTGACCGGCTTCAACTGGGTGAATTCCTGCTCCCAGTAGCGCAGCACGTGGGGTTTGACGCCACACAGTTCACTCACTTCGCCTATCGTGAAATAGCGCTTCGCCGGGATCGGCGGCAACACGATAAGCTCGGATTTACTGATGCGCTCGTTCATCAAGGCTCACTCAGGCGGCGCGCGCCAGCGGATTGGTTTCTTCGACCATGCCCTTCAACTTCTGGCTGGCGTGGAAAGTCACCACACGGCGCGCCGTGATTGGAATTTCCTCGCCGGTTTTCGGGTTGCGGCCCGGTCGCTGCGGCTTGTCGCGCAACTGGAAGTTGCCGAAGCCGGACAGCTTGACGGCCTCGCCGCGTTCCAGCGCGTTGCGGATTTCGTCGAAAAAGGTTTCGACCATGTCCTTCGCTTCGCGCTTGTTCAAGCCGACCTGCTCGAACAACAGTTCGGCCAGTTCGGCCTTGGTCAAGGTCGGTAAATCTTTTTCCGCTTCCTGGCGCACCTTCGCCACCAGCATTGCCCGGTGCAAATCGGCAGCCAATGCGGATTGGAGTACGGCGGAATCAACGTCGTTGTTATTAATTTTCCAGCCCTGCCTTCTATATGCGTACGGCGCCGGCGCTGGCCGGCTCCCGCTGATGATTACGAACGCAATTTCGCGTTGTGCTGTTGCACCGCCGCCGCCGTCAACGCCGTCATGACGGCGTCGACGACATCGTCTTGCAAGGTGTTTTGAGTATCTTGCAAGCTAAAGCGGAAAGCAAGGCTTTTTTCGTCCGACTCCAGCCCCTTGCCACGATATTCATCAAATAAAACAATGGCTTGCACAATCTTCGCCGGCGCGTTGACGGCAATTTCCGCGCCAAAAGCGTCGAGCAAATCCTGCGCCGGCACGTCCTGCTTGACCACCAGCGCCAGGTCGCGGCTGGCGCCCGGGAACTTGGAAATCTCCGCGTATTTTGGCACGGAACATTGCTGCAACGCAACTGCATCGACCTCGAACAGCACCGGAGCTTGCGGCAGGTCATATTTTTGCATCCAGCGCGGGTGCAATTCGCCGATGAAGCCGACCAGCTTGCCGTCGATTTCAATGTTGGCCGAACGGCCCGGGTGCAGCGCCGGGTGTTCGGCCTTGACGAAGCGCAAGGCCTGCGGCGCGAACAGCGCTTCCAGGTCGGACTTGACGTCGAAGAAGTCGACGCCGCGGGCGGCCTGGCCCCACTGCTCGTCGGCCACCGGGCCGTAGGCCATCGCCGCCACCCGTTTCGGCTGCTCGTAGCCGGCCACGCTGAGCGCGCCGTCGGCGACCGCCGCGTTGCGCTGGAAGACGGCGCCGACCTCGAACACGCGCACGCGCCCGAGCTTGCGGTTCAGGTTGTAACGCACGTTGGCGACCAGGCTGCCGATCAGCGAGGAGCGCATCACGCTCATCTGGCTGGCGATCGGGTTTTGCAGCTTGATCGGCGCGCTGTTGTTGGAGAAATCGCGCTCCCAGGCGGCGTCGACAAAGCTCATGTTGACCACTTCCTGGAAACCCAGGTCGGCCAGCTGGTGGCGCACGGCGAACAGCGAGCGGCTGTTTTCCGGCGCGATCTGCATCTTGTTGGCGGCCACCGGCGGCAGCGCCGGTATGTTCTCGAAGCCGTACACGCGCGCCACTTCCTCGATCAAGTCTTCCTCGATCTCGATGTCGAAACGGTAGGACGGCGCCGTCACGTGGAACACGCCCTCGGCCAGCGTGAACGGCAGCGCCAGGCGGGTGAAGATGTCGGCGATCACGGCGTCGCTCAAGGGTACGCCGATGACCTTCTGGGCGCGCGCGGTGCGCAGCGCCACCGGCGCGCGCCGCGGCAGGTTGACGACGTGGTCGTCGACCGGGCCGACCTGGGTGTGCTGGGTGCCGCAGATTTCGACGATCAGCGAGGTGATGCGCTCGATGTGCTCGACCGTGGTGGCGAAGTCGACGCCGCGCTCGAAGCGGTGCGCCGCGTCGGTCGAAAAGTTGAAGCGGCGCGCCCGGCCCTGGATGGCGTTGGGCCACCAGAACGCCGCTTCCAGGTAGATGCTGTCGGTGTCGTCGGAAACGGCGGTGGCGTCGCCGCCCATGATGCCGGCCAGCGATTCGATGTCGCGCTCGTCCGAAATGACGCCGATCCACTCGTCGATGGCGACGGTGTTGCCGTTCAACAGCTTCAACGATTCGCCCGGCTTGCCCCAGCGCACGTTCAAGCCGCCGTGGATTTTCGCCAGGTCGAACACGTGGCTGGGACGGCCCAGCTCCAGCATCACATAGTTGGAAATGTCGACCAGGGCCGAGACCGGGCGCTGGCCGCTGCGCTCGAGGCGCTGCTTGATCCAGTCCGGGGTGGCGGCCTTGGCGTTGAGGTTGCGGATGACGCGGCCGGAGAAGCGGCCGCACAGGTCCGGCGCGCTGACCGTCACCGGCAGCACTTCGGCGCTGTTGACGGCGACGCCGCGGTATTGCGGCTGGTGCAGCGGGGTGCCGGTCAGCGCCGACACTTCGCGCGCCACGCCCAGCACCGACAGGCAGTCGGCCTTGTTCGGCGTCAGCTTGATGGTGAATTTCAGGTCGTTCAGGGCGTAGTAGTCGCGGAAGTTCTGGCCGACCGGGGCGTCGTCGGGCAGTTCCATCAGACCGGCGTTTTCTTCCGACAGCTTGAGTTCGCGCGCCGAGCACAACATGCCCTGCGACTCGACGCCGCGCAGCTCGCCGACCTTGATTTCAAACGGCTTGCCGTCGGCGCCCGGCGGCAGGATCGCGCCGGCCATCGCGCACACCACCTTCAGGCCCGGGCGCACGTTGGGCGCGCCGCAGACGATGTTGAGCAAGGTGCCGGTGCCGACGTCGACTTGGCAGACGTTCAGACGGTCCGCGTTCGGATGCTTGTTCATCTCGCGCACCAGGCCGACGACGACGTTGGAGAACGGCGGCGCGACCGCCTCGACGGCCTCGACTTCGAGACCGGACATGGTCAGCAAATGGGCCAGTTCATCCGAAGTCATCTTCGGATCGACCATGGTACGGAGCCAGTTTTCGGAAAATTGCATAATCAAGCCTTCAGCCGCAAAGAATAGTCAAAGCGCGAGCGCGCAGCGAGGCGCTCGAACGCACAGAATGTGAAGCGGTGTTTAATTAAACTGCTTCAGGAAACGCAAATCGCCCTCGTAGAACAGGCGCAGGTCGTTGATGCCGTAGCGCAGCATGGTCAGGCGTTCGATGCCGGAGCCGAAGGCGAAGCCGATGAAGCGCTCGGGATCGAGGCCGAAGTTCTTCACCACGCTGGGATGCACCTGGCCGGCGCCCGACACTTCCAGCCAGCGGCCCTTCAAGGGACCGCTGCCGAAGGCGATGTCGATCTCGGCCGACGGTTCCGTGAACGGGAAGTAAGACGGGCGGAAACGCACCTGCAGGTCGTCGGTCTCGAAGAAGGCCTTGACGAAGTTCAGATACACGCCCTTCAGGTCGGCGAAGCTGATGTCCTCGGCGATCCACAGGCCTTCGACCTGGTGGAACATCGGCGAATGGGTGGCGTCGCTGTCGACGCGGTAGGTGCGGCCGGGCGCGATCACCTTGATCGGCGGCGTGTGCGTGCGCGCGTAGCGCACTTGCATCGGGCTGGTATGGGTGCGCAGCAACAGGTTCTTGCCTTCGCTGTCCTGGCCGTCGATGTAGAAGGTGTCCTGCATCGAGCGGGCCGGATGGTTTTCCGGGCTGTTCAGCGCCGTGAAATTGGTCCAGTCGTTTTCAATCTCGGGGCCGTCGGCGACGTCGAAGCCGATCGAGCGGAAGATTTCCTCGATCCGCTCCCAGCTGCGCATCACCGGGTGGATGCCGCCCATGGCGCGGCCGCGGCCGGGCAGCGACACGTCGATCGCTTCGCCGTTCAGGCGTTGCTGCATCTGGGCGTCGGCCAGCGCGTCGCGCCGGGCCGTCAGCGCGTCTTCGATCCGCACCTTGGCGGCGTTGATCGTCGCGCCCTGCGCTTTGCGCGCTTCCGGGTCGAGCTTGCCCAGGCCCTTCATTAATTCGGTAATTTGGCCGGTCTTGCCAAGGTACTTGGCTTTGGCGTTTTCAAGTGCGGCAGCGTCCGCGGCGGCGATAAAGTCAGCCTGGGCCGAGACGACGAGTTGTTCTAGGGGGTTCATGCGGCTTTTCCTGTCTTGGAAAACAATTCCTGGGCACCGGAGCAAATAGCTGGCCCAACAATCAAAAACGGGGCATAAGGTTATGCACCCCTGCCCCGCTCTTTTTACGCCACCCTGGGGTGGCGCTGGCAACATCGACGCTGATTAAGCAGCGGCGATTTTTGCTTTGACTGCATTGACAATCGCGGCGAACGCCGGCTTGTCCATCACAGCCATATCGGCCAGGACTTTACGGTCCAGTTCGATAGATGCTTTTTTCAAGCCGTTCATGAAGACGCTGTACGTTACGCCATGCTCACGGGAAGCGGCGTTGATACGAGCAATCCACAGGCGGCGGAAAACGCGCTTCTTGTTACGACGGTCGCGGTAAGCGTATTGGCCAGCGCGCATGACTGCTTGCTTGGCAACACGGTAAACCTTGCTGCGACGACCGCGGTAACCCTTGGCCATGTTAAGGATTTTTTTATGACGGGCACGAGCTGTAACCCCACGTTTTACTCTAGGCATAGTAACTCCTTAAATTGAGTGTGAGATTAAGCTGATGGCATCATGCGCATGACGGACTTGACGTCAGCCGCTGCGACATTGGTAATACCGCGCAACTGGCGTTTTACTTTGGTGGTCTTTTTGGTCAAGATGTGGCGTTTGAACGCATGGCCACATTTAACGGTTCCACCCGGACGCACGCGAAAACGTTTTTTCGCGGAGCTTTTGGTTTTCATCTTAGGCATAGCTATCTGTCCTTTTATGGACAGCTCCATATATGACAGGATTGCAGGTGGCAACGATACGTCGCGCTTAGATGCCTGCTTTCACATGTCGTGCAGCGGATGCGAGTCCACTACAGTTCGCTACAACCGCCCATTGCTGGACGGCCGCGGCAAATGATACCTGAAACCCCGGCGCCGCGCCAATGCTGGTGCGAGACCGCCTCGGTTTACAGTGGTTTATTTCTTTTTCTTCGGCGAAAGGACCATGATCATCTGGCGCCCTTCCATCTTCGGAAACTGCTCGACCTGGCCGTACGGCTCCAGATCGGCCTTCAAACGCTCGAGCATACGGAAACCGATATCCTGGTGCGCCATCTCACGACCGCGGAAACGCAGCGTGATTTTGGTTTTGTCGCCTTCATCGAGGAACTTGATGAGGTTACGCAGCTTGATATTGTAGTCGCCATCATCGGTGCCCGGACGGAATTTGACTTCCTTCACGAGGATGATTTTCTGCTTCAATTTCGCTTCGTGAGCCTTCTTCTGCTCCGAATACTTGAATTTGCCGTAGTCCATCAAACGACACACCGGCGGCTGCGCGGTAGGCGCAATTTCCACCAGGTCGACGTTTGCCTCTTCCGCCAGGCGGAAGGCTTCGGCCAAAGTCACGATACCGAGTGCCTCGTTATCGACCCCACTTAAACGCATTTCAGGGGCAGTGATTTCGCCATTGATGCGATGCGACTTGTCAGTAGCTATTGTAATTTCCTTTAAAAATCTTGTAAAACGGCAGTGCTGCGAGTCTCCTCGTCAGGCTTTGTTGGCGACGTCCAGTTGGAGTCGTTCAACCAGGGCGTCGATGGACATGACGCCCAGATCGACATTGCCCCGCGCCCGCACGGCCACGGTGTTGGCATCCCGTTCTTTGTCGCCGATTACAAGGATGTAAGGCAGTTTTTGTACGGAATGTTCGCGTATTTTATAGGTAATCTTCTCGTTACGCAAATCAGCGTGCACGCGGAAGCCCTTTTTGCGCAATTCTGTCGCTAAATTCTGCGCATACTCGGCCTGCGCGTCCGAGATGTTCAGTACCGCCACCTGCACCGGCGCCAGCCACATCGGCAAGGCGCCGGCGTAGTTTTCGATCAAAATGCCGATGAAACGTTCCATCGAGCCGACGATGGCCCGGTGCAGCATGACCGGCACCTTGCGGGTGTTGTCGACGGCGACGTATTCGGCGCCCAGGCGGCCCGGCATCGACGGGTCGATCTGCATCGTGCCGACCTGCCAGGCGCGCCCCAGGCTGTCCTTCAGATGGTATTCGATTTTCGGACCGTAGAACGCGCCCTCGCCGGGCAACTCGGTCCAGGTGACGCCGCAGCTGCGCAGCGCCGAACGCAGCGCCTCCTCGGCCGCGTCCCAGCTCTCCTCGGTGCCGATACGGCTGTCCGGGCGCAGCGCCAGCTTGACTTCGATGTTATGGAAACCAAACGCCGTGTAGACCTCCATCGCCTGCTGGTGGAAGGCCGCGACCTCGCCGGCGATCTGCTCGTCGGTACAGAAGATGTGGCCGTCGTCCTGGGTGAAACCGCGCACCCGCATGATGCCGTGCAGCGCGCCGGACGGCTCGTTGCGGTGGCACTGGCCGAACTCGCCGTAACGCAAAGGCAGGTCGCGGTAGCTGCGCATATTGCTGTTGAAAATCTGTACATGGCCCGGGCAATTCATCGGCTTCAGCGCGTACGAGCGGTTTTCCGACTCGGTGACGAACATGTTTTCGCGGTAATTGTCCCAGTGGCCGGTTTTTTCCCACAGGCTGCGGTCGAGGATCTGCGGCGCCTTCACTTCCTGGTAGCCGTTGATCTGGTAAATGTTGCGCATGTATTGCTCGACCTGCTGCCAGATCGACCAACCCTTCGGATGCCAGAACACCAGGCCCGGCGCCTCGTCCTGGAAGTGGAAGAAATCGAGTTGCTTGCCCAGCTTGCGGTGGTCGCGCTTCTCGGCCTCCTCCAGCATGAACAGGTATTGTTCCTGGTCTTCCTTCTTTACCCAGGCGGTGCCATACACGCGCTGCAGCATTTCATTCTTGGAGTCGCCGCGCCAGTAGGCGCCGGCCAGCTTCATCAGCTTGAACACCTTCAGCTTGCCGGTCGACGGCACGTGCGGGCCGCGGCACAAGTCGGTGAACTTGCCTTCGGCGTACAGCGACACTTCCTGGTCGGCCGGAATCGAGCCGATGATCTCGGCCTTGTAGTTCTCGCCGATACCCTTGAAGTAGGCCACGGCCTCGTCGCGCCCCAGCACCGTGCGGACCACCGGCTCGTCTTTCTTGGCCAGCTCGGCCATTTTCTTTTCGATGACGACCAGATCTTCCGGCGTAAACGGACGCTTGTAGGCGAAGTCGTAATAGAAGCCGTTTTCAATCACCGGGCCGATCGTCACTTGCGCGTCCGGGAACAATTCCTTGACGGCGTAGGCCAGCAAGTGGGCGGTCGAGTGGCGAATCACTTCCAGCGCGTCGGCGTCCTTGTCCGTGACGATGGCCACGTCGGCGTCCTTGTCAATCAAGAAGGAGGTGTCGACCAGCTTGCCGTCGACCTTGCCGGCCAGCGCGGCCTTCGCCAGGCCAGTACCGATATTGGCGGCCACCTGGGCCACGGTCACCGGACCGTCGAACTGACGCGCGGAACCATCGGGAAGTCGGACTGTAAGCATATTGATCTCCGGGTAAAAACAGCTGAAATATTGAAATGGAATTCGAATGGGATGCGCAACGAAAACGCGGACGAAAAAAAACGCGGACTAGCCGCGTTTTTCTCCTTTTAGCAAGCAAAGAAAATCCAGTCGACTAGCGTCACTCCCAAATCCTGGTAGTAGTTCGCGGTGTCATAACCGATTCGCCTTTCTAGCTCTTACATATATTCTGGTGGGCGGTGAGGAATTCGAATCCCCGACCCCTTGGATGTCGACCAAGTATTCTAACCAGCTGAACTAACCGCCCGAAAAACTTTTTTTAAAACCACAACTGCTGCCAGTCGTTCGCGGCGTAAAACTACGATCGCTATCTTACTACACTGTTCTGGTGGGCGGTGAGGAATTCGAATCCCCGACCCCTTGGATGTCGACCAAGTATTCTAACCAGCTGAACTAACCGCCCGAAAAACTTTTTTTAAAACCACAACTGCTGCCAGTCGTTCGCGGCGTAAAACTACGATCGCTATCTTACTACACTGTTCTGGTGGGCGGTGAGGAATTCGAATCCCCGACCCCTTGGATGTCGACCAAGTATTCTAACCAGCTGAACTAACCGCCCGAAGACCAGCATTATAGGAAGGGTAGGCGGCAAATACAAGGGCTGATTGCAGGAAACTTTGACATGAATGAAAAGTGTTCGCAAAGCAGGCATTACTCGGCCGCCACGACGTACACGCTGCTGTAGCCATCGCTGTTGATCGCCGTCACGCTGCGCTTGGCTAAACGTCGGCCATCCACCACCAGGTCCTTGTCGCCAAAGTTGGCGATCAGTCGGGTGCCGTCGCTGTAACGGGTTTCCTGCAGCAGGCGGTCCGGCGACATCGCGCTGAACGCCGTCATCTGTTCGCCCGCCAGGCGCTGGTGCAAGGGACGGAAGAAGGCGTCCTGGCGCTTGATCAGCGGCAAGCGCTGGTCCAGCGTGTCGCCGCTCAAATGGTACAGCGGCGGCACGTTGTACAACAACTGCGTCAGCTCGTTGTCGCCGCGCACGTTGCCGAACTTCAAACTGTCGAACAGCCAGTGGTGGCTGCTGACCACGGAGCCGTGGAACACCGCCTGGTAGAGCGGCAGGCGCGTGGCCGGATTGAAGTGGATCGCCCTTAGCGACTCCTTCAAGGGCACCTGTTTGAAAAACACCGTCGGCTGCGAGGCGGGGAACCAGCTGCCGAGGAAGTGCGGCGAATTCTTATCCTTTTGCATATCCTTGTCGCCCCAGCCGATCACCGGGGTCTGCACGCCGTGGGCGAACAGGATGCCCTGCGCGGCCGGGCCGTGGCCGTCCTCCGAACCGGCCGGCATCTTCAGCGTATCCGAGATCCAGCGCGACGCCTCCATATTGCCGGCGGCATTCTGCGCCTGCGTCATTGGCGCCTCGGCGCGGTAACTGTCGAACACCATGCCGCTCGCATAGGCGTCCAGGAACCAGCTGTTGAAGCCGGCCTTCGCCGCGACCGCCTTGACGCGCGCCTGCAACACCGGGCGCACGCAGTTCGAATCGGTGTAGCGGCCCGATTTCTGGAAGCCGGCGCGGAACAAACCGCTCTTGAGCACGATCGCGCAATCGCGGTACACCTTCTCGCCCAGGTGCGCGGTGGCCCAGTCGGGATTGCTGCCCGGCTTTAGCGCCGTCTCGTAGGAATCGTAGGGCGCGACCAGATAGCCGGCCTCGACGCCGGCGGCGACCGCCTCCGGATGCCACAAACCACCCTCCCAGCCTTCGCCCAGGCCGATCCACAGGCGCGGCAGGCCGGCCTTGCGGAGTTTTTTCATGGTTGCCACCGACACCCCGCCGCCCCACGCGCCGGGGTCGGCTGTCAGCGTGCGCGCGAAGGTGCGCGCCACCTCGGCGCGCAACTCGCCGTAGCGCCCGGCCAGCACCTCGGCGTCGGGGGCGGCGGTTTGCCAGCTGTCGCGCGCCAGCGCGTTCAGGGCGCCGTTGACGGCGTCGAGCAGCGCGCGCTGTTGCGCCCGCTCCGGCAAGCCGCGCGCCTCGGCCAGCGCCTCGGCGCCGTCGCGCCCGACATTGGCGCGCAGGCGCACGGCCAGCGCGGCGTCGCCGCGCAGCACGGCGAGGAAAGCCGGCCAGTCGCGCACATCGGCCGGCGCCAGCAAGCCGCCGCCCCACAAATACACGTGCGCGGCGCCGAACAGCCTGGCGCCCTCGGGCGAACGGCCGACCTTCTCCTTGAGCGTCTCGAACTTGCCTTCCGCCACCAGCCAGTCGCGGTAGCGCCTGGCCCCGGCCAGCGCGTCGGGACCGTTCAAGTGCAGGATCAGCGTCATCGGCGCGGCCGGCGCCAGACTGACGAATTCGTGGCTGAGCGCGAAACTGACGCCGTCGCCGTCGCGCGCCACCTTGACCTTGTTATTAAACGGATTCGTCATCAACCACGACAGCGAGAAGGCGCCATGGTCCACGCCCCACAGCGGCAAACTCAGATCCTGCGCGGTATTGAACTCGCCCAAGTCGAGCAAGAACTTCTGCCAAACCTTGTCGCCGGCCGGCACATAATGGCCCTCCGCCAGCGGCATGATCAAGCCGCGGCCGGCGGCGGCGGCGGACTGGCGCAGAAACACCAGCTCGCCGGCGCTCTTGGCGTGGATCGCCACCAGCAGATCGCGGTCCTTCAACTCCAGCTCGAAGCGATAGGCGCCGGCGTCCCACTGCCACTGCAAGCGCGTGGCGCTTTGCTGCAACACACTGACCGCATGCTTGCCGGCGCCGTCCGACAGCGCGACCGGCGCAGCGCCCGCCGGCTGCACCCGCAGCGCCAGCGTGGCCGGCTCCACCTCTACGCGCCAGGCGGAATTTTCCAGTACGGCGGCGCGGCCCAACACAGGCACAAGCAACAAAAGGAGGGACCAGACACGTGGCATAGACAACATGAAATCCTTGGAATCGAAGCAGAAGAGACGAGCGAACACGAGCGAAAACGGCAACATTATACGGGTGGCCTGGCGGACAACGCGGCAAAACGCCCAACGACATCATTGCCCTCGCCAACACCGGCGTCAACCTCACTTACATTGTGAAACCAAAGCCCGCCGCCGCACGCAACACTCTGGGGTCGGGACAGGGAAAAAGCGCCAGATGGCAAAATGGCCGGGCAACAAGCGCCCGGCCATCGTAACTCACCCCCAACCATTCACCGCGCGGCGATCGCTAACGCGGCGCCCGACTTACCTATTTGCCGGCTTTAACGCCGGCAAATACCTCGTTGATGGCGTCCACCAGTGGCGAGCTCGTCTGCGGGCAATGTTTGAGCATGAGGCCGACGTTTTCGACCTCATTTGTCATGCCCAGCAGATCCCCGTAGGTAGTCCAGATAATGACGCCGGCCAGCCCTTTCTCCTTAATATAGTCGGCCTTCAACCTGATCGAGCGCTCGTTGTCGAAACTGAGAAAATATTTTCCCTTGGTCAGATACGGCACCATCGCATTCTCGTCCCAATGGTATTGCCAGCCGTCGGCACCGCCGCCGCCGGTTTTTTGCAAAATGGCGCTATACAGCGGGGTGCCGTCCCATATACCCAGGGGCCAATTATCGAAGTCGCCGCAACTGAGAATTGGCCCGTCCGGGTTGACCGAGACATCTTTCTTGACGGTTGGGGCATTCAGCGCGCCCACATTTTCCGTGATCACGCCGCGGCCGTAAAATGCCGCGCCCAGGTTGATTCTCTCCGCGGCCACGCCCTTGCCGATCAGGAAAGTGGTCGTGCTATCGAGGGACACTGGGCTTTCTGAGCCGGGATAATTGAACAACGGCGTGTTATGCCCTGCGATATCCGACCAGCCGCCGTTGATATCGTAACTCATGATATTAAAATAGTCCATGCTGGCCTGCAATCTCGCCCAATCAAATCCTTCCAAGGATACGGGAGAAGCGGACATGGCCGCCGTGATCAGTTTATCGCGGCCGATTTTCGCACGCACCTCCTCCATCATGATGGCAAAATTTCCGTAATCGGCCTCGGAATAATGCTCGATATTCATTCCCTTGGCATTGGGGTACTCCCAGTCGAAATCGATGCCGTCGAAGCCCATTTCGATCAGCTTGGAGCACTCGCGGACAAGGGTGCCGCGCATGGCCGGATCGGCCGCCACCTCGCAAAAGTGCTTGGACATGCTCCAGCCGCCCAATGAGGCCATCACCTTCGTACCTTCGGCGTGGGCCTTTGCCAGCAAACCGGGCCGCCCGTCCGGCTTGGGCAGTAGCAGCGGAAACGCGCCGCTTGCTTGCGTATTGATGTTTTTCCAGCCGCCTGCTTCGTTACGATAACCCTGCTGATATTCGTAGCTATTGTCCTGAATCCAGGAAATCACCAATAGTTCACCATGCAGAATATGCATATCAAAGCTGCTATAAATATCGCTGTGAATCAACTCATTCGGTTCTTGCACCTGCCCGGCCAGATGGATTTGTTGGTTGCGATGATCACCGCTATGCAGGGTGCCATCCTTCGCCAGGCCAAAGAAGGAGAAATTCAACATGGTGTATTTACTAAAATCCACGTTCAATTGATTATACCCGCCTTTTGGCACCAGGCCGGCGACATCCTTCCAACCGTCATACTGCGTTATATAACCAATAACCTGCTTGGAATGTTGCGTACCTGCGTTGGATCGTTTGATGGCTGACATATTTTCCTTTTATGGTTTATTTCCAGAGGTTATCCAAAAAATTCCCTAGCGCGCGCAGTAGTTTTCGCGGCTTGTCCAAAAACGGCCTACCCAAAATGATTACTTCCGCAATTAGCAACCAGAATAAGTTCCTTGCCGATGCGCGTTTATTTAAATGAAATAGGCACGTTGGACTTTCAAACAATAGCGCCACGCCGCATATTAATCGATGCCGGCGCGCGGCTTTATTGATCCTTCTCAAGCGAATTCATCATTGCCACCAAGGCGTTCATTTTATAGCTGAGTTTTTCGGATATAACCGCGTCGAGGCATTGAGACTACTCACTTGCACGTCAAAGCAGCACGATCGAAACGCCTATCGCCCTCGGGCGCGCAATCAAAAACCGCAAGCCTGCCGCAACGCGCGGGCGTCGCTTGACTGGCGCCGGCGGTTGACGTACACGCCCGCGCCACACTTCCTTTACACTGGCGTTACCCTTATTAACTTTGAAATCACCGATGCCCGCAAAAAATCCCTCTTCGGCCCATTTGCACGCCCACCTTGCCGGCGACGCCAAGCACGCGCATTTTTTCGAGAACCGCAGCCAGAAGATCCTCGCCTGGGCGCTTGGCCTGACCTTGGCGTTCGCCGTCGTCGAGGTGCTTGCCGGCTTCCTCTCCCATTCGCTGGCGCTGATTTCGGACGCCGGCCACATGGTCACCGACGCCGCCGCGCTGGGCCTGGCCTTGCTGGCCCAGGTCATCGCCAAGCGTCCGCCGTCGGCCAAGCATTCGTTCGGCTTCGGCCGCGCCGAGGCGCTGGCCGCCTTCGTCAACGGCCTGGCGATGTTGGCGGTGGTGTTGTGGATTGCCTACGAGGCGGTACAGCGTTTCGCCGCGCCGCAGCCGGTGCAGGGCGGCATGGTGGTGGTGGTGGCGGCGATCGGCCTGGCGATCAATCTGGTCGTGGCATGGGTGCTGTCGAAGGACAAGGACAGCTTGAACACCCGCGCGGCGCTGGTGCACGTGATGGGCGACTTGCTCGGTTCGCTGGCGGCGCTGGCCGCCGGCGCCGTGATCTACCTCACCGGCTGGATGCGGATCGATCCGCTGCTGTCGATTTTCGTCTCGCTGCTGATCCTGAAATCGACCGTCGGCGTGCTGCGCGAGTCCTACCATTTCCTGATGGAGGGCGTGCCGCGGCAGATCGATTACCTGGCCGTCGGCGCCGACCTCGCCCAAGTCGACGGCGTACTGTCGGTGCATGATTTGCACGTGTGGGATATGTCGCCGGGCCAGCCGGCGCTGATCGGCCATCTGGAGATCGCCGACCTGCGCGAGTGGCCGCGGGTGCTGCGGGCGGTAAAGGCGATGCTGCTGGAGCGCCACAACATCGACCATGTAACCTTGCAGGCGGAGGCGGCCGGCATGGGCGATTTGCACGCGGCCGAGCACACGCATTGATGGTTCGCGGTCCTGGTGCCGTAGTCGGATGCGCCGCCGACGTTGCGCAGCGGCGTGCCGCGTTGCGCTAGTGGCGGCGCGCCTCGAGCACGCCGCCGACGTCGCGGATGACCGTGAGCGCCTTCAGCAGTTGCGCGGTCGAGCCGATTTCGGCCGTGAACGTCATGCGCGCCTGCCCTTTCGCGCTTTGCGTGTTGACGCCGATGACGTTGATCTTCTCGCGTGAAAAAATCTCCGAGATGTCGCGCAGCAGGCCCTGGCGGTCGCCCGCCAGGATGAAGATATCGACCGGGTAGACGGTGTCGTGGCCGGCCCGGCCCCACTCGCTGGCGATGACGCGCTCGGGCGCCTTGGCGCGCATTTCGGCGAAGTTCTTGCAGCTGGCACGGTGGATCGAGACGCCCTTGCCGCGCGTGACGAAGCCGACGATGCCGTCCGGCGGCGCCGGTTTGCAGCATTTCGCCAGCGCCGTCATCAAGCCCTCGGTGCCGACCACCAGCACGCCCGACTTGGCGCCCTTCTCGACGCTGGAGGCGCGGCTCTTGCCCAGCACCACCGCGTCCTCCTGCTCGGCCACCTCGCCGTTGTCGTGCAGCGCCTGCTCGACCTGGCGCAGGCTAAACTCCTCCTTGCCGACCGACAGGAACAGCTCGTCGACCTTGGCGAAGCCGAGTTTTTGCGCCAGCGCCTCCAGGTTGACGGCGGTCTTGCCCTCGCGCTGCAGCGACTTTTCCACCATCGCCCGCCCGTGCGCCAGCGTTTCCTGCATGTCGATGGCGTGGAACCAGGCGCGTACCTTGGAGCGGGTGCGGTTGCTGACGCAGTAGCCGGCGCTGAGCCAGTCGCGCGACGGCCCGGCGCTGCCGGGCGCGCCCTTGGCGGTGAGGATCTCGCAGGTCTGGCCGTTCCTCAGCTGGGTGTTCAGCGGCACCATGACGCCGTCCACCCGCGCGCCGCGGCAACGGTGGCCGACGTCGCTGTGCAGGTGGTAGGCGAAGTCGATCGGCGTCGCGCCGACCGGCAGCTCCAGCACGCGCGCCTGCGGCGTCAGCACGAAGATGCGGTCGTCCAGCGTCGCCGATTTGAGCTTCTCCACCCATTCGCGCTGGATTTCCTCCTGGCCGACGACGGCGTCGGCGACGTCCGACTTCCACGCCAGCAGCTGGCGCAGCCAGGCGATTTTCTCGTCGTACTTCTGGCCGGCGAAGTTCGAACCGCCCTCCTCCTTGTAGCGCCAGTGCGCCGCCACGCCGTACTCGGCGAAGCTGTGCATTTCGTTGGTGCGGATCTGCACCTCGAGCGGACGGCCGTCGTCGGCCGTCACCACCGTGTGCAGCGACTGGTAGCCGTTCGGCTTGGGCCGCGAGATATAGTCGTCGAATTCCTTGGGGATCGGCGTCCAGATGTTGTGCACCACGCCGAGCACGGTATAGCAGGTCTTGACGTCGGCGACGATGACGCGGAAGGCGCGCACGTCGTACAGCTCGGTGAAGTCGAGTTCCTTGCCGCGCATCTTGCTCCAGATGCTGTAGATGTGCTTGGGCCGGCCGAACACCTCGGCCTGGATGCCGGCGCCGGCCAGCTCGCTCTGCAGGCGCAAGATCGCCGACGAGACGAAGCCCTCGCGCATCATGCGTTTTTCCTCGAGCATCTTGGCGATGCGCTTGTAGGCCTCCGGCTCGATGAAACGGAACGACAGGTCTTCCAGCTCCCACTTCAACTGCCAGATGCCGAGCCGGTTGGCCAGCGGCGCGTACAGGTCCAGCGTCTCCCGGCCGTAGGCGCGGGTGGTTTCGTTGAACAGCTTGTGGTCGGCGTAATAGCGCAGCGTCATCACACTCGAGGCCAGCCGCACCAGCACCACGCGCATGTCGGTGGCCATCGCCAGCAGCATCTTGCGCAGCGTTTCCACCTGGGCCACGGCCAGCAGCGCGGCGTTCTTGCCGCGCCCGCCGGCGCCTTGCTGGCCCTGGGTCAGCGCGCGCAGCCGGATCAGCTGGCGCACGCCGGTGACCAGGTCGCACACCTGCTGGCCGAAGCGCGGCGCGATCGTCGGCGCCTGCGTCGGGTCGAGCAAGGTCAGCTCGAACATCAGCCCGGCGATGCGGGTTTCGGCGTCGCTGCGCAGAAACGCCAGCGTGTTGGCCACGCCGACCGAAAACTCCAGCGCCGGCTGGCCGCTGGTGCCGGTCTTGTCGCCGTACATCTCGCTGGCGTACTCGAAGGCGGCCAGCACGCGCGCGCCGTCGGCCTCGCTCAAGCCCTGCACCAGTTGCTCGGTGGTTGCGCTCGCGAGCGCCGAAATGGACACCATGGCCCGCCTAACGCTGCGCCGCGACGACGACGATTTCGACCAGGCAGGCCGGGTCGGCCAGTGTCGACTCGACCGTCGCGCGCGGCGGCGTGTGGCCGGCGGCGACCCAGTCGTCCCAGACCTCGTTCATGCCGGCGAAGTGCGCCATGTCGGCGAGGTAGATCTGGCAGCTCAGGATGCAGGTCTTGTCGCTGCCGGCCTCGGCCAGCAGGCGGTCGACGTGGCCCAGCACCTCGCGCGTTTGCCCGACGATATCGGCGGCGGTGTCCTCGGCGATCTGGCCGGCCAGGTACACGGTGCTATTGTGGATTGCCACTTCGGACAGGCGTTTTCCTACGTACAGTCGTTTGATTTCCATGCTATTTCTCTTCATTGTTACTGGTTAAAGCGGTACGGATGTCAAGCTGCGCCCCGGGCCATACAAGGCCGGCTTAGCGGCCCAGCAAAAACCGGCGCGCGATGGCGATCTGGTCCTCGTGCGTAAAGGTCGGCGCGTGGCCGACGCCGGCGATTTCGACCAGTTGCGCCTTCGGCCCGCGCCCGGCCATGATGGCGGCGGTCTCGCGCGACAACAGGTCGGAGTCGGCGCCGCGCACCAGCAGCGTCGGGCAGCGCACGGCGTCGTAGGCGGCCCACAGCATCGCCTCGTCGGCCTTGGCCGACTCCGGCGTGGCCGAACGGAACGGCTGCGCCAGCCCCATATCGTAGTGCCGTATCCATTGCCCGTCCTTGTCTTGACGCAACACGTCGGACGCCAGCTTGTACCACTCCCGCTCGCTGTGTTCGCCGAAGGTCTGCGAGACGTCGCGGATGAATTTGGCGCCCGCCTCGAAGCTTGGAAAGCGCAGATCCTGGCCGATGTAGTCGCCGATGCGCTGCAAGGCCTCGGGGGCCAAGGTGGGGCCGATGTCGTTCAAAATCAAGCGTTCGACCGGACTGTCCGGCAGCGACGCCAGGCCCAGGCCGATCAAGCCGCCCATCGAGGTGCCGAACCAGGCCACGCTTTGGCGCTCGCCGTCGGCCAGCACGCGCGCCAGCAAGGTGACCATGTCGCTGACGTATTGCGGCACCCGGTACAACTGCGGGTTGCGCAACCAGCCGGAGCGGCCGCGCCCGACGACGTCGGGGCAGACCACGCGGAAGTCGGCCGCCAGCGCGCGCGCCAGGTTGTCGAAATCGTCCGACACGCGCGTGACGCCATGGACGCATACCAGCACGTTCGGGTTGTCCGCCTCGCCCCATTCCTTGTAGGCCATGTGGTGCAAGCCGGCCGGGGACAGGCACTGGACGGACTTTATTTTCGCTTCGATCATGCCGCTTCCTTGTGAGATGCGTATTTGTCGCCAACTACGCAGGGTGAATCGCGTGACAGTAAATGCGTGACGCGTGCACATGTGCGCCATTTTACCGGGCGTTGCCCTTAAAATCATAGGGCAGCGTGACTTTGGGTAGCAATCCAGCATCTTCCACTCACAGAGGACTCCATGACAAGCACTATGTTAAGCGGCAAGACCGCCCTGGTAACCGGCTCCACCTCCGGCATCGGCCTGGGCCTGGCCCGCTCGCTGGCCGCCGAGGGCGCCAATATCCTGTTCAACGGCTTCGGCGACGCCGCCGAAATCGAGCGCCTGCAAGTGGCCGTGGCCAAGCAATTCGGCGTGCGCACCGCCTACCACAACGCCGACATGTCGAAGCCGGCCGAGATCGAGGCGATGGTCAAGTTCGCCGACGCCACCTTCGGCGGCGTCGACGTGCTGGTCAACAACGCCGGCATCCAGTTCGTCGCCAACGTCGAGGACTTCCCGGTCGAGAAATGGGACGCCATCCTCGCCATCAACCTCAGCTCGGCCTTCCACACCTCGCGCCTGCTACTGCCGCAAATGAAGGCGCGCAACTGGGGCCGCATCATCAACCTGGCGTCGGTGCACGGCCTGGTGGCGTCGGCGCAGAAATCGGCCTACGTCGCCGCCAAGCACGGCCTGATCGGCCTGACCAAGGCCACCGCGCTGGAGACGGCGCACACCGGCGTGACGGTGAACGCCATCTGCCCCGGCTTCGTCCTCACGCCGCTGGTGCAAAAGCAGGTTGACGACCGCGCGGCCAAGGACGGCACCGGCGTCGACGAGGCCAAGAAGGCGCTACTGTCGGAAAAGCAGCCGTCGGGCGAATTCGTCTCGCCGGAGGAATTGGGCGCGCTAGCCGTGTTCATGTGCAGCGACGCCGCCAGGCAGGTACGCGGCGTGGCGTGGAACATGGACGGCGGCTGGGTCGCGCAGTAGGTTTTTTTGGGGAGGGGGTGAAGCGTACGCGTCAACCGGCGCCGCCCCCCCGGGCTCAGACCTTCCCGCCTTGGCGCGAAGGGTCTGTCCAGGCTCTTTGCCGTTGGTTTGAAATAGCGCCGACGGCGCGCACTGCGGTTATCCACAATTGTGACAAAACGCCCGCGGCGTGATCATGAAGTCTCTAGCCGGGAGACAATCATGAAAAAACCATTCTATAAAATCCTCTACATTCAAGTCCTGTTCGCCATCGTGTGCGGTGTGCTGCTGGGCGTGTTTTACCCCACCAACGCCGTCGACATGAAGCCGCTCGGGGACGGGTTCATCAAGCTGATCAAGATGATCATCGCGCCGGTGATTTTCTGCACCGTCGTCTCCGGCATCGCCGGCATGCAAGACATCAAAAAAATCGGCCGCGTCGGCGGCAAGGCGCTGCTCTACTTCGAAGTCGTCTCGACCATCGCCCTGGCCATCGGCCTGATCGTCGCCAACCTGCTGCAACCGGGCGCCGGCTTCAACGCCAACCCGGCCACGCTCGACACCAAGGCCATCAGCCAGTTCACCGACAAGGCCAAGACCCAGAGCACCACCGATTTCATCATGAACATCATCCCGAACACGGTCGTTGACGCCTTCGCCAAGGGCGACATCCTGCAGGTGCTGCTGATCGCCATCCTGTTCGGCTTCGCGCTGTCGATTCTGGGCGACAAGGGCCGCCCGGTGGCCAAGCTGGTCGACGACGTGGCGCACGCCTTCTTCGCCATCGTCAACATCGTCATGAAAGCGGCCCCGATTGGCGCGTTCGGCGCCATGGCCTTCACCATCGGCAAATACGGCCTGGCCTCGCTGCTGCCGCTGGCCAAGCTGATGGGTTCCTTCTACCTGACCTGCTTCCTGTTCATCTTTGTCGTGCTGGGCACGATCGCCAGAATGACCGGCTTCTCGATCGGCCGCTTCCTGCTCTACATCAAGGAAGAGCTGCTGATCGTGCTCGGTACCAGCTCGTCGGAAAGCGCGCTGCCTGCCCTGATGACCAAGCTGGAAAAACTCGGTTGCTCGAAACCCGTGGTCGGCCTGGTGGTGCCAACCGGCTACTCCTTCAACCTGGACGGCACCAACATCTACATGACCATGGCGGCCCTGTTCGTGGCCCAGGCCACCAACACCGACCTGACGCTGATGCAGCAACTGACCATCCTCGGCGTGGCGATGCTGACCTCGAAGGGCGCCTCCGGCATCACCGGCGCCGGCTTCATCACGCTGGCCGCGACCCTGGCCGTGGTGCCAACGATCCCGGTGGCCGGCATGGCCTTGATCCTCGGCATCGACCGCTTCATGAGCGAATGCCGCGCCATCACCAACTTCATCGGCAACGGCGTCGCCACCGTGGTCGTCTCGAAGTGGGAAAAGGAACTCGACGTCGAACGAATGCACCGCGAACTGGCTAACCCTAGCCATGCCACGGCCCACGCCGTGCCGGTGGCAGCGCCGGTGGCCGTCAAGCACGTTCGCGCCGCGTAAGTAATAGAGAAGGCGGCGCGCCAGCGGCGCGCTGGCGTAACAAGGCAATAAAAAAAGGCAGCGGATTGTTCCGCTGCCTTTTTTATTGCGCGCCGTTTTTACACGCCGCTGACGTCCAGCTCGGCGCCGCTGGCGGCGACGATTTCCTCTTTCGTCACGCCCGGCGCCAGCTCAATCAGCTTCAGCCCGGCCGGCGTGACTTCGATCACGCCCAGGTCGCTGATGACCAGGTCGACCACGCCGACGCCGGTCAGCGGCAAGTCGCATTGCTTGAGCAGCTTGTGCGAGGTGCTGCCGTCCTTGGCGGTGGCGACGTGTTCCATCAACACCACCACGCGCTTGACGCCGGCCACCAGGTCCATCGCGCCGCCCATGCCCTTGACCATTTTGCCCGGTATCATCCAATTGGCCAGGTCGCCCTTTTCCGACACCTGCATCGCGCCCAGGATGGCCAGGTTGATTTTGCCGCCGCGGATCATGCCGAACGAGTCGGCCGAGCTAAAGTAGGCAGCGCCCGGCAGCGCCGTCACGGTCTGCTTGCCGGCGTTGATCAAGTCGGCGTCGACTTCGGCGTCGACCGGGAACGGGCCGATGCCCAGCAAGCCGTTCTCCGATTGCAGGAACACCTCCATATTGGCCGGCACGTAGTTCGCCACCAGAGTCGGCAAACCGATGCCCAGGTTCACATAGAAGCCGTCCTGCAGCTCTTTCGCCGCGCGCGCGGCCATTTCATCACGAGTCCATGCCATAGTAATCTCCGTCTTTCTTATTAGTTGGCGCGCACGGTGCGCTGTTCGATGCGCTTTTCCGGGTTCGCGTTGACGACGATGCGGTGCACGAAAATGCTCGGCGTGTGGACGTCGTCGGGATCGATCTCGCCGATCTCGACCAGCTTCTCGACTTCGACGATGGTGATCTTGCCGGCCATCGCCACGTTCGGATTGAAGTTGCGCGCCGTCTTGCGGTAGACCAGGTTGCCGGCGCGGTCGGCCATGTAGGCTTTCACCAGTGACACGTCGGACACCAGGCTGCGCTCCATCACGTATTGCTCGCCGTCGAATTCGCGGATTTCCTTGCCGTCGGCGACGATGGTGCCGACCCCGGTTTTGGTAAAGAAGGCCGGGATGCCGGCGCCGCCGGCGCGCAGCTTCTCGGCCAGCGTGCCCTGCGGCGTGAATTCCAGCTCCAGTTCGCCGGCCAGATACTGGCGCGCGAATTCCTTGTTTTCCCCGACGTAGGAGGCGATCATCTTCTTGATCTGGCGTGTCGTCAACAACTGGCCCAGGCCGAAGCCGTCGACGCCGGCGTTGTTCGAAATGGCGGTCAGGTTGCTGACGCCGGAGTCGCGCAGCGCCTCGATCAGCGCCTCGGGAATGCCGCACAGGCCGAAGCCGCCGACCGCGATCGTCTGGCCGTCTTTGACAATACCGGCCAGCGCCGACGCGGCGTCAGGATAAACTTTATTCATACGTGTCCCTTTTCTTTTGTTAAGCTGTGTCGTGTCCGGTTGTAGCGTATCAGCATAAAATACGAGAAGGAAAAGCACAATACCGTAGAACTACCGGCCTTCCAGCGTTCCTTACCTTAACAGAATTGATTTCGCGCCCGATGAATGTTCCGCAAACTACGATCGACTATGAAACGATTTTTCTGCACGCGCCGGTCGGCATGTGTATTTCGGAAAACCGCATCATCCAGACCTGCAACGAGGCGCTGGCGGCCATGTTCGGCTACGCCCGCGCGCAACTGGTCGGGCAGTCGTTCCGGGTGCTGTACCCGACGATGGACGAGTTCCTGCGCACCGGCGACCGCATCATTCCGATCATGAACGCCAAGGGGCGCTATTCGGACGAGCGCATCATGCGCCGCGCCAACGAGGAATTGTTCTGGTGCCACGTCAGCGGCCACGCGCTGGTGCCCAGGCAGCCGCTGGGCGCCGGTATCTGGACGTTCGAGGATGTCAGCGAAAAGCGCCCGGTGACGGCCGAGCTGACCCCGCGCGAACGGGAAATCGCCGCCCTCTTGGTCGAGGGGAAAACCAGCAAGCTGATCGCGCGGCAGATCGACCTGAGTCCGCGCACGGTGGAAATGCACCGCGCCAAATTGATGCGCAAGTTCGCCGCGGCCACGTCGTCGGAGCTGGTGCACAAGCTGGTCGGGTTGCAAACGCCGCGCTGACCGGGTCCACACCAAGGACGCCACCCCGGGGTCGTATCCTAAGGCCTGACCCCGGCTCCCGCCATTGGGTTTGGCGACTGTCGCGGCGTCTGTGGAAATCCACCATTTTACAAGGCGGTCATGCCGCCGTCGGCGGAGATGATGGCGCCGTTGATGAAGTGCGAGTCTTCCCCGGCCAGCAGCAGCAGCAGGCCGTCGAGGTCTTCCGGCTTGCCAGGGCGCTTGTGCGGCAGCGTCTCGATCAGCTTCTTGCCCTGGTCGCTGGAGAAATAGTCTTCGTTGATCTCGGTCGAGATGTAGCCCGGGCAAATGGCGTTGGTGTTGATGCCGTACTTGCCCCATTCCACCGCCATGGCCTTGGTCATGTGCACCATGCCGGCCTTGCTCATGCAGTACACGCCGATTTGCGGCAGCACGTGCAGCCCCGCCATCGAGGCGATGTTGATGATGCGGTGCTGCTTTTTCGGGTCGCCCTTGGCGCGCGCGATCATGCGCTTGGCCGTTTCCTGCGCCACGAAGAAGGAGCCGCGCAGGTTGGTGTCCATGACGAAGGCGTAGTCCTCGGGCGTCACGTCGACCAGCCGCTGCGTCGTCGAGACGCCGGAATTGTTGACCAGGATGTCGATCGCCCCCGCCTCCGTCTCGGCGTGGGCGATGGCCGACTTGATGCTGGCGTAGTCGGTCACGTCCAGCGCCACCACGTGGGCGGCACCGCCGTCGGCCTCGATCTCGGCGCGCAACTCCTTCAAGCGCTCGGTGCGGCGCGAGGCCAGCACCACTTGCGCGCCGGCCTGGGCCAGCACTTTCGCGAAACGCGCGCCAAGACCGCTGGAGGCGCCGGTGATCAGGGCAATCTTGCCCTCAAAGTTCACTTCAATGCCCACGAGCTACTCCCTGTATTGTTTTTTGATAAAAATATGATGCAGCGTGCCTGCCGGCGCGGGGGCGACAGCGCCGCGCCGCCTATGCCACAGTAAACGCAATCATTACACAAATTATCAGGATTAGATTGCGGCGTCTAATAATGTCCCTCAAAATGGCGCCAAAGTTGCATTCCGCCCTAAAAACAAGCACACTCGTGCTTAAATTTTCTTTTACCACGACGAGACCATGACACAGCCTAATAATATTGTTGAACAGTACGGCCCCCGCGACACGATGGAATACGACGTCGTCGTTGTCGGCGGCGGCCCCGCCGGCCTGGCTGCGGCCATCAAACTGAAGCAGCTGGCCGCCGAAAAAGGCCAGGACGTTTCGGTATGCGTACTGGAAAAAGGCGGCGAACTGGGCGCGCACATCCTGTCGGGCGCCATCATGGACCCGAGGGCGCTCACCGAGTTGATCCCGAACTGGAAGGAACTGGGCGCGCCACTCCACACCGAGGTGACGGAAGACCGCATTTTATTCCTCACCGAAACCAAAGCCATCAAAACGCCGAACTTCGCCGTGCCGGCCTGCTTTGAAAACCACGGCAACTACATCGTCTCGCTGGGCAACGTGGTGCGCTGGATGGGCCAGCAGGCCGAAGCGCTGGGCGTGGAGATCTTCCCCGGCTTCGCCGCCGCGGAAATCCTGTACAACGACGACGGCTCGGTCAAGGGCGTGGCCACCGGCAATATGGGCGTCAAGCGCGACGGCCAGCCCGGCCCCGACTTCCAGCTGGGCATGGAACTGCACGCCAAGTACACGCTGTTCGCCGAAGGCGCGCGCGGCCACCTGGGCAAGCAATTGATGACGAAGTACGACTTGAACAAGGGCAAGGACCCGCAGTCCTACGGCATCGGCATCAAGGAATTGTGGGAAATCGACCCGTCCAAGCACACGCCGGGCCTGGTGATCCACTCGACCGGCTGGCCGCTCGACAGCAAAACCTACGGCGGCTCCTTCCTATACCACATGGAAAACAACCAGGTGATGGTCGGCTACGTGGTTGGCCTGAACTACGAAAACCCGTATCTGTCGCCGTACGAGGAATTCCAGCGCTACAAGACGCATCCGGCCATCAGCACCTTCTTCGAGGGCGGCAAGCGGATTTCCTACGGCGCCCGGGCGATCACCGCCGGCGGCCTGCAAGCGCTGCCGAAACTGGTGTTCGCGGGCGGCGCGCTGATCGGCTGTGACGCCGGCTTCCTCAACATGAGCCGCATCAAGGGCAGCCACGCGGCCATCAAATCCGGCATGCTGGCGGCCGAGGCGGCCTTCGGCGCGCTCGGCGCCAAGCGCCAGCACGACGAACTGGCCGCCTACCCGGTGGCGTTCGAACAATCCTGGCTGCACGAGGAATTGCACGTCGCGCGCAACGTCAAGCCTTGGCTGTCGCGCGGCTTGTACCTGGGCAGCGTGATGACGGCGATCGACCAGATGATTTTCCGCGGCAAGGCGCCGTGGACCTTGCGCCACAGCCACGGCGACCACGAGTGCCTGAAGCCGGCGGCGCAGTGCAAGCCCATCGTCTATCCCAAGCCGGACGGCAAGCTGACCTTCGACAAGATGTCGTCGGTGTTCATTTCCAACACCAACCACGCCGAAGACCAGCCTATCCATCTGACGCTGCGCAACGCCAGCGTGCCGGTCGACGTCAACCTGGCCACCTACGCCGGTCCCGAGGCGCGCTACTGCCCGGCCGGGGTGTACGAGTTCGTCAAGACCGACGAGGGCAAGGACCGCCTGCAGATCAACGCGCAAAACTGCGTGCACTGCAAGACCTGCGACATCAAGGACCCGACCCAGAACATCGTCTGGGTCACGCCGGAAGGCGGCGGCGGCCCCAACTACCCTAATATGTAAGATGTAATGTAGCAAGCTGCGCGGCGCCCGGCGGGGCCGCCCCCCCCCCCCCCCCCCGTTTTTTCACCTGCGTCCGCCGCTTGACGCAGCGCATCGGCTTTCACCGAATTTCCCAAAAGCATTTAATTGCTGTTACAGTTAGCCTATTCCCCCCACTTTGCATGGCCGCACTCCCGATGCTGAGTCTCCACACCAACACCGTCGCGTTGTACGCACGCAGCTCGCTTGCGCGCAGCCAAGGCAGTTTATCGACCGCCATGACGCGCCTGGCCACCGGCTACCGCGTCAACTCGGCCATGGACGACGCCGCCGGCCTGCAAATCGCCACCCGCCTGCGGGCCCAGACCAGCGGCATGGCCGTGGCCATGCGCAACGCCCAGAACAACATTTCCATGCTGCAAACGGCCGACGGCGCGCTGCGCGACGGCACCGACCTGCTGATCCGCATGAAGGATTTGGCCACCCTGGCCGCCGACGCCTCGGCGTCGGCGCAGGACAGGAACGCCATGCAGGCCGAATTTGGCGCGCTCAGCCAACAGCTGAGCAATATCTCCGGCAACACCACATTCGGCGGCGCCAAGATACTCTTGGGCGACACCAGCGTCGAACTGGCGGCCGCCGGCGGCGCCGCGGCGGCGGCCGCCGGCGCGTTGGCCACGGCCAACGCCCTGCTTGCCAGCGCCGTCGCCAACGACGCCAGCGCGTCCACGTCCGCCACCGTCGCCGCCGTCGCGGCGGCGGCGACGGTGGCGGCGGCGGCCAGCCAGACCGCCGCGTCGACCCTGGCGTATTCGGCGGCGGCCACGGCGGCCGCCGCCAAGGGCACCTTCTCCGCCGCGGTCGACTACCAGATCGGCGCGACCTCCGGCGACCTCATGTCCTTCGACTTTTCCACCCGCCTCGACGCGATGCACGCCGCTCTGCACGCCGCCGCCTCGACCTACAATACCTTCGGCATCGCCAGCGCCGGCGCCGGCGCCGGCACCGACCTGACACTGCCCGGTTCGGCCTCGGCCAGCATCGACACATTGCGCGCCGCGCTCGACGCCGTCGCCGCCGCCCGCTCGGAAATGGGCGCCGTCGGCAACCGCCTGGGCCGGGTGCTCGGCAACCTGTCCAACATCAGCGACAACACCCGGGCCGCCAGCGGGCGCGTCATGGACGCCGACTTCGCCCAGGAGAGCGCCGCCATGACTTCCAGCCAAATGTTGCTGCGGGCGGGCGGCAGCATGCTACAGCGCAGCAACGGCATGTCCTCGATCATCATGGCACTGTTGCAATAAAGCGCGCGCCGCCCGCCGGGCCGGAAAGGCGCTTGGAAATTATTTTTAAAAATTTCTTCAAAGCATTTAATAAGTTTCCCTGGACGGTCGTCTTGTACTTGGGAGAGCAGGAAGATTCGATGCTCCGAACCGAACCCACCTACCAGGAGTTACTCATGCTTAGCCTTCACACCAACAACGCTTCCCTGTCCGCCCAGTCCTCGGTCGCCAAAACCCAGCAAACCCTGTCGACAGCGATGACGCGCCTGAGCACTGGCTTCCGCATCAACTCCTCGATGGACGACGCCGCCGGCCTGCAAATCGCCACCCGCCTGAAAGCGCAAACCAGCGGCATGGCGATGGCGATGCAAAACACCCAGAAAAGCACCTCGATGCTGCAAACCGCCGACGGCGCGCTGAACGAAGTGTCGAACATGCTGGTGCGCATGAAAGACCTGGCAACCCAGGCGGCCGACGTGTCCTCGACAACCAGCGACAAAACCGCGATGCAAGCCGAATTCGACGCGCTGACGACGGAAATCACCAACGTCATGGGCAACACCACGTTCGGCGGCACCAAATTGCTGACCGGCGGCACCCTCGGCACGGCCGCCGTCAACTTCCAGATTGGCGCCACCACCGGCGAACAAATGAGCGTCGACTTCTCCACCGAAATGGGCGCCATCACCACCGCCACGGCAGCGTCGAACACCGGCACCTCGATTTCCAGCACCGCCAACGCGACCATCGACTTGCTCGACGCCTCGATCGCCGCCGTCAGCACGGTGCGCTCGCACATTGGTGCGACCAACAACCGCCTGGACCACATCAACACCAACTTGATGAACATCAGCAACAACACCAAAGCCGCCAGCGGCCGCATCATGGACACCGACTTCGCGACCGAAAGCTCGACCATGACGTCCAGCCAAATGCTGCTGCAAGCCGGTACCGCCATGCTGAAGCAAAGCAACAGCATGTCGTCGATGGTCATGTCCCTGCTGCAATAATGGTTCAAGATTCCTGACGCGGCGACGCGCGGGTCCACCAAGAGCCAACCCTTCAACCGGTTGGCTTTTTTTTACCCCTTACCTCTGGGGGAATGGCGATGGCGATAGACAGAATTCCCTTGATCAACCTGGCGCCGATGCTCACGCAACGCCTCGACATGAGCAACGTGACGGCGCTGGCGCCGGCCAGCGTGGCGGCGCTGGCGCAACTGGCGGCGTATACGCCGGAACTGCCGGCCGCCAGCGCCGGCCTGCCGGCCCACGGCCAGCAGGCCTTCGGCGGCGCGCCCGCCGCCGGCGCGGGCGCCGACGCCACCCCGCACGACACCAGCGCGATGCAGGTCAACCAACTGTTTTTTTCACGCCAACTGGTCTGGCAGGCGCCCAACCCCGCCACGCTGGCGGCGTCCTGGCGCGTCATGGTCAGGACCTACGGCGAGCAGCGCGCCGCGTTGCAGGAACAGGCGCGCGGCCAGCACGTGCCGGGCAACCTTTTCATGGCCGAGCAAAACCCGGCGGCGCTGCGCGAAGCGGCGCGCCCGCCCCTGATCATGGACGCCGAAGCCTGGCGCTTCGCGGTGTACGGCTGGGCCGGCCAACGGCTGATGCTGCGCGTGCTGGCCGGCGACCCGGACGAGGACGACGCGCCGAAGCGGCGCCACGGCAAGGTCGCGCTGCGCCTGGAGCTGGTGCTGGCCGACCTGGGCCGGGTGATGATTCAAATGGAGGCGATGGCCGACGGCATCTTGCTGGAGTTGGCGGCGCCCGACCCGGCCGCGCAGCAGTTGCTGCGGCGCATGCTGCCCGAGCTGGTCGAGGCGATCGGCCGCTCCGGCCTGCGCATCTTGCGCTGCCGCATAGGCCGCGAGCTGCAATCGGCGCGCGTGCACAACAATTATCCGATGCAGGCCGCGGCCGCCTCGCTGTCGCTGCCGGTGTTCCGCGCCATGGCCGAGGTGGCGCTGCTGCTGTCGCGCGAGGCGGCGGCGCCGGACTATACGGCGCTCGAACAGGACGCCGACACGGTGTTGCAGCAGCAGCGCGAAGCGGAACCCGCGCCGCCGCCGGAGCCGCTCACCTTGATGGTGGAACAGAGCCTGCCGCGGCAGGAGGCGCCGGCGCTGGAACCGGACCTGGCGCCGGACTTGCTGCTGGAAGCCGAGCTGGAGGCGGAAATCGAAGCGTCGATGCAGCTGGAGCTCGACTTGGGCTTGCCGCCGCCGCCGCCGCGCCGGGCGGCCGACGACCAGGCCGCCGGCGTTTGACGGCGCCGGCGCGCCGCGTACGCCTAACCACAGCTGGGGCACAGAGCCGGGGTCCGACCCCGCGGGTTCGCCCCCGGCGTTAAGCCTGGGTGTGAGGCGGCCCCTTAGCCGACGGTGCCGATGATGCTCACTTCGCGGTTTTCCGGTATTTCGTTGTACGACAGCACGTGCAGGCCGGGCGCGAACAGGCGCGCGTAACGCGCCAACAGCGGGCGGATCTGCGGCAGCACCAGCAGCAGCGGCGGGGTGGCCTGCTGCTTCATCTGCTCGCGCGCCACCGGCATGTTCAGTTGCAACTGCGACAACAGGTGCGGGTCGATCGGGTAGTTGTCGAGCGCCACCTTGCCACTCTGGCGGGCCTGGTTCAGCGAACCGAGCAACATGTTCTCCAGCTCGCCGCCAAGGTTGAACGCCTGCATCTCGGCGCGCTGGCCGAACAGGCCGCCGACGATTTGCCGGCGCAGCGCGCAGCGCACCTCGGCCGCCAGCAGGATCGGGTCCTTGGTGGTCTCGGCGCTGTCGAGCAGCGTCGTGGCGATCGACACGATGTCCTTGAGCGAGACGTTTTCGGCCAGCAGCACGCGGAACACCCGCAGCAGCTGGGTGTGCGTCAGCGCCTTCTCCAGCGCGCCCGACAGCTTCGGCGACAGCGCCGTCAGCCGCTCCAGCAGCGCCGGCACGTCTTCGTGGCGGAACAGTTCCGGCAGGTATTCGCGGACCATTTTCGACACGTGCGTGGCGATCACGCTGGGCGCCTCGATGACCTGGTAGCCCAGGCCCAGCGCGTGGGCCTTCTCGCCCACCTCGATCCAGGTCACTGGCATGCCGTAGGCCGGCTCGATGCCGGGAATGCCGTCCAACTGGCCGTAGACGTTGGGCGACGGGATCGCCATCAGGCGGTCCGCCATCACCTCGGCCTGGGCCACCACGCTGCCGCTGAGAACGATCGAATACTGCGACGGCTTCAGCGCCAGGTCGTCGCGCACGCCGATCGGCGGCAGCAGCAGGCCGAGCGCCTCGCTCAGGCTCTGGCGCACGCCCTTGATGCGCTTGTTCAGCGGCTCGCCCTGGCTCTTGTCGATCATGCCGACCAGCTTGTAGCCCAGCGCCACCGAGATCGGTTGCACCGCCGGCAGTTGCGGCCAGTCCAGGTCGGGCACGCGGTCGTCGCGCAGCGCCGCCTCGATCGCCGCCATATTCGCCAGGTCGGGCGCCTTGACGCGCTGGCTCAGGCGCCAGGCGACGAAGGCCAGCACCGCCGCGAAGGCCATGAACATCAACCACGGCATGCCCGGGATCAGCGCCAGCGCCACCATCATGCCGGAGGCGCTGAAGATCACCGTCGGCGAGGTCAGCACCTGGCCGGCGACCTGCTGCTCGAAGTCGCCCGAGTCGCTGATGCGCGTCACCAGGATGGCGGCGGCGGCCGACAGCAGCAGCGCCGGGATCTGCGCCACCAGGCCGTCGCCGATGGTCAACAGCGCGTATTGGCGGAAGGCGTCGCCGAACGACAGGTCGTGCATCATCGAGCCGATGGCCACGCCGCCGACCATGTTGATGATCAGGATCAGGATGCTGGCGACGGCGTCGCCGCGCACGAACTTCGAGGCGCCGTCCATGGCGCCGTAGAAGTCGGCCTCGGCGGCGACGTCGAGGCGCCGCATCTGCGCCTTTTCCTGGTTGATCAGGCCGGCGTTCAAGTCGGCGTCGATGGCCATCTGCTTACCCGGCAGCGCGTCCAGCGTGAAGCGCGCCGAGACCTCGGAGATGCGCTCGGCGCCCTTGGTGACGACGGCGAAGTTGATGATCATCAAGATCACGAAGACCACGATACCGACGACGAAATTGCCGCCGATGACGACGTTGCCGAACGCTTCGATCACCTGCCCGGCCGCGCCGGTGCCGGTGTGGCCGTGCAGCAGCACCACCCGGGTCGAGGCGACGTTGAGCGTCAGGCGCATCATCGTCGTCGCCAGGATCACCGTCGGGAACACCGAGAAGTCCAGCGGCCGCTTGGCCGAGACGCTGACCAGGATGACGATCAGGGCCAGCACGATGTTGAACGTGAACAGCACGTCGAGCAGCACCGGCGGCAGCGGCAGGATAATCATCGCCAATATCACCAGCAGGAACAGTGGCGTAGCGAACTTGTGGCGGCGCAGCTCGGCGACCATTCGGTTCAGGAAATTCATCTCGGAGAGACCTCACTCAGGTGAGATGGCACGGCCACCTCGTTGGGAAATGGGGGCTGGGCAGTGCGCTGCCCAGTTCGAAAAGCCTGCAATTGCAGCACGTAGTTCAGCACCTGCGAGACGGCCTGGTACAACTGCACCGGGATCTGCTGCTGCACCTGGCTGGTGTGGTAGATCGCCCGCGCCAGCGGCGCCAGTTCGAGCGTCTCGACGCCGTGCTCGCGCGCCACCTGGCGGATGAACAGCGCCATCTCGTCGACGCCCTTGGCGACGACGAACGGCGCCTCGGCGCGGCCGGCGTCGTACTTCAGCGCCACCGCGTAATGCTCCGGGTTGACGATCACCACGTCGGCCGTCGGCACCGTCTTGCGCACGCTGCGCCGGCTGATCTGCTGCTGCAGCTGGCGGATGCGCTGGCGCACCTCGGGCCGGCCCTCGCTGGTCTTGTGCTCCTCCTTCAACTCCTGCTTGCTCATGCGCTGGCCCTTGGCGAAGAAGAAGGCCTGGGCCGGCACGTCGACCACCGCGAAGATGACGAACACCGCGCACAGCGACATCAGGCCGTCGAGCATCAGGCCGGCGCCCTGCGCCATCGCCACCTGCAGCGGCGCGTGCTGCAGGCGCACGTAGGCGCCGACGGTGTCGCGCCCGACGTGCACCAGCACCCAGCCCAGCACGCCGGCCTTGGCCACCGAGGTGGCCAGCTCGAACGCGTGCTTGCCGCCGAACAGGCGGCCGAGGTTCTTGGCCGGGCTGAGCCGCTCCATCTTCGGCGCCCAGTGCTTGGTGCTGACCACCCAGCCGCCCGGCACCAGCGAACCGAGCACCACGAACAGCGGCACCACGAACAGCGGCAGCAGCATCGTCACCAGCAGCGACACCGAGCTGGCGAACACGCCCGAGAAGGCGTTGTCGAGCGTGCCGTCGCCGTCCAGCGGCAGGAAGGCCATGGCGAACAGCGCGCGGAAGTCCTCCATGTAGCCCGGCAGCAGGAAGACGAACAGCTTCAGGCTGGCCAGGATGCCGATGGCGGTGGCCAGGTCGCGCGAGCGCACCACCTGGCCCTCCTCGCGCGACTTGCGCAGCTTCTGGTGGGAAGCCTTTTCGGTCTTGTCGCCGCCGCTCGCGTCAGCCATGGCCGGCCGCCCGCATCTGCTGCTGCAGCATCTCCAGCACCCGGTTGGTCATGCCGATGTAGTGCTCGGGCACGAAGCGGATGATTTCCACCAGCATTACCAGGCCGAACAGGGTGATCATCGAAAACCCCAGCGAAAACAGGTTCAGCGACGGCGCCACCCGGTTCAGGAAGCCGAAGCCGAGCTGCACCACCATGGTCGAGAAGACGATCGGGATCGCCAGCAGCATCGCCGCGGCGAAGATCCAGGAAACGTTGTAGGCCACCGTCTGCAGCAGCAGCGGGCCGTAGCCCTGCCCCAGCGGCCAGGCGTGGAAGCTGGCGCCGATGACGCCGGCGATCACCAGGTGGCCGTCGATGGTAAAAAAGACGATGATGCTGAGGATCGACAGCAGCGCCGAGACCACGTCCGACGAGGTGCCGTTGATCGGGTCGTTCATCACCGCCATCGAAAATCCCATCTGGCTCGACACCAGGTAACCGAGCACGCCGATGACCGACATGCTGAAGTGGAAGGCCAGCCCGAGCACGCCGCCGATCACCGCCTGCTCGACGGTGGCGACGAGCGCGTGCAGCGAAAACGGGTCGATCGGCCCGACCAGGCCGCGCGTCATCGGCAGCATGACGATCGCCAGCACCAGCGCAACGAGCACGCGCACCGTCACCGGCACCATCAGGTCGCCCAGCACCGGCGCCGCCGTCAGCATCGCCAAAATACGGCAAAACGGCCACCACAGGGCTGACAGGAACGGCAGCAACTGGTTGAAAACCTGTTCCATCGCGCGCTAGCCGACCAGGGTGCCGGCGCGTTGGAAGATCGACACGCAAAAGTCCATCAGGTAGCCGGCCATCCAGCGCCCGGCCAGTATCACCGCCAGCAGCGTGACCAGCAGGCGCGGCAGGAAACTCAGCGTCTGTTCGTTGATTTGCGTTGCCGCCTGCACCAGCGCCACCAGCAGGCCGGTGATCAGGCCCGGCACCACCAGCACCACCACCAGCAGCATGACGATGCGCAGCGATTCGATGACCAGGTCGACGGCCACTTCCGGGGTCAGCATCTCAGTACGCCTGCACGCTGGTGACGAGGGTGTTGACGGTCAAGGTCCAGCCGTCGACGAGGACGAACAGCAGCAGCTTGAACGGCAGCGAAATGACCAGCGGCGAGAGCATCATCATGCCCATCGCCATCAGCACCGACGACACCACCAAGTCGATGATGAGGAAGGGGATGAACAGCATGCAGCCGATCTGGAAGGCAGTCTTGAGTTCGCTCAGCACGAAGGCCGCCAGCTTGACCGTAAACGCGTGCTCGGCCGGCTTGGTGGCGGCCGGCTCGCCGGCCAGGCGGGCAATCTGCGCCAGCGCCGCCTTGCTCGTTTGCGCCATCATGAAGCGCGACAGCGGCTTCTCGGCGATTTTCAGCGCCTCCTCCAGGCCGATCTTGTCGCGGTCGTAGGGGACGAAGGCCTCGCTCCAGATCTGTTCGCCGATCGGGCGCATCACCAGCAAGGTCAGGATCAGCGCGACGCCGGTGACGATGCGGTTGGGCAGGCCCTGCTGCAGGCCCAGGGCCTGGCGCAGCAGCGACAGCACGATGACGAAGCGGGTAAAGCTGGTCATCATCATGACCATCACCGGCAGCAGCCCGAGCAGGGTCATGATGACCAGGATCTGCGTCTTCACGGTCAGCTCGGTCTTGGCGCCGGGGACGATGCCGCCCAGCAAATCCACCGGCGCCGCCGCGCCGGCCGGGCCGGCGTACAGCGCCGCGCCCAGCAGGGCCAGCGCCGCCAGCGCGGCCAGTCCGGCCCGACTGCGCGCGCGGCCGGTCAAGCCCAGCGTCATGACGTCATCATGTCGAGGTTGAGGCCGTCCAGGTCGATTACCTTCAAGCCGTAGTTCTCGCCGGCGACGACGACCTCGGCGCGGCCGATCGGCGTGCCGTTGACCTTGATCACCAGCGGTTCGCCGGCCAGCATGTCGAGTTCGATCACGCTGTCCGGGCCGATCGCCATCAATTCTTGCAGCGAAATGCGGGCCGAGCCGACCTCGAGCGTCAGGGTCACCGGGATCTTGCGCATCATTTGCGGGATGTCGCGCCGCGTGCGCGCCGGCGAGACGTCGCTGATGTCGCTGACCTGCTCGATGATCATGTCGTCGGCCAGGTCCCCCAGCATGTCGTCGCCCTGGTTGGTTTCGTTCATATTCATATTATTCGACATCTTCAAATGAGGTTAAACAGAGCTTGCCCTTGTGTTCCGACACCGCCGCCGTGAACAGGCGCGAATCGGCCAGCATGACGTCGGTGCGGTTCAGGCTGACGGGGATCACGTCGCCCACGCGCAGGTCGAACAGCGCGCCCAGCTGCACCTCCTTGCTGACCAGCCGGCCCTCCAGCGTCACCTGCAGCCGCGCGGCCAGCGGGCGCACGCTCTTCAGGGCCTTCTTGGCCTGCTCGCGCTCGGGCAGCAGGCCGTGCAAGACGTCGGCCATGGCGGCCTTGTCGAGCGCGAACCAGAACTGGCCGCCGATGCCGGCGCCGGCGGCGCCGTCGCTGACGCCGACGCCGACCACCCAGCTGCCGCGCGCCGGCGCCGTGCCGGGCGCGGCGGACAGTTCGGCGGCGGCGGGGATGCCCAGCGGCGCCGCCTTGTCCAGCGCGGCCAGGTTGTGGCGCACGCGCGCCAGCAGGGCGGCCACCATGTGTTGCCCAAGAACAACGGCAAGCCGTTCCTCGGTGGTGGTCACGCGCACCGTCTGCGGGTCCGGCGCGGCGGCCGCCTTGGCGCCGCTGCGCCCGTAACGCTGGTTGAGCACGCCCAGCAGCACTTGCCGTTCGAGCAGGAAGCCAATCTGGCCGTGCTGGTCGCCAAAGCTGAGCCAGCGTCCGCGCGGCGCCTCGCCGTCGATGCGGCTGAAGGCGACGGCGTCGACCTGGTAGGCGCCCCAGTAGCGCCGGCTCAGCGGCAGGCGCATGGCGCCCGCGAGGTCGTCGCGCAGTTGCGCGGCGAACACGTGCAGCAGGTGGACAGGGCGCCCCAGCAGGCAGGAATCGAGCACTTGGTGCTGCGGCGTGGAATCTGTCTTGGTTATATTGGTCATGGAATGGTCATGTCAGATCACGTCGGTGGCGAAGCAATTATACGGATCGCGCGAAATTCCGGCGGCAATTGTGATTGCCCTTGCCGGACCATTTAACGCATCGTAACTTAAAGTCCGATGATCTCGGAAGTAAACGATACATCAATTTGACGATTATTGCCACGCATCAATACCCACGGGGCAAATCACCCTTTACAATATAGTTGCCAGCAGGTAAGCTTGGAAGGATAAAATTCCGTCCCAGCCGTGCCGGCGAGCGCGTCGGCGATATGCCATTCGCGCGGCGATTTTAATTATCGATATTGCCGTGAATTTTTATTACCGTTGATTTACAGCAGGTTTATCATAGGCATGTCGTAGCTGACATTGCCGTGCCGCCGCCGGCATGGGCGGGGCCGGCCCCGGTCCATGTAAAAACGGGCTCAAGTTAAAAACGGGCTCAAGTGGCCGGCCGGGCGGCCGATAACGGCATGGGCGGCGCGGGCGCGGCGCCCATCCGCCCCCATCCACAACGCGCCGTCCCGCGCGCGCACCGACACCCCAGCGTGTCCGGGCGGCGCGGGCGGCAACCATGGCAGCGAACGTGACAAAAGAGGTCCAAGATGGCGAATGAACTGGCGGGTCTGATCAAGGCCGATTTGGCGGCGTTGCAAAACGCCGCCCACAACCTCGCCGCGCCCCAGGTGGCGCCGGCGGCCCTGCTCGACGGCAGCGCCGGCGCCGGCCCCTCGTTTTCGCAGAGCATGCAGGACGCGCTGGGGCGGGTCAACAACGACGACCGCATGGCGGCCGAGCGCATGAGCGAGGTCGACAGTGGCAAGAGCGACGACCTGGTCGGCGCCATGCTGGCCAGCCAGCAAGCCAGCCTGTCGTTTTCCATGCTGATGCAAGTGCGCAACAAGGTCATGGGCGCGGTTGATGAACTCATCAAGCTGCCCCTGTAAGCCGATCCGAAAGACCGACACGTGAACAACCCCTTCAAGTCCGCCATCGCGCGCTGGCGCAGCGCCGGCCTGCCCTCGGCCTCGCCGGCGCTGCTGAAAACCCTGGCGCCGCTGCTGCTGCTGGCGATCGGCCTGACCGCCATGGTAATGATGTATTTCTGGCGCGACCAGGCCGGCTACAAGCCGGTCTTCGGCAACCGCGAGAAAGTCGCCGTCACCGAGATGATGAACGCGCTCGACGCCGAGCACGTGCCCTACCGCCTGCATCCCGACAGCGGCCAGGTGCTGGTGCCCGAGGCCCAGCTGGGCAAGGTGCGCATGATGCTCGCCTCCAAGGGCGTCACGGCGCAACTGCCGGCCGGCCTGGAGCTGATGGACAAGAGCGACCCGCTGGGCGTGTCGCAGTTCGTCCAGGACGTGCGCTTTCGCCGCGGCCTCGAGGGCGAGTTGGCGCAAAGCATCATGAGCCTGGACGCGATCGCCTAGGCCCGCGTCCACCTGTCCATCGCCAAGTCGACCTCCTTCGTCGCCAGCGACGGCGAGAAGTCGTCGGCCTCGGTGGTGGTGGCGGCCAAACCCGGGCGCACGCTGGCGCCCGAGCAGATCGCCGCCGTCATCAACATGGTCGCCGGCAGCGTCGCCAGCCTGAGCCCGCAGCGCGTCAGCCTGGTCGACCAGGCCGGCAACTACCTGTCGGCGCGCATCGACCTGAGCGAGGGTTTCGAGGCCGGCAACCAGGGCAACGAGAACGCCAAGCGCATCCAGGACGAGATCCGCCGCAACGTCAAGGATCTGCTGGGACCGGTCATCGGCGAGGATAATTTCAAGGTCAGCGTGACGGCCGCGGTCGACAACGACAAGATCGAGGAAACGCTGGAGAAATACGGCGAGGCGCCCAAGGTGACCAGCGAGGCCACCCGCGAGGAGCAGGACCGCAACCGCATGGTGCTGGGCGTGCCCGGCAGCCTGAGCAACCGCGCCCCGGCCGCCGGCGTGCCGGCGCCGGCCGGCGCGCCCGGCGCCGCCGGCGCCGACGCCAACAAGGGCGGCGACGAGGGCTCGGCGCACAAGAACGCCACCTCGCGCCAGTTCGCCTACGACCGCAGCATCACCCAGATCAAACGCAGCCGCGGCCGCCTGCAGCAGCTCAGCGTCGCCGTGGTGCTCAACAGCGCCGCCGCGCCCAACCCGAAAAGTGGCTGGAACGCGACGGAGATGGCGAATATGGACAAGATGCTGCGCAGCGGCCTGGGCATCAACGCCAGCCGCGGCGACGTGCTGGCGGTGTCGGCGCTGAGCTTCCCGGCCAAGGCGCCGGCGGCGCAGTGGTGGGAAGAGCGCGACAACGTCGTCGACATGAGCAGCTGGGCGATCTACCTGGTCGGCGCCTTGCTGGGCTTTTTGCTGATCGTGCGCCCGTTGCTGCGCTTGTTGACAGTACGCTTGACGCCGCCCATGATGCAAAACGTCGAGGCCACGCTGGCGCAGGCCGGCGCCGCCGCCAACGGCGCCTCGGGCGGCGGCGCCGCCGCGCTGGGCGCGCCGGGCGCGCCGCAGTTGCCGGGCATGGCCGCGAGCAGCCCGATGCCGGTGGTGCCGCTGCTGGAAAACTACGACCTGCCGCCGCCCGGCTCGGCGGTCGACGTGATGGTCGACCATTTGAAAGTGCTGGCCGAGAAGGAACCCGAACGGGTCGCCGAAGTCGTCAAACAATGGATGCAGAAAAATGGCCGAAACCAATAACATGAACGAGCGCGACGACGACGACGAGATCGCCCTGTCCCCGGTCGAGCAGGCCGCCATCGTGCTGCTGAGCATAGGCGAGGAGCCGGCCGCGGCGGTGCTGCGCTGCCTGTCGCGCGAGGAGTTGCTCGAGGTTACGCAGGTGATGTCGCGCATGAGCGGCATCAAGGTCGAGTCGGTCAAACACGCGATGCAGACCTTCTTCGACGACTACCGCCAGCAAAGCGGCGTGCACGGCGCCTCGCGCACCTACCTCAAGCGCGCGCTCGACCTGGCGCTGGGCAGCGACATCGCAAATAGCGTACTCAACAATATTTACGGCGACGCCATCCGCCCCAAGATGGCGCGCCTGCAGTGGGCCTCGCCGAAATGGCTGGCCGAGTACATCGTCAACGAACACGTGCAGATGCAGGCGGTGTTCCTGGCCTTCCTGCCGGCCGCGCTGGCCGGCCAGATCCTCGACGCGCTGCCGGTCGAGGGGCGCGACCTGGTGCTGCTGAACCTGGCGCGCCTGGACGAGATCGACCGCGACCTGCTGAGCGAACTGGACGAGCTGGTCGGGCGCTGCCTGTCGACCTTCGACACCCAGAGCACCAGCGTCGAGGGCGTGCGCCAGGTCGCCGAGATCCTCAACCGGCTGCCGGGCAACCGCTCCGACATGGTCGAACTGCTGCGCGCCCACGACCCGGAAGTGGTCGCGGCGATCGAACTGAGCATGTACGACTTCTTCATCCTGTCGCGCCAGAGCGAGGTGGCGATCACCCGCATCCTCGAGGACGTGCCGCTGGAACTGTGGGCCATCGCCCTCAAGGGCGCCGAGCCGCTGGTGCGCGAAGCCGTCATGAAGACCATGCCGAAGCGCCAGGCGCAAAGCTTCGAGGACATGATGCGCCGCTCCGGCCCGGTGCCGCTGAGCCGCATCGAGCAGACCCGCCGCGAAATCATGGCCACCGTCAAGGGCCTGGCCGACGCCGGCGAGATCGAAGTGCAACTGTTCGCCGAGGCGGTGGTCGAATGAAGCACTCCTTCCGCTCCTACCGCTTCCCGCCGCTGTCGCAGTTCATCGCCGCCGGCCAGCGCTCCGAGGACACCGACGGCCAGTGGCAAGCCTCGGTGGCGGAGGGCTTCGAGCAGGGCCAGCGCGACGGCTACGAGGTCGGCCTGGTGCGCGGCCAGCAGGACGGCTACGACGCCGGGCGCAGCGACGGCACCGCCCAGGGCCGCGAAGAGGGCCGCAACGAAACCCTGGTCGCGCTGGACCGCCTGGCGCGCCCGGTCGACGCCATCCTGAAGAACTTGAAGAAGGTGCGCGCCGACTACCGCGCCGCCCAGCGCAAGGAAGTCGTCGACCTGGTGGCCAAGGTGGCGCGCCAGGTCATCCGCGCCGAACTGGCGCTGCAACCGGTGCAACTGCTGGCCCTGGTCGACGAGACGCTGGCGTCGATGCCGCCGACGCGCGAGGAAATCGACGTCTTCCTCAACCCCGAGGAGCTCAAGCGCATCAGCGAACTCGATCCGAAGCGCGCCAAGCGCTGGAACCTGATCGCCGACGCCCGCCTGGACGCCGGCGAGTGCCGCATCAAGGCCGGCGACAACGAAGTCGACGCCGGCTGCCACCAGCGCCTGGCCGCCTGCATGGACCAGGTCAGCAGCCACCTGCAACTGGCGGCCGACCACGCCGACGAGGAAGTGACGTCATGATCGCCGACTCCCTGCGCAGTTTCGAGATCGACGCGGTACCGGTGGCCACGCCCACCGGGCGCCTGGTCGGCGCCTCCGGCCTGCTGCTCGAAAGCGCGGGGTGCCGCCTGCACACCGGCCAGCGTTGCCAGATCGAATCGGTCAACGGCGAGTGGATGGACGCCCAGGTGGTGGGTTTCCGCGACAAGCTGTCGTTCCTGATGCCGTTCAAGAAGGCCACCGGCATGACCACCGGCGCGCGCGTGCTGCCGCTGCCCGACAAGGCCAACCTGCAAATCGGCCCGTCCTGGCTGGGGCGCATGGTCAACGGCCTGGGCGAGCCGATCGACGACCTGGGCCGCCTGACCGGCGAGCACGTGCTCGAATCGACCCCGCCCAAGGTCCATCCGCTGAAGAAAAAACCCGTCGACGAGCCGCTCGACGTCGGCGTGCGCGCCATCAACGCCATGCTGACGCTGGGCAAGGGCCAGCGCGTCGGCCTGATGGCCGGCAGCGGCGTCGGCAAGAGCGTGCTGCTGGGCATTATCACGCGCCAGACCGTCGCCGACGTCGTCGTCGTCGGCCTGATCGGCGAGCGCTCGCGCGAGGTGCGCGAATTCGTCGAAAAATCGCTCGGCGTCGAGGGCTTGAAAAAGGCCGTGCTGGTGATCGCCCCGGCCGACGAGTCGCCGTTGATGCGCATCATGGCCACCGAACTGTGCCACTCGATCGCCGCGCACTTCCGCGACCAGGGCAAGCACGTGCTGCTGCTGGTCGATTCGCTGACGCGCTACGCGATGGCGCTGCGCGAGGTGGCGCTGGCGCTGGGCGAGCCGCCGGCCACGCGCGGCTACCCGCCGTCGGTGTTCTCGGCGCTGCCGCAACTGGTCGAGAGCGCCGGCAACGGCGAGAACCAGGAAGGCAGCATGAGCGCCATCTACACCGTGCTGGCCGAGGGCGACGACCAGCAGGACCCGGTCGTCGACACCGCCCGCGCCATCCTCGACGGCCACATCGTGCTGACGCGCGAGCTGGCCGAGCGCGGCCACTACCCGGCCATCGATATCGCCGCCTCGATCAGCCGCTGCATGGCGCAGGTGATCAGCCAGCCGCACATGCTGGCGGCGCGCGCCTTGAAGGCGTCGATGGCGCGCCACGCCCGCGTGCGCGATTTGATTCCGCTGGGCGCCTACGTGCCCGGCGCCGACCCGCTCACCGACCAGGCGGTGCAGTTGCACCCGCGGGTCGAAGCGTTCCTGTGCCAGGGCACGAAGGAAGAGGCGCCCCTGGTCCCTTGTGTAGTCCAACTCGAAGAGATGATGGCATGACAAGCTCGCACACGATTCAAAATTTGACCACCCTGGTGCAACTGCGCAACACCGAAGTCGAACGCCTGCAAGGCGAAATGGCGGCGCAGACCCAGGTCAAGGAGCGCTACCAGCGCAACCTCGAGCGCCTGACCGGCCTGTACACCGGCAGCGGCGCCTCCGGCGCGCTGCCGCTGGCGCTGTCGGTCAACTGCGGCAACTACAAGCAGGCGGTGATGCACATGGTCGACCTGCACCGCACCGACCTGCACCTGCACGAGGCCAACATGGCGCACTCGCAGCGCGCGCTGAACGCCGCCTGGGCCAAGCGCGAGGTGCTCGGCCAGGTGTTGGAAAAAAAACAAAAGGACGCCGACGGCGAGCAACACCGGCGCGACGCCAAGCGCCAGGACGAGGTGGCGACGCAGTTCTGGTTCCGCGGCCAGGCTAAATAAAGTTTCTTGTGGAAATCATTTCAGCGGCGCGCGGATTTGGTCGCCTTGTACTCAGGTATACATTGAGTTTCCCTTTTTAGGAGTCCGTCATGACCACCACCGCCCCCGTACCGTACAACGTCGACGCCTCGGCCAAGGCTTGGACCGACAAGTACACCGTCGACCAGCAAGCCCTGATCACCTTCCAGACCAGGCGCGCCGCGACCACGGCGAGCGCCCTGACGAGCTTGAAGACGGCGATCACCGCCTACCAGACCAGCCTGACGGCGCTGACGGCCAACAAGACCCTGATGGCCCAGGCCGGCACGCTGAGCAACCCGGCCATCGGCAGCGCCACGGCGGCGCCCACCGCCGCGCCCGGCACCTACTCCTTCTTCGTCGAAAGCCTGGCCACCAAGCACCAGGTGTCGTACGGCGGCTTGAGCGACGACGCCACCCCGACCGGCAACCTGGCCCTGAGCCTGGCCGACGGCAGCAATTTCACGGTGAACATGGCGGCCGCCGACAAGAACAACAACGGCACCCTGACGGCCAAGGAAATCGCCGCCGCCATCAACGCCGAGCCGACCAACCTGTCGAAGGTGACGGCCTCGATCATCACCATCGGCGGCGTGGCCCAGCTGGTGCTGACCTCGAACGTCAGCGGCAGCGCCGGCAAGATCACCCTCGACGCCAGCGCCCTGTCGAACGGCGCGCTGAAAACCGCGCTGACGACGCCGGCCAACGTCACCCAACTGGTGGCCGAGCAAGACGCCGTGGTCTACCTGGGCGGCGCCAGCGGCACCCGTATCCAGCAAAGCTCGAACACCTTCACCAACATCGCCGACGTCGCCGTCACCTTCACCAAGGCGCAGGCGCCGGGCGACCCGGCGGTGACGCTGACGGTCGGCCTGGACGGCGCCGCCACCAACGCCAACGTGCAAAGCTTCGTCGACGCCTACAACAAGCTCAAGGGCGTGCTGGACGACATGACCGACCCGGGCGACCCGCAAAAGGGCGTCGCCGCCGGCCCCTTCGCCGAGGACAGCGGCATGCGCGTGCTGCGCGACCAGATGACGCGCACGCTGCGCGAAAACAGCATCGGCGCGATGTCGACCTACGGCATCACGGCCACCCGCGAGGGCAAGCTGTCGCTGGACACGGCGCGCCTGGGCAAAATGCTGGCGGTCAACCCGGCCGGCCTGGACGCGGCGATCGGCAGCACCTCGGCGAGCGCGCCCAGCGGCGTCACCAGCAAGCTCGACAAGTTCCTCAAGCTGTGGAACAACGGCGCCACCGGCCAGTTGGTGCAGCGCCAGGCCGCCACCGCGAAACAGCAAATGGCGCTGGAGCGGCGCCAGGCCGATTTCGAGAAAAGTTATGTGGCAATGTTTAACAGCTACAAACTGCAGTTCGGCAAGTTGAACCAGTTGCAAGACCAGATGGCCCGCAACAACGACATGTTCGACGCCCTGTTCAGCAAGTAATCCGGCGGCGTCCGCGCCGCCTTGCCCCACCCAGCTTACACCGCGAGAATATTATGTTGAACCACGATGCATACAGCAGTTACCATTCAGTCAATCTGGATGCGCAAACGGCGCGCGCCTCGCCAATCGAACTGGTGCTGGTGCTCACCGACGGCTTGCTGGAGGAGCTGGCGCGCGCGCGCGGCCACATCACCGGCAAGCGCTACGAACAAAAAGGGATCAGCCTGAACAAGTGCGTGGAAATCATCAATGGCTTGTCCAGTTCGCTGGACTACGAGCACGGCGGCGAAGTCGTCGCCAACCTCGGCCACCTGTACGATTATTGCGCCGGCCGCCTGTACACCGCCGGGATCAAACTCGATCCCGCCATGATTGACGAGGTCAGCACCCTGCTGACCACGATCAAGCAGGGTTGGCTGGGCGTACAGGCGAAAAATGGATAGGCTGCGCGCCATCGCGCAGTTGAGCGCGCGCCTGGGCGCGGCCAGCGACGGCGCCGACTGGGACGCGCTGCAGGCCGCGTGCACGGCGCTGGCGGCGGACTTGCCGGCGCTGGCGGCGCGCGGCCCCTGGACGGCGCCCGAGCGCGCCGCGCTGGTGGCGCTGCGCTCGGTCCACGCGCAAGCGTTCCAGTTATGCTCCGAAGAAAAGCAACGCCTGGGCCTCGAGCTCGGCGACATACAGGCAAATAAAGAAGGCTGGCTCGCCTATGCCCTCATCGGCGAGACCGAACTGGACGGGAATTAAGAATGACTATGCACATCAGCAGCACGTCCACACCTAGCACGAAGGCAGCGCCGGCGCCGGCGCCGGCCGCTTCCGCCGCCATCCGCGCCAGCGCCGCCGCCAACGCGGCGCCGCCGGCCCGCACGCGCCAAGCGGCGCCGCCGCGCGCGGCGGCGCCGGCCGGCGCCGCCAACCCAGCCAACCCAGCCAAGGCGCCCGCCAACGCCAACGCTAACGCCGCCGACGCCGCAACCAGCGCTGCCAGGGCCGCGCCCGCGCCGCCGGCCGGGGCCGGCAACACCGTCCCGCCGCTGTTCGCGCAATTTCTCGGCTTGGCCGACACGCCGCACGAGGCCGGCGCGCAAGACGACGCCGACGCCGAGGCGGCGACCGACCCTGCCGCCGCCGACGCCGGCGCCGCCGCCGACACCCTGCTGGCGTCCATGATGCCGGCACCGCTGCCGTCGATGGCGCAGGCGGCGCCGATCCAACTCGGCGTTTATCTGGACAACCGCGGCGCCGCCGCGCCCGACGCCGCCAGCGACAACGGCGCCGACAGCGCCGCCGCGACGGCCACCGGCGCGCCGACCGCCACCGCCGCCGGCGCGCCCGAGCTGGCCGGCGCCAACCAGGCCAGCGTGGCGCTGACGCTGACAATGAATCCGACGCCGATCGCCTTCAACGCCCAGGCCGCCCAGGCCGCCCAACTGCCGGCGCGCGGCACCAGCGCCGCGCCCGCCGGCCCGGCCGTCGCCCCGGTCGCCGGCCACGCCAAGCCGGGCGCCGCCGCCCCGGCGCCAAACGCCGCGGCCGCCGCCGTCGCCGCTCCGGTGCGCCCGGCGTCGGTCTTGCCGCCGCCGTCCCAGCTGGCGAGCGCGGCGGCCAAGCCGGCCGACTACGCCGTCGTAGCCGCCGCCGCCAACGCGGCAGGCGCGGCGGCGGCGGCCGAACCCGAGCGCGCCGGCACCGGCGCGCCCGCGCCCGCCATAGCCGCCAGCGCCGCCAGCGCCGCCGTTGCCGGCGCCATCGCCGCGCCGGCCGCCGACAGCGTCAAGCTGGCCGGCCCGGCGCCGCAATGGCAGCAGACCCTGCGCGAGGCGCTGGGCGAGCGCCTGCAAGTACAGATCGGGCGCCACGCCGAACACGCGGTGATCCGCCTCGATCCGCCCAACCTGGGCCGCATCGACATTTCCATCGTCCACAGCGGCGGCGCGCTGCAGATCAACCTGAGCGCCAGCAACGCCGAAGTACTGCGCCAGTTGCAGCACGTCGGCGAAAGCATGCGCCAGGACCTGGCGCAGCGCAACACCGGCGACGTCGCCGTCAGCGTCAGCGCGACCCCGCGCGGCGCCGGCGCGCAAGGCCAGGGCCAGTCCGACGGCGACAGCCGCGGGCGCCAGCCCGGCCGCCAGCGGGACGAGGCCGAACCCGGCCGCGCCCTGTCCGACTCCGGCGCGGCCGGCGCCACCTACGCCATGCATGAACGGGAGTAAACGGTAGATGAAAAAGAATCTAAAACTAATCGTCGGCTTCGTCCTGGTCGCCGTCATCGGCGCCGGTGCCGCCGGCGGCGCGCTGTGGTGGTTGTATTTGAAAAAGCCGGCCCATTCGGCGCCGTCGGCCCGCGCCGACGCGCATGCCGAAGAGGCCGAGCCGCAGCCGGCCACCGGCAAGCACGCGCGCAAATACCTGACGCTGGAAAAAGTGATCGTCATGCTGCGCCGCAACCCCGGCGACGTCGAGTCGCACTACCTGTCGGCCGACCTGGTCATCACCACCACCGTGGAACAGGAAAAGCAGGCCAAGGACCACTTGCCGCTGATGCGCAGCATCGCCGTCAAGGCGCTGGCAAGCTATCCGATGGAGAAGGCGCAGGCGATGACGGTGGAGCAGTTCGCCGAGCAGATCAATACCGCGTTCGATGCCAGTTATGCCAAGGAAAAGGCGGAAAAGCCGTTTTCCGAGGCCATGATTGGCAAGCTCATCATTGAATAAGCCATGACACGCGCGGGAGCACACATGGGCGACGATCTGGCGTATCTGGAGCCGGGCGCGGCGTACGGCGAGGACTACGGCGCGAACGCGGCCGCGCCGCTGCTCAGCCCGGCCCAGGAGCAGCGCCACCTGCTGGCCTACGCGCCGCTGGTCAAGCGCATCGTGCGCCAGCTGAACTCGCAGGTGAGCGGCGCCATCGACCGCGACGACATGGAGCAAATCGGTCTGATGGGCCTGCTTGAAGCGCTGCGCCGCTACGGCGAGCCGGACGCCGCCTTCGGCAGCTACGCCGGCCTGCGCGTGCGCGGCGCCATCCTCGACGAGCTGCGCCGCCAGGACTGGCGCCCGCGCGCGGTGCGCCAGGAAAGCCACAAGCTGCGCGACGGCGTGCGCGCCCTCACCCGCAAGCTCGGGCGCGAGCCGGCCGAGCAGGACATCATCGCCGGGCTGGGCATCACGGCCGAGGCCTACCGCGACTACCAGATGGCGCAGAACGCCGAGTCGATCGGCAGTTTCGACGAGGTGCTGCAGGAAACCGTCGGCCAGGGCGAGAGCGCGCCCAGCCCGGAGGACCAGTTGATGGTGCGGCGCAGCCTGGAACAGGCCCTGCGCGGACTCGACGAACGCGAACAGCGGGTGGTGCAAATGTATTACGAGTTCGAACTGAGCTACAAGGAAATCGCCGCCGTGCTCGACCTGACCGACGCCCGCGTCTGCCAGCTCAACAAGGGCGCGCTGGGCAAGATGAAGGCGGTCCTGCAGAGCGCTTGAGCGCGGCGCGACGGCACAACGAGACACATGCAACTAAAAGGCAAAACAAGATGGTGATTATCGGTATTTTAATTGTATTGGGCTGCGTCTTCGGCGGCTTCGCGCTGATGGGCGGCAGCGTCAGCGCCATCTGGCACCCGATCGAGCTGGTCATCATCCTCGGCGCCGGCGCCGGCGCGGTGGTGCTGGGCAACCCCAAGCACGTGCTGATGGAAATGCTCGGGCAGATCCGCAAGGTCGTCACGCACAAGAAACAGGGCTCGGAATTCCAGCGCCAGTTGCTGCTGCTGATGTACGAGCTGCTGCAGACGGCCGCCGGCGGCCTGAAGGCGCTCGACGCCCACGTCGAGGCGCCGCGCGAGAGTCCGCTGTTCCAGCGCTACCCGCTGGTGCTGGAAGAGTCGAAGCTGCTCGCCTTCATCGTCGACAACTTCCGCCTGATGGCGATGGGCAAGATCAACGCGCACGAGTTGGAAGGCGTGCTGGAACAGGAGCTCGAAGCCATCCACGAAGAGTTGCTGCAGCCGTCGAAGTCGCTGCACAAGATCGCCGAGGCCATGCCCGGCTTCGGCATCATGGCCGCCGTGCTGGGCATCGTCATGGCGATGAACTCGGTGGCCGGCGGCGCCGACGCCGGCGAAATCTCGACCAAGGTGGGCGCCGCGATGGTCGGCACCTTCATCGGTATTTTCTTTTGCTACGGCGTGCTCGACCCGCTGTGCAACATGATGAAGCAGCTCGTCAGCGAGGAAGGCTCGACCATGGAATGCGTCAAGGTGGTGCTGGTGACCCACGTCGCCGGCAAGCCGCCGCTGCTGGCCATCGATGCCGGGCGGCGCCTGGTGCAACTGAACATCAAGCCAAGCTTCGCCCAGCTCGAGAGCTGGATCAACGCCCTCGAGGGCGCCGACGCCGCCGACGAACCACCGCGCCGCACAGGAGACCGTCGTGCTAAAGCCGCATGACAAACATGAACAGGCGGTCATCAAGCGCGCCGGGCGCAAGCACGCGCACGAAGAGCACGGCGGCGCCTGGAAGGTAGCCTTCGCCGACTTTTGCCTGGCCCTGCTGTGCCTGTTCCTGGTGTTGTGGCTGATGGCCGCGCGCGAGCAGCAGGCGATGAAGGAAATCATGCTCGAATCGAAGGGCGGCAAGCAGAGCGACGGCGCCGGCGTGCTGCCCGAGCAGAAAGGCGGCCCGCGCGGCAGCCTGATCGAGCGCCACCCGATGCCGCGCAACGGCAGCGGCAACAGCAGCAACGACGGCAAGATGATGGGCGCCGGCCAGGGCTCGCCCGACGCCAAAACCCAGCAGAAAGTGAGCTACCAGTCGCCCGAGGACTTGACCAAACTGGCCAAGGAACTCTCCAAACTGAGCGCCGAAGCCGGTCTGACCAGCAATTTGCAGGCGGTGGTGACGCCGTACGGCCTGCGGGTGATGTTGCACGACACCGACCACCAGGGCATGTTCGTGCGCGGCAGCGCGATACCCACCGGCCGCTTCCGCCGCCTGCTGCGCGACATGGGGCCGCTGTTCGCCCAGATGGACAACCAGATGCTCATCGTCGGCCACACCGATTCGGTCCAATACGCCGTCACCGACAACGAATCGTTCTCCAACTGGACGCTGTCGAGCAACCGCGCCATGTCGGCACGCGCCAACCTGCTGGCCGGCGGCATGAACAGCGACAGCGTGTTGCAAGTGGTCGGCATGGCCGACCGCGCGCCGGTCGACTCGAACAACGCCACCGCCGGCGTGAACCGGCGCATCGAGCTGCTGGTGCTGACCCGCGGCCAGGCCAACGGCGTGGCGGCGATGTTCGGCGTGCCGAAGTCGGGCGACGCGCTGGTCGGGGACGTCGACACGGTCGAAGCCGAATCGGCGGCGCTGAAAAAACTACGCCAGAAACTGGCCCCGGCGACGCGCAAGCCGCTCTCCGAGCAGGACCATTAACCCAGCAGAGCAGTCATGACCATTAACACTAAAGCACGAGGCCAGCGTATGAGAATCTCTTCCGGAAATGGCACGGCCGACACCGCGCCGCTGCAACGCGGCGCCGCCGTCGACGCCGCCGACGGCGCCGCCGAAGCGGCCGGCGCCGGCGCCGCCGCGGCCGCGCCGCTGCAATCGGCCGTGCTGCAACCGGCGCTGGAGTCGCTGCGCGCCATGCCCGAAATCGACCACGAACGCGTCGCCCAGCTGCGCGACGCGCTGGCCAAGGGCGAGCTGCCGTTCGACCCGGCCAAGCTGGCCGGCCTGATCCAGCGCTTCCACGGCGGCGAGTCGTGACGCCAGCCCCGGGCGAACGGCGCGACGCCATGACGCGCCTGCTGCGCGGGGTCGCCGACGACGTGCCCGCCTACCAGGCGCTGCTGCTATTGCTCGACGAACAATTCGACGCCGCGCTGCGCCACCAGAGCGCGCGCCTGGCGACGCTGGCCGAACACATCGGCGCCGCCGTCGACACCATCGAGGCGCGCCGCCGCGAACGGGTGGCGCTGGTCGCCACCCTGCTGGGGCCGGGCGGCACGCTGGCCGGCGCCGCCGAGCTGCTACGCGGCGCCACCCGCCAGGGACTGGAACGCAATTGGATCGAGCTCGAGCAGATGGTGCTAGAATGTAAGCGCCGCAACATCCGCACCAGCGCCCTGCTGAGCGAGCAATACAGCATCATGCAAAGGGTGCTCAACGGCGAGGAGGACCAAATCTATGCGCCACTCTGATACGCAGTCCACTATGTTTACCGCCGCCACCCGCCCCACCGCCGCCACCGCGCCGACGGCCGCGCCGGCGCGCGCCAGCCTGCCCGCCGGCGCGGCCGCCAACGCCGGCTTCGCCAGCGTATTCCAACAGGTGCGGCGCGACGTCGACAGCTTTATCAGCCAGGGCGGCCCGGCCGCCGCGCCGGCGCTCAGCCCCGAGGGCCGCGCCCTGCTCGGACGCAGCCTGCCCAGCGCCGCCATCGACGGCGTTGCCGCCGGCGGCCGCCCCGCTGGCGCCACCAGCTTGCTGCAACAACAATTCCTGGAATCGATCAAACCCTGGGCCGAAGAGGCCGGCCAGAAACTCGGCGTGGCGCCGGAGATCGTCGCCGCCCACGCCGCGCTGGAGTCGGGCTGGGGCCAGCGCCCGCTGCGCCAGAGCGCCGGCGCCGACACCAACAACCTGTTCGGCCTGAAAGCCGGCGGCCAGTGGCGCGGCGACGTGGCCGCCGCCACGACCACCGAATTCGAGGGCGGCGCGGCGTTGAAAAAGACCGAGCGCTTCCGCAGCTATCCGGACCAGGCCAGCGCCTTCCGCGACTACGCCCAGGTCTTGCTCGACAATCCACGCTACCGCGCCGCGCTCGGCGCCGGCGCCGACGCCGGCGCCTTCGCCCAGGGCCTGGCGCGCGGCGGCTACGCCACCGACCCGGCCTACGCCGACAAGCTGACGCGCCTGGCGCAGCGGCTGCAACAGGGCGCCGCGCCGGCGCTTCAGTCGGACGACTGAATGCGCCCCGGCAGATCGAGCGGTTCAACCGTCCCGGCTGCCACCACCCTGGCGCGTATCACCGCGCCGCTGTTGGCGTTGCGCACCCGCACCACCGCGTCCTGCGCGCCGCCGTCGAGCGCCTCGCCGGCCATGCTCACTTCAATCGCGCCGCGGCGCGCGACGATTTGCACCGCCTCGCCGCGCTTGACCAGCGCCGGCGCCGCCATCTGGCCGCTGCGCAGCAGCTCGCCGGCGCGCAGCGAGCGCCGGCTGGCCAGGCCGACGACCGCGGCCGGGTCGGCCACGCTGTCGGCCACCATCGACACGTCGCGCCGCTCCAGCGCCACCTCGTCGGCCGCCAGCGCCCGCCCGGCCGGCAGCGCGGCGGCGGCGACCGCCACGCGCGCCGTGACCTGCGCGCGCGCGACGAAGTCGTATTTCCAGCCGGCGGCCCCGGCGCACACGGCGGCGAAGCGCATCCTGTTGCTTTGCCGCACATCCAACGCCTCGATTGTGACCGTTTGGCCACACGCCGGCAGTACCCGGCCGGTGCGCGCCACCACCACCTCGAACTGCGGCTCGACCAGCCCGGCCGCCGCCGCCTGCTGCGCCAATTGCGTGCGCGCCGCTTTCTCAATGTGCGATATTATATTGTCGGCTGGCAATTCAACGCTTCCTGCACTACTATATAGGCTGGCCAGCGCGAGTAGCCAGGCCGGCGCTATCGGCCGGCGCCGCCCGATAGCGCCCGCAACGGGCCGCGCGCCGCGGCGGGAGTCGGCGAAATGGCTGGAATCGGTCATTGTTTTACCTTGAACAAAAGTTTTCACGCGGTATGCCGTTAAGATCCGTATGTGCGGCATTCTACAGCGCCCGCCGCGTTTATCAGCAAGCCGCGCCGCGCAATAACGGCGCCCAACGACAAAGGATGGCCATGAGTATTAATTTCACCGAAGCGCTGGGGGTGCACGCCGACGCGCTGCACCTGCGCGCCGAGCGCACGCGCGTGCTGGCGTCGAACATCGCCAACGAGAATACTCCCGGCTTCCAGGCCAAGGACATGGATTTCGGCGCCGTCATGCAGCAGATGCAGGACGGCGCCAACGGCGAACTGTCGCTCGACACCGACGCCGGGTCGCTGTACCGGGTGCCCTACCACCCCAGCCGCGACGGCAACACCGTCGAGATCGGCGTCGAGCAAGCGGCGTTTTCGCAAAACGCCTCCGATTTCCAGACCAGCCTGACCTTCACCAACATGAAGCTGCGCGGCCTGGCCAAAGCCATCGCCGGACAATAATTATGACCTTCAAAGACATTTCGCAAATCGCCGGCTCGGCCATGGCGGCGCAGACCGTGCGCCTGAATACCATCGCCAGCAACCTGGCCAACGCCGACTCGGTGGCCGGCTCCGAGGGCGAGGCCTACCGCGCCCGCAAGCCGGTCTTCGCCGCCGTCATGCAGCAGGGCCTTGGCGCCGCCGACGGCTCCTCGGCGCGGGTGCAGGTGCTCGACGTCGTCGAAAGCGACGAGCCGCTGCGCAAGGTCTACGAGCCCGGCCATCCAATGGCCAACGCCGACGGCATGGTGTTTTATCCAAACGTCAACCAGGTGGCCGAGATGACCGACATGATGTCGGCCTCGCGCGCCTTTGAAACCAATGTCGAAGTGCTGGGCCGTATCAAGGCCATGCAGCAGTCGCTGCTCAAACTAGGTGAAGGTTAAGCCATGCAAACGAATCTGTTCAATAACACCAGCGGCGCCAACACCGCCAACGCCAACAACGGCGTCACGCCGGCGATGGACCAGGCCAGCAAGACGTCCGACATGTTCACCAAGCTGCTGGTGGCGCAAATCCGCAACCAGGACCCGCTGGCGCCGAGCGACCCGAGCCAGTTCGTCAACCAGTTGTCGCAACTGAGCCAGACCGAGGCGCTGCAAAACCTGGCCAAGCTGACCACCGGCAACGCCGGCGTGCTGCAAAGCATGCAGGTGCTGGCGCTCGGCGCCCAGGTCGGTTCGGACGTGATGGTCAACACCGACAGCGTCAAGCTGGGCACCGACAAGGTCGCCGGCAGCTTCGCGCTGGACCAGGCCAGCAACAAGAACACCGTGGTGCTGACCGGCGCCGACGGCGCCGCCCACGAGGTGCAACTCGGTTCGCAGGGGGCCGGCGTCGTCAACTTCACGCTCGACCCGGCCGCGCTGCACCTGCCCGCCGGCACCTACAAGATTACGGTGCGCACCAGCGCGGCGACGCCGGCGCCGGTCGACATCGTCGGCAAACTCAACAGCGTGCGCCTGTCGGCCGGCGGCGCGATGGTGCTCAACGTCGCCAACGTCGGCGAAGTGGCACCGGCGGCGGTGACCGGTTTCAACGGCAAAAACACCTTGGCCTCGGCAAACTAACCCATTTCACTGAAGGGAATTCCACCATGAGTTTCGACATCGCTTTGTCCGGCATCCAGGCCATCAACGAACAACTGAACACCGTCTCGAACAACATCGCCAACGCCGGCACCTACGGCTTCAAGAGCAGCCGCGCCAACTTCTCGTCGATGTACGCCGGCAGCAAGGCCACCGGCACCGAAATCGGTTCGCTGACCCAGAACATCGGCCTGGGCGGCGGCGTGCTGAACACCGGCCGCGGCCTGGACGCCTCGATCAACGGACGCGGCTTTTTCGTCACCCGCGACAACCAGAACACCATGATGTACAGCCGCGTCGGCATCTTCAACGCCAGCGACGAGGGCTACCTGATCAACGCCTCCGGCAACAAGGTGCAGGGTTACGCGGCGGCCGTCGGCACCGGCGCGCTCGGCCCGATGGGCGACCTGAAGGTGCCGACCGGGCAAATCCCGGCGGTCGCCACCACCAAGCTCGGCTACGTCGCCAACATGTCGCTGGACTGGCCGGCGCCGGCCATGGCGACGTTCAACATGAACGAGCCGACCTCGTACAACATGTCCAAGCTGTCGGTGGTGTACGACTCGCTCGGCGCCAAGCACAACGTGACGCAATATTTCGTCAAGGGCCCGGCGACCAACCAGGTCACGGTGCACTACGGCATGGACGGCGCCGCGCCGACCCAGCAGACGACTTTGCAGTTCAACGCCAACGGCGTCTTGACGTCGCCGCCGGCGGTCAACGTCACCGTGCCCACCAGCAACGGCTCGGTCAGCCCGATCGCCGTCGCCCTCAACTACACCGGCACCACCCAGTACGCCGGCGAGGCGACCACGTCGTCGGTGATCGTCGACGGCTACGCGTCGGGCACCTACACCGGCGTCGAGCTCAGCGAGAACGGCTCGCTGCTGGCCGCCTACACCAACGGCCAGAAGCAAAACGTCGGCGCGCTGGCGCTGGGCACCTTCGCCAACGAGGGCGCGCTGAGCGCCGTCAACGACACCAGCTGGGTCGCCTCGACCACCTCCGGCACGCCGCTGTACGACCGCCCGGGCACCGGCATGACCGGCAAGCTGACGGTGGCCTCGCTGGAACAGTCGAACGTCGACATCACCTCCGAGCTGGTCGGCCTGATGACGTCGCAGCGCAACTACCAGGCCAACTCGAAGGTCATCTCGACCGAGAGCACGATGCTGCAGTCGCTGATGCAAGCCGTTTAACCTAGCCGGGGCCAAGCACGATGGACGCGCTGATTTATACCGCCATGAGCGGAGCCGACCGGGCTCTGCGGGCACAGCAGGTACACGCCAACAATCTGGCGAACATGGAAACCGGGGGCTTCCGCGCCAACCTGGAGGTCTCCAGCCAACAGCAGTTGTCCGGCTACGGCTACGACGACCGCCACATGACGCAGTTGCAGGCCAGCGCGATCGCCACCCGCTCCGGCGCCGTCAAGGAAACCGGGCGCGAACTCGACGTCGCCGTCACCGGCCCGGGCTACCTCACGGTGCAGTGGCAAAACGGCGAGGCCTACACCCGCGCCGGGGCGATGGACATCGACGCCGACGGCGCGCTGTCGATCAACGGCCACGCGGTACTCGGCGAGGGCGGACCGATCGTGCTGCCGCTGTACACCAGCATGGCCATCGGCGGCGACGGCACCATCTCGGTGCAGGTGCCGGGCGCGGCGCAGATGCAGACCGTCGACAAGCTCAAGCTGGTCAACGCCGAAGCCGGCACGCTGACCAAGAACGAGGCCGGCCTGATCGTCTCGCGCGGCGGCGAGCCGCTCGAGGCCGACCCGGCCGTCAAGGTGCGCGACCGCCACCTCGAGGGCAGCAACGTCTCGGCCGTCGAGGAAATGGTCGCGACGATGAGCCTGACCCGCAGTTTCGAGATCCAGATGAAGCTGTTCAAGGCCAGCGACTCGATGGCCGAGTCCGGCAACCGCCTGCTGGGCGCCTAAGCGCCCCGCCCTTTTTCACCGCACACTCTAGGAGCACCCCATGAATCCAGCAATGTGGATCAGCAAGACCGGCGTCCAGGCGCAAGACGCCAAGCTGCAGGCGATCGCCAACAACCTGGCCAACGTCAACACCGTCGGCTTCAAGCGCGACCGCGTGGTCTTCGAAGACCTGTTCTACCAGGTCGACCAGCAACCCGGCACCCAGCGCGCCGACAACACGCTGTCGCCGTCGGGCGTGCAGCTGGGCAACGGCACGCACATGGTCGGCACACAGAAGGTGTTTACCACCGGCAGCCTGCAAACCACCAGCCAGCCGCTCGACGTCGCCATCACCGGCAACGGCTTCCTGCAGGTGCGCCGGCCCAACGGCGAATCGGGCTATACCCGCGCCGGCCAGTTGTCGGTCGACGCCAACGGCATCCTGATCAACGCCCACGGCTTGCCGCTGGTGCCGCAGATCACCGTGCCCAACAACGCCACCGCCGTCACCATCGGCGACAACGGCATGGTCTCGGCGACCATTCCCGGCACCGCCGCCGGCGTCGAGCTGGGCCAGCTGACCTTGACCAGCTTTGTCAACCCGACCGGCCTGCTGGCGCTGGGCGAGAACCTGTTCCAGGAAACCGCCGCCAGCGGCACGCCGACCGAGGGCCGCCCCGGCGAGGGCGCGCTGGGCAAGCTGAAACAGGGCGCGCTGGAAGGCTCGAACGTCCAGGTGGTCGAGGAAATGGTCGACATGATCGCTGCCCAGCGCACCTACGAGATGAACACCAAGGTGCTGTCGGCGGCCGACAATATGCTGCAGTACCTGGCGCAAGTGGCACGCTGATGAAAGCCGCACTGAGCGCCGCGCTGGCGCTGGCCGCGGCCGCGGCGCTGGCCGGCTGCGCGGCGCTCGCGCCGGCGCCGGTGCGGCCCGGCCCCAGCCCGGACGACGAGGCGCCGCCGCTGGCGCGCAGCGCGCCGCGCGGCGGCGTCTCCGGCGGCGTCTTCAACGCCGACGCCGGCCTGTCGCTGACCTCGGACAGCCGCGCCTTCCGCGTCGGCGACCTGGTCACCGTGTCCCTGCAGGAAACCACCCAGTCGAGCAAGAAGGCGGGCACCACCTTCAACAAGGGTTCCACCGTCGGCGTCTCGCCGCTGGGCCTGCTCGGCAAGGTGTTGCCGAAGACCGGCATCGACCTGGCGGCCGACCGCGGCTTCGCCGGCGACGCCACCAGCACCCAGCAAAACGCGCTGAGCGGCGCGATCACCGTGGTGGTGCAGGAAGTGCTGCCGAACGGCCTGCTCAAGGTCAGCGGCGAAAAGGTGCTGACCTTGAACCAGGGCGAGGAATTCGTGCGCCTGCGCGGCTACCTGCGCGCCGCCGACATCGATTCCAACAACAACGTCTCGTCGCTGCGCATCGCCAACGCCCGCATCGCCTACTCGGGCCAGGGCACCTTGGCCGAATCGAACGCGCCGGGCTGGCTGATGCGCTTTTTCACCGGCCCGTGGATGCCGTTTTAGGCTGGGGCGGCGCCGCCGGCGCCGTTCCGCCGTTTTCAAGCTTAATTAGGTGAATGATATGAAAGTGCCCTACTCCGCCCTCGTCGCGTTGGCCCTGCTGGCCGGCCACTGCGCGCCGGCCCACGCCGCCCAGGCGCTGCGCGACCTGGTCAGCATCGAGGGGGTGCGCGACAACCCGCTGGTCGGCTACGGCCTGGTGGTCGGCCTGAACGGCAGCGGCGACACCACCCAGGTCAAGTTCTCCAGCCAGTCGGTGGTCAACATGCTCAAGCAATTCGGCGTCAAGCTGCCCGACGGCGCCGAGTCGAAGAGCAAGAACGTCGCCACCGTCATGGTCAGCGCGGTGTTCCCGCCCGGCTACCGGCGCGGCCAGGCGATCGACGTCACCGTCTCCTCGCTGGGCGATTCGAAGAGCCTGCGCGGCGGCACCCTGCTGCTGACGCCGCTGCGCGCGGCCGACAACGAAACCTACGCGCTGGCGCAGGGCAACCTGGTGGTCGGCGGCCTGGCCGCGGCCGGCAAGAGCGGCTCCAGCGTCACCGTCAACACCCCGACCACCGGGCGCATTCCGAACGGCGCCAGCATCGAGCGCGAAATCGCCACCGACTTCGCCACCAAGCCGAGCATCACGCTGAACCTGCGCCACCCGAATTTCCAGACCGCCACCAACATCGTCGACGTCGTCAACCGCCGCTTCGGCCAGGTCGCCACCACCAGCGACGCCACCAGCGTCGACGTCGTCGCGCCCGACAACCCGACCGCCCGCGTCGCCTTCATGGCCAAGCTGCAGGCGCTGGCGATCGACATCGGCGCCGACAGCCCGAAAGTGGTGTTCAATTCGCGCACCGGCACCGTGGTCATCGCCGACGGCCTGCGCGTGCGCGCCGCCGCGGTCACGCACGGCTCGCTCAAGGTGGTCATTTCGGAAAGTTCCAACGTCAGCCAGCCGGCCCCGTTCGGCCGCGGCCAGACCACCGTCACGCCGCAGTCGAAGGTCAGCGTCGACCAGGGATCGGGCCAGATGTTCCGCTGGCCGGCCGGCGCCAAGCTGCAAACCATCATCGACGTCGTCAACAGCCTGGGCGCCTCGCCCGACGATATCATGGCGATCCTGCAGGCGCTCGACCAGGCCGGCGCGATCGAGGGCGAGCTGGTGGTCATTTAAGGAGCAATGCGCATGAACCCTATCGACAACCGCGGCGCGGCCGCCACCGCCCCGCACGACGACGGCGCCGCCCCGGTGGCCGCCGCCGACCCGGGCTATATCGCCAAGGCCACCAAGGCGGCGCTGCAGTTCGAGGGCTTTTTCATCGCCCACATGCTGCACCAGATGCGCGCCGGCACGCGCGCCATGGCCGGCGAGGACAGCGTTTTCAAGGACCCGGTCAACAGCGACATGCTCGACCTGGCCGACACCCTGGTGGCCGACAAGATGGCCGGCCAGCGCGCCTTCGGCATCGCCGACGCGATTTTGCGGCAGTTGCTGCCGCCGGCGGCGCCGCCGGCCAAGCCCGCCGCCGCCGCCGCCGCGGAAAGTTTGCCGGCGCCGCTTAATCGCCCGGCGTAAACGGTCGCCTGTTACCTTTAACGGAAGTATGGGCCGTACCATGCCGCCAACGCGAAAAATCTTACTCCGAAAGAACATTGCAAAATGGGTATCCTGAATAACGCGCTCAGCGGCTCGCTGGCGGCCCAGGCCGCGGTCAACGCGGCCAGCCAGAACATCGCCAACCTGCAAACCCGCGGCTACACCCGCCAGGGCGTGCTGCTCGGCTCCCTGTCCGGCAACGGCGGCCGGCTCGCGCCGGGCAGCGGCGTCGAGGTGCAAAGCCTGCTGCGTTTCAGCGACGCCTACAAGAACCAACAAATGTGGCGCGCCGCCTCCGACCAGGGCGCGCGCTCGCAAACCCAGCCCTACCTGACGCAACTCGAACGCATCATGGGCGACAACGCCTCGAGCATCAGCAACGGCGTCGACAATTTCTTCCGCGCCCTCAACGCCGCCGGCGCCGACCCGACCTCGACGCCGCTGCGCCAGCAAGTGGTGACGGCCGCCGACGCCATGGCCCAGCATTTCAACAGCATCAACAACGTGATGAACAACCAGTTGCTGTCGGTGCACCAGCAGCGCAGCGCGATCCTGCCGCAGGCCAACACGGCGCTGGCCGGCATCGCCGAGCTGAACGCCAAGATCAGCGCCGCCGGCGCCAGCGGCGCCAACCCCTCGGCGCTGATCGACGCGCGCGACCTGGCCATCGACGGCCTGGCCACGCAAATGGCGCTGGAAGTGGTCGACCAGCCCGACGGCAGCCGCAACGTCTCCCTGCGCAGCGGCGAACCGCTGGTGATCGGCAACATCGCCGGCACCCTGGGCAGCGCGCTGGACGCCAGCGGCACCCAGATCATCAGCCTGCAGTTCACCAACGCCAATTTCAAGGTCGACAACGTCGGCATCGGCGGCCAGATGGGCGGCCTGGGCGCGTTCGAGCGCGACGTGCTGGCGCCGCTGCAACAATCGGTGCGCGATATCGCCAGCGCCGTCTCGGACAAGATCAACGCCCAGCTGGCGCTCGGCCAGACCATGGCCGGCGCGGCCGGCACGCCCTTGTTCGTCTTCGGCGTCAGCGGCGGCGCCGGCATCTTGAAGGTCAGCGCCGGCTTCGGCGCCGGCGACCTGGCGTTTTCCTCCGACGGCACGCCCGGCAACAACAACAACCTGCAATTGCTGATCGACATCAAGAACCAGGCCATCCCGGTGACCTCGATCGGCAACGTGCTGCTGAGCGACGCCGACACCCAGCTGGTCGGCAAGCTGGCCATCGACAGCCAGAAAAACAAGGCGCTGCTGTCGACCGCCGACACGGTGCGCAACCAGGCCGTGGCCGACTGGAACGCCACCAGCGGCGTCAACAAGGACGAGGAAGCGGTCAACCTGTTGGAATTCCAAAACATGTTCCAGGCGAATATGAAAGTTATTTCGGTAGCCAATGAAATGTTCGATGCCACTTTGGCGATGATGCGTTAAGGAGAAGACGATGCGAGTCGCCAGCAACCAATTCCAGTCCACGATCAACAGCGCGGTCCAGATGAACCAGGAGCGCATCACCGCGCTGACCCAGCAGGCGGCGTCGGGGCAGCGCATCCTGCTGCCGTCGGACGATCCGATCGGCAACGTGCAGATTTCGCGCCTGAAGCGCGAGCAATCCATCATCACGCAATACGAGAGTAACATCACCTCCGTCAAGACGCGCCTGCTCAAGAACGAAAACTACCTGTCGAGCATGGTCGCCGACCTCGGCCAGGCGCGCGACCTGCTGGTCACGGCGCCCGACACCAGCAACACCTCGGCCGACCTGAACGCCATGACCTCGTCGCTGACGGCGCTGCGCGACAGTATTTTCTTCACCGCCAACCTGAAGGACCAGGAGGGCCGCTACATGTTCTCCGGCACCGCCACCGACGTCGCGCCGCTGGCGCTGAGCGCCGGCGTGTATTCCTTCGCCGGCAACACGCAGCAGCAAACCGTGGTCGTCGGCAACGGCGTCAACCAGGTCGCCAACGTCGACGTCAGCGACGTCGAGGTGATCCTCAACAAGTTGAACAGCGTCATCAGCACCTTGCAGGCGCCGGGCGTCAACGTCAACGATCCGGCGGTGCGGCTGACGCTGGCGGCCGGGCTGGACGGCACCGACGACGCGATGGGCCTGCTCTCGGGCCGCATCGCCACGTTCGGCGGCGCGCAAAACATCCTCAGCACGCTGCTCGACAACCACGGCAACGTGTCGCTGTCGAACAAGATGGCGCTGACGGACCTGGAAAGCACCGATCTGGCCGAGACGATGACGGAGTTGAACGGCTACCAACTGGCGCTGCAGGCGACCTATAAGGCCTACGCCAAGGTCGGTAGCCTGTCCCTGTTCGACGTCATCTGAACATCATGCACATCGCGCAATCGAACCCCACCCCGGGCGTCGGCAGCGGCGCCAGCCGCGGCGTCGACGAGGCCGCGGTCAAGCTCAACGGCGCCAAGGCTGCGCCCAAGGCGGCCGCCGAGCCGGGCGCCGCGCCGCCCGCCCGGGCGGCGCCGCTGCGCCGCGGCCTGAGCAACTGGGACCACCAGTTGCAGGGCGAAATCTCCAGCGCCCAGCAGGCGCTCGACTTCCTCGAACAAAGCACCAGCCAGTTGCAGGCGCTGAAAAGCGAACTGGCCGCCAAGCTGGCGGCGCACCTGGGCCGCGACGGCCAGGTCGAGGCGCGCGTGCGCCAGTTCAACAACACCTGGCGCGCGCGCCAGAGCGCCTCCGGCGGCACCCTGAACAGCCAGCTCAACTACAGCAGCCCGGCGCCCGCCGTGCAAAACTTCAGCGTGCGCGGCCTGAACATGGCGGCGCTGCAAAACGGCCCGCGCGAAGTGCTGGCCTTTTCCATCGGCGGCGCCAGCCAGGCGCTGCGCTCGGTAAACATCGAACCGGGCATGAGCGAAGCCGAGATCGTGATGCGCTTCGACCAGGCGCTGGCGCCGTCGAACATCCGCGTGAGCGCCGGCAGCGAGGGCGCGCTGGTGTTCAGCACGCCCGAGGCGGCCTGGCCGGGCGTGCGCGACAGCCTGGCCGTGCGCGGCAGCGGGATCCGCTACCCGACCGGACAAATGAGCCGGGTCAAGGCCGACGAAGAGCCGCCGCTGATCGCGCCGGAAGGCTGGAGCACCGCCGACACCGAGGCGCTGCGCCAGACGCTGCACCAGGTGGTGCAGGCGCTGGCCCACATGCAGCAGGCGCGCGACTCGGTCAGCCTGGCGCTGTCGCTGGCCTCGTCGCGGGTGGAAACGGCGCAGCCGGTCGAGCTGGCCGGCATCGACCAGATGGCGCAAAACTTCACCAGCACCGCCAACGACCCGGGCTACGGCTCGCTACTGGCGATCACCTCGGCGCTGGTGGGCATCAGCCGCGAACGCGTGCTGTCCCTGCTCGGCCTGCGCTGACGCGGCCGGCGGCGTCAAGGCCGCGCCGCCCTGGCCATCGCCGCCACCTGTTCGGCCGGCAGCGCGGCGGCAAACACATAACCCTGCGCGTAGTCGCACCCCGCCGCCAGCAGTAAATCGCGCTGCTCCAGCGTCTCCACCCCTTCCGCCACCACTTCCAGCCCCAGCTTGTGGGCCATCGCGATGATCGCCTCGCACAGCGCCAGGTCGCTGGAGCCGGCCTTGAGCTGGCTGACCAGCGAGGGGTCGAGCTTCAGGCAGTCGATGTCGAACTTGCGCAGGCACGACAGTGAAAAATAGCCGCTGCCGAAGTCGTCCAGCGCCAGCTGCAAGCCCATCGCGCGGAACTGCCGCAGGCGCTCGACGACCTGGCGCGCCTCGTCGGCCAGCACGCCCTCGGTGATGTCGATGACGATCGCCCGCGGCGGCAGGCCCTGCTCGCCCAGGTAGTCGAGCCAGCCCTGGTAAAACGTGGCGTCGCAGCGAAATTCCAGCGGCGACTTGTTGACGCTGACCTGGAACGCCGGGTCCAGCTCGGTCTGCCAAATTTTGACCTGCCGCACCGCTTGGCGGAACACCCAGTCGCCGATCTCGACGGTCAGGCCGGCCGATTCGGCGAAGGGCAGGAATTCAGCCGGGCCGAGCAGGCCACGCAGCGGGTGGCGCCAGCGCAGCAGCGCCTCGGCGCGGCGGATGGCGCCGTCGCGCAGGCCGACGATGGGCTGGTAGTGGATCTCGAACTGCTGCGCCGCCAGCGCGGCGCGCAGGTCGAGCACGGTTTGCAGGCGCAGTTGCGCCGCCGCTTGCAGGTCGGCGGTGAAGTAGCTGTAGCGGTTGCGCCCGGCGTTCTTGGCCGCGTACATGGCCTGGTCGGCGTGGCGTATCAACTCCTCGATATCCGGCGCGTCGGTCGGATACAGCGCGATGCCGATGCTGGCCGACACCAGCGCCGACTCGCCGTTGAGCTCGAACGGCAGCGCCAGCCGGTTGACCATCTGCTGGGCCACCCGTTCCACGCCGGCGAGTTGCTCGAAGCCGGCCAGGATCACCGTAAACTCGTCGCCGCCCAGGCGCGCCACGGTGTCGGTGGCGCGCACGCACTCGACGATGCGGCGCGCGGCGCCGGCCAGCAACAGGTCGCCGCGGTCGTGGCCGAGGCGGTCGTTGACCTCCTTGAAATTGTCCAGGTCGATAAACAGCAGCGCCACGAAGCGGCCCTGGCGGCCGGCCTTCTTCACCTCGTTTTTCAAGCGGTCGAGGAACATGTGGCGGTTCGGCAGCGCCGTCAACTCGTCGAAATTGGCTTGCTGCCAGATGCGCGCCGACGACTCCTTGCGCTCGGTGATGTCGGTCACCAGCGCCAGCGCGCCCAGATAGGCGCCCTCGCCGTCGAAGATCGGGTTGGTCGCCAGCGTGGCCCACAGTTCGGCGCCGTCGCGGCGGATGAACTTGAATTCGTGGCGCTCGGCGATACCCTGCTGGCGCCGCGCGATATTGCGTTCGAGCATGGCGCGGCCCTCGTCGTCCATGAAGGCCACCAGCGGCTTGTCGAGCATGTCCTCGATACGGTAGCGCAGCATCTGCGCCATCTTCGGATTCACAAAGCTGGTGCGGGCCGAGGCGTCGATCTCCCAGATGCCCTCCTCGGCGCTGTGGACGATGCGCCGGAAGCGCTCCTCGCTGCGTTCGAGCGCGGCCAGCTTGCCCTCGGCCAGCTCGAGCACCACGCGGAAGGCCTGGCCGCTGCCGTCGGCGCTGGCCAGCAGCGTCACGGCGACGCCCTGGTCGTGGCGCCCGCGTTTGAGTTGCAGCTGTATGCGTTCGGGCTGGCTGCTGTTGAGGGCGAGATGCACGAAACTGTCGAAGTCGGGCAGGAAGGGCTCGCCGACGAAATGGCGGAAATGGTACTTGGCGGCGTGGTCGCGGGGCACGCCGAGCAGGTCGGCGCCGACCAGGTTGACCTGCAGGATCGCGGTGTCGAAGGCCAGCACGAAATAGCCGACCGGCGCCAGCAGATAGATGTCGTTGAAATAGGCTTGTTCGCGCTCGAAGCGCAGCCGCTCGGGGCTCAGCACGGCGTCGTCGAAGGCGTCCGGCGGCCCCCCGTACTCGGGCGTGCCGCCCATCGCGGCGATCACGGCGTGGTGCGGATGGAACGCCGGCGGCGCCTGCTGGTCTCTGTCCATATCGTTCCTCCGCGCACAAACCGATGGGATCGCAGCGCCGTCGACGCGCCCGCTGATGGCTATCATGACACTGTAAGCTGGAGCATGCAAGCAAGGAAACTCCGGGCAAACCGGAGCCGATTCTTATGCCGCGAGGCAATCATAAAGGATGGCGGGCGGCGGCGCCAGTGGTGCCGGGCTGACCCAGCGCAAAGATCGGGCGCCGCTCAGCGGCCAACGCCGATGGAACGGCGTTTCGCGCCGAACCGGTGGCCGACCACCAGCGTGGTGCTCGCCACCAGGCTGCTCAGGCCGAAGATCAGTTGGATCAGCTTATCGTCCGGCAAAATCCACAGCGACGTGCCGGGCGCCTCGGTGCGGGTGGCGGCGCTGATCAGCGGCGCCACCCACTCGGCGTCGGCGGTCACGTCGAGGACGACGGCGCCGTCGGCGCTGGTCTGCATGAAAATGTCGCCGCCCTCGGCCAGCGTGAAGCAGACGCCGTAGCCGCTCTCGTTCGGGCGTATGTTTTCCTGCAAGCTGCGGTTGTGTTCCTCGATCCACAGCTCGACGTCGTACGCCGACTCCAGGGGCTGCCACGGGCAGGGGCGAAAGCGTGGCCGCTCCGCCGTTGAATCGCTGTCGTTCTCTGTGACGCCTTGCATGATGATCCTGAATCTGGTTGCGATGGCCTGCTGCGGCCAGCCAAGACGATATTATCCCCTGTTCGCCGGCAACGTGGCGAAATAACCGCCGCGCGATGGAACGGCGCCGCGCCGCGCCGGTCAAATAGGAATATAAGGGAGCCAAGCGCCATGCGAAAAAAAGACATCCGCTATCGACCCGGCCACGCTGGATACGTGTCGGAATTCACCCGCTTTATCGACGACTTCATCGACGGGCATCCGGAAGTGCAACAGAGCCAACGGCACGGCTGGTACATCTACTGGGACCACAACATCGACTTGAGCGAGCTGGAGCGGCAAAAGCGCGACAACGTCCCGGCCAAGCCGTATTCCTACGACTAGCACGCCGCTGGCGCCACCGGTCGGCTTATCCACGCCGCGCAAGGGATTGCGGGCTAAGCTAAGCCGGCCTAGGAAAATTGCACTAAGGCGCAGAGCGGGGATGCGCCCCCTGGTTTTGGCCGCCTAGCCCTTCCACGTCCGCGCCAAGCCGGTGTCGGCGTGAATCCAGCCGCCCCTGGCACCGGCGCGGTAATAAAACCCGACCCCGCCCTTGCGGAAGCTTTTCACCAGCGAGCCCAACACTTCGGCGTTCAAATTCGGGATACGGATATCGGCGGCGCGCCCCGAGATGTGCAGCGACTGGCGCGCGGCCGGCACGCCGGCCTCGATCAGGCGCTTGTTCGAATTCGGCGTGCGGTAGCCGGACAGGATCTCCAGCGGATGCTCGATGCCGTAACGCGCCACGAAGGCCTGCGTGCCCCACAACGTTTCCAGCAATTTCGGATCGATGGGCGCGGTTTCCTTGCCGTTCACGTCGCGCAGCAAATGGCACAACTGTTGGTAGGCGGAGTCGATGACCTCGCCGTCTTTCCAGTACAGCAATTTGGCGTGTTCGTTGCTGGCCGGGCGCGTCACTTCCAGCACCCGCGGCCGCAACCAGAATTCCAGGTCCAAGGCCTGGGCGTCGAAAATATCCGGCGGCGGCTCCATCTCGGCGGCGCCGCCCTGGCTCGGCGCGACGGCGGAGCGGGCCGCGCCGGAGGCCGGCTTGGCGGCCGCGGCCAGCGCTTTCGGACGCCCGCTTGCCACCGGCGCCGGCGTTACCGTGCGGGCGGCGCAGCCGATCATCGGACTGGTGATAACGCCCAGGGCCGCCACGCCCATCCCCTGTTGAAGAAAATCTCTACGCGATGCCATATTCTACCCATTGAAACAAGGTGTTTACTATAGCGCATAGCAGGGGGAAACAAAAAGCCCGCAGGCAATCGCGCGGGCTGACGACGGCGTGCGCGGCCGCTCTTCAGGCCGGCGCCAGCAGTTCCAGCGCGCCGGGCCGCAGCAGCGGCGCCGGCGTATCCAGCAAATAACCCTGCGCCAGCACCGGCAAGCCGGCCGCCTCGCCGATCCGCAGCAGCGTCTCGAACTCCTTGCGCGACTCCAGCCGCTTGAAAACCACCTTGACGCGCGCCGCGTCACACACCTTCAGCAGGTCGACGACCGCGGCCTCGTCGGCGAGATCGCGGGAGTCGAGCTTGAAGGCGTCGGGACGCAGCCGCTCGAGCAGGGCGGCGGCCTCGCGCGGACCGCTGGCGTTGACGGCGAAACGGAAGCCGTTGCGGCGATAATTGTCGGCGACATAATTCAGCAACCAGCCCTGGTTCGGCGTCACCGCCGGCAACTGCAAGACGATACGGTCGATCGGCAAGCCCAGCGCGTCGAGGATGCGCTGGAAGGCGTAGCCGTGGTTGCTGCTGACGGCGCTCAACAGGCGATCGTGCACGTTCAGGTACAAGTCGGCCTGCTGGGCGTCTTGCTGGCGGAAGAAATTAATCGCGTGCAGCATCCGGCACAGGCGGTCGAGTTCGACCGACTCGTCGTCGCTGGCGGCGTGGTCCAGCAGCTTCCACAACGATAGCCCGGCGTCGGCCGCCGACACGCTGCGCGCCAGCCCCTCGAAGCCGATCACCGCGCCGGAGTCGAGTTGGCGCAGCGGCTGGAACGCGCTGGTCATCGTGCAATTGAAAAAACGCCCCTGCGCCCTGCCCTCGGCATCAAGGCGGACGCTGGTGGCCGGCTGGCTCGGATCGGACAGGCGGGCAAGATAGTGTTTCAAGACGGGGAACGGCATCACACTCCTTCGCATGGCGGCGCCCGGGATCACCGCCGGCGCCAAAGCATGCAGGATAGGCCGGCAAGCCACAAAGCAACACGAATCGTTTCAGCGTTGCTTATGCGCGCGGCGCATAAGGGCGCCCCGCATATGCATATAAAAAAACATTCCTTCACGCCGGCAGCGGCGCCGCTTACTCTCAAGCTTGGCACCAGTAAACTCGACACGGACAGGAACGCACATGTGCCAGCTACTCGCAATGAACAGCAGCAAACCGGCCGCACTGGGATTCTCCTTCGAGGGTTTCGCCGAACGCGGCGGCCGCACCGGCGAGCACAAGGACGGCTGGGGCATCGCCTTCCACTGCGGCGACGGCTGCCAGCTCTACACCGACGAGCTGGCGTCGATCGACTCGCCGCTGGCGGCGTCGATCAAGCAACACCCGGTCAAGGCCAGGAACATCGTCGCGCATATCCGCAAGGCCACCCAGGGCCGCGTCGCGCTGGAAAACACCCACCCGTTCACCCGCGACCTGTGGGGCGCGACCTGGTCGTTCGCCCACAACGGCGACCTCAAGGCCTGGCAGGCGCCGGCCGACGCCGAGTACCGCGCCGCCGGCGAAACCGACAGCGAGCGCGCCTTCTGCCACCTGCTGGCAAGCCTGCGCCAACGTTTCCCGTACGGCCGGCCGGCGCGCGCCGCCCTGTTCGCCGCCATTGACGCGCTGAGCGCGCCGATCGCCCAACACGGCACCTTCAACTTCCTGCTGTGCGACGGCGAAACCCTGTTCGCCCGCTGCTCGACCTCGCTGCACTATGTCGAGCGCGCCTATCCGTTCGCCCGGGCGACGCTGATCGACTGCGACCTGAGCATCGACTTCCGCCGCCACAACCACTTGGACGACCGCATCGCCGTCATCGCCACCGAACCGCTGACCTCGAACGAGCAATGGACCGCGTTCGCGCCGGGCGAGTTGAAAATGTTCAGCGGGGGAAAAGTGCTGGCGCCGGGGGCGGACGGCGCCGCGGCGCGCACGCCGCAATGGCGCATTTGCTGATGCGCGGCCGGAACCGGCCGCCCGCCTAGCCAATCAGACGTTATTGCAATTACAAAAACGCTTGCGTTTCGCGTCGACGCCGGCCGCGCCGGCGTCGAGTTGCTTCCAGAAAAATATCGTTTCCACGCCATAGGACGACTTGACGCTGCCGCCGGCGCTATACCCTTGGCCCGCGTAAAAGGACTCGGCGGTGGCGGTGCTGTGCAACTGCAGCGCCTTGATGCCCCACTCCCTGGCCTGCGCTTCTGTGCGCGCGAGCAAGGCCCGGCCGACGCCCTGGCGCCGCGCCTCGGGCAACAAATAGCACAGCGCCAACTTGCCGGCGCGCGTCAACAGGGCCACGCCGACGACCGCGCCGGACTCGACCGCGACGAGCGAAAAATTGGTTGGCGACGCGAACCAGCCGGCCACCATCTGCGGCGTTTTGTTGCCCAGCCAAGCCTCGAGGATGGCCGGATCGTCCTGATGATCCAGGCGGCAGCATTCGGTAATCGAGCGGCGCAAGACACCGCACGCCTCGAACGCGTCAGTCGACGTTGCAATACGAATTTCAAGACTCATGTGCACTCACAAAATAATACCAATAGCGAAATCAAGCCGACATGGACTCCCAAACTGCCCCTCAATACGCACTTTCGACTATACACCAAGCAGCAAAAACCGTGCTTTCACGCGAACGCTGCAGCACACAGCCTAGCGTCGGCGCGGCCTTTTTCCCACGAATCATTTCAAAAAAACATATGCGTTTTCGGCGCGCCCGGCGACCCGCACGGCAAGCTATGCGTCAGGCACATCTAAGCATATTACGAAAAGTTCTTGGCTTTTTCGGGGCGGATTTTAGACTATGACCGTCTGTCTTCACAATATGAGTTGATTATGACCATCAAATTTGCCTCCTTAAAACTTGCCGCCCAGCCGCGCCGCTGGTTCCTCGCCGCCGCCGTCGCGGCCCTGGCGCTGCCGTTGAGCCCCGCGCTGGCGGCCGAACCGGCGCTGCTGAACGTCTCCTACGACGTCATGCGCGAACTGTTTAAGGAAATCAACCCGGCCTTCATCGCCGAGTGGAAAAAGAACACAGGCGAAACGGTCAGCGTCAACCAGTCGCACGGCGGCTCCAGCAAGCAGGCGCGCTCGGTCGCCGACGGCCTGGAGGCGTCGGTGGTGACGATGAACCAGGCCAACGACATCGACCTGCTGGTCGAGCGCGGCCTGGTCGCGCCGGACTGGGCCAAGCGCTTCCCGAACAACGCCGCGCCGTTCTATTCGACCATGGTGTACCTGGTACGCAAGGGCAATCCGAAGCAGATCAAGAACTGGGACGACCTGGCCAAGCCCGGCGTCAAGGTGGTGGTGCCCAATCCGAAAACCTCGGGCAACGGCCGCTACACCTATCTGGCGGCCTGGGGCCATGTGATCAAGCAAGGCGGCAGCGAGGCGCAGGCGCGCGAGCTGGTCGGCAAGCTGTTCAAAAACGTGCCGGTGCTCGACACCGGCGGGCGCGCGGCCACCACCACCTTCACGCAGCGCGAGATCGGCGACGTGCTGGTGACGTTTGAAAACGAGGTGCAACTGGTGCGCACCGAGTTCGGCGATAACTTCGAGGTGGTCTACCCGCCGGCCTCGATCCTGGCCGAATCGCCGGTGGCCGTGGTCGACAAGGTCGTCGACCGGCGCGGCATCCGCAAGCAGGCCACGGCCTACCTGCAATACCTGTACTCCGAGCCGGGCCAGGAAATCGCCGCCAAGCACTTCCTGCGGCCGCGCTCGCCGGCGGTGGCCAAGAAGTACGCCGCCACCTTCAAGCCGATCAAGCTGTTCACCGTCGACGAGGTCTTCGGCGGTTGGCAGCAGGCGCAAAAGAAGCACTTCGACGATGGCGGCGAATTCGACAAGATCTACCAGAGCAAGTAAGCGCCAGGGGGGCCCGGCGCACACGACAAAAAAACCGGGGCCGCGCCCCGGTTTTTTCATGTGCGCATATGACGCATATGAATATGCGAATCGCTTCGTTCCCAAAACAGCGGCGCGACGTTAATCTGAACTCAAGCGCCATAGCGTGATCAGCCCCCTCACTCAAGAATAGGAAACACGATGGCCATTTCAGAAATCAATGTACGCAATCAGTTCAGGGGCAAGATCAAGGAAATCATCTTGGGTTCGGTGGTCTCGGAAGTCGACGTCGAAACCGAGCACGGCATCGTCACCTCGGTCATCACCACGCGCTCGATCAAGGACCTGGACCTGAAGGTCGGCAGCGAAGTCATCGCCCTGGTCAAATCAACGGAGGTATCGATCGCCAAGATCCAGTAATGGCCCCCGCCCCGCCCCTCCGCCACCCAACACCAGCCCTGCCAGCGCGCAGGGCTTTTTTTCGTCGACGCCGCGCCCATCTATTCCAACAATTAGCAACTTATTAACTGAAATTAAGCGGAGATGACGACGCCGCGACGTAAAAACAGGCAGAAAATTCCTGAAAAACATGGTCTACATCAAGGTTTAATGGTATGGTCTATTCTTGGCAAGAATATTGCCGCAGACCCACAAAATATTAGCGTGGCACCCTCTTCTGGTGCCCCACCCTGTCCCAGCCCATAAAAAGCCCATGTTTAAAAAAATTATCGCAGTTGTACTGGCGTCGCTGACGTCCGTCGCCCTCGCCGTTCCGCTCGGTTCGCAATCCGTGCTGGTGGTGGAAGACGGCACCGGCAAGATCCTGGTGGAGAAAAACTCCAACGTCGTCGTGCCGATCGCCTCGCTCACCAAGCTGATGACCGCCATGGTCGTGCTCGATTCGAAACCCGACATGAACGCCCCGATCAGCATCGACAAGAACGACGTCGACATGCTCAAGCACAGCACGTCGCGCGTGCCGGTCGGCGCCACCCTGAGCCGCCAGGACATGCTGCAACTGGCGCTCATGTCGTCCGACAACCGCGCGGCGGCCGCGCTGGGCCGCACCTACCCGGGCGGCCCGACCGCGTTCGCCCTCGCCGTCAACGCCAAGATCAAGGCGCTGGGCATGACCCAGACCGTGATCGAGGAGCCGACCGGCCTGTCGCCGAACAACCGCTCGACCGCCGCCGACCTGATCAAGATGGCCGTGGCCGCCTCCACCTACGCCGACATCCGCCGCATCACCACCGATTCCGAGGACGTCATCAACATCAACGGCCGCCAGGTCCAGTACCACAACTCGAACCGCCTGGTCGGCGCCAAAGGCTGGGAAATCGGGCTGTCGAAAACCGGCTACACGGAAGAAGCCGGCCGCTGCCTGATCATGCGCTTCAAATCGGCCGGCAGGAACGCCACGCTGGTGCTGCTCAACGCCCGCGCCAATTCGGCCCGCGTGATGGACGCGCTGAACATCCGCCGCTTCATCGCCGGCGACGAAGCCGAGCCGAAGGTGATGAAGGTCTCGCTGCGCAAGCAACGCCTGATCTCGGCCGGCGGCAGCGCCAAGCCGGTGGTGCTGAAGGCGTCGCCGCGCAAGAAAACGCGCATCGCCAAGGCGCCAAGCCGCCGCGTTCACCGCGTCGCCCACTAGGCGGGGCCTGGTTAGCGGGCCGGCAACGCTGAAACACACCAAAGGCAAAGTGCCGGGACGCCCTTGTTTTTTTAGCGTCGCCGAACGCTTTACGCCGCCACCGCTTTGATGACGTAGACGCAGCGCCGCTGGCCCGCCAGCAGGTGCTCGCTGCGCGCGACCGTGCAGCCGGCGCCGAGCACACGCTGGAATACGTTGAGTTCGGAGCGGCAAAAATTCTGGCACTCGCGCGCCGCCGCGCAAATCGGACAGTGGTTTTCGACCAGTAGCACGCTGCCGTCGGCCTGCGGCTCGGCGTTGGCCAGGTAGCCCTCGGCGTCGCGCGCCCGGGCCAGCGCCGCCACGCGCGCCGGCAAGGCGGCGTGCGCGTCAACGCTGGCGCGGTAGTGCGCTTCGCTGCTGCGCTCGCGCGCGACGATCAGCCGCTCCAGCCCCTCCTCGCCGAACAGTTCGCGCGCCTGCACGATCAATTGCAGCGTCAGCTCGGCGTGGCGGTCGGGGAAGCGCGCGTGGCCGGCGTCGCTCAACATCCAGCGCCGCGACGGCCGGCCCACCTTGTCGGCCACTTCCTCGAAGCCGACCAGGCCCTTTTCCCCGGCCGCCTCGAGCTGGCGCCGCGCGCCCATCGACGTCAGTTCCAGCAATTGCGCCAGTTGCTGCGCGGTTTGCGGGCCGCGCGTCTTGAGCAGGTACAGCATGCGTTCGGCGGTGTTCATGGCGCCACCCCGCCCACCGCCGCCGGCGCCACCCGCCAGCCCAGCATGCGCCAGCCGGCCCAGGCGCTCAGCGCCGCCCCCAGCAGCAGGATCAGGCGCGTGTCGATCAGCGTCAGCACGGCGCCGATCAAGGCCATCAAAATATTCGCCACGCAGAACGTCGTCGACAGCAAGCCCATCACCGCGCCCTGGCCGTAGCCGCCGAAGCGTTCGGCGCACCAGCCCTGCACCACCGAGTTGTAGAGCGCGTTCGGGATGCCGAACAGGGCGATCGCCAGCAGCCCGATCCAGACGTTGCCGACCGCCACCAGCGCCACCGCCAGCGCGCCGCCGAAGGCGAAGCGGGCCGCGCGGCGCAGCGGTTCGGCCGCGCTCGGGCCGCCGCCGAACAGCGACGCCAGCGTCATCAGGCCGCACAGCGCCATGTTGACCCAGGCGATGCCGCGGCTGTCGTAGCGCGCCACCTCCACCAGCCACAGCGGGTAAAACTCGTAGAACGCGGTGACGCCGCAGGTGTAGGCCAGTTGCACGCCGAACAACTTGCGCAGCTCCGTGTGGCGCAGCAGGTTCAGCGAGTGGCGCTCGCGCGCCACCTGCCACCACGACGTCGTCGCCAGCGACGACGCCTCGCGCGGCAGCGCCACCAGCACCAGCAGCGCCGCCAGCAACAGCGCGCCGACAGCGATCCAGAACGGCGTCGTCAAGCCCCAGTCCAGCGTAAAGCCGGCCAGTAGCGGGCCGACCAGCCAGCCCATATAGAAGGCGCCGTTCAGCCACGACATTGCGCGCAGCCGCAGCGGTCCCTGCAGGCGGTCGGCCAGGAGGGCGCGCGCCACCGAGCCGTTGCCTTCGAGCAGACCCGTCACGAAGCGCGCGACGATGAACAAGGGATACGATTGCAGCATCAGCGCCAGCGCCGTGATGGCGTGGCCGGCGGCGGCGCCAAACGCCGTGACCAGCAGCACGGGACCGCGGCCGTAACGGTCCGACAGCGGCCCCAGCAGCGCCGAACCGATCAGCAGGCCGAGCGGGTTGATCATCAGCGCCAGGCCAAACAGGAACTTCGGTGGCAGCCCGAGGAAATGATTGAAGTCGTTGGCGGCGCCGGCGGCGAACAGCGGCGGCAGGATAGGGAACGGCAGCGATGCCCCGGTCGTCGACAGCAGGGCCAGCAGGCAGGCGGCGGTAATCAACAGCGCGGTTTTCATGGACATCTTCAAGAGTCGGGATAGCCACGAATATACCGATGAGTGTTGATTAAGTAAACTAAGATGTTTACTTAATCCAACGAGGGATCCTGTGGCGGGCCGGCGCGGCGCTACCTGCCGCCCGGGCGATTGGTCAGGAACACCCCGACGATGGCCATGGCGCCGCCCACCAGCATCGATACCAGCACCGGCTCGTCGAGCAAGACGGCGGCCAGCGCGATGCCGAACACCGGCACCAGATTGTTGAACACGGCCGTGCGCGACGGTCCGATCGCCTTCACGCCCTCGTAGTACCAGACAAAACCCAGTACCGTGCCGAACACGCCGAGATAGGCGATCGATGCCCACGCCCGCCAGCCCAGCGCCGACCAGGCGATCGACGAGAACTCCAGCGCGGCGCCGCCGGCCAGCAGCGCCAGCCCCCACATCGCGGCATAAGTGGTGGCGGCGATCGGCGTCAGCCCCTTCAAGGCCGAGCGGCCGATCATCGTGTAGGCGGCCCAGCTGCAAATGGCGCAGAACATCAGCAACTCCCCCGCCCCGATCGACTGGCCCAGGTCGTCCAGGGCGCCGAGCGGGTCGCCGCGGGTGATGACGACGGCGGTGCCGGCGAAGGCCACCGCGATGCCCAGCCATTTGATGCCGCCCAGGCGTTCGCGCAACAGCCAGGCCGAGGCCAGCGCCGTCACGATCGGATTCAGCGCCACGAACAACGCGGTGCGGCCGGCCGGCATGCGCGCCAGCGCCGCCAGAAAACACAGGTTGTACAGGAAGATGCCGGTGAAGCCGAGCGCCGCCGTCGTCGCCAGCTGGGTCTTGTTCAGGCGCGGCAGGCCGCCCTCGACCTTCCAGGCCAGCAGCAACAGCAGCGCCACCGCCACCGCGAAACGCCCGGTGGCCGCCGTCATCGCCGGCAGCGCCTGGGCCACCACGCGCCCGGCGATGAAGGTGCCGCCCCAGAACAGCGCCACCAGCACCAGCTTGATGTAGACCAGCGCGGCGGTCGGCGCGGCGGCGGCGCGCTGGCTGGGCGGCGGGAACGCCGATGCGGCGGTGGCGGTGGCGGTGGCGGTGGCGGTGGCGGTGGCGGTGGCGGTGGCGGGCGAGGCGGGTGTCGGCATACGGTATCCTGGACGGTGCTGCTGGCTTGCGCGGGGAGTCGCGTCGCTATATATTAATGCTAATCCCAACTCATAGAAAAATGAGCGAAAGCTCATACCCCCCCCATGACTTTTACCCAACTGGAAATCTTCGCGCTGGTCGCGGAACTGCGCGGCTTCACCGCCGCCGCCGCCAAGCTGTCGATCAGCCAGTCGGCGGTGTCGCACGCGCTCAAGGGGCTCGAACGCGAACTCGGCGTCGAACTGCTGGTGCGCCACCAAGCCAGCGTCGAACTCACCGACATCGGCCGCCAACTGCTGCTGCGGGCGCGCGAAATCCTCGGCCTGTCCGAGGCCATGCGCCAGGAAGTGGCCGACGCGCGCGGCCAGCGCCGCGGCTCGCTGCGCATCGGCTCGTTCGGACCGACCTCCTCGCTCAAACTGCTGCCGGCCATCCTCGACGAATACCAGCGCCGCTACCCCGGCATCGAAGTGCGGGTCGACGAGGGCGGCGACGACGAAGTGACCCAGTGGATACTCGAGCGGCGCGTCGACGTCGGCTTCGTCGTCCTGCCGCAGGAACGCTTCCACACCGTCGCGCTGGCGCAGGACCAACTGGTGGCGTTGCTGCCGCGTACGCACCCGTTGGCGACCCGGCCCTCGGTCGCGCTGGCGCGGCTGTGCGACGCGCCCTTCATCATGTCCGAGGCCGGCTGCGCCGCGTTGATCGAACCCTTGTTCACGGCGGCCGGCCTGGCGCCGCAGGTGCGCTACCGGATCGCCCAGGTCATCACCATCCTCGGCATGGTCGAGCGCGGCATCGGCGTGAGCATCGTGGCCGAACTGGCGCTGCCGGACCGGCTGGCGGGCAACTACCCCGGCCTGGTCAAGGTGCCGCTCGACCCGCCCGCCACGCGCCGGGTCGGACTGGCGGTGCGCGACCGGCGCCAGAACAGCCCCGCCACCATCGCCTTCCTCGACGTCGCCAAGGAAGTGGCGCCCACGCTCGTGTTCGCGTCCCGCCGTTAAGTGAGCCGGCCGGCAGCGCTTAAAGCATAGCAAAGGCCCTCGGGGTCCGCCCCCGGTTTGCGTCGTTGGTTTTGGTTAACTTTAATGTCGATTTGCCAGCGCCAACGTGTGCCACCGAACGGATGCCGTAGCCGTACTCCAGCAAAATGGATTCATCAACCAAACAGGAGTACGACCATGAACCGCCCCGCCTTCACCACCACACTTTTTTTGAGCTGCATGATGGCCGCATCGGCCGCAATGGCCGGCTCCGAGATCGTTAAATGCGTAGACGTGGCCGGCCATGTCGTCTTGACCGACCAACCATGCGAGGGCGGCACGCAAATCGCATTGACGCCGGCGGCGGCGCCGGTCGAGGCCGCGGCGGAGGCGCCAGTCGCGCCGGCCAGCGCGGTCAGAACGGTAACGCTGGAGCGCTTCGCCGCCACCACCCAAGGGCGCCCGCGCGTTGTGCTGGCCAAGCGCGCCGCCATGCCAACGATGTCGGCGGACGCGGCGACACTGCGCGCCGCCCGCTTGAACATGCAGGCGTCGGACCATGCGTCGTCGCTGATGCGCCAGCAGCGCCTGGCCGGCCTCAACTAAGCGTCTTCCGGGGCGCCTTTATAGTTCGGACTTTGCTCGCACTTCGGCCAGGCCGAGAAGGCAAGCAAATACAGCGCGATCAGATTCACGCCCGGCACCATGGCCAGTAGCGCCCACCAGGACGGATACCCGGCCTTCGGCAGTATGCGGGAAAACAGCAGCGCCGGCACCACCAGCGCCAGCATGAACAGTAGCCAGTACTTCATTGGAAACATGCCCATGGCTTAGCCCCCCGGCGACGACAGACGCCGCCGCGCCGCCGCCGGCCATTCGGCGAACGCCAGGATACCGGCGACGACCAGCAAACCGAGCACCGGAACAATGGCAACGAGCGCCAAAGCCGGAGGAAAGCCGGCGCGCCCGCAGATTTTCCACAGCGGAAGCACCAACAACGCTAAAGCTAACAACGCACCCATGTCACCTCCCTAAGTTGCATCCTCTATCAATGCGAGCGATGCCGCGATACCGCGGCGGCAGCCTCGGCTGTGCCGAATCCATAGTATAGACCTCCTATTCATCAACATATCGGGGCGACCCGGCATAAAAAAAGGGCGGGATCGGTTCTCCACCGACCCCGCCCTTCGCATCGCCTAAGGCCGCTTAACTACCGATGCGGCCGCCGTCGTTCTTGGTAATGACAATAGTGGCCGAACGCGGACGCTTGCCGGCGCCATAGCCGGCGTTGCTCGGCCACAAGCTGCTGTACTTCGTCGTATCGCCGATGTTGGCCTGGCTGGTTCCTTCGCCCGGATGCTGGATATTGATGAACAGCGCCTTGCCGTCCGGCGTTTCGCAAATGCCGGTGATTTCGCTGTCGACCGGGCCGACCAGGAAACGCTTCAGCGTATCGGTGCTCGGCGCCTTGCCGACGTAGGTATCGACCAGCAGCGGCGCGCCGGCGGTGGTCGGGTAGCTCAGCGACACTTTCTTGCCGTCGCCGACCTGGCCGGGCAAACCCGCCAACATCATGCAGTTGGTCACGTCGGTATAGGCGCCGTCGTCGGTCTGGATCCAGATGATGCCGGTCGACGGGCTGAACGCCAGGCCGTCCGGGCTGGAGAAGTCCTGGTCCGAGGTCAGGCTCGACAGGTTGACCTTGTCGGCGGCGGCGCCCGACTCGGCGCCAAACAGATACACGTCCCATGTGAACGCCAGGGCGGTGGCGCCGGCGGCGCCTTCCTTGACGCGCAGAATGTGACCGTTCGGATTGCCTTTTTGCTCGCTACTCCCCTTCAAATCGGTGTAGGCGCGCGGATTGGCGCTGTCCGGCACCAGTTGCGAGGAACCGCTGGCGTTGACGTTGCGGTTGCTGTTGTTGGTCAACGAGAAATACACTTCGCCGTTGGCCGGATTCACCGAGCACCACTCCGGACGGTCCATCTTGGTGGCGCCGACGGCGTCGCCGGCAAGGCGGGCGTTGACCAGCACGTCGGCCTGGTCGGCGAAGGCGTAACCGGCGTAGGCGGCGATCTTCGGATTGCCGATCGCCAGTTCGATCCACGAACCGCTGCCGTCGGCGGCGAACTTGGCCACGTACAGCTTGCCGGAATCGAGGTACTTGTCGCCGGTTGCCAGCAGGTCCGACGGGGTCGCGTCGGCCGCGTTCCACACCGCGCCCGACACATACTTGTAGATGTATTCGTTGCGCGAGTCGTCGCCCATGTAGACCGCCAGCGGCTGGCCCGCGACCAGCTTGCCGAAGGCCGCGCTTTCGTGCGCGTAACGGCCCAGCGCGGTGCGCTTCTTGGCGGCCTTGGTCTTGTTGTACGGATCGGCTTCGAGGATGTAACCCATGCCGTTCATTTCGTTGCGGTAGTCGTCGCTGCCGTTGCTCGACGCGCCCAGCTTGCCGATGTTCCAGCGCGCGTACTTGTCGTCGGCGCCGCCGCTTTCCCAGCCGTGGCGCGAGGACGCGCCCTGGTTGCGGCCGTAGCGCTTGAGCGAGGCCACGCTCTTATCGTTGCCGCGCGCGGCATCGTCGGCGGCGCCGCGGGTGAAGTAGCCGGACCAGTTTTCCTCGCCGCTGACAAAGCTGCCCCAAGGCGTTTTGCCGGTGCCGCAGTTGTTCAGCGTGCCGCGGATCTTGGTGCCGTTGCCCGAATACTTGGTCACCGCCAGCGCGTTGCCGCGTACCGGGCCGGACAGCTCGCACTCGGTCAGGCAGGTGATGCGGCGGTTGAAGCTGGAATCCTTGACGTATTCCCACTTGCCGCCGGCCTTGCGCACTTCGACGAAGGAGACGCCGTGCAGCGCGGTTTCCTTGTCGATTTCGGCGGCCGGGCGCGGCAGCGTGTTGGTGCCGCCGTTGGCGTGGATGAAGAACGACGCGCGCGACTCGTTGGTGGTGGCCTCGTGGTTGACGCCCAGCAGGCCGCGCCCGACGCTGCTGCTCGACGCTTTGCCGTCGGCGCCCAGCCCGAAGAACTCCATACCGTCGTGGTGGTCGCCGGCGCGGTTCTCGAAATCGGTGTCAGTGCCGTCGTTCTTGTAGGCCGGCGTGGCGGCGTTAAGCGGATCGCCCAGCGCATAAATAATGCTGGCAGTGTAACCGGCCGGCACCACGACGGCGTCGGCCAGGCTCTTGCCGACGGCGGTAAAGCTGAGCAGTTTCTCGACCGGCACGACCACCGGCGGCACCACCGGCGCCACCGGCGCGGCGGTGCTGTCGCCGCCGCAGGCGCTCAGTCCCAACGAACCCAACATGACGCTGGCGGCCGACGCGGCGCCGCCGCGCAGCAGATTGCGCCGGCTCACCCGCTTGTCGAGGATGTCGCTGAAGTGTTCATTCGGGGTGTCGTTGTAGCCGATGTCATCCGGATCAATGGCTGCTGGTACGCGGTCTTTGCTGTTCATGAGCTTTTCTAGTGAGGGGTAAGGGAACTGACCGCGCTCATTCTAGAGATGAAAAATGACAAGATTGTGACTTGAACAGCAGCAAACAGAATTTCCTGGCGAGAATAGTCGGCGCGCGCAACCGGCGCGACCGGCGGGAGGCGGCGCCGGGCGCCCTCTACCGTGCGGCAAACGTGACAATTGAATAGAGTTGCGAAAATTTATTGAAATACTATCCATCTCAGCCACGGTATGTTGCAGGCCCCGAGCCTTGTCGTTACCGAATGGGGCTTACGCTGCCGTGCCATTCAACGTTCTTTTCTTCTGGCTAAAACTACAATGAAAACATACTCGTCCAGCAAGCAGTTCGCCAATGGCTACCCCACTCCCGGGCCGCAGCATCCGACCCCGCAAAACGTCATGGACCACGTCTTCTTCCTCTCCGAAGGCGGCTGGAAGGAGGCGCGCGAGCAAGACCAGTTTGACTACATCATTGTCGGCAGCGGCTTTTGCTCGCTGGCGTTCGCCGAGCGCATCCTCGGCGCCAAACCGCACAGCAAGATCCTGATCGTCGAGCGCGGCCCGTTCTTCCTGCCCGAGCATTTCCAGAACCTGCCGCTGCCTTACCAGAGCACCTTGGGCGGCCTGTCGGAAACGTTCCCGTGGACGCTGGCGCGCAGCACCGCGCAACAGCCGGCGGGCAACATCAACTTCCAGCACGGCATGGTGCCGTTCTTCGGCGGCCGCAGCATCATGTGGAGCGCCTGGTGCCCGCGGCCGACCGCCGACGAAATGCAGTACTGGCCGAAACAGGCGATCGCGGCCGCGCAAAAAAACTTCGAGTCGGCTGAAAAACTGCTCAACGTGGTGCCGGCCGACCAGATCGACGCCGGCCTGCCGCCCGCCGTACTGGCCCACGTCGCGCAGCAACGCCCCGTCTACGGCACGCTGCAACTGAGCCTGCAAACCATGTTGCAGGACAACCTGCATAAAATCGAAACGGCGACCCGCTGCATGGCCGCGCCGTTGGCGGCCGGCGCGGGCCAGCAGAAAGGCCTCGATTTCGCCAAATTCTCCACCCCGTCGGTGATGCTCGAGCTGGCCGCCAAACAGGCCCGGCTGAGCGCCGCCAACCAGGGCGCGCCGCTGAAAATCGTCACCAACTGCGTCGTCAAGCAAATCTTCGAACAGGACGGCGTCGCCACCGCGCTCGACACCTCGCGCGGCACGGTCAGCATCGGCAGCGCCAAACTGGTGCTGGCCATGGGCACGCTGCCGCCGGCGACCCTGCTGATGAACTCCTTCCCGCAAGTAAAGAACGCCGGCGCGCGCTTCACCGCCCACTTCATCACCTCGATCGTGGCGCGCATCCCGCGCAGCGACTACCCGTTCGCCGACAAACTGGCCGAACTCGAGCTGGCGGCGATCTACCTGGCCGGGAAAAATCCCGACAGCGGCATGCAATACCACGTCCAGCTGTCGGTGCTGTCCGACCTCAATCCCGCCGAGAACGCGCCAAAAGCGGCGCGTTACATGCCCGACGTCGTCGCCACCGCCTCGCTGGCCCAGCTGGAAAGCTCGCAGGACTATCTGGTGTTCGTCTGCGCGGTGCTGGGCGAAACCGACTTCAGGAACCCGGACAACCACCTGCGCCTGAACGGCCAGGACGATCCGACCAGCAACGTCACGCTGCAAGTGCTGGCGAACGACACCGACCGCGCGACCTGGGACACGATGGACCACGCCACCTTTGAAATGCTGGAACGGGCGTTGGCGCCGAAGGCTGGCCGCGTCCAGTACTGGCACGGCGAGCCGAACCAAGGCGAGTGGTCGGACGCGCGCCCCGCCGTCGCGCAGCGCCGCGTCGGCGGCCTGGTGCACGAAGGCTCCAGCCTGTGGCTGGGCGACAACGGCGAGGGCGTCGTCGGCCTCGACTACCGCCCCCATGGCGTGCAGAACGTCTACGTCACCGGCGGCGCGCTGTGGCCGGCCAGCGGCTCGTGGAACCCGACCATGACCATGGTGGCGCTGGCCCAGGACTTGGCCGACCAACTGCTTGAACCAACCGGCCCGCGCGCCTGAGGACGCCCGGATGCACACGCCCAACACCTTTTGCGCCGCCGACGGCGGCGCCAGCAACGCCAACAACATCGGCGGCGCCGAGTCCTTTGCCGCCACCGGCGACCCGGCCGACCGGCTGATCGCGCGACTGCGACTGCAGCCGACCGGCATCGGCGGCTACGTGGCGCCGGGACCGGGCGGCGCGGCCACGCTACTGCGCGCGACCCTGCCCGAGCGCTTCGACGGCGACCGCCCGATTTACTCGAGCAACTACTTCCTGCTCAAAGCCAGCACGGTGCTCCAACTGCACGGCCTCAACCAGGACGAGCAGTGGTTCTTCCACCAGGGTAGCGCCATCCGGCTGCACGCGTTTGCCGACACCGGGCTCTACACCAGTTGCGATATCGGCGCCGATCTCGAGCAGGGCCAGTCGTTTCACGGCGTCGCGCGCGGCCAGCAGTGGTTTGGCGCCGAACTGCTGGGCCCCGGGTACGCGCTGGTCAGTTGCAGCCTGGCCCCGGCCTGGGACAAGCGCGACTCGTCGCGTCCGAGCGCGGCGCAGATCAGCGCGCTGCAGGCGCAATTCCCGGCGCAGGCCGCCATCATCGCGCGCCTAGGCAGTCCAAGCTGACACGCGCCGGGCTTGCACCGATCGGGGTCGCATGCGGGACGCGGCCCCGGTTAGATCACGCCGTCAATCGCAATACAAGCCCTTTTCGGGGTGGAAGCCATCACGAATTTTCCAGTCAATACCTTTACATTCCGCCAGAGCCTGTTTCCGCATCAACTTCGCTTCGGCATCCGTATATCCCCATCCTCGTTTTTGCCGCTCCGTTTCGACCACCTCACAAAGTTTTACGGGCGTGTTTCTGGGATCGATAGTGCATGAGTCGCCCCCGACATACACGAATGGTGAAAAATACCTGCACCCACTAAGAGCGAAGACGACGCCCAAGCAGAGGCTGACGGTCATTATTGTTGCCTTCATTGTATTGTTATGTCCTTGTTAAAATACGGATAATACACGTTTAACGCCAAGCGGAAGCTGGGCGGGCACGCTGCGGTCGACCTGGCAGTGGCTGGTGAGTTCAATCATGGCAAGGGCGGGTACGACGACTGAGGCGCCGCGCCGCCACATCCTTGCCACGCCGATTGACTTGAGCTACCGACTTGCGCACAATGGACTGATTGATTTAGGTGGAGGGCCTTCATGGGCATCAACCAGGCCGCCGACGACGCGCGGCCAGTCGACGGCTTCGACCTGCAAGACGTGCTGTTTATCGGCGTAATCGTCTTCGCCTGCTCCATTTTCGGCATCTACACCGCGCCGCCGGGCGTGCTTGCCGCTTTCTGGCCCGCCAACGCGGTGCTGGTCGGCCTGATGCTGCGCCCCCGCCATCCGCCAACACCGCTGCACTGGCTGGTGGCCGCCGGCGCCTACATGCTGGCCGACCTCTACATGCAACACGGCTGGCCCAAGAGCGCCATGCTCACCGCCACCAACCTGATGGGTGTATCGGTCTGCTATTTCCTGCTGTCGCGCATGAACCCGGAGTACCAGAGCCTGCGCCACCCGCGCTCCATGCTGCGTTTCGTGCTGGTGGTGGTCAGCGGCGCGGCCGCGGCCGGCGCGGTGGGCATCTTCATCCATCCGGTGCTGTTCGGCGGCAGCCCCTCCCACGGCTTCGCATTCTGGTTTTCGACCGAGCTGGTGAACTACATCGCGATACTCCCGGTGATGCTGACCATGCCCGACGTGCGGCGCTGGTTGACGGAGCACAAGCGCCGCGCCGACTGGTCCAGCTGGCGCGTGGAGCAACTGGCGCCGCTGGCCGCCTTCGCCGCCAGCCTGTGGCTGGGTACGCAGCTGGGCGGGCCGGGCGTGATCCCCTACCCCATCCCCGCCATGCTGTGGTGCGCGCTGACGTACAGCCTGTTCGCGACGGCCGGCATCACGCTGTTCTTTTCCCTGTGGACGCTACTGGCCATCTCCAGCGGCACGTTGGTGATCGGCGCCAATTTCGACAGCCAGCAAGCCATCATGTCCTTGCGCGTCGGCGTGACATTGACGGCGCTGGCGCCGCTGACGGTGGCCAGCGTGATGGTGGCGCGCGACGAACTGCTGGCGCGCCTGAAATACGCCGCGTCGCACGACGCGCTGACGCAGGTGCTGAACCGGGGCGGCTTCTTGACATGCGCCGAAGCGCTCCTCGCCACGCCGCAACTGCATCGCCGGCCGGTGGCGGTGATGATGATGGATATCGATTTCTTCAAGAAGGTCAACGACAGCTACGGCCACGCCGCCGGCGACGTGGTGTTGACCAACTTCGCACGCGTTGCCGAAGCGGGCCTGCGCAGCGGCGACCTGCTGGGACGGCTGGGCGGCGAGGAATTCGCCGTGCTGCTACCCGGCTGCGGCGCGGAGGACGCGCGCCTCATCGCGCAGCGCATCTGCGACGCGTTCGCGCGGCACGCGGTGGCGGTGGGCGGCAGCCAGTCGCTCAATTCCACCGTCAGCATCGGCGTGTGCTGTTTGCCGGGCAGCGGTACACCCATCGAAACCATGCTCTCGTCGGCCGACACGGCGCTGTACAAGGCCAAGCATTCCGGCCGCAACCGCGTGGAACTGTAAGGCTAGATGATGCCGGCTTGAACCAAGAACACTCCAGGTATTCTGACACCGGGGAATGATCATAGCGTTTTTCGACACTAATATTTTGGCGTTCTCAACGGGATTCAAACGAAGTCGGCGTCAGCGAAGCCGGCGTCAGTGGCAATGACCGACACAGGTCATTGCTAAGAAGCTACTTGTCGCGCTGCTCGCGCAGCTTGCGGCGCAGCCGAACGTTGTCAGCGGCGACAATAACGAGCGCGACTATCATAAAAACGCCGAACGCATCGTTACCAAGAAAATGCCAAAAGGCCCAAGCAATCACCGAACACAGTGCTGCGGCAAGCATCAGAAGACCGGAATCCCTCATGCTGTAGCAGCCTGATAGCGATACAGCGTTCGTCCAGCTATCGCGTTGTTGTAGATACCCGGCCACCGGCGGAGAGTAAAAGGTAACCATGGACGACTAACGCCGTACTTGGTGGCAACCAGAAGCACGTCTGAAATTGAAGTACCTCCCGCCAAGGAACGGCCTGTTGCGATGGCAATGCTTCCAATGACGGCACCGGCATAGAAGGAAGCGGAGAGCGCCGCGATCACACCAAGTTGTTCCAGTTTGGTGCCCGCGCCTATTAGTTCCCCAATAGTAACGGTCTTTCCGAACTTATCAATTTGGCTCAGAAATATAATCAAATTTCCGAGTGCTAACTGCGCGTTGCCAAAAAGAGTCTCAGGCGCCGGCAAGCCCAAGCCATCCATATTTTCCTTGAAGTACTTGTAGAAATCAGACATTTCATGGCTCCCCTGTAATAGTCAATCGATAAAACGCAGCGACGCGCCAATCGAGACAAGCAGTAGCCTAGCTTAGCTTAGCTTAGCGGCGGCAGCGCGCAGATAACCATGCCAATAATAAGGTAGTGTATCTCGGCAGACCGGCGGTTGATGTTGAAGCCAATCAAGTAACAGGTGGAGCGATCGAGTAAATTCTATCCTTCCTCGTCAAATATCAGTTCATTGCAGAGGTGACTATCCTCAGATATCGCGTTGGATTGCACGGCGTTCTCACAGACCAAGTGCATCTGATGCCCTGCCCGACATCATTTCGCCGCGTTTGAGCAAGTACAAGAGGCGTTCAATTATTGCACTTGGCTTGATACGGCCGAGTTCCTCCTTGAAAAGACTGAGCAACAATGCGCTTAGCACTCCCCCAACCAATCTCGGAGATATCATGGCACTCGACGTATATCTGCAAATCGACGGCATCAAGGGCGAATCGGCCGATTCCGCGCACCAGTCCTGGATCGAAGTCACCTCGGCCCATTGGGGCGTAAAACAGCCCAAAAGCGCCACCGCATCCACCGCAGGCGGACATACAGCCGAACGCTGCGAGCACAGTAGTCTATCGATCACCAAGCTCGCGGACATGTCCTCGCCGGTCCTGATGCAAACTTGCTCCGCAGGCCGGACGATCCCAAAGGCGAAGCTCGAATTCATGCGCGCAGATGCCGATGGCAAACCCGTGAAATATTACGAGGTCGAGCTGGAAAATGTCCTGATCGGCAGCATGGAACAGCTCGTGCACGAAGGTAGCGTCCTGCACGACTCCATCGGGCTAAAATTTTCGAAGGTGCTGTGGAAATACACCCAGCAGAAGATTGGCGGTGGCGCCGGCGGCAACACGGCAGGAGGCTGGGACCTCTCGACCAACCGCATCGCGTGATGGAGGGAACCATGCTCGAAGTCCAACCCAAGAATTCACGCGACTTTTCCATGGTTCCCCAGGCTCCGGAAGACGCGGCTGCCACATCTACGGCACACCGGGCTGCGGCGCTGGTCGGTACGCGCACCCGCGATGATGACCTCGATCCTTCGCGTAGAGCGGGAATGGCTGGCCAGCGACGACCGGGGCCAGGAAAGCCACGCTCAGAGCCGACATTTGGACATTCTGCTATAAAAATGTCCGAATGTCGGCACTAACCCCGACACTGGCAGCAGCGATCAACAAGTTGCAGCCGAGTCCGTGTCCAAATATCGGAACTGACCCCAATACCTACAGCCGTCCTGGGCGGTTTGAAACCTGTTTCTGCAAGCCGATTTCGGGAGGCCGACGTCCATCGCTGATATGGCATCGCAGGCTTGCCCCAGCGTTCGTAACACACTCGGCACTGACCCCGGCTCGCTGGTCGTGCGCCCAATCCACCGAACTTAAGGATATCGCCTCCACTCGGCGAAAATATTTCACATAGTTCTTGACAAGACTGCGGCTGCGCGCGGTCGCCGCCCTGCTGACGGGGGCGTTTTCACGGCAGCAGGGCGGCGACCAATGAAGGCTTTTTGACCTTCACCAGCCGCCATGTCATCGACCATCTTGTCCACGCTATTTGCGGCGTTCGCCCAGCATCTGCAATCGCCGCAGTTTCGCGACCATGCCCGCCATGCCGACCATCCCAGGGCGTTCTGCCGCAACCGCAAGCTGCCGTTGCATTGCTTGATAGCGGCGATGCTGACCGGGATGCGCAAGAGCACCCAGGCCGAGCTCGACGAGTTCTTCGGCCACCTGCATCAACAGGCCCAGCTGCTGCGCGAGGTCACCGCGCAAGCGTTCTCGAAGGCGCGCGCCAAACTCTCCGGCACGGCCCTGACCTCGCTCAACGACTGGCTCATTGAGCGGGCCGAGCGCGACGGCTACATCCCCCGCTGGCACGGCCTGCGGCTGGTCGCCGTCGACGCCAGCGTGCTGCGCTTCGGCCTGCGCGCCAGCCACGTCCCGCGCGCCGCCGCCGTCGACCAGATCGCGTTCGGCCTGTTCCTGCCCGGCGCGGAAATGATGCTGGCCGCCGCGCTGCACAGCACCCACGAGAACGAGCGGCAAATGCTGTACGAGCAGCTCGGGCGCCTTTCCCCCACCGATTTGCTGCTGCTCGACCGCGGCTACCCCTGCCGCTGGCTGCCCGTCGTGCTTGGCGAGCGCGGCATCGCCTTCTGCATGCGCGTCGAACACACCAAGTCGCCCGACAGCAACGAACACGCCGAAAAATCCGGCTTCGCCTGCGTGCGCCAGTTCCTGCGCTCCGGCGCGACCGACCAGATCGTCACCCTGCGCGCGCCCGACCGTGCCGACGCGACCGACTACGAATGCGCCGCCGTGGGCCAAACCGTGCGCCTGGTCCGCCACGTCGCGCCGAACGGAAAAATCCGCGTCCTGATGACCAACCTGCTCGACAGCGCCGCGTTCCCGGCGCACTGGTTCGGCGACCTATACCATCAGCGCTGGAGAATTGAAGAGGCGTTTAAAAGATTGAAACACCGCCTCAACCTCGAACACGTTTCCGGCCTGTCGCACCTGGCCGTCATGCAGGATGTCGCCGCCAAGGTGCTGTGCGACAACCTCCAGGCATTGACTACCTTGACCGCCCGCGCCGACGCAAACCTGCCAGCGAGCACCCGTATCAACCGCGCTTACGTCCACACTGCGCTTAAGCCCCTCTTGCCGGCATTGCTGTTGGGGCGGCGCGGCGCGGCGCGGCCAAACTACTGCTGACGCTGCTCAAACTCGTGGCCCGGAACACCTACAGGCATAAAGAAGGACTCTCGAAGCCACGAAAATCAAGACCAAAACTCCATAAACACATGACCCTGAAACCATGCTGACGGCGCGCTAAATCCTTAAGTTCGGTAGATTGGTCGTGCGCCCGACGTGGGCTGCGGCGAGTCTTCAACGTTAATTTACTCCCGGGTGATCAGTTCAAAAGCTCTCCAGTGAAAAAATAGTGGCATAAAATATTTCTCTTATGCTATTCTGGTCATTCGGAAATAATTTAGAGAAAAAAATGCCCGTTACTCCTCTCTCTGCATACGACAACCCCAGCACAATTATTACCGCAATTGACAATGCGGTACGTTTTCCAGAAGTTCTCATGGCTTCCAGCGCAAAATATTCAGTTGAAATTGCAACGTTTAAGAGCTTGGTGGCAGCAGCTATGAATAGTGCGGATCTCCTCGCAAAGATTCGGACAAAAACTTTTAATGCCGATCAACGAATGGCATTTTTAAAAATATTCCGGCGAGCCGTTTCACCTGTCCTTGACACGGAAATGGCGAAAAAAATAAGTGTCCCAACTGAGAGATTAGTCGCAGGCATTGGCAATACGTTTAAACCAATCGAATTACTTAAACAACAATTTTCTAGCATGTCACCACACGAGGATGCAGCACTGGCAGCGCTAATTGGCGAGTATGACACACGCGGCCAGCTCGGCTACCTTCTTACCGGGCAATTTTTCGATTGGTTTGAGACTCGTTTTAATAATGAGTTTTTCATCGAAGGACCACGTGGCGCCGGTCGCGACGTGGAACTATCTACTATTTACTCCAATTATATAGGAAATTTCCCTTGCGATTTTGTAATCCGCTCCCAACAGGACAACATCGTTCGTGCAATCGGCTTTGCGCGCTATGATTCAACACGGGGTGGAGCCCAGTCAGATGATAGAACTGGGGGAAATTCAGATAAGGTAAGCAAAGCCCGAGAATTTTGCCGGATTAGCGGCAATAATTTTAAAGTTATCTTCCTCTCTGACGGCCCTGGTATGGCGCACCGAGACACCTGGGCAGAAGCATGTCTATTGGACGTCAGCTGGAATGATAATGTTAGGGTGACGACGCTCAAAACTGCTGATGAGCGCGTCACCTCAGGCTGGCTTATGGATACTACCGGAGGAGTTGTCGTAGCTCGCTGACTTCTGCACCAAGAGATATCGCAATGTGCGTGTCAACGTAGACCTGAAACTCTAAAGCACTAGTCTCACGACGAACTGACTGTGGCGTTTCAAGTTTCCCGAATAAATTGACTTCGTTCATGCGATCTACAAAATCCCCCATCGGTTGCCTTCCGTCTTGCAGCCGCGATATGACTGTCTTCGCTGACAGGAATGACTCGTCAATACCGATCCACCGACGTTTAAGTGTCTCAGCAGCGTGTATGGTTGAGCCAGAACCGCAAAATGGATCGATCACCAATCCTCCTTCAATACTGCTGGCACCAATGATAGTCTTCATCATGTCAAAATTCTTTTCAGTTGGATAACCAGTAATAAGAATACTTTGATGGTGTGCATCGCGATAATCGTCCCAGTAATCAGTCAGCGCCAAGCCCTTATTCTCTTCAAGATATATTTTTTTTCTTGGATTACCTGTTTTTGACCAATGAATATTTCCAGCAGCATCGAGCTCATCAAGAGTTGATGGTGCAAATTGCCAATGCTTTCCTTTTGGTGGCGGCACGCCTCGCCAGTTCTCACCTGTCGCCCCATTACGTATGCCCGGAGCATGTAATGGAACTAGCTTATACTGCCCTCGCTCGTCGTTTTTTGTGTATTCTTTAGCGATCCAGTCAGCTGTTGCCTTCTTTTTAGGTTGATTCCAAATGTAATTTTTTGATTTTGTGTAAAATAAAATATAATCATTTAAATTTGCGTATTGATGTCGCGTAGAGTTTTTGCTACTGCATTTTCGCCGCACTATAATATTTTTAAAATTTTGTGGACCAAATATTTCGTCAAGTATTAGTTTTAATTCCGCAACCATTTGATGCCCAATATGGACGTAAATAGAACCATCTTGCTCCAACAATTCACGCATCAAAATTAACCGTCGACGCATAAACTCAATATAGGCAGACTGGCCAAGTGAATCATTATACGCATGCTCTTGCTTTCGGGAGGCAAAATCCATTCCAGTCGCATAAGGTGGATCTAGATAGATGAGCTGGGCCTTTTCGGCAGATTCAATCAGCGAATGAAGGCCGTACCAATTGTCGCCCCAAATAAATCCATTGGAATGCGGCACGCTACACTCCAAGTCATTAGATTTTGAAATCTGCAGATATTTGCTACTCACAGGAATTAAAATTTCCGACTCAGGCAACTTTCCACGATATGAGATAGTAAAGCCTTCGGACGACGACGGCAGTGCAGGAGAAAAATGTTCTGGGCGTGTCGCACGAACAGAGTCGATTCCGACGAGCTCGGCCTTGTTAAGTCCTATTGCCATGATTTATTACTAACTTTCCAAATTGTTAACTTATTTTGCCATCGCTGTGTGTGCGCATGCCATACCATATGAAGCGGGTAGAAGTATAGCGCACGCCGATGCGCTATTCGGCGGATTCATGCCATCGCGAGGCATGACCTATTTGACATGTCAAAGCTGGCGTCAGCCTACGCCCCAATCAAGCCCCGCAACCCGCTGGCCCGCTGCGTGCGCCGCATAATCGCGTCCAGCAGCACCGTCTGCGTCGGCGACACCAGCGTGAAGTAATCGCGCGCCCGCGTGATGCCGGTGTAGATCAGCTCGCGCGCCAGCATCGCCCCGCCCTCCTTCGGCAGCACCAGCACGGTGTGGCGGAACTCCGAACCCTGCGATTTGTGCACCGTCATGGCGAACGCGGTGTCGACGTGGCGCAGGCGCGTCGCCAGTACGCTGCGCACCGTTTCGCCTTCCAGAAAATACACGCGCAGCGAGGTTGGCCGCGCCGGGTCGCGCAGCGTCAGGCCGATGTCGCCGTTGAAGACGCCGGTGCCGTAGTCGTTGCGCGTCACCATGACCGGCCGGCCGACATACCACTCGCTGCGTTTGATCAAGCCCGCCCGCTCGAGGCGTTGTTCGATGGCGGCGTTCAGCCCGCTCACGCCCCACTCGCCGTCGCGCACCGCGCACAGGATGCGGAAGGCTTCGAAGCTGTGCAACACGTCACGCACCCAGGCTTCGTGTTCGCGGCCGTCGGCGCCGTCGCGCACCATGGTCAAATAGGGCTGATAGCCGCCGCCGGCGCCGGCGCGCCCGGCCAACGCCAGTTGCAGCACGTCGCTCTGCTGCGCCGGTTCGATCCAGGCGACTTTGCCGCCGCGGTCGCCGCCCAGGCAGGCCAGCGCCTCCTTGCTCATGCCGGCGTTGACGGCCAGCGCCAGCGCGCCGATCGGGCCGCTGAAGCGGTGGCTGTGGCGCAGCATCACGGTTTGCTGCGCCAGCGCGCCGGCGCCGCCCTGGAATGCGGCGCCGATGCGCTCCCCCGTGGCCGCCTGCGCGTACGCCAGCGTGGCGGCCGTGTAGCCGCCGGCCTGGGCGTCGTGGCACAGGTCGCCCAGCACGGCGCCCGCCTCGACCGACGCCAGTTGGTCTTTGTCGCCCAGCAGGACCAGGATGGCGCCCGGCGGCAACGCGTCCAGCAGCGACGCCATCATCTCCAGGTGGACCATCGAGGCTTCGTCGACGATCAGCACGTCGACGTCGAGCGGGTTGCCGGCGTGGTGCTGGAAGGCGCGCGTGTCGGGGCGCGCGCCCAGCAGGCTGTGCAGGGTGCGCGCCGCGCCCATGCGCTGCGCCAGTTCCTTCAGTTCCGGCAGCTCGCCGCCCACTTTGGCGGCCAGGCTGTCGAGGGCTTTGTCGATCGATTGTTTCAGCCGCGCCGCCGCTTTTCCGGTCGGCGCCGCCAGGGCGATCCGCAGCCGCTCGGGGTGCTCGGAGACGGCGAACAGCAGCGTCAGCAGGCTGGCGACGGTGTAGGTTTTACCGGTGCCGGGGCCGCCGGTGATGATGGCGACGCTGCCGCGCAGCGCCACCGCGCAGGCGATTTTTTGCCAGTCCGGGCCGCCGTCCGGGGTCGGCTGGTCGAACAGGATGTCGAGCCAGCGCCGCACCGCGGGCAGGTCCGGCGTGCGCGCGCTGTCGCGGGCGCGCGCGCCGATGGCGTCGGCCACCAGTTTTTCGTCGCGCCAGTAGCGCCGCAGATACAGGCGGTCGCCGTCCAGCGCCAGCGGCTGGTCGAAGTCGAGGTCGCCGATTTGCCACACCTGGTCCGCCTGCGCCAGCAGCGCGCGCCACGCCGCCACGCTTTTCGGCAGCGCGCCGGAGGCGGCCACCAGCGCGCGCCATTGTTCATCGGTCCAGCCCATCAGCAGACCGGGGTCGTTGACCAGTTCGTCGAGCATCAGGCAGCTGTGGCCGCGCCCTTCCAGTTCGGACAGCAGCACGCAGGCCAGCGTCAGTTGCGCGGAACCGGCGCCAACCGAGCCGATGAAGCGGGCGAAGGCGCCGCTCAGGCGCCGCAGCTGGCCGTCCTCGGTCAGGGCGTCGACGTGCGCCAGCAGCGCGGCGGTGGTGGTGGCGGCGCTGCGCGGGTCAGTCTTCATGGTGGTGTTCCATCTGGCGTTGCGTCGAGTAGCGTGTCGAGGCCGTCGAGCAGCGCCATCTGCGGCTCCAGCCAGTAGCAGCCGTGCGTGTGCGGGTTGGCGATGCCGCGCAAGAACAGGAAAATGGCGCCGCCCAGTTGCCGCGCCGGGTCGTAGTGTTCGCCCAGGCGGCTGCGCAGCAGGCGGTGCAGCGCCAGCATGTAGATGGCGCCCTGGATGTCGTAGCGGTGCGCCGCCATGCCGGCCGCCAGCGCCTGCTTGTGGTAGGCGGCGTCGCCGGCGCCGAGCGCGTTGGATTTGTAGTCGAGTACCCAATAGCGCCCCTGGTGTTCGAAGACCAGGTCGGCGAAGCCTTTCAACATGCCGTGCAGCTGGCGTTTCGGCAGCGCCGGGCGCGGCGCGTCGCCCAGCAGGTGGCGCGAGCACAGGCGGTCCAACCCGTCGGTGCCCAGGCGCTCGCTGGGGAACCAGAATTCCATCTCGGGCAGCAGCGCTTCGATGGCGACCAGCGGCGCGCCCAGCATCGGCAGCGGCGTCGTCGCCACGGTGCGCAGCCAGGCCACCGCGTCTTCCTGGCGGTGGCCCCAGCCGGCCCGTTCGCAGCGCGCGCCCAGGCGGGCGGCGAAGCCGGCGTCGTCGACGATGCCGAAGCCTTCGCTGCCGATCCATTCGAGTTGCTCGTGCAGGAAGTTGCCGGGCACGGAGCCGCGCGGGAAGCGGTGCCACGGCGCGTCGTCGCCGCGCGCCGACGCCTGCGCGTCGTCCTCGTCTTCGAGCAGGGTTTCCTCCTTGGCCCGCTGCGGCACGTGGACGCTGGCGACCAGCGGCCCCACTTGCCGCGTCAGCGAGGTGAAGCTGCCGACGGTCCAGTCGCGCTCGAAGCTGCCGTCGAACACGGCGGCGTCGCTCAGCTCGGGCAGCAGTTCGACGCGGTCGAGCATGGTGGCGCGGCCCGGCTGGACCAGTTCGGCGATGGCGATGCCGGCGCAGTCGCCGCGCAGCCGCTGCCAGCGCGCCAGCAGGTCTTCCGCCGGCAGCTTCTCGCCGCCGGTCAGCAGGTAGCCCAGCGCCGAGTCGTGCAGCGTATTCTCGCCGGCCTTGCGCCCGGCCAGCGCCGCCACGCCCAGCCACAGGAAATGGCAGGCGCGCGTCAACGCCACGTACAGCAGGCGCAGGTCTTCTTCGATGCGCGCCGCCTCCACCGCTTCCTGCGCCGGCTCCGACAGCGTCATGTCGAGGTGGCGCACGCCGTCGCCGTCGGTGTATTCGAAGAAGCTGCGGTTGCGCTTGTCGACCTTGCGCGCGGTGACGGCGAACGGCAGGTAGACCAGCGGGTATTCCAGGCCCTTCGACTTGTGGACGGTGACGACCTTGACCAGTTCGGCGTCGCTTTCCAGGCGCAGCACACGTTCGTCGCCGCCGCCGCCCTCGCCGGCGATTTGCTCGGCCAGCCAACGGATCAGCGCCTGTTCGCCGTCGAGCTGGCGGCTGGCCGTTTGCAGCAGTTCGGCCAGGTGCAGCAGGTTGGTCAGGCGCCGTTCGCCGCCGGCCTGGCGCAGCATCGCCGCCGGCAGTTTCAGTTCGTGGATGAAGCGCCGCAGCATCGCCAGCACGCCCTGGCGCTGCCACACCAGGTGCAGGCCCTTGAGTTGTTCGGCGCGTTTTTCCGATTCGATTTCGTCGTTCGACAGTTGCGCCAGTTCGCTCAGCGTCATGCCGACCGTGCCGGTGGCGAAGGCGGCCCGCGCCAGCGCGCCGTCGAGCGGGTTGGCCAGCGCGCGCAGCCAGCGCAGCACGTCGGCCGCCTCGTCGCTGTTAATGACGGAGTCCTTGTCGGACAGGTAGACGCTGGCCACTTGGCGTTTTTGCAGCGCCTTGCGAATCGCCGCCGCCTCCTTGCGGTCGCGCACCAGGATGGCGATGTCGGCCGGTTGCAAACGCCTAAAGCCGGTTTTGCCTTCGAAACCGGCGCAGGGGTCGTTGAGCAGGCCGACGATGTGCTCGGCGCAGTGGTGCGCGAAGAATTCGCGGTAGGCGTCGCCCTTCAAGCCGTCGGCGTGGCTCAGGGCCACCGTCAATGGCGCTTCCGGGCCGTCGCCGCGCACCAGTTGTTCGGCGCGGCCCATGGCGCCGACGGCGTCGAACGGCAGCGGGTTGGCGCCGCCCTTGCGGAAGCGGAAGGCGCCGGACGGGAAACCGTCGCGCCGTGACTCACCTTCGCCGTGGCCCTCGGCGTGCAGGAACAGCTGGTTGACGGCGTCCACCAGCGCGCCCGTCGAGCGGTAGTTGGTGCCCAGCTGGTAGTGGCGCCCCTCGGTGGCGGCGCGCGCCGACAGGTAGCTGTGGATGTCGGCGCCGCGGAAGCCGTAGATCGATTGTTTCGGGTCGCCGATCAGGAACAGGCCGCGCGCCGGGTCGTTGTCGGCGACCCGGTACAGCAGGTTGAAGATCTGGTATTGGCCGGGCGCGGTGTCCTGGAATTCGTCGACCATCGCCAGCGGGTACTGGTCGGTGATGCGCTGGCGCAGCGCGGCGCCGTTCTCGCCCTCCAGCGCCGCCTTCAGGCGTTCCAGCAGGTCGGCGAAGCCGAACTGGCGGGCGCGCCGCTTCAGTTCGTCCATGCGCGCGGCGATGGTGGCGGCGGCGTGGCGGTACAGTTCGTGCGACAGCGGCGCGATCCGCGCCAGCGCCTCGGCCAGCGCCGCGGTGGCGTCGAAGTCGTCCGGCACCTCGGCGCTGTGGCCTTTCGAGAAGGCGTCGGCGATGCCGTCCGGCGTCAGGCGGCGCCAGGCGGTGTCGTTGACGCCGGCCGGCTGCACGGCGGCGGCGTCGAGCGCCCAGGCGCGCAGGCCGGCGAACCATTTGGCCAGCGATTCGGGTTTCATCTTGTTGCCGTTGAAGCACTTCGGCGCGGCGTCGCGCTGCCGGCCTATCCATTGCTCCATGCGGTCGGCGCGCTCGGCCCAGCCGTGCTTCAGCCCGGCCAGTTGCGCCCGCTGTTCTTTTTGCACGCGGGCGATCAGGCCGCCCAGCGTCGGCTCGCCCGCCGCGCCGATGGCGCCGGCGCGCTTGACCAGTTCGCGCACGGTTTTTTTCAGCACCACCACGTCGCTCCAAGCTTCCAGCAACGGTTCCAGCGCGCCGGCGTTCAGCGGGTAGACGTGCTGGCGCCAGTAGTCGTGGGCGGCGTCCTCGAACAGCGCGTTTTCGTCGCTGACCAGTTCTTCGTTGAACAGGCTGCCGCTGTCGAAGGCGTGTTCGCGCAGCATGCGCTGGCACCAGGCGTCGATGGTGAAAATCGCCGCCTCGTCCATGGTTTCGGCGGCCAGCGTCAGGCGGTGCGCGGCGCGCTGCCGCTCGGCGTGGTCGGGGTAGTCGTCCAGCAGCGCGTCGAGGTAGGCGTCGGGCTGGCCGGCGCCGGGGTCGCGGAAGTAGGCGGCCGCTTCGATCAAGCGCTCGCGCACGCGGTTCGACAGTTCGCGCGTGGCGGCGCGGGTAAAAGTCATCACCAGGATGTCGGCCGGTTGCAGCGCGCGGCCGAAGCCGGCCGCGCCGCCGTGGCCCAGCACCAGGCGCACGTACAGCGCGGCGATGGTCCAGGTTTTGCCGGTGCCGGCGCTGGCCTCGATCAGGCGGGTGCCGTGCAGCGGGAAGGTCAAGGGTTGTAACAGTTGGCTGCTCATGGGGCTTCCGTGCCGTCCGCGCCGGCGTCGATGGCGGCGATGGTGATATGGTTGTCCAGCCAGGCCGCCAGCGGCCCGTACAGCTCCAGCGAGCAGTCGGCCCAGGCCTCCTCGGCCGCCAGCGCGGCGAAGTCGGGCCATAGTCGCGCCAGGCACAGGTCGGCGCGCTCGCCGGCCATGTCGAAGCCGCCGTCGTAGACCGCGCGCGGGTCGCCGTCCTGGGCCAGCGCCAGCGCGGTCTTGCAGGCGGTCGGCAGCGGGTGGTTCATGTTTTCGCGCCACAGCGCCAGCAGCGCCGCCAGCGCGTCGCGCGCGCCGGCCGGCTCCAGCGGCGCCATCGTCACGACGGCGTCGCGCGCCAGCAGGTAGCCGGTCACGGGCACGTCCTGCGCCGCCGCCGCCAGCTGGCGCAACCACATGGCGATGAGTTTGTCGCCGCGCGCCTTGCCGCCCTTGTCCAGCACTTTCGAGGAGATTTGCATCAGCCAGGCGATCTTGCCGCCGGCCGACTCGTCCTGGCGGCGCAGCCGGTCGAGCCAGTCGTCGATGCGCAGCTCGCCGTAGCGCAGGTCGATCGCCAGCTTGTCGGCCGGGCGCGGGAAGCGCTGGCACAGCGCCAGCCAGGCGCTGCGCACCGGCACCAGCGCGTCGACCAGCTGGCGCTGCCACTGTTCGCCGATCAGGCCGATCGGCAGCACGCCCTCGCGCTCCAGCCGTTTGGCGCGCAGCGTCAGGCTGGCGCGCACCTCGGACTGCGGCTCGGGGGCGTCGGCGTCGTCCAGCAGCGTGTCTTCCAACAGATAGCGTTCCAGCGCGTTCAGCGCGAACGGTTCCTCGTCGTCGCCGATCAGGTCGGCGTCGGCGAAGGCCACGCTGAGGCGGCGCCGGAAGAAGTATTTGACCGGCTGGCGCATGAAGTTGGCCAGGTCGTTGAGCTTCAGGCGGAAGTTCGGGTCCAGCTCGAACGGCGGCAGGCGTTCGGCGGCGCGCTCGTCGTCCGGCGCCGCCGCGGCGCCGTGGGCGGCGCGCCATTCGCCTGCGTAGGTCAGCAGGCCGCCGCTCTCGAAGTATTTGCGGCTGAACGGTTGCAGCGCGTGTTCGGTGGTCAGGCTGGCCGGGTTTAAGCCCCAACCGGCCTCCAGGTAGTCGCGCAGTTGCGACACCAGCACCGACGGCGGCTGTTCGCTGTTGTCGCGCACGTTGCGGCCGACCCAACTAATATATAGCTTGTCGCGCGCGGCCAGCAGCGCCTCCAGCATCAGGTAGCGGTCGTCGTCGCGGCGCGAGCGGTCGCCCGGGCGCGCCATGCCGGGCAGCGCCAGCAGGTCGAAGTCGGCCTTCGGCGCGCGGCGCGGGAAGTCGCCGTCGTTCATGCCCAGCAGGCAGACCACGCGAAACGGCACCGCGCGCATCGGCATCAGGGTGCAGAAGGTCACGCCGCCGGAGACGAACTGGTGGTTCAGGGTCGGTTCGTCGAGCAGGCCCAGCCAGGCTTCGCGCAGCACCGCCAGCGGCACCGACTCGGTGAATTCGGCGCCGTCGCAGGTTTCCAGCCAGCCTTGCAGCGCCTGTTCCAGCAGCGCCAGCGTCAGGCGGTCGCCCTCCTCGCCAGCCCTGAAGAAGGCCGCCAGCAGCGCGCGCGCCTGCGCGCCCCACTCGGCCGGGGTGCGCGGCTGCGCCAGCGCAGCGCGCCAGTGCAGCAGCGCCTCCACCAGCTGCGCCAGCGAGCCGGCCAGCGCGGCGTCCAGCCCGCCCACTTCGGCGTACGGTTCGATGCCGGCGAAGCTGGCGCCGTTGCCGCTGGCGTAGCCCAGCAGCATGCGCCGCACGCCGAAGATCCAGCTGTTTTGCTCGCGCGCGGCGCCCAGGCCGAGGCCGTCGCGGTGGGCCTGGTCCAAGCCCCAGCGCACGCCGGCGCCGTCGATCCACGCGCCCAGCGTGGCCAGGTCTTCGCCGTCCAGGCCGAAGCGCGCGGCCAGCGCCGGCACGTCGAGCAAGTCGCGCACCTCGCTCTGGCGGCAGCGCTGCTGCGGCAGGCGCAGCAGCCATTCCAGCGCCACCAGCAGCGGGTTGACGCTGCGCTCGTTGACGTCGCCGATTTCAAACGGGATGAAGCGCGGGTCGCCGCGCTTGTGCTGGCCGAACACCGCGTGGATGGCGGCGGTGAAGGTGTCGATGTCGGGCACCATCACCACCACTTCGCGCGGGCGCAGGCCGTTGCCGGCGCCGAGCATCGCCAGCAGCTGGTCGTGCAGCACTTCGACTTCGCGCTGGACGCTGTGGGCCAGGTGGAATTCGACCGAGCGGTCCGCCGCCGGCGGCGCCGCCTGCGCGTGCTCGCTGAGCGGGCGCAGTTCGCGGATGGCGCCCTGCACCTGGGCCAGCAGGCTGTCGCCGTCCTCTTCGCTAAAGAGGTCGACGCGCATGCTTTCCGGCAGCCAGGCGGCGCGGTGGGCGTCGAATTCGTCGAGCAGGCGGATGAAGTCGCGGCCCTGCCGGCCCCAACTGGCCAGCAGCGGGTGGCTGAAGGCGTGCAGCTCTTCCATCGGCAGGTCGCCGAGGTCGCGGCCGCCGCGCGCCTGTTGGCGCTTGTGCGCGCTGCGCAGCAGGTCGCGGCCCTCGATGATGTCGCTCCAGTAGTATTGGCAGGGGTTGGGCACCGCCAGCAGCACCTGGGTGTGCTGCGCCAGCGCCGCCAGCGCCTGCAGACTTTGGTAGGGCAAGGCCGAGACGCCGAACAGCACGATGCGCCGCGGCAGCCGCCCGGCCGGCGCGTCGCCGCGGGCGATGGCGTCGAGGAATTGCTGGTGGATGGTGGCGCGGCCGGAGGCGCGCTGCTGCTCCGGCACGCTGGCCGTGACGGCGCGCCACAGTTGCGCCTGCCAGCGCTGGTCGGCGGCCATCGGCGCGGCCTGGCCGGCGGCGTTGCGCAGCTGGTCGCGCCCGAGCGCCCAGTCTTCCAGCCAGTCGGCCCGGTACACCTGGTATTGGTCGAACAAGTCGGCCAGGCGCTCGGCCAGTTGCAATCGCCGTTCGGCCTCGCCGTCGGCCAGGAAGTAGCGCAGCGGCGCGAAGGCCGGCTCGGCCAGCAGCGTCGGCAGCAGGCGCATCAGGCGCCAGGTCAGCGGCCCCTTGTCGAACGGCGAGCGGCTCGGCACCCGCTCGCGTCCCAGCATGCCGCGGTAGCCCTCCCACAGCAGCCGCGCCGGCAGCGCGATGCGGGTGGCGGCGCACACGCCCATTTCCTCGGCCAGCGCGATCTTCAGCCATTCGGCCACGCCGTTCGACTGCACCAGGAAGATGTCCGACTCGAGCGGCGCCAGCGGGTTGTTGCGCAGCCACTGGAAGACGGCGGCGCGCAGTTGTTCGAGCTGGTTGCCATGCAAGATGAGCAGGCCTGGCGTGACGGGTGAAAGCATGCTGCTCCGATAAGGGGGAAACGCGCGGCGGCGCTGTCGTTATTGCAAGAGGGAAAAGCGCGCGCGGACAATCCGATATTATCGCCTGTGGCAAGCTTGTGCGACGGAAAAAATGCGGGAAAGCGGGGTCGAACATGCCGCGGGTTGATGTTATCGCATCAAAAGCAAGGGCGAAAGGCTGGGGCCAGACCCGCTCGCCTTGGCGCCGCGGGTCCGCCCCCGTACCGGCGCCCCCTCAACGCTGTTAACCGGCGTCTTCCGCCATCAGGTCCCGGCCGATTTGCAGTTTCAGGCGCTCCAGCAGCGGCTGCATCTGGTCGAGGACGCGGCGGGCCTGGACCGGGTCGCCGTCGGCCTGGATCGCCTCGATGGTGCGGCACAGCGCGGCAAAGCTCATCGCGCCGACCGCCCGCGCCGACGATTTGGTGCGGTGCCCCAGCTCCGACAGGCGCACCAGGTCGCCCTGCGCCATCGCCTGGTTCATTTCAACCAGGGCGTCGCGCGCCGCGTCCAGGAACATCAGCGCGAACTTGCGCATCTTGTCGGGCCGGTTGCCGAAGGTTTGCCCCAGCGCGGCGATGTCGAGCAGGGCCGCCTCGCCCATCAGCGGCGCGTCCTCGTCGTCGTCCTCGGGCGCCGGCGCGTGCGTGGCCAGCGCGACCGCCGGCGCCGGCAGTGGCGCCCGCGCGCGGCCGCTGCCGCGCTGCGCCATCCATTTCGCCAGCACGGTAAACAGCAGCTTCGGCGCGATCGGTTTGGTGATGAACTCATCCATGCCGGCGGCCAGGCAGCGCGCCTTGTCCTCGCTGCCGGCGTTGGCCGTCATCGCCACCACCAGCGCGCCGCTCAGCTTTGGATGGGCGCGGATCATGCGGGTGGTCTCGAAGCCGTCCATCAGCGGCATCTGCACGTCCATCAGCACGCAGTCGAAGCGTTCCTTGAGCATCAGGTCGATCGCCTCCTTGCCGTTGTTGGCGACGCAGACGGTGGCGCCGGCGTCCTCCAGCAATTCCTGGCCGACCTGCTGGCTGAAGATGTTGTCCTCGACCAGCAGGATGGCCGCGCCCTTGATGATGTCGAGCACGTCGGCGCGCACCAGTTCCTCGCTGACGGCGAAGAACTCGGTGCCCTTCTCCAGCCGCGCGGCGAACCAGAAGGTGCTGCCGGCGCCGGGCGCGCTTTCGACGCCGACGCCGCCGCCCATCAGTTCGGCCAGTTGCTTGCTGATCACCAGCCCCAGCCCGGTGCCGCCGTATTTGCGCGTGGTCGACGGGTCGCCCTGGTGGAAGGATTGGAACAGCTGCGAGACCTGCTCGGCGCTCATGCCGATGCCAGGATCCTGCACCTCGAAGCGCACCATGGTGTGCCGCTCGAGGTCTTCAAGCGGGCGGGCGCGGATGAAGATCTGGCCGTTCCCGGAGAACTTGATGGCGTTGCTGGTCAGGTTCAACAGCACCTGTTCGAGCCGCAGCGGGTCGCCGCGCAACTGGTGCGCCAGGCCCGGCCAGATCTCGAACACCAAGGTCAAGCCCTTGGCCGCGGCGCTCTGGCCAAGCTGGCTTGAAATGTTCGCCAGCAGCGTGTCGAGCGTGAAGTCGAGTTCCTCCAGTTCCAGCTTGCCGGCCTCGATCTTGGAAAAGTCGAGGATGTCGTTGATCAGCCCCAGCAGGTGCTGGCCGGAGTGGTAGATCTTTTGCAGGTAGTCGCGCTGCTTCGGGTCGGCCACCGACTTCAACGCCAGGTGGGCCATGCCGATGATGCTGTTCATCGGCGTGCGGATCTCGTGGCTCATGTTGGACAGGAAGTCGCTCTTGGCCTGGTTGGCGGCGTCGGCCTGCACCTTCAGGTTGTGCAGCTCGGTGACGTCGGTCGACAGGCCGATGACGGCGTCGATGCGCTCCTCGTGCAGCAACGGCACCTTGACCGTCCACAGGTGGCGCGCCTCGCCGTCGCGGTCGACGTACTGCTCCTCGGTGGTGTGCTTGACGCAATCCTCGAACACCTGCTTGTCGAACTCCCAGGCGGCGTCGGCGCGCGCGGCCGGCATCAGCTCGCGGTCGAGCTTGCCGATAATGTCCGCCACCGGCCGCCCCAGCACCTCGGCCATCTTGGCGTTGGCGTAAATGTAGCGGCGGTCCTGGTCTTTCATGTAAACGTGGGCGTCGATGTTGTTGAGCACCGTGTCGAGCAGCACGCGCTGCTCGATGGCGTTGCGGCGCGACGAGTACAGCGTGAAAAAGTAACCATAGATCAGCATGCTGCCGGCGAAGCCGGTAAACAGCGCCAGCCACGGGAACAGGCGGTCGAAGCCGGTGTACAGGTCGGTCTTGCGGACGCGGAACTGGGCCTTCCACAGGCTGCCGTTGAAGTCGATCGGCAGCACCGTCTCGAAGAAGTCGGCGGCCTCGGCGGCCGGGGTCGGGTCGGCCTCGGTGCTGCCGTTGTCGTTGAACAACAGGCGGTCGGTTTTCTCCAGCACCAGGCGGCGCAGCTCCGGCTCGGTGGCGTTGTCGGCGAACAGCGACAGGCGCACCTGGCGCAGCGCCATCTCGTCGAGCGCGCCCTGCACCAGCTTGGGAATACTGAAACCGATACCGACCGCGCCCAGGTAGGCGGCGCGGCGCGTCGCCGTGTCGAGCAGCGGCATGCCGCGGCGGTACACCGGCAGGCGCATGCCCAGCGCGATGTGGCGCGGCGGCCCCTGGACGATAATCGGCTGGCCCGACGAGCTGACCAGGCCGGAGTCGCGCGAATGCTCGAGCACGCGCCGCACCGCCGGCGTGGCGGCGATATCGACGCCGAACTTCTCCTTCAGCGTTGCCATCGGTTCCATATAGGTCAGCACCGAATACCACGAACGCCGCCCGGCCGGCCTGATGGCGAAGTCGGGATAGCCGCCCGGCTGGAGGCTGGTGTCGGCGCGCACCTCCTTTTCGAAGGCGTCGCGCTGGGCGTCGTCGAGCGACTGCGCGTACGTCAGCGCCTCGATGGCCGGAAAATGCCGCGGCAGGTCCAGGCCGGTGACGTATTCGTGGAATTGGCCGCGGCTCAGCGAGTCGGCGGTGCGAAACAGCGCCACCAGCCCGCGCACCAGGTCGGAATAGGCCTTGACCCGCGCCGACAAGCCGTACTGGGTGCTGCGGGCAACGTTGTCGAAGCGCTGGCGCGCGTCGTCTTCGACCGTCTTGGCCGCCGCCGCGTACAGGGCCGCGCCGATCAGCAGCGCCAGCGACAGGCCGGCGCCCCACAGCGGCAATTTTGAAACCATCCAACCCTTGCCAAACTTGCCAAAAATCCGCATCGTCAATCGCTTTATCGTCTTGCCATGCAGCGCCGGTGGAACCGGCAGCCGATCGCGTTGCCAGGAGACTTCATTCCAGCAGGATACTATCAAAGGCGGTGGACGACCACCCCTTCGCGCGGACGCGCGTCAAAGGCGGCGCGCGGCGGCGGCGCCGCGCGGCGGACGTAAAAAAACCCGCACGCGGCGGGTTTTCCACAACAAGAAGGCGGGTAGCCGACTTATTTGCTGGCTTTGCGGCGAGCGGTGAAAGCCAACAGGCCCAGACCGGCAACCAGCATGGCGTAGGTGCCTGGCTCTGGTACTGCCGACACGTTCATGGTCAGCGTGCCGCCGTACGAACCGCCCTTGGCGACGTTTTTGATGTTACCGGCGAAGTTGAAGCCGTACATGCCGGTTGGCAGGACCGACGCCAGGTAGAAACCGTTAGCGTCGTAGGTCGTGTCCAGCGCGGTGTGGCTGTTGTCGGCGTTGATTTTGAAGAACGACAACGAGGTGTTGTTGATCGTAGGAACCAGGAATTTGCCGACTTTGGTGGCGCTCAGGGTGATGGTGCCAACTGGATCGCTGGTGCTCGCCGCTGGCACGTTGAACAGGAAGTCGTCCGAGAAGCTCGCCACGCCTGGACCGTAGGTCGCGCTGAAGCTGGCGCTTTCGCCGTTGAAGTTCAGCACGGTGGTAGCGGCGCTGGCCGAAGCGGCTGCGAACATGGATACGGCGATCAGTGCGGAGCCGGCTACTTTAGCGAAAAAAGATGTGTTCATTAAGATATTTCCTATTGTTGTGCTTAAATTGGGAGGTAAAAACATGCTCTGTATCAACGTTTTAAACTCAACTACAAGTTTTATTTCCGTTAACGTTGTTTCATGCCGCTAATGTAACACAAAATACTCGGATGGCAATATAAAAATAGAATCTTTCATGTTTTTGATGCAACGCAAACATCGTACAGAAACAAGTGGACGGAAAACAACACAATTTCATTTCCCTGCGGAAATGACACGTTTCGCGCGGCGCCATGGCGCCACTCCGCTGGCATCAAGCGGCAAGCCGCGCCGGCCGAACTTTCCGGCGCGGCGCGGTGTCTAACTGTCGAGCTAACACGGCTTGGCGGGAGGATCTATGCGCACGAAAGCGGCGGCAACGGTGCTGTTGGGCATGCTGGCGGCGATGGCGGCCGGGAACGCGCGCGCGCAAGCCCCGTTCGAGCACCGCGAGTTCGACGCCACCCTGGAGGCGGCGTACCGCGCGGCGCCGGGCGGCGGGCGCAGCTTCGCGCTGCACTTCAACTATCCGGGCGCGCCGCGCGAACAGGCCGTCACCTGGCGCTTGGAGCTGCTCGGTCCATCCGGGCGGCCGGTGCAGCGCTGGTTCGGCGTCGAACGCCTGCTCGAGGGTCCCGTCACCCTGCGCATCCCGTGGGCCGGCCGGGCCAATGCCGCGGCCCTGCCCGACGGCGTCTATCAATTGCGCCTGCGCGCGCTGTCGCGCGACCGCGCCGCGGGCGCACCGGCGCGGATGGCGTCGCGGCGCGCCGGGCCGGCGGCCGACGCCGCCCTGGCGGCGGTCGAACGCACGCTGGCCGGCGACCAGCCCGACCTGATCGAGCAACGCTGGGACATTATCGTCGGCAACCCGGCGCCGCGCGCCATGCCCGCCTTCCGGGCGCTGCCCGGGCGCGCCGACGTCGCAGCCGGCGCCGCGGCCGCACCGGCGCCGGCCGCCCTGCCCTTCACCGTCTACTATGGCAATCTGCACAGCCAGACCAACCACAGCGACGGCGGCGCCGACGTGGCGCACTGCGCCGGCGCCCAGCATCCGCAAAGCGGCGCGTTCGGTCCGGGCGACGCCTACGCGTTCGCCCGCGGGCGCGGACTCGACATCCTGGTCACGTCCGAGCACAACCACATGTACGACGGCTCCGACGGCACCAACGGCAACGCCGATCCGGTCAGCGCGCAAGCGCTGTACCGCGCCGGCCTGGCGCAGGCGCGCGAATTCAACACCGGCCATCCCGACTTCGCCGCCATCTACGGCCAGGAATGGGGCGTCATCAACAACGGCGGCCACCTGAACATTTTCAACAGCCAGGAACTGCTGGGCTGGGAACGCAACGACCGCCAGCAACTGCTGGCCGACACGCTGACGCCCAAGAACGAGTACGCCGCCCTGTACGCGCTGATGCGCGAGCGCGGTTGGATCGGCCAATTCAACCACCCGGCGCTAAGCGGCCAGTTCCGTGTCGGCGGCGTGCCGTTCGGCTACAGCCCCGACGGCGACGAGGCCATGGCCCTGTGCGAAATCATGAACAGCTCGGCCTTCTCGACCAACCTCACGGAGACCGAGAGCCACCGCAGCAATTACGAACTGGCCTGCAACAAGGCGCTCGAAGCGGGCTACCACGTCGCCTTCAGCAGCAACCAGGACAACCACTGCGCCAACTGGGGCGCGTCCTACACCAACCGCACCGGCATCCTAATCCCCAACGGCGTCGCGCTGTCGCAGGCCAGCGTGTTCGAGGCGCTGAAGGCGCGGCGCGTGTTCGCGACGATGGACAAGGCGTCGCAACTGGTGCTGACCGCCAACGGCCACCTGATGGGCGAACGCTTCAGCAACAGCGGCCCGCTGCATTTGCTCGTCAACCACGCCAACTCGGCGGGGCGCGGCGTGGCCACGGTCGCCGTCTTCGAAGGCGTTCCCGGGCGCAACGGGGCGGTCACGCAACTCTCCCGCGAGGCCGCCACCACCATCACGCCGGCCGACGGCGAGCATTACTATTACGCCAAAGTAACGCAGGACGACGGCAACGTGTTGTGGTCGGCGCCGGTGTGGGTCAACCAGCGCGGCTGCGAATAGCAGACGCCGCTGCGGCGGGACTCGCCCCCCACCCCGGTCCGGCCCCAGGGCTACGCCCTTGGCGTCGATTCTTACCGCCCGCTACTTTTCCAAATGAACATGGCGACGTCGATGTGCGCCCGCCAACCACGCGCGCTGGTGCTCTGGAGCAATTCATGTCACAGTGTGCTTACTGTCGCCCACTCCGCGCGGCTTGGCCACACATGAGAGACATCCGAATGCGAGCATATCGAAAACTGGCTGGCGACGCCCCGCGGGCACAGGCCGCCGTCGGCGGCGGGCACGCCGGCGCGGACGCCGACCCCTACCAGTGGCTGGAAGATGTCACCGGCGACAAGCCGCTGGCCTGGGTGCGCCGGCACAACGCCGCGACCCGGCATGAAATCGAGGGCCGGGCCCAGTTCGCGCCCATGCACGCGCGCCTGAAAACGGTGCTCAATTCCAGCGAGCGCATCCCCTACGTCAGCAAGAACGGCGCGCACTACTACAATTTCTGGCGCGACGCCGGGCATGTGCGCGGCATCTGGCGCCGCACCACGCTGGCGCAGTTCCAGCTGGCGCAGCCGGACTGGGAAACCGTGATCGACCTCGACCAGCTGGCCGAGGCCGAACGCGAAAACTGGGTCTGGGGCGGCGCGTCCTGCCTCTACCCGCTGGGCCAGCGCTGCCTGGTCTCGCTCTCGCGCGGCGGCGGCGACGCCCACGTCGTGCGCGAATACGACATCGAGCGGCGCGCCTTCGTCGAGGACGGCTTCATGCTGGCCGAGGCCAAGGGCGGCGCGTCCTGGATCGACCTGGACACGCTGCTGGTGTCGACCGACTTCGGCGCCGGCTCGCTGACCAACTCCGGCTACCCGCGCATGGTCAAGGAATGGCGCCGCGGCACCCCGCTGGCGCAGGCGCGTACGCTGTACGAGGCCACGCCCGACGACCTCGGCGTGGGCGCCTACCGCGACTTCACGCCCGGCTACGAGCGCCAGTTCATCGAGCGCCAAAGCGGCTTCTACAGCAGCGAACTGTTCCTGCGCAGCGGCGACACGCTGACCCGGATCGCCAAGCCCGACGACGCCAACGCCTACACGGTGCGCGACCAGTTGATTATTGACCTGCGCTCGGACTGGCAGGTCGGCGGCAAGACCTATCCGCAGGGCGCGCTGCTGGCGACCGACTTCGTCGACTTCCTGGCGGGCGGGCGCGACTTCGAGCAGCTGTTTACGCCGACGCCGACCAAGTCGCTCGACGGCCTTACCGCCACCCGCGGCGCGCTGCTGCTGAACGAACTGGAAAACGTCAGGAACCGCATCGTCGAACTGCGCCGGATCGATGGCCGGTGGCAACGCCGCGCGGTCGATGCGCCGGCCTTCGGCACGCTGGAGCTGAGCGCGCTCGACCCGATCGACTCGGACCAATACTTCCTGACGGTGACGGACTTCCTCAACCCGACCACGATGTACCTGGCGCAAGCCGGCGACGACGCGCGCGCCAGTCTGAAGGCGCTGCCGGCGTTCTTCGACGCCCGGCCCTACACGGTGCAGCAGTTCGAAGCGCGCTCGGCGGACGGCGTCGGCGTGCCCTACTTCGTCATCATGGCCAGGGATACCAAGCTCGACGGCAAGAACCCAACCGTGCTGTACGGCTACGGCGGCTTCGAGGTGTCGATGAAGCCGTTCTATAGCGGCGTTACCGGCGAAGCCTGGCTGAACAACGGCGGCGTCTACGTGCTGGCCAACATCCGCGGCGGCGGCGAATTCGGCCCGCGCTGGCACCAGGCGGCGTTGAAGGAGCAGCGCCAGCGCGCCTACGACGACTTCATCGCGGTGGCGCAGGACCTGATCGCGCGCCGGCTCTCCAGTCCCCGCCACCTCGGCATCATGGGCGGCAGCAACGGCGGCCTGCTGGTCGGCGCCGTGATGGTGCAGCGGCCCGACTTGTTCAACGCCGTGGTGTGCCAGGTGCCACTGCTCGACATGCGGCGCTACAGCAAGCTGCTGGCCGGCGCCTCGTGGATGGACGAATACGGCGACCCGGACGACCCGGCGCAATGGGCCTACATCGGCAAATACTCGCCGTACCACAACGTGAAGGCGGGTCGCAACTATCCGCGCGCGCTGTTTACCACCTCGACCCGCGACGACCGCGTCCACCCCGGCCACGCGCGCAAGATGGTGGCGAAAATGCGCGACCAGGGCCACGACGTGCTGTATTGGGAGAATTTGGAGGGTGGCCACGCCGGCGCGGCCAACAACGACCAGCAAACGCAAATGTGGGCGCTGACTTACACATTCCTGCTGAATCAACTGCAGTAGGATTCCCGTAGGTCGGGTGTAACCCGACTGGCGTCGGCGGCGGCGCGGCGTCGGATGACGCGTTCGCCTCGGCGGCCTGCGCATCCGACCTGCGGCAGCCGTCAAGCTAACGCATTTCCAGCGGCACCTTGCGCCGCGGCGGCGGAAACGCCCGGTCCAGCTCGGCCAGGTCCTGCGCCGCCAGCACGATATCCAAGGCCGCCCGGTTGTCCTGCACATGGGCCGGATTGACCGCCTTCGGAATGGCGATCACGCCGTCCTGGCGCAGCAACCACGCCAGCGCGATCTGCGCCGCGCTGGCGCCGTGGCGCGCCGCGACCGCCTTCAGCGCCGGCGTTTCCAGCAGGCGCTTCTGCTCGCCCGGCTCCGACGCCAGCGGCGAATACGCCATCAGCGGCACGCCGTGCTGGCGGCACCACGGCAGCAAATCCCATTCAATACCGCGGCGGCCCAGGTTGTACAGCACCTGGTTGCTGGCGAGCGCCGCGCCGCCGGGCAACGCGGCGGCCTCCAGCATGTCGCCCGTGTCGAAGTTGCTAACGCCGAAATCGCGTATCTTGCCGGCCCGTTGCAAAGCCTCGAACGCCTCCAGCGTCTCCTGCAGCGGCACCGCGCCGCGCCAGTGCAGCAGGTACAGGTCGAGGTGGTCGGTGCCGAGCCGGCGCAAGCTGCGCTCGCACGCGGCCCGGACGCCGTGGCGGTCGGCGTTGTGCGGATATACCTTGCTGACCAAAAACACCTGGTCGCGCCGGCCGGCGATGGCCGCCCCGACCACCTCCTCGCTGCCGCCGTCGGCGTACATCTCGGCGGTGTCGATCAGCGACATGCCGAGGTCGAGGCCCAGTCGCAGGGCGTGAATTTCGCGTTCCTTCTGGGCCGGGTCTTCGCCCATGAACCAGGTGCCTTGTCCCAGCGCGGCAATCGGCCGGCCGGATGGCAGTAGTAATGTCTTCAATCTCGTCTCCGCATTGGCTGGCGCAGCCATGTCCATGAACAAAACGCCTAGCCTAACAGTTTTCCGCGCCGGCCAGCGCCGTCGCAGCTACGCCGGGCGCTGCAGCAGCACCAGGCGCAGCGCCAGCGACAGCATCAGCGCCGCCAGCGCATACGGCCGCATCCGGCCCAGCGTCGGCCTGCCCGCCAGATAGCGTCCGGCCGCGCCGCCGATCCAGCCCAGCAGCGTGTGAAACACCGTGCCGATGAGGGTCAGCACGCAACCGAGAACGAACAACTGCCGCGCCACCGGGCCGCGCCCGAGGTCGACGAACTGCGGCAGGAAGACCATGAAAAACAGCAGGGCCTTCGGGTTCAACAGGCTGTTCAGCATCGCGCGTCTGAACACCGTCGCCAACGAGATCGACGCGCACGCCGCGGCGGCCTGCGCCGGACTTCGCCGCAGCGCCTGGTACGCCAGGTGCAGCAGGTACAGCACGCCGGCATAGCGGATCAGCTCGAACGCCGGCGGCCAGGCGGCGACGACGGCGGTAACGCCGCTTGCCGTCAACAGCGTCAGCAGCAAATCGGCGGCGCCAATGCCCAGCGCCGCCGCCACGCCGCCGCGCGCGCCGTGGCTGGCGCCCTGCGCCAGGACGAACGCCATATTCGGGCCGGGCGACAACAGCAGCAGCGTCACGGCCGCGCCGAACATGAACAGGGTGCCAAAGGCAATCATCGCGGCGCTCCAGAGTTGAGGGAGCGGCCAGCATAGCCGGATTATCTGATACAGTTAAAGAATTGTCCTAGATACAAACACGATGCCCGCGATCCGCTACAAAACCATCGTCGACGACTTCAGCGCCCGCATCGGCAGCGGCGCCTTGCGTCCCGGCACGCAACTGCCGACGCTGCGCGCGCTGATGCGCCAACACCGCATCGCGCTGGCGACCGCCTCGCGCGTCTACGGCGAACTGGAGGCGGCCGGCCTGGTGGCCGCCGAAACCGGCCGCGGCACCTTCGTGCGCGACACCTCGCTGCCGCGCGGCCTGGGCCTGGAGCAGCAGGCGGCGCGCCGCGGCGCGGTCGACCTGACCTTCAACTACCCGTCGCTGCCGGGCCAGGCCGAACTGCTGCGCGACGGCTTGCGCAAACTCGCCGGCGCCGGCGACCTGGACGCGCTGCTGCACTCGGCGCCGCAGGGCGGTCGCCCGCACGAGCGCGCCAGCGTCGCCAAACACCTGCGCAACCGCGGCATCCGCGTGCCGGCCGAGCAGGTGTTGATTGTCAACGGCGCCCAGCAGGGCCTGTCGAGCGTGGTGCTGGGCCTGCTCAAACCGGGCGACGTGCTGGCGCTCGACGCGCTGACCTACCCCGGCATGAAAACGCTGGCGCAGACCTTCCGGCTCGACCTCGAGGCGCTGCCGCAACGCGACGGCGCGACCTGCCTGGACGCGCTGGAGGCGCTGTGCCGGCGCCGCCCGGTGCGCGCGCTGTACGCCATGCCGACGCTGCACAATCCGCTCGGCTCGGTGATGGCGGCGCCGGCGCGGCGCCGCCTGGCCGCGCTGGCCGAGCGCTACGACTTCCTGATCATCGAGGACGGCGCCTACGCCTTCCTGGCAGAGCCGGCGCCGGCGCCGTTGTTCACGCTGGCGCCGCGGCGCACCGTCTACGTTTCCGGCCTGTCGAAAAGCGTCGCCTCGGGGCTGCGCTTCGGCTTCGTCGCGGCGCCGGCGCCATTGATGCCGGCGCTGCAACGCGCCATCCGCGTGTCGACCTGGAGCACGCCGTCGCTGACGGTGGCGCTGGGCTGCGAGTGGATCGAGGCGGGCGAAGTGGACGCGCTGGAGGAGAGGAAACGGGTCGACGCGCGGCGCCGTCAAAGCCTGGCGCGGCGCGTGTTGAGCGGCTGCGCCATCACCGCGCATCCGTCCTCGTATTACCTGTGGCTGGCGCTGCCCGACGAGTTGCGCGCCGACGGCGTCGCCGCGCAACTGGAGCGGCAAGGCGTGATGGTGACGACCGCCGAACCGTTCGCCGCGGGCGCCCACGCGCCGCACGCGCTGCGCCTGGCGCTGGGGTCGGTCGCGCTGGACGCGCTGGAGGCGGCGCTGCGGCAGGTGCGCCTGGCCGCGCAGGGATAGCGGCGATGGCGCCGTGAAGGCGCCGGCGAGTCGGTTAAGCGGCAATGCCGCCGAGGTCGGGCGCGGCCACCGGCCAGACAAAATCGTCGCGCAACAGGCCGTACACCCAAAGGTCGCAGAACGCGCCGTCGAGCAACTCGGCCTGCCGCAGCACGCCTTCGCGCACAAAACCCAGGCGCTCGGCCAGGCGGATGCTCGGCGCGTTCGCCGCCACGCAGCGCAACTCGACCCGGTTGACGTCGAGCGCCTGGAAACCGTACTCCAGGATGGCGCGCACCGCCAGCGTCGCAATACCGTTGCCCTGGTAGTCGGCGCCGATGTAATAGCCGATCGATACCTTGTGGTGCTCGGTCTCGATGTGGTTCAGACGGACCGCCCCGCACAACTCGCCGTGCGAAAAGATATGCCATTCCAACACGTCCCCGCTCTCGGCGAGCGCGTCGGCGTGGCGCAGATACGCCTCGGCGTCGGCCGGCGACGCCAGCGCCGTGACGGCGGGCAAATAGCACAACAAATAAGCGTGGTTCTTCTGCACCAATGCCGCCAGCGCCGCCGCGTCCGCCACCGCCACAGGGACCGCCCGCAGCGACGGTGCAACTTCAAGAATGCTAGCTTTCATGGCGCTCCGAAAATGGGCTGGCGTGGAATCTCCGCCAATGTTGACGAATTGAAAATCCAAGTATGCCGCATAAACCCGGCGCGGGCAATCCATCCGCCGCCATCGGCTGCCAAACCCGCGAACATGCCAAAAAACAACGCGATCAGCGGTGCGTGGCGTGGCGCTTCAGGCGGCGTGGATTGTGATGCCGCGCGGCGCGCCCGCCATGGCGCGCGCGCGCAACTGGCCGCAGCCGCCGTCGACTTCCTGCCCGGCCGAGTCGCGCAGCTTGGTCAGCACGCCGCGCTGGCGCAACGCCGCCGCGATCGCCCGCGCCCGCTCCCAGCTCGGGCGCTTGAAGTCAAGGTCGGCGACGGTATTGTAGGGAATCATGTTGAGCACCGCGTACTGCCCCTTGAGCAATTCGACGATGCCGTCCATTTCGTCCTCGCCGTCGTTGACGCCCTCCAGCAGCGTCCACTGGTACTGCACCGGGTAGGCGGTGGCGCGGGCGTATTCCTGGCCCAGTTCGACCAGTTCGCGCGGCGTCAGGCGCGGCGCCCGCGGCAGCAGCTTTTCGCGCAGGGCCGGCTTGGTGGTGTGCAGCGACAAGGCCAGCGCCGGCTTGACCGCGCCCCGCGGCAGGCGCTGGAACACGCGGGCGTCGCCAACCGTCGAGAAGACCAGGTTCTTGTGGCCGATGTTGCCCTCGGTACCCAGCAAGTCGATCGCCTCCATCACGTTGTCGAGGTTGTGCGCCGGTTCGCCCATGCCCATGAACACCACCTTCTTGACGGGGCGCTGGCGGCGCCCCAGCACCACCTGGGCGATGATTTCGGCGCTGCTGAGCTGGCGGATCAGGCCGTCGCGGCCGGTCATGCAGAACTGGCAGCCGACCGCGCAGCCGATCTGGCTCGACACGCACAGGCCGTCGCGCGGCAACAGCACGCTTTCCACCGTCTGGCCGTCGGCCAGGCCGACCAGCAGCCGCGCCGAGCCGTCCTCCGCCGGGTGCGAACTGAGCAGGCGCGCCAGGCCGTGCAGCTCGGCGTCCAGCGCCGGCAGCGCCTCGCGCACGCCCCGCGGCAGGAAGTCGTTGGGGCGGCGCCGGCCCTGGTCGTGCGGCTGGGCCAGCACCCAGTCGCGCAGCACGCGTTGTTCGTGCAGTGGCTTGGCGCCCAGCGCGCGCAGGCGCTGGCGTATCGTTTCAATGTGCATGGGGCGGGCGGTAGCGGTAGTGTGGGCGTGATTTTAAACGCTAACCGGCGAACGCGCGTCGTAGTTGCTCGATATCGATTTTTTTCATTTGCATCATGGCCGCCATGGCGCGCCGCGCCTTGGCCTGGTCGGCGTCGCCGAGCATCTCGATGAGCACGCGCGGCACCACTTGCCAGGAGACGCCATATTTATCCTTGAGCCAGCCGCACTGCTGCGCCGCTTCGTCGCCGCCTTCGGACAGGCGCCGCCAATAATGGTCGGTTTCCATTTGGGTTTCGCAACTAATTTGAAACGACACGGCTTCGTTGAACTTGAACACCGGGCCGCCGTTGAGGGCGGTGAAGGCCTGGCCGTCCAGCTCGAAGGCGGCCACCATCACGCTGCCGGGCGCCTTGCCGTGGACTTCCCGGCCGGCTTCGCCGTAGCGCGAGATCGCGGTGATCTTGGAATGCGGAAAAATGCCGGTGTAGAAATTGGCGGCCTCTTCGGCCTGGTCGTCGAACCACAGGCAGGGGGTGATTTTTTGAGCGCTTTGCACGGTGTGTCTCCAATGAAAGAATGGCGGGGACCGCGGCGCGGCGGCCGCGGCGTAGCGAAATTGCCAACGCCAGACTACCCGGCTTGGCCGCCGTCAGGCGCGCCGCTGGTGCAGGTTGACAGTGCCGCGGCGGCAAACGATACTGAGGTATCGATGCCGTGGCGCCGCCCGGCAGCAACCCCATGCAAGCGTGGCCCCTATGCCAGAAGCGCCGACCTTCCCCATTCGCAAGGAATGCCCGCCCGGGGCCTGCGTGTGCGCGCGCGAGGAACTGCTGCTCGACCCCGCCGGCGACACGCGCATACTCAGGCTGACCCGCGAGGAAGAGAAAAAACTCATCGAGCGCATCGACGCCATTTCCAGCTACGCCGATTTGCGCAAGATTGGCGAGCGCATGCAGGCGCTGCTCGGCGTCGCGCTGAATATCACGCCGAGCGAGCGCGGGGTGCGCACCGTGCGCGGCATCAGCGTCGCGCTGGCCGAGCGCCCCGGCCTGTGCCGCAAGACCCGGCAGGCGATTCCGGCGGCGGTGCGTAAGTGCCTGGAGCGCAATCCCGAGATCGTCTACGCGCTGCTGAACGAACGCGATTTGCTGGGCGGGGAGTAAGCGGGAAACGGCGCCGCCGCGGGCCAACGTTGTCGGGTTGCGCCCGATGGGCCAACCCGGACTGCGAACATCGACAACCGCGCGCCTGAGCCTTACCTGACGCTTGGCAACAGGAAGCTGGCTAGCCCGCAGGCTTTGTTGGAACGCTTGACTTCCTGCGCGCCGCAGCTTTGCGCGCGGCCGCCCTTGTCGAAGCAGGCCCGCACCTCGCGCAGGAAGCGCCCGCCATCACCGCAAAACGGCAGCAGCGAATCGGCCGGCATGGCCGGGTTGGCCGCCTTGAACGCCCGGACCAACTCGGCGCTGCTGGTGCGCACCGGCGTGGCCGGACGCTGGAAGGCCGGCGGGATGGTGATCCGCTCCTTCAGTTCGCGCGACAAGTCGAAGTAGGCGGCCGGCGCCAAACCGGAACAGGTGCCGTGCTTCGACCATTCGTGCCCGGCCAGGCCGGGCGACGGGTAGATCGCCGCGTATTTTTGCCGAACGTCGGCCGGCAGCGGCGCCGTCGAGCAGTTCTGCGGATAACCGTTGACGTACTGCGGCCACAGCCCGTGCAGCACGAAGCCCAGCTGGCGTCCGCTGGCGCACTGGTTGGCGTCCTGGCGCGTGGCGCAATAGGACGGCGACCAGCTCAGCGCCACCGTGTAATAGTCGAACTGGCCGGCCACGCCGGCTTGCTCGTGTCCGCCGCCGCGCTGCTGGCGCCGCTCCGCCTGCGCGCCGCACGCCAGCGCCAGCAAGGCCGCGAAAAGAATCGTTTGACTTGTTTTCACTCCACACTCCCAAGATTGGTACCACGGATTGGACGCGGCTGGCGTCCATCAAAATATCCACACCGCAACATGTATATAATATAATGATTGCGCGAAAGGCAGCGGGTTGATACGAACCCGCGCGAGAACACGGCAGTGACACTAACCAATGAGCCCACCATGCCAGTCCGTTTGAACTTTATTCGCGTCCTAGCCGTTGGCATGGCCCGGCGCGGCGTCGGCCAGCCGGCGCGGCAGCGAAAAGACGAAGCATACCCCATGGCCGGGTTCGCTCTCAAGGCGCACGCTGCCCTTGAAGATCGCCTGCACGATGTTGTGCACGATCGACAGGCCCAGGCCGGAACCGCCCTGCCCCATCTTGGTGGTGTAAAAGGGTTCGAACACCTTGCCCTGCAAGGCTTTCTCGATGCCGCGGCCGTCGTCCCGGTAGACCAGTTCGACCCGGTCGTGCCGGGCGCTGGCGCTGATGGTAATGCGGCCGCCGTCGCGCCCCTCGAAGCCGTGGTTGATCGAGTTGGTCACCAGGTTGGTGATGATCTGGTCCATCGAGCCGGGGTAGCTGTCCATGCCGATGCCGGCCGGGATCCGCACCTCCAGCGTGACGCGCGCGCGCCGCGTAATCGGCCCCAGCGCCGCGGCCATGTCCTGCACCGTCTTGCGCAGGTCGAACAGGCGGCGCTGCTGGCTGGCCTGGTCGACGGCGACCTGCTTGAAGCTCATGATCAACTCGCCGGCGTGCAAGCCGTTGCGCTCGATCAGTTCGCAGGCCGTCTTGCCGTGGCCGAGGAATTCCTGCAGCGCCGCGAAGGTCAGCCGCTTGCCGGCGGCGAGCCGGTCGACGCCGTCGATGGCTTCCTTCAGCGTCGACGAGGACAGCACGATGTTGCCCAACGGCGTGTTCAACTCGTGCGCGACGCCGGCCACCAGGCGCCCCAGCGAGGCCATCTTCTCGGTGAGCATGATTTGCTTCATGGCCTGCTGCAACTCGGCGGTGCGGGCGGCAACGCGCTCCTCGAGCCGGTTGTTGAGCGTGAGCAGTTCGAACTCGGCCTGCTTGCGCGCGGTGACGTCGGAATACGTGCCGATCATGCGCAAGGCCTGGCCGGCGCCGTCGCGCCCGACCACCATGCCGCGGATGAGCAGCCATTTCCAGTCGTCGCCGACCTTGAAGCGGTGTTCGTTGGTGAACTGGCCGCCGCCCCCTTCGAGGTGCGCCTCGATGGCCTCGGTCAGCGCCGCCAGGTCGTCCGGATGGACGTGGCCGCGCCAGTCGCTGAACGGGACGCGGCCGTCGGCGCCGGCGAAGCCGAGCAGCTCCAGGCAGCGCGCCGAATAGAACATCGAGCCGGCGCCGATGTCCCAGTCCCACACGCCGTCGCCGGCGCCCTCGAGGGCGAAATGCCAGCGCCGCTCGCTCTCGCGCAGCAACTCCAGCGCCTGCTGCTCGCCGCCGCGCAGCAGCTGGAGCTCGCGGCGCACCCGTTCGGCCTCGTCGGCGCGCACCGCCGCGTCCTCGCGCGCGCGCAGATGGGCGGCGTCGATCATTTGCAGGTCGCGCTCGACGATGCCGCGAAATTGTTGCAACAATTGCAAGAACACCGGGCTGTAGGGGTTTTCGCGCCCGTCCAGCACGCAAATGGTGCCGAACAGGTGCTGGTCCGGCCAGGTCAACGGCAGGCCCATATAGGACACCATGCCCAGCTTGACGTCGGGGTTGTCGCGCCAGCGCGGATCGGCCAGCGCGTCGGGGACGATCAGGTGGGCGCGCGTGGCCAGCACCGTTTCGCAGTACAGGCCGCTGCCCAGCGGCGCCGCCTCGTCTTCTTCGTAGGGGTTGCCGTCCGAACGGCTCGACACGCACACCTTGATCGACGCCGGCTCCACGCGCATGATCAGCGCGGCGGGGATCTGCACAATCCGGGTCAGCAGGTCGAGCAGCTCCTGCCATTTGTGCAAGACATCGTGGTCGATCGCCGCCTCGCGCACATTGATGCTCGTTGTACCCACCCGGCCTCCCGAAGACGACAAATAGTGCGGGCGCCGCCAGCTTGCGGCTGCGCGGCCTGCTCGGGCGCCCAGGCGTTCGCCTTATTATAAGGTAGAACGGCGCCCGCACCGGCGCGCAATTAGGTCTTGACACCTGCGGGTACAAGAGTATCTTTTAGGCTGCTGTTTTTGTAGCCCGCCCCACCCCACCATAGGCGCCGCATCAAACGTGTTGATCCCCAAAGTCCTTCTCGTCAATGACGACCCGGCCAGCCTGTTCGCCCTCGAAAGCCTGTTGACGGACGCGGCCACGCGGCTCGAATACGAACTGTTCAGCGCCGGCTCCGGCAAGGAGGCGCTGCGCCAGGTGCTGCGCCACGACTTCGCCGTGATCCTGCTCGACGTCGGCATGCCCGGCATGGACGGCTTCGAGACGGCCGAGGCGATCCATTCGCACCCGCGTTCGGACGCCGTGCCGATCATCTTCATCACCGCCCACTACGCCGATGAAATCGACCGGCTGCGCGCCTACCAGAGCGGCGCCGCCGACTACCTGTTAACGCCGATCATCGCGCAGGTGTTGCAGACCAAGGTCGCGGTGTTCGTCGAGATGGCCAAGAAAAACATCCTGCTGCAAGCCAAATCGGCGCAGTTGGCCAAGCTGAACCAGGACTTGCGGGTGCAGCGCCTGCAAGACCTGGAGCGCATCAACGCCGAACTCGAACTCGAAGTGGCCGAGCGCAAGCTGGCCGAGCAGCGCGCCTGCGAGCTGTCAATCCGCGACCCGCTGACCGGGCTGGTGAACCGGCGCTCGCTGATCCAGCAGCTCGAACACGCCGTCACGCTGGCCGACCGCCAGGGCGGCGAGTTCGCGCTGCTGTTCCTCGACCTCGACAAGTTCAAGGGCGTCAACGACAGCTACGGCCACGAGGCCGGCGACGAGCTGCTGCGCCAGGTGGCGGCGCGGCTGACGGCGGCGGTGCGCGTCTCGGACGTCGTCGCGCGCCTGGGCGGCGACGAATTCGTCGTGCTCGTCGAGGGCAAGTCGGCCGCCGCCAACGCGGCCCGGGTGGCCAAGAAGATCGCCCAGGCGCACGCCCGCCCCTACGCCATCGGCCGGCACCAGATCCGCACCTCGAGCAGCATCGGCATCGGCCTGTACCCGCAGGACGGCGCCTCGGCGCAACTGCTGATGAAGAACGCCGACCTGGCGATGTACCACGCCAAGCAGTTGCAGCGCGGCGGCATCAGCTTCTTCCACGAGGCCTTCAACGAGCGCGAAATCGAGCGCGAGCAATGGCGCCGGGAACTGCGCGCGGCGCTCGACGGCGACCAGCTGGAGCTGTACTACCAGCCCACCGTCGACATCGCCAGCGGCGCCGTGGTGGCGGTCGAGGCGCAACTGCACTGGCGCCACCCGCGCCTGGGCCTGCTCGCCGCGCCCGACTGGCAGGCCGAGGTGCCCGACCTGGCGCTGCTCGACCGGCTCGACGATTGGAGCATCGCCGCCGCCTGCGCCCAGGCCGCGCGCTGGCGCGGCGCCGCGCCGCCCTGGCGGGCGCCGCGCATCGGCATCAACCTGATGAGCGCGCAACTGCACGCCGACCTGCCGCAAAAACTGGCGATCCGCCTGCAGCGGCACCAGCTGGACGGCGCCAGCGTCGCCCTGGAGCTGCCCGAGCCGCTGCTGTGCGGGCCGGGCCGGCACGCCGGCGCCGTGCTGGACCAGTTGCGCGCGGCCGGCGTGGGCCTGAGCGTCGACCATTTCGGCAGCGCCGGCGCGGCGCTGGCGCTGTGCAAGACGCTGCCGCTGGACGAGCTGAAGATCGACGCCGGCTTCGTCGCGGCGATCGGCGACGACGACGGCGGCACCGACATGGCCGCCGCCATCGTCCTGCTGGCGCGCGCGCTGTCGCTCAACACCGTCGCGCTGGGCGTGCAAAACGCCGCGCAACTGGCGCAACTGGCGGCGCTGGGCTGCCGCCACTACCAGGGCGAGCTGTTCAGCGCGGCGCTGCCGGCCGACGCGCTGCGGGAGCGGCTGCGGGAACGGCGCCGGGAAAGCGCCATATAAACCTCTGGCGCGCCACTATTGGCGGCGCGGCGTTATAGTTGAGGGGTAGCAATAAGTCCAGCAACGCCAGCCCCGCCGCCGGGCCTGGCGTGCGAGTATACCGGATCATGACATTGTATCGATGAGGATTGTGTGTATGAATGAGATGACTGAGGTCGGCGAGGCGCTTGACGTCAAGCTGTTGCTGGCCACGCTGATGGCGCTGAAAAAGGGCGATTTCGGGGCGCGCATGCCGTCCGACTGGACCGGCATGGCCGGCAAGGTCGCCGACACCCTCAACGAGATCATCGAGACCCAGGAAAACATGGTGCGGACGATCACCGAGGTCAGCCGCGTGGTCGGGCGCGAGGGCCGCCTGACCCAGCGCGCCTCGGTGCCGCAGGTGGCCGGCGGCTGGACCACCATCATCAGCGCGGTCAACACCCTGATCGACGACCTGGTGCGCCCGACCACGGAGATGGCGCGCGTCATCGGCGCCGTCGCCAAGGGCGACCTGTCGCAGACCATGGAGCTGGAGGTCGACGGCGTGCCGCTCAAGGGCCAGTACCTGCGCGCCGCCACCACCGCCAACACCATGGTCGAACAACTCTCGTCGTTCTCGTCGGAGGTAACGCGGGTGGCGCGCGAGGTCGGCACCGAGGGCAAGCTCGGCGGCCAGGCCCAGGTCAAGGGCGTGGCCGGCACCTGGAAGGATTTGACCGACTCGGTCAACTCGATGGCCGGCAACCTGACCTCGCAGGTGAGGAACATCGCCGAGGTGACGACGGCGGTCGCCAACGGCGACCTGTCGAAGAAAATCACCGTCGACGTGCGCGGCGAGATCCTGCAACTGAAGGACACCATCAACGTCATGGTCGACCAGCTGCGCTCGTTCGCCTCGGAAGTGACGCGGGTGGCGCGCGAGGTCGGCACCGAGGGCAAGCTCGGCGGCCAGGCCTACGTGCCGGGCGTCGGCGGCACCTGGAAGGACTTGACCGACAACGTCAACTTCATGGCCTCGAACCTGACCGGCCAGGTCAGGAACATCGCGGCGGTGACGACGGCGGTGGCCAACGGCGACCTGTCGAAAAAGATCACGGTCGACGTCAAGGGCGAGATCCTGGAACTGAAAAACACCATCAACGTCATGGTCGACCAGCTCTCCTCGTTCGCCTCGGAGGTGACGCGGGTGGCGCGCGAGGTCGGCACCGAGGGCAAACTCGGCGGCCAGGCCCAGGTCAAGGGCGTGGCCGGCACCTGGAAGGACTTGACCGACTCGGTCAACTCGATGGCCGGCAACCTGACCGGCCAGGTCAGGAACATCGCCGACGTCACCACGGCGGTGGCCAACGGCGACCTGTCGAAGAAAATCACGGTCGACGTCAAGGGCGAGATCCTGGAGCTGAAAAACACCATCAACGTCATGGTCGACCAGTTGAACTCCTTCGCCTCGGAGGTGACCCGGGTGGCGCGCGAGGTCGGCACCGAGGGCAAGCTGGGCGGCCAGGCCAACGTGCCCGGCGTGGCCGGCACCTGGAAGGACCTGACCGACGGCGTCAACTCGATGGCCGGCAACCTGACCGGCCAGGTCAGGAACATCGCCGACGTCACCACGGCGGTCGCCAACGGCGACCTGTCGAAGAAAATCACGGTCGACGTCAAGGGCGAGATCCTGGAGCTGAAGAACACCATCAACGTCATGGTCGACCAGTTGTCCTCGTTCGCCTCGGAGGTGACGCGGGTGGCGCGCGAGGTCGGCACCGAGGGCAAGCTGGGCGGCCAGGCCTACGTGCCCGGCGTGGGCGGCACCTGGAAGGACTTGACCGACAACGTAAACTTCATGGCCTCCAACCTGACCGGCCAGGTCAGGAACATCGCGGCGGTGACGACGGCGGTGGCGCGCGGCGACCTGTCGAAGAAAATCACGGTCGACGTCAAGGGCGAGATCCTGGAACTCAAGGACACCATCAACGTCATGGTCGACCAGTTGTCCTCGTTCGCCTCGGAGGTGACGCGGGTGGCGCGCGAGGTCGGCACCGAGGGCAAACTCGGCGGCCAGGCCAACGTCTCCGGCGTCGCCGGCACCTGGAAGGACTTGACCGAGAACGTCAACCAGCTGGCGGCCAACCTGACCAACCAGGTGCGGGCGATCGCCGAGGTGGCCACGGCGGTCACCCGCGGCGACTTGTCGCGCTCGATCCAGGTGGAGGCGCGCGGAGAGGTGTCCTACCTGAAGGACAACATCAACGAGATGATCCGCAACCTGAAGGAAACCACGCAGAAGAACGCCGAGCAGGACTGGCTCAAGACCAACCTGGCGCGCTTCACCCGCCTGCTGCAGGGCCAGCGCGACCTGGAGGCGGTCACCCGGCTGATCCTGTCGGAGCTGGCGCCGCTGGTGTCGGCCCACCACGGCGTGTTTTATATGATGGATTCGCAGGAACGCGACGCCCGCCTGCGCATGATCGCCAGCTACGGCTACCGCTCCAGCCGCAAGCTGCCGACCTCCTTCCTGCCCGGCGAGGGCCTGGTCGGCCAGTGCGCGCTGGAGAAGCTGCGCATCTGGCTCACCGACGTGCCGCGCGATTACATCGCCGTCTCCTCCGGCCTGGGCGCGGCGCCGCCCAACAACATCGTGGTGCTGCCCATCCTGTTCGAGCAGCAGGTCAAGGCGGTTATCGAGATCGCCTCGCTGGACCGTTTCACCGAGACCCACCTGTCCTTCCTCGACCAGTTGATGGAGTCGATCGGCGTGGTGCTCAACACCATCGAGGCGAACAGCCGCACCGAGTCGCTGCTGACGCAGTCGCAGTCGCTGGCGCAGGAGCTGCAGCAGACCAACCAGGAGCTGGCCGAAAAAGCCCGCCTGCTGTCCGAGCAAAACATCGAGGTCGAGCGCAAGAACCGCGAGGTCGAGCAGGCCAAAATGGCGCTGGAGGAAAAAGCCACCCAGCTGGCGCTGTCGTCGAAGTACAAGTCCGAGTTCCTGGCGAACATGTCGCACGAGCTGCGCACGCCCCTCAACAGCCTGTTGATCCTGGCGCAGCAGTTGGGCGACAACCCGGAGGGCAACCTGTCGGGCAAGCAGGTCGAGTTCGCCAAGACCATCCACGGCTCCGGCAGCGACCTGCTGACCTTGATCAACGACATCCTCGACCTGTCGAAGATCGAGTCCGGCACCGTCACGCTGGAAGTGTCCGAGTACCGCTTCCAGAACCTGCGCAACTACGTCGACCGCACCTTCCGCCACATGGCCGAGGCCAAGCACCTGAACTTCTCGGTCGAACTGGCCGAGGCGCTGCCGACGGCGATGATGACCGACACCACGCGCCTGCAGCAGGTGCTGAAAAACCTGCTGTCGAACGCCTTCAAGTTCACCAGCCACGGCCGGGTCGCGCTCGACATCGGCCTGGTCACCGGCGGCTGGAGCAGCGACCACCCGAACCTCTCCAGCGCCGACGCGGTGCTGGCCTTCACCGTGCGCGACACCGGCGTCGGCATCGCCGCCGACAAGCTGCAACTGATTTTCGAGGCCTTCCAGCAGGCCGACGGCAGCACCGCGCGGCGCTACGGCGGCACCGGCCTGGGGCTGTCGATCTCGCGCGAACTGGCGCGCCTGCTGGGCGGCGAAATCCGCGTCGAAAGCGTGGTCGGCGCCGGCAGCACCTTCACCCTGTTCCTGCCATACAACCGGGCCGGCTTCGTCAACTACGAGCAGAACCGCCAGCTGCCGGCCCGTCCGCGCGAGCCGGCCTCGCTGGTGGTGTACGCGCCGGCGGCCTGGCCGGCCGAGGCCGCGGCCGCCGCGCCGCAGCCGCAACCCGACGCCAACGACCACGAGCCGGCCTTCGACGACCGCGGCTCGCTGGCGCCGGGCGAGCCGTCGGTGCTGATCGTCGAGGACGACGAGCGCTTCGCCAAGATCGTGCTCGACTACGCGCGCGAGAAAAGCTTCAAGGGCATCGTCACGCACCGCGGCGACTCGGCCCTGAGCCTGGCGCGCGACTATCTGCCGTCGGCGATCCTGCTCGACCTGGACCTGCCCGACATCGACGGTTTCACGGTGCTCGACCGCCTCAAGCGCGACCCCAACACGCGCCACATTCCGGTGCACGTGATGTCCAGCCTGCGCGAGCGCGAACGGGCGCTGCGCCAGGGCGCGATCTCGTACATGAACAAGCCGATCGGCGCCGCCGCGCTGCAGGAGGAGTTCAACCGCATCCAGAAATTCCAGCTCGGCGGCAAGCGCAGCCTGCTGGTCGTCGACGACGACCAGATGCAGCGCGACGCCATCGTCGCCCTGATCGGCGACAGCGACCTGCGCATCGTCGCCGTCGAGAGCGGCGAGGCGGCGCTGGCGGCGCTGCGCGAGTCGCATTTCGACTGCATGGTGCTGGACCTGACGCTGCCCGACATCAACGGCTTCGACCTGCTCGACATGATCGGCAAGCAGGTCGCGCTGCGCGACCTGCCGGTGGTGATCTACACGGCGCAGGACCTGAACCGCAAGGAGGTGGCCAAGCTGAAGCGCTACGCCAAGACCATCGTCATCAAGGACGCCCGCTCGCCCGAGCGCCTGCTCGACGAAACCGCGCTGTTCCTGCACCGCTCGCACGCCAGCCTGCCCGAGCTGCAACGCCGCATGCTCGAGGAGATCCACGCCGCCGACGGCGGCCTGGCCGGACGCAAGGTACTGATCGTCGACGACGACCTGCGCAACATCTTCGCCCTGTCCTCGCTGCTGGAGCGCCAGCAGATGCAGGTGTCGTTCGCCGAAAACGGCCGCGACGGCATCGAAGTGCTGGAAAAGGACACGGGCATCGAGATCGTCCTGATGGACATCATGATGCCCGAGATGGACGGTTACGACACCATGCGGGCGATCCGCCGCATACCCAAGTTCAAGTCGCTGCCGATCATTACGCTGACGGCCAAGGCGATGAAGGGCGACCGCGACAAATGCATCGCCGCCGGCGCCTCCGACTACATCACCAAGCCGGTCGACGTGGCGCAACTGCTGTCGCTGATGCGGGTATGGTTGCATTGATGGTTGAATTGCTACAGGGCGCCGTCAACCAGGTCGCGCCGGAGACCGAGGAGCTGGAGATCGCCCTGCTGCTGGAGGCGCTGCTGCAGCGCTACGGCTTCGACTTCCGCGGCTTCGAGCGCGCCGCCGTGCGCCGCCGGCTGCACGGCGCGATGCGCCAGCGCGGCCTGGCCACCGTCTCGGCGCTGCAGGAGCGGGTGCTGCACCAGCCGCAGGCCGGCACGGCGCTGCTGCGCGCGCTGGGGGTGGCGCCGGCGGCCATGTTCGACGACGCCGACGAGGCGCGCCAGTTGCGCGCGCTGCTGGGTCCCTGCCTGCGCGCCTCGGCCGTGCCGAAGGTCTGGCTGGCCGAATGCGCCGGCGCCGAGCAGGCCTGGACGCTGGCAATCCTGCTGCTGGAGCAGCAGTTGCACAGCCGCACCGAAATCTTCGCCAGCGTCGCCAGCGAGCAGGCGCTGGCCGAGGTCGGCGACGCCGGCTTCCCGGCCGCGCGCCTGGCCGAGTACGAGGCGAACTACCGGCGCGGCGGCGGCAAGGCCCGCTTCGCCGACTACTTCGAGGTCAGCGGCGAGCGCGCCGCGCTGCTGCCGGCGCTGCGCCGGCGCATCAACTGGGCCCAGTACAACCTGGTGACGGACGCCTCCTGCAACGAGTTCCAGTTGATCGTCTGCCGGCGCGCCCTGCCCGACTACGGCCCGCTGCTGCGCCAGCGCGTGCTGCAACTGTTCCACGACAGCCTGGCGCGCTTCGGCGTGCTCGGCCTGGACCGCGCGCTGCGCGACGACGAACCGCTGGCCGCCAACTACCAGGCCATCGCGCCGCCGCAAGCCTGGTACAAGCGCATCGCTTAGCTCGGCTTGGCGCGCCGCGCGCGCGTAACCGGACAATGCTGGCGCCTAAGCCGCCAGCCGCGCTTGGATCAACGTTGCCGCTTTGCCCCCAGCAACGCCTCAGCCGGCCTTGCGCTTCAAGCCGTCCAGCTCGGCGCTGATTTTCGCCGCCCTGGCGCCGGCCTCGCGCTTCAAGCCGTCGCTGGCTTGCTGCGCCAGCCTGGTGCCGCGGAACCAATCGGCGCTGATGCTGTCGCCCATCTTCTCGGATACGATGTGCCAGGCATAGGCCTCCACCGCGTTGTTCTCCTGCAAATACAACTCCGAGATGATGCCCGCCGAACGGATATTCCCGGCGGCCAGCGCCAGCTTGAACGACTCCTTGGCCGCGGCCGAATAATCGGTGCCGCTTTCATACTCCGGGTTCGACTTGTTACCGTTCAGCTCGAAATAATACTTCTCGCCCAAATGCACCATCGCGTAGGCGTCGCCGCCGTTGGCCAACTGGCGCAAGGTCTTCAGATCCTTGCTGTAATAATCCGGCGGCACCATATACCCGAGCGTGGCCATTTTCTTGCGGCGCGCGTCCTCCTGGGCGGTGATGACTTCCGGCCCGGGCGCGACCGGTGGCGCCGTTGCCGCGACCGGCGCCGCGTCGCCGGACGGCGCGCCGGCCGCCCCGACCGGACCGAACGGCGAGAGCATTTCGGCGTTGCCGGGCGCGGCCGCGCCGACGCCGCCGGCGCCGCCCTGTCCGGCGAGCAGGACCGGCAAGCCGCCTGCCGGCCCGGCCGCCGGGCGGCCGTTCGACGCGACGCCGGCGAGCGCTACGGGGTCGTTCCACAAATAGACGGCGCCCGCGGCGCACGCCACGACGGCGCAAGCGAATGCGCGATGCAGCTTTTTCATACGGTATCCGTTGAGTATCCCCGGCCCGGGCGTAGCGCCGGGCCGGGGCGATGCGGCTAAACGACGCTTAAACGCGCGGCAAATTGTTGAAGCAATTGAGCATGCCGTTGGCGTATCCCCAGCGCGTGTAGTAGTCGCGCTGGGCCGGCGTGCCATGCTCGCCATAGTCGGCGGCGGCGCGGGCGCTGCTGACGGCGCCGGCCAGGAACGACGGATAGCCCAGATTGTTTTGCGCGTGGCGGATGAAGGAGCCGCCGGTGCAATCGGCCTGCAACTCGTTGTACGGCGCGCCGTTGTTGATGTTGTACGTGAACTGGATCGAATGGCCCCATTCGTGTGCCATGACCATCTTGGCGACGTAGTTGCCGTGCTGGTTTTCCTGCGACTGCAGGAAGCTGCTGCCGACGCTGATGATGTTCGGACCGCAAGCGAAGGCGGTCGGCGACGGTTCGCCGCAGGCGTTCTGGTTGATGTACACCGTCGGACGCGCGTACTGGCCCAACTGGCCGCGGATTTCAGTGGCGCTGTTGTTGATGTAGGTGCTGTTGACGGGAACCGAATTGGCTGTTTGCGATATGCCGCACAACAGCAAGGCGATCAGGGCGGGCAGACGGATGGAATTTTTCATGCACTCTCTCCAAGTAATGTGACTGTACGGGGCCGCGACAAACCGTGGCCCCGGTTATACCAACGCCTTTGTGGGGAGCTGGACAGGCTTCCCTTTTTTGATGGGAATTATTGATAAGACAAGCAGCCGGGTGATTTTGTCACATCCATTGAGAAATATTAAGATTTTTATATACTTGTTGTAAATTCACCATAGCGACCTGAAAGCGCGCTTGGGCGCCCGCCACCGTCGCCCTATGTATCCCAGCGTACAGAGCGGCGCGGCGTTTAAGCGCACCCTTCAGTCATTCACACATCGACACAACAGGGAGTAACAACATGAACACCACCAAAATTATCGGCGCGGTACTGATCGTCGGCGGCATACTGGGCCTGGTCTACGGCGGTTTCAGCTTCACCAAGGAAACCCACCAAGCCAAGCTGGGTCCGATCGAGCTGTCGGTGACGGAAAAGGAAACCGTCAACGTGCCGCTGTGGGCCAGCATCATCTCGATCGCCGCGGGCGCCGGGCTGCTGCTGGCGGGCTCGAAGAAGGGTTGATACGGTTTGACGCGGACCGTGGCGGGCGCGATGTCCGTAGGTCGGCTTAACTCAACGCCGGGGGTCGCCCCCCCGGGGTGACGCCGCCGCGGCCGCCTACCACGGCGCCGACGCGCTGGGCCGCTCGGCAATGCGGTCGCGGTAGGCCTGCAGATGCGCCATGCCTCCGGCGCCGGGCCGGAACTTCATCAGCCCGCGCGCGAACTCCAGCGCGCAGAAAAGGCGCGCTCCTCGAAATCGCCCCCCATCAGGTTCGGCCCGGGTTGCAAGCCCTCCAGGTAGGTGCACATGGCGGGCGTTTCGCACAGCACGCGGCCGTCGTCGAGTTCCAGCGCCGGCACCCGCTATTCCAGCACGCGCGCACTGTACACCCAGACATGATTGACAGGTTGACAAGCCCGTGCTTTCACTTTAAATTCGATGCCGGGAACCGCTGCCAAACATAGCCAGCGATGTCCCAGGTAACAGCAGTATAGCGGCGCCGCCAGCAAGCGCCGCCCCCCTCCCATGCCCCTCCACCAAGGTTGCTCATGCATCGCACACTCGTTTCCACCGCCGTCTTGACGCTGGTCGCGCTGGCCGGCGCCGCCGCCGCCAGCCAGGGCACCACGCAACTGCCGCGCGGCGTCAGCCCGAGCCACTACCAACTGTCGCTGACGCCGGACGCGGCCGCCGCCAGCTTCAGCGCCAAGGCCACCATCACGCTGACGCTGAGCCAGCCGACGGCGAGCATTACGCTCAACGCGCTGGGGCTGGACTTTGCCGGCGCCGTGCTGCGCCGCGCCGGCCAGGCCGACCAGGGCGCCGCCGACATCACCCTCGACGCCGCCCAGCAAAGCGCCACCTTCCACTTCGCCAAGCCGCTGGCCAAGGGCCGTTACCAGCTAGCGCTCGACTACCGCGGCAAGATCGGCACCCAGGCCACCGGCCTGTTCTCGCTCGACTACGACAGCGCCGAGGGGCGCAAGCGCGCGCTCTACACCCAGTTCGAAAACTCCGACGCGCGCACCATGATCCCGTCGTGGGACGAACCGGCCCACAAGGCCACCTTCGCGCTCGACGTGACGGTGCCGACCGAGCATATGGCGGTCGGCAACATGCCGGCGTCCTCCAGCACCGACCTGGGCGGCGGGCGCAAGCGCGTCCAGTTCGCCACCACGCCGAAGATGTCGACCTACCTGCTGTTCCTCGGCGTCGGAGAATTCGAGCGCGCCACCGCCAGCGTCGACGGCACCGAGCTGGGCGTCGTCACCAAAAAAGGCGCGCTGCCGCAGGCCGGCTACGCGCTCGGGGAATCGAAGGCGATTCTGCGCGAGTTCAACGACTACTTCGGCGTGCGCTACCCGCTGCCCAAGCTCGACAACCTGGCCGCGCCGGGGCGTAGCCAGTTCTTCGGCGCCATGGAAAACTGGGGCGCCATCTTCACCTTCGAGCGCGCGCTGCTGCTCGACCCGCGCATCTCCAGCCTGGCCGACAAGCAGGGCATCTACACGACGATGGCGCACGAAATGGCGCACCAGTGGTTCGGCAACCTGGTCACGATGCGCTGGTGGGACGACCTCTGGCTCAACGAGGGCTTCGCCTCCTGGATGGAGGCGCGCACCACCGAGCGCCTGCACCCGGAGTGGCACACCCACATGGGCGCGGTCAACGCGCGCGAGGCGGCGATGGCGCTCGACGCGCTGGTGAGCACGCACGCCATCGTCCAGCCGATCGCCACGGTGCAGCAGGCCAGCCAGGCCTTCGACGGCATCACCTACCAAAAGGGCGAGGCCGTGATCCGCATGCTCGAAGCCTACGTCGGCGAGCGGGCCTGGCGCCAGGGCGTGCGCGCCTACATGCGAAAACACGCCTACGGCAACTCCGTCTCGAACGACCTGTGGCGCCAGATCGAGCGCGCCGCCGGCAAGCCGGTTAGCGCCATCGCGCACGATTTCACGCTGCGCGCCGGCGTGCCGCTGGTCAAGGTCGGCGACGGCGTCTGCCGCGCCGGCCAGACCCGCGTTACGCTGACCCAGGGCGAATTCAGCAAGGACCGGCCGGACAAGGCGCCCGGCGCCTGGCGCGTGCCGGTGTTGGCGCAGGTCGCCGGCCACGCGCCGGTGCGCGCGCTGCTCAGCGGCGGCAAGGCCGGCGTCACGCTGCCGGGCTGCGGCCCGGTGCTGGTAAACGCCGGCCAGAGCGGCTACTACCGCACGCTGTACACGCCGGCCGGCTTCGCCGCCGTCGCCGCCGGCTTCGCCGCGCTGGCGCCGGTGGACCAGCTCGGCTTGCTGTCGGACACCTACGCGCTGGCCATGGCCGGCTTGCAACCGGCCTCCGACTTCCTCGAACTGGCCCAGGCCACGCCGCTCGACGCCGACACCCAGGTGTGGGGCAAGATCGCCGACATCTTCAACGGCCTGTACTACAATTACCAGGCCGAGCCGGCGCGCCAACAGACCTTCGCCGCCTTCGCCATCGCGCGCCTGGCGCCGCTGATGGACAAAACCGGCTGGCTGGCGCGCGCCGGCGAGTCCGACACCGTGGCCAACCTGCGCGAGGACTTGATCGGCACGCTGGGCGCGATGGGCGACCCGGTGGTGCTGGCCGAGGCGCGCCGGCGCTACCGCGCCGACGCCAACGATGCGGCGGCGATACCGGCGCCGCTGCGCCGCGTCATCATGAGGGTGGTCGCGCACAACGCCGACGCCGCCACCTGGGACGCGTTGCGCGCCGCCGCGCAGGCCGAGAAGACGCCGCTGGTCAAGAACGCGCTGTACGACCTGCTGGCCAACAGCAAGGACCGCGCGCTGGCGCAGCGCGCGCTGGCGCTGGCGCTGACCGACGAGCCGGGACTGACCAACAGCCCGGCCATGATCAGCAAGGTCGGGCACAACCATCCCGACCTGGCGTTCGACTTCGCGCTGGCCCACCTGGCGCAGGTGACCGAGCGGGTCGACGCCAGCTCGCGCACGCGTTTCTTCGCGCGCCTGGCGGCCGGCTCGGCCGAGCCGGCCATGGTCGCCAAGCTGAACGCCTACGCCGAGTCGCACCTGCCGGCCGACGCCCGCGCCGACGCCGCCAGCACGGTGGCCAACATCGAGTACCGCATCCAGCTGCGCAAGGAGCGCCTGCCGGCCATCGACGCCTGGCTGGCGCGCGCGCCGCAGCCGGGCGCGCGCCAGTAAAGGGCGCGGCGCCGGCAAAAAAAAGCCGGCGCCGCTGTACGCGGGCCGGCCAAAACGCTGATGAGGGCGTAGGGATGGGTACGGGCGGGAGCGGCGTTGCCGGTCGCGCGGGAAATGGTGCCGGTCATCAGGAAACCGGCGGCCTGGTGGCGCCACATCGCGTGCCTGCGCCACAACGCCACTGTGCCAGCAATCGTCCGCGGCAGGCTTAAGATCTGATTAAGGTGCGCCGCGGCGGAAACGCGCGCGGGCGCCGGAATTGGTGCCGGTGTTCGAGGCCACCGGCTAACCTGCTGAGACGCGTCCCGTGAAATCCTACGTCTGCTTGGGGCGTAGCGACCAACTTGGGGCGTGCTGAAGCCAGCGAGAGCCATCATAGCGGCGCCGTGTGACGGCCGCATGACGTGCCGCAAGTAAACCTGAGCAGCGAAAAAAAATGCCCGCAACCTTGCGGCGGCGGGCGAAATATCCAAATCGGGAAGACCTGAAGAGTGCAAGCATCTTCGCACACGCATATGACGGCGGCGTGACAGGCAAAGAACTCCTTTTCATGCCGCGCCGCCGTGCGCAAGCGCGGCGCCCTGTGCTAGTCTGCAAAGTCTGTTTACTATGAGGGGGCGTCAACGATGTCGATCAGCCACATCCCACTGCGCCGCAGCGCCGCGCGCCTCGCCCTGGCCTGCCTGCTGAGCGCCTGCGCGCCGGCCATCGTCGCGCCGCCCGCGGTGCCGCCGGAGGCGAGCAGCGTGCCGCCGCCGGCCGCTGCCGTGAGCGACTTCCATCGCGCCTATTACGACTCGCTGCGTGGCGACGAGCCGGTGCTGGCCATCGCGCCGCTGGCGTCGCTGATCGCCATCACCGTGCGCCGCGCCGGCGCCCTGGCGCACCTCGGACACGACCACGTCGTTGCCAGCCACACGGTCGAGGGCTTCATCGCGCCCAAGCAGGGCCGCGCCGACTTCCATTTCCGCCTCGACCAGCTCAGCGTGGACGAAGCCGAGCTGCGCGAGCAAGCCGGCCTCGCCACCCAGCCCTCGGCCGCCGCCATCGACGGCACCCGCAACAACATGCTCAACAAGGTACTCGACGCCGCCCGCTTTCCGGACGTGACGGTGCAGGTGACCCGGGCCGCGACGCACACGCCCGGCGCGCCGCTGGGCGTCGCCATCACGCTGCACGGCGTCACCCGCACCATGAGCATTCCGGTGGAGTTCGAATTGAACAAGGTGGGCGACATGGTCGCCAGCGGCCGCCTGACACTCAAGCAAAGCGACTTCGGCCTGGTGCCGTTTTCGGTCATGGGCGGCGCCATGGCGGTGCAGGACCAGATGGAACTGCGTTTCCGCCTCGTCGCCAGCGCGCTTTGACGGCCGGCGGCGCCGCGCGTCAGCGCGCGACGATCAGGCGCACGCCCAAACCGACGAAGATGGTGCCGGCGACGCGGTCCAGCCACAGCCCGGCGCGTGGATTGACGTTGATCCATTTGCCGACCGCGCCGGAAAAATAACCCAACAAGCCGAACAGCACGCAACCCTGGGCCGTGAAGATCAGCCCCAGCTGGGCGGTCTGCCAGCTCACGTGGCCTTGCTCGGCGACGACGAACTGCGGCAGGAACGAGAGGAAAAACAGCACGACCTTGGGGTTGACGCTGTTGGCGAACAAACCCTTGGCGAACAGCCGCGCCAGCGACTCGTCCGGCACGCCGGCGCCGTCGACGCGGGCGCCGCCGCGGCTGCGCAGCGCGCAGACGCCGAGCCAGACCAGGTACAGGCCGCCGCACAGCTTCAGGACCGAAAACGCCAGCGGCGAGGCGGCGATTAGCGCGCTCACGCCCAGCGTCGCCAGCAGCGTGTGCGTCAGGCAACCGAGCGCGCAACCGAGGCCGAAGACCGTACCCTGGCGCCGGCCGCGCGACATGCCGATGCCCAGCACCATCAAATTGTCCGGCCCCGGCGAGGCGGTGATGAGCAGCGCCGCGGCGAGAAATCCAAGGAACTGTTCGGGGCTGATCAGCATGGGAAATTGTTCCGTTTCGTCATAAACCGCCATGATACAAGCTGCGCCGAACGGCGCGCAGGAAAAATCCGTATTCCTGGCGCGCCGGCCGGCTGTTGGCGCGCGTTGTCGATTAGAATGTTAAGCAGCAAGCGCGCCGCGTCCGCGCGCGCACCGCGCCGGCGCCGCCGGAACCTCACCTAGCTGGCAACATGGCCATATCCCCGACCACATTCTTGTCGATCGCCCCTCTGCGCTGCCTGCTGCTGGCGTGGGCGCTGGCGTTCGCGTGGCCGCCGTGCTGGGCCGGCGCGGCCGCCGCGCCGCTGTCGCTGCAAGACAACGTCAGCCGCGACCTGGCCGCCGGCGCGCGCCTGTTCCGCGCCGGCGCCGAGGCGGCGCCGCTGCACGCGGCCGCGCTGCCGGCCTGGCTGGCGGCCCGGCGCCCGAGCGCCAGCGTCGACCTGTTCGGCGGCGATTACTGGTTGTACGTGCAGGTGCGCAACGACAGCGGCCGCGACGCCTGGGTGCTGGACCCGCACGGCACGCTGATCGAATACGTCGAGGCCTCGATCTACGACGAGCGCGGCGGCGCCGTCACGCTGCTGACCGGCTACCACCAGCCGCACGACTACCTGCTGCACTACGGCAAAGACATCGAACTGCGCCCGGGCGCCACCTACCACCTGCTGCTGCGCTTCTCGAGCCGCTATTACGCGCGCGCGCCGGAGCTGGCGCTGGCCCCGCGCGACGCCTACCAGCGCCTGGTGGCCAAGGAAAACGTGCTGACCATCGGCGCCATCGGCGCCCTGCTGGCGATGGCGCTGTTCAATTTCTTCATCTTCTCCATCACCCGCGACACCTCCTCGCTGTATTACTCGTTGTACGTGCTGACCTACGCCATCGCCTGGGGCATGACGTTCCACCTGGCGGCCGACTTGTTCGACTGGCACCGGCTCGACCTGCACTACGTGCCGTTTTTCCTGCTGCCGGTGTTTAGCACCCTGTTCTACCGCAAGTTCCTGTGCCTGGCCGAGTTCTCGCCACGGCTGGACCGGCTCAGCCGCATCAACATCGCGCTGCCGCTGCTGCTGCTGCCGAGCTGCTTCGTGGCGCTGCGCTACGCCCACACGCTGGCCACCATCGTCATCTCGATCTGGATGCTGCTGGCGCTGGTGTGCGGCGTGGCGGCCTGGCGCCGCGGCTTCCGGCCGGCGCGCTACTTCGTCTTCGCCTTCATCGCGCTGATGCTGCCCGGCCTGGTCGTGCTGCCGGCCAACCTGGGCCTGATTCCCGCGCTGGTCGACAACGCCGAGCTGCTGACCCTGCTCGGCGGCACCCTCGACGGCCTGCTGCTGGCGTTCGCGCTGGCGGACCAGATCCGCCTGCTGCGCGACAACCTCGAGCTGCGGGTGCGCGCGCGCACCGTCGAACTGACCAGCACCAACGACGCGCTGACGCTGGCCAAGGAACACGCCGAGGTCGTCAGCCGGCACCGCATCGACTTCCTGTCGGCCATGAGCCACGACATCCGCACGCCGCTGGCGGGCGTCATCGGCATGCTCAAGTTCGCGCTGCGCGACCAGTCGGTACGCGGGCGCACCGAGGAATACCTGCGGATCGGCCTGCACAACGGCGAGGCGCTGCTGGTGATCCTCAACGACATCCTCGACTTTTCCAAGATCGACGCCGGCAAGCTGACCATCGAAAACGTCGACTTCGACCTGCTGGCGCTGATCGGCGACGCCGTCGGCATCGTCCAGGGCCAGGCCGACGCCAAGAGCCTGCTGTTGCGGCGCGACCTGGCGCTGGAGCTGCCGCGCTACGTCAAGGCCGACCCGACGCGGCTGCGGCAAATCCTCATCAACCTGCTGGGCAACGCCATCAAATTCACCGACAACGGCGAAGTACGGCTGCAGGTGCGCCAGCGCCCGCGCCCGGACGGCGGCGCCAGCGTCAGCTTCACCGTCAGCGACACCGGGCCGGGCATCGCCGCCGAGACGCTGCCGCGGCTGTTCCGCAAATTCGAGCAGGCCGACCACTCGACCACGCGCCAGTACGGCGGCACCGGCCTGGGGCTGGCGATCTGCAAGGAACTGGTGGAACTGATGGGCGGCGTCATCGGCGTCGACAGCCGGCCCGGCGTCGGCTCCAGTTTTTACTTCACGCTGCCGCTGGCGCGTGGCGCTGCGCCGCCGCCCGCCGCCCAGCAGGCGCCGCGGCGCGCGCGCCACGACTACCGCCTGCGCGTGCTGTGCGCCGAGGACGTGCGCACCAACCAGATCATCATCGGCACCCTGCTTGAGGGTATGGGCCACGAGGTCAAGATCGTCGACAACGGCGTCGAGGCGCTGCGCGCACTGTCCGAGTATGAATTCGACGTGGTGCTGATGGACGGACGCATGCCGCAGATGGATGGCGAGCAAGCCACGCGCCTGATCCGCGGCGGCGGCGGCGCCGCGCACGTGGTGCTCGACCCGGGCGTGCCGATCATCGCGTTGACCGCCAACGCCAGCGCGCACGACAGCGCGCGCTACCTGGCCTGCGGCATGGACGGTTTCCTCAGCAAGCCGGTCGACGAGCGCCTGCTGTACGCCCAGATCGAGGCCACCATCGCGCTGCTGCAACAGCGCGGCCGCCTGCTCAACCCGAACGAGGCGGCGGCGCCCGACGACGCCGGCGCCGACCCGCTGGCGCAGCAGTTCGGCGTCGACGCCGGACTCGACGCGCACGGCGGCGCGGCGGCCGGCGGTGCCGGCGCCGGCGCCGGCGCGATCTACATCCTGCCGCTGGCCGGGTTGTCGCGCCAGCACATGCAACGCATCACCCAGGCCTTCCTCGACGAGGCGCCGCGCCGGCTGGAACAGGCGCGCCACGCCCTCGACGCCGGCAACGCCGGCGCGGCGGCCGCCGCTTTCCACGCCCTCAAGGGCAGCGCCGGCTACCTCAGCGGACAGCGCCTGCATGGCCTGTGCCACGCGATGGAGGGGTTGGCCGGCGACGGCGCGCTCGACGCCGTGCGCCAGGCGCTGCCGGAAGTGCGCGCGGTGCTCGAGCAAGCTTGCAGCGACCTGCGCGGCGCCGGCCAGCCCGGCTGACCCGCGGCACCAGACCGGGGCCAGATCGGGGCCAGGCCCTGAGGGTCTGACCCCAGCGTTACGCCCTTGGTTTGAAACGCCCTCAGCAGCGCCGCATCCAATTCCCCCCCGCCTTTGACTTGCGCCAACGCAACAATTCACCTGCGCAATATTGTAAAGTACCCATACTTATTCAAACCTCACACCACCGAAAGCCACACTATGCGTCTAGTCGACTCAGGCAAATCCCTCCTGGTTTTGTGCGCGGCACTGTTGTCGGCCTGCGGCGTCAGCGTCGACAAGGCCATGGTGATCGACGTCCCGGGCGACAGCATGTCGCTCGAATGGAGCGGCGCCGGCAAGGACGAACTGCCGGACCAAGCCCACTTGTACCGCTTCCGCGGCAAGGAGTACGTGCTGCTCGAAAATGGCGACAAGATCGGCGGCTACATGCCGCTGCAGATCGCCTCGCGCAGCGCCGGCGACATCGAACTGCGCGCGCTCGACCCGAAGCGCGTGGCCTACCGGATCAAGCGTATGAAGCTGCCGCTGACGTACCGGAAACTGTGGCTGCGCCAGGAAATCTACCTCGAGGCCGGCCTGTTCGAAAAACTTCTGGCGCAGCACGAAGGCGCGATCTTCCAGAAGGGCGTCGCGGTTCGCATGCAGAAAATCAAGGACGATTGAAGGGCGCGGTGCGAACTTCCCAAGTCCATGTCGCTCCTGCTGATTGCTGCCTTCTTGCCCCAACGTATATGCCTAGTTCACAGGAGCCGCAGTGATTTTTCCAGAGAAACGTAAATTATTTTCCACCCCATTATTCGTTGCCCATTGGTCGATTTCCAGCTTCAGCAGACCGATAATCGCCATTTTGCGTCTGCCGAGAAAGGCTCATGCTCGTGGCCCGTTGTAAGCTCTGTCAAAAGTTGTTGAACACGTGCTCCAACTGCGTCATCTGCCTTGATAAATGCGTACGCATTGAGCGGTTTATCCTTCGACTCCTCTTTACGCGGTGCTTGTTGCGAGCCGACTTAAACGCAGTTAATCGCCAACAAACCATCAGCTCACGACGCCAGCCAGCGGCAAGCAATTGCCGCAGGCCCGCCCCCTCCTCAAAAATCAGTCTCGCCCTGGATCACCGCCGGATGGCCGGTGATGGCGCGCGAAGTCTGCATGCCGGCCATCACGGCCGCCTCGACGCAGCCGGCGTTCAAGCCGGTCTTGATCCAGTCGCCCGTCAAGTACAGGTTCGAAAAGCCGGACTGGTCGGTCGCCAGCCGGTACTTGGTGCTGCCCACCACCGACATCACGTAGCGCTCGGACGGGTCGACGTTGGCGCGCCAGTACTGGCTGTCGAAGCGCGCCGGACCGCTGCCATCCCCGCTGTCGACCAGCCACTGCCACGGGAACGCGCCGGCCGGGCCGGCCGCCGACCACAGCGCGCTGATCTGCTTGCCCAGCTGGTTCAGCGCGCCCTCCTTCGCCTGCGCCGCGCACAACCCGGCGAAGCCGCTGTCGGCGAACGGCGGGTAGTTCGCCAACGGCAAGGCGCTGCAAAAATACGAGACGTTCTTCGGCTCGGCGCCCGCCGGCCAGTCTTCGCGTTCGAGCAACTGGTCCATCGGCGCCCAGGTGTCGTAGGGTTCCGAAAAACCGCTCAGCACCGGCTGCTGGCCGCCCGGCTGGTGGGTCCAGCCCATCTGCGCCAGGTCCTTGTTCAGCCACACCTGGTACGCCTGGGTCGTCACCGTTTGCACCTTCAGCGACGTGGTTCTCAACGCCGGACTCAGCTCCAGCAATTGCGGACACAGCGCCGGCAGCGCGCCGATCGCCACGCCGAAGATCACCTTGTCGAAGTCGACGCCGCGTTGTAGCACCAAGCTGGGCAGCGGCCGGCCGAACGCTTGTTCGTAGCGCTGCGGCCAGTCGCTCCAGTACGACTCCAGGTTGACCGCGCCGGCCTGCAGCGCCGCCGCCTGGGCCGGTTCGATCTGCGCGTAATCGGGTTGGTTCGGCCAGCAGCCCAGCCCCTTCACCGTCACCAGCGGCTCATATTCCCGGCCCGGCGCGGCCAGCGCCACCTGCTCGGTCATGCGGATGCTGCCGATGGCGCCGTTCTCCGGCACCAGTTCCTCGACCTTGTGGAAGAATTTAAATTGCACGCCGCGCCGCCGCAGCACTTCGTAGAGCGGCGTGAAGACGGTGTCGCCCATGCCGGCCTGCATCTTGAACATGATGCCGCCCTTGTATGCCATGCCGATGCGCGCCATCGAGCGCAGCATGGTGCCGGCCTCGATGTTGGGCTTGGCGAAGTCGCCGCCCTCGTAGGCGAACACCAGGTCGTAAAAGCCGCGCACCGGCGCCGAGTTGACGCAGTATTCTTCGTCGCCGCCGTGCTTGCGCAGCCAGTCGCGCAGGTCGATGTCGTTGATGACGTCGAAGCCGTGCTTGAACACGCCGTCCTCGAACATGCCCTTCATGACCGTGGTGCCGAGGTCGAGGCAGATGAACAGGCGGCGCAGGTCGTCGTTGGCGTCGATCAGCTTGTGATAGCGCGCGTGCAGCCAGGCGCGGATGCCGCCCAGGCTGGCCGCCAGCACGCGGTGCTTGCCGCTGTCGTGCTGGCGCGAGTCGGACGACAGATTGCTCACCAGCGCCGCCAGCGCGCCGATCGACAACGTCACGTCCAGCCCCAGGTCGTCGACCTCGTCTAAGACCTTGTCGGCCAGCCGGTGCAGCCAGTCGGACTTGCCGCCGCCGTCCGGCGCGTCGTCGTCGTCGTGATCGTGGGCGATGGCGCGGATTTGCTTGAGCCACAGCTCGATCCAGCCGACCATCGCCACCGCCATCTGCCACAGCGAGACGTCCTCGCCACCCTCGCCCGGCTCGCCCGGCAGCGACGGAAAGACGATCGGCCAGTTGCGCCGCTGCCCGTCCACGTCTTCCGACAGCGCCACGTAGTCGTGCTGCTTGAAGGCGTCCTGCCAAGTCGCCAGCGGCGCGCCGGCCGGTCGCCCCAGGCCGGCGTAGGCCGCCTTGATCATGGCGAAGGCGTTGGCGTAGAAGCCGAACCAGATGTGCAGGCCGTGCTCCTCGATGCGCTGGCCGAGCGCCGCGTTGCGCCCGCTGGCGCCCTTGCCGCCTAGGCGCCAGCCAAGCTGGTAGACGGTGATCGCGTAGTTGTTTTCCCAGCCCGGCTGGTCGGTCAGGTAATACGCCGCCGTCATCGAGCCGACGCCGCCGCCCAGGATGGCGATTTTTTCCGACGCCACCACCGAATTGTCGACCAGCTCCTCGCCCGGCATCGCCGTGAAGTCGAAGTTGACGTTGAACGGCAGGATCGCCGCCTGCGGCCCCAGTTGCAGGCCCAGCGTCTGCGCCAGCGGAAAGCTGTCGAAGGCGTGCAGCGTGCATTCGTATTCGTAGCCCAGCAGGCGGGCGCTGTGCAGGCGCTCGATTTCGGCCGGGGCCGCCACCAGCGCCTGGTACACCGCTTTGATGCCGGCGCTGTCGGGGAATTGCTTGAGGAAGATCTGGTCGATGCGCGGATTGCGCAGCAGCGACAGGATGTCGGCCCAGCCGGCCGCGTCCATGTTGAAGAAGTCGGGCATCGACAGGAACAGCTTGAACGCTTCCTCGATCAGGTCGGCGAAACTGTCGACCGCCTTGTGCGGCCCGGTTTTGACGGTGGCGTTCACCTCCAGCAGCGGGTGCATGGCGATTTTGGTTTCCGGCGCGAACGGCTGGAAGCCCTTGGCGGCCACGGCGCAGCGCAGCGGCTCGGTGCCGGCCGCCGGAATGGCGTACTCGCACAGGTATTTCGGGTAGCCGAACAGCTCGCGCCCGTTGATTAGCGCCATCGCGTCGTCGACGAAGATGTGGCAGGGATACCAGTAGACGTGGGCCAGCTTGCCGGCCTCGTCCATCGACCCGACCATGATCCAGGTGACGATGTCGACCTCGCTGATCCAGCCTTTGGCCTGGTCGACCGGGTTGGCCGAGTCGGCGTGGTTGACGCGGGTGAAGGTCAACATCACGTACGGCGACAGCGCCTTCAGGGTCATGCGCCCGGCCGCCACCTGGTTGAGCGTGGTGTCGACGGTGCTTTGCAGCTTGGCCAGGTCGCCCTTGACGAAAAAGCCGTACATTTCCGATTGCTTCAATTGCAGCGGCGAATGCATCATCACCGAACCACCCTGATATATGTACGAAGGTCTTACCGTCATTGCCGCTCCCGGGTCTGTTGATGCTTCACAATCTTATAAGTGTATTTCATAAGCAACACTTTAAGATGGAAAGTAGCGAAAAATACCCGGGCCGGGGCCGGGTTGTGCAGTTCGGGTCAGCCGGAATGGCGTAACCCGACAACGTTGGCCGGGAGCGGCGCGTCACGCGTCGGCCAACATTGTCGGATGACGCTACGCCAATCCAACCGACGGTCGCCGCCGCGGGCCGGTTTTCGGCGCTTCCGGCGCGCCAAGCCGGCGTCAGGTGTAGGATAAGGGCGAGGCGCCGTCCCGTTTGCCGGCGCCACCGCATTCGACGGACGCGCACATGATTACCACCGACTACGTTTCGACCTTCTCCGGCAACCGCTTCTACCCGCTCGAACCACGCATCGACCGCGTCGCCATCGAGGACATCGCCCACGGGCTGGCTTACCAGTGCCGCTTCAACGGCCAGACGCGGGAATTCTATTCGGTCGCCCAGCACAGCCTGGTAGTGGCGCAACTGGTGCCGCCGCCGTTGCGCATGGCCGCGCTGTTGCACGACGCCGCCGAGGCCTACCTGGGCGACATGGTCAAGCCGCTCAAGGTCTTGCTGCCCGCCTTCGCGCTCCTGGAGGAGCGCGTGACCGGGATCATCGCGGCCACTTTCGCAATCGATTTTTCCGATTACGCGCCGATCAAGCGCGCCGACCTGATCGCGCTGGCCACCGAAAAACGCGATCTGATGCCGCACTCGGTGGAGCGCTGGGCCTATCTGGACGACATTGCCGCGCTGCCGGACGTCATCGTACCGATGACCCCTGGCCAAGCCAAGCACAGCTTCTTGGAAGCCTTCGCGCAGCTGTCCGCGCTGCGCCGCTGAGGCCGCCGGCGCCACCATCGGCCGGCTTCGCCCACATTCTCATCAGGCAACCCTAACTGCCTGCGCCACAAGGGGGTTTTTATAGATATCCACAGCAACTGTGGATAAAGTTGTTGATAAAGCCCCCTTGACAAGCCGCAACGCCAGTATTGGTGCGGGTCTCAACACATTGCCCATTCCACAGGCAGTATTTTTTATGAATAAAATCAATGACTTACAAAGCCTGTCCGGAGGCCGGGAGCGGCGTTCTTAAAATTTCTCAAAAATATTTTCTGTGCATAAGTCGCATGGCGGGGGGCGGCGGCGGAATGCTTTGACAAAAGTTGCGCACTGGAATAGTGTCGTTCATGCGTCGCAAGCAGATCTTGCAGGGTGGCGCGATAATAGGGGAACGGTTCCCTATCCTGAATGTGGCGGAAAACGCATGGATGCGAAAATTACTAGTGAAGAGTCCGATACCGATTGGTTGCTGGAGGAGGACCTGCCGGAGACGGATAACCAGGGCGACGCGGCCAACGCGCCGCCCCCTTGGCGTGTGTTGATCGTCGACGACGACGTCGATGTCCACGTCGTAACGAAGTTTTCATTAAGTAACAGCTCCTTCCTCGGGCGGCGCCTGAGCTTTCTGCACGCCTATAGCGGCGCGGAGGCGCTGACGCTGCTGCGCAACACGCCCGACATCGCCGTGGTGCTGCTCGACGTCATCATGGAAAGCAACGACGCCGGCCTGCAGGTGGCGCGCCGCATCCGCGACGAGCTGGGCAACAAACTGGTACGCATCGTCCTGCGCACCGGCCAGCCGGGCCAGGCGCTAGAACACAGCATCATCCTCGACTACGACATCAACGACTTCTGGTGCAAGACCGACCTGACGACGCGCAAACTGTTTACCACCGTGATCTCGTCGCTGCGCACCTACGCCAGCCTGGCCAAGGCCGAGCAGCGCGCCGGCGCGCTGGGCGCGGCGCTGGACAAGGCGCGCCAGCTGGAAACGGCGCTGGATCAGTATGCGCTGCTACTGACGCTGGACCCGAACGGCAACATCGCCGCCGCCAACGCGGCCCTGTGCGCCCTGCTGGGTTACCAGCCCGAGCAATTGCTGGGGCAGCCCTTGAGCGCACTCTGCCCTCCCGGCGGTGCCGGGGAGCACTGCGCACTGGCGCTGCAATCGGTCGCCCAGGGGCAGGCATGGGCAGGCGACTTGGCGGCCCGCGCCGCCGACGGCGCCATGCTGCCTTTGCGCGCGCTGATCGTGCCCATCAACAAAGACGGCAAGGACAACAAGGCCCGCCACCACCTGATGATATTGAGCCCGGCAACGCCCGGATAAGTCGCCACGTGGCGGCGCCTGAAAGCTGTTATTTTCCGGCGCCAGCGCCTACCAAACAAATACCACTGGACATGCGTCCAGTAGAAAAATGCGCGCCGCCGCCGCGCGTAAACCACCCCGTAACGCCGCCCCGTCCACGCCGCCATCGCTAAGTGGCGGATTGTTAAGACCTTTTTCAGATATCCACATTGGCTGTGGATATCTTTGTGGATAAGTCCCTCTTGACACCCCCAAGAGCGAGTGTTTATGCGGGTTTCAACAAACTGCTCATTCAAACAGCAAAAATAAAAGCCATAAAAATCAAGAGCTTAAAAATCTAACGTTTGAGCCAGGAAAATAATTTACGCTATTTCTTGTCGATATTTTTTGTGCATAACTCGGTGCAAGATGGCAAATATAACAACACCCAGAAAGCGTCCGTGGAGCGGCGCCGGCGGGGTGCCTGGCAGGCGGGCGCGGGCGGCCCGCTCAGTGGCAGGTTTTGCGGCGCTGCTCTGGATGCAGCAGCACGCGCTCGATCACATTGGCGTCGACGTTGTGCGACTTCATGTATTCGATCGCGCAAACGGTATTAAAACTCGCTTGCACCGCAATGCCCTGGTTGACGACGTTGTGGGCCTCCTGGTCAACGCGTTGTTGATACAGTTCCGTTATCATCGGGGAACGAAGAGCTTGCAGCAGTCGCGGCGCGTTCATCACTATCCTTCAAATGACCTTGAAATCATGGTTGATCGGACGTGAACCGGGAGTTCACAGCAAGCAGTATTGGCGAATAAAACGCAAAGTCAATGTCTGCTTTCCATCGCGGCGACATATATGCATCCTCGCGCCGCATCCGGCGCCGGCGAAGCGTTTTGCGCTATATCAAACCCGGCGCGCGGCGCCGGCCTAGCATGGAGGTTGGCGCCCCAGGGCGGCTTCACCGGAGAGACCCAATGCACACCCCAGCAGACAACTCACCCGCCATCCATCCCGACCAAGCTGTCAACCCCGGCGACGAAGCGGCGCCCGGCACGCCCGGCAGCGGCGAGGACACTTGCAGGCATTGCCGGGGCCGCGGCGTGATGGAGAACGGCAGCCAGTGTCCGATGTGCGGCGGCACCGGCCTGGTCATCGAGGGCATAGGCGGCGGCTAGCGCGCGCCGCCGCGCTACTTGCTCATAGACAAGCCGGCTCGGCCGGGGCGATAATGACGGGATGACACCCGACACTGCGCCAGTGCGCCCCCAGCCGACCTCCTTGACCGACCTGTTCGTGTCGTTCACGCTGCTGGCGTTGCAGGGTTTCGGTGGCGTGCTGGCGGTGGTGCAGCGCGAACTGGTCGAGCGCAAGCGCTGGCTGACGCAAGAGGAATTCGTCGAGGAATGGGCGGTCGCGCAAATCATGCCGGGGCCGAACGTCGTTAACTTGTCGCTGATGATAGGCGGGCGCTATTTCGGCTTGCCGGGGGCCTTGTGCGCGCTGGCCGGTATGCTGGCGGTGCCGCTGGTGATCGTGCTGCTGCTGGCCCTGCTGTACACGCGGTACGCCCAGGTTCCCGGCATCGGCGGCGCCCTGCGCGGCATGGCAGCGGTCTCGGCCGGCCTGATCGCCGCGACCGGCCTGAAACTGGCGGCGGCGCTGAAAAAGCACCCGCTGCCGCTGCGCCTGACCGTGCCCATGTGCCTGCTTGGCGTGTTGATGGTGGCCGTGCTGCACTGGCCGCTGCTGTACATCCTGCTCGGCCTTGGCGGCGTGGGCTGCGCGCTGACCTACCGCCGGATCGCCGCGTGAACGCGCCGCTGCAGCTGGCGCTGGGCTGGGCCGACTGGCTTAACCTGTTCGCCCACTATCTGCTGCTGTCGCTGATGTCGATCGGCGGCGCCATTTCCACCACGGCCGAAATGCACCGTTTTCTGGTCGAGCAGCACCACTGGCTGACGCAGGCGCAGTTCAACGAATCGATCGCCATCGCCCAGGCGGCGCCGGGGCCGAACGTGTTGTTCGTCGCGCTGATGGGCTGGAACGTCGGCCTCAACGCCGGCAGCTATCCGGCCGCCTTCCTCGGCGTGGCCGTGACGATGATCGGCATCATGCTGCCGAGCACCACGATCACCTACCTGGCCGCGCAATGGGGCCACCGCAACCGCGACTTGCTGGCGGTGCGCGCCTTCAAACAGGGCATGGCGCCGACCGTGATCGCGCTGCTGATCTCCACCGGCATCATCCTGGGCGGCGCCAACCACGACTGGCGCAGCGACTGGCCGCTGTGGACCCTGTCGGTTGCCAGTGGCCTGCTGATCTGGCGCACCAAATTCCATTTGCTGTGGCTGCTCGCCGGCGGCGCCGCGCTGGGCTGGTTCGGCCTGGTCTGACACGGCGCGCGCCCCCGCGGTTTTTTACCCCCGTTCCTGCCGGGGCGCAAACTGTCGTGCGGCGACCTTGCCGGAAGTGTCGTACAATTGCACGGCATTAAAAGACTACCCGACACCGCACCCGCAGGGACCTCAATGAAATTATATGACTTCATCGGCGAGCACATGGAGGCCATTCTCGCGGAATGGGAAGCCTTCGCACGCACGCTGGACCCGGCGACCAACCACATGTCGGCGGTGGCGCTGCGCGACCATGCGCGGCAGATCCTGCAAACCATCGCACTCGACATCAACACGACGCAAAATTCCGCACAGCAATTCGAGAAATCCCAGGGAATGGCCGACGACGACGCCGACAGCGACGAACACAGCGCGGCCTCGATCCATGGCGCGTTGCGCCAGGCCAGCCATTTCTCGCTGTTGCAGCTGAGTGCGGAATTTCGCGCGCTGCGCGCCACCGTGCTGCGGCTGTGGCTGCCGCAAGTGCGGACGATGTCGGCCGGCAGGGTTGACGAAATGGTGCGCTTCAACGAGGCCATCGACCAGGCCCTGGCCGAATCCATCGTTACCTACTCGGCCCGCGCCGAGCAGACCCGCGACCTGTTCCTGGCTATCCTCGGCCACGATTTGCGCGCGCCCTTGTCGACCATGTCGCTGGCCGGCCAGCTGTTGCTGCGTCCGGACACGCCGCCCGAGAAGGTGTTACAGATCGCCGCCCGCGTCAAACGCAGCGCCCATTTGATGGTCAGCATGGTCGACGACCTGCTCGGCTACACCCGCACCCAGCTCGGCAGCGGTATGCCGATGGTGCTGCTGCACGCCGACCTCGGCAACATCTGCCAGTCCGCCATCGAAGACGCCAAGGCGGTGCACCCGGCCTGCGAGTTCGAGCTGAGCGCGGCGGGCAGGCTGGGCGGCGCTTTCGACAGCGTGCGCCTGCACCAATTATGCACCAACCTGTTCGTCAACGCCGCCCAATATGGCGCCAAGGGGCGCCCGGTGCTGGTCGACGTGCGCGGCGAGGGTGAGCAGGTGGTGCTGCGGGTCACCAATTTCGGCGCCGTCATCGCGCAGGCATCGTTGCAGGCGATCTTCCAGCCACTGATCCAGCTCGAGGCCGACGAGGAACAGGACGCGCGCCCGCGCACCAGCCTCGGGCTGGGCCTGTTCGTCGCGCGCGAAATCGCGCTGGCGCACGGCGGCGGCATCGCCGCCACCTCGAGCGAGGCCGAGGGCACCGTTTTCACCGTGCGCCTGCCGCGCGGCGCGGCGCCGGCGTAGACTCGGCCGACCCCGGCGCTAGGCGCGGCGGCGGTTGCCGTCGACGCGCTCGCGCTCGATCAAGGGCGGATTCGACTCGCCGCTGAAAAACTGCCGGTTGTTGCGGCCCCTCGCCTTGGCCCGGTACATCGCCGCGTCGGCGTTCCTGAGCAGGGTATCGGCGTCGTGGCCGTCGTCCGGGTACACGCTGATACCGATGCTGGCGCTGACGTACAGTCCGTGCCGAGCCACCGCGTGCGGCGCCGCCATCGCCGCCAGCACCTTGTCGGCACTGACGGCGGCGTCGGTGGCGCAGCCGATGTCGGGCATCACTACCACGAACTCGTCGCCGCCCTGGCGGCTGACCGTGTCGGCGCCGCGCACACTGGCGCGCAGGCGCCGCGCCACCGATTGCAGCAGCAGGTCGCCGGTGGCGTGGCCGAGCGAGTCGTTGACGTGTTTGAAATTGTCCAGGTCCACATACAACACGGCGAAGCCGCCGCCGCGGCGCTGCGCCTGCTCGACGGCCTGGCCGATGCGGTCGTTCAGCAAGACCCGGTTCGGCAAGTCGGTCAGGAAATCGTGCTGCGCCAGGTGCGCCATCTTGACGCCGATCGCGCGCGTCGCGCTGATGTCGCGAAACACCATCACGGCGCCGACCAGGCGTTCGCCGGCGTCGTGGATCGGCGTGGCCGAATCGGCGATGGCCGCCTCGCTGCCGTCGCGGCGCAGCAGCAGCGCGCCCGGCGCCAGCACGGTCGGCGCGTCGCCGCCCAGCGCCAGTTCCAACGGATGCGGCAGCGGCATGCGCATCGCGCCGCACACCAGCGGCATCACCTCGCCGACCTGCAGCCCGCGCGCCTGGGCCAGCGACCAGCCGGTGACGGCCTCGGCCGCAGGGTTCAGGTAGTCGACCCGCCCCTCGAGGTCCACGCCGACGACGGCGTCGCCCATCGAATTGAGGGTGTTCTCGGCGCGCGCCAGCCGCGACGCCAGCGCGACGCGCTCGACGACGTGGCGCAGCGACTGCGGCAGCAGCGCGCTGCGGAAGTGGGCTTTGGAAAAGTGCCCGTGCGCGCCGCGGCGCATCGCCTGGTCGGCCAGCGCCTGGTCCTCGCCCAGCGTCAGGATAGGCGTGTCCGGCGCGGCCGCGGCCAGCGCCTCGACGCCGGCCTTGCCGGCGCCGTCGGGCAGCGCCAAGTCGGCCAGGATGGCGTCGAAGCGGCCGCCGCGCAGGCAATCGAGGGCCTCGCCCAAGCCGCGCGCCCAGGCCGCGTCGAACCCGCCGTGGCGGTCGCCGCGCAGCACGTCCTTCAGGGCGCCGGCGCTGGCCGGGTCGGCGGTAACGATCAATACTCGGCTCATTGCATACTTTCTGGTGGCGCCAACGCTAACGAAACCCCCAGCGGCCGGCGAAAAAACGATGGGCAACCGGACCAGGCCGGTCGGCCATGATGGAAACGATATTGTTGACATGAATTTTCTAACGCAGCTAGAGTAGACAGCATTTGCCGCTGGCGGACTGTGCGCTAGCACACCCAGGTCCGGCCAGCGCGCACCCGGTTAAAAATATTTGTACGAAGGTCTTATTTCACATAGGCTACAATGGCGCAAAGGACAGGGTGACGACACCCTGACGTTACGCAAACGGAATTCGCCCTTGCACGTTGCATATATTTTATTGGCCATGCATGGATAAACACCACGACAATCGGCAGCAGTTGAGTCTTGACGCGCCCCCGCAGTTTCAGGGTCGGCGGTCGGGCCGCCCGTCCGCGCTCAAAGCGCCCATCTGACGGCGCCGCCAATGTCCAACCACGACCTCCCAGTTGACGCCGCGACGGCGCCATCCCCGGCCGGCGGCACGCCTGCCGAGTGGCAGGCGCTGCGGCGCGAGGTGGCGCAGTTGCGCGAGGCCAACCAGAACCTGACGCTGGCCGCGCTCAGCGCCCAGACCCTGCGCGACGAGGCCGAGGCGAGCAGCCAGCGGCAAAACGAATTCCTGTCGACGCTGGCGCACGAGCTGCGCAACCCGCTGGCGCCGATCAGCATGGCCGCCATCCTGCTCGGCCGCGTCGCCGACGCGCCGCCGCAGGTGGCGAGCCTGCAGGACACCATCAGCCGCCAGGTGGAACATATGTCGCGCCTGCTCGACGAGCTGCTCGACGTGGCCCGCATCCGCGACGGCAAGGCCACGCTGCCGCTGTCGCGCACCCCGGACGCGGCGTCGCCGGCACCCAAACGCCAAGTGGCGGCGGCCGGCTACCGCATCCTGCTGGTCGAGGACAACGCCGACGCCAGCGCCACCCTGAGGGACTTCCTCCAACTCGAGGGCCATACCGTCAGCACCGCCTACGACGGCACCAACGGCCTGGCGATGGCGCGCGGGCGCGATTACGACGTGCTGATCTGCGACATCGGCCTGCCCGGCATGAACGGTTTCGACCTGATCCGCGAACTGCGCGCCTCCACCGACACCCACATCCCGTTCGCCATCGCCCTGTCCGGCTATGGCCAGCCGCAAGACCGCGCGCGCGCCATCATGGCCGGCTTCGGCCACTACTTCGTCAAGCCGGTCGACGTCGACGCGCTGTTGGCGTTGATCGCCTCGAGCGCCGTCTCGAAGCTGGTGGCGCCGCCCGCCTGAGCGGAGGGCGGCGCCCGGCTACACCGCCAAATGCCGCCTGACGTCCTCGCCGTCCATCAGCTCCGGCGCGCCGCCGGCGACCACCTCGCCGCGCGACAGCACGACGAACTTGTCGGCCAGCGCGCGGGCGAAATCGAAATACTGCTCGCACAACAGCACGGCGATGTCGCCGCGCTGGCGCAGCAGCCGGATCACCCGCTCGATGTCCTTGATGATGGACGGCTGGATGCCCTCGGTCGGCTCGTCGAGAATGATCAGCCGCGGCCGCGCCAGCAGCGCGCGGGCGATCGCCAGTTGCTGCTGCTGGCCGCCGGACAGGTCGCCGCCGCGCCGCCGCAACATCTCCTTCAACACCGGAAACAGCTCGTACACCTCGCCGTCGATGCGGGCAGCGTTGCGGCCGGAACGCGTCGCCATGCCCATCAGCAAATTCTCCTCGACCGTCAGGCGGGCGAAGATCTCGCGCCCCTGCGGCACGTAGGCGATGCCCAGCCTGGCCCGTTCGTGCGGCGCCAGCCGGGTGATGTCGCGGCCGTTGAAGACGACCCTGCCCTGCGCCACCGGCAGCACGCCCATCAGGCATTTCAGCAAGGTGGTCTTGCCGACGCCGTTACGGCCCAGCAAGGTCAGGCACTCGCCCTTGTCGAGCGACAGCGACACGCCGCGCAAGGTGTGCGAGGAACCGTAATACTGGCTTAATTGTTCCACTTGTAGCATCTTAGCGCCCCAGATACACTTCAATGACCCGCTCGTCGGCCTGGACCTGGTCCATGCGCCCCTGCGCCAGCACCGCGCCCTCGTGCAACACGCTCACGACGCCCTGCTGCGCGATCTCGGCGACGAAGCCCATGTCGTGCTCGACAACCATGATCGAATGCTTGCCGCGCAACTCGTTGAGCAGCTCGGCGGTGCGCGCCGTCTCGGCGTCGGACATGCCGGCCACCGGCTCGTCGAGCAGGATCAGCTGCGGCTCCTGCATCAGCAGCATGCCGATCTCCAGCCACTGCTTCTGGCCGTGCGACAACAAACCGGCCGGCCGGTGTTCCTGGCCGCGCAGGCGGATCAGCGCCAGGATCTCGTCGATCTTGCCCTTTTGCTCGGACGACAGCCGCGCAAACAGGGTCGGGCGCACCCGCTTGTCCATCTTCATCGCCAGTTCCAGGTTTTCGAACACGCTGTGCTGCTCGAACACCGTCGGGCGCTGGAACTTGCGGCCGACGCCGGCGCGGGCGATGTCGTATTCGGTCATGCGCGACAAGTCCATGGTCTGGCCGAACCAGGCGGTGCCGGAACTGGGCCGCGTCTTGCCGGTAATCACGTCCATCATCGTGGTCTTGCCGGCGCCGTTGGGGCCGATAATGCAACGCAACTCGCCCACCGAGATATCCAGGCTGAGCTTGTTGAGCGCCTTGAAGCCGTCGAAGGACACGGTGATATCCTCCAGATACAGGATCGCGCCGTGGCGGGTGTCGACGCCCTCGCCCTTTACGCGGCCGTAGGAAACGCCCTGCCCGCCGCTCTCTCCGCGCATTGGCGCCGCGACTGCGTTCATACCGTCTCCCCTTCCACGGCGCCGCCGCCACGCTTGAATGTAATTTTTTGCAACAAGCCGACGATGCCCTTCTGCATAAACAGCGTCACCAGGATGAAGAGCAGTCCCAGCGCGAACAACCACAAGTCCGGCAGCGCCGCCGTGAACCAGCTTTTCAAACCGTTTACCGCGAAAGCGCCGACGACAGGCCCGACCAGCGTGCCGCGCCCGCCGACGGCGGCCCAGATCACCATCTCAATCGAATTTCCCGGCGACATCTCGGACGGGTTGATGATGCCCACCTGCGGCACGTACAGCGCGCCGGCGACGCCGCACAGCACCGCCGACAGGGTCCAGACGAACAGCTTGAACCACAGCGGGTTGTAGCCGATGAACATCAGGCGCGACTCCGCGTCGCGCACCGCCTGCAGCACCCGGCCCAGCTTGGACTTGACGATGGCGCGGCACAACACCAGCGCGCCAAGCAGGAAGGCCAGCGTCAGCAAATACAGCACGGCCTTGGTGGCCGGCGCCGTGACGCTGTGGCCGAGAATGCGCTTGAAGTCGGTAAAGCCGTTGTTGCCGCCAAAGCCGGTGTCGTTGCGGAAAAACAGCAGCATGAAAGCGTACGTCATGGCCTGCGTGATGATGGAGAAATACACGCCCTTGATGCGCGAGCGGAACGCGAAATAGCCGAAGACGAAGGCCAGCGCGCCCGGCACCAGCACCACCAGCGCCATGCAGTACCAGAAATTGTCCGTCATGGCCCAATACCAGGGGTAGGCTTTCCAGTCGAGAAAAACCATGAAGTCGGGCAGATGGCTTTGATACACGCCGTCGCGGCCGATCGAGCGCATCAGATACATGCCGTGGGCGTAGGCGCCCAGCGCGAAAAACACGCCGTGGCCGAGCGAGAGGATGCCGGTGTAGCCCCACACCAGGTCGAGCGCCAGCGCCGCCAGCGCGTAACACATGAACTTGCCGACCAGCGCCACGGTGTAGCTCGACACGTGCAGCGCGTGGCCGTCTGGAAAGGCCAGGTTCAGCAGCGGCAGCAAAGCCGCCAGCATGGCGCAGGCGACGATGGCGCACCAGGCCGGGCGGGAAAACAGCGATGACGCCAGGGAGGAATTGCTCATTAGTCGACGCTCCGTCCCTTCATCGCGAACAGCCCTTGCGGACGGCGCTGGATGAAAATGATGATGAATACAAGAATGACGATTTTGGCCATCACGGCGCCGGCCAGCGGTTCGAGGAATTTGTTGACCTCGCCCAGGCCGAGCGCGGCGATGACGGTGCCGGCCAATTGGCCGACGCCGCCCAGCACCACCACCATGAAGGAGTCGACGATATAGCTTTGCCCCAGGTCCGGGCCGACGTTGCCCAGCTGCGACAGCGCCACCCCGCCCAGCCCGGCGATGCCGGAGCCGAGGCCGAAGGTCATCATATCGATCTTGCCGGTGGACACGCCGACGCAAGCGGCCATGCGGCGGTTTTGCGTGACGGCGCGCACGAACAGGCCGAGCCGGGTCTTGTTGAGGATCAGCCAGACCGCGACGACGACGAACAGCGCGAAGAAAATGATGACGATGCGGTTGTACGACAGCACCAGCGAGCCCAGCACGGTGACGCCGCCGGACATCCACGACGGATTGGCGACCTCGACGTTTTGCGCGCCGAACACCGTGCGCACCAGTTGCATCAGCATCAGGCTGATGCCCCAGGTCGCCAACAGCGTTTCGAGAGGGCGGCCGTAGAGCCAGCGGATGACCGTGCGCTCCAGCGCCACGCCGACCGCGCCGGCGACCAGGAAGGCGGCCGGCAGTGCCACGAGCAGATAGGCGTCGACCGCCCCGGGCAGGAATTTGCGGAACAACAATTGGCAGACATAGGTGGTGTAGGCGCCTATCATCAGCAATTCGCCGTGCGCCATGTTGATAATGCCCATCAGGCCGAAGGTGATGGCCAGCCCCAGCGCCGCCAGCAGCAGCACGCTGCCGAGCGAAATACCATAGAACAGGTTGCCGATGAATTCGGTACGCCGGACCCGGCCGCGGATCTCGCCGAGCGTGGCGACGACGGCGATGCGCACCGCCTCGTCCGGCTCGACGTTGCCGCCGTCGGGATTTTTTTCCAGCATTCTTTGCAACTGCGGCAAAAGCTTGGCGTCGCTGCTGTCGGCCAGGGCGCGCACGGCGGCTTGGCGCAGCGCCGGCTCGGGCGCCTGCAAATTGGCGCTGGCGATCAGTAGTTGCAGGATGGTCTTGATGGTGGCGTCGGATTCTTTCTCCAGCGCCTTCTGGACCAGCGGCACCTGGACCGGCTCTAACGTCTTTTGCAACTCCAGCGCCGCGGCCAGGCGCAGCGCGGGCTCCGGCGCGAACAGTTTCAATCCCGACAGCGCGCCCTCGACGGCGCCGCGCAAACGGTTGTTGACGACGATGCCGTCTGCGCCCTCCGGCAACGGAGCGCTGACGCCGGTGGCGGGATCGAAGGCCCGCCCGCCGTCGACGATCACGACCTTGCCGTCGGGCACGGCGTACAAGGCGTCATTCTTCAGTGCCAGCAAGACCCTGGCGGCGTCCTCGTTGGCCAGCGCGGCGATGCGCGCCACCGCGGCGATGCGGGCGTCGGCATCGTCGCCGGCCAGCGGCGCCAGCACGGCCGCGTCGATGGCGGCCTGCGCCGCGAGCGCGTGCAGGCACAGGCAGCCGAGCAACAGCAGTTTTTTTATCGACATCATTCGTTTCGTTTGTTGTGAAGGTGGAAGGCCGAAAACCGGGCCAGGCAGATTTGTAGGTCGGGTTAGCGCACAGCGCGTAACCCGACTGGCGTCGGCAGCGGCTCGGCGTCGGATTACGCGTTCCGCTAATCCGACCTACGACACGCAAGGTTCCCGGCGCCCTAGCGGCGCGACATCACAACTTCTGCTTGGCCTCGTTACCCGCGATAAACGGGCTCCACGGCTGCGCGCGGATCGGCGCCTTGGTTTTCCATACCACGTTGAACTGGCCGTCACCCTTGATTTCGCCGATCATCACCGGCTTGTGCAAATGGTGGTTGCTCGGGTCCATGGTCAGGGTGAAACCGGACGGCGCCTTGAAGGTCTGCCCGCCCATCGCCGCGATCACCTTGTCGGTATCGATCGACTTGGCCTTTTCCACGGCCTGCTTCCACATATGTATACCGACATAGGTGGCCTCCATCGGATCGTTGGTCACCGCCGACGCCGCGTTGGGCAACTTCTTGGCGAGCGCGTACGCCTTCCATTGCTTGATGAACGCGCTGTTGACCGGATTCTTGACGGACTCAAAATAGTTCCACGCCGCCAGATGGCCCAGCAAAGGCTTGGTGTCGACGCCGCGCAACTCCTCCTCGCCCACCGAGAACGCCACCACCGGCACGTCGGTCGCCTTCAGGCCGGCGTTGCCCAGTTCCTTATAAAAAGGCACATTGGAATCGCCGTTGATCGTCGAGATTACCGCGGTCTTGCCGCCGGCCGAAAACTTCTTGATATTGGCGACGATGGTTTGATAGTCGGCATGCCCGAACGGGGTATACACCTCGTCGATGTCCGAGTCCTTGACGCCCTTGCTTTTCAGGAAGGCGCGCAGGATCTTGTTGGTGGTGCGCGGATAGACGTAGTCGGTGCCGAGCAGCACGAAACGCTTGGCGCCGCCGCCGTCCTTGCTCATCAGATACTCGACCGCCGGAATCGCCTGCTGGTTCGGCGCGGCGCCAGTGTAGAACACATTTTTTTCCAATTCCTCGCCCTCGTATTGCACCGGATAGAACAACAGGCTGTTGAGTTCCTTGAACACCGGCAAGGCGGATTTGCGCGACACCGACGTCCAGCAGCCGAAGACGACGGCAACCTTGTCCTGCGAGACCAGTTGGCGCGCCTTCTCGGCGAACAGCGGCCAGTTCGACGCCGGGTCCACGATGACCGCTTCCAGTTTTTTGCCCATCACGCCGCCGCTGGCGTTGATCTCGTCGATCGTCATCAAGGCGACGTCCTTCAGCGAGGTTTCGGAAATGGCCATCGTGCCCGACAGCGAATGCAAAATACCGATCTTGATGGTATCGGCGGCAATCGCCGCGTGCATAAAGGACGAAGTCGCTAGAGCCAAAGCGGCCGCCGCGCCCGCCTTCAGAAGAATACGTCGTGACATGGTTGCTCCTGGGTGGTTGAAATCGAAAAGTTTGTAAAAAAGACCGACACAGCATCTATAGCAGGATGCGTGCCACCTTTTTCAGTGCGTTTTTTCGATTCCAGGGCCAGGCGGGCTATCGTTTCTGGTGCGGGCGCGCCGCAGCTTGGTGAGCTTTGCGCGCAGCGCAAGGCGGACGTATTAAAACGGTGCGGCCCGCCGCTTTGAATCGCCCGCGAGCATACATCGTAGGTCGGATTAGCCCATCGGGCGTAATCCGACAATGTTGGCCGACGCAAGACGCGCTGTTCCAGGCCAACAATAAAGGCATTCAACTTAGGAGCGGATTTTGCGCCAAGCCTTGCGCCCGAGCGGGAACAGCAGCAGGAAGGCCAGAATCCACGGCAACATATACGCCATTCCGGTGATCGCGCCGGCCATGCCGCTCGACAGGTTGCCGGAAAAATCACCCATCGCGCGGCGCACCGGCGTCCAGAACGAACGGTTCATGCGCGTGCCGATCGACACCTTCAACACGTCCTTGTTGACCCGCTCCATCAGGCGCGCGTTGTCGCCGCTGGCCTGCTCCAGCTCGGACTGGATGGTGGCCAGTTCGCGCGACACCTTGATCAGCGCGTCGACGTCGCGCTCGGCGCGGCGCTCCAGCTCCTGCAGTTTCTTCTGGTATTGCTTGAGCATGTCGAGCCGCTTGTTGCTGTCGACGATAGGACCGGCCAAGTCTTCCACCTCGGTGGACTGGCTGACCAGTTCGCCGCCGGCCGACGCCAGGGCGAGCAGGCGGCGCACGCCGGCCGGGGCGGCGCGAAAGCTGACGCGGGCGCTAACGTCGCGCCCACTGCTGAGCTCGGAATCGAGCAGCACGCAGCCGTCGGCGGGCTCCGCTTTACAGGCGGCGACCAACTTATCATACAAGGGCCGCACGCCGTCCTCGGCCGTATCGACCGAGGCGGAATGGGCGTACGCCAGGTAGGCGCTGCCCTTGCCCTTGTCGCCCACGCTGACCGCCGCGCCGCCCGGACCGCCCGCGTCCCTTTTCGCGCCGCAGCCCGCCAGCAGCAGCGTGCCTATCAAAACCGGAAAAATCACTTTCATTTCTTTGTTCTCATAAGAAGACGCAGGCCACGCATGTCGAGAACGCGCTCGAAATCGTGGCCTGGTGGATGTGGAGTTGTTGCTTGAATTATTTAGCGGGAAATATTGTTTTTATCAACATATGCATATTAACCCATATAGCAACAACAACAGTCGTCAAGCTTGCCTGTCTTACAACACCGGTTGCAGCAGCGGGTAGGGATTTTGCGGCGCGCCCTTCCACCACTCTTTGGCCGGCTCCAATTCAAAGACGGCGAAATGCAGATGGGGCGCGGCGGGATCGGCGTTGCCGGTGGTGCCGACGTAGCCAAGCAGCTCGCCGCGCTTCAAGACCTTGCCCTCGACGACGCCGGGCGCGTAGCGGTCCAGGTGGGCGTAGTAATAGGCGAACTTTTCGCTGGCGTCGAACTGGTACAAGGTCACTCCGCCCGGCTTGCTGATAAACAGCTTGGCCACCTTGCCGTCCGCCGCCGCCAGCACCTTGGCGCCCTTCGGGGCCATGATGTCGAGCGCTTCATGGCGGCGTTCGCCGGGGCGCGGCTGGTTAAAGGTATCGCTCAGTTGGGCAAACGTGACGCCCTCCACCGGCATCTGCAAGACGGCGGCGGAAGCGGTGCTGGCCGTTGTGGAGGCGGCGGGCGGCGCCGACGGGTCGGCAATCTGCGGCACCGCGCCGACCTGCGGCGCCGCCGCCGGGGTGGCCAGCGGCTGCTGCGCCGTCGTCGCCAGCGGCGGCTGCACCGCGACGGCCAACGGCGCCGGCGCGACCGGCGGCGCAACCGAGTGCGGCTTTAAGGCAAGGAAGAAAAACATGGCGCCGGCCCCCAGCGCGAGCGCCAGCAAGATAAAGATCCCTTTTCGCATCATATTCTCCTGGTTATTCCTGCAACAACACTTGCGCGCCGGCCGACACCGCCTTGGCCACGGCCGTCACGTCCCAGTTCGTCAAACGGATGCAACCGTGCGACTGGGTCTTGCCTATCGTCGACGGCGACGGCGTGCCGTGGATGCCGTAGTGCGGCTTGGACAAGTCGATCCACGCCACGCCGACCGGATTGTTCGGTCCCGGCGCGATCTTCGCCGCCTTCTCGTCCGCCTTGGCGTCCCAGAACAGTTTCGGGTTGTAATGGAAGACCGGATTCATGAGCACGCTGTCAACCTTCCATTCGCCGACCGGCAAAGGGTCGCGCGAACTGCCGGTGGTGGCCGGATATTGCGCCAGCACCACGCCCTCCGCGTCGAGCAGCGTCAGGGTGCCGTCGGAGCGGTCGACCACGATTTTCTTCGCCTGCGACAAGGGCGCGATGTCGAGCACGTTCGGTACGACAATCTGTTCGCCGGCGCGGCTAAAATCGCGGCCCGGATTGAGCCGTTTCAGCAGCGCCGGGCTGGCGTGGAATTTCTCGGCCAACGCCTCCTCGGCACTGGCATAGCCGAGCGCGGTCAGTTTCGCCTGCTCCGCCATATTCACCGGCACCGCGGCAAACGGACCGGCAACGTCGCTCTCCTGCAACGTGTAGGTGATCAACACCGCGGCCGCGTCGGCGTTCAGCGCCGTCCACGTGGCGGCGTCCACCGTTCCGCTGACGTTGATGCCCTGCTTTTTCTGGTAGCCGGCGATGGCCAGGCGCAGGTTCGATCCGTATGCGCCGTCCAGTTCGCCGGACGAGAATCGCGCGCGGTCGAGCAGGATTTGCGCGCGCAGCACCGCCGCGCCCTTGGCGTTGGCGCCCACCGTGGGCGCGGCGTCGGCGGCGTTGACCGCCTCGACCGACCAGGCGCCGGCGGCGGGGGCCGCCTGCGCAAATGCCGCGCTGGCGGCGCAGACGCTAATAACTGCCAGAAGAGTACGCTTTAACATTGTTTCCTTAGCCGCGAAGAGGGGTGTGAGTAGCCAGGATAGTTGCTCGCGGCCACTTGATCTGTACGCTAGCGTACCTTTCAATCGACCACGCCCGAGCGTCGCCGTTGTAGACATGGAACAAGGAAGCCGCATTATTCCAAGCAATCCGGCGGAAACTGGAGAACACTATGACGCGTTGCAACATGCCGGCCCGGCGTGGCTCATGTTTGCTATTTGGCACCGGCCCGGCAACTGGTATCATGCGAGCCTTGCAGCTGGCGATCCGTTTTTCCGCCGTCCCGCCGCCCGCCGCCACGGGCCGGACGGCCGGATGGCCGGGCGCGCGGCGCTGCCGCATTGCATCATCTACCTCGGGTCCGCCTCGCCATGGCCAGGCGCAGGCCCGACTTATTAATCTGAGCTGTTCCTAATTCACGGGCATTGAATGACCAATTCGACCTCACAACCGCAACCGCCGTCGTTCTGGAGCAGAATTCCGCTCGCCTTCGGCGCCTTCTTCAGCACCCTGTCCGACCCGGCCTACGCGGCGCGCGTGCGCGCCCTGTCCGAACCCGCCGTCGCCGCCGCGCCGGTCGCGACCGCGCCGACCCGCGCGCCCGAACCGGCCCAAGCCGCGCCCGCGCCGGTACGCCCGCTGAAGGAAGCGAGTCCCGACGCCGCCCTGCAACTGCTGGCCCTGCTGCAACGCGAAGCGCGCCTGATCGACTTCACCCAGGAAAACCTGACGGCCTATTCGGACGCCGACATCGGCGCCGCCGCCCGCGTGGTCCACGAGGGTTGCAGCAAGGTGCTGCGCGAACATTTCACCATCGAGCCGGTGCGCACGGAAGCCGAAGGCAGCCGTATCGTGCTGGAGAACGGCTTCGACGCCGGCGCCGTGCGCCTGACCGGCAACGTGGTCGGCAGCGCGCCCTTCCGCGGCAGCCTCAGCCATCGCGGCTGGCGCGCCGCCAGCGTGCGCCTGCCGAAATTGACCGACAGCCATGACGCCAGTGTGCTGGCACCGGCGGAGGTGGAGTTATGAGCGAGCCGCGTTTCGCCATCGGCATCGACCTTGGCACCACCCACAGCGCGCTGTCGTATGTCGACCTGGGCGCCAGCGACGGCGAAAAATCGGTGCACGGCGTACTGGCCGTGCCGCAACTGACGGCGCCCGGCACGGTGGAGGAATTGCCGCTGCTGCCGTCCTTCCTGTACCTGCCGCACGCCGAGGAAATGGCGCCCGGCGAGCTGGGCCTGCCTTGGCGCGAACAGCAAAGCAACACCGACTACGTGGTCGGCGAAATGGCCCGCAGCCGCGGCGCCACCACGCCGATCCGCCTGGTGTCGAGCGCCAAAAGCTGGTTGTGCCACCCCGGCGTCGACCGCCGCGCCGCGATCCTGCCCAACGACGCCCCGGCCGAGGTGGAACGGGTGTCGCCGATCACCGCCTCGACCCGCTACCTGGAGCACCTGCGCCAGGCCTGGGACGCCGCCCATCCCGAGGCGCCGTTCGCCGAGCAGGAAATCACCGTGACGATCCCGGCCTCGTTCGACCCGGCCGCGCGCGAATTGACGGCCGAGGCGGCCACCACGGCCGGCTACGCCTCGCTGACGCTGCTGGAAGAACCGCAGGCGGCGCTGTACAGCTGGATTCAAAGCAGCGCCGGCAACTGGCGCAAGGAAGTCAAGCCGGGCGACATCATCCTGGTGGTCGACGTCGGCGGCGGCACCAGCGATTTCTCGCTGATCGCCATCCTCGAACGCGACGGCAACCTGGAACCGCACCGGGTCGCGGTGGGCGAGCACATATTGCTCGGCGGCGACAATATGGACTTGGCGCTGGCCCACCTGGTGGCGCGCAAGGTCGCCGCCGCCGGCACCCAGCTCGACCCGTGGCAAATGCGCGCGCTGACCTACGGCTGCCGCAGCGCCAAGGAAACTCTGCTGGCCGACGCCAGCATCGAGTCGCTGCCGATCGTCGTGCCGAGCCGCGGCTCGAAACTGATCGGCGGCTCGATCCGCACCGAACTGACGCGCGCCGAAGTCACCAATTTCATCCTGGAAGGCTTCTTCCCGAAAGTGGAGGCGTCGGCCCGTCCGGCCGTGCGCGCCCGCTCCGGCCTGACCCAGCTCGGCCTGCCGTACGCGCAGGACGCCGCCATCACCCGCCACCTGGCCGCCTTCCTCGGCCGCCAGGTCGAAGCCACCAGCGAACTGCAAGGTTTCAACGGCGCGCTGAAGGCCGACGCCAGCTTCCTGCACCCGACCGCCGTGCTGTTCAACGGCGGCGTGTTCAAATCCGACATTTTGGTCGAACGCATCCTCAGTACCGTCAACGACTGGCTTTACCTGGAGGGCGCGGAACCGGCGCGCATGCTCAGCGGCGCCGACCTCGACCTGGCGGTGGCGCGCGGCGCGGCCTATTACAGCTATGTGCGGCGCGGCCACGGCGTGCGCATCCGCGGCGGCACCGCGCGCTCCTATTATGTCGCGGTGGAATCGGCGATGCCGGCCATTCCCGGCATGGAACCGCCGATCCAGGCGCTGTGCGTGGCCCCGTTCGGCATGGAGGAAGGCACCGAGGCGGAATTGCCGACGCAACAATTCGGCCTGGTGGTCGGCGCGCCGGTGCATTTCCGCTTCTTCGGCTCGTCGGTGCGCCGGCATGACCAGATCGGCACCATGCTGGACTTCTGGCAAGCCGACGAATTGCAGGAACTCAACGAAATCCACGCCACCCTGTCCGCCGACGGCCGCCAGGCCGGCGACGTGGTGCAGGTGAAACTGCACGCCAAGGTCACCGATTCGGGCACGCTGGAGTTAATGGCCGTGTCCGACGCCGACGGCCAGCGCTGGAAAGTCGAGTTCGACGTGCGCGGCCAGTCCGGCGGGCAATGAAGCAATACGTCGTCAGTATCGACCTGGGCACGACCAACACGGTCGTTGCCTACTCGACAATAGGCGCCACACCGGGCAAGGACGCGATCCAGCTGTTCGACATCGAACAACTGCTGGCGCCCGGCGAGGTCGGCGCGCGCGCGCTGCTACCGTCGCTGCGCTACCATCCGGCCCCCGGCGAACTGGCGCCCGGCGAACTACAATTGCCGTGGCCGCAGGCCGACGTGGCGGGCATCGACCAAGTCGTCGTCGGCACGCTGGCGCGGCAACTGGGCGCGCAAGTTCCCGGGCGGCTGGTCGCCAGCGCCAAAAGCTGGTTGTCGCACCCGCACGTCGACCGCCTCGCGTCCATCCTGCCGTGGGGCGCCGAGGGCGAGGTCGCCAAGGTCTCGCCGGTGGCGGCCAGCGCCAGCTACCTGGCCTACGTGCGCGCCGCGTGGAACTGGCGCTTTCCGCAACAGCCCCTTGAAGACCAGCAAGTCGTGCTGACCATTCCGGCCTCCTTCGACGACGGCGCCCGCGCGCTGACGATGGCGGCGGCGCGCCAGGCCGGCCTGCCCGGCGTGCGTTTTCTCGAGGAACCGCAGGCCGCTTTCTATGACTGGCTATACCGCCATCGCGCCGCGCTGAACCAGGAGCTGGCGCAAACGCGCCTGATTCTGGTCTGCGACGTCGGCGGCGGCACCACCGATTTCAGCCTCATCAAGGTGGAAGTGGCCGACGGCGAACCGCGGATCACCCGCATCGGCGTCGGCAACCACCTGATACTGGGCGGCGACAATATGGACCTGGCGCTGGCGCACCTGGTCGAGGCCCGCCTGGCCACGGCTGGAGCGGGGTCCGAACCGGCCGCGCGGCTGTCGGCGGCGCGCCTGTCGCAGCTGATGGAACGTTGCCGCGCCGCCAAGGAACAACTGCTCGCCGCCGACGCGCCCGAACGCGCCAGCGTGACCCTGCTCGGCGCCGGCGCGCGCCTGATCGGCGGCAGCCGCTCGGTCGAACTGACGCGCGACGAAGTCGAACGGCTGGTCGTCGACGGCTTCTTCCCGCTGGTCGGCGCCGACGAAACGGCCAAGCGCGGCCGCGGCGGCATCGTCGAATTCGGCCTGCCCTACGCCAGCGACGCCGCCATTACCCGGCATCTGGCCAGCTTCTTGCGGCAGCACGCGGCGGCGGCGCGCCAGGCCTTGGGCCTGGACGACGCCGCCGCGCCGGCCATTCCCGACACGTTGCTGCTGAACGGCGGCGTGTTCCGCGCCGACGCGCTGGCGCGGCGCCTGCAAGCGACCCTGGCCAACTGGCGCGGCGCGCCGCTGCGCCTGCTACACAACGACAACCCCGACGTCGCCGTGGCGCGCGGCGGCGTCGCCTACGCGCTGGGCCGGCTGGGCCGGGCGCCGACCATCGGCGGCGGCTCGCCGCGCAGCTACTTCCTGGTGCTGGACCAAGAAAAGGCACAAGAGCCGGGGCCCGGCCAGCCGGCCGCCGCGCGGGTCCAGCGCGCCATCTGCATCCTGCCGCGCGGCAGCGCCCAGGGCCGGGAAATCCGCCTAACGGAGCGCATCTTCGCGCTACGCCTGGGACGGCCGGTGCGCTTCCACCTCGCCTCCTCCATTGCCGAGGCCGGCACGCCGCCGCAACTGGGCGAACTGGTCGACCTGAACCAGGGCGACTACGTGCGCCTGCCGCCGATCGCCACCGTGCTGCGGGCGCGCGCATCGAAAGACAAGCAGGTCGAAAAGCGCGACGAGAAACATGAAATACCGGTGCAACTGGCCACCGCGCTGACCGAAGTGGGCACGCTGGAAGTGCATTGCGTAGCGGCCGACGGCGACGCCGCCCCGGCCCAGCGCTGGCTGCTGGAATTCCAGCTGCGCGGCCAGGACCAGGCCGGCGACGGCGCCGACGCCGCCGAACACGACGCCAGCATGCCGCCGCGCCTGGCCGAAGCCTTGGCCGCCATCGAACGCATCTTCGGCGGCAAATCGCAACAAGTGGCGGCGAAGGAAGTCAAGCAATTGCGCCTGCACTTGGAAAAGCTGCTCGGCGGGCGCGAAAACTGGCACACGCCGCTGCTGCGCAAACTCTTCGACGCGCTGCTGCAACGCGCGCGCGGCCGGCGCCGTTCCGCCGAGCACGAGCGGACCTGGCTGAACCTGGCCGGCTACTGCCTGCGCCCGGGGTTCGGCTGCCCGCTCGACGAATGGCGAATCGAGCAACTATGGACGCTGTTCGACGCCGGCGTGCAACACCACAAGGACAGCCAGGTCTGCGCCGAATGGTGGACGCTGTGGCGCCGCGTCGGCGGCGGCCTGGACGCCACGCAACAATTGCGCCTGCTCGACGACTTCGCCTTCAACCTGCAAGCCGACCCCGAGGAGCAACGCCAGCGTCCGGTCACGCTGGTCAAAGGCGGCGACGACGACATGATGCGCCTGGGCGCCTCGCTCGAACGCATTCCGGGAAGCTACAAAAGCGAAATCGGCGCCTGGCTGCTGGGCCGCCTGGGCGGCGCCGACGCGGCGCAAGGTGCCGATGCCGAGGGCATCGACGCCCGCCGGCTGTGGGCGCTGGGAAGGATCGGCGCGCGCCAGCCGTTTTACGGCAGCGCGCACGACGTGGTGCCGGTCGAGGTCGTGGCGGAATGGCTGGACGCCGTGCTGGCGCTGGATTGGAAACGCGTCGAGCCGGCCGGCTTCGCCGCCGCCCACATGGCGCGCATGACGGGCGACCGCACGCGCGACATCCCGCAAGCGTTGCGCGACACCGTCCTCCGCCGCCTGGCCGCCGTCAACGCGCCGCCGGGCTGGACCGCGATGGTGCGCGAAGTGGTACAACTGGACCAGGCCAGCGAGCGGCGCATGTTGGGCGAAGCGCTGCCGCCCGGACTAAAGCTACTCGCCTGAACGATTTTCGTTGGTCGGGTTAGCGCGCGGCGCGTAAGCCGACCGGCGTCGGCGGCGGCCCGGCGCTTCAGCTAACGGCCAAGCCCCCCATCGCGGGATCGCTGATCCCGTCCTTACCGGTCTCGACACGGCCGGCGAAGCGCCGCGCATAAGCCGGCAACTCCTTCACCTGCACAAGGAAGTCATACCAGTTGCCGCAGTCACACAAGGGCCAGGTCTGCTCCGCCGTCCCGTTCGGGGCCACGCTGACAATCCACGGCGCCGGATCGAAATACGCCTTGGCGCCCACCGAGAAGGTGGCCGCGGCGGCGCCGGTGTTGTGCAATTTCACCGTCACGCTGCCATTAACGACGTCGTAGCATACCTGGATCTCGGGATTCGGCCCCGTGCGCGACGCGTTGGCGTTGCCGCTGAACTGGCGGTGGAAGCCGTTCGGACCGAGCACCCACAGATCGTAAGCGCCGAGTTGATCTCCCAGCGCCCAGGCGCCCTTCAAATCCTTGTTCGCCTCCACCGTGTAGCGGCGCGGCACCTGTTTCAAATTCATCTTGTCATAGACATGGAACACCGCCGCCGCCGTCCCGGTGTTGGCGAACAACAGTTCAACCTGCACCGTGTCGGCGTGGACGCGCGCGCTGGCGTGCAACTCGTAGGGCAAGGCCCGCGACGGCCGGGTGCCGCTGGCCTGGCTGGGCAGCTCCGGCAAGGCCGGCGTGATCGGCGTGCGCGTCGAACTCAGTAGCTTGGCGCGCTGGGCCAGCGCCTTGGTGTCGGGCAAGGCGGCGGCGAAAGCGGCGCCGTCGGGATCGCTGAAGTTGAAGACGCTGCTCAAATCGCCGCAGACGGCGCGCCGCCACGGCGTAATGTTCGGCTCCATCACGCCGAAACGCTGCTCCAGGAAGCGGATCACCGAGGTGTGGTCGAACACCTGGGAATTGACCCAACCGCCCTTGCTCCACGGCGAGATCACATACATCGGCACGCGCGGCCCCAGGCCGTAGGGCCGGTGCATCAGCGCGGCCGACTCGCCCGACTCGGCGCTGGCAAAATTGTGGTATTCGCCGGCGGTGCTGACGGTGGACGCGCCCGCCAGCGTCGCCTGGGCCGGGTCGGCATTCCAGCGCACGTACGAGGGCGCGGCGGGCGGCGGCACGTGGTCGAAGAAGCCGTCGTTTTCATCGAACATCAGCAGCAGCACGGTCTTGCTCCAGACCTCCGGATTCGCGGTGAGCGCGTCCAGCACCCTGGCGGTGTAGTCGGCGCCCTGGGCCGGGCTGGACGGCCCGGGATGCTCGGAACCCTCGGCCGTCGCCACGATAAAGGAAACCTGCGGCAACTTATTGTTTTGCACGTCCTGCTTCAGCATGTCGATGTCGCGCGTGCTCAGGCCGCGCTCGCGCAGTTGCGGATCGGCGCTGCGCCCGCCGGCGTAGGATTCGCGGAAGCTGCGGAAGCCGGCCAGCGGATTGTCGGTGAAGTTGTCGTCCATGTTCTGGTACACCTGCCAAGTGACGCCGGCCGCCTGCAGGCGCTCCGGGTAGGTGGTCCAGGCGTAGCCTCCGGTCGGATCGTGGTCGAGGTTGTCGTAACTATTGCCGATCACCGGGCCGTGCCCTTGCTGCAAGGGATCGTTGGCGCCGGTCCACGCGTACACCCGGTTCGCATTGGTGCCGCCCTGGAAGGAGCAATAGTAGGCGTCGCAGATCGTGAACGCGTTCGCCAGCGCGAATTGGAAGGGAATATCGGCTTCCGTGAAATACCCCATCGAATGGTTTTGCTTATAGGTAGGCCATCTGTCGAGCATGCCGTTGCTCCACGCGTCCTGGGCGTTCGGCCAGGAGTGCGGCGTACCCGACACGCGCATATAGTCGAAGGATTGCTGTGTGTTCAGGCGGAACGGCGCGATTACGCGCGGCAACGCGGCGTTGCTGTCGTTGAGCTGATACCAGACGTTGTGCTTGCCGATGGCGGCGGACTCCGGCAGCGGGATGGGGAAGCGGTCGGCGAAGCCGCGCACGCCCTTCAAGGTGCCGAAATAATGGTCGAAGGAACGGTTCTCTTGCATCAGGATGACGACGTGCTCGACATCCTTGATGGTGCCGGTGCGGTTGCTGGCCGGCACGGCGAGAGCCCGGCGTATGGCCGGCGGAAACAGCGAAAGCGTGGCGGCCGCGGCGCCGGCGCCGGCGGCTTTGCGCAGGAAGGCGCGTCTATTGTCATTGGTCATGGATAATTTTTCTTCTTGGCGATGGATGGTCGCGCACGGGAGCGTGGCGGAGTCAGGGCGCGCAGCGGTTGTTGGGCGATTTGACGCTACAGTTGCGCGCCGGATCGGAGGTGTCGGCCGGCTTTTCTGGCGGCGGCGGCTCGGCGCTGTCGCCGCAGGCGGCGAGCGTGGCGCACATCAGCGCGGCGAGCACAAAGCGGGCGCCGTGGCTGCGCGAGGGGCGTGTCGGGGTCGGGGACAACATGGGTTCTTCTTTCATGGCAGGGATGGAGTATCGGGAACGAGGCGGCCGCTTCGCTTGCAGGCAGGATAATATTAAGAAAATATTACGTCACGGTGACTTGCGCGCGACAGCCTGAACATTCCAGGAAAAGCCAGGCCGCCGACGGCTTCGCCCGCGTTAAAATACCGGCCATGGACCCTGCGGCAAGGCGCCGGGACGAACCCCGCGCTCGCCATGCCCGGCGTACACAACAAGGAAAACGCTAAAACATGAACATGAAATTTTCTGACAGGGCACGCGCCGTCGCGCCATTTTTCGCCATGGAGTTCGGCAGCCGCGCGGCGGCGCTGGAAGCGCAGGGCCATCGCGTCATCAAACTGAGCCTGGGCGAACCCGATTTCGGCGCGCCGCTTCCGGTCGTGAACGCGATGCAGGAAGCGCTGCGCGGCACCGCCATGCCGTACACGTCGGCGCTGGGCCTGCCGGCGCTGAGGCAGGCGATCGCCCGCTACTACGACACGACCTACGGCGTGCAGATCGACCCCGCGCGCGTGGTCGTCACCGCCGGCGCCTCGGCGGCGTTGCTGCTGGTGACGGCGGCCCTGGTCAATCCGGGCGACAAGGTGCTGGTGGGCGACCCGTCCTACCCATGCAACCGGCAGTTCCTGGCGAGCTTTGGCGCCGACGTCACGCTGGTGCCGACCGACGCGTCGACGCGTTACCAGGTCGACGCGGCCCTGGTGCGCCAGCACTGGTCCGACGACGTCCGCGGCCTGATGGTGGCGACGCCGAGCAATCCGACCGGCACCTCGGTGCCGCCCGAGGAGCTGGCCGCCATCTGCGAACTGGCGCGCAGCCACGGCGCCTGGCGCATCGTCGACGAGATTTATCTGGGGCTGGCCGACGCCGACGCCGCCGGCCGCCCGGCGCAAAGCGTGTTGGCCATCGACCCCGGCGCCATCGTCATCAACAGCTTTTCCAAGTACTTCGGCATGACCGGCTGGCGCCTCGGCTGGTGCATCGCCCCGGCCGAGATGATCCCGGTGCTGGAGCGGCTGGCGCAGAACTACTATATATGCCCGTCGACGCTGGCCCAGCACGCGGCCCTGGCATGCTTCCTTCCCGAAACAATCGCCATCTGCGAGTCGCGCCGCGAAGAACTGGTGGCCCGGCGCGCGCTGGTGCTCGAAGGCCTAGCGCGCATCGGCCTGCCGGTGCCGGTGCCGCCCGACGGCGCCTTTTACGTCTACTTCAACGTCGCCGCCACCGGACTCGATTCGATGCAATTTTGCGAACGCGCGCTCGACGAGGTCCATGTCGCCCTCACCCCGGGCAACGACTTCGGCCAATGCGGCGCGGCCGAGCACGTCCGCCTGTCCTTTGCCGCCTCCAGCGCCGACCTGAACGAAGCCTTGGCCCGGCTGCAACGCTTCATGACGCAATTTCAGCGCGCGTAACACGCTTTGAGCCGGGCCAGTGGTCCGCCATTCCCGGCTCAAAGCCGCGTCCGTTGCGCCACCGCCAACGACGCCCTTCGTTTTCGTTCCCCGGAAATGAAATATCAACAATTCCAGTAAATACTATATTAGAATTGTTTTCCTTGCAGCAATACAACCCACACAACCATTCCCGGCGCCGCCGCGCCACGAAAAGGATCATGCCATGTTGTTCGACGCCATCCAGCACTCCCAATACGGCCTGTTGACGCGCGCCGTGTTCGGCCAGATCGCCACCATCACCTTGCGCGACCACACCGAGGCGACCCAGCAGACCCTGCTCGAACTGATACGCCTGCTGGCCAGGGAGGCCAAGGCGGCGCCCGACAACTCCGGCCTAGTGGCGGCCTTCAACCCCGAGCTGTGGGGCCGCTGGCAGGGGCGCGACATTCCGGTCTCGCGCACGGTGCTGAACAACTCGCCCAAGCTGCGCGACACTGGCGGCGACGTGCTGCTGTATGTCAAGTCGGGCAGCGCCGCCACCGCCGCCCGTCTGATGGGCGAGGTGCGCGCCGCGCTGGAGGCGCTCGCGGTCGAGATTGAAATCCTACCGCTGGGCAAGCGCCCGGACGGCAAGGTCATGGGCGGGCGCTACCTCGACGGCATCACCAATCCGAACGATCCCGTCAGCCTGGCCAGCGACATCCTGGTCGACGGCGAGTTCCGCGGCGCCAGCTTCGGCTTCACCCAAAAATTCCTGTTCGAATGGGGCAGCATCGCCGACATGCTGCCCGACGCGCAGGACGCCATGCTGGGCCGCGACACCCACGGCGCGATGCTGCCGCAGCACGACCGCAACGCCCACATCCACCGCGTCCACGTGCTCGACAGCAACGGCGACAACCTCAAGCTGCTGCGCCAGGCCCTGCCCTTCGGCGAGCACGCCGGCAGCGCCGCGCGCGAAAAAGGGCTGATGTTCGTCGGCTTCTGCGGCGCCCAGCCGCGCTTTGAAACCATTATCCGGCACATGATGGGCGAACGCCCGGACCGCCCGGCCGACCGCCTGATGAGCGTGGTGCAAGGCGTCGCGGGCAGCTACTGGTACGTGCCGAACGCGCGCGAGCTGTCGGTGCCGTCGGCCGCCCTCGACGACGTGCGGGAAGACCCACACTGGAACGTGCGCAGCCCGAACGGCTACATGTTCTACAACTCGCAAGACTATCTGCACCAGATGAGCGAAGGCAAGTACGTGGCCGGCGATCCGCCGTCGCCGCGCCTGCTGGCCCTGCTCGCGCGCACCTTCTCGCACTGGTCCGACGGCTGGCTCAAGCGCACCCCGTTCCCGCGCCTGCCGCACCTGGCCGAACTGGACCCGGCGGCCGGCGCGCCGGACCAGCCGGTGGCGCTGCGCAAGGCCAACGCCAACCGCTACACGCTGACCGACTTGCTGTCGAGTCCGGGTTCCGAGATCGCCCGCCACAACGGCTTGCTGCGCATCTACCCGGAGGAGTTGATCGTCGGCGTGATTCCCGACTTCACACTGGGCCGCGGCAAGGAAGTGCTGCCCTACCTGAGCGAGGATGAAACCGTGGCCGCCTGGCTCAAGGGCCAGTTGAACGAGTGGTCGGCGATGGGCCACGTGGTGCCGAATTACGAGAAACTGGTGCAGCGCGGCCTGAACGGCCTGATTGAGGAGATGCAAGATTGCGTCGCCGCCAGCGCCAGCCGGCTGAGCGGCAAGCCCGACGACGCCGCCGCGCGCGACCAGCTGCAGTTCCACCAGTCGGCGCTGGTGTCGCTGCAAGCGGTGCAAGGCTACCTGGCCAACTGGGCCGAGCTGGCCGACGCCGCCGCCACCGCCGCCGACGCCGCCGGCGACAGCGGCGCCGACGGCGCCGAGAATATGCGCGCCGTGGCCGCGCGCCTGCGCCGCCTGCGCGAGCAGCCGCCCGCCAGTTTCCAGGACGGCGTGCAACTGGTGTACTCCTTCCACTGCTGCCTGCACCTGGTCGGCGAACTGACGTCGCTGGGGCGGTTGGACCAGATCCTGTGGCCGCTGCTGCGCCTCGACAACGTCACGCCCGAGCGGGCCCAGGACATCATCGACTGCCTGTGGCTGAAAATCGGTGAAAACGCCTTCGCCAACCGCGCCGACATCACCGACTACGTCAACTACGGCACCACCGCCGTGTGCGGCTACGGCGGCAACTTCCCCCAGGGCGGCGGCATCAACCAGTGGGTCCAGCAAATCACCGTCGGCGGCTACGTCGCCAACGACGACGCGCTGCCGACCGGCGGCGTGAACCCGGTGACGATGCTGTGCCTGAAGGCGGCGCGGCGCATCCCGGTCAACGCGCCGACGCTGTCGCTGCGGGTGTACGACGGCATTCCCGACGAGATCATGGACGAGGCCGCCAAATGCCTGTTGGCCGGCGGCGCCCATCCGATCCTCTACCAGGACGACCGCCTGTGCCAGGCGCTGCGCGATTCCGGCGACGTTTCGCTGGCCTGGTCGCGCAACTACGCCGCCGACGGTTGCTACGAACCGATGCTGGCCGGCGCCACCGGCTTTTCCTTCAACAACGTCACGCCGATGACGGCGCTGGAGCAGGCGCTCAACCAGGGCGCCTGCTACGGCGCGGCCGGCCCGGTCTACCTGCGCGGCCTGAAACAGACCTTCCGTTCGCCGCCGGCCGCCGCCATCGCCAGCTTCGCCATGCTGCAAGAGCAATTCCTGCGCCAGCTCGAATGGATCACGATCCAGAGCTACAACACCATCCTGAGCGGCTTCGGCGCGCTGGCCGGCATCTGCCCGAGCCCGCTGCTATCGGCGCTGATCGAAGGCTGCACCGAATCCGGCCGCGACCTGACCAACGGCGGCGCCAAGTTCAACATGATCGCGCCGCTGTGCGTGGGCGCCTCGAACACCATCGACTCGCTGTACGCGATCCAAAAACTGGTGTTCGACCCGGCCACCGCCGTCACCACCCTGCCCGAACTGCTCGACTGCCTGATCAACGACTGGGGCTACACCATGGTCGAGCCCTACCAGAGCCAATTGCTGGGCGCGGCCGACGCCGGCGAACGCGGCCGGCGCTACCAGGAACTGCGCGACATCGCGCTGGCGCTGCCGAAATGGGGCAGCGGCCACAGCGAGGTCGACGCCCTCGGCACCTGGGTGATGGACAACCTGGTGCGCACCTGCGTCGAGGTGATCCGCAAGCCGCACCCGGCGTTGCAAGGCGCGCTGGCGGGCATCGCCCAGACCTACGGCGAGTTCGACTTCGTCATCACGCCGGGCATCGGCACCTTCGAGGGTTATGTCGGCGACGGCTTGGGCTGCGGCGCCTCGGCCGACGGGCGCCGCAACGGCATGCCGATCGCCTCCGACCTGTCGCCGGTGCCGGCGCCGCAAGACCTGCCGGCCGCGCCCGCCTTCCGCAACATCTACCAGTCGCTGCAAAGCTGGCGCGTCGAATCGATCGAACACGGCCTGTCGAACGCCTCGCCGGTGGACATGAACATCGAGGAGGATTTCCCGCTCGACCAGTTGCAACGCTTCGTCAAAGCCTACGCCCGCGGCGAGACCGGTTCCAACCTGATCACGCTGACCTGCGCCGACCTGGGCACCTACCAGGCGGCGACCAACGATCCCGAGCGCTACAACCTGGTGCGGGTGCGCATGGGCGGCTGGACCGAGTTCTACGCCACCATGTTCCCGGTGCACCAGGGCCAGCACCAGCGGCGGCAATACTTCACGCCCTGAGTTCCGCTGTCGCCGCTCGACGCCGGATACAGCCATGCCCGCGCGCCGCCGCGCGCGCGTGGCAGCGGCGCGCGGGGCCAGTCCGCGCCAACGCGAACGCCCATAAAAAATGGCGGCGCCGACAAAACCGGGCCGCCATTCTTGTCATCCGCCGCGCTTACTCTTTAATCGATTCGATCGCGAAGGTCAGCGTAACGTCGTCGCCGACGTTCGGCGCGTATTTGCCGGCGTTGAATTCGGTGCGTTTGATCTTGGCCACGGCGTTGGCGCCGCAGGCGTCTTTCTTCACCATAGGATGCGGCATGCACTGGAACGAGGTTACGCTCAGCGTCACCGGCTTGGTCACGCCTTTGATGGTCAGGTTGCCGTCCACCGAGGCCAGCTTGTCGCCGACGAAGTTCAGTTTGCTCGACTTGTAGGTGATGCTTGGGAACTTGGCGGTGTCGAGGAAATCCTCGCCCTGGATATGGTTGTTGAACGTGGAGTAACCGGTGTTGACCGACTTGGCGTCGATAACCACGTCGACCGAGCCGGTCTTGGCGGCGCGGTCGATGACGATTTTACCGGCGGTGGTGTCGAAACGATTCTGCTGGGTCGAGTAACCGAAGTGGCTGTACTCGAAGCGCGCCGCGGTGTGGGTGCTGTCGATAACATAGGTTTCCGGCGCGGCGACGGCGGCCAGCGAGATGCCGGCGGCGGCGATAAAGACGAGCAATTGCTTCATGGGTCAGACTCCAGTATGGTGGTTGATACTTCAGTTTTCACAGCCCAAGCGCAATGCCTCGATGCCGCGCTGGTGCGCTTTAGTGACGGCTATTATGCCTTCACTAAAGATCGATGTAAAACGTAAAGTTTACGTACTTATCATCGAGAAAATCGATAATGATTCGTGCCGTGATCGGCCGGCGCCCGCAGCGGTTAAAATCCGTAGCAAACACATCACAGGAAGCACATGAACGCAGCCCCCCACACGCCCCGCCACCACATCGGCTGCGCGTCCGCATGACGCAACCGGCGACGCAAGCAGAAGCCACTGCGCCCCGCGGCGACCGCGCGGCCCGGCTGATGCGCTGGGGCTATGGCGCGCTGGGCGCGCTGATGATGGTGCTGGCGGTGATCGGCGCGCTGCTGCCGGTGATGCCGACGACGATTTTCCTGATCCTGGCGCTGGCCTGCTTCAGCCGCTCCTCGCCGCGGCTGGAACACTGGTTGCTGCACCACCCGCGTTTTGGTCCACCGCTACGGCAGTGGCGCGAACACCGCGCCGTCTCGCGCCGCGGCAAACGCATGGCGTGCATCGGCATGGCCATCGGCTTCGCGATCATGTGCGCGGGCGCGCCGCCGTGGTGGGTAATCGCGCTGGTCGGCGCCACCGAACTGCTGGTGCTGAACTACCTGCTGCGCCGCCCCGAAGGCCCCTTCCCCGAGCGGCCCGACGGCGCCGACTAAAAGTTAGCGTGTCGTATGTCGGGTTACGCCCTGGCGGGCTAACGAGCATCTCAAATCGCCCAGCGCAGCTGCGCCAGCGGCGTCGGTGCCGCCCGCTCCACGACCGCCGGATGCTCCAGCACATGCGCCAGTATGCGTTGCACAAGCGCGGCAAACGCCGCGCTGCCGCGCGCGCGCGGGCGCGGCAGGTCGATCTTGACGTCGAGCGCGATGCGGCCGTCCTCGATCAGGATCACGCGGTCGGCCAGCGCCACCGCCTCCGCCACGTCGTGCGTGACCAGCACGGCGGTGAAGCCGCGCGTCAGCCACAGCGATTCGATCAACTGCTGCATCTCGATCCGCGTCAACGCGTCGAGCGCGCCGAGCGGCTCGTCGAGCAGCAGCAATTGCGGCTCGTGTACCAGCGCGCGCGCCAACGCGACGCGCTGCCGCTGGCCGCCCGACAGCGCCGCCGGCCAGTCGTCGGCGCGCTCGGCCAGCCCCACCGTCCACAGCGCCGCGGCGGCCGCGCCGACCGAACGCGGCAAACCCAGCGCGACGTTGTCAAGCACGGTTTTCCACGGCAGCAGGCGCGCCTCCTGGAACATGATGCGGACCTCGGGCTTGCTGCGGCCGCTGCCGACGACGATGCTGCCGGCGTCGAGCTGCTCCAATTGCGCGATGGTGCGCAGCAGCGTGCTTTTGCCGCAGCCGCTGCGTCCAACGACGGCGACGAATTCGCCGGCGGCCAGTTCAAGGCCAACGTCTTTCAGCACCGTGCGCGCGGCGTAGGCTTTCGACAGGCCGCGCAGGGTCAGCGGCACGCCCTGGCGCGCCTTGGGAACGCGCGGCGGCGCCTCGGCGACGGCCGCTGGAATCAGCAGCGACAGGAAGTCGGATTCAAGTTGGGCGGGTGCGAAGATCATATATATCCAGTTAAGTTAGGCGGCGTCGACGTAACCCTGGGGTCAGACCCGGCTACGAGTTAGCGCTATTCGTAGGTCGGGTTAGCCCGCCAGGGCGTAACCCGACTGGCGTCGACGGTTCCAGTTCAGCGATAAGCCGGATTCCAGCGCAGGCAATACCGCTCCAGCCGGCGCGAGAAGACGTCGGCGAATTTCCCCAGCAGCGCGTACAGCAGTATCCCCACCAGCACAACGTCGGTTTGCAGGAATTCGCGCGCGTTCATCGTCATGTAGCCAATACCGGCCTGCGCCGAGATGGTTTCGGCGACGATCAGCAGCACCCACACCAGTCCCAGCGAGAAGCGCACGCCGACCAGTATCGACGGCAGCGCCGCCGGCAAAATCACGTCGCGGTACAGCGGCCAGCCGGACAGGCCGTAGCTCTTGGCCATTTCAATCAAGCCCTGGTCGGCCGAGCGGATGCCGTGGAAGGTGTTCAAGTAGACCGGGAAGAACACGCCCACCGCCAGCAGAAACAGCTTCGCCGTCTCGTCGATGCCGAACCACAGGATCACCAGCGGAATGAGCGCCAGCGCCGGGATGTTGCGGATCATTTGCAACGTCGTGTCGAGCAGCGTCTCGGCCCGTTTCACGCTGCCGGTCAGCAGCCCCAGCGCCAGGCCCAGCCCGGCGCCGATGGCGAAACCGACCGTGGCGCGCCACAGGCTGGTCTTCAGGTGCACCCACAGTTCGCCCGATTCGGCCAGGTTCCAGAACGCCTTAACCACGGCCCACGGCTCGGGCAGGATGCGACTCGACAGCCAGCCGGCCTGCGCCGCTACCTGCCAGGCCAGCACCAGCGCGGCCGGCAGCGCCCACGGCGCGAACGCCTCGAACCCGCTTTTGACGCGGCCGGCGCGCATGCTCAAGCCGCCTTTTTCGGCAGGATGTTGCTCGCCATGACTTCGCCGAACGGGCCGCTCAGCGACTGCTCGCCGTGGTCCCTGCCCTTGCCCAGCAGCGGGAACACCAGCTCGGCGAAGCGGTACGATTCCTCCAGGTGCGGGTAGCCGGAAAAGATGAAGGTGTCGATGCCGAGGTCGGCGTATTCCTGCATCCGCGCCACCACCGTTTCGGCGTCGCCCACCAGCGCGGTGCCGGCGCCGCCGCGCACCAGGCCGACGCCGGCCCACAGGTTGGGCGACACTTCCAGCTTGTCGCGGCGGCCGCCGTGCAGCGCGGCCATGCGCCGCTGGCCCTCCGAATCCATCTTGCCGAACGCCGCCTGGGCCGCCGCGATGACGTCGTCGTCGAGGTGGCTGATCAACTCGTCGGCGGCGCGCCAGGCCGCCTCGTTGGTCTCGCGCACGATGACGTGCAGGCGGATGCCGAAGCGCACCGTGCGGCCGCGCTTGGCGGCGCGGGCGCGGATGTCGGCGATCTTCTCGGCCACGGCGGCCGGCGGCTCGCCCCAGGTCAGGTAGACGTCCATCTGCTCCGCCGCCAGCTCGTGCGCCGGCTCGGACGAGCCGCCGAAGTACAGCGGCGGATACGGTTTCTGCACCGCCGGGTACAGCGTCTTGGAACCGCGCACCTGGATATGCTTGCCCTCGAAGTCGTAGCCGGCGGCGCCGCCCTCGCCGGCCAGCGTGGCGCGCCAGACGCGGATGAATTCGTCGGAAATCTCGTAGCGCTTGGCGTGGTCGGCGAACAGGCCGTCGGCCTCCAGCTCGCCCTGGTCGCCGCCCGTCACCACGTTAATCAGCAGGCGCCCGTTCGACAGGCGGTCGAAGGTGGCGGCCATGCGCACCGCCAGGCCCGGGGTCGTCAGGCCTGGCCGGATCGCAACCAGGAATTTCAATTTTTGCGTCACGCTGATCAGCGACGACGCCACCACCCAGGCGTCCTCGCAGGAGCGTCCGGTCGGCAGCAGCACGCCGTCGTAGCCGAGCGTATCGGCCGCCACCGCGCACTGGCGCAGGTAGTCGGCGTTGACCGGGCGCGCTCCCTGGGTGGTGCCAAGGTAGCGGCTGTCGCCGTGCGTAGGGATAAACCAAAAGACATTCAACGACATTTTTCTCTTCCTTTTACATTACAACTTGAATGACAGCAGCGCGTCTTTGACGTTGATCGGCTTGGGGATCAACTTCAGCGCCGAGAACGCGTCGGCCACCTTCTGCTGCTGCGCCACCACGTCCGGCGTGACCGACTTGACGCCATAGGCGTAGCGCGCGGCGGCCAGTTCCAGGATGGCCGGATCAAGTCCGGTTTGCAGCGCCAGCACGGCGGCGACCTCCTTCTGGTTGACGCGGCCCCATTCGTCGACCTTGGCCAGTTCGTCGATGACGATGCGGATGATTTCCTGGTTTTTTTCGGCGTAGGAACGCGCGGCCAGGTAGAACTGGTGGTTCGACACCAGCCCTTTGCCGTCGGCCAGCACGCGCGCGCCCAACTGCTTTTCGGCGGCCGCCAGGAACGGGTCCCAGATCGCCCAGGCGTCGACGCTGCCGCGCTCGAAGGCGGCGCGGGCGTCGGCCGGCGGCAGGAACACGGTCTCGATCTCGCGGTAGCCGACGCCGGCCTTTTCCAGCGCCTTGAGCAGCAGGAAATGCACGTTGGAGCCCTTGTTCAGCGCCACCCGCTTGCCTTTCAAATCGGCCAGCGTACGGATTTTCGAATCCTTCGGCACCACGATCGCCTCGCTCGACGGCGACGGCGGCTCGTTGCCGACGTAGACCAAATCAGCGCCGGCGGCCTGCGCGAAGATCGGCGGCGCCTCGCCGGCGGTGCCGAAGTCGATGCTGCCGACGTTCAGCCCTTCCAGCAGCACCGGGCCGGCGGGGAATTCGGTCCATTTGACGTCGACGCCTTTGGCGGCCAGGCGTTTTTCCAGCGTGCCGCGGCCTTTCAGCAGGGTCAGCGTGCCGTATTTCTGGTAGCCGATGCGCAGCACCGGTTTGGACTGGGCCAGCGCGGCGCCGGGCAGGCCGGCCGCCAGCGCGCCGGCCGCGGCGGCGGACAGCAGACCCAATACGTGGCGGCGGGATAGGCGAATTTCGTGACGCGTGCTCATGTTTTTCCTTGAATGTTCGGGGGCGCGATGTAGATTTAGAACCAGAAGCGTGACCCTGGGATCAGACCCCGAGGGGCTCACCCCGGCTCGCTGTCTCTGGCTCTAATTGGGTTGGCGGCACCTGGCTGTACGGGAGGTCCTTTAACGACCGCCCCGGCCGTGCGCTGGTATCGATGTCGGGTTGCGGCGCGGTGGCGCGCGCCAGCCGCAGCGTGCGCAGTCCCGCCGTCAGTTCTTCGACGCCGGCGCCGACGCGCGCGGCGATCGCCGGCGCCAGCGCCAGGCCGCCCTGCTCGCTCCATTCAAGCTGCTCGGAGGTGGCATAGATGCTGGTCAGGACGTGCTTGGCGGCCAGCGCGTGCAGCACCGGGCGCAGCGCGTAGTCCAGCGCCAGCATGTGCGATTGGCTACCGCCGGTGGCCAGCGGCAGCACCAGCTTGCCGGCCAGGCCGTCTTGTGGCAGCAGGTCGAGGAAGGCTTTCAGGATACCGGTGTAGGAGGCCTTGTAGACCGGCGTGGCGATGACGACGGCGTCGGCCGCGGCGACGGCGGCGATGGCCCGCGCTATCGTGACGTCGGCGAAGTCGGCGTGCAGCAAGGCCTTGGCCGGCAGGTCGCGCACATGCAGCTTGCTGGTGCGGTGGCCGTGCAGCGCCATCTGCTCGCCGACGTGCAACAGCAGGCGGCTGGAGCTGGATGGAATCTGCGGGCTACCGCTTAATAATAGTATGTTCATGTGCGATCTCTCCGTGATGGTGGTGCGTCGTTTCAGAGGACAGATTAAGTCCGGCGCGGCAAATTCAGAACGAATGCTTTCGCGCTTCGATATGTGTTTTCTGGATATCGCCACGGGCGTGCACTTCGGATTTACGCATAAGCAAAGACGGAATTAATCGTTCACAAACGCCGTTGTGCACTGCAATACTGCGCCACCGATTCCACTACAAACGGCTTTGCACAATGTCAAAAGCATTCATCAAGGCGCAGCATGGACTCCATGCAGACGCTTCCGCACCCCCTTCGAACGATCCGATCCAGGTCGCCACGGCGCTGGCCGCACGCCTGGCCGAATCGGCCAACGAACGCGACCAGGCCGGCGGCCACGCCGCCCGGGAACGCGAATGGATACGCGAGTCGGGCCTGCTGACGCTGTCGATTCCCAGCGAATTCGGCGGCCAGGGCGCCGACTGGGCCACCGTCTACCAAACCATCCGCATCCTGGCGCGGGCAGACAGCGCCCTGGCCCACGTGTTCGGTTTCCACCACCTGCAACTGGCCGGCATCCGCCTGTACGGCAGCGCGCGGCAGCAACGCCGCCTGCTCAGCGACACGGTGCAGCAGCGCCTGTTCTGGGGTAACGCGCTGAACCCGCTCGACAAGCGCACCGTCGCCGCCGACGCCGCCGACGGCTTTACGCTCGACGGCATCAAGAGCTTCTCGTCCGGCTCGGTCGGCTCCGACTGGCTGACGGTGTCGGCCTGGCACGCGCCTAGCCAAAGCGCGCTGATCGGCGTGCTGCCGACGCGCCAGGACGGCGTCGCCGTGCAGCCGGACTGGGACGCCTTCGGCCAGCGCCAGACCGACAGCGGCAACGTCCACTTCACCCAGGTTGCGCTGCCGGCCGAACTGGTGTTGCAGGCGCCGGCGCAGGAAGCGACGCCGCAGGCCACGCTGCGCTCGCAGGTGGCGCAACTGATCATGACGAATCTGTACCTGGGCATCGCCGAGGGCGCCTTCGAGGCGGCGCGCAATTACACCCGCGACGAAGCGAAGGCCTGGTTCGCCTCAGGCGTCGCCAAGGCCAGCGCCGACCCGCTGATCCAACACCGCTACGGCCAACTGTGGATGCTGCTGCGCCCGGCCGTGCTGCTGGCCGACCACGCCGGCGTCGAACTCGACAAAGTCTTCAACAAGGGCGCCTTGATCAGCGCCCGCGACCGCGGCGAACTGGCGGTCGCCGTGGCCGAGGCCAAGTGCCTGGCGCACCGCGCCGGCGTCGAGATCAGCAGCCAGATGTTCGAGCTGACCGGGGCCCGTTCGACCTCGGCCAAATACGGCTTCGACCGCTTCTGGCGCAACGTCCGCGTGCATACCCTGCACGACCCGATCGACTACAAGTACCGTGACCTGGGGCGTTTTGCCCTTGAAGGCACGCTGCCCGAACCCACCGCCTACTCCTAAGAAAAATATGAGCACACCTCTCAACCTATCCGCGCTGCCGGACGCGAAGCGGGCCACCGTCATTCGCGTCGACGCCGCCAGCAAATCGTTCGCGCTGCCGCGCGGCGAACAATTCCACGCCGTGCGCAAGGTCTCGCTGGACGTGCGCGAAGGCGACGTCTTCGGCCTAATCGGCAAGAGCGGCGCCGGCAAATCGACGCTGCTGCGCCTGCTCAATTTGCTGGAGCGGCCCGACAGCGGCAGCGTCACCGTGGCCGGGCGCGAGCTGACCGCGCTGGGCAAACGCGAGCTGCGCGACGCGCGCCAGAACATCGGCATGATTTTCCAGCAGTTCAACCTGCTGCAAAACGCCAGCGTGTTCGACAACGTCGCCTTCCCGCTGATCATCCACGGCAAACTGAAGGGCGCGCACATCGCCGCCCGCGTCCACGAATGCCTGGCGCTGGTCGAGTTGAGCGGCAAAGCCGACAGCTTCCCGTCGCAACTGTCGGGCGGCCAGAAGCAGCGCGTGGCGATCGCCCGCGCGCTGGCCAGCCGGCCGGCGGTGCTGCTGTGCGACGAGCCGACCTCCGCGCTGGACGCGGAAACCACCCGCGCGCTGCTCGACACGCTGCGCGACATCAACAAGAACCTCGGCGTCACCATCGTCATCGTCAGCCACGAGCTATCGGTGCTGGGCGCCATCTGCAACCGCGTCGCGGTGATCGAGGACGGCGCCATCGCCGAGCAATTCGCGCTGGCCGACACCGGCACCGTGCGCAAGACCGCGCTGGGGCGCGAGCTGGCCCACTACGGCACGCCCGCCTTCGAAGCGACCGCATTCAAGGAGCGCGCACATGCTTGAAAATATTATCGCCATGCTGCCCGAGCTGTGGACCGCGCTGGGCCAGACCCTGACCATGCTGGCCATCGGCCTGACCTCGGCGGTCGTCATCGGCGGCCCGCTCGGCGTGCTGCTATTCCTGATCGCCGACGGCCAGTCGCTGCAAAACCGCCCCGCCGCGCTGATACTCGGCTGGTTCGTCAACGCGGTGCGCTCCTTCCCGTTCATCATTTTGCTGGTCGCGCTGGTGCCCTTCACCCGCGTCATCGCCGGCACCTCGATCGGGCCGCTGGCGGCCGCCGTGCCGCTGTCGTTCGCCGCGATTCCCTACTTCGCCCGCATGGTCGAACAGAACCTGCGCGAAGTGCCGCGCGGCGTCATCGAGGCGGCCCACGCGATGGGCGCCTCGGAACTGCAAATCGTGCTGCGCGTGCTACTCGTTGAAGCGCGCGCCGGCCTAGTGCTGGCGCTGACGGTGTTGTCGATCAGCTTCCTGTCCTACTCGGCCGTGGCTGGCGTGGTGGGCGGCGGCGGCATCGGCGACCTGGCCATCCGCTACGGCTACTACCGCTTCGAGACCGACGTCATGGTCGCCACCGTCGTGGTGCTGATGCTAATCGTGCAAACCATCCAGTTCACCGGCAACCGCATCGCCAAGCGCCTCGACAAACGCTGAGGGCCGGGGGCATTAAGTTAGCGTGTCGTAGGTCGGGTTAGCCCGCAAGGGCGTAACCCGACCATGTTGGCCGAAGCGTGCCGCGCTGCTCCAGGCCAACGTTGTCGGGTTACGCCGTTCCGGCTAACCCGACCTACGAAAATTGCGCCAACTTATCGGCAACGGCCCTGCATTTAATTGACCCATCAACACCCACACATTCACCCCAAACTAAAGGAAACACCATGACCATCGCACGCCGCACCCTGATCCTCAGCGCCTTGACCCTGGCCCTGGCCGCGAACTTCGCCGCCGCTAAGGACCCGAAGGAAATCGTCATTGGCACCAGCGCCGGCCCGTACGCCGACCAGATCAAACTGGGCATCAAGCCGATCCTGGAAAAACAGGGTTACAAGATCAAACTGGTCGAGTTCAACGATTACGTGCAACCGAACTTCGCCTTGGCCGAAGGCTCGCTCGACGCCAACGTGTTCCAGCACATCGTCTACCTGAACAAATTCGCCACCGAACACAAGCTGGCGCTGACCGACCTGGTGACGATTCCAACCGCGCCCATCGCTATCTACAGCAAAAAGCACAAGTCGCTCGACGAAGTGAAGGAAGGCAGCAGCGTCGGCGTTCCCAACGACCCGAGCAACGAGGCGCGCGCGCTGGTGCTGCTGGACCAACTGGGCTGGATCAAGCTGCGCGCCAACTTCGACCCGGTGCGCGCGTCCGAGAAGGACATCGTCGGCAATCCGAAGAAGATCAAGATCATCCCGCTGGAGGCGGCGCAACTGCCACGCTCGCTGGGCGACACCGACTACTCCTTCATTAACGGTAACTACGCGCTGGCGGCCGGCATCAAACTTACCGAAGCGCTGATCGCCGAGAAGATTTCGGCGAACTACATCAACCTAGTGGCGGTGCGCACCGGCGACAAGGACAAGCAGTTCGCCAAGGACCTGGCGGCGGCCTACCGCTCGCGCGAATTCCTCGAAGTGACCAACAAGCACTTCGCCGGCTATTCGAAGCCCGACTACCAGCTGGCCCTGCAAAGCGCGAAGAAGTAACACCGGACCATGAGCAAAACGATCCGCTTCAACGCCTTCCAAATGAACACGGTGGGCCACCAGTCGCCCGGCTTGTGGACCCATCCGCGTGACACCAGCCACCGCTACACCGATCCGCAGCACTGGATCGAACTGGCGCAACTGCTGGAGGCGGGCCGCTTCGACGCCATCTTCCTGGCCGACGTGCTGGGCGTGTACGACGTCTACCAGGGCGGGCTGGACGCGGCCCTGCGCGGCGGCGTGCAGGTGCCGCTGAACGACCCGCTGGCGCTGGTGCCGCTGATGGCGCAGGCGACCACGCGGCTCGGTTTCGGCGTCACCTGCGCGCTGACGTACGAGCACCCGTACAGCTTCGCGCGGCGCCTCTCGACGCTGGACCATTTGACGGGCGGGCGGATCGGCTGGAACATCGTCACCGGCTACCTCGACAGCGCGGCGCGCAACCTCGGCCTGGAGCGCCAGCTCGGGCACGACGAGCGCTACGACTTGGCCGACGAATACCTCGACGTGGTCTACAAGCTGTGGGAGAAAAGCTGGGACGACGACGCCGTCGTCAACGACAAGGCGCGCGGCGTCTACGCCGAGCCCTCGCGCGTGCATCCGATCAACCACGCCGGGCGCTACTACCGCGTGCCCGGCATCCACCTGTGCGAGCCGTCGCCGCAGCGCACGCCGCTGCTGTACCAGGCCGGCACGTCGGCGCGCGGCACCGCCTTCGCCGCGCGCCACGCCGAATGCACCTTTGTCAGCGGCCCGAGCAAGGCGGTGGTGAAGCGCTACGCCGACGACTTGCGCGCCGCCGTGGGCGCGGCCGGCCGCGACGGCGAGGCCCTGCTGATTTACGCGCAGGCGCTGGTGGTCACCGGCGCCACGGCGGCCGAGGCGCAGGCCAAGTACGAAGAGTACCGCGGCCACGTCGACATCGAGGCGGCGCTGGCGCTGTTGTCGGGCTGGACCGGCGTCGACTTCAGCCGCTTCCCGCTGGACGCGACCATCGACTACATCGAGTCCGACGCCGGGCGCTCGGCGCTGGCCTCGTTCAGCCAGGCCGACCCGGACCGCAAATGGACGGTGCGCGAGGCGGCCGAATTCATCGGCATCGGCGGGCGCGGCCCGGTCTTCGTCGGCGACCCGGTGCAGGTGGCCGACCAGTTGGAGTCGTGGATGGACGACACTGGCATCGACGGCTTCAACCTGGCCTTCGCGGTGGCCGACGAAAGCATGCGCGACGTCGTTGAGCTGATCGTACCGGAACTGCAGCGGCGCGGGCGCTACCGCAAGGAATATGGCGACGGCGTGCTGCGCCAGCAACTGTTCGGCCAGAGGCCGCGGTTGCCGGCGGCGCATCCGGGGCGGCAGGTGCGCATCGACGCCGCAGAAAAGGTTTCCATAGATTAACTATTTACATTAAACTAATCCAGGACGCGCATACAGCGTGTCCTGTTGCTGCGATCCTGCGTATCCGATCGATACCTGTCGTGCGACAACCGGCATCTTGCCGGGAGCAACATCGTCAATCACAGTTCAGAATCGAGACGCATGATGAAAATAACCGACTTTAACATCGGCACCCGGCTGTTCGGCGGCTTCGCCTCGATCCTGGTGGTGGCGATCGCCGCCAGCGCGGTCGGCATCTGGCAACTACGCACCGTCGCCATCGAAACCCGCACCATGGCCGAACAGCCGCTGGCGAAGGAACGCTTCGTTTCGGACTGGTATCGCAACACCGCCAGCAACATCCTGCGCACCACGTCCATCGTGCGCAGCGCCGACGACACGCTGGCGAGCTTCTTCGCCGCCGACATCGCCGCCACCAGCGCCAGCATCACCGACATCCAGAAAGCCATCGAACCGCTGCTTGCCAGCGCCGCCGAAAAGACCGCCTACGAGCACGTCGGCGAAGCGCGCAAGCTGTACATCAAGGCGCGCGACGGCGCCATCGCGGCCAAGCGCGGCGGCGACGCGGACGCCTCGGCGCGCCTGATGGAGCAGCAATTCCTGCCGGCGGCGAAGCAATACAACGAGGCGCTGAGCGCGCTGCTGGCGATGCAGCGCGAGAGCATCAACGCCAACGCGCAAAACATCGAAAAGCAGTATCAAACCGGCTTGACGCTGATGCTGCTGCTGATCGCGCTGCTGGCCGCCTTCGGCATCGCCTGCGCCACGCTGATCACGCGCAGCATCGTCAAGCCGCTGCAAACGGCGGTGGCGGCGGCGCGCAAGGTCGCCAGTGGCGACTTGAGCGGTGACATCGTCGCGCAGACCGGCGACGAAACCGGCCAGCTGCTGCTGGCCTTGCGGGACATGAACAACTCGCTGCGCGGCATCGTCGGCACCGTCAGGGGCGGCGCCGATGCGATCGCCACCGCCTCCAGCGAAGTCGCCACCGGCAACCTCGACCTGTCCGCGCGCACCGAGGAACAGGCCAGCTCGCTACAGGAAACCGCCTCGTCGATGGAAGAGATCACCTCGACCGTCAAGCACAACGCCGACAACACCCGCCAGGCCAGCGCGCTGGTGGCGTCGACCTCGGACGTGGCGCGCCAGGGCGGCGCGCTGGTGGCCCGGGTGGTCGCGACGATGGGCGGCATCAACGCCTCGTCGAAGCAGATTGCCGACATTATCGGCGTCATCGACGGCATCGCCTTCCAGACCAATATTTTGGCGCTGAACGCCGCCGTCGAGGCGGCGCGCGCCGGCGAACAGGGCCGCGGCTTCGCCGTGGTCGCCTCCGAAGTGCGCAACCTGGCGCAGCGCTCGGCGGCGGCGGCCAAGGAAATCAAAACGCTGATCGGCGATTCGGTCACCCAGGTCGAACAGGGCTCGACGCTGGTCGGCCAGGCCGGCGCCATCATGGAGCAGATCGTCGCCAGCGTGCAGCGCGTCACCCTGGTGATGGGCGAAATCGCCACGGCCAGCGGCGAGCAGGAGCACGGCATCGAACAAATCAACCAGGCCATCAGCCAGATGGACACCGTGACCCAGCAGAACGCGGCGCTGGTCGAGCAGGCTGCTGCGGCGGCGGAATCGCTGCAGGACCAGTCGGCTAAACTGGCGCGGGCGGTTAGCGTGTTTAAGCTTGTGCGGCATGAGCATGCTTAGCGGGCTGGCGGGCTGGCTGCGGCCAACAGCAGACAATCATAGATTGAAGCCGCCGTATGGACTAAAGGAATATCTATGTTGAAGCTGTATCGTTTCGCCGATGGGAAAAAAGAGTACTGGGAGACTTGGCAGGACGATAGTGGCGCGTACACCATTCATTGGGGCGAACTCGGTACGAAGGGAGAATCCAGAAACGTTCGCTCTACCTTGTTCGCTAAGGCTGAGAAGGCAATTCAAAAAGAAATAGATCGTTTGGTTACGCAGGGATTTCATTCCGTCGACATGGACGATCACCATACTCTGCTTATTGAATACGCAGTCGATGGTATGGGTACGAGCAACGACGTCGAGAAACGCCATCGGCTTGAAGATCGAATGAATGAGACTTTAGGTTGGACTGGCATAGGAACGTGTGACGGGGGAAGCATTGGTAGCGGGTCAATGGAGGTCTGTAGTTACGTTGTTGACTTCGAGGTGGCGAAGGCAGTCATTGAGAAAGATCTCGCCCGTACAGAGTTCGCAAACTACACACGCATCTTTAACGAAGAGTGCCAGTAGCGAGGCTGATCGGCCTCGTCAAGTATGGCGGCCGTGACCGTCCGCAATGGGGCGTTAGCGGCCACCTACGATCTCGCTGTAGCGACCAACAACCTTTTCCATGCCTGATTCGATACACTCGGCCACCAGCGCGTGGCCGATCGACACTTCCAGCACGCCGCCAATGGCGAGGAAGTGCGGCAGATTCTCCAGGTTCAGGTCGTGGCCGGCGTTCACGCCCAGGCCCAGCGCGGTCGCGCGCACCACCGCTTGGCCGAAGCCGGCGTAGATCGCGTCGCCCTCGGCGGTGCCGAAGTGCTCTGCGTACGGTTCGGTGTACAGCTCAACGCGGTCGGCGCCCACCTCAACGGCGGCCTCGAAATGCGCGTAATCGTAATCGACAAACAGGCTGGTGCGGATGCCCAGCGGTTTCAGCTCGCCGATCACGCGGCTCAGCAACTCAGCATTCTTGACGATGTCCCAGCCATGGTCGGAGGTCAGTTGGCCCGGCGCGTCCGGCACCAGCGTGCATTGCGCGGGGCGCACCGCTTTCACCACGTCGAGGAACTGCTCGGACGGGTACCCTTCGACGTTCAATTCGCAACCGCGCGCGGCGCACAGGGCGGCCAGTTCTCTGACGTCGGAATAGCGCGCGTGGCGCTGGTCTTCGCGCGGGTGCAGCGTGATGCCGTGCGCGCCCAGGTCGAGGCAGCGCGCGGCGAACGCCGCCACGTCGGGGAAGTTGCGCCCGCGCGAATTGCGCAGCAGGGCGATTTTATTGATATTGACGGATAACAGGGTCATGTTGGGCGATCATCAAATTCGGCGATGTCAGCATTATTGCAAATTTATCGCGCCAAGGGGACGGCAACTGTCAACGATTCGCTCGGCCAGCGCCGCCAGCATCGCCCGGTCGCCGCCCTCGGCGACGAACAGCATGAACTCGACGTCGGGCAGCGGCGGCAAGCCTTGCTCCGCCTTCAGCGCCACCAGGCCCTCGCCCAGGCGGCTGGCGGCCAGCGGCGCCACGGCGAAGCCGGACAGCGCCGCCGCGCGCAGGCTGGCGATGCTGTTGCAGACCATGACGGTGCGCTGGGCCATGCCGCAGCGCGCCAGGCTGGCCAGCGCCGCCTCGCGGTACGGGCATGGTTCCGGAAACAGCGCCAGCGGCAGCGGCGACGGCAGCGTCACGCTGGCGTGCGCCGCGCGCGCCCACACTAGCGGCTCGCGCCACAGCAGGCGGCCCCGCTCCGGCCCGCCGCATTGCGAGCCGACGACGATGTCCAGCGCGCCCTGCTTCATTTGCCGCAGCAGGTCACCGGGTATGCCGACCTGCACTTCGACTTCGATGCCCGGATATTCGTCGGCGAAGGCGTGCAGCGCGCGCAGCACGCCGGTGTCGGCGAAGTCCTCGGCGATGCCGACGCGCGCGCGGCCGTGGTAGTCGGCGCCCGCCATTTGCGCGGCGGCGTCGCGGTTCAGCGCCAGGATGGCGCGGGCGTAGCCGATCAGGCGCGCGCCGTCGGCGCTCAGTTCAAGCGAGCGCGTGGTGCGCTTGAGCAGTGGCTTGCCGACCTGTTCTTCGAGCCGGCGCAGGTGGCCGCTGACGGCCGATTGCGTCAGGTGCAGGCGCTCGGCGGCGCGGCTGAAGCCGGCCTCGTCCACCACGGCGACAAAGGTTTTGAGCAGGACGGTATCGAACATATATTTCAAATTGAACTGAATTGTCGATAATAACTCAATTTACATTTTGAAATAGACTATGTTTCAATGGCGTTCTCCAACCACGCCACAAGGAAATAGCATGACCACATTGCTGCACATCGCCTGCTCGCCGCGTAAAGAGCGCTCGGCCTCGCTTGAGGTCGCCCTCGCCTACATTGACGCCTACCGCGAAGCGCACCCCGACGCGCAGGTGAGCACGCTCGACTTGTGGGACGGCGCGCTGCCCGAGTTCGACGAGCACGCGATGGCGGCGAAGTACGCCGGCTTGAGCGGCACGCCGTTGAGCGCGGAGCAGGAAAGCGCCTGGGCCACGCTGGGCGCGCTGGCCGCGCGCATGCACGAGGCGGACGTGCTGGTGCTGTCGGTGCCGCTGTGGAATTTCAGTATTCCGTACAAGCTCAAGCAGTTCATCGACCTGGTGTCGCAAAAGGACATCCTGTTCTCTTTCGACCCGGATACCGGCTTGAGCGGCCTGCTGCGCGATAAGCGCGCCGTCGTCGTCTACGCCCGGGGCATGGATTTTTCGGCCGGTTCGAGCACGCCGGCGCAGCGCTTCGACTTCCAGAAGCCGTACGTCGAGGCGTGGCTGCGCTTTGTCGGCGTCGACGACGTGCACGCGCTGATTGTCGAGAAAACCATTATGGGAAGCGATGTCGACGCCGGGGCCAGGGACGCGGCCAAGGCCGAGGCGCGCCAGTTGGCGGCGACGATGGCTGGCAACCTGACATAGGTCACAGAAAATATCTTTTAAAAATAGCTATATTTTGATCGAATATTTCATCCAGAAAAGTCTAAGATGCACACGCGTTTACCGATTATTCAAAGAGGGATGCTATGCAAGCTAACGATTTCATGGGAAAACTGTTCGATTACAAGGCCTGGGCGAACCGGGAGTTGTTTGCCGCTGCCGACGCCAGGCGGGTTACGCCCCTTGGGCTAACCCGACTACAAAATCTGGCCTGTGAGCTTATGCCGTTGCTTCATTGACACTTCCGTGGCAGCATACGGCACTCCCGGCCCGACCGCTAACTTTGAGAAGCACGCCATGTCCCATTCATCACGTTTTCGCCTTGTCCGCGGCGCCTTGTTGGCCGCCGCGCTGCTCGCCAGCGCCCACGCCCGGGCCGACCCTGCCCCGGCCTGCGAGCTGTGTGCGCAATGGAACGCACCGCAGAAGCCGTTCCAGGTGTTCGGTAACACTTACTATGTCGGCGTCACGGGCCTCGCCTCGGTGCTGATCACGTCGCCGTCCGGCCATGTGCTGGTCGACGGCGGGCTGCCGCAGTCGGCGCCGCTGATCGCCGCCAACATCCGCGCGCTCGGTTTCAAGCTCGACGATATTAAGTTGATTTTGAATTCGCACGCGCACTTCGACCACGCCGGCGGTATCGCCGAGTTGCAACGCCTGAGCGGCGCGCTGGTGGTCGCCAGCCCGTCCGCCGCGCTGGCCCTGGCGGCCGGCCAGGTCGGGCCGGACGATCCGCAATACGGCGCGGCGACGCCGTACGCGCCGGTGCTCGACATGCGTCTGGCGCACGACGGCGAAGCCATCGCGGCCGGCGCCATCGAGGTCACCGCGCATGTCACGCCGGGGCACTCGCCCGGCGGCTTGAGCTGGAGCTGGAAGTCGTGCGAGGGCAAGGTTTGCGCCAACGTGGTATTCGCCGACAGCCTCAACCCTTACTCACGCAAGGGCTTCAAGTTCGGCGCCAGCGAAGACTATCCGAACGCGTTGCAAGATTTCCAGCGCAGCTACGCGACGCTGGCCGCCCTGCCCTGCGACATCATGCTGACCGGGCATACGGACGCCGAGCTGTTCACTAAACAGGCCAAGCCGCGCGAGGCGGGCAAGAATCCGTTTGTCGATCCTGAGGCTTGCCGCAAATATGTCGCGGCCGCGCGCGACGCGTTGACCAAGCGCATCGCGACGGAACGCTGAATCGCTGCCTCGGCGGCCCCCGCAGCCGACCTACAAAATCTTAACGTAGCGGCATTCGGGCCAAACCCCGGGGTTACGCCGTTGGTTTTAAAGCTGCGGCTTCACGGAACTTCAGCTCGGGACAGTCGTCGTTGCGCATCTGCGCCTGCGACACGTTGCTGCCCGGCGGTACGCTTTGGGTCAGCCAGACGTTGCCGCCGACGGTGGAGCCGGCGCCTATCGTGATGCGGCCCAGGATGGTCGCGCCGGCGTAGATGACGACGTCGTCCTCGACGATCGGATGGCGCGGTATGCCTTTGACGAGCGCGCCGGTGGCGTCGGCCGGGAAGCGCTTGGCGCCCAGCGTCACGGCCTGGTACAGGCGCACGCGCTGGCCCAGGATGGCGGTCTCGCCGATCACCACCCCGGTGCCGTGGTCGATGAAGAAGCTGGCGCCGATATGCGCGCCGGGGTGGATGTCGATGCCGGTCAGCGAGTGGCCGATGTCGGAAATCAGGCGCGCCAGGAACGGCGCGCCCAGCCGGTGCAGGCTGTGCGCCAGGCGGTAGTACAGAATCGCGATGGTGCCCGGATAGCACAGCATGATCTCGGCCACCGAGGTGGCGGCCGGGTCGCCGGCGAAGGCGGCCTGCACGTCCGACACCAGCAGCGCGCGGATCGCCGGCAGGCCGGCGGCGAAGTCGCGCGTGATCTCGTCGGCGCGCTCGGCCAGCGCGGCGTCGTTCGGCCCGTCCGGCGCCTCGCTCTGCGACGAGAACAGCAGCCCGCGCCGGACTTGTTCGGTGAGCCGGTTCAGCGTCGTGTTGAGCGTGTCGCCGACGAAGTAGTCGATGCTCTCGTCGGTCAGGTTGGGGCGCCCGTAATGGGTCGGGAACAGCACCGCCGAGAGGCCGTTGACGATGCCGGTCAGAACCTCGCGCGACGGCAGTTCGCGGATCCGGCCGTGGTGGCGGATGTTGTGCGTGGCCTCGCGCGAGATGCGCAAGCCGTCGATGATCGCGCCCAGGTTCCAGCGCGACGGCGTCGGCCTGGAGTGATCAAAGGTATCGAGTTTCATATGTATATCCCTTGCTTGCTGCGGCAAAAGGCGGCGCCACGCGCCACCGGCGATAAGACGGACGGTCCAGCTTAATTACCCCTGCGGCAAAACGGAACGAAGCGTTTCCTTGATCGATATGTGCGATTCGCATATCGACGCGCGCGCGGCGGCGGCGCGGCGGACCTGGGCCGACAGGAAATCCCTTGCTGGCGTAAAATACCCGGCTAACGAACCAGCCACCAACAATGAACCTCTTACTGACACTGATCCTGGCCGGGCTGACGATGGTCGGACCGCTCGCCATCGACACCTACCTGCCGTCCTTCCCCGCGATTGCCGCCGAATTTTCCGCTAGCCCGTTGCTGATCCAGCAGACGCTGAGCGTGTTCCTGTTCACGTTCGCCTTCATGATGCTGTTCTACGGCACGCTGTCCGATTCGTTCGGCCGCCGTCCGGTGATACTGATCTCCCTGATACTGTACATCATCGCGTCAATCGGTGCAGCGCTCGCGCCGTCGCTGGGCTGGCTGCTGGCCTGCCGCGTGCTGCAGGGCCTGTCGGCGGGGGCCGGCTCGGTGGTCGGGCGCGCTATCGTGCAGGACCGCTTTTCCGGCGCGGCGGCGCAGAAAATCCTGTCGCACATCATGATGGTGTTCGGCCTGGCGCCGGCGATCGCCCCGGTGCTGGGTGGCTGGCTGCAGGTGTCGCTGGGCTGGCGCTCGATTTTCTGGTTCCTCGGCGGCTTCGGCGCGCTGATGCTGGTGGTGGTCTACCGCGCGCTGCCGGAAAGTTTGGCGCCGCGCGAGCGCCACCCGTTCCACTTCGGCGCCATCGCGGCCAACTACTGGAAAGTGCTGTGCCACCGCCAATTCCTGCTGCTGTCGGTCGCCGTCGGCCTGAGCTTCGGCGGCTTCGCCCTGTACATCGGCTCGGCGGCCTACTTCGTCATCAACATCCTGCACCTGCCGGAAACCGCCTTCGCCTGGCTCTTCATCCCCTTGATCAGCGGCATGGTGGTTGGCTCGGCGCTGTCGGCGAAGTTCGCCCACCGCTACACGCAGCAGCAACTAGTGTGGAGCGGCTACTTCCTGATGCTGGCCGCGGCCCTGGCCAACATCGGCTACAACTACTATTTCGCCGCCGAGGTGCCGTGGGCCGTGCTGCCGCTGTTCCTGTACTCGTTCGCGCTGGCCGCCGCGATGCCGCCGATGACGCTGATGGCGCTCGACTATTTCCCCAACAACAGCGGGCTGGCCTCGTCGATGCAATCGTTCATTCAAATGCTGCTGTTCGCGCTGGTCTCCGGCCTGGTGGCGCCGCTGCTCTTCGACAGCGCGCTGAACCTGGCCTACGGCGTCATGGCCGGGCTGGTGCTCAGCCTGGCGAGCTGGCTGGCGGTGCAGGCCGGCTCCCGCACGAACGGCGCGCCCGCCCAGGCTTAGGCAGCGCTCAGGGCCAGGGCGCCGGCGTCACATCGACATACTGCGGGCCGCCGTCCTCCGGCTCAGGCGCCCGCCGGTTCAACTCGCTCGTCGTCGTGCCCAGCGCCAGGATTTCCTTGCGCGCCTCGACGAAATCGGCCGACGACAAAGGCCGCTCGGCATCCGGCCAATGCTCGACGGCCCACTGCTGCACCTCCTCGAAGCGACGCCACAGCTCATTGACGAACTGGCGCCGCTGCTCTTCGTTTTGCATCATCGACTCCCGCAGCAATAAAACGCCAGCCTAAGGCCGCGCCCGCGCGCGGTCGGTACGCTGACGCACGCAACAACCTCTGGGGTTGTAGCATCGCTGGCGTTACAGGGTCGGCAGTTTGCGGAAGCCCAGCGCCAGGCGATTCCAGCTGTTGATGGTGTTGATGGCCATGGTGACGTCGACCATTTCCTTTTCGCTGAATTGCGCGGCCAGCGCGGCGTAGTCGGCGTCCGGCGCCTGGGTGTCCGATAGCCGGGTCAGCGCTTCGGTCCATGCCAGCGCGGCCCGCTCGCGCTCGCTGAAGAACGGCGTTTCGCGCCACGCCACGACGGCGTGCAGGCGCCGCTCGGTTTCGCCGGCCTTGCGCGCGTCCGCCGCGTGCATGTCGACGCAATAGCCGCAGCCGTTGATTTGCGAGGCGCGCAGTTTGATCAGTTCGAGCAGCGAGTGCTCCAGGCCCAGTTTGCCGACCGCCATTTCAAAGGCGATCATCGCTTTCATCGCTTCGGCGGAGGCGGTGTAGAAGTCTGCTCTTGGTTCCATTGTGCTTTTCCTTGTTGTGAATGAAGGCGTTCATTGTAGGCGGCGCGGGCCTTGCGCGAGGAGGCCAATGCGGCCGTTTTCAGCCACGCCAACGCCGCCGCGGGTTGCCAATCCGGCCGAATGCAGGCAGGCTGTGCAAAACAATACAAATAATGGGGTGGCGGGCATGGAGTTGCATATCGTTATAGAGGGCGGCCGCGATCTGGCCGGCCAGTTGTTCCGCCAGTTGGAGCTGGCGATCCGCTCCGGGCGCCTGGCCGACGGCCAGCAGATTCCGCCGTCGCGCCTGCTGGCGCAGCAATTGGGCCTGTCGCGCAAGACCGTCGCGCACGCCTACGCCCGCCTGACGCTGGAGCGCCTGCTGGTGGGCCGGGTCGGCGTTGGCAGTTACGTCTGCGCGCCGCCGGCGCCGCGCGCGCAGGCGCGGCCCGCCGCCGCGTTGGCCGGCGCCGCCGTGCTGCGCAAATGGCAGCAGATGGCGACGCCGCTGCTGCACGCCGCCGAGCAGGGCAGCGCGCGCTACGAGTTTCTCGGCGGGCGCACCACGCCGGGCCATTTTCCACAGGACGCGTGGCGCCGCTGCGTGCTGCACGCGCTGCGCCAGGACGTCCAGACGCGCGGGCGTTACGGCGCCACCGAGGGCGTGCCGGCGCTGCGCCAGGCCATCGCGCGCCACGCCGCCTTCAGCCGCGGCCTGGTGTGCACGGCGGCGCAGGTGCTGGTGACGAACGGCACCCAGCAGGCGCTCGACCTGCTGGCGCGGCTGCTGCTCGAACCGGGCGGCAGCGTCGCCGTCGAGGAGCCCGGCTATCCGATGGCGCGGCTGCTGTTCGCCAGCCACGGCGCGCGCGTGGTCGGCGTGCCGGTCGACGAGGAAGGTCTGCTGGTCGAGCGCATTCCGCGCGGCGTCAGCCTGATCTATGTGACGCCGACCCACCAGTTCCCGCTCGGCATGCAGATGAGCCTGGCGCGCCGCCACGCGCTGCTGGCGCGCGCGAGAGAGATCGGCGCCATCGTCGTCGAGGACGACTACGACAGCGCGTTCCGCTACGAGGGCCGGCCGGCCGATTCCCTGCAAAGCCTGGACCGGCACGGCATCGTCGCCTTCGTCGGCAGTTTTTCCAAGGTCTTGCTGCCCGAACTCAGGCTCGGCTACGCGGTGCTGCCGAAGGCGCTGATGCCGGCGGCGCTGAAGGTCAAGCACGTCGGCGACTGGCACTGCGCCAGCATGGCGCAGCACGCGCTGGCCAAGTTCATCGACGACGGCCACCTGCTCAGGCATATCCGCCGCTGCCACGCGATTTACGCCGCCCGCCGCGAGCGGCTGCGGCAGTGGTTCGACGGCGCGCTGGCGCCGTGGTTCACGCTGGTGCCGGCGACGGCCGGCTTCCACGTGGCGGCGCTGTGCCACGCGCCGCTCGACGTCGCGCTGCTGGTGCGCCTCGCGCGCCGCGCCGACGTCGGCCTGTATCCGCTGGCGCAGTTCTACCACGACACGCCGCCGCGGCAGGGGCTGGTAATCGGCTACGGCGCCATCGACCTGCTCGACATTGACGTCGCGCTGGGGCGGGTGCGCGATATTTTGCTGGGGATGGAGTGAGGGCGGCGCCGCCACTCGGTTCCCTTCGGCAATACATATTGCCAACGCCGCTATATGGTGTGCGGCATCAAGTAAAATGTCGGCTTAGCCGCCATTTTGCGGCCGGCACGCCATATTCACACGGACTTGATTGATGCGACTGACCACCTACACCGACTATACCCTGCGCACGCTGATGTACCTGGGCGTCAACCGGGATCGGCTCGTGACGATTCAGGACATTGCCGATTTGCACGCGATCTCGAAGAACCACTTGATGAAGGTGGTGTACCAGCTGGGCCTGTCGGGCATCGTCGAGACGGTGCGCGGGCGCAACGGCGGGCTGCGCCTCAAGCGCGAGCCGGCCGACATCAACATCGGCGCGGTGGTGCGCGAAACCGAAAGCGACTTCTTCATGGCCGAGTGCTTCGACCGCGCCAACAACACCTGCCCGCTGACGCCGAACTGCAAGCTGAAGTCGGCGCTGGCCCAGGCCACCCAGGCCTACCTGGCGGTGCTCGACAAAGTGACGCTGGAGTCGTTGCTGGCGCCGGACCCGGCGCCCGGCAACGTCATCCACTTCCTCCATCCGTCCGAGCGGGCCTGAACCGCCTTCCTGCGGCCACACTCTGGCGGCGCGCGCGGACCGGCCTATTTGTGCGACATGGCGGCGTGAAAATTGTTACATTGCCGGCTTCTCCAGTACAGAAGGGCCAGCATCGTGACCGACACCGCCACCGCGCAACTCTACAAAACCGCCGTCTTCACCGACCAGGCGCGCGCAGATTTCCCCTGCGACAATCTGCCCGATACCCCGGTTCGGGTGCAGTTCCTCAAGCGCATCCGCCGGTCCGGCCAGGACGCCTTCGAGAACGTCTACGCCTGCTGGCGCGACATGCACGAAGCCGAGTTCATCGGCCGCTTCCTGGGCGGCACGCTGACCGATTTCGCCACCTGAGCCGCGCGCGCCGGGCAGGCGAATCTGAAAATGGCTGTCGCAGTTGCGGTAGACCATCACGGTGGCGGTTTTTATAATAGACTTGCAGGCGCAGCCACTGGCGCTGCCCGCTCACGTCATATGAGGAACCGCATGGCCCCTACCCCATCCGTAAAAATTGAACGTATCAACCCCGACAACGCCGCGGCGCGGCGCCTGATCGCGCTGTCCGACGAACTCATGAACAGCCTCTACCCGGCGGAAAGCAACCACCTGGACGGCGTCGCCGCGCTGCAGGCGCCCGGCGTGGCTTTTTTCGGCGGCTACGTCGGCGACGAGCTGGTCGCCTGCGGCGCGGTCAAGGTGCAGCCGGACGACAGCCGTTGCGCCGAACTCAAGCGCGTCTTCGTCGCCGCCGAACACCGCGGCCTCGGCCTGTCGAAAGCCATCATGGCGGCGCTGGAACTGCACATGCAGGCCATCGGCGTGCGCACCGCGCGGCTGGAAACCGGCATCAAAAACCCGGAGGCGCTGGGACTGTACGCCCGCCTCGGCTATGTCGAACGCGGCCCGTTCGGCGGCTACGCGCTCGACGCTTTGAGCGTGTTCATGGAAAAGCACATCGAGCCGCAGGCGTCGATCAAGCAGTAACTCCGGCGCGCCGCCGCGCCCGCGAAAACCCATGCCCGTCGGCGCGCACAACACCGCCCCAAACAAGCTTCCCCACCCATCACGAAAGCACCATGAACACGACCAACGCATTTTCCATCCGCCCCGCCGAGCCGTCCGACGTCGCCCACATCCACGCCATGATCCTCGAACTGGCCGTGTTTGAAAAGCTCGAACACCAGGTGGTGGCCACCGAAGCGATGCTGCACGAAGGCCTGTTCGGCGCCAAACCCGCGTGCGAAGCCATCATCGGCGTGGCGAACGGCGAGGTGGTCACGTTCGCCCTGTTCTTCCACAACTTCTCGACCTTCCTGACGCGCAAGGGCCTGTACCTGGAAGACCTGTACGTGCGCCAGGCGCACCGCGGCCACGGCTACGGCAGCAAGATGATGGTGGCGCTGGCGCAACTGGCGCTGGAACGCCAGTGCGGCCGCTTCGAGTGGACCGTGCTGGACTGGAACGCCAACGCGATCAAGCTCTACACCGGCATGGGCGCCGAACTGCTGCCGGAGTGGCGCATCTGCCGCGTCACCGGCGACGCGCTGCAACAGATGGCCAAGCCGGGCTGACGCGAATACCGCCAATGTTGGTCGGGTTGGCGCATCGGGCGAGTACCAGGACGGTCTTCATCGCCGGCCCCGACCCTACGACACGCGGATCAGCTTTTTGTTGACGAACTCCTGGATGCCGGCCGACGACAGCTCGCGGCCGTAGCCGGAATTCTTGACGCCGCCGAACGGCAGGTCCGGCGCCGACGACGCGGCGCGGTTGATGAAGACCATGCCGGTATCGATGCGCCGCGCGACCCGCTTGGCGCGCTCGATATCCTGCGAAAACACCGATCCGCCCAGGCCGAACGGCGAATCGTTGGCCAGCGCCACCGCCGCGTTCTCGTCGGCGACGCGGAAGAACAGCGCCACCGGTCCGAACAACTCTTCCTTGTAGGCCGGATTGGCCTCGTCGATATCGGTCAGGATGGTCGGCTGCATGAAGGCGCCGGAGTGGTCCAGGCGGGCGCCGCCGAGCACCACGCGGGCGCCCTTGGCCACCGCGCGCTGCACCTGGTCGAGCAGGTTTTCCAACGCGGCCGGCGACGACAGCGGCGCCAGCGTGGTTTTCTCGTCCATCGGATCGCCCGGCGTGAATTTCGCCAGCGCGGCCTGGAATTGTTCAAGGAAGCGGTCGGCCAGCGCCTCGACGACGATGAAGCGCTTCGACGCCGTGCAAGTCTGGCCGGAATTGCCCATGCGCCCGGCCACGGCCTGCTTGACCGCCAGCGCCAGGTCGGCGTCTTCGAGCACGATGAAGGCGTCGTTGCCGCCCAATTCCATCGTCGATTTTTTCAGGTTCCGCCCCGCCCGCGCCGCTACGACGGCGCCGGCCGCCTCGCTGCCGGTCAGCGCCACGCCGCGGATGCGCTCGTCGTCGATGACCTGCGCCACCTGGTCCTTCGAAATGAACAGGTTCGTGTAGCCGCCCGGCGGCAGGCCGGCGTCGGCCATCAGGCGCTCGAAGGCCAGCGCGCATTGCGGCACGTTGGAGGCGTGCTTGACCATCACCACGTTGCCGGCCATCAGATTGGGCGCGGCGAAACGGGCGATCTGGTAGTAGGGGAAATTCCACGGTTCGACGCCGAACAACACGCCAACCGGGCTGCTTTCGACCAGCGCCTCGCCTTTTTCGGTCGGCAGCGACTCCGGCGCCAGGAAGCGCTCGGCGTGCTGCGCGTAGTAGTCGAGGATGGCGGCGCTGATGTCGACTTCGCCGCGGCTTTGGGCGATCAACTTACCCATCTCCAGCGTGATCAGGCCGGCCAACTGCTCGCGCCGTTCGCGCATCAGGGCGGCGGCGCGATGCAGCACGGCGGCGCGCTCGGCGAAGCCGGTGCCGCGCCAGGCCGTGAAGCAGGCGGCGGCGCGCGCTAGATTTTCCTCCAGCTGCGCCGGGGAACATTCAGGGAAGGATTCGAGCGTTTTGCCGTTGAATGGATTGATGCTTTGGTATGCCATATGGTTCCTTTTTTCGATTCGCCGCGGGCGAGTACACGAGGCGCCCCATACTACACCGATGCCAAAAATACCTTTGTTCGCTAACGAAGCGAAGGATTTCCGCCCGATGCCGCTCTATTTGACGCCGTTCAAATTGGCGGGCTCGTGTTCGCCTTCTTTCCGCCGCCGCTTTCGATTATCCTGATGGCCGTGCCGGCCGTTCAGCCGGCAACCATCATGGGAGTGAAGTACATGCATTCGTCGCCTCGGGTTTGGAACACGCTGCAAGCGAACCGCGGCCAGCGCCTGGAGCGCGCCCGCGCCGCGCTCGGCGAGTCGCTGGACGGCAAGGCGCTGCCGGCCGCGCGCGTCAGGGACCTGCTGCACGCGGTGCTCGAATGCGGCGACCGGGTTTGCCTGGAGGGTAACAACCAGAAGCAGGCCGACTTCCTCGGCCAGGCGCTGGCCGGCCTCGACCCGGCGCGCATCAACGGCCTGCACATGCTGCTGTCGGTGCTGGCCCTGCCCGAGCACCTCGACGTGTTCGAGCGCGGCGTCGCCGAGCGCCTCGATTTTTCCTTCTCCGGGCCGCAGGCCGGGCGGGTTGCCAAGCTGGTCGCCGCCGGCAAGCTCAATATCGGCGCGATCCACACCTACCTGGAGCTGTTCAGCCGCTACTTCATCGACCTGGCGCCGCGCGTGTGCCTGGTCGCGGCCGAGGCGGCCGACCGCCACGGCAACCTGTACACCGGCCCGAACACCGAGGACACGCCGGCCATCGTCGAGGCCACCGCCTTCAAGAACGGCGTCGTCATCGTCCAGGTGAACCGCATCGTCGAGACGCTGCCGCGGGTCGACATTCCGGGCGACTGGGTCGACTTCGTGGTGCAGTCGCCCAAGCCGTATTACATCGAGCCGCTGTTCACGCGCGACCCGGCGCAGATCTCGGAGATCCAGGTGCTGATGGCGATGCTGGCCATCAAGGGCATCTACGCCGAGTACCAGGTCGAGCGCCTGAACCACGGCATCGGCTTCGACACCGCCGCCATCGAGTTGCTGCTGCCGACCTACGCCACCGACCTCGGGCTGAAGGGCAGGATCGCCCGGCACTGGGCGCTGAACCCGCACCCGGCGCTGATACCGGCGATCGAGTCGGGTTTCGTCGAGTCGGTGTATTCGTTCGGCTCGGAGCTGGGCATGGAGGACTACATCCGCGCCCGGCCGGACGTGTTTTCGGTCGGGCCGGACGGCTCGATGCGCAGCAACCGCGCGCTGGCCCAGGCCGCCGGCCACTACGCCTGCGACATGTTCATCGGCTCGACCCTGCAGATCGATTTGCAGGGCAATTCCTCGACCGCGACGGCGGGGCGCATCGCCGGCTTCGGCGGCGCGCCCAACATGGGCGCGGACGCGCGCGGCCGGCGCCACGCCAGCCCGGCCTGGCTGAAGGCCGGCCAACAGGCGCGCGCCGGCGGCAACGCCATGCCGCGCGGGCGGAAGCTGGTGGTGCAGATCGTCGAGACCTTCCGCGAGCACATGCAGCCGGCCTTCGTCGAGCGGCTCGACGCCTGGGAGCTGGCCGAGCAGGCAGGCATGGCGATCCCGCCGGTGATGATTTACGGCGACGACGTCACCCACATTTTGACCGAGGAAGGCATCGCCAACCTGCTGCTGTGCCGCGGCGAGGAGGAGCGCGAGCAGGCCGTCCGCGGCGTGGCCGGCTACACCCCGGTCGGCATGGCGCGCGACAAGCGCGTGGTGGAGAACCTGCGCGACCGCGGCGTCATCGTCCGGCCCGAGGATATCGGCGTCGACAAGCGCCTGGCCACGCGCGATTTGCTGGCGGCGAAAACCATGAAGGACCTGGTGCGCGCCTCGGGCGGTTTGTACAACCCGCCGAAGCGGTTCAGGAATTGGTAGGCACCACGCCGAAGCCGCCGCCCTCGCGCGGCCAACGCAATTGAGGAGATTTTTGATGGAAAACCTGAGGTACCGTTTTGAACACGGCAGCCGCGCGCTGCCGGCGCAGGCGCAGTTGGTCGGCGTGGCCGGCTCCGGCAACCTGGAGGTGCTGATCGAGGCGGCGCCGCTGGACGGCGCCTGCTGCGTCGAGGTCAACACGGCGGCGGTCGGCTTCGGCGTCATCTGGGCGGCGGTGCTGGGCGACTTCCACCAGCGCTGGCAGCTGGCCGACGTGCGCATCGCCATCAACGACGTCGGCGCGACGCCGGCGGTGGTCAGCCTGCGCCTGGACCAGGCCGTCGAAAGCATGCTCGGCGAGGCGCCATGAGCAGCTATCTGGAAGCCAACGCGCGCCAGCGCCTGCGCCGCCTGTTCGACGCCGGCAGCTTCGAGGAACTGCTGCCGCCGGCGCAACGCGTCGTCAGCCCGCACCTGGCGCAGCTGAACCTGCCGGCGGCGTTCGACGACGGCGTCGCGGTCGGCCGCGCGCGGCTGGACGGCGCCGCGGTGTTCGCGGCGGCGCAGGAAGGCGGCTTCATGGGCGGCGCGGTCGGCGAGGTGCACGGCGCCAAGCTGACCGGCATGCTGCGCCTGGCCGTGGCCGAGCGCGCCAGCGCCGTGCTGCTGCTGCTGGAGTCCGGCGGCGTGCGCCTGCACGAGGCCAACGCCGGCCTGGTCGCGGTCTCCGAGGTGATGCGCGCGCTGCTCGACGTGCGCGCCGCCGGCATTCCGGTGATCGCGCTGGTCGGCGGCGCCAACGGCGCCTTCGGCGGCATGGGCATCGTCGCGCGCTGCGCCAACGCGGTGCTCATGTCGGAGGAAGGCCGGCTGGCGATGTCCGGCCCGGAGGTGATCGAAACGGCCGCCGGCGTCGAGGAGTACGACGCGCGCGACCGCGCGCTGGTGTGGCGCACCTGCGGCGGCAAGCACCGCTATCTGATGGGTGACTGCCAGGGCATCGTCGCCGACACGCTGGCGGCGTTCCGCCAGGCGGCGATCGCGGCGCTGGCGGCGGCGCGCCATCAAGCGGTGGAGTTGACGCTGGCGGCGCTGGAGGCGGAGCAGCGGATGCTGGCGGCGCGCATCGCGGCGTTCGGCACGCTGCATGAGCCCGCCGATATTTGGGCTACACTGGGCATCGCGGACGCGGCCGGCATCCCCATGCTGGACATCGACAGTTTCGTCGCCGCCGCCGACGCCCACCGTCTGGGAGCGAGATAATGCATTGGCAAACACTGGCGGCGGCCCTGTTCCCGCTCGGCCACTCCATCACCGAACGGGACGACTTCCTGTGCGGCGCCGCGCGGGTCGGCGCCGACACCGTCGAGGTCATCGGCACCACCGGCCACGCGCCGATCGGCGTCGAGATCGCGCTGGCGCAGGCGCGCGCGGTGCTGCGCGTGGTGCGCGAGCAGCCGCGCCGCGCCATCCTGCTGCTGGTCGACACCCAGGGCCAGCGCCTGCGCCACCGCGACGAAATGTTGGGCATCAATAGCTACATGGCGCACCTGGCCAAGTGCGTCGACCTGGCGCGCCGCCAGGGCCACAAGGTCATCGGCCTGGTGTACGACCAGGCCCTGTCGGGCGGTTTTATCAGCAGCGGCATGATGGCCGACGCCTGCTACGCGCTGCCCGGCGCCAGCATCCGCGTGATGGGGTTGGCGGCGATGGCGCGCATCACCAAGGTGCCGGAGCAGCGCCTGCAGGAGCTGGCCAGGGACAACCCGGTGTTCGCGCCGGGGCCGGAAAACTACCTGCGCATGGGCGCGCTGGAGGCGATCTGGGACGGCGACCTGGCGGCGCGGCTGGCGCAGGCGCTGGCGCCGGACTATCCGGGCGACAGCCGCGCCGCGCTCGGGCAGGCGCGCGGCGGACGCAAGTTGGCGCAGCCGGTGATCGAGGCGATCCTCCATGGCGACCATGTTCGCGCGGCATAGCCTGGTCTGGTTGTCGGCGCCGGGCTGGCAAGCGGCGCGCGCGGCCGCCGTCGCGGCCGGACACGCCGAGGCGCTGGAGCGCTGGCGCGACGCCGACTGGCCGCTGGTGGCGCGCCGCCACGACCCCGACGCCGACGTCGATCAGGTTTGCCTGGGCCTGCCCTCGCCGCCGGACCCGGCCAGCGGCGCCAGGCGCCGCTTCGCGCTGCGCGTGCCGGCGGACTATGTCGCCAGGAGCGCGCCGCCGCTGCCGCTGAAGGCGGCGCTGGCGTCGCTGCCGCAGCCGTGGGGCGGCGCGCTGGCGCGCCTGCGCGACGCCAGCGTCGGCCTCGAACTGCGCGTCTACGGCTCGGCCGCGATGCAGGCGCTGACCGGGCTGGCCTACCTGCGGCCCGGCTCCGACATCGACCTGCTGCTGTACCCCGCCACCGCGCAGCAGTTGCGCGCCGGCCTGGCGCTGCTGGAACGCTTTGACGCGGCGCCGGCGCTGGACGGCGAAATCGTCTTCCCGAACGGCGCCGCGGTGGCCTGGAGGGAATGGCGCGCGGCCGAAGCCGGCCACGCGCGCGTGCTGGTCAAGGCGGCGGACGCGGTGCGCCTGAGCTCGACCAACGCGCTGCTGGCCACGCTGAGGGCGCCCTGATGCAAGCGCCGACGCGGCGCGCCCGCGGCGCCGGCGCCCGGCCGCCGCTGGCCTTGGCGTTGGCGGCGCGGCAGAACCGCGCCTTCTGCGTCGACACGGCGCGTCTGGCGGTGGGCGCGCTGCACGCCGAACTGGCGCTGCACCCGAAACCGGGGCTGGTGTCGCTGGTCGACAGCGGCAGCCACGACGACATGACGGCGGCGACCTTCATGCGCAGCCTGTTCTCGCTGCGCCACTACTTCGCGCTGATCTGCCAGGCCGGCATCGACGACGCCCCCTTCGCCACGCTGAAGCGGCTCGGCGTCGAGGCCGAGCTGCGCATGATGCGCGCCACCGGCGGCGTCAACACCCACCGCGGCGCCATCTTCAGCCTGGGCCTGCTGTGCGCGGCGATCGGCCAGGCGCGCGCGCACCGGGTCGAGGTGTCGGCCGAGGCGCTGCGCGCCATCCTGCTGCTGCGCTGGGGCCTGGAGCTGGCCGCGCACACCCGGCCGGCGCCGGCCGAGGCGCCCACGCACGGCCTGCGGGTGGCGGCGCTGCACGCGGCGGCCGGCGCGCGCGAGGAAGGCGCGCTCGGCTTGCCGTCGGTGTTCGAGGTGGCCCTGCCGGCGCTGCGCCACACGCTGCAGGCCGGACGCGGCCTGCGCCACGCCCGCGTCGACGCGCTGTTCGCGCTGATGGCGCACATCAGCGACACCAACGTGTTCCACCGCGGCGGCGCCAACGGCGCCCGCACCGTCCGCCTGCAGGCGCGGCGCTTCCTGGCGCTGGGCGGCACCGCCCAGCCGGAATGGCAGGCCCAGGCGATGGCGTGCCACCGCCTGTTCGTGCGCCATAAACTGTCGCCGGGCGGCGCCGCCGATTTGCTGGCGGCGACCTGCCTGGTGCACGCCGCCGTCGCGCGCGAGGGCGCATGAGCCGGCGCCTGTTGATCCTTTGCCCCGGCCAGGGCGGCCAGCACGCCGGCATGTTCGACCTGGCGCGCACGCACGCGGGCGCCGCCGCGCTGCTCGAGCGTATCGCGGTGCCGGCCGAGCCGGCGCGGCTGTTCGCCAACCGCGTCGCCCAGCCGCAGATCGTCGCGGCCGGCCTGGCGCTGTGGCAAGCGATCCGCGGCGTCGCGCCGGCGCCGGCGCTGGTGGCCGGCTACAGCGTCGGCGAGCTGACCGCCTACGGCGTTGCGGGCGCGCTGGCGCCGGACGACGCGGTGGCGCTGGCGCAGGCGCGCGCGGCGCTGATGGACGCCTGCCTGGAGCACCACCCGGGGCAGGCGCTGGCCGCCATTTCCGGCCTGCGCCTGCAGCGCGTGCGCGAACTGCTGGCCGGCGACCTGTACCACGTGGCGATCGAGACGGGTGAAGACAGCTGCGTTGCCGGCGGACCGGCGGCGGCGTTGGCGGCGCTGACGGCGGGCGTCGCGGCGGCCGGCGGGCGCCTCAAGCGGCTGCCGGTCGACGTCGCCGCCCACACGCCGTACATGGCGCAAGCCGTGGCGCCGTTCGCCGCCGCGCTGCGCGCCACCGGCTTCGGCGCGCAGCAGGCGCCGGTGCTGTCGGGCATCGCCGCCTGCGGCGTCGTCGGCAAGGCCGGCGCGGTCGAACACCTGTCGCGCCAACTGGCCGAGCACATTGTCTGGACGGAGTGCATGGACGCCTGCGCCGAGGCCGGCATCGGCGTCGCGCTGGAACTGGGACCGGGCGCGGCGCTGTCGCGCATGCTACAGGCGCGCCATCCCGGCATCGCCTGCCGCTCGACGGCCGACTTCCGCAGCCTGGCCGGCATCGCCCGGTGGCTGGAGCGGCACTGCGAATAGCCCGGCGAAGGCATTGTCGGCGAAGCGGTGTACGCCGTTGGCGCAGAACAGGAAAAAATCGGCTCCGGCGGCCTTCAGGCGCACGCCCTCCTCCACGAGAAAGTCGTGAATCGACGCCGGATCGGCCTGCGCCGCGCGCGCCGTGAAGTCGAACTGGTCAATGCTGAACAGGATGATCCTGGCGCTGTGCGCAACGCCCAGGCGCGCGCCGATGCGCTCGTTAATGAGCCGATAGTATTCGGCCGTGGAGGCCCAGCCAATGCCGCCGATTAATCCGATGGTCTGCATCGCCGCGCGCACCGTTCAGCCCAGCCGGGCGCTGTTGCGCGCCCACGCCATGATATTGTTGGCGTCCATCGCGCCCGGCTGGCGCGCCACTTCGCGCCCGTTGCGAAACAGCGCCAGCGTCGGAATGCTGCGGATCGCGAATCGCGCGCCAAGGTCCTGCGCCTCTTCGGTGTTGACCTTGACGACGCGGAACTGCGGCTCCAGGCCCTGCGCGGCTTGGGCGTAGAACGGCGCCATCGAGCGGCACGGGCCGCACCACGGCGCCCAGAAATCGACCAGCACAGGAATGTCGTTACGCTCGATGTGTTTCAGGAAGCGCGCGCTGGGCAAATCGACCGGCTGGCCGCTGAACAGGTCTTTCTGGCACTTGCCGCAGGTCGGCTGCTGGTTCAATTTGGCGGCCGGCAGCCGGTTCACCGCGTCGCAATGCGGGCAGACGATGTGCAGCGACTCGGGCGAAGTGGAGGTGGGTGGATTCATGGCGCAGTCCTTAGTCGAACGATGGAATATCCAGCACGACGCTGTACGTCAGGCGCTTGCCCTGCCACAGGCCGCCGCCGCGCACCATCGCGTCGCACGAGGTAGGCGCGTCGGCGATGCCGCCGCGGCCCAGTTTGCGGCGCAGGTTCAGCGCGTCTTCCTGCGCCAGGTGGCCGACCACCGCGCCGCCGAGGAAGACCGTGACGGCCTTGTCGTCGTAGGGGTTGAGGTCGTCCGGCACCAGCACGGCCTGGTATGGCACGTTGGCCTTGTCGGCGCCGTGCTCGCCGGCCAGTGCGCGAATGGCGCCCTGGAAGGCCGACTCGACTACGACCTCGGTGTTGTAGCGGCCGCCGTCCTGCCAATGGCAGGCGGGCGCCGTGGCCGGCAAGACCAGAGAATATATTACGCCGGATGGCGTGGCGAAGGCGCCCGGCTTCGACGCCGGCCGGCTCTTGAACACGAAATAGATCGTCAAAAATGCCGGAATAAGAAGCAATAACTGCATGACTAGCCTCGGATGAAAAGAAGCCAGCATGTTACAGGAAAGTGCGCGAAGCGCCATCGGCGGGTACGCCCGAGTGCCGCCTGCTATAAAAGCAAAGACACGGCGATCGCGCACATGACGATAGCGATCACGCCGTCCAGGACGCGCCAGGCCAGCGGCTTGGCGAACAGCGGCGCCAGGAAGCGCGCGCCATAGCCGAGGCTGGCGAACCAGATCGCCGACGCCAGCATGGCCCCGGCGCCGAAGTAATAGCGCCCGGCGCCGGCCTGCTGGCCGCCGATGGCGCCGAGCAGCACGACGGTGTCGAGATAGACGTGCGGGTTCAACAGCGTCAAGGCGAACGTGGTGCCGATCACGGCCATATAACTGGCCGGCGCCCTCTCCGAGCCGACGACCAGCGCCGCCGGGCGCCAGGCGGCGCGGGCCGCGCGCAAGGCGTAGCCCAGCAGGAACAGCGCGCCGGCCAGCTTGATCCACAACAGTAAGGAGGGGGCGCCCGTGATCAGGCTGCCCATGCCGGCGACGCCGGCGGCGATCAACACGACGTCGCAGGCGATGCAAATGCAGGTGCAGGTAAAGACGTAATGGCGCTGCAAACCTTGCTTGAGCAAGAAGGCGTTTTGCGTGCCGATGGCGATGATCAGGCTGGCGCCCAAGCCCATTCCCTTGAAAAATACCGCTGCGTCCATGTCGCCCCCTTGGTTTGAATGGAGGCCAGCATAAGGCGGCGGACAATATAAGTATAATGAATATTATTTACCATACATAAGAGTTACTTATGAGAGCAGTCGACTACCGGGCGCTGGCTGCGCTCGACGCCGTGATTGGCCACGGCAGTTTCGAGAAGGCCGCGGCGGCGCTGGCGATCAGCCAGCCCGCCGTGTCGCAACGGCTACGCACGCTGGAAAACAGCGCCGGGACGCTGCTGGTCGTGCGCAGCCAGCCGCCGCAGGCGACCGCCGCCGGGCAGCGCCTGATTGCCCACTTCCGCCAAGTCAAGCTGCTGGAGGCGGCGCTCGACGACGAACCCGGCCAAGGCGCGCAACTGCCGGCGCTGGCCATCGCGGTCAACGCCGACAGCGCCGCGACCTGGGTATTGGAGGCGCTGCAACCGTTGCTGACGCCGCCGTCCTGCCTGCTCAACATCCACCTCGACGACCAAGACCACACCCTGAGCCAGTTGCGCGAGGGCCGCGTGTTTGCCTGCGTGACGAGCGAGACGGCCCAGGTGGCCGGCACGATTTCGACGCCGCTAGGGGTGATGCGCTACATCTGCGTGGCGGCGCCGGCATTCGCCGCGCGCTGGTTTGGCGGCGGCTTTACCGCCGACGCGGTGGCGCGCGCGCCGGCGCTGGTGTTCAACCAGCGCGACGCGCTGCTGGAGCGTTACGTGCAGCACCGGCTGGGCGCGGCGCTGCGCTATCCTCACCATTCGCTGGCCTCGTCCGAGGCGTTCGTGCGCTTCATCGAAGCGGGCGTGGCCTACGGCATGGTGCCGGTGCTGCAAGTGCGCGCAGAGTTGGCCGCCGGCACGCTGGTGGACGTGACGCCGGGCGATGGCCTCGACGTCGCGCTGGTCTGGCACGCCTGGGACATACAGACGCCGCTGACGCGCCGGTTGTCGGAGCGGATCATCGAAACGGCGCGGACATGGCTGTTATAGGTCGGTTTGGCGGAACGCGTCATCCGACGCCGAGCCGGCGCCGACGCCAGTCGGGTTACGCGCTGTGCGCTAACCCGACCTAGCAAACCTGGCTACGGCGTCACCGAGCCCTGCAGGTTAACCGTCGGCGGCCGTTCGAGCAGGCGGCGCGGCCACACCATCGCCACCGAGCTGTGCCCGCGGCGGCCGACCCTGACAAGCCGGTTCACCGGATGCCCGTCGACCTCGGCGCGCACCCGGTAGCCGCCCGCCTTCGGAAAATTCACCAGCATGATGGGCGCGTCGCAGCTGGTGCGCAGCAGCTCGTTGCCACGCGTGTCGGCGATGCTGACGTCGACGGCGGCCAGGTAGGCGCCGGTGTTCTCGGCAAAGGTCAGCATGAGATGGTAGTTGCCGGCGTCGCGCTTCATTTGCGCGGCCTCGGTGGAGCCGATGCCGCCGCAGAGGTAGGTAATGCCGTTTTCGGTTTTTGGCGCCAGTTGGACCGCCGCGTCAACGGCCGGGGTGCTGTCGTAGGCGGTGCCGGAACTGGTGTTGCGCGCCGGTTCCTGGGCCAGCGCCGCGGCGCAGGCCAAAGCGCAAGCCGTTAAATATCCATATTTCGCTTTCATGGTTCAAATCTCCCTCAAATGCGGCGTGATTGGTAAGGCACCTAGCGCATTGATGACGCTGGACCGCACACTTGCCGTCTTGCGGGGCGGCGCCGTATCACGTGCGACACCCGCGACGACGACAAGCAAGTAGTTTGGATGCCGCCGGCCGGCGCCAGTTCCGCACCGGCCGGGAGCCAATGGATGCGATGGCGATTCAACGCAAAACGCCCGGCCGAAATGGGCCGGGCGCGATACTGCCACGTCATTACTTACTGCCGGCGCTTCGGCCATGGCTGGCCGTTGGCGCCTGCGTTATTACTCCTTGCGAGCGCCGGCGCCGCCCGGCTGTTTGCCCGCCTGGCTTGCGCTGTGCTGAGCTGCTTGCTGGGCGCTGCTGGAACTGCCCTGCATGGAACCCTGGCCTTCACGGCCTTCCATACCGGCGCTCTGCAGGCTTTCGCTGCCGCGCATTTCGGCGCCGCGCGACTGGCGTTGCTGCATGCCGTCGGCGAACTGCTCAAACGGATCGGCGAATTTCTTCATCGCGTCCTGTTGGTTGCGCATGCTTTTTTCTGTCTCTTCCGATGCGACGCGGGCGACTTCGTCGGCCAGTGCTTTGGCCGTGCGGCTGGTTTCCGATACATGCTCTTCGGCCACTTTGGCCAGGTCCACCTGGGTATCGGCGGCCAAGCGGGAAATATGCTGCTGGTAAGCGCGGATTTTGCCGGCGGCCGGTTGGGCATGCGCGGCGGCGGCGTTGAACGCTTCCGTTGGCTGGTCGGCGGTGATCATTTCATGGCTGGCGTTGGTCGATTCTTCCAGCATGGTCTGCGCCAGCTGCATGTTCAGATCGGTGAACTGCTGTGCCGAGCGGAACAACGATTTGGACATGGCGTTAAAAAAAGACAGCTGCGCTTCCAGGTGGGTTTTGGCGGCTGGACCGGCGGAGGTACGATTAAATGGATACATAAATGCCTCATAAAAAAAATCAGTAAATGGAGGGTTTTTAGCAGTACCGCGAGACAAGCAAGACGATCGGAAATTGTCGAAGGTCGCGTTGCCGAGCTTGCGCGCCGTGAAAACAGCGTCGTCTTTGGTCCGTTGAACGACGCGTCTGCGGCACGAGACACAAGACTACGTTAGCGAGAACGGCCGGATATGATCTGAATCAAACGTGCGTCAGGCGGACATCGAACGCTGCCGAGGAGGTTTTCCGAGAGGAAAAGTAAGCGATTGCCCGCCGAGCGGCGCGCCGCTCGGCGGGCGGCGGCGGCGGCAAAGCGGACAACAAACATAGCGCCGCCGAAGCGCTGAAATCAGGCTTCGGGCGCGTGGCAGACGGCTTCGATATTCAGCCCGTCCGGGCCGGTGACGAAGGCGCCGTAGTAATGCGGATGGTAAATCTCGCGGATGCCGGGCGCGCCATTGTCTTGCGCGCCGGCGGCCAGCGCGGCCTGGTAAAAGTCCCTGACCTGCTGGCGGTTTTCGGCCACGAAAGCGATGTGCATGCGCGCCGGCGCCGTCCCCTGGGAAAACCAGAACTCCGGCTTGCCGCCGCTGCCGTAGCCGGCGTTGCCATGGATTTCCATGATCAGCCCGATGCCCAACGGCGCCAGCGCCGCGGCAAAGAAGGTCTTGCCTGCTTCGTAGTCACTCAAACCAATGCCGATATGATCAATAATCATGCGATTCTCCTCAAAGAAAAGTAAAGCCGCGATAAAAGCACCCAGCGCGCCAATAGGATACCGGCGCCGGCGCAAAAAATACCATAAAAACAATTAAACTGGAATGGCGGCCAACGTCGCCTGGCCCTCAAATGTCAACAATCATCAGCGTGCCGGCGCTGCCCGGTGCGACCGCGTGCGCGACGCCGGCCGGCACCACGAACAGCTCGCCGGCGCGCACCACGACCAGTTTGTCGTCGATGGTCAGGTTAAGCTGGCCGTCGATCACCAGCAATCCCTCGGGATAATCATGCGCCTCGTCGGGATAGGCCGTGCCATCCATGCGCAGCACTTTCAAATTGGCGCCGCCGACGCGCGACAGCACCGTCGATTTCCACGCTTGCGGCAAGCCGGCGGCTGTTATGTTCAGGTGCGTATGGCTCATATATATGTCGCGTAGCAGGATAAGGGTGAGGTGGCTGATGCGAAAAAGCCGCGCCCAGACTCAGGGCCTGACCGCGGTTTTTTAGCCGTTGGCTTTTTGCGTCGTGTGGCAACACAGCGAGGCGAAGCTTGGCAAGAATATCACATGTTGTCTACGCGCGCGGCCGCCCTAGCCGTTGATATTCATGCGCTGGGTATGCGTCCATTGGTGGTCGGAAGCCGACACCGCCGAATTGTAGGTGCGATAAGTCTGCCCCTCTCCCGGCCACGGATTCATGATATAGATATAGTTGGTGCCGTTCGCCGTTTCATAGCCGCGGCCCACCATAATATGCCCGCCGCCGCCGCTCCAGCCATAACGGATCACGAACGGCCGATTGGCGTTGATGTCGGAGACCACGCTGTTCCATGACGAGGCAACGCTATACGCGGTGTTCGGCACGCTCCAGGCGTTCAAGATGTTTTGCACGCTGCCGTTGCTGCCGTACATACTATTCGGCTGGTTGGCGTTACTACTCCAATTGAAATTGGTATTGCCGCACGCGTAATTCAAACCATATGCCCAATTGACGATCTGGCACTGGCTCGGCGTCTTGTTGTAGAAATTTAAGACCGCTTTGCTGGAACCCGCCCAGCACCATTGACTATGCTCCTGGGTGACCAATGGAACGTTCAGCGTGCGCATTTGGGCGTGGGCCAGCTGGAATACCAACAGCAAGCCGGCGCCAACGATGATGCGGCTCGGAAGTTTTGTCATCTTATTGTCCTCGAATGAAGTTCGACAGAATGGCTGGATATGGCGACGCTATCAGCGGAAGGCTTCCATATTGGATTTGACCGCGGCGCGCAAGGGTTCCAGGTACTCGGCCGGATCGGCCAAACCATCGCCGGCGGGCTTGCCGTTTTTCTGCGCGCGCTGCTGCAACAGCAAGGACTCGCGCGCCGACTGCAGTGGCGCGAAGCGGGCTTTGCCGTCGTTGCCGGAGACTACTTCGAGGAAATCCGACTGGGCCTGGAAAACACGGATGAAGCGCAGGTTGGAACGCTCGGCGTTGCCGTGGAAGGCCATCAGCGCCTCGACGTCCTTGGACAGCACGGCGGCGCCGTAGGCCACGGTTTCCCACGCGGCGCCGCTGCGTTCAACGGTGGCCAAGCCAATCGGCTTATCGTGCACGGTGATGATGAAACGCCAGACCCCGGTCGGCTTGGCCATGCTGCTCAAGCCGCCGCGTCCGGCGACAATGTCCTTCGGATCAATGGTGTAGACCTGGAAGCCGTAGCCGATCTTGGCGTCCTTCAAATCCTGGATGTCGTTAATGTCGAGCGGGAACTCGGCCGGCTGGCCGGCTTGGCGGGTTTGCAAATTGTGCTGGACGAACTGGGCCAGATCCCGGCGGGCGGCGGCGCCGGCGGCCTGGGCCTGGCCCGCGTCCGCCATCTGCACCGGCGCGCCTGCCAGGACGCGGGCGGGCGGTTGGGCGAACACGGATGCGCTCCCTAAAATGAGGCTGGCGCCAAGTAATAAAGCGGGAATGGCTGAACGGCGGCCGCGACGTGATATTAAAACGGAATGCATTGTTGATTTCTCCTCGATACGGTTGAAATTCAAATACATCGCACATGCCCGGCCGGCCAAAATGGTCAATTAGCCGCCGAGCGCGATTGAATTGTACATAACTTTTACTCAACCATAACAAGCATAACCATGAATATTATTCTTTCAATTGCCTCTCACCAATTAAAGTTTTCATCACCCTCATCGCCGGGGTTTACATATAATTATTTCCGGGAAACAAGGCGTAACTGACAGAATGGAATCCCATCAAATTCAAAAACAGCCGACCATATATTCACGCGTCGATTATAAAAAATAACAGCGATAATATTTTTCATGCCGCGTCCGGCAAATTTTATGCGTGGACGCGGAAACCGACTTGCTGGTGCCGCGCGCTTTACGCCTGGGACAGTTCGAGAATGCTGCCGGTGTTCAGCACCGCGCCGAAGGTGTCGGCGACGCTCACCAGCGCGGCGCGGTGCAACATGTCGTGCGGCACAAGTTTGCCGTCGGTGCCATCGATGTCGCGGCTCGCGCAGGCGTCGGCGGCGACGATCACCGCGTAACCGAGCGGCACCGCGTCGCGCGCGGCGCCGGCCACGCAGGCGTGCGTCATCAAGCCGCTGACGATCAGGGTGGTCACCTTGGCCGCCTTCAAACGCGCGTCGAGGTCGGTGGTCGGAAACGAGCTAATCGAACTCTTGCGCAACACCGTGTGGTGCGGCGCCGGTTGCAGTTCGGCGTGGAAATGGACCGTGTCGCTGTCTTCGGCGAACACCGGCGCGCCGGCCGGCGACACGTGCTGGATGTGGAACACCGGCATTTTGTGCTCGTCGGCGAACGCGACCAGGCGGCGGGCGTTGGCCATGGCCGCCGCGCCATCGGGAATCGGCAACTTGCCGCTGAAGTATTCGTTCTGGAAGTCAATCACCAGCAAGGCCGTGTGCGCGGCGTCGATGCTGCTTGGGGCGGTGGCGCCGGCGATGCTGCGGATGGTTGGATGCGACATAGTGATTCTCCTGCTGGCCTGGGCGGCATGGTGGGCGGGCTCGCCCATCGAATGCGTTTGGCATGGCAACCATTGTGGCCCTTCGTCGCGGCCGGCAACAGCGGCCCAATAGACAAATTGTGATAGGATCGGGCCATGTTGCCGACCTCCACAGCCAAAGAACACACCATCGCCCTGATCGCCTTCGCCGGCATCAGCCCCTTCCATTTGTCGGTGCCGTGCATGGTGTTCGGCGACGATTTGGCGCGCCTTGGCGTGCCGCGCTACCAGCTGCTGATCTGCGGGACGGCGGCCGGCGCCGTGCGCACCATGTCCGGCTTCAGTATCGAGATCGAGCACGACCTGACGGCGCTGGCGCTGGCCGACACCGTGATCGTGCCGGCCTGGAACGACCCGGACGAGCGCCCGCCGCAAGCCTTGCTGGACGCGCTGGCGGCGGCGCACGCGCGCGGCGCGCGCATCGTCGGCCTGTGTCTGGGCGCGTTCGTGCTGGCCGAGGCCGGCCTGCTGGACGGCCGCGCGGCGTCGACGCACTGGGTCTGGAGCGACGACTTCGCCCGCAAGTACCCGCGCGTCAAGCTGGACCGCAAGGTGCTATACGTCGACGACGGCGATATTATTACCTCGGCCGGCACGGCGGCGGCGATCGACTGCTGCCTGCACCTGCTGCGGCGCGACCATGGCGCCGAGGTGGCGAACCGGATCGCCCGGCGCATGGTGGTGGCGCCGCACCGCAGCGGCGGCCAGGCGCAATACATCGAGCAGCCGCTGCCGGAGCCGGCGCGCGGCGACCAGTTGACCGCGACCCTGGAATGGGCCGTCGCCCACCTCGACCAGCCGCTGGGGCTGGACGTGCTGGCGGCGAAGGCGGCGATGAGCCGGCGCAACTTCACCCGGCGCTTCAAGCTCAGCACCGGCACCACGGTCACGCAGTGGCTGCTCAACCACCGGCTGGCGTCGGCCCAGCGCTTGCTGGAAACGAGCGACAAGGCGATCGACCGGATCGCCGAAATGATCGGCTTCGGCTCGACCGTGTCGCTGCGGCAGCACTTCGCGGCGGCGTTTTCGGTCTCGCCGGCGGCCTACCGCAAGCAGTTCCGGCGCGACGGCGCCGCGGTGGGGACGTAAAAAAACCAGCGCGAACGCTGGTTTTTTTCGTCTATGACAGGCCGCTAATGACGGTTGCGTCGGTCGGATGCGCAGGGCCGCCGGGGCGAACGCGACATCCAACGCCGAGCCGCCGCCGACGCCAGCCGGGTTACGCCGTTCCGGCTAACCCGACCTACGACATTCCTTAACTAAGCGGCACGGGGGTGAGACCCCGAGGGTTTGCTTACACGCCGTCGGGCGTAGCGTCGGCTTTGCGCGAGCGACGCGCGCGCGCCGCCGGCTTGTCGGCAGACTTGGCCGGCGTTTCGTCCGCGGCCGCCTGCGATACCGGCACTTCCGGCACCACGTCCGACTTGGGCTTGCGGGTCGCCGTCTTGCGTGGCGCGCGCGCCTTGGCGGCCGGCTTTTCTTCCGCGACGGCGGGCTCGGCAACTGGCTCCGGCGCGACCACTTCCAACACCTCCGGCACGGCCACCGGCGCTTCCGGCGCAGCCTCCACTAGCGGCGCTTCGGCGCGGTTGCGATTGCCGTTGGCGCCCGATTTCTGCTTGCGCCCGCCACGCTCGTTGCGCCGCGGTTCGCGCTGCGCAGCGGCCACCTCGACGGCCGCCTCGACGGCGACGTCGACTTCGTCTTCGATCGCGTCAACCGCCTCGACGACGTGTTCGATATCGAACACCGGCTCGAAGGTCGGCGCGGACTTGCCGCGGCCGCCGTTCGACGACTTTTCGTTGCGTCCGCCGCGACCGTTGCGGCGCGGCTCGCGCTGGGCCGCTGCCGGCTGCGCATCGCCCGCGTGCAGTTCGCGTTCCGGCTCCTGCTCAAGCTGTTCCTGCTCGCGGTCGAAGGCCAACATCGACTCGGCCGGCTGTTCCAGCCCGCCGGCCGGCACCGGTGCGCCGCGCCCGCGCTGGCCGTTGCCGGCGCCACGTTCGTTGCGCCCGCCGTCGGCCGACTTGCGCCCGCCGCGGCCGTTGCGGCGCGATTCGCGCTTGCCCTGGCCGCCGGCGTTGCCCTGCGCGCCGGTGTTGGCCTGAGCGATGCTATTGCCCGGCTCGTGCGCTTCGGCCACGTCCGCGCTCTCCAGCGCCAGCGGCGCCTCGGCCGACTGCTCGGCCATCGCGTCGATCACCCCCGGGGCGTTGCTGCTGCGGTAGACATACGCGCCGGACTTCTCGTCGCGGCCGAATTCGAGCAAACCGCGCGCCTGCGCCTCCTCCAGCAGATTGCCGAAGGTGCGGAAGCCGTAGTAGGACTCGCTGAAATCCGGTTTGCGGCGCTTGATCGCCTCCTTCAGCATCGAGGCCCAGATCTTGCCGCTGTCGCCGCGTTCGGACACCAGCGCGTCGAAGGTTTCGACCGCCATCTCGATGGCCTGGGTCTTGCGCGACTCGTATTTTTCCTTGCGGTGTTTTTCCTCGTCCGGCGTGCGTTTGACGGCGGCGGCCGGTGCTTCGCGCTTGGCGGCGGTGCGGCGGCTTTCGCGCACCAAATCGTCGTAGAAGATGAATTCGTCGCAATTGGCCACCAGCAGGTCGGACGTCGACTGCTTAACGCCGACGCCGATGACCTGCTTGGCGTTCTCGCGCAGCTTCGACACCAGTGGCGAGAAGTCGGAGTCGCCGCTGATGATGACGAAGGTGTTGACGTGGGATTTGGTGTAGCACAGGTCGAGGGCGTCGACGACCAGACGGATGTCGGCCGAGTTCTTGCCGGACTGGCGCACATGCGGGATTTCGATCAGCTCGAAATTAGCCTCGTGCATGGTGGCCTTGAAACTCTTGTAGCGATCCCAATCGCAGTAGGCCTTCTTGACGACGATGCTGCCCTTGAGCAGGAGTCGTTCCAGGATAGGCTTGATGTCGAACTTCTCGTAGTTCGCGTCGCGCACGCCGAGCGCGACGTTTTCGAAGTCGCAGAACACTGCCATGCTGAGGTTTTCAGGGGATGAAGCCATATGATTTGTTATTCTCTAAAGATGGGTTGGCCAGCAACGATGATTATACCCAACAACATCGCGCCTTAGCGCTTGCGATGATACCGCGATTCCGCCGCCGCTCCTATTCCGTCGAACCGGCGGCGGCGGTGGTGGTGGTGCCGGCGGCGGCGGTGGCGGCGGTGGCCGGCCACACCACGTAGTCGTCGACGGTATACAGCCGGCACGGCTTGCTGCTCTTGATCTGGCAGGCGGCGACGGCGCGCTCGTCGGGCGACTCGCCCTCCTCGGCCCAGCCCCAGGCGCCGCTGGCCGACAGCGCGAACGCGCGCGGCGTCAACCGGCCGAGGAATTCACGGTAGGCCTCGCGCCCGCTGTCGGGCAGGTAGGGCACGGCCTCGACGTCGTCGAGCGACGCAAAGTCGGTGCGCGCCGGCGTCGGCGGCTCGGCCACCGCGTACACCTCGGCGGTCGGCATGTCGATCTGTCGCAGGAAGCGCTCGACGTCGGGCAACCAGACTTTTTCGCCGTCGCGGCTGGCCAGCATCACGTGGGCGTCGCGCTTGAAGGCCGGGAAGACGCGCAGCGTCGCCGTGCCGCCCGAGTGGACGAAGGAGCGGTACATGCGTCCGACCAGGTGCGGCCCGAAGTAGGAGTCGTTGGCGCCGTACATCCACAGCGAGGCGATCTGGTTGCGCGCGCCGAAGTTGGCGAAGGCCTTCACCAGCGCCGACTGCCAGTCGCACTGGCCGCCGTCGACGCGCAGGCCGCCGGCGATATTGATCACGCCGCGCACCCCCGGCACCTGCTGCGCCGCCAGCGCCATGCTGGCCAGGCCGCCGTAGGACTGGCCGGCAACGACGATACGGTCGGCGTCGACCCAGCTTTGGCCGCGGGCGTAGCGGATCGCGTCGAGGACGTCCTCGGCCTGGGCGTAGCCGTTGGCGGTCATGTTGCAGCCGTAGTCGGCGTAACTGCCGCTGGAACGGGCGAAGCCGGTGCGCATCGGCACCATCACCGCGTAGCCGCGCCGCACGAACGCGGTGGCCATGTAGAGGAAGCGGTCGCGCTTTTGCATCTGCGGGTTGCCGGGCTGCTTGCCGTGGTTGATGACCAGCAGCGGGAACGGCCCGGTGCCGCTGGGCCGGAACACCGTCGTTTCGAGCCGCTGCTCGCCGTCGGGGCCGGCCGGCACCATGATGATGGTTTCGTTGAGGCGGCCGTCGAGGATGACCACCGGGTCGATGGCGGACGACGGCGTCAGCAGGCTGCACAGCACCACTGCCAGGGCCAGATGACGGCGTTTTGGTCGACGACTAAAGATGATGCGCTCCGGTCAGGGCTGCTGAGACAATCACTTGATTTTATGCAGGTGCGTTCCCAAAGGCAATATCAAAATAATAGCTAAGAGCATTCTTTTGCACATGGGGCCGTTTCCGCCACAGGCCGGCTTGTCGGGTAGTCAACGGCGGCCCGCCAAGATAAGTTTCCGTAGGTCGGATGAGCGGCACGCGTAATCCGACGCCGAGCCGCCGACGCCAGTCGGCGTACGCCCTTGCGGGCTAACCCGACCGACGCAAATGCTTCACTTAGCGGCATTCAAGGATGGGGCGGGAATGCTTGCTAAACCAATCACAAATCAGTAATATATTACATACTAGCCAACCGAGCCGCCCATGCCGATCCCCGCCACCGCCCTCGCCGTCCACCGCACCCTGGCGCGCGAGGACGTCTACCGCACCATCAAGCAATGGATCGTCGCGCTGCAACTGGCGCCCGACGAATTGATTCGCGACCAGGACATCGCCGAGCGCCTCGGCGTGTCGCGCACGCCGGTGCGGGAAGCCCTGCGCCGCCTTGAAGACGAGGGCCTGGTCGTCACCCGCTTCCACAAGTGGACCAAGGTGGCGCCGGCCGCGATGGCCGAAGCGGCCCAACTCTACCCGGTGGTGGCGGCGTTGGAGGCGAGCGCGGTCGAGTTGGCCCTGCCCCACCTGACGGCCGCCGACCTGGCCCAACTGGCCGCGCTCAACGCCGCGCTGACGCTGGCCATCGATGGCGCCGACGTGGCGCAGTCGGCGCTGCTGGACCGCGCCTTCCACGCGCTGCTGGTGCGGCGCAGCGGCAACCAGGAATTGGCGCGGCTGCTGGCGACGCTGTTGCCGCGCATCGAGCGCATCGAGCTGGCCCACTTCGGCAACCAGCCGGTGGCGCGCCAGTCGGTGCGCGAGCACGCCGCCATCATCGATGCTTTGCAACTAGGCGACGGCGCCAGCGCCGCCGCCATCATGAAGAAAAACTGGCTGTGGTAGCCAGCCCCCACCCCACCCTCGCGCCAGGAGCACCCGCCATGCAATCCGCCCTCGTTGTCATCGACTACCAGAACGCCGTCTTCGCGGCGCCGCCGGCCTACCAATGCGAGCTTGTGCTCGGACGCATCGCCGGCTTGATCGAACGGGCCCGCGCCAACGCCGTGCCGGTCATCTACGTGCAGCACCAGGTCGACGGCTGCGAGTGGCAAGCCGGCAGCCCGGGCTGGGAATTCCCGGCCGCGATCGCGCCGCGGCCGGGCGAACACGTCAGCCCCAAGAACGCCTGCGACGCCTTCATCAACGGCGCGCTGGAGCGCCACCTGCGCCAACAGGGCATCGAGCAGGTCTACGTGTGCGGCTTCGCCACCGAGTTCTGCATCGACACCAACGTGCGCCGCCTCGCCAGCCTGGGCCTGGCGACGGTGGTGGTGGCCGACGCCCACACCACGCGCAACCGCCCGCACATGAAGGCGGCGCAAATCATCGAGCACCACAACTGGGTCTGGAGCGACTTTTCCAGCCCGGGCGTGTCGCTGGCGCTGCGCGACAGCGCGGCGGTCGATTTCCGCGCGGACGCGCCGTGCTGAAGCCGGCCACCCAACTGGCGCAACCGGCGCCGGCCGCGCCCGCCGGCTACGCGGCCCTGTCGCAAGGCGTGTTCCACGCCTCGACCATCCTCTACCCGAGCGTGGCGGCGTTCCTGAACCGCGACGCGCGCCAGCACTACGCCTACGGCCAGGACGGCACGCCGACGCAGCACGCGCTGGCCGCCAAGCTGGCCGAGCTGGAGGGCGGCGGCGAGACGGTGCTGGTGCCGACCGGCCTGGCCGCCATCGTGCTGGTCAACAGCAGCGTGCTGAAGACGGGCGACCAGGTGCTGCTGCCCGAGGCCGTCTACGGCGGCAACCTGGAGGCGACCCGCACGCTGTTCGGCAAATGGGGCGTCGAGTACGCGCTATATGGAAACGACTTCGAAGCGCAGTTGCGCCCGAACACGCGCCTGGTGTGGATCGAAAGCCCCGGCTCGAATTCCATGCTGATGCAGGACGTGCCGGCGCTGGCCCGCGCGGCCAGGGCGCGCGGCGTGCTGGTGGCGATGGACAACACCTGGGCCACGCCGCTGGGGCTGCGCCCGCTCGACGTCGGCGTCGACTTCTCGGTGCAGGCGCTGACCAAATATGTCGGCGGCCACTCGGACCTGCTGATGGGCGCCGTCACCACCCGCGACCGGGGCCAAGCCGCGCTGCTGCGTGACACTTGCGAGCTGCTCGGCTATTACGTAGCGCCCGACGAATGCTTCCTGGCGCTGCGCGGCCTGCCGACGCTGGCGCTAAGGCTGGAGCGCCATTTCGCCTCGGCGCTACGGATCGCCCGCTGGCTGGATGGCCACGACGCGGTGGCGCAGGTCAACTATCCGCCGCTCGACAGCGACCCCGGCCACGCGCTGTGGCGGCGCGACTACAAGCTGGGCAACGGCTTGCTGTCGTTCACGCTGAAGGACGGCGACATGGCGGCGGTCGAGCGCTTCGTCGGGCGGCTCGCGCTATTTCGACTCGGTAACAGCTGGGGTGGCGTGCACAGCCTGGTCGCCGTCGCGCCGGCGGGCGCGGGCACGGATGGCGGCTGGCTGCTGCGGCTGCACGTCGGCGTCGAGGACGCCGACGACCTGCTGGCCGACCTGGAGCGCGCGCTGCAACCGTGACATATATATACGGGGATATACGGGGTCGCGCGGGATGAAAGCGCCGCGAACCGGCCGCACCCGCGCAGAATGAGTTAAAACCTGTGTGCGTACTTGAACGATGTGCTTCGTGGCATATGGCCCGCTGTAGCCTTTGCTTTCAAACAAGCGAGCGCGCGCGTTTCGGCACGCCCGCAAACAAAGGAGTACACTTCAGATATTACAGAAGGGAAACTATATGTCTATTTCCGCTCTCAGCGCCGGCTTGTCCGGCATCGTCGCCAACCAGCGCGCGCTGGATATGTCGGCTAACAACGTCGCCAACGTCAGCACGCCGGGTTTCCAGCCGCAAGGCGCGGCGTTCCAGGAAAACAGCCCGGCCGGCAGCGGCGTCACCCTGTCTGTCGAGGGCCGCAATTTGTCGACGGCCGGCGCCGGCGCGGCCAACGGCGTCGACCTGGCCAAGGAAATCACCAGCTCGCTGGTGTACAAGGCCGGGTTCAACTTGTCGGCCAACGTGGTCAAGGCGGCCGACGAGGCCCTCGGCAGCTTGATCGATATTCGCGCGTAAGGCGCGCGCCGCGGCGCTTGTTCGGGCGCCGCGAATCCAAACCAGCGGCGTCGCCCCGGGGCAGACCTTCGGGTCCGAGCCCGGCTCTTTGCCGTGGCTTGATTTTTCAGCGTTGCCGGCCCGCTAATTGGCGGCGTTTTCACGCCCACTACTTCCCTACCCATGATCAGAGACCAGCAAACCCTCACCCTTCTGCTCGACAGCATCGCCCGCTTTGTGCGCGAGGTGCTGGTGCCGAGCGAGCACACGGTCGCCGAGAGCGACGCGATTCCGCCGGCGATCGCGGCGCAGATGCGCGAACTCGGCCTGTTCGGCCTGACCATCCCCGAGCAGTACGGCGGCCTGGAGCTGACGATGGAGGAGGAGGTGCTGGCGGCCTTCGAGATCGCCCGCGCGGCGCCGGCGTTCCGCTCGCTGATCGGCACCAACAACGGCATCGGCTCGCAAGGCATCCTGATCGACGGCACCGAGGCGCAGAAGCAGTACTACCTGCCCAGGCTGGCCGCCGGCGAGATCATCGGCTCGTTCGCGCTGACCGAGCCCGGCGCCGGCTCGGACGCGGCCTCGCTGCGCACCAGCGCCGTGCGCGACGGCGAGTTCTACGTCATCAACGGCAGCAAGCGCTTCATCACCAACGCGCCCGAGGCCGGCATTTTCACCGTGATGGCGCGCACCGACCCGGACAAGCGCGGCGCCGGCGCCATTTCCGCCTTCATCGTCGAGCGCGACACGCCCGGCCTAAGCCTGGGCAAGCCGGACAAGAAGATGGGCCAGCAAGGCGCCCACACCTGCGACGTGATCTTCGAAAACTGCCGCGTGCCGGCCGCCAATCTGATCGGCGGCAAGGAAGGCGTCGGCTTCAAGACGGCGATGAAGGTGCTCGACAAGGGCCGCTTGCACATCGCCGCGGTGTGCGTCGGCGCCGCCGAGCGCATGCTGGCCGACGCGCTGCGCTACGCCATGGAGCGCCAGCAGTTCGGCCAGCCGATCGTCGAGTTCCAGCTGGTCCAGGCGATGCTGGCCGACAGCAAGACCGAGATCTACGCGGCCCGCTGCATGGTGCTCGACGCCGCGCGCCGGCGCGACAACCAGGAGGACGTCTCGACCGAGGCCTCGTGCTGCAAGCTGTTCGCCTCGGAGATGTGCGGCCGCGTGGCCGACCGCTCGGTGCAGATCCACGGCGGCGCCGGCTACGTGTCGGACTACGCGGCCGAGCGCTTCTACCGCGACGTGCGCCTGTTCCGCATTTACGAGGGCACCTCGCAAATCCAGCAGATCGTCATCGCCCGCAATATGATCAAGGCGGCGCAGGGGTTGAAATAGTTAACACCAGCGGCGTAAAGCGTAGGTCGGATTGGCGCGGCGTAATCCGACACGGTCCGCGGCGGCGCTTGTCGGCTGGCCGTTCACGGGCGCCAGCGTTCCAGCAGGTCGGGCGCCGCCACCGGGCGGCTGTACAGGTAGCCTTGCGCCTGCTTGCAGCCGTGCCGCAGCAGGAAGGCGGCCTGCTCTTCGGTCTCGACGCCCTCGGCGATGACGGACAGGTTCAGGCTCTTGCCGAGCTGGATGATGGCGATGGCGATGGCCTCGTCGTTGGCGTCGGTCGAGATGTCGGTGATGAAGGAGCGGTCGATCTTCAGCGTCTGCACCGGCAACTTCTTCAGGTAGGCCAGCGACGAGTAGCCGGTGCCGAAGTCGTCGATCGCCAGCCCGACGCCGATCGAATGCAGGTCGTTGATGAACACTAGCGCGTCGCCGGTGTTCATGATGACCGACTCGGTCACTTCCAGTTGCAAGCGCTCCGGCCCCAGCCCGGTCTCCTTGAGGATCTCGGCGACCATGTTGACGATGCTGCCGCGCTCGAATTGCTTGACCGACAGGTTGACGGCGATCTTCGGCACGCATAGGCCGGCGTCCTGCCAGCGCACCATCTGCCGGCAAGCCTCGAACAGCACCCACTTGCCGAGTTGGTTGATGAAGCCGCTGTCCTCGGCCAGCGGGATGAAGCGCACCGGCGGCACCAGCCCCAGTTCCGGGTGGTTCCAGCGCACCAGCGCCTCGACCCCGATCAGGCGGCCGGTGTCGATTTCGACCTGCGGCTGGTAGTTCAGGAAGATCTCGTTTTTCTCGATCGAGCGGCGCAGGAAGGTCTCCAGGCGCAGCCGTTCGACGCCCTCGCCCGTCATCGACGGCGCGTAGAAGCGGTAGCCGTTGCGCCCGCGCGCCTTGGCCTGGTACATCGCCACGTCGGCGTTGCGGATGAGCATGTTCAAGTCGACCGCGTCGTCCGGGTACACGCTGATGCCGACGCTGCAGGTGACGAACAGCTCGTGGTCGGCCACCGTGAACGGCTGCTCGAACATCGCCACCAGCTTGTCGGCCACCAGGCTGGCGCCGTACTGGCCGTCGACGTTTTCAAGTAGCACGATGAACTCGTCGCCGCCCAGGCGCGCCAGCGTGTCGCCCTCGCGCAGCTTGGCCGACAGCTGGCTGGCGACCTGTTTCAGCAGCTCGTCGCCGATGTGGTGGCCGAGCGTGTCGTTGACGTTCTTGAAGCGGTCCAGGTCGATGAACAGGATCGCCAGCTGCTCGTGCTCGCGCCCGGCGCGCTGCAGCGCGTGGTGCAGGCGGTCGTGGAACAGCAGCCGGTTCGGCAGCGCCGTCAGCGGGTCGTGGTGGGCCATGTGGTCGAGCTTTTCCTGCGACTCCTTGACCAGCGTGATATCGCTGAACACGCCGACGTAGTGGGTGGTGACGCCGGCCGTGTCGCGCACCGCGCTGAACGTCAGCCACTCCAGGTACAGTTCGCCGTTCTTGCGCCGGTTCCAGATCTCGCCGCGCCAGAAGCCGCTCGCCACCAGCTCGATCCACAGGTTCTTGAAGAAGTCGGCGTCGTGCCGGCCCGAGCGCGCCAGCGTGGCGTCGCGGCCGAGCGCCTCGTCCTCGCCGTAGCCGGTGATCTGCGTGAAGGCCGGGTTGACGGCGACGATGGTGCCCTTGGCGTCGATCACCATGACGCCGTCGGCGATGTGCTCGAGCACCGTCGCCGACAGGCGCAGCTTCTCCTCGGCCTCCTTGCGCGCGGTGATGTCGGCGTAGACCCAGATGCTGCCGTCGTAGGCGCGGCCCGGGTCGAGCGCGCAGCCGCTGACCAGGGCCCAGAACAGGCTGCCGTCCTGGCGCACGTACTGGCGCTCCTCGTTGAAGTAGTCGCCCGCGCTCAGGCTCGGGTACTGGCGCTCGCCGCTGCTGTCGAATTCGAACGCGGTCGGGAAGACGATCGAGGTCGAGTTGCCGGTCATGGCGCCGGGCTGGTAGCCGAACAGTTCCTCGCAGCGGCGGTTGACCGAGACGATGTTGCGCCGGCGCACGAACATGACGCCGAACATGACGTTGTCGAGGATCGCGCTCTGCTCGGCCAGCAAGCCCTCGATGCGCATCTCGTTGTGCTTGCGCTGGCTGATGTCGGAGATGATGCCGTCGACCCAGGAAGGCGCGCCGGCCTCGTCGCGCTGCGGCTGGCCGTTCTCGGCGACCCAGCGCTCGGTGCCGGTGGCGTCGATGATGCGGTATTCCAGTTCGTACGGGGTGTTCTCGACGACCGTCTGGGATACCGCGCGGCGGTGCGCCTTGCGCTCCTCCGGGCAGATCAGGTCGGCCCAGGCGTGCGTGGTGCTGCGCATGAACAGCCGCGCCGAATAGCCGGAGATGTCCTCGATGGCGTCGCTGACGAAGTCGATCGGGCCGTCCGGGCGGTAGCGGAACACCGCGCCGGGCACCTGCGTGACGATGGTGCGGAAGCGCTCCTCGCGCTGGCCGACGTCCTCGAACAGCTGGCGGATCGCCACGCGCATCTGCTCGAGCTGGCCGGCCAGGCGGCCCAGCTCGTCGTTGCTGCCCAGGTCGAGGCGGGTCTCGAAGTCGCCGTGCGAGAGGCGGTCGGAAAAGCGCATCAGCTTGCGCAGCGGCGTCAGCAGGCGGCGGTTCAAGAACAGCGCGATCAGCGCCATCGACACGCCCAACTGGGCGGCCAGCACGAAGACGTAGGAAATCTGCTTTTCGCGCAGCTCCTGCTGGCTGCGGGCGTCGTCCATCTCGACGACGATGCGGCCGATGCGCTCGCCGCGCACCAGGATTTCGCGCTCGGCGCGGTAGACGGTGCCGATGGTGCGCGGCGGCGCCTGCACCGTCATGAACTGGGTGTCGGACTGGCCCACCACCTGCACCTGTAGCACGGAACGGTCGCGCATGAGCGACTCGACCAGCGAACGGGCCGACTCGGCGTTCATGTTCCACAAGGATTCCTGCATGCCCAGCGCGAGGATGTCGGCGTTGCGCTGCAAGGCCTCGTTCAGGCTGGTCTTGGCGGACTGGCGCTCGTGCACGCCGACCAGCAGGTAGCTGCCGACCATTGCCGGCACGACCAGGCCGCCGAACACGACGAGCAGCAGCGCGCCGTAGATCGACAGGCCGTACAGGGCGCTGAGCCGGGAACGGAGGCGGTGATACAGTGTTCTAGCCATGCAAGTGCAGCGCACTGGCGGCCGGGTCGGTGGTAGGTGTCATCAAACTTATCAATAAGAATTCGGAACGGCGGGCGGGCGACGCGGCCAATGCGCGGCTAAGATTTCCAAAGGAGAATTATGCACGCAATAAGCACCAAAAGTCACCAACAAGCGCACGCGCGCGGCCGCGGCGTGGCGCCGCGAGCAGAAAACCGCCAGCCTTGCTATCATCGCGGCACTTAATCAAAGGAAGCGCCATGACCCTCTCCATTTACTCCGCATCGATTCCCGTCTTCAAACAGATCCTCGCCAGCCTGTCGGCCATCCTCGACAAGGCCGACAACCACGCCGCCGAGAAAAAAATCGACCCGAGCGCGCTGCTGAGCTTCCGCCTGTACCCGGACATGCTGCCGTTCGTGCGCCAGGTCCAGATCGCCACCGACTTCGCCAAGGGCTGCGGCGCGCGCCTGGCCGGCGCCGCCGTGCCGGCCTACGAGGACAGCGAACAAAGCTTCGCCGAACTGAAGGCGCGCATCGCCAAGACCATCGCCTTCCTCGACGCGCTGGCGCAGGCGGACATCGACGGCAGCGAAGAGCGCTCGATCACCACCGGCAGCGGCGAAAAAACCAAGCACTTCACCGGCCAGAGCTACCTGTTCCACTACGCGCTGCCGCACTTCTTCTTCCACGCCACCACCGCCTACGACATCCTGCGCCACAACGGCATCGAAGTCGGCAAGAAGGACTTCATCGGCAGCTATTAATATGTAGTCGCCGGCGGCGCCGTTCAAGCCAACGGCAAGGGCCCCTCGCGGGCCTTTTTTTACGTGTTGCGGCGCGGGTAGCCCTGCGCCAGGATGCGCACCCAGACGACTTCCTTTTGCTCCGGCGTCATCGACACCCAGTGCGCGACCTCGACCACGCTGCGTCCGCAACCGCGGCAAATCTCGTCGAACGTGGTCGAGCAGACGGCCACGCAGGGCGTGTCCGCCCGCGCCGGCAACGCGGGGCCGCTGATCTCGCACACGCCGCTGTCGCGCCGGCTGATCTCGCCGACCCCGGTTTGGCTCTTGTCCATCGCGCCCATGCCTAGGTCGACGCCAGCAAATCAAGCTTGTCCCAACCCGCGTGGCCGAGTTGCTCCAGCGTCTCGATATTCTTTTCGAAAATATCGGACGCCTCCGGGAAGGCGTCGACCGCGCGTTCGATGCTGTCTTCGCGCAGCAGGTGCAGCGTCGGGTACGGCGAGCGGTTGGTGAAGTTGCCGATGTCGTTGGCGTCGGTCTCGGCAAACTGGTATTGCGGATGGAAGCTGGCGACCTGCAACTCGCCGGCCAGGTCCAGGTCCTCCACCGCCGCGTCGGCGACGTCGAGGAATTCGTTGTAGTCGAGGAAGTCGGTCAGCACATAGGGGTGGATCAACAAGGTCGTGTCGATGCTGTCGGCGTCGCTATCGGAGAGCAATTGTAATTCGTCCATCAGTTCCTGCAGCAATTGCTCGGGCGTGTCGGCGCCGCTGACGACGTAGCGGATCTGCTTTTTGACGTGCACGGCCTTGGCGAACGGGCACAGGTTCAGGCCGATGACGGCCTTTTCCAGCCAGTTCACGGTGTCGGCGATAATAGTGTCGTGCTCGGCGTCGCGCTGGGCGGAGGTGGTCATGTTCATTGTTTCCTGTGAATGGGGGGGGGACGGCGCGGCGGCCGGAAGCAGCGACACGGCGGCGCGCAAAAGCCAAATTGTACGCACTCTTTGCGCAGTCTCATACTTAATGGGCGCCGGGCTTGCCGTTTAGCCGGGCCCGGCTATGCTACAGAACACAGTAAACGGCCGCTCCGCAAACCCGAGAGACCGCAAACATGGCGCCATTGTCACACTAGACATAGCCACAAAATTGACACATCTTCTGCTTACGTCAGGCAACTTTTCCTAACTAAGCGGCAATTGTTAATCAAAAGAAATATCGTTAATTCCTGTCATCAAGCCGACATATTCCTTGACTCAGGCGTTCGGTCCTACGTACACTCCAAACTCACTCATGGTCAAGTCCGATGTTTCCTAGACCGCAACAATGGAACGCTATGCACGAAAACACGATTAAACCATCGACCCTGGCGGCGCTTGTCCTAGCCCTTGCTCCTGCGCTCAGCCACGCGTTCGAATCGACGGCCCCCGAGCCGACCATGGCGGCGCCCTTCGACAGCGCCGCCCCAGCCCTGATCCCCATGGCCGCCGTGGTCACGGCAAAACTGCCGACGCTGAACAACAATTCCCAATTCAAAACCGACAAACTACTCAAAGTCAACGCCGACGCCGGCGACGGCTACCGCGACGCCGACGTCTGGGGCCGCATCCGCTCCGGCTACGCGATTCCCGACCTGTCCAACCCGCTGGTAGCGAAACACGTCAGCTGGTACACCACCCGCCCCGACGACATCGCCCGCACCACGGCGCGCGCCTCGCGCTACATCTTCCACGTCGTGCAGGAACTGGAAAAGCGCGGCATGCCGACCGAACTGGCGCTGCTGCCGATCATCGAATCGGGCTTCAACCCGCAGGCGTTTTCCAGCGCCAGCGCGGCCGGCATGTGGCAGTTCGTGCCGGCCACCGGGCGCGACTTCAACTTGAAGCAAAACATGTTCAAGGACGACCGCCGCGGCGTGCTGGCCTCGACCGACGCCGCGCTGACCTATCTGCAGCGCCTGTACGACATGTTTGGCGACTGGCAACTGGCGCTGGCCGCCTACAATTGGGGCGAAGGCTCGGTGCAGCGCGCCATCAAGAAAAACCAGGCGATGGGCAAGCCGACCGACTTCGAAAGCCTGGCCGAGCTGATGCCGGCCGAAACGCGCAACTACGTGCCGAAGCTGCAGGCGGTCAAGAACATCATCGCCAATCCCGGCCACTACGGCGTGTCGCTGGCCCTGGTCGACAACCAGCCCTACTTCACCGCGATCGACAAGACCAGCGACATCGACATGACCATCGCGGCCCAACTGGCCGAGTTGTCGATGGACGAGTTCAAGGCGCTCAACCCGCAATTCAACCGCCCGGTCATCACCGGCGGCGAAAAAACCAAGATCTTGCTGCCGCAGGAAAACGCCGCCAAATTCACCTCGAACCTGGCGCAGTGGGGCCGCGCGCTGTCGACCTGGACCACGCACAAGATCACCTCCGCGCGCGAACGCATCGACACGCTGGCCTCGCGCTTCGGCACCACGCCCGACGTGCTGCGCCAAGCCAATAACATCCCGCAGAAAACCAGCCTCGTGGCCGGCTCGACCATTCTGGTGCCGAAGACCTCGGCCTCGCTGGATATCGACATCACGTCCGACATCGCCGACAACGCGACCATGGGCTTCGTTGCCGACCGCCCGGAGCGCGCGCAACGCTCGAGCAACCGCAAAGTGTCGAAGAACGGCCGGAACGCGGCCGACGCGCCGATTTCGCTGGTCAAGCCGCGCGTGGCGCGGGGCGGCGCGAGCCGCAACCCGGTGAAGGCCAAGCGCTAAGTCCGCCGGGGTGCCGCGAGCGCCAAGCATTGGCGCTCGCCCTCCCCCCCCCCCCGCGACGACGAACAGTTGCAGTCGGGCCGCACACGCCCTACAATCTCGGTCTTGCGTCAGCTGCCCGCACCGGGCGTCGAAACATCAAACAACAACCCCCACTGCCGTCAACGCCACCCAGGGGTGAGCGTGCCAGCGCGGCAGTAGCAATCGGAGTCACTATGGCGTTCTTGCAAGGCAAAAAAATCCTCATCACCGGCTTGCTGTCGAACCGGTCCATCGCCTACGGCATCGCGAAGGCCTGCCACCGCGAAGGCGCCGAACTGGCCTTCACCTACGTCGGCGAGCGCTTCAAAGACCGCATCACCGATTTCGCCAAGGAATTCAACAGCGAACTGATCTTCGATTGCGACGTCAGCAGCGACGAACAGATTACCGCCGTCTTCACCGACCTGGCGACCCACTGGGACCAGCTCGACGGCCTGGTGCACGCGATCGGCTTCGCGCCGCGCGAAGCCATCGCCGGCGACTTCCTCGACGGCTTGTCGCGCGAAGGCTTCAAGATCGCCCACGACATCTCGGCCTACAGCTTCCCGGCGATGGCCAAGGCGGCGCTGCCGATGCTGCGCTCGGGCTCGTCGGTACTGACGCTGACCTACCTCGGCGCCGTGCGCGCGATTCCTTACTACAACACGATGGGCCTGGCCAAGGCGTCGCTGGAAGCGTCGGTGCGCTACCTGGCCGAATCGCTGGGCCAGAAAGGCATCCGCGCCAACGGCATCTCGGCCGGCCCGATCAAGACCCTGGCCGCGTCCGGCATCAAGGACTTCGGCAAGCTGCTGGGCTTTGCCGCCTCGCACGCGCCGCTGCGCCGCAACGTCACCATCGACGAAGTGGGCAACACCGCCGCCTTCATGCTGTCCGACCTGGCGTCCGGCATTACCGGCGAGATCACCTACGTCGACGGCGGCTTCTCGCACGTCATGGGCTTGAACGCGGAAGACTACTAAGCGGCGCCGTGCGGGTAGGCCGTCCTGCCCGCACCGAACCGCCATGTGTGGCGTTTTTGTCGACGTACGCGGAAAAACAGCGCCGTTCATATCGGAAACTGCAATTAGACGGTGCAAAGCTATCTGAAATCCTGTATAGTCCTGTTTGTGCGCTGCAATATGTTTCCGCAAGAGACAAAGCGATCGCGACACCGCAGTATCCCGAAATAAAACCTTAGCAGCTTCGCAAGCCTTAGCGCATCCAACGGATGCCGCTGAATAAAGCCCTCCCGCCTTGTGTGTCGCACCTGACACCGTCCCGGCGCAAAGCTTTTGTGCCGAAATTTCTTTCTATTTGAGTCATTTCGTTTTGGTTGGCGTTGCTATTTTGCGTTCTGCTTTTTGCAAGAACGCTGATTTTTACGAAAGAAAAGAATGACTTTTGAATCCCTTGGCCTCCATCCGTCCATCATCGCAGCGCTGACCGAGTCCGGCTACACCGCCCCGACCGCAGTGCAAATGCAGGCAATTCCTGCCGCGATCGAAGGCCGCGATCTGTTGGTCTCGTCGCAAACCGGTTCGGGCAAGACCGCGGCATTCATGCTGCCGTCGCTGCACAAACTGGCCAGCGCCGAACAAACCAACGCCGGCAAGACCCCGAACCAGGAAATGCAGGCTGCCCGCGCTCGCGGCGACCGTCCACGTTTCAAGGCAGCCCAGCCGAAAATGCTGGTGTTGACCCCGACCCGCGAACTGGCCCTGCAAGTGACCACCAATACCGACAAGTACAGCACCGGCATCCGCCGCATCAAGGCTGTGTCGATCCTGGGCGGCATGCCTTACCCGAAACAGATGCAATTGCTGGCCAAGAACCCTGAGATTCTGGTTGCCACCCCGGGCCGTTTGATCGACCACATGGATTCGGGCAAGATCGACTTCTCGCAACTGGAAATCCTGGTGCTCGACGAAGCCGACCGCATGCTGGACATGGGCTTCATCGACGACATCGAAAAGATCGTCGAAGCGACGCCTGAAGGCCGCCAGACCATGCTGTTCTCGGCAACGCTGGATGGCGTGGTCGGCAACATGGCCCGCCGCATCACCAAGAACCCGATGATCATCCAGATCGCCGGTTCGTCGAGCAAGCACGAAAACATCGTTCAGCGCGTCCACTTCGTCGACGACCTGTCGCACAAGAATCGCCTGCTGGACCACCTGCTGCGCGACGAAACGCTGGACCAGGCCGTGGTTTTCACCGCCACCAAGCGCGACGCCGACACCATCGCCGACCGTCTGAACATCGCCGGCTTCTCGGCCGCCGCCTTGCACGGCGACATGCACCAGGGCGCGCGTAACCGCACCCTGGACGGCATGCGCCGCGGCCAGGTCAAGGTCCTGGTTGCCACCGACGTTGCCGCCCGCGGTATCGACGTTCCAACCATCACCCACGTGTTCAACTACGATCTGCCGAAGTTCCCGGAAGACTACGTCCACCGCATCGGCCGTACCGGCCGCGCCGGTCGCAACGGTCTGGCCATTTCCCTGGTCAACCACGCTGAAGGCATGAACGTCAAGCGTATCGAGCGCTTCACCAAGCAACTGATTCCGGTCAACGTCATCGAAGGCTTCGAGCCTAAGAAGACCGCCTCGGCACCACGTTCGACCGCGCGTCCAGGCAGCTGGAAGCCGGGCGACAACCGCGGCGGCGCCAAGCCAACCGGCCAGCGCACGTTCAGCAAGCCAGGCGCGCCTAGCGGCGGCGGCTACAAGGGTTCCAACCCGCGCAGCGCTACCGACGGCGCCCGCACCGACGGCGCCCGCCGCAGCTACGGCGACCGTTAATCGGTTCGCTTCAAGCATGAGCTGATGAGAAACGGCCACCAGAGCGATCTGGTGGCCGTTTTTTTATGCCTGCCGCAATACTGAAAGATTGATAAACACCGGCGTAAGGCTGGGGTCCGAGCCGTGGCGCCCGCCGGTGGCGGCATTCCGCGCCACGCTGCTGGACGGCGTTGCCCTTGCCGCCTCGCCGGCGGAGTAAAATAACGATTATGAGTAAACGTACAACCCGCACCACCATTGCCATCAAAGCTGAACCCGCGCCGGTGGCGGCCGGCGAATTCGCCTCTTGGCTGGGCCTGACCCGCCACGCGCAGCGCCAGAAAACCGCCGGCTCCGACGTGCCTTGCGGCGAATGCAACGCCTGCTGCCGTTCCTCGTATTTCATCCACCTCACGCCGGCCGACACCCAGGCCGTCAAGCGCATCCCCAAGGCGCTGTTGTTCCCGGCGCCCGGCCTGCCCAAGGGCAACGTGCTGATGGGTTACAACGACAAGGGTCAATGTCCGATGCTGGTCGAGAATACATGCTCGATCTACGCGCACCGGCCGCAAACCTGCCGCGATTACGACTGCCGGATTTACGCCGCGACGGGGATCGAGTTGACCGACGCCGCGCAGGCGTCGATCGCCGAGCGGGTGGCCAACTGGCGCTTCGCCTACCCCGGCGAGGTGGACCGCAAGGAGCACGCGGCGGTGCTGGCCACGGCCGCCTTCCTGCGCGAGCGCAAGGCCGCCTTCCCGCCGCGCTCGCTGCCCGGCAACCCGGCGCAACTGGCCATATTGGCGATCAAGGTGCATCGGGTGTTTTTCGACTTGGGCGAGCAGGCCGGCGCCAAGCCGGCCGACGCCGACATCGCCAAGGCGGTGATGGCGGCGCTGGAGCAATTCGACGTTAGCGCGTCGTAGCTCGGCCAAGTTGACCGAAGCGGGACGCGCCGCTCCGGGCCAACGTTGTCGGGTTACGCCGTTCCAGCTAACCCGACCGACGAAGCTCGCGCTAACCTAGACTTGTGGTTTTTGGCCGGCGATGGCGGCGCGCACCTGGCTTTTGCGCAGCAGGCGCCCGCCGCTGGCCATCGCCTGGTCGATCCGCATCGCCTCGACGTAGCGGCTGCGGTAGGCCGGGTCCTCCGGCGTCAGCAGCGTCAGCCGCTCCTTTGCCCGCGTCACCGCCACGTAGAAACGGTTCTCCTCCTCCCGCGGTTCGGCTTTGCTGCGCGGGAACTCGTCGATCGCCAGGTAGGGCACGATGACGTGCGCGTATTCCAGCCCCTTGATGTGGTCGATGCAGGCGATGGCGACCTGGTGCTGGCTTTTGGCGTCGGCTTGGCCGTCCTCCATTGCGCCCAGCCACTGCGAGAACGAGGCCAGGTCGGTGCCGGCCTCGGTGCAGACGGCGATGAAACCGCTGATCGATTTCGCCACCACCCGCGCCCCGTCCGGGTCGACGTAGATGCGGCGCGCGGTCTGGTCCAGTTTCATGACGTCGAACACGTGTTGCAGCGCGCCGCCGGCCGGCGTGGCCGGGTCCAACTCGCGCAGGTAGTCGACCGCCGCCAGCGTCAGCGCCGCCTTGTCCTTGTTGGCGGACTTGCCCAGCTGGTTGGTCAGGAAACCTTCCAGCAACTCCGGGTAGGTCGACACGTCGTCCTTGGCCTGCTGCAGCTCGGCGCGGGTAAACGGGATCTCGGCGAAGACGATCAGCGCTTCGAGGATCTCGGCGCGGCGTTGCGCGCTTTTAACGCCGTGCAAATCCTTGCGGGCGATTGCCACCATGCCGCGCATCATCAGCACTTCCTGGCTGCACAGGTAGCTTTGCATCTCGACGAAGCAGTACGGGATGTGCTGCTGGAACAGCGCCGTCTCGACGCGGATCGACTGGTCGCGGTCGCGCAGCAGGACCGCCACCGTGCCGTAGCCGTGGCCGGCGGCGTGCCACTGCTTCAGCGCCGCCACCAGTTGCGCCGCGCAGGCGGCGGGGTCGGCGGCGTCGTAGGTCAGCAGGTCGATTTGGGTGCCGCGCGCCAGCGCCGACTCGCTCGGCTTGTTCTTGAAGGCGCCGACGGCTTGCGCCAGCTCGGGGCCGTAGCGGTAGGTGCGCGTCAGCGGGTAGCGCCGCAGCGCCGGGAATGCTTCGCCGAAGCGCTCGCGCAGGAAGCGCTGGTCGGCGCCCGACCAGGTGTAGATGACCTGGTCCTTGTCGCCGGCGCCGCAGAAATAGGCGTTGCCGCGGCGGATCAGCATGGCCAGCAGGCGGAACGAGGCTTCGTTCAAGTCGTGCAATTCGTCGGCGACGATGACCTGGAACTGCGGCAGTTGCTCGCGCAGCGGCGCGTCCTCGGCCATCAGGCGCACCAGGTCGTAGGTGGCGTCGAACTGGGCGCGGAATTCGATCTCGCCGCTGTCGGCGCCGCGCATGCGCTCGTATTCGCGTATCCACAGGTAGTTGGTGCGCGACATGCCGAGCATCTCGATGTTGTCCTCGATCGAGTTGTACTCGAAGTCGGGACCGTGGAAGTCGAGCCTGGCCTTGGTGCGCAGTTGCAGCTTGAGGAACTGGGCCACGGCGGTGTTGGTCGTGCTGATTTCCAGCGGATAGCGGTGGGCGTAATTGTGCGACACGTTGTCCAGCGCCACCAGCGCGTACGGCCGCAGCTCCTCCCACGAGGCGACGCTTTTCGGCGCCCGCGGTTCCAGCTTGAGCAGGATGGCGCGCGCCATGTCGTCGAAGGTTTCGATGGTCAGGCGCTTGACGATGGGCGCGGCGATGCCGATCTCGGCCAGGCGCTGCTTGAGCGCCAGCTTGGCCGCCTGGGTGAACACCAGCGCCAGCGTGCGCTCGGGCAGGCGGCCGCGGTACAGCGACTCGGCCAGGCGCAGCGCCAGCGTGGTGGTCTTGGCGGCGCCGGCGTTGGCGTCGATCAGCACCACGCGTTGTTGCGCGGTCTGGATGGCCAGCTGCTCGGCGGTCGGCTTGATCCGCTTGGGGATGAATTGCGCCGCGTTTTCTATACTCAAAATTTTCCTTGATATCGGGGGGTGGGGCTGGCCGCCGACGGTCTATTTACCAGGCGCAGGTGCGCAATCCGGCGAAGATGTCGTCGCGCTCGGGCAGGTAAAAGTTGCGGAACTTGGGCGAGCGCAGCCGCGGCGGCGTGGCGAACGAGGCCCCGCGCAGCACCTGGTGCGTCATAAACCACGGCTCCGAATATTCGCGGTAGGCGTCGGCGGAAAAGCCGGGGTAAGGCGCGAACGGCGTCGCGGTCCATTCCCACAAATGGCCCCAGCGGAAGCCGGCGTGGCCGGACAGCGCCGCGTATTCCCATTCGGCCTCGGTCGGCAGGCGCCGCTCGGCCCAGGCGCAGTAGGCCTGCGCCTCGTACAGGTTGACGTGGCGCACCGGCTCGGCCGCCGCCAGCGTGCTCAGGCGGCCGTGGTTGACGGTGCGCCACTGCAAATCCTCGCGCTGCCAGTAGCGCGGCGCCGAGCGCTCCTGCCGCATCAGCCAGGCGCTGCCGGCCGTGCTCCAGTATTGCCGCTTCTGGTAGCCGCCGTCGGCGACGAAATCGGCGTACTGGGCGTTCGACACCAGCGACGCCGCCACCTTGAACGCCGGCACGTAGCACGGGTGGCTGAATTTTTCGTTGTCGAACATGAAGCCGGTGGCGCCCGCGCTGCCCAGCTCCAACGTGCCGCCCGGGAAGGCGATGTCGCTCGGCGCCGCCAGCACGGGCTGGGCCGGCGCCAGCGGCGGCGGCGCCTCCAACCCCAGTGTCTGCAAGGTGTACAGCAGGGCTTCGCCGTGCATGTCCTCGTGCGCCAGGGCCAGGCGGTACGGGTACAGCGCGGCGTCGTCCTCGGCCTCGCGCGAGAGCTTGTCGAGGACCCGGTCGAGCACCTCGCGGCAGTAGGTTTTCAGCGCGCCGGCGGCGGGCATGTCGAGCGACCAGCGGCTGCGGTGCGGCACCGTGTTCGAGTCGAACAGGTCGTCGCCGCGCGTTAGCAGCGAGTTGTAGACGGCGTCGGCCGGATGGCTCGATTCGGCCTCGCGCAGGATGAACCACTCGGCGAACCAGGCGATGTGGCCCAGCTCCCACAGCGGCGGATTGATGGTGCGCAGCGGCGGCACGCGCGCCGCCACGTCCAGCCCGGCGGCGGCGAAACAGTCGAAAAGGCTCAGCGTATAATGGCGCGCCTGGGCCAGGGCGGCCGCCAATTGTAGTGGTGATGCGTTGGTAAACGGTGCAATATGTGAAGTCATAGGACGATTGTAACGATTTTTGATAGGTAAGCAACCTTGACCGCACCGCACATCTGGATTGTCAGCCCCGCCCTGGCCGCCGCCAACAACGGCAATTGGCACACCGCCAGCCGCTGGGCGCGCTTTTTGCGCACGCGCTACCGCGTCACGCTGGCGCAGCAGTGGCCGGCGCCGGACGGATCGGCCCGGCCGCCGGACCTGCTGATCGCGCTGCACGCGCGCCGCTCGGCGGCGTCGCTGGCGGCGTTTCGCGCCGCCTGTCCGGCCCGCCCCACGCTGCTGCTGCTAACCGGCACCGACTTGTATCGTGACATACGCGGCGATCCGGCGGCGCGGCAATCGCTGCGGCTGGCCGGCGCGCTGGCGCTGCTGCAGCCGGCCGGCCTGGCCGAACTGGCGCCGGCGCTGCGCGCCAAGGCCAGCGTGATCTACCAATCGGCGCCACAGTTGCGGCCGGCCGCCGGCCGCCGGCGCCATTTCGACGTCTGCATGGTCGGCCACCTGCGCGCCGAAAAAGACCCGGCCACCTTCATGCGCGCCGCCGCGCTGGTGCGCCGCGCCGGCGTGCGCCTGCTGCACATCGGCGCCGCGCTCGATCCGGCGCTGGGCCGGCTGGCCGCCGCCACCGCGGCGGCGACGCCGCGCTACCGCTGGCTCGGGCCGATGCAGCACGCGGCCACGCGGCAGCGCCTCAAGCGCTGCCAGTTGATGGCCTTGAGTTCGCACATGGAAGGCGGCGCCAACGTCATCATCGAAGCCGTCCGCAGCGGCGTGGCGGTGCTGGCCAGCGACGTCAGCGGCAACCGCGGCATGCTCGGCGACGACTACGCCGGCTACTTCCCGGCCGGCGACGCCGCCGCGCTGGCCGGGCTGATCGAGCGCTGCGCCGCCGAGCCGGCCTTCCACGCGCGCCTGCAAGCGCAGTGCGCCGCGCGCGCGCCGCTGTTCGCGCCGGCGGCCGAGCGCGCGGCCTTGCTGCAGTTAGTGGATAATCTCCTACTTCGGGGCGCCGGGCAGGCGCCATCCGGCATCCCGCGTCCCCACGCACAGAACATGGAAGACCTATGAGCACAAGCGAACAACACCCCATCAAACTCACCTCGTTTTCGCACGGCGGCGGCTGCGGCTGCAAAATCGCGCCGGGCGTGCTGGCCGAGATCCTGAAAAACTCCAGCGGCTTCCCGGTGCCCAAGGAGCTGATGGTCGGCATCGAGACCGCCGACGACGCCGCCGTCTACAAGCTCAACGACGAACAGGCGCTGATCGCCACCACCGACTTCTTCATGCCGATCGTTGACGACCCGTTCGACTTCGGCCGCATCGCCGCCACCAACGCCATCTCCGACGTCTACGCGATGGGCGGCACGCCGATCATGGCGCTGGCCCTGGTGGGCATGCCGATCAACAAACTGCCGCTGGAAACCATCGGCCTGATCATCAAGGGCGGCGAGGCGATCTGCGCCGAAGCCGGCATCCCGATCGCCGGCGGCCACACCATCGACTCGGTCGAGCCGATCTACGGCCTGGTGGTGCTGGGCCTGGTGCATCCGTCCAAGGTCAAGCGCAACGCCGACGCCAGGGCCGGCGACGTGCTTATCCTCGGCAAGCCGCTGGGCGTGGGCGTGCTGTCGGCGGCGCTGAAGAAGGACGCGCTGGGGCCGGACGGCTACGCGGCGATGATCGCCAACACCACCAAGCTGAACAAGCCGGGCAAGGCCCTCGCCGAGATGGCCGGCGTGCACGCGCTCACCGACGTCACCGGCTTCGGCCTGCTGGGCCACCTGCTGGAACTGGCGCGCGGCTCGCAACTGACGGCGCAGCTGAGCATGGCGCAAATCCCGCTGCTGCCGGGCGTCGAACAACTGGCGCAGGACGGCTACTTCACCGGCGCCTCGGGGCGCAACTGGGACGCCTACGGCAAGGACGTCAAACTGTCGCCGAGCATCAGCCCGGCCCAGCACACGCTGCTGACCGACCCGCAAACCTCGGGCGGCCTGCTGGTCTCGTGCGACCGCGCCAGCGTCGACGAGGTGCTGGCGCTGTTCGCGCGCGAAGGCTTCGAAGCGGCGGCCGTCATCGGCGAAATGGTGCCGGGCGCGGCGCGCGTCCAAGTCGCCGCCTAAGCGGCGGCGTCGGGCGGACGCCGGCAAACAACGCCGCGCCGCAGTTTTTCGCGGCATTTGCTTGACAGCCGGCGCCGCCATCCTTTACATTGGGGCCATGTCTTCCCTTACACATCTCTCCCCTTCCCTGCTGTCGCTAGCTAAGCGACTACTAGCAAGCGCCTAATTCGCTTGCCGCACTGCTTCGCCCGGCCACGCCGGCGCGTTTCAAACCCCAGGAAGGTTGCTCAGATGTTGTTCTCCGCCCCACACGCATTGTTTTGCCTCCGCGACTCGTTCGCCGCCGCCGTCCGCGCGCCCGCCGCCCTATCGCTAGCCCTACCGATCGGTTGCCTGGCCTAGTGTTGCGTGGCCGCCCGGTAACCCGCGCCACCGTCGAGTTTCGTCCCGCTTTCCACTTGTTATCCAGGAGTTCCCCATGATGTTGCAAAATCCAGCGTCGAAGTATCGCGCTTTCCCACAAGTCAAATTGACCGACCGCCAATGGCCAGACAACGCCATCACCAAGCCGCCCATCTGGATGAGCACCGATTTGCGCGACGGCAACCAGGCCTTGATCGAGCCGATGAGCGCCGAGAAAAAGCTGCGCTTCTTCGAGATGCTGGTGGCCGTCGGCCTGAAGGAGATCGAGGTCGGCTTCCCGTCCGCCTCGCAAACCGATTTCGATTTCGTGCGCAAGCTGGTCGACGAAAACCGCATCCCCGACGACGTCACCATCATCGTGCTGACCCAGTCGCGCGACGAGTTGATCCGCCGCACGGTGGCCTCGGCCGCCGGCGCCAAGCGCGCCATCGTCCACCTGTACAACTCGGTGGCGCCGGTGTTTCGCAAGGTGGTGTTCGGCATGTCGCGCGAAGAGATCACGCAGATCGCCACCACCGGCACGACGCTGGTCAAGCAGCTCGTCAGCCAGCATCCGGAAACCGAATGGGGCTTCGAGTACACGCCGGAGTCGTTCTCGACGACGGAACTGGACTTTTCCAAGCACATCTGCGACGCCGTCAGCGCGATCTGGAAGCCGACCCCGCACAACAAGATGATCATCAACCTGCCGTCGACCGTCGAGTGCAGCACGCCCAACGTCTACGCCGACCAGATCGAGTGGATGTCGCGCAAGTTGGCGCGCCGCGATGCGATCATCATCAGCGTGCATCCGCACAACGACCGCGGCACCGCCGTCGCCTCGGCCGAATTGGCCGTGATGGCCGGCGCCGAGCGCGTCGAGGGCTGCCTGTTCGGCAACGGCGAGCGCACCGGCAACGTCGACCTGGTCACGCTGGCGATGAACCTGTACACCCAGGGCGTCCACCCCGGCCTGGACTTCTCCGACATCGACACGGTGCGCAAGTGCGTCGAGGAGTGCAACCAGCTGCCGGTGCATCCGCGCCACCCGTACGCCGGCGATTTGGTTTTCACCGCCTTCTCCGGTTCGCACCAGGACGCGATCAAGAAGGGCTTCGCCCAGCAGAAGCCGGGCGCGCTGTGGGAAGTGCCGTATTTGCCGATCGACCCGGCCGACATGGGCCGCAGCTACGACGCCGTGATCCGCGTCAACAGCCAGTCCGGCAAGGGCGGCATGGCGTACTTGCTTGAGCAGGAATTCGGCCTGGTGTTGCCGCGCCGCCTGCAGATCGAGTTCAGCCGCGCGGTACAGGCGGTGGCCGACGCCACCGGCCGCGAGATCGCCGCCGCCGACATCCACGAGATTTTCAGCCGCGAGTACTTCGAGCAAACCTCCCCGTACGCCTACGGCGCGCACCGGATGGTCGAGGACAGCAGCGCCGACGAGTCGGTGCAGATCGATATCACGCTGGCGCACCGCCAGTCGACGCTGGCACTGCAGGGCGGCGGCAACGGCCCGATCGACGCCTTCGTCAACGCGCTCGGCCTCGACATCAAGCTGATGGACTACCACGAGCACGCGATCGGTTCCGGCGCCAACGCGCAGGCGGCCTGCTACGTCGAACTGCGCCTGGACAACGGCCCGACGCTGTTCGGCGCGGCCATCGACAGCAACATCGTCACGGCCTCGTTCAAGGCGGTGCTGAGCGCGGTCAACCGCCAGTTGAAAATCAACGACACGGCGGCCGCTCCGGCCGCGCCGGTCGAGGCGTAACAGCCGCGCCGGGCCGCCGGCGCCGCTCCCTCCCGTAATCGCCGGCGCCGCCTAGTCCGGTGCGATCTCGACGCGGTTGCGGCCGCGCTCCTTGGCGCGGTACAGCGCCGCGTCGGCGCGCACCAGCGCGGCGTCGACGCCGCCCTCGCCGGCGCGCATCGCCGCCAGGCCGATGCTGACCTGGACGGCGATGCGGCGCGCGCCGTCGACCAGCGGGCTGCGCAACAGGCGCGCCTGCAGGCGCAGCCCGAACGCCTGCGCGTCCAGCGTGCTGGCGCCCGGCAGGATGACGGTGAATTCCTCGCCGCCGATGCGCCCGACCGCGTCGACCTTGCGCAGCGCCAGCCGCAGCACGTCGGCGAAGTGCTTGAGCACCAGGTCGCCGGTGGCGTGGCCGTACTGGTCGTTGACGTCCTTGAAGTGGTCGAGGTCGATCATCAGCACGGCGGCGCAGGTCTCGCTGCCGCGCCCGAGCCGCGCCAATTGCTCCTCCATCCGCAACATGAAGTGGCGCCGGTTCGGCAGCCCGGTCAGGTAGTCCATCGTCGCCAGCTCCTGCAACTGCCGCTCGATGGCCTTGCGGTCGGTGATGTCGCTGATGAAGCCGTGCCACAGCGTGCCGCCGTCGGGGCAGCGGCGCGGCTGGGCGTCGCCCTGGCGCCAGCGCAAGCCCTGCCCCGCCAGCACCACGCGGTATTCGCACTGCCAACGGCCCAGCGCCGCCGCCGAGGCGGCCAGCGCGGCGCGGTAGCGTCCCAGATCGTCCGGGTGGATCAGCGCGTCGACGCCGGCGGCGCTGTCGCGCACCTGCTCGGGGCGCAGCTCGTAGATGGCGTGGATGCCCGCGCTGGCGTGCGGGAAACAGGCGCTGCCGTCGCTGCGTTCGAGGTACTGGTAGACCATGCCGGGCATGTCGTCGGTCAGGTTGGTGAGCAGCTCGGCGCTGTGGCGCAACTGCTCGGCCAGCGCCATCTGGGTCGAGATGTCGTAGGTGATGCCGGTCATGCGCAGCGCCAGCCCGTCGGCGTCGCGGCTGACCACCTTGCCGCGGCTGACCACCCATTTGTAGCCGCCGTCCTGGCAGCGGATACGGTGCTGCGCCTCGTACATCGCGCTGCGGCCGTCGAAATGCTCGGCGATGCGCGCCTGCACCATGGCCAGGTCGTCCGGGTGCACGCGGGTGTAGCTGTCGTCGATGTGGTTGGTGGCGTCGACGTCGGCGTAGCCGAGCATGCGCATCCAGGCGCTGGAGTAGCTCATCTGGCCGGTTTGCACGTTGCGGTCCCAGACGCCGGTGCCACTGCCATCGATGGCCAGCGCCAGCTCCCATTCGGCGGCGCGGGCCGGCGCCATGGCGGGGCCTTCGCCGCAGCTATCAGGCGGCATCAGCTCGCGCGGAGTGGGGAAACTGGTCACGGACGCCTCCGGCTATGCGACGCTCGGAGAACGCCGCTGCAAGCAATCATAGCAGGGATGGCACGGCGCGGGCGGCAGGAAGCCGCGGCAAGGGGCGAATACCGCCCAGTTAAGGATTTTCGTAGGTCGGCCGGAACGGCGTAACCCGACCGGCGTCGGCGGCGGCCCGGCGTCCGGCCAGGGCCGACGGCTGTGCAAGGAACCACAGCCAAACACTTGGGGGCAGTCCCTGACGGCGTGAAGGAAGCGATCCAAACCACGGGCGTCACCCCGGGGTCGGACCTGAAGGTCCGGCCCCGGCGCTTTGCCTTTGCTCGACTCCAGCGTTGCCGGCCCGCTAAGCGCCCTGCCTCGCCAGGCGGATGCCGCTGAACTGCCAGCGCGCGCCGGCCGGGAAGAAGTTGCGGTAGCTGGCGCGCGCGTGGCCGGCCGGCGTGGCGCAGGAAGAGCCGCGCAGCACATATTGGTTGAGCATGAATTTACCGTTGTATTCGCCCAGCGCGCCCGGCGCCGTGCGGTAGCCCGGAAACGCCGCGTAGCTGCTGCTGGTCCACTGCCAGCAGTGGCCGAACATTTGCGCCAGCGCGCCCTCGCCGCACGCCGCCGCCGGATGCAGGCCGCCGGCCGTCACCGGCTGCCCGCGCGCGGCGAACTCCCATTCGGCCTCGGTCGGCAGGCGCGCGCCGACCCAGTGGGCGTAGGCGTCGGCCTCGAACAGCGACAGGTGCGTGGCGGGCTGCCGCGGCGCCAGCGGCCGCAGCCCGTACAGCGTGAATTCGTGCCACGCTCCCCGCTCGTCGCGCTGCCAGTACAGCGGTGCGCTCAGCCCCTGCGACCGCACCCAATCCCACCCCTCGGCCAGCCACAGCGCCGGATTGGCGTAGCCGCCGGCCTCGATGAAGGCCAGGTATTCGCCGTTGCTGACCAGGCTCGCGGACAGTTCGAACGGCGCCACGTACTGGCGGTGGCGCGGCAGCTCGTTGTCGAAGCAGAAGCCGGCGCCGGCGTGGCCGATCTCGGTCAGGCCGCCGTCGAAGCGCAGCCAGGCCGGCGCCGCGGCCGGCGCCGCCACCGGGGCCGCGAACGGCGCGTCGAAATAGGCCGGCAGCAAGGCGTTCTGCGCCAGCAGGTGCTTGACGTCGGTGAGTATCAGTTCCTGGTGCTGCTGCTCGTGCTGCAGGCCCAGTTCCAGCAGCGCCGCCAGTTGCGCGTCGGGCTGGCCGGCGCCGGCCAGCAGGCGCGCGACGCGCGCGTCGACGTCGGCGCGGTAGGCCCGCACCTGCGCCATGCCGGGCCGCGTCAACAGGCCGCGCTGGGCGCGCGGGTGCTTGTCGCCGATGCCGTTGTAGTAGGAGTTGAACAGCACCCGGAAGGCCGGGTGGAACGGCGCGAAGTCCGGCTCCAGCGCCTCCAGGATGAAGGTCTCGAAGAACCAGGTGGTGTGCGCCAGGTGCCATTTGACGGGGCTGGCGTCGCTCATCGACTGGGCGCCGCAGTCCTCGTCCGTCAGCGGCTCGGCCAGCATCAGCGAGCGCCGCCGCACCGCCTGGTAGCGGACCTGCGCGGCGGCGCCGTGGTCGGGGCCGTGGCCCGATTCGTACCCGCGCTCGTACCCGCGCTGGCGCCCGTGGCCGTGCTGCGATTCGTGGCTGTCCATGCTCAGTCGCGGATGACGCGCGCGTGGATGACGGCGAACCATTGCGCCGGGTCGGTCCAGATCCGCGTGGCGCCGTAGCCGGCCTGCTCAAGCAGGTCGACGAAGCCCTCGCGGGTGTATTTGTAGCTGTCTTCGGTGTGGATGCCTTCGCCGCGCGCGAAGCGCCGCGCGCCGCCCTGCCACTGCACCGTCAGCGCGCAGCGCGCCTCCAGGTGCATTTCGACGCGCCGCTGTTCGGCGTTGAAAAAGCCGCGGTGCTGCCACTGGCGCACGTCGAAGTCGGCGCCGATCAGGTGGTTCAGGTGGCGCAGCAGGTTCAGGTTGAAGGCCGCCGTCACGCCCAGCGCGTCGTCGTAGGCGGCGTCCAGGGTGGCGTCGTCCTTGACCAGGTCGACGCCGATCAGCAGCGCGCCGTCGTCGGCCGAATTGGCGCGCAGGCGGCGCAGGAAGGCGAGCGCCTGCCGCGGCGCGAAATTGCCGATCGACGAGCCGGGGTAAAAGAACAGGCGCTGTTGCGCGCGCACGCTGCCGGGCAGTTCCAGGGCGCTGGAGAAGTCCAGCCCCAGGCCGCACATGTCGATGTGCGGGAAGCGCTGCTGCAAACGCCCCAGCGATTCGCGCAGGAAGTCGTGGGAGATGTCGATGGCGACGTATTGGGCCGGGTGCAGCAGCGGGAACAGGCTGGCGGCCTTGGCGCAGTTGCCGGCGCCCAGGTCGATCAGCGTGGCGCCGGGGCCGGCCGCGCGCGCGATGTCGGCGCCGTACTGCGCGAAGATGGCCGCCTCGGTGCGGGTCGGATAGTATTCGGGCAGCTCGCAGATGGCCTCGAACAGCTTCGAACCGAGCGCGTCGTACAGGTATTTGGGCGACGTGGCCGCCTGCGGCGCCAGCAAACCGGCGCCGATTTCGGCAAGCACGGCGGCGCACGCGCGGGCCGCCCGGCTGGCATCGGACCGGGGCGAATCGGGCAAGGGCGCGGACAAGGGCGAGGACAACTGTGTGGCGTGTGGCATAGGCGTGGCTGACAGTGTGGGTGAATGGCCGCATCCCTGTGGCAAATGGCGCGGGTTCGCTGCTGCAGATGACATTTTTGTTATGATAGCCGAATATCGATTTGCCGCGGCGCGCGAGCGGAACCCCACGGCTGGCCACGGCCCCGCCCTGCAGCGCTCGCATCGAGTTCATTTCATTACATAAAGGCATCGACCATGTTCATATTTTCCCCAGTCAAGTCCCTGCTGTCGGCGTCGCTGGCCGCCGCCATGTTGTTTGCCGCCGCGCACGCGCAGGCGCAGGCGGTGCTGCGCGTGTCGGCCATCCCGGACGAGGCGCCGACCGAGTTGCAGCGCAAGTTCAAGCCGCTGGGCGAGTACCTGGAAAAGAAAACCGGCATGAAGGTCGAGTTCACCCCGGTGACCGACTATGCCGCCTCGGTCGAGGCGCTGATCAACAAGAAGGTCGACATGGTCTGGTTCGGCGGCTTCACCTTCGTCCAGGCCAACCACCGCAGCAAGGGCCAGATCACGCCGCTGGTACAGCGAGCCGAGGACGAGAAGTTCAAGTCGGTCTTCATCACCACCAACAAGGACATCAACAAGCTCGCCGACCTGAAGGGCAAGACGCTGTCGTTCGGTTCCGAATCGTCGACCTCCGGCCACCTGATGCCGCGCTCCTTCCTGCTGGGCGCGAAGGTCGACCCGGACGCCGACTTGAAGCGCATCGCCTTCTCCGGCGCGCACGACGCGACGGTGGCGGCGGTGGCCGGCGGCAAGGTCGACGCCGGCGCGCTCAACATCTCGGTATGGGAAAAGCTGGTGGCCGAGAAGAAGGTCGACCCGGCCGCCGTGCGGGTGTTCTACACCACCCCCGGCTACTTCGACTACAACTGGAGCGTGCGCTCGGACATGAACGCCGACCTGCGCAAGAAGATCAGCGACGCCTTCCTGGCGCTGGACATCAACAAAGCCGACGACAAGGTGATCCTCGACCTGCAGCGGGCCAGCAAGTTCATCCCGACCAAGGCCGAGAACTATAAGTCGATCGAAGCGGCGGCGAACAACGCCGGCCTGCTCAACAAGTAAGCGGACCCGGGCGGCATGAGCACCATGAGCACCGTGAGTACCTACAGCCTGAAGCAACTGACGGTGCGCCATCTTGGCGCCGGCCGCCCCGCCGCGCTGCACCAGATCAGCCTGGAGGTGGCACAGGGCGAACAGTTGGCGCTGATCGGCCCCTCCGGCGCCGGCAAGACCACGCTGCTGTCCACGCTGGCCTGCGCGCACCGGCCCGAACCGGGCGACGGCCGCTTGCGCGCCTTCGGCGTCGATCCGTGGGCGCTGTCCGAGAAGCAGCGGCACCGCCTGCGCGCGCGCCTGTTCCTGGCCCCGCAAACGCCGCCGCTGCCGCCGCGCCAGCGCGTGGTGACGGCGGTGCTGGCGGCGCGCCTGCCGCAATGGAGCTTGTGGCAGGCGCTGGTGTCACTCATCAAACCGCAAGACCCGGAGGCGGCCTGGCAGGCGCTGTCGCGCTTCCAGCTGGGCGACAAGTTGTACTCGCGGGTCGACCGCCTGTCCGGCGGCGAACGCCAGCGCTGCGCCCTGGCGCGGCTGCTGCTGTCGAACGCGCAGGCGCTGCTGGTCGACGAGCCGCTGTCGGCGCTCGACCCGACGCTGTCGCAATTGACGCTGGCCACGCTGCGCCAGGAGGCCAGCGCGCGCGGCGCCACGCTGATCTGCAGCCTGCACCAGGTCGACATGGCGCGCGCCCACTTCCCGCGCATCGTCGGCCTGAAGGATGGCCGCGTCGTCTTCGACCTGCCGCGCCAGGACGTCAGCGACGCCATGATCACGGAGCTATACCAGAACGAGGCGCTGGGCGAGACGCCCGCCGCGCCGCACGAGACGGCGGCGCGGCTGGCCGTCGGCGCCTGCTTCTAGTTGTCGCCCATGCAGTCGCCGACGCCGCGCTTCGAGCGCCACCCCGACCCCGCCTGGCGCGGCCGCGTGACGATGGCCGCGCTGGCCGTGGCCGTGCTGTGGCCGACGCTGGTGGTGAGCGAATTCAAACCATCCATTTTGTTCGACTGGCAAAGCCTGGCGGCGACCGGGCAATTCCTGGCCGGCTTCGTGCCGCCGGCCCACTCCGCCGAATTCCTGCAGATGCTGCTGCGCGAGACCTGGCAGACCGTCGCCATCGCCACCGCCGGCCTGAGCCTGGCGCTGCTGGGCGCGATCCCGGCCACGCTGCTGGTGACGGAGCGGCTGTCGGTGTCGCGCCTGGGCACCGGCCGCATGCGTACGCTCTCGGCCGCCGTGCGCCAGGGCGTACGCTGGCTGCTGGTGCTGCTGCGCAGCGTGCCCGAGCTGGTATGGGCGCTGCTGTTCGTGCGCATCATCGGCCTGGGGCCGACCGCCGGCGTGCTGGCCATCGCCCTGACCTACTGCGGCATGCTCGGCAAGGTGTACGCCGAAATCCTCGAATCGTCGGAGGCCCACGCCAGCGAGGCGTTGCTGAAAAACGGCGGCGGCCGCCTGGCTGCGCTGCTGTACGGCGCGCTGCCGGAATCGGCCTCGGAACTGGTGTCGTACACCGTCTACCGCTGGGAATGCGCGATCCGCGGCTCGGTGGTGATGGGCTTTGTCGGCGCCGGCGGCCTTGGCCAGCGCATGGACGAGTCGATGAAAATGCTCTCCGGCGGCGAAGTGTCGGCTATGCTGCTGGTGTTCGTGCTGCTGGTGGCGGGCGCCGACGCGGTCTCGAAAATGTTGCGCAGGCGGCTAGGATGAACGCCGCCACGCCCGCCCGCCCCCCAACGGCCACGCCGCCACGGCCCTGGTCCACCATCGCGCTGCTGCTGGCGCTGGCGGCGTTGGTGCTGGCCAGCTTCGCCTCGCTGCCGCTGAAGTGGGCGGCGTTCTTCACTGGCGAGGCCGGCGCCAGCGCGCTGGAATTCCTCGGCGGCTTCGCGCCGCCCGACACCGCCGCGCCCTTCCTGAAAAAGACCGCGTGGGCGGCCGCCGAGACGCTGGCGATGTCGGCGCTGGGCACGCTGCTGGCGGTGGCCGCCGGCATGCTGTTCGCGTTGCCGGCGGCCGGCCGCTTCGACCCGCTCTCGCGCGGCGCCACGCGCGCGCTGCTCAACGTGCTGCGCTCGATCCCGGAACTGGTGTGGGCCTCGATCCTGCTGATCGCCGCCGGCCTGGGGCCGTTCGCCGGCACCCTGGCGCTGGCCTTCCACACCGCCGGCGTGCTGGGCCGGCTGTTCGCCGACGCGCTGGAAAACGCCGCGCCGCTGCCCGAGCACAGCCTGCGCGCCAACGGCGCCACGCCGATGGCCGCCTTCTTCTACGCGACGCTGCCGCAAACGCTGCCGCAAATGCTGTCCTACACGCTGTACCGCTGGGAGAACAACATCCGCGCCGCGGCGATTCTGGGCGTGGTCGGCGCCGGCGGCCTGGGCCAGATGCTGAAATACCACCTGTCGCTGTTCCAGACCCAGAAGGCCGCCACCGTCATCCTGGCAATGCTGCTGCTGGTGGCCCTGGTTGACGCCGTCAGCTTCGCCATGCGGCGCGCCCTGACGCGCTAGCCGTTCGACCCCGCCAACCTTGGATCGCCCCGCCATGCTAGAACTACGCCACCTGTCGAAATCCTACGCCACCGGCCGCCCGGTGCTGGCCAACCTGTCGCACCGCTTCGGCGCCGGCGAATTCGTCGCCATCATGGGCGACTCCGGGGTCGGCAAGTCGACCCTGCTGAACCTGATCGCCGGCCTCGACGCGCCCGACCCCGGCCTTGAAGCCAGCCCGATCCTGATCGACGGCGTCGCCATGTCCGGGCTCGACGACGACGCCGCCACGCGGCTGCGGCGCGAGCGCATGGGCTTTATCTTCCAGGCCTTCCACGTGCTGCCGCACCTGACGCTGCTGCAAAACATCGCCCTGCCGCTGCTGCTGAACGGCCTGCCGCAGGCGCGCGCGGCCGAGATGCTGGCGGCGGTCGGCCTGGCCGGGCGCGGCGACGACTTTCCGCGCCAGTTGTCGGGCGGCGAAATGCAGCGCGTCGCCATCGCCCGCGCGCTGGTGCACCGGCCGGCCCTGGTGCTGGCCGACGAACCGACCGGCAACCTCGACCCGGACACCGCGCACGGCGTGTTGTGCCTGCTGCGCGACGAAATCAAGGCCAACGGCAGCTGTGCGATCATGGTCACGCATTCGCACGCGGCGGCCGAAATGGCCGACCATATCTTGGTATTAAGTAAAGTTGGACTACAAAAAACAACATTCGTCAACCGGGTTGCACAAACTATCAGTTAATTTTTTCAACAATGCGCCACGACAATTCGGAACGTAGTACTATTGAAACATCCTTGCTTCGTTATCAATAATGTACTGGACCTGCGCCACGCATAAAGCAACATTGCTTGGTGTACAAGCACCGGGGCAGCCACCCCTTCTTTTTCCCTTAACCTAATAGGAGGAGTAAATGAACGTACGGCAAAAGAAGCTGGAAATGATAGAAGCGATGAACCGCGCGCGCGCACTCGAACCATCGAGTTTCGTGCCAAACAAACTGCTCGACACGCTCATCGAAAAGATGAACTTGAAGAACGACGCGGAGTTATGCCGCGTATTAGAGGTTCAACCACCTATCATCAGCAAAATCCGGCACAGGAAACTGACCGTCGGCGCGACGATTCTGTTGCGTATGCACGAAAAATCGGATCTCAGCATCCGGGAATTGAAAGAACTGTCGACCCCGTCAATGCACTGAGTAGCCACGCTACTTGCAATGCCAGGCGCCGGCATCACGGTCCACGGCGCCGAAACAACGCGCTCGCACGAAACAGTACCGCTACACAGCAAGTCGTACAGCCCAAACAACGCTGCACGCTTTCCCTCCCCGCCGCTTTCGAGCGCGCCCGCCGCACACTTTCCTTGCTGCAAACAAAATTGGTAATGCGTATTATTCCCATTCTTATTCGCGTTTCATTGGCGCGCCGGTGCTATTCAGTATCGGCGCCTCAGATGAACTGCGGCACGGTGGTCAGCTTGTCCGGATTGCGCATGATGAAGACCGCGACGATGCGACCCTCGTCGACGATGAACGATTGCGCCGACTCGATCTTGCCGGCGACATAGCGCAGCAAGCCGGGCTCGCCGTTGATTAGCGCCGAACGATAAACCACCTGGGACGGGAACTGGTGTTCCAGCGACCAGTACACGCCCGCCACGCGCCCCGCCCCGTGCAACATGTGGAGGAAGGAATTGACCTTGCCGCCGCCGTCGGCCACCAGTTGCACCCGGTCCGACATCATCGCCTTCATGGCGGCGCGGTCGCCGTTGCCGGCGGCCTGCATGAACTTCGCCAGCAGCTCGCGGTGCGTGTCCTTCGGCACGTCGAAGCGCGGGCGCTCCTGCTGCACGCGCGCCTGCGCCCGGTGCACCATCTGACGGCAGCTCGCTTCCGATTTATTCAGCATCGCCGCGATGTCGGCGTAGTCGTGGTCGAACACCTGGCGCATCAGGAAGGCGGCGCGCTCCTCCGGCGACAGGCGTTCCAGCACCCACATGAACGCCACCGAGACCTCGCTCGCCAGTTCGGCGGCGCTTTCCGGCGTGCGTTCGTCCAGCTCCACCAGCGGCTCCGGCAACCACCAGCCGATGTAGGTTTCGCGCTCGGCCTTGCGGGTACGCAGGCGGTCGATGGCCAGGCGCGTGGTGACCGTCACCAGCCACGCCTCGGCCGATTGCAAGGCCGCCGGCTCGCCGCCGTGCCAGCGCAGCCAGGCGTCTTGCACCACGTCTTCGGCGTCGGCGCGGATGCCCAGCATGCGGTAGGCGATGGAGAATAGCCGCGGACGAAGCGCGGCGAAGGTGTGTTCCTCGTGGGGGCTGGCGGGGTCGTTCATGGCGCGCAAAAGATGCTGGTGGGTGGACAAAACGCGGACGCTGCCTGTTGCCTGACAGTGTAGTCCGGCGCGGGCGGGTTTGGCCACCGCCGCGGATCGGCTGGCGCCCGGCTTGACGTCCCTGGCGGACGACAAACCGGGCTGGCCGTTTAGAAGCCCGGCGCCGGCACCTCGGGGATCTGGTTGCGCAGGCTCAGGTTGATCAGGTTCCACCCCTTGATGGCGGCGACCGCATAGCTTAGCTCGGCGATTTCGGTGGCGCTGAAGTACTGCTGCAACTCGGCATAGGCGGCGTCGGTGTCGTCGCGCTGCGGCAGCGCGTTGACGGCTTCGGCCCAGCCCAGCGCGGCGCGTTCGCGGGCACTGAAGAAAGGCGCTTCGCGCCAGCCGGCCAGGGCGTTGATGTGGCGCGGGTTGGCGTCCTGCTTGATCAGCTCGCGCCAGTGCATGTCGACGCAGACGCCGCAGCCGTTGATTTGCGAGACCCGCAATTGCAGCAGTTCGACCAGGCGTTCGCCGAGCGAGCTCTGTTTGACGGAGGTCGACAGGCTGATCATCGCCTTCAGATTGGCGGGGGCGAGCGTGAAGAAGGCGATGCGGGCGGCGTGGGACATGATGGAAACCTTTGGCTTGAGAGCGGAAGGCACCCATTGCGCCTTCCATATCGTATAAGACGCGGGGCTTGGGCAGCTTGTGACAGGAATTCGAATTTTTTTCCGCAGAGGCGTTTTTGTCCCGCTTCCCGGCCTGCTACGCAGCGAAAGCGGGCAACCGTGCTAGCGTACAATCGATGCCGCCAAGCCAGCGCCGGGCTGGTCGCATTTGCTTCGATTCCATGTCGCCTTTCCACCGTAACGATACCCGCAAGGAACGGAACCATGCTCCAGACACTAGCCTTCATATTGCTGCTGGCCGCTAGCGGCTTCGCGGTCGCCACATATGGCAACTACCATTGGAAGCGGGGAACTCGGAATTTGCGCAGCGCCCTCAACGCGGCGCGCATTCCCGTCACGCCTCAATTCGTCGACTTTCACGAACTTGAGGGTTTGCCCGCGCCGGTGCAGCGCTATTTCCGCATCGCGCTCACGGATGGCATGCCCATGGTGGCCAGGGTGGACGTGCGGCACCGCGGCGGCATGAATATGAGCGCGACCTCGACGCAATGGAAGCCGTTTACCTCGGATCAGCAAATAGTGACGAGGCGACCCGGCTTCGATTGGAACGCCCGTATCAATATGTTGCCCGGCGTGGCGGTGCTGGTGCACGACGCCTACGTTGCCGGCGAGGGCTCGCTGCGCGCCGCATTGCTGGGCCTGGTCACCGTGGCGGATATGCGCGGCACAGCTGATCTTGCCAAAGGAGAGTTAATGCGCTTCTTCGCCGAGGCCGCGTGGTATCCCACCGCCCTACTGCCCAGCCAAGGCGTCAGCTGGGAAGCCGTCGACGCGCATTCCGCACGTGCGACGCTGGTCGACGGCGCGGTCACCGTCACGCTGCATTTCGGCTTCGATGAAACGGGCGTCATTGAAACCGTAAGAGCGGATGCTCGTGGCCGCACGGTGGGCGGTCGGACCGTCCCGACGCCTTGGCATGGGCGCTTCTGGAACTATCAGGATAAAGGTGGAATGCGCGTGCCAATCAACGGGGAAGTGGCATGGATTCTGCCTGACGGCGCCCAGCCGTATTGGCGCGGCGAAGTTACCGCCATTGCTCACGAATTCGCCAAATAACGGCATTGAGCTCTGGGGATGTCATGCGCGACGCCGCCGCCCTTACGATAATCAAGGTCATCCACACCATCGCCTGGGCCTTCTTTGCGGCTTGCGTCCTTGCGATTCCGATAGCCGCATGGAGGGGCGATTTGAGTTTGGCCCTGGGTCTTATCTCCATCGTATTGGTGGAAGTCCTTATCCTGGCGGCGAACAAAAGACGTTGTCCGCTCACCAAGGTAGCGGCACGTTACACGGACGACCGCCGCGACAATTTTGATATCTACCTGCCGCTCTGGCTCGCGCGCTACAACAAATAGATCTTCGGCGGGATTTTTGTGGCGGACTTGCTTTTCACGCTGGCTCGATGCCTCAATTTATCGCCCAGCTGAAATTCCTTTCTCGAGAACAAAAAAACCGAGGTGAAGGAGACCCGTTCGCGGGTACCAGCCTGTGGCATATACTGCTACTTTCACAAATGCACCGACGGAGTTTAGTGCCGGCTACAAGGACCTTTCATTGAAAAAATGTCCAAGCCGGAACTGATCCCAGCTTCGTGAGCCCGGCTTCGCGACAGCGCAATATCGCCGACCAGCTCACACAACGAGGCATGGTTTTCGATTCCCAACTACTCCTTTTTTACACTTCGAGTAAGTGCACTTAAGCGTTGACCGTTGGGCTGCCGATGTGGAAATGTGTGTATTTTTCACTTGGGCAACATGGTATCCTTTATCTTCAGGTAGTGTTCGGCCACAACCGGACCTAATCAATACAGAAAGAACAGCCGTATGCCGCCGCTGATGAGCGATACGAAGTGGGACGAACTGAGACTCGCGATGTATGAGTTCGGGCCGCTATCGCCAAAATGGCGCACAGTAGAGTGGATGTAATCGGTGCCACCTTACCGTTCTAGCTACCCAACATTCGGCCAGAAAATGCCTGCTTTTTCTCGTAACAGCCGGCCAAGTACCGAGCGAAATGGGCTGTAGACTGCCAGAAACGCTCATTCACCGGGCCATAGGATGACGTTTAAGACGGACTTGCCGGAAACGGTAAAGTTCATTGATTAATTGCCGGGCGGCCCGCTGCTCAGCTACTCCTTAGGTGTCATAAATATGCAAGTTGAGTCAATGGCCGAGAATCTTTTTTTCACTACCGTGCGAATTGATACGGTTAGCAATGATGGCAACAACGGATCGGGCACCGGGTTCCTGTACACACACCGCATTTCGGAGACAGAGCATGCCATCTTCATCGTGACCAACAAGCACGTTGTCGAAGGGATGCGCGCTGGCGCGCTAACCTTTCATCAACGGAAGGACGGTAAGCCCAACCTTGGAAATGGCTTCCGTCTCGAAGTCCACGACTGGCCCCAAGCATGGTTTGGCCATCCGTTCAAGGATATCGATATTGCCATTTTACCCTTCATTCCGCTGGAAGCCCACATCAAACAACAGTATAATGTCGACCTATTCTTTCGCTGTGTCGACTCTAGCATGGTACCCACGCCAGAGCAATTCGAGCTACTTGATGCTATCGAGTCGGTTACGTTCATCGGCTATCCGAACGGTGTTTGGGATAAGAAGAATTTAATTCCCGTAGCTAGGCGCGGAACAACGGCCACACCGCTATCTGTTAACTTCGAGGGCACCCCGCGTTTCGTTATAGACGCATCTGTTTTTGGTGGGTCTAGCGGTAGTCCAGTGTTCATTCTCAATCAAGGCATGATTACAGATAAGCGCGGTAACACCTCTATCGCTTCGCGTGTCCTCTTCGTGGGTGTCGTCGCCGCTGTATTCTTTCGAACTGCGCTCAACGAAATCATCGCGGTGCCAATTCCGACACAAACTCGACCTATGGTGGTGCAACAAGAGATGATTGATCTGGGCGTTGTTTTCAAGGCTGAAACTGTTGTCGAGACCGTTAAAGCCTATATGAAGGTTCGAGAAGGCACCTAACCCGGCCATCAAGTGACTCCAGAGTGACCTAGAAATTACTGACCGCTTCGGAGCAGAAGCAGAATTCGCATCAAGGATGAGAAATTATTTCATTTCGGCGCCACCCTTTATCTCCTGAACCACAACAAAATAAATCATGGCTAATAAAAAAAAGAACAAGCTGGCGTGGCTGGGGGCTTTTTTGATGCTTTCGCAGGTGTCGCCAGCGAGCCATGCGGAAATATACAAGTGGGTAGATGCGAATGGGAAAACGCAGTATTCAGACAACAAAGACCAGGCAGGCAAGGCCCAGGTGGAAGAGTTGAAGGTCAAGTCGACTCCGGCCCCCTCACCGCCAACGGCTTCATCCATGCCGACTTGGCAGCAGAGGGAAATGGAGTTCAAGCGTCGCCAATTGGAAAAAAACAGGATGCAGGAACCATTCCGGATATCCGAAGGCCCGAAGGCCCGTTGGACGTTTAAGCCAAACCAGCCGGAAACTGACGCAACTCGATGCGACCTCGCCCATGACGTCAAAAGTGGCGCGGTGAGCCACCGTAATGGGGAGCGCATCGATAGCAACGACCGGGAGGTTGCGGATCGCGATATCCGCGCCTATTGCCGCTAATATATACGCCCCGTGGGCAAGGCCTGCCGGCTTATAGCAGGCGCAGCCGCAGGCGCTGCAGCGCTTGCGTGAACGCTGCCGGCCGGTCCAGCGCCCGCGCCAGCACCAGTGCGCCTTGGATCGCGCCCACGACTTCCTCCGACAGCGCCTGCGCTGCGTCGGCGTCGCGGCCGCCGCGCAGCAAGGCCGCGGCCAGCGCGCCTATCCACTCGGCGAAGTAATCGCTGACCTGCGCGGCGAAACGGTCGCGCTCGCATCCGAGCGCGAACACGCCGACCAGGCACACTTTCTGACCCGACAGGAAATACGTCTCGACGGCGTCGAACATGGCGTCGACGCCGGCCCGCGCGTCGGCGCCCTCGCGCAGCGGCGCGAACACTTTCAGGCGGAACCAGCCGTCGATCTCGGCCAGCACAGCGGCGGCCATGTCGTCTTTGCCGCCGGGGAAAAAGTGGTAGATGCTGCCCTTGCCCAAGCCGGTCCCGGCGCTGATCCGCGCCAGGCTGGCGCCCTCGAAGCCGTAGTGGCGGAACACTTCCGCCAGCAGCGGCAGCACGTCGCCGCGTTCCGCGATCGTTCTCGCCATCGTTGTCTACCTATCCGTTCGTTTGTTTTAGAAACCCATTTCGCTCAGCCCCGGGTGCTCGGCCGGGCGCGGGCCGTTCAAGTCCCAGTGGAACCGGCGCTCGGACGGTTCGATCGGGGCGTCGTTGATGCTGGCGTGGCGCCGTTGCATCAGGCCGTTGTCGGCGAAGTCCCAGTTTTCGTTGCCGTACGAGCGATACCACTGGCCGGCGGCGTCGTGCCACTCGTAGGCAAAGCGCACGCCGATGCGCTTGCCGTCTTGCAGCCACAATTCCTTGACCAGGCGGTAGTCCAGTTCGCGCTCCCACTTGCGCGTTAGCAACGCCACTATAGCAGCACGGCCTTGGACGAACTCGTTGCGGTTGCGCCACCAGCTGTCTTCGGTGTAGGCCAGTGCGACTTTTTCGGGGTTGCGGCTGTTCCAGCCGTCTTCCGCGAGGCGTACTTTTTGGGTGGCGCTGTCGAGGGTGAACGGCGGCAGGGGTGGTCGGGTTGGCATGCTGGGCACCTTAAAAATGGGATTTGTGTACTGCTTGGAACACTATGTACCGATCAGTACAATTAGTGTAGCCCGGGCTGCGGCGGAACACAAGCATCTTTTCGTAGGGTGGCTTTGGTATTGAAACAAGCAATGGCACAACCCTGGGGTGTTCTTGCCGACGCCGGTTTGACTAGCAGGATTGATGTGGCGCAAGGTGTTCCCGCATGGCAGGGCCAAGGTGGCTTTATTGCCATTACCGCCCTTGTGCCTGCTTCGCCATGGATACTCCTACTTCTACTCCGCCCCCGGCCGGCACGGCGGCGCGCGCCGCCGCGCCGCTGCTGTGGCTGACGCTGACGCGCGACCCCCACGCCAGCGTCAACGACAACCACGTCGCGCCCGAGTGGGGCACCGAGACGTATGTGCTGTCGGGCGCGCGCGGCCTGGGCAGCGACGAGGTCTCGGTGCCGGTCGGCGAGGCCGACGTGGTCGAGCTGATCCTCACCGACGGCACCCGCCTGCTGGCCGCCGCCGACGATCTCGAACGCTATCTGGGGCCGCCCGCCGGCGGCAACGGCGCGGCCACGCTGGCGGTGGGCCAGGCGCTGCGTCCGAGCGGCCGGCACCTGCCGGCCGGCGCCAGCCGCGACGGCCTGGGCGCGTGGATGCTGAAGGCGCTGCGCATCTACCGCAGCGGCGCCGGCGGCATGACGGCGCTGGCCGCCGCCGGCGCCTTCCAGGACCGCCAGTTGCAGCACCGGCTCGGCCTGTACCGCTGCGGCGTCGAGCGCTGGGAGCTGACGCCGGTGACGGCGCTGGCGCCGGCGCGCGAGCCGCTGCTGGTGCTGCTGCACGGCGCCGCCTCGTCGACCGAGGGCACTTTCGTCGGCCTGTGGACGGCCGGCCTGGCGCCACAACTGGGCGCGCTGTACGGCAACCGCATCTTCGCTTTCGAGCACCGCACGCTGACCGACAGCCCGGTCGCCAACGCGCTCGATCTGGTGCGCCAGCTGCCGGCCGGCAGCGTGCTGCACCTGCTGAGCCATTCGCGCGGCGGCCTGGTCGGCGAGCTGCTGGCGCGCGCCCAGCGCAGCGACAGCCGCGGCGCGGTCGACCTGACCGGCGACGGCGTCGAGCGCCTGAGCGAGAACACCGTCGGCGGCGAGCCCTTCAACCAGCACGACATCGACCATTTCTGTTCGCAGGCGGCGCTGGCCGGGCGGCTCGGCTACCAGGCCGACGCGGCCCGCCTGGCCGAGCTGAACGTCGAGCTGCAGCGGCGCGCCATCCGCGTCGAACGCTTCGTCCGCGTGGCCTGCCCGGCGCGCGGCACCACGCTGCTGTCGGGCCGCCTGGACCGCTGGGCCAGCGTGATGTTCAACCTGCTCGGCGGCGCCCTGCGCGTGGGCAGCCTGGCGCAGCCGGCGCTGGCGCCGCTGGCCGAGGCGGTCGACGTCGGCAGCTCCTTCCTGCTGGCGCTGGTGCAGCAGCGCTGCGACGCCCGCGTGCTGCCGGGGCTGGAGGCGATGATGCCGGACGCGCCGCTGGTGGCGCTGCTGAACGCGCCCGACGTGCGGGTGAAAAGCCCGCTGCACGTCGTCGCCGGCGACTTCAGCGGCACCGGCCTGCTGAAGTGGCTGGCCGACAGCGCCGCCGAGCTCTACTATGGCGGCCAGAGCGACCTGGTGGTCAACACCACCTCGATGACGGGCGGCGCGGCGCGCCAGGCGCCGCTGCTGCAAGCCTTCTTCAGCGGCCCGCGGGTGCACCACTTGAACTACTTCGAGCTGCCGGCCTCGGCCGCCGCGGTGGTGCAGGCGCTGGCCGGCGACGACCAAGCCTACCGCGGCCTGCCGCTACCCGAACACGGCCTGATCGCCCGCGGCGGCGAGGCGCCAAAGCGGCGCGAGCGCGCCCCCATCGTGCTGCTGTTGCCCGGCATGATGGGTAGCCACCTGCAGGTCGGCGCCAGCCGGGTCTGGTTCGACCCGGTCAACCTGGTCGACGGCCAGATCGAGCGCCTGGCCGTGGGCCGGCCCAACATCGTCAGCGCCGGCTGGGTCGAGCAGTACTACGAGCAGTTCGCCCAGTTCCTCGCGCTGAGCCAGGAGGTGCGCCCGTTCACCTTCGACTGGCGCCTGTCGCTGCGCCACACCAGCGCCGCCTTCCTGCCGGTGCTGGACGCGGCCATGAGCGACGCCGAGCAACGCGGCCAGCCGCTGCGCATCGTCGGCCATGCGATGGGCGGGCTGGTGGCGCGGCTGGCGCTGAAGGACCGCTGGCTGCGCTTCGCGGCGATCCCCGGCAGCCGCCTGCTGCAGGCCGGCGCGCCCAACCGCGGCTCGCACGCGATGGCGGCGGTGCTGCTCGGACGCGACGACCTGGTGCAGATGCTGGCCAGCTGGATCGGCTGGCGCCACACGCTGCGCGACTTCCTCGGCTTCATCCGCGCCTTCCCCGGCGTGCTGGAGGCCTTGCCCTGGCCGGCCGACGCCGGCGGCCGCGCCGGCGCCGACGGCAACGACTATTTTTCCGCCGCCACCTGGCAAGCCTGGGCCGACGGCGACCGCGGCGCCGCCCGGCCGGACGGCTGGCAGGCGCCGCTGGCCGAGGCGCTGGAACAGGCCCGCGCCACCGTCGCGCTGCTGGAGGACGCGCCGCTCGACCCGGAGCGCACCAGTTACCTGGCCGGCTGCGCCGAGACGCCGCTGGGCCTGCGACTGCGCGGCGGCCGCGTCGAAATCGCCTACGGCGGCGCCGGCGACGGCCGCGTGGCCTGGGACGGCGCCGCGCCGCCCGGCGTGCGCACCTGGTACGTGGCGGCCGCGCACGGCGACCTGCTGTTGAAAAAGGAAGCCTTCCCGGCCTACCAGCAGTTGCTGGACACCGGCCACACGCTGCTGCTGCCGGAGGCCCCGCCGACGCCGCCGGGCGGCGCCGCGCCGCGCTTTCGCGCCCGCGAGGGCGGCGCCGCGCCACTCTATCCGAGCGCCCAGGAGGTGCTGGCGGCGGCGCTGGGCGGCGCCCGCCCGCTGCTGCAGCGGCCGGCGCCGCCCGAGCACGTCACCCTCGAAATCGTCCACGGCAGCATGGCCAACGCCGACATGCCGGTGCTCGCCGGCTGCTACGCCTACGAGTCGCTGCGCGGCAGCATGTCCTTCCTCGACCGCCTGCTCGACGGCCGCCTGCAGCAAATCTACGCGCTCGGGCGCTTCCCGCAAAGCCCGGACGAGGCGGTGGTGGTGCTGCAACAGGCGCGCGCGCGCCGCCCCGGCGGCGCCATCGTCATCGGCCTGGGCGCGCTGGGCGAATTGACGCCGGGCGAGTTGACGCGCGCCTTCGCCGGCGGCCTGGTCGAATACGCCCGCGTCAACGAGCAGTTGCAGCAGGCCGAACTCAACGCCGCGCCCTGCCCGCAGCGCCCCGGCGAGGCGGCGGCCGAGGCGGCCGCGCGCGCCGAGCCGCCCGACCCGGGCCTGCGGGTGGCCAGCCTGCTGTCCGGTTCCGGCTACGGCGGCCTGAGCATCGCGCTGTGCCTGCGCTCGCTGATCGACGGCCTGCGCGCGGCCAACCGCCGCCTCGAGGACGCCGGCCTGCGCAGCCGCATCCGCCACGTCAGCGTCTACGAGCAGTCGGAGGCGCGCGCCATCGCCGCCGCCGGCGCCATCGAGCACATCATGGGCGAGGCGCGCTACCAGAACGCGCTGGCCTTCGACGGGCGCATCAAGCGCAGCCCGGGCGGCTACCGGCGCGTGCTGCCGGCGCTGTCGGGCGACAACGGCTGGCGCCGCGTCCACATCGTCGCCGCCGACAGCTCCGGCGCGCTGCGCTTCACGCTCGTCACCGACCGCGCCCACAACAGCGTCGACGAGGAACCCAACCAGCGCCAGGCGGTGGACGGCTTGATCATGGACGCCACCGACAACACCACCGACCAGCCCGGCCTGTCGCGCGCGCTCTACGAGTTGATGCTGCCGAACGGCCTGAAGGCGGCGATTCCCGAAATGCGCGGCCTGATCCTGGCGGTCGACCAGAGCGCCGCGATCTACCCGTGGGAATTGATGCGCGACGAGGCCGACGGCGAGGAAAGCCCGCTGTCGACGCGCATCGGCATGGTGCGCCAGCTGGCCACGCCGCGCGAGCGCCCGCGCGGCCTGAGCCCGCTGTCGAACAGCGTGCTGGTGGTCGGCGACACCGACTCCGGCATGGCCGAGCTGGCGGCGGCGCAGGCCGAGGCGCAAGACGTGGCGCGCCTGTTCAGCGCCAACGGCTACAACGTCGTCGACCTGTACCGGCCCAAGGCGCAGCAGGTGCTGGTGCACCTGTTCGATGAAAAGTATTTCGCCATCCACCTGGCCGGCCACGGCGAGGTGGAGGGGCCCAGCACCCCGCTCACCGGCCTGGTGCTGGGGCCGAAGACGCGCCTGACGGCGGCCCAGATCAGCAAGCTGAAACGGGTGCCGCAGTTCGTCTTCATCAACTGCTGCCACCTCGGCGACATGCGCCCGGACGCCGCCGCGCCGTGGTCGAAGCTGGCCGCCAACCTGGCCACCGCCTTCATCGAGATGGGTTCGAAGGCGGTGATCGCGGCCGGCTGGCGCATCGACGACCAGGCCGCCGCCGTGTTCGCCCACAGCTTCTACCAGGCCATGATGGGCGGCGAATACTTCGGCGAGGCGGTGCGGCTGGCGCGCGAAACGGCCTACCTGCGCTTCCCGGCGTCGAACACCTGGGGCGCCTACCAGGCCTACGGCGACGACCGCTACCGCTTCCCCAACACCGAAACGAAGCAGTGGCGCGCGCCCGACTACCACTACCACGGCCAGTTGCTGGCCGACCTGGAGACGCTGCACGCGCGCATCGCCGGCGCCGACGCGGCGCGCCGCAAGTCGCTGCAGGACAAGCTGCACAGCATCGAGGAGGCGGCGCGCATACGCTTTTTCGGCTATGCCGACATCCGCGAAAAAATGGCGGCGATCCGCGCCGACCTGGCCGGGCTGGAGAATACGCTGCGCGCCATCGAGCACTACCGCGCCGCGCAAAGCGCCGCCGACGGCCTGCTGTCGATGCACGCGCTGGAGCACCTGGCGCAACTCGAGGTGGCGCAGGGCGCCGCCCTGCTCGGCGTGGCCGTCGACGACGGCATCGAGCGCCCGCCGGCGCCGCAGCCGGAGGCCGGCGAGGCGCTGATGCAGAACGGCCGCCGGCGCCTGGAGCTGCTGATCGAGCTGGCGCCGACGGCGCGCCGGCTGGCGCTGCTGGGCCTGTATTGGAAGTTGGTGGCGCGCCTGGCCCGCCTGCGCGGCCGGGCGCCCGAGGCGGCGCTGCTGGCGATGACCGCGGCCTACCGCCGCGCGCTGCGGGAGGCCGGCCTGCGCACCGGCGCGGCCGACTACGAGATCATCTTCAACGCGCTCGCCGGCGCCTTCCTGCTGAAGGCGGCCGGGCGCGACGAGGCCTGGCGCGAAATGCGCGGCGGCCTGGCCGCGCTGCTGCAGGGCGCGCTCGCCAACGCGCACCAGCGCTACGCAGAGGAACGCAAGGCGGCCGACATCTGCGTTGAGCTGGAGGCGGCGCTGATCGCCGCGCTGTGGGCCTGCTACGAGGGACCGCCCTACCCGGCCGTGTTCGACGCCGCCGAGCGGCGCAAGGTGGCCGCGCTGTACACCGAGGCGTTGCGGCGCCACGGCACCGTCGGCGAACCGCAGGCGCTGGCGGTACAGGTGCAATTCATGCTGGAGATGCTGCCGCCGCAGGCCGCCGACGGCAGCATCGAAGCGCGCCTGCGCGGCGCGCTGCTGGCGTTCGCGGCGCAGCTGCCGCTGCCGGCGTAGCGCCGCCGCGGATGCGCCGCCAAGCCGTCGCAGGTCGGCTTGGCGCGGCGTAAGCCGACGCCGGGCGGCGGCCGGCGCTTTACCGGCCGGCCGGGGCGACGCCGTAGTGCTTGGCGTAGCGGCCGTCCAGGTTTGCCAGCGGCATCATCATGAACATGTCGGCGCTTTCGAAGTCGGGGTCCCAGGCCGGTTCGCCGCAAATCCAGGCGCCCGAGCGCAGGTAGCCCTTGATCAGCGGCGGCACTTGCGGCTTGTGCGCCGCCTCCACCTTGTGGATCGGGAACGGCAGGTGCGGCGTGACGCGGTACTCGGACGGCGCCATGTGCTTGGCGGCCAGCGCCTGGTACACCGCCACCGCGTTGTGGCCGCCGTCGGCCAGGCTGATGCTGGCACAGCCGACCAGGTAGTCGCAGCGCTCGCGCCGCATGTATTCGGCCAGGCCCGACCAGAGCAGCATGATCACGCCGCCGCCGCGGTATTTCGGATGGATGCAGGCGCGCCCCGCTTCGACCATGCGCCCGCGCACGTTGTTCAGGCGCCCCAGGTCGAACTCGTTTTCGGAATACAGGCGGCCGATCTTGCCGGCCCGCGCCGCGCTTAGCACGCGGTAGGTGCCGACCACTTTCAGGGTGTCGGCGTCGCGCACGATCAGGTGGTCGCAGTGCTCGTCGAACTCGTCGCTGTCGAGGCCGTCGGCGCGCACCAGCGCGGTCAAGCCCATCGTCTCGATAAACACCTTGTAACGCAGGCGCTGGACTTCGCGCAGCTCTTCGGCGGTGCTGGCCACACTGAGGACCAGTTTGGCGGCGTGGCCCTTAACGTCGGCCGATGCGATTAAGTTTTGCATGCTTCATCCTTGGTTATAGAGACGAAGCAAGCGTACTAGTTAATTATTTCAGGGAAATGACATCGGCGCGCCATTTCCCTGAGCTGCCTCAATCCTTCTTTGGACGCCCGGTCTTCAACTGCGGCAGCGCCGACAGCACGCTCTGCAGCGTCGCCATGTCGATCTGGCTGATCAGCGCCACGCCGATACGCAGCAGTTCGCTTTTCTTGATCTCGAACCCGGCTTTCAGGCAGGCTTTTTTCACCTGGCTCAGCACCGCGTATTCGCCCTCCGGCATGGTGAAGCTGTCGCGCACCAGTTTTGGCTTGCGGGCCTTTTCCTTGGCCAGCGCCGCGGCGTCGACCTTGGCGCCGGCCTTGGCGGCGGGCTTGGCCGCTGGTTTGGCGGGCGCTTTCAGCGCCGGCTTGGCAGCCGCTTTCGCCTTGGCGGCGGGCTTAACGGCCGCCTTCGCGGCCGCTGGCGTGGCTTTGGCCGCGGCGGTTTCCGGCGCGGCCTTGACGGCGGCCGGTTTGGCGGCGACTGGTTTGACCGCCTTCACCGCGGCGGCGGGCTTGGCTTTGACGGCAACCGGCTTGGCGCCATCCGGACCGGCCAGGGCCACCGCCTTGCGCGCGCTCAGCGGCGCCTTGGCGGTGCGCTTCGGCGCGGCTTTGACGACGGCGGCGGCGCCGGCATTGTCGGCGGCGGCGCCGATCGACGCGGTGGTCGGGAACGGCGAGCCTTGGCCGTTGGCGGCGCCGGAGGCGTCGGCGGCGATGGCGGGCTGGGCGGTTTTCAATACGCTGATTTTGCTCATTTTCTGTCCATTTGGTAAATAATATAAACAATATATACGATTTATGGAAAAATTGCTTGATCCATATCGGCACAACCTCGGACGGGGCTTGGCTAAGCGGTGGCGCGGATGCTGAAATCAACCCCGACTTCATCCCACAACTCCTGCTCCTTCTCGATCCAGAACGACACCGTTGGATGGTGCGCCACCCAGTCGCGCTTGATTTCCAGTTCGATGCGGTTTTTCATGCGCAGGCGCAGTTCGCTGAAATCGGCGTCGATGCGGGCGTGCATGAACAGGATCGCCAGCCGCAGCGCCAGCACCGCCTTGGCGAAGTCCGGCTCGGCCAGCGCGTCGCCGATTTTGCGCAGATTGCCCTTCTGCGCCATGATCAATTTGCTCATGGTTTTCTGCTCGCGCGTCGTGAAGCCCGGCAGGTCGGCGTTTTCGACGATGTAGGCGGCGTGCTTGTGGTAGCCGGTCTGCGACACCGCCATGCCCACCTCGTGCAGCATGGCGCTCCAGCGCAGGCACTTGTTGAGCGCGTCCGTGTTCGGCTTGAGCTGGGCGTACATCGCCACCGCGTTCTCGGCCACGCGCAGCGCGCGGCCCTCGTCGACGTGGAACTTTTGCAGGCAGGCCTGGACCGACTGCTCGCGCCGGTCGCGCTTGGTCGAGCGCAGGTACAGGTCCCACATCACGCCCATGCGCAGGCCGGCCTCGACCGGCGCCATCGCCTCGATGTCGAGTTCGTGCACCAGCGCGATCAGAATCGCCAGGCCGCCGACGATGGTGCCGGCGCGGTCCAGCTTCAGGCCCGGCATGTCGATTTTACCGACCTGGCCGAACGCGATGAAGCGCTGCTTCAAGGCCTCCAGGCTGGGACCGGACAGGTCGCCGCGGCCCAGGTTGTTCTTGGCGATGATGTCGGCGATGGTGCGGATGGTGCCCGAGGAGCCGTAGGCGTTCTTCCAGTGTTGCGGCCGGTATGGCGGCGCGGCGTCCTCGAAATGGCTGCGCGCCGACAGGATGGCCGCCTCGAACGAGGGCGCGTCGATGCGCCCGCCGACGAAAAACGACAGGCTCTGCTTGACGGTGCCCAGCGAGAACGACTCGACCCGTTCGATGTCGGCGCCGCGCCCGAGTATCAATTCGGTCGAGCCGCCGCCGATGTCGACCACCAGGCGGCGCTCGCCGGGCAGCGCCAGCGCGTTGGCCACGCCCATGTAGATCAGGCGGCCCTCCTCCTCGCCCGAGATGATCTCGATCGGGTGGCCGATGGCCTGTTCGGCCAGCGGCAGGAAGACCGCGCCGTTGCGCGCCACGCGCATGGCCGACGTCGCCACCACGCGCACCGCGTCAAGCTCGTAGCCGGCCAGCATAATGCGGAAATTGTTCAGGCAGGTCAGCGCCGTCTGCATCGCCGCCTCCGTCAAATTGCCGTTCGCGTCCAGGCCGGCGGCCAGGCGGATCGGGTCGCGCACGCTTTTCAGCACGCGGATGGTGTCGCCGTCGTGCTTGCCGATGTGCAGGCGAAAACTGTTGGAACCTAGGTCAACCGCAGCGTACATACCAGCCTCTTATGTTTTATTATCGTGATTCGCACAGGCTTTTGATGAAAAAATCCACCCACGTTACACCAGCGATGTGACCGCCCGGTGACACGCCGCGCGCAACGCGCAGACTGAATCCTACTGCATTGTGAATGGTTTATACCGTTTATTTGAATAGCGGCGGGCGCGCCGTCCGCGGGTCGGCTTAACCCAAGGGGCTTACCCGACAATGTCGGCCGGGAGCGGCGCGTCGCGGTTCGGCCAACGCCGCCCGGAAGCCGGGACAAGGGCCGGCTTTGTCGCTGCCGCGCCGCTCAGGCGTCGAGCGGGGCGGCGGCGGGCGCTTCGACGACGCGGTTGCGCCCCGCGCGCTTGGCTTCTTGCAGCGCTTCGTCGGCGCGCTGGAACAGGCTGACGCTGCTGTCCTCGGCGCGGATGGTGGTCACGCCCAGGCTGGCGGTCAGGGTGATCACCGCGCGCTCCGTCTTCACCGGCATCCGCTCGACGGCGGCGCGCACGCGCTCGGCCACCACCAGGGCGTCGGCCAGGGTGGTGCGCGGCAGTTGGATGGCGAACTCGGCGCCGCCCAGGCGGCCCATCAGGTCGCTGTCGCGCAGTTGCTTCTTGCACACGTCGACGATGGCCTTGAGCACCGCGTCGCCGACCGGGTGGCCGTAGCTGTCGTTGACGCGTTTGAAGTGGTCCAGGTTCAGTACGATCATCGCGGTCGGCGTGCCGGGCCGGCGCGCCAGCGCCATCCACGGCGCCAGCGCGTTGTAAAAGCCGCGCCGGTTCGGCACGTCGGTGAGCGTGTCGAGCACCTCGAGCCGGGCCAGTTCGCGTTCGCCGCGCTCGCGCGACAGCAGCAGGTAGCCAAAGCCGTTGCTAAGCATCATCAGGTAGAACGCGCCGAGGCCGGCCGCCTGCATGCCGGCCGGGGTGATCCAGGACCAGCCGTCCGGCAGCGCCGCCGGCAGCGCGCCGCTGGCGCCGAGCACCAGCGCCAGCGCGCTCAGCGTCACCACCAGGAAGCGCTGCAGCATGCCGGCGCCGGACCAGCCCAGCGCCAGCGCCGCCACGCCGGCCAGGAAGAACACCGCGACGATCAGCGCGCCGACGGCCGAGCGCAGCGCCTGCTCCATGTCGAGCACGTAGCACAGCACGAAGCCGGCCACCGCCAGCACCAGCGCCGGCAGCACCACGCGGCGCCAGCCGCCGCGCCCGGCCGCCTCCCACGAGGCGCCGGCGTCCAGCGCCACGCCGGCGAACAGCAGCGCGCTGCCGACCGGGATCGAGAGGAAGTCGGGGATGATGCCGCGGAAGTACAGCAGCAGCCAGGCCACCGCCTGGCATTGCTTGGCCGCCGACCAGGTCGACAGGCCGGGCGAGGCGGCGCGGCCGTAGCCGAAAAAGAACAGCCCGGCGCACAGGCTCAGATTGCCCAGCGCCAAAGCGAGTACCAGTGTTTTGATGTCCATGTCGTTGCCGGAAAAGGTGGGCGCGCCGATGGCGGGCGGCTCGACCGCCGGGATTGCAGGGGCCCGGTGGTCGGCTCGCCGTCAACCGACACCGTGAATCCGGGGTCAAGCCGCGCGGGTCCGACCCCGGCTCTTCGCCGCGCGCTTAAATCTCGTGTTCGACGTTGTTGCTGCCGTCGCCGATCTTGCTGGCCCAGGCCTGCACGAAAAACTGCTTCTCGTCCTCGCTGGGGGCCTCGTGCCAAAAGACGATCAGGGTGCCCTTGTGGTCGTGGATCTGCGCCACTTTTTCAATGAACAGATGATTCCCGGCCTGGTCGGCCAGCGCCGCCGTGTAGCCGTAGACGCGGGTCAGCCGCTCGATCCGGTCCGGCTCGGTAAAGCTGTTGGTCGCGGTAATAGTCGGGTGGTCCAAAAACATACGCTTCTCTCCATGATGGCCGCCGCGCCGGCCGCGCCGAATCCTGTATGCTGCGTGGATCGGTCAGCCGCCGCGCTGTCGCGACGGGGTGCTTAGGCAGCTTATCAGAATTCTATGCACGAAACAAAATATTGACCACCACCACCCACTGATTTCGCATGCCAGAACCCCTGCGCCACCGCGCCCCGACCGAACCACCCCAGCCGGCCCTGGTGCACACCCGCGGCGACCGCCGTTCGCTGGAGTTCAAGCCGGGCATGATCCAAAGCGAGATGCGGCTCTCGCGCCCGGACGAGCTGGTGCTGCGCTACGCCCGCGCGATGATGTGCTTCACGCTGTTCCAACCGCGCCCGCGGCACATTATCATGGTCGGCCTGGGCGGCGGCTCGCTGGCCAAGTTCTGCTACCGCTACCTGCCCGAGGCGCGCATCACCGTGCTCGAACTGCGCGCCGACGTCATCGCGCTGCGCGAGCAGTTCCTGATTCCGCCCGACGACGCGCGCTTTCGCATCGTCCACGCCGACGCCGTCGACTACCTGGCGCACGCGCCGGCCAGCGCCGACGTGCTGCTGATCGACGGCTTCGACGAGGGCGGCCTGCCGCCGGCGCTGGGCAGCGCGCGCTTCTACGCCGACTGCCGCCGCGCGCTGCTGCCCGGCGGCGTGCTGGTGGCCAACATCTTCAGCTACGACCGCCACTACCGGGCCATGCTGGGGCGCTTGCGCCTGACCTTCCGCAACCGCCTGTGCTGGTTCGACGGCATCGCCGGCAACAACCGCATCCTCTTCGCCGTCAACGAGGCCACGGGCGGCGCCTTCGCCGCGCCCTCGCGCGCGCTGCGGGTGCTGAGCCTGGTGGAATGGCGCCGGCGTTTCGGCCTGGCCTTCCTCAACCCGCTGCTGGCGCGGCTGGTGGTGCGGCGCCTGAGCCGCGCCGCGCCACAGCGCCCGCGCCGCCCGCCGCCTTGATTTTGTTGCAAATGCGCAATTACTATACGTCGGGAACTGTCCGGGGGCGGCGATGTATGACACACTATCGGCAGCCGCGGCAAGTCGCGGCCGTCCCTTTTTTTACCCGTAGGAAAAAACCATGCCGCGTCGCCGCCTGTCCCTGTCGATCTCCGCCGCGGCCGCGCTGACGCTGGGCGCCGGGCTGGGCGTGACGGCGCTGCTGTTTAGCGCCGTCAGCCGGCTCGAATACGACAAGATGGCGCTCAGCTTCCAGCAGCGCGCCACCCTGCGCGCGACGGCCCTGCACAAGGGCCTCGACGACGCCGTCGAGGTGCTGACGGTAACCAACCAGTTGTTCGCCACCGTCGAAGCGGTCTCGCGCGAGCAGTTCCGCGTGTTCACCGCGCCGCTGCTGGCGCGCTACCCCTTCATCCAGGCCTTCAACTTCCACCGCGTGCTGGCGCACGCCGAGCGCGCCGCGTTCGAGGCGGCGCTGCGGCGCGAGCATCCCGGCTACGCGATGACGGAAATGCGCGACGGCAAGCTGGTGCCGGCGCAGCGGCGCGCCAGCTACCTGGTGGTCGACTACCTCGAACCGATGCGCGGCAACGAGGCGGCGCTGGGCATGGACGTGGCGCCGAACCGCTTCTCGCTGGCGGCGCTGGAGCAGTCGCTGCTGCGCGGGCGCGCGAGCGCGACGGCGCTGCTGACGCTGGCGCAGGAAACCACGCGCCAGCGCGGCTTCGTCATCGTCGCGCCGGTGTACCGCCTGGGCGCGCCCACGGCCACGCTGGCCGAGCGCCGCGCCGCGCTGGTCGGCGACACCGCCGCGGTGGTGCGCGCCACCAGCCTGGTGCACAAGGTAATGCAGGGCGCCGACCTGCTCAGCGATCCGCAGATCGAGCTGAGCGTGTACGCCAGCGCGGCCGCCGACCCGGCCCAGTTGATCTACCGCAGCGGCGCGCCGGACGCCGCGCACGCGCCCGCCGCGCCGCTGCCGCGCTGGCTGCTGTTCGACTACCGCGACAGCAGGGAGCACAGCTTCAACGCCGCCGGCCGGCCCTGGCACGTGCGGGTGCAGGCGCGGCCGCGGCCTTTCCTGGCCGACCACGTCGGCTCGCTCTCGACGCTGCTGGGCGGCATCCTGTTCACGCTGCTCACGACCGCCTTCGTGCAGACGCTGGCGCAGCGCTCGCGGCGGGTGCAGCGCCTGGTCGACGAGCGCACCGTCGACCTGAAGCTGAGCAACGAGCGCCTGAGCGCCGACGTGCGCGCGCGCAAGCGCACCGAGCGCGCGCTGCAGGAGAGCGAAAAGCGCTTCCGCCGCCTGCTGGCGCTGTCCTCGGACTGGTACTGGGAGCAGGACGCGCAGTTTCGCTTCACCAACATCACCAGCGGCTTCGCCGACAAGTCGCAGATGCCGCTGGAACGCTTCATCGGCCTGACGCGCTGGGACAACAACGCCGAGATGCGCGAGTCCGAGTGGGGCCAGGCGCACATCGCCGCCGTCAAGGCGCACCAGCCGTTCGCCGACCTGGAGTACCCGATGGCCGACCGGCACGGCCAGATGCGCTGGTTCAGCATCAATGGCGAGCCGCTGTTCGACGACAAGGGCAACTTCGAGGGCTACCGCGGCACCGGCGCCGAGATCACCGAGCGCAAGCTGTCGGAGCAGCGCATCCACCACATCGCCCACCACGACGTGCTCACCGGCCTGCCCAACCGCGCGCTGCTGCGCGAGCGCCTCGGCCAGGCGATCGCCGCCGTCGACCAGGGCGGCGAACCGCTGTGGGTGCTGCTGATCGACCTGGACCGCTTCAAGTTCATCAACGACAGCCTCGGCCACAAGGCCGGCGACCTGCTGCTGAAAACCGTGGCGGCGCGCCTGAAGGCCGGCCTGCGCGAAAGCGACACGGTGGCGCGCCTGTCGGGCGACGAGTTCGTCGCCATCCTCGGCCAGCGCCCGGAGCAGGCGCTGGCCGGCGAGGTGGTGCAGCGCCTGATGGACCAGGTGGCGCAGCCGGTTACGCTGGAGGGCAAGGAAGTGTTCGTCTCCTGCAGCATCGGCGTGGCGGTCTACCCGGGCGCCGGCGGCGGCCAGCAAAACCTGATCGAGCAGGCCGACATCGCCATGTACTGCGCCAAGAAACAGGGCCGCAACAACTTCCAGTTCTACGCCCCGCAGATGAACGAGGCGGCGCAGGAGCGCATGCGCATCGAGGGGGCGCTGCGCAGCGCCCTCGAACGCGACGAGTTCGTGCTGCACTACCAGCCGCAGCTGGACCTGAAGAGCGGCCTGATCGTCGGCGTCGAGGCGCTGCTGCGCTGGCAGCACCCGGAGCTGGGCGTGGTGGCGCCGAGCCGCTTCATCGCGCTGGCCGAGGAAACCGGCCTGATCGTGCCGATCGGCGCCTGGGTCATGCGCACCGCCTGCGCCCAGAACCAAGCTTGGCGGCAGGCCGGCCTGGGGCAGTTGCGCATCGCCGTGAACCTGTCGGCGCGCCAGTTCAGCGAGGCCAACCTGGTGGCCTCGATCGCCGCCGTGCTGGCCGAGACCGGCCTGGCGCCGGCCTGCCTGGAGTTGGAACTGACCGAGAGCCTGTTCATGCACGACATCGGCGTGGCGGTCGACCAGTTGCACGCGATGAAGGCGCTGGGGGTGCAACTGTCGATCGACGACTTCGGCACCGGCTATTCCAGCTTTTCCTACCTGCGGCGCTTCCCGATCGACGTGCTGAAGATCGACCGCACCTTCGTCAACGACATCGCCAACGACGCCGACGACGCCGCCATCGTCGACTCGATCATCGCGCTGGCCCACAACCTGAAGCTGCGCGTCATCGCCGAGGGCGTCGAAACCGAGGCCCAGCTCGACTACCTGCGCCAGCACGGCTGCGACGAAATGCAGGGATATTATTTCAGCCGGCCGCTGCCGCCGGAACAGTTCGAACAGATGCTGCGCCAGGGCCTGCGGCTGGCGCCGGCGCCGGCGTTGCCGCAGCCGCGCCTGGTGACGCGTTAGCGCGCGGCTATTCCTGCAACAGCACCACGGCGCCGCGCACCACCACTTTCGCCAGCGCCAGCACGTCCCAGTTGGTCAGGCGGATACAGCCGTGCGATTGCGTCTTGGCGATGTTGCCCGGCTCCGGCGTGCCGTGGATGCCGTAATGCGGCTTGCTCAACTCGATCCAGGCGGCGCCCACCGGGTTGTTCGGGCCGGCGGCGATCTTCGCCTTGAGCTCGCCCGGCTTGGCGTCCCAGAACAGTTTCGGATTGTATTGATAGACCGGATTGCGGGCCACGCCGCGCACTTGCCACTGGCCGAACGGCAGGGGGTCGTGCGCGCTGCCGGTGCTGGCCGGGAATTGCGCGAACGGCATGCCGGTGCCGTCGAGCAGCGTCAGCGTGCCGTCGGACTGGTCGACCAGGATTGTCGCCGCCTTCGGCAACGGCGCCGCGGCAGCCACGTTCGGCACCGCCAGCGTTTCTCCGGCGCGGCCCAGCACCTTGCCGGGGTTGAGCCGCTTCAGCAAGGCCGGACTGCAATGGAATTTTTCGCCGAGCGCCTCGACCGCGTTGGCGTAGGCCAGCGCGCCGAGCTTGGCTTTCGCCGCCATGCCGGCCGGCACCGGCGCGTACGGGCCGGCGGCGTCCCGCGCGCTGACCGTGTAGGCGACCAGCAACGGCGCGGTGTCGGCGTTGAGCCGCGCCCAGGTCGCGCTATCGATCACGCCGGTGACCGGCAATTGCTTCAGTTTTTGAAAGCCGCGGATGGCCTGGCGCACATTGCCGTCGTAGGAAGCGCCCAGCTCGCCGGATGAATAGTGCGCGCGGTCCAGCAATATGCGCGCGCGCAACACGTTGGCGCCCTTGGCGCCGGGGCCGACCGGCAAGGCGCGCTGGGCCGGCGTCAGCGCGTCGGGCGCCAACGGCGCCGGGCGGGGCGCGGGCGCAGCGGCGGCGGCGGCTGCGCCCAGCGTGGTAAAGACGGACGCAAACGCAGTCAACAGTAACAGTGATCTCAACAAAACTCTTCTTGGCCCGATGGTGCGTTATTACCCTGGTTTACTTTTTAGCGCCGGAGACTTTCTTGCGCGACAGTTTGCGCAATTGCGCCTGCTCGAAGCGCGCCACCTGCTCGGGCGTCACCAGTTCCAGCGCCGGCACGGCGACCGGCTTGCGCTCGGCGTCCACCGCCACCATCGTGAAGTAGCAGCTGTTGGCGTGGCGCACCAGGCGCTGCTGGATGTTTTCGGTGACGACGCGGATACCCACTTCCATCGACGTGGTGCCGGTATAGTTGATCGACGCCAGGAACGTCACCAGTTCGCCGACGTGGATAGGCTGCAGGAACATGACCTGGTCGACCGACAGCGTGACGACGTAGCTGCCGGAATAGCGGCTGGCGCAGGCGTAGGCGACGCTGTCGAGGTATTTCAGGATGGTGCCGCCGTGTACGTTGCCGGAGAAATTCGCCATGTCGGGCGTCATCAGAACCGTCATGGTCAGCTCGTGCGCCGACCAGTTCATTGCATTGTCCAAGCGAACTCTCCATGTGGATGGCGCGCGCCGGCATGGCGCCGCGCCGTTTACTTCTTGCCGATTCTTACATTCCGAGGGTGCCGATGTCGACCAGCGATTCGCGGCCTTTGTCGCTGATGTCGTAGCCTGCGCCCGCTTCGCGCGCGATGATGTGGGCTTTTTTGCCGAGGAAGTAGGCGACGTCCTTTTCCAGCGGCGCCAGCGGGTCGGCGGCGATGGCGCGCAGGCCGTTGATACAGCGCCGCACGAACAGCAGTTGCTGGGCCTTGTCGGTGATCGACAGGCGGCCGTCGCCGCGGAAGCTAAGCAGCTTCAGGCCGGACAGGCGCTTGGTGTTGCGCGCCACGCAGGCACTGACGCGTTCGGTCTTGATGCCGGCCGCAACCTGCTCGAGCGCGTCATATTCGTCTGTTGTGAGTTTCTCGTTCTTCATTACATTTCCATAAGGGACAGCCAATTCGGCCCCCATGGTACGCGCCCGGCAGCGCATCGGCAACAGGCAATTCATTTACGCCGCGCACGACGGGCGCACGCGGCGTGCGCTACGCTTATGCCAGCGCGTGCATGCCGGCCCAAAACAGCCCCGAGCACACCAGCAAGGCCAGGAAAACCAGCGCCGCGACGCCTCTGGAATTGAACGCCCGGGCGCGCCTGCCAAGATAAATCTTATTGTGTAAGGAACTGCCCATGCTGGTCTCCGCTACAAGAATGATGGTGATGTCTTATTATATGAACAGTTTCATGACGGCCGCGTGACGCACCGCAGATACAGTCAACTGTGTAGCTACCGAGCAACATATTCGGGCGCAAAAATGTGCTTCTGAAATCATTCCCGCGCGATGGCAGGGCCGCCCATATCGCGCGCCGCGCGCCGCCGGGCGCTGCTAGGATGGACGCAGGCAGTCGCGCGCCGCAGCGGCTTTCCCGGGTAGCGATTTTCCCTGCGGCCGCGTTCATGCACAGGAGGGGACACGATGAACCAGACCAGCGGGCGGCCAGGCCCGGAGCGGGGCGAGCATCTGTGGGACGAACCGGACATTGGCAGCGGCGAAAAAACCCCGGGGCAAAAAGACACGGAAGAGATCATCAAACAGATTCCGCCGCTACCGGAGACGCGTCCGCGCGGCAAGGACGACGCCGCCCCGCCCGGCCGGAAACGCCGGGCGGGAAACGCTACCACGCCTTGATGGGCGCCTGCGGCGGCGTCGGCTCTTTTACCGGCACCGGCTCGGGGATCGGATCTTCCTCGGGAACCGGGCTGTGCTCGGGATCCTTGTCCGGTGGCGGAATTTCCGGTTCCGGCGTCGAATGCGCCCGTCTGGCGACGCCGCCGTCGCCGCCGCCCGTGCCGATATTGGTCTGTGTTGTCATAGTCCCTCCAGTTCAGCCTAGTGCAAACTGCGCAAAAGCCATGTTAGCGAGTGCCCGAGCGGCGCGTTTGTGCGCGATCAAGGCCGGTGGCGCGCACGACAGCGTGCCGCGCCCTTCCATCAGACTACCCGCAAGTGGCGGCGACTGGCGCAGCGTTGCGCGCGCGGCCACACCCGCGCCGGCGATTCGATACCTTCGGTCATGTTTGCTGGCGACCAGATCGGGCCGTACAATCGGTTCACCCGGAGGTGCCGAGTATGGAGCGAAAGAGGATTCTTTTTGTTGCCGAGGCGGTTACGCTGGCGCATGTCGGCAGGCCGCTCGCCCTGGCGCACATGCTCGATCCGCAGCGTTTCGACATCCATTTCGCCTGCGCCGACGGGTACGACTTTTGTTTCAAGGACAGCGGCTTCACGCGTTGGCGCATCGACAGTATTTCCAGCGCCCAGTTCCTGCAGGCTTTGGCGAAAGGCAAACCCGTCTACAGTGAAGCGACGCTGTCGCAGTACGTCGACGACGACCTGCGACTACTCAAGGAGGTGCGGCCGGACGTGGTGCTGGGCGACTTTCGACTGTCGCTGTCGGTCAGCGCGCGTCTGGCCAGGCTGCCCTACGTGGCGCTGAGCAACGCCTACTGGAGTCCGTACGTGCGGCAGCACTACGAAGTACCCAATCTTCCGCTGACCAAAGCCTTGCCGATCCCCTTGGCCAACGCACTGTTTCGCATGGTGCGCCCGCTGGCCTTCGCCAGCCACACCGTGCCGCTGAACCGGCTGCGGCGTCGACACGGACTGGCCTCGCTGGGCCCCGATCTGCGCCGGGTCTATACCGACGCCGACCATACCGTTTACGCCGACATCCCCGAGCTGTTTCCCGCGCGCGGGCTGCCCGCCAGCCACTCCTATTTGGGAGCGGTAATCTGGTCGCCGCCGCTGTCGACGCCGGAGTGGTGGAACGACCTGCCGCAAGACAAGCCGGTGCTGTACGTGACCTTGGGCAGTTCCGGCCAGGGCCAGCTGCTGCCACAAGTGCTGCGCGCGCTGGCGCCGCTGCCGGTCACGGTGCTGGCCGCGACGGCCGGCAATATCGAACTCGACAACATCCCCGCCAACGCCTTCGTCGCGCCGTTCCTGCCCGGCGCCGAAGCGGCCGGCCGCGCCCGCCTGGTGCTATGCAACGGCGGCAGCCCGACCAGCCAGCAGGCGCTGGCCGCCGGCGTGCCGGTGATCGGCATCGCCAGCAATCTGGACCAGTTCCTGAACATGCATGGCGTCGTCGCCGCCGGCGCCGGCACGCTGCTGCGCGCCGACCGTTTCAGCGAGCGGGCGCTACGCGGCTGCGCCGAGGCCATGCTGAACGACGCCGGCGCGGCGGCGGCGGCCAAGACCGTCGCGCGCCAGTTTCGCGCCTACCAGCCCGGCACGCGCCTGACGGCGCTGCTCGATACGCTGCCGGCCGCCAGATGAGGGCGCCCCCCCCCCCCTTCCCCCGCCACCCCGAGCGTTTTTTCGGCGAAGATGCACCTCACCGCGTCGTGGAAGCGGTCGCTGGTTCGTCGTAGCGCAAGGCCTGCACCACCAGCGAAAATGCCGGAGATGGCTGCCGATCGCGTGGCGCCCAGCGCGGCGGCGGCGGCTTGCCGGACGCGGCGACACCACCAATCAACGCAGTTAACCTTATTGGCAGTCGCCGCACCCTTGCGGAGTCGATGATCGGCTCGATCAAAGAGAGCCGGGAAATGCTCGCCTTCTGCCGCGCAGCCGTCGGCTTTCTTTACAGCCGCCTCGAGCGCAACGCCGGGCCGCTCCGGAAAACGCGCGTAAGCGTTTGATTTTGTTGGCATTCTTCACTCTGGCACGAATTTCGCTGCGTACTGGCTGTGCGGCTCGTTCTACCAGGCGGCGCAAAACAATGAACGTCAATCAACCAGACTATCAGTGAGGTATCGTTATGAAACTGTTTAAACTGAAACTCATCCCGGTGGCAGCCGCCCTGGTGTTGATGAGTGCGGCCGGCAGCGCCAGTGCGGGCGCGTATGGCTACTCCTACGACAATATTTTCGGCCTGACCGTCACCAATCCGACCGGCGTGGTATCGGTTGCCGGCACCACCAACATTTCCCGCGCCACGGCGACGCTGAACGGTACCAGCGTCATCACCGGCGGCTCCGGCATGCTCGACGCGCCGCAAGCCGCGGTGGGCGCCGTCGCGCTCGGCCAAAACAATTTCCAGCAGCAAGGCCCGGTCGGCACCTACTCGCGCGGCGATGCCCAGATCGTCAGCACGCAGTTCCCGCCCTTCCCGCCCGGCGCCACCAGCACCCAGGCGGTGAACGTGGCCGAGGCCCACCTGGACTTCGCCGGCACGGCCGACGCGTCCGGCCGCAACGGCTCGACCACCGGTTTCTCCGTCAATTTCGTCGTTGGCTCGCCAACGGCGACGCTGCGGTTCAACTTCCAGGCCGATCCCTTCATGCAGGTATTCCTGCAAACCCTGGCCGGCCCCGGTTCGTCGGCCGCCGCCAACCTGGTGGCGACCTTCACCATCACCGACGCCGCCGGCGCCATCATCTTCGTCTGGGCGCCGGACGGCGTGGTCGGCTCCGGCATCACGGGCGGCGTCGAAACCGCCGACGCGGCCAGTCTGAACACCAATCTGTCGACCAACTTCCTCACCCGCGGCTCGTTGTTTACCTACAATCCAACGGGCTGCCCCGTACCGGTGGCGCCAGGCACCGGCACCGGTTGCGGCGGCGCCTACACGGCACTGACCAACGCCTTGGAGGCGGGCAACTACACCTTGACCCTGAACGCGGTGGAAAGCGTCGATCTGGTCAAGACGGCGGTGCCGGAGCCTGGCACGCTGGCCCTGCTGGGACTGGGCCTGGCCGGCTTGTGCGTCAGCAAGCGCCGCAAGGCCTAAACAAGTCGGGGAACTCCCCAGCCGTTAAATTGGCACGCTTTTCATCGGTCGGATTACGCTGGCCGCCGCGGCCCGGCATCCGCGCGACGGCACTTGAGCAACAAGGCGGGGAACTCCCCCGCCTTTTTTTGCGTCCGCATTTGCGGGCCCTGTGTATCACAGAGCACATTCCACGGCGTGCTTATTACGACGCTGTGCCGGCAACGGAAGCGGCAGCCACGCCCGATTCAGGCAGCGTCGAATTGCCGTCAGCCTTCTTTACATCTTAATGAAAATACGTCCAGCATCGAGGATGCTAAAACACTAAGTTGTTGATTTTCATGCACATATCTATCCTGGCAGGAAACTTGCATAGTCATATGTAAGTCCCGCCAATCAGGGGCCCAGCGATGTTCCTTTTGACCCACCCGACCATGCGAGGCATCTAAAATGAAACTGTCGTCCCTGAAACTGATCCCGGCCGCCGCCGCCATCGCCCTGCTGTGCGCCACCGGCAACGCCAGCGCGGCCGCCTACGGCTACTCCTACAACAATGTATTCGGCCTGATCATTAACAATCCCACCGGCGTGGTCAGCGTGGCCGGCGTCACCACCGTCTCGCGCTCGACGGCGACGCTGGGCGCCGCCAGCGTCATCCGCGGCGGCGCCGGCTTCCTCGACGCGCCGCAGTCGGCGCTCGGCGCCGTCACCAAGGGCGAGAACAATTTCACTCCGCAAGGCCAGGGCGGCCCGTCGTACTCGCGCGGCGACGCCCAGATCATCAGCACGCAATTCCGGCCCTTTCCGCCCGGCGCCACCAGCACCCACAAGGCCAACGTCGCCGAAGCCTTCCTGGCGGGCGCCGGCACCGCCGACGCGTCCGGGCGCAACGGCTCCACCACCGGTCTTTCCGTGCTGTTCTCGGTTGCCTCGCCAACCGCGACGCTGTCCTTCAACTTCAGTGCCGATCCCTACATGGCGGTGTTTCTGGACGCGATGGCCGGTCTCGGCTCCACCGCGACCGCCAACCTGGTGGTGTCGTTCAGCATCACCAACGCGGCCGGGGTCAACGTCTTCAACTGGACCCCGGATGGCGTGCTCGGCTCGGGCATCTTCGGCGGCGCCGAGAGCGCCGACGGGGCCAACCTGAACACCAACCTGTCGACCAGTACCCTGACCAAGGGCACGCCGTTTACCTTCAACCCGAGTCCCTGCCCCGTACCGACCGGCACCGGCACCTCGACCGCTTGCGGCGCCGCGTTCGCCGCGCTGACCACTCCCTTAAGCGCCGGCAACTATACGCTGACCTTGAATACGATAGAAAGCGTCGACCTGGTCATCACGCAGCAAGTGCCGGAGCCGGGCACGCTGGCCTTGCTGGGGCTGGGGCTGGCCGGCCTGTGCCTCGGCGGCCGCCGCGGCGCGCGCCCGGCGGCATAGGCACATACGCCCGGGCCGGCCCGCCTCAGCCGGGCGGCCCGCCGCGTTTCAGCAGGCGCGCCGGAATCCCGCCCCACACCTCGCCGGGACCGATCTGGCTATCCTTGGTGACGACGGCGCCGGCCGAGACGATCGCGCCGTCGCCGATGCGCACGCCGGCCATCACCACCGCCGACGCGCCGATCGTCACGCCGTCGCCGATGTGTACCGTTTTCAACTCCAGCCGCGCGCCCTCGATCACATGCGCAAAGATCACCGCGTCGTGGCCAATGATGGTGTTCTTGCCGATCCGCGTCAGCGGCGGATCGAGGATCGCGCCGGCGCTGTAGGTGTTGCCGCCCAGCCGGGCGCCGAGCGCCAGGTAGACCAGGCGCATCAGCGGCACCGGCAGCGCATGGGTGCGGATCAACGAATTAAACAATATCAGGTAAAACAGGATGTTGACGTTGGCGATGAACTCGGCGCGCGAGTCCGGCGCCACGTCGCCGTCCAACAGCGGCAGCCAGCACAGGAACAAGCGGTAGACGGCAAACGCGTACAGATAGTTCAGCAGCACGGCGGCGGCGACCAGCGCCACGCCCCGGAAGTCGCCGAGCGGCAGGTCGCCGAACAAGCACGCGGTGCTGGCCAGCGCCAGCGCCAACACCAGCGCCAGCAGCAACAGGAAAAACAGGATCTGGCTTGCCTTGATCTCACGCATGGCGTCTGCCGGAACCGGCTCCGCCCCCGCCCCTGCCCCCGCCCTGTACCAACAAATCCTGGAGCGGCCGGCGCGTCGAGCGCGCCCGCGCCGCGGCGCCCGCGCCGATGCGTCCCATGAACACGGCGCGCTGGCCGCAGTCCTCGCCGATGAGCGCGGCGCAGCGCGCGGCCAACGCGCCGGCGTGTTCCTGCATGCCGGGCACGCGCGAGAACATCCTGCCCTCGCGCACGTAGCGCGCGAAGATCAGCGGCGTCAGTTCCGGTTGCAGTTGCAGTTCGAGCAGGGTCGCGGTCAGCCAGAAGCGCTGCATCGCCCGCCCCGCCGCCACGTAGTCGTCGATCGAGCGCGGCTGCTTGGTGGCGACCAGCGCGAAATGGGCGGCGCAGGCCAGGCCGGGAATCAAGTCCATCTGGATGCGCGGCGCCACCGTGCCGGCCAGGAAGGTGTTGAAAAATTCGACCCGGCGCCAGCTCTGCATGATCCAACGCATCAGTTTGCTCGTCATCGGATCGACCCCCAGCGCCTGGTCGGGAATGCGGTCCTCGCTGTAACGGGCGTTCCATTCGATCACCGCGCGGTGCACCTGGTGCGCCTCGGGCATGGTCAGGCGCAGCTTGGCGTTGGCAAACATCAGCCGCGCCGCCGCCAGGCGCTTGCCGAAGCCCTCCAGCCAGACGATCTGGTAGCCCTCGGGCAAGGCGGCGGCCAGCGCGCTTTTTTCCACCGCGCTCAGCGCGCGCGTGCGCAGCGGCCGGCGCTGCACGCTGCGGCGCTGGATGTAGCCGGACAGCGGATCGGCGGGCTGGCGCGGCGCGGCCTCGAACGCGACGTCGAAGGTCGGCAAGTGCTCGGGGGCGCCGCCGCGCCGCTGGGCGCGTAACCGCAGGCCGTAGCCGCTGGCGGCGATCGCCATGGTCTCAAGCAAGGCGCCGAGCGAGATCTGGCTGGGGTGGCCGTCGAGGTCGTAGACGCAGTGCGCGCGCGTGTCGAAGCCGTGCACGACGATGTGGCGCTCGTCGACGATTTCAAAGCGCCAGGGTTGGGTGTTGTCGCCGCTGGGCGCCCAGCGCGCCAGGTCGAGGATGCGTTCCAGGGTGCCGTCGAGCAGCATGGTCATGGCCTTTCCGCCGCTCTGCGGCGCTTGATTATCATCATCGCCAGGCGCTGCAGCGGATGGCGGTTGCCGCCCGGGCGCCAGGTGCGCACCAGCTTGTTGCGGAAGGCATCGAAGTGCACGCCATGCGGCGCGGCAAGCACTTTTCCTCGTCGCAACAGGATCTTCAGCGCCTCGGTGGCGGCGGCGCCGGCGCACAACTGGCACCCCATGATGGTCGACGGCCCGCGCTGCTCCTTCAGGTTGATGGCCGAGGGGTCGACCAGGTAGGCGCCGTGCAGGCCCGCCGGCGCCAAGCCGACCAGGAAGCGCAGCGCCTTCTCGGCGTCGGGCAGCTCGCCCCAGCCGAAGTATTGCTCGAACGTCATTCGGCCCGGCATGAAATTGAGCAAGGCCGTGCCCATCCCCAGCGGCGCCGCCGTGATCGCGGGAATGCCGAGCCGGGCGCACATGGCGAAGGTCGCCTGGCGGGCGCGGAAGGCGAAAAAATCCAGGCCGTCGACGTACAGGTCGACGCCGGCGAAAAAATCTTCCAGGTTGGCGCCGTTGACGCCGTCGGGAAAGCGCGTGATCGCCATCTCGGGATTGATGTCGCTGGCCATCTCGGCCAGCACGTCGACCTTCGGCCGGCCCAGGGTCGACATCGTCGCGCCGACCTGGCGGTTGAAGTTGGCGATGTCGAAATGGTCGAAATCGGCGATGTGGAAGGCGCCGATGCCGAGCCTGGCCAAGGTCAGCAGGTGCACCCCGCCGACCCCGCCCATGCCGGCGATGGCGACGCGCTTGTGGCGCAACTGCTCTTGCTCGGCCGGCGTGACCCAGCCGATGTTGCGCGAGAAAGCGTCGCGGTAAGAAAAACTGCCTGTCATGTTCACCTCCTTGATTACAGCCGAGCTTGCCAGCGGCTCTAAGGAGATTGGATCAACGGCCCAGGTAAAAAGTTCCGCAAAAAAACAGTTTATTTAACGCACGACGGCCGCCAACGTCGCCGCCAGCTCGCGCCGCAGCCAGCCGAGCACCGTCTGGCGCCGCTCGTCGCCCTCGAAAGGCGTCGGCGAGAGCAGGAAATACACCGAACCGTCCTCGACGAAACCGCCCGGCGGCGCCACCAGGCGCGCGCTGGCCAGTTCCTCCTCGACCATGTAGACCGAGCCGATGGCCACGCCCAGGCCGGCGCCGGCCGCCTGCAGGCTCAGATAAAAATGCTCGTAGCGCGCCGCCGTGGCCGCCGCGACCGGGCGCCCGCTCGCCGCGCCCCAGCGCTGCCAGGCGTCCGGTCGCGACTGCGTGTGCAGCAGGCCCTGTCGCTCCAGATGCAACTGTCCGCCCTGCAACAACGCCGGCGCGCACACCGGCGCGGTCCACTCCCGCGCCACCGGCTCGGCGTGGCAGCCGGCGCCCCAGGCGAAGTCGTTGCGCCGCAGCGCCAGGTCGACATGGCCGCGCTGGAATTGCACCGGGCCGCCGGCGGCGAACAGGTGCAGCTCGATCTGCGGGAAGGTGGCGCGGAAAGCGCCCAGGCGCGGAATCAGCCAGCGCATCGCCAGCGTCGGCTCGCACGACAACACCAGCGGCCGCTGCGGCGCGGCTTGCTGGATGGCGCGCACGCCCTCGGCCAGGCGCGCCATCACGTCGTCGCAGGTGAGCTTGAAGGCGGCGCCCTCGCGCGTGAGAAAAACTGCCCGATTGCGGCGCTCGAACAAGGCTACGCCGAGCGTCTCCTCGAGTAGCTTGATCTGGCGGCTGACGGCGCCGTGCGTCAGGTGCAACTCGTCGGCGGCGCGCACAAAACTCAGGTGGCGGGCCGCGACCGCGAACATGCGCACCGCGTTCAAGGATGGGGCATGCAATGCCATCTGTGATTTTTCCTCAAGTATTTGCTTGAGTATACATCGATTTTCACCCCACCCGAATTCGGCAAAAATGGGTTTTCCCGGCACGCCGGGCTCACCACAAGGAAACGCCATGACCGAATTGCTCGCAGTAGCCGTGATCACCATCCTGGCCGTGATCAGCCCCGGCGCCGACTTTGCCATGGTCACGCGCAACAGTTACCTGCACGGCCGCCGCGCCGGGCTGCTGGCCGCCGCCGGCATCGCGCTCGGCGTGCAAGTGCACGTGTTCTACACCATGCTCGGGGTGGGACTGCTGATCGCCCACACGCCCAGCCTGTTCCTGGCCATCAAGCTGGTCGGCGCGGCCTACCTGGTCTACATCGGCTACCGCACCTTCGTCGCCAAGGCGGTACTGCAACCCGACCTGTCGGCCCAGCCCGCCGGCAGCGCGTTGGCGGCCTTGCGCAGCGGTTTCATGACCAACGCCCTCAACCCGAAAACCACCTTGTTCGTGCTCAGCACCTACACCCAGGTGGTCGGCGCCGACACCGCCACGGCCGCGCAATTTGGCTACGGCCTGTTCATGTCGCTGGCGCACTGGCTTTGGTTCAGCCTGGTTGCGCTGTTTTTTTCGGACCAGCGCCTGCGCGGCGCGATGCTGCGCGGGCAAAACGTACTCAACAAGGGGATCGGCGCGGTCCTGGTCGGCCTCGGCCTGACGCTGGCGCTGGCGCCGATGGCGCGTTGACGAATGGACCCGCGGATAACCGCCGTACAGGCTGCTGATCCTGGCGGTGCCGTTCGCCCCGCAGCGCAGCGCGACGGGGCGCCGGCTTACGCCAGCGCTTCCTTGGCCGCCTCTTCCGGCGTCAAGCCGTCATAGAACTGGTCGGTGAACCATTCAACCTGCTCTTCAATATGCTCCTGGGCCTGGGCCTGCGTTGCGCCGCCCGCCACCAGGAAGCCTTCGACTTCGATACACCAATGTATCAACGCCAGTGTTTCCGGATCCAACTCTTCGTTCTTCTTTGCCATCTTGTTGCCCTATGCGTGGTGTGTCAATGATTCAGTGCTGCGCCGCTAGTTTAACAGCATAGGCCGGACGGGAAACCACGCCGGGGCCGAGCAAGGCGGAAAACAAGGGCGCCCGCGCTTATTTCTCGGGGTACAACACCACCTGGACGTAATTGTCCATGTTGAAGTAGCGCTTGGCGACCGCCTGCAACTCGGCCGGCTGGAGCGCCTTGACCCGTTCCTCGTAGCTGAGAATGGCGGCCGGGTCGCTGCCCTGCAGCAGCGCCGTCTGCAAGCGGCCCAGCCAGTAGCTGTTCTCGCGCATCGATTTCTGGTGGTTCTTGATCCAATTCTCCTGCACCTTGGCCAAGTCGCTCGCCAGCGGGCCGTCCTGCTTCATCCTTTCGATCTCGGCGAACGTCGCGGCAATCACCTTGTCGACATTTTCCGGCGCCGTCGGCAAGCCGGCGCTCAGCGAATAGCTGCCGTAGGGCAGCTTGTTCAGCCCGCCCTGAAAGCCGCCGCCATAAATCAGGCCCATCTTCTCGCGCAGCACCTCGGTCAGCTTGATGTTCAACACCTCCACCAGCGCCTGCACCTGCATCTGCCCGGCGTCGGTGTACTCGGCGTCGCCGCTGAAGGTGATTGAAATGGTGCTCTTCGCCTCGCTGCCCTTGCGCACCTCCTTCTTGACCACGCCGCTGACCGGGCGCACGCCCAGGTCCTTGTAGACCGCCGTCACCTCGCCGGCCGGCAGACTGGCGAGATAAGTGGCGATCAAGGGCTTGATCTGCTCCACGTCGAAGCTGCCGACCAGGAAAAAGGTGGTGCCGCGGGCGCTGGCAAACCGCTCGCGGTAAATCTCCAGCACGCGCGCCAGCGTGATCTTGTCGAAATCCTCGGGCCGCGCCGCCCGCGCCAGGCGCGGATGGTGGTGATACATCGTCGTCTGCACCGTGTCGACGAACACCGACTCCGGCCGCAACATCGTGTTCTTCGCCAGGTCCTGCTGCTTGCCGATGAAGGACTGGTAGAGCGCGTCGTCCTGGCGCGCGTCGGTGTAGCGCAGGTAGACCAGTTGCAGCATGGTTTCCAGGTCGGCGGTGCTGGAACTGCCGGCGACGCCCTCGTTCAGGTTGCCCAAAAAGGCGCCGACGCTGACGGTCTTGCCGGCCAGGATTTTCTGCAAATCCGTCGGCGTGTAAGTCTTCAAGCCCATCTGGCCGACGATGGCGCTGGCGTAGCGGGCGTTGAACACGTCGGCGTCGCTGAACAGCGACTGGCCGCCGAAGCGGGTCGCGCCCATTAACACCTGGTCGTTCTTGAAGTCGGTCGGCTTCAGCACCACCCGCACGCCGTTGCTCAGCGTCAACTCGGTCAGGCCCAGCGCCGCGTCGCGCCGTTCGGCGACGATGCCGCCGGCCGGCGGCGGCGCGTCCATCACGGTGCTGCCCAGCACGCGCTCCTGCTGCGGCTTGACCTCCAGCTTTTCCGCCGCGGCGACCGCCTTCAGCAGGGCCGCGGCGGTCGGCACGACCACGCCGCGGTCCGAACCCATAAACACCACCAGCTTTTTCTGGTCCCGCGGCAAGGCCTCGCGCACCGCCCGGTTGACCTCGTCGAGCGTGATCAGCGGCAGCAACTCTTGCACATAGCGGTACTCGTTCTCGATGCCGGGAATCGCTTCCTGTTCGAGGAAATTGCGTATGTACTCGGCCGTGTAGCCGGCCGAGTCGGACTTGTCGCGTTCCTTGTAGCTGCGCTCGTAGTTGCGCAACATATTCTTGCGGCTACGTTCGAACTCGACGGCGCTAAAGCCGAAGCGGCGCACCCGCTCGCCCGCCTGTATCAGCGCGTTGGCGGCCGGCGCCACGCCGCCCTTGCCCAGCAGCGCGTAGGCGCTGAACGACTGGTAACCGCGCACCAGCTTGCCCATGCCGCTGCCGCCCTGGATGAACGGCGGCTCGGCCTGCTGGGTCAGTTCCTGCATGCGCGCCGCGAGCATCTCGCCGTACAGGCTTTCAATCATCTTTTCGCGGTAGCCGCCGAAGGTCCCGTCGGTGCGTATCGGCCGCACCGGATAGCGGATCAACAAGGTATTGTTGGGGGCCTCCTTGTCGGTCACCACCAGTGCCTCGTCGCGGGCGCGCGTGGCCACCTTGGCGTACACCCGCGGGCGCGCGTTGGCCGGGTTTTTCAGCTTGTCGAAGTGCTTGTGGATCATCTGTTCCGCCTCGGCCGGCTCGATGTCGCCGACCACCACCACGGCCATCAGGTCGGGCCGGTACCAGTCGCGGTAGAAACGCCGCAGCGCGTCGTACTTGAAGTGCTTCAGAATGGCTTCCTTGCCGATCGGCAAACGCTTGCCGTAGCGCGAGTCGTTGAACAGTTTCGGCAACAACACCTTGTTCATGCGGTCGTCGGCGCCCTTGCCCAGGCGCAGTTCCTCAAGCACGATGCCGCGCTCGCTGTCGATGGCCGCGTCGTCCAAGGCCAGGCCGTGGGCCCAGTCTTCCAGCACCAGGAAGCCCTTGTCGATATTGTCCTGCTTGTCGGTGGGAATCGGCAGGATGTAGACGGTCTCGTCGAAACTGGTGTAGGCGTTCAGGTCGGCGCCGAACTTGACGCCGATCGATTGCAGATACGAGATCAGCGCGCTTTTCTTGAAATTGGTCGAGCCGTTAAACGCCATGTGCTCGGTGAAATGGGCCAGCCCCTGCTGGTCGTCGTCCTCCAGCATCGAGCCGGCCTTGACGACCAGGCGCAGCTCGACCTTGTTGGCCGGTTTGCCGTTCTTTTGAATGTAGTAGGTCAGGCCGTTGGCCAGCTTGCCGACCTGCACCTGCGGTCCGACCGGCAGCGGGTCGCCCAGTGTAATGGCGGCGTGCGCCAGGAAGGACAAGGCCAGCATGGCCGCGCCGGAAATAATTCGCAAAGGGTACAGGTTCATTTTTGCCGAGGTAAGGAAAGAATTTTCGTAAGGTACACCGATTCGCCGCGCTTGGGCTTGATTCGCGCGCGCCGGCGAAAAAAATACAGCCCGGCGCCGCGGCCCGCGCACCGCGCCGCGGCGCCGGGGAACTTCTGCTACACTTGGCGCGCCGGCAATTTTGCCGGTAACAATACGTCTTCGGGGCGGGGTGCGATTCCCCACCGGCGGTAAAACCGGCAACGGTGAAGCCCGCGAGCGCTTGCGCAAGCAAGGTCAGCAGATCTGGTGTGACTCCAGAGCCGACGGTATAGTCCGGATGAAAGAAGATGTGCGGTATCCGCAGTCCCGTGTCGAGCGATCGACGCGGGTGGCTGTGCCTATCCGCTTGCCCTGGAGCGTTTTTCGCCATTTGTGCGAGGAGCGTTTCCCATGTTAGTCAATCACTTTTCCCTGACCTCCCCCCACCTTGACCTTGAGGGTCGCATCCACGCGGCGCTGGAGGCCATGCGCGCCGGCGTCCCGGTGATCCTGCTCGACGATTTCGACCGCGAGAACGAGGCCGACCTGATCGTCGCCACCGACAAGCTCAGCGTCGAAACGATGGCGCTGCTGATCCGCGAATGCAGCGGCATCGTCTGCCTGTGCCTGCAGGCCGACACCGTGCGCGCGCTCGAACTGGCGCCGATGGCGCCGGAAAACGGCAGCCGCTACGGCACCCCGTTCACGGTGTCGATCGAGGCGCGCGAGGGCGTCACCACCGGTGTCTCGGCGGCCGACCGCGTCACCACCGTGCGCGCCGCCGTCGCCCGCGCGGCCAAGCCGCACGACCTGGTCAGCCCGGGCCACGTGTTCCCGCTGCGCGCCACGCCCGGCGGCGTGCTGGCGCGCGCCGGCCACACCGAAGGCTCGATCGACCTGGCCATCATGGCCGGCCTGAACCCGGCCGCGGTGCTGTGCGAGCTGATGAACCCGGACGGCAGCATGATGCGCGGCGACGCCATCGAACGCTTCGCCGAACTGCACGGCATGCCGATCCTGACCATCGCCGAAATGATCGAGTGGCGCAGCCGCGAAGCGAGCTAACCCCACCGCCAGCGAGCCGGCAACGCTGAAAATCAACCCGAGGCAAAAAACCGGGGTCAGACCTTCAGGGTCTGCCCCGGCGTCACGCCCTTGGTTTTGATGAATTCAACGGCGAAGCCGCTGAACGCGGGTATGCTTGCCCCCCGCCGCCCGAATTTGTCGCGAATCCGCCGCGCCGCCGCGGCGCCGATGCTAAGATAACAGCATGACTTCACAAGCATCACTTTCCTCCGGCTTCAGGCGACTGCACCGCTCCGCCATGGCGTGGCTGAGCAGTTGGTGGCGCCTGCTGCATTTCGCCGTCCTGTTTTTTTCACTGGCGCTGTCGCCATCCACCTACGGCCGCGCCCACCGGCCCGCGCTGGCGCGCCAACTGGTGCTGGCCACCGCGCCCAACCTGATGTGGTTCACCGTGCTGTCGGCGCTCATCAGCCTGGTGCTGATCCGCATCGTCGTCGTCACAGCGCTCAGCTACGGGCTGTCGCGCTTCGCGCTTGAAATGGTGGTGCGCGTGTTGGTGCTTGAACTGATCCCGCTGACGGCGGCGCTGTTCGTGGCGCTGCGCATCACCCTGCCCGACGGCATCGAGTTCGCCCAACTGCGCGCCCGCGGCACCCTCGACGCCATGCAGCGCGAGGGCGCCGACCTGCTGCACCGCGAATTCTTCCCGCGCGTGGCGGCCGGCGTGTTCGCCGTCTGGATGCTCGCCGCGGTCAGCTGCGTACTCTCGCTGGTGCTGGCCTACCTGACCATCTACGGCTTCACGCCGTGGGCGCTGCAAGGCTACACGCGCACGGTCGGCCAGGTCTTCAACCCGGCCGTGACGCTGATCCTGATGCTCAAGATCGTCTTCTTCAGCTTTGCCGTCGGCCTGATCCCGCTGGCCTCGTCGTTCAACGACGACAGCGCGGCCGGGCGCCGCATCATGCGCCTGCGCAGCGTGCACGGCCTGTCCGAAATGCTGCGCCTGTTCTCGGTCATCCTGCTAATTGAAATCGCCTCCCTGATGGGCAACTACTATTAATAACAACAAGCCACCCATGACCGAACCGACTCCCAACGCCGGCGCCGACGCCGAACTGGCGCCCGACGCGCCGCTGCCAAGCACGCCGCCGGTGCGCAACGCCGAATTCAAGGCGGCCCTGCTGCTGGTGCTGATGTTCGCCCTGGTGGCAGGCTCGGTGTTGTACCTGATGTACGCGCGCGGCGCCTTCGAGGCGACCCAGCAACTGGTGCTGAAAGCCGACGACTCCGACGGCGTCGTGGTCGGCATGGACGTCACCTTTTCCGGCTTCCCGGTGGGGCGCGTGCGCCGCATCGAACTGGGCGCCGACGGCAAGGCCCGGGTCATCGTCGACGTGCCGCGCTCGCAGGCGCACTGGCTGCGCAGCAGCAGCATCTTCACGCTCGAACGCGGCCTGGTCGGCGGCGCCAAGCTGCGCGCCTTCAGCGGCATCCCGGCCGACCCCGAGCTGCCCGACGGCGCCGCGCGCGACCTGCTGGTGGGCGACGCCGGCGCCGAAATCCCGCGCCTGCTGGCCGCCGCCAAGGATCTGCTGCAAAACCTGACGACGCTGACCGCGGCCGACTCCTCGCTCGACGTGGCGCTGCGCAACGTGCAGGGAGTGACCACCAAACTCAACGGCCCGGCCGGCGCGATGGGCCTGATCGGCGGCGACGACAAGAACACGCAGCAACTGGTGGCGCGCGCCAACGCGCTGCTGCTCACGGTCGACAAGGTGGCGCAGAAAGCCGACAGCCTGATCGGCAACGCCGACAGCCGCGTGTTCGGCAAGGGCGGCGTGATGACCGACGCCCAGGCCACCGTGGTGCAACTGAACGCGCTGCTGGCCGACACCCGCAGCAGCCTGAAGAAACTAGACGCCGTGCTGGTCGAGGCGCAGGCCGTCGGCGCCAACGCCAAGGCCGCCACCGCCGACCTGGCGCCGCTGCGCGCCGACGTCGAAAGCAACCTGCGCAAGGTCGAACAACTGGTAAACGAACTGAACCGAAAATGGCCGTTCAAACGCGACACGGAGATCAAACTGCCATGACATTGAACGCCCTGCCCCGCCGCCTGCTGGCGGCCAGCCTGCTGGCGAGCCTGGCCGCCTGCGCCGGCGGCCCGCCGGTGCCGGATTGGCAAATGAACGCGCAAAGCGCCATCGCCCGCTTCGAATCGGCCTACCTGGACGGCAACGCGCGGGTCGAGGCCGCCGAGTTCGCCCGGGCGCGCCAGCAAGTCGCCGCCACCGGCAAGGTCGACCTGCTGGCGCGCGTCGAACTGCTGCGCTGCGCCACCCGCGTGGCCAGCCTGGTGTTCGAGGAATGCGCCGGCTTCGCGCCGCTGCGCCAGGACGCGGCCGCGTCGGAACGGGCCTACGCCGCCTATCTGGCGGGGACGGCCAAACCGGACCAGATAGCCTTGCTGCCGGCCGCCCACCGCGACGCCGCCGGCGCCGCCACCGACGCCGCCGCCGCCGCGGCGGTGGCCGGCATGGGCGAGCCGCTGTCGCAACTGGTGGCGGCGGGCGTACTGCTGCGCGCCGGGCGCGCCAGCCCGGCGCTGCTGGCCACCGCGGTCGAGACGGCGTCGGCGCAAGGCTGGCGCCGCCCGCTGCTGGCCTGGCTCGGCGTGCAGGCGCTGCGCGCCGACAAGGCCGGCGACGCGCAAGAGGCGCAGCGCCTGCGCCGGCGCATGGACCTGGTGCAGGGCGCCGCAACGACGCCCTGACGCCGCCCGGCCGCTACATCAGCCGCGCCGACAAGTCCTGCAAGCCGACGCCACCGCAGAGGGTCTGGCTGGCCGCGCCAAACGCGGCATCGGCCATCATCGCCTGGACCGGCGTTAGCGAGATGTTCGACAGGCCGCCGTATTTGGCATACTGATAGGCCAGGTCGGCGCCAATGGCCGCCGTGTCGCTGCCGCCGAGGTGAAAACTCAGCAGCGACGACGACAGCGCCCAACTGCTCAACGACGGGTTGGCCGCGCGCGCCTGGTCGAATGCCGCCGCCAGGCCGTCGAAACTGAAATGCTCGACTTTCCGGTTGTTCAACTGGCTGGGCGACGCCGCGTTGTAATCCGCCGTGCCCTCGATCAGCAATTGCAAGCTGGCGACGCTGTGCTTGTCCACGCCGAGGTACCAATCCTTGAGGGTCAACTGGTACTCTGTGGGTTCTCTGCCTTAAATGCAAAATAATAGACCATGGCCTGAAATATCTGCGGCAGCGGCAGCCCATGCCCGCCGTCCAGTTCAGTGGATCGGCAACGCCGTCGTTAGTGCCGGCATAAGAAATAACAATGTCGTTTGTTCCATTATTCCTATATGCACCTGCCGAGAAGCCCGTCCATATGTCAAGTTCCCAGTCGAGTTGACTCCAACCGGTGGGGATATCGATCCTATTTTCATCGGAAGCAGCATAAATAATAGTCGCAAGCTGCATGTATTCAAACGCGCTTGGCATGACATACCTCCGGATAATTTATGGTTCTTAGTTTATAAATCACGTAACTAACCGCAAACCATGCGAACTGGCCCGACTTGCCGGAGCGCGATTCGGTAGCCCAAGTTCGCATTTTCACGCTGTTTTTCCTTCAAACTGACGAACTCCGGCATATCAATACCATCTCGAATAAGTAGATTTGTTATGCGCCGTTCGAATTTATCGGGAAGTCTTTCTTCAATCCACGTGCGATTTCTGTAAACATATTTCGTATAGATCTCGCACCCCGCCGAGACGTGGACGCTGGCCACGATCATTGCCTGTCCCGCCTCTAGGTCGAAAATCAACGGTATTTCCGGCCAGGTGCTCGGCGATAATTTCGTGGTTTTCCATTCGATCACCGACGTAGCCCCGTCCGCAGACGCAAATCGAATTCGATGCTCCTTTGGCTTTGTCCCGCTACGGTTATGGGCCCACTCGTCACCGCCACGCGCACGTATCGTTTCCCGCTCAACAACGATGACTCTGCCATCACTCAATTGCACCTCCTCTTTCCATTTTTCGCTACCGCCCACGCACGCGCTCATACTAACCACCATGAAAAAAATCAAACCGACGGCAATGATCGTCTTTAAGCAAGAATTTTCGTCACACATGAGATACTCCTATCGAAGATCAACGCCGGGACGGCCTGCGGCAATTGCGGCTGGTCAGTGGCGCCGCCGGGTTCGACAGGCAACCACGCGACCAATAAAATGAAAATGATAATAGTATTTTTGAAATAGTGCGAATTGGTTTTAGTCACTGGTTCCTAAAGAATCTCACAAAAAAGTTCGATGTCGCGGTACTTGAACGGCAGAGCGCCGCAACGTCCGCGCGTGGCCAGTCTGGTGTTCGGGGACGGATTGGTTAGCGCTGAGGATCGGTACGCATGGGCGCTTGCGCGATTCGTCACTCAAGGCATGAGTGTGCTGAGCGAGTAATGGTGATTGACAAAGAGATGTGGTGGAATCGGCGAGCGACAGGCACCGTATACCTGGTTGGAATGGCGGGCAGGCACAATTCAAGACGCTAGTTGTCGCACACCGTCAGGACCGGCCCCACCTGCCTGAGCGCGGGCCGTTTCCCCATACGGGCGCCGCCAGCTTGCTTTTCCCGCAAACCGACGAGTTGCGGCAGGTCCGCGCCGTCCCGGACCAGCAGGTTCGTCGAGCGCCGCGTGAAAGTGTCGGGCAGCCGTTCTTCCACCCAGATGCCGTTCCAGTAGACGTATTTCGAGTACATTTCGCACCCCGCCGTAAGCTCGACGCTGGACATTACCACCGGTGCGCCGTCCTCGACATCAAAAATCAACGGTACTTCGGGCAAGCCATCCGGGGATTTTTTGGTGGTGTTCCAAACGATCATTTTCTTCGATCCGTTCGCCGGCTCAAGCCGAATTCGTTGCCTCTTTGGCTTGCCGACGCGATCGTTATGCGCCCATTCGCTGCCTTGCTCGAATACGGTCTCGCGCTCGATGACGATAATACGGCCGTCGCTTAGCTGCACCTCCTCTTTCCATATTTCGCTGCCGCCCCGGCATCCGCCGAGCGTAGCCAATAGCAGTGTCAAGCCAACGCAGCCAAGCGTTTGTGCCAAGCGGTGCGGCATGGAAGTTCTCCTTTGATGCTGTCGGCAGACGTGCGGAAACCCGCCTTCGAATTAAAGGATAGCAATTTGCTGGGAATGGAATTTACGATTACTCAAGGGAAAGTCACGCGGCGTGGCGAGCGCATGAAAACCAAGGGCAAGGGCCGGGGTTGGGCCTTCCCGCCTTGGCGCCGAGGGTCCGCGACCCCATGTTTGGGCCGCGGGCTTTTGTCGCGCCTTATTCGGCTTTGGCGGCCGCTTCGCGCAGCTTGTCTTTTTTACTCTTGCGCGCGCCCTTGACGCCGCCGTTGACGGTGTCGGTCGCGGCGTGCTCGACGATGACGGCGGCCGGCTCGACCGGCTCGAAGCCGGCGATGATTTCGCGCGCCAGCAGCACGTTCTGGCGCTTTTCGATCAGCCGGAAATGCGCCTCGGTGTCGGCGCTGACGAAGCTGACCGCGACGCCGCTGTGGCCGGCGCGGCCGGTGCGGCCGATGCGGTGGGTGTAGTCGACCGCCGAGCGCGGCAGGTCGTAGTTGACCACCGCCGGCAATTGCGCGATGTCGATGCCGCGCGCGGCAACATCGGTTGCCACCAGCACCTGGATGCGGCTGGCCTTGAAGTCGGACAGCACCTGGCTGCGCGCGCCCTGGCTGAACTCGCCGTGGAAGGGGTCGGCCTTGATGCCGTTGCGCTGCAGCTTCTCGGCCACGTGCTCGGCGGCGTATTTGGTGGCGACGAACACCAGCACGCGCTCCCATTTCTGTTCCAGGATCAAGTGCTTGAGCAGCATGGTGCGGCGCGACGCGTCGACGGCGATGGCGCGCTGCAAGATGTCGGGCGCGTCCTGCGGCGCCGATTCGACTTCGATGCGCACCGGCGCGCGCAGCAGCGTGTCGGCCAACGCCTGCACCTCGTCCGGGAAGGTGGCCGAAAAGAACAGGGTTTGGCGCTGCGCCGGCATCATGCCCAGCAGGCGGCCGATTTCGTCGCTGAAACCCAGGTCGAGCAAGCGGTCGGCCTCGTCCAGCACCAGCATGGACACGCCCGACAGTGTCAGCGCGTTGTGGTCGATCAGGTCGAGCAGGCGGCCCGGCGTGGCGACGACGATGTCGGCGCCGCCGCGCAGGTCCATCATCTGCGGATTGATCGACACGCCGCCAAACACGATGGCGGTCTTCAGCGGCACCGGCAGGTGCTTGGCCAGCTTGCGGATCGCCTCGCCCACCTGGGCCGCCAGTTCGCGCGTCGGCACCAGCACCAGCGCGCGCACTCGGCGCGGGCCGCTGGCCGGCGCCAGCATCGCCTGCAGCAGCGGCAGCGCGAACGCGGCCGTCTTGCCGGAGCCGGTCTGGGCCGCGCCCAGCAGGTCGCCGCCGCGCAAGATCACGGGAATCGCGCCGGCCTGGATCGCGGTCGGCGCGTTGTAGCCGACTTTGCCGGCGGCGCGCACGAGTGAGGGAATCAGACCCAGTGAGGAAAATGGCATATCGGGCCTTAGCATTCGAAAGTGTGGGATTGGCTGGCTGCGCAGCAAAACGCTGGCGCCATGCCGGTTGAGAGGTGCAAGGACGATAGTATAAATCAAAACCACGGGCGTAACCCCGGGGTCGGACCCCGCGGGCCGACCCCGGCTGGGCGCCAGGGGCTTTTTTTAGCGTTGCCGGCCGGCTAAGTTCGCCGCCTCAGGGCGCCTGCACCGTCTGCAGCGCGGCCTTGCCGGACTCGCTGAGGAAAGGCGCCAGCTTGGCGTATGGTACGACGATGTCCATGTCGCACGCCTGCGCGACGTGCGGGAAGGTGGTGGAGAACACCATGCCCTTGTCGCCCAGCGATAGTTGGTAGTAGCGCGCCGCGGTCAGCAAGGGGCCGCACTCCGGGTCGCTGGTGTCGGCGCCGTCACCGGAGAGGATCAGCTTTTGCAGCGCCGGCGTCGCCTGGCTATCGCCCTTGCCGTCATGCTTGAACCACATCCACAGGTCGACCTCCGTGCCGCCGGCAATGTCGACGGTGCGCTGCTGGAGTTGGTGAAACGGATACGCGCCGCCGCAAAAGCCTTCCCTATGCTGGCCAATGGACAGCCAGTTCTTGCTCCAGTATGTGATGGTCATCGAGGAATTGTAGTCCTGGCCCGGCGCCGCGCAGTCGAAGTACTGCTGCATAGCGGCGCGCGCGAACCGGTCGATCAATTTGTTGACGCCGGCCATGCCTGGCAGCGCCGGCGGGAAAGCCAGCGACTGGATCGAGCCGCCCAGCGTCGACAGCTTCGCGTACGCGCGCCGCCCGAACACGGCCGCTTGCCGCGTCACCTTCTGGGCGTCCAGCCGCGGGCCGTTGAAGGCGTCGGACAGCGCGTTGCCGGCGTCGTCGCAATTGCCCTTGCCGTCAGCGTCCGCATAGCTGCGCGTTAATACTATCGGCGCCTTGCGCTGGCCCTTCGGACCGCTCCACTCCCCTTCCAGCCGGTCCGGCGCGACGGCGCGCACACGCCAGCGGCCGGTGGCGCCGTCGCCGCGGCCCTCGGTCCAGGCAAGGTTCTTGCCGTCGACGGCGCTCAGCGGGATGGTGTTGGAATGCTTCAGGTAGTAATACTTGGCGTCGTCCGATCGGTCGAAGCAAGCCAGCACTTGCTGCTTGCCGACGCTACCGCTCCAGACCCCGGCGCGCGCCGCGATCTGAGCGGCGTCACCGGTGGCCGCCGCCGGTAGCGACGCGGCGACGAAAAAAGCGCACAATAGGCCCTGTAGCAAATTAGTCATGTTGAATATATGAAATGTGAATCGGAATATCGCCAGTATGCCTTTGCGACTGATTTTCAGACGTTCAGCCGGCCATTGGCGCCTTTGTAAATCCTCAAGAATCGTTGGTGCGGGCACTTTGCGACGCGCGTTTGTCCGCGAATTTCTTCTGCCACCGACGTTGGAGTAATCATGCACTGCCTTTCAATTTAATAGGAGAGCAATATGAACCAAGCACAAGTGAAACCTATCCCCGAAGGAATGCACACGCTCACCCCGCACCTGGTGTGCGCCGGCGCGGCCGATGCGATCGAGTTTTACAAGAAGGCGTTCGGCGCGACCGAGGGTGGCCGCATAGCCGGCGCCGACGGCAAGCTGATGCACGCGATGTTGCAGATCGGCGACTCGCACCTGATGCTGGTCGACGAATTCCCCGAATGGGGCAGCTTCGGGCCGAAGTCGCTGAAAGGCTCGCCCGTCACGATCCACATGTATGTGAACGACGTCGACGCCGCCTTCGCGCGGGCGCTGGACGCCGGCGCGACCGTCGCCATGCCGCTGCAAGACATGTTCTGGGGCGACCGTTACGGCGTGCTGCAAGATCCGTTCGGCCATAACTGGTCGCTGGCCACCCATGTGCGCGACGTCAGCCCGGAAGAGATGCACAAGGCGGCCATGCAAGGCTGCGTCGACGCATCGCAAACATAAAGGGGCCGGCCATGCGTTTCATGATCATAGTGAAAGCCAGCGCGCAATCCGAAGCCGGCGTCATGCCGAGTGAGCAATTGCTGACAGACATGGGAAATTTCAACGAGGAATTGTCCAAGGCCGGCGTGCTGCTGGCCGGCGAGGGTCTGCATCCCAGCGCGATGGGCGCCCGCGTCATATTTTCCGGCAGCGACCGAACCGTCGTGGATGGCCCGTTCGGCAATACACAGGACTTGGTCGCCGGCTTCTGGCTGATCAAAGTCGAGTCGAAGGAGGAAGCGATCAAATGGGTCAAGCGCTGCCCGAACCCGATGCCGGGCGATTCGGAAATTGAAATCCGCCAGGTGTTCGAGAGCGAGGATTTCGGCGCCGCCCTGACGCCGGATTTGAAGCTGCAGGAAGAGCGCATGCGGGCCGGCACCAAGCTGGCGGTGTGAGCGTTGGAACAATCAACACCACAGGCCTAACCCCGAGGTCAGACCTAGGGTCTGACCTCGGCTCCGCGCCGTTGGTTTACTATCGGCGTCTCCGGCTCTTTACTTTAAGAAAACATGACATCGAATATCACGCGACGCATGGCGCGGGTCGCCCTGCCGCCGCTGGCGTGCGCCCTGCTCTGTTCCTGCGCCAGCCTGATCGGCCAGCGCCAGTTGGAGCTGCCGCTGGCCAAGCTGCAGCAAGGGCTGGAGCGCCGCTTTCCGCTGGAAAACCGCATGATGGCGCTGCTGCACGTCGAACTGACCCGCCCGCGGTTGGCGCTGTTGCCCGACGACCGTATCGGCCTGGCGTTGGAGGCAAAGATCGCGCCGCCGTTCACCAAGCAATCCTGGCGCGGCGGCATGGCGATGTCGGGCCGGCTGCTGGTCGACGCCAGCCGCAACGCCGTCTTCCTGCGCGAGGCCAGGGTTGATCAATTTACAGTCGACGGCGTCGACGCGGGCGTGCAGCGCCAGCTCGCCAAGGCGGCCAATCTGGTGGCGCAGCAAATCGCCGGCGAGGTGCCCTTGTATAACTTCCGGCCGGAAGAGCTGCGCTACGCCGGCGTCCAATTCGTCCCGACCGGCATCCGCACGACGGCCGAGGCGCTCATCGTTACTTTCGAGGCGGCCAAGTAAGTTGATGCGCAACTATTCCGCTTACGCTTCCGCCATTTCCTTGCGCCGCTCGGTCATGGCTTGGCGCCGGCCGACGTCGGCCGCGGCGTTGAGGTCCGCGGAAAAGTCGTCGACCTGGATCGAGATGTCGGCGTAGCGCGCAAAATCCGATAGCACGTGGCGTTCTTCGGCCGTGATCAGCCCGCTGGCGGCGGCGTCGGCCACCCATTCGCGCATCTCCACCAGGCTTTGCGGAATCGCCGCCAGCGCGCCGGAGTGGACCGCCGGTTTGAAGCGGTGCTCGATCGCCTCGACCTGCGGCAGCAGCGCGAAGGCCAATTCGCCGCAGGCAATCGGGTCGCCGAAGTCGTCGGCGACGAAGCAGTCGGCCAGCAGCCGTTCGCGGCCCGGGCCGGCCGTTTGCATCGCCTCGGCCACCTCGCCGCCGAGCGCGTCGGACGGTTCGCGGTAAGGCAGGCCGAAGGGGAACACCAGCAGCCGCAACGCCAGCGCCAGCGCGCGGTTCGGGAAGTTGTCGAGCACGCCGATCAGCGCGTTCTGGGCGCGCGCCAGCGCGTCCTGCACCGACCAGTGCACGTACGGCGCGTCGGCTTGCGGCCGGCCGTCGTCCTCGAAGCGTTTCAGCGTGGCGGAAATCAAATACATCTGCGACAGGATGTCGCCCAGGCGCGCCGATATGCGCTCGCGCCGCTTCAGCGAACCGCCCAGCACGAACATGGCGAAGTCGGTCATCAGCGCGAACGCCGTCGACAGGCGGTCGACCGCGCGGTAGTAGCGCAGCATGTCTTCGGCGGCGGCGCGCACTTCGGGCTTGAGCAGCGCGCCGGTCAAGCCGTAGCACAGTGCCCGCGCCGCGTTGGCGCACACGAAGCCGACATGGCCGAAGAAGGCGTCGTCGAAGTCCAGCAGGGCTTTGCGGCCGTCGGTTTCGGTGCTGGCGTGCATTTCCTTGAGCACGTAAGGATGCGCGCGGATAGCGCCCTGGCCGAAGATGATCAGGCAACGCGTCAGGATGTTGGCGCCCTCGACCGTGACGGCGATGGGAATTTGCTGGTAGGCGCGCGCCAGGAAGTTGCTCGGCCCCATGCAGATGCCCTTGCCGCCCAGGACGTCCATGCCGTCGTTGACGACCGCGCGGGCGCGCTCGGTGACGTGGTATTTGGCGATGGCCGAGATCACCGCCGGCTTTTCGCCCAGGTCGACCGCCAGCGCCGACAGCTTGCGCGTCGCGTCCATCATGTACAGGTTGCCGCCCATGCGCGCCAGCGCCTCCTGCACCCCTTCGAACTTGCCGATGGCGGTCTTGAACTGGCGGCGGATGGCGGCGTAGGCGCTGGTGCCGCGCACGGCCAGCTTGGCGGTGCCGACGCTGGCCGACGGCAGCGAAATCGCCCGTCCCGCCGCCAGGCATTCCATCAGCATGCGCCAGCCCTTGCCGATCTGCGGCTGGCCGCCGATCACCCACTGCATCGGGATGAAGACGTCGCTGCCGGAGGTCGGGCCGTTCTGGAACACCGCGTTCAGCGGCCAGTGGCGCCGGCCGATGACCACGCCCGCGTGGGTGGTCGGGATCAACGCGCAGCTGATGCCCGGCTCGACGCCGGGCGGCAGCAGCTTGTCGGGGTCGACGGCGCGAAACGCCAGGCCCAGCAGCGTCGCCACCGGCCCCAGCGTGATATAGCGCTTGGTCCAGCTGACGCGCAGCCCCAGCGTTTCGCGGCCCTCGAACTGGCCCATGCAGACCACGCCGGTGTCGGGAATGGCGGCGGCGTCCGAGCCGGCGTACGGGCTGGTCAAGGCGAAGCACGGCACCTCGGTGCCGGCCGCCAGGCGCGGCAGGTAATAGTCTTTTTGCGCGTCGGTGCCGTAGTGCAGCAGCAATTCGGCCGGCCCGAGGGAATTTGGCACCATCACCTGCACCGCCAGCGCCGAGCAGCGCGTCGACAACTTCATCACCACTTGCGAATGCATATAGGCCGAGAATTGCTTGCCGCCGTATTGTTTCGGGATGATCATGCCGAGGAAGCCGCGGTCGCGGGCGAACTGCCATGCCTGCGGCGACAAGCCCTGCCACAGCTGGGTGCTTTCCCAATCGTCCACCAGGGCGCACAATTGGTTGACCTCGTTGCCGAGGAAGGCTTGCTCTTCGTCGCTCAGCGACGGCGCCGGCAGGCTGAGCAGTTTATTCCAGTCGGGCTTGCCGGAGAACAAGTCGGCGTCCCACCAGGTGGTGCCCGCCTCCAGCGCGTCGCGCTCGGTCTCGGACATGCTCGGCAGGATGCGTTTAAACAGGGCCAACAGATGCGGACTGACCAGGCTGCGGCGCAGCGACTTGCTGGCCAGCAGCACCGCCGGCGCGCCCAGCACCACCAGCAGGACCGCGGCGGCGAGCGCGTCAATGACGTCGCCGGCGTAACCGACGACGATCCACAGCGCGATTGCCGCGACCCACAAGGCGCCAGCGGCCTGGAACAACATCAGCGCCACAGTTGCGACGACAGCCGCCAGCATCCACATACCCATCTCATCTCTCCCTTTGCGCAGCGGCCGGAAGTCGAACGCTACAGGCCCACTTTACTGAGATAGGCGGTGGATATCAGTGCGGTATCGCGCATAGGACCCGCGCATTCTGCATATTTATTAAAATTGCCAATCCGGCACGGTTTTACTCAGCCCGCCGCGCGCAGCAACAACTGGCCGCCCAGCGCCATCAGCGCGGTGAAAAAGCAGCGCCGGAACAGCGCCTGCGGCATCTTGCGGCGCAGCCATTGCCCGGTCGCCATGCCGGCCAGGGCCGGCAACAAGGCCAGCGCCGACGCGCCGGCGCCGCGCCAGTGCAGCGCGCCGGACCACGCCAACTGCAGCGCCAGCGCCAGCGTCGACACGGTAAAGGCCAGCCCCATGGCCTGGACCAACTGGTCCCGCCCCAGCCCGAGCGCCTGCAAGTAAGCCACGGCGGGCAATACGAACACCCCGGTCGCGGCGCTGACGACGCCGGTCGCCGCGCCGACCAGCGGCGCCAGCCAGCGCTCGAGCCGGGCCGACACGCTCCAGCTCACCGCCACCAGCCCCAGCGCCGCGTAGACCATCAAGGCCAACCCCAAGGCGCCGCCGGCCCAATCGGCGCGCAGCCGCTGCGCCAGCGCGGCCCCGGCGGCGGTGCCGGCGCACACCCCCAGCAACAGCGGCCACAGCCGACGCAGCAACGGCGTGCAATCCGGCCCGGCGGCCAGTTGCCATAGATTCGTCAGCAACGAAGGCAGTAACAACAAGGCGGCCGCCTCCATCGGCGTCATTAGCAGGCTCAGCAAAGCGATGGCGACGGTCGGCAGACCCAGCCCAACCGCGCCCTTGACGGTGCCGGCCAGCCAGAAGGTCGCCGCGATCAACAATATATTTTCCATGCGCCCAGTCTGCCGGCAAAGGCGGCGCATGGAAATGTGGGATACACTGAGCCAGCCTTCGGCGCAGCCATAGGCCGACGCTGGATTCGACGACCTGACACGACCCGACCATGCGCTTTGATTTGACCGACCTGCAACTCTTCCGCCACGTCGTGGAGGCGGGCAGCATCACCGCCGGCGCCGAGCGCGCGCACCTGGCGCTGGCGTCGGCCAGCGCGCGCCTGCGCGGCATGGAAGACTTGCTGGGCGTGCCGCTGCTGCTGCGCAAACGCCGCGGCGTCGACGCCACCGAGGCCGGGCGTACGCTGTTGCACCACGCCCGGGTGATCCTGGGGCAAGTGGAGAAAATGCGCGGCGACCTCGGCGACTATGCGCAAGGCCTGAAGGGCCAGATACGCCTGTTGTGCAACACCTCGGCGCTCAGCGAATTCCTGCCGCAAGCCTTGGCCGACTACCTGCGCGCGCATCCGCAGGTCCACGTCGAGGTCGAGGAAAGGCGCAGCGGCGACATCGTCCAGGCGCTGTTCGACGGCGTCGCCGACATCGGCATCGTGGCCGACAGCGCCAACAGCGATGGCCTGCAAACCTTCCCTTTCCGCGACGACCCGCTGGTTGTCGTGGCGGCGCCGGCGCACCCGCTACTCGCCGGGCCGGGCGGCGGCGGCGGCGACATCGCGTTCGCGCAAACGCTGGCCTACGACTTCGTCGGCCTGGCCGCCGACAGCGCGCTGCAACAGCACCTGAGCGAACACGCGGCGAAACTCGGGCAGCGCCTGCGCTACCGCCTGCGCCTGCGCAGCTTCGACGCCATTTGCCGGGTCGTCGAAAGCGGCGCCGGCATCGCCATCATTCCGGCGGCGGCGGCGCGGCGCTATGAAAAAATGCTGGCGATCCGGCAGCGGCGCTTGACCGACCCCTGGGCCATGCGCCATTTGCTGGTCTGCGTGCGCCGCCACGACGACTTGTCGGCCCACGCCCGCGCGCTGGTCGGCGCGCTCAAAGCCTGAGCCCGGCCCGGCCGGCGCCGCTGTCGGGCCGGCATTTATCGCGCAAACGGCGACGCCGTGTGCCAAATCAGTTAATATTGCGAGATGGAAATGTTAGCTGGGGTATAAGTTGTTAGTGATTATCGGATTCATCGTCGTTCTGCTCTCCATTTTTGGCGGCTTCGCCCTGCAGGGCGGGCACTTGGGCGCCCTCTTCCAACCGACCGAGTTGCTGATGATAGGCGGCGCGGCCATCGGCACTTTCGTGGTCGGCAACGACTCGAAGGCGATCAAGGCCACCATGGCGGCGTTGCCGTCGCTGATGCACGGCTCGAAATACACCAAGTCGCTGTATATGGAGTTGATGGGCTTGCTTTTCGAAGTGCTCACCAAGATCCGCAAGGAAGGCTTGATGTCGCTGGAAGACGATATCGACAATCCCTACGGCAGCGCGATCTTCCTCCAGTATCCACGCACCATGTCCGACCCGCACATCCTCGAATTCATCACCGACTACCTGCGGTTGATGGTGTCGGGCAATATGGACGCGTTCCAAATCGAAAATCTGATGGACAACGAAATTGAAACCCACCACGAAGACGGCGAAATGCCGATCCAAACCATTGCGCAACTGGCCGACGCGATGCCGGCGTTCGGCATCGTCGCCGCCGTGATGGGCGTGGTGCATACGATGGCCTCGGTCGGGCTGCCGCCGGCCGAGCTGGGCGTGCTGATCGCCAACGCGCTGGTCGGCACCTTCGTCGGCATCCTGCTGGCCTACGGCTTCGTCTCGCCGGTCGCCAGCCTGCTGCGGCGCAAGCACCACGAATCGCAAAAGATGCTGCAGTGTATCAAGGTGACACTGCTGGCCAGCCTGAACGGCTACGCGCCGGCGCTGGCGGTGGAATTCGGCCGCAAGGTCATCTCCAACACCGAACGGCCCTCGTTCGACGAACTGGAAAAGCACGTGCGCCAGGTCAGATACAAGAACTAGGCCGCCGGGCCGAAGCGCGCCCTAGGGGGCCGGCGGACAGGTCCAAGCCTGCGCATCGCGTAGCAGCCCACCACCAGCAGGCAGGCGGCGCCGATGATGCGCTCCGACGACCAGCCATAGTCGTTGACCCGCAGGCCCAGCGCGTACACGCCGTTGGCCCAGATCGGCAACAACAGCATCGCCGCCACGCGCGCGCTGACGGCGACCGTGCGCGCGACGTCGGCGCCTACCGGCCACAGCGCGCCGACGAAGAAGGCGGAAAACAGCAACTGGATCGCCAGTTTCCAGGCGGCGTCGAAATAGCTCGGATAGCGCGCCACGAGGCGACGCTCCAGCGCGCCGGCCAGCACCAGCGCGTGGGCGATGTACAGGCCGACGCCGCAGAACACGAACAGCAAGGTCGACGGCATCGGATCGACGCGCGCGCCGGCGCCAGCGTCATCCCGCCAAGCCGGCGCGCCGTCGAGGCGCCAGATGTCGTACGGCGCCAGCGCGACGACCACCAGCGCCGCCGCCAGCATCCAGGCGGCGGCGCGGCGCGGCGCCAGATGCCCCAGGCTGGTGAGCAACATCGGCGACAGCACGCCGAGCAACACCAGCGGCGCGAACAGATAGGGCTGGGTGGCCGGCCACAACTGGTCCGCTTTCGCCAGATACAACAGATACAGCAGCGCGCCCTGCAACAGCCCGACCGCCAGGCGCGCGGCCGCCACCCTCGGCGTCGCCACCGTGTCGAGCGTGAAGGTGTCTTTCGCGGCGGGCGTGTGCGACATGCGGCAGTCCTGTCTCAATAAGTACGAGCGCCGCCATGATCGCACCTCGTTATGTTTTTTTTAATAATGGCCGGAGCGGCAACAGCTGCGCCAGCCCCCAGGCGAACTCCGGCAGCAAGAACAGCCACAGCACCGGCGCGCCGGTGGCCAGCAGCGCCCACACCATCCACGTCGAAAAGAGCAGCCGCGCCGCGGCGTCGTAACGGCCGAGGCGCGGCTGCGGGTCGCGCACGCGCAACGCCGACCAGACCAGCACAATGCTCCCGAGCAAACAGCAAATAAGCACGTGGAAGGGTTCGAACGCCGGCAGGGCGGCGCCGCCCAGCAACACGTTCACGTTCGACAGTTGCTCGCGCACCAGCGCGAAGCTCCACGGCGTGGCGAAAGGCGCGGTCAGCAGCACATCATAGAGCGCGCTGGCGCGCACGATGTGGCGAAAATCGGACGGCGACACGGACGGCATCATCTTCACACTCCCAGAAAAGTAATACGGCAATGCTAAAGCCTAGAGTACACTCCAAGGTCAAGCGCAATGGAGGCGATGCATGCAAATAGGGGAAATGGCCGCGGCCACCGGGCTTAGCCGCGACACGCTGCGCTATTACGAGAAACGCGGCCTGCTGCGCGCGCGCCGCGCCGGCAACGGCTACCGCGACTACCCGCCCGAGGCGCTCGACTGGCTGCGCTACATCCGCATCGCCCAAAGCCTGGGCTTCACCCTGGCCGAAATCGAAGCCGACTTGCCGCTGCTGAACGCGCCGGAGGCGTCAGCGCCGCAACTGCGCGCCGCGCTGGCGCGCAAACTGGCCGACATCGACGTCCGCATCGCCGGGCTGCACGGCCTGCGCGGCGAACTGGCGCGCCGCCTCGACGACAACATGGCCGCCTGCCCGCTGAGCCCGCCAACACTTCCGGGCTCAAGTCTCGATATGGCGGTGTTGTTGTGAAACGACATTGACGCGGATGGTCGACGCGTAATCCGGCGCGCCGCTCCGGGCCAACGTTGTCGGGTGACGCCGTCGCGGCTGGACCGACCTGCGAAAATCGCGCTCACGGCATTCGGCTCGCCCCCCCCAAGGGCGGCGGGCACGTGGGCAGGCCAACAACGTTATAATAGTTGGGCTTGACCGCGGCCATCCGGCCGCCCTCCCCAACCGCTCTTCCGCTCTGGTCCGCTACGTGAATCCACATCTCGACAAACTGCAATCGTATCCGTTTGAAAAACTGCGCCAATTATTTGCCAAGGTAAGCGTCAATCCGGACTATTCCGCCATCAGCCTGGGCATGGGCGAGCCGAAGCACCCAACCCCGCCGTTCATCCAGCAGGCGCTGGCCGACAACGTCGCCGGACTGGCCAGCTACCCGACCACGATCGGTTCGCAGGCGCTGCGCGTGGCCATCGCCAACTGGCTCGAACGCCGCTACGGCATCGCGCCGCTGGACCCGGCCACGCAGGTGTTGCCGGTCAACGGTTCGCGCGAGGCGCTGTTCGCGCTGGCGCAAACGGTCATCGACCCGGCCGCCAAGTCGCTGGTGGTCAGCCCGAACCCGTTCTACCAGATCTACGAGGGCGCCGCCTACCTGGCCGGCGCCGAGCCGTATTTCGTCAATTCCGATCCGGCGCGTAATTTCGGCTGCGATTACGACAGCATTCCGGCCGCCGTCTGGGAGCGCGTCGCGCTGCTGTTCGTCTGCTCGCCCGGCAACCCGACCGGCGCCACGCTGACCCTGACCGACTGGGAGCACCTGTTCGCGCTGTCCGAGCGCTACAACTTCGTCATCGCCGCCGACGAGTGCTATTCCGAGATCTACCACGGCGACCAGCCGCCGCTGGGCGCGCTGGAGGCGGCCCACACGCTCGGCCTGGCCGGCGCCCCGCGCCCGTACGCGCGCCTGGTGGTGTTCTCCAGCCTGTCGAAGCGCTCCAACGTGCCGGGCATGCGCTCGGGCTTCGTCGCCGGCGACGCCGAGGTGTTGAAAAAATTCCTGCTCTACCGAACCTACCACGGCGGCGCCATGAGCCCCACCGTGCAGGCGGCCTCCGTCGCGGCCTGGAACGACGAAACCCACGTCGAAGAGAATCGCGCAAAGTACCGCGCCAAGTTCGCCGCCATCACGCCGCTGTTGCAGGGCGTGCTGCAAGTGGAACTGCCGGACGCCGGCTTTTACCTGTGGGCCGACGTCAGCCGCACCGGCCTGTCGGACACGCAATTCGCGCAGCGCCTGTACGCCGAATATAATGTCACGGTATTGCCTGGCAGTTACCTGGCGCGCGACGCGCACGGCATCAATCCAGGCAGCAACCGGGTCCGCATGGCGCTGGTCGCCGAGGCCGAGGAAGGCTTGGAGGCGGCGCGCCGCATCGTCCAGTTCTGCCATTCCTTATCAGCATCTTGAACCCCCAACCAAAGAACATCATGAGCCAACAATTAGAGCAAATCATCGAGCAGGCGTGGGAAAACCGCGCCGAGATCACCCCGGCCAACGGCGCCGCCGAGCTGCGTGACGCGGTCGGCCACGTTATCGCCGGCCTCGACGACGGCAGCATCCGCGTCGCGCAAAAAACCGGCGCCGACTGGGTCGTCAACCAGTGGGTCAAGAAAGCCGTGCTGCTGTCGTTCCGCCTGGAAAACAACGTCGTGATGAGCGGCGACGGCACCATGCAGTTCTACGACAAGGTACCGACCAAGTTCGCCAACTACACCGAAGCCGACTTCGTCAAAGGCGGCTTCCGCGTGGTGCCGCCGGCCGTCGCCCGCCGCGGCAGCTTCATCGGCAAGAACGTCGTCATGATGCCGTCGTTCGTCAACATCGGCGCCTACGTCGACGAAGGCACCATGGTCGACGCCTGGGCCACCGTCGGCTCCTGCGCGCAGATCGGCAAGAACGTCCACCTGTCCGGCGGCGTCGGCATCGGCGGCGTGCTGGAACCGATGCAAGCGAACCCGACCATCATCGAGGACAACTGCTTCATCGGCGCCCGCTCGGAAATCGTCGAAGGCGTCATCGTCGAAGAGAACTCGGTGATTTCGATGGGCGTCTACATCGGCCAGTCGACCAAGATCTACGACCGCGCCACCGGCGAAGTGAGCTACGGCCGCGTGCCGGCCGGCTCCGTCGTGGTGTCGGGCAACCTGCCGTCGGACGACGGCAAGTACAGCCTGTACTGCGCCGTCATCGTCAAGCGCGTCGACGCCAAAACCCGCGCCAAGACCGGCATCAACGAGTTGCTGCGCGGGATTTAATTCAGCCACACCGGGGACAGACCACGTTTTCCGAGAAATACTTTCTCGGAAAACGTGGTCTGTCCCCAAACTGATGAAGGGGTACACGATGGCCATGGAACGCTTATTCCAGTTGATGAAGGAAAAGAACGCGTCGGACATGTTTTTCGCGGTCAATTCCCCGGTCCACCTGAAGATCAACGGCAATCTGATTCCCATCAATCAACAAAAGCTGGAGCCGGACAACATCGGCTCGCTGCTCTCTGAAATCTGCACGCCCGAACAAGTGGCCGAGCTGGAACGCGAGAACGAACTCAACATGGGCATCTCGGTGCCCAACTTGGGCCGCTTCCGCCTGTCGGCGTTCCGCCAGCGCGGCAGCATCTCCGCCGTGTTCCGCTACGTGCCCGCCAACATCCCGGCGCTGGCCGACCTCGGCCTGCCGAGCGCGCTCGCCGAGCTGATCATGGAAAAGCGCGGCCTGATGCTGATCGTCGGCTCGACCGGCTCGGGCAAGTCGACCACCATCGCGTCGATGCTGGACCACCGCAACGAGTTGCGCTCCGGCCATATCCTGACCTTGGAAGACCCGATCGAGTACCTGTTCAAGAACAAGCGGTCGATCGTCAACCAGCGCGAGATCGGCAGCGACGCCAAGGACTTCTACACCGCGCTGCGCAATTCGATGCGCCAGGCGCCCGACTGCATCCTGATCGGTGAAATCCGCGACAAGGAAACCATGGCCGCCGCGCTGGCCTACGCCCAGTCCGGCCACCTGGTGCTGGCCACGCTGCACGCCAACAACAGTTACAACGCGCTGAACCGCATTATCAGTTTCTATCCGATCGAGAACCGCGCGTCGCTGCTGCAAGACCTGTCGTCGACGGTCAAGGCCATCGTGTCGCAGCGCCTGGTGCGCTCGATCAACGGCGGCACCCGCACGGCGGCCGTCGAGATCATGGTCAACACCCGCCACATCTCCGACTTGATCGAACGAGGCGACATCAACCAGATCAAGGAGGCGATCGAGAAAAGCATGTCGCCGGGCTCGCAGTCGTTCGAGCTGGCGCTGCTGCAATTGGTCAAGGACGGCATCATCAGCCAGGAGGAGGCGCTGGCCAACGCCGATTCGGCCACCAATTTATTGTGGCTGCTTAACAACGGGCCGGACAGCAAGAGCGCCCAGGCCGAGCCGGAAGCCAAGGCCAGCACCGAGGCGTCGTTTACCGAGTTTACGCTGAACACCTGAGGCGCCCAGCCGCCTCCGCTCGCCCTATTTCACTTCGCGCGCCAGTTTCAGCATTTGGTAGCTCAGCACCAGTCCGCGCCGCTTCGCCTCGGTCTGGTTGATGCGGAACGCCAAGCCGTTCGGCTCCAGTACCAGGCCGATCACGGCGCCGCTGCGAAACGATTCGGCGCTGTCGCCGACGATCAGCACCGGGCCGTCGGCCAGCAACTCGCGCCAGCGCTGCAGCTCGGCCCGCCCTTTCATTCCCAGCACCAGCAACTGGCACTGCGGCACCGCTTGCGGTTCGCTCAGGTACAACAGGCGCACCGGCGCCGCCCCGGGCGCGCCCTGCGTCAGCCCGCGCAAGGCTTCCTGCAACGGCGCGTCGCCGGCCACGCAGTAGGTGAATTCGCGCGGCGGCGCCGGCGGCCATTCGGTCAGTTGCGCGAAGCGGTAGATGAAGGCCGCCTTCAGTTGCACCTCGTCCGGGCCGGCCCACGCCGGCGCGGCCAGGCCCAGCCAGCACAGCGCGGCCAGCCAACAGCGGCGCCTCATGGAAGGAAACGCCGCGTCAGCGACAGCCGCAGCACCCGCCCCTCTTGCAGCAGCGACACGCCCGGCGTCCAGGGCCGGTCGGCATAGCGCTTGTTGGCCAGGTTGTAGAGTCCCAGCGACCACTCCGCCTCGGCGCCCGGGCGCCACAGCAGTACCGCGTTGACCAGCGCGTAGCCGGGCAAGTCCTGCGCGTCGGTGCGGCGCCGGCTGGTGCCGAGCGCCTGCCACGACAGCCGCAGCGCGTCGCCCGCCAGCGGCTGGCTGAACAGGAGTTTGACCAGCGTGCGCGGCGAATTGCTCAAGCCCTGGCCGTGCGCGTCCTTGCTGTCCTGCAGCGACACGGCGGCGCGCAATTGCCGGCCGCCGTCCCAGCGCCGCTCCAGCCCCAGCTCGGCGCCGGCGTTGCGGATCGGGCCGCTGTTCTCGACGAAGCCGGTTTGCTGGTTCACGCCGATCAGGTCGCGCAAGCGCGAAGCGTAGAGCGACAGCCGGTATTGCAGGCGCGGCGTGGGCGCGTGCTCCCACGCCAGTTCCAGCGTGCGTATCCGCTCCGGCGCCGGAACGGCCACCTGGAACGGCGCGTTGACCTGGAACTCGTACAGGTTGGCGGCGCGGAAGGCGCTGCCGTACATCAACTTCAGCGTCGCGTCGGCGACGCCGCTCCAGACCCAGGCCAGGCGCGGATTGCTGCTGCCGCCGCCGGCCGTGGCCTGGTCGCGGCGCCATCCGAGGATCAGGCGGTGCGCGTCGTTGAGGCGCCAGGCGTCCTGCACGAACAGGCCGCGGCGCCGGTTGTTGCCGAAAAACTCGGCCAGCACCGGCTCGCCGACGGTGCCGGCGCTGATTTTTTGCTCGCGGTCGCCCTGGTATTCGACGCCCGCCATCAAGTCGTGGTCGCGCCAGCGCCGCGTGCTCAGGCGCAGGTCGGCGTTGACCCAGCGCCCCAGCGAGACGGTGGCGTATTCGCGTTCCAGCGCGTCATCGCGCAGATACGGTTCAATGTAGCGGTACTCGCTGCGCTTGGCCGAGACGGCGCCGAACAAGGTCCAGTCGTCGCCCAGCGCGCGCTCGTACGCCAGCGCGGCGAAGCTGCCGTTGACGACGGCGCGGGCCTGGCCGAAGTTGTGGCCAGGCTCGGCCCCCAGCGCGCTGGGGAAGCCGCGCTCGCGCTGGCTGACGCCGCCGCGCAAGGTCCAGCCGCCGGCGCGCGCCATGCCCAGCACGCGCTCGCCGCGGTCCCAGTTGCGCTCGGCGGCAAGGTCGCGCTCGGCCGGCGCCACCTCGACCGCCGAGGCGATGCGGTCCTGGCGGAACGCGCTCAGCGCCAGCCAGCCCTCCCAGCCGCGTTCGGAGCGGTGGCCCCAGCTGGCGCGCAGCTGGCGCAGCCGGTCCGAGTCGACGGCGGCGCTCACCTGCGCGCCGCGCAATTTGTCGCTGCCCTTGGTAATGACGTTCACCACGCCGAGGAAGGCGTTGTTGCCGTACAGCGCGGAGCCGGGGCCGGGCGCGAATTCAACCCGCTCGATCAGCCCGACGTCGACCGGGAACTCCGGCCCCAGCACGCCGGCGTCGTAGATGTTCTCGTTGACGCGGATGCCGTCGACCAGGAACAACAGGCGCGAGTTCAGGTCGCCCGGCCGGCCCAGGCCGCGCGCGCCGACGTAGACGAATTCGCCGTCGCCGCTGACGAACAGGCCCGGCATGCTGCGCATGACGTCGGCCATGTTGCGCAGGCCGTAGCGGGCGATGTCGGCGTCGGTGACGACGTAGGTGACAGACGGCGCCTGCGCCGCGCTTTCGGCGTAGCGCGACGAGGTCGACACTTCGACCTCGCGCGGCACCTCGCTCAGCGGCTGGCGCAGCAACTGCTCCAGCGTAGGCTGGGCGGCGCTGGCGGGGGGCTGGGCCGGGGCCGGGGCCGGGACTGGCACTTGAGCTTGCGCTTGCGCTTGCGCCTGTTGCAGCGCCGGCCAGCAGCACGCCGCGGCCAGCGCCAGCCGCAGCGCGGCGCCGCGGCGCCTACTCGGACTGCGCATCGCCGGCCCTCCTGAAGGTGTTTTTGCCAGCCCGCTTGGCCGCGTACATGGCGCGGTCGGAGGCGTTCAGCAAGGCGCTCGGGTCGCCCGCGTCGAGCGGGTAGAAGGCCAGCCCGATGGTGGCGCCGACCGGCATCAACCGGCCGGCGACGTGCAGCGGCGCGCGCACCGCCTCGATGACGCGGCGCGCCAACTGCTCGGCGGCGGCCTGGTCCGGCAGCGCCGGCAAGATCAGCGCGAACTCGTCGCCGCCGAGCCGGCACAACACGTCGCGCGCGCGCACCGCGCCGGCCATGCGCTGCGCCACTTCGCACAGCACGGCGTCGCCGGCCTCGTGGCCGTGCTCGTCGTTGACGACCTTGAAATTGTCCAGGTCGATGAACATCAGCGCCATCAGCTCGGCGGCGTGGGCGCTGTGCACCAGGTGGCGCTGCAACTCGCCCTGGAAGAACAGCCGGTTCGGCAACGCGGTCAGGCTGTCGCGGTGCGCCAGCCGCTGCATCTGCCGGCCGGCCACTTGTTCCTGTTCCAGTTGCTGGTGCAAATCGGCCTGCCAGATCTCGATGCGTTTCAACATCTCGTTGAAGCGTTCGGTCAAGCGCCCCACCTCGTCGCGCCGGTGCACGGTGGCGCGGCGGCTGTAGTTGTGGTCGCGCGAGACGCGCTCGGCCAGGTCGGACAGGTCGACGATGGGCGCCAGCGCCCGCCGCTGCACCGCGCGCAGGCCGCGCGCCGCGACCCAGATCGCCAGCGCGATCAAGGTTCCGGCCAGGCCGGACAGTTGCAGCAGGGTGCGGTGCAGGCTTTGCAGGCTTTCGCGCACCACCAGCGCGCCGACCCGCTCGCCCTTCAGGCGCACCGGCACCCACACCTCCAGCGCCTGCGCCGAGGTGCTGGTGACGCTGGCGCGCGTGGCCAGTTGGCGCGGCGGCGCCAGCCGCGCCAGCGCCGCGCCGGGCTCGGCCTGCCAGTGGGCGAACAGCACGTTCTGGTTGGTTTGCACCTGCACTTCGAGCAGGTCGCTGCGGCGCGAGAACGAAGCCAGCTCGTTGCGCGCGGCGGCGGCGTCGACGAACACCAGCATCGGCGCGACGCTGTTGGCCAGCAGCTGCGCGCCCAGTTCGGCGCTTTGCGCCTGGCGCGCGCGCGCGACGAACCAGGTCGCCGTGGCGATCAGCGTGAACGTCAGCAACATGGTTGCGCTCAGCACCAGCAGGTTCAGCCGCGTCAGGCGCCGTACCAGCGAGTCGCCGGAAGCGCGGGGCTGCGGTACGTGGGTGGCGCTGGTCTGGTCGGTCATGGCTGCGGTGGCGGCTTGGCGGCGGCGTGGTGGCGACTGGGGAAACGGCATGGCGGCGCCGGGAAGGGGCGGTCCGTTCCGGCGCACAATTTCCTCAAGGAATTATCTTTCTATGGGATTGTATGCCGAAAGCCCGCCGCGGTGGCGCAAAAGAGCGGCGATTGCGCCGCGGCGTGGCGCGCCGGCCACCGCAGCCATGGTATTCTAGCGCCCTTCGAGCGGACACTTTGGCCCGATCAACCCTGCCAGCCCCCGATTTCTCATGACAATAACCTTATATGGCATCCCGAACTGCGACACGGTCAAAAAAGCCCGCGTCTGGCTCGCCGACCAGCAGCAAGCGTTTACCTTCCACGATTTCAAAAAGCAGGGCCTGGAGCGCGCCACCGTCGCGCAATGGCTGCAACATCTGCAATGGGAGGCGCTGGTGAACCGCAAGGGCACCACCTGGCGCAATCTGAGCGAGGAACGCAAGGCCGCCGTGGTCGACGCCGACAGCGCGCTGGAACTGATGCTGGAGTCGCCGTCGGTGATCAAGCGGCCGGTGCTGCATGATGGACAACAGTTCCATGTCGCGTTTTCGGACGCGCAGTACCGCGCGATTTTTGGGCTGTAGACTGTCAACCAAGCAACTCCTGTAACCCCGGGGCCAGCCCCCCGGGGTCTGGCCCCGGCCGCACCTCCATAATAAATATATATGACTTATTCCAAGACTCTCGCGCTGACCGAAAAACTGCTGGCCCTGTCCTCCGTCACGCCCGACGACAAGGGCTGCCAGCGCCATCTGATCGACCTGCTCGAGCCGCTCGGCTTCGTCTGCGAAACCATCGAGTCGAACGGCGTCACCAATCTGTGGGCGCGCAAGGGCGCGACGGCGCCGCTGATCGTCTTCGCCGGCCACACCGACGTGGTGCCGACCGGCCCGGTCGAGCAGTGGCGCTCGCAGCCGTTTATTCCGACCCACCGCGACGGCAAGCTGTACGGCCGCGGCTCGGCCGACATGAAGACCTCGATCGCCGCCATGGTCGTGGCCTGCGAGGAATTCGTCGCCGCCCGCCCGGCCCATAGCGGCTCGATCGGCTTCCTCATCACCAGCGACGAGGAGGGCCCGGCCACCGACGGCACCGTGATCGTTTGCAAGATGCTGAAGGAACGCGGCGAACAGATCGACTATTGCCTGGTCGGCGAGCCGACCTCGGCCGACACGCTGGGCGACATGATCAAGAACGGCCGCCGCGGCTCGCTCGGCGGCAGGCTGACCGTCAAGGGCGTGCAGGGCCACATCGCCTACCCGCAACTGGCGAAGAACCCGATCCACCTGGCCGCGCCGGCGCTGGCCGAGCTGGTCGCCGAGCAATGGGACGCCGGCAACGAATACTATTTGCCGACGTCGTGGCAGATGTCCAACATCCACGGCGGCGCCGGCGCCTCCAACGTCATCCCGGGCGAACTGGTGGTCGACTTCAACTTCCGCTTCTCCACCGCCAGCACCTCCGAGGGCTTGAAGGCGCGCGTCCACGCCATCCTCGACAAGCACGGTGTCGAGTACGACATGAAGTGGACGCTGAGCGGCCTGCCCTTCCTGACCCCGCGCGGCGAGCTGAGCGACGCGCTATCGTCGGCGATCCTGGCCGAAACCGGCATCGAAACGGAGTTATCGACCACTGGCGGCACCTCCGATGGCCGTTTCATCGCTCAGATCTGCCCGCAGGTGATAGAATTCGGTCCTCCTAACGCAAGTATCCACAAGATCGACGAGCACATCGAACTGCGCTTCATCGATCCGCTGAAGAATATCTACCGGCGTACGCTGGAGAACTTGCTGCCGTAACCCCAATATCCAGGCCCGCTCGCGGGCCGCCTTTTTTTCGAGAGCGCCCATGAGCCCGACCTCTTTCACCACGCCGCGCGACTTGCTGCGCTACGCCGTGACCCGCTTCAACAGCGCCAAGTTGTTTTTTGGCCACGGCAGCGCCGAAGCGTTCGACGAGGCGGCCTACCTGATCCTGCACACGCTCAAGCTGCCGCTGGACAAGCTGGAACCCTTCCTGGACGCCAAATTGCTGGCCGACGAAGTGGCCGCCGTGCTGGCCGTCATCGAGCGCCGCAGCGTCGAGCGCGTGCCGGCCGCCTATATCACCAAGGAAGGCTGGCTCGGCACGTACAATTTCTACGTCGACGAACGCGTCATCGTGCCGCGCTCCTTCATCGCCGAGCTGGTGCCGGACTTCTTCTCGCCGTGGGTACCCGATCCCGAGGGCGTGGAAAACATCCTGGAACTGTGCACCGGTTCCGGCTGCCTGGCGATCATGCTGGCCGACGCCTTCCAGAACGCCACGGTCGACGCCGTCGACATCTCGCCGGACGCGCTGGCCGTGGCGCGCCGCAACGTCTCCGACTACAAGCTGGAGTCGCGCGTGACGCTGATCGAGAGCGACCTGTACCAGAACGTGCCGGACAAGAAATACGATTTGATCATCACCAATCCGCCGTACGTGAACTCTACGTCGATGGGCAAGTTGCCGCAGGAGTACCTGTGCGAGCCGCGGATCGCCCTCGACGGCGGCAGCGACGGCATGGACCTGGTGCGCAAGATCGTCGCCGGCGCCGCCGAGCGCCTGACCGACGACGGCATTTTGATGGTTGAAATCGGCAACGAGCGCGCATTCGCCGAAGCCGCCTTTGGCGCGCTGGGCCTGACCTGGCTGACCACCAGCGCCGGCGACGACATGGTGTTCCTGCTGACCGCCGACCAGTTGCGTTTGAACTAATAGCATGAAGCCGGGGCGCCGGCGGCTCCGCCGCCGGATGCACGCCTCTGGTTTACACATTGGCATTACCTGAACTGCATTCCCAGCGAGACCGGGGTTGTGTTCTTCACCCCATAACAAAGCATAAAAATGATACGTTTTCTACAAGTAAGCCTGATGCGCGGCATCAAACCGTTGTTGGAGCAAGTCGACGTCACCCTGAACCCGGGCGACAAGATCGGCTTGATCGGCGCCAACGGCGCCGGCAAATCGAGCCTGTTCGGCCTGCTGCGCGGCGAGTTGCACCCGGACCAGGGCGAGATCGACTTCCCGGCCAAGTGGCGCATGGCTTACGTGGCGCAGGAAACCCCGGCGCTGGACCGCGCCGCGCTCGACTACGCGATCGACGGCGACGTCACGCTGCGCAAGCTGGAAAGCGAACTGGCGCGCCTGGAATCGGAGCCTGAAACGACCGAAAACGGCATCGCCATCGGTAATATGTACAGCGCGCTGGCCGACGCCGACGCCTACACCGTGCAGTCGCGCGGCGAACAATTGCTGCTGGGCCTGGGCTTCACGCTGGACCAGATGCAATTGCCGGTGGCCAGCTTCTCCGGCGGCTGGCGCATGCGCCTGAATTTGGCGCAGGCGCTGATGTGCCCGTCCGACCTGCTGCTGCTCGATGAACCGACCAACCATTTGGATTTGGACGCGATCATCTGGCTGGAAGACTGGCTCAAGCGCTACCCCGGCACCCTGATCATTATTTCGCATGACCGCGACTTCCTCGACGAGGTCGTCAACGTCGTCGTGCACATCGACGAGCGCAAGCTCAAACGCTACTCGGGCAACTACTCCGGCTTCGAACGCCAACGCAACGCGCAACTGATCCTGGCCGCCGGCGCGCTGGAAAAGCAAACCCGCCAACGCGCCCATCTGGAATCGTTCGTCAACCGCTTCAAGGCCCAGGCCTCGAAGGCGCGCCAGGCGCAGAGCCGCATGAAGGCGCTGGCGAAAATGGAAGAACTGGCGCCGCTGCGCGCCGCCGCGGAATTCTCGTTTGAATTCCGCGAGCCGCTGAACGCGCCGAACCCGCTGCTGGTGCTGGAAGACGTCGACGCCGGCTACAACATCGAGAACCCCGAGACCGGCGTCGTGACGCAAAAGAAAATCGTCAACGGCATCAACTTCTCGCTGCAAATCGGCCAGCGCATCGGCTTGCTGGGCGTGAACGGCGCCGGTAAGTCGACGCTGATCAAAACCATCGCCGGCGAAATCGGCCCGCTGACCGGCGACGCCGTCATCGGCAAAGGCTTGTCGATCGGCTACTTCGCCCAGCACCAGGTGGAAATGCTGCGCCACGACGAATCGCCGCTGTGGCATCTGGGCAAAATCGCCCCCGGCGTGCGCGAGCAGGAACTGCGCAACTTCCTGGGCGGCTTCAACTTCCCGGGCACCATGGTGACCAGCTCGATCCGCCCCTTCTCCGGCGGCGAGAAGGCGCGCTTGGCGCTGGCCCTGATCGTCTGGCAGCGCCCCAACCTGCTGCTGCTCGATGAGCCGACCAACCATTTGGACCTGGAAACGCGCGAGGCGCTGACGATGGCGCTGGCGCAGTTCGAAGGCACGCTGGTGGTCGTCTCGCATGACCGGCATTTGCTGCGCGCCACCACCGACCAGTTCATCATCGTCGCCGACGGCAAGCTGCAGCCCTTCGACGGCGATTTGGACGACTACAAGGATTGGCTGTTCAAGACCAAGCTGGGCAAGGGCACCACCGTGCTGCCGGCCGCCGGCAAGGACAACAAGACCGACTTCCCGGTCGCCCCGACGGTGGCCGCGGCCGCCCCTGCGGTCGACAAGCGCGACCAGAAACGCGTCGACGCCGAAGAGCGCCAGCGCCTGACCGCGCTGCGCAAGCCGATCGAGAACAAGATCAAGCGCCAGGAAGAGCAGATCGCCAAGCGCAACGTGCAAAAAGAGGAAGTCGACGCCAAGCTCGGCGAGCCGGGCATCTACGACGCCGCCAACAAGGCCAAGCTGAAGCAATTACTGGCCGACCAGACCTTCTTCACCAAGGACCTGGCACAGTTGGAAGCGGAATGGCTGGCCTTGCAGGAACAGCTGGAAGCGCTGGCGGTTTAGTCACGCCAACCCGTTACGCCAGCGCGGGCGGGTCGCCTCAGGCGGCCTGCCTGGCGCCGGCGCCGACCCGGCGGATCGACATCAACTTGTCGATATCCACCAGAATCAGGCGGCGCCCGCCGATCTCCCCCAAACCCAGCAAATAGTCCACCTCGTTCTGCGCTTCCGCGCCGGGAATCGGGTGGATGTCGCTGTTGCACAGCGTAACGATGTCGGTCACGCCGTCGACCACCATACCCATCACGCAATTCGACAATTTCAGAATGATCACGTCGGTCATCGGATCGGTCAGCACCGGCCTGTCGCTGAAAGCGATGCGCATGTCGACCAGCGGCATGATGACCCCGCGCGAGACGGCGACACCGCCGATGATCTCGCCATCGGAGGCGAAACGGTCCAGCTCCTTGAACGGGCGCAGCTCCTGCACCCGGTCGAAGTCGAGGCCGTACTCCAGGCCGCCGAGGCGGAAACTCAGATATTGCCGCTGCGATTCGTCCACCTTGCCGATACGGGCGGCATCGGCAAAGCGCGTAGTCATTGGCTGCATGGGGTTCCTTTCGTCCGGGGGTGGCTGCCGCGAGGAGCCGCGAATACCCATGCTAACCAGACTCCACCCGCGCGGCGTTGAGCGACATCAACATTGCTAGCGGCGGGCGCCGCAACAACGCCGGCGCCGGTGATTCTTGCAAAGCATAAAGAAGGCGCTACAATAAGACCGCCCAGGGCTTTCCCACATGCCGTGAGCGTGTCGTAGATCGGGTTACGCCGTGCCGGCCAACCCGACCTACGACGCGCTATCAACGGCATTCGGGTCTGGCCGCGGATTCACGCCCTTGCTGTTGCTGTTAATCGCAGCCACCGGCGCTCCACCAGCCACTTCATCGACACAGGTAATCACCATGTTCCACTGGCTGCAGCGTGTGTTTTCCCGGCCCGCCGAAGCGCGCCCGCCAACGGCGCCGCCGCTGGCCGCGCCCGTCATGCCGGCGCCATCCGCGCCGCTGTCCGACGGCGTCGCCGTGGCCCGCGCCGCGCCGCCGGCCGGGGTCTCCTTCGAGCAAAAAGACAACGTCAACACCAACTACCACGCCTGGCTGTTCGGCGCGCGCGACGACGGCGACCTCGACGTCACGCCGCAGGAAACCCAGGTGCTCGACGCGCTCGAAGCCATCATGACATCGAAGCAATCCGGCACCGACCTGGTGCGGCGCCTGCCCGGCCTGATCCCGCAGGTGCTGCAAAGCCTGCGCACCGAGCATTTTTCAGGCGCCGAAATCGCCCGCAAGATTTCCAGCGACGTGGTGCTGGTGGCGGCCGTGATCCGCCTCGCCAACAACGCCAGCCAACACCGCGCGCAGCGTATTACCAGCGTCGAGCACGCCGTCATCGTCATCGGCCAGGAAGGCTTGCGCCAACTCGTCACGGCGGTCGCCTTCCACCCCATCATCGACTTGAACTCCGGCCACTTCACGCGCCTGCTGGCGCCGCGCATCTGGGACCAGTCCGAACGCTGCGCCGTGGCCAGCCGCGTCTTCGCCGAGCAACAAGGCATCGATCCCTTCCTCGCCTTCCTGGCGGGCGTGGTGCAAAACGTCGGCCTGCTGGTGTCGCTGCGCATGATGGACCAACTCGCCAAGGACCCGGCCGAACTCGGCTCGACCTTGTTCTGCGCCGGCCTGCTGCGCAACGCCCGCCTGCTGTCGTGCAGCATCGGCCAGGAATGGAACTTTCCCGAAGCGGTCACCCTGGCCATCCGCGAGCAACTGAGCATGCACAAGCGCGCCGCCATATCGCCGCTGGGACAATTGCTGGCGATGACCGACTATCTGAGCAAGGTAAAAATTTTGGTGGAAAACGCGCGCCTCGATGAAAACCAGTCCGGCCTGTTCAACGGCCTGCCGCCGCACGCGCGCGCCTGCTACGACGAACTCGGCGCGCTCGACGCGGTCGAGGCGGCCATCGCCGCCGGCGCGCCATGAGCGGGGCCGGCAACGACGCCGCCGCCCCGCCGCTGGCCGGCATCCGCGTACTCGACCTGACCCGGCTGCTGCCCGGCCCGGTCGCGACGATGCAGCTGGCCGACATGGGCGCCGACGTGCTGAAGATCGAAGACCCCGGCGCCGGCGACTACGCGCGCGCGATGGGGCCGGTGCGCGCCGAGGTCTCGCAATTTTTCGTCGCCGTCAACCGCGGCAAGCGCTTCCTGCGCCTGGACCTGAAGGACCCGGCCCAGCGCGAGCAACTGCTGGCCCTGGTCGAGGACGCCGACGTGCTGGTGGAAAGCTTCCGCCCCGGCGTCATGGCCAAACTCGGCCTGGGCTGGGACGTGCTGCGCCGGCGCAAGCCGACGCTGGTGATGTGCGCCATCTCCGGCTACGGCCAGGATGGCCCGTTCGCGCAACTGGCCGGCCACGACATCAACTACATCGGCTACGCCGGCATGCTGGCCAACAACGCCGGCCCGGACGGTACGCCGGCGCTGCCCAACCTGCAGGTGGGCGACCTGCTGGGCGGCGCCCAGAGCGCGCTGCAAGGCATCCTGGCGGCGCTGCTGGCCGTCAAGATGGGCGGCCCGGGCCGCTTTGTCGACATCTCGATGAGCGACGCCGTGCTGGCCCACAACATCATGCCGCTGGTGGCCGTCAACAACGGCGCCGAGGCGGCGCCGGCGCGCGACCTGCTGACCGGTGGCGTGCCCTGCTACAACGTCTACCGCACCGCCGACGCGCGCTTCATGGCGGTCGGCGCGCTCGAACTGAAGTTCTGGCAACTGTGCTGCGACGTGCTGCAACGCCCCGACCTGAAGGCGCGCCACTGGCAATTGGGACAGCAGGTCGGCGGCGCCGACGCGCTGGCCGTCAAGGCCGAGCTGGACGCCATCTTTGCCGGTCGCAGCTTGGCGCAGTGGACCGAGACCTTCGCCGCCAGCGACTGCTGCGTCACGCCGATATTGACCAGCGCCGAGGCGCTGCGCCACCCGCTGTTCCAGGCGCGCCGCATGGTGTCGCAAGAGCGCCACCCCACCGAGGGGGTATACTGGGCCGTTGCGCACCCGATCAAATTTGAAACCTGATGTATTTAAGCTGATGTATATCGTTAACACCACCGAAGTCGAGTTCAGCGCCATCCGTGCCCAGGGTCCGGGCGGCCAGAACGTCAACAAAGTCTCCAGCGCCATCCACCTGCGCTTCGACGTCGCCAACTCGTCGCTGCCGGACGCGTACAAGGAGCGCTTGTTGGCGCTGCGCGACCAGCGCATCACCAAGGACGGCGTCATCGTGCTGAAGGCGCAGCAGTCGCGCAGCCAGGAGCAGAACAAGGAAGAGGCGATCCGCCGGCTGCAGGAGTTGATCGACAGCATCACCATCCTGCCGACGGTGCGGCGCGCCACCAAACCGACCCGCGGCTCGCAGCGCCGCCGGCTCGACAGCAAGAGCACCCACGGGTTGCAGAAGCAGTTGCGCGGCAAGGTCAGCGGCTAACTGCACTCGGCGAGACGGACGTATCAAGTCCGCACAGCCTGCTAAATACGAAAATTCGATGGAATGTTAACGAACACTCCTTGTGCCAACGCAACTTCCCGTGCGTAATTTCGCATTATAAACATTGCACAATCAATATTTATATGCGTGCCACGGGAGCCATGCAACATGCCACAGAAGACCGATTCCCAGCCCCTTGCGTCCAGCCTCCAAGCCATGCTTGCCGGCTTCACGCAAAGCACCCGCCTGCTGCAACTGACGACACCGCTCGGCCCCGACAAATTACTGGTCGAATGCCTGCGCGGCGAGGAAGGCCTGAGCCAGGGCTACTCGCTCAAGGTCGCGGCGCTGTCCACTGACGCCCGCATCCCCCTGAAATCGCTGGTCGGCCAGCCCGCCCGCGTCGACCTGCTCACCAGCGCCGCCGGCGCCCGGCGCCCCTTCCACGGCCACATCACGGCGGTGGAAATGACCGAGGCGAACGGCGGCTTCGCGCGCTACGCGCTGACCATCGAACCATGGACCGCCTTCCTGGCGTTGAACCAGGACAGCCGCGTCTTCCAGGACATGACGGTGTGCGACATCCTCGACGCCGTCTTCGCCCCCTACTTGGGCCAGGGCCGCCTGATGCCGGCGTGGCGCTTCGACATCGCCGAGCGCGACATCTACCCGCGCCGCAGCCTGACCACCCAATACCAGGAAAGCGACCTCGCCTTCATCCTGCGCCTGATGAGCGAGGAAGGCCTGTTCTACTACTACGAACACAGCGCCGGCGACGGCCCCGGCCTGGGCGGGCACACCCTGGTCGTGGCCGACCACAACGGCAGCTTCCAAGCCAACGTCCAGGCCGACATTGCGTTCACCCAGCCCGGCGCGGTGATGAAGGCGGATAGCCTGGACCGCTGGCGCACCACGCTGACGCAGCGGACCAACGCCATCGAACTGAGTTCCTGGGACTACCGCTCCTGCCGCGACAACCCGGTCGGTGCCTACGGCGACATCGGCGACGGCGTGCGCCTGCTCAGCCGCGACGCCCCCGGCGCCTACGCCTACCAGAGCCGCGCGCAGGGCCAGCGCATCGCCGACAACCAGCTGCAGGCGTTCGAGGCGGGCAGGGAAATCCACACCGCCGCCGGCACCGTGCGCACCGCCCGCGCCCGCACCACCTTCACCCTGCGCGGCCACCACCGGTTCGACGGCGCCCGCGACGACGACGGCCGCAGCTTCCTGATCGTGCGCGCCGTGCACCTGGCGCACAACAACCTGAGCGCCGAGATGCGCGCCGGCATCGTGCGCGAACTGGGCCAGGGCGCGCTGGCCGCCGCCAACGAAAAGGAGCAAGCGCACAGCCTGCACGCCAGCGGCAGGCACATCGGCGAACGGCCGCTGTACCGCTGCCGCCTCGACGCCATCGGCCGCGCCACGCCCTACCGCAGCAGCGGCGTGGACGGCCACGGCCACCTGCTGCACCCGCGCCCGACCGTGCACGGCCAGCAAACGGCCATCGTCGTCGGCCCGCCCGGCAGCGTTATCCACACCGACCGCGACCACCGCATCCTGGTGCAGATGCACTGGCAGCGCGGCGCCGGCAGCCACAGCCGCCTCGACCACCCGGCGCCGGACGGCCACAGCGGCGCGCCGGCCGACCACCGCGCCGGCACCTGGGTGCGCGTGGCCACGCCGATCGCCCCGGTGGCGGGCGCCAACTGGGGCGCCAACGCGCTACCCCGCGTCGGCCAGGAAGTGCTGGTGGACTTCTTTGAAGGTAACATCGACCGTCCCGTCGTCATCGGCGCCGTCTACAACGGCAAGGGCCAGCCCGACGCGCAGCACAACCAGGCGTTCAAGGGCGCCGGCGCGGCCACCGGCAACGCCCCGGCCTGGTTCCCCGGCGAGGGCGGCGGCCACGCCCACCCGGCCGTGCTGTCGGGCTTGAAATCGCAGGCGATGGCCAGCAGCCAGAGCGGCGCCGGCGCCTACAACCAGTTGGTGTTCGACGACAGCCCCGGCCAGCCACGGCTGTCGCTGCAGCGCCACGCCAAGGCGCACCGCGGCAACGACGAGCTGAACCTGGGCCACCTGCGCCACCAGAGCGACAACCAGCGCCTGGCCAAAGCCGGCTTCGGCGCCGAATTGAAAACCGAGCACGCCGCCGCGCTGCGCGCCGGCCAAGGGATGCTGCTGTCGAGCGACGCCCGCAACGGCGCCAGCGGCAGCCAGCTCGACTCGAAGGAGGCGCAGGCGCAGATCGAGCGCAGCCACGAACTGCAACTGAGCATGGCCGGCACCGCGCAAAAGCACAACGCCGGCATCAAGGACGACAAGGGCCAGGCCGAGCCGGCACCGGACACATTGCCGGCAATCGCCCAGATGGTCAACAGCGTCGAGGTGCTCAAGGGCACGAACGGCGGCGGCGGGCAGACTCCGGTGACGGCCTACACGGAGGCGCAGTTGCAACTGTCTAGCGCGGCCGGCATCGCCGCGACCACGCCGACGAACGCCATCCTTGCCGCCGGCAACACCGGCAGCGTCACCGCCGGGCAGGACATCAACTTCGCCGCGCAAGGCAACAGCTACTATCTGGTGAAGGCGGGCATCAGTTTGTTCACCTACGGCAAGGCCGGCAACAAAGACAAGCCGAACCAGGAAACCGGCATCAAACTGCACGCGGCGACCGGCAAGGTCAGCAGCCAGAGCCAGTCGGACAAGACCAGCATCACCGCCGACAAGGCCGTCACCGTGGCCAGCGTCACCCAGAGCGTCAACATCGCCGCGAAAGAGCACGTGCTGATGACGGCGCAGGGCGCTTATTTGAAGCTCGAAGGCGGCAACATCATGGTTCACGGGCCGGGAACGATGGACTTCAAGGCCAGCATGAAGGAGTTGACCGGACCGGCCAGCAGCGACGCGCAACTGGCGGCGCTTCCCAGCCTCTCCGCGATGGCCTCCGTCAATGCCGCCGGCTCCTACACGGGCCGCTACACCCTAAGCAAGAATCTCGACAACGCGTTCCAAGGATATCGATACAAGATCGAATCCAACAAACAGCTACTGGCGGAAGGCAAGACCGATAAGGCCGGTCGCACCGCCTTCATCGACACCGAGCAACGCAGCCAAGTGAAAATCTACAAAACCATCATGCGGGACGACCAAAAAATCGACGAACAATGGGCGGCGGCGCTGGACCGCGCCGCCGACGGCAACCCCGCCAACACCGGCGGCGCCGCGGAGCCGCTGCCCGACGATTATCTCGACCAATATGGGGAGGACGCCTAATGCCGGTTCCACTCATTATTATTGCGCTGGGAGAAATTGCACTGCAAGCCGGCGTGTGGGCTTGGCGCGGCTATCGCGCCTATGACACGGCCCAGACAGCGCTGGAGGCCGCCGAGATGGCCAAGTCGATCGCCCAGAGCAAGGAACTGATCAAGCACAAAATTCGCGGCGTCATCGAAAGCATGTCGCAGGAAATCGAGGTCAAATGCTCGACCTTCGCACTGGTCGACCCCGGCGGAAAAAGCACCGTCTCGCGCCGGGGCAATGAAAACTTCGAGTGGAAGGAATACATCGAGCGCAAGATCCCTTTCCGCCCCGCGATCAGCATCGTGTGCAAGCTGGCGCTGGAGGCACCGATCAAAGTACCCCGGCGTATCCGCAAAAAAATAGGCGGCGAGATTCCCGAAGGTACGATTGAAGTCACACTGAAACAAACCACGGCGTCGCTGATGTTCGAAACCATCGACCTGATGCTCGATTGGAAGAGCCCGCTAAAAGCCGAACCGAACTACAATCGGGCAACGCAAAAAGGGTATCTCGGCACCCCGCCGACGCGCCCGCACCGGATTAGCAGCATATTCCCGTTCTGGCCCCGGCCGCGTGGAAGTTTGGCGCCCGATCTGGTCATTCCGGAGTACCGACAGAAGCCGTGGGAGATCGACAACGTGTTTGCAGCAGTGGAGATCAAGTTTCCAAATGACTGGGTGAAAAAGATTCAAATGGACGACTATGTTGATTTGATGACACCGAAGACCGGATTACATAGAGATAAAATTGGCCACGAGCGAGTCGCACTAATGCGCGTACCAGAAGACTGCACTGCTGTCGTTGCAGACAAGCCTCATGAGAAGAAGCAGAAACAGGCAACCACAACGAGGAATAGAAGATGAGCACTACGGAACGATTTTTTAGTGCTGAAGACGTAGAAGGAATGGTTAAAGATCTCAAGGAATGGCCAAACATGTCGTGTGACGATGGCAATCAAGATTTAGGCGTCTCTCCTTTTATTACTTTCTATTTTTTATACGACACCAAGCAATCGTTAAATACATCGCTGCTTATGGTGGACATTCATGAAGAGTTTGAGCGCTTAACGGGAAAGCCTTACCTTGTCGCCACGCATCCAGATTCTGAACGGCCGCATCCTTACGGGTCCAAGCGCATCCCTGATTTGCGGGATTTTTCGCGCAAGAGGAAAAGTAATCAAGCGTTCATTTTCGATTTTTCTGATCAAAAAAATCATAACTCATCTCCCTCGACTGCCGGATATTTTTGGAAAACCAGGGATTACATGAACGACAAAGAAAATTTTTCAAATAAAATATATTCGTCGATTCAATTCTACTACCGCTGGTCATGGTGGCGCAAAAATAAGAACGACTGGAAAGAATTTATTTTATTGACTATGGAAAAGTTGAAAGCCGACCAGGTTTACAGCGGTTTTGCTATGGCCAACCCGTTGGCGTTCGGTTCGCGATCGGAGGTGACGGTTTGGGAGCGCGCACTGACACCGCGATTCTTTGGTTTGGATATCGATTATCAATTTTCAAGCCGTCATGAATTAACAACAGGAATCCGCCCCCCAACCTGGGGCTTCCTTCTCTCGGACTTTTGGCGCGAAAAACTGGACATCAGCCGTGAGCAAGTCAAGACTACCCTGCACCATCCGCAGATTCGCATCGACGAGCTCAACATCGGTCTGTGGATCGAACTGGGCGAAGAACCGTCCCTCTACCCAGTCGAGGACGGAGTACCCGAATTACCGGTGTTGCTCAACAAGCTTCTCAGGCCAATCCGCCATGACCACATGGGCCTGCTGGGCTTCGGCCAATGGGACGGCGACCCCAACGAACGCTTTACCAACGCCGACGAGTTGCGCTGGGTGCGGCGCTTCGACACCGACAGCGACTGGCCAAGCGCCGAGCTGCGTCAGAGCCGCAAAGACGAGGACGTGGATGCCGCCGCACCGGCGCACGAACCGTTGGAGTTGCGCGCACACGCTGGCGAAGCCTGCCCGAAAACCGGCCAGTGGCAAGCGCTTGACATTCCACCGCAAACCCGGCGATTTGAACAGGGCGAGGTCATGAGCAACCTTGGATCTGCATATGGCTTGACAGTATGGCGATTTCTGAACGAATGAAGTAGTAATACGCTCAGATACACAGCATGGAACGGTTGGAGCTGTTGTTGGTGCCGGCTGCACTGAGCTAAACATCCCTACACAGCAGACAAAGCGGCTCGTTTCAGCGCGGGCGTTTGCTTATTTTTCGGCGCGCTGCAGCGACGGGTCGCCGTTCAAGGCAAACGGCATGGCCCTGGCCCACCGGTTGGAGGAAAGCGAAAACGTCAGCGAGCGGACATAGTGGTACCACCCGGCAGGCACATACAGGAGATCGCCGGAATTGACGGTGCATTCGATCATGGCCGCCCGGCGCGCAAGGGGAAACTTCTCGAAATCCGGCGCCTCGGGGTTGAACGGCGAGCCGAACAGGATGGCATTCGCCTCGCTGGGGTAGAGGAATTCGTCGTGGTGCGGCGGCGACAGGAAAATACGTTTGCTGCCCCATATCTGCGCGAAGATATTGTCGTCATAGTCGCAATGCAGCGGCGTCACCGTTCCCCAATCCACCCAAGTTAAGAATTTTTCTTTAAAAGTAGAGCGAAATACAATAAAAAGCTTGACATGCCAGTGAGGTAGGGCGCGGTCAGTGAGATTTTTTACCTCATTGGCCGCTATGTCCCTTGCCGCACTGTTCAACGATCTTGCCGCGCATTTGCAGTCCGTCGAATTCCTTCTGACGGCCCGACATATTGAACACCCCGCCGCATTTTCCCGCCAGCGAAAATTGCCGTTGCCGGCGCTGGTCGCGTTGATGCTTACCGGTATGCGCATGAGCGTCCAAGCCGAGCTCGACGTATTCTTCGCCCATCTGCAGCAACGTGCGCAATTGGTGCGCAAGGTGTCTGAGCAGGCGTTCGCCCAGGCGCGCGCCAAGCTGTCTCTGACGGCCATTCCCCTGCTCAACGACTGGCTGGTCGCACGCGCCGAGCACCACGGATTTGTGCCGCGCTGGCGCGGCCTGCGTTTGGTCGCCGCTGATGCTTCGACCATGCGATTCGGCTTGCGCGCCAGCCACGTCAAGCGCGCCGCGCTGGCCGATCAAATCCTGTTCGGCCTGTTCCTTCCCGGCGCGGAATTGATGCTTGCGGCCTCGCTGCACGGCATCGAGGACTGCGGCGAGCGGCAAATGCTGGTCGAACACCTGGACCGACTTTCCGGCACCGATCTTCTGCTGCTCGACCGGGGCTACCCGTCCCGATGGCTGGTATCGCTGCTCAAACATCGCCACATTGCGTTCTGCATGCGCGTCGAGAAGGCCGGCAACGGCGGCTTTCCCTGCGTGCGCGACTTCCTGCGCTCCGGTCTGAGCGAGCAGCTCGTCATGCTGCGCGCGCCCGACCGGCGCGACGCCGACGATTATGAATGCCCCCGAGAACCCCAGCAGGTGCGCCTCGTCCGCCATGTCGCGCCGAACGGCAAGGTGCGGGTGTTGATGACCAATTTGTTCGACAGCGCGCGCTTTCCCGCCGACGGCTTCGGCGACCTCTACCACAAGCGCTGGCGTATCGAGGAAGCCTTCAAGCGGCTCAAGCATCGGCTCAATTTGGAGCATGTGTCTGGCCTGTCCCAGCAAGCCGTGGTGCAGGACGTCGCCGCCAAAATCATGTGCGATAACTTGCAAACCCTGGCGGCCTTGACAGCCCACGACAGCGCCGACCTGCGCGCAGCCGAGCGCATCAACCACGCCTATGCGCATACCGCCCTCAAACCATTGTTGCCGGCCCTTCTGCTCGGAAAAAAGGTGGCGAAGTTACTGCGCGAGGTGCTGCGCCTGATTGCGAAACGGACACACATCCATCGGGAAAATCTATCCAAAACACGCAAAACCAGGCCGAAGCCGCACAAGCACATGATCCAAAAACCATGTTAAAAGGTTGGAAAATCCCTAACTTGGGTGGATTGCACCGTTCCCGCGGGGCCTAGCCAAAATCGCGGCGGTCCCATTTTGTCAAAATACGCGGGCCAGTGGCACATGCTGTTCAATTCGCGCAATTCCAGATTGCCCAGGTAGGGCGGCAGGTCTTCGGTACCGGTAGCGACCAGCTCAAGATACTCCAGCATTGTCATATCCTGCATGGCCCGGTCGGGCGCGAATGCCGTGTTGATATAGTCGCCCACGCGCGCGCGCACCGGCACGTGGCTAAAGCGCTCGCGCAGCGTTTGCGGTGTCAGGGCGCACAGCGGCCAGCGGTTGACCACCCCGGTGATCAGGAATGGCGAGCCTTTTTTGGCAAGGGTACGGAACGCCGCGGCGTCGAGCCTGCCCATGCGCGTTACGTCGAAAATAGCCGGAGTGTCACGGCCGACGCGCTTGATCGCCGCACGCATATCCTGGATTGACGTAACGCCGCGCACCTGCGCATCCTTGCGCTCCCGCGCCTGCTTTTTGGCGATGGCATCCTCCGGCGACGTCGACGCCGGCGCCAGTATGGGCGGCGGCAAGCGTGGCGACACGCGCGCTTGATTACCGGCCACCGTATTTTTCTCTTTTGACATATACCTCCACGATCTTCTCCTTGCTACCGCACCGGCAAACAGGCGCGAAAAACCCGCTAGTTTACCACTTTGCCGAGGCGGAAAAGCGATGTTGGGAAGGCGCGGCGGCGGACGGGGCTGAACCGGCGCCGGCCATCGATCCAGCAGCCGTTCTACTTGTGTCAGAATATCGGCAACGACAACGTGGTTGTACCAACCGCGGTCCGCCCGGTTTGACTTTGAGGAAGCACATGCAAAAACTAATTTCAGAATTGACCAGGTTATACCTTCCGGCCGGCACCTTGTCGCCGGAGGTGCTGGCGCAGCACGTGCTGGGCCAGACTACCCTTGCGGTCAATCTGACAACGGACGATGGCCTGACCCGCGCCATGGTGATCGCCTTCGACAAGGTGGGCGATAGCGAGGACGCGCAGCATTGGAGCCTGTTGTGCGCGGTCGCGAATGCCTTCCAGGCCGAACTCGGCTTTCCGGCGCCGGCGGTGAGTATCTCCGGCGCAAACGGTTATGCCCTTTGGCTGTCGCTGGAGACGCCCGTTCCAGCGGCCCAGGCGCAACGGCTCCTCGAACTGCTGCGCAGGGCGTACTTCCCGGACATCGACCTTCGTCCCGAGACGGTGAGCGCGCCGGTCGAGTTGCCGCCCTGCCTGCACCAGCGCACCGGCAAGTGGGCGGCGTTTATCCACCCGGGCATGGGCGCCTCCTTCGCCGACGAGTCGGGGCTGGAGATGGCGCCACCCTTCGCCGGACAAGCCGCTTTCCTAACGGGCTTGCACAGCATCAGCGAGGCACAGTTCCGCCAGGCCCTGGCCAGACTCGAACAGTCGCACGGTGCCGCGCCGGTGCTGCGCGCGCAGGCGCCCGCGCACGCCGCAACCGCGGACGGCTTGCTGCTGAAGGACGCAACGCTGGAGGATATCGTCAAATTCCTGCACGCGAAAAACATCGAGCCGACCTTCCGGCACGTGATCCCAAAGTAGTGGATCTGTAAGGGCCGCGCGGAAATTGCTTTGGCGGCTGTTCCGTGGCAGCATAGCTCATCTGCACCGCAGAGCCGTCGATCTCCGACCGGCTTCGGCCGGCGACAAAGGAAGCCCATGAACCGCAGCACGCTGCTGGCACCGCTCCTGACCACGACGTTGTGCGGCGCCGCGCTGGCCGAGCCGGTGCCGCCGCCGGACTGGAAGCCCGATCCGATGCAGGCGGTGGCGCTGCCGGTCAAGCCGGCGACCAGGCTGGCGCTCGGGCGATTCACCGTCAGCTTGGCGAAAACCACGCTCAAGCAGGTGCGCGACGCGCTCGGCGCCGGCAAGATCGAGGAAAGCGCCGGCGACGGCCGCTCCTGGCTCTGCTATACGGTGCAAACCGGCGCCGCGCCGGAGCGCCTGTGGCTGGTGGCCGACGGCGCGCTCGGCGGCCCCGAGCACCGCGTGACGCTGCTGCACGCGCTGCAATTGCCCGCCCTGCTGCCCTCGCCGCGCTGTCCTCTGCTGCCGCGGCGTTTCCTGCCGGCGCGCTTCGACAAGGACTTGTGGCTGAAACAGCCGTCGCTAAAGGTGACGCAGGCGTTCGGCCAGCCGTCGGTCAACGCCGACGCGCGCTGGTCGTACGCGCACACGGCGAAAACCACCACGGCGGGCAAGGATGGCGCGCCGCAGCTGGAGGTCAGCAACCGGGTCGAGGCGCAGATCAGGGATGGCGCGATCAGCGCCATTATTGCGACGCAAACCAGCGTGGAGTAAACCAGCGGCTAGGGCCGGGGTCAGCCCCTCATGCCGCTAAGTGAAGCTTCCGTGGGTCGGATTGGCGGAACGCGTAATCCGACGCCGAGCCGCTGCCGACGCTACGAAAAGCCTTCACTTAGCGGCGTTAGTTGTGCTGCAGCGTATAGGTCCAGTCCAGGCTGCCGCTGCCGCCGACGAAGATGATGTCGGCGCTGGCCGCGCTGCCGCGCAGTTTGGCTTTGATGTCGCGCGGCGGCTTGTCGTACACGCGCCCGCTCTCCGGGTTGAAGACGACGCTGCGCACGATGATGTCGCCGGCCACTTCCCGCACCAGGCAGTGCGATTCGCCGGCGGTGGCGTGCTTTTGCTGCTCCACCTGCGCCGCCTGCTCCAGCATCGACGCCTGCTGCGCCTCCATGAATTTGAGTTCGATGCCCAGCTTGGCGATCGACTTCAGCGCCGGCGCCACCGTCAGCGCCATCTTGTGGAATAGCGGCACCTGCTCCGGCTGCAGCAGCAGTTGGTGTTTGCGCACCTTGTCGGCCAGCATCAGATAATTGCGCACGTCGAGCGGCTCGCTGACCAGGTCGATCTCGTGCTGGACCTTGACGACGGCGCGGGCGAAGCCCTGCGCGCGCACCAGCAGTTCGGCGATTTTACGGTCCAGCCTGGCCATGTCCGGCACCAGCGCGTACACCAGCATTTCGGTCTGCTTGCGCGGGCCGGCGCTGTCGATCCGCACGGCGCGCCCGGCGATGGCGCAGCCCTCGGCGACGCCCACCACCACCTCGTCGGCGATGATTTCGCAATTGCTGGCGTGGCCGACCACGACCCGGCTGCCGGAGATGACGCAGCTTTCGGCGCGCTCGACGTGCACCGCGCCGTCGCTCGTTTGCAGCACCGAGCCGGAGGCGACGCCCTTGACGACGATGTCGCCGTGGGCGTTGAGGGCGGTGCCGCCGATCAGGTTGCTCAGCAAGGTGATGCTGCCGCCGTGCGAGTGCAGATGGCCGAAGACGTCGCCGTGCACCGTGATGTCGCTGCCGTCGACGCTGCGCTGCTCCTGCACCTCGCCGAATTCCTCGTACTCGGCGCGCAGCTTCAGGTTGCCGGTGGTGCGGCTGCTGACGCCGTCGCGGCTGACGATCTTGACGCCGATCGAGATCACGCCGTCGCCGTCGACGTTGACGAAGCCGTCCTGTAGCGCAACCAGGAACTGTTCGCCGCGCACGCGCTCCAGTACCGTGCCTTCGCCGGCCAGCGCCGCCAGTTCGACTTCCGCCGGCGCCGGCGCCGGCAGCGCCTCGCCCGACAACTCGTAGCCCGGCAAGCCCGGCGCGCTGGGCACCTTCTTGAGCAGGCGGGCGTTCTTTTTCACCTGCGGAAAGCGGTTCTTGAAGGTCAGCAGGTCGAGCCGGCCGTCGGCCGTCTCGCGCGGCGCGTCGTCGCGGTGCATGTCGGCCGAGACTTCGACGATGGCGGCGTCGCGCCCCGGCGTCGGCTCGAACCGGCGCGCGACGACGATGCGCTCGACCTTGCCCGAGGCGATGATGGCGCGCACGGCCGCGGCGTCGATGCCGAAGCACACGCCCTTGCCCCACATGTCGGCGACGAATTCGTCGAAGTCGAGGCTGGCCGGGCGCGCCGGCACCTTGCTGCCGTCGGGCAGTTCGAGCGCCTCCAGGAACTGCGCCTCGAAATAGTATTCGGCAACGCCATGCCGGATCTTGACGAGCTTGTAGAGCGCGCGCCGCGGCGGCGCGAACTGGCACAGCGCGTCGGCGAAGCGGATCAGCGCCTCGCCGTTGGCCGCGCGCGGCAACGCCGGGCCGTGGTTGTAGAGCGCCTTGATGAAGGCGGCGTAGTCCAGGCCGGCGAAGTACTGGTTCGACTGGAATACCTGCCCGACCGCCGCCAGCAGCGCAGGCGCCGCCACGGCGGGGTCGATATACACGCCGTCGCCGCGCCGCAACAGGCCCGGCGGCAGCACGCCGACGCCGCCCGGCGCGCCAACGGCGCGGCTGTCCGTCACGATCGAGTCATCCGACATCAGCGTCCTCCGCGTTCAGGCAGGCCGAGTATAACGATGCCACGTTGTCAATTTTATCGAACAAGTTGATTCCATGGTCAACATTCCGGCGCACGACCACCTTGCACGCAATAAATTAATCTTACACGCAAGCCAAATGGCGTTGGGAATAATTGAAGGAATAAGCAGGCGGCGCGTGCGCCGCGTCAAAGGCCGCGCACGCCAAGTGGGCGCGATTTTCGTAGCTCGGGTGGACCCGCCAGGGCGCGAGCCGGCAACGTTGGCTCGCATCCCGCCCGTTCCGCCGCGGCCAAGCTAGCGGCGCGGCGGCGTCGAGTAGATGTCCTGGCCGGCTTCGTTGATCTGGCGGCGCAGGTCGCGCCGCTCGTCCGGCGTCAGGCGGCCATTGCGACGCGAAGCGTCGGCCCGTTCCTGCATCGCGCGGCGCTGCTCGTCGGCGCGGCCGTCGCGCTGCTCGCCGCGCTCGCGGCTGTCGTTGTTACTGCGCTGGACTTCGTCGCGGCGCTGCGGGACGGGAGCATCGCCGGCCGCGCCGGCCAGACCGCCGCCCAACAGCGACGCGGCAACCAACACGGCGGCAACGGAGGAGTGAACGCAAAAGAGCGCGCGGGCGGCGGCGTGACTGTTTTTGGGTTCGATTTTCATTGTGTTCCTCTTCCGCGATGCCGGGTAAAGATATAAGCTTTAATTCCACTGATGCCCCAGTGTATGATGCTTTACACGGGGCAGTAAGAGCAAATGGGTAAAGTTTGTAACACATTGTAATGGGTCGCCGCGCGCGTTCTCCGACGAGCGCCGAGACGTTACCATAGCAACTTAGATCTGACAACACGACAACCAAATGACCACAACTTCGACGACCAATTCCGCCAACTTGACAACGACGCAGACCAGCAATGGCCACCAGGCCAAGATTATGGTGGTTGACGACGACGTGCGTTTGCGCGATCTGCTGCGCCGCTATCTGACCGAACAGGGTTTCAACGTCTTCACCGCGGAAAGCGCGACGGCGATGAACAAGCTGTGGCTGCGCGAGCGCTACGACCTGCTGGTGCTCGACCTGATGCTGCCGGGCGAGGACGGCCTGTCGATCTGCCGCCGCCTGCGCGGCGCCGGCGACCAGACCCCGATCATCATGCTCACCGCCAAGGGCGAGGACGTCGACCGCATCGTCGGCCTGGAAATGGGCGCCGACGACTACCTGCCCAAACCATTCAACCCGCGCGAGCTGGTGGCGCGCATCGGCGCCGTGCTGCGCCGCAAGGGTCCCGACGAAATCCCCGGCGCGCCGTCGGAGACGCCGCAGACCTTCGAGTTCGGCAATTTCATCCTCGACCTGGGCACCCGCACGCTGAAGAAGAGCGGCGAGACGGTGCCGCTGACCACCGGCGAATTCTCGGTGCTGAAGGTGTTCGCGCGCCACGCGCGCCAGCCGCTGTCGCGCGAGAAGCTGATGGAACTGGCGCGCGGGCGCGAGTACGAGGTGTTCGACCGCAGCCTGGACGTGCAGATTTCGCGGCTGCGCAAGCTGATCGAGCCGGACCCGTCCAGCCCGCTGTACATCCAGACCGTCTGGGGCCTCGGCTACGTCTTCATCCCGGAGGGGCAGCCGCGCTGACCGGCGGCGCGCATGAAGCACCTTCCCGTCATTAGTCTGGCGCGCCTGAAAAGCGGCCTGTTTTGGCGCACCTTTTTCCTGCTCAGCGTGCTCACCACGCTCAGCATGGCCGCCTGGATCGCCATGATCAGCGTGGTCCAGCGCGAGCCGCAGGCGCAGCAGATTGCGGCCCAGGTCATTTCCGTCGTCACCATCACGCACGCCGCGCTGACCCACTCGGCGCCGGAGTTGCGCAAGGAATTGCTGTTCGAACTGGTCAGCAACGAGGGCATCCGCGTGCTGCCGCTGGAACCCGACGACAAGGTCGAGCCGCCGCCGGACAACTGGCTGATGCCCGAAATCGTCGCGATGGTCAAGGACAAGCTGGGCAACGATACGCGCTTCTCGGCGCGCGTCAACAGCGTCCCCGGCTTCTGGGTCAGCTTCAAGATCGACGACGACGAATACTGGCTGATGCTCGAACGCGAGCGCATCCGCGGCTTGACCGGGGTGCAGTGGCTGGGCTGGGCCAGCCTGGTGTCGCTGCTGTCGCTGCTGGGCGCGGCCGTCATCTCGAACCGCATCAACCTGCCGCTGGCGCGCCTGACGGTGGCGGCGCGGGCGATCGCCGCCGGCAAGGCGCCCGAGCCGCTGCCCGAGAGCGGGCCGATTGAAATTATCGAGGCCAACCGCAGCTTCAACCAGATGGTCGACGACCTGCGCCAGGTCGAATCGGACCGCGCGGTGATCCTGGCCGGCATCTCGCACGACCTGCGCACGCCGCTGGCGCGCATGCAGCTCGAAGTCGAGATGGCGCGCCTGTCGGACGAGGCGCGCGAGGGTATCCAGTCCGACATCGCGCAGATGGACGCGATCATCGGCCAGTTCCTCGACTACGCCAAGCCGACCGAGACGGCCAGCTTCACCAGCGTCGACGTCAGCGCGCTGCTGGCCGACAGCGCGCGCGAGGCGATGCGCATACCCGACATGGCGGTGACGACGGCGATCGCGCCGGACGCCCACGTGATGGGCAACGCCACCGACTTGAGACGCGTGATCAACAACCTGATCGAGAACGCCCGGCGCTACGGCCGCAGCGCCGACGGCGAGCGCATCGAGGTCGACATCGGCTGCCACCTGAAGAGCGTGCACGGGGCGCGCCGCGTCGTCATCGACGTGCAGGACCACGGCCAGGGCGTGCCCGACAGCCAGATCGAACAATTGCTGAAACCGTTCACGCGGATGGACACCGCGCGCGGCCAAGCCAACGGCGCCGGGCTTGGCCTGGCCATCGTCGAGCGCGTGCTGCTGCGCCACGGCGCCGAACTCCATCTGAGCAACCGCGCCGGCGGCGGCCTGCGCATCCAGATCACCATGCTGGCGGCCTGAGCGAAGCCTGGCCCCGGGCCGGAGCCCCGTGAACGGGCCGCGCCGGCGCGCCGATGGCGGCCCGGCTACTCGGTCAGCATTTTGCTCATCAACATCTCGGTGGCGCCATAGCCGTACAGCGAATCGCTTTCCAGGCCGGGCGTATCGTAGGGCACCGACTCCTCCCGTTCCAACTTGCCGGGGTCGGCGTCGGAATAGGTGGCGCGCCAGGCCCGCTTGAGCATGTCGGCGCGGCGGATGAACGATGGAATCGGCCAGGCCTCGCGCTCCCACTCGTCGGACACGCCGATCACCGGCCAGCGCTCGTTGACCAGGCCCAGGTCGCCGGTGCGCAGGCGCCGGATGGCCTGGTGCGGCTGCAAGCGCTCCAGCTCGGCCAGGGCCGGCAGCGCGTCGCGTTTCGGCCCAAACAAATACGCCAGGATAATGCGCCCCGACGGCGCCATGCGGGCCACCACGCCGACGGCGTAGCCGCCACCCTTCAACGGTACGGCAAACCAGGTGCCCTCTCGGTACGGCAACAACTTCATTCCAACCCCTCTCTTATTCGACAACTAGGCGGAACAATACGCCAGGATTGAAAATCGCGTCGCAGCGCACTACTCGTATTGGAACTGGGCGACGATCGGACCGGCCTTGAACAGCGCATCCTTGAGCTCCTTGTCGAGCCGGTTGTCGCGCCGGCGCATCCATTCCAACAGCATCGCGGCCTGCCTGCGGCAGACGTCGCCGCGTTGCGCCAGCACGCGGCGCAGCTCCGGATCGGTACACGCCTCGAAGCGCTGGTTGCACAAATCCAGCGCGGCCAGCTCCTCGGCCAGCGTGGCGATGGCGCGGTGCATATCCAGCGTCGGCGCCGGCAAGGCGGCGCCCGCTTCCTGCAATTCCTCTTGTGACATACAGCACTCCCTCAGTTGGCATGAGGCGCATTCTCCACCGCCGGCGCGTAAACCTCAAGCGGCACACATGTTGTAATTCGGCCCACGGCGGGCGCGGCGGCGGGCCGTTCGTGATAAGCTTCGGCTTCGCTAGGGGTCCTGGGAACGCTGTTTCCGGGTGAGAGATACCCTCCGTACCTGATCTGGATAATGCCAGCGAAGGAAAGCGCAAAGTCCCCTCCTTTGATTGCTCCTGCGCTGGCCCCGGCCGAACAAGCAGCTTGTCGGCAGCGCCGACCTGAACCACGAGCATATTATGTCTACACCGAATTTATCGATTTCCCTTATCGCGCTGGCGATCCTGCAAGCTTTCGCCGCGCCCGCCTCGGCCCAGTCGGCCCAGCAGGAGATGCCGGAAGTGGTCGTCACCGGCAACCGCGCCGGCGCCGCCGGCCGCGCCTCGGTGGCCGGCTTTTCCGACGCGCCGCTGCTGCAGACACCCGCCTCGGTCAGCGTGGTCTCGCGCGCCCAGATGCAGGACTTGCAAATCCGCTCGACCAGCGACGCGATGAAGTTCGACGCCAGCGTCAACGATTCCTACAACGCCGTCGGTTACGCCGAGCAGTTCTCGATCCGCGGCTTCGCGCTCGACAACAGTTCGAGCTACCGCAAGGACGGCCTGGCGATCCCCGGCGACACCCAGATTCCGCTGGAGAACAAGGAGCGCATCGAGGTGCTGAAGGGCCTGGCCGGCTTCCAGTCCGGCGTCGCCGCGCCCGGCGGCATCATCGACTTCGTCGTCAAGCGCCCGACCGCCGCGCCGCTGCGCTCGGTCACCGTCGGCGCCAGCGAGCGCGGCACGCTGTACGGCGCCGCCGACCTCGGCGGACGCTTCGAGGACCGCCGCTTCGGCTACCGCATCAACGCCGCCGCCGAGCGCCTGCGCTCCTACATCAAGGGCGCCGACGGCAACCGCAAATTCGTCTCCGGCGCCTTCGACTGGCAGATTTCGCCGCAGGCGCTGCTGCAAATCGACGCCGACTACCAGGACAAGTCGCAGGTTTCGGCGCCCGGCTTCCAGTTACTCAGCGATACCGCGCTGCCGGGCGGCGTCGGCGCCGATGCGATGCTGAACCTGCAGCGCTGGAGCATGCCGGTGCAGACCCAAAGCAGCAACATCGGCCTGCGCTTCCATTACCAGCTCAACCCCGAATGGCACGCCACGCTGTCGGCCAACCGGCACTCCTTCAAGCGCGACGATTACACCGCCTTCCCGTACGGCTGCAGCTCGGGTCCCGAGTATGTCGAGCATTTCTGCGGCAACGGCGACTACGACGTCTACGACTACCGCAGCCTGGGCGAGTCGAAGTCGCCGCTGGCGACCCAGGCGCTGGTCCAGGGCAAGTTCAGCACCGGCGCGCTGCGCCATGAATTCACGGCCGGCACCTCGTACTTCCACCGCCTCGACCGCGCCGGCGTGTACACCTATGACTACGCCGGCACCAGCAATATCTACCGGCCGGTGCTGGTCGCGCCGACCGGCCTGAGCTCCGGGCCGGTGCGCGACCGCCGCACCGAGAACGAGCGCGCCGTCTTCGCCCAGGACATCCTGGCGCTGGCCAGCAACTGGAAGTTGCACGCCGGCCTGCGCTACGTGCAAGTGAAGCGCGACGAGTACCTGCCCAAGTCCGACACCAACGTCAAGACCGACGACAGCTTCCTGCTGCCGAACGCGGCGCTGGTCTACAACCCGCTCGACAACGTCGCCGTGTACGGCGCCTACTCGCAGGGGATGGAACACGGCGGCGTTGCGCCGCACGAGACCTCGAACCACGACACCGCCCTCGCGCCGTCAAAATCGAAGCAGATCGAAGTGGGTGTGAAAGCCGACCTGACGCGCGACTTGACGGTGTCGGCGGCGCTGTTCCAGATCCGCAAGGGCCTGGAGTATACGGACTCCACTGTCGATCCGAAGGGCACGTATGTGCGTAACGGCTTGGCGCAACACCGCGGCCTGGAACTGGCGGCGCAGGGCAAGGCGACGCCGAACCTGAGCTTGGGCGTGTCGGCAACGGCGTTGAACACGCAACAGTCGGGCACCGGCATCGCCGCCATGAACGGCAAGCGCGTCACCAACGTGCCGGCGTTCAAGTCGTCGGTGTACGCCGACTACGCCGTGCCGCAAGTGGCCGGCCTGAAGCTGAACGGCACCTGGCTGTACGCCGGCAAAAAAGCCTTCACCAAGGAAAACACCGTGTTCGTGCCCGCCTACCACGTGCTCAACCTGGGCGCCGCCTACGCCACCAAGATCGGCAACACCGCGGCAACCCTGCGCGCCAACGTCGACAACGCGCTCGACAAGTTCTACTGGCGCGACGTGACGCAGGAATCGGGCGGCTACCTGTTCCCGGGCGCCCCCCGCACCCTCAAGGTGTCGGCGCAGTTCGACTTCTGACGCGTGGCGGCGCCGCGGCGCCGCTGATGCAAGGACAAACCAGCGGCGCGCCGCTGGTTTTTTTTCGTTTCGGCGGCGCCTCAGGGGCGGCTCAACAACAAAGCAATGTTGTAATTTAGAGTTATCAAATACAAATTAATATTGCGTCAACAATTTAACTGTGACAACATTGATTCGCTGTCTGAATGTCAACAGCACGGAGCCGGGAGTAGCCGTTTCCAATCGATGCAGTCGTCGCGTGCACGTCTGCTTTTTTTGTCGTATTTAAGGGGTTTTATGCGTAAAATTATTTTCCTCACTTCGATCCTGGCCACCGGGGCTGCCCACGCCGACTGGGTCCCGCGTATCGAGTCCGCCAGCTACACGGCCAACCTCACCGTCAACGGCAGCAACGCGCTGGCATATTCCGAAGACAAACGCCTCTACGGTCCACTCGGCGGCGTCGCCCGCGAAATGCAGGCCGTGCCCGCCACGCTGCAGAGCGGCCTGAACGCCGTGATGTCGCAGCAAATCACCGCCAACGGCGCCCGTTTCCTCGACGGCACCCTGAGCGGCAACGCCGCCATCACGATCCGCCCGCAAAGCAGCGGCGTGGCCGCGTTGGCGTTGACCGGACTGAGCTACCGGGTCCGCAGCGGCTATTCGGGCAAGAAATGGGGCGTCTTCAGCTACGATTGCGTCAACACGACGACGATGAGCAATATCGCCATCAACGCCCAGTACGGTACCGCCGACGGCAACATGCCGGCCGACCAGGTCGGCATGACCGCCAACGTCAGCTCCTCGACCGATTGCGACTCCAACCTGAGCTGGATTCTGCCGGTGCTGGGCAACCTGCTGATCAAGAACGCCGAAGGCAAAATCTCCAGCGCCGTCCAGGATGGCGTCAAGGGTGGCCTGGCGAAGATCAAGGACGTGCTGTTCTTCCAGCGCGACGCCAACTGGCTGGTCGGCCTGAATCGCCTGATCCCCGCCGACAAAGTGGTTCAATTACCCGATGGCAGCAGCTTCCCGATCGGCCAATATGTGCAAAACAATCTGGGCTATCTGCTGGCCAACAGCCAGATCTCGATTAACTTGGGTGCCGGCGCTCCGGTGCGCCCGGTCTACGGCATGAACGAGCCGCAATCCGACGTCTTCAGCGGCGATATCATCACCCTAGCGGTATCCTCGCCGGCCGTGTCGTTCGCCGTGCAAGTGGGCGAGCGTTCCAACGTCAGCTGGTCGTGGAAGTGCAGTATCCGCGATCCGAGCCGCGTGTGCCAGATTCCTTGATCGGACGCGGCGTCGCACGCCGCCCCACGCCTCACTTGAACTAAGCGGCGCCCGGTGCGGCGCCCGCGCCGCCGCCGGCCACGCCGGCCGGCGCAGCCCCGCCGCACCGTCGCGCGCCCGCCTTTCCCCACATACAAGCGCCACCGCTCAAGCGGGCGCCGGCGCGCCGAGTACGGACTCGGCTTGCAGCAGGCGCCGCGCCAGGGGGCCGTCGACCAGCAGGTAGGGTATCGCCCGCGCGGCCAGCTCGTCGAGCAGCATCCGGTGTACGCTCTGGCGCACGCCCTCCGACTCGCGCTGCAGGCCGTCGGCGACCCACGGGCTGTCGGGCGCCGTCACCAGCGTGACGTCGTAGCGCCGCGCCGCCGTCAACGCGGCCAGGCCGGGGTCGACGCCGCCGAAATAGAAGCGGCTGTAGAGCGCCGTCATCAACGGCGTGGTGTCGCAAAACAGCAAGGCGCCGGCGCGCGGCGCGGCCGCCAGCTCGCGCGCGACCTGGGTGCTGGCGATGAAAAATTGATCCGACTCCAGCGGCACGCGAGCGCGCGTCTCGACGAACTCGCGCAGGTACTCCGGCACCCAGACGGTGTCGTAGCGGGCCGCCAGCGCGGCGGCGAAGGTCGATTTTCCGGACGACTCGGCGCCCAGAATCGCCACCCGCACGCAGCCTGCCCGGCTCACTTCAACACCATTGCGTCGGCGGCGGCGCCGTCCGCCGCGCCCTTCCAAGCGCGCAGGCCGAGCGCCGCCATCACCACGAACACCGCGTATAGGATCGCCGTCAGCATCAGGTTCTTGTACAGGTACAGGCCGACGTAGAGCACGTCGACGACAATCCAGATATGCCAGTTTTCCAGCTTTTTGCGCGACAGCAGCAACTGGCCGAGCAGGCTGCCGGCCGTCAGGAAGCCGTCGGCGCGCGGCACGTCGGTGTCGGTATAGGTTTGCAGGAACCAGGCCAGCACGGCGAAACCGAGCAGCCAGCCGGCGCCGGCCAGCGCCCAGCCGCGCCCGGCCAGCCGCGTCACCGGCAGCTGCGCGCCGTTGGCGGCGCCGCGCAGCCATTGATACCAGCCCCAGGCGGAAACGACGATGAAGACCAGCTGCAAACCCATGTCGCCGTACAGCCTGGAATGGAAAAAAACCATGCCGTAGGTGACCGACGAGACGATGGCGAACAGCCAGGCCCAGTGGCTCTGGCGAATATTGAGCGCAACGTTACACAGCGCCAGCACGAAGGAGACCAATTCCAGCGGGTTGGTGACGAAACCTAAAAGGGCGATCGCTTGGTTCATGAATAGGGGGAAGATGGCGGCAGTGGGATGCCGTCGAGTTAATCGGACGCGGTCCGATCGGCTCGGCCGACTTTGGCGGTATGCGCCCCGGCGGCCGGCCGCGGCGCAGCGCAAGACCGGCAAAACCCGGTGGCGCAGTATGCAAGATTCAGCTTGAATATGCAAGATTCGGCGCGGCGCGGCGAGGCGCCGTTGGCGCGCTCGCCAACGTGTAAAGCAAACCAAAGGCAGAGGGCCGGGGCTACGCCCTTGGTTTCTTATTTGACGTCAGGCGCCGAAGCCGCCGCCTCCCGGGGTTTCGATGGCGAAGACGTCGCCGGCGCCCATCGCCGCCGTGTGGGTGGCGCCGAAGCGTTCGACCGTGCCGTCACTGCGTTCGATCCAGTTGCGTCCCAGCGCCCCCGGCGCGCCGCCCTCCAGCCCGAACGGGGCGATGCGGCGGTGTCCGGCCAGGATGTTGGCGCTCATGCTTTGCAGGAAGCGGATGCGCCGCAGCGCGCCGTCGCCGCCCCGGTGCAGCCCGGCGCCGCCGCTGCCGCGGCGGATCGCGTGGCTTTCCACCAGTACCGGAAAGCGCCACTCCAGCACCTCCGGGTCGGTCATGCGCGAGTTCGTCATGTGCGTCTGCACCGCCGCCGTGCCGTCGAAACCGGGACCGGCGCCGGAGCCGCCGGCGATGGTTTCGTAGTACTGGTGGCGCTCGTCGCCGAAGGTGAAGTTGTTCATCGTGCCCTGCGACGCCGCCATCACGCCGAGCGCGCCGTACAGCGCGTCGGTGACGTATTGCGACACTTCGACGTTGCCGGCCACCACCGCGGCCGGGTAGCGCGGGTTCAGCATCGAGCCCTCGGGGATGATCAGCTTCAGCGGTTTCAGCACGCCCTCGTTCATCGGGATGTCGCTGTCGAGCAGGGTGCGGAACACGTACAACACCGCCGCCTTGCACACCGACAGCGGCGCGTTGAAGTTGCTCGGGCGCTGTTCGCTGGTGCCGCTGAAGTCGACCGTGGCGCTGCGCTCGGCGTGGTCGATGCTCAGCTTGACGCGGATCACGGCGCCGTCGTCCATCTCGTAGGCGAAGCTGGCGTCGCGCAGGCCGCTGATGGCGCCGCGCACGGCCGCCTCGGCGTTGTCTTGCACGTGCCGCATATAGGCCAGCACGACGTCCTCGCCGTAGCGGCCGCAGGCGCGCAGCAGTTCGTTGGCGCCGGTCTCGCAGGCGCCCAGTTGGGCGATCAGGTCGGCGACGTTCTGGTCGATGTTGCGGCTCGGCCAGGGGCCGGCGCCGAACAACTCGCGCACCAGCGCTTCCAGGAAGACGCCGTTGTCGACGATCTTGATATTGTCCAGCAGGACGCCCTCCTCCAGGATGCTGGTGCTGTTGGGCGGCATCGAGCCGGGCGTGATGCCGCCGACGTCGCCGTGGTGGCCGCGCGCCGCCACGAAGAACAGCGGCGCGCCCTGGTCGGCGCCGTAGATCGGGCACACCACCGTGATGTCGGGCAGGTGGGTGCCGCCGTTGTAGGGCACGTTGAGCACGTAGGCGTCGCCCGCCGACATGCTCTCGCCGTGCTGGCGGATCACGCACTGCACACTGTCGCTCATCGACCCCAGGTGCACCGGAATGTGCGGCGCGTTGGCGATCAGGTTGCCGTGGCGGTCGAAGATGGCGCAGGAAAAGTCCAGCCGTTCCTTCATGTTGACGGAATAGGCGGTGTTTTCCAGCGTCGTGCCCATCTGCTTGGCGATCGACATGAACAGGTTGTTGAAGATCTCCAGGTGGATCGGGTGCGCCGCCGTCGTCACCGCGTGGCCGGCGCCGGCGTTGGCCCCGGCCGCCCTTTCAAGCATGATCGAGCGGTCCTCCAGCACCCGCGCCGACCAGCCGGCGTCGACCACGATGGTGGCGATTTCCTCGCGGATGATGGCCGGGCCGGCGACCACGCTGCCCACCGCCAGCGCGGCGCGCACGTGCAGCGCGATCGGCACGGTGGCGCCGCCGACGTAGCTGAGCACCTGGCCCGGCGCCGCTACGGCTGCGGCGGCGCCGGCCGGCACCTCGATGACGAAGTCGCCGCCGTTGCCGGCGCCGATGGCCTCGGCCGAGATCGACTCGATCACCAGCGGCTGGCCCTCCATGGCGAAGCCGAAGCGGCCCTTGTACAGCGCGGCGAAGGCCTCGGCCATCTGCGCGTGGCCGGCGCAGGCGATGACGAAGGCCGAATCGGTGTCCTGGTATTTCAGGCGCGCGCACAGCTCGAGCGTGATGTCGTCCGGCGCCACCTGCTGCGCCAGCAGTTCGGCGCGGGCCTGGCGCGCCAGGCCGTCCAGCCGCGGCTGCAACTGCGCCAGCGCGGCCTCGGACAGCACCTGCTCGACGGCCGCCTCGCGCATCGCGCGGATGTCCGCCAGGCCCATGCCGAAGGCCGACAGCACGCCGGCGAACGGGTGGATGACGATGCGTGTCATGCCCAGCACGTCGGCGACGCGGCAGGCGTGCTGGCCGCCGGCGCCGCCGAAGCAGCACATGGCGTAGTTGCCGACGTCGTAGCCGCGCTCGACCGAGATCGACTTGATCGCTTGCGCCATGTTGTCGACCGCCACCGCCAGGAAACCGTCGGCGACCGCGCTGGGCGACATGCTGGCGCCGGTCTCGCGTTCGATCCGCGCGGCCAGCTCGGTGAAGGTGCGCTCGACCACGGCGCCGTCCAGCGGCAGGTCGCCGTTCGGCCCGAACACGTGCGGGAAGTGCGCCGGCTGCACCCGGCCGAGCATGACGTTGCAGTCGGTGACGGTGAGCGGGCCGCCCTTGCGGTAGCTGGCCGGGCCGGGATTGGCGCCGGCCGACTCCGGCCCGACCTTGAAGCGGCCGTGCTCGAAGCTGCAAACGGAGCCGCCGCCGGCCGCCACGGTGTGGATGTGCATCATCGGCGCGCGCACCCGCACGCCGGCCACCACGGTCTCGAAAACCCGCTCGTAGGCGCCGTCGTAATGCGCCACGTCGGTCGAGGTGCCGCCCATGTCGAAGCCGATCACCTGGCGCAGGCCAACCGCGGCGCAGCTCTTGACGGCGCCGACGATGCCGCCGGCCGGGCCGGACAGGATCGCGTCCTTGCCCTGGAAGCGGGCGGCGTCGGTCAGGCCGCCGTTCGACTGCATGAACATCAGCCGCACCGCGCCGGTTTCGGCCGAGACCCGCGCCACGTAGTCGCGCAGCACCGGCGACAGGTAGGCGTCGACGACGGTGGTGTCGCCGCGCCCGACGATCTTCATCAACGGGCTGACCTGGTGGCTCACCGAGATCTGTGTAAAACCGGCCAGCTCGGCCAGCGCGCGCAGGCGCAACTCGTGCCGCGGGTAGCGGTAGGCGTGCATCAGCACGATGGCGATGGCGGCGACGCCCCTGGCGCGGATCCGCCGGAACTGTTCCAACAGCAGCGCCTCGTCGGGCGCGCGCAGCACTTCGCCGCGCGCGCCGATGCGCTCGTCGACTTCCAGCACCTCCTCGTAGATCAGGTCGGGCAGCTCGATCTTCATGGCGAAGATGTCGGGCCGGTCCTGGTAGCCGATGCGCAGCTGGTCGGCGAAACCGCGGGTGATCGCCAGCGCGGTGCGCGCGCCCTTGCGTTCGAGCAGGGCGTTGGTGGCCACCGTGGTACCCATTTTGACCACCTCGATCCTCTCGACCGGCAGCGCCTCGCCGGCTTGCAGGCCGAGCATGTCGCGCATGCCCTGCACTACCGCGTCGTCGTAGCGCTCGGGGTACTCCGACAGCAGCTTGTGCGTGACCAGCTTGCCGTCCGGACGGCGCGCGACGATGTCGGTGAAGGTGCCGCCGCGGTCGACCCAGAATTGCCAGCGCAGCGGAGCGGGGGAGTTGTGGTTTTTCATGGCGTGTCTCTTTTATGGATAGGTGGTCAGGATTCGAGTTGCTTGCCGCGGGTTTCCGGCAGCGTCAGCGCGGCCAACACCATCACCCCGTACGCGGCGGCGGCGAACAGGCCGATGGCCTCGCCCAGCGGCATGTGCTTGCTGCTCATGCCGATCAACAGCGGGAACAGCGAGCCGACGGCGCGGCCCATGTTGTAGCAAAAGCCCTGCCCGGAGCCGCGGATGCGGGTCGGAAACAGTTCGCTGAGGAAGGCGCCCATGCCGCTGAACACGCCAGAGACGAAAAAGCCCAACGGGAAGCCGAGGAACAGCATCACCGAGTCCGTCACCGGCAGGCGGGTGTAGGCCAGGGCGATGCACAGCGAGCCGACGGCGAACAGGATGAAGTTCTTCTTGCGGCCCAGCTTGTCGGTCAGGAAGGCGCTGACGATGTAGCCGACATACGAGCCGAGGATGACCATGGCCAGGTAGCCGCCGGTGCCGAGCACGGTCAAGTGGCGTTCGGTTTTCAGGAAGGTCGGCAGCCAGGTGGTGATGGCGTAGTAGCCGCCCTGGGCGCCGGTGGTCAGCAGGACGGCGCGCAGCGTGGTGCTGAGCATGGCCGGCGAGAAGATGTCGGTGAACTTGGCGCGCTCGGCGCCGTCCCGCTGTATTTTCTGCTGCGCCACGAACACTTCCGGTTCCTCGACGAAGCGGCGGATGAAGATCACGAACACGGCCGGCAGGATGCCCAGCAGGAACAGCGAGCGCCACGCCAGCTCGGGCGGCAGCAGCGAGAACATCAGCGCGTACAGCAGCGCCGAGGCGCCCCAGCCGATGGCCCAGCCGGCCTGCACCATGCCGACCGCCTTGCCGCGGTCTTTGGCGCGGATCACCTCGGCGATCAGGATGGCGCCGGCGGTCCACTCGCCGCCCATGCCAAAGCCCATCAGGCCGCGCGCCAGCAGCAACTGGCCGAAGTTCTGCGCCAGGCCGCACAACACGGTAAAGACGGCGAACCACAGGATGGTGATTTGCAGCGTGCGGACGCGGCCGATGCGGTCCGACATGACGCCGGCGATCCAGCCGCCGAGCGCCGACGTCAGCAGCGTGACGGTGCCGATCAGGCCGGCGTCGCCCTTGCTCAAGCCCCAGGTGGCGATCAGCGTCGGGATCACGAAGCTGAGGAACTGGGTGTCCATGGCGTCGAGCGCGTAGCCGACCTTGCAGCTCCAGAAGGTGCGGCGCTCCTTGCCCGTCAGCTCGTGGAACCAGGAAAAATAGCCGCCCTTGGCCTCGGCTGGCATCACTTCAGTGTTCATGTGAATCTCCTCTTGTTGTAGTTATGTTGTAGTAAATCGAATGCCCGGGACCGCAAACCCAGCCAGAGGCTCGGAGCATGGGCGGCAGACCCTCGGGGACACGGTGTCCCCGTCTGACCCCAGGTTCACGCCCGTAGTCTTTTTAAAAAGCCGCCAACGACGCGTTGGTAATATCCGTCACCAGCATGTAGCCCGGTTTATGCGTCAGCACCAGCGCCAGGCCGGCGCCGCGGATCGCCTCCTGCGGCGTGACGCCGCAGGCCCAGAACACCGGCAACTCGCCCGGCAGGATGTCGACGGCGTCGCCGAAATCGGGCCGGCCCACATCCACGATACCGATTTCGGCCGGATCGCCAAGGTGTACCGGCGCGCCGTGGATGGCCGGAAAGCGGCTGGTGATCTGCACCGCGCGGATGGCGTCGCGCGCCTTCATCGGCCGCATCGACACCACCATGTTGCCGGCGAACGGCCCGGCCGCCTGGTTCGCAATATTAGTGCGGTACATCGCCACGTTCTTGCGTTGCTCGACGTGGCGCAGCGCGATGCCGGCCTGCATCAGCATCTGCTCGAACGAGAACGAGCAGCCGATGGCGAAGGCCACCATGTCGTCGCGCCACAGCTCGGCCAGCGTCTCGGCCTCGGCCGCCAGCGCGCCGTCGCGGTAGACGTAATAAGCGGGCACGTCGCGGCGCACGTCGAGGTCGCGGCCCAGCGCCGGCAGGTTCCACTGCCCCGGCTCGCCCACCGCCAGCAGCGGGCAGGCCTTCGGATTGCGCTGGCAAAAGCGCAGGAAATCATCGGCGTGGGCCTTCGGCAATATCACCAGGTTGGCCTGCGCAAAGGCGCCGCAATAGCCCGCGGTTGGAACGCGGAAGTGGCCGCTGCGCACGGCGCGCCGCAATTCAAGTGGTGTCATGGTGTGGTCTCGTTGGTCTCGGGGAAAGCAATGAGTCAAGCATAGACTTGATCAAACGACTAGGCCAACTAGTAATTATTGCTGTGGCAGGTAAGTTTTACTTACCTGCCACGGCTATCCGCAGGGGCAAGGTTAAGGTATTCTTGACCGTCAAATCCACCCCGCCCCCGCCCTGGAGCGCCATGAATACCCGCTTCATCGACACCTTTGTGATGCTGGCCCAGCTGCGCAGCTTTCGCGCCACCGCCCGCGCGCTGCACGCGACGCCGGCCGCCATCTCGCTGCGCATCAAAAGCCTGGAAGAGGAGTTGCAGACCGAGCTGATCGACCGCGCCTCGAAGGAATTCCGCCTGACCGCGCACGCCGAATACCTGCTCGGCCACGCCAAGGCGGTGGTCGACGCCACGCGCCGCCTGCAAAGCGCGGCGCGCAAGGAAAGCGCGGTGCGCGGCCGGCTGCGCCTGGGCGTGATCGAGTCGGTGGTGCACAGCTGGCTGGCGCAATACATGCGCGAACTCAACGCCAATTATCCCGAGCTGGAAATCGACCTGGCGGTCGATATGAGCCATGTGTTGGAACGGCGCCTGCGCGCGCGCGAACTGGACCTGGTGATCCAGGTCGAGGGCATCGACAGCAACGAAATCGTCTCGGAGGCGCTGGCGATCTACCCGGTGCACTGGATCGCCAAGAAGGGCCTGCTCGACACGCGCAAGGAGGGGCTGACGCAGCGCCTGCTGCAAACGCCGATCCTGACCTTCGGCCGGGGCACGGCGCCGCAGCGCATGCTGGAGGAAATCGTCGCCAAGATGGCCAACCTGGCGGCGATTCCGCTGGAGCAAACCCGCATCACCTGCTCGCCGTCGGTGGCCGCCATCGTCCAGCTGGTGCGCGACGGCTACGGCGTGGCGGCGATTCCCAGCCTGTTCGTCGCCGGCCTGCTCGACAGCGGCGAATTCATCGAACTGCCGGTGCAACCGGTGCCGCCATCGATCATCGTCTCGATGTGCCTGCACAGCAACGCCGAAATGCTGGTGCACGCCGCCGCCAACACCGCCCGCCTGAGCTGCGCCAACTACTGCGCCCAGATCGCGCCGCGCTACATCGAGGCGGTGCACTAGTGTTTCGGGCGGGCGAGCAGCGCCAGCGACACGGCCAACAGCGCACCCCTCATCGCCCGGACCGCGGGTTTATTTGCGCGGGTATTTGATGCGCATTTCCTTCAGCAGCGCGTCGGCGTGGTCGACTTCTTTCATCACCCACAGCATGTAGCGGATGTCGAGGTGGATCGCGCGCGTGATGTCGCGGTCGAAGTACCAGTCCTTGGTGATCGATTCGTAGGTCGAATCGAAGTTCAGGCCGACCAGTTCGCCGCGCTTGTTCATCACCGCCGAGCCGGAGTTGCCGCCGGTGGTGTCGGCGCTGCTCAGGAAGTTGACCGGCACGGTGCCCAGCGCCGGGTCGAGGAAGGCGCCGTAGCGCTTGGCTTTGACGGCCTCGATCAGCGCCGCCGGCACGATGAACGGTTCCTTGCCGGTGTGCTTGTCGACGATCCCTTCGACGGTCGTAAACGGGCCTTTGCTGATGCCGTCGCGCGGCGAGTACGGCGCCACCGTGCCGTAGGTGACGCGCAGCGTCGAGTTGGCGTCGGGGTAGACCGGCTTGCCCTGCGATTGCTTCCAGGCGATCACGGCCCGCATGTATTGCGGGATCACCCGTTCGAGGTTGCCGTCGACTTCCTTGCGCCGCTCTTCCAGCGCCAGCGCCACCGGATGCAATTTGACCGCCAGTTGCAGGAAGGCGTCGTCGGACTTGGCCAGCGTGGCCGCGTCCTGCTCGACCCCGGCCAGGCGCTTGGCGGTGTCGCCCAGTTGCGTGCGCGGGTACAGCGCGGCGACCGCGTCCGGCGCCGGCAGCAGCGCGTCCAGGCCGGCCGGGTGGGTCTTGGCCGGCAGCGCCGCGTAGCGTTGCAGGCCGGCGGCGAAGCGGGCCTGGTCGACCGGGGTGGCGTAGGATTGCTCCAGCCGCGCCAGGCGCGCCTTGATGAAGCTCAGGTCGCGCTGCTGGTAGCCCGACTCGCGCTGGGCGTCGGCTTTTTCGCGCTCCAGCGCCAGCCGGTACACGGTGCGCGCGCTTTTCAGCAAGTCGCTGTTGGTGGCCACCGACCAGGCGAATTCCTCGTCGCCCAGCGCCATGTCGGCGGCGATCACCGCGTCCAGGTCGGCCAGCAGCGTCGGCGACACGCCCGCCCGCGGGTGCCCCGCCAGCCAGGCGCGCAATGCGGCGTCCTGGCCGTCCTTGACGGCGGCGATGTCCTTGCGGGCAAAACCGTCCAGCAAGCCCTGGGTTTTCTTCAGCCCGTTGTGGAGGCTTTTGACGACGCTGGCGTAGCGCACGTCGAGCGCGGCGTCGCCGGCGCTGGCGGCGGCGATGGTGTCGAGGTCGGCGCGCAGCTCGGCCACCTTGGCCGGGAAGCCGACGTCGCGCGCGGCGCGGATTTCAGCCGGCAGCTTGTAGCGGCTGGTGCGCCCCGGGTAGCCGGCCAGCAGGATAGGGTCGCCGTTTGCCAGGCCCTCGGCCGACACCACCAGGAAGTGCTTCGAATGGTAGGGCACGTTGTCGGGCGACGGCTCGGCCGGGCGGCCGTCCTTGCCGACGTAGGCGCGCAGGAAGGCGTAGTCGCCGGTGTGGCGCGGCCATTCGTAGTTGTCGACGTCGCCGCCGAAGTTGCCGATCTTGTCGGACGGCGCGTACACCAGCCGCACGTCGCGGATCAGCATCTGGCGGATGCGGTAGTACTCCATGCCGCGGTGGAAGCTGGGCACCGAGCAGCGGTACATCTTGTCGGTTTCGCATTCGGCGATCAGGGCCTTGACGCGGCTTTCGACTTCCTCGTGGCGGGCGCGTCCGCTCATGCCGGCGTCCAGGCCCCGCAGCACGCGCGCGCTGACGTTTTCCAGCTTGTCGGTGACGTACACCAGCGTGTTGGGGCCGCCCGGCAGTTCCGCGGCGCGGTTCTTGGCCAGGAAGCCGTCGGCGATGTAATTGTGCGCCGGCGTCGAGTTGCGCTGCACCGCGCCGTAGGCGCAATGGTGGTTGGTCACCACCAGGCCGGCGTCGGAGACGAACGAGGCCGAGCAGCCGCCCAGCGAGACGATCGCGCTCATCGGGTGCTGGGCCAGGTCGGCCAGTTTTGCCGCCGGTATGGCGATGCCGATGCGTTTCAGTTCGGATGTCAGTTGCGGCAATTGGTGTGGTTGCCACTGTCCCTCGTCGGCATGTGCGCCGGCGAAGACGCCGATCAAGGCGACGGGTAGTACGATTGTTTTTAACAAGATATCCCCTATTTGTAAAAAAGCCAGCGCAGTATATCCCTGTTGCTTAGGCCTGGAAGCGCTTTTCTGCCGGGGCGGCGCCGGGGCCGGCGCGCTCGGGCAGCGGCATGCGCATGGTCAGCTGGCAACCGGCGCCCTTGCTGTAGGCGCCGATCTGGAACTGGCCGCCCAGCGCGGCGACCCGCTCGGCGATGCCGATCAGGCCGAAGCACTGGGCCTTGCGGCGCTGCGCCGGCGCGATGCCGACGCCGTCGTCGCGGATCAGCAGCGTCAGTTCGCCTTCGGCGGCGGCCAGTTCGATCTCGGCGCGGCGCGCGGCGGCGTGGCGCAGCACGTTGCTGAGGGCCTCCTGGACGATGCGGAACAGGACGATTTCAATGTCGCCGCCGAGCGCGCCGAAGATCGCCTCGTCGCGCACCAGCAGCCGGCAGTCGATGCCGCTGCGCTTCTTGAAGTCGCCGATCTGCCACTCCATCGCCGCCTGCAGGCCCAGGTCGAGCACCAGCGGGCGCAGCGCGTTCATGATCCCGCGCACGCTCTTGATGGTGGTGTCGACGTTGGCCAGCACCGCGCCGACCTTGCCGTGCAGGCGCGGATGCGCCTGGCCGGTGCGCGCGCTGAGCATCGAGATGTCGATGCGCAGCGCCAGCAGGTTTTGCCCCAGTTCGTCGTGGATGTCGCGCGAGATGCGCTGGCGCTCGTCCTCCTTGGCCGTTTCCAGGTGCTCCGCCAGTTGGCGCAGTTGCGCGTGCGACTGGCGCAGCGCGCCCTCCATCGCCTTGCGCTCGCTGATGTCGGTGTGCGCCACCACCACCCGCAGCGGCCCCGCCGACAGGAAGCGGCTGACCTTGACCTGGAACCAGCGCGCCGCGCCGCCGCTGCGGAACTCGTATTCCAGCGCGAAGGCGGCGCGCGCGCCACCGATGACGCCGCGGATGCCGGCCGACAGCTCGGCGCCGGCGCCGCGTAGCCAGCGCGGGTCGCTTTCGCAGTGCGCCAGGTAGCGCTCGCCGACGCCGCGGTGGCCGGCGAAGGCCAGGCAGGACTGGTTGGCGTGGATGACGCGGCCGTCGCAATCGAGCACCAGCACGCGGTCGGTCAGCGAGTCGATGGTGGCGTGGAAAAAATGCTCGGCGTCGCGCAGCGCCACCTCGGCGCGCTGGCGCTCGCCGACTTCCTGCAGCAGAAGTTGGTTGGTGCGCACCAGTTCGCCGGTGCGCTCGACCACGCGCTGATCCAACTCCTGGTGCAATTGGCGCAGCGCGGTCTCGGCCAGCTTGCGCTCGGTGATGTCGGAGAACACGCCGACGAAATAGTCGGCGCCGCCCTCGGGGGGGTGCATCTGCGTCAGCGACAACGACTGGACGAAGCGGCTGCCGTCCTTCTTGCGGCTGACTACCTCGCCCTGCCAGCCGCCATCGCGGCCCAGGCTGTCCCACATGCCCTCGAATAACGCCGGCGCCTGCAGGCCGAACGCCAGGAAGGCGGGGTTGCGGCCGATCGCCTCCTCGGCCTGGTAGCCGGTGATGGCGGTGAAGGCCGGGTTGACCGAGATGATGCGCCTGGTCGCGTCGGCGATCAGCACGCCCTCCTTGATGGCGTCGAGCACGACGAAGGCGCGCCGCAGCGCCATCTCGCGCGCGCCCGGGCCGCCCAGGTCGGTGACGATCATGCGGCACGCTTGCGAGGCCGGGTCGACGTTGGCCTCGATGCGCACGCGGTCCACCGGCGCGGCGCCGGCGCCGCGGAACAGCGCCACCTCCAGCACCTGCCGCGCGCCGCTGTCGAAGACCGCGTCGATGAAGTCGCGGAAGCGGCGCTGGCCCTCGGGGGCGATGAACTGCTCGAATTGTCGGCCCAACAGCTCGGAGCGCGGGCTGCGCAGCAGCGCCGCGGCGGCGACGTTGGCGCGCGAGATGCGGCCGCCGCGTTCGATCGAGAAATAACTGGCCGGGGCCAGCTCGTAGAGTTCGGCGTAGTGGTTCAGGCCGACCTCGAACTCGTCCTTGATCAACTGCAGTTCGGCCAGCGCGGCGCTCTGCATCTCCAGCTCGATCTGGCTCACGCGCAGCGCGTGCAACTGCCTGTGCATCTCGCCGTGCGGGCCGGGGCCGGCGCCGGCGGCGGGCTGCTCGGCTTGCGCGCGCATCAGCGCCGCCTCGGCCGGACCGCCGGCGGAGCGGTTCACTTCACGCTCTCGAGCGTGGCCTTGCCTTGGCTCAGTATTAGGCGCAACTGCGCTTCGAGCAGCTTGGACTCGGTGATGTTGATGAAGGTGACGACGACGCCGTCGATGACGTTGTCGATGGTACGGTAAGGCATGATGCGCACGTTGTACCAGCGCCCGGTCTTGGTCGGCACCTGGCGCTCGGAAAACACCAGCGAGCGGATCACCTCCTGGGCGTCGGTTTCCAGGTCCGGGTAGTCGAGGTCGTTGACGATGTCGCTGAGCGGGCGCCGCGGGTCGGTGGCGATCAGCTTGTAGATTTGCGTGGCCGGCGCCGTGAAGCGGCGGATGCGCAGGCCGCTATCGAGGAAGATGGTGGCGATGTCGGTGCTGTTGAGCAGGTTCTTCATGTCGCTGTTGACCAGCGACAGGTCGTCGACCTTCGAATGCAGCTCGGCGTTGACGGTGTACAGTTCCTCGTTGAGCGACTGCATCTCCTCCTTCGACGTGGTCAACTCCTCGTTGGTCGATTGCAACTCCTCGTTGGCCGATTTCAATTCCTCGCGCGAGGTTTGCATTTCGTCGCGCACCGCCTGGATCTCGGTCCGGGCCTGCAACAGTTGCTGCTCCAGTTCGAGCACCTTGGGGTTGGGCGAGCGGCCGCGCTTGGCCGCGGGCAGCAGCGGCGCGCTGGCGAAGGTTAGGAACACCATGCCGTGCCGCGACTCGGGCTGGCTCAAAGCCTCGGCGCTCAGGTCGACGCCCTGGGCCAGGCCGAGGTGGTCCTTGACCACCAGCCCCTTCAGGCGGACCACGCCCTCGCTGCCCAGCGCCTGCTTGATCAGGCCGGCCAGCTCGTAGCGCAGGCCCTCGCGCGCCATCGCGTGGATGTTCCAGTTGGCCTTGCCGGCGGCCGGTTCGAGGAAGGCGCCGGTGCGACCGTTGATGTAGAGGATGTCGCCGTCCGGGTTGAGCAGGGCCGCCGCCGGCGAATAGTTTTGAAGCAGCAACTGCTCCACGTGGGATTGAATCTTTCCGGGCATGCTCACTTCTCTCGAGGGTGTGGGGGGGGGACGCGGCCGACAGTTTGGTCGGAAAATACGTCGGCAGGCGCTGGCGCGCCAGGTTGTCGAGGCGGCGGTACAGCCGGGTCGTCGTCGTCAGCGGCGAAAACAGGTCGGTAAAATGGCCCGGCGTGTCGGCGCTGCCCAGCAGCAGCAAGCCGTCGCGCTTGAGCGCGTAGTGGAACAGCGGAATCAGGCGCTGCTGCAGCTTGGCGTTCAGGTAGATCAGCAGGTTGCGGCAGCACAGGATGTCGAGCTTGGTAAACGGCGGGTCCGAAATGATGTTCTGCTGGGCGAAGATGATCATGTTGCGGATCTCCTTCTTGACGTGGTAGCCGTCCTTTTCCGCCACGAAAAAATGCTTCAGCCTCTCGGCCGAGACGTCGTTGGCGATGGCCGGCGCGAAGCGGCCCAGGCGGGCGCGGTCGATGGCGTCGCCCGACAGGTCGGTGGCGAAGATCTGCAGCGAGTATTTCGCCGTCGGGTTGACGTTGGCCACCACCTCGTTGAACACCATCGCCAGCGAATAGGCTTCCTCGCCGGTCGAGCAGGCCGGTATCCAGGCCTTGAACGCGCGCCCCCCGGGGTGGGCCGCCAGCAGCTGCGGCAGCGCCACCGCCTTCAGGTATTCCCACACCTTCTGGTCGCGGAAGAAACTGGTCACGCCGATCAGCATTTCCTTGAACAGCAGGTCGATCTCGGCCGGGTTCTCGCGCAGGTAGGACACGTAGCCCTCCATCGACGAGATTTGGTACAGACTCATACGCCGCTCGATGCGCCGCAGCACCGTGTTGATCTTGTAGTCGGTGAAGCTGTTGCCGGTATGCTCGCCAAGCAGCTCGACGATCTCGTGCAGCGCGTTCTTGCCGCGGTGCTCGTCGCCGGGCAGGTTCAGGAAGCTGCGGAACAGGTAGGAGATGATCTTTTCCGGCATTTTCTCCGGCATGTCGATCAGGTCGACGACCTCGGCGCCGATGGCGCTGGCCGGCATATACTCGAACTTGGCCGAATCGGGGAACTGCGCCAGCGTCAGCCCGTTGCGTTCCTTGATCGCCTGCAGGCCGCGGGTGCCGTCGCCGCCCATGCCGGAAAAGACCACGCCGACCGCCAGTTCGCCGCGCTCGGCCGCCAGGGCGGCGAAAAACAGGTTGATCGGCAGGCGGTGGCCGCGCTGCTGGGACGGCTCGGCCAGCAGCAGGCGGCCGTCGGCGATGCCCAGGTCGGCGTTTGGCGGGATGACGTAGACGCGGTTCGGCCGCACCTCCATCCGGTGGGTGATTTGCGCCACCGGCAGGCTGGTGGCGCGCTGCAGCAGCTCCGGCAGCATCGCCTTGTGGGTCGGGTCGAGGTGCTGGATGACGACGTAGGCGATGCCGCTGTCCTGCGGCACGTTGGCGAGGAAGGCGACGATGGGGTCGAGTCCGCCGGCAGAGGCGCCGATGGCGACGATCGGGAACAGCGGGCGCGGCGGCGCCTTGGCACTTTTCAGCGCGCTCGGTTTGACCGGCTTCGGGCTGGCGTTGATGCGCCCGGTCGTCATCGCGGAACTAAGAGTGAAACGGGCATCCTGGGCACCTGAAAGTTGCGAATCCACATTCTTGCGTTCGACAATTATATGAATGGGATTGCATATCTATCAAGGCGAATGCTTGATTATCGCGCGCCGCGACAACTAAACATGATATTTATCAAGTCAATGTCAAAAAATTCCTAGCCCCGGCGGCGAACGTGTCGTGCCGGCGCGCTCTTGCGCCAACGCGCTTTATTCGCCGGCCCTGTGCGTCCACGGCACTTTTAACGAGGTCGTTCAGTTAGCGCGCTTTTCGTAGATACTATGAATGAAGGCGGGTCGGCAAAAGACGCAAATTAATCCTAAAGTGAAGGTTCGAAGAATCAACTTAGGAGAAAATCATGCAACCGACCCGCGCCAACGATTTTACGCCTGAAGTCGAAGTTTTTGCGGTGGCATTAGAGTTGTCGAGCAAGAGCTGGAAAATTGCCTTGCACGACGGAAAGAGAGAGAAGCCGGCGATTCAGACGGTTTCCGGCGAGACAGCGGCGGGGCGCCTCAACGAAACGGTGCAGGAGATTGAGAAGTTCAAGGCAAAGTGGGGCCTGGCCGTCGAGGTACGCACCGTCGTGCTGTACGAGGCTGGTCAGGATGGCTTCTGGATTGAACGCGCCCTCTCGAAGCTGGGCTACGAGGTGGTGATCTGCGACCCTGCCAGCATTCCCGTCGAGCGGCACAAACGGCGGGCCAAGACCGACCGGCTCGACGCGATCAAGCTGGTGCTGACATTGCGGGGCTGGTTGCGTGGCGAGTACGACCGGATGCACGTGATCCGTGTTCCGACGGTGGAGGCCGAGGCGCAGCGGCACGTGGTACGGGACCGCGGCGAGTTGCAAAAGGAAACGCAGCAGCACCGCGACCGGATCCGCAAGCTGCTGCGCACCGTCGGCTGCTGGGATGGCGTCGGCGGCGATGTGGGGGCGCGGCTGAACAAGCGGGAATTGTGTTGCTACGACGGCGATCCGCTGTCGGCGCAGCTGCAGCAGCGGCTGGAACAGGAGTGCAAACGTTTGGAGTTGGCGCAGCAACAACTGGCCGCGCTGGAAAAAGGGATGGCGGAGCAATTGCCGCCGGAGGTGCGCCAGCGCATTGCCGACCTGGAACGGTTGAAGGCGGTGGGGCCGGTGGGCGCGACGAGGTTGGTGCTGGAGCTGTTCTGGCGCAAATTCGAGAACCGCAGGCAGGTGGGCGCCTGCGTCGGTTTGGTGCCGCAGCCCTACGACAGCGGCGAGAGCCGGGTTGACCAGGGCATCAGCAAGCAGGGCAACCGGCGCGTGCGTGCGCTGTTGATCGAGATGTCTTGGTTCTGGCTGCGCTACCAACCCGACAGCGTGATGACGAAATGGTTCGCCCGGCGCACGCAGGGAGGCCAGAACAAGCGCGGCAAGCGCATCGCCATCGTCGCGGTGGCGCGCAAGCTGGTGGTCGCCCTGTGGCGCTACCTGGAGCATGGGATCGTCCCCGAAGGGGCGCAGTTGAAACGAGCGGCATAAGGGAGTAAGGCGGCACGTTCAGTACCAGTGGTTGGCATTACGTTGCAGTACGCAGCAGCAAGGAGTAGGCAGGCCCGTAACCCGACCTGGTTGCCCATGGCAACCGACCCTAGTAGATGGGGCTTGCACGCATCAAGGTCACTAAGCGCAACGCGCATGCAGAATTAGGCTGGGGTAGCAAAACCAGCGGATAGAAGGTGGTGGGACGTGAAGTCTCACGCAATGATGACCGAGAGCTTCGAACTGGGCTGTACGAACGACGAAAGCAAAGCGCTGGCAATGAACGAAGGCCAAAACGAAACAGGTCGGCATGGCGCCAAGCCGCAATATGCGTCATGGCGCCATGGACCAGCATATTTCGGTATCGGCGGCGTCAAGGGTTCGCTTCGCCGGGCTTCGCCCGCCCTTGACCCCGCCGATACCGAAACAAGGGATAGGATAAATTTGCGAAAAACCAGTTGACTTGGAATTCACCATAGAAGGTCGGGTTAGCGCACAGCGCGTAACCCGACTGGCGTCGTCGGCGGCTCGGCGTCGGATGACGCGTGCCTCATCGGACCTACGATAGGTTGCCGGGGAAGTCTACCATTCCAGGCCGAGGATGGCGTCGTGGTAGTCGGTGGCGCCGACGCGGAAGGTGCGCGTGCCGACCTGCTCGAAGCCGCAGCGCCGGTAGAACGCCAGCGCGTCGTGGTTTTCCGCGTACACGCCCAGCAGCACCCGGCGCGCGCCCCGCTCGCGCGCGTGCGCCAGCGCCGCGTCCATCAGGCGTTTGCCGATGCGCTGGCCGTGGAAGCGGTGCAGCAGGTAGACGCGCTTGATCTCAAGGTCGTCGGCGCGCGGCGCGGCCACCGCCAAGGTGGACGGGCTGAGCACCAGGTAGCCGACCGGGGCGCCGCCCGGCATGGCGTCGGCCAGCCACAGCCGCATCGCCGGCTCGGCCAGCCAGGCGCGGTACAGGCCGACGTCGTGCTGGCGCGCGCAGTGGGCGATGATGTCGGCGCCGTCGAGGATGCCGGCGAACGCCTCCAGGAACGTCGCCTGGCCCACCAGCGCCAGCGCCGTCTCGTCGCCGCCCTTGCATGCCCGGATCTGTATTGCAGCTGGTTTGTCAGTCACTGTCTGCCTTTCAAAATGCGACAAACCGGACGAGTCCGGTTTGTTGTGAATATCGGAACGGCTACTCTACCATCACGGCGAGCCGCACAGGCAGTGCGTCAGCGCGGCGAACGGTTTGCGCTCGACGCCGACGTTGGAGAGCCAGCGCAGGTCGTGCGCGATGCCCAGCGCGGCGCCCGGCGGCAGGCCGGTGCCGGCCGTCAGGCCCAGCTTGACTTGCTCGTCCAGGCCCAGCGCGCGCACCGCCGAGCCGGCGAACAGGCCGAGCACGCGGTCGAACTTGGAGATGTCGCGCTCGATGTAGGCGACCCGGTAGCCGCCCTTGAGCTTGGCGCGCCGGGCGGCCGACGCCAGCGCGTCGCCGTAGCTGCCGACGGTGTCGACCAGGCCGCGCTCCTTGGCCTGCGCGCCGGTCCAGACCCGGCCCTGCGCGACCGCGTCGATTTTCTCCGGCGTGCTCTTGCGCGCCTGCGCGACCTTGCCGGTGAAGTCGGCGTAGATGTGGTTGATGCTACCCTGGATCACCTGGGCGAAGCGCGGGTCGAGCGGACGCAGCGGATTGCTGGCGTCGCCCAGCCAGGTGGTGGTGGTGCCGGCCGTGTGGATGCCCAGCTTGTCGATCACCTTGTCGGCGGTCGGCACGATGGCGAACACGCCGATCGAGCCGGTCACCGTGCTGGCGTCGGCGATCACCTCGTCGGACGCCATCGAGATCCAGTAGCCGCCGGACGCCGCCACGCTGCCCATCGACACCACCACCGGCTTGCCGGCGGCGCGCGTGAGTTCCAGCTCGCGCCGGATCAGCTCGGAGCCGAAGGCGCTGCCGCCGGGCGAGTCGACCCGCAGCACCAGCGCCTTGATGCTGTCGTCTTCGCGCGCCTGGCGGATCAATTTGGAGGTGGACAGGCCGCCGATCGCGCCGGGGCCCTCTTCGCCGTCGCTGATCTCGCCGGAGGCGACGACCACGCCGACGGCGTCGCCCAACAGCTTCGGATGCTGGCGCGCCAGGTACTCGTGGAACGAGACCTGGCGGAAGGACTTGCCGTCGGCTTCGGCGGCGCCGCGCGCCATCATCAGGCGGCGCACCTCGTCGCGGGTTTTCAAACCGTCGACCAGCTTGGCCGACAGCGCCACCTTGGCCATGTCGCCGCCGGCGGCGCTCATCAGCGCCGGCAAATCGTTGATGTCCTTCATCAGCGCGCCCTGCGGCAGCTTGCGGGCCTTTTCCACTTCGCCGGTGTAGGCGCTCCACAGCGCGTTGTTGAGGGAGCTCTCCGCTTCGGTGGCGGCGGCCGACGGCCCGTTCGACACGTACGGCTCGGCGAAGCTTTTATAGGTGCCGACCTTGAGCAGGTTGACGGTGACGCCGACCTTGTCGAGCGCGTCGCGGTAGTAGTTGCGGTAGCGGCCGAAACCGTCCAGCAAGACCCCGCCCATCGGATGCATCAGCACCTCGTTGGCGTGGGCGGCGACCAGGTACTGGCGCTGGTTGTAGCCGGAGCCCCAGGCGGTGACATGCTTGCCGGTGGCGCGGAAGCGGTCCAGCGCCGCGCCCACTTCGCGCAGCGAGGCCAGGCCGCCGCCCTGCAAGTCGTCGAGCACGATCACGGCGCCGCTGATGGCCGGGTCCTTGCCGGCGGCGTCGAGCACCGTCAGCACGTCGCGCAGCTGCACCGCTTTCTTCTCGTCGCCCTGGACGTTCGACCACAACGTGTCGCGCACGCTGCCGCTGTGCTGTTCAAGCAACTGGCCCTGCAGGTCCAGCACCAGCGTGGTCTTGGGCGCGAGCGCTTGCAGGCCGCCGCCGAAAAACGCGTAGGCCACGCCGGCGAGTATCGCCAGGAATAGCAGGTTGAACACGAAGCGGCGCGTCGCGTCGAGCGTGCGCCAGACAAACCGCAGGCCGCGGCCCAAGGGGGGGAAGGGATTCAGGGACATCGATACTCCGGCAGGTAGGTTAACTGGGATGAAGTTGCATATTATTTACTGTAGACCGAATATACAGCACAGCGCGTTCAATTAGACAGGGCGGTGGCCGGTTCGGTTTCCGGCGCCGACATCAATAACAGCGCGCCGAACACCAGCAATCCGTTAATGATAAGCAATTCCAATCCCAGCCGATAGCTGCCGAACAGCTGTTCTTGATAGCGCTCAAGGAAGGCGCACAGCAGCGGCCCGGCCAGCGTGGCCGGCACCACCCGCGGCGCGGCGACGTTGCGGCGCGTCAGCAGGCCGAAGGCGAACAGACCCAGCAAGGGACCGTAGGTGTAGCCGGCCAACTTCAAGATCACGCCTATCATGCTGGCGCTGCCGATCCACTTGAATCCCATCAGCAGCAACAGGAACAGCGCGGCGAAGCCCAGGTGCACGCGGTGGCGCCAGCTGGTCTGGCGCGCCTGCGTCCAGCCGCGCCGCGGCAAGCCGAGGATGTCGATGCAAAAGCTCGACGTCAGCGCCGTGATGGCGCCGTCGGCGCTGGGGAACAGCGCCGAGACCAGCGCGACGAAAAACACCAGTTGCAGCGCCGCCGGCATGTGGCCGAGTACCACCGCCGGGAAAATCTGGTCGCCGACGGCGCCGACGCCGACCAGCGGCGCGTACAGGTACAGCAAGCCGCCCAGGAACAGGAACAGCGACAGCACGCCGACCAGGATCGCGGCCAGGCTGAGCAGGTTCTTCTTCGACTCGGCCAGGGTCTTCACCGAGATGGTCTTTTGCATCATCTCCTGGTCCAGGCCGGTCATCGCGATGACGATGAAGACGCCGGCGAGCACCTGCTTCCAAAAGTACGCGGGGCTGTCGACGGCGCCGGTGACGACGCGGGTCAGGCCGCGCGCCTCCATCCGGCGCAGGCTCGCGGCCACCGACAGGTCCATCGCGTTGAGCAGGAAGACGACGCAGGCGAGCAGTCCCAGCAGCATGGCGGCGGTCTGCAGCGTGTCGGTCCAGACGATGGTCTTGACGCCGCCCTCGTAGGTGTAGAGCAGGATCATCAGCAGGATCGCCGCGCTGCTGAGCCAGAACGGCACGCCCAGGCTGTCGAGGATGCAGGCCTGCAGGATATTGACGACCAGGTACAGGCGCGCGCTCGCGCCCAGCGTGCGCGACAGGATGAAGAAGGCGGCGCCGCTCTGCCCGGCGCGCCGGCCCAGGCGCAGGTCGAGGTAGTGGTAGATCGAGGTCAGGCGCAGCCGGTAATACAGCGGCAGCAGCACGCCGGCCACCACGGCGTAGCCGATCACGTAGCCGAGCACCAGTTGCAGGTAGCCGAAGCCGTCGCGCCCGACCGCGCCGGGCACGCTGACGAAGGTGACGCCGCTGAGGGTGGTGCCGACCATGCCGAAGGCGACCAGCATCCAGTTGCTGCTGCGGTTGCCGATGAAGAAGCTCTGGTTGGTGGCGTTGCGCGAGGTCAGCCACGCCACGCCCAGCAGCAGCGCGGCATAGCCGAGTACGCAGGAAAACAAGATAGCAGGTGACATGGCGCGGTCCGCAATGGTTCAGTTGGCCGGCAATATACACCCGGGCTTCGCCCCCAGCGCGGATAAGTGAGCGTGCCGGCAACGCCGAAACCAAACCGGGGGCCCACGGCCGCGGCCGGACCCTGGGCGTCCGCCCGCGGGGTGGCGCCGGTGGTGTTGCCTATTCAGCGCCGAAGCCGCCCACGCCCGCGTGATAGAATTTCGCCACCCTGCCACTTCGCCACCTTTCCGGGATGCCAATGCGCCTGCTCCACCTCCCCCTCCTCCTCGCCGGCGCGCTTGCGCTGGGTGGTTGCGCCAGCCTGAGCAAAGACCAGTGCCTGGGCGGCGACTGGCGGCAGATCGGCTTCTACGACGGCATCAAGGGCCTGCCCAGCGCCGAACTCGACAAGCACGCCAAGGCCTGCGCCGAGTACGGCGTGCAAACCGACTTCGAGCGCTACCACGCCGGGCGCAGCAAGGGCCTGCTGAACTACTGCCAACCGGAGAGCGCCTTCCAGGAGGGCCGCGCCGGGCGCGCCGACAACGTCGCGGCCTGCCCGCCGAACCTGCAGCGGGACTTCCAAGGCGAGTACCGGCGCGGCGCCGAAATTTACGCGATGGAAAGCCAAATCGCCAACCTGCGCTCGCAGCTGTCTTCGAACGACGACAACATCCGCTCGAACAACCGGCGCATCCACGACATCCGCACCGCGCTGGACCGCTCCGACCTGGGCGCCGACGCCCGCAAGAACCTGCTGAGCGAATTCAACCGCCTGGTCAACGACAACAACGCCATGACGCGCGACAACGGCTACCTGCACCGCGACCTCGACCGGCGCTACGACATGCTGCGCCTGCGCCTGCGCGACTTCGGCCGCTGAGGCCAGCCGCGCAACAACCGCGGCCGCTGTCGCCCCATCGTCGTACTTTCATTCCCTTCCAGCCTTGCCTGGGGTACACTATTTTTCGCGCATGCAGTTTTAGCCGGAAAAGGACGCTAAGACGACGCGGCGCCAGCCATCGCCAGTGAGCAGGAGTGCAACATGACAGTGTTTCGAACGCCGCGTTCGTCCCTGCCGGCGCTGCCGTGCCTGCTGCTGGGCGCCGTGTTGTGCTGCCTGTCGGGCGCGGCCCGGTCGGCGCCGCCGGCGCAGCCGACGCTGCGCCTGGCCAGCCTGGAATGGCTGCCCTACGTCGGCCCGGGCCTTGAGCGCGGCGGCCTGTCCGGCGCGGTGGCCGCCGCCGCCGCCGCGCAGTTCAACTATCACGTCGACATCGAGTACTTCCCGTGGAGCCGGGCGATGCGGGTCGGCCTCGAAGAGCGCCATTTCGCCGGCTACTTCCCGGCCTATTACACCGAGGAGCGGGCCCGGCAATGCTATTTTTCCGCGCCGATGGGACAGAGCACCATCGGCCTGGCCTACCTGAAGGACGCGCCGCTGCATTTTCGCAGCGCGGCCGAGCTGAGCGGCCTGACCATCGGCGTGGTGGCCGGCTACTCGAACGGCGACGCGTTCGACGCGCTGGTCAAACAAGGCAAGCTGCGCACCGATACCTCGCCGGCCGACAGCTTCAATCTGAAAAAACTGCTGGCCGGGCGGGTGCGCGCGGCCGTCGTCGACCAGGCCGTGCTGCGTTACCTGATGCTGGCCGACCCGGACGTGCGCAAGGGGCGCGCGCGGATCGCCTTCCACGAGCAGACGCTGGCGCAGTTGACGCTGCACGTGTGCTTCCAGCGCACCCCGGCCGGGCTGAAGCTGCGGCAAGCGTTCGACGCCGCGCTGCAAGGGCTCGACATCGCCAAGATCGAGAACGCGTATTTCCAGCAGTTGGAAGGCAAGGAACCCGCCGGCGCCAGGTAATCGGGCCGGTCCAGAATCACGCGGCCACGCCGCGGCACCCGCAAGGAGCAACATTAGATGCACCTTAGACTGCGCTCATCCATCGTCCTCACGGTCGTCATCGGGCTGCTGATCCCGGTCTCGATCAGCAGCGTGCTGACGCTGGGCCAGCGCGAGCGGGCGCTGATCCTGCGCAGCGAAAGCAACCACGCGCGCGCCGCCGACATCCTCTCGCTGGGCATGCAGGAACCGCTGTGGAACATCAATCCCGAGGGCGGCCTGCCGCTGCTCGAATCGCTGCTGGGCGACACCCGCGTCGTCGCCATCACCGTGCGCGACGGCAAACAGCGCGAATTCCTGTCGAAATATTATCCGGAGCGGCGCAAGGGCCGCCAGTTCAAACTCGACAAGCCGGTGCTGCACGAGGGCAAGCAGATCGGCGACATCAGCCTGACCATGGACAGCGGCCAGCTCGACGGCGAAGTGGCCAACGACCGCTGGGGCGTGGTCTGGACCGTGCTCGGCCAGCTGCTGTTCAGCGTGGTGCTGATCGTCACGCTGCTGCAGCGGCGCGTGCTGATACCCATCAAGCGGCTGATGCACGAATCGGGCCGGCTGGCCGAGCGCGACCTGTCGACGCCCTTCGTCTGGCAGCAAAAGGACGAGCTGGGCAGCCTGGGCGGCAGCCTGGAGCACACGCGCCAGGCGTTGCAGGCGCTGTTTTCCGAAATCGAAAGCAAGAACCGCATGCTCGAGGCCGACATCCAGCACCGCGCGCTGACCGAACGCGAACTGCAGCGCCACCGCGAGCACCTGGAGGAGCTGGTGCGCGAGCGCACCGCCGAGCTGCAACTGGCCAAGGAGCGCGCCGACGTCGCCAACCAGGCCAAGAGCACCTTCCTGGCCAGCATGACGCACGAACTGCGCACGCCGCTCAACGCGGTGCTCGGCTACGCCCAGATCCTCAAGCGCGACAAGGGCCTGAGCGAGCGCCAGGCGGTCGGCCTGAACACCATCCAGCAAAGCGGCGAGCACCTGCTGATGCTGATCACCGACCTGCTCGACCTGGCGAAAATCGAGGCCGGCAAGTTCGAGCTAGTGCCCGAGCCGGTCAACCTGGCGGCCTTCCTGGCCGGCATCGTCAACATCATCCGCGTCAAGGCCGAGCAAAAACACCTGCGCTTCGTCTTCCAGGGCGACGCGCAACTGCCGCACACCGTGCTGATCGACGAAAAGCGGCTGCGCCAGATCCTGCTGAACCTGCTGGGCAACGCCGTCAAGTTCACCGACGCCGGCGAGGTCCGGCTGCTGGCCTCGGGCGGCAGCGAGGCGGGCGACCGGGTGCGGCTGCGCTTCGACGTCGAGGACACCGGCGTCGGCATGAACCCGGGCCAGCTGGGCCACATCTTCCAGCCGTTCGAGCAGGTCGGCGACACCCAGCGCAAATTCGGCGGCACCGGGCTGGGCCTGTCGATCAGCCGGCAACTGGTGCGCCTGATGGACAGCGACATCGGCGTGCGCAGCGAACTGGGCGCCGGCAGCGCCTTCTTCTTCGAAATCCACGTCGGCCAAAGCGCGATGGAGGTGGCGCCGGCCGGCGAGCGGCGCATGGTCGTCGCCTACCAGGGCGCGCGCAAACGGGTGCTGGTGGTCGACGACATCGCCGCCAACCGCGACATGCTCAAGGAATTGCTCGACACGCTGGGCTTCGACGTCGAGCTGGCCGAGAACGGCCTGGAAGGGGTGCAGCGGGCCGCCGCCAACGCCCCCGACGTGGTCTTGATGGACATCGTCATGCCGGTGATGGACGGGCTGGAGGCGACCCGGCGCATCCGCGCCCTGCCCGGCCTGGCGCGGGTGGCCATCATCGCCATTTCGGCCAGCGTCAGCAAGGAGGAAGAGGAAGACACCCTGCTGGCCGGCGCCAACGCCTTCATGACCAAGCCGGTCGACCAGAACCTGTTGCTGGAAAAAATCGGCGGCTATCTGGGGCTGACGCTGCTCTACGAGGCGGACAGCGAGGCGCCGCCCGCCGCGCCGGGCGGCGCCGACGGCTTGGCCGCGCCGCCCGACCATGAAATCGAGATACTGGTGCAACTGGCCAAGGAAGGAAACATGCGCGACATTCGCCGACAGGCCGACCACATCGAAGCGCTCGACCCGCGCTACCAGGCGTTCGCCGAGCGGCTGCGGCAACTGGCGAGGGCCTACCAGTCCAAGGCCATCCTGGAAATGGTCAACGCCCACGCCAAGGAAAGGGACGCCAGATGAACCCGGCAACCGTGCTGATCATCGACGACACGCCGGCCAACGTCGCCGTGCTGGCCGACTATCTGGAGGACCAGGGTTTGCGCGTGGTGGTGGCGCAGGACGGCGAGGAGGGGCTGGAGCGGGCGCAGTTCGTCCGGCCCGACCTGATCTTGCTCGACGTGATGATGCCGGGCATGGACGGCTTCGAAACCTGCCGGCAATTGAAGCTGCGCGCCGAGCTCAAGGACATCCCGGTCATCTTCATGACCGCGTTGACCGACTCGAGCAATGTGGTGAACGGCTTCGCCGTCGGCGGCGTCGACTACGTCACCAAGCCGATCCAGATCGAGGAGGTGCTGGCGCGCATCAACACCCACCTGTCGATGCGGGCGATGCACCAGCAGTTGAGCGAGCAAAACCTGGTGCTGCGCCAGGAGGTGGCGATGCGGCTGCAAACCGAGGCCGAGTTGCAACTGGTCAGCGACGAGCAGCAATTGCTGATCGCCAAATTGCAGCAAGCCCACGACCAGTTGCTGCAGTCGGAAAAAATGGCCTCGATCGGCCAGCTGGCCGCCGGCATCGCCCACGAAATCAACAACCCGATCGGCTTCGTCAACTCCAACATGGGCGCGGTGCAGGGTTATTTCGACACGCTGTTCAAGGCCATCGACGCCTGCGGGGAGGCCATCGCGCAGGGGCCGGACCAGCGGCAGATCGCGGCGCGCTTCGGCCAGCTCAAGCAGGCCGCCGAATTCGACTACCTGAAGGACGACTTCGCCGAGCTGATGAAGGAGTCGCTGGAGGGCTTGAAGCGGGTCAAGGACATTGTCCAGGCGCTCAAGGATTTCTCCCACGTCGGCGAGTCGAACTGGCTGGCGGCCGACCTGCACCGCGGCCTGGACAGCACCTTGAACATCGTCAACAACGAAATCAAGTACAAGGCCGAGGTCGTCAAGCAATACGGCCAGCTGCCGCTGGTGAAATGCCTGGCCTCGCAGCTGAACCAGGTGTTCATGAACTTGCTGGTCAACGCCGCCCACGCGATCAAGGAATTCGGCGTCATCACGATACGCACCGGTTGCAGCGGCGCGGACTGGGTCTGGGTGGAAATCAGCGACACCGGCCAGGGCATCCCGGCCGACATCATGAAACGCATCTTCGAACCGTTCTTCACCACCAAGGCGGTCGGCAGCGGCACCGGCCTGGGCCTGTCGCTGTCCTACGGCATCGTCAACAAACACGGCGGCCGCATCGAGGTGCGCAGCGAGCCCGGCCAAGGCTGCTGCTTCACCGTGCACCTGCCGGTCAACCCGCCGTAGCGCCGCCCAGTTGCTGTCGCGTAGGTCGGATTAACGCACGCGCAATGCGACAATGTTGGCCGAAGCGTCGACAATGCGGCGCGCCGCCGGCCGCCGTTCTGCTATATTTGCGGCGATTCGCCAACCCGACCCACCACGCACATGTCGACCATGACTCCAGAGTATTTAAGTTTGTTGCTGACCCTTGAGATGCCTTACGGGAAATACAAAGGCCGCGTGATCGCCGACCTGCCCGGCCACTACCTGGGCTGGTTCGCGCGCGAGGGCTTCCCCTCCGGCGATCTGGGCAAGCTGATCGCCCTGATGTACGAGTTGGACCACAACGACCTGCGCCACCTGCTCGACCCGCTGCGGCAGCGCCCGCCGGCCCGCCGCCCGCACTGAACCGGGCGCGCCGCCCGCCACCGCGTCACTGCTTGGAATACACGCCGCGCAGTCCCGAATCGGGGTCGCTGACCTCCAGGCCGCCCTTTTCCAGGCGCAACTGCAAACGCTCGAACGGCGGCGCCCGCAGGTCGCTCTCGTTGACGGCAATGGCGGCGATGTTGTCCTTCGAGCGCGCCGGCGGGATCGCCAGCCATTGCCACTCGCCCTTGGCTTGGGCGCGCCGCAGGCCGGCGCGGGCCCATTGCTCGCTGGCCGGCATCTTGACGATGGCGTCGCCGTTGCGGTCGGTGACGGCCGTCTTGGTCTGGCCGGACTTGCTCTCGAATATCACTTCGATGTCTTGCACCGGCCCCACGCGCGGCACGCCGACGATCGCCACCCACGCGCCCTTTCCGGCCGGTTTGCGGATGTTCAATTCCTCCTCGGTAAACAGGCGGAACGCCATCTTGTCCGGGCGCGGCGTCGCTACCAGCACGACCTTGTCGCCGTCGACCTCCCAACGGCCCTTGGCGGATTGATCGACGGCGCCGTAACTTAACATCCACTCGAATTTGCCGTCTTCGGCCAGCAGCAATTCCGAGCCGACTTCGGTCATGCCCTGCAGGTAATAATGCCCCGGCAGGGTCTTCCCGGCGGCGCCGTCCAGCGCTTGCGCCGGCGCGGCGTGGCCCAGCGCGGCCAGCAACAGCGAGCCGATCCAAACAGTTTTCTTCATCAGGTATCCCATCAAATGTTACCGGGTGCCGTGGCCGGCGGCCCCTCGCACCCCGTGTTCACATTCTAGCGCCGCTTGAGATGGACCGAGGTTCGGTAGCGCGGGCGCGCCGGCGCGCCCGCGCCCGCCCTCACGCCGCCGGGCCCTGCTCGGCGCCCTCGAAGATTTGCGTCAGCGCGCAGCGCAACTCGCGCAGCTTGGGCGGCTTGCTCAGCACGCAGTCGACCTGCACCATGTTGTCGCTCTCCGGCACCAGCCGCTGGCCCCAGCCGGTCAGCATGATCAGCGGCGTCCGCGGCGACATGCCCTTGATCGCCGCGGCCACCTTGCGCCCGTCGACGTAGGGCATGCCGAGGTCGGTGATCACCAGCGCGAACGGCTCGCCCTGCTCCATGGCGGCGCGGAAGGTGTCGATGCCGGCTTGGCCGCCGTCGGCCGCGACCACCGCGTGGCCGTCGATTTCAAGGATGTCGCGCAGCGCCTTGAGCACCATCGGGTCGTCGTCGACCAGCAGGATGCGCAGGCTGGCGGCGATCGGGTAGGAACCGGCCGGCTGCGCCAGCTCGGCGGCGACCGCCGGCAGCAGGAAGCGCAGGCTGACCACGGTGCCCTGCCCCGGCGCGCTGCGGATGTCGATGTGGGCGCCGTGGCGCTCCATCATGCCGTACACCATCGCCAGGCCGAGGCCGGTGCCGCGCTCGCCCTTGGTGGTGAAGAAGGGTTCCAGGCAACGCCGCTTGGTGCTCTCGTCCATGCCGACGCCGCTGTCGCACACTTCCACCAGCACCACCCGCGGCAACGCCGGCGCGCCCGCCGGCGCCAGCTCCGGCTCCGGCGCCAGGCGCGTGCGCACCGTCAGCGCGCCGCCGTCCGGCATGGCGTCGACGCCGTTGAAGATCAGGTTGGTGAGCGCCTCGCGGATCTCTCCCTCGATGCCCATGATCGCCGGCAGCCCCGCCTCGAGCTCGGTGCGCAGGTCGATGACGATGCCGCGCTGCTGCGGCATGTCGCTCCAGCGCGCCCGCGTCAGGTCGACCACCTGCCGCACCAGCAGGTTGGCGTCGACCGGCGAGAGCGACAGCTGGGGCTCGCGCTGGCGGTAGAATTCGCGCATCCGCGCCACCGTCGCGGCGACGTCGTCGATGGCCCGCTCGATCACCTCGAGGCAGTGGCGCCCGTGCGGACTGAGGTTGACCTCGGTCTCGAGCAGCGACTCGGTGTACAGCGCCACCGGCGAGATGGCGTTGTTGATGTCGTGGGCGATGCCGCTGGCCATCTGGCCGAGCGCGCCCAGGCGCTCCTGCTGCATCACCGATTGCTGGGTCTGGCGCAAGTCGTCGTAGGCGCGCTGCAGCGCGCCGTACAACTGGGCCTGGTTGGCGGCCAGCGCGACGTGCTCGCTCAACTGGCGCAGGAATTCGCACTCGCCGCTGGAAAAGCTGTACGGCGCGCGCCGCGCCACCACCAGCACGCCGAACACGGTGTTCTCGGCCAGCAGCGGCGCCATCACCAGCGCGCGCAACTCGCCGCGCGCCAGCCGCTGCGGGAACGGGAACGCCACTTCGCCGATGTCGGCCTCGTAGACCAGCTCGCCGCGCACGCAGCGCGACAGGCCGTTCTCGTCGATCGGGATGCGCGACAGCTCGCTCATGGCGAATTCGCGCGCCAGTTGCTCGCTGAGCAGGCCGACGCTGGTCACCACCAGCATCTTGTTGGCCGGCTCGTACAGGCAGATGCAGCCGAAGTCGAGCGGCAACTGGTCCTCCAGGCTGCGGATGACGACCTGGAAGATGCTGCGCAGGTCTTGCCGCTCGCCGATCGAGCGGGTGATCTGGTGCAGCAGGTTGAGGCGGCCGAGCTGGGCGTGGACCTTCTGCTCGGCCTGCTGGCGCACGATGATCTCGCCGTGCAGCACCTCGTTGGCGTGCACCAGGTCGTCGCGCGAGACGGTGGTGCGCTTGAGCTTTTCGGTCATGTGGTCGAACGCCCGCGCCAGGTCGCCGATCTCGTCGGTGGTGTCGACCCCGAGCGAGAAGTCGAGGTTGCCGGCGCCGACGATCAGGGTGCCCTCGCGCAGCTTGTCGAGCGGGCGCGTGACGCTGCGCAGCGTGATGACGATGACGCCGGCCACCACCAGGATGACGATGCCGCCGAAGGTCGCCACCACCAGGTTGGCGCGCCGCTGCGCCTGCAACACGCCTTCGCGGCTGCGCTCGGACAGGCTCAGCGCCGCCGAGATCATGGCCTGGGTCTTGTTGGTGATTTGCCCGGACAGGCGGGTTTCGAGCTCGTCGAGCACCTCGGCGCCGACCCGGCCGCCGGCGCGGTGCATGCGGTTCGTCACCAGCAGGCCGAACAGGACGTCGACGCGTTCGAGGTTGTGGCGCATGCCGGCGACGACGTCGCGCTCGTCGCCGCCGTCGAAGTCGCGCGTGGCCGCCAGCGACTTGGCCAGCGAGGCGTTGCGCTGCTGCCATTGGATGCGGGTGCGGTTTTGGTGGTGCAGCGCGTACTCGAGCGACAGGTAGCGCAGCGCCGTGACCGCCTGCAGCACCTGGCTGGCGCTCTCGTTCTTGGCCAGCTCGCGCTTCATCTGCTGGCCGGTCAGCCACAGCATCGCGACGATCACCGCCACCACGATCACGCAGAACAGTTCGGCCAGCTTGAGTCGGGTCGAGATTTTCACGGCGCCCTCAATGGATGATCGTCACGGCGGACGGCTGCACCGCCTCGAGGCCGTCGAGGTAGACGTAGTCGAGGTAGTTCGGCACCTCGGTGCGCTGCGTCATCTTGTTCTTGATGGCCCAGCGCGCCTGGTCTTCCAGCGCCAGGATCAGGCCCTGGTCGAGCACCACGCTGAAGCGGTAGCTCGGCCACGAGGCTTGCCACTTGCTCTGGTCGCCCTTGGTGCGGGCGGCCAGCACGGCGCGCGCCGCCTCCGGCTGCCCGGCGCAAAAGCTGGCGCCGCGCACCAGCGCGCGCAGCACCTTCTTGATGGTTTCCGGGCGGCTGGCAACATAGTTGCGCATCGCCGCCAGGTTGTAGATGCTTTCGTACACGTCCTGGCCGTAGAACACCACGGCGTTGCTGCCCAGCTGGCTCTGCATCTGCGTCAGGAACGGCTCCCAGCTGGCCACCGCGTCGACGTCGCCCTGCTCCAGCGCCGCCGCCATCTCCTCCGGCTTGTAGTTGCGCATGATCACCTCGTTCGAACGCAGCAGTTGGCGGTTGAGGAAGGCGTCCAGCGTGAAATGGCCGGAGGTGCTCAAGCTCACGCCGATGCGCTTGCCCTTCAGGCTGGCCGGCGTGACGACGCCGTTGTCGCGCCGGCCGACGATGCCGTGGTCCTTCTCGGTCTTGAAGAAACTGGCGATAACCGACACCGGACTGTCGTTCAGGCCGGCGAACATGATGGGGATGTCGGCCACCGTGCCCAGGTTGGCCTTGCCCTGCAACACCGCCTCCATCGCCGCCTTGCCGCTCGAATGCGCCTGCAGCACGGCGAGGATGCCCTCGTCGGCGAAATAGCCGCGCTCCAGCCCGGCCACCACCGGGCAGCTGCCGACGTAGTCGATATTGGTGGCGATCACCACCTGCTCGGCGTCGCCGTTGCCGGCCGGCCCGGCCGGGCGGTGCAGCCAGGCGTACAGCGCCGCCAGCGTGCCGACGGCCAGCAGCAAGGCCCAGCCCCAGGCGGCGCGGCCGCCGCCGCGGCGCGGCAAGTGCCGTTGCGGCCCGGCCATCATCGCCCCCCCCGCGGCGCGGCGGCGCGCGCCGGCTCGCCGTCGAGCTCGCGCAGCAGCGCCAGGCTGGCCAGCGCCGCCGCGTTGTCGGCGTCGCCCTCCTCGTGCCAGGCCGAGACCGACACGGCGACGATGCCCATGCCGCGCAGCGCGCGGAACAGCGCGTGCATGTCGGCCCAGCTGGGGCCGTGCTTGACGTGGTATTTCAGCGCCGGCGTGTCGGCCTCGGCGTCGACGACGTCGGTGTCCCAGTGCAGGTACAGGCTCTCGTCCGGGCGCAGGTGCGAGAGGACGGCGTCGATGCCGCAGGTGACGATGGCCGAGGCCCGCACCGCCTCGGCCTCGCCGGGGTCGAGCTCGCGCGCGTCCGACAGCACGACGCGGTGCTCCGGGTAGGCTTGCACGCCGACCGCGGCGACGAAGGCGCCGATGGCGTCGCGCCCGGCCTGGCGGCGGTCGCCGCGCCCGACCAGCACCGCCAGCGGCATGCCGCCCAGGTACTGGGTCTGGGTCGTGCCCCAGGTGTGGAAGTCGCCGTGGGCGTCGAGCCAGAGGATGCGCTCGGGCGCGCGGCCGCCCTGTTGCAGCCCGGCCAGCACGCCCGAGGTCGACATGCAGTCGCCGGCGATGCACACCGGCACCAACCCGGCCCGCACGCGCTGTTTGACGGCCTCGGCCAGGCGGGCGTAGATCAGGCCCATCCTGCGCATTTTTTCATTGGCGTCGGCGATATGCGTCTGCCGCAAATCCGGGTCGGCGATGACGTCCCAGTCGTGGCCGTCGAGGTCGGCGACGCGGCACAGGCCGGCGCGCCACTGGCCCATCAGGAAGGGCACGATCAGGTGGCGGTTCATCGCCAGCCCTCCGGCTTCATCGCGTAGCCGAGCGTGGCCATCATCGCCCGCACGTCGCGCCGCTCGCCCAGTTCCAGCATCAGTTGCTGGCGCTTTTTCCAGCGCATCGGCCGCGGCGCGTCGGTCGCCATCATCACCCGCAGCGCCGGCGGCGGCGCCATCGGCCGCGCGCCCAGGTGGTCGGTGATGCGGTTCAGCTGCGCCCCCGGCGAGGCCAGGAATTGCTCGAACGAGATGCGCAGCGCCGCCACGCCGCTGGCCAGCACCGCGCGGTGCGCCGACAACCACTGGTTCAGGCAGACCTGCTCCAGCGTCGCCTCGGTGAATTCGCGCCAGTTCGGCGGCAGGTCGAACTTCCACCAGCGCCGGCCGAACGGCGTCAGTTCGGAATAGCCGCCGATGGCCAGGCGCTGGCCGACCCGGCGCAGGTCGTGCGAGAAAAAGCCGACCGGCGAGAGCCAGCCGTCCATCAGGCCGTTGACCGACTGGGCGTAGCCGCGGCTCAGGTGCAGGTAGTGGACGCGCGCGTGCGGGAACAGTTGCTGGTAGATGCCGATGCGGTAGACGTCCGACGGCGCCTTGAACAGCACGATCTTGTTTTGCGCGTCGTGCGCCGTGAACGGGCGCTGCTGGTGGCGCGGCACGACGAAGGGCGGCTCCTCGATTTTCGCCGCCTCGTCGAAGCACGGGCCGCCGCCGCCGGCGCCGCCGTCGTCGTAGTAGTTCAGGCGCCACGGCGCGTCGCGGTACACCTCCGCCAGCACGCTGCGCTGCAAGCGCTGCTCGTCGCCGACGCCGTCCGCGGCGGCGTCGGCCAGCGCCCGCCCGATCGCCGCCGTCAGCCGCCGGTGGCCGGCCGGCTCGGCGAACAGCGCCGGGAATTGCAGCAGGCAGCGGTTGACCCAGCGCCGCTGCAGCGCCGCCGCCGGCGCGGCGTGCGGCTGCGGCACGCCCAACTCGTCGAAGATGTTGTCGGCCACCGCGGCCGGGTTGGCCAGCGCGTCCAGCGCGTCGCTGTCGGCGTTGTAGCCGAAGCCGTTGCCGGTCAGCGCCAGCAGCGGTTCGATCTCGCCGTCCAGCGAGGCGATGTCGGGATGGCCGGCGAGCACCTCCTTGAGCAGGCTGGAACCGGAGCGCGAATTGCCCAGGATGACGACGACGGTGCGCACCAGCGGCGCCAGCGGCGAGCGGCGCACGCCGCGCAAGCGGTTGACCGCGTCTATCAGTTCGCTCATGCGGCTGCCGTCGCGCGCGCCCGCTTCATGACGAAGGCGTAGAAAGTCTTGGTGCCTGCCTTGTCGGCCGAGGCCGTCGCCATCGCCCGCACCGTGAAGCCGGCCGCCTTGGCCAGCTTGCGCACCGTCTCGACCGAGCCGAAGTTGGCGTGGGCGAAGTAGATGCGCCCGTCCGGCTTCAGGTAGCGCCCGACGTCCTGGAAGAACAGCGTGTTGGTCTGGAAGTCGGTGTCCCACTGCGACTGGGCGACGACGTCGTGCGCCGGCTTGTCGCGAAACGGCAGGTTGGCGGTGATGACGTCGAACTGCTCGTCGCCGACGCCCTCGAACAGGTTGGAGCGGCGCACTTCCATGACGGCGCCGAAACCGTGCTGGCGGGCGTTGTAGCTGGCGCTCTGGATCGCCGCCGGGTTGACGTCGACGGCCAGCACCCGCCCGGCGCCCTGGTAGCAGGCGAACACGGCGATCACGCCCGAGCCGGTGCCGACGTCGAGCACGCTGTCGCCACGGCGGATGCGGAAGTTCTGCACCAGCGGCTGGCTGTCGGTAAACGGCCAGAAGGTGTTCGGGAAGACCAGGAACTCCTTGTCGAGGTAGCGGATCGACTTGCCGCCCTCGGGCACTTCCTTGAACAGCTTCTGCCGGCCTTTTTGCCAGCGGTCTATTTGTGCATCGTTGCTGCCGGTTACGTTGTGCATGTCAGCCACCTTTCAAAAAAACTGCCCGTCGGAAGGAAAGAACTGTTTGAAAATGTGCCGCGCGCCGCTACGCGCGCTGCGGCTCGGCGCCCAGCCGCAACGCGCCGTCGATCGCCTCGCCGAAGCCGGCGACGTCGATCGGTTTGCTGATGTAGCCGAAGAAGCCGGCCGCCATGCCGCGCCGCACGTCGCTGCGCATCGCGCTGGCGGTCAGCGCGATGACCGGGATATGCGCGGTGTTGGGGTCGCTGCGCAACTGGCGCAGCGTTTCCACCCCGTCCATGCCGGGCAGGTCGAGGTCCATCAGGATCAGTTGCGGCGCGTGCAGGCGCGCCAGTTCGATGCCGCGCTGGCCGTCGGTGGCCGTCAGCAGGTCGAGGTCGGCGCGCAGGCGCAGCAATTCGCGCACCAGTTGCACGTTCATCGGGTTGTCCTCGACGTAGAGCAGGCTGCGGCGCGACCGGGCGGCGTGCTGCGGCGGCCCCGCCCGGGCGGCCTCCGGCCCGGGCGCCGCCGCCGCCGCGGCCGGCGCCGGGCCGACCCCGCGCAGCGCCAACTCGACCCAGAAGGTGCTGCCGACGCCGACCGTGCTGGTGACGCCGATCTCGGCCTGCATCGCCTCCGCCAGGCGCTTCGACAGCGCCAGCCCGAGGCCGGTGCCCTCCTCGTTCGAGCCTTCGCGGCCGAGCCGGTTGAAGGACTGGAACACGGCGTCGAGCTGCTCCTGGCTCAGGCCGGCGCCGGTGTCGCGCACGCAGATGCGCACCCGCCCGGGCCGCGCCGGCTGGCACTCCAGGGTCACCGAGCCGTGTTCGCGGTTATACTTGATGCCGTTCGAGAGCAGGTTGACCAGCACCTGCTTGAGCCGGGTGCGGTCGGCCAGCACGTACAGCGCGGCCTGCGGCGGGAACGCCAGCGTGATGCCGCGCTGCTGCGCCAGCGGCGCGATCATGGCCTGGCAGTCGAGCAGGACCTCGGCCAGCGCGACCGGCTCGAGCGAGAGCGACAGCGCGCCGGCCTCGACCTTGGCCAGGTCGAGCACCTCGTTGATCAGCGTCAGCAGGTGGCGCCCGGCGTCGACGATGTGCCAGGCGAATTTTTTCTTTTCCTGCGGCGTCGACGGCAGCACCTCCGACGTCAGCACCTGGGCGAAGCCGAGGATGGCGTTGAGCGGGGTGCGCAGCTCGTGGCTCATGTTCGACAGGAACACCGACTTGGCGACGTTGGCGCGTTCGGCCTCCAGCTTGGCCAGTTCGAGTTCCTTGTTCATCGCGTCGAGTTCGACGGCGTGCTCGCGCGCGCGCTGTTCCAGCATCGCGTTCTTGATGCGCAGCAGGCGCGCCTCCTGCGCCCGCGCCAGGATCGGCAGTAGCGCCGCTACCTTGAACGGCTTGACGATGTAGTCGAGCGCGCCGATTTTCATCGCCAGCACCGCCGAGGCGATGCTGCCCTCGCCGGTCATGATGATGCAGGTCAGGTCGGCGTCGAGCTTGCGCGCCTCCTGCACCAGGGCGATGCCGTCGATGCCGGGCAGCATCAGGTCGGTCAGCAGCAAGTCGAAGGGTTCGCTGCGCAACAGCGTCAGGGCGGCCTCGGCGGTGACTAGGCCGGTGGTTTCATAATGGTGCGCGCCCAGCGTGTCGCACAGCGCCCGCATATGCGCCGCCTCGTCGTCGACGATGAGAATGCGGGGATGCGTGCCGGGTGTGCTCATACAGCCTCCATGCTGCCGCGGAAAATCCGGTACCGGCGATGTGGGGCAGTCCCGTAGCGCGCCCGCCCCCAGTTGGCAATCTGGACGCTCACACTGTCGGCCGGCGTGCGCAACGGCGCATGGCATCCCCTCCTGAACAGCTGAAAATCGCAGCAACTTGTTTCAGAATAGCACCAGCCTAGGCCGCCAATATACGCGCATTGTCACCGTCCTTTGCGGCGGATCAATGAAGCCCGGCCATGGCGGCCATGCCTAGCGCACGTTGATCTTTCGGGCCAGCAACTGTGCCAACTCGCCGCTGTCGAGCAGGCTTTTCAGCTCACTGGCGCCGCCGATCAGCACGCCGTGCACGAACACCATCGGCAGCGTCGGCCAGCCGCTCCACATTTTCAGCGCGGTGCGGCGGCGCCACTGGCTCAGGTAGCTGCCGTATTCCAGGTAGTGGTAGGGCGTGCCGAGCGTGTCGAGGATCTTGCGGGCCTTGCGCGGGAAGGGATTTTGCGCCATGCCGACCAGTACCACCGGATGGGCGGCGACGGCGGCCTTGACCTCGGCGACGATATCGGCGTGGCTGGCGCTGACCCTGGCGCGGATGGCTGGATGTAAATGCGTTTCGTCGAGGATGCTGCGGCTCATGGGAATCCCGTGGTAGAGGTGGTGGCGGCGCCGGATGGCGGCGAGGGTAATGTCTGGCGCATTGTAACGTTTGGCCGGCGCCGCGGCCGCCTCAACCGGCCCGGCCCGGCAAATGCGCGAGCAGGCGCTGGAACAGGCCCGGCTCGCGCATGCGCTCGCGCCACCAGTGCAGCGCGGCGCCGCCCTCGCCGGCGCGCCAGGCCAGATAGAAGGTTTCGGCCGGCTTCGGCTCCTCCACCTGCTTCTCCACCAGCAGGCCGCGGGCGATGGCGGCGCGCGCGCACGGCTCCGGCAGGAAGCCGAAGCCGAGCCCGGCGACCTGGTAGTCGTACTTGCTGTGCATGCTGGGCACGGTCAGCGCGTCCTGGCCCAGCGGCAAGCCGACGGTGCGCGGCGCCAGCTGGCGGGCGGTGTCGGCCACCACCACGGCGCGGTGGTGCTGCAACTGGCCGCGCCCCAGCGGCGCCGGCTCGCGCGCCAGCGGATGGCCGGGCGCGACGGCAAAGACGAAGGACAGCGTGCCCAGCGGCTGGGCCACGTAACCGCCGCCGGCCGGGCCGTCGCCGGGCGCGCCCACCAGCAAGTCGACGCGGCGCTCAAGCAGCGCCTCCCAGGTGCCCGACAGGGCCTCGGCGACCATGCGCAAGCGGGTCTGCTGCGCCACGGCGTAAAAGGCGCGCGCGTCGGACTCGAAGGCCAGCGCCGAAAACATCGAATCGTAGCCGATGCCCAGCTCGGTTTCCCAGCCCGAGGCGACGCGGCGCACGCGCTGTTCCAGGTCGTGCGCCGCCTTCAACAGGTAACGCCCCTCCTTCAACAACTCCTGGCCGGCGCGGGTCAACAGCACGCGCGGACCGTTGCGTTCGAATACTTGCACGCCCAGGTCGCCCTCGAGTTTGGCGACGGTGTAGGAAATCGTCGACGGCACCCGGTGCAATTCCTTGCCGGCCGCCGAGAACGAGCCGCGGCGGTCGATCGCGTCGACGATTTGCAACGCTTCCAGGCTGAGTCTGAGCATTCGATTTTTTCGATAGTAAGGCTGTATATTTTCCGTTTTTTGTTTCCGGAAACGGCGCGTACACTGTGCTTCATCGAGGCGCAGATACGCGAAAGGCGGCAACGGGGCCGGTTGAAATTATCGCATATCAGCCTTAAACCAATGGAGTTAGCCATGTTACAAATTCGTCAAAGTGAAGATCGCGGCCAAGCCAACCACGGCTGGCTGGCCTCGCAGCACAGTTTCTCGTTCGGCCACTACCACGACCCGCTGCACGTCGGTTTCGGAGCGCTGCTGGTGATTAACGAAGACCGCGTCGCGCCGGCCCAGGGTTTCGGCAGCCACGGCCACCGCGACATGGAAATCCTTTCCTACGTGCTGGACGGGGCGCTTGAGCACAAGGACAGCATGGGTAGCGGTTCGGTGCTGCACTACGGCGATGTGCAGCGCATGAGCGCCGGCAAGGGCGTGCGCCACAGCGAGTTCAACCACTCGCACAGCGAAGGCCTGCACTTCCTGCAAATCTGGATCGCCCCCAACGTCAGCGGGATCGAGCCGAGCTACCAGGAAAAGCATTTCGATCCGGCCAGCAAAGCGGGGCAACTGCGCCTGGTGGCGTCGGGCGACGGCCGCGACGGCTCGGTGCTGATCCACCAGGACGCCTCGCTGTACGCCAGCATTCCGGCGCCGGGCCAGCGCCTGCAGCACCGCCTGGCGGCGGGCCGCAACGCGTATGTGCACCTGATCCGCGGCGCGCTGCTGGTCAACGGCGCCGCGCTGAAAGGCGGCGACGCGCTGAAAATCAGCGACACCGAGCTGGTCGTATTGGAACAGGCGGACGACGCCGAAGTGTTGCTGTTCGACCTGCCGCCGGTGTAATCCAGCAAAGGGCCGCGCCCGGCGTTGGCACCCAAGGCAAGCGGCCCCTTGGTTTTTGCTTGCGCCGGCATCGGCCCGGAGTGCTAGCGCTATTTGAATATAGTCGAAAAGCGGACAACGAATTATTTCCCGTCCAAGTTTTGGTATGATGACAGGGCGCGCCGGATCTGATGCAGTCGGATCGGCGCGCCTTTTTACTTTTATCGTTACTTTTTAAGAGCACAGCCATGCAGCGCGCAGACACCCCGGTTAAAGAAGAATTGGACTATATGAGCTCTTGCGCGTTGCCGACGCCGTGGGCCCAGTTCACCCTGCACGCCTTCGTCGAACACGCCACCGGCAAGGAACACCTGGCCATGACGCTGGGCGACATCGGCGACGGCGAACCGGTGCTGGCGCGCGTCCACTCCGAATGCCTGACCGGCGACGTGCTGTTCTCGCAGCGCTGCGACTGCGGCGCCCAGCTCGAGGGCGCGCTGAAGAAGATCGCCGCCGAGGGCCGCGGCATCCTGCTGTACCTGCGCCAGGAGGGGCGCGGCATCGGCCTGATCAACAAGATCCGCGCCTACCGCCTACAGGAGGCCGGCGCCGACACCGTGCAAGCGAACGAGCAACTCGGCTTCAAGGCCGACGCCCGCAACTACGCGCTGTGCCAGCCGATGTTCGGCCAGTTCGGCATCACCAGCCTGCGCCTGATGACGAACAATCCGCGCAAGATCGACGCGATGGAAAAACTCGGCATCAAGGTCGCCGAGCGGGTGCCGCTGCTGGTCAACCGCAACGCCTTCAACCAGCACTATCTGAACACCAAGGCAAGCAAGCTCGGCCATATGATGACGCCGGCCACCCCGCCGGCGCCCGAGGACGGCGCGCTGTAGTCGTTTGTCGCGCCGGCACGATTTCCCAGGAGATGCATGAATTTACCTAAGCTCGCGCTGTGGCTGGCCTGCCTGAGCGGCGCCGCCATCGCGGCGCCGCCGACGCCGGCCGAGGCGCCGCCCACCACCACGGCCACGGCCACGGCCGATACCGGCACGACGGCGGCGTTACCGGCGCCGTCCACCGCCGCGCAAAAACTGTATTCTTCCGCCAAGAACGACATCCTGCAGGTGCGCGTGCTGCTCAAGAGCGGCCGCACCCAATCGTCGGTCGGCTCGGGCTTCCTGATCGGCACCGGCAACCTGGTCGTCACCAATTACCACGTCGTCTCGCAATTCGCGCTGGACCCGGACACCTACGTCGGCGAATGGGTCGACACCGGCGGGCGCCGCGGCAACGTCGAACTGCTCGCCGTCGACGTGCTGCACGACTTGGCCGTGGTGCGGGTCAACCGCAACGGCACCGGCTTTTTCAAGATGCCCGACCAGCTCGCCGCGCTGACCCAGGGCCAGTATTTGTATTCGCTGGGCAATCCGCTCGACCTCGGCTTCGCCATTTCCGAAGGCTCCTACAACGGCGTCATCCTGCGCAGCTTTTACGAACAACTGATGTTTACCGGCCCGATCAACTCGGGCATGAGCGGCGGCCCCAGCGTCACCGTCGACGGCGACGTGGCCGGCGTGAACGTCTCGAAGCGGCTGGACGGCGAGCTGGTGAGCTTCCTGGTGCCGGCCCGCTACGCCCAGCAATTGCTGAACAAGGTGGCGGCGCAGGCCAAACCGCCCAAGGATTTCAAGCCGGTCGTCAGCGAACAATTGCTGGCCCATCAAGCCATGCTGGTCGAGCGCCTGCTGGGCACGCCGCTGACCTTGAAGGCGATGGGGCCGTACCGGGTGCCGGTGCGCGAATCGGAACAAATGCGCTGCTGGGGCCGCTCCAACGTCAAGACCGACACCCCCTTCATGATCGACAACACCAGTTGCGCGATGGAGGCGGCGATTTTCATCTCCGGCACGCTGCAGACCGGGCAAATCTCGATGCGCCACGAATTCCTGCGCAGTAACACGCTGGGGCCGGTGCGCTTCGCCGAACTGGCCGGCGCCGCGTTCAAGAACGAGCACTTTGGCAGCCACAAGGACGCCCACCTGACCGGCCCGAGCTGCACCGAGCAATTCGTCAAGAACCACAGCCTGCCGCTGCGGGCGGTGCTGTGCGTGCGCGCCTACCGCAAATTCGCCGGCCTGTACGACTTCGCGCTGCTGACGGCCAGCGCCGACAGCGGCCTGATGAGCCTGCAAAGCCGCATCGACGCCCGCGGCGTGTCCTACGACAACGGCCTGCGCAGCGCCCGCGTCTTCCTCGACGCCATCGCCCGCGGGGGCAAGCCGTGAGGCCGCCGTACTGGATTGAAACGCTGGCGCGCAACGGCGAGGTGCTGAACCGCCACCAGGCCGGCGCGCTGCCGATCCGCCTCGGGCGCGGCTACGACAACGACGTCATCCTCGACGACGCCCACACCGCCGCGTGCCACGCCGTGATCGAGGCCGACGCCGACGGCCGGCCGGTGCTGCGCGACCTGGGCAGCCAGAACGGCAGCGTCCACCGCGGCAAGCGCCTGGCCAGCATCGCGCTCGACGGCGACACCGTGGTGCGGCTGGGCCACACCAACCTGCGCCTGCGCGGCGCCGACCACCCGGTGCCGGCGGAAGCGGCCGACACCACCATGCACGGCTGGGAGGGCGGCACGCCGGCGCTGCTGGGACTGGGACTGGTCGGCGCCACCACCGTGCTGAGCACCTGGCTCAGCGACGCCCAGCCGTTCCAGGCGGTGGCCTACCTGCTGGTGCTGTCGTACGCGCTGGCCGGCGGCCTGGTGTGGGGCGCCGTCTGGGCCTTCGGCAACCGCCTGTTCGGCCGCCACGCGCGGCTGGGGCGCCACCTGTTCATCCTCGGCTGCGGCATGGTCGCGCTGCAGGCGTGGGAACTGCTCAGCTCCGTGGTAGCCTACTCGTACTCGCTGGAATGGTTGACGCGCTACGGCCGGCACGCGCTGATCGCGATCGTCTGCGGCATGGTGTTTTTCCACCTGCGCACGATCAAGCCGCGCCATCCGCGCCGCCTGGCGGCGACCTGCCTGGCGCTGCTGCTGGTCGGCTCCAGCCTGGCCCTGATGAGCAACCTGCAACAGCACGGCCGCCTGGCAGACGAGCCGTACATGTCGGTGCTGCTGCCGCCGGCGTTCCGGCTCAGCCCGGACCACAGCCCGGACGAGTTCCTCAAGCGCGCCGCCGCGCTGAAAGCCGGCGTCGACGCCGACCGCGCCAAAGCGGCCGCTGGCGGCGAAGCCGACGACAACGACGAGCAGGCGGATTAAACAGCAAGCCGGCGCCGCCCCCACGGGGTCTGGCCCTGGGCTTGCGCCCCGGTTTACCTCAGCGAGCGCAAAAACAAGCCCAGGCCGCCAACGGCCAGCACCAGAATGACCAGCAAATCAAACGCGCTCATGCTGCGCAGACTGAAATTAACCGAAGTGATCACGCCGAACAACAGCGCCGCCAGCGAACCGATCGCCAGCGTCCAACCTAGATAGCTGCCGGCCTTGTAAAACACTATGCCGACGCCAAACACGAACGGCACCAATATCATGCCACCGGACACGCCATACGAGCCGCCGTAACCGGACCAGCCAAAGACGCGCGCGCCCATGCCGAAACTGGAACTGACATCGATCGCCTTGAACAACATGTAAAAACCGGCGCACATCATGACCAAGCCAATGAAAAACTGGCCCACCCCGCCGTCGCTTCCGCCCGCACCCTTCATCTTGCCGCCTCGCCCAATTGGAAAATAGCGTTAACTATAACAAAAAGCCCGCATATCGCGGGATTGAGCTTGGGACACATTGGCCTCAGGCGCCCGACGGCCCCTTCAGTTCGACCGTGTTGCCCTCGGGATCGAGCAGATATATCGACCACCCCTCGCCTTCGGCGCCGTAGCGCAGCGCCGCCGGCCCGCTGGCGACGCCGGCCGCCGCCAGGTCGGCGCGGATGGCGGCCTCGTCGAACGGTTCGACGCGGAAGCAGACGTGGTCCAGGTTGCGCCCCGCGGGTCCGGGCGCGGCGCCGCCCATGCGGCCCAGCTTGCCGTCCACCGGCACCAGGTCGACCAGGCAGGCGCCGGCGCGCAGTTGCAGCAGGCCGATGTCATCGCGGCGCCGCTCGACCGTGCAACCCAGCACATCGCAATAGAAGCGCGCCATCGCCTCTAGGTCAAGTACGCGTAACACAATATGATCGATTTCACGGATGTGAATCATCGTTAGCCCTTTCTTTTCTGATTGCCTACACCGCAGGTTGGAGCCGCGTGGCAAAATACAAGTACGCTTAAGTCCGGCTGAAAAGGCAACGAGGAGACGAGGATCATGGTTGATTTGAACGAGCTGCGCTATCTGGCGCTGTCATTTCCCGACGCGACCGAAGAAGAACACCACGAGCGCCCGTCGTTCCGCGTCGGCGGAAAGATCTTCGCGACCCTGCCGGACGACGACCATATCAACGTGATGCTGGACCCGGAGGCGGCGCGCATCGCCGCCATCATCACCACCGACGGCTGCAAGGAGCTGTGGTGGGGCGAGCGCCTGGCCGGCATCACCGTGACGCTGGAGCTGGCCGAACTGGACATGTTGGCCGCCGTGCTGACCGCCGCCTGGCGCCGCAAGGCGCCCGACGCGCTGGCCAAGTCGATCGATCCGGCGGCGCTGTAGGCGTGCGCTTACCTCCTTTCAAACCAAGGGCGTAAGCCCCCGGGCGCTGCCGGCCCGCCAGCTTAACTGCCGTACGGCCAGCCGAGCAACAATAGCTCGGCCAGTTCGCGCAACTGTTCGCGCGGCACGCCGGCCGCCGCCTGCACCGCCATGCCCTGCGTCACCGTCATCACGTAGCGGGCCAGCTTTTCCGGACATGACCCAGCCGGCAAGTCGCCCTCCCCCTGTGCGCGCGCCAGACGCGTGCGCAATTTCAACTCGCTGCGCAGGCGCCGCGCCGCCAACTCGTCGCGGATCGGCAGCGCGTCGTCGCTGCAGGCCAGCGCCGCGTTGACGCCGAGGCAACCGTGCGGCACGTCCACCCCGGTCTGCGCGTCGACGTAATCAAACAGCAGCCGCTCGACCACCGCGCGGGCGCTCGGCAAGGCCAGCGCCGCGTCGAAAAAGTGCATGCGCGTGTCGCTGTAGCGCTCCAGCGCCTTGTGGAACAGCGCCTCCTTGTTGCCGAACACGGCGTACAGGCTGGGCCGGTTCATGCCCATCGCCTTGGTCAACTCCGGCAACGAACTGCCCTCGTAACCCTTTTCCCAAAACACCTTCATGGCGCAGTCGAGCGCCTCGTCGGCGTCGAAGGTGCGCGGACGGCCGACTTTCATGGGGACTTTAATTTGTTTCATACCGATCGGTAATAAATTAATTGACAAGAACAGCTTCTTGACCGATTATATACTGACCGGTAAAAAACACAAGGAGCCAGCGCCCGCACCAGGGTAGCCGGCCGGGAGACCCGTACCACACCATCCCTAACCCCAACCCTGTCTGGAGATATATATGCACGCCAACCAACACAACGCCGCCGCGCCGCCGCCGGCCGAAGCGCCGACCCCGCCCGGCCTGTCGCCCTGGCTGGCGGTGGCCTCGGTCGGCATCGGCGCCTTTGCGCTGGTCACTTCGGAATTCCTGCCGGTCGGCCTGCTGCCGGCGATGGCGGCCGACCTCGGCATCACCAAGGGCCAGGCCGGGCTGATGATCACCACGCCCGGCGTGGTGGCGGCCTTCGCCGCCGTCCTCGTCACGGTCGGTTCGGGCCGGCTCGACCGCCGCATCGTGCTGCTGGCGCTGACGGCGCTGCTGGTGCTGTCGAACCTGATCGTCGCGCTGGCGCCGTCGTTCGGCTGGATACTCGCCGGGCGCGCCCTGCTCGGCGTCGGCGTCGGCGGCTTCTGGGCCATCGGCACCGCGGTCGGGCCGCGCCTGGTGTCGCCGGCGCACGCCGCGCGCGCCATGGCGATGATCTTCGCCGGCGTCTCGCTGGGCACGGTGGCCGGCGTGCCGGCCGGCGCCCTGATCGGCGAACTGGTCGGCTGGCGCGTCGCGTTCGGCTCGGCCAGCGCGATTGCCGTGCTGGTCCTGCTGGGCCAGGCCTTCCTGCTGCCGGCTCTGCCGCCAACCCAGGCGATCCGCCTGCGCCAGTTGCCGGCCATCCTGGGCATCCGCAAGGCGCGGCTCGGGCTGATCGCCACCGCCTTGCTGTTTGTCGGCCAGTTCGCCGCTTATACCTACATTTCGCCGTTCCTGGCGCAAGTGGCCGACATGCCGGCGACCGTCATCAGCGCCTTGCTGCTGGCCTACGGCGTGACTGGATTCGTCGGCAACATGCTGGGTGGCTGGGCGGTGGGCAAAAGCGAACGCGGCGCGTTGATCGCCACGTCCCTGGTGCTGGGCCTGGCCGCGCTGGCGATGCCGCTGTTCGGCGCCAACCAGATCGCCGCCACGGTGCTGGTGGGAATTTGGGGCCTGGCCTTCGGCGCCATGCCGATCTCGGTGCAGACCTGGATGTACAAGGCCGCGCCCGATCTGATGGAAGGCAGCAGCGCCTTGTTCGTCGCCACCGCCCAAGTGGGGCTGGCGTCGGGCGCGCTGGTGGGCGGCATTGCCGTCGACCATCTCGGCGTCGGCAGCGCGATGGTGGTCGGCGGCCTGTTCGCCCTCGGCTGCACCGCCGTGATCTGGACCTTCGGCCGCGACCGCGTGGCCGCGCTGAAAGTGGTAGCCATGCGCTAACCGGCGCACGCCGCCAAGCCGGCTCCGCTGCGCGCTAGGCGCCGCGGAGCCGGTCCAACACCAGGCAGTATTCACCGCCGTGCTCGCCCGCAACAGCCTTGATGATGCCGCTGCCGCCAACGTTGGCAAACACGCCGGTGCCGCTGCCGGGCACGATGTCGAGTTTGCCGCTGACGCCGGCCAGCGGCGAAAAGCAACCGTCATGTTTGACGATAAAGCTGCCCTCGCGTCCGGCGGCAAGCGAGACGATGCGTTCGTATCCGATAAAAGGCACGTCGCCGCCGGCGACGGCCGGATAGGCCAGTTGGTACTCCAGGGCGCCCTCGCCTTCGATGCCGCCGCTCAGTGCGTTAACAATTGTCGCGCGGCTCAGCTTGCCCGCGCCGGCGACGTCGCTAATCGGCGTTTCGGTCCAGGATGTGGCGCTGAACCGGGAGCTGATATTGACAGGGAAATCGAATGGCATGCTCTGCGTCCTTGCGTGAAAAGATACACAATAAAAATGGCTTGATGGCGCGCCAGGCGATCGCTTGATGGCGCCTTAACACATGTTTACTTTAGCATAATACTGTACGTACACACAGCAATTCGAAGCCGGACGCCATACCGGACTAGGCGCAGCAGCGCCCGGCCCGTGGCAGCCGGTGGTAGCCGGTGGTAGCCGGTTGGGCCGGAAGATTATGGCGAAGGCGGCAACGCTTCCGAGGCGCTGGCATCAGTGGAGGCGGCCGGCGACGCCGCGCCCGCCCGCTCCGAAGCACTGGCATCGACGATGGCGGTGGACGATGCCGTGACCGTCCGCTCCGAAGCACTGGCATCGGTGGAGGCAAGGGACGATCCCGCGGCCGGTGAAGGGGTCGGATTGGCGTCGAGGCCGACCCGCTGGGCCGCGAATTTTGGCGCCGGCGTCGCGCTGCCGGTTTGCTCGCCGCCGCATCCGGCAACGACCGCCGCGACCATCACCGCACCAAGCAGCCCATTATTTAAAAATCGCTTCATTGCTTCTCCATTTGTATAGGCTTGACGCCGCCGCGCGGCATCCGAGCACCACGGCCCGAATTGTAAAGGGCAAGGTTACGAATTGGCAATGTTTAATTTTTGATAGCCATTTTTGATAGCCATGTAGTACTACGGGAACGTAATCTTGCGTTTAGATGCGTCCGCGCTTGAACTCGGCCAGGAAGGCTTTGGCCTGCTTCGGCGACAACACCACGTCGGCGTCGCCGTGGTAGGCGTACAGAAAGGGCGTGCCGCCGAGCCGGTCGGTCAGCTTCGCCGCCAGCAGGAAGGTGGTGCCGAGCGGATACAGGCTGGTGTCGCTCAAGCGGCGTGCACACTGCACCGTCAGCGCCGGTGAAAACGCCTGGCCCGGCACCGGGCGGATCCGCACGGCGGCGCCGACCAGGCGCGACTCAACGGCAACTTGCCGGTATGCATACGTATCACGAACCATCACACTCTCACTCTGCTGACCACGGCGCCCCGCCCGGCCGGGCTGGCGAAGGTCTACATCTTAAGGCAATTCCGCGCCGGGCTGTGGCTCGTCGAGCAGCGGCGCCAGGCGCAACATCGCAAAATCGAGCCCTTCGTGCAGCGCCCGCACGGCCTCCCGGCCGAGCGCCAGTTCCAGTTCGGCCTGGGCGTTGCGCCATGCGGCGCGCGCCAGTTGCGCCTTGGCCCGGCCCGCGTCGGTGATCGTGGCGATGCGCTGGCGGCTGTCCGCGCCCGGCAGCAGCGCCACCCAGCCGGCTTCGATCAGCGGCTTCAGGTTGCGCGTTGCGGTGGTGCGCTCGACGCCGACCAGCAGCGCCAGTTGCGCCACCGGCAGCGCCGCGTGCTGCACGCACTTCAACAAGGAATACTGGGTCGTCTTCAGGCCGACGGCGGCCAGGTGCTGGTCGTACAGGCGCGAGACGATGCGCGCCATTTTACGCAGCGTAAAGCAGGTGCAGGGTAGGCGCCCGACGGCGCCCGCCGCCGGGTCGGGGTGCAAGGTGGCAGTCATATAAATAGGTGCATATACACGCAAATGCCGAAAACCCATTATAGTGCAGATCTGTGGCGGTTTTCCTTCGATTCAAGCAACTCGACAAAAGGCACACTCATGCAAGCACAAGACACCCTGCAAACCTGGCTGGCGGAAGAGGCGCAGATGCGCGCCCGGCTGGCGCCGCCCGGCGTGGCCGAGCGCAGCGCGCTGCGCGAACGCAGCGGCATGGAATTTCTCGGCGGCATAGGCGCCGGCGAGATCCCGCCGGCGCCGATCGCCGATTTGCTCGGCATCGTGCCGATCAGCGTCGAACCGGGCCGCGCGGTATTCCAGGGCACGCCCGCCTTCGCCCACTACAATCCCAGCGGCAGCGTACACGGCGGCTACGCCGCCACCCTGCTCGACACCGCTGTCGGCTGCGCGATCCACACGATGCTACCCGCCGGCAAGGGCTTTACCACGCTGGAGCTGAAGGTTAACTACATCCGCGGCATGAGCGACAGCACCGGGCCGGTGCGCGCCGAGGGCAAGGTCATCAGCGTCGGCGGCCAGGTCGCCATCGCCGAGGGCCGCATCACCGACGCCGCCGGCAAGCTGTACGCGTTCGCCACCACCACCTGCCTGGTGTTCCCGATTTAAGTTGTCCGGCCCGGCCGGCGCCTGCCGGGCTATTTCCCGCCCCGCTCGGCCAGCACGCGCAACGCCGCCTCCAGCACCGTGTCGCGGCCGCGCCGCAGGTCGGCCAGCAGCGGGCGCACCAGCTTGTGCGGCCGCACGCCCACGCCGACGAAGGCGCGCCCGTCCGGGTAGGTGTCGCTTTTGGTACAGACCGGCGCCGAGCCGCCGCCGGGCAAGGCGAAGATCAGCGGCTGCCCGGTACTGCCGCCGGTCGGCTCGCCGACGATGGCGCCGCGCCCGATCGCGTCGAACGCGACGGCGAAATCCTCGGCGGCGGAATAGGTCGCCGCGCCGCTCAACAGCACCACCGGCCCGGCGTAGTACCGGGCGCCGTCGGCCGGCCAGCTGCCGCCGCCGCCCGCAAACGCCGGCATCGGCTTGCCCCAGGCGCGGTAGCTCGGCAGGTACTGCCGCGTCGACCAGGCACTGCCGGCGAACGGCTGGTCCGTCAGCGTCGACAGCACGCGGTAGCCGAACGCGCCGTTGCCGCCGCCGTTGCGGCGCAGGTCGATGATCAGCGCCGGCGCCCTGGCGATTTGCGCAAACGCGGCCATGAAGCCGTCGGCCGCCGTGGCGTCGGCAAAATCGTTCAGCGCGACATACACGACGCCGCCGGCGAGCACGCGCATTTCGAACGAGGCCACGGCGGGCTTCGCGGCATAGCGCACCCGCTCGGTCGGCATCGCCAGCGCCAGCGTGAACGCCCGGCCGTCGGCGGCCCGGAAGCCGACTTCGCGCGCCGGTCCCGCCGTACCGCGCAACAAGCTGGCTGTGAAGGTTTTCAACTCCAGGTCCTGGGCGCTCGACGCGCTCTCGAATGACGCCACCTTCTGCGCCGCATAGGTCTTCACGGCGGCGCCGTCGACCGTGGTGATTTCCACGCCGGGCAGCACGCCGCGCGACCGCAGCGCCCCGTCGAACACCTCGGTGACGACGACGCGCCCCTCGACCAGCGCGGTCTCCAGCATCGGTTTGCCGTACAGGTCCCACATTTGCCCGGGCGGCATAATATTCGTGTGGCCGTCCCGCAGTGTGGCGCACAGCTCGGCGAGCACCTGGTAATACTCGGCGGTGGACCTGCTCGCCCTGACCTTCGGCAGATAGGCCAGGTACTGGGCGTCCCAGTCGAGCGTCTTGAGCTTCTCGACAAACACGAAGTTATACTTCACCTCGGACCAGAACTTGGACAGCCCGGCCACTTTTTCGTCATCGCTGATGTTGTCTCGGTAGGCCGTCGTAAAGGCCGGCGACTCCCACAACAGGGCCTCCGGCGCCGCGATGCCGGCGTGGCCGGCGGCCGATACCAGCGCCAGTGCTGCGAATAAAAGAATGCGTCGCGCCATCGAAGTTCCCAGTCCACATAAAAATCCCGGGATTATATATGGAATAATAACATTTCATTAAAGGCAAACCACTCGGCGGGACCGTTTAGATGCCAACGATGCCGAGCGTTTCGGCGGCGGCCGCGAAGCCGGGGTCCGCCAACAGCTTGGTCGCCGTCGCCATCTGGATTTTCGGTCCGGCGCGGTCGAACAATATCACCGCCATCTCGGTATTCAGGTGCCGCGACATATACACGAAGCCGTCGAACCGGCCCGGGTTGCGATGCACGGCCAGCGACCAGTGCTGCGTCGTCGCATAGTCGCAGGTGCCGCCCAGATCGGCGTGCCCGCCCAGGCGCTTCAGCGGCGCGCCGGTCAGGTTGGCCAGGCGCAAGGCCGAACCCTGGAAACGCCACACATATTTGCCGTCGAGCGTGGTCTGGGCGATACCGTAGCCGCCATCCAACGGCACTTCGTCGTGCAACACCGATTCGGCAATCGCCACCGTCAGGCTGAAACCCAGATAGCAGGCCGAGAATTCGGCCGCGTCGGCCGCCGAACCGGGGGCGTCGAATCGGTTCGCGCCGCTGCGGCCGAAATAAGGTTCGCCGGTGCCGTGGCTCGATATCCTGAACAGCTTGGCCGGATCGCAGCGCTTGAATGCCAATTTTTCGGTGGACAGATAAGGTGGCGGCAGTCCCAGTGCCTCAGCTGCCAAGTCAGCGCTCCGCGAAGCCGGCCGCGGCCACCAGAACGCCGTCGAAGTCGCCGTTGGCAAGCGCCACCAACGGCGTGCGTCCGCCCAGCGAACCCTTGCCCGTCGTGAAGAACTGCCATTTGCTGGGACCGGGCAAATCGCCGAGCGCCTGCGAGACCCGCTCGACTTCGCGGCGGTCGTACTTGGGGTCGGTGAAAAAAGCCGGGTACAACTGCTTGCCGGCGGGGCCATCGAGGGAAAACATGCGGTTTTCCTTGACCGCCTTGCTGACCGCCTGCCGGCTGATCGCCAGCCGCTCCCACACCTCGGCCGGGGTCAACAAACTGCCGTCGGCGACATGCTTGGCGCGCGCGGCCGCCGCTTGCCTGGCGTGGTTCGTCAGGAATGCTTGATTGTCGGCGGCGCCGCTTTCGTTCGCCGCGGCGCGCTTGGCCGGCGCCCCCGCGGGCTTGCCGCCGTCGGCCAGCCTGGCCAGCAGGCGCCTGACCTGGCTCATGGGAATTTCGGGAATCAGCTCGCCGAGCAGGGTTTTCGGCAATTGCTCGGCATTGGCCTCGGCGTCGGCCAGCATGCTGGGATCGACCTTAATGATCAGATAGCCCTGCCCCAGACTGGCCAGGCCCTTGATGTGGGTAATCGGCACCGACTTCACGCCGGCCTTGTCCTTGCCAACCAGTTGCGTGACAGTATGCCGGCCGTGCGGCGCGGCGCCGGCTTGCGACGGCGCCAGTGTACTCTTCTTTGCGTTCGATGCGGGCATGATGAACTCCTGTTGGCTCATACGTCAGTGTACACCAAGACTGAAGCGAGTCAACCATGTCAACCAACAAGTGGGAATAGCCGTGACAGGAGCGGGCGGAGGCGTCAATCCGAGCGCAGCAGCAGCGCGACGGCTTCCGCGGCAATGCCCTCTTCCCGTCCCAGGTAACCGAGCTTTTCGTTGGTCTTGGCTTTGATGTTGACCTGGCCGGCGGCCAGGCCGAGGTCGGCGGCGACGTTGGCCACCATCGCGGCGATGTGCGGCGCCATCTTCGGCCGCTGCGCGATGATGGTGGCGTCGATGTTGCCGATGCTGTAGCCGGTGGCGGCGACGCGCGTGCCGGCCTCGCGCAGCAGCGTGCGCGAGTCGGCGCCCTTGAAGCGCGCGTCGGTGTCGGGGAAGTGCCTGCCGATGTCGCCCAGCGCGGCGGCGCCGAACAGCGCGTCGATGATGGCGTGCAGCAGCACGTCGGCGTCGGAATGGCCGAGCAGGCCGACGTGGTGCGGGATGTTGACGCCGCCGATGATCAGGTCGCGGCCGGCGACCAGCGCGTGGCAGTCGTAACCCTGGCCGATGCGGAACGGGAGTGCGGGTGCGGGTGCGGGGGTCATGTTGTCGGGCCTTATCTAGGGGTTATTGGCCGTGGGCCAGGTACATTTCGGCGATGCGTATATCGGCCGGCAGGGTTACTTTCAGGTTGCGCGGGTGGCCTTCGACCAGCTTCGGCGACAGGCCCAGCGCTTCCACGGCGCTGGCGTCGTCGGTGATGGCGTTGGCGTCCGGCGCCGCGCCCAGCGCGTCGCTGAGCAGGCGGTAGCGGAACATCTGCGGCGTTTGCGCCAGCCACAGGCCGTCGCGCGGCAGCGTCGCCACGCCGGCCGCGGCGGCGCGCTTGACGGTGTCGACCACCGCCAGCGCCAACAGGCCGCCGACCGGGTCGGCGCCGACGCCGGCGATCAGCTTTTCGATCAAGGCCGGCGTCAGCCCGGGGCGCGCCGCGTCGTGCACCAGAATCCAGTCGGTATCGCGCACTTCCCCGGCCAACGCGCGCAGCGCGTTCAGCACCGAGTCCATCCGGGTGGCGCCGCCGCAGCGCAGCACCGTCACGCCGGCAGGCGGCACGACGGCATCGATCTGGCCGTCGTCCGGGCTCACCACCACGTAGGTGTGCGCCACCAGCGCGCTGCCGAGGAAGGCGTCCAGGGTGTGGCGCAGCATCGGCTTGCCGCCTAGCGGCAGGTATTGTTTCGGGCCGTCGGCGGCCATGCGCGCGCCCACGCCGGCGGCGGGGATCAGGGCGAAATAGCGCGCCGGCGCGGCGTTGTCGTTCAAACTTGTCATGGTGTGTTCTCGTGTCGCGGCGCGCACGCCGCCGGCGCTGTATTGGTTGAATTAGCGGGCCTTGTGCCGGCCCTGGAGTATCGACTGGATCTCGCCTTTGCAGGCCCGCCCCAGCCTGGCGTATTCCTCGGCCGAGTCGATGGCCGCCTGCAGCACCTCGACCCGGGCCATTTCAGCCTTGATGTAGGGCATCCAGCCGCTGTCGACCTCGCGCGCCAGCGCGTTGCGCGCGGTGCCGCGCGGCGCATACAGCGGGCGGGCCTCGAAGCGCCGGGCCAGCGCCGCCCGCACCGCCGCCTCGGCCCTCGGCAGGTGCGCCAGATAGGTTTTCATGTGGCGCAGCTCGTGCGCCAGGATTTCTTCGTAGGCGCAACTGCCCTGCTCGAACTCCTTGCCGATGTAGATGACGATAGGCGCGTAGTACAGCTTGACGGTAATCTGCGGCGCCACGCATTCGTAGCCGCTGACCGGATCGAGCAGCATCGGGCCGTCCAGCCCGATGGCCACGCGCGACTCGGTCTTGGTCAGCCCCAGCACGTAGGTGTTGGCACGGGCGCCGCCCTTCATCGCCGTCAGCGAGCGGTACGACAGGTGGCTGTCGATGCTGTAACCGTTCTGCTGCGCCGTCAACACCGAGACGGTCTTGCCGATACTGTCCTCGCAGCGGATTTGAAACGGCGTGCGCTGCGCCAGCGCCGCGCCGGCGGCCAACAGGGCGCCCGCCAGCAGCAGGCGCGGCGCCGTCCCCATGGCCCGGCTTACGCCGCGGTCCATGCCCCGGAGGTGAGCTTCTCCAGCCAGAACGCGCCGATGATGGTTTTGACGTCGGTGATGGCGCCGCTTTTGACCCACTCCAGCATCTGCGGCACGCTGGCGGTGAAGGTTTCCAGGAATTCGCCGTCGTCGAGCTGGCTCTGGCCGGCCACCAGGCCGCGCGCAACGAACAGTTCGAGGTGCTCGTCCGAATAGGCGATGGCGTTGTGGATGGTGCAAACGTATTGCCAGTCGCTGGCGGTGTAGCCGGTTTCCTCCAGCAGCTCGCGCTTGGCGCAGCTGAGGGCGTCCTCGCCGGCGTCAATCTTACCGGCGGGGAATTCGATGAAGACGCGGTCGAGCGGATAGCGGAACTGCCGTTCCAGCAGCACGCTGCCGTCGTCGAGCAGTGGCAGGACGACCACCGCGCCCGGATGCCTGATGTATTCGCGGACGGTGATTTTACCGTCGGGCAGCGCGACGCGATCGCTCTGCACCTTCAGGAAGCCGCCCTCGTAGGCCACTCCGCCGTCGATTTTGCTTTCTTTCAGATGCAGATCCATGCGCGCTCCGGGCGGTCAGATTAAGAAGTAGGCCAGGTTTCGTCGGTCGGGTTGGCCGGCACGGCGCAACCCGGCAACGTTGGCGTCACCGGTACGCCATGACGGTCAGTGGCGGCGCTTGCGCAGGTAGCGTACCACGAAGCCGGGATAAGCCAGCACCACGAACAGGCAGCCGGTGATGGCGTAGAACTCCCACGTGTGCGAAAAGGCGTTGCCGATGCGCGACTCCAGCGCCAACGCCAGCGCGCCGACGATGAAGTACATGAGCACCATTTCCAGCAAGCGCACGGCCAGCGGCTTGCGCCGCGCCGCGCCGTCGGCCGCCGGTTTCAAGGAAACCAGGGCCAGCAGCTTGTCGTTGAAAAACGGCAGGTTGGCGCCCGCCAGGGCCAGCGCGATCACCAACCAGCTTGAGGACGAAACATCCATCGGCTTAGGAAGCCAGCGTCTTGGTCATCGCGCTCAGGCAGGCGCTCAGCAAGGCGCCGGGGAACAGGCCCAGGCCGACGATGGCCAGGCCGTTCAGGCTCAGCACCACGCGCATGTCGAGGTTGACGGCCAGCGGCGCGCTGTCGGTCGGCTCGTCGAACCACATCATTTTCACCACGCGCAGGTAGTAGAACGCGCCGATCAGCGAGAACATCACCGCCAGGATGGTCAGCCAGACCTGGCCGGTGCCCAGCACCGCTTGCAGCACCGAGAACTTGGCGGCAAAGCCCATCATCGGCGGCACGCCGGCCAGCGAGAACATCAAGATCGACATGATCGTGGCGAACCACGGGCTGCGCTTGCTCAGGCCCTTGAAGTCGGCCAGTTCTTCCGCCTCGAAACCGGCGCGCGCCAGCAGCATGATGGCGCCGAAGCTGCCCAGCGTCGTCATCACGTAGGTGATCACGTAGAACATCGCCGAGCTGTAGGCGTTTTCGGTCAGGTGCGATTCAGGGCCGACCCAACCCGACATCAGGCCCAGCAGCACGAAGCCCATTTGCGCGATGGTCGAGTACGCCAGCATGCGCTTCAGGTTGGTTTGCGCGATGGCGGTCAGGTTGCCGATCGCCAGCGACATCACGGCCAGCACCATCAGCATTTGTTGCCAGTCGTGCGCCATCGGCATCAGGCCTTCCACCAGCAGGCGGATGCAGATCGCGAAGGCGGCCAGTTTCGGCGCGCCGCCCAGCAGCAGCGTGACGGCCGTCGGCGAACCCTGGTAGACGTCGGGCACCCACATGTGGAACGGCACGACGCCCAGTTTGAAGGCCAGGCCGGCAACCATGAACACCAGGCCGAAGACCAGGATGGTCGGTTTCGCGCTGCCGTTGGCGGCCGCCTCGGCGACCACGTTCAGATCGAGCGAACCGGTGGCGCCGTACAACATCGAGATGCCGTACAACAGGAAGCCGGAAGCCAGCGCGCCGAGGATGAAGTACTTCATCGCCGCTTCGGTTGCCTTGGCGTTGTCGCGGCGCAGCGCCACCAGCGCGTACAGCGACAGCGACATCAGTTCCAGGCCCAGGTAGATGGTCAAGAAGTTGTTCCCGGAGATCATCACCATCTGGCCCAGCAGGGCAAACAGGGCCAGCACGTAGAACTCGCCGCCCAGGTTACCGGACAACATGCCGCGGTCGCTGGCGTAGCCGCGCGAGTAGATCAGCGTCAGCGCCACGGCGCCGTAGGAGAACAGTTTCAACAGGTTCGACATCGGGTCCGAGACGAACATGTTGGAGAAGGTGTAGACGGTGCTGCCGGCGTTGAAGTCGACCAGGGTGAAGGCGGCGCAGGCGGCCAGCGACAGCAGCGACAGGTAGTAGGTGATCGTACGCTTGCCCTCGGACAGGAACATATCGATCAGCAGGATCGCCGAGGCGGCGACCAGCAGAAAGATTTCTGCGTAGAGCGGGATCAGGTGGGTGTTATTCATGGTGGTGTGTTCCGTCGTGTGTTCTTAAGGCAGCTTAGTCTGGGCGACGTGCGTCAGCAGGTCGGCGACCGAAGTCTGCATTGTGTCGGTGAACGGGGCCGGGTACAGACCCATCGCCAGCACGACAATCGCCAGCACCGCAAACATGAAGAACTCACGCTTGTTGATGTCGGTCAGCTCGTCCACGTGGTGGTTGGCGACTTTGCCGAAGATGACGCGCTTGGCCATCCACAGCGAGTACGCGGCGCCGAAGATCAGCGCGGTCGCGGCCAGCAGGCCGATCCAGAAGTTGTACTGGACCGCGCCCAGGATCACCATGAACTCGCCGACGAAACCGGAGGTCGCGGGCAGGCCGCAGTTGGCCATCGAGAAGAAGATGAAGAAGGCGGCGAACTTCGGCATGCGGTTGACCACCCCGCCGTAGTCGGCGATTTGGCGCGAGTGGGCGCGGTCGTACAGCGCGCCGATCGACAGGAACATCGCCGCCGAGATGAAGCCGTGCGAGATCATTTGCATGATGCCGCCCTGCATCGCCATGCCGCTGCCCTGCAGCGTCGGATCGATGAACATGAAGAAGCCCAGCGTGACGAAGCCCATGTGGGCGATCGACGAATAGGCGACCAGTTTTTTCATGTCCTTCTGTACCAGCGCGACCAGGCCGATATAGATCACGGCGATCAGCGACAGCGTGATCATGAAGCCCGACAGGTTGCGGCTGGCGTCGGGGGCGATCGGCAGCGAGAAACGCAGGAAGCCGTAGGCGCCCAGTTTCAGCATGATCGCCGCCAGCACGGCCGAGCCGCCGGTAGGCGCCTCGACGTGGACGTCCGGCAGCCAGGTGTGGACCGGGAACATCGGCACCTTGACGGCAAACGCCATCAGGAAGGCCAGGAAGATGAAGGTTTGCTCTTTCATCGTCAACGGCAGTTTGTGCCAGGTCTGGATGTCGAAGCTGCCGCCGGAGACGTTGTACAGGTAGATGATGGCGACCAGCGTCAGCAGCGAGCCGAAGAAGGTGTACAGGAAGAACTTGAACGAGGCGTACACGCGGTTCTCGCCGCCCCACACGCCGATGATGATGAACATCGGGATCAGGGTCGCTTCGAAGAAGAAGTAGAACAGCAGGCCGTCCATCGCGGCGAACACGCCGATCATCAGGCCGGACAGGATCAGGAAGGCGCCCATGTACTGCGCGACGCGTTTCTCGATGACCTGCCAGGCCGAGATCACGACGATCACGGTGATGAAGGCCGTCAGCGGCACGAACCACAGCGACAGGCCGTCGATGCCGAGCGAGTACAGGATGTTGAAGCGGCCGATCCACGGCGTTTTTTCGACGAACTGCATGCCGTGGGCGGCGTTGTCGAAGTGCTGGACCAGCGGCAGCGTGACGAGGAAGCTGACGCCGGCGCCGATCAGCGACAGCACGCGGGTGAAGCCGGCTTTTTCATCGCGGCCCAGCGCCAGGACCAGGATCCCGAACAGGACCGGAACCCAGATAGCCAGGCTCAGGTATGGAGGAAGTGTAGAAATCGTAGACTGCATCATGGTTCTCAGTATTCTTTTATCAGGTCAGCTTACTTAGCGGGCCAGAATGGCAGGAAGTAGATCAAGGCACCCAGCACGCCAAGGATCATCACGAACGCGTAGTGGTAGATGTAACCCGTCTGCAGCAAGCGCGACAAGCCCGAGATCCATCCCACCAGTTTGGCGCTGCCGTTGACGACGAGGCCGTCGATCAGGGTCTTGTCACCGACATTCCACAAGCCGTTGCCCAACACGCGGGCGCCGCCGGCGAAGACGACTTCGTTGAACTTGTCCAGGTAGTACTTGTTGTCGAGCAGCGTGTGCACGGCGTGGAACTTCTGGAAGAACCAGGCCGGAACCCGCGGGTTGATCATGTAGCAGTAGTAAGCCGCCGCCACGCCAGCGGCCGCCAGCATCAGCGGCAAGGTGCTGATCGAATGCAACGCCATCGCCAGCGCGCCGTGGAACTCTTCCTTCAGTTCGTGCATCGCGTGGTGGTGTTCGCCGACCGCGATGACGCCCTTGAAGAAGTCGCCGTGCAGCATCGGCTCGATCGTCAGGTAGCCGATGATGACCGAAGGGATCGCCAGCATGACCAGCGGGAACCACACCACGAACGGGGATTCGTGCGGTTTCTGTCCCGGCTCCAGGCCGTGGTGGTGCTCTTCCTCGTCGTGCTCGTCGTGGGCGGCGTGGCCGTCGTCGTGGGCGCCGTGGGCGGCCTTCGGCGCGTGGTGGGCGTCATGGGCGTCGTGGGCGTGGGCCTTGCCGAAACGCTCTTCGCCGTGGAACACCAGGAAGTACATGCGGAAGGAGTAGAACGCCGTGACGAACACGCCGGCCAGCACCGCGAAGTTGGCGAAGCCGGCGCCCCAGATATGCGTGGCGTGGACCGCTTCGATGATGCTGTCCTTCGAATAAAAACCGGAGAAGAACGGCGTGCCGATCAGCGCCAGGGAACCGAGCAGCGAGGTGATCCAGGTGATCGGCATGTACTTGCGCAGGCCGCCCATGTTGCGGATGTCCTGGTCGTGGTGCATGCCGATGATGACCGAACCGGCGCCCAGGAACAGCAGCGCCTTGAAGAAGGCGTGGGTCATCAGGTGGAACACGGCGACCGAGTAGGCCGAGCAACCCAGCGCCACCGTCATGTAGCCCAGTTGCGACAGGGTCGAATAGGCGACGACGCGCTTGATGTCGGTCTGGATGATGCCGAGGAAACCCATGAACAGCGCCGTGATCGAACCGATCACCAGCATGAAGGACAAGGCGGTGTCGGTCAGCTCGAACAGCGGCGACATGCGGGTGACCATGAAGATACCGGCGGTCACCATCGTCGCGGCGTGGATCAGCGCGGAAATCGGGGTCGGGCCTTCCATCGAATCGGGCAGCCAGACGTGCAGCGGGAACTGCGCCGATTTGCCCATCGCACCGATGAACAGGCAGATGCAGGCGACGCTGAGCAGCGCCCAGTCGGTGCCCGGCAGGTGCAGCAGGGCCAGCGCCTCTTTCTTGGCGAACACTTCCTGGTAGTTCATCGTGCCGGCGTAGGCCAGCAGCAGACCGATACCGAGGATGAAGCCGAAGTCGCCGACCCGGTTCACCAGGAAGGCCTTCATGTTGGCGACGATCGCGGTCGGGCGGGTGTACCAGAAACCAATCAGCAGGTAGGAGACCAGGCCGACCGCTTCCCAACCGAAGAACAGTTGCAGGAAGTTGTTGGCCATGACCAGCATCAGCATCGAGAACGTGAACAGCGAAATGTAGGCGAAGAAGCGGTTGTAGCCCTCGTCGTCCTTCATGTAGCCGATCGTGTAGATGTGCACCATCAGCGAGACGAACGTCACCACGCACATCATCATCGCCGACAGGCTGTCGATCTGGAACCCGACTTCGAGTTTCAGTGTGCCGACCGTCATCCAGTTGTAGACGGTGCCGTTGTAGCTGGCGCCGTCGAGTACGCCCATGAGCGTCTGGACCGACAAAATGAATGCAATCAGTACGCCCAAAATCGTCGCGGTATGCGACGTTTTGCGTCCGACCAAATTACCCAGGAACTGGGTGCCAAGCAAGCCCGCAATCGCAGCGCCAGCCAGCGGCGCCAGAGGTACGGCAAGAAGGAGGTTAGGGTTAAGAAGTTGCCCCGCCATGATGAACCTTAATCGTTATTATTCGAGTGTTTCGAGATGAACCGCTTAGCCTTTGAGGCTGTCGAGGTCTTCAACGTTGATGGTGTCCAGATTGCGGAACATGACCACCAAAATAGCCAGGCCGATCGCCGATTCGGCGGCCGCCACTGTCAGGATGAAGAAGACAAAGATCTGCCCGGCCGCATTGTCCAAGTAGTGCGAGAACGCGATGAAGTTCATGTTCACCGCCAACAGCATCAACTCGATGGCCATCAGCAGGACGATGACGTTCTTGCGGTTCAGGAAAATCCCGATGATCGAAATCGCGAACAGGATCGCGCCCAGGACCAGGTAGTGTGCGAGCGATAATGTCATGGTGCCTCCTTGGCTTCTGGCGTTGCCGCCGGACGCTCGACCACCGCGTCCATTTTGACGATGCGCAGACGGTCGTTGCGCTTGACCCGCACCGCTTGGCCCGGATCGAAGTGTTTGGTGTCCTTGCGCTTGCGCAAGGTCAGCGCGACGGCGGCGACGATGGCCACCAGCAGGATGGCGGCGGCGACCTCGAAGGCGAACACATATTGCGTGTAGATCAGCATGCCCAGTTCCTTGGTGCCGCCGATGTTCTTGGTCGGATCGGACGGCAGCTTCGGCTCGACGTTCAGGTAGGCGCGCCACAGCACGGCGGCCATTTCCAGCACGATCACCGCGCCGATGGTGCTGGCCAGCGGCAGGTAGCCCCAGAACCCCTCGCGCATTTTATCCAGATTAATGTCGAGCATCATCACGACGAACAGGAACAGCACCATCACGGCGCCGACATACACCAGCACCAGCACGATGGCCAGGAACTCGGCCTTCAACAGCATCCACAGGCCGGCGGCCGAAAAGAACGACAGCACCAGGAACAGCGCAGCGTGGACCGGATTGCGGGCCGTGATAACGCGGGTCGCGGCCAATATCAATATGGCCGAGAACGCGTAAAACAAAGCAGTTTTAAATTCCATAACAAACCCAGGAGACGTAGAGATTAACGATCATCGCGCCCTTGCCGTCGGCAGGGGCGCGTGCATCAGCGATATGGTGCATCGGCGGCGCGCGCGGCGGCGATTTCGTCTTCGTAACGATCGCCCACGGCCAGCAACATCTCTTTGGTGTAGTACAGATCGCCGCGTTTCTCGCCGTGGTATTCCAGCACGTGGGTCTCGACGATCGAATCGACCGGGCAAGACTCTTCGCAGAAACCGCAGAAAATGCACTTGGTCAGATCGATGTCGTAACGGGTGGTGCGGCGCGAACCGTCCTCGCGCTGCTCCGATTCGATCGTGATGGCCATGGCCGGGCACACCGCTTCGCACAACTTACAGGCGATGCAACGCTCTTCGCCGTTCGGATAGCGGCGCAGCGCGTGCAGGCCGCGGAAACGCGGCGACATCGGCGTCTTCTCTTCCGGGAATTGCACGGTGATCTTGCGGGCGAACATATATTTGCCCGTCAGCGCCATCCCTTTGAATAACTCGGTCAGCATCAGGCTGCCGAAAAAATCTTTTACTCTGTCCATTTGAATTTCGCTCTCTTACTTCCAAATATTCCAGGATGTCTGCATCCAGGCGGCAACGAAGACCAAATAAGCCAATGTCAGCGGGATAAACACTTTCCAGCCCAGGCGCATGATCTGGTCATAGCGATAGCGCGGGAAGGTGCCGCGGGTCCAGATAAACAGGGACACCACCAGGAACGCCTTGCCGAACAACCAGCACCAGCCGGGAATGAAGTTCAGCGCTTCGATCGGCGAAGCCCAGCCGCCCATGAACATCAACGCAGCCAGCACGCCGATCAGTATCATATTGGCGTATTCGGCCAGGAAGAACATCGCGTACGACATGCCGGAGTATTCGACCATGTGGCCGCCGACGATTTCCGACTCGCCCTCGACGACGTCGAATGGATGGCGGTTGCACTCGGCCAGGCCGGACACCAAGTAGACCACGAACACCGGCAGCAGCGGCAGCCAGTTCCACGACAGGAAGTTGACGCCCTTGGAGGCGAAGTAACCCTGGTTTTGGCCGTTGACGATGTCGATGAAGTTCAGGCTGCCCGAGACCATCAGCACGATGACCAGCACGAAGCCCATGGCGATTTCGTAGGAAACCATCTGCGCCGAGGCGCGCATGGCGCCCATGAACGAGTACTTCGAGTTCGAGGCCCAACCGGCGATGATAATGCCGTAGACTTCCATCGAGGTGATCGCCAGCAGCAGCAGCAAGCCGGCGTTGACGTTGGCCAATACCACTTCCGGGCCGAAGGGGATCACCGACCAGGCCGCCAGCGCCGGCATGATGGTCATGATCGGACCGATCACGAACAGCGCCTTGCTCGACTTCGCCGGGATGATGATTTCCTTGAACAGCAACTTGAGCGCGTCGGCGATCGGTTGCAGCAAGCCCATCGGACCGACCCGGTTCGGGCCGATACGGATCTGGATCCAGCCCAGCAATTTACGTTCCCACAGCGTCAGGTAGGCAACCGCGCCCATCAAAGGCAGGGTCACGCACAAGATCTTCGCCAGCGTCCAGAAGAACGGCCAGGCGCCGCCGACCAGGTGCTGGCCGGTGGTATTGATGGTGGTGATGATTTCAGGCAGAGCCATTAGATACCCTCTCCTGCTTTTTCAACGGTGATGGGACCGAACATGCCGCCCAGGGTGGCCGTCGACGGGTGGGCCGCCGAAACGCGCACCACATTGGCCGGCAGGCCGGCTTGGATGGCCGCGACCAGGATGGCGCTGCCGGAGCCTTGCGCAACCTTGACCTTGTCGCCGGACTTGACGCCCAGTTGCCGCGCCAGCGCGGCCGACAGGCCGGCTTGCGGCGCGGCCGCGTCGGTCGTGCGTTGCAGCGGCTCGGAGCGGCGCACCAGCGCGTCGGCGAAGTAAATCGGCACGTCGGTAACGCGTTCCAGCGCGCCGGACGCCGGCGCGAAGGTGGCGGCCTGCAAGGCTTGCTTGCTGACGTTGCTCAGCTTGGCCGACAGGTCGGTGACGCCCTTGCCGAAAGCTTCGTCGCGGATCGCTTCGGCGGTGTCGTAGTCGAAACCGGACAGGCCGAGGATGTTGCCGAGTACGCGCAACACTTTCCAGCCCGGACGGGTTTCGCCCAGCGGCTTGACGGTGCCGTTGAAACTTTGCGCGCGGCCTTCGCAATTGACGAAGGTGCCGGCGGTTTCGGCGAACGGCGCGATCGGCAGCAAGACGTCGGCGTAGTCCATGCCGTGCTGGAAGGCCGACAAGGCGATGACCATCTCGGCCTTGCCCAGGGCGGCCGTGGCCGCCTGCGGGTTAAAGCTGTCGAGTTCCGGTTCGGCGTTCAACAGGATGTAGGCTTTTTTCGGCGCGGCAAAAGCCGGCGCCGCGTTTTTCGCCGTGGCGTTGACCAAATAAGCGCCGACGGTGTTGGCGGCCTCGGTCAGGTAGCCCAGCTTGGCGCCGGTTTGCGCGGCGATCCACTGCGCGGCGGCGTGCAGCGCGGCCGCTTGCGGGTGCTGCGTCGCCGCGTTGCCCAGCAAGACGGCGCCATGGTCGCCGGCCATCAACGACGCCGCGATGCTGCTGGCGACGGCCGATGGTTCGATGTGTTCAAAGCCCGCCGGCGCCGCCACGTCCTTGGCTTTCGCCACCGCGGCAACCACTTCGGACAAGGCCGCCAGCCAGTCGGACGGCGCGGCAATCATTTTGTTGGCGATCTTGATCAGTTGCTCGTCGTCGGAGGCGTGCAGGATCGACAGCTTGGCGCCGGCCTTGACGGAGGCGCGCAGGCGCGTCGCCAGCAATGGATGGTCCTTGCGCAGGAACGAGCCGATGACGAAGGCGCGCTTGATCTGGCCGAATTCGGCGATCGACATGCCCAGCCACGGCTTGACGTCGGCGTCCAGCGCGAAGTCGGTCTGGCGCAGGCGGAAGTCGACGTTCTCGGAACCGAGGCCGCGCACCAGCTTTTGCAGCAGCACCAGTTCTTCCACCGTCGAATGCGGCGTGGCCAGGGCGGCGATGGCGTCGGCGCCGTGTTCGTGCTTGATGTTTTTCAGGCCGTGGGCGACGTATTCCAGCGCCGTCTGCCAGTCGACTTCCTTCCACTCGTTGCCCTGCTTGAGCATCGGATTGGTCAGGCGCTCGGCGCTGTCGAGGCCGTTGTACGAGAAGCGGTCCTTGTCGGAAATCCAGCATTCGTTGATGTCGTCGTTTTCCAGCGGCAGCACGCGCTTGACCTTGCCACCCTTGACCTGAACGATCAGGTTGGTGCCCAGGCCGTCATGCGGGCTGACCGATTTGCGGCGCGACAGTTCCCAGGTACGGGCGCTGTAGCGGAACGGTTTCGAGGTCAGCGCGCCGACCGGGCACAGGTCGATCATGTTGCCCGACAGTTCGGAGTCGACCGACTGGCCGACGAAGGACACGATTTCCGAGTGTTCGCCGCGGCCGATCATGCCCAGCTCCATCACGCCGGCCACTTCCTGGCCGAAACGCACGCAGCGGGTGCACTGGATGCAGCGCGACATCTCTTGCATCGACACCAGCGGACCGGCTTCCTTCGGCGTGACGACGCGCTTGTCTTCCTGGTAGCGCGACTCGCCCTGGCCGTAGCCGACCGCCAGATCCTGCAACTGGCATTCGCCGCCCTGATCGCAGATCGGGCAGTCGAGCGGGTGGTTAATCAACAGGAATTCCATCACGCTCTTCTGTGCCTGGACCGCCTTGTCGCTGTTCGAGCGCACGATCATGCCGGCCGAAACCGGTGTCGCGCACGCTGGCAAAGGCTTCGGCGCCTTTTCCACTTCAACCAGACACATGCGGCAGTTCGCGGCGATCGACAATTTCTTGTGATAGCAGAAGTGCGGGATGTAGGTCCCTAATTTATTGGCGGCGTCCATCACCATGCTACCAGCAGGGACTTCGACTTTTTTGCCGTCTATTTCGATTTCAACCATGGTGATCGTTACCTGACGCAGCTTAGATGTAAGCGGGCACTAAGCAATGCTTGTGCTCGATGTGATATTCAAATTCTTCACGGAAATTCTTAATGAAGGCCCGTACCGGCATCGCCGCCGCGTCGCCCAGCGCGCAAATGGTGCGGCCCTGGATGTTGTCGGCGATCGAGTTCAGCATGTCCAGATCGTCAGGCCGGCCCTGGCCCTGCTCGATACGGTGGACCATGCGGTACATCCAACCCGTGCCTTCGCGGCAAGGGGTGCACTGGCCGCAGGACTCTTCAAAATAGAAGTAGGACAGACGCTCGAGCGCCTTGACCATGCAGCGGGTTTCGTCCATGACGATAACGGCGCCCGAACCGAGCATCGAACCGGCCTTGGCGATCGAGTCGTAGTCCAGGTCGGTGTTCATCATGACGTCGCCGCGGATCACCGGGGCGGACGAGCCGCCCGGGATCACGGCCTTGATCTTTTTGCCGCCGCGCATGCCGCCGGCCAGCTCCAGCAGCTTGGCAAACGACGTGCCGAGCGGCACTTCGTAATTGCCCGGCAGTTCGACGTCGCCGGAGATCGAGAAGATCTTGCTGCCGCCGTTGTTCGGCCGGCCCATCGCCAGGTATTTCTCCGGGCCGATGTTGAGCACGAACGGCACCGCCGCGAAGGTCTCGGTGTTGTTGATGGTGGTGGGCTTGCCGTACAGGCCGAACGAGGCCGGGAACGGCGGCTTGAAGCGCGGCTGGCCTTTTTTGCCTTCCAGCGATTCGAGCAGCGCGGTTTCTTCGCCGCAGATGTAGGCGCCGTAGCCGTGGTGGGCGTGCAACTGGAACGAGAATTCGCTGCCCATGATCTTGTCGCCAAGGAAACCGGCGGCGCGCGCCTCTTCCAGCGCTTCCTCGAAGCGGTCGTACTCGGCGAAGATTTCACCGTGGATATAGTTGTAGCCGACCGTGATGCCCATCGCGTAGGCGCCAATCGCCATGCCTTCGATCAAGGCGTGCGGATTGTAACGAATGATGTCGCGGTCCTTGAAAGTGCCGGGTTCGCCTTCATCTGTATTGCAGACCAGGTATTTCTGGCCCGGGAACTGGCGCGGCATGAAGCTCCACTTCAAGCCGGTCGGGAAACCCGCGCCGCCGCGGCCGCGCAACGACGACGCCTTCAAGTCGGCGATGATCTGCTCGGGCGTGATTTTCTCGTCGAGGATGCGGCGCAGCGCGCTGTAGCCGCCGCGGGCGACGTAGTCTTCCAGGTGCCAGTTCTTGCCGTCCAGACCCTTCAGGATCAATGGATCGATATGCCGATTATGGAGTGACGTCATTTCTTAAGTTCCTCGACCAAAGCGTCGATCTTGTCGTTCGACATCCAGCTGCACATGCGCTTGTTATTCACCAGCATGACCGGTGCGTCGCCGCACGCGCCCATGCACTCGCCTTCGACCAGCGTGAACTGGCCGTCGGCCGAGGTTTCGCGGTAGTCGATGCCGAGCTTGGCTTTCAGGTGCTGGGCGGCGCGCTCGCCGCCCGACAAGGCGCACGGCAGGTTGGTGCAGACCGAGATCTTGTACTTACCGACCGGCTTGGTGTTGTACATATTGTAAAACGTGGCGACTTCTTGCACGGCAATGGCCGGCATGCCGATGTAATCGGCCAGGACCTGCATGGTTTCCGGCGCCAGCCAGCCCAGTTCGTCCTGGGCAATGGCGAGCGCGGCCATGACGGCCGACTGACGCTGGTCGGCCGGATACTTGGCCAACTCGCGGTCGATTTTTTTGTATGACTGCTCTGATAACAACATGTGTATGCCTCTAGGACTTATCTGTCGATTTCGCCGAAGACGATATCTTGTGTACCAATAATCGTGACCGCGTCGGCAATCATGTGCCCGCGCGCCATTTCATCCAGACCCTGCAGATGCGCATAGCCGGGGGCACGAATCTTCATCCGGTACGGCTTGTTGGCGCCGTCCGAGACCAGGTAGATACCGAATTCGCCCTTCGGATGCTCCACCGCGCTGTACGCTTCGCCAGGCGGCACGTGGAAGCCTTCGGTGAACAGTTTGAAGTGGTGAATCAGCGATTCCATATTGGTTTTCATGTCGACGCGGCCCGGAGGCGCCACCTTGCGGTTGTCGGTCATAACCGGACCCGGGTTGTTGCGCAGCCATTCCACGCATTGTTTGATGATGCGGTTGGACTGGCGCATTTCCTCGATGCGCACCAGGTAGCGGTCGTAGCAATCGCCGTTGGTGCCGACCGGAATATCGAAATCCATCAGGTCGTAGACTTCGTAGGGCTGCTTCTTGCGCAGATCCCATTCGACGCCCGAACCGCGCAACATGGCGCCGGTGAAGCCCATCGCCAGCGCCGCTTCCGGCGAGACCACGCCGATGCCGACGGTGCGCTGTTTCCAGATGCGGTTGTCGGTCAGCAGCGTTTCGTATTCGTCGACATAGGTCGGGAAACGGCGGGTGAAGTCTTCGATGAAGTCCAGCAGCGAACCCTGGCGGTTCTCGTTCAACTGCGAAATCGCCTTGGCGTTGCGGATGATCGAGGCCTTGTGCTGCGGCATCGCGTCCGGCAGGTCGCGGTAGACCCCGCCCGGGCGGTAATAGGCGGCGTGCATACGGGCGCCGGAGACAGCCTCGTAGCAATCCATCAAGTCTTCGCGGTCGCGGAAGGCGTACAGGAACGGACCCATCGCGCCGACGTCGAGCGCGTGCGCGCCCAGCCACAGCAGGTGGTTCAGCAGGCGCGTGATCTCGTCGAACATGACGCGGATGTATTGCGCGCGCAGCGGCACGTCCAGCTGCAGCAGCTTTTCAATCGCCATCACGTAGGCGTGCTCGTTGCACATCATCGACACGTAGTCGAGACGGTCCATGTACGGCACCGATTGCAGATAGGTCTTTTGCTCCGCCAGCTTTTCGGTGGCGCGGTGCAGCAGACCGATATGCGGGTCGGCGCGCTGGATCACTTCGCCGTCCAGCTCCAGCACCAGGCGCAACACGCCATGGGCCGCGGGATGCTGGGGACCAAAGTTGAGGGTGTAATTCTTAATTTCAGCCATTATTTCATCCCGTAATGTTCTTCGCGGATCACACGCGGCACGTTTTCCCGCGGCTCGATCGTCACGGGCTGGTAGATCACGCGCTTTTGCTCGGGATCGTAGCGCATCTCGACATAGCCGGAGACCGGGAAGTCCTTGCGGAACGGATGGCCGATGAAACCGTAGTCGGTCAGCAGGCGGCGCAAGTCGTTGTGGCCGTCGAACAGGATACCGTACAGGTCGAACGCTTCGCGCTCGAACCAGTTGGCGGCGCGCCAGACGCCGACGATCGAGGCCACCAGCGGCATGTCGTCGTCGGGCGCGAACACGCGCACGCGCAAGCGCCAGTTGTGCTTGACCGACATCAGGTGGGTAACGGCGGCGAAACGCAAACCATCCCATGTGCCTTCGCCATAGGTTTGGTAGTCGACGCCGCACAAGTCAATCAACTGCTCAAAATGCAAAGCTGCGTCGTCGCGCAGCGTTTGCATCGCTTCCAGGTAATCAGCCGACTTCAGCACCAGGGTAACTTCACCCAGCGCGACGGTGATGCTTGCGCGCTCGCCCAGCGCAGCGCGCAAAGCGATTTCCAAGGCTTCTAATTTTGTTGTCATAGTAAAAAGCTGCCGGTTAGCGTGCGATCGTGTTGGTGCGTTTGATCTTGTTATGCAGTTGCAAGATGCCGTACAGCAGCGCTTCCGCCGTCGGCGGGCAGCCTGGCACATAGACGTCGACCGGTACGATGCGGTCGCAACCGCGCACCACAGAGTAGGAATAGTGATAGTAGCCGCCGCCGTTGGCGCACGAGCCCATCGAAATCACCCAGCGCGGCTCCGGCATCTGGTCGTAGACCTTACGCAGCGCCGGCGCCATCTTGTTGCACAGCGTGCCGGCCACGATCATCACGTCGGACTGACGCGGCGACGGGCGGAACATGAAACCGAAACGTTCGAGATCGTAACGTGCGGCACCTGCATGCATCATCTCCACCGCGCAGCAAGCCAGACCGAACGACATCGGGTACATGGACCCGGTGCGTGCCCAGTTGATCAGCTTGTCGGCCGTGGTGGTGATGAAACCTTCGTTTAATACGCCTTCAATAGACATGGCTTATTCCCAATCAAGGGCACCTTTCTTCCAGATATACCAAAATCCGACCACGAATTCAGCGATGAACACCATCATCGTAACGAAACCGGCCCAACCGAGGTCGCGCATTGCCACGCCCCACGGGAAGAAGAACGCCGTTTCCAGATCGAACAAAATAAAGAGAATTGCGACCAGATAGTAGCGGACGTCGAACTTCATGCGCGCATCTTCGAAAGCTTCGAAGCCGCACTCATACGGGGACAGTTTAGCTACATCAGGATTGTTGGGAGCCAAGAGGCGACCCAGCACTTGCGGGACGATACCCACGCCGAGACCGACGAGGATAAACAACAGGACGGGGAAATAATTTTCGAGGTTCACGATTGATGAGCTTATGTTGAACGATCGGTTAAATGAGGAAACCGCGTTGGACTGCGGGACACTTAACGTTGCGACCCTAATCTAAGCTTGGACCAGGATCGAACGACAATTATCCTCGTAAAAAAGCCAGCTCAGGCACAGCCCTTGCTGGCTTCTAATTTCTGGTGCCGACGACGAGACTCGAACTCGTACAGCTTTCGCCACTACCCCCTCAAGATAGCGTGTCTACCAATTTCACCACGTCGGCGGTAAGGCCCGTATTCTACAGCGACTTGCGCATTTTGTTAATACTCAATTTCAGCAAAACAAGAAGAAATACGATAAATCTCTACACCCGCTTCCGCCACACCGTCTTTTCAGCCTGGGCTGCCAAAACAATGGGCAGATTGCCGCTCGCATACTGCGCTGGCTCGCGGGCTCGCTACTGTTTGCTACGCTGTTACTGCCGGCCACAGCCGATTACCGCCCGCTACTGCCCGCCACTGTCCGCTACTGCTTGCGAGCGGCGGCATTACTTCGGAATCTGCGTCGCCGGCGCGCTCGACGGTGCGACGGGGGCCGGCGCCGGGACCGCCGCGGCGGGCGCTGGCGCGACCGGAGCGGTGGTCGGGATCGCTGCCGAACCCGAGACCGGCGCGGTCTTCACGGCCCGCTCCATGACGCTGTTGCCGACCGCCGCGGTGCGGTTGCTCGACATGTACGACAAGCCCAGGGTGGCGCTGAAGAAAATCGCCGCCGCCACACCCGTCGACTTGGACATGAAGTTCGACGAGCCGGTGGCGCCGAACAAACTACCCGAAGCACCGGAACCGAAGGCGGCGCCCATATCGGCACCCTTACCATGTTGCAGCAACACCAAAGCGATAATGGCCAAAGCCGACAATACCTGCACAACTACAACCAAATTGAACAACATGTTTATTCCATTCTCTGTTTAAATTTAACTCAATCGGCGGCGCGAATAATAGCCAGGAAATCTGCCGCCTTCAATGCCGCCCCGCCGATCAAACCGCCATCGATATCCGGCATCGCCATCAATTCTTTCGCGTTGTCCGGCTTCATGCTGCCGCCGTACAGAATCTGTACGCCGGCCGCCGCTACTGCATTCTTTTTCGCCACCTGCGCGCGCAACACCTGGTGCACGTCTTGCGCCATCTGCGGGGTGGCGGTCTTGCCGGTGCCAATCGCCCAGACCGGCTCGTATGCGAGCACGATCCTGGCGACGTCGTCGGCGCCGATCGCGTCGAGCACGGTGCCCAGTTGCTGGCCAACCACGGCGTCGGTCTGGCCGGCTTCGCGCTGCTCCAGCGTTTCGCCGATGCAAACGATCGGGGTCAGGCCGGCGGCCAGCGCGGCCACGGTTTTCCGCGCCACCAACTGGTCGCTTTCGGCGTGGTAGGCGCGCCGCTCGGAGTGGCCGAGGATGACGTAGCTGCAAGCGAAATCGAGCAGCATGCCGGCGGCCACTTCGCCGGTGTAGGCGCCGTTGGCGTGGGCCGACATGTCTTGCGCCCCCCAAGCCAGCGGCGAGCCGGACAGCTCGGCTTCGCATTGCGCCAGGTACGGCGCCGGCACGCACACGGCGCACGCGGCGCCAGCCGGCGTCAAGCCAGCGACCACCCCCGACAGCAACACCGAATTTGCGGTGCGGGTGCCGTTCATCTTCCAGTTTCCGACAACGAGTTTGCGACGCATATTAGCCTAAATTCTATTAACCCGCTATTTTAACGCGCCCCGCCAACGGCGGTCAAACAAGCGGGCGCGAAAGCTTAGATAACTTGCAACATGATTTTGCCGACGTGGGCGCTGCTCTCCATCAGCGCGTGCGCCTGGGCCGCCTGCGCCAGCGGGAACGTCTGGTAAATCACCGGCTTAATCCTGCCCGCCTCCAGCAAAGGCCAGACCGTGGCGCGCAACTGCGCCGCGATGGCGGCCTTGAAGGCGACCGGGCGCGGCCGCAGCGTCGAGCCGCTGATGGTCAGGCGCCGGCGCAGCACCTGGCCCAGGTCGATGTTCGCCTTGGCGCCGCCCAGCAAAGCGATCAGGGCGATGCGGCCATCGTCGGCCAGGCAACTGATTTCGCGCTGCAAATAGTCGCCGCCGACCATGTCGAGGATCACGTCGACGCCGCGCCCGCCCGTCAGCGCCTTGGCCGACTCGGCAAAATCCTCGGCGCGGTAATTGATGGCGCGCTCGGCGCCCAGCGCTTCGCAGGCGCGGCATTTGTCGTCGCTGCCGGCGGTCGCGAAGACGCGGTGGCCGAGCGCCGCGGCGATCTGGATCGCCGTCACGCCGATGCCGGACGAGCCGCCCTGCACCAGCAGCGTTTCGCCGGCGGTCAAACCGGCGCGGTCGAAGACATTGCTCCAGACCGTGAAATAATTCTCCGGCAACGCGGCCGCCTCCAGCGCGCTCAAGCCCTCCGGCATCGGCAGGCACTGCTGGTACGGCGCGGCGCAATATTCGGCGTAACCGCCGCCCTGCACCAAGGCGCACACCATGTCGCCCAGCTGGAACGGCGTGCCCGCCAGGTCGCCGCCGACGACTTCGCCTGCCACCTCCAGGCCCGGCAAATCGGAGGCGCCCGGCGGCGGCGCGTACTGGCCCAGGCGCTGGAACACGTCGGGCCGGTTGATGCCGGCCGCGTGCACTTTGATCAGCAGCTCGCCCGGCTTGAGTGTCGGAACTGGCCGCTCGGCAAGTCGTAAAACATCGGCTGGGCCGGGCTGGCTGATTTCGATTGCGCGCATGGCTGGAGTCCCTCGGATTGAAAGGGCGATTGTACGACAGCGGCGCCGGGCGCGTCGCGCGCCGCGGCGACGGGGTACTTACTTCCAGCTTACCTTGCCCAGGCCGTCGACGCTGACATTGCGTCCCTGCGGCCGGCCAAACACCGTGACCGAACCGAGTCCGCTCAAGCTCAGCGTGGCGTTTTGCCTGGCGTTCACGGTGGCGTTGCCCAGGCCGCTCAATTCCAACGTCACGTTTTCAACTTGAAACTGCTGGGCGTTCAAGCTACCCAGGCCGCCCATGCTCGCCTTCAGCGCCTTGCTGCGACCGCCCAAGGTAACGTAACCGGCACCACGCAAATCCACGTCGGCGCGGTCGTTGTCGTTGACCCAGATCTGCATGCTGCCGACGCCGCCCAGACTGGCGCTCAGCTTCTTGTAATCACCCACGACCTTCATCGTGCCCGCGCCGTCCAGCGACAGGCTCAGCTCGTCCCCGGTGAAGCCGCTCACATCGCTGGTGCCCAAGCCCTCCGAACTCAGCTGGCGCAGCGCCGGCAGGACCACGTCGACGCGCACCAGGTTGTTGCCGATGAATTTGAAAGCGCCGCCCTCGCTGGCGATATGCAGCGTGTCGCCGGCTTGCACGGTGGTGACTTTTGACAGCAGACGCTTCTCGGCGAAGATGGTCAGCGACGCCGCACTGCCCTGGCGCAGCCGGATGCTGACAGCGCCGTCGAGCTTGACTCGCTCGACGCGCGCGCTCACCGGCCGCGACTCACTGAGCAACTCGTCGGCGCCGGCGCCGCGCGCAATGGCAATGGCGGCCACCACGGCCAGTCCAAGCTGAAGTATTTTCCTCATCCGATCCCTGTTATGGTTTTATTTTCCGCTGGCAGCTACCGGCCAAGCCGCTCGCGCCATCGGCCAGCGTGGCCACTTTAGCATTTTAATGTGCTTTTGAGCAACTCATGCATGCGCCTTACTATGCCCCCACTCTAAGCTCGGGCGGCGCCCGGTCCCGTCCGAATGCGACGAACTGCGGTTTTCGCCTGCCAGCCGAGCTATGTCGAGGGCTGGCCGAGCTGGATTCATCAAGACGTCATATTCCCGCGGCACCATACCGGACGATCCAATCTGTCGCCTGAAGAACGAATCTCGTCGCTTGAAGAACGGCCGGGCCGCAGGGCGATGTTATCTTTTAAATAAAACCAATATTACCCTTTGCTTCCGGCTTCCCGCCAGAGCCAGGCCGCCACCCCCCTCTAGAAAGCCGCACATTTATGACCGCTCGAAAAATCGACATCGCCCTCATCATTGCCGCAAGCATCGGCCTGACCGCCTGCGGCGACAACGCCGTCGAAACGCCGCTGCCAACCCTGGACGGCAAGGCGCCGCTGGTGATCGGACATCGCGGTCTGCCGGGGCTGTATCCGGAACAAACCCGCCCTTCCTACGAGGGCGCGGCCGACGCCGGCGCCGATTCCTTGGAACTGGATGTGCACCTGTCGAAAGACTGCGTGCTGGTGGCGCGCCACAATCCCTGGCTGAGCGACAACACCGACATCGCCACCGTCGCCCTGAGCAACCCCACCGTCGCCGCGCGCAAACGCACCGTGCCGGGCGTGCTGGTCAACGTCGGCTATTCGCTCGCCACCTACGGCGGGCCGGCGCAATACCTGAGCGACCGCGGCAACCCGGCCGACCCGGCTTCGGTCCTGAAATCGCTGGTGGTCGACGGCGAGGACCACACCGGCGACTGGTCGATCAGCGACTTCACCGCCGCCGAATTGCAGCAGTGGATACACGGCACCACCTACGACGCCCGCAATGAACGCCCGACTGCGCTCAACGGCAAGCATCCGTTGTTGACGATGCAGCAAGTGCTCGACATCGCCAAAGCCAAGAGCGCGGCGACCGGACGCAACATCTCGGTCTACCCGGAGGCCAAAAATCCGTACTGGAACAACGCCCAGGCCATCGCCAACGGCTGCGGCAGCGGCAGCCACCCCTTTGAAGACGCCATCATCAAGATCATCAAAGACAACAATCTGAACAGCAAAAGCGCCCCGGTCTTCGTGCAAAGCTTCGACCCGGCCAGCTTGAAATACATGCGCGCGGCCGGCCTCGCCGCCAAACTGGTGCAACTGGTCGACGGCAACGACGTCAACTACAAGACGGGCGAGATGGTCTACAAGACCGACGACGCCTACAACTTCGTCAGCGCGCGCCCCTACAGCTGGACCCTGGCCGGCGACGGCCGCTATTTCGGCACGATGTTGACGCCGGCCGGACTGGCTGAAATCAAGACCTACGCGGACGGCATCGGCCCGTGGAAACCGCAAGTGGTAAAGCTGACGATCGCGCCGTTCAAGGCCAGCAACGCCGACGGCACGTCCTACACCGGCTCGCTGGCCGAGGTGAACAGCGTCGTGCCGACCAGCCTGATCGCCGACGCCCACAAGGCCGGGCTGCTGGTGCACACCTTCACCTTCCGCAACGAACAGAAATATCTGGCCGGTTTTTACAAGGGTGATCCGGGCGCCGAATACCTGACGTTCTTCCGCGCCGGCATTGACGGTGTGTTCAGCGACTTCGCCGGCAGCGGCGTCGCCGCGCGCGCCGCCTACCTGAAGGAAACCGGACGCTGATTGCCGGTCCGATGGATGCCGGGCGGCGCGGTCATATGACGTTCCGTGCGGCGCCGGCATCGGATGATCGGCGCGCCTGACTGTAGGAGTGCTTCGGAAGCGTTACTGCCCTGCTTGGTATTCACGGTAACGCTACCGCGTTAATCGCTCGCTCAAGCGCTGCGCGCGCAAGCAGGCGCGTTGAGTCCAGCGTTGGCAGCGGCGAATTGGCGTCGTTCACGATCAGCGGTATCTCAGTGCAGCCGAGTATGACCGCCTCGCAGCCCTGCTCCCCGAAATTGTGAATGAGCGATTGAAAGTAAGCAAGGCCGTCAGGCGTCGCCACACCGCCAACAAGCTCATCCATGATAATACGGTTGATGTCATCGCGTTCGCGCGGACCGGGCCGGACACACTGGATACCCCGCGCAAGCAGTTTCTGGGGATAGACCTCGCTGTCGACAAGCCAACGGGTGCCCGTGAGTCCCACGCGCCGGTAGCCGCGCCTTGCCGCCTCGGCGGCGACTACCTCGGCGATGTGGAGCCAGGGCAGCGGGGATTTGGCCTGAACGTACGAGAACGCCCGGTGGATCGTGTTGTCCGGGCAAATCAAGAAGTCGGCGCCAATGCTGGCCAGCTTACGCGCCGAGGTGAGCATCAACTCGCCAACGCCCGCCAGGTCGCCACGATCCAGGCATTGGACGTACTCGGCCAACGAAGGGGTGTGCATCGAAATTTCCGGATGCGCGTGCTTGCCTAGCAGGGTAGCCGCTTCCGCGCAGATGGTGCGATAGCAGAGCGACGCGCCCTCGGCCGAACAGCCGACGATTCCAATATGTAATGGCATAGATGACAAGAGCGTCCTTGTGTGATGTGGAGGTTGGCAACGAGCGCCGGCAATTCGCCACAAGTATAGCAATTTAGTCAAGTTTGGTTCAGCTCACTTGAGCACGTTGGCGCGCCCTCCGCGCCAACAAAAAACCGCCAGGCTTGCGCGCTGGCGGTGTCGATGGCTGGCTATGACCAATCCAAGGGGTAGACCTTAAAACTCTTCCCAATCGTCGTTGCCGCCTTGAGCGGGGCTGGCGATCTTCTTCGGCGCCGCGGCCGCTCTGGCCGGTGCGGCCGGGCGCGCCGGCGCGCTGCGCGGTGCCAACGGGCGGACGGCGACGGCAGCGTGCTGGCGCGCCGCCGGCGCCGCCGGGGCGTCCTCGCCCAGGCGGAACACGCCGACCATCTGCGCCAGCGTCACGGCCTGCTCCTGCAGGCTCTCGGCGGCCGCGGCGGCCTGCTCCACCAGCGCGGCGTTCTGCTGCGTCATTTCGTCCATGTGGGTGATGGCGGTGTTGACTTCCTCGATGCCGGCGCTCTGCTCCTGGCTGGCGACGGTGATCTCGCCCATGATGGTGGCGACCTGCTTGACCGAGTCGACGATCAAGTCCATGGTTTGGCCGGCCTCGTCGACCAGCTTGCCGCCGGCGTCGACTTTGTCGACCGAATCGCCGATCAATTCCTTGATTTCCCTGGCGGCGCCGGCCGAGCGCTGCGCCAGGTTGCGCACTTCGGAGGCGACCACGGCGAAGCCGCGGCCCTGCTCGCCGGCCCGGGCCGCTTCCACCGCCGCGTTCAGCGCCAGGATGTTGGTCTGGAAGGCGATGCTGTCGATGACGCCGATAATGTCGACGATCTTGCGCGAGCTTTCCTTGATCGACGCCATGGTGCCGACCACTTGGCCGACGACGTCGCCGCCCTTGACCGCGACGGCCGAGGCCGATACCGCCAGTTGGTTGGCAATGCGCGCGTTGTCGGCGTTTTGCTTGACGGTCGAGGTCAACTCTTCCATCGAGCTGGCGGTCTCTTCCAGCGAGCCGGCCTGCGCTTCGGTGCGCGCCGACAGGTCGGCGTTGCCGGCGGCGATTTCGCTCGAGGCGATCCGCACCGAACCGCTGATCTGGCGGATTTCCACCAGCACCGAGGCGATCTTGTCGACGAACAGGTTGAAGGCGCTGGCGATCTGCGCCAACTCGTCGCCGCCGTCGGCGTCAAGGCGGCGCGTCAGGTCGCCGTCGCCGGTGGCGATGTCGGCCATGGCGTCGCGCACCACGCTGAGGCGGCGCAGCGCGCGCGCCACCAACAGCGTCAGCGTGAAGGCCGCCAGCGCGATCACCAGCGCCGCCGTCACCGCCGAGCTGGCCAGCATCGCGCTCAGCGCCTCGGTCGCCTCTGCGCGGTCCAGCACGGTGGCCAGCAGCCAGTCGCTACCCTCGACCTTGGTCACGTGCAGCATGCCGTCGCGGCCGTTCAGGCGGATCGCCCCGCTTTGCTTGGAGCGCTCGATCTCTTCCAGCACTTGCTGCGTCAAACCGGCGTCGAGTTGCGTCACCGGCTTCAGGGTCAGGCTCTGGTCGGGATGGGCGATGATCTTGCCGCTGCCGTCAAGCAGGAAGGCAAAGCTGCTGGGAGTTGGCTTGATCGAGGCGACGTTGCGCACCACCACGTCGACCATGACGTCGGCGGCCGCCACGGCGGTCGGACTGCCTTTGGGGCCGATCGGCTCGGCGAACGTCACCAGCATCTTGCCGCTGCTGGCGCCGATGTAGGGCGCGGTGATGATCGGGCCGCCGACCTGGCTGGCCTTGGCGTACCACGGACGGGCCGTGGGGTCGTAGTCGGCGGCGCGCTTGCGCTCCTGCGAAAAGACGGCGTGCTTGTCGGCGTAGCCGATATAGGCCATGTCGAAGCTACCGGCCTGCTCGGCCGCCTTCAGGCTGGCCAGCGGCTCGGGCAACTCGGCCGACTGCTTGATCGACGCCACCACCGCCTGCTTCGAACGCATCCAGTCGGCGATCGCCGCGGAATGGCTCTGCGACAGTTGCAACATCTGGCTGTTGAGCGACTCCAGCGTGCGCGAGCGGGTGGTCAGGAAGTTGGCGACGACCACCGCCAGCATGGCCAGCACGATGATCGATACGGAAATGGCAATAAGGCGCCTGCGAAGCGATGAAAACATGGCGATATTCCCCAAATGAAACACAAATTTTACCATACGGCAATATGTCATGGGTAGTAAGCCAGCGGGAAGACCGCGGACTGGCAAATTGAAGCGCAGCGGATAGGGAACGGGCGCGCGGCGCGTATCGCACCAGAAACGCTCTCGGTTCGCGCTTTTTTTAACCGGCAGTTTCCTGCCAATTTCTTGGCGTCGCATCCGGCGTGGTCGGCCGACGGCACCGTTTTGCGGCGCCCCAAGGCCGATGCCGGCGTGATGCCACGCGGGGCAAGGCGGCGCGATCGCCGCCGCGGCGAAAAAAAACCGCCGGGCTTGCGCACCGGCGGCTTTTTTATTTAGCCGAGGCTAAGGGAATTACTGTGCGGCTGCCGCTTCGTTGCCTTCGGCGGCTTTCATCGACAACTTCAAACGACCGCGGTCGTCGGTTTCCAGCACTTTGACGCGCACGACCTGGCCTTCTTTCAGGTAGTCGGCAACGGCGTTGACGCGCTCGTTGGCGATCTGGCTGATGTGCAGCAAGCCGTCTTTGCCTGGCATGACTTGGACGATGGCGCCGAAGTCCAGCAATTTCAGCACGGTGCCTTCGTAGGTCTTGCCCACTTCAACCGAAGCTGTCAATTCCTCGATGCGACGCTTGGCTTCCTGGCCGGCGGCGGCGTCGACGGAAGCGATGGTGACCACGCCTTCGTCGCTGATGTCGATCTGGGTGCCGGTCTCTTCGGTCAGCGCGCGGATGACGGCGCCGCCCTTGCCGATGACGTCACGGATTTTTTCCGGGTTGATCTTGATGGTGATCAGACGCGGCGCGAAATCGGACAATTCGGTTTTGACGTGCGGCATGGCTTTTTGCATTTCGCCCAGGATATGGTCGCGGCCCTCTTTGGCTTGCGCCAGTGCCACTTGCATAATTTCCTTGGTGATGCCCATGATCTTGATGTCCATCTGCAAAGCGGTGATACCGACTGCGGTACCGGCCACTTTGAAGTCCATGTCGCCGAGGTGGTCTTCGTCGCCCAGGATGTCGGACAGAACGGCGAACTTGCCGCCTTCTTTGATCAGGCCCATGGCGATACCGGCCACGTGCGATTTCATCGGCACGCCGGCGTCCATCAGCGCCAGGCAACCGCCGCAGACCGAAGCCATCGACGAGGAACCGTTCGACTCAGTGATTTCGGATACCAGGCGTACCGAGTAGCTGAAATCTTCCGGTGCGGGCAGCGCAGCCAGCAGCGCGCGCTTGGCCAGGCGGCCGTGGCCGATTTCGCGGCGTTTAGGCGTACCGACACGGCCGGTTTCGCCGGTGGCGAACGGAGGCATGTTGTAATGCAGCATGAAGCTGTCGGTGAACTCGCCCATCAGCGCGTCGATCTTCTGGCTGTCGCGCGCGGTGCCCAGGGTGGCAACAACCAAAGCCTGGGTTTCGCCGCGGGTGAACAGGGCCGAACCGTGGGTGCGTGGCAGCACGCTGGTGCGGATCGAGATCGGGCGCACGGTGCGGGTGTCGCGGCCATCGATACGTGGCTCGCCGTCGAGGATCTGCGAACGGACGATCTTCGCTTCCATGTCGAACAGGATGTTGTTGACTTCGGCCGAATCGACCGAACCGTTGCCGGCGGCGGCGGACTCGGCGTTCAGGTCGGCCAGCACGGCGGCGGTGGCCGACTTCAGCTTGGCGGTACGCTCCTGCTTGTCTTTGGTCTGGTAGGCATCGCGCACTTTGGCGCCGCCGAAATGCTCAACGCGGGCGATCAGCGCTTCGTTTTTCGGCGCAGGCGCCCATTCCACTTCCGGCTTGCCGCCGTCGCGCACCAGTTCGTGGATCGCGTCGATGACTGCTTTCATCTGGTCGTGGCCGAAGACGACCGCGCCCAGCATGATTTCTTCGGACAGTTGCTTGGCTTCCGATTCGACCATCAGCACGGCGGTTTCGGTACCGGCGACAACCAGGTCCATTTCCGAGGTTTTCAGCTGCGTGGTGGTCGGGTTCAGGATGTACTGGCCGTTGGCGTAACCGACGCGGGCGGCGCCGATCGGGCCGCTGAACGGCACGCCGGAGACGCACAGGGCGGCCGAAGCGCCGATCATCGCGGCGATGTCGGGATCGATTTCTGGGTTGACCGACAACACGTGAATGATGATTTGCACTTCATTCAGGTAGCCTTCCGGGAACAGAGGGCGGATTGGACGGTCGATCAGGCGGGATGTCAGTGTTTCTTTTTCGGAAGGACGACCTTCGCGTTTGAAAAAACCGCCCGGGATTTTACCGGCAGCGTAGGTTTTTTCAACATAGTCCACGGTCAACGGGAAGAAGTCCTGGCCTGGCTTGGCGTCTTTGCGCGCGACGACGGTTGCCAGAACGACGGTATCTTCGATCGATACCAGCACTGCGCCGGAAGCCTGGCGCGCGATTTCGCCGGTTTCCAGCGTTACTTGGTGTTGACCGTACTGGAAGGTTTTCGTAACTTTATTAAACATGGGTAATCCCTTTCTAATTGCCGACAGATTTTCAGGAGCTGTCGTTCACCTCACCACAGGCGGCGCCCCACGCGTGAGGCGCCGCCTTTACTGCTGATCGGGGATGGCCAATCCGTCTTGCCGGCCGGGCCGGCGGCGTATTGCCGCGCCAGCATATCTCTTGCAAAAAAGAATCAAAAAAGCAATTTCAAATGACAAAAATGCCCGCGTCAGCGAACTGGCGCAGGCATTTCTGTATAAACCGTGTGCGGCAAAAATTACTTGCGCAGGCCGAGTTTAGCGATCAGTTCGCGATAACGGGTAGCGTCTTTCGCCTTCAGGTACGACAGCAGGCTCTTACGACGGTTAACCATCATGATCAGACCGCGACGGGAGTGGTGATCCTTCGAGTGTGCCTTGAAGTGGCCGTTCAGTTCGTTGATACGAGCTGTCAGCAGCGCAACTTGCACTTCCGGGGAGCCAGTGTCGTTCTGACCACGTGCGTTGTCCGCGATGATGGCGGTTTTGTTGATGTTTTCTACAGTCATGATAAACCTTTCACATGCGGTGCAGCGAGTCTGAACCCAAAGCACCGTGAACTACGATTAAAAAATTCCGGCCAAAAGACCAGACGCGCAAGTATATCGGAAAAACCCGCCCGTGTATCCAATCGTGTTGCCTTTTCTTGGTGCAGAATAGGCATGTGCGGCTTTTAAGGATGATCCGATGAATAAAGTAATGAAGTTGGCAACGCTTGGGCTGGCAATCTGCCTGGGCGCCTGCGCCGGATTCGGCGGCCCGCCGCCCATGCCGGGCGAGCCGCGCGCCGCCGTCGAGGCGAAACAGGGCCGGCCCACCGCCGTCTACCCGGCCGGCGAGGACACCTTGCTCGAGTACGCCACCGGCCCCTTCGGCCAATACACGTATATGGCGAGGATCGGCCCGGACGGCTTGCTGAAGTCCTACGGGCAAGTACTGACGGCGGAAAAATACGCCGCCATCAAGGTTGGCGTCGCCACCAAGCAAGACGTGCTGCGCATCATCGGACGCCCGGCCGAAACCTCCTACCTGTCGTGGCAAAAGCTGGAGGTATGGTCGTATCGCTACAAGGAGTCGGGCGTGTGGGATTCGATGATGCACGTGCACTTCGACGGCAACGGCGTGGTGCATTCGCTGATGAACGGGCCCGATCCGCTGAAGGAGGAGCGGCGCGGTTTTTTCAGGTGACGTCAACCAAAAGCGAGGGGACAGACCACGATTTCCGGGGGAAGTTGCTCGGAAAACGTGGTCTGTCCCCGGTTTTACTATCTACAGCTGCGGATTGACCTTTTCAATCTTCGAATGCAGTTTGTTGAGCGCAGACAGGTAGGCTTTGGCCGAGGCGACGATGATGTCCGGGTCGGCGCCGACGCCGTTGACGATGCGCCCGGTCTTGGACAGGCGCATCGTCACTTCGCCCTGCGACTGCGTGCCGGTGCTGATGGCGTTGACGGAGAACAGCACCAGTTCGGCGCCGCTGGCCACTTCGCTTTCGATCGCGTTGACGGTGGCGTCGACCGGGCCGTCGCCCTTGCCTTCGCAGTGGTATTCCTTGCCGTCCATCGAGAACACCACGCTGGCGGCCGGCGTCTCACCCGTTTCCGAGCGCTGCGACAGCGACACGAAGCGGTAGAACTCGCGGTCCTGGGCCTGTTGCTCGTCGGTCACCAGGGCCATGATGTCTTCGTCGAAGATTTCCGATTTGCGGTCGGCCAGCTCCTTGAAGCGCACGAAGGCGGCGTTGATCTCGGCCTCGGACTCGAGCGCGATGCCCAGTTCCAGCAGGCGTTGCTTGAAGGCGTTGCGCCCCGACAGCTTGCCCAGCACGATTTTGTTGGCCGACCAGCCGACGTCTTCGGCGCGCATGATTTCATAGGTCTCGCGCGACTTCAGGATGCCGTCCTGGTGGATGCCGGACGCGTGCGCGAAGGCGTTCGCGCCCACCACCGCCTTGTTCGGCTGCACCGCGAAACCGGTGATTTGCGACACCATCTTCGAGGCGGCGACAATTTGCGTGGTGTCGATGCCCACTTCCAGATTGTAATAGCCGGCGCGGGTGCGCAGCGCCATCACCACCTCTTCCAGCGCGGTGTTGCCGGCGCGCTCGCCCAGGCCGTTGATGGTGCATTCGATCTGGCGCGCGCCGCCTATCATCACGCCGGCCAGCGAGTTGGCCACGGCCAGCCCCAGGTCGTTGTGGCAGTGCACCGACCAGACCGCCTTGTCCGAGTTGGGAATGCGCTCGCGCAGGCGGCGGATGGTCTCGCCGAAGATTTCCGGCACGGCGTAGCCGACGGTGTCGGGGAAATTGATGGTGGTGGCGCCCTCGGCGATGACGCCCTCGAGCACGCGGCACAGGAAGTCCTCGTCCGAGCGGCTGCCGTCTTCCGGGCTGAACTCGATGTCGTCGGTGAACTGGCGCGCGTAGCGCACCGCGTGGCGCGCCTGCAGCAGCACCTCCTCCGGCAGCATGCGCAGCTTCATTTCCATGTGCAGCGGCGAGGTGGCGATGAAGGTGTGGATGCGTTTGCGCTCGGCCGGCGCCAGCGCCTCGGCCGCGCGCGAGATGTCGCGGTCGTTGGCGCGCGACAAGGAGCAGATAGTCGACTCGCGCACCGCCGTGGCGATCGCCTTGATCGCTTCGAAATCGCCCTGCGAGGCGGCGGCGAAGCCGGCCTCGATGACGTCGACCTTCATCCGCTCCAATTGCTTGGCAATGCGCAGCTTCTCCTCTTTGGTCATCGATGCGCCGGGCGATTGCTCGCCGTCGCGCAAGGTGGTGTCAAAAATGATGAGTCGGTTGGCATTGCTCATGGCTGCTCCTGATGGCATGAAAAGAAATTAGCTCACCGACTGCGCCGCCTTCGCGGCAATCCAGCCTAGCGACGCTCGCTGCGGTCGACGGACTCCTTGTCGGTCTGGATGATGCTGACGGGCTTGCCCTTTGCCATGCGCCAGAAATAGACCGCGTAACCGGACAGGCCGTACGCAACAAATATGGGGAACAGCACTTTCGGCGGATCGATCGACACCAACGCGAAGGCCAGCGCGATCAAAAACACCGCAATGAAGGGCACCGACTTGCGGAAGTTGACGTCCTTGAAGCTGTAGAACGGCACGTTGCTGACCATGGTCAGGCCGGCGAACAGGGCGATGCACCAGGACACCCAGGCCAGTTGCACGCCGGACACTTGCACGTCTTCCATCAGCAGGATGTAGCCGGCCACCATGGCGGCCGCGGCCGGGCTGGGCAGCCCCTGGAAGAAGCGCTTGTCGACCACTTCGATATTCGTGTTGAAACGGGCCAGGCGCAGGGCGCCGCCGGCGCAATAGACGAAGGCCGCCAGCCAGCCCATCTTGCCCATGCCGCGCAGCGACCATTCATAGATCACCAGCGCCGGCGCGGCGCCGAAGGACACCATGTCCGACAGGCTGTCGTACTGGGCGCCGAATTCGCTTTGGGTGTTGGTCAGGCGGGCGATACGCCCGTCCAGGCCGTCGAGGATCATGGCAATGAAAATCGCCCAGGCGGCGTGCTCGAACTTCAGGTTCATCGCCATGACAATCGCGTAGAAGCCGCAAAACAGGGCCGCCGTCGTGAACGCGTTCGGCAGCAGGTAAATCCCGCGCCGGCGCAGGGATTTCTTGCCGGCCGCCTCGCCCACTGGCTGGCGCGCGAATTTGCTGAAGCGCGAAGCCTTCGGCGCCGACGGCACGCCGTTCTTGGCTCTACGACGGGGAAAGTTTGCCATATGATTCCATTTCAATGTACTACGGGCTAATCAAATACAGTCGCTGTATCGCTTTAACCGGCGGCAGCGCCGCCGGCGTTCGCCCCCATTATAGAGGAGCGAACAGCAAAGAAAAGCGCTCAAACAGCTTACTTGATTAAGGCAACGCTTACTTGAACTTCAGCTTGCCAACCAGGCGCATTTCCAGCGTCGTCTCGCCCGGCTCGAAGCTCGGCTCTTCGACCTGGGCCGAATCCTTCATCATCGCCCGCATCGCCATCGGCGCCGCCTGGCCGCCCTCGCGCTGGGCGTAATTGCCCGAGCCTTCGAAGTCAACCGTGTCGAGCACGGCGTCGGACACCTTGCGGCCCATCGCCGCGGCGATCGAGGCGACGCGCTCGTTCAGGTTTTGATAGGTGGCGGCAATGCGCTGGTCGTCCAGCTTGCGCGTGGTGGCCGGCGTCAGGCCGAACTGCAGGCCGTTCAAGGTCAGCACGTTTTGCGCGGCGGCCACGGTTTTCGGCAAGGCGGCCAAGTTGCTGGTGGTTACTTGCAGGTATTGGCCGACGCGCCACGAGGTCGGCACGCGCGTCTTGGCGACCGCGCCCGGCGGCAGCGGACGGTCTTCCGGGTAGACCGGATAGGTGTAATAGCCCTGGGTTTTCAGAACGGCCTGCGGATCTTCCTTCTTGACGATCGCCATGCCCTTGTTCATTTTTTGATTCACGCGCGACGCCGCCGCGGCTTTGTCCTTGTCCTGCTCTTCAATCGCCAACGTCGCCACGACCTGGTCGTTGGCATGCTTGACTTCGCCGTATGCGGGCACCACCACCAGCGTGCCGGCGGTCGGCAGGGATTGGGCGTGCACCTGGGCGCTCAGCGCGGCGGCTGCGACGAGAACGGTCTTGAATACGGTCATAAAACACTCCTTGGTTGATGAAACGCAAATGGGGCACGTATGCCCCATTGTTTGCGCGAGACCAGCAAAACTGGCAGTAATTTCAACTTTACCTGAATTTACAACAATCCGGCCCATATTCACAAATAGTTGCAAAGTAGCCAGAATGTCCCGCCATCAACCGAATTCTCGGGGCCGGCATGGCGCCGGCCCGTTGAACCCTGTTTACTTCTTAGTTCTTGGTCTGGTCGACCAGTTTGTTTTTAGCGATCCAAGGCATCATCGAACGCAGCTTCGCGCCGACTTCTTCAATCTGGTGCTCGGAGGTCAGGCGACGACGCGAGATCAGGGTTGGCGCGCCGGCCTTGTTTTCCAGGATGAAGCTCTTGGCGTATTCGCCGGTCTGGATGTCTTTCAGGCATTGGCGCATCGCGTTTTTGGTGTCTTCGGTAACGATCCGTGGACCGGTCACGTATTCGCCGTATTCCGCGTTGTTCGAGATCGAGTAGTTCATGTTGGCGATACCGCCTTCATAGATCAGGTCGACGATCAGTTTCAATTCGTGCAGGCACTCGAAGTACGCCATTTCTGGAGCGTAACCGCCTTCGACCAGGGTTTCGAAGCCGGCCTTGATCAGTTCGACGGCGCCGCCGCACAGAACAGCTTGCTCGCCGAACAAGTCGGTTTCGGTTTCTTCGCGGAAGTTCGTTTCGATGATGCCGGCGCGGCCGCCGCCGTTCGCCATGGCGTACGACAGGGCGATGTTGCGGGCGTTGCCCGATTTATCCTGGTACACGGCGATCAGGTGGGGCACGCCGCCGCCTTGGGCGTAGGTGCCGCGCACGGTGTGGCCCGGCGCTTTAGGGGCGATCATGATGACGTCCAGGTCGGCGCGTGGCACGACTTGGCCGTAATGCACGTTGAAACCGTGGGCGAAGGCCAAGACGGCGCCCTGCTTGGCGTTCGGCGCGATGTTGTCGTTGTAAACCTGGGCGATGTTCTCGTCCGGCAGCAACACCATGATGACGTCGGCGGCTTTGACCGCGTCGTTTACTTCCGCCACTTTCAGACCGGCGTTCTTGACTTTGTTCCACGAAGCGCCATCCTTGCGCAGGCCGACGGTGACGTCGATGCCCGAATCGTTCAAGTTTTGCGCGTGGGCGTGGCCTTGCGAACCGTAGCCGATGATGGCAACTTTCTTACCGGCGATGAGGGAGAGGTCGCAATCTTTGTCGTAAAAAACGTTCATGGTATATCCTGATTTAAATTTTTGTTATGTGCCCGCAAGGGGCACGAAATGATTCGATGCTACTGGATCAAACTTTGAGGATGCGTTCGCCGCGTCCAATGCCGGAACCGCCGGTGCGCACGGTTTCCAAAATCGAGGCGCGGTCGATCGAATCGATGAACGCGTCGAGCTTGACCTTGTTGCCGGTCAGTTCGATCGTGTAAGTCTTTTCGGTGACGTCGATGATGCGGCCGCGGAAGATGTCGGCGGTGCGCTTCATTTCCTCGCGCTCCTTGCCGACCGCCCGCACCTTAATCAGCATCAACTCGCGCTCGATATGCGCGCCCTCGGTCAGGTCGACCACCTTGACGACTTCAATCAGCCGGTTCAAGTGCTTGGTGATCTGCTCGATGATGTCGTCCGAGCCGCTGGTGACGATGGTCATGCGCGACAGCGTCGGATCTTCGGTTGGCGCAACGGTCAAGGTTTCGATGTTGTAGCCGCGGGCCGAGAACAGACCGACCACGCGCGACAGGGCGCCGGCTTCGTTTTCCAGCAAGACAGAAATAATGTGTCTCATCTTATAAGTCCTCCGAACCCAGCATCATTTCGGAAAGGCCCTTGCCCGCCTTCACCATCGGCCACACGTTCTCCGATTGATCGGTGATAAAGTTCATGAACACCAGCCTGTCTTTCATGGCGAACGCCTCTTGCAAGGCGCCATCCACATCGCCGGGTTTTTCAATTTTCATGCCGACGTGGCCATAGGCCTCGGCCAGCTTCTCGAAGTTCGGCAGCGAATCCATGTACGACTCGGAATAGCGCGAGCCGTAGTCGATCTGTTGCCACTGGCGCACCATGCCGAGGAAACGGTTGTTGAGCATGATGATCTTCGGCGTCAGATGGTATTGCTTGCAGGTCGCCAGTTCCTGGATGCACATCTGGATCGAGCCCTCGCCGGTGATGCAGGCAACGGTCGCGTCCGGGTTGGCCATCTGCACGCCCATGGCGTACGGCAAGCCCACGCCCATCGTGCCCAGGCCGCCGGAATTGATCCAGCGCCGCGGCTTGTCGAAGCGGTAATACTGCGCCGCCCACATCTGGTGCTGGCCGACGTCGGAGGTAATGAAGGCGTCGCCCTTGGTGATCTGGAACACTTTCTCGACCACGGACTGCGGCTTGATGACCAGGTCCGAGGTGGCGAACTTCAGGCAATCCTTGCCGCGCCACTCTTCGATCTGCTTCCACCAGGTTTTCAGCGCCGGCGTGTTGACCTTGGCCTCGGCCGCGTCCAACTGCGCCAGGAACTCGATCAGCACGTCCTTGACGTTGCCGACGATGGGAATGTCGACCTTGACGCGTTTCGAGATCGACGAAGGGTCGATGTCGACGTGGATGATTTTGCGCGGATGCGAGGCGAAATGCTTCGGGTTGCCGATCACGCGGTCGTCGAAGCGGGCGCCGATGGCGATCAGGACGTCGCAGTTTTGCATCGCCATGTTCGCTTCGTAGGTGCCGTGCATACCCGGCATGCCGAGGTACTGCTCGCTCGACGCGCGATAGGCGCCCAGGCCCATCAGCGTGTTGGTGACCGGGAAGCCGAGCTTGTCGACCAGCTTGTTCAGCTCGGGCGAAGCGTTGGCCAGGATCACGCCGCCGCCGGTGTAGATCATCGGCCTTTCGGCTTGCAGCAGCAATTGCACCGCCTTGCGGATCTGTCCCGAATGGCCCTTGTCGACCGGACGGTAGGAGCGCATCTCGACCTCTTTCGGGTACGAGAACAGGCACTTGTGCATGCTGATGTCTTTAGGGATGTCGACCAGGACGGGACCCGGACGGCCGGTTTTGGCGATGAAGAAGGCTTTCTTGATCGTTTCGGCCAGATCCTTGACATCCTTGACGAGGAAGTTGTGCTTGACCACCGGACGGGTGATGCCGACGGTGTCGCATTCCTGGAAGGCATCCTGGCCGATGGCGTGGCTCGGCACCTGGCCGGAGATGACCACCATCGGAATCGAATCCATGTACGCGGTCGACAGGCCCGTGACGGCATTGGTGACGCCGGGGCCGGAGGTGACCAGGGCGACGCCAACCTTGTTCGAGCTGCGCGAATAGGCGTCGGCGGCGTGCACGGCGGCCTGTTCGTGGCGCACCAGGATATGCTGGAATTTGTTCTGCTGGAAAATCGCGTCATAGATATACAGGACCGCTCCGCCCGGATAGCCGAAGACGTGCTCGACGCCCTCTTCCGCCAGACAGCGCACCAGTATTTCCGCGCCTGTGATGGGTAATGCTGCTTCGGTATTCATGAAACATTCCTTTCAAGGTCCATTGGGAGATTGATCGGATGCTCTTTCCTGACGAAATACACGGTACGCAACAGTGCTCCCTGCTTCCCTTCTCTCTGCGGTCACGACGTTTCTTTGGGCACCCGTAGATGCCTTACAAAACGACGCTTAACGCAACTCGTTCGGCTGGAGTTTCTGTAGCGCTTTACACGTACCTCTCGCGCTTGTGGCGCGGGTTAGAGCAAACTGCCTACATATGAAAGCGCGTCTTGCCGCTGTTGGCGTTGTGTGCCGAGCGCGACCAGACCATAGAGCTTCGGGATGTTCAAAGCGTTCCATACGTTACTGCGTCGCACCATTCTGGTCAAGATAAATTGTTGGGAAAGTGCTTTTCTGGTGGCGAACGTCGTAAAAATCATGCAAGAACAGGCGTTTTTTGCTAGCATGCGCTCAGTTCGCAAAACGCCGCCAGCCGGGAGGCTTCCGGGCACCGCCGCCAGGCGCGCCGCCGCCTTCCAGACCAGTGTCCCTACCACCCCGTATCCCCGGCAGCCCGCTCCAGATTGCATGGCAACAGATAAAGAACTATCCAACTTTCTCGAGCATGTCGAGCGGCGCGCCTTTAAGCAAGCCGCCTACGCCGTTCGCAAAGACGAGTCCGCGCTCGACATCGTGCAAGACGCGATGATCAAACTCGCCGAAAAATACGGCGACAAGCCGGCCGCCGAGCTGCCGATGCTGTTCCAGCGCATCCTCCAGAACACCATCCTCGACTATTTCCGCAGAGAAAAAGTGCGCAACGCCTGGGTCAGCCTGTTTTCGGGCATGAAGGGAGCCGGCGACGAACACGAGGACTTTGATATACTGGAGTCGTACGAGGCCGAGCAGGGCTCGCAGGCGTCCGAGTCGAGCGCCGACAAGGTGGAGCGGGCACAAACGCTCGATTTGATCGACGAAGCGGTACAAAAGCTGCCGGCGCGTCAACGGGAAGCCTTCCTCATGCGTTACTGGCAAGATATGGACGTGGCTGAAACAGCCGAAGCGATGGGCTGCTCCGAGGGCAGCGTAAAAACGCATTGTTCGCGCGCAACGCACACCCTCGCAGAATCGCTCAAAGCCAAAGGAATAACACTATGAATACCGAGGACCTGAATTTCGCTTACAAGGTGCGGCACGCGCTGAACGAAAAACTGGACAACTTGCCGCCGTCGACAAGCGAGCGGCTGGCCGCCGCGCGCGCGCAGGCGATGGCGCGCAAGAAGGCGCACGCGCCGGCGCCGCTGGCGCACAGCGTTGCGGCGGGCACCATCGGACGCTTCTTCTCGCAACCCTTCGCCCTGTTGGGCCGCATGTCGCTGGTGCTGCCGCTGCTGGCCATGGGCGCCGGCGTGGTGGGCATCTACCAGTACGAGCAAGACCAGCAAATCGCCGAACTGGCCGAACTCGACGCCGAAGTGCTGTCCGACGAGTTGCCGCTGTCGGCCTACCTTGACCACGGCTTCAACGCCTACCTGACGACGAAACGCGAGCAATAAGGATGGCGAGCAACAAGGTTCGGATCGCATTGATCGGTTTGGGCGCGGCGGCATTGGCCGGCGCGTCGTGGGTCAGCGCCACGGCGCCGGCCGCCCTGCCGGCCGCGGCCGCGCCAGTGGCGGCCCCGGCCGTGCCGGCGGCTACGCTCGGCGGGCGCGCCGCCGCGCCCAAGACGGTGCCGAAAGCCCTCGTCAAACCGCTCTGGACCGAGCTGAGCCGCCCGCAGCAGGCGGCGCTGCTGCCGCTGGCGGCCGAATGGGACACCCTGGAAACGCTGCGCAAGCAAAAATGGATGGACATCGCCAACCGCTTCGCCTCGATGAATCCGGACGAGCAGCAGCGCGTACACGAGCGCATGCGCGAATGGATCAAGATGACGCCCGAACAGCGCCGCTTGGTGCGCGAGAATTTCTCGCGCACCAAGAAAATCGAACCCGCCAAAAAATCTGAGCAGTGGGAGCAATACCAGCAGTTGCCCGAGGACGAAAAGAAAAAGCTCGCCGAGGCGGCCGCCAAAAAGCGCCTGGCCAACGTGCCGAGCGCCACGCCCAACAGGTCCAAAGTCATTCCACCGGCCAAGGCCGGCGCCGGCGCGGCGCCTGCCGCTCCCGGCGCCGCGCCGGCGGTGGCGCCAACGCCGGCCGGCGGCGCCGCCACAGGCGCGGCACCGGCCGCGGCCGCGCCGCCGCTTGCGCCCGCAGCCAACAGCGCCGTCCCGTCCACCACCACCCCGGCCAGCCCGGTAGCGCCATCCAATGTCAAATAGCAAGCTGAGCATTACCACCCCCACCCTGCCCCGCCGCCTGATCTGCATGATTTACGAAGCGCTGCTGCTGGTGGCGGTGGAACTGGCCGCCGTCTCGGTCTTCCTGCTGCTGACGCAAAACCGCCAGGGGCCTGTCTACGAGCACGCGCTGCAATGCACGCTGTTCCTGGTGACGGCGGCCTACTTCATCCACTTCTGGACCGACAGCGGACACACGCTGGCAATGAAAACCTGGCGCATCAAACTGGTGAAGCCGGGCTACGCCCGCCTGCCGATCAAGGTCGCGGCGGCGCGCTACATGCTGGCGTGGGGCTGGTTCCTGCCGGCGCTGGTGGCGAGCTACGCCTTGCATCTGAGCCGGCCACAGATGGGCATTGCCTTTGCGCTTGGCATGGCCGCCTGGGCCGGCACCGCCCTCCTCGACAAGAACGGCCAGTTCCTGCACGACAAGCTGCTCGGCACCCGCCTGATCGCGCTGCCGAAGCCGGTAAAACCGGCAAAAACCAAGTCGGCTTCCACGTAATAGCGACCTTAGCTTGCCGGCGGCTCATATCAACCCGACGGCAAAGAGCCGGGCTCAGACCCCAGATTTACGCCAGTGGTTTGAAATATGTCGCCGGCGCCTTGGCGCCGGAACAACCCGGCCGCGGCCCGTAGGTCCAATCCACCCAATATAGTGAATCCGTAGCACACACTCTTGGGATTCCAGGGGTAATTGGTCCCGCTTTTTGTGACACTGAAAGTCAGCTGGCAGGTATCTGTCAGTGAAGGCGGGACATGCGCCTGCGGGCTACGAATAAATCCGCCGAAACACTTGATGTTCTTAACTTAGCTTCGAATCCGCAGGTGCGCTTGGGTTCGTTAACGAATACTCAGGGCTTGTCGTCAACCGGCTCCTATATTGCCTTCGCAGAATCCAAATACCGCATGTCTCAGACATCAATGTAGCACTTCTGGAGGCGTCGTATGAACACTCTTCCCGGCGGTGAATTCACCGCCTACATCGGTCTCGATTGGGCGAACGCCAAGCACGACGTTTGCGCCGCCAACAGCGACAGACGCAAGTCTGGCAAATTTCAACACACTGCCGGCCATATCGATCAATGGGCGCACGAGATCCACCAGCGTTTCGGCGGCGTCATCGCCGTGGCGCTCGAGCTATCCAAGGGGCCGATCGTCTACGCCCTGCAAAAGTACGATTTCTTCGTGCTTTTTTCCATCAATCCTTTCATGCTGGCCAAATATCGCGAAGCGTTTCAGCCCAGCGGCGCAAAGTGTGATCGCAACGACGCCGCCCTTGCGCTCGATCTGCTGGTGCGGCACCGCGACAAGCTGACGCCACTGCGGCCGCAAAGCGCGCCGATGCGCACGCTGCACTGCATGGTTGAGCAACGCAGGCGCCTGGTCGGCGACGTGGTGCGCTGCACTAACCGCCTCGGCGACGCGCTCAAGCAGTATTACCCCCAGGCGCTCGAGTGGTTTGCCCAAAGGGGCAGTATAGTGTTCTGCGACTTCCTGGTCCGTTGGCCGACGCTCTCACGCGTCAAGCTCGCCCGCAAGGCGACCCGCGAAACCTTTTTTTGCGAGCACAACGTGCGCGGCACGAAATGCATCGAGGAACGCATCGGCGCCATTAAAGCGGCGGTTCCGCTCACCAATGACGTCGCCGTCATCATGGCATACCAGTTGCTGGCCTGGGCTGTGGTCGACCAACTGCGCGCCGCCTTGCTGGCCGTTGAGCGCTACGACGAGGGTATTGCGGCCATCGTGCCGACGCTGCCGGACTACGCGCTCTTTAGCGCGCTGCCGGGAGCCGGGGCGCAGCTGGCGCCACGCCTGCTGGTGGCGTTCGGCGAGCAGCGAGAACGCTTCCAATCTGCCTGTGAGTTCAAGCAGTATTGCGGCGTCGCCCCCGTTTTTGAGGGTAACGGCCAGCAATCGTGGGTGCACTGGCGCTGGCAATGTCCCAAGTTCCTGCGCCAGACCATGGTCGAGTGGAGCGCCCAGACCATCACCAGGTCGTACTGGGCCGGCGCCTACTATCGCCAGCAGCGCGACAAAGGGAACACCCGCCAGGCGGCGGTGCGCGCGTTAGCCTTCAAGTGGATCCGCGTCCTCTTTCGCTGCTGGCAGACGCGCACGCCGCATGACGAATCGATCTACTTGAACTCGCTCAGAGTGCGCGGTTCGCCGCTGGTCGGCGCCACCGCAACTGGCTGAGCGACGAACAACTTACGCTCAGAGGAGGTGTCGCCCATTGACGTGAATAGGAGAAACTGAAGACCGTGCCGGACCCGCGCGCCTATCGCTTTCCTGCAAAACATTCAACCGGCGGCCGGTCCGCCGGCGGGGGCGATTTGAGTCGAGCGAATGCGAGGGACGCCCGTTCAGGGCGCCCCCCGCGCATGCCGGGCGCTCCTCCAGAGCGCCCGGCCGCAAACCGTCGATCTGCCTGGAATTTTTTTGAACCGCTGGCACCAACTGCGGTAATGTAATGTACTGCTGCGCCCACGCCGAGTTCGCTAAGTAAAAACCTGCAAAAAGACTTTGTGGACTACCTCAGGGCCTGATGTAGCCGGGCACTGGAGCGCTGCCATATGTGGCCATCGTGGCGCATGAGCCCGTAGTTTCATAGAAACAGAACTAGGCAGTGCCATTTTTTTCTTAATTGATTGAAGCATTGCCGTCCACATAGCGCACGTGGTGGATGACACGCCATCATAGTCCGTTGACAAATTGCGAATCATTGTGTAATCATTCCGCCCCGAGTGCAACACATTAACCATGCCGCTATTATAAACTAGCACATTATGTACCTTGACATCGCATTGATAAGCACCCTGCGCATAGAGCGGCAGCAAGCTTGCGATTAGCAAAGTCATTAAACGTCTAATGAAATTTTCCTTAATATATCTATCCGATTTATTTGTGCAGAAAAAGCAGAACCCAATAAACAATCTGTCTGAATAACATTAATAAATAACACCAGGAATTTGAATCTTCAGCTTAGTTATCCGGATCAACTTGCACAACATTGCAAAAACTATTTGACAAACCATTTGTATAAACCATAATTTTCCGATTCCCACTTGCAATTGCGAGCAAAGTCACAGCCATCATTGCCTTATTCGATTCAGCAATAAACATCCATGTTGCGGAGCCACAATTATCAGGCAGAGCAGTTATCGCTGGATCAAATCGAATTAACATTCCCCCGATAACGGACGAGTGGTCAAAAATAACTCCCGATTGAAATGTTGCTGCCGCATGCGCGGTATTTGTCGATAGCGCGGTCAAGAAAAGTACAGATTTCAAAAGCTTACAAAACATATTCCCGCCTTATTTTTGCGCCACATAAAGAAATATCTCGACAATCCGATATGCCAGCGTTCTCTACACCTGAGACGAGGCTGCCCGCCTCCGGCCCGTTCTTTTTCGAGCCTGCGCCGCTTGTTTCCGTCATTTGTTTTAACCTTAATAGATGACTGCGAATTATCGACGGCACTGGTTAAATTGTCAATAAATACTCATGGGGAACCGGAGTTCCCCATGAGGCAATGAAAGTCAAAATACAGATGGATGTGCAAGACTGCCGGAGGGTGCGAGGGAATGCACCGGTAATCGCGAGATTGCCATTGGCTATCAAGGGGTTTGACCGGGCTTCTTGACAGCGGTTTAATTAGGCTTGCGATGTCTTGAAGTAGTGGGCGAAGACGTCGACCAGGCGCTGCAGGTCTGCGCGCGAGGCGTCCAGGTGCGTGACGAGGCGCAGGTGCGGCCCCATCGACACGCGGATGCCCTCCGCTTTCAGCGCGGCGTTCAGGCCGGCGCAGGCGGCCGCTGGCATGTCGACGTAGAGGATGTTGGTTTGCGGCGTGCTAACGCTGAGGCCGGAAATCCGTCCCAGCGCTTGCGCGAGGAAGGCGGCGTTGGCGTGGTCGTCCGCCAGCCGCGCGACGTTGTGCTCGAGCGCGTAGAGGCCGGCCGCGGCCAGGCCGCCGGCCTGGCGCATGCCGCCACCGAGCATTTTGCGCCAGCGCTTGGCTTGGGCGATGAAGGGGTTGCTGCCGCACAACAGCGAGCCGACCGGCGCGCCCAGCCCTTTCGACAGGCAAACGGAGACGCTGTCGAAGCCGGCCACGGCGGCGCGCAGGCTGACGCCCTGCTTTACGGCGGCGTTGCAGATGCGCGCGCCGTCCAGATGCGTGGCCAGGCCACGGCTGTGCGCCAGCGCGGTGGCTTGCGCCAGGTAGTCGGCGCCCAGCACGCGACCGCCGATGGTGTTTTCCAAGGCCAGCAGTTTAGTGCGCGCGAAGTGGAAGTCGTCGGGTTTGATTTGCGCGGCAATGTCGGCCAGGGCGATGCTGCCTTCGGACTGGTTGAGGATGGGTTGCGGCTGGATGCTGCCCAGCACGGCGGCGCCGCCGGCTTCGTAGCGGTAGGTGTGCGCTTCCTGGCCGACCAGGTATTCGTCGCCGCGGCCGCAGTGGACCAGCAGGCAGATCAAGTTGCTCTGGGTGCCGGACGGGGCGAACAGCGCCGCCTCATAGCCGAACAGTTCGGCCGCGTAGTCTTGCAGACGGTTGACGCTGGGGTCGTCACCGTAGACGTCGTCGCCCACCGGCGCCGCTTGCATCGCTTCGCGCATCGCCGCGCCGGGACGGGTGACGGTGTCGCTGCGCAGGTCCAGCCATTGCTCGGTCATGCCACTCATGGTTCGCCTCGTTTTGCGTTTTTGGGAATTGCGGGCGGCCCGGTTATCGGCCGCTTATAGTGTAGCGCAAGAGGATGCGCCAACGAACGTCGGCTTACGCTACGCTAAGCCGACCTACGGGATACGCCCGCGTCACATCGGGTGTATCCCGACGTGGCGGCTGCGTACGTTGGCAGTTCCCGTAGATACTATGAATGAAGGCGGGTCGGCAAAAGACGCAAATTAATCCTAAAGTGAAGGTTCGAAGAATCAACTTAGGAGAAAATCATGCAACCGACCCGCGCCAACGATTTTACGCCTGCAGGCGAAGTTTTTGCAGTGGCATTAGAGTTGTCGAGCAAAAGCTGGAAGATTGCTTTGCACGACGGAAAGAGAGAGAAGCCGGCGATTCAGACGGTTTCCGGCGAGACAGCGGCGGGGCGCCTCGACGAGACGGTGCAGGAGATTGAGAAGTTCAAGGCAAAGTGGGGCCTGGCCGCCGAGGTGCGCACCGTCGTGCTGTACGAGGCTGGTCAGGATGGCTTCTGGATTGAGCGCGCCCTCTCGAAGCTGGGCTACGAGGTGGTGATCTGCGACCCTGCCAGCATTCCCGTCGAGCGGCACAAACGGCGGGCCAAGACCGACCGGCTCGACGCGATCAAGCTGGTGCTGACATTGCGGGGCTGGTTGCGTGGCGAGTACGACCGGATGCACGTGATCCGTGTTCCGACGGTGGAGGCCGAGGCGCAGCGGCACGTGGTACGGGACCGCGGCGAGTTGCAAAAGGAAACGCAGCAGCACCGCGACCGGATCCGCAAGCTGCTGCACACCGTCGGCTGCTGGGATGGCGTCGGCGGCGATGTGGGGGCGCGGCTGAACAAGCGGGAATTGTGTTGCTACGATGGCGATCCGCTGTCGGCGCAGCTGCAGCAGCGGCTGGAACAGGAGTGCAAACGTTTGGAGTTGGCGCGGCAACAACTGGCCGCGCTGGAAAAAAGAGATGGCGGAGCAATTGCCACCGGAGGTGCGCCAGCGCATTGCCGACCTGGAACGGTTGAAGACGGTGGGGCCGCCGTCTGCCGCTCGCACAGGTAAGCCTCATGCGCCGCCTGCTTGGTGACCCGTTTGACTTTGCGTTCGTATTTCGGCACCGCCGTCAACGCCAGGTGCCGCCGCACCGTGTTCACCGCGCATCCCACCTCGGCGGCGATGCGCCGCAGACTCAACCCATGCTTGTTCAATAATTGGATTTCCACATACACCTCGTTGGGTTTCAAGGCTGCTCCGCAAAGCAGCCATCATCTCAAATCGGTGTATCAGTTTTCAATCGCTGCTGTGTATCAGTTTACAACCGCTGCTGACAGTGGCCGCCCTGTGGCGCTACCTGGAGCATGGGATCGTCCCCGAAGGGGCGCAGTTGAAACGAGCGGCATAAGGGAGTAAGGCGGCACGTTCAGTACCAGCAGTTGGCATTACGTTCAAGTACGCAGCAGCAAGGAGTAGGCAGGCCCGTAACCCGACCTGGTTGCCCATGGCAACCGACCCTAGTAGATGGGGCTTGCACGCATCGAGGTCACTAAGCGCAACGCGCATGCAGAATTAGGCTGGGGTAGCAAAACCAGCGGATAGAAGGTGGTGGGACGTGAAGTCTCACGCAATGATGACCGAGAGCTTCGAACTGGGCTGTACGAACGACGAAAGCAAAGCGCTGGCAATGAACGAAGGCCAAAACGAAACAGGTCGGCATGGCGCCAAGCCGCAATATGCGTCATGGCGCCATGGACCAGCATACTTCGGTATCGGCGGTTAGCCGGAACGGCGTAACCCGACATGTTCGCGTCGCACGGACATATCAACTTCTTCCGCGCCAACAATGTGTCGGCTTACGCTTCGCTAAGCCGACCTACGATTAACCTTTGGGCAGAGCGCGCTTAAAAGCGCTCGAAACCCTGCAGATAACGCCACTGCCCCGACGGCAGCGCCGCCATCGAAATGCGGCCGACGCGCAGCCGCTTCATCGCCACCACCGACAAGCCCACTATCCGGCACATGTGCTCGATCTGCCCGGGCTGCACGCCCTTCAGCGCGAAGCGCAGCCGCGTCTCGTTCTGCCAGCTCACCTTGATCGGCGCCAGCGGCTTGCCGTTGAACGGCAAGCCGTGGTTCAGCAACGCCAGGCCGTTCTGGACGATATCGCCGGCCACCTCGACAATGTATTCCTGCTCGATGCGCGCCGACTCGTCGACCAGCTTGCGCGCCACGCGGAAGTCCTGCGTGAAAATTACCAGCCCGCTGGCCTTGGTGTCGAGCGGATTCGTCAAGGTCAATCCGCCCAGGTGGCGCTTCAGGAAGCGCTGGCCGCTGCGGTCGGTCTCGGTTAGCGCTTCCTGGCCGAGGCAGGTGAGCGCCGGCGCGCCGTCCCTGCCGATGCCGGCGTTGAAACCAGCCGGCTTGTGCAGCAAAATCGTCACCGGCGGAATCTCCTTCAGCGTCGCGCCGGGCGCCAGCTCGACCGCCTGCTCGGGCGCGACGCGCGCGCCGGCCTCCTCCACCAACTGCCCGTCGACGCTGACCCAGCCGCCCTCGATATACAGCTCGGCCTCGCGGCGCGAACATGGAAGCGACTCCGCCAGGCGTTTGGCGAGGCGAACGGTGGTATCTGTACTGGAGGATGTCATTAAAGGAAAGAAAAGCTGAGGAAAAACGACATTGTACCGGCTGCGGCGCGGACCGGCCGCAGAAGCAGTCAAAATCAACGGAGTCAGTCTCTCCGGGCCTGAGCTCATATCGCTATACACAACTCAGCCGTGTCCCTCGCGCAGCGACTATAATAAGGTGGCGACGTCCATGATTCTCTGCAATCCCTGCCAGATCGTTTTAACGCCGGGCTCGCCGTCGCTCTTGCGGCCCAGGAAGCCGCCAAGCTGTGCGATCAGGCGCAGCACTTCGTTGAGGCTTGGCGGTTCGCCCTTCTGGGGCTTCTTCGACAGCAGATACGCGCCACGGATTTCATCGGGATCGAAAAACAGGGCCGCGTCCAGATGCGGCCAGGTGCGTCCAGCGCGCATCAGATATGCCACCCGCCAAGCGACGATCATGAACAGGGCCAGCGCCCGTTCGATCCGATCGATGGCCGACAGTTGCAGCGCTTCGACCTTACAACCATTTTTGAGGATATTGAAATACATTTCTATTTTCCAGCGCGCCCGGTACCAATCGATGAGCTCGATGGCGTCTTCCAGCGTCGGCGCCGCCCGGTTTGTCAGCAGGCGCCACTCCACCGGCTTGCCGTCCTTTGGCGCGCCGATTTCGCGCGCCACGACGCAGGTGACGGCAACGGTGCCGCCCTTGCCGTTCGATATCTCCAGCGTACGCGCCCACAATTGTTGGCGGACCTTGCGTGCTTTTTGCTCTTCCCTTGCCGGCATCGTGAAGGTAACTTCCCCCCATTGCCTCGCCGGCAGTCGTGTGCGCCCACAGTTTCTCGCCGTCGCCATCCGGCAGGCAGCGGTTGTGCTTGGCCCGCACCAGCCAGTCCGCAGGCGTGCCCAGCGCCTGCGCGCGCGCCATCATCGCCACCAGATCGGCCTCCCGGTCGGCGACGTACACCAGGCGCGCCGCGGGCATCTCGGCAACCCGCTCGTATCCCTCGATCCAGCGCGTGCTCTCCTTCTGCCCGTGCCGCACACCGTCCTTGTCGCGCGGTTCCCGCGCCCACATCCAAGCGTCGAGTACGCCGCGCGGCTCGCGTTGCGGTGTGAGCGTCAAGGTCGGATGCACATACATGCCGCGCCTCGTAATTGAGCGGCCCGAGCCCCTCGGCTTGCTGGCCGTTGAAGTCAACTTCGGTGGTGTCCTGCACGCACAGCACCACCGGGCGCGCGCGCACGCGTTGCTGCGTCTGCTCCCAATGCGGCGCCATCATGTCGCGCCATTCAACGTCCGCGCTGCCAAGGAAACGGTAGGCCGCGCACGTTTCCGCCCAACTAAGGCAGGCCAGCGGAATGCTCGCCGTTGGCTTTGCAGTGAATCGTTCCATCAGTATCTTCGCCCTCTCGTTGAGGCGACCATCTCCCAGGTCGAGCCCGGCGAATTCCCGTTCCGTCCAGCGCGTCGATGCCTTGGCCAATGCGTCACCCAAACTCAGACAGTAAACGCGATTTCCGGTTTGTTTACAACCCCGGCCTGCAACCTATTGAAAGTAAACACCTTTTCAGGTGGCCGCTGTCGCCGGCTCAGAGTTGTGTATAACGATATGAGGTAAGCTATGGCGTCAGCTTATAGGGTAACCAGGCTAATAAGGTCGACATCTTCGCCATCCGGCCATCTGCTGCACGTACCATTTCCGCTAACGCTGATCGTTTGCCCAGATAGTTTGGACGCCAACAATGCCGCAACCATTCGCTTACCAACAGCGGAATCTTCCGCCTTGATCATCCAATACGTAACGGTAGCACAGGCAGGCCTTCCCGAAGCAACACCGGTAAGGTAGAAAAATACCAACCCATCGGTGCGAATCAATAACTGCGTGATCGTACCCATCTGAGTGCCGGCCAATGCTGATGAGGTCACCAAAGAACACGTCAGGAAAATAAATGCGGAGGAACGTTTTAAAAATTTCAACATGGCAGGCCTATGGATTAAATTCGCGAATATATGAACATAGAAATATTAAGCGAATATCATATTCCCTTTCCCAAAATAATGAAACATTTACTTTTTGCATTTCTTTTACGTAACTATTTATTTCATACGCAGCGATTGGTATATGTACGAAAGCGCGCCACCACAATACGTCATCGAAGCGGCGCGCACATCGAAAACTTGGGCGGTCTGGCGGCATTCGAATGATGAAAGGCCACGTCACCGGCTCGCTTCTGTTGGTTTTGTGCGCAGTAGCGACGGCGGCGGCCGGGCGACGCGGCGAGGTCGATAACGGCATGTGCCGCGATGCGGAGCGACCATGCCCGGAGCCGGCCATGGTCGCTCTGACGGGCGGGTTATTGAACGGCTTGCGCCTTGGCCACTTGCTCGGCGAAGAAACGGTGACCCATTTCTTCCAGGCCCAGCGTTTCGAGCACCTCTTGCAGGCGCTCGGTCGGGCGCTGGCGCGGCAGGTTTTTGTAGCTGGCGACGATCAACTCGTTTTTCATCGAGTGTTCCCAACCGACCAATTCGGTCACGCTGACCTGGTAGCCGTGCGCTTCCAGTTGCAGGCAACGCAGCACGTTGGTGATCTGGCTGCCGAATTCGCGCGTGTGCAGCGGATGGCGCCACAGTTCGGTCAGCGCGTTCTTGCCCAACGTTTTACCCTTGTTCTTCTTCAGCACGGACGCCACTTCGGCCTGGCAGCACGGCACCAGCACCATGAATTTGGCGCGCTTTTTGAGGGCGAACTGGATGGCGTCGTCGGTCGCCGTGTTGCAGGCGTGCAGAGCGGTGACGACGTCGATTTGCCGCGGCAGCAGGTCCGATTCGGTCGACTCTGCCACCGACAGGTTGAGGAACGACATGCCGGGGAAGTCCAGCTTTTTCGCCAGTTCCTGCGACTTTTCCACCAGCTCTTCGCGCGTTTCGATACCGTAGATGCGCGAGCCGTCGTTCAGCGTCTTGAAGAACAGGTCGTACAGGATGAAGCCCAGATAGGACTTGCCGGCGCCGTGGTCCACCAGCGAGATCGCCGGGTGGTCCTGCTGGATTTCCTTGAGCAGCGGCTCGATGAACTGGTACAGGTGGTAAACCTGCTTCAACTTGCGCCGGCTGTCCTGGTTCATCTTGCCCTCGCGGGTCAGGATGTGCAGCTCTTGCAGCAGGGCGATCGACTGGCCCGGTTTAATCTCGGGCATCGCGGCGAGGTTCGTGGCGGCGTCCGCCACCGGCTTAGCGCGCTTCATCGATCCACGCCGCCTGTATCGCTTCCAGCACTTTTTCGCCGCCGCGGCTGTGGTCGTCGTCGAAACCGTCCAGATCCACCACCCAGTTGTGCAGGTCGGTGAAGCGGATCGTCAGCGGATCGATGTCCGGGAATTTGTCGTACAGCGCTTCCGCGATGACGTTGATGTCACTCCATTTCATGTCGGGCTCCGGTGCATTAGTGGCTGCCTTCGCTGACCTGGTTGATGGTGTACTTCGGAATTTCGATAACCAGGTCGACGTCGGCGACGATGGACTGGCACGACAGGCGCGACACGGCTTCCAAGCCCCAGGCCTTGTCGAGCAAATCCTCTTCCGTTTCGCCGGCTTCGCCGAGCGAGGCGAAGCCTTCGCGCACCAGCACGTGGCAGGTGGTGCAGGCGCACGATTTTTCGCAGGCGTGCTCGATGTTGATGTCGTTCTCGAGCATGATGTCGCACAGCGACTTGCCCGCTGGCGCGTCGACCACGGCGCCCTCAGGGCACAATTTTGGATGGGGCAGGAATACGATTTGTGGCACTTGTTACCTCTACATGTAATGATCTTGGGGCGCTCGAACAATCAGCCGGGTCGGCCCGTTTAGCCGACCTGGTCCAGCGTTTTGCCCTTCAGGGCGCTGCGCACGCTGCGGTCCATGCGGCGTGACGCGAATTCCTCGGTGCCGTTGGCCAGCGCCTCGACGGCCAGCTTCAGGCCGGTGTGGTCGAGCGTGCCGGCCAGCGAGGCGGCGATCGCGCCGCGCACGGCGTCCATCAGCGCGTCGACCGCCACGCGTTCGGCGGCGTCGAGCAGGTTGCCGTCCTCGTCCAGCGCGGACTGGGTCGCCAGCAGGATGCGCTCGGCCTCGACCTGCTCTTCGCGCAGCGCGCGCGCGACCATGTCGACGTCGGCCGACTTGTACGAGTCCTGCAGCATGCGCGCGACGTCGTCGTCGCCCAGGCCGTAGGCCGGCTTGACGCTGATCGACGCCTCGACGCCGGAGCGCAACTCGCGCGCCGACACCGATAGCAGGCCGTCGGCGTCAACCTGGTAGGTGATGCGGATGCGCGCCGCGCCGGCCACCATCGGCGGGATGCCGCGCAGCTCGAAGCGGGCCAGCGAGCGGCAGTCCGACACCAGCTCGCGCTCGCCCTGCAGCACGTGCACGGCCAGGGCGGTCTGGCCGTCCTTGAAGGTGGTGAATTCCTGGGCGCGCGCGCACGGTATCGTCGAATTGCGCGGGATGATCTTCTCGACCAGGCCGCCCATGGTTTCGATCCCCAGCGACAGCGGGATCACGTCCAGCAGCAGCCAGTCGTCGCCGGCGGCGCGGTTGCCGGCCAGCAGATTGGCCTGGATCGCCGCGCCCAGCGCGACCACCTTGTCGGGGTCGATGTTGGCGTGCGGGATGGTCTTGAAATAGTCGCCGACGGCATGCCGCACGTGCGGCATGCGCGTGGCGCCGCCGACCATGACGACGCCGTCGATGTCGTCGACGTCGACGCTGGCGTCGCGCAGCGCCTTCTTGATCGCGTTCATGGTCTTGGCGACCAGGTGCTTGGTGATGTCGGTGAAGGTCTCGGCGCTGACGCGCAGGTGCACTTCCTCGCCGGAGTTGAGGATCGCGTCAACCGTCACTTCGGTGTTGGTCGACAGCTGCTCCTTGGCCTCGCGCGCTTTGACCATCAGGATCGCGGTGTCCTCGTCGGACAGCGGCGCCAGCTTTTCCTGCTCGTGTATCCAGCAGAACAGGCGGTGGTCGAAGTCGTCGCCGCCGAGCGCCGAATCGCCGCCGGTGGAGAGCACTTCGAAGACGCCCTTGCTGAGCTTGAGGATCGAGATGTCGAAGGTGCCGCCGCCCAGGTCGTAGACCGCGAAGGTGCCTTCGGAGGCGTTGTCGAGGCCGTAGGCGATGGCCGCGGCGGTCGGCTCGCTCAGCAGGCGCAGCACGTTCAAGCCGGCCAGCTGGGCCGCGTCCTTGGTGGCCTGGCGCTGGGCGTCGTCGAAATACGCCGGCACCGTGATGACGGCGCCGACCAGTTCGTCGCCGAGGGCGTCTTCGGCGCGCTGGCGCAGCGTGGCCAGGATCTGCGCCGAAATCTCGACCGGGCTTTTGACGCCGGCCACGGTTTTCAGCTGCACCATGCCGGGCGTGTCCTGGAAGTCGTAGGGCAGGTTTTCCGCGTAGGCGATGTCGTGCAGGCCGCGCCCCATGAAGCGCTTGACCGAGACGATGGTGTTCTTCGGGTCGGTGGTCTGGGCCGCCTGGGCCTTGTGGCCGATGTTGGCGTGGCCGTTGGCCAGGTAGCGCACCACGGACGGCAGCAAGGTGCGGCCCTCCTCGTCGGCCAGCACCTCGGGGATGCTGTTGCGCACGGTGGCGACCAGCGAATTGGTGGTGCCAAGGTCGATGCCGACGGCCAGGCGGTGCTGGTGCGGCGCGGTCGACATGCCCGGTTCGGAAATTTGCAGAAGTGCCATGTGATGTATGCCTTGTGGCTTCTAATTAGTTAATTCATTAACGCTTGATGCAGCCTGCCGGGGGCCGCCGGCGGTCGCTTCCTACCGGGAGCGACGCCTACGCCTCGATCGCCTCGAACGCGAAGCGCACTTCCTCGCCGAATTTTTCCAGGAACATCAGCGCGCGCACGCCCTGCGCGGCGGCGTCGAAGTGGCCGGCGTCGAGCTGTTCGCCAACCACCGCCAGGCGCGCCTTGCGCTCGGCCTTGAGCTGCGCGTCGAGCGCGTCGAGCGCCTCGACGTTCTTGCCGGCGCGCGCGTCGCCGAGTTCCTCGCGCCATTCCATCTGCTGCATCAGGAAGGCCATCGGCATCGCCGTGTTCGACTCCGTCTGCAGGTCGACGCCGTTCAACTCGCACAGGTACTGGGCGCGTTTCTGCGGCTTCTTCAGGGTCTGGTAGGCTTCGTTGGCGCGCGTGGCCCACTGCATCGCGACGCGCTTTTCGGCGTCGGTCGCGTTGACGAAGCGGTCCGGGTGGACTTGGCTCTGGACCTCGCGGTAGGCCGCGTCGAGGGCCTTGGCGTCGAGCGCGAACCGCCGCGGCAGGTGGAATAGTTCGAAGTGGTTTTGCATGGCTACGTCTATCTGTTCGCTACTGGATCAATCAGATGACCGCGGCGCATTAAGGTGTTGGCGTGCTAGATGCGGAAGCTTTCGCCGCAGCCGCAGGCGTCTTTCTCGTTCGGGTTGTGGAACTTGAAGCCTTCGTTCAAGCCCTCGCGCGCGAAGTCGAGTTCGGTGCCGTCGATGTACGGCAGGCTTTTCGGGTCGACGAAGACCTTCACGCCGTGCGACTCGAACACGCTGTCCTCGGCGGCGATTTCATCGACATACTCAAGCTTGTAGGCCAGGCCGGAGCAGCCCGTGGTGCGCACGCCAAAACGCAAGCCGACGCCCTTGCCGCGGCGTTCGATGTACCGGCTGATGTGCTTTGCCGCTTTTTCCGTCAGTGTAATTGCCATTCATTCCTCCGCGCCCGCCGCCGTTGCCGGCGGCGGGTATTAAAAACCAATGCTTAAGCCGCCGCAGGGTGGCGTGTCTTGTAGTCCAGTACCGCCGCCTTGATCGCGTCTTCGGCCAGGATCGAGCAGTGGATTTTCACCGGCGGCAGCGCCAGTTCCTCGGCGATCTGGGTGTTCTTGATCGACAGCGCCTGGTCCAGGGTCTTGCCCTTGACCCATTCGGTCACCAGCGAGCTCGAGGCGATGGCCGAACCGCAGCCGTAGGTCTTGAACTTGGCGTCTTCGATCAAGCCGTCGGCGCCGACCTTGATCTGCAGTTTCATCACGTCGCCGCAGGCGGGCGCGCCGACCATGCCGGTGCCGATGGTGTCGTCGCCCTTGTCAAAGGCGCCGACGTTGCGCGGGTTTTCGTAGTGATCGAGTACTTTTTCCGAGTATGCCATTTTGATGCTCCTAAATTAAAACCGGGGCCGCCGCGCACGCGCCGGCCCGTGAACGCAATTAGTGCGCCGCCCATTGGATCGAATTGATGTCGATCCCTTCTTTGAACATGTCCCACAGCGGCGACAGCTCACGTAATTTGGTCACTTTCGCCTTCAGCAAGTCGATGGCGAAGTCGATGTCGGCCTCGGTCGAAAAACGGCCGATGGTGAAGCGGATCGAGCTGTGCGCCAGTTCGTCGCTGCGGCCCAGGGCGCGCAACACGTACGACGGCTCCAGGCTGGCCGAGGTGCAGGCCGAACCGGACGACACCGCCAGGTCCTTGATCGCCATGATCAGCGACTCGCCTTCGACGTAGTTGAAGCTGACGTTCAGGTTGTGCGGCACGCGCTGGTCCATGTCGCCGTTGACGTAGACTTCCTCGATTTCCTGCAAGCCCTTGGCCAGGCGGTCGCGCAAGCCCTTGATGCGGACGATTTCGCCGTCCATCTCTTCCTTGGCCAGGCGGAAGGCCTCGCCCATGCCGACGATCTGGTGGGTCGGCAAGGTGCCCGAGCGCAGGCCGCGCTCGTGGCCGCCGCCGTGCATTTGCGCTTCGATGCGCACGCGCGGTTTGCGGCAGACGTACAAGGCGCCCACGCCCTTCGGGCCGTAGGTTTTGTGGGCGGTGAAGGTCATCAGGTCGACCTTGCTCTTTTGCAGGTCGATGACCAGCTTGCCGGTCGCCTGGGCGGCGTCGCAGTGGAAGATGATGCCCTTCGAGCGGCACAGCGCGCCGATCTCGTCGATCGGCTGGATCACGCCGATTTCATTGTTGACCAGCATCACGGACACCAGGATGGTGTCCGGGCGGATCGCCGCGGTCAGCTGCTCGATGGTGATCAGGCCGTTGTCTTGCGGTTCCAGGTAGGTGGCGTCGAAACCGACGCGTTCCAGTTCGCGCACGGTGTCCAGCACGGCCTTGTGCTCGGTCTTGACGGTGATGATGTGCTTGCCCTTGGTCTTGTAGAACTGGGCCGCGCCCTTGATCGCCAGGTTGTTGCTCTCGGTCGCGCCGGAGGTCCAGATGATCTCGCGCGGATCGGCGTTGACCAGGGCGGCGACGTGGCCGCGCGCCTCTTCCACCGCTTTTTCGGCGGTCCAGCCGTACATGTGGCTGCGCGAAGCCGGATTGCCGAACTGCTCGCGCAGGTAGGGAATCATCTTGTCGGCGACGCGCGGATCGATCGGCGTCGTCGCCGAGTAATCCATATAGATCGGGAAATGCGGCGCGGTTTCAAAGCGCACTACCGGGGCTGGACCAACGTTTTTTTCAGGGGCATTCATCAAATCACTCCATGCAATCAAGCAGACTATATATTCTCTTAACCCAGCGCAACGTGGTTGCGGTGCATCACCATCACGTTTTGATCGGCGTTCTTTTGTCTCTGTTGGTCGACCAGGTCCTGCAGCGACACAGAATCCAGGTAATCGACCATTTTTTCATTCAAAGTGGCCCACAGCTCGTGCGTCATGCAACGCGCGCCGGTGGCCGCGTCGGCGCCGTGGCAATGCTCCTTGCCGCCGCACTGGGTCGCGTCGAGCGGCTCGTCGACGGCGATGATGATGTCGGCCACCGTCACCTTGTCGGCGCGGCGCGCCAGACTGTAGCCGCCGCCCGGGCCGCGGATCGATTCGACGATCTCGTGGCGGCGCAGCTTGCCGAACAATTGTTCCAGGTACGACAGGGAGATCGATTGGCGCTGGCTAATGCCGGACAGCGTGACCGGACCCTTACCCTGGCGCAGGGCAAGATCGATCATCGCGGTCACGGCAAAACGGCCTTTAGTAGTCAGACGCATACCACCTCGGTTCAACTCGGTTAAAATGTCGCTTGTTCAAAAAACGGGCCAGCTACAACCTGATTAGTTGAACGATTTAGTCAAGTATAACAAATCTCGCGCAGGTTTGCCGGAGAGCCCCCAAAAGCCGGCGGATGATGCTCTCGGCATCGGCGCCGCCGCCGGTTAACGTTGTCGGCTTACGCCGTCCCGGCCAACCCGGCCAACGCACATCGCGCTGCCTCACAGGCTGGCGCGCAGGGCCGCCCGTACGTTCATCAGCGCAAACCCCAGCAAATTCAACCCCTTCCAACTGCCGGGCGAGCCGATCGCGGCGTCGTCGGCGGCCATGCCGACGCCCCAGATCGGGTCGACCGGGCTGGCTTCGACGATTACGCTGTTGGCGCTGGACAACAAAAACTTGCGCAGCGGCGGGTTTTGCGCAAACTTCGCCAGGTTGCCGTCGAACACGACGGCTTCGCGCTCGCGCGCCCACCGGGCCGAATCGAAATGGGCCACCTCGCGGCCGAGCTTTTTGACTTCCGCGGGCAGTTTGGCGGCGATGATGCGGCCGGCGATGGCGGCGTCGCCGAACAGCGTCGCCTTGCACGCCATCATGTAATGCTCGGCGGTCGGGTAGCGCACGCCGTCGACGCTGAAGGGGGCCATATACCATTGGCTCAGGCAACTCTTGTCGACCGTCTGCGCATGGCTTGGCGTGTGGCCCCAGAAGCACAGATAGTCGGGTGTGGCGCCGGCGGCGATGGCGGCCAGCAGGTCTTGCGTGTTGTTGATCTTCATAGCGGCCTAGTGAATAGCTTTTTTCAAACCAAGAGCGTAACCCTGGGGGGTCATACCCCTGACGTGGCGCGCCCGGAGCCTCGGCGTCGGACCTCGCGGTCACTTATCCGACGTGTCCCGCCCCGGCGCGCAGCAGGCGCATCGGCCCGAACAGCGCCAGCATCGCGTCGTTGCCGATGAACGTCAGGTTGTACGGGTGCTCGCATTGCACCCGCGGCAGCAGCGAAGTCACCGGCAGGCGCTTGAGTTGCTCGGCGATTTTACCCCACAGCACCAGCGTCGGCGCCGGCGGCCCGGCGCGTTCGGCCAGCGCCGCCAGCACCACTTGCAGGAACGGCAGCCAAGCCTTGGCGTCCTGTACCGGCGGCACATGGGCGCGGAACACCAGCGCCGCGTTCAGCAGCAGGAAGCCGCGCCGCGTCAGGTTGGCCTGCAATTCGGCCAGGGTCTGGATCGAGCCGTTGCCGCGCGCGTTCGCCGCCACCGGCGCCAGCGCCACGCCGGAGGTATCGGCCAGCGCCAGTTGGCCGTCGGCCACCAGCAGCATTTTCATGAAGTTGCGCAGCGAGGTGGCGCGGTTGACCGGCTTCGACAGCCCGGCCTGCGACCACAGGCTGCCGACGGCGCCGTCCATGAAGCACACCCCGGTGGCGCTGGCGGCGCGCGGGTACGGCCCCTCCCCCACCAGTACATAGCGCACCGCGTCCAGCGGCAGCGCGAAGGCGGCGAACAGCCGGCCTTCGGTCGGCAGGAAGGCGTCGACGGCCAGCGCCGGCAAATAAGCCGGGTCGGCGGCGGCGAGCGCCTCCAGCCCGCGCAACAGAATCGGGCGCCAGGAGGCGTCGGCTAGCGACAGCGCGTCGAGGATCGGGGCGGGAATGGTGGCGGTTTTCATCGACGGGAAGGGGGAAAAGAGAAATTGTAGCGCAGCGGCGGCCATAGGCGCGCCGCGTAAAAAGCGAAAAACCAAAGGCTTAGGTCCGGGGTCGGGCCCCAAGGAGCCGACCCCGGCTCTACGCCGTTGGTTTTATGTGAAGCAAGCGGCACTCAGGGAGTGCCACACTTTAGAACGCGTGCGTGATACCGACGTTGAACAGCGTCGAGTAGTCGAACGCGGCGCCGTCGTGGTTGTCGTAGCCGTCGATGCCGAAGGCCGCTTTGCCCTTGTTTTTGATCTTCGCCGCCGACGTGTAGAACGTGGTGCGCTTGGACATCGAGTACAGGTAGCCGACGCCGAACTGGTCGGCGCTGTTGACGGTGGAGTTCTTGCCCTTCGAGCGGTTGAAGCTGGCCAGCACTTGGCCGGATTGGCCCACCGGCGCGCTCAGGCCCAGCAGGAAGTAATCGGCCTTGTCGACCACGCCGGAGGAAACCGCTTTCTTGGCGGCGACCAGGCCGTGGACTTTGACGGCGCCAAAGTCGTAGGTGGCGCCCAGCGCGTCGCTCTTTTGCTTGCTCTTCGGCACGAACGCGTTGGCGCTGTTGTCGTCGATGTGGACATAGCCGACGAACAGCGGGCCCTGGTTGTAGTTGGCGGCGGCGATGCCGAGACGGCCTTCGCTTGCCGATGCCTTTTCACCGGCGCCGTACAGCAGGCTGCCGCTGAAGCCCTGGATGGTCGGGGTATCGTAACGCACGCTGTTGTCGGCGCGGAAGGCGGCCAGGCTCATCCAGCCTTGTTGCACCGCGCCGCCCAGGCGGCCGATCGGGAAGATGCCCTTGTTGCCGGCGTGGATGTTGGCGGACGAACCGGCCAGGCCCACGCCCATCGGATCCACGGTGCCCAGCAGTTCGAAGCCCGGGGTGTCCTGGCGGCCCAGGTGCACGGAACCGAAGCCGCCGTTCAGGCCGACGCGGGCGGCGCGGCCGAACAGGCGACCGCCCTGCTCCGATTTGCCGGTGTCGAGCAACATACCCATTTCCAGCTTGAAGTCGGCGCTCAGGCCGTTGCCCAGATCTTCCTTGCCCTTGAAGCCGAGACGGCTGCCGGCCAGGTTGTTGCCGGCGCTGGAGTCGATGCGGGTTGACGAGCCGTTGTTCTGCAAGCCGCCGTTGTGGCCGCTGAAATGGTTCACCGAAATGTCGGCGATACCGTAGATCGTCACGTTCGATTGCGCCGCCGCGAACGCCGGAATGCTCAGTACTGCCAGTGCTAACAGTGTTTTTTTCATTTTATTGTCGTCTCGTAATGGTCGGTTAGGTGGTGCAGGGCAATGATAACGTCGATTGTTCAGGTCGCCTATACGACTTGGCTCGGGTGTGGCGTTGCTGCAACGCGGCTATAGGGCCGCGCACGACGAAAAAAACCGACGGCGCGATACCGTTGGTTTTGCTTGGGGCTGGCGGCACCGGGGCGCCGCCCGCCGTTACAACTCGGTGCGTACTTCAAACAGCTCGGGGAACAGCACCACGTCGAGCATTTTGCGCAGGTAGCCGACGCCGTCGGTGCCGCCGGTGCCGGCCTTGAAGCCGATCACCCGCTCCACCGTGGTGGCGTGGCGGAAGCGCCAGAAGCGGAACGAGGTTTCCAGGTCGACCAGTTTCTCGGCCAGTTCGTAGAGCGACCAGTACTGCTCGGTGTTGCGGTACACCGTGGTCCAGGCGGCCTTGACGGAGGCGTTCGAGACGGTCGGCTGGCGCCAGTCGGCTTGCAGCCGCGCGGCGTCGACCGGCAAGCCGGCGCGCGCCATCACCATGACGGCTTCGTCGTAGATCGACGGCGCGTTCAAGGCGCCGTCGAGCGCCGCGAGGGCGTCCGCCTTGTGCTGGTGCACTTGCAGGTGGGTCGCGTTCTTGTTGCCGAGCAGGAATTCGATTTCCCGGTACTGGTGCGACTGGAAGCCCGACGAGGCGCCCAGGTAGGGCCGGAACGCGCTGTATTCCGGCGGCGTCAACGTGGCCAGCACGTCCCAGGCGTGGACCAGCTGGTTCATGATGCAGGCCACCCGCGCCAGCATCTTGAAGGTCGCCGGCAACTGGTCGTTCTGGATCGCCGCGCGCACCGCGTGCAGTTCGTGCAGCATCAGCTTCATCCACAGCTCGCTGGTCTGGTGCTGCACGATGAACAGCATTTCATTGTGCTCGGGCGACTTCGGATGCTGCGCCGACAAGATCGTGTCGAGCGACAGGTAGTCGCCGTAGCTCATGGCGTCGCTGAAGTCGAGCTTGGCGCCGTGGTAGTGGCCCGGCGGCGATTTGTTGAATGGGCATTCCATGTCGGTCTCCTCGTTCTGTTTCAGGTCACCGCGCCGCGGGCGGCGTCGATCTCGTAATCGCCCTCGTCGAGGATGCGTTTCAGCGTCTGCACGGCGCCCCACACTTCGCCATAGCTGGTGTACAGCGGCGTGAAGCCAAAGCGCATCACCTGCGGTTCGCGGTAGTCGCCGATGACGCCGTGGGCGATCAGCGACTGCATCACGGCGTAGCCTTGCGGGTGGCTGAAGCTGACGTGGCTGCCGCGCTGCGCGTGCTCGCGCGGCGTCACCAGTTCCAGGCCGTGGCCGCCGCAGTGCTGCTCGACGAGGGCGATGAACAGGTCGGTTAGCGCCAGCGACTTGCGGCGCAGCGCCGCCATCGACACTTGTTCGTAGACGTCCAGGCCGCATTCCACCAGCGCCAGCGAGGTGATCGGCTGGGTGCCGCACAGCGCCCGGCGGACGCCGGCGGTCGGCGCGAACGACGGTTGCATGGCGAACGGCTGGCGGTGCCCCCACCAGCCCGACAGCGGCTGGCTGAAGTCGCCCTGGTGGCGCCGCGGCACCCAGATGAAGGCCGGCGAGCCGGGCCCGCCGTTCAGGTATTTATAGGTGCAGCCGACGGCGAAATCGGCCTTGGCCGCGTTCAGGTCGACCTCGACCGCGCCGGCCGAATGGGCCAGGTCCCAAATCACCAAGGCGCCGGCCTCGTGCGCCAGGGCGGTGACGGACGCCATGTCGAACATGCGCCCGGTGCGGTAGTTGACGTGCGTGAGCATGAGCACGGCGACGTCGTCGTGCAGCGCGGCCGGCAACTGGTCCCACGCGTCGACCAGCTCCAGGCGGTAGCCGCGGTCCAGCCACTCGATCAAGCCCTGCGCCATGTAGATGTCGGTCGGAAAACTGTCGCGTTCGGTGACGATGGCGCGGCGCTGCGCGCGCGCCGGATCGGCCGCCTGCAACTTGATGGCCGCCGCCAGCGCCTTGAACAGGTTCACCGAGGTCGAGTCGGTGATGACGACCTCGTCCTTGTCGGCGCCGACCAGCGGCGCCAGCTTGTCGCCCAGGCGCGACGGCAGCGCGAACCAGCCGGCGCTGTTCCAACTGCGGATCAAGCCGTCGCCCCACTCCGCCTCCAGCACCTGTTGGGCGCGCTTCAGCGCCGCCTTCGGACGCGCGCCCAGCGAGTTGCCGTCGAGGTAGGTGACGCCGGCGGGCAGCGCAAACTGCTCGCGCAGGGCGGCCAGAGGATCGGCGGCGTCGAGCGCCAGGCAGTCGTGTTGTGTCGTCATGGGAAAAACTCCTGTGGGGGCCGGGTGGCTAATTGGATTTGGTAGGAGTATTTTAGGGGAAGGCGGCGCATTTTTTTCTGCAAAATCGGGCGCTTTTGCGGGCCGATTCGCTATATTATTCGAGTATTACCAAATAAATTAGCGAATAATTCGAATGAACGTCGACGTCATCGATTTAAAAATCCTCAAGGCGCTGCAGCGGGACGGCCGCATCAGCAACCTGAAGCTGGCCGAGACGGTCTGCCTGTCGCCGTCGGCCTGCCTGCGCCGCGTCGGCCTGCTGGAGGAGTCCGGCATCATCCGCGGTTATACCGCGCAGCTCGACGCCGGCATGCTGGGGCTGGAGGTGGAGGCCTTCGTGATGATCACGATGCGCCGCGACGCCGACCGCTGGCACGAGCAATTCGCCGCCGCGCTGCAACACCTCGACGAGGTGATCGGCTCCTACGTAGTGACGGGCGAGGCCAACTACCTGCTGCGCGTGCGCACCCGCAACCTGAAGCACTACTCCGACTTCGTGCTGGAGAAGATCTACAAGATACCGGGCGTGCTCGACATCCGCTCCTATATGGTGCTGCAAACCATGCGGGAAAACGCCGTGATCGGCGAGCCGCCGGCGTCCACCAAGGGGTAAGCGGCGCGGCCGCTCACGCCCGGCTACGCTATACTGTTTCTATCTTTACAACTAAGCAAGGCGTTCAGTGATGAACAAGGATCTCAACCGGCCGCTCGAACCCATACTGGGAATCGCCCTGTACGGTCTGTTTTGGCCTGTCTTCAACGCCGTGGCGGTCGGGGTGCTGTCCGAACTGGGCTATGAACTCAAGCTCGGCGGCGGTTTGCTATGGATGTTGTTCAGCGCGCTCTCGCTGTTAATGGGCGTGCTGTTCCTGGTGATTTTCCTGGTCGGCCTGCGCAAGCCGCACCCGCCATTGCCGCTGAACACCGTCGCCGGATGGACGCTGGTGGCGATCCTGGCGAGCAGCGCTTGCCTCAACGCGTCGTGGCTGCGCGGCGATTACTTTTGCCAGAGCGGCGCATGTCCGAGCATGAATTAGCCAAGCGGATGTAACAGCAAGAAGCGGATAGCGCCCGCGGCGCTGACGCGTGAAGATGGAACCGTCCATCCCACACGAAAGACACCGCCATGCCAAACCAGAGCGAGTATCGGATTACCCCCGTCAACAGCACCTTCCTGGACCGGGCCAGGCGCGACGGCCTGGACGACCAGGGCCAGGCCGTGGAACGGCAATTCGCCGCCGGAGGCGAGCCGTGCCGGGACGTCCTGCGCGGTACGCTGCCGGATTTCGTGCTGGCCAGATTCGCCGCGTACGGTCGTTATGGCGGCCGAATCGAGCGATTTCCGTAGGTCGGCTTACGCTACTCGGCGTCCGGCTGGCGCGCCGGGTGCGCGGCGGCGAAGGCCGGGTGCGCGGCGCAGCGCGCGTGGATGCGCGCCACCGTCGGGTAGGCCGCCAGGTCGACTTCGAAGCGCTCGGCGTTGAACGCTTGCGGCTCCAGGCAGCAGTCGGCCAGCGTCGGCGCGTCGCCGTGGCAAAACGCGCCGGTGCGCGGGTCGCGCGCCAGCAGCGCCTCCAGCGTCGCCAGGCCGTCACGCAGCCAGTGGCGATACCATTCCATCTTCGCCTCCTCCGATACGCCCAGCGTCTGCTTCAGGTATTTCAGCACGCGCAGGTTGGTCAGCGGATGGGTGTCGGCTGCCACCGTCAGCGCCAGCGCCCGCACGCGCGCCCGTCCCAGCGCGTCGGCCGGCAGCAGCGGCACGCCCGGATGGGTCTCGTCGAGGTACTCGAGGATCGCCAGCGACTGGGTCAGCGTGGCGCCGTCGTCGTCCAGCGACGGGATCAGCGCGGCCGGATTGACGCTGCGGTAGCCGTCCTGCAGGTGCTCGCCGCCGCTGCGCAGCAGGTGCACCGGAACCGCCTGGTAAGGCAGCCCCTTCAGGTTCAGCGCGATCCGCACCCGGTAGGCGGCGGAGCTGCGGAAGTAGGTGTAGAGCTTCATGTCAGCGGCGGCCCGGGTACGGCGCGACGCTCTGGTCGATGGCGCCGAAGATGCTGGCGCCGGCCGCGTCGAACATTTCAATGCGCACGCTGTCGCCGAACTTCAGGTAGCCGGTCCTCGGCGCACCTTCCTCGATGGTTTCGTACATGCGCACCTCGGCCAGGCAACAGTAGCCGACGCCGCCGTTTTCAATGCTGGAACCGTGCAGGTTGCCCTGCTTGTTCGACACCGTGCCGGAGCCGATGATGGTGCCGGCGGCCAGTTCGCGCGTCTTGGCGGCGTGCGCCACCAGTTGGCCGAAGTTGAAGGTCATGTCTTCGCCGGCGTTCGGCTTGCCGAACGGGCGCTGGTTCAAGGTCACCGTCAGCGGCAGGTGCAACTTGCTGTCGGCCCAGTGCGCGCCCAGCTCGTCCGGCGTCACCGCCACCGGCGAGAAGGCGCTGGCGGCCTTCGACTGGAAGAAGCCGAAGCCCTTGGCCAGCTCGTTGGGAATCAGGTTGCGCAGCGAGACGTCGTTTACCAGCAGCACCAGGCGGACCGCCCGCGCCGCCTGCTCCGCGCTGGCGCCCATCGCCACGTCGGCGGTGATAACGGCCACCTCGGCCTCCAGGTCGATGCCCCACTCTTCCGACTCGGCGTAAATCGGGTCGTGCGGGCCGATGAAGCTGTCCGAGCCGCCCTGGTACATCAGCGGGTCGGTGTAGAACGAGGCCGGCACCTCGGCGTGGCGCGCCTTGCGCACCAGCTCGACGTGGTTGATATAGGCCGAGCCGTCGGCCCACTGGTAGGCGCGCGGCAGCGGCGAATGGCACAGGCGCTCGTCGAACGGCACGGCGTCGGCGGCGGCGCCGGCGTTCAGGGCGGCGTACAACTGCTCCAGTTGCGGCGCCAGCGCGTCCCAGTTGTCGAGCGCCGTTTGCAGGTTGGGCGCGACGGCGGCCGCGCTCGCGTACCGGGTCAGGTCGCGGCTGACCACGATCAGCGCGCCGTCGCGGCTAGCGGTTTTTAATGTTGCGAGTTTCATCGTTATCCTTGTGTTTTCTGGTGGTGTATCCGGCGGCCGGGGCGTACGCCGTGGCGGCGGGCTCGCCGCATCGTTTGCACCATTAGAAGCCAGTTCCAGCTATCATACAAACAATTTTTTTCAATCGATTTATCGGATTACCTTATGAGTCCCAGCCTGCGCCAAATGCGCGCCTTCGTCGCCCTCGCCAAAACCGGCAGTTTCACGCTCGCCGCCGAGTACCTGCACGTGACCCAGTCGGCGCTCAGCGGCCTGATCAAGGAACTCGAGCAAGTGCTGGGCGTGCGCGTGGTCGAGCGCAGCACCCGCAAGACCCAGTTGTCGGAACTGGGCCGCGAACTGTACCCGCTGTTCGACAAGATGATCCAGGACCTCGACGGCGCCATGCTCGACATCGCCAACCGCAAGGCCTTGAAAACCGGCGCGGTGCGCATCGCCGCGCCGCAGATGATGTCGTGCACCCTGTTGCCGGAGGTGATCGCGGCGTACCGGCTGGCCCATCCCGCGGTGCAGGTGAAGCTGGTCGACTGCCCGGTCGAGAACGTCTCGGGCCGGGTCTTCAGCGGCGAAGTCGACTTCGGCATCGGCCCGGAGCGCGACGCCACCGCCGAGATCGCCGCGCAAGTCTTGTTCGAGATGCCCTTCGTGCTGGTGTTCCCCACCGGCCATCCGCTCGAAGGCAAGCAGCGCGTTACCTGGGCCGACGTCAACGACTACCCGTTCATCGCGCTGCAGGGCCAGTTCACCGAACGGCTGCTGCGCGACATGCACATCTCGTTTCGCGAACTCTCGCTCAAGCCCTACAACGAGGTGACGTTCATGACGACGGCGCTGGCGATGGTCAGCGCCAAGCTCGGCGTCACCGCCTGCCTGCCCTACGCCGAGCCGATGGTCAAATTGTACGGCCTGCAGATGCGCCGGTTGTACGAGCCGGCGCTGACGCGCCGCTTCTTCGTCTACACCAAGACGGCGCGCTCGCCGTCGCCGGCGGCCGAGAGTTTCATTGCCTTCCTGGTCAAGTTCGTCGACACCCACGAGTGGAACGTGCCGGCGCCGCGCGCCGCCTGATCCCGGCGCGGGCGCCCCGGCCCGCGCAGCCGGTCCGCCTTGCCTATCCGCCATCCGCCATCCGCAATCCGAACCGTTTAATGCGAATCATTATCATTTGTATTGACATTCATTATGGTAGCGACTAAGCTGCCAGCCTGACTTACATCGCACCATTTCAAACAATCTAGACGGGCCGCCAGTGTCGAACAATCTCTCATTCCTAGCGTATTATCCCGCCGCGAAAGACCGCACGCTGCGCCAATTCATCGAGGCGTTCTGGTGCGAGGGTTTCCTCCAGGGCGAACGCGACGGTGCCACCCTGTGCCTGCGCGGCCGCTCCGACGACGGCCGGGCGCGCGACTACGCCATCGACGTCGGCGGCGCCAGCGCCTTCCAGCGCCTGCGCCTGGTGGGCGCGGTGCGCGGCGCCGACGCCGGCGCCGACCTGAGCATTTCCAATGTGGTCAGGGACATGGTGCGCCACCTGGAGCCGGCGCCACAGGCGCTGGAGCGGTTCGTGGCGGAACTGCAGAACACGGCGCTCAAGCAAGCCTACGCCGGCACCGCCCGGCCCGACGTCACGCTGCAATCGCCCTACCCCTGGCAGGAAGCGCAACTGGGCGGCGGCCACCTGTACCACCCCTGCTTCCGTTCGCGCATGGGTTTTGACGTCGACGACAACCTCGCTTACGGCCCCGAATTTTCCCAGCCGATACAATTGACCTGGCTGGCCATCGACGCGCGCCTGTGCGCGGTGCACGCGCTGGCCGGACTCGACTACACCGATTTCCTCATCGACCAGCTCGGCCGCGCCGAATACGCGCGCCTGCAACGGCGGATCGAGGCGCAGGGCCACGCGCCGGCGGGTTTCCGCCTCATGCCGGCCCACCCGTGGCACTGGCAGCACTGCATCCGCCTGCACTATGCCGACTGGCTGGTCGACGGCCGCCTGCTGTTCCTCGGCGACGGCAACGGCGCGTGGCTGGCGCAGCAGTCGATCCGCTCGCTCAGTTCGCTCGACGGCGAACTGCGCCACAACATCAAACTGCCGCTGGGCATCGCCAACAGCTCGGCCGACCGCATCCTGTCGGACCACCACGTGCACAACGCGCCCATCATTTCCGGCTGGCTCGACGGCATCTGCCGCAAGGATCCGTTTTTCGCCGATGGCGCCCGCCTGGCGATCCTGTCCGAACCGATCGGCATCACGCTCGCCCCCGCCCAGGCGCGGCCCGGCGCCTACGGCCTGCTGGGGGCGATCTGGCGCACCGCGCCGGAAGCGCTGCTGACCCCCGGCGAACAGATCTTCCCGATGACCGGCCTGTGCGACCTGGGCGACGACGGCGCGCTGCGCATCGCGCCGTGGCTGGCGCAACACGGCGCCGAGCGCTGGGTCGACGCCCTGCTCGAAGCGGTGGCGCCGCCCTTCCTGCACCTGATGATGGCGCACGGCGTGCTGCTTGAAGGCCACGCGCAAAACACCCTGCTGATCCTGCGCGACGGCCTGCCCTGCCGCATCGCCGTGCGCGACCTGCCGGGCGGCTTGCACTACCTGCCGGGCGATTGCACCGACGAGGCGATGCTGGCCGGCCTGCGCGGCGCGCCGGCCTATCGCAACGCCCTCAACGCCAGCGCCGGCTTCGCCTTCGACCGCATCGAAGCGCGTGACTATCTGCTGGAAGTGCTGTTCTTCATCAACCTGGGCGAGCTGGCGTACCGGCTCGATCTGTACCATGGTTATGCCGAGGCGCAGTTCTGGCGCCAGGCCGCGCGCACCGTCGCGCACTACCAGGCGGCACAGCCGGCGATGGCGCCGCGGCACCGGCGCTTCGACCTGCTGGGGCCGACGCTGCAGATGGAATGCCTGGCGGCGCGGCGCCTGCTGGGCTGGAGCGCGGCGCGCTACCGGAGCGTCGCCAATCCACTCTGCGCGGCGCAATGAGCTTGCTGACCCGGCCGGTCGTGGTGACGGTGGCGGGGCACTTCGGCGCCGCCTTCGCCGCGCTGTGCATGCCGCCGTTCTACGCCTACATCCTGCAAGCGAATTTCTCCTCGCAGTCGCTGGCGCTGGCGGGCTGGTACTTTACCCTGCCGACGCTGGCCGCAGCCGTCGCCAACCCCTTGTGGGGCCGGCTGGGCGACCGCATCGGCCGGCGCGCCTCGCTGATCCGCGCACACGCCGGCCTGTGCCTGAGCTTTATCCTCACCGGCCTGGCCAGAACGCCGCTTGAATTCGCGCTGGGCTTGACCTTGCAGGGCTTGTTGGGCGGCACCTTCTCCGCCTCCAACGCCTTCCTGGCGGAACAAGTGTCCGCCTCGCGCCTGTCGACCCTGCTTGGCGTGATGCAAGCGTCGGCCAGGACCGCGCTGTTCGCCGGGCCGGCGTTGATCGGCTTGCTGAGCGGACGCGCCAACCTGCTGCACCTGTTCTTCTACCTCGCCGTGTTTCCGGCCGCCGCCAGCCTGATCCTGTGCTTGCTGCCGGACCCGCCCGCGCGGGCGGCGGGGGCGCCGGCCAAGGCCGCCGCCGGCGGCGGCGCCGACTGCGGCGTCGCCGCCGCCACCCTGTATCAGTTGCAAGCCATGTTTACGGTCGGCACCGTGCTGTCCTACCCGTATTTCGTCATCGACCTGGGCGAACGGCTCGGCGTCGGCGCGGCCACGGCGGGACTGTTGTTCGGTTTGCCGCACGCGCTGTTCCTGCTGCTGGCCTGGCCGATCGGCCGCACGCTGGGCTTTGGCAACGCCCGCGCCAGCCTGGCGCGCTACGCCGCGCTGACCTGCGCCGGGCTGCTGCTGCAGCTCGTCGCCGACGACCTGGCCTGGCTGGTCGGCGGCCGTCTGCTGATGGGCGTCGGCATGACCGGCGCCTACCTGTCCATCAATACCCTGGCCGCCGCCACCACCGTCGCCACGCAGGCGGGCAGCCATTTCGGCAAGCTCGAGGGCGCCAACAAATGGGGCGCCGTCGCCGCCGGCCTGCTGGCCAGCGTGCTGGTGGCGCCGCTCGGCTACGCCGCGCCGATGTGGCTGGGCTGCGCACTGCTGGGAATGCTATTTATATTTATGAATTGGAAAATGAGATGAATTCTCCACTCTCGCCGACGCATCGGCAACATATCGAACGCGCCGCCTCGGGCGCCATGACGCAGGGCGGCCGGCGCCGCCAGCGCGGCTACCGGTCGCCCCAGTTCGCCGAGGAACAGCATTGCCGGCTGCTCGTCAATTGCTACGCCCGCGAGGTGGCGATGCAAGAGCACACGCTGGCGGTACTGCCGGCCGCGCGCCTGGCCGAGGCCCTGCCGATGCCGGCCGGCTACCAGGGCCAGGTGCTCGACATCGCCCTGCCGCGCGTCGACAGCCGCCTGCGCGTCGGCGTGCTGCACGTCTCGGCCACCGGCAACTTCGACTACACCACCGCGGTGTTCGTCCAGCGCGGCCAGGGCGCATGGCGCGCCGAGGGCTGGGAAGCGCTGGCGCGCCTAATCATCGAAGACTTGTCGGCGCGCGCCAACACCGACTTCAACGCCGAGCTGCTGCAGCAGATCGGCGACAGCATCGCCACCATGCGCGACTTGCTGGCCTGCCTGCCGGCGCCGCGCCGGCCGGGCGCGCCGGTCTCGCCCCTGCAGGCCTACATCGACAGCGAACAAAGCCTGCTGACCGGCCACCCCTTCCACCCGGCGCCGAAAAGCCGCTCCGACTGGTCCCCCGACGAACAACGCCGTTACTCGCCCGAGCACCAGGCGCGCCTGACGCTGCGCCACTTCCAGGTCCCGCGCGAGTGGGTCGTCAGCGACAGCCTGGACCCAGCGCCGGCGAGCGAGCTGCTGGACCAGTTGAGCGCGCACGGCCTGCACGCCGACGCCGGCTGCGTGATCGTGCCGCTGCATCCGTGGCAGGCCGATTGGCTGGCGCGGCAGGACACCATCGCCGCCGCCATGCGCGCCGGGCTGGTGCGCGACCTCGGCGCCCACGGCCTGCCCTTCCATCCGACCGCGTCGATCCGCACCCTGCTGGCCGAGAACGCCGACTGCTTCCTGAAACTGTCGCTGAGCATGCGCATCACCAATTGCGTGCGCAACAATGCGCGCCACGAGCTGGAGAGCGCCCTGACCGGCACTCGCCTGTACCGCGCCATGAAGGCCGAGATGCAGGGCCATTTCCCGCGCTTCCACGTACTCGAGGAGCGCGCCTTCCTGACCGTGGCCATTCCGGGCGGCCATGGCGAACGGCACAGGGAGCTGGAAAACGGTTTCGGGCTGGTGGTGCGCGAAGGCCTGGGCAAGCTGATACGCGACGGCGTCAACCCCGTCATGTGCGCGGCGCTGTTCGGCAACGGCGAACACGGCCGGCAGCAGGTGTTCGCCCTGATCGAGCGTTTCGCGCTGCACCACGGCCACCCGCTGGAGCGCGCCGCCCGCCTGTGGTTCGCCCGCTATGCCGACGCGGCCGTCTATCCGATCCTGTACCTGCTGTTTGAAAAAGGCGTCGCTTTCGAGCCGCACATGCAAAACACCGTGGTCGGACTGGACCCCGACGGCGCGCCCAGCCATATCGTGCTGCGCGACCTGGAACTGACCCGGCTGGCGCCCAAGGCGCACGCGCTGGCGCACGCCTTGGACCTCGATCCCGCCACGCTGGAGCAGCTGTGCTGCAGCGACGAGCGCGCCTGGACGCGGATCGGCTACTGCCTGTTCGTCAACAACCTGTGCGAGGTCGTCGCCACCATTTCCAACGGCAACCACGCGCTGTACCTGGGGCTGTGGGGCGTGCTGCGCGACACCTTGCAAAACTACCTGCTGCAATTTCCGAATCCCGAGGCGAATCGCCGCATCCAGGGTTTGCTGGCGGGCGAGCCGCTGCCGGCCAAAGGCAATCTGCTGACGCGCTTCCTGCGCCAGGCCGATCGCCAGGCCAGCTATCTGCCGTTGTACCACCCGCTTGGCGTGGTCAACGGCTCGCCGGCCGTGGCGAACTGACAACAACGTCGCCTCATTTCCACACGAAACAATTATTGCGAATCATTATCATTATCATTGATATTCACCGGAGCCGCAGTTATACTCGGAATTGGCAGGTTAATATTTCCTTCCAATAAACACCGACGGAGGCGGCCTAGCCCGCCTCCGGTATATTTCCAACGCCACTTCAACACTCAGCCTTTTCAAGCCATCCATGACGAATCATTGCCTCCAGCTCAAAACCATGCCAGCGCTGATTTCCGCGCTGTTCTTTTTCACCGCCGCGGCCCACGCCGCAGCGCCGCAGACCATGCCGCAAGTCGAGGTCAAGGCGCAGGCCGAGGGAGGCGACGCGCTGGTCAAAGGCGCGACCAAGACCAACACCAGCCTGCTGGAAACGCCGCAGTCGGTCAGCGTCGTCACCCAGGACGCGCTGCGCCGGCGCGGCGCCCTGAGCAGCAAGGACGCGCTTGAATATGTCAGTAGCGTGGTGGCCGGGCAAGGCGAAGGCCGGCGCGACGAATTCTACATCCGTGGTTTCTACTCGCTGCGCGACGCCAGCCTGGACGGCGTGCGCGACGACAACCTGTCTACGCGCGACCTGGCCACGACCGAGCAGATCGAAGTGATCAAGGGCGCGGCGGCGGCCCTGTACGGGCGCGGCTCGGCCGGCGGCCTGGTCAACCGCGTCAGCAAGAAACCGCAAGCCAGGCAGGACAGCGAAGTGAGCGCGACGCTGGGCTCGGAGCGCGAGCGCCGCGTCAGCGTCGACGTCGGCGGCGCCCTCGCCGACGGCGTCAACGCGCGCCTGATCGGCGTCTACGACGCCGGCGACAGTTACCGCGACGTGGTGCGCCACGAGCGCAAGCTGATCGCGCCGTCGCTCGCCTTCAAGCTCGGCTCGGGCAGCAACCTGTTGCTGCAAGCGGAAGTGCAGCGCGAAGACCGCACGCCGGACCGCGGCGTGCCCTCGCTCAACGGGCGCCCGCTGAACGTGGCGCCGAACACTTTCTACGGCGAAAAATTCGACTACACCAAAACCGATACCGAAATGGTCAAGGCCGCGCTGGAGCACCGCGTCAACGATACGATCAAGCTGAGCAACACCTTGCAGTACAGCCACGCCGACCTCGAAGGCGTCAACACCCGCAACCGCCGCGTCAACGCCAACGGCACCGTGTCGCGCCAGGTCACCTACTTCCCGCAGGAACAGCGCAATCTGATCAACCAGACCGAGCTGACCATCGCGCTGCAAAACCACACGATACTGGCCGGAATCGAACTGGCCAAGCAAGAGCGCGACGTCTTCACCGGCCAGACCGGCATTGCCTTCCCGGTCAACCTGTACGCGCCGCAACAACTGCTGGCGGCGCCGGACTTCAAGAGCCTGCCGGTGGCGTTCAACAACCTGTTTGTCGCCAAGACGCAAGCCTTGTACCTGCAAGACCAGATCAACCTCGGCGCGCAGTGGAAGGCCCTGCTCGGCGTGCGTTTCGACCGCTTCCAGCAAGAACAAACCAACCGCCTGAAGAACAACGCGGTGGCCGAACGCGACGACAAGGTGTCGTCGCCGCGCCTCGGCCTGGTGTACCAGCCGCAGGAAAACCAGTCCTGGTATGTCAACCTGAGCCGCTCCTTCCAACCGGGCGGCGGCGATCTTCTCTACTCGGGCAATACGCCGCTGGCGCAGGTGAAACCCCTGCAAACCGACCTGCAGGAAATCGGCTACAAGCGCGACTGGATGGGCAAGCGCCTGTTCACCACCGTCGCGCTGTTCCGCATCGAACAGCGCAACCAGTTGACGCTGGACCCGAGCGATCCCGCCGGCCTGCGCCGGCTGCAGGTGGGCAAGCAGCGCAACCAGGGCGTGGAAGTGGAATTGCAGGGCACGCTGTGGCAAGGCGGCCGCGTGAATGCCTCGTACACCTACAACGACGCGCGCATCGTCGCTTCGCACGACGTGAAGAGCGGCAACCGCGCCGAAATGACGCCGCGCAACCGCGCCAGCGTCTGGCTCGACCAGGCGCTGACGGACGTGTACAGCGTCGGCGTCGGCGTGCTCGCCAGCGGCGACCAATATGCGCTGACCGACAACGCCGTGCGCCTGCCGGGCCACGCGCGGCTCGACGCCGCGTTCAACTACCACCAGAAAAGCTACGACCTGAAGCTCAAGGTGAGCAACATCGGCAACACCCGCTACTACGAATCGGCGAACAACAACGTGCAGATCCAACCGGGCGCGCCGCGCAGCGTCAACCTGACCTTGACCAGCCGCTTCTAAGCATTGCGCCAGCGCATGCCGCGGGCCTGGCCCGCGGCGTCCAAGCGGCGCCGATTCCCCTGTCGCACTATATAATTGCCCCACCGCTACTGTAGCGGGGGGCAGTTAAACCATGCGCACACCATGAGCAGCCAAAAAACCCGCGTCGGCGCCAACACCATCGCCGCCAACAAACTAATGGACCAGTTCGACGGCCACCACAGCGTGTGGCTGTTCGGCTACGGCTCGCTGATCTACAAGGCCGACTTCCCCTTCATCGAGCGGCGCCCCGCCAGCATCGCCAACTGGACGCGGCGCTTCTGGCAAGGCTCGCACGACCACCGCGGCACCGAGGCGGCGCCGGGCCGGGTCGCCACCATCGTGCCGGCGGACGGCGCCGTGTGCCACGGCATGGCGTATCTGGTCGCGCCGGAGGTGTTCGTCCATCTCGACTACCGCGAAAAGAACGGCTATTTGCGCCTGACCACCGCCATCGCCTTCGAGGAGGGCGGCCAAGTCGAGGGCCTGGTCTACATCGCCACCGATGACAACGAGGCTTTCCTCGGCGCCGCCTCCGAACTCGACATCGCCCACCACATTGCCCGCTCAAGCGGACCGAGCGGCCCGAACAGCGAGTATCTGATCCACCTGGCCATGGCGCTGCGCGAGCTGGGCAAGGACGATCCCCACGTGTTCGCCATCGAGGAACATCTGGCGCAGTTGGCCGCGTCTGATGCAACGGATATTAAGATGCTAAAGGCTGCCTTGGCTGGTCGGACGTAAGCCGACGATGCTTTACCTCCTCTGACAATGTTGAGGTGACTGCACATGCCGTTGAGAACCATGCAATACTGCTCAGCGGCCGCTTTCGGCCAGAACCAGCCAGTCGCAAAATTATCCCACTGTGTTATCAAACCTATCTATTAATATGCTAAAACTCCCTTATCGCCCGGCATGGACGTTTTTTCAACTACTGCTTTTGTTTCCCTTTCTTTTTTTGATTTCAGTTTTTTTCGATATGTCGTTTTCTGAACCTAGCAAAGGCTATATCGCAAAGTCTGGACAAGAAATAAAATGTGAAGCGTTGGCTCCGCGTAAGAAATCAGGACAACACTGCTCGACCTTCGGTTCTAAGGAAACGAATCCTACTGGATACGCATTTGTGGTCAGTTCACTCGCTGGCGTAGTTCTACTAGGCTGGTGGTGTGGTCGCCCCGGCCGAGGAATACCGTCGTATCGCACATTTAATCAATCTAAAGTGTAGCTACCACCGTTGCCGGTCTCGGCCAGGAGCTGCCGTTCGTATATTTCGGCTTACCCATCGACATGGAGAAAAGCAATAGAATGACCTATTCGAAAGTTGTGAGCTGCTATGACAGTTCGGCCAACCTTGAGGGCCGCACAATTCAAGCACTCCACTCAGAGTACAGTTTTGCAGCACTTCGGCTCGACAACAATGACGTTATAAGTTTTTCTGTTGAAGAAGTCACCGTGGGCAAATGGTTTGAGGTATTCCCGATTTGCCTGCATGCGCTTAATCGGGACTGTGCCTTCGCATGGAGCGAGCTTGAATCCCCCTTCGCTGTAACGTCCAGCGAATTGTTGTGGCGGGAAGAATGGCTGGAATTCGCGTCGGATACTTCGTCGTTCATGGGTTCTGGGCCGCACTCTGTCCAGTTTGCGAACGTGCTCGGGACGGCGCCGAAATCGAACATCAACGTAGTTAAGGTGCTGGCCGGGGTTAGGCTAAATGGACAGAATGGGCGCGTCCTGGTCGTAAGCAGCTCTGACAATACACCGTTCAAAATCGAATTGGCAACGGGAAAACTAGAAATTGAGCAAGTAATGCAGTCCCATACGCCGGAGAAAATTTGACAGTTCTCGGCCAAATGGAGCCGTTCGGCATGCGCGAATTTATTAAAGAAAAAATGAAGCATGTTTTGCCAATGTTCAAATTGGCAAGCTGCTATGCTGACTGTTTCGGCCGAGTCCGGTCAGAAACGGGTCGTCAGAAATGAAGAATTTCTTTGTGCTTTTAATCCTCGCTGGTCAAGTCACAACTGTCATCGTGAGCGTTCTAGTCGTATCGGCGATTGCGCTGTACGCAACATGGTTGTTGGTATATCGACTACGAAAAGGTAAATCTAAGCGGTTAGCGTTTGGCGAGTGGGTTCGCAATCTCTTTGAAGCGATTTGGGGACTGTAACTTAGACCACCGACGACCGTCCGCTTCGGGGCGGTTGCAGACGGTATTGCCTACCCGAACAGGTCGAGCTGCCCTTCCGACTTTCCGTTGGCCCTGGCGCCCAACGGCGGCACCGCCAGCGGGCGCTTGAATTGCGAGGCGTCGAGCAGCTTGAAGCGGCTGCCCCTGGCGCTGTTCAGGCCGAGCCGCTTGACCGCCTTCTCGAAGCGCTGCCGGATCAGGTCCGCCCACACGCCCTCGCCGTGCATGCGGCTGGCGAAGCTGCTGTCGTAGTCCTTGCCGCCGCGCATGTCGCGCACGCGGTTCATCACGCGCTGGGCCCGGTCCGGAAAGTGCGCCTGTAGCCACTACTGGAACAAGGGGTTCACTTCCCACGGCAGGCGCAGCACCACGTAGTGGGCGTGCAGCGCGCCGGCCTCGCAGACCGCTTCGAGCAGGCGTTCGATCTCCGGCTCGGTGACGAAGGGAATCACCGGGGCGATGCTGACGCCGACCGGAATGCCGGCCTCGGTCAGCGCGCGGATGGTGCGCAGGCGCCGCGCCGGCGCCGCCGCGCGCGGCTCGAGCGTGCGCGCGATGGCCGGGTCGAGCGTGGTCACGGTGATGGCGACCGCCGCCTGGCGCTTCGCCGCCATCGCCGCCAGCAGGTCGATGTCGCGCTCGATCAGCGCCGACTTGGTGATCAGCGCCACCGGGTGTTCGCATTCGTGCAGCACTTCGAGCACGCGCCGGGTCAGTTTAAGCTCGCGCTCGCAGGGCTGGTAGGCGTCGGTGTTGACGCCCAGCGCAATCGGTTCGGGCACGTAGGACGCCTTGGCCAGTTCGCGCCGCAGCAGTTCGGGCGCGTTTACTTTGGCGAAGATTTTGCTTTCGAAGTCGAGTCCCGGCGACAGGCCCAGGTAGCTGTGGGTCGGGCGGGCGAAGCAATAGATGCAACCGTGTTCGCAGCCCCGGTAGGGGTTGAGCGAGACGTTGAACGGGATGTCGGGCGAGGCGTTGCGGCTGAGGATGGTTCTGGCCTGCTCGTCGGTAACGTGGGTTTTCCACGCCGGCGCGGCGCCGTCGGCGTCGGCGTCCTCACCGCCGTCCTCGTCGCCGTCGCTCCAGCCGTCGTCGAAATCCTCGCGCCCGTGCCCCTCGTAGCGTCCCTGCAGGTTCGACACCGCGCCGCGGCCTTTTCTGGCTTTCAGCGGCTGCGGCGGCAGCATGACCTGCCCTTCTTCCTGTTCATTGTGGTCTGGCATTGCGCGCCCCTAATACTGTATATTTATACAGTATTTTATGCCAGTGGCGGCACAATATCAAGCCTCGCGTTCACTTCACGCTGTCGTGACGTAGCGCAATTGCTGGGCCACAAAGCCGTCGAAGGCGTCGATCAGCGGCTGGAAACGGCACCGGTCGTCTTCCAGTTGCATCAAGGCGTAGCAGGTCGCTTCCAACGTCGACAGCTGGTCCGGCGCGTGCGCCTTGCGGATCAGGTAGTGCGACGGCGGCGTGTCGCGCAGGGGCAGGCGCGGCAGTTGTTGCAGCAGCGGGTTGAGGTAGAGCATCTTGCGGCTTTTGCGCCAGGTGCCGTCGAGCACCACCAGGCGCAGCGACGCCGCCTGGTCCACCCAGCCGGGGTCGAACGGCGGCGGCGCCGGGATGCCCAGCGACTGCTCGCCGGCCGTGTCGGGATACAGCAGCACACTGCGTTTGCCCTCCAGCAGCGGCGCCAGTTCGTCCCGCGCGAAGGTTTCGCCGACGATCAGTTTGCTGCCCGGCAGGCTCAGATGCAGCAGGCGCGCGCTGCCCTTGGCGTTCGCCACTTCCAGCGGATGTTGCAGGATCAGCACCTCGAGCGCGTGCGGCACCGGGGCGATCCACCGGCAGATGCAGGTTTGTTGCGGGCGCAGGCAGACGGCGCAGCTGGGACGCCTGGCGCCGGTGCCGGTGTCGGTGCTCATCGCGTCAGTTGTGCGCGACGTGGATCAATTTGCTCGTATCGAAACCGAGCGCCTGGGCCTTGGCCAGCAAGCGGGCTTGGGTGGCAGGGTCCATGGTCGGGCTGCGCGAGAGCAACCAGAAGTAGGATTTGTCCGGCCCGCTGATCATCGAATAGCGGTAGTCTTTCTCGTCGAGGTCGAAAACGATGTAAGAACCGTAGAACGGCCCGAAGAACGACACCTTCAGGTAGCCCTGGTCCGGCGCGCCGACGAAATAAGCTTTGCCGACGGCCTCTTTCCATTGCTTATCGGCGCCCTTGTAGCCGCGATTGACGACTTTCAAGCCGCCGTCGTCGCGCAGGCTGTATTCGGCGCTGACCTGGCTCAGTCCGCGTTCGAACGAGTGGTCCAGGCGCGCGATCTCATACCATTTACCCAGGTATCTGGCGCTGTCGAACTGGCCAACCGGATAGATATTGTCGGGCCGGCCGACGCAGCCCGTTAGCAGCAGCGCCAGAAGCGGCAGCATTTTCTTCATTGTGCATCCCTTGCGAACGGTCACGGCCGGAACTGGCGACGCGCATTGTAGCGCAGGCGCGCGCGGCGCCGCGGCGCGGTCGCCTTATTTAAGCAGGAAGCGCGCGACCAGCTCCTTGATCTCGCCGTTGCGTTTCATCTCGCGGATGACCGCGTTGAATTTCGCGATGAAGTCGTCGCGGTACGGGTATTGTGCCGGTTCGAGGGTGGTATAGCCGAGATAACCCTGCTCGGCGCTCAGTTCGGCCGTTTCGCTCAATGCCAGCGAGGACGGCGTCATCAGGCCGGCCTTCTTGATGCGCTCGACTTCCCACTGGATCGACAGGCGGTCGTTGACATAGCAGTCGGTGCGCCCGAGCATCAGCTTGAGCAGGTTGGCGCGGCTGCCCTGGGCGGCGTCGACGCGCAGCTGGCCGGCCTTGACCGCGTCGTCGAAGGGCTTGCCGCCGATCAGGAAGCCGGCGTTCAGGCCGATGCGCAGCCCGAAGTAGTCGGCCGGCCAGTTTTTCAGGCTGCGTTTGGCGACCACGTCGGCGTTGCAAAACACCGCTAGTTGCTCGGTCAATATAGGCTCCGAGTACTTCACGTTGCGCCGTTCCTCGGGCCGGAAATACGGCGGGTACAGCGCGAAGGCCTCGCCCTTTTCCAGCATCAGCACGCCGCGCTTCCATGGCACCGGCACCAGTTGCACCTGGTACTCGGGCAGGTGGGCCAGCGCCTTTTGCACGATCAGCGTGTAGACGCCGGTCAGCTGGCCGTTTTCAACGTAGGAGTAAGGCGGATAGTTGTCGTCGGCGTAGATGGCCAGGCCGACCGGCGTGGCCGCCGCCGGGCGCCACGCGAGCGCGCCCAACAGTAGCCACAGCGCCGGCCAAAGCCGGCGCGCGGGGCGCGCCACAACGGGCGTGGAGCGGACGATCGCTGTCGATGAGCAAGTCTTCATGGCCCTAGGGTAGCACGACTGCGCGCCGCCGGGGCATGCGACAACGACGGTCCGCTCGCTTAGGCGACCCTGTTGGTGGCCAGGTTCCAACCGCCCGAGGTATTGCCGCCGGCGCCGCCGGTCACTTTTTGCTGCGTGTACTTCCACTTCACCATGGAAAACTTGATGCCGACGCTCTCGGACAGGATGTCGCCCTCGCTGACGCTTGGACTGATCGAGCCGATCAGTACGTTTTCGATCTCGATCTCAAAGTATTTGATGCGCTCGCCCTGGCCGTCGGCGCGCATGAACTCGAAGCGCGCGCGCGGGATCGTCTTGCCGGCTGAACAGGTCTGTAGCAGCATGGGCGAAGCCAGGTCGGATAGCTTGTCGAACGAAATGTCGCTGTGTTCGCAACGCTCGGCGGTGTGGCCGCCGCCGGTCGACGCGGTGGCCGACTTCGGCTGCGACACTTTCCACGCCACCGACTGGCACTCGATCCAGTCTTTGTGGGTGGCGTCGGTGGATTCGCCTTTGATGCCATCGATTTGCAGGTAGACGTCAATTGCCATAATAGTTCCTCGGTAGATGTTAAAGAAGTTAGGTCTTGGTCGACTGCGGCAACTCCGCGACCAAACGGAGGGAAACGGAGAGTTCGTCGAGCTGGAAATGCGGGCGCAGGAAGGACACGGCGCGGTACACGCCGGGGCGGCCCGGCACTTCCGACACTTGCACCGAGGCTTCGCGCAACGGGAACTGGGCCTTCTGCTGCTGGCTGGCGTTGTCGTCGAGCAGCACGTACTGCGTCAGCCAGCGGTTCAGGAAGTCTTCGACGTTCGAGGCGGCGGTGAAGCTGCCGATCTTGTCGCGCATCATCGCCTTCATGTAGTGGGCGATGCGCGAGACGGCGAAGATGTATTGCAGTTGCGACGACAGCACGGCGTTGGCGTTGGCCGATTCGGAACTGTATTTCTTCGCCTTCTGGGCCGACTGCGCGCCGAAAAACGCCGCGTAGGAGGTGTTTTTGCAGTGCACCAGCGAAATGAAGCCGAGGTCGCTCAATTCCTTCTCGCGGCGGTCGGTGATGGCCACCTCGGTCGGACACTTCAGCGCCACCTCGCCCTCGTCGGTCTTGAAGGTGTGGGTTGGCAGGTCGTCGACCAGGCCGCCGCCTTCAACGCCGCGGATCGCCGCGCACCAGCCGAAGTCGTCGAAGGCGCTCGTCAGCCGGGTGCCGAAGGCGTAGGCGGCGTTGCACCACAGGTATTTGTGGTGGTCGCTGCCGTCGACGTCCTCGACGAAGTTGAAGCCCTCGGTGGTGGCGCCGTCCTTCGGGTTGAACGGCAGGCGGCCGAGGAAGCGCGGCAGCGTCAGGCCGACGTAGCGCGAATCCTCGGACTCGCGGAAGGCTTTCCACTTGGTGTATTCGACGGTGTCGAAGACCTTCGACAGGTCGCGCGGTTTGCCCAGGTCGCTATACGTCTCCAGGCCGAACAGCTCCGGCGACGCCGACGAGATGAACGGCGCGTGCGAGGCGGCGGCGACGTGCGACATTTGCTCGATGAAATACATGTCTTCGGGCTGGCGGGTGATCTCGAAGTCGCCCAGCAGCGCGCCGAACGGGGCGCCGCCGAAGGTGCCGAACTCCTCCTCGTAGACTTGCTTGAACATGGTCGACTGGTCGAACTCCAGCGCGCTCTGGAAGTCCTTGACGAGCTCCTTCTTGGTGGCGTTGAGCATCTTGATCTTCAGGTTCTGGCCGGTCGGCGTGTTCTTCACCAGGTAATGCAGGCCGGTCCAACTGCTTTCCAGCGTTTGGAACTCGGGCGCGTGCATGATGGCGCTGAGCTGGCTGGAGATCAGGCGGTCCAGCTCGGCCACGCGGGCGTCGATGCTCGCGGCCAAGTTGTCCGACACCACCACGGTGCCGTCCATGACCTGGCTGACCAGTTCGGAAATGATGTCCTTGGCGCGGGCGTGCTCGACGCCCGACCTGGCCACCTTGCTCTGCTCGACGACGTGGTCGAGCAAGTCCGGCGCCGCCACCGCCGTGTTCGCTTGGGCCGACATATCAATCCTCCCGTTTCGCTGAGTTCGCCTGTAGCGCGGCCAGGCTGGCGGTGTTGCCCAAGACCTCGCCGAGCAGGTCCTCGAGCTTGTCGTTGCCGGCCAGCTTGTTGCGCAGGTCGGCCAGCTTGGTGCGCGCCTCTTGCAGTTTGCGCAGCGGCGCGACCTGGCGCACCACCGCCTCGGGGCGGAAATCGGCCATCGCCCGGAAGCGCAGGTCAACCTCGACGCTGCCGCCGCCAGCGCCGAGCAGATTCGCCACCCGGAAGGCGGCCGCCGGCGCGACCGCGGCCAGCACCTCGTCGAAATTGTCCTGGTCGACGGCGACGAAGCCACGCTCCCGCAGGCGCTTCCTCTCCAGCGCGGGATCGCCGCCGAAGTCGCCGACCACCCCGACCACGAAGGGCAGCTCCTTGTTTTCGGTGGTGCCGCCCACCTCCACGTCGTACGTCATCTGCACCCGCGGCGGACGCACCTGTTGCAGCCGCTTCTGCACACTTTCACCTTTTGCCATGACATCTCCATTCATAACGTATGTGGTTTGCCCACCGCCAGCCGGGCGCCTGCCGGGGCTATTTGCCCAGGCCGCCGAACGGGTCAACGCCGCTGCCCTGCGCCGACGACTTGGCCGCTGCGGCGCCTACCCTCTTAACCGCAGCCTGGCGCCGGCCCGCCGTGCCGCTACCCAGCTGCGGCGCCTGCACGTCCTCGCCCAGGCTGGTGCGCAGCAGCTTGGACAACTCCTGCGCCTCGGAGCGCAGCGAGCCGTTCAGGTTGTTCTGCCGGGTCAGGTCGGTCAGCGCCTTGGTCGACAGGCGCAGCCCGCTGGCGGCGACAATGCTGTTGGCCAGCTTGTCCTCCGGATCGCGTTGCAGCGCCTCGAGGGCGTTGCTGATCGCGTCGCCGTAGTTGGTACGTTCGAACTTCATCTGGGCCAGTTGCAACCACGGCCCCTTGTCGGCCGGGAAGGTGCTGCCGGCACCTTTCAGCAGCGCCTGCGCCTTGTCGTACTGGCCCGATTTGGCGGCCGCGTCGGCCTCGCCCAGCGTGTGTTCAAGCGTCGCCGCCGGCGCCGGGCGCGCGCCGTCGGTGGCGGCGCAGGCCGCCAGCAACAGCATGCTGGCCAAGCCGGGTAACAGGGTGTGGAGTTTCATATTGGATATCCCATGTGGTGGAAAAGGCAGATCAAAACCAAGCATCCAGCGGCGCAGTAAAACTGCCTCGTGGAAACATTTGCATGTTGAAAGCAATCTTAACCGTGGCGTTAGGCGGCCCGTTGCGGTGAATCAGCAATGCAGTAGTTCCGCCAATACTCAGCGGTTTTCATCAGTTAAGCTGACGCAGCGCAGACTTCGTGCGCGCAAGCCTCGCAATGATTCCTATCGACAAGAATAAACTTGCGCGTTCGCAAGTAACGCCGTGGACAACTCCGTTTAAATGACAGCACCGCGCAGCGTTTCCACAAGCGCATGATGTTTTTGACGGAGTAACTATGGGTGTACCATCGAAGGTAGTGCGGGGCGGAGGCCGCTATCTGCGCCCCCGGCAAGGCCGCCAGCGCGGCTGGGGCCGGCGTGTCGCGCCGCGCGGCAACAAGCACAAGGCGGCGTTGCGCTCATGACGCGCCGGGTCTGCGGCGCGTCCGCGTGAAACGCTAGATCACATCTGGAGGTGATATTTTGCAACCGACCAAATCGACATCCCGCCCGCCGAACCTGCTCGGCAAAGCGGTGCCGGACCCGGCCGACTACTGCCGGATTTTGGCCAGCATGGAGCATGGCTTCGTGCATACCGCCGCCGTCGCCGCGCGCGACCATGGCCGCGGCGGGGCGCTGGCACTCGCCGCCGTAATGCTGCTGGGCCTGCTGGGATGGCTGGCCTATCACCCCGCCGGCGTGCCGGCGAGCGCCGACGCGCCGCACATCGCCGCCGCGCCGGCCCCGCTGCTGCCAGCGGAGGCGCCGCACGTGCTGGCGATGGCGGCGACCATCAATGACCTCGTTGTGCCGATGCCGACGCCGATAGCAGTGCCGCCCGCGCTCGCCGCCGACGCCGAGGCCGAGGCCGCCGCGCCGGCGTACACGGCGAAGTCGCCGCGGCCAGCCGCCGCGCCGGAAACCGACAGGGACGTGACTTTGCTGGCCGCCCTGCTCGCCCATGTCAAAGGCCAGGACGACTGACCGCGGTTCAGCGCAACGACTGCCGCCGTGCAACGATTAGCCGGCCATGGCGTCGTGCGCGATCGCGCGGCGGCAGCGCCAGCGCCGCCGCCGCGCCTGCCACGTTGGCGAATGTGCAAGAATGTACAATGCGGCATTCCAACCCCGACGACGACCTTCCTATGCCGCTCTCCATGTACCAATCCAGCGTTCCGGTTTTCACGCGCTACCTGCGCCAATTGTCGGCGCTGGTGCAACTGGCGGCCGACCACGCCGCGGCCGCCGACACCGGCCCGGCAACGCTGCTGCACACCCGCCTGGCGCCGGACATGAACCATTTTCTCAGCCAGGTGCAGACAACGGACGATTTCGCGCTGCGCACCTGCGCGCTGCTCAGCGGCACCGCCAAGCTCGACCACGGCCCGGACGAAACCGGTTTCACCGGCCTGCGCGCCCGCATCGCCCGCAGCGAGGCGCACCTGCGGGCGCTGGCGCCGGCCCTGTTCGAGGGCAGCGAAACGCGCATCCTGCACTCGCAGGCCGGCCAGGCCATGCTGGAGCTGGACGGCCAGACCTTCCTGCAACACTATGCGCTGCCGAACTTCTTCTTCCACCTGACGAGCGCCTACGCCATCCTGCGCCATCTCGGCGCCAGGCTCGGCAAGCAGGACTTCGACGGCTTCCACGACTATCCGCGCGCCTGACGGCGCACGGCCGCCGCAACCATTGCGGCGGCATTCGATTACCGCCGGAAAGTTAGTGTAAGCCGAGTTTGCTTTAGCACAAACCAGCGGCAACAATCCCGCCGTCCAGCCTGTCTATTCGCCGTTTCCCGCCCTAGAATAAATTATTACTTTGTTAATTCGAAGTATGGCAAGCCCCATCGGCCACGCGACCAGGATGGGGCGTCAGGCATCCGACGACACGCGGGCCGCACCACAGGGAGGCAATATCATGGACATGAAAAAAGAGCATCGGACCGGGAGCAACCTGGCCGAAATCGTCACCGACCTGCCGCTGATCATGAAGGGGCCGGACGCCATGGCGGAAGGCGCGGGCGAGCAATCGCTCGAGCTGAGCGGCGCGGCCTTCACCACCTACTACACCTGGCGGGCGAACGGCGTGCATCGCGCGGTGCGCTTCAACAACACCAGGGTCCTCGCCAATTCGCGCGTGTTGCTCAACATCAGCGAGTACAGCACCGACGCGCAGCACCGCTTCATCGGCGCGGCCCGCATGGCGGTCTACAACGTCGCCCCGTTCAACGGCGGCTTCTTCGCCTGGGTCGATATTTCATGGAGCAGCCCGCTGAACGTGCGCTTCGACGTCTTCGTCGATCCCTGAGCGTTGACGCGGCGTAGAGACGAAAAAAAAGCACCCCGATTTCTCGCGGGTGCTTTTTTCTTATTACGTGTTCTGGCTCCCCGACCTGGACTCGAACCAGGGACCTGCGGATTAACAGTCCGTCGCTCTACCAACTGAGCTATCAGGGAAAAGAGGCCATATTATATACGTCGATAGTTGACTTGTCCAGACCATGTTGGTGCAACGAAATATAGCCGCGGTCCGTCCGCCGCCGCGCCCGAGGAAAACAGCGCACGATATGTTCAAGCGCAAAACCGATCGCGCGCTTCCCGATGAATTTGATTGCAAGTCGGGCGAAACCGAGGCAGCATACCAAAACCGCCAAAATGGCGTTCAGCCAACCTTTTTGTCCGGAGGCCCCGTGTATCCGCTGCCCGCCCCACTTTTGCTGCGCCCCGTGCGCGAAGACGACCACGCCTTCCTCGACGCGCTGTACGACTCCACCCGGGGCGACCTGAAGTTAAAGGATACCGACCCCGAGTTCGTCGGGCAATTGATCAAAATGCAGCAACAAATGCAGGCGCACGGCTTCCGCAATATGCACCCTGAAGCCGAATACATGGTGCTGGAGCGGCACGGCGAGCGCATCGGCCGCCTGGTCCTGGAGCGCGATAGCCGCAGCGCGCGCATCGTCGACATCGCCATCTGGCCGGCGGCGCAAAACCAGGGAGTGGGGAAAACCGTGTTGTCGGCGCTGCAAGCGTGGGCCGCCGCACGGCAATTGCCGCTGCTGCTCAACGTCAGCAAAGCCAACCAGCGCGCGCGCCGCCTGTATTTGGCGCTGGGCTTCCAGGCAGGCGCCGCCGATGAAGTCCAGCAAGAGATGAGCTGGAGCGCCGCGTAGGCGCCGCAGCGGTTTAAGCTAAGCACGGGTGAACCGGCGCGCTCGCAACCGACGCTGCGCTTTGTCCTCTCAGCTAGTCCAGTACACATCGGCCAGGCCACCAAGCGAATTGGATGGGTGAAGATCAACTGCCGGCGCAAGCAATCAGCGTATCCAATACCCCGGCCGCGCATAAATCATCTTTAGCCGCTCGACGAAAAAGCGCACCTTGGCCGGCAGGTGGCGCTGCTGCGGGTACACCGCCATGATGTTGTAGTCGGGCAGCGCGAAGTCGTCGAGCACGGTGATCAACTCGCCCGACGCCAGTTGCGACTGGATCTCCCAGGTCGAGCGCCACGCCAGGCCCAGGCCCTCGCTGGCCCAGCGGTGCAGCAACTCGCCGTCGTTGCAATCGAGGTCGCCCTCGACCCGCATCGTCACCGGCTTGCCGTTCTGCTGGAAGTACCAGCCGCGCTGCTGCCCGCCCTGCAGGTTGAAGGCCAGGCAGTTGTGCTGTTCCAGGTCGTCCAGCGTCTGCGGAATGCCCTTGCGGCGCAGGTAGTCCGGCGTCGCGCACACCACCCGCCGGTTGGTCGCCAGTTTGATGGCGACGAAGCTGGGGTCGATCGCGCCGCCGATGCGGATGCTCACGTCGTAACCCTCGCGCACCAGGTCGACCACCCGGTCGGTCAGGTTGAACGAAATCTTCACGTCCGGATGCTCGGCCAGGAACGCCGGCGCGTGCGGCGCCACGTGCGCGCGACCGTACGCGGCCGGCGCCGACACCACCAAATGCCCGGTGGCCTTGTGCCGCCCCTCGGAAATAATCTTCTCGGCGCTGTCCAAATCGCTCAGCAAAGTCTTGCAGTGGTCGAGGAACACCGTGCCCTCCTCGGTCAGCCGCAGGTGCCGCGTGGTGCGGTGCATCAGCTTCACGCCGAGGCGCTTTTCCAGCGCGTCGATGCGCCGCCCCAGCATTACCGGCGTGATGTTTTGCCCCAGCGCCGCGCGCGCCAGGCTGCCGTGCTCGATCACGTCGACGAAGGCTTCTATCTGCTTTAGTTTGTCCATTTTCCGGCGCTCCCCGCATTTCTATTCAATACATCAGGTATCGAATAATACGATTTTTTGTCCCCTTATCAAACTATAAGTTTCGCCTTACGATGTATTTCATCGAAAAGCATTCACAACAGGAGATACCACCATGGCAAAAATGACGGCGGCAGAAGCAGCAATTTACGTCCTTGAAAAAGAAGGCATGACCCAGGCGTTCGGCATTCCGGGCGCGGCGATCAACCCGTTCTACGCGGCGATGAAAAAACGCGGCACCCTGAAGCACATCCTGGCGCGCCACGTCGAAGGCGCCGCCCACATGGCCGAGGGTTACACCCGCGCCGCCGCCGGCAACATCGGCATCTGCATCGGCACCTCCGGCCCGGCCGGCACCGACATGATCACCGGCCTGTACTCGGCCCAGGCCGATTCCATCCCTATCCTTTGCATCACCGGCCAGGCGCCGCGCGCCCGTCTGTACAAAGAGGATTTCCAGGCCGTCGACATCGAGTCGATCGCCAAGCCGGTCACCAAATGGGCCGTCACCGTGCGCGAACCGGCGCTGGTGCCGCGCGTGTTCCAGCAAGCCTGCCACCTGATGCGCTCCGGCCGTCCCGGCCCGGTGCTGATCGACCTGCCGTTCGACGTGCAGATGGGCGAAATCGAATTCGACCCGGACACCTACGAGCCGCTGCCGATCTACAAGCCGGCCGCCAGCCGCGCCCAGATCGAAAAAGCCCTGACGATGCTGAACGAGGCCGAGCGTCCATTGCTGACCGCCGGCGGCGGCATCATCAACGCCAACGCCTCCGAATACCTGGTGGAATTCGCCGAACTCACCGGCGTGCCGGTGATCCCGACGCTGATGGGCTGGGGCACGATCCCCGACGACCACCCTTTGATGGTCGGCATGGTCGGCCTGCAAACCAGCCACCGCTACGGCAACGCCACGATGCTGGCGTCCGACTTCGCGATGGGCATCGGCAACCGCTGGGCCAACCGCCACACCGGCTCGGTCGAAGTGTTCACCAAGGACCGCAAGTTCGTCCACATCGACATCGAACCGACGCAAATCGGCCGCGTCTTCGGCCCCGACTACGGCATCGTCTCCGACGCCGGCTTGGCGCTGAAACTGTTCATCGAAGTGGCCAAGGAATGGAAGGCCGCCGGCAAGCTGAAGGACCGCAGCGCCTGGGTCGCCGAATGCCAGGAACGCAAGCGCACGCTGCAACGCCGCACCCACTTTGAAAACGTGCCGGTCAAACCGCAGCGCGTCTACGAGGAAATGAACAAGGTGTTCGGCCGCAGCACCCGCTACGTCACCACCATCGGCCTGTCGCAGATCGCCGCCGCGCAGTTCCTGCACGTCTACGAGCCGCGCAACTGGATCAACTGCGGCCAGGCCGGCCCGCTGGGCTGGACCATTCCCGCCGCGCTGGGCGTCGTCGCCGCCGATCCGAGCCGCGAAGTGGTCGGCATTTCGGGCGACTACGACTTCCAGTTCATGATCGAGGAACTGGCCGTCGGCGCGCAATTCAAGCTGCCGTACATCCAGGTGGTCGTCAACAACTCCTACCTGGGCCTGATCCGCCAGTCGCAGCGCGGCTTCGACATGGACTTCTGCGTGCAACTGGCGTTCGAGAACATCAACGCGCCCGAGTTGAACGGCTATGGCGTCGACCACGTCGCCGTCGCCGAAGGCCTCGGTTGCAAGGCGATCCGCGTGACCACGCCGGAAGGCATCCTGCCGGCGCTGCAAGAGGCGCGCGCCCTGGCCAAGCTGCACAGCGTGCCGGTGATCGTCGAGATCATCCTGGAACGCGTGACGAATATCTCGATGGGCACCGAGATCAACAACATCAACGAATTCGAAGACCTGGCCAAGGACAAGCTGGACGCCCCGACCGCCATCTCCCTGCTCGATTAATCGAAGGAAGCATCATGACAAAACTGGCAGCCAATCTGACCATGCTGTTCAACGAAGTGCCCTTCATGGAGCGCTTCGAGGCGGCCGCGAAAGCCGGCTTCAAGGGCGTGGAGTTCCTCTTCCCCTACGCTTATCCGGCCGCGGACATCGCCGCCCAGCTGGAAACCCACCGCCTCGAGCTGGTGCTGCACAACCTGCCGGCCGGCAACTGGGAACGCGGCGAGCGCGGCATCGCCTGCCACCCGGACCGGGTCGAGGAATTCAAGGAAGGCGTCGACAGCGCGATCGCCTACGCCACCGCGCTGCGCGTCAAGCAGGTCAACTGCCTGGTCGGCATCCTGCCGCCGGGCGTCAGCCGCGAACAGGCGCAGGCGACCCTGGTCGCCAACCTGGCCTACGCCGCCGGCAAACTGAAGCAGGCCGGCATCCGCCTGCTGGTCGAGCCGATCAACACCTTCGACATTCCCGGCTTCTTCCTGTCGGGCACGGCGCAGGCGCTGGAGCTGATCGCCGCCACCGGTTCGGACAACATCTTTGTGCAGTACGACATCTACCACATGCAAAGGATGGAGGGCGAACTGGCCAACACGATCAAGGCCAACCTGGCCAGCATCGGCCACGTGCAACTGGCCGACAATCCGGGCCGCTTCGAACCGGGCACCGGCGAAATCAACTACCGCTTCCTGTTCACGCTGCTCGACGAGATCGGCTACCAGGGCTGGATCGGCTGCGAATACAAACCGCGCGCCGGCACCGTCGACGGTCTGGGCTGGCGCGCCGCGCACGGTCTGTAAACGCGGCGTTTAATTTCACATCAATATTCAGGAGAATTATCATGGCAAAAATTGGCTTTATCGGTCTCGGCATCATGGGCGCCCCAATGGCGGAAAACCTGCAGCGCGGCGACCATAAACTGTACCTGTTCGACCAGAAGAACCCGCCCTTCAGCCTGATCGAAGGCGGCGCCACCGTCTGCACCTCCGGCGCCGAAGTGGCGAAACGCGCCGACATCATCATCGTCATGGTGCCCGACACGCCGCACGTCGACGCCGTGCTGTTCGGCGAGAACGGCGTCGCCGCCGGCCTCACCGAAGGCAAGATCGTCATCGACATGAGCTCGATCTCGCCGATGGCCACCAAGGAATTCGCCAAGCGCATCAACGCCCTCAAATGCGACTACCTCGACGCCCCGGTTTCCGGCGGCGAAGTGGGCGCCAAGGCGGCCTCGCTGACGATCATGGTCGGCGGCCCGCAGGCGGCGTTCGACAAGGCGCTGCCGCTGTTCGAACTGATGGGCAAGAACATCACCCTGGTCGGCGCCAACGGCGACGGCCAGACCACCAAGGTGGCCAACCAGATCATCGTCGCGCTGAACATCCAGGCCGTCGCCGAAGCGCTGCTGTTCGCCTCCAAGGCCGGCGCCGACCCGGCCAAGGTGCGCCAGGCGCTGATGGGCGGTTTCGCCGCCTCGCGCATTCTGGAAGTGCACGGCGAGCGCATGGTCAAGCGCACCTTCAACCCGGGCTTCCGCATCGAGCTGCACCAGAAGGACTTGAACCTGGCCCTGCAAGGCGCCAAGACGCTCGGCATCTCGCTGCCGAACACCGCCACCGCGCAGGAACTGATGAACTCCTGCGCCGCCCACGGCCTGGGCGGCATGGACCACTCGGCGCTGTGCCGGGCGATCGAAATCATGTCGAACCACCAAATCGCCGAAGCGTAACGGCAGAGGGTAGAACCGCGGGTCGGGCGACGACCCGCGGTCCATCCCGACCCGCGCCGCGTGCGCAACCAGAACCGAGAGACATCCAATGACACCCACCAATCCAAAACAATTTTTACGCAGCGTCTACGACAGCGCCGTCGACGCCGTCAGCGCCGCCAAGTGCCTGCCCGCCTTCCTGCCAACACCGCCGGTCAACGGCCGCACGCTGGTCATCGGCGCCGGCAAGGGCGCGGCCGCCATGGCCAAGGTTGTCGAGGACAACTGGCAGGGCGAATTGAGCGGCCTGGTCGTAACCCGTTACGGCCACGGCGCCGACTGCAAGCGCATCGAGGTGGTCGAGGCGTCCCATCCGGTGCCGGACGAAGCCGGCCAGGCGGCCGCGCAGCGCATCCTCGACATGGTCCAGGGCCTGAGCGAAAACGACCTGGTGATCTGCCTGATCACCGGCGGCGGCTCCTCGCTGCTGGCGCTGCCGGCGCCCGGCATCACGCTGGCGCAGAAGCAGGCGATCAACAAGGCGCTGCTGAAAAGCGGCGCCGCCATCAGCGAAATGAATTGCGTGCGCAAGCACCTGTCGGCCATCAAGGGCGGCCGCCTCGGCCTGGCGTGCGCGCCGGCCCGCGTGGTCACGCTGCTGATCTCCGACGTGCCGGGCGACGACGCCGGCACCATCGCCAGCGGTCCGACCCTGCCCGACGACACCACCTGCGAGCAGGCGCTGGCGATCCTCAACAAATACGCCATCGCGGTGCCCGCCAACATCGAAGAACACCTGAAGAGCGACGCCGGCGCCACCCCGGGTTCCGACGACCCGCGCTTCGCCCGCAACGAGCAGCACATCATCGCCATCGCCCAGGACGCGCTGGAGGCGGCCGCGCAGACCGCGCGCGCGGCCGGCGTCACCGCCCACATCCTGTCCGACGGCATCGAAGGCGAAGCACGCGACGTCGCCATCGTGCACGCCGCGCTGGCCAAACAAATCCACGGCCGCGGCCAGCCGTTCACGCGGCCCTGCCTGGTGCTGTCGGGCGGCGAGACCACCGTCACCGTGCGCGGCAGCGGCCGCGGCGGACGCAACGCCGAGTTCCTGCTCAGCCTCGCGGTGGCGCTGGAGGGCCACCCGGACATCTACGCGCTGGCCTGCGACACCGACGGCATCGACGGCTCCGAAGACAACGCCGGCGCGCTGTACGGCCCGGACTCGGTGCAGCGCGCCGAACGCCAGGACATCCGCGCCAAAAATATGCTGGAGAACAACGACGGCTACGGCTTCTTCCTGGCGCTCGACGACCTGATCGTCAGCGGCCCGACCCGCACCAACGTCAACGACTTCCGCGCCATCCTGATTTTGTAAATCGCCTTGGCGTGTCGTAGGTCGGATGAGCCTAGCGTAATCCGACCTGGTCCGTAGCGGCGCGTGCCGGCTTACCCGACCTACGACATCGCGCCAACTTAGCACCCCGCCCCACCCTCTTCAAGATCGAAAAACCACCATGCGCCGTCTCCGCCAAGCAAAAATCGTCGCCACCCTAGGCCCCGCCAGTTCCGACCGCGCCACCATCCTGGCCCTGTTCGAAGCCGGTGCCGACGTCTTCCGTTTCAATTTCAGCCACGGCACCCACGCCGACCACCAGGCCCGCTACAACATCGTGCGCGACATCGAACGCGCGGTCGGCCGGCCGATCGCCGTGCTGGCCGACATGCAGGGTCCGAAACTGCGCATCGGCCAGTTCGAGGACGGCAAAATCACCCTGAAGACGGACGACGAGTTCACCCTCGACAACGACCCCGCGCCGGGCAACCAGCAGCGCATCTGCCTGCCGCACCCGGAACTGTTCGCCGTCATCACGGCCGGCCAGTCGCTGCTGCTGGACGACGGCAAGCTGCGCCTGCAAGTGCTCGACAGCGACGCCGGCAGCATCCGCACCCGCGTCGTCAACGGCGGCGTACTGTCCGACCGCAAGGGCGTCAACGTGCCCGACGCGGTGCTGCCGATCCCGGCGCTGACGGTGAAAGACCGGCGCGACCTGGCCTTCGCGCTCGACATGGGCGCCGACTGGATCGCGCTGTCGTTCGTCCAGCGCCCGGAAGACGTGATCGAGGCGCGCGCGCTGATCGGCCAGCGCGCCGGCGTGCTCTCGAAGCTGGAAAAACCGGCGGCGCTGCTGCAACTCGACGCCATCGTGCAAGCCTCCGACGCGGTCATGGTCGCGCGCGGCGACCTCGGCGTGGAACTGCCGCCGGAGCAGGTGCCGGGCGCGCAAAAGCGCATCCTGCGCAGCTGCCGCGCGCACGGCGTGCCGGTCGTCATCGCCACGCAGATGCTCGAATCGATGATCACCGCGCCGGTGCCGACCCGCGCCGAGGCGTCCGACGTCGCCAGCGCCATCTACGACGGCGCCGACGCCGTCATGCTGTCGGCCGAATCGGCCAGCGGCGCCTACCCGGTGGAGGCGGTGACGATGATGAACCGCATCATCAACGAAGTCGAAAAAGACCCGCTCTACCGCGACATCATCGACGCCCAGCACGTGCCGCCGCTGTCGAACAAGGGCGACGCCATCTGCGCGGCGCTGCGCAGCGTGACGCAGATCGTCGGCGCGGTCGCCACCGTCACCTACACCACCTCGGGCCACACCAGCCTGCGCGCCGCGCGCGAGCGGCCGTCCGCGCCGATCCTCAGCATCACGCCGAAAATCGCCACCGCGCGCCGCCTCGCGCTGGTCTGGGGCGTCCACTCGACCGTCGGCAGCGACGTCCACAACGTCGACGAAATGGTCTCGGTTGCCTGTCGCACCGCGCTCAAGGAAGCCTTCGCCAAGGCCGGCGACCAGGTCGCCATCGCCGCCGGCATGCCCTTCGGCCAACCCGGCACCACCAACCTGCTGCGCATCGCCGAAGTCTGGCCGCAAGAGGGCGCGAATGTCCCTGCGCACTGGGGCTAACAGCCTGGCGCGGGCCGGCGCCGCGCCCGCGGCGGCGCCGCGCCTGCCGACGGCGCTGCTGGCCAGCGTCGCCCAGGTCTACTTCCAGCAGGCGCCGCTGAGCGGTGCCGCGCTGCTGCTGTGCCTGTGGCTGAGCAGCCCGGCGATGGCGCTCGGCTGCCTGCTGGGCGCGGCCGGCGCCATCGCCGCCGCCTGCGCGGCGCGCCGGCCCGGCGCCGACATCGAACAAGGCCTGTACTCCTACAACGGCGCCCTCGGCGGCGCGGCGCTGGCCGCGCTGTACCAGCCGACGCCGGCGCTGCTGGCGTGGATCGCCGGCGGCGCCGTCGCCACCGCCGCCGCGACCCACTTGTTCCTGCGCCGCGGCGGCGCGCCGGCGCTGACCGCCCCCTTCGTGCTGCTGATGCTGGCGGCGGCCGCGCTCGGCCCGGCCGCCGGCTTGCAGGCGCAGCCCGCCGGCGCCGGTTGCGGCGGCGGCCGCGGCTTGGCCGGCTACGCCTTCTGCGTCATCGGCCAGATCAACTTCATCGACTCGCTTGCGCTCGGCGCGCTGCTGCTGGCGGCGCTCAGCCAGCACGACTGGCGCTACGGCGCCTGGGCCATGGCGGCGGCCGCGCTGGCCTGGTATCTGCTCACGCTGGGCCAATTGTGGCCGCAGGCCGGCAGCGCCGCGCAGGCCACCGGCATGGGCGTGAACTGCGTACTGGCCGTGCTGGGCTTGCGCGCGCAGCGGCGCGGCCGCGCCGCGCGCGTACTCGGCGGCCTGGGCGCAATCGCCTTCAGCCTCGCGCTTGGCAAGCTCGGCCTGCCCTACTTCACGCTGCCCTTCGTGCTGGCGACCTGGGTCACGCTGTACTTGTCCCGGCCGCGAACATCTACAAAAATCACAGTTAAGCCTGCGTAGATCTGTTCGGGGAACGCGCGGCGCACGTTTGCTTCCAGCACACGCCGGAGGGCTTGAGGCGGCGGCGGGCCTTCGACGAGGCGGCCCGGGAGGTCGACCTGGTCAGGATAGAGCGCGACTACTGGCGCAGCCTCGCAGCGGCGCCGCCGCAGCCGGCGTCAACACCGGCGCCCCGGTGAACGACTAGGACGCCATATTGGCCGCCGAATACGCCGCCCTGAAGACGCCGGCCAGGGCCGGCGCGCCGGGGAACAAGGCGGGAACGCGGCTCACGGTGTTCGGCGTGGTCACCCTGGAATGCGGGCTTGCCGGCATTGCCGCAGGACGGCGGCGATGTGGTTGACGCCGGCCTCGATCTCGGCCACGCTCAGGGCGCCATAGCCCAGCACCAAGCCGGGCAGCTTGCGCGCGCCCCGGCAGTAGTGCGACAGCGGCACCACGCGGACGCCCTTGCCGGCCAAGGCGGCGACGATGGCCGGCACGTCGTCGCCGTCGGCCAGGCCCAGCACCGTGTGCAGGCCCGCCTCCGTGCCGAGCACGTCGGCGTGCAGGCCGAAGCGCCGCAGGTTCGCCATCAACGCCGCGCGCTTGCCGGCGTAGACGCGGCGCATGCGCCAAATGTGCTTTTCCAGCTCGCCGGCGTCGACGAAGGCGGCCACCGCCGCCTGCAGCATCGCCGCCGGCTGGTCGCCGCGGATCAGCCGGCGCGCCATGAACTGCTCGCGCAACGCCGCCGGCACCACCACGTAGGCCAGCCGCATCTCCGGCGTCAGCACCTTGGAAAAGGTGCCGATGTAAATGACGCGCTGCGCGTCCAGGCTGCGCAGCGCCGGCAGCGGCAGCGCGTCGAAGCGGAACTCGCTGTCGTAGTCGTCCTCGACGACGTAACCACCCGCCGGGCCGGCCCAATCGAGCAGCGCCTGGCGCCGGCCCAGCGACATGCGGTGGCCCAGCGGGTATTGGTGCGACGGCGTGACATACACCATGCACGGCGAGCCGGCCGCCCGCGGCAGACTGTCCACGCGCAGGCCGTCGCGGTCGACGCCGACGTCGCACAGCCGCAGCCCGTGGCTGGCGATGACGGCGCGGGCGCGCGGATAGCCCGGCTCCTCCATCATCGCCGCGCCGCCGCGCGCCATCACGGCGCCGCAAACGAGGTCCAGGGCGTCGGCCGAACTGCCGGTGATGAAGACGTCGCCGGCGTCGCAGGCAAAGCCGCGCGAGCGCGCCAGGTAGGCGCAAATGGCGCCGCGCAAGGCGATGTCGCCGCGCGGATCGGCGTACTTGCCGCTCATCCCGGCGCGCAAGGCCTGGCGCCAGCAGCGCCGCCAGGCGTCGCCCTGGATGAAGCCGATGTCCGTGTTGCCCGGTTTGAAATCGATCGGGGCCGGCGCCGGCGCGGCGCCGCCGGCGCGCCGCCGGGCCGGTGCGCCCAGGGGCTGCGCCCGCTTGGCCACCAGGTCGTTGGCGATAAAGCTGCCGGCGCCGCGCACCGATTCCAGCAAGCCCTCCGCCGCCAACTGTTCGTAGGCCGCCTGCGTCACCGTGCGCGACACGCCCAGTTGCTCGGCCAGGCGCCGACTGGACGGCAAGCGCAGGCCGGCCACCAGCGCGCCGGCCATGGCCCGGCCGCGCAGCTCGGCGATCAGTTGCGCCGTCAGCGTCGTATCGCTGTCGCGCTGCAGCAACAGGGCAAAGTCAAGCTCGGGAACCGGCAACATGTAATTGGATATCCAAAAATTCCGTCAATTGGATATTGTAACAGGGCCACTGCACGGTAATACTGGGGGCGTTTCATCCATCCACGATCAATTACGCCACAACAGGAGCACACTTGATGACTGCAACAACCGTTCGCGCCCTCACCGCCGCCGATTACGCCAGCTGGAAAACGCTGTGGGACGGCTACCTGGTTTTCTACGAAGCCAGCTTGCCCGACGAGACGACGCAAACGACCTTCCGCCGCCTGCTGGACGGCAACGAACCGATGCACGCGGCGCTGGCCGAAGTCGACGGCGTCGCGGTCGGCCTGGTGCATTTCATCGAGCACCGCACCTCTTGGTCCACGGCCAACACCATGTATCTGCAAGACCTGTTCGTGAGCCCGTCGGCACGGCGCCAGCGCGTCGGCGAAGCGCTCATCGAACACGTCTACCGCGAAGCGCGCGAGCTGGGCTGCGCCAAGGTGTACTGGCTAACGCATGAAACCAACCACACCGCGATGACCTTGTACAACCAGATCGGCGAAAAAACCGGGTTCGTCCACTACCGCAAGGTTTTCTAGGACGCGCCGGCGGCAACCCATTTTCGTCGGTCGGATTACGCTGTCGCCGCGGCGGCGGCGCGCTAGATACGAGCGCGGCTTTAACGCCCCTCAAGCGGGCCGGCGTCGACCGGCGCCCGCGGCATCGGCACGACGGCGGCCGCTTCCGGCGCCGGCATGGCGATGGCCGCTTCCGGCACCAGCACGACGCCGGCCGCCTGCGCCAGCTCGCCTGACGGCGCGGGCGCACTGGCGGCGGGCGGCGGCGCGCTTTTGCGCCCGGGCGCGGATGTCCGGCGCACCGCGTCGGGGTCCCTGCCCCACCAGAACTTACCCGACAGGCGGCGCTCGGCCTCGGCCGGGAACGGCTGCGCCGCGCGGATCGCGGCGGCGACCGCGTGGTCGAAGGCGAGGTAGCGCGAAGCCTGCGTTTTGCGCAGGCGGAACAGGGTACCGTCGAGTTTTAAATCCACTTCATACGCGACGACGCCGGTGCCGGGCGCGTTCGCCGGCGGCGCGTAGCGAATCTTGTCCTTGATGCGGCCAAGCAGCTCGCCGCTGAGCGGTACAAACGGCGGCGACGTGTAGCGCGGCGACTGTACCGGACCGTGGCGCGGAAACGCCACGGTCGGCACCGCGCGCGGCGGCAAGGTCGCGTCCAGCGCGCTGACCAGAATGGCAATGGCGACGACCACGTACAGCGCCGGAAACGACGCCCTGGCGCGCTGCGCCGGCACGCCCTCCGTGCCGGTCAGGCGGTACAGCCGCCGATAACACCAGCGCTTCCACGACGGCACCTGCCGCTCCAGCAAGCGCCACCGCGGCAGCGCCGACGTCGGCGCAAGCAGTTGCAGCCAGTGCGGAAAGCGCAACGCCAGGGTTTCCGCGCCGGGCAGGTAGCGCACCAGTTCGGCGTGGCTCGGCGTCGCCTCGCCGCGCAGCCGCGCCAGCACAACGCGCTGCGCCTCGCGCACCGGCTCCGCCTGGAAGTCGAACAGGTATTTTTCATCGATGGCCCGGTTCAGCAAGACGCCGGCGTCGCCCAGCGCCGCCAGCCTGCGGCGGTCGTGCTGCCATCCGAAATCCAAGGTGGCCGCGTTGAACAGGCCCTCGTGGCCCGGCCGCCAGCCGGCGGCCAGCAAGTCGGCGAGCAAGCTTTCAAACAAGGTGCGCGCGTGAATGTTCAACAGGCGCTCGTCGGCCAGGCTGCGCCGCAACTCGGCCTGCCACAAGCCGGCGTCGTCCGGCGTGGCCCAGGCGGCAATCGCGCCGCCGGCGGACAGCAATTGCTCCAGCACGGCGGCAGCGGCTTGCCGCGGATCGAGGCCGGCAAGCCCGGCGCCAAACGGCGGCGGTGGCGGCGCGGCACGGTACTGTTCGACCCACAGCATGGCCGCGTCGTAGGCTTCGCGCAATTGGTGGAATTCGGCAACGGCGTTGTCGTGGCCGATCAGTTTCAGCTCGCGCGCATAGGCGCGCCTGAGCGCGCGCCGGACCGCGCGCGCGTCGATGCCGTCCTCCAAGTGGAGGCGGCGCGGAAAGTCGATCGCGCTCGGCATGGGCGTTTCCCCTATCGGTGCGTGCACACGGAATGCGCCCTCCACTACGGCGTTGGCGCTACCGAAGCGTAGCTGGAATCGCCCCGCTCCTCCCTGCCAAATATCAAACCGGCCGGAGCGGCGGGCGACGAAAGTTCAAGCATCGACACCGCCCCAGCGCCGCGCGCTTCGATGATCAGATCGGCGGGCCGCCGCGGCGAGCACGCAACCAGACAGTGAAAAATAATGAGTGGAAAAAAAACACAAACCCGAGCTGGACGACACCGACCGCACCGTCCTGCGCCTGCTGCAACAAAGTCGTCGAGCCGGCTGCCGGTGCCCGGCTAAGGCTGCCCGGCGGCGCGCCGGGCAATACTGGCGACGCCTATTTTGTGACGGCCAGCAATTGGCGCTTGCCCTGTTTGTAGGTGTACAGCGTCAACGTGCCCTGTTGCATGTCGCCCCTGGCGTCGAAGGCGATGTCGCCGGTCACGCCCTTGCGGTGGATTTTCGCCAGCTCGGGCAGCCGCCCATGTATTCGGCGGCGGCGTGGTGGCCCGGCGGGCGGCACAGCGCGAAGGCGCCGCGCGCGCCGTCGGCCAGCGCCCGCGCGCCGGTCAGCGCCAGGTTGGCGCTGCTGCGCACCGCCTCCCAGGTGCCGCCGGTGATCGGCACGCCGGCGCCCATCGAATAGAAGCCCGGCTTGCCGTCGATGTGCTCGGGTTCGACATCGGCGCGCAAGTCGCGCACCGGCCAGATCAGCGGCAGCGCGTCGTGCCTGCGCCCGACGGCCAGCCAGTCGGCCCAGGCGTTTTCCAGGAAACGAATGTAACGCGGCGTGTGCGCCGGGCTGTACAGGGACGACGCGTAGTCGGCCGGCCCGACCACGGCGCCAAGGCCGACCGCACCGATGCGCGCCAGCACGGTGTCGGCCCGGCGCGGCATTTCGACGCTGGGTTGGAGGACGCCGTCTTTCAGTTCGGTGCCATGGTGGAGGCGGTGCTTGTCGCTATAAATGGTCAGCATGGGTGTTCGCAGCAGAGCTAAAGGGTGCGAACAGTATGCTGCGCGGCGCAAGAAATTACAGTGCCTTATGGACTAGTAAAATTATCCGTTTTGAGTCTGACAGACTCAAAAATACGAAAAAACCGAATGAATCCCTTCAATTCCCCTAAATCCTCTAAATGGAGGATTTTCGTAGTCGGGTTAGCCCACCAGGGCGTAACCCGACTGGCGTCGGCGGCGGCCCGGCGTCGGCTTACACGTTACGCTAATCCGACCGACGAACGCTGAACTGGCGGTATTAGCAGGCCACCGTCGCGGCCAGGCGGAAGCCGCCGATCTTGACGATCTGGTCGATGCACTCGCGCGCCTCGTCGGCGGGCGCGTTCTCCAGGCGCGCGGCGAACAGCGCCAGGATGCTGTGGCGGTCGTGGCCCTTGACGGCGACCACGAAGGGAAAGCCGAACTTCTCGTTGTACCGCCGGTTCAGCGTGTGCAGCCGGTCGTATTCGTCGGCGTTGCACAGGTCCAGCCCGGCGCCCTTTTGCTCGCGGGTCGACTCCTCCGTCAACTCGCCGCGCACCGCCGCCTGCCCCGCCAACTCCGGGTGGGCCTGGATCAGTTTCAGGCGCTCGGCCTCGGTGGCGCTGCGCACCACGCCGGCCATCGTATCGCGCAGCACGCCCAGGTCGGCGAACGGGCGCTGCGCGGCGGCGCGCCGCGCCACCCACGGCGAGTGCTCGTAGATCGCGCCCAGCGCGGCGGTGAATTCGTCGACGCTCATGTTGTTGAGCGCGGCCATGGAGTAGTTTGTCGTCATGCTGGTTTCCGGTGAGGGTGGTGGGTAATCCAGTGCTGGGCGATGTCGACGCGGCGGCAAATCCACACCTTGTCGTGCGCCTGCACGTAGTCGAGGAAGCGCTGCAGCGCGCGGAAGCGGCCGGGCCGCCCCAGCAGCCGGCAGTGCATGCCGACCGACAGCATCTTCGGCGCGTCCTGCCCCCGCGGGTCGCCCTCGGCGTACAGCACGTCGAAGCTGTCCTTCAAATATTGGTAAAAATGCTCGCCGGTGTTGAAGCCCTGCGCGGTGGCGAAGCGCATGTCGTTGCAGTCCAGCGTGTACGGCACCACCAGGTGCGCCTTCGCCGCGCCATGCGGCGTCGCCACCTCGGTCCAGAACGGCAGGTCGTCGCCGTAGTAATCGGAGTCGTAGGCGAAGCCGCCGTGCTCGACGACCAGTTCGCGCGTGTTCGGCGAGTCGCGCCCGGTGTACCAGCCCAACGGCGCGCTGCCGGTCAGGTCGCGCAAAATCTCGACGGCGGCGCGCAGGTGTTCGCGCTCGGTGGCGCGGTCCATGTTCTGGTAGTGGATCCAGCGCCAGCCGTGGCAGGCGATTTCGTGGCCCAACTCGACGAAGGCCGCCGTCAGCTCCGGGTGGCGCTGCAAGGCCATCGCCACGCCGAACACCGTCAACGGCAGGGCGCGCCGCTCGAACTCGCGCAGGATGCGCCAGACCCCGGCGCGCGAGCCGTATTCGTACATCGACTCCATCGACATGTGGCGCGCCTCGTACGCGGCGGCGCCGACGATCTCGGAGAGGAATTGCTCGGAGCCGGCGTCGCCGTGCAGCACGCAGCTTTCGCCGCCCTCCTCGTAGTTAAGGACAAACTGGACCGCGATGCGGGCCTGGCCCGGCCAGCGGGCGTGCGGGACGTCGCGGCCGTAGCCGACCAGGTCGCGCGGATAAATCGGTGAATTCTGCATGGGGTGAAGGTCGCTCGCTGCCGTGTGGTTGAAGGCGGGATTTTCCGCGCCGTCCTGATTGAAACTCTCAATTCCAGGTTGACAAGGATGCCTACGCCGCCTAATATTGTCAACACTTATTGTATACAACTATTGAATATAGGAGCTGTCGGCAACCGGTCTTTCCGGCGCCGCGCGGCTTCCCACTTCGAGGCGTCACGCGCCTCCCTCACCTTGGAGACCATATGGGCCGTTTAACCACCCACGTTCTGGACACTGCGCACGGCAGGCCGGGCAGCGACGTGCAGATTTACCTGCACCGTATCAGCGACAACGTCCGCACGCAGCTGTGCAGCACCAAAACCAACCAGGACGGCCGTTGCGGCGGTCCGCTGCTCGAGGGCGACGCGCTGCAAGTGGGCGTCTACGAGCTGGAGTTCCACATCGGCCCCTACTTCGCCGCCCTCGGCGTCGAGCTGCCGCAGCCGAACTTCCTCGACGTCATTACGCTGCGCTTCGGCGTGGCCGACGCCGGCGCCCACTACCACGTGCCGCTGACCGTCAGCCCGTGGAGCTACTCGACCTACCGCGGCAGCTGACACGCCCGGCGCACCGTTTTTACACAACACATAGAATAGAGAGAGACAAATGGAAGGTTATTTACTGGATTGGGCCAACCTGCTGCTGCGTTGGCTACATGTGATCGTCGCCATCGCGTGGATTGGATCATCGTTTTACTTCGTCTGGCTGGACAACAGCCTGCGCGCGCCGAAAGACGCGGAACTGAAGGAAAAAGGCGTTGGCGGCGAGCTGTGGGCCGTGCACGGCGGCGGCTTCTACAACCCGCAAAAATACCTGGGCGCGCCGCGCGACCTGCCCAACGACCTGCACTGGTTTTACTGGGAGTCGTACAGCACCTGGCTGTCGGGCTTTGCGCTGTTCTCGGTGCTCTACCTGTTCAACCCGAAGGTATTCCTGATCGACCCGAGCGTGGCCGACCTCAGCCCGGCCACCGCCGTCGGCCTGGCGCTGGCCTTCCTGGTCGGCGGCTGGCTGGTGTATGACAGCGCCTGCCGCGTCCTGCGCAAACAGGAAAAACTGCTGGCGGTGCTGGTGGTGCTGCTGGTGGTCGGCGCGGCATACGCGGCCTGCCACCTGTTCTCCGGCCGCGCCGCCTTCCTGATCGTCGGCGCCATGGTCGCCAGCATCATGAGCGCCAACGTGTTCTTCTGGATCATTCCCGGCCAGCGCACCACCGTCGCCTCGATGAAAGCCGGCGAGCCGGTCGACCCGATCCACGGCCAGCGCGCCAAACAGCGCAGCGTGCACAACACCTATTTCACCCTGCCGGTGCTGCTGGCGATGCTGTCGAACCACTACAGCATGACCTACAGCCACAAGTACAACTGGGCGGTGCTGGTGGCGATCATGGTGGCCGGCGTACTGATCCGCCAGTTCTTCATCATGCGCCACAAGGGCGTCAACAACCTGGTGTTCCCGACCGCCGCGATCGCCCTGCTGGTGGCCGTGATCGCCTGGATCGCGCCGCCCGGCGTCGTCGTGCCGGCCGAGCAGCACGCCGCCCCGGCCGCCGCCGTGGCAGCGCCAACCGCCGCCGCCAACGCGTCGAGCGCGGCCGCGACCGAAGCGTCGACCCCGACCGAGGCCGGCGCCGTGGTCGTGGCCGACGCGCCGGCCGGCGGCATCGACGCGGTGCAGCAAGTCATGACGGCGCGCTGCATCCAGTGCCACTCCGCCAAGCCGACCTTGATGCCGACCGCCGCCAAGGGTCTGATGTTCGAGACCGCGGAGCAGACCAAGGCCAGCGCCCAGCTGATCTACCAGCAGGTGGTGCTGCAAAAGGCCATGCCGCTCGGCAACCTGACCAAGATCACGGACCAGGAACGCGACATCATCGCCAAATGGCATGACGCCGGCTCGAAGTAAACGCCCGCGCGCCGCCGGCTGACAGCACACCGGCGGCGCCAAACCGGGGTCGGACCTTCCGGTCCGACCCCGGGCTTACGCCCTTGGTTTTGTTGCAAAGCCTGCGCCACCCCGCCTCACCCATACGGCCCGCCGAAAGCATCCATGCCTATCCTGCCCTCCCCCCAACGCTCTACCGCCCCGCGCCAGAACGACCACCTCGACACCAACCTGCTGCGGGTGCTGCACACGCTGCTGACCGAACGCAGCGTCACGCGCACCGCGCTCAAGCTGGGCAAGTCGCAGCCGGCGGTGAGCAACATGCTGCGCCGCCTGCGCGACATCACCGGCGACCCGATCCTGGTCGGCGGCAAAAGCGGCATGACGCCGACCGAGCGCGGCGAGGAATTGCTGCTGCTGGCCAAACAGGGCCTGGGCGTGATGGAAAGCATCGCCAACCCGGCGCCCGACTTCACGCCGGCGCTGACCCAGCGCGTGTTCCACCTGGGCGCGCCGGACTACCTGAGCGTGCTGCTGATCCCGCTGATCATGGAAACGGTGCGCGCGCGCGCGCCGCACGCCGGCCTGGTGATCCACTCGCTCAACGCCGGCTTCGACTACTCGTCGGCGCTGGAAAGCGGCGAACTCGACATCGTCATCGGCAACTGGCCCGAGCAGCCGCAGCACCTGCACCTGGCGCACCTGTTCGAGGACGAACTGGTGTGCATGCTCAACAGCGAGCACCCGGTCGTCAAGAAGGGCCTGTCGCTGAAGTACTACCTGGACATGGCGCACCTGGCGCCGACGCCCTACATGATGGGCCACCGCAGCATCATCGACAGCGCGCTGGCCGAGCAAGGCATGAAGCGGCAGATCAAGATGACCATTCCCTACTTCGGCATGGTGCCCTACGTGCTGGCGAAAACCGACCTGATCTTCACCACCAGCCACTGCTTCGCCATGCACTTCGGCCGCCAGTGGCCGATCGCGGTGCTGCCGATGCCCATGCCGATGCCGAAAATGCGCTTTTTCATGCTGTGGCACGAACGCTCGCACAGCGCGCCCGAGGTGCAGTGGTTGCGCAAGCTGGTGGCCGACGCCTCGCGCGAAGTGATGGGCAAGAACCCGTATGAGGTGCTGGGCGGCACGGCCAACGATGTAACGGTGCCACGCTAAGCGGCGCGCCGGGCGGCGGCATAGTAAATATATGGTTGCCCATGTATCATGACGACATCGTTTCCGGGTTCCGCGCCGGCTGGGAAACAGCAGTCAGCCGAGGCAGCCCATCCATCAAAGGTTTATCGTCCTATTTCTATGGCCAACATCAACGCAGCAAGCGAAGAAAAGCAGAGCACAGGCGACAGTTCGAACGAGATCGCCCACGACATCGCCGAGGCCATCGCGGCGCGCAAGCTGCCGCCCGGCACCAAGCTGCGCGAAGAGGCGCTGTGCCGCTTGTACTCGGTCAGCCGGACCAAGATCCGCGCGGCGTTGCTGATCCTGTCGAAAGACAAGCTGATCAACATCATCCCCGACAAGGGCGCCTTCGTCAGCCAGCCCAGCGAAACCGAGTCGCGCGACATCTTCGCCGCGCGGCGCATTATTGAAACGGCGCTGGCGCGCGAATTCGTCGCCAAGGCCAAGCCGGCCGACTACAAGATGCTGGAACGGCACCTGAAGGCCGAACGCAATGCGCTCTCCAGCGACAGCACGAAAGTGCGTTCGCAGCTGCTGGGCGACTTCCACGTGCTGCTGGCCGACGTCGTCGGCAACCAAGTGCTAAAGGAAATCGTACGCGAACTGGTCGGACGCAGCTCGCTGATCACCATGCTGTACCAGTCGGACCGCGACGCGGTCTGCTCGTCCGACGAGCACACCGACTTCCTCGAAGCGGCCAAGGCCGGCGACGCCGACAAGGCGGCGCACCTGATGCTGCACCACCTGAGCCACGTCGAGGCGGCGCTGCAGTTCGACGGCCGCGCCAGCGAAGGCAAAAAAGACCTGGTGTCGGCGCTGCTGATGTAAGGACGGCGCCGGCCCGGCCGGCGCGCTAGTTCGCGAAGCGCGGTCCAGCCGCGGCGCTTCCGGGACGGGCAATCCGCTTCTCGGATTCGACACCGCCGCTGGCGGCGATGCGTAACAAGACCGCCTCGGCGCGTTCAATCTCATCGAGATACTCGCCGCTTGCCGTCCTTGTGCCTAGCTGGCGCCGCACCACGTCGGACAATGCCATCCTCGCCTCCGCGTCGCCCTGCTCGACCAGCGCTTCGAGCTGCCTGACAAGGCTTGCCGCGCCAGCATTCAACTTGACGCACGCCGGCGTTAAATTGTTTATTTGCTGAGGTCCCTGGCAAGACGGCAGCTGGTTCACTTTGGCGTGCAACTCCCTGGCGTCGCCGTTTTCCGCCACCAGCGCCGGCGCGGCGTCGGCGATGCAGTTGGCTTTGTCGCGCGCAAACGGGCTTGCATGTATAACTGCGGCGCAGCCGGCCTGGCCGCCGTCCCCGAACTTGACCGTTTGCGCCATGGCGGCTGGCGCCGCAGCGACGCTTGAGGGCGCACTGGTTTCACCGAAGGTGTAATAGCCCAGCACCACCGCGGCGATCGCCGCCACTCCGACCCACCCGCATTTAATCATAGACATCCCAACCCTCCCGGCTGATACGCGGCTTGTCTTCGCCGAAAGACAAGCCGCGCCATACTGTTTTAATTCGCGCGTTCAAGCAACCAACGCTGGGGAGCCAGGCCGTTGCCGGTCCATTGCTGGATCACGCCACCATCGGCGGTGCTGCCGTCCTTGTTATCCAGCATCAGCCCGCTATGGCGGTTTTTGACGGAAAAATACTGCGACGTGGTTGGTAGCAACTGCCATTGCTGGTTGCTGGCGCCGATGGCTGGATAGGATTTGACGGGCACGCCCGGCGCGGTGCCGAAGTTATAGACATCGGCGACATTGCCGTTGAAGCTAGACGTGAACTGTACGAATCCACTTCCGGCCGGGTCGAGCGTCCAGAGTTGATCCGAATTGTTCAAATTGGCCCACTGCCAGATCGCCGCGCCGTTCGCCGGGTTGGCCAAACGGTCGATACTCATGACCTTGCCGCTGGCCTCGTTACGCAGGCGATAAAGAATCGTCGCGTTGCCTTCCCCGGCGGGACGCGCGACCGGCGTACCGGGCACGCTCGGCGCGCCGATTACCGGCGTGTCGCCATTCCAGGTGATCTTTTGAATCCGCGTGGTGCGCGACAAGCCGCATCCCTGCCCCGTCGCCGGGTTGGCGTGGTAGACGACCCAGTCCTCGGCGCCGTCCGGCGACTTCACAAAACTGTTGTGGCCGGGACCGAACGCCCCGGCGCCCTTTTCCAGAATCGGCGTGGCGGACTTAGTCCAGTTGGACGCCAGCGTCAGGTCGGCGCCGAGGTTGGCGCTCAGCATGCCCAGCTTGTAGTCATCGGTATTGCAGTAGCTGGCGGAAAAACTCATCAGCACCTTGCCGCCGTGGAGGAGGAATTGCGGCCCCTCGTTGACGGGGGCGCCGGAGGTTTCCCAGCCATAGGTCGGCGTGCTAACCACCGTACCGGCGCCGATGAGCGAGGTCGGGCTGCCCATCTTGGCAATACGGATCACTTGCGGCGCGGCGTCGTTCGCCCCGCCCATGCCGGACCAGGCCATGTACAGCTGGCCGTTAATGTTCATTACCGTCTGGTCGATCGCCCATTTGTCGTTGGCGTCGGCCACCTTGACCGGCGCGCTCCAGGTGCCGGTGGTGGGATCGGCGCTGGCGTTGGAAATAACCCAGATCCGGTGGTTCACATGGTTGTTGTCGCCTGCGGAAAAATACAGATACCACTTGCCGTTAATGAAGTTCAGCTCGGGCGCCCAGATCCACTGCGTATTACAGTTTATGCCATAGCAAGGGCCGGCCGGCGGCGTCCAGGCCGTGACCCGCTTGCCGGCGCCGATACCGCTCAGCGACGACGCCTTGGTGATCTCCAATTTGTCCCACGAGGTAAAGACATAATAATAAGCGCCATCGGTGTGGCGCATCACGAAGGGGTCGGCCGACGACGCGCCCGCCGGTCCGACGGGATTGATGAAGGTGCTCGACGCGGCCTGTGCCAGCGGCGCTATCGGGAACAGGCAAGCGAGCGCCGACAACGCCAGAAAACCTTTGCGAACAACAGAAACAGCCATGGTTACGTCTCCTTTATGCTGGGCCGCCTGCGTGACGCACGGCCCTATTTAACAAACTGTCCGATGTGACTTTTAGCGCTTAAGGCGCCTGTTCCAACACCCATTTCTGCGCATCCAAGCCGTTATCCGGCCACTGCCGCACATTCGTGCCGTTGGCCGGCAGCGCCGACTCCAGGTCCAGCGCCTTGCCGCTGTGGCGGGCGATCAACTTGTAGCTGCCGTCGCCGACATACACGGGTTTCCATTGCTGGTTCGCCGCTCCGGTGTAGGTGGCAATGTCGACGTTGGCGCCGTCGGCCGTCGTGTTGCCGGCCACCTGAAGCGCCTTGGCGCCGGCCTGGTTCACCAGTTCCCAGTAGCCATTGCCTACGTCGTAGGCAAACCAGCGCTGTGCGGTATTGCCCAGGTCCTCCCACTGCTGGACGTTGTTGCCGTCGGTCGTACCGAAGTCGGCGTTGTCGAGCACCTTGCCGCTGCTGCGGTTGGTCAGGCGGTACTTGGTGTTGTGGCGAACCGTCGCCCGCAGTTCGATCCGGTCCAGTTCGGCAAAGCCGATTCCCTTGGCCACGCGCACCGTGTTGTTGCCGGCGTTGAGCGGCACGTCGACCGAGGTGGTGCGGTAGCTGGCCCAGGTGTCGCCGGCGTAATACGGATAATTCAGCGTGTAGGCTGTCGCGCCGCCGTTCAGCGTGACCGCATGGGTGCTGTTGGCCGCCGAACCGTTGTCGTAGCGCGCCGCTAGCGTGTAGGTGCCGGCCGTGGGAACGTTGACGTTGAACTGTACATAGCTGCCGGCGAGGTTGAGGTTGCCAACCTTCGCCCCGTTCGACGCCGACGCCTCGTTCACCGCGCCGCCGTTGACGATGCTTGCCGCCTCGGCTTCATAGCGGATCGGATCGACCTGGACGTAATCGACTTCGGCGACGCCGGCGTTAAAACTCAGCGTGAGCGCGTTGGCGCCGGCGTTCAGGTTGACATGGGCCACCGCCGTGGCAAAGCTGCCCCAGCCGGCGCTGGCCGGATAGTTGACGACGCTGGCGGCGCCGCCGTTGACGCTGAGCTTGTGCGAGGCCGCCGCGCCGGCGCCGGTGGCGTAACGCATCGACACGGCATAGGCGCCGGCCACCGGCACGTTCACGTTGTCGAAGCGCACATAGCTGTTGGCGTCGTTGAGGTTGCCGACATCCTTGCCCCGCGACGCATTCGCGTACGACATCACAGTGGCCTGGCCGCCGAGTGCCGCATACTCGGCTTCGAAGCGGTTGTCGCCCGAGGGCGGCGGCAGGACGGTGCCGGCCGAGACCGGCTTGCCGAGGTTGGGCGAACCGTCGGTGTTCCAACCGATTTTCTGCATGCGCATGCTGCGCTGGTCGCCGAAACAGGTATTCACCGTGGCGTCGGAATAGGCGTGGTAAATGATGTAGTCTTCGCTACCGTCCGGCGACTGCGCGAAGGCGTTGTGGCCGGGGCCGTAGGCGTTCGCCGTCGGATTGGACTGGAACACCGGCGTCGCCGACTTGGACCAGGAGGCGGCCGACAGCAAGTTACTGGTATCGGCGGCGCTCAGCATGCCCATCACGTAGCGCGGGTCGCACGAGCTGGCGGAATAGGCAATGAAGATCTTGCCGTTGCGCTTGATGACCTCCGGGGCTTCGTTGACCCACGGCCCTTGCTGCTCCCAGCTCAACACCGGCTTGGTCAGCATGACCTGGGTGCCGGTGTCGACGTGCAGCGGGTCGGTCATGCGGGCGATATACAAGTTCGAGTTGCCGGCGATGTTGGGGTCTTTTTGCGCAAACACCAGGTATTGCAGGTTGTTGTGCATGAAGCTGGTCGCATCGAGCGTAAAACTGTCCCACGCGGTGTGAATGCGCCCGGCCTCGGTCCAGGCGCCGGCGCTCGGGTCGGCGGAACTGTTTTCCAGCGCATACAAGCGCACGTTAAAGGCGTTGCCCGATTCGCCCGCCGTGAAATACACGTACCACTTGTTGTTGATGAAATGGATTTCCGGCGCCCAGATATTGGCGCCCATGATGCCACTGGCGTGCTTGTTCCAGATCACCACCGGCGCGGCGCTACCGACGCCGCTCAGCGTGCGCGACTTGCGCAATTCGAGCCGGTCGAATTCCGGCACCGTCGACATGTAATAGTAATAGCCGTCGGTGTGTTTGTAGACCCAAGGGTCGGCGCGGTGCAGCAGGTTGGCATTGCGAAAGCCCAGGGCATTGGCCGGCCCCTGAATTTCGGCCTGAACGCCCGCAAACGCGCCCCACAACAAAGTGACGGGCAAAAGAAGGGCCACCGCCCGCCGGGCGAGTGTAAAAATTGTCATGGAAAGTCTCCGTTATGGGTGGATATGCCGGGCCATGCACAGCGCCTGGTTTGCATGGCGGATGTACCAGTTCGGAAAGTCATACAACTTGTACGAACTCCACGCCCCGTCGGCCAGGCCAGCCACTTTGTGGAAGGTGGCGTCCGCCTTGAATCCGCTGGTGGCGTCGTTTTTGTTCAGCACTAGGTTGAAGTTGGAATGGCGCAGGGGCCGACGCGCCCAACTTGAATTGGCGACACATGCGGATATGGATGCGCATACCCAAAGCAGAACTTTTGCTACCGCTTGCCTCATCTTCGTCTCCATGCTTAATGAACAGTCAAATTCATTATTTATTATTAGTATGAATTATTGCCGCGCACCATTAAGTAATGATGGGAAGTGATGGATTCTTTTTCAAGCTAACTTGACCCGTCCCCACAAGATCTCAATGGTGGACGATGCTAACTTTTACAAGAAAATATGGCCAATCAATTATTTGGCCAGGCCGATGCCTATTTGCATATCGGTTTCGGCGTGCGCGCGCTGAAAACAAAAAAAACCGGCGGCGTGAAGCCGGGGCCGGACCCTTGGGGGTCGACCCGGACTTACGCATCCGGTTTTTTTTTTGCGGCGGCAGTCTTGAGCGAACGCCGCGCCGTGTTAGCTGGGTTTGACGCCGGCGGCCAGCGCCAGTTCGCGCGCCAGTTCGTTGTGGCGCTCGATGACGAGCGGCAGGTCGACGGTGCCCAGCACGCCGTCGCGCACCACCACTTTGCCGTTGATGATGCTGTACGAGACGTTCGACGGCGTGCAGAACACCAGCGCCGCCACCGGGTCGTGCAGCGCGCCGGCGAAGCCGATCTGGTCCAGTTTGAACATGACGATGTCGGCCGCCATGCCCGGCTTGAGCGCGCCGATGTCGTCGCGGTTGAGCACCTTGGCGCCGCCCAGCGTGGCCACTTCCAGCGCCTGGCGCGCCGTCATCGCGTCCGGCCCGAAGCCGACCCGCTGCAGCAGCATCGCCTGGCGCACTTCGCCGAGCATATGGCCGGAGTCGTTCGAGGCGCAGCCGTCCACCCCCAAGCCGACCGACACGCCCAGGTCGAGCATCTTGCGGATCGGCGCGATGCCGGAGGCCAGCCGCATGTTCGAGCACGGGCAGTGGGCGATGCCGGTGCCGGTGCGGCCGAACATGTAGATGCCGTCGTCGTCGAGCTGGACGCAGTGGGCGTGCCAGACGTCGTGGCCGACCCAGCCGCAGTCCTCGGCGTATTCGGCCGGCGTCATCTTGAATTTTTCGCGGCTGTAGGCGATGTCGTTGGCGTTCTCCGCCAAGTGCGTGTGCAGCGACACGCCGAAGCTGCGCGCCATCGCCGCCGACTCCTTCATCAAGTCGCGCGAGACCGAAAACGGCGAGCACGGCGCCACCACGATGCGCTGCATGGCGTAGCGGCCGGCGTCGTGGTAGGTCTCGATCAGGCGCTGGGTGTCGCGTAAGATCGCGCCCTCCTCCTCGACCACGCAGTCCGGCGGCAGGCCGCCCTTCGACTGGCCCACGCTCATCGAGCCGCGCGCCGCGTGGAAGCGCATGCCGATCTGCCGCGCCGCCGCGATACTGTCGTCCAGCGTGCAGTCGTTCGGGTAAATGTACAGGTGGTCGCTGCTGGTGGTGCAGCCCGACAGGATCAGCTCCGACATCGCGGTCAGGCTGGAAACGCGCACCATGTCGGCGCTGAGGTTGGCCCAGATCGGATACAGGTTGCTCAGCCAATTGAACAATTCGCCGTTTTGCGCCGTTGGAATCACCCGCGTCAGGCTCTGGTACATATGGTGGTGGGTGTTGATCAGGCCCGGCATGACGACGTGGTTGCGCGCGTCGATGACCTCGTCGGCCTCTCGCGGCAGGTCGGCGGAGGCGCCCACCTGCGCGATCACGTTGCCTTGGATGAAGACGGCGCCGTCGACGATTTCGCGGCGCTCGTCGTCCATGGTGACAAGCACGCGCGCGTTTTTGATCAAGAGAGTTTTAGTCATTTTTGTGTAGATGGTAAAGAATGAAAAAACACTGCGGAAACAATGCACGCGCACTGCGGAAACAATGTGAAAAAAACCGCGGCGGGAAAGATCCGCGCCGCGGTTGCCGCTAGTTTACACCGTCTCCAGCTCCTTGGTCACAAACGCTTGCGGCGGCGCGTCCTCGTCCTCTTCGACGGCTTCGACCGGACGCTCCGGCAGCACCAGGTTCAAGGCAATGGCGACCAGGGCGCCGACGGTAATGCCGGAACCGAAGATCTCCTTGACGAAGGCCGGCAGTTGGCCCAGCAGTTCAGGGCGCACCGACACGGCCAGGCCGCAACCGATCGAGACGGCGATGATGATGCCGTTGCGCTTGTTGTGCTCTACGTTGCTGAGCAACTGGATACCGGCCGAAATGATCATCGCGAACATCATCAAGCCGGCGCCGCCGATGACAGGCTTCGGAATCGTCACGACCACCGCGCCCAGCACCGGGAACAGGCCGGCCAAGAACAGCATGACGCCGGTCAGGGCGACGACATGGCGGCTGGCCACGCCGGTCAGCGAAATGATGCCGACGTTTTGCGCGAAGGTCGACACCGGAGGGCTCGACATCACGGCGGTGAAGGCGGAACCGACGCCGTCGCACAGGATGCCGCGGGCCAGACTGCTGCCGCGGATCTTGGTGTTGGTGGCCGCGCCCAGCGCCATGAAGGCGCCGGTGGTTTCCACCATCGTCACCAGGAAGGCGATGCCCATGGCGACAATGCCGCCGACGGGAAAGCTCATGCCGTAGGCCAGCGGCTGCGGTACCGCGAAGATCTGCGCACTGTGCACCGGTGCGAAATTGACCAGGCCCATGGCCAGGCAGACGGCGTAGCCGATCGACATGCCGATCACCACGGCGGCGGCGGAAATGATGCCCTTGCCGAATTGCACCAGCGCGATCACCGTCACGAGGACGAACAGCGCCACGCCCAGGCTGGCGGGGGAGCCGTAGCCGATGCTGCCGCGCGGCACGCCGCCGGCCGCCCAGTCGATCGCCACCGGCGTCAACGACAGGCCGATCATCGTCACGACGACGCCGGTGACGGCGTGCGGGAACAGTTTGCGGATCACCGGCATGAAGCGGCTACCGATGATCATGACCAGCGAGCCGGCCAGCGACGATCCCATAATACCCGGCACGCCGTGTTCGATGCCGACGCTGATGGCCGCGCCGACGAAGGCGAAGCTGGTACCCATCACGCACGGCAGGCGGATGCCGACCGGGCCGACGCCTTTGCACTGCAGGAAGGTGACCACGCCCGAGCCGAGCAGCGCGGCGTTGATCAGGGCGATGATTTGATCGGCCGGCAGTTTGAGGGCGGCGCCCACGACCAGCGGCACGGCGATGATGCCACCGAGGGCGGCCAGCATGTGCTGGGCGGCCAACAGGAGGGAGGTCAGCAGTGGAGGACGATCCTCGACCTGGAACAGCAAGTTATTCATGTTAATTGTCTCCATCTTTTATTGTATTTAGGCGGCGCTTACTACTGAACTACTCGCTCGGCTTGCCCAGGCCGCGCGCAAATCGGGATGGTGTTAAGACTGCGCGGCAAGGATTGCTTGTCGTCGTTGTGCATGGGCGCGCGCGGTGGATGGCCGCACGGTGTCACGCTGCAGAGCGGTAAGAAGGGATGATGGATAGTGCGGAGGCGGCGCCTCGCGGACGTGGTCCGGCGCGGGGCGCGAAGCAGGCGTTGCAGGCACGGCGATGGCTAGCATGGGACGCATATAGTCTCTCTCCAAGTGAGTGTGAGCACTGCTGCGTCGCTTCTGGCGTCGACGTCGTTAGTATTGCCGAACCGGAAAAACTCGGTTCCAACACAAACGATGATGCCCATTCAGCAATGGATTGTCAACCGATTTTGTATACAGCATTTGCGTATTAAAAGTATGGAATGCGCGCCGCGGCGGCGGCGGGGAGAGGTGCCGGCTCAACGGCGCTTGCGCGCGCAAACCACGGGCGTAATCCTGGGGGCGGACTTGGAGGTCGTACCCCGGCTCATTGCCTGTGGTTTTTTGGACGTATCGGCCCGCCAATTTAACGGCATTTGCGGCGCCGGGTCAGCGGAAAAGAAAGCCCGCCAGCACCGTCGTGACGATCTCGTGGTCCTCGGCCTGCGGCAGGCCGGAGATGCTGATGGTGCCGACCATGCCGGTTCCCCTGAGTAGCAAGGGGAAGGCGCCGCCGTGGGCGGCGTAGTGCAAGGGGTCGAGACCGGTGTGGGCGCTGAAGCTCAGGCCCCGGCTCAGATAGTAGTTGCCCATGTAGAAGGAGCTGTGGGCGAAGCGCTGGACCACGTTGTTCTTGCGGCGTATCCAGTCCGCGTTGTCCGGCGTCGTCCCGTCCATCGCGTGCTGGAACAACTGCTGGCCGTTGCGGCTAATATCAACCGCAACGGCTTGTCCCCTGCCCCGTACCGCCGCAACCAGGCGCGTGCCGATGTCCAGCGCGCTGTCGTTGCTGAAGCTGTCGAACTGCAATCTTTCCTCGTGTTCCAGCAAGCTTGCCAGCAGCTTGTCGTAGTCCATGCCCATTCACTTCTCCGATTCGCCGCCCAAAAGGGCATTGTACCGAATAGACAAAACCGGCGAAGCCCGCTGGCCCGGGTGCTTAGCGTGGATGCGTCAGCGCGCGCACGGCCTTGAGGATCGCCTCGCTGGTGGCGGGCGCCTGCAGCGGCGGGTTGACCTTGCCGCCGGCGACGCTGGCGACCGCGTCGCGGATGGCGAAGAACACCGAGAACGGCAGCAGCAGCGGCGGCTCGCCCACCGCCTTCGAGCGGTGGATGCTGTCGGCGACGTTGCGGTTTTTGAACAGCTTGACGCGGAAGTCCTCCGGGCAGTCCGAAATGGCCGGGATCTTGTAGGTCGACGGCGCGTGCGTCATCAGCTTGCCGGCCTTGTTCCACCACAGTTCCTCGGTGGTCAGCCAGCCCATGCCCTGGATGAACGCGCCCTCGACCTGGCCGACGTCGATGGCCGGGTTGAGCGAGTTGCCGGCGTCGTACAGCGCGTCGGCGCGCAGCAGGCGCCATTCGCCCGTCAGCGTGTCGACGATGACCTCGGACACCGCCGCGCCGTAGGCGAAGTAGGAGAACGGGTTGCCGGTCATGGTGTCGCGGTCCCAGTGCAGGTTCGGCGTGGCGTAGAAGCCGTCGGACCACAGTTGCACCCGCGCCAGGTAGGCTTTCCCGACCAGGTCGGCGAAGGTCACGGTGACGCCGTTGACCTCGACGCGCTGGTCTGTGAAGACCACGTCGCCGGCCGCGCCGCCGTAGGTGGTGGCGGCGAACGCCGCCAGGCGCTCGCGGATTTGCCGCGCCGCGTCCTGCGCCGCCTTGCCGTTCAAGTCGGCGCCGGTGGACGCCGCCGTGGCCGAGGTGTTGGCGACCTTGCTGGTGTCGGTGGCGGTGACGCGCACCGAATGCAGCGCCACGCCCAGTTCGTGCGCGACCACCTGCATCACCTTGGTGTTGATGCCCTGCCCCATTTCGGTGCCGCCGTGGTTGACCAGCACCGAGCCGTCGACGTAGACGTGGACCAGCGCGCCGGCCTGGTTCAAATGGGTGACGTTGAAGGCGATGCCGAATTTGTGCGGCGTCAGCGCCAGGCCCTTCTTCAGCACCGGGCTGGTGGCGTTGAAGGCCTCGACGGCCTCGCGGCGGGCGCGGTATTGGCTGCTCTCCTCCAGCTCGGCGACCAGTTCGTGGATGACGTTGTCGACCACTTTCTGGCCGTATTGCGTCACGTTGCGGCCCTCGGCGTCGTTGCGGCCGTAGAAATTCACCTTGCGGATGTCGAGCGCGTCGCGGCCCAGCGTACGGGCGATTTCATCGACGATGTATTCGATGGCGATGGCGCCCTGCGGCCCGCCGAAGCCGCGGAAGGCGGTGTTCGACTGGGTATTGGTCTTGCCGCACATGGCCTTGATATCGACGTCGGACAGGTAGTAGGTGTTGTCGAAGTGGCAGACGGCGCGCGTCGCCACCGGGCCGGACAGGTCGGCCGAGAAGCCGGCGCGCGACACCATTTCCACTTTCGCGCCCAGGATCAGGCCGTTGTCGTCGTAGCCGACCTCGTAGTCGTAGTGGAATTCGTGGCGCTTGCCGGTGACCATCATGTCGTCGTCGCGGTCGGCGCGCAGCTTGACCGGGCGCTTCAGCGCCGCCGCGGCGATGGACGCGCAAGCGGCCCACAGGCCGGACTGCGACTCCTTGCCGCCGAAGCCGCCGCCCATGCGCCGGCATTCGACCTGCACCTTGTGCGAATGCACGCCCAGCGTGTGCGCGACGATGTGCTGCATCTCGCTCGGGTGCTGGGTCGAGCACAGCACGTGCATGCCCTGGTCCTCTTTCGGAATGGCGTAGGAGATCTGCCCTTCCAGGTAAAACTGCTCCTGGCCGCCGACGTTCAGCTGGCCGGCGAGCTTGTGCGGCGCGGCGTCGAGGGCGGAGCGGGCGTCGCCGCGTTTCAGCGACATCGGCGGCAGCACGAAGGACTGCGCCGCCTTCGCCTCCAACGGCGTCAGTATGGCCGGCAATTCCTCGTACACCACCTCGACCTTGCGCACCGCGCGGCGGGCCTGGTCGTGCGAGGCGGCGACGACGATGAACATCGGCTGGCCGACGTACTCGACCAGGCCGTCGGCCAGGATCGGGTCGTCGTGGATGATCGGGCCGCACTCGTTGGCGCCGGGGATGTCGGCGGCGGTGTAGACCGCGACCACGCCGGAAGCGGCCAGCACGGCGTCGAAATGCATCGAGACGATGCGCGCGTGCGCCTTTTGCGACAGGCCCAGCGCCGCGTGCAGCGTGCCTTGCAGTTCGGGCACGTCGTCGGTGTAGGTGGCCTCGCCCAGCACGTGCAGCACGGCCGACTCGTGCGGGTGCGACTTGCCCACTTCGGTCCAGTTGATCGGCGCCGTCGGCGTCAGCAGGAAAGCTTCGGTTTGTTTGTTCATATCATGTCTCCTGGCGTGCTCAAGCGTGGGCAAAGGCGTTGGTGGCGGACGCCGGCAACGGCGCGTCCGGCCGGGTTTCCAGCCAGAAGCGGCGCAGCAGGTTTTGCGCCGTCGTCATACGGTATTCTCCCGAGGCGCGCATGTCGGACAGCGGCGCGTAGTCGCGCGTCATCAACTCCATGGCGGCCTCGACGGCGGCCTCGTCCCAGACCTTGCCCTCCAGCGCCGCCTCGGCGTGGTCGGCGCGCTTCGGCGTGGCGGCCATGCCGCCGAAGGCGATGCGCACGTCGCGCACCGTGTTGCCGTCCAGCGTGGCCGAGAACGCGGCGCAGACGGCGGAGATGTCCTGGTCGAAGCGCTTGGCCAGCTTGTAGGTGCGGAAAATCAATTGCTCGGCCGGCAGGGGCACGCGCACCGCCTCGACGATCTCGTCCGGCTGCATGTCCTTTTTCTGGTACGCCAGGTAGAGTTTTTCCAGCGGCAGCACGCGGCGCCCGCGCACGCCGTTCAGCACCACCTCGGCTCCGAGCGCGATCAACCACGGCATCGAATCGCCGATCGGCGAGCCGTTGGCGACGTTGCCGCCCAAGGTGCCGGCGTTGCGGATCGGCAGCGAGGCGAAGCGTTTCCACATGTCGGTCAATTGCTCCGGGTACAAGGCGGCAATCGCGCCGTAGGCGTCGTTCAGGCTGACGCCGGCGCCCACTTCCAGCATGCCGTCGATGTTGCCCATGCGTTTCAGCTCGGCCACCTGGCCCAGGTAAATCACGTCGACCAGCTCGCGCATTTGCTTGGTGACCCACAGGCCGACGTCGGTCGAGCCGGCCAGGATGACCGCCTGCGGCCGGGCGGCGCGCAGCGCCAGCAATTCGGCCAGCGTGCGCGGCGCGTGGAAGCTCTGGCCGTCGTGGGTGTAGGAAAACGATTCCTTGCGTTCGATCGCGCGCAACGCCGACGTCATGGCGTCGCGGTCGAAGCGTTGTTTGGGTAATTCGCACATGCGTTGCGCCGCCTGGATGAGGGGACGGTAGCCGGTGCAGCGGCACAGATTGCCGGACAGGGCCTCGTCGATTTGCTTACGTTCGGGAATGTTGTCGTCGTCTTCGTGCTTCAGGTACAGGTCCCACAGCGACATCACGAAACCCGGCGTGCAAAAGCCGCATTGGGAGCCGTGGCACTCGACGATGGCCTGCTGCACCGGGTGCAGGGTTTGCTGGTTCTTCAAGTCTTCCACCGTGAACAGCGCCTTGCCGTCCAGCGTGGGCAGCATCTGGATGCAGGCGTTGACGGACTTCATGCGCACTTCGCCGTCCTGCAATTCGCCGATGACGACGGTGCAGGCGCCGCAATCGCCCTCGGCGCAGCCTTCCTTGGTGCCGGTGCAATGCAAGTCCTCGCGCAGATGCTGCAGCACGGTGCGCGTGGGCGAGGCGTTCTCGACGCTGTGGGTGCTGCCTTGGTAGAAAAAGCGGATTGGTTCTGACATGAAATCTCCATCGTGTATTTTTTATAGAGACTGCTGCATATCGCGCGGCCCGGCGCGCCTTTGCACTACAGCTCCTGACGCTTTCAGATTACCATTCGCACCAGGCGCTGCCATATGCGAATTATGATTCTGGGTATCAACGCGGGGGTACAAGGGGGGCACGTTTTAAACCAACGGCGCAACTACGCGGCCAGACCCCGGGGGTCTGGCCGCGTAGTTGCGCCGTTGTTGTTTTTTGCGCCGGCGCGACGCCGGCTTTGATGGGCGGGGCCGGCTCCGACGGAGACGGCCCCGCTTTGACGCGGTCTTAGTGACCGCCGAGGTAGATGAACTTGAACATGAAGACGCCGGAGATGATGGCGGCCAGCGCCGACACCTGCTTGACGCGGCCGGTCAGCACTTTCAGCACCACGTAGGTGATGAAGCCGAACGCGACGCCGTTGGCGATCGAGTAGGTGAACGGCATGATCAGCGCGGTAACGGCCGCCGGCACGCTTTCGGTCGAATCTTCCCAGTCGATTTCGACCAGTTCGCGCAGCATCAGGCAAGCGACATAGAACAGCGCGGGCGCGGTGGCGTAGGCCGGCACGGTGCCGGCCAGCGGCGCGATGAACAGGCAGGCCAGGAACAGCACGGCCACGGCGACGGCCGTCAGGCCGGTGCGGCCGCCCGCCTGCACGCCCGCCGCGCTTTCAATGTAGGCGGTGGTGCTGGAGGTGCCGAGGAAGGAACCGGCGACGATCGCGGTGCTGTCGGCGAGCAGGGATTTGTTCAAACGGTCCATTTTGCCGTTTTTCAGCAAGCCGGCGCGGTTGGCCACGCCCATCAGGGTGCCGGTCGCGTCGAACAGTTCGACCAGGAAGAACACCAGCACGACGTTCAAGATGCCGGCCGACAGTGCGCCCATGATGTCGAGTTTGAACAGGGTTGGCGCCAGCGACGGCGGGGCCGAGAAGACGCCGGCGAATTTATTGTCGGTGAACAGGAAGCTGGCCAGGGTGACGGTGACGATGCCGATCAGGATGGCGCCGCGCACTTTCAGACGGTCCAGCGCGACGATGATGAAAAAGCCGATAATAGCCAGAATCGGTGGCGCCTTGTGCAGGTCGCCCAGCGTGATGAAGGTGGCGGGATTGGCCACGACGAGGCCGGAACTTTTCAGGGAAATGATGGCCAGGAACAAGCCGATGCCGACGGTGATGGCCGTTCGCAGCGATTGCGGGATGGCGTCGATGATCATTTCGCGGATCTTGAAGACGCTGACGACGACGAACAGGCAACCGGAGATGAACACGGAGCCCAGCGCAACCTGCCACGGAATGCCCATGCCGATGACGACGGCGTAGGCGAAGTAGGCGTTCAGGCCCATGCCGGGGGCCAGCGCGATCGGATAGTTTGCGTACAGACCCATGATCAGCGTGCCGATCGCCGCCGCCAGGCAGGTCGCGACGAACACCGAGTCTTTCGGCATACCCGCATCGCCGAGGATGGACGGGTTAACAAAGATGATGTAAGCCATCGTCAAGAAGGTGGTGAGACCGGCGAGCAGCTCGGTGCGAACGTCGGTCCCGTTATCCTTCAGTTTAAAAAATTTCTCCAAGAATTCCATTTCAATCTCCTAATTATTATCAACATCACATCCCATACGCAGTCTACAGTTTTCTGTTCGCAAGTCGGGTGATGTAATGTCGCTCACATCCGGGTCCGGTAGATACTGCTGGCCGACATATGCGGTATTGCGATCCGATGATAGTGGCAGGACACATAGATTTCCACAATGAAATTTTCGCGCCGCAACGGCCTTGGCTGGCACCGGGGGGGGGAGGGCCTTACGCCGCGGGTTTGCCGACTAGCCCTGCCACGGCGTGGATTATCCCCCACTGCGCCCTGCCACGCCACAAAAAACACACACCCCAACATTGCCCCCAAATATTGTATACAATCTTCGAATACCGGAATATAATTTAATCAAACAAGAATGGAGGAGCGACGATGTCTGATAGCAAAGAAAGAAACGCGTCTTGCGGCGCCACAATTATGCGCTGGGCCGAGCAACTGGCGTGCCACAGCGAATCGCCCGGCCTGCTCACGCGCACCTACCTGACCACCGCGCACCGCAGCGCGGCGGCCCAGCTGGCGCAGTGGATGACGCAGGCCGGCATGACAGTGCGCCAGGACGCCGCCGGCAACGTCATCGGCCGCTACGAAGGCAGCGCGCCGGACGCGCCGGCGCTGCTGACCGGTTCGCATTTCGATACCGTGCGCAACGCCGGCAAGTACGACGGCAACCTGGGCATCCTGCTGCCGATCGCCTGCGTCGGCCAGTGGCACCAGCAGCAACGGCGCTTCCCCTTCGCCATCGAAATCGTCGGTTTCGCCGAGGAGGAAGGCGTGCGCTTCAAAGCCACCCTGCTGGGCAGCCGCGCCATCGCCGGCACCTTCGACACCGCCGTGCTGGAAAAGCGCGACGACCAGGGCCAGAGCATGCGTGAGGTGATGGCCGCGGCCGGCTTCGACGCCGGCGAGCTGGGCCGCGCCGCCTTCAAGCCGGAAAACGTGCTCGGCTTCATGGAGGTGCATATAGAACAAGGTCCGGTGCTGTTGGATGAAGACCTGGCGGTCGGCGTCGTCACCGCCATCTCCGGCGCCTCGCGCTTCCTGGTCGCCGCCAACGGCCTGGCCGGTCACGCCGGCACGGTGCCGATGAACCTGCGCCGCGACGCCGCCATGGCCGCCGCCGAAATCGGCCTGTATATCGAAAAACGCTGCTCCGGCGTGCCCGGCCTGGTCGGCACCGTCGGCCAGTTCGACGTGCCCAACGGCGCCGCCAACACGGTGCCGGGCAAGGCCGTCTTCACCATCGACATCCGCGCCGAGAGCGACGCCGTGCGCCTGGCCGCCGTCGCCGACGTGGTGCGCGAAATGCCGCTGATCGCCGCGCGCCGCGGCGTCACGCTCGACGTCAACCGCACCCACGAGGCGGTCAGCGTGCCCTGCGCCGGTTGGCTGCAGGAGCAACTGGCCGGCGCCATCGCCAGCGCTGGCCTGCCGCTGCGGCACCTGCCGTCCGGCGCCGGCCACGACGCCATGGCGATCGCCGCGCTGACCGACGTGGCGATGCTGTTCGTGCGCTGCGGCAACGGCGGCATCAGCCACCACCCGGACGAAACCATGACGGCCGACGACGCCGCCACGGCCGCCGCCGTGTTCAGCCGCTTCGTCGAACAGTTTTCACCCCGCAAATAACAACACAACGGCGCCGCCCACGGCGCCACGACCAGCAACATTGCCCTTGAGAGAGATACCATGAGAGACGACATGAGCACCACCACCCTGATCGACGGCTTCACCCTGACCGCGGCCCAAGTGATTGCCATCGCCCGCGACCCGGCCATCAAGGTCGGCCTGGCGCAATCGTCGCGCGACGCCCTGAAGGAAAGCCGCGACTACATCGAGGCGACCTGGATGCACGACGAGGCGCCGATGATGTACAGCTTCAACACCGGCGTCGGCCTGCTGAAGGACACCCGCGTCAAGGTCGAGGACATCGTGCTGTTCCAGACCCAGTTGATCCGCGCCCACGCGGCCGGCATGGGCGAGCCCTTCGCCGAGGACGTCAGCCGCGCCACCATGCTGCTGCGCGCCAACGCCTTCGCCTCGAACTACTCGGCGCCGCGGGTCGAGGTGGTCGACCGCCTGCTGGCCTTCGTCAACGCCGGCATCCACCCGATCATGCCGCAAAAAGGCTCGGTCGGCGCCTCCGGCGACTTGGCGCCGCTGGCCTATCTGGCCGCCGCCATCGCCGGTTTCGACGAAGCCGAAGTGATGTACCAGGGCAAGCGCATGCCGGCCGCGCAGGCCATCACCGAAGCGGGCATCGGCCCGGTCAAGTTCGACTTGAAGGCCAAGGACGCCTCGGCGCTGATCAACGGCTGCACCGTGTCGCTGGCGGTGGCGGTGCTGGCCGCGCACGACGGGCGCAACCTGTTGTCGGACGCCTGCCTGTCGCTCGGCCTGACGCTGGAGGCGATGCGCGCCGAAATGGCCGCCTTCGATCCGCGCATCCACCAGGCCCGCCCGCACGCCGGCCAGATCAAGACCGCCGCCGTGATGCGCAACCTGCTCGACGGCTCGACCCGCACCACCCACGAGGCGCGCGCCGTGCAATTCCCGGGCGAGCTGCGCCGCACCGACATTCCGTACAGCGCGCGTATCCAGGACGTCTACTCGCTGCGCTGCTCGCCGCAAGTGTACGGCCCGGTGTTCGACGCGCTCGACTATATCGACAACATCGTCGTCAAGGAAATCAACTCGGCCACCGACAATCCGCTGATCTTCGGCAAGGACGGCGGCGGCTTTGAAATCATTTCCGGCGGCAACTTCCACGGCCAATACCTGGCGCAGGCGATGGACTTGCTGGCGATCTCGATCGCCGACCTGGGCAGCATCTGCGAGCGCCGCGTCGCGCGCCTGATCGACCCGACGCTGTCGTGGGGCCTGCCGCGCAACCTGATGAGCGGCACGGCCGGCGTCAACACCGGCTACCCGGTGGTGCAGTGCTCGCTGAGTTCGCTGGTAATGGAAAACCGCACGCTGTGCATGCCGGGCAGCGTCGACAGCATCCCGGCCAAGGGCAACAGCGAAGACCACGTGTCGAACTCGACCTGGTGCGCGCGCAAGGCCGCCACCGTGGTGGCAAACACGCAATATATTGTCGGAGTGGAAATGCTGCTGGCGGCGCAGGCGCTGACGATGACGGAAGACCTGCTGCCGGGCTTCGTGCTGGGCAAGGGCACGCAGGCGGCGTACGAATCGGTGCGCAGCCAGATCCCGGCCTGCCTGGACGGCGACCGCTGGTTCCACAACGACATCGTGGTGGCGCAATCGTTCGTCACCACCGGCTCGGTGCGCCGGGCTGTGGAAGCGAAAATCGGCGCCTTCGTCTGATCGGCGCGGCTGCCGCGTCGGCCCGGCATATGGCCGGGCCGACGCGGCAGCGCTGGAATATCCGTAGTGATCAGTAATGATCAGTAGTTGAGGGCCGACGAGCCGTCGGCAAAGCAGGCGTCGTAGCAGCGCGTGCACTGCGCGCAAAACAAATGGGCGACGCGCACGTCGTGCTGGCGCAGCACCAACTTCAAATGCCGCCCGGTACAGACCGGACAAGTCTCGCGCATGTCGCCCTGGGTCAACACGTCCTCGGCGACATACACGTCGTCGCAACGCGCCCCGACCACTACCGCCAAGGGGTCGAGCTCCTTCAACATCAGCGGCGGCATCTTCACTTGCGGGTCGCGGTGCTCCGCCACCGCGCGTTCGGTCGGGCGCACTTTTTCGTCTTGCTCCATATTTTCTCTCCTGTTGCTGCAGGACACGCCGCTGTAACGGTGTTTTATATGCGGCTGGGGAAGTTAACCTTAGTCAATTAACGCCGCACCCGCAAGCAATACGTGCATAAACTTGACATGATCTTGCGCAATACTGCTGCTGAGTTCGCTCAATAGCAGGCTGCGCGCTTAAGTGCCGGGCCGGCTGTCGCGCGCGCCGGACGCCAGCATGGCCAGCGCCACCTTGCGCGCCTCGGCCGCCGCTTCCTCCTCGCTGTGGAACACCACGCCGACGGCGACGCGCTGGTGCGGGAAAATGCTATTGCGATGCATCGGGTTCGGCGACGGCCCGTAGATGGTCAAGTGGGCGCCCCAGCCCTCGCCGAGCGGCAGCGGCACGCCGGCGTACTCGATGTCGTATTCGCCAAAGTGTTCGGAATGCATAGCGCGTCCTTCCAAGGCCGGATGGTGAGCATGAGCTTAGCACGCGACGCCAATCGGCGAAGCGCGGCAGGCACCGATCTATACCAAACCCCGGCCGCTGGCGTCCTGAGCAATCCGATAGCCGACTGCCGCCCTACTCCGCCGGCTTGAACGCCCACCACCGACTACCGGCGAAATTCCACGCCAGCCCGATCGCCGTCGCCAGAATCTGTGCCAGCCAGTAGTTCCAGCCCATGTTCTGCACCAGCGCCCACATCAAACCGGTGTTCATGCACCAGCCCAGGCCCAGCAGGGTGAAGTATTTGCTGGCGGCCTCGCCGTGCGTTTTACCGCTCTCGAACGTGAAGAAATAGTTGAGGATGTAGTTCACCACCGAACCCAACACATAGCCCACCGCGGAGGCGGCGGCGGCGCTCACCCCGGTCAACTCGACGCCGACCCACAGCACGGAATATTGCACCGCGGTACCGGACGCGCCGACGGCGGCGAAGTGGAGAAACTGGCGTTGAACGGACATCGTAGCTTTCTTTCAAAGACCTGCACGCAGAATTCTTGCGGGTGAATAATATAGCAAAACGACAGCGATCCTCGCAAGCGCCCATCCACGCCGCACAAGCTTGGAATGGCGATGCGAGCGGCTCGCGGCAGCTATAGGCAAAAAAAAACACCCGGATTGCTCGCGGGTGCTTTTTCATACTACGTGTTCTGGCTCCCCGACCTGGACTCGAACCAGGGACCTGCGGATTAACAGTCCGTCGCTCTACCAACTGAGCTATCAGGGAAAAGAGGCCGCATTATATACGTCGCAATTCCGCTTGTACAGATTCCGAGGTGAAAAAATTTACCCACGCTGGAAATGCCGTTCGCCGCGCCAGCCTGCGCCAGAAGGCCAGCAACATTGTCGACTGGAGACTGGACGTGCCGCGCACGTCAAGCCGGGGTCAGACCTGGAGGTCCGACCCCGGATCCGTCGGCGCGTAGTCGACCACCAGCACCTTCGCCAGCGACGGTTTAAGCAGCTCGACAAAACGCAGGTGCGCCGGGTCGATCAGGTAAGCGTCGCGCCCCGCCGCGTCGGCGAATGTCAGCGTGAAGCAGTCGGTGAAGCCGTCGGCCAGGCCTTCCGGGCTGACGTTGACGCCGCATTCGACATGGCGCACCTGCGGGATGTACTCCTTCAGCAGCGCGAATTCCCGCCTCAGCAAGGCGACCTGTTGCTCGGTGGCGTCGTCGCGGAACGCGCACAATACGATGTGGCGCAAGCCCTCTGTCTGGTTCATGCTCATCTCCTCACGTTTACGCGATCAGGATCGCGCGGAAGTCATTAACGTTGGTGTGGGTCGGGCCGCACACCACCAGGTCGCCCAGCGCCGCGAAAGCGCTGTAGGCGTCGTGCCGGTCCAGGTAGCCGCGCAGGTCGACGCCGCCGGCGCGCGCCCGTTCGGCGCTGTCGGCCAGCCACAGCGCGCCGGCGTTGTCTTCGCTGCCGTCGACGCCGTCGGTGTCGCAGGCGATGGCGTTGATGCTGCGCTCGCCGCGCAGCGCCAGCCCCAGCGCCAGCAGGAACTCGACGTTGCGCCCGCCCCGGCCCGGCTTGACGGCGCCGAAGCTGACCTTGGTTTCGCCGCCCGACAGCAGCACGGCCGGACCGGCCAACGGTTCGCCGTAGTGCAGCGCCGACAGCGCAATGCCGGCGTGGACTTCGGCCACCTCGCGCGCCTCGCCCTCGATACAGTCGCTGAGGATCAGCGGCGTCAAGCCCAGCTCCCTGGCGCGGGCGGCGGCCGCGCGCAGGCTTTGCATCGGCGTGGCGATCAACTCGGTGCGGCAATGCGCGAAATCGCCCGGCGGCGCCGTCGCGGCCGCCAGCGCGGCGCGCACGTGCGCCGGCAGCGCCACGCCCAGGCGCCCGGCGATGGCCAGCGCGCTTTCCTCGTCGCTCGACGGCGCCACGGTCGGGCCGGAGGCGACCAGCGCCGGGTCGTCGCCCGGCACGTCGGAAATCACCAGCGTCAGCACCTGCGCCGGCCACGCGGCGGCGGCCAGGCGCCCGCCCTTGACCTGCGACAGCGCCTGGCGCACCCGGTTCAGTTCGCGGATGGTGGCGCCGGCCTGGAACAGGTCGCGCGTCAGTTGCTGTTTGTCTGCCAGGCTGATGCCCGGCACCGGCTCAACCAGCAGGGCCGAGCCGCCGCCGGACATCAGGCTGATGACCAGGTCGTCGGCGCTCAGGCCGGCCAGCGCGGCGCGGATCTCGCGGGCCGCCACGATGCCGTTCTCGTCGGGGAAGGGATGGGCCGCCTCCAGCACGCGGATGTGCCGGCACGGCACGGCGTGGCCGTAGCGTGTGACGACCACGCCTTCGAGCGGGCCGGGCCAGGCCGCTTCAAGCTGCGCCGCCATTTCCGCCGCGGCCTTGCCGGCGCCGATGACGACGGTGCGCCCGCGCGGTGGCGGCGGCAGGAACAGCGGCAGGCGCTTCGACGCTTGCGCGGCGGCGACCGCCGTGTGAAACAGGTCCAGCAGAATGGCGCGAGGAGTCATGGTTTTGTATAGTAAAGGTTGGTACTGCGAACGTGCGATGCAAACGTGTATTGCGCCGGTGTTAGCCGCACTTGGCCGCCCTGGCCAAGTCGGCCACCTGCCGCGGCGCCGCGGCGCCGCTCATCGCGGAACGGAAATACGCGAGCGCGACCCCAATAATCTCACCTTTGACGGCATCCGTGGTGGCGCGTTCGAAGTAGGCAGACTGGAATCCGATGTGAAAATTCATCAAAGATAGTTGTCGGCCGCGCTATGGCAGCGCTGCGCCGGCTGCCAACACCACTGCGTTCACCTCTCTCTTATGTTGGCTTAAACAAACTTCTCGATACGGCGCCGGTATCGTAACCCGGGATTATGATCAAATTCCCACCCAATCTCGCTCTCGACGTTTGCGGCACAGTTATGGATATATGCCGCCGCGCTTTACCGGCAGCCCGCCAAGCGCTCGACATACCAATCGGGAAAGCCGTACTCCCGCGCCACCGCCACCAGGCGTTCCTGGTAGGCGCGGTCGGTTGGCTGGCTGTCGCGCGCCGGCGGGATGTAGCACAGCGCCGGCCGCAGCGCCCCGTCGCGCGTCTCCACCAGCAGCGCTTCCGGCAAGAAGACGCCGACACCGTCCATCGCATATAGCCGGTCCAGCTCGGCGTGGCTGGCGCGCACCAGGACGCCGTAAATGGCGTGCCGGTCGGAGCGGCGGATATTGGCGTGCGGATCGAGATGAATGTCGAAACCGTTCAGTTTGGCAACCTCGATGTGATCGGGTTGGAAGCCGCCGCGCGCCATCACCTCGCGACCCATGAAACTACCGTAGAAGAACACCGCGACGCGTTTCGCCGCCGGTGGCGACGCGCCCTCGGAGTCTGGCTGGCTTGAATATTTGTCGTTTTGCATGTTGGCGCCTTGAAGTGGAATAGGGAACTCCGATATTATGTCGGCATGACAAACCCCGAACGCCAAGATATATCGCCGGTACGCCATGACGCGGATCCGTGGAGCGTGCTGGCGAAAAACCATCCGCAGGGCAGCGTGCTGGCGCGGCACCAGCACCGCGCCGGGCAACTGATCTACGCCACCGCCGGCGTGATGCAGGTCGACACCGGGGATGGCCGCTGGACGGTGCCGCCGCAGCGCGCCCTGTGGGTGCCGCCGCAGCATCCGCACGCGATCCAGATGTTCTCCGACACGCACATGCGCACCGTCTACCTGCAGCCGGCGCTGGTCGAGCAATGCGCCGGGTTCGCGCGCCACGGGCAGGTGCACGCGGTGGTCGCATCGCCACTGATCAGGGAACTGGTACTGGGCTTGTTCGACGCGCAGCGCCGCCACGAGATGCGCGCCCAGATGGCCGCCTTGTTGCCGCACGCCTTGGGCGAAACCCCTGCCCTGCCGACCTACTTGCCGATGCCGAGCGACGCCCGGCTGCGCGAGGTGCTGACGGCGCTGATGGCGGCCAACGACTGGCTGTTGCCGATGGACGCGGTGGCGGCGCGCGCGGCGATGTCCGGGCGCACCTTCACCCGGCGTTTTACGGCTGAAGTGGGCCTGAGTTTCCGGCAATGGCGGCAACGCGCGCGCATCATCGCCTCGCTGGACTTGGTGGCGGCGCATCGCTCCACCAAATTCATCGCCCACGCAATGGGCTTTGCGAACGCCGCCGCCTATGTTGCGGCGTTCCGCGAAGTACTGGGCAGCCCGCCGGGCTTGTTTCGAGGCTTAACGTAAGTCGTCAGAGCGCTGTTGCGCGGGACGCGCGGCGGATCCTGCCGAGTCTCGTTTCCCTTCGGAATTGAGTGCTATTTCTTCCAGCGGCGAGACGGCCGGGCCGTGCAACACCGCGCCGTCCGTGCCGAAACGCGAAGCATGGCATGGACAATCCCAAGAACGCTCAGCCGAATTCCAATGCACCACGCATCCAAGATGGGTGCATTTCGCCGATAGCGCGCGCAGTTCGCCTTGCTCGTCGCGGAAGACCGCCAGCTTGCGGGCGCCGTCCCGGACAATCGCGCCCGCTCCGGCGGCAATCTCTTGCACCGACTCCACTTCTCCGCCCGTCACCCATTCGCCATATTGCGCCAGCGTGTTGGCCTGTTCCATGACAAAGTCGGCGAGTCCGTGTGTTACCTTGCGCGCCGGATCGTAGATCGACCTCCAGGGATTGTCGCGCTCCATGATGAAATCGCTCACGAGCATCGCGCCTATCGTGCAATGCGTCATGCCATTGCCCGAGTCCCCGGTGATGATGTAGACATTCTTGTTATCCATCGGATTGCGCCCTAAATAAGCCGCACCGTCCGACGGCTCCATGACCTCGCCGGACCAGCGGTATTCGACCGACTGCGCCATGGGGAAGCGATGCCGCACCCAGCGTTCGATGTCGTCGTAACGGTGTTCCGGGTGCGCATCCTGGCCGACCTTGTGGTCGGCGCCGCCGACGACGAGAATGTCGTGATCGGCAGCACGGTCGGCGGATTCGAGGCGCACGTAGTAATACGGATCGCCCGTATCCCACAGTAAGATGCGCGGGACCGTTCCCTTGGGAATCCGCATGCCGATGACATAAGTGCGGTAGCCGGTTTGCTTCGTATGCATGACAACCCGGTCGTTGAACGGCGTATTGGTGGCGACCACGACCGCCCTGGCACGAACCTTTCCGTGCGTCGTGCCGACCACCTGAACCTCGCGGTTGCCGTCGATGCTGGTGGCGCGCGTGCCGCAGTAAATTTGCCCGCCGTTGCGGACGAAAGCCTGTGCCAGTCCGCCCAGGTACTGCAAGGGATGACATTGCGCCTGCTTACTGTAGCGCACGCATGGCCCGGTGTCGAAGCTCAAGCCCGGAACCCGCTCCAGCCGCTCAACCTCCACGCCGGCACGCCGCGCCGCCGCATATTCCTTGTCGATTTCCCGGAAACCATTGCCGGACGGCGTGTACAGATAACCGTCGAGACGATCGAATGCACAGTCGATCTGCTCGCGCTGAACAATGGACTCGACCAAATCGATGGCACCTGAAAAGCTACTGGCAATAAGCTTGGCGGAGTCGGTCCCAAACGCTTTTTCAACATCGACATACCATTCGTCCGGAGGGAAAAAGTGCGCGGTAGTCCGGCCGGTTTCGCCGGCGCCGATTCCCAGCGCATCAATCAACACCACCTCGCGCCCCTCCCGGGACAGCAGATAGGCCGTGGTCAGTCCGGCGATGCCGGCGCCGATGACACACACGCTGGTGTCAAGGTCGCCGGCCAACGGCGGGTAGGCGGGAACAGACGCGGTGTCCATCCAGATCGAGGTGGACGCGCCATTGGTAGCTGCCAGCATGATTCTTCCTTTCGATCCAGCACAGGCGAAACGTGATTTTTCAAAAAGGAAATCACGGTAGACGTGCAAATCCAGCCATCCATGGATAGACCATGGCGCGCGCGATTGGTTTAGTAAACCTCCTACCGCCCTGGCGACGCCTGCCGCTTCTACGACATCAAGCCACGCGGGCCGCAGGGAAAGTTATGCCTCACGGACAGAAGGGCGCGCCTCCACGCGGGGCTCATGATACGGCTGCCACAGTCAAGCGATCCAGCACCGGAGCAATGAAGATAATTTTGCGAAGCGACCGTTGTGGCCCGTGCGGTTGCATGCGGAAGTGCCCACGTCGCCAGTGCGCAGACACCTCCCCATGCGCGCGGGGAGCGTGACCGGGCTGCGTGAGCGGTCCCAACAAAATACGGTCGTATAAGTGATCAAGCCGGCGCCGCACTTTCGCAGCCTTCCTTGGTCCAAGTCGCGCGAGTTGCTGCATTGCGTCGGTGTACGCGGTCTCCTCGACGCGGCGTGCCAGCTCCACGTTCCAGTACAAAAATACTTTGGCGCAGATCTGGGCGACGGCTTGGTAGTGAAGGCGATCTTCATGAGCTAATTTGGCGGAAATTCGCTCCATGACGCGTACCAGCGGTTCGTTCTCATTGCCAATTACCAGGTTGATGCCACTGATGCCCCGTCCCGGATGGGCGCCCAGGTCGTAGATCGCGATCAAGGCGAGGTCACGCTCCCCGGCGAACATGGTGTCGAATACGTAGACGCCATCGATGCGGGTGAACGTGACGCCATCCTGGTGGGGCAGCAGAGCGGGTTGCCGCATCTCGTCACCGAAGCGGTCACTAAGTCGTGTCCCATATCGGGCTCTTGCCCTGGCGCGCCATTCGAAACTATGCGCCGCCACACCGGATCGACGCTGATGGCCTCCTTGATCAGTTTGGCGCTCTGATCGAATCGATAGCCCGGGTCGGCAATGAGCTGGTCAGCCGAAGACCGCTCGCCTGGCTTGCCTTCCATATACGCAGTCCAACGCTGCCATGCGGGAACGAGCCCAACGTTGCGGGCGCCCACAGGGTGCGGATCGGCGCTGGGAGCGAGGGCGTTGCCAAGCGCGGCAAGAAAATCCAGCGAAACGGGTGGCGCGGCGCCCGCCATTCCCGCCGTCAAACCGACCATGTTCCTATCCATGCTTGGCGCTGCGCCTGGCGCGCGCAGTTGGGATTGTGCAGGTTTCATGTCCAGTACCCTCCATTCGACGCACCACGCAACGGCCGCCGGTTCCTCGTCCAATTACTTGAGCGACGTGACGAGCTTCGCGCCGCACGCGGTGACGTCATCGTGATACGCATACGCGCGGCCCGCGTGCCGAGCGCCCGCGCCATCCGGCTTGATCGGGAAGTCGCCTTTGCATTTCGGGCAGCGCGTCATGTCATCGGCCAGCGCGGCGGCTTTGCCCATGACGACGGTGCCGGATGACGCCTTGACCACCGTGCCGCCGTGGTCGGTTTTATCGCCCAGGCGGATGACGCCGCGTCCTTGGTGTTGCATGGCTTACTCCTTAACAATTGTCGAACTTCGGATCGAAAAAATCCCCGAACCGACCGTCGGTGAGCCGGTATGGCGGAAAAGAAAACGGGCGTCGAGGAAATAGCGATCCATGCTCAACGACGCGGCGGTGGGCTTTGGTGGCGGTGGCTTTGGCTTCACGCCCGTTGCGGCGTTGAGGAGGGTGTCGCGGTCGCCGTTCCAGTCGGGCAAAGGTGCTGGCGGCAGCGGCAGCACTTGGTCAAGGTTGGGGAAACGGCGGTCGGGGTAGAAGCGTAGATCAGCTTGTATAATCCCATAGCGCTCTGATCTGGCTTTGTCGATATGCGGCGGCAAAATGTCGGCGATACCAAAGGCCCCGTCGAATTCCACTTGCAGGCTGTTTGCGCACTCCTCACAACCTAGTTTTACCCCCTCGTGCAGCACTTTTACCGCCTTGGCGCTGGTCTCCGCGGTGCGGTTGCCCCGGCCGGACGGAGGCCTGTTGCCTGCGATTAATGAACTCAAGCGTCTGGCGGCGGGTCCATAGCCCTGGCCGAATGCGCATTCCAGCATTTTAGTCGCGACTGGAATGTTGGCCCAGAACCCACCGCTAGGACTGTCATAGGTTGCATCCATTTTGTTGGCTAGCAAGGTCATCGCTTGGGGACTGCCGATCTGGGCGGCCTTCTGCCAAAACGCAAATGCTCTCGTGGCGTCACCGCCAACGCCCGTGCCATTCATGTAATAGGTCCCCATGCGGTCATAGGCGGCCGGGATGCCGAGCTGCATTGCGTTTTCCACTAGCTTCAACGCATCTTCCACGCCATGCAGAGGATCGCGCTTTTCGATGTACAGGCTGGCCAGGTTTAACATCGCTTTCCAATGCTTGCGTTCGGCGGCCTGCCACGTCAACTGGACAATTTTCTTGTAGTCGCGGTCTTCCGCTATCGTTTCAGGGCCTTCAAGCGCGCGCGCCTCAAGAAACCATTCCTCGGCCTGCGCATCGATGGCAGGGACTTTAGTCGACTCCACCTCGCAAACGAAGGTCGGCATGTGCGTATCAAATAAAGGCAAACTTTGATTTCGGGGCAGCGGCGTGGATTCGTTTGGCATTTTGCAGGAAATGGATGAAAAGCACAGCAAGGCTGCCAGCACGGCGCGCGGCAGGTGATCGCATAATCGACGTCGCCGTCGCATTGCTAGCCCAACCGCATCGTTGAGCTGCGCTTATCCTCAAGTAGTGGCAAATTTAAGTCTCGGTCGACGACGCCGCGTCCTTGGTGTTTCATGGCTTCCCCCCCTTAGCAACTGTCGAACTCGCCGACAAGCATTCTTCAGCGCCAGCGGCGCGGCTAGACCAAGTTCACGCCCACGTCATCCATCAAGTGCCAAGTGACTTCCCGCTCAGGCAAGGCCAGAAGCCACTCCTGTTCAGGCCGCGGAAACGGTTGGCCCTTGGTCAGCCAGACTTGCCGCCAGTGCTGGTTGACGATGGCGCGCAGCGGGTGCGAGTTATGCACCCAGGGCTGCCACACGCCGCTGGCGGGGCAGGCTCGGCCTGCCGGGCAGGCCATGAGCGGGGCGGCGCCCTGCACTTCACGTATCAAGCCCGATACGGCGCGGGGTTCGACCGCTTCGTCGTTATGCCTTTGCGTATCCCAGCGCTCCCAAACCACGCCAATGACGGGCTGCCGCTCATCGCTCGGATCGAAAAACTGCTCGAACCGCTCGTCGGCGACATACAGGCCGGGTGGCGTCTTGACGAGTTGCTCGCGGATGCGCTCTGGCTGCTGGTGGCCGGTCGGTTGCCAGTAGCCGGCTCGCGGCGCACACGCACCGCTGGTCATCTCGCCGGTATGGCGGAAGAGAAAGGCGGCGTCGAGGAAATGGCGGCCGGTGCGCAACGACGCGGCGCTGGGCTTTGGTGGCGGTGGCTTCGGCTTCACGCCCATTGCCGCGTTCATTAGGGTGTCGCGGTCGCCGTTCCAGTCGGGCAAAGGTGCCGGCGGCAGCGGCAGCACTTGGTCAAGGTTGGGAAAACGGCGGTCAGGGTTAAAGCCTAGGCCATCTTGAATAATGCTATAGCGCGCTGATCTGGCTTTGTCGATATGCGGCGGCAAAATGTCGGCGATGTTAAATTCCCCGTTGAATTCCGACCGCAGGCTGTTTGCGCACTCCTCACAACCTAATTTCACCCCCTCGTGCAGCACTTTTACCGCCCTGGCGCTAGTCTCCGCGGTGCGGTCGCCCCGGCCGGAAGGAGGCCTGTTGCCTGCAATTAAGGAACTCAAGCGCTCGGCGGCGGGTCCATAGCCCTGGCCGAATGCGCATTCCAACATTTTGATCGCGACGGGAATATTGGCCCAGAACCCGCCACTAGGACTGTCATAGGTCGCGTCCATTTTGTTGGCTAGGAAGGTCATCGCGTGGGGACTGCCGATCTGGGCGGCCTTCTGCCAAAACGCGAATGCTCTTGTGGCGTCACCGCCAACGCCCGTGCCATTCATGTAATAGGTCCCCATGCGGTCATAGGCGGCCGGGATGCCGAGCTGCATTGCGTTTTCCACTAGCTTCAACGCATCTTCCACGCCATGCAGAGGATCGCGCTTTTCGAGGTACAGGCTGGCCAGGTTTAACATCGCCTTCCAATGCTTGCGTTCGGCAGCCTGCCGAGTCAACTGGACGATTTTCTTATAGTCGCGGTCTTCCGCTATCGTTTCAGGGCCTTCAAGCGCGCGCGCCTCCAGAAACCATTCCTCGGCCTGCGCGTCGATGGCAGGGACTATAGTCGACTCCACTTCGCAAGCGAAGGTCGGCATGTGCGGATCAAATAAAGGCAAACTTTGATTTCTGGGCAGAGGCGTAGGTTTGTTTGGCATTTTGCAGGCAATTGATGAAAGGCACAGCAAGGCCGCCAGCACAGCACGCGGCAAGTGATCGCATAGTCGACGGGGCCGTCGCATTGCTAGCCCAACCGCATCGTTGAGCTGCGTTTGTCCTCTAGTGGCAGCAAAAATCCAACCATTGCCGCCCCTTCCTTTTTCCGAGCCAAATTTGAGTGCATCAATTTTTTCCATTGCTTAAAAGCCTCCGCAATATCCGCCTGGGTGCCACCATTCCCGTTGATCAGACCACCGCTATGCTGCATCCAGATCCGATTGCGCATGCTCCGGGCAAGCGCGGCATCATTCGTGGCAATGTTGATTTCACTGTCGACGGCCATACTGCGTTGGTTCAGGTTGGCGCTGCCGAGCGTCATAAATCCATCGTCGACCAGCAGCAATTTGGAATGGATGTATATTTCGCGGTAGCGCCAACGGCGCTTGTCATAACCACTCACCTGCAGCATGGCGACGGCAACTTTTGCGCTAAAAATATTCTCCAGTTGTATGGAATCGCGCTTTTCCATTTCATTGGCGTGCCGTACGACGGCGGGGAGATCGACACTGTTATTCGTGGGAATGCCCAGTTCATCCCTGGTAAATAGCGCCCTGGTACTTTTATTGACTTCATCGATCATTTTCACCTGCCCCGTCATGCCGCCCGGCGCCCCCAGCGCGGTGAGCGTATCGTGCGTGGTGGGGATCATTTGAGCCCGCTCCGGCACGGGTATGACGATAAACACGTGCATGACCGGCATGTCTTCCATACTTTTCCCCGCCTTGGCGGCTCCGCGTTTCCATGCGGCTACCACGTCCTTTCGCTTTTGCATCAGACGCTGCGCCCACTCTTCGTTCTGGAAGTACTGATTCTCGACGTAAAGGTAGCCACCGGCCAGGCAGGCCGCGTCGGTTGCGAGATAGTAGATATCCTTGATGCTTTTGTCGTCCTCATCCGGCTGGGTGCGCACGATCTGCACGGTGGAGTTGCCCGGCTCCGCCTTGCGCAGTAGCGCGGGAGGTACTGCCTTGCACTCGTCACGGGCCACGCATTGGTTCGCCGCCGTATGCATACGATCATCTATGGAGCGATCCCAGCCGGTTACAAAATTGTTGTAGACCGCAATCAGCGCCTTGCCGCCGTCGATACGACAGGCGTAGTCCTGGTAGGGCTTGAGGCTAAGAAATCCGGGGTCCGCCTCCCCGTCCTGCACACATTCCTTTGCCGTCAGTTCGGCCCCCTGCTCGCGCCGGGGATCTTCAAGTTTGTGCTCGCACGTGTCCCAGTAGTCGGTAACGGAATTGAGACCCATCACGTAGCCGACCGCCCTGCTGCCGCCCTCGTAGGCGAAGTCGATCAAGATTGTCTTTTGATGGTGGGTGCCGGCAAGGATCAAGCCCGCGCGTTCTATTTCCATTTGAGACATGGAGCCAGGTTGACGTTGCTCCGACGCGAGACTGCGCTTGATCTTGCCCGCGTCGCCGCTACGCTTACGCACTTCGATGCCCGGCAGTAGGCCGTGGAAGGCGGCGTCGCACCAACTGTAGCAGTACTCTTCGCGCGCCAGCAGCGGAATCATCTCCCGGGTAATTTTCCTGATTTTTTGACCTTTGATGTGTGGGCGTGGCTTCTCCCAGTCCGCTTGCAGCATGTCCAGGCTGCGCTTAGCGTTGATCTTGTCGGCCGCCGCGCTGCCGCTGCTGGTGCGCCATGGCGAAGTGCCGTGGGAGTGCCCTGGCATGTTAAGCGTTTTGCCTGCCACACGCCTGTCGAACCAGACCAGCAGGCGCACCTTGACACCACGGTTCCTCGCTTCGATCAGTAGATCGCCATAGGTCTTGCCCCTCGGCCAAGTAGGACCGGCGCCACGCCTTAGTTCCATGCCGGGGTCGAAGCCCCAGCAAACGAGGTCGATGCTTTGCTTCGCGCTTTCGATCTGCGTTGCGATATCGGCGAAGCCTTCTTCGCCGCAAAACAACACCTTGAGCTGGTTGTTATGAGTGATTGGATGGGTGGCATGGCGTTTTTCCGCGAACCACTGGGTGGTACTGGTGGCAGTGCGCCGGACTTCGTCGATGTGCGTGGTTTCAACGCGCCGGATCGGATCGGATGACATGGTTTTCCTTAAGTATCATTCGTTGATGGCGCCGATTGGCGGTCTCGCTCAGTCATGATGGCGACTTTCCGGCGTGTCGTGCAGGGCGCGCATGCCGACGTTTGACTGCGACTCGTCGGCTGAGGCAAGGTTGGCATTGGCATTGAGTGCGATTTCTTCGCCGTTGGGCAGTTTGACGGTGTAGCGCGGTGTACCGGTTTGGTGTTCGACCAGAATGCGCCCGAACTCGTCGGTCAGCCCGTCTTCCACCTTCGCACCGTCCTTGTACAAAGCGTAAGGTACGTGCGCGTAGCGCTTGCCGTCCGTATGCGATTGCAGGGTGTGCTGCAAATGCCCGGGCTTGGGCGCCGTCGCCAGAACCTCGGGCAACACGTCGGGCGGCGGCGGCGCGGTACGCGACGGCAGGGTCTCCAAATTACCGTGAAACAGCACGGGCTTGCGGGTAAAGAATTGGGACGTATCGCTAATTTCAAGCGTGTCGGTTCCGCCCGAGAAGCGCACGCCCAGTTTGCCGCGGATTTCCACCCAGTCCTGTTCACTGATCAAGGCAAGCACCTTCTTCGCGATGATGTCGATTTCGTCGCTCTGGGCCTGTATGCTGACCTTGCCCGACGCCGCGATCAGCTTCATGCCGGCCTTGTGGACGAACAGGCGAAAGGTCTGGCTGACGCTGGCGAAGAAGCTGTCGCCGGTAGCGACGGAAAAATGCTTCCCTGTGGTGATCGCCGTATGCTGGTCGCTGGCAATATGGGTCGATTGCGCCGTGGTGGTTTCGATGCCGGCTGGGCTGGCCAGCACCAGGTGCGGCGCGGCCAGTTCCGGGAAGGCTTCCGCGCTGCCGGCGCCCTTGATGGCGTCGTTCTGCACCTTGATGGCGTCGCTCACATCGGCTTGTTGGCCCGGTTGTTCCTGCGCGCCTTGCTGGCGCGCGGCGGCGGCCTGTTCCTCGTGCTGTTCGCGGGCAGCGGCCAAGCGCTGCAACGTCTCGCCCATGTCCTTGATGTGCGACGCGGCACGCGGCCGCGCCTCGGTCGTAATCAGCAAACCTTTGCCCGCGCGCGCCACGCCCCACCCGTCCGTCGCCAACTCCCAGCCTTCGCCGCGCGCATCGGTGCGGCCGGCATTGCCCTCTATACGGGTAATGGATCCCAGCGAAAGTTGAGAATGCTGATGGTCGCTTTTTAGCTGGACTTGAATTTTTTTGTAGGAGTCGTCGAAAATTAAGTGGTTGCTGCGTCCGGCAGCATTATTCCCACCACCCCCAGGAGTGAGTTCGCGTGTGCGGAAACCGGTCAGCGCCCGCTGGGCCGGCAATGACCACGACGGCATGTAGCGCTCGTTATGGATGGCATTGGCAACGTAGGGCCGGTCCGGCGAGCCGTCCAGCCAGTGAACCACCACCTCGGAACCGACGCGAGGAATGGCGGTCGCGCCAAGCTGGTTGCCCGCCCACCAAGCGCCTACCCGCATCCAGCTAGAACTGCCCTCGTCGTTGCCGCCGACCCGATCCCAGTGGAACTGCACGCGGATTCGGCCGTACTGGTCGGTGTGAATGCTGCCGTCACCCGCCGGCCCAACCACGATGGCGGTTTGCGGGCCCAACATTCTGACGTCAACGCTGTTGTAGCCTCGCCCCGGCCGCCATGGAATGATCTTGCGGATACAGGTCAAGTGATTCCTGTAGTGCGGCGCTTCGTCCGTTTCCTGCAAATAGTTATTTGTTGCGACATGCTGGACTTCGATAATCAGAAACTGGTTTCTGCCGGGGTCATTACCATAGCCGAATGGATTTTCGTCGAGGCGGTCGGCGAAGCTAAACCAGTAGCCAGGCGCCACCCGGCGATTGTTTGTGGCGGCCTTAAATTGCTTGGCCGCCGCTTCCATTTCCTGCATCCGCAAACGCGCTTGGGCGTCACCGTCCGCGCGGTCCTTGAAGCCGTACGCGCCCACATATTCATACGATTCGGTATCGGCCACGCGCCCTTGTCGATTTACAGTAGGCACGGAAACCTGACGAGGATATGGCTGTTTAAAATCGAAGCCCGCCAACGTCACGCTGCTCGGTATGAGCTGCCGCAGCGACGACCATTCACTGATCGCTTCCTCCTCCAGCGAGCCGCCGTGCCGGTGGAAACGGATTTCCGGATCGTCGTCGATCGGATCGGCCCTGGTGGAGTCATCGGAAAGCACGAGTTTGTGCCCCCGGTCCGTATGAATATAATAGTAATGCCAGCCAGCGGCCTCCCAGCGTCGATGCAGGTAGTTATGGTCGCTCTCGCGGAACTGCATGGCGTCCGTCATGGCCGGATCGTCGTGGACAAAACGCAAGTCCCAGTCGGCAGGGACGGCGTAGTCGCCGAACATACTTGCCGTTTGTTCGCGTAGTGTCTTGTTATGGAATAGGTAGTTGTCCTTACCGAAAGTCAGATACTTCAGCCACGGCCCTAGCGTGGCCTCATAATACGAAATATTTCCCGCTTTCTTCAGGCAAAAGGTAAAACAATAACCTGAAAAATAGCGCAGCGTGCCGTTTGCCTGTACTAGCGCGACGGACAACATTTTGCCCTGCATATCCTTGAGCGCGAGGTTGGCGCGGTCGGACAGCAGTTCAATGGTGAATTCAAAATCTCGGGACAGGCTTTCGACCGCGTTCAGTTTGTTGACAACAAGTTCGAATGGCGGCCCGTCGTTGTTGGGGAATGCCAGGCGCAAGATGCGGCTACGCTGACGGGCGCTGATCATCTCTTGCAGGTGTTGGAATTCCGTCCCCATGCGCTTATACCTTTCCAGATACACGTAAGCAAGCTTGACTGATCGCGATGGCGCAGCGTCGACACTTTCTATGGTAGATGCGAGATCGGGGACGAACTTTGAGCAGACTCAACGGCACCGGCTGCCAGTCACAGGGAATGGGGCGCGGATCGGGCGCGAACGGCCCTCTTGAGCGGTTTGGCGCGCTAATCGAATCAAAATCGCTGGGTCCGCAATGGGCTGGTCAGCCAAAGCGTGTTCGCGAAGCGCGTTTCGATTGACAATTACGACGGAACCTCGATAACCAGATTTCCGCGGAATCCCTCCTGCTCGCCTTTACTCAAGTAGCCCAGAGGATTGGCGACAACCCGACACGTCCAAGGCCGGCCATCTTGGTTACCTTGAACGATATAGTCATTCATGCAATGAAGGTGCCCGTGCATCCACACGTCGGCGAGCGGAAAAAGGTCGTCCAGCGCATTGCAGAATCCCGCCGTACCCGGCGTCAGGCCGTATCGCGGGTCGGCGCTCAGCAGCGTGGGGGCAAAATGCGTTACCGCTATGGTTGTGCCGTCGAACGGCACGGACAGCGCGGCGCGAAGCCAAGCCTGGCATGCGAGCGACATGTCACGAATACCCTCGGCCAGCAGAGGCTCGCCACCTTTCAGCGTCGTGTTCTTGCTTAAATAGTAGTTTGCCGCGCGGTAGGCCTTGCTGAGCATTTGCATTTGCTTGGTCGGCGTTTTTTCCTTGCCGGCGAGTGCCTCGAAATCGCTCCATAGCGTGGTGCCAGCGAAACGAACGCGTCCGAGCGTGACGACTTCGCGGTCCAGCCAGGTGATACCGAGACGCTCACACGTCTGGCGCAGGCGAATATACGTTTCATCGAACTCAAGCGTGTCGAATTCGTGATTGCCCGGCACGAACAGGACTGTGGAACACGTTGAGTCCGGCCGCAAAGGTGAAAATCGTTCGAGGCCGAAGTCGCCGGTCTCCAGACACGAGCCCGCTTGATAGGAGCCGATATCGCCGGCCAGCACCACGACGTCGACGTCGGTAGCGATACGGGGGCGGAAGTCGGGATAACGTTCGAGATGGAGGTCTGAGAATAACTGTATGCGCATAGTTCGCCAGTATATAAGACTTACCTAAGACTTACCCGACTCCCCCGGCACAACACCCGCCGTTTGGCGTAAACGACAAAGGCCTTCCGAGGAAGGCCTTTGTATTCACGCTGTGTTCTGGCTCCCCGACCTGGACTCGAACCAGGGACCTGCGGATTAACAGTCCGTCGCTCTACCAACTGAGCTATCAGGGAAAAGAGGCCGCACTATAACGCATCGAATTGAAATTTGCAAAAAAACCGCGCCGTAGCGCGGGATCTCAGGCGACGGCAAGCCCCGTCGTTTTGAGCCGCCGCTTCCTCGCGTCGTGCGATGGCGCCAAGCAGCGCCAAACCGGCCAGCAACATGCCGTAGGTCTCGGCTTCCGGCACGGCGGAGGTGACCGAGATGTTGTCCAGAGCGGCGCCAAAAGCGGAGTTGCTGCTGTCGACGGAGAAATGCAGCTTGCTCATCGCGCTGATGGCCTGGAAGGTGAAACTCCGGCTCGTCCAGCCCATGTTGCCGTGCGACCTGCCGGAAATGTCGAAGGTGAAGGTGTGGTCGCCGGTGACGCCGACGGTGATGATCTTCTGAGCGCCAGGAATAGCGAACGGCCACGCTTGAGCTCACGGCCGGGTCGCTTGCTCGGCATGGAAGGCGCGGTGAAGCTGCTCCACGAAGGACGGCGCCTCGGGCAGGGGCGCCGAGCCGATGCGACGCAGCGCCACGCCCGGCCTCCAGGAATTCATGACCACCGCCCCGGCCAATGCCCGCAGGTCGGCCAGCGTCACCTCTTGGTCGCGTTGGGCGACGCCGAGGCGTGCCAGTTGCCGGCGGACGGTGCCCATCGCAGTGCCTGCCAGCATGTCGGCGATGGGCCACACCACCGCCTCGCCGTCCCAAAAAGTCATATTCCAGATGGAGCCTTCGCTGAGGCGGCCGCGGCGGTCAAGGAAAGCAGCGGCGTCGAAACCCCGTTCGACGGCCTGGCGCAGATAGTATGTCTTGGCCACTTCGCCGACGTGCTTCGAGGCCGGCAGCACGCGCTATCATCCGGTACGTTTGAGTGGCGAAGTTATCCCGGAGACTACGGAATCTCGGTGTTCTCGAAAAGTCGGATGGCTTCGTCAAAATCGGAAGCAAGATTCTTCTCGTCAAATTCAACGCCAAGGTGCTTCAGCTTATCAAGCATGAGGACGAACCCCTCCCTCAAATGCTTACTTAAGAAGCGCTTCAGTTCATCAGTTGACACTCCTTGCCACGTTTCTTTTGACATGAAAATATCGACCGTTGCCGTACCCGCCCTCCGTCCGGCAACATTATCGCATCCAACCTTTTCCCAATGCCAAAACTCGCCATCGACACGCAAAACGAAGCCTAAATCTTTTAATTTCTTGCCATAGCCCCTTGAGCATTTAGCGGACAAGGCACGGTTAATGCTTCTGTGCAACGGAGCGAGCGCTTGATGGGCTGCCCTATCTCCGGCTTGCATTCCCATATCCACATAGGATTGATCTTTATCGTTACTCATAACTGCCATCCTTTCGCTTTCCAGCCCATTTTTCCTTGAAGCAGTACCCTCAGAGCGCTCGAGAATCAACGTAACAGAGCTCACCAATCCTCGACAAATGGGTGACGCACTGTGAGCAGCTTTAACGGCTCGCCCTAGCAGCCGCAGAGTCTTTGGCGCGCGTCGGCGGTGGCGTGCCGGCCCAAGCGGTGGCAATGGTGCGATGGGCGGCGCAAATACGCAGGCGAAAAAAATGGCTACGATTGCTCGTAACCATTTCTTTTTAATTCTGGCTCCCCGACCTGGACTCGAACCAGGGACCTGCGGATTAACAGTCCGTCGCTCTACCAACTGAGCTATCAGGGAAAAGAGGCAACATTATATACTTCTTAAGCGCATCATCAAGCTTTCCGATGACGCCCTTTCGTCGGCGTTTTTGTTACCCTTTCGGATCAATCTTGCGACTAGATCCGAAGAAGCAATATCTTAAAGGACTTTGGCGATCGCGTCAATAACCTTGTCGATATTGCCCATGTTCAAAGGCGCGACGCAGATACGGCCGGTGTCGACGGCGTACACCGAGTGCTCGCGCGCCAGCGTCTCGACCTGGGCCTTGGTCAGGCCGGAGTACGAGAACATGCCGACTTGCTTGTTGACGAAGTCGAAATCGTGGGCCGGGGCCTTCTCTTTCAACTTGCTGACAAACGCTTCGCGCATTTCGCGGATGCGCACGCGCATCGCGGCCAGCTCGTCTTCCCACAGCTGGCGCAGTTCCGGCGTGGTCAGCACGGTGGCGACGACCTTGCCGCCATGCACCGGCGGGTTCGAATAGTTGGTGCGCACCACGCGCTTCAGCTGCGACAGCACGCGCGCCGCTTCTTCGGTGCTGGCGGCAACCACGCTCAGCGCGCCGACGCGCTCGCCGTACAGCGAGAACGACTTCGAGAACGAGTTCGAGATCAGCAGCGGGCCGCCGGCCGCGACGAAGCGACGCACCACGGCGCCGTCTTCGGCGATACCGGCGCCGAAGCCCTGGTAGGCCATGTCGAGGAACGGGATCAGGCCGCCGGCGCTGACGGCGGCGATGACTTCACCCCATTGGTCGGCGTTCAGGTCGGCGCCGGTCGGGTTGTGGCAGCAGGCGTGCATCAGCACGATCGAACCGCGCGGCATCGCCCGCAGGTCGGCCAGCATGCCGTCGAAGTTCACGCCGCGGGTGGCCGCGTCGTAGTAGGCGTAGTTGTTGACGACGAAACCGGCGCTTTCGAACAGCGCGCGGTGGTTTTCCCAGCTCGGGTCGCTGATGTACACTTGCGCGCCCGGCGCGAAGCGCTGCAGGAAGTCGGCGCCGATTTTCAGCGCGCCGGTGCCGCCGATGGCCTGCACGGTGACCGCGCGGCGCTCTTGAATAACCGCGCTGTCGGCGCCAAATACCAGTTCTTGCACGGCGGCGTCGTAGGTGGCCAGGCCGTCGATCGGCAGGTAGGTGCGCGGCGCCGCTTGTTCGATCAGGATCGCTTCGGCCTTGCGGACGCACGAGAGCAGCGGAACTTTGCCGTTTTCGTCATAATAGACGCCGACGCCAAGATTGATCTTGGCAGGGTTTTTATCAGCGTTGAAGGCTTCGGTGATGCCCAGGATCGGGTCACGTGGGGCCATGTCGATGGCACTGAACAGGCTGGCGGGAGCGGAAGGATTCGTCATGATAAGATTGGATTCGATTGGGAAGCAGGGTTCGCAGCGGATTGCTGACAGCGTCTCCAATAAGCGTCGCCAGCAGAGCACTATTCTAACAAAGGTCTGATTCGTATGGCTGATTTATCCTTATCAAATGACGCGACCCCGGTCGTGGTGTCGTTCCCCGACTCGCCGTTCAAGCTGCACCAGCCGTTTTTGCCGGCCGGCGACCAGCCGAGCGCCATCGAGCAGCTGTGCGAGGGCATCGGCGACGGCCTCGCCTACCAGACCCTGCTGGGCGTGACCGGCTCGGGCAAAACCTACACGATGGCCAACGTCATCGCCCGCATGGGCCGCCCGGCCATCATCTTCGCGCCCAACAAGACGCTGGCGGCCCAGCTCTACAGCGAGTTCCGCGAATTCTTCCCGCAGAACGCGGTCGAGTACTTCGTCAGTTACTACGACTACTACCAGCCCGAGGCCTACGTGCCGCAGCGCGACCTGTTCATCGAAAAGGACTCGTCCATCAACGAGCACATCGAGCAGATGCGCCTGTCCTGCACCAAGTCGCTGATGGAGCGGCGCGACGTCGTCATCGTCGCCACCGTGTCGGCCATTTACGGTATCGGTAATCCGAAGGAATACCACCAGATGATCCTGACGCTGCGCGTCAAGGACAGGGTCAGCCAGCGCGACGTCATCGCCCGCCTGATCCAGATGCAGTACACCCGCAACGAGGTCGACTTCGGCCGCGGCACCTTCCGCGTGCGCGGCGACACCATCGACATTTTCCCGGCCGAGCACGCCGAACTGGCGGTGCGCCTGGAGATGTTCGACGACGAGATCGAGTCGATCCAGCTGTTCGACCCGCTCACCGGGCGCGTGCGCCAGAAGATCCCGCGCTTCACCGTCTACCCCGGCTCGCACTACGTGACGCCGCGCGCCACCGTGCTGCGGGCGATCGAGACCATCAAGGACGAGCTGCGCGAGCGGCTGGAATTCTTCCGCCAGGAGAACCGCCTGATCGAAGAGCAGCGCCTGGAGCAGCGCACCCGCTTCGACCTGGAGATGATGGCCGAAATCGGCTTCACCAAGGGTATCGAGAACTACTCGCGCCACCTGAGCGGCGCCCTGCCCGGCGAACCGCCGCCGACGCTGGTCGACTACCTGCCGCCGGACGCGCTGATGTTCCTCGACGAGTCGCACGTGCTGATCGGCCAGCTCAGCGCCATGTACAACGGCGACCGTTCGCGCAAGACCAACCTGGTCGACTACGGCTTCCGGCTGCCGTCGGCGCTCGACAACCGGCCGCTGCGCTTCGACGAGTTCGAGTCGAAGATGCGGCAAACCGTGTTCGTCTCGGCCACCCCGGCCGACTACGAGAAGCAGCGCGCCGACCAGGTGGTCGAGCAGGTGGTGCGCCCGACCGGCCTGGTCGACCCGCAAATCATCGTGCGCCCGGCCAGCAGCCAGGTCGACGACCTGATGTCGGAGATCGTCGACCGCGTCAAGAAGAACGAGCGCGTGCTGGTGACCACGCTGACCAAGCGCATGTCCGAGCAGCTGACCGATTACCTGGGCGACCACGGCATCAAGGTGCGCTACCTGCACAGCGACATCGAGACGGTGGAGCGGGTCGAGATCCTGCGCGACCTGCGCATCGGCACCTTCGACGTGCTGGTCGGCATCAACCTGCTGCGCGAGGGCCTCGACTTGCCCGAGGTGTCGCTGGTGGCGATCCTCGACGCCGACAAGGAGGGCTTCCTGCGCTCCGAGCGCAGCCTGATCCAGACCATCGGCCGCGCCGCGCGCAACCTCAACGGCACGGCGATCCTGTACGGCGACCGCGTCACCGATTCGATGCGCCGGGCGATCGACGAAACCGAGCGCCGCCGCAACAAGCAGATCGCCTTCAACACGGCCAACGGCATCACCCCGGTCGGCGTCAAGAAGAGCATCAAGGAGCTGATCGACGGCGTCTACAGCCCGCAGGAGGCGCGCGACAACCTCGAAGTGGCGCAGGAGGCGGCCAAGTACGAGGCGATGAGCGAGAAGCAAATCAGCAAGGAAATCAAGCGCCTGGAAAAGCTGATGATCGACCACGCCAAGAACCTGGAGTTCGAAAAAGCGGCGCAGGTGCGCGACCAACTGCACCTGCTCAAGCAGCAGCTGTTCGGCGCGCCGGGCAGCGACAACGTCGCCTCGCTGCTGGGCTCCTAAAAACGGCGGGGGCGCCCCAATGCCGCCAAATGAGTTTGCGTAGGTCGGATGAGCGGAACGCGTAATCCGACGATTTCCACCAACACAACAGCGGCACCGCCCCGTCCTTCGCCCTTTCCCGAATATCTTGGGCCGGCGCCCCGCCGCGTGCTACAGTCTGCCGATGGCGCGGCCCACGCCGCCCCATCAGCCACAGCCACACACGCGCACGGGGGAAACATGCTCTCCAACAAATTGCGGACTTTTACGCTGCCGGCCCTGCTCGCCCTGCTACTGGCGGCAGCGCCGCGGGCCGAGCCGCTGGTGACGCTGGCGGCCAGCGAGCGCACCCCCTACATCGGCACCACCCTACCGGAAAACGGCTACGTCTCCGAACTGGCGACGGAGGCGTTCAAGCGCCGCGGCTACCGCGTCAAAATCGCCTTTTACCCGCTGGCGCGGGCGCTGCAACTGGCCCAGACCGGCGAGGTCGACGCGGTGCTGCCGCTGGCGCGCGAGGCCGGCGAGGGCGGCACCGCCGGCCTGGCTTACTCGCTGCCCTTCCCCGGCGATAGCATCGGATTGCTGAGGAAAAAGACCCTTGCGCCGCACCCCGCGCCGGGCGCCGCCGACAAGGGCGAAGGCCTGCTGGCGTCGCTGAACGCGCACCGATTCGGCGTGGTGCGCGGCGCCGCCGCGCCGGCGGCGTTCGACAACGCCAAAATCGCGCACCGGGAGGCGGCCGCGAACGACCTGCAAAACCTCGACAAACTGGAGCGCGACCGCATCGACTTCGCCCTGATCGACAAGTACACGGCGGCCGACCTGATGGTGGGCCGGCGCCCGCACCTGATCGGCGACTACGAGTTCATGACGCCGCCACTGGCCCAGCGCGCATTCCACGTCGCCTTCGCCACCGCCACCGAACGGCAACGGCAATTGCTGGTGGCCTTCAACGAAGGCCTGGCCGACATGACGCGCGACGGCACGCTGACCGGCATCCTGAAAAAGCACGGCCTGTACTCGCCCGCCAAGGCCGCGAAGAACAAGACGCGGCTGGTCATCGCCACCGTCAACAATAGCGACATGCTGGTGATGCGCGCCCTCTCCGTCGAATATCAGAAGCAGCATCCGGGCATCGAACTGGAGTGGCGCGTACTCGACGAGGAGGTGCTGCGCTTGCGCCTGCTAAGCGACCTCGCCATCTCCGACGGCCAGTTCGACATCCTCACCATCGGCACCTACGAAACGCCGATCTGGGCCAAGCGCGGTTGGCTGACGCCGCTGCAACCGCCCGACAACTACGACGTCGACGACCTGCTGCCGGCCGTGCGCAGCGGCCTGTCGTACCAAAAGCAGCTGTACGCGCTGCCGTTTTACGCCGAAAGCGTCATGACGTACTACCGCAAGGACCTGTTCGCCAAGGCGGGCCTGGCCATGCCGGTGGCGCCCAGCTACGACGACATCAAGGCGCTGGCGGCGAAGCTCCACAAGCCGGCGGCCGGGATCTACGGCGTTTGCCTGCGCGGCAAACCCGGCTGGGGCGACAACATGGCCTTGCTGACGTCGATGGCCAGCGCCTACGGCGGGCGCTGGTTCGACGAGCAGGGCCAGCCGGACCTCGATTCCGCCGCTTGGGAAAAGACAGTGGAGATGTACCGCGACCTGCTGACCCGCTACGGCCCGCCCAACCCCGAACGCAACAGCTTCAAGGAAAACCTGAGACTGTTCTCGGACGGCCACTGCGGCATCTGGATCGACGCCACCGTGGCCGCCAGCGTGTTGTCGAACCCGCTACGCTCGAACGTCGCCTCGCAACTGGGCTACGTGGCGGCGCCGGGCGCGCCCGGTAGAAAAGGCGGCGCGTGGCTGTGGAGCTGGGCCCTGGCGGTGCCCAACTCCTCGTTGCACAAGGCCGAGGCGGCGCAGTTCATCGCCTGGGCCACATCGAAAAACTATATCGGCATGGTGGCCAAATACCACGGCTGGGCGGCGATTCCGCCCGGCACGCGCAAGTCGACCTACCAGAACGAGAATTACTTGAAAGCGGCGCCGTTCGCCCAGTTCGTGCTGGGCGCGATCGAAAGCGCCGACCAGCGCGACGCCGGCGTGAAACCGGGACTGTACCGCGAGATGCAGTATGTCAGCATCCCCGAGTTTCCAGCCATCGGCGACCAGGTCGGACAGGAGGTGGCGGCCACGCTGAGCGGCCGGCAAAGCGTCAGGCAAGCGCTCGCCGCCGCGCAGGCGCTGGTGTTGCGGCAAATGAAGGACTCCGGCTACCTCAAGTGACCGGCGCAGCGGGGCCGGCTGGACCGTTTCAGGCGGGCCGGTCGAGGCGGTAGGTCGCGCACGGCTGGTCGTAAAAAGTTTCGATGCCGACGTAGCGCATGCCGAGCCGCTCCATCACCTTGATCGAGGCGGCATTGTCCGGGTTCGCGACGGCGTACAGCACGTCCGCGCCGACCACCTCGAAGGCGAATTCGACAATCGCCCGCGCCGCCTCGGTGGCATAGCCCTTGCCCCAGCAGTTCCGGCCCAGCCGCCAGCCGATCTCGCGCGGCTTGCTGGCGTCGCGGTCGAGGTGCTGCAGGCAGGCCGCGCCGATCAGTTCGCCGGTGTCGTCGGCGATCAGCGCCCACCACGAGTAACCCCACGCCGCCCACGCCGCCATGACGCGCGCGATCATCGCCCGCGTCGCCTCCTCGGTTTCGGGCAGGCCGCCGTTGAGGAAACGCATGACGGCGGGATCGGTGTTCAATTGGCGCAGCCCAGCGTAGTGCTGCTCGGTGACCGGCTCAAGCGTGAGCCGCGCGGTTTTCAGAGTCGTCATAGCGGGTGTCGAAAGCTTATTTGAAGGGCAAGCATATCACGCTCGGGCGGCCATTGCAGGCGCCCGGCGGGCCGGCTGGAAGCGCCTATCTATTCGTCTGCACGGAGAAACTGATCAAGCGTGCCACGACGGCCAGGGCGCACGCATGGGAAGTCGGCGGAATCACGGCGCCGACGCCGGTGCGGGAGCCTAGCGTTGTTGCGCCCATAAAAAATGGCGGGTGAACCGTTAAGCTCACCCGCCATTGTCATCTAACCCGGTCGATTACGCGGCCGTGTCGTCTTTCTTCAGCCACGCCGCCAACTGGTGCGGACGCAGGCCGTCGTAGTCTTCGAACGGCTGGTGTATCCACGGATTGTGCGGCAGGTCTTCCATGCAGTAGTCAGGACGGATCGACGAGCAACCCTTGGTCCAGATGACGGCCGAACGCACTTCGGTGACGCCGGAGAAGTTCGTCTCCAGGTGCTTGGTGACTTTTTCCAGCGTCACGCCGGAGTCGACCAGGTCGTCAACCAGCAGGATGCGGCCGGCCAGCGGTCCCTTGGTCATCGTCATGTATTTGGCGATGTCGAGGTCGCCGCGCACGGTGCCCGCTTCTTCGCGGTACGAGCTGGTCGACAGGATCGCCAGCGGCACGTCGAAGATGCGCGAAAACACGTCGCCCGGACGCACGCCGCCGCGCGCCAGGCACAGCACCTGGTCGAATTTCCAACCCGATTCGTATACTTTGAGCGCCAGGCGCTCGATCAGGCGGTGGTATTCGTCCCAGGACACCCAGAGGTGTTTTTCGTTCGTTTGTGGAGTCGTCATAATACTTTTCCGTCTACTTTTATTATTCGAATGGGTGACGCAGCACGATCGTTTCTTCGCGATCCGGGCCGGTCGAGACCATGTCGATCGGCACGCCGACCAGTTCTTCGATGCGCTTGATGTAGGCGCGTGCGGCGGCAGGCAGCGCGGCCAGCGATTTCGCGCCGACGGTGCTGTCTTTCCAGCCCGGCATTTCTTCGTAGATCGGCACGCAGCGGGCGGCGTCTTCGGCGCCAACCGGGAAGATGTCGACGTTGCGCCCGTCGAGCATGTAGCCGGTGCACAGCTTCAGCGTTTCCAGGCCGTCCAGTACGTCCAGCTTGGTCAGGCACATGCCCGACACGCCGTTGATCTGCACCGAGCGGCGCAGCAGCGCGGCGTCGAACCAGCCGCAGCGGCGGGCGCGGCCGGTGACGGTGCCGAACTCGTGGCCGACCGCCGACAGGTGGTGGCCGACGCCGTCGTCCGTGCTCAGCTCGGACGGGAACGGGCCGGAGCCGACGCGCGTCGTGTAGGCCTTGGTGATGCCCAGGATGTAGTGCAGCATGTTCGGACCGACGCCCGAACCGGCGGCGGCGTTGCCGGCCACGCAGTTCGACGAGGTGACGTACGGGTAGGTGCCGTGGTCGACGTCGAGCAAGCTGCCCTGCGCGCCTTCGAACAGCAGGTTGGCGCCGGCCTTGTGCGCGGCGTACAGCGCGCTGGAGACGTCGGCGACCATGGGGCGCAGGCGCGGCACGTAGGCCAGCGCGTCGTCCAGGGTCTTCTGGTAGTCGACTTTCGGCGCCTTCAGGTAGTTTTCCAGCACGAAGTTATGGTAGTCGAGGTTCTCGGCCAGTTTCTCGGCGAAGCGGCTTTCGTTGAGCAGGTCGGCGATGCGGATCGCGCGGCGTGCCACTTTGTCTTCGTAGGCCGGGCCGATGCCCTTGCCGGTGGTGCCGATCTTGGCGGCGCCGCGGGCCGCTTCGCGCGCCGCGTCCAGAGCCGAGTGGTACGGCAGGATAACCGGCGACGCTTCCGAGATCTTCAGGCGCGAGGCGACTTCAACGCCAACGGCTTGCAGCTTGTCGATTTCGCGCAGCACGTCCGGCACCGACACCACCACGCCGTTGCCGATGTAGCAGGCCACGCCCGGGCGCATGATGCCCGACGGGATCAGTTGCAAGGCGGTTTTGACGCCGCCGATGACCAGCGTGTGGCCGGCGTTGTGGCCGCCCTGGAAGCGCACCACGCCCTGGGCGTGATCGGTCAACCAGTCAACAATCTTGCCCTTACCTTCATCGCCCCATTGGGTGCCGATAACCACAACGTTCTTTGCCATAATTTTCTTTGACATACTTAACCTAAGTTTTTAAGAATCCAGTTACTACCATTATCGTCAAGGACCAGCGCGCGATCGCACTCGAACTCGTCTTGTTCATTGCTGTGACCAGGCATGCTCTGGATCACCACCTCGCCGGCTTTGCGCAGCTCGGCGATTTTTTCCCTCAATTCGGGGGCGTTGCCCCACGGCGCGCGAATCGAATGCTTGCGCTCCGCGGTCGGCAGCAGCCGCGCCAGTTCGCGCAGGTCGAGCGAAAAGCCGGTGGCGGGACGGGCCCGGCCGAACGCTTCGCCGACGTGGTCGTAACGGCCGCCGCGCGCCACCGCGTTCGGCAAGCCCGGCACGTACAGCGCGAACATGGCGCCGCTTTCATATTGGTAGCCGCGCAGGTCGGCCAGGTCGATCGCCACTTCGGCGCGGCCGATGGCCGATCCGGCCAGCGCCGCCAACTCGGCCAGCGCCTTGCCGATGCCGGGCAGCGGCGGCAGCACGTCGCGCGCCCTGGCCAGCACGTCGATGTCGCCGTACAGGCCGGGCAAGGCCAGCAGGGCCGCGCGGGTGACCGGCAGGTAGTTCGCCGTCAGCGCGCCCAGGCCCGGCGCGTCTTTCGCGCGCAGCAGCGTGTACAGCGCCGCCTCGTCCTTGAGGGCGGCGGCGTCGTCGGCGATGATGGCGCGCAGCACGCCGACGTGCGACAGGTCCAGCCGCACTTCGCTAAAGCCGGCCAGGGCCAGCGACGCCAGCGCCAGTTCCTGGATCTCGGCGTCCGCTTCGAGGCCGGCGTGGCCGTAGATCTCGGCGCCGATCTGCAGCGGCTCGCGCGTCGCGTGCAGGCCGGACGGGCGCGTGTGCAGCACACTGCCGGCGTAGCACAGGCGCGTCACCGAAGCCCGGTTCAGCAGGTGGGCGTCGATGCGGGCGACCTGGATCGTCATGTCGGCGCGCAGGCCGAGCATGCGCCCGGACAGCTGGTCGACCAGTTTAAAGGTGCGCAGATCGGTATCCGCGCCGGCGCCTGTCAGCAGCGACTCCAGATACTCCAGCAGCGGCGGCATGACGAGTTCATATCCGTACAGACGGAAATTATCGAGCATGAGCCGACGCAACTCTTCAATCTTGCGCGCTTCCGACGGCAATACATCGGCGATATTTTCGGGCAAAAGCCAATTCGGCATGAGGGGACAAGATACGGAAGAAAGTTGAAAAATGCTTTCTGCGCGACGGAGAAACGCGCACGCAGCAGAAGGCCGAACCTGATATTTTACGCGAAAATGTGTGGCAACAGGGATAAGTTCGCTCGCGGCGACCAGAAAATCCGCCTACAGCCCGGCCGGCAACGATGTCTATACAGCTCGAAACGCCGTCGAAAGGCGTTAAAAAGACCGGGGCCGGGCCTTGCACGCCAGCATTCCCTGAAGAATGTTGGGATGCAAGGACCGGCCCCGGTCCGCGCTGGGACTGCCGCTTACTTCTTCGCCGGCGCCGCCGGGCCGGACGCGCCGGACCCTTTGAAGTATTTGAAGAAGTCCGAGTTGGCGTCCACCACCATGACGTCGCTGTGGCTCTTGAACGTCGCGCGGTAGGCTTCCAAGCTGCGGTAGAACTTGTAGAACTCGGGGTTCTTGCCGAACGCCTCGGAGTAGGTCAGCGAAGCCTTGGCGTCGCCCTCGCCGCGGATTTTCTCCGCCTCGCGGTAGGCTTCGGCCAGGATCACGGTGCGCTGCTTGTCGGCGTCGGCGCGGATCTTCTCGGAGTCGGCCGAACCGGTCGAGCGCAGTTCGTTGGCGACCCGCACGCGTTCCGATTTCATCCGCTCGTACACCGAGTTGTTGATCTGCTCGACGTAGTCGACGCGTTTCAGGCGCACGTCGATGATTTCAATGCCGATCAGTTTCGATTCGGCGACGACCTTGGCGAGGATAGCGTCCATGACCTTGCCGCGCTGGCCGGAAATGACTTCGCGCACCGTGCGCTTGGTGATTTCGTCGTTCAGCGACGCCTTGACGATTTGCGACATGCGGTCGCGCGCCCTGCCCTCGTCGCCGCCGAAGCTGACGAAGTACAGTTTCGGCTCGACGATGCGCCATTTGACGAAGGCGTCGACCAGGATGTTCATCTTCTCGGCCGTGATGAAGCGGTCCGCCTCCGGCGATTCGATGGTCATGATGCGCTTGTCGAGGAACAGCACGTTCTGGAACGGCGGCGGCAGTTTGAAGTGCAGACCCGGCTCCTTGATAACCTGCTTGACCTCGCCCAGCGCGAACACGATGGCGTATTTACGCTGATCGACGATGAAGACGGTCGACGACAGGAGCATCAGCGCGATAAAGCCCGCGACCAAGGCTGTGACGATGCGATTCATTAGCGGCTCTCCCGATCACGCGACGATTCCCGGGAACGGCTGTCGCGGCGCGACCCTTCCACTGTTTGTATCAATTCCGGCGGCAGCGCGGTGCTGGCCTGCGGCGTCGCCGCGGCCTTGGCCGCCGCTGCGCTGGCGTCCTGGGCGGCGCTTTGGGCGATCAGCTTGTCGAGCGGCAGGTACAGCAGGTTGCTGCCGCTTTTCGCGTCGACCATGACCTTGCTGGCGCTGGAGAAGATTTGCTGCATCGTCTCCAGGTACATGCGGTCGCGCGTCACGCCGGGCGCCTTCTGGTACTCGGCCAGCACCTGCTGGAAGCGCGAGGCGTTACCGATGGCGTTTTGCGTGACCATGGAGCGGTAGGCTTCGGCTTCCTGCAGCAGGCGGAAGGCGTTACCGCGCGCCACCGGCACCACCTGGTTGGCGTAGGCCTGGCCCTCGTTTTTCTGGCGCTCGCGGTCCTGGCCCGCCTTGACGGCGTCGTCGAACGCGGTTTGCACCTGCTCGGGCGGTTGCACCGCCTGCATCGTCACGTTGGTGACGACGGCGCCGACGGCGTAGCGGTCGAGGATGTGCTGCATCAGTTGCTGGGTGTCGAAGGCGACTTTTTCGCGGCCCTCGTAGAGCACGAAGTCCATCTTGCTGCGCCCGACGATCTCGCGGATCGAGGTCTCGGCGACCTGGCGCAGGGTCTCTTCCTGTTCGCGGTTGTTGAACAACCAGGCGACCGGGTCCTTGAGCTTGTATTGCACCGCGAACTGGATGTCGATGATGTTTTCATCGTCGGTCAGCATCAGCGATTCCTTGGCCTGCTTGTCGCGCACCGACTTGCGGTAGCCCACCTCGACGGTGCGCACCTGCGACACGTTGACGGTCTCGTCGCTTTGAAACGGGTACGGCCAGCGCCAGTTGAAACCGGCCGGCGTCGAATGGCTGTATTTGCCGAACGTCAGCACCACGCCGGTCTGGCCCTCCTGCACGATAAAGGCGCCGCTGGCGAGCCAGATCAGCGCCGCCACCGAAGCGGCCACGCCGACGGTGATGCCGGCCCCCTTCATGTCGGGCAGCATGCCGCCACCGCCACCGTTGTTGCCGCCGCCGTCGGGCCGGTTCTTCTGGCCGAAAAAGGTGTTCAGGCGGTTGGTGAAGTCGCGCCACAACTGGTCCAGGTCCGGCGGACCTTCGCCGGGCTTTTTGCCCTCTTGGGCTTTGTTGGCGTCGTCCTTCCGATTACCCCAGCGAGGATCGTTCAGGGACAGCTTCAAGCCGATTTTTTTCTTTAGGGAGACAAGCATACTATCGTGTTCCGGCATGGATGTTGGTTGGATTACTATCTGTCGGATCAGCCTCGCAGGCCTGGTCCGAACTGGCGTCGCCCTGCGCGTCGTCCGGCGCTTCGTCCGCGCCCCGGTACTGCGCCGGCTCGTCGTCCGGCTGCTGGTACAGGTGGGCCGAACCGGGCGCGTCCTTGGCCGACTCGACGATCGCCGCGCGCAGCAAATCGAGGCCGATGCCCTTCTGCGCGCTGATGAAGACGCGGTGCAGCTTGCCGTCCTCGTCGCGCTCGACCGCCGGTTCGAGGCCGGCGGCGTCGATTTTGTTCCACACCAGTATCTGCGGAATGTGGTCGGCGCCGATCTCTTTCAAGACCAGGTTGACCTGTTCGATCTGCTCCATGCGCACCGGCGAGGCCGCGTCGACGACGTGCAGCAGCAGGTCGGCGTGGATGGTCTCTTCGAGCGTGGCGCGGAAGGCCGCCACCAGTTGGTGCGGCAGTTCGCGCACGAAGCCGACCGTGTCCGAGATCACCACGTTGCCGACGTCCTGCCCCAGGTAAACCCGGCGCGAGGTGGTGTCGAGCGTGGCGAACAGCTGGTCGGCGACGTACACGCCGGCCTTGGTGACGGCGTTGAACAGCGTCGACTTGCCGGCGTTGGTGTAGCCGACCAGCGACACCGAGAAGGTGTGGCTGCGCCCGCGCGCGCGGCGCTGGGTTTCGCGCTGCTTGTGCAACTTCTCCAGACGCGCGCGCAGCGCCTTGACGCGGTCGCCGATCAGGCGGCGGTCGGTCTCGAGCTGGGTTTCGCCGGGACCGCGCAGGCCGATACCGCCCTTCTGGCGTTCCAGATGGGTCCAGCCGCGGATCAGGCGGGTGGCCAGATGCTGCAACTGGGCCAGCTCGACCTGCAGCTTGCCTTCGTGGCTTTTGGCGCGTTGGGCGAAGATGTCGAGGATCAGGCTGGTGCGGTCGAGCACCCGGATGTTCAGGCGCTTTTCCAGGTTGCGCTGCTGGGCCGGCGACAGCGCGTGGTTGAAAATGACGATTTCAAGCCCGTCATTGACCACCGCGTCGGCGATCTCGCCGGCCTTGCCGCTGCCGACGAAATACGCCGAATCCGGGCTCGACCGCTTGGCCGTGATGGTCGTGATCGGGTCCGCGCCGGCCGAACGCGACAGCAGCATCAATTCCTCGACGCTGGCGGTGAAATCACCGTGACCGAAGTCAACTCCGACTAAGGCTGCGCGCATACGGCATTCTGGCAGGTGGTGGGGAAAGTTTGGCCCAAGGCCTTATTCCGCTTCGGTTTCAATATTGAGATTGACGGCGCGCGCCGGCACCACGGTCGAAATGGCGTGCTTGTACACCATTTGCGTGACCGTATTGCGCAGCAAGACGACGTATTGATCGAATGATTCAATATGGCCCTGCAGTTTAATGCCGTTGACCAGGTAGATAGAAACAGGAACATGCTCTTTGCGTAATGCATTGAGGAATGGGTCTTGTAACAGTTGCCCTTTGTTGCTCATAACAGCTCCGTGATGTTGTTGTAATTAAGAATTGGAGACGACTCGCCCGATTTCAAGTGCCAATGCATCATTCTCCGCAAAGAGAATGATGCTTATTGGCTACTGTAACCTGTTTTGGCGCCGTCCGTCGCACAGGCGGCGACTATTTCTGTGTTTTATTGAACGGGTTCTTGCCGGTGCGCAGCTCGATGCGCAGCGGCGTGCCGACCAGCGAGAAGGTGTCGCGGAAATGCTTCTCCAGGTAACGCTTGTACGGATCGCCGACGGCGTCCAGGGCGTTGCCGTGGATAACAATGATCGGCGGGTTCATGCCGCCCTGGTGCGCGTAACGCAGCTTCGGACGGATCGAACCCTTGCGCCGCGGTTCCTGCTTCTCGACCGCCTCGATCAAGGCGCGCGTCAGCTTCGGCGTCGACAGGTCGCACATGGCGGCCGCGTAGGCCGCGTTGAGCGACTTCATCAGCGGGGCGATGCCGGAGCCCTTCAGCGCCGAGATGAAATGGGTCTGGGCGAAGGACAGGAAGTCGAGCTTGCGGTCGATGTCGATCTTGATCTCGTCGCGCTGGTCCGACTGCAGGCCGTCCCACTTGTTGACGGCCACCACCAGCGCGCGGCCGGTTTCCAGCACGAAGCCGGCGATGTGCGCGTCCTGCTCCGAGATGTCCTGCTGCGCGTCGAGCAGCAGCACCACCACGTTGGCTTCCGAGATCGACTGCAGCGTCTTGATGACCGAGAATTTCTCGATCGCCTCGAACACCTTGCCGCGGCGGCGGATGCCGGCGGTGTCGATCAGCGTGTATTGCTGGCCGTCGCGCTCGAACGGGATCTCGATCGCGTCGCGGGTCGTGCCCGGCATGTCGAAGGCGATCACGCGCTCTTCGCCCAGCAGGGTGTTGACCAGCGTCGACTTGCCGACGTTGGGCCGGCCGACGATGGCGATCTTGATGCCGCGGGCGACCGGGTCGAGCTCTTCAGCCTCTTGCGGACGCAGCGAGAAGGCGGTGTTGAGCGCCTCTTCGATCATGTCGGTGACGCCGTCGCCGTGGGCCGAGGAGATGGCGATCGGATCGCCCATGCCCAGCTCGTAGAACTCCGACACCACGGCGGTGTAGCGCATGCCCTCGGCCTTGTTGACGACCAGGATCACCGGCCGGCCGCTCTTGCGCAGGAAGTCGGTGATGGTCTTGTCGTGCGGCGTCAGGCCCTGGCGGCCGTCGACGATGAAGATCACGATGTCGGCCTCGGCCACGGCCTGCTTGGTCTGCAGCGCCATCTGGTGCATGATGCCTTCCTTGGCGACGGGCTCGAAACCGCCCGTGTCGATGACCAGGAAGGGACGTTCGCCTACCCGACCTTCGCCATAGTGACGATCGCGCGTCAACCCAGGGAGGTCGGCCACCAGCGCGTCGCGCGAGCGGGTCAGACGATTGAATAAAGTCGATTTCCCAACATTGGGTCGACCTACTAGTGCTATTACCGGCTTCATTTGTATTACTCGACCGCGAGAGCGGTCACTGTCCCTGATTGGGTTTGAAAAATCAAATTCGTGCCTGCGACGACGGGAACCGAGATAACCGGGCTGCCGTCGGTGCTGACGCGACCTATTACTGCGCCATCTTCCCGTGACAGGAAGTGGATGTAACCTTCAAAATCGCCGACCGCGACCGCGCGACCGTAAGACAAGGGGGTCGACAGGCGGCGGTAGGCCAGCGCGTCGTTCTTCCACGCGCTCTGGCCGCCTTCGCGACTGAACGCGGCGAGCGCGCCCTTCTCGTCGGCGGTGAAAACAAAACGCTGGTCGACGGCCACGCCGACGTCGGACGAGAGTTCCTTGGTCCAGCGCGGCACGCCGGTGGCGGCGTCGAAGCAAGCGACCCGGCCCTGGTACGAGACCGCGCAAACGTCCTTGTCGAACAGCACCGGCGTGCCGGCGATGTCGGTGACGCGTTCCAGCTCGGTGGCGCCGCGCGGCTCGCCGACCACCGCCTCCCAGCGCGGCACGCCGGCGGCCAGGGTCAGCGCCAGCAGTTTGCCGCCGGGCTGGGCCACGTAGACGTTGTCGCCGCCGATCACCATGCCCGGCGCGTTGCGCAGGGTCAGCGACGGCGTGGTGCGCTGCACGGTCCATTTCTTGGCGCCGGTCTTGGCGTCGAAGGCGACGATGCGGTTGTCGACGCTGCGCACCACCACGACGTCCTGGCCGACCACCGGGGCCGACAGGATTTCGCTCGACGCCTGCTGCTTCCACAACTGCTTGCCATCGGCGTCGAAGGCCAGTACCACGCCCTTGGCGCCGCCGACCACCACCACCGCGCCGTCGCTGCCGACGCCGGCGGTTAGCTCGCCGCCGGCCTTGATGCGCCACACTTCGCGTCCGCTGCCCGCGTCCAGGCGCGCCACGGCGCCGTCCTTGGCGGCCACGTACAGGCTGCCGCCGGCCAGCGCCGGCGTGAACGAATACGCGCCGGCCTTGCCGATCGACTGCTTCCAAACGTTGCGCACGGCAATGCTCGATTTTAACTCGACCAGCTTGGCCGGCAGGTTTTTCGTCTGTTTCGAGGCGAACGGATTCAATGAGGAACAGCCCGCCACCAGAACCAGCAGACCCAGACCAACCAGCTTTTCGGTGATACGCATAAGTTTAACCTTGATCTCTACTATGAATGCACGCCCCGCCGCGGCGGGGCCACGCAACCCGCCGGCCGCAGCCGCGGGCCGTATCGCAGCCGCTTAAGCGGCCGCCTTGGTCTCTGGCACGCTGCCGCCGATGGCTTCGAGCTTGACTTCGATCAACTGGCGGCCCGGGTTCTTCTTGTCGGTCGCGGCCAGCGCGGCCAGGTAGGCGGCGCGCGCCTCGACCAGCTTGTTCTGCGCCACCAGGATGTCGCCCTTGCGGTCGGCCACGGCGCCGGCGAACTGCGCCGGCAGTTCGCCCGCCAGCGCCTTCAGCGCCTCGTCGTAGGCTTTCTCGTCGAGCAGCACGCCGGCCAGGCGCAGTGCCGCGACCGCCTTGAATTCCTCGTTGCCGTGCTCGGCGACCCATTGCAACTGGGCCTTGGCCGCTTTCAAGTCCTTCGCCTCGTAGGCGCTCTTGGCCGCGGCCAGGGCGCTCATCTGCGCATAGGCGGTGCGGCCGAAGCGGCTTTCCATGTCGCCGGCGGCGCGCTGCACCTTGGCGTTGTCCTTGGCGGTGACGGCGTTCTGCACTTCGTCGTACAGCTGCGAAGCCTGGGTGGACTGGCTGCGCTGGTAGTAGTTCCAGCCGGTCCAGGCGCTGTACGAGCCCATGGCGACGATCAGCACCCACGATGTCAGGTTGCCGTACTGGTTCCACCACGCTTTAAGCGAAGCTAATTGTTCTTGTTCTTCGAGGTCGTATGCCATGAGTATCGGTTGTAATGGTTAGCGAAAAAATGCGCGAAAAAAACGTATTTCAGACATCAATGGTGAAAATGGGTGTGGCCGTGGTCGTGGCTCGGGTCGGTGCAACCGGTGATCTGGTCCACCAGGAAGTCGACCACCTGGTCGAACGGCACCGTGCTCTGCTGCTGACCCTCGTCGGAGGCGCGCAGCGCCTTGACGTTGGCCACGTGCTGCGTCACCTCGTCTTCGCCGAGGATGACGGCGAAGGCGGCGCCGCTGGCGTCGGCTTTTTTCATCTGCGTCTTGAAGCTGCCGCCGCCGTTGCTAGCTGCGCAATGTAGCACAACGTCGAGGCCGGCATCGCGAATCCGTTCGGCCAGCACGAAAGCCTGCAGTTGCGCGCCCTCGCCCTGGTGCACCATATACACGTCGCACTGGCCCGGCAGCTCCGGTTCGCCGGCCGCTTTCATCAGCAGCACCAGGCGTTCGATGCCCATCGCGAAGCCGACCGCCGGCGTCGGTTTGCCGCCGAACATTTCCACCATGCCGTCGTAGCGGCCGCCGGCGCAGACGGTGCCTTGCGAGCCGAGCGCGTCGCTGACCCATTCGAACACGGTGCGGTTGTAGTAGTCCAGGCCGCGCACCAGGCGCGGGTTGATGGTGAACGGCACGTTGTTGTGGTTCAAGATCTTCTGCACGCCGTCGAAGTGGGCCAGCGATTCGGCGCCCAGGTAGTCGAGCAGCTTCGGCGCGGCGTTGACCAATTCCTGCATGGCCGGGTTCTTGGTGTCGAGGATGCGCAGCGGATTGCTGTGCAGGCGGCGCTTGGCCTCCTCGTCGAGCACGTCCACGTGGCCTTCGAGGTAGGCGATCAGGTCGGCGCGGTGGCGCAGGCGCTCGCCGGCGTCGCCGATCGAGTTCAGTTCGAGACGGATGTTTTCCAGGCCCAGGTCGTCCCACAGGCGGCGGCACAGCATGATCATTTCGGCGTCGATGTCGGGGCCGGTGAAGCCGACCGCCTCCGCGCCGAACTGGTAGAACTGGCGGTAGCGGCCCTTTTGCGGGCGCTCGTGGCGGAACATCTGGCCCTTGTACCACAGCCGTTTCGGGCCTTCGTAGACCAGATTGTGCTCGACCACGGCGCGCACCACGCCGGCGGTGCCTTCGGGGCGCAAGGTCAGGTTGTCGCCGTTCATCGAATCGGTAAACGAGTACATTTCCTTTTCGACGATGTCGGTGACGGCGCCGATGGCGCGCGCGAACAGCTTGGTCTCTTCGACGATCGGCGTGCGGATCTGCTGGAAGCCGTAGCTTTGCATGATCGACTGGGCGGTGTTCTCGAACAATTCCCACAGCGGCGCGTCGGCCGGCAAGACGTCGTTCATGCCTTTGACGCCGGTGATTTTCTCTGCTTTTTTATTTTCTGACATAGTGTTCTTCTATTCCGTGGTTCGGTGGGGCCGCGTGTGTCGGGTTGCGCCTTCGGCTAACCCGACCTACGTTGAAGCCGGCGCACGCGGCGCCATGATGCGTTTATTTTCCGTAGTGGCTCTTCACGTACGCCAGCACGATGTCCTGGAATTCCTCGACGATGCGCTCGCCGCGCAGGGTCACGCTTTTCTGGCCGTCGACGAACACCGGCGCGGCCGGCGACTCGCCGGTGCCCGGCAGGCTGATGCCGATGTTGGCGTGCTTCGACTCGCCCGGGCCGTTGACGATGCAGCCCATCACGGCGACGTTCATCGCTTCCACGCCCGGATACAGCTTCTTCCATTCCGGCATCTGCTCGCGCAGATAGGTCTGGATGTTGTCGGCCAGCTCCTGGAAGGTGGTCGAGGTGGTGCGCCCGCAACCCGGGCAGGCGATCACCATCGGCGCGAACTTGCGCAGGCCCATGGTTTGCAGGATCTCCTGCGCCACCACGACTTCCTTGCAGCGGTCGCCGCCCGGCTCGGGCGTCAGCGAAATGCGGATGGTGTCGCCGATGCCCTCTTGCAGCAGCACCGACAGCGCCGCCGTCGAGGCGACGATGCCCTTGCTGCCCATGCCGGCCTCGGTCAGGCCCAGGTGCAGCGGGTAGTCGCAGCGGCGCGCCAACTCGCGGTACACGGCGATCAGGTCTTGCACGCCCGACACCTTGCACGACAGGATGATCTGGTCGCGTGCCAGGCCCAGCTCCTCGGCGCGGACGGCGTTCTCCACCGCCGACGTTACCAGCGCCTCGTACATCACCGCCTGCGCGGTCCAGGGGTCGGCGCGCATGGCGTTCTGGTCCATGATGCGGGCCAGCAAGGCCTGGTCCAGGCTGCCCCAGTTGACGCCGATGCGCACCGGCTTGCCGTACTTGCAGGCGGCCTCGATCATCTGGGCGAACTGGGTGTCGCGCTTGGCGCCCTTGCCGACGTTGCCGGGGTTGATGCGGTACTTCGACAGCGCGCGCGCGCAGTCCGGGTAGTCGTTCAACAGCGTGTGGCCGTTGTAATGGAAGTCGCCCACCAGCGGCACGTCGATGCCCATTTTATCCAACTGCTCGCGGATATACGGCACAGCGGCGGCGGCCTCGGGCCGGTCCACCGTCAGGCGCACCAGCTCCGAGCCGGCGCGGGCCAGCTCCTTGATCTGGATGGCCGTGCCGACGGCGTCGGCGGTGTCGGTGTTGGTCATCGACTGCACCACCACGGGGGCGCCGCCGCCGACGACAATGCGGCGCTGGCCGTGCGCGATCAAGACGCTGCGGCTGTCGCGCCGGCCCGACGGGCCCGATCCGATGGCTGTATTCGAGGAGGACATATTATTGAATGTTTAAACGTGAAGTGGTACCACCCGGCACCGGCGTCAGTTCCAGCTTGGCGCCGCGCAGCTTGGCCTCGACGCCGGCCGGCTTGCCGACCACCAGTTGCACCGGCTCGGTGATGTTGAATGTTTCCGTGCCGCCCGCCTTGACGATGCGCGAAATCAGCGGCGCGCCACCGCTGGCGCGGCGGATGTCGACCCAGGAATCCTGCGCCACGGTCAGCACCAGCGCGTTGGCGGTGGCGGCCGGGGCGGCGGCGTCGACGGCCGGCGTCGGCGTGCCGGCGGAGGCCGGCGCGGGCGCCGTCGGGTTGGCCGGGCCGGGCACCGAAATTAGCGGCACCGACGTCGTTTGCAGCGGCGCCAGTTCCTGCCCCGGTTTTATCAAGGTGGTTTCCACCGGCGCGGTGCCGACCGGCGCGGGGGCGCTGGCGGCGACCGGCGCGGCGGCCTTGTCGGACTGCGCGAACATGGCCGGCGAGATATAGCCGAACTTGTAGGCCAGCAGCGCGGCGGCCACCGCCGCGGCCACCGCCGCGACGATCCACACGGTCGGTTTGGTCGACGAACGCTGCGTCATCGACGGGAAGCGCGCCTCGGAGAACGAGGCGGAAATCTCGCGTCGCGCCGGCGCCGCTTCGGCGCTGGGGGTCGGATTGACGTCGATCATCGCCACCAGCGGCACCGGGTCCAGCTTGACCACCTTGGCGTAGGCGCGCACGAAGCCGCGCACCACGGCCAGGTTCGGCAGCGAAGCGAAGTCGCCCTCTTCCAGCGCGACCACTTGGCGCGGCGCCAGCTTGAGCTGGTCGGCCACGTTTTCGACGGTCCAACCCATGGCTTCGCGCTGCGCCTTCAATTGCGCTCCGGGCGCCCCCAGGTTGCCCTGGGACTGCGGCTGTTCTGCCCACTCTGAATTCATTGGTATCCCTGTCTCACTCATCAAACGCCCCACGTTGATAAGCAGCATATTCGGGCGAGGCGGAATGATGGCGGCGCAATTGCGTCGCCATGCTTGCTTCCGCACCCGCATCACCGAGCTGATGCTGCACCTTGATCGCGAGCCACAGCACATCGGCCGTCAGGCTCTCCATTTTCGCTATTTTCGTCAACCGGGAAATGAACAACCCGGCTCGCGCGTAGTCGCGCCGTTCGTAATAGACCCGCGCCAGGTTGACGTTGGTCGCCGGCAGGTCGGGCGTGCTCTTCAGCGCCTGCAGCAAGTAGCGTTCGGCGCCGGCGTTGTCCTTGAGCTGCAGCCCGCACGAGCCGGCGTTGTTGTAGGCCTGGCCCGGCGACTGGTAGGCCGGGTTCTTCAGCGCGGCGTCGAAGTAGGCCATCGCCTCGGCGGCGCGGCCGTTGCGGCACAGGAAGGAGCCGTAATTATTGCTCAGGTCGGCCTGCTGCGGCGCCAATTTCAGCGCGCGCAGGAAATTATCCTCGGCCAGCGCGTTCTGGCCCATGCCCATGTAGATCAGGGCGCGCACGCCGTAGCCGTCGGCCAGGTTGGGGTCGGCCTGCAGGGCCTGCTTAACCTCGTCCAGCGCCACTTCCAGCTGGCCCTGCTCGTAGTAGCCGGCCGCCAGTTGCAGGCGGATCGCCGCGCGCTTTTGCTCGGCCGACTGGTCCGAGCTGGTGGCCAGCTCGGCCTTGCCGCTCTGGCCGACGCCACCGCCCGCCGCGCAGCCGCCCAGCAGCGCGGCCGCGAAGGCGGCGGCCAGGGCCAGCGTGCGGCGGTGAGCGAAGCCCCTCATCAGGAACGGATCTCCACGATCTTGCCGAAGTTGGCGCCGAATTTTTCCTGGTATTCGGCCATTTTTTCCATGCGCTCCTGGACGCGGGTGCGGTCCTTGACCTCGCCGGCCAGCTGGCCGCAGGCGGCGTCGATGTCGTCGCCGCGGGTCTTGCGCACGGTGGTGACGATGCCGGCGTCCATCAGGATCTGCGCGAAGGCCTTGATGCGCGGGTTTTTCGAGCGCAGCAGGCCGGACTCGGCAAACGGGTTGAACGGAATCAAGTTGAATTTGCACGACACGCCGAACTGGCGGTCCTGCACCAGCGCCACCAGTTCACGGGCGCACTCGTCGGTGTCGTTGACGCCGTCGAGCATGCAGTATTCGAAGGTGATGAAGTCGCGCGGCGCGAATTCGAGGTAGCGTTTGCACGCCGCCATCAGTTCGGCCAGCGGATATTTTTTATTCAGCGGAATCAGGCTGTCGCGCAGCTTGTCGTTCGACGCGTGCAGCGACACCGCCAGCGCCACCGGCACTTCCTGCGACAGCTTGTCCATCATCGGTACCACGCCCGAGGTCGACAGGGTGACGCGGCGGCGCGACAGGCCGTAGGCGTTATCGTCGAGCATCAGCTTGAGGGCGGTGACGGTCGGCTCGAAATTCAGCAGCGGCTCGCCCATGCCCATCATCACCACGTTGGTGATCTGGCGCTCGCCCTTCGGGCCGGGTTCGATGCCCTTGGTGCGGCGCAATTCGAATTCCGCCATCCACAGCTGGCCGATGATCTCGGAGACGCTCAGGTTGCGGTTGAAGCCCTGCTTGCCGGTCGAACAGAAACGGCAGTTGACGGCGCAGCCGGCCTGGGTCGAGATACACAGCGTGCCGCGGTTTTCCTCCGGGATGAACACGGTTTCGACCGCGTTGCCGTTACCCACGTCGACCAGCCACTTGCGCGTGCCGTCCAGCGAGGTGTGGTCGCTGATGACGGCCGGCGCGCGCACTTCGGCGCGGGTGGCCAGCTTGTCGCGCAGCGACTTGGCCAGGTCCGTCATGGAATCGAAATCGGCGGCGCCGAACTGGTGGATCCAGCGCTGCAGTTGTTTGGCGCGGAACGGCTTCTCCCCCAACTCGGCGCAGTAGGCGATAAGTTGCGCGGGATCAAAATCCAGCAAGTTGGTGAGGGTAGCGTTCATATTCGTTTTCAAAACAATTCTAAAAATCCATTCCCGCGCGCAAGGCGCGGCGGGAACGGGGGTGTATCAGTGTAACGGGTGCAACTTAGGCTGCGAAGCCTGGGAAGAAGTAAGCGATTTCAACCTTGGCGGCGTCGACGGCGTCGGAACCGTGCACGGCGTTAGCGTCGATCGATTCAGCGAAATCGGCGCGGATCGTGCCTTTTTCCGCTTTCTTAGGATCGGTTGCGCCCATCAGGTCGCGGTGGGCCAGGACGGCGTTTTCGCCTTCCAGGGCCTGGATCATGACGGGACCGGAAACCATGAAGTCAACCAGATCCTTGAAGAAGCCGCGCTCTTTGTGAGCGGCGTAGAAACCTTCAGCTTCTTCGCGCGACAGCTGGGCCATACGGGCAGCGACGATCTTCAGGCCAGCGCCTTCAAAACGGCTGTAGATTTGACCGATGACGTTTTTTGCAACTGCGTCTGGTTTGATGATCGACAGGGTGCGTTCGATAGCCATGTGTAAAAACTCCAATAAAAAGAAAGGTTTAAAACAAGAAATTGATAACTCAATCAACCTTCGATTTTACCATACAACACCCCCTGCAACCCAGAATCGGCCCACGGGAGGGGCGTTTTCGCCGCCAAAGCCTGCGCTTAATTGATTCTTAAGCCAGTATTTTTGTGAAAAACCGCAGCCGTGCTATGCTTTGAACAAGTAGTAACCTGATCCAACGAACTCGGAGGCATTATGACCCAAAACATGCAACGCACCTACGACATGACCGGAGGCATGCAGCAAGTGCGCCACCGCGTACTGCGCAATACTTATTGGCTGCTGGCGCTGTCGATGATCCCAACCGTGCTCGGCGCCTTCATCGGCGTGCAAATGCACCTGCCGATGTTGGGCGGCGGCATGGGCATGCTGCTGTTCATGGCGATCGCGTTCGGCTTCATCTTCGCGATTCAAAAAACCAAGGACTCCGGCCTGGGCGTGGCGTTCCTGCTCGGCTTCACCTTCTTCATGGGCCTGATGCTGACGCCGATCCTGACCCGCACGCTGGGCTACTCGAACGGCGGCATGCTGATCATGACCGCCTTCGGCGGCACCGCCAGCATCCTGGCCGTCATGGCCAGCATCGCCACGGTATCCAAGCGCGACTTCTCGGCGATGGGAAAATGGCTGTTCGCCGGCGTCATCGTTCTGCTGCTGGCGTCGGTTGCCAACATCTTCCTGGGCATGTCGGCGCTGTCGATCGTGATCTCGGTCATGGCCATCGCCATCTTCTCGGCCTACATCCTGTATGACGTGCAGCAGATCATCAACGGCGGCGAAACCAACTACATCACCGCCACGCTGAGCATCTACCTCGACGTCTACAACATCTTCACCAGCCTGCTGTCCCTGCTGGGCATTGGCGGCGGTAGCCGCGACTAAGCGACGCGGCAACGCGGCGTCAAAAAGCCGACCTTCGAGGTCGGCTTTTTTTCGTCCGAGTTTGTCGCAGACGCGGCGAACAACACTTAAAACTCATGGTTAGCGGGGTAGTTGCTGTAGAAGTCGTTGTCCCAACGGAAGTTGGTAAAGGCCACCGTAGCCGAGGTCTCCAGCCCCTCGACGAAGTGCCAGCAACCCACCGGCAGGAACAGGATCTCGCCGCGCTCCAGCACGCACTCCAGCATTTGCGCCTGCGCCGCGTCCGGGAAGCGGCGGAAGTCGAGCTTGCGCCCGTCCAGCTGCGTGAAGCAGTGCTGCTGGTTCGACAGCTTGGCCACCTCGCACGCCGGGATGATGCGCAGCCGTTTGCGCCCCATCACCTGGGCCATGAAGTTATTCGTCAAGTCATGGTGGAACGGCGTGACGGTGCCGGCCGGACCCAGCCACAAAAAGCCGCGCCGGCCGGCGTCCTGGCTCAGGTACTCCGGCAGCTGGCCGATATCGGCCCACAGCTCGGCCAGCGACTGCCGGTTCAACGAGTCGTTGTTGGCGGTCATGTAAAAATCGTTGCCGCCGCCGCAGTCGCGCACCAGGTCGACGTAGTCGCCGAAGGGCATCTTGCGTTTGTGCGCGACACTGTTCATTTCATAGTTGTCGTCGGCGTTGCGGCCGAATTGGACTTCGACGTCGCGCCCGGCAAAATTTTCGCGGAAATAGTCCAGACTCCATTTCCGCATCGCCGGCCAGTCATCCATCATGCCGGTGATGATGACGGGCTGATTCGCCCGGTAATACTCGGACAGGAACTGGTCCGCCGACAAGCGGTGGCGGCGCTCGATGCGCGGCGCCCGCAGGCGGTTCAGCTTGCGGTAAATGTCGAGCACCCAGTCGCGCTTGGCCAGCCGGTTGCGCAACCGGGCCGCGCCTTCGATGTACGGACTGCGCAGCGCCTGCTCAAGCTCGGCGGCGGCGTCGCGCTCGGCAATGCCGGCCTGCACCAGGATCGGAATCAGGCTGGCGGGATGACTGCCCAGTATCAAGTTCTCGGCAATCCAGCGCCGCCATTCGTGGCTTAACTCGGTTGGCGGCGCGGTGTTTATGGCACGCATACGGTCCATTTCTATCTCCTTCCTACAATGACGAAAAAGCGGCGGACATGGTGATCATGTCCGCCGCCCTCACCTGCCACTACGGATTAATGCGCTTTCCATACCTCGGTGGCAAGGACGCCGTTGGCGTCGCCGTCCAGCTCCCACGAAAAGGCGCCGCGCAGGTTCTGGTCCTTGATGTACTGGACCTTGGTGGCGATAACCGTTGGATCGTCATAGCTCCACCACTGCCCGCCGGCGCCGGTGTACAGGTACAACTGCTTGGTGAGCGGATGGTAGTAGCGGGTGCCGGCCTTGGCCACCAGCACCTTGTAGTCCTCGATGCCGGTTTCATAGGCGCCGGGTGCGCCGCCGGTGCCGGTCTGGTACAAGCCGTCGCCTTTCGGGCCGGCCGGCACGCCGGTCCAACCGCGACCGTAGAACGGAATGCCCAGCAACAGTTTGTTGCGCGGCACGCCGGCGCCGATCATGTACTGGATCGCCTTGTCGCCGACGTATTCACGCGCCACGCCAACGGACACGTCGGCCGGATCGGCGTACAGGTGCGCGTTGAAGTTGGTCGTGTTATCCCAGGCTCCATGGAAGTCATAGGTCATGACGTTGATCCAATCCATGTATTGCGAGTACAGGGCCGGCTCGGTGTTGTCGATCTTGTCCTTGCCGGCCCCGACCGCCGCCGTCAACAGGTAGCGCTTGTTGTCGGCCGTGCCCAGCGCGTCGAGTTGCGCGCGGAATTCGGCCATCAGCAAGGTGAAGTTGCGCTTGTCGGCCGGGTTGTAGCCGTTGTACGGCTGGCCGCCCGCGACCGGGTATTCCCAGTCGATGTCGATGCCGTCGAAGACGCCCTTGGCGGCGCCGACGCCGCCACGGCCTTCCTGCACCGGCAAGTTCCCTTTCAGATAGATATTGATGCAGGAACTGACCATTTGCTTGCGCAAGGCGTCGGTTGCCGATCCGGCCGAGAAGTTTTTCGACCAGCTCCAACCGCCCAGCGAAATGATAACCTTCAGTTTCGGATGCAGCGCCTTCAGTTTCCTCAACTGCAAGAAGTTGCCCGACAGCGGAGCGTCCCAAGGAATCACCTGGCCGTCGACCGTGCGCTTCGGCGTACGGATGTAATCGGCCTCGGCATCCCCGCCCGTGCCGGCGTCCGGCGCGTTCGGGTTGGTGGCGCCCGGCTCGGCCTTGGTGATCATGCCGCACTCGTAGCCGCCGTTTTTGGCGTAGATGTTGCCGAAGGCGTAGTTGATGAACGTCAGCTTGTCGGCCACGCCGCTAGTGTGGACGTTCGCCACTTCATAGTCGCGCCCGTAGACGCCCCATTGCGCGAAATACGAACCGACTTCCCTGCCGGCGACCGGCGTTGGCGTCGGCGTCGGTGTGGGCGGCGTCGGGGTTGGCGTGGGTGTTGGCGGAGTCGGCGTCGGCGTCGGGGTTGGCGGCGTCGGCGTCGGCGTCGGGGTTGGCGATACCACGCAGTCGCTGACCTTGGTCCATGGTTTGCCGGTGCCGGCGTCGCCGCTATTGGTCGACGGGACGTCGCCCTTGGTCCAGTAGTTCGATTTGTAATTCACACCCGCATAGGTCACCGTCGTGCCACCGCCGTAGGCTGTGTCCGCGCTCCACGCGGCGAAACAGGCCGCCGGGGTTGGCGTCGGCGTCGGCGTTGGTGTCGGCGTTGGTGTCGGCGTTGGTGTCGGCGTTGGCGTTGGCGTTGGCGTTGGCGTCGGCGTCGGCGTCGGCGTCGGCGTGTCGCCGCAGGTGCCGCCGGCGGACCACAAGCTCGGCGTCGCAGCCGGATTCCATCCGGCGCCAACGTGGTCGGTCTGCGTTACCAGCGCCGTGTAGTTGGACCCAAGATAGCTGACCACCGTGCCGGCGGTGTAGGTGCCGCCGTCCTGCCACAGCACGCAAGACGTCACTGTCGCCGCAAATAATTTGCTTTGGGTGGCCGGCGCGTCACTGCCGCCGGTGCCGCCGCCGCAAGCGGCCAGAATGCCGCCGCTGGAAAGGCACAGTACGATGTTTCTGATCTTATTTCTTATTATAAAGTTTTCCATGATGTCTCCTCTGTCGTTTGGCGGAACCCCACTCCGCGACTCTTCCGGCTGAAAGCGCTCCCGTAGTTGACGATGCGTTGTCGAGGCCGAGCATGTTGCGGAAACAACTGGTGGTCAAGTGGTTTTATAGTGGCATCAAAACCAGTAATACCAATTGTGAGGCAACCATGTATTAAGGAAAAATCAATGCTGCGTTTGCAATAAACGGCAGGAAATCCGCGCCTGGATTGCTTCGGCGCGCACGCGCCGGCGCACACCCGGCATAGGCGGAATCAAACGGGGAATCGAGAAAAAGGGAGCGCCGCGGCCAAAGGTAGCCTATGCGCATGAAAATTGTCCGGGGAGCAAAACCCAGACCAATTTCCAGCGGATTTGAAGTGGTATGGAAGGCCTTGCGCCCTCCTCCGGTATCGCGACTGGCGGCCGGGCCGGCCGCCAGCCATTGCCGGCGTTAAACCAGCTCGAACACCGCCATCGATTCGACGTGCGAGGTGTGCGGGAACATGTTGACCACGCCCGCCTGCTTCAGTACATAACCGGCCTCCAACGTCAGGATGCCGGCGTCGCGCGCCAGCGTCGACGGGCTGCACGACACGTAGACGATGCGCTTTGGCATCATGTCGGGACGGCTCTGGCGCAGGCCGGCCAGCGCCTGGCACACCGCCATCGCGCCGTCGCGCGGCGGATCGATCAACATGCGGTCGAACTTGCCCAACGCGATCAAGTCCTCGGTCGTGACGTCGAACAGGTTGCGCGTCGAGAACGAGGTCTTGGCCGACAGGCCGTTGGCCTTGGCGTTCGCCAGCGCGCGCTCGGTCAGCGTGGTGCTGCCCTCGATACCGACGACTTCGCTGCCCTGGGTGGCCAGCGGCAGCGTGAAGTTGCCCAGGCCGCAAAACAGATCGGCGACGCGGTCTTCCGGCCGCACCGCCAGCAGGCGCAGCGCCTTGGCCACCAGCACGCGGTTGATGTGGTGGTTGACCTGGGTGAAGTCGACCGGCTTGAACGGCATTTTGACGCCGAATTCCGGCAGCAGGTAATACAGTTCCTTGTCCAGCGGATAGAACGGCACCGCCGTTTCGGGCCCTTTGACCTGCAACCACCACTGCACGTCCCAGGCGTCGGCGAAGGCCTTGAGCTTGGCTTCGTCGTCGGCCGTCAGCGGCGCCATGATGCGCAGCACCATCGCCGTGGTTTCCTCGCCGACCGCCAGTTCGATCTGCGGCATGTGCTCGAAGATCGACAGCGAGCCGATCAGCGCGCGCAGCGGCAGCAGCATCGCCGACACGTGCGGCGGCAGGATTTCGCAGCTGCTCATGTCGGCCACGAAGGCCGATTTCTTTTCATGGAAGCCGACCAGCACGGTGTCTTTTTTCTTGACGTGGCGCACCGACAGGCGCGCGCGGTAGCGGTAGCCCCAGGTCGGGCCGTACATCGGCCGCATCACCGTTTCGGCGCGCACCTTGCCGATGTGCCACAGGTTGTCTTCCAGCACGCGCTGCTTGATGGCGACCTGGGCCGACGGCTCCAGATGCTGCATCGAGCAGCCGCCGCAAATTTCGTAGTGCACGCACTTCGGCTTGACCCGCATCGACGATTCGCGGTGCAGCGCGGTCATGCGCGCCGCTTCCCAGCTTTTCTTTTTCTTGAAGGTGAGGAAGCTCACGCGCTCGCCCGGCAGCGCGCCTTCGACAAACACCACCTTGCCCGGGGTGCCGTCCTCGTTTTCCAAATGGCCGACGCCACGGGCGTCCATGTCGAGCGATTCGATTTCGATGATATTTTCTTGCATAACGATCAGTATGTAAAAGTGGGCCAGGCGCGGATGGGATGGGGTGTGCGGACGCCGCGAGCGGGGCGTATGATAGCAGATGCGGCTTTGGGGGGGCGGGCTTTAAACCAGGGGCAAGGGCCGGCGCCAGGGCGAGAAGGTCGGACCCCGAGGGCCTGGACCCGGGGCGGCGGCGCGCTTATAGCAGCGAGTCGCGCACCACGCCGCGGGCGGCCATCGCGCGCTTGAGCTTGACCAGCGCCTCTTGCTGGATCTGCCGCACCCGCTCGCGCGTGACGCCCATTTCCTCGGCCAGCGTTTCCAGCGTGGCCGGGTCGTCGTTGTCGAGCCCGAAGCGGCGCATGATGACGACGCGCTGCTTGTCGGGCAGCTTGGTCAGCCAGTCGCGCACCAGCACCGTCATTTCGCGGTGCTCGGCGCGGGCGTCGGGGCCGGCGTCGGCGTCGCCCGGCAGCATGTCCATCAGCGACGACTGCGGGTCGTTGTCGAGCGGCGCGTCGAGCGAGGTGGCGTGCTCGGACAGCGCCAGGATGTCCTGCACCTCCTCGACCGTGCGCCCGACCAGCTGGGCAATGTCCTCGGCGGTGGCGTCCTTGCCGTTGTGGTGTTGCGCTTCGAGGTGGTATTTGCCGCGCAGGATCTGGTTCAGCTCGCGCACCATGTGCACCGGCAGGCGCACCGTGCGCGCCTGGTTCATGATGGCCCGCTCGATGCTCTGGCGTATCCACCAGGTGGCGTAGGTGGAAAAGCGGAAGCCGCGCTCGGGCTCGAACTTGTCGATCGCCCGCATCAGGCCGATGTTGCCCTCCTCGATCATGTCGAGCAGGACCACGCCGCGGTTGATGTAGTGTTTGGCGATCGACACCACCAGCCGCAGGTTGTGTTCGATCATGGTCTGGCGCGCCTCGAAATTGCCCTGCTTGGCCAGGGTGGCGTAGTGCACCTCCTGCGGCGCGCTGAGCAGCGCGCGCGTGCCGATCTGGTTCAGGTAGTGCTGGGTGGTGTCGGTCGACAGTTCGGCCGCCAGCACCTTCTTCAATTCGTCGACGCTTTCCAGCGCCGCCCCGACCTCGACCGCGCCGTCCTCGTCCGCCGCCTCGCCGGAGTCGACCGCCATGTCGTCGATGGACTCCTCCGGAAACTGGTCCGGTGCCGTATCGTCTTCCAGCTGGTCGGGCGGCATGTGTGTCATTGCGGTATCTAACGGTTAGGCAGGAATTTCGAAGGATCGACCGGCTTGCCCTGCTGCCTGATTTCAAAATGCAGCTTGACGCCGTCGGCGTCGGAGTCGCCCATTTCGGCGATCATCTGACCCTTGTTCACGCTCTGGCCTTCCTTCACAACGATGCTGCGGTTGTGCGCGTAGGCCGACAACAAACTATTACTGTGCTTCACAATAACGAGATTACCATATCCGCGGATACCGCTGCCGGCATACATGACTTTACCGGAGCCGGCCGCCATCACCTGCTGGCCGGCCCTGCCGGCGATGTCGATGCCCTTGTTCTTGCCCTCGTCGAAGCTGGCGATGATGCGCCCTTCGGACGGCCACATCCAGCTCAGCTTGTCGTCTTCGGCGCTCGACGAGGCGGCGGCCGCGGCCGCAACCGGAGCGGCGTTGGCGGCGGCCGCCGTTTCGCGGTCGGCGTTGCGCTCGGGCCTGGCGGCCACGGCCACGGCGGTGCCGGCGGGCGCGCCGTCGACGCGCTGCAACTCGGCCAGCGCGGCGTCGGTGTAGGCGCGCTTGTCGCCGCGCGGCCCGTTCTTCTTCGGCAGCGCCGGCGCCGGCGGCGGCCGCACTTCGACCGGCGGCATCGCCACCGCCACGGTCTGGGCGCCCGAGCCGGCTTCCGGCGGCTGCACGCGCAGCACCTGGTCTACCTTGATGTCGTTCGGATTGGACAGGTTGTTCCAGGCCACCAGGTCGCGGTAGTTCTGGCCGTATTCGAGGGCGATGCGGATCAGCGTGTCGCCCTTCTTGACGGTGTACAGGGCCGGGTCGCGGTCCTTGCCGTCGTCGGCGATGCCCTTGGTGGCCTCGACCGAGGTGCGGTCGACAACCGGCGCGCGGTTCGAAGTCGAGCTGCAGGCGCTCAGCAGGCCCAGCGAAATAGTCAGTACGGCAATGTGGCTTTTTTTAGTCATTCTCATAATGTGTGTCAATTCTGTCCGTCCGGCTTTGTCTCTCGGCAAGCATCATACGATTCCGGGACGCAAGGGCACGAAATGGCAATCCTCCAGTGTATCGCTGCGCCATTCCTGTTTGCCCAGGCGGGTAATCAATTGTAGATGTTGCAAGCGGGCGCCCACCGGTGCCACCAGGCGCCCGCCGATTGTCAGTTGTTCCAGCAGGGCTTGTGGCACTTCCAGACCGGCCGCGGCGAGGATGATGCCGTCAAACGGCGCCGCCTGCGGCAGGCCAAGCATACCATCTCCGTAGTGCAAGCGCAGATTCGCCACGCGCAGCGGCCGCAAATTGCTCTTGGCCAGCTCGTGCAGGGGCTTGATGCGCTCGATCGAATACACCTCCTTGGCCAGCAGCGACAGCACCGCCGCCTGGTAGCCGCAGCCGGTGCCGATTTCCAGCACCCGCTGCAGCGCGCCGCCGTTGCGCATCACCTCGATCATGCGCGCCACGATATAGGGCTGGGAGATGGTTTGGTGGTGGCCGATCGGCAGCGAGGCGTCGATATAGGCTTGCGAGGCCAGCGCCTCCTCCATGAACAGGTGGCGCGGCACCGTTTCCATCGCCGCCAGCACCTGGCCGTCCTTGACGCCCAGCTTGGCCACCCGCGCCACCATGGCGCGCCGCACCGCCGCCGACACCAGCGGATTTTGCCGCGGCGGCGCCGCCGGCGCCTGCGACTGCGCCCGCTCCAGCGCGTAGCCGTGGGCGCGCGACGGCGAGGCGCCGGGCCGCGCTTCCTGGGCGGCCTGCTGGAGCGTGCCGCGGGCCGCGCTTTGCGCCGCGCTCCGGGCCGCGTTCTGCGTCGCCGTCTGCGGCGTGGCCACCCGGGCCGGCGCGAACTCGCCGCTCTTCTTCACCGATTTATCGACCACGGCCGACAAGGACAGCGGGAAATTTCGGTGTTTGTCGCTCATGCCAAGCCTTTTGCCAATGCATCGAGTTGGGTTTTGTGGGTCAGGTCGATTTGCAGCGGCGTGATCGACACCCGCCCCTGCGCCACCGCGTGGAAGTCGGTGCCTTCGCCGGCGTCGCGGGTCGCGCCCGGCGGGCCGATCCAAAAAATTTCGCGCCCGCGCGGGTCGAGCGCCTTGATCACCGGCTCGGCCGCATGGCGCCGCCCCAGGCGCGTGGCGACCACGTTGCCGAGCTGCTCGTACGGCAGGTTGGGGATGTTGACGTTCAGCAGATACGGTTTTTGCAACTCGTCGAAGCGCCGCTGCACGATGTCCCGGGCCAGCCGGGCGGCCGCGTCGACATGGGTCCAGCCGTAGGCGGCCTGGGAAAAGGCGATCGCCGGGATACCGAACAGGTAAGCCTCGGTGGCGGCCGCCACGGTGCCCGAGTACAAGGTGTCGTCGCCCATGTTGGGGCCGTTGTTGATGCCCGACACCACCAGGTCCGGGCGCTCGATCAGCATGCCGGTCAGCGCCACGTGGACGCAGTCGGTCGGCGTTCCGTTGACGAAATAGAAACCGTTGGCGGCCCGCTGCACCGACAGGGGCCGGTCCAGCGACAGCGAGTTGGACGCGCCCGAGCGGTTGCTGTCCGGCGCCACCACCACAATGTCGGCGATGGCGGCGAGCGCCTCGGCGAGCGCGGCGATGCCGGGGGCGAGGTAGCCGTCGTCATTACTGATAAGGATTCTCATGCACCGATTTTACCTGAAGCAACGCTCCGGCTGAGCACGCGGTGCCCCGTTTGAGATTTAAATTTTGCGCCGGGGCGCATTGGCCGGCGGGGCCGCCGCGCAAGGCCGGCCGGGGCGCGCTCAGCGATTGCCGACGCGCGCCTCCAGCGCCCCCTCCAGCGCCAAGACCTCCTCCTCTTGCAGCGCGACCAGCGCGTCCTTGTCGCCCTGCAAGCGGTAGGTGCGCTTCAATACCGTCATGCCGCGCTTGCGCAACTTGCTCGCCACGCCGGGCTTGAACAGCGGCTCGCGCAGGCGGTCGGCCAGTTCGCGCGCCTGGCGCAGCTGCTCGCTGTCGAGCAAGGCTTGCAGCGTGTTGATCATGTGCGCCAGCGTGGCCGGCGGCTCGGCGCCGTGGCCGCCCAGCATCATCGCCTCGTGCAAGCCGTGCGCGCCGTGCAGTTCGACGTCGAGCAGGCGCTCCGGATACGGCGACGCCGCCGCCAGGCTCTGGTGGTGCGCGCTGAGCAGGCTGTCGCTGGCGCCAAGCACCGCGTCTTCCAGCGCGCGCGCGACGTTGTGCCGCTCGCGCTGCTCGCGCCGCTGTTGCTCCCGGTCGTGCGCCGGCTCGTGGCTGGGGCCGGCCTGCTGCGGCCACCAGGACGGCGTGCGCTGGCCGCGCAAGGCTTGCAGCGGCGGCTCGCGGCCGCCGTGCGGCGCCTCCGGCTCGCCATAGCGCGCCAGCGCCTGCGCCAGGTTGCGCCGGCTCATCTGCGTGTCCGGGTGCTCCGCGCCGTTGCTGCGTTCGCGCGCCGCCAGCAGCGTCTCGTGCAGCATGCGCGCCGCCGGCCAGTCGCCCAGCCGGGTCAGCACCTCGCCGAGCCGGTCCAGCGTCGCCAGGGTGGTCGGATGGTCGCCGCCGAGCCGGTGCTGCTGCGCCCTGGCCACGGCGTCGAACAGGCGGCGCGCGCCGGCCAGGTCGTTGAGCCGCGCCAACACCTGCGCCAGCGCGTGCTGGCTGTCGAGGGTGTCGGCGTGCTCGACGCCCAACAGGCGCTCGCGCGCCGCCACCACCGTCTCGAGCAGCGTGCGGGCCTGCTCCAGCCCGCCCATTTGCGCCAGCGTGGCGGCGCGGCTGTCGAGCGCGCCCAGGGTCAGCAAATGCTCCCGCCCGAGCAGGCGCATGTAGGCGGCCAGCACCGCGTCCTGCAGCGCCAGCGCGGTGGCGCAGTCGCCCTGCTGGGCCAGCGTCGCGGCCAGGTTCGCCATGCCGGCCAGCGTGGCCGGATGCTCGGCGCCGAGCAACTGGGTGCGCGCGTCGACGATCGCCTCTTCGAGGAAGCGCGCCTCGTCGAGCTTGCCGCACAGGCGCAGCAGCCGCGCCAGCGCGGCCTTGCTGTCGAGCGTGTCGGCATGGTCCTCGCCGAGCAGGCGCGCGCGCATCGCCAGGCATTCGCGCACGCAGTCGAGGGCCTGGCCGGTCTTGCCCTCTTTGCTATACAGCTCGCCCAGGCGCCCCAGGTCGCGCGCCAGCGGCAGCGCCACCGGCCGGCTCAGGCCGTCGTCGAGGGTGTGGCGGGCCTCGTCGATGGCGGCCAGCAAATGGATTTCCCGGCTCGACTGCCAGGGGAAATAGCCGCCCGTCATCCAGAACAGGAAGGCTTCGAAGGTGCGCGTCAGCGAAAAGCGGTCGCCGCCCTGGTCGATGCGCACCGCCAGTTGCTCGCCGTAGGCGAAGGTTTTGGTTTGTTGTAGCTGGACCTCGTCGAAGTAGCTGTCCAGGTCGATTAGCGGCAGGCCGTAGGACAGGCGCAGCAGGCGCTCGAACATCGGCTGGAAGCCGAAGATGCCCTTGTGCGTATCGCCGCGGCGCCATTGCGCGCGCTGCTCGCCGTCGCCCATTTCAATGCGCGAGGGCAAGGGATACACCAGCAGCGGACGCTGCTCGTCCTCGTGGCTGCGGCGGTATTCGATCGCCCTCGTGACCAGCGCCTCGACCCCTTCCAGGCTTTGGCGGTTGGGGGTGAACACCACCACCAGCTTTTTCGGCAGCAAAGTGGTGCAGATGCCGGCGCTGTCGGTGCGGCCGGTGCGCGAATCGACCAGCACGTAGCGGAAATGCCGCGCCAGGTTGTCGGCGAAGCAACGGAACAGCGCGGGGCAGGCGTGGAACAGGCGGTCCCAGTGCATGTCGGCCAGGCGGTCGCTGTAGCTGGCGTCGAAGCGGCCGGCGCGCATCAGGTACAGCGGGCTGCTCTGGTCGACCCGCACCACATACTGCTGCCAGTCGATGGCGTCGAGCACCCGCTGGGCCAGCACGGTATCGGCCTCGGCGTCGGCCTCGGCGTCGACGCCGCCCGGGTCGGCCGGCTCCAGGTCGAAGCGCTCGAGCTGGGCGCGGCAAGCCTCGAAAAATTCCAGCACCCCGGGGCGCTCCTCGTGCTGGCCGAAATAATGGTGCAGGCCGGGCGCCTCCATGTCCCAGTCGATCATCAGGATCGGCACGGTGGCGTTCTGCCGCCGCGCCAACAGCACGGCGATGTTGGACAGGGCCATGGTGCGGCCGGTACCGCCTTTATACGAGTAGAAGGTGATGACTTCGCCGGGCGCGGTGAGCGGCGGCAGGAACAGTCGGTGGAGTTCCATGGCGAACCTTTAGCGTGGAAAATGGGGGGGCGGAATGGCACGCCATTCCGGCGGAATATCGGGCATCACGAAACGGCTGCAATCGTGGCCGGCTGGGGTCGCGCTTTTCAACAGGTGGTAGTGGCTGGCGATCCGCAGCACGATTTTTTCAATATCGGGCAGGTACGCCACATTGGCCTTCAGGTCGCCGCTGGCCAGCGTGTAGCCGGAAAAATCGGCGTACATGCCAGGCCCGGCGATTTGCTGCGGCAAACCGGCGGGATGGCGCGTCATGATCACCGGGATGATCAGGTGGCTGGGCAGGGTGTACCACTGCTTGCGTTCGTTTTCAATCATTTGCATCGCGGCGAACTCGCGCCGGGTATAGCCGTGCGCTTCGTATTTGGGGGTGTACAGGACCACCATGCAGACGCTCTCGCACAGGGCGCGGGCGATGCGCTGATCCAGGTCGTCGCCGCCGCCGAGCTGCTCGCTGTCGACAAACAGCGCGTATTCGTTGTCGAGGTGCGGTTCCAGGTAACACTTGAGCGCGTCGACCAAGTCGTCCTTGAACTTGCTCATATGCGCATAATGGCCGTGCGCATAGCTTAAGAAACAGCCGTAGCGGATTTTCATATCATCCCCCCCCTGTTTCTTGCCTTCCTCATAACTTCGCTCTTTGAGCCACTGTAGCAAGCTGACCTGGTAGCGCTTTGCGCCGGCGCAAAGTTACATCGGCCTCATGCGTTGCCGGCGCCGGCCGCCGCACGTACGCGGGCGCGCGGATTCAGGCATAATAAAAAATCAAACGGTCGTACTTTTTTATAACAAAGAACAAACGGAGACGCGTACATGAAAGCCATTGTTTGCAAAGCCTGGGGCCCGCCCGACAGCCTGGTGGTGGAAGAGTTGCCGGACTTGCTGGCGGGGCCGGGCCAGGTGGTGCTCGACGTGAAGGCGGCCGCGGTCAACTTCCCCGACGTGCTGATCATCCAGGGCAAGTACCAATTCAAGCCGGCGCTGCCGTTCACGCCGGGCAGCGAAGTGGCCGGCGTGGTGCGCGCCGTCGGCGAGGGCGTGGCCGGCTGGCGGGTGGGCGACCGCGGCATCGCCTTCAGCGCCCAGGGCGGCTTCGCCCAGCAACTGGCGGTGCCGGCGCAGGCCCTGATGCCGATGCCGGCCGGCATGGACTTCGACACGGCGGCCGCCATTACCCTCACCTATGGCACCTCGCACCACGCGGTGGTCGACCGCGCCATGCTCAAAGCTGGCGAGACCATGCTAGTTCTCGGCGCGGCCGGCGGCGTCGGACTGGCGGCGATCGAGATCGGCAAGGCGCTCGGCGCGCGCGTCATCGCCGCCGCCTCCAGCGAAGAAAAGCTGGCGGTGTGCCGCGCCCACGGCGCCGACGCCACCATCAACTACAGCACCGAGGACTTGCGCGAGGCGATCAAGGCGGCCACCGGCGGCAAGGGCCCGGACGTGATTTACGATCCGGTCGGCGGCGTCTACGCCGAGCCGGCCTTCCGCGCCATCGGCTGGCGCGGGCGTTACCTGGTGGTCGGTTTCGCCAACGGCGAGATTCCCAAGCTGCCGTTGAATTTGACGCTGCTCAAGGGCGCCGCGCTGATCGGCGTGTTCTGGGGCGAGTACGCCAAGCGCGAGCCGCAGGCCAACCTGGCGGCGATGCGCCAGTTGATGGGCTGGCTGGCCGAAGGCAAGATCAAGCCGCACATCTCGGCGCGCTACGCGCTGGCCGACACCGCGCGGGCGCTCAACGACATGGCGGCGCGCAAGGTGACGGGGAAAGTGGTGATTTTGCCGGGGTGAGGCGCAGCCGTTAAGCCAGGCCGACGCGGCTCGGCTGCGCGGCGGCGTCACGCGACGCCGGGGCCGCCGCCGACGCCGGCCGGGCGACGCCCACCGGGCCCAGCCGGCCGGCAACCTCGCCGCGCCCGGCTTTATGCGGCGTCGGGTTCGGGCTGCGCTTCGGGCGCGCCGGCGCCTTGCGGGTTCTGGAAGAACGCGATGACGTCGGCCGCTTCGCGCGTGCGCTTGAACGGCGGCAGGCTTTGCCAGATGCGCTTGCCGTACGGCTTGGAGATCAGCCGCGGGTCGCAGATCATCAGCACGCCGCGGTCGCCCTCGTCGCGGATCAGCCGGCCGGCGCCCTGCTTCAGGTTGATGATCGCCTCCGGCAGCGAGTGGTGCATAAAGCCGTTCTTGCCCTGCTTTTCCATCACTTCGATGCGCGCGGCCAGCACCGGGTCGTCCGGCGGCGCGAACGGCAGCTTGTCGATGATCACCAGCGACAAGGCCTCGCCGCGCACGTCGACGCCTTCCCAGAAGCTCTGGCTGCCGATCAGCACGCCGTTGCCGGCGGCGCGGAACTGGTCGAGCAGCTCGGTACGGCCGCGGTCGCCCTGCACGAACAGCGGGTAGTTCAGGCCGCGCGCGGCGAACTCTTCGCGCAAGCGCTCGGCGGCGCGCTTAACCGCCCGCAAAGTGGTGCACAGCAGGAAGGTGCGCCCGCCGGCCGCCTCGATGATCGGCAGCGCGCAGTCGAGCACGGCGTCGGTGTAGCCGAGCGCATTCGGCTGCGGCAGGTTTTGCGGCACGTACAGCAAGCCCTGGCGCGCGTAGTCGAACGGACTGGGCCAGGACTGCGCCGGCTCGCCGGCCAGGCCCATCTGCTCCGAAAAATGCTTGAAGTCGTTCTTCACCGCCAGCGTGGCCGAGGTGAAGATCCAGCTGCGCGGCACGCCCTCGCGCTGGTTGTTGAAGATGGGCGCGATCGACAGCGGGGTCTGGTGCAGTTGCAGCGAGCTGGAAAACGCCTCGACCCAGAACACCGCCTCCTCGCCGGCGGCGACCTTGGCCTTCGGATCGAACTTCCAGCGCGCCAGTTGCTGCGCCAGTTCCACGCCGCGGGTGCGGCACTGCTCCAGCGTCTCGGCGCGCTCGGCCTGGGTTTCCAGCACGGCGACCATGCCGTCGAGCTCGTCCTTCAGGGTCTCCAGCGCCGGGAAGAAGTCGCTCGACGGCGCGATCTGCGCCAGCGACAGGCGCACGATGTCTTGCGGGAACGTCAAGCGCAGGTCGCGCGCCGCCTTCTCGACGACGGTAACGGTCTTGCCCCAGTCGATGCCGCGGGCGTGCGCCAGGCCTTCGGCCAGCACGTCGCGGCACAGTTCGAGCACCTGCGAGGTCGACACGGTGCTGCCGAAAAACAGCGTGGCGGTGTCGGGCAGCTGGTGCGCCTCGTCGAAAATGATGGTGTTGGCCGACGGCAGCAACTCGGCCACGCCGGTGTCCTTCAGCGCCACGTCGGCGAAAAACAGGTGGTGGTTGACGACGACGACGTCGGCCTGCTGGGCCTCCTTGCGCGCCTTCATCACGAAACAATCCTGGTAGTACTGGCATTCGGCGCCCATGCAGGTGTCGCGGGTCGACGTCACCAGGTTCCAGATCAACGCGTTTTCCGGCACCTTGGCCAGCTCGGCCTTGTCGCCGGAGCTGGTCATCTTGATGAAGCGCGAGATTTCGCGCAGGTGGCCGACGTCGTCGCGCGAGGTCATGCGCCCGTTCTGCAAGGTGCGCTCTAGGTGGTAGTGGCAGACGTAGTTCGAGCGGCCCTTGAGCAGCGCCACCGAGACCGGCGCCCGCAGGGCCGCGCGCACGGTCGGGATGTCGCGCAGGAACAGCTGGTCCTGCAAGTTCTTGGTGCCGGTGGAAACAATGGTCTTGCCGCCCCACAGCAACGCCGGCACCAGGTAGGCGAAGGTTTTGCCCGTGCCGGTGCCGGCCTCGGCGATCAAGGTTTTCTGGCCGTCGATGGCGCTGGCGATGGCTTTCGCCATCTCGGTCTGCGAACGGCGCGGACGGTAACTGCCGACGGCGGGGCTGAGCGGGCCGCCGGCGCCGAACAGGCGGTCGATGTCGGCGTCGTGTTTGCCGGCGACGGCGACGGGCTGCGGCGCTTCGCTGGCGCCGGCCGCCGGGGCGGGCATGGTAAGGGGTTCGGTCAAAATAAGCTTCGGTGAGGCGGGGCGCTACTGGCGCCGGTCAGGCCGGGACATCGGGCACTAATTGCATTTTCAACAAAGTAATGTAATCCTTCAGCTGCAATTTACGCTTTTTCAAGCGGCGCAGCTGCAATTCGTCGTGGTGGCCATCGAGTATCAGCAAGTCGATGACGGCGTCCAAATCCCGATGTTCGACATCGAGTTCCACCAGGCGCCGCTGTATTTCCAGTGCATCGGTCATGTGTCGCATTCTTTGCGGTTGAGACAAAACGTTCCGGGAGGCTGAGCGGCGGCGCGTATTGTCGCCAATAGTTTCGCCATAACAACAACCTTTACTTGCAACAAAACTGCTTACAGGTGATAGTTTAATCTACAGCGACGCCGCCGCCAACCTGCATTCACAACGCGGGGGCCGGGCGCGGCGCAACCGGCGGGCGGCAAGACAGCGGAATGGACATGAGCGCATACAAAATCGAAGCAGGAACCGGCCAGCACATCGGCGGCCGCCCCCGGCAACACGACCGCGCCGCGTTGTACGCCGGCGCGCGCGCGCCCGGCTACATGATGGCGGTACTGGCCGACGGCGACGGCGCCGCCTCCGCCGCCGAACAAGTGTTACATACCAGCAAACACCTGTTCGACGGCTTCGCCGCCGGCGCCGACACCAGCCCGGAGCACATGGCGCGCCTGTTGCGCGAGGTGGTGCAGGAGGCGCACGCGATCGTCAAGATGAGTCCGGCCCTCGGCCAGGCCGAGGCGCGCTGCGCGCTGGCGCTGCTGATGCTGGGGCCGCAGCGCCAGGCGGTCTGGGCGCACGTCGGCGATTGCCGCGTGTACCGCTTCGACGGCGCCCGCTGCGCCGCGCGCAGCGGCGACGCCGCCTATGTCGAGCACCTGGTGCGGCAGGACGGCTTGGCGCCCGAGTCGGCCCGCAAGCACCGCAGCTCCGCGCTGCTGGGCAACGCGCTGGGCAACCGCTTCAAGGAGCCGTTTATTACCTTTGGCAGCCACGCCGGCGTGCGCGCCGGCGACGCCTTCATGCTGTGCAGCGACGGCCTGTGGCAATTTTTCGCCGACGCCGAGCTGGCCGCGGTGGTGGCCAAGGAAACCCCGCGCCAAGCCGCCGAGCGGCTGATCGGCAAGGCGCTCGAACGGGCCGGCGGCAAGGGCGACAATTGCAGCATGGCGATTGTCAAACTGGTGGCGCCGGCCGCGTAAAGGCGCCGCCGGCGCCATGTAAAACCACCGGCAACGGGCCGGCTCGGACCCTCGGGGTCGGACCCCGGGCTTACGCCGTTGGCGTAAACAAAGCCATCGGCGGCCCCTACTTCTTGTTTTCGGCGGCGGCGGCGGCAGCCTTGGCCGCCGCCTTGGCGTCCGCCGCGGCCTTGTCGGCGGCGGCCTTGCGCCCCTTCTCCGCCTTCTCGGCCTGCTTGACGGCGACCTTGCGCTGGCGTTCGGCCGCCTCCCGCTGCTTGGCGTCGTACTTGGCGGCGTTGGCGGCGCGCGCGCCGGCCTCGGCGGCGTCGCGCGCCGCCTGGCCCTGCGCCTTGGCGTCGTACTCGGCCTGGCGCTGGGCCGGATTCTTGCCGACGGCCGGCGCGCGGCCAGGGTCGGCCGCCACCGGCAGGCGCTTCGGCGGCGCCGCCGCGCGCGCGATGGCGGTTTCCTGCGCCGTCTTCTGCGCGTCGGCCAGGGCCAGGTCGCGCCGCGCCACCGACTCGGCGCGCTTGAAACGGCTGGCCTCGGCCTCGATGGCGCGCAACTCAGCCAGCACGCCGCGGCGCGCCTCCTTGGCCTTGTCGAGGCAGCGGTTGACGAAGAAGCGGGCGTAGCAAACCTGCTCGCGCGCGGCGAAGGTGGCCTCGGCGGCGGCGCGGCCCTTGGCCACCTCCGCCAGCTTGGCGTCGGCCTGCTCGACCGAATGGGACGGCGGCACGATCGGCGCGCCCACCACCGGCTGGCCGAAGTCCTGCGCGCCGGCGCCCAGCGCGCAGGCGCCCAGCGCCAGTCCCAGCAGGGTAGTTCTGATAGTCGTTGCCATAATCATTGCTTCCTCATTGCTTACTTCCTTGCTCATCCACCTCAGGCGAGCGCGTCGGCCGCGCCCCGCCGCTCTTTTTCCATATATTCGCGCGACTGCATCTCGACAATACGCGAGACGGTGCGGTGAAACTCGTTGGCCAGCATGCCGTTGGTATACAACTGGTCCGGCGCCACCTCGGCCGACATCAGCAACTTCACCTTCTGGTCGTAGAACACGTCGATCAGCCAGGTGAAGCGGCGCGCCTCGGACGACATCCCGGCCGACATCGCCGGTATCGCCGACAATATCACCGTATGGAAGCGGCTGGCGATTTCCAGGTAATCGTTCTGCGAGCGCGGCCCGCCGCACAGGGTGGCGAAATCAAACCAGATCAGCCCGCCGGCGCGGCGCAGGCAGCGGATTTCGCGGTTCTCGATCATCACGTGCGGGTCCTCGTCGGCGGTCTCGGCCACGCTGGCGTAGGCGTGGCGCAGCGACGCGTCGGCCGCCGCGCCCAGCGGCGTGTAATAGCTGTCGACCTGTTCCAGCGCCCGGCCGCGGTAGTCGACGCCGGCGTCGACGTTGAGCACGTCAAGCTTGGCCTTGAGCAGCGCGATGGTCGGCAGCATGCGGTCGCGGTGCAGGCCGTCCGGGTACAGCAGGTCCGGGTCGTAGTTCGACGTCATGATGAAGGAGACGCCGTTCTCGAACAGGGCCGTGAGCAGATTGTACAGAATCATCGCGTCGGCGATGTCGGAGACGTGGAATTCGTCGAAACAAATCAAGCGGTATTTCTTGGCGATGCGCCGCGCCACCTCGTCGAGCGGATTGGCCACGCCCTTGAGTTCGTCCAACTGGCGGTGCACGCCGCGCATGAATTCGTGGAAATGCACGCGGGTCTTGCGCACCAGCGGCACCACCGAATAAAAACTGTCCATCAAAAACGATTTTCCGCGCCCCACCCCGCCCCACATGTAGACGCCGCGCGGCACGTCGGGACGGTTGATCAGGCGCTTGAAGCCGTTCGAGCGCTGCGCCTTGAAGCCGACCCACTCCGCGTAGGCGCGCTGCAGCCGGTCGACCGCGCGGCGCTGCGCCTCGTCGGCCTTGAAATCGCGTTGCTGCAACGCGTTCTGGTAAAACTCTTCAACGTTCATGTGGTTCGCTTCAACGTGCTGCGGCCGCAGCGGCAAGGATATGCCGGCGCGGCCGATGGGACAGTCGTGGGCGTCCGGCGAACCGGCGCAAGGCCGGCCCGCGGCGACGCTTAAAAGTTCAAGGTGCGCTTGTCAACGGCCAGCGCGGCTTCCTTGGTCGCTTCGGACAGGGACGGATGGGCGTGGCAGATGCGGGCGATGTCTTCGGCCGAGGCCTTGAACTCCATCGCCACGACGGCTTCGGAGATCAGCTCGGAAGCCATCGGACCGACGATGTGCACGCCCAGGATTTCGTCGCTGACCGCGTCGGCCAGGAACTTGACCATGCCCGAGGTGTCGCCCAGCGCGCGCGCGCGCCCGTTCGCCATGAACGGGAAGGTGCCGGACTTGTAAGCGATGCCGGCGGCCTTCAATTGCTGCTCCGTCTGGCCGACCCAGGCGATTTCCGGCGAGGTGTAGATGACCCAAGGGATGGTGTTGAAGTTGGTGTGGCCGTGCTGGCCGGCGATACGCTCGGCCACCGCGACGCCCTCTTCCTCCGCCTTGTGCGCCAGCATCGGGCCGCGCACCACGTCGCCCACCGCCCACACGTTCGGCAGGTTGGTCTTGCAGTCGGCGTCGACGGCGACGAAGCCGCGTTCGTCGAGTTGCAGGCCGGCCTTGTCGGCGCCCAGGCCGTTGGTGTTCGGCACGCGGCCGATCGAGATGATCAACTTGTCGAACACGGCTTTCTGCGCCGCGCCCTTGGCGTCGACGTATTCCACCGTGACGTTGTTCTTGCCGGCCTTGATCGCGCCGATTTTGCAACCCAGGCTGATCGCCAGACCCTGCTTGGCGAACAACTTGCCCGCTTCCTTGGCGATTTGCTCGTCGACCGCGCCCAGCAACACAGGCAAGCCTTCCAGCACCGTCACCTTGGCGCCCAGGCGGCGCCAGACGCTGCCCATTTCCAGGCCGATGACGCCGGCGCCGATGACGCCGAGGTTGGCCGGCACGGCGTCGATGGCCAGCGCGCCGGTGTTCGACAGGATCAGCTTCTCGTCAAACGGCGCACCCGGCAGTTCGCGCGGGTTCGAGCCGGTGGCGATGATGACGTGCTTGGCGCTGATCGCCTCGTTGGCGGCGCCGGTGACGGCCAGCGCATACCCTTCCGCGGTGGCGGCGCCGGCGAAGGCGGCGCGGCCGTGGAAGAAGGTGACCTTGTTTTTCTTGAACAGGTACAGGATGCCGTCGTTGTTTTGCTTGACGACCGTGTCCTTGCGCTTGAGCATCTGGCCCAGGTTCAGCGTCAGGCCGGCGACGTCGATGCCGTGCTCGGCGAAGCTGTGGCCGGCGTGTTCGTAGTGCTCGGACGATTGCAGCAGCGCCTTCGACGGAATGCAACCGACGTTGGTGCAGGTGCCGCCCAGCGCGGGCGCGCCCTTGGCGTTGACGGCTTCATCGATACAGGCGACCGAAAAACCCAGTTGCGCGGCGCGGATGGCGGCGATGTAGCCGCCAGGGCCGCCACCGATGACGACGACGTCGAATTGTTTTGTTGTACTCATTGTCTAATTCCCAATCTGTTCTTCTGGAACCAAATCCACAATAGATAAAAAAACCAGGGGCGTGACCCTGGGGTCAGCCCTAAGGGCCGACCCCGACTCCTTGCCGCTGGTCTTTTCTAGTGCGCTGGTGACGTGTTGCCGCTTACAGGTCCAGCAGCAGGCGCGCGGGGTCTTCCAGCGCTTCCTTCATCGCTACCAGGCCCAGCACGGCTTCGCGGCCGTCGATGATGCGGTGGTCGTAGGACATCGCCAGATAGTTCATCGGGCGCACCACGACCTGGCCGTTTTCGACCACGGCGCGGTCCTTGGTCGCGTGCACGCCCAGGATCGCCGACTGTGGCGGGTTGATGATCGGGGTCGACAGCATCGAGCCGAAGGTGCCGCCGTTGGAGATCGAGAAGGTACCGCCGGTCAGGTCGTCCAGGGTCAGCTTGCCCTCTTTCGCCTTGTTGCCGAATTCACCGATTTTTTTCTCGATGTCGGCGATCGACATCTGGTCGGCGTTGCGGATGATCGGCACCACCAGCCCGCGCGGCGAACCGACCGCGATACCGATGTCGAAGTAACCGTGGTAGACGATGTCGTTGCCGTCGACCGAGGCGTTGATGATCGGGTACTTTTTCAGCGCGGCGACGGCGGCCTTGACGAAGAAGGACATGAAGCCCAGCTTGACGCCGTGCTCCTTCTCGAACTTGTCCTTGTACTTGTTGCGCAGGTCGATCACCGGCTGCATGTTCACTTCGTTGAACGTGGTCAGGATCGCGTTGGTCGACTGCGACATCACCAGACGCTCGGCGATGCGGGCGCGCAGGCGGCTCATCGGCACGCGCTCTTCCGGACGCTCGCCCAGGTTGGCGGCGGCCGGCGCGGCCACATGCTGCAGCGCGGCCTTGGCCGGCACGGCCGGCGCGGCGACCGGCGCCACCACCGGCGCCTTGGCGGCCACGGCGTTCAGGACGTCGCCCTTGGTGACGCGGCCGTCCTTACCGGTGCCGCTCACTTGCGCGGCAGTCATGTTGTTTTCCGACAGCAGCTTGGCGGCGGCCGGCATGGCGACGTCGCCCTTGCTGGCGACCGGCGCGGCGCTCGAAGCCGGCGCCTGCGAGGCGTCGGCGGCGGCTTGCGCGGCCGGCTGTGGAATCGACGACACTTCCATCGGACTCACTTTGGCCGGACCTTCGGTGTCGATGATGGCGATGACTTCGCCGGCGACGACGGTGCTGCCGTCGCCCTTGATGATTTGCACGATCACGCCGGCGGACGGCGCCGGCAGCTCGAGCACGACCTTGTCGGTCTCGATGTCGATCATGTTCTCGTCGCGGCCCACAGGTTCGCCGACTTTTTTATGCCATGTCAGCAGGGTTGCTTCTGCAACCGATTCCGATAATTGTGGAACCTTGACTTCGATTTGTGCCATGTATTACTCCGTATATTGTATTGTTGCGGCGCCGCGCTCGCGGCGCGGCGCGCGCGGTGTTTATTTGGTCAGAACAAAACCTTTTAACTTCGAGAATGCCGTTTCCAGCAGGTCCTTTTGCTGCGCGTAGTGCTTGTCGTAGTAACCGACGGCAGGCGACGCGGAGGCGGGACGGCCGGCGTAGGCCAGACGCTGGCCGGCGTCCAGGCTCTCGAAGATATTGTGTTGGATCTGGAACCACGGCCCCTGGTTTTGCGGCTCGTCCTGGGCCCAGACCACTTCGTTCAGGTTCGGGAACTTCTTCAGTTCCGCGGCGAACGACTTGTGCGGGAACGGATACAGCTGCTCGATACGCACGATCGCGGTGTCGCTCTGGCCGCGGGTTTTACGCGCGTTGACCAGGTCGTAGTAAACCTTGCCGGAGCAGGCGATAACGCGCTTGACCTTCTTGGCGTCGATTTTCTCGTCGACTTCGCCGATCACGGTGTGGAAGGCGCCCTTGGCCAGGTCGGTCAGCGGCGAACCGGCGTCCTTGTTGCGCAACAGCGACTTCGGCGTCAGGATGACCAGCGGCTTGCGGAACTGGCGCACCATCTGGCGGCGCAGCAGATGGAAGATCTGCGAAGCCGAAGTCGGCTGCACCACTTGCATGTTGTTGTCGGCGCACAGTTGCAGGAAACGCTCGGGACGCGCGGACGAGTGCTCCGGGCCCTGGCCTTCGTAACCGTGCGGCAGCATCATCACCAGACCGTTGGCGCGGCCCCATTTCACTTCGCCGGAGCTGATGAACTGGTCGATCACCACTTGGGCGCCGTTGGCGAAATCGCCGAACTGGGCTTCCCAGATGGTCAGGGTGTTCGGCTCGGCGCTCGAGTAGCCGTATTCGAAGGCCAATACGGCCTCTTCGGACAGCACCGAGTCGATCACCGTGAACGGCGCCTGGCTCTCGGAGACGTTCGACAGCGGCACGTAGGTGCCGGCGTCCCAACGCTCGCGGTTCTGGTCGTGCAGCACGGCGTGGCGGTGCACGAAGGTGCCGCGGCCGGCGTCCTGGCCGGTCAGGCGGATCGCGTAGCCGGACGAGACCAGCGTGGCGTAGGCCAGGTGCTCGCCCATGCCCCAGTCCAGGTTCATTTCGCCGCGGCCCATGGTGGCGCGGTCGCCCAGGACCTTTTCGACCAGCGAGTGGACCTTGAAGTCTTCCGGCACGGTGGTGATGCGGGTGGCCAGGCGTTTCAGCTCGGTCATCGGCACGGCGGTGTCGGCGCTGTCGGTCCATTTGCGGTTCAGGAACGGCAGCCAGTCGACCGCGTACTTGTTCTTGAAGTTCGAGATGACCGGATCGACCGTGTGCTTGCCGGCGTCCATGGCGTCGCGGAAGGCCGCGACCATCTTGTCGCCGTGGTCGGCGGCGATCACGCCCTGCGCCGCCAGCTTGTCCGCGTACAGCTTGCGGGTGCCCGGATGCTGGCCGATTTTCTTGTACATCAGCGGCTGCGTCAGCGCCGGGGTGTCTTGTTCGTTGTGGCCCAGTTTGCGGTAGCAAATGATGTCGACCACGATGTCCTTCTTGAACTCCATGCGGTAGTCCAAGGCGATCTGCGTGGCCAGCACGACGGCTTCGGGATCGTCGCCGTTGATGTGCAGGACCGGCGCCTCGATCATCTTGACCACGTCCGAGCAATACAGCGTCGAGCGCGAGTCGCGCGGGTCCGACGTGGTGAAGCCGATCTGGTTGTTGATGACGATGTGCACCGTGCCGCCGGTGTGGTAGCCGCGGGTTTGCGCCAGATTCAGCGTTTCCATGACCACGCCCTGGCCGGCGAACGCGGCGTCGCCATGCACCAGGATAGGCAGCACCTGCGCGCCGTCCTTGTCGCCGCGGCGGTCCATGCGCGCCTTGACCGAACCCTCGACGACCGGGTTGACGATCTCCAGGTGCGACGGGTTGAACGCGAGCGACAGGTGGACCGGGCCGCCGGCGGTCGAAATATCGCTGGAGAAGCCCTGGTGATATTTGACGTCGCCCGACGGCAGGTCGTCGCCGTGCTTGCCTTCGAATTCTTCGAACAGTTCCTGCGGACTCTTGCCCAGGGTGTTGACCAGCACGTTCAGGCGGCCGCGGTGGGCCATGCCGATAACGATTTCCTGCACGCCTTTTTCGCCGGCGCGCTGGATGGTTTCATCCATCGAGGCGATGAAGGTCTCGCTGCCTTCGAGCGAGAAGCGCTTCTGGCCGACGTACTTGGTGTGCAGATAGCGTTCCAGGCCTTCGGCCGCGGTCAGGCGGTCGAGGATGTGGATTTTTTTCTCGTTGGTGAAGGTCGGGGTCGAGCGGATCGATTCCAACTTTTCCTGCAACCAGCGCTTTTCGGCCGGGTCCGAGATGTACATGAACTCGGCGCCGATCGAACGGGTGTAGGTTTCGCGCAGGAAGTTCAGCAGATCGCGCAGCGATGCCGTTTCAGGGCCGAAATAGGTGTTACTGATATTGAAGACGGTGTCCATGTCCGCGTCGGTGAAACCGTAGAAGCTCGGTTCCAGTTCCGGGATCATCGGACGTTCCTGGCGCTGCAACGGGTCCAGATTGGCCCAGTGCGAACCGAGGTAGCGGTAAGCGGCGACCAGTTGCGTGGCGGCGACGCGCTTGCGGCCCATTTCGGCGTCCAGCGAGGCGGTGACGACGCGGATAGGACCGGCTTTGGCGCGCTCGGCGAACGAGGCGACCACGGACGCGTGCGCCACGTCGGGCTTGTTGGAACCGTCGACGGCGGGCACGTTCTGCATGGCGTCGAAGTACGCGCGCCAGTTGTCCGGCACCGAGCCTGGGTTGTTCAGGTACGCCTCGTACAGGTCTTCCACGTACGGGGCGTTCCCACCAAACAGGTAGGAGTTGGACGTAAATTGTTGCATCATATTGCTCACCTTTCTTCGCGTTTCGCGAGATTAGCGGGTTAATCTAACCTTCCGCGACACGGCCTGACCGGTTAGCGGATTGCACATCAAGTTGTGGGGAAGGGCTTTAAAACGGGCACTGTTCGAAAAAACGGTGAGGTAGGATAGCACGCGATATTGAATCAGGACAACCGTTCAGGTAATAAATAGTAACAGTGGCCACAATTAGATCGGGTCGCTAGGCATCGCCACGCTGACAAGAAGGCAATAGTATAAAAATCTCAATTATTCTATTGAAACCGTTAAAAGCCGCGCCCTAACGCAACACCACATCGGCGCGCGGCCGGGTCGCCTCCACCAGCAGGGCGTTCGGCTCGTCGGTGCGCAGCACCCAATCGCGCGCCGCCGCCTCGGAGCGGCCGAAGCGCATATGCCGGGCGACCAGCCGCTCGCGGCGCAGCTTGGCGTCGATATCGACATACCAGACGGCGTCCAGTTGCTGTCGCACGCCGGCCCAATGGCCGTCGTCGAGCAGCAGGTAATTGCCCTCGGTGATGACCAGCTCGCACTCGTCGGGCACCGCAATCGCGCCGGCGACGGCCTCGTCGAGTTCGCGGCGGAAGTCCGGCGCGTACACCACCTGCCCCGCCGGCCGCTGGCGCAGCCGGCCCAGCAGGGCGACGTAGCCGGCGCTGTCGAAGGTGTCGGCGGCGCCCTTGCGGTCGCGCCGCCCCATCCGCAGCAGCTCCGAATTGGCCAGGTGGAAACCGTCCATCGGCACCACCACGGCGCGGCCCGGCAACGCGTCGCACAAGGCTTGCGCGACGGTCGACTTGCCGGCGCCGGGCGCGCCCACCAGACCGAGCATAAAGCGGCGGCCGGGAACCAGCAGCGGCGTCAACAAATCGAGCGAGGAAAGGGGCGAAGTGGTGGCGTTCAAGGGGGCGTCCCGGGCAGGTGAATGGTGGCCAAGCTTAGCGGCGATGCCCTGCGGCGTCAATCCGCAAACGGCCGCCGGATAAAAATAAAACAATTTGTTTTATTTATATGGCAGCATCAGCGTGTGGACTTGGCGCGCGGCCGTGGCAACGCCGTCGCGGCCAGCCAGCGCGGATCGCTGGCGAACCAGGCGACCAGGAAATCGAGCATCGCCCGCAACGCCGGCGCCATGTGCTGGCGCGACGTGTAGATGCCGTAAATACCCATTTCCTGCGGCTGGTACGCCGGCAGCAGCGCCACCAGCTGGCCGCTGGCGAGCAGCGGGGCGGCAGAAAACAGCGGCTGCAAGGATATGCCGGCCCCCTCCGCCGTCGCCGTCAACAGCACCATCGACTCGTTGGCCGACAGGTTGCCGCTGACCGGCACCGACAGCGCCGCGCCGTCCCGGCTGAACTGCCACAGGCTCTTGCCGAAGTAGGTGTAGGTCAGGCAGTTGTGCAGCGCCAGGTCCTCGGCCCGCTGCGGCGTGCCGCGCGCGGCCAGATAGGCCGGCGCGGCGCACACCACCGATGCGCAATGGCCGAGCTGGCGGGCGATCAGGTTCGGTTCGAGCGCGTTGGTGATGCGCAACGCCAGGTCGATGCGCTGCTCCACCAGATTGACGGCGCGGTTTTCAATTTGTAGGTCGACGGCGGTGCGCGGATAGCGCCGCAGGTAGGCCGTCACCGCCGGCGCCAGCGCGGTCTGCGCCAGCGTTTGCGAACAGGTGATGCGCAGCAGGCCGTGGGGCGCGTCGGCGGCGCCGTCCGCCCGCACCGCCATCGCGCCGGCCAGCTCCAGCATGCTCCGACAACGCAGCAGCGTCGCGTCGCCGGCGTCGGTCAGGCTGAGCCGGCGCGTGGTCCGGTGCAGCAGCCGGGCGCCGGCCCACTGCTCCATCTCGGCCAGGTAGCGCGTCACCATCGCGCGCGACATGTCGAGCGCGTCGGCGGCGGCGACCATGCTGCCGCGCTCGGCGATTTCCACAAACACCTGTGCGGCCGTGATGCGATCCATGGTTCGTCCGATTCGAGCAATTATTCGACCGAATAATAGCGCAATTTGCTCGGTTTCGACGGCACCGACGAGACGCCCCTTGCTCTAAGCCGCCGCCGCGCGCAACGCCCGACAACATGTGTACTCCCGATCGGATGGCGGATTGCCGCTTGGAATTTCATTGCGCGCCGGCGCCCGCCCGGACGATCAGGACTCGGAGTAGCGCGCCAGGCTCAGCGCGGAGAAATAGCGCAACTCGGCGGCGTAGGCCGGGCTGCCTTCCTGGTGGGCATCGGCCTTGTGGCTGAGCATTGCCGCCGTTTCCAGCCACTCCTTGCGGTTTTTCCGGCGCGTGGCCAGGGCGCCGTTCAGCGCGAATATCGCGGCGACAAGCGCCTGCCCCGCTTGCAGAACGTTTTTGGCGTAGCTGTTGCCCGAGTTCGCCAGGGTGGGATGGTTCGCTGATAATGTCGTCATGGTGCAGTCCTCGTCAATTGGTCTAATGTTGCACTGCAATATATCCGAACCCGAGATATATATCCAATTACATTTAGGAATTCCAGTCATCACGATGTTGAATATCGGCGGCGCGGCGCAAAAAAAGCGAGCCACGCGGGCTCGCTTTTTTTCCGCCGGCCCCGAAGGCCGGCGCGGCACGCTGAGCTTCGCTTACGCGCGCTTGTCGACCGGCAGTACTTCGCGGGTCGTCGCGCCGACGAACAGCTGGCGCGGACGGCCGATTTTCTGTTCCGGATCGGAGATCATCTCGTTCCATTGGGCGATCCAGCCGATGGTGCGGGCCATCGCGAAGATACCGGTGAACAGCGAGACCGGGATGCCCAGCGCCGATTGCACGATGCCGGAGTAGAAGTCGACGTTCGGGTACAGCTTGCGCGACACGAAGTAGTCGTCTTCCAACGCGATTTTTTCCAGCGCCATGGCCAGCTTGAACAGCGGGTCGTCTTGCAGGCCCAACTCTTCCAGCACCTCGTAGCAGGTCTCGCGCATCAGCTTGGCGCGCGGGTCGAAGTTTTTGTAGACGCGGTGGCCGAAGCCCATCAGCTTGACGCCGGAGTTCTTGTCCTTGACCTTGGCGATGAACTCGGGGATCTTGTCGACCGAGCCGATTTCCTTGAGCATGTTCAGTGCCGCCTCGTTGGCGCCGCCGTGCGCCGGGCCCCACAGGCAGGCGATGCCGGCTGCGATACAGGCGAACGGGTTGGCGCCGGACGAACCGGACAGGCGCACGGTCGAGGTCGAGGCGTTCTGCTCGTGGTCGGCGTGCAGGATCAGGATGCGGTCCAGGGCGCGCACCAGCACGTCGTTGACCTTGTACTCTTCGCACGGATTGCCGAACATCATGCGCATGAAGTTGGCGCTGTACGACAGGTCGTTGCGCGGGTACACGAAAGGCTGGCCCATCGAGTACTTGTACGACATCGCCACCAGCGTCGGCATCTTGGCGATCAGGCGGATCGCCGACACTTCGCGGTGGTGCGGATCGTTGATGTCGAGCGAGTCGTGGTAGAACGACGCCAGCGCGCCGACGGTGCCGACCAGCACCGACATCGGATGGGCGTCGCGGCGGAAGCCGCGGAAGAAGAACTGCATCTGCTCGTGCACCATCGTGTGGTTGGTCACGGTGGCAACGAACTTGGCTTTTTCGGCGGCGTTCGGCAGTTCGCCGTTCAGCAGCAGGAAGCAGGTTTCCATGAAGTCGGCGTTGACGGCCAACTGCTCGATCGGGTAGCCGCGGTACAGCAGCTCGCCCTTGTCGCCGTCGATGTAGGTGATCGACGAATTGCAGGCGGCGGTCGACATGAAGCCCGGGTCGTAGGTGAATTTACCGGTGCCGGCGTACAGCTTGCGGATGTCGATGACCTCCGGCCCAACCGTGCCTTCGTAGATAGGGAAGTCGATCGATGGGCTGCCATCGGAGAACGACAGGGTGGCTTTTTTGTCAGTGGTATTCATGGGCTCTTCCTTCGCGGGAGTGAGTCGGGGATAAAAAAATCAAAAATTCTGGTGTCGCTATTCGCCTCGCCGGACGCGGCGCGGGTTACGCGCGTCGCCCTTCCGAGCCTACCGGACCGTATCCGACAGTCCTAGGCGCGGCGCAGTCGCTGCAGCAGTGCGTGCACTTGCGGCAGATCGACTTCGCCTTCCGGCTCCTTGCGGGCCAGCACCAGATCCATTAACGCATTGTCTGACAAGTCGAGCAAGCGCGTCAGCGCGTCCACTTCGTCGTCGGTCAATTCGGTTTCATACGCATCGAGAAAACGGGTCAAGATCAGATCGTTTTCCAACAGGCCGCGGCGCGAACGCCAGCGCAAACGGGCGCGGTTAGCGGGGTCGGACTGATGCGTGGGCAAACTTGATTCTGTCATGTTGTTCAACACTATACGGTGCGCGCGCGGATTCGCGAGCGCGATACGACTGTGCGGGCGGCACGCGCCGCCCGCAAGACGCGCGCGATCAGATCGCGCGGCGGACCATCAACTCTTTGATTTTGCCGATTGCCTTGTTCGGGTTCAAACCCTTGGGGCAAACGTCGACGCAGTTCATGATCGAGTGGCAGCGGAACAGGCGGTACGGGTCTTCCAGGTTGTCCAGGCGCGCGCCGGTGGCTTCGTCGCGGCTGTCGGCGATGAAGCGGTAGGCTTGCAGCAGGCCGGCCGGGCCGACGAACTTGTCCGGGTTCCACCAGAACGACGGGCACGACGTCGAGCAGCAGGCGCACAGGATGCACTCGTACAGGCCGTCGAGTTCCTCGCGCTCGAGCGGCGACTGCAGGCGTTCTTTTTCAGGCGGGATCGACTCGTTGATCAGGAACGGCTTGATCGAATCGTACTGCTTGAAGAACTGCGTCATGTCGACGATCAGGTCGCGGATCACCGGCAGGCCCGGCAGCGGCCGCAGCACGATAGGCTGGGTCAGCTCGTTGAGGTTGGTGGTGCAGGCCAGGCCGTTCTTGCCGTTGATGTTCATCGCGTCCGAACCGCAAACGCCTTCGCGGCACGAGCGGCGCAGCGACAGCGAATCGTCGACGTCGGACTTGATGCGTTGCATCGCGTCGAGCAGCATCTTGTCGCTGTCTTGCAGCTCGACGGTGACGTCCTGCATGTACGGCTTCGCGTCCGTGTCCGGATCGTAGCGGTAGATCTTGAGTTTAACTGTGCGTGTCATGTTCTGACCCTTAGAATGTACGTGGTTTCGGCTTGAAGGTGTCGACCGTCAGCGGCTTGGTGATGACAGGCTTGTACTCGAGGCGGTTGCCTTCCGAGAACCACAGCGTGTGCTTCATCCAGTTCTCGTCGTCGCGCTGCTGGAAGTCGCTGTGCGCGTGGGCGCCGCGCGATTCCTTGCGCGCCACCGCCGAGGTGATGGTCGCTTTCGCCGTTTCAATCAGGTTGTCCAATTCCAGCGCTTCGACGCGGGCGGTGTTGAAGACCTTCGACTTGTCCTTGAACGCGACGTTCTTGCGGCGCTCGTCGAGGACCATGATTTCCTTGTAGCCCTGCTGCAGCAGCGCGTCGGTGCGGAACACGCCGCAGTACTTCTGCATCGTCGCGCGGATGTCGTTGGCGACGCCCTGCACGGTTTCCGTACCGGTCGAGTTCTCCAGGCGCGCCAGGCGGCCCATGGCGAAGTCGGCGGCGCCTTCCGGCAACGGCTTGTTTTCCTTTTGCTTCAGGTTGCTGGCGACGATGTGGTTGCCGGCGGCGCGGCCGAACACCAGCAGGTCGAGCAGCGAGTTGGTGCCCAGGCGGTTGGCGCCGTGCACCGACACGCAGGCGCATTCGCCGATGGCGTACAGGCCGTTGACCACGGCGACCGGGTTGCCGTCCTTCGGCGCGACGACCTGGCCGTGGATGTTGGTCGGAATACCGCCCATCTGGTAGTGAATCGTCGGCACCACCGGGATCGGTTCCTTGGTGGCGTCGACGTTGGCGAACTTGTGGCCGATTTCCAGGATCGACGGCAGGCGCTTGGCGATGGTGTCGGCGCCGATATGGCGCAGGTCCAGCATGACGTGGTCCTTGTTCGGACCGCAGCCGCGGCCTTCCTTGATTTCCTGGTCCATCGAGCGCGACACGAAGTCGCGCGGCGCCAAGTCCTTCAGGGTCGGCGCGTAGCGCTCCATGAAGCGCTCGCCGTCGCTGTTGATCAGGATGCCGCCCTCGCCGCGCACGCCCTCGGTGATCAAGACGCCCGCGCCGGCCACGCCGGTCGGGTGGAACTGCCAGAACTCCATGTCCTGCAGCGGCAGGCCGGCGCGCGCGGCCATGCCCATGCCGTCGCCGGTGTTGATGAAGGCGTTGGTCGAGGCGGCGAAAATGCGCCCGGCGCCGCCGGTGGCGAAGATCGTGGTCTTCGCTTCCAGGATCATGCATTCGCCGGTTTCCATTTCCAGCGCGACCACGCCGACGACGTCGCCGTCGGCGTCGCGGATGATGTCAATGGCCATCCACTCGACGAAGAACTGGGTGCGGGCGCGCACGTTGCGCTGGTACAGGGTGTGCAGCAGCGCGTGGCCGGTGCGGTCGGCCGCGGCGCAGGCGCGCTGCACGGCCTTCTCGCCGAAGTTGGCGGTGTGGCCGCCGAACGGGCGCTGGTAGATGGTGCCGTCGGGGTTGCGGTCGAACGGCATGCCGAAGTGTTCCAGCTCGTAGACCACCTTCGGCGCTTCGCGGCACATGAATTCGATGGCGTCCTGGTCGCCCAGATAGTCGCCGCCCTTGACCGTGTCGAACATGTGCCAGAACCAGTTGTCCTCGGCCATGTTGCCCAGCGAGGCGCCGATGCCGCCCTGCGCGGCGACGGTGTGCGAGCGGGTCGGGAACACTTTCGACAGCACGGCGACGTTCAGGCCGGCCTCGGCCAGTTGCAGCGAGGCGCGCATGCCGGAACCGCCGGCGCCGACGATGACCGCGTCGAAGCGGCGGGTAGGGATTGCAGATTTAATAGCTGCCACGATTACACACTCCAGAGAATTTGCACCGACCACGCGGTGCAGCCGATCAACCACAGCATCGTGGCGATTTGCAAGGTAAGGCGGATGCCGACGGGTTTCACGTAGTCCATCCAGATGTCGCGCATGCCGACCCAGGCGTGGTAGCCCAGCGCCAGGAAGGTCACCAGGCTGAACAATTTAAACCACTGTTGGGCGAACAGGCCGGCCCAGCCTTCGTAGCTGAAGTTGTTGCCGGTGAGGAAAGCGATCAGCAGAATGGCGGTGTAGACGATCATCACCAGTGCCGTGATGCGCTGGGCCAGCCAGTCGCGCAGGCCGTAGTGGGCGCCGACGACCAGGCGTTTCGGTCCGATATTATTGTTAGCCATCAAAATACTCCAAACAGTTTCAAGCCGACCAGGGCGGTCAGCAGCAGGCTGACGGCAATCACGCTGGCGGCCGATTGGCGGGCCGAATCCTTGTCCAGGCCCATATGCAGGTCCATGAACAGGTGGCGCACGCCGGCGCAGAAATGTTGCATATAACCCCAGACCAGGGCCAGCGTCAGCAGGCGCACGAACCAGTGCGAGGCGATGCCCTGGAAGTAGGCAAACGAGATTTCCGAACGCAGGCTCAGTTGCAGCATGTACAGCACGGCCGGCAACAGCAGGAACATCAGCAAACCGCTGATGCGGTGCAGGAAGGAGACGATACCGGCCAGCGGCAGACGGTAGTTGGCCAACTGCGTAACATGAATATTACTGAATTTCGGCCGTTCTTTTTTTGGTGCTTCTCTTACGGCTTCGGACATAACAAGACCCCCCTTGAACTAAAATAAATCATTGAAGCTGCGATTTTCGCCGATTTCGCAACTCCGACCAATATCTATTGTTACATATAACCAAAATAGTGCACTGCAACACACTCCGGGCGCCACTTGGGGTAGTCAGCGTCTTGTTGGCGCCACAACGGCGAGCGCCGCCGCGCCGCGCGGCCTAGCTGAACGCGCGGTTTAATTCAGTTCGTTCTGGTAATGGTGGTGCGCCGTCAGGTACAGGCCGCGGCGCAGCTCGACCGGCTTGTCGCCGTAGGTGAACGAGACGCGTTCCGAGCACAGCAGCGGCGCGCCGGCCGCCACGTTCAGCAGCTGCGCGGCGCCGGCGTCGGCGCAGACGGCGCGGATCTGCTCGGAGGCGCGTATCATGCGGGTGCCGAACTCGGTTTCGAACAGGCCGTACATCGGCCCCTTGTATTCGACCAGGCGCTCGGCGGTCAAGCCCTTGAAGATCAGGCCGGGCAGCCACAGCTCCTCGACGATGGTCGGCACCGAGTCGAACGACTGCACGCGCTTGACGAAGATGACGGCGTCGCCCGATTTGAGTTCCAGCAGGCGCGCCACGTCGGCCGGCGCGCGCACCCGCTTGACCTCGATGAATTTGCTTTCGGGATAATGCGGCACGCCCTCGTCGGGCACCAGGCGCAGGAAGCGGAAATGCGCGCGCGCCTCGTGGTGGGTCGACACGAAGGTGCCCTTGCCCTGGCGGCGCATGACCAGGTTCTCGGCGGCGAGCTCGTCGATCGCCTTGCGCACGGTGCCCTGGCTGACCTTGAAGCGGCCGGCCAGTTCGACCTCGCTGGGGATCAGTTCGCCGGGCTTCCACTCGCCCGACTGCAGGCTTTGCGTGATCAGCGCCTTGATTTGCTGGTACAGCGGGCTGAAGGTCGGCGACCCCGCCGCCGGCGTTCCGGACGCGGCGGGCGTCGGACCGGCTGCCCCGCTGGCGGCGGGAGCATTCATGGTCGGATTGGGCGGGGCTGGGTTCATAGGGCGAGATTTCAACACAAAAGCCCCCCGGAGTCCAGTGAAACCTGCTGTGAGTTATATGTCTTATATAAGACATAAGATATGAATTGACAGATCGCTCCGGCCCGCCTAAACTCGCCGTCACGCCACGCCGCGGCGGGATGTGCCGGTTTTTCCCCGGCCCGCGCGCGGCCCCGGCGGCGGCGATTCGCGCCAATTCGGCGCGCCGCCCCGGTTTTGGTATCATTACAGCTTTTCCGAATAAGCGTAGGCCCAGCTTCGAGCTCGTTTTTTTCCCACTTTGGAGATTCATCATGGCTAAAACCCCAATGCGTGTTGCAGTTACCGGCGCCGCCGGTCAGATCGGTTACTCGCTGCTGTTCCGCATCGCCAACGGCGACATGCTCGGCAAAGACCAACCGGTCATCCTGCAATTGCTTGAAATCCCGGACGAGAAGGCCCAGAAGGCCCTCAAGGGCGTCATGATGGAAATCGACGACTGCGCCTTCCCGCTGCTGGCCGGCATGACCGCGCACGCCGATCCGATGACCGCCTTCAAGGACATCGACGTCGCCCTGCTGGTCGGCGCCCGTCCGCGCGGCCCGGGCATGGAACGCAAGGACCTGCTGGAAGCGAATGCGCAAATCTTCACGGTGCAGGGCAAGGCGCTCGACGCCGTCGCCTCGCGCAACGTCAAGGTACTGGTGGTGGGCAATCCGGCCAACACCAACGCCTACATCGCCATGAAATCGGCGCCGTCGCTGCCGTCGAAGAACTTCACCGCCATGCTGCGCCTGGACCACAACCGCGCGCTGTCGCAGATCGCCGCCAAAACCGGCAAGCCGGTCACGTCGATCGAGAAACTGTTCGTCTGGGGCAACCACTCGCCGACCATGTACGCCGACTACCGCTACGCTGAAATCGACGGCAACTCGGTCAAGGACATGATCAACGACCACGAATGGAACGCCAACACCTTCCTGCCAACGGTCGGCAAGCGCGGCGCCGCGATCATCGAAGCGCGCGGCTTGTCGTCGGCGGCCTCGGCGGCCAACGCGGCCATCGACCACGTGCACGACTGGGTCATCGGCACCAACGGCAAGTGGACCACGATGGGTATCCCGTCGGACGGTTCGTACGGCATTCCCGAAGGCGTCATGTTCGGCTTCCCGGTCACCACCGAGAACGGCGAATACAAGATCGTCCAGGGCCTGAGCGTCGACGCCTTCTCGCAAGAGCGCATCAACGTCACGCTGAACGAGCTGCTGGAAGAGCAAGCCGGCGTCAAACACCTGCTGGGCTGATAGCCTAGCCGCGTCGCGCCGCCAACGGTGGCGCGACGTTCCCATCCACCGCCCCCCCACCTTCAGAATGCGTTAAGCATGCACCCTTCCGAGGTTTTATTCCAAGGCAAACGCCAGCCGCTGCTGCTCGCCGCTTGCGACCACTACGCCGGCTCCGACAAGCTGATGCGTAAATCGATTGCTTTGCAACAAGAGCTTGGCCCCCTGTTCGACATCACCTTCGACTGCGAAGACGGCGCCAGCGCCGGCGCCGAGGAAGCCCACGCGCGCCTGGTCGCGGCCCTGCTGCAGGACGAGGGCAACCGCTTCAACCGCATCGGCGTGCGCGTGCACGACGTCAACAGCGCGTTTTTCGCCCAGGACGTCGAGATCGTCTGCGCGGCCGCGCCGCGCCTGGCCTACCTGGCGCTGCCGAAGGCCAACGGCGTGCAAGAGGTGGCGCGGGCCATCAGCTTCATCAACCTGCACGCGCGCAACGCCGGCCGCGCCGACCTGCCGATCCACGTCATCATCGAAACCCATGGCGCGCTGCGCGAGGTCTACGACATCGCCGCGCTGCCGCAGGTCGAGTGCCTGTCGTTCGGCATCATGGATTTCGTCTCGGCGCACTACGGCGCCATCGCCGCCAACGCCATGCGCACGCCGGGCCAGTTCCAGCACCCGCTGGTGGTGCGCGCCAAGCTGGAAATCGCCGCCGCCTGCCACGCCCACGGCAAGGTGCCGTCGCACAACGTCACCACCGACGTGCGCGACTCGGCCGTGGTGGCCAACGACGCCCAGCGCGCGGCCGCCGAATTCGGCTTCACGCGCATGTGGAGCATCCACCCCGACCAGATCAAACCGATCATCAAAGCCTTCACGCCGCGCCTGTCCGAGGTGAATGAAGCGAACAACATCCTGCACGAGGCCGAGAAGGCCCAATGGGGGCCGATCGCCCAAAATGGCCGCTTGCACGACCGCGCCAGCTACCGATATTATTGGACGGTTTTGCAGCGCGCCAAACTGGCCGGCCTGCCGCTTCCCGAAGCGGCCGCCGCGCTGCTCAACGCAAGCCCCGACGAACACTGACCTGGAACCAACAACGATGTCCATTTTTAAGCTAGCCATTTCCTGCGGCGTCGCCCTGGGCGCACTGACCCTGTCGCTGGCGCCGGCCGCCTTCGCCGCCGACGCCGAGGCCAAACCGGCCAAGGCCGTCAAGGCCAAGGCGAAAGCCAAAAGCGCCGCCAAGCTGGCCGAGTCGAAGCCGGCCGCCGCGGTCGACGAGGAAGCCGACGAGCCGGAAACCGGCGGTTCGACCACCACCGAGTTCCACTGCGAACTGGGCAACAAGATCACCATCTACAGCAACGAAGCCGACGAAAAACACATCGCGCTGCGCTGGAAAAAACGCCTGCACCGCCTGACCCAGGTCGGCACCACCACCGGCGCCCGGCGCTTTGAAAACCGCCTGTACGGCCTGGTCTGGATCGGCATCCCGGCCAAGGGCATGCTGCTCGACTCCAAGCAGAACCGCCAACTGGCCAACGAGTGCAAGGACGCCGAGCAGATCAAGCCGGCGGTACCGGTGGCGGCCGAGGCGGCCACCCCGGCGGCCTGAGGCGGGTCCACGCAAGGAGTGCAAGCGCGCCCGCCCCGGCGCGCCGCAATAATGGTCTAACTTGAATAGCAATAATAGCCGATAGCCAACAAGGAGAAGTCATGTCCCGCAACACTCTGAACACGCTCAAGGATTTCAAGATTTCGGACGGCAAGAAGGGACTGCTCTACTCCCTTCCCGCGCTGGCAAAAAGCCTGGGCGTCGACCTCTCCCGCCTGCCGGTGTCGATTCGTATCGTGCTCGAATCGGTGCTGCGCAACTGCGACGGCAAAAAAGTCACCGAGGAACACGTCAAGCAATTGGCGAACTGGGCCCCGGCAGCCGACCGCACCGATGAGATTCCGTTCGTCGTGGCGCGCGTCGTGCTGCAAGACTTCACCGGCGTGCCGCTGCTGGCCGACCTGGCCGCGATGCGCAACGTCGCCAAGAAAATGGGCTTGAACCCGAAAAACATCGAGCCGCTGGTGCCGGTCGACCTGGTGGTCGACCATTCGGTCACCATCGACCACTACCGCGAGAAAAAAGCGCTGGACCTGAACATGCAGCTGGAATTCTCGCGCAACAACGAGCGCTACCAGTTCATGAAATGGGGCATGCAGGCCTTCGACACCTTCGGCGTCGTGCCACCGGGCTTCGGCATCGTCCACCAGGTCAACCTGGAGTACCTGGCGCGCGGCGTCCACAAGGTGAAGAACAAAAAAGACGACATTTACTACCCCGACACGCTGGTCGGCACCGACTCGCACACCACCATGATCAACGGCATCGGCGTGGTTGGCTGGGGGGTCGGCGGCATCGAAGCGGAAGCGGGCATGCTGGGCCAGCCGGTCTATTTCCTGACCCCGGACGTGATCGGCGTCAACCTGAGCGGCGCGCTGCGCGAAGGCTGCACCGCGACCGACCTGGTGCTGACCATCACCGAACTGCTGCGCAAGGAGAAAGTCGTCGGCAAGTTCGTCGAGTTCTTCGGCGAAGGCACGCAATCGCTGACCTTGACCGACCGCGCCACCATCGCCAACATGGCCCCGGAATACGGCGCCACCATGGGCTTCTTCCCGGTCGACGAAGCAACCATCGAGTACTTCCAGGGCACCGGCCGCAGCAAAGCCGAAATCGCCGCCTTCGAGTCGTATTTCAAGGCGCAGAACCTGTTCGGCATTCCACAAGCCGGCGACATCGACTACACCCGCGTGGTGGCGCTCGACCTGGCGTCGGTGGCGCCGTCGCTGGCCGGCCCGAAGCGTCCGCAAGACCGCATTGAAATCGGCAACGTCAAGGCCAACTTCACCGAGTTGTTCGCCAAGCCGACCTCGGAAAACGGCTTCAACAAGAACCCGGCCGACCTGGGCGCCGTGTATGAAACGACGAACGGCGTCAAGGTGTCGAACGGCGACGTGCTGATCGCCGCGATCACCTCGTGCACCAACACCTCGAACCCGAGCGTGATGCTGGCCGCCGGCCTGCTGGCCAAAAAGGCCGTCGAAGCGGGCCTGAAGGTGGCGCCGCACATCAAGACCTCGCTGGCGCCGGGTTCGCGCGTCGTCACCGAGTACCTGAGCGCCGCCGGCCTGCTGCCCTACATGGAAAAGCTGGGCTTCGGCCTGACCGCCTACGGCTGCACCACCTGCATCGGCAACGCCGGCGACCTGACCCCGGAAATGAACGCGGCCATCGCCGCCAACGACATCGTCGCCTCGGCCGTGCTGTCGGGCAACCGCAACTTCGAAGCGCGCATCCACCCGAACATCCGCTCGAACTTCCTGGCCTCGCCGCCGCTGGTGGTGGCCTACGCCATCGCCGGCAACATGACGCGCGACCTGATGACCGAGCCGGTCGGCAAGGGCAAGGGCGGCAAGGACGTCTACCTGGGCGATATCTGGCCGAGCTCGGCCGAAGTGTCGGCGCTGATGAAGTTCGCGATGAACGGCAAAGTGTTCAAAGAGAACTACGCCGACGTCAAGGGCGCGCCGGGCAAGCTGTGGGAGAAGGTCACCACCGTGTCGGGCCAGGTCTACGACTGGCCGAAGTCGACCTATATCGCCGAGCCGCCGTTCTTCGACGACTTCACGATGACGCCGAAAGCGGTCGCCACCGGCATCCAGGGCGCGCGCGCGCTGGGCGTGTTCGGCGACTCGATCACCACCGACCACATTTCGCCGGCCGGCTCGATCCAGGAAAGCGGCCCGGCCGGCAAATGGCTGCTGGCCAACGGCGTCATGAAAGCCGACTTCAATTCCTACGGTTCGCGCCGCGGCAACCATGAAATCATGATGCGCGGCACCTTCGCCAACGTCCGCATCAAGAACAAGATGATCCCCGCCAAGGCCGACGGTTCCGCCGTCGAAGGCGGCATCACCGTGCACCAGCCGTCCGGCGAGGAAATGTCGATCTACGACGCGGCCATGCGCTACGTTGCCGACGGCACGCCGACGATGGTGTTCGGCGGCGAGGAGTACGGCACCGGCTCGTCGCGCGACTGGGCCGCGAAAGGCACCCAGTTGCTCGGCGTGAAGGCCGTGATTACCCGTTCGTTCGAGCGCATCCATCGCTCCAACCTGGTCGGCATGGGCGTGCTGCCGCTGCAATTCATCGGCGACGACAGCGTACAGAGCCTGGGCATTACCGGCCGGGAAACCTACGACCTGAAGGGCATGGAAGGCGAGATCAAGCCGCAGCAACTGGTAACGCTGGTGATCCACCGCGCCGACGGCAGCAGCCAGGACGTGACGGTGCTGTTGCGCATCGACACGCCGATTGAGGTCGACTACTACAAACACGGCGGCATCCTGCCGTTCGTGCTGCGCCAACTGCTGGCCGCGTAAACCGCGGCCGCCGTCGCAGCACCCAAAACGCCGGCCTCGTCCGGCGTTTTTTTTGCCCAAACCACCTCGCAAACCTTGAAATCGGCGCAATCGACCTTGATCTACCACCGGCAGTCGCATCGACAGCGGCCGAATCCACTACAATAGGAAGCATAAGGGTTTATCATTATCTAATTGGTACTAATCCATTTTTTCCACTCTCCAGAGACTCTTATCCCGCTATGCGTCGTCCATCCAAAGATTCATCCCATAAATTGACTGCCGACAGCCAGCGTCTGGTTACCTTTGCCCAGGCAATCGTCCAGGCCGCCAGCCGTCTCGAAGAGCGGTCATGGGAACACAGCCTGGATACGCAGCTCCAGAAACTACTCAAATCCGGCCACCAGGACACCATCGACACCACCCTGGCCAGCCTGTTCAAGGAAGACTTGAACGCCTATGACGTGCTGATGGACTGCGTTGAAGCCGTCAGCGAAACAACCGTGGTGACGCTGGAGGAAAAAGGCGAGACCAAGCGCTACGACGCCCTGCTGGTGGCCGTGCCGATCCTGGCCTGGACCCGCTTCACAATCGCCTCGGGCGCGATTCCGACCGACCTGTTGGAAACGCTGTCGACCCATTTCGAGGCGCATCTGCTGGCCGACGGCACCTGCATGGCGATGGCGCCGACGCTGTTCTCGATCGACCAGCTGCCGCGCAGCCACGCCGAGACCTACGCCAAGATGCTCAAGCTGGCCCAGGCCGCGTTGAAGGGCACGACGCTGAAGCCGGCCGTGAAGCCGCCGGAAACCGCGCCCTTCCTGGCCGACACCCGCTACCTGCTGGTGGCGGTGGTGGCGCCGGTGGGCGCGCCGCTGTTCCGCTGGCAGGCCCCGGCCAGCCAGGCCGACTTCATCAGCGAACGCACCGCCGCGCTGGACCAATGGCGCGTCCAGGCGACGCCGTCGATCGCCCGCCTGCTACCGGGCTGCGGCATTGAACTGCTGCTGCCGGAAGCCTATTACGTCGCCTGCCGCGAAGCCGACAAGCTGATCCGCCCGGTCTCGATCCGCGCCGCCGTGCACTACCTGACGCACACGCTGGCGGTGGAGCCGTCCGAGCTGCGCGCCGTCATCGCCGGCTTCGGCGAAGAGGCGGCCGACGGCCAGGTCGACGAATACCGCGTCGCGTTCACGCTGCGGCAAACGCCGGAAGTGGTGTACGGCATCGTCTGGCCGCTGTACGGCCAGGAAGACGAGGACGGCACCCCGATCGAAGGCTTGCTGCAAGCCGGCATCGGCGGCCTGGACAAGCAGGTCACGCCGATCGACGAGATCCTGGCGCACCTGAAGGAAGCAGGCGTCACGCAGATCAAGCGCCACAACGAGCGCTACGTCGGCGAATACTGCGACGATTGCGGCGCGCCGCTGTTCGCCGACCCGGCGGGCGAGCTGGTGCACGCGGAGATGCCCGAAGACACGCCGCAAGGCAACGAGCACTTCCACTAATTGTGGTTTGAAGGCGGGGACGGCAACGCGCCCTCCCCGCCGGCTTTGACGCTTGTCTATAGCAGCAACACCGGCGCGGCTTGGCCTGGTGCCGACAATAATATCGACAGAGCAAGAGTAAGGCTCAGCAGACGCGATGCCGAATACGTTGCCCATCAATCTGTAGGATCTGCTACGCCAACGTACCGTCGAGGCCGAGCGCATCGAGTACAAGGCCGGCTGGAATCCCGCTCCGATCTTGCGCTCAGTCTGCGCTTTTGCCAATGATTTCGAGAACTTAGGCGGCAGCTACATCGTGATCGGACAAGACTGCGACGCCCGTGACCAACCGATCTTTCCGCCGGTCGAACTGTCCGACAACCATCTAAATAAAACCCAGCAAGAATTGCTCGCTTGCTGCAACCTGAATCCACCACCCTACTTTCCTATTCTGAGCATCGAGCGGGAGCGCAACCTCCTGCTGCTATGGGAATCTGGCGTTGAGCACCATCACGCGGACCAGGGCCTCGACGTCAAGGCTGTGCCGGGTGCGCCGGAAGATCTGGCGAGAATGGTCGAAGCCGAGCGAGTCCCGCAGTTCGGTCAGCGCCCAGACGTCGCCATAATCGCGGGCCGATTCGAACGCGATCGCCGGGCTGGGCGGCGCTTCCGGTAGCTTCTTCCCCGTCACCCGCGGCATCCCGGAAATGACCGACTCCAACGCTGAGTTGAACTGGTCAAGCCGGCCGAGCGTGGCGACGGTGTGCTGCTTAGGGGCGGCCTTCATCGTCGCGAAACGCTTCGACAAACTGGACGTAGCCGCGCGAACCGGATTTGGTGACTTTGATAAACATGCCGTTACTCTAAAACTGAATTTTTAGAATATCAACAAATATCGATTTTTTGAAAAACGTGCCATTACATAAATTTTCCAGAGGCGCCCGCACAACCCTTATAAACACTCGCGTCCAAGGTGAAAAACGCAGGAGAAATCAATTTTAACTGTCGAACTCGGGAGTGCCGGAATCGCTAATCACTTCAAATATTTGTTTATTTCCGCCGAGAAAATTCATGCAATAAAATCATGACCTCTCCTAACACCAGCATAGAAATTATTTCCCCGTACTCATAATCCCGAATGGAAGAGATATAAGCAATATTAGAAAAATTGATCAAAAATAGAAACACGATCATAACAACCACAAAAATCGCGCAATACTTTATATCACTTCTAGAAATTTTCTTATTAAATTCCATGCTAACCTTCACTAAAAAACAATGCACCGAAATTCTATTTATAATACCGCAGAATCTTAAAAACAGAAGTGCGTTTTGGCAATAGTTTGAGCGCCGTCAGCAGATTGATGTCCCGCTTGATGCGCGAACATAAATACCGCCAGCCTAAGCAATAATATTAATTTACATCAATTATTTTTAATTATTGGAAATTTTTCAATCGGATTCCTTCATGAAATTTCACAACAACATCTCCACAAGTTAAATCGATGCGACCGGATTTTTGTTTTTTTCAATATGTGTCTGCATCGCAAAACTCATCATGATCGGCATCGTCCAAGAGTAACTACACCTTGGGACAGAAAATGGCATCAATCCCCACTCTTCCGTAGCGCGGCTCAGTGTCCGTCAAGCCAAATGGTTGGAAAACAACCGCGCCGAAAACGCGATCCGCCCCTTCGTCATCGGCCGTAAGGCATGGCTGTTCAGCGACACGGTGGCTGGCGCGAACGCCAGCGCCGTCATCTACTCGCTGCTCGAGACGACCAAGGCGAACGGGGTCGAGTCTTATACGTAACTGCGGCGCGTGCTGCGCGACCTGCCTGTCGCGAAAACCGTGGCTCACGTCGAGGCACTGTTGCCGTGGAACGTGAAGGATTTGCATAGCCTGAATTTAACCAGCGATCTGCCATCCTGAATAGGCTGGGGTTCGTGGAGCGCTTACTTTAGTCTGGCGAGCGCGGCCCATGTGGGCAGCGACTGATGGCGGAGGCCGGCGGCCAAGCCGCCATGGAAGTGACCATGGAAGTGGCGGCCCTTTTGACGGCGATCTAGGGTGAAATGAGCCGGCAGGCCCTTCAAAGCACGTTAATGCTCAGAAATGCGGAACACTTCCGGAAACCCTATCTGTTGCCAACCATTGCAGCAGGGTAGCTGGAAATGACCGTACCGGCGCAAGCTACCAGCCGCCTGCAGCGCTATCGGATGACCGATAAAGGACGGAGCTGACTAGACTCAGCTCAGCAGCCAAATAAATAAATAGCGCTGCCATTACGGTTGTTTGGTCCGCCTGGAATGGAGCCGGCATGGAACGCACCGACCACATCCAGCTTGGCAACGCCTATCACGCCAACTTCAGTTCGCATTCGGTTGTCCGCCGCTTGGCGATTCATCGCGTCCAAGCCATGCCGCCGCGCCCGCCCCTGACTGCGTGCGCTGCCGAACGGATCGGATTGCGTATCCCCGGCACAATCGTCGTGTTCGCTACATACGCGAACCGATACGCGCCATACGCACCGCCAAATTTAATCGCCCGCTTTCGCCCCGGAGAGAAAGCGGACGCCTTCACCATTGATACAGAAGCATCGGAGAATCAACTTGAGCACATTGACAGCGTCATCCTTAGAAGAACTGGGTACCCAATTGCGCTTGCGCCGCGCCGAGGTACAGAGCCACATCCACACCCGCCTGCATGGTTCGGAGCAGTCCGAGGCGGCCGCGGCTGACGCCGAGGCCACCGACGGCGACGCCGGCAAGCTTGATCCTACCGACATGGCGCTGCTGGACCATGAATTGATGGCCCTGCGCGACATCGACGGCGCGCTGGAGCGTTTGGACGCCGGCCTTGCCGGTGTGTGCGCCGAATGCGCCGGCACGGTGCCGCTGGCGCGCCTGCTAGCCAACCCGACCGCGCAAACCTGCATTCCCTGCCAGGAAAAAATCGAACACAGCCAAAGCGCCGTGCCCAGCGCGATGAACTGAGCCAGAGCTTTACGCCATTCCCCCGCAACCAACAACAAGGAACACCATGTCACTGAACCACGTTATCGTCTGGCTCGACCAGGCCGAAGCCCACATCATCCATTTCAACCGCGACACGGCTGAATCGGAAACCATCAAAACCGCCTCGAACCAGCACCACAAGGCCGGTGTCGAAGTCAGCACCCAGGCCGCCGACCAGTCGCCGTACTTGAACGAGATCACCACCGCCATCGCGGAGGCGCCGGCCATTTTGATCGTCGGCCCCGGCATCGAAAAAATGCTGTTCATCAAGCACTTGAATAAAAACCACGCCGAGATCGCCGACAAGGTGGTCGGCGTGGAATCGGTCGACCATCCGAGCGACGCCCAACTGCTCGCCTACGCGCGCAAGTACTTCGTCAAAGAAAACCTGAGCTGATCCCGGCGGCGCGCGCCAGCCCGCAGCGGGCCGCCGCTTCGCCACCAACGGCCAGTCCGGCCATCGGCAAGCCCGCGTTCGCTACGCGGGCTTTTTTTGCGTTGCGCGCCACGCTACCACTGCGAATACGGATGCTTGATCAGGCTGGAGTTGAAGTAGCGCGCGTCGTCGGTGACCTCGGCGCCGATCCAGTCCGGCCTGGCGAAGGCCTGCTTCTCCGACTCCAGTTCAATCTCGGCCACCACCAGCCCGGCGTTGGCGCCGAGGAATTCGTCGACTTCCCAGACCATGCCGCCGAACGTGATGCGGCGGCGGTATTTTTCCACCAGCGGCCGCTCGCACAGGCCGTCGAGCAGCTGCTCGGCGTCGGCCAGCGGTATCGGATATTCCCACTCGCCGCGGCTGGCGCCGACGCTGATGCCCTTGATCGTCAGCATCGCGGCGCCGCCCTCGATGCGCACCCGCACCACGCGCTCGCGCTGCGACGACAGATAGCCCTGGCGCAACAGGACCGGCTGGCCCAGTGCGCGCCAGCCGTCGCCGCGCAACAGGAATTTACGTTCGATTTCGACACCCATATCAATCCAGCGACAACAAAATCGGCTGCAGGATCGCCGCGCCCAGGGTCGAGCTGCGCGCGCCGTTCCAGCCGACGTGCGCGTCGGGCAGGTCGGCGTTGTCCTTGAACGGCATCTCCAGCGTCAACGCCAGGCACTGGAAATGGTGGCCGATGTATTTCGACGCTAGCGTCAGCATGTCTTCCTTGTACTTGCTGGCGGCGTAGCCGTATTGGTCCTGGAAATCCGGGCTGGCCTGCTTGTAGCGCTCGATAAAGGCTTTCTGGAAGGCCGCCTGTTCGGGTGTGAAGTTGCTCAGCATCTCGTTGCCGGCCACGAAGTTGTACGGCAGCGCCTCGTCGCCGTGAATATCGAAGAACATGTCGCAACCGACTTCGTGTATCTTGTTTTTCACGCACAGCACTTCCGGGCTGCGCTCCGGCGTCGGCGTCATCCATTCGCGGTTCAGGTTGGCGCCGGCGGCGTTGGTGCGCAGGTTGCCGCGCACCGAGCCGTCCGGGTTCATGTTCGGAACGATGTAGAACACGGCCCGTTGCAGCAGCTTGCGGGCGATCGGGTTGGCGTCGTCCAGTAGCGAATCGATCAAGCCTTCGATGAACCACTCGGCCATCGTCTCGCCCGGATGCTGGCGGGCGATGAACCAGATCTTTTTCTGCGCCTGCGGGTTGCCGATGACGACCAGGTTCATGTCGCGCCCGTCGACGCTGCTGCCCAGGTCGTGTACGCGTGCCAGCGGGTTTTCCGCCACCTCGCCCAGCAGGCGCAGGTGGCGCTCCCACGAGTACGGCTCGAAATACGCGTAGTAGACGCTGTCGAGTTCGGGCGTGTGCAGCACCGTCATCACCTGGCCGTCGAAGGTGGTCGGTACGCGGAACCAGTTTTCGGTGTCGTAGCTGGCCACCACTTGGTAGTGCTCGTAGCCGCGCGCGTAAGTGGCCTGGCCGGCGTTCAGGAAGCGCATCGTGCAAGCTTGGTCGCGCGCGCCCTGCAGGCGGAAGTGGAACCACTGGCGGATGTCGGCGTGCGAATCCTGGCGCAGGTTCAGGTCTATCGCGTTCGCGCCGTCGGCGCGCACCACCTCGATGGCGCCCGAGTCGAAGTTCTGGCTGATTTTAATGGTCATGTGGCGATCCGTAAAAAAAGTAAGTGCCCCGATGGCACCATGGTAGGGCGCCGCCGTTGCTGCGATAAATCATCGTGCCGCTATTTTCCGCGCTTTATTGTCTTTTTCAAAGCGTTACGTCATGCGCCTGCGGCCCGCGCGGCCATTTCAGGGGCCGGCCCGGCCTGCCAGCGGGCATGTTATTATGAATATAATAATTTTGCTTATCTATCCTTTCTGCGCTCGTCGCGCCCTCCCCTCCTTATACTGGAAAAAGTTTCATGAATTTTGATACGATCCCGCTGGCACGAATGTGCGCCGCCATGGCCATCGCCTGCGCCTACCCCCAGGCCCACGCGGATTGGGCGCAATCAACCGAGGTCATCGCCGTCAGGCCCGCCCCGGTCAACCCGCCGGCTCCTTTCGCCAACAAGGCCCAAGTGCAGAACCCGCCGGCGTTCGCCTGGTCGCGGGCCTCTGGCGCGGCCAGCTATGAGCTAGAGTATTGGACGCCATCGACAGACCCGGTGCGCGTCAACGTCGTCCGCAACTGGTATTTGCCGCCGAACGCGCTGGAGATCGGCACCTACATGTGGCGCGTTCGCCCCGTCGGAACCAATCAATGGACGGACACGCGCACATTTAGTATCGATGCCAGTTCGCAGACATTCGAGGTGCCCGATAGCGATACCTTAAAGGATATTGCGAAAAATCGGACGATGCCGCGCATGCTGCCAGAGCAGTTCAGCATCCAGGCCGATTGGAGCGCGGCGATGGCCCAGGAGCGCGCCGCCGCCTTGACCACGGTGGCGGCTGACGTGAAATGGCGCATCACTGAAATGTTGTCGCTGGCCAAGGCCGAAGACGTCAATGGGTTTATGACTCCCGAGCCCGGCACCAGTGCCGAGACGCTAAGGAAGCTGAACACGGCCATGGGGCAGCGCATCCAGACCGCCGCGCATCAGTTGGAAGCGGCGGCGCTGCTGCATCATTTGAAGCCAACCGCCGCGGGCTTCCAGGTCGATTTCCTGGCAGAAGCGATCGAAAGAGGCAACCAATTGGCCGCCTTGGACAAAAACTTTACCGCCGTCACATACACCGCGCAGGACCAGCTCAGCAGGCAAATCGCATTGGCGCTCATCAAAGGCGTCGATTTACTGTACAACCACCTCGACGAGGCAACCCGCAAGCGCTGGCTGGCAAACGTGACCGACCGCACCAAGCAGATGCACGCGGCACTCACCGACCCTAAAAACGCACTGGACCAATATCCCTTCGGCTCGCACGCGACCACCAATATTGGCTATCTGGCGGCGATTGCCACGCTGAGTTTGACACATATCGATGAGGCCGATGCCTGGTTCGATTTCGCCACGCGTGGCTACATCAATTCAATTTCAGCGTGGAGCGGCCCGGAGGGCGGTTTTGCCAACGGCACCGCGTACGCACAATACACCGCCGAAATCTACCTGAACGTCTGGCCGGCGCTGAAACAAGCCACAGGCGTGGACTTGTTCAAGAAACCGTGGTCGGCGGGTTTCGTGAAGTACTTCGCCGAATTCATGCCACCCGGCTCCAGCAACAACATGTTCGGCGACGAGCACGAATTGAAGCACAATTTTGCGATGGTCAAATCCTTCGCCTCGCGCGTGGCCACGCCCGAAGCGGCCTGGTACGTGCGCAACAATCCCGCCACGCAAGACTCGCTGGCACTGCTGCAGGCGCCGTATCCGCTGCCGGTGAACACCATGCCAAACGCCGTTGCGCCGCCGAACGCCGCCTTGTTCCAGAGTATCGGCTGGGCCGCCATGCACAGCGACTTGAACAACACCGCGCGTACCTCGCTGTTCTTCAAGTCCAGCCCTTACGGTTCCTACAACCACAGCCACGGTGATCAAAACAGCATCGTGCTCAGGAGCGGCGGCAAACCCTTGCTGATCGAAGCCGGCTTTGAGGACGCCTATGAAAGCGCCATGGGCAAGGCGTGGTATCGCACCACCCGAGCCCACAATGGCGTCACGTTCGATGGCGGCAAAGGCCAAATAGTTGATGCCGCCGCATGGAAAAATATGGGGTACAACGGCGCGATCACCGGGTTCAAGCCCGGCGCCGATGTCGATTTTGCGCAAGGCGACGCGGTAGCCGCCTACGGCGCTGAATTGACGACCGCGCGGCGCCAGGTATGGTATCTGCGGGGCCAGGACGCCGTCGTGGTACGGGATCAGCTGGCGGGCGCAATGGCCCATTCTTTTGAATGGAACGTGCACGCGGCGGTCGATTTCGAGCCCGACGTCGGCTCGGGAGTTGTCATCAGGAATGGCGACAGCGTGGTATGCATCCGCCCCATCGTCGAAAACGCTACGTTTCAGCGCTTCGTAGTCGACCCGGCGTATACTCCGAAAACAGGGCCCGAATACCATGGCGCCTTTGTCAGCACGGCCAGGGGCACGTCGGCCGACTTCCTGATGCTGCTCGACGTCGGCTGCAAGCGTCCCGACGTGACGCTGGCGCCGGGTGGCGACGCCGGCCGCGTCCTCACGGTCGGCGGGTCCACCATCACGATTCCGAAATAAAGCACGCCGCGCCCCGGCACACGGGGCGCCCCCTCCTTCATGCCGTCGCCCTCCGAACGTCCACTATGCGAGCGCGGCAAGGCCCACTCCCGGCGCGAGCACATCATCGAGGTGGTTAAGAATTTGATCAAGCGGGGCGGCGCGCGCGAAGTGTCGATCTGCAAGGTGGCCGACGCCGCCGGCTTTTCAACCAGCGTGGTGTACGCGTTGTTCCGCGACAAGGCGGCCCTGATCACCCAGGCCATGGGCAGGGATTTGCTGGAGCTGGCGCGGCTGATGTGCCAGGCCTGCGCCGCCAGCGCCGAGCCGTGGCAGCGCATCAAGCTGGCCGGGCGCGCCTACGTGCAGTTCGGCATGCGCCACCCGGACGAGTACGCGCTGGTGTTCATGGAGCGGCGCCCGCACGCGCCGGTGGCGGCCGCGGCGGTCGAGCACGGCAACGCCGAGCAGGACCCGTACGCCTTCGCCCACAGCCTGTACGCCGAGCTGGCGCGGGCCGGCCTGGTGCGCGGCGGCGAGAGCGCGGTGCACGCGATGACGCAGATTTTTTGGCAGGCGCTGCACGGCATGGTATCGCTGCATATCGTCATGGGCGAAGACGACAACTGGATCCCGCACATGGAGCCGGACGGCTATCTGGAGGACCTACTGGAAGTGGTCGCCGCCGGCGTCCGGCTGCGCTTCGCCCCGAGGTAAACAGCCGCGGAAAACCTGGCGGCCAGGTTTTCCGCGAAGACCGACGCTTAAGTTGTCGCCGGCGCCTCTTTGTACATGGCGGCAAAGCGCAGGCCGAAGTACAGAATGAAGGTATAGCAGGCGGCCGGCACCAGGAAGGACATCTGCAAACCAACCTTATCGGCCAGGAATCCTTGCGCGAACGGCACGATGGCGCCGCCGACGATGGCCATGCACAAGATGCCCGAACCCTGGCCGGTGAATGCCCCCAGCTTGTTCAGCGCCATGCTGAAGATGGTCGGGAACATGATCGAGTTGAACAGGCCGACCGCGATCAACGACCACATCGCCACCCCGCCGTGAGCGAAGATGGCCGTGAAGATCAGCGCGATCACGCAGGCCGAGTTGACCGCCAGCGCCTTGCCCGGGCTCACATAGCGCATCACGGCGAAACCGATAAAGCGGCCCACCATCGCGCCACCCCAGTAGTAGCTGACGAAATGCGCGGCGTCGGCCGGGCTCAGGCCGGCGACCTTGCCTTCGCCGAGGAAGTTAATCAGGAAGCTGCCGATGCTGACCTCGCCACCGACGTAGAGGAAAATGGCGACGGCGCCCAACACCAGGTGGCGGTGTGCCCAGATCGAGCTGCCGGCATGCGCGACGTCGGCGGCATCGTCGGCGTGCGAAATCTTCGGCAGCTTGGCCAGTGCGAACAGCACGGCCAGCAGCGCCAGATACGGCCCCTGCACCGCGGCCGCCTCCGTGGCGCGGTAAGCAATTTTGTCGGCGGCCGGCAACAGGTCAAATTCGGCGGCGGTCAGGAGGCCGGCCGACAGGATCAGGATGCCGCCCAGGGTAGGCGCGACCGTGGTGCCGAGCGAGTTGAAGGCTTGCGTCAAGGTCAGGCGGCTCGACGCCGTTTGCGGATCGCCCAGTTCGGTGACGTAGGGATTGGCGGCGACCTGCAAGACCGTGATACCGGAGGCAAGCACGAAAAACGCCAGCAGGAACAGGGCGTAACCGTTGTTGGAGGCCGGATAGAACAGCGCGCAGCCGGCGGCGGCGATCAGCAAGCCGGCGACCACGCCGTTTTGGTAGCCGATTTTCTTGATGAGCATGCCAGCCGGCAGCGAGACGATGAAATACGCGCCGAAGAAACAAAACTGCACCAGCATCGCCTGTACATAGCTGAGCGTGTACACCGACTTCAGATGCGGAATCAGTACGTCGTTCAAAGACGTCAGCAAGCCCCACATGAAGAACAGAACCGTCACGATGATCAGCGGTACCGTGTTGTTGTGTGTGCCTGGCTGCGCGCGCGGCGAGCCCGTTCTTGGCGATACGTGTTCCATACTATTCCTTCGTGTGTGAATCGTAAATAGGGTGCTGGCTTGGGCGCCGGGGAAAGCGGCGAAAAGCGAAAATCAAAGGAGGACCCGCATGACAATCTGACCAAGACGGAGCTCTTTGGTTTGCAACGGCGTCCCGCGCGCGGCGAAGCGGCATAGTGCGCGCGGTCGATGATAGCGCTATCGCGCGCGCGCCGCCGGCATTATGCCCGAAACGCGGCCATTGCGCCTAGCGACGCTCGCCGCGTCCTGGCGAATAGCAGAAATAAGATTTTTGTATAGCTCGTCGAGTTTCGCTGATACTTTTGCGATGAAAAATATTTCTTCGACAGGCAGATAGGCTAAGTTATACGATATTCGAATGCTCGACATTATAAAATGAAAGTATACTTATAACTTGGAATAAGGGATACTGGCATTGCGTTGCAGCAATACCTCAAGTGCGACGCGCCCTTTCACTTAGGAGAACGCCATGTCCGCCACCACCATCACCTTCATCAACGTCCCTGCCTTCGCTCCCGCATCGGGCGCCTTCCTGGTCGACGCCGCCGCCGCCGTGCGCTCGTTCTTTGCCCGTGCCAAAGCCGCCTTGGCGCAATCCGCTGAATCCCGCGAACGCGCTTACGAGGAAGCTTATTTGTCCGAATCAGTCGACCGTTACGACCTGGAATTCCGCATGCGTGAACTGGCCCGCGCCAATCCGCAGCCATACTGGATGACCGGCCTGGGCCGCTAAGCCCACATCAGGCGGATTCGCCCGCGCGCCGCGCCCGCTCGACCGCATCGTCCAGGCGGTCGTTGCCCCAGTACATTTCGGCGCCGACGAAACATGTCGGCGCGCCGAAAATACCCAGCGACGTCGCCCGCACGGTGCGCTCCTTGAGCCTGAGCTTGTTGGCGTCGGCCTGGGCCGCGTCGATGATGGCCGCCGCGTCCAGCCCCAGTTGCAGCAGGACGGCGGCGACGCTGTCGGCGCCGTTGATGTCGAGGTCGGCCGAGAAATTGCGCAGCATCACGCGCCGGCAAAACTCGGCGATCCAAGGTTCTCCTTCGCCATACAAGGCCACGCGCACCGGCAACAGCGAATGGCGCGGAAATTCGGATGGTTGCCGCCAAGGCACACCATACTTGTCGCATTGCCGCGCCATGTCGCGCCACATATAGTTGCCCTTGGCTTTTTGTAGCACGAACGGCGAGTTGTCCCAACCCATCGCCTTGAAAATCGGCCCCAGCACGAACGGGCGCCAGAGCACGGTCACGCCCGCTTGCCGCGCCAGTTGCTCGATCCGCATCACGCTCAGATAGCTGTAGTTGCTGCCGAAGTCGAACCAGAATTCCAGTTCGGCCGGCGCGGCTTGCGGATTCGATTGCATATTCGTTTGCATCACCACTCCCTCAATAGTCAAACACCAGCAGACAACGGATCTCTATGCTTTCGCGCAACGGGGCGCCGGCCGGCGCGTGCGGATGCGCGAAAGCCGCGTGCGGGGTGAAGCAGGCGAAGCGCTCCGCCTGCGAATCGAACTGTTTGAATAGCAGCGTCTCGTCGGACGTCATGGCCGGAAAGTACCACCAGCGATGGTGTTCATTATGCAGCGTCTGGAAGATCTCGCCCCGGCGCGACGGGTAGAAAAGATCGCTCGCCACCAAGTCGGCCGGCGCCACGGTGCGCGCGTCGCACAGCGCCAGCGGCGCGTCCAGCACCGGATGGCGCAGCGTGCGCCACAGGTTAACGATGCTGTAGCGCCGCGGCGGCCGCTCCTCCCCGTCCAGCGCCAGCGCCAGCCGGCGCTGCGCCGACGCCGGCGTGAAGTCGCAATGGACCCGCCCCGCCGCCCCGGGCCGCGCACCGTCGCGCCGGCCGAACGCCTGCGGCGCGCCGGGCTGGCGTTGTCGCACCAGATGGTCGAACACGAAGGCGCGGCTGGCCCCGCTGGCGGCCAGGGCAAGCTCGGCTACCTCGGGATAATAGGTCCGCACCACTTCGTCGTTGTCGTAGAAGTCCTGCACCGCGCTGCGCGAGCGCAGCAGCGCGAAGCCGGCGCCGTCAAGCGACGGCTCGACCCCGCCGCCGCGGGCGTCGCCAACCTGCAGCGAATGCCGCTGGTATTCGCAGTTCTGCCACGCTGCACCGTCCGGCGGCGCGAACATGTAGTTATAAGGACGCGCCGCGGTCGGCCGCAAATACTCCAGTTGCGCCGTGACCACGCCCGGGCGCGTCTCGTTTGTCTTCGTATCCATGTTTTCTCCCTGATTCCATTTGGCTGCCAACAACGCCATTGAAACGCATTGCACGACCCCGCTCAAGCGATATCCACGCGCACTTCACATGCCTGCAGCGAATGCGTCAAGTCGGATAATTTTGACGCCCGCGGCGCTGGCGCCGCGCCACTTCGGCTACACTGGGGTCCCTGCCCATACCCCGAACCGCCATGTCCAATCGCCTTCTCGACCTGCCGCCGCTGGACCTGCTGCGCAGCTTCGTCGCCGTTGGCCGGCGCATGAGTATCACGCTGGCGGCGGCCGAACTGTGCCTGACCCAGTCGGCGGTGAGCCGGCGGATCCAGGCGCTGGAGGCCTTCCTCGGCCACCGCTTGTTCGTGCGCGGCCACCGCAGCATCGAGTTCACCAGCGAAGGCCGGCGCCTGTTCCGCAGCGCCGACGCCTGGCTGGAGCAGCTCGGCGACGTGGTCGCGGCGCTGCGCCCGTCCGGCGCGCAGCAACCCGTCACGGTCAGCGCCAGCGTCGGCGTCACCGCCCTGTGGCTGCTGCCCCGGCTGGGTGCCTTCCAGGCCGCCTGGCCCGAGGTCGACGTGCGCGTCGCCGCCGGCAACCGATTCGTCGACCTGGAACGTGAGAATATCGACCTGGCGCTGCGCTACTGCCGACAATCCGACGCCCCGCCGGACGCGGTGCGCCTGTTCGGCGAGGCGCTGGTGCCGGTGGCCCACCCGTCGCTGGGCGTGTCGGCGATTGAAGACCCGGCGCAGTTGAGCAGGCATGTGCTGCTTGAATTCGACGACGTCTCAATGCCTTGGCTGCAATGGCGCGACTGGTTGCGCGGCGCCGGCGCCGGCAGTGTGAAGCCGAAGGGTGTGCTGCGCTTTAACCAATACGACCAGGTGGTGCAAGCGGCCCTGGCCGGGCAAGGCGTGGCGCTGGGCCGGCTGGAACTGGTGCGCCCGCTATTGGCGGAGCACAAACTGGCACCGGCCAGCGCGCGCGCCAGCACGCTGGTCGACTACGGCTACTGGCTGATAGAGCGCAACAGCCCGGTCAGCGGCCACGCCGGCGTGGTACGCGACTGGCTCTTGGAACAAGCCGGCCATTCATTCGCCAGCGGCATGTGACGTGGCACCCAGCCGCGGCGAACGACAGGGTGCCGTGCAGCAGTCAAAACACCGCGCGCCCATTCTGGTATTGTTAATATCAATTGAAGAATGGTCACGACGATGAAAATACTCGCCCTATCCGGCAGCCTGCGGGCCGCCTCGCTGAACAGCGCGTTGCTGCGCGCGCTCGCCCGCATCGCGCCGGCCGACATTCACGTGCAGCTGTTTGCCGGCGTCGGCGCGCTGCCGCTGTTCAATCCCGACCTCGAGGCCAGCGACCCGGCCCCGGTGGCCGCGCTGCGCCAGGCCATTCTGGCGGCGGACGCCGTGGTCATCGCCAGCCCGGAATACGCCCATGGCGTAAGCGGCGTGATGAAGAACGCGCTCGACTGGATGGTCAGCAATGAATCCTTCATCAACAAGCCGCTGGCACTGTTCAACGCGTCGCCGCGCGCCACGCTGGCCCACGCCGCGCTGCGTGAAACGCTGCTGACCATGTCGGCCCGCGTAGTCGACGCGGCGTCGATCACGCTGCCGCTCATTGGCGCCGGCATCGGCGAGGACGGCATCGCCGAGCACCCCGAGATGCGCGCCGCGCTGCTGGCCGCACTGCGCCGCCTGCAGGCGGACGCCACTTCACAGCCTTAAACCAGCGCTAGGCGAAGGATTTTCGTCGTGCGGATTGAATGTCGTATTGTTATTCCGCTTGGCCGCGCTCGCGCAGCAGGTCGCTCAGGCTGCGCGCGGCCGGCTTCAGCGGCTGGCGGTGCTGGGTCCAACCCAGCTGGCGCGTCGGCGTCAGCGCGCGCAGCCGCGTTGCCGCCCAACGGAACAGGCGGTAGGTGGCGGGGTGGGCGAAGGCGCCGCTCCAGAAGCGCCAGATCAGCTTTTCGCTGCGGCTGAACTTGGCGCCCTGGCCGCGCAGCGGATGGGCCACCTGCTCGTCCGGGTTGCGGTTGGCCTCGGTGCGCAGGCGGATCAGCAGTTGCGGTATCGGGATGCGCACCGGGCACACTTCGCCGCAGGCGCCGCACAGGCTCGACGCGGTGGCCAGGTCGGCCGTCGCGTCCAGGCCCAGCAGATGCGGCGAGATGATCTTGCCGATCGGCCCGGGATAGGTGGTGCCGTAGGCGTGGCCGCCGATGCGGGTGTAGACCGGGCAGTGGTTCATGCAGGCGCCGCAGCGGATGCATTGCAACGTCGTGCGCAATTGCTCGTCGGCATAGGCCTGGCTGCGGCCGTTGTCCAGCAGGACCAGGTGCAGCTCGCGCGGGCCGTCCAGTTCGTCGCCGCGGCGCGGCCCGGAGATCAGGTTGAAGTAGGTGGTGATGGCCTGGCCGGTGGCCGAGCGGGTCAGCAGGCTGGCCAGCGGCACGATGTGCGCCAGCTTAGCGACCACTTTTTCCATGCCCATGATGGCGACGTGCACGTCCGGCACGGTGGTGGTCAGGCGGCCGTTGCCCTCGTTCTCGACCAGCCACAGCGTGCCGGTGTCGGCCGCCGCGAAGTTGACGCCGGACAGGCCGATGTCGGCCTCGGCGAAGGCCTGGCGCAGCGCCCGCCGGCCGGTCTGGATCAGCGCGTCGACGTCCTCCGTGTAGGGCGCGTCGGGGATGTGCTTCTCGAACAGCGCGGCGATGTCGCCGCGGGTCTTGTGGATCGCCGGCATGACGATGTGCGACGGCTTTTCGTCGGCCAGCTGGACGATGTACTCGCCCATGTCGGACTCGATGCAGCGCACGCCGCGCTCGGCCAGGTAATGGTTCAGCTCGATTTCCTCGCTGACCATCGACTTGCCCTTGACGATACGGCTGGCGCGGTGCGCCTCGGCGATGCCGTGTACGATGGCGTTGGCCTGGGCCGCGTCCTCGGCCCAGTGCACCCGCACGCCGGCGGCGCTGAGTTTATCCTCCAGTTGCACCAGCAGCTCGGGCAGGCGCGCCAGCGCGTGCCGGCGCACCGCCTCGCCCAGGTCGCGCAACTGCTCCAGTTCGTCGCCGTCGGGGAATTGCGCGCTGCGCTTGTTTTGCAGGAAGTCCATGGCGCCGCGGAAGCTTTGGCGCAGCTTGGGGTCGTCCAGCGCGGCGCGGGCGCGCGCGTGGAAGTCGGCCGGCGGCACGAAATGCAGGGTGTTGGCGCTCATGCCGCTGGTCCCGTCGCGGCGGCCGCCTGTGCGGCCGGCGCCACCACGATAATCACCCACATCCAGCGCGGGCCGTGCGCGCCGTAGGCCAGGGTTTGCTGGATGTCGGAGGTCTTCGACGGCCCCGACGCCAGCACCAGGTTGCTCGGCATGCCGTCGGCCCAGCGCTCGGCGCGGGCGGCGGCGTGCAGGTCGGCGTGCAGGGTGTCGGCGTGCACCAGCGCCACGTGCAGCGGCGGCACTAGCGAGGCGCTGCGCGGCGAGCCGCGGTCCGGCGCCAGCACCAAGGTGCCGGTGGCGGCGATGCCGGAGCGCGCCACCGTGAAGCCGGCGTCCACGCTGTCGAACAACTCGCCCTTCCAATGCTCCAGCGGACGGGCGAACGGCAGCGCCTCGACGCCCGCCGGCAGCGCCCGCGCCAGCGCCGCGCCCTCGGCGCTGGCCGGGTCCAGCAGCAGGCGCAGCACGCCGTGCGCGGCCAGTTTTTCGGCCAGTTGCGCCGGCCACGCCGCCGCCTCGGCGCACCAGACTTCGGCGTGCGAGGCGGTCAACGCGGCCTGCATCGCGCGCACCAGTTGCGCGTTCGAGGCGCGCGCGCGGCGGCCGTCGTAATGCTCGTCGATGCGCCCGTCGAGTTGTTCGACCGGCGCCGGCGCGCTCGGATTGGCGGCGCGCAGCCGTCCCAGCATGCGCTCGCGCGAGCCCATCGCGCTCATGCCGCCTCCCCGGCGGCGCCGCTGCGCCGCCACAGGAAACTGGCCAGGTGCTCGACCGGCAGCGGCGCGCCCTGGCGGGCGGCGGCGTGGCCGATGTTAAGCAGGCAGCCGCAATCGGCCGAGACCAGGCGTTCGGCGCCGGTGGCGCGGGCCGAGGCGATCTTGTCGGCTACCATCGCGCCGGAGATGTCGGGATGCTTGAGCGAGAAGGTGCCGCCGAAACCGCAGCACTCCGATTCGCGCTGGTGCTCGATGCGGCGCACGCCGGGCAGCGCGTCGAGCAGTTCGACGCCGTGCGCCCGCGTGCCCATTTCGCGCCGCGCCGCGCAGGAGGTGTGCAGCACCACGGCTTCCGGCGCCAGCGCGGCGGCGCCCGCGGCCTTGGCGAAGTCCACCTTCAGCACGCGCACCAGGAATTCGCTCAGCTCATAGACCCGCCCGGCCAATTCGCGCGCCTTCGGGCCGGCCACCGGGTCGTGCTCGAACAGCAGCGGCCAGTGGTGCCGCACCATGCCGGCGCAGGAGCCGGAAGGCACGACCACCGGCCAGGGTTGGGCGAACAGGTCGAGCTGGGCACTGGCGACGGCGCGCGCCTGCTCCGGGTTGCCGCTACTGTAGGCCGGCTGGCCGCAGCAGCTTTGGCCGCGCGGAAAATGCACGGCCACGCCTTCGCGTTCCAGCAAGCGGACCGCGTCCAGCCCGGCCTGCGGCAGGAACAGGTCGACCAGGCAGGTGGCGAACAGGTAGACCTGTTGCGGCGGCTCGGGGTAGTGGCGTTGTTGCCGTGGTTGCATAGCTCGCTCCTAGATGCGACCCGTCCGGTGTGCGGGTCGACGCGTTGTCACCAGCGTTTGTATGTCGCGCTGTGCTTTGAATGTAAGATGCGCCATCATTCCAGCTTCCGCGGCCAAGCTCAAATTGGTCGGACCAGCATGGAAACGGCACAACAAGGGGGACGGCAATGGCGACAGGGATGCAGGCGCGGGGGCGGGTCGAGGCGGTGATGCGCAAGCTGGAAAGCGCGCTGTTGGACGGCAGCCTGCCGGCCGGCGCGCGGCTGCCGGCCGAGCGCGCACTGGCCCAACGTTACGGCGTGTCGCGCAACACGGTGCGCGAGGCAACCCAGCGCCTGGCCGCGCGCGGCCTGGTGCGCAGCCGCCGCGGCGCCGGCGTATTCGTCACCGACCAGCTGCGCACCGGCATCGCCTCGCCGTGGAGCCAACTGGTCGCCGACCACCCCGCCCTGCGCGACGACATCCTCGAATTTCGCCGGGTGCTGGAGGGAGCGACCGCTTACTTCGCGGCGCAGCGCGCCGACCCCGACGACCGCGCGCGCATCGCCGCGCTGATGGCGGAACTGGAGCGCGCCAGGGGCGCCGACGACAAGAGCGGCGAAGCGGCCGCCGACGCCAAGCTGCACGAGGCCATCGCATTGGCATCGCACAACACCATGTTCCTGCACCTGCACACCAGCGTCATCGGCATGCTGCGCGAGCACATCACCATCAACGGCACCGGCTTGCGCGAGGCCGACGCCGACACCTCGGCCCACCTGCTCAGCCAGCACCGCACCGTGTGCGAGGCGATCTGCGGCCAGCGCCCGGAGGAGGCGCGCACGGCGATGCAAAGCCATATCGACTTCGTGCGCAGCCGCGTGCAGCTGGAAGACGATTCAGGCGGATTGGTTGGACCAGTTTAGATAAGCACAATTTATAGGCCGAGCTCCAAGCCGGCGCCCCAGCCCTGCGCCATCGCGGCGACGGCCTGGGCCGGGTCGGCGGCGCGCGCCTGCGCGTTGCGCGCCTGGCTGCCGGCGCGGTCGAGCTGGAACAGCGAGCGCGCCAACTGCCGCCCGCCGTGCGTGATGGCGCCGGTCTTGTCGGCGCGGCGCGCGGTGAAGCCGGCCAGCGCCAGCGACAAATCGCCGCCCGGCTCCAGGCAGCGCGCCAGATGCCAGGCGTCCTCCAACGCCTGGCAGGCGCCCTGGCCCGACGTCGGCAGCGAGGCGTGCGCCGCGTCGCCGATCAATAGCACGTTGTCGCGGTGCCAGCGCGCGACCGGCTCCAGGTCGTAGATCGGAATGCGGCGGATGGCCCCGGCCTCGGTGTGGGCGATGACGCGGCCAACCGGCTCCGGCCAGCCGGCGAACTGCTCGGCCAACGCCGCCTTGAAGTCGCCGCCGCCGCAGGCGCCCGGCGCGGCGGCGGCTTGGGCGCCGGCCCAGTACAGCTTGCGCCGGCCGACCGGCACGATGCCGAAGCGCTCGCCAACGCCCCAAAAGTCGAGCACGGACAAGTCGTCGACCAGGTCGACCGGCGCCTCCACGCTGGCGACCCAGTTGACGAAACCCTGGTACCGCGGCGCGGCGACCTCGGCGCAATGGACGTAGCGCCTGGCGAGCGAATCCATGCGGCCGTCGGCGCCGACGATCAGGTCGGCGCGCTCGATACGGCCGTCGTCGAAGCGCACGGCGGCGGTGCCGTCGCCAACGGCGCGCAGCGCGACCGCGGTGGCGCCGTCGTGGAGCTGGACGCCGAGCCGCGCCATCTCCGCCAGCAAGATCGCCTGCAGGTCGCGCCGCAGCAGGGCGTGGCTGGCGTAGCCCATCGCCCGGTCCAACCCGCCGATGTCCAGGCGCATCAGCAATCGGCCGCACTGGTCCATGCGGCACATGCCGGGCGGGGTGCCGCCGGCCGCCGCCACCTGCGACAACAAGCCCAGCTCCGACAGCACGAAACTGGCGTTCGGCCATAGCACCACCCCGGCGCCGAGGCCGCCGGCCAGGGCGCGGCGTTCGAACACGCGTACCGCGTGGCCGCGCTGGCGCAAGGCAATGGCCGCCGCCGCGCCGGCGACGCCGGCCCCGAGAATGAGAATATCCATCCGTACTCCTTTATATGCGCAGCAAGCGCCCGACGGCACATGCTACGCGCATGCCGGCGGCGGCATAAGCGGGCATAATCGGGATTCTTCATTGCATATTTGGGATAGTCGTGAAAGACCAGCTCGATCTGAACCATCTGCGTTATTTCGTCGCCATCGTCGACGCCGGCAGCTTCGCCGGCGCGGCGCGGGCGATGGCGCTGCCGACCTCGAATGTCAGCCGCCATCTGGCGCAACTGGAGGACAGCCTCTCGGCGCGCCTGCTCGAACGCCACACGCGCGCGCTGCGCCTGACCGAAACCGGGCGCCAGTTATACCAACGGGCCAGGCCGATGATGGACGACATGGCCGCGCTGGAGCGGGAGCTGCGCCACAGCGACGGCGCCTTCAGCGGCACCCTCAAGCTGTGCCTGCCGGCCGAATTCGGCGCGCGCCTGCTCGGTCCCGTGGTCGCCGAGTTCTGCGCCGCGCACCCACGCGTCGACATCGAATGCCACACCGGCATGGCCGGGCGCGACGTGGTGCGCGACGACGTCGACGTCTCGATCTTGTTCCGCCGCGGCGTGCCGGACGACAGCGCGGCGATCCAGCTGCCGCTGCTATCGCTGGCCAGTTGCGTGGTGGCCGCGCCGCAGCTGCTGGCGCGCTGTGGCGTGCCGGTCACGACGCGGCAACTACAACAACTACCCTGCATCTCGACGCTGGCGGCGCTGAACGGCACCCCCTGGCACTTCGTCGACGCCGGCGGACGCGCCCGCCCGGTCGCGGTGCGGGCGCGCTACCGCGTCGACAGCGGCGACATGGCGCGCGCCGCCGCGCTGGCCGGGGTCGGCTTTGCCATGCTGGCCGAGGCCAGTTGCGCCGCCGAGATCGAACGCGGCGCGCTGGTGCGGCTCGACCTGGAGCTGCGCCCGGCGCCGCTGGAACTGGTGGCGGCCTACCCGAGCCGGCGCCACCTGTCGGGCAAGACCCGCGCCCTGCTCGATCTGATGCAGCTGCGGCTACGCCAGTGGCGCTGCTGAACGCGGACGCTGCGGCGCCGACAAAGCGCTTGGCGTTTCGCCGACGGCATGGGAAACTCTGGGAGCGCCGTCGGGTGAGCGTCGTCCCAACCCCGGACACCGGACACCGGAACCTGCCGGCGCCCGAGCGCGCATGCCGCCCGGTGGACGGCGGCGCGCGGCACCGGCGCCGGTGGCCCAACTTTATTCACAGCGGGGGCAACAATGACGCAAGCAAGGACGCGACGGGCGGCGCCGATCCGGCCGCTATTGGCGGCGCTGGCGCTGCTGCTGGCCGCCAGCGCCGCCGCCGACGACGACGTGGTCTATCCGCAAGCGGCGGCGGCGCTCGACAGCCGCTACGAATACGACTGGGCGGTGCTGCGCGCGGTGCTGGAAAAGACGCGCGCGCGCTTCGGCCCGTTCACGCTGCGCCAGGCGGCCGGCAGCATGTCGCCGGCGCGCGCCAGCGAAGAGCTGATGGCGTTGGACGGGCGCATCAACCTGCTCGCGCGCGCCACCACCATCGAACTGGAACAGCAGTTCCTGCCGATTCGCATCCCGATCGACCGCGGCCTGCTGGGCTACCGCATCTTCCTGGTACGCAGCACCGACCTGCCGCGCTTTGCCGCCGTGCGCACGCTCGATCAGTTGCGCACGCTGCGCGCCGGCCAGGGCCGCGCCTGGGCCGACATCGCCATCCTGCGCGCGGCCGGCGTGCCGGTGGTCGAAGGCAGCACCTACGACGGCCTGTTCCCGATGCTCAGCGAGGGACGCTTCGATTTCTTTTCGCGCGCCGTCGACGAGGCGTTGCGCGAATACGACGAGCGCCGCGCCAGCCTGCCCGACCTGGCGGTCGAGCCCACGCTGCTGCTGCACTACCCGCTGCCGCGCTACTTCTTCGTGCGCCGCGACGCCGCCGGCAAGCAACTGGGCGCGCGCATCGAGGCCGGCCTGGAAACGATGCTGCGCGACGGTTCGCTCAACGCCCTGTTCTACCGCTACAAGGGGCCGATGCTCGAACGCGCCGGCTTGCCGCGGCGGCGCGTGCTGCAACTGCCGAACCCCAACCTGCCGCCGCAGACGCCGCTGGCGCGGCGCGAACTGTGGTACGACCCGTTCAGCGGCAAATAAACCCCCGAAGCGGCCGAACGGGCATACCCGCAAGCAAAGCTGGCGCCTCGGGCAATCCGCCGGACATTATATAATTAAATATAATGATTGCCGCAGGCGTCCGCCGGCGCATATGGAGAAGCCCGATGTCGATTGATTGGAATGCCTTCACGCCCTGGTCCGCCCTGCTCGGCGGCACACTGATCGGCGTGGCCGCCGCCATGCTGGTGCTGTTCAACGGCCGCGTCGCCGGTATCAGCGGCATCCTCGGCGGCCTGCTCAAGCCGGTGCGCGGCGACGCCGGTTGGCGCGCCGCCTTCCTGCTCGGCCTGCTGGCCGCGCCGGCGTTGTACGCGCTGTTCGCCACGCTGCCGGCGGTGCGCATCGACGCCGGCGCCGGCGCGCTGCTCGCCGCCGGCCTGCTGGTCGGCCTCGGCACCCGCTACGGCGCCGGTTGCACCAGCGGCCACGGCGTCTGCGGCTTGGCGCGGCTGTCGTCGCGCTCGGCCGTGGCCACCGCCACCTTCATGTGCGCCGGTTACGCCACGGTGTTCGCGCTGCGCCACCTGCCGGCATTTTGAGGGGACGCCATGTTGATCGTTAGCGCATTGCTGGCCGGCCTGGTGTTCGGCCTCGGCCTGATCGTCTCCGGCATGGCCAACCCGGCCAAGGTGCTGGGCTTCCTCGACCTGGCCGGCGCCTGGGACCCGTCGCTGATGCTGGTGATGGGGGGCGCCGTCGGCGTCGCCCTGATCGCTTTTGCGCTGGCGCGGCGGCGCGCCACGTCCCTGCTCGGCGCCGCCATGCGCCTGCCCGGCGCCGGCGCCGTCAACCTGCGCCTGGTGCTGGGCGCGACGCTGTTCGGCGCCGGCTGGGGCGTCGCCGGCTTTTGCCCCGGCCCGGCCCTGGTCGGCCTCGGCATGGGCCAGCCGAAGGCGCTGCTGTTCGTCGCCGCGATGCTGGCCGGGATGGCGCTGTTCGAGCTGTTCGAACTGATCAAGCGCCAACGCCGTCGGTCGGATTAGCGGTACGCGTAATCCGGCAATGTTGGCCGAGGCGAGCCGCGCTGCTCCGGGCCGAGGTTGTCGGGTTGCGCCCTACGGGCTAAGCCAACCTACGAAAGGCGCGCTAACTCTCATGCTTCAGCCCTTGGTGGCGCCGAAGGTGAGGCCGGCGACGAAGTGCTTCTGCATCAGGAAGAACATGGTCACCGACGGCAGCGCCGCCAGGATCGAGCCGGCCGACACCAGGTTCCAGGCGGTGGTCCACTGCCCCTTCAAGCCGGCCACGCCGACCGTGATCGGCGCCGCGCTGTCGCCCTGGGTCAGGCACAGCGCCCAGAAGTAGTCGTTCCAGACGAAGGTAAACACCAGAATGCCGAGCGCGGCCAGGGCCGGGCGTATCAGCGGCAGGATGATGCTGTAGAAAAGCGTCCACTCGCTGGCGCCCTCGATGCGCGCCGCTTCGATCAGTTCGAACGGCAGTTGCTTGATGAAGTTGCGCAGGAACAGGGTGCAAAAGCCGGTCTGGAAGGCGACGTGGAACAGTACCAGGCCCTGCACGGTGTTGAAAACGCCGAAGTCCAGCGACAGGTTGCGCACCGGGATCATCAGTATCTGCACCGGCACGAAGTTGCAGGCGACGAAGGTGGCGAACAGCAGCGTGTTGCCGCGGAAGCGGTAGGTCGACAGCGCGAAACCGGCCATCGCCGCCAGCGTGATCGCGCCGATCACTGAGGGCACCGTGATCAGTACACTGTTCCAGAAATAGTGCAGCATCGGCGAGGCGGTCAGCGCCTCCCGGTAGTTGGCCCACATCGAGAAATCCTCGGGCCAGCCCCAGTAATTGCCCTGTGCAAGTTCCTCGGCGGAGCGCACCGACGTCACCATCACGGCGAGCATCGGCAGCAGCCAGACCAGCAGCGCCAGCGGCAGCGACAGCTTGTAGAGCCTGCGGCTGAGCGGTTTCCATTTATCGATCGGCATGGGATACATGGTGGTCCTCGCTTATTTTTCGGTGCGCAGCATGCGGCGCAGGTGGTAGACGATATACACCAGCATCAGCCCGAACAGCACCACGGCGACGGCGGCCGAATAGCCCTGGCGGTAGTATTTGATGGCCTGGTCGTAGGCGTAGTAGGCCAGCACGGTGGAGCTTTCAAACGGCCCGCCGCCACTCATCACGGCGATCAGGTCGAAGCTGCGCAGCGCGCCGATGATGGTGACGACGACGGCCATGAAGGTGCTCGGGCGCAGCTGCGGCAGGATCACGTAATACAGCATGCTCCAGCCCTTGGCGCCCTCCATGCGCGCCGCCTCGACCTGCTCGGCGTTGATCGAGGTCAGGCCGGTCAGGAACAGAATCATGCAGTAGGCGGTCTGCGGCCACAGCGCGGCGAAGATGATGCCGTAGCTGACGTAGCGCGGGTCGCCCAGCACCGGGATGCCCTCGCCGAGCAGCAGCGCCAGCAGGCCGAAGGTGGGGTCGTAGAACCAGCTGAAGATCAGGCCGACGACCACGCCGGAGAGCACGAAGGGCGCGAAGAACAGCGACTTGACCAGGCGGATGCCCTTGACCTGCTGGTTCAGGTAGAGCGCCACGGCCAGGCCGGCCGGCGGCGCCAGCAGGAACAGCGCCAGCCACAGCACGTTGTTCTTGAGCGCGGCACCGAAGGTGGCGGCGTGGAACAGCTCGACGTAGTTGTCGAGGCCGACGAAGGTCTTCTCGGCCAGGCCGTCCCAGTTGAAGAAGCTCAGGTATAGCGTGCTGAGGATGGGATACACCACGTACAGGCCGACCATCAGGCAGGCCGGCGCGAGGAAGAAGAAGGCGGCGCGGTGGCGCTTGAACGCCATCGAGGTGCGCCGCCGCGGGCGGCGCGCGGCGGCCGGCGCCGATTGTTGGGTTGAGCTGATTGATGTCATCGTGGACCTTGCTGGGGTGCTGTCGGTGTGGCGGGCGCCCTGCGAACGTTGAATCGAAACCAAGGGCGTGGCCCCGGGGCCAGACCCGAAGGTCTGACCCCGGCTCGGCGCCTTGGATTGATTTTTAGCGCCGCCGGCCCGCTGGCTTGGCCTGGTGGCGCGCCGGCATCAGGATTTCTTGTAGATGCGCTTGCGGGTCTGCTCCAGTTGGCCCAGGATCTCGTCGATCGCGTTCGGGTCGTTGATGAACTTCTGCATTCCCTTCATGCCCTCGTCGGCCATTTCCTTGGTCATGTCGCGGTCGTAGAACTGGGCGATGCCGCCCTTGGTGCCGGACAGGATCTCGAAGCCGATACGCGATATCGGCTCGGCAGGCGCCGGCGACCGGGCGTTGGCCGGCAGCGAACCGAGGCCCTCGGCCAGCTTGGCGCTGATCGCAGGGGTACCGGCGAAGGCCAGGAAGCGGCGCGCGTCCGCCTTGTTCTTGGCGCGGCTAGGGATGTGCAACGATTCGATCGGGCCCTCCTCGGCGGTCGGCACGGCGGCGTCGATCACCGGGAACTGGAAGTAACCCATGTTGGCGGCTTGCTTGGCGGGGAAGCCCTTGGCGATGAAGGTGCCCATCAGCATCATCGCGGCCTTGCCCTGGAACATGAACGGCTGCGCCGCGTCGAGGTCGTAGGACAGCGCGTTGTCGATGAAGTATTTGTTGTCGAGCAGGCCCTTCCAGGTGCTGTAGACCTTCTTCACGCGCGGGTCGGTGTAGGCGATCTCGCCCTCCATCAACTTCTGGTGGAAGGCGTTGCCGTTGATGCGCAGGTCGAGGTAGTCGAACCAGCCGGCCAGGGTCCAGGCATCGCGCCCGCCCACGCTGAACGGGCTGATGCCGGCCGCCTTGAGTTTCTTGCACGCCTCCATGAACTCCGCCCAGGTCTTCGGTTCGGCGCCGACGCCGACCTTCTGGAACAGGTCCTTGCGGTAGAACATGCCCCACGAGTAGTACACCGACGGCAGCGCGTACTGCTTGCCCTTGTACGAGGAGGCGTCCTTGCTCGACGCGTACATCTCGTTCCAGTTGTTCTTGTTCCAGTCGGCGCTGAGGTCCTCGAACAGGCCGCGGCTGGCGTAGTAGGCCATGCGCTCGCCGTTGTGCCAGGTGACGACGTCGGGCGCCTCGCTGGAGAGCCAGGCCGGCAGTTGGATCTTGTAGGCTTCCTCGTCGATGAAGGCGGCCTTCACCTCGACGTCCGGGTTGGCCTTTTTGAAGTCGTCGAGGGTCGACTGCCACACGGCGCGCTGGCTGGCGCCCTTGAAGGCGATGTTGACGGCCAGCGTGCCGGCCTGCGCGACGCCGCACAACAGCGCCGCCGAGATGATCCCTGCCTTGAATACTTGTTTCATTTGCCTGTCTCCTTGGATGATGGATGGTTACCGCATACATGGTTCCGGAACTGCGCCCGGTTTGCTGTGTATCCTGTTAATTGCGCGCCGGGATCCGGTACACCGAGACGCCCTGCGGCGGCACGCTGGCGCCGCCGATGACGTACTCGGCGCCCTGTCCCAGCGGCGCCGGCGCCGCCGTGTCGCCGTAGTTAAACACATAGCTCAGATCGCCGCGTCGGCTGATGCGCAGGGTCTCCGGCAAGTCCAGCGTGTCGAGCCCGGCGGCCCGCGCCACCGCGCCGAAGTACGACTGCGTGAAGGCGGCGTCGAACGCGCCCGCCAAATAGTGCAGGCCGGCGTGGCGCACGATGGCCGGATGGCCGTCCTCGAAGGTGGCGGCGACCTCGGTGCCGCCGCCCGGCTCGACCAGGTCGCGCCACATGCCGGCGCTGCCGGCGACGGCCCCGCCCGCCACCGCCACCGCCATGGCGACGTTCGGGCGCAACGACTCGACGCGCCAGACGCGCATCGGCAGCACCGCCGCCAGCGGCCCCGGCGGCAGGTTTGCGGGAATTTGCAGGTCGACGGTCTTGGAGCCGGTGCGCGGACCGAACACCACCTGGGCGCCGCTGTCGCGCAGGCGCGCCGGCAGCGACGCCGGCAGCACCGGCAGCGGCGGCACCACCACCATGCGGTAGCCGTCCAGCGGCGCGTCGACCGGCACCACGTCGACGTCCAGGCCCAGCGCGCGCAGCGCCGAATAGTAGTCGAAGACGAAGCGCGCGTACTGGAAGTCGGCGCCCTGCGGATGCACCTCGAACAACCACTTGGCCTGGTAGTCGAACAGCAGCGCGACGCGGGCCTGGACCTGGGCGCCGGGATGCTCGATGGCGGCCAGCTCGCGCGCCACCAGCGCCGCCTCGGCGCCGCCGACGTCGAGGCGGTCGTCCGGCGTGTGCAGGCCGGCGTGCATCTGCTCCTGGGCGAAGCGGCACTGGCGCCAGCGGAAGTAGGAGACGCAGCCGGCGCCGTGGGCGAACGCTTCCCAGCTCCACAGCCGCACCATGCCGGGCAGCGGCGCCGGGTTCCAGCCGGCCCAGTTGACCGGGCCGGGCTGCTGCTCCATGACCCAGAACGGCTGCTTCGACATGCCGCGGTACAGGTCGTGGTTGAAGGAGGCGAAGTCGGGGTGGCCGGTGCGCAGCCAGCGCGCCTTGGTGGCGGGGTCGAACCAGAATTCCTCCAGCGCGCCCAGCGGATAACTGTCCCAGGTGGCGGCGTCGAGGTCGGCCGCCACCTGGTAATGGTCGAACTCGAAGAAGTTCTGCATGAAGTTGTGCACCATCGCGCGGCCCGGCGCCAGCGGGCGCAGGATCTCCACCTGCATGCGGTTGTAGCGCGCCAGCTCGTCGGAGGCGAAGCGGCGGTAGTCGAGCCGGTGCGCCGGATGGGCCTCGGTGACGCTGCCGACCGGCGCGTCGATCTGCTCGAAGCTGGTGTACTCCATGCTCCAGAACACCGTGCCCCAGGCGGCGTTGAGCGCCGCGACGCTGCCGTAGCGGTCGCGCAGCCACAGACGGAAGCGCTTTAACGCGTCGGCCGAATAACTGACCACGGTGTGGTGGCAGCCGTACTCGTTGTCGGTCTGCCAGGCGGTGACGGCCGGGTGCGCGCCGTAGCGCTGCGCCAGGATGGTGACGATGCGGCGCGACGCCTCGAAGTAGGACTCGGACGAAAAATCGTAGTGGCGGCGCGAGCCGAAGGCGCGCGGGCGGCCGTCGGCGCCAACCGGCAGGATGTCCGGATGCTGGTCGATCAACCACTTCGGCGGCGTCGCCGTTGGCGTGCACATGACCACCTCCAGCCCGGCGGCGCCCAGCACCTCGATGGCGCTGTCGAGCCACTCCCAATTGAACTGGCCGGGCGCCGGTTCGATGCGGCTCCAGGCGAATTCGCCGATGCGCACCTGGGCGATGCCGAGCGCCTTCATGCGCGCGGCGTCTTCCCGCCACATCGATACGGGCCAGTGTTCCGGGTAATAGCAGACTCCTAAACGCATTGCGCTTGCTCCTGTTGGGCTGGGGTGGTGGCGAACACGGCGTCGCCGTCTTCGAGGAAAAGGTGGCAGGCGGCCGGATCCAGGCCCAGCGCCAGCTCGTCGCCGACCTCGACGGCCAGGTTGCCGGGCGCCTTGGCCAGCAGCGGCTCGCCGCCGGCCTGCTCCAGGTGCACATAGGTTTGTTCGCCGAGGCGCTCGACCAGCGCCACCCTGCGGCGCATGCCCTGGGGCGCGTCGGCGGCGACGCTCAGGTGCTCGGGACGCACGCCCAGCACCACCGCCTGGCCCGGGCGCAGCGCGGCGCCGTCGACGGCGACCTCGACCTCCTCGCCGCCGCGCTCGAGCCGCACCCGCACCGAGGAGCCGCCAGCGCCGGCGCCGAGCACGCTGGCCGGCAGGAAGTTCATTTGCGGCGAGCCGATGAAGCCGGCCACGAAGCGGTTGCGCGGCCGGTGGTACAACTCCAACGGCGTGCCGACCTGGGCGATGCTGCCGAGCCGCTCGACGTCCGGGCCGGCGCGCAGCAGCACGATTTTGTCGGCCAGGGTCATCGCCTCGACCTGGTCGTGCGTCACGTACACCACGCTGGCGTTGGCGAACTGCTTGTGCAGGCGGGCGATTTCGACGCGGGTCTGGCCGCGCAGCGTCGCGTCCAGGTTCGACAGCGGCTCGTCGAACAGGAACACGCCGGGCTGGCGGACGATGGCGCGGCCGATCGCCACGCGCTGGCGCTGCCCGCCCGACAGCTCCTTCGGCTTGCGTTCCAGAAGGGCTTCGAGCTGCAGCACCTTGGCCGCCGCCCTTACCCGCTGGTCCAGCTCGGGCTGCGGCGTCTTCGCCAGCTTCAGGCCGAAGCCGATGTTCTGGTACACCGTCATGTGGGGAAACAGCGCGTAGCTCTGGAACACCATCGCCACGCCGCGCTCGGCCGGCGGCACCTCGTTCATCAGCTCGCCGGCTATGCGCAGCTCGCCGCCGCTCAAGTCTTCCAGGCCGGCGATCATGCGCAGCAGGGTCGACTTGCCGCAGCCGGACGGGCCGAGGAAGACGCAAAACTCGTGCGCGCCGATCTCCAAGTCGACGCCGCGTATCACCGCCACGTTGTTGCCGTACACCTTGTGCACGCCCTTCAGGGAAATGCTTGCCATTGTTCTTGTCTCCAACAGAAAATCAATGAGGTTAAGCGCTTAACCAACTAGGGCAAAAAAAAGTGTCGTCCATGTCAACACCGCCGCCTGTTGCTTTTTATTTTGAATAAATATACCAAAGCTCATTTCGCAACGCAATCGTTTTCGCTTTTTTTCGTTTTTACGCCATTCTGCGCGCCAGCCATTGACAGCGACGGCCAAAGCGCTGTTGAATGCGTCTGACCCTCTCTACAGGCAGCCCATGACCACCCTCTCCGAAGTTGCCCAGCGCGCCGGCGTGACCTCCGCCACCGTCTCGAACGTGCTGCGCCAGCGCGGCAAGGTCGGCGCCGAAACGCGCGCGCGCGTGCTGGCCGCCGTCGATGCATTGGGCTACCGCCCGCACCTGACCGCGCGCGCGCTGGCCGAGGGCCGCGCGCCGACGCTGGCGCTGATGGTGTCGAGCATCGCCAACCCCTTCTACCCCGAATTCGCGCTGGCGGCGGAACAGGCGGCGCGCCAGCACGGCCGCTTTCTGATCGTCTGCAACACCAACGACGACCCGGAAATCGGCCGCGCCTACCTCGAGCAGATCGCCGGCACGCTGTCGGATGGCGTGCTGGTGATGAACGCCAACCTGCAATTCGAGGATCTGCGCATGACCCAGCGGCGCGGCGCGCCGGTGGTGCTGTGCATGTGGGAAAAGCCGCACGAGCCGCCCGGCCTGCCCTGCATCGCCGTCGACTTCCACCTGGCCGGCGCGCTGGCGGCGCGCCACCTGATCGAACTGGGGCACAGGCGCATCGGCATCATCGTCGCCGGCGGCGCCGCCTGCATCCACGCCGAGCGCGAGCGCGGCTTCATCGACGAGCTGGCCGTGCTGGGCCACGCCGGCGCCGCCGTCGCCAGCGTGCACGCCGACGACACGGTCGAGGGCGGCCACCAGGGCGCCACCGCGCTGCTGACGGCGGCGCCGGACCTGAGCGCGATCTTCGCCACCAACGACTTGCCGGCGCTGGGCGCGATGCACGCCGCCGCCGACCTCGGCCTGAAAGTGCCGGACCAGTTGTCGGTGATCGGCATCACCGACATCCAGCTGGCGCGCCAGTCGCGCCCGGCCCTGAGCACGGTGGCGGTGCCGACCGCCGAGGCGGCGACGCAGGCCATCGCCCTGCTGCTGGAGCTGATCGCGCAGCAGGCCGGGCCGGCGCCGGTGCGGGTGTGCTCGCCGCCGTTGCTGGTGCAGCGCGCCTCGACGGCCAGGCCGGCCCCGGACGCCGCGGTGTGATGGATTAAGTGACGGTGGGCGCGCCGTCGGGGATCCAGTACACCGTGCGCCAGTTGCCCAGGTCGGCCAGCGCGCCGGCCGCGGCGCGGGCCAGCAAAATGCCAAGCAGCAGCCCGCTCATGATCGTGCCGACAATTTTTCCGCGCTCGGCCGGAGCGTCCAGCGTGGAGGCCAGGGGTATCAAGACTTGCGCCACCACGGACAGGCCGCCGGCGATGGCCGTGCCAAGCAGGATGAAGCCGAAGCTCGGCGCCAACGCCGTCATCAACAAGCCGCAGGCGGACAGGATGGTCATGGCGACGATCAGGCTGCGCCGCTCCAGCATATCGCCCAAGGGGACCAGCAAGATCAGCCCGAGGGCGTAGCTCAGTTGGGCCACGGTGGTGATACTGCCGGCCGCCGCGGTGGACAGGCCGAATTGCGCGCCGATGGTGTGCAACAGCGGCTGGGCGTAATAATTACTGGCCACGGTCAGGCCGGTGGCAACCGCCATGAGCAGCACGATGGGGGAACTCAGGCGCGCCGCGGCAGCGCTGGCGGGACACGGTGGCGGCACGGAACTATGGTGGGGAACGATGCGCATGGACTTTTTGCCTTCTTGAAATGCCTGTAATGTAGCCTGCCAAAAGCGGGCCGGCAATTCAACATTCTCGATTTCCGTTATCTGGAAATCCAGATAACGGCGAGGTCCAAGCTGTACAATCTCCGGCCTGCTATCAAGCATTTTCTGGGGAGGAAACAGTGGAGCGGAATATCGCACTTGATCAACTCAATTTCCGTCTGCTGAACGTCTTTGTCGCCCTCTTTCGCGAGCGCCACGTGGGGCGTGCCGCCGATGCGCTGGGGATGTCGCAGCCGACCGTGTCGACGCTGCTGGCGCGCCTGCGGCAAGTGGCCGGCGATCCGCTGTTTATTCGTAGCGCGCAGGACGACATGCGCGTTAATTGGTGCCGGCGCGGAAGCGCAGGTAGTCGTCGGCGCTTTGCCGCGGCCGTTCGACCATCGGCAGGTGGCCGACGCCGGGCATGACGACGACCTGCGAGCGCGGCATCAGGCGCTGCAGCACGGCGGCGCTGCCGACGTGGATGGCGCGGTCCTGCTGGCCCCAGACGATCAGCGCCGGCGTCGCCAGGCCGCTGGCGCGCGCCTCCACCGATTCGCCCACCAACTGCTTGAAGATGTACTCGGCCAGCGGCGCATTGGCGACGACGCCCTTGGCGATCACGTCGAGGATGGGCCGCGGCACGAACGGCGGATCGTTCATGACGAAGTCGAAGGTCCGCGCGAACTCCTCCTTGCTGCGGGCGATCAGCGGATTGCGTCCGGTGCTCTGGTAGATATCGGCGAGCTCGCTTTTCGGCGCGCTCCACACCCCGGACGGGGCGAGCAGCCACAGGCTGGCCACCTCGGCCGGATACGCGGCCGCGTAGGTCAGCGCGATCTGCCCGCCCATCGAACTGCCGCCCACATGCAGCTTGCCGACGCCGAGCGCGCCGGCGAAGGCGCGCAGCCGCGCCGCCTGCGCCCGCGGCCGGTAGTCGGCGCCGGCCAGGCGCGCCGATTCGCCGAAGCCGGTCAGGTCCGGCACGATGACGCGGTAGTGCGGCGTCAGCAGCCGCGCCACCCGCGTAAAGTTGTCCTTGTCCGCGCCGAAGCCGTGCAGCAGCATTAGCGGCTCGCCCTGCCCGCCCTCGAGGTAGGCGAAGCGCAGGCCGTCCGGCAAGACGATTTCCTTGCGTACCAGGCCGGCGCGCTGGCGGTCGGCGTCGATCGCCAGGCGCGTCACCCACTCGGGCGCGGCGTACACCAGGCCGGTTGCCGCCGCGACCGCGACCAAGCCGGCCGCCAGCAACCATTTCAACACACGCATAGCTTCTCCTGAAGTTGTTGGCAACGATAGTGGGGAGGATGCCGGCGAGGGACGGCGCCGCGCTGCCGCCCGCCAAAAAAATGATTTATTTTACAACATAAAAAACGGCGTGCGCGATCAGGTCCACATGCCGGAACTAAACCGCGTCGCCGCGTCGCCAGCCTTGTCAACCAAGTCACATCGCCCATCATCGTTTATACTCGACGCCTGATGTAGCTCAACACCAATAAACAATGTCGTTATTCAAGGCCGCGTTTGCTAGCTGAAGCGTCTATTTTGAGGAAAACGTGGACGCTTCTTACGATTACGAGATTATCGAAAGCTTGCACAGCAGCGCGCGCTCGCTGGTCTACCGGGCCCGCTCCACGCACGACCGCAGCGCGCTGATCGTCAAAATCCTGAACCAAAATTTCCCGTCGTTCCAGGAAGTCGCCCAGTTCAAGCGCGAATACGCGATCGCCCAGCGCTGCGGCGACGCCGGCGTGGTGCGCCCGCTGGCGCTACGCCGGCAGGCCGGGCGCTGGACCATCATCCAGGAAGACATCGGCGGCGACTCGCTCAACAAGCTGCTGCGCGGGCTGGCCGCCAACGCCGACGCGATGACGCCGGCGGCGCTGCCGCTAGCCGACTTCTTCGAGATCGCCCTGCAACTGTGCGCGGCGCTCGAGGTGGTCCACGCCAACAGCGTCATCCACAAGGACATCAACCCCGCCAACCTGGTCTGGAACGCCGAGCGGCGGCGCCTGCAATTGATCGACTTCGGCATTTCCTGCGAGCTGGAACAGGAAAGCGCGACGGCCGCCCATCCGCGCACGCTGGAGGGCACGCTGCACTACATGGCGCCGGAACAAACCGGGCGCATGAACCGCGTCGTCGATTACCGCGCCGACTACTACGCCATCGGCGCCACCCTGTACGAACTGCTGACCGGCCAACCGCCGTTCGCCGCCGCCGACGCCATGGAGCTGGTGCACTGCCATCTGGCGCGCGCGCCGGACTGGTCGCTGCCGCCGCTGGAGAACTTGCCGGGACCGCTGCTGGCGGTCTTGCAGCGCCTGCTGGAAAAAAACGCCGAGCAGCGCTACCAGAGCCTGCACGGCCTGAAAAGGGACTTGCAACGCTGCCAGGCGCTGGCGCGCCCCCCCGGCCTGGCCGGCGAGGGCGACGGCGACGGCGAACACGGCGCCGGCCGGTCCGACCACAGCGGTCGCCTGCTGATTCCGCAAAAACTGTACGGCCGCGTAGCCGACGTCGCCGCGTTGCTGGACGCCTTCGAGCGGGCCAGCGCCGGCCCCAGCGAGATGCTGCTGCTGGCCGGCTACTCCGGCATCGGCAAGTCGGCCGTGGTCCACGAGGTGCACAAGCCGATCGCCGCGCGGCGCGCCTTTTTCATCTCGGGAAAGTTCGACCAGTACCGCCGCGACCTGCCCTACGCGCCGCTGGTCGAGGCCTTCCGCGGGCTGGTGCGGCAATTGCTGGGCGAGCCGGAGGCGCAGCTGCGCCAGTGGGCGGCGACGCTGCGCGAGGCGCTCGGCGCCGGCCTCGGGGTAATGGTCGAGCTGATCCCCGAACTGGCGCTGGTGGTCGGCGCCACCGAAGCGGCGACGGCGCTGGCGCCCGTCGAGGCGCGGCACCGCCTGCACCGCCTGCTACGCCAATTCGTCCGGGTGTTTGCCTCGACCGCGCATCCGCTCGTGCTGTTCGTCGACGACCTGCAATGGGCCGACGCGGCGACCCTGACGATGCTCGAACTGTTCATCTGCGACCCGCAGCAGCGCCACCTGCTGCTGCTGGGCGCCTACCGCGACAACGAGGTCGACGCCGCGCACCCGCTGGCGGCGTTGGGCGCGCGGCTGCAACAGGCCGGCGTGCGCCTCACCACGTTGACGCTGGGGCCGCTGAGCGAGACCCAGGTGGCGCAGTTGAACGCCGACACCCTGGGCGCGCCGGCCGCCGCGTGCGCCGCGCTGACGGCGCTGTGCTACCGCAAGACCGGCGGCAACCCCTTCTTCCTGAACCAGTTCCTGCAGGCGATCCACGACGCCGGCCACCTGCGCTACCACTTCGAGCTGGACGGCTGGCGCTGGGACATGGCGGCGCTGGAGCGCGCCAACTACACCGACAACGTGGTCGACCTGATGCTGGCGAAAATAGCCCTGCTGCCGCGGCCGACCCGGCACCTGCTGCAACTGGCGGCGGCGCTCGGCAACCGCGTCGGACTGGCGACGCTGGCAATCGTCGCGCAGCGCTCGCCCCAGCAAACCCAGCGGCACTTGTGGCCGGCGCTGCAAGCCGGCCTGATCCACCCGCTCGACCAGCGCTACAAATACCTGGACGCCGACGCCGACGGCGCCGACATCGGCTACCGCTTCCTGCACGACCGCGTGCAGCAGGCCGCGTACGCGGTGGCCGACCCCGACGCGCGCCGGCGCAACCACCTGCACATCGGCCGCCAACTGCTGCGCCACGCGCCGGCCGCGGCGCTCGACGAGCAGGTGTTCGCCATCGCCGAGCAGCTCAACGCCGGCCGCGAGCTGATCGACGCCCCCGACGAGCGCCTGCAACTGGCCGCCCTGAATTGCCGCGCCGGCCTCAAGGCGCGCGCCGCGGCCGCCTTCCAGGCGACGCTGCGGCACATGCGCGTCGGCCTCGAACTGCTGCCGCAGCGCGCCTGGGACAGCCACCGCGAGCTATACCTCGACCTGCAACTGGGCGCGGCCGAGGCGGCCTACCTGTGCGGTGAATTCGACGCCGCCGAGGCGATCTATCCGCTGCTGCCGGCGCGCTGCGCGACGCCGCTGCAGCACACCCGTTGCATCGCCGTGCAGGCGCGCCAGTACCAGTTGCAGGGCCGGCTGGCGGACGCCATCGCCATCCAGCGCGGCGGCCTGGCCCTGCTGGGTATCGAGGTCGGCGCCGACGACGCCGCGCTGCAGGCCGGCGCCGCGGCGATCCTGGCCGACGCCGAGCGCCTGAGCGCCGGGCGCGGCATGGACGAATTGACGGCGGCGCCCGAAATGGCCGATCCGGCCGCGCGCGCCGCGATGGAGATGATGCAGGGGCTGTGGATGGCCAGCTACTACGCCGGCCAGCAGCACCTGAGCCGCGTCATGGCGCTGTCGATGACGCGCCTGTCGCTACAGCAGGGCAACAGCGATTTCACCGCCGTCGCCTACATCAGTTACACCGCCATCCTGGGCGCCCGCGCGCACGACGGCGAGCGCGCCTACCGCTTCGGCGCCATGGCGCTGGCGCTGGCCAAGCGGCGCGACAACCAGCAGGCGCGCACCCTCACCGGCCTGATGTTCGGCGCCCTGATCCAACACTGGACGCGGCCGCTGCGCAGCTGCGACGCGCTGTACGACGACGCCTTCCACGGCGCGCTGGCCGGCGGCGACCCGGTCAACCTCGGCGTGGTGGCGGCGGTGCGCGCCACCGACCGCCTGATCTGGGGCTTGTACCTGCCCGAGCTGCTGCGGGCGGGCGAGCGCGACCTGGCGCTGATGCGCGCCAACGGCCAGCGCGACCTGGCCGACTGCCTGATCGCCGGCGCGCTGCAGCCGGCCAAATGTTTGATGGGCCTGACCCGGCGCGGCGACAGCTACGACGACGACGGCTTCAGCGAGGCGGCGTTCCTGGCCGAGCACGGCGGCTCGCGCCTGTACCAGGCCTATTTCTACCAGGGCAAAATCCGCAACGCCTATCTCTTCGACTGCGCCGACGCCGAGGCGCTGGCCGGCCACCTCGACGTCGTCGCGCAGATCCTGCGCGACCAGTCCAAGGTTCCCGAAACCACCTTCTACACCGCGCTGATCTGGCTGCGCGCGCTGCGCCGCGCGCCTCGGCGCGGCGACGCCGGCGCCGTGCTGGCGCGCGCCCAAGCCATGCTGGCGCAACTGGCGGGGTGGGCGGCGCAAGGGCCGGACAACTACGCCGCCAAACACCTGCTGGCGCGGGCCGAGTACGCCCGCCAGCGCCAGCACGCCGGCGCGGCGGCGCGCTACTACCGACTGGCCATCGAGGCCGCGCGCGACGGCGGCCACGGCAGCGTCGAGGCGCTGGCCAACGAACTGTGCGGCGAATTCTGGCTTGAGCAGGGCCAGCCACGCGTCGCCGGCGTCTTCCTGCACGACGCGCTGGCACAGTACCGCCAGTGGGGCGCCGACGGCAAGGTCGCGCAACTGGGCGCCCGCCACGGGGCGCTGCTGCGCGGCGCCGCCGGCCATCCGGCCGGCGCAATGCGCCTGGGCGACCCGGGCGCGATCACCGTCAACGGCAGCGGCGCGGCCAATAGCGCCCTCGACCTGGCCTCGATCCTGAAGGCGACGCACGCGCTGTCGAACGAAATCGGCCTACGCAACGTGTTGCAACGACTGCTGACGATCGCCCGCGAGAACTCCGGCGCCCAACTGGCGCGTCTGTTGCTGCTACACGAGCAGGTCTGGCGACTGGAAGGCGATATCGGCACCGACAGCGCGGCCGTGCTGCAGCAGCGCCCGCTGGAGCTGGACGGCGCCGGCGACGCCCAATTCCCGCTGTCGCTGCTGCGCTACGTGGCGCGCAGCGGCGCCGAGATCATCGAAGACCGCATCGGCGCCTCGCCCCGCTTCGGCGCCGACCCGTACGTGCTGGCGCGGCGCCCGCGCTCGGTGATGTGCCTGCCGATCAAGCAGGCGGCGCAGGTGGTTGGCATGCTGTACCTGGAAAACAACCTGGCGGAGGCCTCGTTCACCGCCGAGCGCGTCGAATTTTTGCGCATCCTCGGCGCCCAGGCGATGATTTCCATCGCCCACGCGCGCCTGCACGACAGCCTGGAGCTGCGCGTTGCCGAGCGCACCGCGCAGCTGGAGGACGCCAACCGCCGCCTGGCCACCCTGTCGGCCACCGACGGCCTGACCGGGCTGGCCAACCGCCGCCGTTTCGACGAGATGCTGGCCGCCGAATGGGCCCGCGCCGGCCGCACCGGCCAGCCGCTGGCGCTGCTCATGATCGACGTCGACCATTTCAAAAAATACAACGACTGCTATGGCCACCAGCGCGGCGACGCCTGCCTGAAAAGCGTCGCCGCCTTGCTGCTGGCGGGGGCGCGGCGGGCCGGCGACCTAGCGGCGCGCTACGGCGGCGAAGAGTTCGCCATCGTGCTGCCCAACACCGGCGCCGAGGTGGCGGCCAACTTGGCCGAGGCGCTACGCCGGGGGGTTGAACTGCTGGCCATGCCGCATGCGCAAGCGAGCGCCGGCAAGGTCACCGTCAGCGTCGGCGTGGCGGTGCGCCTGGCCGGCGACGGGAGCGGCGCCGAAGCCTTGCTGCGGGCGGCCGACGACGCCCTGTATGGCGCCAAGCGCGCCGGCCGCAACGCGGTGGTGCTGGCGGCGGCCTGATCACGGGAGATGTGATTGTTTACCAAAGGAGATAATTCGTCTACTATATTGGATATTCGAATGTCACCCAAGGGCCAGCTATGCATCTCGTCATGTGCACCGAAGAACGCCACGCCGAGGCCATCCTCGCCATCCTCAACGACGCCATCGTCCACTCGACCGCGCTGTACGACTACCACCCGCGCGCGCTGGCGACGATGGGGCCGTGGTTCGCCGCCAAGAACAACAACCACTTTCCCGTGCTCGGCTACGAGAACGACGACGGCAAGCTGATGGCGTTCGCCAGCTACGGCACCTTCCGCGCGTTCCCGGCCTTCAAGTACAGCGTCGAGCATTCGATCTACGTCCACAACGACCACCGCGGCGCCGGCCTGGGCCGCAAGCTGCTGGAAGAACTCATCAAAGTGGCGCGCGCGCGCGACGTCCACACGCTGGTCGGCGGCATCGACGCCGCCAACGAGGCCAGCATCGCGCTGCACGCCAAGCTGGGCTTCGAGCACGCCGGCACGATCCGCCAAGCCGGCTTCAAGTTCGGCCGCTGGCTCGACCTGGCGTTCTACCAGCTGATCCTCGACACTCCGCTGCAAGCGGTCGACGGCTGAGCCGCGATGAGCGCCACCGATACCGGCGACGCGGCGGCGCCGAACGACCTGACGCTGGCCATCGCCCAACGCGTCAAGCGCGAACGCGCCGCGCGCAACTGGTCGCTGACGGACCTGGCGGAGCGCTCCGGCGTGTCCAAGGCGATGATCAGCAAGATCGAGCGCGGCGAGGCCAGCCCGACGGCCACGGTGCTGGGGCGCCTGTCCGGCGCGCTGGGCCTGGCGCTGTCGGTGCTGCTGGCGCTGGCGGAGCAGTCCGGCAAACGCGTCAGCCGGCGCGCCGAGCAGGTGGTGTGGCGCGACCCCGGAACCGGCTACACCCGGCGCACCATATCGCCGCCCGGCGGCGGCGTGCTGGAGCACCTGGAAATCGAATTGCCGGCGCGCGTGCGCGTGCCCTACCCGGCCAGCGCGTTCAGCTTCCACCACGAACAGATCATTGTCATGCAGGGCACGCTGGTGTTCATCGAAGGCGCGCTGGAGCACCGGCTGGAGGCCGGCGACTGCCTGCAACTGGGCTCGCCCGAAGACTGCACCTTCCTCAACCCGGGCGAGACGCCCTGCCGCTACCTGATCGCCCTGGTGCGGCGCTAACGATGCCAGGACGCGCCGGTGAATAGCAAGCGGCAAGGCCTCGGCTCCGGCTGGATGGTGGTGGCGGCGCTGTGTTTCGCGCTGATGAGCGCCTGCGTGAAATGGGGCGCCGGCGCCTTCGGCGCGGTCGAACTGCTGTTCTGGCGCACCAGCATCGGCGCGCTGTGCCTGGGCGGCGCGATGGCTTGGCGCGGCCACTCGCCATGGAGCGCGCATTGGGGCGCGCACGCCCGCCGCAGCCTGGTCGGCTACCTGGCGCTGCTGGCGACGTTCTACGCCCTGACCCACCTGCCGCTGTCGACCGCCGTCACGCTCAGCTACACCTCGTCGCTGGCCTTCGCGGTGCTGTGCATGGTCAAGCTGCGCGAGCGGCCGACGCCGCTGATCCTGCTGGCCCTGCTACTCGGGTTTGCCGGCATCGCGCTGCTGCTGCGGCCCTCGCTGACGGCGGAACAATGGCTGGCCGGCCTGGTCGGCCTGGCCTCGGGCGTGCTCGGCGCCTTCACCCTGCTGCAAGTATACGAGCTGGGCCTGCTGGGCGAACCGTCATGGCGCACCGTGTTCTGGTTCTTCGCCATCTCCAGCCTTTTCGGCCTGGCCTGGCTGTTGGCCGGTCCGGGCTTCTCACCGGTCGGCGCGGACAACGTCTGGCCGCTGCTCGGGGTGGGCCTGTTCGGCCTGCTGGGCCAACTGGCGATGACGCACGCCTACCAGCGTGGCCGCAAATACCTGGTGGCCAGCTTCGCCTACCTCACCGTGGTGTTTTCGGCGCTGTTCGGGGTCTGGCTGTGGGGCGATGCCTTGGGCTGGGAGGCGCTGCTGGCGATGCTGCTGATCGTCGGCTCGGGCCTGCTGGCCGCGCGCCGCTGACGCCGGGGGCGTCAGTCGAGGCGCTTGATGCGCTGGCCGTACACGGCCCAAACGCAATCGACGCCGTCGACCCGGCCGCGCAGCACCCAGCCGTTGCCCAATTTCTCGACCGTCACTTCAATTTTCAACTCGGCGGCGACCCGCTCGGCCCATTGGGTGGCCGAGCCGCGGCCCTTGAACAGCTCGTTTCCGTCCTGGACGATGGTGGCGTCGAATACGGACATGGCAAATACGGTCATTCTGGTTCTTCCTTTAAGCGTGTGCGCCGCCTCACTGCGGCGGACGAATTTTACACCGCGCCGGCCAGGACATTCCGATTCGGCTCAATCAGCGCCCTGCGCGACGCCGCGATCGGCCCGCCCGCGTATCAGGGTGGCTCCGCGCCAATAGCTAAAGAGCAGCCAGACGCAGCGCCTGAGCCTGAACTCCTCGGCATTGACGTTGCCCTCGCGCCGGTTATCCGGCTGGTTTAACACGCGGAAAATTACCTCGCTGCCGATGCCCTGTTCGGTCATATAGGCCTCGGCCTGGCGCTCCCCCTGCACGGCGGCCAGTTCAATTCCATATTGAACGATTTCCCATCTGCATAAAGCCGCAGAAGCGCTACTTGCCCGTTGCTCGCTCATGACTACCTCCCTTAGGTTGAATCCATTTTGCGATTGGGAAATATTTAAGCTTTTGATAAATATCAACAATATTTCAGTATCAATTACTCAACGTCGTGTCAATACAACAACCATGGCTGCGCCGGATTTGCCGCTGGACATAGTCGCGAGTGGTAAACTGCGGCGCTCCTACGTTTACCCGCCTCCGGCCATCTGCCCATGCACACCCTCGACCAGCTACGCAGCGGAAAACTGATGGGCATTCAACGCCTGCAACTGGCTTGCGGCCTGACCGAGTTCCCGCGCGAGATCTTCGCGCTGGCCGACACCCTCGAAATCCTCGACCTGTCCGGCAACGCCCTGTCGACGCTGCCCGATGATTTGCCGCGCCTGGGCAAGCTGCGCATCATTTTCTGTTCGGACAACCAATTCACCGAACTGCCAGAGGTGCTGGGCCGTTGCCCCCGGTTAAGCATGGTCGGATTCAAGGCCAACCGTATCCACACGGTATCGGCCAAGTCGCTGCCGGCGGCGCTGCGTTGGCTGGTCCTGACCGACAACCAGATAGCCGAATTGCCCGCCGGGATAGGCGCCTGCGCCCAACTCCAGAAGCTGATGCTCGCCGGCAACCAACTGCGCACGCTGCCGGCGCAATTGGCCGCCTGCACCCGCCTGGAATTGCTGCGCATCGCCGCCAACCGCTTGACTGAACTGCCGGACTGGCTGCTGCAACTGCCACGCCTGACGTGGCTGGCGTACGCCGGCAACCCCTTCTGCGAAAAGCGCGAAATCGCCGCGCTGGCCGACACGCCGATCAGCGGCATCGCCTGGCAGCAATTGCAGATCCAGGATCAATTGGGCGAAGGCGCATCCGGCGTCATCCATCGGGCCGCGCACCGGCGCGGCGACCACACGCACGCCGTCGCCGTCAAACTGTTCAAGGGCTCGGTGACCAGCGACGGCTTGCCGCGCTGCGAAATGGCGGCCTGCATCAGCGCCGGCGCCCATCCGAACCTGATCCCGGTGCAAGGCGAAGTGAAAGACCACCCGGCCGACGTGCACGGCCTGGTGATGGCGCTGATCGATCCGCAATTCGGCAATCTGGCGGGGCCGCCGAACTTGGACTCGTGCACGCGCGACATCTACCCGAGCGGCAAGCAATTCGACCTCGACGCGCTGTTTGGCATCGCCCGCGGTATCGCGTCGGCGGCCACGCACCTGCACCGCCGCGGCATCATGCACGGCGACTTGTACGGCCACAACATCCTGCATTGCCAGCGGGGCCGCGCCCTGCTGGGCGACTTCGGCGCCGCATCCTTCTACGACCCGCAAGCGCCGCACGCGGCGGCGCTGCAGCGACTGGAAGTGCGGGCCTTCGGCTTTCTGCTGGAAGAGTTAATCGAACGCTGCGCCGCGCCGGCCCAGTCGCAACAGGTCGTGCAAGGGCTGGAACAATTGAGCGCCGCCTGCCTGAACGAAGACATGGCGTTGAGACCGTTGTTTGGGGAAATCGAACGGACCTTGTCTCAACATGCTGTTCGCGCCACACCTGGTATCGAGCCCCCCCCCCCCCCTCTACAGCGTCCTCTTTGGGTGACCAGACGCAGCGTAAGCCTCACGGTAGTACCTCTACAACGTGAGCTAAGCTGCTATACTATCGAGCTAAATTTTGAGTTGTATGGGCATTAAACTCTGTTAGGGACTATACTAAATTCGTAATTTAAGTACGTCTGCAACGTGCGAAACAACTTTTATTTTGATGGTATTAGGGGGATAGTTATGTACAGGATCGGTTTTCCGTTCTGGAAACAGGCCGCTAGGCTGGGCATCCCCCTGAAGCTGAGAGTCAACCTCTTGCACGACCAGGATGCCGGAGTTTACGTTGCAACGAGCGGGGATCTCAAGGGCTTGGTGTGCGAGGCGCCGACAATGGACGAGCTCCTGAAAGAACTTAATCTGGCAACAGTGGAACTTCTTTCGCTGCAACTTCATTCCCAGCCAGTCGCGCAGCCAGTGACGGATCTGCGACTCTACCCTGGATGAATGGGTATTACAGACTTGTCACGGAGCTCCTGAGAAAGCATGGCTACGAGTTCTTTCGACAAGGAAAGGGGTCTCATGAGATTTGGTGCAAAGGCACTCACCATCAAATTGTTCCGTTCAATTGCGCGTCTCGCCATACTGCAAATGGAATCATGAAGGACTGCAAGATAGATCATCGATTCTAAGCCCGCCCAGAGCGGGCTTTTTTACACCCATCACTCCAAGACAGCCGGCCGCCGGTGTCGTACTAGTTGTCGCCTACCCGTCAAGATAATTGTCGCTTACCAGGCCGTTACACTGGACAAAACCGCCCAGCCCCCTTACCACATGCGGCGCGCCAGTATCGGCCTACGCCATTCGAAACTTGCGTCGGCGGTCGCCCAGGACGGCGCACAGTTCGACGATGGACAGGCCGCTGACCTCGTTCATGCGCAGCAAGAAAAATGCCCGCACAGGCAAATGGCCGTGACGAATCTTGCTGATGACGGGAGCGGCGATTTTCAACACGCGAGACAAGGCTGCGTCGTTGCTAACCCTTAACTGTTCGCTCACCTTGTCGAGTAATTTCCCGGGATTGTAGAACTGGCTACGCGCTGTGGGTTCGCCAGCTTGTTGCGGTGCTGCAGGCTTAAAATCATCTTGCATGCTGAGTTCCTCGTGGTTGTCAGCGCGCCAATATACCGCTATCGGGCCCCAATTGGAACCGCAACCTCTTCCGAGCGTGAGATGGCTAACTTATGGAAGAAAAAACGAATGCAAAACGCCCGGTAAGCGGCACCGGGCGTTCTTGCTTTACAGCGCTTATCGTATCAAGCGCCGAACAATTTGCTGCCGACGATAAAAACCAAACCGATCAACATCCATATGCCGACGGCGATGAGCCGACCGCGCCACTCCCCCCAGGCGGCCGAGCGCTTAAGCTCGGCGTCGGGGCGGGGCGCCGGCCCGCGCAAGGCGGCGTCGTCGGGATGGTCGTACACCTCGTCGACGCTGCGGTAGGTTTCAAACTCTTCGCCCCGCACGCGCGCACCGAGCCGCTGCGCCAACTCGATCATCAAGGCGACGAACGGTTCGCCGGGACTACTACTCCACAGTTCGCCGTCCTGGAGAATGAGCAACTCGCTGCCGTCGCCCTTGGCGGTATCAAACAGCTGCACACCGGCCGTATGCTCCCGGTCGATCGCCAGCCGCCCCCCCATGCCGGCGAGCGCCGCCTCCACCTCATCTTTTGAGATGGGCAGAGGCTGCCCGTTTTTGGTACGAACGATTGATACGTGATAACCCATTATTGGCACACACCTAAATAGCCGGACTCGATGGCGGTCAAGCCCACGCCCGCGCCGGGACGAATCCTGAGAGTGTCAATCATGCCCTTTCCGCGCTCGTAAAGCAAAGGAATCCCTTCGCCGAAGCTCGCGCCGTACTTCCTCACGTGCGCGCCCCACTGGCCGGCCGTGGTCAAGTCGGCCCAGACGCCAGGCGCGTTGGCCCAGGACACGTCCGGCTGGATGCCGCTCGCCCGGTTCGCGCCGGGCAGGAAGTTGCGCGCGTTTTCGCTCAGGTCGACCGCGGCGCCGGTGGCGCGGTGAATCTGCGTGCCCTCGGTCGCGGCCCGGGTCGTGGTGCTGGCCGCTTTGGCGATCGGGTGCGCCACCGCGGCAACATGCGCGACGTCGGTGCCGACCGTCACGGCATTCTTGACGCCGACGCCGGCGCGGTATGCCTTCAGGCCCGCGCTGGCGCCCGCCGGCAGGAACGGCACACCGGTGGCGATGCCGTCATAGACCAGCCCGACGGCATCCACCGCGGCCCATCCATAGTGGCCCTGCTTGATGTTGTAGGCCAGCGAGGCGCCGCCCATCACCAGGTTGGCGATATCCCAGACGGTTTCGGCCACCGCGCCGCTCGGATCGGTCCGGTTGGCGGGATTGTTGCCGACATAGGCATACAGGTTCAAGCCGTCAACGGTGCCGACGGGATCGGTCTGCAGGAAGCGGCCCATGGCCGGCGAGTAGAAGCGCGCCTTGTAGTAAGACAAGCCCAGTTCGCCGAAATGCAACTGCCCCGTATAACCGAAACGCACGTCATTGCTGGCGGCGGCTTCGCCGAACGGCCCGTAGGCCATGGTGGCGCTGGCCGTGCCGGCGCTGTCGGCGTTGGCGACGATCGAGCCCAGATGGTCGGCATACAACCAGCTCTTGTTGGCGGTCGTGGCGCCCTGGTAGCGCACCAGCGGCTCGTCGGCCCCCGCGCCGTGGACATAGCGCTGCAGCAAGTTGCCGGCCGCATCGTATTCACCGACCATCAGGCTACCCGAATACAGGAAGTTTTTGGTGCCGGCGCCGATGACGCTTTGACGCAGGCGCCCCAGCGCATCATAGGCCAGCGTCGCGGCCAGGCCGGTCTTGCTGGCCGACTTCAGGCGGTTGTCGCCGTCGTAGGCATAGGTCCACACGCCGGTGCCGCTGAGATTGCCGTTGGCATCGTGCGCAATGGCCGCCCCGGCCGCCGCGGTGTACTGGTTCAGGCCGTTGGCGGTGTAGTTCCGGCTGCCGTTGGTGAAACCGCTCCACTGGTAGATATCGTTGCTCCACGAATGCCCAGCCAGATCCTGCACCTGGTTGCGGGTGAACGTCCAGGTGTTGTCCTGCGCGGTACCGCCCAGGTTCTGGGCCACGCTGGCCAGGCCGCCTTGCGTGTTGTAGCCGTACGTGGTGCTGGTGCCGTTGCCGAACGTCAGCGTGGCGCGGCGCGACAGGTCGTCGTAGCCGTAGGTGGCCAGCGCCACGCCGCCCATCTCCTTGATGGCGGTGGGGCGGTTCAGCGCGTCGTAGTCGGTGCTCACGTAGAACGGCGTGGCGTCCGGCCAGGTGGTGCGGACGCGGTTGCCGGCCGCATCGTACAGATACGCCAGCACTTTCCCGCCCGCGTTGACGCTGGTGAGGCGGCTGGCGTTGTCGAACACCGAGCTGATGTCGAAACTGCCGTTGGCGTAGCGCGCCGACGTCTGGCGCGACAGCAGGTCGTAGCTGAACTGGACGTTCTCGGCGGCGTTCGGGTAGGAACGCGAGAGCACGCGGCCCAGGTTGTCGTAGCCGACGGCGACCGTCTCGCCGCCGCGTTTCACGTAGCTGGTCAGGTTGCCCGCATTGTTGTACGCGAACTGCTCGACGTCGGTGGCGGACGAGACGCCGGCCGTCACCTTGTCCGGGTACATCGTCTTGAGCTTGCGCTCATGGCCGTCGTACACGTGCGTGGTCAAGTTGTTCTTGGCGTCCGTGATGGTGGCGATCTGGCCGTTCGGCGTGTAGGTGTAACGCGCGTACTGCTGGGCCAGCGCGGTGCCGACGGCGCGGCTGACGAGCTGCACCTTGTTGTCCAGGAAGTAGGCGGTGTCCGTGATCCGGTTCCCGCCTTCGGCCGCGGTCAAGTTCTCGACCACGCGCACGTTCCGGTCCAGGTCGTCGTAACTGTAGTCGGTCACCGACAGCGGAGCGGCCGCAACGGGGCAGGCGGCGTCGGACGCCATGGTGGCCGGCCCCCAATTCTTCAAGACCTTGCCGCTGGCCGAATAGCTGTGGCAAGCCACCAGCCACTGCGGTCCGACCTGGGTTGCGCTGCGCACCTTGCGGCCGTCGGCATCGTAGACGCTCCTGGCCATCTTGCCGAGCGCGTCGGTGACCTGGATCGGCTGGCGGTTCGCATTGTAGGCGATCGCCACCGTATCGCTGACGTCGGCGCGCGGACCGTCCACCAGCGTCAGGTTGCCGACACCGTCATAGGTGGACGTGGTGGTGAGGTTCAACTGGCCCGTGCCGGCGTCGGTGGTGACCGACTGCTGCACGTACTTGTTGCTGGCGTTGTAGGCCGTCGTGCGCAGCACCGTCGCGCTCGCCGAAATCTTGCTGGTATCGGAGGTCTGCAAATAGAACGGCGGGAAGCCGGCCGCCGTGAAGGCGGTGTAGGCAAAGGTCGTCGTCGGCTGCTGGCCAAGGCTGTCCGCCGGGGACGTGACGGTCAAGGGATTGCCCTGCGCCGTGTAGGTATAACTGGTGGTGCGCAACATGGCGTCGGTGGCGCTGGCCAGCTTGTTGAAGGCGCTTTCGTAGCTCATGCTGTCGCTCAGGATCGGCAAGCCCGAACCCGGTTTCGGCAAGTGGCGCACGGTTTTCACGTTATGCGAGCAGCGCAGCTGCGCGGCGCACGGCGCGTCGTCGTAGACGTACTCGATCGCATTGCCTTCAGGCATCACCGTCCGCGTCGGACGGCTGTGCCCGTCGTAGGTGGTGACGTCGACGCGGCCAAGCGGATCGACCGACTTCAGGATCTTGCCCTGGGCATCGAGGTAGGAGACGCGGCTCTGGCCATACGGCCCCACCTCCTCCGAGCGCGATCCGGCGAAGTAGTAGTCGTACAGCTTGCCGTGCACATTGGTCTGGGTCTGCACCCGTCCCAGCGTGTCGTACACATTGGTCAGCGCGGCGAGCGTCGGGTTGGCCGGATAGAAGACCTTGGTCAAGCGGCCCGGCAAATCGTACTGGTAGGTCGTGGTCTGGCTCATCGCGTCCTTCGACGTCGCCAGGTTGCCGCTGCCGTCGTAGGTGAAGTTGACGGTGCGCGCGCCGTCGGAGACCGAACTGACGCGCCCGCCGACATGGGTGATGGTGAGCGAGCGGCCGACGCTATTGCTCACCTGCGTCAACAGGCCGCCGCTGTACCCATACCTGACCGCGATGCCGGCCGGATGGGTATAGGTGGCCAGCTTGCCCGCGCTGTCATAGCTGAGTACCGCCTTGTTGAGCGTTTCGTAGAAATACGTGCCATCGACGTTGACGCCCAGCTTGGCGGCATTGCCTTGCGGGCTGTTGAACTGGCCGCCGGGCAGCTTGACGAACACTTCGCCGTTCAAGCCCTGCTTGACCACCACCGTGTTGTTGATGATCTGTTCGCCGAACCAGCGCTGGCTCAGCGTTGCAAGCACCATATTGGTCAACGGCTTGGCGGTGTCCGTCATCAGGTCGAGCGAGACCAGCTTCGCGGCGATCGCGCCGACCGCGTCCAGCGCCGAGTCCTCGCCCATGCCCTGGAAGCCATCGGAGCCGACCGCCACGCTGGCGAACATATTGCTGCTCCAGCCTTTGCCGAGCGCGCCGTCCTGCGTCCTGTTACCGGACGTATAGGTGCGCGCGAATTTAAGGCTGAGCGGGAACTCGTCGACGCCCGTGGTCAGGTCGCTCTGCAGGTGCAGGTAGTGGCCTTTGGTCATATCGATCGGATCGCCCCAGGCCGAGCCGGTGGCCGGCTTCAGCGTGAACGGGCTCACCGAATTGATCAACGTGTTGCCGGCCGTGGTGGCCGGCGCCAGCGGGCTGGTGGAGAAGCCGCCCGCCATGCCGCCGCCAATGATGGCGCCGATGCTCGAACCGCTGGCGTTGACCAGCACGCTGAAGTAGCCCGCCCCGGTCCAACTGCCCTCGGTCAGGTTGCAGCGGGCCGGCAAAATCAGGCGCCGCCCGGCCGCGACCGCACTCTGGAAGCCGGCCAACCAGCTGGCGCAGCCAACCAGGTTCGGCTGGACCGCCGAGGCGAAGTTGGCGGCCGTGCCGTCGAAGATCTTGTCGTTGGCCGCCACGGCCTGGTCGATCAGCTTGACCGTCGAGACGGCGCTGCCGCCGGTGGTTTGCTGCACGGCGGTGGACTCGAAGATGCTCGAATACATCGACGAGCTGAAGAACACGGCCGCTTCCTTGCCGACGTTGCCTTCCTGGCTCACGACGCTGAGCATATTGCCCGGCAAGTCGACGAAAGCGGCGGTGTTATAACCGGCAATGCCGACCTGGTGGTGGAACAAGGTGTTGGTCTTCGCCAGCCGGTCGGTGATGTAGGTGGAATGGTTGACCTGGCCGAGCCAGCTCGACGACAGCACCGCCAGCGTCGAACCGAGCACCGCTTCGGAGCCGGCGGCCGCACCGGCGGCCAGTGCCTCGTCGAGGCGGCCGCGGTGCAGGTCGACCGGGCCGCGCCCGGCGGGTCCCCATCCGTTACCGATCAGGAAGGTACCGCCGGCCTTGATCTGCTGGGTAAACGACTGGTTGGCGAAGGTCTGGGCGTAGGCGCCGTGGGTGACGACGAAGGAGACGGTGCCGTAGGTGCCGGGCGTGGTGGCCGTGCCCGTCGCCAGCGCCGCGCCGTCGAGCGAAAGCACCGGCTGGTTCGAGGCGTTGTAGCTGATGCTCAGACGGCGGCCATAGATGGCGTCCGAGCTGAAGGTGCTGTCGATGCCCTGATACTGCACGCGCAGGGTCGGCTTGTAATTGGCCGGCACGTCGGCGCTCCATTCGGTCAGCGCGACGGTCGTGTCCTGGTACGGCAAGCTGGCCTGGCGCAGCGCGTTGCCGGCGTGCGGGACGATGCTCATGCCGCCGACGACGTCGTCGAGCGTGCCCGCCGGGTAGTTGGCGCGCAGATGGGTGGCCAGGTTGTTGGCGTAGTTGGTGAGGTTGCCGCGCACATTGCCGCGATTTAGGCCCTGCACGTAATCGGCGGTCACCACGGCGCCCGTGGTGGCGCCGCTCAGGAAACCGCTGGCGTTGTAGCCCGCCGCCGCCGCCACGTTGATGCCCGGCTTGAAGGTGTGCGCCTTGTAGCTCGGATCGAAGTAATAAAAGGTGCCGCCGATGTTCACCTTGACCCACACGTGGTCGAACTTCATGCTGTGCAATGCCGCGGTCGAACCCGGGCAGCTGCCGGCGGCCGTCGCGGTGACCGACGCCACCGGGATTTGCGCCGATCCCATCAGGTTCAGCACCGCGCACACCTTGCTCGTATCGACGCCCAGCCAGTCGTGCACTTGCGCGGCGGTCAGGTTGACGCGGCCCTTGACGAAGCTGGCCGTGTAGCCCGACTGGCGCAGCAGCGCGATCATCAGCGCCGCCTGGTCGAAGGCGGTGCCCTGGTTGTCGAGCAAGGCGCCGTAGCCGCCCTTCAAATGGCCCCAGGTCGGCACGTACTCGATGTTGTTGCGCACGTATTCGTAGATCAGGTCCGGGTTGCCGCGCAAGGCGCGCGCCAGTTCGGGGATCGAGGCCGGCCCCGCGGGCGCCGCGTCGCCGCCGATGCGCAGGGTGCCGAGCGTGCCCTTGGCCCCGCTCTTGGGCCGCGCCGCCTGCGGCGCCACGCCCAGGTTCATGCGCGCCGGCGTGCGCGCCCAAATCGCCTGCTCGGATTGCGCCGGCGACACCGGCGCCATGATGGCCCGGCTATAGCCTGGCTGTTGAGTGCCGGCGCCGGCGCTGCCGGCCTTGCCGGCGCGCTCGCCCGGCGCCGCCTCGTCGTAGGCAATCGCCGGCGCCTGGCCGAAGGTGGTGTTGCCCTGGGCCTGGACGCCGCCTGCGCAGGCGAGCGCAAGCAGCATCCCGGTCGGTCTGAGTGTGTATCGCATGTCCGTTCCCCTTGTGTCGATGCAAGTGCTTGCACCTTTGTTTTATGCAGACGGCAGGACGCCGCCGCCCTGCCGCGCGACAGTGCGTCCTGGTACAACGAATGTAAAACGACGAGGCGGGGACGCTCAGCTTGGCGCGCCGGTCACCACGTAAGTGGTGCGGTTGCCGGCCGCATCGTAGGTGTAGGTAATGACGACCCCGTTGCTATAGGTGATTTTGCTAATGCGGCTCAAGCTGTCGTAGGTGTAGGTGGCGGAGGCCGCGAACACCGTTGCCGCGACCAGGGACAACGCGGCGCCGGCCATGGTGTTGCGCAGCACGCCGCCGCTGAATTTGGAAAGTACCGCCCTCATATGCATCTCCCGTAGATAGTCGAATGGAGCACGCTTCTCCACTCCCGACCTCATCAGTATTTCAGAAATGCGCCACCGGCGGAACTACCAACTCTGATAGCCGGCGGCGCCGCCTGCCTATCACCGCCATGGCAAAATCACCGCCGGCTCGTTGCGGTTGTGCGCCGTTTGGTAGACGAATTTCCAGTCGGCGTATTGGGTCTTGCCGGCAAACAGGGCGTCGCTTTCGCCGAAGTTGGCGCGTTTCAACGGCGCCCCGGCCGACGGGCTGTAGACGCCCATGACGCCGCCGCCGGCGCCGCGCACCAGCGCCCACGGCGCACCCGTGATGGGATCGGCATACAGCCGGCGCAGGTGGTGCCGCGCCGGCGTGACGCGGCTGTCGGCCAGCAGCTCGTTCAGGCTGGCCGGATAGTGCTTGTCGGCGCCCGGCGTGCCCTCGTAGTAGCTGGCGATCGCCTGGCGCACCTGCCCCCCCGCAAACAGCAGTTCGGCTTCGCGGTCGCGCCGCTCGTCGATCGACCACATCGCCAGCGCGCCGCCGAGCACGATGCTGCTGATCGCCACGGCGAACAGCACCGCGAGGTAGGTGAAGCCGCGCTGCGGGCCGGCTGGCATCACCACTGCCGGTAGTCGACGCCGTCGTGGCCCTTGCCCGGGGCGCCGCTGCGGATGTCCGACACCACGCCTTGCGCCTTGTCCTCGGCCGCCACCACCACCCAGGTCGCCGCGCTGCCGGTCAAGGGATCCTCGGGAATCTTGCGCAGATAGCGCTTGCCGACCAGCTCCTCGAGCGACGCCGGATAGACCCCCAGGTCCGCGTAGTAGCGGTCGAGGGTAGAACGCAGCGTGTTCAAATTCTCGCGCAGCACGGCCTCCTTGGTCTTTTCCATGCTGCGAAAATAGCGCGGCGCGGCCAGCGACAGCAAGGTGCCGATAATGCTCAGCACCACCAGCAGTTCGAGTATCGTGAAGCCGGCCGCGCCGCCCCTACCATTGCTTGTATGGCACACCATTGATCCCCTTTCCCTGCGTGAGTGGATAGACGTCGAACACGTCCCGGCCCGGCTGCGGATGGGCGTGCTCGGACGCGTAGCTGCGCAAGCCCCAGGTCTGCTGCGCCGGCACAGCCAGGTCCGCGTTGAGCGGATTGCGCGGCAGGCGGCGCAGGAAGCGCAGCGTGGCGCCGTTCGGGTCTTTCTGGTCGCGCGCGCCGAGCAGGTCGCCCAGCTGCCTCGGATAACCCGATTCGCCGACGGCCATGGCGATACGCCCCTGGTCGCTGGCCTTCTTGTACTCGTCGATCGCGGCGCGCATCGCGCGCAGCACTTCCCTGAGTTCGCGTTCGCGCGCGCGCTGGACGATCAGTTCGCCGGCCGGAATGGCGGCGCTGGCCATGATCGACACCAGCGCCACCGTCACCAGCAGTTCGATGATGGTAAAGCCGCCGCGCCGCCGCCATGCCGCGCCGCCGCTCATGGCGCGATAGTGACGCGATAGGCGGACAGCGCGGCGCCGGCCGCGTTGCCGGCGCCCACCACCTGCAGCGCCGCCGCGCCGGACGACGCTTTGGCTTTCAGTTTCAGCGTCAGCAGCGTGGCGTCGATCTCGGCGCTGCCGTTCATCGCCTGGGCCAGGTTCAGGTCGAGGCGCCCGGCGCCGCCGTCCGGCAGTGCGCCCGCGGCGGCGGCGGGAATGGTCTCGACGAGTTCGAACGCCGCCCTGTCGTAGAGCAGTTGCACCGGCGCCGGCGAGCCCGAGGCCTTGACGCGCAGCGACAGCGTAAAGTCCTCGCCGGCCCTGACCTGGTTCGGCCCGCTCCACAAATATTGCGGCGGCTCGGCCGCCTTGGGCGCGGCGCCGTCGGCGCGCAGCGGGGCCGCGCCGGCGTCGGCGGCCGGCCGCGGCTCGGCCGACAGCCGCAGGGGCCTGACGCTCAGTCCGTTTTCGGTGCCGGACCAGAATTCCACCGCCTGCGCCTGCGGGCGGGCGACGCTGCGCACCACGCGCGGCGTGACCGACAGCACGATCTCGGTTTTCGAGCGGCTGTCGGACGGCGCCGAAAACAGCCGGCCGATGATCGGCAGCTTGCTCAAGCCGGGAATGCCGCTGGCCGAGCGCCGGTCCTGGTCGCTGATCAGCCCCGCCAGCACCTGGGTCTCGCCGTTGTGCAAGCGCAGGAAGGTGGAGGCGTTGCGGGTGCCGACCTGGTAGGCCAGCGTGCCGTTCGGGGTCGACACCTGGCTGGCGATCGAACTCACTTCCAGGCTCAGGCGCAGGGAAACGTCGTCCGACGGATGGATCAGCGGCTCGGCCGCCAGCTTCAGGCCGACGTCGAGGTACTGGACGTTCTCGGCGACGAAACCGGTCGCGGTCGACGTCGTGGTGATGACCGGCACCTTGTCGCCGATCAGGATGCTGGCCTTTTCCCGGTTGTGCACGCGGATGCGCGGATTGGCCAGCAGGTTCGAGACGCCGACATCCTGGCGCAGGCTCACCGACGGATTGGTAAACGACAGGCCCAGCTTCGACGAGTTTAGATTGCGCAGGTCGTCTATCGTCAAGACGCTGCCGCCCGCGCCCAGCGGAATGACGCCGAGCTGGTTCGGCCACTGCACACCCAGCTTCAACAAATCCTCGCGCTGCACCTCGAGCACTTCCAACTCCAACATCACTTCCGGCTCGGCCAGGTCGTGCAGCGCGACCAGCCGTTCGGCCAGGCGCACCGCTTCGGGCGTGTCGCGCACCGTCACCAGGTTCAGACGCTCGTCGATGACGATATCCTTCATGCGCAACAGCCCCTTGAGCACGCTCTGGATCTGCGCGGCGCTGGCGTCCTGCAGATAGAAGGCGCGCACCACCAGCTCCTGGTACTCCTTGCGTTTTTCGACCGTGTCCGGGTACACCTGCACGGTTTTCTTGTTCAACACCTTGCTGCGCAACTGGTTGTTGCGCAAAATGAGGTTGACCACCTCGTCGATCTCGGCGTTCTTCAGCACCACCGTCGTGCGCAGATCGGCGGCAATCTCCTTGTCGACGAGGAAGCTGATGCCGCTGATCTGCGACAGCGCTTCGAGCACCATGCGCACGCTGACGTCGCGGAAGTCGAGGTTGATCGGCTTGGACTGCGCATCCTTCAGGCTGATTTCCTGGAAGTGTTCGCGAAACAGCGGTTCCTCGACGTCGCGCTTGAGGACCTTGGCGGCGCCGTGGCCGGGCTCTTCGGCCAGCACCATGTTGACCATCGACAGCGCCCGTTCGCTGTCGCCATCGCGCAGCGCGGTCCTGGCCGTCGCCAGCGCCTGCTCGTGCTGCTGGCCGCGCCGCAGGCGGTACAAGCCCTGCCGGGCCTGTACATTGGCCGGGTCGAGTTCGAGCACCTTGGCCAGCTCGGCCTGGGCGGCGGCGGCGTCGCCGCGCTCCTGGTGCGCCTGCGCGGCGGCCAGGAACCGGCTGACGACGGTGAACTTGGACGTGTAAAAATCCTTGCGGATCTCGACGTCCTGCGGCGCCGCCTGCACCGCCCGGGCCAGCGCCGCCAGCCCGGCTTCCGGCTTGCCGTCGCCCAGCAGGTCCATGCCGGAGCGATGCAACATTTGCGCCGCGCATCCGCTGAGCATGGCCAGGACGCCCGCGGCGCCCCACAATCGTAGTCGCATTATTTGATTCCAATAACTAGTGTTTGTCGCGCCGCCATCGGCAGGTAGTCGATTTGCAGCGCATCGGGGCCGATTGCATACAGCAGGTAGTGCTCGTCGATATTGCCACCCTCGGAGACGGAAAAAACCTCATTGCCGCGGCGCAGGTGCACCCGCACGACACCGGACCGGCCCGCCACTTCGGTGCGGCCGAGGTACTCGAAGGGCAGCGCCGGCGCCTGCGGCGGCGCCGGGGCCACGGCGGCGGCCGGCGCCGGCGCCGCCGCGGCCGGCGCATCCCAGTTCACCGGCGCGAACAGATCGACCGGCGCGCCGGCCCCGTCCTGCTGCGGCTGCGGCTGCGGCTGCGGCTGCGCCGGCGGCGCAGCCGGCGCGCGCTGGCGGGCCGCGGCGCGCGCGTCGGGCGGCGTGACCGCAACCGCGGCCGCCGTCGCCAGCGCCGGCGCGGCGGCGCCGCGCCAATACGTCCAGCCCGAGGCGAGCAGCGCCAGGCCGAGCCCGACGCCGAGGATGGCCGGGCGGGACGGCCGGGCGCTCATCGGGCGCTCCGGAAATAGGCGGAGAACTGAAGCTGGGCTTCGACGGCCGCGTCGGCCCTGCCGGCGCGGCTGATACTGGCACTGTCGAGCGCGACGTGCGGCAACTCGCGCTGCACCTGGCGCACGAAGCCGCGCACGGCCGGGTAAGCGCCCTTGACGGGCAGGCTGAAGTTATACCGTTCGACGCCGTGGCCGGCGTCGGCGCCGAACTGGTAACTGCCCTTGTCGATCAGCAGGCGGCGCGCGTCGGCGGCGGCCTGGACCTGGATGACCGCCGCGCCGAGCGCCTCGTTGCCGCCCGCCGGAAAGCGCGCCAGCAGGCCGGCGACCTGCGCCTGTTCCGCTGCGCGGCCGGCGTCGGACGCGTGCGCGCGCGCCGTCGCGGCCTGTGCCTGCCGATGGCGTTGCTGTTCCTCGGCCAGCGCCGCCGCGCCGGGCAGCGTGACGGCCCAGTGCAGCAGGGCGGCGCCGAGCAGCAGCGCCACGCTGGCCAGCCGCGCCGGGCCGGCCTGCACCAGCCAGCGCCGCAGATACCACAGCGCGCGCGTCACCGGCGCTCCTCGGCGGGCGCCGCCGCGGCGGCCGCGCGCCAGTTGGCCATGAAGGAAAAACGCAGCACCGGCTGGCCGCCCTCCCGCGCCTGCAGCTCGTGCGAGGCAAGGTGCACGGCGCCGAGTCCCGGCGCCTTGCCCAGTTGCTGCATATACGCGTGCAGCGCCCGGATGTCGCGCGCTTCGCCGCTGACGAGGAGTTCGCGCGTGTCGGCGTCGGCCGACACGCCCAGCAGCGCCACGCCCTCGGCCGGGACCGCTTCGACGGCGCCGAACAAGGCTTCCCACGGGCTCGCCAGCGCCCTGTGCACGCCGGCCAGGTGCTTCGCCTTGCCGGCCAGCTCGTCCCCGGCGGCGTCGGCGGCGGCCGCTTGCTCCGCCACCGGGGGCGCCTCGTCGAGCAGCAACTGCCAGGCGCCGCGCTGGGCGGCATGATCCCAATAAGCCTGCCCGGCCAGCAGGGCGGCGGCGGCGGCGCAGGCGGCCAGCAGCGGGCGCAGCAGGGCCGGCGCGCGCCGCCGCCGCTGGCCGAAGTCGATGCCGATCGCCTTCATCGCCCCGCTCCCATCAGCGCCATGGCGACGCTGGCCGGCTGCGCGGTCGCGCCGGGCGGCATGCCGAGCAGGGATACCGGCAGCGCCGGATCGAGGCCCTGCATGATTTTTTCGCGGAACACCAGGTCGGCGACCACCGCCTCGCTGGTGGCGGCAAATACCGAGCGCAGGCTCGACCAGCCGCCGGCACCGAAACTGCCGATCACCATGTGCTCGGGTTCGACCACGGCGACCAGGCCGTCCCGGCCGGCGCCCTGGCGGCGCCAGCGGTTCCAGCAGGCGACGAAGAAGGGCAGGACGGCGCCGCCGCGCGCGCCGGCCCCCGCCAGCAAGCCGGCGACGCCGTCGGCCAGCGCCAACGGCATCGCGCAGGCGATGCGCGCCTTGCCGTACTCGGGGCGGTCGGCTTGGACGCGCCATTGCGGCATCTCGCCGTACAGCTCTTCAAACCTGGCGCCGAGCAGGGCCGCTTCCTCCTGCTCGCTCAGCGGCATGGCGCTGAAAGGCAGCAGCGCGTAGCGCACCAGCCGGTCGGAGAGCAGCACGTTGACGCGCTGGCGCGCCACGGCGTGCCGCTCAAGCCAGCCGCGCACGGCCTCCAGCAGCGCCGCAAGCGGCGCCTCGCCGGACGCGGCCTGGTAGCAGACCGGCTCCAGCACCTCGGCATGCCCACGCCGGATGCGCACGCCGCCGACTTGGTCGGGACACAGCGCCAGCCACACCGTTTCACTGCGAAAATGTAACACGGTTGACTTCCTCGATGGTGGTAATGCCCGCCAGCGCGGCGTCGACGGCGGCGTCGCGCAGAAAGCGGGTGCCGTTGCGCACTGCCGCGTCCTTGATGGCGCGGATCGGCGCGCGGGCGATGATCAGCTCGCGCAATTCGTCGTTCATGCGCAGGAACTCGCCCACCGCCCTGCGGTTCTTGTAGCCGGTTCCGCGGCACTGGCCGCAACCGCGCCCGGTCACGAACACGCGGCCGGCGCCGCTGACCTCGCTCATGCCGGCGGCGCACAGCTGTTCGTCGCTCGCCTCGTAGCGCGTGGCGCAGTGCGGGCAGACGATGCGCATCAGGCGCTGCGCCAGGATGCCGTTGAGCGCCGAGACGAAACTATAGATGTCCACGCCCATGTGCAGGAAGCGCCCCAGCACGTCGAAGACGTTATTCGCGTGCACGCTGGTAAACACCTGGTGCCCGGTCAGCGCCGACTGGATCGCGATCCTGGCCGTCTCCGGGTCGCGTATCTCGCCGACCAGGATCTTGTCGGGGTCGTGGCGCAGGATGGAACGCAGGCCCAGGGCGAAGGTCAGGCCCTTCTTTTCGTTCACCGGAATTTGCAGAATGCCCGGCAACTGGTACTCGACCGGGTCTTCGATCGTGACGATCTTGTCCTGCCCGCTGTTAATTTCGGTCAGCGCGGCATACAGCGTGGTGGTCTTGCCGCTGCCCGTCGGCCCGGTCACCAGGATCATGCCGTACGGCTCGCGCGCCAGCTGGCGCACCCTGGCCAGCAGGTCCGCGTCGAAGCCCAAATGGTCGAGCCGCAGCCCGACGATCTGGTCGGCCAGCGCATCCTTGTCGAGGATGCGCACCACCACGTCCTCGCCGAACAGGCTGGGCATGATCGAGACCCGGAAATCGATCTGCCGCCCCTTCACGTTGAGCTTGAAGCGGCCGTCCTGCGGCACGCGCCGCTCGGAAATATCCAGCTCCGACATCACCTTCAGGCGCGAGACCACCTGGCCGGCCATGTCGAGCCCCGGCACGAACAGCACGTGCGACAAGACCCCGTCGATACGGTACTTCAGCGTCAAGCCCTTGGCGCCGACCTCGAAATGCATGTCGCTGGCGCCGAGCTTGAGGGCGTCGAAGATCGACGAGTTGACCAGCTTGACGACCGGGCTCGAATCCTTGGAAATGGAACTCAGCGACAGGTCGCCGGCTGCGTCGCGCACGCCCGGCGCAGCCGACGCCTGCTCCGAAAACGTCTCGTCGATGGCCCTGAGCTTTTCCTCGGCGATGGTGAAGTAGGCGGCCAGGTCGTCGGGATGCGCCAGGCACCAGCGCGGCGGGCGCGCCATGCGGGCCTGGACCAGGGTCTGCAGCGCGGCGCCGAAGGGGTCCACCGTCACGCAGATGAGCTGGGCCTGATCGGCGTCGCCCGATACCAGGCATTTGCGCTGCAAGGACTCGGTGTAGCTGAGGATCGAAAAGTTCGGGCTCAGCGCGTGCAGGGAGTCGATATCCAGCGTTTCCATGCGCAGCACGCGCCCCAGCTCCAGCAGGCACTGGGCCGGCGACAGCAACAGCTCGTCCTCAAGCATGCGCCAGAGCGACTGGCCGGCGGCGTCGCGGCGCGCATGCAGGTCGAGCAGAATGGCCGGCGACAGCACGGCCGCTTGAGTGGGCGCGTTCATTTGATATTGCCTGCCAGATCGAAGATCGGCAGGTACATGAGGATCACGATGCCGCCTATCAGGCAACCGATAAAGGTCATCAGCAGAGGCTCGAACAGCTTGGAGAACCAATCGAGCTCGCGCGCGATCTCCTCGTCGTAGAAGGCGGCGATTTTCTCCATCGTCTCGCCGAGCTTGCCGCCGCGTTCGCCCACCACCAACAGGCGCACGCCGATTTCGGTGGCCAGGCCGTGTTCGCGGAACGCCTCGGCCAGCGCGCCGCCTTCGCGGATGGCCGTGCGCGCCGCCTGCAGGCCCGCCCGCAGCGCCGGCTGCTGCAACAACGCGTCGGTCATGTCGAGCGCCGTCACCAAGGGCACGCCGCCGTTGATCAGCATCGCCACGGTGCGCGTGAAGCGCGCCAACTGATAGGTGCGGATCTGTTCGCCCAGGTGCGGCAAGCGCCACAGCAGGCGCTGGAGCGCGGCTTTGAGCGCGGGGCGGCTGAACAGATAGGCCGCCAGTGCGGCCAGCGCCAGGCTGCCCGCCAGCATTTCCACGCCGTGCTCCTTGACCACGCCGCCCCATTCAATGAGCAGGCGCGACAGGAACGGCACCTCGCTCGTCCCCAGGTCGGCGTAGACGCTGCCGAAGCGCGGCACCACGTACGACAACAGGAAGACCACCACCAGCGCACCGACGGCCAGCAGCAGGGCCGGATAGATCGAGGCGGAAACGACCTTGTCGCGCACGCTGTTGAGCTGCTTGAAATAGGCCAGATAGCGCCGCAGCGCTTCCGGCAGGTTGCCGGTCTGTTCGCTTGCCTTGACGGTGGCGACGAACAAGGTCGGGAAGCTGTCCGGCGCGCCGGCCAGCGCGTTCGACAGCGTCTGGCCCTCGAGCAGCAGCACATGGATACGCTGCAATACCTGGCGCGCCTCCGGGTCGCGGTTTTTGGCAATGAGAATGGCGATCGCTTCGACCAATCCCATACCCGCGTCGAGCAGCGCCAGCAGCTCTTGGCCGAACAGCTGCACCTTGAAGCGCGACGCGCCGCCGGCGCGCCAGCGCAGGCGCGACGCGCTCAGCGACAAGACGGTCATGCCCTGTTCGGCGGCCTTGCTGCGCGCGCCAGCCTCATCCGCGGCGACGCAGCGCAAGCGCGTGACGCCATTGAGCGGATGGTAAACCTTCAAATTGAAATCCATCTTCCGCGCATCCCTTCGCCCCCGTCAGTTTGAGATATCGGCGGCCTCGCCGGAGCCGCCGGGCTTGCCATCGCGGCCATAGGAGTAAAGATCGTATTCCCCGCGCGTGCCGGGATGCCGGTAGACATAGGCGTGCCCCCATGGATCTTTCGGCACCGGCTTGGACAGGTAAGGGCCGGCCCAGCTGGCCAGGCCGGCCGGCTTGGCATGCAGCGCCGCCAGGCCGGTCTCGGAACTGGGAAAGCTGCCGACGTCGAGACGATAGGCCACCAGCGCCTTTTGCAGCGCGTCGACCTGCGCCTTGGTCGCCTTGATCTCGGACTTTCCAACGGCGCTGAAGTAGTTGGGGGCGACATACCCCACCAGCAGCCCGATGATGACCATGACGACGAGCAATTCGAGCAGCGTGAATCCCGCGCTGGACGCGCTTCGACCGCGCGCGATTGCCCCCTGCGCCCGGCGATATCGTGATTGTTGCTTCATATTCCCGTCCAAACAGTTGTGTAGCGCGTGATTTGCCAAGCTTGCCCCCTTGGTGGGCGTGGCAAAGTCTCTGTCAACTGTAACAAAACGGCAACTATCAGTTTTCATAGTTGCGTAACGTCTCTTCCACGCCACAGCGCACGCCCCGCGTCGCCCCTGCTCCATATGGAAACGCGGGTGAAAACCTTGTCAATTCTTTATTAATGTTAATTAATTGTTCGTTATATAATATATCAACAGTATCAATTTACTATTAACTTCTCTTGATTGGTGAAGGAAATTGAACGATATGTCGCTCTGGCCGGTCGATAAAAACTTCACTGCCCTCATGCAAGCACAAGACTGGCAGCAACTGGTCCGCGCGTCGCAGGACGCGCTAGCGCCACTGGCCGTCGACAGTTTTCTCAAGATAATGAAAATTGCCGACGGCGCCGGCCGAACCCATTTGCACGTCGTCAGCTCACTGCCCTCGTCGGTGGCCGATCTGTTCCTGGGCGCCGACGAAAACGGCAGCGATCCGGTGATGCGGCACGTGGCCAGAACCGGCATCCCGCTGGCCTGGGATATAGACCAGCTTTGCCGCGAGGGACCGACACAGATCTATCAAGGTTTGAAGGCGTCCGGAATTAGAACCGGACTCAGCATTGCCGGACGCAGCGAACATAATTTCAGCCGCATCGACTTCTACTCCATGGGAAACGCCAGTTTTTCCGGACAGCAGCAGCGCAACCACCTGCTGCTGTTCAGTTGCTACCTGAACGAGGCGGCGCGCACGCTATGGCGGCAGCAAAGCCCGAAGGTCGACACCCCTGTTCTGACCTCGCGCGAGCGGCAGTGCCTGCGCTGGAGCGCCAGCGGGAAAACCAGCAATGAAATCGGCTCGATCCTGGGCATTTCGCAAAACACTGTTTACTACCATCTGAAGAAGGCCGCGTCCAAGTTCCAGGTCTACGGAACCCGGCACGCCATCAGCCGCGCGCTTGAGATGGGGCTGATCTGAGCGGTAGCGGACTCAATCCACCGAACTTAAGGAATTAGCGCCTCGTCAACATGCCTTTTGTGTCAGGTGTTTATGAGGTTTCGGTCTTGATTTGTCCGCGCCAGCGCGCCGTCGAGGCGCTTGCCGGCCGCCTTGGCGAGCTGATGGGCGGCCTGGCCGCGCGCCTCGGCGGCCGCCTTGGCGGGGGCCAGCGCCGACACCGCCCGATTCTGCTCGCGGATGCTGGAGCGCAGGCCCTCGCTAACGCCCTGCTCCGCCGCCAGACTAGCCTGGGCCTGATCCCGGCGCCTGCGCCCGCCAGCGCGATAGCGAGTCCGGCGGTCGCCACCTTCGAGATCGCGCCCGTCACGGCTCTGGCTGCACCGCTGGCCCACTCGCCCAGCGCGATCACGCGGGCCTCCAATCGGGCAGGTCAGCAGTCTGGCCCGCCAGTGCGTGAGTGCAATCGCCGAGGAACTGCATGCGACCGTCAGTAACGAAGCTGTGCCAAACGTCGAGCGGGTCGCCCTCCTCCCAAATGAAAGTCGGGTCGACCGCCCGGCCGGTTTGGACGAGCACCGACGCCGAGAACGTTGGGCGGTCGCCGGAGCCGTTGAAACTCCAGATCGGCCAGCGGCGCGCCGCTGGCCGCCGGCCGCCGGCGTAGTATGGATGCCGTGGGCTCCGTTGCACCCGGGACATTTGAACATGACCAGGCCATCGGCGCCAAGGCGCAGCTTGCTACCCAGCGCGCTTACGCCAGCAGCCGCTGCGCCACAGTGAACAGCGCCAGGCGCTCGGCCAGGCCGTTCGTGGCGCCGTTGACGCGCCGCGTCACGCGCACCTGGTCGCCGGCGTCGGCCAGTTCGTTCACGCCGTGCGCGCGACATCACCAGCGCGCACGGCGGCAGCATCGCCCTCGACAGCGCGACGATCGCCACGCAGACCCAGCCGGGCGCCGCGCCCAGCCACAGCAGCACGGCAGCCACAGTGAAAAGCACCGCCTCGCTGCCTAGGTACATCGCCAGCGGCGCGGCGCGGCCGGTTCTTTGCAGCGCCTCGCCGGCCGGCAGGCGCACGCCGGCCTGCCGGGCGCAGAGCTGCCGCAAAGAGCCTGGCGACGCGCCGACCATCAACCTCTATTCGTTCAAAGCCTAACTCGCCCCGAGACAAGGCCAGCGGCTTGATTTTTGGCGCCGATTAGGCCGGCACCAGTTCTATCCTGATCGTTTTGCCCAAGGCGGCGGCCGCGCCGGCCAGCGTTGTCAGTGTCAGGCTGGTGTCGTTTTCATCCAGCAGGCGATTCAGCGAGGCCCGGCTCGTGTGCATCAATTCCGCGAGACTGGTCTTGGTCAGTTTCTGCTCCTTCATTTCTTGCGCGATCTGCCAGGCGATGACGCGCTTGACCGCTACGGCCGTGGCCTCTTCAAGCATCGATTCCCCGGCCAGGAAGTCATCGAAACTGCTGCCAATATTTTTCTTTTTCATCATTCTCTCCGCGATTACTTCATTCGGTCCACGGCCGTCCTCAAGTCCGCTGCGGGTGTGCGCTGCGACTTCTTAATAAACCCGTGCAGCAGGACCATCGTGCCGTCCTCCACCGTAAAAAGAACGCGCGCGATCCGGCCCGGCAAGCCGATCCGCACCTCCCACAGGCCGGTGCCCATCTTGCGCACCAGCGGCATGCCAAGTGGCCAGCCGTACTGCACCGTCTTGATGTCCTCACCGATGATCTTGCGCTCCGGCGAAGGCAGGGACTTCAACCAGTCGCGCACCGACTCTACACCGGCCCCGGATAGGTAGAAGTTGACTTGCAGGGTAGGTCTGGTCATATATAAATGTATCAAATTTGGTACGAAATATCAAGCGCTATTTGGAGGGCGCTCTTACTTTCGAGGCGAAATGGTGGTCTGTGCCCGGGCTGCGGCAGGTGGCGCCGGGCGCTGATTCGGCGCGAAGCGCCGCCCATGAAGGCCACGAATTCCCGCGAGGTGAACAGCCTAGCCCACTGCCTTAGCACACGCCGTCGGCTTGGATGGAGGACCCGAAGATGCGGCGCTGGTCGGCGATGCGCCAGCGCGCCCTGCCGGCGGTTCCAGGTGGCGATGAAGTGCGGCACCACGGCGATAATGGTCAGGCCGTGCGCGCCGGCCACGCCTTCCAGCCGGGCCAGCAGCGGCCCAGGTGCGGCGGCGTAAAACGGCGCGCCAGTCCGCCAGTCGACGCCCACGCGCCGGCCCGTCCAGCGGCTCGCCGTACAGCGCCTGGAAGCGTATCGCGGCGGCGGCGCCACCTGCCACAGGCGGGTCAGCTCGTCGTCGAGCACCACGCTGGCCGGCCAGCGGGCCAGCAGTTGTTCCAGCGCCGCGCCGATGGCGTCAAGGGCGTCGGCGGCCGGCGCGCCCGGCCAACACGGCGCCGTTAACCGCGGCGGCGTGGTCGATCACGCCGTCGACGCGGTATTTGATGGCCAAACCGGCGGCAGCGCTCTCCAAGTGGATGTCGGAGCCGTTCCATTTGGCGCCGGCGGTGGCCGGCGCGGCCAGCAGCGCGGCCAGACCCTCGTCGGTGATCGGATAGCGGCCAACGTCGAGCCGGTAGGTGTCATGGCGTCCAAGGAGATACTGGATAGCTTGAACTTGGTTCGCAATTGCTGCGATCTTCATCCGTCTGCTGTGCCAAGCAGCGTCCAAATTTTAAGCGTATCAGGCTGTAACGCGGAGATTTTCGTCCGCTGCGCCGCCGTGGTGGACGACGACCTTGACCACCACGCCGGCCGCGTCGCGTACAAATTCCATGTGACCCAAGGTGTTCTTGATGAAAAATCCGTTGCCCGAATAGGCGTGCACCGGCGTGATGTCGCCCCCGGCGCGTTGCATCAGCAACTGGTTGGCATCGCGCCAGAAAATACGTTGCTCGAGGGCGTTGATGGTGTACACGCCGACAAAGGCGTCGAGCGCTGTGGCGTCGAGCTCAATCGCTTCGAAATCGACGAGCGGCTCCCCGATCGTAACCGCGCCGATTTTATGTGCAATACATTCCGGATCGACGACACCGAAGTCAGCATTGCTCAGGACGGCTACGAAAAGCTTGTCTTCTGGCAGGCGTAGCGCGAAGGTCATGAACCCATTAATGCCACCACCGTGGGCGAGCATTGGACGCTGCTGCAGCGTGCGGACTTCCCATCCATAGCCGTACCCGCACGAGTTGCCGTTGGCCAACCTGTAGGGCGTGAACGCCTTGGTCCAGTTCGCTACGCTGATGAGCTTGCCACTAGCAACCGCATTCTCCCAGCGCGCCATGTCGTCCACGTTCGAGACCAGTGCCCCGGCGGCGTATACCTGACTCATGCTAATCGCATCGCACGGAACAAAAGCGCCATTGCGGTAGGTATGCCCGGCAGCCGTGCGCTGCGGGCTTAGTTCGTAACCTTCATAGTAAGTATTGCTCATGCCTAGTGGAACAAAAATGTGCCGTTGCACGTATTTGGCGTAAGACATGCCCGAGAGTTTCTCGATGATTGTTCCCAGCAGAAAGTAGCCGGAGTTATTGTAGTTGAAGGCAGTACCTGGTGCGAACTCAAGCGGATCGTCCTTAAAGCTGTCGATCATCTGGGCAATCGAGAGCTCCTTGGTGATGTTGGCATCAAACCCCTCTTTTCCGGTGAAACTGACAATGCCGGAACTGTGGGTCAACAGGTGCTCGATTGTGATCTGCCTGCCTTGCGCAGGGTAGTCAGACAGAAACTGGGAGATCTTGTCGGAGACACTCAGCTTGCCTTCCTCTACCAGCATCAAAATGGCCACCGCAGTGAATTGCTTGCTAATCGAGCCGAGACGCAACGTTGTCTCTGGCAGCATCGCCTGCTGCTCCACGATGCTGGCCATGCCATACGCCTGGCGGAACACGGTCTTGCCATCAAGCGTTACGATGACCGTCGCGCCTGGGTCATTGGCCTTATAGAACGGAGCGAGAATGGCGTCGATACGCGCAGCAAGGGCTTCCTCTTCGGAGGCCGGTGGAGAAACGCTGCACATCTTGTCCATTATTCATCCTTTCTTATGTGGCGACGCGTATATTAATACAATATTCCAACTCTCTGGCATGATAAGGCGAGCTACACCGCGCCGGACAAGCCGTTGCGGCCTTTAAGCGCCAAAAATCTAGGGTACGGTCAGGGTACGGAGCACAAATAGAAAAAGCCGGATTTCTCCGGCTTCCGCTAAATCTTTGATTTTTTTGGTCGGGACGGAGTGATTCGAACACTCGACCCCTTGCACCCCATGCAAGTACGCTACCAGGCTGCGCTACGCCCCGACTAGATATAAATTATAGCAGAGTACTTTAAGTTTTTGCCATGGTTGCCGCACCTTCGCATACAAAATATCTGTTCCGATCAAGCTTCGCGGTAACACCTCGCGCTACCGTGATCGAAAGCCAGCCATGCCCGAACCAACCAAACAGCAACAGAAGCTCCAGCGCGCCGCCGACCTGATCGCCCAGGCCGACGCGCTGGTCGTCGCGGCCGGTGCAGGCATCGGCGTCGATTCCGGCCTGCCGGGCTTTCGCCGCAGCGACGGTTTCTGGCAAGCCTACCCTGCCCGCGCCCGCGCCCGCATGGCGTTCGCGCGCATCGCCTCGCCGCAGGCGTTTTACGCCACGCCGGCGCTGGCGTGGGGGCTATCTGGCCTGCCGACGGCTTCGTGCCGGACGTCAATGGGGGCCAACGCCGGCTGCGCTTGGCGGCTGTAGAGTCTTTTAGCTGAACAGCAGCGGCGCCAGCGCCAACCGGAAGGCGGCGATAACGCTGGTCTGGTCCATGTCCGGGTGGTGCAGCGCGCGCAACGATATACCCTGGTACAGGCCGATCAGCGCTTCCAGGCGGCCGGCCACGGTGGCGTCGTCCGCCGCCAGCCCGCGTTGCAGCCGCGCGCGCTGCATGATGCTGTGCAGTTCCCCGCGCAGGCGCGTGTCGGCGTCGCGCAGCGCGGTGGCGATGGTCGGGTTGCGCGACGCTTCGGAGAAAATTTCCAGCTGCAGCCCCCACATCTCCGGGTCGAGGTTTTCTTTGACTTGGTGCTCGGCGTTGTCGAGCATCGTTTGCAAGGGGTCTTCCTGTTGGCGCAGGTCGAGCAAAATGGCCGCCACCCGTTCGAGGTTTTTCTCGACGAAGGCGGTGATGATGGCGTCTTTGCTGGCGAAGTAGTTGTAGATGTGGCCGGCGCTCATGCCGGCCGCCTTGGATATTTCCGCCATGCTGGCGCCGTGGAAGCCGCTGCGGCGGAAGCAGCCGGCGGCCGCGTCGAGCACCTGGTTGCGCCGGTTGAGCGTGCGCTCTTGGTCGGCGCGCTGTTTTGCTGTGATTGTCATGTACTTTTCCGTTGTGCCGGCGACGCGCGGGACGGCCCGCGTCGGCGCCGGTCACTTTAACCGATACGGCCGGCGATGGCCACCGAGGACGGCTTCGAATGGTGTTTTTACAACTGGCGGGGCAAAGCCGTCGTCGACGCCAGTCGGGTTACTCCCTTGCGGGCTGACCCGATCTACGAAAATCTCTGCCCACGTCTACTCCAGCAGCAGGGCCGTAAACGCCAGGCGGAAGCCGGCGACCACCGCGGCCTGGTCCATGCCGGGGTTGTGCAGCGCACGCAAGTGCAGCCCCTGGTGCATGGCGACGATGGTTTCGATGCGCCCGTCGAGCAGGCTGTCGTCGGCCGCCAGCCCGCGTTGCAGCCGCGCCGCCTTGAGGATGGCGCGAAAGCGCAGCCGCGTGCGGCGGTCCGCGTCCTGCAGCAAGGCGGCGATTTTCGGGTTGCGCGCCGATTCGGCGAAGATCTCCAGCGGCAGCGCCCACAGCGCCGGGTCCAGGCTGTCGCGCACGCTCTCGCCTACGTTGTCGAGCATTTTCTGCAGCGGGTCGCCGTGCTGTTCCAGGTCGAACATGTGCGCCGCCACGCGCTCCATGTTTTGCTGCACGAACGCGGCGATGATGGCGTCCTTGTTGTCGAAGTAGTTGTAGATGTGGCCGGCGCTCATGCCGGCCGCCTTCGATATTTCGGCCATGCTGGCGCCGTGGAAGCCGCTGCGCCCGAAGCAGCACGCCGCCGCGTCCAGCACCTGCTGGCGCCGGTGCAGCGCGCGCTCCTGGTCCGGGTGGCGCTTCTCGCCCGCGCTCATTGGGTCCGGTCGACGCCCCGCGCGCCGGCCGTCGCCGGCGCCGCGCCCTCCGGCTGCCAGCCGCCGCCCATCACCTTGTACAGCGTCACCAGGTTGCTCTGCTTGAGCAGGCGCGCGCTGATCAGGCTTTGCTGCGCCGCGTACAGCGCGCGCTGCGACACCAGCGCGTTCAGGTAGGATTCGGCGCCCTGGCGGTAGCGGGCCTCGTGGATGCGGTAGCTTTTCGCCGAGGCCTCGGCCAGCGCCTCCTGCGACGCCAGCCGCTCGCCCAGCGTGCCGCGCTGCGCCAGCGCGTCCGCCACTTCGCGGAACGCAATCTGGATCGCCTTGTCGTAGCGCGCCACCGAAATGTCGCGCTCGACCTTGGCGATGTCGAGGTTGGCGCGGTTGACGCCGCCGTCGAAGATCGGCAGGCTAATTTGCGGCAGGAAGCTCCACGCCCCGCTGCCGGCCTTGAACAAACCGGACAGCTTGCCGCTGGCCGAACCGGCCGAACCGGTCAGCGAGATGCGCGGGAAGAAGGCCGCGCGCGCCGCGCCGATGTCGGCGTTGGCGGCGCGCAGCGTGCGCTCGGTTTCGAGCACGTCGGGGCGGCGTTGCAGCAGCTCCGACGGCAGCCCGGCCGGCAGCTCGGTGAGCGCGCCGACGGCGTCCAGCGGGCCTTGCGGCAGCAGCGCCGCCGGCAGCGCCGCGCCGGCCACCAGCGTCAGCGCGTTCTGGTCCAGCGCCACCTGGCTGGTGTACAGCGCGACGTCGGAACGGGCCGCCTCCACGCTGGTCTGCGACTCGTACATGTCCAGCCCGGAGGTGGCGCCGGCCTTGAAGCGGCGCTGGCTCAGGTCGTAGGACAGTTGCTGGCTTTTCAGCGTTTCCTGCGCCAGGCGCAGGCGCTCCTGGTCCGCCGCCAGCGTCAGGTAGTGGCCGGCCACTTCAGCCACCAGGCTGATTTGCGCGGCGCGGCGCGCCTCTTCGGTGCCCAGGTATTGCTGCAGCGCCGAGTCGGACAGGCTGCGCACGCGGCCGAAGAAGTCCAGCTCGAAGGCGGCCGCGCCCAGGTTGGCGCTGTACTGGTGCGCCACCTGCGCCTGGCCGCTGGCGCTCATGCCGGCCGGCGTGCGCTGGCCGCCGCCGCTGCCGTTGGCCGAGATCTTCGGCAGCAGCGCGGCGCGCTCGATGCCGTATTGGGCGCGCGCCTTTTCAATGTTCAGCGTGCTCACGCGCAGGTCGCGGTTGTTGGCCAGCGCCAGCTCGATGACCTGGCGCAGCCGGGCGTCGGCGAAGAACTCGCGCCAGGCGATGTCGGACGCCGGCCGGGCGCCGGCCGCCGCGGCCGCGTCGCCCTGGTAGGCCGGTCCGGCCGGCCAGGCGCCGGCCACCGCGGCGGCCGGGCGCTGATACACCGGCGCCAGGCTGCAACCGGCCAGCAGCGCCAGCGCGGCGAGGGTGAGGATGGATTTTTTCATGTTAATGCGCTTCCGAAATGACTGTTGCGGCCGGCGCCGGCGCGGCCTTCTTCTGTTTGAAGAAGCCGCGCACCAGCACGAAGAACACCGGTACGAAGAAGATGCCGAGGAAGGTGGCCGACAGCATGCCGCCCAACACCCCGACGCCGATGGCGTTCTGGCTGCCGGAGCCGGCGCCGCTGCTGGTCGCCAGCGGCAGCACGCCCAGGCCGAAGGCGATCGAGGTCATCAGGATAGGGCGCAGGCGCAGGCGCACCGCTTGCAGCGTCGCCTCCTTCAGCTCGACACCCTTGTCCTGCAGTTCCTTGGCGAATTCGACGATCAGAATCGCGTTCTTCGCCGACAGGCCGACCACGGTCAGCAGCGCCACCTGGAAGTAGACGTCGTTCGACAGGCCGAAGGCCCAGCTGCCCAGCACCGTGCCGATGACGCCGAGCGGCACCACCAGCAGCACCGAGAACGGGATCGACCAGCTTTCATACAGCGCCGCCAGGCACAGGAACACGATCAGCAGCGAAATGGCGTACAACTGCGGCGTCTGCGAGCCGGAATCGCGCTCCTCGGCCGAGGTGCCGGTCCATTCAAAGCCGATGCCGGGCGGCAGTTGCGCGACCATTTTCTCGACTTCGGCCATCGCCGCGCCCGAGCTCTTGCCCGGCGCCGGCATGCCCAGCACCTCGACCGACGACAAGCCGTTGTAACGCTCCAGCCGCGGCGAGGCGTAGACCCACTCGCCGGAGGCGAAGGCCGAGAACGGCACCATGGCGCCGGCGTTGTTGCGCACGAACCATTTGCCCAGGTCTTCCGGCACCATGCGCGAGTCGGGCTGGCCCTGCATGAACACCTTCTTGACGCGGCCGCGGTCGATGAAGTCGTTGACGTAACTACTGCCCCAGCCGACGCTGAGCACCTTGTTCACTTCGGCCAGCGACAGGCCCAGCGCGCTGGCCTTCTGCTGGTCGATGGTGATCTTGTATTCCGGCGTGTCTTCCTGGCCGTTCGGACGCACGCCGACCAGCAGCGGGTTCTTCGACGCCATGCCCAGCAACTGGTTGCGCGCGCCCATCAAGGCGTCATGCCCCAGGCCGGCCTGGTCCTGCAATTGCAGGTCGAAGCCGCTGGCGTTGCCCAGCTCCAGCACGGCCGGCGGCGCGAAGGCGAACACCATCGCGTCCTTGATCTGCGAGAACGCGCCCATCGCCTTGCCGACCACGCCGGTCACGCGCAGCGCCGGGGTCTTGCGCTCGGACCAGTCCTTCAGGCGGACGAAGGCGATACCGGTGTTCTGGCCGTTGCCGCCGAAGCTGAAGCCGGCCACGGTGAAGATAGAGGCGACCGCGTCCTTCTGGTCGTTCATGAAATGCTGCTCGACTTTTTCAATCACCTTCAGCGTGCGCTCTTGCGTGGCGCCGGTCGGCAACTGGATCTGCGAGAACAGCACGCCCTGGTCCTCGGCCGGCAGGAACGAGGTCGGCAGGCGCAGGAAGACCACCGCCAGCGCCGCCAGCAGCAGCGCGTACATCAGCATCGAGCGGCCGCTGCGGCCGATCATATTGCCCACCCAGCCCTGGTACTTGGCGCTGCTGCGGTCGAAGCCGCGGTTGAACCAGCCGAAGAAGCCCGTGTTGCTGGCGTGGTGGCCCTTTTCAACCGGCTTCAGGAAGGTGGCGCACAGCGCCGGGGTAAACACCATCGCGACGACCACCGACAGCACCATCGCCGAGACGATGGTGATCGAGAACTGGCGGTAGATCACGCCGGTCGAACCGCTGAAGAAGGCCATCGGCACGAATACCGCCGACAGCACCATGGCGATGCCGACCAGCGCGCCGGTGATCTGGCTCATCGATTTGCGCGTCGCCTCGACGGGCGACAGGCCCTCCTCGCTCATGACGCGCTCGACGTTTTCAACGACGACGATGGCGTCGTCGACCAGCAGGCCGATCGCCAGCACCATCGCGAACATCGTCAGCGTGTTGATCGAATAGCCGAACGCCGACAGGATGCCGAAGGTACCCAGCAACACCACCGGCACGGCCAGCGTGGGAATCAGCGTGGCGCGGAAGTTTTGCAGGAACAGGTACATCACCAGGAACACCAGCACGATCGCCTCGGCCAGGGTTTTGACCACTTCCTCGATCGACAGTTTGACGAACGGCGTGGTGTCGAAGGCGATTTGCGCCTTCATGCCCGCAGGGAACTGCTTGCCCAACAGCTCAACCTTTTTCTTGACCAGGTCAGCCGTCTCCAGCGCGTTGGCGCCCGAGGCCAGCTTGATGGCGATACCGGTGGCCGGCTTGCCGTTGAAGCGCGCCACCGTCTTGTAGTTCTCGCTGCCCAGCTCCATGCGGGCGACGTCGCGCAGGTTCACCATGGCGCCGTTGGCGCTGGTTTTCAACAGGATGGCGCCGAACTGCTCGGCCGTTTGCAGCCGGCTCTGGGCCGACACGGTGGCGTTCAACTGCTGCCCCGGCGCGGCCGGCGCGCCGCCCAGTTCGCCGGCGGAGACTTCGGTGTTTTGCGCCGTGATGGCGGCGCTGACGTCGGCCGGCGTCAGTTGGTAGCTTTGCAGCTTGGCCGGGTCGAGCCAGATGCGCATCGCGTACTGCGAGCCGAACAGCGTGACCTCGCCGACGCCCTCGACGCGGCTGAGCGGATCGACGACGTTGGCGGCGACATAGTCGCCCAGGTCGACCTGCTTCATGCTGCCGTTCTCTGAGGTGAAGCCGAGCACCATCAGGAAGTTTTTGGTGGCCTTCGAGACCACCAGACCCTGCTGCGTCACGGCGGCGGGCAGCAGCGGCGTGGCCAGCTGCAGCTTGTTTTGCACCTGCACCTGGGCGATGTCCGGGTTGGTGCCGCTCTTGAAGGTCAGCGTCAGGCTGATGCCGCCGGTCGAATCGCTGCTCGACGACATGTAGCTCAAACCGTCGATGCCCTTCATCTTCTGTTCGATGACCTGGGTCACCGCGTCCTCGACGGTTTTGGCGGAGGCGCCCGGATAACTGCCGCTGATCGAAATCGACGGCGGCGCGATGCTCGGGTACTGCGCGATCGGCAAGCCGAGGATCGCGATCACGCCCGCAAGCATGATCACAATCGCGACCACCCAGGCGAAGATCGGGCGGTCAATAAAGAAACGTGCCATTTTTTATTCTCCTGGATTAGTGGGCGCTTTTGGCGTTCGCGGCGGGCGCGGCGCCGGCCGGCGCACCGGCGACGGCCGGCGCCGGCTTGGCGGCGCTGGCCTGCGCGCCCGGCTTGACCTTTTGCACGCCCTCGACGATGACGCGGTCGCCGGCGGCCAGGCCGGAGGTGACCAGCCATTTGTCGCCCAGCGTGCGCGCGGTGGTCAAGATGCGCTGCTCGACCTTGCCGTCGGGGTTCAGCACCAGCGCGGTGGCCTGGCCCTTCGGGTTGCGCGTCACGCCCTGTTGCGGCACCACGATGGCGTGCTCGTTCAAGCCGCTATCGAGCAGCGCGCGCACGTACATGCCGGGCAGCAGGTCGCCTTTCGGGTTGGGGAACAGCGCGCGCAGCGTCACGTTGCCGGTGCCCGGGTCGACGCTGACGTCGGAGAACTGCAATTTGCCCGCTTCGGCGTAGGTGCTGCCGTCGGCCAGCAGCAGGCTCACCTTGGCCTGGCCGGCGCCGGACTTTTTCAGGCTGCCGCCGTCCAGCTCGCGCTTCAGGCGCAGCAAGTCGTTGCTGGACTGGGTCACGTCGACGTAGATCGGGTCGAGCTGCTGCACGGTGGTCAGCGCGGCGGCCTGGTTGGCCGTCACCAGCGCGCCCGGCGTGACGCTGGAGCGGCTGATGCGCCCGCTGATCGGCGCGAACACGCTGGTGTATTTCAGGTTGATGTTGGCCATCTCCAGCGCCGCCGCCGCCGACTCGACGTCGGCCTTGGCCTGCTCGTTGGCGGCCACCGCGTCCTCGTAGTCCTGGCGGCTGACGCCCTCGATCGCCACCAGCTCTTTATAGCGCGCCACTTTCGGGCCGCTGGTCAGCAGGTTGGCCTTGGCCTTGTTCAGCGCCGCCCTGGCCGAGTTGTACGCCGCCTGGTAACTGGCCGGGTCGATCTGGTACAGCGAGGCGCCGGCCTTGACGTCGGCGCCCTCGACGAACAGGCGCTTCTGGATCAGCCCGCCCACCTGCGGACGCACTTCGGCCACCTGGTAGGCGGCGGTGCGCCCGGGCAATTCGGTGGTCATCGACAAGGCCTGGCTAGTGACCGTGTAGACGCCCACCTCCGGCACCTTGGCCGGCGGCGCGACGGCGGGCGCCTTGCCGCAGGCGGCCAGTATCAGGGCCGCGCACACGGCGGCAACGGCGGTGGCGAGCGCGCGTGGGCGCGGCGTCGGCAGGGAGAAGCGGGATTCCATCATGGATTTTCCTGTAAGAAAACTACGCAAATATCGTCTAATAAAGCTGAATTATATTGTCACACATTTAAAGAATGAACGATCATTCTAATCCAGTCAAGCACGGTTACAATTCCCCACGGGAAATATGGGCGCGCTCCGTGCCGGCATCATCGATAACCAGCGGCGCTACACCCTTCGTTTGGCTGCTCTTCACCGCCTGCAAGCGAACTCAACAACATGCTTGGCAGACAATTCTAATGAATTGTCACTTTTTTGCGCATTGCGGTACTATTTGAACGGGCGCCGGAGCGCCTTGTTTTGTATTGTTTGGAGGGCACCGATGGACCAACAAGACATCCACACCACCGCTTTGCTGTCGACCGGCGTGCCCGGCCTCGACGCCGTCCTCGCCGGCGGCTTGACCCCCGAGCGCCTGTATCTGGTCGAGGGCGAACCCGGCACCGGCAAGACCACGCTGGCGCTGCAGTTCCTCCAGGAAGGCGCGCGCCTGGACGAGCCTGTGCTCTACATCACGCTGGGCGAAAGCGCCGTCGAGCTGCGCGCCAGCGCCCGCTCGCACGGCTGGGACCTGGCCGGGGTGCCCATCGTCGAAATCATCCCCGACGAGGACATGCTCGACCCGGACCAGCAGTACACAATTTTCCAACCGTCCGAAATCGAACTCGGCTTGACCACCCAGCGCATCTTGGCGGCGATCGAACAGCACAAACCGACCCGGCTGGTGCTCGACTCGCTGTCGGAACTGCAGTTGCTGGCGGAGAGGCCGCTGCGCTACCGGCGCCAGGTGCTGGCGCTGAAGCAATACTTGTCGAGCCGCCGCTGCACCACGCTGCTCATCGACGACCGCGCCCCCGCCTGCGACGACATGCGGGTGCGCAGCGTGGCCGAGGGCGTCGTCGCGCTCGATCTGCTGGTGCAAGCCTACGGCGCCGAGCGGCGCCGCGTGCGCATCGTCAAATACCGCGGCGTGTCCTACCGCGGCGGCTACCACGACTACAAGATCGCCACCGGCGGCCTGGTGGTGTTTCCGCGCCTGGTGGCGTCCGACACGCGCTGCGAGGGCCCGCGCGGGCGCCTCTCCAGCGGCTTGGCGGCGCTCGACGCGCTCACCGGCGGCGGCGTCGAGGAAGGTATGAGCACCCTCATTTCCGGCCCGCCCGGCACCGGCAAATCGACCCTGGCGGCGCAGTTCGTGCACGCCGCCACCGCGCGCGGCGAAGCGTGCGCGATGTTCCTGTTCGAGGAGTCGCGCAACAACCTGCTCAACCGCGCCGGCGACATCGGCATGGCGCTGCACGCGGCGATGGACGCGGGCCTGCTGACGATCCAGCAGGTCGACCCGGCCGAACTGGCGCCCGGCGAGTTCTCGCAGGCGGTGGTCGACGCCGCCGCGCGCGGCGTCCGCCTGGTCGTCATCGACAGCCTGAACGGCTACCTGAACGCGGTGCCCGACGAGCGCTACCTGCCCACCTATCTGCACGAGCTGCTGGCCTTCCTCGGCCAGCACGGCGTCGCCACGCTGCTCGTCGGCGTCCAGCAAAGCATCATCGGCACCAGCATGACCACCTCGGCCGACGCCAGCTACGTGGCCGACAACGTCATCATGCTGCGCTATTTCGAGGTCGCGGGCGAGGTGCGGCAAGCCATCTCGGTGTTCAAGAAGCGCGGCAGCCCGCACCAGCGCACCATCCACCGCTTTGAAATCGGCGCCGGGGGCATTGAAATCGGCCCGCCGCTGCGCGGCTTCCACGGCATCCTGACCGGCGTGCCGACCGGCGAGGCGTGCCGCGAGCCCGCCCCGCCCACGGCGGCGGCCGTCAGCGCGCCGCGCTAGTCCATATGGAACAGCGCATCCTGATCTTCGCGCCGACCGGACGCGACGCCGCGCTGGCCGAGCAGGTGCTGGAGCTGGCGATGGTACGCACCGACATTTGCCACAGCGCCGAGCAGTTGGCCGAGCAACTGGAACTGGGCGCGGCCGGCGTGCTGACGGTCGAGGAGGCGTTGCCGGCCGGCGCCTGCGCCGCCCTCACCGGCTACCTCGCCGGCCAGCCGGCCTGGTCCGACCTGCCGGTGATCCTGCTGACGCAACGCCAGGGCGACCCGCAACTGGTGCGCCACGCCATCAACACGCTGGGCAACCTGACGCTGTTCGAGCGCCCGGTCGGCACGCTGACCCTGGTGACGTCGGCGCACGCGCTGCTGCGCGCCCGCGCCCGCCAATACATGGTACGCGAGGCCGAGCGCCGCAAGGACGAATTTCTCGCCAGCCTCGGGCACGAGCTGCGCAACCCCTTGGCGCCGATCAAGACCTCGGTGGCGCTGCTCGGCCACCTGTACCCGCAGGCGCCGGCCGTGGCCAAGGTCAGGGAGGTGATCGAGCGCCAGGTCACGCACCTGACCCGGCTGGTCGACGACCTGCTCGACGTCGCGCGCATCACCAGCGGCAAGACCGAGCTGCGGCGCGAACACGTCCACCTGCGCGCCGTGGTCGAACACGTCAACGAGCTGTGCCTGCAAAGCGCGGCCAGCAAGCGCATCGGCGTCGACTTCGCGCTGCCGCCGCAGGACGTGGTGCTGCACGCCGACTACGCGCGGGTGGTGCAAATCCTCGCCAACATCGTCTCGAACGCGATCAAGTTCACGCCGCCCGACGGCAGCGTTGCGGTGCGCGCCTGGGTCGACGACGCGCAGCTGAGCATCAGCGTCACCGACACCGGCGTCGGCCTGGACGCCGACGCCATCCCGCGGATTTTTTCAATGTTCGAGCAGGGCAACACGGTGTCCGGGCAGATCGCCAGCGGCCTGGGCATCGGCCTGAGCCTGGCGCGCACCTTCGCCGAAATGCACGGCGGCAGCGTGCTGGCGCGCAGCGAAGGCGTCGGCAAGGGCAGCGAATTCCTCATCCGCCTGCCGGTGGTGGTGCTGTCGCGCCAGCCGGCCGAGGGCGGCGGCGGCGCGCGCGTGGACGTGGCGCCGACGTCGGCCGCGCGCGCCGCGCAGGTGCTGGTGGTCGACGACAACTGCGACGCCGCCGACTCGCTGAAGGTGCTGTTCCAGATGGAGGGCTACGAGGCGGCGGCGGCCTACGACGGCTGCGCCGCGCTGGCCGCCGCCAAGGGCGGCACGCCGGACTTGATCGTGATGGACCTGGGCATGCCCGGCATGGACGGCTACGAAACGGCGCGGCAGATCCGCCAACTGCCCGGCGCGGCCGGCGTCCTGATGATCGCGCTAACCGGCTGGGGCCAGGGCGACGCGCGCAGCCGCGCCATCGAGGCCGGTTTCGACTACCACCTGACCAAGCCGGTCGAGTTCAACGACATCATCGGCCTGGTCAAGGGGCGCCTCGACAAGTGAGGCGCAAACGGCATGCAATGCCTACTTCCAATGGCCGCGCAGCTTGCTCACCTGCTGCTGCAAATACTCCGGCGTGGCGTCGACCGGCGCCACCGGCTGGCCGACCGCCAGCGCCAGGCGCGAACGCCAGCCGCCGCGGAAGGTCCGCTCGAACACATTGGCCTTGTTGCGGCTGAGCCAATGCCCCCACAGGCCGCGCAGCGCCATTGGAATCACCGGCACCGGCGAGCGTGCCAGGATCTTCGCAATACCGCCCTTGAACTCGTTCATCTCGCCGGTCGTCGTCAACTTCCCCTCGGGGAAAATGCACACCAGGTCGCCGTCGTGCAGCGCCTGGGCGATGTCGACGAAGGCCTTTTCCATCAACCACGGGTCGTCCTTGGCCGAGGCGATCGGGATCGCCTTGCCGGTGCGGAAAATCCAGCCCAGCAGTGGCAGCTTGAAGATGCGGTGGTCCATGACGAAGCGGATCGGCCGCGGGCTGGCCGCGACGATGACGATGGCGTCGACGAAGCTGACGTGGTTACACACCAGCACGGCGGCGCCCTCGGCCGGGATGCGCTCGGCGTCGACGCACTTGACGCGGTGGATGGTGTGGATCAGTAGCCAGGCCAGGAAGCGCATCAGGAATTCCGGCACCAGCGAGAAGATATACACCGCCACCAGCGCGTTCAAAACCGCCGTCAGGAGGAACAGCTGCGGAATCGTGAAGCCCTGCCCCAACAGCAAAATGGCCACGCCGGCCGCCGCCACCATGAACAGCGCGTTCATGATATTCATGCCGGCGATGGTGCGGGAGATGTGGGCGCGGTCGCAGCGGGTTTGGATCAGCGCGAACAGCGGCACGATGAAGAAGCCGCCGAAAACGCCGATCATGGCGATGTCGAACAGGATGCGCGGCACGCTGTGCTGGGCCAGCAGGGCCAGCACGCCGACCACCTCGGTGTTGCTGTAGCCGATGCTGGCGAAATACAGGTCGATGCCGAACAGCGACAGGCCGATCGAGCCGAACGGCACCAAGCCGATTTCAATCTTGTGCCCCGACAGGCGCTCGCACAACAGCGAACCGGTGCCGATACCCAGCGAGAACACCGTCAGCAGCAGCACGAACACGCCGTGCTCGCCGTGCAGGTAATCCTTGGCGTAAACCGGGAACTGGGCCAGGATCAGGGCGCCGTAGAACCAGAACCAGGAATTGCCCAGCATGGCCAGGAAGACCACCCGGTTCTTGCGCGAAAAGCCGATGTTGCGGATCGATTCGCTAAGCGGGTTCCAGTTGATGTTCAGCCCGGGTTCGGCGGCCGGCGTCAGCGGCACGCGGTAGCTCGCCAGCAGGCCGACCACGGACACCACGATGGTCGCGCCGGCCACCAGCTCGACGCCCCACGGCTTGTACACCACCAGCACCGCGCCGAGGATTTCACCGAGCAGGATGCCGACGAAGGTGCCCATCTCGATCAGGCCATTACCGCCGATTAACTCCTCCGGCTTCAACTGCTGCGGCAGGTAGGCGTATTTCACCGGCCCGAACAGGGTCGAATGGACGCCCATGCCGACCACCGCGGCCACCAGCAACCACAAGGTGTGCGACATCCAGCCCAGCGCCGCCACCGCCATGATGGCCAGCTCCAGCCATTTGACGAAGCGCGCCAGGCCGGCCTTCTCGAACTTGTCGGCGATCTGCCCGGCGGTTGCCGAAAACACCACGTACGGCAGGATGAACAGGCCGGGGATCAGGTTGGTGATGGTGGAGGCGGGCAGCGTGGTCCAGCTCAGCGCGTCGTACGCCAGGATCACCATCAGCGCCGTCTTGAACAGATTGTCGTTGAAGGCGCCAAAGAACTGGGTCCAGAAAAACGGACCGAAGCGGCGCTCGGACAACAGGGCGAACTGGCTGGATTGACTCATGTGATCGGATGGGAAAGGGGAACAGATTGACAAAATACAGGACTACGCCGCCGCCGACAATATTAATTGCCATTCGATCCAGTCGTTCTCCCGGCCGGCTGCGCTGGAACAATCCCGGCCGGGCGCGGCGGGCTTCCGGCGCAACAAGAAAAATACGTTTAGGCGCTTCTACATTATCATTCGGATAATATAGCGGAAATCTGATGTGTCGGGTCGCTCTGGCAGGGTTCGCCGTTCAATCGTATTGCAAGAAACGCATCACAGAAAGCGGGCGGCGCCATGGAATTGTTGGTCAGTATTGTTGTTGTTCTCGGCATTGTGTATTTCCTCCTGCCGTTCATTGCCCTGTCCCGTACCAGCGCGGCGCGCAAGCGCGTCGACGCGCTGTCGTCCGAGACCAGCAGCTTGAGGGCGGAACTGCAGTCCTTGCAGAAGCAAGTGGCGACGCTGCGCAAAGCGGCGGCGCAGAACGGCGCGCCGGCCGCACCCGCCGCACCGGTAACGCAAGCGGCGCCGGTGCCGGCTGCCGCGACCGTTCCCGCGGCGGCGCCCGAGCCGACACCGCCAACGCCGGCACCTGAGCCGGTGCAGGCGGCCGTCGCCGCCGCCATACCGGTAGACGCGAAGGCGTCAGCGCCGGCCAGTGCCGAAGTCCATCAAGCCGCCGCGCCCGCCGCCGACCTGCCCCTGGACGAGTTTTCGCCCGGCTGGAAACAGGAAACGCCGGCCTGGGCCGCCAGCGCCGACGGTTTCGCCGCGAAAGCCAAGAATTGGCTGTTCACCGGCAACCTGGTGGCCAAGCTGGGCTTGCTGATCCTGTTCATCGGCGTCAGCTTCCTGCTGAAATACGTGGCCGCGCAAATCACCGTGCCAATCGAGCTGCGCCTGGCCGGCATCGCGCTGGCCGACATCGCCCTGCTCGGCTGGGCCTGGCGCATCCGCGAATCGCGTCCCGGCATCAGCCTGCCGGTGCAGGGCGCGGCCCTGGCCATCCTGATGATGGTCGTGTTCGGCGCCTTCCGCCTGTACCACCTGATTCCGGGCGGCATGGCCTTCGCCCTGCTGCTGGTGCTAACCGCCTTCACCTGCCTGCTGGCGGTGCTGCAAAACGCCGTCTGGCTGGCCACCTTCGGCATCGTCGGCGGCTTCGCCGTGCCCATCCTCACCTCCACCGGCGGCGGCAGCCACATCGGCCTGTTCAGCTACTACGCCGTGCTCAACGCCGGCGTGTTCGCCATCGCGCTGAAACGCTCGTGGCGCATGCTCAACCTGCTCGGCTTCGCCTTCACCTTCGTCGTCGGCACCGCCTGGGGCGTGTTGAAATACACGCCGGACGACTACCTGTCGGCGCAACTATTCCTGATCCTGTTCTTCCTGTTCTACGTCGGCATCGCGCTGGCCTACGCGGCGCGTCAGGCGCCCCGGCTCAAGCACTACGTCGACGCCACCCTGGTGTTCGGCACGCCGCTGCTGGCGATGGGCTTGCAGTACGGCCTGGTCAAGGCGACGCCGTTCGGCATGGCCTTCTCCGCGCTGGCGCTGGGCCTGTTCTACACCGGCCTGGCGGCGACGCTGTGGCGCCGCGGCGGCAACTTCAAACTGCTGACCGAATCCTTCCTGGCGCTCGGCGTCGCCTTCGGCACGCTGGCGCTGCCGCTGGCGCTCGACGGCCGCTGGACCTCGGCCGCGTGGGCGCTGGAAGGCGCCGGCATCGTCTGGGTCGGCCTGCGCCAGCGCCGTCGGCTGGCCTGGGCCTTCGGCCTGCTGGTCCAGGCCGGCGCGTGGATCTCCTTCCTCGGCGCCACCAGCGGCCTCCACGCCGCCGCCGCGCTGCGCGAGAACCTCTGGCTCGGCTTCCTGGTGCTGGCCGCCAGCGCCTTCTTCATGGCCGCCACGCTGCGCCGCGCGCCGGAGGAATCGGGCGGCAAGCGCCTGCGCGCGCTGTCGCTGTTCTTCCTCGCCGCCGCCGCGCTGTGGCTGCTGGCGGGCGCCTGGACCGAAGCGCTGCTGCGCACCAGCGGCGCCACCCAGCTCAACCTGATGAGCGGCAGCGCCGTGCTGGTCGCCGTCGCGCTCGGCCTCGTCGCCAAGCGCATGGAATGGGCGGCCGCCGCCAAATTCGCCATTGCGGTGCAGGTGATCGGCGCCGTCGCGCTACTCGCGCGCAGCGCCGACGACTGGATCGCCATCACCCCGAACCTGCTCGACGGCCCCTTCCCGAGCGCGCTGATGCTCGGCGCCGCCCTCTTCCTGAGCAGCTGGTTCAGCGAGCGCCAGGGCCGCGCCGACGCCGACCCGGCCTTGTCGGCGATGGCGACGTCGCTGCTGCCCGGCGCCGCCTTCTTCTGGTTCGCGCTGGTGCTGACCTCGTTGGCCAGTTGGTTCACCGCGCTCTACGCGGCGCCGGCCGGCGGCGGCTTCCCGCTGGAAGACTGGCAGGCGGCCTACGCCCTGCTACTGGCCCTGTTCACGCCGCTGTTCGGCTGGCTGGCGCGGCGCCTGGCCTGGCCGACGCTGCGCTGGTTCACGGCGCCGGCGTGGCTGGCGTTGGCGCTGGCCAGCATCAACATGCTGGGCGAGCTGTACGTGGGCGGGCACCTGCCGGGCCGGCTGGCCTGGCTGGCGCTGGCGGCCGTCTGGCTGGCCGGCGAATACCTGCTGCAACTGTGGCCGCGCGCCGGCTGGCACATCGCCACCCGGCCGCTGCAACTGCTGCACGCGGTGCGCACCGGCGCGCCCTGGCTGATGATCTGGCCGGTCGCCGGGCAGCACATCTCGGCTTGGTTGCTGGCCGGCGCCAGCGAGCAACAGCGCCTGCTGGACCTGGCCGGCTGGGAAGTCAGCGGTAGTTGGGCGCGCTACCTGCCGGCCTGGGCCATGATGCTGGCGGTGGCGCTGTTGGCGCGCCGCTGCCGCGCCGGCGGCTGGCCGCTGGCGCCGCTGGAAACGTGGTATCGGCGTTGCCTGATCCCGCTGGCGGCCCTGTGGTCCTGCCTGCTGGTGCTGGACTGGAACCTGAGCTACAACGGCGCAATGGCGCCGCTGCCCTATCTGCCGCTGCTCAACCCGCTCGACCTGAGCACCGGCTTCGCCATGCTGCTGGCCGTCACCGCCTACCGCCTGCTGCGCGCCGGCCAGCCTGCCCTGTCGCCGCTCTGGCAAGGCCGCGTGCCGGTAATCGCCGGCTGCCTCATCTACGCCTGGCTGAACCTGATGCTGCTGCGCAGCGTGTCGAACTACATGGACGTGCCATACCGCTTCGACGCCATGCTGGCCTCGCGCTTCGTGCAAGCGCTGCTGTCGCTGGCGTGGAGCGTCACCGCGCTGGTTCTAATGCGCCACGCCGCGCTGCGCCACGCCCGCAAGCAATGGGGCCTGGGCGCCGGCTTGCTCGCCCTGGTCGTGCTGAAACTGTTCCTGATCGACCTGTCCAACGTCGGCGGCATCGAACGCATCGTTTCCTTCGTCGGCGTCGGCGTGCTGATGCTCATCATCGGCTACCTGGCGCCGTACCCGGGCCAGCCGGCGGAAAATACACAATGAGCGCCGGACAGCCTGGGCGATTTTCCTCGGTCGGGTTCGCCGGAACGGCGTAACCCGACAACGTTGGCCTGTGACAGCGCGTCGCGCGTCGGCCAACATGGTCGGATTACGCTCGCCTCGGCGGCCCCCGCATCCGACCTACGACACACTAACCATAACGATACAGAAAGCGCGACCAAGGATGAACTTCATATTGACCTCGGTGCTGGCACTGGCGCTGGCCGGCCAGGCCGGCGCCGCGGCGCCATCCGACACGCCGGCCGACTATCCACACAGCCTGCCGCTGAGCGTCAGCGGCACAGGCGGCGTGGTCGCCTTCCGCCTGCCGCAGTCGGTCTACCTGCGCGCCGCCACGCCCGACCTGCGCGACCTGCGCCTGTTCGACAAGGACGGCAACAAGCTGGCGTTCGCGCTACAGCGCCCGCCCGCGCAGGCGCGCACCAGCCGCAGCGAGTTGCCGGCCAGGATCTTCCCCGTCACCGGTGCGCGCGGCGACGCCCAAGGCGACGACGCGGGCGGACTCGACATCCGTACCGGCAGCGACGGCCGCCTGCTGTCGGTCACGCGCGCCGCGCGCGCCGGCGAGGTCCCCGGCAAAGCCGAATTGAGCAGCCTGGTGCTCGACATCGGCCAGACCGACGCCGCCGTCAACGCCCTGCGCTTTCGCCTGCCGGCCGGCACCGCCAGCTACCACGCCCAGGTCTGGCTGGAGGTCAGCGACGACCTCAAACGCTGGGAGCCGATCGGCGCGGCCGCGCTGGACTGGCTGGTCAACAGCGACACCCAAACGCTGGCCAACGACCGCATCGAATTCGAAGCGCGCCGCCTCCGCTACGCCCGCCTGAGCTGGCGCGAGGGCGCGCCGTTGCTGTTTGCCGGCATCAGCGCCGAATCGATCAGCCAGACCGACATCGCGCCGCACGCCGAGCGACTGGTATTGCAAGCGGCGCCGGGGAAAGTCGGCCAGGACTTGGTCTACAAGGGCGCCGTGGCGATTCCGGTGGAGAAAATCGGCCTGCAATTTAGCGAACCGAACGTGGTGCTGCCAAGCGTGCTGGGGCGCTACCACGAACTGCCCGGCCGCCAGCTCGGCCAGCCCAGCACGCTGAGTTTCGAGCCGCTGGTGCGCGCCACTTTTTACCAGATCACGCAGGCGGGGCGCACGCGCAGCTCGGGCGACATGGCGGTGGCGCCGCTGCACAACGCGCAATGGGTGCTGCGCCCGCTCAACGGCGCCGGCGGCAAGCCGGCGCTGCGGCTGGTATGGTCGCCGTCGAGCGTGGTGTTCCTGGCCAACGGCAAGCCGCCGTACACGCTGGCGTTCGGCCGCGCCGACGCCGCCGCCGCCGCCGTCGAACTGGAACAAGTCGCGCCCGGCTTCAGCCAGGGCGAACTGCAAACCCTGGAACAGGCGCAGGCGGGGCCGCTGGCCAGCCGCCAGCCGGATTCGGCGGCGCCGGCCGTGGCGGCCGGCGCCGCGCGCGCGGCCCAGTTGCGGCTGGCCGCGCTGTGGGCCGTGCTGCTGCTGGGCGTGGGCGTGCTGGGCTTTTTCGCCTGGCGCCTAATAAAACAAATGAACGACCAGGACAAAGCGCCGTGACGCCGAAATGCCAGAATGCCAGAATGCGGTAGCGCGAAACAATACTACGGCATCCAGTAAGCAGTACCGCGCCGTTTCCGATTGCCAGTTTCGGCGCCGTCGTCAATCATTACCTTGTAAGACCACAATAACGGAGAAAAAATGAAACGCTTAGTGTCCATCTGCCTGCTTTGCGCCGCCGCGGCCAGCGCCCACGCCGGCAACTCGGAACTGTCGACCGCCTCGGAAAACGTCGGCATGGCGTCGGGCATCGTGCTGCTCGGCTCGATGTCCTTGCTGGCCGCCTCTGGTTATGTCTTCGTCGAGGGCGTGGAGGCGGTGGCCGACGGCAGCGTCGTCGTGCTGAAGGGCGCCGCCAACGCCGGCGCCGCCTCGATCAAGCTGACCGGCGAGGCCGCGCGCGGCCTGTCGCTGGCGGCCGGCACCGTGGTCAGCGTAGTGGCGGTCTCGACCGGCCACGCGCTGGTGCTGTCCGGCAAAATCATCGCCTACGTGCCGAACGAAATCGGCAAGTCGCTGCTGCACCACTCGACCGTTCCGGCGGCCGGCATATGAGCGCCACGCGTCTGAACGCGCTGGCGCTGCTGCTGTGCCTGGCAGCCGGCCTGGCCGCGACGGCGCCGGCGCGGGCCGGCCGCTCCTGCGAGCCGCGCCCCGGCGACGCCACCAAGGTCGTCAAGGCGCTGGACCTGGCCTACAAGGCGCGCCAGGCGCTCGACGCCAGCGGCGCGCAGGTCGCGCTGATCGCCCGCGCCGGGCAGGACCTGAGCAAGTACCATTTGACGTACTCGCACATCGGCCTGGCTTGGCGCGACCACCCGTCCGGGCGCTGGCTGGTGGTGCATGAGTTGAACGGCTGCGGCAGCGCCGAGTCGGCGCTCTACAACGAGGGACTGGGCAATTTCTTCCTCGACGACGTGTACGAGTACAAAAGCGTGATCCTGGTGCCGCACTGGGACGTGCAAGAGGCGCTGGCGGTCCAACTGGCGTCGAAAGCGCCGCGCCGCCTGCACGGTGCGCACTACAACATGCTGGCCTACCCGTACTCGACCAAGTACCAGAACTCCAACCAGTGGGTGCTGGAAACGTACGCCGCCGCCAACGCCCCGCCCGGCAAGATCAACACCCGCGCCGAGGCGCAGGCGTGGCTGAAATGGGCCAACTACCAGCCGATCACGCTGCAGATCCCGGCCTCGACCCGGCTCGGCGCGCGCATGTTCCGGGCCAACATCGCCTTCGACGACCAGCCCTTCGACCGGCGCATGGCCAACCAGATCGACACGGTAACGGTCGACTCGATCGTGCGCTTCATCAAGCAGCGCGATCCGGACATGAAGGAGATCGCGCTGGCGGTTGACTGAGGGGATGGAGCAGGCCTCGAAAAACCGTGGAATGCGGGACGCAGCTGCGCCAGGTAATTTTCCTTGGCCGTTAGGCCGGTTCGGTTACGGCTTGTTTGACAGCCACGATGGGTTTGAAGAACAGCTTGCGCTCGTGTGGATCGCCACCTATTGCCAAGATTCGATGAAGCCAATACCCGACTGGAACGTCGACCCGCGCAGCTTGCACGATCTCATTGTCCGTGTGGTCTGGTAACGTCGCTACTTGAACACGAAAGATCCGCTTACCCCAGCGCGAATCGGGGCGGAACACGTCGGAAAGCTGGTAACCGTTTCTCATATACGTGACTTCGTAAAACATGGCGGTTTTCCTCTACCGTTAGACGCCAGCGGCCTGCGCGACCAAGCGTAGGAAATCCGGGCTAACATTGTTTAACTGGCCGGTTTGCGCTGCCAATATTTCGCGCAGCGTGCCCACGCGGCCATGCGCATTGTTCGCGAACGAATAGTGGCAGTGCGGGCATCCCTTGTTACGCTTCGGAATAGCAACGGCACACGCCGGGCATACCGTGCTGTCAATCGTGATCCTGCTGATCGTGGTCATGATGTTTTTCCATATAAACGGTTTATATGGTTTCGCCTCCGCGAAACCATTTTTCCTAGGTAGGCCACTGCCAAGGTTTGCGATTCACTAGCTTCCAGCCACCGCTGATTAGGTGCTCCAACAGCTCATCGAAATCGTAGTCATCAATTCCATCACCTTGGTGTTCATCAGGCATGGCGCAGTCGAATCGCCGCTGATCGAAGTCCCATCGCACAGCTTTCGGTCGTTCTGGCATCAATAAAGGCCAAAAATACTCAACGCTGACACTCGGCGGACAAGGTAATTCGTCATCTCGGACAAGGATTGCCATCTCAGATGCTTGTTGATGCGATGCACTGTCCCAGACTGTTTTGGTGAAGCGAATAGCGAACATTTTTTTCTTTCATTTTCGCGGACGCGAAAAACTGCGCCCGGTTTTCCTTGATGGCTCAAAGAACGTCGTCAAGCGAACGTCCGTTCAACAATTCTTCTAGGTATTCCTCCAAATTGCCTGCGACTTTTTTCAACGCCATTGGCAGGAACCGAACTAAATCCATAAACCCAGCATCCGGATGAACAGGGCCACCGTGGTAACTACGGCAATGATCGAGGATGTCGTCGCGTTCCGCAGGTGGAAGAAGTTGGAGAGGATCACGCTCGTTGCAGTCATGCAATGCGGACAAGTGAATAAACGCGCATCCGAATTTGTAAACTGATGCGGTCCAACCCACCTCGTTATACACAACTCTTGAGCGCCCCCATTTCGCGTAGGGTGCGTATCGTTTCCGCCGCCACGTGAACATCCTTCAATCCAAGCCAGATCGTCTTGACGCCGGGCTCGCCATCGCTCTTGCGAGCGAGGAAGCCGCCGACGCAGGCGACTTGGCGCAGAACGTCGTTCAGGCGTGGCTTGTTCGGTGGCGTCTTTTTGCGCAGCAAATAGGCCGCTTGAATCTCATCCGGATCGAAGAACAGTTCCGCGTCCAGGTCCGGACAGGTCCGGCCCAAGCGCATCAAACGCGCAATGCGCCAAGCCACCACCATGAACAGCGCCAGGGCCCGTTCAAGCTGCGTGATCGAACCCAGTTGCAGCGCCTCGACCCGGCAGGCGTTCTTGAGCACGTCGAACAGCATCTCGATTTCCCAGCGCGCGCGGTACCAGTCGATCAGCTCGACGAGCGCTGCGGGCGTGGCGGCCGCGCGGTTAGTCAGCAAGCGCCATTCGATCGGCTTGACGCCGTCCGGCGCATCGATCTCGCGCGCGATCACGCACGTGGCGAGGACGCTCTTGCCTTTGCCCGCAGGCAGCGTCACCGAGCGTGCCCACAGGTGCTGGCGCACCGTGCGCGCCTTCACCCCGTGCCGCGCCGCCATCGCGAATGTCAGCTCGCCGATCGGCGCGCCTGCTCCCGTGTGCCCCCACAGCCTGTCGCCGTCGGGAAGGCAGCGGTTGTGCTTAGCGCGCACCAGCCAGTCGGCCGGCGCGCCCAGTTCTTGCGCGCGCAGCATCAGCGGCACCAGATCGGCCTCGCGGTCGGCGACATAGACCAAGCGTGTAGCTGGCAACTGCGCGGCCATCTCGGCGATGCGTTCGTAGCCTTCGATCCAGCGCAGGCTTTCCTTCGGCCCGCCGCGCGCACCGGTCTTGTCCTTCTTTTCACGCGCCCACATCCACGCGTCGACGATGCCCAGCGGCTCGCGCGCGGGTGTGACCGCATACGTCGGGTGCAGGTACATGCCGCGCTGGGCTTCATAGCTCAACGGACCGAGGCCGAACGCGCCTTGGCCATTGAAATCGAGTTCGGTCGTGTCCTGCAAGCACAGCACCACCGGCAGCGCAGCCATGCGTTGCTGTGTCTGCTGCCAATGCGGCGCCATAATCGCCTGCCAGTCCACGCTGTCGTTGTCGAAGAAGCGGTAGGCCGCCATCGTCTCGCCCCAGCCTTGGCAGGCCTTCGGCACGCTCGCCGTCGGGTCAGCCGCAAATCGTTCCATCAAGATCCTTGCTCGTTTGTTCAGGCGCGCATCGCCCAAGTCGAGTTGTTCAAATTCCGGCTCGGTCCAAGGTGCTGATGCTGTCGCCAACTCGTCCACGCAAAAGACGAGAGTAAACCTGAATAATGGCAAGTTTACAAGGGGCGCGTTAAGTCATTGAATGTAAACGCGTTTTCAAACCGGCTGGATGTTGGTCCGGACTTGTGTATAACGAGGTGGGTCCAACCTTGCAATTGTTGGGCAAGATCCACCATCTGCCGATCAGTCACATTTTGCCGCCCAATTTTCCATTTATTGCCATTCACAGAATCTGCAATCAACTGAACTCTAATGTCACTTGGTTGGGCAAGCAAGAAGATCACTCGCACCATCGAATCAAGCTCCTGACGCAACACCGAAATCATAGGCCCGTGAGGCTGTGAGCTGCCAGCAAGGACATCGCCTTCAAGTGATCAGAGGAGCGATGACGCACTTGTCTTTCAAATATTTGAATATCGGACATCTATTTTCCTCACCCTGGAGGCCGTCCAGGTGGCGGGCGCAGAAACGCGGGATTTTCCTTACTTGACGAGCTTGAGGACAAGCCCGGCGACCAGTGCCATTTGCAGAATCCCAACCGACACGACCCAGCGGATCAACTCGGCCTTGGTGTCCGAATTCAACGCCTTAAACTCGGCAGCGCTTTGGGAAATTTTTGAATCCAGTTTTTCAATTCCGGCCTTGATTGCAGCCAATTCCACGGCAACGTCCTGCTTGCTGGAAAAACGGTCTACGATGCTCGCGTCTTCGGCGGTAATGACCTCCGCAAGAACAGTTGCCTGCATCTTTGCCTGAGCGGCTGGCATACCAGCACTCTCCAAGCGTTCCGCCATCTTGAGTGTGTCAAACGCAATTGCTGCCATTAAAATCTCCGGTAGAGTGATGCGCACTTGCGCTTCCATGCAAATCATTATATACCCTCAATGGGGGTAGTCAAGCGGTTTTTGCTTCTTTATCCAAAATCTCTTGAATAAACTTCCACGCCATATCAGGCATGCCACGCGCCGATTCACTGGGCGGCAAAAGCCAGTTATCCAGCGTCTTGCGCTTAACTGCGATTCGTTGAGCGAATTCATCCCGAGTCATGCCGAGGCGATGCATAGCGTCCCGCAAAAATTCTTGCTGCGTAAGCTGGCTCTTCGGCATCAGAACACGCTCGCAGCGATCTTGCCCAAGCGTACAGGGTCAGCATCAATCAGCGCCTTTGTGGCTTGTAGCGTCTTCAAGCCCAGCAGAACTTTGATGTGCTTGAGGTCGATATTGTTGTTGTTCAGGCGAACCGCAAACGTTCGGCGACCCGACATCGCGCTCGCACCCTCAACGCCCGCTTGCAAGTGCAGCTTGCGGAAGAGCTGGCTGAGGCTGTCGCACGAGTAGCTTATTGCCCCCGTGCCGGTACGTCTCGGCGTCAGCTTGTACGGCTCGCCTTCGTCTGTGAGAAAGATCGGAGCATCCGGGTCCAAGCTTCTGTAAGCGGCCTTTCGAGTCGTTACGCGATGGCGGTGGTCCACTCGATAGTCGAGGTATTTGTCGATGGCTGCGACAAGCTTCGCATTGGACCAGTACAGCGGGCGCTCGCTGCCGTTGTACGCTATCTCCGCAGGCACTGCGGATTCATCCAACACGGAGCCATCGGCCTTCAGGTATGCCCGTAGCGGCAACCGGGCCAGCTCGGTCAGCATCATGCCGGTGCCATACACACATGTGAGCAACGCGACATTGCGCACTGGAAGTTCGCCGCTTACGGCCGCAACTTTCAGCATGTGCTTTAGTCTGTGATCTTCGATATAGGGTGCTTTTGCCATTTATTCCGCAATTGATTTTAATTGTATTCAGAGTCAATCAAGTGAAGAATACGCGAAATTCCTCCTGCGAGCAAGGCACAGCCTCACTCCTCGGAAAAGCGCGCGCCGACTCCGGCTAGGCATTGGCGCTATAGCCCGTCAACTGGAATTTTACGCATGAAATTTGTCAAAATCCTGCGTGGCCGGTCTGAGTCGTTATCACTTTTCCGGCCAATTTTGGTTGATTTGGTTGATTAATATCGCCATCGCAGTACAATGAAAACTCCCAAGGGAGGAATCATGACTACCAAAATTTCGGCCATGAAGCGCCCCGTAGCTGGCCAAAGCGCAAGTTCATGGCCTGTGCAGCCTGCCCGGATCGAGGCGCTTGCTCCAGCCAACATTGAGCAGGCAGCAGACTTGGGCGCCGGCTACGTCATCATCAAGCTGCGCCCGCAGGCGAAAAGACGCGAATTCATCGGCAAAGACGAAATTCAGAATGAAATACCCGTCATGACACGGGAAGGGCTTGTCGCGGCGCTCCACCGCGGCAACACATTGGCGGGCGTTAAGGAACTGATCAAGCGACCCGCTGAAAACGTGACTTTCATGCGCAACATGGCAATGCAGGAACAGGAACGGCGCACCGAGCTGGCCGAGAGCGGCGCTCTGATCGCCGCGCAGGATCTGGCCGATCGCCTGAACGTGTCACCGCAGGCCGTCAGCAAGGCCCTCAAAGCCGGGCGGGTATTCGCGCTGGAGGGCGGTGGCGGCCGCCTTTTGTATCCAGCGTTCTACTCCGATGGCAAGGTGTCCCGGCGCGATCTGGAGAAGGTGACGCGCGCGTTGGGCGACATACCGGCGTCTAGCAAATGGCAGTTCTTTACCACTCCCAAGGCCTCCCTGAACGGAGTTACCCCGCTGCAGGCGTTGCAGCAGGGTGACCGGCAGGCGGTATTGGTAACGGCTGCCGGGTTCGTGGAACGCTAATTGACCGCCGTCCCGCTTGGCTCGCCGCCGCCGTCTTTAGCCACCGACGATAGCCTTCCCGTCATGCGGCTGGGTCGACGAACTTTGGTGAGGATTTCTAAATATGCTACCGGGGAACCTTACTTCGGTTGCTCGGGGGCCAATCGCTTTGACGCCCCGGGTTGCCTTGCTGGCGCACCGGAATTTCGCTCCTGCTACCTCGGGTTCTCGCTGGAGGTCGCCATTGCTGAATCGCTGCTGCATGACGAAATACCAGTCAATGGCCGGTTCCAGGTCAGCTATACCGCCTTGGAACGGCAGAGTGTTCACAGTTTTACTGGCTCGGCCCTGCGTTTGCTCGAACCACGAACTAACAGGCGCAACGCTCAAGCGCCTGTCTGGACATGCCGACTTGGCTGGAACGGCCTCCTATGCCATCACTCAACAATGGTCACTATCGATTTTCGACAACCCTTTGAATTTCGACGGCTTCGTGTACATGTCGCGCCATCTCAACACTGAACGCGCAGTGATCCTTTTCGATCGGGCGGCTGCTCGACTGCATGCCAAACCATCCGTTCTCGCGCTTCCCGACACCCCGGGTTTTGCCGCGGCCGCGACCGCCTTTAATATCGTCGCCGCGTGAGCCGCATTCAAACGCGTCCCCGGGAAGTACCGCCACACAGTACCAAAATGCCAGTCAGGTAATACACCCTTGGTTTTTATTGCCCGGCACGGCGGGATCGACAATGATGGCGCCGCCCATCCGTAACGATCTGGGCCGCCGCGCCCCCTCACCAGCCAAGGAAATCTGATATGAAACAAGTATTCTCCATCGCCCTGCTCGCCTCCGCCCTGACCATGCCGTTTGCGGCGCAGGCGCAAAGCGCCTATGCCGGCGCCAGCGTCGGCGGCGTCGGTCTCAACATCGACTCCTACAACAAGACCTCGAGCGGCAACAATTTCGGCGGCAAGCTCTACGGCGGCTACCAGTTCAACCCGACCTTTGGCGTCGAAGCCGGCTATGCCATCCTGGGCGACCACGACGCCAGCGTCAACGGCGTCGACGGCGCGCATATCATGCCGTCCGCGCTGTATGTGGCCGGCACCGCCACGATGCCGGTGTCGGAGCAGTTTTCGGTATTCGGCAAAGTCGGCGTGACCGCCAACCGCAACAGGTTCGAGCTGCCGGGCGGCGTACGGACTTTGAAGTACCGGAATAATTCGCCCCTGTTCGGCGTTGGCGCCAGCTACAACTTTACGCCAACGCTGGCGCTGGTGGCCGAGTACGAGCACTTCGGCAAGGTACAAAGCGCCGACCGCACCACCATCAAGGCGCAAATGCTGTCGGCCGGCCTGCGCTACAAGTTCTAAACGACGAGGACCGGGCGCGCCGCCGGCCAACGGTGTACCGGCGGCGCGCCCGGTACAGTCCGTGTAACTATACGGCCAAGTGTACTTGTGCTGTATTGCTGATTCCCATACTATGCGATACCGATAGTTACCAGCCACCGCGCCCTTAGCCCATGCCACCCTCCGCCGACATCGACGCCACCGCCCTCGGCCACGAGAATTGGACCAGGCGATTCCTGGACGGCTGCATCGCCTGCGTACCCACCGTGCTGGGCTACCTGAGCATCGGCTTTTCCGCCGGCGCGCTGGCCCGGGTGTCCGGCCTGAGCACGATGGAGGTGGCGCTGATGTCGCTGATCGTCTACGCCGGCTCGGCCCAATTCATCATCGCCGGCATGGTGCAAAGCCACGCCGCCGCCATCGCCGTGTGCGTCGCGGTGTTCTTCGTCAACCTGCGCCACCTGCTGATGTCGGCCTATCTGGTGCCCTACTTTAAGCACATGGGCAGCCTGCGCAATTTTTTGCTGGGCGCGCAACTGACCGACGAAACCTTCGGCGTGGCCGCGGTCGCCGCGCAGAAAAGCGGCAAGCTGTCGTTTGCGTGGATGGCCGGCCTGAACCTGACGGCCTATCTGAATTGGTTGCTGGGCAATATCATCGGCGCGCTGGCCGCGACCTGGATCCCAGCCAACTTCATGCAAAGCCTGCAATTCGCGTTGGTGGCGATGTTCATCGGCCTGATCGTGCTGCAATTAATGGCGGCCCGCGACCGCGCCGTGCAGATCTTCGCCGCCGTCATGACCGTCGCCTTGCTCGAACCGGTCGCCCTGCTGTTCGGCCGCGAGTTCAGCGTCGTGCTGACCGCCATCATCACCTCGTTTATTGCCATGGGAGCCCTGCGATGGAAGTCCGCTACGAAATCCTCCTAATCATCGCCGGATGCGGCCTGGTCACCCTGGTGCCGCGGGTCTTTCCGCTGCTGTTCCTGCGCAAACAATCGTTCCCAAAATGGTACCAGGAGTGGTTGTCCTTCCTGCCCGTCACCATCATGGCCGGGCTGGTCGCCGAGCAACTCATTCCCCGCCACGGCGACTGGCGCGCGGCCGCGCCGAACATCGTCGCCAGCGTCGCCTGCCTGCTGTGCGCGGTGCTCAGCCGCAGCCTGTTCGCCACCGTGCTGTGCGGCGTGGCGGCGATTGGCTTGCTGACCTACTTCGCCTAACCGCGATTTCCGTAGGTCGGATTAGCCCGCAGGGCGTAATCCGACCATGTTGGCGTGCGCGGCACCGCGCGCGCAGCAAACCTTGCCCTTCCCCTTAGAACGTGGCGCGCAGGCTCAGGCGCACGGTGCGCGGCTCCAGCGGATGCACCAGGCGGCCGTCGATGCCGCCGCCGCAACTGCCGTCGGCCTGTTCGCCGCGCGTGCAGGAGCCGCCCCAATACTCAATATCATTGGCCTTGCGACCCAGCAGATTGAGCACGTCGACGCCCAGTTGCAGCGTCGGCGTGATGCGGTAGCCCAACTTCAGATTGGCCAGCCAGAACGGCGTCGATTTGTGGGTGTTGCTTTCCTCCAGGGCGTAGGCGCCCAGGTAGCGCAGGCGCACGCCGCCGTACCAGTTCCCGCCCGGCTCGTAACCCATCCCCAACGAGGCGGTCAGCGGAATCGCGTTCGGCACGTGCGAGCCACTGCCGTCGACCGGCTCCTTGAAGCGCGCGTGCGACCAGGCCAGGTCGGCGTCGATGTTGACGGCGCTGGTGGGCGCGAAATAATTCGACCACTCCAGGCCGTGCCGGCGCGACGCGCCGCGCGCCTCGGTGACGCCCTCGTCGCCGACGAACACCAGCTCGGACGCCGCGCTCATGCGCCACAGCGACAGGCTGGTGTTCCAGCCCGCCAGCGGCTTGCTGCGCAGGCCCAGTTCCGCGCCGTTGGACTTGGCGAACAGCGACAGTTTTTCAGCCGGGCTGCCGTCGGCCGGATGGGTCGCCGAGGTGGCGCCGCGCACGTCGTTGCTGTGAAATCCGTAGCCCCAGTTGGCGTAGAACTCGGTGTCGCCGCGCGCGCCGGACGGGCGCAGCACCAGGCCCAGTTTCGGGCTGGTCTGGCCGGCGCCGACCTTGCCGCCGTTGTGCATATTGAACTCGCCGGCGGTCGGCGTGACGCTGGCACGGATCTGGTCGCGGCGCAGCCCCACGGTGCTGCGCAACCACGGCGTCCACTGCCGGCGCGCCTCGACGAACAGGCCGACGGCGGTTTCGGTCAGCTGGTCCTGGCGCACGGTGCCGGTGCGCACCCGCCCCTCGGTTTGATACAGGCCGACATGCCCGACCCGGTCCTGGCGCAGCTGCACGCCGGCCGTCAGCTCGACCGCTTGCAGGCGCACGCTGCGGCGCGCCTCGCCGCCCCAGATCAGGCGCTCGTCGGCCTGCTCGTGCTGGTCGCCGCGCGGCCCGCTGGTAAAGCCCGACGGCGCGGCGAAGTAATTCAAGCCGTAGTCGATCACATAGGCGCTGACGCTGCCGGCCCCGGCCTCGTCGCCGCCGGCCCACTCGCCGGACAGGCTATAACGGTGGGTCTTGCCGCCGTCGCTGCCCGACAGCGCGCCGAAGCGGCCGATCCCGCCGCCGCTGATGGCGCGCTCGGGCACGTGCTCGGTGGCGCGCCAGTCCGACTCGTAAGCCATCGCCGTGACGGCGAAACCGTCGCTGGCGCTGCCCTTGGACAGGCGCAGCACGCCGTTGCGCTTGTGCAAATTGGCCGGCAAGTCCCAGGGCCCGTCGTTGCCCGCCACTTCGACCGCGCCCATCACGTCGAACCCGGCGTATACGCCGCTGCCGGCGGCCAGCAGGCGGCGGTGCCGGTGGGCGCCCAGCGTCAGGTCGACGAACGGCGCCTTCACCTGGCGCTGGTAGTCGACGCGCGCCGAACCGGTGTTGGAAAAGTCACCGTCGCGGGCCGCGTAGACGCCCTTGCGGAACTCGATGTTGGCGATCAGCTCCGGCATCAGGAAGTTCAAGTCCATATAGCCCTGGCCGTGGGCGTGGCTGGCGACGTTGGCCGGCATGCCCATCACGGTGGTGGCGAAATCGCTGCCGTGGTCGAGGTTGAAGCCGCGCAGGAAGTACTGGTTGGCCTTGCCGTCGCCCGAGTGCTGGGTGACGATCAGCCCGGGTATCGTTTCCAGTACCTCGGCGGTGCGCAGCAGCGGACGGGTCGCCAGTTGCTTCGCCGTCACCGTGCCGTCGGTGGCGGAGTCGGCGACGCCGATCATGCCGGGCCGGTTGCCCACCACGGTGACTTCCTGCAGCGTGGGCACGCCGGTCGCGCCGGCCAGTTTGCAGCCGGCCAGCAAAGCGGCCAGCAGCGGTGTTCGCGTATAAAAGTGTCGCATCTGTTTCATTTCCTAAGATCACATCGATGATCCGGGCATGACACGAGAAAGAAGTGGCCGTGTGGGCGCTGGCCACAGTCGCAGGCGGACGGCGCGCGCGGGCGCGCATGGGCGCGGTGGCGCCATGCGCGCACGCTGCGGCGGCGGCGGAACGAATCAGGACTCAAGGCACAACGGACAAAACCAAACCCCGGGTTTTGCACCAGCAATACACGCGATGGCCGGTCTTCTGGCTCGCCCTCATCCTTTCCTGCCCTGCCTTCCCATGCAATGGCACAGTGGCGTACGGACAAAATCGTCAGGCATACAGCAGCGGGGGCTGCGCCGGCATGTTAGAGAGCGTGTCTCTTGTCACCGGCTTCCCGTTTCACCCTCCAGCAGACATGCTGGAGGACACCATCGCGTAAGTGGCGCATTTTACATCAGTTGCGCCGCAGCGGCGCCCGGCCGGGGCCGGCAGGGCCATGCGCAAGGCGTTTTTAAACGCGGATATATAAAAACAATAGGAAATCAAGGGCAAATAAACTTATAAGCAATATTCATGAATTAAATATCTAGGCGATTCCGGAATCATAAATACAGCTGCAAGCCTGTGTTTATGCGGCATAGCGATTTTTAACACCGCCACAAGCGCGGAACCTGGCGTCGCTATAAAACAACAAAGTTTTGTTTTATTCTATTTTATTGATGATTTCCAATAGAACGGGCCCGGCCAAGCTATAGAATTCGCCCGTCTGAGTTTGTGGAACGACCAGCAACTCCTTTCATTTAGTGCTCATTGTCACTTATGAGCATTTATTAGCAATTACATACCAGGATTAATCATGAAAACATCGTTTATCGCCGCACTGATCGCCGCCGCAGTCTCCTTCCCAGTCGCAGCCCAGGCTCAAAGCGCCTACGTCGGCATCAACGCCGGCCAGTCCGAGCAAAAAATCAGCGCCGACAAATACTCGGCCAAAGAATCGGCAACCGGCTACAAAGCCTACGCCGGTTACAACTTCGACAAAAACTTCGGCCTGGAAGCCGGCTACGTTGATTCCGGCGAAGCTGACTTCAAATTCGTCGGCGTGCCGTACACTTTGAAAACCCAATCGGCTTACCTGGCAGCAACCGCAACCCTGCCAGTGAACAACGAGTTCTCCTTGTTCGCCAAAGCCGGTATCGCCAACAACCGCATCAAAGGTGCAGTCTCGTTCGGCGGCATCACCGAAAAAGACGACAGCGATGACCGCACCACGGCCATGTTCGGCCTGGGCGCTTCCTACGCCGTTGCGCAAAACATCTCGATCGTCGCTGAATACGAAAACTTCGGCAAAGTCGCCAAAGGCGACAACAGCAACGTGAAAACGGACCTGGTATCGCTGGGCCTGCGTTTCAAGTTCTAATATCGACTTAGTTCGCATGTTGAAAAAAAGCCGGCTCACAGCCGGCTTTTTTACGTCCGCAGCCCGGCTTGTTGCGCTTGCGCTACAATGCGACCCAGTCAACCCAAGGGGAGCCGCTCGTGCCAGCCATTTTTAGCCGCCGCATCCGCCCACTGCTTCTGGTCCTCCTGTGCGCAGCGGGACCGGGGGCCGGCGCGGCCACGACGCCGGCCGATCCGATCCCCTTACGTTTTTTGCTCAGCTTTGACGACGGCCCGAGCGCGGCGGTGGACGACAATCCGACGGCCGGCATTCTCGATGTACTGGCGCGCAACGCGGCGCAGCCCGGCGTCAAGGCGATTTTCTTCGTCCAGACCCGGGCGGCGAACGCCGGCGCCAGCGAGATCGGCGCCAGCCTGCTGCGGCGCGAGCACGACGAGGGGCACTTGCTGGCTTTTCACACCGCCACGCCGCGCCACAGCAACCACCGTTCCTTGGGCGTCGACGCACTGGAGCTGTCGTTGCGGCGCGGCGCGGCCGACTTGCAGGCCGTCACCGGCACGCCGCCCAGCCTGCTGCGCCCGCCGTTCTGGAACTATGACGCCGACACGCTGGCCGCCTACCATCGCCACGGCCTGCACATGCTGCTGACCGACCTGAGCGCCAACGACGGCAAAATCTGGGGCGTCAATTTCAGCTGGCACAAGCGCTCGAACATGCTGGCCGGGCTGACCGAGGTGCGGCGGCGCTGGCGCGACGGCGCCATGCCGGCGGTGGACGGCAGCGTGCCGGTGGTGGTCACGTTCCACGACATCAACACCTACACCGCGCGCCACATCGAGGAATACCTGCTGATCCTGCTCGACGTCGCGCGCGAGCTGGAGCTGCCGCTGGCGGACCCGCCGTTCTACAACGATCGCGGCGCGCTGGAAAAAGCCGCCTTGGCACGCGCGGTGCGCCAGGGCGACGCCAAGCCGGCGCTGCCGGGCCTGTGGAACTGGCTCTGGAATTAGCGTTGAGGCGCCGCCAACGATTTCCGCAGGTCGGCTTAGCCGGAACGGCGTAAGCGGACTGGCGTCGCCGGCGGCTCGGCCTCGGAGCGCGTTCGCCTGGGCCGCGAGCGCCGAAACCAAGCAACGGGTCAGGCCCTAATGCCGCTAAGTTAAACTTCCGTAGGTCGGATGAGCGAAGCGTAATCCAACGCCGAGCCGCTGCCGACGCCAGTCGGGTTACGCCCATGCGGGCTAACCCGACCTACGAAAATCCTTAACTTAGCGGCACCGGGGTCAGACCACTTCGCGCCAAGGCGAGAAGGCACGACCCCGCGGTGACGCCGCTGGTTTTATCAGGCGCAGCGGCGGCGTGCCTGCCAGCGCCCGCGCGCTGCACAGCACCACCGACAGTTCGGCGTGCGGCAGGCTGACGCAGACCGGCGCGGCGCAGGCGCCGAGTTTGTAGCGCGCCTCGCGCTCGCTCCACAACTGGTAAAAACGCGCGGCGCGCTCCACCTCCGGCAGTTGCGCCAGCGCGGCGACGGCGGCGGCGTCGAAGGCTTGCCGCGCCAGCGCCAACACCTCGCGCGCCGGATCGAGCACTTCGATGTCGAGCCCCAGCGCGGTGTCGGCGCTGACCGCGCAAGCGACCCACGGGCCGCTGTGCGACAAGCTGAAAAACGGCACAGGGAGGCTGGCGCCGGCCAGCGCCGCCAGCGGCGCCTGGCCGCGCCGCTCGCTGAGCAGGACCGTTGCCGCCGGCACGCCAACCAACTGGCCGATGGCCTGGCGCAGCAGCGCGCGGCCGGCCAGGAACTGGCTGCGCCGCTCGGGCCGCACGAAACGCCGCTCGCGCAGCGCCTCGCCGGCGCTCAGCGCGGCGCGGCAGGCCGCCAGCTCGGCCTCGCCCAGGTCGCCGTGTCTGAGCAGCCATACGCTGGCGCGCGCCCCCGCCACCCTAGCGGCACCGCTTGAAGATCAACGAGGTGTTGATGCCGCCAAAGGCGAAATTGTTCGACATCACGTACTCGCAATCGAGCGCCCTGCCCTCGCCGACGATGTAGTCGAGCGGCGCGCACAGCGGGTCGACCCGCTCCAGGTTGATGGTCGGCGCGAACCAGCCCTCGCGCATCATCTCGATGCTGATCCACGCCTCCAGCGCGCCGCAGGCGCCGAGCGTGTGGCCCATATAGCTTTTCAGCGAACTGATCGGCGTATCCGGGCCGAACAGCCGCAGCGTCGCCTGCGATTCGGCGACGTCGCCCTGCTGGGTGCCGGTGCCGTGGGCGTTGATGTAACCGATGTCGGACGGCCGCAGGCCGGCGTCGTCGAGCGCCAGCTGCATCACGATCTGCATGGTCGCGGCGTTCGGCTGGGTCACGTGGCTGCCGTCGCTGTTGGTGCCGAAGCCGACCACCTCGGCGTACACGCCGGCGCCGCGCGCCAGCGCGTGCTCGCGCTCCTCCAGGATCAGGCAGCCGGCGCCCTCGCCGATCACCAGGCCGTCGCGGCCGGCGTCGAACGGCCGCGGCGTGGTGTGGCCGGCGTCGTTGCGGGTGCTGGTGGCGAACAGCGTGTCGAACACCGCCGCCTCGGTCGCGCACAGCTCCTCGGCGCCGCCGGCGATCATGGCGCGCTGCTTGCCGGCGCGGATCGCCTCGTAGGCGTAGCCGATGCCCTGGCTACCCGAGGTGCAGGCGCTGGAGGTGGTGATGACGCGCCCGGTGACGCCGAAGAAGACGCCGATGTTGACCGGCGCCGTGTGCGCCATCATCTTGATGTAGGTGGTGGCGTTGATGCCCCTGGTGCTGCGCTCGGCCAGCATGCGGCCAAAGTCGCCGACGGCGCTGGGGCTGCCGGCCGAGGAGCCGAACGCGATGCCCATCTGGCCGCCGCGCAGCAGGGCGTCGTCGAGCAGGCCGGCGTCCTGCAGCGCCAGTTCGCTGGCGCGGGTCGCCATCAGCGCCACCCGGCCCATGCTGCGCAGCGCCTTGCGGTGGTAGCGCAGGTTCAACTCGAACGACGCGGCCGGCGCCCCCAGCTGGGTGTTCAACCCCTCGTAGTCGGCCCAGTCGGGCATGCGCACCACGCCGTTGCGGTATTCGCCCAGGCGCGCGCGCACGCTGGCCCAGTCGTTGCCGATCGGGCTGATGCCGGCCATGCCGGTGACGACCACGCGCCGGCTCATGCCATGCCGCCGTTGACGGAGATGACCTGGCGCGTGATGTAGCCGGCCTCCTCGCCGATCAGGAAGCTGACCGCCGCGGCGACCTCCTCGGGCTTGCCGACGCGGCGCGCCGGGATCAGCTTGAGCGCCTCGTCGAGCGGCACCGCGCCGATCATCTCGGTGTCGATCAGGCCCGGCGCGACGCAGTTGACGGTGATGGCGCGCTTGGCCAGTTCCAGCGCCAGCGCCTTGGTGGCGCCGATGATGCCGGCCTTGGCGGCGCTGTAGTTGACCTGGCCGCGGTTGCCGACCAGGCCGGAGACCGAGGCCAGCGTGACGATGCGCCCCGGTTTGCGGCGCTGCACCAGCGGCATCACCAAGGGGTTGAGCACGTTGTAGAAGCCGTCCAGGTTGGTTTGCAGGACGATGTCCCAGTCCTCGCCGCTCATCGCGGGGAAGGCGTTGTCGCGCGCCACGCCGGCGTTGCACACCACGCCGTAATAGCAGCCGTGCGCGGCGATGTCGGCCGTTAGCGCGGCGGCGGCGGCGGCGCGCTCGCCGATGTCGAATTGCAGCACGCGCACGGCGCGCCCCAGCGCGGCGATCTCCAGCGCGACGGCGTCGGCCTCGTCGCGCCGGCTGCGGCAATGCAGCACCATGTCGTAGCCGTCGCGCGCCAGGCGCAGCGCGATGGCGCGGCCGATGCCGCGCGACGAACCCGTCACCAGCACGCTCAGGCCCTTGCCGGCGCTGTTACCACCCATACTATTCACTTCCATTCGCACTCCCCCGCAAAAATTCACGCGCATTGTCCGGTTTGAACACCGAGATCGTCGCCGTGGCGACGCCGCACGCCGGCGCCGCGCCGTCAATGTGCTCGATACGGCAGTCGAACGCCGCCAGGCCATTGTCGCCCTGCAGCGTGCGGCGCATATGCACGCGCAGCACGCTGCCCACCGCGAAGCCGGGACGCTGCGCCTCGTAGCGCCGCGCGCCCAATAAAAACCCGACCTTGAGCGGCTCGCCGCGCAGCCGCGCCAGATAGCCGGCGTGCGCGGCGATGGCCTGCGCCATGTACTCGACGCCGACCCAGGCGCCGACCGCGGCGCCGTCGCAAAACAGGCTGTCGGCGCGGATCGCCACCTCGGCGCACAAGGCCTCGTCGTCGGCCCAGAGCACGCGGTCCAGCAGGACCATGGCGCCGCCGTGCGGCAGCAGCTCGCGGATATCCGGGTACGTCATCGCGTGCGTCCCAGCAGCAGCGCCGCGTTGGAGCCGCCGAAGGCGAACGAATTGCTCAGCGCCCAGTCGAGCGGGCGCCCCAGCGCCGCGCCGGGGCGCGCCAGGTTCAGCGCCGGCAGGGCCGGGTCGGCCACGCCGTCCCACAGGTGCGGCGGCAGCCGGCCCAGCGGATTGTCGTCCTGCATGGCCAACCAGCACAGCGCCGCCTCCACCGCCGCCGCCGCGCCCAGCGTATGGCCGGTGAACGGTTTGGTCGAGCTGACCGCCACCGCCGTGCCGAACAAGGCATCGACCACGCGCGACTCCATGGCGTCGTTCTGCACCGTCGCGGTGCCGTGCAGGTTGATGTAGTCGACCTGGGCGGCGCCAATCCCGGCGCGCGCCAGGGCCTGGCCGATGGCCAGGCGGGCGCCGCCGCCGAGCGGGTCGGGCGCCGACATGTGGTGGCCGTCGGACGACTCGCCCCAGCCGCGCAGCGCCACCGCGGCCGGCTCGCGGCTCATCAGGAACAGCGCCGCGCCCTCGCCGATGTTGATGCCGTCGCGGTTCGCGCTGAGCGGATTGCACGGCGCCGCGCTGACCGAGGCCAGCGCCGAGAAACCGGACACGGTGAAGGCGCACAGCGAATCGACGCCGCCCGTCAGCACCGCGTCGCACAGGCCCATCTGGATCAGCCGGGCCGCGCTGGCCATCGCCTTCGCCGCCGACGAGCAGGCGCTCGAATGGACGTAGACCGGCCCCTCGACGCCCAGTTCGGCGGCCAGCATGGTGGCCGCCGAACCCATTTCCTGCTGCGCGTAGTGGAACGACGGCGGCAAGCCGTTGCCGGCGGCATGGCTGGCCAGCGCGGTTTCCGCTTCGGCCACGCCCGAGGTGCTGGTGCCGATGACCACGCCGACGCGCTGCGCGCCGTAGCGCGCCAGCGCCGCCTCGACCGCGGCGCGGATCGGCGCCAGCGCCGCCAGCGCCAGGCGGTTGTTGCGGCTGCGCGCCTGCAGCGGCAGGTGCGCGGCCGCCGGCAGCGACGCCACCCGGCCCAGCGCCAGCGCGCGCCCGGGCGACCAGTCATCGGTAACGGCCAGGCCGCTTTCGGCGCGCTCCAGCAGGCGCGCCTTGATCTCGGCGTGGCTGGCGCCGAGCGCGCAGACGATGCCGCATTCGTTCAGATAAAACATCGTGGCTTCCTATTTCACCATTTTTAGTTGGGCGGCGCGGACTGTATCGTCAAGCGGTACTGGTAGCGCAGGTTCTGCAGCACCACCGTGCCGCCCCAGCGCGGCAGCGCGCTGTAGTCGATTTGTACCATCGCGTCGGCGCCATGGTACAGGGTGCGGCGCAAGCCCTGCTCGTCGACGCGCCAGCCGGGCGGCAGCGCCGCCTGGATCGCCGCCGCCGGCCACAGCGTCAGCTGCATGTCCTCCAGCACGTCGTCGGGGCGCACCTGGGCCGGCAGCATCACGTGGCGCCACGACGTCATCTCCTTGCCGTCGTAGCGCAGCGACAGCACGCGCTGGCCGAAGGCCAGGCCGACCAGCTCGAGCCGCTCGGCGTCGACCTCCAGCGCGGCGTCGAGCTCGTCGACGCGGGCGCCGCGCTCGACCTTCAGGTGCTGCTGCACGCTGATGGCCTCGCCCAGCGCCGCCGGCGCCAGCTTCAGGCCCAGCCTGGCCGGCGCCGGCGGCGTGCTGGCGCAGCCGGCCAGCGCCAGGGCCAACGCAGCCGCAACCGCCAGCGTCAGACCGGCGCGCACAGCGCCTCCAGTGCGGCCAGGCGGCGCGCGGTTTCCTTAACGAAGGGGTTGTCCTGGTCCCAGGCGTAGCCGGCCAGGATCGCCGAGATCATGCGGCGGATTTCCGGCTGCTGGCCCTGATGGAAAATGATCTGCTGGAAGCCGCCGGCGTACCACGACTCGACGAAGGCGCGGAAGGTGTCGACGCCTTTGCGCAGCGGCGCGCCGAAGTCGGCCTGCCAGTCCACCGCCTCGCCGGCGAACTGGCGTTGCAGCGCCGCCGCCGCCAGGCTGGCCGACTTGAAGGCGATCGTCACGCCGGACGAGAACACCGGGTCGAGGAACTCGCCGGCGTTGCCCAGCAGCGCGTAGCCGCGGCCCCACAGCTGCTCGACGTTGGCCGAGTAGCCGACGATTTGCCGCGCCGGCGTGTCCCACTTGGCGTTGGCCAGCAGCGCCCGCAGCGACGGCTCCTCGGCGACGATGGCGCGCAGGCGCTCGGTTTCCGTGCCTTCGTAGCGGGCCAGGAAGCCGGTCTCGGCGACCACGCCGAGCGAGCAGCGCCCGCCGGCGAAGGGAATGGTCCAGAACCAGACGTCGCAATGCCTTGGATGCACCGTCACGCGGATCTTGTTGCGGTCGAAGCCGGGTTCGTCGATGCCGTCCTCGACGTGCGTGAAGAGCGCGCCGCGCACCGGGAAGTTCGACGGCGTCTCCAGTTTCAGCAGCCGCGGCAACACGCGCCCGAAACCGCTGGCGTCGAGCATGAAGCGCGCCTCGATTTGGTACGCCCCGCCGTCGGCGCCGTGCACCGTCACGCGCGGACCGCGCGCGTCGCCCTCCTCGCCCAGGTCGACCGCGGTGACTGCGTGGCGGTAGCGCACCTCGGCGCCGAAGCGCTCGGCCTGCTTGGCCAGCACGTGGTCGAAATCGGCCCGCTGAACCTGGTAGGTGGTGCCCCAGCCCTGCGAAAACTTGTCGCGGAAGTCGAAGTCGGTGTACTCGCCGTTGCGCATGAAGGCGGCGCCGTTCTTGTGCTGGAAGCCGGCTTCGACCACCGCCTGCAGCATGCCGGCCTGCTCCAGATACGCCATGCTTTGCGGCAGCAGGCTCTCGCCGATGGAAAAGCGCGGGAACTGCTCGCGTTCGATCACCAGCACTTGGCGGCCCTGCTGGCGCAGCAGCGCGGCGGCCACCGATCCGGCCGGGCCGGCGCCGACGATGAGGATTTCGACATGTTCAAGCTTCAGTGTGTCGGACATGGTTCGCTTTCAGTTTGGGTGGCGAAACAGGGCACCAGCAGCCACACCAGCGCGGTGCCGAGCAGCATGGTCAGGCCGAAGGCCTGCAAGGCCGGGGTGCGGCTCAGGCCCAGCAGGCCGAACGACAAAATGGTGTTGGCGGCCGACAGGCCGACCGCCAACCACGGCGTGCGGTCGCGCCGGTCGGGGTGCTCCTGCATGAAGATGCCGTAGTCGATGCCGACGCCGAGCAGCAGCATCAGCGCCAGCACGTGGAATAGTTGCAGGTTCTGGCCGGCGAAGCCCAGCAGCGCCAGCGCGGCCACGCTGGCCGCCGCGGTCGGCGCCAGCACGCGCCAGGTGCGCCGGCCGTAGCGCGGCGACAGCAGCAGGAACAGCACCGCGTACGCCGCCAGCAGCACCCAGCCCATGTACTGGCGGTAGCTGCCCAGCACCGAGGAAATCTCCTGCACCTTGTCGACCCATTGTACGCCGTCGAGGCCGGCGCCGGCCTGGCGCAACTGGGGCAGGCCGGCGTAGTCGAGGCCGCGCAGCGCGACGATGCTGGCGTAGCCGCCGCCCGCCACCCGGCCCAGCCACAAATGGCGCCACGGCTCGCTGGCCGGCGCCGCCAGGAAGGCCTCCACCGTCAGCGCCGCGCCGGCGCCGACCAGGCCGGCGCGGGTCGCGCCGACCCAGCGCGGATCTTCGCCGATCCGCGCCGCCAGCGCGCTGAGCGCGGCGCCGTCCTTCAGCAGCTTGTCGTCCAGCAGCGCGCGGCGCGCCGCCTGGGTGCGCGCCGACGGCACCCAGTTCGACATCGCCTGGTAGCCGGAAATGCGGCGCTGGCCGACCAGCGCGTCCAGGCGCAGCTTGAGCGCCTCCTCGCGTTCCAGCACCGCGTCGACCGAGCCGGCGCGCACCAGGTAGAACTGCACCGGCGTCGGCGCGTCCAGCAGTTTGCTCAGTTTCAACTGGTCGCTGAGCAGCCGCGGCGGCGGGGTTTGCAGCAGGCGGATGTCGTCGTTGACGCCGAGCCGGGACACGCCGGCGGCGGCCAGCGCGGCGAACAGCGCCAGCGCCGCCAGGCTGGCCTTGTTGCGGCCCAGCCGCGGCCAGCGCGCCCGCGCCGCGCCGTAGCGGCGCACCAGCGCGCCGCTCTGGAGCGCGCCGGCGCCGACCAGCGGCGGGAACCAGAACACCACGGTGAGCCAGGCGAACACCAGGCCCAGCGCCGAGAACACCGCCATGTGGCGCAGGCCGGGGAACGGCGTCAGCGCCAGGCCCAGGTAGCCGATCACGGCCGCCAACAGCGTCAGGGCCAGGCCCGGCAGCAGGCGCCGCAGCAGCGCGCGCGAATCGAGCGCGGGGTCGGCGCCGAGCCGGTTGCAGAGGAAATAGATGCCGTAGTCCTGGGCCACGCCGATCAGGCTGGCGCCGAACACCAGCGTCAGCAAATGCACCCGGCCGAACAACAACCAGCACACCGACAGCGCGCCCAGGCAGCCGACGCCGATCGACAGCAGGATCAGCGCGATCGGCTTGAGCGAGCGGAACGTCAGCCACATCAGCAGGATGATGCCGAGCAGCGAGCCGATGCCGATGGTCGACATCTCGCGTTCGGCCTGGGCGCCGGCGGCGGCGGCGTGCAGGATCACGCCGGCGCTGACCAGCTCGACCCGCGGCGTGGCGGCGCGGGCGGCGCGGGCGGCGCGTTCGAGCAGCGCCAGCACGGCCTCTTGCGCGCGCATGGAAAACGCCGGCTGCTTCAGCGTCAGCGCCAGCAGCACGTACTGGCGCTGGTCGTCGGCGACGAACAGGCGGCCGTCGCGCGGGCGCACCGGGGTTTCCCGCGCCCTTTCCTGGGCCCAGCCGGCGAACAGGCCGAACGGGTCGTCCTGCCAGGCGCCCAGTTTGGGGCCGCCGAACGGACTGTATAACTTGGCCAGCGCCGCCTCCAGCCAGAACTGCGCCGGCTCGCTGCGCAACTGCGCCTCCTGCTGCGCCGTCAACAGCGTCAGGCGGTGCTGCTGGAACAGCGCCAGCCAGTCGCCCTGGGTTTTCTCGTCGACGGCGGCGGCCTGGAACAAGTCGGCGCGCCCGGCCAGCACGGCGCTGTAGGCGTCGGCGGCGCGGGTCGCGTCGGCCCAGTCGGCGGCGCCGACCAGCACCACCAGGCGCTGCTGCGCGCTGTCGACCATGTGGCCGAACGACTGCTGCAGCACCGGGTCGCGCTGCTGCACCGGCAGCAGCGCCATGATGTCGGTGTCGGGCACGATGCGCTGCACCAGCCACAGGTAGGCGTTGTGCCCCAGCAGCAGGCACACCACCATCGCCCACGCCAGCGCCAGGGTTTTACCGTGTTTCAAAACAGCGCCGCCTCTTCCGCCGTGATGGCGGCGTCGCCGCTCTGGATCGCCGAAAAGACGATGCCGGTGCGGTCGCCGCCGGCCTCGCTGATGCCGATGTTCTTGACGTAGGCGCCGCCGTCGAGCTTGATGCTGCCGATGGCCTTGGCCAGCGCCGGCTGGCGCGCCTTCAGCGCCACCTTCCAGTTGGCGCCGTCGATCTCGCCGTCGACCTCGAACAGGGCTTCGAGCTGGGCCAGGTCGCCGGCCAGCAGCGCGAACAGCACGCTGTTAATCATGCGCACCACCGGCTCGGTCTTGGCGTCGAGCCGCAGCGCCACGCGCTCGCCCTGGAAGTGGACGATCTCGTCGCGCGTCAGGCGCAGCGTGTTGGGGAAGGGTTGCAGCGTGCGCCACAGTACGCCCTTGCCGGCGACCACGCAAAAGCGCCCGTTCGAGGCCAGCGCCTTCTTCATGCCGGTCAACTGCTTGGTCTGGTCGAAGCGGCCGCACAGCACCTTCGGCTTGGCCAGCAGCGCCTGGATGTTGGCGACCGAGGCGCGCTCCGGCGCGGCGGCGGCGACGGCCGCGGCGGCCAGCAGCAGCGCGCCCAAAAGAATTCGTTTCATGTGGCTTGCACTCCCAGTTTGTCAAACAATACCGGCGGCGAAACGAAGCACATCGCGCCGCTGGCGATCTCCACGGCGACCTGCGCCGTGCTGGCCCTGGTCAAGCGCTTGCCACTGTCGGCGTCGCTGATCAGGTAGTCGATCTTCAGGCGGTTTTCCCATTCGACCAGGTCGGCGCGCAGCTTCAGGCGCTGGCCGAAGGTGGCCGGCGCGACATAGCGCAGGTGCAGGTCGATCACCGGCCAGGAAAAGCCGGAGGCCTTCATCTGCACGTAGTTATAGTCTATCTTGTCGAGCAAGGCGCAGCGCACCACCTCCAGGTACTTGACGTAGCGGCCGTGCCAGACGATTTCCATCGGGTCGAGGTCGAAGAACTGCACTTGCATCTCGACCTCGGCGAACCAGCGGCTCTGCTTGGCGGCCCTACGCATACAACTCCCAGTGCCGGCTGCGGATGCGTTCCAACAGCAGGCGCAGGTCCGGCTCCAGGCGGCGGTCCTCCTCGACCACGGCGACGTCGGCGCCGAGCGCCTCCATCATCTTCGCCAGCTTGGCCTGCGGCGCCAGCGCCGGGTTGACCCGGCAGCGCAACCAGACGCCCTGGCGCACCGTGATCAACAGCGCGGCGACGACCTGCTCGGTCAGTTCCAGCACGCGCAGGCAGTCGCGCGCGGCGATGGTGCCCATGCTGACCTTGTCCTGGTTGTGGCACTCGGTCGAGCGCGAGAACACCGACGCCGGCATGGTCAGCTTGAGCGCCTCGGCGGTCCAGGCCGAGGCGCTGATCTGCAGCGCCTTCAGGCCGTGGTTGATGGCCGCGCGCGCGCCGGTGGCGCCGGACAGGTTGGCCGGCAAGCCGTGGTTGTAGCGGCTGTCGACCAGCAGCGCCATCTGCCGGTCCAGCAGGTCGGCCAGGTTGGCCACGGCGTTCTTCATGCCGTCCATGGCGAAGGCGATGTGGCCGCCGTAGAAATGCCCGCCGTGCAGCACGCGCTCGTTCTCGGCGTCGATGATCGGGTTGTCGTTGGCGCTGTTGAGTTCATTTTCGATGGCGCCGCGGAAGAACGGCAGCGCGTCGGCCAGCACGCCGATCACGTGCGGCGCGCAGCGGATCGAATAGCGGTCCTGCAGGCGCTTGCCGTTGCGTTCCCACTGCTCGGTCGGCAGGTCTTGGCGCAACCAGGCCGCGACCTGCTGCATGCCGGCGTGCGGCTTGACCGAGAACAGCACCTCGTCGAAGTGGTGGGCGTTGCCGTCCAGCGCGAACGAGGCCAGCGCCGTGACGCGGGTGCACAGCTTGGCCAGGTAGTCGGCGCGGTCGTAGGCCAGGCAGGCCAGCGCCGTCATCACGGCGGTGCCGTTCATGATCGCCAGGCCCTCCTTCGGGCGCAGCCGCAGCGGCGTGATGCCGGCCTCGCGCAGCGCCTGCGCGGCCGCCACCTGGACGCCGTCGCGCCACACTTCGCGCTCGCCGCACAGCACCGCCGCCAAGTAGGACAGCGGGGTCAGGTCGCCGCTGGCGCCGACCGAGCCCTCGGACGGGATCAGCGGCAGCAGGCCGGCGTCGAGCAGGCGCGCGATCTGCTCCAGCAGTTCCACGCTGACGCCGGAAAAGCCCTTGCACAGCGAGGCCAGCCGGACCGCCATCACGGCGCGGGTCTGGGCCGGGTTGAAGTACTCGCCCAGGCCGCAGCCGTGGTAGGTGTACAGGTGGTGCGGCAGTTCGGCCACCAGCTCGGGCGGCACGGTGACGGTGCAGGAGTCGCCGTAGCCGGTGGTGACGCCGTAGACGGTGCCGTCCTCGCGCAGCAGGCGGTCGAGGAAGTCGGCGCCGCGGGCGATGGCGGCGCGGAAGGCCGGATCGTCCGACAGGCTGGCGTCGGCGCGGCCTTGAGCGATGTCGACGATGTCTTCGATTTGCAGGCGCTCGCGGTCAAAGCGCACGGTGCGCCGGGTGGGGGTCGGTTCAACAAGGTGCATCGGGGATATCCAGTTGGGGTAAATGCCAAAAATCGAAAAAATTGAACCACTGGCCGGGCGCGCGCAGGCAAAAACGCTCGAGCCGGGCGGCGTAGTCGGCCGCCAGCGCGGCCAGGGCGGCGTCGCGTCCCTGCCGCGGCAGCCGCAGCGTGTCGCGGAACAGCTCGAAATGCACCTCGTAGCGGCCGCCGCGGCGCATCGAGAACAACAGGTAGACCGGGCATTGCAGCACGCTGGCCAGCACGTACGGGCCGACCGGGAAGGCCGCCGGCGCGCCCAGGAAGTCGGCCCGCGCCACGCGCGGCTTGGCGGCGACCGGCACGCGGTCGCCGGCGACGACGACGAATTCGCCGCGGCCGACGCGCTCGGCCAGCAGCATCGCCGTGGCCGGCGTCATCTCGGTCACTTGCATCAGGTTCAACTGGCTCTCCGGGTTCAGCCGCGCCAGCACGCGGTTGAAGGCTTGCGCGTGCTTGGTGTGCACCAGCACCGTCAATTTCAGGCCGGCGCGCCGGCGCGACAGCACCCGGCACAACTCCAGGTTGCCGAAGTGCGAACACACCAGCAGCGCGCCGCGGCCCTGCGCCAGCGACGGTTGCAGCGACTCGACGCCGTGCAGGCGCACGCTGTCGGTATCGAACAGGCCACCCCACAGCAGCATCTTGTCGAGGATGGTTTCGGCGAAGGCGGCGAAGTGGCCCAGCACGCCCGGCACGGCCGCGCCCGGCGCCAGCGCGCGCACCCGCCGCAGGTAGTCGGCCGAGGCGTGCCGGGTGCGCGGCCTGGTCAGCAGATACCAGCCCAGCACCGGGTACAGCAGCGCCTGGAACGGCCAGCGCCCGCAGACGCGGGCGACCCAGAACATCAGGCGCATGCCGGCCACGAAACCGAGTTCGTTGATCTCGGCCCAGTGCCGCTGCGGCGCGCTCATCGCTGGCGCCAGGTGCGCGCCAGCAGGCGCGGCGCGCGCCACAGCATGCCGCACAACAGCGTCAGGTGCATGCGCGTGATCAGCACGTTGTCGCGCCACATGCGGAAATGCGAGACGCCGTCGCTCGGGTATACCACCCGGGTCGGCAGGTTGCGCACCTCCAGCCCGTCCCAGTACAGGCGCACCAGGATGTCGGTGTCGAAGTTCATGCGCGCGCCGATCGCGCGGCGCCGCGCCAGCGCCAGCACCGGCGCCAGCGGATACAGGCGGAAGCCGCACATCGAATCCCTGATTTGCAGCGACAGCGTGTTCAGCCAGACGCAGGCGTGGGTCAGGTAGCGCCCGTACAGGCGCACCCGCGGCACCGACGCGTCGAACACCGGACAGCCGGCGATCACCGCCAGCGGGTGCAGCCGCGCCTGCGCCACGAAACGCGGCACGTCGGCGGTGTCGTGCTGGCCGTCGGCGTCGATCTGCAAGGCGTGGCTGAAGCCGCGCGCGGCCGCCTCGCGCATGCCGTCCAGCACCGCCGCGCCCTTGCCCTGGTTGGCGCCGTGGCGCACCAGGGTGAGCTGCTCCGGGTGGGCGGCCGCCAGCGCGTCGAGCGCGCGCGCGCACGGCGCCGCGCTGCCGTCGTCGACCAGCACGCAGTGCAGCTGGTGGCGCAGCAGCGCCGCCACCACCGCGCCGACGGCGTGTTCGTGGTTATAGACCGGCACCACGATGCAGGGCTTAAACATGGGCCGCTGCGGTTGCGCGGGGGCGCCGGCGGGCGCGGAAAAGGCGGTCTTTAACATGCGTTCTTTGCGGGTGAGGTGGCGGCGGCGCCGAACAGGATGCGGCCGCTGGCGTGCTGGCCGGCGGCAGACAGGTAACGGAAGCCCAGGCTGCCCTTGTCGACGTCGTGCGTCAGTTCCAGCTCCAGGCGCACCGGCCGATCGACCTGTATCACTTGCTGGAACTTGAGCGCGTGCAGCGCGCGGAACTGCGCCGGCAGATCGAAGTGCGCGCGGCCGTAGGCGATGGCCCAGTCCAGTTGCACCACGCCGGCCAGGATGGGCGCGCCGGCGAAATGGCCGTCCAGGTAGAACAGGTCGGGCGCCACCGACAGCTCCAGCAGCACCCGCGCGGGCGCGCGTTCGAGCACGCGCAGTTGCGGCCGGCGCGGACGCGCCGCGGCGGCGGCGCCGGTGGCGGCCTCGTCGTCCAGCAGCGCCAGCAACTGCGCCTGGGTGGTCTTGCCCTGCGCGTTGATCGGCATCTGTTCCAGATAGCGCCAGCGGCGCGGCAGCGCGACCGCCTCGACGGCGCCGGCCAGGGCCGCGCGCAGCAGGCGGTTCAGCGCCGGCCTGCCGCCGGCGGCCAGGGCCGCGCGGCCGGCCGCGCTCGGCACGACGAAGGCGGCCAGGCGCTGGCGCTGGCCGCTGGCCGGCGCGCACAGCAGCACGCGCGCCGCCGCCACCAGCGCCGACGCCGTCAGCGCCGCCTCGACGGCGTCGAGCGAGACGCGTTTTTCCTCCATCTTGACGATGCGGTCGCCGCGGCCAAGCAGCTCGAAGCGCGCCGCGCCGCCAGCGCGCGCGCGGTCGGCCAGGCGCAGCCAATCCGGCTCCGCCAGGTGCGGCGAGCGCACCTCCAGCGCGTCGTCGGCGGCCACGCGCCAGTCGACGTTCGGGAAGGCCAGCCAGGACTCGTCGGCGCCGGGGGCGCGCTGGCGCCAGGCCACGCCGCCGGTTTCCGAGCTGCCGTAGACCTCGACCGGCACCCGTCCCAGCAAGTCGCCGGCGGCGTGCGCGGCCGCCAGCGGCAGCGGCCCGCCGGACGAGAACACGGCGCGCAGCTGCGTCCTGGCGCCGGCCCAGGGTAGATGCGCCGGCAGGCGCTGCAAATGGGCCGGGCTGGCCACCAGCACGCTGGGGCGCTCGGCCAACAGCTCGGCAAGTTGTTCGGGATAGCTGACGCTGTCGGCGACGATGGCGCGGCCGGCGCACAAGGGCCACAAGACTTTAAACAACAGGCCGTAGATGTGCTGGTGCGACACCGTCGCGACCACCACGGCGTCGTCCAGGCCGGCGCCGAACAGGCGTTCGAGCACCGCCACTTCGCTGGCCAGCTGGTCCAGCCTTTTCGGCACCGCCTGCGCGGCGCCGGTGCTGCCGGAGGTGTGCACCACCAGCGCGGCGCAGCGCGCCTCGAGCGCGACCGGCGCGACCTCGGTGGCGGCGCCGTCCTGCGCGCCGGGCAGCATCGGCCGCAGTTCGGCCGGGAACGCGCCGAGGAAGCCGTCAACCGCCGCGCCCAGCGCGGCGCAACTGCCGGCCAGCGTGTCGGCGCTGAGCCAGACGGTTTTTCCGGCCTGCCAGGCGCCCAGCAGGGCGGCGCCGAATTCGACGCTATCGTCCAGGTACAAGGCGAAATCGCGGCCGTCCTGGCGCCGCAGCAAGGCCGCCCAGGCTTGCACGCGCGCGCCGAAGTGGGCGTTGCGCACGGGCGCGCCGGCGCGCCAGCCGACGACGGCGTCGGGGCCGCGCGCCGCCAGTTGCACGGCCAGCGTGGCGAGGGCGTTCACGGCCTTAGACATGGTGCAGGCGCTTGAAACGGCGGCGCCACAAGCACTCGGCGCCAAACAACAGCGCCATCAGCAGATACGCGACGACGCCGGTGTAGAACGACCAGAGCGCCTCCGACGCCCACAGCGCGGTGGCCAGCGCGATGGCGCCATTGACGATGAAAAAAACGCACCAGACCTGGGTCACGCGGCGCGTGTAGCCGACCGCGGCGGCCGGCAGGTCCGGCNCGCGCAGGCGCGCCAGCCGCTCCACCATCGACGGCGGCGCCGCCAGGCTGTAGCCGAAGGCGGCCAGCAGCGCGGCGTTCACCAGCACCGGGTACAGCTTCAGCGGCAGCAGCATATTACTCCACACCGCGCAGGCGGCCAGCAGCAACGCGCCGGCCGCCGACCAGCGCGCCGCGACGCCCAGCCTGAGCGCCGGCAGGCGCGTGGCGGCCGCCAGCAGCAACAGGCAGGCCAGCCAGCGCGGCTCCACCTGCCCGCGGCCGTACCAGATCGCCAGCGGGTACAGCAGCGTGATCAACACCGTCAACGCGGTCAGCCACATCGCCTAGGCCGCCGGCTCCGCCGCCAGGGCCGCCAGCGCGTCGACCACGTCGTCGATGGTGCGGATGGTCTTGAACGCCTGCGGCGACAGGCGCCGGCCGGTCAGCTGCGTCAGCTTCACGGTCAGGTCGACCGCGTCGATGCTGTCGATGTCGAGGTCGGCGTACAGGTCCGACCGCGGCGTCAGCGTGGCCAGTTCCAGCCCGAACATCTCGGCCAGCAGCGCGCTCACCCAGGCCAGCAAACGCTCCCGGCTCATCTCGTTCAACACTACCATGGCGTCCCCCTTACTTCTTTCTGTGGCTGGCGACCAGCGCCGCCAGCGCCCGCACCGAGGCGAAATGGCGCCGCGTGTCGTCCGAGTCGGCCGACAGCGAGATGCCGTACTTCTTCTGCAGCGCCACCCCCAGTTCGAGGGCGTCGATCGAGTCGAGGCCGAGGCCGTCGACAAACAGCGGCGCGTCGGTGTCGATGTCGTCGACGCCGATGTCTTCGAGTTGCAGCACCTCGATGATGAGTTCCTTCACTTCCTGTTCAAGCATGGTGTTCTTGTTTCCCAGTAAAATATTGTTGCAAAAAATCGTTCAGCCTGCGCGCCGCCAGCGCCTCGGACACGCCGTCCGGCGCGAAGCCGCCGACCGCCAAATCCTCGCGCACCTCGATGGTGAAGCGGGCCCGGCGCAGCGGCACGCGCCACCATGCCTCGCCCTTGCCCAGCATCGACGGCTGGCAGCTGATCAGCACCGGCGTGACGTCGCGCCCGCCGCGCACGGCGATGTTGGCGGCGCCGCGCTTGAAGCGGACCAGGCCGCCGGCCGGGGTGCGGGTGCCCTCCGGGAAGACGATCAGGTTGTTGCCGCGCCGCAGGGAGGCGATGCAATCGGCGATCAGTTCGGGGCCGCCGGCGTTGTTGATGTACCCGGCCGCGCGCACCGGCCCGGCGGTGAACGGGTTGTGCCACAGCGCCGCCTTGGCGATACAGTCGGCGCGCTTGACGAAGGCCATCAGGAACACCGTGTCGAGCAAGGTCGGATGGTTGGCCAGAATCAGCAAGCCGCCGCGCTCGAGCTTTTCCAGGCCGCTGAGCTCGTAGCGCAGCACCCCCAGCGCCTGCAGCAAGGCGATAAAGCCGCGCAGCGTCAGGCGGATCGCGGCGCGCACCAGCGCCACGCGGCGCTCGCCCTGGCGCACCAGCAGACGCAGCAGCGGGAACGCCAGCACGCGCAGCAACAGCGCGGCGCTGCCGAACACCACGAAGCCCAGGCCCGTGGCCAGCACCCGCCAGCCGCGCGACAACAGCTCAAGCATGTTTGGCCCAGTGCCACAGGCGCGCGCCGGCGCCGCGCTCGAGCCGCGCCGCGTCGCCCAACTGGAAGCGCAGCACGTCCAGGCCGCCGGGCTGGGCCGGCGCGGCCGCGGCGGCGTCGTCCGGCCCGGCCGGCGCGGCGCGCGCCGACCAGGTCAGCGTGATGGGCGCTGCGCCGGCCGCCACCATCAGCCAGGCCCAGGCGTGCGGCTGCTCGGCGCAATCCTCGAATCGGCCGAACGGCGCCGGCAGCGGACAGTCGCTGGCCACCAGCAGCACCATGGGCGCGCCGTCGGCCAGCAGGCCGCAGGCCTCGATGACCGCGTGCTCGATGCTGCTGGCGCCGGCGGCCAGCGCGATGTGGTTGGCGCGGTCGGCGCGGGCGATGGAAAACAGGCCGGCGTTGGCGTTGTGCACGGCCATGCTGAAGGCCGTCGGCGACAGCGGCTCGCCGCGCGCCAGGCAGCCCAGCAACTCGACCGCGCGCAGCACCTCGCCGTGGCGCGAACAAAACACCGTGGGCACGTCGGCGCGCTGCTCCAGGCACTGGTAGGCCACTTCCAGCGCCATCTTGCCGAGCGCGCCGGCGCGGCGCCGCAGCATCGGCGCCATCATGCGCACGCCGGGCTCGTCGGCGCCGGCGATGGCAAACGGCGCGCGCGCCCAGTCCCGCCAGGCCTGGGGCGTGTCGAGCCCCGGCGCCCAGGCCGCATGTCTTGCAATCGAAAAACTTACGCCTTGTGTGCGCATCATTCCCTTACCCCGAGCGCGGATCAAAAAAGTAGCCCGCATCGCGTCACACTACGGTATTGCGTCAGCGTACTTGCTGGGGTGAAGTATAGACGAATGCGGCAAAATAGGCCGGGCAGAGTTCCGTAAGGAAACCACGACGGTCTCTTTTTTGCGCGTTTTGATGGGGAAATCCGACAAAGGCGCGGCCTGTGTCGCAACCGCCCCGGAACTGGCCCGCCTTTGGCGCCACCGGCGCGCGCCGATTGCCGGTGCCACGGTCGCGCCCCTGCTTGCGTATCCGTCTCGCAAAAAAGCCGGCTGCTAGCCGGCAATGCCGTTCAGTAATCCGACGCCGAGCCGCTGCCGACGCCAGTCGGGTTACGCCGTTCCGGCTAACCCGACCGACGAAAACCATTAGCTTAGCGGCATGACGGTCAGACCCCGGCTCCTTGCCCTGGCTTCATTTTCAACGTTGCCGGCTCGCCAACTGAACAGCATTGCAGCCGCCAACCGGCTTTGTCGCGCGCCCGGGTCGGGGCGCGCCACTTAAAACACCCAGAGCTTGTCGGCCGGCATGTGCAACCAGTACTTGCCGGCGTCCAGCTTGTACTTCGAGTAGGCGCGCAGGCTGATCTCGTTGTGGCCACCGCGGTGAAACAGGCACTCCCAGCGGTCGCCCAGGTACATGCAGGTCAGCAGCGGCAGCTCGATCGCGTTCTCGACCGCGGTCGCGCTGATCTTCACCTCCTCGACCCGGATCACCGTGTGCACGTCGGCGCCGGTGTTGACGCCGCGCGCCGTGCCCCGCATCGTCACGCCGTCGACGTTCAGGCGCACGGCCGCGCCGTCGCGCTGGATCACCTGGCCCGGCAGGCGGTTGTTGCTGCCCATGAACTCGGCGGTAAACAAGGTGTCCGGCGTTTCATACATGCTTTGCGGGGCGCCCTGCTGTTCGATCTTGCCGTTGTTGAGCAGCAGGATGCGGTCCGAGATCGCCATCGCCTCGGCCTGGTCGTGCGTCACCATCAGCGCCGACAGGCCGAGCCGCACGATCAGCTCGCGCAGGAAGGCGCGCGCCTCCTCGCGCAGCTTGGCGTCCAGGTTCGACAGCGGCTCGTCGAGCAGGATCACCGGCGGGTTGTACACCAGCGCGCGGGCGATCGCCACGCGCTGCTGCTGGCCGCCCGACAACTGGTGCGGGAAGCGCCCGCCCAGGTGCCCCAGGCCCAGTTGCGTCAACACCTCGTTGACGCGCGCGGCGATTTCCGTCGTCGCCATCTTGCGCAGCTTCAGGCCGTAGGCGACGTTGTCGAACACGGTCTTGTGCGGCCACAGCGCGTAGGACTGGAACACCAGGCCCAGGTTGCGCTGCTCGGCCGGCATCTCGAAGTTGCGCGCGCCGTCGAACACCAGCCGCTCGCCGATGTTGATGGTGCCCGCCTTCGGGCTTTCCAACCCGGCCACCGCGCGCAACAGCGTGGTCTTGCCGCTGCCGGACGGCCCCAGCAAGGCCACCACTTCGCCTTTTTTCAAGTGCATCGACACGCCCTTCAGGATCGCGTTGGCGCTGGCGCCGGTGCCGTAGTCGAGGTACAAGTCGTTGACTGATAATTCGTTCATGATGGAGTCTCGTTATATATATTAGTTATGCAGCTTGACGCCGAAGCGCAGCGCGATGCCCAGGCCGATCGCGACCAGGGTGATGTTGATGAACGACAGCGCCGCCACCAGGTCGGTCGAGCCGCCCGCCCACAGCGACACCAGCATCGCGCCGATCACCTCGGTGCCCGGCGTGAGCAGGTAGACCCCGGTCGAGTATTCGCGCTCGAAGATCAGGAACACCATCAGCCAGGCGCCCAGCAGGCCGAATTTGATCAGCGGCAGCGTGACGTCGCGGGTGACCTGGCCGCGGCTGGCGCCGACGGCGCGGGCGGCCTCCTCCAGCTCCGGCCCGACCTGCAGCAGCGCCGTGGAGATCAGGCGCATGCCGTAGGCCAGCCACACCACCGAGTAGGCCAGCCACAGCGCGAAGATGGTCGAACGCACTTCGCGCAGCAGCGGGATCACATGGCCGCTGAGCCAGACCGCGACGCCGTTGTCCATGGTTTTCAGCAGGCCGTCGAGCCAGGCCGGCACGAACAGGAACACCCACAGGAAGGCCAGGCCGGCCAGCAGGCCCGGCACGGCGCGCGGCACCAGCACGCTGTAGTCGAGCAGGCGGGTGATGCCGTCGGGCTTGCGGTGCATCGCCAGCGCGATGCCGCAGTAGCAGGCCACCGCCAGCGCGCCGCCGACGACGCCGATCAGGACGGTGTTGACGATGCCGCGCACCAGCGAGGGTTGTTCGAAGATGTCGCGGAAATGCTGCAAGGTCAGCACGTCGGCCAGCTTCACGCCCTCGCCCCAGTACTGCACGAAGGAGCGCAACACGATGCCCGACAGCGGCAGGACGATGGTAAACAGCAGCCAGCCGGCCAGCAGCGCGAACGCCAGCCACTTCCAGCGGCCCAGCGGCATGGCCTTGCTGCGCGCGCCCTTGCCCTTGATCGACACGTATTTGTTGGCCGACTTCAGCAGCCAGCGCTGCGCCATCACCAGCGGCATCGTCACCATCACCAGCGACACCGCGACGGCGGCCATCAGGTGGTAGGACGGCGTGCCGAGCTTGTTGGTCAGCTTGTACAGGTAGGTCGCCAGCACCAGGTGGCCCTCCGGGTCGCCCAGCACCAGCACCAGGCCGAACACCTCGAAGCCGAGAAAGAACACCAGCACGCCGGCGTAGGCCAGCGCCGGCATGATCATCGGCAGCGAGACGTTGAGCATCACCTGCAGCGGCGAGGCGCCGGCCACGCGGGCCGCCTCCTCGACGTCGGAGCCGAGGCTTTTCAACGCCGACGAGGCGTACAGGTAGACGTGCGGCACGTGGGTCAGGCCGGCGATGATGACGATGCTGGTAAACGAATAGATGTTCCACGGGATGAAGCCGAGCAGTTGCTTGGCCCACAGCGAGTAGAAACCCACCGGCCCCATCGAGACGACGTAGCCGAAGCCCATCACCATCGGCGAGACGAAGATCGGCACCAGCAGCATCGGCGCGATCCAGCCGCGCCCGGGCAGGTCGGTGCGCACCATCAGGAAGGCCAGCATGCCGCCCAGCGGCACGGCGATCGCGGCCAGGCCGGTGGCCAGGATCAGGCCGTTTTTGAACGCCATCGAGAAGTCCGGGTCGTCGAGGATGAAGCGGTAGGCGTCGAAACCGAACTCCTTGACCGGCATGAAGAACGGCGCCGACAGGAAGCTCTGGTAGAAAATCAGGAACAGCGGCAGGAAGATGGCGACGCAGGTGAGCGTCACCACCACGCCGCGCGGCCAGTTGAGGCGCGGCCGCGAGGGGCGCGCAAGTTGTGCAGTTTGCATGACGAAAGTCCGGTGGATTGGGGGGCGCCTTCCCGCGGCCGGCGTGGGAAGGCCCTTGGCGCCAGCTGCTGGCGTCAATGGGGTACTGCGGGTGCTGCGTTGTCGGGAACGGGCGCGGCCACCCGGACGGGCGCCGCGCCGCGCCGGGCTATTTCTTGCCGGCCGTTTCTTTCCACTGCTTCAGGAAGGCCATGCGCTTGGCCGGCCCGAGGAATTGCAGGATGATCGGGTGCACCGGCACCGGCTTGACGTTGGCCGCGCCGATGAGCTTGATCAGCTCGGCCGAGGTGGTCTCGCCGGTGACGTCGGCGCGGATGGCGAACAGCTTGGAGTGGTCGGCGATGACGCTCTGGCCGCGCTTGGACAGGATGTAGTCGAGCCAGAGCTTGGCGCCGTTCGGGTTTTTCGCCGCCTTGTTGATGAACTGTACGCGCGACAGTATCAGCGTGTAGTCCTTCGGCAGCACCACGCCGATCGACGGGTCGGTCTTGGCGCGCACCAGCGCGTACGAGCCGAGCACGTTGTAGCCGATCAGGTTCTCGCCCGACGAGATGCGCTCCATCATGGTGCCGGTGGACGACTGCACCCGCACCTTGGCTTCGCCGAAGGCGTTGAGCAGCTCGGTGAATTTCGTGTTCTCGCGCGCGTCCTGGGTCATGAACATGAAGCCGACGCCGGATTTTTCGATGTCGTAGGTGGTGACCTTGTCCTTGAACTTCGGCTGCGTGATCAGCTTGGCGAAGTCGGCGTGGGTCTGCGGCACCTCCTTGGCGTCGAGCATGCGCTTGTTGTAGACGATCGCCGCCGGCTCGAACGTGGTGCCGTAGGCGGTGTCGTCCCACACCGCCCAGCCGGGGATCTTGGCCGCCTCGACCGACTTGTACTTGAGCGCGTAGCCGTCCGAGGCCAGGCGCATCTGCAGGTCCATCGCCGACGACCACATCACGTCGGCGGTGTTGCCGCCGGCCGCCACCTCGGAGATGAAGCGGTTGTACACCTCGGTCGAATTCATGTCGTTGTACTCGACCGTGATGCCGGGGTAGAGCGCGTTGAAGTCTTTGATCAGGGGTTGCGCCGCCTTGCTGTCGGTGGCGCCGTAGATCACCACCTTGCCCTCCTTCTTGGCGCCGTCGATGATCTTCTGGTAGTCGGCCGGATAGCCGGCCGGCACCTGCGCCAGCGCCGACGAAGCCAGGGTTGCCAATGCGGCGCCGATCAAGGTTTTTGCGAACATGTGTCTCTCCGTTATAGTTGGTTTATTCTGTTACCGCTACTCGTCACTCATTTGCTCAGCGCACCAGCCCCAGCTCGCTGGCACGCCGGCCGTAGTCGTCCACGGCCTTCTTTACGTAATCGGTCAGCGCCGCGCCGGTCAGGCCGAACGGGTACAGGCCGTGCGCCGCGCGCAGCTGCGCAAACTCCTTGGTCTCCAGCATGCGGGCGAAGATCGCCACCCATTTCTGGTAATCCTCGTCACTCACCTTCGGCCCCATCCAGACGCCGCGGATCACCGGCCAGACCACGTCGATGCCCTGCTCGCGCGCGGTCGGCACGTTCGCCAGCACGCCCGGCAGGCGCCGCTCCGACAGCACCGCCAGCACGCGGGTGTTGCCGCGGCCGTCGTTCAGCGTGGCCTCCGAGGCGTCGCCCGGCACCACCTGGACGTAGCTGGCCTGCATCGCCGTGAAGGCTTCGCCGCCGCCCTCCAGCGCGACGAAACGCAGCACCTTCGGATTGATCCCGGCCTGCCTGGCCACCAGCGCCATCTTCACCCAGTCCTGGCTGCCGATGGTGCCGGAAACGCCGATCAGCACCTGTTCAGGATGCCGCTTGAGCGCGTCGATCAGGTCGGCCAGGTTCTTGAACGGCGAATCCTTGCGCACCGCGATCATGCCGTAGTCGGCCCCCAGCGCCGCCACCCAGCGCACGTCGGCGGCGCTGGCCTTGCCGAACTTGCCCTGCGCCAGATTCAGCAGCGAGCCGCCGGAAAACACCACCAGCGTATTGGCTTCGGCGCGCCGGCGCGCCGAAGCCATCGAATGCCAGGCCACCGCGCCGATACCGCCCGGCAGGTAGCTGATGCGCACCTCGCGCGGCGCCTCCGGCACCAGCTGGAAGCCCTTCTGCGCCAGCTTGCAGGTCAGGTCCATCGCCCCGCCCGGCTTGGACGGGACGATGCACTCGACCTGCGCGGCGGCCGCCGGGAAGGCCCACGCCAAGGGCGCCAAGGCCAGGGCCAGCCATACGAATAATGTAGTCATGCTGGTACCATCCCGATTCCCCGCGAACGTCCACTGTCGGCGCGGCCCGGCCCGGCCGCTTTTCCGGCCGGGCCGGGCGCCGCCCCGCTTAGAAGCGGTGCTGGATGCCGGTGATGACGCCGCGCTGGGTGTTGCCCAGGCCTGCGTCGTCGCGCGACAGGCCGGTCAGCAGGTCGTGCTTGGCCTTGCTGTAGGCGGCGGCGACGTACAGGTCGGTGCGCTTGGACAGCGCGTACTTGACGCGGCCGACATACATGACCGGATCGGCGTCGGCGTTGGCGGCGACGTTTTTCACGTTCAGCAGGTACACCGCGCCGGTCAGCGTAATCGCCGGCGTGCTCTGGTAGTTGACGCCGGCCCAGTAGGTAGTGCCCTTAACGTCGGCGCCGGTCGCGGCCGGGTCCTTCTTGTAGTCGCGCATCGCCGCCTGCAGCTTCAGCGGGCCGTTGCTGTACATCGCGCCCAGGTGGTAGACGGTGGTCTTGTCGCGCCCGGCGGCGACGCTGTTGCCGTTGACTTGCTCGTAGGTAGCCATGACGCTGACCGGGCCGAAGCCGTAGCTCGCGCCCAGCGCGTACTTGGCGCTGTCGCTGGTGCCGCCGGCCTGTTCGCCGAAGCCGTAGGTGGCGCCGAATTTCAGCTCGCCGACCTTGCCGCTGTACTTGACCAGGTTGTCAAAGGAGGTGGTCATGCCGTACTTGCCCTGCTTGGTGGTGGCGTTGGCCGACGTGCCCCACGAGTACAGGGGCGCATAAGCCATCGGGTCGTATGGCAGCACGAAGTCGTACGCGGTGGTGAAGGACTTGCCCAGCACGACGCGGCCAAAGTCGCCTTCCAGGCCGACGTAGGCCTGGCGCTTAAACAGCGGGCCGTCGGAAGTGCCGTTGTCGAGGAAGATGCCGCCTTCCAGATTAAAGACCGCCTTCAGACCGTTGCCCAGGTCCTCGGTGCCGCGGAAACCCCAGCGCGAAGTGTTCATGCCGCCCGACGTGACGCGCGTGGAGGCCGGGGCGTCGCTGGCGTAGTCGACGCCGGCGTCGATCAAGCCGTACACGGTCACGTTCGATTGCGCCTGGGCGCCGAAGGCTGCGCCCAGGGCGGCGACGGCGGCGAGCGACAATGCTGTTCTTTTCATTTGGATCTCCACAGATATAGTTATTGGTGATATGCCTGATCAATTACATGAATCAGGTGGCCACTATAGAGCTTGTTTCCTTTCAATTCCCTTTCAACGACAGCGCTGTCGCCGCCGCGCCACACAATTCGCCGGCGGCGCGGCGGCGGCGCCGCTTCGGGCTTACACTGCATCATTTCCAGGGCGGCGGCGGGCACATATGCGAATTTTATTAGTGGAAGACCATGTCGAACTGTCGCGCTGGCTGGCCAAGGCGCTGCGCGACGCCCACCTGACGGTGGAGACGGTCGACAACGGCGCCGACGCCGACGCCCTGCTGCACACCCAGGAGTATTCGCTGGTGCTGCTCGACCTGACGCTGCCGCGCATGGACGGCCTGGAGGTGCTCAAGCGCCTGCGCGCGCGTGGCGGCCCGCGCGGCAAGACCCCGGTGATGATACTCACCGCGCGCGGCGGCCTGGACGAGCGCGTGCAGGGCCTGAACCTGGGCGCCGACGACTACCTGGCCAAGCCGTTCGAGCTGGCCGAGCTGGAGGCGCGCGTCAAGGCGCTGCTGCGCCGCAGCCAGGGCAACGAGGCGCTGGTGCACCACTGCGGCGCGCTCAGCTTCGACACCGTCACGCGCATGTTCAGCTACGCCGGCGCGGCGCTGGCGCTGACGCCGCGCGAGCACGCCGTGCTGGAGGCGCTGATCACCCGCTCCGGCCGCGCCGTCTCGAAGGAAAAGCTGTTCGACGAAGTGTTCGCGCTGGAGGACGACGCCAACCTCGACGCCATCGAGCTGTACATCCACCGCGTGCGCAAGAAGCTCGAAAGCAGCGCGCCGGACGCCGCCGCCATCACCACGCTGCGCGGCATCGGCTACCTGCTGCAACCGCGCAGCGCGACGGCGGCGGCGCGCTGACGTGGCGCCCGCCCTGCTGGCGCGGCTGGGCGGCATGCTGGCGCCGGGGGCGCCGCTGGGCAGCCTGCGCAACGAACTGCTGCGCTGGCTGCTGATCCCGCTGCTGCTGCTGGTGGCGCTGAACGCCGTCTCGGTCTACCGCAACGCCCTCGACGCGGCCGACATGGCCTACGACCGCTCGCTGCTGGCCTCGACCCGGGCGCTGGCCGAGCGCGTCTCCGTCGTCGGCGGCAAGGTCGTCGCCGACGTGCCCTACGTCGCGCTCGACAGCTTCGAGACCGACACGCTGGGGCGCATCTACTACAAAGTCACCGGCATCCACGGCGAGCTGGTGTCCGGCTACGGCGACCTGCCGGCGGTGCCGGCCAACGTGCCGCGCTCGGAAGCCTACCCGGCCCTGGTGCGCTTTTACCACGCCAACTACAACGGCGAGCCGGTGCGCATCGCCGCGCTGCTGCAGCCGGTCTATGACGATTCGATGCGCGGCATCGCCCTGATCCAGGTCGGCGAAACGCTGGACGCGCGGCGCGGCCTATCGAACCAGATCCTGTTCGACACCCTGCTGTGGCAGGCCGGCATGGTGCTGGCGGTGGCGGCCATGGTCTGGTTTGCGGTGCGGCTGGTGCTGCGCCCGCTGATGCGCCTGAAAAGCGCGCTGGAAACGCGCACGCTGTCGGACCTGTCGGACGTCGACCCGGCCCTGGTGCATCGCGAAATGCGCCCGCTGGTGACGGCGATGAACGTCTCGATGGCGCGCCTGCAGGAGCTGATCGCCAACCAGCGCCGCTTCATCGCCGACGCCTCGCACCAGTTGCGCACGCCGCTGACGGTGTTGAAAACCCAGGCCGAGCTGGCCCAGCGCGAGATCGACCGCGACCCCGGCGGCGAGCGCGCCGACCCGGCCGCGCTGCGCGAAATCGTGCGCAGCATCGCCGCCACCACCGACTCCACCGTGCACCTGGCGAACCGCCTGCTGACGCTGGCGCGCATCGAACACGGCGGCGAGGCGGCCGGCATGGCGCCGGTGTCGCTGCGCGCGGTGGTGCACCAGGTGGCGCTGGAGATGGCGCTGGCGGCCGTCAACAAGGAAATCGACCTGTCGCTGGAGGCCGAGCACGACGTGCTGGTACACGGCCAGGCGCTGCTGCTGCATGAAATGGTGGCTAACCTGGTCGACAACGCGCTGCACTACACCCCGGCCGGCGGCAGCGTAACGCTGCGCGTGGCGCGCCACGGCGACGCCGGCGGCGCCCTGCTGCAGGTCGAGGACAGCGGCGCCGGCATCGCCGCGGCCGAACGCGAAAGCGTCTTCACGCCGTTCTACCGGTCCGCCGCCGCGCTGGAACGCAACCCCGGCGGCGCCGGCCTCGGGCTGGCGATCGTGCGCGACATCGCCACGCTGCACGGCGCCGGCGTGACGCTGGCCGACGGCGCCGGCGGCCGCGGCCTGCGCGTGACGCTGGCGTTCCCGGCCGCCGCCTGACAGCGGCCCGGGCAAGCCGCCGGCCCGATAACACCACCGGCCTGAAACCGGGTCTGCCCCCATGCCGCCAAGTTAAGGAATTGCGTAGGTCGGGTTAGCCGGAACGGCGTAGGCCGACTGGCGTCGGCAGCGGCTCGGCGTCGCTGCCCAAGCGGGATGCAGAAGTTTTCCCTAAGAGAAAAGTTTGTTACACGGGCCAAACTAGCCTTTCCTCCACTGCCACAACGGCCCTCGCACGCGCCGCGCGGCTACCACGCCGCCGCGAATTCCTCAACCAAATAGTTATCACAAAAACTAAATAAATATATTAAAAACATATTTCAACGCGACGTTTATGGCTAATATATCGATTCCCGCCAGTTACCTGGAGGATGGAAAGGCGGGAGGGTGATTGATCGATTTTTATCCATTACTTCAATCGCCGCGATTTGACTTGTAAAAATCACGCATTACCCATGCATATATTTTTCAATAAAAAAACGGAGACATATAAAATGCATTTCCATAGCAAATCCATTTATCTTGCGGGTCTGATTGCAGCCTGCCTCAGCCCGGTCCTGCACGCCGCCGGCCAAGCCGTCCAGCATGCCGACGACCGGGTCCGCCTGACGCAAGCGCCGCAGCCACGCGAACGGCAAACCCTGCCGCCGTCGGTCGAGCAATCGCAGTTCAACTTGTCGAAAACGGCCAAGCCGCGTCTCGACCTGTTGACGCCGGAACAACGCAACAAGAGCCAGCGGGCGCTGGCCGCGCCGCCGGAATGCCAGGACATGAACAAGCTGGCCAGCTATAGCGGCGCGGCGCTGGCCGATTACCTCGTCAGTCTGCCGGACTATGAATGCCACTACGGCTTGTTTTCGCTGAGCGCGACGCAAGCCGCCCAGGTCTATTCGGCGGCCAATTTCAGCGCCGTCGCCAGCCGCTTCGCGCAAGAGGCCGCCGCCTACAGCGCCACCAACATCAAACTGGTGAATGTGCTGATCTACCTGCGGGCCGGCTACTACCTGGCCGAAGGCGGCACGCTAGCGATGCCGTCGCCGGCGCTGCTGGGCACGCTGCGCGCGCCGCTCAAGCAACTGATCGACGGCAACAAGCTGTTCACCACCAACACCAGCGCCACCAGCACGGCGGGCGAAACCTTGAAGCTCGTCAATAACATGCACGACGAGCCGTATTTCCTGCCTAGCCTGAAAAACCTGGTGCTGCGCTACACCAACACCAGCGCCAATCCGACGGCGGCGGACGCCCTCAAGCAAGCGAGCGCCGGCGGCGGCTTCACCGGCGCGCTGTCGGCGATCTTCTACGCCCACTTCCGCAGCGACGGCGTGGCCCTGTTGCAAAACGACCCGTCGTACGCGACCGCGCTGAACAACTTCGCGGTCAACAACAAGGCCGCCCTGCTGTCCAGCGCCGCCTACCAGTTGCACGACGCGGCCAGCGAGGCCTTCCGCTTCATGCAATATTCCGGCCTGAAGGCCAGCGTCAAGCCGATGGTCAAGAGCATGCTGGCCAGCAGCACGATGTTGGGCGCCGACAGCACGCTGTGGCTGGCCGCCGCGTCGGCCGTCAAATACTACGACAACGCCAATTGCGCCGAATACGGCACCTGCAATTACACGGCCACGCTGGCCAACGCGGTGCTGAAAAACAGTTACACCTGCAGTCCGACCCTGCGCGTGCGCGCGCAGGACATGACGACGGCGCAGTTGCAGGACTCCTGCGCCAGGCTGCAGACCGAGGAAAGCTACTTCCACGCCATGTTGCAGACCAAGCAGACGCCGGTGGCGAACGACAACAACACCGCGCTGGAACTGGTGGTGTTCGACGACTACAGCAACTACAGCAAGTACGCCGGCATCATCTACGATATCGACACCAACAACGGCGGCATGTACCTGGAGGGCAACCCCGGCGTCGTCGGCAACCAGGCCCGCTTCATCGCGCACGAGGCGTCATGGCTGCGGCCAAGCTTCCAGGTCTGGAATCTGGAGCACGAATACGTCCACTATCTGGACGGGCGCTTTAATATGTACGGCGACTTCGGCGCCGGCGTCTCCAAGCCGACCGTCTGGTGGATCGAGGGCATCGGCGAATACCTGTCGTATAAAAACAATAACCAGGCGTCGATCGACGTCGCCCGCGGCGGCGCCTACCGGCTCAGCCAGATCTTCGGCAACACCTACCAGATGTCCGACTACCAGGCGCGCGCCTACCGCTGGGGCTACATGGCGACCCGCTTCATGATGGAACGGCACCGCGCCGACATCGATCCGATCCTGGCCAAGTTCAGGGTTGGCGACTACGCCGGCTACCAGACCTATATGGACTACATCGGCACGCGCTACGACACCGAGTTCGCCTCCTGGGCCGGCACGGCCACCACGGCGGGCGAGCCGCCGATGCCGGCCGACCCGCTGTTGCCGGAATGCCCGTCGACGAGTTACCTTGGCAAGAACTGCTCGATCCGCAACCTCTCCTCCAGCACCCAGGCGTATGTCTTCCTGATGCTGCCGGCCGGCGCGAAAAACGTCAAAGTGAGCACCAGCGGCGGTACCGGCGACGTCGACCTGTACCAGGCGCTGGACCGCTACCCGACCATCAGCAGCTACGACGTCGGCTCGGCCAATGCCGGCAACCGCGAAAGCGTCGCCATCGGCTCGCCGGTCGCCGGCCGCTGGTACTACGTCATGCTGAAGGCGAAGCAGCCGTTCAGCGGCGTCAACGTCAGCGCCACCTACGACTGAGGCGCCAATCAAATAGAGGCAAGCGCCGTAGGTGGGGTTACGCCGTTCCGGCTAAGCCGACCTACGAAAAGCGCCACGCTCTTTCGGCGCGCCAGCCTCACAGCTTGTGCGTCGACAGCAGGATGCTGGTCTCGGTGTTGGCGATGCCGTCGATGCGCCGCACCCGGCCCAGCACCCGGTCCAAGCCCTCCAAGTTGTCCGCCCTTAGCTCCGCCATGAAGTCCCAGCGCCCGTTGGTCGAATGCAGCGTGTGCACGCCCGGTTCGCCGCGCAGCGCCTTGAGCACGGCGGTGGCGGTGTTGCCCTCGACCGCGATGCCGGTCCAGGCCCTGATCCGGTGCGCCTCCGCCTCCGGCTTCAGGCGCACCGTATAGCCGGCGATGACGCCGCTTTCCTCCAGTTTGGCCAGGCGGTTCTGCACCGTGCCGCGCGACACGCGCAGCTTCTGCGCCAGCGTCGTCAGCGACATCCGGGCGTCGTCGCGCAGCAGCGCCAGCAATTGGTGGTCGGTGTCGTTCATCTTCAATCCCGTTCAAAACGTCAATTTATACTGCCGATTCGACAGATTTTATATAAAAACGTTAGTTTCCTCCACTTTTAGTTAACCCTCCACCCTCCGATAATGGTTCCAACGCGGCAGAGAACGCCGCAGACAAAAACCACAAGGAGATTTACCATGACACGCTACATCGATTTCAACGCCATGCAAAAACTGGTGCGCAGGGTCGGCGCCGACACCTTCATCACGCAACTGGCCGGCTACATCCGCGCCGATTATCTGCGCTGGAGCGAATTCGAGAAGTCGGCGCGCGTCGCCAACCACAACGACGTCGGCGTTATCGAGCTGATGCCGATCTCCGACCGCAGCCTGTACGCCTTCAAGTACGTCAACGGCCATCCGCAGAACACGCTGCTCAAGCTGCCCACGGTGATGGCCTTCGGCGTGCTGGCCGACATGGCCACCGGCTATCCGCAACTGCTGAGCGAATTGACGCTGGTGACGGCGCTGCGCACCGCCGCCACGTCGGCGCTGGTGGCGCGCGAGCTGGCCAGGCCGGACGCGCGCTGCATGGCGGTGATCGGCAACGGCGCGCAAAGCGAGTTCCAAATCCTCGCCTTCAAGGCGATGCTGGGCATAGACCGCGTGCGCATCTACGACACCGACCGCGCCGCCTCGGAAAAACTGCTGCGCAACCTCGGCCGGATCGACGGCCTGGAGATCAGCATCGCCGCCTCCGCGCGCGCGGCCGTCAGCGGCGCCGACATCGTCACCACCATCACCGCCGACAAGCATTACGCGACCATCCTGACGCCGGACATGGTCGAACCCGGCATGCACATCAACGCCGTCGGCGGCGACTGCCCGGGAAAAACCGAGCTGCACGCCGACATCCTGCGCGGCGCCCGCGTCATCGTCGAATTCGAGGAGCAGACCCGCGTCGAAGGCGACATCCAGCAAATGCCGGCCGATTTCCCGGTCACCGAATTGTGGCGCGTGCTGGCCGGCGAGCAGCCCGGGCGCGAGCACGCCGGCCAGGTGACGGTGTTCGATTCGGTCGGCTTCGCGCTGGAGGACTTCTCGGCGCTGCGCTACGTGCACGACCTGGCGGCGGCGCACGACATCGGCGTCGCCACCGAGCTGGTGCCGACGCCGGCCGATCCGAAGGATTTGTTCGCCTGCCTTGGCGAAGCGCGACGCGGCGCCGCGGAAAGCGCGTCGGCGCCCGGCGCGGTGCTGGCCTGACATGGCGGCGACGACGCAAACGAGTAGCCATGTGATGATGGTGCGCCCGGCGCGATTCCTGTCGAATCCGCAGACGCTGGCCAGCAACGCCTTCCAGCAGCCCGCGGCGCACGCCGGCCAGGCGCAGATACAGGAGCGGGGGCAAGAGCAGGCCCTGCTCGAATTCGACGCCTATGTCGCGGCGCTGCGCGCGGCCGGCGTCGCCGTCCTGGTGGTCGAGGACGGCGCCGAGCCGCACACGCCGGACTCGGTATTCCCGAACAACTGGATCAGCTTCCACGAAAACGGCGAGGCGCTGCTGTATCCGATGGCGGCCGAGAACCGCCGGCTGGAACGCAGCGCCGCCACGCTGGAACAGATCGGGCGGCGCTTCGCGCTCGGGCGCGTGACGGACTTCAGCTTCCACGAGGCGGACGGGCATTTTTTGGAAGGCACCGGCTCGATGGTGCTGGACCGGCGCCGCCGCATCGCCTACGTCTGCCATTCGCTGCGCAGCCATCCGGCGGCGATGGACAGCTTCCTGCGCCACACCGGCTATCGCGCGCACTGGTTCCACGCCTGCGATGGCGCCGGCCAGGCGATTTACCACACCAACGTGATGATGGCGGTCGGCGCCACGCTGGCGGTGGCCTGCCTGGAGGCGTTGCGCGACGAGGATGAACGCGCCGCGCTGCGCGAATCGCTGTGCCGGGACGGCGCCGAGCTGGTCGAGATCAGCCTGGCGCAGATGGGCGAATTCGCCGGCAACATGCTGGAGCTGCGCTCCGCCCTCGGCCGGCCCTTGTGGGCCATGTCGCGGCGCGCCTGGAACGCGCTGCGGCCGGAGCAGCGCGCGCGCATCGCCGCGCACGGCGAGCCGCTGGTGGCGGCGCTCGACACCATCGAGCGGCTCGGCGGCGGCGGCGCGCGCTGCATGCTGGCGGAGGTATTCCTGCCGCCGTTGACCGCGTAAACAAGGTCGGCCTGGCGCGGCGCGGCCCGCTTCGGCGGACATGGTCGGATTACGCGTCCCGCTAATCCGAGCCACGACACTGTCGCGGCGGATAACAAGTTCGGGGGCCTGCCCCGGGGTTGCGTCTTTGCTTTTCGGGCGAAAAAAAAGCGGCGAGTGCATCGCCGCTTTTTTACGCGCGCTCGAAAATCAGCTCAGGTTTTCCAGGCGGATCTTGGTGACGCTGCCGACCACGCTGGCCAGCGCTTCCATCTTGGCGATCGCCGCCACCACGTTCTTTTCCTGCGTCTGGTGCGTCAGCATGATGATGTCGGTGTGGGTCTCGCCCTCGGCCGGCTCTTTTTGCAGCATCGCGTCGATCGAGATGGTGGCGTCGGCCAGGATGCGGGTCAGGTCGGCCAGCACGCCCGGCCGGTCGGCCACGTGCATGCGCAGGTAGTAGCTGGTGGTGATTTCGGACATCGGCAAAATCTCGATGTCGGTCATCGCGTTCGGCTGGAACGCCAGGTGCGGCACGCGGTGCTCCGGGTCGGCCGTGGCCAGGCGGGTGATGTCGACCAGGTCGGCGATCACCGCCGAGGCGGTCGGCTCGGCGCCGGCGCCCTTGCCGTAGTACAGCGTGGCGCCGATGGCGTCGCCCTGCACCAGCACGGCGTTCATCGCCCCTTCGACGTTGGCGATCAGGCGCTTGCTCGGGATCAGCGTCGGGTGCACGCGCAGTTCGATGCCCTCGACGCCGTTGACCAGCGCGCGCTTGGTGATGCCCAGCAGCTTGATGCGGTAGCCCAGTTGCTCGGCGTACTGGATGTCGATCGCCTGCAGCTTGCTGATGCCCTCGACGTGCGCCTTGGCGAACTGCACCGGGATGCCGAAGGCGATCGCCGACATGATGGTGGCCTTGTGCGCGGCGTCGACGCCCTCGATGTCGAAGGTCGGGTCGGCTTCGGCGTAGCCCAGCTCCTGCGCCTGCTTGAGCGCGGTGCCGAAGTCCAGGCCCTTGTCGCGCATTTCCGAGAGGATGAAGTTGGTGGTGCCGTTGATGATGCCGGCGATCCATTCGATGCGGTTGGCCGTCAGGCCTTCGCGCAGCGCCTTGATGATCGGGATGCCGCCGGCGACCGCCGCCTCGAACGCCACCATCACGCCCTTGTCCTGGGCCGCGGCGAAGATCTCGTTGCCGTGCGTGGCCAGCAGCGCCTTGTTGGCGGTGACGACGTGCTTGCCGTTGGCGATGGCCTGCATCACCAGGTCCTTGGCGATGCCGTAGCCGCCGATCAGCTCGATGACGATGTCGATTTCCGGATCGTTGACGATGGCGTTGGCGTCGCCGACCACGGCGCAGGCGCCGCCGGTCAGTTCCAGCGCGCGCGCCGTGTTCAGGTCGGCGACGGCGACGATCTCGATGCCGCGGCCGGCGCGGCGTTTGATCTCGGCCTGGTTGCGCTGCAGGACGTTGAAGGTGCCGAGGCCGACGGTGCCGAGGCCTAGCAGGCCTACTTTGATGGGTTTCATAAATCTCTTCGTTGCGGCGCCCGCGCAATGCGGACGCCAGGTTAATTGGTCAAACCGGCTTAGCCGAAGCTGGCGCGGCGGCGGTAGCCGTCGAGGAAGCGGGCGATGCGGCCGAAGGCGTCGGTCAGGTCGTCGGAGTTCGGCAGGAACACCACGCGGAAGTGGTCCGGCGCGATCCAGTTGAAACCGGTGCCCTGGACGATCAGCACCTTTTCCTCGGCCAGCAGCTCGTAGGCGAATTGCTGGTCGTCGGCGATCGGATAAATCTTCGGATCGAGACGGGGGAACATATACAGCGCCGCCTTCGGCTTCACGCAGCTCACGCCCGGGATATCGGTGAGTAACTGGTGCGCCAAATCGCGCTGCTTCAACAGGCGTCCGCCCGGCCCGACCAGCTCTTGTATGCTCTGGTGGCCGCCAAGCGCAGTCTGGATCGCAAACTGGCCCGGTACGTTCGCGCACAAACGCATCGAGGCCAGCATGTTCAGGCCCTCGATGTAGTCCTTGGCATGGCGCTTCTCGCCCGACACCACCATCCAGCCGGCGCGGTAGCCGCAGGAGCGGTAGTTCTTCGACAGGCCGTTGAGGGTGATGAACAGGACGTCGTCGGCCAGCGAGGCCATCGACACGTGTTCGGCCATGTCGTACAGCGTCTTGTCGTAGATTTCATCGGCGAAGATGATCAACTGGTGCTGGCGCGCCAGTTCGACGATCTGCCGCAGCACCTCGACCGGGTACAGCGCGCCGGTCGGGTTGTTCGGGTTGATGACGACGATGGCGCGCGTGTTGCTGGTGATCTTGCGGCGCATGTCGTCGATGTCGGGATACCAGTCGGCCTGCTCGTCGCAGACGTAATGCACCGGCCGCCCGCCCGACAGGCTGACCGCGGCGGTCCACAGCGGGTAGTCCGGCGCCGGCACCAGCACCTCGTCGCCGTCGTTGAGCAGCGCGTTCATCGACATCACGATCAGCTCGGAGGCGCCGTTGCCCAGGTAGATGTCGTCGATCGTCACGCCGGCGATGTTCTTGCTCTGGGTGTAGTGCATGACCGCCTTGCGCGGCGCGAACATGCCCTTCGAGTCGGTGTAGCCGGCGGCGCCGTGCAGGTTGACGATCATGTCGTGCACGATCTCGTCGGGCGGATCGAAGCCGAACACCGCCAGATTGCCGATGTTCAGTTTGATGATCTTGTGGCCCTCGTCCTCCATCTGCTTGGATTTCTCCAAGACCGGGCCGCGGATGTCGTAGCAGACGTCCGCCAGTTTGTTCGATTTCTGAATCAGTCGCAAAGTAAAATCCTGTCTAGATGGGGGCTGCCGGCGCGCGGCCGGCGCCGCGATTGCTGCGATGCGAAAATAACCATTCTGCCGAAACCCTCCCATTTTATCAACCTTATTACTGGTCGCCGCGAAAAAGCGCAGCCCGCGGCGCGGTTTATCCGGCGCGGCGGCGGCGCCGGCCGGCGATTTGCATTTTTTTGGCGCATGTGTGAATTTTATGGCATGCTTACGGCCTTCGGCCCCGCCGGCGCAGCGCCGGGGCGCCGCAGTTCGCCGACCAATCCACCACCGACACGTCCATGAAGCTCCATCCCAGCACCACCAAACAATACCAGACCGTCACCGGCTACGACGACAGCGGCGTCGAAATCAACGCCCGGCACTTCGGCAGGAGCCTGGTCGTCATGCCCGAAACCGCCCCGCGCGACTGGGACGTCGCCGCCTTCGAAGAACTCACCGAGGCGCACTTCGCGCAGATCCTGGCCGACCGGCCGGACGTGGTGATCCTCGGCACCGGCGCGCGCCAGCGCTTCGTGCACCCGAAACTGAGCGCCGCGCTGACCATGGCCCGGATCGGCGTCGAATGCATGGACAACAAGGCCGCCTGCCGCACCTACAATATCTTGATGGGCGAGGGCCGCAAGGTCACGCTGGCCCTGATCATCGAAAGCGGCGCGCCGGCCCGATGAACCAACTGCACAAGTCGAAACCGCTGCTCTGGTGCCTGCTGCTCGCCTTCGTCGCCATCACCCTGTACATGCTGGGCGTGCGCACCCTGGTGCCGCCCGACGAGGGCCGCTACGCCGAAATGGCGCGCGAGATGTTCGTCAGCGGCGACTGGATCACCACGCGCCTGAACGGCATCAAGTACTTCGAGAAGCCGCCGCTGCAAACCTGGATGAACGCGCTGACCTTCGCCGCCTTCGGCGTCGGCGAGTGGCAGGCGCGCCTGTGGACCGGCCTGTGCGGCCTGCTCGGCGTGGCGCTGACGGCGCACGCCGGCGCCAAGCTGTTCGGCGCGCGCGTCGGCCTGTACGCCGCCCTGGTGCTCGCCTCAAGCCTGTTCTGGAGCGCCGCCGGGCAAATCGACTCGCTCGACATGGGCCTGGCGGCGATGATGACGCTGAGCCTGGCCGGCCTGCTGCTGGCCCAGCGCGACGGCGCCGGCGCCGCCGGGCGGCGCAACTGGATGCTGGCCTGCTGGGCCGGCATGGCGCTGGCGGTGCTGAGCAAGGGTTTGATCGGCCTGGTGCTGCCGGGCGCGGTGCTGGTGCTGTACACGCTGGCCGCGCGCGACTGGGCCATCTGGGGCCGCCTGCACCTGGCCAAGGGCGCCCTGCTGTTTTTCGCCATCGCCGCGCCGTGGTTCGTGCTGGTGGCGCTGAACAACCCGGAACAGCCGCACTTCTTTTTCATCCACGAGCACGTCGAGCGCTTCCTGCTCAAGACCCACCACCGCGAAGGCGCCTGGTACTACTTCGTGCCGCTGCTGCTGGTCGGCGTGATGCCGTGGCTGACCCTGCTGCCGCACAGCCTGGCCGCGGCGCTGCGCCGCGCGCCGGGCGCGTTCCAACCCAAGTTGCTGCTACTGGTGTGGGCCGCCTTCATCGTTGTCTTCTTCAGCTGCTCGAGTTCCAAACTGCCCGGCTACATCGTGCCGGTCTTCCCGGCGCTGGCGCTGCTGATCGCGCTGCAGCTGGAGACGGCGTCGCGGCGCGGCCACATGCTGTGCGCCGCGCTGGTGGCGCTGCTCGGCGCGGCCGCGCTGGTGGCGGTGCCGCTGGCGATACAGGGTTCGCAGCGCCCGCCCGCCGAATTGCTGCCGCTCAAGGCTTACGAGCCGTGGTTGCTGGCGGCCGCCTTCGTCTTGCTGGCCGGCGGCGCGCTGGCGCTGCTGCGCGCGCGCCAGGTGCGGCGCGACGTGACGGTGCTGACGCTCGCTTGCGCCGGCTTCCTGGCGACGCATTTGATACTCGCCGGCTTCGAGCCCTACGGCCGCTTGCGCGCCGGCGTCGCGCTGTTGCCGCAGATCAGGGCGGAACTCGGGCCGGCGACGACGATCTACTCGGTTGGCACCTACGAGCAAGCGCTGACGTTCTACCTGGGCCGCACCGTCACGCTGGTCGACTACAGCGACGAGTTCGAGTTCGGCCTGCGCCAGCAGCCCGCGCTGGCGCGGGACGTCGACGCCTTCGTCGCGCAATGGCGCGCCGACGCCCAGGCCGGCGTGCGCGACCTGGCCATCCTGCGCCCCGACTATTACGCCAAGTTGCGCCTGCGCGGCGTGCCGATGCGGGTGGTGGCGCAGGACAGCCGGCGCATGGTCGTGGCCAACCGCTAGGGCGCGCCGACGCCGGCCGGCGCGACGAATAGCGCAGGCAATTCCACTGCCAATCCGATTAAGCTTTAAAATGTACCCGACCCGCCCCGGCCGACACGGCCCGGGCCACGCGGTCCGCGCCGACGCGGCGCGGACCACCCAGAACAACGCCGAGAACCCCATGACCGCTACCCTACCCTTTTTGCCTTTCTCCAAACCCAGCATCGACGAGGCCACCATCGCCGCCGTCGGCGAGGTGCTGCGTTCGGGCTGGATCACCAGCGGGCCGAAGGTGCAAGCGTTCGAGGCCCAGCTGTCCGAGTATTTCGGCGGCCGGCCGGTACGCACCTTCAACTCCGGCACCTGCACCATGGAGATCGCGCTGCGCATCGCCGGCATCGGCCCCGGCGACGAGGTCATCACCACGCCGATTTCCTGGGTCGCCACCGCCAACGTCATCATCGCCGTCGGCGCCACCCCGGTTTTCGCCGACATCGACCCGGCCACCCGCAACATCGACCTCGACAAGCTGGAGGCGGCCATCACCGCGCGCACCCGGGCCATCATACCGGTCCACCTGTCCGGCCTGCCGGTCGACATGGAGCGCCTGTACGCCATCGCCGCCAGGCACAAGCTGCGCGTGGTCGAGGACGCCGCCCAGGCGATCGGCACGCGCTGGCACGGCCAACGCATCGGCGCCTTCGGCGACCTGGTCTCGTTCAGCTTCCAGGCCAACAAGAACATCACCACCGGCGAGGGCGGCTGCCTGGTGCTGAACAACGCCGATGAGGCCCGCCTGGCCGAGAAATACCGCCTGCAGGGCGTCAGCCGCAGCGGCGTCGACGGCATCGACGTCGACCTGCTCGGCGGCAAATACAACATGAGCGACATCATGGCCGCGATCGGCCTGGGCCAGCTGGCCAACATCGAGGCCATCACGGCGCACCGGCGCGCGCTGGCGCGCCACTACTTCGACCAGTTCGGCGCCGGCTTCGAGGCCGCCAGCGGCGCGCAACTGCCGCTGGCCGACTTCGAGAACAGCAACTGGCACCTGTTCCAGATCATCCTGCCCGACAACGGCCCGGACAGCCGCGCCGCCTTCATGACCGAAATGGCCGCCGCGCACAACGTCGGCACCGGCTTCCACTACGCGCCGATCCACCTGTTTTCGATGTACCGCGCGCGCGGCTTCGGCGAGGGCATGTTCCCGTGCGCCGAGCGTATCGGGCGCCTGACCGTGACGCTGCCGATGTTCTACGCGATGACGTTGGCCGACGTCGAACGCGCCGTCGCCGCCGTCAAGTCGGTGCTGCTCAAATGAAGGGCGAGTCGATGAAACCCGAACTCTCCGTCATCATTCCGATCTACAACGAGCAGGCCGGCCTGGCCGCGCTGTTCGCCCGCCTGTACCCGGCGCTGGACGCGCTGCGCGTGGCCTACGAGATCATCTTCGTCAACGACGGCAGCCGCGACAACTCGGTGTCGATCCTGGCCGAGCAGTTCCGCCAGCGCCCCGACGTCACGCGCGTGGTGCTATTTAACGGCAACTACGGCCAGCACATGGCGATCCTGGCCGGCTTCGAGGCCTCGCGCGGCGAAACCATGGTCACGCTCGACGCCGACCTGCAAAACCCGCCCGAGGAAATCAAGAACCTGCTGGCGAAAATGCGCGAAGGCTACGACTACGTCGGCTCGATCCGCCGCAAGCGGCAGGACTCGGCCTGGCGCACGCTCGCCTCGAAGGCGATGAACCGCATGCGCGAACGCATCACCAACATCCGCATCACCGACCAGGGCAACATGCTGCGCGCCTACGGGCGCAACGTCATCGACCTGGTCAACCAGTGCGCCGAGGTCAACACCTTCGTGCCGGCGCTGGCCTACACCTTCGCCCGCAAGCCGACCGAGATCACGGTCGAGCACGAGGAGCGCGCCGCCGGCGAGTCGAAGTATTCGCTGTACAGCCTGATCCGCCTGAACTTCGACCTGGTCACCGGTTTTTCGCTGATTCCGCTGCAAATCTTCTCGATGCTGGGGATGGCGCTGTCGGCCGGCTCGGCGCTGCTGGTGGTGTTCCTGCTGGGGCGCCGCTTCCTGCTCGGCGCCGAGGCCGAGGGCGTCTTCACGCTGTTCGCCATCGCCTTCTTCTTCATGGGCGTGATCCTGTTCGGCATCGGCCTGGTCGGCGAATACGTCGGGCGCATCTTCCAGCAAGTGCGCGCGCGCCCGCGCTACGTGGTGCAAACCATCCTGCAGCAGGGCCGCGCCAGCCAAGGCAGGGACGGCGACGCGGTTGAAAAACGCCAGGTGGGGCGCTGATGGCCGCCGCCCCGGGCGCGGTGGTGTTCGCCTACCACAACGTCGGCGTGCGCTGCCTGAAGGTGTTGCTGGCCGGCGGCGTCGACGTGCGCCTGGTCGTCACGCACGACGACAACCCGGCCGAGGCGATCTGGTTCGAGTCGGTGGCGGCGCTGTGCCGCGCCGAGGGCATCGCCCACCTCACCCCGGCCGACGCCAACTCGGCCGAGCTGCTGGCGGCGGTGGCCGCGGCCGCTCCCGACTTCCTGTTCAGCTTTTACTACCGCCACATGCTGCCGGCCGCGCTGCTGGCGCTGGCGCCGGCCTACAATATGCACGGTTCGCTGCTGCCGCGGTTCCGCGGCCGCGCGCCGGTCAACTGGGCGGTGCTGCACGGCGCCGACGCCACCGGCGCCACGCTGCACGAGATGACGGTCAAGCCGGACGCCGGCGCCATCGTGGCGCAGACGGCGGTGCCGATCCTGCCCGACGACACCGCCTTCGAGGTGTTCGGCAAGGTCACCGTGGCGGCCGAGCAAACCCTGTGGACGGCGTTGCCGGCGCTGCTGGCCGGCACGGCGCCGCGGCTGCCGAACGACTTGCGGCTGGGCGGCTATTTCGGCGGGCGCACGCCGGCGGACGGCCGCATCGACTGGCGCCAGCCGGCGCAGGCGGTGTACAACCTGCACCGCGCGGTGGCGCCGCCCTACCCCGGCGCGTTCACCGAGCTCGACGGTGTCATATATACAATACAACAGGCCCGCTTGAGCCCGCTGTCCGCCGGAAGTTTGCAACAAGGCTTGGCAGTAGTGGATAATCGCGTCTTTGGCGTGTGCGGCGATGGCCGCATGCTGGCGATTTCCGCCCTCCACACCGGCGGCGTTGCCGTGACGGCGGCGCAACTGCGCGCGGCCCTGGACGGCGCGGCCGGCGCGCAATGAACATTTAAGAAGAGCAGATCCCATGAAAAAAGTCCTCATCCTCGGCGTCAACGGTTTCATCGGCCACCACCTGTCGAAACGCATCCTGGAAACCACCGACTGGCACGTCTACGGCATGGACATGATGTCGGACCGCATCAGCGAACTGCTCGAGAATCCCGACTTCCAGTCGCGCATCCACTTCTTCGAGGGCGACATCACCATCAACAAGGAATGGGTCGAGTACCACGTCAAGAAATGCGACGTGATCCTGCCTCTGGTGGCGATCGCCACGCCGTCGACCTACGTCAAGCAGCCGCTGCGCGTGTTCGAGCTGGACTTCGAGGCCAACCTGCCGATCGTGCGCTCGGCCGCCAAATACGGCAAGCACCTGGTGTTCCCGTCGACCTCGGAAGTGTATGGCATGTGCCACGACGAGGAATTCGACCCGGAGAACTCGGAACTGGTCTGCGGCCCGATCAACAAACCGCGCTGGATCTACTCGAACGCCAAGCAGCTGATGGACCGCGTCATCTGGGGTTACGGCATGGAGGGCCTGAACTTCACGCTGTTCCGCCCGTTCAACTGGATCGGCGCCGGACTCGACTCGATCCACACGGCGAAAGAAGGCTCGTCGCGCGTGGTCACCCAGTTCTTCGGCCACATCGTGCGCGGCGAGAACATCTCGCTGGTCGACGGCGGCTCGCAAAAGCGCGCCTTCACCTACATCGACGACGGCATCGACGCGCTGATGCACATCATCGCCAACCAGGACGGCGTGGCCAGCGGCAAGATCTACAACATCGGCAACCCGCGCAACAACTACTCGATCCGCGAACTGGCCGGCATGATGCTGACGCTGGCGGCCGACTACCCGGAATACGCCGACAGCGCGAAACAGGTGCAAATCGTCGAAACCACCGCCGGCGCCTACTACGGCAGCGGCTACCAGGACGTGCAGAACCGCGTGCCGAAGATCACCAACACCTGCGAGGAGCTGGGCTGGGCGCCGCGCACCGACATGGCCGACTCGCTGCGCAACATCTTCGACGCCTACCGCGGCCAGGTGGGCCAAGCCAAAGCGCTGATGGACTGATGGTTTGACTGAAACGACGCACCACCAACGCCCGCTGCTGACGCTGAAGATCGACGTCGACACCTACCGCGGCACCCGCCTGGGCGTGCCGAACCTGGTGCGCATGCTGGGCGCGCACCGCGCCGGCGCCACCTTCCTGTTTTCGCTCGGCCCGGACCACACCGGCCGGGCCATGAAGCGCGCCTTCAAACCCGGCTTTTTCGGCAAGGTCGCGCGCACCTCGGTGCTTGAGCACTACGGCTTGAAGACGCTGCTGTACGGCGTGCTGCTGCCGGGTCCGGACATCGGCGAGCAATGCGCCGCCGAGCTGCGCGCGGTGCGCGACGCCGGCTTCGAATGCGGCATCCACACCTGGGACCACGTGCTGTGGCAGGACGACGTCGCCGCGCGCGGCGCGGCCTGGACGCTGGCCATGATGCGCAAGGCGGCGGCGCGCTACGGCGCCGTGTTCGGCGCCGCGGCGGCGACCCACGGCGCGGCGGGCTGGCAAATGAACGGCGCCGCCTTCGGCGAACACGACAGCGCCGGCTACCGCTACGCCTCGGACGGGCGCGCGCCGCTGCGCCAGGACGGCGCCCTGCTCGACGCCGCCAGCGGACCGCACCGCCTGGCCGACGCCGGGCGGGTGCTGGCGTGCGTGCAGTTGCCGACCACGCTGCCGACGCTCGACGAGTTGCTGGGCCGCGACATCGACGGCGTGACGATCACGCCGGCCAACATCGCCGCCCATCTGCTCAAGCTGACGGCCGGCGCCGAGCGCGACCACGTGTACACCTTGCACGCGGAGCTTGAAGGACAAAAACTCGCCCCCATTTTCGAACAACTGCTGGTCCGGTTGGAAGGAACAGGGCTACCGCCTGGCGTCGATGGCCGATTATTACGATAAAGTGAAGGACCAGGCGCTGCCGGTCTGCCCGCTCAGTTGGGGCGAAGTGCCGGGACGCTCGGGCCAATTGATCGTGCAGGGCAAGGCGCGTTGACGACGCGCCGGCGCCGGCGGCATGTAGTGAGCGGTATGGAAAGTGCAGCACCGAGCACCCTGAGTGCGCTGTCAGGTTTGACATCAGCGCGGAAGTTCACCTTTCAGGAGAGAACCTGTGGCTGATAGCCAATCCGTAACAGCAGTACCCGATTTTTCCGCCGCCATGACCGGCGCCCAGCGTTTCCAGCTGGCCGGCCGGCCGGCCAAGTACACGGTGCTGTATTTCTACCCGAAGGACAACACTCCGGGTTGCACCACGGAAAGCATGGCTTTCCGCGACCTGCATCCGCAATTCCAGCAGGCCGGCGTCGAGATTTACGGCATCAGCCGCGATTCGCTGCGCTCGCACGAGGGCTTCAAGTCCAAGCTGGAACTGCCGTTCGAACTGATCTCCGATACGGACGAGGCGGTATGCCTGCAATTTGGCGTCATGAAGATGAAACAGATGTATGGTAAGACAGTACGTGGCGTCGAACGCAGCACGTTTCTCATTGACGCTGAGGGCAACTTGGTGAAAGAATGGAGAGGCGTGAAAGTCGCAGGTCACGTCGACGAAGTGCTGGAATTTGTAGCGCGTCAGAAATAGTGCGCGTTGCCGGCTTCCAGAAAGTTGATCAACCGTAGCAAAACCAAAGACCTAAGCAGCCCATTTTGAGTCACCGACGAGCGTTCTTCTCCATCGCCATCAGGCGGGCATTCTGCCCCCTCTCGGTATCCGCACAGGGCCAGACCAAGGCCTGCAGGCAGTTCTATAACCCCATTATCCATCGCATCCAACCCATGTGCGCGGCCGCAGCAACCGGGCTGCCCGTGGGCGGACCATTCCAGAAATTTTTTGATTGAGATCCTGATGCCACTGCCAAAATTACCTAGCAAGCCCGCCACCATACTGCTGGCGGAAGATTACTCCTCGGTTGGCCGCGCCAAACCCGTGGCTGTCGCCCCGGCCGCGGCCACGGCCCGCAAGGCCGCGGTGCAAGCCGTGGCCCAGCCTAAGGCCGCGCCCGTCGCCAAGCCAAAAGCGGTGCCGGCGCCAGCGCCGGTGGCGGCCGCGCCGGCCGCGCCGAAGCGCAACGCCGCCACCAAGATCAAGCAAGTGGCCGCGCTGATGGTGGCGAAACCGGCCGCGCCGGTCGCGCCGCCGCTGCTCCAGCCGGTCGCGGCGCCGGCCCCGGCCCCGGCCGCCCCGGCGGTCAAGGCCAAGGCAGCCGTTGCCAAGGCCAAGGTGACGCCGATCACCCCGGTCGAGAAGCCGCATCCGGCCCAGCACAAGCCGGTCGAGGTGCCGATCAAGTCCTCGGCCAGCCGCGCCGCCGACCAGACCGGCGTGACCAAGCTGTTCGTGCTCGACACCAACGTGCTGATGCACGACCCGTCGTCGCTGTTCCGCTTCGAGGAACACGACGTCTACCTGCCGATGATGACGCTGGAAGAGCTTGACGACCACAAGAAGGGCATGACCGAGGTGGCGCGCAACGCCCGCCAAGTCTCGCGCACGCTCGACGCGCTGGTCGGCAGCACCGACGACGAGGCCATCGAAAAGGGCATCCCGCTGTCGAAGCTGGGCAACAAGGAAGCCAAGGGCCGCCTGTTCTTCCAGACCCGCCTGCAGAGCGCCGACCTGCCGATGGGCCTGCCCGTCGGCAAGGCCGACAACCAGATCCTGGCGGTGGTCCGCTCGCTCGAATCGGAGCAGCCGGAGCGGCCGGTGGTGCTGGTGTCGAAAGACATCAACATGCGCATCAAGGCGCGCGCGCTGGGCCTGCCGGCCGAGGACTACTTCAACGACCATGTGATGGAAGATACCGACCTGCTGTATTCGGGTATCGTCCAGCTGCCGGACGACTTCTGGAACAAGCACGGCAAGGACATGGAGTCGTGGCAGGAGAACAAGGGTGGCACCAGCGCGACCTTCTACCGCGTCACCGGCCCGTTCGTGCCGTCGATGCTGGTCAACCAGTTCGTCTACCTGGAGCCGAAAAACGGCGAGGCGCCGTTCTACGGCCAGGTGAAGCAGATCACCGGCAAGACCGCCGTGCTGCAAACGCTGCGCGACTTCAGCCATAGCAAGAACAACGTCTGGGGCGTGACGGCGCGCAACCGCGAGCAAAACTTCGCGCTGAACCTGTTGATGAATCCGGAATGCGACTTCGTCACCCTGCTCGGCCAGGCCGGCACCGGCAAGACCCTGCTGGCGCTCGCCGCCGGCCTGGCGCAGGTGCTGGAAACCAAGCTCTATAACGAAATCATCGTGACCCGCGTCACGGTGCCGGTCGGCGAGGACATCGGTTTCCTGCCGGGCACCGAGGAAGAGAAGATGTCGCCGTGGATGGGCGCCTTCGACGACAACCTCGAAGTGCTCAACAAGTCCGATTCGGACGGTGGCGAATGGGGTCGCGCGGCAACGCAAGACTTGATCCGCTCGCGCATCAAGATCAAATCGCTCAACTTCATGCGCGGCCGCACCTTCGTCAACAAGTTCCTGATCATCGACGAGGCGCAGAACTTGACGCCGAAGCAGGTCAAGACCCTGGTCACGCGCGCCGGTCCGGGCACCAAGATCCTGTGCCTGGGCAACATCGCGCAGATCGACACGCCGTACCTGACCGAAGGCTCAAGCGGCCTGACCTACGTGGTCGACCGTTTCAAGGGCTGGGCGCACAGCGGCCACGTGACGCTGGCGCGCGGCGAGCGTTCGCGCCTGGCCGACCACGCCAGCGAAGTGCTGTAACAACTGCGTAAATACCGCGACGCGCGGCCGGCAACGGCCCGCCGCATCATCCGAAAGCCCCGCCTGCCCCGCACGCGGGGCTTTTTTTAATACCGCTAGTGAAGCTTCCGTAGGTCGGACGAGCAAAGCGTCATCCGGCGCCGCGCCGCCGCCGACGCCAGTCGGGTTGCGCCCGGCGCATGCTTGGCGGCCCGCTTAGCGCTTGGCCGTGCCGGCCAGCCTGGTCAGGGTGTACGCCAGCGTTTGGTCGTTGACGCGGACCTGGTACTGGCCGACCACGGCGGTGGCAATATCGGCGCCGGTCTGGTCCAGCACGCCGTCGTTGCCGTTGTCGCCGTAATTCACCGACCAATTGCCGCTGACGTCGAACTTGAAACGCTGCTGGGCCTGGCCGTCGAAGTTGACGCTGGCCTCCCAGGTGTTGTCGGCCACCAGCGCCATCGGCAGGCTGGCCCAGCCGTTCGGCGTGCCGCGCAGGTTCAAGCTTGGAAACACCTGTTTAAAGCAGCCCGCGCAAGCGCCGCCCTTGGCGCCGCCGTGGATCGCCGCGGCCGCCATCGCCCCGACCGAGAAGGTGGCGTAACCGTTGCCGTCGACGCGGACCATCGATCCGCTGCAGGCCTCGGCGCCGGCCAGGATGTTGCAATAGTCGCCGGCCGGCATGCCGGTTTGCAGGGTTTGGTACAGGCCGGTCGACTCGTTGTTGATGACGACGAAACCGGCGCTGCCACGCCCGAAGGCGATCTGGTTGTTGCCGTTGTCCCACCAGCGGTCGACCGTCCAGGCGCCCTTGGTATAGTTGCGGAACCCCACCATGTTGGCGATGTTGGCCCAACGGTGTTGGCAGGTCCAGGCGCTGTTGGCGCAACCGCCGGCGCCGGGCGGACCGGCGTCGGTGTCGGTGAAGTTATAGCCCGACATTACACTCGGATAACCGTAGGGGAAGGCCAGCATGTAGACATTGGCCAGGTTGTAGCGGGCGCCGTCCTTGTAGGTGAAGTTGCCGCCGCCGCCGTGGCCGCGCTCGCGGTCGTGGTTGTCGATGAACGACACCGCGTTGGCCGAATTGAGCAAGCCCCAGCCGCTGCCGAGCGTCTTCAGGTTCTTGATCTGGCCCTTGAAGTTGCTCGCCACCGCCGGGCCGAAGGCAAACTCGGTCACCAGCCCGTACTGCGTGTATTTGCCGGGTTGAATCTCCGCCGCCTCGCCGCCCGCGCCGATCACTTCGATAAAGTTCCACGGATTGCCCGCCTGCGCCAGGATCGCGCCCAGCTCGCTCGGCCGGATGTGCTTGCCGGCATCGATGCGGAAGCCGTCCACGCCCATCGCCTTGAGCTTTTTCATGTAGGTGGCAGCGTACTGTTGCGGATAGGCGGCGCCGGTGTTCAGGTCGGGCATATTGTAGAGTTCGCAGTCCCAGACCGAATTGGCGTTGCCGTAGGAAATCGTACAAGACGGTTGGTGGAAGTCCCGCGGCGACAGGCCCGGGTAGTTGCGCGGCGTCCAGGTACTACCGCCCGAGCCGGTGTTGCCGCCGTCGAGGTTGTTGGCCCAGTTGTTCAAGACCACGTCGGCGATGATTTTCACGCCTTTCGCGTGGCAGCGCTGGATCATGCTGTGGAGTTCCGCCTCGGTGCCGCTGCGGCTGGTGAGGTTGGTGAACGATACGGGCTGGTAGCGCGCCCACCACGTATGGAAATTGACGTGTTCGTTGGGCGGCGAGATCTGCACGGCGTCGTATCCCTTCGGGCCGAGGAAGGATTCACACTCGGCGGCGATGTCGTTCCATTTCCATTCGAACAGATGGACGAAGGCCGTGCCTTCGGCGTGCGCCGGCGCGACCGCCGCCACGCACAGGGAGGCCGCCAAGGCGGCATTGCGCAGCATGGCCGCACGCTTGCTCAACTCTTTAACTTTTCGCATTTTCTATCTCCGTAATTGTTTTTTTGGTGAAATTTTGCTCGGTTTGTCGGCGCTGTGTCGGCTGGTGGCGACCTCCTTTTGGCTAGGATCAGGTATCCAAACTACTTCCCATGAAATTTACAACAAAGTAAATGTAGCATGAAAGTAAAAATCCAAAGCGCTTTAAGTAGACAAAACAACGGAATTTTGGCGTATTCGCCTATCATTGACGTATATTTTGTAGTATTGCTACATTTTTTTGGGTTGGCGGCGCCGGCGCGCACGCTGCAGCTATGCGCGCTAGCGAACAGATGCACGACGCACAAGCCGGCATAGTGGGTCATCCGGCCGCAATCTCCGCCGCGTAACTTACAAGGAACACATCATGAAAAAATATTCAATGTCGGCACTGGTACTGCTCGCGGCAATCGGCCTGAGCGCTTGTACAGGACCAATGGGTCCGCAGGGCAACCAAGGTAACACCGGTAACACTGGCGACACCGGCAACACCGGTTTCACCGGCGCGCAGGGCGCGCAAGGCAATACGGGTAACCAGGGCAACACCGGCGCAACGGGCGAAACCGGCAGCCAGGGTAATCAAGGCAACACGGGTAACACCGGCAGCACCGGCGCCGATGGCATGACCGGCGACACCGGCGCGACTGGCCGCACCGGCAACACGGGGAATACGGGGAATACGGGTAACACCGGCAAGACCGGCACCGGCGGCAGCACGATCGTGGTACTGCCGAAGTAATCCGGCGCAAGCACGCCGGAGCGGGTGCCCGGGGCGCGTCCCGCGTCGATCAAGCCAGCCGCTGCACGCAGTCGCTGGCTTTTTTCATGTCCAGGCACAATACATCATATTGTGATATATTTGTCGCCCCACCCAAGCGAGCACGGCAATGAAGAAAGCGCTTTACCCTCCGCTGGACAAGGCGGATTTTTCCGCCTTGTCGGAATTCCGCCACCAGATGCGGCGTTACGAGCGCTTTTCCGAAAACGCCGTCCAGGCCGAGGGCATCACGCCGCTGCAATACCTGCTGATGCTGCACATCAAGGGCTACCCGGGCCGCGACTGGGCCACCGTCGGCGAACTGGCCGAGCGCCTGCAGGCCAAGCCGCACGGCGTGGTGGCGCTGGTGTCGCGCTGCGAAGCGAGCGCCCTGGTGCGGCGCCAAGTCAGCGACAGCGACCGCCGCCGCGTGGAAATCCACCTGGAGCCGGAGGGCGAGGTGATCCTGGCGCATCTGGCCGAACTGCACCGCGCCGAGCTGCTGTCGCTCGACGGCGTGTTCGCCGTGCCCAAGTTGATCCAAGAGCGGCGCCATGAATGAGCACGGGCACGACCGCGCCGCGACTTTTGCGGCGGGGCGCGCCCTAGTCGGCGTGCATGCTCTTGTGCAGGCGGCGCAGCGCCAACCAGACCCCGGCCGCCACCAGCGGCACCATCAGCCCGGTCGCGACGTCGGTGTTGATCGGCGCGCCGGCCGCCTTCAGCGCCTTCGCCGCGTAGCTGAGCAAGCCCACCGAGTAGTAGGAAATGGCCACCACCGACAGCCCCTCGACCGCTTGTTGCAGACGCAACTGCTGCGCCGCGCGCCGGTTCATCGACTGCAGGATGCGCCGGTTCTGGTGCTCCTGGATGATGCCGACGCGGGTGCGCAGCAAGTCATTGGTGTGGGCGATGCGCCGCGCCAGCGCTTCCTGCCGGCCGGCGATGGCGGCGCAGGTGTTCATCGCCGGCGTCAGGCGCCGTTCCATGAATTCGCCCACCGTCGGAATACCCTCGATGCGCGTCTCGCGCAATTCCTCGATGCGCGCGTGGACCAGGCGGAAGTAGGCTTGCGAGGCCGAAAAGCGGTAGTTGTTGTCCAGCGACAGCTTCTCGACGCGCGCCGCCAGCCGCGTGATGTGGCCCAGCAGCGCCTGCTCCGGGTCGGCGTCCTGGGCCGAGCGCTCGGCGAAGGTGTTGGCGCTGGTGTCGTCGATGTCGACCATGGTCGCCGTCAGCGTCGCCAGCTCCTCCTCGACCGCGTTCAGGGCCGGCGCCGCGGTTTGCGCGTATGGCAGGCCGAGCAGCGCCATCATGCGGTAGGTTTCGATTTCCAGCACGCGCTGCACCAGGCTGCCGGCCTGCTGCTCGCGCAAACCGGCGTCGCGCACGACGAAGCGGCTGAAGCCGTCCGACTGGATCAGGAAGTCGGTCCACACCTCGCCGCCCTGCAACACCTGGCTGCCGACCAGCAGGCGGCCCTCGAAGACGCGCTGCAGGTCTTGCGCGAATTCGTCGGCCGGGGTGGCGCTCTTGTCGAGCACGACGTGCGCGGCCACCATGATCTTGCCCTGCAGGCTGGCCAGCCAGTCCTGCGGAATGTGCATCAGCGGCACCCGCGCGAACGCCTCGCCCAGCGCGATGTTGCCCTGGTGCGGCTCGGCGAAGGTGTAGGTGGCGAATTCGGTGTGGCATTCCCACTTCAGGCGGAAGCGGCCGAAGTCGTGGTAAAAATATTTGGCGTCGGCGTGCGGCGCGGCCACGCCGAAATGCAGGCACAGCGCCGCCAGCATCGTCTGGCGCCCGGCCAGGTTGGCGCCGCGCGGCTCGGCGCCGTCGCGGCAATACACGGCCAGGTGGCTGATGCTCTCGGGGGCCTCCAGGCGCAGGAAGGGCCGCGAATGGACTTCGGCGGCCAAGGGGATGCGCAGCGCGTGGTTCAAATTGGAATAACGTATCGGTATCGGATTGGCGGCTAAATTGGACATGGTCGGTGACTTGGTTGTAAGCGAAAGGCGTGCGTTTAACATTGCAGCGGGCGCATGGATGGCGCCTACCCGGAGCAACGCGGCGCACCAGTTGGTAACCAGTGTCACGCCAACATCTTGCAATGATTCCAAATATTATGCAATGATCATCCCCCGCGCGGCGCAATCCAACAACACCCGCCCGCCTATCGACACAATGTATGAGAAAGATCATCGGCACCGCGCGCGACATCATGAAGAAAATGGCACTGGGTGCCATTTCCGTTTATCAACGCCATCTGTCGCCGCTGAAAGGCTATTGCTGCGCCTATCGTGGGCGCACCGGCGGCGCCAGCTGTTTTTTTGGCCGCGCCCGCGGCCCCTTATACTTAACCCATCTACCCCACCCATGCAGATCGACTTCCAGCGGCCGCTCCAGCGCGCGTTGCGCTTCACAGCAACGCCGTCCGCCCCCACCTATTTCGCGGCGGCGCATGCGCGCCAGCCCCGGCGGCGCAGGGGGGCGGCGTGATCCTGCGCGAGCGGCCGTCCGGGCTGCGCCTGTTCCTGGTGTTGCGCGGCTCGGTGCTGCCGCGCATCCGCCTGACGCTGTTCGTCAACATCCTCTTCGCCAGCCTGGTGACGCTGTGCCACGGCGTGCTGTTCGACCAGAAGGTCACGCTGACGACGATCCCGTTCACGCTGATCGGCCTGCCGCTGGCGATCTTCCTCGGCTTTCGCAACAACGCCGCCTACGACCGTTACTGGGAGGGCCGCAAGCTGTGGGGCGAGCTGGTGCACCGCTGCCGCAGCCTGTCGCGCCAGTGCCAGAGCCTGATCGGCGCGGCCGCGCCGGCAAGCGCCGCGCTCGGCCTGGACGACGTGCGCGTGCGCATGATTTACCGCGCCATCGCCTATGCCCACGCGCTGCGCCAACACCTGCGCGACCTGCGCCGGCACGAGGAACTGCAGGCGCTGCTGCGCCCGGACGAGTGGCGCGGCGTCGGCGGCAGCGCCAACGTGCCGGACTACCTGATGCTGCACATGGGCCGCGACCTGCGCCTGTGCCTGGAAGAAAAGCGCCTCGACGGCTGCCTGGGCGCGGCGATCGACGCCACGCTGTCGCAGATGGCGGCGGCGGCCGTCGGTTGCGAGCGCATCAAGACCACGCCAATCCCGTTTTCCTACTCGCTGCTGCTGCACCGCACCGCCTACCTGTATTGCTTCCTGCTGCCCTTCGGCCTGGTGGACGCGCTCGGCTTCATGACGCCCTTCGTGGTCGGCATCGTCGCCTACACCTTCTTCGGGCTGGACGCGCTGGGCGACGAGATCGAGGAACCGTTCGGCCTCGACAGCAACGACCTGCCGCTCGACGCCATGTGCCGCACCATCGAAATCAACCTGCGCGAATCGCTGGGCGAGAGCGCGCTGCCAGCGCCGCTGCGCGCGGTCGACTACTGCCTGAGCTGAAACGCGCGCTTGACCTTGCCACGATGGGAAGCGCTAGACTGTCGTTTCAATGCTATTTTCAGGAGTCCTTGCCATGTATGAGTTACAAGTCGAAGAAATGAGTTGCGGCCACTGCGTCGGCGCCGTCACGGCCGCCGTGCGCGCGCTGGACCCGCAGGCGCAGGTGCAGGTCGACCTGGCCGCCAAAACCGTCACGGTGCACACCGACGTCGCGCTGGCGCGCGTGCGCGGCGCTATCGAAGAAGCCGGCTACCCGGTCGCCGCCGCGCACTGAGCCGGTCGCGCCGGGCCGGGCGCGCCGCCCTGCCCGGCCCAAGGAACCGCGCCGCGCCGCGCCGGTCTAACACCGACTATGTGTTTTACCGGGAGCGGCCGCCATGTCCGAGCCATCTATCATTCAAGCGCTTCGCAAGGAAGCGCTTCCCCTCGCCGCCGACTTCAACGCCGAGCCTTTGCTGGAACTGATCGGCGACGCCGGCGTCGTGCTGCTGGGCGAGGCCAGCCACGGCACCCAGGATTTCTACCGCTGGCGTTCGGCCATCAGCCACCAGTTAATCGTCGAAAAAGGTTTCGACGCGATCGCCGTCGAAGCCGACTGGCCCGACGCGCTGCAAGCGAGCCGCTACGCCCAACTGGCCAGCAGCGAACGCAGCGCCGACCAGGCGCTGGGCGGCTTCCAGCGCTTTCCGCAATGGATGTGGCGCAACGTCGAAGTCATCGAATTCCTGTCCTGGCTGCGCCTGCACAACGCCCAGGTGGCGGCGCCGGAATGCCGCATCGGCTGGTACGGGCTGGACCTGTACAGCCTGCGCAAGTCGGCGCACGCGGTCATCCGCTACCTCGACCAGTCCGACCCGGGCGCGGCGCGGCGCGCGCGCGAGCGCTACAACTGCTTCGACCACTTGGCGCAGGACCCGCAGCACTACGCCGCCGCGGCCCGTTTCGGCCTGCGCAAAAGCTGCCAGGAGGAAGTTCTGGAACAGTTGCTGGACATGGCGGAACAGGCCGCCGGCCACTTGTCGCAGGACGACGGCAGCGTGCCCGACACGCTGTTTTACGCACTGCAGAACGCGCGCGTGGTGAAAAACGCCGAATACTATTACCGCGCCATGTTCGAGAGCCGCGACCAGTCGTGGAACGTGCGCGACAGCCACATGGCCGACACGCTGGACGCGCTGCGCGCCCACCTGAGCCGGCACAAGGGCAGCCCGGCCAAGATCATCGTGTGGGCCCACAATTCGCACCTGGGCGACGCCCGCGCCACCGAAATGGGCCAGCGCGGGCAGCTCAACCTGGGTCAACTGGTGCGCCAGCAATACGGCCCCGACGACTGCTTCCTGCTCGGCTTCACCACCCACACCGGCAGCGTCACCGCCGCCAGCGACTGGGACGGCCACGCCGAACTGAAGTCGGTGCTGCCGTCGCTGCCGGACAGCGTCGAGCGCCTGCTGCACGACACCGGGCTGCACAATTTCCTGCTGCCGCTGCGCGGGCGCAAGGCCTTGGCCACGGCCGGCATGCGCTACCTGGAGCGCGCCATCGGCGTCATCTACCGGCCCGACAACGAGCGCCTCAGCCACTACTTCCACGCCGACCTGGCGCAGCAGTTCGACGCGGTGATCCACATCGACCACAGCAGCGCGCTGCGGCCGCTGGAATTCTCGCCGCACTGGAGCGCCCGGGAAGAGGTGCCGGAAACCTATCCGTTCGGCGTGTGAGCGCCGGCCGGCCTACTTGGCCGGCGGCGGCGCAGCGCTTGTGAGGTCCAGGCCGCAACCGGGGCAGGCGCGCAGCTTGTCGGCCAGGCCGAGGCCGAAGCGCTGCTGCGGCAGCTTGACCTTGCACTTCGGACACTTCGCGGTGAAGTGGATGTAAGCGGTGCTGGCGACCACGCCGGCGAAGGGAAACAGCATCAGCGCCTGGGCGTAGGCTTTCGGCAAGAACAGGCCGACCAGATAGACGGCGAAGCAGGCGAAGCCGGCCAGGCGGGCGGCGACGATTTTCCGCTGCATAGATGAGGCAATACTCAATTCGATATCCTTACATGAAAAATGGCGCCGCCCAGCGACCCGCTAGTGGTCAAGCTCGGGATAGCGCCGGAAAATGTCTTCGTCGTTGAACGGCAGGCGCCGCTTCGACGCCAGGTAGGCGGCAATATTCGGACGCCGCGCCACCCGCTCGTGCAAGCCGACCAGCCCGGGATAATCGCGTTCCAGCCGCGCCATCGCCTTCGGAAAGGCGTAGCGCAAGCCGGCGATCATCTGGAACATCGACAAGTCGACATAGCTCAGCCTGGCACCGACGAGAAAACCGCCGCGGCGCGGGTTGTTGGCCAGCACCAGTTCGAAATAATCGAGGAACTTGGCCAGCCGCTGCCCGGTGAACTCGCCGGCGCGCCGCCGCGCCTCCTTCTTCTGGTCCGCGTAATACAGGTTGACCGACACCGGGTGGTGCGTATCATGCACCTCGCCCAGCAAATCGGCAATGGTCAGTTGCAACTGGTGCGCCCACAGCCGGCCCGCCTCGGCGCGCGGCGCCAGGCCCAGGCGCGGGCCGAGGAACAGCAAAATGTTGGCGGTCTGGCCAATCAAGGCTTCGCCCGCCTTCAATAGCGGCGGCGCGAACGCCGGCTGGCCGCCGGCGCCGCCGTCGAGGCAGGCCAGCAGCGCCGGCATGCCCATACCCTTGCGAGCCGGCATGCGCGCGACGTCGACGTAGTCGGCGCCGGCCTCTTCCAGCGCCAGCCGGACGAATTCGCCGCGGCCCTGGATGGTCGGCCAGTAATACAGTTCGTAACGCATCGCGCCTCCGGCATGGTTGTCAGAATTGAATTCTAGCGACAATCATAACCCGGCGGCGGCCAGCGTTTATCGCAAAAGCGACAAAGCGCGGGGCCGGCCGCGGCCGCCGCGCCGGCACGGTTATAATCGATATCGACCTTCCCACTATGCAACATTGCCCGCAGCCACCCCATGACCCCGATTCCCCCGCTTGAACTCCACGTCGTCCTCCTCATCGCCGCGGCCGGCTTCGTCGCCGGGGTGCAAAACGCGCTGGCCGGCGGCGGCTCCTTCATCACCTTCCCGGCGCTGTTGCTGGCGGGGCTGAACCCGCTGGCGGCCAACATCACCTCGACGGTGGCGATGTTCCCGAGCCAGACCACGTCGGCGGTGGCCGGGCGCAAACTGGTCGACGACGTCGGCCCGCTAAGCTTTCGCAACATGTTCCTGATCAGCGTGGCGGGCGGCATCCTTGGCGCGCTGCTGCTGCTGAGCACGCCGGCGACCTTCTTCGCCCGCATCGTGCCGTGGCTGGTGCTGTTCGCCACCAGCGTATTCGCCTGGGGCACGTTGCGCCGCAAACCGCTGCACGCGGCCGGCAGCATGCCGCTGCCGGTGCTGATCGGCGTACAAAGCTGCATCGCCGTCTACGGCGGCTACTTCGGCGGCGGCATCGGCTTCCTGATGCTGGCGGCGCTGACCATCGCCGGCATGCAAGTGCGGGCCGCGACGGCGACCAAAAACATGCTGGCGATGGCGATGAACGCCGCCGCCACGCTGATCTTCGCGTTTTCCGACATGATCAGCTGGCCGGCGGCGTTCGCGCTGGCCAGCGGCGGCATCGCCGGCGGCGTCTGCGGCGCCTGGCTGATCCACCGCCTGCCCGAGCGCATCATGCGCGGCTTCGTCGTCCTCATCGGCGCCCTCCTCACCGTCTGGATGTTCATCCGCTAACGCAACGCGACAGCCCCTGGGGCCAGGTCTCGATGTGGCGGTTTGTGTTCCAACGGAATGAAAAACGCCATTCCGATGGGTAACAATGGGTCCATGGCGATTCAATGCATCAGCGGGAAAATGACGAGTCCGATCGCCGCGGCGCCGGCGACCACAAATGGCTCTTGCAGCTTTTTGAATTTCCACAACAGCAGGATCGTGGCCGCAGCGATCAGCACCGAGGGCATATCGACAATCGAGCGCTTGGCGATGACGATGACGGAGCCGGTGATCGCGCCGATGGCCGCTGCCGTGATGCCGTCAACGAAAGCGACGACGCCGGGAACCTTGCCATACTTTTTGAAGTACGGCGCCGGAATGATGGTGAACAAGTAACAGGGAATGAAGGTGGCCAGCGCGGCAACGCAGGCGCCCGGCAATCCGGCTATCAGGTAGCCGATGAAACCGACGGTGATGACCACCGGGCCCGGCGTGATCATGGCGACCGCCACCGCGTCGACAAATTGCTTGTCCGTGAGCCAGTGATGTTCCGTGACCACGCCGCCATACAGGAACGGCACGATCGCCAGACCGGAGCCGAACACGAAGGCGCCGGCCTTGGCAAAGAAGATGCCGACCGTCGTCAGCAGCGACGCATCCACGGCACCGTGCAGGCCGCCCGCCAGCGGCAGTTGCATCAGCGCCACCGCGTTCAGCTTTCCTTTGCGGAGCCATGCCGGCGGCGCGCGCAGCAGCCAGACCAGGATGCCGGCGGCGATGAACAAGGAAGCCACCTCGGATTCGGTGACGACCGTGACTATGGCGAGCAGCAGGAAGATGGCCCACAGCAGCTTGTCCTTGCCAATGCTCTTGGCCGCCAGCTTTCTTGCGCTCATCGCGATGATGCCGACGACGGCGGAGCCGACGCCGTAAAAGACGGCCTGCATCCAAGACAGCCCGCCGAAGCGCGTATAAGCCCAGCCAAGCGCGACCACCATCAAGAAAGACGGTATCACGAAAGCGAGGCCGGCCAGCGTCGCCCCAAGGATACGGTAGTGCACGTAGCCCATATAAATACCCAGTTGCGCCGCCAGCGGCCCCGGCGCGAGCTGCGCAAGCGCCAGGCCTTCCTTGTAGTCGGCTGCCGTGATCCAAGCTCGTTCCTCGACCAGGTCGCGCTGCATATAGCCGACCAGTGCAACCGGCCCGCCGAAGCCGAACGTCCCCAGGCGCAACATGTACAACACCATCTGCCACAGAGTATAGGACGGGCTTGCCGCAGTCGATTCGGTGGTGTTCATGCCTGTCCTTGCGTCTGTGGATGGTCGCTGGAAAAGTGGGCGTACAGGGAGTCGAGCACGACGCCGACTTCGGCCAATAGTTGGTCGTCGCTTGTAGTACGCTGTCGCGCGCCGGCCAGCATCGCCTCGAAACCGCTCGCCTCCGGCACGAAGCCGTCGCCGACGTCCAGTGTATGCACCAGGGCGCCAAGCCGTACCAAGGCGCGATCTTGGTCGAGCCCGAAACTGCCGAGCAATACCTCGAAACTGACCTTGTCGCCGATGTGGGTAAAGGCGGCGCCGTCGAAGTCGAAGCCGAGCGCGTCGGCCGGGCAATGCGCGGGCGCGTCGAGCCACAAGAAGCGCGCCTGCCGGTCGATGAAGCGCCGGATCAGCCAGGCGCTGGCGACGCGGTCGACCCACAGCCGTCTACGCGTGGCCCATGTGCGTCCTTGATAGGCGTCGATATCGAGGCGCGCAATCCCGGCGCGCACCGGCTGCGGCTCGTCCGGCGACAGGATGCTGTCGGCGGCGCTGACGAAATCCATCCACGCCGCTTCCGCCTGGGCACCCGCGTCATTCGGAAAATAGTCGATGGCGCGCACTATGTCGTAGTCGCGCCGCAGCTTGCGCATCAGTTTTGTGATGGCCGGCGGCGCCATGCTGGCCAGCCTGGACCGACCGGCCGAGACTTCCTTGAGCCATTCGTTGTAAACGCCGCCTCGGTCGAACAATGCGCGGTAGGCCTCGCTGTCGGCGTCCGATTGCGCATGCGCCGTCAACAGCCATGCGCTGCCGCCCTCGCGGACGGTTTCATCGGCGAGCTGCTGCAGCGCCTGCTGCGTTTCCGGCGTATAGGGAAGGAGGTAGGCGCCGTCGCGCAAGGCGCCGCAGCCAAGTGCCTTCAGCGCGCGCCAGATACGCATGCGCGCCGTGGCACTGGTCGATGGCAGGCTGATCACAAGAAGCAGCCACCGTGGTGTAGGTGAGTTCATCTACATATAATAGTATATTGTCCTTATCGTTACAATAAATGTAGATGCATCTGATATGTTTAACGTCGGACCGGCGTCGTCCGGTCGTTCATGCTGGACAGGTTGTGCAGGATCGGGCAGTCGGGCTGGTCGTTGCCTTGGCAGTCGCCCGCCAGCTCGCTCAGGGTGCAGCGCATCGCGGTCAGTTCGGCGATGCGCCCGTCCAGCTCGGCAACGTGCGCCAGCGCGATGCGTTTGACGTCGGCGCTGGCGCGGCCGTCGTTTTGCCACAGCGATAGCAGGTCGCGGATCTGTTCGAGCGCGAAGCCCAGCGTGCGCGCCCGTTTGATGAAGCGCAGCGCGTGCAGGTCGCCGTCGGTGTAGGTGCGGTAGCCGGCCTCGCTGCGCGCGCTCGCTTTGAGCAGCGCGATGCTTTCGTAGTAGCGTATCATTTTGGCCGTGATGCCGCTTTCTTTTGCCGCTTGTCCTATGTTCATTGTTTTCTCCCTTGCATGGCGCCGCCCGGACGCCAGCGCCGCAGCAGCAGCGCGTTGCCGATCACGCTCACCGAACTGAAGGCCATCGCCGCGCCGGCCAGCATCGGGTTGAGCAACCCGAACGCCGCCAGCGGGATGCCGACCAGGTTGTAGATAAAGGCCCAAAACAGGTTTTGACGTATTTTGTTGTAGCTGCGCCGCGCGATGTCGATGGCGTCCGCCACCAACGCCGGGTCGCCGCGCATCAGGGTGATGCCGGCGGCGTGCATGGCGACGTCGGTGCCGGTCGACATGGCGATGCCGACGTCGGCCGCCGCCAGCGCCGGCGCGTCGTTGATGCCGTCGCCGACCATCGCGACCCGTTCGCCGGCCCGTTTCAAGGCTTCGATTGTAGCCGTTTTGTCGGCAGGCAGCATTTTCGCGGCGACTTCGCCTATGCCCAGCAGGCCGCCGACGGCGTCGGCGCTGCCCTGGTTGTCGCCGGTGAGCATCAGCGTGCGCAGGCCCAGCGCGTGCAGGCGCGCGACGGCGGCGCGCGCGCCCGGTTTGACGCGGTCGCTGAAGGCGAACAGGCCCAGCAGTTGCGGCTGCGGCGCGCCCACGGCCAGCCACGAGATGGTGTGGCCGCCGTCCTCCAGTTCGGCGGCGCGCGCGGCCAGCGGCGCCAGGTCGACGCCCTGCTCGCGCATCAGGCGGGCGCTGCCCAGTTTCAGCGCCAGGCCGTCGACGCTGGCCGTCAGGCCGCGCCCGGGCAGCGCCGCCAGCGCCGTCGCCGGCAGCGGCGCCAGCGCGCGCGCGGCGGCGGCGTCGAGCACCGCGCGCGCCAGGCTGTGCTCGCTGCCGTTCTGGATCGCGGCGGCCAGTTGCAGCAGCCGGTCTTCGTCGACGCCGTGCGCCACCAGATGCGCCAGCGCCGGCCGGCCCTCGGTCAGCGTGCCGGTCTTGTCGAACACCACGGTGGTGACGCCGTGCGCCACTTCGAGCGCCTCGGCGTCCTTGATCAGGATGCCGTAGCGCGCCGCCGCGCCGGTGCCGGCCATGATCGCCGTCGGCGTGGCCAGCCCCAGCGCGCACGGACAGGCGATCACCAGCACGGCGACGGCGTTGATGATGGCGCGCTCCGGCGCGCCGGTGGCGAACCACCAGCCGGCCAGGGTCAGCAGGGCCAGCAGCAGCACCACCGGCACGAACACCGCGCTGACGCGGTCGACCAGGCGCTGGATCGGCGCTTTCACCGCCTGCGCGTCCTCGACCAGGCGGATGATGCGCGCCAGCGTGGTTTCGGCGCCGACCGCCGTGGTGCGCACCAGCAGCAGGCCGTCGGCGTTGATGGCGCCGCCGGTGACCCGGTCGCCGGCGTGTTTGTCGACCGGCAGGCTTTCGCCGGTGATCAGCGCTTCGTTGACCGCGCTGGCACCCTCGACGACGACGCCGTCGACGGCGACGCGCTCGCCGGGGCGGATCACCACCAGCTCGCCGACCTTGACCTGGGCCGCCGCCACGTCGACGTCCTGGCCGCCGCGGCGCACCCGCGCCGTTTCCGGGCGCAGCAGCTGCAACGCGCGGATCGCCGCCGTGGTCTGGCGCTTGGCGCGCGCCTCCAGCCATTTGCCCAGCAACACCAGCGTGATGACCACGGCCGCCGCTTCGAAATACAGCGCGTGGCCGCCGCCCCCGGCCAGCAGCCATTGGTACAGGCTCAGGCCGTAGGCCGCGCTGGTGCCCAGCGCCACCAGCAAATCCATATTGCCGCTACGCGCCAGCAGCGCCTTCCAGCCGGCCCGGTAAAAGCGCGCGCCGAGCCAGAATTGCACCGGCGTGGCCAGCAGGAATTGCGCCGCGGCCGGCAGCATCAGGTGGCGGCCCGTCCACTCCAGCAGCATCGGCGCCAGCAGCGGCAGCGACAGCAGCGCCGCCAGCAGCACTTTGGCGCCGTCGCCCAGACCCGGCTTGGCGGCGGCGGTGGCGACAGCGCCGCCGGGTGCCGCCGGCGCCGCGGCGTGGTAGCCGGCTTTTTCCACCGCGCCGATCAGCGCGTCGATGCCGGCGTCGCCGGTCAGCGTCACGCGCGCGCTTTCGGTGGCCAGGTTGACGCTGGCGGCGAGCACGCCCGGCACCTTGCGCAGCACCCTTTCGACCCGGCCCACGCAAGACGCGCAAGTCATGCCCTCGATGTCGAGCGCGACCTCGCGCTGCGCCAGCTGGTAGCCGGCCTTGTCGACGGCCTGGCGCAAGCTCTCCAGCGCCAACGGCGCGTCCGACTCGACCCGCGCCGTTTCGCTGGCTAGGTTGACGCTGGCGTGGCGCACGCCCGGCACTGCGGTCAGGGCTTTTTCCAGGCGGGCGACGCAGGACGCGCAGCTCATGCCAACAATGCCCAGCGTTTGCGCATGGGCGGGGGCGGTGAAATCGGGGGCGGGCTGGTTCATGGCAACGTATCCTTATGGTGCGCGATACGGCAAGGATCAACTATCCAATGATGGGAAGGTCAAGCGAATTTTTCAAGGGGGGGAGAATGCGGCAGGTAATGCGGCAGGTAATGCGGCAGGTAAAAGGGTGGACACATTCTTGTGCCCACCCGAGAACGTCAAGTACTAGCGTCCTGAATCACGGATTCGTTGAATAAATATGACGACAATCGCCGCGATGCTGCGTCGCAAATGCGGCGCGGCACAGCAGCGCCAGCCATGCCTTAATTGCAGAATGTCTTCTTGATGCCATCATTTTTTTCCACTCCCTGTTCATTGCTTGTTGATCTCGCGTCGTCGATCACCCTCGCCACGCCGCCCTTGTCGTTGGCCGACTCCGGTTCCGACGCCACCGTTCCCAGCGGCGGCATCTGCGCCGGCGCCGGGTCCAGCCCGCCGGACGAGCTGGTGTTGATCAGGTTGATGGTCGTGTTCAGCGCCTGCGTCAACGGCGCGACCTGCACCGGCGTCGCGCCGGTGCCGCTTTCCACCACCGGCACCGCGCCGCCGGCGAAGACCGAGCCGGGCGCCACCACCGCGCCTTGCGGCGCCGACAGCAGCACCGAGGCGCCGCTGATGCTGGCGCCGCCGCCGGCGACGATGCTGCCGCTGGCGGTGGCGATATGGATGCTGCCGGCGCTCGCCGTCAGACTGGACGTGCCGTCCAGCGTGACGCCGGTGCCGGCCGCCAGGGCGATATTGCCGCCGGCGTTCACGCGCGCCGCGCCCTGCAGCGCAATGCCGGTGCCGGCGCTCATGCTGACGTCGCTCAGCGCGGCCAGCCGGGCGCCGTCGCCGAGCACGATGTCGGTGCTGGCCGACAGGTCGATGTCGGCGCCGCTGATGGCGCCCTCGACCTGGATCGGGCTGTGCGCCGTCAGCGAGACGTTGCCGCCGTTGGCGTTGATGGCGTGGCTTTCAATGCCACCGGTATTGTCGATGACGATGTCGCCGGCGCCGCTGCTCAAGGTACCCAGCACCAGCGTGCCGGGCTTGCTGACGTTGGTCAGCGCGATGCCGCCGGCGCCGCTGTTGCTGGCGCTGAAGCCGCCGACGCGGTTGCCGGCGTTGCTCAACGCGACGCCGTTTTGCGCCCGCGCCACCAGGTTGGCGCTGACCACCGGACCGCTCTGGCTGATGCGCCCGGCCTCGGCGAACAGCGACACGCTGGCCGCGCTCAGGTTCGAGAACGCCAGGTCGCCGCTGGCCTGGACGATCGCCAGCGCGCCGTCGACGCCGAGGTTGCCGGCGCTTTGGCT